>JAIXWF010000021.1 GCA_027482185.1 Opitutaceae bacterium | reverse complement strand
TACGGTCGCGCTGGAGGTCGAGGGCGGAATCTGGACGTTCTCCCCACCCGCGTGGGGATGGTCCGCAGCTCGGGCCGCAAACGCACGGGCGGCGCGTGTTCTCCCCACCCGCGTGGGGATGGTCCGACCTGGAGCGCCTGCGGGCCGCCGCCCGCCGCGTTCTCCCCACCCGCGTGGGGATGGTCCGTTGATACGCTACAGCATATCCATGACCACGGGGTTCTCCCCACCCGCGTGGGGATGGTCCGCGGTCATTCCGTTCATGGCCCGCAATCGCGATGTTCTCCCCACCCGCGTGGGGATGGTCCGGAAATCGACCTGGCCCGCGTCGTCCTCAACGCGTTCTCCCCACCCGCGTGGGGATGGTCCGGCCTACAACCCGGTCGATCACGACGGCCGCGGGTTCTCCCCACCCGCGTGGGGATGGTCCGTATCCCATCAAGCCGACGGAGTGCGCGCACCTGTTCTCCCCACCCGCGTGGGGATGGTCCGACTGCGCTCCGCGATGCTGGGTCTAACGCGGAGTTCTCCCCACCCGCGTGGGGATGGTCCGAACTGAGACGGCAGGAGAACGGCCCGGGCCGTGTTCTCCCCACCCGCGTGGGGATGGTCCGTAACGCCGACGCCATGGCGTTCCCGATTCCCAGTTCTCCCCACCCGCGTGGGGATGGTCCGAACGCGCTCAAGGACCCGATCGACGCGGACCGGTTCTCCCCACCCGCGTGGGGATGGTCCGCCATTAGGGTCCACACACGCACACCAACAGTTGTTCTCCCCACCCGCGTGGGGATGGTCCGATTTGCGGGCCGCATTCCAGTTCATCGCGTCGGTTCTCCCCACCCGCGTGGGGATGGTCCGTGGACCCGCCGCTGCCCGAGGCCCCACCCGAGGTCCTCCCCACCCGCGTGGGGATGGTCCGCCGAGATGTTCGCCCTCGAGGGATACCGCCCAGTTCTCCCCACCCGCGTGGGGATGGTCCGGCAGAGTGGCTGTGCAGCGTCTTCCCTCTACTCGATAGCGAACTTGTAGTCCGAATCTACGGCCAGCGATAGCCCATCCGTTCGGACCGCGTCAGCGGCAGCCCCTGCCCCAGCGGCGGCAAACCGGATGCGACCTTCGGGACCTCGACGACCAACGACTCGCGCACCCACGTCCGTGCCTCGCCCACCTGGGCCAGGGCCCGGCGCACGGCATCGTGCGCCGGGGTGCCCTCCAGGCACTCGAAGTTCGCCGCCACCCTGAGGGCGAACTCCGCCTGACCCAGATGATCGTCGAGGTGCTGTCGCGTCGACGGATGAACCGCCATGGTCAGCCGGTCGCCATCGCCATACCCGTCCGGGGCGTGGTGAGGAGCTGCCGGTTCTTCCGGTTCATCTCGCGGAGGACCTCGCCGACGAAGGCCTTGTCCCGGTAGTAGGGATTCGTGCCCTCGATCCGCTGGTCGATCCGCGCCTGCACCTCGGGGGGCTGCGCGTCGTAGAACGCCTTCGCCTGCGGGAGCTGCTTTTCGACGAGCCGCATGTCGGCCTCGTGCCGCTGCATGTCCTTGTAGAGGAGCATGTCGACGGCGCGCCCCGGGGCCTCCGTGACCACGCGCGTAAAGTACGCGGCGTCGCTGGGGTTCGCCACCTTGTAGGCGTCGAGCCGCTTCTGCACCTCGGGGTTGTTGCGGAACTGCAGGGGCTCCTCCTTTTCGGTCGGCGGAGCGCCCGTTTCACTGGGTTTCGTTTTGATAGCCATGTTGTTTCCTGGGTTTTGCCGGCCACTTGGAAGGTGCGGGACGGCGACGGGCACCGCGGCGGAAGTCCGCCAAAGTCACTTGAGGACGGGGTTAAACGGCGGTTCGGCCCCGCCGCGCACCAACCGGAGCGCGAGATCGAACTGCGCGCACACGTCGTCCGCCTCGTGCCGCCCGAGGGCGAAGGCCATGAGGGTCTTCGCATCGATCAGCGGCGGCTCGCCCGGCCCGCGGGGCCGGTCGGAGTCGAATCGTTTGTTGAGCCGTTCCGCGGCGGTGTAGAACTGCGCCGCGACCGACTCCGGAATCTGGATACTGAGTGAGATCATGCTGTTTTATGGATTGAGGTTTGCTTGGCCTGCCGCCGCCGGCGGCCCCGGCGGAGCCGGCCCCGGGGTTACGATTTCGATCCGCCGGATCTCCCGCCGAAGCCGCGAACCGTCGGAACGCACGTCCAGGGATTCGAGGGCCCCGCGTTCGTCCAGGTCGCCGACCGCCGCGACCAGTTCGGCCCAGCGGAGTCCGCCATTTCGCACGAGCCGCCGCCGATCATCCCGCCCCGGCACGGACTCAACGCTCCACCCGGAAGGCGGTGCCGACTCGAGCGGAAAAGCCGCGGCAGCAGCTTCTGCCCGCAACGTCGCCAGCCGTTCCGCCGAATACTCCGCGAGTCGGCTCCGCTCCGCGTGGAGCGCCTTCCATTCGGCATCCGGCCGCAGTCCCGCCGGCAGGCCGAGGTACCGGAGCCCAGCCGCCGCCGCGAGGCAGAGCAGGGAGATCCCGCACCGCCGCATGCCGATCCCCAACCGCGACGGCGTCATAGCCACACCCCCTGCAGGACAAAACCGCCCTGCGGCGGACCGCCCACTTGCTCCAGCCGCCACGGCAGCGCGGCAACCCGCAAGGGATCGAGCCACGCCCGCCAGCTTCGCTCGGCTGGAGCGGATCCGACGACGCGGCCCTCGACGACGAAGCCAGAGCGGTCCGTCTTCAGCCGTGTCACCACCACCTCGGCCGGCATGGCCCGAGCCACACTTTCCAGCAGCCGGGCGCTCGCTCCCCTGCCCCGCTTTGCCTCCCTGATTTTTTCCTTCAGCTCGGCCGCCTCCGCCGCCCGCCCGCGCAGTTCGGCAACCTCGGCCCGCAGGGCGACGGTCTCCGCATGCCGGAGTTCCGTCGCGGCTACCTGCCGCCGATAGTCGCGCCCGACAACGAAGCACAACAGGAAGGCAGCGACCAAAGTGGCAACTGCCACCGCTTCCACCGCCCGCACGAGCGCCACCGGTTCACGCGCCGGCAGGAGCTGGTTCGGCTGCCGCCGCGACAGGGTCGCCGCCGCACGGACAAGGTCCGGCCAACCGAGATCCGTGCGTCCGGGACGTTCCAGTTTTCCAGCCTGAGCGGCCAAGGCCCGGGCCGCGGGATCGAGGGCAACGACATAGAAGGCGGCGTCCTCGCGTTCGAACGCCTCCTGGACCGTTGCCGCGAGCATTTCCGCCGCGGCCTCGCCCTGGGCCGAGCGCAGATCACGGGTCCCGTCCGGCCGGTGCCGGAATTCCAGTGCGCGACCGGCCGCGACAGCCGCGACCGTGAGGGCACCGTTTTCCGGCCAGTCCTCGGGTACGAGATTGAGCACCGTACCGAGCGGCCAAGCCCCCTCGACCTCCACGCCGCCGGCCTCGAGTTCCCGCACCAAGGGCAGCAGCCCCGGCGCGGTTTCGCAGTGCAGCAGTGTCGCGCAGCCGAAGATGGGATCGAAGCCCCAGGCGCACGCGGGGTCGGCCAGCGTCGGGTGCACGGCCTCCAGCGCCGCACCGACCGTGCTCCGGCCTCCGTTCGGGCAATTGACGGGGACACTCGCGAGCGAGTCTCCCTGATAGATCAGCCGCAGTCGCAGCGACGTACGTCGCTCGGCCAACTGGCCGAGCAGCACGGTTGCCGCCCGGTCCGCCGACCCGAAGCCGATCGGATGATCGGACCCAGAGATCCACCACGCATCTCCCCACAGGAGAACCGTAACGACGTCAGATCGAGGTGAGGTAAACATAGACATCGGTCACGCCGTTCGCGGGAGTGGCATAGGCGACGACGCCGCTGTCGCTCGCGGCACCTTCCACCGGGGCGAGTTGCGCCCCGTTCATCGCCACCGCCAATTCGTACGCATCCCGGGCCGGACAGGCCGGAATCACGAGGTACGCCACGACGCTGTTGGCCGTGAGGTTCGTCGTGCCGTCCAAACGGAAGTTCGCGCCCAAGGCCGCGGACGGCGCCAGCGTCGGATTCGAACTGCGGGCTTCGACCCGCGTGACCGCGGACCAATTCCGCTGCGGCACCGCGTCCGGGCTGAGCGCAAACGCGAGCGCCGCCTGGTTCCACGCCACTTCGTTGCCACTGCCGGCCGACACATAGGACTGCGTGCCCATCCGGAGCGACAGCGGTCGCTCCAACCGCCCCGTCGCAAGCAGCACGGTATCGAGCCGCGCCGCATTGCCCTTCGCGGTGTCGCTCGCGCCGCTCAAGGCGGCGCCCGTCGTCGGAATTCCGGTGCCCTCGGTCCGCGGCAGGCTGCCGTTGCCGCCCGCCAAAGCGAGGTAGTCGACGATGGCCGTCTTGACGGTATCGACCGTCTTTTCGACCTGCTGCACCCGCGCGGTCCGCAGGGCGTCGAAGCCCTTCGGCAGGAGCAGGCCGACCAGGACGGCGACGATGGCGATGACAAGGACGAGTTCGAGAAGGGAGTAGCCCTTCGGTGCGGTGTACTTTCTGGAATGATACTTCATTTTGTTCTCAGCATTTTGGGTTGAGGGCCGCAGCCGCATGGCCCGGAAAAGGTTTCAGAGGACGCGGGCGATTTCCTCGATCGTGGTGAGCCCGCCCGCCGCCGCGCGGAGCCCGCTCGCCCACAAAGTCGGATACCCCTCGCGCTCCCGCAGCGCCTGCAGCTCCGCAAGCGGCGCATCGGCGGCTATCAACGGGATGAACTTCGCCGCCGGGACGACTTCATGGATCGCAATCCGGCCCCGAAATCCACGGCCGTGGCACACACTGCAGCCCACGGCCGCCATAAACTCCGCCCCGGGCAACCGATGGCGCTCCTGCAGCCGAATCCGATCCGGATGTTCCTTCCGGCACGACGGACAGAGCCGCCGCACCAGCCGCTGCGCCGCTACCAGCCGGAGCGACGCCGCCACGAGGAAACTCTCCACGCCCAGATCGCGGAGCCGCGGCACCGCGGCCAAGGCGTCGTTCGTATGCAACGTCGAAAGCACGAGATGCCCCGTGAGGGCGCCCCGGATCGCGAGCTGCGCCGTTTCCGCGTCGCGCGTCTCGCCCACCAGCATCACGTCCGGGTTTTGCCGCAAGAGGGCGCGCAGCGACGCCGCGAAGGTGAGGCCGATTTTCTCGCGGATTTCCGTCTGCCGAATCCCCGCGAATTCATACTCGACGGGATCCTCCAACGTATGGATCACACGGCCCCGGTGATCCAAGGCATGCAGCGCCGCGTGCAATGTGGTCGTCTTGCCCGAGCCCGTCGGTCCCGTGAGCAAGATGAGCCCAGCGGGACCGGTGAGAGCCGCTTGGATCGCCGCTGTCTGTTCCGCGCCCAGTCCCAACTCCTCGAACGAGCTGGCCGGCATCGTCTGGTCCAGAAGCCGGACCACGAGACTTTCGCCATGCACGGTCGGCAAGGTGCTCAGCCGCAGATGGAATCGCCGGCCGCCCTCCCGCAGCACTGCGCGGCCGTCCTGCGGCAGACGCCGCTCGGTGATGTCCATCCCGCCGAAAATCTTGCCCCGGGAAAGGAGCGCTTCCCGGAGGTGACCTGGCACGACGGCATGCTCGCGCATTTCGCCGTCCAGGCGGAAGCGAACCACGAGTCCGTTCTCCTTCGGCTCCAGGTGCACGTCGCTCGCGCCTTGGGCCGCCGCCGCCCGCAGGATCGCCTCCAAGGCACGCATCGCCTCGCCGCCTCCGGGCGCAGCCACCTCCGGCGCCGGGCGCCGGGCCAGACTCTGCCACAATTCGCGCATCAGCGGACGAGCCTCGGCGTGAGGAAGATCACGAGTTCCGTGCGGTGCCGGAGCGCCGAACGCGCCCGGAAGACCCGCCCGATGCCGGGCACAGCCCCCAGAATCGGCACGGATCGCGTGCCCTCGCCCCGGTCCTCGGCAATCAAGCCGCCGATGACGGCGGTTTCGCCGTCGCGGAGCCGCACGATGGTCGAGGCCTGCTTCACCTCGGTGACGGGCGCGGTCTGCCGTCCGTCCGGACTGGATACGACCGCCTGCAGCCGGGTGATGGCCGGCAGGACATCGAGCGTGATCACGCCCTCGTCGTCGATCTGCGGCGTCACCGCGAGAATGGTCCCGATCGTGATCGTCGAAACCGCGAAGGTCTCCTGCGTCTGGTTGAACGGGGCCGTCGCTCCCGGCTGCTGGAACGTCGTCGCCTGCTGCAACCGGAAGAACGGCCGGTCTTCGCCGACTTTGATGAAAGCGGTCTGGTTGTTGAGCGCCCGCAGCCGCGGCTGAGCGACCGTATTCACCTCGCCCTGCTGCTGCAGCGCCTGGATGACGGCCGTCGTGCGGCCAAATCCGACGTTCGCCCCGAAGGTATCCGCCGCCAAGAGCGCACCGCCGATCCCGGCAACCTCCAGCGGCGCGGATCCGGCCAGCCTGACACCGCCGACCGCCGTCGCCGCCAATTCCCAGTCGATTCCGAGCTTCCGTTCGTCCCGCAGCGAGACTTCGACGAGCTTCGCCTCGATTTCCACCTGCCGGCAGATCCGCCGATTAACGAGCCCGATGAATTCCCGGATCATCTCGTGCCGCGCCCGCGCCGCCGTTACCTGCGCCACTCCGCTGAAGCGGTTGAGGACCAAGGCATCGCCCTCCTTCAGCATCGCCCGCAGTTCGGCCTCGAGCCCCGTCCAAAAGGTATTCGGGTTCTCCTGCGAAACCGAAACCTGCGTCGCGTCGGCACCGGCCGAGGTCGCGGTCGCAGTGCCGGTCGGACCGGCCACCGCGCCGCCACCGCCGCCGCCGAGCGTGATCGAAGCGCTGCCGGAACCGGATCGCGCCAACTGCGGATAGTCGACCACGTACAGAGCGGTCTTCCGTTTCCGCACCACGACCGTTTCCCCCTCAGACTCGAAGTAGTACCCGAGCGGATGCACCATGGCCGACAAAGCGCCGTGGAGCGTACCCGCCCGGATCTCCACCGTGACTTCCCCGGCGACCTCCGGCTCTGCGAGGACTGTCGTCCCCGTCGCCCGGCCGAGCGACCGCAGGGCGGCGACCAGCGGCGCCGCCTCGAAGCGCAGCCGACCGACCGGTTGCTCCAGATCGGGAGCCGCGCGCAGTATGGCCGCCGCGACCATCACCACCGTCAGAAAAAGCAGTTTCATGGTCTAGAGGATCAGCGGGTTTCCAAAACGAAGGGCGCGAGGCCCCGCACCGATTCCCCCAGGAGCACGGTCCGCGAGGTGGCCTGATAGCGGACCACCGCGGCGGCCGTTGCCTGCATCGTGCGCGCCACCGGATCGGCCGGCAAAAAGTATTCATCGCCGTCCTGCCGGGCCTCGACGGTGACCGTACCTACCCCGGCCCACTGCAGGCGTCCGCCGTCCACCGCTCCGTCTCCGGCCACAATCCGATACGAAACCGGCAGACCGGACGACGCGGTTGCGCCCAGTGTCCACGGCGTGCCGCTGGAACTGCCGTTCGGATCCGGAAACACAATCGTCTGCGCCGCCTTCGGTTCAAACCGCGCCTGCACGGTCCTCGGTCCGTCCATCACGACCGCCACCGTCCGAGCGCCACCGGAAGCGTCGCCGCCCCACCCTCCAAACCGAAACCGGGCCGAAGGTTCCGCGGTCACGGTAACTACCGTGCCATGGGGATAGCTGCCGCCCGGCGTCACCGCCCCACCCGCGGTCGCTACCGTCACCAAGTCATACGACCGCGGCACAAAGAACGCGCGCACCGTCCGACTCCGATCCATGGTAACGGTGACGACCGGATCGGAGCCGGCCGCATCACCCAGCCATGACTCGAACTCATAGCCTACAGCGGCGACCGCGGTCACCGGAACCTGACTGCCAGCCGAATAGACTCCCCCCGGCGACACCGTACCGCCCGGACCGGCCACCGTGACCAAGGTAAATCCGGTCGCCGCCGCCGCGACCGCCACGGAGTGCGTGATCGTTTCCGACCGCAACCCCATCGCGTCCGTCGCATAGGCCGAGAAGACGACCGTCGTCGGACCTGCATCCGCGCTTTCCCACATCGCATCCGCACCACCGGAAGCGACTACGGTGCCTTGCTTCAAGAGGGTCACCGAGGCGAGGTTGCCATCGGCATCGGCGCCTCGCACCGCAACCGTGTAGCTGCGTCCGCTCTCCGCAGTTGCCGGTGCAATAGACCAGACAACCGTCGGGTTGGCGTTGCTCGGACCCGCGACGGCCACGGTTTGGCCAATGAGATCGGAGGTTGCGCCATCCATATCCGTCGCCTGCGCCGTATAGGTCACTGTCCGCGGGCCACCGTCCGTCGCCCACCCGCCCGCCGTTCCTGCGCCGCCCCCCGCGGCAAACGGCGAGCCGTCCTTCCAGATCTGCACCTGCGCCAGATTGCCGTCGGCGTCTTCCGCCACCGCCGCAATGGCATACGCCTCGAGTGCCGCCACCGACCCGACCAAATTCTGCCACCGAATCACCGGCGCCCGGTTCACGGCCACGCGCGCCCGAATCACGACCGTTCGGCTGATCACCGCGGAAACCGCCCCGGCAGCATCGACCGCTTGCGCCGTGAACACGACGGTCCGCGGACCCGCATCCGCCGTCGCATTGCCGGTCCCCGCCGACGAACCGTCGCCTCCTCCGCCAAAGGCAAACGGAACCCCGTCCTTCCAGATGTTCACCTGGGCAAGGTTGCCGTCGGAATCGCGGCCTTCGGCCGAAACCACGTAGGTTTCCGAGTCATCCGCTGCCACCGGACCCGACGACCACGCAATGTCCGGGGCCCGATTGACCGCCTCCGGAGCCGCCACCGCTACCGTATGTACGATAATTTCCGATACGGCGCCGGCCGCGTCCGTCGCCTGCGCCGTGAACACGACGGTTCGCGGCCCCGGGTCGGACACCGCATTGCCCGCCCCCGCGGCGTAGCCGTCGCCGCCGCCGCCAAAGGCGAACGGCATCCCGTCTTTCCAAACATGCACCTGCATCAGGTTGCCGTCGGCGTCCCGCCCCTCGGCCGACACCGCATACCCCTGCCCCGCCGCCACCGCGGCCGGGGCCGACGACCACGCGACCGTCGGCGCCGCATTCGCCGGCGCCGCCGGCTGCACGTCGAGGTATTCGACCACGCGCTGCTCCGAACTGCCCGCCTGCGGCGCGGAATACCCGCTGTTCAGCCAGAGCTGCCACACGCCCGGCTGATCGAGCACAACCGGCAAGCTCACACTGCCATCCGGTCGATCCGGACCGTCATAGGTTTCGTCCGCATAGCGGGCCCCGGAGGGACTCACGAGCGACACGGAATTCCACGACTGGATGCCGTCGTCCGTCGTGTGGTGGGCGGAACCGACGGACCGCACGGTGCCGAGCGGCACGGCGGCGGAAACACAGGTGCGCAAGGCACCCGCGAGAATGAACAGGAACAGGGCGTATTTCATTGGACGGTAACGGTTGCGTTTTCCCGCAGGTGGAAACGCAGGGACTCGACGCCCGGCCCGATGGCGCCGCGATTGATGGTGACGAGCCGGCCGCCGAGGATCTCCGGCGTAACGCTCGCCCCGCTGTTGGCCGCCGCCGTGAAGGCGCCAGCCGTGTTGTTGAACGACACGAACGCATGTTCGGTCGGATGATTGTTGTTCACCGTGATCGTGAACTTCGGCAGCACGATCCGCCGCACGCAGAGCCGGTGCACCTGGGTGAGGCCGCCCGGCCCGGTGGTCCAGGCGGCCGCCTGCGCCGGCGTGAGACCCGTCAACCACGTCGCCGGAAGACCGGCCGCGCGGTGCTCCCAGTCATGGTTCCAGATCGCATCGAACCACCCGGCACCCGTCACGTACGACGGCAGAACAAATTGCTCCGCCCGGCCCACGAGACTCACGAGCAGAAAGCGCTGCCGCCCCGCCTCGGCGGGACCGGCGAACAGGAGCCGCGGGTTGCCGAGTCCGTTGAACGCGAGCTTCGCCAGCTCCGGCTGCAGGCTTGCGGTCGGAGCCACGCCAACCACCGGGGCGATCCCGCGCAGTCTCGCCACCTTCGCAAACCACGAACCCGGCTCGGTCGTACCGTACGCCGCCGTCGTGGAAACCGAAAACACCGTCGGACTGTCGGCGGCCCCCACCGTGCCGGGCAGGGCCGCGACGTTGAGTCCGGTCAAATCCGTGGCGTCGAAGGAACGGACAATTGTGTCCGCGATTTCCGCGAGCGACTTGAGCTCCGCTTCCCGCTGGCTGCGTTCCAGGATGTCCCGGGCCGACGGCACCAGCGCAGCCGCGAGAATCGCGAGTACAAAGAGCACCAGCACCACTTCGAGGAGGGAGAACGCGGCCGCGCCGCGATGGACGATGCGGTTCATCGTGCGTTCACCCCTCCCAGCAGCGACACGAGCGGCAGGAAGAACGACAGAGCGATGGCCCCGACCACCGCCGTGAGGATCCCAAGGAGGAGCGGCTCCAGGAGCGCCAGTGCCGTGACCAAGCGTTCCCGCGCTCGGCCCGCCGCATAGTCCTCCACGTGCCGCAGCGCGGCCCCCAGCTGTCCCGCGGTTTCCCCAGCCTTCAAGGCCGGCATCAAAAACCCAGGAAAATCGTGCCCCTTCGGCAACGCAGCATAGAGCGGTTTCCCGAGCCCCACCGCCGCCCGTGCCGCCAAGAGTTGTCGCTCCAGCACCCGGTGACCCGTCAAGACCGCCCCGGTCGCGAGCGCATCCAATAACGGGATACCCGCCTCGTGCAGCAACCGCAGATGCGCCGCGAACCGAGCGGTCGCGAGGTGCCGGACAATGTCGCCCACGACCGGCACCCGCAGAATCGCCCGATCAACGAGCCAGCGGCCGCCCGGCCGCCGCACGGCCACACGCAGGAGCACCAACCCGACCGCCCCGGCTCCCAGCAAAGCAACACCATGTTGCCGGACCGCCTCACTTGCCCGAATCAAGAAGACCGTGAGCGCCGGCAAGGGCAGCTGCAGGGCCGCGAAGATTTCCGCGAACTTGGGAACTACCCCGGCCAGCAAAAACCCGATCAAGCCAATCGTCGCGGCGAGAACGATCACGGGATAGATGAGCGCCCGCCGCGCGGTCCGCCGCAGTTCTTCCCCGGCCGCAAAATGTGCTGCCAGGCCGCGAAGGGCTTCCGGCAACTGCGCAGCCATTTCCCCCGCCTCGATGACCGCCGCCAAGTGCGCCGGAAAAATCCGCGGGAAACGCCGGCACACCGCATGGATCGGTTGTCCCTGCGCGACCTCGCGGTGCACGGCCAGAAGCCAGCTGCGGCCCGGCCCTTCCGGCGCATCCTCGGCCAATTGCCGAAAGGCCTCGTCCGCCGTCACTCCAGCCCGCAGCTGGAGTTCCAATTGATGCAGGAGCGGCACGAGCTCTCGCACCGGAATCACGAGTGCACCGGAAGGTCCGGCTTCGGTGATCCGGACCGGCCGCCGCGCCTGCCGCGTCAGCTTCGCCCGAAGCTCGGCGGCGTCCCCGGCCACAAAACGGCCTTCCCGCCGCCGCCCTTCCCGATCCACAAACACGGCTGAAAACGTCGCCATGATCAAAGCGCTCCTTTCACCCGCACGGGTTTGGCCGCCACCGGGAGCCGCACGAGCAGCCCTTCCCAACTGAAAAGCACGGCGTCCGTCTCCACTTGCACGACCGAGAGGGCCTCCACCCGGTCGCCGGGCTCCACGGACCGCCCGTTCACGAGCGCACAGGGCGCCGGCCCGTGCACGACCCCGGCAACTGCAACCGTAAACTCCCGCGCCGGCAGCGCCCCAGCCCGCACCACAAAGGGGTTTCCCTCCTCCGCGGTCGTGGCCAAATCGACGACCCCGTCCGCATTGGGCATGAGAGCGGACACTTTGGCGGGCGCCGGCACGATCAAGGTCGGCACCACCGCCCGCACCGAAGCAGGTGCCGAAGCCCGGTTAGGAACCACAACCACCGGCTCCGCCGCCGAAACTGCCGGCACGTCGACGGCCGGAACCGGCACCGGCTCCCCCGCGTTCGCGTTCGTCTCCGACTCCGCCGCTTCCGGCAGTGCCTCACCGACCGAAGTCGGCTCAACTACCGCCGGCCGCAGGTCCCAACGGGCCTCCGTCTCCACCCGCTGGATCGCATGCGCCTCGTGCCGGACCAAGTCGTTGTCCGGATCAACGTAGGCGCCGAGCGTATAGTGCCCGATGGCCGGCGCGATCCGCGCCGCGGCCACCGGCACGGTTTCCGCGAGGGGCAGCATCACCACCGGCGCCGGCTTGGAAGCACAGCCCGCGACAAACAACAGCAACGTTACGAAGAGGAATTTCATGGCTGGGACGGCATCGCGCCGGGGAGACGGCCCGCCGGGACGGCGCCGTCGATTGCTTGGGTGACGTAAAGGTAGAAGGGCCGTCCCGCCGGCACGCGGAGCGACGCGCCGTCTTTCGCGAGCGCCGCACGAAGATCCTCCGCATGCGCTCTTAGAACGGCGCCCGTACCGGCGAGCGCCGCGTTCTCCGCGGTCGCCACGGGGACACCGATACCGAGCACTCCAGCCGGCTGGCGTTGCTCCAGGGCCGCGGTCGCCGCCCCCAGAAAAGTCGCACCAAATAGCCGCGCCTCCCGCCCTTGGTCCCGCCGGACCACGTATCCAGGCAGTCCGGCCGCACCGTCGAACTCACCGCCGCTGCGTTCGAGCGCGACGCCCGTGAGCCGCACTTCCCGCGCCCGTCCCGCTTCCCGCCACACGATCCTCCAGGCCCCGTCCGCGGTCACCCGCTCCCGCGCCGGGTCCGCCGCCGCCACGCCGTGCACCTCGGCCCCCGCCGGCACCACCCGCACGCCGCCGGCCCAGACGTCCTCGGTCACAATTCCGACCACCGGCGTACCCGGACGGCCGGATTCGAGCGCCAATACGGTTTCACAGGCGACTAGCCGTCCATACGGCACGGATAAACCCGTTGCCAACACCCGACTCCCGCCCACGGCGAGCGGCAGCACGCGCGGCGCCGCGGGTACCGCCGCCACCGGTATTGATTCCGCCGTCACCGGCGCAGCCGGCGGCTCAAACCGGCTGATCGCCCGCTCGAAGGTCCGCGGCAACGGCGCCGCGACCGTCCGGCCCTCCGCCGGCAGCCGCGGGGCCCGGCGCGATCGTTGCCACGCCACCGCCGCGACCGCGAGTGCCGCCAAAAGCCCAACTGCGACCAGTTGACCGGCGGGAGTCGGCAGAAATTGCAGGAGCCGGTTCATTTGCCCTGGGAGAACGCCGGCAGGGCCAGCGTGAACGTGTTCCGGACCGACAGATCCGCCCGCGATCCATCCGGGTTGCCCACAATGACCACCTGAAAACGCACCGCGCGTCCCTCCGGGAGGAGACCGGCCGCATCCGTCAACGCCGCCGGGAAGACCGTATCCGCAATCCGAATGCCGAGCTGCGCCGGCTCGAACCGGACCGCGGGACCGCGGTTCTCCACCCGCACGCGGAAAACCAGCGCATCCTCGTCCGCAAACCGGAGCACCTCCTCGAAGAAGGCCGTGACCGGACCGCGCCCGCCCGCGGCGGCGGGTTCGCCCCGCTCGATCCGCTGCGCGAGCGCGGGATACTGCGCCGCGATTTCCGCGTGCCGCTTCGCCTGATCGAGTAGCGCCAAAAGCCGCTCGGGCCGACGCCGGCCCGCCTTCGTCACTTCCCCCGTCGGTTCATAGAAAGTCACCGTCCGGTCCGGCTCCGCCGCCGCCGTGAAGACTAACGCGTACACGCGGTCCCGGAAGACCACGTTCGCGGCCGCTTCCGCATCGGGCCGCAGCGCCCGCACCGAAAAATACGTTTCGCCCTCGCGATGCGACAGCAGGACCGGCGGCGCATCCTCGGACTTGGCCGACAATCCCGCCCCGTCGAGCGCCGCCACTGGCCCGGGGAACATCACGGTTGTCGGCGCCCCGGTGCCGACGCGCACCGTGTACACCGACCGGGCATCGAGCGGATAACGCTGCACCGGCGCGGCGCCGGCAGCGGACGCAGCTGCGACCATCAAAAGGAGAGTTCGTAGTTCCATACGGCAAGGGGCAGGCGGCCGTTGGCCGCCAAATCGGGGTTGCGCGCGAACGTGAATCGCGCGGTGAAGGCCGGAGCCTCGGTGAATGTCTGCTGACCGACGGAGCCCGTCCGGATCAGTTGGCCCTCGGCCTGCACGAGCACGACGCGCTCGCGCGTTTCGAGGACGGTGAGTTTCATGACCTCGGCCTTTTGGTGCAGGCGCTTCCGGGCAAATTCCTCCGCATGCTTCGCCCAATCGGTTTTAGCCTGGGCGAGCGCCTCCGGCAGAAACAGTTTCTCCAACAGCTCAGGCTGATCGAATCCGGCCGGGTTCCGTTGCAAGAGGGCGAGGCACGCGAGGAGCCCGTGCTGCTCGTGCAGCTTCCCGGCGTCCTCGAAGCCCAACAACGGACTGACATGAAACGTACCCGCCCCGTCGAGGATCACGACCCGCTCCTCGGTCCGGTAGGCTCGCACCAGCAGGTAGGGTTGCAGCGCCGCCAGTCCCGCCGCCCCTGCGGCGACCATGAACCAGAGCCGCGCCGCCCAGGCGGGATCCACAAACAGATCGAGCGGCCGGCGGCGCCGGCCCGGCAACGTCACCTTGCCCGGCGTCACGGGAGTTTCCCTGAGTGCAGTCGGATTCATCAGATGGTGGTGTGCGAAGTGGGCAACGGACCGGCTCCTGTCGGTCCCGCGGGCGGAGGCGCCGGCATAGTGCCGCCGCTCCGGGCAGCTGCCGCCGGCAGGAGCGCCCCACCCGTCTTCAAAGACTTCACCATCCAGGCGACCTGCTGGACGGAATACGCCTGTTGCAGCCCCGCCTGCCCGCCCGCCGACAAGGGCGAACCGGAGCAAATCAACGCCTGCATCAGAAACGGCGTCCCCAAGGTCCCGAGGATCAGCCAAAGCGCCGCCAAGAGTCCGCCGAGCAGACTCGCAAACGAGGCCGCATCGATTTCGCCCGCCGTGAGCCCGTACGCCGCCGCGAGATTCTGCTGGTAGGCCGTGAGCAGATGATACGCGACAAGCTCTGTCACCGCGAAGCCGACCGGCCACGCCAGCACCGCGAGGGTCTGCTGCACGTACCGCACGCCCAATGATGAAAGCGACGGCACGAGAAAGAGGCCCAGCGCGACCGGCAGAAACAGGTAGCACAAAAGCTTCAGTAGGTACTGCAGGAGCAAAAACGGCAGCTGCAGTAGGCTCGCCACCAAGACGACGAGTTTCGCCGCCGCCCACAGGGTCGCCCGGTAGATCGACTCCCCGACCCGGCGCAGACTGAACTCGTCGGGGTTCTCCGCGACACTGTCCCGCAGGAGTGTCGCCGCCTGCATCGGGTGCTCCGTGTACCCGGCGTTCACCGTGTCCGCGACGCCCAGAAACATCCGCTCCGTGAACGCAAACCAGTGCGGCAACGTCGCCACGATCCCGACCACCAGCACGCAGCGGACAATCGGCCGGACCAGACTCTCCATGTCGCTCCGGGCCCGTTGGACCTGGAGCATGAGCCCCACCACGGCGACAAAGTAGACCACGAAGCGCAGCGCCTCGGTGAGTCCGACGATCGCCTCGCGCAGACCTGGAGCGAAGTTTTCCATCAGTTGCGTCCCTCCTGCGGCCGCTGCCGCTCCTCCTCGCGCCGGAGGCGCGCCCACGCCTCGCTCCGACCGGGAGCGATACCCCGGCGCACTGGCCGGCCTCCATTCGAGCGTCGCCCGCCGGCCGGAATCCGGCCGCGCCCGGATTGCCACCATGCCGCGGCCATGGACCAAAAGACCGTCATCAGATTCATGGGCGCGTGTACGTGCCGGCCGTCAGCCGGAGACTGCGCTGCCACGTGTTGATGATCCCGAGCGAATGCCGCTCCTCGGCGATCTGGCGCTCCAAGAGATCCTGACGCTCCTTCGCCGCCTGATTCTCGTTCCGGATCTGCTGCGCCGCGAGCTTGTCGGCCTCGTCCCGCCGATGCGCCGCCGCCACCGCCAACTGGCCGTTCAAAGCCGCCACCTTGACCTGTAATTTGTCGACCTCGGCCTGCGTCGATGCGCTCTTCACCGCCCCGAGGGTCGCCGCCAAATCCGCCTGCAATTCCGTCTGCCGGGCCGACGTCGCCACCGCGGTTCGCTCCGCCGCCTCGGCCTGCTGCTCCACCACGGCGTATCGCCGGTACGGCTCCGCCTTCCGCTCAAACGAACGCCCGAGCGAGGTCCGATCCTCGAGCCCGGCATAGATCCCTTCCGCCGTCCGCCGCAACGAAGCAGTCGCATCCGCGAGCCGCCGCATCACCGCGAGGGTGTCGCCGTACGTGCGCGCAAGCTCCCCCGGAGCCAGTCGATCCAGGGCGAACTTCGCTCCCGCCGCCGTCGGTTCACCGATCACCTCTCGGATTCTCCGCTGCTCGGCCAACTGATCCTCGAGTTGGCGCAATTGCCGATTGAGTCCCTCCAGCTGCGCCGCCCACTGCCGCATCGTTTCCAGATGCTGCGCCGCCTGCGCCGACTGGATCGCCGCATTGACCGCCGTATTTGCCGGATCGTGGACAATCCACTGTCCGGACAACGCCGCCGCGGTCCCGAGGAAAATCAGTACGAGCCGTTTCATGGCTGCCGCAAAATGCGCACCTGATCCGTGCCCTCTTCCCGCTGAATGCCGTTCTCTGTCCGCGCCGGCCGCACCAATGAAACCACCTCGAATTCCGCCGGCGCCACCGGCCGCTCCGCGGCCTGGATCGCCCGGAAACGTTCCCGCGCCGCGGGATTCTCGGTCTCCGCAACCGGTGCGCGCCGCACGCCTGCGCATCCGCCGCACCCCATCAATGCCGCACTAAGCAACAGCCGGCCGATCATGGTTCGCCTCCTCCGTTTTGGGTTCGATATGCCGCAGGGTGCCGCACTGGGGCGGCTGCGCCGTCGGCGAGAAATAACACAGCGACGAAAACCGTTCTCCGTCCGGCTGCTGCTCGGGCAGCGGGTACCGCTGGATCGCCTCCGCGGCGCTTTCCGGGAGACCGATCGCGGCCGCAAGGTCCGCGACATCGCTCCGGTCCGACTGCCGCATCAGGAAAAACTGTTTCGCATTCCCGATGACCGCGGGCCGCACCCGCGCCTCTTTGAATTTGGCGTACTGCTGCACCACGCTCACAGCCCAGCAATTGAACTTCCGCAATTGGGCGTAACTCTCCGCCACGATCCGGTCGCCGCCGGGAACATCGAGGAACCGCGCCACCTCCTCGAAGACGATTCGCTTCCGCTCCGCCCGCGGTAGCGCCAGAATCCGCTGCCGCGCGAATCCGGAAATGAGCAGCCCCGCCGCCGCCTTCAATTCCACCGCTTGCTCGGGCACGAACCCCAATTCGAAGTGCGCCACCTTTCCGCCCAACGTCACAGTGGTGACCCCGTCGAACATCCGGCCGTACGCACCATCGGCGCCCCACGCCCGGAGCAGCGTCGCCAACCGGTCGATCTCCGCCTTCGGATGCTCGGGCAACCTCGCGAACGCGAGCAAGTCAACCAGCGCTCCGTGTGTGGGCTGGTCCTCCGGCGCAAACAGGGCACACGCCGTCTGCGCCACGAGGCGCGCGGTCGCCGGATCCTGCGCAAACGCAGTCACCTCGGACTCCCCGATCTTGGCCCAGAATTCCAGCACATCGGCCTCACCGCGGGCTCGGCCATCCCGCACCTCCGCGAACGTTTCCAACGGTGTCGCCCCGGCCGGCATCCGCTCCCGCCAGCGGTGCACCGCACAAGCGAGCCGCGCCGCTTCCGCCGCCCGCTCAGGCCACCGCCGCGCCCAGTCCTGAAATGCGTCCTGGTACAGCTGCAGCAGATACGCGGTCAATTGAGCGCCCCGCAGCGCGAGTTGCTCCTCGCTCTCAGGCACACCCACCATCCGCGTGAGCAGCGCCACGGCACTCGCGAGGTGCAACTGCGTGAGCGGGAGTCCCTGCGTATCCAGATAGTTGAGAGTGAACGCCGCATCTGGATGCACGATCAACGGCTGCGCACCCATGGTTTCTGTGAAGCGCCGGTACGACAGCCCTTCTTCCACAATCACCGTGTACGCGAACGCACCTCCGGTCTGCATGAGAAGGTCGTGCATCGCCGCCGACTTCCCCGCTCCGGTCATGCCGAGGAGGACCGCATGCTGCGGCGAGCCTCTCAGTTCCGTGGCCACACCCACGAGATTGCGGTGGCTGCCGTCATAGATCGCCTCCGCCCGGTCCAAGACCCCGGTGAACGTAGCCGAAAACGGCAGCAGGTCCGCCAAGTAGCTGTCCTCCGCGTACAGGTTCCGGAATCGGTACGAAGAGTGCGTCCATCCCGGCCACGTCGCGAAAAACAACTTTCGAGCGGTCGTCGGCACCGCGCACTCGAAGTATTGCGCTCCGTCGAGCGCGTGAATCGCCGCCTGCATCGCCGCGACCTTTTCCCTCAGCGCTTCATGGCTCGGCGCCCAGAGCCGGATCACATAGCCCACGTCGAACGGCCGCACGAATCCGCCCGCCAGATTCTCGACCTTGCGCTCCTTCTTCCGCACCGCGACCGCCAGCGAATGCCGCCGCCGGTCGGCGTATTCGCCCGTCAGCCGCTCGATCGCGCGCTCCTCCCGGCGGATTTCTCCCTGCGCCAGTCCCGGCGTCAGGTTCACCGTGATCCGGTAATCCAGAAACGGCAGGCCGGTCAGCTGCGTGATCATGCCCGGCCGGGTCCGCTGCGGCCACCGGGCGAGCGTCAGCACTGCATGATAGTTGCCGTCCAAGTAGAATCCCCCGTCGCTTTGCCCCACGCCCTCCCCGAGCCAGCACTGCTCTTGTATTGTCAGCTCCGGATCACAGTCCGGCACCGTCCGCCCGACCCAACCTGCCAAGCTCGGATTCAGAAAATCCCGTACCGCCGTGCAGTGCGCGGCATCGTCCATCGGCCGCACTTCGGCCTCCCCCGCAAAGACCGTCCGCACCGTCCCCGCAAAGTCCTCGAACTGCTGCGCCATCGCGCCCAAGACCGCCGCATAGTGTTCCCGCAGCCCGCCTGGGAGCCGCAGATTTCCCGCCGACTCGCCCACTTCCACTGCGAGGTACACCGCTAACCGTTCCCGCCGCAGGAGCCTCGCTTCCATCCGGGTCCAGTACCTCCGGAACCGCTCCTCCCGCACGGCCCGCACCGCGGGAATTGCGACTAGATCCGTCGCGTTCCGATATGCGGCGAGTTCCCGCCTGTAGTCGGAATCACAGGACCACTGGACCTGCAGCCGCCGTCCCGGAGTCACCAAGGCCAGCAGGCCCCGAATCCGGTCCTGCAGGGTATTCAAGGTCGCAAAGCTCGCTCCCCGTACATCCGGAGGCTCGATCCAAAAGCCCTTCACGGCGAGCCCGCCACGTTCCGGAAACCCATACAGAATCATGCCATCCCGGAACCAGCCGTCCGGGGCGCGATCATGCGGCTTCATGAGTTTTGCCTCCCCGCTTCCCGGTTCGGCCGGGTGAAGTTGCCCCCGCCCAACAGCTGATCGACGACATCCCGATCATACCCTGCCGGCCGACCCTGTTTGAGTCCAAGTACCCACGCCAAAACCGCCGCCCATGGGACTCCGGCCGCCAGCCCCGCCACGGTCCAGCCGACCCGGAGTCCATAGCCCAAAATTGCAAAGATCCCCAACCCGACCACCGACGCCACCAACACCGGAAGATACAGGTTGCCGTCGAGGCCGAAGGCCCTTCCGGACGAGTCGTCCGCCGCGTTGGTTTCGGTCTGCCGAAGTTCGGTCATGGTCAGAACCGCGGAGTGATTACGGCGTCCTGGAGCCCGAAGATCGAAAACAGGGCCCCCATGATCGTCGCCGCCGCCGCGATGATGATGCCGGCGACGATCCCGGCCTTGCCGTCCGGGTCGCCCTTACTGATCGCGTTGGCCCCGGACCAGATCTTGATGACGCCCCAGAAGAACCCGAACATGAAGAGGACCGCGAGTGCCAGGCCGAAGCCGTCCTTCAACTGCTGGATCTGCCCGACTGCCGGCGCGAAGACCTCCGCAAGGTGCCTGCTGGGAATGCCGCTCATCTACCCATAAACCCATACGATTTATTAGGCCTTGTCAACGGTTTTCGTATGGGTTTATGGGATTGCGTATGGCTCTCGCCTCTCCCGACCCGGTCAAAGTCAGCTTTTCCTTCTATCCCGCTGACGTCGCCGCTCTGGACCTCCAGACCGTGGGCCTGCGCAAGCTCGGAGTCCCTGTTCGCCGCGGCACCGTCATCCGGGCTCTGATCGAAATCACCTCTGAGAAAGAGATGTTTGCATCCGCCATTCTGCTGCACCGGAACTACTCCACCCGACCGGGTCCCCGAGAAACCGACAACATTGCCGGCAACCCCACAGTGGACCTGCCCGCCCGCCTGATCGCCAAACTCGACCGCGCCGTTACCGAACTCGCGGTCAACCAGATCTCCGCGAACCGGGCCTACGTCGTCCGCGCCATCCTTCGCTCCGCCCCGAAGCCGGAGGTTTGGGCCCCGGCAATCGAACGATTTCTTCGTGATTTTCCCCGCCGCCCCCGACGCTCGAATCCCCCAAAAGATGCCTGACGCCGCACTGCTTGAACGCCTGCGGGGACTGGAAGTGCATCTCCGGTCCCGCCTTCGTGGGCAGGACCACGTTATCACCCGCGCTGCGGCCGTCTTCACCCGCGGGGAATTGGGCCTCGCCCGGCCCGACCGTCCGCGCGGCGCTTTCCTCGCCGTCGGTCCCACCGGCACAGGCAAGACGGAGCTCGTGCTTCTCGCCGCTGACTACCTGTTCGGACCCGGCCACGTCCGCCGCTTGGATCTCTCCGAATTTCAGCGCGACGACGCCATCGAGCGCCTACTCGGCGGCCCCTCCGATTCGGGCGCCCTCGCCTGTCCTGCCGGCCCCGCCCCTCGCGTGTGGCTCTTCGACGAAATCGAAAAAGCAAATCCGAAGGTCCTCGATCTGTGTATCCAGATTTTGGACCCCGGCCGACTCACCCTCGCCTCCGGTCACGTGATCGACTTCACGGGCAGCTACGTGGCTTTCACATCGAACCTGGGTGCTGCTGAAGCGATGCGGATGTCACGCGCCAATCCCGTGAGCGTCGAACAGGCAATACTGCGCCGGGTCGCCGAAGTCCTCAGGCCCGAACTCCTAGCCCGCATTCCCGATCAACTCGTCTTCGCACGCCTGACTCCCGCGGTTCAGCGAGAGATTGCCAACCTGCACCTCGCCGCCGAAGTCACGCGCCTCGGCGCGGCGGGTTTCGACCTGCAGGTTTCGGGCGACGTCCTCGAGTTTCTGATCCGTGAAGGCTTCCATCCCCAACTTGGCGCCCGTCCCCTCCGCCAAACCGTCGAACGCCACCTCCAGGACGCCGTCGTTCGCTCGCTGCTTACCCGCGGCACCGGTTCTGGACGAATCTCGACGGTCCACGAGTTCCGTCGTCTCGACGTAGATGTCGCGCAAGAACCCAAACGCTGAGCCGGTGCAGGTCGCCAGAGACTATTCGAGCCAGCCTCGGCGCAGTGAGAGAAACAGCGACGCCTTCGTTCCAACTACGCCAATCCCGCGGTCGTGCTGAGCGAATCGACGCATGTAGGACGAGCTCCGCGAAAACGGGCAAGAACCATCGGCCGCAACGCAACCTTGTGCGGCCGGACGGAGTGAGCCGAAAGATGGGTAACGGTGCACGTATACCGCCGCGCGGGTAGGCAGGCCGTTTGGGTCCGGGGCCGGGAAGGAAAATAATGGAGGAGATCACCGCGACCGAACGTTGCAGGAGCGGCGGTGTGGAGGCAGGGCAGATTGTAGAACGCACCACGACAGCGGCTTTTGTGTTTCCATCGATCAATCAACGCAGTTTCCAGAACATCGTGCTTCGCGAGGAATCGCTATCACTGGGAAAATACGGAACCATGACCTTAATCACCCTCCGTCAGCCATTCCCAAAGGAAGTAATCGAGGCGCGAACACGTGAGCTTGGTTTGGACGAATAGCCGCGGAGCAATTCGACAGCCTGTGGGGGGGGTATTCGCGCACACACGGTGAAGATCAGAAGCTGATCGTGCGGTCTGAGAAGTCCTTGTAGTCGGCAACTAATTTTTCGGCTTCTTCCACGGCCCAACGTAGTGCACCCGCACTTCCTTGTTACTGATCGCGACCGCGCGTGCCCAACTCGGCCCACCGTCGGGAAAGGCAAAATCAACGAAGCCACAACTTGTGAGGTCGGGCCGGACGAACTCCGCAAGTTCCGGGTTTTCCGTCGGCCGCAGCCAGCCGCGCTCGTCCGGCTCCGCTATCAACAATTCCTGATGGGCGGCACAATTGAATTGAACCCGGCGCCAGCGGCCAATGGCACTACCCCGTTGCTGGGAGAGAAAATCCACCCAAACGCTGCTGGTTGCCTCCGTCGGCCAAGTATCGGCGGGCATCGCGAGCATTTCGGGATTGTCCAGCCACGCCCGCATTCCGTCGTAGTCGGAAAATCCTCCGGGAAACGCCTTCAGCGCGAGTTGAGCGGCGGTGCGCGACGCCAATCCGGCCTGAACCAACAGCGCAACCGGGGCAGAGATGCTGCCGGTTTCGAGGGCCGCCGAAGACCGCAGGGGTTCCTCGCCAAAAATGCCCTCGTCATTCGCCCGGGAACGGACGCGGACTGATTCGAGCGCCCACGTTAGACGGTAAACGAACGCACCCTCAACAACGTCGGTCGCGTCTTCATTGATGGCGCAGATGACTGCCATTGGCTGACCGGCGAGCCAAGCTCCCAGCAGTTCGCCCCAGTTGTCGGGTAGATCGTCCGGCACAAAGGGCACGATTTTGAAAACCACTTCTCCGAAATCCCGCAGGGCGGCCGTCGCCGCTTTGAGGTCCCCCGTCGCCAGCGCCTCTTCGGCTTCAAGAATACGTGCGTTGAGTTGTGGCGCAGCCGCATCGAGCGCTTGGCCTGTGTCAAAACCGACCCCCGCGAAAAAATAACCCTTGCGCTGGGCCACGGTCGAATGACGCCACACGAACGAGGCACGAGAGTTGAGCAAAGCGATCATCCGCGCCCGAGAGTCATCACTGCAACGCGCGAGGCGTCGCATGAGAAACGAATCCTTCAGCATATCATCTAGGACATGAGCGACATCGGCTTCCTCGGATTCCAGTTCACCGATGAGGGACAAGAGACTGGAATCTAGCAACGTCGCGCCGGATTTCCACGAAGCGTCATCGGGTAAATCGCCCGGGGGGGCGGCCCAAAAATCCCGTTGATTCAGAATATACTCCGTGGTGTCGACATTCTCGTCGAGGTCGGCAGTGAGTTTCTTAACCAAATCCATGAGGAGGCTGAGTAGCCCGCTCTCCAATTCGCGCTCTTTGATGGACGCCTGCAATCTGGACCACTGGCGTTCCGCTTTGCGGTCAGGGCAGATTCCGATGACTTGGCCATCACTATCGACGAATGCCCGCCCAGCCCGCCCGGCCACATTGGCAACCTCTTCTGATTGGAGTGGCATCCGTTTTCCGGCGGCAAAGTCGAAGCGGTCGAAAGCGGCGAACAAGAGGCAACTGGCCGATAGGTTGAGTCCCTGTGCGAGGGTCGGAGACGCGATAGTGATCCTAAGCACGCCGTCGCCGAGAAGAGTGTCCATCTCCCTCAAAAACGGCCGTGGCAGGGAGGCGTGATGGACGGCGATGCCAGCGCGAAGGCATGTCAGCACGGCGTCGTTTTCCGGCAACCATTCCTCGCCGATGCTCAACACCCTCGTCAACCGACCTTCATCAATTGGCACGCCCGCAACGATTTTCTTTTTTTGCAAACGCTGGAAAGTCTTGGCCAACGCTCGCACGGAGCGCTTTTCAGGGCAGTAGATCAGGACGGTTTGACCTTCCTGAGCCAGCCGGAGGGCCGTCGCGAGAGCGAGCTCGGTGCTGGTGCTCGGAAACGCGTAATCTTTGCCTTTCGCTCCCTGCCACCGATGGGGCTTCACATAGTCGAGAATATAACTGCTTTCGCCATCGACGGAGATCCCATAAGTGTAGCTGTCGCGCGGTGCTTCTAGACGCACGGCACCGTAGCGCAGGCGCGTCGGTCGCCAGGAATTCTTAATCGGTTCGCCTTCAACACCCGAGCGCAGCCAAGCCACGAAATCTTTTTCCTGTTCACCATTCGGCAGCATCGCCGAAAGGCATACTACGCGGCGTTCAGCCTGATCTGGCCGGCGCAGCAAACGTTGCACGAGCACCTCGTAGCGCAATCCCCGGTCGTTCGGCCCCAGCATGTGCCCTTCATCGAAAATAACGAGGCCTACGTCCTCCAGGAGCGCCGCGTCGTTACGGAGCGCAAAATCCAATTTTTCCGGTGTGCAGACGACGATCGGCCGGTTCCCCAACGAGTCGACATCACCGGCTGACGTGCCCGCACTGCCATAGAGAGATGAAATTTCGTAGCCCAAGGGTCGGAACGTTCGGCGCAAAGTTTTCTCCGTCTGAGCCGACAACGACCGAAGCGGCGTCACGAAGACCGCCCGCTTGCCGCTCGCAAGGCAGCGCAGGATGCAGAGCTCGGCGATCCGAGTCTTGCCCGCGCTAGTTGGCAGCGACGCGACGAGGTCGTCCTGCTCGTTCATCAGACGTTCGATCAAACCAACTTGTGAGGGCCACAATTCGATCTCCGCGATCCGCCGGGTGGCGAGCACCGCCAAAAAGATTTTCCGCAGTCCGTTCCAGGAGCTATCGTCTTTCGGCTCCTTTGGAAGAAGCACGCGAAGGCTGTGCGACCAAAGATCATCGAGGAGATGTCGTGTAACCCGGTTGATCCACCAATCCGCGACGAAGCCGTTCTGAAGGCAAAATCCCTCGCCTTGAGTTAGCCCGGCTTTTGCGTCGTCCACATCCGACGCGCGGCCCATGCGCACGGCAAATAGGAACGTGGCGACGCTGCGGAAATAGTTTTCCTGCATCGCCAGATGCAAGAGCCCGGCCTCGTCCAAGTCATCTTCGCCATCTTCCAGTCGTGCGATCAGTGATTCATCGCTGCGGCTTTCGTCGCTTAGCGCGGTGTAAATCGCTGCCTCGACCTCGTCCAATCGCCGCAGAATCAGGTTCTGCAAGACGTCTTCGATGCGCGTGCGATGTCGGCCATCGCCTTCATATGCTCTCTGCAACACGCTAAATGCCCGGGCTGAGTATCGTCCCAAGTGATAGGCGCAGCCCGCCAGAATCTGAAGAAATCCCCGCCCGCGCACGTCGGGATCACCGTTGCGGACCGCGGCTTCGAAGCACTCGCCGGCCACTTCGAATGCGAGGTCGATCTGGACGTCGGGCAAGACCACTTTACTGCCCTCGACTTGTTTACGCGCATCACGCGCCTCGAGTCCGGCCTGCAGCAATCCGAATCCCAAGGCGGACAACTGCTCGTCCAAGTTGTGGGACAGGGCGGGTGGAGAATATGCTGGCAGCTCGCCGGCCCGACGCATGTTGGCACGTGCGAATCCACGAGCCGTCGCACGCATTTGCTGGTTCGCGGCCAAATTCAATGCAATGCGGCTCGCAATATCCGCAATGTCCTCCGCGGTGGGTGCGTCAGGCATTGCTGGCCTCCTTAAAGACTGCCGCGATCAGTGTTTGATGTTTGGGACAGTGAATGGCCACGGCAAGCTGGCGGACGGGCGTCGTTGGCAAAGAAGTCAAATGAGCGTCTAGCAAACTCACCGGGTCGTTGCCTGTCAGAACAAACAATAGGTGAACAATCTCGCGCTTATCCAGAAGGCGTGCGCCGCACGCTTCAGCTTGAATCCGCCGGGCGATTTTTTTTTGCCCCGCGTTGGCTAGCTGCTCTACAATAAATGCGAGTGAGAAGGCACCGGGTAGACCTTTATTTTTCCGCAGCGCAGTCCGCGCGCTGTTGAGCGTCACGGCGTTGAGCATCGCCCGGCTTTTAGATTCTGCCTTAAGCAGGCCTACCGGCTTCAGCTTGAAATTGAAGCCGATGACGTCGTCACCTCGGAGCGCGAGATCGCGGCCATCCTTCCAGCGCAACCGCAGCACAGGTGCCTCATAGTCCCACAACTTGCGATTCACATATTCGGTCGCGAGGATTTCCCCAAGATCGCCCGAGCGCTGGCTTTTGGATATCGGCAAAACAGTCTTCAACTTTTCCGCCAATGCTTTCCTGCCAAACAACTCCAACCATTGGCGCCCCACATAGTGTTGCCGGCATTGTTTGGCCAGCGCACTGGTTCCCGCGACCGTGGGCGCCGGCAGGAGCAACACGGTTAGCGCAGCCTGACCGCATTTCTGCTGGATGGTGGTGCAGGAATTCCAAAACGGCGTCATAACAATCAGGGAATCTCCAGAATCTTCGCAACCCCAAGCTGTCGCAACTAAACTCGACTGGGAAACGAGCTCACTCTGGGAGAGAGAACGGGGAACCTAAATGCCGGGGCCGATTAGGAGGAGCACCGAGAAGCGAAGGCCACTACCGGCCGGAGCGACGCCAAGATGGTATAATTGCTAGCACAGCAGCAGTTGATGAGTTCAACTAAGCGCCGGCGCGTTTGATGTCGCGCAGGTTTTAATCTGAAACGGCGGGCTACGTAACCGGGATGCGTTGATCGAAAATCTAGATCCCCTTGTAAGCTGGGAATGCTGGTTTAGCGCGGCGACTTATTGTAGGGATCAATCCGTGATACTGGATTGCCCAAACGCGGAAGCACTTTCGCAAGTTGCACTCGACGATGGTTGGGCACGTGTCGCGGAGTTCGAATTCTCCGGCGCGACCGTCAGCGGCATCGTGGAACTGGGACGGACGGCATACCATGGCGGCGCGTCTGCCTGCGCTGCAGCCGAGCGTTGCCTCACGCGGGTGCCAGAAGCCGGGCACCTACTACGCTCCGTTTTCACCATGCTGCGCGGGAATTTCGAATCCATGCGACCGCATGCCCACCTATTCTCGGCACCGGAACGGGAAATATGGTTGGTTCGCAGCAGCTCGTGCATCGAATCCAACGAGTTCAGTTTGTTTGTGCAGCGGTTCCGACGGAGCCTAGAGCAAGCGGGGTTCGGCCAGCGATTTCCCTACGCGTTGAGTCAGGCGCTCACCGAGATGACCGAGAACGTAGTGCGGCACAGCGCAGCCAACGGCGGAAGCCCTGCACTCGGACTGGTAGGATTTCATGTCGTCCGCGAAGAGATGAACTATGTCGTCGCCGATCTGGGCCGCGGAGCGTTGGGCAGCCTGCGTGAAAACCCCAAGTGGGCGCACCTGAAAACGGAGTCGGATGCGCTGGTAGCGGCCGCGAAACGCGGGGCGACCCGGCTACCGCAGCACACCGAAGGGGACGGCTTCCGTTTGGCGTTCCAAGCATTCCTCGACCGCCAAGGGATCATTGCCATGCGCAGCGGTGACGGGCTGGCGCGCATCCAAGGCAATGCCAACGGCCGGGAAGCCGAGATGAGCAACACCGCGCCGGTCCCGGGCCTACGAGTTTCCGCGTGGTGCGACCTAAACGGGCAAACCAAGGAAATACAAATTCACTCTTGACTGTCACTTGGTCAAGTGACGATAGTAACGAAGATGCATCGAGCGCTGTCCGAAATTCTCGTTATCAAAGTTTCCTCCGCCATCGGCGCCGAGGCGGGGCAACGTATTCTGGCGGAAGTCACCGAATCGATTCGGCACGTGTCGCCAAGCGACCTCGGAATGATCGTGGTCTTCGACGTGTCGGGCATCGACCTTGCGTCGACCTCTTTCTTCAAATCGAGCGTCCTTCCGCTCTTCCAATCGGCGCGGCTTTCAACCGAGCCAGGGGCTCAGACCATGGCCGACGCGTTTGGCCTGCCGGCCTTGAACGTGTTTCCCGTGCTCGCCGGCGCACGCCCGGAGGTCGAGGAACTGGCGGATGAAATTTTCGGTCGGCGCAGCTTCCCGTTGCTTTCCCTGAAATTCGATGGAGAGCAGAATCTCGCGGGCGGCCGGTTAGTCGGGTTCCTCGATGAAGCCCTAGCCAAAACCCTCCGCAACTGGAAAGAGAACGAGCGCCACACCGCGGCGAGTCTCCAAGAAAAATTTCCGGATCAAGGCATCACGCAGACAGCTTGGAGCAACCGCCTCAACGACCTGTGGCGTGTGCGCCTCCTGCGTCGCGTCCGACAGGGCAAAGCGTGGATTTACCAACCAATCGCCAAAGGAGTAATTTATGGGTGACGAATTCATCAAAAAGAAAACGCAGTCTTACAAACATCAGGCCGAAAAAATCCACGCCGAGGAGTTCAGTCAGACCGGCGTGTTCACTGACCTGCCCGAAGAGACCACGTATGCCTTTCGCTTCAAGTCACCCGGCATCGAGCCGCAGCTCGGCGACGAAATCTGGCTCGCCGATATTCCCGGCAAGACCGGCGTGCGCGTGATGCTCGGCACCACGACGATCGGGGAAGTTGACGGAGCCGGATCAACCAAGCTGCGGGAGATCATGGCAGAGAACGCGGCGAGTGGCGGAGTCTTGCCTGGCGTCGTGGTCGGGGAAAAAGACGTCTCCGGCTACGCCAAAGCAAAAGTGAGCCTATAACCGGCACTATCAATGACACTGGTCGCCAATTGTCGTGATTGCTTCGCCCGCGATGAATGCGGGGGCTGGACGCTGTCTGACAATGGCGAGCCGCTCATAACTTGTTTTGAAGCCTTCGGCAGTTCGAAGAAGCTCTTCATCGATCCCACCCGGCGCCGGGATTTCATGCAGCGCTTGGCCGAGGTAAAATATTTCCGCCCGATCCATCCCCAGAAATTCTGCGAAGCCAAACTTTCGTCGTTCCCTGACTACCTCACGCTCGTGCAGGGTGGGGTTTGCTTCAATCGGCCGCTGAACCTCACACACGCCGGGCTGAATCTCGTGGAGATATTTCACGGCGACAAATTCCGCGGCCTGGCCTTCGGTCAGCGAACCCTGACGGCGGAATCACTGCGGGCCGAGTGGGGCCTGAAACCGGAGACCGAGTTACTGCTGTCGGGCGTCGCGGATGATCCCGAACTCGAGCGGCTCTCCAGCAACTATCGCCTGAGGGATATCGCCAGCCAACTGGCCGAACTTCGCGTCGCAGCAGTGACCGCACCGAATTTCACCTTCTGGAAAAATGCCCCCTTGCTGGAGAATCTGATCAATCGCCGACGGATGTTTCGTATCGCCGAAGCTCTTTCGGACAAAGGTGTGAGCGCGATTCCTCACCTGAATTCAACGAATCCGAAAGACTGGGATTGGATGGCGGCATTTTACCGTGAGCACCCGGAACTCGATGCCGTTTGTATGGAATTCCGCACGGGGAATCGCATCAAGGAAGTGCGCCAACGCAAAATTGCCTCGTTGGTGCAGCTCCGAGACCTGATCGGTCGCGAGCTGCGCCCCATCATCGTGGGAAACATTGAGGCCGCCCGTGAAGTCCGCGCCCATTTCCCGAATGTCACGGCGGTGGACTCAACCCCGGCGCTGAAGACAATTCGCCGCCAGCAAGCGATTCAACGAATCGGACCCAGCCTCGGATGGCGGAAGGAACCGCTGGCGTCAGGCGCATGCATGGCCGATCTCTTCGAGAGCAATTTCACCGAGCACAGCACCCACGTGATGAAGCGTTTTGCGCTGCCAGTGGAAACTCCGGAAGATACCGCAAAGACGGCATCACCTCGTAGGATTTTGCGAGCAACCAACCGGTCGTTGCAGGGCGAGCTGCCACTAGAAGCGGCATAATTTCGCACTCCCATTGGCGGAGCGGTAACCACGCGTGGGCGTTGACGTCGTAAATCTTTCCGGATCGAGCCGCGACCCAATGTCGATGTTGAGCCGCCGCGTGAAAACTGCCGCGTTCGGTCCATGGCCCCGTGAACTGGATAAGCCCAAGACCCAATTGGGGCCAGGTTTCTGCCGACTGATATTCCACGCCGCAATCCGCCAGCGCCCGCCGCATGTGAGGGACGGAAGTGTGCGGAGACTCGGGGAAGTGAGGGAAAAACCGAATGATGTCGGTAATGAGCGCCCCAACTAGCGCAGCGAAAGAGGCGGGACCGCAGTTCGCATGAAAAATCCGGCGCGCTTGATCCAAATCGTCCGGCACGCCAAGCGGTGCGTCTGGCTTGGTCTCGCGCTCAAAAATAGAAAACACCGGAAAATCGGAGGGGGGCGCCACGGCGGAGATGATTGCTGAAGTGCGCATTGGATCGTCAAGCGCCTTAGCGTGCCGCAGCCAGCAATGCCGCCGCGAGCGACACCGCGTCTTGCTGAACCTGCAATCGCCGCATCTGCCCCAACTCCCCTGCCTCCTCCGGCGCCGCCGCCAACCGACCCCGTTCCGGCGTAAAGGGCGTAACCTCCGATGCCCTTGCGGAAACGTTCACCTGAACCATTCCCCATATTTCGGTGCACCTGTCCCGGCGGTTGGCGGCGTTTCGCCCGACGAGACGAAAGCAATCTCATTAACTGCTCCCCGAGTTCTCATGCTACCGCACCTGCAAAGGTAGTGTTTCACTTACACGTTACCGGCCCGACCGACGTGCCTGGGTGCGCCCGCTCGAACTAACGCGCGGGCGATACCTAGCAACCGGACAACAGCGTCCGATCCGGAGCAGCCGACCGCGCACTTGGCATAACTCGTCGTTGCGCAAAAACTCATAGGATTTCGGAGCTCCGAAGTCCTCGCGCTGACAATCATCCAAGAGGGGGCCAAAGTGGTCGTATCCACAGGCAAGGCACCCTCCCACTGTGATTCGTCGAAGGCAGACGCGGCACCACGCGCGGCATGCCGATATCCTCCCGAGTTTGCCGGGCCCGGAAAGGACTACTCGCTCTCGGAGCAGTCCTTCCGCCGCGCAAAAAGGAACGCGTTCCATGTCGCGACATTGGCATGCGGCAACCCATCGCAGCATCACTGGCGCATCCCCGAATGCGCATGCCTACCGCCCTCTGCCGTGTCGTCCTCGGTCTTGCAGCCCCCGCCTTTGCCGCCGCCGCAAAATCCGGCGACGAGGCGCTGCTCCGCCTCGTGGCGGACGGCGTCCTCCGCGAAACCACCCGCCGGGTCGTCGACCGTTCGACCGGCCAGACCTTCGACGACAGCCGCAACCTCCCGCTCAAGGCCGAGATCAGCATCGAGAGCAAATTCAACGCGTGGTTCTATCAGACTTGGCTGCTGACCGACGGCGTCCGCCGTACGGGCGCCTACCTGCAGGAGCCCCGGGCGCAGCAGTTCGGCACGGAAAACCTGGCCTTCATCTACCGCCATCTCGACTACTTCGAGCGCCAATACGCGGCCGGAATCAAGGCAGCCCCGGTCGGCGACGGCAGCCTTTCCCCGATCGGATTCCATTTCCGGTTGACCGACCTTTGGCATACGGGCCTGGCCCCGTTGGTTGTCGAAGCCTACACGGAGAGCCGCGATCCGCAGTACCTGCCTTACCTTGATCGGATCGCCGCGTACCTCGCCGCCGCCGCGCGCCTGCCCGATGGCACACTCCACCGCGCGCGCAACCGGCTCATGGCGGACGATCCGTATATGGTCGTCCCCTACCTTGTCCGCCTGTATCGCCTGCGCGGCGATTCGGCCTTGCTCGATCAGGCGGTGCAGCAGGCGTTGGGATCGCGCCGGGTACTGTTCGATTCCGAAAAGGGGCTCTACCGGCACGCCTACGACGTAGCCCGCAGCGCACCCTTGGGACACTTCTGGGGCCGGGCGAACGGCTGGATGATTCTGACCCACGTTGAGTTGCTGGCCGCCCTACCCGCGGATCATCCGGCTCGAGAAAGCGTGCGGGCCAGCTTTGCCGCCCACGCGGCCGGTCTCCGGCGGCATCAAGATCCCGCCGGAGGATGGCACCAATTGGTGGATCATCCCGAATCCTGGCTAGAGACCTCTTCCACCGGGATGTTCGTCTACGGTCTCGCCCGCGGGGTGAACGAAGGCTGGCTCGACCGCTCCTTCGAAGCGGATGCCGTGCGCGGCTGGACCGCACTGCGCGGGAAAATCACCCCCGAGGGCGATGTGATCGATGTGTGCGCGTCCACCGACGTCGGCGACGTCGCGTACTACCACAACCGCCCCCGCCTGAAGGGAGACCTCCATGGCTTCGGGCCCTTCCTTTTGGCCGCACCCGAAATCCTGCGCTTCGGATCACTCCGCTAAGAGCAACCCGGCACCGTTTCCGTCCTGCCCCTCCCGAATCGTTCCACCTCCCCCAAACCCGACCCCATGAATCCCCCACCCCGCCCCCTGCCTTTCGGGTCCTTCCGCCGCGGTCTCCGGCTCGCCCTCCTGCTCTCGCTGTTGCCTTGGGCCCGGGCGCAGACCTCCCCCCGCCCTGCGCCGACCGAGGGTCCGGCCACGCCGGAGACCACCGTCACATTGACCCCCTTCACCGTCAGCACCGAGCGCGACACCGGCTTCGCGGCCGCCAGCGCGCTGGCGGGCGGGCGGTTGGCCACCGATCTGCGCGACACGCCCGCCGCATACTCGGTGCTGACCCGCGAGTTCATCGACGCACTCAATCTGACCGACCTGCAATCCGCCCAGGAATGGACCACCGGTTCCACCTTCAATTCCGACAACGGCACGAACACGTACAACACCTTCACCGTGAGCTACAGCACACGCGGGGTGGCCGCCGGCCGCCAGCTGCGCAATTTCTTTCCGGTCAACGGCGACAACGACGCCTACAATCTTGAGCGTTTCGACTTCGGCCGCGGTCCCAATTCCATCCTCTTCGGCAACGGCAGCCAAGGCGGCGTCAGTTCCTCCACCACGAAGCGGGCCCGCCTCGATCGGGCCTTCGAGGACGTCCGGTTGAGCGTCGGCTCATGGCGCCTCGCGCGCGGCATTCTCGATATCAATCGTCCGCTGACGCCCAAGGCGGCGATCCGCGTTGTCGGCCTCGGCCAGCACAAGCTGGGGTGGCGCGACAAGGAGTTCGACCATCGCAAAGGCCTCTTTGCCACCACGACGTTGCAGCCGCTGCGCGACACGCAGATCCGGCTCGAAGCCGAATACTTCCGCCGGAAGGTCAACACCCCCGTCTACAATCTCCAGGACGCGCTCTCCGGGTGGAACGGCAGCACTACCTTTTCCACCCCCGCCCCGCTGGCCCGCGCGACCGCCGCGCAGCTCACCGCGCTCCAGGCGCAGGGCGTCGCCCGGCGCGCCGCCAACTACAACGTCTACGACCCCTACGCTGGCGTACACGCCATCGCGAGCTACTCGAACGAAGCGATCACGGTCGGCGGCGGCACGACCGCCACCACTCCGATCGGCGGATTCACGTACGGGAGCAGCCCGGCTTTCGGTCTCGCCGGCGCGAACCTGCTGGAAGCGTTCAACGTTCCGAACAACCGCTTCGACATCGCCGAAACCGCCTCCGGCTTCCGTCGTCCCTCCCGCTCGTTCTCGATCAACCAGGACGGTCCGTTGCTCGCCTCCACGTTCCGCGACCTCCAGCTCACGATCGAGCAACGCTTCGGCGATTTCTACGCCGAAGTGGCGGCAGATGTGAACCGCCACGCCAACTCGGTCGACGGCGAGCAGACCCGCGGGGCCAACATCACGTATATCGATCTCAACCGCGTGCTGCCGAACGGCGCACCGAATCCCCATTTCCTTCAGGCCTACGGCGACGGCAACTTCTTCCGCGGCCTGCGCGACTACAACTACGACAATCTCCGCGTGGCTCTGGCGTGGCGCAAAGAAACGCGCTTCGGCCACTACTCCGCGAGCACCATGGCGGGCGAGAATCGCAACCACTACACGATCTCGTACCGTTGGCTCTCCCTCGCCCAGGGCAACGACACCCTGGCATGGATCAACGGCCGCACCAACGACTCGTTCGTAAAGATCCGCCGCTATTGGAACGAATCGCGCCGGCCGGGCATCGAATTGGCCAATCGGCCGCTGCCTTACGTCGACCCGACAACGGGCACGACGTCGACCGTCACCCCGAGGTGGGTCATCGACCACAGCCGCTTCGACACGGAATCCATCAACGATGCCAACTACCGCTACGGTTTCGCCGCGCTGACGGCGAAGTACTGGCGGGACCGCGTGATCCTGTTCGGCGCCGTGCGCCGCGACCGCTATTACCAGCTGAGCCAACAGATGCCGGTAAACGGCGACTATCCGACGGACCGCGATCCACTCAGTCCGCTGTTCAAGCCGCTGGCTCCGTCCGACTACGAATCGCTGACCTACATCCCCATCGATTCGCGCGGCCAACCCCAAGCCCCGGCACCCGCGGTCGTCCGTCCCCGCCTGGCCGGCGGCGTGCGCGATCCGCGCTACGCGCAGTACCGGTTTCAGGACGACTACAACGCTCCCGCGCTCCAAGGCTACATCAACACGAAGTCCTACGGCACCGTCGTGCACCTGCGGCCGTGGCTGAGCCCGTCGGTCAACTACTCCGAAACCTTCAATCCGCAGAAGGCCTACGCGCTGCAGCTCGGCGGCGGGCTCGTGGCACCGACGGTCTCCACCGGTTGGAACTACAGCACCCGGTTTTCGTTCTTCGAGCGCAAGCTCGACCTCAATTTCACCTACTACACCACCAGTGAGGTCAACCGCCCGCAAAGCGTGAGCGGCTTTCCCTACAATACGCTGATCGAGGCGACTCCGGTCGGACTCACGCAGAAATTGAACAAGCGCGGCGTGCCGCGCTTCATCGCCGGCACCGACCTCCAGGACCGCGAAGCCAAAGGCTACGAGTTGGAACTCACCGCCAACCTGACCCGCGGCCTGCGCGTGATCGGCAGCGCATCTCTGCCCAAAGTCACCTCCACCAATTCCTACCAGCTGACCCGGGCCTACGTCGAAGCGAACCGCGCCAACTTCAAACTCATCGCCGAAGACGCCGGTGCGCGGATCGACGGCAACAACTACGCCACGGTCAACACCTCGATTCCCGCGACCGATCGACCCGATGCCGAGATCGCGGCCGACGCCTACAACCAGATCTTCACCCGCTACAACAATCTCAACGTCGCCGGCTCGCTCGTGCTCGACCAGCCGCTCTTCAAACTCTTCGGCGACTACACCGTCCAGAGCGGCAAATGGAAGGGTTTCCGCACCGGCCTCGGAATCCAGTACCGTGGTCGCGAGATTCTCGGCAACCGCGGCGCCGATACGATTGTCGATCCCAACGATCCCACGAAGGCGATCGACGATCCGACGCGCAGCATCGATACCCCGCTGTACACCCCGAAAGGTGATCTGAACGTCACGGCCACCTTCGGCTACCTGTGGCGGATCAACCGCCGCCAGGTCCAGCTCCAGCTCGTCATCAACAACCTTCTGAACGACGACACGGTCTACTGGACGTCGTCGACCAACGGCGCCGCGGTGACCGCCCTGCGCCCCCGCGACGGCAACTACCGGTCGCCCGCCCGCGAAACCGTGCCGGTCGGCTTCGGCCTGAAGACCCCGATCAACTTCAGCCTCACGGCCTCGTGGCGGATGTAAGCCCCGCCAGCCTGTCGTACTTCCGCCATGTTTCGCCGCACTGTGTTCGCGGTCCTGCTCGCTGCTGCCTTCGCGGCGGCAATCCGGGCCGAATCCCCCATCCCGCTCTGGATCGACGACGTCGCCGTCAGCCGGACGGAATTCACCCTCGTCGCCGAACTGCAGCGTTTCCGGCTTCCCACCGCGACTCCGGAGGCCGTGGCGGACGGCGCGATGCGCCGGCGTTGGCTCGACTTGACTGTGGCTCGTCTCGTCCGTGCGCAGGCGATCCGGACCGTGGCGCGCGAGCTTGGTTTGGCCCCCGCGACCATGGGGCTGTCCGGCTCCGCGCACGTGATCGGGGCCGAGTCATCCATATCCCGGCATGAAGCCGAACTTAGCCGGCTCGAAATTGCCTGCCAGCGGGTCCTGCGCGAGGAAGCTGCCGCGGTCCGGCGGCAAGCCGCGGATCGCGACGCTTCAGGTGCCGCCGGCGATGTGAGACTCGCCGCCAAGGCGGAGTTCGCCCGCCGCGTCCAAGCCGCAATCGACCGGAGCCGCGTGCGGATCGAACCAGCGGCGACCGAACTTCTTGTCCCCTGAATCCCCATGAACCTTGCCGTTTCCGATTTGCTTCGAAGCGTCCGCCGACTCGGCGCCGTCCTCTTCCTCTCCGCCGCATTATCCTCGGCGCCCGCTGCGACCTACTACGTCAACTTCACCACCGGCAGTGACGCGCCCGGCAACCCCGGTACCTCCGTCAACGCCCCATGGAAGACGCTCCAGCGCGTCAACCAAGGTCCAGCCGGTCTCGTCGCCGGCAAACCGTCCGCCTATCTGCCGGGCGATCGGATTCTGCTCGCGCGAGGTTCCACGTGGCCGAGTTCCTACCTGGCGCCCCGTGGATCCGGCAGCGCCGGGAATCCGATCACAGTCGACGCCTACGGCCCCGGCACCACACCGCCCTTGATCCAGGTGGCCGGAGCCCAGATCGCCCATGAAGGCAGGCTCCTTGATCGCTCGGCCGGGGTCTGGCTTTTCAACCAGCAGCACTGGGAAATCAGGAACCTCGAAATCACAAACTACGTCTCCGGCAGTCCGGCCACGCTTGAAAGCGTGGACCTCGTCGATACCACGGTGGACGGCTTCCGTTGGGGTATGCTGGTCGAGGCGCAACACGCGCATGCGGTCGGCACACCGATCCTGCTGCCGTCCGGGGACACCGTCTACGAGCTTAGCCACATCAGGCTGGAGAAAAACCGCATCCATCACATCGAGGGCTACGACGACGCCTCGACCGATGCGGAATGGCAGCGCCTCGATCGGAAAAGCACCGGCGGCATCCACGTTCGGGTGATCGGCGACCATTCCCAAACCCCGGCGGCGGACACCACTGTCCGCGACGGCACGTACCAGTCCGACAACTACGCCACGGTCAATCCGCTGGAGCTGAAGGAAACGTCCGCGGTCGGCTTCAAACGCCACGCTTACCTGAAGTTCGATATCCGCGGCGTCGTCGCGGGGGACACCACCGCCAAGCTAAGGCTCTATGGACGCAATGCGGAGGACGCGGCGGCAATCACGGTCAACGTGACCGGCGTCGAGGCCAATTGGCTTGAACCCGACTTGACCTGGCTCGCGGTGCCCGCGCCGCTGGGAACGGTGGGTCAGTTCACCGTCACCGGCCAGGCCGGCTACCACGAAGTGGATGTGACGGCCTATGTGCGGGCCCGCCAGGCCCTCGGCGAAACCCTCGTTGCCTTCCGGCTGACCGGCGGTGCCAAGCGGGTGGAGTTCCGGAGTCGCGAAGATCCCGACGGCGAGGTGCGACCCCGGCTCAACGTCACCACCGCCGCGACCCGCTTCAACGACATCGTGATCGCCCAGAACCATCTCGACTACGTCAACTCCACCGGCATCAGCACCCGCTCCGGCTGGACACCCGTGGACCTCGACGACGACCGTTTCCGTTGGCGCGGTTTTGTGGTGAGGGACAACACCGTACTCCGCTCGGCCAAGGACGGCATGGTCATCCGCAATACCCTCGGCGCTTTGGTCGAACGCAATGTGATCGGACTCAGCAACCAGCGCTCGAAATGGAACGGCGTGGGCGTCTTCACCTTTTTCGCCAAAGGTACGGTCTTCCAGTACAACGAGATTTACGGGACCAACGCCTTTCCCAAACCCAACGGCGAACTGCGCGACGGCCAAGGCATCGACATCGACTACCAGCAGCGGGGAACCGTCTTCCAATACAACTATAGCCACGAGAACGAAGGCGGCTTCATGGTTTCCACCGGCGACGGCGCCTACGGTTACACGAGCGTCGACAGCGTCGTCCGCTACAACATCAGCATCAACGACGACACCCGCATCTTCCGCTTCAGCGGCGGCAGCAAAAACATCCACATCCACAACAACACGATCGTGACCGGCGGGACTCTGCCCTTGAAGATAGTGAGTATCGGCAGCTGGGGCAGCCCCACCGATCCGGTCCGCTACCCCGTCGACAACCGGATCGCGAACAACATCATCCTGAATCGCAATCCCTCGGCGAGTTACGACTTCGGTCCCACGACCGGAGCCGCCGGGGACCAACGAATCGGCGGGTTTGTCCTCGATTCGAATATTTTCCACAGCACGGCCGGGACCCCGGCCACCGAACCGCCCGAAGGCGTCGACCCGGCCCTGCGTTTCACCGTAACCCGCAAATTCGCCTCCGATCCCAAGCTGGTGGGACCATTGCTGCCCGGTTCCGGGTGGGCATCCGCGGGAGCCTTCAAATTGGCGGCGGATTCCCCGGCGATCGGTGCCGGATCATTGCTCACGACCCCGAATGCCACTCTCATTGCTCTTCCGGCGCGGGACTACTGGGGCCACCCCCTCGATCCGCAGGCACCACCCAATATCGGTGCGTACGACGGCCAAGGGATGCGTCCCGCTTCGACGCTGACATTCCAACCTGAGGCCGATGCCGGTTTGCGCGACGGCAACTATGCCGGCACGGAATACGGCTCAAGCGGCACGCTCGATGCGGAGGCCGGCAGTTCCGGAAACAACCGCATGAGCTTGCTTCGATTCAATCTTTCCCAGCTCGACGTCGGCAGCATCGGCTCGGCGAAACTGAGGATCCACGGTCGCAACGTGACCGACACCGGCGCGGTGACCCTTCGGGTCCACGAAGCGGGAGACACCTGGATCGAAGCTGACGTGAACTGGAACAATCGGCCGACGCATGGCGCCGTGCTCAGTTCCGTGATCGTCGATCACCTCGCCGGCTACCGTGAACTCGATGTCACTGCGGTCGCGCAGGCCGCCAGGAGCGTTGGCGGCGACAACATCCTCACCCTCATGCTCACGGTCGCCGAATCCGGGAAACGACTCACGTTCAGCAGCCTTCAAGCGGCGGCGAACCGGCCGCAGTTGGTCGTTGCGGGAACCATGAGTCGCGTCCCCTCGGCCGACACGTATGTCCGCGGAGGCACACCCAACGCCGACTTCAACTACGGTTCGACTACGAATCTTGAAATCAAAGACGCGGAGACCCCCGAATTCACCCGGCACGCATATCTCCGCTTCACGCTGCCCGCCGGGCTGATCGGCGCCAATCGCGCCACCCTGCGGCTGCATGGGGCAGCCCAAGCCGCATTGGGAAAGATGACGGTCTTTCGTTTGCCCACCGACACCTGGATCGAGTCCGGAAATTCAGGCATCACCTGGAACAATGCACCTGCAACGGGGTTTCCCGGCAACGGCGTGCCGCTGTGCGATGTACCGGTGACGGCGTCCCAGATCACGGCCACCGTTCAGGACCACAGCTTCGACCTCACCGATCTGGTGCAGGACGCGCTGGCCGCCGGAGCCTCCCAATTGAGCTTTGTCTTGAAGGCCTTGGACAACAGTTCGCAGACGCTCAGCTTCGGCTCGCGGGAATCTGCCCAGCCGCCGCGGCTGGTCCTCGACTAGCCGGCGCCGGGCAGGGGGCGCCGCGGTCACCCGTCAATCCAACGACCCTCGATCTGAACGGTCCGCGGGATCGCGGGCACGCCCCGCTCGTTGGCATTGAGCTGCGTGATGATGAGATCCACCGCGGCCGCCCCGACCGCTTCATGGCAAAAATCGACCCCCGGCCCGGGTCTCTCGTGCGTGCTGCGGTCGAGCAGGACAACCGGCACGTTCCGCCCGCGCTTGCCGGCGCGCTCGAGCCATGGCCGCAGATCATGCGGCGTGACGAGCAGATCGAGCCGGGAGCGGTCCAGCCAAGTCTGAAAGGCCGCCGCGGACCAACCCGCCTCTTCGGGCATGAATGGGACGACCCGGTCGCGCGGCGCCAGCGACTTCTGCTCGATGTAGACGGCGGCGTCGTACAGGTGGTCGGCCCGGGCGTTGGCCCTCGCCACGGCGGCGAAGCCGATGCGCCGGGCCCCGGCCGCCCGCGCGTGCGCGAATGCCAGCGCGATACTGTGACCGTGGTGCACCACCGCCCGATGCAGCAGCGGCGCGCGCAGTGAATACGCCCACGTAGCGCAGGCGAAGCGGTTCCAATCGAGTTCTACCTCGCCCAAACCGGACGGCAGCGGTCCGACCAGGACGCCCTGGATGCCCCGGCTCGAAAGGATTTGCGTCAGCCGCGCCCGCCGGAGCGCATCATGGTCGCAGGCGATGTCGTCGATGCGCCAGCCGAGGCTCTCGGCCCGGTCCCTCGCCCCGGCGAGGAAAAGGCCGTTGGCGCGCGCATTGAGTTCCCGGGCGGCCTCGCTCCAGCGCGCGAGAAACGCGATCGTGCCCGCGTGGCGCGGAGGCCGCTTGGTCCGCACGCTGGCCATGAGGGCGGTGACCAGCGGATTCGGCCGATAGCCGAGTTCGCGGGCGGCTTCCTGGATCCGCCTGCGCGTCTCGGGATGGACGCGCGGATGGTCCCGCAACGCGTACGACACCGTGACGAGTCCGCAACCGACATGACGGGCGATGGCCCGCAGGGTCGGTGCACGTTTTGGGGCAGAAACGCGGACCATAGCGAACGCGTTCCATCAAATGCGGATTGGGTCAAACGCGGGACGCGTCTTACTCGCCGATCGCTGCCCCACCGTGCCTTCGCCTCAATGTCCCACCGTTACCCCGCGGCTGGCTCCGGCCCCACCTGCACCCCCACCGCCATGAGTGATCCGTTGCATTCTCCTTCGCCACTGCCGGCTCCCGCCTCGCCGGAGCGGTGGCGGTGGATCGTGCTTGGCCTGCTGGTGGCCTCCACCTTTCTCAATTACTTCGACCGTCAGGTGCTTTCGGTGGTGAAACCGCAAATCAAAGCGGAATTTGCCCTGACCGACGCGCACTACTCCCTGCTCGTGTCGGTGTTCATGGCGGCCTACGTCGTCATGTATCCGGTCTCCGGCGTGCTCGTTGACCGCTTTGGCAGCCGGCGCTGTCTGATCTTTTTTGTGACGACGTGGTCGGCAGCGACCGCCCTCTCGGGTTTCTCGGCCGGTTTGATGCATCTTGCCCTGTGCCGTCTCGTCCTGGGCATGGCGGAGCCCGGCAACTACCCCGCCGCCCTTCGGACCACGGCCATGTGGTTCCCGCCGGCATCGCGCGGCTTCCCGACCAGCATGTTTTCCGCAGGCAGTGCAATCGGGGCGATTGTCGCGCCGCCGCTGATCGCCTGGATCGTCGTGCAGCACGGCTGGCGCGCCGCCTTTGTGATCCCCGGATGCTTCGGCGTGGTTTGGGTGGCCGCCTGGCTCCTGTTGTATCGCGAGCCGGTCCATCGCCACGACCGGGCCGCCGGGTTACCCCGGCCGCCGTGGCGGGAACTCGTGCGCAACCGCCCCCTCTGGGGCCTCGTGCTCGCCCGCCTGGTCAGCGATCCGGTCTGGTACTTCCTGCTCTTCTGGTTTCCGGGCTATCTCCAGGAGAAGCTCAAGCTCGGGATCGGCCAAGCCGGCGCGATCGGCTGGATCCCTTTCCTGGTCGCGGATGTGGGCGGCGTCGCGGCCGCAGCCTATTCCGATCGGCTCGTGCGCCGTGGCCGCGCTCCGGCCGAAGCCCGCTTTGCCGTTCTCCTCGGCGTCGCTTGCTTTGCGCCCCTCTGCATGGTGCTCGGGTCGGTGCAGGGCAGCGTCGTCCTTACGCTCGCGCTGTTCAGCCTGCTCGCCTTCGTTTGCACCACGTGGCTCTTCACCCTCACCGCGCTGCTGGCGGACACCGCCCCGCCGGCGGCACTCGCCACGGTGCATGGGATTTCCGGAGCCTTCGGCGCCCTCGGGGCTTTGGTATTCAACGCCGGTATCGGTTCGGTCGTGGACCGATTCGGCTATGCTCCGGTCTTCGTCGTGGCGGGCGGTCTTCATTTGGCCGCCGCCGCGGTCCTGAAGTGGTCTTTGATCCGGCAACCTGCCCGGATGACGTAAATTCGATTCCTAGGACCATTGCAACGGACCGTATTCCCGTGCGCCCCGAATTCGGTCGCGTCGTCCTGGTCCCAAGCGGTGCGACTCGATTTCTCGAGTAGCGACCAAGCGTTGCCGGCAGTCTGGTCTGCCGCGGATGCCAGGATATCCCGGGCGTACTGGCGAATTCGCGGTGCGGCTTCCCCACGCCTGATCTCGATCAACGAGCACCAAACAATTGGTAGCCCACCTGACCGGAAGGATTCCTGCCTCGCATTAACTACCTTAAAATAGTAAATTGACCTTACTACTCAAAGGTGGTTTTCTGATTCCCATGGACTACCCCGTCAACACTCCCGCCCAACTCAAAGCTGTACTGCGCGCCCTGCGCCGCTCGCGGGATTTGAGCCAAATGCAGGTAGGTGAGCTTCTGGGCGTAAACCAAAAACGCATCGCGCGCATCGAAGCCGCGCCCGGCGTGACCGGATTCGACCAGATCGCGCGTCTCGTATCGGCCCTCGGTGGACGTCTCGTCGTACAGGACCTCTCGCACGCCGACTCGAAGCCCTCCCCCGCCAAACCTTCCAAAGGGGCTTGGTGATGGCCACACTCGGCGTTTGGATGAACGGCCTTCGGGTCGCGGATTGGACCCAGTCCCGTGGCACGAACGTACTGACCTACGACCCTGCTTGGGTGCAATCCCCCGCGGGCCGCGCCCTTTCGCTGTCGCTGCCGTTCACGCCCGGCAACGTCCCACACCGCGGCGACGTTGTTGCCAACTACTTCGACAACCTTCTCCCGGATAGCGACCGCATCCGCTCCCGGCTCAGGACCCACTTCGGAACCGATTCAACCGGGGCGTTCGATCTCCTCCGCGCGATCGGACGCGACTGCGTGGGTGCGGTCCAATTGCTCCCCGAAGACGAAGACCCCACCGGCTGGAATCGCGTCGATGCGGAGCCTCTGACCGAAGCAGAAGCGGAGCGCGCAATCGACGCCATGCTTTCCGGCGGCCGGGTTCTTGGTCAGGAGGACGAGACCCCCTTCCGAATCTCCATTGCCGGCGCCCAAGAGAAAATCGCCTTTCTGCGCCATAGGAACAAATGGTGCCGGCCCCGCGGCGCCACCCCGACCACGCACATCCTCAAATTGCCTCTCGGCCGGGTCGGCGCCCTGCAGATGGACATGCAGGATTCGGTGGAGAACGAGTGGTTCTGCCTTAACCTGCTCGCCGCCTACGGCCTGCCGGTGCCGGCCTGCGAAATCGTCCAATTTGGCGCCCGCCGCGGCCTCGCGGTCGAGCGTTTCGACCGCGCCTGGCAGCAGAACAACCGCTGGATCGCCCGCCTGCCGCAGGAAGACTTCTGCCAGGCACTGGGACTGCCCAGTGTTAAAAAGTACGAAGCCGAAGGCGGTCCGGGCATAAAGCAGATCCTCGGCGTCCTCGATGCCGGCTCACGAGCCATCTACGACAAACGCACCTTTGTGAAGACGCAGGTCCTCTTCTGGATGCTCGCGGCAACCGATGGACATGCCAAAAACTTCTCCCTGTTCCACGAGCGGGGCGGCACGCACCGGATGACCCCGCTCTACGATGTCCTATCGGCTTGGCCCATCATGGGCCGGGGTCAGAACAAGCTCGATCCGCACAAGGCCGAGCTGGCGATGGCCGTGCGCGGCAAGAATGCCCATTGGAAACTGAAGGAAATCAAACCCAGGCACTGGGACGCCGTGACCAAGCTGGCCGGCTTGGGTGACGCCGCTCCCCTGCTCCACGAAATCGTGCAGCAGACCCCGCGCGCCCTTGCCTCGGTGAGGAAAAAACTTCCGGCTCGCTTTCCCGCCAACGTCAGCGACTCGATCGCCGAAGCTGTTCAGCGGTCGGCCAGCGATCTGCACGCTTGAACCCAGAGGCGGCGTACCGGTTCAGACATTTCGCCGCAGCCGAAAAGCATTTGGCGATTCGACCTCGAACCCGACGCGCCTCAGGCGCCGAAACCAAAGTCGACTCGCAAGAAAGCCCGCCCCGCAAAGTCCGACGCGCTGACCCAATGCCGATGTGGTGAAAGCTATGCAACCTCCCTGCGCGGTGGAAGCGCAGCCGCATCCGAATTCGCCGGACAGGCCTTCCGGCGGCAAAGCACGGGCGGTTAATCTAACCCTCGGCATGTATCATCTGCCTCGCCGGACGCCCTTCGCCAAAATCACCGGGAGCGGAGCCAATTGATCAGCATCGAAACTAGGAACCAAAATATGCCAAATGCCGCGGGTCCCAAGGCGAGAACTCCCACGACCATACCCAGTTTCCCCAGGATTCTCTTCTCGGCCAAATGAACAACCAGACGCTGGCTTGAGAAAAAGACCGCCGCCATCGTCACCAGGGTCAATAGCGCGGAGACTGTGACATTCCAGCCCTTCGATTCAAACGGACTGAACGCCCACAACCAGACATAGAATCGGTAAAGGAGGACCAAGCCAAAAAGCAGCGCGCCACCGACGAAATAGTACCACCCTGCCACCCAATTGAAAGGGAAGCTATGGCTGGCGTAGCTGAGGATGAAATTCTTGATCCAGACCGCCACACCGAAGGCGAGCACCAACCCCACGCCGGCGAAAACGACCTGCGGAGTGAGCAGTCCGCGCACGGCAGCGAGGATAAGTCCTCCTGCGATGCTCCCCAGGAAGAAGCTGGCAAAGATCCAGAAACCATTCTCTCCGCTCAAAGCGGCAAGAGCCACGCCCAGACACCCCGCTCCGAAACTGCCGGCCGAGACCATCGGGTCACTATTCCCTCTCGTACGCTTGCCGCCCCCTTCATTTCCGCCATAGATCCGCCCCGTCCCGTGGCATACGGTACATATATACCCCCTAGATACGCCATCGTATACTCCGCCGTCCCGATTGGCTTGTCCTGTTCCGAAGCATCTTCGGCATGGGTGAGAAGTGGAGCTATCAAACATCTTGAATAAAATTTGCTAAAGCCTTTTGCGCGATTGGAGGCGATCTGGAATTGCCACGTTTCACGAATGTCGGAGGTAAGCCCCCTTGACGGGTCTCGACCGTCCCTCACTTGAAAAAGCACCTCGATTGCCCCATCGCCGTTTAGTCATGGCCCTCCTTGGGATCGGGGGTTAGCGCACAATTGACTGCTGTATCTTTAAAGCATCCTGTTGCACCTCCTGAGGAAATTCCTTTGCGATCCGATCGGCCAAATGTACATTCGTTGACACATAGCTCCACAATTCCGCCGGCATGCGGAAACGCCGGTCTCCCAGCGCGAAAACGGCCGTATGATCCTGCAGTACTGCGGAACGCAAAACGGTGTAGTATACGGCATCGCTGCGCCCGCCCAATGCGCGGAAAAATGCCGCTCCAATACCCGGGTCGGTCGCGCGCCACTGGACTGAGTAATTCAAATCCGGCGGCCGGTTGAAAATCGATTTGCCCAGAATCCGATCGAGAGCCGGAGCATACTGGGTCAGCCGCCGCGCCGAGTCTACCCAGCGCTCGCCGCCGCTGTCGGGATGGGTGATGTTCAAACGCACCGGACCCGCTCGGAATATGTGCTCGCGCAGTGGGAAACCATCTCCTGGCTGGTGTAGGATTACCTGCTTTGCCCGGTAAGAGCGGGCGACAAAGTCCCGACTTAGCACAGATTTTTCAAATGGCGGCGCCGAGTAGTCGGCGGAGTCGAAAAAATTCAATCGGTGAAGCGCACCCTCGATCATTTTCATGGCATCGGCGCGGCGAGTTTCGGCGGAAGCGGCACTCCGGGCGCGGTGCACGCTGTCGAAAACGACCAAGCTACGGAACGGTCCGGTTGCTTCGACAATCCGGTCCCCACGGACCAAGGTGCAAGGTAGGATAAGGCTGGCTGACAGATGCATGACAACTACTTCGAGGGTGCCACCGTCACCGGTCACATTCCACTTGGGGCAGGAGATCCCTATGCGGCATAAAACCTCTGCCGAACTGTCGGCCTTGATGCCCAGTCCGAACATGGCGGAGCGCGCCACTCGCTCGACCTCGGACCGATTGAGCAGGACCGAATCCGCGTGGCCCGCACCGGCAATACTCACCTCCAGCCGTGCACTCGAAATCATTCGTTTCAGTTCGAAGCCTGTCACCGGCTGCGCGGACAGAAGTTGCTGCTGCCAAGAGTCGATGCGTCGGGCCTCGCTGGGTGAAAAAGAGAATCGCAACTTGGCCAGATCAGCAGGACCGATCGCATGGCCCGAACGATCCATGTATTGATCGCTGGCTTGATTGTAGCGGGCCCGCCGTCCGTCCGGCAATCGACCTTCCCGCAGGGTCCTCTTCATCGCATCGGAAGTCAGCTTCGCCAACTCGGACATACCCTTGTCCCTGGCCCCGTACAATTTATCGCTGAGACGATCGATATCCGCAGTCTTCCCCTCCGAAACCTGTCCATGGTGACCGCGCGGGGAGACTCCGGGCCAGTTCTTTCGGGCGTCGAATATCGCTTTGCTCCTCCGCTCGGCCATTGCCGCCAGTTGCGGATCGACCGGAAAGGCCTGTTCCAGCATCAACGACGCCAAAACCACGTCCTCCATGGCCGCAATATGCTTTCGTTGATCGACAGCCGTAGCGGCGTAATATCTTTCCGCCAGTCGCAGGATTCCAGGCCGGCTCCCGTCAAAATAAAGTTCCCCAAGTTTGTTCCGATAGGCAGCCTTAGGAATCAGCGAACTGTCTTCCGCGAATATCTCCAGAACGGTTTCGATCGAAATAGCCAAGCGGTCCCATGGGTCCGTCGCATGCTTCGACGAAGCGAGCGCGCGGGAAATCAACATTTTTGCCGCGCCCAAGGGGGAATCGGCTTGACCCGATGCCTGCTGGACAATCCGGGCCGAACTTCGAGCCAGCGCAATCGCTGAATCCCTCCGGTAATACTCCTCCAATGCCTTCACCAGCGATGTCGCCGGGGATTCCTCCACACTCTTCTGCAGAAACGCCTTGAACGCCGACGACTCCGGATCGAAGAGATCGAAAAATGCTTCGTAGGCTGCTAAAAACGCCAGCGGATCTTTTTTTATATCGACGGATTTCCTGACGCCCTCCAGCCGGCCGTTTACAACGGCTGAGATCACATCGGCTTGGTCAGAAACCGGCAACGATGCAAACGAGTGCAGCGCAATCTCCTCCAGCTGCGACTTATTATAGGACTTCGGACGATTCAACCACCACGGCAACGCGACAAGCGCCACAACCGCGATGAGCAAACATGCCTTTAACCCCGAGTTCCCCGGGTTAGGTGGCGACTTTTCATCCATCCCGGAGTGCATTGATCGGCGTTTATTTGATAACGGCAAGTCAATTTCAGTATGCACGGAAGGCGAAAGATCCGAACCATCGAGTCACTTCAGTTTGCGGCTTCGATCAAATGATCAGGACCACCGGTTTGCGTTGCGGTGCACCGAAACGTGAACTGGGCAGCGTAGTCGCCGAGGGAACCGGCCGTTGGTCCACTTTGACGGGGCCCTGAGTCTCTTGCACTACCCTGGGGGGAGCGGCTTGGGATTCACGCGATTTGGTCCTCAGGGGGTGGCGCCCTCTTGGCAGGGCCTAGCACGCACAACTTGCAATGGCCGCACCCGTTTTTCAGGGTCGACGCGCTTTCCGCTTGTTCCGCGTGCCCATACCTCCTTCGAGCGTCCTGTTCACACTGCGGCTTCTTCGCGCGCACGCTGCGGTGCTTGCGCTTGCCGCCGTCACATCCGCATCGGCGCAGCTAGACTATGCCACCCCGTACGAGTTCACGGTTTTTGCGGGAGCAATCAACGTCACCGGCACCCTCGATGGCCGGGGCAGCGCGGCCCGCTTCAACCGTCCGGCGGGACTGACGATCGACACGGCCGGCAACCTGTACGTCGCGGATACCGACAACCACACGGTGCGCAAGATCACGCCCGCCGGCGACGTCACCACGCTCGCCGGCAAGGCGCAAAATCCCGGCACCGGCGACGGAGTCGGCACGGCCGCGCAGTTCTATCGGCCGGAAGGACTGGCCGTGGACATTTTCCAAAACATCTACGTTACCGATACCTGGAATCACATGATCCGGCGGATCGCCACGTACGCGGGTTCTTCCGGGCTGCTGTCATGGGGGCCGTTGCAGGTCGCCCGCCTCGCCGGTAATCCGGCGCTCGGCGTATTCCAAGACGGACCGCTGCAAACTGCGACCTTCTACCTGCCCCGCAGCATCGCGGTTGTCGGCGGCAATGCCGGTCTCGGCGGTTACCTGCTCCAAACGGAGCACGCCCCGATCATCCGCCGGATCACTCCCGCGATGCCGCTGAGCCAGTTCGCCCCCGAACTCGGTACGATCACCCGCCACGCTGCCGCATCGGGAAGTCCCGGCGCGATCGACGGCATGGCCAGCGCCGTCAGAATTCAAAACAGCCCGGCTATCGCTTCCGACGCCACCGGCCGCGCCTGGATCGCCGACCAGTACAACCATGCCGTGCGATCCGTCGCGGCCAACGGCGCGATCTACACCGTGGCGGGCTTTCTCTCGGTGCGGGGAGCCGTGGATGGCACCGGTGACGCGGCGCGCTTCTACCTCCCGCTGGGCCTCGCCGCCAGCTCGGCCGGCGATGTCCTGTATGTCGCGGATTCGGGCAACGGGTTGATCCGGCGGGTCATGGCCAATGGCGTCACCACCACCCTCGGCGGTTCGACTTCCAATCCGGGGCCGCGGGAGGGAAAAGGCAGCGAAGCTGGCTTCGGCATTGCGGCGGCCATTGCCGTCGATACCGCCGGCAACGTCTACGTCGCGGACAGCAGTGCCAGCGTGATCTGGAAAGGCGTACGCGCCGACCTGACGCCGGTTTTCCCGAATACGCCGCGTATCTTGCGACCGCCGGTCTCCCAGACCGTGGAGCGCCGCGACTCGGTGGAATTCCGCGTGGAAGCCGCCCGCAGTCCGACCGGCACCACGACTTATCAATGGAACTACGACGGAGGTCCGATTCCAGGGGCGCGGGACTTCTTCCATGTCATCCAACTTGCCGAGCCGGCCGATGCCGGTGCCTACACTGTGACGGTGACGACCGATGGCGGCCGGGTGACCAGTCGCCCCGCCTTGCTCACGGTCGTGCCCTCCACGATCCGCTACGGTCCGCGGCTTCGCGTCGCCACCTATGCTGGCGGCACGTCGGGCAGCAACGACGGACCGGTGGCCACCGCGCGCTTCCGGAATCCGGCGGCCGTGGCGTTCGACCGCAACCGGAATCTCTACGTCGTCGACTCCTCCCTTCCCGTCGTCCGGAAAGTCAGTCCGGACGGCGTCGTCACGACCCTCGCCGGACTGGCCACGAGCATCGGCGAGTATGCGGACGGCGTGGGGTCCGCCGCCCGGTTCGCGACGCTCACCGGCGTCGCCGTGGACGACAATGGGAACGTCTTCGTTTCCGATGCTTCGGGGGATACGATCCGGAAAATCACTCCCGCCGGCGTCGTGTCGACGTTTGCCGGATCGCCGAGGCGTTCCGGAGCCGTCGACGGTGTCGGATCCGCGGCGCGTTTCGACGGCCCCGCAGGTCTCGCCTTCGATCGCGTCGGCAACCTCTATGTCGTCGACGATCGGAGCGACACGTTGAGGAAAATCACGCCCGACGGCAGGGTCACGACCCTGGCCGGCAAGGCTTACAGCGGAGCGGTCGACTCGAGCACCGACGGTGCCGGCAGTGCCGGACATTTCTACCGGCCCTCCGGCGTGGCGGTCGACTCCAGCGGCACGATCTACGTGGCCGACACCGGCAATCATACGATCCGCCGCGTGACCGCGGACGGCGTGGTCAGCACGCTCGCGGGATTGGCCCGCAACCCCGGCAAAGCCGACGGCACCGGAGCCGAGGCGCGCTTCCGGGCGCCGATATCCGTCGCGCTGGATGTGGCCGGCAACCTCTACGTTTCCGACCAAGGCAACAACACGATCCGCCGGGTGACCCGGAACGGGGTCGTCACGACCGTCGCGGGCTTGCGCGACACCGTGGGGAACGAGGATGGCATCGGCAGCGCCGCGCGCTTTCGCTCGCCCACCGGTCTCGCGGTCGACGTCGCCGGCGACGGCGCGCTCATCATCGCCGAATTGGGCAACAGCACCATCCGGCGGGGAACCCCGGTACTCGGCGACGAGCCGGGTCCGACCATCACAGCGGCACCGGCGTCGCTCGCCGCCCTGCCCGGCAACCGCGCCGTGTTTTCCGTCCAGGCGTCCAGCAGCACCCGGGTATCGTATCAGTGGTTCCGTGACGGGAATGCGCTCGGCGGTGCGACCGCCGCGACCCTTACCATCGAGAACGTCAATACTGGGCATGCCGGCACCTACCATGTCGTGGTCACGAATCTCTTCGGCTCAACCGCCAGCGCCGGCGCGGTGCTGACGGTCGGTCCGCCGGAGGGTCGGATCTCGAACCTGTCGATCCTCGCCGGGCTGACCGCCACGGAGCGGTCGTTCAAGATCGGCACGGTGGTCGGCGGCCGCGGCACGCGGGGCACCAAGCCGCTCGTCATCCGGGCGGTCGGCCCCTCGCTTTCGGCCTTCGGGCTGGACGGAGTGGTGGCGGATCCGCAGTTGATCGTTGCGGCCGGAAGCTCCGCCGAGGCTCAGATTGTCGCCACGAACGATAACTGGGGTGGCGACGCCGTTCTGCGTGCGGCCATGAACCGCGTCGGGGCGTTCGAATTTTCCGGCCCCGGCTCACTTGATGCCGCCGTCGCTCCCAGCCTTCCCGCCGGCGACTTCGTCATCGAAGTGCGCGCGGCGGCCGGCGGCGCCGGCCGGGTGCTGGCCGAGCTTTACGATGCCACCCCCGGCGACAGCTTCACCGCGGATACTCCGCGGTTGGTGAACGTCTCGCTCCTGAAGACCCTCGGCGAAGGCATTGTCGCCGGCTTCGTGATCGGCGGAGATGGCCCCCGCACGGTCCTCGTGCGAGCGGTCGGCCCCGGACTCTCACCGTTCGGGCTGGACGGCATCCTGCCGAACCCGCGGCTGGGCCTGTTCGACCAGACCGCGCAGTCAGTCATCGAAAACGACGACTGGGGCGGCACTGCGGGATTGAAAACGGCATTCGGGCAGGTCGGCGCGTTTCCTTTGGAATCCGAGTCACGGGATGCGGCTCTGGTCGCGCGACTCAACCCCGGCAGCTACACCGTTGCCGTCAACGGCGCCTCCGGTCAAAATGGCCTCGTGTTGGTCGAAATCTACGAAGTGCCACCGGCGCCGTAGGCCAACCTCCCGCGCCAATACTTGCCGCCTTGGACTCGGATCGCTTGATGTTCGGAAAGTCTGGCAATCGGCAAAAGATCATCTGCGGTGTCGGAAACGCTGGATACGGCGCGGCCCCGCGTTCGTTGCCTCCTAGCTGTGTGGAATCGGGTTGCATACCAACACGGGCGTCGTTTCGAGCGTGTCGGGCGACGAGCGAAGGTCGCCGGCCCCTCGCTCGTGCTACGATCGAACCGGGATGCCAGTTGAACCGGGCGTTGTCGGCCCGGCGTGGCCAAGCAACATCTTGCGCCGAAGTGGGGCGCTCCCCGCGCAGCCGTTCGAAGTATTCCGAGATAGGATTCTCGATGCCGAACACGATCGGCGTCGAAAGCGACCGTCGCCAGCCCGATTTTGAGCGACACGAGCTCAATGATTCGGAACTCCGCTGGCGGCGCGGGACTGAAACCAGCCGTGCTAGCGGGATGGCCACAGTCCGGGCGTGAACTGCGGACAAGTCGGATCCACCGCCCCACTCCGCGCAATCCCTTCCGGCCGCCGGCACACCGACGGCACACTGTTCATCCGGCAAAAAGCCCACTTGTTGTGCGAAGCCTGTTTTCGCGGGCCTTCTCGGACACGTTCGCGGGACATGACAAAAGCACGTCACACTCTCGCGGGTCTCTTCACGCTCATTGCCGCAACCTCCGGTTATTCCCAAACAACGGATCGCACTACGGCATCTGTCTCGGCAGCAAAGGGCATCGGCCTGTCGTTTCGCGTTTCCTCCAGCGAAATAGGAAAAAGCAAGTTCAAGTCGGCCAACACGAGGTACAACGAGGCCTCCTCGAAGGAATTCGCGTTCGGCGCCGCCCAGGAGGTTTCGCTTGGAGCAGAGTCCGCACTCGAAACCCGCCTGCAATTCAACCGTACCGCTCTCAATTTCGAAGCCGGGAAGAGCAGCGCGCTGCCGCTGCCCAAGCGACTCCAAAGCATAGGCCTCGGCCTCAACTACAGTCGTGCCTTCGATCCGAGGTGGTCCGCCATCGTAGGCACCTCGCTTGTTTCGTCCCATGCCGGTTCCGGTGGATTCAAATCCAAGGGCCTCGGCGTCGACCTGCTCGCAACCGCCATCCATAAATCCAGTCCGAACCTATCATTTTCCGGGGGCGCAGCCTTCTCTTCTCTGGCCCGCGGCACCACTCGGTTCATTCCGGTGCTGGGAATGAATTGGACTCCCGGTCCGCAATGGACCGTGGCGATCGGTATTCCTGAGACCGGAGTAACCTACCGGCTCTCCGAATCGTTCAGTCTCGGCCTCGTCGCAACGGGCCAAGGGGGCGCCTACCACGTCGAAACCGATCCCCTCCCCGGTAAGGCAGGAGGACCCGACTTGTCGCGAACAACCCTCGACTACTTTGCCTATGGCGCCGCCCTCAAAGCGGAGTGGCAGGCGAACCAAGGCGTCGGCGTCTCTGCCAGCGTCGGCAGAATTCTCGGTCGGGAATTCGAATACGAGTCCCGCAACCTCAAGCTGAAGGCCGACGGCAGCAGCCTGTACTGCGAACTAGGTCTGAGGGTGGCATTCTGAATCGACCCGGCTCTCCCCTCGTCGCCAAGAGCCGCGCCCGATGATCTCACTTGCCCGCATCACCCTCCGCCGGGAATGGCCCCGGTTTCTCCCCGCCGTACTCGCCGTCGGATTCGCGGGGCTCCTCGTGCTCATCCAACTCGTGCTGCTGCTCGGCATCTTTCGGACTGTGTCCGTGTACGTCGACCGCTCGTCGGCCGATCTCTGGGTGGGCTACCCGGACACCCGCAGCGTCGATCTGGCGCGCAACTTCTCCGCTCGCAACGAGGTCTTCCTGCGCTCCCATCCCGAGGTCGCGACGGTCGAACCGTTCCTCTGGTCCGGGGGAGACATCCGCCGCGGCGATGGCTCCGCCGCTCTCGCTACTCTGGTCGGAATCGCCACGCACCCCGCCGCCCTCGGCCTCGCCGGCGTCGTGAGCCAGGAACAAAGGCGCGCCCTCGAAGAACCCGACACGGTCCTCGTCGATCGTTCCAACGCCGCCAACCTTGGCGCCCGCGTCGGCGCCCGCCTCGAGGTCAACGGACGCTTGGTCAAAATCGTCGGCCTCACCGCCGGCCTCAACAGCATCGGCGGCGCCAACGTCGCCGCTTCTCTCGCCACCGCGCGTTCCCTCGATGCCGCGAATGCCGAAATCGAAAGTGTCGCCTACCTTCTCGTTAAACTGCGCGCGCCTCGGGCGGCAGACCGGGTGCGCGAAGAACTACAGCCGCGCGGCGCCCTCCGTCCCTACACCGTTTGGACTGCCGCCGAGCTTTCCGAAAAATCCCAGCTTTACTGGCTGCTCGAATCGAGTCTCGGGCTCGGCTTCCTGTTTTCCGGCGGCATTGGGTTGCTCATCGGCATTGTTATCACGAGCCAGACGCTGAAGTCCGTCGTCCAGGCATCCCTCCGCGAATACGCCACGCTGCGCGCCCTCGGCGTTTCCCTCCGGTCCCTGCGTCTTGTCGTCCTTGAACAGTCGGCGTGGGTCGGCCTCATCGGCCTCGTCCTCACCGTTCTGCTCACCTTCGGCGCGGTGCGCCTGGCCACCGCCAACCATGTGCTCGTCGCCGCCCCATGGTGGGCGTTCGCGGCTACCGCGGTTTTCATCCTCACTATCGCGCTCTCTTCCGGCGCACTTGCCCTGCGCGCCCTCGCCCAATCCGAGCCTGCGGCGCTCCTGCGCTGATCGCCGCCCGCATCCGCCATGTCCATCGCTGCCCCCACGCTCGCCGCCGCCGCGCTCCGCAAAGGTTACGGTACCGGCGCCACCCGGATCGAGGTGCTCCGCGATCTCTCCGTCGAGGTTTTTCCCGGCGAGCTCACGCTCTGCACCGGCCCCTCCGGTTCGGGCAAAAGCACGCTGCTCGCCGCGCTCAGCGGTCTGCTCACGCCCGATGCCGGGGCCATCACCCTCCTCGGCGAGGAGATCTTTCATCGCCCCGAACGTGCCCGCGACGCCTTCCGACTCGCCCACTGCGGTTTCATTTTCCAGGGCTTCAATCTCTTCCCTGCTCTGACCGCTTTCGAGCAGGTGCTCCTCCCCTTGAAGTACATGGCCGTCCGCTCAGCCGTCGCCCGGACTCGCGCCCACGATGCCCTTGCCGCGGTTGGCCTCGCCGGCCGCGCCCATCTCCGTCCCGACGCTCTTTCCGGCGGCGAGAAGCAGCGCACCGCCATCGCCCGCGCCCTAGCCAAGCAACCGCAGCTCCTCTTTGCCGACGAACCGACCAGCGCGCTCGACGGTGCCAACGGCCGCATCGTAGTCGACCTGCTCCACCGCATCGCCCGCGAACGCGGCGCCACCGTTCTCTGTGTCACGCACGACCCGAGGCTTCACGACCACGCCGACCGCATCCTTCACCTCGAAGACGGCCGCATCCTCCGCGACTCCCGTCCCGCTGCCTGATGAAACTCTCCCGCCTCCACTTTGCCTTCTGTCTCGCCGCCGCCTTCGCCGTCCTGTTCTTGTCTGCCGCACTCACAAGTTGCGCCGGAAACCAGGCCGCGGCCGACGCCCCAGCCTCCGCAGCCCCACCTGCGGGTCTCGTCTATGCCAAAGGCCGCATCGACATCGAGGGAGGTCTGATCCGTCTCGCCGCCAGCCGCGACGGCCTCGTCAAAGAGGTCGCCGTCGAGGAAGGCCAACGCGTGCGCCAAGGGGACATCCTCGCCGTGATTGAAGATCGGCCCGCTCGTCTCGCACTCGCCGTAGCGCGGGCCGAGCTGGCGCAATCCCGCGCCGCCTTGCCGCCCCTCCGGGTCCGCCTCGGCGCAGCCGAACGCGAGTCCACCCGACTTGAATCCCTACTTCGCTCCGAAGCCGCCGCCCGTACCGAGGTCGACCACGCCCGCGATCAGGCGGCGCTCCTCCACGCCGAAATTGCCGTCGCCGAGTCTGCCGTCGTCACCGCCGCCGCCCGCCTCCGCGCCGGCGAATACGAGGTGGACCAACGCATCGTTCGCGCCCCGCTCGATGGCTGGATCGTCAAGCGACAGGCCCGTCCCGGCGATGGCGTCAGCACGCTCAACGTCACCCCTCTGTTCGTTTTTGCCCCCGACGCGCCCCGCATCGTCCGCGCCGATCTCGACGAACGATTCGTCGAAAAAGTCCGCTCCGGCCAAAACGCCGAGGTCGTCCTCGAAGCCGACGAAACCCGCGTCTTCCCGGGGAAAATGCTGAGGGTCGGCCAAGTCTTCGGGGTAAAGATGCCCACCGGCGAACCCGGCGAGCGCGTCGACCAACGCGTGGTCGAGTGCGTCGTTTCGGTCGAAGATCAAACCCTGCGCATCGGCCAGCGCGTGCTCGTGCGGCTCAAACCGTGAGGCTCCGCGACCACATTCTTTTCGCCTCCTTCATCGCGCGCAACTGCCGCCGGATCCCGGCTCCGCCCGCAGCACCGTGCATCGGACAATTGCCGCCAACTCCCCGTGATTCCGCTCCTGATCATCCTCGCCATGCTCGTCGTACTCGTCGCTTTGGACGCGGACGCCGCCGAACCCAAATGAACTCCAAGCCCGCGGCACCGCGCCCGCTTCACCTCTACTGCGCCGCACTCACCGCCTTCCTCACGCGTGCCTCGCTCGCGGTCGGCCGACCGGAACCTTCGTTCTCCCCGAAGCCTCGCCCGTGCAGATCGGCCTTGCGGCGGCGCATCCGGCCCCGGCCGGCGGCCACTCCGCACTCGCCGTCGCGCTGAGCCCGGTGTTTTACGACTCGTCGCCACTTCGTCCCCATGCCCCCTTCTTCCCTCCTCGGCTCCCCGCCGGCCACCTACGGCCTCGCGCGGCGCTGGCGCGGCACCCGCCCCTACTGGCTGTGCCAGACGATAGGTTGGGGCGGTCTGTTTGTGTCCTGGATTCTGCCGCTGCTGGTACGCGGCAACGATATCGGCTATGAAGCGCTCTACGGGGCGGCCCTCGCGGGGTCCGGGATCGGTATTTCCCACCTGCTTCGCGTCGCCCTCATCGTTCATTTGCGCGTCCCGCGCCCCTGGGCGGCCACACTGTTTCGCCTCGCACCTTGGGTCGTCGCATCGTCGTTCGCCCATGCCGGCTTCCTGCTGTGGACCATCGGACAGATGCCTCCCACGTGTTCGCCGGTTCTCTACTACGTTGAACGGCCGGGTGGCGGGCTATTCGCGTACTTCGATATCCTCACCATCTGCGGACCTACCCTCGCCATCTGGACCGGTTTCTACCTCGGCCTGCGCTATTATCGCCAGTACCAACAAGCCCAACTCGACCGCCTCAAACTCGACGCGGCCATGAAGGAAACCGAGCTTCGGTCCCTCAAGGCCCAGCTAAATCCGCACTTTCTCTTCAACAGCCTCAACACCCTCCGCGCGCTAATCCCGCGCGACCTAGCCCCGCCCCGCGAGGCCCTCACCCTCCTCTCCGATCTTCTCCGCGCCTCCCTCTCCACGGGCCAGGAAGCGACCATTCCCTTTTCCCGGGAGCTGGAAACCGTGGACAACTACCTCGCGCTGGAACGACTGCGTTTCGAAGAACGCCTCGTTGTCCACCGCCGCATCGATCCCAAAACCCTGGGATGGCCCGTCCCTCCCTTTCTCCTTCAAACTCTCATCGAGAATGCCATCAAGTTCGGCCTCAACCCGCGCGAAGAAGGCGCTGAGATCTCCCTCGAAGCTGCGATCGCCGCCGGCCAACTGCATATTCGGGTGCGCAACCCCGGCACGCTGGCCACTCCCACCGCCTCCACGGGGCTCGGCCTCAAGAACGCCCGCGCCCGCCTCCGGCTCCTTTTCGGGCCGGCCGCCACCCTTGAACTCCGCCAACTTACCCGTGAGATCGTCGAGGCCGAGCTCCACGTTCCTCCCTTGCCCGCCGACTCCGCATGAAAATCGTGATCGTCGATGATGAACGTCTCGCGCGCGAGGAGCTCCGCGGCCTGCTCTCCGAGCACCCGGCTTTCGAGATCGTCGGCGAGGCCGCAAACGTCACCGAGGCCCTCAAGCTCCTCCCGCGCCTAAGGCCCGATCTCCTGTTTCTCGATATCGAGATGCCGGGCCGCACCGGCTTCGACCTCCTCGCCGCACTTCCGCCGCCGCACCCGCAACTGATATTTGTCACTGCATTCGACGCCTTCGCTCTGCGCGCTTTCGAGGTCAACGCCCTCGACTATCTGATGAAGCCGGTCCATCCCCAGCGCCTCGCCTCCGCGCTGGCAAAGGTTCGGGATCGTTTGGAGAAGACCTCGGCCGCCAATCCGGCCGATGATGATGCGCCGTCATCTCCGCTTCGCGAGGACGACTACGTGTTCGTGCGCGAAGGCGACCGCACATGGTTCATCCCCGTGCGCTCCCTGCGGCTCGTCGAGGCCGAAGGCAACCATACGCGCCTCCACTTCGGCAACGAGAAGCCCCTATTGTACCGTACGCTCGGTTCCATGGAGGCGCGCCTCCCTTCCGCGCTGTTCCTCCGCGCCAACCGCTCCCAGCTCGTGAACCTCTCGTGCATCGAGTCGGTAGACCCGTGGTTCAGCGGCAGCGTCAAAGTCCGCCTCCGCGGCGGTTCCGAAGTCGAGTTCTCCCGGCGTCAGGCCCAGCTCTTCCGCGACCGAACGAGCCTTTGAATCGTGAGTCGCTCAGTGCGCTCCAGCTCGAGAGAACGTCCGAATAGCCGCGGCCGCGACCCGCGCAGATCAGCATCGCCGTGATACATCCCACAATAAGCCTGCATCTCCCTCTTTCACGTGAGAGTGTTGTCCATACAACTCGATTCAGGCTATTGCCCATCGCGATCCAGTGATCAGAACTTCGTTGAATCTGGTTTCACGGGTTAGTGACTGCTACTGCCCTTTGGGCGCGAGTTCACATGGCCTCTTCCTGACAGCCCTATGTCAGCAGTCTTGGTTTTGGTGCGAGTAAGGCCTTTTCACCCAATGGAAAGAGCACAACTTCGGAGACATGATGAACTATCATAGCTATGCTCCGCTGCGTCGCGCATTAGCCGCGAATGCAGCGTTCTCGCTGATCACTGGATCTGTCTTGGCCATCGCCTCGGCCTCGGTGGCACCACTGGTCAGCGTCAACGCCTCACCTTGGATATTTGCAGTGATCGGAGCAGGACTGCTGCTGTTCGGCGTATTTGTGGCCTGGCTGGCAAATCGCCCAGCCCCTGATCCCCTGCTGGCGCTTGCTGTAAGCATCGGCGACCTGACTTGGGTGATAGGCACTGCCATTCTGCTCGCTGTCGCGAACGGCACCCTAAAGCTAGTCGGCATGGCGGCCATGAGCTTGGTGGCCGTTTGCGTGTTGGGTTTCGCGATAGGACAACTCAGAGGCATTTCCCGACTTTATGTAAAGGATGGGGACTCCCGATTTCGTGTATGTTTGGACATCCACAGCCGCGGAAGCGAAATGGCGATCTGGCGGAATCTGGCGAACCTTGGCGCCATTTCCCGGTTTGCCCCGTCACTGGCGTCATCGTCGCTGCGATCAGGGACAGAACCGGCTGTCGGCTGCATCCGAGACTGTGTCGATAAGGGGGGGCGTTCCTGGTCCGAACGTTGCACCTCTATCGATCACGAGAAGCGAACACTGGTGATGGAGTTTCTCGCCAAGGAGCCAGGTTTCCCGTTCCCGTTCGTCGAAATGTCGGGCGGTTGGTCAGTCCGCGAGGGAGCCCGCGGGACTGTTGTCAAAGTGTGGTGGGAGGGGACGCCTAAGTTTCCGCTTCTCAATGCGCTGATTCTTCCACTCCTGTCTTGGCAAGCGCGTCGTCAATTCCCCGCGGTAGTCTCCGCAATGTCCGGTGAATCGAACATGGTGAATCAGCGTCCGCTTCACCCCGTTATCGCTCCGTGTTGAAGCGGCTTCGTGGTTGAAGCGGACGGTGCGCCCTTGATTGTCCTCGGACAGCGCCCCACCGGCTACCCGTCAACGCGGATGTCTCTGTCCGCTGATTCGAGGAAATTTCAATTTGGCCGGAGCCGAACTTATGTTGCGGATCAGGACCGCCAGCGGAACGACCTATCGGATATACCTTGGAGTTTGCACGTGCCAACGCAGACACCAACGCGACCGATTCTTTGGTACCGGGAGACCGGCAACCATATTTTCTGTTAGGCCACGCACTGGGGCTGAGAAGTCTATTTTTAAGTCCAAGCAATTCGGCTTTAAGTCAAAGCCGGTGAACCGGGGGTCCGCTATCCTGCCTCCATCACCGACGTACCGAATCGTCCCCGAGTAGCGCTCGTCGCTTCGCCCCTTGCCCGCTCCCAAGCGGCCCAACCCGCATTTCCGTTCGAGCCGCCCGTACCGGCGTCGGTCCCTAGCCCGAAAGCCTACGCCGCCGGTCCCGGGATCGGGATCTTCTGCGACTGGCAACGCCCATTCGTCTGGCGTGAAGCCGGCGACACAGTCACCCAAATCCTGATCCCGCTCGATTCAGCCCGCTGCCAAATCACTTGGGCGGAGCCCCATGGCGAAAGCAAAACTCGGACGCTGGCCGCGGGGGATCTCCTCGTGGTGGGCACCGGCACCCATCACTCCAAGCGACTGCTTGCCGGCGGCGGTCTCATCATGCTCTTCCTCACCCCCGAATGGGTGGCGCAGTTTGATTCCCCGCCGCTTCGGGGCATCGCGGTGGAATCGCTCCGCGATTTGATTCTCCGGGACCACCTGATCGGCAGCCTGACCGACGCACTTCGCCGCGACTGCCTCCCGCTGTCGGCCGCTACACGCAGCCAAGCGGTCGCCCTCGCCTACGCGCTCGCCGCTCGTCTCATCGCTGCCCTCGCGCTGCCTTCCGCCTCCCCCTCCCGTCGCCTGAGCAACGAAACCATGGACCGGATCGCCGCTCGGCTTTCACTCAACGCCAGCGAACGCATCCCGCCGTCGCTCCTCGCCCGCGAAGCCGGCGTCAGCCCGAGCCACTTCCGGGTCCTCTTCAAGGCAACAACCGGAATGACTTGCGAGCAGTACATTCTCCGTCATCGCATCCTCCGGGCCAAGTCCCTGATCGAGACCGGCACCCATACCATCGGCCAAATTGCCCACATGACCGGCTTCGCGGACCACAGCCACCTTACCAAAGCGTTCACCCGCCTCCTCGGAGCACCGCCCAAGTCCTTTTTCCCACCGGTCCGCACCGCCTAGCCTGCAAGTATTTCATCATTGGATACAAGAAACCCGGCGCCGTTTCAGGTACAATCTCGGCCGGCAAAGGGCGCTCCGCTTCAGGCGCCGCTTTGATTTCCCAACCGCTCCGGCCGACCCATCCGGAGCGGGATCCGTGTCCATACTCGCAGGAAATGAAAGTACCGAAAGTGCCGCAACCCGCCGTCCGCATCGTCATCGATTTGCCGCTGCGCGATTTCACCGCCTTCGCCGAAGCGACCGAACACCTCGCCCGGAAGATGGGCCGCCGCGCCCCGGATGTGTTCGCGCTCGTCGTCCATCAACTCCGGCGCCGCGACATCCGCGGCCTGACCGAAGAGTACCTAGAATCCGCCGGCTGGCCCGTCGAGGGCACGAAGCCCATCCGGCCCCGCAAGCCGCGGAAGGCTCCGCCGGCTCCGACCGTCCCCGAGCTTGCCGACCCTCCGGCCTCTGCCTTGGGCCGGAACTAGCGTCCGCTCTCGGGCGTATACTCGTTCGCCCGGGTAAATTCCGTAAAGGGCAGCCGCTTGAGGAGCGGCCGCCCGATCCGGGCTGGATGCCGGATCACCGCTTGCCCGGCTGGCAGCGCCTGCAGCGCCGCCTGCTTGAACCACGGCTCGTCCATTGGCTGCCAGTTGCGGGAGGATTTCCCGCCGCTCACGCCGCCGCTGTACTTCCGCACCTCCCGGCCGCCCATCTTTTCCGAGATGATCTTCGCGGCCTTCTCGTCCGCCGCGCGAAAATGGATCTGCGTCCGGAGGTTCGCCATGAACACGTCCGCTTTCCGTTCCGTGTCGAACGCGGCATACAGCGACAGCGGCGTCTGCGTCGCCGAAACCAGACAAACCCCGGCCTCCCGCAGTTCATCAACGGTCGTATGGTCGGCGAATCCGTCCTCCGACACCAAGGTCGTCTTCTGGCCCTCGTCGAGCACGAGCACGATCAGGTTCCGTTTCCCCAATTCGTCCGGCTCCAGATCGAACCGTCGGAACGCATGCAGAAAGAAGAGCTGCTTCGCCAACAAGTTCAGGTACCGCCGCTCCACCTGGTAGGTCTGCGGCACCGACATGCAGATGAGGCGCCCGGCATCGACCTCCGACAGACAGAAATTCGGGTCCACCGATGAAAACACATCCGCGATGTCCGGCGGTGTGTACGGCCGCAGGTAGTTCGCCACCGTGTAGACGGTACCGCTCCGTTGCTCCGGCGGCTGCGCGGCGAAGTCTTTGAAGTACTGCAGCTCCGCTTCCGCCGCGCGCCCGGGACGCTCCGCGAGCCGCGCCAGCACGGGGGCCAATTCAGTGGAGACGCAGACGAGATCATGCACGTTGGCGAGCGTCACGGGCAGATCCGCCGCGTCGAGAGCCTGCATCCCATGCGTGATCACATCCCGGGCGGTCTCTTTGAAGAATGCCTGCCCGCCGCGCTGCCCCGCCGCCGTAGCCGTATCCACAACCATCTTTGCGTACGTGGTCCACGGGACGCCGGGCATGCCGAGCAGATTGAGCCGCAGCGGCGGCGTCCACGCTCCCGGCGCCGTCTGCGGCGGCCGGACCCGGATAAGCCGCAACGAGTCCTCCTGCCCCAGGCTCCGGGCCATCGCCGCCAGCGGCTTCCAAAGCGCACCTTTGGAGTCCACCGCCAAGATTCCCGTGCCCGGCAGCGTCGCTCGCAGCCCATGCACGATGGGTACCACCGCCCGCGCCGTCTTTCCCGTGCCTGTCGAGCCCGTCACGAAAAAGTGGCAGCACGCTTCGTCCCGCGTCCAGGTGAGCCCCCAAAGCCGCAGGACCACCTTCCGATTTGTCGACGCGAGCAACGCAGCCCACGCCACCCACCCGGCACCGCCGAGCGCCGCTACTGAAAACACCGTATTCAAGACGCCTTCCAGCATCACCCGCGCGGCGACCGCCACCGCGATCAGACCGAGCAACGCCGCCATCCTCTGGCCGTTCACGCGAACACGAGCACGACGGTGCCCACCGCACCCAACGCCGCCCCGGTCAGGAGCGCCGCGAGCAATTCCCGCCGTTGCGCGGCGCGAAAGGATTTCGCGACGGGCGCGAGTGCCTCCTGCATCGCCGTCAGTTGCGCCACCGCCGCCGCGACCGGTTGCTTCAGCTGGGTTTCCAGTTCCTTGCCCAAGATCGCGGGCCGTCCCGCCAACTCATTCCGGACTTCCTTCAGCACCGTGTTCACGCCCGCAATCACCTTCGCCGATCCCTCCAATTCCCCTACCCGCACGTCGAGCATCGTCTTCATCTCGAGGATCGAAGCCCGGAGCGTGTCCTCCGCTCCCTTCACCCGCAGCCAGTGCCACGCGATCAGCAAATAAACGGGATCCCGTGGATTCAGCCGAAAATGTTCGGACACCCACTTCAGGTCCCCCGGCAGATTCTCCGCCCGCAGCAGTTCCTCCGGCGTCATCCGATGAGCAGTGCCCGCGCCTTTGTGAACTCCACCGCCATCCGGTCATGGTATCGCACACACCGGGACCGATCGAGGACATGCAGTTCCTCCGCGGTTCGGCCTCGGCCCACCGTCAGGTTCGCCTGCTGCAGCCGATTCCGGGTCACCTCGAAAAGACACGGCACATCGATCTCCACCGCCCCAAGTTCCTGCAGCCGCCGCCGGGAATTGCTCCGATCAAAGAGCGGCAACGTTTCTCCGTCCCGCAGATTTTTGGCCACGAGCCATTTCACCCGTTCGCCATAACCGTCCAGCAGTTCCGCGATCTGCGAGTTGGCATCCTTGTCGTCGGTTGCCACGAGGACAAAGAGGAGCGCGAGGTTCAGCTCCGCTTGCAACTGCGGCAGCCGCGCTTCATCCAAATAGGCCAATACCTTTCCGCCCCCGGTCGCCCGATTGTCCACCAGCACGGCCTCCGCCTGCTCCAGCGCATGCACGATCTGGTCGAGAACCCCGAGCTTGTCCGTATCGACATCGGTGTCGATGAACTCGGCCTCCGGCACCAATCGGTTGAACGTGGAATTCGCGTGGTCGAGGTCGAAGGCCTTCAACCGCACCCGCTCCTCCATGAGAAAGTCGTACAGCAGCGCCGCCACAAAGCTTTTGCCGATCCCTCCTTTGTCCTGGGGGAACAGGATGATTCTGCGTTCGTTCATAGTAGTGCCTCAATAGTCGTCCCGCGCGATCTTCGGTCCCTTCCGGCCTCCGGCCGGCCGCGCCGCTCCGGAGGCGGAGGCCCCAAGAGCCGGAGCGACGATGGCGGGCGCCGTCCGCTTCGCGTCCCCGGCCTGGTTTCTGGCCGCCGCCAGATCCGTCGTCCGGATATGCCGCCGGCAGAACACACCGACCGCCGCCGGCGACACCGCGATCCCGTGCCGGCGAAACGTCGCCGAAATCTGTTCATAGCTCATGTACCGCGCCCGCTGCATCAGCACGACATCCCGGTACGGGCCCAGCACCGCCCGGGTCAGGGCCGATGCATCGTAGTTCCTCGCCTCCTCCATCAACCGCCGGTGCAGATCGGAGATCTCCATGCGCCCAATGGTGCATTCATATGGGTTTTTGTAAATACCAAACCGTATGGGTTTATCCCATACCATAGTGGCCACATGGTGGCGACGTAGTGGCGATCAAGCAGCGGATTCCGAGCGACCGACCTAACGTCCGTTAGGGGTGGCGTGTCGGGTATTTCATAGATGCTAGGGGCAAGGCGGATGCTTCAACGCTACCTCTTTTCTTGCGCCGAAATTCGCATCCAAAAACTTGATCAATCGGGGCTCCATCGCCGTTCTTTGCCTCTTTCATATGGGTTTATTGCTGGCTTTTCGTATGGGTTTAGGCATCATACAAGGCATGGTTCGATTCGACCGTCCTTGTCGCAGGGAAAGTGCGGCGGTGAGTTATTTTCGGGAGCACCTGCGTGTCGGGGACTACCTTTCCGAACAGGGGCGGATCGAAATGACCTGGTTCGGTACTGCGGCGGAACGCCTCGGTCTTTCCGGCCCCTGTGAATTGATTGCACTGGAACGGCTGTGTGCGGGTCAGCATCCGGCGACGGGTGAAAAACTCGGCGCACGGGAGCCCAAGGCCGGACGCCGGGTTTGTTACTTCGGGCAGATTTCCGCCCCGAAGGATGTGTCGATCGCCCTGCTGGTCGGCGGCGACCGCCGGATCGAGGCGTGGTGGCGCGATGCGGTGGAGGAAACCCTGCGGGAGATCGAGGCCGTCACGGCGACACGCGTCCGTCGCGGCGGCCTGAATGAGGACCGAACAACCGGCAACATGGTCGCTGCCGTGGTCACGCACGACACCAGCCGGGCTCTCGATCCGCAGCTCCATACGCACCTCTGCGTGATGAACGTGACCTACGATCCGGTCGAACAGCGCTGGAAGGGGCTCCAACCCTACGACTACTTCCGCAATCAGGGCTACTTCCGGGAAGTCTGTTACAACCGGCTGGCGCAGCGGATGCGCGACGGCGGATACATTCTGGATACCCACGCCGCCCTCGGATTCTCGATCCGGGGATTTTCGGATCAACTCCGCATGGAGTTCAGCGAACGGCGCCGCCGGATTCTCGAAACAGCCCATGCTCGCGGGGTCACTGGCCAGGACGCCCTCCAGAAGATCACCAACGAGACCCGTTCTGCCAAGCGCCACGCCACGGCGGCCGACCTTCTGTCCGGCTGGGAAACCCGAGCCGGCGCCGAACTCGCCGTGATCCGGGCGGTGATCGCCGCCACGAAGAGCAGTCACCCCGAGCCGATTCGCATGCGCCCGAACGAGGCGATGGAGTATGCGGAGACGCACATCTTCGAACGCCGCTCCGTGGTCGGAACTCTCGATCTCGTGAGAGAGGCGCTGATTTACGGTCGCGGCACAGTGGACCTTGGGGACCTGCGCCGCATCCTTGGGGAGCGAATCCAATCCGGCGCACTGGGTGTATCCGGCTCCGAAATCGCATCCCGGAGCGCGATCCGGGACGAAGAGGAATTTCTGGGCTGGGCTCACGCCGGCCGGGAAGCCTGCGCGACGTTCGGCCGTCCATCGGCCGATCCTGCGCTTTCCGATGAACAACAACTCGCGGTCACGGGGATCCTCGCATCCAGATCACGTCTGACGATCTTGGCCGGCGACGCCGGCACCGGCAAGACGACCTGCCTGCGGGCGCTCGTCGCCGGGATCGAACAGGCCGGTGGCCGGGTCTTCGGCTGTGCGCCTACCTCGGGCGCCGCCGATGTTCTCCGCCGGGAACTGACACCGGAGGCGGACTCCCTGCAGCAATTGCTTGTAAACGAGGCACTGCAACGCGCCACCCGCGACCGGGTGCTGCTGGTCGACGAGGCGGGACTCATCTCGGTGCGCCAAATGCGCGACCTGTGCCGTCTCGCGGCGGCAAACGGCAACCGGGTGATCTTGGTCGGAGACGTCAAGCAGCACACCTCCGTCGAGGCCGGCGATGCGCTCCGCTGCCTGCAGAAATTCTCCGACGTGCCCGTCTTCCGTCTCACCCAGATCCGCCGGCAGCGCTCCACACCTTACCGTGAAGCCGTGGCTCATCTGGCAAAGGGCGATGCGTTCGCCGCGTTCAACCAATTCGCCCGTCTCGGCGCCGTGAAGGAGATTCCCGATGAAAAGCTGCTCCTTCGGACCGCAGCTACCGACTACGTTGCCCGGGCCCGGAACAAGGAAAGCTGTCTCGCGATTTCGCCGGTCTGGTCGGAAATCCACGCCTTCACCGACGAAGTGCGAAGCCAGCTCCGTTCCGCCGGTCTGGTGCAAGAGGGAGACCGAACCTTCGCGACCGTGTTTTCCCTGAACTGGACCCGGGCCCAGCAACGCGACCTGCGCAACTACCAACCCGGTCAGGTGCTGCTGTTCCATCGGGCATCCCGGGCCTACGCCAAAGGCGAGCGATTGACCGTCGTAGGTCGGGAAGATCGCGCCTTGGTCGTCCAGTTCGAGGACGGCGGCCGCATCTGGTTCAATCCGGCGGAGCGGATCGATTTCGACGTCGGGATCGTCCGCGATGTCGGTGTCGCCGCCGGTGATCGTCTCTTGATCCGGAGCAACTCGTCCGCAGCGCGCCTGCGCAACGGCGATCTGGTCGAGGTCGACGCTGTCACCGAAAAGGGCGGCATCCTTCTCAGTGACGGACGCATCATTCCTCCGTCATTCCGGGAGTTTTCCCACGGCTACGCGACCACCTCGCATGCGGCACAGGGCAAGACCGTGGACCACGGCATCCTGCTCCTCGGTCGAGAAGGTATCTCGGCGGCCAACCTGAAGCAGGCCTACGTCTCGAACTCCCGCTTCCGCTTGAGCCAGACCATCTACACGACCGACCGCCGGGAGGCCCGCGCTGCCATGATGACGCCCGCCGATCGCAAGCTGGCCCGGGAGGTGTTCCCGGCAACCCGTCCTGCGGTGGCCATCTCGCCACACTCCCCTGCCCCGCGGATCCGCTTCGGCGCCTCACTCTAGTCCCGTCTTCCCTCCATGAGCATCCATCCGCATCCGGGCAAAGAACCGCTCGCCCCTATCTCTCCGCGACCTTGGGGCAAAGTTGCCCCCGAGAAGGAAAAATCCACCGCCGTGCGCTTCGTGCTCTCCGACCGCACGATTTCAATCCCCATCGGCGAACTGAAACGCTGGGAGCACGTCGCCGGAAATCCGGAAACCCTCCTCATTCTCGCCGGCCGGGAGCAGGTGCTGGTCGAAGGACAGAACCTCGCGGACGTCCGCGCCGCCCTCGACGAGCAGCGGCTTTGCGAACTTCGTTTGACCGCGGACCGGCCCGCGCTGCGCACGGGTCCGACAATCCGCCGGATAACGGTTGAGCCGGCATGAGGCATGGCTCACAAAGCCCGCAACGACGACCAGCTCGATTTTCTTTCCGAGCTAACCCATGAGCGGACTCCTGGCATACGGACGGATGGCGCAAGCCCATTGGCGGGAACATTGCCCGCGACTGGTGCGCGAGCTGGAGCAGCAGGGTCGCCTGCAGGAGGCGCTCCTAGAAGCGCAGGAACGGACGGCGACCGAACTCGATCTCTTGATCCGGGACCTCCGCCAGCAGGGACTCGACCCGACCCAAGCACACGACCGGGCGTGGGAGTTGGTCCGGGAACGGTACATCCTGCTGCCAGCGGAAACGACCTGACCCCGCCAGCCAAGGGCGGCAACTACCGTCCGACCGCAGCGGACCGCGTCGGCGAAGGGTCGCTCAAAGAGAAGTACCGTCAGAACGTGGAGGCGGTCCGTTGCCTCCGACAGATCGAAGCCGATCGGCGTCCGGCCACTTCGGCCGAACAGGCTGTCTTGATCCGCTATGTCGGCTGGGGCGGATTGCCCCAGGTGTTCGCGGAACCGCAGGAGGCTCCGGCCTGGCAAGCCGAGCAGGCCGAACTGAAGTCCCTGTTGTCCCCCGAAGAATTTGCTTCCGCCCGGGCGTCCACCTTGAACGCCCACTATACGCCGCCGCTCGTGATCGAGGCCATGTATGCGGGGCTGGAGCGGATCGGGTTCCGCGGCGGCAACATCCTCGAGCCCGCCTGCGGCCTCGGACATTTCTTCGGTTTCATGCCGGCGGCAATGCAGGCGCGGTCGCGTCTGACCGGCGTGGAATTGGACGGCCTAACGGCCCGGCTCACCCGCGCACTCTATCCCGACGCGGAGGTCCGCGCCGAAGGTTTCGAATCCACGCTGCTCCCGACCAACGCCTTCGACCTCGCCGTCTCGAACATCCCGTTCGGCGACTATCGTCCGCACGATCCACGGTTTAATTCCCGGCGCTTTCGGATCCATGACTACTTCTTTGTCGCCGCTGTTGCCCGGGTGCGTCCCGGCGGCCTCGTCGCCTTCATCACGTCGCGCGGCACCCTCGACAAACGCGAGCCCGGGGTCCGGGAGGTTCTTTCGGCCGAAGCGGATCTCCTCGGGACCATCCGCCTGCCCAGCACGACCTTCAAACAGAACGCCAACACTCAGGTCACGACCGACATTCTGTTTCTCCGCAAACGCCTCCCGGGGGAAAAGCCCTCCGGTCCGGCCTGGCTCGCCAGCCGGCCGCTGCCGGTCGCCGAAGGTGAACCAATCTTGGTCAACGAATACTACCATGCGCACCCGGAGCACCTGCTCGGGCGGATGCAGCGCCGGGACCACGGCATGTACGGCCGGGAGGAGATCGAGCTCGCTCCCGACGGTCAGGATCTGACCTCGGCCCTCGCCGTCGCCCTGGGCTCGCTGCCGGCCAATCGATACGACGCCGCTCCGAGTACTCCCTTCCGCCAGAGCCTCCCCGCGCCCCCGGACCTCAAACCCGGTGCCTATGTGGCCCTCGGCGACGGAAGTCTCGCCCGGCGCGAGGGCGGTGAAGTGGTACTGCTGTCCGACATTCCGGCCCAAACCCTTCGGCGGATTCGTGGGATCTTGCGGATCCGGGAAGCGGCGCGGGCCTGCCTCGCGGCCCAGGTCGAAAACCACAGCGACGACGAAGTGGTTGTCGCCCGCGGCCAGCTGAACGACGCCTATGATCGGTTCGTCGGCCAATACGGCCCCGTATCCAGTTCCGCCAACGTGCGGGCCTTCGCCGGCGATCCGGACCTGCCCCTGCTCCTCTCGCTGGAGAACTACCAGCCGGACACTGATACCGCGACCAAGACCGCGATCTTTCGGGAGCGGACGATCGAGCGGCGGCGCCCGGTCGAGCGCGTGGCCAGTCCCCGCGAGGCGCTGGTCGTCACCCTGAACGAACGCAGCCGGGTCGATCTCGACCAGATCGCGAAACTTGTCGGCCGCCCGCCCGAGGAGTTTCTGCCGGAACTGCGCGGCCTCATTTTTCTCAATCCGGAGACCCGGCGCTGGGAGCCCGAGGATGAGTACCTCTCCGGCAACGTGCGCGACAAACTGGCCTTGGTCGCTCCGCTGGCGAAGCTGGACCAGCGGTACCAACCGAACCTCGAGGCCCTGCGGGCCGTGCAGCCCGCCGATCTCGCGGCCAACGAAATCGACGTCCGCTTGGGCGCCGTGTGGATTCCCGCGGCGGACATCGCCGATTTTGTCCGCACCGTGGTCCGCACCGGCCACCGCGATTCCCACGCGGTGAAGGTCGGGCATGTGCAGCAGTTGGGCCTGTGGACCGTTGAGGTCGACGGTCTCTATCGCCGCAATGCGGCCAACCTCTCCGAATGGGGTACCGATCGCGTCCCTGCCTCCGAGCTCATCGAACAAGCTCTCAATTTGCGCACTCCCACGGTCTACGACCGTGACGCCAACGGCAACCCCGTGGTCAACGCTCTCGCGTCCGAGGCCGCCCGCGAAAAGCAGCAGAAACTAAAAGACCGCTTCGTCGAGTGGATCTGGAGCGAGGACGCCCGCCGCGAGCGGCTCGTCGCCCAGTACAACCGGGAATTCAACTGCTACCGCGTCCGGGCCTTCAACGGGGATCACCTCACCCTGCCCGGCGCCAGTCCGTCGGTCGTCCTCCACCGTCACCAAAAGGCCGCCGTCTGGCGCATCCTCCAAACCCCCAATACCCTCCTCGCCCACGTCGTCGGCGCCGGCAAGACCTACACCATGGTGGCGGCCGCGATGGAATTGAAGCGGCTCGGTCTCGCCCGGAAACCGCTCTTCGTCGTTCCGAATCACATGCTGGGGCAGTTTTCATCGGAGCTCCTCACGCTGTATCCCGCCGCCAACATTCTTGCGGCCGGCAAAGCCGATTTCGAGGGCGCGAAGCGCCGCGAACTGATGGGCCGGATTGCCACCAACAATTGGGACGCCGTCATCGTGACGCATTCCGGATTCGAGCGCCTCCCCATGTCACCCCGTGCCCAGACGCGCTTCATCGAAGAACAGCTGCAGGAATTGGAGGCCTGCATCCGCCAGCAGAAGGGCGGCGACGGCGGCACCCGTATCGTCAAGCAACTCGAGGCTTCGAAGAAGCGCCTGGAGGCCCGCCTGAAGTCGATGTCCGCCGCGCATCGGAAGGACGATACCTTGGCCTTCGAGGAGTTGGGGGTGGACCGCCTCTTCGTGGACGAGGCCCATGCGTACAAGAATCTGTTCTACGTCACCAAAATGACCCGCGTCGCGGGGCTCCCGCAAACCGCTTCCGAGCGCGCCTTCGACATGTTCCTGAAGGTCCAGCACGTCCAACGGGCCAACGGCGGCGGCGGTGTGGTCTTCGCCACCGGTACTCCGGTGACGAACACCATGGCGGAGCTGTTCACGCTCCAGCGGTTCCTCCAGATGGAAGTTTTGGGGCGCCGCCACCTGCAGCACTTCGATTCGTGGGCCGCCACCTTCGGCGAATCCGTAACGGCGCTGGAACTCGCTCCCGACGGCGCCGGCTATCGGCTCAACACTCGCTTTGCCCGCTTCGTAAATGTGTCGGAGCTCATGCATCTTTTCCGGCAGGTCGCGGACATCCAGACGGCCGACATGCTCAAGTTGCCGATCCCTCAAATCGACGGCGGGCGGGCCCGGATTGTCCGGGCTCCGGCGACACCCGCGTTGAAAGCGCTGGTCACTTCGCTCGCGGTGCGTGCCGAAAAACTGAAAACGAACCACATTCCCCCGTGGCAGGACAACATGCTCAAAATCACCGGCGAGGGCCGCAAGGCGGCCCTCGATCTTCGTTTGGTGCTCGGGCCGATGGCCGACGACCCCGCCTTCAAGGTCAATCAGGCCGCCCGGGAAATCTTCGCGATCTGGAAAACCACCAGCGAGCAGCGGCTGACCCAGCTGGTCTTTTGCGATCTCTCGACCCCGAAGGCGGAGGGCCAGGGATTTTCCGCCTACGACGACCTGCGGGCGAAACTCGTGGCCTCAGGTGTACCGGACGGCGAAATCGCCTTCATCCAAGACTTCGATAGCGACGCCGCCAAACTCGCGCTCTTCAAGGACGTACGGTCGGGGAAGATTCGGATTCTGATGGGCTCCACCCAGAAAATGGGTGCCGGGACAAATGTGCAGGCCAAGCTCGTCGCCCTGCATCACCTCGATGCGCCCTGGCGCCCTGCGGACATCGAGCAGCGCGAAGGTCGGATCCTGCGGCAGGGAAACACGAATCCCGTTGTCCACGTGATTCGCTATGTGACCGAAGGCAGTTTTGACGCTTACATGTGGCAGACTCTGGAAACCAAGGCGAAATTCATCTCCCAGATCATGACGGGGAAATCTTCGGCGCGACGCATCGAGGACCTTGAATCGCCGGCTCTGACCTACGCCGAGGTGAAGGCGATCGCCTCCGGCAATCCGCTCGTAATCGAGAAAGCCAAGGTCGATGCGGAGGTCATGCGACTCTCGCGGCTGCACGGTCAGCACCGCGAAGACCAGTACAACACGCGCCGCCGAGTGCGCATGCTGGAGGACGACATCGTGCGGCTGGAGCGCGCGATCGCCGGCCATCAGGCGGACCTCGGTCGCCGCGTCGACACCCACGGGGACAACTTTGTGATCCGGTTAGTCGGCAGGACGTATGACGAGCGCACCGAAGCGGGCGCCATGTTGATTGGCCTCGTGGATCGTCACCGCAGCGCCCGGGGCCCGGTCGAGCTCGGGCATTTTGCCGGTTTCCGTCTGGAGTTCCGGCCGACGGTCTCGGATCGGGTCACTTTGGTCGGCGCCATGACCTATGAAGCCACAGTATCGAGCAGCCCGGCGGGAATCATCGCGTCACTGGAACACTCGATGCGGACCGTCGAGGAACGAATTGCACGCGCCCATAACCACCTTGCAGAAAGTAGAAAATCTGTAGCGGACTTTTCCGCCCTCTTAAACCGAGCCTTTGAGCATGAGGAGCAGTACCGCGCAGCAGTCGCCCGTCAAGGGGACTTGGTCAAGGCACTCGATATCAGCAAGGGCCTCAAAGCAGACGGACTGGAATCGGATACATCGAATGCGCCTGAGCTGACGGCAAAACTTTTCGGTTCATCAAAAGGACTCTGCGAAGGAACGGAAACTTCGATTTCTACAATCCAATCACCCCGTCATGGGATCGCGGTCTAAGCGTATGCGACGTCGTTGGAATCACTACGTGGCTGCGGCGAGTCGCTACCGATCTGCCGCTGCCGTCGCTGCCGCAACGGCCGCTCGGCATGCTATGCTACCCGTCGCCCCTCGCCGTCGCGCTTCTCTGCCGTGTCCACCACCTCCGCCACGATCGCTACTTTCTCCGCAGCTTACATAACCGCCGCGCTACCTGCTACGAGGCACCGGGTCGGACGCTTACTATCAGTCCACAGATACGCTAGAGCGCCGAGTAGGAACGGACAGCGCATCGCCCCCCTGCCCGCGGCGTCTTTGATCCTTAGCTACACCAGCGCATTGACCGCCTTTCCCGCCAACTGGGAAAAAGGCCCCCAGGGGCTGACGTCCGTCCTTGGATACTAATCCTTAGGATCGGCCGTTTCCCGTCCTCTTCGGTTCGGTCCTTCGATTTGGCTAGGTTTCTTTACGTCTCGATCTCGGCGAACGAGACCAAGGCGAGTGAGACAAAATCCAACTGGACCGATTGCGGCCCCAAACGTGACAACTAAAAGAAGAAAAATCCGGCATGCGATCTTCCATTGAACGAAAAAGTCGCGTCGCCATCGCCAGCTTTCGATGAAAAACACAACCTCAGAGTAAAGGAGGTAGCAGAGGAATGCCGTCAGCGCTGTCAATGCGATCAGCACCAATGTTTTTTTGTGGCTCGACATCCGACTAGTCTGGGCATCCCGCGGTGGCACGCTTCTGCTCCCATCGTTCAATGTTTGCTTTGCCTTTGGCTGCATTCCTGTGCTGCTCCGCTAGGTATGCAGCCATACTTGACTCGTCGAGCTGCGCATTCGCCTGCTCGGCGGAAAGTATTTGTCCCTCGATAATGAACTTCCCTACCGCAGTAGGAATACCCGTTCCCGGGAATTTGGTGACGATATTAAGCGACAGTCCCGCAAGATGAGAAGCAAACGCAAGCTCATCGCGATCATCAATGTCTTCGCCCAAATTCCACAAATCTATCCCGAGATTAAAAAATCCCAACCGGTTCAATGCAGTTGCACCGCCACCTTTATATAACGAAGTAAGCTGCTTGCGATATCGCCTCAACTCAACCATATCCAAGCCAATTTTCCCGAGTTCGTAGCCACCCTCGGCGAAATCTTTCCCGAGATTTGAATACAGTCCGAGCTGTTCAATCGCACCTTTGACCTGATCGTAAAGGTTACCCTCCTCTATCTTTTTTGTCATTCCTGCGAGTGTTTGCCGGTTGTTATTGATTTTTGATTTTAAATCCTCGCAGTCCACAGGCGAGCTATTTTCAGCCGCCTCTTCATATTCGTCACCGTAATACTCACCTCCATCCTCTATTCCACTGGAGTAGCCGGACATCCAACCCAAATTAGGCGAAGGTGTCGAGTAGTATCCCATACCATGTTCACCATCGCGCCAATACATCGTCTGCTCTGTGCGTTGCCCGCTTGGTGTTGTTACGCCTGTCGTTATGGTAGCAGGCGGCGATGTCATTCCCAGCACATCCCATCGATTCACCGGATTGTTGCTCGTAAATCCGTAGAGATTGATCCCGCCTGCCTCTCCTTTCGGATCGCGGCCAAGAAACCGTCCTGACTTTGGATCAAAATATCTGCGGCCGTAGTAGACCAAGCCGGTTTCGTCATCCATGAACTTCGTCGAAAACCTAAATGGGTTTTCTTTCGCATAAGTCCCCTCGTTCCTCAGAGCCTCGCCATACGGGGAATGCTCGTAAGCCGCCACACACGTTCCCCCGCCGCCAGGCGCACCGTCGAACAGAGCGGCGACGTTTCCATTGCCATCGTAGGCCGGAAAGTAGGCCTTGCCGGCCATGTGATCTGAAATCTGCAGCAGCGCCGCCACGCCTCCTGATTTGGTGAGATCGTGGACGATGTCGAGCCCCCACGTGTACGAGCGAACAAGCGCAAGCGAACTACCGGTCACCGAATACTCCGCAATCAGGTTCCAGCCTTCGTAAACGAAGCGGCGCTGAAGAGTAGGCGTCGTCGCATAGGTAGATCCGTTCCACCCGCCGCGAACGAGCTTTTCTACCCGGCGCCCCTGATGGTCGTAGCGGAATTCCAGGCGGCGGGCGTCCGCCCACGCGATCGCTCCAGCGACCACGGCCTCGGGCATGGATTCCAGCGCCACAAGGCGATTCTCGGCATCCCAGGTGTACTTCCAGACCCCATCGGTGAGGACGTTGCCGTCGGCATCGTAGCTGAACGTCTGCCAAGCTGGCGGGATGAAGGCCGTTCGATCCAACACCTTCAGCAGATCCGCTCCTCCTGCTCCGCCACCGGGTTTTCCCGCGAACAGTTTGATCGGCCCAAGGTACGGTCCGGACAAGTTGTTCAGGAGGATGTTGTCGCCCCAATGGCGGCCATGTCGTCCCGCAGGCGCGAGGGCATCGGCCCCCGCCGCCACCTTGATCGCCGGATCATTGGCTACGGTACCGCCCACGGCGAGGGTATTGTTTTCCCGCGTGACGTATTGGTTTAGTTCGTTCGCGACGTAGTTGTCTTTTGTACCGGCAACCCCGCTGGTATTGGACGTCCGGCGATTTCCGATGCCATCGTAGGTGTACTCGTGCTGGCGAGCGCTCATGAAGTTGGCCGCCGTTTGGCCGGCGGACACCGAGCCTAGGTAAGTCGGAGCATGGGTCAGCTCTCCTCGAGCGTTGTAGTTGAACAACTGATGGGTAGCGCCGAGGTCTGCGCCCGTACCGCCATAGTCGGCGTAGACATTTCCAGACTGCACCACGGTCGAGCGCTGCCGCAAATTGTCGTAGGTGTAGGCGTACTTCACCCGACTTGCGGTACTCCACTTTGTTTCGATGGAAACGAGCAGATCGCGGGAAGCTTCGAAGTCCCGCGTGATAGTGAACGGATGTCCCGAATCGACCGCAAGGGACTCGATAAGATTGGAGTTCGCCCGATACGCGTAGGTGAAAGTATGGGTGTGCGCCGTCGAGCCAACCGCTTGGGTACTCACAGAGCCGATTCGGGCCGTGGAAGACTGGTATCCGTACCCGACCGACTGTTCGGTCGTCGATCCGACCGTGAGGGCATAGCCCGTGGTCCTGCCCTTGAAGCCGTCGGCGTTGGGATTGAGGGCATAGCTGAGATTTCTGCCTCCGAAGAAAGTCGCGTCGAAGTATTCCGCAGTCAGTTTTCCGCACAGGCAGTAATCGAGCAACGTTTGAACCGAGGAACCGGAGTAAGATTGCACGACACTGGCGGTTCGTCCCATCCGGTTGTAGGTGTAAGCCACCCCGGGCGTACCATCGTTGTAGGCAACGCCGGTCTGCTCTCCGGTTGCTGGGTCGTAACTGTAAGTTGCCATCACCCGCGTCGAGGTCGACGGCAGCGTTCTGGCCCAATAGCGGCGGGTCATCCGGCCCGCGGTATCGTACTCGTACTCGACAAACTTGGCCTTGGCATCGTATTTCTTCCGCAGAAGTCCCGTCGCAGAGTCAAACTCCCAAGTGGTTTCGTCGCCGGAACCGAGGTTCGGAAAGCTGACGGAATCCGCCACCGCGGCATTGCTGGGATCACGATAGGTCCGAAGCTTCACGCGCTCGCCAAATGAATTGTACTCGTAGCTCACGGGATACGTCCCGCTGCCCCAAGTCTGGGCAACTTCGCCACGCAGCGTGTACGCGGTTCGCGTCGTATACCCCGGATCGTTTAGATTGGTGCTGGTGGGATGGGAAGATTGGGCAAAGATCGGCCGTCCCAACAAGTCGTACACCGTGGATTGCAACCGACGCTGCGTGGGGTCTTTGACCTCTTTGACCAAACGGGAGTTCGGATGATAGGTCGTGGTTGTGATGCCCGTCCTCGGATCGGTCGATGTCGCGGCCCGACCCAGATAGTCGTATCCGGTCTTGTGGGTCAGCCCTTCGAATGACTTTACCGAAATAGGTAGTCCGTTCAGACTCGTCTCAATTTGCGTTAGCGACGTTCCGACCCGTTCAGTCGTGGTGGTGACAACTTTGGTGGCAGCGTCGACCACGACCGTCCGGCTGGTCTCGTTGCCGAAGTAGTCCCAGGAGCGAACTTCCTCGCGCAATTTGCCGCCGGATACGGTCTGCCCCAGCCCGGTCAAGCGCCGGCTGGACTTGGCCCGTTGGACAAGCGTGCCGGCATTGGCCCCGCCGTGCGGAAAGTCGCTGTCGATACTGGTCGCCCACCAGTCCGCGCCAATCTGTTCGAAATACTCGTTCTTTTCCGCGATGCGGTCGGTGGATGCGGAAACCAAGGTGCCGGCGGAATCGACGTCCAAACCGCTTCGATTGAGTCTCCCCATGGTGTCGTAGAGGTAGAGCGTCGGTGCCACGCCGGGCACTGTCGTCTTCGCGAGCTTTCCTGGGCTGGGTGAACCCGTGTGGTAGAGGAACGTTTCTTCGTGAAGCCCAACCCCACCGAAAGCAGGTTTCTGCACCAACACTTTGCGACCCAGCCAATCCTTGGTCGTCTTGACCCAGCGAGGGGAGCTGACGCTTCCGACATCGGTTCGCTCCCAACGGCGACCGTCCGTCTCGACGCCTTGACTGAAGTACTGGTGGACGGAGCCGGTGCCGGTAGCTGATGCGGGACTGCCATCGAGATTCGTCGTTTCGATCAAGGTGCTGCCATCTGGACGAGTCGAAGTCTTGCGCCGCCAGAGCGGGTCGTAGGTGAACGACGTCGTGCCCAAGCCTGCCGGGGTCTCGTTGATGACTCGCCCGGCATCGTCATAGTTTTTCGTGCTGACCAAGATCTCGGCACCCGAGCCAGAAAGGCGTTCTTCGCGAACCCTGCCCAAGGCATCATAAACGTAGGTGGTGGTTGTCGCCGGGGCCGAAGCTCCAGCGATGGAGGCTCCCGCTTCGGTTACGGTTTCGACCCGTCCAGCGGAATCATAGGTGAACGTTTTCGAGCGGCCCGTGTCATCCATCTCAGTCACTTTCCGATCACCGTCCCAGGTCGCAGTCGAGATGGCTCCGTTGCTGCTCTCGCGCTGGGTAAGCAAACCTCGGAAGTTGTAGGTGAAATTGGTCCATCCGACCAAATGCCAAGTTCCGCCCTGAAAAACCTGCTCCTCTTCGCGAACTACGAGCGCCCGACGGTCCCGGATCGAAGTTTTCCGAGTCGATACGCCGCTCACTGGGCCATTGGCGTCCTCGGTCGTCACCATGATGCGACTTGCCGTCTTGGGCTCTCCTTCGGCGACGAAGACCGTGCCGTTCCACGAGCCCTTCTCGTAGTCGATGCGCGTAGTCGTGCCGTCCGCGTTGCGCTGCCGCGTGACTTTTCCCCGCAAGAACGCGTTTTCGTGCCCTTCAGAGTAGTACTCCGTCGTACTGACGAGTGCCGAACTGGTCGCCGAATACTCGCTGCGCGTCGCGATGACCTTCCCCTCAAGCGAAGTGTCGTCGTACGTCGTAACGGTTCGTGCCACCTGGACGCCATTGATTCTCGTCTCGACGAGATTTGGCCGGGAGCGTCGGCCAAACGCATCAAATGTGTACTGAAACGTAGTCACCTCGCCCATGGCCGGATCTTTGGTCACCTCGGGCGTTGCCGCAGCCCCGAACGGGCGGAATCGCTGATGCAGGGTGCCCAAGGCGCCACCCATGGATTCCGCAGTAAAGTACGTGTAGGCCTCCCAACGACCGCTATTCAGACGAACCGATTCGACCTGCCCCAACGTCGCTGCCGTAGCGACGTCGTCATAGTAAGTGAGGTCTGCCCGGGTGGCGTTGGTTGTTCCATGGACCTCGGAGATCATGGCTTCGCCGAAGCGCCGAAACCCGTAGCCGCGGCTTGCGACCAAAACCCTAGCCGCGGAATTACCCGGGGGCCGCACCTCGATTTGTTTCACGCGGCCGATCAGTTCCCCACTGGTCCCAAGGGAATCCGCAACCGAAGTAGCAATTTCCTGCGATGACGAGCCACCCGTATGCCAATCGAGCTTGGACCAGGCGTAGTTTGGACGAGTGCCGGTCCTGATCAGTTTCGTCTTTTCCGTTCTGGCGACCGGGAACGAGCCTGTCGCCGCCGTGACGTTGCGGATCTCCCGCACAATCTTGAGCGCGGTGGCAGGGTCGCCGGCATCGTCACTGCGGCGAATCGTGTAGGTGACAAACGGATCACCAATGAAAGTACAAGGCAGCGATGTGCCCTGCATCTGCTCGGGGTTGTAGCAGCGGACTTCGAAGCGGTCGGTTGCCCCCGCCGGCACCACGACATCGATCGTCACCTGGTTGGCCGAAACCTGACGCACCCAGCCACCCTCGCGATGGACGATGATCTCATCCGAAGTCGGCTCGCATTGCAGAGCCGCAGGGGTGAAAATCGTCGACCATACATCGCTGCCTCCAAGATCCACCAACTTTAGTCCGCCGGCGGAATCGCCGTTCTTGAGTGAGCCCAGTGAAACCGACCATTCGATGCGATCGGTGGCCAGATCGCTGGGGAACCCCGCCACCGGCGGAGTCGAATCAGACCGCGGTACCAGCATCATCATCACGTTGCCGTTCCCTCCCTCGGTTCGATTTCTCACCATGCCATCAAGAATGACCCGATACTGCGGCGGGGTCGAAACGTCGACAAAGCAAGTGGCTAGATCCAGACGCGAAAGCGAAATCGGGTAGGCCTTGCCCGGCTCCACACGGACCACACCGGAGCTGCCCAAGCTCAATGAGAGTTGGGCGCCACCGGACTGGGAAGCTGCAGAGGCCTGAGTCGGGCCGTCGATGAAATCACCGGCGAGCGACATTTGGGCCGTGAGAAGCCGGGTCATGATGTACTGGTACCAGTACTTCGTGATTCCGCCTTCGACTGTGTAACCCAAATAGCTCGCGACAAAAGAGAATCCCGGGGCCGAAGAATTGATGAAGGCCCCCTGATAGGTGATGTAGTAGGTTAGCCCCTCTGAAGCCGTAATCCACTGACCATTATTGGCGAATGCCTGTCCGCCGGCAGTGATTCTGACGGGGACTGCCGCATCGGATGCGGTCTGCGCACGCAGTTCGAGCCCGAGCGCCACGAGCGCGAATACAAAAATACGTGGGATACAAATTCGAAAATTCATGCTCAGAGTCCGCTTCAGCGGCGGCTTTTCAGACGTGATTCAAGTACCGCGAGAGATCGCTCGATCCGACCCGCGGCCCGACGCGACACTTCATCGGCTGGGTTAGCAGCAACTGCCGCGCGGTAGTCCTCCAATGCTCCCTTCAAATCGCCCGAGAAGCGTTCCCGAATCCAAGCGCTGCCGGAACGGGCGAATGCTTCGGTGCGGCCATCAGCGCTAGCCCGGGCTACCAAAGCCGCCTGGGCGAAACTTTGGAGCGCACGGGACGACGCGACGGAAGCGCTATTGCGCTGAGCTCCCGCGGACAGCGAGGTAGCCAATTCCTGCCATTGCTGCGCATTGGTTAGATGCCACTTTCCGGTGTTGGGCTCGTAGCGATTCGTCGCCACGATGATCGTCTCGGCTCCAGACAGGTCACCGCGTTTGACCGATGCTTCCGCACTGGCAAGCGCAGCGCGATTGCCGGTCTCCGTACTTTGCCGTACTGCCTGCGCAATATCCGACGGCCGCAGGCTCTTCAAGACTTCCAGACGAGCCGCGTCGGAGGGCTTTAGTGCTCCCGCTTTGGCTGTCGCTCCCCGCAGATCCGACTTGGGATCGAACAGAAATGCCGTTTGCGAATCGAACTCGGCACCACTGGTCTGTTGCGCAACCGCGCGAGCGCACATCAACAAGCCGAAAAGGACAAAGGGAAGCAGGTAGTACCGAGGCGAAGGTGAAGCATTCATGGCTTGGGAGAATGGGATTTCAGGTCCATTTGGTTGGTGGAATCGTTGACGCCGGTGACATTCGGGTTTGTCCCGAGGAGCAATTCGACGGCGGGCGGGACATCGTCTGTATCACCGGCTCCGCCAGCGGCGGTTGTCGTCGCATTTACAGTGTTGCTCGGTGCCAAGTTGCCGGCGGTATCCTTGGCCCGAATCTGAAAGGTATATGCCGTCTGCGCGGACAAGCCGGTCACCGTCGTTGCAGTTTTGCCGAGTACAAACAGAACCGAGCCGTTGCGAATTACCTCGTAGCTGACCGACGAAATAGCGTCTGTCGACGCCGTCCACGAAAGCACGACGGAGTTGGCCGCCACCGACGAAACACTGAGAACGGGCGCGGGACTGGGCGGCACCGTATCCGCAACCACCGAAAACGTCTGGTTCGCGGACGCCGCATTGTAGTACTCATTTCCCGCTTGGGTCGCGACAACAGTCACGCTTCCGCCCCCTGTAGCGGTGAGCGAGCTTCCCAGGATAACCGCCGGACCGGAAGTGACGCTGTAGGAAATCGGCAGGGCTGTTGATGCCGTCGCTCCAAGTTGGATGACCGATGCTCCGAGAGTCTGGCTGGCAATCGGAGGGAAAGTGACGGTCTGGTTTGCTTTCACGACCGAGAACGTGCGGGTAATCGGTGTTGCCGCAGTGTAGCCTAATCCTCCGTTCTGGGTGGCCGTGACGGTGACGTTACCGGGCAGACCGACGGCAAGTGTGGTGCCTTGCAATACGGCAGATCCAGATACAACCCGGAGACTCACCGGCAGACCTGAAGACGCGGTGACATTGAGCGCAAAGGACTCTCCAGTTGTTCGTGTGGGTATGGCCGGAAAATCGATCGTTTGGGAGATCGGCACCGGCGAGCAGTAGCGAATGATCACGGTTCCGCTTCCTCCTGCTGCATAGGCCCCGCCACCTCCGCCCAACCCGGATGTACCGGGTTGCCCTGCAGCCGAACCACCTCGACCGCCAGCACCACCGCCGCCGAGGCCGCCCGCGGGAATCGCACCTTGGCCCGACTCATTGGTTCCTCCGCCACCGCCGCCATAGTAAATCGCAGCGCCAGAGATCGAAAACTGCCGCCCCACGCCGCCGTCGCCACCCTTGCTATCGGGGTACAACCATTCCTGAGCGTTTTCATCCCAACCGCCATCGTTGCTACCGTCGCCACCAGGGCCGCCCGCGCCGCCGCCGCCGCCCGAGGCCGACCAACCACCGGCGGTCGAAGCGCCTCCATACCATCCTTGACCAGCCGGTACCGATGTTCCGCCCGGGGAGTTCGAGTCTCTCGAAGCGCCCCCGCCTGATGCGCCGTTTAGTCCCCCACCGCCACCACCGTACGCCACGAAGCCGGCAAATGTGGAATTGCCGCCGTTGTAGCCCGACGCCCCTCCGGCACCAACGTTGATCCCGTGAACTCCGCCCGGCAGCGGATGCCCGAGGATATGAACAACGCCACCACCCCCACCGCCTCCGCTGACACCGCCACCGCCACCCCCAACGAGAAGTATTTCATACGCCCAGTTGTCTCCTGCCGGAGCCGTGAAGGTGGCTCCACCCGCGTATGGGAACGTATGAATCAGATAATCGCCCGAGCGCGTGATGGTACCACCTGTTCCCACCGGAAACTGGCTCCCTTTCAGAACGGAGAAGCTTTGGTTTACCGCGGCAGCCGCATGATAGTTTTCATTGCCGTTCTGCTGCGCGGCAACGATGACGGTTCCTACCCCGGTAAGCCGGATCAAGTTGCCCGAAACAACGGCAGGACCCGAAACAATACTGAACGACACGGGCAAACCCGAGCTTGCGGTCGCCGAAACTCCGAACGGCGCATCCCCATAAACGCGATTGTAGAGGGAGCCGAAAGCAACTGTTTGGTTGTGCTTTACCGCAAAGGTTCGCGAAAGCGACGCCGGCGAGAATGCATAGTTTCCGTCCTGAATCGCCGTCACCGTGATCGTCCCGAGTCCGGTGGGCGTGAGCGTGCTCCCCGAAAGCGTTGCTGGTCCAGAAACCGTATAACGTACCGGCAATCCGGAAGACGCAGTCGCCGTGAGAACGAGCGGAGGATCGGACGGCACTCGGTTTGCGATCACCGGAAATGTAATCGTCTGGTTCGCCGACGGGGCAAAATACCGCACGATTACAACTCCGCTGCCGCCAACCGCGAATGCACCGCCGCCCCCGCCCTTTCCATTTTCACCGGCACCTCCTACGGCCAGTCCTCGGCTCCCGGCTCCACCACCGCCTTGACCTCCGGAGGGCACTACGCCCAGTCCGCTAGCGTTGGTTCCGCCGCCACCACCCCCGTAGTCTACCCAGTTTCCGGTGATGTTGGAACTGCGTCCGTTGCCGCCATTTCCTCCGGGACCGTCAGGAAACTGCCAACCACCTTCCCATTGATTCGTTTCCTCGTTGAAAAACTCCTCCTGGTACCCGCCTTGGTTCGTTCCATTTTGGCCGGCTGAGCCCGCACCTCCTCCGCCACCCGAGGAGCACCAGCCTCCTGCTTCGGCGGCACCGCCCGCGTAACCCTGCGATCCGTAGACCGCAACTCCGCCGGCCGCAGACGCATCGCGCGGCGCGCCTCCGCCCGTCGCCCCGTTTTTGTTTCCACCTCCGCCGCCATAAGCCGTCAGTCCGAAAAACGCAGAATTGCCACCGTTGTTTCCGGATGTGCCTCCGGCGCCAACGACAACACTGTGGCTGCCCGCCGAGATGGTCGTTGTTGATTCGACAAATCCTCCGCCACCGCCGCCACCGTCCAGTCCAGCTCCGCCTCCTCCAACGACCAGCAGTTGGACCGTGCGCGAACTTGGAACCGACAATGTGCCGTTCGCCGAAAATACGTGGTACACATAGCTTCCGTCTCGGAGAATTGTGCCACCCGTCGCGTACGAACTCTGCGCTTCCGCAAGAGAGCAGAACGCCACCACCAACGAGGTCAAAACGCACCTCCTCAGAACAGAGGAAAAGGCTAAGTCGTTATTCATTTTACAATTTCAAAGCTGTCTATGCGTGCCCGGGAATGGCGCCCGAGGACTCGATCCGCTGAGATCTGAATGGGGGTTGATTCCAGAAGCCTTTGAACCCTTGCTCTCGCGGGCTACCGCGGCGGCAGGCAGCCCAGAAGCTCGTCGCGTTCCCGCGTGCCGCCCAAACTCGCACAATCATCCGGTTTGCTACCGACTGAATCGCGGTGCTGTCGCGCCCTTCGACTGCAGCGCTAGACGCAGCACGCGTGAGCCCGGCACTGAAGCGGTGCGCGAAAAGGCGCAAGGCAACAGCCCCGGAGGCTGAAGAACAGCCAAAGGCTTCAAGGCAGCAAAGACGCCGGGCAATCATGGCATGGTAGTGGTTGGGATGCGTGGCTGGCTGAGGAAACGCACCCGACCACCGGCATCTTTCACAAATTCGGAAAAAACATCCGAACTCACCGGAGGGCTGAAGCGAACCCGCACACGACGAGTTCGCGGCGTTGCGCCCACCGAAACAGAAATGATTTTACGGAACGCAGACTAAACGCGAGCCTTGACAAGAGCCCATAAATTTACGGGTGCGACGCGCGGACTGCGGTACTTTGGAATTTCTCGATCCCTCGAGTAGGCCCTTCGTACGCCAGACCCGGAAGGCCTCCGTAATCCTTCGGACGTCGGCGAACCGAAGCCCGCTCCAAGCTGGGTTTCCGCTCGCTGGACTGCCGGAGTAAAAGAAGTTCAGAACCACTCCAAGATTTGCACGACTGTGAATCCGGAACCAGCGCTCGGGGCCGCATACGTCGAACTTCGCATGCTCGAATTTCACTACCACCACATCACCACAACGATTTTCGCTATATAAATCTATCGGCTCAAACTCTATTGAATCGGAAGCGCAATTGCGCCACGCTCGTTGCGTTAGACCCTTGGCAAACCGACTCATGCCTGTGCGCCGCCCTGCTCTCTCACCCATGCCGGAGGTGGATTCCATGCGTTTCCCGGCTCAGCCAATTGACCGGCTCGAATCTACGCAGGCAGACCGGACTGCGGCAGCGATCCGCGACTTGGCCTACGAGCTCGCCGGCGCCACGGACCGCAACCTCGCTGTCGATGTTCTGGTCTATGCGACCGGCCTGGCAGAGTACGAAACCTCGGATCTGCGGTCCTACGCAGCTCGCCACGGCCTTTCGCCCGAGGGCTTTCGCAAGCAGGTGATCGCGCTGCAGCGTCGACTGGGGCTGCCACCGAGGGCGCGGCAAGTCCGCCATGACAATTGAGTCCACCAACCTACTCCGGCGTCTGCCGCAGGACATGGTCGTTTCAGCCGGTCCATTGGGTCTGGTGATTCGCCCCGGTCTGGGACCCAACGATCTTCGCCATCTAGCAGCGACGCTCGCAGGCTCGATCCGTGTCCACTCCGGCACAAACCTGACTCTCACGGCATGGCTGGGAGACATTCTTGCCCAAGCGGGTCCGGGCTGCCGCGGGCTCGCCGCCGCCTGCGCCCAGGCAACCGGATTCAATCCCGGCACCCTGCGCAACGCGGCGATGGTCTGCCGCCGCATTCCACCGTCACGTCGTCATGACAGATTGACCTGGTCCCATCACTACGAGATCGGACTTGTGTGCTCGGACTCCGGAGCGATCGAACGCTGGCTCTCCCGCGCTGCGGCGGAGCAGTGGAGTGCACGAGATCTCAGGCGACACCTCCGACTGTACCTCGCCACCGGGACGAACGCGCCCCGACTGAGCTCCCCCACTTCTCACCCAGTCTTTGCAATTATGCGGGAATTGCGGGCCACCGACCGCTTGCTCGCCAATCGTGCCCGCCTTTGGGGCACGTGGACGACGGCAACCGCGCAAACGGCGCTCCGGGACCTGCCGCATTTCGTACAGTTCGTCGACCGGCTGCGCGCCACTAGCCTCCAACCATCGCAGCCCGCAGATCCGTCGCGAAACTAGTTGCGCGCCAAGTCCAGCTGGCTCGCAAACCGAGACCGACGGCGCTTCACGCCGGACTCCAAGCGCCGACGGTCGCGCAGAAACGCACGGACTTCGGCGGGATCGAATCGCACAAGCCGACCGACGTAGAAATGCGGCAGTCCGTTCATCTGCAGATTGACCACATGCCGCGGCGTGCAGGCAAGGAATCGGGCCACTTCAGCGGTGGTCCATAGTGCTTCGCAGGAAAGATGCCCCAGTGGAATCGGCGGATCGGTTGGATTGGTCATACTCTTGGTTTCACCGTCAACCTTGACTGTCCCCGCGACGTCGGCATCGACCTGCGCTTTGGACCGATTGCCGAGTCCAGAATCCAGCCGCAGACACTCAAAAACCCTCACCATGAATCCGTCCGAAGCCGCATTCGCCGAGGCCGCTTTACTGGTCACGCAGGGAGCCAAACTCCACTTTCCCAATCGCAATCCTCCATTCGCCCTCGGGGCGATTGCGTGGATCCCCGGTCGCGGACTCTTGGCCGCAGAACTCTGGGCCGAACATCAGGGACATGTGCATCTGTTTCCCGCTACCCACTTGGAAAGCGATGGCCCCGGAGGTATCGACGTTATGTCGGGCGAAACGCTCGTCGGCACCATCATCGATTTGGAAGACGGGAGATCCGACCTGACGGCATGGAACGAGAAGCTCCAAACAGAAGCCTGGCAGGATTTCTGGAGATCCGAGATCGCTGACGCCTCCGGCGTTTAGACCAACGGCGTCAGCAACTGGCGTTGGACCGTAACGACGCCAGGCTCTGGAAGATGCCGTACCACCGCGAGATTCTAAGCTGAGCGCGCCTTCCCAATGGGTGACGCCCCAATCGCAGCCAGTTCACGGGGCTCAAACCAGCAGCGGGCCTCCTCGGGAGTAACCAATTCCCGGTAGTGCTGGAAAATGATGTCCGGGGAGTTGCCGGCCTCAAGCGCCACCCGTGCCGTATCGTGCAGCGTCGCGAGCCGGTAGCTGATGTAGCTGTGACGAAATCCGTTTGCCTTGAGGGAAACGCCGACTTCGTCGGCAATCCGCTTCAACGCCGCATTCGGATCGGTGTAGACATTGATCGGCCCGGCCTCCCGTCGAACCGCCGCGAGCCAACTCTTGAGAGCATCATGCAGCGGCACCAGCCGACGTGCCTTCGTTCTGACCTTTTGCGACGCAACCTCGATGAAACCGCGGTCGAAGCGCAAATTTTCCCACGAAAGCAGCGCCAGCTCCGACACTCTGGCTCCGGTGAACGCGGCGCAAGCAAGCCACGGTAGCAACTCCGGCCTTTGGTCCGCGACGGCGTCCAGCAATCGATGCAGTTCCTGCGGCGTGTAGATTTCCACCTTCGTGGTCGGCACCTTGTAGGTGAGCATCCCGTCGAACGCCGTCGGGCGATCCGTCGGCAGGTACCGGTTGGCCTTCGCCCAGTTCCCGAAGGTAACGCAAATCTTTCGGACGTTGTTTTTGGTGATCGGGTGCCAAGACTGTCCGCCAAGCCAGCGGTCAAGGTCGGCCGTGGTCAGTTCGCCAAGGCGCCGTCCGGCGTGGGCGGCCGCCAATCGCCCCAACTGGCGCCGAATGTCGGCCACATAGTCGGCGGCAACTCCCATCGCTTCACGATGAGCCGCAAAATCAGCGATCAACTCCACGAGCGTGTGCGGTTTCACATCCGCCGGATTGTGCTCGATGTAAAAGCTCACCGCATCAACGAGCGACCGCCCGCCCAGTAGGGCGTGGGCTTCCGCGAAGAGCTCCGCGCAAAGATGCAGAGGAACGCCCGTGCTGGCCACGCGCTGCTGCGCAATCACGAAGCCTTCGAGATCCGCCGCAGAGACTTCCTGGGTCTGATGCCGAGTCACAGCCAAACGCGTTAGAACGATCTTGGCTTGCCGACGCGCATCGCCGACTTTCGCGTAAGTCTGCCGTCTGCGATGCCCGCCCTCATAGTAGGAAAGTTGAAAGACCGAACGGTCCCGATTTCGGACCGTGTAGATTTTGATTTCGTGCTGACCGTTGGTGATGACGATGGGTTGGCTCATGCTTCGGGTTGCGTTGTCAACCGCGTGTCATGCGCACCCAGCGAAGCCGTGTATCTGGTTGGCCCACCGATCCACTCGGCTAGCCTTTGACGTTAGGCGTCTTCGCGATGCGCACCCCTCAAAGGCCGAGCCGAAATCAGATTCGGGAGGTTTTCCTGATTTCGAAGCTTGGCAGTGAATGCCGTAGAACCAATTTCGCTCCCGTGAAGGCGATGCCATGGAATCAAGGGCGAGATTCGATGCCGTGGAACCAATGCGGTCATCCTGATGAAGAAATAGGGGCTTCGGCTTCGGACATCTTGGGAATTCGGGAATGCTGTTTCTCCAAGATTGGTCCCATGGCATTCATCCTGGGAGTTCGGGAATCCCGTTTTGCCAAGCTTGCAGCGAAGGATTTCCCTGCTTCCCAAGCGGCATTCGATCCCGTTTTTCCAATTCCCTATATTCAGCCTAACAAGGCGCCAGAGCCAACGATCACGTCCGTCACGCCTCCTGCTGACGCAGGAGTCGCGCCGGCCGCGCTCGTGGCTCATCTTTGACGTTAGCCAAAATGACGCTGCGTTTCCTCATACTTCTGTTCCTCGCCCCGCTGGCGATCGCCGCTGAGTCGGCAGTGGCCGCAACGAGCGATGCCGATGTTCAAGCGCTCTCAAAGGTACAGCTTTTCGCATTCGATATTGTCGCTTTGAACGGTAGATCCTCAGGAGAGCGAGCGCTCGCACGAATCTTGGCCCGAGAAGATAAGATCCGCCCGCTCATTGAGGTTTACAATCGAGGCACCACGGAAGCCAAAGTCTATGCCCTCGCAGCGTTTCACTATTTGACACCTACCATTTTCGAGCAGTGCCGGCGCGACTTGGTCGGAAGATTCAATCCCATGGTTCGCGCGACGAACGGGTGCATGGTTGCCAATGGCACGCTTCTCGAATTTCTAATCCGAATCCATCACGGCGAGTACGCCGCCTACATTCGCGAATACTCCAAACTCTGAGATTCAATTTGGAGTTTCACACATTTCCCCAATGCAATATCGGGCTAACAAGGCGCTAGAGCCAACGATCACGTCCGTCACGCCTCCTGCTGGCGCAGGAGTCGCGCCGGCCGCGCTCGTGGCTCATCTTTGACGTTCGGCAAAAATCCCCACGCACATGTACGCCAAAATCGGTCTTTTCATCTTGTTCACGGTTGCGACCGTCGTTGCGGCACGCGCGCCATCCCCAGCTACCGTAGCCGTCGGTCCCAATGAGCTTCCCGAAGGTGACTCGATTACCATCGTCGCCGTTCTGAGCGAATCGCCCGATTTGGAACCCAAAAGTCGAGTGATTGTGCGAGGTCGGTACACCTTGAGCAGTCGAGACCGCGCAAGGATCAGCTTGTCGCAGACCCGGACCGAAAGCAGGGCGTCGGTGCCGACCCTACCTGGTTCGGGCAAGGAGATATCCCGGGGCTCAGGCGAGTTTGAGTTGGTCTACGAAGTGACTGAGATCGGCTGCATGCGTGTGGCTCTAAACAATTTGGACCGTGGTCCGTCGTTCGGAACGATATACTTTGGGACACCCGAGCAATTGGCGCGAGTGCAGCGCGAGGTTTATGGATGGGTAAAATAGCGCGATTCCGATCTGAGGTCCGCCGCTTTCTCCCAATGCAATATCAGCCGAACAAGGCGCCAGAGCCAACGATCACG
>JAIXWF010000009.1 GCA_027482185.1 Opitutaceae bacterium | reverse complement strand
GCCGCCCGTGCGTTTGCGGCCCGAGCTGCGGACCATCCCCACGCGGGTGGGGAGAACGTCCAGATTCCGCCCTCGACCTCCAGCGCGACCGTACCATCCCCACGCGGGTGGGGAGAACTGGCGGCGGTGCGCGATGTGACGACGCCCTGGCGGACCATCCCCACGCGGGTGGGGAGAACGCGAAACGAGGGGTGATAAAGCAGGTTGAAGACGGACCATCCCCACGCGGGTGGGGAGAACGGACAACCAGGGCACCGGTCGTCGGCGAGGTGCGGACCATCCCCACGCGGGTGGGGAGAACCGGTTGGTGTTGCCGCGCGCCGCCGTGGCGTACGGACCATCCCCACGCGGGTGGGGAGAACTCACGCTCGATCTGCTGGTACAGCTCCTCCCGCGGACCATCCCCACGCGGGTGGGGAGAACCTGGTTTTGGTCATTGTTCATGGCGTGGCTCACGGACCATCCCCACGCGGGTGGGGAGAACTGGCGCTTCCGCCGTCGTTTTGACGGTTTCACCGGACCATCCCCACGCGGGTGGGGAGAACAAACCCGCCCAACTCATCACAACTCTGCACAACGGACCATCCCCACGCGGGTGGGGAGAACTAGGTCTGGAAGGTGCCGCTCGGGCGGTCCGACGGACCATCCCCACGCGGGTGGGGAGAACCGGTAGCATTCCGAAAAGGACTGAACCATTGCCGGACCATCCCCACGCGGGTGGGGAGAACGCGGTCGCGCTGGTCTCGGTCGGCGTGCGGTTCGGACCATCCCCACGCGGGTGGGGAGAACGCGCTGGTAGTGCTGCGCTGCCGCCAATTCGACGGACCATCCCCACGCGGGTGGGGAGAACGACGCTGCGGGTTGTTCGGGTGCGTGGCTCATCGGACCATCCCCACGCGGGTGGGGAGAACTGTATCGGGCTGTCCGACCAACTGCCGGACGGCGGACCATCCCCACGCGGGTGGGGAGAACAAAGTCTCCGGGACGTAGCGGACGCCGGAGGCCGGACCATCCCCACGCGGGTGGGGAGAACCCCCACTCCTGGAGCGGGAAGCGGATCTCAACCGGACCATCCCCACGCGGGTGGGGAGAACGCTTTCAGCATGGTCTCACCCTCGACGGCGATCGGACCATCCCCACGCGGGTGGGGAGAACGCCGGAAATGCGAGGATCTTCGCGGCGAGCCGCGGACCATCCCCACGCGGGTGGGGAGAACTTACGAGGGAATGCGGCTAAAGTTCGCGACGCCGGACCATCCCCACGCGGGTGGGGAGAACGCGAGCGGGTGGTTTTCGCCCGACTGCAAACACGGACCATCCCCACGCGGGTGGGGAGAACGGCACCGCGGAGTAAATGCCAAGCCGTTCCAGCGGACCATCCCCACGCGGGTGGGGAGAACACGTTGACGGCGCCGCCGCCGGGGTTCAGGAACGGACCATCCCCACGCGGGTGAGGAGAACCGGAAAGTCGGATGGACCGCGCCGCCGTTTATCGGACCATCCCCACGCGGGTGGGGAGAACTTTGCCGGCAAACTCTCGGCCGACGTCTCTTCCGGACCATCCCCACGCGGGTGGGGAGAACGGCAACAAATCGCTCACGATCACCAAGGCCCGCGGACCATCCCCACGCGGGTGGGGAGAACGCGAATCACAGTAGGTTTCGTTTCGCTATCGTCTGGACCATCCCCCCGGGGGTGGGGAGAACGCCGGGGCGTACTCGGACAGCGCCGTCTGGCGCGGACCATCCCCACGCGGGTGGGGAGAACGCGGACCGCCGCGAGATCATCGTCCGGGAGGGCGGACCATCCCCACGCGGGTGGGGAGAACACTTGGGCGCCCAGAACGGACGCGATTTTTGACGGACCATCCCCACGCGGGTGGGGAGAACCGATTCCGTCGGCGGCGGGTTTTGTGCATTGGCGGACCATCCCCACGCGGGTGGGGAGAACGGCATCTATCGGCCGGCCGCGAATCAACTCGGCGGACCATCCCCACGCGGGTGGGGAGAACCGAGGAAATTCGCGCCCGCGGTCGTCGTCGAACGGACCATCCCCACGCGGGTGGGGAGAACGATGGCGCGGGGATTGGCGGTCGGGATTTGAACGGACCATCCCCACGCGGGTGGGGAGAACTTGCGGAAGCCATCGTGAAAGCAAACACGATGCGGACCATCCCCACGCGGGTGGGGAGAACCGAGGCTCGTCGGCGCCGCGCACTCGAACGGACGGACCATCCCCACGCGGGTGGGGAGAACGGACGTGGCGGCGCGGCCGGTGCTGGAGATCGCGGACCATCCCCACGCGGGTGGGGAGAACGCGAACTGGGGTACGATCACCCACGTCGGCATCGGACCATCCCCACGCGGGTGGGGAGAACTGGTTCTGCATCTGGACACGTTGCAGGAATATCGGACCATCCCCACGCGGGTGGGGAGAACTCGAAGATCCAGAGCTGGGTCTCCATGATCGACGGACCATCCCCACGCGGGTGGGGAGAACTTGTCGGCGACGCGCTGTCGTCCGTCATTCGCCGGACCATCCCCACGCGGGTGGGGAGAACCCTCGCGCCTCCTCATGGCCGTTCCTCTCGCGCGGACCATCCCCACGCGGGTGGGGAGAACTTCAGGTTCACCCAGCGGCCGCGGCTGTCGAACGGACCATCCCCACGCGGGTGGGGAGAACCGTGGCGTTCGTTCCGTCGTCGCTTCCGTCAACGGACCATCCCCACGCGGGTGGGGAGAACGTCGAAAGCCGTGTCCTGGATCGCGCCGAAATCGGACCATCCCCACGCGGGTGGGGAGAACACGCCTGATGCCTGCCACCGCGGAACAGTCGGCGGACCATCCCCACGCGGGTGGGGAGAACGCGGCCGCGACGAGCTCCTCGAAGGTAAACTCCGGACCATCCCCACGCGGGTGGGGAGAACACCAATGGGCAACGACGGCGTCGGCTCTAAGGCGGACCATCCCCACGCGGGTGGGGAGAACCACTGCTCGAAGCCGCGCAGCACGCGCTTGCCCGGACCATCCCCACGCGGGTGGGGAGAACGGGGTGGGTGCTGCTGCTGTGCTCATGGTGGGCGGACCATCCCCACGCGGGTGGGGAGAACTGTTGTACTGCGCAAGGGTCTTGATCCGCTGGCGGACCATCCCCACGCGGGTGGGGAGAACTACGACGGCGGCGCGTCCAGGTTCCGCCGTTCCGGACCATCCCCACGCGGGTGGGGAGAACGATTCATGATGCCGCTCGGGAACACGACGAACGGGACCATCCCCACGCGGGTGGGGAGAACCCACGAACCAACGCGCACAGAGCCAGGGACGTGCGGACCATCCCCACGCGGGTGGGGAGAACGCGGCCGGCGCGAACAGATGCGCACTGCGCACCGGACCATCCCCACGCGGGTGGGGAGAACTGGCTCGCATGGGGCACGGCCGCCCCCGGTGACGGACCATCCCCACGCGGGTGGGGAGAACAGCTTTTTCGCGTACAGCGAAGTAGGCTCAAGCGGACCATCCCCACGCGGGTGGGGAGAACTTCGGTCTGGCAAGCGGGCAATGGTGTTCTCACGGACCATCCCCACGCGGGTGGGGAGAACATTGCACGGAACGCCTTTGCGCAAAATGTTGGCGGACCATCCCCACGCGGGTGGGGAGAACCCCGCCGGCGCCCTCCTGGCCGGCGGGTTCACCGGACCATCCCCACGCGGGTGGGGAGAACTCCGATCCGGCGATCTGCCGGCCGGCTGGAGTCGGACCATCCCCACGCGGGTGGGGAGAACGGCCTCGCGTTTCGCCGCATGAGTCCGGGCGCCGGACCATCCCCACGCGGGTGGGGAGAACCGACACCGGCCAAGCGTACGCGCGGCGCAGGACGGACCATCCCCACGCGGGTGGGGAGAACTGGCCGTCAGCGAGCCGCCCCTTTCAAAGCGGCGGACCATCCCCACGCGGGTGGGGAGAACGCGTTAAAGCGTACCGGGCCGATGCCTGGCGCCGGACCATCCCCACGCGGGTGGGGAGAACTGCCCGCGATACGGGCTGGCCTGGCCGTGGTTCGGACCATCCCCACGCGGGTGGGGAGAACTCCGTCCGGGTCGATCTCGCTCCGGATCACTCCGGACCATCCCCACGCGGGTGGGGAGAACTATACACCGGGCACGGGCGAAATCCCGATTTTCGGACCATCCCCACGCGGGTGGGGAGAACTGCTTCCGCAATTCGGTGTTTTCTTCCGGTTCCGGACCATCCCCACGCGGGTGGGGAGAACGACAAGCTGACTGCGGGTCGGGCCAAGGGCTACGGACCATCCCCACGCGGGTGGGGAGAACGGCGCCGGCGCGGATGTTTGTGAACCTCCTCGCGGACCATCCCCACGCGGGTGGGGAGAACGCTCACGACGACTGCCGAGTAAGCCCGGCGTCCGGACCATCCCCACGCGGGTGGGGAGAACTCCTGCTGAGGAAAATCAGCGGGCAGATCATCCGGACCATCCCCACGCGGGTGGGGAGAACAAGGCGGCCGAACGCGAGGCGCGCTACAACTCCGGACCATCCCCACGCGGGTGGGGAGAACCGTGAGAGTTTTGGATAACTGAGACACTAGCCCGGACCATCCCCACGCGGGTGGGGAGAACTGACACTCAACAAAGGTTCCAAAATGGAAATGCGGACCATCCCCACGCGGGTGGGGAGAACGCGCAGGTTGGAGGCGGTCCGGCCGAGCAATGCGGACCATCCCCACGCGGGTGGGGAGAACCGGCCGCGGTTAGGCCGGCATGTTGTGCAGCCCGGACCATCCCCACGCGGGTGGGGAGAACCCGAAAACTTGGATGAGGACGTTCCGTTCTGACGGACCATCCCCACGCGGGTGGGGAGAACTTCAACTCCGCGGCGCTCCTCATTACCATTGCCGGACCATCCCCACGCGGGTGGGGAGAACATGCAATCGGGACCCCAAAACGAACGCGTTCGCGGACCATCCCCACGCGGGTGGGGAGAACCCGACCGTCGCGATTGACCTCTACGGAAATGTCGGACCATCCCCACGCGGGTGGGGAGAACCGAAGCTCGGCTTGGTCGATGAACGGGTCGCCCGGACCATCCCCACGCGGGTGGGGAGAACAACGCTTCGCCCTTCAAATGAGGTTCCCGCCGCGGACCATCCCCACGCGGGTGGGGAGAACACGAAAACGCCGGTCTTCGTGACCTGGGCGGACGGACCATCCCCACGCGGGTGGGGAGAACTATGCAGCATACCACACCCTGCGCGCGGTGACCGGACCATCCCCACGCGGGTGGGGAGAACCACATGAGCCGCCGCCCCTCCGCTCGTGAGCCCGGACCATCCCCACGCGGGTGGGGAGAACATCTGGATGCGGCTTTATCGCGACGACATAAACGGACCATCCCCACGCGGGTGGGGAGAACAGGCCGAGGCGGTCGGCGTAGGACGCGAGAAGCGGACCATCCCCACGCGGGTGGGGAGAACCGCTTGCCGGTGGCGGTTTCTAGGCCCGACAACGGACCATCCCCACGCGGGTGGGGAGAACACCCGGAGGCCGTTGCCGTACCGGCCGGGGCGCGGACCATCCCCACGCGGGTGGGGAGAACGGGCCATCGGTGCCGAAACGCTCACCGGTGATCGGACCATCCCCACGCGGGTGGGGAGAACTAGGCGCTGTCGTGGGCCTGCAACGCGCGGAGCGGACCATCCCCACGCGGGTGGGGAGAACCCCGGCAGGGATTTCACGCTGCGCAGATTCCGCGGACCATCCCCACGCGGGTGGGGAGAACGACGTGAGGGACTCCTGGACAATCTCGTCGTGCGGACCATCCCCACGCGGGTGGGGAGAACGCCACTTCGGACAACAGCTCTTCCGAGACTGGCGGACCATCCCCACGCGGGTGGGGAGAACCGCGAGACGCAGCTGCCGCTCACGGCCGTCGACGGACCATCCCCACGCGGGTGGGGAGAACAGGCCGAATCGTCGCACCCAGGCGCAGTAACACGGACCATCCCCACGCGGGTGGGGAGAACCCGCTCGCCGACGATTCTTTTTCGTGGACTGACGGACCATCCCCACGCGGGTGGGGAGAACACTCAGCGCATCGTCGAAGTCATACGTGCCGGCGGACCATCCCCACGCGGGTGGGGAGAACTCGCCGCGCCGGTCGGTCAGCACACTCCAGTCCGGACCATCCCCACGCGGGTGGGGAGAACCCTGAAATGCCAACGGCTTAGCGCAGTCGCAATACCGCTTTTTCCGAAATCAGAAGGGCTGATTTTCCGGATCCACCCAGCTTTCGGCGACCAGCCAAAGTCCGCTGAGGTTGATGTCTTTGCGATCCGGTGTTCCCCATCGCTCGATGCGGAAGCCTTGGCAGTTCGGCTCGCTCATCAAGACCAGCCAGCTCGATTCCAGCGCGTGGCGTTTGATGAACCGCAGCACTTTCTCGCGGGTTCGCCGATTGATGGTGCCCACGAATACATTGGCCCGCGGTTCGATGAACCAGCGCTTCAGCAATCCGCGCACCGCCGGCGGCGTATCCTGCGCGATGAGGACGGTCATCGGATCGCGGAAGGCGGGCGGTCGCCGGCCGGGGCCGGCTCCGACTCGTCGGCGCCGAAGAGCGCGGCGAGATCCTTCGGCAGCCGTTGCAGGATGCGGCGTTCTTCGATCTGGGCCTTCAGCAGGCGGCGGACCCGTTCGCGGTCGCAGCGCGGATCTTCCTTCACGGCGAGAAAAGCGGCAGGTTGGGTGGTCTCGTGCTTGTAGAGATCGGCCACGTCGAAAACGAAGGGCGTGGTTCCGGCATCGTGGATAAACCCCAGTGCGGGGAGATAGCCGAGGGAACAGATGACGGCGGAAACCAAGGCGTAAAAACTGGCGTTCGCGGTGGAGAGGGCCTGGTTGATGGGATCGGAGACGTCCCAGTTCTTGGTGTCGTAGTTGCGGGCTCGCCAACTGACGCCGTGCTCACGGCCAAGATCGGAGTAGATTTGCCGCACCCGGATGCCTTCCATGCCGCGCAACTCCGCGACGGACTTGTCGTCCACGGGCGCGTCGCCGAAACGCATGCGGAACATGGCCCGCGCGATCTGCGTCCGGCGCCGTTTGTCCGCCCAGGCCGCGGCGTGGAGCCGCGGCATGTCGTTGTTGTGGTTCGGGGCGAGACCGTAGGCGTAGAAGCTCAGCGCATCGTGGCCGGTCCAGCAAACGGGGGTGTTGCTCTCGGCGCACGCCTTCACCGCGGCGTGGGTGACGGTGGTCCCCGGTCCCAGCAGGAGGGCGGAAATCGTGGCGATGGGCAGCCGGCACTTGAGCCCGTCGGCTCCGAGCCACTTCACGCTGGAGTCGTCCACCTCGAGACGGCCGTGCTCGAGGTAGAGCGGGGTCCAGCGATCTTTCGCGGGCGTGAGGGAATCGAGCGGCGGTTTCTCGAAGATCGGCATGGGAGCCGGGGCTGCGACCGACGATCAGGTGCGGCCGTGCTGCCCTCGGGCCAACCGGCGGATCCACCGCGGCGCATGGCGTTCGCCGATGGGGCGGCCGTAGCCGACGGGCGAATCGTCAAGAGAGTCGGCGCCCGGCTCGCCGGGTCCGCATTCCCGGACATGATCGAAGTCGGCAAGGTTCTCCGTCCCGGAAAGTCCGGCGCGGCGGAGCAATTCGCGCCAAGCCTCCTCGGGTGCGGCCGGGCCGGCGGCGAGGAGCGGTGCGGCGGGCAGGCAGCATTTGCGCCCGAACCAAACTCCCCAAACCGGGTCGCGCAGCGCCGCAGCCAGCTCGGCGAGGAGTTCGGGCGGTCCGTCCAGCAGCACGCCGAAGCGGGCATCGAGCAGATAGTGGCGATAGGTCTGCACGGTTGCGTCCCGGTCCACCTTGCCGCTCGCGCGGCGGATGCCTTCGCGCGGTCCGACCGTATGGTAGTCTTCCAGCCGCACGATGGGCAGTTCTGCGCCCCGTTGGCCGCGCGCGCAGCGCGGCAACGTCACCGTCGTGAGGCGCAGGGGCGCGAAGCGGGCGAGCCGATTGGCCTCGTCGGGCGCGTGCTTGTCGATGCCCAGCGCGGCGGCGAGGAGACCGAAAATGCCGGAGCGGGTCGGGTGCAGTGCGGTCGTCCGGCGCTCGAAACGGGATGCGTGGCCCCACGACTGCATCGGCGCATCCAGCAAGAGGGCGAGTCGGGCGTCAGCGGACATGGCGGGTAAGCGCGGCGACAAACTCGGCCAACGTGACGTCGGGCAGGGCGACTTCGGTGTCGCATTTGATGTCCCAGGTCTTCTTGAGCGCCTCGTGGTGCGACTTCAGCGCGTCGATCGATTCAGCCAGAAGACCCGCTTTGGCCCGCACCGGCGCCTCGAACGCATTCACCAGTTGCACCGGCTGGCCCGCGGCTTTGTAGGTTCCGAGCACGAAACCGGGCAACGTATGGGCGTTCATCGAATTCTTGCGCGCTCCCGGCACCGCCTGGAGCGTGGCGCGGATAAATGCATCGACCACGGCGCGCCGTTCGTCGGGCGAAAGCTTTCCGAGGTGGGCGGCGTCGGCTAGCAGGTCGAGGTTGAGGGCGGTGTAGCGATAGTAGACGGCCGAGGAGAATTCGAGGGTACCGATCATGCCCGCGCCGGCGTCGTCGTCTTTCGGCTTTCGGTCGTCGACGGCGGAATAGAAGTCGAGGTCGTTGTCCGCGCGGTGGGTCGAAAGCGCGTGGCCGAACATCGCGGCGCCTTCGAGCGTGAGGGAGGGCAGACTCGCGACCATGCGGCCGAAGAGCGCGATATCGGCGCCGTCGAGCAGGCCGGCTTTCTTGCAGGACTTGTCGAGACTCTTCTCGTAGTCCTTGGTCTTGGGATTGGTCGCCACCAGGGCGGCGACATCGGCGGCGATGGCGTCGATTTCGGACGGAGCAAGGAAGGTAAGCGTGCCGACCTTGGCGTCGTCCTCGGCGGCTTTGGCGTCGAGTTTGGCCAGTTTGTCGGCGATGTTTTTCGCGTGCTCGCGGGCGACCGCTGCGTCGGCGACGCCGTGTTTCTGCAGGGCGGTGGCCAAAGGCTCGACGATAAGCTTGGTGCGCTCCCCTTGGAAGCGGGCCGGCAGCAGGTCGGCGGAGAATTCGCGGATCGCGCGCTTGAGCGACTGGCTGGAGAGCCGGGCGCGATTGACACCGCCAAACACGGCGGTTTTGGGCGCGCCGACGTCGTCGCGGTTGAGGCAGGAAACGGGGAAGGACTGGAGGATGTGGAGTTCGATGAGGTTCATGTTGGATTGAAAAGTTCGGAGGATTCGGAAGGGGCTAATGCTCAGGCGAGTGGGGCAAGGACGAGGAGGCCGAAGCCGAAGGCTTTGGCTGAGCCGATTCCGGCCGTCGCTGCGGCGCGGAAGGCGGTAGGATCGATGACCGTCAGGCGGCCGCGAAATTCCACCGCGGCATGCAGACCCTGGGTGCGGGGGCGGTCTTTGTGGAAGTATTCCCGCCCGCGCGGCACGGTTTGCGTCTGCTCGGTGTCGATCGCGAAGCCCGAGGCGGCGGCCTTGCGTTCGAGCCACGCCAGGAGATCACCGCGGGAAGTCAGCGGGACCCGCCGTCCGTTCTTGCTTCGTTCACCGGCGGAGTTCGAGCGGACCTTTTTCGTGGGATTGGCCAGCAGGCTGAACGTATAGTCGCGATGGCCAAAGAATGCGTCGGGTACCGGTTTGGTGGCGAAATTGCCACTCGGGCACCACGCCGGCCGGCTCGCCGGCGTACGCGAGAGAATGAGGACGCGATACGTTTCTTCCTTTTCGTCGATGCGCACGAGGAAGTCACGGGCCGCACCGTCGCGTCCGGGGAAGGCCTCCCACAGGTGCTGATGCCAGTCGTAGCTGTCGCGGATGCGGAGCAACCGCACGGCCTGATCGTAGGCGACGTGGATTTGGGTAAGATGCAGCGGAACGGCGGCGAGCGCGCGGTCCGGAGCGACGGGCAGGGCGGAGGTTTTCATGCTTCGACCGGGGAGGAGGTTGCGCCTTCGGCGGCGGGATCTTCGCCGGTCCGCCAGAAAGAGCGGGCCCATTGCACGCGGATATCGTCGGCGTACCGGGGCCAGTTCCAGAGATCGGCAAACAGGGTTTCGTAGTTCACGCCCGCGCCTTCGCCTGCGGCCAGGCGGATCCAGGTGCGGAGCTGGCCGCTCAGGTCGGCGGGAGTGTCGGATGCGAGCAAACGGCGGAAGCGCCGCTCGTGGCTTTCGATCAGCTTGTCGGAATTGCCTTCGCGGGCGATGGCCCGGCAGGTATCGCCGAAGTTGCGGACCGCAGCCTCGGCCGGGTGCGTGGCGAACAGCGCGGCTATATCGACGAAGACGGATTCGCCGGGTTGGCCGATTTCGCCGCCCAAGCGGGCAACGACCGGCCAGGCATCCATGACGGTGGCGGGGCTCAGGCCGCGGCGGAGCGCAGACAGGGCACCGCGGTCTTGCCGGGCGGCGAGAGGACGAAGTGCGCCGACGAAACGGGCGGCGCGATCCCGGGGCGAGAGGTGGCTCATGCTGCGATGGACTTGGCTTTGGATTTTTTGGCGGGGCTGGCGGAGGTAGCGGGGGCGAGAAGGTGGCGAAGCCCTTGGGCATACGCCTGGATCTGACGCGGCGTACGGCGCGGGCAGGTGCGCTCGTACGCTTCGCGGGCGCTTGCCTTCACGGTACGGCCCCATGGCGCGCCCCCGATTTGGTCGGGCGGCGTAAGTTCGCGGGCCGCCGCGAAGAGGTCGCCGAGCCCTTGTTCGACGCGAGTCCAGAACTGCTGGCGGGCTCGGTCGTACGGCGGCGTGTCGACTTTGAGTGCGGCGGCGTAAGCCCCGACGGATTTCATCAGGGCGCTCTCGTTGGCTTCGGCATGTTTGACTCCCGCCTCATACGCCGCGCGGCCCGAGGCATCGAAGAGCGCCGGCGGCACCGAATACGTCGCCTCCACCAGATCCTTAATCTTCGCCTGATCGGTGACCAGTGCTCCGATCCAGAGGGTGCAATCCCGACGGAAACTGTTCAGCACAAGGGCAAGTGGCCCGGAGTTGGGTTCCGCATCCGATTTTCGCTTCACGGTGATGGCATGGAGTTGCCGCCAGATCCCGCGCCCGGTCGAAGCGGGAAGGAGCGCCGGTTCCTGCTTGCGGATGACCACGGTGGCGCTCGCCTCCCGGAAGACCGGGTAGATCGGATAGTCCAAACCGTTGCCGAGAACGATACTCTCGCCCGAGGCCCCGAGCCGGATGGCGCGACTGTACGGCACCAGCCGACCGAGGTAGGTAAGCGTGGCGTTCTCCACGGCGGCCGAGTCGCCCGCGGCCGCAACCGGAAACTCCCAGCAGGGCCGACCCCATTGTTTCACCACGTTTGTGGAAACCAATTCCTTGGTGAGGAGATTGCACGCAACGGACTCCAGCAGGTTCGAACCCAGCACAAATGTGTGCAGCATGCTCGATGGAGTGCAGGGAGCATGGTTGCTCGACCCTTTGCCCGGCGTGTCTTTTCCGTTCCACTTCGCCACTCCGATTCTTCCTGACGGAGCAAAACATTGAAACGAAAGTAGGTTCAGTGCGGCGCGCGCGGCGGCCACAGTCCTTCCTTCGCCGGCGGCGTTGTCGAACAGCGTCGGATTGTTGCCGGTGGCGAGAGCGAGATCGAGCTTGGTTGCGGCGTTGCCGTCGTCGGACTCCTTGCCGGGCTGAAGATTCGGCAGCTGGAGAAATCGCGGTCCGTCGCCGAGCAACTCGAAGGATGCCCGCCATTTTTCCAGGTATGCGCGGACGCGGGGTTGAATCTCCGGGCGGCAGTCCTGCCAGGCGGTTTCGTCGGCGGGCCCATCGAGCGCGGCTTGGGTGATGCAGATCAACAGCCGCATCAGGGCGATTCTCTCGTGGGGTTTGACCGCGAGATCCCGAATCGAGTGCGCTTCGGCGAACAGTCTTTGCAGGCTGAACAGGTCGCGGGTGCCGTCGGTCCGCAGGGCTGGAATCCAAGCGTCAGTAGTCAAATTCATCGTTGTCGTCGGATTGAAAATGGGGGCGGGAGGTTGGGCGTTTCTCGATGCGGACGCCGAAATCCCGGTGATAGGTGGCAGCGGCGGGTTCGCCGTCCCAAAGTAGCCGTCCATCTTCGCGTACGGTGGCGACCACGGCGTTGTTCTGGACATGAAGGCCGAGCCAGCGGGGTTTCGGCGCGGAGGCCGGTACGCACCAGCGCGGGACGCGCACGATCCAAGGGTGAAGGGCGCGCGCCGTCCCGATGGACCATTCGTAGTCCGAAACCGTGAACACGGTTCCGTCGAGGGTGGTGAGGCGGGCCAGATGACCGGGGAGTGGCTCGGCGGCGAGGAGGAGAAGAACTCCGATGCTCGGGGGACCGGCGCGGCGGGTGAGCGCCGCGGGTGAATCATCGTCCACGGCAGGTCGGCCGAGTACCATCATCACCGCGTCCGCATTCTGCGCCAGCAGGCGCTTTTCGTCTTCCAGGGCGGTGTGGAGTTCGCCCCAAGCCGCCGGTTCTTCGTCGCTCGGCGCCGCGTAGGTGGCTTCGAGCAGGGGGCGGATGGCGTCCGGCAGGACGAGAGCGTTCCGATTCGAAAACACCTTTGCGGAGCGGAGCAGAACCCAAGGCGCGTAGACTTTGGCGGAGCGGCCGAGCGCCCGCGCGAGCGTGCGGGCGTCCGCGGCCGGAATATCGGGAAGACGTACCCAAAACTCGGGTTGCGCTGCCGCGCGCCGGGGCCGCGCGTGCCGCCAAAGCCGACCCATCCGCTGGAAAAGCATGTCGGTCGGAGCGAGGTCGGAGACGATGAAGTCGAGATCGATGTCGACGCTCTGCTCGACCACTTGCGTGGCGACCAGAATGCTCCCCGGGCCGGCCTCGGGGCGATTTCGTCCGAGGTGCCCGAGCCAGTCCGATTCGAGTTCGGCCCGTCGCTGTTGCGGAAAGCGGCTGTGGAGCAGGCCGACTTTGATCTGCTCCGCAGGCAAGGCGGCAACGGGCGTTTCGCCCCGGATGAGTCGGAGGGCGTCCTGGGCCTCGACGACAGTATTGCGAATCCAGAGCACGTGCTGGCCTGACTCGGCGCGAGCGATGAGTTCGGCGACGGTGCGGTCTTCCGGAACCGTTGCGACGCGAAGGGAGACGGATTTCTTGCCGGTAAACTCCGGCGTGCTTTGGGTCGCGGTCGCGCCGCGGTTTGCCGCCGTGATCAACGGATAGGCATCCGGCGCACCCGTCTCCGAGCTTCCGGCCGCCGCGAGCAGTTCGCGCCGACGTGCTCCGGTAAGCGTGGCGCTGAGTACGAGAACGGTGCAGCCGAGCTGCAGCAGTTCCCTGACCAGAGCGGTCACGAGAGAACCGGTGTAGACGTCGTACGAATGGACTTCGTCGAGAATCACAACTTTGCCCGCCAGCGCGAACCGCCGGACAAAAAAATGTTTCACGGCCACCATTCCCTGCAATGCCTGATCGATGGTGCCGACCCCGTACGGTGCCAGCAGGGCATGCTTGGATGAAGCAAACCAGGAGCGGGCATCGGCGACGGCCGCAACCGGATTGTCCGGGTCTTCCGACGGGCCTTCGGGATAAGCGGGTCGAAGACGCAGATCGCTATCGTCGTTGAGCCATGAGTTGCCATGGACGAGGCGAAGATGCGCGGGATCGGCCAAGGCGGCGCGGAGGAACTTGGCCACTCGGTGGTGGATGCGGTCGCTTGTGACCTGCGTCGGCAGGGCAAAGTAGAATCCGTGGTGATGACCGGCCGCCACCAGCTGCTGCGCCGCGCCTAGAGCGGCTTCGGTTTTGCCGCACCCCATCGGGGCTTCGACGATGATCAGCGCTGGACCGTTTGCCGCGGCGAGAACCGCCTCTTGAACGGCGTTGGGCGGGAATTCGAAGGTGGTGCCGAATGGGGAGTCCCGTAGGGGGGCACCGGGCCAACCGATCTGGGCCAAGGCCGCTGCGGCGGCTTGGCCTGCTGCGCCGTGCGGTTGATCGGCCGCGGGAGAAAAGAAGGCTTCGTTGGAACCGATCCAATCGGCAACGGTGATGAGGCCGGCGACGAGCCAGAGAGAGGGATCGATCCGGCCGTCGCGCTCAACCGGACCTCGGTCGGGCAGGGGGCCGAAGATTTGGACCAAACGCAACGCGACCGCTTCGCGCCAAGCCTGCATCTCCTGGGCGCGAGGTTCGGCGTCGCGAAACGAAAGACTCCGGTTAGCGCCCAAGTCGCCCTTCGGACGACCGTGGTGCGATCCGACCGCGATCGCCCACTTGTGGGACCGGAAAGGACGAAGAAGCTCCTGGACAAAGAGCTGACTCACGTAGGCGTGGTCGGCGGTCGGTTGCCCTGGTGCGCCCGCCAGCGCGATCTGCCGGCGCGTCCGATCGTCGAACGTCCTCTGCTCCAACCAAGCCGGACACTTGGCTTGGAAGCCCAGGGTGATTTTTCCGATGTCGTGGAGCGCCGCAAGCGTGGCGGCGCCGGGCGGAAACAAGGCCCGTAGCGTCTGCGGTGCGGCTTTTAGCAGCGCCTCCGCTACGCACCCGACGTTGGTACAGTGATCCAAGACTCCGATGCCGGGCACGATCCTCCCATCCCTGACGACCGTCTTCGCCCAGGGGACGGTTTCGGCCGGGTGCCGAACGGGACCGCATTCGGAGGGTGCGCTCACAGATTTTCTGCAGCTTGGTTCAGCGATGGAATCGGTGCCTGGATCTCAAGGGTTCGGCCGTTGTCCGGTCATATCCACGCTCCGCCTGCCGGCTGATCGCTGCTCGTTTTCCGTTTGGTTCAGCCGCGGGAGTTGTTGCGCGGGCTGCGATTGACCGGCTTCAGCGAAATGCCGAGCTCGGAGGCTTTGGCGTAGACGCCGGCGACCGGCCGGCCGAGCTTGAAACCGATGACACGGGTGGGAGTATTGCCGGAGGCGAGCTTTCCGAGGTTTTGGATCTCGTTTCCCGTCCAGGTCTTTCCTGCATTGCGGATGTAGTTCGTCATAAGAGGAGGGTGTGGCTGGAATGCGCTTTGTCCCATCATAGTATCATGGAAAGAGCAGCGAGTCGGCCCAATGATCGTGCACAAAGATCGGGCCGGTTCCGCCAACGCGAATTCACTATGCCTACCGCCACCAGAACATTGCGCCGGTCGCTGCGCAGCTTGCGCGAGTTGAGCTTCAACCGCTACGAGGTTTGTTCCGACGTGGTGAGGTCGTGGTTCGCGTTGAAGGACCGAATCGACGCCCATCCGCTGAGCTCGGAGCTTTGGCGGGTACACGACTGGCTCATTTCTCCGCTCACGCTGCAGGCTGTCGACTATTGCGGATTGGCCCGTCACTTGGTCGATACCTTGCGGGCGGACGGTGAACTGGACGCCGACATTATTCTGCTCCTTGGCTTGATCGAGGAATCGCCGTCCTCGGACAAAATCGCGGCCATGAAGGCGCACGAAGCGGCGGTCGCCGAAGGGCGTTACGACCGATTCTCGCGGGAGCCGCTGCGATACCGGGAACTCGAACTTGCCCTGGAAGCCGATCCGCTGCTGAAGCGCTTCTGGAATCGGATCAAGAGCCGCTACGCCCGGCAGTTCCGGCCGAACTCCAAAGGCGTGATGCGTAGGACGCTGGCGCGGGAACGCGGATTCGACTGCCGCCACGGCTTCAATTGGAGCCGGAAAGCGGATCGATTCCAGATCACGTTCGACGCTCTTTGCCACCGGTGGTGCCTCTATGGATTCGAGAACGAGAATCCGTTGGCGCTGAAGCTGACCGCAAATCCGACTCCGCATGGAACCATGATCTTTGTTCCCCGCGGGATGAGCTTGGCGGCCAACGGCACGTTTGTCTGGAAGGCGATTGCTGAAGTCCACAAGGCGCACGGGGCCAGCCGGCAGGGCGGCAAGCTTTTCCTGATCCGACAACAGCAGCGGGAGGATCGGAAGCTCGCGCAGGCGCTGGATCGCGAAGCGAAACGGCTGCGTCTTCGCGGGCCGCGCCGTTACGAATACATCCTCGAGCGAATGAAACAGCTGCCCAATCGCGTTCGCTGGTTGAAGCGCCTGTTGCACGGTTCGTGATTTCGTGACTCCGGGAGCGACCGCTGAAAATCGCGGGAAGTGATCGGCTGGATGTCGATTTTGGCGCGGAATCGGCACGTTGCTCTGCACCTAAGCGGTCACGAGCCCTGAAACCGTTTGGCTTTGGCGGCGACCGTGGATCCGCGATGCAGGCCGGCCGAATAGCTTTCCAGCTGAAACGAGACCACGTCGCCATCATTGAGAACCGTGTAGTCGATCCCCGCCGCGGCATACGAGCCGTTCACCAGAAATGCCCAGTAGGTCCCGTCGTTCGGAAGGTCCATGATACCATTGATCATGATCACGAGATACCCGAGGGGGCTTTCGCCACCCGCACCGAATGCTCCGTAGTAGTCGAGGGCGAAGCAGAATTGCCGGTGGTTTTGGATCTGGTTGTAGGCGGCTTCGAGTGCCGCTTGGGCGTTCATCCCGGACTGCCAGGGCACGACAATGGGCGAGTTCTGATTCACGACGATGCTGACAGACATGATTGGTCCTTTCCGTTGGGGAGTTGGTGAGCGCGTCTCCTGCCGGATGGTTCGAAGGCGCGGAATTCCCTAGAGAACGGCTACCGCGCGCCGCATCTTTCAAATTTCGTCGCCCCATGCGAACGGGCGCGACTCCTCCGGAGAACTGGCCGTAACGTGGCGCTTACGGCTGCGGCGGTCGCGCTTTCTGTCGGTCCTTGATCCAGTAAAGCACAGCCAAGACCGCCATCAATCCGCACTGCGCCAAAAAACTCGGGGTTTCGCTTTTGAGCCAGTAAAAGAAGACCAGCACCGCAATGCACCCGGCCAGACAGAGCATGTATATGAATTGGAAGAACTGCACCACTTCCTGAGTAGGACAGATCCCTTCAGCTGGGTCCAACACCGGCGTACTACGATTCCAGCCTCCCTTTCCACGGAAAGGCTTCCTCTGCAGTCGAAAAATATTCGATTCGGCGATCAATGCTCTGGTCGACGTGCAAAGCGTGCTCTGAGGTCCTGCGTTTCGACTCGCTAGCTACGTGTTGCTTCCAGCTGCTAGTAGGTGCATGGAGCGCAGTGAAGGTTTCCCCGAGCAAGGTATTCCGCAGGCCGGCGTTCAATTGGGCAAGAGAGAGGCGTCTTCTCGGAAAAATTCGGCCGGCGACGACGATCTCGTTCCGACCGCACCTGCCGCGTCATGAGTGCCAGCACGAAAGAGTCTGCCGGATCTAACCGGCAACAAATCGGCGCTTAGGAATGCCGAATTGTGGATTTCCTTCGATCCTTCACCCAAAGAACCGCCGCCGAAACCGTCATCAGGGTGGCCATCGCAATCACATGCGCGGTGCTGGTGAAGAGCCAGTAAACAAAGCCCAGAAATGCGAGCCAGCCGACCAGCATCATGACGTATAGGATTTGGAGCACGGGGTGAGCAAAGAAACCGTGGCCGCGGCAGTCGATCCCTCGTGATCTCCAATCCCCGGCGGGAATTCCAATCCGGGGTCAGCAGCATTCTGCTCGCAGGGTCCTACGTCTGTGAGTGCGCCCCGGTCGAGGTGACGCAGACGGTACCCCGGGATTGTCTGCAGTCTTTTGCTTCCGGCCGGATCGGCCGGATCGCGATCATGCCCCGGTCTGCGGACGCCAGGCAGGATTGCCGGTCAATGCAGTTGCTCCAGCCGGGCCTTGATCGACCGCCATGCCGGGACGACGTGATCGAGCAGCTTGAAGAAGGCGCGGTCGTCCTGCGGGTGCCTGCCAGCTTTTTCATTTCCTGCCCTCCGTTCCTTTTCCCGACTGTTGCGCCATCGAAGAATACGACTACCGCGCCACCGCTCAGGAGATCGCCGACAACGACTACAACCTGAACATTCCGCGCTACATCAACAGGTTCGAAGAAGAAGCCGCAATTGACCTCGGCGCCGTGAAAAGGAGATCGCCCAACTCGAAGGCGAACTCGCCGTTGTCCGCCAAAAGATAGACGGATCCTTGAAGGGACTCGGCCTATGAGAGACCCCGGCGAAATCATCCTCTTCCAGACCGAGGACGGACAGACCCGGATCGACGTCCGCTTGGTCGGCGAGTCCGTCTGGCTCTCCGCCGGGCAAATCGCGGACCTCTTCCAGCGAGACAAATCCACCATCTCGCGCCACATCCAAAACGTTTTCGAAGAAGGAGAACTGAAACCCGAGCCAGTTGTTGCACTTTTTGCAACCACTGCCGCCGACGGCAAAACCTACCAAGTCGAGCACTACTCCCTCGATGTCATCATCTCCGTCGGCTACCGCGTAAAATCCCACCACGGCGTTCAGTTCCGAGTCTGGGCCACCCAGCAACTCCGCGACTACCTCGTCAAGGGGTACGTCCTCAACGACGAAAAGTTCAAGCAGGGCAAATCCGGCAACTATTTCGATCTCCTCCTCGAACGCATCCGCGACATCCGGTCGTCGGAAAAGGAGTTCTGGCGCAACGTCCTCGAAATCTACGCGACCAGCATCGATTACGATCCCCGCGCCGAAGCGTCGCAGCAGTTTTTCGCCACCGTGCAGAATAAGCCGCACTGGGCCAACAGTTACATGTTCCCGCTGCTTACGTACGAAGACGACCGGCCGGGTATATTTGGGACCGCGTTCCTCTGCGGCGTCGACTAACACCGGTTCATTGCGACCGCCGCCCACGTGTCGGATCAGGATCAGGCGCGAACCTCAAGGTTTGAGTAACGCGTCGATCGCCGACGCTTTGGTATTGGCGAAGCGTGTGATCAATCCGGGGTGATACTTGCCGTCCCGATCAAGGAAGGCGTAACCGGGGAAGCCACCTAGACCAAAGAGACTCATCAGCTCTGCCGTCTGGGCGGGCTCTAGGAACACATGGGTGCCGGCGAGTCGCAGGTCGGCGACGCTTCGTTGCCAGGCGCCGGGATCGGTGCGGCAGGCAAAGTAGACGAATTCGATCGGGCGATCTTTCAACGCTGCGTGCATCGCGCGGCTGTGAGGCAGATCCTCAAGGCAGGGGTGGCACCATGGTCCCCAGAAATCGAGGAGCAGGGCACGGCCGGGAAAGGCAGCGCGGATTTGATCCAATATCGCGCGGCCAGTGAGATCGGGCCAGCGGTACGGTTGCGCGCCGGCGGGAAGGCGTTTGATGGGTTCGCCGAGCGGTGTTGCAGTGACCGTCTCCGAACGCGCCCCCAGAGCTGCGTTCGCCGTCGCAAGTCGTAGCTTTGCTTCACGCGTTTGATCACGTAACAGCGCCCGGATCCACGGTTTCGTGATAGTCTCTTCGAGGGTGGAGTAGGCGAGTACGGCTTCGGCGGCATCTGCGGGAATGGCGAAAATCAGTGCAAACTCGAGGGTGGCGGTCGGCAGCGCTGCTGGCGCGCTGGACTGTATTCCGCGGATGACGGCAGGCGCGGCGCTCAGCCACCCGGCTTCGGAAAGGCGCTGTAGCGCGGCCTTGAACTCCGCCGAATCGGGAGCGGTGGCTGAGTTGGGGGTGCACAACGCGAGGGCAGCAGCGTGGTTTTCACGGACTGCCGGAGGAGCAAGCGATATCGCCGATGAGAGGGCGGCGAGTATCTCGGAGGCGGGCACCCGGCTGCCAAAACGCAGGCCGCGGAGAAAACCCTGCAGCCCACGGAAGAATGCGGTCTGCTCGTTGGTGATCGCCCAGGTCGCGTGCCGTGCCACGCGCGGCCACAGTGGAGAATCGACCAACTCACGCTCGCGACCGCGCGACGCCCGAATGGCCGCCGAATAGAACTGGGCGTCGAGATCGCTGGCCAAAATGAACCCGCCGAACCGCGGGGCAAATTCGTCGAGCAAAGCGCGCGATTCCCGGTGAAGGTCTTCCAGTTTTCCCAAAGTGGTACCGAGGTCGCCTGCGTCCCGCTGCAGGGAGATTTCCCGCATCAGGCGTTCGATTTCATTCTGCCGTTCCTTCCGAAACTGGAATTGGAATCGACGCACCTCTTCGTTGAGCAAGCCGTCGGGCCCGGTCAGTTTTGCACTGAGGTTTGCGGCGTCGATTTCCACATGCAGACCGCGGCTGACCAGCAATCCGGCATAGAACAGCCGGCCGACCCGGAACCAAATCTGCTGAATCGGGTACGCCGCGGGCAGTTCCAGTTGGAATGTGCCGTCGTCGGCCACGACGGCGGTTTTCGCCAACTGGCTTTGCGGACCGGCCAGCACAAGGGAACCGGAAATCGCCGGCTTCGCTGGGTTGTCTGCCGATAGGTTGACGATACGTCCCGTGATGCGCACGGGCGGACGGACTGCCTCCGACCACTGCTCCATCCGTGGGTCGGTTAGGGCAACGGCCTCGGGAGGCGGATTGAATTCAGCATGCGCCGAAGTCAGCAACAACGCGAAAGCGAGCGGCAGGCAGCGGCGCAATATGTATACGGAAGAGCGGGGCATGGACACTAAGCGCCACCGACGGCGCCGGCCGCAGAAATTGCGACGAATGCCCTGAGGTTGCGTTGGACGATGGCGTAGATGCGATGAGCCGGTGGTGCAGGTGGTGTCCCGGTTTTACGGATTTCACCAGATCGCATGAACCGAACAACCTCGTGGCTTGTTCGAGCGTCATTCGCCCATCCACGATTTCGGCTCGTCCGCGACTTCTCATCGATAACTGCAGTTCTTGGTCGGTTAATTTTTCTCCCATGCTCCTCGCGCAACGCCTCCTTAAAATCGATTCCTACCTCGCTGGCGCCCACTTGATCCTGAACGACGTAGCCAAGGGCGCTCAGCCTGAAATCGACGGTCGGGCGCTCGCCGCCGCCATCGCCGACCTCACCACAGCCCGAGACATGCTCCGAGATCTGGCAGACCAACCCGACCAAAACTGAACACTTATGGTGCGTGGCGTTGCGAAAGATTGGCCGAGACGTTCAGCGCCTTCCTCCACCAACCGCGGATTGCTTCCGCCCTCGGCGTCGTAGGCCTCGACGAGGACAACATCCGGACCAGTCCCCTTGGGTGGTATCCCTGCGCCGTTCACTTCAGAGGATGCTCTTTCAGCAGTTCCTCGGTGCTGAAGAGCATCGTGCGACCGGGGCTTTTGGCCCGGACGCTTTGGACCTCGGCCGCCGAAATCGGAGCAGACCGGTTGCCGAAGCTGTTGCGCACATAAGTGAGCACGGCGGCGACTTCTTCGTCGTCCAGCATGCCGCCAAAGGGGGTCATCGGCACTTGTCCGTCGTACTTCTTGCCGTTGATCTCCAGCGGCCCCATCAGCCCGTAAAGCGTGAGTTTTATCAGTCGCTCGGTGTCGCCATTGACCCAGGGACTATTCGCGATCGACGGAAACGCCGGGTCGAGACCCTGGCCGTTCGCCTGGTGGCAGGTGATGCAGTGGCCTTCGCGCTGGTAGATTTGCTGGCCGGCGCGGAATTGATCCCGGCCCGATGAGTCCAGGTAGGCGGGTGCCGGGAGCTGGGGAAACTCGGGATTTTCTGCTTCGGCGACGCCGCCTATGCGATCGGCCGCTGTCTTCACAACCGCCTTGCTCCATCGGTCGAGCGGCCGGCTCGAGGCCATGGCCACGATCTTGCCGGCGGCCGGAGCATCCGGCAACCAAGACGCGGCGACAACGGCTTCGAGTCGCACCCGGCCGTGCTCGTCGTCGGCAGCCTTTTGCAGCAGCGCGGCGCTGTCGGCGATGCGGTGCATATTGTAGCGCAGCACACGGACCGCGGCGGCGCGGACATGGAAATCCGACGCGGCGAGCAACTCGCGCAGCAGAGCCTCGTCGACGGAGTTCATTCCCCAAGTGATCCAAAGCGCCTCGAGCTTTGCTTCGGGTGCTGTTTGCGCGGCGGCCCAATTTTTCACCGCGGGCAAAACCTCCGCCGCCGGATGGCTGCGGATTTCGCGCCGGGTACGAAAGCGGGTGCGGATCTCCGGCTCCTTCAGATTCTCAAGCAGGGTCGAGAGGGGCGCGCCCCCGACGTGCGCCGGTTTCACGAGCGGTCGGCTTGGATAGGTGATGCGATAGATGCGGCCGTGGTTGTGGTCGCGCATCGGATCGCGGGCGTTGTGCTGCATGTGCCCGATGAGGATGTTGTGCCAGTCGATCACATAGAGCGATCCATCCGGAGCGAACTCGAGGTCGACGGGACGGAAATTGAGGTCCGTGCTGGTGAGCAGATTCTGACGGAAGGTGGTCTTCCAGCCGGTACCTTCGTCCTCGATCTGATGCTGCTTGATGCCGAGGAAGCCGATGGTGTTGGCGAGAATGATGTCGCCTTGGACTTCGTCCGGGAAGTGGCGCGAAGAAACGATCTCGAGCCCCGAGGTAGGCCGAACCTTCTCGCCGGCGGGAATGAGGTCGACCGTTGCGGGCGTCTTGCTGCCGAAGGTCGGCTTCACCTGCACGGGCAAGGACCAGTTCATGGCGGTGCCGGACGTGAAGAGGAAGAAATCTTGGCCCCATCGGTCGAAGGCATAGCCCCATGGATTGGGAATGCTCATCTGGATCGTTCGCTCCAGCATTCCTCGTTGCGGGCTGTAGCGGAAAAAACCGCCGTCGACGCAGCGCACCGGACCGTAGGGCGTCTCCACGTTGGAATGGAGAAAGACGCCCTCGCACATCACGATTGCGCCGCTGGGGTCGGCGGTGAAGGCGCTGATGGCATGGTGTGTGTCGTGGGAATCGAAGCCGCCGAGAATGATCTCGTAGCGGTCGGCTTTGTCGTCGCCGTCGGTGTCGCTCAGGAGGACCAGATTCGGCGCCTGCGAAACATACACTCCCTCGGGTGCGAACTCGAAACCAATGGGCAGGTGTAGGTTGTCCGCGAAGACGGTCTCCTTGTCCGCCTTGCCGTCGCCGTCGGTGTCCTCGTAGATGAGAATCTTGTCGTCGGGCAGCCGGTCGCCGGGACGATAGGCGGGATAGGCGGGCATGACCGCAACCCACAGCCGCCCGCGGTTGTCGAACGAGAGCTGCATCGGATTCGCGAGATTCGGAAACGTCTTCTCGCTCGCGAAGAGCTCGACCTTGTAGCCCTCCGGGACGGTCAGCGCGGCAAGGCTGTCGTCGGCGGGAAGAATTTCCGTACTGCCGTTTTTCCTGCTGGGCGCGTAGTTCGTCGGAACCGGCGGCAGCGCGTGCGTCCCGCTGTCGTCGACGGAGAGATCCGTTTTCCGGGCGCTGGCGACCTCGGCGATCACGGCGTCGCGCAGTGCGGTCATCTCGCGGATTTTTTTGATCTCGTCGGGATAATTTTGCGGGCCGTAGGGAGCGTAGCGCCGACCGTACGCGTGCACGCCGTTCACGATGTTGTAGTCGGCGTTCCAGAAATAGTCCTTTTGCCTGACGGCTTGGTGCACGAGCTTCGGATCGGCCCGGGATTCCCGGGCCTGCTCGCCGTAAATTCCGGTCGCGACGAGGCGGGCGACGTGCTTGTAGCCTTCGTCGTTGGGAATGAAACCGCCGGTAGTGAGCGGCTCGCGCGCCAGCCGATAAAGCGCCAGCGTCGGTTTGAACAGATCGACGAAGGTGAGGCCGTTTTTTCCGGCAACCGAGGCGATGGCCTCGGTGTAAAGCGCCAGGTTCGCATTTTCCTTCACGCCGTCGGGCAGATCTCGCCGGGCAGACTGGTTCTCGTATGCAATGGGCGAGACGAGCACAACACGCGGCGCAGCTTGGCCGTTGTACGCTTTGCCCAAGGTGTGCCGGACCCATGCATCCAACTCGGCTTCGAAGTCCGCAACCTTGGCCGGGCCTCCGAACGATTCGTTGTAGCCGAAGAACGCGACAATGGTGTCGGCCTTGAGGTGCGTGAGCCACTGGTCCGGCGTGGGGTAAAATCCTTGGCCTTTGTGCACGCTCAGGCCGGGATTGAACTGCTCGGCTCCGGGGAACGCCCACTGCGAAGCACGGGACGGATGCGGGCGGAAACCAGGGGTGTCGCCGACATGGCCCATGTTGCGGAAGTGCAAAGCGTATCCGGGGTAGCGCAGGGCGAGTTCGGTTTCGATTCGGCTATAATAGACATCGCGCTCGGCGAGACCGTTTCCGACGAGCACGATGCGTTCGCCCTTGGCCGGCGGAGCGACGGCTTGCGGCCGCTGCGCGGTCGCCGGAGCTGGCTCGGACTTCAAGGCATGGGGGGCGTCGACTTTCTTGGGTGGCTCTTTCTTTTTCTTCGCCGCGGGCTTGCCGACGCTCTCGGGCACGACTGCGGTTGCATGCTGGACGGCGGGAACGGGAGTGGACGAGGCCGCCGCGCCGGTGGCGGCCTCGGCGTTGGTAGCCTGCGAACGCTTCTCTTTGGCGGGCGCCTTGGCCGGAACCGGGGGAGGCGAGCCCGGCGCCGGGATGGGACTCTCGAAGTCCGCATAGGCCGACGGTTTGATCGACGCGATGTAGCGGTGGTTGCCGAAGGTGCTCGGCTTGTAGGCTCCGACGAGCGCCACGTTGAGATCGGGCCGGATCGCCGTTTCCATACCCAGCGCCCAGAAGGTCGCGTTTACCAGCATGCGCCGGTAACCTTCGTTGAGTAGATCCTCCGAGGCGCCGTAGAGCGAAGTAAAGACGCGGCCGATTTTCCCCGAGTTGCTACGGTAGCTTCGTGTCCACTCGGAGGGCATCGGCGGCTTGGCTGGATCCGCAGGCGAGTCGGGCGTCATGCCGTCCAGCGGTTGCGCCATCGTCAGGATATCACCGTCCGTCGGTTTGCCGACGTAGGCGCCTTCGCGGGCCCAAACGCCGTTCACACCGCGCAAAATGGGGTGACCCGCGGCCGCGGGAACGATGTCGATGCGGGTGCTCTGGGTGTGGTTCTTGCCGTAGTGGCCGACCCACGATTGCCCAAGCACCTGATGGCCGAATCCACCGACGTAGTCCTCGCGTTTGTAGTCCCAACTGTATCGGGCAAAAGCGTCCGTCGCGGGAAGTTTGAACGCATGGGTCGCGGTGCGGAGTCCGACGACCGGACCGCCCCGGTCGAGATACGCCGCGATGTGCTTCATCTGCTCACTCGGCAGATTCTGAAAACGCAGGAAGAATACGGCGAGATCGGCGGTCGCGAGTGCCTCCAGTCCGGGAGAGTTGGAATTGCCCGGGACGATGGCGCCGGATTGCGCGTCGACATTGAAAAGCACGGTGCATTTGAAGCCGTGGTGTTTTGCCAGCACGCGGGCCAGTGCGGGCAGCGTTTCCTCCGAGCGATACTCGTGATCGCCGGAAAGGAAGACGATATGGACGCCCTTGCCCGGCCCCGCGGTCCCTTCGTAGACGAGAGAACCGGGATCCGCGGCAAAGGTCAGTGCCGGCAAGAACAGCAAGAGGAACGGGAATCGGATTTTCATTCGGAAGAAAGCGGGGTCAACGCGCTGCAGATGAGATAAAGTCCATCGTGAACGGGTCGGATCGGGGGTTCGGGCTCCACGGCCGGAGGACTTTCCGGCACCTGTTTCGCACCCACGGCTCAGGGCGCATGGATTAGCGGAATCGCGATGATGATTGCCTCCGTCATCCCTTCGTGGCCCGTTCCGCCCCGGCCGACGGCGCCGAAAAGGTAGCGCGCTTGGCCGGCTTCGAAATAGACGAACGGGCGTTCCAGTTTTGTCAGTGTCTCCGGCTGCCCATCGTCCCAGACGATGTTCCGCGTCCATGCCTTGGGCTGCGCCGCCAGCGTCCACGATAGGGCGTCCTGCGACCGGGCGTGGATCCCGGCGTGACGCTCCCCGACGATTTTGCCGGTCATGTCTTTGGCGATGAGTTCGTAAGCCCCGTCGGGCGTCCGCCACATGAATGGGTCTTCGACTTCGCCGATGTGGTCGGGGCCGAACAGCGGACGGTCTCCCACTACCTCGTAGGGCCCGCGGAAATGCGCCGCCTTGGCTGCTCCAAGTACCATACGGCCGTAGGATCCGATGGCACTGTCGTGTCGGCCTTCGCTCGTAGGTGCGTACCCGCGCGCCTTGAAGACCAGCACCACGGATCCGTCCGGAGCGACGACCGGGGCAGGGTTCGAGGTCAGAAAACTGTAGAAGGTGCCCGGTTTGGTATCGAGAATCGGACGATCGAAGCGTTCCCATGGCCCGTCCAGAGACTTGGCGATGGCGAGTCCCACCCGCTTGTTGGCGCGTGCCACCAAGCAGCGGGGATCATCCAGTTCGAATTTTCGTCCCCGTGGTCCCGCGCCGATCGGGTTGGTTGTGCCGACATAGAAGAGCAGGTAGCTGTCGCCGCATTTGCGGATCGTGGGATTGAACGTCGAAAGGCCGTCCCAGTATTCCGCGCCGCGGCGGGGCAGTACCACCGATTTGAAGGTGTACGGTCCGGCCGGATGGTCCGCGACCGCATGTACGACTTCGGAGTCGGTCATCCATCCCGGATGAAATGAAACCGACTTGGGCCACCGGGAGGCGAACAGATGGTACTTGCCGTCCGCGCCGTGAATGACCGTGGGGTCCCAGCACCAATAGCCTTCCATCCGGAAGCCGCCGTCGCGAGGCACGGGCAGGAGGCGCGGAAAATCGGCCGCGCGAAGCGCCGGGCGCGCGCCAAACCACACGAGCAGGCAAATCAAAGCCCAAGCGAAGCGGAATCGGGGGTAGGGGACTGTCATCTTGGTTTGGCGCCAGCTTGATTCGAACCCCGGCGCGGGCTGTTCCCCCAATTCAGATTGGAATGTCGGATTTGCGTGGGGGATGCGGCCGGCCTGCGCGTCGATTTCAGCCGGGCGGCGGGCCGTTGCTCTTCTTGTTTTCGGGTTTGTGCGCGGTTCCGCCCGACCGGAAACATCCAATGATACGACTACTGTTCCGCGCTTGTATCCTCGCCGCACTTGGTGGCGCCCACGCTGCTGCGGGGGCAACTCAGCCTGCGCGCTGGGGGGCTTGGTTGGAGCCTGATTTTCCCTTCTTCTCTTCGGTTCTTGATGCCCGTTTGCCCGGAATTGCAGCGGCCAATCTCACGCCGCGGGGAATTGTTCTCAAACTTCCGGACGACGGCTTCGTCTGTTTCGATCCCGACCTGCTGCGAGTCGCGGCCGTTTGGCGCGGGGCCGGGGTAACCGATCGATCGCTGGCCTACGGATCCTATCACGATCCGGCGCGCAAAACGCCCGCCGGTCAGTTTCCAGCGCCCCAGCCTGTTGGGCGGGTATGGTGGGTGAACGGGATCTATCCCGGCTGGCACGCGGACCACCGCGGCCCTCTGGTCGATCCGCGCGAGCCGGCACCGAGTGCCGAGGAAGTGGGGCGCGGACCGATCAATCCGGACGCAGGGCGGTTCGAGGCGTTGCGAATCGATGGTCGCGGTGTGCGCCTCGTCTATCGGGTCGCCGGCACCGAGGTATGCGAGTCCTGGACCGGAAGTTCTACCGCGGGTGCGCCCGTTTTCCTGCGGCGGCTCGAGATCGGGCCGGCCAGCGGGGACCTTTGGTTGGTCGCCGGGGCGCCCGGTGTCCCGGATGCGGCAGGACGAAAGGCAGGAATCGCCATCGGCACCGGCCCGGGCGGCGATCCGGCTACGCTGCTCCTTGCCGACGGTGTCTGGTGGGTACGGATTCCGGCGAGGTCTCGGGCGGTTACCGTGGTGCTCGCCCTCGGGGAATCGGCTGTACCGCCGGTGGTGCCGATGGAGCCCGCGTCCGTGCCGGAGCCGATGGCACGCTGGCCGCAGACGGTTGAAACCCTCGCGGTACCATCGCGTGCCGATGGCGCCTACGTGGTCGATCGCATCGGGCTACCGGATGAAAATCCGTGGCGCCGGGCGGTGCGGTTGAGCGATATCCAGTTTCGCGGCGATGGGACTGGAGTGGGCGTCACGGTGGACGGCGATGTCTGGCTGGCGAGCGGTCTGCACCGCGACCGCGGTCCGGTCCACTGGCGCAGATTCGCCTCCGGGCTCCATGAACCGATGTCTGTCGCACTGAGAAACGACGAAATCTTTGTCTTCGATCGCAACGGCATCTGGCGTCTGCTCGATGCCGATCGCAACGGAGAGGCCGAGGTGCATGAGCTCTTCGCCAACGCCTTTGCGCAAACGGCGGACAATCGCGAATTCGCGAGTACGCTTCGCTGCGGTCCGGAGGGGGAATTCTATATCGCAAAGGGCGGCCAAGAGGCCACGACCTTGGGCAAACACAATGGCTCGGTGCTGCGAGTGGCGCCCGACGGCCGGAGCGCGTCGATCCTCGGTTACGGATTTCGGCAGCCCAACCTGGGCGTGAATCCCCGCACCGGGCTCGTTACCGCGAGCGACCAGGAAGGGCACTATGTGCCGAGTACGCCGCTCCATGTTGTCAGCGACGGCCAGTTTTACGGTTACCTCAGCGAGAAGCGGCCCCGCGGCCAATACCCGGCGCCGATCGCGGAGCCGTTGACGTGGATGCCGCACGCCGTCAACGCGTCGGCGGTATCGCAGGTGTGGCTGCTGGATTCGCGGCTCGGCCCGATTGACGGCGAAATGGTGCAGATCTGCTTCAATCGCCCCGAATTGCTCCGGGTCCTGTTGAACGAACGCGCGGGCCGCCTCCAGGCCGCGGTGACCAGTTTGACGACGGACCTCGATTTCACGCCGCTCCGCGGCGCCGTGAATCCTGCGGACGGGCAGCTTTACGTGGCCGGCTTCCAGGTGCTCGGCTGGGGAAATGTTCTCGATACCCTCGCCGGGCTGGGGCGGGTCCGGTACACGGGCAGACCGGTGGTGGCGCCACGGGAAGTTGTGCCGATGACCGAAGGTGTCCTCTTGGCCTTCGATGTGCCGGTCGATGTTCGGTCCGGCACGGATCCAGCCAACTTCTCGCTCGCCTCCTGGAGCTACCGCCGCACCCCGGCCTATGGTTCGGCCCAATACCGCGCGGATGGCACGACCGGCGTCGACTGGCTGCAGACGACCAGTGCCTACGTGTCACGGGACCGACGGAAGGTCTTTGTGGGGGCGAGGGGCCTTGGGCCGGTGATGCAATTGCGGATCGGTTGGTCGATCCGCAGCGAGACGGGCGCACCGCTGGACGGCAACGCGTACACCACGCCGCACGCGCTGGTCGCGTTTGACCCTGAGCGCGAGGGATTCGCGCCGATGCAGGTGTCGCTTGCCCCGCGGACGGCGGTGGCCCGGACCGAGCCTGCCGCATCGGCGGACGAGGGCCGGCGGCTCGCCCAGGTGCTTGGGTGCGTGGCTTGCCACTCGTTGCAGGATCAGGACCAGACCCGGATCGGCCCGAAGTGGAGGGGACTGTACGGATCGGAACGCAGCTATGTGGGAGCGGACCGGCAGACCGGCGTCGTGATCGCGGACGAAACCTACCTCAGGGAATCGATTCTCGATCCCACCGCAAAAAAGGTCGCGGGTTTCGAGCGCGGCGAGTATGCGATGCCCAGCTACGCCGGTGCCGTTACCGAAACGCAAGTGGAGTCTTTGGTCATGTACCTCAGGTCGCTGCGCTGAACGCGCACGATCCTGTCGCGGTACGATTGCGGTTGGGGGAAACAAGCCGCCGCGGGTTTGATAGGGCGGATGCCCCTTCGTTTCACAATGTCCCATTCGATCTTTCGGTTGTTCTCCGCCGCCTCCGGGTGGCTCGTTTCCCGTTCGAGCCCTGTCGTCAGGGCCTTGGCCGTGATCCTGTTCGCGGTGCCGTACGTTGCGCGCCCGGCGGCTCCCGACGACGATCTGGACGTCGTCAGGGCGCGTTATCTCGGATGGGTGCTCGCGGGCGATGCGGGCCCGTCTCCCGCGCCGCTGGTTTCCGCGCGGGCCCGTCAGGTCGTCACCGATGCGCGCCGGGCGCTGCAGCGCATCGCGAACGTTCCCTTTCGCGAGGAAAACCCGCGGCTTTACAACACCCTGCGGCGCGGTCCCGACGACGCCGAGCTCCGGATGCTCATTACGGATGCGCTGCCTTCGTTGAGCATCGCGTACCACCTGCCCGGATCTCACGCCGAACCCAACCCCTATTACCGGGACCCGGCTCTGCGTGAGACCGTGCTCTCCGTTTTCGAGCGGCTCCACCGCCGCGGATTCAGGGCGCCGATGCAGCTCCCGTGGAAGCCGGCGCAAGTACCCAACCCTGCGGCGGATCAGGCGCTGATCGTGGACTTCAATCTCCGGATGTCGGGATATGCCCTCGCCACCCTCCTGATGCGCGAGGAACTCCGCGCGGCCGGGCAATTCGACCGGGCGCTGGCGACCTGCTGGGAGATCGAGGGACACGGCGAGAAAACGGGCGACCTGCGCGCGCCGTTTCTGCAGGCCGATGCGGTCCGCGTCGTGCTGAATCTGACGCTGCCTGCGGCGCTCGCCGCCGGCGACGCCGCCCGGCTGCAGCGGCTCTCCGCGCAGATCGACCGCTCCATGCTGCCCGAGTCGAACACCTATGATACGATCAAGCCCGACGGACTCGGCCACCATCACAATGCGGTGTATCTCGGCGGATACGCGTCGTACACGATGGCGGAGGCCGCGTTCGCCGCGTGGCTTTGGCGGGGAACACGCTTTGCGTCCGCGCCGGTGACGGTCGCGGCGGTGGCCAAGGGTTTGGCGACCTTGCGGGTGGTGGCGCACAAGTACGACATGCACCGGGCCCTGTCCGGGAGGTTGCAGTCGATCGCGGTCATTCCCGACGTGATGCTGGGCTTCGCCTGTCTCGCGGACCTGCCGCATCCGCGGCAGCGGGAATTCCAGGGAATGCTGGCCCGATTGGCGGACGAGGCGTTTCTGGCGAGCCCGCTCGCCCTCCGGCCGTTCGCCGGGCATCGCAACGAAGTGCCGCCCGGTCCCGGCGCAGTGGCGGAATTTCTCCGCGTGCTCGCGGCAGCCCGCCAAGTCGGGGCGGAAGCCGACCCGCAGGGGCACTGGGCTTTCAACTACGGTCCGCTGGCCGTGCACCGGCGGGACAACTGGATGGTCTCGATCAAGGGTTACAGTCGCTACTGGTGGGCGTTTGAACGCCAATTGTCGGATGCTCGGCTGGATCCCAACCGGGAGAATGTCTTCGGTTTCCATGATGGTTCGGGGAGTCTCTACATCCACAATCGAGGCGTGCCGTGGGTGAACGCCCACGACAGCGGCTACGCGCGCGACGGTTGGGACTGGAGCCGCATCCCCGGGACGACGACCCGGTACATTCCCGCCGCGGAACTGCTGGCCATGGATACGGGCGGCAGCGGGTTCAACCGTCCATTCAGCGACGCGACCTTTGTCGGCGGCGTGGCACTTGAAGGAAACCATGGATTGTTCGCCTTGGACTACCGGGAAGCCGCGCCCGACCGGCGGGAGCGGCCGCTGCGCGCCCTCAAAACGGCGTTCTTCTTCGACGACCAGATCGTGGTGCTTGCTTCCGGAATTCGCGATGGCGACGGAAAACACACCGTGACGACCACGCTGTTCCAGACCGCGCTGCGCGACGCCGATGAACCGACATTTGCCCAGGGGCGGCAGCTGACCGGCCTGAACGAGCAGCCCACGGTATTCAACGATTCGGCCGCACGACTCGTCGACCCTGCGGGCAACGGCTACTTTGTGCCTCCCGGCCAACGGGTGGTCGTGACGCGGCGCGAGCAGCACTCGCGCGACCGCTCCGGACTGAAGGAAACGAAGGGTGCCTTCGCTTCGGCGTGGATCGATCACGGCAACGAACCGGACGGATCCGGCGCGGAATATGTCATTTTGGTCGGCTCCGGAGAAAAGAAGCTGGCGGATTTTGCCGCCCGGGCGGCGCAAGAGTATACGGTGGAGCGCCGCGACGATGTTGCCCACATCGTCACCCATCGTCGGCTTGGAATCACGGGCTGGGCGGTCGCGCAGCCCGAAGTATCTCTCGGCGGCGACTTTCTCGACCGGGCCAGTGCGCCGTGTCTCGTGATGGCGCGTTCTATCGGCGCCGACGAGCTCAAGGTCAGCGTATGCCACCCGGATCTCCGCTGGGAGCAGGGGCGCCAGTATCGCGGTCGCGGGCATGGCTCCGACGTGCCGCCGATGGAGGCGGTGCCGACTCCCGTAACGCTGACCGTCATGGGCCGCTGGGCCGTGGGTGACGCCGCCGCCGGCGTCGTGGCAGAACTCGACGGCGGTCGGACGCGTATCCGGGTGCCTTGCGCGGATGCGCGCAGCCTCGAGTTCTCGTTGCGCCGGATTTGAGGCGCGACGAAATGTGATCCCCGACGGCGGGGAGTTTGGGGGATTTTCGGGGATGCGGTTTCGGTAGGTCATGTTCCCCTGCATTCACCCCACATCCGGGCGTACTTTGGGCGGCGGTGTTTCCGGACGCGTGCCGGTCCGGACCCGCGCCGGTTCGGCCCTCGCCGCGTTCCTGTCGTTCCATGCCGTTCTATCCGGCCAGACTCCGGCCCCGGCCACCCGTTCCGCCGATCCCCTTCTGTTGAATCCCTTCGAGGTCACCACCGGCAGCGACAAAAGCTACGGAGCCGCGACCTCGAATTCGGTCACGGCCTTCAGCGCGGAGCTCCAGAAGTTGCCGATCACCGCGGACGTCTTCGGCGAGACATTCCTCGCCGACGCCGGACTGAATACCATGGAGGAAGTGGTGCAGAATTTCTCGGCGGGTGCCGGTTTTGCGGCCGGGAGCGCCGACAGCTACGCCGGCAACAACCAGTATCTCGACCGCAACGCCGGGACGCTTTCGATCCGCGGTCTTTCGGCGCCTTCCCTGCAGGTCAACGGCTTCTTTCCGATGGGCGGCGGCGGTGCAAACGCCACCGGAATCACCAGCCTCCACAATACCGAGCGGGTCGAGGTCGTCAGCGGCCCCCAGTCGCTGCTCTACGGCGTCAGCGGCAGCGGCGGCGTGGTGAACACGATTCTGAAGCAGGCGAATTTCGACCGGGCCGCCAATGGATCATTCAAGTATCAGGTCGACCAGCACGGCAACAAGATGGGGCTGCTTGACTACGGCGCCGGAACTCGGCGCTTCGCCGTCCGTCTCGCGCTCCTCAACCAGTCGCTCGGCGGGCGTCGGGTGATGATCGGCGGCCCGCTCCACGGCGGTTACCTGCAGGTGGCGTTCAAGCCCTTGCCCGGCACCGTGATTCGGTACTCACTCGACAAGACCGTATTCGACCGGATCAATCCCATCAGCAACGCGACGACCCTCACCGCGCTCAGTTCGGCGAACGACGTGCGGAACCGCCAGAACCTGAAGTGGCTGTTGGCGACGAACCAAGTGACGGCCGCCGCCGGCGCCAGCGGCGCGGGCCCCATTCTCGGGGGCAAACTGGATTGGGACAACGTCGATGCTCTCGCCGGAGGCATGTACGGCGAATTCCAGCGTCACACACTGCATACACTCACGGTCGAGAGCCGCTGGAACTCGTGGCTGTCTTCCCAGGCCAGCGCCGGTTACCGCACGGAAGACGTGCGCAAGGTCGGCAACGCCGGCATCACGTTCTATGCGCCCAACGCCGGCGCCAATCCGTTGGGCACTTGGGCCGTCAGCGGGGCGAACGGCCTTACGTCCGCGATTTCCCGGCCCGTCCGGCAGAAGGTCGGCCGCTTCTCCGTCCTCGCGACGAATGCGTTTTTCGGCGGACGCGCCCGCAGCCGCACTATCGCCGGGGTCGACTTCACCCGCACCGACAACTCCAGCCACACACTGAACTTCGTGCTCGCCGACGGGAACTTCAATCCCGTGAAGACGGGCTTGGCCGCCAACAACGGCTACACGCTGATTCCAACCGTCTTTTGGCCGGTTGCCGACGGTCCGGTGCAAACGCCTTTGTGGAACCGGTACGACGACCGGGTTACCTACAACGGCGTCAACTATGTCCGGCAGGATACCAACGCGTCGGATCCTTCGCGGATCGGCCCCGGCAATCCCCTTGGCCTCACCGGCACCGGGGCCGGCGGCACATCCGAAACCGCCGATCTGCAGGGCGGCACCTATTTCGCCAATTTCACCGACTGGTTCGACGGCCGTCTCAGCACCTTGGGCGGCGTGCGGGTGGGCCGCGCCTATCTGGGCCGCAAGGTCAACGCGACCGCGACGCCGAGCAATCGGGACGAAGTGGTGGTCAAATACACCGGCTTCAACGCCGGCCTCAGCTATGCCGTGCGGCCTTGGTTGAACGCCTACCTTCAGACCTCGAGCAACTACGTTCCGCCCAGCAATTCCGGCACCGATCCTTACGGGAACTTCGTCAAGATCTCGAGCGGCATCGGCGAGGAAGCCGGTCTCAAGTTCGGTTCCGCCGGAGGCGCCGTATCCGGTTCCATCGGAGTCTTCCGCACCCGGGCCAAGAACGAGGTGATCGGCAATCCCACCGCGGTGACCAGCGACATCAACTACCCCGGGTTGAACGGACGGGTAGGGGTGCCCAACAACAGTGTGAATGCCGACCGCATCTCGCGCGGCGTGCAGCTGCTGCTCACGGCGGCGCCCAGCCGAGCGTGGCGACTCCGTTTCTCGGCCGCGGCGATCGATGCCACGCTGACCACCGGCAAGAGCTTCGCGCAGCTCTACAACGATCAGTTCTACGCGAATGCGCAGCGGCAGGCGACCTACCGCGATGGCACTCCGGTTCACGTGCTTACCACCGCGACCCGGGTGGCCGACGCGGGTACTCCCGGGGCGGTGCCGCTCACGCTGGATATGATGAACGATCCGGCCAATCGCTACTTCGCGAACCCGGTGCCGGTAGCCGGCGCGATCAACCCCAATTCCGCGCTGGCGACGATTCTGCGCACGGTCGATCCCGTCCGCGGACCCATCCTGACCGGGGCGGTGGGCTTGCCGATCTCGGCCATGCAGGTTGCGCCGGATCCGCAGGCCCCGCCGCCCGGCACCATCACGGTCATGAACGCGGGCGAAAAGGGTGTCGGGTTTGCCCGCTACAGCGCGAATCTGACCGCGATGTACACTTTTCCGCGCGGTGTCCTGAAGGGCCTGCGGCTGGGCGGCACCGCGGTCGCAAAATGGGGCAACAGCTCCTACTATTATTACCCGAAAACAATCGCGCAGCCAAACCATCGGGATCTCTTCTCTTTCCCGGATCTCGTCACCGTAACGGGCATCGCGGCCTATGAATTCAAACTGGGCCGGTTTCCGATCACGACCCAGGTCAACGTGAGCAATCTGCTGAATCACTACCGGGTCGTGGCGCTGCCGAACTATCTGAACGGCTGGTCCGGTCCGAACAACGCGACGTTCGACGCGCAGCCGCGCCTGTACGTGTGGTCGACGACGGTGAAATTCTGAACCGGATCCGGCCGGGACCCAAATCTTGCCGCCATGATCGAATTCCAGATGTCCGGGACTTTTCCCATGCTATCCGGCGATTCCCCTGCGCCGGCCGACGATGCGGCGCCGCGTTCCGCCCGCGATTCCGGCTTGAACCCGCCGGCCGAGCGGCCAAAGCCTCCGCGCGTGGAATCCCCCAGTTCCGACCAAGCCCGGTGGTTTGCCACCGAGGTTCAGCCGCACGAGGCCCACTTGCGGCGTTGGCTTGAATCCCGGTTCCCTTCGGTCGCCGACCATGACGATCTCGTGCAGGAGAGTTTCCTCCGTCTGTTGAACGCGCGCAGCACCGGCCCGATCGGCAATGTGCGCGCGTTCCTTTTCACCATCGCGCGCAACGTGGCGCTCAATCATATCCGGAGTCGGCGCCGTACCCATCCCGCCGGCGTGCCGGAAATCGATGCGGTGGTGCTGCCGGACGAGCGGGCGGATACCCCTGAGGCGGTCGCCCGGCGCCAGGAAATAGAGTTGTTGCGCGAGGCGCTGGCGGAGCTGCCAGAACGGTGCCGCGAAGTGTTTGTCCTTCGGCGCCTGCGCGGGCTGTCGCAAAAGGACATCGCGGCCCGTCTGGGCATCGCGGAAAAGACGGTGGAAAACCACAGTCTGCTGGCCTTGCAGCGCTGCACGGAGTTCTTCCGCAAACGTCAGGCCACCGGGCAGAGCGGCAGCCTGCCGGTGCGGAAAGGGGGTGCTGCTTGAATCAGGATACCAAATCCCCCGGCGATCCGTCCGGGGAATCCGAGGCGGCCCGGTGGGCCCTGCGCGAAGCCGAGGGACTTTGTCCGGACGAAAAACGCGAGCTGCAGGCGTGGCTGGCGGGAAACCCCGCGCGGGCCGGCCTGCTCGACGAATATCGGCGTACGTGGCAGCGATTCGAGCCGTTGGCCGACGCTCCGGTGTTGGCAGAGTTGCCGGCCGATCTCCCGGTCCGGGAGCGGAGAAAACGGCTTCCGGTTTGGTTCGGACTCGCGGCAGCTGCGTGCGTGGCCTTCGCTTTCTGGCGTTCCGGAGGAGTTGTCGACAGGGGCGGGGCACCGACGGAAGTCCGTGCTTTGGCCGTCGGTTTGCCCCAGCCATGCGAACGGCTCGTACTCCCCGACCAGTCGGTCATCGAGCTCAACCGTGGTGCCGAGGTTCGGGTCGAATTCACCGGTGCCGAGCGCCGGGTGCGTCTCCTCCGGGGCGAAGCGGTTTTCGCCGTGACGAAAGACGCGGCGCGCCCGTTTGTCGTTTCGACGGGCGAACTTGAGGCGTGGGCCGTGGGCACGTCGTTCCAGGTCCGGTCCGAGGCCGCGGCCGCCGCCGTGCTGGTCACGGAAGGCGTGGTCCGCGTGCAGCGGCCCAAGGATCCGGCCGATACAAATGCGGCGGCGGTAACCCTCACGGCGCGGCAACGGATCGTGGTACCGCCTTCCTCGCGTCTGGCCGATGTCGCCGTATCGAAGCTTTCCGAATCCGAGGTTGACCAGCTCTTGGCCTGGCAGAGCCGGCTGCTCGAGTTCGACGACGCACCGCTCGCGGAAATCGTCGCGGCCTTCAACCGCCACAACCCCGTCCAGCTCGAAGTTCCGGATCCCGAACTCGCGACGCAGCGAATGACGGTCACGTTCCGATCCGACAACGTCGAGGGCTTTGTCCGAGTGCTGCACGGCAACTACGGCATTCGGGCGCTCGCTGTGCCGAATGGTACCATCCGGCTCGGTCGGTGACCGACCGACGCGATTTTCTTCTGGGGGATCGGCCCGGCCTTGGGTGTCGAGTCGGCATCCCCACCCAAAAATGACGCCATTCCTGCCCCGTTTCCTCGTGCCCATGCGGCGCTGGTTGTTGATCCTTGCTCTTGCGGGCGCGGCGCTGAATGCCGCCGAAGTCCGGCGTATCGCGTTCGATCTGCCAGCCGGCGAAGCGCGGCCGGCATTGCGGATGTTCGCGGTCCAAGCCAAACGCGAGATCGTGTTCGTCGTGAATTCGGTGGAGGGCGTGAAAACGAACGCGGTGCGGGGCGAGATGACGCCGCACGAGGCGATCGAGCGGATGCTGGCCGGCACCGTGCTTTCGGCGACCGCCGATCCGTCCAGCGGCGCCTTCGCGATCCGGAGGGCCCCCCTCCCAAACGAACTGCGGACGACGCGCCCGGGGGAGGCCGTCGCTCCGGCACCCGCTCCCACCGCTGACGCCGCCGCGCTGGTGCTGAGTCCCTTCGAAGTCACGGAGGAAGCGGATCGCAGCTACGGCGCCCTGAATTCCAATTCGATCACCCGGTTCAAGGTGGAGCTCGCCAAGATGCCGGTTTCCGCCGACGTCCTGAACGAGGCCTTCATGAACGATGTCGGGGCGTGGGATGTCGAGAATCTGCTGCGCGAGTATTCCGCCGGTGCGGGCACCTTCGACGGGGCCGGTGCCTCTACCGGCGTGAACAACCCGCTGGACCGATTCGATACGACCATGTCGCTGCGGGGAATGGGTGCGCCCACCGTGCAGCGCGACGCGTTCATGCCCGCCAAGGGCTCGGCCACCAGCATGGGTTTCACGAGCAATTTCGACATCGAGCGCGTCGAGGTCATCAACGGCCCGCAATCGCTGCTTTACGGGTTTTCCGGCGCCGGCGGAGCCGTCAACCTCGTGCCGAAGCAGGCGCGATTCGGCCGCGCGCTGCACGGTTCCTTCCGCTTCCAGGTCAACCAGCACGGCTACAAGCAGGGCGCGCTCGATCTCTCCGCTTCCCGCGGTGCGTGGGCGTGGCGGATTGCGGCCACCCGCCAGCAACTCGGCAACCGCCGGGTGTTCATCGACGGCGACCTCGACGGTCTCTATGCGCAGGTCGCGTGGCGCCCGCTCGCCAACACGACGGTGCGCTTCAGCGAGGGATACACCAACTACCTGCGGCTGTATCAGAATCTCACGACGCTGACTGCGCTGAGCAACGCGAACGACGCCCGCAACGGACTTAGCCTGCGCTATCTGCTCGCGACGAACCAAATCGAGGCCGCCGCCAACGGGGGGCCGAGCGGTGCGGGGGTGATCGGCAACGGCAAACTGACGTGGGACAACGTCGACTCCACCGCCGGGCGGGCGCTCTCCGATTACACACGGGCCCATTCCCACGGCCTGACTGTCGACTCCGTCTGGAGCCGGAATTTCTCCACCCAGATCGCGGCCGGCTATGCCCACAACAAGGCGTCTCGTTACTCCAACGGTCTCGCCCAGTTTGTCGCCCCGAATGTCGCGGCCAATCCGACCGGCACCTGGGCGGTCGCGCCGAATGCAGTGAATCTCGTCAACCACACCCGGGTGCACGCGTTCCGAATTTCCGGGGTCCTGACGAACTCGCTCTTCGGCGGCCGCGCCCAGAGCCAGACCGCATTCGGCGCCGACTACAGCGGGAGCACCCTCAACCGCGTGTCGCGCGGGTATGCCCGGGCCGCCGCCGACGGCACCCCGCTGGTCAGTTCCGGCGCCGCTGCGCCGAACAACGGCTTCACTCTGCTGGCGCGCACCTACACCGCACTGCCCGACGGACCGATCCGCGATGTGAATCCGTTCGAACCGGGGGCAAGGCTGATCACGGTCGATGGGGTGCGTTATGTGGAAGTCGGTACCAACGAACCCGTCCCGGGACTGGTGTCGGCCGAGAATCCGCTCGGTTTGACGGGGCGCGGTGCCAATCCCCGGAACAACAACGATACCCGCATCAAAGGGGTTTACGCCGCGAATTTTGTGACTTGGCTCGACGGCAAGGTGACCACGCTCGCGGGCCTCCGCATGGGCGGGGTGCGGGCGGTCCGGGACGATTTCAACACCGGCGGGCCCCCGAGCGTGCGCAACATCGCCGACAGCCGCGCGGTGAGTTTCAATATCGGCGCCAACTTCGAGGTGCGCGACTGGTTCCGCCCGTACGTCAGTTATTCGGATTCGCTGTCACCGCCGGCCTCCGTGCAAACCGATCCCTACGGCGAAGCCCAAGGCAATTCGCGCGGCACGGGGGCGGAAGTCGGCGTCAAATTCGCCCATCCCGACCAAGCAGTTTCCGGCTCGGTTTCGGTATTCTCGGCGCGTTCGCCCCGCGAGCCGATGGGCATCGTCGGAGCTCTCACGGGCATCATCAACCCGGACGGCCTGAACGGGGAGCATCTCAACCCGGGAAGCGCCATCACCGTCGCCCGCAAATCCCGCGGCGTACAGGTCGCGGCGACGGCACTGTTGCGCAGCAATTGGCGGATCCGTCTGTCCGCGTCGCACTTCGACAGTGTCGTCGGCACGGACAAAAGCTACGGGCAGCTGTACAATGACCAATTCCACGCCAATGCGGCGGGGCAGGTGACCTATCGGGACGGCACGCCGCTCTACGTGAGCTCGACTTCTACGGCGGTCCTGAGCGCCGGCTCCCCGGGGGCCGTTCCTTTGACCTTGGCGATGCTGAACACGCCGGGAAACCGCTACTATGCCAACCCCGCGCCCGAAACGGCGCGCATCAATCCGACTTCTGCGGCCGCCACCGTGCTGCGGACCGTCGACCCCTTGCACGGTCCGGTTCTTACCGGCGCCACCGGCCTGCCGATTTCGGCCCTGCAGATCGCCCCCCTCGCGGATTCTCCGCCGATCGGCAATGTGGTGGTTTCAAAGGCCGGGGATCTCGCTGCCGGCAATCCCCGGTACAGCGCGAACCTCACGGGCATCTATACGTTCAGCTCCGGACGGATCCGGGGCGTAAAGCTCGGAGGGACGCTGTCGAAGTCATGGACCGTGACGTCGTACCGCTACTACGAAGGCGGGGTGGCGGCCGGCAAGCCCCGCTATACGTTTTACATGCCGCGCCCGGTGCGCTTCGACGCGATTCTCGGTTACGAACGCAAATTCGGCCGCTACTCGTTTTCAACCCAGCTCAACATTGCCAATCTCTTCAACCGCTACGACGTCGTCCTGCTTCCGAGCGTGACGACCGGCTACGGCGGTGCCCGCGGCACCGGTATCGGTGCCACCTTCAACGCCGAGCCCCGGCTGTACTCTTGGTCGGCATCGATCGGTTTTTGATCCTGCCATCCGCTCGATCCGATTTCCCCATGACCTCTTTCCGCCGAATCGGCTGGCTGGTTCTGTTCTGCGGTTCCGCGGTCTTCGCCCCGGCGGCGGAGAAGCAGAACGTTCTGCTGATTGTCAGCGACGACCTCGCGGCCTGCCTTGGCAGCTACGGGAATCGCGTCGTGCGGACGCCGAATCTTGATCGGCTTGCCGCCGAAGGTGTCCGCTTTACGCGCGCCTATTGCCAGTTTCCCGTCTGCGGACCTTCGCGGGCGTCCTTCATGAGCGGGCTCTACCCGGAGCAGCTCGGCATGATGGGCAACAGCTATGCGCCCGGCAGCTTCCGGGCCTCGAATCCTGAACTCGCCGACCATCCTTCCGTCGGCGGCTTCCTGCGCCGGCAGGGCATGGTGTCGCTCCGCGTATCCAAAATCTTCCACATGGGAGTTCCGTTCAGCATCGAGTCGGGCGACCCCGCCGGCGACGATACCGATTCCTGGGACCGGACGTACAATGTGTTCGCGCCGGAAAGCGCGAGCGCCGGCGAATTCACTCTGCTCTCGCCCAAACGCAGCGATTTCGGCACGTCGTTTTCGCGCATCGTCGTGCCCGACGGGGAGGAGGGCACGCAGGCCGACGTGATGTCGGCAACCCAGGCGATCGCGATCATGCAGTCGCGCACGCGCGTCAGGGGAGGGGATGAGCGGCGGCGTCTTCGAACCGAGGATCCGTTTTTTCTGGCAGTGGGCTTCGTGCGTCCCCACGTGCCGTCGGTCGCGCCGCGCCGGCTGTTCGATCGCTATCCGGCGGAAGCAATCGCGCTGCCCGAAGTGCCTCCGGGAGATCTCGACGATGTGCCGGAACCCGCCGCCGCGATGCGCAACGAACTGCGCTACGGCATGAGCGAAGCGCAGCAGCGCGAGGCGATTGCTGCCTACTATGCCACCGTCGAGTTCATGGACGAACAGGTGGGCCGGCTTCTCGCGGAGTTGGATCGGCTCGGTATCCGCGATCGGACCGCCGTGATCTTCACGTCCGACCACGGGTTCCATCTCGGTGAGCATGGGCTTTGGCAGAAGACGACCCTGTTCGAGGAAAGCCTGCGCGTGCCGCTGCTGGTTTCGGCGCCCGGCTTTCGGGCCTCGGCCGGCCGGTCGTGCGACGCCCTCGTCGAGCTCGTCGATCTCTATCCGACGATCGCCGATCTGGCAGGAGTGCGGACGCCCGTGCCGGCAAAGGTCATGGGGCGCAGCTTGAAGCCGCTGCTTGAAAATCCCGCGGCCGCCTTCCGCGACCACGCTTATTCGGTAACGGGCAACAGCGGCCGTTCGATCCGGGATGCTCGCTGGCGCTACAACCGCTGGGGCGCGGCCGGCGAGGAGCTTTACGACCTTGAGGCCGATCCGCGGCAGTTCACGAATCTTGCGGGCCAGCCCGCGGCCGGCGCCGTGCTCGAGCGCATGCGCGCGCTGCTGCGGGCCAAGCAGGAAAGCCTCGGGCCTTTGCCTTCGAAGTGACGCGGGGCGCCGATTGCGGATTTTCGCCCCGGGTCTTGGGGGAATTCGCGGCCGCCGGTTTCCTACCGCAACCAATGCGTCCCCTTGGACGCTGACTTGCCCCCGCAATCATGTCCCTGCTATCCCGCCGCCAATTTCTTGCCTCCGGGTCGGCCGCACTCGCGGCGCCGTTTTTCGCCCGCTCTCTCCAAGCCGCCGCGCCGAGCCGCGTTTTGCGCCATGCCGCGGTCGGGGCCGGAGGAATGGGCTGGAACGACCTTCAGGCAATCATGAGCAACCCGTTCGTGAAGCTGGTCGCGATTGCGGATGTCGATCTTGCCCGCATCCGCCAGGCCAAGGAAGCGTATCCGGAGGCGCGCGTGTATCAGGATTGGCGCCGGATGTTGGAAGTGGAAGGCAACGCCCTCGATTCGGTGAATGTCGCCACGCCCGACCACATGCATGCGCCGATTTCGCTGGCGGCGATGCAACTGGGCAAACACGTCTACTGCCAGAAGCCGCTGGCCCATTCTATCCACGAGACACGGGTCATGGCGCGGGTCGCCGCCGAGCGCCGGCTGGTGACGCAGATGGGAATCCAGATCCATTCCCAGAAGGGTTACCGCCAGGCGGTCGCGATCGTGCGCAGCGGCGCGATCGGAAAAGTTCGCGAGGTGCACGCGTGGAGCAGCAAGAAATGGGGCGCTGTCGGCGCGCCGCCCGACCGGCGCGATCCGTTGCCGCGTGACTTCAATTGGGACCTGTGGCTCGGCGGCGGGGCGGAACGTCCGTTTGTTGCGGATCACTACCATCCGCGGCACTGGCGACGCCGACTCGATTTCGGCACCGGAACATTCGGCGACATGGGTTGCCATATCTTCGATCCCGTATTCGAGGCCCTTGCTCTCACCGCCCCCGTCTCCGTGCGGTCGGAGGGTCCGGCCCCGGATGCGTGGAACTGGTCGACCGACGCCGTCATCCGCTACGTGTTTCCGGGCACCGCCTATACCGAGGGGCCGACCGTGCCGGTGACCTGGTACGACGGCGCGGCTCCCAAGCCCCGCGAAATTCTCGACCTCGTCGCGCCGGATCCGGCCGCGGAGGCCGCCGCCGGGTCCGGCGCGGCCGCCGAAGCGCGCCGCAAGGCGGCGCGACAGCTGATGGGCGAGGGCTCGATCATCGTCGGCACCGCGGGCGTACTCCACGTGCCGCATCCCTCCGTCCCGCGCCTCTTCCCGCGCGAAAAATTCGCGGATTGGAAACTGCCCGATGCGGCCGGATCGCACCATTGGTCTGACTGGGCCGAAGCCTGTACCGGAGGAACGGCCAAACCGCTGGCGCCGTTCGACTATTCGGGCCCGCTCACGGAAGCCGTGCTGCTGGGCAGTGTGGCGGTCCGTTTTCCCCAGAAGACCTTGCGCTGGAATTCCGCCGCCCTCCGCTTTGAAAACGAGCCGGCGGCCGATGCGTTCGTCCGCCGAACCTACCGGGCCGGCTGGGAATTGCCCGTGGTGTAAGGTATCGCCGCCGCCCGTCCAGCTCTGCCATGGAAATTCTCATCCGAGAGTCGCCCGAAGCCGGCTGCCTGCTCGGCGCCCGCATCATCGCCGGACTGGTGCGACGGAAACCCGATGCGGTGCTTGGTCTGGCGACGGGCCGAACGCCCCTGCGCCTCTACGGAGAGCTGGTCCGTTTGCATCGGGAGGAAGGCTTGGACTTCAGCCGCGTCACGACCTTCAATCTGGACGAATACGTCGGGTTGGCGCCAGACCATCCCCAATCGTACCGGCGCTTCATGGACGAATCGCTTTTCGGCCCGGCCGGTTTCGATCCCGCTCGGACCTTTGTCCCCAACGGAGTTGCGGCCGACTTGCAGGCCGAGTGCAGGCTCTACGAGCGGCGCATCGCCGCCGCCGGAGGCATCGACCTGCAGCTCCTCGGGCTGGGCCGCAATGGGCACATCGGATTCAACGAACCCACCGGATCGCTGTCCTCGCGCACCTGGATCAAGATCCTCTCCGAACAGACCCGGCGGGACAATGGAGCGCTTTTCGGCGTCGCGGAAGAGGTTCCCCGTCACGCGATCACCATGGGGGTGGGAACGATTCTCGACGCGCGGCGCTGTCTGCTCCTTGCCTTCGGGCCGGCCAAGGTGCGCGCGGTCGAGCTCATGGTGGAGGGCGCCGTTTCCGCTTTGTGTCCCGGTTCCGCGCTGCAGCTGCACCCCCGGACCACGGTCGTGCTGGACGAAAACTCCGCCGCCGGACTGCACCACACCGACCACTACCGGTGGGTCGACGCCCACAAACTCGACTGGCAGCGGAGCGACTGAACGGTTCGACATTCCCATGGCAAAATACAAAGTCGGAATTGTCGGTTACGGCTGGGTCAGCACCGCGCACATCGCCGCGATCAACGCCACCGCGGACGCCGAGGTCGTCGCCGTTTGCTCTTCGCGGCCGCTCGCGGCGCGCGAGCTCTGCGTCCGGCATGGCGGCGAGATCGAGGTGTACTCCGATCTCGCGGCGATGCTGCGGCGGCGGGAACTCGATGTCGTCTCGATCTGCAGCTATCCGAGCCGGCATGCGGCCGATTTCCTGGCTGCCGCCAAGGCCGGCAAGCACGTGATCGTCGAGAAGCCGGTCAGCCTGAATTGGGAAGATGCGAAGGCGATGTCCGACGCCGCCCGAGTCGCGGGGATCGGGACCTGCGTTTGTTTCGAGGTCCGTTTCTCCGCCCAAATGCGGGCGACGCGGGCCCTTCTCGATGCCGGATTGCTCGGCTCGGTGCACTACGGCGAGGTCGATTACTTCCACGGCATCGGTCCGTGGTACGGGCAGTACCGCTGGAACACTTCGCGGGCCAACGGCGGCAGCAGCCTATTGTCCGCCGGATGCCACGCCGCGGATGCGCTTTTGCATTGCATGGGCGGAGAAGTTGCCGCGGTCACGTCCTTCTCCACCGCCTCGGCCCGGCCCGAGTTTGCGGCTTACGAGTACCCGACCACATCGGTGACTCTCGTTCGTTTTCGGGATGGCCGTGTGGGCAAGGTCGCTTCGGTCATCGACTGCCTCCAGCCGTACTATTTCCATACCCATCTCGTCGGCAGCGAGGGATCGCTCCTCGACAACCGGTTTCACTCGGCGCGACTCGCCGGGCTGGATCGTCACGCGTGGAGCCAGCTGTCGTTCCGGCCGGTCGATTCCGGCGACGTCGCGGATCATCCCTATCGCACGCAGTTCGAAGCCTTCTTTGCGGCCCTGCGGCGGGGAGAGACGATGCCGCACACCGGCCTCGAGGAAGCCCTGCGCTCCCATCGCCTCGTCTTGGCGGCGGATCGTTCCGCGGCCCTCGGCCGCGAAGTCCGGATCGAGGAGATCGCCTGATTCTCATGCCGACATCACGCTCCCGTAGTCTTCCTTCGTTTGCCCACGCCTGCCTCCGGGCGGCCCTGCTGTTTTGCGCCTGCACGGTGCCGTGGATCAGGGCCGGCGAAGGTCCCGCCGGATTTGCGCCGCTGATCCGGGAGGTTGGACTCGGCGGCTGGCGCGGCGGCGGAGCCTACGATCCGGCAATGTTCCGCGAGGAGACGACCGCGGCGCGCGTGGCCCGGCTCCAGCAGTGGTCCCGGGGATTGCAGACCAAAACCGGCAAGACCGTCGTTTCCCATTGGACCCGCCGCCAAGGCGAACTGCACCACGACGGCGCCGGAGCCTGCCTGGCGACGACGCGGGAGTACGGGGATTTCGAACTCATTGGCGAGTATCGGCGCGAACCCGGGGCGCGAGCGGTTTTGCACCTGCGCGGGGACCCGCAGATCGAATTCGTCCGCCTTGAGCCGGCGGCGCCCAGCGGGCGCGTGGTTGCCGCCGGAGCCGACGGCGTCTGGCATTCGTTCCGGGTCGTTCTGACCGGCAGCCGGCTTGCGTTCGAACACGATGGAGTGCCGCTGGCTCGGCACCGCCGACTGGGGCGCGAGCTGGCCGGGGAGCTGGCGCCGCTGCCGCGCACGGGTCCGCTTCAGCTGGAGGGCCAGGGCGGGGGCGTCGCGTGGCGGAATCTCTGGGTGCGCGAAATCCCGGCGGACGAAACGATCCGGCGGCTGCAAGCGGAGTCCGGCGAGGGCATGGAGCGCATCTTCAACGGGACCGATCTCGCGGGCTGGGCCGGTGCGACCAACGCGGCGGCCGTGATCGACGGAAACCTTGCATGGCAGGCCGGCAACGGCGGCCATCTCTATTGGAACGAGGAACTCGGCGATTTTCGTGTGCGTTTCCGCTTCCGGCTTCCGCCCGGCGGCAACAACGGAATCGCGATCCGCTATCCCGGCAGGGGCAACGGTGCTTACGACGGAATGTGCGAGCTGCAGGTGCTCGACGAGAACTATGAGGCGAACCGCGGACCGATCGATCCGCGGCAGGCGCACGGCTCGGCCTACGGTCTTGTCGCGGCACGGCGAGGTTACCAGTTCCCGGCGGGGGAATGGAATTTCCAGGAGATAACGGTGAAGGGCTCGGCGCTGCGCGTGGAGCTCAACGGCCATGTCATCCTCGAGACGGATCTCGCCAAGGTGGACGAGGCCGGAGCCATGGATGGCAAACGGCATCCGGGCCGGCTGCGCTCGCGTGGATTTCTCGCGTTGGCCGGGCACCGGGATGCGGTTGAGTTTCGCGACATTCTGCTGCGTCGCGAGTGAGCCGGCGGCCCGCGGGCCGCGCGAACCGCCGAACTTCTAGCATGCAACTTCTACCGATCGACTGGGCAATCATCGCGCTTTCGCTGGCGGTCTGCTTCTTGCCCGCGCTGTTCTTCGGCCGGCGAGCCGGCGGAGGAACGGCCGAGTTTTTTGCCTCCGGCCGAGCGGTGCCTTGGTGGCTCGCCGGGCTTTCGATGGTCGCCACCACGTTTTCCAGCGATACCCCGAACTGGGTTACGCAGCAGGTCCGGCAATACGGCGTCGCGGGCAATTGGCAGTGGTGGGCCTTTGCGCTTACCGGCGTCGCCACGGTCTTCTTCTTCGCCGGACTATGGCGCCGCTCCGGTGTGCTGACGGATCTCGAATTCTACGAGCTGCGCTATTCGGGCCGGGCTGCGTCCCTTGTCCGCGGCTTTCGCGCGCTCTACCTCGGACTCTTTTTCAACTGTTTCATCATGGGGATGGTTCTCCTCGCCGGCTGCAAGATCGCCAACCTCCTCTTTGGTCTTCCTCCGTGGCTGACCATTCTGATCAGCGGCGTGCTGAACGTGGCGTTTGCCGCGCACTCGGGTCTGTGGGGCGTGCTCGTGATCGATATGGTCCAGTTCTTCGTCAAGATGACAGCGGTGTTTGCCGCCGCGTACTTCAGCCTGGTTGAGGTTGCGCGCCGCACCGGTGCCGGCGAGGGCGCACTGGATGGACTCCGGGAGCTGGTCGTCCGGCTGGGGCCGCAACAGGTGAGTTTTCGCCCCGGGGCCGAGCCGGTTTACGGAGTGGCCGACGGAACCGGACAGCCGATCCTTGATCTGCTGCCCAACTTCGCGGCCGGCGATCTCGCCCTGATGGTTTTTGTGGTTCCGCTCGCGATCGGTTGGTGGGCCAACTGGTATCCCGGCGCGGAACCCGGGGGCGGCAGCTATATCGCGCAGCGCATGCTGGCATCGCGGACGGAGAAGGATGCCCTTGGTGGCGCACTTTTCTTCAATGTCGCGCACTATGTGCTGAGGCCGTGGCCGTGGATCGTCACGGCGCTCTGTTCGCTGATCGTCTTCCCCGACCTGGGCGACATCCGGGCCGCATTTCCGGGGGCCGATCCCGGGCTCATCGGCCATGACAGCGCCTACCCGGCGATGCTGACATTCCTGCCGGCCGGATTTGTCGGTCTGATGGTCGGCGGGCTGATCGCCGCAAACTCTTCGACGATACTCACGCACCTCAACTGGGGCGCCTCCTATCTGGTCCACGATTTCTACCGTCGTTTCATGGTACGGACGGCGCCGGAGCGGCACTATGTGCGGGCCGGGCGGGTGTGCACGGTCGGGCTCTATGTCGCCGCCGCGCTCCTCAGCACCCGGCTGGAATCGGCGCAGGATGCGTTCGAGGTGCTGATCTCGATCGGGGCGGGAACAGGCCTGCTGTATCTGCTTCGCTGGTACTGGTGGCGGATCAATGCGTGGTGCGAAATCGTCGCCATGGTCAGTTCCTTCGCCGTGGCGGTCGGGATCTTTGGGCTCAAAGCCGCGGGCAGTCCGTTGCCGTTCGCCCACGCCGTCCTCTGGTCCGTCGCGATCACCACCGTGGCTTGGCTCGCGGCTGCCTGGCTCGGGCCCCGGACCGACTCCGACCGATTGGTTTCCTTCTACCTCCGCGTCCGCCCATCCGGCCCGGGATGGAACGCGGTTCGCAGCCTGGCGGGGGCGCGCGGCGCCGGATCCACCGGCGATCGTCCCGGTCTGGCGCTTGTCGGTTGGCTCGCCGGGGTCGCCCTCATTTGGAGTTCCTTGTTTGCGCTGGGGTTGATGCTCTACGGGCGCTGGGCTGAGGCAGCGTTGCTGGCCGCAGTCGCCGCAGGCGCGGGAACCGGGCTTGTCATGACGGTCCGCCGGCTTTGGCGGGTTGTGCCGGCAGCCGCGGATTGACCTGCAGGCGCCGGTCAGTCGGACAAACCCAGCTTCGCTTTGGACACGGAAACACCTCGGCGGATCAGCCCATACCTCGGCAACATTTCCGGAAAGAGGCTACGTTTTCGCTGTTCTGCGTTTCACGCTTCTGGGGCTGTTCCGCTCAGAAAGCCTCTGCAAAACTAACTGCTGGAACTCCCGAGATGGTGGCGACGCGTTTTTTTGCGGCACGCCGAGGGCGACGGGGAGGACAACGAGGTCAAAGTAGGCTGATCGCGGGGGGCATCCGCCAACGCGAGATCGCTCAGGTTGTGCTACAGCTACAGGCAGTGCAGCCGCAGGAGCAGCATCAGCGCCGTAGCCTTGCGCCCCGTCTGCGCTCGCCCCCAGTACGGCCCACCACTTTCGCCAGCTCCGCCCACGGCACCACCCGGTTCATATCTTCCAGAAAGTGATCCGTCCCCGTCAGCTTCGTCATGCACCCCGGCGCCAAGAAACTCGTCTGTTGGCACATCCCGCCCGACGCCATTTCCTGTGCCGAATCCCGTGCGCCGGAGAGTTTTTCAGGGCACCTCAAGGTTGAGGCGGAATCATCAACGGCCACCGGTCGGCCGATTCCTGGAATCCCGCCGCAGGCTCGCGCAGCACGGTGCTGCGCGAATGCACGCGCTCCGGGAACGATTCGCGCCCTTCTCCGTAGAGCAGATGGGCACCCGAACCAAGGTCCCGAATCTCGAGCCGGCCCGGTTTCGCGGGGTCGAGTTCCGCCGCAATGCGGTAGTCGCCGATGCGGAGTGCTCCCGTTGCGTCCGCCTCGGGGCGCGAAAACGAAAGCTGGTTGGTCCGGTCGATTTCGATGATCGCAAGATAGCGCCAAGCCGTCGCTTTCCGGCGATTCGACGTGGTGCTGTGGTACTGGACCGGATCGAAGATCCGCGCGGGACGGCCTCGCTGGGGATTCAGCCAGTCTTTCGGCTCGACGTAGTAGCCGGCGAGAAGCTCCGTCCCGATGTCGGCGGAGGCATAGAGAAATGCGGTGGCGTCGGCCGTGGCGCCATCCGCCGTGATCTGCGCCCGGTCCGAAGCGACGGACATGCGGGCGTTGGCGCGGGAATTCAAATGCCAATCCCATGTCACGGGCTTGCCGGCTTCCAGTTCGTCATAGATGACCGCTAGGTTCGGACGCAGCAGCGCGATGTGCCGGCGGAAGAGCCGCACCTGCGGATCGTCGGCGGGGGCGAGGATGAATCCCTGGTCGGCCGTGTAGATTCCGGCGTTGCGGCAGACGGTTGTCCAATTGATCGAGCCCCGGGGGAACGGCTGGTAGGCGCGCGAAGCGTCGCCCAGCGCGTACGTGATGCGGTTCCCGTGCAGAAAGCGCGCGATCCAACCGTAGCCGTTGTCGCCGTAGGCCTGGGTTTTGCCGTCGACCGTGAGCGTATTCTTTGCGCGGCTGTGTTTTTGGTTCGCGAGGTAGTGCCGGTCCTGGGTGGTAACCCGGTAGCCGGTCGCATGGAAAAGGGCCTCGCCGCCGGCAAAGAGATTGAATGCGTTTTGGTCCGCGTGTCCGTGGGAACCGACGCCGAAGGGTGAGCTGCGGAATGAAAGAAACACGTTCTCGGCCGGTGCGGCCAGCGCCGTGTGCATCGAAACGATTCCGGTCTCGGGCAGGACGGCCGCGGCCGGCAGCCGGGCCAACGGCAGCTCAGCGATCGGCTCCGGGGCGTGTTTGAGGCGGTAGGAGCGGAACGACTTGCTTTCGAAGCGGTACGGCTCGCCCGGACCAAGGCGCTTCGCGGTGCGCGCGTAGGCGACGGCGAACGGGTTGCCGGTTTCGCGGCCGAGCACGTACGCGAAGTCGGCCCGCAGGCCGCCGGGCGGTGCGGTGCTTTCGGAACCGTCGCCGAAGCCGTCCCCGGGAGTGCCGGGCGGCACCGTGTACACCAACGCGAGACCGCAGCGGCGGTACCAGGGGTGGGCGAAGAGATCCACGCCGAAGAAGTCGCGGAAGAACAGGTAGTTCTCCACCATCGATTCCAGGTTTACCTGAAGGTAGCCTTGGTTGCCGTTCGGCCAGGCTCCGTCGTCCAGAAATCCTCCTCCCGGGGTTCGGGCCAGCCAGATGTCGTACAGCAGGCCGAACCATTCGCGGCCGCGGGGCAGGCGGTCGTGCAGGACGATGACCGCCTTGAACGTATCCAAAAAAACATGCTGGAAGAAATGTTCCGCGAGGATGCCGTCGGCCGCCCCGATGTTTTCGGCCAGATATTGCCCGAGAATGAGCGCGACCGTTTCGCCGATGGCGCTTTCGTAGCGGCGACGCTCTTCGGGCGGAAGCTTCCAGGCGTGGAGATCGTAGACCGCCGCAAGGGTAGACATCATTTTCGCCCCGGCGAAATCGACCTCCGCATACACCTGCGCCGGCTTTCGATCCAGCAGCTCGCGCGCGAGGACCAGGGCTTGGTCGAGGAATTCGCGGCGGCCGTCGAGGGCGTAGGTCTTGATGAGGGCATCCGCCGCCTCGCACAGGGCCGCCGTCTCGTAGGTGGTGCGGAACTTCCGGATCTGCCGGATCTCCTGCTCGGAAGCTCCGGCGGGAATGGGCTCGCCGCGGGTCGCGTACGACGGCACGGCGCGCGTCAGGGAGCGGGCGGCGGTTTCGCGCAGCTCGGCCAACTGAGCGCGATTCCATTCCGTTTCGCTGAGGCCGGAGTATGCGGCCAGGGTGCGGGGGAAGGCGGCCGGAAGCCGGCGATAGGCTTCGTCCGCGGTGGGGGACTCCACTGGGGCGAGGTCCGTTGTCACTGTCGCAACATGCGATTGCGACCAAGGTCCGGGCGGTTCGCCGGGCGCCTCGGTGCGTTGCCGCCAGTACCAGAGGCCCGGTTCGAGGCGGCGGTGCGGATGGAAGAACGGCAGGGGCAGTCCGGCGACGGTGCGGGTTTCCGCGGCGGGAAAATCCGGCGAACGGCTGAGCTGGAAACCGTAGCGATGGAAGCTTCCCGGGTCGCGCGCTTCCGGCCGCACCGGAAAAGTTTCGGGGTAGCGATAGTCGCTCATGGGCCAAGTGAAGACCGGCGGGTTTGCGACCAGTCTGTGTCCGTTGTCCGGATACGCGTACTCCCGGTTCGAACCGTTGCGCAGGGTGCGGGCGGCAAGGAGCCGCACGCCTGTTCCCGGGGCTTCCCCGGGCGAGGCAAGGAATGACTCGGTCTGCTGCCTTAGGCCGGCGAGAGCCGGCAACGGATCGGCCTGCGCGCCGAGGGTGGCGACGGCGGCTATCGGGATAAGGCAGGCTCGGCGGAGCAGGGCGGGGGAGATCATGGTGCGGAGGAAGAGTTGGCGGCAGAGGATCGGCCGAATCGCCCCGGGGGCCGATTCGCGCGTCCGGGACTGCCGGTGAGGGCGTCGCCGAGTTCGGCCCGGCAAGCCCGAGCAAATTCATCCAAGTCACGCGCGATCTGCGGATTCGATCCGGCGACATCCATGGTCTCGCCGGGGTCGTGTTTCAGATCGTACAGCTGCGCCGCCGTGACGTCGCTGTGGCGGTAGGGGACCGGCTTTCCGCCTGAACCGCCCGGCTCTCCGGCCAGAGTCCGGTACCGGTGCGGGTAAACCCGCTTCCAGCGTCCATCGCCGCTCACGACCGCCTGCAATTCGTTTTCGGCGTACCAAAATCCGTAACCGGCGTGCGGATTTTCGGCGCCGGGTCTGCCGGCAAGCAGCGGCCAGACATCGCGGCCGTCGATCGGCAGTGCCGGCGGCAGGGCGCCGACAACGCCGACGATGGACGGAAGAAGGTCGATCGAAACGAAAAATCGGTCGTTCACCATGCCGGCCGGCAGGTGTCCGGGCCAACGCATAAGACATGGGACTCTGGTACCGCCTTCCCATGAGGTGCCCTTGCCTTCGCGGAATTTGCCGGCGCTGCCGGCATGGTCGCCGTAGCTGAGCCAAGGGCCGTTGTCGCTGGTGAATATCACCAACGTGTCCCGCTCCAGGCCGCAGCGCGAAAGCGCGCGCAGGATTTCGCCGACGGACCAGTCGATTTCCATGATGACATCTCCGAAGAGGCCGCGCTTCGAGCGGCCCTTGAACTTGCCGCTGACCGCGAGCGGAACATGGGGCATGGGGTGGGCGAGATAGAAGAAGAACGGCCGGTTTCGGTTTCGCTCGATGAAGGAAACGGCGCGCTCGGTGAACCGGGTGGTCAGGTCGGCCATTTCTTCCGGATCGATTTCCGGATCGGAAATCCGGCCGTCTTCGAAATACGGCAGCGGCGGAAAAGTGCCCGGAGCGGCCTCCGGGTGGTGCGGCCACATGTCGTTCGAATACGGTATTCCGCAGGATTCATCGAAACCGTGTCGGTCCGGCAGGAACGGCGGCAAATGTCCCAGATGCCACTTGCCGGCCATGCCGGTGGCGTAGCCCTGCGCGCGAAGCAACTCCGGCAAGGTCGATTCCTCACCGGCAAGTCCGTGCTTCGAGTCAGGGAAAAGCGCTCCGTTGATTCCGAGACGGTTTGCGTAGCAGCCGGTGAGGAGGGCGGCCCGTGAGGCCGAACAGACGGCGTGGGCTACGTGGAAATTGGTGAAACGGACGCCTTCGGCGGCTAGCCGATCCAAATGCGGAGTCGCAAGGTCGCTCGCGCCGTAGCACGCGGCATCGGCAAAACCCTGGTCGTCGGTAAGAATCACCACGATGTTGGGCGGACGGGCCATGGCGGCCGCGACTGCCGCCGGCAACGCGAACAGGCATACGAATCGTCGAATCGATGCGACAAGGGCCGGTCCGTCATTTCTCCGCGTGGCGTGCGACATATCATCGTAAACACGTCCGACCGCGAAATCCCCCAACTTGACCCGATCGCGAAACTCGCTTTGGGGGAATTGTCCGCGCGCGGCGTCGGAAATGGAGTTGCGGGCTTCCCGATCACGGGGCGGGTCCGCTGCAATCAACCCAAGATGAAATTCCGTCGTCTCAATTCTGCCGGGTCCGGTTTGGCCTCAGGTCTCCGTTTGCTGGCAGCCGCGGCCGCCGCCGCCGCAAGTGCTGCCGTCGCGGCGCCCGCTTCCGTCTCCCAGGCGCCGGGGCGCCCGAATGTGCTCTTCATCGCGGTCGACGACCTCAACGACTGGATCGGGGCCTTGGGCGGCCATCCGCAGGCCCGGACACCGAACATCGATGCGTTGGCGCGGCGCGGCGTGATTTTCGCCAATGCCCATTGTGCGGCGCCGGTTTGCCTCGCTTCGCGGACCGCGATCTTTGCGGGGCGATTCCCCGAGGAAACCGGCGTCTACAGCAATTGGCCCAAGACCAGCGGCCGCCCGCCGACCCGCGAACTGCAGCTGCCGGTCCGGTTGATGGCGGCGGGCTACGATGTATTGGCCGGCGGCAAACTGTACCACGGTTTCGAGCCGTCGTATTTTTCCGCGGCGTATGAGACCGAGCAACGCTGGAGCCCGTTTACGCTCGAGTCCGCTTCCTATCTGCCTGACGAACTGCCGAGCAAGGGAAGCGCCACGCCGCGGCATGTCGTGAAGGGGGGCCCGGGCGGCCGCGACTGGACTCTGCCGCTCAATGGCATGCCGGCCGAACGCAATCTCGACCGGCCGTACGGGGAATCGTTTGATTGGGGCCCGGTGGCGGTGGACGACAGTGAAATGGGCGACACTCGGGTCACGGATTGGGCGATTTCCCAGCTGGCCGCACCGCGACCCCGGCCGCTCTTCCTGGGCGTGGGTTACTATCGACCGCATATTCCGCTGTTTGCGCCGCAGCGCGACTTCGATGCGTTGCCCCCGGAATCGGAAATTGTGCTGCCGGAAACCAAGCCGGACGATCTGGGCGATGTCGGCGAAGTGGCGCGCCAGTTGGCCCGGGAGGCTCTGACGGGCGGGACGCACGGTGCGGTGATCAAACATGGACAATGGCGCCAAGCGGTCCGCGCGTACTTGGCCTGCATCGGGTTCGTCGACCGGCAAATCGGTCGGTTGATCGAGCGCCTCGATGCGTCGCCCTATGCCGACAATACCTGGATCGTCCTGTGGAGCGATCATGGCTGGCATCTCGGCGAAAAGGAACACTGGGGCAAATGGACGCCTTGGCGCGCCTCCACGAGGTCGCCGCTGATCGTCGTTCCGCCGCGACGGGAATCCGCGACCCGAGGCGCCCGCTGTGACGAGCCGGTGAGCTTGGTCGACTTGTATCCTACCCTGTTGGAGGTCGCCGGTGCATCGCCGGTCCCTGGACTCCAAGCCGCGTCCCTTTTGCCGCTGCTGCAGCGCCCCGAGCGTGACACCGGCCGGGCGGTTGTGACGACGGTCGACCCCGGCAATCATGCCCTCAGCACCAAAACGTGGCGCTATCTGCGCTATGCGAACGGGGACGAGGAACTGTACGACATCGTCCGGGATCCCCGTGAATGGCGCAATCTGGCTGCGGACCCTGCATTCCAAGCCGTCCGCGCCGACCTTCGTCGGCGTCTGGACGAGACGTTGGCGCCGATGAAGGCGTATCGCGCGTCGGCGATACCGCCCGCCGGGGGCAAAGCGCGCGCTCCGGCGAACGGAAAACGGTAGCCCGACCGGGGAAGCCGTTCTTGCCGCAGCTGTATCGCCCCACTTCCAGGGGTGTAGCGGCTCCGCCGTGCCCGCCCCAACTGGGTCCATCCTCAGCCATCCTTTTATATGAACCAATCCGCCGACTCCTCATCAGCCCTCCGGAGGGCGAGGACCATGACGCTCGTCGCGGCCTTCCTTGGCTGGATGTTCGACGGCCTTGAGATGGGCATCTTCCCGCTCGTTGCCAGACCGGCCCTGCAGGAATTCGGGCAGATATCCGGCAGCCTCGACGAGGCCTTCATCCAACTTTGGATGGGGCGCATCACCGCGAGTTTCCTGCTCGGGGCTGCCGCCGGCGGCCTGCTGTTTGGTTGGCTCGGCGACCGCATCGGTCGCGTGCGTGCGATGGTGCTCAGCGTGCTGGCCTATTCGCTTTTCACCGGCCTCAACTATTTTGCCGAGGCGCCGTGGCACCTTGCACTCTTTCGGTTCGTCGCCGCGTTGGGAATGGGCGGGGAGTGGTCGCTTGGTGTCGCTTTGGTGATGGAGGCTTGGCCGGCGGAAAAGCGGCCGCTGATGGCTGGGCTGATCGGCGCGGCCGCCAACGTGGGCTACGTTCTGGTCGGGGTTCTCGGCATCTTCTTTCGCATCACAACCGATTCGTGGCGCTGGGTGATGTTGGTTGGAGCCCTGCCGGCATTGCTCGCGCTCTTTATCATGCGCTACGTCCCGGAGTCCGAGTCGTGGCGAAACGCCGCGAGGGAGCCGCGGGCCGAGAACCCGCTTCGGGCGGTGTTTTCGGGCGCCTTGCTCCGGAATACCCTGCTCGCGATCCTCTTCTCGGCCGTAGCCCTCACGGTTACCTGGGGCATAGTGCAGTGGATTCCGCTCTGGGCGGACCAGCTTACCGGAGGCAAGCGTCCGGAGGTGAAGGCCTACATTCAGGTCGCATCCTGTGCCGGAGCGACTGTCGCGTGCTTGCTGGCGCCGCTTGCGGGCGGTCGCTTTGGCCGCCGACCCGTTTACTTCGTCCTCTGTCTGGCGGCATGGGGCGCGTGCACGGCGTTCTTTCGCGGTTTCGAAGTTTTCGACGCCCGGTTTCTTGCGATGGTCTTCGTTGTCGGCGGCCTGACTGGTGCCTTCTACGGCTGGTTGCCGCAGTACCTGCCGGAGCTCTTCCCGACGCGGGTGCGGGCCACAGGACAAGGGGTCGCCTACAACTCCGGCCGCCTAGCCGCCGCATTCGGCACCTGGCACATGGGGGCGATCATGGCTTGGTTCGACCACAGCTACGCCCGGGCCGGCGCGACCATCGTCCTCGTCTACTTCGCCGGCATGGCGGCCATTTGGTTCGCCCCGGAAACGAAGGGGCGGGCTTTGCCGGAGTGACGCAATCCATCGGACCGGAGAAACCATGTTTGCCTCTTCCTCAATTTGGTCGCCGGAGAGCTCTTCTGTTTTTGGGGAGAACCCCGTGTCTTTGTTTCCGATCCGTGCTCCAAAGGCGAATGCAGCTACCCCATCGCACGCCCGGTCCGTGCGGGCGGTTGGTTTTTGCCGCACCGAATCAGCCGAGCCGTGTTCTTCCGCGCCGCTCGAGCCCGGCGCAGTTGCGATCCGAAAGACATGCACAGTCGATTGGTTCGCTGACCGGCATTTCGGCGCTGCCCATTGCCGGCCCGCACCGGCGGCGAACCGTGATACCTGCCGTTCAACTTGCAGTCCTCAGTCATTCTTGACCCCCATGTCCCTCCGACTCCCGACTTTCCTCGCGCTTTGCGCAATCGCGACCGCAGCGCTTGGACTCGCGCCGGACTCGTCCGCAGTCCCCGCGGTTCGACCCAATATTCTTTTCATCTTTTCCGACGACCACGCCCAGCACGCGATCAGCGCCTATGGCTCCAGGGTCAACCGAACGCCGAACCTCGACCGCCTCGCCGGCGCCGGTGTCCGCTTCAGCCACGCCTTCGTCACCAATTCCATCTGCACCCCGAGTCGCGCCACGCTCCTCACGGGCCAATATTCCCACGCCAACGGGGTACCTGTCTTCAACGCCTTCGATGGGTCCCGCCCCAACGTCGCCAAACTGTTGCAGGCGGCGGGCTACCATACCGGCATGATCGGCAAGTGGCATCTGGGCAGCGACCCTACCGGCTTCGACCGCTGGATCGTCCTGCCTGGTCAGGGCGTCTACGAAGACCCGGATTTCCTCACCGCTCGAGGCCGTCTCAATCTCGCCGGCCACACAACCCCCGTCACCACCCAGCTTGGTTTCGAGTTTCTCGATACGAGACCCAAGGATCGGCCGTTTTTTCTCATGCTGCATCACAAGGCACCGCATCGCGCCTGGGAGCCGGATGCCAAGAACAAGGCCATCTTCAAAGACAAGGTGATTCCCGAGCCTGCTACGCTTTGGGACGACTACGCCACCAGACCCGCGGCCCTTCCAGAGAACAAACAGGCGATAGCCCGCGACCTCACCCGCCGTGATCTCAAACTGACCCCTCCCGACGACCTCCCGGCGGGACCCCAGCGCCAGCAATGGCTCAACCAAAAGCCTACCTCGGTCGAAATCACGGCGACTGACGGATCCATCAGAACGCTGACCGGTGCCGAACTCACCCGCTGGAAATACCAGCGCTATATGCAGGACTATCTGGCCTGCGTGCAGGGTGTCGACGACAGCGTCGGCGACCTGCTCGATTACCTTGACCGAACCGGTCTCGCCCAAAACACCGTCGTAATCTACAGCTCCGACAACGGTTGGTTTCTCGGCGACCACGGCTTGTTTGACAAGCGGTTCATGTATGAGCCGGGCCTCCGCATTCCTCTGATCGCCCGCGGTCCCGGGATAAAGAGCGGCGCCGTCACGGATCTTTTTGCCATAAACGCCGACTTCGCCCCTACGTTTCTCGACCTTGCCGGTGTCCCCGTCCCGCCCGAGATGCACGGCCGATCCCTCGTGCCGATCCTCCGCGGCCAACCGCCCAGCGACTGGCGTACCTCCGTCTACTACCGCTACTACCACGACCCCGGCCACCACAACACCCGAGCCCACTATGGCGTCCGCACCGCCACCCACAAACTCATCCATTATTGGAAGAAAGACGCTTGGGAACTGTTCGATCTCGCGAGCGATCCGTCCGAACAGCGCAACCTGATCGACGACCCAGCTGAGGCCGGCAGAATCGCCGAGCTCAAGGCCGAGATCGTCCGCTTGCAAAATGAACTCGGCGATACCGGCCAATTCGCGCGCGAGATCCCGCGCGACGGCGTCGACGCTCCGAAAAACGTACCAGTCCTCGGCCGCAAATCCGTGAAGGACGCCATCGCCGCTTCCGCGCCGTGATGACCTTTCCCCAAAGTCGGCCATCCGTGAGCTCGGCCCGGCCAACGGATATTCGGGTTTTTGCCGTCCGTACGGCGTACCGTGATTTCAAATACCGAACGCCGATCAAGTTTGGAGGCCAGACGGTGGCAGAGATCACGGTTCTCGAGGTCGAATGTGACGTTCTCGATCGACGCGGCCGTTGGGCCAAAGGGTTCGGTTCAATGCCCCTCGGGAACGTGTGGGCTTTCCCGTCGCGCCGGCTCGGACCGCCGTCGACCCTTGCCGCAATGCGCCAACTTGCCGAACGTTGCCGTCGTGTGACGGAGCGCTTGGGCGAGTTCGGGCATCCGGTCGAACTCGGTTCGGTCCTTGAATTGCTTTTTCTGGAGGAGGCGAGGGCGGTGGCAGCCGATCTCGGACTCGAGGAACCGATTCCCAAACTTGCGACCCTCGTGACTGGCAGTGCTTTTGATGCGGCGATTCACGACGCGTTCGGCAAGGTCCACGGCATAAACTGCTACGACGCCTACGGCAGAGAGTGGTTCGGGCACGACCTCGCTGTCTATCTGGGACGGGACTACTCCGGCTTGTCGCTGGGGGATTTTGTACGCCAGCGGCCCCGCGCCTTCCTGCCCCTCTACCATTTGGTCGGGGCGCTCGACCCGCTTGACGATGGCGACTTGGCAACGCCGGTGCAGGACGGCTGGCCAGAAACTCTTCGGCAATGGATCCATCGGGACGGGATCTTCAACTTCAAGATCAAGCTCAACGGCGATGATGCCGTTTGGGATCTCGATCGCGTTCTGAGCGTCGATCGCGTTGCGAGCGAAGTGCTCACCTCTCTATCCCGCCGGACCTGGCACTACTCGCTCGATTTCAACGAACGTTGTCCGGACGCCGATTACCTCGTGGCGCTCTTGGCCTGCGTGCGAGAGCGTGCGCCGCAGGCGTTCGCCCGAATCCAATACGTTGAGCAACCGACGGACCGGGACCTTCGCCGAGCGCCCGCGAATCGCATGCACGCGGCTGCGCAGCTGAAACCCGTGGTAATCGACGAGTCCCTCACGGATCTCGAATCGCTCCTGCTCGCGCGTGAACTCGGATACACCGGCGTCGCGCTGAAAGCATGCAAGGGCCAGACCCAATCTCTCCTGATGGCCGTTGCGGCCCAGCGGCTCGGAATGTTCCTCTGCGTGCAGGACCTTACGTGCCCCGGTGCATCCCTGGTGCATTCGGTCGGCCTTGCGGCGCGCGTTCCCGGCGTCTCGGCGGTGGAAGCGAATGCCCGCCAGTATTGTCCTGCCGCCAGCATCGGCTGGGAAGGGGCGCATCCGGCGATTTTCCGCGTCTTGGGCGGAGTGCTTGGCACCGCTTCAATTTCCGGCCCCGGCCTGGGTGCCGTAGCCGCGACCTGATCTCGCGCAGCATTGCTGGTGCGCGAAGAGAAAAATCCCCGGGCGAAGCGAGGCTTCGCCCGGGGAACAATCTCGCGGCGCGGTCCGGATCAGAAGTCGGTTATGATCGTCAGTCTGAAAGACCGGGGCGCACCCCACGACCCGGTGGTCGTTGTGGCGGACAGGTAATAGTCCTTGTCGAAAACGTTATCTACGTTGACCGAGAATGCAGTCGTGCGGCCGAAGACCTTGGTCCGGTAGCCCGCCAGCAGGCTTGCGACCGTGTAGGTCGGAGACCACAGCGCGACCGCGGGGCCGCCCTGCACCAGCACCGCGTTGCCGCGGAACGTAGGCTCCCTCCAATTGGCGCCGCCGCCGATGTAAATTCCCCGCAACGGCCCGCGGCTGAATTCGTAGCGGGTGAAGAGATTGGCCCGGGTTTTGGTGTACCCGGCGGTCGGCACTCCGTCGGGGATCGTGAGCAGGAACGCATCGAGCTCGGGCGTGGCTCGGTTTGCCGCCTTGGCCTCGGCCTGGAAGCCGCGGAGCAAGGGCGCCCGCTTTTCGGTCACCACCTCGTTGGTCGCAGCGTTGAACATGAGCCGCCAGTGCCGGGTCAGATTCGCGACAATCTCGAACTCCAGTCCGCTGGTGGTCAGGGTCTGGTAGTCTTGGCCGGACGAATTGAAGGTTTCCGGGAAAAGGGCACCGATCTCGTCGCGCACCGCGATCGGCGGTGCGGGATTGAATCGGGAGTTCGGCTGATAGTTTTTGTACCACGTCGAGTTGAATTCCATGCGGCCCCCGAAGAGAGTCAGGCGGAGCGAGATGTCCTCGCCTTCGCCGGTCGGAATTCCCTGCTTTGCCCCGCGGGTGAAGAGGTCCGAGCCCTCTCCCGTTGAGATCCGGAAAGACTGCGCCCGGTTGTACGAAACCGCCAGGCTGTCGTTGTACCGGTAGACCAAGCCGTAGTTGGATCCGTCGACTTTGTAGTTGGCAAACGAGGGGTTCGGGGAAAAGGCACCCGGAATGTCCGCATTGATCCATGTATTGGGCACCGGTTGCGGAGCTCCGACGCGGGTCTTCATGTTGAAATGGTCGCGCCGGTAGCCGAGGAGCGTGAACAGATGCTTGTCGAAATAGCTGCCTGCGGCGCCGATCCCAACGGAGGGAATGTAGAAACGGCGCTCCGAGATGTTGCCGGTCGCAGGCACCAGGTTGGAAAGATCGGGGAAATACTGGGACAGGCCCGGGATGGGGCCGAGCGAGGAGGTATCGCCGGCGGCTCCGGTTCCGTCGAAGTAGTAGCGGCGCATGAATCGATTGTTGGCGAAGACGGCCCGGTTGGCGGTGAACGCGGCCTGCGTGAGGGCGGGATTGATGCTACCGACCCAGAGTGGATTGGCGGGATCGACGTACTCGCCGTACTTCGGCCGCTTCTGGCCCGGATTGTCCTGATGCTGCTGTAGGTTCACCGCGAGTTGTTGCAGCATCCACGGGGTGCGAAGGTCGTAAACCGCGGAGAGGCGAATATCGCGGACAGTATTGCCGCTGAGATTGCGGGCCCGATAGTACTCCGAGTACAACCGGTTGTAGTTCGGATTGGGTCCGCCGTCGGGCAGACGCGGCGAGAGATCGCGGTAGATGTTGCGCGACGCCGCCGCCGTCCAGTTGTCGACTTGCTGGCGGTAGAAATTGCCGGAGAGCAGCAAATGCAGGGATTCGCCGACGTGCTGTTCGGCTTCGAGGGTAACGGAATCGTAGTAGTTCTTCGATGTACCTGTGGGGCCGGCCAGATGAAGCGAGGGGGACGCAATCGTGCGGTCCACGGCGGTCGTGCCCGAGCCGTTGCTCCGCAATTGGCCCGCGGCGCGGTACGTGGACCCGGTCGCGGGCAGGTAAACGACTCCGGCGGAATTCGTCAGCGCCGTCGCAGTGGCGTAGGTGTAGTTTTCGATGAACAGACCCTGGGCGATAACGGCGGTGCTCTTCGCTCGTTCCGCCATCACGCTCAGCGTCGTGTTCCGGAGAGGGCGGTAGGTCGCCGCGACGTACAAACCGCGGAAGTCGCGCCGCACATTGTCGATCCAGGAGTTGTTGTTGCTCTGGGCGGCAGCGATGCGGATTGCGAGCCGGTCGTCGAGCCGGCGGTTCAGGTCGAGTTCGACGCGGCGGAAATCGTCGCTGCCCAGCATGACCTTCGTCCGCGTCAGATTGCGCGTGAACAATCCGCGTTTCGTGATCTGGTTGTTTGCTCCGCCGAGGTCCGCCTCGCCGTACAGAAATGCGTTGGGTCCGCGGAGAATTTCGACGCGTTCGGTGGCATAGCCGTCCATCGGCGAATACCAGATCCAGCCGTTGCGCAGGGCGAAGGTGTTGCGGACACCGCGAAAAACCAACTGGTTTTGCTGCGCAGGATCGGGGCTCTGCTCTCCGGTGACGAACCACCGCGACATTTCCTCCACATTCGTCGCCGCAAGATCCTCCATGAGTTGCGAATTCATGATCGAGATCGAATTCGCCACGTTCTTAAGTTCCTGCACCGTGCGCATGCCTGACGTCGTCTGGATCGATTCGTAGCCGACGTCTTTTCGGTCGGAGACCGTAAACGTGGAGAGTACAAGCGCCTCCTCGGGTGGGCCGGACCGAGGCAGTGGCGCGGTCTGCGCCCGAATGGACGCGATGCCGAGCAAGCCGCTCAGAGCGAGACCGCGGATAGTGGTGCGTAACAGGGTGGATTCGTAGTTCACGGTGCGTTGATGTTCGGCACGTCCATAGGCGCTGCTTCGCGTCCGGCTGGTTCGGGACTCCGACCATTCGGCGAGGCATGCGGGGTTGGAGTGCGGGTCGCCATCGACACCGTCGCAGGTGGATTCCCCCACAGGTAAGATGAGCTCCCGTGCTAGTGGCTTTGATGGTAAGCGTCCGCCGGAGTGCCTCTGTGCTACGGCTTGACGTGGTCGTAACGATGGGAGCTACGCGTCGGCGCGGAAGCGTAAGAGTGATGGCTACCCAGATCCGACGGATCGCGATCATGCCCCGGTCTGCGGACGCCGCGAGGGTATTGCCCAGATTTGAGCCATATGACCACAGTTTCGCCCAAACGGAAAATAATCGGAATCGTTAAATAGAGTTATTGATTGACCAAAACGACGTGATTGATCCCTGTCGGGGCCACGATGAAGTCCCGACGCCCGAACTTCGCCCCCGCTCTGCTCATTCTGGCTGCAGGCATGGGCAGCCGCTACGGCGGCTTAAAGCAAATCGATCTGGTCGGCCATTCGGGTGAGACGGTGTTGGATTATTCGGTTTACGACGCACTGGATGCAGGTTTTGGGAAATTGGTTTTTGTCATTCGGCGCGAGTTCGAGCGCGAATTCCGCGAGGAGGTCGGCCGACGGTTCGAATCTGAGGTCGTGAGCGGGATAGTGCTATTGCGCACTATAACCACGCTCTGTAAGCCGGAAACCGCGGCTGCTGACCGTCGCTGAGGGGGCCGTGCAGATACGACCCCCAAGACTAACGCCGCCGCTTGAGCCGGATTTCCAGCCAGCGGCGCTGTGGTGCGAGGGATTTCGCCGGCTCGTCGACTACGAGCGCGGGGCACGCGCCGTTACCGTCGCCCTCGTGGGTGACGCGCATGGCATGTCGCTTTTTGAGACCCGCATCCTTCCACCGGGACATCCCGCTGCGGGACTCAACGCAGTTTACTTGGAGCGGCTGTTGAAATTTCTGCTTTGGCAGAAAGGTGGGCGGCGTGTGCTTATCGCCGGAGCCGACGAACTCGTTCCGGCTCTTGCCCACGCCTACAGTCCTGGGGGCGCCCGTGCATTCGACGCGGAGTTCATTGGCCAGCGTATTTTCGTCGACCGCTTTTCCATCAGCGCAGTCCGTTTTGATGAGCTGGTCTCATCGGAAGGCTCCCAGCTTCCGGTGGGGAGAAACATGGATGGATGCCGGATCGGCTTCGATTTGGGAGGCACGAGTCGAAAGGTCGCGGCTACGATTGATGGGCGGGTGGTCTTTTCTGAGGAGCACCCGTGGGAGCCCTATTTCCAGTCCGATCCGCAATATCATCTGAATGCGGTGCGTGAATCCTTGACCCGCGCCGCGGCGAGTTTGCCGCGGGTCGATGCGATAGGGGGAAGCTCGGCCGGTGTATTCGTTAACAACGAAGTGCGGGCGTCTGCGTTGTTCCGCGGCGTAGCGCCGGATCGGTTCGAACGCGACGTGCGGTGGATGTTTTCCACATTGAAACGTGAATGGGGCGGGATTCCCTTTGAAATTGCGAACGATGGCGATGTGACTGCGCTGGCGGGATCGATAGCGCTGGGCGCGGGTGCCGTGTTGGGGATTTCGATGGGGACGAGTCAGGCCGTCGGTTATGTCAATGCGCGTGGCAATCTGACTCACTGGATGAACGAGTTGGCTTTCGCGCCCATCGAATTTCGACCCGCTGCGCCCTGCGATGAGTGGTCGGGCGACCGCGGCTGTGGCGTGCAGTATTTCTCGCAGCAGGCTGTTGCCCGCTGGGCGGATCGGGCAGGATTAGTGTTTCCGGACGACACACCGTTAACCGCCAAAGTCCGCGCCTCGAACGAGGCACTATCGGCAGGTGATCGGCGGGCTTCCGCAATCTATGAAACACTTGGAGTCTGCTTGGGCTACGGTGTAGCGCACTATGCCAGTTTCTACGAAATGGAACACGTCTTGGTGCTGGGTGGCGTCACATCGGGCGAGGCGGGCGCATACATCGCGCGGCACGCCACGGCAGTTTTGCGCGCGGAGTTTCCTTCGTTGGCAGACAAGATCACCATTCACGCGGGAAGTGCAGGCAGCTCTCGCCATGCCCAAGCCGTCGCCGCCGCCAGCTTACCGACTCTGAGCCAAAACTCTCCTCATGAACTTCTCTCGTCCCGAAGCTGATGTTTTCGTCCCGCACGGAAGCGATGTGGTTACCCCGGAAGCGGCGCTCGCGCGCACCACCCACTTGTGCCTGGCCGCACATCAGGACGACATCGAGATCATGGCCTATCATGGCATTGCAGCGTGCTACGGGCGCTCCGACAAATGGTTTTCAGGCGTCGTGGTGACCGATGGCGCGGGCAGCTCGCGCACGGGCCCTTACGCCCACTACACCGATTCGGAGATGCAGACGGTGCGGCGCAGCGAACAGCGCAAGGCGGCCTTTGTCGGCGATTACTCCGTCCAGATCCAACTCGCACACCCGAGCCGCGCGGTGAAAGACCCGGCGAATCGCGACGTGGGTGGCGACCTCAGCACGGTACTCGCTCTCGCGCACGCTGAAATCGTCTATTTGCATCAACCGGCCGACAAGCACGAGACTCATATCGCCGTCTTTGCCCACTGCCTCGCAGCGCTCCGCGCCATGCCGTTGTCGCAGCGCCCGCGACGGGTCTACGGGTGCGAGGTGTGGCGCGATCTCGACTGGATGATCGATGACGACAAGCAGGCCTTGGATGTGGGCGACAGGCCCAATTTGGCCGGGGCGTTGGTCGGCGTATTCGACTCCCAGATCGCGGGCGGAAAACGCTACGATCTCGCCACCGCCGGACGACGGCTCGCGCATGCGACCTACCACACGGCCCACGCCGCCGACAAATTCGAGGGCATTACCTGGGCGATAGATCTCACTCCGTTAATCGACCAGCCTACGTTGTCGGTGGTGGAATTCACCTCCGCACTGATAAATCGTTTCAAAACCGATGTGACAACTCGCCTGGGCCGTTTCGGTTTTCGCTAGCCAGCCGCGACAAGCGATCGGCGCTTGTGGTAAAAATAAGGCATTCTTGACGAAAGTGGGGTTGAGGTGGCATAGGCAGCATGTAATGCATTCCAAGGTCACTCGTCCGGAGACGACTACGGCAGAGGCCGATGAACCTCTCCGCCATGTGGGCGAAGCGATTCGCGATTTAGTGAACCCGGTCGATTATTTTTCCGGCGCGCGGAGCAGTGAGGCCCTGATGGCTGAGAACGTCGTTGTTTTCAAACGCACGTCGGCAGAAATGCTTAAGCCGCGGGGCGTTACGCACAACTACCATCACCGCTTCAAACTGATCGTTCCTTTACGGCGCGACGGGCGCGTCCACATCGATGGAAACGCCTACCAACTCTGCCCGGGTCAAGCCATTCTGCTTTTCCCTCACCAGTTTCACCACTATCTCGACATCAAAGGCGGGGAGATCAATTGGCTGTTCATCACGTTCGAGTTCAATCAGCCACAGGCGCTTGCCACATTGCGCAACTCTCCCCGCGTCGTGACGACGGAGAGCGCCGAATTCCTCGGGTTGTTGATGCAGACTTATGCCAAACAGGCTCCGGGGGCGCAGCGAAATTTCGATCTCATCGTCGGCGTTTCGCAGTTGTTGCATCGGTTGCTTTCCGCGCGTGAAGCCGATTGCGCAGTGCGGGCGGACGATGCTGCAACCAACCCTCGGGGTAGGCTTCTCCAAGACATCAATGCGTATGTGCGCTCGAATCTGAACAAGCCCCTTACGATAGCGAAACTCTCGAAGCACACTGGATACTCGATCAGCCATTTGCGCGCGGTATTTCGCGAAGCCTTCGGAGCCAGTTTAGGGGCGTATATGAGGGATTCCAGACTCTCCGCCGCTGCAGCGCTGCTGGTGGCAGACGACGGTCGAAGTGTGGACAGCGTAGCCAAGGCATGTGGCTTCGTCTCCATTTTTGCCTTCAGTCGTGCATTCAAGAACGCGATGGGCGTGCCTCCGAGTGCGTATCACAAACTGCTGCGCAACGGCCGTAGCGGCCAACAGCGACGCGTCAGAGAATAGCAGAGTTCCGAACAGGTTGGTTTGACGGTTCGATGGGGGAAGAAAATGCCGAGCCGTCGGTTGCGTTGGTTGCCAACGACTTCGTAGACGGAGGCCGAGGCTCTCTGTCTCGCCAATAATTGTTTAGTCAGGCTGGGCCTGCGGGCGTCTTTGCGGCGGTTGAGGGCGAGCTTAGGCCCGGGCGGCTGCTATCGAAGGTCGCGCGTATTTAACCTAAAAGATGACAAACTACGAAGCTCGTAGCTCTCGTCATGGGAGGATTCACTTCAAATGGGAACGGCGAAACCGATTGATTTCATCTGCATCGTGACGAAAGCGATTTTTTCAAGAAGACCTCAAAACGCCCCCGGTTCTGCCATCACCCCTCGCTCTTCTCCCCATGATTTCTTATCATGCCAGCTTTTCTCGCCCTGTCGTTCGCGCCAGGCTCAGCGTCCTCTTCGCGGTCGCCACCCATGTCTACGCTCAGTCAGCCGCGCCCTCGCCGCCGCCATCGCCAACCTTACCGCAGCCCGTGACATGCTCCGGGATCTTGACGCAGAGCCCGACCGGAACTGAGCGGTCTCCAAATAGGCGGCGTCGGGATAAACGGTGGCACCCGCCCTGTGCGTTGGCGGCCGTTTTACTGATTGTTTTGCCCTGAACTGCGATCAGGGTTCAGCGCGGATCGGTTCGGAGTATCGCCAATACGGTGACCCCACGAGAACGGGCCTGAACGGATCTAGATCCTGCTCTAAGTTTCCGCGGCCGATGTCGATTCGGGACATTGGAATCTCGCCCGACTCGCAATGGATTGGCGCGTATCTCGATATCCTTTGCGCGCACGCGTCAGTCTTGGGTTGCGACCGATGAAACCTAGGCAGATTAGGACATTCCAGTTCGGTGCAAAATCCGAGCCGTTCCGCTCCAACCCGTATGCCTCTCGATCCAACCTCCGTCCTGAAGCGAAATTTCGTCACGGTGTCCGGTCGCGGGGAGCGAGCACTTGTCTTCGTGCACGGCTTTGGGTGCGACCAGAGAATGTGGCGGTTTGTGGCGCCGGCCTTCGAGAAGGAATTTCGCGTCGTGCTGTTCGACTATGTGGGCGCGGGCCGATCGGACGGCGCGGCCTACGATCCTGTTCGCTACGGAAGCTTGGATGGCTACGCGTCCGATGTGATCGAGGTGATTGACGCTCTCGGCCTGCGCGACGTGGTCTATGTGGGGCATTCGGTGAGCTGCGTGGTCGGGGTGTTGGCGTCTCTGCGGCGGCCCGAGCTGTTCAGTCGGATGGTACTCGTGTGTCCGTCGCCGTGCTACATCAACCAGCCTCCGGGTTACTTGGGCGGATTCAACCTGATCGATATCGAAGGACTGCTCGACCTGATGGACAAGAATCCGCTGGGTTGGGCGGGTTTTTTGGCGCCTATTGTGATGAAGAATCCCGACCGCCCGGAGTTGGGCGCGGAATTGGAGCGGAGTTTTTGCGCGATGAAGCCCGACGTCGCGCGGCAGTTTGCGCGAGTGACGTTTCTTTCCGACAATCGGGAAGATTTGGCGAAAGTGCGGACGCCGGCCCTCGTGTTGCAGTGCACCAATGATTCCGTGGCTCCCGAGTCGGTGGGGCGTTTTGTCCACCGCCAAATATTGGGGAGCACCTTTCGGCAATTGAGCGCGTCCGGGCATTGTCCGCATGTGAGTGATGCGCCGGAGACAATTCGCGCGATTCAGGCCTACCTTGGGTCAGCCGGGGTGGGCTGCGAGACGGAATAACGCGGACATGAGTGTAACCTTAGACCCAAGGTTGGACCACGCACCGTGCGGATTTCTTGTCGTGGCTGACGACGGTCGGTTGATGGAGATCAATACGACGTTGTGCCGATGGCTGGATGTGGCGAGGGACGACGTGCGGTTTGCGCATGTGGATCAATTGCTGAGTTTGGCGACACGCACGTATTACCAAGTCAGTCTGTTCCCGATCTTGCGGATGGGTGGGGCGGTGGAGGAGGTCTATCTTACCCTGCGGAGCGGCAAAGGGGATGATGTGCCCGTGCTGATGAATGCCACTCGCCGGGCAAACGAGCAGACGAGCGACTGGGTGGTCGTGCGGATCGAACGGCGCGGACGTTGGGAAGAGGAAGTTCTGCAAGCCAAGCGCGCCGCGGAACGCGAGACCCTCGAGAAGGTACGGGCCAACGAGGAGCTAGTCCGGGCGAAGTTGGCGCTCGAGCAAACGCTGACGGAACTTAAGGAGAGCAACTGGCTCTTGCAGAAAGCCGCCGAGGTGCTGCCGACGTGTATGTATTGCAAACGCGTAAAGGGCGACAAGGCGCAGTGGGAGTCGGCGCTCGAACTACTGAGGCGGAGTTCCGTTTTTCTCAGTCATGGCTGCTGCCCTGACTGCATGCCAAGAATGCTGGCCGAGCTCGGCTTGAATGCGGAAACATGCCTGCCTTCCGATGAGGAAAGTGGTGGGCATTGCCGTACATAAAACCGCGCAGTGCGCGGAGGCGCCTATTTCCGCAGCGCGAGCTTTCGCTGCAATTTCCGCAAGGCCACCAGTTCCTTGTGGCGGGCCAGTCGGAAGCGTCGCTGCCGTTCGGCATTGGTCTTTCGCTTCTCCTCCGGCGACTTGGCGGGCCGGCCGGGCCGCAGGCGGAGCGGCAGATCGACCGACGGGGTGAAAAGATTGCGCCGTTTGAAGGCCGCAGGGGCATGCAGGAGGGCGAGCGTCCGAAGCTTCGTGGACTCCGCGCCCTGATCGAACGTCGGGTCCTGGGCGATGCGGCCGGGCGCAAACGCCCATGCGGGAGCGGCGCGGCCAAGCTTGCGGGAGAGGTGTTCCGCATAGGCGCCGAGCCAAGCGTCGGCGGTGCGGCCTTCGGGGAACTTCCCGATCAGGAAAGGCGGTTCGGCGGCGATGGTCGCCGCGGCCTGCGCGCGCGATGAAAACCGGCGCAACTCGTGGAGCCAGTCGCGGAGGTGCCGGCCGAACTCGCCTAGCGAGTCCGAGCGAGCGGCGACTTCCCGGAGGGATTTCGGGCGGGTGGTCATTTGGCGGACGACGGCAACGCGCTTTTGACGACCTCGCGGGCGGCGGCCGAAAGCTCGTCGTGCGGGAAGAACTTGTCGTGGATCTTTTCGGCCTCCGCCACGGACTTGAGGCTCATCTTTCCGACGAGAAAACGGATATCGCCGTAGTCGCCGGCGTAGCCGGGCAGGGGAGGGCGGCAGGCGCGCAGCTTCATCGCCAAAAGATAGGCGGCGGTCGGCACCGAGATACGGAGTCCGGGACCGAATTCGTCCTCGGGCAGGATGCGTTTGGCCTCCTTGTCGGCCAGGAATTGCTTCACGTCGTCGTTTAGCCAGTCCTCGGGCAAGCCGAGTTCGGCGGCTACTTTGCGGCCGAGCTTTCCGGCCAGTTCGCTCGGGCGCACCACCGCATCGACATCCTTGGTGGCATCGCGCGATCCGTAAACCAAGGTGAACACTGCCCCGCCGTAGAGGGAAATCTCAAGGGTGACTTTTTGCGCGTGCGCGAGTTCGCCCAGCCGGCGCAGCGCCTGGGTGATCCGGATTCGGCTGAGCGATTCATACGGCATAATAAAACGTTACGTGACGGTATATCGGATTTCAAGCGGCGAGTTCCGCTAGCCAAGCGGTGACCGCCGACGGCGTCGGATTCCGGGGGACGGAGCAACGCTCTGGGCACAGGCCTGCAGCCAATGGAAGCATCCATGCAGGCGTGAAGACTCTGCACTGCGCGCGTTTCCCAGTGTAGCAGGCCGTCAAGGTCGGGCCCGCTGCTGCGGGCCCTTCCTCGCTGGCGCGCGCCGTCCGGCCGGCGGGGCGCGGGGGCCCCGGCGGCCGGCGGCGTGACCTGGCCTGCGGCCACGGGACAACGCGCGCGATGCGACCGACAACCGGATCCGGTTTCCGGGCGGGACGCAGCCGCGGGCGGTTGTCATCATGAATCAGGTATGGTTTGAAAATGTCGGGTTTGAAATGGGCGGGCGCACGATGGCGTGCGGAGAGCAGCCGCAAGCGCGGCTGGAAACGTTCGGGGTACATGCCTTGAGCGACACGGAGCTGCTGGCGGTACTTTTACAGGGCGGGGCGATGCGGCCCGTGGAAGCGGTGGGCACGGCGAGCCAATTGCTCGCGGCGGCGGGATCGATGGCGGGGTTGGCGGCGTGGCAGCCGGCCGACTACCGGAGGCTGCGGGGGATCGGACGCTCGAAGGGGCTGCAATTGGCAGCGATGGCCGAGATCGCCCGGAGGATGATGCGGCCGGTGGTGGAGCAGCCGCTATTCGGAACGGTGGAAGCGATTGCGGACCATTTCGGGCCGATTGCGATGGGGTTGGAGGTGGAGAAGTTCTGGGTGTGCTGTCTCAACCGGAAGAACCGGCTGTTGAAGCGGGTGGAACTCACGAGCGGTACGGCGACGGCGACCTTGGCGCATCCGCGCGAGGTGTTCCGGACGGCGATTCGGGAAGGGGCGACGGCGATCGTGTGCGTGCACAATCATCCGAGCGGGGATCCGATGCCGAGTTCGGCGGATGTGCAGGCGACCAAACAGCTGCGGGAAGCGTCCCGGCTGGTCGACGTGGCCTTGGTCGACCACGTGATCATCGGACGGCCGGCGGCGGATCCGACTGGGCGCGGGTACTACAGCTTCCGCAGCGCGGGGCTGATTTGAGCGGCAGCGCCGACGCTCAAAATACCGATCGAATGGGCTCAATACGCGCCGTACAGCAACAGCAGGTGGCGCGATGCTGGCCGTCTGGCAGATCCGATCTACGGCCTTGGTTGTCCGCGCCCCATCAAGGCCTTGCTACGGATGACAAGGGACGGACCAGATCGAGTCCGAACTAATGCGCTCACCCAAATTTTTGTCGGGCACTGCATGACTATAGCATGACAGTTTTGTTCAATTACGTTCTTGAACATTCAATTTTGCCCTACGATGCATTGAATGGAACTGAAACACGACCACGTGTTTGCGAACCCAGTTGAAAAAAGTGGCTCAGGTCAAAGATGAGCCACGGCAGCGGCTGGCGCGAGCCGTGCGTCAGCACGGATCGTGACAGACGGTGACGTTGGCTCTGGCGCCTTGTTAGTCGAAAAATAGGGAACGAAGACCTCGGGGGAACGAATGCCTTCGTTCAAATTGCTGCCAGGGGATCGCCTGTCGCGAAGCGTTCTCTCCAACCGGAACGATGCCGCGGAACCAATCTTGCCAAAACGGGAATCCGAAAGGACCAACTTCCGCTCCATCTTGGTAAAACGGGATTTGGCGTTCGTCATCGCGAAGGTAAATTGGTTCTGGGCGATTCGCGGTGCGAGCTACTTTCGAGATGAATCGCCGTGGAAGAATGTCATCTCAACTGCCGCAGTACCGCACGCCGAAGGGATCGAAAGACTAACGTCAAAGATGAGCCACGACGCCGGCTGGCGCGAGCTGTGCGTCAGCACAGCTCGTGACAGACGGTGGCGTTGGCTCTAGCGCCTTGTTCGGCTGGGGGCATTGGAAAAAGATGACCGCATGTTGCGAAGCGCCTTTTCCTATTTGGGGTAATGCCGAGGAGCCAATCTTGGAAGTACGGGATTCCCGAATTCCCAAGATGTCCGATGCCGAAGCCCCTATTCCGCTATCAGGAAGTCTCATCGGTCGATGATGCCGGAAAGCCGATGCTCTCCTCGTTCCAGGCGGCGCCACTC
>JAIXWF010000019.1 GCA_027482185.1 Opitutaceae bacterium | reverse complement strand
CGGCGCCGATGACGCCCTTGCCGCCGCGTTTCTGCGAGCGGTAGTCGGCGACGGGGGTGCGCTTGATGAAGCCGAGGTGGGAGACGGTGATGACGCAGCCCTCGTTGGGGATGACGTCCTCCATCCGGAATTCGCCGGCGGCGCCGAGGATCTCGGTGCGGCGGGGCGAGGTGTACTTCGCCTTCATCTCGCCGAGTTCCTTTTTGATGAGGGCCATGAGCACGGCCTCGGATTCGAGGATGGCGCGCAGTTCGGCGATGAGCTTCATGAGCTCGAGGTATTCGGCTTCGATCTTGCCGCGCTCGAGGCCGGTGAGCTGGTAGAGGCGAAGTTCGAGGATGGCGTCGGTCTGGCGCTCGGAGAGCGGGTACTTCGCCATCAACTTCACCTTGGCTTCCTCGCGGTTGGCGGAGGCGCGGATGATTTTGACGAAGTCGTCGAGGTTATCGAGGGCGATGATGTAGCCCTCGAGGATGTGGGCGCGGTCCTCGGCTTCCTTCAGGCGGAACTTGGTGCGGCGGGTGACGACATCGCGGCGGTGCTCGATGTAGCACTCGATGAGTTCCTTGATGTTCATCTGCTTCGGCCGCTTCTTGTCGAGGGCGAGCAGGGTGACACCGAAGGAAGACTCGAGGGCGGTCTTCTGGAAGAGCTGGTTGATGACGACCTTGGCCTGTTCGCCGCGTTTCAGCTCGATGACGATGCGGGTGTTTTCGTCGGACTCGTCGCGGAGGTCGCGGATGCCGTCGATTTCCTTTTCGCCGACGAGTTCGGCGATGCGAAGGACGAGGGTGTTGCGGTTAACGTTGTACGGGATCTCGGTGATGACGATCTGCTCCATCCCGCCCTTGAGTTCCTCGGTGTGGGCCTTGCCGCGGGTGCGGACGATGCCCTTGCCGGTCTTGAGGTAGCTGAGGATGCCGTCGCGGCCGGAGATGATGCCGCCGGTCGGGTAATCGGGCCCGCGGACGATGTCGCAGATCGCGTCGAGCGAGATGCGCGGGTTGTCGATGATGGCGACGGTGGCGTCGATGATCTCGTCGAGGTTGTGCGGCGGGATGTTGGTCGTCATGCCGACGGCGATGCCGGTGGACCCGTTCATCAGCAGGTTCGGCAGGGCGGACGGGAGGACGGTGGGCTCGGTGGTCGACTCCTTGTAGTTGGGCGCGAAGTCGACGGTGTCTTCCTCGATGTCCTTGAGGAGGTCCTCGGCGATGTCCCGCAGGCGCGCCTCGGTGTAACGGTAGGCCGCGGGCGGATCGCCGTCGACGGAGCCGAAGTTGCCCTGCGGGTCGATCAGCGGGTAGCGCATGACCCAGGGCTGGGCCATGCGGACGAGGGTGTCGTAGACGGAGGAGTCGCCGTGGGGGTGGTAGTTCTTGAGGACTTCGCCGACGACGCCGGCGCACTTGTCGAAGGCGCGGTTGTGCAGGAGGCCTTCGCGCAGCATGGCGTAGAGCACGCGGCGCTGGACGGGCTTGAGGCCGTCGCGGGCGTCGGGCAGGGCGCGCGAGATGATGACGGACATCGAATATTCGATGTAGGCCGTCTGCATGATGTCGGTGATGTTGGCCGAGGAGAGTTTTTCGTTAGCCGTATACATTCGGGAAAGAGGGGAGCGGAGAGGGGAGTGCCAAACGCGAAGGGGCTAAGGGGTGCGAAGGTTCGCGAAGGACGGGGTGGATGGCGCGGCGACGTCCTGCTGCAAATCGAGGTTCAGGACGCGGTGGAGGCCGTCTTTGAGGAGGGGAGTGTGGAAGTTGATCAGCAGGCCGAGGGGGAGGCGGAGGAAACGGAGATAGGTGGCGACTTGGACGCGGTGGACGGGCTGGATCGATTCGACCGCCTTGAGCTCGAGGAGCAGGGATTCGTCGACGATCAAGTCGGCGCGGAAGGCGCGCGGCACGGTGTGGCCGCGATAGGTGATGGGCATCGCCTGCTCGCGGGCGACGCGGCGGCCGCGGGCGGCGAGCTCGATCTCGAGGCAGTCGCGGTAGGCGCTTTCCAGCAGGCCCGGGCCCAAGGCGCGATGGACCGCGAGGGCGGAATCAACCGTCTCGCGGGCCAGAGCCTCGATTTGACCGGGAACGACGACCTGCTTCATCACCTTGGCGAGCCTTGGCGGTGCTTCGCGACTTCGCGTTTTGCCTTAGACATCCAGGAATTGGACGTTGAGGGCGTTGTCCTCGATGAATTGGCGGCGGGGCGGGACCTCGTCGCCCATCAGGAGGGTGAACAACGCGTCGGCTTTGGCGGCGTCCTCGATCGAGACTTTGAGGAGGCGGCGTTTGTCCGGATCCATCGTGGTTTCGAAGAGCTGCTTCGGGTTCATTTCGCCGAGACCCTTGTACCGCTGGATGCTGAGGCCCTTGCGGCCGTTGGCGCGGATCTGGGCGACGATGTCGAGGGGGCCGGCGAGCTCGGTCTTGTTTTCCGATTTCTGGCCGGCGTTTTCGGTGACGGTGTAGCGGGGCTGTTCCGTCGGCGTGAAGCGCGCGATGTCGAGGCCGATCTTGGCGAGGGCGAGGAGGAGTTTCGTCATCTCCGTGCTCTCGTAGATTTCGTGGATCGTGACGCGTTTCTGGAGGTTGGCGGCCTTGCGTTCCGCGGGGGCGGGAGCGGCGGGGGCGGCGCCCTCGGCGGCGGGCTCGATCTGCTCGGTGAGATCGGCGTTGAGCTTGTGGGCGGCGAGGAAGTCGGCGCGGGCGTGTTCGTCGCGCAGGAACTCGTGGCTCTCCTTGTTGCCCTCGCGGATGCGGGCGACGTAGCGGGGGAGGGCGTGGGTGGCGGGATCCTGCTGGTCGAGGTATTCGGCGAGGCCGGCGCCGTAGCGGGTGACGCCGCCGCCGAGTTTGTCGAGGACGGCGAGGTTTTCGACGAGTTGCTCGATCTGCGCGGGGGCGAAGACGTGGCCGTCGCCGAGGCGGGTGAGGACGATGTCCTCGGAGCCGAGCTCGAGCAGAATGCGGTTCAGCTGGTCGTCGTTGTCGACGTACTGTTCGCGCTTCTTGCGCTTGATTTTATAGAGCGGCGGTTGGGCGATGTAGACGTAGCCGCGTTCGATCAGGCCCTTCATCTGCCGGTAGAGGAACGTGAGCAGGAGGGTGCGGATGTGGGAGCCGTCGACGTCGGCATCCGTCATGATGATGATCTTGTGGTAACGGGCCTTGGCGGCGTTGAAGCCGCCGACGGATTCGTCGCCCTCGCCGATGCCGGTGCCGCAGGCGGTGATGAGCGTGCGGATTTCCTCGTTGGCGAGGACCTTGTCGAGGCGGGCCTTCTCGGTGTTGATGAGTTTGCCGCGGAGGGGGAGGATGGCCTGGAAGCGGCGGTCGCGGCCCTGTTTGGCGGAGCCGCCGGCGGAGTCGCCCTCGACGATGTAGAGTTCGGTGAGCGCGGGATCGCGTTCGGAGCAGTCGGCGAGTTTGCCGGGGAGGCCGCCGCCGGAGAGGGCGCCCTTGCGGACGGTTTCGCGGGCCTTGCGGGCGGCCTCGCGGGCGCGGGCGGCGTTGAGGGCCTTGTCGACGATGCGTTTGCCGACGGGCGGATTGGTTTCGAAGTACATCATCAGGCCCTCGTAGCTGACGGAGCCGACGATGCTCTCCACTTCAGGGGAGAGGAGTTTGACCTTGGTCTGGGACTCGAACTTCGGATCGCTGTGTTTGATCGAAATGACGGCGGCGAGGCCCTCGCGGACATCGTCGCCGGTGATCTGCGGATCCTTTTCCTTGAGGAGATTGTTGGCCTTGGAGAACTGGTTGATCGCGCGGGTGAGGGCGGAGCGGAAGCCGGAGAGGTGGGTGCCGCCGTCGGGGTTGTGGATCGTGTTGGTGTAGCAGAGGACCTGGTCGTTGTAGGTGTCGTTGTACTGGAGGACGACCTCGACGTGGATCTCGGCTTCTTTCTCGTCGGTCTTGATCTTGGCTTCCTTGGTGAAGCGGATGGGCTTGGGGTGCAGGGCGGTCTTGCCCTGGTTGAGCTGCTTCACGAATTCCTCGGCGCCGTCTTTGTAGAAGTAACGCTCGGGCTTGGGTTCGGCGGGGCGCTCGTCGGTGAAGATGATCTCGAGGCCGGAGTTGAGGAAGGCGAGTTCGCGGAGGCGCTGGGCGATGCGGGCGCTCTGGAAAACGGTGGTCTCGCGGAAGATCTCGGCGTCGGGCTTGAACGTGATGAGCGTGCCGGTGCCGCGGGCTTTGCCGATGACCTCGAGCTTCTTCATCGTCTTGCCGCGCTCGAACTTCATGTGGTGGACGGAGCCGTTGCGGGAGACCTCGACCTCGAACCACTCGGAGACGGCGTTGACGCACTTGGCGCCGACGCCGTGGGTGCCGCCGGAGAATTTGTAGCCGCCCTGGCCGTATTTGCCGCCGGAGTGGAGGGTGGTGAGCACCATCTCGACGCCGGGGATGCCGTACTGCGGATGGATGTCGACGGGGATGCCGCGGCCGTCGTCGCGGATGGAGATGGAGCCGTCGACGTGGATGGAGACCTCGATGCGTTTGCAGTGGCCGGCGAGATGTTCGTCGACGGAGTTGTCGAGCACTTCGGAAACGCAGTGGTGGAGCGCGCGTTCGTCGGTGCCGCCGATGTACATGCCGGGCTTTTTGCGCACGGCCTCGAGGCCTTCGAGTTTGCCGAGTTTGGAGGCGTCGTAGGACTCGGTGAGGGGCGGGTTGATCGGGGCGGGGGCGGACTCGGGAGCGTCGGACATGAAGGTGTTTTGAGCGGGAATGTGAGGCCGAAAATGAAAGGAAAAGTGTCCGTGGAACCGCGCGGAGTGGCGAGGGTTTTTTTGGAAAAAAACGAGGGAAAAACCGCCTTTCCTTCGCGTTTAAAGCCGGCCGGCCGGCGGGGACGGGGTGGAGGTGCGGGTTGGCGGGTCGGCGGCGGCCGAAAATCGGGGGCGGGATGGCGGAAAAACGGCGATTTCGCGGGACCAAGGAGGCGCCGGCGATGGGGCGGAAAGGGTCGGAAAACGGGCCGAAGGGGGGCGGAAACGCGTCCGGACCGAGCTTTCCGTTGACCGCGGCGCGGCGGAGCCGGCAATGTCCGGGGCCATGGTCACCCCGCTGATTCAGTCCCTCCTCATCCTGCAAGATCGCGACCTGAAGCGACTGGGATTGGAGGCGCAGCTGAAACAGGTGCCCCTCGAGATCGCGAAGGTGGAGCAGAAGATCGCGGCCGAGAAAGCGGCGATCGAGACGGCCCGCACCGAGCTGCGCGAACTCGAGGTGAAGAAGAAGGCGCTGGAAACGGACATCGGTTCCGCGGAGACGCAGCTGGCGAAGTACAAGACGCAGCAGTCGCTGGTGAAGAAGAACGACGAGTACCAGGCGCTCGGCCACGAGATCGAAACGACTCAGGCCAAGATCGGCGAGTTCGAGGGCAAGGAACTCGAGGTGATGTATTCGATCGACGAGGCGAAAAAGAAGTTCGCCGCCGCCGAGGCCGAGCTGAAGGCCAACATTTCCGGCCACGAGGCGAAGATCAAAGTCCTGCGCGAGCGCGAGGCCAGCCTCACGGCCGAACTCGGCGGCGCCCGCGGGCAAGTGGCCGATGCCCGCAACCTGATCGACGGCATCCGCATCCGGATCTACGACCGCATCGCGGTGCGCAACATGCCCGTCGTCGTGCCGATCCACGGCAACACCTGCGGCGGCTGCCATCTCAAAGTTTCCAGCGAGGTCGAGTCGGCCGTGCGCGGCAAAGGCATCGACCCGAATGCCCAGGTGCCGACCTGCGACCAGTGCGGGCGGATTGTATATTGGGAAGCGTGAGGCGCGAAGCGCCTCACGGGTTTGGAGTTTGGAGTTCGGGGTTCGGAGTTTGGGGGCGGAGCTTGGAGTTTGGGCTGGGCTAGGTTCTGAGTTTTGAGTTTTGGGTTCTGGGTTGGGCGGTACGAAGTTCCGAGTTCGGGGTTTGGGGTGCGGAGTTTCGGTTCCGGAAGGGGGAATCTTGGTTCCGCGGGATTGAGGAAACGGGAATTCCCTCGATTTGCAGGCGGGCGGGGCTTGGGGTGGGGTGTGGCGCGCGCACCTCAATTCCTAAAGAGCAATCCCGGTCCGGAGCCGGCGGCGAAGCCGAGGCTGCATCCGCGGAACCGGCATGCGGCGGGGTACGATTTTCCGGCACTGACGGCGTCGAGTCCGGAACTGGCGCGATTGGTCCGGCCTTCGCCGGTGGGACGGCCGACGATCGATTTTGCGGATCCGGCGGCGGTGCTGGCGCTCAACCGCGCGCTGCTGCGTTGTTACCACGGCATTCGGGAATGGGAATTGCCGCCGGGGAGTTTGTGTCCGCCGATTCCGGGTCGACTCGACTATATCCATCTTCTCGCGGATTTGCTGGCGGGGAAGAACGGCGCGCCGCCGCGCGGGCCGGAGATCGCGATCTTGGATCTCGGGACCGGCGCCAACTGCGTTTACCCGATTCTCGGTACGAGCGAATACGGCTGGCGGTTCGTCGGCACGGAGGTGGCGGCGGAATCGGCGGCATGGGCCGAGCGGATCGTGGCGGCGAATCCGGCGCTGGCGGCGGCGGTCGAGATTCGGCGCGTGGCGCGGCCGGAGCACATTTTGCGCGGCGTGGCGAAGCCCGGGGAAACGTTTGCCGCGGCGATGTGCAATCCGCCGTTCCACGCCTCGCCGGCCGAGGCGGCCGCGGGCACGGCGCGGAAGGTGCGAAATCTCAACGGCGGGAAAACGCCGGCGGCGCCGGTGCTCAACTTCGGCGGCCGCGGGCACGAGCTGTGGTGTCCGGGCGGCGAAGTCGCGTTTGTGCGCCGCATGATCGCGCAGAGCGCGGAGCAACCGGAGCTGTGCCGGTGGTTCACGACCTTGGTTTCCAGCCGCGAGAGCCTGCCGGCGATCGAAGCGGCGTTGCGGGATGCGCGCGCGGCGGAAGTGCGCGAGATTCCGGTGGCGCAGGGGCAGAAGCGCACGCGGATCGTGGCGTGGCGGTTCGGGGCGATATGATCGTATAGGATAGGGGTGGGTCACGGAGGACACAGAGGGAGGACGGGGAGGGCACGGAGGATGAGGGGGCGGTGCGAAGGGCGGGATTGGGATGGCGTCGGCGCGGTGGCATTTGTCAGGTTGAAGCCATGGTTTCCCGCGATGCCTTGGGGCCGGTGCCGGAGTCCCGCCGGCGGTTTCTCGAACAGATGCTGAAGGCGGGAGTCGCGACCGCGCTCGCACCGGCGTTGGTTCGCGCGGCGGCGACGGCCGAATCGGCGGGCGACCTGCACCTCGCGACCTTCCGGTGCGACGTGACTCCCCCGGCCGGACACTCGCTGTGCGGCGGCTGGATCAAGCCGGCGGCCGCGGTCGACGATCCGCTCGAGGCGATCGGTCTCGTGCTGCTCGGGGCCGGGGCTCCGATCGTAATTTGCGCGGTGGATTGGACGGGCCTGCTGAACGACGCGCACCTGGACTGGCGCAGCGCATTGGCCGCGGCGGCGGGCACGGTGCCGGACCGCGTGGCGGTGCACTGCGTGCACCAGCACAACGCGCCGCTCGTGTGTCCGGAGGCGGCGCGGCTGGTGGCGGAGCAGCGCGACCTGCCGGCGGTGTACGACCGGGATTTCCACCGCCGCTGTCTCGATGCGGTGCAGGCGGCGGTCGTCGCCGCTTTGCCGCGGGCGCGGCCGGTGACGGCCGTGGCGCAGGGCAAGGCGCGGATCGACGGCGTGGCGTCGAACCGGCGCGTGGCGCGCGATGCCGCGGGCCGCATCGCGGTGATGCGCGGCAGTTCGTGCAAGGATCCCGCGCTGGCGGCGTTGCCCGAGGGGCTCGTCGATCCGTGGCTGCGGACGGTGGCGTTCTACTCGGGCACGGAAAAGATCGCCGCCTGCCACTACTACGCGACGCACCCGATGAGCTATTACGGCGACGGGCGCGTGAGCAGCGACTTTTGCGGCCTGGCGCGCAAGCGGCGGCAGGCCGAGGAGCCGGGCTGCACGCAGCTCTATTTCACCGGCTGCGCGGGCAACATCGCGGCGGGCAAGTACAACGACGGCACGCCGGCGGCGCGCGGGCGGCTGACGGAACGCATTTACGGCGGGCTGGTCGCGGCCGCGGCAACGCTGCGGCCCGCGCCGTTGCGCAAGATCGAGTGGCGCACCGCCGCCGTGGAGTTGCCGCCGAACCCGGCGCTCGGACCGGGGGCGCTGCGCGAGCTGATGGATCCGCGGCGGGAGCCGGCGCCGGCGCTGCGCATGCGGCCGGCGTTCAAACTGGCGCTGCTCGACCGCTGCGCGCGGCGGGTGCCGTTCGCGCTGAGCGCGCTGCACCTCGACGGGGTCGCGTTGCTGCACCTGCCGGCGGAGCCGTTCGTGGAGTACCAACTGTTCGCGCAGGAGGTGCGGCCCGGCCGCGACGTCGCGGTCGCGGCGTACGGCGACGGCGGTCCCTGGTATCTGCCGACGCGCGCCGAGTATCCGGCAGGCGGTTACGAGGTGGACTTCGCATTCTGCGCGCCGGAGGCGGAGGCGCTGCTCCGCGGCGCGATCGCCGGGCTGCTGGGCTGATATGGGAGCGGGCAGTTGAGAGTTGAGCGCTGAGAGTTGAGTGACCGAACCGGGGCCCGGGAATCTCGGCCGCCGGGTCCCGGCCGCGGCGCTTTTGTGTCGCCGCGGCTTGCGGTCGAAACGCATCGTGGGACCGTTCCGCCCGGTTCCGGCGGGGCCCTTTCACGATGAAGACCCTTTTGTGCATTCTGATCCTGTTCGGCGGTGGGGCCGCCGCGTTGCCGGCCGCCGAGGCGCCCAAGCAGGAATTGCGGGCGCTGCAGCTGCGGTTCGACCGGGCCGCCAATGCGCGCGACGCGGACGAGGCGCGCCGCCTGCTGCATCCGGACTATCTCTATGTGGCGCCCGAAACCGGGCTCGGCAGTCCGGACCTGCCGTTGGCCGAACGCGTGGCGCAGCGGCTGAAGGCTCCGCGCTATGCGACCGAGGATGCGGAGGTCAGATTGGCGGGCAACACGGCGGTCGTGGCCGGGACGTTCGTGGTCACGGACCCGAAACGCGAACCGCGTTTCGTGGAACGCGGCCGGTTCACCGCGACCTGGGTGCGGGAGTCCGGCGTCTGGTGGCTGCTCGCCGAGCAGCGCGCCTTCAACCTGAACCTCGAGTGGGTGGCGCCGGGCGAAATCCGGCCCGAGGCGCCGGACGCCCCGGCCCCGGCGATCGCCCGGCAGGCATCGCCGGCGGCGGCGCCGGTCGCGCGTGCCGCGGCCCGCGCCCGCGCGGACGACGAGGAGAGCCGCGTGCACCTCGGGTTGCTGCCGGCGGACTTCGCGGCGAAGTTCCGGGCCTACGAGCCGAACCTGATCGGCCTGACCTGGGACGACGGCGACGAGCAGTTCATGGATTTCACGTTCTCGGCGATGTTTCCGCTGATCCCGGTCTCGGAGCGGGGGATCTTCGCGGAACCCCACCGCTATCCGCCCCCGGTCCGGCTCTGGCGGCGCAGCGGCGAGGACCGCGGGCTGCGCTACGGCCCGCCGTCGCTCTATTTCGCGGGCACGATCCGGGCCGGCCAGTACATCGAGACGCGCCCGTCGTCGCCCGTCGTCGGCAAACGTTTCAACCCGCTGCTCGCGCTGCGCTTCTGGGCCAAGGACGCCGCCGGCGAGCCGGAGTCCGAGGACAATTTCCTCGAATTCACGCTCGGGCACGAATCGAACGGCCAGTTCATCGCCAGCGAGGACCGTTTCTTCGACCAGGTCCGCACCTATTCCGACCGCTTCCGCGGCGCCGCCGTCGCCCGGGCGGCGATTCCCCGCGATTCCCTCGAGTACCGCAGCGCGCGCGACAACATCAGCCGCGGCTGGGACTACGTCGGCGTGCAGTTCGCGCGCGACTGGGACACGACGCTGCCGTGGGCGCAGGGCCTCGACGCCACCGTCGGGCTGCGCGCGCGGTTCAATTACTTCCTGCGCACCGGCCCGGCGCAGGGCGAGGCCGAGGAGTACAACGCCTGGGAAGACCAGCCGGGCGGCAAACGCCGGCGCGACGTCGACGGCCTCTCGTGGCGGACGACGCTGACGGTGGGCCGGCCGGCGCGCGGCGCCGCCGGCGCGCCGGCGGCGTTCGATTGGCGGGACTTCGTCAAGCCGGAGCGCCGCTACGCCGTGACGCTGACCACCGGTTACGCGCAGCCGTTCCGCTACACGACCGTCCGCGTCGAGGCCGGGCTCACGCTCCTGCGCCTGCTGCCGGTCACGGTCTGGTATCGCCACGGCTACAACAGCGACCTGATCGACTACTACAAGGCCGACCGCAGTTTCGGATTCTCGCTGACGTATTGGACGTTCTGAGACGGACGATGCGGTTGAGAGTTGAGAGCTGAGCGTTGAGCGACCGATCCGGGCGCGGAAAATGCAACCCCAGCCTGCGGTGCGAACATCCGAACGGCTGCACTCCCGGCTTTCAGCCAAGCTCTCGCAACGGCTTGATTTCGGTTGCGCCGGTCCCGGCGCGGGCGAAGGCGCGACATTTGGCTGGCGCCGGGCGAAAATCCCGGCAGCCCAAGGAAACCCCGCCCCGATGACCCCGCGCCTTCGTCCGCTCTTCCTTGCCGCCAGCCTCGTGTTTGCCGCCGCCGTGTCGGCCGCGGAGCGCCCGCTCCCGCGCGGTATGCTCATCCTCAACGAGGACAACAGCCACTTCTTCGGCTCGCGGCCGCCCGAGGCCATGACGCGCGCGGGGCTGCTGGCCTGGGCCGACGGCTACGCGGGGACGGCGGTGACGCACCTGTTTCTCAACCCGACGGCGATGCGCGCGAGCTTCCGCAGCCGCACGCGCGAGGCGATCTGGGATCCGGTCGACGGCATCGAGCCGCAGGCCCTCTGGCCGCGGAACGCGAAACGCCTCCACGACGCCGGCCTCGACCCGTACGCGATCTGGATCGCGCGGGCGCGCGAGCGCGGCATTTCGCCGTGGATTTCGCTCCGGATGAACGACGTCCATTCCGTCGAGGAAACGGCCAACTTCATGCATTCCGATTTCTGGCGAAAGAATCCGGGACTGCGACGGACCGCCGGGAAGCCCGCGCAGCCGTGGACGGACTTCGCGCTGAACTTCGCGCACGCGGAGGTGCGCGCCTACAATCTGGCGCACATCGAGGAATTGCTGGAGCGGTACGACGCGGACGGGCTCGAGCTGGACTGGATGCGTTTCCCGTTCCATCTCACGCCCGGCCGCGAGCGCGAGGAAGCGCCGATTTTGAACACGTTCGTCCGCGAGGTGCACGGGCTGGTGCTGCGTTGGGCGCAGCGGCGCGGGCACCCGATCCGGCTCGGCGTGCGCGTGCCGGCGCACCCGGATGCGGCCGCCGGCCTCGGGCTCGACGCCGTGCGCTGGGCGCAGGGCGGCTGGATCGACCTCATCGTGCCGTGCCCGTTCTGGCGGACCACCGACTTCGATATTCCGCTCGGGCTGTGGCGCGAGCAGCTCGGGGCCTCGGCCGGCCGCGTGGCGGTGGTGCCCGGAGTCGAACACAACGTGCGCGCGTGGGTCACCGGCCCGACGGGCCCGAACGATCTCGCGACCCTGCGCGGTTTCGCGGCGACGATGCGGCACCGCGGCGCGGACAGCCTCTATCTCTTCAACTGGATGGACAGCCAGACGCGCCCGGTGTCGGCCGAGGATTACGCCGTGCTCCTGCGCGACGGCCTCGACGCCGCGGCGCTGGAGCGGTCGCTGCGGCGCTTTCCGGTGACGTTCCGCGACACGGTGCCGGCGGGCTTTCCCGACGGCACGCAGCTGCCGGCGGAGGCGCCGGCGGGGAAGACGTTCCGCATCGCGACCGGCGGCCGCATCGGCCCGGGCAAACTCGCAGCGGTGGTCGGCCTGGCGGCGCGGGACGGCGTGAACGCCGCGCGCCTGGGCGCGAGCCTCAATGGCGTGCCGCTCGCGCCGGCGGCCGACGTGGCGGAAACGAAACCGCTCGGCGCCGCGGCGCGCGGGGTGCGTTGGACGGTGCCGGCGGAAGCGTGGCGCGCGGACCACAACGAATTGACCGTGCGGCAGGAAGACGGCGGCCCGGCCCAACAAATCGTCTGGGTCGAACTTCGGGCCGGCGAACGCTGACGGGCGGTCAGCCGACAGGGCTCAGCGGTCCTTGGGATCGAGCCGCGGCGGCTGGTCCTGGCGCTTCGATTTGATGATGACCGCGATGAGGACGGCGAGGCTCGCGAGGATGCCGAGCACGGAGGCGAAAATGAGCAGGCGCATGGCGGGGAGCGGATCTGGGTTCAGCGCGGGTTGGCGGTGGCGGGGGCGGCGGCCGGGGCCGGCGGGGGCGGGACCATCTGCCGCAGGATCGTGCCGGAGAGGGCGTCCATCGCGGAGGCGTTCTGGCCGCTGCCGGTGACCATGACTTGCGGGGTGATCTGCACCTTGCCGTCGACGACGAGTTTGAGCAGCTCGAGTTGCGCGACGGATTCGCGGCCGAGGGATTCGACGAGGACCTTGTAGGCCTGGGCGCGGCCGTCGCCGGTGATGACCTGGGCCTCGGCTTCGCCGCGGGCGCGGACGACGGCGGCCTTGGCGTTTTCGCCCTCGATGCGGACCTTGGACTCGGCGGCGGCGAGCATGCGCTGCTGCTCGGCTTCTTCCTGGGCGCGGACGAAATTGGCGCGGGAGACTTCGGCCTGCTTCTGCTGCTCGTAGAGTTTCTCCTGGTTCACGGCGACCTCGCGGTCGGTCTGCGTGGCGATCAGTTTCTGGCCGGCTTCCGTGGCATCGAGGCGGATGTTGCCGACGTAGACGCCGTCGCAGGTGATGCGGAAGCGCAGGAGTTCGGCTTTCACGCGCTGCGTGGCGAGGGCCTCGATTTCGCTGCGGCGGTTGACGAATTCCATCGCGTTCATCGTCTCCGCGACATTGCGGAAGATGGCGCGGACGGCCGGCAGAATGATGCGGGCTTCGAGCACCTCGAGTTCCTCGCCTTCCTGGTCGTCCTGCACGACGGCGTCGGGGTTGCCGAGCAGCGCGACGAGGTAGGGCGCGTTCTTCGCCTCGACGGCGCAGTTCACGCGGACATCGACGGGAAACGAAAAACCGTCCTTCGAGCGCACGCTGACGGACCAGTCGTCGTTGCCGTTGCCGCCGGCCGCGGCGGGCCGGATCCCGGCGGCGGGCGCGGGCTGGCCGGCGCGGGCGGGGGCGGCGGGTTGGGGCGGGCGCGGGGCGACGGTGCGGTTGGCGGCATTGGTCGGGGCCTGGTAGGTGTAGGTGCGCTGCGTGGTTTTCACGACCGCGGGGACGAAGGCGCGCGTATTCAGATAGTAACCACCGGGCAGGAGCGGTTCGGCCCAGACGCCGCGGAAGCCCTTCGGGACGAGCGGCACGCCGTTGACGGCTTCGACGGCCTGGCCCGCGGCGGGCACGAAGGCCTGGCCGGTGTTGCTCTTGATGACGACGACGGTGCCGGCCTCGACCTGGATGGCGGGAATCGCCTGCACCTCGTGGAGGGCGGTGTTGTAGCGATAGGTGCCGGGCGTGAGTACGGTGGTCTGGGGCCCGCGGCGGCCGTTGCGTTCGAGGAAGGTTTTCGGATTGAGCATGTCCTGCGCGCTGGGCCAGGCGGGGGCGAACATCTCGTCTTCCGGCAGCGGTTGGCCGTCGCGGGCGGTGACGAAACCGACCTGGCCCTGCGGGACGGACATGACGCGGTCGATGCGGACGGTGTAGACGAAGGGGAAGTAGCCGAAGTGCCAGCCGGGGCCGAGGACCTCGGCCTGCGGGCCCATCTCGCCGTTGCGGGCGATGACCTGGCCGGTGGGCAGGGGCGGGCCGAAGAACTGGCGGTGCACGATGCCGACTTCGTTTTCATCGATCACGACGGAGGAGCCGACGACGAAGCCGAAGCACGCGAGCGACGCGGCCAGCACCATCAGGGCGAGGCGGCCGGCGGCGGGCAGGCTGACGAGAAACGACGCGCCGAGGGCGGCGATCGCGAGGGCGGAGAAGAGGACGATGATGACCATGGGGGAACGGGACGCGGAGACGGATACGTTGCGGACGGGGGCGGGTCGAGCGCGATGGGGCGCGGACTGCGTCACCCGATTGTAAACCGGAGGTTCGGCGGGACCGCGACGCGGCGAAGAATTCGGTTCCTTCGCGCCCGGCGGCCGGCTAGTCCCAACGTCACCCCGTTATGCCGATGCGATCTGTCCCCGTTGCCTCCCGATTGCTGCCGAAGTGTCGCCTGCGTTGGGCGCTGGGCCTCGCGGCCGTGGGCGCCGCGGCGTGGGGGGCGCCGGCGGCGGCTCCGGCGGGGCCCTTCACGCCGGAGATCGCGGACTTCGTGCGCAACTACAAGCCGGGCGGCCAGGACTTCAACGGCCAGGGCCGGGTGTTGGCCCCGGAGGAAACGGCGCGGCGGATGAAGTTGGCGGCCGGATACGCCGTGGAGTTGGTCGCGAGCGAGCCGGTGGTCCGGCAGCCGCTGGAGCTGAAATTCGACGCGCGCGGCCGGCTGTGGGTCGCGGAGTACCTGCAGTACCCGTTTCCCGCGGGGCTCACGATCACCGCGTACGACCAATACATCCGCGCGGAGTACGACCGCACCTCGCCGCCGCCGCCGCGGCATTTCCGCGGCGCGGACCGGATCACGATCCTCGAGGACAAAGACGGCGACGGCACCTTCGAGACGCACCGGCGGTTTATCGAGGGCTTGAACCTAGCGACGAGCGTCTTGCCGGCGAACGACGGGGCCTGGGTGCTGATGGCGCCGTACCTGCTCTTCTATCCGGATCGCAACGGCGACGACGTGCCGGACGGCGACCCGGAGGTCCACCTCGCCGGCTTCGGTTTAGAGGACACGCACTCGCTGGCGAACAGCCTGCATTGGGGACCGGACGGCTGGATCTACGGCGCGAAGGGCAGCACGACGACGCTCGAAATCCAAGGCGTGCGGCTCGCGGGCCAATGCATTTGGCGGTACCATCCGGGCCGGCGGGTGTTCGAGATTTTCGCCGAGGGCGGCGGCAACACGTTCAGCTGCGAATTCGACCAATACGGCCGGCTCTTTTCCGGCACCAACACGGGCGGCACGCGCGGTCTGCACTACGTCCAGGGCGCGACTTACTCGAAGGGCTGGGCGAAGCACGGGCCGGCGATGAATCCGTTCATTTTCGGTTTCTTCGAGCACATGGCGCACCAGGGATATCCCGCGCGGTTCGCGCAGGCTTTCGTGATCTATGAGGCGGACACGCTGCCGGCGCTGCGCGGGCAGTTTGTCGCCGCGATGGCGATGACGAACCGTATCCAGCCCAGTCGGCTGCTGCCGGACACGTCGACGTTCCGCACCGTCGACGAACCGGAATTGCTTTCGACGGACGACCGCGCGTTCCGTCCGGTCGACGTCGAGCAAGGGCCCGACGGCGCGATCTACCTCGCGGATTGGTCGGACCTGCGCCTGAGCCACCTCAACCCCGCGGACACGTGGGACAAGAGCAACGGACGCATCTTCCGGATCGTGCCCGCAGGGGCGAAGCCGATCGCGCCGGTCGATTTCACGCGGCGGAGCACCGAAGAACTGGTCGCGCAGTTGGCGCATCCGAACCGCGAATGGCGCGAACACGCGCGGCGGTTGCTCGCGGCGTGGCCGGAGCCGTTGGCGGCGCGGTTGCGGACGTTGGCGGCAGGGGAACTGCCGACGGCGCTCGAGGCTTTCTGGGTGCTGAATTTGCGGGGCGAACTCCTGCCGTCGGACCGACTCGCGGCGCTGCGGCACGCGTCGCCGCACCTGCGGGCGTGGGCGGTGCGGTTGACCGGCGACAACACTGTCGCCGAGCCCGCCTTGGCCGCGGAGCTCGCGGCGTTGGCGGCGCGCGAGCCCGAGGTCGCGGTCCGGGCGCAGCTGGCCGCGACGGCGAAGCGTTTGCCCGCCGGGCAGGCGCTGCCGATCGTGCGGGCGCTGTTGAACCACGATGCGGATGCGGGGGACAAACACCTGCCGCTGCTGCTGTGGTGGGCGCTCGAGAGCAAGGCCGACACGGGCCGCGAGGAATTGGCGGCCTTGGCCGCGGAGCCGGCGGTATGGCAGCGGCCGCTGTTCGCGAAGCACCTCGCGGCGCGGCTCGGGCAACGGTTCACGGCGGACCAAGGGCCGCGGCGCTACTACACTTTCAAGGAAGGTTCGTTTTCCGAATGGCAGATCGAGCGCGCGCCGGAGCACCTGCGGCGCAACCTGGACTTCTGCGCGCGCCTGTTGGCGGCGGCGCCGGATGCGGCCGCGGCAACGTTGCTGCTGCAGGGCATGGCGGCGGGCCTCACGGGGCCGGCGGTGGCCGAGGTGCCGCGGCGGCTGGCGGAGGAGTTGGCGCGGCATTGGGCCGGCGGCTCGCACCCGATGGCGCTGGTGGTGCTTGGCGCGCGCCTCGGCGTAAACGGCGCGATGGCCGAAGCGGTCGCGCGCGTCGCCGGCGGCAAATTGGCCGAGGCCGAGCTCGGGCAAGCCCTGGATCTGTTTGCGGCCACGGCTCCGGCCGAGGCGCTGCCCGTGGTCGCGCAGCTCGTGCGCACGGAGCGCAACGAGGCGCGCCGCGCCAAGCGGCTCGCTACGCTCGGCGGATTTGCGGGCGCGGAGGCCGCGGCGGTCGTGCTCGAAGTCTATGCGTCGTTGCCCGCGCGGCTGCAGGCCTCCGCGCAACGGATGCTGTGCGAAAAACCGGCGTGGGCCCGGGAGATGCTCGAGCGCATGAACGCGGGGACCTTCGATCCCAGCGCCCTGAGCTCCGCGAACCTCGCGCGGCTGCGGGCCTATCGCGAGCCGCAGCTGGCGACGCTGGTCGGCCGCTGGGAAGCGAAGCAGTCGGGCGATCCAGCGCAGCGGTTGGCGCAGGAGTTGTTCGAACGCGGCCGCACGGCGTACACGTTGACCTGCGCGCCGTGCCACCAGGAAGCGGGCGAGGGCAAGGCGGGGCTCGCGCCGGCCTTGGTCGGCTCGCCGTGGCTCGGGCGCGATCCCGCCGCGCTGATCCAGATCGTGCTGCACGGGAAGGAAAATCCCGGCCGCGGTTTCGTCATGCCGCCGTGGAAGCAATTCGACGATGCCCAGCTCGCCGCGATCTTCACGTTTGTCCGGCGGGAATTCGGCAACCAGCGCACGCCGGTCGCGGAAGAGGACGTGGCGAAGGCGCGGGCCGCGACGGCCGACCGGCAGAAGGTCTGGACCGACGCGGAGCTGAAGGCGGAGTTCGCGGTGCCGTAAGCCGTAATTCGCAAAACGCAGGTCGACACAGAGGCCGCGGAGGCAAACCGGGAGGGCACGGAGGGAAGGGATGAAAATGTGACGGCCTCAGCCTTCATCCTGCGAGTCGATGCGTTCCGGGCGGACGTCGAATCTCCGACTGCCGCGCGGTGAACTCCTGTTCCTCCTCCGTGCCTTCTGTGGCCCAAAACCGCCGCGGAGAATTGGCCGGAGCGGACTGGACGGCACTGTCCCGGCCGGGTTGGCTGGCGGCATGACCCCGCCCCTCCGTCTCTTGCTGCGCCTTCTCCTTCTCGCCGGTGCCGTCGGGCTCGCCGCCCTCGCGCGCGCGGCCGAGCCGCTGAACATCGTCGTGCTGTACGCGGACGATTGGCGCCACGACACGCTCGGCGCCGCCGGACATCCCGTCGTGCGCACGCCGCATCTCGACGCCCTCGCGCGCGGCGGCGTGCGGTTCACGCACAACTACGTGACGACGGCGATCTGCGGCGTGAGCCGGGCGACGTTGTTCACGGGGCAATGGATGTCGCGGCACGGCAACCGTGCCTTCGAGATGTTCAAGACGCCGTGGGCCGAAACCTATCCCGGGCTCCTGCGCGCGGGCGGCTACTGGACCGGGCACGTCGGCAAATGGCACAACGGCAAATTCCCCGGCGAGCGTTTCGACTTCGGCCGCAGCTACGCGGGCACGCACTGGCTGAAGCAGCCGGACGGCACCGAAATCCACGTGACGAAGAAGAACGAGCTCGATGCGCTGGAATTCCTGAAAACGCGGCCCGCGGGGAAACCGTTTCTGCTCACGCTCGCGTTTTTCGCGACCCACGCCGAGGACCAGAATCCGAAGCAATTCCTGCCGCAGCCGGAGAGCCTGCCGCTCTACCGCGAGGTGGCGATTCCCGTGCCGCGCACGGCGACGCCGGAGCATTTCCGCCGGCTGCCGCCCTTCGTCGCGAACGAGAAGAACGAGGGCCGCAACCGCTGGCACTGGCGCTTCGACACGCCGGAGAAATACCAGGAGATGATGAAGAACTACTACCGCCTCGCGACGGAGGTGGACACCGTGTGCGGCCGCGTACTCGCGGAGCTCGAGCGGCAGGGCGTGCTCGACCGCACGCTGGTGATCTTCACGACGGACAACGGCTACTTCCACGGCGAGCACGAGCTCGCGGACAAATGGTATCCGTACGAGGAGAGCATCCGCGTGCCGCTGATCGTGCGGGATCCGCGGCTGCCGGCGGCGAAACGCGGCACGACGGATGCGGCGATGACGCTGAACGTGGATCTCGCGCCGACCATTTTGGCGGCGGCGGGGATCGGCGCGCCGAAGGGCATGCAAGGGCGGGACATCAGTCCGCTTTACCGCGGTGCGGCGCGGCCGGAGTGGCGCACCGAATTCTTCTACGAGCACGGCATCATCCGGAATTCGGATTTCATTCCCGCTTCGGAGGCGCTGGTCCGCAAGGACGTGAAGTACCTGTGGTGGCCGGATTTCAAACACGAGGAGCTCTTCGACCTCGCGCGCGATCCCTTCGAGGAAACGAATCTGCTGGCCGCGGGCGGGACCGACGCGCGCGCCGCGGCGTTGCGGACGCGTTTCGCCGAACTGAAGCGCGCGGCGCAATGAAGGCCCCGACGGCGGAATTGGAAAAACGGAATCGCGCCGGCGCGGCGGCCGCGGTCCCGGCGGTGGTCGTCGTCGGCAGTTTCAACCGCGACCTGACCTTCGAAGTCGCGCAGTTCCCCGCGGCCGGCGAGACCGTGCTCGGGACGCTGCGCGGCGGGCCCGGCGGCAAGGGGGCAAACCAGGCGGTCGCGGCGGCTCGGGCCGGGGCGCGGACGGCGTTCGTGGCCGCGCTCGGTGACGACGCCTTCGGCCGCGAGGCGGCGGCATGGCTGACGCAGGAAGGCATTGAGGCGCGGATCGCGGCGAAGGCCGGTTTGCCGACCGGCACGGCGGGTATCTTCGTGGATCGCACCGGGCAAAACCGCATTGTGGTCGCGCTCGGAGCCAACGCGGCGCTGGCGCCGGACGATGTCGGTCCCGCGGTGCTGGCCGGCGCGCGGCTGGCGATTTTCCAACTCGAATCGCCGCCGGCGACCGTGGCGCACGGCTTGCGCACGGCGCGGTCGCTTGGGATCGCGACGCTGCTGAATCCGGCGCCTTGGCGCGCGGACTTCGACGCGGAGCTGCTGCGGTACACCGACATCTTGGTGCCGAACGAGACGGAGTTTTCCGCCCTCGTCGCGCACCTCGGGCTCGGGGCGGTGCCGGAGCCGGCGGCGTTGGCGGATGCGGAGCTGCAGCGGCTGTGCCGGGCCTGCGGTTGCCGGATCGTGATCGTGACGCTCGGCGCGGCCGGGTGCTTTGTTTCCTTGCCGGAGGGCGGCCGCCGGTGGCCGGCGTTCGGCGGGATCGACGTCGTGGATACGGTCGGGGCGGGGGATGCGTTTGTCGGCGGCTTCGCGAGCGGCTGGACGGCGAGCGACGGAGATCCGGCCGCGGCGGTGCGGCGCGGCTTGGCGACGGCGGCCCTGGCGATCACGCGCCCCGGGGCGGCGGCGGCGATGCCGGCGGCGGCCGAGATCGATGCCTTCCTGGCAACGCGGCTCTGAGCGGCGTTTTGGGGCTCGCGGTCGGGACCGAAGTTTACGAAACGGGAAGCATGCGAATCCGTTTACCCCTCGCGATGTTGGCGGCGTTGGCGGCGTTTTCGGCCCAGGCGGCCGAACCCAAACCCGGTGCGGCGCCCGCGGCCGCGGCGGCGACGATCACGGCCGGCGAATATGCCGGCACGTGGAAGGGCGACGACGAATCCGGCGGCAAGCTCCGCCTGAACCTCGCCCGCGATGCGGCCGGGGTGTGGAGCGCGACGGCGGTGTTCACGTTCCAGGATGCCGACGTGAAGCCCACGGTGCCCAAGGTGAGCGTCGACGGCGCGAAATTGGAAGTCGCGCTCGCCTGGTCGATCGACGGCACGAACGGGGTGTCCACGTTGCGGGGCGAGTTGAAGGACGGGACTTTGGCGGGGAAGTTCGAAACCAAGACCGGCGACGGCACCTCGGGCGGCACGTGGTCGGTGAAGCGGCCGTAAGGCCGCAGTTCGTCGCAGGCTTCGTCGCGCGGAGTCGGTGTTCGTCGCGGAATCCCGGCGGTTCGTCGCAGGCGGGCGGTTTGGCGCTTGAACCGCGCCGATGACGGGCGGATGAACCCCCGCGCCATGCACAACCGATGGATCCGATATGCCGCCGTGGTCGGCGGCTGGGTGTTCCTCGGGTTCGTGCTGTCCATCGAGGTCTACTTCAACAACCGCGCCGGCATGGGTTCCGGCCCGGTCGATTTCTTCGAGGTGGCGGTGCCGCAGTTCGGCCGCGCGTTCATGTGGGCGCTGCTGGCGCCGATGATTTTGCAGATGCGGGCGCAGCTGCCGTTGAACCGCGGGCATTGGTTCGGCGGCATCGGTTTCCACCTGGGCATGAGTTTCGTGATCATGGCCACGTTCTACCTCGGCCGCATGCTCGCGTACTTCGTCTTCTACGGGCAGCCGATCGACGAATTCTGGTCCTCGGCCCTCGGCGGCTTCTACGGCCGCAATCTCATCGACATGGCCTACTACTGGGCCGTCCTTGCCTTCGGCTACAGCCTCGAGATCTACCAGCGCTACAAGAGCGAGGAGCTCAAGGCGGCGCAGCTGGAGTCGCGGTTGATCGAGACGGAGCTCAAGGCGCTGCGCGAACAGCTGCGGCCGCACTTCCTCTTCAACACGCTCAACACGATCGCGGTCTTTGTGCGCGAGAACCGCAACGACGAGGCCGTCACCTTGATCGCGCGGCTCAGCTCGCTCCTGCGCCTGTCGCTCGACAACACGCGGGTCCACGAAGTGACGGTGCGGCAGGAAATGGATTTCCTGCAGCTCTACCTCGAAATCCAGCAGGCGCGTTTTTCCGACCGGCTCAGCGTCGGCATCGCGCTGGCGCCGGAGGCGCTCGAGGCGCGCATTCCCAATCTGTTGCTCCAGCCGCTGGTGGAAAACGCGATCATCCACGGCATCGCGCCGAAGTCCGGGCCGGGGCGCGTCGACATCCTCGGCCGCGTCGAGGCGGGCCGCCTGCACCTCGAGGTGCGCGACGACGGCCCGGGCCTCCGCGACGGCACGAAGCGTTCGAAGGAGGGCATCGGCCTGAGCAACACCCGCGAGCGCATCGCCAAGATTTACGGCCCGCACGGCCACCTTTCGCTCCGCAGCGAGCCCGGCCGCGGGGTTTCCGTCCAGATCGTCCTGCCCTGCCGCACCTGACATGAAATCCAACACCTCCGCCCCTGCCGGCGGGACCGACGCCGTCCCGCCTTCCCGCATCCGCGCCATCATCGTCGACGACGAACCCGCGGCGCGGCGCGGGATCCGGCTGCTGCTGGAGCGCGACGGCGGCGTCGAGATCGTGGGCGAGGCGGGCACGGGGACCGAGGCGGCGGCGCTGATCCGGCGGGAGAAACCGGACCTCGCGTTCCTCGACGTGCAGATGCCGGACGGCGACGGCTTCGAGGCGCTGGCCGAAGTGGGGCCGGAGGCGGCGCCGGCGGTGGTCTTCGTGACGGCCTACGACGAGCACGCGCTGCGCGCCTTCGAGGTCAGTGCGGTCGACTACCTGCTGAAGCCCTACGACGACCTGCGTTTCGGGGCGGCGCTGCAGCGCGCGAAGAGCGAGGTGCGGCGGCGGCAGGCCGACCAGGTGAATGCGCGGCTCACGCAGCTGCTGGACTACCTGCAGCAGAACGGCCGGCCCGCGGCCGCGGGCCGCGAGGAACCGGCGGGGGACCGCATTCTGCTGAAATCGTCGGGCGAGATCTTTTTCCTCAAGGCGGACGAGATCGACTGGATCGAGGCCGAGGGCGACTACATGAAATTCCACGTCGGCGGCCGCGCGCACCTGATGCGCGAGACGATGGCCCGGCTCGAGGCACGGCTGGATCCGAAGCGGTTCATCCGGATCCACCGGTCCACGATCGTGAACATCGACCGCCTGCGGAAGCTCAGCCCGTCCTTTGCCGGCGAGTACGCCGTGATTCTGCACGACGGCACGAAGCTGAAGCTCAGCCGCGGCTACCACGAGCGCATCGCCGGGCTGTTCAAAGAAGCCCTTTGAGGCCGCCGCCGCGGCGCGGCCGCAAAGGCGCCGCCGCGGCGGGAATTCCGTCCCGATAGCGGGACGCGCGTGTCCGCCGCCGAGACATCCCGGCGGCGGTTTTCCGGGGCTGCAAACGGCTTAACACCGCAGCCGAGCCGTTTGTCGCAGAAAAAACGCCGCTCGTCGCATTCCCGAAACTCTGGCGCGACTCCGGCGATTATGGGGGCGTGAACACCCGCTCCCTCCTCGCCCTCGCCTTCGCGCTTTGCCTCGCCGCGTTCGCCTCCGCCGACGAGTCCCTGCTGCATGCCCGCCAGGCCCAGACCCTGCTCGGCGCCGATGTCTGGTCGCAGGTCGTCCGGATCGAGAACGAGAACCGCGCCAGCGTGTATCCGCGGAAGACGCACGCGCTGGTCTTCGAGTTCGGCGGCATCCTCTGGTTCTACCATCCCGTCAACGGCACGCAGAGCTTCTCCCTGCACCGCGACCGGCTGGCGAAGGAGAAGGCGGACTTCGCGCCGCTGATGCGGGACATCGAGCCGGGCTTCGTGCGCTGGTCGCAGGTCGCGAGCGTGGCCGCGGTGCCGGCGCCCGCGCCCGGCAAGTTGCCGAACGGCTGCTTCATCGAGAGCCTCGTCGCGCTGCGCGACCGCGTCGAAGGCGGCGCGGTGGTCGAGGAACCCAAGCTGCTCTCGTACTTCGTCGCTTCCGGCGGCCTCGGCGGCCACACCGTGCTGACCTACCGCTCGGGCGGCGAACTGAAGCTGGTCGACTCGGTCCACCCCGGCAAAGTCTTCGCCTACCCGGCGAGCCTGGCGCGCGATCCGGTGCGCCTGGCCCGCACGCACGAAGGGACCCGCGTGGCGAAGGCCGTGCTGCTGCCGGTCGAGCTGCCGTTGCCGCTCAGCGCGGCCGCCGCCTCGGCCACCGCGGCGGCGCCGGCCGAAGACGCGGACCTCGCGGCCGCACGGGTCTCGGGCTGAGGCGGAGCGGGGATGTGAAAGTTGAAAGGTGAAAGCTGAAAGACCGAACCGAAGCCTCGGCTGTCACCGCCCGGCCCGGATGATCGATTCATGTCACAGCTGCCGCCGCTGGACGAACGGCGGAATTCGCGCAGGTTCCGCCCATGGACCTGCAGCTCACCGGATTCCACCACCTCACCGCCGTGACGGCCGACGCGCCGGGCAACCACGCCTACTACACGGCGAAGCTCGGGCTGCGGCTCGTGAAGAAGACGGTCAATCAGGACGACGTTTCCGCGTACCATCTCTTCTATGCCGACGGGTTGGCCTCGCCGGGGACGGACCTCACGTTTTTCGACTGGCCGGTGGGCCGCGAACGGCGCGGCACGCACAGCGTGGCGCGCACCGGCCTGCGGGTCGGCAGCGAGGCGAGCCTGCGCTGGTGGGCCGAGCGTCTCGCGGCCCCGCTCGTCGAGCGCGACGGCCGGCCGGCGGTGGAGTTCGAGGATCCCGAGGGCCAGCGGCTCGCCCTCGTGGTGGACGACACGCGCCAGGAAACGCATCCCTGGGCGCGCAGCCCCGTGCCGACGGAACACCAGATCCGCGGGCTCGGCCCGATTTTGCTGAGCGTGCCGGATCTGCGGCCCACCGATCTCGTCCTCACGAAGGTGATGAACCTGCGGCGCCTCCGCGAGTATCGCCGGCCGGGCAGCGAACCGGGCGCGGCGGAACGCACGGTGCACGTTTACCGGATGGGCGCCGACGGTCCGCAGGCGGAGCTGCACGTGATGGTTGAGCCGGGCGCGCGGCCGGTCGGTGCGGGCGCGGGCGGCGTGCACCACGTGGCCTTCCGCACGCCGACTCCCGAGACCCATGCGGCTTGGATCGAGCGGCTGGCGGCGGTGGGTCTGCCTTCGAGCGGCGACGTCGACCGCTTCTATTTCCGCAGCCTCTATTTCCGCGAACCCAACGGCATCCTGTTCGAGATCGCGACGGACGGCCCGGGCTTCACGGCGGACGAACCGTTGGCCACGCTCGGGGAGAAATTGGCGCTGCCGCCGTTCCTCGAGCCGCGGCGCGCGGCCATCGAGCGCGGGTTGAAGCCGCTGGCTACGGTCTGAGCCGGCGCGGCTTCAAGGGGCGGCCGCGGGGCGCTCGGTCGGCACGATCCGGGCGATGCGGCCCGGGTTGTTGAAGACGACGTAGAGGAAACCGTCGGGGCCGGTGACGAGGTCGCGCACGCGGCCGAGCCGCTGGAAGAGGAGCTCCTGGTGGCCGGCGCGGTCGCCGTCGGTCTCGATGCGCCGGATGTGTTCGCCGACGAGCGTTGCGACCAGCAGCTGGTTTTTCCAGCCGGGGTAGCGGTCGCTGACGGAGAACGCGATCGCGCCCGGCGCGATGGACAGGGGCCAGAAGGCGGCGGGTTGCTCGAGGCCTTCGCGGTGCGTGCCGCCGATGGTCTCGCGGTTCTGCGGGAGGCCGTGGGAGATGAGCGGCCAGCCATAATTGCGGCCGGGTTCGATGCGGTTGAGTTCGTCGCCGCCGCGCGGGCCGTGTTCGGTCGCCCAGAGTCTGCCCGTCAGCGGATGGAATTCGAGACCCTGGGGATGGCGGTGGCCGTAGCTCCAGACCGAGGGCCAGGCATCGGCGCGGCCGACGAAAGGATTGTCGGCGGGGATGCGGCCGTCTTCGTGGACGCGGTGGATTTTGCCGAGCGGGCTGGAGAGATCCTGGGCCTCGTTGGGCCGGCCGCGGTCGCCGATCGTGAAGTACAGGTGCCCGGCGGCATCGAAAAGGAAGCGGCAGCCGTAGTGGCTGTAGTCGCCGGCGATGTAGCAGCGCGGCGGGGCGCGGAAAATCTCCTGCTGGTCGGTCCAGGCGCCGGCGCGGATCCGGCCGCGCACGATCACCGTCATGGTGCGGTCCGGGGCGTCGCCGGTTTCCGAATACGCCAGGTAGATCCAGCCGTTTTCCGCGTGGCGCGGGTGGGCGGCGACGTCGAGGTAGCCTCCGTCCTGGCGGACAAAGGCCTTGGGCGTGCCGCGCACGGGTTCGGGATCGAGGCGGCCGTCGCGGACCAGGCGGAGACGGCCCTCGCGTTCGCTGACGAGCAAGGAGCCGTCGGAGAGGAAGGCGAGGCCCCAGGGCGTCTCGAGATTGCCGACAACGGTTTCGACGCGGAAGGACTGGCGCTCGGAGTCGACGGCGAAGGAGTCGGGCGGAAGGGGCGGCTTGATGCGGCCGGCGTTGAACTCGGCGCGCTGGCGGCGGATGAAGGCGACGAGGGCGTCGACTTCGCCGGGGGCGAGGACGGTCCCGAAGGCGGGCATGCCGTTGGCCGCCCAGCCGTCGACGATGCTGGCGCGGACGCTGGCGTCGTCATTGCCGTGGTGGTTGAGCCAATCGAGCAGGTTGGGGCCGTTGGCGCCGGTGAGGAGGGGGCCGTGGCAACCGGCGCACACCTCGGCGACGATCTTCTCGGGCGGGCGAAGATCGGCGGCGTGGAGCGATCCGGCGGCGAGACATGAGGCTAGGACGGCGAGGCCGGAGCGCGGGAAGGGCATGCGGGGGAGGAGAGGGCAGCGGGCGCGGGCCGCCGTTTCAAACCCGTTTTGCGAGCGGCTGGCGAATGGCCTCAAAGTCGGTCCCGAGCTTGAATCGGATTCCGGCGTCGCTTCAACGTCACTCTCCGTGAAGTCCCTTTCGATTCTGTTTGCCGACGACGAAGAAGACATCCGCAGCATCGTGCGGCACTGGCTCGAAGCCGAGGGACACCGGATGACGGGGGCGGGCAGCGCGCGCGAGGCGCAGGCGCTGATCGCGCAGCAGGCGTTCGACCTCGTGATCACCGACGTGCTGATGCCGGACGGCGACGGCATCGACCTGATCCGCGAGACACGCCGGCTGCAGCCGACGACGCCGATTTTGGCGGTGTCGGGCGGCGGGCGGTACTTCGAGACGGACGATTGCCTGAAGGTGGCGGTGGGGCTCGGGGCGCAGGCGGCGGTGACCAAGCCGTTTGCGCGGGCGCAATTTTTGGCGGGCATCGCCGCGGCGATGGTGCCGCTGCGCGGCGACGTGACGGCGGCCGGCTGAAAGGCCGGGACGGGCACGGTGGCGCGAGTCGGCCCGGGCTGAAGCGCCGGGCTACGGCGGGCCGGCGCGGGATTGCGTCGGTGCGGGCGGCGGGTTGGATCGCGGCGATGAATGAGATGCCACGGATGGTGCGGGTGCGGCAGAGATTTGCGCGGGTGGCCGAGCCGGATGTGCCCGCGGCGGTGCGGCGCGAGGCCGGGAAACTGGCCGCGGCGGTGCGCCCCGGAGCGCGGATCGCGGTGGCCGTGGGCAGCCGCGGCATCACGAATCTGGCGACCATCGTGCGCGGGACCATCGAGGTGCTGCAGGCGGCGGGCGCGGCGCCGTTCATCATACCCGCGATGGGCAGCCACGGCGGGGCGACACCGGAGGGGCAGCGGGCGATTTTGGCGGACTACGGCGTGACCGACGCGGCGATGGGGGTGCCGGTGCGGCCTTCGCTCGAAGTCCAGGAAATCGGGCGCACGGCGGAAGGCGCGGCGGTCGTGTGCAGCACGGAGGCGATGGCGGCGGACGGCATCGTGCTGATCAACCGGATCAAGCCGCACACGGATTTCCAGGGCACGATCGGCAGCGGGTTGCTGAAGATGGCGGTGATCGGACTGGGCAAACATGCGGGCGCGGCGGCGATGCACCGGGCGGCGAGCTGGATCGGGCACGAGCGTTCGATCCGCGGCATGGCCAAGGTCATCGTGGCGCGGGCGCCGTTGCTCGGCGGCCTGGCGATTCTCGAGAACCAATTTCACGAAACGGCGAAGCTCGTCGCGATCCCGCGGGCGGAGATGGAAGGGGCGGAAGAGGCGTTGCTCGAGGAGGCGCGGACCCTGCTGCCGCGGTTGCCGTTCGAGGAGATCGACCTGCTGGTCGTCGATTGGATCGGCAAAAACATCAGCGGCGCCGGATTGGATCCGAACGTGACCAACCGCTGGGTGCAGGGCTATATCGGCGGGCTCAGGCGCGAAGGGCGGCCGGCGCCGTTTATCCGGCGGCTGTTTGTCCGCGACCTGACGCCGGAGAGTCACGGCAACGCGATCGGCATCGGTCTGGCGGATGCGACGACGACGCGGCTGGTGCGCGGTTTGGATCTGCGGGCGACGGCAGTGAACTCGCTCACGTCGCTGACGCCGGGCGGGGCGAAGATTCCGATCGCGTTCGACACGGATCGCGAGGCGATGGCCGCGATGATGGTGTCGCTCTGCCTCGACGACGCCGTCCGCCAGGCCCGGATCGTGCGGATCGAGAGCACGCTGGTCCTGACGGAAATGGAAATTTCGGAAGCGGCGTGGGCCGAGGTATCCGGAAAGCCGGGACTCGAGGCGCTGACCGGGCCGCGGGAATTGGGCTTCGGACCGGACGGAAACCTGCCGCCGGTGGCGGCAGGTGGTTGAACGTTGAAGGGTGAAAGTTGAACCGAATTCCCGCAGTTGGATCGGGTCACAGCGGGCACGGAGGCGGAAGCGCCGGCGCTACTTCGTCTCGGCTTTTTTGCCCTTGGCGGCGGGGCCTTGCTTGCGGTGGGCGGCGCGGCCGGTGAGCGGCCAATTCGGATCGGGCGTATGGGCGGCGGCGAAGATGGCTTCGGCGCGGGCGACGACGTCGGGTTTCGCGGCGGCGAGGTTTTTGGCTTCCGCCGGATCGGTTGCGAGGTCGTAGAGCTCGGTCGGTTTGTCGTGGGCGGGTCGCACGGCTTTCCAATTGCCGAAGCGGGCGGCCTGGATCGGGCGCTGCTCGTGCAGTTCCCAGTAGAAGTAGTCGCGGGCCGGGGCGGGGCCGCCGCGGAGGAATGAAACGAGGGAGAGGCCGTCGGTGCGGTAGCCGGCGGGCAGTTTGGCGCCGGCGAGTTCGGCGGCGGTGGGCAGGAAATCCCAGAACGCCCACGGTTCGTCGGTGACGCGGCCGGCGGGGACGGTGCCGGGCCAGCGCGCGAAGGCGGCTTGGCGCAGGGCGCCTTCGTAGAGGCCGCGTTTGAAACCACGGAGGCCGTTGGCCGCCTGCTCGAAGAGTTTCCCGAAATCGGATGCGGGGTCGAAGGAGGAGCCGTTGTCGCCGGCGAGCATGACGAGGGTGTTCTGCTCCAGTTTCAATTCGGCGAGCAGGTCCAGCAGTTGGCCGACATCGCGGTCGAGGCGCGTGACCTGCGCGGCGTAGGCTTTCTGCTGGGGCGTCCAGGGGCGGTCGGCGTAGAGGCCGACGTCGTCGATTTCGTGCCGACCGTGCGGCAGCGTGATCGCGTAGTAGAGGAAGAAGGGGCCGTCCTTTTGCTCGCGGATGAAGCGCAGCGCCTCGGCCTGGATGAGATTCTGCGCGTAAGTTTTGCCGACGCCGACGCCGTCGTTGCCCGGCAGTTCGACCCGGGTGCTGTCGCGATAGAGGAACGTGGGGAAGTAGGAGTGGGCGTGGCGCTGGCAATTGTAGCCGAAGAAACGGTCGAAGCCCTTCTTCAAGGGACTGCCGGTCGTATCGAACATGCCCATACCCCATTTGCCGACGGCGGCGGTGGCGTAGCCGGCGGATTTGAGAACTTGCGCGACGGTGACGGTGTCGGCGGGGAGCGGGAGTTGGCCCTCGGGCTGGACTTCCCAATTGCCGCGGACGGGAGCGTGGCCGCTGTGCAGGCCGGTCATCAACGAGGTGCGGGACGGGGCGCAGACGGAGGTGCCGCAGTACGCGGCGAGGTAGCGCGTGCCCTCGCGGCCGAGGCGGTCGAGGTTCGGCGTTTTGATCAGCTTCTGGCCGTAGGCGCCGACGTCGCCCTGGGCGAGATCGTCGCTGAGGATGAAGATGACGTTGGGTTTGGCGGCGGGAGCGGCGGCGAAGGCGGGGGCGGCGAGGGCGAGAACGCAGAGCAGGAGGCGGAGCATGGGCGGGAAGGAAGGGGCGGGGATCACTTGGCTTCGGCGCGGCGCTTCTTTTTGCCGGTGGCGGCGGCGTCGGCCTGGTAGGCGGGGTTGGGAACGGACGGGAGCTTGGCGTCCGTCGCTTTGAGCCAGGCGAGCAACTCGTCGAGGAGCGCGTCGCGGCGGGCGGTCTCGACGAGGGCGAGGTCGCGGCGTTCGCCGGGATCGTCGCTCAGGCGGTAGAGTTCGACGGCGCGGTTGGTCGCGAGTTTTTCGCGGCCGCCGTCGAGCTGCCATTCCTCGTGGTAGAGAAACAGTTTCCAGTCGCCGGAGCGCATGGCGGTGACGGGGCGGGTGCGGAAAACGGGATCGCGGCCGCGGGTGACGGGGCTGTCGAGGTAGCCGGGGAAATGCCAGAAGACCGAGGGGCGACGCAGCGCGGCGGCGGTGCCCGTGAGCAGCGGGAGGAGGCTCTCGCCGTCGAGGATTTTGCCGGCGGGCAACGCGGCGCCGGCGGCGGCGAGGAAGGTCGGGTAGAGATCGAGATTGATGACCGGAATGTCGCACGTGGTGCCGGGGCGGATACGGCCGGGCCAGGCGGCGACGAAGGGCTCGCGGATGCCGCCCTCGTAGTAGGCGCCTTTGTTGCCGCGGAGCGGTTCCTGGGAGGATTGGCCGGTGCCGCCGTTGTCGGAGGTGAAGATCACGAGCGTGTTTTCGGCGAGGCCGAGTTCGTCGAGGCGGGCGAGCAGTTGGCCGACGCCGGCGTCGAGGTCGTACACGCAGGCGGCATAGAGCGGGTTGCGGTGGGCGGCGCCTTTGGCCTTGGCCTCGAACTTGGCGAGGCTGGCGGGGCGGGCCTCGAGCGCGGAGTGGATGGCGTGGTGGGCGACGAAGGCGAAGAAAGGTTTCTCGCGATTCGCGGCGATGAAGTCGCCGGCGGCGCGGGTGAGCGAGAAGACGCCCTTGGGGTCGTCGGGTTCGTCGCGGCGGGTGTTGGGGTTGGGCAGGCGGGAATCGAAGTAGACGTCGAAGCCCTGCTGGGTGGGCTTGGTGCCGGGATCGCCGGAGAGGTGCCATTTGCCGAAGAGGCCGGTGGCGTAGCCGGCGGCCTTGAGGGCTTCGGCGAGGGTGACGTTTTCCAAAGCGAGGTCTTCGCGGTTGGGGATTGCGACGAGACGCTGGAGTTCCTTCGGGCCGCGGTCGGTGGTTTGCACGGCGTAGACGCCGGTGCGGGGACTGTATTGGCCGGAGTGGAGGCAGGCGCGGCTCGGGGCGCAGTTGCCGGCGCCGGCGTAGGCGTGGTTGAACACCATGCCGCGGGCGGCGAGCCGATCGAGATGCGGCGTCTCGTAGAAATCGGAACCGGTGAAGCCGGTGTCCTTGTAGCCGAGATCGTCGGCGAAGATGACGAGGAAGTTGGGCGGGCGCGCGGCCGGGGCGGCGAAGGCGGACAGCGCGAAGGCGCAGGCAAGGACCAGGCAGGCGAGGAGGCGGGGCATGGGGCGGGGAAAGCGGGCGGGATGCGGCCGACGCGGAGCGGCGGCCGGGCGAGCCGGGGATGCCCGCGGCCATGAGCTAGGCGGGAAGAGACGGCGGAGGAAAGCTCCGCCTGCACACCTGCGGCCGACGGAAAAACACCCCGCGCGGGCAGGGACGGCCCTGGTCCGGCGGGGTGTGCGGGCGATTCGCGGAGCGCCGGGCGCCGGCGGGCGGCACCCGGGCGGGCCGGATCCGGGTCAGAGATCGAGGGTGGCGCTGAGGATGAACTTGCGCGGCTCGAGGTAGTAGAAGGCGTCGCGGTAGTTGCGGCCGGCGAGGGTGCGGACGTTCGTGTAGAACGGCTCGTCGTAATCGAGGAGGTTGTTGACGTTGAGCTGGAGGCGCACGTTGCGGTTGGCGATCTTCACGGTGTAGCCCGCCGTGGCGGAGAGCGTGTAGTACGCGGGGGCCTTGATGTAGTCGAAGGCGTTGGTCACCTGGTTGCCGATGATGCGGCGGCCGAGGACGGTGATGCCGCCGCCGAGGCTGAGGCGGTTCAACGCGCCGCGGTCGAAGGTGTAGTTGCCGAAGATGCTGCCGTTGTAATCGGCCTGGTTGTTGAGGGCGCGGCCTTCGTTGCCGCTTTGGATGCGGGTGCGGAGGGCGGCGATGTCGGAATTGATCTGGTTGATGTTGGTGGTGGTCGGCTCGGAGAGCGCGGCCTGCCAGACCGGCAGGTTCTCGTTGAAGTACTTGATCGTGTCGGGGAGGGCGTTCGACTGCTTGGTCTTCGGCGTGGCGATATTGCCGCGGAGGCGGAAGTTTTTCGTCAGGTTGGCGACGACATCGAGTTCGTAGCCTTCCGAGGAGATGTCCGAGGTGTCGCGGTAGGCGGTCGGGAAGGTGCGGTCGGTGCGGTTGATGTTGTTCCAGATGCGGTTGATTTCGGCGACGCCGTAGCCGGTGACGCGGTTTTCCTCGGTGGTGTCGTACCAGCCGAGGGAGCCGACGATGCGGCCGTCCATGAGGCGGAAGCGGAGACCGCCGGAGTAGCCGAGGCCGCTGGTCTGGTCGAATTGCTTGAGGTAGAGACTGGGATCGCCGGCGCCGATGGGATTGAAGGTTTCGGAAACGTTGGCGTAGAAGCCGAGGGAGCGGACCGGGAAGACCGTCACGCCGGCGGAAAAAACGGTGGCGGTGAGTTCCTTCCGCAGCGTCGCGAGGGCGGCGGGGCGGCCGGTGACGGCGCTGAAGCTGCCGACGGCGTACTCGCGGCTCTGATACTTGTCGCGGCGGGCGCCGCCGACGAAGGTGATGCGTTCGTCCCAGAAGCTGGAGACGGTGGCGGCCTGGACGGTGTCGAGTTGCTGGCGCTGGCTGCGGTAGCGCGTGGGGATGCTTTCCCAGGTGTAGACGGCGGTGTCGGCGGGGCGCTGGGGGACGAGGCGGATGTTGTCCTCGTATTGGCGGAAGAAGTACTGGTTGGCGCCGTTGGTGAGGAGCGCGACGGCGGGGTTGTTGTTGCGCATCCAGCGGCTGTCGAGGGCGTAGAAGTATTCGACGCGGCGGCTGGCCATGACGTTGACGGTCTGTTTCCAGGCGTGGATCGGAAGTTCGTAGGCGGTGACGAAACGGAAATCGTAGTGGCGGTTGTCCTGGTCGGCGTTGGCGGGGGCGGCGTCGGCGTAGAGTTTGCCGAAGTTGGGATTGGCGGCGCCGCCGGGGAGGGTCCGGTTGATGTCGCGCTGGAGGGTGCCGAAGCCGGGGGCGAAGGTGGCGCGCTTGTAGCCGGCGAACTGGAAGGCGACCTCGGAGAAGAGGCGCTTGCTCCACTCGTGCTGGTAGAAGAGCGCGACGAGGTGGCGGCGGGTGTCGCCGTAGGCGTTGGACGGCTGGAGGCTGAAGTTGCGCGGGATGGCGGGGAGATTGTTGAGGAAGGCGGTCTTGTTCGGATCGATGGCGAAGTTGCTGCCCTGCGTGTTGCCGAAGTTGAGGAGGTTCACGAGACCGACGCCGGGGAGGTCGATGAGGCGGTCGGTGGTGAAACGGCCGACGCCGACGGCGCCGGCGGGGGTGGTGGGCTGGAAGCCGGGCCAGGCGACGCCGTTCCAATTCGAGACGCTGTCGCCGAAGTTCTGGCGGGCGTAGTTCTGCTTGAGGTCGCCGGTCTCGGCCTCGAGGCGGAATTCGCCGGCGAGCCAGGGCTTGTAGGTGGCGGCCACGGTGGCGCCGACGAGATTGCGGAAGTAGGTGTCGACCCAGTTGCGGTCGTCGGCCTTGACGAGGTTGACGCGGACGGCGGCGTAGCGGCCGAAGGAGACGTTGGAGTCGATGTTGCCGCGGAGGGAGCCTTCGGAGTCGGTGCGGATATTGAACTGGTGGAAGGTGCGGCCGGGCTTGGCCTGTTTCGTCACCGTATTGATGATACCGCCGACGATACCGTCGCCGAAGAGGAGGGCGTTGGGGCCGCGGGCGCTCTCGACGCGCTCGACGTTGTAGAAGTCGAGGGTGTTGTTGTGCTTGAAATAATTGCGGGTGGGGAAACCGCCGCCGAGACCGCGGAAATTGTTCTGGGCGCCGAAGTCCTGGCCGGCGGGCTGGGTGGCGTAGGTGTTGGTCAGGTACGCGGAGGCCTCGAGGTAATCGGTCGCGCCGATGTCGTTGATGAAGTCGCGGGTGAGGACGGTGATGTCGCTCGGCGTTTTCAGCAGCTCGGTGCTGAGGCGGCCGGCGAGGAGGGAATCGGCGGCGATGTAGCCGATGTCCTTGGACGTGTTCACCGTGAACGGCGAAAGCGTGATCGTTTCTGCGGCGGCGGCGACGGGGGCGGGGGCCGGCCGGGCGGTCTGGGCGGGGGCGGAGAACGCGGCGGCGAGCGCGGCGGCAGCGGCAAGGAGGCGGCGCGCGGGAGCGCCGGCGGGGAGGGAGTTCATGGGTGGCGGTTCCGGCCGCACCGCGGGATTCTCCGGGACGCGGGGCATCCGGGGGAGCGCCGGGGTGGAGCGCGGGGGGAGTTGGCGGAGAGAGGTAGCGGACAGCGGTTGACGGCGGAAGTGCGCCGGATTTCACATCGTTCGATGAAATCGCCCGTCCCCACCATGCGCGAGGTCGCGGTGCGGGCGGGGGTGTCGGTTTCGACGGTGTCGTTGGCGCTGCGGAACAGTCCCCGCGTGGGCGCGGCGACGCGGGAGGGGATCGCGGCGGCGGCGGCGGCGCTCGGCTACCGGATCCATCCGCTGGTGGCGGCGCACATGCGCACGCGGCGGCGTCCGGGGCACCGGGCGATGCGGCCCGTGCTGGCGATCGTGAACACGCAGCGCCTGCGGGAAGGCTGGCGGGACAACCGCACCGCGATGGTGCGGGCGATGCTGACCGGGGCGCGGGCGCAGGCGGCGGCGCGCGGGTACGAGACACGGGAATTCTGGCTGCACGAGCCGGGGATGTCGCACGCGCGGTTCAGCGACATGCTGCGGGCGCGCGGCGTGCACGGGATTCTGCTGGGGCCGAGCAGCGACCTGCCGCTGGAGCTGGAGCTGAGGTGGGAGTGGTTTTCCGCGGTGCGGATGGGCTCGGCGCGGATGACGCCGTTGCTGCACCGCGTGGTGGTCGACCACTACCAGGTCGGGCGGTTGGCGGCGCAGCAGGCGCATGCGGCGGGCTACCGGCGGCCGCTGTTGCCGATGCGGGAGCCGTTCAGCGCGGCGCACGACCGGCGGATGGAGGGCGGATTCCACACCGCTTGGACCTACCTGCCGGGAACCGAGGCGGTGCCGGTGCCCGCGACGCAGGATTTGGCGGGCGCGGCGCAACTGGCGCGTTGGCTGCGCGATTTCCGGCCCGACATCGTGATCGAGAACGAAGAGCGCAACCTGCACGACCTGCTCGTGCGGGCGGGGCGGAAGGTGCCGGAAGAAATCGGTTTCCTGTCGATGTGCGCGCGGGAGCTGGGCGGACCGATCAGCGGCTGCGTGCAGGACGGCGCGGCGATCGGGGCGGCGGCCGTGGATTTGTTGACCGCGATGGTGGAGCGCAACGAGACGGGCGTGCCGGCGAATCCCGTGACGCTGTCGGCCAATGCGGTGTGGAATCCGGGGCGGACGATGAGGAGGGAGGGATAAAACCGGAGTGCGGAGACCGGAGACCGGAAACTGAAGGACTCGGAACGAAACCCGGAAACCGAAAGGCACGGATCGGCCTGAACGCAGATCCGGCCCGCGGGCTGGGACACAGAGGGCGCGGAGCCCGGCTCCGAGTTCACGGAGCATGCAGGAGGGGCGCAGGCCTACTTCTTCGCGGCGAGGAAGTGGACGAGGGCGGCGAAGTCTTCGAGGGAGAGGGCGTTGGCGAGGCCTTCGGGCATCATGGAGCCGGGAAGGTGTTTCTCCTCTTTGATGTCGGCGGTGGCGATGGTGCTGCTGGCGCCGGCCATGTCGCGCAGGACGATCTTGTCGGAGGTCGTTTCCGTGGCGAAGCCGACGCGGACGGAGCCGTCCTTGAGCGTGAGGCTGACCGTCTGGAAGCCTTGGGAAACCGTGTCGTTGGGGCGGACGATCGCGGTGGCGATCTGCACGGGATTCATGATGGCTCCGATCTGGCCCATGTAGGGCCCGAGGCTGGCGCCGCCGGGTTGGAGCGCGTGGCAGGCGATGCAACCTTGCTGGGTGAAGAGCGCGGCGCCGCGGGCGGGATTGGGCTTCAGTTTTTCGACGGCGACGAGCAGGTCCTCGATGGGCGTGGTGGCCACGGCGCCGCTCTGGGACGCGACTTTCGCGAGATCGATCGCGGGCTTGGACGGCGTGTCGGCGACGACGGGCAGGCGGGTGCCGAGGGCCTTGAGGCCGAGGCGGTGCGAGTCGTTGAGGCGGGCGAGAAAATCGGCGCGTTCGCCGGCGGCACCGGCGGCCTCGGCCTCGAGGGCGGCGGCGATTTTCGGCGAGGCGGACCACGTCACGGGTTTGTAGTAGGGCCCGCGGGTGTCGGGGCGCGTGCCCCACCACCAGGAAGCGTCGTAGGCGGCTTCCTTTTGATAGAGGCGCGCGAGGGTGGTGAGGAGCTTCGCGCGGAGCGCCGGGGCCTTGGTGGCGGCGAGTTTGGCGAGGAGGCCGTCGACGGCGCGTTCCTCGTGCAGGTAGGACAGGGCCCAGAGGGCGAGGTCTTCGCGGGCGGAGCCGATGGCGGCGAGGCATTCGTCGACGGCACGGAGGCGGACGAGGGCGTGGGCGGCGACGTGCGGGACGATAACGGCGGAGTTCGGCGTCGCGTGGCGCGGCGCATAGGAGACCTGGCGGTTTTCGCCGGCGCGGCCGGTGGAGGCGAAGAAGTCGATCGAGGCGTCGGGCCCGCCCTGGCCGGCGCGCACGGCGCGGGCGCCGAACGACACGGCGCCTTCGGGGACGGTGAAGGTGACGAGCGACGCGCCGGAGAGCACGAGGGAGGGACCGGAGGGGCCATTCTTGGTTTTCTTCGCCTTGGCGTTGGGGGATTCGGGTTCGGGAATCGGGGCGCCGACGACGGCTTGGCCGGATTTGGGTTTGATCACCGAAAGATTCAGTTTCTGGCCGTCGGCGAGCGTGAAGGTCGCTTCGCTCAACGCGAGTTGCGCGGGGCCGTTGGCGGCCTCGGAGGTCGTGGCGGAGAAATGGAAACGCAGTTCGTTGCCCGGCTTCACGGGCAAGGTGAAGCGGCTCTCGCGGTTGCCCTTGAGCGTGTCCTTCTGGGTGAAGTCGCTGTCGCCGGCGTCGTCGGGCTTGGCGTAGGTCTGGGCAAGCAGGGCCTTGGCGGCGTCGGATTTTCCGATTCGTCCCAGGGCAACGGCGGCGGCGGCGCGTTCGCGCGGGGTGCCGTTTTCCAAAGCGAGGACGAACGGGGCGGTCGGCACGGCGGTGTTTTTCAGACGCGGCAGGCGATCGGCGGCGGCGCGGAGCGCGAATTCGCGGAGCACGTTGTCGGAGGCGAAGGGGAGCATCGCGCGCGGATCGGCGTCGAGTTGCGCGAGCGTGAAGAGGGCGGCGACGCGGACAGCGGGGGAGAGGGCGGCATCGCGGACGACGTCCGTGACGGCAATTTTGGCGGCGGCGACTTCGGCGGGGCGGGCGAGGAGCTCGCGCTGCGCGTAGAAACGCGTGGTGGCGCTCGGCGAACTCAGGAGCGCGACGAGTTCCGGCAGTTTCAATTTCTCAAGATCGGGAAACGCGCGGTGGGTCCAGTTCTTGGGGACGATGCGGGAGACGTAGCCCTTGCCGGGATCGCCTTTGTAGCCGGCGCCGTCCCAAGCGCCGACGAACATTTGACCGGAGGGATCGACGTCGAGATCGGTGACTTGGGAAACTTGGGCGAACTCCTCGGCTTCCTGGCGGAAGCTGGCGCCGTCGGGCGTGAGGCGGTGGAGGAAGATGGCTTTGCGGCCCCAGTCGGCCATGAGGGGCTGGTTGTTGTAGCGCGCGGGCCAGGTGGGTTCGGAGAGGAAGAAGGCGCCGACGCCGGAGCCGCCGCCGAGGTCCTCGAGGGCGGGGATGATCTCGGTGGCGAAATTTTTGAAGAGGCGCGGATAGCCGTATTCGCCGGATTGCACGAGGTGGAGGAAACGGATGTTCCAGCCGCCGCCGTCGTTGGTGTTGCCGCGGGAGAAGAGGTTGAGGAAGGGGTCGATCGCGACGTCGTAGTCGTTGCGCGTGCCGGTGGCGTAGAGTTCGAGTTCGGTGCCGTCGGGCCGGACGCGGGCGACGCCGCCGCCGAGGAGGGTGAGCTTGGTGCCGTCGGTGCCGGTGGCGTCGACGAAGCCGAAATCGCCGACGGCGATGTAGATCCAGCCGTCGATGCCCATGCGGATGCCGTTGGTGGAATGGTCGGTGCCGCGGTCGTTGATGGCCTTCGCGGCGCAGATCCCGCGGACGAGGACGGTGGCGGGGCCGTCGGCGACGCCGTCGCGGTTCGCATCCTCGAGCACGGCGAGGTTCATGCCGGTGGCGAGGCCGTCGGGGCCGAAGTGCGTGTGGAGGACGTAGACCTTGGTGCCGATGGCGAGGAGGCCGCGGGGATTGTCGATGGCGGCGAAAACCGTGTGGCGGTCGGCGACGCCGTCGCGGTCGGAGTCGATGAGTTTGACGATGCGGCCCTTGCCGGGGCCTTTGCCGAGGGAGCCGTTGAGATCGACGCCGGCGTACACCTCACCGGTGGCGGAAACGCAGAGGGTGGCGACGCAGGGCGTGAGGTCGGGACCGGAGAAGCGCGTGAGCACGAGATCCGCGGGGACGGAGTCGGCGGCGCGGAGGGCGGCCAACCCAAGAAAAAAGGCGAAAGGCGAAAGGCGAAAGGCGGAGGCCCAAGGCGAAAGGCGGAGGGCGGGAGAGCGAAGGGGGCGGAGCGGGGGCATGGGGAAAGGGGCGGGGTGGCGGGGAGAGAAGACGGATGACAACGGGGAAACGTGGCGGTGAAAGGCGAAACTTCCGGAGGCGGAGGGAAGACGGGTCGCGGCTGGCACGGAGGAGAGGCAGACGAGTCACGGAGGACACGGAGGGAGCACGGAGGGCACGGAGCACAACGGGACGCGAAGGTGCCGCGACGCGAGGCGGCGGGCGTGGAGCGGAACGAGCCGCAGGCGGAGCAATCCAACGGGATATCTTGCGGCGGCCGCTCGCGGGTGTTCTCGGTTGCGAGTCGGCAGGGGCGCGGTGGCGGGAGGGGCAGCAGTTACTTGGCCTTGGGGGCTTTCTTGGCGGCGGGGGATTCGAGGAGGCCGGCGAAGACGGGTTCGACGAGTCGGGCGTTCCAGGCGGTGCGCAGGGCTTCGAGTTCGGCGACGACGGACGCTTGCGCGGCGGCGAGGTCTTTCGTTTCCCCGAGGTCCGACGCGAGGTTGAAGAGCTGCGGGGTGTCGCCGCGTTTCGGGATCGCCAACTTGAAATCGCCGCGGCGCACGGCGAAGGCGCCTTGGTCGAATTTGCGGAGGTAGATCGCGGCGTGGGGCGCGCCGGCTTTTTGGCCGTTGACGAAGGGGAGGAGGTTCACGCCGTCGAGGGGCCGCGCCGGATCGAGCGGTGCGGCGGTGACGGCGGCGATGGTGGCGAAGATATCGAGGGAGCTGACGGGACGATCGTAGGTGCGGCCGGCGGGGAAGCGCGCGGGCCATTGGGCGGCGAAGGGCACGCGGAAGCCGCCTTCCCAGACGTCGCCCTTGTTGCCGCGGAGGGGAGTGTTGCGGGAGCCGTTGACCGTGGTGGGGCCGCCGTTGTCGGAGAGGAAGAAGATCAACGTGTTTTCCTCGAGGCCGAGGCGGCGGAGTTCGGCGAGGACGCGGCCGACGCCGTCGTCGACCGCGCTGACCATGGCGGCGTAGGTGCGGCGTCTGGGATCCGTGAGATTGGAAAAACGGGAAAGGTATTTCTCGGTGGCCTGGAGCGGGGCGTGGGGCGCGTTGTAAGCGAGGTAGAGGAAGAACGGCGTGTCGCGATGGCGGGCGATGAAGCCGACGGCGGCGTCGGAAAGCTCGTCGGTCAGATATTGGTCCGACGGCGGCACGGGCTCGTGATTGCGCATGAGCCAGAGGCGGTAGCTGTCGGCTTCGGACTTGGCCTGGGCGGTTTCCCTGAGCGTGTACTCGGCGGGAAAGTAGCGGTGCCCGCCGCCGAGCATGCCGAAGAATTCATGGAAGCCGCGTTTGAGCGGATGGAGATCGGGGTGGGCGCCGAGGTGCCATTTGCCGACGATGGCGTTGCGGTAGCCGATTTTCCCGAGGGTATCGGCGAGGGTGGTTTCCGAGAGCGGCAGGCCGGCGGTGCGATCCGCGGGGAGGAAGCGCGGGTTGCGTTCGTGGCCGAAGCGCTGCGGGTAGCGGCCGGTGAGGAGACCGGCGCGGCTGGGGGAGCAGACGGAGTAGGTGACGTAGCCGGAGGAGAAACGCACGCCGCGGCGGGCGATCGAGTCGAGGTGGGGCGTGGGGATGTCCGTACAGCCGTTGAAACCGACGTCGGCGTAACCGTGGTCGTCGGTGACGATGACGACGAGGTTGGGGCGGTCGGGGGCGGCGGCGCGGAGCGGGAGGACCGACGCGGCGGCGAGGCCGAGGAGGGCGAGCAAGGCGAGGCGGCGGTGCGGCATGGCGGGGAAATCAGAACTCGACGGTCGTGGTGAGGCGGACGTCGCGGGGCGGGAGCAAATAGATGCGGCGGAGGGCGGTGCCGCTGGTGTTCCAGCGGCCGGGATCGGCGAGGTCGGAATCGAAGACGTTGTTGACGTTGAGCTGGACGCGCCAGCGATCTTTGCCGCCGCGGAGCCGGAAATTGTAACCGGCGAAGAGGCTGGTCTGGCGCCAGTCGGAGAAGATGTCGGGCTGGCCGGCGGGGGTGGGCTGGATGGGCTTGGCGGTCCAGCTGAAGGTGCCGCCGACGAAGGCGCCCTTGAGGCGGCCGGAGGCGAAGGCGTAGCGGGTAGTGACGTTGGCTTTGCGGGGGCGGCTGCCGGTGGCGTTGCCGGCGCTGGCGGCGGTGTTGTCGGCGATGTCCTCGAGGAGGGAGGCGATTTCCTGCTCGATGGTGCGGCCGTTGGCGAGAACGCCGCCGTCGTTGCGGGCGCGCCAGAGGGCGAGCCAGCCGGAGAGGTAGGGCTCGCGTTCGGCGAAGTAGTTTTCGCGGCCGCGGTCGGTGTACGAGTAGGCGAAGCGGGCCGTCCATTGTTTCGAGAGATTGGCGACGACCTCGGCCTCGTAGCCGCGGCTCGCGGTGTCGATGGTGAAGCTGGTGAACTGGGATTTGCCGCGCTCGGCGTCGGCGACGGCGCGGTCGACGAGCCCGCGGGCCTCGAGGTAGTTGAAAACGCGGATGACGGACTGGCTGACGTAGTGGTCGCCGGGCGTGCCGCTCGGGGTGAGGGCGGCGTCGCCGATCTGCGAGGACTCGAAGCGGGTGAGGCGGAGGAAGACGCGGTTGTCGCCGAGCGGGTCGAGCATGAGGCCGAAGTCGCGGCCCTGGCCGCGGGCCGGGGGCGGGACGATGCGCGGGATGACGGTGGAGCCGAAGCGCGTGTTGCCGAAGTTGGAGGAGTCGTTGAAGAAAAGGGAAACGCGGTTCGTGACGTGGAGCACGCCGCCGAGGGTGCGGGTGTTGCCGGATTCCCGGCGGGTGGCGTCGAAGACATTGGCGAATTCGCCGGCGAGACGTTCGCGGGCGAGGACGCGGGGATCGTTGGCGGCGAGGCGGGCCTGGGTGTAGTCGTCGCGCGCGATGTCGTCGCGGCGGTAGCCGTAGGTCAGCACGAGGCGGTCTTTGAAAAAGAAGGATTGGGTCGCGACCATCCAGGTCTTCGTGGCCGCCTCGGTCTGGTTGGTGCCGGCCTGGACGAGGCGCGAGGAGTACGTGCGGCCGCCGACCGGGCGCGGATCGAAGGGCACGTTGTAGTCGCCGAAATGATACGACGAGAAATCGCCTTCGGTGGCGTAGTGGCGGCGCCAGAGGTAGTTGTTGGCGTTTTCGGGACTGGGGTTGCCGACCGGGGCGCCGGTGTCGTCGACGACGATTTCGCGGCGGGTGACGCGGAGGCGGTCCTGGCGGGCGTGTTCGAGGAGGCCGGCGAGGCGGTGGCGGCCGAACCATTTCCCGAGGCGGAATTCGCGCGTGGCGGTGAGCCGGGCGGTTTCGTTGACGGCATCGAATTCCTCCGGGATCCAGTTGGTCTCGAGGTAGAGGCGGCCGACGTAGGGATTGGCGACGGTGCCGCCGGCGAGGGTCGGGGTGGTGAGGTTGGGATCCGCGGCGAGCTCGGCCATGTTGGCGGCGAGGGTGAAGTTGGCGGAGGTGTTGCGGACGACGTTGCGGAGGAAGACGGCCTCGAGCTGGGTGTCGGGGCCGAGGCGCTGTTCGACGCGGACGACGAGATCGCGGAAGTCGGAGACGAAGCGGGCGCCGGGGCCGGTGAAGCTGTACTTGTACGGCATCAGGTCGGGCGTGAGCAGTTTCTTGTTGTTCTCGGAATTGTCGGCGAGGCCGCGGGTGGTGAGCTCGTTGCGCAGGTTGTGGAAATCGCCGGTGTTGGTGTAGAACGTGAAGCGTTGGTTGGCGCCGTAGGAGGCGAGGCCGGTCGTGGCGACGACGGGAGCGGCGGCGTCGCTGCGTTGGGAACCGAGGGTGCGCCAGAGGGAAATCTGGTCGCCGGCATTCCACGGCCGCGTGACGTGGCGCTCGAGGTGGCCGCCGCCGTAGGAGGCGGAGAGGAGCGTGGATTTGAAGGGGCGGTAGGTGACGGAGCCGTTGAGGCGGTGCTGCTGCTGGAAGTCCCAGACGCGCCAGCCCTCGCGGTCTTCCCAGAGGCCCCAGAAGCGGACGGCGAGTTTCTGTTTCGCGAGCACGCGGTTGAGATCGAGCTCGGCGCGCCGGTTCGAGTAGGTGCCGAGCAGGAGGCGCGCGGTGTTGGCATCGCGGCCGAGGAGGGCGCGCTTGGTGGAGAGCGAGACGAGGCCGCCGACGGCGCCTTGGCCGAAGAGGACGGAGTTGGGGCCGCTGGAAACCTCGACGCGGTCGATGTCGGAGAAATCGACGGGGGTGCCGGAGTTGCCGATGTTGACGGAGACGCCGCCGACTTGGCCGCGGAGGCGGAAGGGGCGGTTGGTGGTGTCGGCCTGCGAGCCGGCGGGATCGTTGAAGCCGGCGTTGTCGGCGAACTCGCCTTCCATATTGGTGTGGGCGACGAGGGCATCGAGGCCCTGGGCGCCGATGTCGTCGAGGAACTCTTTCGTGAGCGGCGTGATCGAGGCGGCGGTGTCGCGGAGGGACGTGTTGAGGCGGCTGCCGCTCGTGGTGTTGGCGGCCTGGTAGCCGACGTCGGCGTCGGCGTTCACCTGGAACGCGGAGAGCGTGACGGTTTCGGCGGCGTCAGGGGCGGGCAGCGGGAGGAGCGGGTCGTTTTTCGCCGCGGGCGCCGCCCGCGTTTCGTTTGGGCGGGGCGGGGAGGAGAGGGCGAAGGCGCCGGTGCCGGGATCGGCGGTGACGACGAGGCCGGTGCCGGCGACGAGGCGGTCGAGGGCCTCGCGGGCGGTGAAGGCGCCGCGGACGGCGTTGGTCTTCACGGCGGCGAGGCGGTCGGTCGAAAAGATGACGCCGCGGCCCGATTGCTGGGAGAAGAGTTTGAGCGCGGGTTCGGCGGCCCCGGCGGGGACATCGAAGGCCTGGGTGGGTTCGGCGGCGGCCACCGGGTCGACGGCGAGCAAGACGCCGAGACACCAGAGGGCGAGGGCCGGCAGGCGGCGGAGGCGAAACGGGAGCGAACGAAGCGACATGGCGTAGGTCAGGGTTGGGCCCCGCGGCCAAACGGAGGCGGGGTGGGTTGCCGGTCTAGATGCGTTCCGAGCCCGAAGTGTTTACGCGGATACGTCGATTGTGGGCGGAAAGTCGCCGCGATCGCGGCCGGTTCCGCCCATGGGTCCGATCGGGCGGGTCGGGATCGGTTCGTTCGGCCGGATTGCCGGCGCCTAGGGCCGATCGGGCATCCGGCGCAGCTCGAGGCGATCCGGGGCGGAGGGCAGGACCTGGAGCGAAAACGACGCGCCGATGAGGCGGGCGAAACCGGCGGCGTCGTTGGCCCAGTAGATGCCGCTGACGCGCAGCGAACCGAGAGCGGGGTCGGCGAGGGCGAGCTGGACGCGGTTGCGGGCATTGAAGAGGGCGACGGCTTCGGCGAGGGGCGTGCCGGAAAACTCCACGCGTTGGTTGCGCCAGGCGAGGGACGCGGCGATTTCCGCGGGGGAAACGGATTCCGGGGCGGGGGCGGCCGGATCGGCGAGGGCGACGGTGACGCGGTTGCCGGCGTCGAGGAGCACGGGAGCGCGTTCCGCCGCGGTCGGCGCGGCCGGGACGGCCGGCGGCGCGACGGCGACCCGTCCGGCGGTGACGAGGACGCGCACGTCCTGTTCGGCGAGCCGCACCGAGAAGGCGGTGCCGACGGCGCGGGTTTCGATGCCGGCGGCGGTGACGACGAAGGGGCGGGCGGGATCGTGGGCGACTTCGAAATGCGCTTCGCCGCGGAGGAGGCGGACATCGCGGCGGCCGGCGGTGAACGCGACCGAGATTTCGGCGCCGGCGTTGAGCTCGACGACGGAGCCGTCGGCGAGGAGCTGGCGTTCGGGCCGGGGAGTGACGGTGACGGCGGTGGCGGCGGCAGGTGGAAGCGAGAGGCGGGACGGCAACCAGACGGCGAGCGCGATGGCGGCGGCGGCGGCGAGGCCGGAACCGATCAGGGTGAAGCGGCGGGCGCGGCGGAAGTGCCGGATGCGGGCGCGTTTTTCGAGGTCGGCGAGCACGCGGGCGGCTTGGCCGGCGGCGCGGGGGCGGCCGAGGAGGGTCCAGGCGTTTTCCAGTTCGCGGACGGCGGCGGCGTGGCGCGGATCGGCGGCGCGCCACTGCGCGAACGCGGCGGCGTCGGCCGGGGCGAAACCGGCGTCGCGGCGGGCGAGCCAATCGGCCGCGCGATCCTCGATGGAGCCGGGGAAGGGATCGGGGGCGTTCATGGCTGGCCGCGGGTGACGCCGCGTTGGCGGAGAAATTCGGCGCACTTCTTCATGCCGCGGGCGACTTGGACGCGGACCGTCGCTTCGGAAAGCCCGAGGCGGGCGGCGATTTCCTGGTGGGAGCAGCCGTGGAGGGCCCGGAGCACGACGATTTCGCGGCAGCGGGCGGGCAAGGCCTCGATGGCCTCGGTGGCGAGGGCGAGTTCCTGGCGGAGGCTGGCGGATTCGGCGACATGCGGTTCGCCGTCCAAGATGCGCCAGCCCTCCAGATCGTTTACGGGGACGGCGGCGATATTCTGGCGCCGGCGAAAGACGCCGAGGGCGACGTTGCGCGCGACGGCAAAGAGGTAGGCTTTGACGGACTCGATGCGGCCCTGCTCGCGGGCGCGCAGGAGGCGGAGGTGCGACTCCTGGACGACGTCGTCGAGATCGTGGAGCGCCGGGAACTGTTTCCGCAGGTAGGCGCGGAGCAGCGGCTCATGCGGCTGCACTTCCCGGGTGAACCACCGGGCCTGCTCGGATTGGGGCGAGTCCACGCGCGCACCGTGGCCGCGGCGGGGCTCGGCGCAAGTGCGATCTGCGGCGGGAGGCGGGCGCGAAAAGGGCCCGACGCGAAGTCGGGCCCGGAGGGCGCAACAGGGCGACGGGCAATCAGAACTCGAGGCCCACGGTGCCGACGAACTGGCGCGGCTGGGCGAAGGTGTCGCGATCGACGCGGTACTCGCGGTCGGTGAGGTTGCGCACGACGAGGCTGAAGCTGGTCGTGCGTTTGAAAACCTTGGTGCGGTAGCTCGCGTTGAAATCGAAGCGGCTCCAGCTCTCGGACCAGCGCAGGTTGTCGCCCTCGCGGCGCGGGGCCATGTAGATGTAGCTCAGGCCGAAGCCGGCGCCCTTGAAGGCGCCCTGCGAGAATTCGTAGCGGACGTAACCGTTGCCCGAATACTTGGCGGCGTTGGGCGTGCGGCGGCCGAGCAGAGAGAACGGGGCGTTGGGGCCGGTGTTGGCGGCGAGGGTCGTGGCCAGCGGAGTCGCGACGGTGGTGGCGTTGACCGCGACGATCTCGGTTTTGTTGTAGAGGCCGCCGCCGCCGATCTGCAGCTCGCGGATCGGACGGGCGTAGAAGTCGATGTCGATGCCGCGGGCGCGTTCCTGGCCGCTGAGGTCGATGAAGCCGACGGCGCTGTCGGGGTCGGCGGCGGGTTTGCCGCGGGAGACGTTCTTCTTGTCGATGACGAAGCTGGCGACGTTGAACATGACGCGTTCGCCGAAGAGGTCGGTCTTCACGCCGTACTCGAAACTGCGGCCGTACTCGGGTTCGAGGAGGGCGCCCCAGGGTTTTTCGTCGAGGTTCGGCGCGGGCAGGCCGTCCTGCTGGTAGCGCGTGTTGAGCGTGACTTCGCGGGCGGCGGTGCGCGCGGGCTGGAAGGTGACGCGCGGATTCACGGACTGGCTGTAGAGGGCGTAGACGGAGACGGGATCGGTAACGCGGTAGGAGATGCCGCCCTGGGGCGTGGTGCGTTTGCGGGCGCCCTCGATGGTGCTGGTGACGACGCCGTCGAAGCCGATCGGGTTGATGCCGGGATTCTTGGTCGAGTTGCGGGCGGAGACGTCGTCGAAGCGGCCGCCGACGGAGACGCGGCCGCGGTTGCCGGCGAAGGTGGCGGACCAATTGGCGTAGAGGGCGTCGCTGGTGAAGCGCTGGTCGTTGTTGGCGCCGTTGCTGGTGAAACCGGAGAGCGGGGCGAGGTTGCGGGCGGCGAAGGCGTCGCGGGCGGCGGTGGAGGCCGGGCTGTAGATGTTGTACCAGTAGTCGACGACGTTGGTGACCTGGCTCGTGGTGCCGGGGACGGTGTAGAGCGTGCCGCCGGCGACGCCGAGGGCGGGATTGCGGACGAAGGTGCTGTTGTTTTCCCAGACGCGGTCCTCGTTGTGCTCGAAGCCGGTGAGGAGCGTGTGGTTGAGCGGGCCGGTCTTGAAGCGCGTGATCAGGTCGATCTGGCCGTTGGCGCGGCGCTCGCGGCGGTTGTTGCCGATCCAGTTGACGCGGCGCCAGCCGCTCTTGCCGGGCGTGTACTGGAGCGTGGCGACGTTGGGATCGTAACGGTAGGGGACGCCGTTGAGGAGGCGGGTGTCGGAGAGCGGGTCGATGCCGGTGCCGGAGACGCCGCCGCGGCCGTAGAACTCGTAGGCGTGGCGGGCCTCGGGGAAGGGATCGCCGCGGGTGTTGTCGAGGTTCCAGCTGTTGAAGCCGCCGAGGCTGGCGATGGTGGGGCCGGATTGGGTCCAGGGATTGACGAGGCCCGTACCGCCTTCGCGGATACTGGAGCGGGCGCGGCGGTGGTAGGCGAGGTTGAACCGCAGGTCCATCGCGGCGTTGAGGCGCTGGGTGGCCTCGAGTTCCCAGACGACGGGCTGGTAGTCGCGGTAGGACGAGGGGCTGTCCTTGATGAAGCCGGGGCCGACGTCGTCGACCCATTGCGGGGTGTCGGCGGGGTCGAGATTGTTGAACGGGTAGAAGTAGGAGGGGTCGCCGCCGCGGTTGAGGGCGCCGGTGGGCTTGAGGGCGAGGCCTTCGGCGGGGCGGATGTTGTCGTGGGTGTGGCTGTAGCGGACGACGATGCTGGTGCCGAGGAACGGTTTCCACTGGACCATCGGCGCGAGGGAGACGCGGTCGAGGCTGCGCTGACGTTCGCCTTTCTCGACGGTGTAGTAGGTGGCGCCGAGGCGGTAGTTGAAGGTCTTGGCGGCGTTGACGGGGCCGGTGGTGTCGAGGTCGGTGCGGAAGAGTTCGTTGCTGCCGGCGCTGAGGCGGAGGGTGGTGGCGCGGCGCGGCGACGGGTTCTTGGTGATGTAGTTGATCACGCCGCCGGGCTGGGTCTGGCCGTAGAGGAGGGCGGCGGGGCCCTTGAGGGTCTCGACGCGGGCGATCGAGTTCATGTCGGGCGTGGTGAGGCCGCGGACGCCGTTGCGCATGGCGGCGGAGCTGTCGAAGCCGCGGATGTTGGCCTGGGGGACGAACTCGTTGAACGTGCGGGCGGTGCCGGGGATGACGTCGAGGACCTGGTCGAGGTCGAAGAGCGCGCGGTCGGTCATGAGTTGCTCGGTGACGACGTTCATCTGCATGGGCAGATCGCGGATGGCGGTGTTCGTGCGCGTGGCGCCGAGGGTGTTGGCGGCCTGGTAGCCGCGGTCGTTGTCGGAGACGACCTCGAAGGGCGAGAGGGTGACGGTGTCGCCGGCGGGGGCCTTGGTTGCGGGCGAAGGCGCGGGGGCGGTCTGGGCCGCCGCCGGACGGGCGACAGCGAGGAGGGCGAGCAGCCCGGCGGAAGTGCGGGCGAGACGGAGACGGGACGGGTGCATGGGTGGCGAGGGACGGAGACCGGGCGACCGGGGCGGCCGACGAATTCCGACGGGGTTCGCGCCGACGCTGCCGGGGCGGGCGGGGGCGTCAAAGGGCTTCGCGTTCTACCTGTAGGAACCGCGCCTTGACGCCCGCATGCGGCGCGGCACGGTCGCGGCATGAACATGTATGCCCGCGTGACGTTGCGCGATCTGGCGCGGGCGACCGGGCTGCATTTCACGACGGTGGGCCTGGCGTTGCGCGGGGACCGGCGCGTGGCGGCGGAGACGGCGGCGCAGGTGCGGGCGGCGGCGGAGCGGCTGGGTTACCGGCCGGACGCGATGTTGTCGGCGCTGTCGTCGTACCGGCACCGCGCGGGAACCTTCCGCGGGACGGTGGGCTACCTGTTGCCGGCGCCGCTGCGGCAGATCCTCGAGCGCAACGACGGTTACCGTATCGCGTACCAGGCCGCGGTGGCGGCGGCGGAAGCGGCGGGGCTGAAGGTCCAGCCGATCCATGCGTTGGCGCCGGGGTTCACACCGGAGCGGCTGGCGCAGATGCTGGAGGCGCGGGGGATCCGCGCGCTGATCCTCGCGCCGCTGTTCCAGCCCGGGGAGTATCCGGCGTTGCCGTGGGAAAAGTTCAGCGTCGTGGCGATCGGGTACTCGGTGCTGCGGCCGGCGTTCCACCGGGTGAGCCCGCACCAGGCGCGGTCGACGCGGGAGCTGATCCGGGTGCTGCGCGAACGGGGCTATGTCCGGATCGGCTTCGTGCTCAGCCAAAACGCGAACGTCCGGACCGGCCACAATTTCCTCGGGGCCTATTTGGCGGAGCAGGAATTGCAGCCGGAGTCGTCGCGGCTGCGTCCGCTGGTCACGGCGGCCGACGCGGCGGCGCCGGCGGAGTTGGCGCGCTGGCTGAAGCGCGAGCGGCCGGATGCGCTGATGGCGACGGGACCCGAGCTTTTGGACCAAGTGGAGGCGCTCGGATACCGGGTGCCGGGAGCGCTGGGGCTGGCGCTGACGGGGATCCGTCCGCGGCAACCGCAGATCGCGGGGATGGACGAGCGGTGGGACGCGATCGGGCAGGCCGCGATCGACCTGACGCTGTCCCTGATGAAGAACCACGAAATCGGCGTGCCGGCGTTCCCGCGGTTTGTCTTGGTCGAGGGGGCGTGGACGGAAGGGAAGACCGTGCGCGCGGCGGCGGATTTGGAGAACGGCCAGGCCAGATCCTCGAGTTCGCCGGTTTCAGTCGGGGAGGCCGCGACGAAAAACCAACGGACACCCAAGCGGCTTCGCCGGCGGATCGATGCCCTTCGCTGACGTGGCGTTGGCAAAGCCCGGAGTTTTTGCTGCACCGCGCCGGCAAGAAACCCCGGGCCGAAGCGCCGGGCTACGGGTTAGCGGTCGACGACAAGTTTGTCGGGCGTCGGGCCGGCGAGGAAACCGAGGGAGACGAGGAAGCGGTCGGCTTCCAGCAAGGTCAGGCGGTAGTGGGTGTTGTCGCCGCGGCCGTAGTTGAAGAAACCGTGGTCCTGGCCCTCGTAGAGATGGAGGTCGCAGCGGCCGCCGACCTTTTCGATCTCGGCTTTCATTTTGCGGGCGCTGGCGACGGAGATGTTTTTGTCGGCGGTGCCGAGGAAGTGGACCGTCGGCGGGAAATCCGGGTAGAGGTTGTGCAGCGGCGAAATCGTTTTCCATCGGTCGCCCATGGCGGCCTCGACCTTGGCGAAGGCGCGGCTGCCGGGGCCGCGGTCGATCATCGAATTGAAGAGGACGAGGGCGTTGGGCCGCGGGCTGACGGAGGTGTCCTCGCCGGGTTCGTCGAGGCCCTGCAAGGTCGTGACGGCGGCGGCGAGGAAACCGCCGGCGGAGCCGCCGGCGACGGCGAGGCGTTTGGGATCGATGCCGAGTTCGGCGACGCGGGCGCGGACCCAACGCATGGCGGAGAACGCGTCCTGGATCGCCTCGCGTTGGGTGGTTTGGTGGCGCGAGCGGATGCGGTATTCGACGGAGATCGCGACCAGGCCGCGTTGCGCGAGGTGCTTGGCCTGGGCGTAGAAGTTGGACGGGGCGCCGATGTTGAAGCCGCCGCCGTGGAAGAAGACGATGCCGGCGACGGGCCGGTCGGGCCGGTGTCCCGGCGGATTGAATACGCTGACATGCAGCGTGAAGCCGCCGACCTGTTTGTAGGGGACGATGCGGTCGGGCTTGATGTGGGCCGCGGCATCGGCGGCGGCGGCATCGACCGCGGCGGCCGCGGCGGTTTCGGCGGCGGTCTGGGCGGGGAGAAAGGGTGCGGCGGAGAGGGCGAGGAGAATCGCGGTGGCGAAGGGGAACGGCGGAAGGCGAAAGGCGAAAGGCGGACGACGGAGCGGGGACATTGGGTGGGGGCGGGGAAAGCTGAGAGCTGAAGGCTGATGGCTGACCGCTGAATTCGGAATAGGACTCGGGCTGAAGCGCCGGGCTACGGCGGGGGCAGTTGGCGCGGGGTGAATGGCTTGAGGGCGGGGCGGCCCTTCGTGGCGAGCAGTTCCTCCGCGGCAATTTTCTGCAGGGCCGCGGCCTGGGGTTTGGAGAGACCGAGTTCGAAGGCGGCGCGTTCGTCTTCGCCGAGCGAGCGCGGGTCGAGGCCGGTGAGATCGCCGAAGATCACGAGGGCCTCGAGGTAGTAGCCGAAGGTGCTGCCGTGGTAGTGGTCGTAGGTCCAGAGACTGACTTGGTTCGGGGCGATGCCGTCGTAGGGATTCGGATCGGCAAAGCCGGATTGCATGGCGCGGAGCCAGGCTTCGCCGACGGGAATGATGCCGCGGATATGCGGCGAAGCGGCGAGGGCGAGGTCGTAGCCCGCGCGGACGTCGCGCGTCATCGCGGCGACATCCTTGCCGTGCCAGTGGCCTTTTGCGGGATAGATCTGGTCGGCGCGGGCCCAGGTGGCGATGAGACGGATGTCCATCTTCGGGTTGCGGCGATGGAGGAGGGCGGCGAGATCGCGGGCGGAGCGGACGAGGAGCTCGGGGTTGCCCGGGCGTTCGCGATCGAGGAGGCTCATGCCGAGGAGCACGGCGTGGTCCCAGGGCCGGGAGGTGAGGACGTCGGCCTTTTCGTTGAGGTGGAAGTCGAGGTTCTTGCCGGAGGATGTCTCGTGGCTGACGGCGAAGTCGAGGCCGGCTTGGTTGGCGAAGGCCTTGAACAGCGCCGGCACGCCGCCGAAGCCGGTGCCGTTGAGATCCGTCACGCTGGCGGCGCGGTAGAAGCGCACCGGCGAGCCGGTGGCGAAGAGGAAGCTGTTGCCGACAAAAACGATGCTCGGGGCTGCGGTCGCGGTCGGGGCGGCGGCCGGGGACTGGGCGCCGCGGGCGGAGGCGAAGAGCAGGCCGAGCAGCAGCAGGGAACGAAGGAGGCGCGGGAAAGCGGAGGCAATCATGCGGAGCGGGGAGGGTGGGCGGGGCGCGGGCAACGCAGGCGAAAAACCTGCGCAACGCAAACCCGGCGCGCGCCCGGACGCCGCGTTTCAGCCGGCCGCAGGCCGGCGGGTCGAGGGCGCGGGCCGTTCAGGGCGGAGCGCGGCCGAGGCCAACGTAGAGCGCGGGTGGGCCTACTTGGCCGGCACGATTTCGATGCCGCTGATCGTGGGGTTTTCCTTTTGGGCGATGAAGGCAAGGTCGAGTTTGCCGTCCGCGACAGCGACCGCGACGGACTCGACGTGCGCGCGGTTGGCGCCGCCGGCCTTGGCCCAGATGTCGAGGTTGCGGATCGGCTTGCCCTCGACTTCGAGGGAGAAGACGACCTCGCCGGGCCCGGTGATCGCCTCGTAGGTGATCGCGAAGTGGAGGTTCACGGTGTAGTTTCCGTTGGGCACCGGGTGGCTGAACTTCGACATGTTGAAACGCTCGCCGCAGTAGAGGGACGGGATCTTCGTGTTGGCGATGGCGAGGCCGGGGCGGTGCATGGTTTCGCCGTCCTCGAAGCCCTGGTCGCCGAGCCAGACGCGGCCGGCTTCATCCTTGAGCGGATCGGGCACGCCGGCGCGGATGCGGATGGTGCCGGTGTCGGGGGCCGGCGCGGCGGCGGTGCAGACGAGCAGACCGAGCAACAGAAACGGAGCGGCGACCAGGCGGCGGCGGAAGGCGGAAAGCGGAAGCATGGCAGGGAAGGTTGGTTCACGGGCACCGTGCAGCTTCCGTGCCGCGGAATAAATATCACCGCAGGCCCCGGCTGGACTTCGGCCGCCGCCGGGAGCGTAGTCATGCGACCCCTACCCCCGATGACTACCGAATCCCTCCGGTTCGGCGGCGCCTTGGCGCCGCTGCGCCGCGCGCTCGCCCTTGCCTTTGTTCTCTTCGCCGGCGCCGCGTTCGCGGCCGCTCCGGCCTCCGGCAATGCCGGCCTCACCGGCCGTGTGCAGAACGAGATCACCGGCCAGTATCTCAACAACGTGCGCGTCACCGTCAAAGGCACGGAGATCGCCGTGTTCACCGACGAGACCGGGACGTTCCGGCTGTCGGGCCTGCCCGCCGGCCCGGCGACGCTCGAAGTCTTCTATTCGGGCCTCGATCCCGTCGCGGTGGCGGTCGAACTCCGCGCGGGCGAGACGGTGCAGCGCGACCTCGGGCTCACGAACAAAGCCAACTACGGCGACAAGTCCGGCGTGGTGAAGCTCGATGCGTTCGTGCTGGCGTCGTCGAAATTGACCGAAGGCGAATCGCTGGCGACCAACGAGCAGCGCTTCGCGTCGAACATCAAGAACGTGGTCGCGACCGACGCCTTCGGCGACATCGCCGAGGGCAACGTGGCGGAGTTCATGAAATTCCTGCCCGGCGTGACGATCGAGTATTCGGACGCCTCGCCCAACGCGGTGGCGATCCGCGGCTTCGATCCCAACCTCACGGCGGTGACGATGGACGGCGCGCAGATGGCGAACGCCTCGGGCAGCGCGGCGAACCGCGCGTTCCTCTTCACGCAGGTGTCGATCAACAACACCTCGCGCATCGAGGTGACGAAGGTGCCGACGCCGGCGAATCCGGCCGACGGCATTTCCGGCACGGTGAACATGGTGAGCAAGAGCGCCTTCGAGCGGAGCCGGGCCCAGTTCAACTACCGCATCACCTCGACGGCGAGCAGCGACGGGATGCAGTTGAAGAAGCAGCCGTTTCCTTTCGACACCTACGAGAGCCGGATCAAGACGGGCTTCGATTTCGACTACACGCTGCCGATCTCGAAGAACTTCGGCATCGTGCTGACGGGCCTGTCGTCGCAGCAGTGGAACGAGCAGAACATTTCCGCGATGACGTGGAACGCCACCGCCGCGGGCACGGGAGCGACGCCGGCGCGGCCGTTTCTCCAATCGCACCAGATCGTCGACGCGCCGAAATGGTACACCCGCGATTCGACGAGCCTGAAGGCGGATTGGCGCGTGTCGCCCAACTCCGTGCTCTCGGTCAGCGGCCAAGCGACCTACTACCGCGACAAGAACGGCAACGTGAACCGCACGGCCACCGCGGGCACGAACGCGACGCCGAGCATCGCGACCGGCAACCGGCTGAGCTTCGACGACGACGAAACGGTCGGCGCGACGGGCCGCGGCGGCGTTTCCTTCAGCGGCAACGCGATCCACATCGCGGCGCGCACGCTGGCGACGAGCACGCGCTACCGCTACGACGACGGCACGTGGCGCCTCGACACCGGCGCGCACGTCTCAACCTCGAAGACCTGGCGCCGGTACCACGAGAAGGGCAGCTTCAACCAGCTGAACATTTCCATGATCAATCCGGTGCGCGTGACCTTCGAGGGCATCGCGCCGGACCGGCCGGCGCGCATCCGGGCGTTCGACAACAACAACCGCGAACTCGATCTCAACGACATCTCGAACTACCGCCTGACCACCGCGACGTCGAACGCCTACCGCGACCACAAGGAGAACCTCTTCGGCGGCGACCTGAACCTGCGGCGGAGTTTCACCGTCTTCAACGTGCCGACGGCGGTGCAGGTCGGCACGCTTTACCGCGCGCAGGACCGCGACCGGCGCGAATGGAACCGGCAATGGAACTACGTGCCGGCCAATCCCGCGGATCCGACGCCGACGCCGTTCCTCGCGCAGGTCTACCGGAACCGGCCCAATTACTGGGGCTTCGACAACATCCCTTGGACCTCGACCAACGTCGCGGTCGAGGCCTGGAAGAAGAACCCGGCGCTCTTCGTGCAGACGCCCGCGCAGGTCGTGGCGCAGGAGCAGAGCCGCATCGTCGCCTCGGAGTGGCTGCGCGAAAGCGTGACGGCGTTCTATCTGCAGAACGAGACGCGGCTGCTGAACAACCGCCTGACGGTCCTCGCGGGCGTACGGTATGAGAAAACGCACGACAAGGGCGCGGGCCCGGTGAACGAACCCGCGGCGGTGTGGGTGCGCGATCCCGACGGCACCTTCGCCCGCAACGCCGCCGGGGCGCGGATCCGCAAGCCCGAGGCCGGGGCGGCCGGATCGATGGAGGAACTGCGGCTCGTGCGCCGGGAACGCGCGAACCTCGCGAACCGTTCCTACGACGGCTTCTACCCGAGCGTGCACCTCACCTACAATGCGACGGCGAACTTCCTGCTCCGCGCCGCGTACGCCAAGACCTACGGCCGGCCCGATTTCACCAACATCGTGCCGAACGCGACGATCAGCGAGAACGACATCGAGTTTTCCACCGACCCCAACGCGATCCCGGGCGACATCACGGTGCGCAACACGGGGCTCAAGCCGTGGACGGCGCAGAACTGGGATCTGAGCGCCGAGTACTACACGGACAGCGGCGGCCTCTTCACCGCCGGCGCCTTCCGCAAGGACATCTCGGACTTCTTCGGCACCCTGCAGACGACGGCGACGGCCGACATCCTCGACGAGTTCGGCCTCGACCCGCGCTACGTCGGCTGGCGGCTCAATTCCACGGTCAATGCCGGCGACGCGCGGGTCTCGGGCGTGGAATTCAATGTCCGGCAGTCGCTCGCGCCGCTGGGCAAGTACGGCCGGTTCTTTTCCGTCTTCGCCAACGCGACGAAACTGAAACTCGAGGGCAGCCGCACGGCGGACTTCAACCGTTTCATCCCGACGAGCATGAACTGGGGCGTGACGATCACGCGGAATCCGATCACGTTCATGGCGAAGTGGCACCACCGCGGGGAGCAGAACCGCGGGCCGTCGACCGGGCAGGGGCCCAATGCGTTCGTGTACCAGGACGGCCGCACCACGCTCGACATCAACCTGACCTACCAGTTGCTGAAGCGGCTCTCGGTGTTCGTGAATTGCCGCAACCTGACCAACGTGCACTTCAACCAATCGCGCTACCAGGCCGACACGCCGCTCTACGCGCGGCGCAGCACCGCGAATTCCTACGGCGCGCTCTGGTCCTTCGGCGTGCGCGGCACGTTCTGATCCGGTCGCCCGCAGCCGGGTGCTTCCGAGCGGTTGCCGCGCGCCGGTTGCGCGCGGCCCCGGTTTGCCGGCCGAAAGGCGAACCGCCGTCCCGTCCCGAACTGCGTTCGCGGTGCGAGCCGGCGGTCAACCGCCCGGGCTTCGGCTCAGGCTTTCACGACCCACTTGTCGCGGTAGCGGTCGCGGGTGAGCCACTTGTTGCTGCCGCCGGCGGCGAACTTGTTCCGCTTCGGGTCCCACTGGGCGGTGGCGCCGTAGCGGTAGGCGAAGTTCATGACGTGGCAGGCGATGACGGAGCTGGCGCCGATCTCGACGTCGCAGATCGGGCGTTGGCGCGAGGCGATGCAGTCGACGAAGTCCTGGAAGTGGCTCTTCGGCGCCGGCAATTTGATCTTCGCATCGGCGAGGTATTTCCGTTCCGCCAACGTGACCTCGCGTTCGAGGGAAGTCGTTTTGTCGACCTCCTTGTCCCAGAATTTGTGGACCGTCTTGCCGTCCATGATGAGTTCGAACTTGCCGCGGTTGACGTGGAGTTCGCCCTCGCTGCCGTAGAACGAAACGCCCTTGCCGCGGATATGGGTGAGGACGGTGCCGTCGGCGTACACGAGTTGGGCGCCGCGTTTGGCGGTTTCCCAATTCTGCGGGGCGCGGACCTCGACGGGGCCGCTGCCGTCGACGCCGAGGGCCCATTGCGCGATGTCGATGTGGTGGGCGCCCCAGTCGGTGATCATGCCGCCGCCGAATTCCCAGGTCTTCCGCCAATTCGGGAAATTGTCGTGGATGCCGCGGGGGCAGAGGAAGGGGCTGTAGCCGACGAGCGGGCCCGGGCCGCACCAGAAATTCCAATCGAGGCCGGGTTCGACGGGTTCGGTGGGCTCGGAGTAAGGCGCGGCGGGATCGCCGAAGGAAACGCCGATGGCGGACACGCGGCCGAGGATGCCGTTGCGGACAAGTTCGCAGGCGACGCGGAATTCCTTCGAAGAGCGCTGCTGGGAGCCGGTCTGGAAAACGCGGTTGGCTTTGCGGACCGCTTTCACGAGCTCGACGGACTCGGCGATGTTATAGGTGAGCGGCTTTTCGCAGTAGACATCTTTGCCGGCTTTGACGGCGGCGATGGCCTGGATCGCGTGCCAGTGGTCGGGCGTGGCGATGAGGACGGCGTCGATATCTTTGCGGGCGAGCAATTCGCGGAAATCGTTGTAGGCGGCGCAGCCCTTGTAGGTTTCGCCGGCCTTCTTCGTGTAGGCGTCGTCGACGCGTTTCTTCGCGGCTTCGCGGCGGGTGGTGTCGACATCGCACACGGCGAGGACCTCGATGTCGTCGCGGTTGATGAGCATGCCGAGGTGGCCCTTCATCTGTTTGCCCATGCCGATGCAACCGAAGGTGAGGCGCTTGCTCGGGGCGGTGGTCTGGGACCAGACGCGGCCCGGGAGAATGAGGGGCGCGGCGGTGAGCAGCGCGGCGTTTTGGAGAAAGCGGCGGCGGGTGGAAAACGCGAGGGACATGGTTGGACGGGGCGGGGTTGAAGACAGGGGCGGGACGGAAAACAAGCGCTGGAATCAGGCGTTGGAAACACCGGAATTGCGGGCGGGGGCGACCGATTCGGGGAGCCGGTCGAATTCGAGTTTTGCAACGAGCACGGTGTTGGCGAGTGCGTTTACCGGCAGGCCGGTGAGCCGCAGGAAGCGGCCTTGGTCGCCGTGTTCGCTCGGGACGAGGGCGAGCGAGCAAGCGACGGGGGCGCCGGTGTTGAGGAGGGTGGCGCGGCGCGGCAGGAGGGCGAGGGGCTTCAGCTTTACGGCGTCGCCGCGCGGATCCGTGTGGAGAATCACATAGAGCGTATCGCCGCGGCGGGTGAGGAGCACGTCGCGGTTGGCCGTGAGGTGCGGGGCGGGCACGGTGCCCTCGAGCGCTTCGCGGACTGCGCGGTACCAGGCGCCGGTGCGGGCGAGGAAGCCGCGGGCGACGTCGGGCAGCGAGCCGTCGGGCAGAGGGCCGACGTTGAGCAGGTAGTTGGCGTCGCGGGCGAGGTAGCGCGCGATGCTGCGGAAGATATGGCGGTCGGTGTAGTAGTCCTCGTCGCTGCGCCAGCCCCAGCTCTCCATGCCGATGGACTGGCAGGCCTCGGTGCGTTTTTCGAAGACGGGTACGGGCGCGCCTTCCTTGGTGTAGTCGCGCTCGGGCGTGCCGAAGTCGCCCTCGTCGAAACCGCGGTCGTTGATGACGGCCTTGGGCTGCAGCTCGCGGATGAGGGCGTTGATGGAGCGGTCGAGGTGGCGGTCGACGTTCATGTCCCACCAGAAACCGTGGAGCTCGCCGTAGTCCGTGCAGAGCTCGCGGACCTGCGCCTTCACGTATTCGACGTACTTGGACAGATCGGGGGCGTCGCCGGGCTGGGGCGGGAGTTCGTGGTGGCGGCCCTGGTTGGGGTAGGCCGGGTGGTGCCAGTCGGCGATCGAGTAGTAGAGGCAGAGCGGGAACTTGCGGCGGTGGCAGGCGGCGGCGAGTTCGCGCACGTGGTCGCGGCGGGCGGGAGAGTTGCCGGAGTGGTACGCCGTGTGGCGGGAGGCGAAGAGGCAGAAGCCGTCGTGGTGTTTGGCGGTGAAGCAGAGGTAGCGCATGCCGGCCTGCTCGGCGGCGTCGATCCAGGCGTCGGGGTCGAACTTCGCGGGGTTCCAGCGGGCGGCGAGTTTGACGTAGTCGGCGCGCGGAATGCGGCGGCGCCACTGGTCCTGCTCGTGCCAGCCGTCGAGGGCGTAGAGGCCCCAGTGGACGAAGAGACCGAAACGTTTTTCGAACCACCAGTCGCGGCCGTCGCCGAAGCGCGGGGCGAGGCGGGGTGCCGTCGCCGGGGCGGCGGGCACGGCGGATGAAGCAGCGGCGGCGAGGCGGGGGGCGAGCGGCAAGGCGGGCAGGGCGCCCGCGGCGTGAAGGAAAGTGCGGCGAAGCATGGAATTGGGGCGGGGCGCGGACGTCCGACGATAGCCGGGGCCGACGGGCCGGGCTGCGCGGATTTTGGCATTTTGGCTTCGGTGGGTGCGCGGCGGGGCAGGCAACCGGGAGTATTTCCCAAAACGTGAACTTGGCGCGCGTCGGGACTGTGCTTTGCTCGGGCCCGCCCCCCCCGCGATGTCACCCCAATTCGGCCAGCCCCTGCCGGCGACGCACGCTTACGTGCGCGTCCGGCCGCAATGAGCGCCCCCGATTCCGCGTCCGGACCGGAGTTTGTTTTCGCGGCCCCGAAGAAGCCGCTGACGCCGGCGTTGGCGGATACGATCGGTCGGCTCGTGGCGCAGGTCCCCGGCATCCGGGAGGCCTACGTGCCCCAGTACCGCAGCGGCGACGGCGAGTTTCGGCAGGGCTTGGTGATCGGCGTAGAGAAGAAGGAAGAGATTCCCGCGATCGTAGCGGATTTGACGGCGCGCATGCAGCGCGGCCTGCCGCCCGGAGCGTGGTTCGACATCCTGCCGTTTGCAGCGGAGTCGATTCCGGCGGCCGCACGGGCCGAGCGGTGCCATATCTACGGCGAATCGGCGAATCCGTGGTGGCGATTTTGGCGCTAAGCCGAGCTTCGCGTGGCGGCGAGGGCCGCGGAGGAACCACTTAGGGGCACTGATGCTCGCTGAATCGGAAGGGAATCCGATCGTGGCAGGAGGCGAGTTCCCGCGATTGGGGGAACTTGAGGTGACGTTCGCCGAACGTAGCCGACTTTGAACCGCCGGATCCCGGCTCAGGAGCGGAGCTGGGGGCGTGCGGTGACGTCGGTTGCCGTCACATCGATGACGTCGGAGCCAGGCGCGGGCCGGGGGCGGGGCGGGGTGGCGCGGCCGAAGCGGATGACGGGAGGTTTGCCCCGGAGGCGTTGCACGAGGAGGAAAATCGCGGCGACGGCAACGGCGACGGCGAGCATCACGATGCCGGCGGTGGCGGCCAGAGCCGCGAGCAGCACGGCCCCGAGGATCTTCAGGTAGCGCATGGGTACAATACTCGCCGCGAAGCGGAAAGTTGCAATCCGGCCGGCGAGTCGACGCCGCGCGGGCTCAGCGGCCGGGCCCGGCCGCGGCTTGCAGGCGCTGTTTCAGTTCGGTCGGCAGCGGGGTCCGCTCGAGCCAAGCGCGGGCGGCGCCGGCATCGCGGAGCATCCAGTACGAGTGGGCACCGGCGAGGGCGGCGTCGCGGGTGGCGCCGGCGGGAAGCGCGGCGGACCAGGCGACGGCGGCGGCCGGTTCGCGTTGGGCCCAGGCGGAGGCGACCATGACGAGGGCCCCGGAGCGGGCGGAGTCGGCGCCGAGGCGTTCGGCCCAGGCGGCCGCGGCGAGCGGGTCGCGGGCGGCGAGCAGGGCGGCGACGTGCCCGGCGGCGGAGTCGAGGGCCGGGCCGGGCGGAAGCGCGGCCGTGTAGCGGGCGGCGGCGTCGGGTTCTCGGGCCGCCCAAGAGGTGAGGAGATTGTTGCGGGCGAGGTCGCGGGTGCGGCCGGCGGGGAGCGTTTCGAGCCACGAAAGGGCGGCGGGAGTGTCGCGATCGGCGAAGGCGCGGGCGACGTCGACGGCGGCGCGGAGCTGGAGGTCGCCGGGCGGGAGCAAGGGGACAAGGGTCGCGGCGGCGGCGGGGTCGGCCACGGTCAGCTGTCGCAGGGCGGCGGATACGGTGCGTTCGAGCCCGGGGCCGGCGAGGGACTGCTGGGCGAGCTGCACGGCCTGGAGCGGGTCGCGGCGGGCGAGATCGAGGAGCACGGACTCGAGCGCGGCGGCGCGGTCGGCCGGGGCGGCGAGGCCGCGGGCCCAGGCGAGGGCGGCGGCGGGGTCGGTGCGGACCCACGCGTCGGCGAGGGCGCGGTGGGCGAATTCGCGGGCCAAGGGCGATGTCACCGCGCCGAGCCGGGCGGCGGCCGCGGCGGCGTTTTCCGTGCCGAGGCGGTTGAAGAAGGAGCTGTAAAAGGCGAAATCGTCGCGGGTGGCGGCCAATTCGGCGGCGAGGGCGAGGGCGCGGTCGGGATCGGTGCGGCCGACGTGTTCGAGCAGGAGCAGGAGGCCTGAGGTGAATTCGGCGCCGCGCGGCAGCTTCCGGAGGTAGGCGAGGGCGGCCTCGGGATCGCGGGCGACCCAGGTCTGGAAGGCGGTGCCGAAGGCGCGGGCGCGCGGGCGCGGTTCGGTAAGGCGCAGGGCGGCGACGAGGGCCGAGGACGGATCCGCTTCGGCGCCGGCGGCGGGAGTCGCGCCCGGCGCGGCCGGCGCGGCGGCCGCACCGGGGCCGGCCGGGCGATTCTCCGGCGGACGGATCCACCACAGGGCGAGGAGGACCAGAACGATGCCGACGAGGGCAATCGGCCAGACGCGGCGGCGGGTCGGAGAAGACATCGGCGGAAGGTCAGAAAACAAATCGTCCGGACCTCGCGTCAAGCGCGGTCCGGACGAAGGCGGGAAGCAGAGGGTGGTCCGGTTCGGATCTCAGCGGCGGAAGCGGCGGCCGGCGATCAGGCCGAGCAGGGCGATTCCGGACAAGGCCAAGGTCGAGCCGGCCTCGGGCACCGGAGCCAGAGTGAGGGACCAGCGCGCGGGCGTGTCGCTCGTTTCCTGGGAACCGACGTACGGGTCGTAGGTGTAGGCGGTGACGAGGTCGACGCCGGTGGAGCTGCCGAGAATCGCGAACAGGTAGTTGTAGCTGAAGTCCGAAGCGGCGAGGTCGGAGGTCGCGAACACGAAGTTGTTCTGGGCGAGATCGAAGGAAACGACCGGACCGGGCAGGTAGCTGGTCGTGTTCGAGTCGTACGCGAAGGTGAAGATCGGATCGACGAAGCTCAGGCCGTTGACCGTGAAGGAGACGCCGGAGACGTTGTCGACGAACTGGCCGTTCTGGTCGCCGGAGAGGCTGCCGCTGACGAAGGTGCCGTCGTCGAACGAATAGGTGAAATTGAAGAGAGCGGCGGAAGCCGAAGAAACCGCGAGGGCGCTGGAAGCGAGGAGGGCGGCGAGGAGGCGGCTGAGTTTCGACATAAAGGAAAGGGGGTGGCTCTGGTTAGCACAACCTGCGCCGGGCGACCGATGCTTCGGGCAAGTATTTGTGGTTAAGGAAGGATACAATTGCAGGCGAATGACCTGCGTTTCCCGTGCCGCCGGAAGTGTAAACTCCGGCGACAACGGGCGGACGCAGCGGCCGGGACTCAGGGCCGCGGATCTTCGAGGACGCTGGTGTTGCCCAGCGTGAGGCGGTCGGAAACCACCGTGCCGCGGAGACGGGCGGCCCCGCCCAAGCTGACGAGACCGTTGGGGGCGAGGACCGAGGCGTGGACGGTGACGTTGCCGTTGCTCGTGAAGCCATTGGTGGCGTGGCGGAACACGAGCCAGCCGGGATTGGCGGCGGAGCCGGCATTGCCGGAGACGATCGCGCTGCTCGGCAGGTTGATGATCACGGGGCCGACGACCTGGATCTGGGCGTTGCCGGGGAGGGCATTGATCGTGAGGCCCTGCAGGTTGTAGACGGCGGGCGTGGTGGAGCCGGCGACGCCAAGGACGAAGCCGGTGTTGCCGGACGCGGCGAAGACGCCGTAGGTGCCCGGGGGCACGGCGACGAGGCCGGCGCTGCTGCTGAGGGTCAGATTGCGGAGCGTCGCGAAATCGCCGGCGGATTGGCCGGCCGCGCTGAGGACGACGTTGCGCGTGCCGGTGGGAACGGGCGGGGCCGCGACCACGGGAAGCGTGACCGGATTGATGCGGCGGACGACGTGGGCGAGGGTGGTGCCGGCGTTGAGCGTGACGGAGAAGCTGTTCGGCGTCGGGCTGCCGGCGGCGTCGAGCGTGCTGCCGTAGATGGCGGCGGCGTTGACGTTGACCGTCGGCGTGCCTTGGACGAGCAGGTCGCCGGCGATCCACGCGGTGCCGGGGAGGGAGATGTTCTCGGCGTTGACGACCTGGATGGAGCCGTCGAGGCCGGAGTTGATCGTCGGGGCGCGGCGCACGAGGGCGGTGGTCGAGACCGTGAGATTGCCGCTGGCGGAGCCGGTGCGGTCCGGATCGGCAATGGTGGCAACGACGGCGTAGGTGCCCGGGTAGGTGGGCGGGGTGGGGCTGCCGTCGTAGGTGACGCTGACGGCGAGGCCGGCGGGCGAGGTGGTGACGGCGACCGGGCGGGGCGCGCCGGTGTAGGCCTGGCCGAGGTCGGCGAGGACGACGGTGGCGGGGGCGGGATTGACCGTGAGGGCGACGCCGCTGCTCGTCACAGAGCCGGCGGAGTTCGAAACGACGACATCGTAGATGCCGGCGGCGGCGGTGGTGACCGACGGCAGCGTGAGGGTGGGGCCGGTGCCGACGTTGGTCAGGTTGCGGCGCCACTGGAAGGTCGGGGCCGGGGTGCCGGTGGCGGCGACGGTGAAGACGACGGTGTCGCCGACCGTGGCAATCTGCGGCAACGGCTGGGTGGTGATCTGCGGGGCGACGGCGGCGGGTTCGACGACGGTGGCCGTGACGGTGAGATCGTCGATGCGCCAGTTGGCGGTGTTGGAGCCGGGGGAGCCTGTGCCGTTGTGGCCGTAGATGCGGAAGGTGACGGTGGCGTCGGTGGCGCCGGCGACGGAGACGGTGCGATCATGGAGGGCCCAGACGCTGTTGTTCAGGAAGGTGCCGGTGGCGATCGCGGTGGCAAAGTTGTCGACGCTCGAGAAGATCGAGTAGGCCTGCGGGCCGGTGCCGGTGCTGCGGGAGCCGAACGTGATCCGGGAAACGGTGAACTGGCGGCCGGCCGGCGGCGTGAAGGCGAACGTGAAGAACGTCGAGCCGCCCGTGCCGACCGTAGTACTCAGGGCGCCGATCCGTGCGGCGGCGCCGGCGTTGAAGGCGCCGGAGGCGCCGGGGTAGCCGCTCGACACCGAGACACTCGTGGCGAGCGTGGTGGTGCCGTTGTTGTTGCCTTGGGTCACGGTGCCGCCGGTGACGCCGGACGGAACGCCGCTCGTCGGAGCAGCGGAGCCGGCGGTGGTGCCGAAGTTCCAATAGATGTTGCTCGGAAGGGCCGTCGTGACGTCGAGGGTGGCGGCGTTGCTCGGGGCGGAGCCGGCGCCGTTGGAAACGATGACGGAGTAGTCGCCGCTGTCGGCGAGCGCGACGCCGGTCAGCGACAGCGTCGCGGTGGAGGAACCGGAAATGTTGCCGCCGTCGGAGAGCACCGTGCTGCCCTTGCGCCACACATAGGTGAAGGGGGCGGTGCCGGAGGCGGCGACGGTGAAGCTGACGTTGGAACCGGGGAGGACGGATTGGGCCAGCGGCTGCGTGGTGATCGTCGGCGGGACGAGAGTGACGGTGAGGGCGGCGGCTTGGCTGACATCGCTGCCGGCGACGTTGGTGACGACGCAATCGTAGTTGCCGATGTCGGCGAGGGCGGCCGAGGCGATGGTCAGGGTCGCGGTGGCGGCGGAGGCATTGCCGACGATCGGGGTGCCGCCCTTGCGCCACGCGTAGGTGAACGGAGCGGTGCCGGAGGCGGCGACGGTGAAGGAAACGGGACTGCCGGCGACGACAGTCTGCGCGATGGGCTGGGTCGTGACGGTCGGCGCGACGGGGGCGGCGACCGTTTCCGTGGTGAAAGAGAACGACGTGTCGGCCGCCGGTTGGAGCGTGCCGGAACCGCGTTCGGTGACGCCGGCGGCGAAGACGGTGACGCTCACGGTGTCGTTGGAGGCGAAGGGGGCGGGCGGCGTGAGGGTGTAGGTCTTGAAGTCGGCGCTCGCCGTGACCGTGGCGCTGAGCGCGCCGGCGTTGGTGGAGGAGAGGCTGAACCAATTGGCCCCGACGGAGACGGGTTGGTCGAAGACGATCGTCACGGCGGAGCCGAGGAGCACGTTGGTGGCGCCGGCGGCGGGGGTGGTCGAGACCACGGAGGGCCGGGTCGGGAGGGTGGCGACCGGGGTGGAGAAAACCACATCATCGACGCCAAAGCCGTGGTCGGAGCCCGAGTCGTCGGGATCGTTCCAGCGCAGCACGAGCGTCTGGCCGGGCGTCCACGAGATGCCGGTGACGACGGCCGTGCGGGCGCTGCGGTTGGCGGCGGCGTTGCCGTCGAGAGCGGCGGCGGTGGCGGTGTTGATCAGGGAAACGAAATTGAGATCGGCGACCGGATTGAACGTGACGGCATCGTTGATCCCGGCGGCGCCGAGGGCGTAACCGAACGTGAGCGTGTGGGCGGCGGTGTTGCCGCCGTTGCGCCACTGCTCGCCGTTGTAGGACAGGGTGAACTGCGTGATCGTCAGGCCGGTGTTGTTGACGAGGACGGCGCCGACGCGACGGGTCGTCGAGCCGCTGGCAAGCGTGCCGAGGGCGCGATCGCTGGGAAGAGCGGCGCTGCCGAAGGAGTAGACGCCGCCGGTGTTGGAGCTGCCGGTGCCGGCGATGAGGACGGGCGCGGTGGCGGACGAGGTGGCGATCTGCCAGCCGTTGAGCGTCGCGGAAACCGGGGAAAGATCGAGGGGCTGCGTGCCGGAGATGGTCGTGTTGCCGGAGATCGGAAGGGCGTTGAAATTCTGGCTGTAGGTGCCGCCGAGGTAGCTGATGCGGCCGGTCGTGACGGTATCAAGGGTGAGGCCGGCGGAGTTGCTCGTGGCGAAGCCGGCGGCGTTGGTGACGACGACATCGTAGCTGGCGACATCGGCGGCGGTGACGGCCGAGACGGTCAGGGAGGCGGTGTCGGCGCCGGCGACGTTGGCGCCGTTGGCGAGATTGGCGCCGGCCTTGCGCCACTGGTAGGAGAAGGGCTCGGAACCGCGGGCGGAGACCGTGAAGACGGCGGTACCGTTGGGCGCGATGCTCACGGAGACGGGCTGCGTGACGATGGTCGGCGCGGCGGGCGTGACAGTGAGGCTGGCGGGGGCGCTGGTGGCGGAGCTGACGCTGTTGGTGACAACGACGTCGTAGGCGTCCATGTCGCCGGCCTGGACATTGGCAAGCGTGAGGGTTGCGGTGGTGGCGCCGGCGACCTTGCCGCCGTTGGCGAGGTTCCCGCCGCCCTTGCGCCACTGGTAAGTCAGCGTCGGCGACCCGGTGGCGGCGACGGTGAAGGTGACGGTGCTGCCGGCGGCGGCGGTGGGCGAGGCCGGCGAGGTCGTGACGACCGGCGGCAGACCGGTGACGGTGAGGGCGGCGGCGGTGCTGGAGGTGGCGCCGACGAGGTTGCTCACGAGGACGCTGTAGGCGCCGGCGTCGGCCGCCTGCACGGGTGAGATCGCATAGGTGGCGGCGGTGGCGCCGGTGATCTCATTGCCGTCCTTGAACCATTGATACGAGAGGACGCCGTCGCCGGTGGCGACGACCGAGAAGGTGGCGGAGCCGCCGACGGGGGCGGACTGGGCGGCGGGCTGTGTGGTAACGACGGGCGAACCGGCCGAGGATTGGCCGTCGACGACGGTGCGGAGGGCGGCGGCGATGGCGGCGGGGACGTCGGTCAGGAAAGTGAGACCCGTGTCGGCTTCGATTTGGGCGATGGAGGTGACGTAGTCGGTCCAGGGGTTGCTGCGGATGCCGGCGATGTTGGGCATCTTGATCGCGATGACGCGGGTGGAAGCGGTGATGCGGCTGACGGCGCTGCCGGGGCCGACGGGAACGGCGAGGGCGATCTTCCAGGTGAAGCCGGGGATGGCGACGCCGCTGGCGATGGTGGAGCCGCCGAAGCCGCCGGGGCCGCTGATGATGAGCATCTCGAAGCCGGTGGCGGCGATGGCGCGGGTCTCGTTTTCAAAGACCGCCCACGGGCCCTGGTTGTTGTCGGGCGCCTGCGGGACCATGTTGGTCATGAAGAACGTGGCCTCGTTGTCGGCGACGGTGAGCGTGCGGTCGGCGGAGGGGCACATGTGCCCGCGGTCGAAGCCGGAACCGCTGTAGCTCGTCTGGTTGACGATGTTGAAGCCGCTCGGGAGGAGCGGGTCGGCGGCGAAGGCGTCGGTGCGGCCGGTGGCACCGCGGTCGGCGGTGGTAAAGTTCCAGCTGACCCAGTTGGCCTCAAGCAGGCTGTTGTTGTAGGACAGCGAGTACTGGGGGCGCTCGAGGAGGTAGTTGTTCGGGACGGCCGGGTTGGTCGTCGCGCCGCTCGGATTGCCGAGTTGGGTCTGAAGACCGAGGCCGACGGTCGCGCGGGCGACGGCGGCGAGGAGGAGAAACGACAGGACCAGGGAACGGGGCAGGAGTCGCATGTAGATGAAGCTGGCGACTGCGCAGCAGGACCCGGGCTAGGTCCGTGGGTGGCACCGATTTGTGACGGTCCGGCGTTGGAAACCAGAAACTTATGACAAACGGTGATTACGCATGCCGGTTACGTGGAAACACGGAGTGTAAGGAAAGCCGACGAAACGAGGCGGAGGCTGCCGAACCGGCGGAATAAACGGGCCGGAGCCAAGGTGCGTTTAGCTGCGACTAGGCCTGCGGAACAAAACGCGAAGCAGCCAAGGCGCGCGAAGCTTCGCCAGGAAATCCTGGGGCGCCTTGGGGTGACGCTGCTCTCGTTTGCCGACTCGGTTTCCCGGCGGCACCGGGCTGCTTGGATGCGCCTAGTTCTTTTCCTTGAGCACGGTATCGACGGCGAGGCCGGCGGCGAGGAGGAGGGTGGCGACGGCGGGGTTGGGCGCGCCGGCGAGGCTGATCATGTAGTTGTCGGCGGTGGTGAAGAGTTCTTTGCCCAGACCGGCCCATTGCTTGGTGACGACGCCGAGCTCGGTGCCGCCGCTGAGGAAGCGGAAGTTCCAGCCCTTCCAGTCGCCCTGGACGAGCGCGACCTCGCGGCCGTCGGGCGTGAACACCCGGAACGCGCCGCCGAGGGAGAACACTTTCGACTGCAGGCGGCCGAGGACGGTGCCGGCGGGGTCGACGATCTCGACCTTGGGCCGGAGCAGGGCGACGCCGCGCTTGATCGAGAACAGCAGGCGGCGGTCGGCGTCACCGGATCCCGAATACACGGCGACGCGCGTGGGCAGGAGCTGTTTGCCGAGCAGGAGGCGCAGGGCCTTGACCCAGCCGGCGATCTCCTCGCGGGCCTCGCCGATTTTGGCCCGCGATTGCGGGTCGAGGATGTCGTAGGCGTCGGTGAGTTTCAGGACGCCGACGTGTTCGCGGACGAAGAATTGGGTGCGGTCGAGCATGGCGGAGGGAGGCTGGGGAAAATTCAGGGCGCGGCGAGCGCCGCGCGGATCTTGGCGGCGGCGGCGGCGAGGTCGGCCGGGGCGGCGACGGCTTTTTCGCCGGGGGGAGGTTCGCCGGCGAAGCGCGGGATTACGTGCACGTGGAGATGGAAGACGGTCTGGCCGGCGGCGCGGCCGGCGTTGGTCTGGAGGTTGAAGCCCTCGGCGCGGAGGTCGGTGCGGCGGATGGCCTGCGCGAGGCGTTGGGCGACGACGGCCAGGTGGGCGAGCGTGGCCGGCGAGACGTCGAGGGCGTTTTCCGCGTGCCGGAGCGGCACGACGAGGACGTGGCCGGGGTTGCGCGGGGCGCGGTCCATGAAGGCGACGGCAAGGTCGTCGCGGTAGACTTCGCGATCCGCTTGGCCGGTGCGGCCGGCGGCGATCTCGCAGAAGACGCAGGGCGCCGGGGCGGTTTCGGCCGCGACGGCGGCGGGGGGCGACGCGACGGCGGCGAACGTGAAAAGGAGATTGAGGAAGCGGGAGGACATCGGAATGAACCCGGGCTGAAGAGCCGGGCTACTTGAGCATGGCGTCGCGGCGGGCCTTGAAGGGGCTGCCGGGATTCCATTCCGGCCATTTCGGATCGTTGGCCAAGCGGAGGCCGACGCGGAGGAGGAACTCGGTGTCCTGGGCGGCGCCCTCGAAGGTCCAGTCGGGTTTCACCTCGTCGCTGGGCTTGTGGTAATCGTTCGCGATGTACTCGTTCACTTTCCGATCGGCGAAGTCGGCGGGTTGGCCGATGAAGTCGCGGCCTGACTTGGGGTAGTAGGAAGGGACGCCGACCTTGGCGAATTCGAAGTGGTCGCTGCGGAAGAAGCTGCCCCGTTCGGGATGGCTGTCCGGCCGGACGACGCGGCCCTGGGCCTGGGCGACCGCGGCGCCGATCTCGTCGATGCCGGACGCGCCGAAGCCGATGATCTCGAGATCGCGGGTGCGGCCGAATTGGTTCGCTCCGTCCATGTTCAGCAGGGCAACGGTGCGGGCGAGCGGGTAGAGGGGATTCCGCGCGTAGTAGCGGGCACCGAGGAGGCCCTTTTCCTCGGCGGTGACGGAAAGGAAAAGGACGCTGCGTTTCGGTTGCTGCGCGGGCGGCAAGGCGCGCATGGCCTGGGCGATTTCGAGGAGGACGGCGACGCCGGCGGCGTTGTCGGCGGCGCCGTTGAAGATGCGGTCGCCCTTGAGTTTTTCGTCGATCCCGAGGTGGTCCCAGTGCGCGTTGTAGAGCACGTATTCGTTTTTCAGATGCGGGTCGGAGCCGGGGAGGAGGGCGGCGACGTTGCGGGAGGCGACGGGGCGGAGGGTGTTGGCGACGGTGAACGCGGCCTTGGCCCCGAGGTCGACGGGGCGGAAGGCGCGCGTGGCGGCGAGGCGCTTGAGTTTTTCGAAGTCGTGGCCGCCGGCGCGGAAGAGACGCTGCGTGGCGTCGAGGGTAAGCCAGGCGGAGAGGCCGACGTGGCCGGCGTTGCCGTCGGCCGCGTCGATCTCGAAATTCTCGCGGGTCCAGCTGTTGACGACGACGCCGAAGGGATAGGCGGCGGGAATCGTCTCGTGCACGATGAGGCAGGCGGCGGCGCCTTTCTGGGCGGCGATCTCGTATTTGTAGGTCCAGCGCCCGTAGTAGGTCATGGCCTTGCCGCCGAAGACATTGGGGTCGAGTTGGCCGGTGGCGGGGTCCGGCACGGGCGGATCGTTGATGAGCATCACGACGGTTTTGCCGCGGACATCGACGCCCTTGTAATCGTCCCAGTCGAACTCCGGGGCGACGATGCCGTAGCCGACGAAGACGACGTCGGACTCGCGGCCCTCGACCAAGGGAGCGAGCCGCGTGGAGAAGCCGGCGAAGTCGTTGATGGGCTCGAGGGCGAGCGTGCGGCCGCCGACGGTGAACGAGAGCGCGGGGCGCGACGTGATGCCGACGAGGGGGACGTTTTGGAAATAGGTGCCGTCGGGATTGCCGGGCGCGAGGCCGAGTTTTTTGAACTCGGCGGCGAGGTAGGCGACGGTCTTTTCCTCGCCGGGCGAACCGGGGGCGCGGCCCTCGAAGGCGTCGGAGGAGAGCGTGCGCGTGCGGGCGAGCAGGCTGGCGGCGGAGTTCTCGAGTTTAGGTTCGGCGGCGACGAGGGCGACGAGGCCGAAGAGTCCGAAAGAGCCAAGAAGGCGGAGCAGGGTCATGGTTGACGGCGGGAGAAAATGCGGGGGCGGACGGTGGCCGCGAGGAGGCGGAAAAGGCGCAAGCAAGGGCCCGGAGTCAGGGCACAAGGTAGACGGTATTGTACTCGGTGCGGTCGACAATGCTGGCGGGCCAATCGCGCACGGTGGGATGGAGCAGGAAGCGGTTGCGCCCGAACGAGAGGGGAATGACGGGGCATTCCTCGACGAGGCGGGCCTCGGCCTGCTGGAGGAGATGGAGCCGGGCGGCGGGATCGAGTTCCCGGGCGGACTGGGCGACGAGCATGTCGTAGGCGGGGTCGGACCAGTTGGTGAAGTTCCAGCCGCTTTGCGTGGTGAAGAGATCGAGGTAGGTGGAGGCGTCGGGGTAGTCGGCGTTCCAGCCGCCGACGGCGAGATCGTAGTCTTTTTGCTGCATCACGCTCCAGTGGACGCGGGATTCGCTTTCGAGGAGGGCGATCTCGAGGCCGAGCTGCGTGCGCCATGTTTCCTGGAGGACTTCGGCGAGTTCGCGGCCGCCGCCGGCGACGCGGCGGAGGGTGAGCTTCGGGAAACCGCGGCCTTCGGGATAGCCGGCGAGGGCGAGGAGATCGCGGGCGAGGGCGATGTTTTCCTCTAGGCGGACGGCGGGTTGGTAGCCGGGCATGCCGTCGGGCACGACCTGATAGGCGGGCGCCTCGGTGGCGGTGAGGACCTTGCGGCAGATGGTCGCGCGATCGAGGACGAGCGCGAGGGCGCGGCGGACGCGCGGGTCGCGGAGGGCGGGCCGCGCGGTGTTTACGTTGAGAAAACGGGAATTGAGCTGCGGCAGGATGCGCAGCGGGCCGTCCTTGTCGGCGACGTAACCGAGGACGCGCGAAACCGGGACGGAGGTCGTGACGTGGAGTTGGCCGGCGCGGAAGGCGCGCTCCTCGGTGTCGATGCTGTCGATCGGGTAAAGATGGAGGGCGTTGAGGCGGATGGCGGCGGCGTTCCAATAGGTCGGGGACTTGGTCGCGACGATGCGTTCGTTGGATTTCCATTCCTGCAGGACGAAGGGGCCGTTGCCGACGAGACGGCCGGGGCGCGTCCAGCCGGTGCCGCGCTGGTCGAGTTTGCCGAACTTCAGGACGGTGGCGGGATGGACGGGAAACCAGACGGGATTGCCGGCGACGAGGGCGAGGAAGTACGGCGTGGGTTGGGCGAGGGTGACGACGACGGTGCGCGGATCGGGCGCGGCGAAACCGACCTGGGCGAAGTCGGCGAGTTTGCCGGCCGCGAATGCGGTCGCGCCGCGGACCGGGTTGAACAGCAGCGTGTACTGCGAGCCCAGGGCGGGGGAGAGCGCGCGGCGGAACGAGAAAAGGAAATCGGCGGAAGTGATCGGGTCGCCGTTGGACCAACGGGCCTCGGCGCGAAGTTTGAAGGTGTAGACGAGACCGTCGGCGGAGGCGGACCAGGATTCGGCGACGCCGGGCAGCGGCGCGCCGGTGGCGGGATCGCTGCGGAGGAGACCCTCGAAGAGGGCGTGGATCACGCGGAAGTCGGGCGGGGCGTTGATGACGTGCGGGTCGAGCTCGCTCGGTTCGCCGCTGAGGCCGGCGTGCAAAATGCCGGCGCGCGCGGCGGAGACGGCGACGGGTTCGCGTTTGGCGCAGCCGGAGAGCAAAACCGCGGCGCAAACGGGGACGGCCGCAAGGAGGCGCAGGGGGCGTAAAAACGGAGAAGAGAAAGAAAAGGGGAATTCCACGCGATGGGCGAAGGACAGGGGTGGAAAAAATTACGGCGGGGCGAGATGGACGCCGGAGAGGAGCGGGGACCAAAGACCGTCTTCCGACCAGCCGCGGACGCGCGGGGACATGAGCCAGATCTTGGTGTTGAAGTAGAGCGGGATGACGGCGGCGGCGTCGAGCAAACGGGCTTCCGCGGCGGCAAGATCGCCGCGGGCGAAGGCGGCGTCGAAGTCGGCGTCGCGCCACTGCGCGTAGTTTTCCGGGGCGCCGGAGAGGAAGTCGGCGAGGACGTTGGCGGGATCGGCGAGGTCGGGGATCGCAGTGATGAAACCGAGATCGAAATCGCCGGCGGCGAGGGCGGCGAGGTGGACCTTGGCGTCGCGGGTGGCGAGGGCGACGTCGAGCCCGAGTTCCTGTTTCCAAACGGCCTGGATCGCCTCGAGCAGCGGGAGCTGCGACGCGGACCAGGCGCTGAGTTCAAGTTTGGGCAACGCCTTGGGATCGATGCCGGCGGCCTGGAGCAGCGCGCGGGCGGCGGCGGGATCGGCGGGAACGGCGGCGGGCGCGGCGCCGGCGGGCGCGAGGGCGGGCGGGAGCAGGCGCGGGGCGAAGGGTTGGCTGCCGCGGGTGACGCGGTCGACGAGCCGCGCGCGGTCGAGGGCGAGGAGGAGGGCGCGGCGCACGCGCGGGTCGCGGAGGGCGGGGCGCTGCGTGTTGAGGACGAGGTAGCGCGTTTCCATCATCGGCGCGCGGTGCAGTTCGGCGGGGCGTTCGCGGGCGTAGACCTCGACCTTGGCGAGGGGCACGGCGAGGGTGACGTCGACTTGGCCGGCGCGATAGGCCTGTTCCTCGGTGTTGCCGCTGTCGAAACGGAGGAACTGCAGTTCGTCGAGGCGCAGGGCGGCGGCGCCGTGCCAGTGCGGGTTGCGGCGGAGGACGAGGCGCTGCTGGGCGCGCCATTCGGCGAGGACGAAGGGTCCGTTGCCCACGAAGTGAGCCGGGTCGGTCCAGCGGCGGCCGTGTTTTTCCACGGTCGGCGTGTGGACGGGCAGCCAGGGGCCGCTGGCGACCACGTAGGCGAAACGCGGCACGGGGCGCGCGAGGACGACGACGAGCGTCTGCGCATCCGCGGCCCGGATACCGACGGCGGCGAAGTCTTTCACCTCGCCGGCGAGGAAGGCGCGGGCGTTTTTGAGATCGAAGAACACGCCGGCCTTGGGGGCGGCGACGGCGGGAGTGAGTTGGCGGCGGGCGGAGGCGACGAAGTCGGCGGCGGTGACGGGGTCGCCGTTGGACCAGCGCGCGTCGCGGCGCAGATGGAACGTGTGGGTGAGGCCGTCGGCGGACACCTCGTGGCGCGCGGCGACGCCGGGGCGGGGCGGGGTGCCGTCGGGGCCGGGCACGAGGAGACCTTCGAGCAGATTGCGCAGGAGGCCGAATTCGTCGGGCAGCGTGACGCGCGCGGGATCGAGATCGGCGGGTTCGTTGCGTTGGCTGACGCGGAGGACCTGCGGGGCGGCGGGCGCGGGGGTGCCGGCGGGCGGAGCCGTTTCCTTTTTCGCGCAGCCGCCGAGCCAGGGCGCGAGGGCCGCGCAAAGAAAGAGGAGCCGGAGCATGGCGGGACCGGGGCGGGCGGCGCTCAGGGCTCGAGCCACACGTGCTTGTAGGGATGGTGGTCGAGCAGGGTGGAGTTCCAGCCCTTGACCGACGGCTGCTTCAGAAAGGTGTGCGTGAACCAGTAGATCGGGATGATCGGCGCCTGTTCGAGGAGCAGGGCCTCGGCTTTCTGGAAGAGCGCGAGGCGGGCGGCGGGATCGGAGGTGCGGGCGGCGGCGAAGAGGGCGGCGTCGTAATCTGGGTGGCCCCAGCCGGTGTAGTTGTTGCCGCTGTCGGTGCGGAAGATGTCGAGGAAGGTCGACGGATCGATGTAGTCGCCGATCCAATTGGAACGGAGCACATGGTAGTCGCCGGCGCGGCGGGCGGCGAGGACGACCTTCTGCTCCTGGTTCACGAGGCGGGCGTCGACGCCGAGTTCGCGGCGCCACATTTCCTGCACGGCCTCGGCGACGAGTTTGTGATTCTCGGAGGTGTTGAAAAGGATCTCGACGGGAGGGAGTCCCTTGCCGCCTTCAAAGCCGGCCTCTTTGAGCAATTGACGGGCGGCGGCGAAGTCGGTCGGGACCTTGGCGGCGGCCGTGTAGCCGGCGGTGCCGGGTGGCGTGTAGGCGGTGGCGGGTTGTTCGCCGCCCTTGAGAATCTTGGTCGCGATGACTTGGCGGTCGACGCCGAGGGCAAGGGCTCGGCGGACGCGGACGTCGGTGAACGGCGCGCGGCGCGTGTTGAAACGGTAGAAATAGGAACCGAGGTAGGGATCGGAACGAATGAGCTGCGGGGAATCGCGCCGGTAGGCTTCGATCTTGGAAATCGGGACCGTCTCCGTGAGGTGGAGTTGGCCGGCCCGGAACATGCGTTCCTCGGCGTCGACGCTCTCGACCGGGTAGAAGTGCACGCCGTTGAGGCGGACCTTGGCGGCATCCCAATAGTGCGGCGATTTCTCGACGACGATGACCTGGTTCTGGCGCCATTGCTTCAGGACGAAGGGGCCGTTGGTCACGATGTTTTCCGGCTTGGTCCAGGCGTTGCCGCGACGGTCCTCGGGGCCGTGTTTGCGGATCGTCGGCAGGTGCACGGGCAGCCACGGCGGATTCGACAGCATGGCGACGAAGTAAGTCGCGGGGTGCTCGAGCGTGAGGCGGAGCGTGCGGTCGTCGACGGCCTTGGCGCCGACCTGGGCGAAGTCCTTGGCGGTGCCTTTGTGGAACGCCTCGGCGCCCTGCAAAATGTACAACAGATTGGCGTAGTCGGCGGCGAGCGACGGCGTGAGGATGCGGCGGTAGGAAGCAACGAAGTCGCCGGCCGTGACCGGATCGCCGTTGGACCACTTGGCGTTGGCGCGGAGGTGAAACGTGTAGACGAGACCGTCGGGCGAAACCTCCCAGCGTTCGGCGACGCCCGGCACGGGGTGGAGATCGACGGGATCCTCGGCGACCAAACCTTCGGCGAGGGCGCGGAGGACTTCGCCTTCGGCAAGACCGACGACGAGATGGGGATCGAGTTCGGAGACCTCGTAGCCGATGCCGCGGTGGAGAACCTGCTCGCGGTTGCCGCGGGCGACGTTGGTCTCGCGTTTGCCGCAGCCGGGCAGGGCGAGGACGGCGGCGGAGGCGAGTCCGGTGTGGAGGAAGGTGCGGCGTTTCATGCCTTGACGATGAGGCAAACCGCGTGGGCGGCGATGGCGAGCCCGCGGCCGATTTCGTCGACGCCTTCGTTGGTCGTGGCCTTGAGCCCGATGTTGGCGACGGGGACGTGGGTGGATTTGGCGAGGACGGCCTTCATTTCGGCGAGACGGGGATAGATCTTCGGTTTCTCGGCGATGAGGGAGGCGTCGATATTGGAAATGGCAAATCCGCGGCGGCCGAGCTCGCTGCACACGCGCGCGAGGAGAATCTGCGAATCGATGTTTTTGTAGACCGGATCGGTGTTGGGGAAAAAGTGGCCGATGTCGGGCAGGCCGGCGGCGCCGAGGAGGGCGTCGCAGATCGCGTGGGTGAGGCAGTCGGCGTCGCTGTGGCCGTCGAGGCCGTAGTCGGTGTCGAATTTCACGCCGCCGAGGACGAGCGGGCGGCCGGCGACGATCCGGTGGATGTCGTAGCCGTGGCCGATGCGGAAGTTCATGGCGGGAGCGTGGCGCCGGAATCCGGGATACGGAAACTATTCCGCCGCCGCCCGCGCGAGGAGGAATTCGAGGTACGGCAAATCGGCCGGCGTGGTCAGCTTGGGATTCGGGTGCGGATTCTCGAGCAACGCGATCGGATGGCCGAGCAGTTCGACGGCCTGGGCGTCGTCGGTGATCGCGCGACGGCCGGCGGCGACGCGGGCGTAGGCGCGCGTCACCAATTCGCGGGCGAAGACCTGCGGCGTTTCCATGGCCCAAAGGCGGGAGCGCACGAGCGTGCGGAGGCGGGCGTTGTCGCGGTGTTCCTTGATCGTGTCGGTGACGCGGTGGGCGAGGACGACGGCGGATTCCTTCCGGACAATTTTGTGCAGGGCGACGAGTTGGTCCGGGCGGATCAGCGGCCGCGCGCAATCGTGGATGAAAACGTATTCGATGTCCGCGGGCAGGGCGGCGAGGGCGCGCGCGACGGAGTCCTGGCGTTCGCGTCCGCCCTGGACCAATACGGAAGGCGTGGGCGCGTAGGCGGAGAGCTCCATCATCTGGCGTTGGTCGCGGTAGACCACGACGTAGAGATCGGCGATCGCGCTCTGCATGAACGCGGCGGCGGACCAGGCGAAGACGGGCCGGCCGGCGAGAGGGGCGAGGACCTTGTCGCCGACGGAGCCCTGCATGCGGGAGCCGCTGCCGGCGGCGAGGAGAATGGCGGCGGTGCGGCTCATGGATAACTGGGGATTTCGGATTGCGGATTGCGGATCGGAGGGAGCAACCGGACCGCGGGGCGGTGGGGTTACGCGGCGGCGATTTCCGCCAAGATCGATTTGGCGGCGGCGACGGGGTCGGGGGCTTTGAAAATCGGGCGGCCGACGACGAGGAAGTTGGCGCCGGCGCGGACGGCGTCGGCCGGGGTCATGATGCGCGTTTGGTCGTCGGCCTTGGCGTCGCGCGGCCGGATGCCGGGGGTGACGAGGGCGACGTCGGCAGGGAGCACGGCGCGGAGCGGGGCGATTTCCAAAGGCGAACAAACGAGACCGCGCAGGCCGGCTTCGGCGGCGAGGCGGCCGAGGCGGACGACCTGTTGGTCGGGCGCGGCGGCGACGCCGGTTTCGGCGAGGCCCGCGGCGCTCATCGAAGTGAGCACGGTGACGCCGAGGAGGAGGAGGTCGGGCTTGTGCTGCCGTTGGGCTTTGACGGCCCATTCCATCATTTCGCGGCCGCCGCAGGTGTGGAGCGTGAGCATGCCGATCGGCAATTTGGCCGCGGATTCGACGGCCTTGGCGACGGTGTTGGGAATGTCGTGGAGCTTGAGATCGAGGAAGACCTTGAACCCGAGGTCGGCGATTTCGCGCACGGCATCGGGGCCGCAGGCGGTGTACATTTCGAGACCGACCTTGACCCAGCGCACGGTGCCCTGGAGTTGACGAAGCGCAGGGACGACTTCGCGCGGCGATTGGGCATCGAGGACAAGAATCAGGTCACACGGCATCGGAGGCACACTTAGGGCGACGAACGCGCCCGGTTGAAGACTAAACTGCGCCGGCTGGATTCGGGCGCCGGCCTGTGCTTAGTCGGGGGCAACGTGTCCGCCGTCGAAGTCTTCGCTCCCGCCAAGCTGAACCTGTTCCTCGCCGTCACGGGCCGCCGGCCCGACGGGTTCCACGATTTGGTCTCGGTGGCGGCGCCGTTGACGATCGGCGACACGCTGCGCGCCGAGCCGGCGGCGGAGTTTGCCCTGGCCTGCGACGATCCGGCGGTGCCGACGGACGGCAGCAACCTTGTGCTGAAGGCGGCGCAGGCGTTCGCGGCGGCGACGGGGTGGACGGGCGCGGCGCGGTTTGAGCTGCGGAAAACGATTCCGATGGGGGCGGGGCTCGGGGGCGGGAGCAGCGATGCGGTGGCGGCGTTGCGGGCGTTGAACCGGCTCGCGGGGCCGGCCTATGCGCTCGGGCCGGAGCGGCTGGCGGCGGTGGCGGCGCAGCTGGGCTCGGATTGCCCGTTGTTCCTGGCGGACGGGCCGGTGGCGATGCGCGGCCGCGGGGAGCGGATCGAGGCCTTGCCGGCGGCCGCGGCGGCGCGGTTGCGGGGGCGGCGCGTGCTCGTGTTCAAACCGGATTTCGGCATCGCGACGCCCTGGGCCTACGGCCGGTTGGCGGCGGGGGCGCCGGGCTCCTATTTGCCGGCCGAGGCCGCGGAGACGCGGCTGGCGGGTTGGCTCGCGAACCCGGCGGCGCCGGCGGAGGAATTGCTTTTCAACAACATGGAGCCGCCGGCGTTTGCGAAGTTCGTGGCGTTGCCCGTGCTGCTGGAGAACCTGCGGCGGGACTTCGGGCTCGCGCCGCGGATGAGCGGGAGCGGCAGCGCGTGTTTCGCGTTGCTCGGTGACGATGGCGCGGCGGCGCCGATCGTCGCGGCGGTGCGGGCGGCGTGGGGGCCCTCGGCTTATGCGGCCGAAGCGCGGCTGGCATAATCGCGTCCGCTGGCAAATCTCGAATTGACCCGTTTTGCCGCGGGCGCGTTATCGTTCGGAGCCGACCGCCGGCCACCCCACCGCGGCGGTTCCCCCGTATCTAAAAAATGGACTCCCGCGCGAAGAACGAGATCACCGTGCAAGGCATCGCCGCCTCACAGGGAATCGCGTACGGGCAGATTTTCGTCTATCTCCAGAGCGATGTCGAGGTGCCGAGCTACCAGGTCGAGCCGGAGAAACGCATCGACGAGGTGGCGCGCTTCGACCGCGCGTTGGTGGTGACGCGGCAGCAGATTTCCAAGATCAAGAACGAGGTCGAAAAGAACATCGGCCCCGAGGAAGCGGCGATCTTCGACGCGCATCTCATGGTGCTCGAGGACGAGGCCCTGATCGGCGAGACGATCCGCGAGTTCGAGGCCACGGGCTGCAACATCGAGACGTGTTTCCAGAAGGTTTCGTCGCGCTATGTGCAGGCCTTTTCGGAGATCGACGACGAGTACCTGCGCGAGCGCGCGGGCGACCTGCGCGACGTTGCGCAGCGCGTCCTGCAGAACCTGCTCGGCCAGGCCGAAAATGCGCTCAACCGCCTCGTCGACCAGCGCATCATCGTCGGCCGCGACATCTCGCCTTCGGAATCGGCCACGCTCGACCGCTCCGCGGCGCTGGCCCTGGTGATGGATTCGGGCAGCCGCACGAGCCACGCCGTGATCGTGGCGCGGTCGATGAAGATCCCGTCGGTCGTCGGCGTGCGCAATCTGACGCAGCGCGTGCGCAACGGCGACTGGGCGATCGTCGACGGCTACGACGGCCTCGTGATTCTCAATCCGTCGGAGAGCACGCTGTTCCGCTACGGCAAGATCCAGGAACGGAAGCGCTCGTTCGAGGCGCGCCTGCTGGAGGCCAACCGGCAGCCGGCGACGACGCAGGACGGCGTGACGGTGCCGCTGCTGGCGAACATCGAGAAGGCCGAGGAAGTGGCGAAGGTGAAATCGTTTTCCGCCGACGGCGTCGGGTTGTTCCGGACGGAGTACCTTTTCCTGAGCGCGGCGCGCATGCCGAACGAGCAGGAGCAATTCCTCGCCTACAAGGCGGTCGTCGAGGCGATGGCGCCGGCGCCCGTGATCATCCGGACGCTCGACCTCGGCGGCGACAAGCCGATGGCGGGCAAGTCGGACCTTTTTCCGAAAGAGACGAACCCGTTCATGGGTTTCCGCGCGATCCGGTTCTGTCTCGAGCACACGGACATCTTCAAAGAGCAGCTCCGCGCGATCCTGCGCGCGAGCGCCTTCGGCCGCGCGAAGATCATGTACCCGATGATCAGCGGCAACGAGGAGTTGGCGCGCGCGAACGCCGTGCTCGCCGAATGCCGCGCCGAGTTGAAGGCGAAAGGCGTGCCGTTCGACGAGAAGCTCGAGGTCGGCACGATGATCGAGATCCCGAGTGCGGCCGCCACGGCCGATCTGCTCGCGCAGGAGTGCGCGTTCTTCAGCATCGGGACGAACGACCTGATCCAGTACATGCTGGCGATCGACCGGGTGAACGACCGGATCGCGCACCTGTACGAGCCGACGCACCCGGCGATCCTGCGCACGCTGCGCAACGTCGTCGCCGAGGCGCGCAAGCGGAAGATTCCCGTGAGCGTGTGCGGCGAGATGGCCGGCGATCCGGTGTACGCGCCGCTGCTGCTCGGGCTGGGCATCGATTCGCTGAGCATGTCGCCGGCGTGGCTGCCGTCGGTGAAGTACCTGATCCGCGAGATGACGATGGCCGACGCGCGCAAGCTGGCCGACGAGGCGCTGGCGATGGGTTCGGCGAAGGAAATCTACGCGAAATGCGATGCCTTCTACCGCGCGCGGGTGCGCATGGATTGAGCGCCGGGGCGGCGGCGTCCACGGTAACGGCGGCGTTACTTCGGGCCGGTTGCGAAACGGCGGGATCGGGGTATTGAAATTCGCGTTGCGAGCATGAAGCCCTCTCCCAGTTCCCCGCGCTCCCTGCTGGCGATCGTGCTCGGCGGTCTCGTGGGCCTGCTGCTCCTGTCGGGCTGCGGCAATATCTTCGTCCAGAAGCACCGCGTGCTGGTCGACGCCCTCGCGGCGCCCGACACCAAGGTCGCGGGCAAATCTTACCGCTTGTCCGCCCGCAAATCCGTCGTCGGGAACGCGCAGCAGGTCCAGGTGCAGGTCGTGAAGGCCTGCGTCGACGCAGCCCTGACGGGCATCGGGATGTACGAGGCGCCGGAGAAAGTGGCGCCGGACGTTTTTGTGGAAGTCGGATTCGGCACCGACACGGCCGGGCGCACGGATCCGAAGTCGCGCGAGACGTTCGTGCAGTTTTCCGGCCGGACCAATCCCGGCCGAAGTCTCGACCGCGCGACGGGGCCGGAGATTTTCGACGTGAAGGTGGCGGTGCTCGGCCTCAGCGGCCGCATGGAATCCGCGATGCCGGTACTCACGGCGGTCGCGGCCAAGCACATCGGCACCGATACAAAGTCGGAAACGAAACTCGAGATCCCGCACAATGCCCCCGAGGTCGAGTCGGTGCGGTTGACGGCGATCAAGGCGCTCGAAGCCAAGCAGGCCACGGCCGCGCCGGCCGCGGCCGCTCCGGCGGGCAAGTAGGCCGGGGCGGTGCCCCGGCTCAGGCGGGAGACGCGAGCGACGCGCGGATCTGCGCGGCGGTCGCGGCCCACGTGGGCAGGGAGCGTGTGGCCGCGGCGCGCGCCAAGTCGGCGTGCCGCGAGTCGTCGGTCAGGATGCGGCGCAGCGCCGCGGTCCACGCCGCGGGATCGTCGGGCGCCACCGGCAGGCAACCGCCGGCGTCGGCGTTTTCGCGGAGCACCGGCAGGTCGCTGCACACGCAGGGCACGCCGTGCCACAGCGACTCCAGCAGCGGCAGGCCGCAACCCTCGGCCAGCGTGGGAAAAACGGTGGCGCGGGCGGCGGCGAAACGTGCGGCCACGGCGGCATCGTCGGCGTCCGCATGATGGACGAGCCGCGGGCCGACCTCGCGGCGCAGGCGCGCCACGGCCTCCGCGATCGGCCGGCCGAAGTGCGGGTTCACGCGGCCGACGAGGTGAAGCCGGAAGTCGAGACCCTCGCGCCAGAGCGGCGCACAGGCGGCGAGCAGGAGGGTCTGGTTTTTGCGCGGCTCGAGGATGCCGAGGCAGAGCAGCTCCGGCGGGGCCGACGGCGTCGCCGGATGGGTGATACGCGGCGTGCCGGCGGCGTCGGCGCCGAGTGCGACGGTCCCGACGGGCGGCGTCGCGGCGAGCCCGAGCCAGCGCCAGTAGCCGAGCAGTTCGTCGCGGCTGGCGGCGGAGACGGCGAAGATGCGGTCGAAGGCGGCGAGCAGCTTCAGGTAGCCCGGGTGGCGGGCGACGCTCTTCGGCCAGGTGATGTGCGGGTGCTTGAGCGGGATGGCGTCGTGGAAAACCGCGGCGCAGCGCAGCGGGCGCGCGGCGAGGAAGGCGGCGAAGCCCGGACGTTCCGCCTCGGAGAAGAGTTCGGCGGTGAGAAACCAGTCGTCGCGTGCCGGGGCGACAGGGGCGCCGGAGTCGGCGCGGCGGAGGGCGCCGTCGCGCCACACGGCGGCGACGGCCGCGGAGCCGAGCTCGGCGAGCAGGCGGCGACCGACCCGGGTGAGGCCGGAGCGGTGGGCGGCGGAGCCGGTCTGGGTGACGTCGAAGTAGATCACGCCGCCTGGCCCGGCGCGGGCGCGGCCGCGGGTGCGGCGGGACCGGCGAGGACTTCGTGGAAAAGGGCGAGCAGCCGGCCCGAGTTGCGGTGGGCGTCGAAGTTTTCCTCGACCCAGCGGCGGGCGGCGGTGCGGAGCTTTTCCGCGAACGCGTCGTCGGACGCGAGCCGGCGCAGCGCGGCAACCCAGTCGGCGGGATGGTCGACGGGGGCGACGAGCCCGGTGATGCCCTGGGCGACGGCTTCGGTGGTGGCGGCGGCGGGCGAAGTGATCACGAGCACGCCGGCGGACATCGCCTCGGGGATGACGTTGGGCAGGCCGTCGCGGTCGCCGCTCGGCGCGATGACGCCCGTGTGCAGGAGCACGTCGGCCCAGGCGAGTTGGTTCCAGACCTCGTGCTGGGGCAGGTGGCCGGCGAAGGTGAGTTGGCCGGCGATGCCGAGGTGGCCGGCGAGTTTCTCGAGTTCGCCGCGGAGCGGGCCTTCGCCGATGATGCGGGCGGCGAAAGGAATGCCGGCGGCCTGCAGCGCGGCGTAGATGCGGAGCTGGTGGTCGAGGCCCTTTTTCTCGACGAGGCGGGCGACGCAGACGAGGCGGAGCACGGAGCGGTCGCGGCGGAGCGGCTTGAGCTCGGGCAGGCGGTCGAGGCCGCGACGGATGCAGACGAGGCGGGCGGCGTCGTGCCCGCGGGCGAGGAGGGCGCGGCGCCCCATCTCGGTGGAGGTGTGGACGAAGGCGGCGTGGCGCAATTTTTCGTCGAGCCACCAATCGCCGCCGTGCTCGAAGATATCGTAGGCGTGCGCGGCGGCGCTGAAGCGGTGGCCGTCGAGGCGCCAGAGCAGCCACGCGGCGGTGGCGGGCGCGCCGCCCCAGGCGGCGTGGATCCAAGCGGGCGGGTCGCGGCGGAATTCGCCGGCGAAGAGGCAGGCGAAGCCGGCGCCGAGCATGTTTTCCCAGAAGTTGAGCCACGAGGGCGCGCGGCGCGTGCGCAGACCGCGGAGCAATTCGCGCAGGACCTCGGGCCGGCGCCAGGCCTCGTAGGGAATCATCCAGACGAGGGTGAGCAGGCGCCATTTGTTGAAGGTCGCCACGGGCAGGCCCCGGAACGTGCCGCCGCCGCCCCAGAGGGAATAAATCCGGAGATTCACGCCGCGCGCGCGGAGGGCGATGATCTCGCGTTGGAGGAACGTTTCCGTGCTCTTCGGAAACGTCGTGTACAGGTAGGCGATGGCGGGCGGCGAGGACAACGTGGGTCCGAGCATGGGAAACGCACCGCGCGGCGCGCAACGCGGAAGAGGCGCCGCGCGCCTAGGTGTTTCGGCCGCGGGTCGGCGGGAACGGCTGGCGGCGGAGTTTCGCGCCGGCCGCGGCGTTGGCGAGTTCCACCAGCTCGTCGATCACGACCGTCGGATCGTCCTCGTACCGGAGGCGGAGGAAGTTGGCGCGGACGGCGGTGTAGCTCGCCGGCTCCGCCATCCAGCGGTCGACGATGCGGGCGAAGTCGCCGGCGCTCTCGATCTTTTCGGACGCGGCGCCGTTGCGGAAAAATTTCCACGTCAGTTCTTCCTGCGGCATGATGCCGCCGAAGGCATTGAAGACGATCGGGCAGCGGAAATGCAGGGCCTTGGCGCAGGTGGTGGTGCCGCCGCGGGTGACGATGGCGTCGCTCGCCTGCATCAGCAGATGGACGATTTCCGAGTAGGCCTCGATGTAGCAGGAGAACTCGGGGTGCAGAGCGCGCCAGTGGACGAGTTCGTTGTAGGTTTCCTGGTTGCGGCCGCAGATCACGATCGCCTGCACACGGTCGGCGTGGCGCAGGAGCGCGGGCAGGAGGGCGGCGTGGTTGTTGGCGCCGTTGCCGCCGGTGGCGAGGAAGACGGTGAACTTGTCGGGATCGAGGCCGAGGCGCTTGGCGCGGAATTCGCCGCGTTCCTCGGGCGGGACGATCTCGGAGTAGGAACGCGGCAGCATCATCGAGCCGCGGACGCGCGTGCGCGCCTCGGGGATGCCGCATTTGACCGCGTAGTCGCGGGCGGTCGGCGTGCGCGAAATATAGAGGTCGACGCTGGGCTCGATCCAGTTGCGCGAGTAGCCCCAGCCGCCGGAGAACTCGCCGCAGTAGGTGGCGCAGCGGACGCGGTCGGCGCCGAGGATGCGGCGGGCCAGCGGGAAGTAGCCGCGGTTGAGGCAATCGTGGACGCTGAAGACGAGGTGGGGCCGGTACTCCTGCAGCACCTTCACGTAGTAGCCGTTGCCGAGGACGACGGAGCTGCGGTTGAGATAACTCAGCAGTTCGACGAAGGCGTAGAACAGTTTGTGGATCCACGGCGCCGCGCGCTGGATGCGGTTGTAGAAGCCGACGCCGGCGCGGTTGATGACGGAGGATTTCTCGAGCATCTGCTCGATGCGCACGTCGACGTCGTGGCGGTAGAGCTGGAAGCACCACTCCGCGAAGGCCTGGGCGCGGGCGTCGTGGCCGCCGCCGGTGCTGGACGTGAGAACGAGGATTCGGACCTTGGACATCGGCGAGGAGGGCGGATCAGCCGACGTCGAAGTAGCGGGCCTGGATCCGGCGCTTCAGGTCGAGGGAGCCAAGGCGGGCGAGAAACGGAGCGACGACGGCCTGGAAGAAACGCCCGATGCGCAACGTGCCGCGGCGTTGCCGGAGCAGGGCCGTGCGCAGGCAGGCGGCGGCGTGGGCCGGCGGCGGGCCGCTGCGCATCATGCCGTCGAAGGCACGCCAGGCGCGCTCCATCCGCGGGGTGGGCGCGGCTTGGGGGCGGCGGACGGACCCTTCGAAATCGGTGCGGTAGTCGCCGGGCCGGACATCGAGCACGATCACGGCGGTACCGGCGGTCTCGAGCAGGAGACTTTCGTTGAGGGCGGAGAGGCCGGCCTTGACGACGTTGTAGGCGCTCTGGAACGGCAGCGGGAACTCGGCGGCGAGGGACGAGATATTGACGAGGGCGCCGCGGCCGCGGGCGAGGTGGGCGCGCAGGGCGGCATGGGAGAGACGCGCGGTGTTCACGAGCATGACCTCGATCTGTTCCTGCCAGACTTCGAAATCGGCTCCGGCGAATTCGGCGAAGACGCCGTAGCCGGCGTTGTTTACCACGAGATCGAAACCGCCGGCCTGGTCGGACGCGGTCCGGAAGACGGCGGCCGCGGCGGCGCCGTCGGCGAGGTCGCAGGCGACGGCGCGGAAGGTATCCGGAAAAGCGCGGGCGAGCGGATCGAGGCGGGCGGCGTCGCGCGAGGTGCCCCAGACGCGGACACCGTCGGCGAGGAGCATCTCCGCAAAGGCGCGGCCGAGGCCGGTGCTCGCGCCGGTGACGAAGGCCGTGCGGTAGAGCTCGGAGACGCGGGTCGCAGCCACGGGGTCAGGCGACGCGTTTGAAGACCAGCGCGACGTTGGCTCCGCCGAAGCCGCTGCTGTTCTTGATCACGATGCCGGGGGCGCGGTTTTCCGTGGTCCGGGGCAGATTGAGGTCGGCGCACTCGGGGTCGGGCTGGCGCAGATGCGGGTTGCCGGGAATGAATCCTTCGCGGAGCGCGACGGCGCTGAACGCGCTTTCCATCGCGCCGGCGAGGGAGAGACCGTGGCCGGTGAGGGCTTTCGTGCTGCTGACGGCGACACGGCCAAGGCCGGATTTGAAAACGCTGCGCAGCGCGCGGGCCTCGGAGACATCGCCGATGATCGTCGAAGTCGCGTGGGCGTTGACGTAATCGACCTGCTCGGGCGCGACCTTGGCGGTGCGGAGCGCGAGGGTCATGGCGGCGGCGGAACCGCTGCCTTCGGGATGGGAAATCGCGACGTTGTAACCGTCGGAAGCCTGGCCCCAGCCGAGGACCTCGGCGTAGGGGGTGACGCCGCGGCGGGCGACTTCGTCTTCGGTCTCAAGGACGAGGACCACGCCGCCGCCGGTGCCGACGAAGCCGTCGCGGGCGGCATCGAAGGGGCGGGAGGCGAGATTCGGGTCGGTTTGCAGCGACAGCGTGCGCATGCCCGCGAAGGGCAGAATGGCGTCGAGGTTGCCGTCTTCGGCGCCGACGATGAACATGCGTTTCTGGCGGCCGAGGACGAGGTCGTCGAAGCCGTAGCCGAGGGCGTGGGCGGACGAGGCGCAGGCGGAGGAGAAGCCGCAGGAGGCGCCCTGGATCCGGAAGGCGGCGACGAGATTGAAATTCAGGGTGCCGGCGATCGAAGCGACAATGCCGAGCGGGGAGCAGCGCAGCACACCGAGCTTGTGGAGCCGGTTGTGGTGGTAGTTGAGCAGGTAGGGCGAACCGCCGGAGGCCGCGTAGAGGCCGGTCTCGGGATTGGAGACGTCGGCGTCGGAGAGTTTCGCATCCTCGATCGCCTGCAGCATCGCGCAGTGGGCGAAGAGCCCGCTCGGCGCCATGGTGCGGAGGAGTTCGCGCTTGATCCGGTAGCGGGCGGGGTAGGTCCAGTCCTCGGGGTCGGTCGAGTCGGTCGTGAAGTCCTTGATCGTGCCGATCACCTTGACGGGGATGTCGGGCTTGTCGAAGGGCGGGTAGAGCTCGAAACCGTGGCGGAGATCGCGGAGGTTGCGGGTGACGGCGGGGCGGTCGTTGCCGATGCTGGTGACGAATCCGAGGCCGGTGATGAAAACTCTGGGCATACGCCGATGGGAGGAAGGAAGAGACAGCGTTCCCGCGCGGTGGTCAACGCGGGAGGCGGGAGCGGCGGATGACGCCCCGACGGTCCGGGAGTTTCCCCCAAAAAAACAAACGGCGGCCGGAGCGGCCGCCGTTGGCGAAGCACCCGGGAAGGTGCGGTTCAGGCGTTGATGGCGGCGCGGAGCGGAGTCGGCGCGGCGGTCGGGCTCGGGACGGCCGGTTCCGCGTGGGCGGAGCCGTTGACGTTGATCGAGACGGGGGCGTTGACGGCGTCGACAAAGCCGTAGGTCAGCGTGATTTCCTCGACGATGACGGCTTTTTCGGGGCCGACGCGGATCGCGCCTTCGAACGTGGCGAGCGGCATCTTCATGCGCTTCGGCTTGATCGAAAGGGTGAGGATGTCGCCCGGCTTGCAGACGCGGTGGGCGCGGACGCCTTCGCAGCCGGTGAAGAAGATGGTCTGGGGGCTGACGACCTTGCCGGTTTCGGTGGGGGCACCTTCCAGGAGATACAGCACGGCCAGCTGGCCGAGGGCCTCGAGCATGATCGAGGCGGGCATCACGGGGTTGTCCTTGAAATGACCTTGCAGGAAGAATTCCTGGCCGGAGATCTTGTATTTGCCGTTGGCAGCCGTGGAGCTGACGGAGGCCTCGTTCAGGAACAGGAACGGCGGCTGGATCGGCATGATGGCGCCGATGGTCTCGATCGGGATGAACTTCGTCGGTTTGGGCAGGGGCAAACCGCGGATCTTGCAATCGATGAAGGTCTTGACGTCGCCGACGGTCCGCAGATTGCGCAACTCGTCGTTGTTGATCGAAAGCTGCAGGACATCTTCGACCAGAATGACGATTTCCATCATCGTCAGGGAATCGATCCCCAAGTCTTCGATCAGGCGGAGGTCGTCGTCCGCATCCTTCAACTTGACCCGCAGGTCGGGCTCCACAAACCGCTCGATCACCCCGATCACGACTGCCGGAACATGTTCAGCGTTACCGGTTTTACGATACTGGATAGCAGCTTCAAACGTGGACGGAGAACAGCGTTTCAGAGCTTCCCGGAGGCTGCCTTCGTCTTCTGGTGAAAAGGGTTTGGGTGTCGTCGGCAGCAGCGGTTTGCCCGCTCCGGGACTGGTTTGAACTGCATCGGGCATTGTTCGTTCGTTGTATGTTACAGGGGAGGGAAGTAAACCCATTATTTCGTCGGCGCCGAAGCATGAAGGAGTTTGCCGACGGGGATGATGCGGAAGCTGAGCAGCTTTCGGTCCATGCGCCGAAACGCAGGCCGCGCTTGCCACCCGGGCCGGGGCGAACGTAGCTGGTCGGACCGGCAGCCGGCCCGTGCGGGCGGAGCCTGCCGGCACGTCCCTTGTCCGCTTCCGCCAGCCACGCCGCGCCGCCGGTCTTCCTGATTACCCACGAGTTCTATCCGAAACGGGGGGGCATCGCCACGTTCACGGAGGAGATCGCGCGGGCTTCGGCGGCGCTCGGGCATCGGGTCGAGGTCTGGGCCCAGGCGGCGCCGGCGGCGGCCGAGAAGTCCGACTGGCCGTTCCGGTTGCGGCGGATGCCGTTGCGCGGCACGCACGACCTGTCCTGCCAGGTGCAGCTGGCCCGCGAACTCATCCGGCATCGCCGGGCCTTGCGGAACGCGACCGTCTACCTGCCCGAACCGGGGCCGATGATGACGATGATGTTGCTGCAGTTTTTCCAGACCTTCCGGCCGAGGCGGCTGGTGCTCACGTTCCACGGTTCGGAGATTTTGCTCTTCGCCGGCAGCCCCCTGCGGCGTTGGCTGGCGGGACAATTGATCCGGCGGGCGACACGGGTCAGCACGCTGACCAACTTCACGCAGGAACTGCTGCTGAACCACTTTCCCGAGGCCGCCGACAAGATCTTCCTGACCCCCGGCGCGCTGCGGTCGGACTTCGCCGTCGTGCCCGTGCGGCCGGAGCGCGCGGGCCGCAAGATCGTCGTCCTGACGGTCGGCCGGCTCCATCCCCGCAAGGGGCAGTTGCTCACCCTGCAGGCGCTGCAGCTGCTCCCGCCCGAACTCCGCGCGCGTCTCGAATACTGGATCGTCGGCGGCCAGAGCAAAGGCCGTTACGAGGAACTGCTGCGCGCGGCGGCGGCGGAGAAACCGGATCTGGCGGTGAAGTTTCTCGGCAACATGCCCGACGAGGAACTCTCGCGCGTGTACGACAGCGCGGACATCTTCGCGATGACGAGCATCAACCTCGACCGCAGCGTCGAGGGCTTCGGCCTCGTCTACCTCGAGGCCGCGGCGCACGGGCTGCCGGTCGTGGCGCACGACGTCGGAGGTGTCGCCGAGGCGGTGCTCGACGGCCGGACCGGCTTGCTGGTGCCGCCGCAGCGTCCGGTCCAACTGGCGGCGGCCTTCGAAAAACTGATCCACGATCCGGCGTTGCGGCGGCGGCTCGGCGAGGCCGGCCGCGAATGGGCGCTGCGCACGTGCTGGAAAGAGAGCGCCGCGGCGCTGTTCCCGCCGCCGGCCGTTTCCGAATCATGATCCAGTCGCGCGCCCAGGTCACGGTCCGCTACGCGGAAACCGACATGATGGGAGTCGTCTACCACGGCAACTACCTGCCATGGTTCGAAATCGGGCGCACGACGCTGCTGAAGGAAATGGGGCTGCCGTACCGGCAATTGGAGGAGGAAGGCTACCGGTTGCCCGTGCTCGAGGTGGCGGTGAAGTACCTGCGGCCGGCGGTGTACGACGACACCGTGACGATTCTCACGACGTTGGCGGAAAAACCGCTGCTGCGGATCAAGCTCACCTACGAAGTGCGGCGCGGCGAAGAGCTGTTGGCGACGGGCGCAACCGTGCATGCGTTCATCGACCGCGGCGGCCGGCCGATCCGGCCGCCGGCGCACGTGGTGGCCGTGTTCGATGCGGCGTTCGCCCGTGCGGGCGGCGCGGCGCCGGCCTGAGCGGCGGCGAATCGGTCGCCGGACTCCGGCGCGGGTTCAGGATTCCGCGGCGTATTCGGCGCAGACGGACGCATCCGTCTCCGCGGCGCGGGCGGCCGCTAGCGCCGCTCCCCCGCCGAGCCGGTGCACGGCCCAGACGGCGTGGGCGCGCACGAGCGGCGACGCATGGCCGGCGGCGAGACCGACGAGGGCGGGCAGGAGCGAGACATCGCCGATGTTGCCGGCGACGACGCAGGCGTTGCGGAGCAGGCCCGCGAGTTTCAGGCGCTTGATCGGCGTGCGGCGGAAGACGGTCGCGAACGATTCCGGCGTGAGCGCGAGCAGTTCGGCCAGCGAGAGGGCCGCGAGGTCGTAGCGGGCGGAGAGCAGGAGGCGGCGGCCGTCGCGCGCGAAACGGTTCCACGGGCAGACCTCGAGGCAGACGTCGCAGCCGTAAATCCGGGCGCCGATGCCCGGGCGCAGTTCGCGCGGGATGACGCCCTTGTTCTCGATCGTCTGGTAGGACACGCAGCGGCGCGCGTCGAGCACACCGGGCGCGGCGAAGGCCTGTGTCGGGCAGGCGTCGAGGCAGCGCGTGCAGCGGCCGCAGAGCAGGCCGACCTCGCGCTCGGCGTATTTCAGGCGCACGGGCGCGTCCGGCGCGAACGGCACCCGCGTGAGGATCGACGCGAGGAAGAGCCAGTTGCCGTGCTCGCGCGAAATGAGCATGGCGTTCTTGCCGGTGAAGCCGAGGCCGGCGCGCGCGGCCCAGCTGCGCTCGAGCACGGGGCCGGTGTCGACGTAGTACCGGTAGTCCGCCGGCGCCGCGCCGCAGAGTTCCTCGAGTATCCGCCCCGCGGAGACGAGGGCGGGCTTGATGGTGTCGTGATAGTCCTCGTGCAGGGCGTAGCGCGCCCAGACGGGGCCGGCGCCGGCGGTGCCGCCGTTTTGAGTTTTGGGTTTTGGGTTTGGGGGCGACGGGAGTTGTTCGGACCAATAGCTGACGCCGAGCATGATGACGGAGCGCACGCCGGAGAGCACGAGGCCGGGGTCGAGGCGCTTGGCGGCGCCGCGTTCGAGCCACTGCATGTCCGCGTGCATCCCGGCGTCGAGCCAGGCGCTGAGCGGGGGCGCGACGGCGGGATCGGCGGCGGCGAAGCGGACGCTGTCGAAGCCGAGGGCGTGCAGGCGCGCGCGGAGCGCTTCCTGGGTGGCGTGGTCCGGCCCGGGCAGGGGCGCGGGGGTGCCGGCGGGCGCGTTCACCGGCGGGCGCGGGCGAAATCGGCGGCCTCGCGCCGCCAGGTGCGGACGACGTGCGCGACGATGTCGGACAGCGGCCGCGAGTCGGTAAGGATGAGCGTGCCCGACTGCCGGTAGATCGCCTCGCGGGCGGCGTACAGCGTGCGGATGCGTTCCTCGGGGTTCTCGACGTCGAGAAGCGGCCGGTTGCGGTGGCGCGCGGTGCGCGCGAGGATGGTCTCGAGGGAGGCGTGGAGGCAGACGACGATGCCGCGGGCCTTCAGCTCGGCCAGCATGCCGGGCTGCACGACGAGGCCGCCGCCGCAGGCGACCAGCGTGCGCTCGGCGGGATGGCCGGTGGCGACGAACGCTTTTTCGAGGGCGCGGAACGCCGGTTCGCCGTCCTGCGCGAAGATCTCGGGGATCGACTTGCCCTGCAGGCGCTCGATCTCGTGGTCGCTGTCGACGACCTGGAAGCCGAGCTTCTGGCCCACCGCGCGGCCGACCGTCGTCTTGCCGGTGCCCATGAAACCGACGAGGTAGAGGTTGACGTCCGCGGGATTCATTTCGTGCGTTCTCAGGGAAACCGGGTGCGCGGCGCGTTGCCAAACCCGAAACGACCTATGACAGCTGCCAACTACGCCTTTGCGAGCGACAACACCGCGGGACTTTGTCCGGAGGCGCTGGCGGCGCTGGCGGCCGCAAACGCCGGCCGCGTGCCGAGCTACGGCGACGACGCGCACACGGCGGAGGCGCGGCGCCGCTTCGCCGATCTCTTCGGGCGCGAGTGCGAGGTGTTCTTCGTTTTCAACGGCACGGCGGCCAACGCGCTCGCGTTGTCCGCGCTTTGCCAGCGGCACCATGCGGTGGCCTGCCATGCGCTCGCGCACGTCGACACCGACGAATGCGGCGCGCCGGAATTCTTCACCGGCGGGAGCAAGGTGCTGCCGGTGGCCGCGCCGGCGGCGAAGCTGCGGCCGGCGGATCTCGAGCCGCTGCGGCACCGCGGGCACGGCGTACATTTCCCGAAGCTGCGCGCGCTGTCGCTCACGCAGGCGACGGAACTCGGCACCGTGTACACGCCGGCGGAGCTCGGGGCGCTCGGGGAATTTGCGCGCGCGCACGGCTGGGCGGTGCACGTCGACGGCGCGCGTTTCGCGAACGCCGCCGCGGCGCTGGCCGAGCGCGGCGCGACGCCGGCGGACCTCACGTGGCGCGCGGGCGTCGACGTGCTGTGCTTCGGCGGCACGAAGAACGGTCTGCTCGGCACGGAGGCGGTGGTGTTTTTCAACCGCGAGCTGGCGCGCGAGTTCGACTACCGCGTGAAACAGTCCGGCCAGCTCGCCTCGAAGCAGCGGTTTGCCTCGGCGCAATGGGCGGCGGTGCTGCGCGACGGCGCGTGGTTGCGGCATGCGGCGCACGCGAACCGGCTGGCGCGGACGCTGTCCGCGGGGTTGCAGCGGCTCGGGTTTGCTCTCGTCGAACCGACGGAGGCGAACGGCGTGTTTGTGCGGCTGGCGCCGGCGGTTTATGCCGCGCTCGAGGTCCGCGGCTGGCATTTCTACAAATTCGTCGGCGACGACGGCTACCGCCTGATGTGCTCGTGGGACACGCGCGAGGCGGACGTCGCGGCTTTCCTGGCGGATGCGGCCGCCGTTGCGGGCGGCTCGGGGCACGCGGCAAGGTAAACCAATAGGTTGCTTTGATCCGCGCGCCAGGGCGCGGATGCCGGGCGCAAAAAAGGCGGGTCCGAAGACCCGCCTGAGAAGGAAAACGGCGCGGAGGGCGCCGGCTTACTTGGCGCCGGGAGCCGCGGGAGCGGCGGCGGCGGCCGGCTTGATGTCGAGGAGCTCGACATCGAAGATCAGCGTCGAGCCCGGGGGAATGCCGGGGCGGCCGTCGTCGCCGTAGGCGAGGTGCGGCGGGACGTAGAGCTTGATCTTGCCGCCCTTGCTCAGCTTCTGGAGACCCTCGGTCCAGCCGGGGATGACTTGGTCGAGCTGGAATTCCGCGGGTTCCTTGCGTTCGACGGAGCTGTCGAAAGTGGAGCCGTCGAGCAGCTTGCCGGTGTAGTGGACCTTGACGGTCTCGGAGGGCTTCGGGGCCGGGCCGGAGCCCGGGGCGACGATCTCGTAGCGGAGGCCGCTGGGCAGTTCGACGACGGCCTTGTTTTCCTTCAGCTTGGCGAAGAAGGCGACGTTTTCGGCCATGCTCTTGTTCTTCAGCTTGGCGAGGTAGGCGGCCTGTTTCTTCTGCATGAACTCGTCCATGGCGGGCCCGATTTTCTCGAGCTCGTAGGGCGAATCCTTGCCGCCGGCGGCGGCGGAGAGACCCTTGAGGAACGTGGCGATTTCTTCCGGGGAAAGTTCGAGCTCGGCGAGGCCGACGCGTTTGCCGACGAACCAGCCGAACTCCTCGATCAGCTGGGCGTCGCTGAACGCGGGCTTGGCGGGAGCGGCGGCGGGCGCGGCGGGCTGGCCGGGGATGTTCAACTTGACCTCCTGGCCCGGCGCGGCGGAAAGGCCGAGCGCGAGAAAGCCGAGGGTGATGGCAAACTTTGATTTCATGCGTGGTTGAGGGAGCGGATAGAGTAACCGGAAGGACGGCTTTGTGCCGTAAAAGTGACGAGCGATGCACCCGGCTCCGACGATGGCAACACCGATCTCCCCGCTTGTGTCAGTCCGCGGGCCGGCCATGGTCTTCCCTCCTGCACATGAACCCTGACCAATTTTGGACGAGCCAGGACGGCCAGATCCTGGCGGTGAAACCGAAGGACGACCGTTCCGTGGCGCTGACGCTCGGTTTCTGGCCCCGCCAGCCGGCCGAATTCGAATTCCTCAAGACCCATCTCGGTGCGCTGAAGTTCACCGAACGCAGTTCGCTCGCGCGCATCGGCATCGAGATGCTGATCCACGGCCAGCCGCGCATCGAGGGCAACCGCGTCGAGCTCGAGGCCGACGCCTTCATCTACGACGCCAGTTTTCCCAATGCGCCGTATTGGAAAAAACTGATGCGCGTCGGCGCCCCGGTGGGCCGGCTGTACTACGCGCCGGTCGCCGCCAAGCTTTCGACCGCGGAAATCTGGGACGCCCTCAAGGACAACCGGATCAAGCTGCCCAACACGATCAGCATCGATTCGCTGGGCCGCGTGTTCCTCACGCCGCACCAGGTGAGCTACACGCTGAGCCCGCGGCTGCAGCGCGCGGATTTCGAGCGCGTCGTCGCCGGCCACGCCGGCCGCGGCTTCCTCGACCGCGTGCAACTGCGGCACGATGCGGCGCCGCTGACGATCCCGCCGCACAAAGGCATTCTCACGAGCTGCTCGATGTACCTGAAGGAGCACTTCGTGGTGCTCAACCAGGGCGCGGGCAATTTCGGCATCCACACGAGCGCCGTGCTGCTCGATCCGATCAAGACTTTCGGCACGAACATCATGCTCGAGATCTACAATCCGGGCAACCAGCCGGTCGTGAACCCGGTGGTGTCGGTCGAGGTGTTCCGCGCGCCGGAAGCGAGCGATGCGGAATTCAAATCGCTGACCAAGCGGCGCACCAAGCTGCTCGCGACCGCGGCCGACCTCTACAAGTGCCTCGACGCGAATCCGCCCCACGCCAACTCCGAAGCCAAGCCGCGGACGCGCGTCACCGTGCGCGGCCAGAGCGGCACCATCGAGAACCGCGCCGTGCTGGTGCGGGCCAACGACGATCTGAAGAAAATGCTCGAGGGCGAAGCGTGCCCGGTCGGCAGCCGGACGATGATCGAGGCCCTCGATGCCGCGCCGGAGAACGCGGATACGCTCGTGCTGAATACGTTTCCCAATTTGCCCGAGCAGATCGAGCTGTTGGCGCGCCTCAGCGACCTGAAGCTGAAGCGGATCGTGTTCCGCCAGGCTTCAAGCACGCACGGCTACTTCCTTTCCAGCCATGCGCACGGCCGCCTCGACACCTTCGACGCGATCGGCCTGCAGGTCTATTGGTACGACGAACTGACGAAGGACCTCTACCTCCACACCTACAAGAAGGACCACGGGTTCTTCGTGCGCGAGGAAGTGGCGCGGAAGTTCCAGGAGGCGACGATCCTCGCGTTCTACGGTTCCGCCATCGGTCTCGAGCAACAGGATACGGACCGCATCGCGGCGCTGGTCGACAAACTGACGTCGTTCATCGGCACCAACCTCGGCGTGCTCACGGGCGGCGGCGGCGGCGTCATGCGCCTCGCGACCGACCAGGCGCGCAACAAGGGCGCGCTGACGGGCGCGTGCTTCCTCGAGCTCGAGGCGCAGCCGCCGGAGCTCGGCGTCGATTTCTTCAACACCTTCCAGGAATCGTCGCGGCACTTCCGGCAAAAATGGTTCGAGGCGGCCGATTTCTGCATCTTCAACGTCGGCGGCGTCGGCACCCTCGAGGAAATCGGCATCGAGCTCTGCAACCTGAAGCTCGGGATCCGGCCGCGAGTGCCGTATGTGTTCTTCAACGCGAAATTCTGGGGCGACCTGCGCCGCCAGGTGCGCACGATGATCCAGACGAAACGCGCCCCGGCGTGGATGGCGGACTACATCCTCTTCACGGACGATCCGGACGAAGTGGTCGCGTTCTACCGCAAGAAGCTGCAGGTGCTTTGAACGGAGGCCGCGGCCGTCCGGAGCGAGTCTTTCAGGGGCGGACGAGCCGCGGAAAACGCGGGCTCCGCCCGGGCGCGCCCCGGACTTGCCACCTTCGGCGCGGCCCGCCCAGGCTGGTCCCGTCCGGTTCCGGCCGGGGCCCATGGATTTTTTCGCCGCCCAAGATCGCGCGCTCCGGAACTCCCGCCGGTTGCAATGGCTGTTTTTCGGCGGCGTCGTCGTCACGGTGGCCTCGATCTATGCGGCGCTCGTGGCGACTTTCCGCGGCGGGCAGGAGATCCTGCGGTGGTTGGAAATCCTCGATTACCGGACGCTGCCGTTTTCGTTCTGGCAGCCCAAGATATTCGGCCTCGTTTTTGTGCTCGTGCCGGCGATTCTCGCCGGGGCCGCGTACTACCGTTGGATCCTGCTGCGGCGCAGCGGCGAGTCGATCGCCCGCGAGATCGGCGCGGTGCCGATTCCGCCGGACAACCCGGATCTGCGGCTGGTGCGGATCCGGAATGTGACGGAGGAGATGGCGATCGCCGCCGGAGTGCCGGTGCCGCAGCTGTTCCTGCTGGACGACGAACCCGCCATCAATGCGTTGGTGGCGGGAACCGCGGCGAAAACGGCGGCGCTGATCGTCACGGAGGGAGCGTTGGTCCGGCTCGATCGCGACGAATTGCAGGCGCTGGTGGCGCACGAGTTCGGCCACATTCTGCGCGGCGATGTCCGGCTCAATGTGCGCCTCGCCGCGTGCGTCCACGGCTTGCGGGCTGTGGTCCGGGTGGGGCTTTGGCTCTGCCGGGAAGAATCGTGGACGTATCAGAACCGCGACGACGATCGCCCGAAGTTCGAGGTGAAACCGGGGGGCATTTCCATGGGGATCGTGGTGGGGTTGCCGATCATGGCGATCGGCAGCGTCGGCGTGCTGTGGGGGCGGCTGATGCAGACCGTCTTTTGCCGCGAGCGGGAGTTCCTGGCCGATGCCGCCGCCGTCCAATTCACGCGCAATCCCGCCGCGGTGGCGGGCGTGCTGGCGCGGATCGAAAGCGGACCCGAAGGCAGTGTGCTGCGGCATCCGGTTTCGACCGACCTGGCGCACTTCTTCTTTGCGCCGGGGCGGAAGGTCGGGCGGTTCCGCCTCTGGACGCCGCATCCGGCGATGCGGGATCGCCGGACTGCGGTGGAGCCGGGTGGGGCCGGGATGCCGTCCGCGGCGCCGGCCCCGTTGCCGGCACCGTTTGCGCCCACGCCCGCGGGCTCGCCGGAAACGGAAAGCGCGGCCGCGGCGCCGGTCGCCCGGGCCCGGCGGCTGATCAAGCGGTTGCCGGGAGAATTGGTGGCGGCGGCGCATTCGCCGGACCGCGTGTCCGCGTTGGTCTGCGGGCTCCTGCTGGATCGTTCGCCCGCGATCCGGGCGAGGCAGCATGAGCTGATCCGGCTCGGAGGGACCGCGCGGTGGGTCGAGGCGATACCGGCCCTGGAGGCTTTGATCGATGCGTTGGCCCCGGAGGAGCGTTTGCCGCTGCTGCAGATGGCTTTGCCCGCGCTGGGGTGCCTGGAGCAGCCGGACCGCAATGTGCTGGGTGAGCTTGCCGCCCGCCTGGTCGAGATCGACGGCCACGTGTCGTTGGCGGAGTACTGCGTGCAGCGCATGATGCGAAGCCCGTGGCGGCCTTCGGAGCCGGACGAGCCGCCGATCGAGATGTGGGCGGAACTCGGGCCGGCGATGGCGGTGCTGTTGTCCGCTTTGGCGCGGGCGGGCAACGGGAGCGCGCCCGAAGCGGCGTTTGCGGCCGGGGCCTGGGAGTTGCCGGCGCTGCAGCCGCCGCTCGTTTTGCGGCCGGCGGGAGACGATTCGTTGGCCGAGCTCGACGCCGCGCTCGATCGGTTGGAACGGGCGGTGCCGACGATCAAGCAGGGCGTGCTTCAGGCGTGCGCGGCAACGGTGGTCCATGACCGGACGGTGTCGCTGGCGGAGAGCGAACTGTACCGCACCATCGCCCTGGTGCTGGGATGCCCGGCGCCGCTCGAGACCAAGGATGAAACCGCGGCCGGCTGAGCCGAGATCGGGCCGTCGGGAATCCAACGTCGGGGCTCGGGAGATCGATCCGCCGCGGCACGGACGACGTTGCCGAAGCCAGGCACCGGGCGAAGCGAACGGTTCTGCTTTCTCCGCTCGGCCTGGCGCTCGCACCGGCGGGGGTGCAGCGGAGCGTCCGTGAGGCCCAACCGCGGCCTTGCCACGCGGGCGGCGCTCCGGGCACTTTGCGAACGTGGCTGTTTCCGCACTTCCAACTTCCGTTCTCGTGGTCGGCGCCGGCGGGCGCGAACACGCGCTCGTGCGCGCGTTGCAGGCGTCGCCGGCGCGGCCCCGCGTGCTCTGCGCGCCGGGCAACGCCGGCATCGCGGCCGACGCGGCGTGCTTCCCGGTCGCGGCCGACGACGTCGCCGGCCTCACCGCGCTCGCGCAGCGCGAACGCGTGGAGTTCGTGGTCGTCGGGCCCGAGGTGCCGCTGTCGCTCGGGCTGGGCGACCGGCTGCGCGCGGCGGGTTTGCCGGTGTACGGTCCGAACGCCGACGGCGCGCGGCTCGAGGCGTCGAAGATTTTCACGAAGCAATTGCTGCTGAAGCACCGGATCCCGACGGCGGGCGCGGCGTTTTTCGACGCGGTGGGGCCGGCGCTGGAGTACCTCGCGCAAAAGCCGGTGCCGATCGTGATCAAGGCGGACGGATTGGCCGCGGGCAAAGGCGTGGTCGTGGCGCAAACGCGCGCGGAGGCCGAGGCCGCGGTGCGCGAGATGATCGACGGCGGCCGCTTCGGCGCCAGCGGCAAACAGATTCTGGTCGAGGACTGCCTCTTCGGCGAAGAAACCTCGATTCTCGTCGTGGTGTCGGGCCGCGACTACGTGATCTTGCCGACCTCGCAGGACCACAAGCGCATCGGCGACGGCGACACCGGCCCCAACACCGGCGGCATGGGCACGTATTCGCCGGCGGAGGTCGTGACGCCGGAGCTGCTCGGCCGCATCGACCGCGAGATCGTGCGGCCGTCGGTCGACGCGATCGCGGCCGAAGGTATCGACTATCGCGGTACGCTGTTCATCGGCATCATGCTGACGCCGTCGGGCCCGAGCGTGATCGAGTACAACGCGCGGTTCGGCGACCCGGAGACGCAGGTGGTGCTGCCGCGGATCGCGGACGATTTGCTGGCGCTGCTGTGGCGCGCGGCGCGCGGCGAACTCGCGGGCGCGACCCTCCGCACGAAGCCGGACTACGCGCTCTGCGTCGTGGTGGCGGCGAAGGGCTACCCGGACGCGTTTCCGAAGGGCGACCCGATCGAATTGCCGGCGGAGCTGCCGGCGGGCGTGGCGATTTTCCACGCGGGCACGGCGCGCAACGCGGCCGGCGAACTGGTCATGAACGGTGGCCGCGTGCTCGGCGTGACGGCGCTGGCGCCGACCTTGCAGGCGGCGGCGGACCGGGCGTACGCGGCGTGCGACGCGATCCGTTGCCGGAGCAAGTATTACCGCCGCGACATCGGGGCGAAACAGCTGCGCCGCGGACAATGAGATTCCGGACCCTGTGGCGGCAAACGGTGCGGTGGGCGGTCCTCGCGGCCGCCGCGACGGCCATGGGGCGGGCCGCGCCGCTGGAGCGCGACCTCGGCGAAGGCCTGCGGTTGCTGCGCCTGCGGGAGCTGCCCGGCGATTTGCCGGCGGGCAATGCGGCCGCGGGGCCGACGGTGGTCGATGTGCGCTACGCGGTGGCGGACGAGGCGGCGGCGACTGCGTTCCGCGCGTGGCTGGATTTCCGCGCGCAACGGAAGTCGCCCGTGTTGCTGATTGTGAATTCGGATACGGCGCCGGCGGTGCTGCGGACCTTGGCGGAACGGAATCCGGGACGCGGCCTGCTCGTGATCGGGCCGGCGACGGACGGGATCCGGCCGGATGTGCCCGTGGCGGTCGGGCCGGAAACCGAAGCGGCGGCGTACAAAGCGCTGGCGGACGGCGCGGCCGTCGCGGCGCTGCTCGACGGATCGCCGCCGAAGGTGCGGCACGACGAGGCGAGTTTGAACCGCAGCCGCGGCGCGGACGAACCGGCGGTGCCGGCCGCGCCCGCGGGACCGCGGCCGCCGGTGGATGCGGCGTTGCAGCGCGCGGTGCAGGTGCACCGGACGCTGGCGGCGTTGCGGCGTCTGTAGGTGCGCGCGGCGGGCAAATGGGGCTTTGCGTTTCGCGGCAAAGCGTATCCTTTCGTTGCTCGTTCATGTCCGCTCCGGGCACCATCGTCACCGTTTGCACGGCCAACATCTGCCGCAGTCCCATGGCCGCGGCTTTGTTGCAGCACGCGTTGGCGGCGCAGCCGGAACCGTTGCGTTCCCTCCGGGTGATTTCCGCCGGCGTGGCGGCGCGGGGCGGCGAATTGGTTTCCGAGAATTCGGTGCAGGCGCTGAAGAAAGTCGGCATCGACATCGCGGGCCAGCGCAGCAGGCCGTTGACGCAGGAGATGCTGGACGAGGCGCTGCTGGTGCTGTGCATGACGGAGTCGCACCGCACGATGATCCAGCTGCAGGCTGATCCGGTGCCGGCGAACCTGCACCTGTTCCGCGAATTCATCGCCGGCGCCGGCGACCAGGAGATCGGCGATCCCTTCGGCGGGCCGCTGCGGCTGTACGAGGCGACGCGCGACGAGATGGTGGAGTCGATCCCTTCGCTGGTGGCGCACATTAAGACACTCGCGGCCGGCCGGAGCGGAGCCTGAGCGCGGATTTCGGATTGCGGAAACGGCGTTCCCGGAGTCGGGTGGGGGCGATTTTCCGATCCGCCTCCCTCAATCCGAAACCCGTCCTCCGATGTCCCTCGCCGCCGTCCCGCTCCGCACGCTCGATCCCGAGATCCATGCCGCCATCGCCGCCGAACTCGGCCGGCAGCAAAGCCACATCGAGCTGATCGCGTCCGAGAACTTCACGTACCCGGCGGTGATGGAAGCCCAGGGCAGCGTGCTGACGAACAAGTACGCCGAGGGCTATCCGGCCAAGCGCTGGTACGGCGGCTGCGAGCACGTCGACAAAGTCGAGACCCTGGCGATCGAGCGCGCGAAGAAACTCTTCGGCGCCGAGCACGCCAACGTGCAGCCGCACTCGGGCTCGCAGGCCAATTTCGCGGTCTACACGGCGGTGCTGCAGCTCGGGGACAAGATCCTCGGCATGAACCTGAGCCACGGCGGCCACCTGACCCACGGCAACCCGGCGAATTTCTCCGGCAAGCAGTATTCGTTCGTGCAATACGGCGTGCGCGAGGACAACGGCCTGATCGACTACGACGAGCTGGCCGCGGTGGCGCAGCGCGAAAAGCCGAAGATGATCACGGTGGGCGCGAGCGCCTACTCGCGCATAATCGATTTCGCCCGCATGGGCGAGATCGCGCGCTCGGTCGGCGCGTACCTCTTCGCCGACATCGCGCACATCGCGGGCCTCGTGGCCGCGGGCGTGCACCCGTCGCCGGTGCCGCATGCCGATTTCGTCACCACGACCACGCACAAGACGCTGCGCGGCCCGCGCGGCGGCCTGATTCTCTGCAAGGCGGCGCACGCGAAGGCGATCGACTCCGCGATGTTCCCCGGCGGCCAGGGCGGCCCGCTGATGCACGTGATCGCGGCGAAGGCCGTGTGTTTCGCGGAATGCCTGAAGCCGGAATTCCGGACCTACTCGGAGCAGATCGTGAAGAACTCGCGGGCGCTCGCGGCCGCGATGACGGCGCGCGGCTACAAGATTGTTTCCGGCGGCACGGACAACCACCTCATGCTGGTGGACCTGCGGACCAAGTTCCCCGAGCTCACGGCGAAGAAGGCGCAGGAGACCCTCGATCTCGCCCACATCACCTGCAACAAGAACACGGTGCCGTTCGAGACGCGCAGCCCGTTCCAGGCTTCGGGCATCCGCCTCGGCACGCCGGCGGTGACGACGCGCGGTTTCGTCGAGTCCGACATGGCGGAGATCGCCGGCTGCATCGACACCGTGCTGGCCGCCATCGGCACGCCGGGCGAGGCCGCGGCGCTCGAGGCCGTGAAGGTGCGGGTCGCGGCGGTGACGTCGCGGTATCCGCTGCCGTACAAGCTCTGAGCGGGACGGGGCGGGTCGTATCGGACCCATAGGACCTATGGGTCCCATGGGTCCTATGCGGCGGATGGGGCCGGCCTTTGGCCGGCCCGACGCTCACATCTTCTTCACCGCGTAGGCCATGGCCTCCGCGATTTTCTCGAGCTGCTCGTCGGTGTGCATCGCGGAGATCGCGGTGCGGACCAAGTCTTTGCCGGCGGGCACGGCGGGCGCGATCGACATGACCGTGAAGACGCCTTTCTCGAGCAGGGCCTTCCAGAACGGGTAGACGCGCTCCTTGGAACCGAGGACGATCGGCACGGCCGGCGTTTCGCTTTCCCAGGTGTCGAGGCCGAGCGATTTGAGCATCGCGCGGTACTTGCGGGTGTTGGCCCAGAGACGCTCGAGGTGCTGCGGTTCCGACTGCATCAGATCCAAGGAAGCCTGCGCGCAGGCGGCCTGGCTCGGGCTGATGGCGGCGGAAAAGATCGTCTGCTTCGAATTGGTCCGGAGGTACTCGATGATTTCGCGGGAGGCGGCGACGAAACCGCCGGTGCTGGCGAGCGACTTCGACATACTGCCGCAGACAACGTCGACTTTGTCGTTCAAACCGAAGTGGTCGACCGTGCCGCGGCCCTGGCGGCCGAGGACGCCGAAGCCGTGCGCGTCGTCGAGGACGCTGAAGCAGCCGTGTTCTTCCGCGATCTCCGTGATCTCGGGCAGCCGCGCGATGTGGCCCTCCATCGAATACACGCCTTCGATGACGAGCATCTTGACGGCGTCGGCGCTGACGGCGCCGAGGACCTCGCGGAGATCGTCGGGGCTGTTGTGCGAGAAGCGCTCGACCGTGGCCATCGAGAGGCGGATGCCGTCCCAGAGACAGGAATGGATATTCTTGTCGGCGAGGATGACGTCGCCCTTCTGGGCGAACGACGCGACGCTGGAGAGGCAGGAAATGTAGCCGGCGACGTGGACGTGGCAGGCTTCGCGGCCGAGGAAGGCGGCGAGGCGTTCCTCGAGCTCGACGTGGTAGGCGCGGGAACCGTTGGAGGTGCGGGCGCCCGTGGTGCTGGTGCCCCACTTGAGCATGGCGGCGCGGCCGGCCTCGATGACCTTGGGATGGAACGACAGGCCGAGGTAATCGTTGCTCGAAAGCATGATCATCTCGCGGCCGTCGAGCTTCACGGTCGTGCCCTTCTGGTACTCCATGGCGTGATAGTACGGCGCGTACTTCAGGCGCATCTTGGTGGCGTAGTCGTCGCGGCAACGCGCCAGCAGGGGCTTCTTGTTTTTCGTGAAGAAAGATAACGCCATGGGCGGGGCGGGAACGTGAGCCGCGACGGTATCTATTGCAAACCCTAAGGCTCGATCGTGCGTGCCGCGGCCGGACTCAGGCTCGCCGGGCGAGGCCGTCGAGCCACGACGTCAGGTCGCGGGTGTAGTCGGCCCACGACCGGAAACGCCGCGCGCGGGCGGCTTCGGCCAACGCGGCCAATTCCGCCGGGGAGCCGAGCAGGCGGTCCAGAGCGGCGGCCAAGTCGTTCGCGCCGACGCGATCGAGCATGAGCGCGCCGCCGCCGCGGGCGGATTCGCCGAGGGCGCCGCGGCCGGAGCAGATGCAGGGTTTGCCGCGGGCGAGGCTCTCGAGCACGGGCAGGCCGAAGCCTTCGACGAGCGACGGATACACGGTGAACGTGCACGCGGCGTAGGCGCGCTCGAGTTCGGCTTCGCCGACGGGGCCGTCGTAGCGGAGCGGCCGGCCGGCGGCCTGCAGTTCGCGGACGCGCTGCAGCGCGGCGGCGCCGGTCTGCGGTTGCGCGAGGCCGATGAGGCGGAGGGAAAAGCGGACGCCGCGGGCCCAGAGCGACTCGCAGGCCTCGAGCAGCGCGAGGTGGTTTTTGCGGCCCTCGAGGCTGCCGACGCACAGGATCTCGGGCTCGCCCGCGTTGAGCGAAGCGGTCGCTGGAGCCGGAGGCGCGTCGATGCCGAGGGGAATCGCGACGACGGGCGGCGCGGACTTGGCGCCGAGCCATTGCCAGTAGTCGACAAGCGAGGCGCGCGAGTCCTCGGAGACGGCGGCGACGCCGTCGAAACGGAGCAATTCCGCCAGGTAGGGAGGGAAGCGCGCGACGGTCTTCGCCGCGGAGAGTTCGGGAAACTTGAGTGCGATGGCGTCGTGGAAGAGCGCGACGCGCGGGCCGGCGACGGCCGCGAAGAGTGCGGGCAGCGCGGCGCCGACGGCGGCGGAAAACAGCTCGGGCACGATCAGCCCGGCGGCGGGCGGGAGCACGGCGGGCCGGGGGCCGAGCCAACGGCGGGCGCGGCCGCGGAGGCGCGCGGCGAGCGGCCAGGCGGCGCCGCGTTTGGCCGCGGGGGCGACGGCGGCGAGGTTGGCGTTTTCCCAAGGTTCGAAGGTTCGCCACGTGCCGGCATAGGGATCGTGGGTGACGGCGACGGCGCGCGGGCCGAGCGCCGCGTGGAGCGAACGCGTGACGCGCTGGATCCCGGTCCGGGCGCGCGTGTGGCCGGTGTGGGAGAGGTCGATCAGGTAGGGCGCGGCCATCGGGGGCGTCAGCGTGCCGGGGCGGCGGGAGGCGTCGAGCCCGCGGGCGCGGGGCCGAGTTGCCAGAGGCGGACATTGCGGACGGCGCCGAGCTGCCGCCAATCGCCGGGGCAGCGCTTGAAGGCGTCCGCTTCTTCCCAATCGAAGAGGAGCGCGCCGAGCGGGCGGCCGGCGGCGCGCGCCCGGGCGGCGTAGTCCGCGAAGCGCGCGCCTTCGACTTGGTCCCAGCGCAGCACGGGGAATTCGCCGTAGAAATAGAGCGTGCCGCTGAAGGCATTGCTCAGAACCAAGGCGTCGTGCGGCAAGGTGCGCAGAGCCAACTGCGCGCCTTCGGGGTACGCTTCTTCGTACGCCTTCATCAGGAAGACATCGAGGCGAGGGGTCCACCAGGCGCCGAGACCGAGGCCCCAGAGCGCGAGGCCGATCACGGCGGCGCGACGAGCCCGGGCGCCGAAGCCGGCGACGAGGACCTCGAAACCCAGCAACGCGGCCAACAGCAACAGCGGCACGGCGGGCAAAATGAAACGGAGGCACCACCAGACCTCGTGCGATACCTCATAGAAAACGTACAGGCCCGTGATCGCGGCGAAGCCGAGGCCGAGCGCGAGCAAGGGCCGGCGGTGTTCGGGATGTCGCCAAGCCCAGGCAGGCAACACGAGGACCACCGCGGGGAGCAGGAAGGCGAGCCACTTGGCGAAGTGCAGGGCGGTGGGGGCGCCGTAGCTCCACGCGAATGCCGCGAAAATGTCGCCGTAGCCGGAGCGCGCCGCGCTGCCGTAGAGCTGATGGTTGTACCAGGCGAGCCAGGCCGCGCCGGGCAAACCGCCGGCGACGAACGCGGCGAGTTTCCCGAAGTTCGCGCCCAGGAGCACGAGCAGGGCGGGGGCGAAGAGCAAATTGGTCGGGCGCACCAGCACCGCCATCGCGAAGGCGCCGCCGGCGGCCAAGGCCCAGCGCGTGTCCCGGCGGGCGCGCAACGCGGCGTACAGCGCCGCCAAGGTCCACGTGGCCGCGGGCGTGTCGCTCAACGGCTGGATCGAGGTGAAGAGAAAGACCGGAAACGCTGCGAGCAATGCGGCGCCGGCAAGGGCGGTTTCCGCGGCGAGGCCCAGTTCGCGGCCGCAGGCGTACATCAGCAGGACCGCGCCGAGGGCGGCCGCGAGCATCACGGTGAGCGGACCGATTTGCCAGCCGAGCAAGGTGCCGGCGGCGGCGAAGTGCAGGGGCAGACCCGTGGGGTAGGTCGGCGTGAGCCGGCCCGGTTCGCGGAACGGAAAAAAGCCCTGCGGCAGGAAGTGCATCGCGTCGACGGTTTCGCGCGGGCCGAACTCGGCCGGGGCGCGCAAGTCCGCGAGCAGCCGGCCCTCGGCGAAGAGCCGCGCGCTGTTGAGGTAACCCGACGAATCGGAGCCGCCCGCGACGCCGGCGGAAATGCGCAGCAGAAAGAGCGCGAAGGCCGCGAGCGCGATCGGACCGAACCAACGGACCCAGCGCGGCGCGACGACGGCGGCGGCGGGGGGATTCGGATTTGACATGAGGCGTTCGCGTTCTGTGATGCGGCAAACTGTCGGTGAGAAATTTGGAAGACAAGCGCCTGCGTGGAGCCGGACCTTCCGTCAGCCCGCGCGGCGCGCGGCGCGGCGGATGAGGGCGAGACGTGCGGGCGCGGGAACGGCCGGCCCGGCGCGGCCGGAACAGCCATGACGCGGCCACGGGGCGGACGCCTGCTGGGTTTCCTGCGGCAGCGCGTGAAGGTCGCGGCGGTCGCGTGCGTCGCGCTCTTCGTCTGGGCGGTCGCGCAATTTTTCCGGCCGGACACCGGGTTCACTAGCCTGATCTCGATCGGCGACCAACTTAGCGAAACGAAGGTGACGGCGCTGCGGCAGGTGCCGCATTACGTGTACGAGAATTCACCCGGTTACGACGGCGCGTACTACGTGCAGCTCGCGCTGTACCCGACGCTGGACAATCCGGAGCTGACGAAGGCGATCGACAACCTGCCGTACCGCTCGAAACGCATTCTGCTGTCGTGGACCTCGTGGCTGCTCGGGGCCGGACAGCCCGGTTGGGTGGTGCAGGCGCACGCGTTGCTCAACGTCATTTGCTGGCTGGCGCTCGCCTGGGTGCTGCTGCGTTGGTTCCCGCTCGACGGCTGGGAAAACTTCCTGCGTTGGGCGGCGATTCTGTTTTCCCACGGCGTGTGCATGAGCGTGCGGCATTCGCTGGTGGATGCGCCGAGCCTGCTGTTGGTCGCGCTGGGCCTGCGTTGGCTCGAGGACGGGCGGCGCGGTGCGGGCGGGACGGCGCTGGCGCTGGCCGGGCTCGCGAAGGAGACGAGCCTGCTTGCAACGGCGGGAACGGATTTCGATTGGCGCGCGCCGCGCACCTGGCTGCGGACGGCCGTGGGCGTGGCGTTGATCGCGCTGCCGCTGGCGCTGTGGATGGGCTATGTGCGCTGGAAATTCGGCGCGGCCGACGACCCGGGGTTGGGCAACTTCACTCTGCCGTTCGCTGGGTACGCCGAGAAGGTCGCGACGGCGTGGCGCGAAGCGCGCGGCCCGGGCGCTTCGACGCTGCACACGGCCACGTTGGCAACGGCGCTCGCGCTCGGCGTGCAATGGCTGTTCCTCGCCCTGCGGTGGCGTCCGCAGGAACGCTGGTGGCGCGTCGGCGCGGCGTTCGCACTGATGATGATGTTTCTGTCGAAGCCGGTGTGGGAAGGCTACCCGGGCGCGTCGACGCGCGTGCTGCTGCCGATGACGCTCGCGTTCAACGTGCTCGTGCCGCGGGGCTGGCGTTGGCTGCCGGTGTTGCTGGCCGGCAACCTGACGGTGGCGGCGAGCCTGTTCGAATTTTCGCCGCCGCACGAATTCTACACCGTGCGCGGCGCCGGCGGCGCGCCGACCGCGGTGCGCGTGGTGCCGTCGGCCGGTTGGCACGGGCCGGAGCGGCACCTCGAGACACATTGGCGCTGGAGCAAGGGCGAGGCGCAGTTGCGCCTCGAGAATCCGGGCGCGGCGGCGGTGCAGGTGGCGTTGGCGGGCAAGGCGAGTTCGGCCGACGGCCCGCGTTCGCTGCGGCTGCTCGTCGACGGCAAATTGATCTGGGGCGGGACGATCGGGGCGGATGCGGTGGCGTGGCGCGCGGGCGTGACGCTGCCGCCGGGGGCGACGACGGTGGTGTTTGCCACGGACCGGCCGGCGGTGCGGATCGGCACGGACCCGCGCGACCTCGCGTTCCAAGTCGCGAATTTGGAAATCGTCGTGCAGCCCGCGGCCGTGCCACGCTGAGATTTCCATGAGTGCGATCCGATCCTTTCTGCGCCTGTTTGCCGACTATCGCCGGCTGGAGAAGGAGCGCGCGCGGCTGCAGACGGAGCTGCGCACGGCGCGCGGCGATTGGCCGGGCGGATTTCCCGCGGGGCATTTCTATTCGCCGCTGCCGTCGCGCGCGGAAGTCGACGAGGCGTTTGCGCGCGGGGATTTCGGTCCGCCGTTCGCCGGGGTCGATCTGAACGAGGCGGAGCAGGACCGGCGGATCGAGCGGTTCGCAGAGTGGTACGCGGAGCAGCCGTTTCCCGGGCCGCAGACGCCGGGCCGGCGCTACTACCTGGAGAATCCGTCCTACGGCCATTACGACGCGATCATGCTCTACGGCATGCTGCGCGAGGCGCGGCCGCGGCGGATCATCGAGGTCGGCAGCGGCTTCAGTTCGGCGGCGATGCTCGATCTCAACGAGCACGTGCTCGGCGGGACGGTGGAGTTTACGTTCATCGATCCGGACATGTCGCGGCTGCGGCCGCTGCTGCGGCCCGAGGATCACAAGCGCGTCACGCTGATTGAGCGGCGGGTGCAGGAAGTGCCGTTGGAGACATTTGCGCAGCTGGGCGCGAACGACGTGCTCTTCATCGATTCATCGCACGTGAGCAAAATCGGCAGCGACGTGAACCGCCTCTACCTCGACGTGTTGCCGCGGCTGGCGCCGGGCGTGCTGGTGCACATCCACGATGTCGCGGGCAACCTCGAGTACCCGCGCGATTGGTTCGAGGAAGGCCGGGCGTGGAACGAGCAGTACCTGCTGCGCGCGTTCCTGATGTTCAACCGCACCTTCTGCATCGAGCTCTTCAGCGCGTGGCTGTGGAACCGGCGGCACGAATTGATCCGCGCGCGCATGCCCTTGTGCGCGCAGGGCGGCGGCGGTCAGCTGTGGCTGCGGCGGGTCGGTTGAAGGCGGAGTAGGAAGTTGAAAGTTGAACGTTGAGAGATCGGAACGCGGCAAACCAGGCGCCGAGGGAGCGGCGAAGTGCCGTGGCCGCGAGCGCCAGCGAGTGGAAATCGCTCGCGAGGGCGGGGTGGGTCTTGGCACCGCTCAGCACCGCTCGCTGGCGCTTGCGGCTACGGGGGCGCTCGCGGCCGGACCGGCTCAGAAGGTCGCGATGCTCTCGAGCCGGCGGCGGTAGCGGGCGCCGATGACGGCGGGCGAATAGCGGGTGGCGATGGTTTCGCGGGCGGCCGCGCCGAGCCGGGCCGCGAGCTGGCGGTCGTGGTAGAGCGCGCGCATGCAGTCGGCGGCGTGGGCCGGATCCGGTTCCGCCCACGTCGAGCCCTTGGCGTAGGGGCCGTGATTCTGCTCGAGCGTCACCAGGCGGCAGCGGACGGGGCAGCCGTTTTCCCGGTTTACGAATTCGGCGGTGGCGGACCAGTTCGTCGAGATGACGGGTTTGCCGAGGCGCATGCACTCCGCGACGGCGAGGCCGAAGCCTTCGGAGCGATGCAGCGAAACGAAGACATCGCAGGCGGCCTCGAGCACGTACACGTCGGCGCGCGAGAGCGTCTCGGTGAGCAGAATCGTGCCGGGCAAATCGCGCACCGCGGCCTGGAGGGCGGCGAAGTCGGCTTCGTTGCCGGCGACATTCTGGACCTTGAGCACGAGGGCGGCGCCGCGGCCGGCGAGGCCGGCGAGGCGGTAGGCCTCGATGACGGCGCGGGGATTTTTGCGCGCGGAGTACGAATTGAGATCGAAGAGCGTGAGGAAAAGGAACGCGTCGGCCGGCAGCCCGAAGCGCGCGCGCCAGACGGCGGCGTGGCCCGCGGGTTCGTCGAACGCGATCGAGTGCGGCATCGTCAGCACGGGCAGCGGCGATTTCGCGGCGACGGCGGCGGTGGTGAAATCGCTCGGGCACCAGATCTCGTCGAAGTAATCGAAACTCGGGACCCAGGCGTCGGGGAACTCGGGCAGCTCCCAGGCGAAATAGCCGATGTTGTATTTGCCGGCGCGGAAACCTGCCCCGTGGTGATGGTCGAGGTCGCGGGACGCGGGCGGATCGACGTGGACGACGTTGACGTCGTAGGGATTCGTTTCCTGCAGCCGTTCGGAAAACGTGGGGTCGCCGAGGCGGTTCTTGCAGTTGAGTTTGAGCGGGACGAGGGCGGAGGGGATGCCGGCGGCATCGGCCGCGCGGACCATGCAGCGGGCGGATTCGCCGACGCCGAGATCGGCGGTGAGGAAACCGGCGATGTTGATCCCGAGTTTGGCGTGGCGGCGCGCGTAGGCGGCGGAGTAGGGGGAATCGCGGCGGGAGAAGTCGAAGATCACCTCGCCGGCGTCGGTGGCGATGGTCGCGAGCCGGAGCTGGCGGTTCTTGTTTTGGGCGCGGAAGCGCTGCCACGGAGCGAGGCCGGTGACGCGGCCGGCCCAGGCTAGGCTGTTGGTGAAGGCGATGCCGGTGAGCGCGAAAGAGAGCGCGAGGGATTCGCTGGCGGGGAGGTCGATCCGGAGGAGCCAGTCTCCGGCCGCGGTCGCGGCGGGCAATTCGGCGGCGGGGCGGCCGTTGACGGCGACGCGGAGGCCGGGCGCGTCGATTTCGAGGCCGCGGGCGGCGGGGTGGGGCGCGATGAGGCCCCGGATCACGAGCGCCTTCACGCCTTCGAGGGGCGGAAGGCGGACCGCCGCGGATTCGCGGATCCAGGCGGAATTCTCCTCGAAGGTGTCGAAGAACAGGCCCGAGTACGCGGCGAAGCGCCGGCTGAAAGCGCCGCCCGCGGGCGGGGTACGGGGACTGGTCGACATGGTGGCGGCGAGGGAAGGCGGGGGCGCCGAGGTTGGCAAAAACTTTCCGGGTCGGCCGCGCTGCGGGCTTGCACCGGCCGCGAAGTCGCCGCGTGCTTGCGGCCGTCAGCTGCGAACATCGCACGCCCGTCAGGCTTCAGCGTGCCCACCTACCCCTCACCCACTTCCAAGGCCTCCGCCTGGGCGGCGCGCTCGCGCGTCGTTCTGCTTCTGCTCGTGACCACGCTGGTCTGGGCGTGGCACTACCGCATGTGGACGCCGGAGGCGTGGCAGGTGCCGACGGACTATGTGGGCGACGCGCACGAGATTCTGGCCCGGATCAAGGCGGCGTCCGAGGGCGACACGTTTCCGCTCTCGCCGCAGGTCATCGAGCGGCTCGGGGCGCCTTTCGGCGCGTATTGGAACGGCTACCCGACCCCGGACAAACCGTTGATGCTTTTTCTCGGCGGCTTGGCCCGCGGGATCGGCCTGTTCGCCGCGGCGAACGCGGGCCTGTTGCTCGCGCAGTTGGCGGCGGCGCTGGCGTTCTACTTCACGGCCCGCTGGCTGCGGGTGCGCTGGGAGTGGGCGTGGGCGGGTGCGCTGCTGTTCGCGTACACCTATCACACGTTCCACCGGGGGCTGGCGCATTTCTCCTTCGTTTTCACGTGGACGGTGCCGCTGGGCCTGCTGGCGGTGTGGCTCGTGGCGCAGAGCCGGCGGCTGGAATGGCGCAGCCGCGGGGCCGTCGTCGTCCTCGGCTCGGCGTTGGCGCTCGGCGTGAGCAATCCCTACAACCTGCTGTTCTGGGGGCAACTGCTGGTCTGGGCGTTGGCCGCCCAGTGGTTCGGGGCGCGCCGGCGCGCCAACCTGCAGATCGGCCTCGCGGCGGGCGCGTTGGCGGTGGCGGCTTTCCTCGCGACGAATGCCGAGGTGTGGATTTTCGTGCAGGAGCCGGAGGGTCTGCCGTTGCTGGCGCGCAACTACGGCGGCACGGAGCGCTACGCGTTGAAGCCGCTCGAGCTGTTCATCCCGCCGCAGTACCATCCCTGGGATCTGTTCGCGGCGTTCGGCGAGCGGTACAAGCGCTGGTCGGATTGGCGGGGCGAGGACTACATGCCCTACCTCGGCTTGGCCGGGATCGCGGGCCTGGTTTGGTTGGCCCTGTCGACGGTGCGCCGCTTGCTGCAGCGGCAACGCCTGCCGGGGCAGGCGCTCGCGGCCGGTTGGCTGACGGCCTATGCCTGCGTCGGCGGCCTGACCAACGTCCTTGCGTTTTTCGCGGGCTTCCAGGTTTTCCGCGCGACCAACCGCGTCGCGATTTTCCTCTCGGCGATCGTGCTGGTCTACCTCGTCGTCCGGCTGGCGCGGCTGACCGCCGGCTGGCGGCCGGCGTGGTCGGTGGCGGCGGCGCTGGGGCTGGCGACGCTGGGCGTCATGGACCAGGTGCCGCGCCGTTGGCCCGATGAAATCCACGCGCGGGTGCGGGCCGACGTGGCCTCGGACCGCCAGCTCGGCCGCGAGCTCGAGGCGGCGCTGCCGCGGGGCGCGATGATTTTCCAGCTGCCGGTGCTGGGTTTCCCGGAGGTGCTGCCCCCGCACCGGCTGGCGGACTACGAGCATTTCCGGCCGTTCCTTGCGACGGAGACGCTGCGTTTCAGCTACGGGGCGGCGAAGTTCCGGTCGCGCAGCCGGTGGCAACGCGACCTCGAAAATCTCGACGCGGGATCGCTCGTGCACCGGCTCGAGAGTTACGGCTTCGCGGCGCTCTACCTGAACCGCAAGGGCTACGAAGACCGCGCGGAGCGCCTGCTGTCGGATCTCGCCGCGCTGGGGTACACCCGCCGGTTGCAGAGCCGCGGCGGCTTCCAGGTCGTGGTGTTGTTGAATCCCACGGCCCAGCCGAAACTGCCGCTCGGCCGGGTGCTGACGTACGGCCAGGGCTGGCATCCGCGGCCGCCCGACGATCCGGTGCGCTGGGCCAGCGGCGACGCCGCGATCTCGTATTTCAACCCGCACGACCGGCCGATCACGGCCGACCTGCGGTTCGAGCTGACGGCGGTGTCGCCGCGCGAGGTCACCCTGCGGCACGAGGGCAAACCGCTCCGCACCGTGCCCGTGGCGGAAGGGCCGACGGAACTGAGAATTCCCGACCTGCAACTCGTCCCGGGGGTCAACCGTTTCACGCTCGTGTCGTCGGCACCGCCGGTGCGGACGGGCGGGGGGCGCTACCGGTTGCGGACCTTCGGCCTGAAGGAAGCCGCGATCCGCATCGTGTTGCCGCCGCCGGCGGGCGGCGCGGGGCGAGAATGAACGTTGAAATCGGCGGCGACCGCTGCCGGGCTGGTTGCCCCGCGCCGCATGAACGCCGACGAATACATCAAGCTCGCCGAGGTCGAGGACCGGATGTGGTACTTCCGGTCTCTCCACGCGCACGTCGCGCGCGAGTTCGCCGCCGCGGCGCAGCCGGCGCCGGGCGCGCGGCCGCGCTGGCTCGATGCCGGCTGCGGCACCGGCGGGCTGATTTTGCGGCTCCGGGAACGCTGGCCGCAGGTGCGCTACGCCGGGATCGATTTCATGCCGCTGGCCTGCGAGCTCGCGCAGAAACGGTGCGGGCCCGACGCCGAAATCCGCGAGGCTTCGATCACCGCGCTGCCTTTTGCGGACGCAGGGTTCGACGCGGTGGTGTCGGCCGACGTCGTCTGCCAGGTCGCGGACCCCGAGAACGCGGTGCGGGAATTTTTCCGGGTGCTGAAGCCCGGCGGCTGCCTCGTGATCAACGTGCCCGCCTACATGTGGATGTGGTCGTACCACGACGATTCCTGCCAGACGAAGCACCGCTACACGCGGCCGGAAATGGCGGGCCTGCTGCGGGCGGCGGGGTTTGCCGACATCCGCACGACGCACTGGAACGCGCTGCCGTTCCCCGTCGTGTGGGCGAAACGGAAACTCTTCCGGACGGCGGCGGACACGAGCGACGTGAAGCCGTATCCGGGTTACGTGGACGCGATCTTCGGCGGGCTCATGGGGGTCGAGCACGCGTGGCTGAAGCTCGGCGGCCGCTGGGCGTGGGGCACGTCGGTTTTCGCGACGGCGCGCAAACCGCCGGCCGGCGGCGCGGCTTGACGCGGCCGGACTGAAGGGCCGGGCTGGACGGGTCCGTCCGCCGTTCCGTCCCTCTTCCGATGATCCACTACCTTGTCGCCTTCGGCCTGCTCCTCCACGGGGCGGCGTGGGGCGCCGGTGCGGCCCTGCTGGCGATGCCGCGGCCGTGGGCGCGGTTCTGGCCCGTGCTCGTGTTGCCGGCCGGCTGGGCGCTGCAGTCGCTGGTCGTTTGGCTGGGCGCGTACGCGGGCCTGTCCGGGACCGCGGCGTACGCGTGGCCGGCGCAGCTGGTGCCGGCGGGGCTGCTCGGGCTCGGGCTGTGGCGGCACGGATTGCGCGCCGCGCGGACGGACCTCGGCCGTTTCGGGCTGGTGGGCGCGGCGACCGCGGGGTGCCTCGCATTGCTGATTTTGCCGCTGGCGCTGGCATCGCGCGGCCTGACAACGGTGTCGCTCGGCAGCTGCGACGCCGCGGATTATGCCGCCGGCGCGCGGGTGCTGATGGAGTTCGCGCGCGGCGACCGCGCCGGCTTCATCGGTTTGGCCGAAGTGGTGCAGGTGCAGTCGGCGGACAACTTCTTCGACTATTGGCTGCGGCTGAATCACTTCACGCCGGCGGCGTTGATCGCGTTCAACGGCACGGTGTTCGGGTGTGCGCCGCACGAGCTGACGTCGATTTTGACGGCGGTCCTGCTCGCGGGGCTGCTGCCGGTGGTGTTCTGGTCGGCCCGCGCGATCGTCGGGTACAGCGGCGGCGTGAGCCTGATCGTGGCGGGGCTTGCCGGCGTGAGCCCGGTCCTGTGGTACGCGTACGCGCATGTGGCGCCGGGGCAGTTGTTGGCCGCGCCGGCGATCGCGCTGGCGACGTGGGCGGGCGTGGCGTTGTGGCGCGGGCGGCTGACGGGGCGGCGGGGGTTCGCCTTCGGCGCGGTGCTGGCGATCGCGTACGTGCTGATTCTGGGCAGTTACAACTTCATCCTCTGCGTGGCGCTCGTGCCGGCCGTCGCTTACGCGGGCGGGTTGGCGTTGGTGCGGGGCGAGTACGCGCGGTTCGGCCGGTGGCTCGCCGCGATGTTGGCGCCGCTGGTGCCGGCGGGGATCGTGTTGGCGGACCGGGTGGCCGGCCTCGCCGAGCGTTTCCTGCTGCTGCGCACGTACGATTTCGGCTGGCGGATCCCGGCGCTCTCGGCGGAGGGCTGGTTGGGCATGGTGCAGGGCGGCGACCTCGCGGCGTGGCCGTGGCCCGGCGTGCGCTGGGCGCTGTCGGCGCTCGTGGTGGGCTTGCTGATGTGGGCGGTGCTGCGGTCGGCGCAGCAGGGGCGCAAGGCGCTGTGGGTGGTCGCGGCGCTCACGTTGCCGGTGTTGGCGGGGTATCTTTTTCTGCAGGCGCGCGGGGCGCGGCTGGGTACGAACGCGAGCTACGACGCGTACAAGTTGTTCGCGGTGTTCTACCCGCTGCTGCTGCCGGCGCTGTGCTGGTGGGTGACGCTGCGGCGCAGCCGCCGCCTGCACGAATGGCTGCTGGTCTGCGGGGTGGCGGGGCTGGTGGTGGCGCTGAATTTGGCGGCGTGCGGCATGTTCGTGTGGCGCCTGAGCCGGCCGCCGCTGGTCGTCGACGCGGAGCTGCGCCAGTTGCGCGCGGTCGAGGCGATGCCGGACGTGAAGTCCGTCAATCTGCTGGTTCCCGACATGTGGTCGCGCCTGTGGGCGAACGTGTTTCTCCTGCGGAAGCCGCACTATTTCCCGACGCACACGTACGAGGGCCGGCTCAACACGCCGTTGCGCGGCGATTGGGACCTGCAGGGCGGAACGGTGCGGACGCGGCTGCCCGGCGATGCGACGCGCGAGGTCAATCGGCGTTTCTCCCTCGTGGATACGCGGCACCCGGAGTTCGTGCGGGCGTGGATCGACGAGGCGCTCGACACGGGATGGCACGGCGAGGAGTACCTGCCCGGCGGCGAACGGTGGCGGTGGACGGCGGGCGACGCGACGTTGCAGCTGACGAATCCGCACGCGTATCCGCTCGCGGTGACGGCCCAGCTCGACGGCGCCGCGGCGGTGCCGCGCACGCTGGTGCTGACGCGCGCGGGCGGCGAGGACCGGCCGGCGGTGCCGGTGGGCACGGCGCGAGGTTCGGTGCGACTGCCGATTTTGGGCGTGCCGCCGGGAGCGAGTGCGCTGCGGCTGCGGACGGATCCGCCGGCCGCGCCGGTCGCCGGCGACAGCCGGCCCCTCGGGGTGAGCGTCTACCGGCTGACGCTGGTGCCGAGCCGCTGACGCGAGCCCGGCCCGCGGGACGAGAGCGGCCGGAGCCGACTTTTGTCCTTGGCCCCGCGGCGGCGGCGCGTGTTTTCTCGGGGCCGAGGCCCGCCTCCCCAAGTCTTGCCCGTGTGTTCCGCGGGAAACGCGTGCTGGTGACCGGCGGGTTGGGATTCATCGGTTCGAACCTGGTGCGCCGGCTCGTCGGGCTCGGGGCGAAGGTGGCGGTGGTGGACAGCCTTGTGCCGGAGTACGGGCGGCAACCGTCGCAACCTCGCCGGCCTCGCGCGGCGAGTGAAGGTGCACATCGCGGATGTGCGGGATTGGCCGCGGCTGCCGCGGCTCGTGGCGGGCCAGGATTACCTGTTCAATCTGGCGGGCCAGACGAGCCACATGGACTCGATGACGGATCCGCAGACGGATCTGGATATCAATTGCCGGGCGCAGCTGGCGATTTTGGAAGCGTGCCGGCAGCACAATCCCAAGGTGCGGATCGTGTTCGCGAGCACGCGGCAGATCTACGGCCGGCCGGACTACCTGCCGGTGGACGAACGGCATCCGCTGCGCCCGGTGGACGTGAACGGCATCAACAAGATCGCTGGCGAGTCTTTCCATCTGCTCTATTCCCGCGTGCACGGCATCGCGGCGACGGCGCTGCGGCTGACGAACACGATCGGGCCGCGCATGCGGATCAAGGACGCGCGGCAGACCTTCGTCGGCGTGTGGGTCCGTCGCCTGATCGAAGGGAAACCGATCGAAGTGTGGGGCGGGGAACAGCGTCGCGATTTCACGTATGTCGACGACGCGGTGGAGGCGTTTTTGCTCGCGGCCGCGCGCCCGGCGGCGGTGGGCGAAGTGTTCAATCTCGGCGGGCCGCCGCCGGTGACGTTGCGCGAACTTGCGGAAACGATGGTCCGGCTAAACGGCGGCGGCGAATTCGCCGTGCGCGCATTTCCCGGCGACCGGAAGAAGATCGATATCGGAGATTATTTCGCGGACGACCGGTTGATCCGGAAGAAATTGGGCAGGAAACCGCGGGTCGAGCTCGAGACGGCGCTCGCGCGGAAGAGCGCGGCGCTTTCGCCGCGGCCGAGGCGGGCATAGGTGACGAGCGGAAGGGATAAAGTGACGGGCGGCGGGAGGCTGGGCTTGCGCCGGTTGCGCGATTTGCGGCTAAGTTTCCGCGATGTCCGGCCCCGCCCTCAGTTTCGTGATTCCGCTCTACCGCAGTGCCGAGACGATCGGCGCGGTGGTGCGGGACATCGAGGCGCTGGAGGTGCCCGGCGGGCACGAGATCGTGCTGGTGCATGACGGCAGCGGCGAGGCAACGAGCGCGGTGTGCCGGGAGCTGCTGAAGACAGCCCGCGTGCCGATCACGCTGGTCGAGCACGCCCGGAATTTCGGCGAGCACAACGCCGTGCTCACGGGTTGGCGGCACGCGCGCGGGGCGCACTTCGTGAACCTCGACGACGACGGCCAGCACCCGCCGGCGGAGGCGCTGCGCCTGTGGCAGCACGCGTGTGCGACGGGGCTCGATGTCGTTTTCGGGCATTACGAGGAGAAGCAGCATTCGGCTTTTCGGAATTGGGGCAGCTGGTTCACGAACCGCATGACCGACTGGGCCCTGGACAAGCCGCCGGGCTTCTACCTTTCGAGTTTCCGCTGCGTGAGCGCGTTCGCCGCGAAGCAGGTGGTTTCCTACGCGGGGCCCTACCCGTACATCGACGGGTTGCTGCTGCAGGTGACGCAGCGGATCGGCTCGATCACGGTGCGGCACGAGGCGCGCCAGGCGGGCACCAGCACCTACACCCTCGGTCGGTTGGTGCAGCTGTGGCTCAGCGCGTGGATCAATTTTTCGGTCCTGCCGCTGCGGGTCGCGACGCTGATCGGGCTGATCATCGCCTCGCTCGGCATTTTGGCGCTGCTCGTGGTCGCGATCCTCTGGTGGCGCAACATCGGGCCCGAATCCGGCTGGGGCTGGATCATGGCCGGTCTGCTGATCTTTTCCGGCACGCAGCTCGTGATGCTCGGGCTGATCGGCGAGTACGTGGGCCGCATGTTCCTTGCGATCAACCAACGGCCGCAGTCGGTGGTGCGGGAGGTCGTGACCGGGAAGTTCTAAGCTTTAAGCAACAAGCTTTAAGCCGGGACGGTGGCGGCGGGGAGGAGTTCGGTCCAGCGGGCGAATTCGCCTTCGAGGCCGGCGGCGATGGCGGCGACGGCTTCGGGCGGCGGACCGCGCAGGTGCGCGAGGAAGGCGAGCGCGGCGACGGCGAGACGGTATTCAGCGGCGCGCGGCGCGTACAGCTGGGCCGACAGATAATGGCGGCACCACGTGCGGCAGCCGGCGTCGGCGGCGGCCACCAATTCGGCGCGCCAGCGGCGGGCGAGGCGGTACGAGTTTTCCTCGTCGCGCGTTTTGCGGCCGGGCGAGGAGCTGATGTGGTGGCGCACGACGCTGCGGAGGGCGACGGCGTTGACGCGGCCGCGGGCGCGGGCGCGGAAGCAGAGATCGACGTCCTCGCCGCCGTTGCGGTAGCCCGCATCGAAACCGCCGAGCTCGGTCCAGAGCTGCCGGGCGATCAGCAGACAGGCGCCGGTGACGGCGGGCATGGGGCGGACGGGCGCGAAGGTGCGCTCAAGCCAGCAGGGCGGGCTGCGATCGTGTTCGGGTTTGCCGGTGACGTTGACGACGAGGCCGACATGGTCGAAGGCGCCGGAGCGGGCGTCGCGCTGGATGTTGCCGATGGCGCCGGCGCGGGGGCCGAGGTGCCGGTGGGCGGCGAGCATGGGCTCGAGCCAATGGGGCAGGAGCACGAGATCGTTGTTGAGGAGAACGAGAAACTCACCGGTCGCGACGGCGGCGGCGCGGTTGTTGGCGCCGGCGAAGCCGAGGTTCCGTTCGTTGAGGAGAATCCGGAATTGGCCGGGCGGCAGCGACTCGAGCCAGGCGCGGGTGCCGTCGGTGCTGCCGTCGTCGACGAGAATGATCTCGTGCGCGAGGCCGGACGGGAGCGTCGCCTGCAGGCTGGCGAGCATGGCCTGCGTGAGAGGCAGGCAGTTGAAGAGGGGGACGATGAAACTGACCTGCACGCCGCCGGAGCGTGGGGGCGCGGCGGCGGCGCGTAAAGCCGCGGTTGCGGAATTACTCGGCGGCGAGGCGGCGGAGGTAGGCGCCGTAGGACGACTTGCCGAGCTTCGCGATGTTGGCTTCGAGGCCGGCGCGGTCGATCCAGCCTTTGCGCCAGGCGATTTCCTCGAGGCAGGCGATCTTCAGGCCCTGGCGGTTCTCGATGACGGAAACGAATTGCCCGGCTTCGAGGAGGGAGTCGTGGGTGCCCGTATCCAGCCAGGCCGTACCGCGGCCGAGGAGCTCGACGTGGAGTTTGCCGGTCTCGAGGTAGAGGCGGTTGAGATCCGTGATTTCCAATTCGCCGCGCTTCGAGGGCTTGAGGGCGCGGGAGAGGCGGACGACGTCGGCATCGTAGAAATAGATGCCGGGAATGGCGTAGTTGGATTTCGGCTGCGCGGGTTTTTCCTCGAGGGAAAGGACGCGGCCGTCGGGCGCGAATTCGACGACGCCGTAGCTCTTGGGATCGGCGACGTGGTAGCCGAAGATCGTGGCGCCGGCGGTGCGCTCGCCGGCGCGTTCGAGGGAGCGGACGAAATCGTGGCCGTAGAAAAGATTGTCGCCGAGGACGAGGGCGGCGGGCTCGCCTTTGAGGAAGCCGACGTCGTCGGCGATGTGGAAGGCCTGGGCGAGACCGTCGGGGCTGGGCTGTTCGGCGTAGGAGAGTTTGAGGCCGAGGTTGGCGCCGTCGCCGAGCAGTTTGCGGAAGAGCGGGAGGTCGGTCGGCGTGGAGATGACGAGGATCTCGCGGATGCCGGCGAGCATGAGGACCGACAGCGGGTAGTAGACCATCGGCTTGTCGTACACCGGCATCAGCTGTTTGGAGACGGCGATGGTCAGCGGGTAGAGGCGCGTGCCGGAGCCGCCGGCGAGGATGATGCCCTTGCGATTCATGGTAAGTTATTCGGATTGGGTCACGGAGGACACGGAGGGAGGAAGGAGGTCACGGAGATGGGACGGATGGAATGCGGGCTCCGTGCGCTCCGGTTTGGCCTCGGTGTTCTCCGTGACCGGTCCGCCTCAGGCCTGGCCGAGGCGTTCGAGTTTGTAGGAGCCGTTGAGGATGGCGGCGGTCCAGGCGGAATTGTCGAGGTACCACTGGACGGTTTTGCGGAAGCCGGAGCTGTGGTCCTGCTTCGGCGTCCAGCCGAGCTCGCGTTTGATCTTCGAGGCGTCGATGGCGTAGCGCAGATCGTGGCCGGGACGGTCCGTGACGAAGGAAATCTGGGATTCGTATTTTTTGCCGTCGGCGCGGGGGCGGAGCTCGTCGAGGAGGCCGCAGAGGAGGCGCACGAGATCGAGGTTCTTCCGCTCGTTGTTGCCGCCGATGTTGTAGGTCTGGCCGGTGCGGCCGCGGGCGATGACGGCGTGGAGGGCCTCGGCGTGGTCAACGACGTAGAGCCAATCGCGGATATTTTCGCCTTTGCCGTAGACCGGGATCGGGTCGCCGCGCAGGGCCTTGAGGATGACGACGGGAATGAGTTTCTCGGGGAACTGGTAGGGGCCGTAGTTGTTGGAGCAGTTCGTGACGAGGACGGGCAACTTGTAGGTGTCGGCCCAGGCGCGCGCGAGGTGGTCGGAGGACGCCTTGGAGGCGGAGTACGGCGAGTGGGGATCGTAGGGCGTCTCTTCGGTGAAGAGGCCGGTGTCGCCGAGGGAGCCGTAGACTTCGTCGGTCGAGACGTGGAGGAAACGGAAGCGGTCCTTGGCGGCGCCGGCGAGTTTGTCGAAGTGGGAACGCGCGGCCTGGAGGAGCGTGTAGGTGCCGACGACGTTGGTCTGGATGAAGGCGCCGGGGCCGTCGATGGAGCGGTCAACGTGGCTTTCGGCGGCGAGGTGCATGACCCAGTCGGGGGCGAACTCGGCGAAGAGTTTCGTCATCGCCGCGGCGTCGCAGATATCGGCCTGCGCGAAGCGGTAGCGCGGGTGGCCGGCGAGGTCGGCGAGGGAGTGGGGATTGCCGGCGTAGGTGAGGGCGTCGACGTTGAGGACGGAGTGTTCCGTCGTCGTGACGAGGAGCCGGACCAAGTTGCTGCCGATGAAGCCGGCGCCGCCGGTGACGAGAATATTCATCCGGTTGAAAGGGGAAAGGTGACGATTGGAATAAAGGAACTCAGGCGGCGCGGACCCAGCGCTTGAGGTCGCGGGTGACGGCTTCGCGGACCTCGGTCATGCGGATGCCGACGGAGGCGAGCTTGGAGGAATCCATGACGCAGTTGGAGCGGGGCGTCTTGGCGGCGAGGTGCATGAATTCGCCCTCGTCCTTGAAGAAGTCGAAGACTTGGTTGGAAACGCCGGCGGCCTTGATGAGCTCGACGATCTCGCTCGTGGTGATGTGGCCAGGATTGGTGACGTTGTAGAGGCCGAACGGAACGCGTCTTTCCCAGCAGGCGAAAGTGGCGGCGCAGAATTCCTCGAGTTGGGAAATCGAGTTGGTGGCTTCGAGGAGTCGTTTGTAGCGCAGCAGTTTCGTGAGGTAGTTGCGCGGATTGTCGTGCTGGTCGAAGGGAATGCGCAGGCGCCAGATGTAGACGTTCGGTTGGCCGGCGAGGACTTCTTCGCCGAGGGCCTTGGTGCCGGAGTAGAAGGAGCAGTTGTTGGTGCGGAACGTGAAGTTCGGCACGTCGGTTTCCGTGAAGCCGGTGCCGTCGGGCCGGCTGCCGGTGTAGATGCAGCCGGAGGAAACGTGGCCCCAGGGAACGCCGGCGTCGGCGCAGGCGCCGGCGATGATGCCGGGGAGGACGGCGTTGCCGAAGAGGCATTCGTGCTTGTGGAGCTCGCAGGCATCGACGTTGGGTTTGCCGGTGTAGCCGGCGGCGTTGATGAGGAACGCCGGCTTGTCGCGGAGGAGGGCGGCGCGGAGCGTCTCGCGGTTCGAGTAATCGACGTCGGCGCGGCGCAGATTGCGGAAGGGGATGCCCTTGCGGGACAGAAGCGCCTGATAGGCTTGGCCGACGTAACCGGAACCACCGAGCAAGTAGATCATGGAAAACGCAGTTAAGTGGACGCGCCTACAGGGGAACAAGGGCAATTTGCGCCGGTGCGGGCGATACGGACGGGAATCGGAGCGGGAGAGGGCGCGGGCGAGGTGCGATGAGTTGCACTCGGGCTAGGTCGCGAACGAGGGCGCGGGCGAGCCGCGCCCCTACGGGGGATGGGGGAAAAGAAAACCGCCGCACCCGGGAGGGTGCGGCGGTGAGGAAGGCCGAAACCGGCGGGGCCGGTGGGCGATCAGAAGCGGACAGTGGCGCCGAACTGCACGCGCCAGCGGCTGGCGATGTTGTCGACGGTCCAGTTGCCCGGTTCCGTGGTGTAGGTGGGACGGACTTGGCCCTGGGCGTTGTAGGTGGCGGGGCCCATCAGGCGGCGATAGAACACGGCGTTGTTGGTGTTCGTGAGGAGCTCGGTGTAGCCGAAGGTTTTCCGGCTGAGCCAATATCCGAAGTTGATGAAGTCGAAGAAGAGTTCGACCTCGACCGGCTTGTAGATGGGGAGCTTCTGGGTGAGGCGGAGGTCGAGCTGGTTGATCCAGGGCTGGACGAAGGCGTTGCGCGGGGCATAGCTGCCGGCGTACTTGCCGAGGCCGCTGCGGGAGATGAAGCCGAGGAAGTCGTTCAGCTGGGCGGCGCTCATGCCGGAGTAGTCGACGTTGGTGTCGCCCGCGCCGTTGGGCACGTAGACGAGGTCGTTGGCGTTGATGCCGTCGCCGTTGAGGTCGTTCGAGTAGGCGAACGAGTACGGGTTGCCCGTGTGGCCTTCGTAGTAGAGGGACGCCTTCGTGGTCCAGCCCTTCACGAATTCGAAGCGGCGGGCGACGGTGAGCTGGATGCGGTTCTTCACCTCGAAGTCGGAGCGGCCGACCTCGACGCTGTTCTGGTTGAACACGGCGTTGCGGCTCCAGCCGTCGACGGCGACGGTCTGGCCGAAGGACTGGGCTTCCTCGGAGTAGCCGCGGGTGTAGGCGAGGTTGTAGGCCCAGTTGTTCTTCATCGGGCGGTCGAGCGTGAAGGTGAGGTAGGTGCTCTCGCCCTCGCTGACATTGCGCACGCGGATGACGTTGCCGAAGGCGGTGCTGGTGGCGCCGGCGGAGGTGGAGCCGCCGTTGAAGCGCTGGCGGCCGTCGCGGCCGATCGCGGGGCCGGTGGCGGCGGTGGCGACGAGGGGCTTGATGTTCATGTTGTCGGTGAACAGCGCCTTGTCGTTGATGGTGTGGATCAGCTCGGTGGAGAACGTCGTGTCGAGGAAGGGCAGCTTGCGTTCGACAGCGATGTTGGCGCGCCAGACGGCGGGGAGCTTGAGGCCGTTCTGCAGGAGGTTGATTTCGCGGCGGGCGGTCGGGTCGAGGTCGGAAGCGGCCATGCCGATCGGGTTGGCGAAGTCGAAGCTGTTGCGCAGGTAGGCGCCGAGCTGCGGGGCGGCGGCGCCGGAGGCGAGCTGCGAGAAGCGGCCGACGCCGGTGTTGCCGTAGGCGTTGGAGATGAAGACCCAGGGGGCGCGGCCGGTGAAGTAGCCGACGCCGCCGCGGAGCTGCATGGTGCGGGCTTCGTCGAGGGCCCAGTTGAAGCCGAAGCGCGGGGAGACGATCTGGGTGCCGTCGACGTTGCCGTCGTTGCGGACGCCGAAGGTGTTGACGAAATTCTGGTTCAGCGGCGGGCGGGAGCTGGACTCGACGAGGTCGAGGCGGGCACCGCCGGTGAGGTTCAGGCGGGAGGTGATGTCCCACTTGGCCTGCGCGAAGAGACCGGTGATCGCGAAGTCGGAAATGTCGGCGGCGGGCGTGCCGTTGACGTAGAACGCACGCGTGTAGGCGGCGGGGCGGTCGGCGGCGAAGTCGGCCAGACTGGCGTAGTCGAAGAGACCGTACGAGGACTGGCGGAAGAGGTTGAAGAAGTCGCTTTCCTCGCGGTCGAAGCCGCCGGAGAAGCGGAAATTCTTCCAGAAGTAATCGGCGTTGCCGCTGAAGGATTCGGTCTTCACGCGGATGATGTTGCCGTGGCGGAATTGCTCGGTGCCAAGGACGACGACGCCGGTGCCGTTGACGGCGCGGCCGTCGGAGCCGGTGCCGGAGGTGCCGAAGATGCGGACTTCGGGGAAGACGACCGGGGAAGCGGTGAGCTGTTCGTAGGCGGTCTTGGACCACTTGAATTCGCTCTTGAAGTCGGAGGTCCACTGGCTGTTGAGCGTGGCGGCCCAGACATCTTCGGAGCGGATCTGCGAATAGAAGTTGGAGCTGAGCGCGGTGCCGCGGGTGGCGGCGGGGCCGGCGGCGCCGAGGATGCCGGTGAAGGCACCGCCGATGCTGTTGGAGCGGCCGAACTGCGGGAGCGTGCCGACCGTCTCGTTGTAACGGACGGAGAGGCGGTGGTCCTTGGTGATGTTCCAGTCGACCTTGTAGAGTTTCTTTTCCTCTTCGGTGATCAGGGAGCCGCCGCCGCCGAACGAACCGATGTCGAAGGTCTTGCCGGACGCGGTGCGGATGGAGGCGATGGCGTTGTTGATGGCGGTGAGGCTCGTGGCGTCGGGCGTCATCGTGGGCGCCGCGGCGACCTGGGTGCGCTCGAACTTCTCGTAGTTGGCGAAGAAGAAGAGGTGGTTCTTCCAGAGGGGACCGCCGAGGGTGGCGCCCCAGGTCTTGCGCTCATCGGGCGGGCGCTGGCCGGCGAGGCCGCCGATCACGTCCTTGTCGGCGTACTTGGCGTCCGTGTAGTAGCCGTAGAGCGAACCGTGGAAGGTGTTGGTGCCGCTGCGGGTGACGACGTTGACGGAAGCGCCGGTGAAGCCGCTCTGGCGGACATCGTAGGGGGAGACGGAGATCGAGACCTGTTCGGCGGTCTCGAGGGAGAGGGGATTGAAGAACGACTGGAGGCCGGAAGCGTTGAGACCGAACTGGTCGTTGATGCGGGCGCCGTCGAGGGTGATGGAGTTGAAGCGGTTGTTCTGGCCGACGGCGGTGAGCATGGCTTCCTGGCGATCGCCGAAGACGTTGCGCAGGGTCACGGCGGCGTTGGTGCGGGCCATGTCGGCGAAGGAGCGCTGGGCGGTCGGCTGCGCGAGGAGCTTGTCGCGGGTGAGGACCGAGGCGGCGCCGGTGGCCGTCGAGTCGAGTTCGGTGGAGGCGCCGAAGACGGCGAACTTTTCCATCACGACGACATCGGCGGGGGCGAGGGTGACGTTGACGTCGATGTCCTGGCCGAGCTGGGTGACGACCTCGGTGATCTCCGCGGGCTTCATGCGCGCGGCGGAGGTGGCGAGGGTGTAGGGCCCGCCGACCACGAGACCGCGGAAGTAATAGCGGCCGTTTTCCGAGGACACCGCGGTGTAGGACGTGCCGGTGGGCAAGTGCTTGGCGGTGAGGGTCGCGCCGGCGACGGGCTTGCCGCCGGTGTCGCGGACGACGCCGGTGATGCCCGAGGAGACGAGGCCTTGGGCATAGGCAAAGGCGGCCAGGGAAAGGCCGATCAGGCACGTGACAGCCCGGAAAATCCGGCGGGCCGCGTGGTGCGGGTGATGGTTCGTGGTTTGGTTCATGTTCGGTGGGATTGGCAGTTCTCGGATGAATTCCGCTGCAGGTCTAGTGCCGATTGCGGGCAAGATATTCACAACGCCGGAGCGACGGACGGCGGCAACCCGGCGGTGTGACGATGCGGTGAAAGCGGCGGATGGCCGGACCGGTTCAGCCGGGGCGTCACTTCCGCCGGTAGTCGCCGCGGCTGAAGTACTTTTCCAGCCAGACGTAGGCGCAGATGAAGAAATAGCGGCTGCCCATCTCCTTGATCTTCAACTTGGCGACGCCGAACTTGCGGTTGCGCCAAGAAATCGGAATCACGGCGAAACTGAACCCGCGGACGATGGCCTTGAGGGGCATTTCGACGGTGAGATTGAAATGCGGCGCGAGGAACGGCCGGCAGCCGTCGATCACGGTGCGGCGGTAGGCCTTGAAGGCGTTGGTGGTATCGTTAAGCGGAATGTTGAAACCGATCCGCACGAGGGCATTGGCGAGGCGGTTGACGAAGAGTTTGACGCGCGGGTAGTCGACGACCTCGCCGCCGTCGACGAAGCGGCTGCCGAAGGCGCAATCGTAGCCATCGTTGAGCAAGCGCCAGTACTGGACGGCGTCGTGCGGCGAATCGGAGGCGTCGGCCATCATGACCACCACGGCATCGCCGCGGGCGGCATCGAGCCCGCGGACCACGGCGCGGCCGAAGCCGTTTTGGCCGGTGTTCTGCACCGGGGCCAAGGTGGGAAACTTGGTTTTCAGTTCCTGCAGGACGGCCCAGGTGCGGTCGCGGCTGCCGTCGTCGACCACGACGATCTCGTGGGGCACGCCGGCGGCGTTGAAGGTCGTGACGATGTCCTCGACCGTGGACGGCAGGGATTCCTCCTCGTCGCGGGCGGGAATGACGACGGAGAAAAGGGTAAGCGGGGCGGCGGGAGAAACCATGCGGGCCGGAAGGCTAGAAGGGGGCGGAGAGGTCGAGCCAGTCCGGGTGCGCGCGGGCGTGGGCGGCGATTTCCTCGAGCACGGCGCCGACGGGCGTTGCGGGGCGCCATTGCCAGAGCCGTTGTGCCTTGGCGGCGTCGAGGACCATCCACGGAATGTCGAAGGGCCGCGGGGTGAGATCGGCGGCGACGTCGTGGGCGCCGAGATGGGCGGAGCACCAGTCGCTGAGTTGGCGGAGCGACAGCGCGGAGGCGGCGCCGCCGGCGAAGTTGGCGATGCGGTCGCCGGCCGGGAGGGCGGGGGCGGCGAATTGTTTTTCGAGGGCCGGCACGAGATCGCGCGGATGCAGGCAATCGCGGACCTGGTGGCCGGTGCCGCCGAAGCCGATGTACTTGAGCGGGCGACGGCGCAGCCAGGCGTTGAGCCAGTAGGCGAAGATGCCTTGGTCGGCGCGGCCGAATTGGCCGGCGCCGGCGAGCACGCCGCAGCGGTTGACGAAGACGGGGAGATTGAAGGTGGCGCCGTACTCGAGCGCGAGGGCCTCGCTGGCGAGCTTGGTGGCGCCGTAGAGGGAAACGGGGGCGGCGGTGGAAAACGTTTCCGCGACGCCGGCGGGGCCGACGCCCGGCGGGAGGGCGGCGCCCGGCGTCAGGCGGAAGGCCGGACCGGCGGCTTCCACGGGCAAAGCGGCGAGCGGCTCGATCGCGTAGACGCGGCTCGTGCTGAGCAAGATGAAGCCGGCGCGGTGCTGCTTGCAGAATTCGAGGACGTTGACCGTGCCGCCGAGGTTGTGTTCGACGAGCTGGCGGGAGCTGGTGCGGCCGTCGACGCCGGCGAGGACGCTGGGGTTGGCGGCGGCATCGATCACCCAATCGACGGCGGGCAGCGACTCGAGGTCGCTGGCGGAGCGGAGATCGCCGTGGAAGAGTTTCACGCCGCGGCGTTTGAGGTCGTCGCGGTTGGTCTCGCTGCCGGGGCGGATGAAGTTGTCGAAACCGACGAGCGTATGGCCGGTGCCGCTCTCGGCGAGGGCGCGCGCGAGCGTGCTGCCCACGAAGCCGCAAACGCCGGAGATCAGAATACGCATCGGGCCGAGCATGCGAAAATCGCGGGGGCCGGGAAGCGGGAAGTTGGAGCGGCGGTGGCGGGCGGCGAAACGGGGCCGCGGGCCGGAGATTCGCCGTGAAATCGGGCGCGGGCTTGCTCACAGTGCGCGCCGCATGAGCCAACTTCGCGGCGATTACAAAGCGGTCTGGAACGCCCTCTCGGGCACGAAAAAGGACGCCTACCTCGTGGTCTCGGGGTACACGGACGAGGACAAGTTCCACGCCGACGCCGAGGACACGGCGGACATTTTGCGCGACACCGTGGGCCTCCGGCGCGACGACGTCGTATTGGAAATCGGCTGCGGCGTGGGGCGCGTTGGGCGGGTGCTGTCGCCGTTCGTGAAGCAATGGATCGGCTGCGACGTATCCGCGAACATGATCCGGCTGGCCGGGCGGCGGCTGCTCGGGCTCGAGAATATCCGCCTGCAGGAGGTGTCGGGCTACGACTTGCAACCGATCGCGGATGCGTCGGTCGACGTCGTGTACACGACCGTGGTCTTCATGCACCTCGAGGAATGGGACCGCTACAATTACGTGCTCGAGGCGAAGCGCGTGCTGAAACCGGGCGGGCGATTCTATTGCGACAACGTCGACATCGCGTCGGGCGCGGGCTGGGCGGTGTTCGAGGAAAGCCGGCGGACCTTCCAACCGAAGGAGCGCCCGGCGCAGATCTCGAAATGTTCCTCGCAGCCGGAACTGGAAACGTTTCTCAAGCGCGCGGGCTTTGCCGACGTGAAGGTCGCGGGCCGGCTCGATTTCTGGGCCTATGCCTGGGGCGTGAAACCGGCCTGAGGCCGGTTTCTCGGTTTGGAGTTTGGGGTTTGGAGTTCGGAGTTGGGGCGGGCGGGCGGGTTTGGGGTTTTGAGTTTTGGGTTTTGAGTTTTGGGTTCTGGGTTGATGGGGCCGGGCACCGAGGTCCGGTCTTTCAACCTTCAACTTTCACCTTTCAACTCCACCCGCGGCTGCGCCGCGCGGTGGTCACGGTGCGGGCGTCGCCGGGGGCGCGGGTTGGGCGCCGTCGGGTTGGGCGGAGGCGGCCTTGCGTTGCGCTTCCTCGTAGGCGCGGCGCTGGGCCATGCCGATCTCGAGGAGGTCGCTGACGAGCATGCGGGCTTCCGTTTCCTGCTTCTGCTGAATCTCGGGCGTGGCCGGACCCGCGGGCTGCGGGGCGGGGGTCGGGGCGGCGACCGGCGTCGCCGCCGTGGTGGCGAGAGTGGTCGGCGTCAGCACCAAAGGCTCGGTCGTCGGCGCGGCGGGCGGCGGGGCGGACGGGACGTTGAAGCCGGCGGCGGGCGGCAGGGCCGCGACCGCGGCGGGGGCGTTGACGGGGCCGGTGGCCTTGCGCAACGCGAGGACCTTCTGGTTGCCGTTGATCTTGACGACGACTTGGTCGCGGCGGGCGTCGTAGCTCACGACGGAAATGCCCTCGACGGTCTCGCCGACCTGGACCCAGCGGTTTTTCTTCGCGGTCTTGTCGTGGAAGATGAGGTGCGTGGTCTTGCCGGCAACGACGCCGGCGAACTCGATCGCTTCGTTGGCCGAGACCTCGGCGGCGCCGCCGGTGGCGGGCGGGAGGAACGGCGATTTGCGCGGCGCAGGGGCGTCGGCCGCCGACAACGCCGAGGCGGCCAGACACGCGGCCGCGGCCGGAATCCGGCACGCGCGGGCGAGGGCGGCGAGGCGAGAGCGGGACGACATGGACGGCGGGTGAGACGTTGGGCCGGGCGGAAAGCTACGTCAAATGTGCGCCTCGGCCGCAGCGGGCGGCCTCAGGCGCGGCGCGCGGCGAGCATGAGGGCGCTGCCGTGGACGTTGGGGTGTTCCTCGGTACGGAAATCGGTGAAACCGAATTGGCGGAGGGCGCCGATGATTTCCGTCTTTTCCATCCAGTAGCTGTAAACTTCGCCGCCGCCGCAGAAGCCCTTCCAATCGAGCGACGGGCCGTAGTTGAAGCGATGCACCGTGTGCTTGAAGCCGGCGGTTTCCATTTGCAGGGCTTCGGAGAACTTGGCGCCGGGGACGGGGTTCTTCGCCACGAATTCAGGATCGTAGAAGACGGTCCAGAGGAAGAGGGCGTCGCAGCGCTGGGCCAGCAGGTGCAGCAGCGCCACGGGATCGGTAAGGTGGTAGAGGATGCCGCACGCAATGCCGACTTCGTAGCGCGGGCCCGGGGCCTGGAGAAACGAGAGACAATCGCCGAGGAGGAAACGCGCGCGCGGCATGCCGAAGGTTTCCTTGGCGATGAGGCATTTGAGGTAGGCGCGGGCGTTGGCTTCGACGGCGGTGACGGACTTGGCCTCGAGGCGATCGAGGAGGTAGGTGTGGCCGCCTTCGAGGGGGCCGAGTTCGAGGACATCGCGGCCGGTGACGCCGCCGGCGAGGCCCATTTCCATCAGACGATGGTGGGCCCAGGCGATGCGCGGGTCGTCGAAGAGCGGCGTGACGCCGGCCTTCAACTCCGGGCGGTTGGCCGGGGGCTGCGACGACCATTCGCCGGCAAAAAGATCGAGGGCGTTTTGGTCGGACGGCGGGACGCCGAAGAAGTGTTTGAAGTCGGACATGGCGGGCGCGGAGCCGGAGACGAAACACAGCGGCGGACCGAAAGGAATGCCGAAGTTGGCAGGCGGCGATGCGGCCGAGTTGAAGGTTGAAAGGTGAAAGTGGGAGGAAGGGCGCGGGAGGTTTGACGATTGCGGCCGCCGCCCGGGTGCACCTTGCGCGGGTCGGCGTCTTTGACTCAGCGCCGTGGTGGGAGCGCGCCTCGAGCGCGCCCTTTCGGCCGGGCGCGGTCAAGCCGCGCCCCTACGACTCGATTTCGGCCGGACTTGCGGGGCCGCTCAGTTCGGCACGGCCCAGACTTTGGCCTGCTTGCTGCCGTCCGCGACCGCCACCTGGCGTCCGTCCGAGGAAAAGGCCAGGGCGTTGACCCGATGCGCGGTTTCCCAGGTCCGCAGGCTCCTGCCCGAAGCCACGTCCCAAAGGATAACTTTCACCGGGGCTTCAAAGTCCAAGGCACTCATGCCGCCCGAAACCAGGCGGGTTCCGTCCGGCGAGAAACGGAGCCGGCGCACCGTCTCCGGTTGTCCCTCGAGGCGGCGCACGATCCGCCACGTTTTCGTATCCCAGAGGTAGATCGTTTGGTCGGCTCCGGCGGTCGCGAGGAGCCGGCCGTCGCGCGAGAAATCCAGATCGAACATCGCGAGCGGCATCTCCTCGAGGCAATGCACCAGCGTGCCGGTGCGCACGTCCCAGATCCGGATGTCCGCGTCGAAACTGGCGGCGACCAATGTGCCGCCATCGGGCGAGAAAGCCATGGCGGCCATCGCGCCGATGCCGGCCGGGAAACGGAAACGCGGCTGTCCCGTTCGGTCCACGACGTGGACGATGTTGGCGCTGGCCGCGGCGGGATCGCCGCCGGCGATCGCGAGGAGCGAGCCGTCCGACGCAGCGGCCACAGTTCCGATCCGCGCCCGCGCGACCGGCACGGAGAACGTCGCGACCGCGTTGCCGTTTTTCAATTCGCGCAGCCGCAGGGCTCCGGCGGACGTGACGGTGGTGAACCGGCCGGCGGCGACCTGCACCCCGGGGCGACGTTCGTCGTTGTCCAACGCATAGGTCCGCTCGACCCGGCCGGCGGCGACGTCGAACTGCAGGAGATTTCTCCCCGCGGTGACAACGTAGAGCGAGCGGCCGTCGGGGGCGAAGGCGACATCCGTCGCCGCCGCTTCCAGCGGGATTGTCCGGTCCGTCGCGGTCGCGGCGGACGCAGTTGCCACCAAGGCTCCGGTGGCCACGAGCGACCAAAAGAAGGTGCGCATCGGGTTCAGGCTTTCTCCAGCACAAGGTCGAAGGTGACCGCGGTGCGCGGTGCGGTATTTTCGTCCAGCAGCATGACCGGGCGCACGCACTCGCGGTTCGCCACGACGCCGCCCTTGGCGAAGTTCCGATCGGGGTCGCCGTCGAAGTAGGGATCGGTGGCGAAGTAGAGCTGGGTGATCAGCGGTTTGCAGCCGGGGGCGGTGATCAGGTAGTGCACGTGCTGCACGGGGCGGCTGGGGTAGTGGCCCGGCATGATGGTCTCGACCCGGTACTGCGTTGCGTTGCCCAGGGCCAATTTCGACCGGTAGCGGAAACCGTGGACGTCGTAGATGCCCCGGTGGTCGGCGTGCCAGAGTTCGACTTTGGCGTCGTGCACGGGCTCGCCCCGCGCGTCGAGGATCCGGCCGGAGATGGCGAGCGGCAGACCGGGCTCGCCGGCGACGCGGAGGTTGGTCTGGTTGGGCGCCCCTTTTTTGAAGAACGGCCCGAGCACTTCGGGCGGCGTCGGCTTGGCGGCCTTTTGCACGGCTTCGTTGTAGGCGGCGAAGAGCCGGGTCTGGGAAACGGCAGCGGCTCCGACCAAAAAGCCGCCGGTGATGCATTTTTCGAGAAATTCGCGACGAGGAACGGGGCGCGTGGGCATGGGGCAAAAGCGGGCCGGGGCTGGGGGGGGTAAACGTTCGATCCTGCCGGGGCGGTCAGGGATCGGAACCTTGGGAGATGGCGGGAGGAAGACAGCTCGTCCGGTCCGTCACGAGAAGAAATCCGGCGATGCGAGGCGGAAACGAGGAGTGGGTGGCCGGTCGCGGATGGCCGATGGGTCGGGTGGGTGCGCGGTGCGGGGGTGGGGGCGCGGGGTGTTTGCTTCGGACGGGCGTGGACGAGCCACGCCCCTACACTTGGGTTTAGCGGCGCGGTTGCGGGTGCGAGCGGTTCAAGGCACCTCGTAAATCTCGACGAGGGCGATGCCGGTGGAGCCTTCGAAGCCGGAGACCTGCGCGGTGTAGCTGCCGGGTTCGAGGGTGATCAGCATCGCGGAATCGAGGCCGGAGCGGAGGACCAAGTCGCGCGTTTCCATCAGGGCGAAGGCGCCGACTTTCGTCGCGGCCTCCCGCAGCGCGGTCTGGGCCGAGGCGGGCGTGTCCCAGTCGTCGTTTTCGCGCAGCAGCGTCGCGCCGCGGTAGATGCGCAAAAACGGATCGAGCATGGCGCCGGCGAGATTGAAAGGGGCGCGGCCGAGCGTGGGACCGATGGCGCGGATGAGAAACGTGCGCGGGCCGGGGCCGGTGACGACGAGACCGGCGATGAGGAGATTGTCGCCGCCGGTGACGCGGCCGCGGGTGGCGATGTTGACGAGCCGGCGGGTGCGCGAGGTGGCGAGGTCGACGTCGGCATCGTAGGCCTCGACGAGGGCGATGCCGCCGGTGTTGCCGACGCCGCTGACCACCGCGGTGTAGCTGCCGGGCACAAGGGTGGTGAGAATGGCGGCGTCGCGGCTGCCGCGGGGAAACGCAAACCCGCCGAGCCGGTTGGCGGCGGCGACGAGCGGGGTGCCGGCACCGGCGGCGTCCCAGTCGTCGTTTTCCGCCACCGTGGCGCCGCTGCCGTTGACAAGACGGAGGGTCGGGTTGGCGAGGGCGCCGGCGACGCCGAAGCCGGCGAGCGCGGGACCGGCGGCGCGGATGAAGATGTTTTTCGAAGTCGTGCCGCCGACGACGAAGCCGGCGATCATGACGTCGCTGCCGGTGCCGACGACGGCGCGGGTGGAGAGATTGGTGAGCAGGGTGTCCTGGCTCGTGGCGACCGGCTGCACCGTGAGGACGGCGGCGGTGCTGACGGCGGTGCCGCCGCTCGGGCTGGTGACGCCGACGGAGTATTCGCCGGCGTCGGCGGCCTGCACGGAACCGATCGTGTAGGACGGGCCTTCGGCGAGGCTGAAGCGCTGCAGGGTCGTGGTGCCGGCGGCGCGGAAAAACCAGCTGTAGGTGAGCGGGGCGCTGCCGGCGCCGACGTTCACCGCGAGCGTGAAGCTTTCGCCGACCCGGACGGTGCGGCTCTGCGGTTGGGCGGTGATGACGGGCAGCACGCCCGTGCCCGCGGCGTAGAGGACGCGGATGCCGTTCACGTCGTCGGTCTGCAGGGATTCGAGGCTGCTGATCGTGCTGTTCATGATCGCCGCAACGTTCTGCACGGGCTCGGCTTCATCGGGATGGTCGAGGCCGAGGACGTGGCCGAACTCGTGGAGCGCGACGCGGCGCAGGTCCGGCGAGCCAGCCCGCAGGCTGCCGCGGTAGGAATTCCAAGTGAGGTTCGAGTTGAACAGGACGTCCTGCTCGGTGAACAGGCCCGTCGACGTGCTGCTGGCGCCGATGGTGACGGCGAGGGTGCGTGAATCGAAGGCGGTGCCGTAGATATCGGCGCGGAAGGCGACGTTGTTGGTGCGGTTGCCGCGACGGATCTCAGCGGTGGAATTGGGGACGGAGGTGAAACGCGCGCGGACAATCTGGGCGTTCCATTCGTCGAGGGCGGCTTGGGCGACGGCGTTCCAATCGGTGGCGCCGTCGATCAGCGGCGAGGGCGGCTGGCCCAGCTGGAGGTGCATGACGATGTCGCCGGCGGGCCAGGCGGTGCCGAGCAGGTTGAAAGCGCGGGCCGGCAGGGCGGCCGACAGCAGGATGGCCGCGGCGAGGAAGAGCGGGCGGGGGCGCATGGCGTCAGAGACGTTCGCGGACGGCGGGGATGCGCGCGACTTCCGTCGCGATCTCCGCGGCGAAGGCGTCGGGACTCAGGGCCGCGGCCGGCGCGGCGGCGCGGGCCGGCGCGACGCCGGCGGGCAAACCGTGGAGCGGCAATTCGACGTCCGACGTCGCGGCCAGCGGGCGGCGGTTGTCGCGGGCGACGTAGTCGCGGCCCGAGGCCTGGTCGCGGAGCACGCGGTAGCGGCCGTGGCCGAGGGCGACGAGGGGGCAATACTGGATGCCGTTGCGTTGGACGAAGACGAAGTCGCGGTCGCCGACGGCGAAGACCGGCATGCCCTGGATGCGCAGGCGGTCGTCGCCGATCTGGCCGCCGAGCAGTTCGAGGGTAACGGATTCGCGGGCGGCGCCCTTGAGGACGCGTTCGACCGCGAAGGTGACGAACGTCTTGATCAGCGGGCTGCCGTCGGGGGCCGTGAGCCTGCGGGCTTCGACGGCGGTGACGCGGCCCGAGTAGATGGCGTCGGCTTCGGCGACGAGTTCCGGGAACGACGGCGGAACGACGGAGGTGGCGGAAAGCGCCGGCACCAGCGCGGCGAGAAGGAAGACAAACCGCAGCGGACGGAGGATTCGGGAGGACATGGACGGCGGGGAAACCGGAGCGGTTCGACGCCCGCCGGCCGGCGGAGTTGCGGCTATTTTTGGCGGCGCTGCCAGGAGTCGACGATCTGGCGGATGGTTTCCTCGAGGGACTGGGTGATGTCCCAGGCGGGGTAGTGGGCGCGCATCTTGCGCAGATCGCTGTAGTAGCAGATGTGGTCGCCGGCGCGGTTCTGGTCGACGTAGGTGTGGACCTGCGCCTTGCCGGAGAACTTTTCCGCGATCTTGAACGCCTCGAGGATGGAGCAGGAGTTGGCCTTGCCGCCGCCGAGATTGTAGACCTCGCCGGCGCGCGGGGCGGCGACGAAGGCGGCCATGAAGCGGGCGACGTCGAGGGAGTGGATGTTGTCGCGGACCTGTTTTCCCTTGTACCCGAAAATCTTATACTCGCGGCCCTCGAGGTTGCATTTCACGAGGTAGCTGAGGAAGCCGTGGAGCTCGACGCCGGTGTGGTTGGGGCCGGTGAGGCAACCGCCGCGCAGGGCGCAGGTCGGCAGGTTGAAGTAGCGGCCGTACTCCTGGACCATGACGTCGGCGGCGACCTTGGAAGCGCCGAAGAGCGAGTGCTTCGATTGGTCGATGGTGAACGTTTCCGCGATGCCGTGGCCGTAGGCGGCGTCGGCGTAGTCCCAGCGCGTGGGCAGTTCGCGCAGGGCGATGCGGTTGGGGGCGTCGCCGTAGACCTTGTTCGTGCTCATGTGCACGAAGGGCGATTCGGGGCAGGCCTGGCGCGCGGCCTCGAGGAGATTGAGGGTGCCGACGGCGTTGGTGTCGAAGTCGTCGAAGGGAATCGCCGCGGCGCGGTCGTGGCTGGGCTGGGCGGCGGTGTGGACGATGACCGACGGCTTGACCGACTTGATCAGGGCGAGGACGCCGGCGCGGTCGCGGATATCGAGCTCGTGGTGCACGAAGCCGGGCAGTTCCTGCGCGAGCCGCTGCTGGTTCCAGCGCGTGTCGCCCTGCGGGCCGAAGAAGACGGCGCGCTGGTTGTTGTCCACGCCGTGGACCGTGTAGCCGAGTTCGCGCGCGAAATACGCGCAGACTTCGGAACCGATGAGGCCGGAGGAACCGGTGACAAGGAGGGTCTTGGGCATGGACGGAAAAGCGGGACGGGGACGTTGAGGGGTGGCGGGCGGGAAGTCACGCGCGGGCTGGAGGGCGGCGCGCGCGGGCGCTCAGGGTTTCGGTCGGCCGGGGTATTCGATCCACCAACCTTCGGGCAGCGTGTAGATGTTGGCGGGAGTGCCTTGGCGGATCGGATCGCAGTGCTGGCGCCACCGGTAGTCCGGCGGGGCGGGGATCGCGTAGTGCGGCACGTGCAACGCGGCGCCGAGCACGAAGGCGGCCCGGATGGGCCACGCCACGAACCGCGAGGGCGCGCGCCACTCGAGGAGCAGCAACCAGGCGAGCAGGACGCGGGAAATGAAGAAGTAGCGGTCGCCGTTGACGAGGTTGTCGTCCTCCCACGTGTCGGCGCGGACGCGGATGCTGCAGGCGACGGTGACAAGGACGAACGCGGCGAACAGCACGGCGCGGATCGGGCGGTCGGCGGCAGCGCGCCACGTCCGCCACGCGACGAAGACCACCACCGCGGCGAACAACGCGGCGTGCACGGCGAAGGGCCAGGCCTTGACCGCGACGGGCCCGAAGAAAGGCCACGTGATCAGCCGGCTGCCGAGGATCGAGAAACCCATCAGCGGCCGGAAAGCCGCGCCGCCGCCCTCGAGGGCGAGGTTGGCCTGCAGCATGAATCTAGCCTGCACGCCGGCGCAGACCGCCAGCACCGCGAACGCGGCCCAGGCCTCGCGCGAACGCCGGTCCCACGCGTGCCAGGCGAACAGCGGAAGGAACACGAGCGCGAAGGGACCGTTGAGACCGACGACGGCGAGGAGCGCGAGATCGCGGAGACGTTGCGCGACCGTGGCCGGCGGCACGAGGAAGAGCTGGAGCAACAGGTAGAACGCCGTGACCCATTGGACATTGGTCACGTTGAGGAGCGGCTCGCCGGTGCCGACGACGGCGACCAGGGCCAGCATGAACCCGGCCTTGGCCGGCAGCAGCACGCGGGGGGAGGCGAGCCGCACGAGGACGCCGAGGTGCAGCAGAAAAGCGGCGCCGTTGTAGAGCGCCGGCCACCAGGCGACATCGGCGATGCGGCTCGCTGTCCACGCGATGAGGCGCGGAAGCAGATGAAGGTAGCCGTTGTAGGGCTCCCACCACGCGCGCAGGCCCATTTGTTCGTTCTGGACCAAAAAAATGCTGCCGTCTTCGGCCCACAGTTGCGGTGTGTGCAAGGCCCAAGGTTTGCGCAGGGCGAGCAGGACGGCGCAGCCCAACGCGAACCAGAGCAAGGTCCGCGGCTCGCGCGCGCGCGCGGCGATCCGATCGAACCAACCCGAGGGCATCGGCGATAGCGTGCTCATGGATTGGCTCCGGGGCGGCCCGGGTAGTCGAGCGTCCAGCCTTCGGGCAACGTGGGGATTTTTGCCGGGACGCCGCGGCGGATTGCATCGCAGTGATCGGCCCAGCGGTAGTCGGGCGGCGCGGGCTGCACGTGGCCGCGCGCATTCAGGAACACGGCGGCGAGACACGCGGCGCGGGCCGTCCAAGCGGCGAGCCGGGAGACGGCGCCGCACTCCCAGATGATCAGCCACGCGACGAGCACGCGGGGCATGAAGAAGTAGCGGTCCGAAAAAGTCAGGTCATCCCAATCCCAACGGTCGGGCCGGCAGCGTAGCACCGCCGCCGCGACCGTGAGCACGAGGGCGGCGACCACGGCGACGCCGACCGGGGTGCGTGCACCGGACCGCAGCGTGCGGAACAGCAGCCACGCCAGCACCGCGCCGCCGATCGCGGCGTGGGCCCAGGCCGCGAAATCAATGGCGAGACCGAAACCGAAGAGCGGTCGCGTCACGAGCCGGCCGCCGAGCGCGGACGCGAGCATGCCGGGGCGCCATGCCCCGCCCGCCGGGGCAGCGGACTCGGACTGCCAGAGGAACCAAGCTTGGACGGCGGCGCAGAGGCCGGCGACGGCGACGACGGCCCACGTATCCGCCGTGCGGTCACGCCAGACGCGCCAGACGAGCAGCGGCAGGAACAGCAGCACGAAGGGACCGGTGAGTCCCGCCAGCGCGACCAAGACGAGGTCGCCGACGCGTTGGCCGAGGCCGGCAGGCGGCGAGAAGATCGCCTGCTGGAGAAACACGAAGGCGGTGAACCATTGCAGGTTGGTCAGGCTCAGCACCGTTTCGCCGGTCTGCGCGACGAGCCCGACCGAAAGAATCAACCAGGAACGGCCGGGGACGGCGAAGCGCGGCGAGGCGAAACGCAGGAGCACGAGCACGGTGCCCGCGGCGGCGGCGCCGACGTAGCAGGCGGGCCACCAACCCGCGTCGAGGAACGTGCCGGCGAACCAGGCGACGGCGCGCGGCAGCAGGTGCAGGTAGCCCATGTACGGCGTGAACCAGGCCTGCAGGCCGAGCGTTTCGTGGCCGACGAGGAAAATGCTGCCGTCCTCGGCGTACAGCTGCGGCGTCTGCAGGGCCCAGGGTTTGCGCAGGAAGAGCAACGCCACGGCGAGGGCGACGGCCACGAGGGCGCCCTGCGGCCCGTGCCACCACGCGCCGAGAATCTGCAGACGGCGGAAACGGGAGGGCGGGGCGGACGGACCGGTCATGGCGCGGACCTCAGTGCAGGCCGTAGTCCCGGATCAGTTCTTTGGCCCGCGCGGTGGGCAAAAACGGAATGCCCGGGACGGCGCCTTCGGCGGGCGGCTGCGGCTGGCGCAGGAGCAGGTCGCGGGTATTGCGGCCGCGGTGCACGGCGAACTGCTCCGCGGCAGCGGGCCAATTGCGGGCGGCGAGGAAACCCGCGAGGACGATGAGCGCGGCCGTCAGGCCGATCCGGATACGCGGCACCGGCAACGGCCGCAGCCAGGCGGCGAAGGCGAGGCCGAGGAACGGCAGCGTGCAGAGCAGGGAGTTGTAGTAGTAGCGCTCGCTGTTGGCCGCGGGCAGGCCGGTGTGGTGGCGGCCGATGCCGAGGAGCACGGCGTTGCCCAGGTCGAAGATCAGCAGCAACGCGAGCACGTGGCGCTGGCTGCCGAGCGCGGCGCGCCAACCGGCGACGAGCAGGCCAGCCTTGAGGGCGCCCAGGGCAAACAGCAGCGGCCAATGCCAGGTCACGCTGTCGAGCAGCCGGTAAAGCGGCACCGCGGTCCAGTAGGTGAACGCGAACTCCGCGATCGCCCGGCCGTGCGCGCCGAGGGCGCGATGGTTGCCCGGCGAAACCAGCATGATCGCGACCGCGACGGCGACGGCCGGCAGCAGGCAGGCGGAGGCGAGGCGCAGCCGTACGGGCCAAGGCGCGACGGATCGGCCGAGCGGCAGCAGGGCGACGGCGGCGAGGGCGCCGCCGGTGAGGACGCCGCGCGCGAAGGTCAGGGCGCTGCCGGCGGCAAGCAAAGCGAGGACGGCAGGGAGGCCTAACCCGCCGAGGTCGCCCGCGGCGAGACGCGGGACGAGGACGTTGGCGGCGGCGAGGAAGAACGTGACGGCGAGCAACGCCGACCACTGCACGGACCACGCGAGAGTTTCCACGTTCATCGAGGCAACGGCGAACAGCGCGGTCGTGAACCAGAGCGCCGGGGCACTGCAGCCGGCGCGTTGCAGCAGACGCGCGAGCAGCGCGGTGTTGAGCGCGTGTGTGAGCCAAAGGGCGGCGATGAGCGGCGCGTAGCTGCCGGCGCCGGCGAAGACGAGGCCGCCCCAAAGGACTTTGAAAAGCGGAACGACGTTTTCGGCGAACGGGAGGAGCGTCCAACGCCAGAAGCCGAGCCGCTGGATCTGGTCGAGCAGGTCCCAATCGTCGCCGAACCACCAGAGATCGCCGAGGGCGCGCCAGCAGACCGCGGCCGGGACCAGCGCGAGCAATGCGGCGAGCCAGGGGAAGGCGCGGGCGGCGCCGGACGGAGCGGACGGCGTGGCGGTCGGCGCGGCGGCGCCTTCGCCGGGCGGGACGTCGTCGGCGTCGCGGCGGCGCAGCAGGTGCCAGGCGAGGCCGGCCCCGGCGGCGAGGGCGACGCCGAGGGCGGCGGGGGAAACGTCGCCGAAGACGACGGGATTGCCCGGGGCCCAGGTGGTCGCGAGGGTGAACGTTTGCAGCGCGGCGATCAGGAAGATCCAGCCGCGGCCGGCGCGGTCGAACCACGCGGACAGCAGCACGAACAGCGCGAGCATGGCGGCGTAGGATCCCTGGTGGATCACGGCCTGCCCGCCGGTGAACAGCAGCAGGCACCAGAGCGGAATCGTGAGCAGCGGCCAAAGCAGCAGCGCGAGGTGCATGCGCCCGAGCTGCGGGTCGGCGCCGTGGTCGGGGCGCAGGCGGCTCCATACCCAGGGGAAGAGCAGAAAACCGAAGATCCACCAGGTGAAGGCGCGGCCGGTGAGGAAGAATTCCTCGTTGCGGCGTTCGAGGGCGCGGGCCGGATCGGTCTCGACGAGCGCGCCCCAGCGGCCGCCGGCCTGGATTTCCAGATTTTGCCGTTTGTGGTCCCAGATCTGCGTCCACGTGAGCGCGGCGTAACCCTCGCGGATCGTCTGCCAGGTGCCGCGTGCGTCCTTCGGGATCTGGCCGCCGAGGTGCCACTTCAGGAGCCGGTTGCCCGGCGGGTCGTAGAATTTCTGATACGCGATCCACGGCGCGGCGCAGAGGCCGAAGATCAACGCGGCGAGCAGCCAGTCGCGGGCTTCGCCGCGCAGCATCCGCCAGGCGATCCAGGGGGCGAGGACGAGGTAGGAAAACGCGACGCCGCCGTGCGACAGCCAGGCGAGGGAGGCGAGCACGGCGCCGGCCAAGATCGCGCGCCGGCGATCGACTTCGGGCGGGGCGAGCACCCACAGGCCGAAGGCGCCGGCCGCGAAGGCCGCGGCGGAGAGCTTCGGCCAAGTGAAGGTGGAGTTCTGGAGGAAGAAGCCGCTGAGGGCGACGACCGCGGTCCACGCCGCGGCGCGGTTGGGCCGGAGCCGCAGCGTGCGCAGGAGGCCGTAGGCGGCGGCGACCCACGCGAGTTGCAGCCAGAGGCTGGCGGTGCCGGTGGTCGCGCGCGGCGTGAAGCCGAGTTTGGCCGAGACCGGCCAGGTGATGAGATGCCAGCCGCTCTGGAGCGGGGGCCGGTCGCTGGAAAGCCAGTCGGCGTCGGCGCGGCGCAGCGGTTCGCCCGCGGCGAGGCGCGCGGAGACTTCGTGCGGCAGTTCGTTGTCGGTCGGGAGCTCGGCGCGGAAGCGGTTCGCCGCGAGATGGTAGTAGTCGAGCGACGAAGGAAACAGGTGCAGCACCCCGAGGTAGAGCAGGCCGACCAGCGCGGTGAGCCGCACGACTGCGGCGGCTTCCGCGGCGACGGCGGCGTCGGGGGCCGGAGAACGGAGCAGCAGCGCGGCCCCGGCGGCGAGCCCGAGCCACGATGCGACGGTGCCGGCCGCGGGGCTGGCGAACCAGATCCAAAACAGGAGATAGCCGAAGGCGGCGACGGCGGCGAGGCCGAGCAGCGGCAGCCACGGTGCCGGGACGAATTGCCGCGGCGCCAAGAGGCGCATCGCGGCGAACCAGAGGACGCCGAGGCAGAAACCGTTGAGCGACCAGGCGGCGAGATTTTGCCAGAGGCCGGCGGCGCCGTCGCCGACGCCGCCGCGGATCGGCTCCGTGACGGCGAGCCAACCGCCGAGGACCTTCGCCTCGTCGATCGCGACGAGCTGCACCGGCTGGCCGACCCAGGCCGGCGGCACGGCGACCTCGACGACGCGCCAGCGCTCGCCGACGTGGGGCGCCTTGATCGGCAACGTATCAGCGGTCCCAGGACGTTCGAGCCGAAGAGTAATGCCGGGCGTGGGCGGGTAGCCGCCGACGGCGAAACGCAAGCGGGCCGGAGCCGGGAACGGGCCGAGCGTCAGCGTGCCGGTGTTTTCGTCCGAGCCGGTCCACGAGCCCCAGGCGCGCACGGGAACGTGCGTGACGAAGGGTTCGCCCGGGTACCATCCTTCGCCCTCGGTGATGCGGCCTTCGATCTTGGCGCCGAGGCCTTGGTGCGCGGGCGCGATGCGCAGCGCCACCTGCATGGCCGCGGCGCACACGGCGCCGAGCACGAGGGCGAAAATGAGAAAGCGTCGGCGCACCGGCGGGCGGTCAGATCCGCTGGAACCGGAACTTCGCGAGGGCCCAGAGCCACGTCACGGGATCGCGGAACATGGAGATCTTTTTCCCTTCCTTGAAGGAACGGGATTTGTAGCTGATCGGAATCTCGATCGGCTCGTGGCCTTTGCGGATGAGCTTGATCAGGAGCTCCCAGTCGAAGTCGAAGCGGTTGCACTCGAAGGTGAGGCCGTCGAGGCATTCGCGCCGGAAGACTTTGTACATCGTGAACGGGTCGCGCAGCCAAACGCCGAGGGTTGCGTTGATCAGAAAGGTGAAACCCCAGTGCGCGCCGTTGAGAATCAGGGCTTGGAAGGGTTGGTCGGAGAACTGGCGGATGGCCCAGCCGCCCTGGCCGTGGCGCGAACCGAGGACGAAGGACTGGCGGCCGGCGGCGAGCGGGGCGAGGAGGATGTCGTAGTCGTTGAGATCGTACTCGAGGTCGGCGTCCTGGATCAGAATCACATCGCCGGTGGCGGCCTTGAAGCCGGCGCGGACGGCGTGGCCCTTGCCGCGGGCCCGATCCTCCAAAATCAATTTCACGCGCGGGTGCGACGCGTAGGTTTGCACGATGGCGCGGGTGCCGTCGGTCGAATTGCTTTCCACCAAGATGATCTCGAGCCGCCAGCCCGGTACGGCCTTGGCCAAGATTGCGTCCAGCGCGGTGCGGACGGTGGCGGCCTCGTTGTAAATCGGGACGACGACCGAGAGCACACCGTCACGGATGGGCGGAAAGGGCGGAGGCGACATGGACACCGAGAGCAAACGCGCAAGCGGGCCCGGTTTCCAAGCCTCAAACCGCCGGGTCCACCCGGGCTCACGGGATTCCCGTTTGGCTGTCTGCTGTAGGGGCGCGCCTGGCGCGCGTCCTCCGGCGTGGGCGAGCCACGCCCCGACCCCAATCGGGAAAGCCGTGGGTCAGGCCCGGGCGGCGGGTTTGACGGCGCAGGGCATGGCGGAGACGCCGTAGAGCGCGTCGACGGCGCGGACGAAGGGCGGCAGGGCCAGTGCGGCGGCGGCAAGGGCGCGGCGGAACCGCTGGTGGCGGAGACTCTTCAATACCTTGAATTTCACGGCGCCGTGGTAACGGACCGGATACGGCTCGAGGCCGACGGCTCGGTACAGACCGGCGAGGCAGCGGGGATTGAAGAGACTGACGTGGATCTCCGGCGCACAGTAACGGTAATGGATCCCGTGGCGGCGGGCGACCGGTGACTCGAGGTTGCCGGTGGTGAGCAGGAGCAGGCCGCCCGGTTTCAGCAGCCGGGAAATCAACCGGAGCGGCGGCAGCGGTTCGGGCAGATGCTCGAGGACCTCGATCAGGCTGATGACATCGTAGCGGGCGTCGGGCTCGGCCTGCAGGCGTTCGAAATCGAGGATGCGGAAGCCGTCCTTGCGGCCGAGCAAATCGGCGTAGGAACCGACATCGTGGCCGGTCAGCGCCAGCGGGCGGCCGGCGAGCGCGGCCGTTTCGCGCAGGTACTTGAGGAAACCGCCGGCGCCGCAGCCGAAGTCGAGCCACTCGACCGGCGCGCCCGGGGCGGCGGGCACGCGCGGGGCGCGCAGGTAGGCGGCGGCGAGCCGGGCGAGGTCGTCGAATTCATGGACGCGGTCGCTGCGGCGCCAGTCGCGGTATTCGGCATCGTAGTCGACGAAGGGGTCGGGTCCCTGGCCCCGGTAGTAGGCGTCGTTGTAGATCTCGAAACCGGAGAACGGTTCGACCCACATGAACCCGCAGTCGTCGCAGCCGAGAAATTCGAATTCCCGTTTCAGGAACTCGCCCGGCTTGCGGCCGCGCGACGCGGTCCGGGCGGAGCCGCAGCAGCGGCAGACCGGAGTGCTCACGCGGCGGCGCCGGGACGGCGCAGACCGACGAAGACGGACCCGGCGAGCAGCACGAGGCCGAGGCCGCCGAGGGCGAGATTGCGGGGGAAGTTCTTGGGCACGTAGCGGAAGACGATGTCGTGTTCGCCGGCGGCCTCGATGGCAACGCCCTTGAAGGTGTGGTTGAGCCGGAGGACCTGCGCTTTGCGGCCGTTGATCTCGGCGCGGAAGTCGCCGGCCCAGAAGACCTCGGTGAGCACGACAACCCCGGGGCCGGTGGCGCGGACCTTGAAACGCGTGGTGTTGGGGGTGAGGCGGTAGGCGGTGGCGGCGACGGCGGTGCGGCCTGCCAAGTCGCGGGGTAGCTTGGCGAGGACCGCGGCGGCATCGGGGTCGTCGGCCTGGGCGGCGGCCAGCGGTTTGCCGTCGGCGCCGCGCAGCAGCGGGACCAGTTCCTCGGGTTTCGCATAGGCCCCGAGTCGGTCGGTGAAGAACGCGCGGGGCCAAGCGGTGCGGCTTTCGTAGACGTCGAGATCGGAGCCGTGAACGAACGAAAGGTTGGCGGCGAGGGCGGGGTGTTTGCTGAGGATGTCGAAATAGAAACGGACGTTGAGCGCGTCGAAAAACGGCCGCACTTGGGCCACGCCGGCGGCCTCGGAGTAGAGACGCCAATCCCAGATGCGCTCAACGCCGGAGACGCCGACCAATTCGCGGAGCCACGGGTTCACGAGGGCGTCGGGTCCGTGGACGGTCTCGAGATTGTACACGCCGGTCCAGCCGGGGAAGAAATTGCCCTGGATGCCGTAGCCGCGGCCGGGTTCGCGGGCGTGGGCGGCGCGGACAAAGTCGATCGCGGGCGAGCGCGCGTGGAAGTCGACGCGGGCCGGCGGCCGCAGCGTGAAGTGGTCGAAGCCGACGGCGTCGGTGTAGACGCCGTGGCGCCAGAGCAACACCGCGACGGCGCCGGCGCAGAGCAGGCCCGTGGACGGCGTGAGGGCGCCGCGCACGAAGATCCGACGCGCGACGAGGGCGAGGGCGACGCAACCGAGCAGCAGCGCGGCGAGGTAGTGCCAGATGAACGGGGCGATCGCGAGCACCTGACCCGGTTGATGGACGGTGAAGATGGGGCCGAGAATCGGGCGGTGGGCGGCTTGGCGGAAGGCGATCCAGCCGAAAGCCAAGGCGCCGAGTAGCAGGCCCGCGATGATGAGATCGGCGCGGCCTTCCTTGGTGCCGAGGCGTTCCGCGGCGGTGGCGAAGCCGACGCCGGCGAGCACTCCCCAAAGGACGATGAGCACGCAGGAGAAGGTGTTGTCGAGGTGCGCGATGTTGCTGAGGAACGGGATCGTCACGATCCACGTCGGCGGCACGAGACCGAAGGCGAGGGCGAGCGGGACGAGCGAAGCGGCGGCGAGGGCGGCGACGGCGGCGCGGGCAAACTGCAGGCGCAGCGTGGCGAGCAAGTAGAGAAAGCCGGCGAGGAAGAGGAAATTGAGCGAGGGGCTGAAGACGCGGTCGTCGTTCAGCAGGGGCCGGTAGAAGATTTCGTCGAAAAGGCCGAGGAGCAGCGTGGGTTGGATCTGGTACGCGGTGGCGGTGTTGTAGCCGGTGTAGGCTTGGCGGAGCGTGGTGAGAAACGTGGCCCAGATCGGCGCGGTGAGGAGCACGAAGATCAGGCCGGCCCAGGCGAGCGCGAGCAGTTTGCCGAGGCGCCGCCGGACCGTGCCGCCGGCGGCGACGACGACGGCGGCCCCGGCGAAGTTCACGCTGACGAGGAGCATGTAGGCTTCCTTGACGGTACCGCTGTTCATCAGGGCGAAGTTCGCCGCGATCAGCCCGGTACCGGCGAAAACGATCTCCCGGCGCGACGCCGCGAACGCGAGCCGGAGCAGGCAGTACAGCGGCCACGGCGCGTAACAGAGACTGAAATACGCGGGGTGGTTGATGCGGTAGTGGAAGAAGCCGATGTAGGGCGCGGCCACGGCGACAAGCACGGCGGCTCCGAGGGCGGCGCGGGAGGTTTCCGGGCGGCCGGCGCGGAGCAGCGTGAGCACGCAGAGTCCGAGGCCGAGGGCGAAGAGCGCCTTGGCGACGACGTACTTGGCGTCCCAAGCCCAGGCGGCGCCGTCGGCCGCGATCACGCCGAGGTGCAGCGGGTCGCCGAACATCGATTGCCCCTGGGCGAGCAGCGGGACGCCGGCGGCGTTGGCTCGGTTCCACAGCGGCAATTCGCCCGCGGCGAGCGCGCGGCGCTGCATCATGGAAAACGGAACGTGCTGCCACATGACGGCGCCGACATCGGAGAGCCGCGCATCGACGACCGCGGAATCCTTGTAGCCCGGCAAAGTCGGGTAGGTGTCGTAAAGCAGGACGGTGCCGAAGTTCGGCGAGACGAGGCTGCGGCCGAGGAAAATGACCGGGTGCAGGGAAACGACGGTGGCGAGCACGGCGCCGAGGGCGACGGCGGTGGCGGGGCGGGCGCCGAGCCAGGTGCCGAAGGCGGCGAGGCGCGCGCGGAGGGCGGCGGTGCGACCGAAGAGGAACAGCAGCAACGCGAGCGCGCCGAAGACGGGCAGCATCACGGGCAAGGCCGTGCGCGCGAAATCGAGCCACGAGGCGGTGACGTGCAACGGGGCCGGGAGGTCGAGGTAGAGTTGCGGATCGTTGTCGCCGGGGGCGACGGTGATCTCGATGCCGTCGCCGCGCGGGCGGACGGATGCCACTTGGTGGACAGGTTTGAAATCGCGCAACGGGATCCGGGCGAGCGTGCCGCCGTGTTGGCTGATCAGGCGGAGATCTTCGAGGACGACGTTGCCGGGACGGTCGAGGGGATCGAGGCGGAGCTTCCGGTAGGTGCCGGGAGCGATGGGCACGCGAACCGTCACCGGGCCGGCGGATGGCTGCAGGGCGGCGCGGCCGGAGAGTTGCTCGCGGATGCCGCCGCCGTCGTCGTAGAAGATCTGGAATTGGGCGACCACCGGGGATGTGACCCGGAGTTCCAATTGGTAGAGGTCGGGCCGCATCTTGGCCGCGGGCAAGAACGGCAGGGCCACGACGGCGCTGAGGAGCGCGGCCGCGAGCAGGGCCTGGAGGGAGAACCACCTCATGGGAAGCCCGGGAGCGTCGGGAAACCGGCGGGGCGCGACAAGGAATTATCCCGCGGCGCGCGGCGCGGGGCGATCACACGGCGTTGCCGTCGGGCCGGGGTTTGCCGCCGCCGGCGCGGATCCAGACCGCGAGAGCGAGAGCGACGGTGCCGAGCGCGGCGAGGACCGCGATCAGGACGCCCTGTTTCACGGTGCGCATGACGCGGTACGAAAGCTCGGACATTTCCATCGGGCCGCTGAAGGCGAGCCAAGCGGCGGGGTCGTCGTCGCGGGCGACGACCACGAACGGCGCGGCCGGTGCGCGCACGTAGGCGGAGCGCCACGTGTCGCCGGGCACCTTGGTGGGACGCACCTCGGCGAGCAGGCGGTCGGTGGCGGCGTCGCGGAGTTCAAGCGCGACCTTGGCGCCGGGGCGGCCGAGGTCGCCGGCGGTCTCGAAACGCAGCCAGCCGCCGAGTTGCGGGGCGACGGGAGCGCTGCGCCACCGCGCGGCGGCGGCGAGGCCGGCGGGACCGAAGGAACCGTAGCTGGCGGTGTAGTCGAGGGGCGGGATCGCCGGGGTGAGTCCGGCGCGGGGCGGGTCGACGAGGTTCACGCCGATGGCGGTGTTGGCCGCGAAACCGGCGCCGGCTTCGGGCGCCGGTGCGAGGACGAGCGGGGCGCGGAGCGGCACGGGCATCAGGCCGCGCACGCCCCGGTGCGCGAGGCGGTCGATGAGGGTTTCGGCGCTCGGGTACGGGATATCCGGATACGCGAGGAACTTGGGGTCGTTCGTGGCGAGGTAGCGGCGCATGTGGCCCTCGGCCTTGGTGTAGTACTTTTTCGCGTCGGGCAGCTCGATGTTCCAGGCGTCGCGGGTGATGCGCTGCAGCCCGGCGCCGAGGGTCCAGAGCCAGGCGACGGCGAGCAGGCCGCCGAGCAGCCGGCGGCGCAGCGGGGCGGCCTGCGAGAGCCACCAGCCGAGGGCAAGTGCGTTGGCCATGGTGCCGAAGCCGAGCGTATCCATGTAGCGCGAAGCCGGGTAGTCGGCGCCGGCGCCGCGCGCGTAGGCGGTGGCGGCCAGTTGGGCGAGCACCCAAAGTCCGAGGGCGGCGATGGCCTGGGGTATCTTTCGGTCCGAGCCGCGCGGGGCACGGATCAGATGCCACGCGACGAGCGCCCACGGCGCCCAAAGCACGGCGGCGGCCCAGTCTTGGTTCCGCAGCGGCCACTGGAGGCTGTGCACGATGGAGAAGACGAAATCGTGGAGCGACTTGGCCTTCATGTGCGCGTGCCACTCGACCTCCACTCGGGCGAGAACACCGATGCCGATCGCGAGGGCCGCGACGGCCATGGTAGGCCAGCTGTCGCGGAGCCGGGTGTCGCCGCGGAAAAGCCGCCAACCGACGACGAGAGCGGCGACAAAGGCGGCGAGAAAGCCGGAGCCCATCGAACCCAGCACGAGCAACGCCGAAAACGCGCCGAGCCACCAGCGGGGTTGCCGCGGTCCGGAAAACGGGAGCGTGGTCAGGACGATGAACGAAAGTCCCAGCAGCCAATATTGTTGCGAGTGGAAGCCGCCGAGCAGGTTTTGCCAGGCGAGCGGCAGGGCGAAGAGCGCGAGGGTGACGAGAAAGAGCGGCGCATGGCAGAAGGGCGCCAACCAACGGCGGCCTACGACCCAGAACGCGGCGGCGAGCGCGGTGTGGAGGAGGGCGTTGGCGGCGGCCTCGACGCGGGCGTCCCACTGGCCGCCGCCGATCACGAGGGCGAGGTTCTGCAACTTCGTGAGGACGACGCGGTGCTCGTTGTGCGGATGGAAAAGGTGGGAAAGAAAATTGTCCCGATCGAGCCAGGGTCCGAGGAGCTGGAAGCCCTCGGCGTCCCATTGGTCCCAGTCCGGCATGGGCGAGCCGAAGCGGTCGAACTGGGCCCACTTCGAACCGACTATGATCAGAAACAGGAGGGTCGCATACGCGGCCGTCAGCAGCGCGGAGCGGCGCGGCGGCACGGCGGTCGGGACAGAAACGGAAACCGAGGCGGACGTATCCATTTCAACGGACGCCGCCGAGACCGGCGGTGCGGGCGGCCCAGGCGGCGAAAGGTTCGGCGTCGGGGCGGAGGGCGGCGCGCGGGTCGCCGCCGCTGCGGATCAGGAAAGCTTCGGCGTCGGCGCGGGCGCGCCAGCCCTTGTGGACGCGGAGCACGGCGAGGACGCCGTTGGGGTTGGCGGCGGGGAAGTACTCCGCGGAGTCGACGATTTCCCAGGCGAAGCGGGGGCCGGGGCGGTCGCGGTTCGGGGCGGCGAGGGTTTCGAGGAGCGCGCGCAGGTTGGCAGGCTCGAAGGTATGGAAGTGGATGTTGATGTCTTCGCCGCGGGCGACGGCTTCGTGCATGCCGCGGGCGAGTTCGGCGCGGCGGGCGGGAATCTCGTCGGGCGGGGTCGACGGATCGAAGCGGGACCAATCGATGCCGCCGGCAAATTCATCGATGTGGGTGGCGTCGCAGGCCGTGGTGCCGCGCGCGAAGTCGTCGAGGAAGTGCGCGACCGGTGTGAGTTCGCGGGGTTCGTCCCAGGTCATGCGGCGATCGGGCACGACGAGGTAGATGATCCCGCCGGGACGCAGCACGCGGTACCATTCGGCGAGGGCGGCGACGGGGTTGGCGACGTGTTCGAGGACGTGCGAGGCGACCACGTAGTCGAGGGAGCAATCGTGGAACGGCAGCGCGCCGGCGTGGCCGTAGAAGTCGGCGCGATTGGGATCGGCACCGAAGGCTTTGAAACAATCGACGTAGATCGGCGCGGGTTCGAGTCCGGGCAGCGGGGCGACGCCCGCGCCGATTTCGGTGCCGTGCGCGCCGCGCGGGATCCAGCGGGCGATTTTTTCCTCGTGCGTCATAGGCGGCCGGAGGTCGCGACGGCGAGCAGGTTGTAATGCAGCGGCGTGCCTTCGACGGTGCGCAGCGGGTACGGCGTGTGGAAACGGAGTTCGACCTGCGGATAGAATTCCCGGAGCAGGGCGCCGAGACTCCAGCGGGTGAAGAAGTTCACATGCGTGGCCTCGAGCATGTGCCACGGCGTCGCGAGGTGGTCCCAGAGGTAGCCGAGCAATTCGCAATTCGGCACCGAGACGACGAGGCGGTGCGGGGCGACGCGGCGGACTTCCTGCAAAAAGGCGCGGGGATCGGCGATGTGTTCGAGGACCTCGATGCAGAGGGCGGCGTCGAAGGCGGCGTCGGGAAACGGCAGGGTCTTTCCGTCCACGTGGCGGTGCGGCAGGCCGAGCCGCGCGAGTTCGGCGCAATCGGAGGCGCTGACCTCGGCGCCGAGCCAATCGTAGCCGTCGGCGAGCAGGCCGCGGCCGTAGGAACCAAAGCCGCAGCCGACGTCGATGAGTTTGCGCGGCGGCGGGCCGACATAGCGGCGGATGAGATGGGCGAGTTCGCCGCTGCCTTCGGACTGCGACGGGCCGACGGCGAAGATGTTGTTGTGCTGCTGGATCGCGGTCGTGCGGCGGTCGAGCAGAATGCCGAAATGGTTGGTGCGGTAGTCGCGGGCGAGGGCGCGGAGCACGACGGTATCGGCGACCTGGGTACGGGTGCCGTCGCGGAGGCGGGCGCTTAGCTGGACGGAAAACGGTTCGCCGGCCGGCGCGGCGGGATGGTGGGCGAAGATCTCGTAACCGGTCAGCGTGCCGGCGGGAAGATGGAGTGCGGCGGTGACATCAGGGCGGTCGTAGAGCGCAGCGGTTTCGCCGACCAGGGTTTCGCCCGACCAGGCTTCGACGGCGGCGACGTCCGCGTGCGCGGGCCCGAGGTGGAGCCAGCCCCGCAGCAGGCAGCACAACGGATCGACGACGGTTCCGGGGACAGGTTCGTCGAGATGGGTGCGAAGGGCGGGGGCGGTCATCGGCGGGCGGCGGGGCGCGCGGGGGCCGGGCGCCGCAGGGATCCGGTTGCCCTCATTGCAACGGCGGCCACTCGCGCGGGGGGAGGGCGAGGGTGAAGTCGTTGATCGTGAGGGTGAGGTTCGGGTTGTAGGCGGGGTCGTTGACGAGCGCGTCGCCCCACTTGCCGGTGATGTACTCGACCTCGCTGCGGAAGCGGTCCCGTTTTTCCAAGGTGTCCTCGGCACCGCGGCTCGCGCTCTCGTGGTGGTAGAGCTCGGCGTAGGGCGTCCAGAAATTGCGGAAACCGGCGGCGCGCACGCTCAGGCAGAAGTCGACGTCGTTGAAGGCGACGCGGAGTTTTTCGTCGAGGCCGCCGACCTGCAGATAAACTTCGCGGCGGATGACAAGGCAGGCGGCGGTGACGGCGCTGAGGTTTTGCTGGAGCAGATTGCGGTGGGCCTGGCCGGCGGCGCCGCGCGGGTGCGTTTGCCAGGCGTGGGCGGCGACGCCGCCGATGCCGAGGATGACGCCGGCGTGCTGGATCCGGTCGTCGGGGTAGTAGAGCTTGGCGCCGACGCAGCCGATCTCGGGGCGCAGGGCGTGGCTGACCATCTCGTCGAGCCAATCGCCGTGGATGACCTCGAGGTCGTTGTTGAGCAGGCCGACGACGGGGGCGTCGGTCTGGCTGACGCCGAAATTGTTGAGCGCGGAGAAATTGAATTCGCCGGGGGAGCGGACGACGCGGACGCGTCGTTGAGTTGAGAGTTGAGCGTTGAGAGTTGAGCGCTGGTCAGCGGCGGCTGAAGGCTGAGAGCTGAGAGCTGAAAGCTCTTCCAGATAGGCCAGTGTCTCCGGGTCGTCGCTGTCGTTGTCGACGATGAGGAGTTCGAAGTTCGGGTAGGTGTTCTTGGCCAGCAGGCTCTCGACGCAGGGGCGGAGGACGTTGAGGCGATTGCGCGTCGGGATGACGAGGGTGACGCGCGGGGCCGGGTCGGGGAGCGGGTAGTGGACGCGCCAATACGAACCCTTGGTCGGGGTGATCTTCGCCTCGATGCCGCAGCGCACGAAGTGCTCGGAGATGACCTTCTCGGCGGCGGAGGTGGCGTAGTTCTTCGCGCCGATGAGCATGGCGGTGGAGCCGGGCACGCTGCGCCAGTGGTAGAGAATCTTCGGGATGTGGCGGATGCGGTCGGGGGCGGTGCGCTCGATCACGCGCATGGCGAGATCCCAATCCTGCGACCCTTCGTAGCCGACGCGGAAGCCGCCGACTTCGCGGACCAGCAACGTGCGGTACACGCCGAGGTGGCTGATGTAGTTCTGGACGTTGAAGAGATCGGGATTCCAGTCGGGCTTGAAGTAGTGGTCGTAGCGGTGGCCGTTTTCGTCGATCTTGTCCTCGTCGGAATAGACGAGGTCGGCGTCGGGGTGCCGGTCGAGTTCGAGGGCGACGCAGGCGAGGGCGTGGGGGCGGATCTCGTCGTCGTGGTCGAGGAGCGCGACGAAGTCGCCGTGCGCGAGGGCGAGGGCGGAGTTCGAGGCGGCGGAGATGTGGCCGTTGGTCTCGCGGATGACGATCTTGATGCGCTTGGGGTCCTTGGCGGCGTAGCGCTCGAGGATCTTCCGGACGTGCGGTTCCTTCGAGGCATCGTCGGCGATGCAAAGTTCCCAGTTGTCGTAGAGCTGGCGGCGGACGGACTCGATGGCGGCGACGAGCCACTTTTCCGGCGTGTTGTACGTCGGCATCAACACCGAGATGAGCGGGCGCTTCTTCAGGCCGGCGAGTTTGGCGCGGATCTTTTCCGCGCTCTCCGGGGTGATGCGGTCGTACTGGGCAACCCAGGCGGCGTAGGTGTTGGGCGGGGGCGGCGCGGCGTTGGCGGTGCGCTTGACGGCGCGGGAAACGGCGATGTGCCACTGGCCGGCCTCGTCCTGCACCTCGATGACAAGGAGGTGGGTGCCACGGCGGGGGACGTCGGCTTTGACGATCCACCCGCAGCGCTCGGCGCCGGGGTGTTCGCGGAAATGGTCGAGGACATCGAGGCGCTCGAGGCCGAATTCGGCGGAAAGCGATTTGTCGCCGAGGCGGGCGCGCAGGGCGCGGAGCGGAACCTTGCCGCGGTGAAGGGACCAACCGCGGACATTGAGGGTGGGGGCGATGCTCGACCAGTCCTGCGGGTAATCGATATTGCCGAAGATCAACGGCGACGCGGCGGGCGGCGCGGGTTGGTCGAAGAAGGCGCGGCGCAGGGCGCGGAACGGCGACGTGACCTGCCAGGAAAACGACGCCTGCATCTTGGCGATCTTTTCGTCGCGGGAACGGAGGACGGCTTCGACTTGGGCGAGTTTGTCGGCGGCGACGGCGAGGGCGGCTTGGTGCGCCTGCTGGTGGGCGACGATCTCGGCGCGGGCGGCGGCGGTTTCGTCACGGGAAGCGGAGAGGGCTTGCTCGAGGGCGGCGATTTCGTCTTTCAGGGCGACGATCTCGGCGTCGGCGCCGAGGAGGGCGTTCTCGTAGGCGGTGACCTGCTGGCGGGCGGTGCGGAGGAGGACGTCGGCCTGCTCGCGGCGGTGTTTGTGGTGCGCCGCTTCTTTCGCGATGTTGTCCGCGTAGGTCTGCGTCATTTCGCGGGCCTTCTCGAGGCCGGCGGCGTGTTCGCGCGCGGCGGCGAGGAGGTCCTCGATATTCTTGACGTGTTGGAGCGTGAGTTTTTCGCGGGCGAGGACGGCGTCGCGGTCAGTCTCGACGGCGGCGATGCGCGTGCGGGCGGAGAGCTCGATGCTTTGCTCGAGCTGGCGGACGACGTCGGCGAGGAGGTCGGTCTGGACGGCGAGCTGGTCGGCGGCGGCATCGCCGAGGGCGGAGGCGGCGGCGTTGAGCTGGCCGGCGAAGCGGGCAGAGAAGAGGGACGCTTCGCTGACGGTCGGGTCGGCGGCGAGAGACCAATCGGCGACGGGCGGGCGGGCGAGGGTGTCGGCGTAGAACTGCGCGAGCCCGCGGGTGTTGGCGGCGAGATCGAAGTGTTGGCGGGCGAAGGCGGCGGCGCGTTGGCCGAGCTCGGTGCGCACGAACGGATCGGCGAGCAGGGCAGCGGCGGCGTCGGCGATGTCGGCCGGCGTGCCGGAGGCCGGGAGGAAGACGGCCTCGCGGCCGGACTGCATGAGGCCGGCGAGGTTGGTGGGCGGGAGGAGGACGGCTTTGCCGCTGGCGAGGAACTCCGGGAGTTTCGACGGGAGGCGGTAGTCGTTGAAGGCGCCGGGGCGGCCGGGCTGGACGAGCAGGTCGGCGAGGGCGAGGAGGTGGGGCAGTTTCGCTTTCGCGATGAAGCCGAGGTCGATGACGTGGCGGGCGACGTCGGCGGAGAGACCGGCCTGGAAACGCGGGGAGTTGAAGCCGGTGCGGATCAGGCGGACGGGCGTGCCGCGTTGGTTGAGGAGCGCGACGGCGAGGTAGAGGTCGCGCATCTCGGGCTCGTTGGCGAAGGTGTTGGAGCCGGTGAAGACGATGGCGCGTTCGTCGGGTTTGAGACCGAGCTCGGCGCGAAGGGCGCCGACTTCATCGGGCGTCGCGGCCTGCGGGTGATAGAGGGAGAAATCGACGCCGGGAAACAGCAGGTGCGCCGGCGTGTCGGGCGGGGCGAACTCGGCGAGGCGGTCGATGATGTGGGTGACGCCGTCGGCGACGCGGAGGAAAGTCTCGTGGCGAACGGGGTGCGGCAGGCTGGGGTCGAGGCGGCGGGCGAGGTCCTCGGCGGAGGCGGCGCGGAGGTCGGCGAGGGGGAGGCCGGTGAAGCTTTCGAGGAGGAAGCGTTCGTTGTCCTCGAGGTGGATCAGGACGCGGGGGGAATGGCCGGGGACGGCAAGGCGGGCGGCGCGCTGGTAGGCGACGGTGAAGAGGCGGACGCCTTCGCGGGGAGTCCAGGCGTGGACGAGATCGGCGGGGCGGCCGTCGGGGAAAAGGTTGGGGCGGTCGAGGGCTTCGTCGTAGGTGGCGGGGATGAACAGCGGATCGGCCACGTGCACCAGGGTCTCCTTGCGGTGCGGGACGGCGACGACGCACGCGTGGCCGGCGGCGCACAGCGTGTTGGCGAAGCCACCGATGTGGTTGAGGCTGTTGGTGGTGAAGTCGCCGTAGTTGACGAAGAGGATGTTCACGCCGGAAGAGGGACTGGAAAAATTGGAAAAGCGGAAATTGGAAAACAGGAATGCCGTTCGGACTGCGACCGCGCTGGCGCGGAGCGGACATGAAAAAGGCAGACCCGCGACGCTGCGCGGGTCTGCCTTGGAGGTAAATCAGGAATTCGCGCGGGCGGAGCGGCGCGTCAGAGCTTGAAGCCGGCGTCGATGGCGTCCTTGGAGAACAGCTTGACCGTGTCGAGGGAGAGCTCGGTGAGGTCCTGGCCGTACATCTTGGCGGCTTTGCCGAGGATGTCGTGGGGGACGGTGATGATGGCGCAGCCGGCCTCCTGGGCCTGGAAGATGTTCAGGACCTCGCGGGTGCTGGCCCAGAGGAGTTCGGCCTTGGGCAATTCGGCGAGGAGGGCGCCGCAGGCGCGGATCATCGGGACGGGATCGACGCCGGTGTCGGCGATGCGGCCGGCGAAGACGGAGACGACGGCGGGGACGGCGGGGTTGAGGGCGGCGGCGACGCCGGCGACCTGCTTCAACGTGAGGAGGGCGGTGACGTTGAGTTTCACGCCCTGTTGGCCGAGTTCCTTGATCAACGGGAGGCAGGAGTCGCCGCGCGCGTTGGTGATCGGGATCTTGGTGTAAACGTTGGGGGCCCAGCTGTTGATCTTGAGGGCCTGGCGCTTCATCTCGACGAGATCGTCGGTGAACACCTCGAGGGAAATGGGTTTGGCGGTGACCGTCTGGAGAACGTCCTTGGCGAAGGCTTCGTAGTCCTTGATCCCGGCCTTCTTCATCAGGGTCGGGTTGGTCGTCAGGCCCTTGATGTAGGACTTGCCGTAGAGTTCGAGAATGCCGGCTTTGTCGGCGCCGTCGGCGTAGAGCTGGATCTTGAGATCGTTGAGGGAAGGCATGGAGTTAGTTGCCTGCGATGAGGGGCGCGGGGTGGCGGGGCGGCAAGGCGGAAGTCCGGCATCGGGTGCGCGGCTCGTCGCGGTTCGGAGTGAACCACGGAGGCACGGAGGACACGGAGATTTCCCGGGAGGGGGGGCGGAGGTCGGGAAACGCGGGCCGCGGTCCGGCGGAACGGACTTACGACGAATGCGCGAGGACGACTTCGGCGGCTTCGGAAAAGGAGCGGACGGTGAAGTCGGGGGCGGCGCGGAGTTCCTCGGCGTAGCCGAAATCGATGAACACGGTGCGCACGCCGGCGCGTTGCCCGCAGTCGATGTCGCGCCAGCGGTCGCCGATCATCCACGAGCGCGGGAGATCGAGTCCGAGTTCCATCGCGGCATCGTGGAGCATGCCCGGCTCGGGTTTCCGGCGGCGATCGGGCGGGGCGGTTTTGTCGAGGCCCGGGGCGTAGCAGACTTCGATTTGCCGGAGCGAAGGAACGAGTTCGCGGAGGCGGGCGTGCATGCTTTCGACGACGGCCTGCGACTGCGTGCCGCGGCCGACGTCCGGTTGGTTGGTGGCGACGACGAGTTCGTAGCCGGCGGCGGCGAGCCGGGCGCAGGCCTCGGGCACGCCGGGAAACAGTTCGAACTCCGCCAGCGTGGCCGGCGGATACGGTTTGCCGGCGCGGACGACCTGGCGGTTCAGGGTGCCGTCGCGGTCGAGAAACACGGCGCGCCGCAGGGCGGTCGCGGGCGACGAGCAGGACATGCGGCGCGGCGGGGCGTCAGGCCGGGCCGACGACGGATTCCCACTTGGTCTGGTTGGCCTTCAGGTTCGGGTGGGAGACGAAGAGATGCCAGATCACGGCCTGGAAGGCTTCGCTGTGCGGCGTGATGTTGCTCGGGTTGACCGTGGGGACGACGACGCAGGCGTGGGCGACCTTGGCGGTGTAGCCGCCGTCCTTGCCGACGATGCCGAGGATGCGGGCGCCGACGTGCTGGGCGAACTGCAGCGCCATCACGAGATTGGGCGAAACGTTTTTCTCGAGGTTGCCGCCGCCCACGGAGAAGACGAGGACGGCGTCGTCTTTGCGCAGCCGCGAGCCGCGGAGCCACTCGACGAAGACGGAGGCCCAGCCCTCGTCGTTGGTGCGGGCGGTGAGCTCGGAGACGTTGTCGGTCGGCGCGTAGCATTCGAGGCCGGCGATCTTGCGGAAATCGTTCACGGCGTGGGAGGCGTTGGCCGCGCTGCCGCCGACGCCGAGGATGAAGAGCCGGCCGCCGCGGGTGCGGACATCGATCAGTTCCTGGACGCATTTCTCGCAGTCGGCCGGATTGATCTTGGCGATGATCTCGACGGTTTCCTTCAGGTGCTGGGCGGAGTATGACATGGGGTGAAAATTGGGAAACCGGGGAAATTGGGAAGGCGGAAAATCGGTCGTGAACCACTGACGTTCACCGAGGGGCACTGAAGGGATGGGAATGAAGACGGGCCGCGGGCCAACCAAGGCCGTCCGGGCTTTCAACCTTCAACTTTCAACTTGGAACTTTGACGCGGCTCAGGCTTTGGGGCGGAGCAGGGCGTCGAGTTCGGCGAGGCCTTCGTGGGAGCCGATTTCGAAGAAGCGCTCTTTCATTTCGTAGCCGGCGAGCTGGCCGCGTTGGCAGAGGGCGGTCTGGACGGCGGCGAGATCGACGACGGCGTCGCGCGGGAAACCGTCGAAGGCCGCGGCGCGGAAGAGTCCGAGGCCGTAGTCGATGTGGTGCATCTGCGGCAGGCGGTTCTTTTTGTCGTAGAGTTTCAGTTCGCCGTTTTCGAACCAGACGTTGCTCGTGTCGTAGCGGCCGCGGTTTTCGTAGACGGTCATGAGGCCGAGTTTGCCGGAGCGGGCGAAGTGGTCGCCGACGGCGGCGTAGTCGATCGGCAGATACGAATCGCCGTAGAGCACGTAGAAGGCGTCGCCGAGTTTGGGCAGGGCGGCGATGAGGGCGCCGCCGGTGCCGAGGAGCTTCGGACCGTCGAAGGCGTAGTCGATCTGCACGCCCCACTTGGAACCGTCGCCGTAGAGATCGACGATCTGCTGGCCGAGGTGGCCGACGCAGAGGACGATTTTGGTCAGGCCGGAGGCGCGGAGGAGGCGGAGCTGGTGGGAGAAGAACGGTTCGCCGGCGACCTCGACGAGGAGCTTCGGGATTTTCTCGGTGATGGGGCGGAGGCGCGTGGCCATGCCGCCGGCGAGAAGGGCGACGGGAAGGGCGGAAGACACGGAAGACGGGGAAGACACGGAAGACGGGGAAGACAGGGAAGACGGGGAAGACATGTGAGACGCGGAAGACGCGGAAGACGCGAGGGACTTGGGGACAAAGTCTAGCGACCTTTGGCTCGGCGATTGATGGTGGTGAAAATCGCGAGAAGTTCGCGGGCTTCCTGGTTCAGGGAGGCACGTTGGATCGGGTCGCCCAGATCGGTGCGGGCGCAGAGTTCAAGCCAGTAGTCGGTTTCGGATGCTTCTTTGACGACAATGGCGGTCTTGTGGATGAAGTCGTCCTTCGATTCAGCGCGGTTTGCTTCGCGATAATTGGCTCCGATGGATGTGCCGGATTTGAGCAACTGACGTCCGATCACGGCGCTGGCATCGACGCGCGGAAAGGCCGCGACAAAGCGCACGACCGCCACCGCGAATGCGAGCGTGCGCTCCTCCAGTTGTCGGTTGGCTTCAATGTTTGCCATGGCACCGCAGCCGGAGTCTTCCGTGTCTCGCTTTCTTCCGCGTCTTTCGCGTCTTCAGTTCTGCGCCACGACCTTGCTGCCTTCGAAGTCGAAGCGGAAGCGGACTTCCTGGAGGCCTTTTTCGCGCATCGCGTGGCGGAGCTTAGCCTTGTCGCCGGCGTAGAACATCAGGAAACCGCCGCCGCCGGCGCCGATCAGTTTGCCGCCGAGCGCGCCGTGGGCCATCGCGTGGTCGTACCAGTCGTTGATGTGCGCGTTGCTCATGCCGGAACTGCGCGCCTTCTTGCGCTGCCAGTGCACGTCCATCAGGCGCGCGAACTCCTCGAGATTGCCGGACTCCAGCGCGGCGAGCGACTTGTAGCCGAGCTCCTTCGTGAAATGCAGGTTGTCGAGCATCGCCTGGTCCTGCTGCTTCGACTTGTCGTTCTGGTCCTTCAGAATCGCGGACGCGCTCCGGCTGTAGCCGGTGAAGAAGAGGAGCAGGTTGTCCTCCAGGTTGAAGATCGTTTCCTCGGAGAGATTGCAGGGACGGTACTCGACGCGGCCGTCGGGGTGGAAGGTGAACGCCGTGATGCCGCCGATCGCGGCGATGTACTGGTCCTGTTTGCCGATGGGTTCGCCGAGTTTGTTGAGCTCGATGTCGCAGGCCTGCTCCGCCAGTTCGGCCGGGGAGACGAGGTTCTTTTTGTAGGTGTGCAGCGCCTTGAGCAGCGCAGTCGTGAAGCTGCCGCTGGAGCCGAGACCCGTGCCGCCGGGGATGTCGGCCATCGACGTGAGCTCGAGGTGCGGCGCGGTGACGCCGGTGAGTTTCAGCGCCTCGCGCACGATCGGGTGCTCGACTTGGTCGACCGTCTGCACGCGTTCCAGTTTCGAGTATTTGACGATGATCTCCTGCTGGAAGGTCCGGTGCTGCGTGATGTAGACGTACTTGTCGATCGCGGCCGCGACGAGGAAACCGCCGTATTCGCGGTAGTAGGACGGCAGGTCGGTGCCGCCGCCGCCGAGGGAGACGCGCAGGGGTGAGCGGGTGATGATCATCGGAAAATTGGAAAATCGCGAAATTGGGAAATCGGAAAACGGGAAACGCCGGCCGCGGGGGCGGCGGTCAGAGGCCGGCGGGGCTGACGGGGAAGCCGCTGCGGCGGTAGATTTCCTCGACGATCTCGAGGGTGCGGATGCCTTCGGCGAGGCCGGGCGACGGTTCGCGGCCGAGGCGGATGTCCTCGACGAAGGCCTTGGTCTCGACGGCCCAGGATTCGTCGCCGCGCGGGTACTCGAAGATCGTCGTCTCGGGCGGACCCATCTCGGGCAGCATCTTGTAATAGGCGAGGCGTTCGGTGCCGTAGCTGCCGCCGAGGCCGTCGATCGCGAGCTTCGCGTCGCGGCCGTAGATTTCCAGGGAGAACAGGTTCTTCCATTCCGTGCAGCTGACGTGGAGCCAGGCGGTCTGGCCCGCGGCGGTGCGGAGGGAGACGAACGCGTTGTCGTCGACCTTCATGTCCCAGAAATAGGTGGCGGCGTGGCCGTCGACGGTCGGGAACTGCCCGAGGAACCAACCGGCGAGGTCGATGAGGTGCACGCCTTGGTCGATCAGTTCGCCGCCGCCGGAGAGGGCGGGATCGGCGCGCCATTCGCGGTCGTAGCCGCGGCGGGCGCCGTGGCCGTAGCGGGCGCGGAGGAACATCAGCGGCCCGAGCGCGCCGGCGTCGACGAGCTCGCGGGCCTTGAGCAGGGCGGGGTGGAAACGGTGGTTGTAGCCGAGGCGCACGCGGGCGCCGGTCGCGGCGGCGGCGGCCTGCACGGTGCGGAGCTGCGCGGCGTTGAGCGCGCCGGGTTTCTCGACGAGCACGTGTTTGCCGGCCTGCACGGCGGCGAGCATGATCGGCGCGAGGGACGCGTTGAGCGTGGCGACGATGACGGCGCCGACGGCGGGATCGGCGAGGATCGTGCGGTAGTCGGTGACGGCGATGCAGCCGGGGGCGAGCTTCGCGAGATCCGCGGCGCGGGCGGCGTCGAGATCGCAGGTGTAGCGCAGCGGCGGGTTTTTCCCGAGGGCGAGGACCCGTTTCCGGCCGATCAGGCCGCAGCCGATGACGGCGAATTGGGGTTGCTCGGGGCTGGCGCGGTTCATTGCGTGGACGTTAATGACGCAAGGCGAAGCGATTGAATCGGGCGAGGCAAGGGAGGTTTTGGTCCGCGCATGAACGCCGCGGCCGCGGATCGCACCGGTGCGGCGCCCGGGCGGCGCCTTGAAACCGCGGTGGTGCTGCTGCTCTGCGCGCTGGTGGGGGCATTCTATCTCTGGACGGTGCGCTCGAGCGGCGACGCGTGGAAATTCGGCCGGGAGCAGAACGACTACTACAATCTGCTGATCGACGGCTACCTCGAGGGGCAGCTCCACATGAAAGTGGAGGTGCCGGAGGCGCTGCGGAAACTGGAAAACCCGTACGACCCCGGACTGCGTCCGCCGGGCCTGGGGCTGCACGACGCCTCGTATTACAAGGGCCGATACTACGTTTACTTCGGGGCGGCGCCGATGGTGACGCTGATGCTGCCGTTCCGGATCCTGACGGGCACGGATCTGCCGCTGGCGGTGGCGACGCTCGTCTTCGTGTACGGTGGTTTTCTCGCGGCGACGGCGCTGCTGGTGGCGGTGCGGCGGCGGTATTTCCCGGAAGTCGCGACGTGGGCGCTGGGGGCTGGGATCATCGCGCTGGGCCTCGCGGGCGTGCACGCGGTGCTGCTGCGGCGTCCGCACATGTGGGAGCTGCCGATCGGCGGCGGAATGTGTTTCGCGATGCTGACGCTGTATGCGGTGTGGCGGGCGCTGCACGCGGACGCGCGGCGATGGCGCTGGTTCGGGGCGGCGGGACTGCTGCTCGGATTGGCGATCGCGGCGCGGCCGACCTACTTGGTGGCCGGGGCCTTTTTGCTCGTGCCGGTGCTCGCGTGGTGGCGCGCGGAGCGGCGGTTTCCGGCGCGTGAGTTCCTCTTTGCCCTGGTGCCGCTGCTGGCAATCGGCGCGGCGATGGCGTGGCACAACCACGCGCGTTTCGGCAATGCGCTGGAGTTCGGGCAGGCGTATCAGTTCAGTTTGGACTACGAGTCGAAGCTGCCGCATTTCCGCGCGGCCTACGTGCCTTTCACCGGCTTCGCGCACTTCTTCGCGCCGGCGGAGTGGACGCCGTACTTTCCCTTCATCGGGCGGGCGGACCTCGGGCCGGCGCCGACGGGCTATACGATCCACCGCGGCGACGTGTACGGGGCGCTCGCGCATTTCCCTATCCTGTGGCTCGCGTTCGCGGCGCCGTTGGCGCTGTGGCGTCGGGAGGCGGCGGCGCGGCAGCGACTGGGGACCTGGCTGGCGACGGCGGCGGTGCTCTTCGGGCTCGCGGCGCTGTTGCTCTGCCTGTTTTTCAGCGCGCTGGCGCGGTACCAAATGGATTTCCTGCCGGTGTTCCAATTGCTGGCCGCGGTGGGGCTGCTGGCGTTCGTGCGCTGGCGCGACGCGGGGTGCGGCCCGAAGGCCAAGGCCGTGGTGGCGGCCGGATTGCTGGCGGCGACGGCGGCGTCGGCGGCATTCGGCATCTTGTTCAGTCTCCAGTTCGACGGCTTGTTGGCGGAACGGAATCCGCGGCTCGCGGCCGACGTGGCCCGGCTGCTCAACCGCATCCCGGCGACATGGGAAACGGTGCGGGGCCTGCGGCATGGGCCGGCGGAATTCGCGCTGCGTTTGCCGCCGCGGCCGGAACCGGGCCAGGCCGTGCTCATCTCGGCGGGCGTGGGCCAGGAGGCCGACCGTTTGTTTTTGCGCACGTTGCCCGACGGCAAGGTGCAGTTCGGCCTCGCGTCGGCGGGCCGGCCGGAAATCGCGAGCCGGCCGCTGGCCTTGGCGGCCAATGCGCCGCACCGCGTGCGCGCGACGTGGGGGGCGCTGTTCCCGCCGCCGACGCATCCGTTCTTCGCGGGTTGGGACGACGGCGACGTGGTGGCGCTGACGCGCCGCGTGCGGATCGAAGTCGACGGCGAGACGGTGGTCGCGGGGTATCAGCGTTCCCGGGACACACAGGCGGGTACGGTGAAGATCGGCGCGGAGGCCTTGGCCGGCGGCGAGTGGCGCCGTTTCGGCGGAAGCATCGCCGAGGTGCGGCGCGACGCGGCAGCGGCGGCGCGGCCGCTGGCGTTTGCCCGGCTGCGGCGTCCGCTCGACCGGATGCCGGCGGCGGCGGGCCAGGCGCTGGTGGCGCTCGGCGACGGCCCGACGGCGCCGGTGCTGGCGGTCCGAAGTGTCGACGGGGACCGCGTGCAGCTGGTGCTGGCAGGCCCGGGAATGGCCGAGCGGCGCAGCGGGACATTTTCCTCCGTGCCGGGCGGCCCCGGCGAAGTGACGCTGCAGGCGGAGACAGGCACGGCGACGGGCCGAACGCGCTGGCTGATCCATTGGGACGGAGACCTGGTGTGGGCGCCGGAGATCGAAGCGCCCGCTGCAGTGCCGGTTTTCAAAGGCGCCGGCGGTGCGGTTGGTTTCGAGGCCGCGGCGGGCGGCGATCCGTTGCTGCAGCCGGGCGGCGCGGTGAGGTTGCAATTGCGGCGGCCGGCGAAAATGGGCGGCGAACGCGAACCGCTGCTGGTGACGGGCCGGAGCGGCGCGGGGGATATCGTGCTGATCGAGTACCGCGACGAGACGACGGTGCGGTTTGCGTTCGACCATTGGGGGGCGCCGATGCGGTTCAGTCCGCCGGTGGCTTTGGCGGCGGGTCGGACGGCGACCGTGGAGATCGAGTTGCCGTCGCTGGCCACGGTGCCCGATGCGACGAAGGTGAGGGAAGTGCGTTTCGACCGGCTGCGGATACGGGTCGACGAGGCTCTCGTGTGGGAGGAAACGGCGGATGTGTTTGTCGCGGAGCACGCGGAGGTCGCGGTCGGGCGCAACCCGATCGGCGGCACGAGCGGCGGGCCGCGGTTCACGGGGGAATTGCTGCGGGCGGAACGCGTGCGGCGCGAATGAAGTTGCGGCCCCGGGGCTTCGTTGCGTCCGATGCGCGGCGATGTTCGACGCCTTGCTGACCGATCGGGAAACCCAGCTGCGGCTGCTGCGTTTCCTCGCGGTCGGCGGCGGCACGGCCCTCGTGCAGGTCGCGGTGCTGCGGGCGCTGAAGCCGCGGTGCGGGGAAACGTGGGCGTTTTCGCTTTCGTGGGTCGTCTCGACGACGACGCATTATCTGGCGAACCGCTACTGGGCGTTGCCGAGTTCGCGCAGCGACACGGCGCAGCAGGCGGGCGAGTATCTCTTTGCCGTGGCGCTGAGCTATTTGATCAACCTCGGCGCGTTCAAGCTGCTGCGGAACCGATTCAAATGGAGCACCACGTGGGCGACGCTCGGGGCGATCCCGCCGTCGACGATCGTCGTTTTCCTGATCCTCAATTTCCGGGTCTTCGGGAAATGAGCCGCGGCCGCGGGGCGCGCACTGCCGCTACCACTTGCGCCCGCGTTCTTCGGGGAGAATGCGGCGGAGCGTGAAGATGTCGGAAGCGGAGAGGTCCGAGGCTTTTTCGCCGAGCGTCGGCCAGGGGTCCCACGGCGCGGCGATGAGGCGGCCGGACACGCCGTCGCTGGCCGGCGAGAGCAGCCAATCGACGCAGGCGAGCGCTTTTTCGAGACCGGCGCCGCCGGCGGCCTTTTGTTTTTGCGCGGCGGCGAATTCCGCGGCTCCGACGACCTCGGGCCCGAGGGCGAGCACTTCGTCGGTGAGCCGCGTGTTGATGGCGCCGGGGGCGAGGGCGTTGATGTCGTAGGGGCGGCCGCGTTCCTCTTCGGCGATGGTTTCGACGAGGCGGACGACGCCGGTTTTGGCGACGCCGTAGGCGGAGAAGTTGAGGCGCGGTTTGGTGGCGCCGCCGCCGGAAAAGCAGACGACCTTGGCGCGGCGCGGTGCCTGGGCGAGCAGCGCATCGAAGGCGCGCACGGCGAAGAAAGTGCCGTCGAGATTGGCACGCACGGTGGCGGACCAGCGCACGGGATCGGCGGCGACGGCGCGGCCGATCTCGCCCTGCAGGCCGGCGCAGGCGACGAGGGCATCGACATGAGGCCAGGCGGCGCGGACCTCGGCGGCGGCGTGGGCGACGGATTCCCAATCGCCGACATCCGCCTGGGAAAACCGGAACGTTTGCGGATGCGCGGCGGCGAGATCGGCCTGCGCGGAGCGGGCCAGTCCCCAGACGCGGTGGCCTTGGGCGAGGAGGCGTTCCGCCAAGGCGCGGCCGATGCCGGTGCTGGAGCCCGTGAGGACGATGTTCATCGAGTGAAAGGGAAAGTGAGGGTGAAAGGGAGAGTGAGAGTGAAAGTGGGGCTAGCGGGGGCGGCGGAGGGTGGTGATCGCGGCGGTCAGGATGGCGATGATTTCACCGCACAGAGCGACGCGGGCGGCGACTACTTCAGGAGCCAGCCAGTGTTTGAGGCGTCTGTAGCGCCCCAGTGTTTCCTGGGCCGAGCCTCGTGCGATGATCAAGAAATGGGAATAGTCCTTGGGCGAGCCGCGGCCGTACCCTTCCTCGATGTTGGCGGCGATGGAGTCGGCACTGTCGAGTTGCTGGCCGACCAAGCGAGCCAGCGGGGAATGCGCGGCCAACGGGCGGACGTCCGCCACGACGAGGTCGAACAACTCCAGCGCCTTTTGGTGGGCTCCGAACTTAGCGAGCTTGCTGTCGGCGACCATGGTCCACTTTCACCCTCACTCTCACTCTCACTTTCAGTGCCGCGCGTCGTAGACCCAGCGGTTGGCCTCGAGCCAGCGCAGCGTGGCGATGATGCCCTGTTCGATGGTGAGTTTCGGTTTCCAGCCGGTGGCGCGGATCTTGGCCGTATCGAGGTAGATGAACGGGTTGTCGCCGATCCAACCCTTGTTGCCGCCGGTGTATTCGAACTTCGGGGCAAGGCCGAGGGCTTTGCAAATGGCGGCGATGCTGTCGTTGACCTGCACGTATTCCGCCGTGCCGAGGTTGTAGATCTGCGTGCGGTGTTTCGCGTCGCGGGCCGTGTGCGCGCGGGTGACGTGGAGCAGGGCCTCGATGCAATCCTGCACGTAGAGGTAGCTCTTGCGCTGGGTACCGTCGCCGAGGACGCGGAGGCGGTCGGGGTGTTCGACGAGTTGCTTGTAGAAATCGAACACGTGGCCGTGCGTGTAGCGTTCGCCCAGAATCGAGACGAAGCGGAAGATGTAGGCTTCGTCGATCTGCGCACCCTCGGCGTAGGCGGCGATGAGGCCTTCGCCGGCGGTCTTGGACGCGCCGTAGAGCGAGGTCTGGATCGGGAAGGCGTCGGTCTCGGGCGTGGGCCGGTCGGGCGTGACGAGGGCTTCGCCGTAGACGGAGCCGGTGGACGAAAACGCGATGCGTTTCACGCCGTTGGCGCGCATGGCCTCGAGGACGTTGAAGGTCGCGATCGTGTTTTGCTGCAGGTCCTTTTCCGGGTGTTTCCAGCCGTCGCGGATGTCGGCGTTGGCGGCGAGGTGGAAGACGAAGTCGGCGCCGTGCATCGCGGCCTTGAGGGCGGGCAGGTCGAGGTTGTCGCCGCGGACCAACTTGAATTTCGGGTGCTTGAGCGCGCCTTCGAGGAACCGGATTTGGCCGGTGGAAAGGTTGTCCCAGCCGGTGACGGCGACGCCGTCCGCGAGCAGGCGGTCGACGAGGTTGGAACCGATGAAGCCGGACGCGCCGGTGACAAAAACGTGTTGCATGGAAAGGGAGCGGGAAACGGAAGCGCGGCGGGCGGGGGCGTCAGCGGGGGCCGAAGCCCTCGGCGCGGTCGACGATGAACTTGGGCCGCGCGCGGACTTCCTCGTAAATGCGGCCGATGTATTCGCCGAGGATGCCGACGCTGATCAATTGGATGCCGCCGAGGAAGGAGATGAGGATGACGAGGGTCGGGTTGCCCCAGACGATCGGCCAGCCCATGAGCTTGTAGAACAGATAGACCGCCATCAGCAGAAACGAGAACGCGGAGACGACGAAGCCGAGCCAGGTGCTGAGCGTGAGCGCGTAGGTCGAGAAGCAGAAGATGCCGTTGAAACCGATGCGGAGGGAGCCGAAGAAGCGGTTGTAGTTCGTCTCGCCGGCGAAGCGCGCGGGCCGGTCGAAAGGGATGATCGCCTGCTTGAAACCGACGACCGCGACCATGCCGCGGAGGAAACCGTGCGATTCCTTCAGCTTCACGACCTCGCGCACGACGCGCCGGGCCATGAGGCGGAAGTCGCCGGTGTTGGGCGGGATTTTCACGTCGGCGATCTTGTTGATCACCTTGTAGCCCGTGGCGGCGACGGCCTTCTTGATCCACGGCTCGCCGGTGCGCTGGCGGCGCTGCGGGAGGACGACGTCGAAGCCCTCGCGCCATTTCGCGACCATTTCGCCGATCAGTTCCGGCGGATCCTGCAGGTCGACGTCCATGACGATGACGGCGTCGCCCGAGGAGTAATCGAGGCCCGCGAGCGTCGCCATCGGTTGGCCGAAGCGGCGGGAAAACTTGAGCAGCTTGATCCGGGCGTCGGCGGCGCGATTTTCGAGGATCACGTCCTCGGTGCGGTCGGGCGAGGGATCGAGCGAGAAGATGATTTCGTAGTCCTCCGTGACGCCGGAGAGGATCGGCCGCAGCCGCCGCAGGAACTCGGGGATGTTCTTTTCCTCTTTGTAAACGGGGACGACGATGCTGAGCAGCATGGGGGGAGCGTTGGGCGTTACGCGGGGCTAATCAGCACAAAAACGGGGCGGCGCTCACCAGCGGATACCGGCCTCGAGCAGGCGGGCGACGAGGGCGCCGCGGAAACGCGTGCGGCGGGCGAAGCGGTCGATGGTGGCGAAGTCGTCCTGTTTCTCGCCGTGGAAACGCGTGCGGATGCGCTTCATCTCCTCCGCGCCCACGGTGTGGATGGCCTGCGAGGTCTTCTGTTCCGAGTGCACGCGGAAGGCGCCGAGGAAATAGGGCACGCGCACCATCCGGCAACCGGCCTGCTGGAACCGCGCGAGCAAATCCCAGTCGAGGGCGAACTGGAAACTCGGGTCGATGCCGCCGACGCGGTCCCAGGCGCGCTTGCGCCAGAACATCGTCTCCTGCGGCACGTAGTCGATCCATTCGAGGGTGGCGGGATCGTGCCGCGGCATGATCCAGCGGCCGACATCGCGGTCGTGCTCGTCGATGATGATGCGGTGGCCGTAGACGACGTCGACGTCGGGATGCGCCGCGAAGTACTCGCCGACGAACCGCAGCGCGCCGGGCGCGAGCAGGTCGTCGGAGTTGAGCCAGGCCATGAGATCGGCGGGGCCGAGGGCGCCGCCGATGTGGCCGAAGCCGCGGCCGATGGCATCGGCCTGGCCGCGGTCGCGGACGGATTCCCAGTGCCGCAGCGCGGCGGCGTGGCGGGCGATGATCCCGGGGCTGCCGTCCTTCGAACCGCCGTCCTGCACCGCGTAGACCAATTTCGGATACGCCTGATCGATCACGCTGCGGAGCGTGCGCTCGATAAAGGCTTCCTGGCCGTAGCTCGGAGTGACGATGCCGATCTGCGGCAGGTCGGCGTCCCGGCGGGCCGGCGCGGGCAGCCGTTCGTCCCAGCGCAGCGGCTTGGGCGCGTAGTGGCGGAGCACGCCGATCTGCATCCAGTGGCGCTCGACCACGGCGCGGAACAGCGCGGCCTCGGCGGGGCGGAAAATCTCCTCGCGCACGAAGGCCGCGACGGCCACCGCGAGGCGATGCAGGGCGGCGGTCGGGCCCGTGCCGGCGGCGGCGAGGCGGGCGATGGTCGCTTCGCGTTCGGCCAGGCCGGCGCTGAGGGCGCGGATGACGGCTTCCTTCTCCGCGAGCAGCTTCCCGTAGTGCTTCGCCTGCTCGAGGTCGTGCCGGCCCGCGGCACGGTTGGCCTCCGAGGTGCGGAGCTCGGCGAGCATGGTCTCCTGCTGCTTCACGAGCGCCTCGAGATTCCGGATGTGGACGAGTTGCGAGGAGATGGTCCGCGCGGCCAAGGCGGCGTCGGCCGGTTGCGCGGCGAGGGTTTGCTCGAGGACGGACTTGTCGGCCTGCAGCACGCCGCTGAGGTGCTGGAAATGGCGGACGTGGCCGTCGAGGACGATGATCGTTTTTTCGCGCTCGTTGCAGACGAGCTTGAGCGCGTCGATTTCCTGTTCCTTGCCGACGAGCTCGTCGTTCTGCCGGACGATGGTCTCGTCCTTTTCGCGGTCGAGGGCGGTCAGTTCCTCGAGTTTGTGCTGGCGGGCGAGATGGCCGGCGCGGGATTCGCGGTGCAGCGCCGACACCTTGGCCATGAGGGCGGCGGTCTCGGCGGCAACTTTCTTCACCTCGCGGACCGCGAAGGGACGACCGGCGACGGTGTCGTCGAGGGCCGGAAACACATCCGCGGCGGCGATGCCGCCGAGGCAAGGGGCGTCGCCGAAGGCACAGTCCCAACCGCAGCCGAAACAGGGGAGTGGCTGCACGACGGCGGCGCCTCGGGCCGCGGCGGGCACGAACCGCGGCCAAGTGCCGCCGCCGTAGACGCCGAGCACCGGCACCTCCAGCGCGGCGGCCAGATGCAGGGCGCCGGTGTCGTTGCCGACGTAAAGCGCGGAGTCCGCGATCAGCGCTGCCAGCACCGGCAGGTCGCCTTCGCCGCCGAGCCAAGTCGCGTCGGCGCCGGGCACCGTCGCGAGGTGGTCGCGTTCGCCCGTGTGGCCGATCAGCACGGTCGGCAGGCAATGCGTTTCCCGGAGCCGGCCGATGAGGGTGCCGAAACGTTCGGCGGGCCAGGTCTTGAGGCGGACGTTCGCGAAGCCGGCGGCGGCGCAGACCGCGTAGCGTCCGGGGCTCAGCTGTTTTTCCGTGAGCCAGCGGCGCGCGGCCGCGACGGCGTCCGGCGGGGCCGACAGGCGCGGCGGCGTGCGTTCGGCGCTGCGGCCGAGGAGCGCGTCGACGAGCGTGAAGTTCGCCGCCCAATCCGCCGCTCCGGCGGGCGCGGCGACGAATTCGGAAAAGGCCGCGGTCGCGTCGATGCCGGCAAGGACGCGCAATTGGGTGCCGAAGAATTCGTCCTGGCCGGCGGCGCCGAGGGCCACGCGGCGGGCGGCCGGCACGGCGCTCGCGAGGAGGACTTCGAGCCAGTTGCGGCGGGACGTGGCGGCCGCGACGACCTCGGGAGCGATCGTCGCGACGGCGGCGCGCAGCCGTGCGACTTCGGCCGGGTCGCGGTCGGGCCGATGGTTGAACGGATCGATCCCGGTGTGGATCCACTCGACGTCGGCCGCGAGCAACGGCGCCAGATCGGCGTAGGCGCGGCGGATGACGACGGCGAGACGGGTCGCGGGCCACGCGGCGCGCAGGGCGCGCAGCGCCGGGGTGAAGAGGACGAGGTCGCCGAGGGTGTCGACCTTGGCGATAACGGCTGCGCGGGGGCCGCTCATTCGGGGGAAACGGGCTGGAGTTCGGCGACCACCAGACGGGCGGAGCGCCGCCGCGGATCGGGCGCGGGCAGGGCGAATTCGGCGGCGGAGCGCAGCGTGAGCGTCTGGGCGCGGGCGGTGGCGGGAATGTCCAGGATCACGGTGGTGTATTCGCCGGCGCGCAGCGCCTGGCGGTGCGCGACGTTGCCGCCGGGGAAGGCGACGTCGAGCTGCCCCGTGGTTTGGCCGCTCCAGTCCGGGTATTCGAATTTCAACGTCAGCACGCGGCGGCCGCCCGCCGGGATCACGATGCCCGCCTCGCGCGCGAACCAGCCGTCCTGGTCGATGCCGGGAGCGGGAAGCCGCGCGCGGCCGGGTACGCCGTACTCGAAAGTGTGGGTGGGCAGGGCCGGCAGCACCTCGATCAGTTCGAGCCGTCCGCCGGCTGGGCGGTCGTCGCCGCCGGGAAGCGGGGCGAAGTCGGAAAACTTCAGGCCCACCGCGGTCGCCGCGGTCGCGCGGTCGACGGGCACGAGCCAGTCGAACACGCCGGTGGCGGCCGGGACGGGAAATTCGTTGCCGCCGACGCGGAGCGCGAGGGTGCCGCGGCCGAGCGGGTTGCCCGGCAGCTCCGGCACGTAGCCGCGGATCCGCACCACGCCGCGCGCCGGGCTCGGGCCCAGGACGTATTCGCTTTCCGGTGACAGCCAGCCGTCCTCGTAGATGCCGGCGAACTCGAGCCCGCGCGCGAAGACGAGGTCGTCGGGGAACTTGGCGAGCCGCGCCGGGCGCGGCAGGGCGGCGACCTCGGCGGCGGAGAGCGCGGAGATGTCGCGGCCGTAGGCGACAAGCTTGCGGGAGTCGAAGGGGACCTCGTTGTTGTAGAGCGCCTGGAGCCCGGTGCGGCGGAACGGGAACTGCACGGCGGTTTCCTTGAAATCGATCGCGAGGTAGGCGGCGCCGTCGCGGTAGACCGGGCGGATCGGGCCGACGATGCGGTTGACCGCGCCGTTGCCCGGAAAAGCGAGTGGGAGCGCCTCGGCGCCGAGCAATTGCGAGCCCGGCGACCAGGCGGTGTGGCCCTCGCCCATGAACGTCTTGGTGGCGGCGATACGCACGTAGAACTCGGCGTCGGGCTGCTCGACGCGGAGCAAAAGGAAGCGGCCCATGCCGGTGATGTCCTGGCGCGAAGTGAACGGATCCGCTTCCTGCTGGAAGATCGCGATGCGGTTGCGGTCGCCGAGGTAGTAGTGGTTGCCGCGGCCCGTGTGCATGAACACGAGATGGTTTTTCGCCTCGGCCGCGGTGAGGGTGCGGAAGAACGCCTTGGGCCGCGTGCCGAGCTCGGCCTTGAACTTGTTGAAGAGGCCGAGCGACGGATCGAGCGTGAGGTAGGCGTCGGTCTTGCCCGCCTGGGCGAAGCCGAGGGCCGGCGCGCGGAACGAAGTGTCGAAGGCGGCGTGGGTGCGGACGACGAGGTCGTCGCGTTTTTCCAACATCGCGCGGGTGCGCATCAGGTCGGCGAACCGCGGGTGGAAACTGATCAGCGTGTCGCCGAGTTTCTCGAATTCGATCGGGGCGATTTGCTGGTAGTAGTCGCGCGAGAGGTAGCGCAGGTCGGTCCCGCGCAGTTCGAGGGCGGCGACTTTGGCCGCCACGAGGTTGTTGATGTCGGTGAGGAGACGCGTGCCCGGCGGCGTCGGCGGCGGCTTGGTGCCGAGGATCGAGGCGTACTTCGCCTCGGTGATGCCGCCGGATCTTTCACCCTGCGAAGCCTTCGTGTAGAACAGCGCGGTCGGCGCGCAGCAGAGTCCCGCGACCATCACGGCGAGCGGCGCGGTCCAGCGGGCGCGGGGCAGGCGCAGCAGCGCCGTGGCCAGCGCCGCGGCGAGCGCGGGCTGCATGAACATCGCGATTTTGTAGAGGCCGAAGTCGTTGCCCGAGCGCATGAGCTTCAGGCCGAGCCCGAATTGCACGAGCAGCAGCAGCGCCATCGGCACGCCCTGCCAGCTGCCGCGCACGCCGGCCCAGAGCGCGGTGCCGAGGGCGGCGAGGCCGGCGACGATGGTCAGCGACGTGAGGGGTTCCGCGTACTGCACCGCGAGCGGCATGAACCCGAAGAGGTTCGCCAGACCCGTCGGGATCATGAAGTACGGAAAAAGCGACAGCGACAGATCGACGGCGCGGAAGCCCGAGCCCATCTGCAGCGAGACCGTGAAGATGTAGGCGAGGGTATTGTAGCGCAGCAGAACAACGACGCCGACGATGCCGTAGAGAAACAGCGAGGCGCGCTCGATCGGGAAGCGGCGTTGGCGCAGGGCTTCGATCCCGGCGACCGCAACTCCGGTGAGCACCGCGAAGGCCGTTACCTCGGGATAGAACACCGCCAGCCCCGCGCCGACGATCGAGAGGGCGGCGACGTGCGGGACGAGGCGTCGGCGTTGGGCCGGCAGGCGGCCCGTGAGCAACACGATCGCGCCGAGCAAAAGGCCGAGGCCGCCGACCTGGGCGATCAGCTGATACAGCGTCCCGAGCATGAACAACGGACTGACGGCGAGCAGGCCGGCGGTGAGCAGCGCCCGGCGGCGCCAACGGCCGCGGTGCAACGCGAGCGCGGAGGCGGCAAGCAACTGAATGAGCCCAAGCCCGACGATGACGGGCATGAAAATACCGAGGGAGCGAATGCCGGTGAGCGCCGAAACCCAACCGAGTAAAATCTCGCTGCCGAAGCGCATGAGCCCCGGCACGTGCATGAACCAGTAGTACTGCGCGATGTCCGTGCCCGCGAGTTCCTCCATCGTCGGCACGCGCCAGAAGCCGAAGTCCTTGAAGCGCTCGGCCGCGAGACAGTAGTTGATATAGTCGTCGTTGACGTAGCTCAGCCAACCGAAGTTGAAACGCAGCATCGGCCAGCCCGTCCAGAGGAGGGAAAACACCGCGACGGCGAAGAACGGCGCCAAGGCCCGCCACGGCAGCACCGGCCGGCGCCACGCGAAGATTCCCGCGGCGGCCGCGGCGAGCCCGAGCGTCAGCGGCCAGGCGAAGCTGCGGATCGGCAGGCCGGCCTGATTGAAGACCATGATGCCGAGTACGACCACGGCGAGGCCGACGGCCGGCGCGAGCAGCCAGGAGCGCAGCACGCCGCCCTGCCACCGGCATCCGGCCAACGCCGCCCGTCCCACGAAGGTGACGAACAGCAGAAAGGCGAAAGAGAGCGCGAGAGCCGGCATGAACCGCTCTGCCTACGATACTTCAACGTCCCGGCGCAACAGCGGACCGCACGAACTCCGCGCAGGCCGCCCAGGCTGCGTCCGCCGCGGCGAGCGGTTTGGCCGGCACAACGGCGTCGGTGAGGGCGCGTTCGACGGCGGCGCGGTCGGCGTCCGGCGCGAGGGCCGGCACACCGAGGTCGCGGGCGACGGCGCGCAGTTTCTCGTTGGTCGCAAGGACGGTGATCCGCGAACCGGCCCAGGCTCCGGCCAAGGCGGCGTGGAAACGGGCGGTGACGAGCCGTTCGCCGCTGGGCCAGCGGGATTGGACCTGCGCGAGCGGCGCGCCGGCTTGTTCGGGGGAAGCAAGTTGCCACCGGCGGCGCTCCGCCTCCGGCAAGGCACCGTGCAACGCGATCTCGGCGCCGGGCAACGGCCGGGATTCCTGCGCAAGCCAGCAGCGTTCGCCGGCCGGCAGCGCCGCGATGGCGGCGAGGCAGGCGTCGCGGCCCGGCCAGGGGCCGAAATCGAAATTGGCGACAAGGGTGACGCGGCCGGGCACGGCGGCCGGCGGCGGGGTTTCCCGGAACCAGAGGTGCGCGAGATCGGCGGCGGCGCGGATCGGCACCGTGGGGGCGGCGGCGGCCAGACGTTCCGCGGCGGCCGCATCCCGGGTCCAAATGCGGCGGGCCTGCCCGACGAGCGCGGCGAGGCCCGGGGCCCGGAGTTCCGCTGCGGTCTGCACGCCGACGCCGAGGTAGTCCATCGGTTTGCCAGCGGCGGCGCAGCAGGCGGCGTCTTCGATGAGGTGGTCGATGAACCAACGGGACTGCGCACTTTGGAAGGGCGAGCCGCCGAGGCCGACCCAGGCGTCGCAGTCCGCGATGGCGGCGCGGCGGGCTTCGGCGGAGTAGGGGAGCCATTCGATTTCCGGGAAACGCGCGGTCAACGGTGCGCGGTTGAACGGCACTGCGCAGGTCAACTGCGTCCCGGGCGCGAGCCGCCGCAGTGCGGCGAGGAATCCGGCGAGCATGAAATCGTCGCCGAGATTGCCGGCGCCGTAGAAATGATGGCCGAGGTGAAGACGCACCGGGCGGCGGAGTCCGCTCAATAGCTGAAGAGCAGTTTGACGTGCAACCGGCCGCGGCCTTCCGCGAACGGAACGCGGGCCAGTTGGTAGCCGTAGTCGGCGGTGAGCTGAAGGTGCGGCGGCAGGCTGGCGCGGAGGCCGAAGCCGACGCTGGCGAGCGGGTCGAAGGTCCGGTCGATCGGCAGCACGTGTTTGCGTTTCACGTGGGCGGTATCGAAAAACGCGAGCCAGCGGTAGTCGATCGGCGGCCGGGCGGCGGACACGAACGGCAGTTTGCGTTTGAAGTAAGGCGTGGCGACTTCGGTGCTCGCGACGAAACCCTCGTCGCCGATGTAGGTGTTCTCGGTAAAGCCGCGGACGGTGGCCGCGCCGCCGATCGAGAGTTGCTCGTTGGAGAGCAGATTGGTGCTCGATTTCTGCAGCACGCCGCGCGCGTTCAGTTCCCAGCCTTTGCCGAGGGCGAGCACGCGTTGGAGCGAGAGGTTGCCGTAAACGTAGGCGGGGTTGGCGCCGATGCGGACGTTGCCGTAGACGGAATCGGTGTTGCGGGAATTGAGATTGCCCGGGCTGCCGTTCAGCGAGAGCGAAAGGATCCAGCCGCCGTGGCGATCGCGGCGCATGCCGGACACGCCGGCCGTGAATTGGAACGTGTCGGCTTTCGAGCTCTGCACCTCGCTGCCGCCGAATTCGAGGTTGTTGTTCGATTGTTTGAAGTTGAGACCGAGGAAGCCCTCGACGGGGTTCTCGCCGCGGCGCAGCACCGCGCTGTAGCGAAGGTCGGCGTTGAGATTCTCGCCGTCCTGGACAAACAGCCCGTCGTAGAACTCGGGCCGGGCGCGCGAATAGGAAACCGAGGCGTGCACGGTGTGTTTCCACGGCAACGGGGCGCGGTAATTGAGCCCGTGGCCGCGGTAGACGGGGTACTTGTCGGTGGTGACGAATTGGTAGGACAGGTCGTGGTCGAGGCCCCACATGTTGCCGTAGGTGATGCCGGCGATGCCGCGTTTTTCGCCGATGGCTTCGTTGCCGCCGTTGTCGAGGGAGGCCGTCAGCCGGAGCGGCAGCCGCTCGTCCACGCCGATGATGAGATTGGCCTCGTTGGTGTTCGGGATCGGGTCGATGTGGGCGCGGATTTTCCGGAATGCGCTGGCGTTGGTCCAATTGATCGCGCGCTCGAGATCGGAGATGCGGATCACCTCGCCGCTTTGGATATCGAGTTTGTTGCGCAGGAGGGACTCGCTGAACCAGCGGTTGCCGCGGATGCGGATCTCGCGGAACTTGCCGAGCAGCACGGCGAGCCGCAGCGTACCGCCGTCCAGGCGGCGGTCGGGAATCTGGACCGTGGCCAGCGGGAAATCGTTTTGGCGGAGGAACGTTTCCACGACTTGGGCGATCGAGGCGAGGAGGCGGTCGTCGACGATGCGGTCGGCGGCGCCGGCGAGCCGCTTTTCGAGTTCCTTGCGGTCGACCTGCGCGAGACTCGCCGGCAGGGTGAGAAAACCGGCGCTGCCGGGCGGCGGCAGGGTTTTGGCGCCGTCGATCGAATCCGCGACCACGATGCGCTTGAGCAGGACGGAGGTATTGTCGGGCAGGGCGGCGACGCGGAGCAGGCCGTCGGTGATCCGCTGTTCCGGGATGATGACGGTGGCGGAGGGCAGACCGCTGTTGCGCAGAAAGGCCTCGATGACCTGGGCAACCGCGATCAACAACTGTTCGTTCACCGGGCGGTTTTCCGCGTTGGCCAGACGTTTGTGCAACTCCGCGCCGTCGATTTTCCCGGCCCAGGTCGGAGGCATGGCCAGGAATCCGCCGCCCGGGATCGGAGCAAGCTGCTGGGCGGCCTCGACGCTTTCCGCGATGGCGATCTGCCGCAGGACCGGCGGCGAGCTCGGAGCCGATTCTTGGGCGCAAACCGGGCCGGCCCAAGCCGCGAAGCACAGACAGGCCAACAAAGAGCGGAAGACAGTCATTCGGGAAAGGCGGTGACCTGTTAAAGGGGCGGAAGTTCAACGCAACTGAAGAATGCCGGGCCTGGGTCCCGCCGCTGCCGCGGCCACTTTTGGCTCGGCAGCGGGAGCCGGGCACGACAATCCTGCCGGATTACGAAGGAGAGCGTCGCCGTTGTTCGGGCGCCGGAGTGCCGCACCGGGCGGCGCATCCGTTTCCGGTCCGGCGTCGTCCTTCGCCTTATCCTTTTCCTTCGCGCCATGCTCATGACCCAAGAGTCGCCCCGTGTCCGTTGGCTTGTGCTCATCCCGCTGTGGATCGCGATCGTGGGCGTGCTCTATTCCCACGCGCGGCTGGTCGAGCGCTACCTCGGCATCGCCGGGGCCCTGGGCCTCCGGGGAGCGCCCGCCGCCACCACGCCGCTCGTGCAGCCCTTCCCCTCGTTCGCCGCCGATGCGCAAACGTGGGTCCGGCACGCCCTGTCGCTGGCGGAAGGCGAGCAGGGGCGCCTGCGGTGGACGAAGATCGACAACGGCGTCCACGGCCGCGAAGTGCATTGGAATTCCGGATGGGGATGGACGATCGCCACGGCCGGTATCTTGCAGCAGAAGGTCACCGGCGAACCCCTCCCGCGGGCCATGGAAAAAGCCACCCTGTGGCTGCCGTCGGTCGTGTTTTTGGTCGTGATCGGCCTGTTTTCGGCCTTGGCCGCCCACTGGGCCGGGACGCCGGTCGGGGTGTTGGTGGCGTTGGCGATGGTGGGGCATCCCCGGATTTTCGAGGGATTCTTCCCCACTTACGTCGACCATCATGGCCTGCTCACCGTGTCCGTCTTCGGGCTCGTGCTCGGCATGGTGATGATGGGCGGGGGATTTCTCGCCGGAAGGCCGAACGCGGCCGCGCTCCTGCCTTCTTCCCCGGAAACGGCCCGGGCCGGAGCTTGGGTCTCGGCTTTGAGCGGCGTCTTCGGGGTATGGATCAGCGCCGCTTCGACGTTGCCGCCGGTGGCAATCACGGGGGTAGCGGCCTTGGTCACGTTGGTTGTGCGACGTCGCACTGCCGTCGCCGCCGGGGAACGTTTTGACCCCGGACTATGGCGCCTTTGGGGGCGCATCGGCGGCATCGGTACCGTGGTGGCGTATCTGGTGGAGTACTTCCCCAACCACCTTGGCCTTCGGCTGGAGTCGAACCATGCCCTGTATGGCCTGGCGTGGTGGGGCGGGGCCTCGGCGGTTGCGACCCTCGGCGAGTGGTTGACCGCGTCCGGTGCGGCGAAACCGTTTCCTTGGCCGGCCCTTGCCCGCCCGCTTGGCGCGGTGCTTTTGGTCCCGGTGATTTTGTTGGTCGGCCGCGAAAGGGTGTTCGTCGTGATGGATCCCTTCCTCGCCAACCTGCACAAGAGCATCCAGGAATTCCTGCCCATCTGGACGACGGTCAAAGGCGTACCCTTGGAAGCGATTTTCCGGGTCTTTGGAACCGAGAACCTGCCGTTGATTGTGGCCGCGATTCTTTTGGCGATGAAACGCGAGCGGGCCCCGACACTGGTCTGGTTTGCGACGGTGGCGGCGGTCTTGTTTACCGCCATGGGCTGGATCCAGACGCGTTGGTTGCTGAACGCCAGCGGTCCGCAAGTGGTGTTGTTGATTGTGCTGCTGGCCGGATTTGTGGGTTCACGTAGCCTGCGGACCCGGTGGATTGCGATTTTGACCGTGGCCGGGGCCGCCTTCTTGCCGTGGACGATCGCCCGGCACCTGGAGGCACAATCGGACGTCGAGGCCCGGCGCGTCGCCCCGAAGGATGCCCATCAGGTGCTGTCGCGCGATATTGCCGCCAACCTCCTCGCCTCCTCGCCGGGCGCCGAAATCGTGCTGCTGACCAACCCCAACAGCTCGACCGGCATCGGCTACTACGGCCGGATCCGGACGCTCGGTACGCTCTATTGGGAAAACACCGCGGGCCTGAAAGCGGCAGCGGAGATCCTGTCGGCCGGCAGTTACGATGAAGCCGCGAAGCTGATCCAGAAGCATCAGGTCACCCACATTGCGATGATCTCTGAGGAGAACTTCATCGAGCAGTACTTCCGGCTTTCCCGGCCGACGGCGTCGATGGATGAGTTCAAGCAATCGTTCGGCTACAAACTGCTCGTCGACCGGGTTGTCCCGCCTTGGCTCCAGATGCTGCCGTACAAGGTGCCGGACGACATGGTCGCGCTCAACCCCATTGTCCTGCTGTTCAAGGTGGCGTTCAACCAATCCCCGGCCGACGCGCTGTACCATCTTGCGATCAGCAAGGTCGCCTCCGGCGCCGTCGCCGAAGGCGAGCGTGACCTCGATACCTTGATCGCGCAATCGCCGGGCTCGTTCCAGCCTTGGCTGCGCAAAGGCGAGATTCTGTTCAGCCGCAGGGAGTGGGCGGCGGCGGCGGAAGCCACGGTGCAGGGCATCCGGCTCGCACCGGCGGGCGACCGTCTTGGGATGTATTCCGCGGCCGCCGGCAGCTTCTATCGGGAACGCCAGGCCGGACTGGCCGTTGCTCTATATAAAGAGGGCCTCAAGGAGCGTTTCGATCCGATGGTGGCGGCCTACTTGGCGTTCGCCCTCGCAACGGTCAACGACGACACCGTCCGCAACGGACGCGAAGCGAAGGAAATCGCCCTCCGGGCCCTGAAGGATCTGCCGGAGAACCCGACGATCCTCAATTCGCTGGCGGTTGCCCAAGCCGAAACCGGCGATCTACCGGGGGCTATCGTCTCGGTCTCCTCGGCCCTCGAGTTTGCAAAGCGGCAAGGCGATACGGCAGTCGCCCGGGTTTCCGAGCAGCGGTTGGCCATTTTCCAAGCTGGAAAAGTCGTACGCCAGTGATTGCAGGGTGGGGAATTTCACCCAACAGCTGGGTCGGATTACCCAGCAACAGCAACGACTTCTGCGTAATTAACGCTTGCCACTCCGCCCTCCGCGCCCCTTTTCCTCAAGGTTGTTAGGCGTAATCTAGTCACAATAGTTCACTAAACTCATGAAAAATGCATCCAATGTCCGGCTCTCGCTGCGCAAGCTTTTGATTGCGACGATGGCCGTCGGACCGCTCGCGGTCCTTCCTGCTCCGGTCTGGGCCGCTGTGCCCGTGACCCAGCAGTTCACCGCTACGAGCGGCACGGCGTCTTACACGACGTCCGGCGCCAATATCGGCACGATCACGGCTTCCGATAAGTCGGTGCTCGTCTGGACCGGCACCAACTTCAACATCGCTGCCGGCGACACCATCAATTTCACCCTGCCCACCGGCGGCGCCGTTCTGAACAAGATCGGTTATGCCACGACGGGCGCGCTCGGTACCGCGACCAACGTGTCCATCGACGGCACGCTGTTCTCGACCGGCAAGGTCTTCGTCCTCGCCAACGGTGACATCACCATCGGCGGCACGGCCAGCATCACCACGAACGGCGGTCTGTACCTCTCCACCTTGGAAGAGACCTCGGACTTCTCCTTCGCCACGGTCGGCAGCCTGAATCTCTCGGGCGCTTCCCGCGGTGCGATCACCATCGGCGCGGCGGGCGCTTCGCCCTCCATCTCGGGCAACCTCGAGGCCACCGCCGGTTCCATCACGTCCCACCGCGCCGCGATCTCCGGCGATGTCGTTTACCGCTCGGTCACGGCCGCTGCCGGTCTCGATCTCGCGGCTTCCGGCACCTTCGCTGCGGGCGGCAACCTCACGGTTACGACCAATGCAGGCGCGATCACCGGCACGAACGCCGTGACCGCCGGCCTCCAGGTCACCGGTAACCAGACGACCACCCTGTCCACGGGCACGGGCGGCGTTGCCGTCACGCTCAACAATGCGGGCAACGACCTCGAAATCGTCTCCGTCACGGCTCCGGGCACTGCTGACGTCACCCTCCGTGACGCCAACATCATCACCCTCGGTGCCTCCACCATCGGCCGCGACCTGTTCGTGACCGCCACGGGTACCGCTGGCACGACCGGCATCGGCAGCAGCGGCACGATCGCCATCGGCCGTGACGCCTCCTTCGTCACGACGACCGCGAACTCCGGCGTCTCGATCGGCAACAACAGCACGATCGTCGGCAGCCTCTCCGGCTCTACGGCCTCCTCGTCGTTCTCCTTCAGCGCCGTCGGTCCTGTGACCATCGGCACGGTGAATGCCCTCAACGGTATTTCGACGGGCGCGGCGACGAACAATCGCTCCTCCATCAGCGTCACCGCTTCCGGCGGCGCGCTGACCGTCAATCAGCCCCTCGTCACGGCCGGCAACGGCACGTCCGGCGGCGGCGTTACCCTGACGGCTGGCTCCATCACCACGGCTGCCGCGGGCACGATCTCGCAGACGGCTGCGGTCGGTTCCACGACCACGATGAATGCCACCACGGGCAGCATCGCCATCGGCGGCACCGTCACGGCTGACCGCGTCAGCATCCGCACCGCGGGTGGTTCCATCACCCAGACCGCCGCCATCACGACGGCCACGGGTGGCACGCAGGTTTCCCCGGTCGCCAACGTCTTCAACGCCGGCGCCGGCTCCATCACGCTGAACTCCGCCAATTCGCTCGCCGCGAACTCGGTGCTCCAGCTGACCGGTTCCACGGTCTCGATCACCAACGCCAACACGCTCTGGCTCGGTACCTCCAACGTCACGGGCGCCGCGACCGTTACCCTCACCGGTGCGGGCTCGGCCTTCCAGCTCGGCGCTGGCGTCGGCACCGCCGGCCAGGCCGTCAACATCGGCGGCATCCTGACCGTCACCACGAACAACGGTGCGATCACGGACGAAGACTACGGTTCCCAGACGATCACGGGCGGCCTGAACCTCACCACCGGTGGCGGCGCGGTCACCCTGAATGCGGCCACCGCCAATGGTGCGCTCGCCCCGCTCGTACAGTTCGGCAGCGTCGCCATCAACTCCGGCGCCGGTGCGATCAGCGTCACGGAGTCCACCACGCTGAACCTCGGTGCGATCACCACGACCGGCGGCCTCACGGCTCGCTCGACGACCGGTGGTATCGTTGACTCCGGCGTGATCAACGTCGGCGTTGCGGGTACCTCCTCCTTCAGCGCGGCGGCCACGGACAGCATCGTCCTCGACAATGCCGGCCACTCCCTCGGTACCGTCACGGTGCTGAACGGCAACGCTTCGAACGCGATCCTCACCGGCGCGGCGACCACCCTCGGTGGCGCGACCAACACCCCGGGCCTGACGCTCACGTCCGCTTCCGGCATCGGTCTGACCCTCGGCTCCGCCGCGGGCACCGCCTCGGTCACGAACCTCACCGTCAGCTCCGGTGGCACGATCTCGCTCGACGGCGCCATCGCCGCGACGACGGTCAGCCTGACCTCGGCCGACGCGACCGCCAACTCGATCACTGACACGGCGGCTTCCCGCCTCGTCGTCTCGGGCAACACCACGCTCGCCTCCTCCGGTGGCATCCTTCTCGACTCCGTCGCGAACGACTTCAGCAGCGTGATCTTCAACGGCGTGACCCTGAACGCCGAAGTCAATGACGCCAACAACATCACCGCCTCCGGTACCGCTACCGGTACGGTGACGGTCCGCTCCGGCGCCAACAACGGCATCGGTGCCGCTTGGAATGTCGTTCTCGGCAACCTGACCGCTGGCGGCCTCGTCGCTCGCGCCCAGGACGGTACGGGTGGCACGGGTGGTGGCGTTTCCGGCACCATCACGCAGGCTTCCGGCACGACCCTGGCCATCTTCGGCCCGGCCTCGTTCACGACCGACGGTGCCAACATCGTCATCAACAACACGGGTAACAACTTCGGCCAGCTCAGCGCCACCGCTGGCAACGCCGGCATCACCCTCCGCGAAGGCGGCACCATCAAGCTCGGCACGATCTCGAACAACGGCACCGCCGCTTCGATCACCTCCGAGACCGGTTCCATCATCGAGGAAAGCGCCATCGGCGGTACGGCCACGTCGTACTCCACGACGAACGCGACCCTGACCCTGTCTGCTCCGAACGGCAGCATCCAGCTCGGTCGTCTGACGAACGTTGTTGGCGGCCCGGCCACGGTCGGCACCTCCACCTCGATCGTTGCCTCCGCTCCCACGGGTTCGGTGCAGCTCTTCAGCTCCACCGCCAACTTGGCGCTCGGCAACATCACGGCCAACTCGTTCTCGGTTAACCACACCGGCACGGGTAACCTGACGCAGTCCGGCTGGATCCGCTCCTTCGGTGCGGCCGCCTTCAGCTCTGCTGGTAACATCATCGCCGGCAACACGACCAACAACTTCGGCCGTGTTTCGCTGACCCTCACCACCGGTGCGCGTAACGCCACCCTCACTGAGGCCGGCACGCTGAACCTCGGCACCGTCTCGCAGGTCGCTGGTGCGACCGGCAATGTCACGCTGACCTCGGTCGCCGGTGACATCGTTGACAGCGGTCTGGCTGGCGTCCGCCTCGGCGGCACGACGGCGGCCCCTGGCTCCGGTATCGTGACCCTCGCGGCTTCGGCTGGTAACATCGTCCTCGACGACCCGACCACCGAGTTCGCCACCTCCGGCGGCGTCGTCTTCAACGGCGGCAACGTCACCCTGTCCGGCCTCGGTCAGTCCACGATCTGGCTCGGCGCCGCGGGCGTTCCGTCGACGGCCGGTAACCTCACCGTTACCTCCGCCATCGGCAGCATCGCCAACTCCGGCAACCTCACGGTTGCGGGCACGACGTTCTTCCAGGCCGGCGCTGGCAACATCACCCTGAACCAGTCGGCCAACCAGTTTGGCTCGCTGCGCTTCGTGGGTAACCAGGTCAGCATCGCCCAGACGAACAGCATGAACATCCTCACCGGCTCGTCCGCGATCGGCCAGGCCCAGCTCGCTTCGACGGGCGGCAATGTGACGATCACGAACGTGGGTGGCGGCGCGGTTTCCTTCGGTAACACCGCTTCCATCTCGGCTTCCGGCACGATCATTCTGCCGAAGCTGGTGCAGGCCGTCGGCACCCTGACCCTGACTGCCTCCGGCACGAAGGACCTCAGCGCCCTCAGCCTCGCTTCCGACCTGAGCGGCAAGACGCCGGTCAATGTCGGCACGGGCACGTACCTGCCCCCGGCTCCTTGATAGTTGTAGACTGATATTACGCCGCAAAGGGCGACCGGGAAACCGGTCGCCCTTTTTCTTTTTTGTTGGTTCCTCCGTCCCGCTGGGTTGAAACCCTCTATGGTCCAATCGCAACGTGCGCCGTCCGGCGGTTCATTATCCTCTTCGGGTATTGCCGAAACGCCCACGATTCAGGCCAAGGGACTGACCAAGCACTACTGTCAGACCGCATCGGTGCTCCAGTGGCTTTGCCGCGGTGCGCTGCGCGAAGGAGCTTCTCCGGGGGAAGCTCAGGGCCGCAGCGCCTCCGGCACGGTTCGGGCTTTGAATGACGTCACTTTTTCCGTTCGCCGCGGCGAAGCTTTCGGCGTGATCGGGCGCAACGGCGCCGGTAAAAGCACGCTGCTGCAGATCCTCGCCGGGACTTTGGTGCCTACGGCAGGCGAATGCACGATTCGAGGCCGAGTCACCGCGTTGCTGGAGCTCGGGTCGGGTTTCAATCCCGAGTTTACCGGCCGCGAAAACATCTATCTATCGGGAGCGATCCTTGGCTTTTCCCGGGCCGAAATGGATGCGAAGTTCGAGGCCATCACCGCGTTTGCCGATATCGGGAGCTTCATCGAGCAACCGGTAAAAACGTACTCCACCGGCATGTTGATGCGGGTGGCGTTCGCGGTCGCGATCTCGGTCGAGCCCGACGTGCTGATTGTCGACGAGGCGTTGAGCGTGGGAGATATTGTCTTCCAGCAAAAGTGCAGCCGTCGCCTGCGGGAACTGGTTGACGCCGGAGTGACCCTGTTGGTCGTGACCCACGATCTCTCTTTTGTTCTGAACACCTGCCAGCGCGCGCTGTGGCTTGATCGGGGCGGAGTACGCTTTCTTGGCGAGGCCGGTGCCTGCGTCCGCGAGTATGTCACGGCGATGTCGGCCTTGGCGGGCAATGCCCCGGTGCCCACCAGCGCCGTGGCTGGGATGCCGGAATTGGATCTGCCGCAAACGGGCGAGCTGCAGCTCGCGGGCAAGGAGCGCCTTGGCGACCAAGGGGTCGCGGTTAGCCGCGCGTGGCTGAATCACAGCGATGGCACCGCCGGCGGCTCTTACCGGGTCGGGGAGTGGGCGGTCGTGACGATGTTGCTCACCGCCCAACGTGCCGTGAGCAACCTCAGCGGGGGATGCGAGGTGCGCAATCGCCATGGGCAGGTCCTGTTCGCCACGGGATTGCGCGTCGCGAAGCAGTTGGTGGCCGAGCTCCCGCCCGGCGGCACCTGCGTGGTAGCGATTCGCTTCCGGCTCGAGTTGCAGGAAGGCCAGTACACGGTGGACGTAGGCTGCGGCGCCGGCTCCGATGCCGACAATACTTGGGATCGCGTCCTTACCGCGGCGATCATCGACGTCTCCAACCCTCCGGACCAGGAAGTCGTGCACGGCCTCGTCAGGCTGCCGTACGAGATCACGGTTGGCCGACCCAAGGGCTGACATCGTTTCGCGCCTGCGGCCGACGGCGCGACCCCGCAGATGCATCACCGGCCCCGGCAGCGGCCATCGCGTCCGTGGAAACGACAGTATGATCGACGATCGATCTCCCGAGCGGACACGGTTCGGACTTCGCCGGTCCGCGACTCAAATCACTTCCGCGAACGACCGGCGCAACAGCGAAAAGAAGATCGCGCCGGCCACAAAGGTGCCGATGCCAAACGCGTAAACGTAGGCGAGTTTGGCGACTTGAATCGGCTCGTGCCACAGCACGGCGTGGCGGGCCAGTTCGACGATCTGCAAGATCGGATTGAACTTGAGGACCGCCCAGAGTTCGGGCGACTGCTGCGGGATCATGGCGGCGGGGAACATGATCGCGCTGGCAAACAGCAGGACCGTCACCGCAAACGCACTGAGTTGGCCTATATCCCGCACAAACACGCCCAAAGCGGCCAGAAACCACGCCAGCCCCATCGATAGCAGGAGCAAGGGCAGCACGATCACGGGCAGCCAGACGATGTGCCACGTGAGCCCCGTGGAGCCGAAGATGCTGCCGACCAAGACGAGGCCGAGGCTGACCGACAAATGGAAGACGGAGGCGCCCAACTGGGCCACCGGCAGGACCTCGAGGGGAAAGACGACCTTCTTCACGAAATTGGGGTGCGAAGTGATCAGCGTTGGCGCCCAGGAAAGCGTCTCGGAGAATGCGTGGAACAGGCTCAGGCCGAGAAACATCGCCAGCAGGAAATCGTAGCCGGTTTCCCCCGGCAGCACGTTGAAGCGCGTCCGGTAAATAATGCCGAAGATCACGTAATACAGCGCGAGCATCGACAGCGGGTTCACCAAAGCCCATGCCGCCCCGAGCCGGCTGCCGCGGTGCCGGAGCTCGATGTTCCGGTGGGTGAATTGCCAGATCAGATCCCGTCGCGCCCACAATCCGACAACCATGGCGGCAGGGTCGGAGATCAGGCTGCGGGCGAGATTGGAAAGGGTGCGGGCGGGCACGGCAGGTTTCAACGTTTGGCAACGCCGTTCGGCAAAGTCCAATTATCCCGCAAGGCGGCGGCAGGCGGCCGCGACGGCGGTGGCCGGAAGGGCCGCGAGGGCGCAATGCTCGTCGTTGATGCCGTAGCTCACGATCCAACGATCGTCGTGCCAGGCGGCGCCGCAGGGATAGACCACTTCGCCGACGGCGGGATTGAGGGCGGGTTGCAGGCGCTCGGCGCCGCAGGGATTCCACATTGGCAGCGGCCGCGCCGGAAGGTCCAGCGGGGCATGCTGCTCGTCCGCGGAAAACGAATACGCCGCGGCGGCATAGCGGTAGCCCGTCGGACTGTCGTGGACCGAATGTCCGAAAACCCAGTAGCGGTCGGCCAGCCGGCACGGCGGGGCTCCGCCCCGCAGCCCGCCGTGGTTCGGCGGATAGTGCGGCAGCGGCAAGTCGACGGAGGAAACATCGGTGCAGACGACGTCGCCGCCGCCGGCGAGCGAGCCGCGCAGGATCCGGTGCGGCGTGAGCGAATACAGGACGCGCACGTCGTCCGGGTCGGAACCGAACAAGGTCCAGTTTTTCTCCAGTTTGCGGCGTTCGCCGGAGGCAAGCCGCAGTTCGCGCGCGGTTCCGATCGGCCGAAAGGTGTCCGGCGCCAGTTCGTGGAGGAACTGGTGGTTCTGCGGCTCATGCCAGCCCGAGTTCCAATAGACGAAGACCCGCTCGCCGAAACGGTAGAGGCGCGGGTCCGCGAACCAATGATGGACAACGTCCGGGTAGGCGTTGCCGGAGCGAAACCGGAAACCGGCGCTCAGGGCGAACGGGGTTCCGGGAACGACGCGCAACGCTTCGTCGAGCCGGCAAGCGGCGATCCGGCGCAATCCGTCCGGCAGGACCACGCGGTACGCCATCAGCCAACCTTCGATCAGGCGCAGAAGGCCGGGATTGAAGGTGCGCACCGGGCCCGCTCCGAACTGCGCGCGCCACTCGTCCGGCAAGAGCTCCCCGGCGGAAAACATCAATCCCGCCCCGACGGCCAAACCGTTCATGCGCGGCGGAAGAACTCGCGGATCGTCGTGCAGACGTAGTCGATTTGCTCCGCCCGGTGGTGCGGGCCGATCGGCAAGCTCAGGACTTCGCCCGCGAACTGCTCGGCCAGCGGAAACTCGCCGTGGCGCCACCCTGCCCCGACATACGCGGGCGTGAGGTGCGGCGGCACCGGATAGTGGATCTGCGTGCCCACGCCGTGGGCCGAGAGGTGCTGTTGCAGCGCGGTGCGTTGCTTGGTGCGCACCACGTACAGGTGCCACACGGGCGCAAACCCGGCCGGCGCGGCCGGCAGGACGAGGTCGCCGACGCCGGCGAGTTGCTCCTCGTAGCGGCGGGCGAGCGTGGTGCGCCGCGCGTTCCATTCCGCGAGGCGGGGAAGTTTGGCCCGGAGAAACGCGGCCTGGAGCTCGCTGAGCCGGGAGTTGAGGCCGATGTGCTCGTGCTGGTAGCGGACTTTGGAACCGTAGTTGCGCAGATGGCGGATCCGGTCGGCGAGCGCGTCGTCGCCGGTCGTGACCGCGCCGGCGTCGGCCAGCGCGCCGAGATTCTTGCTCGGGTAGAAACTGATTCCGGCCGCGTGGCCAAGGGCGCCAGCCTGCCGGTCGCCGCACATGGCGCCGTGGGCCTGGGCCGCGTCTTCGAGCACAAAAAGGCCGAAGCGCGCGGCGACGGCGTTGATCGCCGTCATGTCGGCGGCCAAGCCGTACAAATGGATCGGCAGGATCGCGCGCGTGCGCGACGTCACCAATTCGGCGATACGCTCGGGATCCAGGTTGTAGGTCCGGGGATCCGGTTCGCAGGGCACGGGGCGGGCGCCGGCATGCGTCACGGCGAGCCAGGTCGCGATGTAGCCGTGCGACGGGACGATGACCTCGTCGCCGCGGCCGATGCCCTTGGCCATGAGCACGAGTTGCAGCGCCTCCAGGCCGTTGGCGACGCCGACGCAGTGCTTCACGCCGACCGAGGCGGCGTATTCCTGCTCGAACGATTCGAGTTCTTTGCCGAGCAGAACCCAGCCGGATTCCATGACCCGCCGGTAGGCGGCGTCGAGTTCGCCGCGCAGTTCTTCGTACGCGGGTTTGAGGTCGAGGATCGGGACTTGCACGGGGTGGGGCGGCCGGTGCGCGGCTCAGACGAATTTCAGTTTGCGGGCGGCGAAGAGCACCATGCGCAGCAGCAGCCAACCGTGGCGCCAACGCTGGATGTTGGTCGTGCCGTAGGTGCGTTCGCGGTAGCGGATGGGGACGTCGGCGATCTTGAGATTGAGTTTGGCGGCGCCGAAGAGGAGGTCGAAATCGCCGAACGGATCGAAGTCGCCGAAGTAGGAACGGTTGGCCGCGATGCGTTCGTAGTGCGCCCGCGTGAGCACCTTGGTGCCGCAGAGGGTGTCCTTCACCGGCTGGCCCAGCAGCCACGTGAAGATCAGGCCGAAGGCTTTGTTCGCGCAGAGATTGAGAAACTGCATCGCCTTCTCGTCCATCGGATAGACGAGGCGGACGCCGTTGGCGAACTCGGCGCGGCCGCTCGCGATGACATCGTAGAACTTCGGCAATTCCTCCGGCGGCATCGTCAGGTCGGCGTCGAGGATCATGAGGACGTCGCCGGTGGCGACGGCGAACCCGGCGCGGACGGCGTCGCCTTTGCCCTTGCCGGTCTGCTGCAGAATCTTGATCCGGCGTTCCGGATGCGCGGCCGCCACGCGCTGGATCTCGGCCCACGTGTCGTCGCGGGAATGTCCTTCGACAAAGATCAATTCCGTGCCGGCGCCGAGTTCGGCGGTGCGGGTGACGGCGGCGGCAATGTTGCCCGCTTCGTTGCGGGCGGGAATCACGACCGAGACGGTGAGCGGCTGCGGGGCCGGGGTGCGCGCGCGGCGGGCGACGATGAAGACCGTCAGACAGAACCACTGCAGGAGGGGCGCGAGCCAACGGTTGACCAATGAGCCGAGACCGAGGAAGGACGCGGGGACGAGAATCCGGCCGTGGCGATGGATCGCGCTCCAGCCGGCGAGTTGGAGCAGGTTCAGGACGTCGGACGAGGCGAGCCAACTGTTCTGCGGCTGCGGGGCCTTGAGGCCCGACGCGCGGGCCAGCGACAGCAAGGGCCGCCACAGCGTGTTCTGGAAATTGACCAACAGCCGCGTGTCCGGGTGGGAAACATGGTGCAGCCGCTCGAGCAGACGCTGCACGTCGGCGGCGAGATTGAGCGTGTCGGAAACGATGATGACGTCGAATGCCTCGCGCGCGCCGCCGGGGCCGGCGAGTTCGAGCAGTTCGCCGGCCTGGACGTGGAACTCGGCGTCGGGAAAACGCGCGCGGGCGGCCTCGATCTGGCGGGGCGAGAGGTCGACGCCGACCTTGCGGCGGGCGCGCAGCCGGCCGAGCAGATCGCCGGAGCCGCAGCCGATTTCGAGGACGCTGGCGTCCGGGGGAATCAGGAGGTTGTAATAATGGGCCAGCAGGCCTCGGTAGGCGGCGGCCCCGGCCAGCGGCGCGGACGCGGCGGCGTCGTAGAACGCACGCACCCGGTCGAGGTGTTCACGGGCGAGGGCGGAGATGTCGGGCGGCATGGATTCGACGAAAGCCGCGCGGGGCGCGGAACGAACGGAAGCGTGCGACGTCGGAGGGGGCGGGCTCAAGACTTATGGATTGCAATCACCTTTGAATTCCAGCGGTCTGACCCTCCCTTTTGACGTCCCTCATGGTAACGACCGGTTCTCCGATCCTGCGGTGTTTTCCGCGTGCCGTGATCTTGCTCGTGGCGCTCGGGGCAACGGTTTGCGGCCGGGCGCAGCGCGCCGAAATCGCCGGCACGATGCCGGAGGATTACCTGCCGGAACTGAAGGCCATCCTTGCGGGCGCGGTCCAGCAGTCGCCGCAGATGATCGGTTCGCAATTCGAGATCGCGCAGCGCGAGGCGTACCGGATCCGCGACGATTCGCCGCGGCTGCCGAGCTTCCGGGCGGATGTGAACTTCGCCAACACCGAGACGTCGATCTCGAGCAACAACAGTTCCCGCAGCCGCGACAACGGGCTTTTCTACAGCGTCGGCCTGAGCCAGGCGCTGTTCCACTGGGGTGCGCTCAAGAACCAGAGTGCCGCCGCGCGACTGAGCCTCGAGGCCTCCCGGAAGAGCGCGGCGAAGGTCTACCGCGAGCTGTGCGTGCTGCTGCGGCAGGCCTACCTCGACCTCATTGTGCGCAAGGCGCGGCTGCGGCATGCGCGCGAATCCCATCGGCTCGTGACCGAAGCGGTGAAGGTGAGCCAGGACCGGTTCGCGCGCGGCTTGATCTCCACCGGCGACCTCGAGGGCGAGAAGCTGCGCGTGCGCGAAGCGGCGCTGGAATTGGCGCGGGCCGAATCGGACTTCGAGCAAACCCGGCGGGGCTTCGTGCGGCTGTCCGGATTCCGCGGGCTGACGGAGGCGTCTTTGCCCGACGACATTCCCGCGCCGGCTCCGGTCGAGCCGCTGGCGGCCGCGCTCGGGGCCGCGTTGCAGCGGGAAGGCGCGGCGGGCACGCTCGATGCCGCCATCCTCGACCTGAAAATCAAGGAATCGCTGCTGCGCTATCGGACCGAGAGCGTGCGCCTGCTGCCGAAGCTTTTCGCCAACGCCGGCTACAGCCTCGAGAACACGACCAACGTCAACGCGAACCAGGTCAACCAGCAGGCGGTCGCACGGCAGACCTACAGCATCAGTGCGCAGTGGGCGATCTTCGACGGTTTCGCGACGCGGGCCGCCAAGTTGGAGGCCCGTTCCACGCAGCGTTACTACGAAGTGCGGAAGACAGCCGAGTTGGAGGCGTTGCTCCAGCAGGCGCAGCACCTCGAGCGCCAGCTCAAGCTGGACCGCGAGGGAGTGGAGCTCGCCGAGATCCGCCATGGGCTCGCGATCGAAGGCCGCCGCCGCATCGCGGAGGAAGCCGCCCTCGGCAATCTGCCCAAGGGCGATGTCGAGCGGGCGGAGGTCGGAATTCTCCAGGCCAACGCCGTCCGTCTTTCCGCCCGCGCCGCCCTGCTGGGCCGCTGGAGCGAGTACGTCGCGATTGCCGGCGAGGACCCGATTCTGAATGCTTTCCCTGTCCGCTATGCGACCGAACAAAAATAACGGCGGCCTGCTGCTGAAACTCCTGGTGGTGATCGGGCTGCTCGCGGGCGCCGGGGTTGTCCTTTACCTCAGCCTGCAGGTCACCGTCCAGGTGGCGGTCGTGCGGCGGGACGATCCGGTCGACGCCGTGACCGGCAGCGTGAGGGTGGATGCCGACGGCGGCATCAAGGAGCTGAAGAGCAAAGCGGCCGGCGAAGTCGTCTGGTGCGAAGCGATCGACCCGGGCCACAAATTCAAACTCGGCGATCCGCTGGTGAAGCTCGAGACGAAGGAACTGCAACGCCAGATCGACGAGGCGCAGCGCAAATACGATTCCGACCGGGCGCGCGCGAAACTCATTCTGGAAAACAACCCCGAGCGCAAAGTCGCCCAGGAGACCCTCGACAATCTGAAGCGGCTCCGCGATCTCGGCAACACCTCCGAGGATCAGGTGAAGGCCGCGCAGCGGGCGCTCGATGCGATCGACACCCGGCTCAAGGTGACCGAGTTCGACAACGAGAAGGGCGAGGCCGACTTCAAGGCCGCGATGGAGGACATGAAGCTGCAGATGGAGAAGATGACCATCCGCGCGCCCTTCGACGGCGAAGTCGAAGGCGCGCTGACGTGGAACGGCGCGCTGATCACGGCCGGCCAACCCGTCGCGCGCGTATTTTCCAACATCCGCGTCGTCGCCGCCAAGATCAGCGAGGAAAATTTCGGCCGGGTGAAGCTCGGCCAGACCGCCAAACTCCGGCTGCTCACGTACGGGAGCGAGTCGTTCGACGCCACGGTGTCGAAACTGCTGCCGACGGCCGACGAGACGCAGCGGTTCACCGTCTACCTCGACGTGAAGGTGGATCCCACGCGGCTCAAGCCCGGCAGCACGGGCGAGACGACGATCACGGTGGATCGCCGCACCAACCAATTGGTCATCCCGCGGCGCGCGCTCTTCAACGGCAACCAGGTCTACGTGGTGGCGGGCGGCCGCATCGAGCAGCGGAAGCTCGAACTCGGTTTCGTGGCGCTCAATGTCGTCGAGGTCCGGTCCGGTCTGAAGGACGGCGAACTGGTGATCGTGGAGAACCAGGACCAGCTCCGGCCCGGCAAACGGGTGCGGACGCAGCAGGTGAATTGATGCCCGGGGTTTCGTTTTTCCGCCGCCCGTGATTTCGCCGAACCTGCGCATCGCCTACCGTTTCCTGACGGCGAAGAAGCGGGCCATGTTCATGAGCCTGTCCTGCACGGTGCTCGGCGTCGGTCTCTTCATCGTCACGCAGGCGACCACCAGCGGTTTCGAGGACATCTTCACGCGGACGCTGCTCGGGATCAACGGCGCGATCCGCATCGAGGATCGGCTGCAGGACACCATGCGCAGCATGGCGGCGGCCGGGGCCAGCGATTTCTATTTCGCGCAGCGCGAGGGCGTGAAGTACATCGAGGGCGTGGAGGAGCCGCAGCGCATCATCGATGCGCTGCGGGATTTTGCGAACGTCCGGGGCGTGTCCGCCGTCCTGCGCGGCAGCATCCAGATCACGAGTTCGTTCAAGACCGAGGATGCGCAGATGTTCGGGATCCGGCTCGAGGATCACCTCCGCGTCTCGGACCTCGGCCAGCAGATCACGGCCGGCAAACTCGAGGATTTCCGCAACGCCAATTCCGGCGCGCTGGTCGGGCGCGTGCTGGCGGACCGCCTGCAGCTGGCGGTGGGCGATTCCGTCGTCATCGCCGCGCGCGGCGAATCGCGCCGCTTCGTCGTCTCCGCGATTTTCGAGACCGGCTACCGCGAGGTCGACAAGACGAACATTTACCTGCACCTGCCCGAGGTTCGCTCGCTGCTCCGGAAGCCGTCCGGCGCGACTTACCTGCAGATCAACCTGCACGATGCGGAGCGCGCCCCGGCCGATGCGGCGCGGATGGAGGCCGTGCTGCGGCACGGCGCCAAGCCCTGGCAGGAGCGCGAGAAGTCCTGGCTCGAAGTGTTCCGCGCCCTGCGCGTGTCCACGGGTATCACCGTCACGGTTTTCACGCTCATCGCCAGCCTGGCGATGTTCAATACCCTTGCGATGATCGTGCTGGAGAAGACCAAGGACATCGCGATTCTGCGCTCGATGGGCTACGAGCGGCGCGACATCACGCGCATCTTCCTTTGGCAGGCGGGGATCGTGCTCGCGATCGGCGCGGTCGTCGGCGCCCTGTTCGGGGCCGGCGTCACGTGGTTGGTCGGTCAAGTGCCGCTGTCGATCAGCGGCATCTTCAAGTCGGACCGCTTCATGGTGATTTACGACTGGCGGCACTACGCCGCGGCGATCGGCACCGCGGTGATCATGGTGATGGTCGCGAGCCTCATCCCGGCGCGCCGGGCGGCGCGGCTCGAGCCGGGCGACATCGTGCGGGGGACGGCCCAATGAGCGCGGCCGGCCCCGTGGCCCCGGGCGAAGTGGCCCTGCGCTGCACCGACCTGCACCGTTATCTCGGGCGGGACGAAGGGCGCGTCCACGTGCTCAAGGGCGTTTCTTTCGAGGCCCGGCGCGGCCAAGTCTACGCCATCGTCGGCCCGTCCGGCTGCGGCAAAAGCACGCTGCTTTACCTGCTCGGCCTGCTCGACCAGCCCGACGGCGGACAGATCGAGATCAACGGGCGCGTGATGTCGAACACCGACGACGCGGCGCGGACGGCGGCGCGGGGCGAGCACATCGGCTTCGTTTTCCAGTTCCACTTCCTGATGCTCGAGTTCTCGGCGCTCGAGAACGTGATGATGCCGATGCGGAAACTGGGCCGGCTGGCGCCCGCGGAGATGGAAGCCCGGGCGCGGCACCTGCTCGACGCCGTCGGCCTCGGCGCCAAGACCCACCGCCTCGGCACGCAGCTTTCCGGCGGCGAGCAGCAGCGCGTGGCGATCGCGCGCGCCCTGGCGAACCAGCCGACGATTCTCCTCGCCGACGAACCCACGGGCAACCTGGACGTCAAGAATTCGGGCCTCGTCTTCGACCTGATCACCCGGCTGGCAAAGGAGCAGGGGCAGGCGGTCATTTTGGTGACCCACAATCCGGAAATCGCGCAGCGCTGCGACCATACGCGGCCCATGCGGGACGGGCTGTTCGTGGGTTGAGCCGACCCGGTGACAATCCGGTGACGGAACGCTTGCGGCTGGCGAAAACGGCCGACCCGGCCCATGGTGGCGGGCTTTATCCGTGAACCGTCCCAAACGCAGTCCCGCCCCGCGCCGCCCCGCCACCTCCCGGCCGTCGCCGGCGCTCCCGGCGCCCGAGCCGGAGGCCGCCGGGACGAAGTCGGTGTTCGGGAACCGCGAGCAGAGCTGGCTGGCCTTCAACCGGCGGGTGCTGGAGCAGGCGCGTTCGGCGGGCAACCCGTTGCTCGAGCGCGTGAAGTTTCTCGCGATCGTGAGTTCGAATCTCGACGAGTTTTTCGAGATCCGCGTCGCCGGCATCATGCAGCAGGCGGATTCCGGATCCGGCGGCCTGAGCATCGACGGCCTGACACCGCGCGAGCAGCTGCGGCGCATCAAGCGCGAGGTGAACACGCTGGTCGCCGACCAGTACGCCTGCTGGCACCGCGAGCTGGTGCCGTTGCTGGCCGAGCAGGGCATCCACTTCCGGACCGGCGCGCAGCTCGACGACGCCGAGCGCGAATGGATCCTGCACCACTTCGAGACCCAGGTGATGCCCGTGCTGACGCCGCTGGCGGTCGACCAGGCCCACCCCTTCCCGCAGCTGGCGAACAAGACGATGAACGTGCTGCTCTCGCTCGATCATCCCGAGACGCCGGAAGAGGAGAAGATCATGGTGATCCTGCCGGTGCCGCGGAGCCTGCCGCGCATCGTGCAGATCCGGCCGGGCGACGAAGGCCCGATGCGGCTCATCTTTCTCAGCGAGGTGCTGAAGCTCTGTTCGGACCGGCTCTTTCCGGGCTACCGGGTCCGCCAGGCCCACGCGTTCCGCGTCACGCGGAACAGCGATCTCTACATCGACGAGGAGGAATCGGACAATCTGCTGAAGAAGATCGAGGAGGAATTGCGCAATCTGCGGCGCGGCGAAGCGGTGCGCCTCGAGATCGAGGACGGCGTCGATGCCGGGCTGCTGGGCGATCTCTGCGGCCACCTCGGCCTGGCGGCGGAACACGTGATCCGGCTGCCGGCGCCGTTGAACCTGCTGCGGTTGATGAGCCTTTACGACCTGATCGACCGGCCGGACCTGAAATTTGCGCCTTTCGTCCCGGCCGAGACCTCGGGCCTGGCGCAGCACCGCGACATCTTCGAACTGATCCGCGAACGGGATGTGCTGCTGCACCATCCCTACGAGTCGTTCAATCCGGTCGTCGCGTTCGTGGAGCAGGCGGCCCGCGACGCGGATGTGCTCGCGATCAAGCAGACCCTTTACCGCACAAGCGGCGATTCGCCGATCGTGCGCGCGCTGATCGCGGCGTCGATGGCCGGGAAGCAGGTCACCGCCCTCGTGGAGCTGATGGCGCGCTTCGACGAGGCCAACAACATCAAGTGGGCCCGCGAACTGGAGGAGGCGGGCGTGCACGTCGTGTACGGCCTCGTCGGCCACAAGACCCACTGCAAGTGCTGCCTCGTGGTCCGCCGCGAGGGCGCCGTGCTCCGCCGCTACCTGCATCTCGGCACGGGCAACTACAATCCCAAGACGGCCCGCCTCTACACCGATCTCAGCCTGCTGACCTGCCGGGAGCACCTCGCGGCGGAAGTGGCCCAGCTCTTCAACACGCTCACGGGCCTGGGCCGGAAGCCCGAGTTCAAGCACCTGCTGGTCGCGCCTTTCAACCTGCACAGCCGGGTCCAGGAGCTGATCGCGGCCGAAACCGCGCTCGCCGCGGCGGGCCGGCCCGGCCGGATCATCGCGAAGATGAACAAGCTGGTCGACCCCGAGACCATCCGGAATCTCTACGCCGCGTCGCGGGCCGGGGTGAAGATCGACCTGATCGTGCGCGCCACGTGCTGCCTGGTGCCCGGGGTGCCGGGGCAGAGCGAAAACATCCGGCTGCGCAACATCGTGGGCCGGTACCTCGAGCACGCGCGGGTCTTCTATTTCGGCAACGGCGGCGATCCGCTGGTGTTCGCCGGCAGCGCCGACTGGATGCCGCGGAATTTCTTCCGCCGGGTGGAAGCCGTTTTCCCGATCGAGGATCCGGCGCTGCGGCGGCGCCTCTGCGAGGAACTGCTCCCGACCGAGCTCCGCGACAACGAGGACGCGCGCGAGCTGCAGCCCGACGGCACCTACGCGCCGCCGGTGCGGGCGCCGGGCGAGAGCGGGTTCCGGGCGCAGCGCTATTTCATGGCCGCGGCAACGGCGCGGGCGGCCGAACCCGGCGCCGTGGTCGTGCGGGATTTCCCGCCGGACGCCGCGGCAGACTGACCGCCGGCGCTACTTCGTCCGCCGGTAGGTGTCGCGGTAGTACACCACCGTATCCAGGTTCTGGATTTCGATCAGGCCGGCGTCGCGCAGGGCAAGGGCGAACTTGCCGCCGTGTTTGCCGAGCTTGAAGGTTTCGCTGCCGTAATTGCGCACGCCCTTGGCGCCGAGAGCGGAGAAGAGGGCGGTGCCGTCCGCCCGGATCTCGATCACCCGGTCGCCCGGTTGGCCGCCGGTCGCGTAGGTGCCGGCGAATTCCCGCAGGCGATTCGAGACCTCGGCCGGATCGGTCACGAGCGTGACGGCGGGCCGCGGGTTGACGGTCTGGGTATTGAAGGCGGAGTACGCGGTGTACGCGTTCACGGCCAGCCCGGCGGCGAGGATCGCCACGGCAATGCCGCGGTTGGCCGGCCGCGGCTTCGCGGCGGGCGGGGCGGAGGTGGCATCGGCGGCGGCCGACGCCGGCCCCGCGCCGGCTTCGTCGCCCAGCAGTTGCGCGACGATCTCGGCGGCCGAAAGCTCCGCGTAGGATTGGGCCGCGTCGCGGGCGTTGTAGAGAAAGAGTTTCCCCCGGCCGGTGCGCACGAAGAACTTGCCGGCGCGGGCGGAGAGGTTGACCTGCGGCTCCGCCTCCGCGTTGCCGACGGCGTCGATGCGCGCGAACCGCTCGAGGAGGGCCTGCACGGCGTCCGGCGGCAGTTCGCCGAGATCGCTCCGGTCGTAGGCGGTGTCGGCGGCGGAGGCGTCCGCGGCGAGGTTTACGAGAGTGACTTGGAACATCGGGACGCGCGGGCCGGGTTCAATGTTCGATCACGAACACGGGTTGGTTGCGGAAACCGAGCCGGAAGTTGCCGGTGTCGAGGTTGCCGTCGTCGAGTTTGCGGTCGATCTCGACAAGCTGGTTGAGGTCGGCGCTGACCGGCTTGCCGTCGACGGCTTCGATCATGAGGGCGGCGCGGTAGCGCTCGCCCTGCTGCAGGGTGTTGGGCGTCCAGGAATAGGCGCCGCCGATGGGCGTGGGCTGCTGCCACGTCGTCCGGGCGAGGTAGTTCGCCATGCCCTCGGGGATCTCGCCGGGGGCGGCGCCGTCGACCGGCCAATCGCCTTTGTCGTGCGCGTAGTTCTGGAAGGCGCCGGCGAATACGCGGAGGTCGTTCTCGACGGCGGCGGAGCGGGCGCTGAGCTGGATTTTGCGGTAGCCCGGGAGGGCGAGCGCGGACAGGAGACTGATGATCAGCAGGACGACCGAAAGCTCCACCAGGGAGAACCCGGCTTGGCGGCGGGAACGGGAAAAGGCGGGGCGGCGCATCGCTTGGTGGCCGAGTGAAGCCGCGCGGGGGCGGGAGATCAAGCGGCGGTTGGAGGCCGCAGGAGCCGGGCCAGCACGAGGCCGTGGGTCGCCAGCAGCAGCGGGACGAGCAGCGTGGGTACGAGACTCAGCGGCAGGACGGCAAAGGCGCCGAAGTTGCCTTCGCCGGCGGCGAGCAGCCGCAGGAGCGTGAGGCCCAGCAGCATGAAATCCATCAGCCCGACGACACTCCAGATCAGCAGGAGCCTTCGCCGCCGCGGTTCCGCGAGCGGGAGGGCCGCGAGAGCGACGGCGAACAGAGCCACGAGGGTCTCGCCGGAGGCGCCCGCGACGGCGAAGGCGCGCGGCAGATCGCCCCGGAGATAGAGCGGGATGAAGAAGAGGCCGACGAGCCGGACGGCGTGGAGCAGCACGAGGGTGCGCAGATCGAGGGCGGCGAGCCAGGCGCGCATCGCGGGGAGCCGGCGGCCCGCGGCCAAGGCGGCGGCCGCGAGCAGCAGCGCCACGGCGGGCAGCGCCGTGAGCGGCAGGCGGGCGATCCAGCCGGCGTAGCCGGCATAGAACGCGGCCCCGAGCCAGAGCCAGAGCAGCAGGCGGACCTGGAGTGCGGCGGACATCGCCGCCGATCAGACGCGGCGGCGCGGCAGGGGGCGAGCGCGGATTTCGGCGGTCCGTCCGCGGCGGATACGGCGGGCCCTCAGCGGGCGGAGGCAACGCCGAAGCGTTCGAGCGAGCTGCCTTCGAGACGCTGGAGTTCGGCGACGGCGCGGCGGAGGGCGAGACGGGCGCTCAATTCCTGGAAGCGTGCGGTTTCAAGATCGTCCTGGGCGAGGAGGACGAGCCGGCTGGTCGACAAGCCGGCGTCGAAACGGGCCTTCTGCTGGTCGTACTGGCGTTCCGCCAATTCGGTCGCCTTGGCGGCGATCTCGACGGCGGAACGGTTGGATTCGACGGCGCGCACGGCGGTGCGGACGTTGACGAGGAGGTTCTGCTCCAGTTGCTCGAGCCGGGTCTTCTGGGAATTCAGGTTGCTCTGGGCGATGCGGTAGCGGGCCTTGTCGGCATGTTGGCCCCAGGGCATCGAGTAGTTCAGGCCGAGCGCCCAGTTGTTGCCGTGGTCGCTGGGCAGATTCGAGATTGCCTTCTGATAGCCTTCGTTGGTGGCGCGGCCGGTGTAGCCGAGCGTGGCGATCAAATCGAGGTCGGCCTTCTGGTTGCGGCGGGCGGTCTCGAGGTCGATCTCGAGCTGGCGGATCTGTTCCGCGGCGGAGAGCGTATCCGGATAGTACTCGCGCGCGCGCTTGTAGGACTGGGCGAAGGTCTGGGGGCCGGCTTTGTATTCGTCGAATGCAACCGGTCCGATCTGCCCGTCGAAATCGGGCAGGTTGATGAGATTGCGCAGGCGATCCTCGGCATCGCTCACCGATTGCTCGGCCTGGATGACGCCGCGGCGGGAATTTGCGACCTGCACTTCGGCGGAGAGCACGTCGAGGTCGGTGGCGACGCCGGTGGAGCGGCGGGCCTTGTTTTCGTCGAGGAATTTCTGGTTGTACTCGAGGGTAAGGCGGCGGATGCGGAGCGTTTCGCGGGCCGTGACCAGGTTGTAGTACGCGATCTCGGTGTCGTAGATCAGCGTCAGCACGCGGCTCTTGTAATTCAGATTGGCGATGTTGAGGCCGAGCTTGGCCCGGTCGAGGGGAGCCATGGCCGCCTGCTTGCCCGCGTCGCGCAGCAAGGGCTGGTTGATCGTGGCGCTGACACCGTTGGTGTAGCTCGGATTGACGAGCGCGTTGGCCGAGTTGGTGCCGGTGCGGGTGACGTTGGTGGTGACGCTGAGGGTGGCGTTGGTCTGCGCGATCTTCGGCAGCTGGGCGCCGACGCGCATCTGCGTGTTGTCGCTGCGCGGGCCGGTGGTGGCGGTGCCGTCGAGGCGGCTCGTGGTGGACGCGCTTTGCGACAGTGACCGGGTGACGTTCGCCGTGAGGGTCGGGTCGAAGCCGGCTTCCTGGATCGTGACGTTGTCTTTGGCATTCTCGACCGTGAACGCCTGGATCTGCAGGTCGAAATTCTTCTTCAGGGCCAGCGACAGCGCTTCCTCGAGCGTGAAGGGCTTCGCGCCGGCGGGAGCGGGCGCCGCCGCGGCCGGTGCCGGGGACTGGGCGAAGACGCAGCCGAGGGGAAGACTGAGGGCGAGCAGGGCGCGGGCGATAGGGCGGAACATGTCGGAAGAAAAGGGTGGAAGATCGGCGCGGACGGTGAAGAACACGGAATGGGTCCGAAAGTTACTGTCTTTCGAACTCACCCCCGGGGGTGCGCTTCAGGACGGTGAATCCTGCCTGTCTGGCGCGCGAGACGGAAAGTGGTGCCGAAAGTTTCGGAGAATTTACCGGCTGAACCGGGGCGGCGACGACGGCCTGGCCGCAGGTCGGACACGCGGCGAGCGGCGCTGACTCCGCGGCCTGCCGGTGCTCGAAACCCGCGCCGCAGAGGCGGCAGGGGACCGAGGCGGGACGGTAGAAGCGAAGCGGCATCGGGCGTCAGGTTGGCCGGAGAGCGTGCCCATGAAAAGCCCGTGCTGCACGAACGGCGGCACGGGCGGGACCGGCGGCGGTGGCGACGGACCGGCGGTCCGGGCCGCGCCGGGGACGGATCAGGACTTCGGTTCGGCCTTCTTCAGTTCCTGTTCGACGAGTTCGGAGAGGTAGGCGGAGGCGCCGAGGCGGGCGGTGAAGCTCGCGAGCTGCGTGCGCGTTTCGGCGTAGCGCGGGTTGGCCTCGGTGAGGTCGGGCAGCTTCTTGTCCGCGGCGTAGACGAAAACGCCGGCGTTGGCGTTGACGGAGAGGTCGGAGACCTGGCCCTTTTCGAGTTTCTCGAGGGCACCGATGACGGTGAAGTCGAGGTCCTGCGGGCGGTCGCGGAGCGTGAAAGCGGGGAGGGACTTCGTCTCGAACTTGAGCCCCGTGGCGGTCGCGACGGCGGCGGCGGCCTGTTCGAAGGCATCGCCGGCCTTGAGGCGAGCCTCGAGCTGGGCCTTGGCGGTGCGGCCGAGTTCGACGAAGCGCTTGCGCTTTTCGTTCTCGGCGTAGTCGGAGGCCACGCGGTCGCGGACTTCGGAAAGGAGCGGCTTCCGGGTCGGCTGGACATCCTTCCAGAACAGGACGACGGCGCCGGTCGGAACGGGGATGGCATCGGAGACCAAGCGGTCCTTGCCGAGGCGGAACGCTTCCGCGACGGCGTCGGGCGAACGGCCGAGTTCGGCCGGCGCTTCGTCGCGGGAGAACGGGGCGACGGCCTTCGGGGCGACCTTGCGGCCGGCGAGGAAGTTCTCGATCGCGGCGGGCGTCGTCGCCTTGGCGACATAGAGGTCGTGGGCGAAATCGGCGGCGGCCTTGGCGGCGAGCTTCTGGGCGCGCTCGACCTTGAGGGACATCTCGACCTGCGCGCGGACCGCGGCGAAGTCGGCGCCGGCATTCGGCGCGGCGACGGCCGGCGGCGGGGACTTGGCGTCGGCGGGCTTCGGGAAACGGGCCGGATTGGCGTCGTAGAAGGCGCGGACCTCGGCCTCGGAGACCGTCACGCCGGCGATGTGCTGGGTAACCGGGAAATCGACGTAGCTGACGACGACGCGCGGCGGGATGTCGTAGCGGCCGCCGGCCTGCTCGAAGAACTGGGTGATCTCGGCGTCCGTCGGTTTGATCTCCGGCTTGAAGTCGGTGTAGCTGACCGTGGCGGTGGCGAGGGTCCACGACGTATCGGCGCGGGTCAGCTGGTTCTTGATGTCGGCGGGCAGGACGTAGCCCGGGCCGGCGAGGAGGTTGTTCACCTTCTCGGCGCGGACGTCGTCGCTGAGGATGCGCGCGATGTCGGCCTCGGTGAGGCCGCGGGAATTGGATTTCAGGTTGTCACGGAAGGTCTGATACGCCTTGGCATCGAACTGGCCGTCCTGGCCCGCGAACATGCGGAGCGTCTTGATCTGGGCCTCGATCTCGGCGCCGGTGGCGGCCGGGATGTGCCAGAGGTCGGCGAGGTGGAGCGTCGCGGCGCGCTGGAACGCGTAGTTCTGGATCTGCGCGGCATCGAGGCCGCCGAAGGGGCCGACGCGAAGATTGGCGCTGAGGCCCGCGTCGCCCATGAGGCGCTCCTGGTCCTTCTCGAGGGCCAGGTTGTAGCCGAAGAACGGCCGGTCGCGAAGTCCGCGGCGGCTGCCGTCGCCGATCCCCGGGGCGGCGCCGATCGTGAAGACGAAGGAGACGATGATGACGGCAAGCAGCACCGCGAAAATGGTCTTAAAGTGGCTCTGGAAGTAGCGCTGGATCCAGGTGATCATAGGGGAAAAGGGGCGAAGCTAGGTTCGCCTTCCGGAGTGGCAAGGGTGAATTCGTGCGGTCCGCGGCGAGAGCCGGGGACCGATCCGCCGGCGCGGTTCAGGATGCGGGCGAAAGCGGAACCGCGGCGGGCCGGGTGGGGCGGCGTTCGCCCATCGCGAAGGGGGGCCGCGACTCGTCGAAGGGGTGGTCCTCGAACAGCTGCTCCACCGTTTTTTGGAAAAAGGGCTGTTCGCCGAGGCGGCCGATCGCGGCGTCGTATTCGGAGACGAGCGGATCGATGCGCTCGAGGGCGCAACCGACGGGGTCCTCGCCGAAGTTGTCGTCGAGGGTTTTGAAATCGTAGAGCGTGATCCGGTTGAGGGGCCGGGCGGGTTGGAAGAGGGAGTCGGCGGCGGTGGCGCCGGGGTCCGGACGCAGGGCGGTGACGAGCTGCATCAGGACGAGCCGGTTGAGGCACTCGTTGAGCAGCTGGGTCGGGACCCGCAGCAACGTGCTGAGCTGCGAGGCCGAAATGGGCGGCAAGCAATCGCGGAAACGCCGGCAGATCGTGAGGAAAACGACGAGGGCGAGCCGTTCGCGCATCGATTCCGTCAAGGTGCTCCACGCGGCCTGGCTGTTGCGGAAATGGACGTTCTGCACGGCGTAGCTGACGATGCCGCCGGTGAGCACACAGAGCCACACGATGTAGAGGCCGGACATCACGACGAGCGGCAGGGCCAAACTGCCGTAGAGGCTTTTCTCGAGGAGCACGCGCCGGGCGTAGAGGAACGCGACGAGGTTGTTCACGACGAGCAGGGCGGCCACCACCAACGCGCCGATGAGGGCGGCGCGCCAGAAAACGCGGGTGTTCGGAATCACGCGGTAGAAGAGCGTGAGCACGATCGTGAGCATCGTGAACGAGAAGGCGGGGAGCGCGATCCCGAGGGAGCGCAGCCACTGCGCGCCGACGGGCAGCTTTTCCATGAACACGCTCAGGAATGTGCCGGCGCCCAGCAGCGCGACGGATGAGAAGAACAGCACGGCCCCGAGCGTGAGCACGGTCCAGTAGAACATGATCCGGGCGAGCAAAGACCGGCCCTGCCGCACGCCCCAGATGTCGTTGAACGTATCTTCGATCGATTTGAAGAGCAGCAGCACGATCACGAGCAGCGAGAACACGCCGAGCACGCCGGCGGAGCCGGAGCGGGAGGCGCGGACGACGTTGTCGATGAAGTCGACGAGCTGCGGATTGACCTGCGGGCCGACCGCCTGGGTTGAACCGGGCGCCGCCGGCGCGGCCCCGAGTTCCTCGTACTGCTGGATCTGCGGGGCGATGACCTTGAGCATGCGGTTCAAGGTCTCGGCGACGAGCAGCGGGTTGCTGTTGTTGCCGAGGGCGAAGCCGGAGACCAGGACGGCAATCGCGATGATCGGGCCGAGGCCGAGCAGGGAACTGAAACTCAGGGCGGCCGCGCGGTTTGCGATCCGGGATTCGCGGAACACCGTGATCGTGATCGAGAGGACGCGCAGCACGGCGTAGAGCCGGCCCTTGAACGAACGTTCGTCGAGGAAAGCCGCCTGCCAGATGCCGCGCTGATAGATGTGCGCGAGCTTGGCCCCGAGCGACGGCGCGCGGCCCGATTGGACTCCCGGAGCGTGCGGTTGCGGCGCCACGGACTCAGCCGGCGAGCAGGCGCCAGGCGAGGAAACCCATGCCGCCGACCGCCGCGGCCACCGCAGCCACGGCCGGGATCAAGCTGACGAAGATGGTGCTGCAGTAGAGTCCGATCGAACCGACCACGACCGCGGTCAGCTCCGGACCTGCGCCCTGGGCGAAAAACATGAACCCCATCAGGCCGAGGCCGAGGGCGGCCCGGAACCGCACGACGGGGTAGATGGACGACATGCCGAGCCCGAGCGCGGCGGCCAAGGCGAGGTCGATGATGCCGAGGAAAACGAGCGGTTTGGCGATGAGCTTGGCCCCATCCATCGACACCAAGGCATCGATGCCGGGCAACGCTTCCCCGGCCGCGGCGGCCACCAGCGCGACGATGGCGCCGATCATGCCGATCTTGGCGGCGCGGGCCATGGCGATCTCCGGATCCGCCTTGCCGCGCGTGTCCTCGCTGCGCCCCTCGGCGGCATCGAGCATATCGTTTACCGTGATCGGCTTTGCGTCCTCGTCGGCCTTGTTGAGCGTTTTGATCTCCTTCTGCTTGAGGGAGAGCTTCTTCTTTTCCGGAAAGATCGCCGCCTTGAGTTCGGGATTCGAGTCGATCGTCACCCATTGCTCCGTTGCGGCATCGTAAACGAGCGACTCGGGGGTCAGCTGGCCCGTCTCGGCCAAGTCGGCCACTTGCTGCACGCTGAAAGGCCCGCGGGCCTCGGATTCATTCGCGTTGCGGACGTAGAGTTCCTGCGTGGCCATGGGCGGGGAAACTGGTTCGGCCGGCGGCGAGCGGCAAGAGCGTTTTGTCCGGGCCGGGCCGACCGGACCGCCGGCTCACATGCGCGTCAGCGTGCGCAGGCCGAGCAGGCCGAGGCCGGTCTCGAGCAGAAGCAACGTGCGGGCGCAGAGGAGCAACCGGCGGGCGCGCACGGCCGGTTCGTCGACGAGGACTTTGTCCGCGTTGTTGAACGAGCTGTATTCTCCGGCGAGCTCGAAGAGGTAGAGCCCGAGGAAGTGCGGCCGCAGCGATTCGCCGGCGAGGCGGACGGCGTCGGGAAACTTGGTCAACTTTCGCGCGAGCGAAATCTCGGCCGCGGTTTCCGGCGAGGTCGCGCCGGCCTCGGCGGCGGCGTCGCCGGGGGCGACCCCGGCTTTGCGGAAGATCGAGTGGATGCGCGCGACGGCGTAAAGCAGGTACGGGGCGGTGTTGCCGTCGAGGGCGAGCATCTTGTCCCACGAGAACACGTAGTTGCTGCTGCGGTTCTGCGAAAGGTCGGCGTACTGCACGGCCCCGATGCCGACGATGCGCGCGATTTCGCGGCGTTCGTCTTCCGGCAGGTCCGGGTTTTTCTCCAGGACGATCGCGTAGGCGCGGTCTTCGGCTTCGTCGAGCAGCGCCTTGAGCCGGATGACGTCGCCGCTGCGCGTCTTGAGGGCTTTGCCGTCCTCGCCGGTGACGGCGCCGAAGGTCACGTGGTGGAGCTCCGGCAGGCGGTAGTTTTTCGCCGCGAACCATTTCCTGACCGTGAGATAAAGCTGCTCGAAATGGTCGGCTTGGCGGAAGTCGGTGACGACGACGATGCCGTCGGCCTTGAAGTGCTCCGCACGATACGCCGCGGTGGCGAGATCGGTGGAGGCGTAGTTGCTGGCGCCGTCGGCCTTGCGGACGATGAACGGCTGCGTCTTGAAACGCGGGTGCTCCGGGTGGAAGACGACGAGGGCGCCTTCGCTTTCCTGGGCGAGGCCGGTCTCGGTGAGCTCGCGGTAGATGCGCTCGACCTTGTCGTTGTAGAAACTCTCGCCGAGGTTGTGGTCGAAGCGGATGCCGAGGCGGTCGTAGATCTTCTGGAAGGCGGCGAGGCTGACGTCGGAGAATTTCTGCCAGAGGGCGACGTTTTCCGAATCGCCCTGCTGGAGCTTCACGAGTTCGGCGCGGGCCTCGTCGAGTTCGGGCGAACCGTCGGGCGTGGCGTTGTTGCCCAGTTTGTAGAGTCGTTCGAGTTCCTCGATGGCGTCGGCGGCGAGGGCGGCGGGATCGGCCCAGCGTTTGTAGCCGTAGATCAACTTGCCGAACTGCGTGCCCCAGTCGCCGAGATGGTTGTCGCGGATGACCTTGGCGCCGGTGAATTCGAGCAGCCGGCAGATCGCCTCGCCGATGACGGCGGAGCGGAGGTGACCGACGTGCATTTGCTTGGCCGTATTGGGCGAGGAATAGTCGACGACCCAAGTCTGGCCGGCGTGGGCCGCGGCGGCGCCGGCGCGCAGGGCGGGGGCGGTTCCGAATTGGCGGAGCCAGGCGAGGAGGACGGCGGGCTTGAGCGTGAAATTGATGAAGCCCGGGCCGGCGATCGCGACGTCGCTGGCGTCGCGCAGGGCAGGGGAGAGGGCGGCGACCAATTGCTCGGCGACGGCGCGGGGATTGAGTTTGCGGGCCTTGGCGTAACCGAGGACGCCGTTGGCCTGGAAGTCGCCGTGGCGGGCCTCGGCGGTGCGCACATCGGGCTTGAAGTCGGCGGCGTCGGCCAAGCCGGCCGCAGCGGCGGCGACGAGCAGGGCCGCCTCGATTTCCGTGGCGAGCTGGAAGGTGACGTGCATCCCGTCAGGGAACCGGAAGCGCGGCGCCGCGGGCAAGCGCGGAGTTGGCCGGCGGGGAGGCGGGGCTTGCGCCGGAATCGGTGCGCGGTTGGCATCCCGCGAGCTTGTCATAAGTCTTCATGGAAGCGCATCTGGTCGAATTCCTCAGCCTGCTCTTGCGGTGGTTGCACATCATCGCGGGCATCGCGTGGATCGGGTCTTCGTTCTATTTCATCTGGCTGGACAACAGCCTGACGCCGCCGCCCGCGGGCTCGGACAACGCCAAGAAAGGCGTCTCCGGCGAACTCTGGGCCGTGCACGGCGGCGGTTTCTACAATCCCCAGAAGTACGCGGTCGCGCCGGCGTCGCTGCCGGACACGTTGCACTGGTTCAAATGGGAGGCGTACACGACGTGGCTTTCCGGCACGGCCTTGCTCGTCGTGGTCTATTGGCTGCGGGCGCAGACGATGATGGTCGACAGTTCGCTCGTCGCGTTGTCGACGCCGCAGGCGATCGGCATCGGCCTGGGCAGCATGGTGCTCGCGTGGTTCGTGTACGACGGGCTGTGCCGTTCGCCGTTGGGCAAACACGACGCGTGGCTCGGCGCGGTAGTCTTCGGGCTGCTGGCGCTGCTGGCGTGGGGGCTGCACCAATTTCTGAGTGGGCGGGCGGCGTTCATCCACGTCGGCACCGCGATCGGCACGATCATGGTCGCAAACGTGTTCTTCGTGATCATCCCCGGGCAAAAGAAGATGGTCGACGCGATGCGCGCCGGCGGCCTGCCCGATCCGATCTACGGGAAACGCGGCAAGCAGCGCAGCGTGCACAACAACTACTTCACGCTGCCGGTGCTGTTCATCATGATCAGCAACCACTACGCGTCGACCTACGGGCACCCGCACGCGTGGGCCGTGTTGGTCCTGATCGGGGCGGCCGGCGTGAGCATCCGCCATTTCTTCAATCGCCGGCACAAAGGTGTGCTCGCGTGGCAGTATCCGTTGCTCGGAGCGGTGCTGCTCGGCGTCGTGGCGTGGTGGACCGCCCCGCGGATCCAGGCGCTGCCGCCCTTGGAAAAACCGGCGACCTTCGAGCAGGTCCGCGCGATCGTCGGCCAGCATTGCGTTTCCTGCCACGCCCCGGTGCCGACGTTTCCCGGCATCACGCAGCCGCCGGGCGGCGTGCTCCTGCACACGCCCGATGCGATCGCGCAGAACGCCCAACGCATGTACCAGCAAGTGGTCGTCACGCGCATCATGCCGATGGGCAACATCACGCAGATGACCGACCTTGAGCGCGCGGTGGTCGCGGCTTGGGTCAAAGACGGCGGCAAAGCGAAGTAAGGGTAGCCTTCCGCGGGGCCCAGGTCCTGCGGAAAGCGAGTTGCAAGGCGGGTTTCACCTCGGGAGCGACGGGGTTTTAGCCTCGACTTTCCGGTCGGAACGCGTTGCCTCGAAACTTTTCCGCCCGGCGGGCGCTCCGCTTTGCCGTGCACCCTTATCACTATCCATGAGCAGCAAACGTAACATCCCGGCGCGTAGGTTCATCAAGCCCTCGTTCAACTTCCTGATCGAGAAGAAACGCGACGGCGGCGAGTTCACGCAGGAGGAGATCCGTTACATCATCGACAGCACGCTGGACGGCGAGATGCCCCAGCACCAACTCGCGGCCCTCGCAATGGCGATCTACTTCTCGGGCATGTCCGCCCAGGAAACCGCGGACCTCACCGAGGAAATGATGCTGTCCGGCGAAGTGATCGACCTTTCGCACATCGCCAAGCCCAAGATCGACAAGTACTCCACCGGCGGCGTGGGCGACAAGACCTCGCTCGTGCTCGTCCCGCTCGCGATGGCCTCCGGCGTGGTGGTTCCGATGATGTGCGGCGTCGAGCACGACTACATCATCAACACGCTTGAGAAGCTCGCCGCGATCCCCGGCTTCAAGGGTCACCAGACCAACGAACACTTCTCGTCCCAGCTCGCGCGCATCGGCGGCGCGATCGTCGCGCAGACCGAGGACCTCGCTCCGGCCGACGCCAAGTTCTACGAGCTCCGCAAGGAAACCGGCACGATCCCGAGCCTCCCGCTCATCACCGGCAGCGTCCTTTCCAAGAAGCTCGCCGAAGGCTCCGAGGGCCTCGTGATCGACGTCAAGTGGGGCAACGGTTCCTTCATCAAGGACCTCGAGCAGGCCAAGCAGCTCGCCCGCTCCATGACCCGCGTCGGCCGCTCCATGAAGCGCCGCTGCGTCGCCCTCGTCACCGACATGAACCAGCCGCTCGGCGACACCGTCGGCACCGCCCTCGAGGTCAAGGAAGCGATCCAGCTGCTCAAGGGCGAAGGTCCGGAGGACATGAAGGAACTCGTCCTCAAGCTCGGCATGGAAATCGTCCGCCTCGCCGGCGTCGCAGGTTCCACGCTGTCGGCCAAGCAGACGGTGCAGCGCCACCTCACCGACGGCTCCGCCCTCGAGAAGTTCAAGGACCTCGTCAAGGCCCAGGGCGGCGACACCGCCTTCATCGACCACCCGGAAAAATTCCCGGCCGCCCGCCACATCCGCAAGCTGCCCGCCCCGAAGCGCGGCTACGTGCACACGATCAACGCGGCGATGATCGCCCGCGGCGTGCACCTCCTCGGCGCCGGCAAGGAAAACCCGGGCGACAAGATCGACCATTCGGTCGGCGTTTCCGAAATCAAGAAGGTCGGCACGCAGGTGAAGCAGGGCGAGCCGCTGATGATGATCCACTACAACGACGAGGCGAAGCTCGAGCAGGCCCTGGAGTACTTCAAGAACGCCTACCGCCTCGCGCCGAAGCGCCCCACGCCGCCGCCGCTTATCGTCGAGCGCGTGGCCTGAGGCTGCGATCCGCAGTTCGTCTTGCGAAGGCCGGCGCCATGCCGGCCTTTTTTCTTGGCCACCGGCGACGATGCGGCGGGCCGTCGCGTCGACCAACGCGGGATTCGGCGCGCGGCCGCCCAAAAAAATTGCGGGCCGGCGGCGACGCGGCACAAGAAAGGCCATGTCCGATCTGCCGCCGCCGCCGAAACCCGAGAAAGCGCCTCCGCCGCCGGTGGACCGCTCCGCCTGGCCGAAGCCCTGGGCGCAGCTCAAATATTTCACGTTCCAGCCGGCGATCTTCCCGCGGCTGCTCGGCCAAGTCTCGTCGGACGCGCGACCCGGCGACTTCGTCAACGTCTACGACAAGAACGGCAATCTCGCCGGCGGCGGGCTCTTCAATCCCCGCGCCAAGATCCCGCTCCGCGTCGTCTGCCATTCCACCGAGCCGGTGCAGGAAAGCTATTTCGAGGGAGCGATTCGCCGCGCGGTCGCTCTCCGCCGCGAGCTCTTCAAACTCGACGAGGTCACCGATGCCTACCGGCTGATCGGTTCCGACGGCGACGGCCTCAGCGGCCTGACGATCGACCGCTACGGCGACACGTTGCTGTGCGAGGTCTATTCGCTCGGCATCGCCCAGCGCCTGCCGCAGTGGCTGCCGCTGCTGCATGAATTGGCGGGAACGAAGTTCGCCCGCGTGCAGGTCGACCACGACCTCGGTTCGCTCGAAGGCATCAAGCCCTCGACCTTCAACGAAACCAACGCCGCCGCCCCGCGCACGGTGAAGATCCGCGAGCACGGCATACGTTACGAAGTGGATTTCTCCGAAGGCCACAAAACCGGATTCTTCTGCGACCAACGCGACAACCGCCGGGCGATCGCGCGTTTCACCAAGGATGCGCGCGTCCTCGATCTTTGCTGCTACACGGGCGGCTTTTCCCTCAACGCCAAGGTCGCCGGCGGCGCCGCGGATGTCACGAGCGTCGACCTCGACGAAGCCGCGATCGCCCAGGCCAAACGCAACGCGAACCTCAACCAGGCGCGGCTCAAATTCGTGCACGCGGACGCCTTCGCCTATGCGCGCCAGATGCAGACGAACGGGGAAAAATGGGACGTCGTCATCCTCGATCCGCCGAAGTTCATTTTCACGCGCGACGAACACGGCAACTGGGAAGGCCGGCAGAAATACGAGGATCTCAATCTCCTCGCCATCAGTCTCGTGAAACCGGGCGGCATCTTCGTCACGTGCTCGTGCTCCGGCCTGCTTTCGCTGGAGGACTTCGAGGCGCATGTGATCAAGGCGGCGCACCGGCAAAACCGGCGCCTGCAGTTTTTCGACCGCACGGGTCCCGGACCGGACCATCCCGTTTACTCCAACTGCCTCGAAAGCCGATATTTGAAGGTGCTTTGGGCGCGGGTGGTTTGAACCGCCGCCGTCGAAGTTCGGCATTGCTGTACCTGCGTGGTTAACGCAAAACCTCCCCGCGATCATGCCGCTTCCTTTCGCCGCCTTCCTCCGGACCTGCTGTGTCGCCGCGGCCTTGGCCGTTGTCCCGGCGCAAGCGGCGGCGGAGAAGCATCCGTTGCTCGGCGCGACGCGCGAGCAGGTCCTTTCCCGCTACGGCGAACCGAAGAGCCAGATGGCGGCGGGCAATCGCGAGGTTTGGTTGTTCGCCCGCGAGCGCGTGATTTTGCGCGGCGGCGTGGTCGTCGACGTCGAGCGCATCGCCGCCGAACCGGTGCGCCGCCCGGCGGAACCCGCCCCGGCCGCGGCCCCCGCGCCTTCCGGTCCGGTGCAATTGCCGCTCGGCCCGGCGCCGGCCCCGAATGCCCCGCCGCCGAACCCGGAGAATCTCGCCCCCGATCCTGTCGCGTCCGCCCCGGCCCCGGCCGCCCCGGCGGCTGCGCCCGAGGCCCGGCTCGAAATCAAGCGCGTCCTCCCGCCTTCGGCCGGCGCCCGCCCGACTCCCGCTCCTGCTCCCTCGTCGGCCCCGTCGTCGACGGCCGAAACCGCCCCGGCGCCCGCGCCGGCAGTGCCCCGCGTGGCGCCGTTGCCGGCGGCTGAAACCGCGGCGCCGCTCCCGGCCGCCGCGCCGGTCGCGCCGGCTGCGGCCGCGACGGAGTCGGTCACCGATGCGGTGGCCAACGCGGTCGCCGTCGTCGAGCCCGAGGAGGCCGCCAAGGCCGCGCCGGCCGGCGAGAAGACCGTGCCGAAAAAGGCGAAGATTTCCAGCGCCGCGCGCCGCAAGCTCGAGGCCGCCGACACCGAGGTCGATGCGGCCGAGGCGATCCTCACCCCGCAGACCTACCTGATCGCGTTTCTCGTGATCGGCGGCGGCATCGGTTATCTCGTGTGGCGGCGGAAGCAGCGCCAGCTGGAGCTGGCCGCGACGACCGTTTCGCACACGCCGTTCGAGCCCGAAGTGGCCGGCGAACCGGGCGCGCGTTTCGCCGCGCCCCTGCTGGCCAAGCTCGAGTGGAAGCGCTTCGAGGAACTCGTCGCGAGCTACTACACGAAGACCGGCGTCGTGGCCGCCCGCACCAAGGCGGGCCCGCACGAACCCGTGAACATCAAGATTTCCTGGAAGGGCGAGACGCGTCCCTTCGCCCTCGTCCGCTGCCTCGCGCAGCCGGCGGGTTTGATCGACGCCAAGCCGCTGCAGGAACTGTTCGCCGTGCTGAACGCGGAGGACATCCGCCGCGGCTACGTCGTGACGACCGGAAAGTTCAACGTTCCCGCCCGCGACTTCGCCGAGGAGAAGCACATCACACTCCTGCCCGGCGATATCTTCATCGAGAAACTCAACGCGTTGCCCGATGCGGCCCGCACCGAGCTGATGAACGAAACCACCGCCGGCGACTACGTCACGCCTTCGTGCCCGAAGTGCGAGGCGAAGATGGCGAAGACGATGGACGACCCGCCCGTCTGGCGTTGCGCGCTCCACGCCGACCAGACCTTGCCGGTGCGGAAATAGGCTCCGGCGGTCCGCGGGCGTCGGGGCCGGGCTCTTGCCTCCGGGCAAAAAAAGACCCGCGGGACGAACCGCGGGTCGAAAAATTCAAGCGGCCGCAGGCCGCCGATTCAGGCTGCGCTCAAACGCGGCCGAGGTACGTGCCGTCGACCGTGCTGACGCGGATGACTTCGCCTTCCTTGATGAAGAGCGGGACCTGCACGGTGAGGCCGGTCTCGAGCTTGGCCGGCTTCTGGACGTTCGAGGCGGTGTCGCCCTTGATGCCGTCGGCGGACTCGACGACCTTCAGCGCGACGGTCGAGGGCAGATCGACGGAGAGCGGACGCTCGTCGACGAAGAGGATGTCGACCTTGCCGCCGGGGGCGAGGTAGTTCCGGACGTCGCCCAGCTGCGTTTCCGTGAGCTCGATCTGCTCGAAGGTATCCGGATCGATGAACGCGTACGAATCGCGGTCGGCGTAGCTGAATTCGAGGGTCTTGCGGTCGGTCGGGAGGACTTCGATCGAATCCGTGGAGGCGAAGCGCTGGTCGAGGGCTTTGCCGTAACGCAGATTGCGCATCTTGATCTGCACGAAGGCGCGCAGGTTGCCCGGCGTCCGGTGCTGCGTTTCCATCACGAGGTGCGGCTCGTTGTTGAACTTGATGACTTGGCCTTTGCGGATGTCGTTGGCTGCGGGCATGGCGGAGGGTCGTTGCGGACGGTCGGGTTGGGAAAAAGAGGGTCGAGAGTGGGCAAGGGCCCTCGGGAGTGTCAAGGCCGGGCCCGGTCCCACATCCGCGCTTGCCCTCCGCGGGTACCGGTCCCGAAACTGACCCGACAGCAATGAAACAACGCACCCTCGCGCGCGAGGTCTCCCTCCAAGGCAGCGCGCTCCACACCGGCGAAGCCGTGACTCTGACGATGAAGCCGGCGCCGGCCGGGACCGGGATCGTATTCAAGCGCGTCGATCTCAACGGCGCCCCCGAACTCCGCCCCCGGGTCGATCAGGTCACCGACTTGGTGCGTGCGACCACCATCCAATCCGGGCACGCCAAGATCCACACCGTCGAGCACGTGCTCAGCGCCCTCCACGGCTGCGGCATCGACAACGTGATCATCGAGATGAACGGCTCGGAGCCGCCGATCATGGACGGTTCCGCCCGCCCTTTCGTTAACCTCATTCTCCAGGGCGACCCGGTCGAGCAGGACGCCGACCGCGAATACTTCGAACTCGAATCCGCGGTCTCCGTCACGCGCGGCAACTCCTCGATCATCGCGCTGCCCTGCGACCAACTGAAGATTTCGTGCACGTCGGCCGACGACCGCGGCATCCACACGCAGCACCTTTCGCTCACGGTCGATCCGGATGTCTACATGACCCAGATCGCCGCTGCGCGCACCTTCACGATTTACGAAGACATCGAGGAACTCCTGAAGCTCGGCAAAATCAAGGGCGGCTCCCTCGACTGCGCCGTTGTCATCCGCGGCGACAAAATCATCTCCAAGGAACCGCTGCGGTTCGCGGACGAATTCGTCCGCCACAAGATCCTCGATATCGTCGGCGACATCATGCTCCTCGGCCTCCCGCTGAAGGCCCACATCGTCGCCACTCGGCCCGGCCATGCGATCAACGCCGAGCTCACGAAGGCCCTGTTCGCCAAGCTCGAGGAACGCCGCAAGGGCCCGAAAAAGAAGCCGCGCCCCGCCGTCGTGCTGCCGACGGAAACCTCCCTCGATATCCGCCGGATCCTCGACACGATCCCGCACCGCTATCCGTTCGTGATGATCGACCGTGTCGTCGAGTTCATCGGCAACGACGAACTCGTCGCGATCAAGAACGTCACCATCAACGAGCCCTACTTCATGGGCCACTTCCCCTCGAACCCCGTGATGCCCGGCGTGCTCCAGCTCGAGGCCATGGCCCAGGCCGCCGGCATCGTGATGCTTCGCCGCACGGCCAACGGCGGGAAGACCGCATTCTTCATGAGCGCGGACAAGGTCAAGTTCCGCAAACCCGTCCGCCCCGGCGACCAGATCATCATCAACGCCAAGATCACCAAGGTGCGCGGGGACAAACTCGCCGCGGCCGAGTGCAACTGCACGGTCGGCGGCCAGGTCGTTTCCTCGGCCGAACTCATGTTCGCGGTCGTGGACGAAGGGGAGGAATAAGCGGATGGCGGCGACGATCCATCCCACCGCCATCATCGAGCCGGGCGCCGAACTCGGTCCCGACGTCGCGGTCGGCGCCTACGCCTTCGTCGGCGCCGGCGTGAAACTCGGCGCGGGCACCAAGCTGCACCACCACGCCTCCGTCGAGGGCAACACCGAGCTCGGTGCCGCTTGCGAGGTCTTCCCCTACGCTTGCCTCGGCGGCAAGACGCAGGATCTCAAGTTCAAGGGCGGCAACCCCGGCGTCCGCATCGGGGAGCGCAACGTGTTCCGCGAATACGTCACCGTCCATGCCGCCACCTTCGACGGCGATTTCACCCGCATCGGCTCGGACAACGTTTTCCTGGCCTCCACGCATGTCGCCCACGACTGCGTGCTCGGCAACCGCATCATCATGAGCAACGGCGCCGTGCTCGCCGGCCATGTTGTCGTCGAGGACCACGTCGTCATCGGCGGCTATGGCGGCGTGCACCAGTTCTGCCGGCTCGGGGCGCACGCGATGCTCTCGGCCTGCGCGAAACTCGTCCACGATTTGCCGCCGTTCTTCATCGCCGACGGCGTGCCGGCCGAGATCCGCGCCATCAATAAAGTCGGACTCGAGCGCCACGGGTTCACGCCCGAGCGGATCGACCGCGTGAAGCTGATCCACCGCATCCTCTACCGCGACGGACTCAACCGCACGCAGGCCCTGGAGAAACTGGCCGCCCATTCCGAGGCTGCGTCCGCGGAGTTCCAGCACTTGCTGGCCTTTGCCCGCGCCGGGACCCGCGGGCTCGCTCCGGGCGCGCGCTGAGCGGCGCCGCGGTCCCCGCGCATCTTCGGCATGGCCCGCGCCGCCCAGTCCGGTTCCGGCCGCCGGGTTGCCGCCGCTCCGGTGTTGCGCCCGGCCGACGCCCGGCTCGAGTCGCTGCTCCTGCGGCTGCACGCCGCCGCCGACATCCCGCAGTTCTGGGCCGCCCTGCAGGGGCTGCTGCGGGCGACCGCGCCCTTCGACGCGCTCGTCGTTTATCTGAACTTCCTGGACTTCGCCACGTCGTGGCAGGCCACGGAGATCCTCGCCACGCCCAATGCCGAGCGGCCGTCCGCCTGGTTCCGCGACCGGCGCGAAGTCGACATGACGCCGGGTTTCGTCCTCTCGCAGCCGAAACGGCTCAAAGTTTACCGCCTCTCCGACGTCGTCCCCGATCCCGAGGAACTGCGCCGCTCCCCGTTTTACCGCGAATTCCTCGCCCCCGGCGGCTGGCAGCACCTCGCTGTCTCGCTCTACTGGCGCGGCGACCGCGTCGGTTCGCAGGTCGCGATCCGCCGCACCGCCGCCCAAGGCGACTTCACCGCCGCGGAAATCGCGCTGCTCGAGGCGGTGCACCCGCACATCGAGATCGTGCTCAACCGCCTGCTCGCCCTCGAGGAGGAGCGAGCGCGGCGCCGCAGCCTCGAATCGTTCAACCATCACCTGCCGTTCGCGCTCATGTTCCTCGACTGGGAACTCGCGCCGCTGCACGTGAACCAGGCGGCCCTTGAACTCTGCGCGCGCTGGAATTTCGGGCGCGAGAAAGCGCGCGCGTACCAGCCGCGCGCCGTGTTCCGGCCCCCCGCGGAGATCCTCGCCGCTTGCGCCGCCCTCAAGGCCGACTGGCTCGCCCGGCAGTCTTCCGGACAACCGGGCGAACCCGCGGCCACCACGGTGGCGCACCGCGCCGAACCCGGCCTCGCCGCCACGATCCGCCTCCACGTCGAGGAGCACACGCGCGCCGCCTATCCCGGCTTCATCGTCTACCTTGAGAACCGCGCCGATGCGCCCGCGCCCGACCGCTTGGCCGGCAATTCGCTGCTCGCGCGGCTCACGCCCGCGGAACACACGATCGTGCAGGCGGTGTGCGAGGGCCTCGGCAACGACGGCATCGCCCGCCGTCTCGGCAAGAGCGTCAAGACCGTGAAGGGCCAGCTCACCTCCATCTACCGCAAGCTCGGCGTCGAGGGTCGGACACAGCTGCTCCTCCGCCTGCATTGAACGTCCGGCGCCCGCCGCCGAATGCGACCTTGGTCCGATGGCCGCGCCGCGCCCGACCTGCTAGGGTCCGCACGGCTTCTTCCGCCCCGCGTCCCGGCGTTACCCCTCGCCGTATGTTCACGTGTCCCGTCTTTACCCCATGAAAACCTCCCGCAGGCAGTTCCTCGGCACGGCGGCTTCCGCCGTCATCGTCGCCGGCCTCAAGGCCCAGGGCTCCGTCATCGGCGCCAACAACCGCATCCGCGTCTGCACCATCGGCTTCAACGGCCAGGGCGGCAGCCACATCCGCGACTTGCTTGGTTACAAGCAGGACGTCGAGTTCACCGCGCTCTGCGACGTCGACGCCAAGGTCCGCGCCAAGGGCGCCGATCTCGTCAAAGCCGCCCAGGGCAAGGCGCCGAAGCTGTATCAGGATCTCCGTGACGTCATGGCCGACCCGGCAGTCGACGCCGTGACGATCGCCACGCCGAACCACTGGCACGCGCTGGCCTCCGTGTGGGCCTGCCAGGCCGGCAAGGATGTCTACGTGGAGAAGCCGCTTTCGCACAATGTCTTCGAGGGCCGGCAGGTCGCGGCGGCCGCGGCGAAGCATAACCGCATCGTGCAGCACGGGACGCAGAGCCGGTGCAACGCGACGCTGATCCGGGATATGAAGCTCATCCACGACGGCTTCATCGGGAAGATCGTCGAGTCGCGCGGCTACGTTTACAAAAACGGCAACCGCGGCTCCATCGGCCTGGGCAAACCCGGCGCCGCGCCCGACCACCTCGACTGGAATCTTTGGCAGGGGCCGGCGGCCGCCGAGCCGTTCCAGCTCAACGCCACCCGGGCCAACAAACCCGGCCTGCACGTGCACTACGACTGGCACTACTTCTGGAACTACGGCAACGGCGAGATCGGCAACCAGGGCGTGCACGAGATGGACATCGCGTGCTGGGGCCACAACCGCGGCCTGCCGGTGAGCGTATTCAGTGCGGGCGGACGCTTCGGTCTCGACGACGCGGGGCAAACGCCGAACACGCAGGCGACGACCTTCGGCTACGCCGACGGCTCGATCCTCACGTTCGAAGTGCGCAATCTCGGTTCCTTCGAGGAGGCCGACGGCGGCAACTGCGGCAACAGTTTCTTCGGCACGAAGGGCATGTACGTCCGCGGCAAAGGCTTCTTTACCTACAAGGAAACCAAGGGCACGCCGCGCGAAGCGATCCCGGTTCCGGCCGATGCGCCCAAGGTCGAGAAGGCCGACAAATGGCAGCGTTGGATCGCGGCGATCCGTTCGCGGCGCCCGTCGGATCTGCCGGTTTCGCCGCTCGACGCGCACCGCTCCTGCGTGCACTGCCACCTCGGCAACCTCGCGTTCCGCGCCGGCCGCTCGCTCGCCTTCGATCCGCAGACCGAGACCTTCCGTGAGCCGGCGCTGAACGCGCAGCTCACGCGCGCGTACCGGCCGGGTTTCGCGGTTCCGGCACTCGCGTGAAACGGCGGCCGGGCCGCGCGGTCAGGTCTTCTTCTTGTAGACGGTCGCCGGGTCGAAGAGCCGCTCGGCGGTCGTCGCGAGTTTGTAGCCGGTAGCCGCCGCCGTCCCGAGGTCGGCGAGCTTCCGGTAAAAGCAGGATTTGAAACCGTTGTGGCAGCTCGCGTTGGCGGCGCCGGTTTGCTCGACCTTGATCAGGAGCACGTCCTGGTCGCAGTCGGTGCGGAGTTCGCGCACCTGCTGCACGTTGCCGGATTCCTCGCCCTTGACCCAAAGTTTGTTGCGGGAACGGCTCCAGTACGTGGCCTTCTTCGTGGCCAGCGTGTGGGCCAGCGCCTCGGCGTTCATGAACGCGAACATCAGCACTTCGCCGGAGTGAACGTCCTGCGTGATGCACGGGATCAGCCCGTCGGGGCCGAACTTCGGTTGCAGCGTGGCGCCGAGTTCGATCTCGGCCGTCGTCGTGCGGGCAGGGAAGACGTAGGAGCTCATGGAACCGCCGAGCGTGCGGGGCCGCTTTGCGCGGAGGCAACCCTGCAATCCGTCACCGCGGGCCAGCCGTTGCCGCCTCAGGCCGGCGCAATCTGCCGCAGGTAGTCGTAGCTGTAGAGCCCGGTGCGGTGGCCGTCGCTGAAATCGAAGCGAATCGCGTAGTTTCCGACCTGCTCCCAGCCGAGCACCTCGATGCCAGGGAAACGCTTCGGGCCGTCGCCGCCGTAGCGGTTGCCGAGGATGTCGCGTTCGCCCTGGTTCGAGGCGCTGGGCGAAGCCGCCCGCAGGTCCTCGAAGGGATGGTACGTTTCCCGACCATCGCTCCAAACGATTCCGACTTCGCGGCCGATGAGCTGGATGTTGACGGGATGGTGCATGGAACGCGCAGAAAGGAGCCAAGCCCGATCGAAGAACAACCCAAATTCCAGCGGCCGGTCGGGTCAGGTGTAGGTTTGGCGTTAATCCGGCCATGGTTTGGCGCCCGCGGCGACGCCCGAGTTGTTGAACTTGTTCACAGGAGCAGGATCGGGTTGTGAAGATGTGAGTAAGTTTAAGGGGTTCTCAGAGGGTCTTTTCTTGACGAAAAGGGGGCAAAGTGGGTTGAAATGGGGCGTTGTGGAGCAACTTTGCTCCACTCACCCACATGGCGCAGGCAGACAATTCCGTCTTTACGGGCTTTTTTGAGCACACGTTGGACGACAAGGGTCGACTCACGATCCCGTCGGCGTGGCGTCATGCCCAGACGGAGGAAAGCGGTTCGGGAGTGGCCTTTTTGGCCACGCCGCACCCGGACGGTTACATCGCCGTGCTGCCGCCGGCGGAAGTGACGAAACTGCGCGAAAAGGTCTCGGCGCAGAAATTGGGCGACTCTTCGGCGCAGGCGTTTCTCGCGCGTTTCTTCTCCCGCACGCAGGGCTTCACGATCGACAAAGCGGGCCGCACGCTGCTCACGCCGGATCTGCTGAAGCATGCCGGGATCGAGCGCGAGGCCGTCCTCGTCGGCTCCCTGACCAAGTTCAACATCTACAGCCCCGCCCGTTGGAAGCAGGAAGAAGCGCGGACGGCCGGCGAGAACTACGGCGATGTCATGCGCCGCCTCGACATCTGAGCGCCCGGTGCTGTCGCCCGAAATCTCCGAACCTGTCCACCCCATGATCCGCCGCGCCGCCAAGGTCAAAGCCGCCGTGCCCCGGGTTCCGCTCCGGAAGGCGGCGCTGTCGGCGACTGCCGCGGCGCGCCGGCCGTTTCCGGCGTGGATCGACGCCGCCGAGCGGGCGGTGGCGTTTCCGGCCGTCGGCGTCACGCCGCGCATCCGGAACGCGCTGGTGTTGCGAACCGTTGTTGCCCCGCGGAAGTCCCCCAACCCGAAGAGTCTCACCGATGGCCCTGCTGCACGATGAGATTCGCCCCGGAGTCATGACCCCCGGCCACGCCCCCGTGATGCTGCGCGAGGTGGTCGACTTCCTCGCGCCGCGCCCGGGCGGCCGCTACCTCGACTGCACCTTCGGCGGCGGCGGGCACACCCGCGCCCTGCTCGAGGCGGTCCCGGGAACCGAGGTGGTCGCGCTCGACCGCGACCCGGCCGCGGGCCCCCGCGCCGCGGCGCTGGGCGAGGCTTTCCCGGGCCGATTCGCCCTCGTCGATCGCGACTTCGGCCAGCTCGGCGAGCTCTCGCTCGGCGAATTCGACGGCATCCTTTTCGACCTCGGCGTCTCGTCGTTCCAGCTCGACGATCCGGAGCGGGGGTTCTCGTTCCGCACCGACGCGCCGGCGGACATGCGCATGGACCCGCGGTCCGGCGTGCCCGCCTCGCGCTGGCTGGAAACGGCGACCGAGGAGATGCTCGTCCGCGCCGTCCGCGATTTCGGCGAGGAGCCGCACTGGCGCCGCGTCGTCCGCGCCCTTGTCGCCGCCCGCGGCACCGGCGCGCTGGCGCGCACGGCGTCGCTCGCGGAAACGATCGCGGCCGCGATTCCCGCGCGCGACCGGCACCAGTCGCGGATCCATCCCGCGACCCGCGCGTTCCAGGGCATCCGCATCGCGGTGAACGACGAGCTCGGCGCCATCGACCGCGCGCTGCCGGCGGCCTTCGCGCGGCTGGCGGCTCCCGCGCCGGGCCGGCCGGGCGGCGTGCTCGCGGCGATCAGTTTCCATTCCCTCGAGGACCGGCCGGTGAAGCAGTTTTTCCGCCGCTGCTGCGGGCAGCCCGAGAGCGCCGACGACGCCACGCCGCAGGACCTGCGCGTGAAGCTCGCCGAGCCGCTCACCCGCAAGCCCGTCGTCCCCGGCGACGCCGAACTCGCCGCCAATCCCCGCAGCCGCTCCGCCAAGTTGCGCGCTCTGCGCCGGCTCTGAGCCCCGCTCGGCGCCGTTCCCCCTTTTCCCGTCCCTTTGCCGCCATGAAGAAGACTTCCCATGCATTCGTGAACCAGCTCGTCGTGTGCCTGATCCTCGCGATCGGCGCCGGCGGCACCGTCGGCCTCGGCATGGTGTGGATGCGTCACCAGATTTCCACTACGGCCAACGCCAACCGCCAGGCCGCCGCCCGCATCGCCGAGATCGAACGCCTCATCAGCGAGAAGCACGCCGCGATCGAGAGTGCCCAGCACCCCGAGCTGCTGCGGGAGCGCAATGCGACCCTGAAGCTCGGCCTTGTTTCCCTCAACGACGTGCCGGTGGTCAACGTCTCCGAGGACGTCGTCCGCCGCATGGCCGTGCGCGCCAACCGCGAGCTCTTCGCCGAGGCCGCGCCGATCACCGTCCGCCTCGCCCAGCGCTGACGCCGATGTCCAAGGGGTTCTCCTCGAGCTACCGCACCGCGCTCCTCGCCGGCGTCCTGCTGGCGTGCTTCGGCGCGCTCGCGGTGCGGCTCGTGTGGCTCCACGCGATCAACCGCGACGAACTCCTCGCCACCATCACGCGCACGCGCCAGCAGCTGATCACCGAGACGGCGCGCCGCGGCGACATCCTCGACCGCCGCGGGGTGCCGCTCGCGACCAGCCGTTCCGTGATCGAGCTCGGCGTCGATCCCAATTACCTCCGGCCCCAGGACGAGGCCAAGTGGCCCCGCCTCGCGCAGCTCATCGGCCTGCCCGAACCGGAGCTGCGCCGGATTTTCACCACCAAGTTCCGCGCGCCGGCCCCGGCGGCGGCGGCGAAGGCGGCTCCCGCCGATCCCATGGCCATCCGGCTCGCGCTCGGCGCGGCCGAAGGGTCCGTCGCGGCCGCCCCCGCGCCGGCGGCCGGCGACGCCGACGACGACGGCAACCCGGCCGTGCGGGTGAACGAAAAGGAACCGCGGCGGATCCAGTGGGCGCGGCTGCGCGACGAAGTCTCCGAGGAACTCTACGCCGAGATCCGCCAACTCGGGATCCAGGGCATCACCGGCGACCGCATTTACCGCCGCACCTACCCGGGCAACCAGCTGGCGGCGCACGTCGTCGGCTTCGTCAACAAGGCCCAGCAGCCCGCCGCCGGCGTCGAGGCGGTTTTCGATTTCTTCCTCCGCGGCCAGGACGGCTGGCGGGTGGGGGAGAAGGACGGCCGGAACCGCGAACTCGCCCAGTTCCGCACCCGTGAGGCGCCGCGCGTCAACGGCTACCATGTCGGTCTTTCGATCGACCTCGCGGTGCAGGACATCATCGAACAGGAGCTCCTCTACATCGCGGACAAGTTCCAGCCGCTGAAGGCCAGCATCGTCGTGAGCGACCCGCGGACGGGGTTCATCCTCGGCATGGGCAATTACCCGAGTTTCAACCTCAACGAGTACAACAAGGTGCCGCCGGAGGAGCTGGCCCGGATGAAGAACGCCGCCGTCGCCGACGTGTACGAGCCGGGTTCGGTTTTCAAGATCGTCGCCGCCGCCGGCGCGCTGGAAGACCGGCTGGTCACGCCGAACCACGTCTTCGATTGCGCCCTCGACCGGATCGCGAACCGCGGCGTCATGGTGAAGCTTCCGTCCGAGGACCACCGGATGGGCGACCTCACGGTCTCCGAGATCATCAGCCACTCCAGCAACAAGGGCGCCGCCCAGCTGGCGCTGAAGCTCGGCGAGCCGCGCTTCCACGAGTACGTGCGGAAGTTCGGCTTCGGCCGGCCGCTCGGCTTCCCCGTCGGCGGCGAGGTCGGCGGCATTTTCACGGACTACCGGAAATGGTATCCGATCGACATCACCCGCATCGCGATGGGCCACGCCGTGGCCTCGACCGTGCTCCAGATGCACCAGGCCATGTCCGTGATCGCCAACGACGGCATTTTGCTCCGCCCCCAGCTGGTCGCGCAGATCACGGACTCCGCGGGCGAGCCCGTCCACCGTTTCGGCCCCGAGGAAATCCACCGCGTGGTCTCGAAGGAGACCGCGCAGAAAGTCGCCCGCATGCTCATGGGCGTCGCCGCCGTCGGCGGCACGGCCGCGGAAGCCGCGATTCCCGGCTTCGATGTCGCGGGCAAGACTGGCACGACCCAGAAGCTGGTCGAGGAAACGCGCGCCGACGGCTCGACGCGGTTGGTGTATTCGAACAAGCATCACGTCGGCTCCTTCGTCGGGTTCTTCCCGGCCGGCCGGCCGCAGGTCGTGATCTCCGTGATCGTCGACCAGGCCAAGGTCCAGACGCCGAGCGGCGTCGCCTACGGGCGCCTGGTCGCGGCGCCGTCGTTCAAGCGCATCGGCGAGCGCCTGATTCCGATTCTCGAAATCAAGTCCGACAACCCGCCGGTCCGTCCCCGGCTTTATGCGGCCGTCCCGCAGGGAGGCCCCCGGTGATCGGCTATCTGACCTCCGATGCCGCGCTGATCCATGCGTTTGCCCGGCCGCGGCCGGCGCGGCGCACCCGCCGCGAAACGCTCGAGACCAACCGGATCTTCAGGCTGGCGCCGAAACTCGCCGACTGCTTCCGCGACGGCGAGGCCGCCGCCGTCCGCGGCCCGCTCGACCGTCCCATCTCCGGTCTCGTGACCGACAGCCGCCGCGTTCTGCCGGGCACGGTCTTCTTCGCTCTGCCGGGCAGCCGGGCCGACGGATCGGCGTACATCGCCGATGCCGTGAGCCGCGGCGCGGTCGCGGTCGTGGCGCGGACCATGCCGGCGTTCGCGCCTGCGGGCGTGACTTGCGTGCAGGTTGCCGATCCCCGCGCGGCGCTCGCGCGCGCGGCGCAGCGTTACTACCGTTTCCCGGATCGCGATCTCGGCCTGATCGGCGTGGCGGGCGCGCATGGCAAGACCACGGTGGCGTATCTGTTGCAGCACCTGCTCGGCGCCGACCAACGCATCGGGCTGATCGGGTCGATCGCCTACGATCTCGGCGCGCGCTCGGTGCCGGCGTACCGCACGACCCCGGAATCGCTCGATGTGTTCGGCCTCCTGGCCCAGATGCGCGACGCCGGCTGCCGCCAGGCGGTGGTCGAAATCAGTTCCCAGGGAATCGAGCAGCAGCGGGTCGGCGGCGTCCACTTCGGCGCGGTCGTGGTCACGAATCTCGGTGCCGGTCCGGACTCGGCGCCGGCGGCTTCGCTCTTCGATGGACGGAACGGTCCGCAGCCCAAGGTGGCGGTGATCAACCTCGACGACGCCCGCTGTGCGCGGCTGGCGGAACAGCTCGCGGCCGAGGGATCGGTTCCCCGGGTCGTCACGTTCGGTGAAAACGCGTTGGCCCAGGTGCGGGCGGAGCAGCCGGTGTTTCGTCGCCGGCGCACGTCGTTCCGCCTCGTTTGGCCCGGCGGATCGATGGAAATCGACGCGCCGCTCATCGGGCGCCGCAATCTTGCGAACCTGCTTGCCGCCGCGGCCACGGCCTGGGGTCTCGGCCGCGACCTCCAGGTCGTGCTCGCCCGGCTCCGCGCGTTCCGCGGCGTGCCCGGCCGGCTCGAAGCCGTGGATGCCGGGCAGGCCTTCGACGTCCTCGTCGACTACGCGCATTCCGCCGCGGCGCTCGGCCACACGCTGGCCGACCTGCGGACGCGCACGGCCGGCCGGCTGCTGGTTGTGTTCGGTTGCGGCGGGGGCGGGGAAGCGGGCGGGCGGGCCGCCATGACCGCCGCCGTGCAGGCGCACGCGGATTTCGCCGTCGCGACCGCGGACAACCCGCGGCACGAACGGCCGGCCGCGATCTTCGCGGCGATGCAGGCGGGAGTCACGGCGCCGGCCAAAATCACGTGGATCGAAGACCGGCGCCGCGCGATCAGCCTCGCGCTCGATCTGGCTAAACCGGGCGACTGCGTCGTGCTCGCGGGGAAGGGCCACGAGAATTTCCAGGAATTCGCCGACACCGTCGTGCCCTTCGACGACCGGATCGTCGCGCGGGAACTGCTGCAACGGAAGCTGGGGCGAAGCCCGGGCGGGGCTGCCGGTTGAGTCGTACCATGCCCGACTTTTCTCCCGAATCCCTTGCCTGTTGGACCGGCGGCCGCTGGACGGTGCCGCCGGAGGCGCCGTTGGCCGGTTTCCACTTCGATACGCGCAAGCTGCGGCCCGGCGAAGTCTTCGTCGCGATCCGCGGCGACCAGCGCGACGGGCACGATTTCCTGCGCGACGCGCAGGCCGCGGGCGCGGCCGCGGCTCTCGTGGCGCGGCCCGTGCCGGAGGTGGCCCTGCCGCAGTTGGTGGTGCCGGATACCTTGGCCGCGTTTCACGCGATTGCGGGCGAACACCGGCGCCGTTTCCGCGGTCCGGTCGTCGGAATTTCAGGCAGTGCGGGCAAGACCTCGACCAAGGACTTGCTGGCCCTCCTCCTCGGTGGCGCCGCGAGCGGCGTCGCCGCCACCGAGGGCAACCTGAACAACCACCTCGGCGTGCCGCTGACGCTGCTGCGGCTGGATCCGGCGCGGCATACCTTCGCCGTCATCGAGGCCGGGATCAGTGCGCCGGGCGACATGCAGCCGCTGGCGCGGATGATCGAGCCGGATGTTTCGCTGATCACGCTGATCGCGGCGGCGCATACGGAAGCGCTGGGCGGGCTCGAGGGTGTTGCGCGCGAGAAAGCGGTGCTGCCCGCGGCGACGCGCCGCAGCGGGGTCGCGGTGTTCGCGCGCCCGACCGCCGACTACGCCCCGTTCCGCGAGCTGGGCGTGCGCACCATGGTCGTCGAGCGGGCCGAAGTGGTGCGGCCGGCGGAGCCGCCGAAAGATACGGTGTATTTTTCGGTTTCCCATCGCAACGAAGAGACCGCCGTCTCCTTGGCCTACGGCCTGCCGCCCCCGTTGACCTTTGTGTTTCGCCGCGTTTCCGACGGCCAGGCCCAGAACGCCGTGCTCGCGATCTGCGCCGCGCTTTGGCTCGGCGTGACGCGGGAACAGATCCAGGCCCGGCTCGCCGGCTGGCAGCCCGCGCGGCTCCGCGGCGAGATCCGCCGCGAACACGGCCGCCTGCTCTACGTCGATTGCTACAACGCCAACCCGGCCTCGATGGCCGACGCGCTGAAGACGTTCGCCGGCATCGCGCCGGCCGACCAGCCGCGGCTCTATGTGCTCGGTTGCATGGAGGAGCTCGGGCCCGAGGCGCGGCGCTACCACCACGAACTCGGGGTCTCGCTCGAGCTGCGCCCCGGCGACTTCGTCTTTGTGCTCGGGACCTGGGCCCACGAGGTCTGCGCGGGCATCCTCGAGCGCGGCGATTTCACGGCCCAGATCCAGCAGATCTCCTCGCCCGAGCCGGCCGCGGCCGTCCTGGGCGAATGGCGCGGTTCGGTCTTTGTGAAGGGCAGCCGGCGTTACCAATTGGAAAGAGTCCTCGAGGCCCAGACCTCGCTCCCCCTGCCGTGCTGAGCTACCTCGCCGACTATTCCGAGTACTTCGGCCCGCTGCGCCTGCTGCGGTACATCACGCTGCGCACGGCGCTGGCGGCGCTGACCGCGCTCGTGATCGGGTTCGCGATCGGCCCGGTACTGATCCGCAAGTTCAAACAGCTGAAGTTTGGCCACGGCTACATCGACGACCGCACCGGCGCGCTCGGGGCGACATATTTCGACAAAAAGCACACGCCGACGATGGGCGGGTTGATCATCTTCGCCGCGGTGTTTTTCAGCGCCGTGCTCTGGGCTGCCCCCAATATCTGGGTCTTCACGAGCCTCTTCGTCTACGCGGCGCTCACCGTCCCCGGCTTCCGCGACGACTACCTGAAGGTCGTGCACAAGAATCGCGACGGCATTTCTTCGTGGGAGAAAATCGCGTGGCAGTCGTTCGCGACCTTCGGCGCGCTCGGCCTGCTGCTGCTCCATCCCGACAGCTCGCGCGAGATCCGCGAATTCTGGGTGCCGTTCGTGAAACACGCCGTCGTCACGCACATGCCGTGGTGGATGCTCGTCACGCTGCTCTACCTCTGGATTGTCGGTTTCAGCAACGCCATCAACCTGACCGACGGCCTCGACGGCCTCGCCGTCGGCTGCACCATCACCGTCGCGCTCGTGATGGGCATCATGGCGTATGTGGCGGGCAACGTCATCTACTCCGAATACCTGCTGATGAGCCACGTGCCGAAGGTCGGCGAGCTGACCGTCATCTGCGGGGCGCTGATCGGCGGCTGCATGGCGTTCCTCTGGTACAACTCGCACCCCGCGGAAGTGTTCATGGGCGACACCGGCTCGCTCGCCCTCGGCGGCCTCCTCGGCGTGATGGCGTTCATGATCCACCATCCGCTGACGCTGGTGATCGCGGGCGGCGTGTTCGTGATGGAACTGCTGTCGGTCGTCACGCAGGTCGGCTGGTTCAAGTACACCAAGCGCCGCTACGGCGAAGGCCGCCGCGTCTTCCTGATGGCCCCGATCCACCACCATTTTCAGAAGAAGGGCTGGCCCGAGACCAAGGTCGTCCTCCGCTTCTGGGTTCTCTCCCTCGGCTGCGCACTCGCCAGCCTCGCCACGCTCAAACTGCGCTGACCATGCCGACCACCGCACTCTCCGATCGCTTCCGTTTCCCGCCGTCCGCCGCAACCATTCCCGCGACCCTGCCGCCGCGTCCGGCGGTGCAGCTGCCGCTTGCCGGCGGCGTGCCGGTGCTCGGCAACCGCGCCTTCATGCGCGCCTGGGCCGCCCGCCGCTCCCGCGTTGCCCCCGGCGCAGGCCTGCCGCGCCGCTGATCCGATCGCACTCTCTCCGTCCGTCCAACCCGCGTTTTTCCAACCTCCGTTCCGTTTCCCGTTATGAAAATCCTGAAGATTTTCGGCCTCGTCGTAGGCATCCACCTGTTCGCGCTCGTCCTGATTTTCGCCAATCCCGGTTGCAGCTCGACGAGCAAGCCCGCGCCGACTCCGGCCGACACCGTGGTCACGCCGCCGCCCACCGTCAGCCTGCCCGTGTCCGCGCCTGCGCCGGCTCCGGCCCCGGAGGCCCCGCTCTTCGCGCCGGCCACACCGGCCTTCAACCCGGACGCCGCGGCGACCTCCGGCGGCGCCGGCGGCGTGCGTTTCGTGCCGACTCGTCCGGGCACGCCCGTGGCTGGCACCCTGGTCGCGGAACCCGTGGCCGACGTCACGCCCACCAGTACCTATGTTGTGAAGTCCGGAGACAGCCTCTGGACGATCGCCAAGAAGCACAACCTGACGCTCTCCCAACTCACCGCCGCCAACAACCTCCCGGCCAACACCAACCTCAAGCCTGGCCAAAAACTCCTCATCCCGGGCAAGACGCCCCATGGGAATGTCGCCGCGCCCGCGCCCGCGGCTACGGCCGCCCCCGCCAAGGCCGCCGAACCCGCGCCCGCCCGCGCCGGCGGTTCCGGCACGCGCCACACCGTGAAGTCCGGCGAGTCGCTCGGCGGGATTGCCCGCACCTACGGGGTCAAAGCCGCCGATATCGCCGTCGCCAACAACATCTCCGATCCCGCGAAGATCCGCGCCGGCATGGAGCTCGTGATCCCCGGCGCCGACGCGGCCAAGAACGGCAAAAACGGCGCGGCCAAATCCGGCGCGCCCAAGGCCGGTACCGCGCCCGCGGCCGAGACGAATCGCCCGCCCGCCGTCCCGATGCTGCTGGCGCCGCCGCCGGCGAGCCAAGTGCCGGTGATCCGCATCGAGGACAATCCCCTGACGCCGGCGCCGAAGGCGCCCTGAGTTCGTTTTCCTGATGTCCGCCCCCCGCGCCAACGCCCCGGCTTGTTCGCTGCTCAGCCCCGCGACCGTAATCGTCGTCGCGGCGCTGGGCCTCGCGATTTTGGGTCTGACGATTCTGTTCAGCGCCAGCGCGTGGTTCCGGCAGGGCCCGTACTTCTATCTCAACAAACAGGTCGCGGGCGTCGTTGCGGCGGCGGTGCTCTGCTTCGTCGTCAGCCGCGTGAACCTGGACTATGCGCGGCGCTACGCCTGGTGGATTGCGGGCATTTTGCTCGTGCTGCTGTTCCTCGTGCTGATTCCGCACATCGGCATTTCAGTGAAGGGCAGCCGGCGCTGGCTCGGCTACGGGCCGGTGCGTTTGCAGATCTCGGAATTCGCGAAGTTCGGACTCGTGTTCTGCCTCGCCCACTTTCTCGCCCTGAACCAGACGCGCATCGCCGAATTGTCCCGCGGCTTCCTGGCGCCGCTGGGCATCATCGGCGCGTTCGCCGGCCTCGTGGTCTTGGAGCCCGACTTCGGCACCGCCGCCCTGATGGTCGCGGTCGGCCTCGTGCTCATGTTCCTCGCGGGGGCCCGCTGGCGCTACATTTTGCCCACGGTCGGCGCCGTGATCGGTGCGTTCACGGTGCTCGTCATGAACAATCCCAACCGGCTGCGCCGCATGATGGAATTCCTCAGCGAGGAAAAATCCTACCAGCTGCGCCAGGCGCTCGCGGCCTATGCCGCCGGCGGCATGGAAGGCACCGGGCTGGGGCAGGGGCGACAGCAACTCAGTTACCTGCCGGAGGCGCACACCGATTTCATCTTTTCCGTCGTGGGCGAGGAACTCGGCATGTGGGTCACCCTCGGTGTCGTCGCGCTCTTCGCGACGATCTTCATCTGCGGCCTGCTCCACCTGCGGCGGGCGCCGAACCTGTTCCATTTCCTGCTCGTCGCGGGTTGCATCCTGCTGATCACGATCCAGGCCGTCATCAACATCGGCGTCGTGACCGGCGTGTTTCCGACCAAGGGCATGTCGCTGCCCTTCATCAGCGCCGGCCTTTCCAATCTGCTGCTGATGGGAGTGCTGCTCGGCGTGATCTGGAATACCCACCGCACCTGGGGCCGCGCGACGCTGCGCGAGGAGGTTCGGACGATGCGGGAGGTACTCGCATGAGCCGGTTTCTCATCACCTGCGGCGGGACCGGCGGACATCTTTCGCCCGGCATTTCCCTCGCCGAAGGCCTGCAGGCCCGCGGCCACGAGACCGTGCTGCTCATCAGCCGCAAGCAGGTCGACTCCCGCTTGGCCGCGAAGTACCCGCACCTTCGCTTCGAACGCATGCCGGGTTCCGGGCTCACGTGGCGCCCGGCGGGCCTGGCCCGTTTTGTCGTATCCCAGACCCATGCCGTGGTGTTCTGCCTGCGGTTGATGCGGCGTTTTCGGCCCGCGAGTGTCGTCGGCTTCGGCGGTTTCACCTCCGCTCCGGTGATGATGGCCGCCGGTCTGCTCGGCATTCCGTCCGCGTTGCACGAATCGAACCGCGTGCCCGGCCGCGCCGTCCGCACGCTCGGACGCTTCGCAAACCGCGTCTATCTCCCGCCCGGGATCGCTTTGCCCGGCCTCGGCTCCGCGGTCGCGCGCCATGTCGGCCTGCCGGTCCGCCGCGAGATCGTCCGGTTGCCGGCGGCGACGGCCCGCGCGGCGCTCGGTTTCGATCCCGCGGCACCGTTGCTCGTGCTGCTCGGAGGCAGCCAGGGCGCCTCGGCCCTGAATGCTTGGGCGCGCGGGGCGGCGCCGGTGCTCGCGGCGGACGGCGTCCAGCTTTGCGTCGTCACCGGCCTCGGCAAAGGCGCCGAGGAAACGATTTCGCATCCCGGACCGGGCGGCCGTCCGGTCGCCGCGCGGTTTCTCGCGTTCAGCGACCGCATGGCGGAGCTGATGTCCGCGGCCGACCTCGTCGTTTCCCGCGCCGGCGCCGGCACGCTGGCCGAGTTGGTCCGCTGCGAAACCCCGGCTGTGCTTGTCCCGTATCCGCAAGCGGCGGACGACCATCAGCGGGCCAACGCCGAATACTTCGCGCGCGAGGGCGGCGGCGCCGTCGTGCCGCAGTCCGAGCTCGACCGGCTGCTCCCGGAGACGCTGGCCCTGCTGCGCAACGAGGCGGCGCTGCGGGTCCACCGCGAGAACCTGCGCCGCCTCGATCGGGCCAATTCCCTCGAACTCATGCTCGCCGACCTCGAGCACCTCGCCCGCCGCCCCCGCTCCGGCCGCGGCGAGGGCGCCCTCGTCGTTGCCTGATTTCTCCCGTGACCGAACTCCAGCCGCTCCCTTCCGTCTCCCCGGCCCGCCCCGACTGGGCCGCGCATGCGGCTGCCCTTGTCGCCGGCGTTGCCGCGGCGACCCGCGTGGTGCGCGAGGAGCCGATGGCCCCGAAGACCACGCTGCGCGTCGGCGGGGCCGCGCGACTCTACGCGGAGCCCGCGTCGTTGGCCGACCTCCAGTCGCTCCTGCGCATCGCCCGCGCCCGGGGCCTGCCGATCTTTCCGCTCGGCCGCGGCTCCAATCTGGTCGTGCCCGACGAAGGGGTCGACGGTTTGGTCGTGGGTTTCGCGCACGAAACGTGGTCGCGTTTCGAGCCGTTGCCGGACGGCCGGGTCCGCGTCGGGGCCGGGCTGAGGCTCAAGAACCTCTGCGGCTTGGCGACGCAGGCCGGCTTGGCCGGTTTCGAGTTTCTCGAGGGCATTCCCGGCGCGGTCGGCGGCGCGCTGCGCATGAACGCCGGCGCCATGGGAAGCTGGATGTTCGACGTCGTCGAGGACGTGGAGATGATCTCGCTCGACGGCGAAGTCCGCCGGCGGGCGAAGGCGGAATTGCATGTGGACTACCGCCATTGCGAGGAATTGCAGGACGCCATCGCCCTGGCCGCGACCCTGCGGCCCGCTTCCCGCGCCGAAGCCGAGGCGATCGGGGGCAAGATCGCGGATTACCGTCGCAAGCGCCAGGAGTCCCAGCCCCGCGAGGCGAGCGCCGGCTGCATTTTCAAGAATCCGCCGGGCACCTCCGCCGGCCGCCTGATCGACGAATGCGGGCTCAAGGGCGAGCGGGTGGGGGAGGCGGAGGTTTCCCGCGTGCATGCCAATTTCATCGTCAACCGCGGCGGCGCCACGGGTGCCGATGTGCTGGAACTGGTCCGACGCATCCGCGCGCGCGTGCAGGCCGCCAAGGGCGTCGACCTGCAGCCCGAGGTCCTGCTGTACGGCCGGCGCTGGGAGGATGTTTTATGAGCAAGCATGAACCTGTGATCGCCGTGTTTGCGGGCGGCGTCTCCGCCGAGCGCGAGGTTTCGCTCGGGTCCGGACGCGCCTCCGCGCTCGCCCTCGCGCGGTCGTTTCCCGTGCGCCTCTTCGAGGTGAACGCGCCGGCCGTGCCCGCCGGGGTGGATCCGCGGCGTCATGTCGTCTTCTCGACGCTGCACGGCACCTTCGGCGAGGACGGCGGCATGCAGCGGCTTCTCGATGCGGCCGGCATCCACTACGCGGGCTGCGACGCGGCCGGCAGCGAGCTCACGATGGACAAGACGCGCACCAAGGCCGCCGCGGCCGCCCGCGGCGTCCAAGTCGTGCCCGGCCTGACCTTTTCCGCGGCGGCGAAGCCGGCAGTCGACGATGTCATCGCCCGGCTCGGCGCCGACGTCGTCGTCAAGCCCAACGCCGAAGGCAGCAGCGTCGGGCTGGCCTTGACGTCCACGCGCGCGGAACTCGCGGCCAAGCTGGCCGCCGTTACTACCGGCGATTGGCTGATCGAGCGTCGGATCGTCGGCCGCGAACTTTCCGTCGGCGTGCTGCGGGGCGAAGCCATGGGCGTGGTCGAGATCCGGCCGAAATCGGGCGTCTACGACTACACGAGCAAATACACCAAAGGAATGACCGAGTACTTTGCGCCCGCTCCGCTCGAGCCGGCGCAGACCGACGCGGTCCGCGCCGCCGCGGCGACGGCCTTCGCCGCCTGCGGCTGCCGCGACTACGCGCGCGTCGATTTCATCCTCTCCGGCGACGGCGCCCTGTATTTGCTCGAAATCAACACCCTGCCCGGCATGAAGGAAACGAGTCTGCTGCCGATGAGCGCGCGTTGCGCAGGGCTGGATTTCACGGCGTTGGTCCGCGAATTGGTTTCGCCCGCCCTGCAACGTTTCCGCGCGGCCGCCGCCCGTCCTTGAATTCCCCTTCCGCCAACGCTTCCGCCTCCCGCACCTGGCGCGACATCCCGCAGCCGGTGAAGCCGCGCGCCATGTCGCGCGGCGGCCGTTGGCGCCTGGCCATGGCGCTGCTCCGCACGGGCAGCGCCGTCGCCCTCGGCGGCACCGCGCTCTGGGGTGCGTGGCGGGTCGCGGCCGCCCTGCGCGAGAACTCCGGGGCGATGCCCGCCGCCGCGAAGGCCGTGCCCGTGAAACACTTCGAGCTGCGCACCGCTGCCGGCGGCGTGCTGGACTCGGCCTGGCTGCGCCGGACCCTCGCGCTGCCGTCGGGGGCCGCCCTGATGGAACTCGACCTCGACCGCCTGCGCGAACGCCTGCTCGCCGACCGCCAGGTGCAGGCCGCCAACCTCACGCGCCATTTCCCCGACCGACTTGTCGTGCAGATTTCCGAGCGTTCCCCGGTCGCCCGCATCCGGGCCGCCGCCCCGGGCGGCGCCGAACGCGTCCTGCTCGTCGCGCGGGACGGCGTGGTGTATCCGGGAACAAGTTACGACCCGGCGCTGGTCGAATCGCTGCCCTGGCTGGACGGCTTCGCGCTGGTGCGCGACGGCGCGGGCTTCCGTCCGGTCCGCGGCATGGACGCCGTTTCCGACCTGCTGGCGCGTGCGCAATACGAGGCCGGCCACCTTTACGCCGACTGGTCCGTGGTCTCGCTCGCCCGCCTCGAGTCCGACCGCGAGATCGAAGTGACGACGCGGAACGGCTCCACCGTGGTGTTTTCCGCGCGGACCGATTTTTTCCCGCAGCTGGCCAAACTCGATTACATGCGCGACTACCTGGCCGCGAACCTGCCGCCGTCCCGCGTGCGCATCGACTTCACGCTCGGCCGCGAGGTGCCGGTCGCGATTACGCCGCTCGCGCCCGTGACCGATGTGCGGACCGCGCTGCCGCCGCTTTCCCCCGGTTTCAACGTCTCTCCCTTCTCCCAGCCGAAGCACTAACGTGAGCTCCCGCACCACCTTCATCGGCGCCGTCGAAATCGGCACCTCGAAAATCAGCGTCCTCGTCGGCGAGTACACCGGCCGCGAGCTGGCGATCATCGGCCGCGGCGAATGCAGCTCCCGCGGCGTCATCAAGGGCACCGTCGTCGACTACAAGGCCGCGAGCGAATCCACGCACACGGCGCTGCAGCAGGCCGAACGCGACGCCGGCGAACGCATCGACACCGTGTTCCTCGCCCAGACCGGCGGCCACCTCGAGGGTTTCTACAACGAAGCCGCGGTGAACGTGAAGGCCTCGGACAACATGATCGAGCCGGGCGATGTGCAGACCGTCTGCGACCTTGCCAAGGCCAAGCAACTGCCCGCGGGCCGCGTCGTCGTCCATCACATCCGGCGGCCCTTCCGGGTCGACGGCCGGCTCGTGCCGGGCAGCCCCGAGAATCTCGTCGGCCAGCGGCTCGACGTCGGCTACTGGACCGTTCACGGTCAGGAGCAGCGGCTCGCCGACAACATCCACGTCATCCGCGGCTTCAACCTCGAGGTGCGCGAACTCGTCCTCTCCAGTCTCGCCTCCGGCCACATGGTCACGAGCGCCGAAGAGCGCCAGCATGGCGTGCTCGCGATCGACCTCGGGGCCGGCACGACCGACTTCGTGCTGTACCGCGATGGCGCCCCGCACACCACCGGCGTTGTGCCGGTCGGAGGCACCCATCTCACCAACGACCTTAGCATCGGTCTCCGGCTCACCGAAGGGCAGGCGGAAAAGCTCAAGCTCCGGTTCGGTCGCGCCAGCGTCCTCACGAAGGACAAGGCGCAAAAGGTCTGGCTCGACGGAAACTTTGCGATCGGCGATCGCCAGTTTTCCCAGCAGGCGATCGAACAGATCACTTCTGCCCGTACGTGGGAACTGCTCGAAGTGGTGAAGAAGAAACTCGGCAACGCCTTCTCCCCCGAAACCTGCGCCGCCGGCGTCGTGCTCACGGGTGGGACCGCGAAGTTGCCGGGCCTTGCCGAAGCGGCGGCCAAAGTCTTCGGCGTTCCCGCGCACCTTGGCGAAGCCCCTTCCTGGGTGAACGAAAACATGCGCGACCCGGGTTACCACACCGGGCTCGGCCTCCTCTATTACGGCGTCAGCGCGCAGGCGGAGAAAGCCGGCCCGGGCCGCCGCGGTTCGGGTTTCTTCAGCGGTGTGAAACGCCTGTTCGCCAACTCCTGAGCCCGGCCCCGCATGAATCTCAACGAACTTCCCCTCGAACACGGTCTGCTCACCGACCGCAATATCGCGATCAAACTCGTCGGTGTCGGCGGCGCCGGCTCCAACGCCGTCGATCGCCTCAAGATGGAAAATCTCGAGCGGCTCCAACTGGCGGTCATCAACACCGACTACCAGGCGCTCTCGAGTTCTCCCGTGCAGGACAAAGTCTTGATCGGCATGGGGGTCACGCGCGGTCTTGGCGCCGGCGGCGATCCCGACCTCGGCCGTGAGGCGGCCGAAGCCGACCGCGAAAAGATCGCCGGCGTGGTGAAGGACTGCGACTTGGTTTTCCTCGTCACCGGTATGGGCGGCGGCACCGGCAGCGGCGCCTCGCCTGTTGTGGCCGAGATCGCGGCGGAGACCGGCGCGCTCGTGATCGCATTTGTGACGATGCCGTTTTCCTTCGAAGGCGGACGCCGGCTCAAACAGGCCGAGGAAGGGCTCCGCGCCCTGCGTCAGTCCTGCGACGCCGTCATCCCGCTGCCCAACGACGTCCTCTTGCAGGCCGGGGCCGAGAACGAGAGCGTTCTGGATTCGTTTTCCCGCGCCGACGAGTGGATCGGGCGCGGCGTGAAGTCGATCTGGTCGATGCTGTTCAAGACCGGCCTCATCAACCTCGACTTCGCGACTCTGCGCCAAGCCTTCCACCAGCGCGGCGGCAAGACCCTCTTCGGGCTGGGATCCGGGGAAGGGGAGAATGCCGTCGGCGATGCCGTGGCCAGCCTCAAGTTGTGCCCGCTTTTGCATACCCCTGAGTTTGCCCGGCGGGCGGATCGCTTGCTCGTGAACATCATCGGCGGCGCCGATCTCACGTTGCCGAAGGTTAACGAACTGATGACGGCGATCACGGACCAGTTCGGCCGCGATTCCCACATCATCATGGGCGCGGTCATCGACGAAGACTTGGCCGGCAAGGTCGAGGTCTGCGTCGTCGGCACCAGCGACATCGGCGGTCGCGGCGTACCCGCCCGGCGCCCCGCCGCCAGCCCCGCCCGGGGCCGCGTTCCTGTTGGCGCCGCGGTTTCGCCGCAGGAGCCCGCCGCTGCCGCCCCGGTGGAATCGGCCGGGGTGCGCAAGACAGCCGAAGCTGCCGTTGCTGCTCGCGCCGGGAGTGATGGCAAATCTTCGACGATCCCGAGTGCACAGGAGGAATTTGGTTTCGGTGAGGTCGAAACGCGCGGGCACTTTGAGAAGACCGATCGCAACCTCTTCGACGGCCAGGATCTCGATGTTCCGACCTACCTGCGCAAGGGTATCCGAATCGCGCTCTGAACCGGCGGCGCCTCCCTCTGGCGAGAACCGCCGTAAGGAGCCCAGGCGAGTTTGTGACCGATGAGCGGGGCGAGCAATTTTCCCTTGTCATTCGTACGCGCTCCCCGTCTCCTGCAGGTCCTCCCGCCACAAATCGACTGTTGAGCCTAGCTCCGGTCGGTTTAACGCCCGCTCTTCGGAGCGGGCGTTTTTTTTGGAAAAATCGGCTTGTCCGCGGCACGACGACTTTCAGTCTGCGCTTTTTCGTCTCGTCGGAGTCCCGCGGCTGCGGCGCCACCGCAGTCCGTTTTCACTCCCGCGAATCCGTCCCGCCGCGGACGATTCGCGGGAATCGCCACTTTTCGCCAAAAAGTTCTTGCCGAGCTTTGCGCGCAAAGTAGCGTCGTCCCCTTTTCGTCACTTTCCACTCGCAAGTTTCTCATTCTCGTATGCCGACCATCAACCAACTCGTGCGCAAAGGCCGCCGCAAGGTGACCGCCAAGTCGAAATCCCCGGCTTTGGACGGCAACCCGTTCCGCCGCGGCGTGTGCGTGCAGGTCATGACCCGCACCCCCAAGAAGCCGAACTCCGCCATCCGTAAGGTCGCGAAGGTTCGCCTCACGAACGGCAACGAAGTCATCTCCTACATCCCGGACGAAGGCCACAACCTGCAGGAGCACTCGATCGTGCTCGTCCGCGGCGGCCGCGTGAAGGACTTGCCCGGCGTCCGTTACCACATTGTCCGCGGCACCCTCGATGCCACCGGCGTCGAAAAGCGCCGCCGTTCCCGCTCCAAGTACGGCGTCAAGCGCCCGAAGGCCGCCAAGTAAGCCAACGTTTTCCAATCCGATTTCGCCATGTCACGTCGTCACAGAGCTGAGAAACGCCAGACCGTCCCGGACGCCCGCTACAACAGCCCGTTGGTTGCGCACCTCGTCAATGTCATCATGAAGAGCGGCAAGAAGAACATTGCCCAGCGCATTGTTTACGGCGCCTTCGAGAAGGTCTCCGAGAAGCTCGAAAAGGGTGATCCGGTCGATCTCATGCTCGGTGCACTCGAGAACGCGCGTCCGCGCCTCGAGGTGAAGAGCCGCCGCGTCGGCGGCGCCACCTACCAAGTGCCCGTGGAAATTTCGTTCGAGCGCCAGGAGTCGCTTGCGCTGCGCTGGATCGTTGACGCCGCCGCCGGCCGCAAAGGCATGCGCATGAAGGACGCCCTCGCCGCCGAGATCATCGACGCATACAACAACACCGGGTCCGTCGTGAAGAAGAAGGAAGACACCCACAAGATGGCCCAGGCCAATCGCGCCTTCGCCCACCTGCGCTGGTAACCCGATCCGCCTCCTGCTCATGTCCGCTGCCGCTCCCATCAACATCACGGTTGTCACCGACAAGGCGAAGATCTCGCCGGTGAATGCCAAGGATCGTCCTTTCCCGTTGGAATGGACGCGCAATATCGGCATCGCCGCGCACATCGATGCCGGCAAGACCACGACGACCGAGCGCATTCTCTTCTACTCCGGCGCCGTCCACAAGATGGGCGAAGTCCACGAGGGTACGACCGTGACCGACTGGATGGAGCAGGAACGCGAGCGCGGCATCACCATCACCGCGGCCGCCATTTCCTGCGCTTGGAACGCTTCCTGGGGCCCCTGGAAGGGCATCAAGCAGCGCATCAACATTATTGATACTCCCGGTCACGTCGACTTCACCGCCGAAGTCGAGCGCTCCCTGCGCGTGCTGGACGGCGCCGTCGCCGTCTTCTGCGCCGTCGCCGGCGTGCAGCCCCAGTCCGAGACGGTCTGGCGCCAAGCCAACAAGTACAAAGTTCCGCGCATCGCGTTCATCAACAAGATGGACCGTACCGGCGCCGACTTCTTCCGCGCCGTCTCCGAAATGCGCGAGAAGCTCAAGGCCAACGCGCACCCGATTTTCCTGCCGATCGGCAAAGAGGAAAACTTCACCGGGCTCATCGATCTGGTGCAGAATGTCGCTTACAGCTTCGACACCGACCCGAACGACCAGCTGGGACTGAATCCGCAGACCATGCCGATCCCGGCGGAAATGGCCGACCAGGCCAAGGAGTACCGCGACAAGTTGATCGAGGCGGTTTCGGACTTCGACGACGTCATCGCCGAAAAGTATCTCGGCGGCGAAGAAATCACGGTCGATGAACTGATGCTCGCCGTCCGGAAGGCCACGATTTCCCTCAAGTTCACGGGCGTCGTCCCCGGCTCCGCGTTCAAGAAGAAGGGTGTCCAGCGCCTGCTCGACTGCGTTGTCAACTACCTCCCGAACCCGATCGATGTTCCGCCGATGATCGGCCAGGACAGCGACGGCAAGGAAGTGGCCGCAGTCGTCGACGACAAGGCGAAGATGGCCGGCTTGGCCTTCAAGCTTTGGAACGATCCCTTCGTCGGCCGACTTGTTTTCTTCCGCGTCTACACCGGCAAGCTCCCGAAGGGTATGTCGGTTTACAATCCCCGTACCCGCCGCTCCGAGCGCATTTCGCGTCTCGTGCTGATGCGCGCGATTGAGCGCGAGGAAATCGAACTCGCCTACTCCGGCGACATCTGTGCGGTCGTCGGCGTCAAGGACGTGATCACGGGCGACACGCTGTGCGACGAGGATTTCGATATCCGCCTTGAGCCGCCGTCCTTCCCGGAACCCGTCATCTCGATGTCCATCGAGCCGAATTCCAAGGGCGACCAGGAAAAGATGTCCACGGCGCTCCAGCGCCTTGTGGCCGAGGATCCGACGCTCCGCGTCAAGACCGACCAAGACACCGGCCAGACGATCCTCGCCGGCATGGGCGAGCTCCACCTCGACATCATCCGCGATCGCATGAAGCGCGAGTTCAAGGTCGAGGCGACGGCCGGCAAGCCGCAGATCGCCTATCGCGAAACCGTCACCAAACCGGCCGAGGCCGAAGGCAAATTCATCCGCCAGTCCGGCGGCAAGGGCCAGTACGGTCACGTGGTGGTCAAGCTCGAGCCCAATGAAAAGGGCAAGGGCATCGAGGTCATCAACGAGATCGTCGGCGGTGCGATTCCGAAGGAATTCATCAAGCCGGCGACTGATGGCATCATGGAAGGCTGCAACAACGGCGTTGTCGCCGGCTACCCGGTCGTCGACGTCAAGGTCCGCATCATCGACGGTTCCTTCCACGAGGTCGACTCCTCCGAGCTCGCGTTCAAGATGGCCGGCATCTTCGGCTTCAAGGAAGCGATGAAGAAGGCGAACCCGATCCTGCTCGAGCCGATCATGGGCGTCGAGGTCACCACCCCGGAAGAGTACCAGGGCGATCTCATGGGCGACATCAACCGTCGCCGCGGCCAGATCCAGGGCATGGAGAACAAGGCCGGCGCGTGCATCATCAACGCGTTCGTCCCGCTCGAAATGCTCTTCGGCTACGTCACCGACATCCGCTCGCTCTCCAAGGGCCGCGCCAGTGCCGGCATCACGCCGTCGCACTTCGAACAAGTCCCCAATTCGCTCCTCGCGAAGATCGTCGAAACCTCCTCCAAGGCGCCGGCGCGCACCTAAACCTCCGTTCTTTTTTCGCCATGAAAGGCCAACGAATTCGCATCAAACTCCAGGGCTTCGACTACCGGGTCATCGACCAGTCGGCGCAGGACATCGTCGAAACCGCCAAGCGCTCCGGCGCCCGGGTTTCCGGCCCCATCCCGCTCCCGACCCGCATCGAAAAGCTGTCCGTCAACCGCTCCCCGCACGTCGACAAGAAGTCGATGGAGCAGTTCGAAACCCGCACCCACAAGCGCCTGATCGATATCATCGAGCCGACGGCGCAGACGGTCGACGAGCTCAAGAAGCTCAATCTCCCTTCCGGCGTCGATATCACTATCAACGTCTGAGTTCAGTCCCACCTCGTATCCACGAAATCCGCACCCGGATTCCATCACTCTACAGTTAGCAGTTGTCTGTGTCCCGCCCCGTGGGACCGCCAGACCCCCGCTAAAGTAGGTCCGTCAAACGGAAAACTATCCACCTACCGCTTAGCCTATGATCTCCGAAATTTTAGGTAAGAAACTCGGCATGACGCAGGTCTACGATGCACAGAACGTGCTCGTACCCGTCACCGTGGTCGAAGCCGGACCCTGCGCTGTGGTCCAGGTCAAGACCGTTGAATCCGACGGCTACAACGCCGTCCAGATCGGCTTCTCGCAGAAGAAGTCCAAGAACACCTCCGCGGCCGAGCTCGCCCACGCCAAGAAGGCGAATCTCGACGCCGCCCCCCGCGTGCTCGCCGAGGTCCGCCTTGCCGCCGCCCCGACCCTCAAGGTCGGCGACGTCGTCAATGCCACCTCCTTCACCGAGGGCCAGTTGGTCGACGTCATCGGCGTCACCAAAGGCAAGGGCTTCCAAGGCGTGGTGAAACGCTTCCGGGTTGCCGGCGGTCCCGCCTCCCACGGTTCGATGTTCCACCGCCGCATCGGTTCGATCGGCATGCGCCAGACCCCTGGCCGCTCCTGGAAGAATCAGGCGATGCCCGGTCACATGGGTGCCGAGAAGCGCACGGTCCAGAATCTCCGCATCGTCAAGGTCATCGCGGAAAAGAACCTCCTCCTCGTCAAGGGCGCCATCCCCGGTGCCAACGGCGACGACGTCATCGTCCGCACTGCGATCAAGGGCCAGCGCGCGCTGCCCGCCGCGCCCGCCGCTCCGGCCAAGGCCGACAAGGCCGCCGCCAAGCCCGCCGCCAAGAAATAAGGAGACGCACCGACATGAAACTCACCGTATTCAGCTCCGACGGCAAAACCAGTTCCGAGAAGGACTTTGCCACCCTCCCGACCTTCGAAGGCGACAAGGGCCTCCAGGCGGTCAAGGAAGTGATCGTCGCCATCAATGCGAACAATCGCCAAGGCACGCACTCCACCAAGACCCGCGGCGAAGTCCGCGGCGGCGGCAAGAAGCCGTGGCGCCAGAAGGGAACCGGTCGCGCCCGCGCCGGTTCCATCCGCTCGCCCCTTTGGGTCGGCGGCGGCGTGGTCTTCGGCCCGAAGCCCCGCGACTACTCGAAGAAGATCAACGCCCAGGTGAAGCAGCTCGCGTTCAGCCGCGCGCTGTTCGATCGCGCGACCGCCGGCGAACTCGCCGTCATCGAGCAGTTCGACACCAAGGTCACGAAGACCAAGGCCATCAGCGAGATCGTCGGCCGCATCGCTCCCAAGGGCCGCGTGCTGCTCGTCGACGCCCCCTTCGCCGCCGAGACGGCCCGCGCCTCGCGCAACATCGAGCGCGTTTCCCTCCAGGAAGCCGCGAAGCTCAATACCCTCGATCTGGCCCAGTACGCCAAGATCATCGTCAGCACCAAGGCGCTCGACACGATCCTCGCCCGCGTCAACGGAGGCAAAAACTAATGCAAGCCGACAAAGTCCTCAAACTCGTCCGCCTCTCGGAAAAGTCCAACAAGCTTTCGTCCGAGCTCGGCCAATACACGTTCGAAGTCTTCAAGCACGCCAACAAGCACCAGATTGCCGAGGCCGTCGAACAGACCTTCAAAGTCACGGTGCGCCGGGTGAACACCCAGATCTACCGCGGCAAGAACAAGAAGAGCCGTCAGGGCCGTCCCAGCGTCGGTTCCGACTACAAAAAGGCCATCGTTACGCTCAAGGCCGGCGACAAGATCGAGCTCGTCTAACGCGCGCTCGCCCAAATCCGGAGATCATCCCAAATGGCTATCAAAAGTTTTCGTCCGCTCACCGCTGCCGGCCGCTTCACGCAGCTGAACCAGCCCGAGGGCCTCACCAAGAAGCGCCCGGAGCGCGCCCTGACCGAGCCCAAGCACAAGACCGGCGGCCGCAATGTCTACGGCCGCGTCACGTCGCGTCACCGCGGCGGCGGCCACAAGCAGTTGTACCGCATCATCGACTTCAAGCGCGCGCTGCTCGACCAGCCCGCCAAGGTCCAGGCGCTCGAGTACGATCCCAATCGTACCGCCAACATCGCGCTCCTGAGCTACAACAACGGCACCAAAGCGTACATCCTCGCGCCCAAGGGCCTGAAGGTCGGCGACACCATCTTCGCCTCCAACAAGGCGACGACGAATGATTTCAACGTCGGGAACAACTTCCCGCTCGAGATCATCCCGCCGTCCACGCGCCTGCACTGCGTCGAGCTCGTCCCCGGCCGCGGCGCCCAGATCGCCCGCGCCGCCGGCGCCGGCCTCGAACTCGTGGCCGTCGAGAACGGCCAGGCCACCCTCAAGATGCCCTCGGGCGAACTGCGCTTCGTCAATCCGAAGTGCCGCGCCACGATCGGCGAGGTCGGCAACGGCGACCACAGCCTCCAGTCCCTCGGCAAGGCCGGCCGCAGCCGTTGGCTCGGCATCCGCCCGACCGTCCGCGGTATGGCGATGAACCCGGTCGACCACCCCAACGGTGGCGGCCAAGGCAAATCCAAGGGTGGCGGCGGCCGTCAGCAGCTTGTCTCCCCGTGGGGCCAGCTCGCGAAGGGCTTCCCGACCCGCCGCCGTTCGAAACCCTCGAACGCGCAGATCATCGTCCACCACAACGGCCGCAAGCCGCGCGGTCAGAAGTAATCCCGCCCCTCCCGCATCATGGCACGTTCCATCAAAAAAGGTTTCTTCGTCGACTACCACCTGCTCGAGAAAATCGAGAAGGCCGTGAAGGCCGGCACCAAGAAGCCCATCCAGACTTGGTCCCGCCGCTCGACGATCACGCCCGACTTCGTCGGCCACACGTTCAGCGTTCACAATGGCAAGGCCTTCATCGCGGTGTACGTCACCGAGAACATGGTCGGTCACAAGCTGGGCGAGTTCGCGCCGACGCGCATCTTCAAGGCGCACGGCGGTATGACCCGCAAGGAAATCTAAGGCCGCTCCGCCGGCCTCCGTCACCCGCCATGTCCACCGTCGCTTTTGCCGCTGTGCTTCGCCGTCGCCTCTTTCGGGGCGCCGCGCTCGTGCTCGCCGGCCTCGCTTCGCCTCTCGTGGCGACGCCGGTGGCGGTGGTTGCGGTGGAGACCGGCCCCAAGGCGGATGTGGTCGTGCTGCGCGGCGGACACGCTGACGGACTTCGGTCCGGCATGGTGTGCCGGCTGGCCCGCGGTACGGCCGAAGTGGGGGAGTTGCTGCTCGTCGAGGTCCGCCCCGACGTCAGCGCCGCCCTCATCCTCTCCTTGGCCGGCCGCCAAGCGGTCCGCCCGGGCGACATCGCCACCGTCAAACTGCTCAAATCTTAACTCAGAACCAAACCAAAAGGGCAGGGTGCGACCTCCGTCCGCCGCTGCCGCCGTCCCTCCCGGGACGGAATCCCCTGCAATAACATGGAAGTCCAAGCCCTCACCCGCTACGCGCGCATGTCTCCCAAGAAGGTGCGCGAAGTCGCCCGTACGATCCAAGGCCGCAAGGCCGCGGAAGCCGTCGATTATCTGATGCTGGTTCCGCGCAAGAGCGCGAAACTCATCGCCAAGACGCTCAAGAGCGCCATCGCGAACGCCGAGAACAACAACAACCTCTCCGCGGACTCCCTCCGCGTGAAGAGCGCGATCATCGAGAACGGCCCCGTGCTGAAGCGCTTCAAGGCCGGTGCGCGCGGTTCCGCCATGCCCCGCCGCAAGAAGATGTCGCACATCAAGATCGTTCTCTCGGACGGCAACACCAACTCGTAATACCACTTCCATGGGCCAAAAAACCAATCCCGTCGGTTTCCGTCTCGCCGTCCGCCGCAACTGGCAGTCCCGCTGGTACGCCAGCAAGAAGGACTTCGGCAAGCTCCTCGCCGAGGACCAGCTCATCCGCTCCAAGCTGATGGAGAAACTCAAGCAGGCGTCGGTGCCGCGCATCTTCATCGAGCGCGCCTCCAACCGCGTCCGCGTCAAGATCTACACCGCCCGTCCCGGCATCGTCATCGGCCGCAAGGGCCAGGAAATCGAGAAGATCAAGGAAGAGCTCGCGAAGCTCACCGGCAAAGAGATCCTCCTCGACATCCAGGAGGTCAAGAAGCCCGAGATCGAGGCCGCGCTCGTGGCCGAGAACGTGGCGCTCCAGCTCGAACGCCGTATCGCTTTCCGCCGCGCCATGAAAAAGGCCGTCGAGATGGCCATGGCGCTGGGCGCCGAGGGCATCCGTATCCAGTGCTCCGGCCGCCTGGGCGGCGCGGATATCGCCCGCCGCGAGTGGCAGCGCAAGGGCCGCGTGCCGTTGCACACCCTCCGCGAGAACATCGACTACGGGTTCGCCGAGGCGCTCACCGTTTACGGCAAGATCGGCGTCAAGTGCTGGATCTGCAAAAAAGAGTCCGACAACAACTGATCCGGTTTCCGGATACACCCTTTACCTAGGAGATCACTCCCATGGCTCTCGCTCCCGCCCGCACCAAATACCGCAAGTCGCAGAAAGGCACCCGTTCGGGCAATGCCAAGCGCGGCAACACCCTCGCCTTCGGCGAATTCGGCCTCCAGTCGCTCACCCGCGGCCCGATGACCGGCCAGCAGATCGAGGCGGCCCGCGTCACGATTTCGCGCCACCTGAAGCGCAAGGGCAAACTCTGGATCCGCGTCTTCCCGCACAAGCCGGTCACCAAGAAGCCCGCCGAGGTCCGCATGGGCCAGGGCAAAGGCCCGGTCGAGTTCTACGTCGCCGTCATCAAGCCCGGCGCCGTCCTCTTCGAACTCGCCGGCGTCCCGATGACCATTGCCAAGGAGGCCTTCCGTCTCGCCGACGCGAAGCTGCCGTTCCACTGCCGCTTCATCCAGCGCGACGGTTCCGCGGCCTAACGAGCAACCAGCAAACGACACCGTCATGACTTCGAAAGAAATCCGCGACCTCTCGCCCGCCGAGATCACCACCAAGCTGCGCGAACTCCGCGAACAGCTCCTCCAGCTCAAGCTGCGCAAGCAGACGGGCCAGGTCGAAAAGACCCACGAGCTGCGCACGCTCCGCAAGGACATCGCCCGCCTCGAGACCATCGCCAACGAAAAGAAAGCCAAGGCGCCCAAGGCCGCCTGAGTGCCCCGCCCATAAGGAACCATCACCATGTCCACCGCCACTCCCGGCCAGCGCACCACGCGCAAAACCCAGATCGGATTCGTTTCGAGCCGCTCCGGGGACAAGTCGATCAAGGTCACGATCGCTTACAAGACTCCGCATCCCCTGTACCACAAGGTCGTCAACCGCCAGACCGTCCTTCACGTCCATGACGAGAAGAACGAGACGAAGGTCGGCGACAAGGTCGAGGTCATGGAGACCCGCCCGATCAGCCGCCTCAAGCGCTGGCGCGTGACGGCCGTCCTCCAGAAGGCCGTCGTCGCCGACGGCGCGGCCATCAGCGAGACCGATGTCGCTGCCGCCGTCCCGACCAAGACCACCAAGTCCACCGAGGCTGCTGCCCCCGCGCCGGCGCCCAAGGCCTAACCTCAACCAACCAACCGCCCAAGGAGGCCTGCCATGATCCAACTGCGCTCCATTCTCGAAGTCGCCGACAACACCGGCGCCCGCAAAGCCGCTCTCATCCAACGGATGGGCCAGCAGACGCCGTACGCCCACGTCGGCGACGTCGTCACCGTCCACATCAAGGAAAGCACCACCGACGCCACCGTGAAAAAGGGTGAAGTCGCCAAGGCCGTCGTTGTCCGCACGAAGGCCCCGGTGCGCCGCGCCGACGGCAGCTACCTGCGCTTCGATTCCAACGCGATCGTCATCATCGACGCGACCAACAATCCCCGCGGCACCCGCATCTTCGGACCGGTCGCCCGCGAACTGCGCGCGAAGAACTTCATGAAGATCATCTCGCTCGCCCCGGAGGTTCTCTAAAATGGCCCAGAAATTTCACATCAAACGCGGCGACCAAGTCGTCGTCATCGCCGGCTCCCAAAAGGGCAAGTCGGGCAAGGTCCTCGAGGTCCTCGCGCCCAAGCTGCGCGCCCGGGTCGAGGGCGTCGCGATGATCAAGAAGCACGTCAAGAAGTCGGAGAAGAACCCCCAGGGTGCCATCTCCGAGCTCGAGGGCTCTGTCGCGATTTCCAACCTCATGCTCCAGTCGGTCTTCGACGCGAGCAAACGCAAGAAGGCCGCTCCCGCCGCCTGATTCCGAGCCCGCGCGAATGCGCGCTTGCCAAACCGGCGGCGCGCCTGCGTTACTGGGCGCTTTTCCACTCAAGATTCACACTCTCCGCCTCGGGGTCGGTAATCCCGGGCAATTTCCATGAGCTACACTCCCACTCTCAAGAAACTCTACGTCGAGCAGGTCGTGCCTGAACTCGTCAAGAGCCGCGGCTACAAGAACAAGCATCAGGTTCCGAAGCTGGTGAAGATCGCGGTCAACACCGGTATCGACGCCGATGCCGACAAGAACCAGATCGCCGATATCGCCCGCGACATGGCCGCCATCGCCGGCCAGAAGCCGATCCTCAACCGCTCGCGCAAGGCCATCGCCAATTTCAAGCTGAAGCCCAACCAGATCGTCGGCTGCAGCGTGACCCTCCGCGGCGCCGCCATGTGGGAATTCCTGTATCGCCTGCTCGCCGTCGCCCTCCCGACCATCCGCGACTTCCGCGGCGTCCCGACCAAGCTCGACGGCCAGGGCAACTACAACCTCGGCGTCACCGACTTCACCATCTTCCCGGAAATCACCGTGGAGAACGTCAAGAAGTCCATGGGGCTCGACATCACCATCGTGACCACCGCGCAGAACGACGACGAAGGCCGCGAGCTGCTCAAGCTCCTCGGCATGCCGTTCCGCCGCACCGAGACCACCAACGCTCCGAAGGCCGCCGCCTAACTCAATCGCTTCACGCCATGCCCAAGACCTCCGCCATCGAGCGCAACCAGAAGCGCATCAAGCTTTCCGCCAAGTTCGCCGCCAAGCGCGCCGAGCTGAAGGCCATCCTCATCAACCCGGCCACCACCGACGAGGAGTTCCACGCCACGCAAAAGAAGCTCCAGAAGCTTCCCCGCAATTCTTCCCCGACGCGCATCCGCAACCGCTGCTCCCTCAGCGGCCGCCCGCGCGCCTACATCCGCAAGTTCGGCGTTTCGCGTATCCAATTCCGCGAACTCGCCCTCGCCGGCAAGATCCCCGGCGTGACCAAGTCCTCCTGGTAAATTTCATTGGCCCACGGGGGTCGGATATGACCCGCGCGGCCGCAACTCAGAACATCCACCATGACCGATCCGATCAGTGACTTCCTCACGCGTCTCCGCAATGCGAGCAAAGCTCGCTTGGACGACTGCGTGATCCCGCATTCGACCCTCAAGGAAAGCGTCGCCGCGATCCTCAAGGCCGAAGGCTACATCTCCGACCACACCAACGGGACCGACGCGCAGGGCCACAAGACCCTCGTCGTGAAGATGAAGTATGTCGACGGCGCCCCGGCCATCACCGGCCTGACCCGCGTTTCCTCGCCCGGCCGTCGTCTCTATTTCCGCTACACCGAAATCCCGCGCGTGCTGAACGGCCTCGGAATCGGCATCATCTCGACCTCCAAGGGCCTGATGAAGGACGCCGACTGCCGCCGCAACAAGGCCGGCGGTGAACTGATCTGCAACGTTTGGTAATTGGCGCCGCGCCACTGCCACCAGCCCTTACAAGAAAATGAGCCGCATCGGCAAACAACCCGTTTCCATTCCCGACAAGGTCAAGGTCTCCGTCAACGGCGGCACCGTCCTCGTCGAAGGCCCGAAGGGCAAAGTCGAAAAGACTTTCGCCCCCGTCGTCAAAGTCACCGTCGCCGACAAGAAGGTTACCTTCGCGCCCACCGACGATTCCCGCTTCGCCAAAGCTATGTATGGTACGGCCCGCTCGGTCGTCGCCGGCATGGTCAAGGGCGTGACCGACGGCTACGTCAAGGAACTCGAAATCCAAGGCGTCGGCTTCAAAGCCAATCTCAAAGGCAGCCAGCTCGACCTCGCGCTCGGCTACTCGCATCCGATTCTGATGGAGATCCCGGCCGGCATCAAGCTGACCGTCACGGATCAGACCAAGCTCAAGGTCGAAGGCGCGGACAAGCAGCTCGTCGGTGCCGTCACCGCCGAGATCCGCGGCTACTACCCGCCGGAGCCCTACAAGGGCAAGGGCGTCCGCATCGTCGGCGAGCGCGTTCGCCGCAAGGAAGGCAAGACCGTCGCCTAAGGAGACAACACATGAGCACAAAGACCGTTACCAAAGCCCGCCTTCTCCAGAACCGCCGCTGGCGCATCCGCAAGAAGGTCACCGGCACCGCCCTCCGTCCCCGTCTCGCCGTGCGTTTCACGACCAAGCACGTGTACGCCCAGGCGATCGACGACGATGCCGGCAAGACCCTCGTCTTCCTCTCGAGCCTCGATGCCGAACTGCGCAAGCAGAAGCTCAAGGCCAACATCGCCAGCGCCAAGGCGCTCGGCGTCGCCTTTGCCGCCAAGGCCAAGGCCGCCGGGATCTCCGCCGTCGTCTTCGACCGCAGCGGCGCCCCGTACCATGGCAAAGTCAAAACGTTCGCCGACGCCGCCCGCGAAGGCGGTCTCCAATTCTAAAACAGCATGAGCACTGAACCCACTTCCGCTCCGGAAACCACCACGCCCGCCGCCGACGCTCCCGCTCCGGAGCAGGCTCCGGCGCGCGAGCAGCGTGCCCCGCGCGGCCAAGGCGGCTTCCGCGGCCAGGGCGGCAATCGCGGTCCCGGCGGCAACCGCGGCCCCCGCCGCGACAACCGCGACCAGAAGCCCCAGGAAGGCGACGGCCCGCAGATGATCGAGAAGGTCGTCTTCATCAACCGCTGCGCCAAGGTCGTGAAGGGCGGTCGCCGTTTCTCCTTCGCCGCTCTCGCCGTTGTCGGCGACGGCAAGGGCAAGGTCGGCATCGGCTACGGCAAGGCCAACGAAGTTCCCGACGCCATCAAGAAAGGCACCGCGAACGCCCACAAACACCTCGTCAGCGTGAAGCTCAAGGGCGACACGATCCCGCACGATGTCATGGGCGAATACGACGGCGGCCGCGTCATGCTCAAGCCCGCGTCCCCCGGCACCGGCCTCATCGCCGGCGGCGGCGTCCGCGCCGTCCTCGAGGCGGCCGGCGTGAAGAACATCCTCACGAAGTCGATGGGTTCCTCGAACCACATCGCCGTCGTGCACGCCACGCTCGAAGGTCTCCGCAAGCTCCGCCTCGCGGAAGACATCGCGGCGGCCCGCAAGTCCGCCTGAGTCCCCGACGGGACGGAATCGTTTCCGCCCCGTCATTCTTTTTTTCAAATCCGAGTCGCCCCGCGGTCGCGGGGCGGCGCCCTCCCGAGGAACCATCATGAAACTCCACGAACTCAAGAACGTCCCCGGTGCCGTGCACCGCAAGAAGCGCGTCGGCTGCGGCGAAGGCGGCGGCCATGGCAAGACCAGCGGTCGCGGCGGCAAGGGCCAGACGGCCCGCTCCGGCGGCAGCATCCGTCCCGGCTTCGAAGGCGGCCAGATGCCGCTGTACCGCAAACTCCCGCACCGCGGCTTCAACAACTACAACCACCGCGTCGAGATCGCCGTGGTGAACGTCGCCGCCTTGGCCGCGCTCGACGCCTCCGTCACCGAAGTCAACGCCGCGACCCTCGCGCAGCACGGTCTGATCCGCGCCGGCGAAACCGCCGTCAAGGTGCTGGGCGACGGCGAAATCGGCCGCGCGCTCAAGGTCACCGCGAGCAAGTTCTCGGAATCCGCCAAGGCCAAGATCGAGAAGGCCGGCGGCCAGGCCATCGTCGCCTGATTTCATTGCGGATCGCGGTTTGCGGTTGGCGGATTCGGCAATCCCAACCGCGACCGCGACGCCCGCCGGTCCGCAATTCGCAATCCGCTCTCCGAACTTTTATCCCGTGTTTTCCGCCTTCACGAACTCCCTGAAGATCCCGGAGCTCCGCTCCCGTATCTTCTACACGCTGTCGCTGCTGTTTGTGTCCCGCGTGGCGTCGCACATTCCGCTCCCGGGCATCGACCCGTACCCGCTCCAGCGGTTCTTCGAGGAGCAGGCGTCGAGCGGTGCGGGCAACCTCATCGGCCTCTACAACATGTTCACCGGCGGCGCGCTCACCAAGGGTGCCATCGCCGCGCTGGGCATCATGCCGTACATCAGCGCCTCGATCATCTTCCAGTTGATGACCGCGGTCGTGCCGGCCCTCAGCCGCCTCCAGCAGGAAGGCGACGTCGGCCGCCAGAAGCTCACCCAGTACACGCGCTACGCGACCGTGCTGATCTGTCTCATCCAGGGCACGCTGTTGATTTTGGCCCTCAACAATCCCGGCCAACTCTTCCCCGGCTACGACGTGGCTCGCTTCGGCTCCATCGTGATCGTCGAGAAATGGAGTTTCGTCTTCACCTCCGTGATCTTCATGACCGCGGGCACCATGCTGCTCATGTGGCTCGGCGAACAGATCACGCAGCGCGGCATCGGCAACGGCGTCTCCCTCCTGATCACCGTCGGCATCCTCGCCGACATCCCCGGCGCCGCCCAGCAGACCTACAGCCTTTTCTTCCGCCCCGTCGGCACCGGCGCCAGCCTCGGTCTCCCGCAGGCCGTGATCATGCTCGCCCTCTTCGTCACCGTCACGATGGGCATCATCGCCGTCGTGCAGGGCCAGCGCAAAATTCCGGTCCAGTACGCCAAGCGCGTCGTCGGCAACAAAGTGATGGGCGGCCAGAGTTCGTTCCTGCCCCTCAAGGTCAATTACTCGGGCGTCATGCCCGTGATCTTCGCCAGCGCGATCCTGCTCTTCCCGCAGCAGATCTTTTCCTGGCTCGGCGCCCACTTCGAACTGAAGTTCCTCACCGAGTTCTCTAACAACCTGCTCCGCGGTCACTGGACGTACTACGCGCTCAATACGACGCTCATCCTGTTCTTCAGCTATTTCTGGGTGTCCGTCATGTTCAAGCCGATCCAGATCGCCGACGATCTGAAGAAGTACGGCGGCTACATCCCCGGCGTCCGCCCGGGCGAGCCGACCGCCCAGTTCCTCGACTTCATCATGACCCGGCTCACGCTCGCCGGCGCGATCTTCCTCACGGTCATCGCGATCATGCCCGATGTTCTTCTCTTCGAGCTCAATGTCCCGACCCGCATCGCCTATTTCTTCGGCGGCACCGGCATGCTGATCACGGTCGGCGTCATCCTCGACACGATGCGCCAGATCGAGACCTTCCTCCTTCAGCGCCATTACGACGGCTTCCTGAAGAAGGGCCGCATCCGCGCCCGCAGCGCCAACCCGCAGCAGGGTGCGACCGGCGAGGCGCTGAGCCACGAGGCGGTCATGAAGCTCGCGCTGCCGATGCTCGGGCTCCTCGCCCTCGGCGCCGGCATCTGGGCCTACAAGGCGTTCCTGAAATAAGAGCTTTACTCCGGCGCTTGTGGCTGGCATCTCCGACCCCTTCGCCGGTTTCGGCCTCGCGGCCAAAGCCAAGATCCTTCTCCTCGGTTCGACCGATCTTGGCGGCGAAGACCTGATGAACCGGGCCCGTTCTTTGAATTTAGAGCACGTCTCTCCGTCCCGCCTCAAAGGGGCGGAGATTTCGCGCCGCCCGGTTTCGGCCGCGGCGGGGGAAGTCCAACGCCTGGCGCTTGTGCGCCGTTGGTACTTCGCGCGCAAACCTGATGCGGGATTCGTTTTGACCGAATTCCCGGCTACGCTGCTCCAAGCCCTTGTTTTGGACGAATGGCTCGAGACTCGCGACGAACCGCTCACTGCGGTCTTCGCCGGTCCCGGTTCCGACGAGTCTGTCGTCCAACACTACCGCACCCTCGGCCTCCTTCGGGAGCCCACCGGGTGCGTCGCCGCATGAGCATCCCGATCAAAAACAAAGACGGGATCGCGAAAATGCGCGAGGCGTGCGCCATCGCGGCCACCGTGCTTGACCAACTCAAGCCGCTGGTCCGACCCGGCATCACGACTCAGGACTTGGAAGAAGCCGGCCGCGACTGGATCGCCCGGCTCGGAGCCCGCAGCGCCTGTTACGGCTATCAGCACGGTTCGCGCCGCTATCCCGCCCACACTTGCATCTCGGTGAACGACGAAGTCGTTCACGGCATCCCGTCCCTGCGACGGGTCCTGCGCGAGGGCGATGTCGTTTCCCTCGATGTGGTGGTCTGGCACGACGGCTATGTCGGCGACAACGCCTTCACTGTTCCGGTCGGCACGATCTCCTCGGCCAACGAAAAACTGCTCCGGGTCACGCGCGAAGCGCTCGACCTCGGCGTCAAGCAGGCGCTCGTCGGCAATCGCATCGGCGACATTTCCGCCGCGATCCAGCAGTACGTCGAAGCCAACGGTTTCAGCGTCGTGCGCGACATGGTCGGCCACGGGGTCGGCGTCGCGATGCACGAGCCGCCCGAGATTCCCAACTTCGGCCGGCGCGGCAGCGGCGAGAAGATCAAGCCCGGCATGACGCTCGCGATCGAGCCCATGGTCAACGCGGGCGGCTTCAAGACCAAGACGCTCTCCGACGGCTGGACCATCGTCACCGCCGACGGTTCGCCCTCCGCCCACTTCGAGCACACGGTGCTCACGACCGACCGCGGTCCCGAAGTGCTCACGATTCCGCGGCCGCCCGCGCCGGTTTGAAACCCGGGCCCGGCCCTTCCTCCCTTTTCCTTTCCATCAACTAAGTCTCAACCCGTCCAAACCACACCATGCCTCGTCTCCTCGGCGTCGACATCCCCGCGAAAAAGAAAGTCGCGTACTCCCTCCGTTACATCAACGGCATCGGTCCCACGCGGGCCGACCTGCTCGTCAAGGAAGCGGGCCTGAATCCCGACATGCGGGCCCAGGACCTCACCGAGGAGCAGCTGAACAAGATTCTCCACCTCATCACCGAGCACAAATGGGTGCTCGAGGGTGACCTCCGCCGCGAGATCGCCGGCAACCTGAAGCGCCTCCAGGCGATCAACTGCTACCGCGGCATCCGCCACCGTCGCAGTCTCCCCGTGCGCGGTCAGCGCACGAGCACCAATGCCCGTACCCGCAAGGGCCCGCGCAAGACCGTCGGTGTCACCAAGGCGAAAGAAGCATAATCCCTCACTCCCATGGCCGAAGAAAAGTCCGCTCCGAAGAAAGAAAAGCCCGCCAAGCCCGCCGCCGAAGGCGCGCCGGCTGCCGCTCCTGCCGCCGCTCCGGCGGAGAAGAAGGCCAAGGCTCCGAAGGCCGCCAAGCCCACCGCCGATGGCGCCGCGCCTGCCGCCGGTGCCCCCGCCGCCGCTCCCGCCGCCCCCGCGGCCGAGCAAAAGCCCGTCGAAATGGTCCACGGTGTCGCCAAACAGCCGACCGCCGAGGATCTCCTGAAGGAAGAATTGGGCACCATCAAGGTCCGCAAGGCCAAGGGTTCCAAGAACGTCACGTCCGGTGTCGCCAACGTGCTCGCTTCCTTCAACAACACGATCGTCTCGATCACCGACCAGAAGGGTGCCGTCATCGCCTGGTCCTCCGCCGGCAAGTGCAACTTCCGCGGCTCCCGCAAGTCCACCGCGTACGCCGCCCAGGTCGTCGCCCAGGACGCCGCCCGCAATGCGATGGCGCACGGCCTGAAGGACATCGTCATCCGCGTCTCCGGTCCCGGCCTCGGCCGCGACTCCGCGATCCGCGCCCTGCAGGCGATCGGCCTCGAGATCACCTCGATCGTCGACGTCACGCCGATCCCGCACAACGGCTGCCGCCCGCGCAAACGCCGCCGCGTCTAACCGCCCGGTCATCCTCAACCTCCAGCACTTTACTACCATGGCTCGTTATACCGGCCCCACCACTCGCATCAGCCGTCGTTTCGGTCAGCACCTCCTCGGCTCGGGCAAGGCCCTCGAACGCCGCGGCTACCCGCCCGGCCAGCACGGTCCCAAGCTCCGCCGCAAGGTTTCCGAATATGCCGTCGGCCTCAACGAAAAGCAGAAGCTCCGTTACATCTACGGCCTGCTCGAGCGCCAGTTCCGCCGCGTCTTCGAAAACGCCAAGCGCGAGCGCGGCGTCACCGGCGAACGCTTCCTCCAGCTGCTCGAGACCCGTCTCGACAGCACCGTGTACCTGCTCGGCCTCGCCAAGAGCCGCGCCGCTGCCCGCCAGTTCGTCAACCACGGCCACATCCGCGTCAACGGCCACAAGGTCGACATCGCCAGCTACAACGTGCAGCCCGGCGACGAGATCGAGGTCAAGAACACGCCGGCGTCCCGCCAGCTCGCCACCCGTTGCCTCGAGGAAAACCGCATCCGCAACGTCCCCGGTTGGCTCACCATGAATCCCGAGACCTTCAAGGCCACCGTCGTGCGTCTCCCGACGCGCGAAGAGATGACCCAGGAGATCAACGAGCAGCTCATCGTCGAGTTCTACTCGCGCTTCTGAGCCCGACGGACGCGACGCCTTGGCGCTCGCCGAGCGCCGGCGTTTCGTCCACTCCCTCTCAACCAATCTCAACGCTTCACGTCAGAACTCCCCAGCCATGCCAAAACGTCTCGGAAAGTTCGAACTGCCCAGCAAGCTCACCAAGGTCGAGGAAGGCGCCACGCCGACCTACGCCAAGTTCATCGCCGAGCCCTTCGAAGCCGGTTACGGCCACACGGTCGGCAACTCCCTGCGCCGCGTGCTGCTCAGCTCCATCGAGGGTGCCGCGATCTCCTCCATCAAGATCGACGGCGTCAACCACGAGTTCCAGTCCATCGACGGCGTCGTCGAGGATGTCACCGACATCGTCCTTAACCTGAAGAAGATCCTGATCGTCTCGCAGAAACGCGAAGCCATCACCCTTCAGATCAAGGTCAACAAGGCCGGTCCCGTCACCGCCGCCGACATCCAGGCCGACGCCAACATCCAGATCGTCAATCCCGACCAGGTCATCTGCACCCTCGACTCGAAGAAAACCTTCGAGGCCGAGATCGAGATCAAGACCGGCCGCGGTTACTATCCCGGCGAAGCCAACAAGAAGGAAGAACAGGCCATCGGCGTCATCCCGATCGACTCGCTCTTCTCCCCGGTGCGCCTCGTCAAGTACGCCGTCGAAGCCACCCGCGTCGGCCAGATCACCGATTACGACAAGCTCAACCTCGAGATCTGGACGGACGGCCGCATCACCCCGGACGACGCCCTCAAGCAGGCCGCGTCGATCCTCAAGCACCACCTCGACGTCTTCGACCGCGTCTCCGAGGAAGCCTACGAATTCGAGAACCAGCAGTCCGAGGTCAGCGAGGAGCAGAACAAGCTCCGCAAGCTCCTCAACATGTCGGTCAACGAAATCGAGCTCTCCGTCCGCGCCGCGAACTGCCTCAACAACGCCAACATCACGACCGTCGGCGAGCTGGCGATGAAGACCGAGCAGGAGATGCTCAAGTACCGCAACTTCGGCAAGAAGTCGCTCAACGAAATCAAGGAGAAGCTCGAAGCCCTGGGTCTGTCCCTCGGCATGAAGTTCGACGAGCGCCTCCTCGACACCAAGAAGGAAGCCTGAGCCCAACCCGGAAACGGGAAACCGGAAACCGGACAAGGCGCGCAGCCCTCCGGTCTCCGGTTTCCGGATTCCGGTCCCACCATTTTGGTCCTCGCGCCGTCCGCTGCCGCCCAACGCTGCGACCGGATTGCCGATCGGGGACCGCCTGAAAACCAAACGCCATGCGTCACAACAAACACCACGCCTCCCTCGGCGTCACCCGCGAACACCGCGAGGCGATGCTCTCCAATCTCGCGGCCTCGCTCATCGAGCACGGCCGGATCCAGACCACGCTGACCAAGGCCAAGGCCCTGCGTCCGTTCGTGGAAAAGCTCGTCACCAAGGCCAAGAAGGCCGCGGCCAAGACCGAGAAGAAGGACGCCATCCACCTCCGCCGCCTCGCGCACGCCGACCTCCGCAACGAGGACGCCGTCACGAAGCTCTTCAACGAGACCTACAAGGAATTCGCCAACCGCAACGGCGGTTACACCCGCATCTACAAGCTCGGCGCCCAGCGCCAGAGCGATGCGGCCGAGCTCGCGCTTATCGAATTCGTGAAGGCCGACGACCCGGGCTACAAGAAGTCCAAGGGCAAGAAAGCCAAGGGCAAGAAGGCCAAGGCCGCGCCCGCGCCGGAAGCCGCTCCCGCCGCCGAAGCCCCCAAGGCCGAAGGCGAAGCGAAGAGCTGATCGCTCCGTCTTCCCAGATTCCCGAGACGCGCCGGATTTTCCGGCGCGTCTTTTTTTTGCCCGATGCCGGCGGGCTTTTGGTTTGCCGGCCTCCCTTGCTCCGGCCCCATTCGGGGCGTCCGCATGTTCGAACTTACCGCCGGTGCCGTCTTCTTCTGCTGTGTCGTAGCCGCGTTCTTCCTCGCGCTCTGGCTCTGGTACGACCGGCGCGACCACCGGCACTTCGAAATCGAGCGCCGCAAGACGACGTTCCACTGCATCCGCTGCGACGCTCTTTACGCCGCGCCCACCGGCACGGAGACCTGCCCGTGCCCGAAATGCGGCCACTCCAACGGCCGTCTCAAGTTCTGATCCGGGTCCCGCGTTCGACCGGCCCCGCCGTCGCGCGCCCGACCCAATTCATGCGGTCGATTGCGCTCGATTGAACGTTGGGCGCCGAACCGCTCCGTGCCCGGGTTTGCACGCGGCCGCGACGACGCCGACCCGCGCCGTACCAATCTCTCAATTCTCGGCGCTCAACTCCCGACTCTCGACCGCGCGATCCCCGCTCAGAGCGCGGCCTTGATCGCCGCGACCGTTGCCGCGTAACCGGCGGCATCGAGAAGGGTTTTGTTCGCCGGCATCATCTCGAACGGCGTGCCCCACGCCGCGCCGCCTTCGTACTTCGGCACGAGATGGAAATGGAGGTGGGGGAGTTTGTCCGAGTAGGCGCCGTAGTTGATCTTGTTCGGCGCGAACGCCGTCTTGATCGCCTTCGCCGCCCGGGCCACGTCGTTCATGAACCGGCCGACTTCCACGGCGTCGAGTTCGAAGAGCTCGTTGACGTGCGCATGGTACGCGACCACGCAGCGGCCGCGGTGGGTCTGTTCCTTGAAGAGGTACAGGGTCGAGACGGCCAACGGCGCGATCTCGATCATCAGATCCTGGAGGCGCTGGTCGCGGCGGCAGTAGAGGCAATCGGGGAGGTCGCTCATGCGTTGCCACCGTGGAAGCGCGGCGGGCGGGCGTCGATGGCGAATTGGCCGCGGCCCGCGCGGCGCTTGCAGCGCGTCGGGCCGCGCGCGTAGCGTGCCGGCTGCGTGACCGCCGCTTCCGCCACCGCCGACCCCGATCCCTACGCGCCGCAGCCGAATTTCCTCCAACGGCACGGCGAGGCCACGGCGGCGGTCGTGGTCTTTGTGCTGACAGCCTGCCTCGCCGTCCTGTCTTTCCCGCCGTTCAAGGTGCCGGAATTCGCCTACGCGATGCTCGTGCCCGGTCTGTTCTGGGCCTACACGAAGCCGCGGCTGAAGGTCTTTGTCTGGACGCTGTTCGCCGCCCAAGCGGTCGCGTGGACGATCCTGTTGGGGTGGCTCCACCATGTGACGTGGTTCGGTTTGTTCCTCCTCGGACCGTTCATCGGCGCTTGGGTCGGAGTCTGGTACCTCGCCGCTTGGTGGGCGCTGCCGCGCATCGTTGGGCGGCCGACGCCGTTGCGGCTCCTCGTCGTGCTCGGCCTCGCGGGGGCGTGGGTGCTGGTCGAGTGGTCGCGCACGTGGTTGCTCGGCGGGTTCCCGTGGCTGCCGCTGGCCGCGAGCCAATGGGAACGCTCCAGCATTCTGCAGGTGGCGGCGTTCACGGGCGCGTATGGTGTGTCGTTCGTGCTCGTGGTCATGAACCTCGGTTTCGCCGCCTACGCGCACCGGTTGTTCCGCGAGGGCGTCACCGGTCTCAACAAACGCAGCCAGGAATTCTTCCTCGCGCTGTTCCTGCTGCTCGCCTGCGTCTGTATCCACCTCACGGAGTCGTTCAACCGGCGCAACTATTCCCAGCGCCTCGCCCGCATCGCCGTCGTCCAGCCGTACATCGCGCAGGACGTGAAATGGGATCCGGCGCGCATTCCCGAGATTCTCGGCATCCTGCAGGACACGACGCTCGCCGCCGCCCGCGGCAAACCCGATCTGATCCTCTGGCCCGAGGCGACCACGCCGCTCGCCGTGCGCGGCGACGCGCAGGCCAAGGCCTTCGTCGAGACTTTGGCCAAACGCGCCGGCGTGCCCTTGCTTCTCGGCTCGATCGCGATCGAGCCGGTAGCCGGCGCCGACGAGCACTGGTTCAACGGCGCCTTCCTCGTCACGCCCGACGGCGGCGTCGCCAAGGACTACTACGCGAAGCGCCAGCTCGTGCCCTTCGGCGAATTCGTTCCCTTCCGGCCGGTGCTCGGCTGGATCGGCAAATTTGTGCCGATCGGCGGCGACTTCGAGGCGGGGGAAACGTCGTCGCCGTTGCTTGTGCCGCTCGGCGAGCGCAACGCGATCGTCGGCCCGCTCATCTGCTACGAGGACATCTATCCGTCGCTCGCGCGCTACAGTACGCTCGGCGGCGCCGCGTTTCTCACCGTGCACACGAACAACGGCTGGTTCGGGGAGGGCGGGGCGGCCTATCAGCACGCGGCGCATTCGGTGCTGCGGGCGGTCGAGACGCGCCGGCCCGTCCTGCGTTGCGGCAACGGCGGCTGGAGCGGCTGGATCGACGAGTTCGGCGTCGTGCGTCGGCCGGTGGAGAACGACCAAGGCAGCATCTATTTCCGCGGCACCCGCACGATCGAGGTGCAGCAGGACATCCGCTGGATCGACCGCCAGAGTGTCTACGTGGCCTACGGCGATTGGTTCGTGCTGGTTTCCGCGGGCCTCGCGATGTTCGCGTGGACGCTGCTGAAGACGGCGCCGCCGCTCCGGCCCGAGCCCCCCGACGCGCCGGCGCAGGGTTGATTTTCGCCGCGTTTTCGCGGCTCCGCGCCGCGGACACCAGACTGTCAGATGCCCGGCGCCGTTGCTACGCCATGGGCACCGCGTACCGCTCGCGTTGCGCTTTCTCCCCGTCTCCCGGTCACCCCCGTTGCCGCGAGTCGTCACCACCCCGAAGGCGCGTGCCCGTTTCCGTCCCTCCAACCTCACGCCTCCATGAATGCCTCCGGCCGAACGTCCCCTGTCCGCCGCCTGCCCCTGATTCCGCTCTGCTCGCTGCTGGCCGCGCTGCCCGCCTGGGCGCAGCAGGCTCCCGCCGGCGCCTCCGCCACGGAGGAGGCGCGCAACCTCGCGCGCTACGATCTCAACCGCAACGGCCGCCTCGATCCCGACGAACGCACCGCGATGCAGGCCGATGCCGCCAAAGCCGCCGCCGCCGCCGCCCCGGCGGCCGGCGCTGCCGGTGAAACCGCGCTCGTTCTTTCCCCCTTCAGCGTCACATCGACGCGCGACTCCGGCTACTTCGCCGAAAACACCCTCGCCGGCAGCCGCCTCAACACGAACCTGAGCGACCTCGCCGCCTCGATCACCGTCGTCACGAAGCAGCAGATGGAGGACACCGCCTCCCTCGATATCAACGACGTGTTCAAGTACGAGGCCGGCACCGAGGGCTCCGGCTCGTATTCGCCTTCCATTACGGACCGCGGCACGGCGAAAGACACCGTCGCTGGCTACACCCTGGGCAACGACGGCGGCACCACGACGAACGCCCAGTCCAACCGCATCCGCGGCCTCGCCGCGCCGGACGCCTCGCTCAACTATTTCCCGACCAACAACCGCATCCCGTTCGACTCGTACAACACGCAGTCGGTCGAGATCACGCGCGGGCCCAACTCGCTCCTCTTCGGTCTCGGCAGCCCTTCCGGCATCGTCAACCAGACCGCGGCCCAGGCGGCGCTCAACAAGAACACCGGCAGCGTCCAGCTCCGCACCGACCACAACGGGTCCTTCCGCAGCTCGCTCGCGCTCAACCGCTCGCTGATCAAGGGCAAGTTGGCCGTCTACGGCGCCTTCCTCTACAACGACCAGCAGTTCGAGCGTAAGCCCTCCCGCGATCTCACGCGCCGCGAATTCGGCGCCGTGACCTACAAGCCGTTTTCCAAAACCGTCATCCGCGGTTTCGCCGAAGGCTTCGAGAACAAGGCCAACCGCCCGAACTTCCTCACGCCGCGCGACCAAGTCACGCCGTGGTTCCAAGCCGGCCGTCCCGCCTACGACCCGACCACGCGCACGATCACGCTCCTCGACACCGGCCGCACCGTCGGGCCCTACGTCTCCAATGTCCTCTCCCCGGGTTACAACGCCGCGCTCAACACCATCCTCGGCACCGGCGCGCTGACCAACACCGCATCGCCGCTCTTCCTGCGCGGCATTCAGTTCGACGACGTCAGCCGCCCCGTGCGCTACATCGACGGCGGCACCTCGGTCGCGTTTTTCCAACGCAATCCCGTGCTCTTCGCCCCGGCGCAGACGAATCCCGCCACGGCCACACCGACGCCGGCGACGCTCGGCTGGACCGCCAACGATCCGCGGTTCGCGATCTTCGAGCGCTACTACGCCACGTCCACGAACTTCCCGAATCCCACCGCCACCGTCAACGGCCGCACCTTCACCTACGGCAGCTGGCAGTGGGCGGGCGTCACCGACAAGCGCATCTACGACTGGACCGAGTACAACCACGCGCAGACCAACTTCGCCGATCTCCGCGCCGGCAACTACAACCTCGAACTCGAACAGCAGCTGTTGCCCAACCTCTTCTTCAACGCCGGCTGGCTGCGCCAGGACATCGACGGCATCGAAAACTACACGATGTCCCAGCTCACCGGCGCGACGCTGCAGATCGACGCCAACACCAAGCTCATCGACGGCAGCCCCAACCCGTATTTCGGCCTGCCCTTCGTCACCGAGGGCACCGGCGGCGGCATCGACACGTTCTACTCGCCGCAGACGGACGACAACTACCGCGCCATGCTGGCGTACGATCTCGACCTCTCGAAGCAGAACAAATGGCTGAGCTGGATGGGTCGCCACCGCCTGCTCGCCCTCTGGACCAAGCAGGAGGTCAACCGCGCCGTCGAACGCTGGCGCAACGGCTTCGTCGACGGCGACGCCCAGGGCCGCCTCCGCTACGTGCCCAATCTTTCGATCCCCGGCACCGCCCTCTGGTCCGGCACTTCGCTCAAGCGCAATTACTACCTCGCCAAGCCCGGCGGCGCGCAGGGCGTCGTCACGCAGTCCGCCGGCTACTACGGCAACCAGGGCTGGAACGGCCCGGTCAGCTCCTCGATGCAGGTGTACAACTACACCACCGGCCGTTTCGAAAACGTGCAGGTCACCGAGCAGGCGCTGTTCTCGCAGGCCGGCAGCTTCAAGACCCGCCGCGAAGTCGACAGCTGGAACCTCGCCGCCCAGAGCTACCTCTGGGGCGACCGCATCGTCTCCACGCTCGGCCTCCGCCACGACGCCTACCGCGCCCGCGTCACGACCGCCGGCGCCCTCACCGACACCACCGGCCGCGTCGTCGAACCCGCGCTCCCCAACGCCACGCTCTTCAGCAACGGCGTCTCCGGCCACGTCAACCGCGACCTCGTCATGAACCGCTGGAACCGCTGGGACGAACTCGACGGCGACACGAAGACGATGGGCTTCGCCGTCCGCCCGCTGCGCGGCCACGCCTTCGTTTCCAAGTTCGCCGGCTCCGACTCCGCGCTCAACGAATTCCTCCAGGGCCTCACGCTGTACTACAACCAATCCGACAACTTCAATCCGCCGGCCACGTTCCAGACCGACTACTTCCTCCGCCCGCTCCCCAAGCCCACCGGCAAGGGCAAGGACGGCGGCTTCGGTTTCAACCTCGTGAAGAACAAGCTCGTCGCCCGCGTGAACTGGTACGAGACCGAGAGCCTCAACGAACGCACCGCCGCCGCCGGCACGCTGCTCACGCGCCTGGCTTATTCGGATACGACCACCGGCATCCCGTGGGCCAGCGCCGTGCAGCGCATCCGCAACGGCATCGCCGGCGGCCGCACCCTCCAGCAGATCGTTTCCGTCACCAACTGGAACACCGACACCGTCAACCCGGTGAACGACCAGGCGAACCAGCAGCGCATCTACGACCTGATCAAGCTGCCGTTCAACTACTACGCCGGCACGAGCGTCGGCGGCACCCAGGACAGCAAGGCCAAGGGCATGGAGGTCCAGCTGACCTACAACCCGTCCAACAACTGGACCATCAAGTTCACCGCCGACAAGCAGCAGACGTTCTACAAGAACATCGCGCCGCAGTACGATGCGTGGCTCGCCGAGCGCCTCCCGGTGTGGCAGACGCTGTCGGCGCCCGATATCCCCGACTTCACGGACGCCAACGGCCGCCGTTTCTCGCTGCGCAACTTCTGGACCGGCTACGGCTACGCCGGCGTCGCGCAGATCGAGAACACCGACGGTAACACGAGCGCGCAGGCCTACTTCAACAACGTCGTCCAGTCCCAGGTCGGCCTCGCCAAAGCGCTCGAGGGCGTGTCCGCGCCCTCGCAGCGCGAATACCGCGCCTCGATCATCACGAACTACCGTTTCTCGCAGGGCCGCCTCAAGGGCTTCTCGGTCGGCGGTTCGCAGCGCTGGGAATCGAAGGCCGCCATCGGCTTCTTCGGCAAAGTCGGCGATCCGATCACGGCCCCGACCGTGATCAACGTGGCCGATCCGACCCGCCCGGTCTACGACGACGGCAACTTCTACACCGACCTCTGGGTCGGCTACAGCCGCAAGGTCATGAAGGATCGCTACACGCTGAAGGTGCAGCTCAACGTGAACAACGCCTTCGAGAGCGGCCGCCTGCTCCCGACGGCCGTCAACTTCGACGGTTCGCCCTGGGCCTTCCGCATCATCGACCCGCGGCAATTCGTGCTGACCACGACCTTGGAATTCTGAGTTCCGCCGCGGCCGGCCGCATTGCCGTTCTTCCAACACCGCCGCCTCCGGGCCGGCGGTGTTGTCGTTTTGAAAGCTTTAAGCGATCAGCGATCAGCGTTCCGGAGTCGACGTTCGGCAATTCGCAATCCGCAATTCGCAATTCCCCGCCCGTCGCTGCCATGCCACGACTCCAATCACCGATCCCCGCCGGATTCCGTTGGTGGCAACCCGTCACGCTTGTGGCGGCGGTGGCGTTGGCTTTCGGCAACGGGCTCGGGGCGCCGTTCTTGTTCGATGACGTCGCGGCGGTCCTCACGAACCCGACGATTCGCGAACTTGGCTCCTGGTCCGTGCTGCAGCCGCCCGCGGACGGCGGCACGACGACGGGCCGCCCGATCGTCAACCTGACCTACGCGTTGAACTTCGCCGCGGGCGGCGAAGCGCCGCGCGGGTACCATGTCTTCAATATTCTCCTGCACGCCGCCTCCGCGTTGCTCGTGGCCGGCTTGGTGCGGCGGACCTTGGTCCTGCGGAATTCTGCGAGCAATGCCGTGGAACCAATCCCGGCTGCGACGATCGCGTGGCTGGCCGCGTTGCTCTGGGCGCTGCATCCGTTGCAGACCGAAACCGTCACGGGCATCGCGCAACGCACGGAGGGGCTCGGCGGATTCTTCGTGTTGGCGACGCTGTATGCCTTCGTTCGGGCGGCGACGACACCGACGCCGGCGGGAAAACGGCGTTGGCCGATCGCCGCCGTGGCCGCGTGCGCCCTTGGCATGGGCAGCAAGGAAATTGCCGTGACGGCACCGTTGCTCGCGTTGCTCTACGACCGCGCGTTTCTGGCCGGATCATTTGCGGCGGCGTGGCGCGCGCGCCGCGGCCTGTACCTCGGGTTGATTGCCACCACGGGAATTGCTTTGGCGCTATTGGCGGCCGGCGGCGGTTCGCGCGGCGTGGCGGCGGGCTTCGGACTTGGGATTTCGAGTTGGGACTACCTGCTCACGCAGGCGCAGGCGTTGGTGATGTACCTGCAACTCGCGGTCTGGCCGCATCCGCTCGTGCTCGATTACGGCCGCGAAATCGTGAGCGGGCCGGCCGCGGTGTGGTGGCAGGGACCGGTGGTGCTGATGCTGTTGGGCGGCACGGTCTGGGCGTTGGTGCGGCGGCCGCGGCTCGGTTTCCTCGGGGCCTGGTTCTTTGGGTTGCTGGCGCCGAGTTCGAGCTTCGTGCCGCTTGTCACGCAGACGATGGCGGAGCACCGGATGTATTTGCCGTTGCTGCCGCTGGCGGTGCTCGCGGCTTGGGGAATCGGACGCTGCGCACCGGCTGTCGCGGTCGCGGCCGGGTTTGCGGCGGCGTCGGCCCTCGGGCTGGCGAGCCATGCCCGCAACGAACTCTACCTCGATCCCGTGCGCATCTGGCAGGACACGACGGCGAAGCGGCCGAACAACGCCCGCGCGCACAACAACCTCGGCTGGTCGTTCCAGCAGCAGGGGCGTCACGAACTTGCCGATCCGGCCTTCGCCCGGGCGCTCGCGCTCGCGCCCGACTACGTGTCGGCGCACTACAACCGCGGCGTGGCGGCGTTGCAGCAGGGGAAGCTGGAAACGGCGGCGACGCACCTGGCCGACGCGGTGCGGCTCGCGCCGGCGCACGCCGACGCGCATTTGAATTTGGGCACCGCGCTCGTCCGGCTGCGGCGCGAGGCGGAGGCCCTGCCGCACTTCGAAGCGGCATTGCGGCTGCGGCCGGGCGCGGACGCGCATTACAACCGCGGCATCGCGCTTGCGGGCCTGGGCCGCGCGGCCGAGGCCGAACAGGCGTGGCAGGCGGCGTTGCGGCTCGAGCCGGACTTGGCGCCGGCGCATTTTCAACGGGGCCGGCTCGCCGAGGCCGGAGGAAATCCAGCTTTGGCGGAAACGCATTACCGCGCGGCAATTGCGGCGGACCAATCCGACCTCGCCGCGTGCCTGCGGCTCGGGCTGATCGCGGCGCGGGCAGAACGTTGGCCGGCGGCGGCGGATGCGTTTCGCGAAGCGACGCGGCGGCGGCCGGATTCCGTCGAGGCGCACGCCAACCTCGGCAACGTGCTCCTCGCCCAAGGCAACGCGCGGGCTGCGCTCGCGAGCTACGAAGCGGCGTTGCGGTTGCGTCCGGGCGATCCGCGCCTGCTCGAGAATCTGGCGGTCGCCCGCGAGGCGGCGCGTTGACGCCGCGGCGACTTGCCGCCGGGCCGCGGACCCGCAGGCTCCGGCGCATGGCCGATCGCCCCACCGCCGCCGCGTTGTCCACGTTTGCCCGCGAGCTCCTGCAACGCGCGGGACTCGAAGACGACAAGGCGGCGGCCGTGGCCGACATCTTGGTGGAAGCGGATTTGCTCGGGCACACCACGCACGGGCTCGCGTTGCTCGCGCCTTATCTCGGCGAGATTGAAAACGGCGGCATGACCAAGAGCGGGGAGCCGTTGGTCGTGGCGGATTTTCCGGCGGCGTTGACGTGGGACGGACGCCGTTTGCCGGGGCCTTGGTTGACGGTGAAGGCGTTGGAGACGGCGATGGCGCGGGCGCGCACCCAGGGCAGTTGCACGGTGGCAATCCGGCGCAGCCACCACATTGCCTGTCTCGCCGCGTACCTGCGGCCGGTGGCCGAGGCGGGCTTTTGCGTTTTGCTGAGTTGCTCGGATCCGTTCGTGAGCAGCGTGGCGCCGTTCGGCGGGCGGCGCGGCGTGTTCACGCCCAATCCGTTGGCGGCGGCGTGGCCGACGGCGGGCGAGCCGGTGATTTTCGATATCTCGATGTCGGTCACGACCAACGCCCTGACCAAACGGCTGCACGGCGAAGGTCGGCGATTCCCCGGGACGTGGGCGCTGACCGCGTCCGGCGAACCGACCGACGATCCCGGAATCCTAAGCACGAATCCGCCGGGCACCTTGTTGCCGATCGGCGGGCTCGACCACGGGCACAAGGGCTTCGCGCTGGCGTTGATGGTGGAGACTTTGACCGGCGCGTTGGCGGGCCACGGCCGCGCGGATCCCGGAGAGGGCTGGGGCGCGTCGGTGTGGGTACAGGTTTACGATCCGGCGTTGTTCGGCGGCATGGAAGCGTTTCGCCGGCAGACCGAGCAGTTGGCCGAAACGTGTCGCACGACGCCGCCGCGGCCCGGCGTCGAACGCGTGCGTTTGCCCGGCGAAGCGGGCCTGCAATTGCGCCGCCGGCAATTGGCCGAGGGCGTGGCGTTGCACCCCGGCATCATGCCGGCGTTGCAACCGTGGGCGGCGAAGCTCGGCGTCGCGCTGCCGGGCTGAGTTCCCGGCGGCGTATCCGTTTTACGGTTTCACGCTGATCTCGCCCGCGGCGACGCGGTGGAGAAACAGGGCGACGACTTGGGCGCGCTGCGCGATCGTCGGGACGATCAGGAATTCGCGGTTGCTGTGCAGGCCGTCGCCGATGGGGCCGACGCCGTCGAAGCTCGGCAGTCCCGCCACGGCGAGCAGATTGCCGTCGGAGGCGCCGCCGGTGTGGACCCAATTCGGCGGGGCGATGCCGACGTCGCGGGCGGCCTGTTGCCAAAGCGGGAAAAGCTTTTCCTCGATCGGGAAGCATTCCTTCGGCGGCCGGTTGAAGCCGCCCTTCAGCTCCAACTTGAAGCCTTCGCGGGCGTTGACCGTGTCGGCGAGGGCCTGGAGTCGGGCGAGCAGCGGTTCGCGGTCGGAGACCTTGGTGATGCGCAAATCGAGTTCCGCTTCCGCGAAGTCGGGCACGACGTTGGTGGCGGGGCCGCCGCCGCGGATGTTGCCGACGTTGACGAGGGTGCCGGGGAGATCCTGCGGGACCTTGCTTGCGGCGAGGAGGAATTCCGCCAGGGCCAAGATGGCGTTGCGGCCGTCGTTCGGGATCTTGGCGGCGTGGGAGGCTCGGCCGCGGCACGTGGCGACCAGGCCGCCGGTGCCCTTGCGCGAATGCACGATGTCGCCGTTGGGCCGCGCGGGTTCGAAGATCAGCGCGAAGTGCACGCGCTTCGGCGCGTCGACAAAGAGCTGCCGGCTGCCGTGGGAACCCGTTTCTTCGTCGGGTGTGAGCAGGGCGTCCCAGCCGAGATTGGCCGCGTGCGGCGTCTGCTCGAAGGCCTGGAGCGCCGCGAGCATCGTGAGCAGGCCGCCCTTCATGTCGGCGGTGCCCGGGCCGTTGAGGCGCTCGGGCGTGAGCCAGGTGCAGCGCTGGAACGGGTCGTCGGCCTCGTAGACGGTGTCGAAATGGCCGTTGAGCAAGATGCGCGTCTTGGCCTCGGGCCGGACGCTGATGCGGAGGGCGTCGGCCGTGCCGGGGCAGGGGAGTTCTTCCACCGTGACGCCGGGCAGGCGGCCGAATTCCTCGCGCAACGCGGCGCGCATCCGGTCGAGGCCGGCGCGGTGGCCGGAGCCGGAATTGATCTCGGCCCACTTCACGAGCAGGGCGCCGAATTCCGCCGTCCGTTCGGACAGGCGGGCGATGGCAGGAGGCAGGGTCATGGCGGGGAAAGTTGTCCGGCGATCACGGATACGACGGAGACGGCGGCCGGTTTGTCGACGGCAAGTTTCGGCAAATCGACGGTGCTCTCGCGGCCGAGCGCGATGAGCCGGACGTCGCGGAGCGTGAGCGGTTGGCCGGACGCGAGCACCTCCGCGGGGCGCGTGGGCAGCATCAGCCACACGCGCGCGGCGGGGTCGGAGGAAAAGACCCGGGCGCGGCCGTCGGCCTCGACCGCGAGGGCGGTTTTTTCGTCGACGCCGATGCCGACGAGGCGGTCGCCGGTGCGGCCCGCCATGAGCCGGGCGAGGAACGCGAGCGAGCGGCCGAGCCGGCGGCGCGGCATGAAGTGCGAATCCGTGATCACGCCGCGGAGCAGATCGAGGTGCAGGAAATCGCGCTCGAGCGTGAGGCGCCGGTCGAAGGGATCGCGCAACGCGATCTCGGAGGTGAGGCTGCCGGTTTCCGAAGCCGAAAACACAAACTCGCCCAGCACGGCGAGGCCGGCGCTGGTGCCGCCGAGCGGCTTGCCGGCGCGGACGTGGGCGTCGAGGGCGGCGCCGACGGCGTTGCCTTTCCAGTAATCGACGTAGCGGGATTGGTCCCCGCCGGCCAACCAGATGCCGTCGGCGGCGCGGATGACGGCGAGCACCTTCGGGTCGTCGGCCGCGGCGCGGTTGTGGAACAGGATTGTTTCCACGGAATCGACGCCGCCGATCTTGGAAAAAATGTAGTCGTTGTAGCCGTCGGCGCCGGAGGCGCGGAGCACGACGATGTCGCCGCCGCCGGCCTGGCGCACGAACCAGCGGAAGGCGTCGTCGACATCGCCGCCGCCGCCCATGAGCAGCAGACCGCCGGAGGTCCGGGCCGGCCGAACGTCGGCCGCATTGCCCGTGAGGTAGTAGGTGTAGTCCGCGGCGCGCAGGGCCGGGCCGGTCGCGGCAGCGAGCAGGGCGGCGAGCAGGGCAAGACGGAGCGGCATCGGCGGCCAGTCAGCCACGGGCGGACGCCGGGCCAAAGCGAAAACTTCCCCAGGGGCGGGATTACCACCTTGGTGCCATGGTTTTTTGCTGCGGGCCGGGGCTCGGCTTGCACGCTCGCGGAGGTGACGATCTTTGCGCGCGCGTTGCTGATGCTCCTGGGAGCCGTGGTCCTCGCCGGCTGCGGCCGGCGGGAAACACGGGTTGCGGCCGGCACCCGCGACCAAATTCTTTATCGGGGCAACGCGACCGAACCCGAGTCGCTTGATCCGCACCTGGTGCGCGGGGCGGTGGAATGGACGCTGGTGGGCTCGCTGTTCGAGGGGTTGGTCGTGCCGGACCACGAGACCTTGGTCCCGAGGCCGGGCGTGGCCGAGCGTTGGGAAGTTTCGCCGGACGGATTGGTTTACCGATTCTTCCTCCGCGGGAATGCGAAATGGAGCGACGGCACGCCGGTGACGGCCGCGGATTTCCTCTACGGCGCGCGGCGTTTGCTGGCGCCGAAGCTCGGCGCGGCGCATGCGGAGAACAATCTGTTCTTCGTGAAGAACGCGCGCGCGTACCAGGCGGGCAAGCTCGCGGACTTCGCGGCGGTGGGCGTGAAGGCGCCCGACGCGCGCACGGTGGAATTCACGTTGGAGCGGCCGGCGCCGTTTTTCCCGTCGGCCTTGTACCTCTTCTTCGCCGTGCCGCAGGCGACCGTGGAGAAATTTGCGCCGATGGACGAACGGCGGAACGACTGGATTCGCCCGGGCAATCTGGTCGGCAACGGGCCGTTCCGGCTGAAATCGTGGGTGGCGAACCAAGGCGTCGTGCTCGAGAAGAACCCGCACTATTGGGACGCGGCGAAGGTGCGGCTGCGCGAGGCGCATTTCTCGCCCATCGAAAGTCCGAGCGTGGAAGAGAACGCGTTTCGCAACGGTCTGCTGCACCTCACGAGCTTCGTGCCGCTGAGCAAGATCGACACCTATGCGCGGGAGCAGCCGGGCGTGCTGCACACCGTGGACGATCGCGGCGTGTACTTCTATTCCCTCAACGTCGCGAAGCCGCCCCTCGACGACGTGCGCGTGCGGCAGGCGCTGGCGCTGGCGATCGATCGCGAGGCGCTGGTGCGCACGGTGATCAAGGGCGGCAAGCAGCCGGCGCGGCATTTCACGCCGCCGGCAATGGGCGGCTACGACGCGCCGGCCCTGCTGCGGTTCGATCCGGCGGAGGCGCAGCGGCGGCTGGCGGCGGCGGGATTTCCCGGCGGGCGCGGTTTTCCGGAGATCGAATTGATGATCGATGCGCGGGAGCACCACGTCGTCGTGGCCGAGGCCGTGCAGCAAATGTGGCTGCGGCACCTCGGGATCAAGGTGACGCTGCGGAACCAGGAAACGCAGGTGCTCAACGCCGCGAAACGCACGATGGATTTCCAGCTGGTCCGCGGGGAGTGGAACGCGACGACGTACCAGGATCCGATCTACTTCCTCGGCGCGTGGCAGACCGGCGGACTTTACAACGAGGCGAAGTGGTCGGACGCGGCCTTCGACCGGCACATCGACGCGACGTGGACGGCGGACGCGACGGCGCGCAACGCGGCGTTCCGCGCGGCCGAGACGGTGTTTCTCGAGCAATTGCCGGCGATCCCGTTGTTCTTCAGCACGCGCGTCATGCTGGTGCATCCGTCGGTCAAGGGCTGGGTGCCGAAGCCGTTCGCGGACCGGCGGCTGAAGTACATCTGGCTGGAGTGAACGCGGGGCGGGGCGCGGCGGCCGTTTGACGGCGGCGGGCGGCGGCGCATGCTGCGCGGCCGTGAGCCGATCGCATCCCCCGAGCCCGGAGGAACTCCTGCTGCCGCTGCACGCGGCGACGGAGGTCGACGAGCTGTGGGCGGCGGTGCTGCCCTTGCTGCGCGCGGCGGCTTCGCCCTGCGTGCGGGTGACGTTGTTTCTCGGGCATTTCGAGATGCGCGAGGCGCGGCTCGTGTTCACCGATCCGCCGATCGAGCGCGCGGCCGAGTGGTACAAGGAACGCGGCCGGATCAATCCGTTCTCGGCCTACATCGCGGCGCACCGGCGGACGCCGTATTACCGTTTCAGCGACGTCGTCGGGCCGAAGGCGAAATTTGCCCGGACGGAATTCTACCGCCGCTTCGCCCGGGCGGAGGGCTGGGACAAGGGCCTGTCGGGACTTTTCTGGCGGGGCAGCGAGGTGAAGGCGATGTTCAGCCTATACCGCGCGCCGTCGCATCCGGAGTTCACGGACGAGGAAACGGCGCGCATCCAGGCGCTGCGGCCGCACATCGAGACGGCGATCGACCGCGTGCAGAAGCTCCAGCACGAGCGGTTGCGGCGGAAGGTGCTCGAGGAGTTCAACCGGCACATCCCGATCGGGCTGCTGTTGCTCGATTGGGATTTGCAGCCCGTCTTTGCGAATCACCAGGCCGTGCAGGAGTGCGCCGTCTGGAACCACGGACCGGCGGTGGCGCGCGGGTTGGTTTCCCGCGACCGCATGGAAGTGCCGGCGGCGGTGCGCGCGGCGTGCGAGCGGCTGCGGGTCGAGATTCTCCGGGCCAACGCGAAGGAGCGGCCCAAGTTTCCGCAACGGCTCGAACGGCTGGCGCATCCGACCGCGGCGGAGCGGCTCGCGAGCGTGTCGGCCGTCAATGCGGCGCCCGGTCTGCTGGCGCGGCCGGGATTTCTCGTGGTCCTGGAGGAACGACCGCCGGCGCGGGCCGGCGACCCGCGGGCGAATCCCGAACGCCAACGCCTGCTCTGGGCGCTCAGCCCGAGCGAACGCGAGATCGCGCTGCTGATCTGCGAGGGCAATTCCAACCTCGAGATCGCGCGCCGGCTCAAGAAGAGCCTGCTCACGATCAAGAAACAGGCGACGTCGGTCTTCGCGAAACTCAACGTGCCGAGCCGCGCGCGGCTGATGGCGCTGCTGCGGTAGCCGGACGGACCGCGCAGCGGTCCGGCCGGCGGTTGAAAGTTGAAAGAACGAAACCGCTCCTCGGAGTCCGGCGGCGACTCCCGTCTTTCAACTTGGAACTTTCACCTTTCAACCGCGCGCGGCGCCTTGCGCCGCGCGCTCAGAGGTTCCAGCGGACGCCGATGACGCCGGTCCAATCGGAGTATTCGTTGTAGTCGAGGCGGATGTTCTTGTCGCCGTTGTAACCCCAGCTCGGTTCGTCGGTGAGGTTGGCGAACTCGACGTAGACGCTCCAGCCGCGGCCGAGTTTGTAGCTGGCGGTGAAGTCGAGCGTCGTGCTCGGGGCCTCGAAACGGCCGACGGCGAGGGCGGCGTCGGTCGCCAGATCGAAGAGCGTGTCGCTGCGGTGATGGAGGGAGAGCCGGCTGCGAAAACGGCCGCGCTCGTAGCGGAGGCTGGCGTTGAAGGAGTCGCCGACCTGGTCGAACAGCGGCAGTTTCTTCCCGGCGAGCGCGGGCAGGCCGGCGTCGAGCTCGGAATCCGTGTGCGTGTAGTTGAGCGTGAGGCCGAAGCCGTCGAACGGCGCGGGGAGGAAGGTCAGGCGTTGGTCGAACGCGAGCTCGATGCCCGTGACGTTGCCGCCGACGGCGTTGCGCGGCTGGGTGATGCGGTTGAGTTCGCCCTCGAAGATCGCGTTCTGCGTCGAGCGGTAGATGTTCCGCTTGTAATCCTTGTGGAAGAAGCCGGCCGAGACGTAGCCGTCGCCGCCGAGGTAGCGTTCGACCGCGAGGTCGTAGTTGCGGGAGAATACGGGCTTCAGGTCGATGTTGCCGCGGCTGATCGTGTCCGACGTGGTCGAGCGGGTCTCGCGGGGATTGAGCTGGTTGAAAGTCGGGCGGGCCAGCGTCTCGGTGTAGGCGGCGCGGAGCACGGTCTTGGCCGCGACGTCGTAGCGCGCGTGGAGGCCGGGCAGCCAGTCGGTGCGGGAGCGGCGCGGGGCGATGGCGGCGGGGACGCCGTCGGTGACGCGGTAGGTCTCGAACTTGGTCTCGGTATTTTCAACCCGGATACCGGCGAGCAGGGTGAGCCGGCGGCGGGAGAGCTGGGCCATGGCGTAGCCGGCGGTGACGTCCTCGCGGGCGGAGTAGTCGTTGTAGAGACTGTTGAAGGCGTTGGTCGCCAGCGGGGTCACGAGGCCGCGGGAGATGAGGGTGCGGGCGGCGTTGCGCACGACGGACGGGTCGAGGAAGTAGCCGTAGTCGTAGCGGCCGCCGACGGTGCGCTCGGCTCGGTAACCGGCGATGAGGTTGGGGATGTCGGGTTGGCCGTTGTAGCCGGCGAGGGACCAGTTGGCGTTCTGGTTGTAGTCGACGGTGGTCTGGTCGAGATCGCGGGTGCGGGAGCGGACCTTGGCGCCGGCCTTCACGAAGCCGGTCCAACCGGCGAGCTCGGCATCGCGACGCACATCGAGGGCGGCGTTGAGTTCGTCGTCGTCGTAGAAACGGGTGCCGAGGTTGAGGGTGCGCAGCGTGTGGACGCCGGCGATGCCGGGGTCGTTGCGGTCGCGGCCGGTCGTGGTCTGGACGGCGCCGACGACAGGGAATTGCGCGTTGCCGGGGGTGAGGGCGTAGCTGGTGACGAAGCCGGCGTTCTGGAAGGAAGCGGTGAGGGCGCTGTCGGCGCCGCCGTCCCACTTCGCGAAATTGTAGCCGACGAGGTAGTTCACCGTGAACGCGCCGAGGCGGGACTCGCCGTCGAGGGCGACGGTGGAGGTCTGCTGCAGTTCCTCGAAGTCGCGGACCTCGCGGCGGACGGTGTTGCCGGAGGAGGAAACGGTTGCGTAGGTGTCGCCGACGAGCGTGGGCGCGACGGTGACCGGGATGGAATTGTCGCTGGCGCGGCCGAGGGGGAAGAAGAGGACTTGGCGCTGGCGGCCGCGGTTGGTCTGGCGGACGTTGGTGCCGGCGGAGAGGCGGAGCTTGTGGGCATCCATCGGCCGCCATTCGAGCGAGCCGTTGAAGCCGTGGCTCTTGAGGTCGTCGTGGAAGTGCTGCAGGACAAACGAGTCCATCACGTAGCCGCTCAGGGGCGACGGGGTGGTTGCCGTGCCGGCGCGGTAGCCGGCGGTGTTGTTCCAGCCGGTGGTGCTGTTGCGCTGCTTCACGAAGGCGCGGTCGCGCCAGTTGGCGGCGAGGGAGAAGCCGAACGTGCGGTCGGGCCCGAACAGATCCGAGTAGGTGGCGGCGGCCTCGTACCCGGGATTGTCGTACGGGTAGCCGGCGGTGTAGTCGTCGAGCATCGCGGCGTAGGTGACGGCGGCTTTGAAGGAGGCGGTGCGCTCGTTGCGCGAGAAGGCGCTGCGGGTGCGGATGTTGACCGCGCCGCCGATGGAGTCGGCGTCCTGGTCGGGGCGCAGGGCCTTGGTGACCTCGATCTGGTCGGCGACATCGGAGGAGACGACGTCGAGGGGCACGCGGCGGGTGATGCCGTCGAAGTCGGTGACGTTGACGCGGACGCCGTCGATGGTGACGGCGTTGAAGTCGGCGCTCATGCCGCGGACGGTGACGTAGCGGCCCTCGACGCCGCCGGTGTCGCGGTCGGTCTCGACGGTGACGCCGGGCATGCGTTTGACGGCGTCGGCGATGGTTTTGTCGGGGAATTGGCCGGAGAAATCGGCCGAGATGACGTTGGTGAGATTCTGGGCCGTGCGCTGCTGGTTGAGGGCGCGGGCCTGGCCGGTGCGGGAGGCTTCGACGGTGACGGCGGCGAGCGTGACGGTGGTGTCGCCGAGGAGGAAATCGAGCCGGGCGGCTGCGCCGGCGGCGACGGTGACGGCGGCGGTTTTCGGCGCGAGGCCGAGGTAGTCGACCGTGACTTGGTGGGCGCCGGCGGGCAGCGTAAGCGAGTACTCGCCGTCGGGACCGGTGGCCGCGTGGACATCGGAACCCGCCACCGTGACGGCGGCGCCGCGGAGGGCGGACTTGGTGCCGGCGTCGAGCACGCGACCTGCGACGGTGCCGGACTGGGCGAGGGCGAGCGAGGGGCCGGCGAAGGCGACGATCGCGACGAAAGCGGCGCGGCGAAGCGCGGACGAAAAACGGGAAACGGCGGAGACGGTCATGGTGGTCGGGAAGCGGTGGCGGACAATGCCGCGCGCAGCATAACGCACGGCGCATGCCGCGGCCATACCACCTAGGAGGTAACCGGCGGGGCGCGGCGCAGGGGCCGCGGTTGGTCGTTCAGGACGAAGGCGTCACGGAAAATTTCATCTTCCGGACGATCCGGGAGAGCAGACCCGGCAGGAGACGCTTCAAATAGATGCCGTAGACCTCGCGGCCGCCGACGTGGATTTCCTCCCGGCCGGCGGCGACGCCGTCGAGGATGGCCGCGGCGCAGCGTTCGGGGGCGATGCCGCGGCGGGAGGCGGAGTCGGCGCGGGCGTTCTTTTCGCCGCGTGGACCGAGGGCGTTCTGCGCGACGGCGGTGCGGACGTAGCCGGGGCAGGCGAGCAAGATGCGCACGTCGTCCCGCCAGAGCTCGGCGCGGAGCGAATCGAAGTAGCCGTGCAGCGCGTGTTTGGCGGCGGCGTAGGTCGAGCGGCCGGGCGTGCCGAGATAGCCCATGACGCTGCTGACGACGACGACGGTGCCGCTCCGGCGCGCGCGCATCGAAGGCAGCACGGCCTTGGCCAGCGCAACCGGGGCGAAATAGTTCACTTCCATCAGGGCGCGCTCGACCTCGGCCGAGGTTTCGAGCGCGAGCCCGCGCTGGCTGGTGCCGGCGTTGTTCACGAGCACGTCGATCGCGCCGCTGCGGGCGAGCACGTCCGCGACGACGGCGGGAAACGCGTCGATCCGGGTGACATCCAGCGGCACGACGAGGTGTTCATCGGGCCGGGCGCAGGCGGCGCGCACGCGCTCGAGTTCCTCGCGGCGGCGGCTGGAGAGCACGAGCCGCGCGCCCTCGGCGGCGAACGCGAGGGCGAGGGCTTCGCCGATGCCGGACGATGCTCCGGTGATCCAGACCGTCCGGCCGGCGAAGCGCGCGCGGCTCAAGACTTGGCCTTCTTGTCGGCCTTGTCGGCGGCCTTCTGGGCCTTCTCGGTCGCCTTGTCCGCCTTGTCGGTCTTGGCCGCGCCGGCGTCCTTTACGTCGACGGCCGTCGCGCCCATGCGGTAGTAAACCGTGACGCGGCTGCCGACGGCGAGTTTGCCGTCGACCTTGGTGGCGGCCGAGCGGCCGATTTCCCATTTCTCACCGCCCTTGTCGACGGTGATGACGCCATCGGTCAACGCCAGCACGGGACCGGTGACCTGGTATTCTTTCGGTTGCTCGGCCCGCGCCACGAGGGCGCCGAGGCCGAGGAGGAGGGCAAGCAAGCGGGGGTTCATCGCCCCGGATGCAAAACCGAAGTCGGGCCGGCTGACAATATCGCGGCGCGGGCGCGGACAGGCTCAGGCGGCGTACACGCCGCCGTTGATGTCCAGCGTCGCGCCGGTGATGAAGCCGTCGTACTCGCCGGCGAGAAACTCCACGGCGCGGGCGACATCGTCGGCGTTGCCCGCGCGTCCGAGCGGGATACCGGCGACCGTGGCGCGGGCCGATTCGGGCGTGGTGTGGGTGTTGTGGAAACTGGTGCCGAGGATGAGGCCGGGGGCGAGGGCGTTGACGCGGATGCCCTGCGGGCCAAGCTCGTTGGCGAGGGCGCGGGTGAAGGTGAGGACGGCGCCCTTGGCGGTGGAGTAGGCGAGCGAGCCGGCGTGGCCGCCCTTGCGGCCGGCGAGGGAGGCGAGGTTCACGATGCTGGCGCCGCCGCGCGCCGGCACGGAGGCGGCGAGGTGCGGCACCGCGGCGCGCGTGACGCGGCGGAGGCTTCCGAGATTGAGCGACATCGTCTCGGCCCAGAAGTCGTCGTCGGCCTCGGCGAGCGAGCGGCGCGCGATGAGCGAACCGGCGTTGTTGATCAAAACGTCCAGGCCGCCGAGGAACGCCACGGCCTCGCGCACGAGGCGTTCGCACTCCTCTGTCGACGTGAGATCGGCGGAAATCGCGAGGAAACGGCGGCCCGCGGCGGCGGCGACGGCCTCGAGTTCGCGGGCGCCGTCGCGGCTGCTGCGGTAGTGGACGACGAGATCGCAGCCGGCGTGCAGCAGGCGGCGGCTGATGGCGAGGCCGATGCCTTGGGCGCCGGCGGTGACGAGGGCGCGGGAACCGCGGAGTTTGCTCATGGCACTGCGGGTTATTTATGAATATTAAACGCCGTCAACCGTGCGCTGCCGGCCCGGCCAAGTCGCGGGCCGATCCCAGAACGCGTCATCGCGGCCGCCGTAGTAGGCGGCGAGCACGCGGTCGATCACGGCACTCGTGCGGCGGGCGCTGGCGCCGGTGCTGGGGCAGGGGGCGCGGCCGAGCAGGGCGTCGACCACCGCCTGGATCAACGGCTGCGCGATATGCGCCGGCGGCGCGAAGGGAAACGTCTCGGTGCCGGCGGCGGTTTCGAGGCGGACGGGCTCGTGGCCGAAGACGGAAAGCGAGATCCGGCCGAGCGTGCCTTCGAGTTCGAGCAGGTCGGCCTTCTGGGCGGAGGCGAAATTGAAACTCGCCGTCCCGGGTGCGCCGCCGGCGGTGCGGAACGAAAACGCGACCGCATCCTCGGTGTCGCCGGGAGTGACGAGCCGGGCGGCGTGGCCGGCGACGTCCTGCAACGGTCCGCCGAAGAAATCGAGCAGGTCGATGGCGTGGGCGCCGACGTCGAGCAGCAGGCCGCCGCCGGAGTCGGCCGCGCGGAAGCGCCACGAAAGATCCGGGGCGGCTTGCCCGGGCAGCGTGCCGACGCCGCCGTGGCCGGGCGACGCGAAGCGGCATTGCAGTCCGGTCAGGGCGCCGATGCGGCCGGAGTCGAGCAGCGCGCGAGCGTGGACGAAGCGCGGCAGCGCGCGCCGGTAGTAGGCGACGAAGAGCGGCCGCTGCGCGGCGGCGAAGGCGGCGAGCATCGCGTCGCATTCGGCGGTGCTGCGCGCCATCGGTTTCTCCACGTAGCAGGGTTTGCCCGCCGCGGCGGCAAGGAGTGCGCCGTCGAGGTGCGCGCCGGGCGGTGTGGCGACGTAGACCGCGTCGACTTCCGGATCGGCCACGAGGGCGCGGGCGTCGCTGTACCAGCGCGGCACGCCGTGGCGGCGGGCGTAGTCGGCGGCTTTGCCGGCGTCGCGGCGCATGACCGCGACAAGCCGCGAGCCGTCGGCTTTTTGGAAACCGGGACCGCTCTTCACCTCGGTGACATCGCCGCAGCCGATGATGCCCCAGCGGACGACGTTGCCGGTGACGGAAGGGAACGCGGAAGTCATCGGTTCAGCCAAGGTGCCGGCACGCTCCGCGGCAAGCGGGCGCTGCGTGGACGCCGCGGCGTCAGCGGTTGAGCCAGACGATCGCGGCGTTGAGGCAGGTCGCGAAGGTGACCCAGCCGAGGTACGGCGCCCAGAGGAGGCCGGCGAGCCGTTCGGCGCGCCAGAAGCGAACCAGCATCACCGCGAGCAAAGCCCAGAGCAGCAGAATCTCGATCAGGCCGAGCAGGGGCTGGCGCAGCTTGAAAAACAGCACCGACCAGAGGGCGTTGAGCACGATTTGCGCGGCGTAGAGTTGGAGGACAAACCGTGCTCCGGCGGCGTCGGCCCGGCGCCACACACGCCAGGCGGCGACGGACATGAGCACGTAGAGCGTGGTCCAGGCGGGCCCGAAAAGCCAGTTGGGTGGCGTCCACGAGGGTTTGACCAATGTCGGGTACCATTCCTTGACCGCGGGAAACGTCGCGGCCGAACCGATGGCGCCGGCGGCAAAGGTGACGGCGAGGAACCCGACGAGGGCGAGATAACGCGGGGCGGGCGCAGGCATGGGACTCATGGTTGGGCGGCGGCCTCGGTGCGCGGCGCGCGCTGGTCGCGGCCGTTCTGGTGGAGGACGACGGCGGCGACGCGGCCCGCGGCGTCGCGTTCGAAGGTGAGCGCGGCGGGCACGACGTCGTAGACGAAACGATCGGGCGCCGTGCAGAAAACGGGAAAGGCAGACTGGCCGGTGAGTTTGACGACCAGCGTGTCGCCGCGGACGGACACGTCGAATGCGGCGCTCGGCGCGAGCGCGAAACGGCCGACATAGTCGCGCAGCGCGGCCGGGGCGGGGAACAGCAGCGTCGGCGCGGGTTCGGTGCCGCGGGTGGCGGGGACGGTTTTGCCGTTCTGGTGGAGCGTCACGCCGGTCACGGCGCCGGCGGCGTCGCGGGAGAATTGGAATTCCGCGGCGACGGCGCGCGCGAAGAAACGGTCGTTGCCCGCGAAGAAGAGGGGCAGGAAACCCTGGCCGGTGAGGCGGCCGCGGAGGCGCCCGGTTTCGTCCTGCACGAACGTGAAACGCGCGCGGGCATCGACGGCGAAAATGCCGGTGAACGCGGCGGCCTGTTCGCGGGGCAGGGCCGCTTCGGGCCGGGCGTCGGCGGGCTTCGCGGCGGTCGGGGCGCCGGCAGGCCGGCGGGCGGCGGCGAGTACGGTGGAAGGGTCCGGCTCGTCGTTGTTGAGCAGAACGACGGTGGCGCGGCCGGCGGCGGGATCGAGTTCGAGCAAGGTGCGGTAGCCGCCGGTGCCGCCGCCGTGGTTGTAGATCGTGCGGCCGTCGCGGCGGCCGATGAAAATCGCGAGCCCGATGTCCGCCTGCCGGCTGGCGAACGACGCGTGCGGGCGCCGGGCGAGTTCCCAGGCCGCGGCGATTTCGGGGTTGTCTCCCTTGAGCAAGGCTTGGGCGAAGCGCGCAAGGTCGGCGGCCGTGGAGCGCAGCACGCCGGCGCCGGCAAGGGCGTCGAAGGTCCAGGGCTTCACCGTCGTGGAGCCGGAGTGCGGCGGCGCGAGCCGGCGGAGTTGGTCGGCATCGGGCACCGCGACGGTGTCCTTCAGACCGAGGGGACCCGCGATGCGCACGGCGACGAGTTCGGCGTAGGGCCGGCCGAGAATGCGTTCGAGCAGATGGCCGAGCAGGCCGAATCCGAGATTCGAATACGACGCGGGCTGGGGCGCGGGGGCGGCGGGGCGGTAGGCGGCAAGGGCGGCGTGGAGGCGCGCCGCGGTGTAGCCGGCATAGGGATCGGCGTTGTCCGCCGGGGCGAAGTTGGCCGGCAGCGAGGGCAGACCCGCGGTGTGGGTTGCCAGCTGGACGAGCGTGATGGCCGCGACGGCGGGATCGAGTTTCAGGTCCGCGGGCAAGTGTTTCGCGATCGGGTCGTCGAGCGCGGCTTTGTTTTCGAGCACGGCCTGGGCGAGGAGCAGGCCGGTGAAGACTTTGGTGATCGAACCGATCTCGAAGAGGCGTTGTCCGGGCGGGACGTCCGCGGGCTCGAATTTTCCGGCGGTGCCGATGGTCAGGGCCGGACCGGAGATCTCCGCCCAGACGATGCCGCCGGCGGGCAACGCTTTCGCGGCGGCGTTGGCGGCGGCGGCGAGCGGCGGCGGAGCGGCCGGGGTGCCCGGCGCGGCGGTTTGGGCGAAGGCGGGTCCGGCGAGGGCGAGCGCGAAAACGCAAACGCGGAGCAGGCGGGCGGGTTTCATCGGCGCGGCCACGTGAACCGAAGCCGTTCCGCGAGGCGAGTCCCGAGCGTTCAGCGGCGCAGGCGGGCCCAGACGAAGTCGCTGCCCTGGCCCTGCGCCCGCGCGAGTTTGATCCAGAGCAGCGTCATGTGCTCGAGTTGCAGGCTGGCCGACAGGGCACCGGCATCGACGGGCTCCCAGCCGAGTTCAGTCGCGAGGCCGGCGACGGCGGACTTGGCCCGGTCGTCGTCGCCGGCGAGCAGCATCGCGGGACGGAGCGGGCCGTAGCCCGGATACGCGGGATTCTCGAAGTTCTCGAAACCGTAAATCGTGAAGGCTTTCACGACGCGGGCGGCGGGCACAGCGGCCTGGACGACCTCGGCGCCGCTGCGTTCGCTGCGCAGACCGTGCGTCAGCCCGGGGCCGACGGGGTTGGTGCAGTCGACGAGTACCTTGCCCGCGAGCGCGGGCGCCAGCGGGGCGAGGGCGGCGGTGGCGGCGGCGAAGGGCGTGGCGAGGAAAACGACGTCGGCCCCCGCGATCGCTTCGGCGGGGGCGGCGACCGCGAGCTTGGGTTCGCGGGCAACGGCGGCGAGCACCGCGGGCGACTGCGGGTCGCGGGCGGCGAGGGTGACGTGGTGGCCGGCGCGGACGCAGCCGACGGCGAGGGCGCCGCCGACTTGGCCGCTGCCGAGAAAGGCGAGGTGCATGGGGAGAGGGTCGAGGTTCAGCCGAGCAGTTCGAGGACCAACCGCGCGGTGGCCTCGCCGCTGTGCTGCTGCTGGCCAGTGACAAGGTTGCCGTCGCGCAGGGCGTGGGGCTGGAAAGCGGGACCGGCGACGAAGTGGGCGCCGAGCGCGCGGGCTTCGTCCTCGATGCGGAACGGCATCACCTTTTGGCCGACCGCCTGGTCGGCGAGATCCTCTTCGCTGTTGGCGAAGCCGGTCATCCGGCGACCGCGGATGAAGGGGGAGCCGTCGGGTTGCTTCAGGTCGAGCAACAGGCAGGTGCCGTGGCAGAGGGCCGCGGCGGGTTTGCCGGCGTCGAGGAAGGCGCGGAAGAGCCCGAGCAGGCCGGCGTGGCCGCGGAAGGTGAACATCGGGGATTGGCCGCCGGCGACGAGGATGGCGTCGAAGTCCGCGGCGCGAAGCGATGCGAGGGCGGGTGTGGTTTCGAGCCGGGCCTGGAATTCGGGCCGGCCGAGGTAGTCGCGGGACAGCGTGTCGTCCGCGGAGTAGCCGGAGGGGTCGCGCGGATCGCTCAGGGCGTCGGGCACGACGCGGCCGCCGGCGGGGCTGGCGATCGTGACGCGGTGGCCGGCGGCGGTGAAGACGTGGAAAGGGTGGATGAGCTCGGAGGCCCAGAAACCGACGGGCCAGCCGAGGGTGGTGGAAACGGCCGGGTTGGCGGCGACGACGAGGAGGGAGCGGGAAGACATGGGCGCAGTGTGCCATGGACCTGGCCTGCGGAAAAATCGAATGAAGCGATTGCCACCATTGAAATTTGCGATGATAGCACCGGCATGATGCCCGAGCTCAGGTGGCTGCACGCGTTCGTGCTGGTGGCGGAGGAAATGCACTTCTCGCGGGCGGCGCGGCGCCTGAATCTCGCGCAACCGGCGCTGACGACGCAGATCCGGCAGCTGGAGGCCGCGGTGGGGGCGCCGCTGTTCGTGCGTTCGAACCGGATCGCCGGCCTGACGGCGGCGGGGGCGGCGCTGTTGCCCGAGGCGCGGCGACTGGTCGAGCGGGCGGGGGCGCTGGCGGGGCTGGCGGGCCGGGCGGAACGCGGGGCCTCCGGGCACCTGCGGGCGGGGTTGATTCCGCCGGCGGCGACGACGGCGGTCGCAGAGGGGTTCCGGCGCTTCGGGCAGGCGTACCCGGGAGTCGAGGTGACCGTGCGGCTCGGCGCGCAGGATGCGCTGGTGGCGGCTTTGGCCGCGGGGGACCTCGATCTGGTGCTCGGCCGGCCCGAGCAACCGCCGGCCGGGTCCGGTTTGCGCGAGCGCCGCTGGTTCACGGAGGAGCAGGGGGTGCTGTTGCGGCGGGACGATCCGCGGGCGGGCGGGGCGGCGGTGCGGGTGAAGGCGTTGGCGGGGGCGACGTTGCTGCTGTTGCGAGGCAATCCGCATTTCGGGCAGTTGCTGCTGGGCTTTGCGGCCCGGCACGGGGCACCGCTGCAGCCGTTGCCGGCGGCGGACGATTTTCCCGGACTCTACTGGTTGGTGGCGGCGGGGTTCGGCGTGGCGCCGTGCAGCTTGCGGCTGGCGGACATGCTGCCGCCGGGCCTGACGGTGAAGCCGCTGCGGCCGGTGCCGCCGAAGCTGCAGGTGAACGCGATCTGGCGCGGCCGCGAACCCGCGCCGCCGGTGGCGCGTTGGCTGGAGGTCGCCGGCCGCCCGGACTGAGGTGGCGGTTAACGGAATCAGCACCGGAAACGGGGTGCGGAGGGTTGACTCGGACAGGTGACCTCGAACAAATACGTCGTTCCCTTTCTGCCCCTCCCGCGTCTGGCCGGACCTGCCAACATCTCCTCGAATCATCACCCCCTATGAATAACTGGACCCGCAAGGACTTCCTCAAAGCTTCGCTCGTCGGCGGAGGCGCCGCTCTCGTCGCCGGCTCCGGCCGGCTTCACGCCCAAGCCCCGGCCGCCGCGCGCAGCGGCAGCGCCAACGGCGACATCCGTGTCGGTGTCGTCGGCCTGAACCAGCAGGGCAACGGCCACATGATGAATTATGTCCCCGGCGGCCGCGGCAAGGTCGACGGCGCGATTCTCACGGCGGTGTGCGATTGCGACAGCGCCGTCCTCGAGAAGCGCAAGGGTGAAGCCGAGAAGACCGGCAACATCAAGGTCGCCGGCTACACCGACTACCGGAAGATGCTTGAGGACAAGAATGTCGACGCCGTCGTCATCGCCACGCCGAACCACCAGCACTCGCTGATGGCCATTTGGGCGCTGCAGGCCGGCAAGGATGTGTACGTCGAAAAGCCCCTCTCCCACAACGTCTGGGAAGGCCGCCAAGTCGTCGAAGCCTCCAAGAAGTACACGAAGAACATCATCTTCGCGGGCACGCAGAACCGTTCCTCCGAGGACATCGCCGAGGCCATCGCCTACGTCCGCTCCGGCAAGCTGGGCAAGATCAAGTACGCCCGCGGCCTGTGCTACAAGCAGCGCGACTCGATCGGCAAGACCACCGGCGACCAGAAGGTGCCGGCTTCGATCAATTACGATCTCTGGACCGGCCCGGCCGACATGGTGCAGCCGCACCGCAATTCGCCGAAGTACGGTCCCGTGCACTACGACTGGCACTGGTTCTGGAACTACGGCGGCGGCGACATCACCAACCAAGGCATCCACCAGATGGACGTTGCCCGCTGGTTCCTCGGTGAAAAGGGCCTGCCCCCGAGCGTGATGAGCTTCGGCGGCCGCTTCGGCTACCTCGACGATGCCGAGACCCCGAACACCCTCGTCTCGGTCTTCAACTACGCCGCCGCGCCCCTGATCTTCGAAGTCCGCGGCCTGCCGCAGAAGACCGGCATGCGCGCCATGGATGCCCTCCGCGGCACCCGCGTCGGCGTCATCGTCCAGTGCGAGAACGGCTACATCACCGTCTCCGAGGCCGGCACCTGCAATATCTTCGACAACGACAACAAGCGCCTGGCTCAGCTGAACAAGAACACGCTCGGCGCCCATCGCCCGAACTTCGTGAAGGCCATGAACGCCCGCAAGGTGACGATCGGCGACGTGACGGAATGCCACTATTCCTCGGCGCTCTGCCACCTGGGCAACGTGTCCTACCTCGTCGGCGCCGAGAAGACGAACGCCGCCCTCGCGGAAGCGATCAAGGCGGACGAAGTCACCAAGGAAACCTTCGGCCGCGTGCTCGAGCACCTGAAGGCCAACGACGTGAACACCGACACGACCAAGACCGTGGTCGGGCCGCTGCTCACGATCGACGCCAAGACCGAGACGTTTGTCGGCAGCGACAAGACGATCGTCGCAGCCGCCAACAAGAGCGCGCTGCTCAAGCGCGAAGGTCGCGGTGCATTCAAGATTCCGGTGATGCAGTCCGGCGCCGTCGCCCGCTCCTGAGCGCGGTTGCCGCGATTCCTTCCTTTCGAGCCCCGCGGCAACGCGGGGCTTTTTTTATTGCGGATTGCGGAGTGCGGATTTTTCCGAAACCGGAATGCGGAGACCGGAGGTGCCGAGACCGGAATGCGGAGACCGGAAACCGGAGAACTGAACGCTGACTGCTGAACGCTGAGAGCCGAGAGCTTAGAGCTTCCCGTTCCACCCGGAACCCAAAACACAAAACCCCAAACCGTGCGGGGCCGCGGCCCCGCGCCGCGCTATTCGGCTTTTTTCTGCTGTTTCGCTTTCTTGCCGCCGGCGGGGCCTTCCTCGATGGGGCCGGTGAAGGGCGGGCGTTCGAAGGTCTGGCCGTCGCCGGTCACGCGGGGGTCGCCCGCGCCTTTGAGTTCACGCATCAGGCGGTCGGCCAATTCGGACTTCTTCGCCGCATAGGCGGGATCGGCCGCGAGGTTCTTGATCATGTCGGGATCTTTGCGCACGTCGTAGAGTTCCTCGCCGGGGCGCAGGCCGAAACTGAGATTGTAGACCCAAGCCCACTTCGGGTCAGCGCGGTGGGCGATGACCCAGGCCTTGGTCGGGCTCGCATCCATGTCGGCCAAACCGATGCGCGTGTTGCTTTCCAGCACCTGCGGCGTGGCGGTCCAAGCGGTCTTCGTATCACCCATGGGCATACGGTCGGCGGCGAAGTTGCGGATGTAGACGAAGTCCTTGGTCCGCAGGGCGCGCATCGGATAGGGCAAATAGCCTTCGCGCGCGTCCTCCACGTGGCGCTCGCGGCCGGTGATGACCCAGGTGCGGTCGGCCTCGACCTGGCCGCTGCGGTCGGAGCGCAGCAACGGGAGCAGCGAACGGCCGTAGAGTCCGGCCGGCGGCGTCAGGCCGGCGACGGTCATGAACGTGGGCGCGAGGTCGGGCAGGCAGACGAAGTCGTCGACGATGCGGCCGCCCTTGCCGCCGGGCACGCGGACCGCGAGGGAGACCGCGGTGCCGTGGTCGTAGAGATTGCATTTGCCGGAAGGCACGCCGGGCATGCCGTGGTCGCCGCTCAGCACAATGAGCGTGCGGTCGAGTTCGCCGGCGGCCTCGAGCCGGGCGCGCAGGACGCCGACGTAGGCGTCGAGGGCCTGCACTTCGCCGAGGTAGTCGGCGACGTCCTCGCGAATCTCGGGCACGTCGGGCAGGAAGGCGGGCATCTTGCCTTTCAGCTGGTCGGGCTCGATGCCCCAGAGCGCCTTGCCCGACCCCTTGATCCAGGTGCGGTGCGTGGTGGTGGGGCCGAAGTAGTAGTGCCACGGTTCGCCGGATTTGCGGGCGGCGAGGAAGGCGTCGAAGTTGCCGCGGACCTGGGCGAGGACGGCGTCGCGGGCGGCGGCGAGTGTTTCGCCCTTCTCGATCCGGGAGGTGACGTTTTCGGAGAAGTTGTTCGGTTCGCCGCCGGCCTGCTGGTAAGCGTACTTCTGGCCGCCGAAGGTGGCGTCGGCCGGCGTGCCGGGACCCCAGACCTTGTAGCTTTTGCCGATGTGGTAGCCGGAGTCGCGCAGCATCAGCGGGTAGACGGGGATGGTTTCGTCCCAGACGGCACCGCGGAGAATGGCGCCGCGGCCGGTGTTGAAGAAGTAGCGGCCGGAGAAGAGCGAACTGCGGCAGGGTGTGCAGGACGGCGAGTTGACGAAGGCGTTGCGGAAGAGGACGCCCTCGCGCGCGATGCGGTCGATGTGCGGGGTCTTGACGACGTCGTTGGGGGTCGCGCGGCCGTCGAGGCCGGCGTAAACCCCGGCGTAGCGGCCCCAGTCGTCGGCGAAAACGAAGAGGATGTTCCAGCGCGGCGCGGGATCCGCGGCGCGGGCAAGACCGGCGAGACCGGCGAGCAGGAGCAGACCGAGACCGCGACGCAAGAGGGCCGAAGAAGGGGCGGGGAACATGGGGGTGCAAGGGGAGTAAGCGGCGCGGCGACCGGGCACAAGCGCGGGGTTGCGGCCGTTGCATCGGCGCTCGCGTCCGGCCCGCGCGTGCATTCGCTCGGGGCATGAAACGGATCTGCGGATGGGCTGGAATGATGCTGCTGGTTGTCGCCGCGTTGCCGGCGGCGGAAGCGACGACGGGCCGGGCGAAGGCCGTGAAGATCACGGTGCTGTCGACGATGTTGGCGGATGGCAGCGAGCTGGGAGAGTGGGGTTTCGCGGCGCTCGTTGAAGTGGACGGGAAGCGCCTCCTGTTCGACACGGGGGCCAAGACCGACGTCGTGCAGCGCAATCTCGGCACGCTGCGGCTGGATTTGGCCGACGTCACGGACGTCGTGCTCAGCCACTGGCATTGGGATCACATCGGCGGCTTCATGCCGCTGCGGCGCGAGTATGCGGCGAAGCGGCCGGCGGCGCTGGGGCGCACGCACGTGGGCGCCGGCTTTTTCGATTCAAGGACGGGAGTGCCGCCCGGCGTGGAGTTGAACCAGATGATCCGGATCAAGCCCGAGTACGAAGCGACGGGCGGCGTATTCGTCGTGCACGCCAAACCGGCGCAGCTGGCGCCGGGCGTCTGGCTGACCGGGCCGGTGCCGCGGAAACATCCGGAGCGGAATTGGAGCGGGCGCACCCAGTTGAAGACGGCGTCGGGTCTCGTCGAAGACACGGTGCCGGACGATTTGGCGCTCGTGATCGATACGGAGGAAGGGCTCGTGATCGTCACGGGCTGCGGCCATGCCGGCGTCGTGAACATCGTCGAGCAGGCGCGCGCGGTCGTGCGGCCGGCGCGCGTGCACGCGTTGATCGGCGGGATCCACTTGTTCAACGCGAGCGAGACGTCGCTGGCGTGGACGACGGCGCAGTTGCGCGGTTTCGGCGTCGACCATGTGATCGGCGCGCACTGCACGGGCATCGAGACCGTTTACCGGTTCCGCGCGGACCTGGCGTTGCCGCGGACGCAATGCGTGGTCGGCGCGGTGGGCGCGACCTTCACGCTCGGCCGCGGCATCGAGCCGCTGGCGATCGCGAAATAGCGGAGGCCGCGGGTGGCCATGGCGGCCGCAGACGGCCGGTTGAAAGTTGAAGGGTGAAAGTTGAAAGGATCGAAGTCGGACGATCACGCCGCCCCGGGCCGTTTCCGCTGCGCGAATCTCAGACTTTCAACCTTCAACTTTCACCTTTCAACCGGCCGCCGCCGCCGGCGGCGGCGTCAGGCCGACGGATACTCCCAGCCCTTGCGGTACTCGCGGCGGAGCAATTTGTGCGCGGCGTCGTCGCCGACGATGCGTTCCTTTTCGCCGTCCCACTCGAGGCTGCGGCCGACCTTGAGGGAGATCATGCCGAGGAGCGCCATGTTGGTGCTGAGGTGCACGTCGCCGATGTCGGAGACGGGCTTCGTGCCGGTGCGGATGGCGTGGAGGAAATCGGCCCAGAGTTCCTTGATGTTTTGGGCGTCGGGGCTGTTGAGCTTGGCGGCTTCGCTGACGACGGGTTCCTTGTCGTTCGACGGATAGAAGGTCCAACCCTTCTGCCAGCCCATGTGGAAAATGCCCTTGGTGCCGTAGAAGTAGCAGCCGACATTCTCGCCCTTGTCGGTGTTGTTGGCGCCGAAGCGGCGGTGCTCCCATTGGACGGAGAACTTGTCGAACGCGTAGGTGGCGAGCTGGTGGTCGGGGGCGTCGGTGGTCTGAGCGTCGGGGGTGAAAACCGGGGCTCCCGCGATGGGGCGGCCGCCGGTGGAGTAGATCTTTTTCGGATACTTTTCGCCCGTGACCCAGAGGACCTGGTCGAGCCAGTGGATACCCCAGTCGCCGAGGGTGCCGTTGGCGTAATCGAGATAGTTGCGGAAACCGCGGGGATGGATGCCGCCGCGGGCGGCGCCGGAATTTTCGCGCGGATCGCCGCCGTTGAAGGGCCGGAGCGGGGCGGGCCCGCACCAGAAATCCCAATCCAGTTCCGCCGGCACGGCGACGGTGGGGCGCGGTTTCTCGGGGCCGCTGCCGCCGTAGTTGACGAAGCAGCGCACCATGCCGATTTCGCCGAGCTTGCCGCTGCGGATGAATTCGCGGCCGCTGACGTTGTGCGGGGCGATGCGGCGGTGCGTGCCGACCTGGGCGACGCGGCCGGTGGCGCGCGCGGTGTTCACCATGGCGCGGCCCTCGGCGACGGTATGGCCGATGGGTTTCTCGACGTAGATGTGGGCGCCGGCCTTCATCGCGGCGATGGCGGGCAGCGCGTGCCAGTGGTCGGGCGTGCCGATGATGGCGATCTCGGGCTTGGTGGCCGCCAGGCATTCGCGGTAGTCCTTGAAAGTCTTCGGCGTGTCACCCGTGCCCTGCGCGACATTCGCGAGGGTGGCGGCGAATTGGCGGGAATCGACGTCGCAGAGGCCGACGATCTGGCAGGAGCCGCTGGCCATGGCCTCGCGGAGGATGTTGTTGCCCCACCAGCCGCAGCCGATGAGCACGGTGCGGAACTTGGGGCCGCCGCTCTTTTCGGCGGCGCGGGCGTGGAAGGGCAGGGCGGCGAGGGTCGAGGCGGCCGCGGACGCATGGAGGAAGTGTCGGCGATTCATGGGGTGGCGAAGGGCTAGCGGGACTTCGGCGCGACGCAAAGAACGGATTTCGCGCGCGCCTTTCCGCCGTTGACCTGCCCCGGGGTGCCGGAATGATCGCGCGCGGTGCCGGCCGGAACCCCGCCCCCTTCGATTTTCCGGCCGGTTTTCCAAACCGCCCGGCGGCGCTTGCGCCGGCGGTGCGCCCGCTTCCTTTCTCCGCCCCGCTTGCCTCACTCTTCGACCAGCTCCCCATCCGCCGTCCCGCCGGGGCGGGGCGCGTCCGCGCTGGTCCGCTGGGCGCTGGGGCTGGGGCTGGGGCTGGCGGCGGCGATGACGCTGCTGCGGGCCGGCACGTATCTGTTCTTCAATTACGACGGGGCCGACGGGGCGGCGGTGCAGTCGGCATTCCTGCTGGGCCTGCGGTTCGACCTGCGGGTGGCGGCGTCGGTCGCGCTGGCCGTGCTGGTGCTCGGGAGCGTGCCCTTCCTCGATCCGTTCCGGCGGCCCGGCGCGCGGCGCGGGTGGCTCGCGCTCCTGGCGTTGGCGGCGGCGGCGCTGATGCTGGTCTACGTCGCCGACTTCCTGCACTACCGCTACCTCAACCAGCGCCTGAGCGCGACGGTGCTCGGGTTCGCGGCCGACGCGGGCATCTCGGCGGGGATGGTGTGGCAGTCGTATCCGGTGCTGCGGCTGCTGGCGGCGGTGGCGGCGGGCGGGGTCCTGTTGTGGGCGGGCGCGCGGCGTCTCCATGCCTGGGCGGGCCGGGCGCCGGCGGCGACGCGCGCGCGGCGCGCGGGTTGGTATGCGGCGGCGACGGTGGCGGCGGTGCTGGCGATCTGGGGCCGGCCCGGGCAGTACCCGCTGCGCTGGAGCGATGCGTTCAACCTCCGGTCCGACGCGCTCGCGCACCTGGCGCTGAACCCGATCCAATCGTTCGCGAGCACGTTCGGCTTCGAGGGTGTCGCGTACGACGCCGCGGCCGTGCGGACGCATTACCCGCGGATGAGCGCGTACCTCGGGGTGGCGGCGCCGGATGCGGCGCGGCTGGAGTTCGCGCGGTCGGAACCGGCGCGGTCGCCGCGGCTGACGGGTCCGGCGGACGGGCCGCCGAACGTGGTGGTCGTGATCTGCGAATCGTTCAGCGGCTACAAGAGCTCGATGTGGGGCAACCCGCTGGACCCGACGCCGTTTTTCGCCGAGCTCAGCCGGCAGGGTGTGTTTTTCGACAATTGCTTCACGCCGCATGTCGGGACGGCGCGCGGCGTGTGGGCGACGCTGACGGGGCTGCCGGACACGGAGCCGCAGGAAACGGCGAGCCGCAATCCGGCGATCGTCGACCAGCACACCATCGTGAACGACTTCGCCGCCCACGAGAAATTCTACTTCCTCGGCGGCAGCACGAGTTGGGCGAACATCCGCGGCCTGCTGGTGAACAATATCCGCGGACTCAATCTGTACGAGGAAGGCAGCTACAAATCGCCGCGGATCGACGTGTGGGGGATCAGCGACAAGAACCTGTTTCTCGAGGCGCACGAGGTGCTGAAGCGGCAGACCAAACCGTTTTTCGCGGTCATCCAGACGGCGGACAACCACCGGCCGTACACGATTCCCAAGGAGGACCTCGGCGAGTTCCGGAAAGTGACGCTGCCGGCGGCGGAACTGCGCAAGTACGGCTACGAATCGAACGACGAGCTGAACGCGTTCCGCTACACCGATTTTTCGTTCCGCAAATTCATCGAGGCGGCGCGGACGGCGCCGTACTTCGACCGCACGGTGTTCGTCTTCGTCGGCGACCACGGGATCGGCGGCGACGCGGGCGCGATGTTTCCCGCGGCGTGGACAGAGCAGAACCTGACCTGCTACCATGTGCCGCTGCTTTATTACGCGCCGAAACTGCTCGCCCCGCAGCGCATCGGCGCGGTGGCTTCGCAGGTGGACCTGTTGCCCACGCTGGCCGGGATCGCGGGCATCCCCTACCTCAACCGCGGCCTTGGGCGCGACCTGCTGCGGCAGCAGGAAATCGACGGCGGCCGTTCGAACGTGGCCTTCGTGATCGACCACAATACGCGCTCGGTGGGCGTCGTGCACGGCGGGCGTTTTCTCAACCACCGCCGGAGCGGCGGGCGCGACGAGTTCGTTTGGGCCGACTTCACGCGGCCGGAGCCGGCGGGACCGGCGCCGGAATTTGACGGTCACCGCGCGCTCGCGCTCGCCTTTCACGAAACGGCCCGGTACCTGCTCCGGCACAACCCCAAACCGGCTTTGCCGCCGCCCCGCGGCACCGCCGACTGACCCCTGTTCGCGTCTTGGATTTCGCTTTTTCCTCCTCCGCCCCCGCCGTCGCCGGTACGCCCGCCGCGGCGGCCGTGCGCCGGCGCAGCCTGCCCTGGAGCCATCGGGTCGCCCTCGGGGCGCTGACGCTCGTGGCGGCGGGCATCGCGGGCAGCGACGAATCGACGGAGGGCGGCACCGCCCCCGAGCGGCTGAGCCCGCCGGCCGCCGTCGTTGCGGCAGGCCCCGCGGCCGAGTCGGCGCCGTTGCGCCGCGAGGCCTGGGTGACGCCGCCCGTCCATGCGGCGTCGGTCCACGGCAGCGCGATCTGCAATTTGCCGAGCGGTGACCTGCTGGCGGTGTGGTACGGCGGCACCCGGGAAGGCGCCGCGGACGTCGCGCTCTACACGTCGCGCCTGCCCGCGGGCAGCCGGACGTGGACGGAACCGGTGATGGTGGTGGACCGTGCAATCGCCGCGACCGAGCTCGACCGCGCGGTGAAGAAGGTCGGCAACGCCGTGGTGTTTCCCGACCGCAACGGCCTCGTCTGGATGGTCTATGTCAGCGTCTCGATGGGCGGCTGGTCGGGCAGCGCGCTCAACGTGAAGACCTCGCGCGACGAGGGCCGCACGTGGTCGGAGAGCCGGCGCCTGACGCTCAATCCTTTTCTCAACCTCAGCACGCTCGTGCGCAACAAGCCGATCCTGGCCGCCGACGGCCGCATCGGGCTGCCGGTTTACCACGAGCTGGCGTTCAAGTTTCCGCAGATGCTTTGGCTGACGCCGGGACCCGACGGCGGCGTCAAGGAATACCGGATACGCAATTTGCCCGGGAAAAACGGCCTGATCCAGCCGTCGCTTGTGCCGCTGGACGGCGACCGCGTGCTGATGGTGCTGCGCGACCGGAGCCCGGAGCGCCGCATGCGCACGGCCTATTCCGAGGACAACGGCTGGACCTGGTCGGAGCCGGCGCCGTCGACGGTCCCGAACCCGGATTCCGCGGTCGACGGGCTGCGGCTGCGCGACGGCCGGATCCTGATCGTCTATAACCACGCCGCGAGCGGCCGCGAGAACCTGCGGCTGGCGCTCTCGGCGGACGGCGGGCGCACCTGGCGGCCGGGGCCGCTGATCGAGGCGGCGGTGAGCAAGGAGTACTCGTATCCGTTTCTCGTGGAGGCGGCGGACGGGCGGATCCACCTGACCTACACGTGGGAGCGCACGCGCATCAAGCACGTGGAGTTCAATCTGGCCTGGCTGGACCGCGGGACGGCGGGGCGGGAGGCGGTCGCGCAATGACCCGCAGCATCGATCCCGTGTTCTGCGGCCTGGCGAGCGGCGCGCTGCTTTGGCTGGGCATGCTTTGGGCGGGCGCGCGGTACCGCATCGGGCGGCAACACCGCGCGGTGAAGGTGGTCTTTGCGATCGCGACGGTGCTGGTGCTCTTTGTGCCGTTCGGCGGGATGCCGCTGTGGAACTGGGTCTTCAGTTTCTGCCCGAACCCGAGCCTGCCGATGCTGGGGCTCGTCTGCGCGGGCCTGTGGCAGCACCTCTGCGGCGTCCGGGTTCTGCAGCCCGCCGATTGGCGCCTGGGCTGGGGATTCGGTGCGGTGGCGGGCACGTTGCTCTATCTTCATCCGCTGCTGCCCGGCTCCGCCGATCTCTATTACTGGGGATGGCAGCACTCCGTGGCGGTGTGGTCGATGGCGGGCTTGGCCCTGGTGGCGTTCGCCTTCGGCAATCGGGCGGGCGGATTTTTCCTCGCGGCGTTGATCGCGTACGAACTGCGAGCCCTCGAGTCGCCGAACGGTTGGGACTATCTCGTGGATCCGTTCTATTGGCTGGTCAGCCTCGGCGTGCTCGGCACGCAGGGAGCCGTGGCCCTGCGGCAGGCCTGGCGGCGGCGCGTGCAGTCGCGCGCGCCGTTTCCGGCGGCGGCGCGCGTGGCGGCCGAATAACCGGCCCGCGACGCGCGGCCGGGTGCGGCGTCAGGCGCGGACGCCGAGGCCGATTTCGCGCCGCAGGTACGCGAGCGAGCGCTCGAGTTCCGCCTTTTGGAATTCCTGGGTGGCAATCTTGCCCTCGGGCCCGGCGGGGGCCTTGAACGGCGTGATCGGACGGCCGCGTTTTGCCAGCGCCTCGAACTTGGCCAAGGCTTCCGGGCGCTTGTCGTAGTGCTGCCAGAATTCCGCTTTCTTGTAGGGGAAGGTACGTTGGGCACCGGAGATCGTCTCGATGATCACGGGGACCTGAGGGCAGAGCGCGCGCCAGCGGGCGGCGTAGGTTTTCCAGTCGATCAAGCCCTCGCCGGCGGCGGTCCATTGCACGGCGGCGCCGTCTTCCGTGGTCCAGACCATGTTGTCGCGGAGACTGGAGCAGAGCGTGACCGGGCCGAGGCGCTCGAGCACGTCGAGCGGATCCTCGAGGGTCCAGGCGGCGTTGCCGGAATCGATGTTGGCGCCGACGAAATCGGTGCCGGCTTCCCGGATGAGGTCGAGGAGTTCCCACGAATGCAGGTCGCCCGCGTGGTTCTCCATGGCGATCTTCACGCCGGCGTCGAGGGCTTCGCGGCGGCAGGCTTTGAGGACGGCGACGGTGTCGCGGATCCGCGCCCGGATGCCGCCCTCGGTTTTGCGGTCGTCCATGCTGCCGAGGACGACGCGGAAGACCGGGGAGCCGAGCGTCTTGGCAACACGGATACCGAGCCGGAGGTGTTCCTCGGCGGTGCCGCGGTTGGGGCGGAATGTCTTCGAAGTCGGGCAAATCGACCAGCTGCCGAGATAGAGGGCGATCCCGGCGGCGTCGGCGCGCTGCCGGATCTCGCGCAACGCGGCGTCGTCGAGGGATTCGAAGGCGTCGAGATCGGAGATGAGCAGGGCGTCGAGGCGGAGCGAGGCGGCGTAGTCGATCAGCGCCGGGGCTTTCCAGCCCATGGCGCGGACGGCGAAGTTGTCGTAGCCGAGCTTGACCTTGGCCGGCGCGGGGGCGGCGGCGAGGGGGCGGGCGAGGAAAGCGGCGGTACCGGCGGCGGCGGCGCCGGAGAGAAAAGAGCGGCGGTTCATGGGGCGCGGAGATCCAAGGGGATCCGGCGGCCGAATCCACTCCGATTTTGCGCCCCGCGCGCGCTCAGCCGTTCCGGTGGTGGCTCGGGCGGGCGGCCGCTTCGTCGATCTCGACGCCGGACGATTCGAGTTCGGTGCGCAGCATGCCGGCGAATTCGGCAAGTTGGCCGATGTCGAAACTGCATTCCTGCGTCGGCATGCCGGTGGCGCAGCTGATGGCGTCGGCGAGGCGGATGAGATCGTCGTCGCCGAGGTGTTCCTCGACGAGGGACTGCGCCTGTTCGAGGGCGGTGAGGGTGACGCAGAACCTTTCGGCCGCGGGATCGACGGGCCGGAGATGGACGCGGCCGCGGAGCGGGGAGCGGGCGATGCGCCCGGCGAGGTCGCGGAGCGTGCGGTAGGCTCCGGCGAGGTTGGCGAGGCGGACCTGCCGGAGCAGTTCGGCCTGTTGGGCGAGCAGCAGAGAGAGTTTGATCGGGTTCATCGGCACACCGGTTGGCGAGTTGAGGGTGACACAGGACGACTGTGCGGGCGGCGGCGTGAAGCGGGCCGGAAACCGGCCGCACCCAGCCTGACACGGGCGGACTCTCCGCTCCTGACCTGCGATCAACTGCCCGGAGAACCACGCCTGCGCCGCCGTACGGACCACTGCGACTGCGCTGTCTTTACCATCGGACTGAAATCACGAATCCTAAGCTTGGACTCTGACCTGATCGGACGGCGCAAAGAGGAAGCAAACGCGGTCCGTGACAAGTCGAATTGCGGAATTCGCCCGAAAAATTCCAACGCTTGGAGCGCGGACTTGCCCGGCCCGCATCGCCGCATGAACTCGGCGCATGCGTTACCCCAACTGCCTGGCCCTCGCGTTCTTCATTCTTGTCCCGGGCGCCGCCCTGCGCGCCGCGGATCCGGTGTCGTCCCTGCGGGAGGCGCTGACCCTGCACGCCGGCTTCGACGGCAAGTTCGACGCCGACTATTCGCGCGGCGATCCGGTGCTTTATCTCGCGGGCGGCGGTTTGAGCGGCGCGGCGAAGGAGACGGAGGCGATCAAGCTCGCGGCGGGCGCGGGCAAGTTCGGCGGCGCGTTGCACGTGACGAAGAAAAACGCGGTGCGGCCCTTCTTCAAAGGCCCGGGTGTGGTCGACTACCGCGACAAGGATTGGAGCGGATCCGTGTCGGTGTGGCTGCGGCTGACGCCGGACGAAGACCTCGAGCCGGGCTACTGCGATCCGGTGCAGATTGTCGGCGGGGATACGAAGAAGGGTTTCATGTTTCTCGAGTGGTCGAAGGACGAGAACCCGCGGTATTTCCGCTACGCGATCCGGCCGCTCTTCGAGATCTGGAACCCGAAGAACCTGGATTGGGCGAAGATGACCGATGCCGAACGGCCCATGGTGCAGCTGCAAAACGCGCCGTTTTCCCGCACGCGCTGGACGCACGTCGTCTTCACCTACGACCGGCTCAACGCGGGCAAGGCGGGCACGGGCAAGCTCTACCTCGACGGGAAACTCCAGGGCACGATCAAGGACTGGGACCTCACCTTCGGCTGGCAGGCGGACAAGGTGCAGCTGGTGCTGGCCGTCGCGTATGTCGGCCACATCGACGATCTCGCGGCGTTCAACCGCGCACTGACGGACGCGGAAGTCGCGGCGCTGTACGCGCTGCCCGGCGGCGTGAAGGCGCTGCGGTGAAGCGCGGCGCGCGCGCGAGCCGCGCAGATGAGAGTTGAGAAATGAGAGTTGAGAGACAGGAGCCCGTGCCGAAGTCGGTCGGGGCTGCTGCTGCTTTTCCGATCTTCAACTTTCAACCTTCAACTTCCGACTTTTGCCCGCAGGGCAAATTCAGAGTCCGCGCATGAAGTTGAAGGTGCGGTCGATCTGGCCGGGCAGTGCCTCGTGGCCGAAGTCGGGGTAGATCACGAGGTCCTTGGCGCCGGCCAATTTGTTGTAGGCGGCGAATTGCGAGCTCGGCGGGCAGATCGGATCGGCGAGACCGACGAACATGAGCACGTCGGCCCGCACGCGCGGCGCGAGGTGCTGGACGTCGATGTAGCCGAGCTTGGTGAAGACGGCGTCCTCGCGCTCGTGCCGCGGATCGAAGGCGCGGAAGTAGAGCCGCAGTTCCTCGTACGCCTCTTTGGCCAGGTCCATTTCCCAGACGCGCCGGTAGTCGCAGAGAAACGGATACACCGGGGCGGCGCGGCGGATGCGCGGCTCGAGGGCGGCGCAGGCGAGGGACAGGGCGCCGCCCTGCGAGGCGCCGAAGCAACCGACGCGGCCGGCGTCGACCTCGGGGAAGGCCATGACGACGCGGGCGAGTTGCGCGGAATCGAGGAAGATCTGGCGGAAGGCGAGGCGGCGCGGATCCGGGTCGTCGAGCCCGCGGATGATATGGCCGCGGAGCGTGTTGCCCAGGACGCGGCCGCTGTCCTCGGATTTGCCGCCCTGGCCGCGGCAGTCCATCGCCGCGTAGCAGAAGCCCTCGGCGGGCCAGCCGAACTTGTCGAGCCAGTCGCCGGTGTGGCCCGAGTAGCCGTGGAACTGGAGGACGGCGGGCAATTTGCCGGCGGTGCCCTTGGGCCGGAGGTATTTCGCGTAGATGCGTGCGCCGCCGACACCGGTGAACCAAAGGTCGAAGCACTCGACCTGGCGCGTGCTCAAGATCGGATTCGGCCGGAGCTCGGGCTGGGGCGGGGTGGCGTCGAGCTCGCGCAGGGCCTCGGCCCAGTAGGCGTCGTGGTCGGCGGGCTTGGGGTTGCGGCCGGCGTAGCGATGGAGCTCGGCGAGGGGCAGGTCGATGAGGGGCATGGGCGGCGGGGTTCAGAAAACGCGGACGAAGGAACGCGGGCCGACGTCGACGAAGGTGCCGGGGAGGTCGAGCGTGCGCAGGCGGCGGCCGTCGGATCCGAAAACGCCGATGCCGCCGGCCGGCAGCGGGGCGTAGAGCTCGCGTCGCTCGCTGTCGAAGCCAAGGCAGGGACCGACGGGTTCGGCGAGGCGCAGCTCGCGGACGAAGGCGCCCTCCGGCGTATGCACGGTGACCCGGCGGCGATCCTCGCCGAGCAGCAAGAGCTGGTTTTCGACGGCGTCGTAGGCAATGCCGTCGAAACGCGAGCCCGCGTCGGCGACCGGCACCGTGCGGATGACTTTGCCGAGGCGCGAAGTCTGGAGCAATTCGGCGCGGCCGGGTTGGATCAGGAAGAGGTGGCCGTCACGCGGGCGGACGGCGAGGTCGCCGCCGGAGTCGGCCCCGGCGATCTCGAACTCGCGCTTGATCTTGCGGGCGGGGCGGTCGACGACGCGGATCGCGTTGCCCGGATCAAGCCGGAGGAAGAAGTGGTCGGTGAACGGATCGTAGGCGAAGCCGGAGACGCGGTCGGCGGGGGCGAGGAAACTGTCCTGCGTGCCGGTCGCGGATTCGCCGCGGTCGACGATAGCGCGATCGCCGCCGGCGGGCAGCGCGTAGACGTGGAGGGGGCCCTTGGTGGCGCAGCCGGAAAGCGCGAGGGCGGCGCCCGCGAGGGCGGCGAGAGCGGCGGCGCGGAGCCGTTTTCGCGTTGTCACGGTGCCGGGGCACGGCGTGAGTCCCGGCATGAAAGTCGCATTCATCAGTGGCACGAGTATCGTCAACTCCACGCTGTTCTCGTCGTGGGAGGTGAAGACCGTCGAGACCAAATACGGTCCCGTGACCTACAAGTCGCGCGGCGAGCACGCGTTGATCAACCGGCACGGGTATGCGTTTCCGCTGCCGCCGCACTCGATCAACTACCGCGCGAACATCGCGGCGCTGGCGCAATTGGGGTTCCAGGACGTCGTTTCCCTGAACTCGGTGGGCTCGCTGAAGAAGGAATTGCCGCCGGGGACTTTCGTTTCGTGCAGCGACTACGTCGGGCTGCAGCAGGGTCCGGCGACGTTTTTCGACACCGAGCTGAAGGGCGGCGCGCCGGGCATCGCGAACAATCTGATTCCGTTGCTGCTGAAGGAACTCGCGCCGGAGTTCACCATCCACCCCGGCAAAGTTTACGTGCAGATGCGCGGGCCGCGTTTCGAGACGAAGGCGGAGATCCGGATTGTGCAATCCTGGGGCGACGTCATCGGCATGACGGCCGCGCACGAGGCGGATCTTTGCACGGAAGCGGGGCTGCGTTACAACAGCCTCGCGCTGATCGACAATTACGCCAACGGCCTCGAGGGCACGGAAATCGATTTCGCGAAGTTCAAAGACCTCGTGAAGGACAACCAAGCGAAGGTGAACCGGTTGTTTGTGCGGTTGCTCGAGATTTTGAGGTGAGGAGCTGAAGGCTGTCGGCGTTCAGCGATCAGTCATTAGCGATCAGCCGGACACCGAGCGGAGTTCCGAATTCGGCGCTGACGGCTGACAGCTGACAGCTCCGCGGCGGCCCTTGGCCGCCGTTACTTCTTCTCGGCGCGGATCAACGCGACGACCTGCTTCGCGAGCGAATTGGGCACGGGGATCGTGAGGTGGTACTGCGCGATCTTCCAGGTGCCGTCGATTTTGCGCAGAACGCCGGTGCCGCGGCAGACGCCGTAGCTGGCGTTGTCGAGCAGTTCGTCGAACCAAGCGACATCGGTGCCCGGAACGAAACTCACGTGGCGGTCGCGCGGCGTGTAGGTCCAGCCCTTGCCTTTGGAGAAATACGGTTCCGCGAAGGCTTTGAATTCGGCGAGGGTCCAACGCTCGGTGGCATCGGTGCCGATGAACACGGCCTCCGGGGCGAAGAGACCGAAGTAGGTCGGGCCGTCGGCCTTGGCGGCGGCGGTGTGGAAACGGTCGAGGGTGGCGGCGACGTCGTCGGCCGGGGCCGCGGCGAGACGGGCGGCCGGAAGCAGGAGCACGAGGCAGAGCAGGGCGGGGAGGCGCATGGGAATGGGGCGGAGGCTGGGCGGGAGGGCGCGGTTTGACGAGCTTGGCGCCGACGGAATCCGGAAAACAATTTGCACGAATCTCCGCGCCGCCTAGCGTGCGCGGCCATGAGCGACTTCGTCCAGCCGGCGCAAATGAACGAGTCCAAGCAGGCCCTCGACCGCCTGCGGAACAACATGCGGCGGACGATCCGCGGCAAAGACAACGTCGTCGACGAAGTGCTGATCTGCCTCGTGGCCGGCGGCCACCTGCTGATCGAGGATTTGCCGGGCGTGGGCAAGACGACGCTGGCGTATTCGCTGGCGCGTTCGATGGACTGCGCGTTCTCGCGCATCCAGTTCACGAGCGATTTGCTGCCGAGCGACGTGACGGGCGTGGCGATCTACGACGAGACGATCAAGGAATTCGTTTTCAAGAAGGGGCCGGTGTTCGCGAACGTGGTGCTGGCGGACGAGATCAACCGCGCGACGCCGAAGACGCAGTCGGCGCTGCTCGAGGTGATGGACCGCGCGCGGGTGACGATCGACGGCGAGGCGCACGCGGTGGGCACGCCGTTCATGGTGTTCGCGACGCAGAACCCGGTGGACTACGAGGGTACCTTCCCGCTGCCGGAGAGCCAAATGGACCGTTTCCTGATGCGGTTGCGCATGGGTTATCCGGAGCCCGCGGACGAGATGGAGATTTTGCGGAGCACGCGGGGCGGCTACGATGCGATCGCGCTGAATCCGGTGCTGACGCGCAGCGAAGTGCTCGGCCTGCAGGCGCTGGTGCCGCAGGTGTTCGTGGAGGACAGCGTGCTGGATTTCGTGCTGCGGATCGTCGGGGCGACGCGGACGGAGGCGGAGTTCCGCGCCGGCGTGAGCGTGCGCGGCGGCCTCGCGCTGCGCACGGCGGCGCAGGCCCGGGCGCTGGTGCTCGGGCGCGACTTCGTGCTGCCGGACGACGTGACCGAGCTGGTGGCGCCGGTCTTGGCGCACCGCCTCGCGCTGGCGCGGCAGACGAGCGACGCGCTGGAGGAACGGCGCGCGGTGACGGCGGCGTTGAAACGGATCGTCGGCTCGCTGCCGGCGCCGAAGTAAGCGGCCGGCGATGGCCCTTGCCGCCGAATGGTCCGGACCGGGCGCGCGGGCGCCGCGGGCGCGCTTCTCGTGGGCGGTCCTGCTGTGGTCGCTCGTGTATCCGCAGCGCGGGCACCGCATTCTGCCGACGATCCCCGGCGTGATCCTGATCGCGCTGGCGCTCGGCATCGGCACCGCCGCGTACAATTCGTCGAGCAACATTCTGTTCATCACGCTCTCGCTGCTGCTCGCCTGCCTGATTCTGAGCGGCGTGCTTTCGTGGCTGAACCTGCGCGCCGTCGAGTGGCGCCTGCAGCTGGCGCCGCCGCTGCGCGCGGGGCACGACACGGTCGTCGGCCTCGATCTGCGGAACGGGAAACGCTTTCTGCCGACCTACGGCCTGTGGTTCGAGTTTCTGGCCAAGCCGGTCGACCGCCACGGCCCGGGCCGCGCGGAATCGACCGTGACGGCGAGCGGGGCCGAAGTGAAGGCGGCGTTGGCGCGCGCGGAAGCGGCCGAGCGCCGCGGGCGCGTGCCGCAGATCGGGCGGTTGGATCCGCGGGGCGAGGGGCGGATCGAATGGATCGTGCGGCCGGCGGAGCGGGGGCGGCTGCGGGTCGAGCTGGCGAGCGTGGGCTCGCTGTTTCCGTTCGGCTTTCTGCGCAAGGACGTCGGCACGGAGGTGGGTTGCGACGCGATCGTCTGGCCGGCGCCGACGGAATACCGGCGGCATGCGCTCGGCGCGGCGCGCCGTGTGGCCGGCGGGGAACGCGTGTCGCGGCCGGGCACGGGCGGCGACCTGCTGGCGGTGCGCCGCTACACGCCGGGCGACTCGCACCGGCTGATCCACTGGAAAGCGAGCGCGCGGACGCAGACCCTGCTCGTGCGGCAACTGGCGGCGGAGAGCGCCGAGGGCTATTCGCTGTGGGTGCGGACCGAGGGCGGCATGTGGCGCCGGCCGGAGCAGTTCGAGGTGCTGGTCAGCTTTGCGGCGACGCTGGCGGAGGATCTTTTCCGGGCCGGGCGGCTGGTGGCGGTGGCGATCGACGGCGGCGCGCCGCAGCCGATGCGCCGGGTGCACGACCTCGAGCTGTTCCTCGACGCGCTCGCGGTGCTGCGCGTGTCGGAGCAGCCGTTCGCGCCGGCGCCGGACGCGGGACCGGCCGGCGCCGAACCCGGCCCCGGCGCGCCGCGGAGCGGACGCCAGCAGGTGATCACCTTTGTACCGGACGGCGTGCGGGGCGTCGCGGCGTATGTCGACGGGCAACTGGCCGCTTCGGCCTGATCCGAACATGAGCCGTCCCGCCGTCCGCCGCCCCCAGCTCGCGCTCGCCGAACTGCACCAGCTCAAGTGGCTGCTCGGGGCCGCGCTGACGCTGCTGGCGGTGGGGACGGTGCTGTACATGGAGGTCGACGCGTGGGTCCTGATGGGCCTGACGGCGGCGGCCACGCTGGCGACGGCGGTGCGGCCGGACCTGCCGTCTCGGGTGCCGCGGCTGGTGCACTGGCTCGCGTTTCCCGCAATGGTGGCATTCTTCGCCGGCGACCTGTGGCTGAAGACGGAGATTTTGCCGGCGATGGTGCGGCTGGCGGTGATGCTGCTGCTGTATCGGAATATCACCTACCGCCAGCGGCGCGACGACCTGCAGGTGGTGGTGCTCGGGCTCTTTCTGGTGGTCGTGGCGGGCGTGCTGACGGTGTCGCTCACGTTTGCCGCGCACCTGTTGGTGTACACGGGCTGCGCGCTGGCGCTGTTGCTCGTGATCACTTTGACGGATGCGGCCACGGGCGGAAAGAAACTGCCGCCGGTGCCGCCGGGCGAATTGCCGGACTGGGCGCAGGACGCGGATTGGCGCCGGCTGGCGGAGCGCGTGCGGGCGGTGACCGATTGGCGGGTGCTCGGCTTCGGCGCGGTGCTGTTCGCCGGCGTCGTCGGCGTGTCGGCGCTGCTCTTCCTCGCGATCCCCCGGTTCCAGCTGGAGAACAGCATGTTCCTCGACCGCCTGATCACGAAGAAGGCGCGCAGCGGTTTTTCGGACACGATCAAGTTCGGCGACGTGACGGAGATCCAACAGGACACGTCCGTGGCGCTGAGCGTGGACGTGTCGGACCAGTCGCAGATCCCGGCGTCGCCGTACTGGCGCATGCTGGTGCTCGACCACTACGAGAACGGCACCTTCCGGTTGTCGCTCGGGCTGGTCGGGCAGGAATTCGGGCCGGTGCGGACGCATGCGCTGGTGCACGGCGACGTGAAACCGCAGCTCGGCGCGGCGACGGTGTGGACGTTTTTCCTCGAGTCGGGCGTGAGCCGCTACCTCCCGCTGCTCGGGCGCTTCGAATTGCTGCGCTTCCGCGAAGTGCAGAATTTCCGCCTGGCGCCGAATCTCGGGCTGCTGGCGCTGCGCGAGGAACCGGCGGCGATGACGGCGTACCGCGTCGAGGGTTTCGAGGTGTCGGGGGTGCTGCCGGATCCGGGTTTCGCACAGCGCTGGCGCGAGCGCACGGAGGCGAATCCGCGGCGGGGCACGCTGCAGATCCGGCTGCCGCTGGAGGCGGCGGAGCAGGCGCGGTTGGCGCAGGTGGCGCGGGAAATCGCGGGGCCGGCGCGGCTGCCGGCGGCGGAATTCGCGCAACGGATCGAGGAGTGGCTGCGGCGGAACCACGCGTACACGCTGTCGCCGTCGATCCCGGCAGGCCCGGGCGATCCGTTGGTGCGCTGGCTGACTTCGCGCGAGGCGGGCCATTGCGAGCTGTTCGCCGGATCGTTCGTGCTGCTGGCGCGGGCGGCGGGCTATCCGGCGCGGGTGGTGACGGGTTTCCGCGGCGGCTCGTGGAACGGTTACTCGAACAACTTCACGATCCGGAATTCCGACGCGCACGCGTGGGCCGAGATTTTCGACGAGGCGGCGGGCGCGTGGCTGCGGGCGGATCCGCTGGGGACTTCGGCCGCGGCGCAGGCGGCGGAGCCGAGGGGCGAACAGGCGCTCGTGTCGCGGATGGACCGCAGCTGGAAGGCGCGCTTGGACAGCCTGCGGGTGTTCTGGTACCGGCGCATCGTCAGTTTCGATACGGCGAGCCAGGCGGAGACGCTGAAGGCCGTGAAGGAAGCCACGCAGAACACGGGCAAACGCCTGCGCGAGGAATTCGAGGCGGCGGTGGCGAAGCTGAAGGCGTGGCTGGCGCAGCCGTGGGACGGCCGGCGGTTCTTCCGCCTGGCGGCGGCGGCGGCGATGGCGGCCGCGTTGGTCTGGGCGTGGCGCGAGTTCGGCCGCGGCTGGCTGGCGGGTTGGTCGCGGAACCGCGGGGCCCAGGGGCATCCGGTGCGGCGCGAGGCCGGAGTTTGGCTGCGGCGGCTGGCGGAGACGGCGGACCCGGCCGATCCGCGGGTGCGGGAGGCCGTGGCCGAGTTGCAGCGCCTGCGTTACGGCGCCCCGGCGACGTGGCCGGAGCCGTCCGGGGTTTTCCGGCGGGCGAAGGTGGCGGCGAAGGTCGGACGCCGCGAAGCGCCCGCGCCGGTCGGCTGACAGAAAGGCCGCCCGCCGCAGTCGCGCGCGAGGTTCACTCCGAACGCACGGGCGCGATGATCGTGCGGCCGGGGTTCGCGCGTTTCTCGAAGAAACGCTTCATCACCGCGGCGGCGATGGGGGCGGCGTTGCGGCCGCCGCCGTATTCCTCGCCGGGGGTATCGCCCTCGAGGGCGACGGCCATCGCGATCTGCGGATTCTCGCGGGGGGCGAAGGCGATGAACCAGGCGACGTTGCGTTTGCCGGGGATCTGCGCGGTGCCGGTCTTGCCGAGGATGTTGACGCCGGGGATGCGGAGTTCCGCGATGGCGTTGATCGTCTTGGCGGTGCCGTGGGTGACGCAGCCCTCCATGCCGTCGAGGAGCGCTTTGCGCTGGTCCGGGGTCAGGCCGATGGCTTCGTGGCGCTGGCGGGGGCGGTCGGGGTCGTGCAACAGCGTGGGCTGGGTGTACACTTCGTTGCGGGCGACGGAGGCGGTGAAGCAGGCCATCTGCAGGGGGGAAACCCAGACGAAGCCCTGGCCGATGGACATGTTGGCGGTGTCGCCGGGAAACCATTTTTCGCCGCGCTCGCGGAGTTTCCATTCGGGATCGGGGATGATCGATTTGCCGCGCTCGGGCACTTCGATGCCGGTGGGGACGTCGAGGTGGAAACGCCGGGATTCGGCGGCGAGGCGCTCGGGCGTCGTACGCCAGCCGGCCTCGTAGTAGTAGATGTCGCAGCTCTGGGCGATAGCTTCGGGCAGCAGGATTTCCTGGTGGTGCTCGCGGCCGTTGTAGCAGACGAAGCGGCCGTTGAAACGGCGGAGGACGCTGTCGCAGTAGATGATCGACTCGTCGGGCTTGAGCACCCCGGCGCGGAGGCCGGCGATCGAAGTGAGGATCTTGTAGGTGGAGCCGGGCGGGAAGCGGCCGTTGACGGCGTAGTTGAACTCGGCGCCGCGCTCCTGGATTTTCCGGTAGGTTTCCGGGAGCATGCGCGGGTACCAATCGTTGAGATTGTAGTTCGGCATGCTGGCGAGGACGAGGACCTCGCCGGTGGGAACGTCGATCGCGATGGCGGCGCCGATCTGGTCGCCGATGGCCTGCTCGGCGACGAGCTGGAGATCGATGTCGAGGGAGGTGACCAGGTGTTTGCCCTGCTTGGGGGAACGGGATTCGAGGGGCGGGTTGATTTTGAAACCCGTGGGATCGACGCGGTAGATGCGGCCGCCGGCCTCGCCCTGGAGTTGGGCGTCGAACATTTTCTCGAGGCCGTCGCGGCCGCTCGTGCCTTTCATCTTGAAGGTGGTGAGGTCCTCGCCGGGGAAGCCGTCGGCCTCGACCTCGCTGTCGGGGCGGACATAGCCGAGCGTGTGGGCGGCGGCGCCGTTGAACGGGTACTGGCGGATGTTCGAGGCGTAGACCTCGAGCGGGGAGCGGACCGGCAGGCTCTCGATGAGACGGGCGAAGTCGCCGCCGGAGAGATCGTCCACCAGGGTGTACGGCAGCAGCAGCTGGCGGTCGAAGTGGCGGCCGAGCTCGGCGGCGTTCACCTTTTCGTCGCGGCCGAGGATCTGGTTGACCTGGTCGAGGTAGCGCTGGACGAGGGTGACGCGGGCGATCTGGCGCAGCTGCGAGGAGCCGGGGACGTCCTTCTTGTCGACGGCGGCGACGAAGTTGCGGCGGATGCGGGACTGCTCGGCGATGAGCTCGGTCTTGAGTTCGTCGAGGTGGAGCAGGACGGCGAAGCGGTGGTTGTTGCCGACGAGGAGTTGGCCGTTGCGGTCGTAGATGTTGCCGCGGGGGCCAGGGAACAGGACGCGGCGCTGGTTCTGCTGGCGCTCGGCGTCGGCGTACTTGCCGACGTTGGCCAGCTGCCGGTACGCGAGGCCGCCGGCGAGAACGGCGAGCAGGGCGGCGAGCAGGAAATAGAACAGGATGATGCGCGGGTCGTAGCCCTTGTGCGACTCGACGAGGGAGTCGCTGCGCTCGCCGGCGGATGATGCGCGGGGGCCCATGGCGGTATCCGGCGGTCTGTTACGCGCCCTGCTCGCGGGGGACGCGGGCGAGGCCGAGGGCCTGCGCCTGCAGGGCGAAGAACCAGGGCGTGACGAGGGCGAGGAAGACCTGGGTGCAGGCGAGATCGGCGATCAGCCGCGGCCAGACGGCCGCGGGGGACGGGGAGGAACGGATCTGGCCGAGCGAAAACACGAGGAAGAGGGCGAGGTTGGCGAAGAGGACGACGATCACGAGGCCGAGATTGTCCTCCTTCGGGAGGCGGTCGCGCAGATGGAACAGAATCAGGTGGGCCGCCGCGAACAGCAAGGCGTGGGTGCCGAAAGCCACGGGCGTGGTGGCGTCGCAGACCAGGCCGCCGAGGAGGGCGACGGCGAGGCCGGCCCGCCGGGGCTGGAGCAAGGCGGCAAAGGCGACATAGAGGGCGCCGGGAAACAGGTACACGCGCCACTCCGTGAGGGCGTGGTTCAGTGTCGTGACCAAGGTCCACAGCACGAGCTGGGCGGCGAAGAGCGTCAGGACGCGGCGCATGGCGGGGCGGTGCCGGTCAGGGCTGGCCGACGGGCACGAGCACGGTGACCTCGGTCAGGGAACCGAGGCGTTCGTCGAGGCGCACGGTGCCGGACTTGAAGAGCCCGTCGCTGCCGGGCTCGACGCGGACGATGGTGCCGAGCGTGAGACCGGGCGGGAAAACGCCGCCGAAGCCGGAGGTGACGAGGCGTTTCGGTGAGTTGGGGCCGACGATGATGTCGAGGGGCACGAACTCGACGATGCCCGTGGGCGGGGCGAAGGTGGGATTGACGCCGCCTTGGAAACTGAGCGGGCGGGTGTCGCCCTCGACAACGCCGGCGACTTTGACGGTCTGGCTGGTGATGAGCTCGACAATCGAGGTCGTGGCGTGGACTTCGGTGACGCGGCCGACGACGCCGCCGGTGAAGACGACCGGGGCGCCGACGGGGATGCCGAAGTTGCGGCCCTTGCGGATGACAATGCGTTGCCACCAACCGGAGAAATCGCGGCGGGCGACGCGGGCGTGCTCGTAGCGGTACTCGGTGTACGACGGCAGGCGGAGGACGCCCTCGAGGCGTGCGATCTCCGCCTGGAGCTCGAGGTTTTGCTGGACGGCGAGTTCGTAGGACGAATTGAGGCGGGCGAGGTCGCGGCCGGCCTCGATGAGCTCGGTTTTGGAGCGCAGGCGGAGGGCCCAGAAATCCTGGAGATCGCGGACGCGGGAGACGGCGAGCGTGACCGGGGCGGTGAGCTCGAAGAAACTGGCCCGGCCCCAGGACTTGACCGCCGTGGGGATCAGCAACCACGCGAGCGCGACGAGCGCGAGGGTCAGGAACGGCCGGTTCTGGTCGAAACGCTTGAAGGGCACGGGCGGGGGACGGACGGCCGGCGCGGGCGGGCGGGCGCGGGCCGCGCGGCGCGCGTCAGACGTTCTGCATCAGCCACGAGAGATCGTTCAGGACGGCGCCGGTGCCGTTGGCCACGGCGGAGAGGGGGTCGTCGCTGACGGTCACGGGCAGGCCGGTCTTTTCGCTGAGCAGCTTGTCGATGCCGCGGATGAGGGCGCCGCCGCCGGCCATCACGAAGCCGCGGTCGACGAGGTCGGCCGAAAGTTCCGGCGGGCAACGCTCGAGGGTGACGCGGACGGCGTCGACGATGGCGGCGATCGTGTCGGCGAGGGCCTCGCGGATTTCCTGCGAGGTGATGTGGATGGTCTTGGGCAGGCCGGCGACGGAGTCGCGGCCCTTGACCTCCATCGTGAGTTCCTCGTCGAGCGGGTAGGCGGACCCGACGCGCATCTTGATCTCTTCCGCGGTGCGTTCACCGATGAGGAGATTGTAGGCGCGCTTCATGTAATTGATGATGGCGCTGTCGAGTTCGTCGCCGGCGACGCGGATCGATTTCGAGAAGACGATGCCGTTGAGCGAAATGATCGCGATCTCCGTGGTGCCGCCGCCGATGTCGACGATCATGTTGGCGGCGGGTTCGTCGATCGGGAGGCCGACGCCGATGGCCGCGGCCATGGGTTCGGGAATCGTGATGACGTCGCGGGCGCCGGCGTGCATGGCCGATTCCTTCACCGCGCGCTTCTCGACCTCGGTGATGCCGGAGGGGATGGCGATGACGACGCGGGGCGGGGCGCGGAAGGCGGAGCTGGAGACCTTGCGGATGAAGTAGCGGAGCATCGCCTCGGTGACATCGAAGTCGGCGATGACGCCGTCCTTCATGGGCCGGATGGCGGTGATGTTGCCCGGGGTGCGGCCGAGCATGCGTTTCGCCTCGTCGCCGACGGCGCGGACCTTGCGCGACGACGTGTCGAGGGCGACGACGGAGGGCTCGCGGAGAACGATGCCCTTGTCCTTCACGTAGACGAGCGTGTTGGCGGTGCCTAGGTCGATGCCGATGTCGTTCGAAAAGTAGCCGAAAATGTTCGCCATGATGCGGGAGCGAGAAGCGAGGGTGGGCGGCGTTGCCGCCGACGGGAACGAATCGGCGGCCCCGGGGGGTGTCAACGAGGGAAATGCCCGGCGGCGCCCACGGCGACAATTGCGCCGCTTTGACCGGTCCGGGTTTGCCAAGTGGGGGCGGCGGCACAGCGTGCGGGCGTTCCCTTTCCCCCATGAAACTTACGCTCAACGGCAAATCCGTCGACGTGCGCGCCGCGGGCGACACCCCTTTGCTGTGGGTCCTGCGCGACGAGCTCGGTCTGACCGGCACCAAATTCGGCTGCGGGCTCGGGCTCTGCGGCGCGTGCACGGTCCACCTCGGCGGCGAAGCGGTGCGCTCCTGCCAGACGCCGGTCAGCGCGGCGGCCGGCCTGCCGATCGTGACGATCGAGGGCCTCGCGGCGAACGCGGCCCACCTGCATCCGGTCCAGCAAGCCTGGATCGAAAAGGACGTGGTCCAATGCGGCTACTGCCAGTCGGGCCAGATCATGAGCGCGGCGGCGTTGCTCGGAAAACAGGCCCGGCCGACGGACGCGCAGATCGACGAGGCGCTGGCGGGCAACATCTGCCGCTGCGGCACCTATGAGCGCGTGCGCGCCGGCGTGCACCGCGCGGCGGAATTGGCGGCGGCGAAGGGAGGCAAGTGACCATGGACGGAACCACTGCCCAAACCGAAACGGCCGCGTTGTCGCGGCGGAATTTCCTCAGGACCACGGCGGCGGCGAGTGCGGGCCTGGTCGTCGGTTTCCGTTTTGTGCCGCAGGCCCCGGCGGCGGTGCCGGCGGCGGCGGCGCCCTTTGCGCCGAACGCGTTTCTCCGGATCGCCTCCGACGGCACGGTGACGCTGCTCGCGAAGCACGCGGAGATGGGGCAGGGCATCTATACTTCGATGGCCATGTGCGTCGCCGAGGAACTCGAGGCCGATTGGACCAAGATCAAGGTCGAGGCGGCTCCGGCGGCCCAGGTGTACGCGCATACGGCGTTCGGAATCCAGATGACGGGCGGCAGCACGAGCACCTGGGAATCCTACGAACAGCTCCGGCAGGCCGGGGCCACGGCGCGCGCGCTCCTGGTCGAGGCGGCGGCGCGGCGATGGCAAGTGCCGGCGGCCGGTCTGCGCGCGGAAAACGGCACGGTCATCGCGCCCGACGGGCGCAAGGCCGGCTTCGGCGAATTGGCCGCGGCGGCGGCGGCGCTGCCGGCTCCGCAGGGCGTGACGTTGAAAGCGCCGGCGGCGTTCAAACTGCTCGGCAGGGGCACTCGCCGGATCGACGCGCGCGAGAAAGTCACGGGCCAGGGCGTATTCGGAATCGACGTACGCCTGCCGGGCATGTTGACGGCGACGGTGGCGCGGCCGCCGGTGTTCGGCGCCAAGGTGAAGTCCTTCGACGCGACGGCGGCCCGGAAGGTCGCCGGCGTGAAGCAGGTCCTGCGCGTGCCGACGGGCGTGGCGGTGATCGCCGACGGCGTGTGGGCCGCGAAGCAGGGCCGCGAGGCGCTCGCGGTCGATTGGGACCTGGGACCGTTGGCGCAGCTCGAAAGCGGGGCGCAGCGGGCCGATTATCTGCAGCGGGCGGCGGCGCCCGGGGCGCCCGCGCGCCGCGACCGCGATGCGCCGGGGGCGTTTGCCAAAGCGACGCGGAAGATCGAGGCGACCTTCGATTTCCCGTACCTCGCGCATGCGGCGATGGAGCCGCTGAACGCGACGGCGCAGTTCAAGGCCGACGGCAGCGTCGAGATTTGGGCGCCGACGCAATTCCAGGGCGTCGACGTGATGAACGCAGCCAAGGCCGCGGGCGTGGCGCCGGAGAAGGTGACGTTGCACACCACTTTGCTCGGCGGCGGTTTCGGCCGGAAGGCGAGTCCCTCGTCGGACTTCATCGTCGAGGCCGTGCAAGTCGCGAAAGCGGCGGGCACGATGCCGGTGCAGGTCGTCTGGCTGCGCGAGGACGACATGCGCGGGGGTTACTATCGGCCGCGGACGGTCGTGACCGCGAAAGTCGGACTCGATGCGGCGGGCGGATTGGTCAGCTGGGAAAACCAGATCGTGAGCCAGTCGATCATCCAGGGGACGGCGTTCGAACCGATGATGCTCAAGGACGGCGTCGACGCGACGCAGGTCGAGGGGCTCGCGGATTTGCCGTACGCGGTGCCGAATCTGCGCGTCGATTACCATCTGGCGCCGGCCGGCGTGCCGGTGCTGTGGTGGCGTTCCGTCGGGCACACCTTCACGGCCTACGTGAAGGAAACGTTGGTCGACGATGCCGCGCGGGCGGCGGGCAAAGATCCGATCGACTATCGCATCGGGCTGCTCGGGGCGCATCCGCGCTACGTCGCGATTTTGAAATTGCTCCGCGAGAAATCCAACTGGGGCAAAGCCGCCCCGGGGCGTTTCCAAGGTGTGGCGATCCAGGAATCGTTCGGCTCGATCGTCGGCGAAGTCGTCGAGCTTTCGCTCGGGGCCGCCGGAGCCTTTACCGTGCACAAGGTGACGGCCGTGGTCGATTGCGGCACGGCGGTGAATCCGGACGGCGTGCGGGCGCAGATCATGTCGGGCGTGATCTACGGCCTGTCGGCGGCGCTTTACGGCAAGATCACGTTCAAGGAAGGGCGGCCGGAGCAGTCGAATTTCCACGACTATCCGGTGCTGCGGATGAACGAGGCCCCGGTGGTCGAGACGCACATCATCGACAGCGGCGCGAAGATGGGCGGCATCGGCGAGCCGGGCACGCCGCCGGTGGCGCCGGCGCTGGCGAACGCGTTGCTCGCGGCCACGGGCAAGCGCGTGCGGTCGCTGCCGATCACGCCGGAACAGCTCGTCTGATTCGCCTTCCTTTCCCACCCCGATCCCCAACCTGCCTCCCCGACCATGATCCGTGTCAGCGTGCTGTATCCCCGCCAAGAAGGTGCCCGATTCGATTGGGACTACTATCTGAATATCCACGTGCCGCTGGTCGGCGCCCGCTTCGGCGCGGCCGCGCGGGCGACCGCGATCGAGCAGGGACTCGGCGGCGGCGCGCCGGGCAGCCCGGCGGAGTTTGTCGCGCTGGCCCACTTCACCTTCGATTCGGTGCCGGCGTTCCAGGCGGCCTTCGGGCCGCATGCCGCGGAGATCATGGGCGATTTGCCGAAGTTCACCTCGATCCAGCCGGTCGTCCAGATCAGCGAGATCAAGGTCGGGAACTGACGGCTGCCGGACGGATGCGGGGCGGCCGCGGCGAGGGCGATTTGCAGGCGGCGCGGAGTCGCCGCGCTTGACGCGGCCGGCGGTTGCTCGCGTTTTCAAGCCGCGCGACGGCGCGCTCGGCCATGCACGGATTCCATTTCATCCAGGACCTCGCGGTCATCCTCGTCGTGGCGGGGGTGGTGGGCTGGATCTGCCAGCGCATCGGGCTGTCGGTGATCGTCGGTTTCCTCGTGGCCGGCATGGTCGTCGGTCCGCGCACGCCGCCGCTCACGCTGGTGGCGGACGTGGAGCGCATCGATACGTTGGCGCAGATCGGCCTCGTGTTCCTGATGTTCTCGATCGGGTTGCAGCTGAGCCTGCGGAAACTGCGGCGGCTCGGGCTCGGGTTGGTGTTCGCGACCTTCGCGGGGGCGATCGTCATGTACCACCTCTCGCGGTTTTTCGCCGTCTCGGTGGGCTGGAGCGCGACGGAGGGCCTGTTCCTCGCGGGCATGCTGATGGTGTCGTCCTCCGCGATCATCAGCAAGATCCTGCAGGAGACGGGCAAGAACCACGAGCGCTCCGGGCAGCTGGCGATGGGCGTGTCGGTGCTGGAGGACGTGGTGGCGGTGGTGATGTTGACGATTCTGAATTCGGCGGTGCAGCTCGGGTCGGGGCCGCAGGCGAGCGTGGGGGCAACGCTGCTGCAGCTCGGGGCCTTTGTGGTGCTGGCGGGCATCGCCGGCCTGCTGCTGGTGCCTTGGCTGTTGAAACGGATGAGCGTGTCGGCCAACGAGGAACTGCAGACCCTGGGCATCGCGGGCCTGTTGTTCGGGCTGGCGGTGGTGGCGCAACTGGCGGGCTACTCGCTCGCGCTCGGGGCGTTTTTGCTGGGCACGATCGTGGCGGAGACGCCGCACCGGCACCAGGTGGAGCGGACCTTCGAAGGCATGCGCGACGTGTTCAGCGGGGTATTTTTCGTGGCGATCGGCATGCAGATCGACGCGCGGGAACTGTGGCGCGAAGGGCCGCTGATCCTCGGGGTGGCGGCGTTCACGCTCGCGGCGCGGCCGGCGGCGGTCGCGACCGGCCTGACGTTGATCGGCACGCCGCTGAAGGAGAGCCTGCGCACGGGGCTGACGGTGACGCCGATCGGCGAATTTTCGTTCATCATCGCGCAGCTGGGCGTGACGGCGGCGGTGGTGCCGACGCGCTTCTATCCGCTGGCGGTCGGCATCTCGCTGGTGACGACGCTGGCGGCGCCGCTGCTGATGCGGCGGGCGGAGCCGATCGCGGAGGCGGTGGTCGCGCGGCAGCCGCGCTGGCTCAACGACTGGGTCGTGCTGTATCACCGTTGGCTGGACCGGATGCAGGCGCGGCGCGCGCGGAACCTGCTCTGGCAGCTGAGCCGCAAGCGCATCATCCAGGTCGGCGTCGGCATGTTCTTCGTCACGGGGCTGGTCGTGTTCTCCGGCCAGCTGCTGGCTTTCGTCGAGGGACTCGCGGCGCCCGCCGGGCTTTCGCAGCAGACGCTGTACCTCGCGTTTTGGACGACGCTGACGCTGGTGATCCTCGCGCCGCTGGTGGCGATCTGGCGGAACCTGTCCGCGATGGCGCTGGTTTACGCGGAGATTTCCACGCGCGGCGCGGCGCACGCGAAACGGCTGCGGCCGCTGGTCGAGACGGCGCTGAAGATCGCGTTCGCCGGGCTGCTCTATGTTTGGCTGGCGGCGGTGCTGCCGCTCGAGGGAACGGCTAAGTGGCTGGTGCTGGCGAGCGCGCTCGTGGCGTTGGCCGCGCTGATCGTGCTGCGGCGCAAACTGATCTACTGGCACAGCGAGCTGGAGGTGGAGATCATGAGCGTGATCGAGACGGGCGACACAAAGATGACCGCGACGACGGCGCCCTGGCTGCAGCCGCACCGGGAGTGGAACCTGCACATGATCGATTGCACCCTGCCCGATTTGGCCGACTGCCAGGGCAAGCAGATCGCCGAACTCGGGCTGCGGGCAAAGTTCGGCTGTTCCGTCGTGGGCATCGAGCGCCAGGGGTACATGATCCCGCTGCCGCCGCCGGACGCCGTGCTTTTTCCGCGGGACAAGGTGCTGCTGCTCGGCACGACGGAGCAGGTGAAGGCGGGCAAGGAATTCCTCGCCGCGGTGTCGGGCGCGCCGGGGGCGGATTCGGTTTTTGCCGAAGTGCGGATGGAGGCGGTGTCGGTGCCGGCGTGGAGCCGCGCGGCGGGCCGGACGCTCGGCGAATTGTCGCCGGCGCAGAATCACGGCGTGCAGGTGGCCGGCGTGCACCGCGGCGGGATGCGGATCCTGAATCCTTCGGCGAACGAACAGCTGCGGTCCGGCGACGAGATCCTCGTGCTCGGCACGCCCGTGCAGATCGGCGAGTTCAAAGTCTGGCTGCGGGAGCAACCGGAGCCGGAGGTCGAGGCGGGGACCTGAGAACCGGGAGCCCAGCGTTGCGAAGCCGCCGATAACACCCCGGCAGTTGCGTGGTCGGGAGCGGTTTCGCGTTTGGCGCGCGGCAGTGTGGCGCGGGCAGCGGGCAAAAAAAAAGCGCGCCGGAATGCGGCGCGCGGGAAAACGGAAACGGCGGGTCGGCTTACTTGGTGCCGGTCGCCTGCGGAGTCGTGGTCGGCTCGGTCTTCTTGACCTCGGGGGCCGGGGCGGGAGCGGCCGCGGGTTTCTCGGCTTCGGCTTCTTCTTTCGAGGCCTTCTTGAATTCCTTGATCGACTGGCCGATGCCCTTGGCGAGACCCGGAAGCTTCGAGCCGCCGAAGAGGACGAGGAGGATCACCAGAATGATGATCAGCTCCGGCATACCGAGGCCGAAGGCGGCGAGGATCAGGGTCGAGGTCATAACGGACGGAAGCTAGGCCGGGCATCCGGTCTGTAAAGCGGGAAAGCGCCGTTCACGGCGCGAGCCACACGACTTCGTCGCCGACCTGCGGCGCGCCGGCCGCGATGCGGGTGCCGAGCGTGCGGCCGCGGAGATGGCTCGACGCGACGAGCCGGCCGGTTTCGCGGAGGTCGAGGGTGCGGACGATGAGTTCGGTGCCGTTGACCAAGGCGGCGGCGGGGGCGTCGGCGCCGAGATCGACAAACGCGAAGCCCTGCGCGGGATCGAGGGCGAAGATGCGGCCGACGATCAGGCGCGGGCTGGGCGCGAGGCGGCCGCTGAGATCGGGGACGGCGGCCGGGGCGACGGCGGCGGGCGGGATGGGTGCCGGGCGCGTGCGGCAACCGGAGAAAAACAAAATCGCCGCCAGCGAGACGGGCACGGTGGCGGCGAGCTTCATGGGATCGGACGGGGCTGAGAGCTGAGCTTTGAGGGTCGACAGGATCCGGCGTCCGCCGTCCGACGCGTTGCGCCGCTCAGAGTTTCGGGAGCGGGAAGCCGAGGCCGCCGGGGAGGCTGCCGGCGCCGAGCGGGCCGCCCAAGCCGCCGAGACCGCCGAGGCCGGCGTTGCCCGGGAGCGGCGCGCCGGGGGCGCCCGGAGGACGGGCGGTGGCGGCGACCTTCATGAGGTTCTGCGCGTTGTCGATTTGCTCGGCGTCGAAGAAACCGTGGAGCTGCCGGATGCGCGTCGGGTGGCGCATCTTGCGCAGGGCCTTGGCCTCGATCTGGCGGATGCGTTCGCGGGTGACCTTGAACTGCTTGCCGACTTCCTCGAGGGTGCGGCTGTAGCCGTCGACGAGGCCGAAGCGGAGGGACAGGACGCGGCGTTCGCGTTCCGTCAGCGTATCGAGAACGTCGATGATCTTTTCGCGCAGGAGCGAGTACGCCGTCATGTCGTACGGGTTCTCCGCGGACTTGTCCTCGATGAAATCGCCGAAGCTGGTGTCGTCGCCGTCGCCGACCGGGGACTGGAGCGAGATGGGCTGCTGCGCCATCTTCATGATCTGCTGCACGCGTTCGACGGGCAGGTTCATCTCGTCGGCCACTTCCTCGGGCGTCGGCTCGTGGCCGTATTCCTGGAGGAGTTGCTTCTGCACCTGCATGACCTTGTTGAGGGTCTCGATCATGTGCACCGGGATGCGGATGGTGCGGGCCTGATCGGCGATGGAGCGGGTGATGGCCTGGCGGATCCACCAGGTGGCGTAGGTGGAGAATTTGTAGCCGCGGCGGTATTCGAATTTCTCGACCGCCTTCATCAGGCCCATGTTGCCTTCCTGGATGAGGTCGAGGAAGGAGAGGCCGCGGTTGGTGTACTTCTTCGCGATCGAGATCACGAGGCGCAGGTTGGCCTCGACCATCTCGGTCTTGGCTTTGTGGGCCTCGCGGACGTGGACCATGGTCTGGGCGACGACCTTCAGCAGTTCGTCGCAGGGGATGCGCTGCTGGGCCTCGATCTGCTTGAGGCGGACGTTGATCGCCTTGGTGTCGATCGCGGCGTCCTTCTTGGTCTTCGGGTGCTTGGCGCGCTCGAGTTGCTGGTGGAGCGACTCGATTTCCTCGAGGATGGGGCGGAGACCTTCGAGGTATTCCTCGTAGACCTTCAGCTTGAAGTAGAACTTGCCGAAATGGCTGCGGAGAACGGTTTCCCGTTTCTTGAACTTGGCGTGGACCTTCTTCTTTTCGGCTTCGCCCTTGGCTTTGAGGTACTCCTCCCAGCCGTCGGCGACGTTGCCCTCGTGTTCGAGGGTCGCGTTGACGAGTTTCTCGAGGCCCTTGAAGTAGGCTTCGCGGGATTCGATTTTCTTGTCGATGACGACGCGGTCGAAGCGTTCCTCGCGCTTGAGCAGCTTGGCGCCGAGGCCGCCGATGTATGCGCCGATTGCGGAAGCCTGGAAGAGGGCTTCCTGGGCCTTCAGTTCCGCCGTTTCAATGCGCTTGGAAATCTCGACTTCCTGTTCGCGCGTGAGCAGCGGGACCTGGCCCATCTGCTTGAGGTACATCCGGACGGGGTCGTCGAGGATGTCGTTCTGCGAAGTACGGGATTCCTCTTCCTCGGCCTCTTCCTGGCGCTGCTTGTAGTCCTCGACCTGGTCGGGCTCGAGGATCTCGATCTCGAGGTTCTGCAGAATCGAGAGGACGTTGTCGATTTCCTCCTGGTTCTCGACCGATTCCGGGAGGGCCTCGTTGATGTCGTCGAAGGTAAGGTAGCCCTGTTCCTTGGAGAGGCGGATGAGGTGCCGGATCTTGTCGTTGATGCCGCCGGCCGGGATGTTTTCCGCGCCGCCCTCGGCGGCCGCGGGGGCGGTTTTGGCGAGCGCGGCCTCGACGGCCTCGGACTGGGCGGAATCAGCGGATGCGGACTTGGACTTGCGCGACATGGAAGAAGTTAAGGGCGACCGAAGGGAACGGCAAACGCGGACGGGATCAGGCCACGGCCGCGAGGACGAGCGGCGCGCGGAGCTGGCGTTGCAGTTCTGAACGTTCTTTCAAGAGAGAAATTGGGTCAGATTCACTGTCCGCATCGGGGTTGGCCAAAGCAAGTTCTATTTGCCGCAGGCGGGGCTCCAAAGCCCGGGCGCGGAGCTGCTTCATTCCCTCCTGCGCGACCTTGACCGGATCCTCGACGGCGGGGGCTTCGAACAGGAGGTTGGCGACGAGGGCGCGTTCGGCGTCGGACTCGAGCAAACCGTCGAGGTGGTCGCGGCCCGGCCAGGCGTTCTGTTCGAATTCGCCAAGGAAGCGATTGAGAAGGACGCCGGCGGGGTGGGAGGTGTCGATCCAATCGTGGGGCAGGCCGTGGCTGAGGGGCGGGCCGAGCTTTTCGAAATGCAACAGAAGCAAGAGCAAGTGGTGCTCGGGAGTCTGGGCGCCGCCGGCGGCGGCGCCGGTGCCGGCGCTGCCGGAGGTTTGGAGTTTGGAGTTCTGGGTTGAGGAATCGGGATCGTCGGCAGTGGGCGCGGGGCGGGCGGCGGCTTGGCGGCTTTGGCGGGCGAGGAAGGTCTGGAAATCCTTCTGGGCCGCGAGCGGGGAGAGCCGCAGGTGGTTGGCGGCTTCCTTGATGAATTCCGCGCGGGTGACTTCGCTTTCGCTGGCGGAGATGACCTCGAAGAGAATCTGAGCGGCGCGGGATTTGGTTTCCGCGGTGCTGTTGAACGGATCGGGCAGCGCGGCCTTGCAGGCGAAGGCCATGGCGGTCTGGGCGCCGCGGCGCACGTCCTCGTAGCCGGCGAGGCCGCGTTCGAGAAACAGCAGGTCGGGATCGAGTTTCTCGGCGCCGGCGAGCGTGAGAAAACGGATCTCTAGCCCGGCTTTCAAAGCCATCGGCAAAAAGCGCAGGGCGGCCTTCTGGCCGGCGCTGTCGCTGTCGAAGAAGCACTCGACCTGCGAGTGGTAGCGGCGGAGCAAAACGAGTTGGCTTTCGGTGATCGAGGTGCCCTGCGGGGCGATGGCGGTTTTCAGGCCGACGCTCCAGCAGCGGAGGGCGTCTAGTTGGCCCTCGACCATCACGAACGGTTTCCCTTCGCCGACGGCGGTGCGCGCGCGGTCCAAATTGAAGAGCAGATTGCCCTTGGTGAAGATCGGCGTCTCGGGCGAGTTGACGTACTTGGCTTCGCGCGCGGGATCGTCGGCGGGCGTGAGGTCGGTCTGGCGGGCGGTGAACGCGACGACGCGACTCTGGTGGTCGCGGATCGGGATCATGAGCCGGCCGCGGAAACGCGGGCGCAGCGCGTGGAGCGTGATCGCGGCGTCGTCGTAGATGAAGAACAGTCCGCAGCGCCGCAGCGCTTCCTCGGAGAATTTGCGCCGGAGCAACGCTGCCCCGAGGCCGCCGCCTTGGGCGTCGACGCCGCCGATCTTGAACTCGTCGGCAATTTCCATCGGGAAACGGCGTTTCTCGGTCCAATACGTGCGGAAAAACGTCCCGGCGGCGTCGGTCGCGCGGAAGGCCTGGTGGAAATGCTCCGCGGCGACGTCGTGGAGATCGAAGATTTCCTGGCGCAGCGAGCGCTCCTCGTGCGAGGGGCCGCCGGAGCCTTCCTCGTACTCGATGACGATGCCGAAGCGTTTGCCGAGGGCCTCGACGGCTTCGGAAAAGTTCAGCTGCTCGGTGTCGCGGACGAAGGTGATGAGGTCGCCGGCTTTGCCGCAGCCGAAGCACTTGTAGAAACCTTTATCGGCATCGACGTGGAACGACGGCGTCTTTTCGTTGTGAAACGGGCAGAGCCCCTTGAGCCGCGCGCCGCCGGCCTTGCGCAACGTGACCACGCGGCCGACGACGTCCGCGAGGTTCACGCGGAGTTTCAGGTCACGAATGCAGGTGGGCTTGATGACGGGCATGGAGCGGCCGGCCGACGCCGCGGAGCGGGGACCGCGCGGCACCGGAACGGGGACATTCGGTGCGGCGCGGGGGCTGTCAACGTCCGCGAGGAAGCGCGGCCAATCCGACAAAAGGCATTGCCGGGCGGGGGTTGCCGCCCAAAGTTTCGCGGCCCCGAGGAAACTTCGTTCCCCGGAAGACGACCAATCCCGCATGCGCCTGTTCACCCTCTCGCTCCTGTTGCTGGGGCTTTCCGCCGCCCGTGCGGCTTCCGCCCCCGCCGCCACGACCGCCCCGACGACGCCGGCGGTCGCGCGCCCCGAGCCGGTGTGGCAGACGAAACTCGCCGGCTTCGACGAGCTCGCGTACCAGCAGGCGGTCGAGGCGATGATCGCGACCTTCGAGCGCGAGACCGGGAAGAAACTGGTCCCCGGGCCCAAGCGCCGCGTCGGTCTGAAGATTTACGCGGACTCCGGTCCGGGCCTCGCGACGCCGCTGCCGTTGGTCAAGGGGGTGATCGCGGCGCTGCGCAAACGCGGTTTCGAGAACCGGGAAATCTTTCTCGTCGGGTTGAATGCCCTGCGCCTGCGCATGACGGGTTACCTGCCGTCGCTGGTGTCGGGCGAGACGCCGTTTGCGGGCAATCCGGTCTACGTGCTCGAATCGGGCCGGTTCTACGACCCGCTGTGGTTCTACGATTCGCCGCTCCCGCAGCGCTTCGACCCGATCTTCGCGGAGCAGCAAACGAAGGGCGTGTCGCCGACGTCGACGAAGGACGAGGACCGCAAGAGCTTCCTGGCGACGCCGCTGTTCCTCGATTCCGATTTCTGGATCAATTTGCCGGTCTACACGGACCATCCGACGCTGGGCATCAACGGCGCCCTCGTGAACGCGACCCTGTGGAACGCGTCGAACACCGCGCGTTTCTTCCGCTCGCCGGCCAACGCGCCCGCGGCCGTCGCGGAAATGAGCGCGATTCCCGAATTGCGCCAGACCTGGATGTTCACGCTGGCGAGCCTGCAGCACTACCAGTTCATCGGCGGCCCGTTCTTCAATTCGCTCTACACGGTTTCCGAGCCCATCATGTGGCTGAGCACGGACCCGGTCATGCTCGACGCCTTGGCGCGCGACCGGATCAACGGCCACCGCAAGAAGTCCGGCTTCGAGGTGCTCGACGAGGAGATCCGGACGCTGGAATTCGCCGAGACGCTCGGCGTCGGTTCGACGAAGACGAAGACGGCGCGGATCATTCCGGTGGATTGAAGCGGCAGGTTGGGCGCCGGACGGTCCGCCGCCCCAAATTCCCTCTTGCCGCGGCGGCGGGGCTGCGCCCAAGTGATCGGGAACGTCCGTCATGGCCACCTCCGCGTATCTTCCCTTTTTGATCCAAGTGGTGCTTGCCGCCCTCATCACGGGCGGCGTCATCGGCGCGAGCCATCTCTTCGGCCAGCGCTTCAAGAAGAACAAGATCAAGGATTCCGCCTACGAGTGCGGCGTGCCGGCCGAAGGCCTGGTGCACACGCGGTTCTCGGTGAAGTTCTACCTCACGGCGCTGCTCTTCATGCTTTTCGATCTCGAAGTCGTGATCTTGATCCCGTGGACGTTCATCTACCGGGAATTCCTCGCGAACAACATCTCGATCATCGGGCCGATCGCGTTCTTCCTCGGCGTGCTGATCCTCGGCTTGGTTTACGAAATCAAGAAGGGCGCGCTGCAGTGGGAAAAGTAGAGTGCAAGGAAAGGTGAGCGTGAAAGTGACCGCCACTTTGGCCTCCCGGCCGCTGCTCCACTCTCCCTTTCCGTTTCACCTTCACGCGCGCTAGCACATGCGGCTCGACAAGATCATCGCCCGGAGCCGCATCGTCGACCTGAAAAGTCTCGATCTCGAGGGCGCGCTGCAGGAATTGCTCGGCGTCTGCGTCGAGAAATTCCCCGATCTTAAACCGGAGTCGCTGCTCAAGGGCCTGCTGGCCCGCGAGAGCACGATGACGACGTACCTCGGCTTCGGCGTGGCGTTGCCGCACGTGCGCATCCGCATGTCGCGCCGCTATGTGCTCGCGATCGGCCGCAGCCGCGTGGGTATCCGGCACGACGGCGCGATCGCCGACGAGCGCGTCCATCTCATCGTGATGTTGATCGCGGGCGAGCAGGCCCGCGACTACCTGCAGGTGCTGGCCTCGATCGCGCGGCAGGTGAAGGACAAGGACCTCGTCGACACCCTGGTCAACGCGCCGGACCTCGACACGCTCTACGACCGGATGATCGGCGGCTTCGGCGGCATGCGCGTCGTCGAGGCGCAGCAGAACCGCGTGAACCGCCTGATGTTTCGCGAGGCCGAACGCGTGGCGCAGGGCGCGGACTGCAACGCGATCGTGGTCTTCGGCGATACTTTCATCGGCGGCATCCAGCCGGGGGTGCTGCGTTCCAAGCTGAAGACGATCCTCGTGACGCGCGCGGCGATGGAAACGAGCGACGACCAGACGGAGTTTTCCGAGACGATCCAGGTGCGTTCGTTCTCGAACCAACGGCTCGCGCAGCTGCGCAGCGCGATGCTGGTGGCGCTCACGCGCGGGATCGTGACGTTCAGCGACCGCATCTGCTGCGTCGGCGGCATCACGGGTTCGAACCAGTTCGACACGCTCGTGGTCGTGGACATCGAGCGCGAGTTCCAGACCCTGCTCACCGGCTCGACGGCGGACCTGCTGCCCGCGGACGTGAAGCCCGAGGTGCTGGAGCGCGTGATCGCGGTGGCGACGGAACTCGGCGTCGAGGGCCGCGAGGGCCGGCCGGTCGGCTGCCTCTTCGTCGTCGGCGACAACGAGAAAGTCGGCACCCTCTCCAAGCCGCTCGTGCTGAATCCGTTTTTCGGTTACAAGGAAGAGGACCGCAACATCCTCAATCCGTTCATGGACGAGACGGTGAAGGAGTTTTCGTCGATCGACGGCGCCTTCATCATCCGCGGCGACGGCGTCGTGGAATCCGCCGGCAGCCTGATCCAGGCGACGGACAGCACGCACGAGTTGCCCAGCGGGCTCGGCAGCCGGCACGCGGCGGCGGCGGCGATCAGCGTCGCGGCCAACTGCATCTCGATCGTGGTCTCGTCGAGCACGGGCCAGGTGACGCTCTTCCGCCGCGGCGTGATGCTGCCGCTGACGGAAAAGCGGCGCTGAGCGCCCGCTTTTCCGAGTTGAGAGTACTGAGTTGAGAGTCGAGAGGCGGAGCATCCGATCTCTCAACTCTCAGCACTCAACCCTCAACTGTTCCGGCACACTCAGCGGCCCAGGCCGGGGACCATGCCCTGCATCATGCCGCCCATGTCGAACTTCTGGTAGCCGGCGGGCGGGGCGAAGAGGGAATCGGGCAGGGGTTGGGGCGTGATGGCGGTGGCCTCGAGCCGGAAGGTTTCCTTGCCGTTGCTGCCGCGGCTCACGACACGCAGGGGAAAGAGGTCCTTGCCGGCGAGGGCGCGCTCCCAGCCGGGCGCGGCCGCGCCTTTGCCTTCCATCGGATTCGCGGGCATCGAGAGAAACGCGCCGAGGCCCTCGGCGAGCCAGAGTTCGGTTTTCTCGCCCTTGGACGTGGCGACGAATTCCTCCGCCTTGCGGCCGAGAATCGTCTCGGTGCGGCCGGTCTTGTCGAGTTTCACGTCCTCGGCCTTGCCGGCCTGCGGGCCTTTGTCGTCCGGCAGTTTCATGACCATGTACATCTTCTGTTCGGACATGAGCATGAGGGATTCGCGCTTGGCGGGATCGATGATGATGCCGCCGAGTTCCTTTTGGCCGGGCAGCTCGATGCGAAGTTTCGAGCCCTTGACCTGGTAGCGCATTTCCTGGGACTTGCCCTTGGCTTCGGTGAGTTTGAAGACGACGAGCCCCTCGAAACCGGCGGCGAGGGCCGCGGCGGGGGCGAACAAAGCAACGAGGAGCAGACGGCGGAGAAACGAGTTCATGGTGAGGCGCCGAAGGAAACGCCGCGGGCCGGCGGCGGCAACGTCCGTTTCACGGCTTGCCAGCGGGACCGGCGGCCGGTGGATTGCGCGGCCATGGCCATCATCGGAACTTTCGCCACCGTGCGCGCCCAGGCGCCCCGCACGCCGGGCTTCGCCGCCGCCTTCGCATACGTCGAGTCGTTGCTGCAGCCCGGCTCCGACGCCGCACAGCGGCTGGCGGCGATGGCGGCCGGGGAAACGGCGAAACGCGAACTCGGCGGCGGCGTGTTCGCGATCGACCAAGTCTATTTGTCGAAGCCGCGGCCCGAGGGTTTCTTCGAATCGCACCGCCGGCTGATCGACGTGCAGGTGATCGTGGCCGGCGAGGAGTTGATGGAGTTTGCCGACATTGCCCGCCTGGCCGTACGCGACGCGTACAACCCGGAACGCGACCTCGTGGTCTACGCGGATTTCGCGGGCGCGGCGGTGCTGCCGTTCCGCGCGGGGGAGACGGCGGTGTATTTCCCGGTCGACGGCCACATGCCCGGCCTGCAGCCCGCGGCGGGGCGCGGCCTCGTGCGCAAGACGGTGGTGAAGATTCCGGTCGACGCGTGAACGCGCGCGCCGTCGGTCCCCGGCCGCGATGAATTACCGCCACCAGTACCACGCGGGCAATTTCGCGGACGTGATGAAGCACGTCCTGCTGCGGCAATTGCTCGTTGCCCTGCAGCGGAAGGAAAAAGGGTTTCTCTACCTCGACACGCACGCGGGCCGCGGCGGCTACGATTTGGCGCAGGCGGCGGCGGGCGAGACGCTCGCGCGGGTGCCGGAGTGGCCGGAAGGCATCGGCCGCCTGCTCGACGGCGCGGCCGAATTGCCGGCGCCGCTGGCGGACTACGTCGCGGCGGTGCGGGAGTTCGACCGCGGTGCGGGCAACCTCGAACCCGCGCTGCGTTTCTACCCGGGCTCGCCGTGGATCGCGCGGCGGCTCGCGCGTTTGCAGGACCGGCTTGTCCTGTGCGAACGCCAGCCGGCGGAGGCGGCGGCGTTGCGCGCGGAATTTGCCGCCGCGGGCGGCGTGGCGGTGCAGGAGACGGACGGCTATGCGGCGGTGCGCGCGCTGTTGCCACCGCCGGAGCGCCGCGCGCTGGTGCTGATCGACCCGCCGTTCGAGGCGCAGGACGAATTTGCGGCGATCGCGGGGGCGCTGCGCGACGGCTTGCGGCGGTTGCCAGGCGGCGTCTTTGCCGTGTGGTATCCGCTCACGGGCCGCGCGCGGACGGACGCGTTTTTCGAACGCCTGCGCGAACTGGCCCCGCCGCCGACGCTGGCCGCGGAGCTCACGATCGCGGGGGAGGATTCGCCCGTGAAACTGAAGGGCTGCGGCTTGGTCGTGATCAATCCGCCGTGGCAATTCGACCGCGAGGCGGGGCCGGTGCTGGCTGAGCTGGCGCGGCGGTTGGCGCAGGCGCCGGGCGGCGCGGCGCGGATCGATTGGCTCGTGCCGGAACGGTAGAGGAGGAGCGCTCTGCGCTCAGCGGTCAGCGATCAGGCGGCTTTAGGCGCTCAGCGCGCGGTCGACAAATTGCGCTGCAGGATCGTGGCGAGCAGTTCGAAGCGCACGGGCTTCGAGAGGAAGTCGTTCATGCCGGCGGCGAGACAGGCTTCGCGCACGTGGGTGCTGGCGTTGGCCGTGAGGGCGATGATCTTGAGCGGCTTGCCGTCGAGCTTCTCGCGGATGCGCCGCGTGGCTTCCATGCCATCGATGCCGGGCAACTGGCAGTCCATGAGGACGACGTCGAAGGTCTCCGACGTCGCGGCGATCACGCCGGCCTCGCCGTCGTTGGCGAACTTCGGGGTGATGTTGAGCTTCTTGAGGAAGAGGTCGATGACCTGCTGGTTGACGGAGTCGTCTTCGACGACGAGCACGCGGCCCTGCAGGACGGGGGTGACGAATTTCGGCGCTTCTTCCAGCCGCGGCTGCACGACGGTGATGTCGGGCAATTGGCAGGGGAGAATCAGCCGGAACGTGGTGCCTTGGCCGATGGCGCTCTGGACCTGGAGGGCGCCGCCCATCGACTGGGTGAGGCGTTGGGAAATCGCGAGGCCGAGGCCGGTGCCGCCGTAGCGCCGGCTCATCGAGGTGTCGGCCTGGGTGAACGGCTTGAACAGTTTCGAGAGCGCGGCGGAATCCATGCCGATGCCGGTGTCGGTGACCGTGTAGTGCATCACGGCTTTGGTCGGCGTGCGTTCGGCGCAGGTGACGGTGAGGTCGACGCGGCCGCGTTCGGTGAACTTGATGGCGTTGCCGATGAGGTTGACGAGAATCTGGCGGAGGCGGGTGCCGTCGCCGAGGATGACGCCGGGAAGATTTTCGCCGAGGTGCAGCTCGAGTTGCAGGCCCTTGTCGCGGGCGCGGGCGTGGAGCAGATCGGTGACGGCGCGGGCGGTGGTCGCCGGGGGGAAGGGGGCGTGTTCGAGCTCGAGGCGGCCGGCTTCGATCTTGGAGAAGTCGAGCACGTCGTTGAGGAGCAGGAGCAGCGATTCGGCGGAGTCGGAGGCCGTCTTGAGATAGCCGCGCTGCTCGTTGGATAGCTGGGTGTCGCGGACGACGCGGAGCATGCCGAGGACGCCGTTCATCGGCGTGCGGATTTCGTGGGAAATGGTGGCGAGGAACTCGCCCTTGGCGCGGCTGGCGGACTCGGCCTTTTCGCGGGCCTCGCGCAGCTCGGATTCGCGGGATTCGCGGCGGGCGATTTCGGCGGCGAGCTCGGTGGCGATCTCCTCCTGTTCAAACCGGAGCACGAGCGCATCCGAGAGGGCGCGGTGGCTGTGTTGCGTGGTCCAGATCGTGTAAACGACGAAATAAAGGATGCAGAGGCCGAGGATGATGCCGTCCATTTCCGCCGTGGCGAAATGCACGGCGGCGATCGGGCCCATCATCAGGCTGACGTAGAGGACGGCGCCCTTGCGCAGGGGCAGCAGCATCCGCACGGAGGCCGAAACGAGGCCCGCGAGGAGCAGAACGTGGGCGAGGCGGGTGGTGCCGGGCTGGTTGAGAACCGGGAAGAGCCAAGGCGTCACGCCCCACAGGGTCGCCGTCACGCCGGTGCTGAGCAGATAAAGGAGGCCCCAGCGCGGATTCTCGATCTGCTCCGGGGTCGCGCGATGGAAGGTGTGTGCAAGCCAGGCGCGCCAGGCCAACGGCAGGACAATGGCGGCGATCCAGACCCCGAGCAATTCCGTGCCGGGGTGGCCGGCGACGATCAGTGCGAACGCGACGGTGGCGACGGCGGTGCTGACGGTGCCCAGGGTGAGCTGGGAGTAGGCCATCCGGACCAGCTCGACGCGGGTCTTTTTCTCGATGTTGGCGCGCTGGGCCGGACTGATGACGGCCGCCGGGGAAATCGCGGCGGCCGCGGGAGCGGCGGCGGGGGCGATGGGCGGGTTGGTCGGTGCGTTCGGAACGGGCGGCGCGGACATGGGGACGGATCAGTTGGGCAAGATGCGAGCGGCAGGAGATTTGGCGAGCGTCGGGGGGGCGTGGAATTACTTAGCTTTGAGAATGGGACCGACGCGGCGCGGGGCAATCCCGGCGGCGGGAAAGACAACGGTGTGGACAGGGCCGGGAGCCGGCGGCTTTTTTCGCGGCGTGGCGCCCGCGTCCGATTCTCTCGTTTCCGTGGTATTGCCGGTGTGCAACGGGGCCGCGTGGCTGGGCCGGGCTCTCGCGAGTCTTGTCGCGCAAACGTGGACCCGCTGGGAGGCGTTGGTGGTGGAAAACGGTTCCACGGACGATACCGCCCGGGTGGCGGCCGCCGCGGCGGCGCGCGATCCGCGGATCAGGTTGCTGCGGTTGCCGACGCGCGGGTTGGTGCCGGCGCTGAACGCGGGGTTGGCGGCCGCGCGCGGCGCGTGGATCGCGCGGCTCGATGCCGACGACACGGCGGTGCCGGCGCGGTTGGAGCGGCAGGTGCGTTTTCTGCAGGCCCCCGAAAATCGCGGGATCGGTCTCGCCGGCTGCTTGGTCGAATTCGGCGGCGACCGGGCGGCGCAGTCGGGGTATGCGCGGCATGTCGATTGGCTGAATACGCTTACGACCCCGGAGGCGATCGCGTTGCACCGTTTCGTCGAGTCGCCGTTGGCGCATCCCAGCGTGCTGTTTCGCCGGGAGCTGGTCGATCGGTTCGGCGGCTACCGCGACGGCGATTTTCCGGAGGACTACGAACTGTGGCTGCGTTGGTTGGACGCAGGGGTACGCATGGCGAAGGTGCCGGAGGTTCTCGTCTGTTGGCACGATCCGCCGGGGCGGTTGTCGCGGACGGATCGGCGCTATGCACCGGAAGCATTTTTCCGACTCAAGGCGCCCTGGCTCGCGCGGGAATTGCGGCGTGCGGCGGCCGGCCGGCGCATCTTGGTCTGGGGCGCGGGCCGGCCGACCCGCAAGCGGGCGGCATGGCTCGAAGCGGAAGGGGTGCGGATCGAGGGATTCGTCGACATCGATCCGAAGAAGATTTCCCCGGCGCTCGGCGGGACGGGCCGACCGGTGCTGGCGCCCGGGCAATTGCCGGGCCCGGAGGCCGCGTTTGTGGCCGTGTACGTGGCGTCGCGGGGCGCCCGCGAGTTGATCGCGGCGGATCTCGAGGGCCGCGGCTACCGGGCCGGGCGGGATTACCTGCTGGCGGCCTAGGCCGGAGACTCAGGCGGCCGAGCGGCGGCGGTCGTCGGCGTCGGAAGGCGTTTCCGGCGGCGCCGCCCGGGACGCGGCGAACGTCGCATGCACGATCCGGCGCAGCCGGGCGGTGGAAAGGCACAACCCGAGCGCGCGCCGCAGCTTGCTTTGGTTGCCCGGATGGTAGCGGTACTCGGCGAGGTCGAGATCGAGGTCCGACTCGCGGACCAGCCAGGCGGCGCTGTTCACCAGTTCCTGGTCGGCGGCGAAAAAATCCGGCAGCACGAACGAGATCGGCCGGTAGAGCACGAGGGCCGGCAGGTGCAGCGTGCGGCGGAGCACGGCGCGGGCGTACTGCTCCGGCCGCAGGCCGCGGGCTTGGCAATAGCGCTGGGAAAAGTTGCTCATGGCGCGGACCGGAAACGCACGCGGCAGTCGGTGCCGAAGCCGCGCCGGGCGCACGCCCGGAGTGACGAGTGCGGCCGCCGCGGTGACGAATGCGCGCGGCGAAACGTCAGTCGCGCGGCCAGCGCGCGCCGAGCTTGGCCCGCAGCTCCGGCACGAGGCGGTAGCTCACCGGCAGCGGCTCGCTTTGCCCGCGCAGGTGGGCGGCGAAGGCGGCGCGGTTGAGGCGCGCGATGCGCTCGATCTGAGCGAGCGCGACGATGACGGTGCGGTGCACGCGGCCGAAATGCTCCGGCGGCAGCACGTCGTCCCACGACTTCATCGTCCGGCGCACGAGCAGGCGCTCGCCGGAAACGAGCAGGACCTCCGTGTAGTTTTCGCAGGAAGTGATCGACCGGATGTCCGCGAGCCCCACGAAGCGTTCGTGGGCGCTGTCGAGGCGGAGCAGAACGCGGTCGTCGAGCCGCAGCGGGCCCGCTGCGGCTGCGGGCGGCGGCGCGACCGCGGCGTAGCGCGCGAGCGCGGCGGCAAACCGGGCGGAGGCGACGGGCTTGAGGAGGTAGTCGAGGGCGTTGACCTCGAAGGCGCGGACAGCGTGCCGATCGTAGGCCGTGACGAAGATGACGCGGGCCGGAGGCGCGACGTAGGGCAGGGCGTCGAAGCCGGTGCCGCCGACGAGTTGGATGTCGAGCAGCACAAGGTCGTACTGCGCGGTGCGCAGCAGTGCGACGGCCTGCTCGAAGGTGGCGGCTTCGCCCACGACAGTGTGGCCGGGGTGGGCGTCGAGATGCCAGCGCAGCTCCGCGCGGGCGCCGGGTTCGTCGTCGATGATGAGGACGCGGGCCATGGGCGCTAGACGGCGACGGCTTGGTCGAGCCGCACGCGGACGACGACCCAGCCCTCCGTCGGTTCCGTGGTGAATTCGTGCCGGCCGGGAAAGTAGCGCGCGAGGCGCTGGCGCAGGTTCTCGAGGCCGATGCCGAGGGAGGGCACGCTCGGCTCCGCCGTGCCGGGCGCAATCCAGCGGCCGCTGTTGGCCACTTCGATGAGCACGCGGCCGTCGTCGCCGCGGCGGAAGGCGAGACGGATCCGGACGCGGTCGCGGCTGGTGGCGGCGCCGTACTTCACGGCGTTTTCGACGAGCGGCAGGAGCAGGAAGGGCGGCAAACGCAGGCCGCCGAGCGCGGGGTCCGCCTCGATACTGTATTCCAGCAGATCGCCGAGGCGGGTCTGTTCGATGTCGAGGTAGGCGCGGAGCATCTCGATCTCCTCGCCGAGGGTGGGCTCTTCCTGCTCGCCCGGACGATGCAGCGTAAGCCGGCAGAACTCGGCGAGCCGGAGCACGGTCTCGCGGGCGAGCCGCGGGGACTGGATGATCTGGGCGCAGATCGAGGTGAGGGTATTGAACAGGAAATGGGGATTGAGCTGGTAGCGGAGGACCTCGAGGCGCGCCTTGTGCTCGGCAAGGCGGGCGGCGAGTTTTTCGTCGAACTCGATCTGCCGGAGACGGACGAGCTCCGCGTTCTGCGCCGCCAGTTCGGCGGTGCGGGCGGCGACGGCCGCTTCCAGTTCCTCCTGCCGGCGGCGCCAGCGCCGCGTGCGGATTTGCCAGGCGGCGGCGACTGCGCCGAGTCCACCGAGTCCGTACAGGGCGAAGGCCCAGACGCTGAGCCACCAAGGCGGCAGCACGGAGAAACGCAGCGTCGCCGGTTCGCTCCACGGGCCGCCGGGGCGGCGGGCGCGCAAGCGCAATTCGTAGCGGCCGGAGCCGAGGGCCGAGAAATCGCGGTCGGGCGAGGCGTCGCGGCGCACCTCTTCCCCGGAGGCGCTGACGAGAGTCGATTCGTAGGTCGCGCCCGGGTCGGCCGCCAGTTCGGGGGCCGCGACCTGCACGCGCAGCGAACGGTCGCGGAAGGAGAGTTTCCAGCCTCCGGCCAAGGCCAGCTTTTGCCCGGATCCGGTGGTGACGGCCCGCAACCGGATCATCGGCGCCGCGGCCGGCGGCGCTGCGCGCCAACGTTCAAGATCGAGCCGCACCAGCGCGCCATGGCCGGAGATCCACAGGGTCTCGGGCCGGCCGTCGGCCGCGGGTTCGTGGCGGAGATGGCCGGGGTCGTCGATCAGCGTGAGCGGCGGAATTGCGACCGGGGTCAGTGCGCCGGCGCGTCCGTAGGCGAGGCGGACTTCGTTGCCCGCCTCGGCGTCGCCCGCCGGCCGCACGATCATCCAGAGGCCTTGGCGGTCGTCGGGGACGGCAGCGTAGACGTACGTCGAGCCGTCGGCGAGCTCGGCGCCGTACTCGGCCGTCGGACGGAAGCGGCCCGCGGCCGCGTCGAAGCGCAGCAGCCCGAGGTTGCAGGCCAAGAGCGGGCCGCGGTCGTCGGCGACGAACCGGGTCCAGCCGTGGCCGGCGGGCAGTACGTCCGGGGCGGCAAACGCGGTCACTTTCGGCGGGCGCTCCGGACCATCGGGAAACGTCGCGCGGAGGACTCCGCCGGCCGGACGGCCCAGCCACCAGACGCCGCCGGCGTCGGTGACGAGGCTGCGGACGCGCTCGATCCCGGGCACTACGGTCCCGGGCCGCCAGGCGTCTCCGTCGCGCCGATACAGGCGGACCTCGTCGCCGTTGAGCGCAACCCAGGTGCCGGGCCGCGGGCGCAGCGGGAAGAACGAGGTCGCGTTGAGCGGCGCGCCGGGCAGCGGGACGAGGCGTCCGTCCGGCGTCCGCTCGGCGATGCCGCCGGTGCCCGTGACGATCAGCCGGCCGTCGGCGACGGCGAGACCGTTGACGTGCATGGCCACCGCGGGATCGCGGACGAGGGCGGCGGGGCGGCCCGGCGCGGCGGGCACGAGCCGCACGAGGCCGCCGGCCGACGCGGGGAGCAGCAGCTCGCCGCGGTGCCGTTCCGCCGTGAATGCCTTGGCGCGCGGCGCCCCGTTGGCCGGTTGGAACCAGGTCAGCCACGGGCGCACGTCGAGCCGGGCGATGCCGCCGCCGAGACCGACCCAGAGCACGCCCGGATCGCGCGGGGCGAAGGGAATGATCGCGGAGTTGTCGAGCAGGCCCGTCGCTTCCTCGAGGTGCGCGAGCAACCGGCCGGCCGGATCGAGGAGCCGCAGCCCGGTGCGGATCGACGTCAGGGCGAGGCGGCCGTCCGCCAGGCCGCAGAGGTTGTAGATTTCGCCTTCGCGCAGTGCGGCGTCGACCTCGGTCGCGAACGGCGCAAACGCCTTGCCGTCCCAGCGCCACAGGCCCTGGCGGTCGGTGGCGACGATCACCGCCGGCAGGGTGCCGGCGGCGCCGGTGACGCGGTTGCCGGCGCAGGCGGCGGGGCGCTCGAGCGGTTCGAGCCGAAGCTCCGCGGAGTCGGTCCGGAGCCGGAACCAGCCCCGCGCGGCGTCGGTGACCCAGATTTCGCGGTCCACCGCCGTCAGGCGCCAGCGCGGCGACGCCGGCAGCGCGAGGCTGCGGAACGCGCGGCCGTCCCAGAGCAGCAGGTGCGAGGAGCTTTGGAAAAGCGTCCCCGCCGGCGTGAGCGCGATGTTCCAGATCGCACCGAACGCCGCGGTCCCGGGGGGCAACTGCGGCCGCAGGGAAACAAACGTGCGGGCGCCGTCGGATCCGGTCCGCGCGTAGCCGAGTTCATCGACTCCGCCGATCCACAGCGTGTCCTCGCGATCGACGGCGAGCCCCCGGACGAAGGTGGCGTCGGGCACATCGAGATGCGTCCAGCGCGCGCCGTCGTGGACCAGCACCTTGTTGAGGTTGCCGAAATACATCAGCCCGGCGGCGTCCTCGGCGACGGCGAAGACCTGCTGGTGGCCGCGGTAGTCGCGCGGCGTGAACGAGGCCATGAAGGGCAGGCCGGCTTCCGGGTCGCGGCCCACGTCCGCCCGGGCCGCGCTCCCGAGCAGCAGCAGGACGGCGAGGAAGAGGCGCGGCGACATGGCGGGCGAAAACACTTTGGGGCCGGCCGACCGGAGTCGAGGGCGCAGGCGCGGGCGAGGGGGCAGTGACGAACGACGCCGGCCGCGTGACGAGTGCGCGGACTCCGCGCTTGGCGCGGCGCGGCCGCCGCCGCACAACGGGGCCGATGGCCGGAAGCGAATCCATCCGACATGCGCGCCTGAAGACCCTCGCCCTCGCCTGGGCGCGGGAAAACGGCTACGCCTTCGCGGGCGAGGAGGTGCGCGTGCCGCGCAGCGGCTACCGCGCCGACGTCGCCGCCCTCGGCCGCGGTGCGTCCGGGCGGGCGGCGCTCTTCGAATGCAAGCAGGCGCGCGCGGATCTGCTGAAGGATGCGCACGCGGAAGCGGCCACGCGGGCGCGGTTGGCGGAGTTGACGGCGCGGCGCCGCACGCTGGAGGAATTGTTTGCCGTGCACCGGCCGGACCTGCGGCGCGGGGAGGCGCTCTGGCCCGAGTATGACACCTGGGATTTCTCCGGGCTCGAGCACGCGGCCTACCGGGGCGTATTGGCAGAATTGGAAACGGTGCAGCGGCGCGTGCTGCGCGGCACGAAGTTCGCGAAGATGTTCCGCTACCGTTGCGCGGACTACCTTTACCTCGTGGCCGAGGAGAACATCTACGCCGAGGCGGAGATTCCCGCCGGCTGGGGCCTGCTGGTGCGCACGGCCGATGCGGCCGGCGCCGAGGGCCTCCGGCTGGCGCGGCCGCCGGTCTGGACGGAAGCCGGTCCGGTGCAGCGCGCGGCATTGCTCGAGATGATCGCGTTGGCGGGCACGCGGGCGACGCACCGGGCCCACGGGCTCGGACCGTGGCCGCCGCCGGCTGCTTTACATCCGGACGATTCAGCCGACAGTTCCGGTCATGCCTGAAACCACGCCGCCCGATCCCGCCGAATCCGGCCTCGAGATCCGCACCTACTATGTGCGCAACCGCAACGCGATGATCGCGCGCGCGGACTTCGGCGAGCTCTTCGTCGACTACTATCTCCATCTCAGCCGCTACGAAATCAAGCCGGCGCCCGAGCACGACGCGCTGTTCAAGCGCGCGCTCGCGGCCTTTGCGCTGCATCAGGCGTCGCGGCCGTGGAACGAACTCACGGCGTGGACGATCAACTTCCAGCAGCCGCTCGTGAACGTGTTCCTCGTCGGCGACAACGACACCGGCGCGCTGGCCGGCCGGGTGTTCGCGGAGAACGTGAAGGAAGGCCCGGAGAACCTGTTCTACGCCGACGTCGTCCGCGGCCGGGAACCGAAACGCCGCAGCGCCGTTACGTTCCAGGGACCGGATCCGCTTCCGGCGGTCGAGGCGTTTTACCGGCAGAGCGAGCAGCGCGGCGCGCGCTACTTCGAGCTCGGCGAGGAAGACTTCGCGCTCGTGACGGAGCATCCGGATTGCGATCTCACGTGGTTCGCGGGGCTCGATGCGGCCCAGGTGCGGGAGCTGGACAAGACCGAGACGCTGTCGCTGCTCGAGCGCCGGATCTACCGCTGGCATTGCGGCTGCAACCAGAACCGCATGATGGAAGTGCTGACCCCCGCGATGCGCCAGGACCCCGAGGCCCTCTTCGGCGAGGATCCGAAAATCGAGATCCGCTGCCCGCGCTGCGGGGCCCGCCACGCGATCACGCGCGAGGCGCTCGAGGCCTTTGTGGCGCAGGCGCCGTGAACGAGATCCTGCTGAACATCCGAGCGGGTTTCGCGCAGGCCGGCGCCCTCGACCAACTCAACCTTGTGCTCGGCGTCGCCGGCGTATGGCTGATGGTGCGCCGCAACCTCTGGGCCTTTCCGGTCGGACTTGCCGCCGTCGCGGTGCAGGGCGTGCTGTTTTTCCGCGCGCGGATCTATGCGGATGCGGCGCTGCAGGTGTTTTTCGCCGCCACGCTCGCGTGGGGCTGGTGGCACTGGGTCAAGGATCGCGGCGCGGCGCCGGAATTGCCCGTGACCAAGCTCGGCTGGCGCGGCCGGGCGCTGGCGGTCGGGCTCGCGGCCGCGGCGACCGTGGTCTGGGCGCTGGCGTTGCGGCGCTGGACCGACGCCGTGATCCCGTGGCGCGATGCGTTTGTCGCGGCGTTCAGCGTGGCGGCGCAGGTGCTGCAGGCCCGCAAGCACATCGAAAACTGGTTCTTCTGGATCGCGGTGAACCTCGTCGCGATCCCGGCTTACTGGAGCGCCTCTTTGGCGTATTCGGCTTTCCTGTACCTGATTTACCTCGGGCTCGCGGTGGCCGGCTGGTGGGCGTGGCGCAAGGCGCGGGAAGGCGGGCCGAGCCTTGCCTGAGCCGAAGCGCATCGCGGTGTTCGGGCCCGAATCGACGGGCAAGACCTCGCTGGCCCGGCGGTTGGCGGAGCATTTCGGCGAACCTTGGGCGCCGGAACAGGCGCGGGAATTCTGGGATGCGCACGGCGGCACGATCACGGCGGCGGATCTCGACGCCGTCGGCCGCGGCCAGATCGCGAACGAGGAAAACGCCGCGGCGCGGGCGCGGCGGGTGGTGTTTTGCGACACGGATTTGCTCACCTGCACGCTGTGGAACGACGCGCTCTTTCCCGGCGCCTGCCCGGCCTGGGTACGCGCGGCGGCGGACGAACGCGCGAAACGATTTGCGCTCTACCTTTTCTGCGAGGCCGACGTGCCGTTTGCGGCGGACCCGCAACGCTGTTTCCCGGAGGCGGCGCTGCGCCGGACGATGCGCGACCGTTGGCGGGCGGCCTTGAGCGAACGCGGCTTGCCGACGGTCGAGATCCGCGGCGACTGGGCGGAACGCGAACGCATGGCGATCGCCGCGGTGGAACGGCTCCTCGCGGGAAGCGCGGCGAGTTGAGGATGCGCGGAACAACGCCGACCGCGGAGCGGCGGCTTCAGAGTGCTGCGGCGAGCACGGCGTGCAGTTCGGCTTCGGTCAGGGGCAATGGGTTCGCCTTCATGCTGCTGGCTTGGCGCGCGGCGTCGACCAGCGGGCCGAGGTCCGCGGCCGCAACGCCGTAGGCGCCGAGGCGAGGGATGGCGAATTCGGCCACGAGGTCCCTGACCCAGGCGACGCCGTCGTCCGCCGTCGCGTAGTCCCGCCCGGTCAGCCAACGCGCCACCGTCTCGTAACGCCGCAGCGCTTCGCCGCCGGGTTCGCGTTGGCGCAGGGCCGCGAGGTTGGCCGCCATGACGCCGGGGAGCAGGGCGGCGCAGACGGCGCCGTGGGGCGCGGGGAAACGGCCGCCGATCGGTCCGGCGAAACCGTGCACGGCGCCGAGGCCCGCGTTGGCGAGGGCGAGGCCGCCGTGTAGGCTCGCGAGCGCGAGATCGGTGCGGGCCGCGGCGTCATGGCCGTCATGATACGCCCGGCGCAGGGCCGGCGCGGCCCGGCGCAGCCCCTCGGCGCAGAGCGCGTCGGTCAGCGGGTTCGCACGGCAGGAAACGTAGGGCTCGATCAGCTGCGTGAGCGCGTCGAGGCCCGTCGCGGCCGTCAGGGACGGGGGCAGGCCGAACGTGAGCTCCGGGTCGACGAGGGCGAGCCGCGGCAGCATCAGCGGGCTGCGGAGGCTGGCCTTCACGCGGTGGGCCGGGGAGGCGAGGACGGCGTTGCGCGTCACCTCGGCCCCGGTGCCGGCAGTGGTCGGGACGGCGAAAAAGGCCAGGGGCGCGTGCGCCAGCGGCCGGCCGCGGCCGACAACTTCGAGGTAATCCAGGGGATCTCCCGGGTTGGTGGCGAGGGCGGCGATCGCTTTGCCGGCATCGAGCGCGGCGCCGCCGCCGAAGCCAACGACGAGGTCGCAGCCGGCCCGGCGGGCGCGTTCCGCCGCCGCGGCAACCTGGTCGACAGTGGGTTCGCCGGCGATGGATTCCACGGCCGGCTCAAGTCCGGCCCGGCGCAGCAGCGCGAGCGCGCGTTCCGCGCGGGCGGGATCGCGGCCGGTGACGACGAGGGCGCGCCGCGCACCGGATTCGCGGGCGGCCGTCTCGAGGCCGGCGAGGGCGCCGGCGCCGAAGACGATGCGCGTGGCAGTGGCGAATTCGAACCGCATCAGTAGGCGGCGTCGGCCGGGGAGACGTTCGTGTATTTCACGCTCGTGCGCGGGACAGCCATGAGAGGGGCGACGGTGTCGCGCCAGAGGGCGTAGTGGGCGGTGGCTTTGTGCGCGGCGGGGGCGTCGGCGTCGCGGTAGGCTTCGAGCAAAATGAAGCGGGTGGGGTCGTCGGTTTGCTGGAGGACATCGAAGCGGGCGATGCCGGGTTCGCGGCGGCTGGCTTCGGCGTTGGCGGCGGTCGCGGCGCGGAAGGCGGCGACGGCCTCGGGTTTCACCTGGACGTTGACTTGGACGATGAGCATGGCGGGCGAGGCGGATGTAGCGCGGACTGCGCCCGAGGCAACGGTTTCGCGGGGGCGGGCTGTTTGACTTGCGGGAGACGGTGGCGACTATTATCGGCTCGGTCTTGCTGCGAACCCTTACCTCAAACCTGACATGAAAATCCGTCTCCTCCTTCCCCTCCTCCTGGCCGCCCCGGTGCTGCCGGTTTCCCTGCACGCCCAGGCCCCGGCGCCGAAGCCCGCGCCCGCCAAAGGGCCGGCCGATCTCGCGCTCGACGAGTTCAACAAGCTGCGCAACGCGCCCGCCTCGAAAACCCAGGCCGGCTTCACGCCGTTCATCGCCGCGGGCATCGCGTATGTGACGCAGTTTCCGACGCACAACCAGATCGGCACGGTCGTCGGCCAGCTCGGCGGTTTCGCTTTCGGCATCGATGCGAAGCAGCCCGCGCTGCGCGCGTCCTATGTCTCGCTGCTGACGCTCGAGGTCACCAACGCGAAGTACAAGGAAGGCGTCACCGATCCCGCGAAGGCCGCGCTGGCCGCGATCGACGCGGCGGTCGCCGACTACGAGATGCGCGCGAATCCGACGCGCGAAACGCTCGCCACCCTGCGCGAGAAGATCGACGCGTTGACCGAAACGCCGGGCAGCACGCGTTTCCTCGCCGAGCGCGAGCGGTCGTATGCGCACCTGTTGCAGATGACGAACCAGGCGGCGCGCGCCGAGGAGCAGCTGCAGAAATTGGCGAAGCATGCCGACAAGGGCATCTCCGACATGGCCAAGGCCGAGTTGAACATGCTCGACGTGAAGAAGAAGCCCTTCGAGCTGAAGTTCACGGGCATCGACGGCAAGGAAACCGATCTCGCCCAGCTGCGCGGCAAGGTTGTCGCGCTCTATTTCTGGGCCTCGACGAACAAGCAGTCGCTCGACCAAATCGACCAGCTGAAGCTCATCCATTCCGACTACCGCAAGAAGGGCTTCGAAATCGTGACGGTGTGCTACGACAAGGCCGAGGACCGCGAGAAGGTGATGAAGGCGATCAAGGATGCCCGCATCAGTTTCCCGGTGCACTTCGACGGCACGGGCAACAAGGTCGCCTTCGCCGGCAAGCTCGGCGCGTGGAGCGCGCCGCGCCTCATGCTCTTCGACCAGAAGGGCATTCTCCAGACGCCGCCGATCAACAACCGGCTCGAGGCCAACCTTCCGCTCAACCAGCTCGAGGGCCAGGTGAAGCGGTTGCTCAACATCAAGTAAGCGCGGCGCGGGACGACGGCCGGTTGCTGTTTTGCCATGACTCCGGCCGTTTCCCCAGAGGCAACGGCTCCGGCAACCCCGGAGCTTGCGGCGGATTATCTGGATCGTTTCGGCGGGCTCGGCCGGTTGTTCGGCCGGGCCGCGCTTGATCGCTTGGCCGCGGCGCACGTCGCCGTGGTCGGCGTCGGCGGCGTCGGCTCGTGGACGGCGGAAGGCCTGGTCCGGAGCGGCGTCGGCGCGATCACGCTCGTCGATCTGGACGATGTCTGCGTGACCAACGTGAACCGGCAGTTGCCCGCGCTCGACGGCCAGATCGGCCGGCCGAAGGTGGCGGTGCTCGCGGAGCGGATAAGGGCGATCAATCCCGGCTGCCGGGTTGCGCCGGTGGCGGAGTTTTTCACCGCGGCCTCGGCCGCGACGGTGCTGGCGGGGCCGTTCGACTACGTCGTCGATGCGGTCGACCGCATGTCGATCAAGGCATTGCTCGTGGCGACGTGCCGGCGGCACGGTTGGCCGGTGCTGAGTGTCGGGGCGGCGGGCGGGCGGCGCGATCCGATGCAGGTGCGCACGGGCGACATCGGGGAGGCCGGCGACGAATTGCTGAAACAGGTGCGCAAGAAATTGCGCCGCGACCACGGTTTCGCGCAGGGCGCGCACCGCGGGATCACGCGGATGGGTGTGCGCGCGGTGTGGTCGGTCGAGGATCCGGTTTTCCCATGGGCCGACGGCACGTGCGCGGCGACGGCGGAACCGGGCAGCAACCTGAAGCTCGATTGTGCGAGCGGGTTCGGCGCGGCGGTTTTTGTGACCGGGGCTTTCGGGTTGGCGGCGGCGGGCGAGGTCGTGCGGACGATCGCGTTGCCGGGCGAGAAACGTTGAAGAAACGCGGACGGCGTCAGCGGTGGCCCCAAGGAGCCGGCGGGGCGGCGATCGGCTTCGTCAGATCGAATTCGACGCGGAAGCGGCGGTTTTCGGCTTCGCGGCGCAGGCCGTAGGCGAAGGTCTTTCCGGGCACGACGGCGACGGTCCAGATATTGGTCTTGGCGGCGGGGATGAGATTGGCGGTGAAGGCGTCGGCGGGAAAATCCTGGCTCTCGGCGCTGCCGGCGATGGCGGTGTCGCCGCCGTACTGCGTGACCTTGTCCTCCGTGCCGTCCTCGTGGCGATGGTCGTGTTTCAGCCGCAGGCCGGTGGCCGTGCGCGTGACGACCCAGGTGCGCGAGCGGTTGGCGCCGACGTGGAACGGGATCTTGATTTCGTTTTCGCCGCAGGCGCGCACGTGCATCACGAGGACTTCCTTGCCGAATTGGGCATCGGAGGCGGCGGTGCCGGCGACGACCTTGCCCGCGAAGGCCTGGCCGCAGAGCGCCTGCAGGTTTTTCCAGAACGCTTCCTGTTCGGGAGGCAGGGCGCGGGCCGCGAGCGGGGCGAGGAGGAGAGCGGCGAGTAAGAGAAGGCGCATGGGCGGAAGGAAAATTGGAAAACTGGAAATCGGGAAAGTGATAAACGGGGAAGCCGAAGGCGGAGGATGGGGAAATTGGAGAAACGGAATTGGTCCGGAGGAATCAGGGACCGAAGCAGCGTTGGAAATTGGCGGCGACGGTGGCGGCGAGTTCAGGGACGGAGATTCCGCGGAGGGCGGCGAGGCCGGCGTAGGCGACTTCGAGATTGGCGGGATGGTTGATCGTGGCGCCGTCGGGCGAGGGTGGCAGGCGATGGCGGATCAATTCGTCGGGCGGCAGCATCGCGGGGGCGTCGGTCTCGACGAGGATGCGGTCGGCGGGGAGGCCCGCGAAGACGGCGCGCTTGGCGGCGTGGCGTTCGCCGAGGAAGAACGCGTTGAAGGAAAAGAAGGCGCCGAGGCCGGCGAAGGTTGCGGCCAGGTCCGCGGAGCCGCCGTAGGCGTGGAGCAAGAAGCCGCGGGCCGGAAGCGGGGACGTGCGCAGCGTTTCGAGCAGAGGACCCCAGGCCTCAAGGCAATGGATTGAAACCGGGAGATTCCGTTGTGCGGCAAGTTCGAGCTGCCAGCGGAAGACGGCCTGCTGTTCCTCGAGCGGGGCGCGACGTTGGCCGGCGAGGCGCGGGTCGTCGGGGCGCGCGTGGTCGAGGATCCAACGGTCGAGGCCGATCTCGCCGACGGCCGGGACGAGGCCGCGCGGGAGCGGTTGCGCGAGCCGGTGAAGAAGCGCGTCGCGCCACTGCGGGGAGGCGTTGCCGACGTCCCAGGGATGCAGGCCGAAACTGGGGCGGACCCACGGGTAGGTGTCGGCGAGCGCGGCGACCTCGGCCCAATCGGCTTCGCAGGTGCCGTTGACGACGGCGGCGGCGAGCGGGAGGCGGGCGAGGTCGGCGGCGACGGCGTCGCGGTGCGGCCGAAGCCAATCGTCCTGGAAGTGGTTGTGGGCGTCGTAGAGCGGAGTCATGACGAAGTCGCCGCGCGGGTGCGGGCGAATTCCAGGATGGCGGCGCGGGCGGAGGCGAGGCCGTTGCGGCGGGTGGGGGAAAGGTTGGCCACGACGCCGAGGGCGGCGAGGGGATCGAGGTCCGAGACGGCGATCTCGGCCGGCGCGGTGTCGCCGAAGAATTCGCAGAGCAGGGCGAGGAGCCCGCGGACGACGGGGGAATCGGCGGCGCAGCGGAAATGGCAGCGGCCGTCGCGCAGTTCGCCGGCGAGCCAGACGACGGAGACGCAGCCGCGGACGCGGTGAGCGTCGGTGCGCTGGTCTTCGGGCAGCGGGGGCTGGCGTTTCGCGCGGTCGAGGAGGGCGGCGAGGCGTTCCTGCGGATCGGGGATGACTTCGAAGTCGGCGACGAGCAGCGCGAGTTTTTCGTTCAGCGGCACGGCGGCAGCGTGGGCGGGCGAAGGCGGAGGATTCAATTGCGGATTGTGCCAAGACCGGAAACCGAAGACCGGAAACCGGATTGCGAAACCGGAAGTCGGAAACCGGAAACCGGAAACTCAGGCCCAGCGCGAAACGCAGGCGCCGTCCCACGCTGCTGCGGCGCGATGCCGTAGAACCAATGTCCGATTTCCAATCGCGGCGCCGTGGCCGGAACCCAAAATCCAGAACCCAGAACCCAAACCTTGAGTTCGGATATCGAACTCCGAACTCCAAACTCCGTACTCCGAACTATACCCGACCCGCCGCGCGCTCGAGCGCGCGGCGCGTCAGTTGTAGAACATCGCCTCGTTCGACTGGAAAAGGGCGTGGGCGAGCTTGGTCCAGGCGGTGAGGGGGGCGTTGTTTTCGTACACGCCGCCGACTTGGGTGGAGAACTTGCTGTTGGCCTGGGCCTTTTTCTGGGCGGCGGTGCGGTTGTCCTTCCGGGCCTCGCGCGCGTTGACCTGCTGCGGCGTGGGCGCGATCTCGAGGGCGGTGCCCTGGGGATTGCTCTTCACGTACTTGAGGCCGAGGTCGACTTCGCGGCGCGTCGGCATGCGTTGGTAAATCGCAAGGTAGAGAATGGCGACGCGCTCTTCGTCCGACTTGAGCTCGGAGAAGCCGGCCCGCTCGACGAGCTTGCGGGCGGTTTCGATCACCATCGGGCTGTTCATCAGGAACAACGCCTGCTGCGGGACCGTGGTCTCGTAGCGCCGGCCGGAGGCGACGTCGGGATTCGGGAAATCGAACTGCGTGAGCAATTCCGGCGGGTTGGTGCGGTCGATGAGGGTGTAGATCGCGCGGCGTTTGGCGAAGCCCTCGCTGCTGATCGGCACGGGGCGGCCGCCGCGGGTGAGGTCGAGTTCGCCGGTGATGGCGAGGAGCGAATCGTGCAGTTCCTCGAAATCGAGGCGGCGCAGGTTGAAGCGCCAGAGCAGCTTGTTGTTGGGATCGCGTTCCGCGTAGGCGGGATTGTTGAGCGAGCTCTGCTGGTAGGCGGCGCTGAGGACGATCGTGCGGTGGAGCTGTTTGATCGACCAGCCCTGTTCGACGAAGGTCGCGGCGAGCCAGTCGAGCAGCTCGGGGTGCGTCGGCGTGGAGGACATGTTGCCGAGGTCGTCGGGCGTTTCGACGAAGCCCTTGCCCCAGTGCTGCTGCCACATGCGGTTGACCATGACGCGGGCGGTGAGCGGGTTTTTCTCGTCGGCGATGGCCTTCGCGAGATCGATGCGGCCGGAGCCGGCTTTCCAGACCGGACGCTTCTTGGGATCGGGGGAAAGGATCTCGAGGAAACGGCGGGGTACGACCTCGCCCTTGTTGCCGGCTTCGCCGCGGATCAGGACCGGGTAGTCGGTGGAGCGCGGCACGTCGTAGAGGGCGTTGACGCGGGCGGGAGCGCCGGGGTGCTTCGTTTCGAGGTCGTTGATTTCGCGGTAGAGGGTGCGTTCGGCGCGCTGCAATTGCTGGCGCTTCTGCGGGTCGACCTTGGCGGCGCCTTCCTTGCCCTTGCCGGTGCGGGCGGCGCGGGTGGCGCGCTGCAGTTCGGCCTGCTCTTCCTTCAATTCCGCTTCCTTCTTCTCGAGCGCGGCGGCCTTGGCCATGTAGTCGAGGAGATCGGCGGTCTGCGGCGGCGTGGCTTGGAGCGTCGGCAGATCCTTCGGCTGCGTGCTGTTCGCGAAGACGCCGTAGAGGGAATAGTAGTCCTTCGTCGGGATCGGGTCGAACTTGTGGTCGTGGCAGCGGGCGCAGGAAACGGTGAGGCCGAGGAAGGCTTTGCTGGTGACGTCGATCTGGTCGTCGACGATGTCGCCGCGGCGGCCGTTGAATTGGTTGCCCAAGGTCAGGAAGCCGAGCGCGGCGCTGTGCCAGCGGTAATCGGGCGCGGGTTGGCCCTTGGCTTTTGCCTGTTTCTCGACGGCCGCCTGCACGGCATCCCCCGCGAGCTGCGAGAGGATGAATTGGTTGTACGGCATATCGACGTTGAAGGCGTTGATCACCCAATCGCGATAGGTCCACGCGTGGGGGTAGCGGAGGTCGTCCTGGCGCGGGGCGTCGCCCTTGGTGTCGGAGTAGCGTGCGACATCGAGCCAGTAGCGGGCCCAGTGCTCGCCGTACTGCGCGGTGTTGAGCAGGCGGTCGACGACCTTGGCGTAGGCGTCGGGGGACTTGTCGTTGAGGAAATCCTGCACCTCGCGGACGGTCGGCGGCAGGCCGATGAGATCGAAATAGATGCGGCGGATGAGGGTGGTCTTTTCCGCGGGCGTGTTGGGTTTCATCCCTTCGGCCTCGAGTTTCGCGAGGACGAAGTTGTCGACCGGGTTCTTGACCCAAGCCGCATCTTGCACGGCGGGGACGGCCGGTTTTTTGACCGGCTGGAAGGCCCAATGGGCGCGGCCGACGCCGCCGTAGGTCTTGGCCGAGCTGCCGGCGGCGACGACGGTGCGGGGATCGGGGGCGCCGCGACGGACCCACTCGGTGAGGTCGGCGATTTGCTGGTCGGACAGTTTCTCGCCCTTCGGCGGCATCTGCAGGTCTTCGTCTTTGTAGCGGACGGCCTGGATGAGGAGGGATTCGTCGGGTTTGCCCGGGACGATGGCGGGGCCGGTGTTGCCGCCGTGGAGCACGGCTTCGCGCGTGTCGAGGAGCAGGCCGCCGCGGACCTTGTCGCCGCCCTTGCTGTGGCACTTGTAGCAAGTGTCGACGAGGATGGGGCGGATCTTGGACTCGAAGAACGCGAGGTCGGCGGGCGAGATCGGCTTGGCGACGGGCGGATGGCCCGCGGGCATATCGGCGGCGCGAAGCAAGGTGCCAAGCAGGACGAAACCGAGACCGAGCAACGGTTTCACGGCGGGGAATCCGGGGCGCATGGGATCAGGCGAGGAGAGGTTTCACGACGTTGCCCGCGACATCGGTGAGGCGGAAGTCGCGGCCGTTGAAACGGTAGGTCAGCTTCGTGTGGTCCATGCCCATGGCGTGGAGAATCGTGGCGTGCAGATCGTGCACGTGGACCTTGTCCTGCACCGCGGCGGCGCCGAATTCGTCGGTCGCGCCGTGGACGATGCCGCCCTTGACGCCGCCGCCGGCCATGACGACGGAGAACGCCTTCGCGTTGTGGTCGCGGCCCGGGTCGTCGCTGCCGTTGCGGTCGCGGGTCGGCTTGCGGCCGAATTCTCCGCCCCAAAGGACGAGCGTGGAATCCAGGAGTCCGCGCTGCTTGAGATCGTGGATGAGGGCGGCAAGCGGCTTGTCGATTTCGCCGGCCTTCTGGGAAAGGCGCTGCTGGAGCTGTTGGTGGTGGTCCCAGCCGTTGTGCCAGACTTGGACCATGCGGACGCCGCGTTCGACGAGGCGGCGGGCGATGAGGAGTTGTTTGCCCTGTTCGCTGCTGCCGTAAGCGGCGCGCGTGTCGGCGGATTCCTTGTTGATGTCGAAGGCGTCGAGCGCCTCGGCCTGCATGCGGAACGCGATCTCGTAACTCTCGAGGCGGGTCTCGAGGGCGGCGTCGCGCTGGAGGTTCTGCGCGTGGAGTTCGTTGAGCTGGTGGACGAAATCGAGTTGGCGGCGCTGTTCGGCCTTCGAGACGTAGGTGTTGCGGATGTTCTGGATCATCTGCGGCACGCTCGGGGCCTGGGTGTTGATGCTCGTGCCTTGGTAGACTCCGGGCAAAAACGCCGATTGGTAATTCGAGGCGCCGCCCGGGGGCAGGCCGCCGCCGCGGAGGGCGATGAAGCCGGGGAGATTCTGGTTCTCGGTGCCGAGGCCGTAGACCAGCCACGAGCCGAGGCTGGGTTTCGCGATGCGCAGCGAGCCGGTGTTCATGAACACCGTCGCGACTTCGTGGGCCGGGATGTCGGTCCACATCGACCGCACGACCGCGAGGTCGTCGGCATGCGCCGCCGTCTTGGCGAAGGCGCTGCTGACTTCGAGGTCGCTTTTGCCGTACTTGGAAAACGTGAACGGCGAACCGAGCGCGATGTCACCGCCGGGGATCGTTTTGCCGTCCATCTTCACGAGCGACGGTTTCGGGTCCCACGTATCGAGGTGCGACGGCGCACCCTGGGCGAAGATGTGGATCACGGCCTTGGCCTTGCCGCCGAAGTGCGAGGGCTTCGGCGTCAATGGACCCGCGGGAACGGCCTTGCCGGCGGCCTGGGCGGCGACGAGGTCGCGGGGATCGAGGAGGTTCGCCAGCGAGAGGGCGCCGAGGCCCATGCCGACGCGACCGAGGAATTGGCGGCGCGTGAGAAAATAATCCTCGAGGTTGGTCGAGATGCCGCAGCAGGGATGTTCGGGGCCGGAGGAAAATGCGGAGTCGCGGTGGGAGTGGGAAGCCATGGCGGAGGTGGGACGCGGTGGAAGCGGGAAGGGGCGGGCACCAAGACGCGCCGTGGGCGCGGCGGTTTCAGCCGAAACGCTAACGTTGTGGGGGAAGGGGCGCGGAAATTGAAGAGGGTAACCGCGCGGTTACGCAACTGCTTTGGCGGGCGCGGCCGCACCTCCGCCCGGACTGCGGCGTCGCGGGCGAGCGACGCCGCGATGTCCGGCGTCCCGTTTGCGGATCAGGCCGCGCGCAACGGCGGCATCGGGCAATCCAGCGCCGCGGCGACGGCGCGGAGCAATTCAGCCTCCGTGACCTCGATCCGGCCGTCGTGCCCGATGACGGTCGCGGCGGCCGTCAGGGCGGCCTGCTTGATGGCGGGACTTGCCCCGGCGAGCCGGTCGAGCGCGCGGTCGAGCGCCGCGAGATCGGCCGCGGGGACAAACGCGAGCTGCGCGCGGACCAGCGGCAGGTGCGCGGCCCCGGCGGCGAATGCGGCCGGAGCTTCGGCCGGCGCGACGGAAGCGGCCCGCGCGAGCGCCGAAAGCAGAACCGAAAGATCGCCGGCCAGCGGGACGAAGGACTGGAAACTCACGATCGCCGCCCCGGGATTGCGGCCGAGTTCGAGCGTGCGCAGGAGCAATTTCTGCAGGGCGAATTCGAAGACGGTGACGGTGCCGTCGGCGTGGACAAGTTCGTCGAGCGTGTCGACGAGCGCGTCGAGTTCCGCCTGCGGCAAGCGCCGCACCGCGGGCAGGGCGAGTTGCACGAGCGGCAAACGGCCGGCCGCCGGCAGCCGCCGCAGCCACGGTTCGAGCGCGTCGAGCTGCGCAAGCGGGTTTTTGCCCTCGGGCGCCCGCGCGGCGGCGAACCGGCGCTGGCCGGCGCGGGCGGCGGGATCGTCGGCGAGCAGGAGGCCGTACAGGAGCGCCGCGACGTTTTCGGGCTGGCGGGCCGCCTCGCGCAGCCCGGCGGGGATCCCGTCGACGAGGGTCTGCGCATGCGCGATCTGCTCGGCGGTGAGCGTGCCGGCGGCCGCGAGCGCGGCGGTCGCGGCCGCGGGCGGGAGGACGGGCGGGACGGAAGTCGCGGCGCGTTGCGCGGGCCGCGCCGGCGCGAGGCCCGCGGACACGAAGGACTCCCGGGCGACATCGACCTGTTCCGGCGGCTCGAAGAAGGCGCCGTCGAAGTTCGGGTCGATCGCCCGGATCCGCTCCGGCAACGGCGGATGCGTGGCCCAGAGGCCGCCGAAAAAGGAGCCGAATGCCTGTGCGAAAAAGAAGTGGCCGATCTCCGTGCTGTGCGCGGACTGCATCTTGCCGCCGAGGGCATAGCCGCCGATTTTCTTCAGCGCGCCGGTGATGCCGGCCGGGTTGCGCGTGAATTGCACCGCCGAGGCGTCGGCCAAAAACTCGCGTTGCCGCGACACCGCCGCCTGGATCAGCCGGCCGAAGAAGTAACCGAGGTAGCCCACGATCATCAGCGCGAGGCCGACCCCCAGCAGGGCGAGGGCGCTGCCGCCCTTCTCCTTGCCCCGGCCGACGCGGACGTGCCGCATGCCGCGCAGCACGGTGCGTCCCATGATGCCGATGACGAGGATGCCGAAGATCAGCGCCGTCAGCCGCATGTTGAGGCGCATGTCGCCGTTGAGGATGTGGCTGAACTCGTGGCCGACCACGCCCTGCAGTTCGTCGCGGTTCAGCTTTTCCAAGGTGCCGCGGGTGACCGCGACGACGGCGTCGCTCGTCGTCAGGCCCGCCGCGAAGGCGTTGATCGCGGGTTCGTCGTCGAGCACGTACACCGCGGGCACGGGCGTGCCGGACGCGATCGCCATTTCCTCGACGACATTGAGCAGGCGGCGCTCGGCCGGATTCGCGGCGCCGGGCTCGATCCGCCGGCCGCCCAGACTTTCGGCGACGACGCTGCCGCCCGTCGAGTACTGCAGCCACTTGAACAGCGAACCGAGACCCACCACCACGAACGTGGCCCCGGCGATGCCGAAGAACAGGCGCGGGTGCCACCACCCGTCCAGATCGGCGGCGGACCACATCTGGCCGTTGATCTCGACGTCGGCGCCGGTGGACAACGTGCCGCGCGCGAGCATCACGCCCGCGACGTACGCGGCGAGAATCGTGCCGACCACCGCGAGCGCGAACAGCACGACAAGGCGCGCGCTGCGTTTTTTGGCCCGGGCCTGGGCTTCGAAGAAATCCATGGCGGTCGTCGCGCTGCCGGCTGCCCGGCGCCGGGACGGGGCCGGCGCGCGGGACGGGAACGACGGCGTGCGCGCCTCAGTTGAAACTCACCTTGGGGGCGTTGCGCTCGGTCGGATCTTCGATCTTGAAGAGCTCCGCCGTCTGGAACCCGAGCGCGCCGGCAAGCAGCACGGCGGGGAAGGTCTCACGGGCCGTGTTGTAGGTCATGACGCTGTCGTTGTACGCCTGCCGGGCGAAGGAGATCTTGTTTTCCGTCGAGGTCAGTTCCTCGGTCAGCTGCAGCATGTTCTGGTTGGCCTTCAGGTCGGGATACTGTTCCGAGACGACCATGAGTCGGGAGAGGGCGCCGGCGAGGCCGCCTTCGGCGGCGGCGAGGCCGCGCATGGCGTTGCCGTCGGCCGGATTCGCCGCGGCGGTTTGCGAGGCGGCAAGCGCGATGTTGCGGGCCTTGATGACGGCCTCGAGCGTTTCGCGCTCGTGCTTGAGGTAGCCCTTGGCGATCTCGACGAGGTTCGGGATCAGGTCGTAGCGGCGCTTCAGCTGCACGTCGATCTGCGCGAACGCGTTCTTGAAGCGGTTGCGGAGCCCGACGAGGGAATTGTAGACGCCGACGGCCCACAGGCCGAGGACGACGGCGACGAGGACCAGCACACCCAGCAGAATCAGAACAGCGGTCATGGACGGAGGGATTGAAGGTGGAACGGGACGGGCGGACTCTGTCATGCCGCCGCGGATGCGCGAGACGGAACTGGCGACATCGCGGTTGATTGTTTCCGGGCGGCTCCGCAACTTCTCCGCGATTGACGCGCACGCGCATACAGTTCCGGCCGGTCGCGGCGGCTCTCGCCGTCCTCGCGCTCGGATTTTCGACCGCGGCGGGGCAGGGTGCCCTGAGCCCGCCGGCGCCGTTCGCCCCCGCGCCGCCCGCGGTCTCCGCGGGCGAGACCGCGCTCACGCTCGCGGCCGCGCAGCGGGCCCACGACCTCGGCCTGCTGTCCGCCGCCGCCTCGCTGTATCGGAAATTGTTGGACGACCCGGCCGGCGACCGGTCGGGCGCCGCGCTGGCGCTCGCGACCGTGCTGCTCGACGCCGGCGATCCCGCCGGCGCCGAGGCCGCGCTCGCGGCCGCCCCGGGGCCGCGCACGGCGGCGTGGCACCTGCGCGCCGGTCTCGCGGCCCTGCAGCTCCGGCGACGCGACGCGGCGCAGGCGGGGCTCGACGCGGCGCGTCCCGAGGATCTCTCGCCGGCCGACCGGGCCTGGCACCTGTTTCTCCAGGGCGCGCTCTTCGACACCCTGCCGGCGCGCGACGGCGGCTCGGTCGCGCGCGCGAACGAGTTCTACAACCGCGCCCGCGACGCCGCGCCCACGGAATTCGCCAAGGCCCGCTTCCAGCTCGCGGCCGAGCGCGTCCGGCTGCAGCTCGCCGCCCCGACCCGCGAGGATCTCGAGCAGACGCGCCGGCTCTACGAACAGTACCAGGGCCGCGAGGCCGGCTACGAACTGGCCCGGCAGTACGCCGTGAAACTCGCGTTGCTCGACCGCAAGGGCGAGGCGGTGCAGTTCCTGCAGCAGCAGGTCCTGCTCGGGCTGCCCGCGCGCGAGCGGGGCTGGCGGGACGAGTTCAACTTCCTGGTCGGCCTCTTCGGCGACCGCAGCCGCAGCGGGCTCGGGCGGAACGCGCTCCAGCAGCTCCTCGCCAACGGCACGAAACCGGAACGCCAGCGCCAGGCCCTGCAGCTGCTCGCCGACGCCTCGCCCGCGGAGCCCGAGCGCGGCAACTTCAAGGCCGAGCTCGACCGGCTGGTCGGCCTCGCGCCGGCCCACCCGTTGCGCGAAAGTCTGCTCTACTTCCGGGCGCAGCTGGCGTTGGCGGAAAAGGATTTCGCGGCCGCCGAGGAGAACGCGAACCGCGTGCTGCTCGACTTCCCCGGCACGGCGTTGCGCGCGCAGGTGCTCGGTCTGCTCACACAGTCGGCGTGGGAACAGCAACGCTTCCGCCTCGCCGCGGAGAACGCGCGCAAGGCGCGGGAAACGTTGCCCGCCGAGGATCCCGCTTTCGCGGCGGTGCGCGCGAAGCTCGGCGTGCTCGAGGCCGAGGCGCGCTTCCGCGCCGGCGATTACCGCTACGCCGCGGACGTGTACGCGGCGGTGTTGCGCGAGCGTTCCCCGGAATTCGCGGGGGAGCGGCTCAGCGCGCTGATTTTCCAGCGGGTCCTGTCCGAGATCCGCGCCGGGGCCGCCGAAGCCGCCCCGGTGCTCGACGCCGCGGGCAAAGATCCGGCCTTCCGCACCGTCGACCGCTGGCAGGCCGAATGGAGTCTCGCGCGCGCCCTGCAGTTGCAGGGCCGTATCGACGAGGCCTTCCGCCGCGTCGGCGCGCTCGTGGCCGGCGCTCGGGCGGAAGCTGCCGCGGCCCCGGCCGATTTGCCGGCGGACCTGCGCCTGCGCATGGGTTGGCTGCATGCGCGGCTCGCCTTCGACGCCGAGCGCCACGCGGAGGTGCTGCCGCTCGTCGACGAACTGCTCAAGGGTCTCGCCGCCGCCGCGGCGCCGTTGCGCGACGAGATCGCCAGCACCTCGATTTTGCTCAAGGCGCGCGCCGAGTTCGCGCTGCAGCAGGAAGCGGCCGCTTTGGAGACCCTGCTGCGCCTGCGCACCGAGTATCCGCGCAGCGAGGCCGCGATCTATTCGTACCTCATCGAGTCGCGGCACTTCGCGGCGCAGGAAAAGATCGGCGAGGCCCAGCTGCGCCTGACCCGCCTGATCGACAATGCCGACTACCGGTCGAGTCCGTACGTGCCGTTCGCGCTCTTCGAATTGGCGCTGCTGTCCGAACGGCTCGGCCAGGAGAAGGATCTTGCCGAGGCCAACAAGCGCATCGAGCAGCTGGTCGAGTTGCCCGCGGCCGTTTCCGACGCCGAATTGATTTTTGCGGCGCGGCTCAAGCAGGGCGACCTGCTCCGCCGCCTCAGCCAGTTTCCCCAGGCGCAGCAGGCCTACGAGTATCTCGTCAACCGCTTCTCGCAGCGTCCCGACGTCGTCCTCGCGCAGCTCGCGCTCGCGGATTGCCACAACGCGCAGTCGTCCGCCGACGGCCGCGGCGGTCCTTCCCACGCCGACAACGCGCAGCGGATCTACGAGCAGCTGCGCGACCGCGTGGACGCGCCGGCCGACGTCCGCGTCGAGGCGGGCTACAAGCTCGGCCTCATCCTTTCGCGCCGCGGCCAGACCGACAAGGCGATCGACGTGTGGTGGAAGGACGTGATCACGCCGTTCCTGCTGGGCAACACCGCCGGCTTCGCCGCCGCCGACAAGCGCCCGTATTGGCTCGCGACGACCCTGTTCGAACTGGGCCGGGCTCTCGAATCCCGGGACAAACTCGAGGAGGCGCGCCGCGCGTATTCGCTCGTGCTGCAGGCCAAACTCGGCATCGGCGAAGGGTTGGCGCGCGAGTCTTTGAAACGGCTTGGCGTACCCGAATCCAAGCCCTGAATTCCGCGTTCCCTGCCGCCCACTCTTTCCCGTGAGTCCCTCCGTTTTCTTCGCAGCCACCGGCCCCGATCTCAGCCTCTTCGCCCGCGGCGGACCCATGATTTGGGTCCTCTTCGGTTTGGCCGTGCTTGGCACCATGCTCTTTGTCGAGCGCACCCTCTTCCTGCATCGCGGCCAAATCCGGGCGAAGGCGTTCGTCGACGGCATCAAGAACATCGTCGCGAAGCGTCGCCTCGTCGAAGCGCTCACCGTTTGCGAGGAGACACCCGGTCCCGTGGCAGCGGTCGTGAAGGCGGCGTTGCTGCATGCGGACGATTCCGCGGACGCGATGCGCTTCCATGTGCAGGAAGCGGCGGTGATCGAGTTGCCCGCGCTCGAGCGCCGGCTCGGGGCGATCGCGGCGGTCGCCCAGGTTGCGCCGCTGGTCGGTTTGCTCGGTACCGTGCTCGGCATGGTGTCGACGTTCCTGGCCTTCGAGCGCGGCGGAAACTACGCGATGGCCGGCGCCCTTTCCGGGGGCATGTGGCAGGCTTTGCTCGCCACCGCGGGCAGCCTGTTGATCGCCATTCCCGCGCACCTTGCGCACCACTTCCTGACCGGCCGCGTCCGGTCGATTGTCCGCGATGTCGAGTGGTCCGGAAACGAGATCATGAAGTACCTGCTGACGGAGTATCGCGGCGCCAAGCCGGGCGAAACGCCGGATGCGGACTCGCCCGCGAAGTAACCCGACGCCGTGATCACCCGTCCGCTCGACCTCGCTTCCCGGCTGCGTCCGGAACCGCGCCACTTCGACTGGCTGTTCTTCGTGAATGTCGGTTGCCTCGGCCTGTTTTTCGCGCTGTTCGGATCGCGCTTCGTCCTCGCGCCCGGCGTCACGGCCCTGCCGTCGCTCGCCGGCGCCACGGCCACGGCGCGCACCACCACGCACCTCGTTCGTATCAACAGCGCGCAGCAGATTCTCGCGGGCGACGGCCTGCGCGACATGCAGGGTCTGCGCGATTGGCTCGAGGCCCAGGCCAAGACCGTGAAGTCTCCCGTGCTGCTGATCCAAGCCAGCGACGGCGTGACGCTCGACGTCGTGGCCCGCGTGACCAGCCTCGCCGACGCCGCCGGCTTCGCGGTGCAGATCGCGGCAGTCGAGCCGACGCGAGCCGGCGGCGGGTTGCCGGGCAGAAAAAAATAGCATGGCGGCGAAATCGGCCAACGGTCGCGGTCCTTGGATCATCGCCGGCGCGGTCGCGTTGGCCGTCGCGGCCGGCGGCGCGCTGCTTTTCCGCGTGCCGGCCGGACCAGCGCCGGTTCCAGCGGCCCCGGTTCCGACCGTCGTCGAGCTGCGCAAACTCAGCCGCGAGACCAGCCTGCAAAGCGAGGAAGCCGCGCTGCGCGACCTTGCGCCTTTGTTTCTTCCGACGCCGCGCAACGCCACGCTGGAGCGGCTCCCGCAACGCGAACCCGGTCGCTCGATGATTGATCGGGAAACGCCGCAACTCGGTTTCGGAGAGGGCGGGGCGGGGCTGGAGAAAGACCTGCCTCCGGTCGCCAGTCTCAACGGCCGCACTTTGGCGGCAGCCGGCCCACTCGACGCCCTGCTCGGAATCGCACCGGGGCCCGGCCTGAGCGGCTTCGGGCGCAACGAACCGGAAGTGCCGGCCTTGGCGCCGCGCGGCGCGGTCGTGGAGGTCGTCGCCGCCGGGACGGGGCGCACGGTGCTTGCGGACCGTTTGGCGCCCGAGGCGAAGCCTCCGACCGACCAGATTTGGCAGCCGCTCGTGCTGTTCGCCGCCGTGGATGCCGCCGGCCTCGTGGCGCCGCTGTCGGTAGTCGGTGCATCAGGGGTTGACGCCGTCGATGTTCACTTCCGATCCTACTTGGCGCGCACGTACCGGGTCGGAGAGCGATTGGCTCCCGGCTTCTACCGGATCACCGTCGCTCCGTAGATTTTTGAAATTTCGCCGAATTTGCTGTTGACGGTGAGAAACCCGGGTTGCACGTTCACCAGCTCTTTTCGTTTTTTGTCACTCCCTTAGTCTGCCCAGATAGCTCAGTTGGCAGAGCACGTCCTTGGTAAGGACGAGGTCGCCGGTTCAAATCCGGTTCTGGGCTCCAGGGCCAAAAAACACGTCGAAATGGCTTCTACGACGTTAAACCAGAAGTCGCATTTACTATCACCCAAACATCAGTCTCCCATGGCTAAAGCGCAATTCGAACGCAAGAAACCGCACGTGAACGTCGGCACCATCGGCCACATCGATCACGGCAAGACGACCACGACCGCCGCCATCTTGGCCGTGCAGTCCCGCAAGGGCCTGGCTGAGTTGAAGGCCTATTCCGACATCGCGAAGGGCGGCACCGTGCGCGATGCCACCAAGACCGTCACGATCTCCGTGGCGCACGTCGAATACGAGACCGCCAAGCGCCACTACGCGCACGTCGATTGCCCCGGCCACGCCGACTTCGTCAAGAACATGATCACGGGCGCCGCCCAGATGGACGGCGCGATCCTCGTGGTCTCTGCCGCCGACGGCCCGATGCCGCAGACCAAGGAACACGTGCTCCTCGCCCGCCAAGTCGGCGTGCCGAAGATCGTCGTCTTCCTGAACAAGGTCGACCTCATCGACGACCCAGACCTGCTCGAGCTCGTCGAAGAAGAAATTCGCGACCTCCTGAGCAAGTATCAGTTCGACGGCAAGAACACCAAGATCGTTCGTGGCTCCGCCACCGCCGCCCTCGAAGGCAAGCCGGAAGGCGAGAAGGCCTTCTCCGATCTGATGGACGCCATCGACAATGAGATCGCCGAGCCGGTCCGCGAGATGGACAAGCCCTTCCTGATGTCCGTCGAAGACGTGTTCTCGATCACCGGCCGCGGCACCGTCGCCACGGGTCGTATCGAGCGCGGTATCATCAAGGTCAACGACTCCGTGGAGATCGTCGGTCTTCGTGACACCGTCACCTCCGTCGTGACCGGTATCGAAATGTTCCGCAAGCTGCTCGATAGCGGCCAAGCCGGTGACAACGTCGGTATCCTCCTCCGCGGTATCGAAAAAGAAGGTATCGAGCGCGGCCAGGTCCTCGCGGCCCCGAAGTCGATCACCCCGCACAAGAAGGCCAAGGCCGAGATCTACGTCCTCTCCAAGGACGAAGGTGGCCGCCACACGCCGTTCTTCAACGGTTACCGTCCCCAGTTCTACTTCCGCACGACGGACGTGACGGGCGTTGTCAATCTGCCGAAGGGCGTCGAGATGATCATGCCGGGCGACAACATCGCGGTTGAGATCGATCTGATCGTTCCCATCGCCATGGAGAAGACCCAGAAGTTCGCCATCCGCGAAGGCGGCCGCACCATCGGTGCCGGTCGTATCACGGACATCATCGAATAAGCGCTTTGCTTACCGTTTAAGTCGACTCGCCGAGGCCCCGCTAGCGGGCCTCGGCTGCGTCGTCTAAAGGACCAAATCACAGGCGCGTAGCTCAATTGGTAGAGTAGCGGTCTCCAAAACCGTTGGTTGGGGGTTCGATTCCCTCCGCGCCTGCCACTTGCCCATTCCAGAATGAAAAATCCGTTCCGCAGCACCCGCATCTTCCTCGGCGAAATGGTCGGCGAGCTTCAGAAAGCCACCTGGCCCACCAAGACCGAGCTGCGCGACTCGACGATCATTGTCGTCGTGGCGGCGGTGATCCTCGGTGTCTTCACCAGCATCAGCGATTTCTCGCTCTATCAGGTCGTGGATCTCTTCACGTCCTGGGTCAGCTGAGCCTGCGCGCATCCCGCCCCATGCCCGCCCAAACGACCGCACCCGCCGGCGCCCAGTGGTTCGCGCTGCACACCCTCTCCGGCCAGGAGAACAAGGTGAAGATGTACATCGAGAAGTTCAAAAAGGCCGAGGAACTCGACGACTACATCTTCGAAATCCTGCTGCCCACGGAAGTCGTCTCCGAAGTGAAGGGCGGCAAGAAATCGACCAAGGTGCGCAAGCTCTACCCGGGTTACGTCTTCATCCAGGCGAAGCTCTACGGCGATGACGGCAAGCTCATCAACAAACCGTGGTATTTCGTGAAGGAAACGACCGGCGTGATCGGCTTTGTCGGCGGCGACCGCCCCGCGGCCCTGCGCCAGTCCGAGATCGACGAAATCTACTCCCGCATCGAGGCCGCCAGCGGCAAGGAAGTGCCGAAGGTCCAGTACTCGGTCGGCGAGGAAGTCAAAATCACCGACGGCGCCTTCGCTTCGCTCACGGGCCGGATCGACGAAATCGATCCCGAACGCGGCAAGCTCAAGGTTTCCGTTTCCATCTTCGGCCGCTTCACCCCGGTCGAGCTCGAGTACTGGCAAGTCCAACGCGCCGCCGAGTAATTCCCGCTTTCAGCTTTCGATTTTGGATTTTCGATTTCAGCCCGCCTCTGGCCGACCGGAATCCCTCAATCGAAAAGGAAAAATCGAAAATCCAAATCCGTCCGTCCCATGGCTAAGAAGATCCAAGGTTATATCCGCCTCCAGCTCCCCGCCGGCGCCGCCAATCCGGCGCCCCCGGTCGGCCCCGCCCTCGGTGCCCAAGGCGTCAACATCATGGCGTTCTGCAAAGAATTCAACGCCAGGACCAAGGACCAGAACGGCATGATCTTGCCGGTGGTCATCACGGTCTTCTCCGACAAGAGCTTCACCTTCATCCTCAAGTCGCCGCCGGCGTCCGTCCTCCTCAAGAAGGCGGCCAACATCGCCAGCGGTTCCGCCAAGCCCAATCAGGACAAAGTGGGCAAGGTGACCAAGAAGCAGCTGCTCGAGATCTACAACATCAAGAAGGCCGACCTCAACGCGACCACCCCCGAAGCCGGGATCAAGGTGATCGCCGGCACCGCCCGCAACATGGGCATCGAGGTCGTCGACTGATTTTTCAGCTTCGGCTGGTTGCCGAACCGGACGGGCGTTTCGACGCCGGTCCGGCGAGGTCGACCCGACGGGGCGAATGTCCGCAATCCAAACTCAGCGGGAGTCCTCCGGGACGCTTGCACCGCAAGGAGTCAACATGGCCAAAAAGCACAGCAAACGCTACAACAGCGCCGTCAAGGTCGCTGACCTCACCAAGGACTATCCGCTCAAGGAAGCGGTCGAGATCCTTGCGAAATTCCCGAAGACCAAGTTCGACGAGACCGTCGAGCTCTCTTTCCGCCTCGGCGTCGACGCGACGTCCGGCGAACAGAACGTCCGCGGCACCACGCCGCTGCCGAACGGCTCGGGCAAGAAGGTCCGCGTGATTGTCTTCACCGACGATCCGCAGAAGGCCCTCGCCGCCGGCGCCGACGAAGCCGGCCTGGCCGAGCTCATGAAGAAGGTCAGCGAAGGCTGGCTGGATTTCGACGTCGCCATCGCGACGACGGAAGCCATGAAGCAGGTCCGCACGCTCGCCCGTGTCCTCGGTCCCAAGGGCCTCATGCCCAACCCGAAGGCCGGCACCGTGACCGACGACATCGCCGCCGGTATCAAGGCCGTCAAGGCCGGCCGCGTCGAATTCAAGATGGACAAGACCGCCAATATCGGCGTCGGCGTGGGCAAACGTTCCTTCACCCCCGCCCAGATCCTCGAAAACGCCGCCGCGGTGCTCGAGGCCGTGGGCAAGGCCAAGCCGAACACCTTCAAGGGCGGCCAGTTCATCAAGTCCGTCACGATTTCCTCGAGCATGAGCCCGAGCGTGAAGGTCGCATCCACCGAGTTCTCGAAATACTGAGGAGCCCGACCATGAGAGCAGAAAAACAATACCTGATTTCCGAGGTCGATACGCACCTCAAGAAGAGCGATTACGTCATCCTGACGAATTTCTCCAAGGTCACCGTCGCGGACACCGCCGAGCTGCGCAAGCGCCTCGTCGCCGAGAAGGCCGAATTCCACGTCGTCAAGAACAGCTCCCTCCGGGTCGCCGCCAAGGCGCTCGGCCTGCCGGAGTTCGAATCCGCCCTCGCGGGTCCGACCGCCATCATCGTCGGCGGCAAGAATTCCGCCGGGGTCGCCAAGATCCTGAAGAAGTTCTTCGAGGAGAAGCAGAAGCTCGAGATCAAGGTCGGCGTCCTCGACAAGAAACTCTTCTCGGCCGCCGATCTGTCCAAGATCGCCGACCTCCCGCCGTTCGACGCGCTCCGCGCGCAGTTCCTCGGCCTCCTCAAGAGCAACGCGGGCGCCTTCGTCCGCGTCCTCGATGCCAAGGTCAAGAAGGACCAGCCCGCTGCCCCGGCAGCCTGATCCTCCTCCGTCGTCCATCACCTTCAACCGAACCCATTTCCGGCTTTGCCGGGAAAAATCCAAAGCGGCCGGCTAGGGGATACGTCCCTTAAACGCGTTTCAATTCCCGAAACCGCTATCCGGCCCCAGGAGCAGACATCATGAGCAACATCACCAAAGAACAAGTCATCGAGTGGCTCTCGAGCCAGTCGGTTCTCGATCTCGCCGCGCTGGTCAAAGACCTCGAAGGCAAGTGGGGCGTTTCCGCCGCCGCCGCCGTCGCCGCCGCTCCCGCGGGTGGCGCCGCCGCTGCCGCCGCCCCGGCCGCCGAAGCGCAGACCGAGTTCACCGTCATCCTCAAGGATGCCGGCGCGAACAAGATCGGCGTCATCAAGGAAGTCCGCGCCATCACCGGCCTGGGCCTCAAGGAAGCCAAGGACCTCGTCGAAGGCGCCCCGAAGCCGGTCAAGGAGAACGCTCCCAAGGCCGAGGCCGAGGAAATCAAGAAGAAGCTCGAGGCGGCCGGCGCCAAGATCGAGCTCAAGTAATCCGTCGAAGCTTGGCGATTTCCGTCGCACAACTTCCGATTTTTTCGGGACAGGCCGTGCCTCTGCGCGGCCTGTCCTTTGCCTTTTCTGTTTGCCACCGTTCTTTCGCTAGTTCCAGCCAGCGACGCGCGCACTGAGGGCACTGCCGCGTTTCCTTTCGTCTCCACCTCTTTCCCGGGATAATCTCATGGCCGACCGCAACCACACCGAACGCGCTAACTTCGGAAAGCTCCGCGAAGTGATCCAGCCGCCGAATCTCATCGAGATTCAGATCACTTCGTACCTCGACTTCCTGCAAAAGGGCATCCCCGAGAAGCAGCGCAAGCCCCAGGGCCTTGAAGCCGTGTTCCGCGAGGTCTTCCCGATCCTCTCCTACGACGAGCGCCTGACGCTCGAGTACGTCTCGTACACCCTCGGCGATCCCAAGAACACCGAGCTCGAGTGCCTCCGCGAGGGCATCACGTATTCGGTTCCCTTGTACGTCAAACTCCGCCTGCGCGAGGAAGACTTCATCAAGGACGAGGACATCTACATGGGCGAGATCCCGATGGTGACCGAGCGCGGCTCGTTCATCATCAACGGCGCCGAGCGCGTCGTCGTTTCCCAGCTCCATCGCTCCCCCGGCATCGCCTTCGAGGTCACCCCGCACCCGAACGGCAAGCCCCTCCATTCCTTCCGGATCATTCCGGACCGCGGCACCTGGCTCGAAGTGCAGTTCGACAACAACGACCTGCTCTACGTCTATCTCGACCGCCGCCGCCGCCGCCGGAAATTCCTGATCACGACGCTGCTGCGCGCGATCGGCTACTCCAGCGACATCGACCTCCTCAATCTTTTCTACGAGATCAAGGACCTCAAGGTCGCCAAGGCCCTCGACATGGAGAACGTCTCCACGCTCGTGCTGGTCGAGGACGCCATCGATGCCCAGAAGGGCGTCGTCCTCGCCCGCGCCTTCGAGCCCCTCACCAAGGCCATCGTCCGCACCTTCGAGAAGCACGAGATCACGACCCTCCGTGTCATCGACACGTCGGTCGACGAAGGCGCCATCATCCGCGCCCTTAAGAAGGACCCGACCCGTAACGAGGAAGAGGCCCTCAAGGAAATCTACAAGCGCCTCCGCCCCGGCGAGCCGCCGACCACCGCCAACGCCAAGGCCCTCCTCAAGCGCCTCTTCTTCGATCCCAAGCGCTACGACCTCGGCCGCGTCGGCCGCTACAAGGTCAACCAGAAGCTCGGCCTCAAGGCCGAACTCGAGCAGCGCATCCTCGAGAGCGCCGACATCGTCGCCGCCACCAAGTATCTTGTCCGCCTCAAGCGCGGCGTCGGCGTCGTCGACGACATCGACCATCTCGGTTCCCGCCGCGTCCGCACCGTCGGCGAGTTGCTCGCCAACCAGTGCCGCGTCGGCCTCAGCCGCACCGAGCGCCTCGTGCGCGAGCGCATGACGATGTACGACCAGAGCGTCGACTCGATCACGCCCCAGAAGCTGATCAACCCGAAGGCCCTCACGACCGTCATCCGCGACTTCTTCGCCCGCTCGCAGCTGTCGCAGTTCATGGACCAGATCAACCCGCTCGCCGAGGTCACGCACAAGCGCCGCCTCTCCGCGCTCGGGCCGGGCGGTCTCAACCGCGAACGCGCCGGCTTCGAAGTCCGCGACGTCCATCCGTCGCACTACGGCCGTATCTGCCCCATCGAGACCCCCGAAGGTCCGAACATCGGCCTCATCAACTCGCTCTCGACCTACGCCCGGGTCAACGAGTTCGGCTTCATCGAGACGCCGTACCGCGTCGTCAAAGACGGCCGCGTCAGCGACAAGATCGAATACCTCACCGCCGACCAGGAAGAAGGCAAAGTCATCGCGCAGGCCAACGCCGAGCTCGACGACAAGAACCACTTCGTCGGCAAGGTCACGGTCCGCCAGGACGGCAACTTCCTCGAAGTCGCCCCCTCCGAAGTCCACCTGATGGACGTTTCGCCCAAGCAGGTCATCTCGATCGCGGCCGGCATGATCCCGTTCCTCGAGCATGACGACGCGAACCGCGCGCTCATGGGCGCCAACATGCAACGCCAAGGCGTGCCGCTGCTGCAGGCCGAGGCACCCTTCGTCGGCACCGGCATCGAGGAGCGCGTCGCCCGCGACTCCAAGATCGTCGTCGTCGCCGACGAGGCCGGCATCGTCGCCTCCGTCGACGCCAAGCGCATCGTCATCACCAAGGACGGCGAGCTCCCGCGCAACCTCAAGACCGACCCGAAGAACCACACCTACGTCTACGAGCTGCGGAAGTTCATGCGCTCGAACGCCGGCACGTGCTTCAACCAGAAGCCGATCGTCAAGCTCGGCCAGAAAATCAAGGCCGGCCAGATTATCGCCGACGGTCCTTCGACCGATCAGGGCGAAATGGCCCTCGGCCGCAACGTGCTCGTCGCGTTCATGCCGTGGAACGGGTACAACTTCGAAGACGCCATTCTCATCTCCGAGAAGGTTCTCCGCGAAGATATCTTCACCTCGATCCACATCCAGGAATTCGAGGTCACCGCGCGCGACACCAAGCTCGGGCCGGAAGAAATCACGCGCGACATCCCGAACGTCGGCGAGGAAGCCCTCAAGAACCTCGACCACAACGGCGTCATCCGTGTCGGCGCGGAAGTGAAGCCCGGCGACATCCTCGTCGGCAAAATCACCCCGAAGTCGGAAACCGAACTCGCGCCCGAGGAAAAGCTCCTCCGCGCCATCTTCGGCGAAAAGGCCGCGGACGTTAAGGACACCTCCCTCATCGTCCCGTCCGGCGTCACCGGCATCATCATGGACGTGAAGGTCTCGTCGCGGATCGACAACCAGGAGGAGAAGCTTTCTCCGTCCGACCGCCGTCGCCAGGCCAAGCAAATCCAGGAAGAGTACAAGACGCAGATGGACAAGTTGCGCGAGGGCCTCACCGAGGCGCTCTCCAACATCCTCCTCGGCGAAAAGATCCCGCTCGACGTCATCAACGGCGAAACCGGCGAAATCATCATCCCGGCCAACCGCAAGATCACCAAGACGCTTCTGCGCAAGCTCGCCGCCGTCTCGAAGCACGTCCAGATCGATCCGTCTCCGGTCCGTATCAAGATCATGGAGATCATCGGCTCGTACCAGACGAAGTTCGACGAGCTCGAGACCGACCGTGAGCGCAAGATCGGTTCCATCGAGGCGGGCGAAGGCTCGGCCGACGGCGCCATCAAGCAGGTCAAGGTCTACATCGCCACCAAGCAGAAGCTCGAAGTCGGCGACAAGATGGCCGGCCGCCATGGCAACAAGGGCGTCGTCGCCAAGATCGTGCCCGAGGAAGACATGCCGTTCCTCCCGGACGGCACCCCGGTCGAAATCTGCCTCAACCCCCTCGGCGTGCCTTCGCGCATGAACGTCGGCCAGGTGCTTGAAACCCACCTCGGCTGGGCGTGCAAAAAGCTCGGCATCAAGGTCGCTACGCCCGTCTTCGACGGCATTCCGGAAAAGAAAGTCCGCGAATACCTCAAGGACGCCAAGCTTCCGTCCTCGGGCAAGAGCCCGCTCATGGACGGCCGTACCGGCGAGAAGATCGATCAGGAGGTCGTCGTCGGCTACATCTACATGATGAAGCTGAACCATCTTGTGTCCCACAAGATCCACGCCCGCGCGGTCGGTCCGTACTCCCTCGTCACGCAGCAGCCCTTGGGCGGCAAAGCCCAGTACGGCGGCCAGCGCTTCGGCGAAATGGAAGTGTGGGCGCTCGAGGCCTACGGCGCGGCGCACACGCTGCAGGAACTGCTCACCGTCAAATCCGACGACGTGCAGGGCCGCACCAAGATCTACGAATCGCTCGTCAAGGGTGACAACACCCTCCAGGCCGGCACGCCCGAATCGTTCAACGTGCTCATCAAGGAAATCCAGTCCCTCGGATTGGATATCAAACTCCAGAAGCGCGACGCCCTGAGCTACGGCTCCTGAGCCGGGCTCCGTTCGCCTTCACCGTTTCACAAAAATTCAGGGAGACACTAAAATGATTCAACCCAACGACACTTCCGGCGCCGCCCGCAGCGAGGCTCGCGAAGCCCTCGGCGACGAGGCCGCCGCGTTCGACTGCGTGTCCATCACGGTCGCTTCCCCCGAGACCATCCGCAAATGGTCCAAGGGCGAGGTCAAGAATCCCGAGACGATCAACTACCGCACCTTCAAGCCCGAGCCGGGCGGCCTCTTCTGCCAGAAGATCTTCGGCCCGGTGCGCGATTACGAGTGCGCCTGCGGCAAGTACAAACGCATCAAGTACAAGGACGTCGTGTGCGACCGCTGCGGCGTCGAAGTCACGATCGCACGCGTCCGCCGCGAACGCATGGGCCACATCGAGCTCGCCGTTCCGGTCGCCCACATCTGGTTCCTCAAGTCGATGCCCAGCCGCCTCGGCCTGCTGCTCGACATGACCGCGCGCTCCCTCGAGCGCGTGATCTACTACGAGAACTACATGGTCATCGATCCGGGCAAGACCCCGCTCGAGATGAAGCAGTTGCTCACCGACACCGAGTACCGCCAGGCGCTCGACGAGTACGGTGACGATTCCTTCGTGGCCAAGATGGGCGCCGAAGCGGTCCGCGATGCCCTCGTCAAGACCGACATGGAGGCCACCGTCGCCGAACTGCAGGAGCAGATGCGCGCGACGAAATCGAAGCAGATCAAGAAGAAGCTCTCGAAGCGTCTCAAGGTCATCCAGGGCTTCATCCACTCGAAGAGCCGTCCGGAGTGGATGGTGCTCGAAGTGCTGCCCGTCATCCCGCCGGACCTGCGCCCGCTCGTCCCGCTCGAAGGCGGCCGCTTCGCGACCTCCGATCTCAACGATCTCTACCGCCGCGTCATCAACCGCAACAACCGTCTGCGGAACCTGATGCAGCTCAAGACGCCCGATGTGATCATTCACAACGAGAAGCGCATGCTGCAGGAAGCCGTCGACGCTCTGTTCGACAACGGCCGCCATGGCCGCCCCGTCACCGGCGCCGGCAACCGCCCCCTGAAGTCCCTCTCGGACATGCTCAAGGGCAAGCAGGGCCGCTTCCGCCAAAACTTGCTCGGCAAGCGCGTCGACTACTCCGGCCGTTCCGTCATCGTCATCGGTCCCGAGCTCAAGCTCAACCAGTGCGGCTTGCCCAAGAAGATGGCGCTCGTCCTCTTCGAGCCGTTCATCATCCGCCGCCTCAAGGAACTCGGCTTCGTGCACACCGTCCGCGGTGCCCGCAAGATGATCGAGAAGAAGTCCCCCGAAGTGTGGGACATCCTCGAGGAAGTGACCAAGGGCCACCCGGTGCTGCTCAATCGCGCGCCGACGCTCCACCGTCTCTCGATCCAAGCCTTTGAGCCGACGCTGATCGAAGGCGAAGCCATCCGCATCCATCCGCTCGTCTGCACGGCGTACAACGCCGACTTCGACGGCGACCAGATGGCCGTCCACGTGCCGCTGTCCCTCGAGGCGATCATGGAGTGCAAACTCCTCATGATGGCCACGTCGAACATCTTCTCGCCGTCCTCCGGCAAGCCGATCCTCACGCCGTCCCAGGACATCGTCCTCGGTGCCTACTACCTGACAATCGAGCCCCGCAAGAAGCCGACGAAGGACCAGCGCGTGCCGCTCCTCAGCGGCCTGCAGGAAGTCCTTTACGCCAAGGCCGACGGCGCCCTCAAGATGCACGACTGGGTCGAGGTTCCGAATCCGGACTTCGGCCGCGACACCGTCTACGGCAACAAGGACAAGCGTGTCGTCCGCACCACGGTCGGCCGCGTGATCTTCAACCAGATCTGGCCGATCGAGCTCGGCTTCGTGAACTTCCCCGTTCCGAAGGGCAAGCTCGGCGACCTCATCCTCAACACCTACAAGACCTCCGGCAACCAGATCACCGTCGAGACGCTGGACAAGCTCAAGGAGCTCGGTTTCCAGACCGCCTTCCAGGCGGGCATCTCGATCGGTATCGACGACATGATCATTCCGGACACGAAGAAGGAGATCGTCTCCGAGTCCCGCAAGAAGATCGCCGAAGTCGAAGGCCAGTTCAACAAGGGCATCATCACCGACGGCGAGCGCTACAACAAGGTCGTCGACATCTGGACCAGCGCCACCGACCAGATCGCGAAACAGGTGTTCGCCAAGCTGGAGAACAACGACGGCCGCAACGAGGTGAACCCGGTCTACATTATGATGGACTCGGGCGCCCGCGGCAACAAGCAGCAGGTCCGCCAGCTGTGCGGCACCCGCGGCCTGATGGCCAAGCCCTCCGGCGAAATCATCGAGCGCCCCATCCTGTCTTCGTTCCGCGAAGGCCTCACGGTGCTCGAGTACTTCATCTCGACCCACGGCGCCCGCAAGGGCCTCGCCGACACCGCGCTCAAGACCGCGGACGCCGGCTACCTCACCCGCAAGCTGTGCGACGTCGCCATGGACGTCATCATTGCGGAAGACGATTGCGGTTCCCGCGACGGCGTGTGGAAGAAGGCGATCTTCGAAGGCGACGACGAAATCGTCGGCCTCAAGGAGCGCATCATCGGCCGCTTCTCCAGCGACGACGTCATCAACCCGATCAATCCCTCCGAGATTCTCGTCGGTTCCGGCGAACTCATCACCGAGGAAACCGCGGCCAAGATCGACGAGCTCGGCATCGAGCGCGTCAAGGTCATGTCCCCGCTCACCTCCGTCACCAAGGGCGGCATCGACGCGAAGTCCTACGGCATCAATCCCGCGACCAACAAGGTCGCCAAGATCGGCGACTCCGTCGGCATCATCGCCGCGCAGTCGATCGGCGAGCCCGGCACGCAGCTCACGATGCGTACGTTCCACATCGGCGGCGTCGCCTCCGGCGGTTTCAAGACCCCGGAAATCCGCGTCCGTTCGAGCGGCAAGATCAAGTACCGCGGTCTCCGTCTCGTCGAGACGGCCGACGGCGGCTCGATCGTGCTGAACAAGACCGGCACCATCCAGGTCCTCGACGCCGACGACAAGGAAGTCGAAGTCTACAACATCGTGGTCGGCTCCTTCCTGCACGTCGCCGACGGCGAGAAGATCGAGAAGGGCGCGGTCCTCGCGCAGTGGGATCCGTACAACGTCCCCGTTCTCTCCGAGAAGGGCGGTTCGCTGCACTTCAAGGACATGATCCCCGGCGTCACGGTGAAACGCGAACTCGACGAATCGTCGGGCCGCATCGCCACCGTCGTCATCGAGCACAAGGAGGACCTCAATCCCCAGATCGAAGTGCGCGACGCCAAGAACAAGCCGCTCGCGGCCTATTCGATTCCGGTCGGCGCCCAGATCGCGGTCAACGAGGGCGACACCATCGCCCCCGGTGCGCTGCTCGCCAAGACGCCGCGCCAGGCTTCCAAGACCAAGGACATCACCGGCGGTCTCCCCCGCGTGGCCGAGCTCTTCGAAGCTCGCCGCCCGAAGGATGCCGCGGAAATGTCCCGCATCGACGGCATCGTTTCCTTCGAAGGCACCGTGCGCGGCAAGCGCAAGCTCGTCGTGAAGAACGACGAGACGGGCCAGGAAGAGGAACACCTCATCGCCACCGGCAAGCACATCATCGTGCAGCCCGGCGACGTCGTCCACAAGGGCCAGCACCTCACCGAGGGCGCCGCCGATCCGCACGAGATCCTCGAGATCCTCGGGCCGTCCGCGCTCTACGACTTCCTCATCAGCCAGGTGCAGGAAGTGTATCGCCTCCAGGGCGTGACGATCAACGACAAGCACATCGAGATCATCATCCGCCAGATGCTCCGCAAGGTCCGGATCACCGATCCGGGCGACACGGAAAACTTCTGGGGCGAACAGGTAGACCGCGCCACGTTCCTGGCCGAGAACAAGCGGATCGAGGAAGCCGGCGGCAAACCCGCCGAAGCCGAACCGATCCTCCTCGGCATCACCAAGGCCTCCCTCGAGACCGAGAGCTTCATCTCGGCGGCGTCCTTCCAGGAAACCACGCGCGTCCTCACCGACGCCTCGACGCTCGGCAAGGTCGACCTGCTCAAGGGCTTCAAGGAAAACGTCATCATGGGTCACCTGATCCCCGCGGGCACGGGCCTGCCGACCTACAAGCAGCTCAAGATCACGCTGCCGTTCGGCGGCGAGCTGCCGGTCGACGACGTCAAGCCGGCCGAGGCGGAAGCCACGGCCAGCTGAGCCTGACGGAGCCTTCGATCCCTTCCTTCCAAGCCGCGGACTTGTTCCGCGGCTTTTTCTTTGCCCCGGCGGCACGATCCGTCCGTCGCGCCCCTTGGCAAACGCGCCGCCATCTGCATCGTCGCTCGCATGTTTGTCGACGAATGCACGGTGAAATTGGCGGCCGGTGACGGCGGCCGGGGCTGCATCAGCTTCCGGCGGGAAAAATACGAGCCCTGGGGCGGACCCAACGGCGGCGACGGCGGCCGCGGCGGCGACGTGATTCTCCTCGGCGACGTGAACACGAACAACCTCGTCGACTACAAGTTCCAACCCCACTGGCGCGGCGAACGCGGCGAGCACGGCCAAGGCGCGGATTGCCACGGCAAGGACGGCCAACCCTGCATCATGAAGATGCCGCTCGGCACCGTCGTGATCGACCTCGCGACCGAGAAACCCGTCGCCGAGATCGTCGCCGACGGCCAACAGATCGTCCTGTGCAAGGGCGGCAACGGCGGCTGGGGCAACACCCACTTCAAGACCTCGACCAACCGCGCCCCCAAGCGCGCCAACCCCGGCCACCCCGGCGAAGCCGGCACCTACCGCCTTATCCTCAAGAGCATCGCCGACGTCGGCCTCGTCGGTTTCCCCAACGCGGGCAAATCTTCGCTCACCGGTCGGATCACGAAAGCCCGGCCCAAGACGGCGGCCTATCCCTTCACGACGCTCCATCCGCAGATCGGCGTGATTGAATTCGAGGAAACGCGTTCGGGCGTGAAGCGTTTGTTGCTGGCCGATGTCCCCGGCCTGATCGAAGGCGCCCATGAAAACCGCGGCCTCGGCCACCGGTTTCTCCGCCACATCGAGCGTTGCGCGCTCCTCATCTTCCTCGTCGATATGGCCGCCACCGACGCGCGCGACCCGCGCGACGACTACAAGCACCTCCTGCACGAGCTCGAACTCTACGACCCGGCCCTCCTGAAAAAGCCGCGTCTCGTCGTCGCCAACAAGATGGACGTCCCCGAGGCCGCCGCCCAACTCGCGAAGTTCAAACGGCGCTACAAGACGGTCGACGTGCTCGAGATCTCCTGCCTCGCCGGTACCGGCTTGGACAAATTGAAGAAAGAGCTGCTAAAGCGCGTGGAGAAATTCCGCGCAGCGGAAAAAAAGTCGCGGAAATCGGAGTCCTGACTTCTAATTCCGCTCCGGCCCGGATGCCGGCGCCGCCCCGCCTGCGGGTGCGTCATCCGTCCGGAACCGATCCCGCCGCTCCCGCGTCTCTTCAGTTATGTCGAAAGAACATCGTCCGCTCCTGATGCGCTCCAACCGCCTGCTGGGGGCGCAGCTGGTGGAGCACAACCTCGTCAAGATCGAGGATCTGGAGAACGCGAACGAGAAACTCATCGAGGTCGTCGCCAGCGACCAACCGCGCCAGAGCACCATCCTCGGCATTCTGGCCTACGACATGAAGGTCCTGCGCGAGGACGATGTCCTGCACCACATCGTCGAGACCGACGGCGTCGGCCTCGTCGACCTGCGCGACTACGAAGTCCCGGACGACGTGAAGAAGAACATCGATTTCGGCGCCTGCTGGGCGACGTGGACGGTGCCCTTCGACAAGGAAGAGGAGTTCTCCTTCGTCGCGACCGCGTACTATCTCAGTCCGGCCGTCCGGATGCATTGGGAAAAAACCCTCGGCGGCCCGATCCTCTGGTTCGGCACCACGCTCGAAGGCATCGCCGACTACCTCGAACGTCTCGCGGCCGAACCGACGCCCGGCTCCGCGCCCGCCGCGCCGGCCAAATAATTTCCCGCCATGCCGCTCGGAAAGATTCAGCTGCAGATTGTCGCCAAGCTCGTCGAGATGGGCCGGCTCGACAACGACCAGCGCATGACGCTGGCCTCGCGCCCGGACGATCTCAGCGGCGAGGCCCTCGATAAACTGCTCCAGGAGGAATACAAGGTCAGCGCCTTCCAGTGCCTCGTCGCCAAGGCGCGGGCGTTGAACCTGTCGCCGTACAACGTCGCCCACTACAAGGTCACGCCGCAGACCTTCGAGCGCATCCCCCAGGAATTTTGCCAGGAAAACCTCGTGCTGCCCGTCGGCCAGGTCGGCGAGATGCTGCTGGTTGCGTTTGCCAATCCCTTCGAGGTCACGCTCCCGACCAAGATCCAGGAGATGACCGGCAAGCAGGTCGTCCGCCTGCTGGCCCGCGAAAAGGACATCAAGGACAAGTTCTCCAAGGGCCAGGACCGCGCCGCCGGCTTCGAGGACGTCGTCATGCAGATCGGCGCCGAATTCGGCGAGCATGCGGCCGAGGCGGAGATCAACGACGAGGACGTCAGCGAGGAATCCGGCCCGATCATCCAGCTGGCCAACCGCATCATCGAGGACGCGTACTTCTCCGGCACGAGCGATATCCACGTCGAGCCGCAGGAAAAGGAAGTGATCGTCCGCAACCGCATCGACGGTGTGTGCCACGAGAAACTCCGTCTGCCCAAGAAGGTCGGCCCCGCGCTCGTCGCCCGCCTGAAGATCATGTGCAACCTGGATATCTCGGAGCGCCGGTTGCCGCAGGACGGACGCATTGTCTTCAAGCAATACACGAAGAAGAACATCGACCTCGACTTGCGCGTCTCGACCGCGCCGCTCAACCACGGCGAAGGCGTCGTGATGCGTATTCTCGACAAGCAGAAGACGACACTGCCGTTGCCCGCCCTGGGTTTCTCCGAGGAGAATCTCGCCAAATACCGCGAGTGCATCCGCCAGCCCTACGGCATGATCTTGCACTGCGGGCCGACCGGCTCCGGCAAGTCGATGACGCTCTACTCGGCGCTCAACGAGATCAACACGCCCGACATCGTCATCCGCACCGCCGAGGATCCGATCGAGTACACGCTGCCCGGTCTGAACCAGATGCAGATGCACCGGCAGATCGGCCTGACATTTGCGTCGGCGCTGCGCGCCTTCCTGCGCCAGGACCCCGACATCATTCTCGTGGGCGAAATCCGCGACCGCGAGACCGCCGGTATCGCCATCGAGGCCGCGCTCACCGGTCACTTGCTGATTTCCACACTCCACACCAACGACGCGCCGACGACGGTTTCCCGTCTCACCGAGATGGGCGTCGAGCCGTTCATGGTGTCGTCCTCGCTGCTCTGCGTCTGCGCCCAGCGCCTCTTGCGCCGCGTGTGCAAGCAGTGCCGCATGCCCTACACGCCGGAGGGCCGGGAAAAGGAGATCATGGAGAAAGCGCTCGGCTGGAACGGCCAAATCTTCAAGGCCAACCCCAAGGGTTGCCCGAAATGCGGCGGCAGCGGCTACAAGGGCCGCGTCGGCATCCACGAATTGATGGTGAGCAACGAGGAACTGGTCGACGCCATCAACAAGGAGATGGAGGCCGCGGAATTGAAGAAGATCGCGATGCGCGGCGGCATGAAGACCTTGCACCAGGACAGTCTCCTCAAGGTGAAGGAAGGCCTGACCAGCATCGAGGAAGCGATCGCCAACGTCCCGCCGGACATGTGAGCCGGGCGGCGGCAGATTGACGCTGGCGTCGCCGTTGATTGAGTCGCGGCCATGAAGTTCCTGCGCAAACCGATGGGGTGGGCGGCGTCGTTTGCGGCCATCGCATTGCTGGCCGGGTGCGGACCGAAACGGAAGGAAGTTTCCGACCGCGAACGCAAGGAGGCCGCGCACCTCGCGAGCGAAGCCCAGTTCGCCCTCTCGCTGAAAGATTACGCGCGCACCGAATCCCTTCTGGCCAAGGCCGTGGAACTCACGCCCGACGCCGCGCCGCTGTGGATCAGTCTTGGCTCGGCCCGCGTGCGCCAAGGCAAGAAAGACACGGCCAAGACCGCGTACCTCGGGGCGCTGAAGGCCTACGATCTCGAGATTGCGGAAAAACCCGAGCACCCGGAATCCTGGCTGAAGAAGGTCTACGTCCTGGCACTGCTCGGCCGGACCGACGAGGCGCGCAGTTTCCTCGAGAAGACGGCGAAGAAATTCCCCGATACGCGCAACGTGAAGCAATTCGTCGAAGCCAAGCAATTCGACCGGATGCTCGCCGACCCGATCTTCAAGGACATCGCGCTTTGAGCCGCGGGGCGGGCGCGGGGCGTCCGGCCGCCGGCATTTCCGCATGGCAATCGTGTGGTCCGAATTCGCGCAGGTGGCGGTGGCCCATTTGCTCGCGGTGGCGAGTCCGGGGCCGGATTTCGCGTTGGTCCTGCGGCAAAGCCTCGGGCGCAGCCGCCGCGAAGCCCTGTGGACGAGTTGGGGCATCGGCGCGGGCATCTTGCTGCACGTGGCCGGTTCGCTGTTGGGCCTGGGCCTGTTGCTGCGCGGTTCGCCCGCGCTCTTCAACGCCGTGAAGATCGCCGGCGCCGGTTACTTGGCATGGATCGGTTGGCAGGCGCTGCGGGCCAGGCCGCGGACGGACGACGGTGCGGGCACCGGCACAGTGCGGGCGGCTTCGGTGCGGGGCGCGTTTGCCACCGGATTGTTGACCAACGCGCTCAATCCCAAGGCGACCCTGTTCTTCGTTTCCCTCTACGCGCTGCTGGTGGACCCGCGGACGCCGAAGGCGGTGCAGGCGGGTTACGGGCTTTGGATGGCGGTGGCGACGGGGCTTTGGTTTTCGCTGGTGAGCGTGCTGTTCACGCGTCCCGCGGTGCGGAGCCGTTTCCTGCGTTTCGGCCATTGGATCGACCGTGCGATGGGGGTGGTGCTCCTCGCGTTTGCCCTGCACCTCGCGACGGCGGCGTTGCCGTAGCGCGCGGGTTCAGGCGTAGACGCCGGCGCCGAGCAATTGCGTGCCGGCGTGGAATGCGATCACCTGGCCGCTCGCGAGGCCGCGCTGCGGCTGTTCGAACCGGACAAGGGCCGTGCCTTCGCTTTCCGGAAAAAACTCGAGCGCCACGCGGGGATCGCGGTAGCGCACGCGGCCCTCGAGCCGCGCCGCGGCGGTGACGGCCGGGCCGATCCAGGAGAGCGAATGGACGCGGACTTCGGTTTGGAAAAGGCCCGGGGCCTCCGGACCGTCGAAGGCGACGAGCAGGGCGCGGTCGGCGGCGCGTTTGCCGACGACGACATAGGCGGCGTGGTCGGTGTTCGACGGCACGCCGATGCCGCGGCGTTGGCCGAGAGTGTAGAAGTGCAAACCGCGGTGCTGCCCGAGCACGCGGCCGTCGGTCGCGCGCACAATGGGGCCGGGGGCGTCGGGCACGTAGGCGCGGAGGAAGTCGGCCATCTTCACCTCGCCGATGAAACAGATACCTTGGCTGTCCTTCTTGTCGGCGGTGGGCAACCGCGCGGCCCGCGCAAGGTCGCGCAGTTCCGGTTTGAGGAGATGGCCGATCGGGAAACGGGCATCGCGCAACTGGTCCTGGCCGAGGCGGGCGAGGAAGTAGGATTGGTCCTTGTTGGGATCGAGGCCTTCGCGGAGTTCGCAACCCGCCGGAGTTTCAATCCGGCGCGCATAGTGGCCGGTGGCGACGGCGTCGAAGCCGTGGTCTTTTGCCCAGGCGCGGAACACGCCGAACTTGATCTCCCGGTTGCACATGATGTCCGGGTTCGGCGTCAGGCCCCGGGCGTAACCGTCGAGCAGATACGCGACGACGCGCTCGCGGTATTCCTGCATGAGGTTGACGATGCGGAACTCGATCCCGAGGTGGTCCGCGACGGCGCGGGCGTCGGCGATGTCCTGCTGCCAGGGGCAATGGCCGATGACCTCGTCCTCGTTGATCCAGTTCTTCATGTACGCGCCGACGGGCTCGTAGCCCTGCTGTTTGAGCAGCAGGGCCGCGACGGAGCTGTCGACGCCGCCGGACATGGCGACGAGGAGACGTTCGCGGGCGGACATGGGGCGGCCGCCGCCGGGCGGCGGACCGCGGCTCAGAAGCCGCGTTGCTGCAGGGCGCGGCTGAGCTCCTGCATGAAGGCTTGGCCGTCGGCGGGCGTCGGGCGGTAGCCGGGCTGGCTGACCTCGGTGAAGCCGGGGCGGCCGTACTGGTCGACGATCCACTTGCCGGTGACGCCGTCGCTGAACGTGACCGTGCCGCTGGCGAGGGCGCCGGGAATGAGCGTGACCGTGTCGACTGCGACGGAAACGGAGGTGCCGGCGGGCGGCAGGTCGGACAATTCCTCCGGCGGCAGGTCACCCTCGTCGGCCGGGAGTTCATCCGCACCGTCGGCGGGCAGATCGTCGGCGGGGGCCGGGGCGGATGGGCGGGCCGCGGGCGCGTCGGCGGCGGGAGCCTTGGTCGGCTGGGCCTTGGTGACGTCGTTGGCGTTCACCTTCGGGGCCTGGTCCTTCAGGCTGAGGTCGAGGTCGTCGACGAGGAACCGGACATCGCGGTAGGTGAGCGTGATCTTGAATTGCTCGAGCAGTTTTTTCTGAACGGCGGAGAGGTTGTCGCCGGCGGCGACCCAACCGGCGACGGCCGCGGTTTGTTCAGGCGTAAGTTTCATACGGGAAGGAAACGCGATAGTGGAGCCGGGCGCGACCGCAAATCAAGGCGCGGTCCCGGCATCGGTCGCGGCGCGGCGGGCGCCGCGGGCTCCGCTCACTTCGAAAGCTGGGACTTGAGGAACTCCACGCTGCTGCGCGTGGTGGCGTCCTGGTCCATCATGTTGTCCACGGCCTTGCAGGCGTGGATGACGGTCCCGTGGTCGCGGCCGCCGAAGGCGTCGCCGATTTCCTGGAGGGAATGCTTCGTGAGCGTGCGGGCGAGGAACATCGCGATCTGGCGGGGGATGGCGATGTTGTTGGGCCGCCGCTTGCTCGTCATGTCGCTGTGGCGGATCTGGAAGTGGTCGGCCACGCGCTTCTGGATCGTCTCGATCGTGAGAACATTCTGGGCCTGCTCCATCAGCACGTCGTGGAGGAGGCGCTCGGCGGTCTCGAGGTCGAGGGGCTTGCTGGTGAGCGCGGAGTAGCTGGAGACCTTGAGCAGCGCGCCCTCGAGGCGGCGGATGTTCTTGGTGATGTTCTGCGCGATGAAGGTGAGGATCGGGTCCGGCAGGTTGCAGTTCAGGGACTGCGCCTTGGTGCGGATGATGGCGAGGCGGGTCTCGAGATCGGGCGCCTGGATGTCGGCGGGCAGGCCCCATTCGAAGCGGGAGACGAGGCGGGACTCGAGTTTCTGGATCTCGCTGGCGCGGCGGTCGCTGGTGAGGACGATCTGTTTGCCGGCTTCGAAGAGGTCGTTGAACGTGTGGAAGAATTCTTCCTGGATGCGCTCCTTGCCGGCGAGGAACTGGATGTCGTCGAGCAGGAGGACGTCGGCGTGCCGGTAGCGCTGGCGGAACTTCGTCAGGCTGTTTTCCTGCAGGGCCTGGATGAACTCGTTGGTGAACTTCTCGGTCGAGAGGTAGGCGACGCGGGCCTCGGGGTTGCGCCGGAGGATGGCGTGGCCGATGGCGTGCATGAGGTGCGTCTTGCCGAGGCCGGTGTCGCCGTAGAGGAAAAGCGGATTGTAGGCCTGCGCGGGGGCCTGGGCGACGGCCATGGCGGCGGCATGGGCCATCTGGTTGTTCGAGCCGACGACGAAGGTCTCGAAGGTGTTGCGCGGATTGAGCGAGCCGACGATCGGGCCGCGTTCGTCGTAACGGAGCTGGCGGCGGGCGGGGGCGGCCTTGGCGCGGGCGGCGCCGGACTCGGTCCGGGGGGCCGGGGCGGCGACGGACGCACCGCGCCCCTGGTCGATCTTGCGAAGGGTGACGTTGACCATGCGGCCGGCCGTGAGGCGGAGCCGCTGCGTGATCAGGTCGAGATAGTTGTCATGGATCCAGATCGCCGCGAAATCGTTCGGGACGCCGAGGACGAGGGTGTCGGCCGTCGTTTCCACGCAGACCACGGGCTCGAACCACATCTGGAAAACATCTTCCGGGAAGAGCGATTTGAAATCGCATTTCACGGTTTCCCAGAGACTGGGCGCGAGGGTGGAGGCGGACATGGAGAGACGAAGAATGGCAGGTTTATTCACACTGCGCCCGCGAACAGTCCTCCAACATGCCAATCGGGTCGGCTCTGCCTGCTCCCGCGGTAACGAAAATTGGGCGCCGCCACCAAGTCCGGAATGGGGTGAGCATCGGAAATTGTAAATGCTTGGTGATCGGAGGCTTGTGGCCGGTGTTACAGCGTGAGTCGCGGAGGCGATCACGAGGGACATGGGAAAGAACAATCCGACAGGGACAGAGAAGTGGACGAGCGCGGAGTAACTGTGAACCCAAAAACCGTTTCAAGGCCAACTTTCCCACAACTTGTTCACATGCGATCTGGGCATAAGTTTTTCGCTTTTTGCGTTGCCCCCGCCGGGCGGATTCAGGCGACGGAAAACCGGACCGCCCGGGCGTATTTCCAACGCTGCTACACGGCCGCCGGGACGGCTCGGGAAGCCGGCCGGCGGGCGGCCGCTTCCGTTACGGTTCGGTTACGTTCCGGGATTCCGAATACACGGCGGCGACCGCGGCGTCCGCCGGATCGGGGTCGGTCCACTTGCCGTGCTCCTTGATCAGGGCGATCAGCCGGGCGTCGGCTTCGGCCTGCGGGATGTTGTACTGCACGCAGTTCTTTCCGACGTAGAGGTTGATCTTGCCCGGGGCGCCGCCGACGTAGCCGAAGTCGGCGTCGGCCATCTCGCCGGGGCCGTTCACGATGCAGCCCATGATGGCGAGCTTAACGCCCTTGAGGTGCCCGGTCTGCGCGCGGATCCGCTGGGTCGTGGTCTGCAGATCGAAGAGGGTACGTCCGCAGCTCGGGCAGGCGACGAATTCGGTCTTGGAAATGCGGGCGCCGGCGCCCTGCAGGACATTGTAGGCGAGGCGCGTCGCGCGCACCGGGTCGGCTTCGGTTTCGACGCTGACGGCGTCGCCGACGCCGTCGCAGAGCAGCGCGCCGGTGAGGACGGAGGCGTCGAGGAGCTTCGAGAGGAAGCTGGCGTCGCCGCGCACGGCGGTGGCGGCGGTGTTGCGGATCCAGAGCGGGGCGGCGAGACCGGCGGCGCCGAGCGCGGCGGCGAGGCGGCGGTAGCCGCCGAGGGCGTGGCCGCAGGCTGGGTCGCCGGCGGCGGCGAGGGTGAACACGAGGGCGTCCGGCCCGAGGCGCGCGAGGTCCGCGCGCAGCGTATCCACGGTGTCCGCACGCACGGCGGCGGCGAGCCGGTGGCCGTGGCGCCGCACGAGGGCGGCGAAGTCGGCGAGCGCGCCGGCGTCGGCCGCGCCGAACTCGCGCACGAGCAGGAGGCGGCCGCGGGCGAGGGCGAGCAGCGGTTGCAGCAGGTCGGGCGTCAGGCCGGGATCCAGCTCGAGGGCGAGAAAGTCCGCCGGCAGGGCGGTGCGCGCGGCGGTCTCGCAGAGCGCGGCGAGGTCGCCGGCGTGGCGCACGGGGACGAGCAGACCCTCGGCGGGCGTATCCTTCAGCGTCCGTGCAGAGAGGGCGGCGGCGGCGGTGCCGAGTTCCGCGGGCCCGGCGATGCGGACGAGGACGCGCGGGGGCTGCTCGGGCCCGACGGCCGTGCGGGGACCGAGTTCGAGCGGAGCGACGGTCCGGCGTTCGAAGCGGAAAGGGCCGGGGCCCGCGGCGGCGGCGGGTTCCGGCGCGGGCGGATCGCGCCAGAGGCTCATCGCTTTGTCGGCGAGCTGCCGTGCGACGGGGATCTCGTAGACGCTGTCCTCGGTCAGCGAGACGCGGATGGTGTCGCCGAGGCCATCGTAGAGCAGCGAGCCGATGCCGATGGCGCTCTTGATCCGGCCGTCCTCGCCGTCGCCGGCCTCCGTGACGCCGAGGTGCAGCGGGTAGTGCATGTTCTCCTCCGCCATCCGGGCGACGAGCAGGCGGTAGGCCTGGATCATCACTTTGGGGTTGGAGGATTTCATCGAGAGGATGAGCTGCCGGAAGCCGTGGGCCTCGGCGATGCGCAGGAACTCGAGGGCGCTCTCGACCATGCCGAGCGGCGTGTCGCCGTAGCGGTTCATGATGCGGTCGCTGAGCGAGCCGTGGTTGGTGCCGATGCGGAGGGCTCGGCCCAGCTCCTTGGCCCGGCGGACGAGCGGCGAGAAGGCGTCGTGGAGGCGCTGGAGTTCGCTCTCGTAGTCGGAATCCGAATACTCGCGGACGGCGAACTTCTTTTTGTCGGCGTAGTTGCCCGGGTTGACGCGGACCTTTTCGACATGCTCGACGGCTTCCATGGCCGCGCCGGGAAGGAAGTGGATGTCGGCGACGAGCGGGATGTGGCGGAAGCCGGCGGCGTCGAACTGCGCGCGGATGTCCTTCAGGCAGCGGGCGGCGGCGACGTTCGGCGCGGTGATGCGCACGATTTCGCAGCCGACCTCGGCCAGGGCGATGGATTGCCGGACGGTGGCGGCGACGTCCTGCGTGTCGCTCGTCGTCATCGACTGGATCCGGACCGGATTGCGGCCGCCGACGCCGACGGCGCCGACCATGACTTCGGGGGTGACGCGGCGGCGCGTCTGGAAACGGGAAGCGCAATAGGACATGCGGAAAGGGAGACGGGCGCGCGCGCCGGACGGGCGGGGCCGGCGGCGGCGTTTACTTCTTCGGTTCGGCCTTGGCCGGGGCGGCGGCCTCGGCGGCGCGCTCGGCTTTCACATCGCGCACGATGCGGCGGACGTCGAAGACGCTCACGTAAAGCACCATCGAGAAAAGCAGGACGAGGAAGACGCTTTGCGCGGTGGCGATGAAGTTGACGGGCAGCGGGCGGCCGCGGAGGCGGCCGATGGTGGCGAAGAGCATCTGGCCGCCGTCGAGCACCGGAATCGGGAGCAGATTGAAGACGGCGAGGTTTACGTTGACCAGGATCGTGAACCACAGGGCGAGCGGCAGGCCGGCGCGGGAGACGGCGACGAAGTTGTCGATGATGCCGATGGGGCCGCTGAGATGGGAGAGCCCGATGTCGGAGCGCGGATTGACCAGGGCGCCGAGGGTCCGGAAAGTCTTGGTGATGCTCTCGGCGATCTGGGAGAACGGATCCGGGTGGAGGATGACGACGTCGGACTTGATCGCGATGCCGAGGTCGACGCCCTTGACGGGCGTGAGCGTCAGGACCTTTTCCGTGCCGGCGCGCAGGACGGTGAGCTGGATGGGTTTCTCGAGACCCAAGCGCAGCGCCTCCGCCAATTGCGGGTAGGTGAGGACGGGTTTGCCGTTCACGGCGACGAGTTGGTCCTCGGGCTCGAGGCCTGCCTTGGCGCCGGGCGAACCGGGCGCGACCTGGCCGACGAGCATTTTCGCGACGGTAGTGATGCCGATCTTGCGGATCTTTTCGTCGCCCGCGAGGACGGGCTCGATCGGGATTTCGAGCGTTTCGGCGCCGCGGCGGACGGTGAGGACCGTGCGGCGTTCGCCGTCCCGGCCCCAGCCGCTGCTCAACGCGAGCTGTTCGACGATGTCGGCGAAGGTGGCGACGGGTTGGCGGTCGATCGCGAGGATGACATCGCCGGACTTGAGGCCGGACTTGGCGGCGGGGCTGACGACCTCGCGACCGTCGGCGATCTTCAGCGTCGGGGCGATCTCGGCGATGGTGGTGGAGGAGAAGCCGGTCGGGGCGGGCTGGCCGATGATCCAGACGATGCAGGCGAGGACAAAGGCGAAGAGGACGTTGAAGGTGGCGCCGGCGACGAAGACGATCATCTTGGTCGCGTAGCTGACGGGAGGCAGGCGGGTGACGTCGGTCTGGCTTTCGCCTTCCACGGCGCCGAGGTCGGCGAGTTGCGGCAGGAGCACGTAGCCGCCGAGCGGGAACCAAGAGATGCGGTATTCGACGCCGTCCTTGCCCCGCCAGCTGAAGATCGCGGGACCGAAACCGATGGAGAACCGCTCCACGTGGGCGCCGCGGCGGCGAGCGGCGAGGAAGTGGCCGAGCTCGTGGACAAAGATCGAGCCGCCGAAGAGCAGGACGACGAGGAAGACCACCCAGATATTGGAGAGCAGGGAGGAGAGGAGGTCGGTGGACACGGCGGAGAAGGAGAGAATCAGGCGAGGGTTTCGGCGAGGCGGCGGGCCTCGGCATCGACGGCCCGCACGGCCGGCAGGTCGGCGGGCTCGAAGTTGGAAATCCGGCCGAGAGTATGTTCGACGACCCGGGGAATCGCAAGGAACGGAATCCGGCCGGCGAGGAAGCGGGCGACGGCGACTTCGTTGGCGGCGTTGTAGATGGCGGAAGCAACGCCGCCGGCGGTCATGGTTTGCCGCGCCAGCCGGAGCATGGGGAACCGGTCTTCGTCGACGGGGCGGAATTCGAGGCCGAACGACTTGGAAAGATCGAGTCCGAGGTCGGGCCCCGGAACTCGTTCCGGATGCAGCAGGGCGTGCTGGATCGGAAAGGTCATGCTCGGCGGGGAGAGGTGCGAGAGCATGGCGCCGTCGGCGAACTCCACGAGGCAATGGACGATGCTCTGCGGATGGAGGACGGCCTGGCATTGCTCGGGCCGCAGGTCGAAGAGCCAACGGGCCTCGATGAGTTCGAGGCCTTTGTTCGCGAGAGTCGCGGAATCGACGGTGATCTTGGGGCCCATCGACCAGTTGGGATGTTTGAGGGCGTCCGCGGGTGTGGCGTCCCGCAATTTATCCGCGGGCCAATCGCGAAACGCGCCGCCGGAGGCGGTGAGCACGATACGGCGGACGGCCGCGCCGGGATGTCCCTGGAGGCATTGGAAAACGGCGTTGTGTTCGCTGTCGACGGGCAGAAGGCGCACGCCTTGGCGGCGGGCCGCGGCCATCACGAAGGTGCCGGCAAGGACGAGGATTTCCTTCGAGGCGAGCGCGAGGTCCTTGCCGGCGGCGAGGGCGGCGAGCGCGGGTTCGAGCCCGGTGGTTCCGACGACGGCCACGAGGACGACATCGGCTTCCGGCAACTGCGCGAGTTCGACAAGGCCGGCGAGTCCGCCGACGATCGTGGTGCCCGGAGGATAGCTGGCGGCCGAGGCGCGGGCGGCGGCGAAGGCGGTGTCGTCGAAGAGCCCCACGTGGCGTACGCCGAAGCGGTGGGCGATGGCGGCGAGTTTCTCCCAGTTGCCGCGGGCGGCGATCCCGACGAGTTCGAGGCGGTCGGGGTGGGCGGCGACGACCCGCAGGGTATTCTCGCCGATCGAGCCGGTGGCGCCGAGCAGGACGATGCGTTTGCGGCGGGCGGAGGTTGCGGGAGCGGGGGCGGCCACGAAAAGAAGCGTTTATGCCGGAGCGGCGCCGGCAGGAGCAAGCCCAAGGCGGCCGCAAACCGGTGGCCCGATCGCCGGGGTGCCCGCGCTCAGGCGCAGGGAAAGTCGTAGTGCAGCGACCAGGTACGCGTTTCGCCCGGGGCGAGATCGAGGACAAGGTAGGGCTCGAGGGAGAAGGTCCGGTCGTTGCCCCAAACGATGCAACGGTCGGGCGCGAAACTCGTGCGGAAGGCGACAGGCCCGCGATCGGGCTGTGCCAGCGCGGCGACCAACGGTGCGCCGGCCGGCAAACGCAGGTAGTCCATGTGGCCGTCGTTGGGGCCGGAGAAACGCCGGCGTTCGCGCAAGCGGTCGCCGGCCAACGCAAATCCCGGATTCTCGGGGATCGTGGTGCCCGCCGGAAGGGCCGCGTCGGCGCCCGCCGGCGGAACCGCGAAGAACGGGTGGGCGAACCACTCCAAAGCAAGGCGGGTCGGGCCGAGATTCGAAAGGGCCGTGTGCGAGGTCAGGGTGCGGCCGGCGAGCTTCAAGGTTCGCTCCACCGCGCACACGTATCCGGCGGCGGCGTGCGAGGTCCGGAAGACCACGCGGTCGGGCCCGGGTGCGATTTCCCAGGCACAGGGTGCGACGACCTCGGCGGAGCGGTCCGCGGCAAGCCGGAGGGAGCCGATGCCGACGCCGAGGCCCTCTTCCCCGCGCCACGTCAGCGGCACGCCGGCAAGGGTGCGGTGGCGGAAGGATTCCGGCAGGCCCTGGCCGTTGAACGGCACCGGGTATTCCGCCGGCCACTCGGGCCCGCGGACAAGCGGCAGCGGTGACGGCCCGGCAAGGTCCCAGACCTGCCACACGTAACCGCCCCAGCAATACCGGGTGCCGAGCCGGGCGCGGTCGGCGACGGGATCGAGCAGATCGAGCCGCAGCTGGGCGTTGGCGACGTGCAGCACGGACCGCGGAAGCGTCAGCCGGCGGACTTGGCCGTGGCCGGGCGCGGGCGGTCGCCGTGGACCGCCGCGTAGTAGGCGTCGCCGGGACCGATCGAGCCGGCCTTCACGATCTCGCCGGTGAAGGCGGATTTGTAGATCGCGGAGAGCAATTCGAGCGTACGGCGGGCCTCGGCTCCGGACGTGAGCGGGCGGCGGCCGGCGTCAAGGTCAGCGACGAGTTCGGCCAGCTGCGCGCCGTGGGTCGAACCCACGTCGGGCGGGAAACTCTGCCAGGCCTGGAGCAGGCCGTCGTCCTGCGCGGGCGGCGCGAGGGTGAGCTTCCAGTTGTCGCGCGTGTAGGCGTAGAGGTGGGTGAGCTCGACGGTGGCCTTCTGGTAGTCGAGACGGAGGTAGGTTTCCTGCCGCGGGCTGAGGGCGCTGTTGACGACGGAGACGGTCGCGCCGTTGGCGAAGCGGACGAGGGCCATCGAAACATCCTCGACCTCGATGGCGCGGTCGAGGGTCGCGGCGATGGCGCGGACTTCGGACCAATCCCCGAGGAGATGGAGGAAGTGGTCCATCGCGTGGATGCCGAGGCCCATCGTCGGGCCGCCGAGCTCGGTGTCCCAGCGCCCGCGCCACGGCACGGCGTAGTATCCGGGATCGCGATACCAGAGGGTGTTGCAGACGCCGACCAGGGGCCGGCCGAGCTGGCCGGCGCCGGCGAGGCGTTTGAGATGGGCGGTGGACGACGCGAACCGCATCTGGAAAACGCAGGCCGTGTACCGGCCGGTGCGGTCCTCCGCGGCCGCGATGCGGTCGAATTCGGCGAGGGAGGCGCAAAGCGGTTTCTCGCAGAGCACCCAGGCGCCGGCCTCCATGGCCGCGATGCTCATCGCGGCGTGGGTCGCGGGCGGCGTGGCGATGATCACGAGGTCGGGCCGGATTTCCGCCAACATGGCGGCGTAATCGGTGAACGTCCGCGGGATCTTCGAGCGCGCCGCGAAGTCGCGGACGCGCGTCGCGTCGATGTCCATGGCCGCCGCCAGTTCGACCCGGCCGCCGGTGGACTCGATGGCTCGCACGTGGGCGTCGCCGATCGAGCCGGTTCCAGCCAGGACCGCGCGGTACGTTTTGCTCATTGGAAAAAAGGTAGGAAGGTTGGCCGACGCAGTGCAACCCCGGCGGCGGGAGTTTCGCGGCCGGCGCCGCGGGCGCGGACTCAGCGGTCCGTTGCCAGGCGCAGGATCCTGTCGCCGGTGAGCCGGCGCTCCGGCGGCAGGCCGTGCGGCGTGCGGCCGCCGACCTCCTCCGCCAAGGCGCGGAATTTTTCCTGCGTGGCGCGGACGAATTCCTCGACCGGGCGCGTCTCGCCGAAAAGGGCCATCATCTCGGGGAGCCAGCGGTGGCCGTAGCGGACGTGGTTCTGTTCGTCGTTGCGGTCGAAGGCGAGGAGCGTGTCGGCCTCGAAATCGTTCAGTTCCCGGATGCGGTCCATGACCGCGGCCTTGGTGGGAAAACTGCCGGCCTCGAATTCCATCGTCATCATCGCGTAGCGTTCGTGCGGCGCCATGCGCACAAGAATGACGTAGAGGTCGAGGGAGTGCTCGACCGTCATGAGGTCGACGCCGAGTTTGGGCAATTGCCGGAAGCCGAATTGGCTGTGGCGGGATTCGTCCCAGAGGTGGCGGGCGAGGTCGTGGTGCAGATCGAAGGGAGCGTCGGGCGTGTCCCAGAAGACGGTCGAGAGGTAGTCGACGGCGTCCATTTCCATCAGCAGCCACACATAGACCATGATCCGGATGACGCGGGCGTCGGTCCGCGGATCCGTGAGCCAAGGGCGGACGATCGGCACGGCGGCGGGGTCGTGGCCGAAGACACTGGCGCAGACCGGGTAGGGCGCGCGGTTGCAGGTATCCGGATGCCGATACGGCGCGGACTCCTGCCGCCAGGCAAAGCCGGGCGGGAGCGGGCGCGGGGCGGATTCCCCGAGGAGGCCGCCGAGGGCGGCGACAGCGGTCGCGAGCTGGACTTCCCAGGAACCGGCGTCGGCGCGGCCGAGGTGGCGCGCCATCTCGCGCGCGTGGCGTTCCTCGTCGGCGACGAATTCCGCGACGAGACGTTGGGAGGGCCAGTCGGCGAGGGGATCGGTGACGCGGAGGTAGTGCCGGTAGGCGGAGAGCAGGGCCGGCTTGAGCACGCCGTAGAAGCCGGCGAGGGCGACGTCGGCGTCGGCCGGCGCCGCGGCCTCGGCGAAGAGGCGGCGGAGGGCGGGCCGGACGGATTCACCGTTGCCGAAGCCCGCGAGTTCGCGGCCGCGTTCGCGCAAGAAACGGGCGTGCCCGGCGGATTCCCAGACGTGCTGGCAAAGGAGATACTTGAGTTCCGGTTCGCCGACGCGGCAGATCAGCGTGGTGGCGGTGCGGACGAATTCGCGTTCGGCCTCGAAGAGCAGGCGCAGCAGCCGGGCCATGTCCTGGACGGCGGCCATGCGGCCGGTCGCGGGCGCAACGGCGGCGGCGAGGTCGGAGGTGGGGGCGACCATGGTGGGTAAAGAAAGTGGGCGGCGCGGGGCCGCCGCGGAATCAGCAGATCCGGCCGCGCTTGCCGGCGGTGGAGTGGCCCGGAGGATTGACGCCGACCCAACGTTCGTCGATCGGCTCGCCGGCGCGCTGGTAGCGCGAGTCGCTCGAGATGCGCAGCCGGTTGCCGGTGCGGTTGTCGAGGGAGGCGTGGACCAAAAACATGCCGAAGGTGAGGAAATCGCCCGCGGCGAATTCGGTGGTGAGCCAGCGGCCGCCGAATTTGTTGCGGATGACGGGCGGGTTGTGGGAAAGCGTGCCGCTGAAGGACCATTTGCCGGCCTTGGCGTTGGCGGCGTCCTGCGGCTTGTTTTCGCAGAACGAATCGACGTCGCGGTAGACGTAGTTTTCCAGCAGATCCATGCGGCGGTGCGAACCCTCGAGCACCATGAGGCCGCCGAGTTCGTAGGAAATGTCGCCGTAGGGCAGCCAACAGGTCATGTGCCGGTGCGTGCCGCGGCCCATGTAGGGAAGATCGCAGTGCGGGTTGGTGCCTTTACCGGGGCCGATGGCGCGGAGCCAGGTGAAATCGTAGTGGCGGATCGGTTCTCCGAAAAAGCGCGTGTAGAAATCGGTGAGCCGGCCGGAGTAGAGCAGGCTTTGGACGGCGGGATTGCCGTTGGTGATCTCGGGTTTGAAGACGTAGCCCGAGCCGGGTTTGCAGATCCCTTCCTGGTGCGGATAGGCGGGATCGAGCACGCCGGCGGCGGCGAGGCGCTCGGTCAGGCTGGCGCGCGCGGCGAGGACTTCGTCGCGATCGAGGTAGCCGCGCATATAGAGGTAGCCGTCCGTCTCGAACCGGCGGCGCAGTTCCTCGACATCGTCGGCGGCCTCGGCGGAGTCGCGGAGCACGCCGACTTTGTCGTCGTCCATGTCGAGGGGGTGGCCGAACGAATGGAGCTGGGGCAGGGCGGCGAGGGAACTCATGTCTGAACGTACACCGGGAACGGCCGGTACAAAATGGTTGAAGTGGGATTAGTCATGTAAATTTTGGGCCGCGATGCCCCCGGCCTCCAAACTTCGCGCCCAATCCTGGCTGCAGAGCCCGTTGCGCACGGTGGCAGGCGACCTGCAGCTGGCCGGCGCGCTGACCAACGCCGTCGGCATCGATCCGCGGGCCATGCGTGTTTTGGGAAGCTATGCGCTGGTGCTCATGACGGCGGGCCGCGGGTATTTCCGGGACGGGCACGGGACCGAGGCGGCGGTGGGCCCGGGGGACGCGATGTGGGTTTTCCCGGAAATCGCGCACGCGTACGGGCCGGCGGCGGGCAGCGAGTGGACGCAGGTTTACTGTGTGTTCGCGGGGGCGCAATTCGACCTGTGGCGGAGGACCGGGTTGATCAGTCCGGACCGGCCGGTCTGGAAACTCGGGGCGGCGGATTATTGGCAGCAGCGGCTGGAAACGGCCGTCAAACCGGAGGCGCGCCGCGGCGGCGGGCAGGCGATGCGGGCCTTCGGGCGTTTTCTGCAAGTGGTGACGGAAATGGCGGCCGCCGCGGAGGAGGCCGAGCGTTTGCCGGAGCGGGACGGTTGGTTCGAAAAGAGCCTACGGCTCCTTGGGCACCGCGGGGCTGCCGGCTGGCCGACGCCGCAGCAGGTGGCGCGGGAAGTCGGATTGAGTTACGAGAACTTCCGGAAACGGTTCACGCAGCTCGGCGGCGAATCGCCGGGGCGTTACCAGAAACGCCGCCGGCTCGAGTGGGCCTGCGCGTCGATTTACCAGGGCGAGCACACGATCAAGCAGATCGCGGACGAACTCGGGTTCTGCGACGTGTTCCACTTTTCCAAGGCCTTCAAGCAGGTCGTGGGGACGACGCCGTCGGAGTACCGGCGGCGCGTCCGCGGACGTTGAGCGCAGGGCGCGGCCGATTCAGGTCGTCGCCGTGCTCCAGCCCTCGGGCCAGACCGTGCCGGGGGCGGCACGCCACCAGATTTCCTTGTCGATGCGCGGCGCGTGGTGGCGGTACTGCTCGGTGAGCCGGATGCGGGTGCGGAGGTGGTCGGCGAAGTTCTCGCCGTAGAAGAACGTGCTTTCGGCGACGCCGGAGACGGCCATGAACTCGGTCGACGCGGTCGTCGACAGTTCGAGCAGGCCGCGGGTGTTGGCGAGGTCGAGATCGATGGCGGCCTGGAGTTTCTCGACGCAGGCGGCCTTGGTTTTTTCGTCGGTGGCGGCGAGGTAGCCGTAGACGTGCTCGCACCAGGCGCAGACGCCGCGGAGGGCGGTGACCCAGTGGAGGTAGGCGCGGACGCGGTCGCGCAAGTCGGTGAAGACGGCGCGGGCTTCCGGCGCGGCGAGGGTGGCGAGGACGATTTCGAGATCGGCGAGGACGGTGCGCACTCGGGCGATGACCTCGCGGTCCATGTCGGCGGCCATCTTCGCGCCGCTTTCGCGGGTGATGAGGTCGAAGAGCACGTCTTTGCCGAGATCGTTGACCCCGGGGTTGTTGAACTGGAAGCAGCCGTGGCGCTCGTAGTAGTCGCGGTCGGCCTGCGGGATGGCCTCGATGTCCGGCACGAAGGGGCGGTCCCACGTGCGCTGCCAGCAGAAGCCGAAGACGCAGAACAGCGGGACGAGGGGCTGCCAGCCGAGGGCGGTCTCGAAATCGCGCCAGGCTCGGTCGAGGGCGGGGGCGAGTTCCGGGCCGACCAGTTGGGTGGCGTACTCGGCGAGGACGGCGTCGATCGGCCGGTCGGGCGTGAATTGCGCGGCCTGCAAAGCGACGACGTTGGGCCAATAGGGCGTGCGGGTCGTGTGGGCGAGGCCGCCGAGGGCGCTCATCCGCGCGATGCCGGTGGCGGCGGCGGACTTGAGTTTTGCGTGCACGAGGCGCGGGAAAGGCAGGCCGATGAGCGGCTCGTGGTTCCAGACGCCGGAGGCGGAGTAGTGGAGGACGGGCTCGATGCCGCGGGCGCGATCCTCGGCGAGGGCGGTCTTTTCGGCGGCGTCCATCCAGTCGTGGAAAATACTGCCGGCGACGCCGAAGTTTTCCGGGTAACGGGGATGCGGATACGGCAGGGAGTAGCCGCGGACGAGCAGCGAGGGGGCCTCGTAGGAGACATGGCCGCCGAGGCCGGCCTTGATGTGCTCGTGCTCCATCTTGAAGGGTTCGAGGCGGAGGAAGACATCGAAGTCCGGGTTGAGCTCGGCGGCGCCGGCCTGGAGATTGCGCAGGAAGCGGACGATGCTCTTGCCGGAGGCCTCGGCGACGCGTTCATGGCTGCGCCATTCGCGAATCATGAACGGCCCGCCGTTGCGGCCGACGTAGAGGGAAGCGGAGTGCTCGAAGCCGGCGCCGCTGTCGTTGGTCCAGAGCGACATGTAGCCGAGGTCCGGCACGGCGCGGATCAGGGCCTGGAGGGCGTCGCGGAAGTGGCGCTGCACAATCGGGTGGTCCTGCGCCATCGTGTAACGCGGGAGGCGGGAGCGGAACGGGTGGTCGACGCGCGCGCCGCGAAGGGTCGGGAATTTCTGGAAGAACCGCTCGGGCAGGGTGCGCGGCTCGAACATGCACACGCCGGGCTTCAGGCCGTAGCGCCGGCCGAGGTCGGCGAGTTTGCGCAGGTGGTTGAGGTTGGCGTCGAGGTACATCGCCGGCCAGATTCCGCGCGTCAGCGGCGTGTCGACGAAGTGATTGAGGCCGGGCTGGTAGCTGTAGAACTGCGAGTAGTACTCGTGCGCGACGAGGTCCTCGTGGGGCATGTGGGCCTGGAGACCGTTGACCTCACAGTGGGTGAAACCGGCCTCGGCCAGCGTGGCGACATACTGTTCCGGATCGAAGCCGCGCGCGCTGCGCCAGTACTGCGTGTAGCAGGCGTCCCAATGCGGCCGATGCCAACCGAACGAGGCGGGCAGGAAAATGCCCGCGGCGAGTTTCTCGCGGGTGAAGTCGCCGATGCCGCGGGCCAGCAGACGGACGGCCGCCCAGAGGAAGGAGCCGTGGGTCGCGACGATCTCGCCGGTGCCATCGTCCGCGATCCGGAGCCACATCCAGGCGTCGGCGCCGCGTGCGGCGGCGGGCAGGCGGAGGCCGGGGCCGGCGCGGCCGGCCTGGCAGACAACGACGGCGCGCGGGGCGGTGCCGGCGGGATCGAGGGGGGCGCCGGCGAGGCGGGCGAGCTCGCGGGCGGCGGTGAGTTCGCCGGGGGCGGGGGAGGGCGGGACGGAGACGGCGGCGAGGGCGGGGAAGGGCAGGGCGGTGGGCATGCGGGGTGCCGGGGAAAAACGGGAGGCGCGGGGCGGCGGCAACGGAAAACTCGGGCCGGCTCCGGCGCGCACCAAGAAATTCCCAAAAGCTGCACAGCCCGGATCCGTGCGGCGGGTTTCGGGGCGTGTTCGCGGTTGCGCCGCGGAACCGCGGGCCCACGCTGCGGGCCGCGAACATGGCCGCATCCTTCCGACCCAAGCGCACCCTGCATTACCGGACGCTCGTCTGGGTTCTGCTGTGGTTGGGGGCGGCGGCCGCGACGGTGTCCTTCTTCTCGGGCCGCGCCGCGGAACAGGCGCGGGCGGAGACCGAGTTCGGGCACCGCGCCAACCTGCGGCACGGTTTGGCGCGCGAGATTCTCGGCCGCTTCGAGGATCTGGTCCACGGTCTGGGCGCGATGTTCGAGGCGTCGGACGACGTGACGGCCGCGGAATTCGCGCGGGCGACCGCCCGCATGGCCGGCAAGGTGGCGGGGGCGCAGGCGCTCGAATGGGTGCCGCGGATCGCCGGTCCGGAACGGGCGGCGTTCGAAGCGGCGCAGCCGGCCGCGCCGGACGGCCGGCGGTTCGAGATTTTCGAACTCTATGAAGCGGGCCGCCGCCGGCCCGCGGCGCCGCGGCCCGAGCACCTTCCGATTCAACTCGTGGAGCCGAGGCGCGGCAACGAGGCCGCCTGGGGCTACGATCTGGCGGCGGGGCCGACCCAGGCGTTCCTGCGGCGGGCGCGGGAGCGGCGTGAGCTGACGGTGACGTCTCAAATCAAGCTCGTGCAGGAAGACCGTGCGCAATTCGGGCTCGTGATGATCGTGCCGGTGTTCCGGACCGGCGCGGACGACCGGGAAACATTCGCGGGCTATGTGCAGGGCGTCTTCCGGGTGCCGGACCTGCTCGAAACCATCTACAGCCGGCAGCCGACCGATGCGTTCGACCTGCTGTTTCTGGACGCGTCGGAGACGGATCCGGCGCGGCGGCGGCTCCACGCGCGCGCCGGCGCCGGGAGCGGGGAGGACCTGAACGAGGCGGAATTCCGGCGCGGGCTGCACCGGGAGTATCCGCTCGCCTTCGGCGGGCGCGACTGGCGCATGCTCGTGCGGCCGCGCGCGGCGTGGCTGGCCGCGCACCGCACCTCGATGCCGTACCTGCGGTCGGCGAGTTTCCTCCTGCTCGCGGTGGTGTTGGCGGCCTACGTGCATTCCCTCGGGCGGCGCGCCGACCTGATCCGCGTGGAAGTCGAGCAGCGCACGGCGGAGCTCAACGAAAGCCGCCGGCATTTCTCCGCCCTGTTGCAGGCGTTGCCGGGCATGGCCTACCGCTGCACCTACGACGACGAGCTGACCGTGCTGTTTGTGAGCGACGGGGCGCAGCCGCTCACCGGCTGGACGCCGGAGGAGTTCACGGGCGGGGCGGTGCATTTCCGCGATCTGGTGCATCCGGACGATCTCGGCCGGGTCCGCGAAGCGACGCGCGTGGCGCTGCAGGAACGGGGTGCGGTCGAGGTCGAGTACCGCCTGCGCACCCGCGAAGGCCGCGAGAAGTGGGTCCTTTCCCGCGGCCGGGGGGCGTATGCGGAGGACGGCAGCCTGCGGTTCTTCGAGGGCCTCGCGATCGACATTTCGGCCCAGAAGCAGGCGGAGGCGGCGCGGCTCGGCCTGGAGCGCAAGCTGCTCGAAGGCCAAAAACTGGAAAGCCTCGGGCTGCTGGCCGGCGGCATCGCGCACGATTTCAACAATCTCCTCAGCAGCATCGTCGGCAACGCGGACCTTGCGCGGATCGCGCTGCCGGCCGGGAGCGGCGCGGCACCGTCGCTGCAGGCAATCGAAGCCGCGGCGCTGCGGGCGGCCGAGCTGTGCCGGCAGATGCTCGCCTATGCGGGGAAGGGGCGGTTCGTGATCGAGCCTACGGATCTGACGGCGTTGGCCGAGGATCTACTGCCCCTGCTCAAGGTCTCGGCGGTCCACCAGGCGAATCTGAAACTCGAACTCGCCCGCGGCTTGCCCGCGGTCTCGGCGGACGCGACGCAGTTGCGGCAGATCGTCATGAACCTTGTGCTCAACGCCGCCGACGCCGTCGGCGAAAAAGGCGGGGAAATCACGCTGGCCACGGGCGTGATGCGCGCGGATGCGGAGTGGTTGGCCGCGGCGGCCGCGGGGGCCGGCCTGCCCGCCGGCGAGTATGTCTACCTCGAGGTGCGCGACACCGGCTGCGGCATGGCGCCGGAGGTGCTCGCGCGGATCTTCGATCCGTTTTTCACGACGAAGTTCGCGGGCCGCGGGCTCGGTCTCGCGGCCGTGCTCGGCATCGTGCGGGGGCACCACGGGGCGCTGCGGGTCTCGAGTGCGCCGGGCGCGGGGTCGGTTTTCCGCCTGCTGCTGCCGCCGCTGCCGGTCCTCGCGTCCGCGCCGGCGCCGAGCCGCGAGGCGGACCGGTGGCTGGGCGAAGGGAAGGTGCTCGTGATCGACGACGAGGATCCGGTGCGCCACGTGCTGGGCGAAATGTTGCGCAGCCACGGTTTCGAGCCGCTGGCGGCGGCGGACGGGCCGACGGGCATCGCGTTGCTCCGGGCGGATACGGCGGCGGTGACGTTCGTCGCCCTCGACCTGCTGATGCCGGGGATGAACGGGGAGCAGACGCTGGCGGAGTTGCGGCGGATCCGGCCCGACCTGAGAGTGCTCCTCGTGAGCGGCTACAACGAAGGCGATGTGCTCGGCCGGCTGGCCGCCCCGGAGGGCCGGCTGGCGTTTCTGGCGAAACCCTTCACCCGGCACACACTCGGCCGGAAACTGCGGGAGCTGCTCGCATGACGCCGCGCGGTCCCCGGCCGGTGCGCCGTTTCGCCGAAACCCTTCCCGCTTGGGCTGCGTCGTGCCCCCGCTGCACCGTATGGCCGGCCCGTTGACCCCGAATCCCTTTGCCCTGCCGGCGCGACGCCGGACCTGGCTGGGCGCCGGGCTGGTGGGGTTCGGCCTTGCGGCGAGCTTGGCGGGCTTCTTCGTGGTCCGGAACGCCGAGGACAACCTGGCCCGGGCGGACTTCGAGGAGCAGGCGCGGCGGACGGCGCAGCTGTTCACCGCCGGCCTGCAGCGCCACGCCGATACGCTCCATGCCCTGCGTTCCCTTTTCCATTATTCGTCGGATGTTTCGCGCGCCGAGTTTTCGGGGGCGAGCCGCGACCTGACGTCCCGCCACGCCGGCATCCGGGCCCTCGAGTGGATCCCGCGCGTGCCCGCGGAGCGGAGGGCGGAGGTGGAGGCCGCGGTCCGGCGGGAAGGATTTCCGGATTTCGAATTCCGGGACCGCCTCAACGAGACCACGCTGCGGCGGGCCGTGGCGCGGTCGGAGTATTTCCCGGTCCTCTACATTGATCCGATGGAGGGCAACGAACCGGCGCTGGGCTTCGACCTGCGGGGCGGCATCACCTGGCCGATCATGGACGAGATCGCCGGCAGCGGCCGGCTGGCGGCGTCCGGGCGGTTGCCGTTGCTGACGAAGAGCGGGCGGACCGAATGGGGTTACATCATGCAGCTGCCGGTCTACACGCTGCCCCTGCCGGCGGAATTGCCGGAGGCGCGCCGCGAACGGCTCCGCGGTTTCCTGCTCGGGGTTTTCGAACTCGCCCCCATGCTGGAGTCGTTCCTCGAACCGCACGGCGACCGGCGGCTCGACGTGCTGTTCATCGACCGCTCGGCCCCGCCCGAGCGGGCATTCCTCCACTACTCGTCGCGCACCGGCGCGGTGTCCGAGGCGACGGCGGCGCCGACCACGTCGGATTTCAAGGCGGGCCTGCATCTGCTCGTGAGCGTCGACCAAGGCGGCCGGACCTGGGAACTCTGGTTCCGGCCCCACATCTCTTGGCGGCCGCCGCAGGGGTACGTGAAGAGCTGGCTCACGCTCGCGGTCGGCGTGCTCCTCACCGGCCTCGCCGGCAACGTCGTGTTCGGCGCCCTCCGGCGCGAGTCCGTGGTGACCCGGCTGGTGGCGGAGCGGACCGCGGAGCTGCGCGATACCCAGCGGGCCCTCGAGCTCGAGCTGGCGGACCGTCGCGAGACGGAGCGGCGGCTCAGCACGATCGTGAGCCAACTGCCCGGCGCGGCGTTTCGGTGCGCCGGGGACGAGCGGTTGACGGCGCTGTTCGTGAGCGACGGCATGGAACCGCTGACGGGGTATGCGCCGCAGGACTTCACCGCCGGCCGCGTGCAACTCGGGGAATTGGCCGAGCCGGGAACCGCGGGCGGGTTGGCGCAGGCGATCGCCGCCGCGATCTCCCGCCGGGAGCCGTTCGAAACCGAGTACCGGATCCGGGACCGGCGCGGCGCGGAGCGCTGGTTGCTCGTGCGGGGCCGGCCGATCTTTGCGGACAACGGCGCCCTCCGGTTCATCGAGGGCCTCGCGATCGACGTCACGCCGCTGAAGCAGGCCGCGCAGGAGAAGATCGCATTCGAGCGCCAACTGCTGGAAACGCAGAAACTCGAGAGTCTGGGCGTGCTGGCCGGCGGGATCGCCCATGATTTCAACAACCTGCTCACGGCGATGCTGGGCAACGCGACGCTCGCGCGCCTTCAACTTCCGGACAGCGCCCCGGCCGGCCCGCATCTGGACCAGATCGAGCAGGCGGCGCGGCGGGCCTCGGACCTTTGCCGGCAGATGCTCGCCTACGCGGGCCGGAACGAGCTCCGGTTGCGCGGCCTCGACCTGTCGGAGCTCGTGCACGGCACGACGGTGCTGCTCCGGGTCTCGATCCCGAAGAATGCCCGCCTCGAGCTCGACCTTGCGCCCGGGCTCCCCGCGGTCCTGGGCGATGCGGGCCAGCTGCAGCAGGTGGTGATGAATCTCGTGATCAACGGCGCCGAAGCGGTCGGCACCGGCCCCGGCGCCGTCCGGGTGCGGACGTATGCCGAATCCTTGGACGCCGCGCGCCTCCGCACCGCGCTGATCGGGCGCGACCAGCCCCCCGGGGAGTACGCGGGCTTCGAGGTCGGGGACACGGGCTGCGGCATGGATGCCGGCACCTTGGCGCGGATTTTCGAGCCCTTCTTCACCACGAAGTTCACCGGCCGCGGGCTCGGGCTCGCGGCCGTGCTCGGCATCGTGCAGCGGCACGAAGGTGTGCTCTTTGTCGAATCGCAGCCGGGGCGCGGTTCGGTTTTCCGGCTCTTCCTGCGGGCGCGCGGCGAACCGGTCGCGACCGACGGGCGCGAGACGGCGCCCGCCGCCGAGTTGCGCGGGGAAATCCTCGTGGTCGACGACGAAGTCTCCGTGCGCACCGTGCTCGACCGGGCGTTGCGGCGGAGCGGCCTCGGCGTGACGGCGGCGGCTTCGGGCGACGAGGCGCTGGAAATCCTGGCCGCGCACCCGCAGCGGTTCGCGGCGCTGCTGCTCGATCTCACGATGCCGGGACTGAGCGGGGAGGAAACGCTGCGCCGTCTGCGCGCGGGCGGTTCGACGCTGCCGGCCGTGGTGATGAGCGGCTACAGCGAGGCCGACACGATGCAGCGCGTGGCGGATCTCGGCGTGGCGGGCTTTGTGGGCAAACCCTTCGAACTCGCGGGCCTGCTCGACAAGCTGCGCCGGGTGCTGGCCTGACCGGTTCCGCGCGAAGATCGCGGCCGCGGGCCGTTTGCGCCTTGGCGTTTGCGGCGGGACCCGTTTGCTTCGCCGTCCTTCGTGTCCACCGCTTCCCCTTCCACTCCGCCCCGGTCCGGGCGCCCGCTGTCGCTCGGCGTGATCTTCCTCACGCTGTACATCGACCTCATCGGGTTCTCGATCATTTTCCCGCTCGGGCCGGACCTGCTGACCTATTACCTGAAGCTGGAAGGCGAGGCCGGCGCGTTGGGTTGGATGCTGGGCCAAACCCAGGCTTTGGCCCGGAGCTTCGGGATCGAGAACTACGCGCCGGTGCTGTTCGGCGGCGTGCTGAGCTCGGTGTTTTCGATTTTGCAGTTCATCTTCGCCCCGTTTTGGGGCGCCGTCAGCGACCGGCGCGGCCGTCGGCCCGTGCTGCTGCTGACGGTTGCGGGCACGGCGCTCGGCTACCTGATCTGGGTCTGCAGCGGTTCGTTCTGGCTGTTCCTGCTCTCGCGCGTGGTGAGCGGGGCGTTCAGCGGCAATTTGTCCGTCGCCACGGCCGCGGTCGCGGACGTGACTTCGCGGGCCGAGCGTTCCAAGGCCATGGGCTTGGTCGGCGCGGCGTTCGGCCTCGGGCTCGTGACCGGGCCGACGATCGGCGCGCTCACGGTGCACCTGGACCTGCTGCAGCGGTTTCCCGGCCTCGCGGCTTTCGGCATCAATCCGTTTTCCGTGCCGGCGCTGCTGGCGCTGGGACTTTGCCTCGTGAACCTCGTCTGGATCGCGCTGCGCTTCAACGAATCGCTCACGCCCGAAGCGCGGGCCGGCGCGCTCGAGCCGCGCCTGCGCAACCCCATCGCCGCCATCCTCGGCCTGCACGATCCGGCCCTCCGCCGGACCAACCTCGTGGCGTTCGTCTTTTCGATCGCCTTTGTCGCGATGGAGGCGTCGCTCACGTTTCTCGCGACGACCCGCTTCGGCTACACGGCCCGGGAAAACGGCCTGCTGCTCGGTTTCCTGGGGCTCTGCGCGATCGTCACGCAGGGCTTCATCGTGCGCCGTCTGCTCAAGACCATCGATGAACTGCGCGTGTTGTCCGCCGGTCTCGGTGTTTCGATTCTGGGGTTTTTGGCGATCGGCTACGCGAACCAACCTTGGCTGCTGTACGGCGGCCTCGCCTTGCTGGCCTTGGGTTCCGGGTTGGTGAATCCGTCGACCACGGGATTGATTTCGCTGTATGCGCGCGCCGACGAACAGGGCCGGGTGCTCGGAATCTTCCGTTCGCTCGGCTCGCTGTCGCGGGCGATCACGCCCGTGCTCGCGGGCCTCGTGTTCTGGCGCTTCGGCGCGACGAGCGTGTTTGTCGCCGGAGCCGTCCTCGCGGCGGCGGCGCTGGTGCTGGGCCTGAAGTTGCCGAAACCGGCGAAATGAACGCGGGGCGAGGACCAACGGCCCGGGGCCGCCGGGCGCTCGGCGTCTGGCTCTGGTTGATTGTCCTGACGCTTTCCGGCTGCAGCGCCGTCGGCCTCAAGCGCACGCCGCCGCAACCGGGCCGCACGACGTTCGAGACCCCCTTGGTCATCCTGCCGCTGCAGCTCTACGGCAACCTGCCCATACTCGAAGTAAAAGGGGATCGTGCCGGGCCCTACCGGTTTCTGGTTGATACGGGTTCGTCGGTGACGCTCGTCACGCCGGCCTTCGCGAAACGGAATCCGGGGCGCGTGCCCGCCGCGGCCAACGCCCCGCGCGTGCGCGTGGCGGGCGCCGACGGCCGCATCGAGGAATTGCCGGCGGCGTCGGTGCGGCGGATCGAACTCGGCGGCGTGCGGTTCGACGACGTGCCGGTGCTGCTCTACGACTGCGCGGCGCTGTCGGCGCACCTCGGGGTGAAGCTCGACGGCGTGCTCGGCTTTCCGTTCTTCCGCGAATCGCTGCTGACGTTGGATTATCCGGGCGGCCGGATGATTCTGCAGCCGGCGGCCAACGCGCCGCTGGTGCCGGGGACGGTGCTGCCGTTCGACGATGCGCGGAAGACGCCGCTGATCTCGATCCGGCTGGGCGAACGCTCCGTGCTCGCCCTGATCGACTCCGGCAGCGACATGGGTTTCAGCCTCAACCCCGTCGGCCTCGGCGCGCGTTTCCTGCACGGGCCGGTCGAGGGCGCGACCGTCGGCACCCTCGGGGGCGACCGCGTGCAGCAACTCGGCCGGATCGAGGCGAACGTCGCGATCGGCGACTATGTTTTTCCGCAGCCGGTCGTGGACCTGACGGATGAATTGTCCGCGGTCGGCGGCGCGGCGCTGCGGCCGTTTGCCGTGACCTTCGACCAGGCGCGGGACCGCGTGACCTTCTATCGGGAGTCGCGCGAACCGCTGCGGCTGCCGGGGCGGCGCACCTTCGGTCTGAGCTTCACGAAGACCCCGGCGTACTGGCGCGCGGCCGGCGTTGTGCCGGGTTCCCCCGCGGCCGCCGCGGGCGTTGTGCCGGGCGACCTCGTCACGCGCATCAACGACGAACCCGTGGCCCGCTGGGATCTGGGCCGCTACGAAAAACTGCTCGCCGTTGCGACGGAGGTGACGCTGACGTTTCTCAACGGCACGACCGAAACACGGAAAACCGTCGCCGTCGTGCCGGCCGTGCCCTGAGCCGGAGCTATGCCGTGGTGCGAACTGGGTTGAGCGTTGCGGTCGCGTTTTCCGGAACCGCGAGGGTTCGGTTTCTTAGTTCTCAGCTCTCAACTCACAACGGCCCCGGCGCGGCTGGCCGCGCCGCCTCAGCCGACGCGGTTGAGCCGGAGGGCGCCGCCGCCGTCGTGACCCGAGCTCCAGGGGAAACTCAGGGTCGATCCGGCCGCGACGAACGGACCGCCGGCCTTGCTGGCAAGGAAGGCCGCGACGACGCGCTCGTTTTCCTCGGGATCGATGCTGCAGGTCGAATAGACCAAACGGCCGCCCGGAGAAACCAAGCGGGCCGCGGCGTGCAGAAGCGAGAGTTGCTGCTGCGGGTGCTTCTTGAAGTCGCCGGCCTGCAGGCGCCACTTCACGTCGACGCGGTGGCGCATGACGCCGGTGTTGGAACACGGCACGTCGAGCAGCACGGCGTCGTAGGTCGCCGGCAAGCGATGCTCGCGCAAAGTGACGGTGATGTTCTCGAGCAAATCCGCCTGGACCAACGCGACCTCGACGCCGACGGTGCGGGCGAGGTTTTCCTTCAGGCGATCGAGGCGGACGGTGGGCAGATCGACGCTGACCAAGCGGCCCTGTTTCATTGTATCCGCGATGAGCAGGCTCTTGCCGCCGGGTGCGGCGCAAAGATCGATGACGGATTCGCCGGCGACGGGCGCGAGCAAATCGACGGGAATGCGGGTCGACGGATCCTGAAGATAAAGTTTCCCGGCCTTGAGGGCGGGTTCGACGTCGGGCCAACGGCCGGACTCGACTTCGTACATCCCGGCCCAGCGCGTGGGCTTGAGGAAATCGGGCAGGGGCTCGTCGGCGGCGCGCCAGCGCGCGTGGATCGGCGCGGGCTGCTGGTTCCATTCGAGCAAGGCCCGGGTGGATTCGGGGCCGAAATGCGCCAGCCAATGGCGGATGAGCCAAGCGGGATGCGAAAAGTATTCCGCGAGTTCCTCGGGATCGACGTTGAGGGTCGGGGCGGGGAGCGCGAGGGCAGGGGCGAGCTTGCGCACGACGGCGTTGACCAGCCGGGCCTCGGCCGAGCTGGCGAGGAGCTTGGTTTGGTCGACGGCGTGGTGGACGATCTTGGCCACGCGGCCGTCGTCGCGGTCGGCCGCCGCTTCGATCAATTCGAAGCCGGCAATGAAGAGGACGGCCCGGGTCGAAAAGCGGGGCGGGTGCGCGATGAGCCGGCCAAGGGCCGCCTCGATGCGGCCGAAGTGGCGGACGACGCCGAGCACGAGGTGTTGGCAGCGCGCGCGGTGCGCGCCGGTCAACGTGCGGGGCAGGCTGTCGAGCAGGGTGTCGACGCGTTCGCGGCGCTCGAGCCAAGTTGCCAACAGCCGGGCGGCCGCCGGCCATGAGCCGGTCTGGGACGCATCGGATTTCGCCGCAGGAAGGGCGCTCATGCGGGATTCGGACTTCCGGTGGTTAAGCCGGTTTGGAGAGGCGGTTTGACAAGGCTAGTCATTGTCCGCTCAACTCTCCCGTTCAGGCCCTCACTCACGCAACCATGAATTCCGAAGCTGTTTCCGCGCTCATCGCCAAATCGCCGTCCCTCAAGGCGGCCAAAGCCAAACTCGAGGCGATGGAGCCGGGCGCTTACGTGGTGCATCGCAGCTGGGGTTTCGGCCAGATCAAGTCGTACGACGAGGGCACGCAGCGGCTGCTGATCGATTTCAAGGGCAAGCAGGGCCACCCGATGGATCCGTCGTTTTGCATCTCGACGATGGAGGTCCTCCCGCCGAAGCACCTCCTCGTCCGCAAAGAGACCGACACCGCCAAGATCAACGAATTGATCGCGGAGAATCCCGCCCAGCTCGTCGTCGAGGCCCTTCAGGCCTATCCGAACAACGCCGCCACCGCCATCGAGCTCGAGATCACGCTCGCGCAGGTGATCGGCGAGGAGAAGTTCAAGAAATGGTGGTCCGCCGCCAAGAAGTTGGTCGCGAAGGATCCCCGCGTCGCCGTGCCGGAGAAGAAGACCGAGTGCTACGTCCTGCGCGAGACGCCCGTCTCCGCCGAGGACGAGATCATGGAACAGTTCAACGGCACGCGTTCCGCCCGCCGCCGCATCAGCCTCGCCGAGGAATTGCTCGCGACGCTCGGCAAGAAGGAATTCAAGGGCGACCTCAGCACCGTGCTCGACGGTCTCGCCGAGGCCGTGAAGATTTCCAACCAGATCGACGAAGCCGAGCGCCTCTACGGCGCCGCCGTGCGCGACGACCTCGCCAAGGCCCTCGGTTCCGACAAGACCTTCGAGCCCGCCCAGGCCGCGATCATCGCCAACGTCCGCGACCTCCCCGGCATCGCCGAGAAGATCCCGGTGCAGTTCCAATCCCGTTTCCTCGAGCTGATCCAGGAAACGCATCCGATCGAGGCCCGCGACATCCTCTTCAGCCTGCTCAAGACTTCCCAGGGCAAATTCACGACGGAGTGCATCAACTTCCTCGTCAGCCAGGGCCACGCCGACGAACTCGCCGCCACCCTCAAGCGCTGGCAGACCGAGCAGAATCTCCGCGCGCCGGTGCTGCTCTGGATCGTCAAGAACCGCCACTCGAAGAAGTTCGCCAAGCTGCTCAACGACCTGATCACGCCGCGTCTCCTCGGCGCCATCTTCTTCGCCATCGATTACGAGGCGCTGCAGGCCTCGAGTGCCCGCCGGATTCCGCTCGCCGACATCCTCAGCGAGGACACCGATCTCATTTCCGACCTCCTCTCCACCGCCGATCCCGAGACGGCCCGCGACCTCGCGAACACCCTGATGCTCAACCAGGGCTTCGAGGAACTCACGAAGAAGTCCCTGCTCGCGCGCTTCATCAAGATCTTCCCCAAGATCCAATCGCTCGTCGCCGCCGACGCCGAGGGCAAGGAGGAGCAGCTCCTCGTTTCCCGCGCCAGCTACGACCGCAAGCGCGAGGAGTACGATACGATCGTCTCCAAGAAGATTCCGGAAAACTCCAAGGCCATCGCCGCCGCCCGCGAGCACGGCGATCTCAAGGAAAACTCCGAGTACAAGATGGCGAAACAGGACCAGCAGGTCCTCATGGCCCAGAAGACCCTCCTCGAAAAGGATCTCGGCCGCGCCCGCGTCACCGATTTCAAGGACGCGTCCGCCGACCAGGTCGGCGTCGGCACCATCGTCAACGTCAAGCACGCCGGCGGCTCCGCCACGACCTACACGATCCTCGGCGCCTGGGACGGCGACCCGGACAACAACGTCATTTCCTACAAGACGGCCTTCGGCGCCGCGTTGCTGGGCCGCAAGCCGGGCGACGTCGTCAAGGTGAAGACCGGCGGTTCCGAGGACGAATACACCGTCGTCTCGATCACCCGCTACGCCGACAAGGCCTGAGCCCGTCCGGCGCAACGCGCTCCGTTTGAACTGCGGGCGGCCTCCGGGCCGCCCTTTTGCTGTCCGACCCGTGCCCGCCCTCGCTTCCGCCGCGGATTCTTTCAACGCCATGAACCCCTGGGTGCAGGGGACGTTGATCGGTTTCTCGATCGCGGCGCCCGTCGGCCCCATCGGCCTCTTGTGCATCCGGCGCTCGATGGCGCAGGGCCGGTGGTTTGGCTTGGCGTCGGGACTCGGCGCGGCGACGGCGGATACGTTTTACGGCCTCATCGCGGCGCTGGGGCTTACGGCCGTCACCCAAGTGCTCCTCGATCACCGGACTTGGCTGCAGGTCTTCGGCGGCGCCTTTTTGCTGTGGATGGGCATCGCGACGTTTCGGGCCCGGCCACCCTCGGGGCCCGCGCCGGCCGGGGATGAATCGGCCGGCCGGCCGGGTCTGGGCGGGGCCTTTGCCACGACGCTCCTGCTGACGTTGACGAGTCCGATGACGGTGTTGGCCTTTGCCGGCGTGTTCGCCGGATTGGGCCTGGGGCATGTCGCGGACACCGGGTTGCGGCCGGCGTTGCTGCTCGTGGCCGGGGTCTTCTGCGGTTCCGCATTGTGGTGGCTGTTGCTCAGCACGGTCGCTTCGGCCATCGGCCGGAAATTCGAACCGCGGCACTTCGTGCTGCTCAACCGTTTCTCCGGCAGCCTGCTGGCCGGCTTCGGGCTTTGGCAATTGGCGGCGCTCCTGCGCTGAAGATGCCACGGCGGGAATTGCCTTTGGCCGGGGGGCCGACCACGTTCGGCGCCGCGTGAATGTTTCCTGGGATATCCTCAAGATCTTGTCCGATCCGACGCGGTTGCGGCTGCTCGGGCTCGTCATGCGCGAGGAACTGTCGGTGGCCGAGCTGCAGGAGATTCTCGACATGGGGCAGTCGCGGATTTCGTCCCAGCTCTCGCTCCTGCGGACCGTGAATCTTGTCAGCGACCGGCGCGAGGGGAAGAAGGCCTTCTATTCCCTTAGGACCAATCTCGCGCCGAAAACTCTCGGGCTGATCCGCGCGGCGGTCGATTCCGTGGCCGACCTCGCGGTCATCGCCGCCGACCGCGAGAATCTCGACCGCATTTTGCGCAAACGTCGGCGCACGCAGGAGCAATACTTCAATCTCATCGCGGGCCGTCTCGGGAAAAACTACTGCCCGGGCCGTTCCTGGGAAGCGATCGGCCACCTGGCCCTGCGGCTCACGCCGGCGATCGACATCGCCGATCTTGGAGCGGGCGAAGGCTTGGTTTCCCAGTTGCTCGCGCGGCGCGCCCGGCAGGTCTGGTGCATCGACAATTCGCCGCGCATGGTCGAGGTCGGCACCGAACTCGCGAAGAAGAACGGCCTCGCCAACCTCGCCTACAAGCTCGGCGACATCGAGCAGGTGCCGCTGCCCGACCAATCCGTCGACCTCGCGATCCTCAGCCAGGCGTTGCACCACGCGCAGCATCCGCCCGCGGCCGTGGCCGAGGCGTTCCGCATTCTGCGGCCCGGCGGCCAATTGATCATTCTCGACCTCAACGAGCACACCTTCGGCAAAGCCCGCGAGTTGTACGCCGATGTGTGGCTGGGTTTCTCCGAACACACGCTGCACGGCTTCCTCGAGAAGGCCGGCTTCGGCAAGGTCGAGGTCACCTCGGTCGCCAAAGAAACCGCCGAACCGCAGTTCGAGACGCTGCTGGCCAGCGGCGTGAAGAGCGGGCGCTGACCCGCACCGCCCGGTTTCGGGGAAACATTTCCCGCGGGCGGAGTCCCACCGGGGCAATTTCCGTTTCATGAATCCGCGCTTCGCTTCGTTCCGCGTCTGGTGGTGGCTCATCGTGCTGGCCGGTTCCGGCCTCGCCTCCGCCGAAGCCGCCCCGCGCCGGGAGGAATCCGTCTTCGTCTTCGACCACCGCCGGCTCGCCGTGGAGGTGCCCGACGGTTTCCGGTTCGAAAGCGGCCGCGACGAACGCGGGCTGTTCCGCGTTTTCCTCACCGGCCCCGGCGAGTCCGTCAGCCTGCAATTGACGTTCGTCCCCGACGCCGAGGGCCGGTTTGGCGAGGCCTACGAACGCCGCCGACTGCTGCACGAGACCTACGGCGCCTATGTCGCGGGCTCGGTGGAGAAGGGGATGCAATTCGAGGAACTCGAACCGAAGTCCGGCGCCGGCACCTACTGCGCTTTCACGGACGCGGCCCTCGTTGGCAAAACGGAATTGCCCCCGGGCGAATACCGCCACGTCACCTGCGGGGTGAAGGTCTGGCCGGGCGTCGCCGTCCTCTTCTCGCTCTTCAGCCAGGATCCGGCGTCGCCGGCCCACCGCACTGCGCTCCGCGTGCTGCGCGAGAGCGTGGCCGAAAAAAGCGTGTTGTTGCGCTGAGCCGGCGGTTTGGGCGGGCGCCGCGCGGCGCATGCGCTCCCCGCTTGCATCCTTGCGCGTTGGGGGTCGTCTTGCTGGGCGTCCGCCCCGGTCCGCTTCGCCCCTATGAATTCCCCGCTTTCTTCCGCCCCCTTCGTCGCCACGCGGTCGCCGGTGTCGCGCCGGCAATTCCTCCGCGGCGCCGGCATCGCGCTGTCGTTGCCGATGCTGGAATCCATGCTCGCGCCGTTCGGCCGGGCGGCCACGTCGTCGGCCCCGCTCGCCCCCGGCGCCAAGCCGCGCCGCATGTTCGCGATCTGCAACAACCTCGGGTTGCTGCCGGACCAATTCTTCCCGACGGGCACGGGCCGCGACTACGAACTCTCGCCCTACTTGAAACAGCTGGCGGCGCACCGCGGCGATTTCAGCGTTTTCAGCGGCGTCTCGCATCCCAACGTCGACGGCGGCCACCCGGCCGACATCTGTTTCCTGACCGCCGCGCCGCACCCCGGCAGCAGCTCCTTCCGCAACACGATCTCGCTCGACCAGCACATCGCGGAACGCATCGGCGTGCTGACGCGTTTCCCGTCCCTCACCCTCGGCGTCAACACGCGCACCCGCAGCCTCTCGTGGACGGGCACGGGCGTCGCCATCCCGCCCGAGGACAAGGCCGCCGAGGTCTTCCGCCAGCTCTTCCTCCAGGGCACGCCCGCGCAGGTCGAAGCCCAGATCCGGAAACTGGATACGGGGCGCAGCATCCTCGACACCGTCGCCGGCCAGGCCAAGGAACTGCAGCGCGGCGTGACCGCGCGCGACCGCGACCGGCTCGACCAGTACTTCACGAGCGTGCGCGACCTCGAGAATCGCCTGCAGGCCTCGCGCGGCTGGGAGCGCAAACCCAAGCCCGTGGTCAAGGCCCCCGTGCCCGTCGACCCGGCCACGCCCGCCGCCTACATGGAAAAGGTGAAGGTCATGTACGATCTGGCGCGGCTGGCGTTCGAGACCGATTCGACCCGCGCGATCACGCTGATGCTCGACGGCGTCTCGACCCCGGTGCTCGAGATTCCCGACGCCAAGATCACGGACGGCTACCACAACCTTTCGCACCACGGGAAATCGAATGAGAAGCGCTCGCAGCTGCAGACGATCGACCAGCTGCACATGAAGCTGCTCGGCGAGCTGATCGCCGACCTCAAGGCCGTGCGCGAGGACGGCGAATCGCTGCTCGACCGCACGATGGTGCTCTACGGATCGAATTTCGGCGACGCCAACCAGCACGTCTGCACCAACATGCCGACGATCCTCGCCGGCGGCGGTTTCCGTCACGGGCAACACCTGGCCTTCGACCGCATGCGGAACTACCCGCTGCCCAATCTCTACGTCTCGATGCTCCAGCGGCTCGGCATCGAGGAGGACCGGTTCGCTTCCTCGACCGGCACGATGCGGGGCCTCGAACTCGCATGAGCCGGGTACTGCGGGCGGGTTGGCTCGGCGCGCTGTTGGCCGCGGCCGGATTGGCGGCGGCGGAAACGCCGGCGCCTTTGGCGGCATTCACCGAAAAGCACTGCGCGAAGTGCCACAACGACGTCGACAAGGAGGGCGGTTTCGACCTCGGCGCGCTCGCCTTCGAGCCGGGCAACCGCGCCAGTTTCGAGCGCTGGGTGCGCATCCACGACCGCGTGTCGGCCGGCGAAATGCCGCCGCCGGAAAAGACGCAACCCGAGGCGCCGGCGCGCTCGGCCTTCACCGCCGAACTCGCGGCGTTGCTCTCCGCGCATGAACGGCAGGTCCTCGCCCGCGAGGGCCGCGCGACCCGCCGCCGGCTCAACGGCTCCGAGTACGAGAACACGTTGCGCGATCTCTTCGCCGCGCCGTGGCTGCAGATCAAGGGCCAGTTCCCCGAGGACGGCGAAGCCCACCGTTTCAACAAGGTCGGCGAGGCCCTCGATGTCTCGCACGTGCACATGGCGCGCTACCTCAGCGCCGCCGACTACGCGCTCCGCCAGGTCCTCGCCGCCCAGTTCGACCGCCCGCCCACCGAGAAGAAACGGTACTACGCGCGGGACCAGCGCACGCTCACGAGCAAGTTCACGCCGAACATCTTCAATTCGTCGCCGGACCGCATGACGTTCCCGCTCGTCGGCACGACGGCGCAGCCCGATGTCCGCTTTCAACGTGCGCCGCTCACGGTCGGCGCCGCCGACCCGGCGGCCCGCGACCTCGAGGCCGTCGGTTGGGTTTCGAGCAACTACGTCACGGGATTCACCTACCGCTGGGACGAATTCCGCGCCCCGGTGGCCGGCCGCTACCGCGTTTCATTCAGCGGCTACACCGTGTGGGTCGCGCCGGGCGGCATCACGATGCGTTTTGCCAACGAGCGCGACAAGACCGGCACGCCGCGGCCGCCGAATCCCAACGTCGGCAACTACGACCGCATCTCGCCCGGTCGCCGCCACGAGCCGATCACCGTCTACACGCGCAACGGTTCGCTCAACCGCCGCGTCGGCGAATTCGACCTGCAACCCGAGCCCGCCGTTTACTCGGTGGGCGACGTGTGGCTCGTGGGCAACGAGACTTTCGTGCCCGATGCCTCGCGGTTCTACCGCTCGCGCCCGAACAATTTCCGCAATCCACTGATGACGCCGGAAGGCACGCCCGGCGTGGCGTTCCGGTGGATGGAAGTCGAGGGCCCGCTCTACGACGAAGCCTCTTCCACCGGCTACCGGCTCCTCTTCGGCGATTTGCCGTTGCGCAAAGTCAAGGACGGCGCCGCGGGCGGCGTCGCGGTCCCCGTCGTGCCCCGCGGCGATCGCCGCGACACGGGACGCAACGCCGGCCAACGCATCGTGCCGACCGAAGAGGTCGGCGTGGAGGTGGTGTCGGCGCAACCCCGGGCCGATGCCGAGCGGCTCCTGCGCGGCTTCCTCGCGCGCGCCTACCGGCGGCCCGGCGCGGAGGCTGAGACGGCACGTTTCCTGGCCCTCTTCGACGAGCGCACACAGGCGGGACTGAGTTTCACGGAAGCCATGGTCGCGTGCTACACTGCGGTGTTGGCCTCGCCGGGTTTCGTGTTTCTCGACGAGGCGCCCGGTCCGCTGTCGGGTCCCGCCTTGGCCACAAGACTCGCGTTGTTCCTGTGGAATTCCGCTCCGGATACGCGGTTGCGGGACCTCGGCGCGCGCGGCGAACTCGCCCGGCCCGAAGTCCGCCGCGCCGAGGTGGAGCGCCTGCTCGCCGATCCGAAGGCGGAGCGGTTCGTCGAGGCCTTCCTCGATTACTGGATCGATATCCGGAAAATCGAGGACACGACGCCGTCGACCACGCTCTACAACGACTACTACCTCGACGATGCGCTCACCGAAGCGACGCTGGCCGAGACGCGGTTGTTCTTCGCCGAGCTGCTGCATCGGGACTTGCCGGCGCGCAATCTGATCGATTCCGAATTCACGTTCCTCAACGAGCGCCTCGCGGTGCATTACGGGATTCCCGGCGTCGTCGGCAGCAAACTGCGGCGCGTCGCCCTGCCGCCGGGCAGTCCGCGCGGCGGCGTGATGACGCAGGCCAGCGTCCTCAAGGTCACGGCCAACGGCACGACAACCTCGCCGGTCATGCGCGGCAAATGGATCGTCGAGCGCATCCTCGGGCTCGAGATTCCGCCGCCGCCGCCGGTCACGGCCGTCGAGCCCGACATCCGCGGCGCGGTGACGATCCGCCAGCAACTGGACAAGCACCGGGCCGATGCGAGCTGCGCTTCGTGTCACCGGACGATCGATCCGCCGGGCTTTGCGCTGGAGAACTTCGACGTGATGGGCGCCTGGCGCGACCGTTACCGCGGCGTCGATCCCGCCAAGCCGGCCGAGAAGGGCCTGGGCAAGAACGGCCAGCCCTTCGAGTGGCACTTCGCGCTGCCGGTGGACGCCGCGGGCGAATTGCCCGACGGGCGGCGGTTTGCCGACATCCGCGAATTCAAGCGGTTGCTGCGCGACCGCGAAACGGAGGTCGCCCGCAATCTGGCCAAGCAACTCGCCGTCTTCGCCACGGGGGCGCCGGTGCGGTTCAGCGAACGCGCCGACCTCGACCGGATCGTCGCCGCCGCCGCCCCGCAGGGCTACGGCGTGAAGTCGCTCGTGCACGCGCTGGTGCAGAGCGAACTCTTCCTGACGAAGTAGGCGCGCCGCGCTTGGCGCTTGCCAACCGCGGGCCGGTCGCGACGCTGCGCAATGTACCAACCGGTTACTAAACGCCGGCCGGTGCAGGTGTCCCAACCCCGTTTCGCCCATGCCGCGTTCCGCTTCCCGCCGCCGTTTCCTGCAAGCGAACTCCGCCGCCCTGCTCGCGACGCAGGTGCCCGGCCTCCTCCGCGGCGCCGAGCCCGCGGCCCCGGCCGCGTTGGCCCAGGCGGGCGGCCCGAAAGCCGTGCAGACCAAGCCCGCGAAATGGGTGCGCTGGGACGAACGTGAGCGCCGGCAAGTCGAGGCCGCGGTGGCGCAGGCCTCGTTGTTCTATTGGCAGGGCCGCGGCGTGAACCAGCAGACGGCGCGGTTTGCGGAACAATTCCGCAAGCATTGCCCGGCGACGCACGTCGCGACGTGCTCCTCCGGCACCGCCGCCGTGCACATCGCCGTGGCGGCCGCCGGCATCGGTCCGGGCGACGAAGTCATCACGACGCCGATCACCGATCTCGGCACGGTCTCCGGAATTCTCTTCCAGCAAGGCGTGCCCGTGTTCGCCGACTTGGGGGCCGCCACCTACAATCTCGAGCCGGCGGCGGTGGAGCGCGCGATCACGCCGCGGACCAAGGCGATCGTCGCCGTGCATCTCGCGGGCACGCCCTGCGATCTGACGGCGCTGCGGGCGCTCGCGGACCGGCACAAGTTGGTCCTGATCGAGGATTGCGCGCAGGCCTGGGGCGCGCAGTCGGCGGGCCGGCCGGTCGGGACCGTCGGGCATGTCGCCTGTTTCTCGCTGATGAATTCGAAACACGTCGGCGCCGGCGACGGCGGTGTCGCGGCTTCGAGCGATCCGCGCATCGGGCCGGCGCTGCTCAAGTTTGCCGACAAGGGCAACGACCGCACCGCGCCCGGCTACACGTGGGACCGGACGGACGTGCTCGCGACGAACTACCGCATGACGGAATTGCAGGCGGCATTTGGCTCCGTGCAGCTCGAGCGGCTCGAAGGCATTGCGGCGAAACGCTGGGCCTTGGGCCGCACGCTCATCGAGGGCCTGGCCGGCGCGCCGGGCGTGATCGCGCCCGCGGTGCGGGCCGGCGACCGGAGCACGTTTTGGTTTTTCTACTTCCGCCTCGATTTGGCGAAGCTGCGTTGCAACCGGGCCGATTTCGTCGCCGCGTTGCGGGCGGAGGGCGTGGGCTGCAGCGCCGGCTACATCCCGGTGCCGATCTACAAACTGCCGTTCTTCCAACGGCACGGCTTCTTCGCCGGCCGCTGGCTGATCAAGGAAATGGGCCTGACCGCAATGGACTACACGCGCGTGGCCTGTCCGGAAGCCGAGGCGATTCTCGGTACGGGTGTGAGCGTCGTGCTCAACGAATCGATGGACGAAACGTTGATGCGGGAGACCGCCGCGGCGGTGCAAAAGGTTGCCCGCCACTTCGCGGTCTGAGCGGAAGCTGAAAGCTGAGAGCGGACGGCTGTAAGCTCAGTGCCCATTATTGCGGCCGCGCTCGCGGCTACACGCCGGCCCGCGGCGCTCAGGGACGGCGGACCTGCGCGGCGAGGACGTGCACCTGCTGCACGATCTTGTCCTCGAGCCCGGGCGACCACGGGCCGGGTTTGCCATAGGGAATCATCGAGGTCGCGCCCTCGTAGCGGCCTTCCTTGAGCACGCGTTCGCTCGGAATGTAGGACATGAGGTCGTTGGAATAGCCGAAGACCCAGGCATTGTCGCCGAGTTCGCGGCGCAGGCGGAGGGCGTAGTCGACGACGACCTCGCCGCCGAGCGCGACCCAAGTGACCTGGCCGAGGGCCCAAGTCTGGACGGGATAGGCATAGTTGATCGCGGCCTCGCCGAGTTTCTGTTGCCGCTCGCTCACAAGGTCGGCCCAAGCTTGGTGCATTTCTTTGTTGGGCTGGTCCTTTTCCCGCGCGGTGCGGATCTCTTCCTCGCTCGGCTGCCGGGAAAACGTCAGCGGCACGTCGGCCCAGGCGGAGGCGAAGCCGCCGACAATCGGACGCAACGGCTTGGCCAAGGCGCGGTCGGCGGCATCGGCGAGATCGCGGCCGTGTTGCTCGACGTGCGCGAGTTCGCGCCGCGGGTTCGGGTTGATGTCGGCGCCGCAGCCGGAAGCGAACATCACGGTGGCGCCGGGATGGCGGCGTTCGAGTTCGGCCTGGGCGCTGCCCGCGTAGTCGCCGTGCCATTCGTTGAGGGCGAGGGTCGTGTTGTGGCAGGCGTAGGAAACGAGGAGTCCGAGCAGCGCACCTTGGCGGTCGCGGACGGCAAGGAGCGGCACGCGGGGGTCGGACGGGCCCTTCAGTTTGCCGGCGGCGCGGAGGGCCGGGACGTCTTTCTCCGCGTTCTCGCGCCGGTTGATGCCGAAGGTCGCCTCGTCCTCGCTCCACGCGAGGTCCGCGGGCGCGAGGCGCTCGAGGGCGGCGGCGGCGACGTCGACCATGCGGCGGACGAGGACGCGGGTGTAGTCGGCGGTCTTGGCGGCGTCGGCGGCGGGAATCGGGCGCATCGGCCCGAGGCTGCCGGCGAGGGCGGGGGAGCAATGCGTGTGGGAGACGTTCGTCATCACGGCGCTGCGGGGCAGGCCGTAGCGGCGCTGCAGTTCGGCGGCGACGGCGTCGGTGTGCTCCCGCCCGATGGCGCACAGATCCGCGGTCAGCAGCACGCCGCGGTTGCCGGCGGGATCGGCGAGAGCGAGCGCCTTGACCCAAAGGTCCTGGGCCTTGCCGTCGGCCGGGCGGGTGCGGACGGCGTAGCCGGTCATCCAAAGTCCGGCCGGCGGGGTCACGGCCTCGCGGGCGAGGCCGGCGCGCCAGCCCGGGGCGGGGGCGGCCGCGAGGCGGACAAGCGGCAGCAGGGCAACCAGGACCGCGGCCCACCGGATCCACCGGCGGCCGCACGCGGGGGCGGGCGGAAGGCGCATGGGCGGAGTAACCGGTAGGTTACCGAACGGGGCAAGATGTTTTGCCTCCCGGCCGCAGTCCGGGCCCGGGCCGGCCCGGAATCTGCTTGCCTCGGCGGGCGCAAAGTAACCTAACGGTTACGTAGCCCCGCACCGCCGTCCCGTCCCGGGCGGCGGCCGATCCCACCGCCAGGTCGCCGTTGTTCCCCATGAAACTGTCGCTTGCTCCGCTTGCCGCCGCCGGGTGTTCCGGCCGCGTCCGTCTGTTCTTCGCCGTTTTTGCGGCCTGGCTGGGTGCCGCGGTCCTCGCCGCGCAGCCGGCCCGCACCGGCACCGTGACCGGGGTCGTCACCAACCAAGCCACCGGCGACCTGCTCGCCGGCGCCGCCATCGAGGTCGAGGGCTCGAAGCTGACGGCCGTCGCCGAGCGCGACGGCAGCTACCGCCTGGCCTTGCCGGAAGGCGCGCACGTGCTGCTGGTGAGCTATTCCGGACTCGACCGGCTCAAGGTGCCCGTGACCGTTGCCGCGGGCCAGACGGTGACGAAGAACTTCGAGCTCACCACCGGCATCTACAAGATGGAGGCCGTCGCGGTGTCCGGCGTGCGCGAGGGCAGCGCCCGCGCCATCCAGGCCCAGCGCCAATCCGAGAATCCCAAGTGGGTCGCGGCGACCGACACCTTCGGCAACCCGGCGGCCAATCCCGGCGAATTGATCCAGCGCCTGCCCGGCATCTCGACCGATGTCGTCGGCAGCGAAGTGCGCACGCTCTACGTGCGCGGCATGGGTCCCGGCTTTTCCTCCCTCATGGTCGACGGCGAGCGGGTCGCGACCTCGACCGGTACCTCCGGCAGCCGCGACTACCAGATCGAGCAGCTTGGCACGGGCAACCTGGAGACCGTCGAGCTGATCAAGGCGCCGCAGCCGGAGCAGGACGCCAACGCCGTGGCCGGTTTCGTGAACCTCGTTTCCCGCCGGGCCTTCGACGCCCCGGGCCGGCGCATCACGGTTTCCGGCGGCGTGATGTGGCGCCTGCGGCAGACGGACGAGAGTCCGTTCAAGGACCGGCCCGACAATCTCGACCTGCTCAGCGTCGCGTACTCCGATGTCTTCGACGTGCTCGGCGGCCGCCGCAATCTCGGCGTCGCCTTCAACGTCAACCGCCGCATCTCCGCCACCACGCAGGACGAGGCCGGTCCGGGCGGCGTGCTCTACAATTTCAGCCAGACCTACCTGAACCCGAACACGACGCCGTTGACGCGCATCTTCGGTTCCGGCGACATCGGCTACGAGGCCAAGGCGCACAACGCCGGCCTGAGCCTCGACTACAAGTTGAGCCCGGATGCCTTCGTGTTTTTCCGCGGCGCCTACAACACCAACGACCAGTACCAGGAGTATTACCGTCCCGGCATCGGCAACCCGGCGGCGACGGCGGCGAACTTCGCGCCCGGCAGCACCTACGAATTCTCGACCCTGCTGCCGCACGCGGCGTCGGTTGCGGTCACGGAATCGACGCCCGAGTTCACCAAGAACTCGCGCAACTTCTCCCTCAGCGGCGGCACCGATTTCAAACTGTTCGAACGCACCGCGACCGTGCAGCTGCGGGCGAATTACTCGCACGCCAACATCTCCTATCCGGGCTGGATCCGCGCCCAGGCGCGCATTCCCGGCGGCATCGGCTTCGAGATCGACCGGCGCGGCCGCGATCCGTGGTACCCGGCGTTCCGCCAGACGGCCGGCCCTTCGATCTACGACGCCGCCAACTACACGATGAGCACGATGCAAAAGCAGTCGTACAAGGCGAAGAACGACCTCTACAGCCTGCGCGCCGACGTCGCAAAGCGCTTCGATACCGCCGCGCCGATCGTGCTGAAGTTCGGCGCCAAGTGGGCCGAGGACACGCGCAACCCCTGGACCGATTTTGCGACCTACACGTTCGCGGGCGCCGACGGCGTCGCCGGCACGGCCGACGACACGATGAAGCCGTATGCGGATCTCAGTTACCGTCAGAGCAAGGATCTGTACGGCCCGTTTCCCTTCATGACGAATCCGCAGGGCGCGCCGACCGCCTACTGGAAGCAGACCGCGGCGGATGCGTACAACAGCTATGCCACCGCAAACAACGGCCGCGCCCGTTTCCAGGAAACCATCACCGCCGGCTATGTGCAGGCGTCGGTGAAATTCGGCCGCCTGCGCGTTCTCGGCGGCGTGCGCGCCGAAGACACCGCGACCGAGGGCCGGGCTTGGGCGCGCAACACCACGGCTTCGTGGGGCGGCAACAGCGTCGGCGGCACCAGCTTCGATCCCGCGACGGTGGCCGCGAACCTTGCCCGCGCGCAGCGATCGTTCGTGCGGCTCAACACCTCCGAGGGCGACTACCGGAAATTCTTCCCGGGCCTGCACTTCGTCTACGAGCCGGCTCCGAATCTCCTGGTCCGGGCCAGCTACAACAAATCGATCTCCCGTCCGCCGATCGCCAATCTGATCCCGACGCTGACGGAAAATCTGGAGAACAACACGGTGAGCATGGGCAATCCCGACCTGAAGCCCTACCTTTCCGACAACTTCGAAGTCAGCGTCGAACGCTACTTCGAACCCGTCGGTCTGATCAGTGTCGGGGCCTTCCAGAAAGACATCACGGATTACTTCCGCACGTTTTCCTCCACCGTTTCGCCGTCCGGGATCGACGGCAACGGACTCTACGCGGGCTACACCTTGTCGACGACCCAGAACATCGGGACCGCGCGGATCCGCGGCATCGAGCTGAGCTACCAGCAGCAGTACAGTTTCCTGCCCGGCATCTGGAAGGGCCTCGGCTCGTTCGCCAATTTCACGTATCTCGAGGCCGAGGGCGATTTCGGCGCCGTGGCGACCACGACGAAGCTCGCGAATCTGGCGCCGCGCAGCGGCAATGCCGGGATCAATTTGCGCTACCGCGGCCTCGACGCGCGCATCCTCGGGAATTGGGCCGCCGAAAAATACAAGAGCACGGTCGGCGGCATCGAGGTCTACAACGAGGAGCGCTTCATGCTCGACCTGAAGCTGCAGTACACGATCAACCGCCGCTACGATGTGTTCCTCGACGTGAACAACCTGACCGACGAGCCGCCGCGCACCGACGTCGCCCTCAACGGCCTCAAGTTCTTCCGCACCAACCAGGGCGTCGGCTTCTCCGCCGGCTTCCGCGGCCGCTTCTGATCCGGCAAGATGAGGCGCCTCCTTTCCCGGCGGTCGTATCTATTCGCCGCGTTCCTCGCCATGTCGGCTGTGCCGTTTGCCGCCGCCGCCGCTGCCGCCGAACCGATCCGCCGTTGGGCGCGCCCCGGTGCTCCCGGCCAGGCGCTGGCGGTGCGCGTGGACGACGTGCCCTTGGTTTTCACGGGCCAGATCACGGCGCCGCGGCCCGGAGGCGGCGACCGCGCCGAAGCCGACGCGGCCTTGGCCGAACTGGTCCGACTGCTGGGCCGCGCCGGCAGCAGCGCGGCGCAGATCGTGCGGCTCAACGCGTACGTGGTGGACGATGCGGCGGTCGGTCCCGTCGAGGCGGCGCTCGCGGCCGCGGGGGCGGCGCAGCCGGCGGCCTTCACGTTGGTGAAGACGCCGTTGGCGGCCCCGGGTGCGCGCGTGGCCTTCGAAGCCGTGGCCGCGACGGCACCGGCGGGTCCGCGGGTTACCGTGCGCGAATCCGCCGCGGCCGTGCTGCCGGCGGGCGGCAAGATTTTCATCTCGGGTCAGGCGGAGCGCGGCACCGATGTCGCGACGGCGGTCCGGGCGACGATGGCGGGATTGATGCGCACGCTCGTGCACCTCGGCGTCGAGCCGGCGGATGTCGTGCAGGTGAAGGCGTTTCTCACGCCGTTTTCGGACCACGCGGCGGCGCAGCGGGAAATCGCGGCGAGCTTCGCGCCCGGGGCCGTTCCGCCCGCGGTGCTGATGGCGTGGGAGAGCACGTTGTTTACTGAGATCGAGATGGTCGTCGCGGCGGGCGCGCGACCGGCCCCGGCGAGCGACCGCGTCGCTTACCTGCCGTTGCCGTGGCTGACGCCGTCGCCGCGCTACAGCAAAGTCTGCCACGTGGCCGCGGGCACGCCGTTGATCTTTGTCGCCGGCGTCGACGCCGGCGAAACGGGAACCGCGCGCGAACAGATGAAGACGATTTTCGAGCGCCTCGGCTCGCTGCTCTTCGAGACGGGCAGCAGCTACCGCAATCTCGTGAAGGCGACGTACTATCTCGCGGCGGCCGATTCGCGGACCGTCCTCGGCGACATCCGCGGCGTGTATTTCGATCCGACGCGGGCGCCGGCGGCGTCGGCGTTGCAGGTGCCGGGCTTGGGTCGCCCCGGCCGCACGGCGATGATCGATCTCATCGCGGTGCCGGTGAAGTGAGGCGCCGGGCCGCGGGCTGGCGTTGAAACGGGGGAATTGCCGGCCCGCGCGGCCGCGGCCTCAACGCGCCGGTGGCTGCCACGGCACGGCGCCGCCGCGCTGGATATGTTGGCGGAGCGCGGCCTGAAGTTCGCGCGCGACCGCGGGTTCCTTGGCGAAGCGGTTGTCCGTTTCGCCCGGATCCCGGCCGAGGTGGTAGAGTTCGAGCGGGCCGTACGGCGAATTCTGCAGCAGCTTCCAGTCACCGCGGATGATCGCTTCGTAGGATTTGCCGCCGTAGGCCGGTCCGCCTTCGCGCCGCACAAAATACAGTTCGCGCGGCGCCGGGTTCGCGGGTTTGCCGGTCTTCAGGACAGGGAGGAGGCTGACGGCGTCGGTGCCCGGCGATTGATTCAAACCGGCGGCCTCTAGGGCGGTGGCAAAGATGTCGAAAGTGAGGCCGGCGTAGTCGGACTTGGCGCCGGCGGCGACGACGCCGGGCCAGCGGACGAAGAACGGCACGCGCAGGCCGCCGTCGTAGTGGCTCTGTTTGCCGTCGCGCCAAGGGCGGTTGCTTTGCGCATGGGGCAGGGAGCCGCCGTTGTCGGCGGTGAAGAACACGATGGTCTTGCGGGCGAGACCGCGGGCCTCGAGACGCTCGAGGATGCGGCCGATGCCCGCGTCGAGGTGCTCGATCAGGGCGACGTTCGCGGCGCGCTTGGGGTCGAGCCCGGGGGCGCGGGTTTTCACCTTTTCGTGCCACTCGGCCGGCGGCTCGATCGGGAAATGCGGCGCGTTGTAGGCGAGGTAGAGGAAGAACGGCTGGGGCGACTTGGCGCGGGAATCGAGAAAATCGAGGGTCCAGTCGGTGAAGAGATCCGTGGCGTGGCCCGCGGGATCGATCGGCTCGCGGTTGCGGCGCATGTAGTTTTGCCCCTCGCGCAGGTGCGTCGTGTAGCTGTCCATCATGTCGCCGAGGAAACCGTGGAAGTAATCGAAGCCGCGTTCGTTGGGGACGTTCGGCGACTCGAGCCCGAGGTGCCATTTGCCGATGTGCGCGGTGTGGTAGCCGGCGGCGCGAAGCAGACCGGCGAGGGTGGGGACGCGCGGATCGAGGTAGCCCCAAGAATTGGGGCGTTGCGTGCGGATCACGCCCGGGACGCCGACGCGGTCCGGATAGCGGCCGGTGAGCAAGGCGGCGCGGGTGGGCGAGCAGACGGTCGCGTTGGCCCGCATCCGCGTGAAGAGCATGCCCTCCGCGGCCAGCCGGTCGAGGTGCGGGGTTTGCACGTCGCTCGGGCCGTACGTCGACACATCGCCGTAGCCGTGATCGTCGGTGATAATGACGAGGACGTTCGGCCGGTCGGTCACCGCGGCAGACAGCGAAACGGCGCAGAGCAGGACTAGGGCAAGAAACCGGCGGAGCGGGACAGGGGGCATGGCGGGGCGAAAGGCGCGCGGAAGCGGCGCGGTTGCCGCTCCCGCGGGTTGGGGGCGATTACAGTTTGATCGTCCGGCCTTCGCGGAACGATTGATCGGCGGCGAGCACGATCCGGAGGCTGTCGATGGCGCTCTGCCAATGCGCGGTGAGATCGGTGTTCTCGCGGATGGCGCGGAGGAAAACGTCCTGCTCCCGCCGGCACAATTCGTCGTGGTTGGGCTCGTCCGTGACGTCGATGATCTCGTCGGAACGGGCGAACTTGCCGTCGGGGCCGACGGCCGAGTGGTGCAGGCGCAGGGATTCCGTTTTCGAATGCGAATCGACGTCGGCGGAATTGCCGGCGCTGGCGGCGTTCTTGGCGACGATGCTGACGCAGCCCTTCGGGCCGATGACGTCCTTCACGAAGAACGCCGTCTCGCTCATCATCGGACCCCAGCCGGCTTCGTACCAGCCGACGGAGCCGTCGGCGAATGTGACCTGAAGATGGCCGTAGTTGATCTGATTCGCCGCGATCTCGTCGGTGAGGCGGGCGCCGATGCCGTTGACGCTGACCGGACGCGATCCGGTCATGCGGCACATGACGTCGACGTAGTGGACGCCGCAGTCGACGATCGGCGAGGTGGAGCGCAGCAGTTGTTTGTGCGTGGCCCAGTTGGGCCCGGAGCTCTGCTGGTTGAGGTTCATGCGCATGACGAGCGGCTTACCGAGGGTCTGCGCGAGCTCGGTGAACTTCTTCCAGGACGGATGGACGTGGAGGATGTAGCCGACGACGAGCTTGCGGTTCAGGCGGCGGGCGAGACCGAGGACACGTTCGCAATCGGCGATGTTGTCGGCGACGGGTTTCTCGAGAAACACGTGCGCGCCGGCCTCGAGCGCGGCGGTGGCGTAGGCGGCATGGGTGTCCGGATACGTGCTGATGCAGACGGCGTCGGGTTTCGTGCGGGCGAGGGCGTCGGTGTAGTCGGCGAACTCGGCGTAGCGGCCGCCGAACTCGGCGTTGAGCTTCTGCCGGGAGGCGGCGCCGCGGGCGACGAGCCCGACGATTTCGAAGGCGTCGGCCATGGCGTGGTAGGCGCGGGCGTGCGAGGTGCCCATGTGGCCGCAGCCGACAACGAGAATTCTGATTTTGGAGGACATGCGTGAGGAAAGAGGCGCGCGGACGGAAAATCCGGTTGCAGTCCGGGGGAACTGCCGTAACCGCGTGGTTACGATTCCGGCGTGCCGGCGTCGGCCGCTTTTTTCCCGATGAAATCCGTCCGTGTCGATGCCCGAAAAATCCTGCGCGAGCTGGTCGCGATCCCGAGCGTGCACCCGGAGGCCGATCCCGGCGGCACGGTACCGGGCGAGGCGGCGGCGGCCGCATGGATGGAGGCGATGCTGCGCCGGCTCGGGGCCGACACCTCGCGCCAGGAGATCGCCCCCGGCCGGCCGACGGTGCTCGGCGTGTTCGCGCCGGCGCGGAAGGCGCGGGCGACCGTGGTGTTTGCGCCGCACCTCGACACGGTGGGCGTGCGGGGCATGACGGTGCCGCCCTTTGCGCTCACCGCGCGGGGCGACCGGCTCCACGGCCGCGGCGCCTGCGACACGAAGGGCCCGACGGCGGCGCTGCTGGCGGCGTTTGCGCACTGGACCGGGTCCGCCGCGGCGCGACGGGGCGACATCCGGTGGATCGTGGCGGCGACGGCCGGCGAGGAGCAGGGCAGCCTCGGCGCGCAGGCGCTGGTGCAAGGCGGCTTCACGGCGGATTTCGCGGTGGCGCTCGAGCCGACGGACCTGCGGGTCGTGCATGCAGCCAAGGGCATCCTGCGGGTGTGGATCGATGTGCCCGGCAAAGCGGCGCACGGCGCCAAGCCGGAGCGCGGCCGCAACGCCGTCTATGCGGCGCTCCCGCTGCTGGCGTATCTGAAAGATGAATTCGGTCCATGGCTGGCGGCGCAGCGGCACCCCGTGCTCGGGCGCAGCAGCCTCAACCTCGGGGTCGTGCAGGGCGGCGGGGAACTCAATCTGGTGCCGGACCGCTGCCGGCTTGGGCTCGATATCCGCGTGCATCCGGGGTTGCCCGGCGACGAGGTGCTGCGGCGGCTGCGCGCGGCGGTGCGGACCCTTGTGCCGGCGGCCAAGGTGGCGGTGCACCGGACCGGACCGGCCTTCGTCACGGCCCGGACGGATCCGTGGGCCCGGGCCGTGCGGCGGGTCGGGCGCGGCTGGGCGGCGGCGGATTGGTTCTGCGACGCGAACATCTTCGCCGGCGCGGGCATTCCCGCCGTGGCCTTCGGGCCAGGCAGTATTGCCCAAGCCCATACGCGCGACGAGTTCATCCTCGCGCGCGAACTGGCGGCGGGGACGGCGGCTTTTCGCGCGTTGCTGGACGGCGCCTGAACCGGGGCCGCGGATGACACGGGGCCCGGGATTTGCGCTTCTCACCGCCGAGGGGTTATGTCACGGTCCGCCCGACCCCGATGCCCACACCTCAGCCGGTCCAGCGTAATCCCGATCGCACGCGTCGCCGCATCCTGCAGGCCGCGATCCGTCTGTTCGCCAACCATGGGTTCCACGCGGTCTCCGTCGATCAGATCGTCGGCAAGGCGCGGGTGAACAAGCGGATGGTCTACCACTATTTCGGCAGCAAGGACGCGCTCTTCGAGGCGGCGCTGTCCGAGGTTTACCAGCGGATCGAGTCGATCGAGTTCCACGCCGTCGAGCGTGGCCGCAGCCCGCGGGAAAAACTGTCCCGCCTGCTCGAGAGTTACTTCGAGTTTCTCGACCACGAGCCCGAGTTCACGCGGCTGTTGCAGTGGGAGAATCTCGAAAAAGGCCGGCACCTGACGAAGGAGAACCACCTCCTGACCAAGAATCCGTTCCTCGCGCGTTTCCGGACGATCGTCGAGGACGGCGTCGCGGCCGGCGAATTCCGCCGCGATCTGGATGTAACGCACCTGATGATCCACTTCATCGGCCTGTGCTTCATCTACCACTCGAACCGCTTTTCGCTTTCGCAGAGTCTCGAGCTCGATCTCGGCGATCCGAAGGTCAAGGAACGCGGCCTGAACCAGGTGTTGCGACTCGTCTTCGACGGCATCGCCGCCGAAGGGGCGACCGGCAGCGCCGACCCGGCGGCCGCGGCCGGCGCCTGAACGGGGCGCGCCGCTCAGCCGGAATCCTGCAGTTGAAAGCTGAGGGTTGAGCGATCGATCGGCGGAGCCACGGAACACGTCGCCGGAGCCGGCAACCCGGCGAGCCGAACGGTTATGGTCTCAGCGCTCAGCCAAGCTCTTTCAACGGCATGAGTTCGGCTCAGCGCAACGTGCCGGCGGCGAGTTTGCCCGCGGCAGCGGCGTCCACGTAGAGCGTGGCGTCGGGATGCAGCCGCAAAATCGAGGCCGGGCAGGCGGTGGAAATGCGGTCCTCGATCGTCGCCTTCACGGCATCCGCCTTGCGCGGTCCGGGCACATGGATGCTGAGTTTCCGCGCGCGGCGAAACACCGGGACGGTGAGGGAAAACGCGTGGCGGGGCACGTCCGCGAAAGTCGGGAAACAACCGTCGGCCACCTGCTGGTGGCGGCAGGCGTCGTCGAGTTCCACGAGTTTGACCAGCTGAGGGTCGTCGAAGTCGGCGACCGGCGGATCGTTGAAGGCGATGTGGCCGTTCTCGCCGATGCCCATGCAAATGAGGTCGATCGGCTGGGCGTCCAGCAGCGCGCCGTAGGCGGTGCAGACCGCGGCGGTATCGGGCAGCTCAGCGGGCAGCGGATGGAAGCGGCCGATGCGGACGTGGCGCAGGAAGTGTTCCTGCAGGTAGTGGCGGAAGCTCTGGGCGTGCGCGGCGGTGAGGCCGACGTAGTCGTCCATGTGGAACGCCGTGACCTTCGACCAATCGACCGAGGCCGGGCCGGGTTGCGCGGACAGCGCGATCAGTTCGGAGAGAAATTCGTTCTGCGAAGGCGCACAGGCGAAGATCACGCGGGCGTGGCCGCGCTCGCCGATCACGCCGTGGAGGTAGGCGGCGGCGGCCAAGGCGGCGGCACGGCCAAGTTGGGGGCGGGCGGCGTGGATCTCGACGGCGAGGCGGCCGGCGGTGAGGTAGTGCGGAGTCGCAAGGGTCATGGCGCGATAAAGTCGGGCAAGTTGAGGCCGAAGGCGGCGGCGGGCAATGTCGACCAAAGTGCCGCGGCGGTTTCCGGCGTGAAGCCGAGATACTCCTGGCAGCGTAGCACGCCGGCGTCGGGCGTGAGGGTGGAGCCGGCGAAGCCCTGGCCGCCGGGCTGGCGCGCGATGCCGTCGGCGCCGACCTCGATGTCGAGCCGGCCGATGCGGTAGCGGCCCGGACCCGCGCCGGCGCCGGCCATGCAATCGGTGGTGAAGAGAATTTTGCCGCGCGGCTTGGCGCGGACGAAATTGCGCAGCACGAAGGGCGGCAGGTGGACGCCGTCGGGGATGAAGCAGGCGGTCAGTTCGTCGCGGGCAAGCAGGCGCTGGATGATGTTGTCGTGGCGGTGCAGCTGCAGCGGGGCCCCGTTGCCGAGATGGGTGCAGAAGCGCGCGCCGGCGCGGATCGCCTCGTCGATCTGCGTTTCCGAGGCGTTGGTGTGGCCGAGGGAAACCTGGACGCCGGCGCGGACGATGGCGGCGATGCATTCCGGACTGCCCGGCCATTCGGGGGCGAGCGTGATCAGCCGGATGCGGCCGCCCGCCGCCGCCTGCAGGAGACGGAATTCGTCGACCGACGGAGCGTGCATCGGCTCGGCGGGATGGGCGCCGCGGTAACCGGGCTCCGGACTCAGCCACGGGCCTTCGATGTGGTAGCCGGGGATGGCGGCCGCGACGAGCGGCGAACGGGCGCGCAGCTCCTCGAAACAGACGAGCTTGCGGCAGAGCGAATCGATCGTGTCGGTGATCAGCGTCGCGAGGATGGCGGCGGTGCCGTGGCGGTGCAGGCCGGCGACGGCGTGCTCGAGTTGGGCCAAGGTCAGGTCCTCGGCCTGGAAATCGACGCCGGCGAAGCCGTTGACCTGGAAATCGAACCAGCGGGGCGGTGGGACGGCGGAAAGCGGAGACATGCGGAAACTCAATCGAGCCAGCGCCGCAGGTTGGCGGCGACGAACGTGTCGTCCACGAGCCACGGATACGCCGCGGCGACGCGGGTGATTTCGGCGGCCTGGCCCGGGGAAAGGGTTTCGTGCGGGTCGAGGCAGGCGGTCGTGGCGAACAGACCCTGCCGGCGCAGCACTTCGTGGATGCCGGGCAGGCAGCCGGCGAACCCGTGGGCCGCGTCGAAGATCGCGGCGTTCATGTCGGTGAGGGCGGCGTTGCGATCCAGCCACGCGGCGTCGATCCGCGGGCGGCGCCGGGCCGCTTTGAGTTGCGCGAAAAGTTTCACCGCGGCCTGCGTCCACACGCCCCACTGGCCGAGGAGGCCGCCGTCGATGAAACGCGTGCGGCCGGCGAATGAGAAGGGCGTGAGCAGGTCGGCGACGATGTTGTCGTCGTTGCCGGTGTAGAGCGCGACGTCGTCGCGGCCGGCGGCGAGGACGGCGCGGACGACGTCGATCGTGCGGTAGCGGTTGAACGGGGCGATCTTGATGGCGACGAGTTCGGGAATCTCGGCGAACTCGCGCCAGAAGCGGTACGTAAACTCGCGGCCGCCGACCGCGGGCTGCAGGTAGAAGCCGACGAGGGGCAACTCGCGGGCGACGGCGCGGCAGTGGGCGAGCACCTTTGCTTCGGGGGCGGCGGCCCAGGCGCCGAGGCTAAGCAGGCCCGCCTGATAGCCGTGGGCGGCGGCGAGTTGGGCCTCACGGCGGGCCTGGGCGGTCGGGCCGCAGAGTCCGGCGATGAGGGCGAGGGAGCGCGGTTTCGGCCCGAGCCAAGCGGCGGCGGTCTCGGCCGCGAGCTTCAGGACCGGGGCATAGAGTCCGACCTGCGGATCGCGGATGGCGAATTGCGTCGAATGGACGCCGACGGCGAGTCCGCCGGCGCCGGCATCGAGGTAGTAGCGGACGACGGCGCTCTGGCGGCGTTCGTCCCAGCGGCGGCGTCGGTCGAGCGCGAGAGGCAGCGCCGGGATGACGAGGCCGGAGCGGAGGTGGTCGCGGAGGGCGGCGGACGGTTCCACGGGAGCCGGGGCGTCAGAAGCGGCCGTCGCGGCGTTCGAAGCCGGTGGGTTTGCCCCAGGTTTCGCCGTCGTCGCGCAGCCAGGCCGCGATCCAGCGGATCATCGTGTCGACGGAGGTCGGCGGGCGGCCGAAGCGCTCGTGCGAGAGGGAGGCGTTGTTGAGCCAGGCGGTGTCGGCTTCGTGGCCGGAAATGGCGACGTCGCGTCCGAGCGCGATGCCGAAGCGGCGGGCGAGATCGCGGACGCCCAGGGTGCCGGCGCCGGTGATGTTGATCGGGACGGCCGGGGCGCCGGCGAGTTCGAGGGCCTGGATGCTGTGGGCGACGGCGTCGTTCTGCCAGATGACGTTGACGTAGCCGGTCGTGACGTCGACCGGGCGCCCGGCGAGGACGGCCTGGGCGATGTCGACGAGCAGGCCGTAGCGGAACTCGATCGAATAGTTGAGCCGGATGAGCACGACGGGCGTGCCGTGGGCGGCGGCGACGCGGGTGAAGGCCTGTTCGCGGGCGAGGCAGGACGCGGCGTAGTCGCCGATCGGGGCGGCGGGGGTGTCCTCGCGCGCGCCACCGGTCGCCGGGGTGACGAAGGGGTAGACGCAGCCGGACGAGAAGGCGACGATGCGGGAGCGCGCGAAGCGTTCGGCGACCTGCTGCGGGATCTCGACGTTGATCCGGTGCAACAGGTGCGGGGCCTCGGCTGTGCCGAACTTGACGCCGGCCAGGAAGAACACGGTCGGCGCGTCGGGCAGGCGGGCGAGGACGTCGGGATCGCCCAGGTCGCCCGCGACCACCTCGATGCCGCGCGATTCAAAGGCGGCGCGGTCGCGCAGGGTGCGGAACCGTGACACCGCGACGACCCGGTCCGTGCGGCCGAGTTCGGCGAGGGTCCGCTGCAGCATGATGCAGAGATGCAGGCCGATCTTGCCGCCGGCGCCGAGAATCAGGAAAGGCCCCGGGGTCCGGGCCAAGGTCGCCCGCACGCCGGCGGTCGGCGTCCCCAGAAAATCGTCGACCGCATCCGCCGGGCACGGCAGGCCGGCCGCGGGCAGGGAAGACGGGATGGGGGGAGGCATGAAGGTAACCGGACAGTTACGAACGGGGCCGGGCCGGACAAGCGAAATCCACGGCGCCGACCGGCGGGCGGGAGACGCTTCACGGTGCCGGGCCAATGGCAAGGATTTGGGCAAAAAAAAGCCCGCCCCGCGAAGCGGGACGGGCGCGGGCCGCGGGCGCGGCGGACGCTCAGAAGCGGCCGTTCACGCCGGCGGTGACGGTGACGAAGTTCACGATGGAGCGGCGGTGGCGGTGCTTGTAGCCGATGTAGAATTCCTGCGGTTCGTTCAGGGCGTTCGCGATATCGATGCTGAAGCCCATGGCGGGGCGATGTTGGTAGCCGAAGCCGATATTCACGGTCTTGTTGGAGAAACGGTATTGGTTGAGGGCGGGACTGGCGGCGTTGAAGGTCGTGATGTGTTCGCCGGTGAAGTTGTACAGGATGCGGGTATTGAATTTCCGGTAGCGCCAGGAGAGCGTGATATTGGCGACGTGCGGGATGAAGTTCTGGACTTCGCGGCTGGTCAGGTAGCGGGTTCCTTCCCGCATGCCGTGGGTCTGGATGCGCGTATAGTTGGCGGAGAAGGCCAAACCTTTGAGCAGACCGGGGAGGAAGGTGAACTGCTGGCTGTAGGCGAACTCCAGACCTTGGGCCACGGCATCGCCACCGTTGATATTCGTGCGTTCGGTCCACCCGATGTAGTTGCCGTTGTAGCCGTTGTCGGGGCCGTCGCCGATAGAGCCGACATCCGCGGTGATGATGAAGTCGCGGATGTCCTTGTGGAACCAGCCGACGGTGAGGCTGCCGACGGGTTCGAAGTAGTATTCGAGGGTGGCGTCCCAGTTGGTCGCCGTGTACGGACCGAGGCCGGGATTGTTGACGGTGACGGTCTGGGTGGCTTCGGAAGGCGTTTCTCCCGGGAGGAGGTTGCCGATCGGCGGGCGGCCGTAGCTGGTCGAGTAGCTTACGCGAAACTTCAGGTCCTTGGTGATATCGTGGAAAAGATGGATGCTGGGGAATCCCTTGCTGTACTTGCCGGGATTCACGCGGAAATTGCCGGCGTAGTCGCGATCGGCTGAGCCGACCGGATCGGCGGCCTGCTGGGCGGCGGTGCTGAGGACTCGGGAACGGACCCAGCCGCGCGCGAGGGTTTCGGTGGTTTCCCAGCGGACGCCGCCCAGATAGCCGGTACTGCGGAGAAAGCCTTCGGCGCCGAGGCGACCTTGGGCCATCACGTAGGCGGCGCCGACCTGCTCGGTGAGCCAGCGCGTGCCGATGTACTTCTGGGATTGGTTGTAATAGCGGTCCTCGACCCAGTAGTTGCCGTCGGTGGGACGGCCATCCTGAGTGAACATGTGCGATTGCCAGACTGGGATCGCGCGGCCGGTTTTGACGCGGTCGTAGCTGACGTAGGTTTTGTCTTCGGGGAGCGCCGGGGCGCCGGGTGCGGCGGTCCAGCGGTGGCGGTCCTGGCCCCAATCGTCCATGCGCAACTCGCGCCAATGGTAACCGGTCTTGAAGTTGGTCGGGGCGGCGAAGGGCAAGGTGTACCGCACGTCGAATCGGGCCTGCTTGAGGAACTGGTCGTTTTCGTTGCGCTGCTGGATCAGGCCGTCGGTGGGCCGGGGGCGGTAGTTGGCGGGATTGGTGAAATCGGGACCGCCGTTTTGCCGGAAAATCGGGTGGAGCTTGTCGGGGCCGGAGCGGTCGAGGATCCAGCCCGCGCCGCCGTAGGTGAAGAGGCCGGTGGCGGGGTTGACGCTTCCGATGCGCATGTTGAGCGTGCCACCCTTGCCGTTGCCGTTGTTGAGGTGGGTGGTGGCGAGGCTGCCGGCGTATTCGATGAGGAGCCGGCCGTAGTTGTGCTCGGCCGAAGCATCGAGGCGGCGCATGCGCACATAGTAGTTGAGGGGGCCGTCCATGGTGACATCGATGTTGGCGGCGGTGACGGGGCGGACGACGGTGATGAAGTCGTTGAAGGCGCCGGCGACGACGCCGGTGGTGGTGGCATTGGGGACGGTGTTGTTGGCGCCGGTGAAGGCGCGGACGGTCACGCGCCGGCGCATCCGCTCGAAGTTGTCGTTGCCGGTGACGCCGAGCGAGAAGCGGGTGTTGGCGGACCAACGGTAGTCGGCCTTCAGATTCAGGCTCATTTGCTTCCGATTGTTGATGTTGTCCCAAGTCTGATAGTCCCACACCGGGGCCGGCCCGTCCGCGATGTTCGTGTAGTCGAAGATGTTGGCGAAACCGCCGACGGCGTTTTCCGAATAGAACAAATTGACCGAAACGCCGAGGTTGCGGGTGTCGCCGAAGACGTCGAAGACCTCCTGGTGGGCGAGGTTGAGGATCGGGTGGTTGCGATGCTCGGAGCGCAGCGGAGTCTGCTCCAGGAAAGGCGGGGCCGAGCGCATGGAAAAGTTGTACGTGGTCCGGCGGCGCTCGCGCATCGAGAAGGTGGCTTTGGTCTTGAAGTTGACGGTGCCGCCGAGCGAATCCGCGCCCTTGTCGGGCGTGTGGCCTTTGATGAGCTCGAGGGCGTCGAACATCGTGCCCGTAATCGATTGCAACTCGAAGCTGCGGTTCGTGCCCAGTGTTGTCATCGACTGGCCGTCGACGGTGACATTGTTGAGCGTCGGGTCCATGCCGCGCATGTTGAAGCGGTAGGCGAGACCTTCGTCGGTGGGGCTGCCGGCGACACCGGGCAGCCGCATCACAACTTCGCCCGCGCTCATGTTGGGCAGGTTGCCGAACGAATCCATGGCGACGACGTCTTTCACGTTGTCGGCATTGCGTTTCTCGGTGATGGCGGCGGCCGAGCCCTCGCGTTCGCCGGTGACTTTGAAGGCCTCCAGTTTGTAGATTCCGGTCGTGAGTTCGAAATCGCGCTGGGCGCGCTGGCCGTCCGCCACCGTGAACGAGGCGCGGTAGGCGTCCAAGCCGATGTAGGTCACGACCACCTGGTGCGTGCCGGCGGGCACATTCGGCAAAACGTAGCGGCCGGTGTTGTCGGTCATCGCCGTGAGGCCCAGCGCCGGAATCTCGACGCGGGCGCCCTCGAGCATGTTGCCGGTGGCGGTGTTGCTGACGTTGCCGCTGAGCACGCCGGCGGCGCGGGCGAGGGTGGCGGCGCCGAGCAGCGCCAGGGGCAGCAGACGGCGGACGGACGCAAGCGTGCGAAGGCACGCGACAATGACGGTTCGCGAAGGCATGGCGGGGGTGGGGGGTAGGGAAGCCGGGCCGGTGGGACCGACCGCGGCAGACGGGCCGATGAAAGTTGCCAACCGGAGGGCGACGCAAGTGCGAAGTCCGGCCGGCGCGGGATTGTTACCCGGTCGGTTACTAAATCGCCGGCGCGCCTTTTTCCATCTCGCGCGCCGGGCCGCGCTTGTTTCGCTCCCCTGCATGGATCCGCACTCCTCCGCCGCCGCCCGCGGTTGGCCGCGCCGGCAGTTCCTGCAGGTGGCGGCCGCCGGCGCCGGGGCGCTGGCGGCGAACCTGGGCCGCGCGGCGACCTCGGCGCCCGCCGCGTTGCCCGCGGACTGGCGTTCGCGCCGGAAGTTCGACGCCCACAACCACGTGTTTCTCGCCGGCCGGCGCGGACCGGACGATTGGCGCGACGTCGACGACCTGATCGCGGCCGCGGATGCGCTCGGGATCGAGCGGCTCTATTGCTCCCGGCCGATCACCGGCGGCGTGATGGCGGACATTTCGGTCGTGCGCGACGCCAACGACTCCGTGCTCGCGGCGGCGCGCCGGCATCCCGGCCGCATCTTCGGTTACTGCTTCGTGCAGCCGGGCAACGGCCCGGCGGCGCTCGACGAACTGCGCCGGTGCCTCGACGCCGGCATGGTCGGGGTGAAGTTGTACAATCAATTCAAGTACACGGATCCGGTCGTATTCCCCGTCGCGGAGGAGTGCATCCGGCAGCGCGTGCCGTTGCTCGGGCATTCGGCGTTTCTCACCGATCCGCGCAGCCTCGCGGCACAGCCGCGGACGTCGCACGCCCTCGACTTCGGCAGCCTCGCGCGGCGTTACCCGGAGCTGATCTTGATTCTGGGGCATCTGCTCGGCGGCGGCGATTGGGAGTGGACCGTGCGGGCGCTGCGCGAGTGCCCGGGCGTCCGCGTCGACACCAGCGGCAGCGTCAACGAAGTGCCCGCGATCGAGCGCCTCGTCGCGGCGGTCGGCGCGGAACGCGTGCTGTTCGCGACCGACGCGACGATGGAGTGCGGCGTGGGCCGCATCCTCTCCGCCGAGCTCACGGATGCCCAGCGCGAGGCGATTTTCTGGGGCAACTTCGACCGGCTGCTCGCGCGGCGCCACGCATGATCGTCGACGTCAACGCCGCGCTCGGTCCGTACCCGTTCCGGGCCCTCGAAAACACCGAGCCCGCCGCCCTGCTGCGGACGATGGACCGGCACGGCATTGCGCGTGCGGTTGTCGGCTCGCTGCCCGCGGTGTTCTACCGCGACACGCACCGCGGCAACGAACAGCTGCGCGAACTGGTCCGCGGCGGCGGAGGGCGTCTGGTGCCGACGGCCACGGTCAATCCGACCTACGCCGGCTGGGAGCGCGACCTCGAGGAAGCGGTGGCGCGCTGGGGCATGAAGGGCGTCGCCCTGTATCCCGAGCACCACGGTTACGCGCTCGACGGCGCGCCGGGCCGCGCGGCCCTCGCCCGGATCGCCGCCCTCGGGGTGCCCTTGATTCTGAAGCAGCGGCTTGAGGACCGGCGCCAGCGCCATGCCTGGGACCGTGCCGAGGACCTGGCGTTGCCGGCGGTGCTCGCCGCCGCGAAGGCGCAACCGGACCTGCGGATCGCGTTGCTCAATTGGGGCGCGCTCGACGGCGCGAAACTCGCGGAAGCCGGCCTGCGCGGACGTTGCCTGGTCGATTTTTCCCGGCTGCAGGTCGTCCTGCGGCACGACGTGCCGAAACTCATCGCGGCCCTCGGGCCCGAGGCGGTGGCCTTCGGCACGCACGCGCCCTTCGACTACGCAGGCGGCTCGCTGATCAAGTTGTCGAACCTCGAACGCCTTTATCCCGAGGACGCGGAGAAGTTCGCGGGGGGCAACGCGACGCGGTTCTTCGCCTTCTGAAGGGCCGCCGGCTCAGGCCGAACTCATGCAGTTGGGCGAGCTTGGCTGAGAATTGAGCGCATAAACCGTTCGGTTCGTCAGGCTGGCGGCGGCGGCTGCGATCTCCGTGGTTCGGCGGATCGCTCTCTCAACCCTCAACTCACAGCCACACGACTCCGGCTCAGGCCTTCGCCAGATCGCCGGCCCGGCGCCGGACATCTGCCACGGCGGCGACGATTTTCTCGGTATCCGCGCGGGAACCGAGCAGCTTGGTCTGGCCGAACCACACGGCTTCCTCGACGAGCCGGTCGTTGACGGGGCAGGCGTTGCGCTCGGCCCAGCGCGCCATCGTATCCGCGCCGTAGATGCGGCGGTAGTGGGGATTGGCGGCGAGCGCCTTGACGTGGGCGCCGGTGTTGAGCGCGGTGTAGCCCGAGCTGGCGGCAACCCCGGCCTTCGCGAGCGCGGCGATGAATTTCGCCCGCGGCAAGCCGGCGAACTGCGCCGCGTCGTAGCGGAACATGTAGAGGTGCCAGCCGCTCCGGGTCGTGCCGGGCGTGAGGCCGGCGGGCTTGATCCCGGGAATCTGCGCGAGTCCGGCGGTGAGCAGGGCGGCGTTGGCGTCGCGCAGCTTGGCCTGCGCCTCGAGGGTTTCCATCTGGGAAACGAGCAGCGCGGCCTGGAATTCGGTGAGCCGGAAGTTGGCGCCGCGGCCCGAGCTCGGCGAGCGCTTGGCGTTGCCCGGCGTGTGGAAATCGTAGCACGCATCCGCGAAGGCCTGGTCGTCCGTCAGCACGGCGCCGCCCTCGCCGGCGGTGAGGTTCTTGCTGGCCTGGAAACTGAAGCAGCCGCCGATGCCGCGCGTGCCGACGGGGCGCCCCCGCCACTCCGCGAGCGGCGCCTGGCAGGCGTCCTCGAGCAGCGTGATCTTCCGCTCGGCGGCGAGCGCGGCCAGGCGGTCGAGGTCGCACGGCGAACCGGCGATGTGAACCGGCAGCAGCAGGCGCGTCGCGGGCGTGATCGCGGCGGCGACCTTGGTCGCGTCGATCTGGAAAGTCGCGGCGTCGCTGTCGACGAAGACGGGGAGCGCAAAGCTCGCGGTCACGGCGTTGAACGTCGCGACAAACGTGTACGGCGGGATGATCACTTCGTCCCCCGGGCCGATGCCGAGCGCGCCGAGCGCGGTGAGCAGCGCGGTCGTGCCGGACGACGTGGCGACGCAGTGCTTGGCCTGCATGCGGGCGGCGAACGCCGTCTCGAATGCCTTCACGCGGGCGCCGCCGCTGGTGCGGCCCCAGCGGCCGGAGCGCAGCACGTCGAGCAGCGCGCGTTCGTCGGAGCCGGTCCAGCGCGGCCAGTCGGGCACGGGCGCCGCGGGGACGGCCGGTGCGGGAGCGACGGAAGCGGCCTTCTCGGCCGCGGCGGCGGTGAGACAGAGGCCGGCGCCGGCGGAGGCGGCGCGACCGAGGAAGCGGCGGCGGGACAGGGGCGCGGGCATGGGAAAACGGAGCTGAAACCGGCCTCGGCCGGGCGGGAACGGAAACTGTTTCCGTCGGTAACTGGAAAGTTACTTGACGCGGGTGCGAGTCAAGGGCGTTTTCGTCCGCGAACCGCGGTTCGGCGATGCCCCCTTCGCGCCTTCCGCCCGTCCAGAACGCCTTCACCGCCGCACCATGAGTCTTCCCTTGTCCCGTCCCGCGTCGCCGTTTTCCGGCCGCCGTTTCCAACGTTGGCTGGCGTTCGTTTTTCTGGTCCTCGGCCTGGCTTCGGCCGCGCGCGCCCAGGGCGCCGCGGGCACCGTGAGCGGCCGCGTGTTCAATCCCGCCACCGGCGAATATGTCCGCAACGCCGAGGTCCGCGTGCAGGGCACGGAACGCGTGGCTTATTCGGAAGAAGGCGGCGCCTTCGTGCTGCCCAACGTCCCGGCGGGCAACGCCACGATCGTAGTCACCTTCGCCGGCTACCGCACCGTCACGGGCACTGTCGCGGTCCCGCCCGGCGGCACGGCGACGCGCGACTTCGACTTGATCAGCACCCAGGCCGCCGATCCCGGCGCCGGCGCCACGGTGAAGATGACGCAGTTCGTCGTGGCCGGCGAACGCGAGGGCAACGCCAAGGCCATCATGGAGCAGCGCCGCAACATGAACATCTCCACCTCCGTCGCCGCCGACACCTACGGCGACATCACCGAGGGCAACGTGGGCGAGTTCCTAAAGTTTCTCCCCGGCGTCGACGTCGAGTACGTCGACGGCGTGAGCCGCGGCCCCCGCGTCGGCGGCCTCGACCAGCAGTACGTCGGCGTCACGCTCGACGGCGCCTCGGTCGCGAGCGCGGACGCCTTCGTCGCCTACGGCGCCACGCTCAACGGCGGCGCCGGCAGCCAGTCCCGCTCCGTCGGTTTCGAGCAGATGGCCATCAACGCCGTCGAATCGATCGAGATCAGCCGCACCCTCAGCGCCGACATGGATGCCAATTCCCCCGCCGGCTCCATCAACATGAAGAGCCGCCGCGCCTTCGACCGCAAAGGCCGCCGCATCGACTGGCAGTTCAGCCTCGGCTTCAACACTCCCGACGCCGCTAAGCCCGGCAAGGTCCGCGGCTGGGACGACAACCTCCGCTACCAGTGGCGGCCGAACTACCAGGTCGATTACTCCGACGTGTTTCTCAAACAGCGCCTCGGCGTGCGGCTCAGCATCGGCTCCACCAGCTCGCGTTCCGAACAGCAGTACGTGACGCATACGTACAACAAAACGCAGGTGACCACCGGCGCCGTGCCCGATCTCCGCCCCATGGTGCTCACGACCGTCGCGTTCACCGACGGCCCGCGCCTCTCCAGCCGCGCCAACGTCACGGGCACGGTCGACTTCAAGGCCACGCCCGCCCTCGTGCTCTCGCTCACGGCGATGTTCAACGCCTTCGAGAACAACGCGCACACCAAGGCGCTCACTTTCAACGCCGCCGCCAACGGCGTCGCCGCCGCCACCGGCCGCCAGAACGTCCTCGGCGACGGCCTCACCGACATCCGCACCAACGGCGCCGCGGCCAACACGTCCCGCACCTTCGCGCACGGCGGCGGCAGCGCGATCAAGCTGACCAATTCCGTCACGCTGACGCCGAAGTTCGAATACAAGCTCGGCAGCCTCACCGTCGACGGCACCGCCAACTACTCCCGTTCGAAGAACGACTACGAGACATCGTCCCGCGGCACCATCCGCGCCGAGACGCTGAACACCCTGCCCGTCGACTTCCGCGCGACGCGCCCGAGTCCCAATTCCGCGGAATGGACCATCGTCCAGACCGGCGGCGCCGATTGGTCCAACCTCGCGAACTTCACCAACCCCCGCATCACCGAGGAAGGCCGTTTCGCTTTCACCGAGATCTACACCGGCGAAGTGAACGCCAAGCTCGCGACGGCGTGGCGTTTCCCGACGTTCTTCAAGTTCGGCGGCAAGTGGGCGGAGGAGAACCGCAAGACCGAGAACTCCACCCCGTATGAACTTTACAGTTACATCGGGCCCGGCGGGAACATCCTCAACCCCAACGGCACGATCACCGCCGCCGGCAGCTTCGCCGCGTTCCCGTCGCCGCGCTCCTTCAATCCGCAGATGGGCAACATCATGGCCCTGCGCATCGCCAACCTCCCGACGTTGCCCAACCGCAGCGCGCTCTCGCTGCTCTACCGGCAGCACCCGGAATACTTCGTGAACACGGCGACGGCGGAAAATTACTACACCGCGTTCATCGCCAACAAACGCGACTTCCGCCAGCACGTCACCGCCGCCTACGGCATGGGCAACACCCGCCTCGGCGCCGTGCAGCTCCAGGGCGGCCTGCGCTGGGAACGCACCGAATCCGAGGCCCGCGAGTTCGATCCGCTCACCGCGACGCAGGTCGCCGCCGCGGGTTATCCGATTTCCGCGACGACGCGCCGCGCCACGACCATCCCGGGCATGCAGTACCAGTACTTCTCCCGGCCGCGCGTGAATCGGAACGGCGAATACGACGACTTCTTCCCGAGCCTCGGCGCCAAGTACGCCCTGCGCCCGAATCTCCATTTTCAGGCCGGCTACAGCCACGCAATTTCTCGCCCGCCGATCGACGCCCTCATGGGCGTGTGGTCGATCAACGACCAGGCGCTGCTCATCACCGCGCCGAATCCGAATCTCAAACCGGAGCGTTCCGACAACTACGTCGCCCGCCTCGCTTACTACTTCGAGCCCGTCGGCAGCTTCACGTTTCTCGTGCAGCAAACCGAGATCACCGACCAGCGCGTCACCGTGCGCGGCAACGCGGCGGATTTCGGCTTCGAGGACGATCCGGATTACGCGGGCTACGAATACCAATCCCTCCGCAACAACGACTCCCTCTACCGCTACCGCAGCCTCGAACTCGGCTACAACCAGCAGCTCACGTTCCTCCCCGGCGTTTTCCGCGGCACCAACGTCAACGTCAGCTACACGCGCAACTACGCCAACCAGTACTTCCCCGGCGTCAGCCCGCACAAGGCCACCGGCTCCGTCGGCTGGAGCTACGCGGGCTACAGCCTCCGCGTCGGCGCCGTCTGGCAGGACGACACGCCGTTCACGACCGTCTTCGGCCGCTACCAGCGCCACAACATCAAGGTCGACCTCAGCGGCGGCTACCGCATTTCGCCGCGGCTCAGCCTGTTCTTCCAGGGCCGCAACATCTTCAACGACCCGACCCTGCTCTACGAGGGCGATCCCGTCCGCGGCATTCCCGCCGCGCTTTACCGTTACGGCAATTTCGGCGTCAATTGGTCGGTCGGCGTCCGCGGCAATTTCTGATCCGGCAATCCCGTTTTCCCGATGCGCGTTTCCCTCCGTTTGGTTTCCGGGATTTTGGGTCTCGGGGCGCTCGCCGGTTCCGCCGGTCCGGCCCTCGCCCAGATCGGCGATCGCCTGGATCGGCCCGGCGAAGTTCAGAAATCGCAGGTGCCGGCCGAGCTCGTCCCGCCGGCGCCGGCGTTGAGCCCGGAGGAGGCCTTGCGTTCTTTCAAGATCGCCCCGGGCTATCGGCTCGAACTCGCCGCGGCCGAACCGCAGGTCCAGGACCCCGTTGCCATGGCCATCGGCGCCGACGGCCGCATGTGGGTCGTCGAAATGCGCGGCTACATGCCCGACCTCGACGGCAACGGCGAGGACGCCCCCGTCGGCCGCATTGTCGTGCTGCGTGACCGCGACGGCGACGGCCGTTTCGAGGAATCCAAGGTCTTCGTCGACCAACTCGTTTTGCCCCGCGCCATCGCCGTCGTCGGCGACGGTATTCTCGTCGGCGCGCCGCCGGAGTTGGCGTTTTGGCGCGACACCGACGGCGACGGCAAGGCGGATGCCAAGGAAGTGATCGCCATCGACTACGGCGTGAAGGTGGACCCGAAGCGGCCGCACCTCGCGAATCCGGAGCGCGCCCCCAACGGTCTCCTCCGCGCCTTCGACAACTGGATCTACAGCGCCGCCTACACGCGCAAGTTCCGCTACGCCGGCGGCCGTTGGGAAACCGGCACCACGAGTTTCCGCGGCCAATGGGGTCTCGGCCAGGACGACTACGGCCGTTTTTACCACGGTTCCAACAGCGACGGCCTCCGCGTGGACGTCGTCTTTTCGGATTACCTCCAGCGAAATCCCCATTTGCCGCGCCTCACCGGCACCAATTTCAACGCCGCGGAAAATCAACTCGTCTGGCCCGCGCGCGTCACGCCCGGCATCAACCGCGGCTACCGCGCCGACATGCTCCGCGACGGCAAACTCAAGGAATTCACCGCCGCCTGCGGCTGGTGGGTCTATGGTGGCGATCTTCTGCCCGAACTCGCCGGCAATGTCTTCGTCGCCGAGCCGGCCGCGCATTTCGTCCGCCGTTTCGTCGTTGCTTCCGAGGAAGGCACGCCGCGCGGCAAGAATCCGTACCCGCAGCAGGAGTTCCTCGCGTCGACCGACGAACGCTTCCGTCCCGTCAATTTCTCAACCGGCCCCGACGGCGCGCTCTACATCGTCGATCTTTACCGCGGCGTCCTGCAGCACCGCATTTCCCTCACGAGCTACCTGCGGCAGCAGAGCGTGGAGCGGAAACTCAACGACCCGCAGCACCTCGGCCGCATTTACCGCGTGGTGCCCGCGGACCGTCCGGTGCGCCGCGCGCCCGAACTCGTCGCGCGGCCCGCGGCCGCGTGGGTCGAGCACTTGGCCCATCCCAATTCCTGGTGGCGCGAGACCGCTCAGCGGATCTTGGTCGAGACGGCCGACGCCGCCGTCGTGCCCGCCGTGCGTGCCGTCGCGCGGCAGGGCGCCGTCCCCGCCGCCCGTCAACACGCGCTCTGGACGCTCGAGGGCCTGCGCGCGTTGACCGCGGCGGATGTCGAAACGGCGTTGGCCGACGCGGCGCCGACGGTGCGCGCGGCCGCCCTGCGGCTCAGCGAGACCGTGAAGGATTTCCCCGCCGCCAAGCTGCTGCCGCTCGCGCGCGACTCCGTCGCAGAGGTCCAGCTTCAGGCCGTGCTCACGCTGTCCGGTCGCGGCGATCCGGCGACCGACGTCGCGCTGGCCGAGGTGGTGCGCGCGTTTCCGAAACGCCTCTTCCTGCGCGATGCGTTGCTCAGCGGCTTGGCCGGACGCGAAGCGGCTTTGCTGGAAAAACTCGCCGCGGATCCGGCCGTGAAGGCGGACGATGTCGAGGCGAACAAATTGCTCACCGGGCTGACGCGCGCCGTCTTCGGCGCCCGCGACGATGCGGGCATCGCGCGGATCGTCGGTCTCGCCGGCGAAGCCTTGCGCTCGGGTGGGGCGAAGCGCGCGGTCGCGTTGCTCGACGGTCTGGTCCCCGCAGCGGGCGCCTCCCGCCGTCCTATCCGGCTCGCCGCGGCTCCCGTCGGCTGGACTGAACTTGAGAAAAACACCGCCACCGCGCAGCGCGTCGCGCGGCTCAGGGAAATCGTCGTCTGGCCCGGCAAACCCGGCGTCGAGGCGCTGGCGGCGATCCAGCCCTTGACGGCGGCGCAGCAGGCCCGATTCGATGCCGGCAAGATGCTCTTCGGCACGGTCTGCGCCGCCTGCCACCAGATTACCGGCCGCGGGCTCGACGGCCTGGCGCCGCCGTTGCTCGATTCCGAATGGGTGCTCGGTCCGCCCGAGCGCACCGTGCGCATCGTGCTCCACGGCGTGCGCGGTCCGATCACGGTCCTCGGCCGCGTGCACACGGGCGACATGCCTGCGTTCGGCGCGCTCGACGACACGCAGATCGCCTCGATCCTCACCTACCTGCGGCGCGAATGGGGCCACACCGCCGCGCCCGTCGATCCGGACTTTGTCAAAACCGTGCGCGCCGAAACCGCCGGCCACACCGATGCGTGGAGTCCCGAGGAATTGATGCTGATCAAGAAATGAATACCTGCCGCCGCTCCGTCCTGCTGCTCCTGAACGTGGTTTTGGCCGCGACGGCGTCGGCGGCGGATCGGCCGGAGCGCGAGCAATTGCTGCTTTTCCAATCCGCGCCCGGGTCGTGGAGTCCGGTGCGGACGCCGGCGGAGTGGGCCCGGCGCAGGGCCGACATCGTGGCGGCCGCGCAAAAGATCATGGGGCCGTTGCCGGGAGCGGAAAAACGCGTGCCGCTCGATGTGCGGGTGGAAAAGGAAACGGACTGCGGCACCTATGTCCGGCGGGAAATCACCTACCAATCCGAGCCCGGTTCGCGCGTCCCGGCTTTTTTGCTGTTGCCGAAAACGGCCGTGGCCGGAACGGCATCGGTGCCCGGCGTGCTCGCGCTGATGCCGACCAACAACGACCCCGCCGTCGGCTACCGGGCCGTCGTCGGTCTTGCCGGGACGAAGACTTTGCCCGGCCGCAATTGCGGCGAGGAACTCGCGCAGCGGGGCTTCGCCGTGATCGTGCCGCCGTATCCGCAATTGGCGGACTACCAACCCGACCTCAAGGCCCTCGGCTACGCCAGCGGCACGATGAAGGCGATCTGGGACAACATCCGCGCCCTCGATGTGCTGGCGGCGGTGCCGGGCGTTGCGCCCGGCGGTTTTGGCGCGATCGGCCATTCGCTCGGCGGGCACAATTCGATCTATACGGCGGTGTTCGACGAACGCATCAAGACGATCGTCTCGAGCTGCGGGTTCGATTCCTACACCGACTACTACCGCGAAAAGCCCGAGGTCTGGCGGCCGGGCGGCGGGTGGACGCAGGATCGCTACATGCCCGCGCTCGCCGCGTACGCGGGGCGGCAGGGCGAGATCCCGTTCGATTTCGCGGAATTGATCGGCGCCTTGGCGCCGCGGCCGTTCCTGGCCATCTCGCCCACGGGCGATGCGAATTTCAAATGGCGCAGCGCCGGCCGCGTCGTCTCCGCCGCGCATGCGGTTTACGAATTGCTCGGAGCCACGAACCGCATCGCGATCGAACATCCGGACTGCCCGCACGATTTCCCGGAACCGATGCGGGCCCGGGCCTACGCGTTTCTCGAAGAGCATCTGCCGAAACGCAAATGAACCTGCGCCTCCTGTGCCGCTTCCTGCTGCCCGTCGCGCTCGTTTGCGCCGCGGCCCGGGCGGCGGAAAATCCGAAAATCGAGCTCAGTGTCGCGCGGGCCGAATGGCATCTTGCGAAATTGCCCCCGGAGGATCCGTGGGTGCGCAATCCCGACGCCAGCACCTTGGCGTGGGGCGAATCCCATCTCCTGCACGCGCTCGTCGATCTTTACGAGGCCACGGGCGACGCGAAGTACCTCGCCGAGGTCGCGCGGCGCGGCGACCGACTGCTCGCGCACCGCGATGATCGCCGCGGCGTGGCGGACGGCTCCGGCAAGATCCGCCCGGCCTGGAGCATGGCCAGCAAGTACGTCGTGGCCGAAGGCGCGATCCGCGACGCCGCGGGGCGCGAGGTCGCGCGCCTGCGTTCGACGCGTTCCGCGCAGAACAACCAGACGAAGGTCGAGTTGGCGCCCGACCCGGAGGCCCCGGGGCGTTACCGGCTCACGGTTTCCAATTCCCACTTCCGCCGCACCGAACGTTGGACCGGGCTCGACCTCGCGCAGGTTGCCGCCGCGGTCAACGCGGAGCGCCAACCCCTCCCCACCCGCCCGGGCGAAGTGGACGGGAAACCGTCCGCGCTGCTCACGTGGCAGCCGGTCGCCGGGGCGACGGGCGCCGTGCCCGCGCAGACCGTCCAACTGCGGCCCATCCCGCTCGCGTTCATGGGCTACCTCGGCGTGATCTACCACCCGTTGGTGCGTCTGGCGGACCACGTGCGGCAGAGTCCCGCGCTCGCCGAACTCGCGCCCGCCGCGGCGCGCTTCGTCGCCGCGGCCGAAGAGTCCTACGCTGATGCCGACGCCCGCCTCTGGCGCGACGGCCCGGCCGCGGGCGAGGGTTACTACCTCACGTGCGAGCGCGGGGAATCGTTTCCCTACGACAACGTCGGCCAGCCCTTCAATTTCCTCGGCCGCCACGCCGCGACGCAGCTCGCTCTGGCCCGGCTGACCGGCAAGGTCGCGTACCGGGAACGCGCCGAGAAACTCGTCCGCCTCTTCGTCAACCGGCTGCGGCACGAGGCCAAAGCCGATCTCTACGTGTGGCATTACTGGTACGAGCCCGTGACGACGACGGGCTGGTCGGCGGAGAACAGCCCTTCCTTCAACCTGCCGAACCAACCGCGCGCGCCCGCCATCGAGGACGTTTCCCACGGCGCCCTCGACATCGCGATGGTGGTCGCCGCCGCCGAGGCCGGCGCGTTGGTCGGCCCGAAGGAACTCGGCCGCTTCGCGCGCACCTTGCTCGTGAACGTGCTCAATCCGGAACGCACCGGCATCCGGCCGCGGGTGGACGGCAGCGGGAAGGACTATCCGGATTACTTCCCCGCCTTGTCGGTGTGGCTCGATCTCGCGGCGGCGGATCCGGCCGTCTACCGGGAAATCCGCCGCACGGTCGAAACGGGCGGCCCCGATCACCTGCAGCTCATCGCCGCGTTGCTGAAATGGGAACGGCGACTCGGTGCCGCCGGTGCCGCCTCGCGCTGATCTCCGGTTCGGTCACTTCTTCTTGCCCTGCGCCTTGCCGGCTTCGGCGATCCGCCCGGGTTCGCGGGCCCCGGCGCCGGTGCGTTGCGTGAGGGAATCGCCAAGGTCGGCGCGGCAAGTTTCGGCAAACGCGAGCAGCTGCCGCACGATCTCCGGGTGGGCCGCGGCGACGTCCTTCGTTTCCCCGATGTCCTCGGAGAGCTGATACAGCGCCGGCTCGGTCAGGCGGCCGTTTTCGTATTTCGCCGGAATGCCGTCCTTGCCGCTGGCGCGTCCGGCCAGCGTGCGGTAGCGATGCGGCAAGATGAGTTTCCAACGGCCGTCGCCGCTCACCACCGCCTGCAATTCGTTCTGCGCGTACCACAGGCCGTAGCCGGCGTGCGGATTGGTCGCGCCCGGGCGGCCCGCCAGCAGCGGCCAAACGTCGCGGCCGTCGATCGGGCGCGCGGGCAGCGCGGCCCCGACCGCGGTCCCGATCGTCGGCAGCAGGTCGATCGTCATGAGAAACGCATTGTTCACCGCCCCGGCCGGCAGCTTGCCCGGCCAACGCATCAGGCAAGGCACGCGGGTGCCGCCTTCCCACGCCGTGCCCTTGCCTTCGCGCAACGGGCCCGCGCTGCCGGCGTGGTCGCCGTAGCTCAGCCACGGGCCGTTGTCGCTGGTGAAGATCACAAGCGTATCCCGCTCCAGGCCCTGCTCGCGGAGCGTGCGCAGGACTTCGCCGACGGACCAATCGATCTCCATGATCACGTCGCCGTAAAGGCCGGCGCCGGATTTGCCGCGGTGTTTCGCGCTCACCGCAAGCGGCACATGCGGCATCGCGTGCGCGAGGTAGAAGAAGAAGGGCCGGTCTTTGTTTTTCCGGATAAAGGCCGTCGCACGCTCGGTGTACCGCGTCGTCAATTCGTCCATTTCAACCGGAGTAATCTCGTCGTCGATCACGCGCCCGTCTTCGTAAAGCGGCAATTTGGGGTACGTGCCCGCCTTGGCCTCGGGGTGGTTGGGCCACATGTCGTTGGAGTAGGGGAGGCCGAAGGATTCGTCGAAGCCCTGCCGGTTGGGCAAAAACGGTTCGCGGTGCCCGAGGTGCCATTTGCCCGCCATGCCCGTCGCATAGCCGCGGGCGCGGAGCATTTCCGCCAGCGTCGTTTCCTCGGCATGCAGGCCGTGGTTGGCGCCCGGCCCGAGAGCGCCATGGATGCCGATGCGGTTCGGGTAGCAGCCGGTGAGCAGCGCCGCGCGCGAGGCGGAGCAGACGGCTTGGGCGACGTGGAAGTTGGTGAACTTGACGCCGTCGCGGGCCAGGCTGTCGAGGTGCGGCGTGCGGTAGCCTTTGGCGCCGAAGACGCCGACGTCGCCGTAGCCTTGGTCGTCGGTGAAAATGAGCACGACGTTGGGCAAACGGTCGGCGGCGCGCAGGCCGGCACCGGCCAGCAAAAGTCCAAGCAGCAGCAGGGGAGTCTTCATGGGGTGAAAAAACCTAGGCCGCCTCCGGCCCGCATTGCCAGCGCCGAACCTTGGTTCCGGGGAATTGCCCCGGCGGCCTCCGGTCGGTTTGCCGTGCTTTCAACCTTCACCTTTCAACTTTCAACGGCCCGCGTCCTTCACGCCCTGATCCCCTTGCGCGTCAGCGCGGGCAACAGCAGCCGGCGGAGATTTTCCCGCAGGATCAATTTCTTGTCCGCGACGGAAATGTCCGCGCCGAGCACGCGGCCCAATTGGGAAGCGAAACTGCGGCCGTTGGCGTCGCTGCCGTAAAGCACGCGGCTCGCGCCGAGTTCGCGGACCGCCATTTCGACTTCGCCGTAGACCGGATCGCCGCCGCCGAGGTCGGCGTGCAACTCGGGCCGGTCGCGGATGGCGCGGATACCGAGGGCCCAATCGCCGCCGCCCGTATGCCCGCAGACCATCGGAAAACCGGGATGCCGCGCGGACAATTCCGCCAGTTCCATCGGCGTCGATTCGTGCGGCAGGTTGCCCTTGCCGCGCTGCTTGATCCACGTGTGCTGCAGAATCAACGCCTTGAGCTCCGCCGCGCGCCGCACGATCGGATCGAGCTCGGGCGCGTTGGCCCGGGTGCCGACCCAAAGCTTGATGCCGACCATCGGGCCGTCGGCGACGCAGCGCTCGAGTTCCGCGAGGCTTTCTTTGAGGTGCCGCGGATTGAGGTAGACGAAACCGAAGGCCCGTTCGGGAAACGACTTCACGATCGCGAGCACGTCGTCGTTGCTCCGGCGGAATTGCTCCGGCGTCGGCTCGTACTGCCACGGCGGGCTCATCATCGTGCACAACCGTTCCACGCCGAGCCGATCGGCGCTGCGCAGCAACGTTTCCATGCGTTTCTCCGGCGTGGCCCCGGGACTGCCCACGTGGATGTGTACGTCCCAGATGCCGAGGTTGCGCAGGTCGTCGGCGTTGCCCCAGGCCGATGCCGTCGCGGGCACGTCGGCCGGACGCGCCGCGGCGATCGCGGGCAGGGCCGCGCCGGTCGCGAGGGTGGTGCAGAAAGTGCGGCGGTTCATGCGGGGGAGAGGAGGGCGGTTGCGTGCCCGTGGCGGACGGCGGCGAGTTGCGCAGCGGTCAGTTCCGATTCCTGCAATTTCAACAGCGCCGCTTCGAAATAGAACCACGGCGCGTGCGAACCGAAGGCGACCTTGGCCCCGGGGCTGCGTTGCAGCAGCGCCCCAAGTCCGCCCGCGCCTTCTAGGGTCGCGATCTCGAATCCGCAGCCCGCCTGGATCAACCGCTGCAGCAATGGCGTATGCGCGTTGAGCACGCGGCCGCCGCTGTTGAGCAGCATGACGCGGGCGCCCGGGGTTTGCGCGAGCACTTCGGGCAACGGAGCGAGGTTCACCGGCGCCGCGACGAGAGCGGGGTTCTGCGAGCGTTCATCCTCGAGCAAAACCGCAATCTGCACCAGCAGCCGGCTCGCCGCGGCCCGCGCGAGCAGGGCGGCGAAACGCGGATCGTCGAGTCCGTAGCCGTGGTAGTTGGGATAGAGCCGGATCCCGGGCATGCCGTGGACTTCCCGGCAGCGCCGCAGGTCGTCCGCCCAATCCGGGAAGGTCGGGTTCACGGTGCCGAACGGCACGAGCAGGCCGCCGCTCCCCGCGCAGGCGGCCGCGAGCCGGGCGTTGGCGCCGCCGAGGTCGCTGTGCAGCACGGCGTCGAAGTGGCCGGTCCACGCCGCCGTCACGCCGTGGCGCCGCAGCCGCGCCGCGAGTTCCGCGGGCGCATCCGCCCAGCCGCGCCGCACGGCCCAGGAGCCGAGGTGGACGTTGGTGTCGACGAAGCCGTCGCCCGCTGCCGGTGCCGCGGCGGCCCCGCCGGTCGCGGCGAGGCCCGCGGAGCCCGCGGCGAAGGTAAGAAACGAACGGCGGTCCATGCCGGGCCGGAGTAACGTGTCGGTTACCGATGTTGGCAAATCCGTTCTCGTCTCGCCGGAGGGAATTCGCGGCCGAGGGCCTTTCGGTTTGACGCGCGCTCGTTTTGGTAACTTTACAGTTACAAACGGCATCCCGCCTGCTTACCCCACCGTTATGATGTTCCCCGCCGCCGCACGCTCCCTCGTGCCCTCGTTCCGCCGTCTCTTCGCCTGCTGGTTGTTCGCCGCCTGCGCGGCGGCCGGCTTCGCCCAGGGCAACGGCTTTGTCACCGGCCAAGTCAGCAATGCCGCCACCGCCACGTTCCTCGACGGCGCGGAAGTCTCCGTCGAGGGCCGTTCCGCCTCGGCCCTCACCGACCGCGAGGGGCGTTTCGAGCTCACGCTGCCGCCCGGCCCGGCCACCCTTGTCGTCCGCTACACCGGCCTCGAGCCGCAGCGGCTCACCGTCGACATCAAATCCGGCGTCCGCCTCCGGCAGAACATCGAGCTCAACGCCGGCATCTACAAACTCGAGGCCTTCACCGTCTCCGGCCCCCGCGAGGGCAACGCCGCCGCCATCACCAAGCAACGCGAGGCCCTCAACGTGAAGAACGTCGTCGCCTCCGACAGCTTCGGCAACGTCGCCGACGGCAACATCGGCGACTTCCTCCAGCAGCTGCCCGGCATCACCGCCGTCTACGTCGGCGCCGACGTGCGTTCGGTCCAGATCCGCGGCATCGACGGCGCCCTCAATTCCGTGACCATGGACGGCGACCGCATGGCGAGTTCCCAATCCGCCGGCGCCGGGCGCACGTTCGAGTTCGAGCAGGCTTCGCTCAACAACATCGAGACCATCGAGGTCACGAAGGCGCCGACGCCGGACATGGACGCCGACTCCATCGGCGGCAACGTGAACATCGTCTCGAAGAGCGCCTTCGACCGCAACCAGCCCCGCGTCTTCACCTACTCGATCGGCGGCGTGTGGCGCCCGAAGTACTACACCCGGTCCGACAATTTCCTCCGCGAGCCGATCAAGAATATCGGGCCCTCGCTCAACTTCTCCTACGCCGACCGCCTCGGCGCCGAGAAACGCATCGGCGTCTCCGTCAACTTCACCTACCACTCCCAGCCCGGCGGCGACACCGCGGCGCTGGCGACCTACCAGAGCGTGCTCACCGAGCCGTACTACACCCAGAACATCACCGTGCCGCGCCCCGCCGGCGCCCCGCGCACGCGCCTCGCGACCGGCGTGAAGCTGGAATACAAACTGAGCGAGACCACCGTCCTCAGTTTCAACACCGCCTACAATTGGTTCCACGAGACCAACGACACGCGCGCCATGGTCCTCGGCACCACCGCGGCGGTCGCGAATTTCCGTCCCGGCTACACGAATTTCTTCGGCGAGATTCTGGCGAACAACAACTCCTCCAGCGCCATCACGCTCACGACCGACGACAAGTCCGGCCGCACCCTGCAGTTCGTGCCGACGATCCGCCATCGCCTCCCGGGGCTCGAGATCGACTACGGCGTCAGCCTGTCGAATTCCGAAACCTACTACGACTACGCCCCGACCGGCCGGCACTTTTCCTCCCGGCCCAAGGGCGCCGTCAGCTACCGCCTGACCAACATCGGCTTCACCATCGACCGTCGCGACGACCCCAAGTGGCCCAAGTACGCCCAGACCGCCGGCCCCGACCTCTACAATCTCGCCAACTACGGCACCATGCTCCTCACCCAGAGCGACCGCATGGGCGAGGACGAGGTCCGCACCGCCAAGTTGAACGTGAAGAAGACGTTCATCGCGCCCGTCCCCATCACCTTCAAGGCCGGCGGCGTCATCCGCAGCCAGGAACGCGCCTTGGACAACTTCTCCAAGCGCTACAACTTCACCGGCGCCGACGGCATCCAGAACAACGCCGACGACCTCGGCGGCATCGCCCAGTTTGCCGACACCACGCCGAAATGGACCGACTCCAACGCCGGCTACCGCTCGCCGCCCTGGGCCAATCCCTTCGCCGTCGCCCGCCACCAAGCCCTCAATCCCGGCCTCTGGCGCGAGGATGTCGCGTTCACCAACACGTCCCGGCTCAACGGCGACCGCAGCATCACCGAAACCGTCACGTCCGGCTACGCCATGGGCAACCTGAAGCTCGCCAGCCTCTCGGTCCTCGGCGGCGTGCGCATTGAGAAAACGGAAACCGACGCCGAGGGCCCGGTCACGGTCGCCGGCGTCATCAACCGCCTGCGCCGCAAGGGCTCGTACCGCGATGTGTTTCCCGGCCTCCACCTGCGCTACGCGCCGACGCGCAATCTGGTCTCCCGCCTCAGCTACTCCTCGGGCATCGGCCGGCCTTCGTTCGACGCCATCATGCCCGCCGACACGATCAACGACGTCGCCCAGACGGTCACGATCCGCAACGCCGGCCTCAAGCCGCAGTACTCCGACAATTTCGACGCCACCCTCGAGTACTACTTCGAGCCCGTCGGCCAAGTGTCGGCCAGCGCGTTCATGAAACAGGTCGACGGTTTCCAGTTCACGGATACGTCCCAATTCGTCGCCGCCGGCGCCGACAACGGCTTCGACGGCCAATACGTCGGCTACCGCATCTCGACGACGCGCAACGGCGGCAGCGCCAAGTACCGCGGCCTCGAGCTCGCCTACCAGCAGCAGTTCACGTTTCTCCCCGGCTTTTGGCGCGGCTTCGGCTTTTACGCCAACTACACGCGGCTCCTCACCCGCGGCGATTACGGCGGCGCCACCGTCACGTCGACCGTCGCGGGCTTCGTCCCGAAGACGGGCAACGTCGCGCTGACCTACCTCGGCCACGGCCTCAACGTCCGCCTCAACGCCGTCTGGCGCAGCGAATACCTCGTCACCAACAGCGCCAACGCCGCGCTGCTTGTTTACCAGGAACCCAAGATGCAGGTGAACCTGAAGACCCGCTACAACTTCACCCGGAACACCGCGATCTTCTGCGACATCGAGAATCTCAACAAATCGCCGATCACGGAAACCTGGGTCGGCTCCAAGGACCGGCCCAACCAGACGCGCATCGTGGTCGCCAAGGTCGTCGCCGGCATCAGCGGCCGCTTCTGACGATGTCCCGCCGCCGCCCGCGCCTGATGTTGCCGCTGCGGGCGGCGTTCGTCTCCGCGTTGCTCGGCGGCCTCGCGGCCGGGCACGCGGTCGCGGCCGATTTGCTGCCGTCGTTCCCGGCCGTCGAACCCGCATCGGCCCCGGCGACGTTCCGGCTCAAGGGCGGGTTCACCATGGACCTGCTCGCGGCCGAACCGCTCGTCTCGAGTCCGGTTGCCGTGGTCTACGACGAAGACGGCGCCGCCTACGTCGCCGAAATGCGGGACTACCCGTACACCGACAAGGCCACCCACCAGGCTTGGAAGGACAACACCACCGACGCTCCGATCGGCCGCATCCGCAAACTCATCGACCGCGACGGCGACGGCCGCTTCGACGAGAGCCACATCTTTGCCGAGGGCCTCTCCTGGCCCAGCGGCCTCTGCGTGTGGCGCGGCGGCCTGATCGTCACGGCCACTCCGGAAATCCTCTACCTTAAAGATAACGACGGCGACCACCGGGCCGACGAACGCCGGATCCTCGTGTCCGGTTTCCGCAAATACAACGTCCAGGCCCTGATGAATTCCCCGCTCTGGGGACTCGACAACCGCGTCACCGTCACCGGCGGCACCAACGGCGGCCAACTGCGCCGGCCCGGCGAGGAACGCCCGCCGCTGCGCTTCGCCCGCCACGATCTCCGCATCGATCCCCGCGACGGCACGTTCGAGATCATCGCCGGCGGCGCCCGCTTCGGCCACACCGCCGACGACTGGGGCAACCGTTTCCTCTGCAACATCCGCAACCCGGCCCAGCACGTGGTGTTCGACGGCACCCGCGCCGCCCGCAACCCGTTGCTCGTCGCCCCGAATCCCGTGCACGACGCCCGCACTCCCGGCGACACGTTGCCCGTGGGCCGCATCAGCCCCATCGAGCCGTGGCGCGAATTGCGCGCGCGCCGCTGGACCGCCGAGGGTTCCTCCTTGCCGAAGAGCGAATTGGTCGCGGGCGGCGTCTTCACGTCCGCCGCCGGCATCGCCGTCTACCGCGGTGTCGCGTATCCCGCCGAGTACTACGGTCAGGTCTTCGTCGCCGAGGTCGCCAACAACCTCGTCCAGCGCCAGACCATCGCAAAGGACGGCGTCACCTTCCGCATCGAGGCGGCCGACCGGGAAACGGAATTCCTCGCCTCGACCGACCTCTGGTTCCGCCCCGTCAACCTCGTCAACGCCCCCGACGGCACGCTCCACGTGGTCGACATGTACCGGGAGACGATCGAGCACCCGTGGTCGATCCCGGACGACATCCACGCGCGCCTCGACTTGCAGAGCGGCCGCGACCGCGGCCGCATCTACCGTTTGGCCCCGCCCGGTTTCAAGGTGCCGAAACCGCCGCGCCTCGGGTCCGCTTCGACGGCGGAATTGGTGGCGACGCTGTCGAATCCCAACTCCTGGTGGCGCGAAACCGCGCAGCGCCTGCTGTTCGAGCGCCAGGATGCCGGCGCCGTGCCCGCGCTGCGTGCGCTGTTGCAAGGGGCGCCCGGCGAACTCACGCGGCTCCACGCCCTGTGGACGCTCGACGGCCTCGCCGCGTTGACGGAGCCGGAGTTGTTGCGCGCGCTCGCCGATCCGTCGCCCGGGTTGCGGGAACACGCCGTGCGGCTCGCCGAGCCGCGGTTGGCAGGTTCGGCCGTGTTGCGCGACCGGATCGTCGCGTTGGCGCAGGACGCGGAAATCCGCGTGCGCTACCAGGTCGCGTTTGTGGCCGCCGGCATGGCCGACCCGCGAGCCCGCGACGTCGCGCTCGCTGTTTTGCGCCGCGATGTCGGCGACAAATGGGTGCGGGCCGCGGCGTTGAGCGGAGCGCCCACCGGAGCCTTGGAACTGGCGCGTTCGATCTTGGGCGACGCTGAGATCTTCGCGCAGCGGGATGCCACGGAAGCGGTGCGGTCGCTGGCGTTTATGATCGGCGCCCAAGCCAGGCCTGACGGCATCGCGGCGTTGGTTGACGCTTGGTCCGCTGCCGCGCGCGCCGCGGAAGCGCGGGATGCGTTGTGGACCGGCTTGGGTGATGGCTTGCGCCAAGCCAGCCGCCCCCTGCGTGCCCTATTGGCCGATCATCACGCGGCCGCACGCGCCGCCGACGGTGTGCTGGCCGCTGCCGCCAAGACCGCCGCGGATGTTTCGCGCCCGGAGGGCGAGCGGGTGGCGGCGGTTCGTTTGGTGGCGTTGGATGACCTTTCCCGCGCCCGGCCGATTTTGGCGGCACGTTTGTCCGAGACGGCCGTGCCGACTCTGCAAAGCGCCGCCCTGAAGGTACTTGCTGGATATGCGAGCACCGACGTGGTCGGCGATGTGGTTTCGAGTTGGGCGCGGTTTTCGCCGGCCCAAAGGGAGGAAGCGTTGGTGGCGCTCCTCGCCCGCCGTGATCGCGCGGGGTCCGTCCTGACCGCGATCGAATCCGGCAGGATTGCCGCCGGCCAACTTAGTCTGGCGCGTCGCAACCAACTTCTGGCTCACACCGACCCGGCCATCAAGACGCGTGCCGAGCGATTGTTCGGCACCAAGGCGGTCTCGGCCCGCGCCGACGTTGTGGCGTCGTATCAAGCCCAACTCGGATTGCGCGGGGACTCGGTCAGCGGCGCGGCGGTTTTCGACCAAGTGTGCGCCGCCTGTCATCGCTTTGCAGGCCGCGGCACGGAACTCGGGCCTAACTTGGAGACCGTCCGTGGCTGGGATCGCGAAAAGCTGCTCTTGGCGATTCTTGATCCCAACCGCGAAGTCGCGCCCGCCTACCTCGCCTACACCGTCGAATTGGCCGACGGCAGTTCGGTCTCCGGGCTGATCACCGAGGAAACTCCGGGTAGCCTGAAGCTGCGCCGGATCGGCGGGCCCGAGGAAACAATTCTGCGGCAAAACATCCGCAGCCTCAGCGGCGCGACCGCTTCGCTCATGCCCGAAGGTCTCGAGGGGGCGATTTCTCCGGCGGCGATGGCGGATTTGCTTTCGTTTTTGTCGGCGCCTTGACTCGGCTTCACCCCGTGGCGGTCAGCTGACCGCATCCCCTTTCCCCTATGTACCTGCGTCGTTGCTGGATTCTTGCCCTCGCCTGCTTGTCCGTCCTTTCGGCCGCACCGGCTGAAAAACCGATTTCCCTGCGCGTCGGCGCCGCGCGGGCGGATATCACCCCCGATGTGACCGTGCGTAACTGGGTCACCGGCAAGCCCTACGAAAACGTGCTCGATCCCTTGTTTGTGCACGTTCTCGTGATCGACGACGGCCGCACGAAGGCCGTGATCGTGCGTTGGGACTTGGTCGATGTCTCCGAGTCCGCGCGCGACGAGGTCCGGCGTGTCGTGGGTTCGGCGCTCTCGATCCCCGGCGAACAGATTCTCATCAACGCGAGCCACACGCACTCGGCGCCGTGGGCTCCGGTCTATTCCGGCGGCCATCGGGGCAAGGAGCGGGACACGTGGTGGGCGCTCCGCTACATGCCCGCCCAGAACGACTACCCGCCGTTCAAGCAATGGATGGATCGTCTGCTCGCTGCGACGGAGCAGGCGGCCCGGCAGGCGGCGGCGGCGGCGCGGCCGGCGGATATCTTCATCGGCCGCGTGGCCGTACCTGAATACCTCAACAACCGGCGGCCGCGCGCCCCTGCCTGGGGCCTGGCCGATGCGCGGCCCGCGCCGGTCGTCAGTTACTCCCACAAGGACTGGAATCCCGACGTGCTGCAGGGTGGGGCGGTTTTCGGCCCGATGGACCGCACCCTGACGCTCGTGGCCTTCCGCGACGCGCAGGCCGCGACGATTGCGTCGCTCTTCCACGTGGCCTGCCATGCCGTGTCGATCTATCCGTCGAATCCTGGGATCTCGGCGGACTGGCCCGGAGCTGCCGCAAACCGGCTCTCGGCGGTTTTCGGCGGCGAGAGCATGTTCCTCCAAGGCAATGCGGGTGACATCAACCCCTGGCGTCGCGGCGCCGCCGCCGTGGCTGAAATGGCGGACGGTTTGGCGAAGAAATCTCAGGCTGCGATGCGCTTTGCCGTAAAGTTGGCCCCCGGGCCGCTGACGTTTGGCCGCGCGGCCGTGGAGTTGCCCTTGCTTCCGGCTGCCAAAGATCGAACGGGCTCGGACCGCGTGACCGCCGAAGTGCAGGCGATTGTGTGCGGCCCCCTCGTATTCGTGACTCTCCCCGGAGAGCCGCTCACCGACCTCGGTGCCCGGATCCGCGAGCGTTCGCCTTTTCCCCAGACTCTCGTGCTCGGCTACTCGAACGGCAACGGGGTCCACTATGTCGGTTTACCCGGGGAAAAAGCCCGCGGTGGCTACGAAGCCGGGGTCGCAGGAGCGGGTGTGGATGAGGCCGGTCAGTTGCTCGTCGATGCCGCCGTGCGGGTATTGCACGACGTGTATCGTCGTTCCGGCGCACCCTGAATGGGTTGATGAGAGGCAAGGGCAGCGGTACGCGGCGGAATAATGCGTGCCGCCGCGCCTCCGCGCCGCGGTGAATTCCGACCATCGCGAAAGTCCCCGGACGATTGAAGAGCAAGTGCCCACGTCGGTTTCAAAAGCTGTCTCCCAAAGACCTCACCGCTCTAAACCTTGCAGGAGATACTGGGACCACGCCCAAGAACCGAAAAGAGCTGCAGCAACCCAACGGTTCTGAGCGAACTCGAGCTGCCGCGGGCAGCTGCTTATCGCTCAACGCAGTAACCCGGGCTCGATCTACTAGACGATCAACCGCGGGTGCCTGTGCGGGGCATACGACGATTCTGCCAGCGCCGTTAGAGCCGGCTTGGGCTCGGAGTAAACCGATTCCGCGCAATCCTCGGTCCCTTCGCCCACGAATCCGGTGAAGTCTGCCCCTGTTGGGATCCCGGGTTCCCCAGGCACTGTGTCAGGGATGCCCTGATCTCCGCGGTTTACGCCGCAAATCTTCGCGACGAGTACCGGCCCTGCAGCTGACAATACCACAGCCCGCGAAACGGTCAGAGGCAGCACCGCAAAATCAGTGCTCTGCCTCGGGACGACGCCGTCGGAAGAAGTTCAGCGTACAACAAAAGCGGATACAGATAAAATTGCCCTTTCGTAACCTCTCCCCAATGCTCGACATCCAGGTCGTCCAAAAATTCACAACGCATAAACCACTATCTATCAGCGCCTAACGTAACCGTATCTGACAAAAACAAAAAAGTCCTTGAACGTATTCGGGCAGGTTGCATGTTCCGCCTCCCTTCGCTGCAAAGCGGTTCGGTAAAACGAAACGACGAGCAGCAAAGTTCAGAAGTCTGAGGGTTCTTTCTCCGAAAGTTTTTTAGAAAAAATCGAAAAACTTCCGAAAAAAGTCTTGCAATGCGGAAAGCAAATTAGTTTGCTCTCCCTCCCTTCGACAACCGCCGCTTAGAAGTTCAAAGCGGTGAGGTACCGACAAACGTCGGACTAATTCACAAAGCTCGATTCAACACCGAGCCTAAGTTCGAAGTTAAGATCTTTGAAATTTACTTTGTGCGATTGATTGGGACCCCCAATCAAAATTCAAAAAGACAACAACGTAAGTTGTTGTCATGTTAGTAGTTCATGAATCACTAGGTTCAGAACTCTTTTCGGAGAGTTTGATCCTGGCTCAGAATGAACGCTGGCGGCGTGGTTAAGACATGCAAGTCGAACGGTTCTTAATGAAGGGCAACCGGATTTAAGAGCAGTGGCGAACGGGTGCGTAACACGTGAACAATCTACCTCGAAATGGGGAATAGCTCGCCGAAAGGCGAATTAATACCGCATGTGGTCGATGCTCGCATGAGCGTCGAACTAAAGTCAGGGACCGCAAGGCCTGACGTTTCGAGAGGAGTTCGCGGCCTATCAGCTAGTTGGCGAGGTAACGGCTCACCAAGGCTAAGACGGGTAGCTGGTCTGAGAGGATGATCAGCCACACTGGAACTGAGAGACGGTCCAGACACCTACGGGTGGCAGCAGTTTCGAATCATTCACAATGGGCGAAAGCCTGATG
>JAIXWF010000011.1 GCA_027482185.1 Opitutaceae bacterium | reverse complement strand
GGGCCGACGGCGCGGATGAGGAGCGGCTTGTTGCCGGCGCCGCCGCCGACGGCGAAACCGACGATGAGCGTCTGGTCGCCGGTGCCGGCCTGGGTGCGCACGCTGAGGTTGGCGAGGCGACCGGGTTGGTCGGGCGAAGTCTGGAAGAGGGCGCGGTCGAGGGGCTTGACGTTGCGTGCGACCGAAACGGATACGATGTTGGCGCTGAGAATGTCCGTGCGGCCGTCGCGGTCGAAGTCGCCGGCGTGGATGAAATTGGCGAAACTGCTGGGCGAGGTGTAGCTCTCGCTGGCATCGACGAAGCGGCCGGCGCCGCGGTTGAGAAAGAGCCGGTGGATCTGGCCGCTGGCGACGGTCGTGACCATCGCGAGAATGTCGGGGCGGCCGTCGCCGTCGAAGTCCGCGAGGCGGGTCCAGACGACCCAGCGTTCGTTGGCGGAGAAGGCGAAGCCGGCGCCTTCGCTGGCGTCGTAGAAGGTGCCGTCGCCGCGGTTGAGCAGGAGTTGGAGGCCGGCGATGCCGTAGCCGTCGATGGTGCGGCCGTCGGGGAGCAGTTCGGTGCCGCCGGTGGTGCCGAGGATGAGGTCGGGCGCGCCGTCGCCGTTGAAATCGGCGGTGTCGATCGTGACGGTGGTGGAGGTGCGGCCGAGGATCTTGGGCGGAAGGGTGTAGCGGGCGTCGCGGGTGAAGCGGCCGTTGCCGTCGTTGAGGAGGACTTCGTTGGTGCCGGTGTCGCCGGGACCGAGGACGAGTTCGGGGCGGTTGTCGCCGGTGAGGTCGACGAGGAGGCTGCCGGTGTAGTTGCGGCCGTTGAGCCGGTTGGCGATGTCGGCGGGCAAACGGTCGGCGGCTTCGGTGAAGAAACCGGAGCCGTTGTTCAGGTAGAAGCGCGGGCCGACGTCGCCGCCGTTGACGTTGGCCATGTAGATATCGGGGTCGCCGTCGCCGTCGATGTCGCCGGCGGCCACGTTGTGCGTGAAGCTGTTGCGCTGGGGCAGGCGGGTGGCGGATTCGTCGGCGAGGCGGCCGTCGGCGGTTTGGATGAGCAGTTTGGATTGTTCGCCGGGGAAGGGCGGGGTGTCGGTGCCGTGGCCGACGATGAGCAGATCGGCGCGGCCGTCGGCGTTGAAGTCGGCGACGTGGGCGTGGCGCGGGTGGACCATGGTGACGTTGCCGAGGACGGCGTCGGTGGCGTCGACGAAGGTGCCGCGGTTGTTGCGGAAGGCGCGGAGTCGGGTGCGGGTTTCGGGCACGGTGGGCGGCGAAAAGACCTGGACGGCGACGAGGTCGAGGTCGCCGTCGGAGTCGAAGTCGATGAGGTGGCCGTCGCTGAGGTTGCGGGCGGAGTTGTCGGCGATGGCCGTGGTGGTGGCGGCGTAGAACGGGCCGGCTTCGAGGACGGCGAGGCGGACGGCGGAGAGGCCGCCGGTGGAAGCGGTGAGCGCGCGGTTGGCGCCGGAGAGATCGCGGGCGGCGGCGCCGGAGGTCTCATCGAGCGGCCAGGCGGCGACGAGGCCGGTGCGGTCGGCGGGCAGGGCGGAGCCGGCGGCGGCGGCGAGCTGAGCGGCGGTGCGGGCGACGTTCCAGAAGCGCGCCTGGCGGGCATAGCCGGGGAAGCCGGGGAAGTTGGTGTTGCCGTTGGCGAGGTAGGCAATGCCGAGGCCGAAGGGCACGTTCGGGGCGGCGGGCGGATTGCCGACGGCGGTGCCGGAGGCGACGACGGAGCCGTTGATCAGAAGGCGCATCGAGGAGCCGTCCAACACGGCCGCGACGTGGGTCCAAGTGCGGAGCGGGAGGGCCGCGGGGGCGGTGACATCGCGTTTGCTGCCCGCGGCGCCGGTCGAGACCGAGAAGGTGACGCGGGTGCCGGTGTCGTCGAGGAGGAGGGCGAAAGCGAGAAACGGATCGGTGCCGCCGGTGGCGAGACCTTTGCCCATGAGCCAGGCGAAGGGCGTGTTGCCGGTGAGATAGAACCAGCCCTCGAGGGTGAAGAAGGCGCCCGGGGCGAAGTCCGCGGTGGCGGGGGCGCGGAGCGGCGTGGCGCCGACGGCGACCACGTGGATTTGGGCCGGCGGCGAAGTCTGCGCGACGAGGAAGGCGGGCACGAACAGGAGAGCGATGCGGACGAAGGAGAAGAGGGGTTTCATAAAGTGGAAGGGCGGCAGCCGAAGGACGGTGCGAAAAGAAGACGTCGGAAAATGGCAAGCGGGAGCAAACGGCGCACGCCGTTCGCGGTGGGCAGGTGCCGCTCGAATTGCCGGGAGGGCAATTCCCGGATTACGCTTCGCACTTCAGCACGAAGACGTGGCCCTTCTCGGTGCCGATCGCGAGTTGGCGATCGTCGGGGGACCAGACGAGCTTGGTGGCGGCGGCGGGCATCTTGACGGTGGCGCGAAGCGGTTGGCGGCGTTCGGGGCTCCAGAGTTGGACGGTGCCGTCCTGCGCGCCGGTCGCGAGCAGACCGTGCGTGTGCTGGAACTGCACGGCGCAGACGGGCGCATCGTGCGGGAGCATGGCGGGTTCGCGGCCTTCGGGGCCGGCGCCGGTGCAGTCCCACACGCAGGCATCGCGGCCGCCGCTGGTCGCGAGCCAGCGCGAGCCGCAATCGAAGGAGAGGAACTTCACCTTGGTTTCGTAGCCGCTCATGTGGAGCTCGATGTCCTGTTCCGGAATCCAAAGGTGGACGCTCGGGTCCTGGTTGCCGGAGACGAGCCACTTGTTGTCCGGGGACCAGACGAGGCCTTGGATGCCGTTGCCGTAGGGGAATTCCTTCTGGGCCACGAAATCGTCGGCGTCCCAGAGCACGACGCCGCCGAAGTGGGCCGCGGCGACGGCTCCGCCGGAAGGGATGGCGGCGAGGGCGGTGATGGTTTTCGGCGCGGGTTTGAAGGTGTGGGCGACGGAGGCGTCGGGGCGCAGCGCGAAGAGACCGCGGCCGGCGGCGGCGAAGAGGAGTTGAGAGTTGAGGGTTGAGGATTGAGCGCCGGAGGCAGTGGTGGCGGTCCAGGCGAGGTGGTCGATCCACGAGGAGCCGAGGGCGGCGGTGGCGGTGTGCTGGCCGGCGGGGGCGTCCCAGAATTTCACGGCGCCGTCCTGGCCGCCGGTGGCGAGATGCGTGCCGGCCGGGGCCCAGGCGAGGCAGTTGGTGCCGTTGGCGTGGCCGGGGAGCAGGTGGGCGCGGGCGCCGTCGGCGCCGGCGAAGAGCGAGACCGGGCCGGCGGCGCTTGCGGCGGCGAGGAGGCGGCCGTCGGGGGACCAGGCGAGGTCGATCGCGTAGTCGTCGAGGGACGCGGCCCAGTGTTTCGTCAGTTGCATGGCGCCGCAGGTTGCGGTGCGGGCGCGGCTGCGCAAGGCGCGAGTCGGTCCGGGAACGGCGGGTCAGGCGGAGACCGGGATCGGGGTCAGGGCGGAGGCGAGCAGGGGATCGAAACGCGGATCGGCGCGTAGCGGAGCGAACATCGGGTCGACGCGCAGCAGCGCGGGGTCGACGGCGGAAGGCAGGTTGATGACGGCCGCGAGTTCGGCGAAGAAGCGGTCGGCGTGCGCGGGGCCGCAGAGGGCGAGCACGCCGAGCCGGCCGGGTTCGCGCAGGATGAGGCGGGCGCCGGCGAGGACACCGCCGAGGACATGGTCGCCGCTGGCGCGGCGGAGTTCGACGGCCCGGTCGGCGTGGCCGAGGGCGGCGGCGGGGTCGCCGAGCATGGCCTCGAGGGTGGCGAGCATCATCATCGGCACGGCGGCGCCGGCATGCTCGGCGGCGATTTGGGGCCGGAGCTCGGTGCAGGCGCGCTCGGCCAACGGGCGCCAGGACGGGTCGCCGGCGAGATGGCGGACGCGCGCCTGCAGGAGCAGTTCCTCCGCCAAGCCGACGCCGGAACGGGCGAGCAAAGGCGGCAGGGCGGCAAGGGCCGCGACGGCGTTGCCCCGCCACGCCTCGACGAGGGCGCGCCATTTGGCGACGATGCCGTCGGGGTCGGCCGGCAGGGCGGCGAGGGCGGCGGCGGTGCGGCCGAGGTCGCCGTGAACGCACAGTTCGGTGACGAGGGTGAGCGTGTGCAGGGCGGGATCGACGGGGGCGAGCAGTTGCTGCACGTGGAAAATCCGCAGGGCCGCCGCGTAGTCGCGGATCATCTCCAACGTGTAGCCGGTTTCGCGGGCGATGCGGGGATTGCGCTGGTCGAGGGTCTGGGCGCGGGCGAGCCCGGCGAGGGCGGCGCCCCAGCGGCCGGCGCGCCGGTGCACGAGGGCGAGATTGTAGATGGCGTCGGCGCTGTTGGGCATGGCCCGCACGGCCTGCTCGAAGGTGCGGGCGGCGGCGGCGTGGTCGCGCCGGCCCCAGTAGAGAAAGAAGCCGCGCATGCGCAGGAGTTCCGTGGCTTCGGCGCCGAGGGCCTCGGCGGCGGCGAGGGCGACTTCGGCCGCGCGCAGGCGGGAAGGGTTGGGATCGAAGCCGACGAAGTAGTGCGCGAGATGGATTTCGCAGAGCAGCAGATGGGCGCGGGCGAGCCGCGGATCGAGGCGGAGCGCGTCCTGCAGGAGGGACTCGACTTCGGCCATCGAGTCGGAGACGAGGCCGCGGTCGTCGTGCTGCCGTTGGGCGCGCAGGAAGAGGTCGTAGGCGCGCAGGCGGGGGCTCGCGGCTTCGAGGAAGAACGTCTGGCCGGCGCCGGCCGGACCGCAGGCGAGGACGGGGCGGCCGCTGAGGAAACGTTCCAGTTCCGCGGCGACCTCGCGCGCCGACGCGTAGCGGTCGGAGGGGCGCTTGGCGAGGCAGCGGAGCACGATGGCCTCGATCGGCGCCGGGACATCCGCCACAAGAGTGCGCGGGGCCAAAGGTGCCTCCTCGGCGATCTGGCGGAGCACATCCTCGAGGGTGGCGCCGGAGTGGGGGGCGCAGCCCGTGAGCAGATGATAAAGCAGGGCGCCGAGACCGTAGATGTCGACCGCGGGTTGCCCGCTGGGATCGCCCGCCGCCTGCTCCGGCGCCATGTGCGCGGGCGTGCCGATGAGGAATCCGGGCCGGGTCGAGCCGCGGGGGGCGCGGGCGGAGAGATCCTTGGCGAGGCCGAAGTCGGCGAGCAGGGGCCGGCCCTCGAGGTCGAGAAGGACGTTGGAAGGTTTGAGGTCGCGGTGCACGACGCCGCGTTCGTGGGCGTGCGCGACGCTCTGGGCGACGATCATGGCGAGCTCCGCGGCGCGGGCGGCGGCGACGGGCCCGTCGGCGAGCAGCGCGTCGAGGCTGGAGCCCTCGACGAGTTCCATGGTGAAGAACGGGACGCCGTCGAGGCGGCCGAGATCGTAGATCGCGACAATGCCGGGGTGCCGGAGGCTGGCGGCGAGCCGGGCTTCGCGGAGGAAACGCGCGGCGTGCTCGGGGTCGGCCGCGAGCGCCGGATGCATGAGTTTGAGGGCAACGACGCGGTCGAGGCTGCCCTGGCGCGCGCGGTAGACGACGCCCATGCCGCCGCGGCCGAGCTCAGCCAAGAGCTCGTAGTCGCCGAGGCGGGCGAGCGGCAGGCCCGAGGCGCTGCCGCCGGCGAGCGGCGCCGGCGGCGAGTCGCCGAGCATCCAGCCGGACACGCAGCGCGGGCAAAGACCCCCGAGGACGCGCGCATCGAGCACGGCGGAGCAGGCGGGACAGCGGGGCGGTACGGGCGGCATCGGCTCAGCGCTGCAGGATCGTGAGCAGGTGGCGCAGCTCGTCGTCGAGGTCCTCGGGCCGCGCGAGCGTCTGGAGGATTTCGGCGCGGACGAGTTCGCGGTAGCGCTGCTGGAGGCGGTGGACGGAGACCGCGAGGGTGCCCTTGGCGAGGCCGAGGACGGCGGCGAGGGCCTCGTATTCGCCGGGCCGGGGCGCGGCGCGCAGGAAGGGCCGGAGCCGCGCGAAGAGTTCCGCTTTGCCCATGGCGCGTTGCTCGGCCTCGAGGCGGTCGAGGGCCTGCTCGAGCAGGGCGAGGGCCCAATCGCGCTCGAAGTACTCGCTCGGGGAAAGCTCGGCACGGGCCGCGGCGAGGCCGAGCCTGACCTCGGCGGCGTTTTCATCGAAGTCCACGGGGCGGGCGCCGCCGCCGCGTTTCTGGGCGGAATCGCGGGCGTGTTCGTTGGCGATGAAGTTGCGGAGCGACGCGAGCAGGAAGGAACGGAACCGGCCCTTTTCCGGCTCGGCGCGGGCGATGAAGTCGCCGGCGAGCACGTGGGTGAAGAACGCCTGCACGAGGTCCTCGGCGTCGTGCCGCGAGGCCCCGTTGCGCCGGGCAAAGGCGTACAAGGGAAACCAGTACGCCCGGCAGAGCGTTTCGAGCGCGGCGCGGGCGGGCGCCCCGGCGCCGCGGGCCCGGACGATCAGGCTCCAGCGGGTGGCCTGGAACTGCGCGGGGGATCCGGCGGCGGGGCTGGCGGGGGACTCCATGGTTCGCGGCGAGACTGGCAACCGGTCGGGCAGGCGCAACCGCAAGGCGTGCGGCCGCAGGCGGACCGGCGGGCGGGGACGGGGCCGGACGGGGCCGGCCAGGGGCGGGCGGTGGACGGCACGGGGCGGGAAACGGAACGGCGGTTTCAGCCGACGAAGCCGAGGTCCGGCGCGGCGAAGTTGCCCAGATTCGGGAAGACGGACGCGAGATCGGCGGGCGCGACGCCGAACCAGCGGGCGCACGTGGCGCCGAATTGGTCGAGCGACGTCGTCGGGATGAGCACGCCGCGGTTGCCGGTGTCGTCGGGACCGCCGAGCGCGAGATCGGGGAACGTGCCGTACAGATCGCCGCCGCGGACCGCGCCGCCGAGGACGAGGTGGTGGTTGCCCCAGCCGTGATCGGAGCCGGAGCCGCTGGGCTGGAGACTGCGGCCGAATTCACTGGCGGTGAACGTCGTCACGCGGTCGGCGACGCCCAGCTCCGCCGTGGCTTGGTAGAAGGCCGCCATCCCTTCGGCGAGCTGCCGCAGCAAATCCATCTGCGTCCAGCTTTGGATCGAGTGGGTGTCGAAGCCGCCGAGCGCGCAGAAGAACACCTGCCGTTTCATGCCGGTGGCGCCGCGCAGGGAGATGATCTGGGCGACCTGGCGGAGTTGCTGGCCGATGGCGGTGCCGGGGAAGACGGTGCCGAGGCTGCCGTTGCCGAGACCGGCGAGCATGCCGTTGAGCTCGAGGCCGTCGGCGCGGACGTCGTTGGCGGCTTGGACGAGGGAGAGACCGGAGTTGAGCCCGATGACTTCCTGCAGGGCCTGCACGCGGGCGGCCGCGGCGGAGGCGGGCCAGGCGGAGAGGCCGTCGGCGGCGAGATTGAAGCCGGGGATGAGGCTGGTGGATTGGACGATGTTGCCCGCGCAGAAGAGGGAGGAGCCGGCGAAGGATATGGCGGGCGGGAACGTGGAGGCGGCGTTGTAGCCGCGGGTGACGTCGGCGATGCGGCCGGCCCAGCCCGAGCCGCCGGAACCATTGGGATCGCCGGCCTGCATGGCGATGAGCTGGTCGGAGTGGGAGAACAGGTTCGACGGCAAGCCGACGGTGGCGCCGAGGTATTGGTCGCGGGTGGTCGGTTTGACGAGCAGGCCGACGTTGGCGATGGCGGCGAGTTTGCCCTGGGCCCAGAGCGGATGGAGCGCGGCGAGCCCGCCGTTGAGTCCGTAAGGGACGCCGTTCTTGGCGGAGACGGGCAGGACCGCGGTACTGCCGTCGGGCAACGCGAGGTTGCCGCGGGCGTTGCGGTAGGCCGCGAGGGCGGGGCCGGAGAGGGGAACGAGGAGGTTGTGGCCGTCGTTGCCGCCGAGCATGAAGACGCAGACGAGGGCTTTGTAGTCGCCCGCGGCCGGGGCGGTCTGGGCGCGGGCGTTGAGGGCGCCGAGGCGGCCGAGGCCGGTGGCCGCGGCGAGGAGGCTGGTCTTCCGGAGGAAGCTGCGACGGGAGATGAAGGAGCGGTGTTGCATGGATCGGGACCGACGGAGTGGGAGCGGCGGGAGAAATCAGTGTTGGACGGCGTAGAAGCCCGAGAGGGCGGCGAGGTAGAGGGCGGTCCGGGTGCGGGAGAGCGCATCGGGCTGGGCGGCGATCGCGGTGGCGAGGGATTGCCGCATGGCGGCGGGCATGCGGCCGTAGAGCAGCGTCTGGTCGACGGCGTCGACGAGGGCGGAGGTGTCGCCGGCGAGGTTGACGAAGGGCGCGAGATCGACCGCGAAATCGGCGCCCGGGTTGGAGAGAATCTGCCAGAACAGATTGCCGCGGAGCACCGACTCGGTGGGGCCGTAAATCTGGAATTCCGGGCCGACGAGGGACGAACGCGGGACGCGGAAGAGCGGCGAGTAGAAACCGAAGACCGAAGCCGGGGACAGCGGCGTCTGGCTCATGCGGCTGAAGGTCCAGGCCTGCTGGTTGGCGGCGGAGACCGAGCCGCCGAGGGCGCGCACGAAGGCGACGACGTTGAAGATAGGGTCTTTGAGCCGGCCGCCGTCGGCGGGACTTTGGTCCTGCCGGGCTTCGGGATCGGTGAGGATGGCGCGCACGACGGCGCGGAGATCGCCGCGGACCCCGGCGCCGTTGTCGGCGAAGACGGCGGAAACGCGGCCGATGTAGGCGGCCGTCGGGTTGCTCTTCACGAGGGCGCGGATGAGGCGCGTGGCGATGAACGGCGCGGTGTTGCGGTGGTGGAACAGCCAGTCGAGCACACCGTCGAGGTCCGCGTCCACCGACTGGCCCGCCGGGAGGGTGAGGCCGACGAGTTGCTTGGCGCCGGCGTAGTGGTTGGCCGGACGGGGCTGGAGCGGGCCGGAGAAGTTTTCCCAGTTGTTGTCGGCGGGACCGGCGAAGGTCCAGCCGGTGAGGGCGAGGGCGACCTGCTGGACGGTGAATTGGTCGTAGGCGCGGATGGGCCGTTCCTGGGCATCGAGTTCGAGGGAACCGTCGGGCTTGAGCAGGTAGAGCCCGATGGTGAAGAGCTGCATCAGCTCGCGGGCGAAGTTCTCGTTGGCGGCGCTGCCGGGCGTGGGGGCGTTGCTGTTGGCGAGGTCGAGGTACTTGCCCATCTGGGCGCTGCGGGAGATCTCGCCGAGGAAGGCGCGGTAGTTGCCGAACGCGTGGCGGCTCAGGATCTGCAGGTAGGGAACGATTTCGTCGGGGTAGATGTTTTTGTTGGCGGAGATCACGACGATTTGGCCGAGGGCGTAGGCGACGCGCTGGCGGAGTTGGTCCGGGGCGGTCGCGAGGCGGTGCAGGTACTGGGCCTGCACGGCGGACATCGCCATGCCGCCGGGATTCGGGATGGGCGTCTCCGGCAGGGCGAACTGCTCGTCGAGCCAGGCCGGGATCCCGATCTGCTGCACGCGGGCGAGCGCGGCCGGGGTGGGGCCGTAGGCGGCCTGCTCGAGGAAACGTCCGGCGGCGAGGTTGCCGGTGCCGAGGCCGCCGGCGGGGGGAGCGCTGAGCGTGACGGTGGCGTTGGCGCCGACGGCGGGATCGGCGACGCTGGCGGCGCGGATCGCAACCGTGGCGGGGGCGGGCACGGCCGCGGGCGCGGTGTAGAGACCGGAGGCGGAGATGGTGCCGACAACAGGGTTGCCGCCGACGATGCCCGCGACGCTCCAGACGACGGCGGGGTTGGCGGTGCCGCCGACCGAGGCGGTGAATTGGCGGGTCGCGCCGGTGTTGAGACCGGCGGAGGCAGGACTGACGGCAACGGTCACGGGCACGGCGACGGGGGCGGTGACGGCGAGTTTGACCGCGGAACTGACGGTGCCGCCGAGGCCGGGGTTGACCACGGTGACGTCGAGCGACTTGCCCGCGAAGGCGGCGTCGAGGCGGCCGACGGCCCGGAGGCCGGTGGCGGAGAGGAAGGTGGTGGCGACGGGCACGCCGCCCACGTGGACGACGGAGCCGGCGATGAAGTTGGAACCGTTGAGCCGGAGGCTGTAGTCGCCCGCGGGCACGGACGCGGGGGAGATACTCCAGAGATTCACCGCCGGCTGCGTGACCGTGAGCGCGACGGCGTGCGACTGATCCGGATACGCGGTGCTGGTGGCGCGGACGGAGACGACGTTGGGCTCCGGGACGGCGGCCGGCGCGCGGTAGAGACCCGTGGCCGAGACGGTGCCGAAGACGGCGTCGCCGCCGGGCACGCCGTTGACGGACCACACGACGGTGGCGGGGCTGAGCGGCACGTACGCGGTGAGCTGGCGCGAGCCGCCGCGCACGACGTTGCCGGAGCTGTAGACGGTGATGGACTGGGCGTGGGCCAAGCCGGCGAGGAGAAAGACGGCGGCGAGGCGGAGCAGGTGCGGGATCATGCGAGGGACGGAGGGACGGAGGGAAGGAGGTGGCGGACGGAAGGCACGGCGCCCGGGGAAAACGGAAAAGGCGGCCGCGATTACACGGGCGGCGGCGAATGCTCAGGGCTGGATCACGTAGATGACCTTGCTGTTCGCGCGGAGGAAATTGCCGGTGGCGAGGTTGCCGTCGTCGATCGTGCGGTCGATTTGGAGCAGCAGTTCGTCGGACGCCGTCGGTTGGTAGACGGAGATGGCGGCGGTGATGCCGCTCTGTTGGTAGTCCCAGTCCCAGACTCCGCCGAGCGGCGTGGAGGTGCTGGCGAAGAGGGAATCGGGGATGTAGCCGCGCAGGTCGGCGTGCAGGCCGGCGATGCCGTTCGGCGGGAATTGGCCGGTTTCCATCGCGAAGCGTTCGGCGCCGTCGCGGATCTGGCGGACATCGTTGAGATAGCGGCTGCCGATGGCGCGAAGCCGCACGCGTTGCAGGGCGGGGACGGCGATGGCGGCGAGCAAGCCGATGATCACGACGACGATCATGATCTCCACGAGGGAGAACCCGGCGGCGGGACGGCGGAGGGAACGGCGCATCCGCAGGTACAAACGGAAATCGGGCGCGCGATTACGGAGAATCGGCACCGGACTTGAAAAGTCGGCGCGCCGGTGCTTGCCGGGGGCGTCCGAACGACCAAGGTCTCCGGCATGCGCGTGATATTTTTCGCGGTTCGTGTTTGGGCGTTCGGGTTGGTCTGCGCGGGGTGGGCCGGAAGGGCGCAGACGGCGTATCCGCCGGGGGAGCGGCTGATCGCGGCCGACCCGATGAGCGGGTGGCGGATCACGAGTGCCAACGGCGCGGCGACCGCGGTCGACACGGCCGGCCCCGGCTTCACGCGGGCGTGGCGGGTCGAGACGCGCGTCGATTCCTCGCCGACCTGGGCGATCGAGTTCAAGACGCCGGTGGCGCGGGCGGTGGCGCGGGGCGACGTGGCGTTGCTGCGGTTCTACGCGCGGGCGACGGCGACGTCGGACGAGGCCGGCGCGGCGTACGCGCGGCTCGTGGTGCAGAAAGCATCGCCCGACTACGACAAGAGCCACGAGGGCAACTACACCGTGACGCGCGAGTGGCGTGAGTACCTGGTGCCGTTCGCGTTCGGCGCGGACTACGCGGCCGGCGCGGCGGAGGTGGCGTTCGGCTTCGGTTTCCGGCGGCAGACGGTGGAGTTGGGCGGCTTCGACTTCGTGTACTACGGGAAGAGCGTGCCGCTCGCTGCCTTGCCGCGGACGCGTTTCACCTATGCGGGGCGCGAAGCGGATGCGGCGTGGCGCGCGGCGGCGTGGGCGCGGATCGAGCAGTTGCGCAAAGGCGATTTCACGGTGGCGGTCGTGGATGCGGCGGGCCGGCCGGTGCCGGGCGCGAGCGTGCGCGTGGAGCAGCAGCAGTCGGCGTTTCAATTCGGCTCGGCGTTGCAGATGGCGCGGATCGCGACGGACAGCGCCGACAACCGGATCTACCGGCAGAAAGTCCTGGAGCTGTTCAACGCCGCGAGCACGGAGAACGATCTGAAGTGGGGTGCGTGGGCGGGCGAATGGGGTTCAGGCTACACGCAGGCGCAGACCTTGGCGGGGCTGACGTGGCTGAAGCAGCACGGCCTGCACCTGCGCGGGCACGTGATGGTCTGGCCGGGCTGGAACAATTTGCCGGCGTCGATCCGCAACCTGCGCGGCACGGCGCGGCAGGGGGAGATTCCGGCGCTGGCGTTGGCGCACATCGCCGACATCGGCGGGGCGACGCGGTCGTTGCTCGACGAATGGGACGTGCTGAACGAGCCCTACGTGAACAAAGACCTGATGGACCTCTTCGGACCGGCGATCCAGGCCGATTGGTTCAAGGCGGCGCGGGCGGCGCATCCGACGGCACCGCTGTTTCTCAACGATTACGGCAACCACGACGCGTCGACCGACGCGGGCCACGTGGCGCATTTCGAGACGACGGCGCGGTATCTCCGCGACCAAGGCGCGCCGCTCGGCGGCCTCGGCCTGCAAGGCCACATAAGTGCGAATCCCAATCCGCCGGTGAACGTGTTGGCGGTGCTGGATCGCTATGCGGCGCTGGGGTTGCCGATCCGGATCACGGAGTTCGACGTGAACACGGACGACGAGGAACTGCAGGCCGACTACACGCGCGATTTTCTGATCGCGATGTACAGCCACCGCAGCGTCGTGGGCGTGCAGCTCTGGGGTTTCTGGGAGCGCGCGCATTGGATCCCGCGAGCGGCGATGTACCGGGCGGATTGGTCGGAGAAACCGGCGGCGCGCGCGTACAAGGATCTGGTGCTCGGGCAGTGGCGCACGCGGACCGGCGGCACGGCCGACGCGCAGGGCGCGTGGAAAGGCCGCGGATTTCACGGCGACTACGTCGTGACCGTCGAGCACGGCGGCCAGAAATTCGAGCAGCGCTTTTCCCTGCGCGCGGGCGCGCCGGCGCCGACGGTGCGCGTGACGACGGCCGCTTCGCGGCTGGTGAATCTCTCGACGCGGGCGAATGCGGGCGCGGGCGACGCGACGTTGATCCCCGGGTTCTTTGTCGCCGGCACGCAGCCGAAACGCGTGCTGGTGCGCGCGGTGGGACCGGCGCTGGCGGGCTTCGGTGTGACCGGCGCGCTGGCGCGGCCGGAGCTGACCCTGCGGCGGGCCGACGGCAGCATCGTGGCGACGAATCGCGGCTGGGATGCCGGCACGGCGGCCGAGGCGGCGGAGTTGGCGGCGACGATGTCCGGCGCGGGAGCGTTTCCCCTGCCGCGCGGCGGCGGGGACTGCGCGTTGGTCGCGACGCTGGCGCCGGGAGCGTACACGGCGCCGGTGACATCGGCGGACGGCGGCACCGGCACGGCGCTGGTGGAGGCGTACGAATTGGAGAGCGGCGGTGCGCGCCTGAAGAATTTGTCGACGCGCGCGCGCGTGGCGCCGGGCGCCGGGTTGGCGATTCCCGGACTGGTGATCGGCGGCGACAATGCGCGCACGGTGCTGGTGCGGGCGGTGGGGCCGGGGCTGGCGGAGTTCGGCGTCGGCGGCACGTTGGCCCGGCCGGCGCTCGTGTTGCTGGCGGGCACGGTGCCGTTTGCGGCGAACACCGGCTGGGAAACGGCGGCGGCGCCCGGGGCGCTGACGGCGGCGGCCGCGCAGGTCGGGGCGTTTGCGTTGCGGGAAGGACGGGCGGATGCCGCGTTGCTGGCGACGATTCCGCCGGGGGCGTGGACGATCCAGGTGAGCGGCGCGGACGGCGGCAGCGGCGTCGTCCTGATCGAAGTGTACGACGTCAACGGCTGAGCGGCCGAGGCAGTCGAAAGTTGAAGTTTGAAAGGCGAAAGCCGGCCGGCCGGCAGGGGCGCGGGCGGCGGAAAACTTTTTTCGGGAAAACGGAAAACGTTCTCGCGCGCGCCGCGCGTGACGATAATCCGGAGACAGGTGGGTCGCATGCGGCGAACACTTCACAACCCAATACCCCAGGGTTTGCCTAACGCGGGCCGGTCGCGGCCACGGGGGCTTTTGCGTCCCTGGCGGGCGGCGGTGCTGCTCGGGATTTTCCTCGGCGGGGCGACGCTCCGTCCGGCGGTTGCCGCCATGGAACGGCCGTACGTGCCGACGGCGGCGGAGAGCATCTGGCTCGACGACCTGCAGCAGCGCGGGCTGCGGTTTTTCGTCGAGCACACGGATTCCGAGTCGGGCCTGACGCGCGACCGCGCGCCGGCCGACGGTTCGACCGCGCAGGCGCCGGCGAGCATCGCGGCGGCGGGATTTGCGCTGACGGCGTGGTGCGTCGCGGATGCGCGCGGCTGGTTGCCGCCGGGGGAAGCGATGCGGCGCGTGCACCGGACGCTGCGGTTCGTGGCGGAACGTTTTCCGCACGAGCGCGGGTGGCTGTACCATTTCGCGGACGTGCGGGACGGCCGGCGCGTGTGGCGGAGCGAGGCGTCGACGATCGACACGGCGCTGCTGCTGCAGGGGGCGGTGTTCGCGCGCGAGTATCTGCGGGACGCGGAGACGCGGGCGCTGACGGAGCGGATCTACGGGCGGATCGACTGGGAGTGGGCGCGCAACGGCGGGAGCACGCTGACGCACGGCTGGCGGCCGGAGACGGGCTTCATCGCGAGCCGCTGGGACAACTATTCTGAACTGATGGGACTCTACCTGCTGGGGATGGGCGCGGAGCGCGCACCGTTGGCGCCGGAGGCGTGGCAGGCGTGGCGGCGGGAGCCGCGCGTGACGACGGGCGGACGGACCTTCATCCAGTGCGGGCCGCTGTTCACCCATCAATATTCGCACGCGTGGTTCGATTTCCGCGGGCGGCGCGACGGGAAGTTCGACTATTGGCAGAACTCCGTGGCGGCGACGTTGGCGCAACGGGATTGGTCGGCGGCGCAGAGCGCGCGTTTCCCGCATTGGTCGCAGGATCTGTGGGGGCTGACGGCGTCGGACAGCGCGCGCGGCTATGTGGCGTGGGGCACGCCGGGGCCGGACGAAGATCTGAGCGACGGCACGCTGGTGCCGTGCGCGCCGGGCGGGTCGCTGCCGTTTGCGCCGCGGGAATGTCTGGCGGCGTTGCGGCGCATGCGCGAAGTCGGGGGGCCGGCGCTCTGGGGGCGGTACGGATTCGCGGACGCGTTCAACCCGGAGACGGGCTGGGTGGCGACGGACGTGATCGCGATCAACGTCGGGATCACGTTCGTGATGGCGGAAAACCTGCGCAGCGGCCTCGTGTGGCGGACCTTCATGCGGGCGCCGGAGGTGCAGCGCGGGATGCGGCTGGCGGGATTCGTGCGCACGGGACTCGGCGAAACGACGCCGGTGCTGGCGACGGTGGGGGCGCGCTGAGGGGAGTTGAGAGTTGAGGGCTGAGCCGAACTCATGCCGTTGAGAGAGCTTGGTTGAGAGTTGAGAGCCAAGCCGTTCGGTTCGTCAGGCTGCCGGGTGCGGCGACCTTTTCCGTGGCTCGACGGATCGATCTCTCAACCCTCAACTTTCATCTCTCAACTGCATGATTCCGGCTGAGAGTTGAGAGCGGAAAGACCGGCGGGGCGGAGCGTCCGACAAGGGAAACATTGCCTCGGGCAAGATTCGCGCAGGGCCGGGCGTTGACTTGCGCGCTTCCGTTCGAAAACACTGCGCATCCTCGGGGCGTCCGTTGCGTCCGGCCCCGCGCAGCAACCCCTCGACCTCTTACCTCATGTCACAAACCAACCTGACCCGTCGCGATTTCATCACGTTCTCGGCCATGGCCGCAGCCATGCTGGGATTCTCCGCCTGCGCCTCGCTGGCCAAGCAACCCCGCAAGCCCCGGCCGATCGCGCCGGGGGCCAAGATCCGCGTCGCGCAGATCGGCTGCGGCGGCAAGGGCTTCAGCGACATCATGGCGCTGAAGGACGAAGAGGTCGTGGCGTTGTGCGACGTCGATTGGACGCGCCCGAACGTGAAGAAGCTCTTCGAGACCTTCCCGAAGGCGAAGCGCTATACCGATTTCCGGAAGATGCTCGTCGAGATGGACAATGAGATCGACGCGGTCGGCGTGGCGACGCCGGACCACATGCACTTCCTGCCGGCCTACATGGCGATCATGCTGGGCAAGCACGTCTACATCCAGAAGCCGCTGACGCAGACGGTGGGCGAGGCGCGCGAGTTGCTGCGCCTGGCGCGGCTCAACGGCGTGTGCACGCAGATGGGCAACCAGGGCCATTCGATGGAGGGCATCCGTCTGGTGCGCGAGTGGTTCCAGGCCGGTTTGCTCGGCGACGTCCGCGAGGCGCAGATCTGGACGAACCGTTCCGCGGCCAAGGGGCCGGACGGCCGCGAGCGCGTGGTGTGGCCGCAGGGCATGACGGAGTGGCCGAAGGGCGGCACGCCGCCGGAAGGCTTTTCGCAGGACCTGTTCCTCGGCCGCGCGCCGGAGCGGCCCTACAGTCCGGACATCCACCCGTTCAAGTGGCGCGGCTACATCGACTATGGCTGCGGCGCGTTGGGCGACATGGCCTGCCATCTGATGGACGCGGCGTATTGGAATCTGGAGCTGGGGGCGCCGACGAGCGTCGAGCTCAAGAAGATCGTGCAGCCGAGCAAGATCGCGTTCCCGAAGTCGGCGATCGTCGAGTACCAGTTCCCGGAGCGCACCGTGAACGGCAAGAAATTGCCGCCGGTGAAGGTGACGTGGTCCGAGGGCGGCGAGAAGCCGGCGAAGCCGAAGCAGATGGAGGAAACGCGCCAGCTCGCGCACGGCGGCCAGCTGCTCATCGGCAGCAAGGGCACGGTTTACGACGGCAACGACTACTGCAACAGCCCGCGCTTCATCCCGGAGTCCTTCCACAAGGAACTCGTCGACGGCGGCAAGATGCCGCCGAAGACGGTGCCGCGGCCGGATCCGGTGGGCAATCCGCACATCGAATGGATCAAGGCGATCCGCGCGAACAACCCGCTCGCGGCGGGTTCGAACTTCGAATACTCGGTGCCGTTCACCGAGATGGTGTGCCTCGGCACGATGGCGATCCTCGTCGGCGGCAAGTTCACGTGGGATCCGGTGGCGATGAAGACCAGCAATCCGGAAGCGGACAAATTGCTGTATCCGACGTACCGTCGCGGCTGGGATCCGAACGCGATCGTGGCGTAAACGCCGGCGGCGAGTTGAAAGTTGAAAGCTAAAAGTTGAAAGAAGGGCGGCGGCGGAAACGGTTTCCGCCGCCGCGGTTTTGTCCGGGTCCGATCCGGCGTAGGCGCCGAAGGGCCGATGGTTTTTCCGATGAACTTGGATTCCGCAGTCGATTTGGGTCACGGAGACCACCGAGGACCAAACGGAGTTCACGGAGGACGAATGGCCGGAGCGGAGATTGGGGTTGCGGCGGGCGCCGGAAGGCAAAGGAAAGGATCCCGGATACCCACCGACGCTCTGTGCTCCGCCGGTTTGCCCCCGTGGTTTCCGTGTTCCAACGCATTTTCTTTTATGAACCATAATCCGTCACCCGTTGTTTCCCGTCGTTCGTTTCTCCAATCCGCGGCCGTGCTCGGGGCGGCGGTGGCCGTCGCCCCGGCGGGGCGCGCGGCGGCATCCGAGAAGAAGGAAAAGTTCAAGATCAGCCTGGCGCAGTGGTCGCTGAACAAGCGTTTCCTGAAGCGGCCGGGCGCGGAGCCGCTGGACAATCTCGAGTTCGCGAAGATCGCGCGGTCCGTGGGGATCGACGGTCTCGAGTACGTGAACCAGATGTTCAAGGACAAGGCGAAGGACGAGGCCTACCTCGGGGAAATGAAAAAGCGCGCGGCGGGCGAAGGCGTGAAGAGCCTGCTGATCATGATCGACGGCGAAGGTTCGCTCGGGGCGCCGCAGGAAGCCGCGCGGGCGAAGACGATCGAGAACCACGTGAAGTGGCTGGAGGCGGCGGCGTTTCTCGGTTGCCACAGCATCCGCGTGAATGCGGCGAGCGACGCGAAATTGTCCGCGGACGAGCAGGCGAAACTGGCGGCGGACGGCCTGCACCGGCTGTGCGTCGAGGGCGACAAGCGGGGCCTGTGGGTCGTGGTGGAGAACCACGGCGGGCTGTCCTCGAACGGCAAGTGGCTGACGCAGGTGATGAAGCTGGCGGACCACAAGCGCGTCGGGATTCTGCCCGACTTCGGCAATTTCTACACGAACCGGGCGACGGGCGAGATGTACAACCCGTACCAGGGCCTGCGCGAGTTCATGCCCTGGGTGAAGGAGGCGGTGAGCGCGAAGTCGTGGGATTGGGACACGGGCGCGGGCCGTTTCTACACCGAGGACCGCCGGGAGAAGACGGAGATGACGCTGGATTACGAGCGCCTGCTGCGGATCGTGACCGGCGCCGGCTATTCCGGGTATGTGGGAATCGAATACGAGGGCGCGAAGCACGGCGAACTCGACGGCGTGAAGCGCACGAAGCAGGCGCTGGAGGAAATCCGGGGGCTGCTGTAAGGCGGCGCAGCCGCTGGCGGTCGGCGATCAGCAATCAGCAATCAGCAATCAGCAATCAGCAATCAGCTATCAGCTATCAGCGGTCAGCGGTCAGCTGGCGGCGCGGGCCGTTGGCGTTCACTTGGTCCCGCATTTGGGGGGGGCCGCCGCAAAATGGGGCGGATCGCTCTCCGGTGCTGAAAGCTGAGAGCTGACAGCTCTATCAGCGCCGGCGGCGGTACTCGAGGAAGCCGACCAGGGCGGCGCCGGCGAGGAGGAGGGCCCAGGTGGAGGGCTCGGGGATCGGCGTGAAGTTGAGAAGAATGGCGGTGTTGCCGCCGCTGCCGCCGAGGCTGACGTTGAAAGTGCCGAGGCCGACGGGGTTGGTGAAGCCCGAGGTATTGATCGCGAAGGCGTTGGCGTTGAAGCCGGTGATCGGGTTGGTCGACGAGGCGATCTGCCAGGAGTAGGTGCCGGTGTTGGTGAAGTCGGCGATGTTGCCGGCGACCAAGGCGCTGGAGAGCGAGATCAGGTTGAGCGTGAAGGGCGAACCGGAGGTGGCGCTGACCGTGAAGCTGCCGGCGCCGGTGACGACGAGGGTGTCGTGGGTGGTGCCGGGGGTGGCGCCGGAGGCGTTGAGCAGGTCGACGCTGTAGGCGCCGCCGGGGGCCCAATTGAGGGCGCCGGTGAAGGTGAGCGTGCCGGGGGAATCGCCGGGCGAGAGGACGACGTTGGAGCCGACGGAAACGGCGCCGGCGTAGGTGCCGTTGCCGCGGATGGTGCCGCCGCCGCCGCCGAAGGAGAGGGCGTTGGGCAGCGTGACGCCGTTGGCGACCTGGAGGATGCCGCCGTTGAGCGTGATGGCGCCGGTGCCGAGGCCGGCGGCGGTGTTGGTGTAGAGGATGCCGCCGCTGACGGTGGTGCCGCCGGAGTAGGTGTTGGTGCCGGTGACGAGCCAGGTGCCGGTGCCGGTCTTGGCGACGGCGGTGGTGAAGCCGCCGGAGATCGGGTCGGCGATGACGCCGGAGAGCGTGTTGTTGCCGGTGTTGGTGCCGGCGAGGGTGAGCACCTTGTTGCCGCCGATGGCGGCGGTGACGTTGCCGGTGAAGGTGACGTTGCCGGTGCCGTTGGCGGAGAGGGTGCCGCCGCCGGTGGTGCCGGCGAGATGGATGCCGCGGTTGGTCGTGGCGCCGGCGCCGGTGTAGGAGAGGATGCCGGTGCTTGCGGAGCTGCCGAGCTCGATGGCGGCGGTGCCGGCGCCGAGGGAGCCGGCGGTGCCGGCGGCGGGGAGCGTGCCGGCTTCGATCGTGCCGTGCTGGATCTGCACGGTGCCGGCGAAGGTGTTGGCGCCGCTGAGGGTGAGGACGCCGCCGCCGGACATCGTGAGGTTGGAGGAAGGGCCGGCGAGGATGGCGGAGACGAGGGCGGAGCCGGCGTGGTTGAACGTGAACGACGACGAGGTGAGGGTGCCGGTGCCGGTGATGTTGCCGCCGTTGCCGTAGACGGAGCCGACGGTGTCGCTGTAGGTGCCCAAGCTGAAGGTGCCGCCGTTGACGTAGAGGCCGCTGGTGTCTTCGAGGACGTTGTTGGCGCCGAGGGCGAGGGTGCCGGCGGTGACGGTGGTGTAGCCGCTGTAGAGGTTGGCGCCGGAGAGGACCCAGGTGCCGGAGCCGGTTTTCTCGACGTAGGTGCTGTAGTAGCCGCTGTTGGGGATGACGGAGGCGATCGTGTTGTTGCCGGTGTTGGTGCCGCCGAGGGTAAGGGTGAACGACGAGCTCCGGGAAATGTTGAACGTCCCGGTGAAGGTGATCGGGCCGGTACCGTTGGCGAGGATCGTGGCGTCGCTGTAGAAATCGATCGTGCGGTTGGTGCTGGTCGTGCCGCCGGTGTAGTCGAGGATCGGGCTGCCGCTGGCGGCGCTGAAGCGGAGGGCATTGCCGGCGCCGAGGGCGCTGGAGGAGGCGGAATTGGCGAGGCTGGTGGCGACCAGCGTTCCCTGTTCGAGGACGACATCGCCCGTGAAGGCGCTGTTGCCCGAAACGGTCCAGGTGCCGGCGTCCTGTTTCTTCAGGCCGGTGTTGCCGCCGCCGCTGTCGGAGATGGTGCCGGAGAAGACGTTGTTGCCGGTGTTGTTGCCGCCGAGAATGAAGAACTTGGCGCCGGAACCGCTGGCGATGAGGTTGCCGGAGAGCGTGAGGGCCCCGGTGCCCCGGTTGGAGATCTTGCCGTTGCTGTAGGTGCCGGCGAGATCGAAGCCGCGGCTGCTGCTTGCGCCGGTGCCGGTGTACTCGAGCGTGCCTTGGGATTCGCCGGAGCCGAGCGCGATGGGGCTGGTGCCGGAGCCGAAGGGGCCGGAGACGCCGGGAGTGCCGAAGGTGGAGAACGAGACGGTGCCCTTGAGCACGCCGAATTCGCCGGAGAAGGTGTTGAGACCGGTGAGTTCCAGCGTCCCGCTGCCGCCTTGGTAGACGTTGCCGGTGCCGGAAATGACGCCGGTATAGTTGTAGGCGTCGGACCGGGAGAAGATGAGGGTGCCGTTATTGGTGGCGTTGCCCGGCAGAGTGCCCGGGGTGTCGTAGCCGATGTAGAGCGTGCCGTCGCTGATGAGGGTGCCGCCGGTGTAGGTGTTCGTGCCGGCGAGGATCCACTTGCCGGCGCCTTCCTTGATCAAGGTCGTGACGCCGGCGCCGGAGTCGACGATGTCGCCGTCGAAATAATTGTCGTCGGTGTTCGAACCGCCGAGGGTGAAGGCCTTGGCGCCGTTGGTCGCGACCGAGAAGGCGCCGGAGAGGCGGATCCCGCCGGTGCCGTTGTTGAGGATGGTGCCGCCGCCGGAACTGCCGGCGAGAATGATGTTGCGGTCCGTGCTGGTGCCGGAGCCGTTGTAGAGGAGGGTGCCGGTGTCGGAACCGTTGCCGAAGCGGATGTTGCTGCCGGTGCCGAGGGCGCTGTTGGTGCCGTTGTATTCGAGGGAAGAGGTCTGGAGCGTGCCCTGGTAGATCTTCACGTCGCCGCTGAAGGTGCTGGCGGTGTTGAGGGTCCAGGTGCCGGAGCCGGATTTGATCAGGCCGGTGACGCCGCTGCCGTCGGAGATGGGGCCGTCGAGGCGATTGGCGCCGGTGTTGGAGCCGGAGAGTTCGAGAAACTTGTTGCCGATGCCGACAGTGCTGAGGTTGCCGGTGAGAATGAGGGCGCCGGCGCCGGAGCTGATGATTTTGCCGTTGCCGGTGGTGCCGGTGAGGTCGATGTCGCGGCTGCTGGTGTCGCCGGTGCCGGTGTACTCGATGGCGCCGGCGGAGGAGCCGTCGCCGAGTTGGAGGGGCGAGGTGCCGTCGCCGAAGGGGCTGGAGGCGCCGGGGTCGGGGAAATTCGAGACGATGACGGTGCCGGCGGCGATCTTGAGGCCGCCGTCGTAGGTGCTGACGCCGGAGAGGGTGAGGGTGCCGGTGCCGGTCTTGAGCAGGCCGCCGCCGCCGGAGATCATGCTCGAAACGATGAGATCGGGGTGGGCGGCGGAGGAGTTGCCGACGTCGATGGTGACGGTGCCGGAGCCGATATCGAGGGAGACGGGGAGGGTGGCGGTGGGCGGATTGTTGGTGGCGTCGTAGACGATGCTGTTGGAAACGGAGAGGGTGCCGGCGCCGGTGGAGATATTGCCGACGAAGCCGGTGATGCCGCCCAAGGTAATGTTGGTGAACGAGGCGTTGTAGCCGTTGAGATTGTAGACCGGGGTGGCGGCGGAATCGGCGCGGACGATGAGGTTGGTGGTGGCGGCGGTTTGGTTGGCGCCGAGTTGGAGGGTGCCGCGATTGACGATGGTGTCGCCCGAGTAGGAATTGGTGGCGGAGAGGACGAGGGTGCCGGGGCCGGTCTTGACCAGATTGCCGCTGCCGGAAATCGAGCGGGAGATGGTGACGTCGGCGATCGCGTTGGTGGAATCGCCGATCGTGAACGTGCGGTTGCCGGCGGCGAGGGAGAGGCGGCCGGCGATGGTGGAGCCGTTGGGGTTGTTGGTGGCGTCGAAGGTGAGGGTGCCGCCGACGGTGAGGGTGCCGTTGTTGCCGAGAATGTTGCTGGTCGAAGTGGCGGTGCCGCCGGTGCCGCCGAGTTGGACGGAGGCGAAGGTGACGTCGGAGTCGTCGAAATCGAAGACGGCGGTGGCGCCGGCGGTCTGGGAATTGACGATGAGGGAGCCGGTGGTCGCGGCGGGGTTGGCGCCGAGGCGAACGGTGCCGCGGGTGACCGTGAGGGATCCGGTGAAGGTGTTGGCGCCGGAGAGGAAGAGGGTGCCGGTGCCGGCCTTGGTCAGATTGGCGGAGCCGGAAACGATCCCGGAAACGGTGAGGCCGGCGGAGCCGGTGTCCCAAGTCTGGGCGGCGCCGACGACGACCGGGGCGGAGATCGTCTGGAGATTGGAGGAAGAGTTCGTGATGCCGCCGAGGCCGACGGTGAGGCTGGAGCCGCCGAGGGTGAAGGCGCCGGCGCCGGAAACGAAGGTGAGGCTATCGATGCTCCAGCTGCTGCTGATGTTGGGCGAGAGCCGGACGGTGCCGCCGAACTCGACCATGGCGGTGCCGTCGTTGGCCGGGACGAGGCTACCGGACCAATTCAGGATCGTGGACCAGTCGTTGTTCAGGCCGAGGCCGACCCAGGTGACGGTCGCGCCGGGCGCCGGGACCGCTGCCGCCAAGGCCGCCACGAGCGAAACGAGACCGCGGAAAGCGGCGCGGCGGAAGCGGGAGCGGGACATGAGCGGGAGGGAGGAGGCGGTTTCGACCGGCGGAATGCACTAGGCCTGAAAGCGCCCGCAAGTACGTGGCGCCAACGCATGAAGTATTGCCGGGCAAAGGCAATCCCCGGGGTCAGCAATTTGCGGGCCGGTTTGCGGGGGCGGACTGGCGGGGTGGGGAGATGGGACGGATAGGACGGATGGGACCTATACCGGAGCGGATGGGGGGAGGTGCCGGGGACGATCAGGCGAGGCAGGCTTTGAAGCCTTCGGTGAGTGCGGCGCGGTCGAGGTTCTTGCCGATGAAGACGAGGGTGTTCTGGCGCGGGGTGGAGCCCCATTCGCGGTCGAACTTGGCGTCGAAGAGCATGTGGACGCCTTGAAAGACGAGGCGTTTGCCGGAGCCCTTCACGGCGAGCACGCCCTTCATGCGGTAGATGTCGCCGCCCTTGGTCTTGAGGAGGTCGCCGATCCAGTCGTTGAGTTTCTTGCCGTCGAGGTCGCCGGGCGTGCTGATGCCGACGGAGGAGACGGCCTCGTTGTGGTCGTGGGCGAGATGGAAGTCCTGCTGCCAGGCGGGGCGGGCGGTCTCGCCCATAATGCGGATGTGGAGGGGATCGTGGCCGCAGGATTCGCAGACGAGATAGAAACCGGGCTGCGTGATTTTGAGGACGAAGCGGCCGTCGCCGTCTTTGAGGAGAAGGCGATGCAAGGTGGCGCCGGGGTTGACGGTTTCGCCTTCGGCGGTGCGGGCTTCCCAATCCGAAAAAACGAGGACGGCGGCGTCGCGGGCCGTGGCGAGATCGGCTTCGGCGAGGGATTTCACGGGCATGACGACGACATCGAGTTCGTTGGGATTGCCGTGGTGATGATGGTGGTGGCCGGCTTCGCCGTGGTCGTGGCCATGGTCGTGACCGTGATCATGGCCGTGATCGTGGTCGCAGTGGCCGATCTCGAGGACGTGTTGGCCGACGGGCAGGGCGTAGGCGCCGGCCCATTCGAAGGGGTATTCGGGTTGGAGGAACTGCGGGTCGAGTTCGGTGGCGCGGCTGAGGTTGAAGCCGCCGACGTCGAGGACGCGGTCGAAGGGGATATCGCAGTTTTGCGTGCGATGGACGCGGGCGACGGCGTTGATGCCCTTGATGCGGGCCTCGAGGGCGGCGAGTTCGGCGGGGGCGACGAGGTCGGTCTTGTTGAGGAGGATCACGTCGGCGAAACCGATCTGTTTCACGGACTCGTCGTCGCCGTCGAGGTGCTGGCTGACGTGTTTGGCGTCGACGACGGTGACGATGGCGTCGAGGCGGAAGTGCTGCTTGATCTCGTCGTCGGTGAAGAACGTCTGCGCGACGGGGGCGGGATTGGCGAGGCCGGTGGTCTCGATGAGAATGCCGTCGAGCCGGTCCTTGCGTTTGAGCAGGCGGCCGAGGATGCGGATGAGATCGCCGCGCACGCTGCAGCAGATGCAGCCGTTGTTCATCTCGAAGAGTTCCTCCTCGCTCTGGATGACGAGCTGGTGGTCGACGCCGACCTCGCCGAATTCGTTTTCGATCACGGCGAGTTTCTTGCCGTGGTATTCGGTGAGGATGCGGTTGAGGAGGGTGGTCTTGCCGGCGCCAAGGAAGCCGGTGAGGACGGTAACGGGGATCATGGAAAATTGGAAAAGCGGAAAATTGGGAAAGCGGGAAATTGGAAAAACGGGAAACGGGTGGGCGGTCAGTCTTTGGTTTTGAGGAGGCCGTGGCCTTCGAGTTCGTAGATGCTTTCGAGGTAGCCGGCGGTCCATTGGGCGCGGACGCGGAGAATGCCGGCGAGGGAGACGGGGACGTCCTGCACGGCGGGCACGCCCTCGTCCTTCATGCGGACGACGATGAGGTCGTTGAGGGAAGGGGTGACGCCGTAGCAGCAGAGCTGGGAGCTGCTGAGGAAGAAGAACTCTTTCGCGAAGCCCGCCTCCATTTTGGTCGGCAGCATGAAGCCGGTGAGGACGACCTTGCGGTTGTCGAGCCGGCGGATGGAGGCCGGGATGCCGGCGAGGACGTCGGGTACGGGTTGGTTTTCCGCGACCGGCTGGGGCGGCGGGACGAAGTCGAAACCGGCGAGTTGGCTGAACGCGATTTTGGCGTATCCGGATTGGTACTTCAACGGCCCGTCGAGCTCGGTGAGGGGCGGGCCCGGCAACCGCACGATGGGGCGCGGGGCGGCAGGTGCGGCGTCCGGCGCGGGCGGGGCCGGCGCGCGGCGGCGGCTGAGGACGGGATCGGGCGCGGGGTCGAAGGAACCGTCGGCGCCGTGGATCGACGGTATGCCGATGGCGCAGCAGAGGGAATGGTCGCGGAAACCGCGGAGGCCCGTGACCTGGGCGGGGGCCTGCGCCGCGGCGAGGGCGGCGAGGAGCAGGCCGGCGAGGAGACCGCGGCGGGCTGGGCCGGGCGGGATCACTTGCGCAGGTAGATGGCGACGTTGCGGAAGACGGTGCCGCGGATGTCGACGGCGGTGACGGTGCCGGGGAATTCGGCGGTGGACTTGAGCCAGTCGGCGGAGGCTTCGAACTGCGAGGTGTTGCCGACGGTTTCGCCGGTGGCGGGGTTGGCGACGGCGGCGAGGACGAGGGGGCGGCGTTGGCCGCCGGCGATGGCGACGACCTCGATTTCCTTGGCGGCGATGCGGACGAAATTCTCGGCGTGGCCGTCGAGGATGTAGACCGTGAGCTTGCCGGCGGCGGCGTCGCGGACGAGTTCGAGATTGTAGGCGTGTTCGCCGAGTTCGATCAGGGTGCCGCCGTGCGGGGCGGTGTGGGCGTGGCCGCCGCCGCTGTGGCCGGAGGAGCCGGATTTGCTGCAGCCGGCGAGGAAGAGGGCGGTGAAACCGACAAGGGCGGGGAGGAGGCGGAGAAAGTTCATGGCGGGACTATGCCGGGGGCCGCGCGGCCGACAAGTCCCGGGGCGGATTTCCTGCGCCGGCGGCCGGACCGGTCAATGCGCGCAGATGCAGGCGTATTCGGCGAGTTTGCATTCGCCGCACTTGACCAGATCGACGTTGAACTTGGCGGTGATCGGCTTGGCGGCGGCGTCGGCCTTGATTTGCACGACGGTCGGCAGGTTGTTGCCGGCCGGCAGGGCGGCGACGGAGAGGAGAGTGTCGCCCGATTTCACGAACGTAAGGGTTTTGGGCGCGGAGCGTTCGCCGCTGGTGACCGTCACGACCTGGCCGGCGGGGGCGATGGCTTTGCCCGCGGCGTCGAGGAAGGTGATCTGCACCTTGCGGTCGGCGGTGACGAAGAACTCGGCGCGGGGAGTGACGGTGTTGATGAGGCGGCCGCCGTTGGGGCCGGCGGTTTTCTTTTCGTGGGTGTGGTCGCTGGGGTCGTGTTTTTTGTCCGCGGCGAGTGCGGGGACGGCGAGCAGGGATAGGACCGATAGGACGGATGCGACCGATGGGACGGAGAGGAGGGAGCGGATGGATTTCATGGTGGAGGAAAAAGCGTTCATTGGGCGGCGGCGGCTTCGCGTTCGAGGGCCTGCGCGGCGGCGCGGCGGCCGAAGTGGAAAAACACGAGCGGGCGCACGAGGAATTCGAGCAGGGTCGAGGAGACGAGGCCGCCGACGATGACGACGGCGACGGGGTGGAGGATTTCCTTGCCGGGTTGGTCGCCGGCGAGGACGAGCGGAACGAGGGCGATGCCGGCGGCGAGGGCGGTCATGAGGACGGGGACCATGCGCTCGAGGGTGCCGCGTTCGACCATCGCGCGGGTGAAGCTCTCGCCCTCGTGCTGCATGAGGTGCAGGTAGTGGGAAATCATCATGATGCCGTTGCGGGCGGCGACGCCGCCGACGGCGATGAAGCCGACGAGGGTGGCGATGCTGATATTGTCCACCTTGAGCCACGTGTAGACGAGGCCGCCGACGAGCGACAACGGGATGCTGAGCATCACCTGCAGCGCGAGCGACAGGCTCCGGAAGTAGCCGTAGAGGAGAAACACGATGACGACGAACACCGCGGTACTGAAGATCACGATACGACGCGTGGCGTCCTGCTGCGCCCGAAACTCGCCTTCGTAGGTGATGAAGTAGCCTTCGGGGAGTTTCACCTTTTCGCGCACTTCGTTTTGCAGGCGCGCCACGAGCACCCCGACGTCGCGGACGGTGGGCTTGATGGCGATGGTGAAGCGGCGCTGGCTGTTTTCGCGGAAGATGACGTTCGGGCCCTTGGCCTCGCGCACGTCGGCGACGAGGGAGAGCGGGATGCGTTGGCCGCTTTCGGTTTCGATGGGGAGGCGCGCGATTTTTTCCGGCGAGTCGCGCCATTCCTGCGGCAGGCGAATTACGAGATTCACGGCGCGCTGGCCCTCGCGGAGTTCGGCGATTTCCTTGCCGCCGACGAGGGTGCCGAGTTGGGCGTTGAGGGCGCCGGGCGTGACGCCGTAGGCGGCGGCGCGGTCGCGGTTGGCTTCGATGCGGAGCTGGGGAATGGAGGATTGCTGGTCGAGCTTGGCGTCCTCGAATCCGGGAATGGTTTGCGCGATCCGCTGCACTTCGGTGCCGAGACGGCGGAGGGTGTCGAGGTCGGGACCGAAGACTTTGATCGCGACGGGCGCGGAGACGCCGCTGAGCATGTGGCCGATGCGGTCGGCGAGGGGGCCGCCGACGACGGCGAAGACGCCGGGGATCGTTTTCAGGCGGCGCCTCACGTCGTCGAGAATTTCCCGGCGGCTGCGGCCGGGGCCGGTCGCGGCGGTGTCCTCGGTGCGGAAATCGACATCGAATTCGGCGGTGGAGACAGGGACGACGTGATCGCCGCGTTCGGCGCGGCCGAGGCGCCGGCCGACTTTGCGGACTTCGGGGACCGCGAGGATCTGGGCTTCGATCACATCGGAGATCCGGTTCATCTCCTCCAGCGAGGTGCCGGGCGCGGAGGTGGCGGCGATGAGGGCGGTCTCCTCGCGGAACGCGGGCAGGAAGTCTTTGCCCATTTTGGGGTAGAGCATGAACGCGGCGGCGACGCCGGCGAAAACGAGCGCGAGCACGGGAACGGGGAAATCGAGACCGACGCGGATCAGGGTGCGGCGGAGCACCGTCTTGAGGAGGCGGACGAAGCGGCCGTCGTCGTGCGCTTGGCCTTCCTTCGGGTTGAGGAGGAACGAGCAGAGAACGGGAATCAGCGTCAGCGAGACCGCGAAGGAGGCGACCATGCTGACGATGGTCGCGACGGCGATCGGGGCGAAGAGTTTGCCCTCGACGCCGCTCAGGCCGAGCAACGGCACAAAGACGAGAATGATGAGAACGGTGGCGTAGAGGATGGAGTTCCGCACTTCGCCCGAGGCGCGGCCGATGACCTGGAGTTTCGGGCGCGGGTGCGGGGAGGCGGCGTTTTCGCGGAGGCGGCGGAAGACGTTTTCGACGTCCACGATGGCGTCGTCCACGACCATGCCGATGGCGACGGCGAGGCCGCCGAGGGTCATCGAGTTCACCGAGATGCCGAGCCACTGGAACGTGAGCAGCGTGATCGCGAAGCTCATGGGCATCGCCATGAGCGTGATGAACGTGGTGCGGAAATTCAGGAGGAAGAGAAAGAGGACGACGGTGACCATGATCGCGCCGTCGCGGATGGCGGCCTTCAGATTGCCGATGGCGTGGTCGATGAAGTCTTTTTGCTGGAAGAGCAGCACGGTCTCGACGCCGGCCGGGAAGGCGGGCTTGAGCTCGGCCAGCGCGGTCTTGATCTGCCCGGTGAGCGCGCGGGTATCGAAGCCGGGCGACTTGGTGATGGACATGATGACGCCGTAGGTGGGCGTCTTTTCCGGGGCGACGCTGACGGTGGCGTCGCCGCGCATGGGCTCGATGCCCCAGGCGACGTCGGCGACGTCGGCGAGCGCGACCGGGCGGTCGTTGACGTGCTTGATGACGGTGCGCGCGAGGTCGCCGAGGTCGGTGGTCATCGCGAGATTGCGGACCATGATTTCGGTGGGGCCGGTGCTGAGGAAGCCGCCGGTGGTGGTGGTGGCGGCGGCGGCGACGGCGTGTTCGAGTTCGGCCAGACCGACGCCATGCGCCTGCAAGCGGTAGGGATCGGGGCGGACTTCGATCTGTTTCACGCCGCCGCCCATGTTGAGAATTTCGGCGATGCCGGGGACGCTTTGGAGACGGCGTTTGATGGTCCAATCGGCGAGCGCGCGGACGTCGCGCGGCGGCAGGTAGCCGGGCTGGCCCGGCTTGATCGTGGAGCGCACGCCCACGAGGAGAATTTCGCCCATGAGCGAGGCGACCGGCGTCATGACGGGTTGGATACCGTCGGGCAGTTGCCCGCGGGCCGACTGCAGGCGCTCCTGCACCAGCGCGCGGGCCTTGTAGATGTCGGTGTCCCAGCCGAACTCGGCGTAGACGAGGGAGAGGGAAACGTCGGAGTTGGAGCGGAGGCGGGTGAGGCCGGCGACACCCATGAGGGCGCTTTCGAGCGGCTGGGTGACGCGGGTCTCGACTTCCTCGGGGGCGAGGCCCGGGGCTTCGGTGAGGATGATGACGGTGGGTTTGGTCAGATCCGGCAGCACCTCGACGGGGAGGCCGAGGCCGGAACGCAGCCCGAGCGCGAGCACGAGAAGCGAGAGGCCGAGGACGGCCGCGCGATGGGCGAGCGACCACTGGATGAGGCGATTGAGCATGGCCAGGTGCCTCAGGGCTGCGCGGGGGGCGCGCCGCGCGGGCGGCGGAAACCGACGGCGAGGAGGGCGAGGAAGAGGACGGCGCTCAAGATTTGCCACGGGCGCTCGGGGTGTTCGTCGCCGTGATCGTGGGCATGGCCGTGATCGTGCCCGGCCGCGGCGACGGCGGGTTTCGCTTCGCCCGGCTTCAATTCCGAACCGTCCTCGGCGTGGGCGTGGCCGTGGGCGGCATCGAGCGCGGCTTTGAGGGAGACGCTGCCGGCGCCGGCGAACGCGAGGGAGTAGGCACCCTCGGTGACCACTTCGTCGGCGGGCAGCAGGCCGCGGACGATCTCCACGAAGCGGTCGTTGCTTCGGCCGACCACGACGGGAGTTTTGAGAAACGCGTGGGGCAGATCGAAGTCCTTCACGTAAACGAAGCGGTTCGTGGCGTCGCCTTGCAGGGCGCTGCGCGGCACGCTGGTCACGCCGGTATGTCGTTCGGTCACGATGGAGAACTCGGCGCGCATGCCGGGGCGCAGGCGGAGTCCGGGATTCCGCACGTGGAACGCGGCTTCGACGGTGCCGCTGGCCGGATCGGCGAGGGCGCCGAGGTGTTCCAGGTCGGCCTCGAAGACGGTGTCCGCCACGGCCGGGGCGGAGATGCGGGCGAGTTGCCCGGGCTTGAGGCGGGCGGCGAGGTGCTCGGGCACGCGGGCGAGCGCGTACACCTCCGTGAGATCGATGATCTCGGCGAGGGGTTTGTCGGGATCGACCGGCTGGCCCGGTACGACGAACGTCGCGCTCACGATCCCGGAGATCGGCGCGGAAACCTGCACGGCCGGCGGCGGCTCGCCGAACTGGCGGCTCTCGACCACGACGGCGACGTCGCCCTGGCGCACGGGATGGTCGAGCTTGAGGTTGACCTCGAGGGCGCGGCCGGGGATGCGCGAACTGACGACGGCGCGGCGTCCCGGGTAGACGTCGATGCGGCCGAGGGCGAAGACGGTTTCCTCGAAGTCGCCCGGTTCGGCGACGGCGGTGCGGAGCCGGAGATTCTCGACGGCGGTGGCGTCGAGGATGACGAGGTTGGCGTTGCGCGCGGCGTCCGCGGCGCCGAGCGGCGCGCCCAGCAGCAGGAGAACGCAGAACGGGTAAAAGCGGGTTTTCATGCGGACGAAAGGAGGGCGGCGGTGAACGGGTAGGCGGGATCGGCGAAGCTCTCGGCGCGGGCGAGGGCGAGGGCGGCGGCAATCTCGGCCTCGAGAAGTTCGCGGCGGACGGCGGCGAGGGCGCGCTGGGCTTCGAGCACTTCGGTGAGCGGGATCTGGCCGGCGGCGTAGGCGGCGCGGAGCGTGGCGGCGGCCTCGGCCGCGGCGGGTGCGGCGTCGCGGGCGAGTTTCAGGGCCAAGGCATGCGCCGCGGCAAAGTCCTGCCACGCGGCTGCGAAGCCGGCTTCCAATTCGGATTGCACGGCGTGGACGGTACTCTCGGTGCCGGCGAGGGTCTCGCGCGCGGCGCGGATGTTGCCCTGGTTGCGTTCGCGCGACGGCAAGGGAAACGAGAGCCCGGCGACGAATGCGGCGTCGGAACCGGCGCGGAGGAACCGCACGCCGCCCGTGGCGGTGACATCGCCGGTGGCCTGGGCCTGCGCGAGCGCGAGGTGGGCGCGGCGGGCGGCGATCAGGGCGTCCTGCAGCGCGAGCCGCGGATGGCCGGCGAGGCGCGCGCGCCAGGCGGCGACGGCGGGAAGTTCGGCCGGCAGGCGGAGGCGGCCGGGGACGGCGGGCGGGGCGCCGGCGGGATCGCCCCAACTGGCGGCGAGGGCGGTGCGGGCGGCGGCGGCCGCGGCCGCGAGGCGGGCGGTTTCGCTTTCGGCCAGCGCGAGGGAGACACGGGCGCGGACGGTCTCGGCCGGGGCGGCGGCGCCGGCGCGGTGACGGGCTTCGGCGAGCGCGAGCGTCTCGCGGGCAAGGCGCAGCGGTTCCCCGGCGAGCGCGAGCCGTTCGGCGGCGGCCACGGCCTGCACGAAGGCGGCGGCGGTGCCGGCGAGGATCTCCGCGCGGCGGACGGCGGCGGTGCGGAGGGCGATCTCGCGTTCGGCTTCGGCGAGCGCGACGCGTTTCCCGCGTTTGCCGCCCCACTCGAGAGTCCGGCTGCTTTGCACGGTCGTCTCAAGGCCGCGCACGCCGCGGAGGTCGCCGGTGCCGAACGCGTTTTCCACGGCGAGATCGAGGGTGGCGGCGGGCGGCGCGCCGGCCTGTTCGACAAGGGCGGCGGCGGCGCGGGCCGCATAGCTGTCGGCGGCCAACGCGGGGTGCTGTTCGCCCGCGCGGGCGAGGGCCTGGGCGAGCGTCAGCGGGGGCGCGGACGTTTCGGCGGCGGCGAATGCGGCCGAGGCGGCGCCAAGGATGAAGGGAAGAAAAGGGAGACGGGAAAAAGTGGGCATGGGGATCGGGCAACGGGCGTGGAGGGGCCGGGACGCCGGGCACGGGCGCAGAGGCGCCGCCGTGGCCGGGACGGGAAAACGGACCGGTCCGCGCAGGGACCGATCAGCGCAAAACGGACGCGGGCGCGCCGGGCAGCGGGGCGGCCCGGGCGGCAAAACTCCACGAACGATTGACCTCCGGCGGGGCGGCCGCGGCGACGATCACGCCCGAAACAGGCGGCGCGGCGACGGCTTTGTCCGGCGGGGTGTTCGGAAAAACTTCGGCGAGGACGCAGAGCACCGGCGCGGCTCCGAGGGCCGTTGCAGCCGGGGCGGCGAAGGCGCCCTCGGCGATCTCGCAGGAATCGGTGCTGCAGTCCGCCGCGGCGGAATCCGGATGTGACTCCGATTCGCAGCAGGCGATGGCGTCGAGCAATCCCGTCGCCTCGATCTCGCAATGCAGCGTGGCCGGAAGCCAGAGGGCGACCAGCACGAGGGCGAGGAGCGGACGGAAACGGGACACGTCGGGAAAGAGGTCGAGCAAGGCGCCGGAGTCAATGCCGCGGGGCAAATCGCGCCGGCCGGCCTGCATCGGCACCGCAGTGCGAATCTTGAGTTGAGGATCCTCGGAAAAACCTGCGGGGGATTTGGCGGTCTCCGGATTTCGGCCCTTGGGATGGCCGCAAAGAAACTCAAAATCCGCAATAGCTGCGGCCGAGGATGTCGGTTTTCTGCGCTCTTTGCGCCTCTTGGCGGCAATCTGCTTTCCGGGACCAGGGCAAGAAACTCAGCCGTGCGTTTTCAGCGGTTCCCTGGGAACGGAGCGGCTCCACTCGCCGGCGCTTGCGCCTGCGCGGCGGAGCGGGACGGGGGTTACGACTTCCGCCAGATTTTCACGTCGTCGACCACGGCGTTGCGCGGCACGGCGAGGCGGAGGACGCGTTTCGTGGGATGCGCGATGCCCTGGGACTTGAGTTTTCCGACCTCGGTGCCGTCGACAGAGACGGAGAGTTCGTCGCCGGAAATCTTGACCAAGAGATCGTGCCACGTGCCGAGGGCGAGTTGGGCGGGGATTTTCTTTTCTTTGCCTTCGAGGGCGGACTTTTGCTCGGCGCTCAGGGGCTTCTTCGCCTGCCGCGTTTCGCGGATGTCGAGGCGCATGTTGCCGGTGGCGAGATCCTGGAGCAGCACCTGTTTCGGGGCGACGCGCGCGGCGAAGAGATGGCCGGCGTGGACGTCTTTGCGGCCGAGATCGGCGAAATCGAGGCCGAGGCTGTCGCGGGCGTCCTCGAGTTTGAAGCGGAGGGCGACGGCGCCGTCGGCAAACTCAGCCGCGTGCGTGACGGACACGGCGTGGTCGGCTTCGGCGTGGATGAAGATGTGCAGCGCGCCGTCGCGCAGATCGACCTGCTTGTGGCCCTTCGCGCGGGATTTGCTGTTGGTGCCCCAGCCGTTGCCGGGGGCGTCGGTCGTTTCCTGGGCTTCGTTCCGGTTGAAATCGTCCTGGAAAAGCAAGGTGCCGCGATCGTCGGCGGCGAAGAGCGGGACGGTGCAGGCGAGAAGAATCAGGAGGCGCGAAAACATGGGGCGAATTGGATCGGAGGTTACAGGGGAGAGCAAAGCGCGGGGGTGGGTTTCAGCGGATCTGGCCCTTGGCGCGGACGGCGGCGAGGAGGGCGGAAAGCTCGGCGACCTTTTCCGGCAGCTGCGCGTGGAGATTGCGGTGCTGCGCCAGATCGGCGGAGAGGTCGTACAGTTCGCCGGGCTGGGTGTGCGGCGCATAGCCGTGGGCGGGATCGAACCAGTCGGGCACCTTGGTGACGGCGCCGGTCCGGGACGCGATATAGAGCCATTGGTCGTGGCGGAGGGCGTAGCCGTTGGCGTTGGTGTTGTGGACGATCGTGCGGCGCGGGCTCGGCGCATTCTTGGTCCAAACGTCGAGCAGGTTGTGGCTGTCGTGGGCGGTACCGGCGGGGAGCGGGGCGCCGACGGCGGCGGCGAGGGTTGCCATGATGTCGACCTGGCTCACCAGCGCGGGCGAGACGGCTCCCGCGGGCACCCGGCCCGGCCAGCGCACAAGGAACGGCACGCGGTGGCCGCCTTCCCAGAGATCGCGTTTGAGTCCGCGCAGCGGGCCGGCGCTGCGGTGCCCGAAATTCCGGATCCGAGGATAGGCGTAGCTCTCCGGGCCGTTGTCGGCGGAGAAGATGACGAGGGTGTTGTCGGCGAAACCGTGCGCGGCGAGCGCGGCGAGGACGCGGCCGACGGTGGAGTCGGTCTGCTCCATGAAGTCGCCGTAACCGCCGGCCTGCGATTTGCCGGCGAACTCCGGGGACGGCACGATGGGCGCGTGGGGCGAGGTGAACGGGAAGTAGAGGAAGAACGGCTGCGCCTGGCCCCGGCGGGAGGCGATGAATTGTTCGGCGCGTTCGGTGAGACGGGGCATCACGGCATGGAAATCCCAGCCCGCGACCATCGGGCCGGGGCGGGCTTCCCAGGCGCCTTCGGCGGTCTTCGGGGTGAGCGCGAGCGGGACGGTGGGCGGCGTCGCGACGCGGTCGTTCTCGAACCAGGCGTAGGGCGGAAAGTTCGGGACGTCGTCGCCGAAATAGGAATCGAAACCGTGGTCGAGGGGCCCGCCCGGAATCGGCCGGGACCAATCGAAGGCGTCGGGGGCGTATCCGGTTTTCGGATCGGCCTTGGCGCCGGGGCGCTTGATCGCGTCCCAGTCCCAGCCGAGGTGCCACTTGCCGATGCAGGCGGTGCGGTAGCCGCGGCCGCGGAGGAGTTCGGGCAGGGTCAATTCCGCGGCGTCGAACGACGGCGGGCCGAAGCTCTGGACGATGCCGTGGAATTTGCGCCAGTGGAAGCGGCCCGTGAGGAGCGCGTAGCGGCTCGGCGTGCAGATGCCGGAAGAGCTGTGGGCATCGGTGAACCGCATGCCCTCGCGGGCCAGACGGTCCAGATGCGGGGTGCGGATTTTCGAATCGGGATTCTGGACCGCGAGGTCGCCGTAGCCCATGTCGTCGGCGTAGAGGATGACGATGTTGGGCGGCGGCGCGGGGGACGCGGCCGCGGCGGCCGATCCGCCGAGCGCGGCGGCGGCGAGGAGGCCGCGGGCCAACCGCGCGAGGCGGGGAAGCGGAAAGAAACTAAGAACGAGGCGGGAGCGCATTGGGGTCTGGGCGAAAGGCGGCCGGAGCGGGCGGCCGGGCGGGGCGGTTGGATGCAGAGCGGGCATGACGCAATGGCGTGTCGGGGCAAGCGAGGGATTTGCCGGCGCGCCTCCCCGGCCCATGTGTCCGGCCGACAGTCGGAAGTTGGGCATCGGGAGATCGATTTGCCGAGAAGCCGGAATTCGTCGCCGCCAAGCGACGCCGCGGCGCGCGCGATTTCACATTCCTCAATTCGGCGCCGGGACCCCGGTCCCCGGCCGGCGGGCGAGTTTGCGTTCCCAGTACCAGGTGTAGAAGACGGGTACCGAGAAAAGGGATACGACGTCGAAGATCATGCCGCCGACCACGGGCAGGACCATCGGGATCATGAGTTCGGAGCCGCGGCCGGTGGCCCAGAGGACGGGCACGAGGGAGAGCAGCGTCGTGGCGTTGGTCATGATGGCCGGGCGGCGGCGGCGCAGGCCGGCCTGGAAGACGCGCGCGTTGACCTCGCCGAGATCGCGCGGCGGCGTCGCGAATTTTTCCTGGATGTACGTGCCGAGCAAAATGCCGTCGTTGAACATGACGCCGAGCAGCACGATGAAGCCGACGATCACGGCGGTGGTGAGCTCGGCGCCCCACCACCAGACGAAGAAGAAGCCGCCGGCCGTGGTGACCGAGGCGTTCGCGCCGATGATGATCGCGGTGATCAGCCACGAACGGGTGCCGACGTAGATGAGGATCACCATCACGGCGAGAGAGGCGGCGATGATCCAGCGGAGCGAGGCGTCGGCCTTGAGTTTCTGTTCGTAGCGGCCGACCCAGCGGTAGGTGGCGCCGGCGGGCAGGACGAGTTCGCCGGCGGCGAGCGCGGTGCGCAGGCGGGCGTCGGCGTCGCGCACGACCTCGACCTCGCCGCGGCCGCGGGCGTTGAGCAGCACGTACTGCGTGCGTTTGCCGGCTTCGGAGCGGATCGCCATCGGCCCGACGGTGTAGGTGAGGCCGAGCTCGCCGGGGCGGGAGCCGACAGCCTCGGGCCGGTCGGCGGCGGCAAACGGCGCGAGCACGGACGCGAGCGATTCGCCGGCGGGCAGCGTGAGTTCGGCGCGCGTGGGCGAGAGGCCGACGAGGTTGCGCTGGTGGGTGAGTGAGAGTCGGGCGCCGAACGTCGAGAGTTGGGCGCCGGAGGCATCGGCGAACACGAGCGTGTGGACGGTCGGCGCAGCGAGGAGGCTGGAAAGCGGGATGGCGCCGTGGCCGGCGGTGGCGGGAATCTGGAGCTGGGCGAGTTCGTCGGCGTCGTCGCGGCGTTCGCGGGCGTAGCGGATCCGGACCGGATAACGGAGTGCGCCTTCGACCGAATAGGTCACGGCCATGCCGCCGAAGGCGGTCTCGACGGCGCGCATCACCTGCTCGTTGCTCAGGCCGAAGCGCGCGAGTTTCTCCGGGTCGAGGCGGATCTCGGCGTAGGGTTTGCCGCCTTCGCGCTGCATCTGCACGTCGACGGCGCCGGGCGTGCCTTGGATCACTTTCTCGGCGGCTTCGGCAAAGCGCTCGAGGGCGTCGGTGTCGTCGCCGAGCACCTGCAGCGCGATCAGGCTGCGGATGCCGGTGGACAGCATCACGACGCGGGTCTCGATCGGCTGGAGCCAACTCGGCGCGACGCCGGGAATGTCGGAGATTGCGGCGAGCGCGGCCCGCACCTCGGCGAGGGTGCGTGGGCGTTTTTCCTCGGTGCCGTCGGGTTTGGCAAACGGATGCACGGGCCACTCGGCGTACGGTTTCAGCACTACAACCGTTTCGATCATGCCGATGGGTGCGGGATCGAGGGCGGTCTCGGCGCGGCCCATTTTGCCCATCACGTGGGCGACCTCGGGGACGGACTCGATGAGACGATTCTGGGCGAGCATCACGCGCTGGGTTTCGCCGAGACCGCCGGAAGCCGGGATCGACGGCATGAAGAGGAGGCTGCCTTCGTCGAGCGGCGGCAGGAAACTCGAACCGACGCCGGGAAACGCGCGCGCCAGCGCTTGGTCCGCGGCGGTGCGGGAGAGGTCGGCGCCGGCGAGGGCGAAGGCTTGGCGCAACGGCCAACTCACCGTCGTCCAACCGAGCCCGAGCAGGTAGCCGCCGAGGGCGAGCGAGGCGATGGCGGCGGTGAAGACGACCTTGTGGCGCTGGATGTGGCCGTAGGCCCATTCATAGGCGACGTGGATGGCGCGGCTCGCGGGATTCTCCTCGTAGTTGACAAGCCGTTCGCGACCGAGGCGCCAGACGAGCAGCGCGACGGCGCCGCCGAAGAGCGGGGCGAAGAGCCAACCGGGAACGGCGAGGGCCCAGCGACCGTAGTCCTGGGGCAAGCTCCAGCCGTCGCGGATGAACCAGCCGAAGCCGAGGCCGCCCGCGAGTCCGGCGACGGCGAGCAGGATCGGCTTGCGCACTTGCCAAGGCGGCAGGAGCAGGCGGCAGAGCACGGGGACGAGGAGCGTGCCGAAGAGGACGGCGCCGCTGATCGCGAGGGACTTGGTCAATGCGAGCGGCGCGAACAGCCGGCCGGCCTGATCCTGCAGGGCGAAGATCGGCAGGAACCCCATCACGGTGGTGGCGGCCGAGGTGAGCAACGGGCGCGCGACTTCCTTGGCCCCGGCGATGACGGCGGCGGTGATCTCCGCGTCGAACGGCGAGGTCGGCATCGCGCGGCCCTCGCGCCGGCATTTCTCCTGCAGGTCGACGAGGTGCTGCGTGATGTTTTCGGTCATGATGATCCCGAAATCGACCATCACGCCGATCGCGATCGCGATGCCGGCGAGGCTCATGATGTTGGCCCCGACACCGGCGGCGTGCATCACGAGAAAGGTGAAGAGCATGCCGAGCGGCAGGCTGACGGCGACGGCGAGGCTGGCCCGCGCGTGCAACAGAAAAACAATAACCACGATCGCGGTAGTGACGACGGCCTCGACGAGCGTGGCGGAGAGCGTCGCGGTGGTTTCGCGGATCAGCTGGGAGCGATCGTAGAACGGCACGACGCTCACCTGCTCGCGCGCAAACGTGGGCGCGAGATCGGCGAGGCGGCGTTTGACGGCGTCGATCACGCGCTTCGGATCCTCGCGCACGCGCAGGCCGACGATCGCGCCGACGTGTTCCTGATGCGCGTCGGCGAGCAGGCCCTGGCGGAATTGGCCGCCGAGCGAAACGGCGGCGACCTCGCCGAGCCGGAGGCCGGCGCCCTTGGCGCGGTTGCCGCGGAGGACGATGTTTTCCACGTCGGCGACGGAGCGGATGAAGCCGACGCCGCGGATCATGGTTTCGACGCCGCTGCGTTCGACGCTCATAGCGCCGGTGTCGCGGCCCGCGGCCTGCACGGCCATCATCAGCATGTCGAGCGTGAGGCCCTGCTCCTCGAGGCGCACGGGGTCGACGTCGATCTGGTATTCGCGCACGACGCCGCCGGCCGGGGCGACCTCGGCGACGCCGGGCACGGCGCGCAGGGCGGGGACGACGACCTGATCAAGCAGGTAGCGTTTCGCCTCGAGATCGCGCGGGCCCTGGAGCGTGAACGCGTAGATTTGGCCCATGGCGGTGGCGTCGGGCCCGAGACGCGGATTCACGCCCGCAGGCAGCAGGCCCTGGACCTGCGAAAGCCGTTCGAGGACGCGCGTGCGGCAGTCGTAGAGATCGCGGCGTTCCTCGAAGATCACGTAGACGTAGGCGGCGCCGTAGAGAGACATGCCCCGCACGGTGCGGACGCCGGGCAGGCCCTGAAGTTCGCGGGCGAGGCGCGAGGTGACCTGCTGGTCGATGTCCTGCGGGCTTTGGCCCGGCCACTCGGCCCAGACGATCACCTGATTGTCGCTGAGATCGGGGATCGCGTCGACCGGCACCTGGCGCCAGGCCCACAGTCCGGCGATCGCGAGGGCGAGCGACGCGGCGAGGGTCAGGAACGGATTGCGGATGGCGAAGGTGAGCACGGGCGGACGCGCGGAGCGCGTGCGGTTCAGGGTTCGGAGTTCAGAGTTCGGTGTTGTTCTGGCTTCTGAATCAGTGGCTGTGGGCGGGGGCGGCGGTTGCGCCGAGCGGGAAGAGCAGGCTCGGGGTGCCGGCGAGCTGGGCTTGGCTGTCGATCAGGAAAGCGCCCTGGGTGGCGACCTCGTCGCCGGGCTTCAGGCCGGCGCGGACAATGTAGGCGTCCGTGCCGTTCGCCGTTTCAAGCCGCGGCCCGAGGGCGAGCGGGGCGAGCTCGAAGCGGATCCGGCCGTCGCTTTCGCGGCCGGCGACGCGCCAGGCGACGTTGCGCACGCCGGTCGAGAGCACGGCGGATTTCGGCACGAGGGTGAACATCGCTGGCGTCTCGGCGGCCTCGAGCGCGGGACCGAGGGCGGCCTCGATGCGGGCGTTGACCAGGCTGCCGACCAGGAGGCGGCCGTTGGGGTCGGCGAGATGGAGATGGACCTCGCGGGCACGAATCTCGGCGTTGAGTTCGGGGGCAAGCCACGTGACGCGGGCGGCGACGTCGGGCAACTCGCCGCGGTCGTCGGAGGCGAGGCGCACGGTCTGGCCCTCGCGCAGCCAATGCGCGCGGGCCTCGGGCACGTGCACGACGACCATGAAGGTGCGCGGCTCGACGAGGCGGAGCAGCGGCGTGTCGGCCATCACTTCGGCGCCGACGGTGGGCAGTTTCGCGCCGGCCATGCCTTCGCCTTCGAGACCGAGCACGACGGTGCCGGCGTAAGGGGAAAGGATCGTGACGGTGTCGACGGGGGCGCCGCCCTGCAGGACGGCGTCGGCCAGCGGCCGCAGGTTCCAGCGCGTGAAGCGTTCGAGCAGGGCGTGGATGGCGTGGCCGTCGGCGAGTTTCACCGCGGCGGCGAGTTCGCCCTGCGCGGCGAAGGCTTCCGGGCTGTAGAGGTCGACGACCGGATCTCCGGCGGCGACGAGATTGCCGGGATGGAGCGCAGCGGGATGCCGTTTCACGATGCGGCCGGCGACGCGCGGCACGACGACCTGCAAGGTGCGGTCGTCGTAGCGGACGGTGCCGTAGGCGCGGATTATGGCCGTGGCGGGGCCGGACGTGACGGTGGAAAGGGATACGCCCATGCGGTTCTGCTGTTCGCGTGTCAGCTCGCCGGCGGTGACCTTTGTCATTTTCATGCCACAGACCGGGCAGTCGCCGGGGCGGTTGCCGATGAAGTCCATCATCGGGCAGGCCCAGCGCTCGCCGGCCGCCGCGGCGGCAGCCGGGGCGGGGGGCGCCGGGAAGAGCTTCGTCGCCGGGATGGAGGCGACGGTCACAATGCCGGCGGCGAGGCCGGCCGCGGCGGCGAGCAAAGAGGACCGGCGCATGGGATCAGCGTTTGACAACTTCGTTGCGGAGATAGAGCGGCCCGAACTTGTCGGGCTCGGCCTTGAATTTCGGCGGGCACATGCGGCAGCCGAAGCCGATGGTCTTTCCCTGGTACTCGGCGGTGGGCAGCTTCGGGTCGACGTCCATGCCGCAGATGGCGCAGACGGTGTTGACCGGCGTTTTCGAAACCGAAGTGGGGAGACCGGAGACCGGAGACGTTGGCTGGGAAACCGGAGCGGGGAGACCGGAAACCGGAGTAGGGTCGTGGCGGGCGGTGCGGTAGGCGAGCGCGGCGACGGCTCCGACGGTGAAGGTGGCGAGGAAGAGGAAGACGGATTTCATGGCATCAATCGCGGGTGGATGGGCGGGCGGCGAGGTCCGGCGGCAAGAGCCGGCGGGGCGGGAGGTAGCGCCAAAGTTCGGCGCGGGCGGCGAGGACGGAGGTTTCCGCCTCGAGAATCTGGAGCTGCAGCGCGGTCGCGCGGTCGAGGATGTCGACGGCGTGAAGGACGGCGGAGTCGCCGTCCATGCCGCCGGCCGGGCGCGAGACGCTGAGGCTGCGGGAGAGTGCCTCGTGTTCGGCGTCGAGGCGGGCCTGGGTGTCGGAGGAGAGCCGGCGGGCGGCCGCGGCGACGCGCTCGGCGCGGGCGACCCGGGATACGGCGGCGGCGAGCCGGTGGCGGGCGGCGTCGGCGTCCGCGACGGCGGCGGCGCGGTCGGCTTCGGCGGCGCGGACTTCGGCGCGGGCGTAGCGCCGGGTGCGCCAGGGAATTTCGGACGAGACCGCCAGGCCGACGGTATCCTGATTGCCCATACTGCTGCGCTCGCGTTCGAAGCGCAGGCCGACGGAGGTCATCGGGTTGGCGCCGGCGCGGGCCATTTTGCCCATGGCGTCGGCTTCGGCGAGACGGGCCAGGGCGACGGCGACGGTGGCGGCATCCGCGGCGTCGATCTCGGCGCCGGCGGGAGCCGCGAAGGCCGGGAGCGGGGACTCGGGAGCGAGGCCGAGGCGGCCGCGGGCGAGCGCGCGCTGGTCGGCGGCGAGGCGCCCGAGCTGCTCGCGTTCCAATTGCATCGCGGAGACCCGGCTTTGCAGCGTGAGGCGGTCGGCCAGCCGCGTCGCAACGCCGGACGCGAGGCGCGCGTCGACGCTTTGCAGGGCGGCGGCGAGGCGCTGCAGCTGGACTTCGAGGAGAGCGGCGCGTGCGTCGGCGCCGTCGGCCTCCGCGAGCGCCAGCGCGACATCCGCGGCGACGTCGCCCGCAGTCATCGCGAAATCGGCCTCCGCCATGCGGACGGCGGCGGCGGCGCGGGCGAGATCGGCGGCGCGTTCGCCGCGTTTCGGGAGCGGCTGGCGGACGCTGAGTTCCCACATGTCGCGGTTTTCGCCCATGGCGTCGGCGTTGACGCGGGAGCCCATGGCTTCGATCTCGGGATCGGCGAGCCGGCCGGCGGAGCCGGTGCGGGCCTGGGCCGCCTCAATGCGCCGGGCGGCGGCGGCGAGCTGGGGGGCGCGCCCGACGGCGTCGAGCAGACCCGGGACGGCCGGGTCCGCGGCGGAGGCGGACCCGGCGAGACCGAGCACCAAGAGAAGCAGCGTCGGGCGCGCGGCCATGGCGTCAGGATTTCTTGCCCGCGGCCTTCGCTTTGGCGGCGGCGGCAGCGTCGATCTTCTTCAGGTGCTTCGCGGGATCGCCTTTGAAGTCGTCGACGCAGCCCTCGCAGCAGAAGACGACGAGGCGGTCGGGCTTGCCCTCGGCGCGCCAGATGAAGACGGCGCCGTCGCCCATGCTGCCGAGTTTTTCGTCGGCGGCGACGCAGACATCGAGCGGGTAGTCTTTGCGGGCCTTGGCGGCCCAGGCGGCGTCCTTTTCGGTGACGGGGACAAGGGCGCCGGCCGGTTGGGCGGCGGAGGGTTTGGTTGCATGGCTCCCGTGGTGGGGAGCTTTGGAGTCGGCGGCGAAGCCGAGCGTGACGGAGCCCAGGAGGGCGGCGGCGAGGAGGAGGTGGTTTTTCATGGTTGGAAACAAAGACGGAGCGGAAAAGGGAATCTTACAGGCGGGGAACGGAGCTCCGCGAAGGGAGCGGAAATCGGGGCATGACCCCGGGGAGGACAACCGGCGCAAGGCCGGTTCGGTCAGGCGGACGGAGCAGTGCCGGCCGAACGGTCGTCGACCGCCGGGCACACCGCAGGCCGGGATCTCAGATCAGCCAGCTGCAATGCGCGCGAAACAGCGCGGACGTTGCAGCGGGCGCCGGCACTTTACGGCAGGCGGCCCTCGCAAGGGCGGCGCGGCCGGTGGCGGCGGGACTCAGAAACTCAAGAAAGGCGGAGCGGTCGGGTCGGGCGCATTTGCGGACGGCGACACTCTGCACGGCGGCGGCGGCGAGCGGTGCGGAGGCGGAGGTGCGAGCGACCGGCGCCGGCGCGCAATCCGTCGGGGTGCACGGGCACTTGGCGGCGCAGCAGCAGGAATCGGCTTCCTCGGCGGACAGGGCCCACGCCGCGCTCACCGGCGCGAAGGCGCAGGCAAAGGCGAGGACCAGCAGGAAGCAGCGGCGAACCATGGCAGAGCGCGGACCGTAGCGGCCGCGGCGGGCGGCGCAACCGCGAATTCGGATTTGGCCGCGCCGTGCGCAGGAATTGGCAAAGCGTGCGCGGGAGTGCGGACCGCGCCGCGGGTCGGGCGAGAGTCAGCGGTCGAAGACGATGTCGTCGTCGGTCCAGAGTTTGCGATCGGGGCCGGCGCTGCGGAGATCCATACGCGTGCCGCTTTCCGGGTGAAGGAAGAGCGGCGTGCCCCAGCGGTCGCAGAGTTCGCCGTCACGGTTGATGGCCGGATGGTCGGGCGGGAGGAGGGCAAGCTGGAGTTTGTTTCTTCCGGCCAAGGCGGCGGTGATCTCCGCGTTGCTGCCGGAGGGATTGCCGTCGCGGGGGAAATTGGAACGGAAAGCCGCGAGGAGATCGTTGATCTGGCGCAGGTCGGCGAAGATGTCCTGGCCCGGGGAGTTGAGGCCGTCGGCCAAAGTGGAGCGGGCGATGGCCGGCGCGGTGCCGGCGCGGATCGGCGCCGAGGCGGGCGAGACGGATGGAACGCCGGCCGGGCCTGGAGTGCCGCCGCCCGGCCTCGCCACCGTCGGATCCGCGGCCGGGGAGCCGGGGCGGCCCAGGAAGTAGAAGAAGAGGGCGGCGGCGACGGAAAGGACGAGGACGGCGAGGCGCTTGGGGGACATGGCGGCGGCGGAAGGCAAAACCGGAGGGCGAAGACCGGAAACCGGATTTGAAGACCGGGAACCGGAATTCGGAAACCGGAGTTCGAAATTCGGAAACCGAAATTCGGATACCGGAATTGAAAACCGGAACTCGGAAAACGGAACCGGAGACCGGGATTCGTAAACCGGAATCCGCGCTCCGGTTTGGTGATAGGGCCGGCGGGGCCGGCCCGGGGGCTCAGAGGAAACCGAGATTCGGTTTCGCGAAGCGGCCGATGTTCGGGAGCACGATCGGGAGATCGGAGGCGCTGACGCCGAACCAAGTCGCAAGGGTTGCGGCGTATTCGTCGACGCTGGTGGTCGGAATCCAGCGGCCGAGGCCGGTGTCGTCCGGGCCGTTGATCGTGAGCGTCGGGAGTTTGCCGTAGAGTTCGGTGCCTTTGACGGCGCCGCCGACGACGAAGTGGTGGCTGCCCCAGCCGTGGTCCGAGCCGTCGCCGTTGGAGCGGAAGGTCCGGCCGAAGTCCGAGGCGGTGAACGTGGTCACCTGATTGGCGACGCCGAGCTCGACCGTGGCGTTGTAGAACGCGTTCACGGCCTGGCTGACCTGGGAAAGCAGGACGGCGTGGGCGCCGGTGGTCGGATCGGTGTTGGTGAGCTGGGCGGCATGCGTGTCCCAGCCGCCGAGCTGGACGAAGAAGATCTGGCGCTTGAGGCCGAGGTTGGGCGACGCGGCGATCAGGCGCGCGGCCATGCGGAGCTGGTTGCCGACGTTGGTGTTCGGGAACGGCGTGAGCAAAGTGCCGGAGGACGAGAGCACGCTGTTGAGCAGATCCGCGCTGACGATGGCGTCGCCCGACGCGGTGCCGAACGCGGTCTCGAACAGGCCCGGCTGGCTCTGCGCGAAAATGTCTTTCTGGGCGCGAAAACGGACGCCGTCGAGGGTGGTCGGGGTCAGGCTGGTCGTGCTGCCGGCGAGGGTGGTGGCGCCGCCGGTGTTGATGGCGTACTGGGCGACCTGGGCGCCGACCTGGAACGTATTCTTGCCGGCGATACTGACCGACATGGAAATCTCGTTGTTGGTGTTGAAGGCGTTGACGAGGTCGGCGACGCGGCCGCCCCAGCCGGTGGAGGTCGGCTTGTCGGGCACGCTGTGCTGCCATTGGACCTGCTGGTCGCTGTGGGAAAACAGCTGCGGCGGAAGGGGCACGCTGCGGGCGGTGTACTGGGCCTTGGTCGTCGGATACACCAGGGTACCGACGTTGCCGATGAGGGCGGCCTTGCCGTTGTTGAAGAGGCTGTGGAGCTCGGTGACCGCCGGGTGCAGGCCCCAAGTGCGGCCGTCCGAGGTCTTGGGGGAGATGGCGAGGGCGCGGTCCTGCGGGATGGCGAGGTTGGAGCGCGCGGTGGCGTACGCGGCGTAGCCGGAGCCGGTGGGGATGATGAGGTTGTTGGCGTCGTTGCCGCCGTTGAGGAAGAGGCAGACCAGGGCTTTGTAGTCGCCGGCGATGGCGCCGGAACGCGACGGGGTTTGCGGGCCGTTGCCGGGACTGGCGACGGCGCCCATCAGGCGGAGGCTGGAGAGGGCGGAGAGGAGACCTGTGGCGCCGACGGCGGCGCAGCAGGCGCTGCCGAGGAATTCGCGGCGGGTGACTTCGGGGGCGGACTTCTTCTGGCTCATGGCGGGAAAGGAGGGGGCGTTTACTTTTGGATGGCGGCCGACTGCGAGGTGAGGACGAGCAGGACGGCGGTCCTGACACGATCGAGGTTGGACGTGCTGGTGGGCACGGCGGCGAGTGCGGTCTTGATCCGCGTCCGGGCGGAGGCGCTGAGATTGCCGCTGCAGAGGACGTTCGCGAGGTGGTCGAGCAGCGAGTCGGGGTTGGGGAGGAGCGTGAGCTCGTAGTCGAGGTTCAGCGTGAGCACGTACGGGGCGGCGGCCGTGGGGACGCCGTTGGTCGTGGGGATGGCGGCGGTCACGAAGGTGCGCAGGTAGTTGGGCACGCTGATGGCGTAGTTGTCGTCGGTGATCTCGAACTCCGGCGCCACGAGGCCGGCGGCGGCAAGGGGACCGGGGAGCACGTAGTCGGCGTGGTAGAAGTTGAAGACGGTCGGCGAGCGCAACGCGGCTTGGGCGAGGTTGCCGATCGCGCTGTAAACGAGGGTCGAGGAATTGATGGTGGAGATCTCGCCCTGGGTGGCCGGCCGCGGCGTGGTCCCGACAATCGGGGTGCCGTTGACCGTGTGGCGGAGGCCGAGGAAGCGACCGCTCGTCGAGGAAGCGTTGAAGGAGCGGAGCACGCCGGTGAGGCGGAGCAGCGGTTCCTTGAGTTTGCCGTAGCTCACGCTGGTGAGGACCTGCGGCGAGCGGGCCTCGTAGTCGGTGAGGATGGCGCGGACGACGGCGCCGAGGTTGCCGCGGGTGCCGGTGCCGTCGTTGGCGAAGACCTGGGCCACGCGGTAAACGTAGGCGGGGCTCGGGTTGCTGGTGACGAAGCGCTGGATGAGCAGTTTGGAGATGAAGGGCCCGGTGTTCGGGTGGACGAAGAGGGCGTCGAGGGCCATCTGCAGGTCCTTGGTACCGCCTTGGGCGGCGGGCAGGATCGTCGAGGTGACGGGGCTGAGGTTCTTCGCGGTATCGTCGTGGTTCAGCGCGAAGAGCTGCATCGGGCTGTAGTAATTGGTCGAGGCGGAGCGGAACGCCGCGGGGTTGGTCGAGGGATAGCCCCAGCCGGTGAAGACCTTGGCCAGTTCGGTGATGGTGGTCTGGTTGTAAGTGGGGATGGGGAGACCGTCGGAGCCGAGGGCGAGGCGGCCGTCGGGCTGGAGTTGCACGAGGCCGATGGTGAAGAGCTGCATCACCTCGCGGGCGTAGTTTTCGTCGGGCGTGGTGAGCGCATTGCCGGAGGCGTCGAAGGTGGCCTTCGAGTTGCGCAGCGAGCTCAGGTAGAGGCCCATCATCGGGCTGAGGGTGACGTTCTCGAGGAGCGTGCGGAAGTTGCCGAACGCGCCGTTGCCGAGGATATCGTAATAGTTGGCGAGCGGTTCGGTGTGGCCGTCCTCGCCGAGGGAGATGTCGGACACGACGAAGATCTGGCTGAGCGCATAGGCCATGCGCTGGCGCAGTTGGTCGGGGGCGGTGAGGACGTTCTTGAACCAGGCGGACTGGCGGTTCGGCAGGTGGATCGCGTTCCAGTTCGTGAAACTGTTGCTGCCGCCGAAGTCGGCGCGATCCGCGACGGTGGCGGTGCGATGCGAAGTGAAGGGCAGGGCGAGCTGCGCCGTGATCCACGCGTCGATGCTGCCGCCGGTGAGGGCGTCGATCTCGCTCTTCTTCGGGCCGAAGGTGGCCTGGGTGAGGAAGCGGGCGGCGTCGGTGGCGGTGACGTTGGTCAGGGAGACGGTGGGCGGGGCCGCCGGCGCGGTGAAGGTCGGGGAGCCGGCGCCTTGGATGAACGTACCGCGGACTTCGCCGGTGGGGTAGCGGGCGGTGTCGATTCCGAGGAAGATGTTGCCGCTGCGCAGCGCGGCGAGGAGGGAGGCGGCGGTGTGATTGCCGGTCGGGGTGAAGAGCCACTGGCTGCTGCCCGAGGAGGCGACGGGCAGATTGAACACGTAGTCGCCGCTCGGCCCGATGCGAAGGTGGGCGGAGGTGACGGCGGAGGAGAGGTTCGAGACATTGAAGTTCACCGCGGCAACGGTGCCGTCGGAACTCAGCAAAATGGTCGCCGTGCCGGATGCGGTGGAACCGGTGGCGGAGGCCTCGGCGTTGACGTTGGCGATATAAAGGACGGCCGAGCTGTCGGCGATGGTCACGGTCGCGGCCGACTGGGCCCCGGCGACGTAGCCGGTGCCGGACAGGACGGTGACGACGACGGTGTCGGTGCCTTCGTTCTGCAGATCGGGGTTCGGGCGCAGGGGCAGGGTGACCGAGGAGGAGCCGGAGGGGATGACAATCGTGCCCGGGAGGGCAACGTAGTCGAAGCCGTTGACGGCGGAGCCGCCGACGCCGTAGCGCACGGTGAGATTTTCGAAGGTCGGGCCGGTGCGGGTGAACGTGTACTCGCCGTTGCGGTTGCCGGTTTCGTCGGCGGCGGCCTTGGTCGCGGCGACGGTGACGCTGGCGGGTTGGGCCGGGGAGATGTCGTAGATTTCGGCGAGGGCGATACCGGAGGTGTTGCCGGCGCCGCTGACTTGGACGGTGTAGTTGCCGGGAGGGAGGTCGACGAGGACGGCGGCGTCGTTGCTGCCGGCAGGGAAGGCGAACGCGCCGTATTCGCGGAAGGCGGCGCTGAGGACGGCGGCGGTGGCGGTGGCGCCGCCGATCGGCGTGCTCCAGTTGTCGTTGGAAGCGACGATGGCGCGCGTGGAGGTGTTGGTCACCGTCATCGACGGGTTGGAGAGGGCGCCGCCGACGCCGAGGGCGGTGAGCGCGGGACCGGCGGCGCGGATCAGAAGTTTGCGGGTGCCGGTGCCGGCGGTGATGACGAAGCCGGGGGTGAGGATGTTGGTCGTGCCGCTGACCTGGGCGCGGGTGGAGAGGTTGGCGAAACGCCCGGCGGCGGTGCCGACCTCGTAGACCTCGACGATGGCGGTGCCGGAGGTGTTGCCGACGCCGCTGACCTGGGCGGTGTACGAACCGGGTTGCAGCGTGGCGACGAGGGCGGCGTCGGCGGAGCCGTTGGTCAGGGCGAAGGCGCCGACGGAGGCGAAGGTGGCGGCGTCGGCGGCGTTCCAATTGTTGTTGGAGGCGGCGACGAGCGTGGAGGAATTGGGCCCGTAGACGGTGAGCTGCGGGTCGGCGAGGACGCCGGGGACGTTGAAGGGGGCGGTGCCGAGGCGGGGGCCGACGGCGCGGATGACGACCTGTTTGGGCGTCGTGCCGCCGATGACGAAGCCGGCGGTGAGGACATCGTCGCCGGTGCCGACGCGGGTGAGGGTGGAGACGTTGGCAACACGCGGTTCCTGGGCGAAGAGGCCCGGGACGGCGGAGAGGGCGAGGGCGCACGCCAAGGCGAGGCGGCGCGGGAAACGAAGGCGCGTAAGGTTCATGCAGCTACAGGGGGGCGGGGGGCGGAATGGATATGCAAAGGTGCTCCGATGACGCCAAGTCCGAACTGACGTAACCGCCGCGCGGAGATTACGGCACACGGAGCGAGAAGTTGACGGCGAATTCACGGGACGTTCGGGAAACGCTAAGGGCTCGCCAGCCGCGGGGAGAGGCCGGAAACGTTTCGGCGGCGGTTGGACCGACGCAAAGTTTCGCGGTTTGGCCGCTGTTTTCCGGCCTGTTCCCCATGTCCGAACCGAAGTTTGCCGAAACCTGCGCGCGGGGCGGTAGGATTCGGGGAGAATGGGCGCGTGGCCTTGACCGGGGAAACGGCAGACTCGAATGTGCTCCGATTAGAACGACCATCGATCTGCCCGTTCCGCGGTTCAAGGAGGCCGAGTCTGCCGCCGCGCTGCGCGGGCAGTTGCTGAAGGAGATGGTGGCCTTGGCGTTCCGCCGGAAGCTGCGCCGCGCCGGCCAGTCGTGCCTGCGCGAAGCCGCTCGCCGGAAGCAACTGCGCGGTGCGGAAAACAAAGCGGTCATCCTGGGCTTCGCGGTGTCCGCCGGTGCCGACGCTGCGGCGGGCACCGCGATCAATTTCCTACGATGAAGACGAATCACCTTGTCTCCGCCGCGGCCCTCGGGCTCGGCTTGGTTTTGGCGGCTACGGTGCCGGCGGCGCGGGCCGCGTCCGGCGACGTAACGGAGGCGGTGCAGGCGCGGGTGGCGGCGGAGTTCGCGTCGCTCGAGGCAATCTACAAACAGCTGCATGCGAATCCGGAATTGGCGTTCCAGGAATTCGAGACCGCGGCTTTGCTCGCGAAGGAATTGCGGGCGCTCGGGATCGAGGTGACGGAAAAGGTCGGCAACACGGGCGTCGTCGGTGTGCTCAAAAACGGCGACGGTCCGACGGTGTTGCTGCGCGCGGACATGGACGGCTTGCCGGTGAAGGAACTCGTCGACCTGCCGTGGGCGAGCAAGGCGGTGAAGAAGGATCTCGCGGGGAAAGAACAGCCGACGATGCACGCGTGCGGGCACGACCTGCACGTGACGGGTTTGATCGGCGCGGCGCGGATTCTCGTGGCGCTGAAGGACCGCTGGCGCGGCACGATCGTGTTTGTCGGACAGCCGGCGGAGGAGATCGTGTCGGGCGCGCGCGCGATGCTGACGGACGGATTGTACACGCGTTTCCCGCGGCCGGATTTCGCGCTGGGGCTGCATGTGTTCTGCCATCTGCCGGCGGGGTTGGTCGGCTATACGGAGGGGCCGGCGTACGCGAGTTCGTGGGCGGTGGACGTCACGGTGCGCGGCGTGGGCGGGCACGGTTCGGCGCCGCACACGACGAAGGATCCGGTGGTGCTCGCCGCACAGATCGTGCTCGGGTTGCAGACGATCGTGAGCCGCGAGATCCAGCCGGGCGTGCCGGCGGTCGTGACGGTGGGGTCGATCCACGGCGGCACGAAGCGCAACATCATCGGCGAGGAAGTGAAGCTGGAACTCACGTTGCGCGGCTACGAAGACAAGGTGATGGAGCACCTGATGGCGTCGATCCGGCGGATGTGCGACGGGTTGGGCCGTGCGGCGGGCGTGCCGGAGGACCGGTTGCCGGTCGTGGTGCTGCAGAAGGAAGGGGCGAACGTGACGGTGAATACGCCCGAGCTGACGCGGCGGCTGGCGGGCACGTTCCGCACGTGGTTCGGGGACGAGCGCGTCGCGCCGGTGCCGCCGATCACGGGGGCGGAGGATTTTTCGGAGTTCGGCCGGACGGTGCATCGCGTGCCGGCGGTGATCTGGACGATCGGCGCGGGCGATCCGGCGGCGATCGCGGCGGCGAAACAGGCGGGGAAAAATCCCACGACGAATCATTCGCCCGACGCGCGGCTTTTGCACGATCCTACGTTGCAGACCTCCGTGACGTCGCTGGCGGCGGCGGTGCTGGAATTGATGCCGGCGAAGAGCCCGGGCCGATAGGCCCGGGCAGTTGAGAGATGAGGGTTGAGAGTTGAGCGATCGATCCATCGACCCACGGGCACGGCGTTCGCGGGCGGGGCGCTGAGGAGGCAGAACACTGATGGATTTCGCCAACGGGCGAAATCTGGGAGTGCGGCTGCGGCTGAATCGCCGCAGCAGGGAAACGGAGGCGCCGCCGATGCGGCGTAGGAAGGGATCTGTAGATCTGCGGACGGCGCGTGACCGTTCGGTATCGCTCTCAACTCTCAGCACTCAACCCTCAACTGCCCCCGCCGCGCGGGGGCCTCACCGCACGGTGCGGAGCTGGACGCTGTCGATCAGGCGGTCGGAGGCGAGGATGTCGGTCGCGATGATCAATTTGTCGCCGGGGGCGATGCGGCCGATGCGCTGCAGCATCGCGATCGCGTGCTCGATGGTGTCGTTGGGATCGGAGGCGAGCGGCATGTGGTGCGGCTCGACGGAGCGGAGCAGGCGCAGCTGGCGGAAGACCTCCATCGACGGCGTGAACGCGAGGATCGGCGAGTGCGCGGGCCGCAGCAGGGCGAGACCCTGGGCCATGAAGCCGTGGCGCGTGAACGTCACGAGTTTGGAATTCGGCAATTCGTTCGCGAGGACGATGGCGGACTTGAGCACCTTCATGCGCTCGCCGGTGAAGACGGCGTCGGGCCGCCATTCGTCGCCGGTCTCGCGTTCGATGCGGCGGGAGATCGAGTCGAGCATCTTCACGCATTCGAGCGGGTAGCGGCCGATGGTGGTTTCGCCGGAGAGCATCACGCAGTCGGCGAGTTCGTAGACGGCGTTGGCGACATCGGTGATCTCGGCGCGTGTGGGTACGGGCTGCGAGATCATCGATTCGAGCATGTGGGTGGCGACGATGACGGGGCGGCCGTGGGCGATGCAGGTGCGCACGGCGCGGCGCTGGATGACGGGCAGTTCCTCGAAAGGACATTCGATGCCGAGATCGCCGCGGGCGACCATGAGACCGTCGCAGGCGGCGACGATCTCGTTGAGATTCTGGATCGCGGACTGGTCCTCGATTTTGGCGATGATGCGGACCTTGGATTTCTTCTCGGCGAGGAAGGCGCGGAGCAGCTCGATGTCTTTGGCTTCGCGGACGAAGGAGAGGGCGAGGAAGTCGATGCCTTCCTCGAGGCCGACGATGGAATCGGCGCGGTCTTTTTCGGTGAAGGACGGCAGGTTCACCTTCACGCCGGGGAGGTTGATGTGGCGGCGGGATTTGAGTTCGCCGGGGATGAGGACGCGGCAGCGGATGCGGGCGTCGTTCTTCTCGAGGACCTCGAGGCGAAGCAGGCCGTTGTCGACGAGGACGGTGTCACCGACGCTGATGTCCTTGGCGAGATCCTGGTAATTGACGCCGACGGAACGGACCTCCTCGGCGCCCCCGCCCTGGCCCGCGTCCATGCCGGGACGGACCGTGAAGTCGAAGATCTCGCCGGCTTTGAGTTCGATGGGAGCGGAGACATCGCCGGTGCGGATTTCCGGACCCTTGATGTCCATCATGATGGCGACCTCGCGCCCGACGCGTTTGCTCACGGCGCGGATGCGGCGGATGACGGTGCGGGTCCAGTCGTGTTTGGCGTGCGCCATGTTGAGGCGGACGATGTCGGCGCCGGCGTGCAGCAGCTGTTCGAGCATGGCTTCGCTTTCGGTCGCGGGCCCGAGGGTGAAGATGATCTTGGTGCGGCGGAACGAGTCGTTGGCGCTCATGCGGAAGGTGGTGCAGGAAACGCGCCGGTCCGGCAAGCGCGGCGCCGGGCCGAGGGTGGCATACGGCGCGGGGCGGCGCGCACAATTCGCGTGCGTGTTATGACAATCGGGTTACAACGCCCCGGATGACATCGTCTTCAGCGACCCCGGCGGGGCGGCCCGTGTTGCCGCCGGGCTACGGGGCGCGGCGCGGGCTGAACTGGGGTGTGGTGGGGCTCATGTACACGAGCTTCTACATGTGCCGGTACAATATCTCGATCGCGAACAAGGCGATGTCGGACGAGTTCCATTTCACCAAGGAGAACATGGGCGATATCTTGGCCGCGTTCTTCTATGCGTATGCGTTCGGGCAGGTGATCAACGGGCTGCTGACGGACCGGTTGGGCGGCAAGAAGGCGTTGCTGATCGGGGCGGCGGGGACGGTGCTGGCGAACATCGCGTTCGGCGCGGCTTCGTTCTGGGGCATGCTCTGGCTCTTCGTGGTGTTGCGCGGCATCGACGGGTATTCGCAGTCGTTCGGGGCGCCCGGGTTCATCAAGATCAACGCCTCGTGGTTCAGCCAGACGGAGCGCGGCACCTTCGCGGGTGTGTTCGGCTTCATGATCAACCTGGGCCGCGTGGCGATCAACCAGCTCGGGCCGGCGATCTTGGCGGGCTTTGTTTTTCTCGGGATGTGGCAGATTCCGGCGCTGCACTGGCGCTGGCTGTTCTGGATGCCGGCGGGGATCGCGGCGCTCGTGGCGGTGCTGATGGCGGTGTTCGCGAAGGACACGCCGGAGGAGGCGGGCTTCCACCAAGTCTACAAGGGCGAGTCGGACCACGACGACGGCGATGTGCGCGGAAACCTGAAGGACGTCTTCGTCCAGATCGTGACGAACAAGTACGTCTGGATCATGGCCTGCGCGTATGCGTGCACGGGCGCGGTGCGGCAGACGGTGGACCAATGGTTCCCGCGCTACATGCAGGAGGCGCACAAGATCGACCTCGATTCGCCGCTGTTTCTGGTGGTCGGTTTCCTGATCCCCTTTGTGGCTTCGGCGGGATCGTTCATCTCGGGTTGGATTTCCGACCGGATCTTCGGCGGCCGGCGCGCGCCGGTGGCGGCGGGCATCTATTGCCTCGAGGTGCTGGTGATCATCGCGGCGTCGCAGATCACCGGGGCCGTGCCGATCGCGGTGGCGTTCGTGGTGGTGGCGTTCACGGCGAACTCGACGCACTCGCTGCTCGGGCCGGCGGCGGCGATGGATATCGGCGGGCGGAAGGCGGCGGCGTTTGCCTCCGGCTGCATCAATTCGTTCCAGTACCTCGGCGCGGGGCTTGCGATGCAATTGCTCGGCCGGCTGCTGGATCGCACCGGCTACACGTACTTTTTCTACTTCATGATCCCGTGGGCGATCGTGGGCGCGATTTTGATGTTCAGCATGGCCGGCGCGCGCGATCTGCGGAAGCGGAAGGCGGCGTAGCTGAAAGCTATCAGCTGTCAGCTGTCGGCGGTCAGTGGGTCGGCGTGGGGAAGGTACTATCGTGGCGAACGCGATGGGTCGATGGCTGAAGGCTGATGGCTGACCGCTGAGTGCTGACTACTGACCGCCGACTGCTTCCCTATCCGAGATCGTACAGCGGCGTGCTTTCGCCGGGTTCGACGACGGCGAATTCGCAGGCGGGGAGGGCGGTGCGCACCGGGGCGAGGGCGGCCTCGACGGCGGCGCGGGAATTGCAGTCGCGGGAGAGGTGCGTGAGGTAGATGCGGCGCCAGCGCGGGCTGGCGACCGTGGCGAGCAGATCGCGCGCGGCGTGGTTGGAAAGATGGCCGTGCCGGCCGGCGATGCGCTGCTTCGTCGACCACGGACGTTTCTGGTCGGCCTGCAGGAGGTCGGGGCAGTGGTTGGCTTCGACCACGACGACGTCGCAGTCGCGAATCGATTCCTGCACATTGAGCGGGGCGTGGCCGAGATCGGTGAGAAACGCGAGCGACCGCCGCGGCGCGAAGAGATCGCCCTCGTGGCCTGAGGTGAAACGGAAGCCGACGGGTTCCTGCGCGTCGTGCGGCACGGCGAACGTTTCGATCTGGAGATCGCGGAATTGGAAACGGGAGCCGGTCTGGAAGACCTGCCAGTCGGGCCGGTGGCCGAGGCCGGCCTGGACGGCGCGGGAGGTGGGGGCGTTGGCGAAGACGCGGAGGCCGGGAAACTTCTTCAGGCCTTCGAGGCCGGCGGCGTGGTCGCCGTGCTCGTGGGTGAGGAAGACGGCGTCGATGCGCTCGAGCGTTTCGCCGACGCCGGCGAGGAGCTGGCCGAGTTTGCGCGCGGAGAACCCGGCGTCGACGAGGACGCGGGCCTGTTCGGTGACGAGCAACGCCGCGTTGCCCGAGCTGCCGGTCCCGAGAATGCTGAAGCGCATCGCCATGGCGTGTGCGGGTTGAAACGGCTCGCGCGGTCCGCGGCGAAACAAAAGGCGGACGAAACCGCGGCGGAGCGGAGGATGCGGATGCGACGAGGGCGGACGCCTCGGAGAGGCGTCCCTACCAACTGCACAAGGCGCCGATCGCGGCGGCGGAGCCATCGCGGGCCCAGCCGTCGAGCTGGGCCTGGTCCTTGAGCTGTTGGCCGCGGACGCGGCCGACGGACGCGAAGACGCTCGCGCATTCGGGGAGCGCGGTCATGTCGCCCCAGAGTTTCTCGAATTGGGCGACCGGATACACGTCTTCCTGGCCGTGGCCCCAGCGTTTCTTGACGTCCTTGAGCGTGACGTAGGTCGGGACGCGCGCGGCGAGCGCGCGCACGGCGGCGGCGGTGCGGTCGGCGTCGGCGAGCTCGGCGCGGGTGAGGCCGAAGAGGGCGAGCAGGCGGTCGATGTCGATCCAGCACGTGTTGGTGCTGTACCAGGTGAGGGCGAATTCGTCTTCCTCGCGCGGCAGGGCGAGGCCCTCGACGAGCCGGAGGCGGCCGTCGACGCGGGCGAGGCCGCCGCCGTGGTCCTCGATGCGGCGCGGGATGACTTCCCAGCCGAGGGTGGCGCCGGAGGTTTGGAACCAGCCGAGCAGGGCGGGATCGGCGGTGGCGCCGAGGGTGTCGATGTTGTGGACGAGCAGCGTGCGCAGCTGCGGACGCGCGGCGAGGAGGCGGGCGAGGGTGCCGTTTTTCAGCAGATTCGGGACCTCGAACCAGTGGCCGACGGGATGCAGGCACTGGGCGGGGACGTTGTCGGTGTAGTCGCTGGCCTCGCCGACGCTGCGGGCCCAACCCGTCAGGGCGGCGCGGACGCTCTCGCGCATCTTTTCCTTCTGCTCGTCGAGTTTCTGCTGGGCGGTTTCTTCCCACGCGAAGTGGAGATCGCGCACCGTGGGTACCATGCGGAGACCGATGGAGCGGCCCGGGGAAAGGAAGATGTCGCGGTCGAAGGCCGGGCCGTAGTCGGCGCGGAGGCGCTGCTCGGTGGGCGCGTGCGTGAGGTGGCTCGTCGTGAAAACGTGCGGTACGGGCGCGCCGTAGGTCAGGGCGGTGCGGCGCGACTTCGCGAGGTGGACGTCGATGAACGTGCGGTGCGTGCCGGCGAATTTGGCGAACGGGTGCAGGCCCTTGACCACGCCGGCGCCCTGCGTCCAGCGGCTGCCGACGCCGGCCGCGTAGGTGACGACGGCGACTTCGCCGCGGCGGAGCGCGGCTTCGCCGGCGGCGCGGAGGGCGGCGGGGGCCTGGCCGGCGGCGAAAAGTTCGGCGGCGGGGACGTCCTCGATGCGGGTGTTGCCCGGGAGGCGGTTGAGCGCGAGGCCGATGCGGCCGGCGCGGAGCTCGGTACGGATTTGCTCGTGCTGGGCGCGATCGAAGCCGTTGCGGGCGAGCAATTCGTCGAGGCGCTGCGCGCTGCGGCCGCCGGCGTCGCCCGCGGGCAGCAGGCGGTCGAGCAGGGCGGGCAGGGCGCCGGCGAACTCGGGCCTCGTGCGGGCGGCGCGGGTGAATTGCTGGAGATCGCCGCGTTCGCGCGGGGTGAGCTCGCGGGCCTCGCGGCGCAGCCAGCCGGGCACGGCGTGCTGGTAGAAGGCGACCGGGAGAAGCGCGTCGGCGCCGGTGCGCAGGGTGGCGACGGAGCCGTGCTCGTTGATCGCGAAATCGTACACGACGGGGTCCATCGCGAAGGGCAGCGAGGACTCGAGCTCGCGTTTCGTCGCGAGCATGATCTCGAGCAGTTTCTCCTGGGCTTCGGCGCGGCGGGCGGGATCGAAGATGAAACCCATGCCGCCGCCGGACATGCCGCCGAGCATCCAGAACCCCCAGAACGCGTCGCCGAAAGCGTCGCGGGTGCGGGAAATGAGGAGCTCGGTGTAGCGGTTGCTGACCCACGGAATGATGGTCTGCAGCGGGCCGAAGAAATTGGCGGTGAGGAGCGCGCCGAGGCCGCGGATGTCACCCGCGGCGAGTTTTTCGAGGATGGCGTCGAGGGTGGCGACGGCGGCGCGGCGGGCGTCCCACTCGGGTCCGCTGCGCAGGAGATATTTCTCCGTGGCCATCTCGAGGATGGGGCCGACGTTCTGGGCCATGCCACCGTGGACGAGGACGAGGGAATCCTGGAGCTTGCGGCGGGCGGCGTCGGGAATCCGGTCGCGGCCGAGCAACGTGTGGCGGGGCAGGAGGCGGCCGCGGCTGATGCCGTACTCGGGATCGCCGGGTTGGGCGGGGGCGCCCTCGATCAATTTGATGCCGGGCCAGATGCCGCCGGAATCCTGCCAGCCGCCGCCGGAGCCGCCGATCCATTCGCCGAGGATGGCGCGGGCGGCGACGATGCGGCGGTCGGACTCCGTCATCGGGCCGGCGAGCACCTGGATCTGGCCGGTCGCACGCATGCAGACGCCGATCAGGGCGCCGAGGAGATTGGTGGAGACGGCGAGGCGCGAGCCCTTGGGGATGCGGTTGACGTTGCTGACGAGTTCGAAACCGCGGCCCGGGCCGAAGATGGTCGCAAGCAATTCCGCCAGGCTGGCGCCGGAGCGCTCGATGCCCGGGGGCACGAGGCCGGCGGCGATGACGGCGGCCTTGAGGAGGCCGAGATAGTCGCGGCCGAAGTCGAAGACATCGTCGAGGGTTTCGAGACGGCAGGAAGCTTCGAGGTCGACGCTGGCGAGGCGGATGACGGGTTCGTCGATGACGCGGAAGTAAGCTTCGACGGGCGGACGCGGGGCGTCGTCGCGGCCGTGGACGCCGAGGTCGATGGAAACGTTGAGGACGCGGGCGCCCTCGGGGAAATCCATCCCGAGGAAGAAAATGTCGCTCCAGCCGCAATGCGTGAGGTCCATGCGCACGGCGGTGCGTTCGTGGAGGAGCGGGTAGGGGGCGTCGGCGGATTCGCGCGTCACGAGTTCGCGGCGGACGCGCAGGGCCTGGTCGAGCGGGTGGCCGAGGCGGAACATCCAGGCGTTGCCGTGGGTGGAGCGCACGGTGCGGCGGACCTGGTCGGCGAGGGTCTGGAAAGCGAGCGCGTGGTGGGCGGCGGCGAGGGCGCTGGAGAGGGTTTCGCTCGGGCCGTGTTCGCGTTGGGCGAGATCGAAGCGCGTGATCGCTTCCTCGAAACGGCGTTCGAGCAGGTGGCGGAACCCCTCGTAGGGCACGCGACCGGTGCGCGGCAGGTCGGCGCGGGCGGGCAGGTGGTAGCGGTGGATCGCGGTGATGAAGAACAACGCGCGGACCCGTTGGTAGAGGTTGGTCGCTTGGCGGCGGAAAGCGTCGAGCTCGGCGACGGCGGCGAGCAGTTCGGCGACGGTGCGGCCCTCGCACCAGGAATCGACGGCGGTGTCGCGTACCGCGGGGTCGGCCGACGTGATGATGGCGAGCAGGTCGGAGTTCATTCGGCGCGGACGGCGAGGAGCTCGACGAGCTGGGTGAGCACGCGATCGCGGTCGCGGCCGGCGAGGGAAAGGGCGAGCTGGGCGAAGAGCAGCCCGTAGGAGGCGCCGATGTCGAAGCGGCGGCCGGCGACGGTGAAGGCGAGGTAGCGGCGCCGGGCGGCGAGGGTATGCAGGGCGGGAGACAGTCCGAGCGGGCGGTCCGGGGCGGCCTGGCGCTGTTCGTCGAGAATGTGGAACAGCTCCGGCTCGAAGACGTGCATGCCGAAGAAGCAGAGGTAGAAACCGGCGCGCAGGCCGGGGACGATGAGCTGCTGCTCGGCGGCGGTGGGCGTGGGTTTTTCCAGCACGGCCTCGACGTGGTAGAGCGGCTTGGCGCCGCCGACGAGACGGCCGCCGACGGCGCCGAACTCCGTGAGTTGGCTTTCGCGCGTCGGTTGGACGGCGGAGACGGAGGCGTTTTCCGCTTCGGCGGTGGCGATCAGTTGGCGGGCGCAGCTGGTCGAGGTTTGGGAAACGTGGAGATGATCGCCGACGAGATGGAGAAATGGTTCGTCGCCGACGAAGCTGCGGCCGCTGAGGACGGCGTGGCCGTAGCCGCGCGGCTGGTCCTGCACGATGAAGCGGACGCGGCCGCGGAGGTCGCCGCAGGCATCGGCGTAGGCGGTTTCGTCGCCCGGGCAGACCACGACGCCGAATTCCTCGATGCCGGCGCCGGCGGCTTCCTCGAGCACGACCTGCAGGGCGGACTTGGGCTCGCCGTTGCGGTCCATCAAGGTCTGCAGCGGCAGCGTGCGCTGGCGGGGATTGGCGGCGGTGACGAGGACTTTGCGGATTCTCATGGGCGAAGCGGAGAGGGAAGGTGCAGCGGGAGCGGGAGGGGCGTCGAACCAGAAAGCGGCGAGGCGGCGCGGAGGCGGCAGGTGGCGGCGCAGGTCGAAACGCGAAACGGTGGGGTGAAGGATCGGAAAATGGGACGAATGGGACGGATGGGACTTAGGGGACGGATAGGCGCGGGGATGAAGGCGGCGGTCTCGTGGGCCCGATCTTTCAACCTGCAACTTTCACCCTTCACCTGCGAGGCCTCTGGCCTCGCTCCGATGCCCGGGGCTAATGGCGGGCAGAGGCGTGGCTCAACAGCGCGGGGCCGATTGAGCCGGCGGATTGACCGCGCGGGGATTTTCGCTACTTCTGACCCTCCATGCCGAAACCTGCCGCCCGCAAAAAACCCGCGCCGCCCCGCGTGCTGCCCGGAACCGTGTACATCACGCGGCAGGTGCATTTCAATTCGGCGCACCGGCTCCACAACCCGACGAAGAGCCAGCGCTGGAACGTCGAGCAGTACGGCCTGTGCACGAATCCGCATTGGCACGGGCACAATTACGTCCTCGAAGTGACCGTCCGCGGCCAGCCGGATCCGGACACCGGTTACATTATGGAACTGGGCGATCTGAGGGACCTCCTGAACGAGGCCGTGGTGGACAAGTGCGACCACCGAAATCTCAACACCGACGTCGATTTTCTGCGCAACGTGATCCCATCGACGGAGAATCTCGTGATCGCGTTCTGGCACGAGATCGCGCCGCGGTTGCCCAAGGCGGCCGAGCTTTACCGCATCCGACTTTTCGAAACGCCCCGCAATTACGCGGAATTTTTCGGCCCCGGCGCCGCGGAGGCGTCCGCCCGCTGATTCGTCCGGAAGCGACCCGCGGCCCCGGCCGACGGCGTCCGTTTTTCCCGGAGATCGAGGAAGCCCATGAAAAAGAAGCCCATGTTCCTGCACCGCACGGCGGGCGGCGTCGAGCCGCTGATCGCGCGCGGCTTCCAGGCGAAGTTCAAGAGCGACGCCGCGTACCGCGAATCGCTGCCGGACATGATGGAAGCGGTCGACGCGATCGGCGGCGCCAACGTGCCGATCCAGCAGGTCGGCTGCGCGAATTTCCGGCTGCCGCTGAAGTTCAAGGCGAAGGACGGCCGGATTCTGACGCTCGAGACGGCGGTGACGGGCACGGTGTCGCTCGAGGCCAATCTCAAGGGCATCAACATGGGCCGCATCATGCGGACCTTCTACGAGCACGAGGAGAAGGTGTTTTCGCCCGATTTGCTGCGGCGGATCCTCGAGCAGTACCGCCGCAAGATCGTCGCCTTCGAGGCGCGGGTGCGGCTGTCGTTTTCCTACCCGATTTTGCAGCCGAGCCTGCGCAGCGGGCTGAAGGGCTGGCAGTATTACAAGGTGACCTTCGAAGGCACGATGGACCGCCAGGGCCGGTTCCGGAAATTCATCGAGTTCGATTTCGTCTATTCGTCGACGTGCCCGTGCAGCGCGGAGCTGGCGGAGCATGCGCGGCGCACGCGCGGGGTGTACGCCACGCCGCACGCGCAGCGCTCGAAGGCGCGCGTGAAGGTCGAGATCGCCGCGGGCCGCACGCTGCCGATCGAGGACCTGCAGCGCCATTGCGCCGAAGGTCTGAAGACCGAGACGCAGGTGATGGTGAAGCGCGAGGACGAGCAGGCCTTCGCCGAGCTCAACGGCACCTACATCAAGTTCGTCGAGGACGCGGCGCGCCTGCTCTACCGCGAATTGGCGGGCGACAAGCGCATCGCCGATTTCCAGATCGCATGCTCGCACCTCGAATCGCTGCATTCGCACGACGCCGTGAGCGTGATCTGCAAAGGCGTGCCCGGCGGGTTGCAGGCGGACTTCACCGATTTCGGCTCGCTCGTGTGCTGAAGCCGGCGGAGCGGCCGCCGGCAGGTGAAAGTTGAAAGCTGAAGGTTGAAAGACGGAGTTGCGGGCGGACAACGAGTCCGGGCGGGCGTTGCTTTGTGGGAACGGAGCGATTCGCTGGCAGGATGAAAGCTCCCGTTGTTCTCATCACCGGTGCGTCCCAGGGAATCGGCGCCGCTTTGGCCGAGGTATTCGCGCGTGAAATCAAAGGCGTGAAACTCGCGCTGGTGGCGCGGAACGAAGCGAAGCTCGCCGCGGTGGCCAAGGCCTGCGCGCGCCGCGGGGCGAAGGCGGAATGCTTCGGTTGCGATGTGGCGGACGAGGCGGCGGTGGCGGCGATGGCCGCGGCGGTGACGAAGCGGTTCGGCCGCGTCGACGTGCTGATCAACAACGCGGGCGTGTTCGCAGGCGCGCCCTTTGCCGCGACGAAGGTGGCGGAGTTCGACCGCATCGTGGCGGCGAATTTGCGCAGCGCGTTCCTGGTCACGCAGGCCTTCGTGCCGGCGATGCTCGCGCGCAAACACGGCGACGTTTTCTTCATGAGCTCGATCGCGGGGCTCGACGCGTATCCGAACGGGGCGGCGTACTGCGCGGCGAAGTTCGGCGTCACCGGTCTGGCGAAGGTGCTGCGCGCCGAGACGAAGGGCACCGGCGTCCGCGTGTGCTGCGTGCATCCCGGGGCGACGTGGTCGCCGTCGTGGTCGGGCAGCGGCGTGCCCGCGGAACGCATCATGCCGGCGGCGGACGTGGCGCGGGCGTTTCTCGATGTTTACCGCCTCTCGCGGCGCACCGTGGTCGAGGAGATCGTGCTGCGGCCGGAGCAGGGGGATGTGTGATCGGAAGGAGTTGAGAGTTGAGAGCTGAGAGTTGAGAGAGGAGCGGACCGAATGTCTGCCCTGAGCGCTGAGAGCCGGGCGCTGATCGCTGATCGCTGACGGCTGATCGCTAGTCGCCGATAGCTGATCGCCGATCGCTCAGCCGCGGCGCAGGCGGCGGGCGGCGAGGACGGCGACCGCGGCGGCGGCGAGCTTGGCGAGCTGGATCGCGGGGATGCCGGCGACGGGGCGGTTGAGCCAGCGGTCGGCGCCGTGCAGCGAAATCAGGCTGACGACCTCGGCGCCGGCGAAGGCGACGAGGGCGGTGAAGAACCACGCGCGCGCCGCCGGCAGGGAGCGCCGCCAGATGAAGCCGAGCAGCAGAACCGTAAACGCCAGGGCGGTCGCGGTGAAGAGCCGCTGCAGTTCGCGGCGGCCCTCGTACCAATTTTGGGTGGTGGCAAAACCGCGCAGCGCGTCCGCCAGCGCGGTGTCGGCGGCGAGCAATTCGCCGGCCGCGGCGAGCAGCGCGGCCGCGGCCAGGACGAAACCGAGCGGGGAACGCAGCCGGCGCCCCGCGACGGCCCCGGCGGTGAGCCAAGCCATGGCGACGAACCAGCGGACGGCGGCGGAATCGCGGCGCTTCGGCACCGGCTCGAAGCTGAGTTCGAAGGCATCGATCCGGCGGAACCCGGCCGGCGCGGGGGCGGCGGATGCCGCGGGGGCGGGGCCGACGGCGATTTCCTCGGTGACGGCGGCGCGCGTGCGTTTCTCCCAGCGGCCGTCCGGCGACAGGTAGGCGACGGCGTAGACTTCGGCGAGCGACGGCAGCGCGGGCAGCGGCAGGAGAAAGCGATGGGCGGCGATTTCCGGTTTGGTCGCCTGCCGCGGGGCTGCGCTGAGAAAACCGCGGATCTCGCCGCGTTGGTCCTTCCAATGCAGGTCGACCTTGATCGTGCCGGCCGGGACCGGCTGCGGAAGCGTGATTCTAATCTCGAGCGGACGGCCCTTCGGCACCTCGGCGGGCACCTCGACGACGAGCCAGCCGGCGCGCTCGGTGATGCGGCTGAGCAGGGCCCAGGCGCAAAGGCCGGCGAGGGCGAGTCCGAGCAGGAGCGGGAGGTTGCGCCGCAGGCGCGAAGAGGCCGGGGGCGCGGCGGCGGGAACGGGCGCGGACATTCGGCGACGGCGGACGTTCAGCGGGCGGCGGGAAACCGCACGGACTTCTCCCGCGGGTCGGGGAAGAAGACGAGCGTGACGGCGCGCGGGCCGGCGCGCACGAGCACGGAATTGAGCTGGTTGGGAAACAGCTCGCGCAGAAAGCCGTGGCGGATCAGGGCGCCGTCGACGTCGCCGGGAAACGGATACTCGACGAAGAGCCAGAGCTCGTTGGCCGCGTCCTCGAGCTGTTTTCCGACCCAGCGCGGGGCCGCGGGCTGCCCGGCGGCGGAGCGTACGGTGAAGTTTTCCGCGAGGTAGGCGCGGGCGAGGGCGTCGAATTCCGCGGCCGGCGTTTTGGCGAGCGACACGGGTTTGCCGGCGCGCTTCGCCAGCGCGGCTTCGAAGTCGTCGGCGAAGACGCGGATCGAGATTTCGAGGACGCCTCTTTCCGGCCGGTGGTCCGCCTCGGCGAACGAGGTATGGATCTCGTGGCCCCGCGCGGCGGCCAGCAGGCCGAGCGCGAGGGCGAGGACGGACAGCCGGCGACGGATCATGCGCTCACTTCGGATCTTCGGTTTTGGCGGCTTCGGGCTTCGTGAGTTCGCGCATCGGATTCTTCGGGGTCTCTTCCTTGAAGAGCTGGAACTTCGACTTCACCGGGCGGCGCGGCCAGAAGTTGTTCTCGATGTCGCAGTCGACGAGTTCCTGACGCGGATCGAAGGTCACGGCCTTCAATTCTTTCTTCGTCAGGATGAGCTTCGAGGTTTTCTCCGTGTTGAAGCGCCAGATTTCCGCGGGAATCTTCAGTTCCTCGGAGCTGCCGTCCGTGAAATCGAGCTTGAGGATCAGCGGCGTGAGCAGGCCGCCGACGTTGGAAAACTCGACGACGTAGAAGTTGTGCGGGGTCTTGAGCAGCGCGGGATCGATCTTCGCCTTGGCCAACTCCTTGAGCAGGGACTCGTAGGCCTTCTTCTCGCTGGGGAGGACGCTGGCTTCGTCGAAGCCGTCGTAGAAATCCTTCAGCTCCGGGAAACGGTCGAGGCGCTTGGGCAGGTCGGCGTTGAGGGCGCGGGAGGTCATGGCGGGCAGGGCGTCCTTCTCGGCCTTGGTCTTCGGCTTTTCGATCGCGGGATCGCGGGAGTCGAGCTGCAGCCACTTCACCTGGTCGACGGCGACATCGACGCGGTCGGTGCCGTAGAACCAACCGCGCCAGAACCAATCGAGATCGATGCCGCTGGCGTCCTCCATGGTGCGGAAGAAGTCCGCGGGCGTCGGGCGTTTGAACATCCAGCGCTGCGCATAGGTCTTGAAGGCGTGGTCGAAGAGCTCGCGGCCGAGGATGTGTTCGCGGAGCACGCTCAGGGCGACGGTGGGCTGGGCGTAGCTGTTGTTGCCGAGATCGGCGATGGATTCGGAATTCGTCATCACCGGCACGCGGTCGGTGCGGCGCATGTATTCGACTAGGTCGCGTTCGTTGCGGCGCTGCGGCCAGTCCTTTTCCCATTCCTCGTGGGCCAGCGCCTGGACGAAGGAGTTCAGGCCTTCGTCCATCCAAGTCCACTGGCGCTCGTCGGAATTGACGATCATCGGGAAGTAGTTGTGGCCGACCTCGTGGATGATGACGCCGATGAGGCCGTACTTCACGCGTTCGGTGTAGGTGCCGTCGTCCTCGGGCCGGGGGCCGTTGTAGCAGATCATCGGATACTCCATGCCGCCGCCGAGGCCGCCCATGACGGAGTAGGCGACGGGGTACGGGTATTGGAACGTGAACTTCGAGTAGACCTCGATCGTGTGGGCGATGGCGTGGGTCGAATATTTGTCCCAGAGCGGCATGCCTTCCTTCGGATAGAGCGACATGGCCATGACGGGCAGGCGTTGCATGCGGTCGGCGGCGCCGCCGGCGCGCGCGGGCGGCAGCGGATACTGGGTGCCGGCGACGGCCATGGCGTCCCAGACGAACTTGCGCGAGGAGGCGAAGGCGAAGTCGCGGACGTTTTCCGCGCGGAAGTGCCAGGTCTTTTTGCCGGTGGCCTTTGTCTTTTCGGCGGCGCGGGCTTCGTCGGGCGTGACGATGAAGACGGTCTTTTTGGTCGAACCGTAAGCCTCGCGCAGGCGCTCGCGTTGCGCGGGGCTCAGGACTTGGTCGGGATTCTGCAGAATGCCGGTGGCGCCGACGACGTGGTCGGCGGGCACGGTGAGACGGACGTTGTAGTCGCCGAACTCGAGGGTGAATTCGCCGGTACCGAGGAACTGTTTGTGCACCCAGCCGGCGTAGTCGGTGTAGGCGGCGAGGCGCGGGAAGAACTGGGCGAGGGTGTAGACGCAGTTGTCGTCGGCCGGGAAGTGCTCGTAGCCGGTGCGGCCGCCGAAGCGCTTCATGTCGTTGATCGGGTATTCCCAGGAGAGCTTGAACGCGGTCGAGGCGCCGGGGGCGAGCGGCGCGGGCAGGTCGATGCGCAGCATCGTTTTCACGACGGTGTGCTTGAGCGGCTGGCCGGCGGCGTCGGTCACCGCGCCGAGCTTGAGGGTGCCGTCGTACGATTCCTGCAGGAGCAATTGCTCGAGGGAACGGTAGCCGAGTTTGCCGGAGTCGATGGAGCGGCGCGAGGCGGTGCGGGCGTCGGCGTCGTGGGCGAAGTGGTTTTGGTCGAGCTGGAGCCAGACGTAGGCGAGCGGGTCGGGCGAGCGGTTGTGGAACGTAATTGTGCCGCGGCCGGTGAGGCGGCGGTTCGCGTCGTCGAGTTCGATATCGAGATCGTAGTCGGCGCGGTTCTGCCAGTAGGCGGGCCCGGGCGCACCGGCGGCGTTGCGCTGCGGCGTGGGCGAAGGGAGCGCTTGTTCCAACTGCTGGAACTTGGCGACCGGGGCTCCGGCGGCGGCGAACAACGGGACGGCGACGACGCAGGCGAGGAGCGAAACGGCGAGACGGGGAAGGTGCATGGGAACCGCGCGAGCGTGCCCGGTTCGCGCGCGGTGGGAATGCGAAACTGGCGGGGTGTCAGCGGCCCGGCGAAACCGGTGCGAGGGTGCGGATGAACGCGAGGAGATCCCACAGCGCTTCGGTGCCGAGGGCGGGCAGGAAGCCGGCCATGGGGGTGCCGTCGAGACCCACGGCGACGGTGCGGAAGAGGTCGGTCGGGGCGTCGCCGCTCTTGAAGTGCGCGGCGGCCAGATTGGCGGGCGCGATCGGGCGGTCCCAGGCATCGCGCAGGCCGGCGGCGGCGGGGCCGTCGCCGCGTCCGGCCGGACCGTGACAGGTCGCGCAGTGGACGGCGAAGAGGGCGGCGCCCCGCCGGGCGGCGGCGTCCTGAAGCGGACCGGCGCCGAACCACGCCGGCGGGGCGGCGGGCAGGGGAACGGGGGCCGCGTAGGCGGCGGGGTCGGCCCAGCGTTTCGAGAAACTGCGCACATAGGCGAGGACGGCGTCGACTTCGCCGTCGGTCAGCTTCGTGAACGCGGGCATCATCGTGCCCGACATGCCGGTGCGCACGGTGCGTCTGAGGTCGGCGGCGGTGGGGAGCTTGCCCGGCGGGGTGGAGCGGAACTTGAAGAGGCCGCGGGCGAAATTGCGCGGTTTGACGGCGACATCGGAGGCCCAGTCGCCGTCGCCGCGGCCGTTGCGGCCGTGGCAGGGGGCGCATTGCCGCTCGTAGACGCGCGCGCCGCGCATGTGCAGATCGAGATCGAAAGGGACGGGTCCTTCGGCGTCGGCTGCGCGCAGGACCACCGCGCAGACGGCCGCGAGGGCGAGCCCGAGGCAACGGCGGACAGCGGGAGGGATCACGGGGCGGCGGCGCGCGGCGCGCGCCGAGTTCGGAGTTTTGAGTTTGGGGTTTGGAGTTGGGGTTCGGAGTTGGGTCGGTCTCCCAGCTCTCAACCCTCAACTTCTGACTCCGGTCTCAGAGCAGCGAGCCTTGGTCGCCGCCGGCGGCGGCCTTCAGGCCGATGGCGTGGTAGCCTTTGGCGGTGAGGACGCGGCCCTGCTGCGTGCGCTGGAGGTAGCCTTCCTGGATAAGGAAGGGTTCGTGGACCTCCTCGAGCGTCTCGGCTTCCTCGCCGACGGCGACGGCGATGGTGCCGATGCCGACGGGGCCGCCGCGGTAGTTTTCGGCCATGACGCGGAGCATGCGTTTGTCCATTTCGTCGAGGCCGGCGGCGTCGATCTCGAGCAGTTCGAGGGCGGCGGCGGCGACGGGCTGCGTGATGCGGCCCTTGGCGCGTTCCTGGGCGAAGTCGCGGACGAAGTTGATAAGGTTGTTGGCGACGCGGGGCGTGCCGCGGGAGCGCGCGGCGATTTCCTGCGAGCCGCCGGCTTCGACGTCGATTTTCAGCAGATCGCAGCTGCGGCGGACGATCGTATCGAGGGTGGAGCGGTCGTAGTAGTCGAGCCGGGTCTGCAACGTGAAGCGGGAGCGCAGCGGGGCGGTGAGCAGACCGCTGCGCGTGGTGGCGCCGACCAAGGTGAAGCGCGGGATCGTGAGCCGGACGCTGCGGGCGTTGGGCCCCTGGTCGATCATGATATCGAGACGGAAGTCCTCCATCGCGGAGTAGAGGTATTCCTCGACGGTCTTGGGGATGCGGTGGATCTCGTCGATGAAGAGGATGTCGCCTTCCTCGAGATTGGTCAGGAGGCCGGCGAGGTCGCCGGCTTTTTCGATGACGGGGCCGGAGGTGACGCGGACGCTTTTGCCGAGTTCATGGCCGAGGATGAACGCGAGGGTGGTCTTGCCGAGGCCGGGCGGGCCGGAGAGCAAGATGTGGTTGAGCGGATCGCCGCGGCGTTTGGCGGCGCCGACCATGACCTGGAGGCGTTCGACGGTTTTCGGTTGGCCGGTGAAATCCGCGAACGACAACGGCCGGAGCGCGGCCTCGGCCGGCGAGACCGGCGCGGCGAGGGCGGATGTGATATAACCCAAGCCTTTTTGAGGTTCGGCGGTCATGGGCGGATCATTGAGTGAACCACAGAGGCATGGAGAGCACAGAGTTCAAAACGGAAGGGCACGTATCTTGGCGGACAAAGTTGTTTGGGCCTCTGTGTCTCTGTGGTTCAAATCCTCACTTCCACTCCAGTTCGGCGCCGAGGCTGCGGAGATTTTCGACGAAGCGCGGGTGGGCGCGCTTGATGATCTCGGCGTTGCGGACGACGGAGCGGCCGGGGATGGCGGCGGCGACCATCGCGAGGGCGACGGCGGCGCGGATGATGTAGGGCGAATCGACGACGGCGGGGCGGAGCGGGCGGTTGCCGAAGACGACGATGCGGTGCGGGTCGCCGACCATCACGTGGGCGCCGAACTTCGCCAGCTCGGGCATCCAGGAGAAGCCGTTCTCGTAGACCTTGTTCCAGAAATGGATCGTGCCGTCGGCGCGCGTGCTGAGCGCGATGAGCAGCGGCAGCAGGTCGACGGAGAAATACGGCCACGGCGCGGCCTCGATCTTCGGCAGCAGGTTGCTCGTGTACGGCGTCTGGATGACGAGCTTTTGGTTGCGCCGGACGCGGGCGATGTCGCCCTCCTGCTCGACGACGACGCCGAGTTTGGCGAAGGCGCGCACGATGAGGTCGAAATGCTGCGGGAGCGATTTCTTCACCGTGACTTCGCCGCCGGTGATGGCGCCGAGGGCGAGGAAGGTGACGATCTCGTGGTAGTCGCTGCTGATCGTGATCGTGGCGCCGTGCAGTTTCTTGACGCCGGTGATCTCGAGCATGGAGGTGCCGAGGCCCTTGATCTTGGCGCCCATGGCGACGAGGGCGGCGCAGAGGTCCTGCACGTGGGGTTCGCTGGCGGCGTTGACGAGGACGGATTTCCCTTTCGCCAACGCGGCGGCCATGGCGAAGTTTTCCGTCACGGTGACGGACATGTAGTCGAGCCAATGGCGCGCGCCCTGGAAACCGTTGGGCAACGCGATCACGAGCGGGTCGCCCTCGTTGATGACGGCGCCGAGAGCGCGGAGGATGTCGAGGTGCGGATCGATTTCGCGCACGCCGAGGGAGCAGCCCTTGGTGTTGGCGAGGATGCTGATGCGGCGGAGACGTTGCAGGAGCGCCGGGTAAAGCAGCACCGTCGAGCGCATGTCCTGCGGCAGCTCGTGGTTGACGAGCGTGCTGCGGAACGAGCTGTGGTCGACGCGCATGACGCCGGACTCGCGGTTCCACTCGATCTTCGAACCCTGGCCGCGGAAGAAGGCGACGAGTTTGTCGAGATCGGTGATGTCGGGGACGTTCTTCAGCGTGACCGGCTCGTCGGTGAGCAGCGTGGCGCAGAAAATCGGCAGCACGGAATTCTTGTTGCCGGAGGGGGTGATGACGCCGGAGAGCGGTTTGCCGCCGTTGACGATGAGATCGGCCATCTGGGAGCGGGAAGTTGGAGCGGAGGGAAAGGATGCGGCCGGAGCGTGGAACGCGGAAGTCCGGGCAGCGGAAAAGAAAAAGGCGCCCGCGGAGTGCGGGCGCCTTTGAAATGCGCGGGCCGAGTTGGGCTCGGCAAGGAATTAACGGAACGGGACGCTCAAATCGCGCCGCCGCCCTGTTGGCCTTCGGGGCGCGGGCCGCCTTCGCCGCGGAAACGGCCGCGGCCGCCGCGACGACGCCGACGGCGCTGGCCGTCGCCGTGCTCGCCGCCTTGGCCGTGACCCTGGCCCTCGCCGCCTTCGCCGCGGGGACCTTGGTCGCGGTAGCCGCCGCGTTCACCGCCGCGGCCACGGCCGCCGCGATGGCGGTCGCCGCCCTGGCCGTCGCGACGTCCGTCGCCGCCGGCACCGGGGGCCGGAGCCTCGGGTGCCTTGGGCTTGCCGCCGAAGAGACCCTTGACCCAGCCGATGAAACCGCCGGAGGCCTTGGGGGCCTCGGCCGGCGCGGGGGCCGGACGGGGCGTGTGCGGCTGGTTGGAGCGCGGCTCGAAACCGCGATCGCGACCGTCGCGTCCGTCGCGGCGTTCGCCGCCGTCGCGACGGCCGCGGCCGCCCTCGCGGGGTTCGAAATTGCGGCCTTCGCGGCCTTGGCCGTCGCGCCCCTGCGGGTCGCGGCCTTCGCGCGGTTCGCGGCGCTCGCCGCCGTCCCGGCCGTCGCGACGATCGCGGGGCGAAAACGTGGGACGTTCGTCGCGGGTGGGCGCGCCTTCGTGGCCGGAGGAGCCGGCTTCCCACTTCATGGCGGGACGCTTGACCTCCTCGGGCGGGAGAATCTTGAGCTCGGCCTTGGCCTCGGGCTCGGCCGGGGCGGCGGGCGCCGGGGCCGGAGCCGCGGGCGCGGCGGGAGCCGGCGTTTCGGCCACGGGGGCCGGGGCGACCGGAGCGACGGCGACCGGCGCGGGGGCAACCGGGGCCGGCGCCGGAGCCGGAGCTTCGACGACGGGGGAGGCCACGGAGGTTTCCCCGGTGAAGGGGTTGCGGTACTCGCTCTGCGGCTTGATCACTTCCAAGGCGCTCGGCTTGTAGCCGGCGGCGGGGGCGCTGCTCGGGGCGGCGGACGGGGCGCTCATGCGCTTGCCGCGCGCGAGGCCGGAGCCGCGCGTGGCTCCGAACGTGCCGAAGGCTCCGGTAGCGGGAGCGCTGGCGGCCGCAACGGGCGCGCTCGGGGCGCCGTTGCCTTCCGCGGCGGCAGGGGCCGGCGCGGGCGAGTCGGCGGGGGCCGGAACCGGCGCGCCTGACTTCTCGTTATCTGACATGTGTGTTGTTTTTGGATGAAGGCGGCTCCGCCCGTGGAAACAGGGGAGCGGCCGTGGTGGTTGCGCACCCGGAGCGCCGGAGGCGCTCGACGCGTGCAAGGAGTGTGGAGGCTCGCCCGCGAGGGCACGGGAGGCAAGGGCAATTCCGGGCGTCGCCGGAGGGCGGATACTGGTGGAAACCGGAATGCGGAGACCGGAGACCGGAAAGGCGGAAAAGCTGAAACTTGGGAAATCGGAAAATTGGAAAAACGGGAACACCCGAGCTCCGGCGAAACCCAAAACCCAAAACTCAAAACCCAAAACCCAGAACCCGTATCCACGCCCCGGCGGACAAACTCCGAACCCCGAACTCCGAACTCCAAACCCAAACTCCAAACGTCGCGGCGATAGCGCGGCGTTTGGAGTTTGCCACCGGCGCCGCGGCCGCGGCAGCTTCGCGCCATGGACAAGCTCGAGGAAATTTTCCGGATGCAGGAGGCCCTCAACCAGCGCATCGGCGTCAATCTGCCGCCGCCGACGGACGAGGAAAAAGCCAAGTGGATCCTCAATTACACCCGCGCCATGCAGCAGGAAACGGCCGAGCTGATCGACAGCGTGCCGTGGAAATGGTGGGCCAAGTACCAGAAATTCGACGAGCAGAACGCCAAGGTCGAGGTCGTCGATCTCTTCCATTTCCTCGTTTCGCTGGCGCAGACCCTCGGCATGACCGCGGACGACGTTTACCAGGCCTACCTCAAGAAGAACCAGGTGAACCACCAGCGGCAGGACAGCGGCTACGTGAAGAAAGACGAAGCCGACTCGAAGCACATCTGAGCCGGAATCGGGAAGTTGAGAGTTGAAGGTTGAGGGTTGAAAGATCGGCCCGTCGGGGCGCGGAAGTTTCGTACCGGGAACCGGACCCGAGTGACCGCAGGGTTTCGCGATCGACTCTCGTCCCGGTACATGCGCTCAACGGCATGAGCTCGGCTCGGCCGCGTCGCGTTCGTATTCGCTGCCCGGGCGACGGAATTGCCTTCCGTCAACGGAGCCGTCGGGCTTTGGCTTCCGGCACCATGAAGCAGATTCGTTGGGCGGTGCTCGGTTGGATGGCGTCGGTCGCGGTGTGGGCGGCGCCGGCGGTGCCGGATGCGGCCTTCGACGCGTGGGTGGAGTCGTTCACCGCCGAATGGCGCGCCGGTTCCGGCGCGGCGGCGACCCAGACCCCGGCGGGCGGCGCGCCCGCGCGCGAAGCCGCGGAGGATGACAACGACGGCAATCCGCTCGAGGGGCTCGAAGTGCGGCGGGCGCACGAGGTCGCATTGGCGCGGCGCGGGCTCGAGCGGCTCGGGGAGTGGCCCGACGAACGGCTGGCGCCGGCCCAACGGATTTCGGCGGCGGTGCTGCGTTGGAATCTCGAACTCGTCGTCGCCCGCCAGCCCTTTGCGGACCATCAATTTGTTTTCCGGCAATTGCGCGGGCTGCATGTCTCGCTCGTCGACACCCTCACCGAGCGCACCACCGTGCGGCGGCCGGCCGACGTGCCGATCTACCTGGCGCGGCTCGGGCGCGTCGCCCCGCGCCTCGACGAAGGCATCGCGCGCACGCGCGCGGCGGTGAAACGCGGGCTCATCCCGCCGCGCTTCATCGTCGAGCGCAGCCTGCAGCAACTCGACCAAATCCTGGCGCCGGTCCCGGAGAAAAACATCTTCGTCACCGCGCTCGAAGGCCGTTTGGCCGCGTTGAAAAACGGCGAGGCCGCCGCGCGGACCGACGCGTTGGAAAAGGCGCGGGCGATCGTGGCCGCCGACGTCATCCCGGCGTACACGCGCGTGCGCGATTTGCTGCGCGAGTTGCTGCCGCTGACGACGGACGCTGCGGGCATCTCGCGGTTGCCCGACGGGCCGGCGGCGTATGAGCACGCGTTGCGGACGTTCACGACCACGACGCTCTCGGCCGAAGAAATCCATGCCATCGGCCTGCGCGAGGTCGCCCGGCTCGAGCGCGAGATGGACGTCCGCCTGCGGGCCCTCGGCCATACCGACGGCACCGTGAACGAGCGCTTCGGCCGGTTGGCCGCGGGCAACCCGCTGCCCGCCGAGCCCGATCCGCGCGCGGCGATGATCGCGCGCTACACCGAAATCATCCGCGACGCGGAAAAACGCAGCGCGGCCCTGTTCAATCTGAAACCCGTCGCCCCGGTCGAGGTGCGCCGCGTGCCGCCCCTGACCGAGCGCACCGCCTCGGCCTACTACACGATGCCGGCTGCGGACGGCAGCCGCCCCGGGATTTTCTGGGCACCCTTGCCCGGGCCGACGTTCTTTTTCGGGCCGCGCATGCGGAGCCTTGCCTATCACGAGGCGGTGCCGGGCCACCATTTCCAACTCGCGATCCAGCTCGAGCAAAAGGACCTGCCCCGGTTCCGCGCGCGACGCACGTTCGGCAGCATCAGCGCGCACAGCGAAGGTTGGGGGCTCTACGCCGAGCGCCTGGCGGTCGAGCAAGGCTGGTACGAAGGCGATCCGCTCGGCCATCTCGGCGCGCTGAGCTCGGAGCTGTTCCGCGCGCGGCGTCTCGTCGTCGACACCGGGCTGCATGCCAAGGGATGGACGCGCCAGCAGGCGATCGACTACGGCATTTCGGCGCAGGAAGTGGAACGCTACGTCGTGAATCCCGGCCAGGCCTGCTCCTACATGATCGGGCTGCTGCGGATTCTCGACTACCGCGAGAAAGCCAAGGCCGCGCTCGGCCCGCGTTTCTCGCTGCCGGCGTTCCACGATGTCGTTTTGAAAACCGGCAGCGTGCCGCTCGATGTGCTCGGCCGGGCGATCGACGCGTGGATCGCGGACGAAAAGGCGGCTCCGGCCCGCGGTTGACGCGGCCGCCGACTCAGCGGGAAACGACGAAGGCCGCGGTGACGTCGACCGCGGTCTGGCCGTTTTCCACGATGCAGGCCTTGAGCTTGAGCTTGGCCTTGCCGTAGCGGGAAAGCGCTTCCTTGAACTCCGCGATCGCGGCCTGGGCCGGACGCTCGCAGATCGCGCGCAGGTCGCCGATCACGGGCTTGCGGTAGGCGGCGCGGCTTTCCTTCACGACAATGCTCCACTCGGCCTTGTCGGCGCCTTTTTCGTTCTTCATCAGCTCCCACACGACGCCGTAGCCGGCGAGGGTGGCGAGGGAAACGAGGCTGCCGCCGAAGGCGGTGTTGAGGGAATTCTTGTTCTGCTCCTTCGGCGCGCGCAGCACCAGCGAACGGTCGTCGCTCACCTCCACGCCGACGCCCATCGCCTTCGCGAGGGGGATCATCTCGTGAAGGAAAAGCTCAAGCGCGGGGACCTTGACCGATTTCATCTCGGGCGACCGTGGAGGGTTTTCCGGAGCGCGTCAAAACCTCAGGTGAACCAGCGGACTTATGTAAAAACCGGACTCAAGTTTGACGCCGTCCGGACGACCCGCTCAGTCCGCGCATGCTCGCTCCCGGCGCCCAACCCGATCTGGATTTCAAACTCGATGTCGTCCGCGACGGCACCGTCGAAAACGTCCGCATCCGCGACCTCTTCAAACGGCCGACGATCGTGTCGGTTTACATGAAGAACAAGACGCCGAGCTGCGACCGGCAGAACGACAGCCTGGTTGCCCACGCCGCGGCGTTGGCCAAGGCCGGCTACGACCTCGTCGCGCTCAGCCGAGACACCTGCGCTTCCCACCAGAAGTACGCCGTGGCCAAGAAGATAACCTACGTGCTCGCGAGCGATCCGGAGGACCGTTTCGCGAAGGCGATGGATGCCGTGGTCGAGAAATCGATGTACGGAAAGAAGTACCTTGGGCCGGCGCGGGCGGCCTTCGTTTTCGACCGCAAGGGCAAGGTGCTGGCGGTGGTCGAAAAGGTCGACACGGCCGACCATGCCGCGCAGCTGCTCGCGGTCTTGAAGACGCTGTGATCCGGCCCGGGCGGGCCGAAGCGCGATTGCGGCCCGGCGGCTTTGCCGCTCAATCGGCGCGATGAGCCGCCGTCCGTTCCGTCAACGCCTCCTGCTGTCCCTGCTTGGGCTGGTGGCGGTGGGCTTGGCGGGATGGGTAGGGTGGCGGGCGGCGAAGTCGGACAGGTCCGGCGCAGTCCCGGCGACCGCAACCGTGGCGGCGAAAACATCCGCGCTTGCCACCGGCGCAGGCGAAACGTCGGCGTGGGCCGTCGATCCGGAGGCGCGCGCATCGGAACCGGCGCCGCGGTTGTTTCATTTTGTGCCGACGCCGCGCGCGGCCGAGTTGACCGCGGCGCTGCCGGCGCCGGCCGCGCGCATCGACTATGTCGCGATCGACGCTGCGGTGCTCGGCGGGAAACGATCGCCGTTTTGGCAACGCGCTGGCTCGGGGCGGATCACGTTGCCGCTGCCGCAGGGCGGGGAAATCGAAGTCGCGCTCGAGCGCAGCGAAATGCTCGGGGCGGACCGCTTCGTGAGTTTCGGCGCCATCCCGGGCCGACCGGCGAGCCGCGCGGTGTTTTCCGTTTCGGCGGGGTTTGTCCATGCGACGGTCGAGGATCCGGTCCTTGGGACCTTCGTGCTGCGCGCGGCGACCGAAACGTTGGCGCAATTCTACCGGATCGATCCCGCGCGGGTGGCACCGTGCGGTGGCGGGCGGGCCCTGCCGCCGCGGACGGCGTCGCTCCGCCCGTCGGTCGGTCCCGCGGCGGGCGACCCCGCGATCCCCGAACGCGCGGCGGCGGAAAATCCGCAGCGGCCCGAGGTCCATGTCCTGATGGTCCACACGCCGGCCGTGCTGCCGACACTGGCGGGCGCGGCGCGGACGGCGGCGTTGCAGGGGGCGTTCGATGCCGCGATCGCGCGCGTGAACCAGATCTTCGAAGCGAGTCTGGTCGACGCGCGCGTGCGCCTCGTCGGCGTGCACGAGACGCGCTACGACGAGAGCCGCAGCGCCGGCAACAAAGTGCAGGACGACGCGCTCACTGCGCTCTACCAGACGGAGGATCGCGAGATGGACGAAGTGCACGCGGTCCGCGAGGCGACCGGTGCGGACATCGTGATGCTGGCGTTGCAACGCAGCGATTTCGTCAGCAGCGGGCTGAGTTTCCTGCTCGCCGAACCGGACCGCTACGACAACGCGGACTTCGCCTTTTCCGTCGTGGAGTTCGGCAACGTGGCGGGCACGCGCGTCGTCCCGCACGAGCTCGGCCATGTGCTCGGCTGCGCGCACGACCGCAACAACGCGCCGTCGCCGGGGGCGTTTCCGTACAGCTACGGTTACCGTTTTTCCGGCGCGGACCGGCTCCAGTACCGCGACCTGATGGCGTATCCGCCGGGGACGGAGCTGCCCTATTTTTCCAACCCGCAGGTCGTCGTGCCCGCGCCCGTGTCGGCGCCGATGGGGATCGCCGCGGGACAAAGCGGCGAAGCGGATGCCGCGCAGACGATTTCGCGCACGGCCTTTGTCACGGCGGGCTACCGGCTGCAGCGGCAAACGCCGGCCGGGGCCGGGCAACTCGTCAACGTGGCGACGCGGGCCTTCGTCGGGCGCGACGAGCAGGTGCTGATCGCGGGCTTCGTCGTCGGCGGGGCCGCGCCGAAGCGCGTGCTCGTGCGCGGTGCGGGCCCGGCGCTCGCGGGGTTCGGCGTCGCGGGTGCGCTCGCCGATCCGGAACTGCGCGTGTTCGCCGGCGCGACGCAGCGGGCCGAGAACGACAATTGGGATCGGCCCGCGGCGGGCGGCGCGAGCGCGGCGGAAATGGCGACGGCGGCGGCCGGGGCGGGGGCGTTTCCGTTTGCCGCCGGCAGTGCGGATGCGGCCGTGCTCGTCACGCTCGCGCCCGGCGCGTACACGGCGGTGCTCGAAGGCCGCGGTGGCACGACCGGTGCGGGCCTCGTCGAGGTCTACGAAACGGATCGCGCCGGTGGGCGGATCGTGAATCTGGCCACGCGCGGCTTCGCGGACCGGAACGGCCGCGAGATGGTCGGGGGCTTCGTGGTCGGCGGGAATCCCGGCGAACCGAAGCGTATTCTGATCCGCGTGCTCGGCCCGAGTTTGGCGCGCGAACCCTTCCGGATGGGCGGCGTGCTCGACGACCCGGTGCTCGAATTGCGCAACGCGGCCGGCCTGAAGCTGCTCGAAAACGACGACTGGAGCAGCGATGCCGAAGGCGGCGCGAGCGCGGAAAACGATTTCCGCCCGGTGATCGAAACGTTCGGCGAGCGGGCCATCGCGGCGACGGGATTGGCGCCGGGCAACCGCCGCGAACCCTGCGTGCTGCTCGATCTGCCGCCGGGCAGCTACACCGTCACGGTGCAACCCTTCGAACGCCGCAGCGCGACGCCGTCGCTCGACCAGCCGGCCGTCGCGGGCGTCGGCATCATCGAAGTCTACGAGCTCGCGCGCTGACGCCACCGGCGCGGAGGCCGGGGCTCCGCTCCGGGCTCGCCGCCGGCAATCCGTTCCGGACTATGGGCGTATGACCCCGTTGCGTTTGTCCCCGCGCTTGTTTGCCACGCTCATCGTTTTTGCTCTCGGAGGGACGTACTTGGGCGCCGCGGAGCCGACCAACGCCGCGGAAGCGGCGGCGAAGAAGGCCGAAGAAAATGCGCGGATCGACGCACAGTACCAGGCGAAGAAGGCGACGCTGTCGCCGGAGCGGCAGGCCTGGGAAACGTTGCTCGAGCAGAATCTGGGCAACGCGTTCTACCTGCCGATCCACAAACGCGATTTCGTGAAGGGCACGTCGACGGCGTGGGATTTCGTGGCGGACGATCCGCGGCTGCCGCGCGTCCTGATCATCGGGGATTCCGTTTCCCGCGGCTACACGTTGCCGGTGCGGGCCGCGCTCGCCGGCCGGGCCAATGTCCACCGCGCCCCGGAAAACTGCGGCCCCACGGCGAACGGCCTGAAGAAACTCGACGTGTGGCTCGGGAGCGGCCGTTGGGATATCGTGACTTTCAATTTCGGCATCCACGACCGCGCCACGCCCTTGGCCGACTACACGGATCGGCTCGAGCGGATCGTCGCGCGCCTCAAGGCGACGGGCGCGAAACTGATTTGGGTGGCGACCACGCCGATTCCGGACGACGCGGCGAAAAAGCAAACCGCGGCCTCCATCGCGGAGCGCAATGCCGCGGCCGCCACCGTGATGGCGCGCCATGGCATTCCGACGGCCGATCTCTTCGCGGCCGTCACGCCGCAGTTGGCGACGTTGCAGAATCTGAACGACGTCCACTTCAACGCCGCCGGCTACGACTTCCTCGGCCGGCAGGTCGCGGCCGCGATCGCGGCGCAGTTGCCGGCGGCGAAGTAGCCGGGGCCGGGCGGGGCTTGTGCCGCCGGAGCGCGCAGGTTGGCGCGCGGCGGGACAGGTTGTCCGCCGCTGGCACAGCTCCGGCCGATTTGCCCCGGGGCGGATAGGGGCTAGGATTGGCGTGCCGCCTGCGAAGGCGGTTCACCATGGACTTCGCCAAACTCACCCAGATGTCGCGCCAGGCGGTCACCGAGGCGCAGGCCGTCGCCCGCCGCCAGGGCAATGCCGAAGTGGACACGTGGCACTTGCTCGCCGCGTTGCTCGCGCAGGAAAACGGCACCGTGCCCGGCCTGCTCGAGAAACTGAACCTCGGTCCCGGCGCCCTGCAGCTCGCCGTCGAGCGCGAGGTCGAGCGGTTGCCGAAGGTCGGCGGCGCCGTCGATGCCTCGAAAGTCTACGTCACCCAGGCCATGAACGAGGTCTTCACCCGCGCCGAAACGGAGGCGACGCAGTTGAAGGACGATTTCGTTTCCGTGGAGCATTTGTTCCTCGGGCTGCTCGACGTCGCGAAACCTGAAGCGCTCAAGAAGCTGTTCCGCAGTTTCAATCTCGACCGGACCAAGGTCCTCGCGGCCCTGAAGGACGTGCGCGGCTCGCAGCGCGTCACGACCGACAATCCCGAGACGACGTACCAGGCGCTCGAGAAATACGGCATCGATCTCGTGGCGCAGGCGCGGAAAGGGAAAATGGATCCCGTGATCGGCCGCGACGAAGAGATCCGCCGCACCATCCGCATCCTTTCCCGCAAGACCAAGAACAACCCCGTGCTCATCGGCGAACCGGGCGTCGGCAAGACCGCCATCGTCGAGGGTTTGGCCCAGCGCATTCTGCGCGGCGACGTGCCCGAGGGTCTCAAGGACAAGACGATCTTCTCCCTCGATATGGGCGCACTCGTCGCCGGCGCGAAATACCGCGGCGAATTCGAGGAACGCCTCAAGGCCGTGCTCCAGGAAATCAAGCAGAGCGACGGCCGCATTCTGCTCTTCATCGACGAACTCCATGTCATCGTCGGGGCCGGGAAAACCGAGGGCGCGATGGACGCGGGCAATCTGCTCAAGCCCATGCTCGCGCGCGGCGAGCTGCATTGCATAGGCGCAACCACGCTCGACGAATACCGCAAGCACATCGAGAAGGACGCCGCCCTCGAACGGCGCTACCAGCCGGTGCAGGTCGATCCGCCCAGTCTCGAGGACGCGATCTCGATTTTGCGCGGTTTGAAGGAGCGCTTCGAGCTGCACCACGGCGTGCGCATCCAGGATAAGGCACTCGTCGGCGCCGTTGTGCTCTCCGACCGCTATATCAGCGACCGCTTTTTGCCCGACAAGGCGATCGACCTCGTCGACGAGGCCTGCGCGATGATCCGCACGGAAATGGACTCGATGCCGCAGGAGCTCGACGAGCTCACGCGCAAGGTGCTCCGCCTCGAGATCGAGGAAACGGCCCTGGCGAAGGAGAAAGACGACGCCTCCGCCCGCCGGCTCGAAACCCTGCGCGAGGAGCTCGCGGGCGCGCGCGAAAAAGCGCAGGCGATCCGCCTCACCTGGGAAAAGGAAAAGGCCGCCGTCGAGAAAACGCGCAAGCTGCGCGAGGAGATCGAAAGCGTCCGCGTCGAGATGGAAAAAGCCGAGCGCGCCTACGATCTGAACAAGGTCGCTGAACTCCGCCACGGCCGCCTGCCGCAGCTCGAGGCCGAGCTGAAACGCCTCGACCAAAAGGGCGCCGAGCAGCCGGGCGCGCTCTTCAAGGAAGAGGTGTCCGACGAGGAAATCGCCGAGGTGGTCTCGAAGTGGAGCGGCGTGCCCGTCACGCGTCTCGTCGAGGGCGAAAAGGAGAAATTGCTCCGCCTCGAGGAAGTCCTGCACCGCCGCGTTGTCGGCCAGCACGAGGCCGTCACGTTGGTGACGGAGGCGATCCTGCGCGCGCGCAGCGGCATCAAGGATCCGCAGCGGCCCGTCGGCAGTTTCCTGTTCCTCGGCCCGACGGGCGTCGGGAAAACGGAACTCGCCAAGACCCTCGCGGAAACGCTCTTCGACACCGAGGGCGCGATGGTGCGGATCGACATGTCCGAATACATGGAGAAGCACAGCGTGGCGCGGTTGATCGGCGCGCCGCCGGGCTACGTCGGCTACGGCGAAGGCGGCCAGCTCACCGAGGCGGTGCGACGCAAGCCGTACGCGGTGATCCTTTTCGATGAAATCGAGAAGGCGCACCCGGACGTGTTCAACGTCCTGCTGCAGGTCCTCGACGACGGGCGGCTCACGGACGCGCAGGGCCGCACGGTGGATTTCAAGAACACGGTCATCATCATGACCTCGAATATCGGTTCGCGTTACCTGCTCGAAGGCGTGCACGGCGGCGAAATCTCGGACGGCGTCCGCGAGAGCGTCATGGCCGAGCTCCGGAACGCGTTCCGTCCGGAGTTCCTCAACCGCGTCGACGAGACGATCCTGTTCAAGCCGCTGACGCTGGAGGAAATCACGAGCATCGTGGACCTGCTGCTGGCCGACTTGAACCAGCGGCTCGTTGACCGCCGCGTGACGGTGGCGCTCGATCCGAAGGCCAAGGAATGGGTGGCCGAGAAGGGCTACGATCCCGTGTTCGGCGCCCGGCCGCTGAAACGCTTCCTGCAGCGCACGCTCGAGACGCGGCTCGCCCGGGCCCTCCTGGGCGGCGAGGTCGCGGAGGGCGCCGCGCTGACGTTCACCGTCGAGAGCGACGGACTCGCGCTCGCCCGGCCGACCGCGGCGGCCAAGTAGGTCCGGGCCGGGGCGGCTCGGCGTCTCCGGCCTTGCGCCTGGCCGGGTAAGCGCCCTGCATCGCGCTGCCGTCCCGCGCATGTCTTCCCGCCGCCTCCGCGACTTCGTCCGCCTGGGCGCCTGGCTCGTCCTGGCGACGCTCGTGGCGGGCGCCGCCGAGCCGCGGCCGGCCAAAGTCGGCGTCCTGACCGACAACTACCCGTTTTCGTTCCGCGACACGGACGGCGAGGTGAAGGGGTTCGCTTTCGAAATGGTGCGCGAGATCGAGCGCGTGATGGACCTGCGATTCGAGCGCACGGAGGGCCGCACGCCCGAGATCAACGGGGCTTTCATGGCCGGCCGGCTCGACGTGCTGCAGAGTTTCGCGCATTCGCCCGAACGGGAGGAGAAGTTCGATTTTTCGTTTCCCTATCTGACGATGGCCGGCGCGATTTTCGTGCGGGAGGGCGAGACGCGGATCGCCGCGCTGGCCGATCTGCGCGGCCGGCGGGTCGCGGTGCACCGCGGCAGTCTCGGGGAGGATCTGCTGCGCGCGGCCGGACTGGCGGACAGCATCCGATACGTCGACTCGGTCGAGCAGTCGCTCGTGCAGCTGGACCGCGGCGAGGCCGACGCCACGCTGGCGACGCGGCTCAGCGGGCTGGCGCTTGCCCATCGGTCCGGCCTCAAGCGGATCCGGGTGGTGCCCGGCGATGTGCCCGGTTACGAGGTGCGCTACTGTATCGCGGTGGCGAAGGGCGAACGCGAGCTGCTCGCCCGCGTCAACGAGGGGCTGGCCATCCTCGTGCGCACCGGCCGGTTCGACGTCATTTACCGGCGTTGGTTCGGCCAGGTCGAACCGCGCCGCTATTCCGCCGCGGACGTGGCGCTGGTGGTTGCGGCGGGTCTCGCGCTGGCCTTGGCCGTGGCCCTGTGGGCTTTTCTGCGGCAACGCACGCTGCGGCTGCGCATCGCCCAGCAGGCGGCCGAAATCCGGAGGAGCGAGGAGCGCCTGCGCGCGGTCTTCGAGGGCGCGCACGACGGTTTGGTGGTGCTCGGTCCGGCGCTGCCCGACGGCGACTTTCCGGTCGAGCAGGCGAATCCCTCCGCCCGCCGGCTCCTTGGGCTGCCGGCGACGGGCACCGCCCCGGGCCTGCGGGCCCTGTTGCCGGCGGACTCGCCCGTGCCGGATTTCGTCGCGGCCGGCCGGCCGGAGGCGGAACTCGAGTGCGCCGGCCGCACGGGCCGCTGGCGCGTTTCGGTCGCCCCGTTGGGCGACCGCCGGCTACTCACCGTCGCCGATGTCACGGAGGCCGCGGAAGCCCGGGAGCGGCTGCGCCGGCAGGAGGCGCAGATGGTGCAGAAACAGAAACTCGAGGCGGTCGGCACGCTCGCCGGCGGCGTGGCGCACGATTTCAACAACCTGCTCACCGCCATCGTCGGAAACACCGAGCTGGCGCAGCTGGAATCCGGCCGCGGCCATCCGGCCGAGGAATATCTCCAGCGCGTGCTGCAGGCCGCCCGCCGCGCGGGCCAGCTCGCGAAGCAGATCCTGACCTTCTCCCGGCAGGCCGAACCCACGCGCGAGCGCCTCGCCGTCACGCCGCTGATCGAGGAAACCCTCGGCCTCGTGCGCTCCGTCGCCCGCGGCAAGGTCGACCTGGTCCACGAGCGCGCCGCGGAGTTGCCCGGCATCGTCGCCGACCCGGCCCAGGTCCACCAGGTGCTGATGAACATCGCGACCAACGCCGTGCAGGCCATGGCCGGCCGGCACGGTGTGCTCACGGTCACGGAGGAGGCCGTCGAGCTCGGCGCGGAAGTGCAGTCCCAGCATCCGGCCCTGCGCCCGGGCGCCTATGTCCGTATCGGAGTCCGGGATACCGGACCGGGCATGGCGGCGGAGGTGCAGGCGCGGATCTTCGAGCCCTTCTTCACCACGAAGGAGCTGGGTTCCGGCACGGGGCTCGGCCTCTCGGTGGTGCACGGCATCATGGAGCGGCACGGCGGCGCCGTCACCGTCTACAGCCAGCCGGGCCGGGGCACGCTCTTCCACGTCTACTTTCCGGCGGCGACCGGCGCCGCGCCGTCCGCCGACCCCGATCTGCCGCCGCCGCGCGGCGCCGGGGAGCGGGTGCTGTTCGTCGACGACGACCCGGTGATCGCCCGGACGGCGGGGGAAATCCTCGTCCGGCTGGGCTACCGCCCGAGCGTGCACACGCGCGCGGAAGATGCGCTCGCCGAGCTCGCGGGCCCGGGCGAAGGCTTCGCCGCGGTGGTGAGCGACCTCGCGATGCCGGGTTGCGGCGGTCTCGAGCTCGCCGCCCGGGTGCGCACGCTGCGGCCCGGATTGCCGATCGTTCTGGCCAGCGGGTTCTTCTCGGGCGCCGAGCGCCAGGCGGCGGATACGCTCGGCATCGAGGTCTGCCTGCACAAGCCGCTCACCCTGGCCGCCCTCGGCCGCGGCGTGGCCCGCTGCCTCGGCCGCGGTTCGGCGCCGCCGTTTCCGGACTGAGGGTCCCGCCGATTTTGGGCTTTGCCCCGCCGCGGCCGCGCCGCGAGTCTGCCTCCGCATGTCCGCGTCCCCGATCCGGTATTACGACCGCACCCAGAAGACCCTCCGCGAAGAACAGATCTTCGGGGAGAAGTGGCTGCGTTTCGCCTACGAGAATCCGGTCGGGCCGTTCTTCGTCTGGCTGCTCGCGCGGCGCGCCTTCTTCTCGAAGTTCTACGGCTGGAAGATGAACAAACCGGAGAGCGCGCTGCGCGTGCTGCCGTTCATCGCGCGGTACGGGCTCGACGTGGACGAGTTCGCGAAGTCGGCCTTCGACTACAAGACGTTCAACGACTTCTTCTACCGCGCCCTCAAACCGGGCGCCCGCCCGATCGCGCCCGGCGACGGAGTCGCGGTGCTGCCGGCCGACGGCCGCCATCTTGTCTTTCCGGAAGCGGACACGGCGGACGGTTTCTACATCAAGGGCGCGACGTTCACCCTGGCGGAATTGCTCGGCGACGCGGAGCTCGCGCGCGAGTTCGCGGGCGGCGGCATGGTGATCTCGCGGCTCTGCCCGGTGGACTACCACCGCTTCCATTTTCCGGTCGCCGGCACCCCGGGCGACGCGCGGCGGATCGACGGCTGGCTTTATTCCGTGAGTCCCGTCGCGCTGCGCAAAAACATCCGCTACCTCGTCGCCAACAAACGCGAGGTCACGCGCCTCCAGACCGCGGCCTTCGGTGCCGTCGCGATGATCGAGATCGGCGCGACCAACGTCGGCAGCATCAAGCAGAGTTTTGTGCCCGGCCGCGCCGTGGCCAAGGGCGAGGAAAAGGGCCTCTTTGCGTTCGGGGGTTCGTGCGTCGTGACGGTTTTCCAGCGTGGGCGGATCCGCTTCGACGAGGACCTCGTCGGCCACAGCCGCGACCACATCGAGATCTATGCAAAAATGGGCGACCGGCTGGGGACTGCGACGCGCGGCACGTGAGTTTGGGCGGCGCCTGCGCTTTGCGGCGGGCTTCGCCGGAGCGGCGGCGGTTTCGGGCTTCGCCGCGGCGCCCGACCTGCACGAGATCACCGTCGACGAACTCGGCCGCCGGATGGCCGCCGGCGAAACGACCTCGCGCCGCATCGCCGAGGCCTATCTGGCGCGCATCGCGGAAATCGACCGTGCCGGCCCGACGCTGAAGGCCGTCATCGAGCTTAACCCGGACGCGCTCGCGCTGGCCGACGCCCGCGATGCGGAACGCCGCGCCGGCAAAATCCGCGGCCCGCTGCACGGCGTGCCCGTGCTGATCAAAGACAACATCGCCACCGGCGACCGCATGGAAACGACGGCCGGGTCGCTGGCCTTGGTCGGACTCAAGCCGCCGGCCGATGCGCCGCTGGTGGCGCGGCTGCGCGAGGCGGGCGCCGTGATTCTCGGCAAAACCAATCTCAGCGAATGGGCCAATATGCGCGGCTCCGGCTCGATCAGCGGCTGGAGCGGCCGCGGCGGCCAGACGCGCAACCCGTACGCGCTCGACCGCACGCCCTCGGGTTCGAGCTCGGGTTCGGCCGTGGCCGTGGCGGCCAACCTGATCGCCGTCGCCGTCGGTACCGAGACCACCGGCTCCATCCTTTCGCCGGCCGGGGTGAACGGTATCGTCGGCTTCAAACCCACGGTCGGCCTCATCAGCCGCACCGGCGTGATCCCGATCGCGGCCAGTTTCGATACCGCCGGGCCGATGGCGCGCACGGTGCGCGATGCGGCGCTGTTGCTCGACGCGCTGGCGGGGCCGGATCCGAACGACGCCGCCACCTTGGCGCAGCCGGCCGCGCCGGCGGGCGGCTTTGCGGCCGCGATCGTGCCCGGAGCGTTGCGCGGGGCGCGGCTCGGAGTGCTGCGCGGGCCCTTCGATTTCCGGCCGAACCTCGACGCCGCCTTCGAAGCCTCGCTCGCGGTGCTGCGCGCGGCCGGGGCGGAACTGGTCGAGCTCGGCCAGTATCCGGCGCTGGGTCGGACGGGACCGGCGCGTTACGAAGTGATGCTCTACGAACTGAAGGCGGGGCTGGCGGCGTATTTTGCGACCCTCGGGCCGGATTCGCGGATCAAGACGCTCGCGGACGCGATCGCGTTCAACCGCGCGCATGCGGCGCAGGAGCTGGCGTTCTTCGGCCAGCAGGATTTCGAGAAAGCGGAAGGTAAGGGACCGCTGACGGAGCCGGCGTATCTGGAAGCCTTGGACACGTGCCGCCGGATCGCGCGGGCCGAGGGCATCGACCGTTGGGTGGCGGAGCACCGGCTCGACGCGATCGTGGCGCAGAACAACGCGCCGGCGGCGCTGGCGGACGCGCTGTTCGGCGGTTCGACGACGGGCGGCGCGGGCTATGTGCTGCCGGCGGTGGCCGGCTACCCGAGCCTCACCGTGCCGGCGGGCAACCTGAAGGGCCTGCCGTACGGGCTGTGTTTCTTCGGGCCGGCGTGGAGCGACGCGCGGATCCTCGCCCTGGGCGCGGATTTCGAGGCGCGGACGAAGGCGCGGATCGTCCCGACCTTCGCGCCGACGCTGCCGCGGCGTTGAGCGGGCGAGGTCCGGCTCGGCGTGCCTTTCGTAGGGGCGGCGCTGGCCGACGCCCGTGGGCGCAGACGAGCAGCGTCCCTACGCATGCGTCAGGGCCGCGCGGAAAGTTTCAGCGCTTGCCCCGGCCGGAGCCGACGGCGAAATTCCGCGCCCAAGCCCGCCCGGGTGGTGGAATGGCAGACACGACGGTCTTAGAAGCCGTTGCCGCAAGGTGTGCAGGTTCGAGTCCTGTCCCGGGCACCACAAGGGATCTGGCGGTCGGACTGCGGATATGGGCGGAGCCGGTCTGCGGCCGGTCTGGCTACGGCGCGAGGGCGCGCGTCGCGGCGAGTTTGGCCTGCAGGCGCTGGACCCAACTTGTGCCTTTGAATTCGTCGGAGAGGCTCGCGAGCAGTTTGCCGGCTTCGGCAAGGCCGGCGCGGATTTCCGGGGCGGGTCCGCCGGCGGCGACCTGCGCGCGGGCGTAGGCAACCTCGGCGAACGCGGCGAAGAGGCGCACAGCCTGGTCGGTGCCGTCGCCGATCGTGAGTTGCCGGCGCTGGAAGTCGCGCGCTTCGGCGGCGGCGGCGACCGCGGCGGCGGCTTGGCCGGGTTGGTGGGCGAAGACCCAGGCGCGCCACGTCTGGAGCTCGGCGCGGCGGGCGGCGGAACTCGCCTCGGCAGACAGCGCGGAAATCATGCCTTCGCTGACGACGCGGTTTTCCGCCGCGCCGGCATTCATGACGTCCGCATCGAGGGCGCTTTGCAGGGCGGCGGCGGCTTCGGTCCAGTCGGATTCCTCGGCGGAGGCGATGCCGAGCGCGTGGTGGGCATGGCGCAGGAGCACGCGTTGGCTGGCCGGATCGGCCACCTTGCCGCCGGCGGTGACCAACGCTTTCACGGAGGCGCGGGCCGAGGTGCGGACGGTGGAAAACTCGCCCGCCGCGAGGGCGCTTTGGCGACGGGCCGTTTCCAGGCGCTGCACGGCACGGGCGTGGGCGGGGCTGTCGGGGCTTTCAAAGGCGATCAACTCGCGGCCCAGCTGCTCGATGGCCGCCTGTTCTTCCCGGACGGCGCGGGGGCCGCCGACGGCGGCGAGCACTTCGGCGCGCTCGGCCCGCAGGCGCAGGAGATTGTTTTTCTGGAAGGCGGTGCCCTTGGCCGCGACCAGCGCGGTGGAATCGTTTTCCCGGAGGGCGGCGAGCGCCTCGGCGACCTCGCCCTGCCGCAGATGCGTGAGACCAAAGTAGATCCCGCTGATCATCGAATTGTTGTTTTCCGTCAGATTGTAGGGATCGACCCGCAGCCGCGCCTCGCTGACCGCTTTCAGCTGGGGCTCCAAGGCCGCCGCTTCACTCGGCCGGTTGAGGGCGCGGTAGCCTTCGGCGAGCGCGTTCAGGGCCGACGCCATCCCGCCCAGCGCGACGACGTTGTTGGGGTCCTCCGCCCGGACCTGTTCCAGGAGTTGCAGGGCTTCGCGCGCCCGGGGCACAACCTGGTCCACCAGGCCCGAGCGATTGGCGGCCGTCGCCATCCAGGCCAAGGTGCTGCCGAGGTAGCGCCGGTTGAGATTCACGTTGTCGCCCGCGGCGATGAGCCCGCGGGACAGTTCGGCACTGCGTTCCAGATAGGCGAGGGCGGCCGGATCGCCCGAACGCGTGAGCCCTTGGCCCACGAAGTAGGTCACCACGCTGGCCACGCGGCGGACGCGCAGCGTGGGATCGGGTTTGGCCAGCCAAGGTTCGAGCAAGGCGAGCGCCTCGCGGGCCTGGGCCACGGCGGTCACCGCATCGCTCGAAAGATCGGCGATTTGGCTCGTGGCCAGCAAAAGATCGGCCCGGGCGAGGTCGGTTTTCTCCGGGTCGGCGCGATTCCCGGCGGCCGCGAGCGCGGCGCGGGCCCGGTCCAGTTGCTCGTCCGACTGTTGGCGCAATCCCAGTTGGTAGGAAATGCGCGAGGCGCGGGCGTAGGCCGAGGTTTGGTTGATCAGCCCTTCGGGCGTGCGCTGGTCCGCCGGCACGCCGTCGTAGTAGGCAAGCACGCCGCGGAAGAGATTGGAAAGCAGGCTCAACCGGCCCAGCGGCTGCAGGTCGGTGGCGAGGTCCTCGACGAGGTAGTTGACGACGCGTTCGGCTTCGGCACGGGTGGCGAAGGCGAGGCGTTCCTTCTCCAGCGCGCGGTCGGCGTTGGCCCGGGCGCCGGCCTCGGCGGCGCGGGCGCGGCGGAGGTTGTTGTAGCCGAAAACGGTGGCGGCGATGGCGGCGACGGCGAGGACGGCGCAGCCGGCGGCGATGAGGCGGGCGCGGACGAGGGCGCGCTTGGCCTCGGCTTCGCGGGCTTTGGAGGCGGCGAGTTCGGATTCCGTGGCGAGGCGGCGGCGTTCCTCGGCCGCGCGGGCTTCCTGCTCGCGGCGGGCGTCGCGCGCGGCGCGGATGACCTCGGCGAGCACATCGTGGGTGAGCTCGACGCGCTGGACGCCGAGGCGGTCCTCGATGCGCAGCAGACGGCGGGCGACGAGCGTGTCGATGAGCGGGCGGGTGACGCCGGGCGACTCCAGGGCGGATTCGAGGGCGAGGTTGTCGCGGAAACCGGATTTGGTGAGCAGGCGCTCCTCGACGAAGGTGCGCATGGCCTCGGGCAGATCGGCGACGCTGCGCTCGTAGAAACGGGTGAGGATCTCGCGGCGGTTGCCCGAGACGAGGTCGACGGTGATCTGCGTCTGGCGGAGCGCGCGGCGGCGTTCGTTGAGCTCGCGGCAGATGACGGAGAGCAGCGGCGGCTCGACGTCGAATTCGGCGAGGCGTTCGGCCGAGCCGCCGCGGGCGCCGGCGACGAATTCCACGATGCGCTCCGCCACGCCCGGGGCGAGGAGGTGCGGCGCGGGTTTTTGGACGATGTCGAGCGCCTGCGTGCCGGTGAGCCGTTTCAGGCGCATCCGGTTGTGCACCAGAGCGGGCATCTGTTGCTTCAGGCCCTCGAGGTCGGGAAGGTAGTCCTCGCGCAGACTGAGGATGACCTGGCAGGAGGGCTTCTGGAAATTGAACCGGGCGGGATCGAGTTCACCGTGGTCGAGCCGGGCCTGCACGGCGGCGGGGGCGCGGTTGGTGACGAGGCAGGCGAGCTCGTCGAGAAAAACGCGCGAGCGTTCGCGGCAGGTTTCGTCGGCGCGGCCGAGGGTGAAGATTTCCTCGAACTGATCGAAGGCGAGGACGGGCGTGAGCAGGCGGTTCTTGGCGCTCCAGATGTCGACGTCTTTGCGGTGGAAGTATTCCCAGAGCGTCTCGCCCGGAGTGAAGGCGGGAGCCTCGGCGCGGACGGCGGCGAAAGCGGCGGTAAGCGCGGTCTTGACCTGCTCGGCGAGCGGCGGGGTCGAGGGCGCGTGGTCGAGACGGAGGTAGAGCGGGAGGTGGTCCGACGCGCGCAGGAGCGGGAACAGGCCGGCGTGGAGCAGCGAGGATTTGCCGAGGCCGGATTGGCCGAAGAGGACGGTGAGGGTCTGCCGGCCGACGAGGCGGTTGAGTTCTTCGGTTTCCTGTTCGCGGCCGAAGAAGAAATCGCGCGCGCTTTCCGTGAAGGACTCGAGGCCCGGCCAAGGGTTGTCGCGGTCGATGGCAGCGGAAGGAGGCGTGGAATTGGCGACGCTCATCGAAGTTGAGTCACAGAGGGCGCGGAGGGGAGCACGGAGCCCACAGAGCAAGCCACGGAACGTTTCGCTGCAGAGACTTGGTCAGTCTCGGTGTCCTCGGTGGCTCCTCCGTGCCCGCTGTGACAGAAATCGATCATAACAGCCCCCGTTCGCGTTTCCGGAAATCCCGGATCAACCGCACCATCCGCTCGATGAATTCCGGGGTGGCGGCGCCGCCGGGGAGGCGGGTCCACTGGACTTGCAGGAAACGCTCGGGGACGAGGGCGCCCTGTTCGGAGACCCCGTCGAGGGCGACGGGCAGAATGAACGGGATCGTCTCCGCGATGAGTTTGGCGCGCTCGACGGCGAGGTTCCATTCGAGGCGGAAGTAGCCCTCGTGGCGGGCCTGGGTGGCCGCGGAAATCACGGGCAGAAAGAGCGAGCAGGCGCGGATGTTCCTTTTGATCTGCTGGTCGAAATCGTCGCCGCTTTCGAGGTGGCGTTGGTCGAGCCACACGTCGATGCCGGCGGCATCGAGGGCGTCGCGCAGGCGTTTCACGGCGACGGCGTCCTGGCTGGCATAGCTGAGAAAGACCGCGCCCGGTTTCATTTCTTCGGTCGGGGCCGAGGAGAGCGCGGCGGCGGCCGGAGCGGCGACCGGCGGGCTTGAGCCGGCGGGATGGCGCGCGGTGTAGCGGGCGGCGAGCTCCTGCACGAATTCGGCGGCGTTGCCCTGCTCGAAGATCTGCGTGCGGTAGGAAAAATTCTTCAGGAAGAGCACGAGGCCGGGCTCGGTGCGCACGCGGCGGTCGGCGATGACCTCGAGTTCCTCGCGCTGGAGCGAGAGCCGGCCGCTTTTGGCGATGCGGATGAAGAAGCGTGCGAGCCAGTCGGGGAAGGTATTGCCGATGAGCAGCAGGTGGGAGGATTTGAGTTCGTCGAGCAGCACGCCGGGGCGCTTCGACTCGGTCTGCATGGAAGTGAAAAACTCGAGCGTGTCCTCCTCGGTGATGACGTAGTCGGGCGACGCGGACATCCGGCCGAGCAGGTGGAACACCGTGGGCACGGGGGCACGGCGCGCGTCGGCGGGCAGGTCGGCGGTGTGGTTGGGGGCGTAGGCGAGCGAGACGGTTTTCGGCGCGCCGCCGTGGCGCTCTTCGTCGAGGGCCTGGGCGAGCAGCGAGTCGAAGGTCGTCGTGACGAAGACGTTGAAGTGCCGGATGCGCGCCAGCTGGCGAAGCGGCTCGGGCACGGCGGGCGCGAGTTCCTTCATCAGGTTGCGCAGGCGAGGGTAGATTTCCTCGCGGCGGCCGCCGCGCTGGAGGTAGCGGCAAACGACCTGGTTGAGGGCGTCGTCACCGGTGCAGTCCTCGGCCGGCACGCGCAAACGCTCGGCGAGGCGCTGGGCGAGGACGCGGGCCAGCGGAAGCTCTCCGCCGGCGCCGTCGGACACGGTCAGCAATTCGGCTCCGATGACGGGAATCACGCGCCGCTCGTCGATGTATTCGAGCAGATCGTCCCAGAAGAAGTCCTGCGTCGTAGTGGCCGAAGAAAGCACGCGGGAGAAATCTGTGGCCGGGGGAGGGAGCCAGCGCAAGCTGCACGTGGCCGGCGGCCGAAGTCGAGCCGCCGGTCGCCCTCCGGTCGCGGCGCGGTTCAGGCCGGGGCGGCGGGGCGGACGGTCGGTCCCTCGGCCCAGTGGGCGGGGATGGTCGTCGTCGACGGCCACTCGGGGATGCCGGTTTCGTTGCGCTGCAGTTGCGCGATGAGCAACTCCGTCGCGCGGGCGCCGAGCATGCGCGGCTGCAGGTCGAGACCGGCGCAGGGCCGCGCCTTCATGTGCAGATTGAGGCAGAAGAAGCCGTGCGTCTCGGGCAGTTTCGCGCCGCAGCCTTCCATCCATTCGATGACGTCGGTGTTGTGGCCGATGACGACGTCGGGTTTGTGCCGTTTGAACCACTTCGAGAAATTGTCGCGCGTGATCGTCTCCTCGACGAGCGGCGGGATGGCGCGGATCTCGGGGTGGTGTTCCTGGAAGGCGCGGAAGGCGGCGCCCCAGCGGAACTGCAGGCGCTCGTCCTGGTGCCGTTTCACGAAGAGGCCGGGCGAGCGGTAGCCGAGGGCGGCGAGGCGCTGCAGCGCGGCGAGCAGGGAGCGGTAATGGTCGGGGCAGACCGAGTGCAGGGCGGGCCGCTCGATGATGTAGTCCGTGTAGATGCCGGCGAAGCGCGACCAATCGAGGTTGGAGAGGTCGGGTTCCTCCCAGGCGGGCAGGAGAATGACGCCGTGGATGCCGCGCGACTGGAGGATCGAGTCGAGGCGCTGCACGGAGACGCCGGCGTGGCCGACGGAGAATTTCTCGACCTTGAAGCCGAGCTCGGTGGCGCGGGTGTCGGCGCCGAGCACGAGTTCGCGGTGGTAGCGCGAGGAGGTTTCGGGCCGGTCGGGTTCGTTGAAATCGACGGCGGCAATGACGCCGCGGAAGGCGCCGCCGCGGGAGCGGCGCAGCTCGGACATGAGCGCGCCGGCGAGGGGGTTGCGGCGGTAGCCGGCTTCGCGGGCGGCCTTCTTGACGCGGGCGGCGGTGTTGGGATCGACGCGCGGGGAACCGCGCAGGGCGTCGGAGACGGTGGTGCGCGAGAGGCCGAGCTGCTTCGCGAGAGAACGGAGGGTGGGGGCGGAGGCGGACATGTTCCGGACTGTCCGAAGTTCGGGGAAGAACGGCGGAAAGCAACCCGTTTCGCGGGCGGCGCGCCGCGCCGCGGCCGGGTGTGCCGGACGGTCCGCGCGCAAGTTTGCTCGCCGCTGCCGGAGGCGCGCCGCAAGTTCGCCGCCAGTTTCCCCACCCCATGACCATCGGCAGCCTGCATGTGATCGATATCCTTGTCGTTCTCGCTTACCTCGGGACGGTCACGTACCTCGGCAACCGGGCGGCGAAGGGCGCGGCCAACGAGGAGAGCTTCTTTCTGGCCGACCGCAGTCTCGGCAAACTGTACCAGTTTTTCCTCAATTTCGGGAACGCGACCGACGCCAACGGCGCCGTCAGCACCGCCAGTCTCGTCTACCAGCAGGGCGTGTCGGGCGTGTGGCTCTCCTTCCAGACGCTGTTCATGAATCCGTACTATTGGTTCATGAACCTCTGGTTCCGCCGCGTGCGGTTGGTGACGGTGGCGGACCTGTTTACCGACCGGCTCGGCAGCCGCGGGCTGGCGCGGTTCTACGCGCTGTTCCAGATCGTGGCCTCGGTCGTCGTCACCATCGGTTTCGGCAACCTGATCTCGTACAAGATTTCCTCGTCCCTGCTGGTGAAACCCGAGGCGCAGTGGACGGCCGCGGAACGGCAGTCGGTCGAGGGCTACACCGAGATGAAGGTGCTCGAGCGCAGTGCGAAGGCGGGGGCGTTGGCGCCGGCGGACAAGGCCCGGCTCGACACCTTGCACGACGCGAACGCCCGGGGCGAACTGCGCAGCTACGTGACCGCGCTCGAACCGTGGTCGTTCTACGTGATCTACACTGTGATCGTCGGCCTCTACATCGTGCTCGGCGGCATGGCGGCCACGGCCGTGAACGAGGCGGTGCAGGGCGTGCTCATCGTGGTGTTCTCGGCGCTGCTGCTGCCGTTCGGCCTCGCGGCCATCGGCGGGTGGGACGCGCTCGGCCAAAAGGTGCCGGCGGCGATGTTCGACCTGCTGGGCAACGCGTCGTCGCAGGTCACGGGCTGGACGCTCGCGGGGATTCTGCTGGTGAGCGTCGTGCAGATCCACGGCATCATCGGCAACATGAGCGTGAGCGGCTCGGCGAAGGACGAGTTCGCGGCCCGCTTCGGCGCCGTCTCGGGCACCTACGCGAAGCGCCTGATGATCGTCATGTGGGCGTTCGCGGGCCTGATCGCCATCGCGCTCTTCGCCGGCCCGAACGCCCTCTCCGACCCCGACGCCGTGTGGGGTACGATGTCGCGGCACCTGCTCGCGCCCGGACTGCTCGGCCTGATGATGGCCGGCGTCCTCGCCGCCAACATGTCGACCGTCGCGGCCCAGACGATGGCGGTATCGGCTTTGTTCGTACGCAATGTCTACCGCTACATGAAGCCCGACATGACGGACGGCGACGCCGTCCGCGCCGGCCGCTGGGCGATCGCGGCCGCGCTGGCGATCGGCATTCTGGCCGCCACGCAGATGACGAGCGTGTTTTCCGTCCTGCAGCTGATGCTCACGGTGAACGTCCCCTTCGGCGCCGCGGTGCTGCTGATGTTTCTCTGGCGGCGGCTGACGCCGGCTGCGGTGTGGGTGGCCGTGATTGTCTCGGCGCTGGTGAACATCATATCGCCGCTGCTCATCGGGAAAGTGGACGCGTGGCGGACGAGCCCGGCGCTCACGGTGCAATCGGTCCCGAACGCCGACGGCCGCCGCGAGCCGGTGTTCTTCGAATCCGTCGTGCGCTCGCGGCCCGAGGATCCCGCGAGTCCGCTCGAAGGCCGCGGCCGGTTCCACACGGAGCTGTACCTGCTCGACCGTGTCGGCGTCGACTTCACGACGAAGTCGGCCAGCGCGCGGAACGCCGCGCGGTTCTTCTTCGACGGCCTGTTCCCGTTCGCGCTGCTGATTCTGGTGAGCTATCTCACGCGCCAGCCGGACAAGGCAAAGGTCGATCTGTTCTACGGAAAAATGAAGACCGAGGTCGGCGCGACGCCGGAGATCGAGGCGCGGGAGATGGCGGCGACGGCGCGGGAGCCCAACCGGTTCAACGACCGCAAGCTGTTCCCCCGTTCCAACTGGGAACTGACGAAGTGGAACCGCACGGACACGATCGGGTTCTTCGCGTGCTGCCTCGTCTCGGGCGCGATCCTCGGGCTGTTCATTGTGTTGCTGCGGGCGGCGGTGGGCTGAGCGGCGCACGGCCTGCCGGCGCCGAGGGCCTTGCGCAGGGGCGTCGCTGGCCGACGCCCTCGGGCGCCGACGAGCGACGCCTATTCCCAAGCGGGCGCCGACGAGCGACGCCCCTACAGGGAACGGAGCGCCGGATGACCGGCGCCGCCGGAAATTTAGTCTCGGCAACTTTCGGGGGCCGCGCTCGTCTCCTCCCACGATGAAACCCTTTGCCGTGTGCGCTGTTTTCGCCGCGTTGGGCAGTGCCGTCTGGTTGTCCGCCCAGGAGTCGGCGCCGGCCGGTGCGCCGGTGGTCGAGCTGCCGAAGTTCGTCGTGACCGACAACCGCGAGCTGCCGCCGCCCGAGGCGTGGCGCTACGCGACGATTCCCGGCTTCGAGATCCTCTCGAACGCCTCCGACAAGGCGACGCAGCGGCTCATCCGCGATTTCGATATGTTCCGCCAGGCGCTCGGGCATGTCTGGCCGATCCCGCAGCAAATCTCGCAGCCCACGGCGCTCATTCTGAGCGGCCGCAAGGGCAAGTTCGACGGGTTCATCCCGGAGGGGAAGTACCGGCCGGACGCGGGCTTCGCCAGCCTCTTCCTCAAGCAGGGCAACCGTACCGCGATCGTGATCGATCTGCAGTCGACGACGCTGAGCGTCCTCAACGTCGACGGCGCGGACGATGCCGCGACGGGCACGAACTCCGGCCTGATTTCCGTCGAGCACGACAAGCAGCTCTACCGCGAGTACATCCGCTACCTGCTCAGCCGAAACGAACCGCGCCTGCCCGCGTGGCTCGAGGAAGGCCTTTCGCAGATCATCATCCGGATGAAGTTCGACGCCCGGACCATCGAGTTCGCGAAGCTCGAGGACCCGAACACGATTTCCGCCGAGGCGGGCATGGTGCAGCAGCTCAACGCGCTCGCGACGGCCGACGATCCGGAGGCGCAAACGCTGCCCGGCGCGCCGGCCGAGGACCGCGATTTCAACGCCGCGCTGAGGCGCCGCTCGCTGGTGCCGCTGGCGAAGTTCTTCGCCGTGACGCACGACTCGCCGGAGGCGATCAACGTCCTCGGCAACAACGTCTGGGCCAAGCAGGCCTACGCGTTCGTGCACATGTGCCTCTACGGCGAGCGCGGCAAGTTCCAGAAGCCGTTCACGCAATTGCTGACGCGGCTCGGGCGCGAGCCGATGAGCGAGACGCTTTTCAAAGAGGTCTTCAAGATGTCGTACAAGGACATGCTCATGCAGATCCGCGGCTACGTCGAATTCACCGTTTACGAAGCCAAGGAGTTCCGGGCCAAGGAGGACGTGATTTTGCCGCCGCCGCCGTTGGCGCTGCGGGAGGCGACGCAGGCGGAGGTCGGCCGGATCAAGGGCGAAGCGATGCTGCTCGCCGGCCACAAGGCCGCGGCCCGCACCGAATTGATCGCGCCTTACACGCGCGGCGAACGCGACCCCAACCTGCTGGCGGCGCTCGGGCTCTACGAGAAATCCTACGGCGAGGAGGCTCGCGCGCGGAAGTTCCTCGAGGCCGCCTACGCCGCCAAGTCGGCGCGACCCGATGCGACCCTGGAATTGGCGCGCTACCGTTTTGCGGACGCGCTCGCTGCGCCGGGCGGCGCAGACGGGCGGTTCTCCGCGGCGCAGGTGGCCGCGGTGACGGAACCGCTGCTGCGCGCGCGCCGGCAGCCGCCGCATCAATTTGCGCTGTACGAATTGCTCGGCGACACTTGGGTCCGCAGCGCGGTCCCGCCGAAGAAGGAGGATGTCGTGCCGCTGATCGAGGGCGCGCAGCTCTTCCCGATGCGGCTGAAACTGATCTATCAGGCCGGGCTTTTCGCCTCGTCCGTCAACGAGCTGCAAGTGGCGCACGCCATGGCCGACCACGGCGTCCGCTACGCCCCGGACGCGAACACGAAGAAGCGATTCGAGGATCTCAAGGCCTCGCTCCCGCCGGCCCCGGCGCCCGCGGCCGCGGCGCAACCGGCGGCGGCCCCGGCCGGCAAAGCCAAGAAATGAAGCCCGCGACGCGCCGTTTCCGTTTCCTGCCGCTCGGCCTGCTCGCGTGGGCGGGCGGTTGGGCGGCGTGGGCGGCGCAACCCGCGGCGGCGCCGTCGGGCCCGGTGGTCGAATTGCCGAAGTTCGAGGTGACGGATTCGCGGCTCCTGCCGCCGCCCGAGTCGTGGCGCTACGCGGAGATCCCGGGTTTCGAGATCCTGTCGAACATGTCGGCCGGGGCGACGAAGCGGTTCGTTTCCGATTTCCATCTGCTGCAGCAAGCCGTGGCCGCGATCATGCCGGGACTCGCCGGCGGCGCGGTGCCGGTGCCGACGGCGCTGATTTTGTGCAGCCGGGGAAACTCCTTCGACCAGTTCGTGCCCGAGAACCAAAGCGAAACGCGTTTCGGCTCGAACAGTCTCTTTTTCAGCAACAGCGAGCGCACGGCGATCGTGGTGGATTTCGCGATCGCGGAATTGCAGCTGGAGGGCGACCGGACGGTCGAGAGCGATCCGTACCGCGCCTTCTACCGCGAGTATTTCCGGCACCTGATCCGGCGGCAGAGCGCGACGCCGCCGCCGGTGTGGTTCGAGGAGGGCCTCGTGCAGATTTTCTCCGCGATCGATTTCAACCGGAAGTGGATCACGTTTGCGCAGATCGGGGACGGCTTCGGCGGCGAGAAGACCGGCGACTTCAACCGTTTGCTCGCCCAGCATGCGCTGATCCCGATGCAGGAATTGCTCGAGTCGGAGCAGCCGCGGGAACGCTCCGCCTATTGGTCGGCGCAGTGCTATGCGTTCGTGCACCTGTGTCTCTACGGCGAAAACAAGAAATACCAGAAACCGTTCCTGACCTTTTTGCAGCGGGCCGGCCGCGAGCCGATCACCGAGGAACTCTTCAAGGCCTGCTTCAAGATGTCGTACAAAGACATGGGCCTCACGCTCCGCGGCTACATCGGTTTCACGAACTACCAGGCGATGCAGTACACGGCGAAGAAGGGCGAGGAACTGCCCGCGCCGCCGCCGGTGAATCTGGTCGACGCCCCCGACGCCGTCGTCGGGCGCCTCAAGGGCGAAGTCCTGCGTTTGGCCGGCCACGGCACGGCCGCCCGCAACGCGCTCATCGCCCCCTATGTGCGCGGCGAACGCGATCCGCGCCTCTTGGCGGCGCTGGGACTCGACGAGAAACTCGCGGGCAACGACGAGCGCGCGCGCAAGTTTCTCGAGGCGGCCGCGGCCGGCAAAGCCGTGCGTGCGCGGGCGTGGCTGGAATTGGCGCGGCTGCGGTTCGCCGACGCGAAGGCGAAGCCCGCCGCGCCCGGCGGCAAATTGACGCCGGCGCAATTGGCCCCGGTGATCGAGGCGCTGAAGACGGCGCAGATGCAGCCGCCCGAATTGGCCGGCGTGTATGCGTTGGCGGCCGAGATGTGGATGGCGTCCGCGGCGAATCCGACGCGGGACCAATTCGCCGCGGTGGTGCGCGGCGTGAACCTGTTTCCGCGCGATTTCAATCTGCTGCTCCAGGCGACACTGCTGGCCGCCGGCCGCGGCTTCCCGGCCGAAGCGCGCGCGTTGGCCGCGCACGGCGTGAAGATCGCGACGGAGCCGGCCGTGCAGGACCGATTCCGGATGCTGCAAGCCGCGGTCGAGCGCGACCACCCCGAGACGTTGAAACCCGAACCCGCGAAACCGGCGCCGGCCCCCGCGGCCAAATGAGCCTGTTTTCCGACGATGTCATGAGTCACGGAGGGCACGGAGAAGGAAAAGGAGGCCACCGAGCGGCAGTCGGAGCTGCGACGGTTCCCCGGTACGGGTTCACACGGCGGGCGAATGCCGTTGCGGCAACATGCTTACTCCATCCCTCCGTGTCCTCACGGTTTGCCTCCGTGGCCTCTGTGTCCCACTGCGTATTCTAGGATGATCCGAAAAGCCTTCGTCATGAGCGTCGATGCCGGCCGCGAGGCCGAGTATGCGCGCCGGCACCAGCCGATCTGGCCCGAGCTCGAGGCCGTGCTCAAAGCGCACGGCGTCCACAACTACTCGATCTTTCTGCTGCCGGAAACGCGGCAGCTCTTCGCGTACGCGGAAATCGAGGACGAGGCCCGCTGGGCCGCGATCGCGAAAACCGAAGTCTGCCAGCGCTGGTGGCGCCACATGGGCGACGTGATGCCGAGCAACTCCGACCACAGTCCCGTCGCCGCGCCGCTGCGCGAGGTGTTTCACTTGGACTGACGCGGCGCCGGCCGCGGCTGCGGCTGCGGCGGGTTCGGAGTTCGGAGTTCGGAGTTCGGAGTTCGGAGTTCGGAGTTCGGAGTTCGGAGTTCGGAGTTTCCGGGGACATTCGGAAAATTCACGCTTTGGCAATCGCCGCGATCCGGAGGATTCCTTTCCGGCAACTCCGAACCCCAAACTCAAAACTCCAAACTCGGCGCCTATTTCGCCCGCAGGCGAAATCAGCGCAGCCATTCCGCCAGCGGCGAATTCACGCGGCGCAATTCCTCGGCGGCCATGGTGGCGACGGCTTTGGCGCCGGCCCCGACGAAGTGCGTGTCGTCTTTGCGGCCGTCGGGGATCTTCGGGTGCGTGCCGGGTTCGATCCACATGAAGAACTGCTTCGAGGCTTCGGGTCCCGCGGCCTGCAGCCAGCGCTCCGTCGCTTTTTCCAATTCGAGCAGCGCCACTTTCTCCTCGGCGGCGACCTTCCGGATCGCCGCGGGATACTCGCCGTGCGTCGACGTGAGTTTGCCGTCGGCGGCGAATTTCCGGCGCGCGACCGGCGTCGCGAGGATCGGCGTTGCCTGCTTCGCGCGGGTCTCGGCGATGAAACGGCGGAGGTTGGCGGGAAAGGTCGTCGCCGGGTCGGTGTAGCGCTTCGGGTCCTCCTTCTTCTCGTCGTTGTGCGAGAACTGGATGATCACGAAGTCGCCCGCGCGCAGGTCGGCGAGGACTTTGTCCCAGCGGCCTTCGTCGATGAAACTCTTGGTGCTGCGGCCGTTCATCGCGTGGTTCTGCACCGTCGCGGGCGCGCGGACCAAATCCCCGAAGGCCATGCCCCAGCCGCGTTCCGGCAAATCGAGCGGCTTGTTCGCCATGGTCGAATCGCCGATCATGAAGACCTGCGGCGCGGCGGCGACGGACGCGGCAAACCAAAGCGGAACAAGGAGGGAAAGAAAGCGGGCGAGGCGGGGCATGGCCGGGATCATTTCTTGAACCAAGGGAGGGCGTCGAGATCGACGTTGCCGCCGGTCAAGATCAGGCCGGCGCGGCGGCCGGCGACGTCGATTTTGCCGCTTTGGATCGCGGCGTAGGGCACGGCGCAGGACGGCTCGATGATGATCTTCAGCGTTTCCCAGATCGTGCGCATGGCGGCGACGATCTCGGCCTCCGACACCGTCACGACGCGGTCGACATGGCGTCGCGCGATCTCGAAATTCGGTTTGCCGATCGTGGTGCGGAGGCCGTCGGCGATCGTCGTCGTTTTCTCCAACGGCACGATGTGGCCGGCGGCGAACGAGCGCGCCGTGTCGCCGGCTTCCTCGGGTTCGGTCGCGATCACGACGATGCCGGGGCGCAAGGCCTTGGCGGCCACGGCGGTGCCGGCGAGCAGTCCGCCGCCGCCGACCGGGCAAAGCATGAAGTCGAGGTCGGGCGCATCCTCCATAAGTTCGACGGCGGCGGTGCCTTGGCCGGCCATGACGTCTTCGTTTTCGTATGGGTGCACGAGGGTCGCGCCGGTGGCGGCGAGGATGCGCGCGCAGGCGGCTTCGCGGGCGGCCTGGGTGGGTTCGCAGAGCGTGATCTTGCCGCCGTAGCCCTCGACGGCGCGGATCTTGGGCTGGGCGGAATTCGCCGGCATCACGATGTGGGCCGGGATGCCGCGGAGGGCGGCGGCGCGGGCGAGGGCGGCGGCGTGGTTGCCGGAGGAGTGCGTGGCGACGCCGCGGGCCGCGGCGGCGTCGTCGAGCGCGAACACGGCGTTGGCGGCGCCGCGCGCCTTGAAGGCGCCGACCTTCTGGAAGTTCTCGCACTTGAAGAACAGGCGGCCTCCGCAGGCGGCGTCGAGGCGCGCGCTCGTCAGCACGGGCGTACGGTGGATGTGGGGCCGGATGCGCTCGTGGGCGCGGCGGATGGCGGCGAGGTCGAGGGACATGGGCGAAACGGTGGGAGAGTGTGGCGGCGCGGAAGGCAAGGGCGCAACGCCAAGGTCGGCGGCGCGACGCTTGCGCGGGAATCGGCCGGCCGCACACTGCGGCCATGGTCAAAAAACTTCTCCACACCCGGATGCGGGTGAACGACATCGAGCGCACCGTGCGGTTCTACGAGGAGGCGCTCGAGCTCAAGGTGGCGCGGCGCAACATTTCGCCCCGCGGGGCGCAGATCGTTTTTCTGCAGACCCCGAACAGCGACGAGGAAATCGAGATCTGCCAGCTGCCGAACAGCCCGAGCGTGCAGGTGCAGCCCGACCTGATGCACCTCGCGTTCGAGGTGGAGGATTTGGCGGCGTTCACGGCGAAGCTCGCAAGCAAGGGCTTCAAACTCAGCGACGGCCCGACGCCGACGAGCAGCGGCTCGGTGATCGCGTTCATCGACGCGCCCGAGGGCTACGAGGTGGAGCTGATCCAGCGCGCCAAGCGCTGAGGCCGGCCAATACAGTTGAGTGAGCTTGGTTGAGAGTTGAGAGAAGAACCGTTCGCGCTCTCACGCGCCTGGCGGCGGTGACGTTCTCCGTGCCCAGACGGATCGGTCTCCCAACCCTCAACTCTCAACGATCCACTTGGTCGGTCCGGCCGTGGCGGCGTTCCCAGGCGAAGAGGAACTGCTGCGCGAGGCCGGCGAGCGGGCCGAAGTGCGCGCGGCCGAACTGCGCGAGCTGCGGCGGCTTCCAGCCGTCGAGCGCGTAGCGGCGGCCAAGCGTCTTGAGAATCCAGACATCGACGGGAAACGCCTCCAGCCGGCCGGCACCGAAGAGCAGGACGCAGTCGGCGACTTTCTCGCCCACGCCCGGCAAGCCGAGCAGGCGGTCCTTGGCTTCCGGATACGGCAAGGCTTCCGTTTCCCGCAGCCAATCCGGCCGGGCGGCGATAAACCGCGCGGTTTCACCGATGTAGCGGGCGCGGAAACCGAGTTGGCAGGCGCGCAGCTCGGCTTCGGAGCAGGCCGCGAGTTCGGTCCAGGTCGGCAGGCGGCGGAAGGCATCGCCGGTGCCGGGCACGGGCGCGCCGTGGCGCGCGGCGAGCAATTCCTGCATCTGTTTGATCTGCACGATTTGCTTCGTCGCGCTGCAAAGGAAACCGAGGAGCGTTTCGCCGAAGGGCTGGCGCAAGATCCGGAGACCCGGAAAATCGGCGAGGCAGCGCGCCAGGTGCGAGTCGGTGCGCCAAGGCAGGGCGTCGGTGTGGGCGGGAAAATCGGCATCCGTGCCGAAGTAGATCGCCAGCGCGGCGGCCGTGCGCGTTTCGGCGCCGGCGGGACAACGCCATTCGACGCGGCCGGCGGCGCCGAGCCGGAGGCCGACCACGTGGTCCGACCATTGGCCGAGCCATGTGGCGTCAGGCTGCGCGTGCCAGCGGAAGGCCTGGCCGCCGTCGACGGTCTCGGCGAGGATGGCGGCATCGACCGCGGGGTAGCCGGCGAGCGGCTGCCACTCCGACCAGCGCAGGGCCGCGGCGGCGCTCACTTCGCCGGCTTTTCCCACAGGAAGCTCTTCTGCTCGGCGAGCACGCGGTCGGCGCCGTCGCGCAACGTCAGCCGCCACGCGACCGGGTGCGCGTTCTTGCCGCCGGGCCAATCCGCGCCGGTGAGGCCGAGTTGGAAAACGGTTTCCTTCCCGGCAAACGCGGCCGGAAACGAAAAGCGTTTCGCCTCGGGCGCATCGGGCCGGATCAATTCGAGGACGAATTGGGCGCCCGCGGCCGGGACGCCGGCGGTGCGGGTGCGGACGAGGAAGTAGTAGCCGTCGCGCGCGGCGGACTGCGAACGGACGACGACCTGGCCGCGCGGGTTTTCGGCGCCGCCGAAATATTCGCCGATGGTCTCGAACGAAGCGGCGTCGCGCCACGCGGGCCACACGCGGACGAATTCGACGTCCGCGGCGCGGAGGGCGGCGGTCAGGACGAAGCAGGCGGCAAGCAGCGCGAATCGCATGGCGGGAACGTGGGCGCGGGAAGGGCGGGGGACAACGTCTCAGTTTTCCAACCGCACGATCTGCAGGCGGCGGAACACGAGAGGCGCGGGTTCCCAGCCCTTGACGGCCGGCGCGATGAGGTAGGTGCGGGCGCCGACGTAGACGGGCGCGACCGGGGCATCCTCGAGCAGCACGGCCTCGGCTTGCTGGAACAGATCGTAGCGCTTGGCGCCGTCGGCGGTGGCCGCGGCGGCATCGAGGAGCCGGTCGTAGTCCGCGTTTTTCCAACCGGTCCAGTTGTAGCCGCTGCCGCCGGTGAAGAGTCCGAGGAAGGTGATGGGATCGGGAAAATCGGCGGTCCAGGCCGCGACGGTCGCCGTGTAGTTCAGGGACTGCTGGTTCTGGATCCAGGTCTTCTGCTCGAGTTGGGAAATCGCGACGCGCACGCCGAGCGCGCGTTGCCACATGGCCTGCAGGGCCTCCGCGAGCCGCGGCGAGATCTCGTCGTTGCGGCATTGGAGATCGAGGACGGGGAGATTCTTGCCGTCGGGGAATCCCGCGGCGGCGAGGAGTTGCTTCGCGGCGGCGACGTCGTGCGGCACGGCGGCCTTGGCCGTGTAGCCGCCGGTGCCCGGCGGCGTGAGGGCGAAGGCGGGCAGGCGGCTGCCTTGGAAGATCGCGCGCGAGAGGGCCTCGCGGTCGATGGCGAGCGAGAGGGCGCGGCGGACGCGCGGGTCGGTGAACGGAGCGCGTGTCGTATTGAAACGGAGGAAATTGGCCTGGAGGGTGGGCTCGAGGCGGAGGGCGGCGGGATCGCGTTCGCGCCACGTCGCGATCTTGGTCACGGGCAAATTGGACGTGACGTGCAGTTGGCCGGCGCGGAAATTCTTTTCCTCGAGGTCCGGACTTTCGATCGGGAAGAACACGACCTCGGCGAGGCGGTTCGAGGCGGCCTCGCGGAAATGCGGGTTCTTCGCGGCGACGATGCGGGCGTTGGGCGACCATTCCTTCAGGACAAAGGCGCCGTTGCCGACGAGGTTGCCGGCGCGGGTCCAGTCGGTGCCGCGTTTTTCCAAGGGGCCGAATTTCGCGATCACGCGCGGGTTGACCGGGAACCAGGCAGGAAGGGAAACAAGCGCGGGGAGATAGGGCGCGGGGCGCTCGAGCGTGACGACGAGCGTGCGCGGATCGGGGGCGGCGAAACCGACGGCACCGAAGTCGGCGAGTTTCTTCGCGTTGTAGGCCTCGGCGTTCTTCACGGCGAAGAGGTACCAGGCGTTGTCGGAAGCGAATTCGGGATTCAGCACGCGGCGCCAGGCGGCGAGGAAATCGGCGGCGACGAGCGGCTCGCCGTTGGACCATTTCAGGCCTTCGCGCAGGCGGAACGTCCACGTGAGGCCGTCGGCCGACGTGGTCCAGGATTCCGCCGCGCCGGGCAGCGGCTGCGTGGAGCGTTCGTCGAGGATCGTGAGGCCCTCGAAGAGGACGTTGACGATGAATTGGTCGCTCAAAATCGACGCGAGGTGCGGGTCGAGATCGCCGGGCTCGGCGGAGTTGCCGACGAGGAGCGACGCGGCGCGGCCGCCGGCGGCGGTGTCGGTCTCGCGTTTGGCGCAGCCGGCCAGCAGGGCGAGGACGACCAAGAAAATCGAGGCAACCGGAAGGCGGGCGGGCATGTCGGCAGGAAACCCGGGCTGGCGGCGCACGCAAAAATCTTTTCTAAGAAACCCGCCGGCGGCCCGTCATCCCGGAGAACCCGCATGTTCCCTTCCACCCCGAATTCCCGGGATTTGCCGCATGAAGACTCCGGTTTTCTGGAAACGCTCGTCGCTGCCCACCAGGCGCCTCTCGTCCGCTACGCGACCCGGTTGCTCGGCGGGGATGCCGACCGGGCGCGGGACGTCGTGCAGGACACGTTCGTCAAACTCATGGCGCAGCCGCCGGCGGCGCTCAACGGCCACGCCGTCGAGTGGCTGTTCACGGTCTGCCGCCACCGCGCGCTCGACGTGCTGCGCAAGGAGGGCCGGATGAAACGCTTCGAGGAGGGCCAGGCCGAGCGCGTGACCGCCGCCGAACCGCGGCCGGGCCGGACGCTGGAGCAGGCGGAAACGCAGGCCGCCGTGCTGCAACTGATCGATCGTTTGCCGCCGAACCAGCAGGAGGTCGTGCGGCTCAAATTTCAAAACGGATTCAGCTACAAGGAAATCTCCCGGATCACCGAACACTCGGTGGGCAACGTCGGTTTCCTGATCCACACCGCCGTTGCGCGCCTGCGCGCGGAATTCGCCGCCCAGCGGCCCTGAGACCACGCCATGAAGCCGAACGACACCCGATTTTTGTCCGACGATCCCCGCCTCACCGCCTATGCGCTGGGCGAACTCGACGCCGCCGACCGCGCGGAGGTGGAGGCCGCGGTGCGCGCCGACCCGGCGTTGCAGGCGGCGGTCGCCGAGATCCGCGCCACGGCCGCGCAGCTCGAGGCCGTTTTCGGGGCGGAAACCGCCGCCGCGCCGGCCTCGGAGCCCGCGGCAAACGCCGAAAACCGTCCCGCGGCCCTCTTGCCCGGACGGGATTCCCGCCGGCCCAGCGGCGGCGACTATGCGGACGCCAAGTCCGGCGGCGTGCTGCTGAAGTTTCCCCGGTTCTACTTTGTCGTCGGCGGTTTGGCGGCGGCCTGCTTCGCCGTCGTGGTGGCGTTGCAGCGGGACGAATTGAACGCACGGCAGCAGGCCCGGACCGTCGCGCTGGAAACGGCGATGAAGGAACGCGCCGAGGCGCAGCGGAGCGTCGTGGTGCAGATGCCGTTGGCCGAACTGGCCGCGGCTCCGGCGGCGATGACTTCTCCGGCCGCCGACTCCGCTTCGAAAATCGGGACGGCCGGCACGGTGGTCGCCCAGGCTCCGGCGGCGGCGCCGACCGCGGGCGGCCTGGCGCCGCGCGACCTGTCGTTGATCGGGCAGGCGGAAGCCAACCGTGCGGCCAAGACCGCCGCGCCGGGTTCGTTCACGTTCAGCGGCACGCCGTTGGACCAGGCGAAGCGCCGCGAAGCGGCCCCGCCGGTGGCGTCCGCGGCCGCGCCGGCCGCCGTGCAGCAGGCGAAGTTTGCGGCGGAAGCAAAGTCCCGCGGCCTGGCGGCGAATCCGGGCGTCGGCGGCGTGGTGCTGGGCTCCACGGGCGGTGCGGCCGGAGGCCTCGTGCTCGATGCTTTCACGGTGACACTGCCGGCCCGGGGCGGCATTGCCCCGCCGCCGCCGCCGGCCGAGCGCCTGCACGCGGCCAACACCGAGTCGTATGCGTTGCTCCGCGACAACCCGTTCCTCGGCGCGGCGGCGAATCCGTTCTCCACGTTTGCCGTCGATGTCGACACCGCGAGCTACTCGAACGTGCGCCGCTTCCTCTCGCTCCGCCGGCTGCCGGCTCCCGACGCGGTGCGCATCGAGGAACTCGTGAACTATTTCCCCTACCGCTATCCGGCCCCGCAGGGTCCGGCGCCGTTCGCCGCCGCCCTCGAGGTGGCCGACGCGCCCTGGGCGCCGCAGCATCGGCTGGTGCGCATCGGGCTGAAGGGCCGCGAGGTCGCGCCCGAGGCCCGGCCCGCGGCGAATCTCGTTTTCCTCGTCGATGTGTCCGGCTCCATGAACCAGCCGAACAAATTGCCGCTGGTGAAAGATTCGCTGCGCAAATTGCTCGGCAAGCTCCGGCCCGACGACCGCGTCGCCATCGTCACCTACGCCGGCCAATCCGGGCTCGCGTTGCCCTCGACGCCCGTGGCCCGTTCCGGCGAGATCCTCGCGGCGCTCGATTCGCTGCGGCCCGCCGGCGCGACCAACGGCGGCATGGGCATCCATCTCGCCTACGATGTCGCCAAAGCCAATTTCGCGACCGAGGGCGTCAACCGCGTCATCCTCTGCACCGACGGCGATTTCAACGTCGGCGTGTCGAGCCCCGGCGACCTCGTGCGGCTCGTCGAGGAGAAGGCGAAGTCGAACGTGTTCCTCACCGTGCTCGGCTTCGGCATGGGCAATCTCAAGGACGGCACGCTCGAGCAACTCGCCGACAAGGGCAACGGCCAGTACGGCTACATCGATACGGCGCGCGAGGCGGAGAAACTCTTTGTCGAGGAAGTCACAAGCACCCTCGTGACGATCGCGAAGGACGTTAAGATCCAGGTCGAATTCAATCCCGCCAAGGTCGCGAGCTACCGGCTCATCGGCTACGAGAACCGCCTGCTCGCGAAGGAAGATTTCAACAACGACAAGGTCGACGCCGGCGAAGTCGGCGCGGGCCACACCGTCACCGCGCTCTACGAAATCGTGCCCGTCGGCGTCGAATCGCCGGTCGCCGCCGGTGCCGTCGACGAACGCCGCTACCAAACCGTCGCGCCGGCGGCCCCGGGCGCGGCGGCCTCGGGCGAATTGCTCACCGTCAAGCTGCGGTTCAAGGAGCCGACGGGCGACACGAGCCGGAAGCTGGAATTCGCGCTGACGGACAGCGGCCAACGTTTCCCGGAGGCGAGCGCCGATTTCCGTTTCGCCGCGGCGGTGGCGGAGTTCGGCATGATCCTGCGCAAATCCGAATTCCGCGGGAAGGCCACCATGGGCGACGTCATCGCGTGGGCCGCCGCCGGTGCCGCCAATCCCGCCGACGATCTCCGCGGTTACCGCAGCGAATTTCTCGATCTGGCCCGCCAGGCGCAGGAACTCCTCAAAGCGGAGTGATTGGAAAAGCGGGAAATTGGAAAATCGGGAAATCGGGAAATCGGGAAATTGGAAAAGCGGAAGATTGGAAGACGGGAAGTTCGGAAAACGGAATTGGTAGAACGGAATTCGCGGAACGGAATCGCGGCGCGGTGGGGCGCCGTTGCTCAGGGCGCGATTTCCCGGAAGCCGATGACGCGGATCTCGGCCGTCGCTTCGTCGTGACGCAGGGCGGCGGCGTCCGCGGGCTTCGGCCGGGACCAACGCACGCTGCAGTCGCGCAGGGTGATGTCGCGCGCGTGCCGGATTTGGAATCCGGTGAGCGGTCCGACGGCGGGCGGCTCCGCGCCGGCGGAAGGACGGAGGTCGATGCGCCCGGCGGTTTCCGCGGTCGTGCGCACGAGCGCGATGTCCACGTCGTGGAACGCGACGTCCTCGATCACGCTTTCCGGGCTGCCGCTCACAAACACGCCGCCTTCGCCGCGCGCGCGGATCTGCTGGAAACGCACGCCGCGCAGGCGGCCGATTTTGGCGCCGGCGGTGCGCGGCACGGCGGTGACCGAGATGGCTTCCGCGGCGCCCCACCAGACGGGGGCGAAGAGCCGCGTCTCGATCACGAGGTTCTGCACGAGGACGTTCTCGATGTTGCCTTCGTCCCGCAGCATCAGCGCGACGCCGCGGTGGCTGCCGCGAACGACGCAGTTGGAAATCACGACGTCGCGGATGTCGTCCATCGTCTCGGTGCCGATCTTCAAGGCCGCCGAGGTCGAGACGAGGGTGCAATTGGTGACCGTGATGTTTTCCGCGGGGCCGTATTTCGCGTACTCGCGGCGGTTCTTGATCACGATGCAATCGTCGCCGGCCACGATGTGGCAGTCGCTGATGCGGACGTTGCGGGAGTGGTCGGGGTCGATGCCGTCGCAGTTGGGGATCTTGGGATTGTTGAGGATGGTGAGGCCGCGGACGGCGACGTCGTCGCAGCCGGCGAGATGGATCGCCCACTGCGGGGCGTCGCGCAGCGTGAAGTCCGTGAGGCGGACGCGGCGGCAGCCTTCTAGCACCATCATTTTCGGGCGCCACGGTTTCGGCCGGAAAATGTGCGGGCCTTCCTCGGCCATGAATTCGATGCCGCGGCCCTCGATCGTGCCGGTGCCGGTGATCGCGATCGCCTCGGCGCCGAAGGCCTCGATGAACACGTCGCCGCGGTAGTCGGCCCGTTCGGTGCTCGCGACGAGGCGGCTGCCGGGCGCGAGATGGAGGACGACGTGCGACTTGAGTTCGAAAGAACCGCTGAGCAGTGAGCGCCCGGCGGGGATCGTGACGGTGCCGCCGCCGGCCGCGTGCGCGGCGTCGATCGCGCGCTGGAGGGCGGCGCGGTCGTTGGTTTTGCCGTCGAGCGCGGCGCCGAATCCGGCCAGATCGCGTTCGGCGCAAAGCGCGGGCCCAGCCAGACAACACCACAGCAGCAGGAGCGCGTACCTCATGGTTTCTCAATGCGGCGGAAGCCGCCGGCGCGGCAAGCGCCAAGCGGTGCCGGGGAACGAATCAGCGGATCGCCTCGGATTCGACGACACGGCGGCCCGGCGCGGCGGCGAGGGCCGCTGCCAGCAACGTGCGGGCGACCGCGTCGGCGGGGACCATGCGGTAACGCGCCGGCAGGAGCGGATGCAGGAGGCCGAGCAGGAGCTGCGCGAAACGCTCGCCCGGGCGGAACTCCTCTCGGCGGCCGCCCAGCAAACCGGGTCGTACCAACGTCAGGGAAGCGAACCCGCACGCCGCCAGCCCGGCTTCGGTTTCGCCTTTGACCCGCAGATAAAGCGTGCGGCCCCGCGGATCGGCGCCGAGGGACGAATTGTAGGCCAGCACCGGGGTGCCGGCGGCGCGGGCGACTTGGGCCGCCGCGATCACATAGTCGCAATCGATGCGGCGGAACGCCGCCGGCGATCCGGCCTGGCGCAGCGTCGTGCCCAGCGTGCAGATGACGGCGTCCGCCGCCCACCAAGGCGCGGCGGCCGGCAAGTTGCCGTAGTCGATCTGCGGATTTTCGAGCTTGGGTCGGGGCAGCAGAGGCCGGCGTGTCGGGGCCACGATGCGACCGACGGCGGGATCGGCCGCGGCGAGGTCGAGCACGCTTCGGCCGACCAGGCCCGTGGCGCCGAGCAACAGCAGGGTCTTCATGGCCGGGAAAGCATCCGCGGGGATCCGGCCCGGGGCGAGACTGCAGGTCGCGGTTGAAAAACAACGCATCCCTCCTACGGTCCGGTTCCTTGGTGCAGGGCATGTCGCCCGGCACCGTCCTCAGCCCCTACCAGAACCACCCGTGAGAAAACTGATCTCGTCCCTCCTCCTTGCCGGCGTTGTTGCGCTCGGCGTTTCCGCCAGCTCCGCGCACGCCGCGGCCGCGAGCGCCACGGCGCCCAAGTCCGTGATCCACGTCGTCACCGTGTCGTGGAAGAAAGACACGAAGCCCGAGCAGATCCAGGCCGCCCTCGACGGCGCCCACAAGCTGCCGGCCGCCTACAAGGGCATCACCCGCGTCTGGACCAAGACCATCAAGGCGCAGGGCGAGCGCACGCACGCCATCGTGATGGAATTCGCCAGCGAGCAGGCGCTCAAGGATTACACGGACAGCGAGGCGCAGAAGGAATGGTACAAGGCCTACCTGCCGATCCGCGAACGCAGCACGACGTTCGACATCACGAACTGAGTTCTTCGGTTTCCGGAATCTTCGGGCCGTCCTCCGGGGCGGCCTTTTTTGTATCCGCGTCGGCCCGCCTCAGGCGGGATCATGCAGTCGAGAGTCCAAAGTTGAGAGTTGAGCGGTCAATCCGCCGAAGCACGGAAAACGTAGCCGCAGCAGCGTGCATGCGAAACCGAACGGTTCGGCTCTCAACTCTCAACCAAGCTCGCTCAACTCCATGAGTTCGCCTCACGCGTCGATCGCGAAGATCTCGACGGGTTCGGCGCGGCCCTTGACGGCGACGGTGCCGAGCGGGCGGGTGTTGAACGTGGGCTGCGCGGCGCGGAGCGTGGCGGCGCTGACGATCACGTTGGTGCGGTACTCGGCCGTGCGGGTCAGCGATTGAAGCCGCGAGGCGACGTTCACGCCGTCGCCGATCACGGAGTAGTTGAGGCGGCGCTGGGAGCCGATGTTGCCGGCGACGACGCGGGCGGTGTTGACGCCGACGCCGATGGCGAGGGGCGGGCGGCCCTCGGCGGCGAGCTCGGTGTTGAGCTTGGCGAGGGCGCGTTCCATCGCGAGGGCGGCGGCGACGGCGCGGCGGGCGGCGTCGCCCTGCGGCACCGGGGCGCCGAACAGCGCCATGATCGCGTCGCCGATGAACTTGTCGATCACGCCGCCGTGCGCCTCGATTTCGGCGCTCATGCGGTCGAGGTAGCGGTTGAGCAGCGTGAGCAGCTCGCGCGGCGGCAGGTTCTCGCTGAGGGTGGTGAACCCGCGCAGATCCGCGAACAGGATGGTGACCTCGCGCTCCTCGCCGCCGAGGGTGGCGCCGTCGCGCAGGAGCTGGGCGGCGACCTCGGGCGAGACGTTCTTGTCCAGCAAGTCGCGCACGCGGTCGCGTTCCGCGAGCCCGAGGGACATCTGGTCGAAGGCTTCGGACAGACGGCCGAGCTCGTCGGTGCGGTAGCTGCGGTTGCGGATGCTGTAGTCGCCGCGCGTGATGCGCCGGGTGTGGCCGACGAGTTCGACGATCGGCCGGGTGACGCCGCGGGCGAAGGCGAGGCTGAGGAAAATCGCGGCGATCATGCCGCCGACGGCGACGAGCAGCTGGCGGCTCTGGGCGATCTCGGCGGGGACGAGTTTTTCGTCGAGGGAGTACTGCAGGGCGAGCGTGCCGCTGCGGGCCCCGCCGGCGGCGAGCGGACGGATGCGGACCAGCGCGGTGGTGCCGGCGAGGACGGCCTCCTCGCTGCTGGCGGCTTCGTGCAGGCTGGGCAGCAGGGCGGTGAGATCGCGGGCCACCGCGGGCGCGAGGGTGGTGGCGAGCGGGCGCCCCGCCGGATCGAAGAAGGTCAGGTCGATTCCGGTCTGCTCCTTCAGGCGGCGGGCGAAAGCGTCGTCGATCCGGAAGCCGACGACCATCCACGCGATGATGTCGGGCGCATGCACGGGCGCGAGGACGAGGGCGTGGAGTTCGCCGCCGAAGAGGCCGTAGCCCTTGGCGGAGGCGTCGGGCGAGGCGTGGGCCCGGCGCACGAGGTCGGCGAAGGCGGCATCGGGCACCGGGCCCGGCAGCGTGGCGGCGCGGACCTTGCCGTCGAGGGCGAGCGCCGCGACCAGGTCGGCGGTACTGGAGATCCGGATACTCTTGAGCGCGGTGGCGAGCGTGGCGTCGTCGTCGCCCGCGAAGAGCGACTTGACCGCGTAGTCGCGGGCCGCGGTGGCGGCGGCGGCGGCGAGCAGGGTGTTCCGGTCCGCCGTGACGCGCGCGAAGTTGCGGGTGGTGCGGTCGAGCTCGTCGTTGATCAGCTCGCGGGCCTGGGTGCCGTTGAACTCCCGGATGAAGGCCCAGGTGGCGAACTGGGTGAGTCCGACGGCGGACATGAACAGCGCCAGCAGTTTGGCGCCGAAGCTCTGCGGGAGGAATTTCATGCCGGCGGCGCGGCGCGCGCGGGGGACGCGATCATCGCCGCGATCACGGCCGGATCGCGCGGGCGGCGCAAGCCCCGGGTGCGGCCCGGGACCGCGGGGTCAACGGTAGGCGCCGCCGCCGGTTTCCGGCGCGCGCCGGATCTGGCGCAGCTCGCGCAGCGTGACCGCGATCACCTGCGTGGCCGGATCCGAGCTCACGTTCACTTCGCGCACGACGGGTGCCGTGATGCGCTGGTGCCAGACCTCGAGCCGGTAGCGGCCGGGCGGCAGGTTTGCGATCTGCGCCGTGCCGGCGGCTTCGCTCTTGGCGAAATGCGGCGTCGCGAGGACGACGACGTAAGCCGCCATCCAGTCGTGGATATTGCAGCCGAGCGCGACGATGCCGGGGCGGTCGAACACCACGGGATCCTTCATTTCGCCCTTGTAGAGCGGGATGTCGAAACGCTTCGCGGGCGACAGCGAGTAGACGTGGTGCTGCACCTTGTCGCGGTTCGGAATCACGACTTTGCCGCCGACCACCACGACCGTGACCGTCGGGGAAAATTCCTCGTTGTCCTGCACGATCACGGCCGGTTCGGCGGGCACGTCGATGACGGGCGCACGGTCCAACGGCACGAGCGAAGCGACGGCGTCGGCCACGGGTTGGCCTTTGCCGTCCTTGATTTCGACCCGGACGACGCTGGCGGGAAGGAGGGCGGCGCCGCCGAGGTGACCGAGCAGGCACAGGAAAAGAAACGACGGCAACAGGCGGCGCCGGGCGGCGGGAAGCGGGTTAGAATTCATGGACGATCGAGAATGAGGTCAGGTGATTGCGGTAGGCCACCACGCCTTCGGAGGTGGTGCGTCTTTCGTGCGACAAAACGATTTCGGAGCGCGGACCCAGACTGAACCCTGCCTCGGCGCGGGCGGATTCGGTCCGGGCTATAAAGTAGTAGGCCACCATGTCCTGCGCGCGGTCGAACGTCGTGACCGTGGTCAGGGGCTTCGCCTTCCGCAGTAGTTCCGGATGCGGCGGCGTGGCATAGGAAAGGACGCCGCCGTCGCGTCGCGCCGCGGCCGCCGTGAGCCGCCAGCCGGAACGGGGGGCAAACGTGAAACGCGCCGACGATTCCGCGCCGGTCCGGTCGAAGGCATGGGTGCGCGCATCGTGGCGCTGGTATTCGCGGGCAAACTGGAGCAGTCCCCAGTGGCCGAGGCGTTGCCGCAGTTGCAAGGCGGCGGTGCCGGCCAGGCCGCGGCGACCCGATTCCCTCGCACTGACATGTTCTCCGGAGACATTCAGGCGCAATACGGGCACGCGCGAGCCCAGGCCGAATTTGTGCTGCCAACCCAGGGCGACTCCCGCGGAGAAACGGTCCAAGCCGTCGTACCTCGGCCACGTCTCGGCGGCGAGGCGCAGGCCGGCGAGGACGGCGTCGTCCCGTCCGGCGCTCCAACGGCGATTCGCGAGCAGCTCGTTCTTCAACTCGAACCCGCCGACCACGTCGGCGTCGCGATCGGCGTTGGTCGCGTTGCTGTGCCAGACTGCGCCCGTCGACGCCGTCCATACCGCGGCACCGGAGGCGCCGGACGCCGGGATCGGTCCGGCCGTTCCCAGAAGCGCGCCCAAGCCCAGCCACTGTCGGGGGCGGAGGCGTTTAGAATTTGTGGAGGAGCGCAAGGGACCAGAGATCCTGGCGGTATTTCACGCCGACCCGATTGACCGCGAACCGGCTTTCGTAACGGAGCGGCAACGACGTGTTGCGGCCGAGGGCGGGGGAGAGTTCGAGCCACCAGAAGCTGACATGTCCGTCGACGCGGTAGGTGACCCAGCCGCGGCCGTAGGCATCCGTGACGGCCCACGGTACGGTGTTGTAATACGCGGCGATGGCCGGTCCTAGACCGCCGGAGAGCGCCCGCGGCCACACGGTCGGCGAGGCGTTGGCGGTGAACGAGCCCCAGAGCCGGCCGTTGCCGTGCGACAACTGCAGCCACGAGGTGATGTCCCAGGTCACGGTCGCGAAGACGCGGTGGTGCCGGAGATCGAACATGGCGCCGCGGGAATCCTGCTGCTGCCAATCCGCTTCCGCGGAAAAGCGCAGGTTCGACGTGAGGCGTTTGCCGGTGCGCAGGGCGGCCGTGGTCGTCCAGCCGTCCTCGAAGTCCAGGCGGCTGGCACGATGCCGCAGGCCGGCGTCGACGGCCACCCAAGGCGCGAAGGGCCCGAAGCCGAATTTCCAACGCACGGTGCCGGCGAGACCCTGCGTCGCGGCCGTGAGCAGATTGAAATGCGTCACGTCCTCGGCGCCGAGTTCGATGCTGCCGGCGGTCAGCAGGCCGGTGCGCCACTCCCGGTGCTGGCCCAGGGAGAGCAGCGCCTCATGGCGATTGGCGTCCTTCCAATCCCCGGGGGAGGACGCCCGCGTGATGTTTTCGATCCGGGTCGTGACGGCTTCCATGCGCAGGTTCACCGCCTGCGCGGCCGGCAACGCGAGAAGAGCGAAGAGCAGGACGGAAACTCCAAATCGGGGCATGGGCAAAGGGCGGAGGCGGAGGGAGTCTTTTTGGAACGCTTGGATTTATCGGTCGGATGCCGGCAAAGTGGAGCCGGATTCGCCGAGCGGAGGCGCAGCGTCGGGGACGCGACGCTCCGGATCAATCCGGCTTTTGCCGCAAGAGCGGCCCGACGACCGCCCAGACATTTTCCGCCACTTTGCGGTGGCCGGCCGGATTGGGGTGGATGCGGTCGCCTTGGTTCAGGGCCGCGACCCCGCCCACGCCGTCGAGCAGGAAAGGAATCAACGTGGCGCCGTTCTTCTCGGCCAACGCGGGAAACACCGCGCGGAAGGCACCGGTGAAATCCGCGCCGTAGCTCGGGGGCATTTCCATGCCGGCGATCACGATCGTGACCGCGGGGTTCTTCGCGCGCACCCGGTCGATGATTTGCTGGAGGTTGGCCCGGGTGACCTCGGGGCTGAGGCCGCGCAGGCCGTCGTTGGCGCCGAGCGCGAGCACAAAGAGATGGACCGGTTGCCGCAGCATCCAATCGATGCGGCGGAGCCCGCCGGCGGAGGTTTCGCCGCTCAGGCCGGCATTGGCGACGCGCCAGCCCCCGCCGGCGGCGTCGATTTTCTTTTGGATCAACGCCGGGTAGGCTTCGGACGCCGGGTCGTCGAGGCCGTAGCCCGCCGTCAGGCTGTCGCCGAAGAAAACGAGGTTCCGGGGCGTCGCCGGCGCCGCCGTCCCGACCGTCGTCCAGCAGGCCGCCGCGAGCGCGAACCAAGGTGCAAGTTTCCGCCAAAGATCAGTCCGCATCGGCTCGATTAAACGACATTCGTGTGTTTCGTGGGCCCTTCATGAGTGAGCAATCGATGCTGAAAGTCCAGCGGCTGACCAAGACTTACGCCACCGCCGCCGGTCCGTTGACCGTATTGAAAGAGGTCAGCTTCGAGCTCGGCCGCGGCGCCAGCCTCGCGATCGTCGGCCCGAGCGGCAGCGGCAAAACCACGCTCCTCGGCCTTTGCGCCGGGCTCGACCGGCCCTCCACGGGCGACGTCGTTCTCGCCGGCGAATCGATCGGCGAAATGTCCGAGGACGCCCGCGCCCGCGTCCGCAACGCGCACGTCGGTTTCGTTTTCCAGAATTTCCAATTGGTTCCCACGCTGACCGCTTTGGAAAACGTCCTCGTGCCCGTCGAGCTCCGCGGCGAAGGCGGCCCGGCCGCCGAGGCCGAGGCGCAGGCCCTGCTCGGCCGCGTCGGGCTCGGCGCCCGCACCGACCACTATCCGATCCAGCTTTCCGGCGGCGAACAGCAGCGCGTCGCGCTCGCGCGGGCCTTCATGAATCGGCCGAAGATTCTCTTTTGCGACGAGCCCACGGGCAATCTCGACGGCGCCACCGCGCAGGCGATGGTCGAGTTGATTTTCGGGCTCAACCACGAGCGCGGCACGACGCTCGTGCTCGTCACCCACGATCCCGAGCTCGCGCGCAAGTGCGGCCGGATCCTCCGTTTCAAGAGCGGCGCCGTGGTCGCCGACGAACTCACGGGCTGACGCCGCCGCGATGAAATTCATCCTCCGGATGGCTTGGCGCGATTCGCGCGCGTCGCGGCAGCGGCTGCTGCTGTTTTCCCTGTCCGTCGTGCTGGGCATCGCCGCGCTCGTCGCGATCGGTTCCCTCGGCGCCAATCTCGAGCGCGCGATCGACGACCAGGCCCGCGGGTTGCTCGGCGCCGATCTGATTGTCACGGGCCGCAACGCCCCCGGCGCCGAGGTCGAGGCCCACGCCGTCGCCCTCGGCGCGCAGTTGGCGAAGGAAAAGAGTTTCTCGTCGATGGCGTCGTTCCCGACCGCGCAGAACGCTACGCGCCTCGTCAACGTCCGCGCCCTCGAGGGCGGGTTTCCGTTCTACGGCGACTTCGTCACCGTGCCCGCCGACGCGCCCGCTAAGTTCCGCGCCGGCGGCGATGTCGCGATCCTCGAGGAAACGCTCCTGCGGCAGTACCGCGTGCAGGTGGGCGACACGGTGAAGCTCGGCGAAACGCGTTTCACCGTCGTCGGTTCGCTCCAGAAACTGCCCGGCGAATCGTCCGCCCTCGCCGCCACCGTCGCGCCGCGCGCCTTGATTCCGATGGACCGGCTCGAGGCCACGGGCCTCGCCGAGCGCAACGTGCTCGTCCGCCACCGGCTCATGCTGAAGTTGCCGGAGACGCGCGACCCGCTCGCCGTCGAGACGGAGATGCGCCGGAAATTCCGCGCCGAGCGGCTCGGCTTCGACACCGTCGCCGAGCGCAAACGCGATCTCGGCCGCGTCCTCGACAACATCTCCGGCTTTTTGAGCCTCGTCGGTTTCGTGGCGCTCTTCCTCGGCGGCATCGGCATCGCCAGCGCGATCCATGTCTACATCCGCCAGAAGATTACGACCGTCGCCGTGCTCCGCTGCCTCGGCGCGTCGGCGTGGCAGAGTTTCGCCGTCTACCTGGTGCAGGGCTTCGCCCTCGGTCTTTTCGGCGCGGTCTGCGGCGCCGCCCTCGGCGTCGCGGTGCAGGCCGGCCTGCCGAATCTGCTCAAGGACATGCTGCCGTTCGACGTCGAGTTCGCCATCGCCTGGGCCGCCGTCGCCCGCGGCATGGGCGCCGGTCTCGTGATCTGCCTGCTCTTCACGCTGCTGCCGCTGCTCGCGGTGCGGAAGGTGTCGCCGCTCGTCGCGATCCGCTCGGCTTTCGCGGAAAACGTCGGCGCGGGCCGCGATCCGTGGCGCCTCGCCGTCGGCCTGTTCATCGTCGCTTCGGTCTACGCCTTCGCGATCTGGCAAACGTCGCGTCTGCGCGACGGCATCGGCTTCGCCTCCGCCCTGCTCGTCAGCTTCCTCCTGCTCGCCGCCCTCGCCAAGGCCGTCACCTGGGCCGCGCGCCGCTGGTTCCCGAAACGGCTGCCCTACGTCGTCCGCCAGGGCGTCGCCAACCTCTACCGGCCCAACAACCGCACCGTGCTCCTGCTCGTGTCGCTCGGGCTCGGCACGTTTTTGATGCTCACGCTGTTTCTCACGCGCACCACGCTGCTGCGGGAAATCGAATTCACCAACGGCGGCGGCCGGCCGAACCTGCTCTTCTTCGACATCCAGGACGACCAGATCGACGGCCTGAAATCCGCCAGCGCCGAAGCCGGCGCGCCGGTCATCGTGCACGCCCCGATCGTCACGATGCGGATCTCCGCCCTCAAGGGCCGCAAGGTCGACGACATCCTGCGCGACCAACGCGGCGGCGCGCCGGCCCCGGGGCCCGGCGGCAACGACGCCGAAGCGGAGGAACGCAAGGGCCCCGGCGGCGGGCAGGCGCGTTTGCCGGGCTGGACCCTGCGCCGCGAGTACCGCTCGACGTTCCGCGGCCAATTGGAAACCAGCGAACGCCTCGTGCGCGGCGAGTTCGTCGGCCGCGTCGAACCGGGCGAGGCCGTCGTGCCGATTTCCATCGAGGAAGGCATCTTCAAGGACATGGGTCTGACGCTGGGCGACGAGATCGAGTGGGACATCCAGGGCGTGCCCATGCGCACCAAGGTCGCGAGCGTCCGCGCCGTCGAGTGGCGCCGCCTCGAGCCCAACTTTTTCGTCGTCTTTCCCGAAGGCGTGCTCGAGGGCGCCCCGAAATTCCATGTCGCCGCCGTGCGGGCCCGCGACTCCGAGCATTCCGCCGCCGTGCAACGCGCCCTCGTCGAGCGTTTCCCCAGCGTCACCGCCATCGACCTTTCGCTCGTGCTGCAGACGGTCGACGGCATTTTCACCAAGGTCGCTTTCGTGATCCAGTTCATGGCGCTCTTCACCGTGCTGACGGGAGTGATCGTGCTCGCCGGCGCCGTGATGACCGGCCGCTTCCAACGGATCCGCGAAACCGTGCTCCTCCGCACCCTCGGCGCGACGCAACGCCAACTCGTGCAGATCCAGCTCGTCGAGTACCTGATCCTCGGCTTCCTCGCCGCCTTCGTCGGCTGCCTGCTCTCCGTCGGCGGCAACTACCTGCTCGCGAAATACGTTTTCCGCATCACGCCCAGCGTGCCGGTCTTGCTCCTCGCCGCCGGCGGCCTCGCGGTTTGCGCCGTGACGGTCGTCACCGGTTTCCTCTCCGGCCGCGGCATCACCAATCACCCGCCGCTCGAGATCCTGCGCCAGGAAACGTGATCCCGCGGCCGGCGGATTTCCTTTGTCAGGGCCCCGGGTTCTCCCTCTTTTTCTCGCCTTCATTCCTACCTCCATGCCGCGCGTCGTCACTTTCAACTACACTCTCCGTGATCCGGGCGGCCGCGTCCTCGATACCTCCGCCGGCGGCGAGCCGATCGCCTACCTGGAAGGCGCCGGCCAGATCATCGACGGGCTCGACGCCGAGCTGCGTTCCGCGGTCGCGGGGACGAAGACCCGCGTCACCGTGCCCGCCGCCAAGGCCTACGGCGAACGCGATCCCGCCCAGATGCAGAAGGTGAAGCGTTCGCTCCTGCCCGTCGACGGCGAGCTCAGCATCGGCGACCAATTCCAGACGGGCCCGGATCGTTTCTCCCCGGTCGTCACCGTTGCCGCGATCGAAGGCGACGACGTGCTCCTCGACGCCAACCATCCGCTGGCCGGTGTCGATTTGACGTTCGACGTCGAGATCGTCTCCGCCCGCGAAGCCACGGCCGAGGAACTCAGCCACGGTCACGCCCACGGCGGCGGCGAGGGCAGCTGCGGTTCCGGTTGCGGCTGCCACTGAGGCGGCGGCGCGCGGTTGCCAAGGAGCCGGCCGGGCCTTTGCCTCGCCGGTTTCCCATGCAAACCCTCGGTATCGACATCGGCGGCTCCGCGCTCAAAGGCGCACCCGTCGACACCACGACCGGCCGCCTGACCGGCGAACGCTTCCGGATCGACACGCCTGAAAATCTCACGCCGGCCGCCATGGCCAAGGCGGTCGCGGCGATGGCCGCCCACTTCAAATGGAAGGGGCCGATCGGCGTGGGTTTCCCCGGCGTGATCGAGGACGCCACCATCTGGACCTCGGCCAACCTGCACAAAAAATTCATCGGCACCGACGGCGCCAAGCTCTTCGGCCGCGCCGCCGGCTGCCCGGTCGCGATGATCAACGACGCCGCCGCCGCCGGCATCGCCGAGATGCATTTCGGCGCCGGCCGCGGCTTCATGGGCAAGACTTTGCTGCTCACGCTCGGCACCGGCGTCGGCTCGTGTTTCGCCTACCAGGGCGTCGTCACGCCGTTCGAACTCGGGCATTTCCCGTGGGGCCAAGACGGCGTTTCCGCCGAGAAGTTCGTCGCCGCCTCCGTGCTCGACCAGCAGAAGCTGTCGTGGCCGGAGTGGGGCGGGCGCCTCCGCGACTACGTCGCCGTCCTCGAGAAACTGCTTTGGCCCGAGCTGATCATCATCGGCGGCGGCGTCAGCGCCGACCACCGGAAGTTTTTCAAATACATCAAACCGCGTGCCAAACTCGTACCGGCGGAATTCTTCAACAACGCGGGCATCGTCGGCGCCGCCCTCTGGGCCGCGGAAAAGAAGTAGGCCGGCGTCCCGGCCGCGATCTCGCTTCCCAACCTGCGCCGGCCTTCGCTACGGTCCGGCGCTTCGAGCCATGCTGACCGTCGAACCGAAACTCCGTCCCGTCCTCGATCCCGATTTCCTGCCGGCCGCCCTCTGGCACCGCGCCTACGACGAACTCGTCGCCCGCGATCCCGGGGCGCGTCCCTTCGCCTTGGTGCTCGTGCGGACCGACGGCTCCGTCTTCCGCCACGACGGACGCGTGCTGTCCGCCGCGCATCCGGCCGCCGCCCTGTCGTTCACCTATGCCGAGCGGCTGCTGAAGTTCCTGCTCTGGATGAAGGGCGGCCCGCAGGTGCTGGTCGCCGGCGCCGACGAACTCGCCGCCGCGCTCGCCGCGACCTACGCGCCGGGCGGCGCGCGCGGCTTCGATCACGAGTTCATGGGCGAAAAGATTTTCGGCCGCGCGTTCTCCGTGACGGCGACGCCGTTCTCGGCCCTGCCCGCGGTCTCGGAAACGAGCCTGCCGATGGGCCGCCACCTCGAAGGCTGCCGCATCGGCTTCGACCTCGGCGGCAGCGACCGCAAAGCCGCGGCGCTGATCGACGGCGAAGTCGTTTTCTCCGAGGAAATCGCCTGGGATCCCTATTTCCAACAGGACCCCTCCTACCACCTTGAAGGCGTGCACGATTCCCTGCGCCGCGCCGCCGCGCATCTGCCGCGCGTCGATGCCATCGGCGGCAGCGCCGCGGGCGTCTACGTGAACAACGAAGTCCGCGCCGCGTCGCTGTTCCGCGGGGTCGCGCCGGCCGATTTCGAGCAGCACGTCCGCCGCATGTTCTTCACCCTGCAGGAGCGTTGGGGCGGCGTGCCGTTCGAAGTCGTCAACGACGGCGAGGTCACCGCCCTCGCCGGCTCGATGTCGATGAACGACAACGCCGTCCTCGGCGTGTCCATGGGCACCAGCCAGGCCGGCGGCTACGTCACGCCCGCGGGCAACATCACGCCGTGGCTCAACGAACTCGCCTTCGCCCCGATCGATTATCGCCCGGATGCGCCGCGCGACGAATGGTCCGGCGACATCGGCTGCGGCGTGCAGTACTTCTCGCAGCAGGGTGTCGGCCGGCTGGCGAAGCGGGCGGGCTTCGGGTTTCCCGCGTCGCTGCCGCTGCCGGAGCAATTGGTGGAAGTGCAGCAGGCCATGGCCCGCGGCGATGCCCGTGCCCGCCAGATCTACGACACGATCGGCGTCTGCTTCGGCTACGCGATCGCGCATTACGCTTCGTTCTACGAGATCCGGAACCTGCTCGTGCTCGGCCGCGTCACGTCCGGCGCCGGCGGCGAACTGATTCTCGCCCGCGCGATGGACGTGCTGCGGGCCGAGTTTCCCGCCCTGGCGGAATCGGTCCGCCTCCGCACGCCCGACGAGAAAAACAAGCGCCACGGCCAAGCCACCGCGGCGGCCAGCCTGCCCGCCCTCCGGCGCCCCGCGCGCTGACCGGACGCGCCGGCGCGTCCCGCGATGCAACCCGAGGTCCTGATCGTCGGCCAGGGCCTGGCCGGCACGCTGCTCGGCTGGGAGCTGGCGCGGGCGGGGATCCCGTTCCATGTCGCCGACGCCGGGCCGGCCGGCGCCGCGAGCCGGGCGGCCGCCGGTATTATAAATCCCATTACGGGACGCCGCCTGGTGAAGGCGTGGCGCATCGACTCCCTCCTGCCGGCCGCGCGGTCCGTGTTTGCGGAGCTCGGCGCCGCCGCCGGCCGGCCGTTCTGGCACGACTTCCGCGTGCGCCGGCTCTTCGCCGCCGCCGCCGAACGCGCGGCGTGGGCGACGAAATCGGCCCGCGGCGAGTTGGCGCCGTTCGGTGGGGCGGCCGACGAAACGGGTTTCTGGATCGAAGGCGCGGCGCGGGTGGATGTGCCGGCGCTGCTGGATTGGGCGCGCGCGGAATGGACCGCGCAGGGCCGGCTCCTCGCGGGTCCGGCCGATCCGGTCGCGGCGCGCCGCCGCTACGGGCTGGTCGTCGATTGCACGGGCCTGGCCGCCGCCCGCGCCGGTCCGTTTGCCGCGCTCCCGTGGTCGTTCGACCGGGGCGAAATGCTCGAGCTCGCCGTGGCCGGGCTCGAGGACGGCGTGATTCTCAATCGCCGCCACTGGGTCCTGCCGGTGGGCGCGGGCGCGGCCTGGTTCGGTGCCACGCATGCCCCGGGCGAAACGGTTGCGGCGCCGACCGCCGAGGGGCGGGCGCAGCTCGAAGCCGCGGCGCGCGCTTTGCTGGAACGCCCCTTCGCCGTGACGGGCCAGCGCTGCGGCGTGCGCGTCACGACGCCCGACCGCCGCCCCGTGGTCGGCCGGCATCCCGATGATCCCGCGCTCGGATTGTGCAACGGACTCGGCGCGAAGGGCGCGCTCTTTGCCCCGTGGCTCGCGCGGCAATGGCGGGAGCATCTGGTCGCCGGAACACCCTTCGATCCGGCGGCGGATCTGCGGCGGTTTCTGCCGGCGGCGTGATTTGCCGCCGCTGCGGCCGTACGGCCCGGCGGCGCCGGCGGCCGCAGGAATTTCGCGGCCAAGATGTAATTTCTGAACGGCCCCGGGAATGGTACGTTGGCCGGATGTCCTCTTCGCACACCTTCACCGCCGCCGGCCTGCCCACTCCGGGCTTCCCGACCCGATGACCGATCTGATTCTCTTCCCCTTTGCCGACTACTGGTGGTTTTACGGCATCTTTCTCCTCGGCGTATTCGCGTTGCTGGCGCTCGATCTGGGCGTCTTCCACCGCGAGGCCCATGAAGTGAAGTTCAAGGAGGCGCTCGGCTGGAGCGTGGTCTGGATCAGCCTCGCGCTGCTGTTCGCGTGGGGCTTCTGGAGCTACGCGCAGTGGAAATTGCCGCAGGATCCGCGGCTGATCGCCGCGGGCCTCACCGCCGCGCAGACCGCCGATCTCGCGGACCGCGTCGGCCTGGAATTCCTCACCGGCTTCGTGATCGAGAAGTCGCTGTCGGTGGACAACATCTTCGTGTTCGTCGTGGTGTTCGCCTTCTTCGGCATTCCGGCGAAGTACCAGCACCGCGTGCTCTTCTTCGGCATCCTCGGCGCGCTGTTCTTCCGCGTGATCTTCATCGCGCTCGGTTCCGCGCTCATGCAGTGGCACTGGGTCATCTGGGTCTTCGGCGGCTTCCTGATCCTCACCGGCGTCAAGGTCTTCTTCGCGCCCGAAAAGCCGCTGGATCCCGAAAAGAACCCGTTGATCCGCCTGCTGCGCCGCATGATCCCGGTCACGCCGACGCTCGAAGGCGAGAAATTCTTCCTGCGGCGCAACGGCGTGCTCCACGCGACGCCGCTCTTCGTGGCGCTGGTCATGATCGAGCTCAGCGACATCGTGTTCGCGGTCGATTCCGTGCCCGCGATCTTCGCGATCACGCGGGAGCCGCTGATCGTTTTCACGTCGAACGTGTTCGCGATTCTCGGCCTGCGCGCGCTGTTCTTCCTGCTCGCCGGCGTGATGCACAAATTCCGTTTCCTGAAGTACGGCCTCGGCCTGATCCTCATCTTCGTCGGCTTGAAGATGGTCTGGCTGAACGACGCCTTCGGCGGCAAATTCCCGGTTTCCTGGTCGCTCGGCATCATCGCCGCCATTCTCGCGGTGACCGTCGCCGCTTCGCTGCTATGGACCCGCGGAACGCCCGCGGCGACCGAGGCCCCGGCCCGGACCTGAGGCCCGCGTCCTGTTTCCCCTCCAACCACGCAACGCAACGTTCCCCTATGACCGCACTCATGACCGCTCCCCAGAAACGGCCCGGTTCCCCGGGTTCCTCCGTGCCGCAGACGCTCGACCATTATCTCTCCACCAACCACCGCGACGACATCACCGGCACGCTCGAGTACATCGAGCGCGGATCGGCGTTGGTGACGCCGGATGCGATCGAGGGCCTTCGCCGCTTGCGCCCGGCGCTGCAGGCGAAGATCGCCCGGATCGAGGGTTCCGCTCGGCTGCGCAGCCGGCTGGAGTTGCTGGCGCTCTACTTCGACGAAGCCTGCCGCGACGGCACCACCGGCACGCCGACGCACTGCGACGTCACGTTCGCGCTGCTCTACTTCCTCAAGGGCTTCGACCGCATTCCGGATTCCGTCCCGGAGATCGGCCTGCTCGACGACGCGCTCATCGTGGAAACCGTGCTGCAGCGGCATGCGACCACGCTGCGCGCGCATTGGCTGCGGCGCCGCCGCACCTGGCCGGCGGAACTCTGAGTCCGCCGCAACGGATCCCCGGCCCCGCCGCACCCGCGGCGGGGCCTTTTTTTCGGCTGCCAAGATTCGCGCATTGCTGGACAACGGCTGCGTGGCGGGGAAAGCGCGGGGCTGGTAGGGTAGGCACGTGAAAACGATCCTTGCCCCGCTCGACTTCTCCGGCGTCACCGACGCCGTGGTGGGCGAGGCCGCCGCCCTGGCCCGGGCGTTCGGCGGCAAGATCGCCTTGCTCGCGATCATCCAGCCCCCGGCGCTGACGCACGAATACGCGATGGTGATGGAGAATCTCGCGGAAATCACCTCGGCCGGCGAACGCAATGCCGCCCGCCGCCTCGGCCAGATCGAGGAGAAGCTCCGCGGCCAGGGCCTCGCGGTGGAATCCGTCCAGCTCGTCGGCGCGCCGATCACGCTCATCTCCGACCACGCGAAGAAGATCGCGGCGGACTACATCGTGATGGGTTCGCACGGGCACACGGCACTTTACGACCTCTTGGTCGGCAGCACGACGCACGGAGTCCTGATGCGGGCGCAATGCCCCGTCGTGGTCATTCCGTCCCAGGCCAAACCGGCGCCGGGCTGAAACCCTTGGGTATGTGGGAACACCGGGCGCGGGCGTGGGGCCCGCGCCCTTTTTTTTGCCCGTCCGCCGCGCGCGGCCGCCGGTCCCGGGCGCGCCGGGCGGCGTCCCTTCGCCGGCCGTCCGGGGCGTGCCGCAGGACGCCGCCGACGGTGAATCCGGATTTCGGATACCGAAGCGTCCGCCCGGCTGTATCGGGAAAACGGATTCGCCGGGCGGCTCGCCCGCCGGCCGGCCGGCCGGGCCGGGGTTGCAGTTCCGCTAATGCTGGGCGCGGCGGCCGAGCAGCGGCCCTGATGGCCGCCGATGTCTCCAATTTTGTGTTACAGTCCCGTGTCACCGGATTGCGGAGACGCCGCCGGGGCGGTTTTTCCGAGGCAAAACGGACCGGCGGGATCCGGTGTCATTCCGTTTCCGATACGCCGCCGGCCGGGCGCCGGGGCGGGTTCCGCCCCGGGCCGCCGGATCCGGGACCCCGCGGGGCCGCCCGGGGTCGCCGGCGGAGGGTGCCTGGATTGCGCAACCGGCGGACTGGGAGCGGTTAGGGGAATCGTCGGCGGTACCCGCCGGCGGGCGCCGGGGCGGGCCGCCCGCAACCGGCCGCGCGGGCGGTGTTTTTTTCCCTCGGGGCAAAGTTCCAAGTCTTTGGGCAAGCCAAAATTGGCCGAAAAATTCACCCCGAAATCACGACAAACGAATTGACGGAAAAAAACTGCGGTACCATGGGTTGTGGTCGCCGCGGTTGGGAACCACATCCTGTTGTGGTCAACAACGCGTCAATAACTCCCAACAACTTTTAGTCGCCTAGGGTCCTGCTGTCCCCGAAACCAGCCCTCTTTTCCGCCTTTTCACTCCTTTTCCGCCGCCTTCCGCCAGTCCCATGCAAAAAACGTTTCAGATCGGTGCCAAGACCTTCGTCCTCGACGAAGCCAAAGCCGAAGCCGCCTTCGCCGGCAAGCGGGTCATCAATGGCCGCGAGACGATGACCTTCAACCTGCTGCCGTTGAAGTACCAGTGGGCCTACGATCTCTACCGGAAGATGAAGGCCAACCACTGGGAGCCCGAGGACATCCCGATGGGCAAGGACATCGAGCAGTGGCGCGACGAAAAATCCCTCTCCGAGGTCGAGCGCTGGATCATCCGCATGGGCATCGGCTACTTCTCGGCGGCCGAAGGCATCGTCGGCGACAACATCCAGCACGTCGTCCGCGAACTCGTCACCGCCCCGGAGCTCAAGCTCGTGCTCGGGCGCCACGCCCACGAGGAAAACATCCACGCCGATTCGCTGCTCTACATGATCGCCTCGCTGGGCATCAACCCGCACGAGTGCGAGGCGATGTTCGAGGATGTGCCGACCATCGTCCGCAAAAACGAATTCGTCACCAAGGTCTCCCGCGACCTGCGCCGCGACCTCGATCTGACCAAGCCCGAGAACAAGAAGCTCCTGGCGCGAAACATCTTCGTCTTCGGCCAGTGCATGGAGGGCACGCAGTTCTACGGCCTCTTCGGCATGGTGCTGTCGCTCTACCGGCAGAACAAGTTTCCCGGCATCGGCCAGATGTTCCGCTACACGCTGCGCGACGAGTCCAACCACATCGAGGTCTTCCGGAATCTGTTCATGGATCTCGTCGAGGAGAACCGCGAGATCTGGACCGCCGAGTTCAAGGAGGAGCTGCGCGAGCTCATGCGCGAAGCCATCACGCTGGAAAAGGAATTCATCCGCGACTGCCTGCCGGTCAACGCCGTCGGCCTCGCGATCGACGAGTTCCTCACCTACATCGACTATATCGCCGACCGCCGGCTCGAGGGCTGCGGCCTCGCCCTCCTCAACCCTGGCGTCCGCAATCCGCTGCCCTGGCTTGCCGAGATGATGGACATCAAGAAGGAGCAGAACTTCTTCGAAGGCCGCGTCACCGAGTACCAGAAAGCCTCCTCGCTCAACGTCGCCAGCGACGACGAGCTCTGAGCTGCCGCCGGCCGCGCCGCTTCCCGCGGCAGCGGCTTTCCGTCCCCTTTTTCGTTCTTCGTTTCCCTCTACCCCTTACCTGTCCCTTCCGTTCCGCCCGTCCCCAGCGGGCACTGCGCTGTTCCTTCCTCCTTCCGGTCTTCATCTTTCGCCTCCCCGGCCGGGTTCGCCCCGCGAACGCCGCCGCTGGAAACGAAAGCTGAACACGGGATGGTCGAGGGTCGGCGCTTTTCCGATTTTCCCGTTTTCCAACCAACCGTCCGTTTCGTTTTTCGCTTCAACCGCTTCAGCTTCCGCCCGCCGCCATGAGCCAACCCACCCTCGCGCACGATCTCGCCCTCAAACGCACCGTCCACGCGCCCATCGAACAGAAGCCGCACTATGCTTGGCGCGACGTGCTCGCCGGCGAGGCGATCGAGCTGCCGCCCATCGTCCTCCTCTGCCCGCACGGCGAGGAGAAGTTCGTGCTTTCCGAGGTCGCCGACACTCTCGGCAAGGCCCTGACCAACGTCGCCTTGGCCAAGGGCGAGAAAGACATCTTCACCGACGCCAACCGCGTCTGGGTCGCCAAGATCTGCCGCGAGATCGCCGGCAACCTGCGCGAGCTCGGCCGCAAGCAGTCGCCGCTCCGCCTTTCGCTCAACGCCCTCTACGAGCTGCTCGAAAAGACCCTGGTCGACAACAACGCCTACTTCGTCGCCAAGAGCCTCTTGCTCAACCGCGCCCGCAAGATCGCCATCGACCGCGAGTCCGCCGCGCAGTCGACGCTCCGCGTCATCCGTCGCAACAACCAGGTCGTGCCGTGGAGCGAACAGAAGGTCGAGATCGCCGTCCGCAAGACCTTCCTCTCCCTCCAGCGCGACTCCGCCCCCGCCGTCGCCATCACCAAAGCCGTCTCGGAGCGCGTCCACTCCTCCAAGCAATCCTTCGTCCACATCGAGGAGATCCAGGACATGGTGCAGGAGGAACTCATGAAGGCCGGCCACTACAAGGTCGCCGAGGCCTACATCCTGTTCCGCGCCCAGCGCACGATCGCCCGCGACACCGGCCTCGGCGAAGCCGCCCCGGAAACCGCGCCCGCCGCCGCCGCCCCCGGCCAGGCCTCGATGATCGTGGTCAAGAAGGCCGACGGCACGAACGTGTTCTGGGATGGCGCCGACCTCCGCAAGCGCATCGAGTTCGCCCGCATCGGCCTCGACCTGTGCCTGACCAACGACGAGATCGAAGCCGAGCTCCGCCGTTCCGTCTATGACCAGATCAGCCAGAAGGACCTCGACGCCACCATCGTCCTCAATTCGAAGACGATGATCGAGAAGGACGCCGATTTCGCCAAGTTCGCCGGCCGCATCCAGCTTACCTACATCTACGAGGAAGTCCTCGGCTGGGACATCATGAAGGACGGCATCGGGGCCCTGAAGGGCGCCCACCAACGCGCCTTCCGCAAGTACCTCGAGCACGGCGTCGCCATCAAGCGCCTCAACCCGCGCCTCCTCGACTACGATCTCGGCAAGCTGGCCGCCGTCCTCGATCCGTCCTCGGACCTCGAGTTCGATTTCCTCGGCATCCAGACGATGTACGACCGGTACCTCATCATCGACAAAACGCGTTCGCCGGCGCGCCGCATCGAGACGCCGCAGTTCTTCTGGCTGCGCGTGTCCATGGGCCTGATGCTCGACGAGCAGGGCGACCGCGAATCGCGCGTCACCGGCCTCTACGAGCTCTACAAGAGCCGCCGTTTCTGCAGCAGCACGCCGACGCTCTTCAATTCCGGCACGCTCCACTCGCAGCTCAGCTCCTGCTACCTCTACTACGTCGACGATTCCCTCGAGAGCATCATGCTCCGCGGCATCGCCGACAACGCGTTCCTCGCCAAGTGGGCCGGCGGCCTCGGCGGTTCGTGGACCGCGGTCCGCGGCACCGGCGCGCACATCCAGGGCACCAACGGCGAATCCCAGGGCGTCATCCCGTTCCTCAAGCTGCACAACGACCAGCTCGTCGCCGTCAACCAGGGCGGCAAACGCAAGGGCTCCGGCTGCGCGTATCTGGAAACCTGGCACAACGACATCTTCGAGTTCCTCGAGCTGCGCAAGAACACGGGCGACGACCGCCGCCGCACGCACGACATGAACACGGCGAACTGGATTCCCGACCTGTTCATGAAGCGCATGGAGGCCCGCCAGTCGTGGACGCTCTTCCGCTCCAACCAGGTCAAGGACCTCCACGAGCTCTACGGCGCCGCCTTCGAGAAGCGCTACCTCGAGTACGAGAAGCTCGCCGAAGAGGGCAAGGTCCACGGCCAGAAGGTCGAGGCCCTCGAGCTCTGGAAGAAGATGCTCTCGATGCTCTTCGAGACCGGCCATCCCTGGATCACGTTCAAGGACGCCTGCAATATCCGTTCCCCGCAGGACCACGCCGGCGTCATCCACTCGTCGAATCTCTGCACCGAGATCACGCTCAACACGAGCAACGACGAGACCGCCGTGTGCAACCTCGGCTCCGTCATCCTCGAGACGCACCTCAAGCCCGACGGCTCCCTCGACCACGCCAAGCTCCGCGAGACCATCCGCATGGCGGTCCGCGCGCTGGACAACGTGATCGACATCAACTTCTACCCGACGGTCGCCGCCAAGACCTCGAACCTGCGCCACCGCCCGATCGGGCTCGGCGTGATGGGTCTGGCGCACGCGCTCTACCTCCGCGGCCACGCCTTCGCGTCGCCCGAGGCGGTCGAGTTCAACGACGAGGCGATGGAAGCGATCGCGTTCTACGCCTACGAAGCCAGCTCCGACCTCGCGGCCGAGCGCGGCACGTACCAGAGCTACCAGGGTTCGAAGTGGAGCCGCGGCCTGCTGCCGCAGGACACGCTCGACCTGCTCGAAAAGGAACGCGGCGTGGAAGTCGAAGTGCCCCGCGGCGGCAAGATGGACTGGACGCCCCTGCGCGCGAAGATCGCGGCCCAGGGCATGCGCAATTCCAACTGCCTCGCGATCGCGCCCACGGCGACGATCTCGAACATCACGGCGACGAGCCCCTGCATCGAGCCCACGTACAAGAACCTGTTCGTGAAATCGAACCTCTCGGGCGAATTCATCGTGCTGAATCCGTTCCTCGTGAAGGATCTCAAGGCCCGCGGCCTGTGGGACCAGGACATGATCGACAACCTGAAGTACTTCGACGGCGAGCTGAAGGACATCGAGCGCATCCCCGCCGACCTGAAGGCGAAGTACCTCACGGCCTTCGACATCGACGCCAAGTGGATCATCGACGCCGCCGCGCGCCGCCAGAAGTGGATCGACCAGGCGCAGAGCGTGAACCTCTGGATCAAGACGCCGGACCTGAAGACCCTCAGCCACATGTACCGCCAGGCGTGGCACGTGGGCCTGAAGACGACGTACTACCTCCGCAGCCTCGGCGCCTCGAACATCGAGAAGGCGACGGTGGCCGTGAAGAAGGAAGTGCGCGGCGCGATCAAGGAAGGCCAGAACGGCGGCCAGAACTCCGGCGACACCGGCGGCACGCACAGCAAGGAGCAGATCAAGGCCGACGCCGCCGCGGCGACCGCCAAGAAGACCTACACCGCCGAGGAAAAGAAAGCCTGCAGCATCGAGGCGATGCGCCGCGGCGAGGAATGCGAAGCCTGCCAGTAACTGAACTTCAAAGCCCCGCTTCGGCGGGGCTTTTTTTTGGACGATGTCGCAAACGCTACGGGCGGGGTGGCTTCGTCCGTTTTCCGGCCTCGTGTTTCGCGGGAGGGGCGGATTAGCACGAGGACTGCGCCGCATGAATTCCCGGTTTCTCAAGATTCGGCTTTGGCGATTCGTGGCCTGGGCCGTGCTCGGCGGACTTGTCGCGCCGGAATCGATTAAGGCGGATGAGGCGGCGGAATTGCGGGCGTTGATTTCCGGGCTGGCGCGTACGAGCTATGCTTGGGAGACAACGGTGCGGCGGAAGTTTGGCGGGACATCGACGGCGCCGCGGTTCGATCCGTCGGCGGCGGTCGAAACACGCGGCGAGTCCGATGCGGCGGGACTCACGTCCGTGACGCTGCCGCCGACGCGCGACGTACCCGTGGCGATCACGGCGCTGACGCGGCACGGCGATGCCGTCGTGCTTACGCCGACGGGTTGGTTGCGGCGCGATGCGTTGCGCGAGGCCGGAGCGGCCGACCGGGACCTCCTGTTCGAAGGGAAAAGCGTGCGGCGGACGCGGTTTATTGCGGCGGCGGGCAAGGCCATGGCGGTGCGGCCGGCGGTCGAGGAGCTGATCGACCTGATGGTCGATTTCAAAGCCGTGCGCCGCGAGCAAGGTCTGTATTTGGCGGAGCTGCCGGAAAAGGCGATCGAGCAGGCCTGGGGCGGCCCGGAGGCGAAGCGGGCGCCCGAGGTGCACGGCACGGTGATCTTCAAAGTCGGCGACGCCGGGATCGCGGAGTACCATGTCGTGCTGGGGATCGGTTTTCCGGATGCGCGGACCAAGGGCGTCGCGTGGACCATGCAGCAGTGGAGCACGCGGTTCAGCGCCGTCGGCGCGACGACCGTCGCCGTGCCCGAGGGCGCGCTGCAGGCCTTGGAGCGGTGAGACTGCCGCGACCGCGCCGATCGGGGCGGCGGTCCATTCAGGGACTGCGGACGCGGAGCCGGGCCGTGAAGCTCCACTGGCCCTTCATGTTCTGGATCTTGATCAGGAAGGTGTTGGCGCCCTGTTTGAGCCGGAGCGGGACGACGTCGTCGTCGAGCCGGCTCGTGCGCTGCACCCAGCGGTCGTTGACCAGGTCGCCGTTGAGCCAGATCCGGAGGCCGTCGTCGCTGCCGATCCCGAGCCAGGCGTCGGTGTCGGCGGCGACTTCGATCTCCGTCCAAGCATAGCCGATACTGTAGTTGTGGGCGTCGTGGCCGTCGCCCTCGAGCAAGTCGACGAGCCCGTGTTCGGGCACGAGTTTCCGCCACACGAGTTTCTTGCCGTCGACCTCCTGGCGGTCGCCGGCGCGGGGCCGGACGCTCGCGGCGCCGGCTTCGGCGAACCAATCCTGGTTGAAGGAGTTCTTCTGCGCGGCGACGGAGATCTTGCCGGCTTCGCCGGCGGTGACGGCCTGCATGATGTAGGTGCCGTCGGCGCCGACGCGCTCGATGCCGCTGAAGACCTGTTCGGGCACGCGCACGGGCTTCAGAACGAGCCAGGATTTGAACGGCAGCTCCGCGCGGGCCTCGCCGTTGACCCAGGCGGCATCGGCGGCGAGCTGGGGTTCGGGCGGCCCGACGCGGAACCGGTAATCGTAGCGGCCGGCGACGGGGCGGCCTTGGTCGATGGCCGGGGCGAAGAGGGCGAGCTGGCGGATCGCGCCGGCGATGGTCGGCCGGAGTTCGGCGGGCAGCCGCGACTCCGGCAGGAGCTCGACCGCGGCGACGGCGCCGGTGTCGGCGACGTCGATCCGCGCCTCAATTGCCTCGACGCCGTAGCGGCGCAGGCCCTCGGCCTTGAACATCTCCGCGATCAGCAGTGGTTCGGCGGCGGCGGCGGCGAATTGCCGCGGGCGGACAAGCTTCAGGTAGTGGGAGCGGTCGGCGGCGGTGCGCGGATTGGCGGGATTGATTTGCCAGAGGAGTTCGCTGGCGCGGTCGACGAAGGCGGTGATTTCGGCGAGATCGTTCACCGGTGCGCCGAGGAGCGGAACGCCCTCGCGGGTCATCAGAATCAGGGCGGTTCCGGCGCCCGGGGAGAATCGGCCGAGCAGTTTCATTTCTCCGGCGCGTTTCGGATCGGCCTGCAGCCAGTGCCGGCCGGGCGGCAGGTCGAGTTCGGTGCGGCCCTGGTTGACGATGACGGCGGCGGTGCGGCCGGGGTAGACGCGTTGGATGCGCGTGAGGAAGGGCGCGAGGTTGTCGAAGAGCCGCCAGGTGCTGCCGGTCGCAGCGGCGCGGAAGGCGACGAAGAGCAATTCCGGTTCGGGCAACGCCGAGAGATCGACCGGATTGGCGCTGCGGTTTTCGAGGCGGATCAGGCGTCCGACCAATTCGCGGGTGGCGGCGCCCTGGGCTTCGCTCCAGCGGGCCGCGCGCGCCGGCCTTTCGGCGATGGCGGCGTGGAAACGCAGGATATCGTCGGGCGGAAGCGCGCGCAACGGCAGGAAGCGGCTGGTGGCGGCGCCGGTGCGGAAGAGGGCCAGCGGACCCACGACTTCGGCCGGCTCGCCCCGGAAAACGGCGCCCTTGGGATCCTTCCATTCCGGGAGGGCGGGAGCGGCGAGGCCGATTTGCAGACTCAGAAGCAGCAGGGCGGCACGCAGAACGGGGCGCATGGGGTGGGGCGGGCGAAGCAGACGCGGAGGCCCCGCGGCGGGCGAGCGGATTTTCGGCGCCGAGCAGCGCGCGGGGCACCCGTGCCGACCGGAGCCGGCGATTCCGCACGTTGCGAACGGAATCGCCAAGTAACCCCAAAGGTTACTTGGCGGCGGGGCGGCGGCGATAGGTGACGAGGTAGCGTTGGTCGCCGGCGGCGGTCGCGAAGGTCGCGGGGCGGGTGCCGTCGAGACCGAAGCAAATGCGGAGGAGATCGCCCTTGAGTTGGTAGACGCAGGGAATCGTCCGGCCGGCATTGGTGCCTTCGACGCTCAGCAATGTAATCATGGCGGCATCGGCGGTGAAGGTGCCGGCATCGCTCGCTTCGCCGCCGAACCGCACCGTGTAGCGGCCGAGGCTCAGTTCGAGTTCGGTGCGTTCGAGGATTTCCGCCGGGGCCTTGGCGCCGGAGAATTCGGCTGAGGTCGGTTGCCAGAGGCCGTCGAGGGAGAAATGCACGGGCTCTTGCCTACGCGGGTGAGGTCGCGGCACGAACCCAAAATCGGGCCGATCCGCCGAGCCGGGGTCACGGAGGACACGGAGCGGGACGGGAGGCCACGGAGAACATTGAGTTCGTGGCACCGGCCCGCAGCGGCCGGCGCATCGCGAATTGAGAGCCGAACCTTTGGCGCGTCCGATCGGTTTTCCGCGGCTCGATTTCTCAACTCTCGGCACTCAACTCTCAACGGCCGATAGGCTCACGGCAGTTCGTAAACTTCGACGAGGGCGACGCCGGTCGTGTTGTTCACGCCGCTGACTTGGGCGGTGTAGCTGCCGGGATTCAAGGTGGCGACGAGGGCGGCGTCGCGGCTGCCGGCGGTGAAGGCGAAGGCGCCGACGCGGCTGAAGTTGGCGGCAGTGGCGGCTTCCCAGTTGTCGTTCGAGGCGACGACCGTGGTGCCTGAGAAGACGTCGAGCTTCGGATCGGCGAGGGCGCCGCCGACGCCGAAGGCCGTAAGGGTGGGACCGACGGCGCGGATGAGGACGCGCACGGGGGTCTGGCCACCGACGACGAAGCCGGCGATGAGGACGCCGTCGCCCGTGCCGACCTGGGTGCGGGCGGAGACATTCACGAGGCGCGGGGTGGCGGCGGAGAAGGCGGAGGCGGGCGTGGCGTCGTAGATTTCGGCGAGGGCGATGCCGGTGCCGTTGTTTTGGCCGACGATCTGGATCGAGTAGGAGCCGGAGGGGATCGCGGCGTTGTAGATCGCGGCATCGCGGGAGCCGGCGGCGAAGGCGAAGGCGCCGAGCGGGCCGAAGGTGGCGCCGGCGGCGGCGTCCCAGTTGTCGTTGGCGGCGACCTGGGTCGTGCCCTGGAAGACGGTCATGACCGGATCGGCGAGGGTGCCGCCGACGCCGAAGGCGCCGAGCGTGGGGCCGACGCCGCGGAGGAGGACGGCCTTGCTGCCGGAGGTGCCGGCGCCGCCGAGCCCGACGCCGACGATCAACGTCGCGTCGCCGGTGCCCGCGCCGGTGCGGATGGACATGTTGACGAGGCGGCCGGCGTTGCTGGCGGTCACGAGCGTGAGGGCGACGGGCGTGCTGGTGACGGTACCGAGGGAATTGACGATGCGGACGCTGTAGTTGCCGGCGGAGGCGGCGGTGACGGCGGCGATGGTGTAGGTGGCGGAGGTGGCGCCGGCGATGGCGACGTTGTCCTTGAGCCACTGATACGTGTTGCCGGCGCCGGTGGCGGTGACGGAGAAGGTCGCGGGTCCGCCGAGGACGGCCGCGGTGGCGACCGGCGCGGCGGTGATGGCGGGGGCGACGGGGAACACGAGCGGCGGGGCCGAGGCGTCGGCCAGCGTGATGATCAGGCCGCTGTAGGTGCGGCCGAGCAGGGCGGATCCGACCGCGACGTAACGGCCGGCGCCGTAGGCCACTTCGAAGTAGGAATTGAACAGCGAACCCTGGACCGTGGGCCAGAGGCCGAATTGGGCCCAGTCGCGCCCATTGACGCCGGCCCAGTAGTAGCCGGGGCCGGGTGCGATGATGCGGCCGTTCATGGCGAGGATCGAGGCGGTGCCGCCCGGCGTGGTGTTCGAGCGGACGACGGAGGTGAACGTCGTGCCGTCCGTGCTCACCGCGTTGTTGCCCTGGCTGTAGAAGAACCAAGTGCCGTCGAGGAACTCGGCCCGGTAGCCGCCGAGCTGGGCGAAGAACGGCACCTGCGTCCAGGTCGTGCCGTCGGTGCTGGTGACGACACCGCCGGCGCCGTTGGTGGTGGCGAAGAAGCGGCCGTTGCCGAAGGCGATGTCGAGGAAACTGAAGATGCCCGTGAGAGGCGTGGTGTGCGTGGTCCAGTTGGTGAGATCGGTGGAGCTGATCAGCGCCGAGCCCGTGACCACGTAGTAGCGGCCGTTGGCAAAAATCATTTCCGTGAAGGAAATCCCGGCGGACTGCGGAATATTGGTCCAGGTGACGCCGTCGGTGCTGGTGGCGTAGAAGTCGGCGCGCGCACTGCCGAAATCGGCGCCGACCTGGCCGCCGTAGGAGATGATGAAGCGGCCGTTGAAAAAACGGATGCGGCTGACGTAGGTGCGGAAGAGCGTGGCATTGACGGTGCGCGACGTCCACGTGAGGCCGTCGGTGCTGGTGGCGACGTAGAGCGGCGCGACGGTGGTGCCCGGGATGGGCAGCGCGGCGACGGCGACGAAGGTGCCGTTGCCGTAGGCGACGCTGGTGATTTCGCTGAAATTGCTCCCGAGGTTGTGCGCGACGTTGGTCCAGGTCGGCTGGGTCTGGGCGCGGCCGCGCGGGACGAGGAGCAGCAAGATGGCCAAGGCGGCGAGCCAAGGCAGGAGAGGAAGACTGCGGAAGAAGGGGCGAAGGGGCGACGTCATGGCGCCGGGACTTTACCGCGGGCCGGGCCGTCGCTGAATACGCATACTTGCGAAGTCCGCGCGGCAGGGGCCGCCAACGCAGGCTTCACCCGGGCGCGGCGGCGCGTCACGGTGCGGCATGGGACGACCGATGTGTTACCGCTGTTTTTGGCCGCAGCCGCTGTGCTGGTGCGGGTCGATCACGCCCCAGCGGACGAAGACGAAGTTCGTTTTCCTGATGCATCCGGAGGAATTCAAGCACGTGAAGGCGGCGACGGGCCGGCTCACGCACCTGTGCCTGACGGATTCGGAAATCCATATGGGCGTGGGTTTCGACGAGCACGAGGCGGTGCAGGCGTTGCTCGCCGATCCGGGAAACTTCCCGGTGCTGCTGTATCCGGGACCGGAGGCGCGGGACTTGTCGCGGGGCGAATTTCCGGCGGCGGAACTGGGCGGCCGGAGACTGGTCGTGATTTTGCTGGATGCGACGTGGCGGTTGGCGCGGCGGATGTGGAAGTTCAGTCCGAGCCTGCAGCGTTTGCCGCGGATCATGTTTTCGGGGGCGGCGCCGAGCCGTTACGTGATCAAGCGTCAGCCGGAGCCGGGCTGTCTTTCGACGTTGGAGGCGACGCACGAAACCTTGCTCGCGCTGGAGCGGGCGGGGCTGGACCGCTACGAGCGGCCGGACGAATTGCTGGGCTTGTTCGCGCGCATGCAGGCGGTGCAGGTGCGGTTCGCGGAGGAGGCGGCGCGGCTGGGCCGGCGGCGGCATGTTTTGCGGCCGAAGCCCGCGGTGCCGGCGACGCCGGTGCGGCCCGCGCGGCGGCGGATCTTTCCGGCGTTGCCGGGGGAGTGAGGGGCGGGGCGTGCTGCGCGATTGACCGGCGGCGCGGCGGGCCTATGCCGTAGGGAGCCCCGCGGCGCCACCCCCGCCGTTTTCCGATCTGTCGCCCCTTCAGGTCATGAGCAGTTTCCATATCCGGCCCCGGTTCGAGCACACCGTGGATGCCACGCCCGACGCGACGCGCGCGCGGATCGTGGAGTTTTTTTCCGGACAGGAACCGAAGTTCGAAGTGAAGGCGTTTCCCGGTTTCATCGGCGTGCATATTGCGGCGGCGGAGCGCCGCTTCTGGTCGCCGCGGCTGTTCCTCACGATCGATGCGACGGCCGAAGGCACGACGCGCATCCACGGCACCTACGGGCCGGAAATCGAAGTCTGGGGCATCTTTCTCTACGGCTATCTGATCAGCGGCTTGCTCGGCACGTTTTCCGGGGTGCTGGCGTTTGCGCAATACTCGACGAAGTCCGAACCGTGGGGGCTGTGGGTGGTGGGCGGAATGGCCGTCGTGGCGCTGCTCCTTTACCTGGGGGCGCAACTCGGGCAGAAGCTCGGGGCCTGGCAGACGTTTCTGTTGCACCAATCCTACCAGTCGGCGATCGGCCGACCGGCGGAGATCGAATGAGCGGAGGCGGCGCGGCGGCATTCGGTTTGCGCCGCGGCGCGGAACGGGGCTAATCGGGACCGCATGCGTGCCTTCGTCACTTCGCGATGCCTGCGTCGGTTGCTGCCGGCGGCGGGGTTGCTCGTGGCGGCCGGGTTGTGGGCGCAGAACCGCGGTTTCGGAGGCGGGCAAATCCATGTGCCGCCGGGCACGCGGACGGCGCGGGAGATCGGTTCGCGCAGCGTCGGTACCCCGGAGTGGGAAAATCCGCCGGGCTACCGCACGGATGTGTTCACGTTCGCCCGGCTGCGCTACGACACGGCGCCGCGGCCGCCGGGTGCGCGGCGCGGCGGCTGGACCACGGACCTGCCGGATGCGGATCTCAATCTTTCGTACCGGCTGCAGCAGTTGACGTCGCTGCGGGTCGATCCGGACGCGCGTTTGATTTTGGCGACGGACCCGGAGCTGCCCAACTATCCGTTCCTCTTCGCGGCCGCGCCGGGGGCGATCGGCTTGACGGAAGCGGAAATCCTGGCGCTGAGAAACTACCTGTTGAACGGCGGCTTTTTGCTGATGACGGATTCCTGGGGCGACGCCGACTGGGTGCTGATCGAGCGGCTGTTCGCGGCGATATTGCCGGGATTGAAGTTCGAGGAATTGCCGATCGGGCATCCGTTGTACCGCGCCGTGGTGACGATCCGCGAAAAGCAACAGGTCCCGAATATCCGGATGGGGATCAAGATTCCGGGGACGCAGATCCAGCACCGGGTGATTTTCGACCGCCAGGGCCGGCTGGTCGCGATGGCGCTGCACAATTCCGACGACAGCGACGGCTGGGAGCGCGAGGGCGAGAACCACGAGTACTTCGAGAAGTACGCGGAGAAAATCGCGTACCCGCTTGCGATCAACATCCTCGTCTACGTGATGACGCACTGAGCGCGCCGCGGCGCGGTGCGCGTTTGAAGGACGGAAGTCGAACGTTGAAGGAGCGGAAAACGGACGAACGATAGCCGCGCGGAGGTGCGCCGTCGCCGGGCGCAAAAAAATCCCGATCGCGGACGATCGGGATTCGGGAAAACCGCGGCGGTTACTTTTTCTTCTTGTTCGCGGCGAGCTTGGCCTTGGTGGCCTGCTGCGCGGCAAGCAATTGCTGTTTCTTGCTGCTCACGGCGTCGGCTTTCGACTGCTTTTGCGTGGCGGATTTCTGGACTGATTTGGGAGAACGGTCGCCCATGGTAGGTGGTCTTTCGCTGAGGGTTGTCTCACCGGCGGAATGTTCGTTTCTCCGAAGGCGTGGGCCACAGTCGGGGCGCGGCGCGCGAAAGTAAACAACCGAAGCCGCGGTGTTGTGCCGATCCGGATACGCGGCTCAGGGGGCCGCGCCGCCCCAGCGGGCGAGGAACGCGAGCTGGGCGTCGCGGTCGGGCACCGCCTCGTAGCCGGGGCGATTGAGAAACGTGAGCGGGTAGGCGGGTTCGAGCCGCTGGATTTCCACCGCGGTGCCGGCGACGGTGAAGACGGCGCGCCAGGCGCCGCAGCCGATGTCGAAGCGCTCGCCGGGGCGGCGGCGCACGCGGCGCGTGCGGTGCGGCGAGGGATCGCGGGCGAGGATCTCGCGCAGGCGCGCGGTGAAATCGATCGCGTGGTTTTCCCGCAGCCACGCGGCCTGCGCTTCGGCCTCGGGGGCGAAGGCAACGGCGAAGCGCGCGGGGGCCCCGAGCGCGGCGTCGAGTTCGTCGATCCAGCCGGCGCGGGAACCGGGAAACGCGTCGTGCGCGGGGACGTAGGGTTTCACGTCGAGGATGGGCGTGCCGTCGACGAGATCGCAGGGACCGAGGAGCAGGCGGCGGCCCGCGATGCCGAGCAGCGGCACGGCGGTGAGGCCGAGCGGATTGGGCCGGTGGGGCGAGCGCGTGGCGAAGACACCGCGGCGGCGCGACGGACCGCGCGGCGGCAGCACGAGCGGGCGCCAGCCGGCGTTGCGGTGGAACCAGGAAAGCAGCCAGATCCGCTCGATCCCGGCGAGATCCTGCAGCGCGGTTTCGAAACCGCGGTCCGGCAACAGCTCCAGTTCGCAGTCGGGCGCGGCCGCGGTCACCGGCTGATGGCCGGCCTCGAACTTCACCTGCTGCCGCGTGCGCAGGAAGCCGATCGGTTGGAGGGTGAGCGACGGGAGCAAGGCCCCAGCAAGCGAAACGGCCGCGGGGAGGTCACTCCCGAAGTGGGCCTTTCGCAACGGCTGGGATTCGCCCCTTGTCTCGCGGGCCCGGATCGGCACGGTCGGGAACAGCCCCTCTTCCCGGGGCGTACCGGCCCCCTCCGCCGGCCGCGCCGGGCCCGGCTTTTCGCCATGTTCCTCCGTGCCCTGCGTTTCGTGTCCTGCGTTTTCCTCGGTTTGCTGGCGGCCCGCGCGGCCGACCGGCCGAACATCGTGTTGCTGATGGGCGACGACCACGGCTGGGACGAGACCGCCTACAACGGCCACCCCTATCTCAAGACGCCGGCGCTCGACCAGATGGCGGCGACGGGCCTCCGGCTGGATCGTTTCTATTCGGCCGGCGCGAGTTGCTCGCCGACGCGCGGCACGGTGATCACGGGCCGGCACCATCACCGCTACGGCACGTTCAAACCGGGTTGGTCGTTGCGGCCCGAGGAGATCGGCATCGCGCGGCTGCTGCGCGACGCGGGCTACGCGACGGGCCATTTCGGCAAGTGGCACCTCGGGCCGGTGAAGGCGTCGTCGCCGACCAACCCCGGGGCGATGGGTTTCGAGGAATGGCTTTCGCACGACAACTTCTTCGAATTGGACGCGACGTTTTCGCGCAACGGCGCCGCGCCCGCGGTGATCAAGGGCGAGAGTTCCGAGGTCGTGGTGGCGGAGGCGCTGCGCTTCATCGCGAAGGCCAAGGCGCAGGGCCGGCCGTTTTTCGTCGTGGTGTGGTTCGGTTCGCCGCACGAGCCGTACCAGGGGCTGCCGCAAGACCTGGCGCTCTACGACCGGCTGCCGGAGACCTTCGCGAACCGGCAGGTGAAGCTCACCTCCAACGAAACGGGCCGCACGGTGACGCGGTTGCAACGCGAGGTGCTGCGGGAGCGTTTTGCCGAGATCACGGCGATGGACCGGGCGATCGGCCAGTTGCGCACGGGCCTGAAGGCGACGGGGCTGCGGGAGAACACGTTGCTGTGGTACTGCGGCGACAACGGCACGCCCGAGGAAGCGGTGGCGACGGTGCCGTTCCGCGGGCACAAGGGGAGTGTGTACGAAGGCGGCATTCGCGTCGCGGGCGTGATCGAGTGGCCGGCCCGGATCGCGGCGCCGCGGGCTTCCGCCGCGAACGCGTTTACCAGCGACATGCTGCCGACGCTGTGCGAATTGGCCGGGGCCAAATTGCCGCAACGGCCGCTCGACGGCACGAGTTTGGTGCCGCTGTTCGACGGGCGCGAACCGGCGCGGACGCAGCCGTTGTTCTTCTGGGACGGCGGGCCGGGCCGGGAAGCGGGCACGGAGCCGTACCTCGATCCCGAGCTGCAAAAGGGCACGACGCCGCTGGCGAAGCTCGGGCCGGACGGATTGGCGACGCGGAATTTCCTCAACTTCAAGTATCCGCAGGTCCGGGACGCCGACTTCGGCGGGTCGCGGGCGGTCGTCGACGGCCGTTTCAAATTGGTGATCGACGGGGCGCGCGGCACGGGCACCGAGTTGTTCGATTTGCAGGCGGATCCGGCGGAAAAGACGAACGTGATCTCGGCCCACCCCGAAGCGGCGGAGCGACTCGGCAAGGCGTTGGCGGCGTGGCAACGCTCGGTCCTGCAAAGTTTGACCGGGGCGGACTATCGCTGAGGCGCGCGCGAACAAGGACCCGGGAGCCGGGGTCGTCCGACGCGGACAAAAAAACACCCGGTCCAAAGTGGACCGGGTGTCGAGAGCTGAGCTTGAGTTCCGGATCAGGCGTTGCGGCGGCGGCGGGCCAGCAGCAGGCCGAAGCCGGAGAGGGCGAGCAGGCCGAAGGTGGCGCCGGAGTCCGGAGCGGGAACGACGACCGGCGGGAGCTCGACGTTGATGAGGCTGCCGTTCACGCCGCGGGTGAAGTCGTAGTTGTTGTCGTTCGGATCGACGTCGTGCAGGCGGTACACCGCGTTACCCGTGGAGAGGATCGAGGAGTAGATGCTGGCCAAGGTCACCGCGTTCGTCACATGGAACCAGCCGGTGTCGAGGCGACTGTCGCGGAAGCCGGTGCTGCTCGAGATCACCGTGGTGCCGCTGGAGTTGGTTTCCTGCGTGACCACCGAACTGAAATTGCCGATGTTGATATTGTTGATCGACAGCGTGTTTTGGTTGAAGTCGAAGTTGCCTGCGCCGGTGTCGCCGTCGAACAGCGTGATGCGGATGGCGAGTTCGGAAAAGCCGCCGCCGAGTTGGCCGAGCAGACCCGCCGTGAGGCCGGTCTGGGTTCCGATGGTGAGCGGGTTGTTGCCGGCGCCGGAGAAACCGCTCCAGAGGCCGGTGGCGGCGCGCTGGGCGGTGAGCTCGGCATTATTGACGCCGCGGGCGTCGAAGACGATACCGCCGACCGCGGTGACGCCGCTCGGAACCGCGCCGTTGGCGGTCGGGGACGTTTGCGTGAACGGAGTGGCAAACGCGGAGGTAGCCGCGAAAAGCGCGAGAATAGAGGTGAGGAGTTTCTGTTTCATGCGGGTGTTGGTCTGATTCAGCCGGGGTGGATGTTTCCTTGGAGGAACTATCCGAAGCTCTTCATCTTTAGCAGTCTATGTGCCATTGCGTGGGCCAGGAGGAAAAGGAGTGGGTTTTTAGATATTTAAAACATTGATATGGAGTTAATAGCGATTTGCCTCCGGCGAGACTCATTTGCCCTTATGGCGCGTGCGGAAGGGTGAAGAGTGTAAAAAAAGCCGACGCTTTAGGGGGCACACGAGGCTCTCGGTTGGGTCCGTACGAGATTGAAACCTAACACGGAGGGAGGTGGGGGGAGCCTTGCTTCTGGGGGCTGCGCGACGCGTCGCTTGCTCCCGGGCCTTGGGCGGAGGTCGACGAACGAGAACGTTTCCATAGTTTCGTTCGGGGGTTTACCGATTCGTGACGAAACGGAATAGGTTCCCCAGCCGTCACTCCCAGCCGAAGATGCCCACCTTTCTTGCGCGCCTCAGCCTGCTGTTCGGCTTTTTGGCGGTAGCCTTGTCGGCCCAAGAGGCGCGGGTGCTCGCGGCGGCGGAAGTGAAGATGCCCACCCAGGTCGACAGCAACAGCCCGGCGTTTTGGCGGGACGGCAAGTTGCACTGGTTTGGTTCGCATGGCCGGCCGCAATTGAGCGTCGGGCCGGATCAATTCGGGCCGTGGACCACGCAGGAAGTGAGTCTGGAGACGCCGAACGCTTGGCCGCACTGGATGGAGTCGGTGGCGCCGGATGACGACGGAGTGCTGTGGGGCTGGTACCACACGGAGCCGATCGGATTGGTGCCGAACTCGACGCTGACGGCGCCCAAGATCGGAGCCGTCGTTTCGCTCGACGGAGGGCGTTCGCTGCGGGATCTCGGCCATGTGCTGGAGTCCGGCGATCCCATCGATCCGACGGCGCGCAACGGCTACTTTGCGGGCGGGCACGGCGACTTCACGGTGCTCGCGGACCGGGAGAAGAAGTGGTTCTATTTCTTTTTCGACAATTACGGCGGGGCGGCGGAGTCGCAGGGGGTGGCGGTGGCGCGGATGGCCTACGAGGATCGGTTCAATCCCGTCGGCAAAGTCTGGAAGCTTCACAACGGGACGTGGACGGAGCCGGGCAAGGGCGGTCGGGTGACGCCGATCTTCCCGGTGCAAAAAGCGTGGCAGCGACGCGATCCGGACGCCCTTTGGGGTCCGTCGGTCCACTGGAACACATATCTTCGCTGCTACGTGATGTTGCTCAACCGGGCTTCAGGCGAGCCGGGCTGGGCGCAGGAGGGCGTCTACGTTTCGTTCAACCCCGATCTGGGCCGGCCGGAAGGCTGGTCGGAACCGGTGAAGATTTTGGACAAGGCCCAATTCTCGGGCTGGTACTTCTTCTATCCCCAAGTGATGGGTCTCGAGTCCGGCGGAACCGATCGGCTCGCGGGGCGCGTCGCACGGCTTTATGTGAACGGCATCTCCAAGTGGGAGATCGAATTCACGCGTCGGCCTTCGGCGCCGGTCGACCTGCAGGTGGCGATCATGCCGTCCGCAGGGACGGTTCTGGCCGGAAATCCGGTCTCCCTTTCCGTCTCGGCGTTCGGCAATGCGCCGATGACGTACCAGTGGTTCAAGGACGGGCTCGCGATCCCGGGTGCGACGTCCGCCACCCTGCTGATCGCGGCGGCGACCCCCGCCGACTCCGGACAATACACGGTCGCGGTGACGAATGAACTGGGTACGGCGACCAGCGCGCCGGTGTCGGTCTCGGTGCAAGCGCCGCCGCCGGTGCAGCCGCCGGTTCCCGTCGAGCCGCCGGTACGCCCGGCGGCGTATTTGGCAAATCTGTCGGTCCGTTCGGTTTTGGCGGACGAGCGCGCGGTGCTCACGATCGGTTACGTCCTGCACAGCGCCGCGGCCAAGCCGCTGCTGATCCGGGCGATCGGTCCGGCGCTGGCGCAATTCGGCGTGCGCGACGCGGTGGAGGATCCGCGGCTCGAGCTGTTCGATGCGGCGGCGGAGAAATTCGCCGCCAACGACGATTGGTCGCCGGCTCTCGCGGCGGATTTTGCGGCGGCGGGGGCGTTTTCTTTGCCGGCCGGCAGTGCGGACGCGGCGCTCCTCGCCGCGGCGCCCGCCGGAGCAGGCACCGCACAGGTACGGGCGACGGGCGCCGGGTTGGCGCTGGTCGAAATCTACGATCCCGCGCCGGCGCGCAGTTCCCGGATCGTGAATGTCTCCGCCCGCGCGGCGGTGGCTGCCGGCGACGGTGTGCTTATCGGCGGGTTCGGTCTGACCGGCACCGGGAGCCGCCGGCTGCTGATCCGGGCACTTGGGCCGCAGCTCGAGCGGTACGGCGTGACTTCCGCTTTGGCCGATCCCGTGCTGGAGATCTTCGGCGCCGGAGATCTGAAGATCGCGGAAAGCGACGATTGGTCGGAAGCGCTGGCGGCGGTGTTTGCGGAGGCCGGGGCGCCGGCCCTCGCGCCCGGCAGCCGGGATGCGGCGGTCGTGGTCACGTTGCCGGCCGGCGCGAGCTACACGGCGGTCGTGCACAGCCGCGATCCGGCCGCGGCCGGCGAGGCTTTGCTCGAAGTCTACGAGTTGGCAAACTGACGCCGGCGGACGGCCGGATTCTCCGTCATGGCGTCCGGCGCGGGATTGCGTCGCGGGCGCGCGGGCCTCAACTCGGGCGCCGTCCGGATACGCGGGTCGCGTGCCTCCGGTCCATCACGATGGCAATTTCCAGATTCGTTGGGGGAGTGCGGCCGGGACCGGCCCGAAGCCTGATCCGGAGCCTGGTCGGCGCGGTCCTGCTGGGCGCGGCGGCGGGTCCGGCGGCCGCCGCGGACGACCGCGGCAAGTGGACCCGGGCGCGCACGGACTACGTCGAGGTCCTGACCGATGCGGCGCCGAAGGACGCGGCCGAGTTCGCCGTCCAGTATTCGGCGTTCCGTTACGCCTTGGCCGAGCTGATCGGACCGCGGGCGCGGCGCCTCCCGCCGACGCGGGTGATGTTGTTCCGCAACCAGCGCGAATTCGAGCGCCGCTTTCCGTCCGAGGTCGCGCGTTCCGAAAGCATTTCGGTCACGACCGACGTCGACGGCGTCACGTTGCTGGGCCAGGTGCTGACCGGGACCCGGACGTTCACGCTGCAACTGGCGTTCGAGTTCGAGACGCTATGGGCGCTGCGGCGCGCCGGCTATGCCGTGCCACTTTGGGCGGGGCAGGGCACGGGCAAGGTGCTCGCCACCGTCGCGCTGCGGAAGGGCGTCCTCACGGTGGGGAATTTCGACCGCGGGGATATCCTGAGCTGGGTCGCCGATCCGCTGCCTTGGCCGAGATTCTTCGATGTGCACGCGGGATCGAAGGACTACGTCGGCAACGACGGCCGGCCCCGGCCGTTCCATGCGCAGTCCTGGGCGCTGATGCATTGGATCTGGCTGGCCGACGGCGAGGGCCTCGCGCGATTCGAAAAGTTGCAGGATGCGCTGCGGGTCAAGGGCGGCCTGGACGCCATGGCTGCCGCGACCGGAGTACCGCCGAACGAATGGATCAAACGGATCGAGGCGCATCTGCGGAACAAGCAGTCCGTCCGCACGCTGCCGTTCGACGAAGCGGCCGTCCGGGCACGGATGGAGACCGGCCCGGCGACGCCGGCGGCCGTTTCGCTGCACCTGTCCGAGCTCCTGGCGGTGCGCGGGCGGGACGCGGAAGCGGAGCTGGAGTTGCTGCGCGCGGTGGCGGCGGAACCGGAGGCGGCCCCGGTCAAGGAGGCGCAGGCCCGCCGGGCGCGGCGGAAGGGCGACCGCGAGTCGGCGGTGCGGTACTACCGCGAGGCGATCTCGGCCGGTTCGGGGAACCCCGTCGCCTTCCAGGTCTCGGCGAGCGACCGGATGGACCAGACGGTGGTCGGGGTGGACCGCGTCGGCGCCGGCGGAATTTTCGTGGAAGAGGCGCTGGCGGAAATCCGCCGGGCGCTCGAGCTGCGTCCCGGCGATCCCGACTCGTACCGGCTGCTGGGCCGCGCGTTCTACCTCCGGCCCGAGGTCGGCCCGGTCCACGCCGAGGAGCTCGGGGCCGGCGTGACGGCGGCCGACGAATCGGGCCTGGTCCGGTTGTATCGGGCCAGCTTGTACGAGCGGCTGGGGGACGAGGCGGCGCTCGCCGCCGATCTGGAGGAGCTGGCGCGCAACCCGCGGTACGGGGCGGCGATCCGGCGCCAGGCGACGCAGCAGCTGGAAACGCGGCGGTTCGAGGCGACCGTGGCGGCCGCAAACGAACAGGTCGCCGCCGGCCGGTTTTCCGAGACGCTGGCGCTGGTCAGAGCCCGGCAGGCCGCCGCGTTGGACGCCGAGTCCGCGGAACGCTACGGGCCGCTGTTGCGCTGGGTCGAGGAACGGGAAAAAGCCGCCGGCCCGGCCAAGCCCTAGCCGCCGACGGCCGGACGCCCGGCGCCGGTCTTCATTTAACTCGGCTCCCGCTGAGACGATGACCGGATGTGGGATTCACACTGCCTTTTCTGCGGCCGACGCCGCAATCCATGGTTCGTCGGCTGCAAAACCTGCCGCCGACGCCGAAGGTGCTGCACAAGCTCCAGGAGATCGTCGCTTCGCCGGACGCCACGATCGAGGAAATCGCGGAGGTCGTGAAACTCGAGCCGGGGTTGGCCGCGCGGGTGGTGCGGATGGCGCAGAGCACCCAGTTCGGCCGTGGGGCGCCCGTGTCCACGATCATGGAGGCGATCCAACGCGTCGGGCTCTCCGGCGTGCACGAACTGGTGACCTACGCCGTGGCGGCGCATCTGGTCGGACAACCGCTGCAGACCTACCAGCTTGATGCCCAGAGTCTTTGGTCCCGGGCGGTGGCCTGCGCGATCGCCGCTTCCAGTTTGGCCGAGCGCAGCGACGTGGACCGGAGCGGCGCCTACACCGCCGGTCTGATGCACGGCATCGGTCTCCTGGTCATCGACCGGCACGCGTCCGGCCAACGTCGGGCGCCGACCCTGGTCTCTTCCGGCTATCCGCTCGACTATGCGCCGGCGGAGCAGGAGTGGCTGGGTTTCACGCACGCGGAGGCGGGCGCGGCCTTGCTTGAGCTCTGGGGCTTTGCGCCCGACGTGATCTCGGCGGTGCGGCACCAGCTGGATCCGGAGGCGGACGTCGAACACCGCAAACTCAGCATGGTCCTCGCGACCGCGCGCTGGGCGCGGTCCCTGTTCTGCGTGCCGGAAGAAAAGATTCCCGAACTGCCTTCCCCGCTTTGGCTGGAGGAATCGGGGGTGCAGATCGGGGATTTCGGCGACTGGCTGGGTACGATCCGGCGCCGTTACCTGATTGCTTGCGGCGAACTGCGCCTGGGTTAGCCGTCCGCGCGGACGGGAAGTCGAAAACGGCTTTGACGAACCGGACCTTCCGCATAGCGGTTTTCCCGATGTTGACCGAGATGCTCCAGGACCGTGCGGCGCTCTACGTGTCCGGCGCCATGACGGCTTCGGAGCGGGAGAACTTCGAACTGGTGCTGGAGTTTCACGCGGAGGCGCAGGCCCAGGTTGCGGCTTTGCAACGGGTCGGGGCGTCGGTGGCGCTGGCCACGGTGCCGCCCGCGGCGCAACCGCCGGCGCAACTCAGGTCGCGGGTGCTGGCCGCCTTGGCGGACCGCCCGCAGCCGCGCGAACGCGACGCGGTGGTCGTGACCGGCGGGGACGGGCGGATCGAATGGGTGAATTCCGCTTTTCTGAATCTTTGCGGTTACGCGATGGCGGAAGTGCAAGGGCGCCGGCCCGGCAAATTCCTGCAGGGCCCGGCGACGGATCCGGTCGCCGTGCAGCGGATCCGCACCGCCTTGGCCCGTTTGGAATCCTGCCGGGAAACACTGGTGAACTATCACAAAGACGGCACGCCCTACGCGGTCGAGATCGCGATCGCGCCGGTACTCGACGACGACGGCCGGCCGCTTTGGTTTGTCGCGCGCGAGCGCCGGCAAACGTGGGCCGCCGTCGAGCGGCGGACTTCCGGACGCGTGGTGCCGGCCTGACGGCTCGGTTCGCGGCCGGCGGGCGTCGCCGCGCTTCAGCGGATCCGTTCCGCGCCGATGCAGAAGGAGTGAACGTCGTTTGCCGTATCCTCGCTTGCTGCGTCGCCGCCGGCGGAATTTCCGGACTGCGCGGAGCGGAACCCTGGGAGGAAGTTCGGCTCGGCATGTCGGCCGAGCAGGCGGCTGCGTTGCTCGGCAAGCCGCTCCTTCGTTCCGGCGGATTCGGGTTCGAAGTCTGGACCTACGACCGTTGCGGCGAAATTGTTTTCTACGGTCCGCTCGTCGGTTGGACCGAACCGGCCAAGGCCGGTCGGGCCGGCAAGAGCGTCGACGTCTGGCAGATAAAGACCGAATCCGGGGAAACCGCCGGGTTTTTCCTGCCGCATCCCGTCAAGGTGCAGCGGCCCGCGGCAAACCCGAGCCGGCCCGCGGCGCCCGCGCCGGCCGGGGCCGTGGAGGCTTCCTGGCTGCCGCGGTATCGGCCGCGCAGCCGACTCTGAGCGGGCGGGGCCGCCGGTTTACCCGGCGGCGAGCAGAGTCTCGAGATCGAGCGGCTGTGTGACCATCGCCAGGCCGCCGGCGGCGGTCATCGGCCATTGTTCGCGGGGGCGGTCCCAGTAGAGCTCGACGCCGTTGCCGTCCGGGTCGCGCAAGTAGAGCGCCTCGCTGACCCCGTGGTCCGCGGCGCCGTCGAGCGGGATGCCGTGCCGGACGAGGCGCCGCAGCGCGTCGGCCAGAAGCGCGCGGGTCGGGTAAAGGAAGGCGACATGGAACAGCCCCGTGGTGCCGCGGGCCGGGGGCGGGCCGCCGCGGCTTTCCCACGTGTTGAGCCCGAGGTGGTGGTGGTAGCCGCCGGCGGCAAGGAACACGGCGTCGCGGCCGTAGCGCTGGGTGATTTCGAAGCCGAGGACGCCCGCGTAGAAGGCGAGCGCGCGGTCGAGATCGGAGACCTTGAGGTGGACGTGGCCGACGGTCACGCCGGGCGCGATCGGCTCGGCCGGTTTCTCGGTGTGCATCCGGCGAGCTGACGCGCGCCCGGCGGCGGTGGCACGCCCAAAAGCGCCGGCGGAAACGAGGTATCGCGCCCGCGGCGCAGGTGTGCATGGTCGTCCGTTCCCGCATGCCGACCCTCGCCGAAAACCTGCCCGCCTGCGCCGGATGCGGCCGTTGCTGCCATCTCGTGGTGGAGTTGCGGCCCGGGGACGAGGCGGTGCCGGCGGAGTATCAGGTGTGGCATGACGGCGTGGCGTGCATGGACCAGCGGGGCGACGGGGCCTGCGCGGCGCTCGATCCGGTCACCGCCCTGTGCACGATCTACGACCGGCGGCCGCAGACCTGCCGGGATTTCGACCGCGGCGGGGAGCTTTGCCTCCGGACGCTGGCCGGCGGCATGAGGAGGGCGGGCCCGTGAAAATTGTCTCCGTCGAATTCGAAGTCAGCGCGCCCGAGCTGAGGGCGTGCCCGGCGTGGGCGTTGCCGGAGTTCGCGTTCATCGGCCGTTCGAACGTGGGCAAATCGTCGCTGATCAACCTGCTCGCGGCCCGGCGCGACCTGGCGAAGGTTTCCGACCTTCCCGGCAAGACGAAGCTGATCAATTTCTTCGTCGTGAACGGCGCGTGGTCGCTGGTCGATCTGCCCGGCTACGGTTACGCGGAGGTGGGGCGGCAGCGGCGGATGGAGTTCAACACGGCCGTGGCGGACTACCTGGCGGGGCGGCGGAACCTGCGCGGCGTCTATGTGCTCATCGATTCGCGCCTGCCCCCGCAGGCGATCGACCTCGATTTCCTGCAGTGGCTGGAGGGCACGGGTGTGCCGTGGGGGCTGATTTTCACGAAGACGGACAAGCAGTCCGACGCGAAGACCGCGTCCGCGATCGCGCAGTTTCTGGCGGCGCTGCCGGCGGGGCGGGCGGTGCCGGAAGTGCTGCGGAGCTCGTCGGAAACCAAACGGGGGCGCGGCGAAATTCTCGCCAGCATCGGGCGCCGCTTGGCCGAGGCGGGCCGGGCGGCCGGCTGAGGCACGGCCGCGATTCCCGCATGCGCCGGTTGGTGCAGAGTTTTTCCACGCGTTGCCCGGCTTGCCGCCTGCAGGCGCGCTGGTGCGTGTGCGCGGCGGCGGAAACGGCGGCGTGCGGGCTCGAGGTCGATGTGCTGATGCACCACCGCGAAGTCTATCGGCCGAGCAGCACCGGCAACCTGATCCCGCGGATCCTGCCGGCGGCGCGCTTGCACCTGTGGCGCCGGGAGCGCCGGCTTGGGGCGGCTGAGGTGCGGCAGCCCGGCCGCGAACTCTGGCTGCTGCACCCGCAGGGCGCGACGCTCGCGGCCGAGGCATGGCCGCCGCCGGAAACCGTGCAGATCGTTTTGCTCGACGGTTCGTGGCGCGAAGCTTCGGCGATGGTGCGCGAGGTGGTCGGCTGGGGCCGGCTGGTGAATTTGCCCATGGACGGAGCGAGCCGCTTCGGCCTGCGGGCCCAGACGGAGGCGGGACGGTTTTCGACGATCGAAGCGTTGGCGGCCCTGCTGGCGGGCTTCGGCTTGCGCGCCGCGCACGAGGTGCTGGTGCGGCAATTCGAACTCCATGTGTACGCGAGCCTGCGGTCCCGCGGGCGCAAGGACGAAGCCGCCGCCTATCTTGCCACCTCGCGCGTGCTGGCGCCGCTGGCCCCCTTCATCGCGCAACTGGAAGTCCCGCGACCCCAGGCCGGTTCCGGCGGCTAGCCGAGGCGCCGGCGTCGGCACGGGAGCGAGGCAGGTCGTTGCAAACGGTTAGCCGCCGACGTCGGTGAAGCTTACATTCTCGTTGCGACCGGTGTGGGGTGAAAAAAAGGCGAGTCGCGCAAAAGGTTGCAGGGCAGTATACAAATAGATCGTCGGGCGTATTTCCCGCCGGCCGGCACAGGCGGTGCTAGTACGCAGGTACGAAAGCACTGGGTCCGTAAAGACCCACCTGCCGACCACTGCCATGAATCTGCGCACAATTTTTTCCGCCGCCTGGGCCCTTGGGTTGGTTCTCTCGGCGTCCGCCACCACGTTCACGTTTCGCCCCACGGACACCTTCGGCGGCGACAGCAATGTCAATGATCTCGGGGATCTCGACCACACGAGCGCGTACACGTGGGGCATCACCGGGACGACGGCCGGGAGTGCGTCCTACGCCACGCTCAAGAGCGAGCTGGCGTCCGGGCGTTACGCGATTTCCGCGGCCACGCTGACGATCGCGAACATCTACAACTGGGACGCGCGCGACACGAACAACAACCTGTTCATCCACCTGCTCGACAATCCGAAAACCGGCGTGAAGCGGATCACCGACGATCCGACCGACAACGGGATCAACCAAGGCGTGCTCAGCGACTACTTCGCGGGCAAGATCGCCGGCAACCGCGTCAACGGCAAGTGGGTGGCCTACGGCTACGCCAACACCTCCGCGGGCGCGCTGCTCGCGACGGGTGCGACCAACATTCTCCTCACGCAGTACCACGACGCCGACGGCCCGGCCACGAAGCCGAGCTTCGTCTTCGAGTTCGGCAGCAATCCGTTGGGTCTGTCCACGCTGGCCCAGTACATTTCCAACGGCCACACCGGCGGCACCACGTACGCGGACTTCGGTCTCGGCTTCGACCCCGACTGCCACTTTTACAACAACGGCGTGACGTTCACGATCACCACGAACGAAGTGCCGGACGGCGCCGCCACGTCGCTGCTGCTGGCGCTCGGGCTGATGGGGATGGTCCGCGCCCGGCGTTTCGCCCGGCGCTGAAGGCCGGTCCTTCGATCAGCGCGCGGCGGGCGGAACGGATCGCAGTTTTTCGAGCCCCGCGAGGTTGCCGGCGAGTCCGACTTCCGCGTCGACGTCGGTTCGGTGGTTGAGAATACCGACGGCCCCGCTCCAGCCCGAGGCGACGATGGTGCGGATCATCTCCGCTTCGCGATCGCCGGAGCCGAGCCGGAGGATTTTGTCGCCGCTCCGATCGCCGCCGGACTTCATGCCGTTCAAGTTGACCGCGAGGGTGCGGGAACGGATGCGGGCCCAGATCTCGGGAAAACGATCCAGATCGTCGTGGCCGTGGTGGAAATTGTAGACGAGGCCGACATGGCGGGCGCCTTCCGCCTCGAGGCGCGCCAGCAGGGCGAGCTGGTTGTCGGGCTGCCCGAACCAACCGCCGTGGTTGTAGAGTCCGACTTGGCAACCGAGCCGGGCGGCGGCGGCAACGATGGGCCGCAGGCGGGCCAATTCGCTTTCGATGCGCGCCGCCTGTTCGGCCGGCGAACCTGCGGGGGCGCCTCCGCCCGTGACCCAGAGCTGGGGCCTGATCCGGTGCCGGGCGATGCACTCGAGGATGCGTTCGGCGGTCGGATCGAGGCGGGAGGGAAACCACCACGCGGTGAACTCGATGCCCGCGTTCCGCATGGCCGCGACCTCGGCGTCGAAGTGCGGCACATGTTCCGCCCGCCAGTCGTAGGCGAGGCGGCGCAACTGCAGGCGCTGCAGCATCGCGGCGCGGGCGGGGGCGTCGCGTTTGGCGGCGTCGTACGGCACGATGCACCAGGCGACCAGCCGGTCGCGTTCCCAGATGGCGTTGCGTTCCTCCGCTCCCGGCAGGGCGACGGTCGCGGAACCCAGGCCGAGCCCGAGACGAAACAGCGAAGTCCGCAGTCGCATGGAGCGATGGTGGCGTTCCGGGCCGGGGTGTCGAGCGCGCCGGGCGCTTGTCAGCGGCGGCCAAAGCCGGCTGATTGCGCTGATGCCCGCCGGTTCCGAACGTGATCTCGCCGCCGCCGGCCGCTGGTTCCGCCGCCGGACGGTGCCGGTGCCGACGTGGCGGACGCTGCTGTTGGCCGGGCTGGCCGCGGCGGCGATCGCGGCGGGAGGCGCGCTGGGCCTGCCGCGGTTCCTGGCCGTGACCGCCCGCGTCCCGGCCGCGGAGGTGCTCGTGGTCGAGGCGTGGTCCCCGGACTTTGTCGTTGCGGCCGCCTGGGCCGAGTACCGGCAAGGCGGATACAAACAAATCGTGGCCTCCGGGGGGCCGATGGAGCGCGGGGAGGCGCTGTCCGACTACGGCTCCTACGCCGAGCTCGGGCGCGCGACCCTGCTGCGGCTCGGGGCGCCCGCGGCGGCGGTGGCGGCGGTGGCGGGACCGAAGGTGAAGCGGGACCGGACGTTGGCTTCGGCCCAGGCCGTGAGGGCTTGGCTCGGGGCCCGCGGCCCGATGCCGCGGGCAATCTGCGTGATGACCCCGGGGGCCCATGCCCGCCGCACCCGGCTGATGTACGAACAGGCCTTCGGCTCCGGGGTGGCGATCGGCATCGTGGCGGTGCCGGACGAGCGGTACGACGCCCGCACGTGGTGGCGGTCGAGCGTCGGCGTCAAGACCGAGCTCCTCGAGCTGGTGAGCTACACCTACGCCCGCCTGTTCGGCTGGTTGGCGGACGACACCGAGCCCTGAAGCCGCGGTCGCGGCGAACGCCGGGGCGCGGGCGCAAAAAAGCCGGACCCGGGCGGGGTCCGGCGGGCAATCGCCTTACTTTTTCGGCGCGGCCTTCTGGGCCGCCTCGATCTTCGCGGCTTCCTCGTCGGTCACGAGCATGTACACATGGGCCTTCTCGATCTCCATGGTGTAATTGCGCTCGAGTGAAAAGCCGTAGGCCTTGCGCATCTTTTCGTTGTTCTCGTTCAGCTTGGCGATCAGCGCGTCGAGCTGGCTCTTGAGTTCCTTCTTTTTCGCCGCGTCCGTTTCCTTCTCCATCGCGGCGTTGATTTGGACGGCCGCCTCGCGCTGCGCCTGGATCAACTGGACGTTGGCCTGGAATTCGCGGTTCGCCTCGGCGGTGTTGAGCGTCGAAACTTTGAGAAGCTTCTGCTGCTTGGGCGCCGGGGCCGACGGCGCGGCGGCTTTGGTGTCGGCGGCGCGAACGCCGGCGACGGGGAGGGAAACGGCAAGGACGAGGAGCGCGAGTTTGTTCATACGAAGTCGGGTGCGGAAAAAGGCGAACGGAAGGAGTGGTTGGAAACCGTGTAGCCAGACCTTTTCGCCGCGGCATGGCTAGCCCGAACATTGCCGGTCCACGGCGAGCGCGGCAAGGCGCGCCGCGGCGCCGGCAGGTGCGTCCCCCTAGTTTTACTTCAGTAGCCGGTGATCCGGCCGGCGCGTCGACCCGTGGGCGGGGCGCTGGCGCGGAAGCGGCCAAGTCGTTGCCTTGCAGCGGTCGGTGCCGCCGGACCGGCGACCCTCGGGCTCGATCGGGCGGCCGTCAGGTGCGATCGGGCGGATCTCCGGCAGCGTGGCCGCGCGACTAGTCGAATCCCGTAGATGCCTTCAGCGCCGTAGTTTCAGGTCCGATACGACGATGCTCCGACCCCAATCCCCTCGCGTCCTGTCCCATGAACCTCAGTACCAAAATTCTCCTCGCGGCTTTCGCCGCCATCGCGGTCACGGTGTGTGCCGCTCTTTTTGTCCAGAAGCAGGAACTGGAAGCCCAAGGAATCCGATTGCTGCAGGATACGATGCACTCGACGCTCGTCGAAGCGGAGGATGTGCGCGGCAGCATCTCCGATCTCGGCAACAGCGGCGCCTTCAATCTCGAGAAGCTCCTCGCCGATTACAAGGCGTCGGGCGATCTGCGGGGCAGCGCGCTGTACGACACGATTCCGGTCGTGGCGGCCTGGAAGGCGGCCGGCAAGGCGGCGCAGGATCTCGGCTTCGAATTCCGGGTGCCGAAAAACAACGCCCGCAACTCGAAAAACAAACCGCGGCCCGAGGAGGCGGAACTCCTCAAGGTGCTCGAGAGCGGTACGGTGCCCGAATTGTTCAAGGCCGACCGCGCGACCAATACCATTCTGCTGGCCCGGCCGGTGAAGCTCACGCAGGACTGCCTGACTTGCCACGGCGACCCCGCGAACAGTCCGACCAAGGACGGCAAAGACATCGTCGGCTTCCAGATGGAAAACTGGAAGGCCGGGGAAGTCCACGGCGCCTTCGTGCTCAAGACCGATTTCGCCCGCGTCGATGCCTCCGTGCGCCACGGCATGATGGTTACCTTGGCCTGGATGCTGCCGCTTACCGTCGGCGCGATGGTGGGTTTCTGGGTTCTTTCGCAGCGGATGATCGTCAATCCGCTCCGGACGGCGAGCAACTCCCTCATCGCCGGCTCCGAGCAGATTGCCGCCGCCGCCACGCAGGTTTCCTCCTCGAGCCAGACTTTGGCGGAAGGCGCGAGCCAGCAGGCCGCCTCGCTCGAGGAAACGAGCGCCGCGTTGGAGCAGATGTCGGGAGTCACCAAGCGCAACGCCGACCATGCCGCGAACGCCAAGGAACTGGCCAATGCCGCGCGGACCTCGGCCGACCGCGGGGCCGCTTCGGTCGACCAACTCAATTCCGCGATGGGGCAGCTGAAGGGGTCGAGCGGCGAGATCGCCAAGATCGTGAAGACGATCGACGAAATCGCCTTCCAGACCAATCTGCTGGCGCTCAATGCCGCGGTCGAAGCGGCGCGCGCCGGGGAGGCCGGAGCCGGCTTCGCCGTCGTCGCGGAGGAAGTGCGGGCCTTGGCCCAGCGTTCCGCGAGCGCGGCCCGCGAGACGGCCGGAAAGATCGAGTCCGCCCTGCACAACAGCGAGGAAGGCTCGCGCATCGGCGCGGAAGTGGCCGAATCCCTCGGCCAAATCATCGAAAAGGTCCGCCAACTCGACAGCCTTGTGGCGGAGATCGCGCAGGCGTCGTCGGAGCAATCGCAGGGCATCCACCAGGTGAACACCTCCGCAGTGGAGCTCGACAAGGTGACCCAGTCCAACGCGGCAGCCGCGGAGGAATCCGCGTCCGCGGCGGAAGAGCTCAATGCGCAGGCGGCGGAGCTCAACGGCCTCGTCGGCCAACTCTTCGCCCTGATCGGCGGACGGCGCGCAAACGACCTGAAGGGCCGGTCCGGCGAACTGCGCCCGGAGGGCGCCCGGCTGACCGATCGCGCCGCCGCGCGGCCCGCGGAGAAATTCCGCCCGCGGCCCGCGAAGACCGCCCGCAGCGGCATCACCACGCATCAGCCGCCCGCGGCCCGGGGCGCGTCGGACGACGCGTTCGCGGATTTGACGCACTGAGCATCCGTCCGGACCGGCCGCACCGGGCGGCCGGAGCCGGACGGTTCAGCCGGCGAGCGCCACCGCCCGGACGGCCGCGGCGAGCGAGCCGACTTCAAAGGGTTTTTGCACGAAACCGGCGAGGCCTTTGCCCGTGAAACGGCTCACGGCCTCGTGTTCGTTGAACCCGCTCATCAGCACCACGCGCACGCCGGGCGCGAGGTGGCGGAGTTGCCGGAAGGTCTCTTCGCCGTCGAGGTGGGGCATCGTGAGATCGAGGACCACCAGACGGTAGCGTGTGGGATCGGCGCGGAACATTTCCACCGCCTCCCGTCCGTCCGCGGCGAGGTCGGCCTGGAAACCGATTTCCTCGAGCATGCGCGCGGCGACGGTCCGGACGGTTTCCTCGTCGTCGACCACGAGGACGCGGCCGGAGAGCCCGGGCGCCGGGAGGCCCGGGGAAATTTCGCCGCGGGGTGCGGCGGCGGATTCGGCGGACGAGACCGGGAGCAGGAGGCGGAAGGTGGTGCCGCGCCCGGGCTCTGAATAGACCTTCAGGGCGCCGCGGTGGCCGCGGACGATGCCCAGGACGGCGGCGAGACCGAGGCCGCGGCCGGTGAATTTGGTGGTGAAGAACGGATCGAAGATCCGCTCCAGCGTCGCGGCGTCCATGCCGCAGCCGGTGTCGCTGACCTCGATGAACGCGTAGTCGCCGGGCACGACGCCCGCGTGGTGGCGGAGCGTCGCGATGTAGATGTGGTCGATGCGCATCACGCCGGTGGCGAGCGCGATGACGCCGCTGCGGTTGCCGATGGCCTCGGAGGCGTTCATCACAAGGTTCATGATGATCTGCCGGATCTGGGTGGCGTCGGCGGTGACCGCCGGCAGGGCGGCGGCAAGATTGAAGCGGAGGACACTCGATTTCCCGATCGAGAGGTTGAGCAGGTGGGTGGTTTCGGAAACGACCTGGTTGAGATCGAGTTGCTGGACGACGAAGCGGCCGCGGCCGGAGTAGGCTAGCATCTGCCGGCAGAGGTCGGCGGCCCGGCGGGAGGCGGCCTCGATCTGGCCGAGCGAATGCATTACGGGCGACGAGGCGGGGAGTTCGAGGCGGGCGAGCGATGCGTTCCCGAGAATGCCCGTGAGCAGATTGTTGAAGTCGTGGGCGATGCCGCCGGCGAGGACGCCGAGGCTTTCCAGTTTCTGCGTTTCCTGGATCTTGCGGTCCATTTCCCGCCGGTGCTGCTCGGCCTGTTTGCGTTCGGTGATGTCGCGGGCGGATTCGAGGGCGCCGACGATGCGGCCGGCGCCGTCGCGGATCGGGGCCAGGGAAATGGAGATGTCGACCAGCCGGCCCTCGCGGTGCCGCCGCACGGTCTCAAAGGTCGGGATGGCTTCGCCACGGTTGACGCGTTCGAGGATCGCGGCGCCTTCGGCGCGGAGGTGCTCCGGATAGATCAAGCTGACGGGCCGGCCGATGATTTCGGCGGCGGAGTAGCCGAGAATCCGCTCGGCGCCCACGTTCCATTCCGTGACGGTGCCGTCGAGGGATTTGCCGATGATCGCATCGATGGAAGAGGCGACGATCGCGGCGTAGCGGGCGTTGGCGACGACGGCGTCCTCGAGGACCGTCACGTCCTGGAAGGTCGCCACGCAGCCGATAGGATCGCCGCGCGAATCGCGGAGCGGCAGCGCATTGCTGAGGAGCGCGATGCGGGTGCCGTCCTGGCGCTCCACGACTTCGCGGAAATTGAGCACGGGCCGGTTTTCCCGGGCGCAGACCTGCATGGGCAGGTCGTCGGGCGGGATGAGGCGGCCTTCGTGGTAAACACTGAAGTTCTTCGGGGCCTCGGCCGGAGGGGCGGTGAGAGAGGCGTTCGCCTGGCGGGGCAGCCCGAGCATGCGGGCGAGCGCGTCGTTGGTCCGGATGGTCTTGCACCCGCGATCCTCGGCGATGCCGACGCCGACGGGCAGCATGTCGAACAGCGCCCGCAGTTCGTCGAGCCGCCGCTGGAGCAACTCGTTGAGCCGCTTGACCTCCGCTTCGGCTTTCTCGCGTTCCGCCACTTCGCGCCGGAGCGCGAGGTTCGCGGCTTCGAGATCGCCGGTGCGGGTGTGCACGCGTTCCTCCAGCGCGGCATTCAGTTCCTGCAGGCGGCCGGGACCGACCAGTTGGAGTGCATCCGGCAGGGCCCGGATGAGCGCGACGGCCGTGGCGATCGAGATCGCCGCCGTGATCGCCTTCACGAAGCCGGTGAGGAAGTAGTCGCTGTGCCAGATGGTCCAGACTTCGAGCGCGTGCGTGAGGCCGCAGGCGACGATGAAGGCGCCGAACATGAGGAAGAGCCCGCGTTGGGGGAGATCCTCCCGGCGGCGCGCCAAATGCAGCAGCGCCAGCGGAATGGAGAAGTAGGCGAGGGCGATCAGGGTATCGGAGATCCCGTGCAGGCCGATCAGCCACGGCGACCAAAGGTAACACTGGCCATGGGGCATGAGGCCGGGACCGCAGATCTGTTCGAGAAAACCTTTCATGGGCGGAACGTGGGGGACGGCGTCAACCGTCGGTTGGGGAGGGGCCGAGCCGCGGGAACGGAAGCGCGGGGCCGGGAGGAAAACGCGACGCGGGCCCGTCCGGAAACGGGGCACGGTGCGGAAAGGGCGTTGGGGAACGGGAGTGGACCCGAACGGCCCCGAAGTTCAACCGCGAAGCGCGGCCCTCCGCCCGCACCCGGGCCGGGGCCCGCGGCGCCGCGGCCGGCGCCGGAAAGTAGAGTATTCACTTACTTCGTCCGGATGGCACTGCGGCTGCTCTGCGGGCCCGTGCGCCGCCGAATCGCCCGCCTGCTGTTGCGTTGGCTGCCGGGGTTGGCCTTGGCCTTCCCGGCCGCGGCGGAGGCGCACCTGCTGAACATGACGCGCGTGGCCGTGGCGTTCGGGGCCGGGCCGGAGCTGCGGGTGACGGTCGACCTCGATCTGACCCAGGCGCTGGGCGGGCCGGCGGGCTACGCGGCTCTGCTCGCGGCGGATGCGGCCGGCCGGGAGCGCATCACCGGCGAACTGGGCCCGCGGCTGGACGGCTGGCTGGCGATGCAGGCCGACGGCGTGCGCGTGCCGTTGCGGTTCCTGCGGGCGCGCTTGCCGCAGGTCGCGCCCGGCGAGGTGGCGGATCCCAACGTGGCCGCGATGACGACCTTCGAACTGGCGGCGGTGTGGCCGACCGGCGCCAAGGTACTGGCGCTGGCCACGGCCGCGCAGGCGCCGCTCGAGTATCCGGTGGCGCTGTCGTGCGTCGCCCCGGCCCGGGAGGTGGCGATCACGCGCTGGGTCGAGCTGCCGGGGACGGCGAGCCGGGAGTTTACCGTGCCCGAATCCGTGTTGGGCGATCTGGTGCCGCCGCCGGCCGCGGCGGGCCTTGCGGCCGCTCCGGCACCGGCAGCCGCATCTGTGCCGGCGGCCACCGCCGACGCGGCGGCGAATGTCTCCCCGACCGCGCTGCGCATCGCCCAGCACCTCGAAACCGCCGGACAGTATCTCTGGCTCGGGTTTCTGCATATCCTGCCGCGCGGCGCGGACCATATCCTGTTTGTGCTCGGACTGTTCCTGCTGGCGCCGGCGTGGCGGCCGCTGCTGACGCAGACCACGGCCTTCACCGTCGCGCACACGACGACGCTCGGACTTGCGGCGTACGGCCTCGTGGCGGTGCCGTCGCGGATCGTCGAACCGTTGATCGCGTTGTCGATCGCCTGCGTTGCCCTGGAAAACATCTTCCGGCCGAAGCTTTCCTCGGCGCGGCTGGCGGTGGTCTTCGGCTTCGGGCTCCTGCACGGCCTCGGGTTTGCGAGCAGCCTGGCCGAGGTGCCGTTGCCGCGGCGGGAATTCCTGACCGCGCTGCTGGCGTTCAACTTCGGGGTCGATTTCGGCCAGCTCACCGTGATCGCCCTGGCCTTCGGCGCCGTGGGCTGGTGGCGGAACCGGACCTGGTACCGACCGCGCATCGTGATCCCGGCCTGCGGGCTGATCGCGGCCGTGGGCCTGGCTTGGACCGGGCAGCGGCTCTTCGGGTGACCTCCTTAAGCTTTATGAAATCGAACCTCCGTCTCCTCGCTGTCGCGGCCGCCTTGCTCGGCCTCGCGACGCTGCGGCTCCCGGCCGCCGAGCCCTTTGTCTTCAACGCCGAGACGAAGCTGCGCCAGCAACTCGTGCAGGTCGCCCTCGGCCGCGAACCCGCCGACCTCATCGTGCGCGGCGCGACCGTGCTGAACGTTTTCACGCTCCAATGGGAGCCGGCGCAGGACATCGTGATCAAGGGCCCGCGCATCGCGTGGGTCGGCCCCGTCGGCAAATGGCCCGGGCGCTGCGACCGCATCGTCGACGCGAAGGGCGAGTGGGCCGTGCCCGGCTTCGGCGAATCCCACAAGCACATCGAAAGCACCCACATCACGCCGGAATACGAGGCCGCGCTCGTCATCGCGCAGGGCAACACGTGGACCGTCGACGGCACGCATGAATTCGGCAACGTCGACGGCGAGCACAACGTCGAGTTCTGGCTCAAAGCCCGCGACGCCGGCTCGCCGTTCAAGCATTTCGTGGCGCTGAGTTCCGCGACGCCGCCGACGGCCTTCGAGCTCGGCGGCGGATACTACGGCTACAAGGAAATCCGCGAAAACATGGCCAAAGACCTGCGCGTCCTCGGTCTCGACGAGGTCATGGACTGGCCCGCGGTCGCGAACCCCGCGAACCCCGGCTACTCGCGCATGTGGCAGGTGATCCAGGCGACGTGGGACGCGCGCGGCGTGGTCGAGGGCCACGGCTCGGGCCTGACGGATTTCGACACCATCAACGCGTTCTCCGCCGCCGGTCTTTCGTCCGACCACTCCGTGCGCCAGGCGCAGGAAGGCTGGGACAAACTGCGGCGCGGCGTGACGGTGCAGATGACGCCGAGTACGATCCCGGCGCTGGTCCCGCGGCTGGTGCAGGAGAAACTCAACGACTGGTCGAACCTCGCGATCACGACCGACGACCGCGACGCCTACGATTCGTTGAAGAACGGCACGATGGACTTCAACGTGCGGCTGGCCATCGGGGCCGGCGCACCGGTTGAAGCCGCGTACGCGATGGCGAGCTACTATCCCGCGCGGCACTGGCACATCGAGCACCTCGTGGGCTCGATCGCCCCGGGCCGCGCGGCGGACATCATCTTGCTCAAGGAAGATCCGAAGCTCGTGAAGATCGGCCGCGTCTTCGCGGACGGGCAATTGGCCGCGGAGAACGGCAAGTTTCTCCTGCCGGTGCCGAAGATCGAGTACCCGGCGTGGGCGCACAACACGATCAAGATCGGCCGCACGTTGACGGCGGCGGATTTCGAGATCGCGGCGCCGGCGCCCGACCGCAAGACCGCGACGGCGGCGCTGCTCGAGCCGTTCTGGTTCAAGGACGACTACCTCACGGCCGAATTGCCGGTCGTCGACGGCAAGGTGCAGCGCGATTTGAAGCGCTACATTTCCAAGGTGGCGGTCGTCGACCGCTTCCACGGCAAAGGCGTATCCAAGATGTTCTGGCGGCATGCCGGCCCGATGTCGGCGGACAGCGCGCTCGCCTCGTCGTACATGCACGACATCCACAACATCTGGGTGTTCGGCACGAGCGACAGCGCGATGGCGCTGGCGGCGAACGAACTCGCGAAGATGGGCGGCGGCTGGGTGCTCGTGCACAACGGCAAAGTCACCGCGCGCATCCGCTACGAGATCGGCGGCATCTTCACGCAGCGGCCGGCGGCCGAGGCGGCGAAGGAGATGGAGGCGCTGCTCGACGCCGCCGACAAGGTGGAGTGGATGCCGGCGTCGCCGACGAGCGCGCGGCCCTTGCCGCCGGGTTTCCCGAAGTACCTCACGGTTGTTTTCCTGACCTGCACGCCGTGGCGTTGGGTGTTGGTGGCGCCGAACGACGCGGACCCGGTCGGGTTCGTGAACGTGACCAACGGCAACCGCCATCCCGTCGTATGGTAACGCATCGCTCGGTCCGCGGCTGGGCCGCGGCGCTCGCCGCGGGTGCGGTGGCGATCGTGGCGGCGGTGCCCGCGCGCGCCGATTTCGAAGCGCGGTGGAACGAGATCCGCGCCGGCGCCTCGGCCCGCGAATTGTACACCCTGCTGTACGCGCTGCCGAAGGGCGGCGATCTGCACAACCATCTGCCCGGTTCCTATTTTCCCGAGCAGTGGTTCCGGGCGGCAACCGATCCGGCGCTCAAGGGCCGTGCCGACTACTACACCCGCGTGCGCGGCGGCGGGACCTTCAACCTTGCGGCGCCGGAGCCGGTGTATCCGTTCGAGACGATCCGGGCCGCGGCGTGGCGGGCTTTGCCCGAGGCGACGCGCGGGGACTGGAAACCGCTCGGCGAGCTTACGGCCGAGGAACGCGCGGCGTGGATCTCGCAGTACCAGATCGACCGGCCCGGCGAGGGGCGGTACACGTTTTTCGCCGCCCCGCGGCAGCGGCTGGCGCACCTCGGGCAGGACCCCGTCGTGATGACGGAGCTGCTCGTCGAAACGATGAAGCTCTACGGGGCGGAGGGCGTGCGGTACTTGGAACTGCAGGCGTCGCCGTTCACGCAGCAGACCCCGGAAGGGAAACCGATTCCCGAAGACGAAGCCGCCGCGATCTACGAGGCGGCGTTACAGCGGCCGGACGCGAAAGCCACGGGCGTCGAGGTGCGATTCCAGATCACGGGCAACCGGTACATTGCCGACGCGGAAGCGCAGGTCGTCCGGATCTTCAAGTTTCTCGATCGGCACCGCGGCCGTTGGGTCGGGATCAATCTCGCCGGCATCGAGGAACGCGGCACCGGCTACCCGAGCCGCTTCCTCACCACGTTCCGCGAGCAGCGCCGCAGCCATGCCGACATCGGAATTTCGATCCACGCCGGCGAAATGGACGGACCCAACACGCACGTGCGCGACACGCTGCTGCTCGGGGCGAGCCGGATCGGGCATGCCGTGACGCTGATCAAGGACCCGGATACGCTGCTGCTGATGCGGAATCGGAGTTGGCTCGTGGAGATCAACCTGATCAGCAACCACCTTCTCGAATACACGCCGGACCTGGCGGTGCATCCGTTTCCCGAATACCTGCGGCTCGGCATTCCCGTTTGCCTCAACACCGACGACCGCGGCTGGTGGCACTCGACGATGACGGACGAGTACTACGTGGCGGTGACGCGGTACCGTCTGGCCTGGTCGGAGATCCGGCAAATCGGCCGCGCGAGCTTGGCGCACGCGTTTCTCGATCCGGCGACCAAAGCGCGGCTGATCGCGGCGCACGACGCGGAGCTGGATGCCTTCGAAAGGAAATTGGCGGCGGGGAATTGGCGCGACGCCCTCGCCGGCACGAAACCCGTGACCTTCGGCTATGCGGCGCGGCAGTTCGGGCTGACGTTTCCATGAAGCGGACGGGGCTTGGGCTTTGGGCGGCGGTGATTGCCTTCGCGGCGGCGGTGCAGGCCGCGGCATCGGCGGCGGATGAGGCGGCCACCAAGGCGTTCATCTGGTCGATTCCGAAAGCGGAATTGCACGTGCACTTCGAGGGCACGTTGGAACCGGAGCATTACCTCGAATTGGCAAAACGGAATTCCCTGCCGGGGCGCTATGCGACGGCGGCGGCGGTGCGCCAAAGGCAACGCGACGGCCGGGACCTGAAGTCGTTCATCGAAGTTTACGAGGAGCTGCTCTCGGTGATCCGCACGGAGGCGGACTTCCGGGAGGTGGCGGTCGCGCACCTGCGGCGGGCCAAGGCGCAGGGGATTGTTTATACGGAAATGTTCTTCGATCCGCAGATGCACACGGAGCGCGGCATTCCGCTCGCGACGGTGTTCGCCGGGTTGCTCGCGGCGCAGGCGGCGGCGCGGAACGAATTCGGCGTGCGCGTCGAGTACATCATGTGTTTCAACCGCGACCGTTCCGTGGAATCCGCGCTCGCGATCTTGGAAGCGAGCAAACCGTGGCACCGGCGCATCCTCGGCGTCGGGCTCGACAATCCGGAGGAGAAAGACTTTCCGCGGAAGTTCGCCGGCGTGTTCGCCCGGGCGCGTTCGCTCGGGCTGCGGGCGACCTCGCACTGCGACGTGAACCAGCCGAACACGCTCGCGCACCACTGGGGTTGCCTCGACGAACTCAAGGTGGAGCGCATCGACCACGGCATCAACGTGCTCGACGACCCCGCGTTGATCGCGGCGGTGAAGGCGCGGGGCATCGGGCTGACGGTTTGCCCGACGTTGATGGAAGCGGATATTCCCGGGCGCCTCGAATTCCGGGCGAAGGCCGTGAAGCGCATGCTCGAGCTGCGGCTGCTGGTCACGATCAACTCCGACGACCCCGGCCTGATGCGCGGCTTGCTCGTCGGCGACCTGATGCTCGGCGTGCACCGCACGGTCGGATTGACGAAGGCGGAGATCGTGACGTTGGCGGAAAACAGTTTTCGGATCGCGTGGTTGCCGGAAGCGGATCGCGCGGTGTATCTCGCGGCAGTGCGGGAGGCGGCGAGGTAGCCCGGGCCGTTCATCTGATTTCGTCTCATTGCCCCTTGTTGCCGCGCGACTGCTTCGCAGGTTCGCGACATGTCCGGCACCTTGAGCGATACCCGCGAACGCTGGCATCACCGTCTGCCCCACTGGGAAGTCGCGGGTCGGCCCCACTTTGTCACCGTTCGTTGCGCCGGTTCGCTGCCGCCGGACGTCGTCGCTCGCCTGCGGGAAGTCCATCTCTGCCTCGCGGAGATCCCCCTGGGTCACCGGAAAGTGTGACGCTGCAACGTGCGTCCTTTGCGATCTGCGAGAAATACGTCGATCAAGGTTTCGGTTTCTCTCCTTTCAATACTGCCGACGCGGCGCGAATTGTCATGGCGCACTGGGCGGATTTGGAAATCCGCACCGGCTGGCGTGTCTCCGCAGCGGTCGCGATGCCCAACCATGTTCATTTCATCGTCGAGCCTACGCGGAGCGAAATCGTCCCCTTGCGACGAATGCTCGCGGCCTGGAAGGGTCGCGTTGCGCGCGCGGCCAATCTCGTCCTCGGCCGAACAGGAGCGTTCTGGCAGGAGTCGTGGTTCGACCGATGGCTGCGCCACGAGGCCGAGCGCGCGCGCATCGCGGCCTATATTGTCCAGAACCCGGTCAAGGCCGGATTGGTCCGAGATGCATCCGCGTGGCCGTGGCGGATTCCGTAGCCCGGGCCTTCAGCCCGGGATGTTTCCCCTGCACCCGGGCTGAAGGCCCGGGCTACGGGGTCTTGCCGGGGATCTCGTCCCGATAGCGGTCCCAGTTGCGCACGAGCTCGCGGAGCACGCGGCTGCCGACGGCGTACGACGAAACGAGCGCGGGCGCCATGCCGGGGTGCGGGCGGCCCGGGGTGTCGTAGTTCACGCTCTCGAGAGCCGTCATGCCGGGCGCCTGCATCGAGAAGTTCATCGCGGCGTGCATCTGCATGACGCGTTGCAGGTCGACTTTGCCGGCGCGGGCGAGCGCGGTGAGGGCGCCGATGCGGCCGCCGTCCGGTGTCGACGTCGAGACGAAGTTGCCGGCGCCGTCGGTCCAAAGTTTGACCCAGCGGTTGGCCCAATCCGTGCGCTTCACCCCGTGCCAATACGTGCCGGCGGCGAGATTCGAACCTTGCAGCACGAACGGCGGGCGCTGGGCGTTGGGGAAACCGACGAACCGTTTCCGGTACTCCGCCATGCCGGGCGTGTCGGCGAGCGGTGTGTCCTTGGTCAATTGATACGCCCAGGCCGACAGCGCGGGGTTGAGCCGGTAGGCCTCGCGCACGGCGAGCAGTTCCGTCGAGCCGCGGGCGGCGGGTTTCTGGTCGGGCGAGGTGGCGTGGACCGGGAAGTAGGTCGTGTCCCAGTCCTGCGGCAATTCGCGCGCGTCGACTTCGTGGGCCCAGTCGCCGTCGACGATCCATTGGCCCCACATCACGGAGGCGAGGGAGGCGTCGTGCGGGTCGAAGCCGGTGAGCGCGGTGAGGAACCAGTACGCCTTCGAGAAATCGAAACGCGGGTCGAGGCCGAGGGCCATGACGGAGCTGGCGCCGTTGATGGGGCCGCGGCCGGAGACGAGGCCGACGACGCCGTCGGCGTTCATCACGATGTCGCCGCGGAACGTGCCGGGCACGGGCACGATCCGGTCGAGTTTTTCACCTTCGGCCCACGGCTGGAGGCCGCCGGGTTTGTCGCCGGTGTAGGCGCCGTCCTCGTAGGTGACGACGATGACGGCTTTGACGGGAATCGGTTTTTCGGCGGCGCGGGCGACCAGGGCCGCGGCGACCAAACAGAGGAAGAGACGGGTTGGTTTCATGGGAAATCAGCGACGCGGGGCGGCAGGCAGCGCGAGGATGCCGGCGCGCACGAGATGCGCGGCGGTGCGGTCGAGGGCGGCGGGATCGACGCGCAAGAGATTGGCGCGGTCGCCGGCCACGATCAGCGGCTCCTGCAGTTCGAACCGCCTCCGGATCTGCGTTTCGGACAGGGCGGCGTCGGTCGCGCGCCGGCGCGTAATCGCGGCCGCTTCGGCCGGATGGTCGAGCATGAACTCGACGGCCTGTCGCAGGGCCCAGAGGTAGCGGCGGACCAACTGGGGATCGAAATCGAGCAAATCGGGCCGGACGACGCTGACGTCCGCGTAGTCCTCCCAGCCGAGATCGGCCAAACGCAGCGCGTGCCAGTTGCGGTAGCCGGCGTCCTCGAGCAGGCGGGGCTGGTTCACGATCCAGGCGATGACGGCTTGGACGCGGCCGTGCACGAGGGCGTCGACGGTCGTGACCCGGACGAGCGTGGCGCTGTCCTTCGGCAGGCCGGCGCGTTCGAAGACGGCTTCGACGAGATACTGGGACGTCGTTTCGATGCCGATCCGGCGGCCGACGAGGTCGCGGGCGGTGAGGGGCCGCGCGCTGGGTTGGTCGGAGGGGACCGCGGCGTCGAGGGCGAGGATGACCTCGGGGGTGCGCCGCAGGATCGCGCCGACGATGACGACGTCGGCGCCGGTGGGGCTGGCGACAAACTTGGCGACGTGCGTGCTCATGTTGATCACGCCGATGTCGATCGTGCGGGCCGCGAGTTGGGCGAGGTAGTTTTTCCCGGGGCCGCCCGGGAGCAGTTCGACCTCGAGACCCGCGGCGGCGAAGAAGCCCTGGGAATCGGCAACGAACCACGGCGCCTCCTCGTCGTTGAGCAGCCAGGGCAGGCCGACGCGGATCCGGCGTTTCTCCGTCCACGCGGGAACGGGCGCCCCGGCGGCGGGCAGGTAGTCGTTGTTCACATAGTGCTTCGCCGGCAGCACGGCCTGCACGCGCGCGAGCGTGGCGGCAAACGGCTCCGGCGCAGCGGCGACGGCCGCGGGCGGCGCATCGCGCGCGCAGCCGGCCAGGGCCAAGGTCGCCAGCAGGGCGCAGGTCGCGGCGAAACGCCGGCCGAAGGAGGAGAGGGGCCGGGCGCGCATCAGGCCGGGGTCTCGCGGGCGTAGCGGGGCCAGTCGGCGAGGAGCGCGTCGAGGACGGGGCCGCCGACGCGGATCATGTTTTCGAGGCAGGGACCTTCGCCGATGAACGGATCGTGGCCGGTGTCGCCGCCGAGGCTGCGGACGACGTCGAGCCCGGCCGGCGGGCGGGAAAAATTGCAGCCGGTGCGCAGGCAGAGCAGCCGCGAGAAATCGGCGCGGCCGGCGGCGGCGAGCGTCTGGACGGCGGCGGCGCGGCCGGCGTCCTCCATGGTGGTGATTACCATCTTGCCGCGGCCCTCGGTCCAGAAATCGACCCAGCGGTTGGCCCAGTCGTTGAGTTTGGCGCCGTGCCAATAGGTGCTGGCGGCGATGATGTCGCCGGCGAGCACGCGCGGCGGCTGCGCGGCGACGGGGAAACTGTCCGCGTAGGTCCGGCGGAAGTCGGCCACCGCGGGGGTATCGGCCAATGGCGTGGCGGCGGTGAGGCGCAGCGCCCAGTCGCGCAGGGCCGGATTGAGGCGGTAGACCTCGCGGACGCCGAAGGCGGTGCCGGCGCGCGGCGGCGGCGGGGCGAAGGGGCGCGCGGTGTTGAGCACGAGCCGGCCGGTGGACCAGTCGGGCGGGATTTCGCGGGCGTCGATTTCGTGGACGAGGTCGCCGTCGACGATCCACTCCGTCCAGACCGCGCTGCCGAGGCCGGCGTCCTCGGGATCGATGCCGCCGAGCCCGGCGATGAACCAGTACGCCGACGCGACGTCGAAGCGCGCATCGAAGCCGAAGGCCAGGGTCGTGGCGGTGGCGTTGATGGCGCCCATGCCGGTGACGAGCCCGGCGCAGCCGCGGTCATTGAGAAAGAGTTCGCCGCCGTTTCCGATGGGCACGGGACCGCGCAGGCCCTCGCGATCGATCCACGGTTGGAGACCGCGGCGGTAGGTGCTGAGCAGCACCACGCGCACGGGGAGGGGCGAGGCGGATGACAGGCCGGGAAACAGGGACATGTAAATCAGAGACGGCGCCAGCGCAGGACGCGCGCGGCGGCGAGGCGCACCAGCCCGTAGGCCGCGATCGCGAGGGCGCTGGCGATCAGCGTGACGGCGAAGAGGCGGTCGGTGCGGAATTGCGTGGTCGCGTGCACGATGAGGTAGCCGAGGCCGCGTTGGGCGAAGAGCCATTCCGCGGCGATCGCGGCGATGATGCTGCCGGTGAACGCAATCTCGTGGGCCGCGAAATAGGCGGGGAGCGCGGCCGGCCAGGCGACCTTGCGGAAGATCTGGCCCGGCGTGGCGTGCAGGGTGCGCAGGCGGTCGACGAGCACGGGGTCGGCGGAGCGCAGGCCCTGGCTCACGTTGGCGAGAATCGGGAAGAACGTGACGAGGACGACGACGACGAGCTTGGGGGCGAGGGTGTCGCCGAGGAGCACGACGAGAATGCTGGCGAGGGCGGGAAACGGGATGTTCTTCGCGACCACGAGCCACGGGGCGAGGACGGCCTCGGCGGTCCGGAGCCGGTAGAACAGGAACGCGAGCCCGAGGGCGAGCAGGTTGGCGAGGGCGTAGCCGCCGACGGCCTCGCCCAACGTGACCAAGGTGTGGCCGGCGAGCTCGCGGCGCTCGGACCAGAGCACGCCGGCGACCAGCGCGGGCGACGGCAGCAGGGCCGGCGGGGGCGCGAAGATCCAGATCGCCGCCTGCCAGGCGAGCGGGGCGAGAGCGGCGACGCCGAGGACTGGCAGCCACGGTTTCATGCGGCGGCGGGCACGAACTCGCGCAGCTGCCGGCGCACCGCGGCGACCATGGCGATGGCGGCGGGAGCGGTCCAATCGTCGGTGCGGGCGGCGGCCGGGACGTCGAGGACGGCGCGGATCCGGCCCGGGCGGGGTGAGAGCATCGCGATGCGGTGGGAGAGGGCGACGGCTTCCTCGACGCTGTGGGTGACAAGCAGGACGGTCTGGCCGGTGCGCGCGAGCACGCCGCGGAGCCAGGCGGTCAGGTCGGCGCGGGTGAGTTCGTCGAGGGCGCCGAAGGGCTCGTCGAGCAACAGCACGGCGGGCCCGTGGACCAGCGCGCACGCGATGTTGACGCGTTGCTGCATGCCGCCGGACAGTTGGTGCGGATAATGATGCAAAAACGCCCCCAGCCCGAAGGTTTCCAGCAATTCGCGCGGGTCGAGCGCCGCCGCCGGCCGCAGGAGCTCGAGGGTCAACGCGACATTTTCGAGGGCGGTGCGGGAAGGCACGAGCGCGGGGCGCTGGAAGGCGACGCCGAGCGCGCCGCGCCGGCACGCTTCGGCCGGGGCGAGGCCGTCGATTTCGGCCGTGCCGGCGTCGGGGACCTCGAGCCCGGCCGCGATGCGGAGGAGGGTGCTTTTACCGCAGCCGGAGGGTCCGAGCAGGCTCACGAGCTCGCCGCGGGCGACCGCCAGGTCCGCGCCGGCCACGGCGGCGGGGCCGTTAGTATAGTGTTTGCTTACTTGGCTCAGGGAAATCACCCGCCGGAGGGAGAGCGAATCCCGTGCCAGCGGCGGCCGCTGGCACGTGCGGTGCTGCCCGGAGGCATGATATTCCGACTTTGCTGCCTGTTCGCCGGGTTGACCGCCGTCGCCGCCCCTGCGGCCGAAACCGCGGCCGAGCGCTTTGCCGCCATCCGCCGGGAGGCCTCGCCGGCCGAACTCTACGCGCTGCTGTGGGCGTTGCCGAAGGGCGGCGACCTGCACAACCACCTCGGGGGCGCGGGCTGGCCGGAGGTCTGGTGGGCGATCGCGACGGATCCGCAACGCAACGGCGGGCAGGTGTTTTACGCCCGCACCCGGTTTGCGAATGCGGGCACCTCCGGGCTCAATTGGCGCGGCCGCAACCTCGACCACATGCTCGGCGTGACGATCCGCGGTTCGAGCTACGACAAACTCCCGGCGGGTGTGAAGGCCGAGTTCAAGGCGCTGCGTGACTTCACCGCCGAGGAGAAGGCGGCCTGGATGTCGGGCGTGGTCCTCGACCAGCCCGGCGAGGGCCGCGATGAGTTTTTCGAATTCACCTGGGCCCGGTTGAACGAACTGATTCTCGACGCGCACACGGTGCCGGAGCTGCTCGTGGAAAACATGAAGCGTTTCGGGGCCGAGGGGCTGCGTTACCTCGAGTTCCAGGCGCCGGCGTTCGGCATGCAGGACCAGAACGGCAAGGTGCTGCCGCCGGAGGAGATGGCGAAACGCTACGAGGCGCGGCTCGCGCAGCCGGATGCGGTGGCGACGGGGGTGACGGTGCGGTTTCTCAGCACGGTGCTGCGGTTTGCGCCCATCGCCGAGGCGGAGATCGGGCGGACTTACGCGTTTCTCGACGCGCACCGCGACCGCTGGGTCGGCATCAACATGGCCGGCCGCGAGGACAACGACAAAGGCTTCCCCCGCCGTTTTCTCGAGACCTACCGCGCGATGCGGCGGCAGTATCCGGGCATCGGCATTTCGATCCACGCCGGCGAAGTCGACGAACCCAACGCCCACGTGCGCGACACCCTGCTGCTCGGCGCGACGCGCATCGGCCACGGCGTCAATCTGATCACCGACCCCGACACGATGCTGCTGATGCGGGCCAACCGATTCCTCGTCGAAATCAATTTGGTCAGCAACCAGCTGCTCGAATACACGCCGGACGTGACGGTGCATCCGTTTCCCGAGTATCTGCGTTTCGGCATTCCCGTGTGCCTCAACACGGACGACCGCGGCATGTGGCATTCGAACATGACCGACGAGTACTACACGGCGGTGCGGACCTTTGCGCTGACCTGGGACGAGACCGTTTCCCTCGGGCGCGCGAGCCTCGAGTACGCGTTCCTGCCGGCGCCGGTGAAGGCGAAATTGCTTGCGGAGTACGAGGCGGCGGTCGCGGCTTTCGCGGCGAAGATGCTCGGCGCCGATTGGCGCAAGACGCTCGAGACCGTGAAAGCCGAACCGAGCCCGTATGCGAAGCGGACGTGGAAGATGTGAGAGATGCGAAGCGGAGAGCTGGGAGCTGTAAGCGGTAAGCTTTAAGCTCTAAGCTGAAGTGAAGCGCGGAACGCGGGCCGCGGGTTGCCGGGCGGCTTCGCGGCGGGGATGCGCGGGCCGGATCGCGGTGGGCGTACGGCGGAAGGCGGTGGGGTCAACTTTGGTTGCTGAATGCTGAGAGCTGACGGCTGAATGCTGACCACTCAGAACCCGGGCTAAAGCGCCGGGCTACGCGGGCTGAAGCGCCGGGCTACGCAAAAAAAGACCGGCCGCGAAGGCCGGTCTCGAAGGGAGGAACTTGGGCGCCGCGGGTCAGAACTTGAACGAAGCGCTGAACTCGTAGCCGCGTTCCGGCATCGGGAGCACCACCGCGCCGCCGAAGATGTCGGGGAAGTTCGAACGGTAGTACCATTCGTCGGTGATGTTGGTGACGGAGACTTTGAAGCCCCAATCGCCGACGTGGTAGGTGAGGGAGCCGTTGAGGACCGTGGCCGAGGGCAGAATGACCGACTTGAAGCGGTCGGCGGCGACGGAGGCCTGGTAGGTCGCGCTCAGCGTGGCGGTGAAGTGCTTGGCGAACTGGTACGAGGACGTGAGGCTGACGACCTTGTCGGGCACGCCGGCGCGCTCGTGGAAATCGGTCGAAGCGAGGGCCGCGGGCACGACGGAGAAGACGGTGCCGCCGTACGAATTGGCGCCGGGGACGCCGGTGATGGCGGGATTGCCCCATTGCGTGCCGGCGTTGACGGAGAAGAGGCCGGAGGGCTGGAGGACGAGCGGCGGGTTGTAGACCGTCTTCTGCCAGTTGGCGGCGAGGGAGAGGGTGAACTCCTTGACCGGGACCCAGCGCACCTCGAGTTCGGTGCCGCGGCCCTTGGTCGAGGTCACGGTGGTGTCGACGGCGCCGTCGGACACGCCCACGCGTTCCTGTTCGTAGAGCGCGACGGAGGCGAAGAGTTTGCCCTTGAAGAGGGAGGTCTTGAAGCCGGCCTCCTTGAGGTTGGTGCCGTTGAGGGCGCCGGAGATCACGATGCCCGGGACGACTTCGCCGGCCTGGCCGGAGTTCAGGAGGGCCTGGCGCGCGCGGGTGCCGTACACCGTCAGTTCGTCGATGTTGCCGGAATTGCGGATCAGGTTCTGGGAAAGACTGACGTTCCACGAGGTGTCCTTGTCGTCGCCCTCGACCACTTCGCCGCGGGCGAACTGCACGCGGCCGGGCAGGGGGGCGGGGCGCACGAGCGGGGCGCCGATGCCGTTCTGCTTGGAGGTGATCTTCGGGATGTAGTCGACGCGGCCGCCGAGCACGAGATGGGTGCGATCCTTCCAGCTCAGATTGGAGACGAAACCGAGGCTGAGGTCCGTGTACTTCGACGTGATGTCGTTGTTCCAAGGCTTGAGGTCGGGGCGGAGCGCGGCGTGGTGCATCTTGTCGATCGAAGTCGACGGTTTGGAGATGTCGCGGCGCTCGAAGATCTCGCTCGAGGTGTCGCTGCGGCCGTTGGCGTGGTTGAAGTAGTAGGAGGCGGCGACGGCGTTGCTGGCCTTGAAACCTTCGGTGGTGCCCGAGGAGAACTCGCCGACGAGCTTGTTCTCGAAAGTCGTCGCTTCCTGCTTCTGCGAGAAGCCGTAGGCGGCGTATTTGAAGCGGTCGAGGTAGTCGAAAAACATCTTGTTCGTCAGCGTCGCGCCGTTGCGGAACGTCTTGGTGACGTCGACGAAGGCGCCGAAGCTCTTGGAGTCGGCGAGGTCTTCCTCGGCAATCAGGACCTGGTTGCGCTCGAGCTTCGTGGTGCCGGGATTGAGCAGCGCGTAGAACGCGTTCGGCGCGGCCGGGTTCGTGTTGCCGTAGGGCTTGTTGGCGATGGCGAAGTTCAGGACCGTCAGGCCGGCGGCGGCGAGTTCGGCGGCGCTGTTGCGGCCGTCGCCGTCGGTGTCGACGCTGGGCGGGCTGCCCGTGATGTAGACGTGGTTGTCGATCAGGTTCTGCGAGATGCGGTTCCAGCCGGCGTTTTCGGTGCCGGCGTAGTAGTGGTACTGTTCGCCGAACTGGAGCCGGACCGAATCCGTGAGATCGTAGTCGAACGAAGTCTGCAGGATGAATTGGTCCTGGAAGCTGTTGTCGTAGAAGCTGCCGGAGTTCTCGGTCAGGATGTAGGCGTAGTAGCCGCCTTTCTTGCCGGCGAGCGGGGCGGGGCCGCCGACCTCGGCGGTGGCGACGCGTTTGTCCCAGGCGCCGAGGGTGGCGGTGAGTTTGCCGGTGGGCTTGCCGAGGTAGCGGCCGGTGGAGGCGCGGGCGGACTTGGGGATGAAGTTGAGGTAGCCGCCGATGGGGCCGGGGCCGAAGATCGGCGAGGGCGGGCCCTTGACGATGTCGATGCGGTCGGAGGCGCCGATCGGGGTCGGGAAATTGCCCGGGTTCTTGATCCGCTTCATGCCGCGGAAGAACGTCTCGCCGGGGGCGCCGCGGATATCGAGGGCGCCGGCGACGCCGAAGAAGGAGCTCGTGTAGGTGCCGGCGGCGAGGGCGACGAGGTCGTTGATGTCGTCGATGTCGAAGAGGTCGATCATCTCCGCGGTGACCACGCTGATGGAGCGCGGGGTGTCGATCGACTTGAGGCCGATGCCGAAGACGGAGTCGGCCGGGGCGTTGGGGATGACGCCGACGGGATCGACGGTCTTCTCGTCGAGGACGAACTTCTCGAGTTTCGTGATGGGCTCGCCGGCGGCCGGCTGGCCGAAGGCGGCGGGAGCGGACAGCAGCACGGCGGCGAGCGCCGGACGCCAGACTTTCGCGGGAACGGATTTCATGGTGGTGGGTGCGGCGGGAAAGCATTTCACGTGCCGCCGTCCCGGGGACGGGAATAAAGTTAGTAAACGCTTACTAGCGGCGGGCCGCCGAAATGTTTTGCCGCGCCGCGGGGCCACCGGTCAGCCTGAACGGACCCCTTTTTCGACCATGCCGCGACCCCGCCGCCGCCTGCCCGCCGACCAGCGCAAGACCGCCATCGCCCACGCCGTGCTGCCGTTGCTCGCCCGGAAAGGCTTCGACGGCGTCACGACCCGCGAGCTGGCCGCCGCCGCCGGCATTTCGGAGGCCCTGCTCTTCCGGCATTTCCCCAGCAAGGAAGCGCTCAACCGCGAGATCTACGAGTACTGCGCGCACAGCTTCGAGCTCGACTACCGGCGTATCGCGGGGCTCGCCCCCGGCACCGGAATGCTGGCGCGGCTCGTCTACTTCGTCGTCCGCAGCATCGTCATCAAGCGCGCGGCCGACGCCGACACGTCCCTGCGCCTGCTCTACCGCAGTCTCGTGGAGGACGGCCGGTTTGCGCGGACGGTGCTGATGGCGCCCCGGTTCCGGATGCTGCGGAAGCAATTGGGGGCCGGCCTCGCGGCGGCGCGGGCGGCCGGGGACTGCGAAGCGGCGGACGGAGCGGATGAAAACCTATTCTGGTTCATGCATCACACCGCCTCCATGATTTGTTTGATGCGCTTGGCCGGTCGGCCCCCGGTGTCGTACCGGGGAAATCTGGAGACGGTCGTGCGCGAAGCGGCGGCCTTCGCGCTGCGGGGCATCGGCGTGCGGCCGGCGGTGGTCGCCGCGCAACTCACCGGCGCCAAGACCGCGTCATGGCTGCGCGATCCGGAGCTCACGCTCCTCGCGCCGCAGTCCCCGCAACCGGAATAGGCGGGCGCGCGGCGACGGCGGCGCGTCGTTTCGTTCTTCCGCAACCCGCGACTTCGGGTTGCCGCGGCGGGCGGTTGTCCGCTTGGCTGCGCCGGTTCCGAACCCCTTTCCCCATGATGCCGATTACCTTCCGGGCCGTCCTGCGCAGTCTCCTTTGGTCCGCCGGTCTGGCCGCCGTCGCCGTAGCGGCGCCGTTGCAAGTCAAGGAAGACGCCGTCGGGGGCACGATCTCCGTGTTCCGTTCCGGCGGCGGCGAACCGGTGCTCGTGCAGCAGGCCGGCGCGGAGATGCGGCCCTACCTGCATCCGATCGCCGCACCGGACGGCAAGGGCGTGCTGACGGAATTCAGTCCGGGCCACCACCGGCACCAGACCGGGATCTATTGGGGAATGACGCGGCTCAACGGCCGCGACTACTTCCACAACCCGGGGGCCGGTTATTGGCGCCGCACCGGGCTGCAGGTCATCGCCGCCCGGGGCGAGGAAGTCGTTTGGCGCACGGACTACGACCTGCTCGGCGCGGACGGCAATCCGGTGCTGCGGGAAACGCAGCGGTGGTCGATGCGCGAGAGCGAGGGGCGTTTCCTGCTCGATCTGGAATGGACCGGCGAGGCGGTGGCCGAGGTCATCGTTTCGGAATATGCCTACGGCGGCCTTTTCGTCCGCATGCCTTGGCGCAGCGGGATGCCGGGTGCGATCGTGAACAGCAACCGCCAGCGCGGCGAGCGCGCCAACGGCCAGCGCGCCGTGTGGCTCGACGTCGGCCTGCAGGTCCCGGGCCGTACCGACCAGGCCCACTTCGCGATCTTCGACCATCCGCTCAACCCCGGCTACCCGCAGCCCTGGCGCGTCGACGGCCAATTCGGCGTCGGCCCGAGCCGCGCGATCCTGGGCGACTGGAAAATCGCCGCCGGCAAGACCGTGACGGTGCGGCACCGCCTCGTCGCCTACACCGGCGGATTCAGCGACCTGCAGATCGACCAAGCGTGGAAGGATTACACCGGCGAGAACCTGGACAGCGCCGTGTGGCTGCTCGCGCGCGAGGAAGGCAAGCGGGCGAAGTTCCTCACCGGCGAGGAGGCGGTCGCGAAAATGACCGTGCCATCCGGTTTCGAAGTGAAACTGGCGGCGGCCGAACCCGCGATCACGCAGCCGATGGCGTTCTGCTGGGACGACCGCGGCCGGCTCTGGGTGGCGGAGAACCGCGACTACGAGAACCGGCGCGAGGGCTTCGCGAACTCGGGCGACAGCCGAATCGTCATTCTCGAGGATACGGACGGTGACGGGAAAATGGATACGCGGAAGGTGTTTCTCGAAGGCATCCCGTTCCCTTCGGCGATCGCCGTGGGCTTCGACGGGCTCTGGCTCGGTGCGCCGCCCAATTTGCTGTTCGTGCCGGACCGCGACCGCGACGACCGCGCCGACGCGGACAAGATCGAGATCCGGCTGACGGGCTGGGGCATCCAGGACCGGCACGAGACGCTCAACAGTTTCACGTGGGGGCCCGACGGCTGGCTGTACGGCTGCCAGGGCTACGCCACGCGCTCGACCGTCGGCAAACCGGCGGACGGTGGGAAACTGTACCGCACGGGCGAGGCGTTTCCCGAAAAGATGGCGGTGGTCGGCGGCCAATACATCGACGGCGGTGTGTGGCGCTACCATCCGACCAAGGACCGTTTCGAGATCGTCGCGCACGGCTTCAGCAACCCGTGGGGGCTCGATTTCGACGACCACGGCCAGATGTTCATCACCGCCTGCGTCATCCCGCACCTCTGGCACGTGATCCCGAACGGCATCTACCACCGCCAAGGCGGCCGGCACATCAACCCGTACGTCTACGACGACATCAAGACGATCGCCGACCACCGCCACCGTTCCGCCCACGGCGGCGCGCGCATCTACCTCGCCGACGAGTTTCCGGCCGCGTACCGCAACCGCATCTTCATGGCCAATCTCCACGAACGCGCGCTGCTCACCGACGTGCTCGAACCGGCGGGCTCGGGCTTCATCGGCCGGCACGGCGACGACGCGCTGCTCGCCAACGATCCGCAGTGGATCGGCTTCAGCGTCGAGACCGGGCCCGACGGCGCCGTGTACATCCTCGATTGGCACGACGCCGACATCTGCGGCAATTCCGTCAACGACAAGGGCACCGGCCGCATTTTCCGTTTCGCTCCCAAGGGTCTCGCCAACCCGACCGGGCTGGACCTTGCGGCCCGCAGCGACCTCGAGCTCGTGCAACTGCAGACGCACCGGAACGACTGGTATGTGCGCCGCGCCCGTTTGCAGCTGCAGCAGCGCGCGGCGGCGGGCCGGCTCGATCCGCAGGTGCCGGCAAAACTGTGGGAGCTGTTCGCTTCGGGCGACTCGGCGGCGCGGAAGCTGCGGGCGCTGTGGGCGCTGCATGTGACGGGCAATCTGCCGCAGGCGCGCCTCGCGGAGTTGCTGCGCGCGCCGGAACCCTACGTGCGCGGTTGGGCGATCGAACTGCTGTGCGAGGGCGGCTCGCCCGGACCCGCGGTCACGGCGGAGTTCGCGCGGCTGGCGGCGGAGGATCCCTCTCCGGTGGTCCGGCGCTACCTCGCTTCGATGGCGCTGCGGTTGCCCGCGGCCGAGCGCTGGGAAATTGTCGGCGCCCTGCTGCGCCACGGCGGGGACGCGGCCGACCACAATCTGCCGAAACTGCTTTGGTTTGCATTCGAGCCGCTGGTGGCGGCGGAGCCCGCGCGGGCGCTGGCACTGGCCGCGCAGGGCGCGTTGCCGCGGCTGCAGCAATTCGCCGCGCGGCGGGCCACGGCGGCCCGGGAACTCGACGCGGTGGCGGCGGCCATCGGGACGGCCCGCGGCGCCGAGCTTCGCGAGGCGTTGCTCGAGGGCTTCCGCGACGGGCTCGCCGGCCTCGGTCGGCGCGAGGCGGCGGCGCCGGCGAACTGGGAAACGACGGCGTCGGCCCTGCAGCAAGGGGTAACGCCGCGCATCCGCGCCCTGCTGCTGGAGATCGGCCAACGCTTCGGCGACGCCCAGGCCGCGGCGGCCCAATTGGCGATCCTGCAGAATCCGGCAGCCGAGGCCGGCCGCCGGCGCGAGATCCTGGCGGCGTTTGCCCGCGACGCCTACGTCCCGGCCGTGCCGGCGGTGATCGCGTTGCTCGACGACGCCGCGCTGCGCCGCGACGCGCTGCGGGCGGCGGCGGCTTTCGAGGATCGCAAACTCGCGGAGGCGATTTTGGCGCGTTTTGCCGCGTGGCCGGCGGTGGACCGCGCGGAAGCGGTGCTGACGCTGGCGGCGCGGCGGCCCAGCGCCGAGCGGCTGCTGGCGGCCTTGAAGTCGCAGGGAATCGCGAAGACGGAAATCTCCGCCTTCGCGGCGCGGCAATTGCAGCGCGTGCTCGGGCCGGGCTTCGTCGATTTCTGGGGACCGTTGGCCGTGCCCGACGAGGCGAAACTCACGGAGATGGCGGCCCTGAAGCGGCGGTTGAACGAGGGCGTGCTCGCGCGCGCGGACCTGCCGAACGGCCGCGCTGTTTTCGAACGCACGTGCAGCGCCTGCCACACCCTCTACGGGACCGGCGGCAAGATCGGTCCCGACCTCACCGGCTCGAACCGCGCGAACCTCGATTACATCCTCACCGAAATCGTGAACCCGAGCGAAGTGATGCAGGAGGGCTACCACCTCACCACGATCACGACCCGCGACGGCCGTACGCTCGCGGGCAACGTGGCCGCTGAGGATGAACAGCAGGTGACGTTGCGCATGGTCGGCCAGGAGACCGTGGTGGCCAAGGCCGACATCCAGGCGCGCGAGAAGTCGCCGGTGTCGCTGATGCCCGAGGGGCTGCTCAAGACACTGTCGAACGACGAGGTCCGCGACCTCATCGCCTACTTGCGCACGCAGCAGCAGGTGCCGTTGCCGAAGCCGTGAGGGAACGCGGCGTCAGCCGAGGAGGCTGGCGTCCGCAGGGCCCGGGCCGCTCTCCGCCGGGATGTGCAGGCGCACCCGCGTGCCGCGGCCGACCGCCGAGGCGATCCAGAAACGGCCGCCGAGTTCGCGGGTGACGAGAAAGGCCTTGGTCAGCCCGCAGCCGGCGCCGAGCGAACGCACGTCGCCCACGTTGCTGCCGCGGCGGCCGAAACCGACGACGGATTCGATTTCCTCTGCGGGAATGCCGCGGCCCGTGTCGTCGACGGCGATGCGCACGCCGTCCGCGCCGCAGTGCAGCGCGGCGCGCAGTTGGCCGCCCGGCGCGGTGTATTTGCGGGCGTTGGCGACGAGATCGCGCAGCACGTCCTTGAGCACGGCGGGAATCCGGATCAGGCCGCCGTGGCGGCCTTCGAAGCACAGGTCGACGTAGGTGTCGCGGGGGCCCTGCAGCGCGAGGTTGTAGACGAAGTGCAGGCGGCCGTGGCTGAATTGCTCGAGGCCGCGGAACCATTCCTGGAAATCGGCGACGAGGTCGGCTGCGTTCAGCTGCACCCAGCGTCCCGGGGCGGCGGCCCGCGCCGAGAACTCGAGCGTGCGGACGTGCAGGATCCAGAGAAACGAATCGAGATTGGAAATCGAGGTGTGCACCTCGGGGTCGGTGCGCCGGGCGGGAAATTGGTCGAGCCGCGCCTCGATCTCGAGGTGCACGATGGATTCGAACTCCTGGTCGCGCACCGCGTCCGCCAGGGCCGTGCCGGCGGCCGCGACACGGGCGACGCGCCGGTCGCAGGCATCGAGGGCGGCGGCGAAGAGGTTTTCGTTTTCCGCGAGCAGCACGCCCAGATTCGTGAGCTCGCCGCGCACGACATTGTAGAGGTTCAGCAGGGAGTGGCTTTCGACGACCGAACGCTCCGCGGGCGTGAGGGGAGGGATGGCAGTGATCTCGCGTTCAACCATGGCGGGTCCGGGTCCGGCCATGATGCCGCCGGCGCCGCGGAGCCGCTACGCGGATCTTGGGTTTGTCGGGGCATCGGCTGCCTTGGCGCGGCGCGCGGGCAAATGGGTCCTAGAGAATCGGCGTCAGCGGGGAGCCGACGGCCTTGTAGAGGCGCGTCACGATTTCCTTCGTGGAAAGGAGACCGTCGGTGCCGGGGAAAGCGCCGACGTCGCGGTAGTGCTCGTGGAAACGCGGGTGCTCGGGCGGCACGGCCGCGGCGCCGGGGCGGAGCTCGAAGCTGCTGGTGTTTTGCACGGGCCAAATCTCGATCGGGCTGAGGGCGAGCAGATCGCCGACGAGGCCGTTGACGGTTTCGAGCCCGAGCGGCAGCGCGCGGCGCGCGATGACCCAGCTGTTGCCCGGTTCCATGTCGGCCTCGATTTCCGCCTGCAGGCCGCGGGCGAAGGCCTCGTCCTCGACCAGCAGGCCGACCTCCGTATTCAGATTCTCGGAACGCGGATCGAGGTTGTAGGAACCGACGAAGGCGATGCGGCCGTCGACGACGAGCGACTTGGCGTGGAGGCAAAGGAACGGCGCCGGCGCGGGCCGGCCGGGCTTCGCGGTGCGCGCGGCGTGGGCGGCCATCTCGGAATGGCGGGGAAAGTGCGCGAGCAGGTTCGCGGGCAGGGGCTTGGACTCGAAGATGCGCAGGTGCAGGTCCTCTACGTACTCGTTCCGCAGCCGGTAGTTTGCGGAGTAGGCGAAGAGGTTGTCGGTCGAAGCGAAGCTGTTGGTCGAAATGCGCACCGCGAGGCCGGGACGCGCGGCGCGCAGTTCGCGCAGGAGTTTGCGCGCCGGCCGGCTGAGGACGAGGTACGGCGTCTGCATCACGATCGACGTTTCCGCTTTTTCCAACACGGCCCGGAGCTCCGCGGTGATGCGCGCGGTGCTGGAAAAGAAGCCGGTGCCCTTGCCGGGATCGTCGGCGATGAAGGTCACTTTGCGCACGGGCTGCAGCACCGCGCCGAAACGCGCGGCGATGGCCGCCCCGTCCGACGCCTCGCGGTCGAGATCTTTGAAGTGCGGACCGAAGTCGTAGTCCGAACGGTGGGGGAAACGGCGGAAGGTGCCCTTGGCGATGGCCGCGGCGACATCGGTCAATTCGCGGCTCGGCACCGCGTGGCGGTAGGCCCAGAAGGCCTCGAACGAAGCGACGGCGGCGCGTACGACGGGGCCGGCGGCGACGACGTCGCGGTCGCGGAAATTCATCCCGGTCGAGTGGTCGTAGTAGGTGTTCTCGATGTTGCGGCCGCCGGTGATGAGCACGGCCTCGTCGACGAGCAGCACCTTGTTGTGCATGCGCTGGTTGAGGCCGCGGAACGAAGTGACGGCGGCGACGGCGTTGTGCCAGAGCGAGGGTTTGAGCCGCGACATGGCCGGCCGGTAGTGCTTCACTTCCAGGTTCGGGTGCGCGGTGGCGAGGAAGGCGACGGTGTCGGGGTCCTGATCGGAAACAAGATGGTCCGCCAAGATGCGCACCTTCACCCCGCGGCGCGCGGCCTCGATGAGTTCGCAGATCAGCAGGCGGCCGCATTCGTCGTTGGTCCAGATGAAGGTCTGGATCGAAACGGAGCGCTGCGCCTGGCGGATCAAGTGCACGCGGAGCAGGAGGGCGTCGTAGCCGTTTTCCAGGCGGGCAAGGCGGTTGCCGGCCGTCGGGTCCGATAGGTCGGCCGCCGGGGGCGTGAGCCACGAGGCCAACGGCGATTCGGCGGCGGCCGCGAACGACGTCAGGCCGGCGGCGAGGCAGAGCGCGGCGGCGAAACGGAGTGGAGCCATGCGGCCAATTTTTCGCGCCGGCCGCGTTTGTCGAGCCCGGCGCCGCGGGTGGTCGCCTCGGCCGAACTCACGCAGGTGAGAGGGCTGGGTCGAGAGTTGAGCGCAAAACCGTTCGGTTCGTCAGGTTGCCGGCTTCGGCGGCGTGTTCCGTGACTCGGTCCGGTCTTTCAACTTTCAACCGGCCGGACGCTCGCGTCCGGCCGATCAGGGCAATTCGTAGACCTCAACGAGGGCTTCGCCGGTGGCGCCGCCGACGCCGGAAATCTGGACGGTGTAGGAGCGGCCTGCGGGCAACGCGGCCACGAGGGCGGCGTCGCGGCTGCCGGCCGGCAGCGCAAAGGCGCCGACCGCGGCAAACGTCGGTGCGAGGTCGGCGGCCCAAGTGTCGTTTTCCGCGAGGCGCGCGGTGCCGTCGAAGAGTTCGAGTTTCGGATCCGCGAGGAAGCCCGTGACGCCGAAGGGCGCGAGGCCGGGGCCGACGGCGCGCACGAGCACGCGTTGGCTGCCGGTGCCGGCGACGAAGAAGCCGGCGATGAGAATGTCGCCGCCGGTGCCGACGCGGTTGCGGGCGGAGAGATTGACCAGCCGCACCGCGCTGCCGCGGCCGGCGTCGTAGCCTTCGATCAGGACGGTGCCGCCGACCGCGCCGGAAACCTGGACGGTGGCGTCGCCGGCAAGCGGCTGGAGCAGGGCGGCGTCGCGGCTGGCCGCGGCGAAGGGAAACGCGCCGAGCGCCGAGGTCGTCGCGGCGAGGGCCGATGGCCAGTCGTTGTTGGCGGTGAGGCGGACGGCGCCGCGGTACAGTTCGAGCCGCGGGTCGGGCATCGCGCCCGCGAGACCGAAGCCGGCGAGGGCGGGGCCGGCGGCGCGGACGAGCAATTCCTTGGTGCCCCCGGCGACCACGAAGCCGACGATCACGTTTTGGCCGGCGGCGAGCGTGGTGCGGAGGGAAACGTTGCTCAGCCAGGCGGCGGGCGAAATTGCCAGGACGGCGGGCGGACTTGCGGTCCGGCCGACGGCGTTGGCGGCGGCGACAGTGTAGGCGCCGGCATCGGCGGCGGCGGCGCGCGGCAACGTCAGCGTCGGCTGCGTGGCGCCGGGCAGGGCGGTGCCGTCACGGAACCACTGATACGCCACGGTCCCGGTGCCCGCGGCCGCGGCGGTGAAGGTGACCGCCGTGCCGGCCGGGACCGTCTGGTCTGCGGGCAAAATGGAGAAGAGCGGCGTGCCCGCGGCGGTGCCGGCGGGAACTTCGACGAGCACATCGCGCGTCGCGGCGGCGCCGGGCGCGTAGCCGAGGGCGGTGGCGGTGAAGGAGAGGCGGTAGCTGCCGGCGGCGAGGCCGGGCGGGACGGCGGTCGTGAAGGACACGCGGCCTTCGGCGTCGGTGATGGCCGCGGCGAACGGCCGATTGCGCAGGCCGTCGAGGCCGCTGACAGCCGCGCCGGCCACGGGGCGGCCGGCGGGATCGGTCACAGTGACGGGCGTCGCGATCCCTTGGCCCCAGGTGAAGGGCGGCGCGGTGCGGAGCGGGCTGAGGGAGAGCGCCGCGACGGGGGCGGCTTCGGTTTCGTTGGAGAATTGCGCGGCATCGCCGGTCGCGTTGAAGGAAACCACGCGGTACGTATAGACGGTGCCGGGGGCGACGGTGCTGTCGCGGTGCGAAGTGGCGTTGGCGGCGAGGGTGGCGAGTGGGGTCCACGCCCCGGAGGCGCCGCTGCGGCGCTCGACGCGGAAGCCGGTCTCGTTGGTCGCGAGGTCGGTCCAGCTCAGGGCGATGGCGGTGGGTTCGGGGACGGCCTGCAGGCGCTCGGGCGGCAGCGGGACGCCGGCGGGCGAGCCGTCGAAGAAATCGCGCAGGCCGTCGCGGATCGCGGCGGCGACGAGCCGCTTGAAGGCCTCGTTGCGCAGGGCGGCGTTGTCCGGTTCGGGCCGGTCCATGAACGCGATCTCCATGATGACGGCGGGGCGCGTCGCGAGGCGGTTCTCGCCGTAGCTGCCGTTGAAGCCTTGGACGCGGCGGTCGGCCCAGGCCGGGTTGAAATCGCGGCGGATGGCGGCGATCACGCGCGCGTGGAGGGCGTCGGCGAGCCGGCGGCTCTCGGGGCCGAAGCCGTTGTTGGTGTCGTAGAGGGTCTCGGTGCCGGTGCCGCCGCCGCCGTTGTTGTGGAGGCTGACGAGAACGTCGGCGTTGACGGAGTTGGCCCAACGCGGGCGGCAGCGGATGTCCTGTTCGAGGTGGGTGAAGCCGGCTTCGTTCCAGATCGAAGAGTCGGCGCCGATGGCTTTCACGTGGTAGCGCGCGGCTTCCTGCCATTTCGGGAAGCCCGTTTCGCCGAGGCCGGCGTTGCGGTCGAGATTGCGGGTGGGCAGGACGGTGGAACCGGATTCGCGCAGCAGACCGTCGAGCAGCGTGATGAAGTCGTGGTTCACGAAATCCTCGACGATGCCGGAAAAGAAACTCCGCTGCAGGACGTAGGTGCTGCCGAGAAGGTAATAGCCGTGGCCCGGGCTGACGGCGACGCGGCGGCCGGAAAGACCGGCGCGGGGCGGCGGGGTCAACAAGGTCGGCGGTGCGGCGGCGACCGCGGGACGTTCCGCGGCGGCGAGCACGTTTTCCAAGGGGATACCCGCGACCGTGATGTAGATTTCGAACGCGGAAAACTCCGGCCGCAGCACATCGGCCGCGGCTTCGAGCAACGGCGCCAGCGCACGTTCGAATGCCAACGTGCCCGGGCCGTAGGCGAGCAGCTCGGCGCCGAGTTCGAGCGTCAGCCGCGTGCCCTCGAGGCGCGAGCCGAGCACCTGCGGCGCGGGCAACAGCTCCGCCGGCGCCGAGGCGGCGCGCACGGCGGCGAACGCCTCGGCGGCGAGTGCGGTGCGGGCGGCGGAATCGAGCGGGCGCAGGGGAGCCGCGGTGAGGGCGAGAGCGCCTAGGCAGAGTCCGGCAAGCAGGGAGGGGAGACGGGGGGCCATGAAGCGAAGGAGGCGTAGCGGCTGTTGCCGTCGCGGCAATCTCTCAGGGCGAAGAGAACCGGATGGGACGGGACTGCCGTGGATCGATCGCCTGACTTGGGTCACAGAGGTCACGGAGAGACGAACCGAGTCCACGGAGAGCCGCTTGCCGCAGCGGAATCAGGTTGGCGCACCGGACCGGCGGGATTGGCCGATACGGCGGGTAGCTTTCTCTGAATCTCTGTGATCCTCCGGTTTGGCTCTGTGTCCTCTGTGGCCAATTGTTTGGTGAGTCTAAGGCGCGGCACCGAACAACGCGGCCAACCCCGCGCCGAAAGCATCGGGCAGGACGTTGAAGTGGTTGCGGCGCGGGAAACGTCGCGACGTCACCGCGAGCCCGGCGAACGGCGCTGCGGCCAATTGTGCTTCCAGCAACGCGAGGTCGCCGAGCATCGACTCGGAATCGCGTTCGCCGACGGAGAGGAACAGCCGCGCGGGCAGCGCGGGGTTGCGGTCGTGGCGCTCGCGGCCGAGGCGCAAGATGCTGCGGCTGTCCCACCAGATCGACGGCGCGCTCGCGAGATGGTGCGTGAAGAACGGTTCGTCCTGCCACAGCGCCTGCAGCACGAGCAGCGCGCCGAGTGAATGGCCGGCGACCCCGCGGACGGTGCCGTCGATCGCCCCGCGACGCGCGAGCTCCGGCCAGAACGTTTCCCGCAGGAAGGCGATGAACGCCGCGCCGCCGCCGCTGGTCGGCTCATCCGGATGCGCGGTCGGCGTGTAATCGCGGCCGCGGCGGTTGCCGGGCTTCGCGTAACTCGCGCCGTAGCCGAGGCCGACCAGGCGGAGCGGCGGCACGGTGCCGGCGCCGCGCAGGGCTTCGTAGGCCGCCACCAGGGGCGCAAATTGGTCGTCGCCGTCGAGGCAAAGCACGGCGGGCGCGCCGTCGGGGGCGGCGTGGACATACACCGGATACACGGTGCCGGTCTGCGGGGAGGAAATGGAAAAGGCGGGCGTCACGGCGGCTTCGGCTCGGATTCGCGGACGAAACCCGGTCCGTTCCTTGACGCAAACGCCGCCGCGAGCCCGCGCTTGAATTTTCGGCGCGCGGTCCTTCGACTCCGGCGCGATGGCGAACCACCCCACGACCTCCGGCGCGCGCGCCCACACCTACGACGCGATCGTGATCGGCTCCGGCATCAGCGGCGGCTGGGCGGCGAAGGAGCTCTGCGAGCAGGGCCTGAAGACGCTCGTGCTCGAGCGCGGCCGCGACGTGAAGCACGTCGAGGATTACCCGACGGCGCTGAAGCATCCGTGGGAGTTTCCGCACCGCGGCCGTCTGCCCGAGACCGTGGCGAAAGCGGACCCGATCGTGAAGCGTTGCTACGCCTACGACGAAAGCACGGCGCACTTTTTCGTCAAAGACCGCGAGCACCCCTACGTGCAGGAAAAGCCCTTCGACTGGATCCGCGGCTACCAGGTTGGCGGCAAGTCGCTCATCTGGGCGCGGCAGACGCAGCGCTGGAGCCGATTCGACTTCGACGGCGCGGTGCGCGACGGCATTGCGGATTGGCCGATCGGCTACGACGACCTCGCGCCCTGGTATGCGCACGTCGAGAAGTTCGTCGGCATCAGCGGCAACCGCGACGGCCTCGAAACCCTGCCCGACAGCGAATCGTTGCCGCCGTGGGAAATGAACGACGTGGAGCGCCACCTGCAGCGCGGCATCATGGGCGCGTTCAAAGACCGGCATGTCATCCAGGGCCGCTGCGCGCACCTCACGGAGCCGCAGCCGCTGCACTACGAGCAGGGCCGCGGCAAATGCCAGGCGCGCAACCTTTGCTATCGCGGCTGCCCCTTCGGCGCGTACTTCAGTTCCAACTCCGGCACGCTGCCCTGGGCGGCCAAGACCGGGAATCTCACGCTGCGGCCGCATTCGGTCGTGGAATCGATCCTGCACGATCCGGCGACGGGCCGCGCCAGCGGCGTGCGGGTGGTCGACGCGCAGACGAAGGCCGTGACGGAGTTTTTTGCCCGCGTCATTTTCGTGAACGCTGCGTGCCTCAACACGAATCTGATTTTGCTGAATTCGAAGTCGGCGCGTTTCCCTGCCGGCCTGGGCAACGACCACGGGTTGCTCGGGCGCTTCGTTGCGTTCCACAACTACCGCGGCAGCCTGCACGCCTCGGTCGACGGCTTCGCGGATTCGTACTACTCGGGCCGGCGGCCGACGCAGGTGATGATGCCGAATTTCCGCAACGTGCGGCGGCAGGAAACGGATTTCCAGCGCGGCTACATGGTCTTCTTCGGCGCCTCGCGTTCCGGTTGGCAGCAGGGCAACGGCATGCCGGGCCTCGGCGCCGCCTTCAAGGAAAAGATCACGCGTCCCGGCCCCTGGGGCATCTTCATGATGATGCAGGGCGAGACCGTCCCGAGGTACGAAAACCACGTGCGCCTCGACCCCGAGAAAAAAGACGCCTGGGGCATCCCGCAGCTCGTGACGTCGATCGGCTACCACGACAACGACGAGAAGCTGCTGAAGGACTTTCTCGCCCAGGGCGAAGCGATGCTCGCGGCCGCCGGCGCGAAGAACATCCGCGCCGTCGACGACAAACGCCGGCCCGGCCTCGACATCCACGAGATGGGCGGCGTGCGCATGGGCCGCGATCCCAAGACCTCGCTGGTCAACGGCTGGAACCAATTGCACGCCTGCCCGAACGTCTTCGTGACCGACGGCGCCAGCATGGCCTCCACCGGCACGCAAAACCCGTCCCTCACGTTCATGGCGCTCGCGGCCCGCGCCGCGCGGCATGCCGGCGAGGAAATGAAGAAAGGCAATCTGTGAACCGCCGCGAAGCGATTTTCCAAGGCGCGGCCTTCGCCGCCGCGGCCGCCCTCGGGCTCACGTTGCCCGTCCGGACCTGGGCCGCGTTGCCGTTGCCGGCCGGCGCCACGGACGCGGAGGCGGCGCTGCTCGATGCCATCGGGGAAACGATTTTGCCGACGACGCCGGATTCGCCGGGCGCCGGCAGCGTGGGCATCGGGCGCTTCATTTTCATGATGGCGGCGGAGTGCCAGCCGGCCGACGCCGTCGCGGCCCTGCGGCGCGGCCTGGCCGAGATCGAGACGGCGAGCCGGAGCAATTCCGGCGGCGCGTTCGCCGGTTTGCCGGCGCCGGCGCGCGAGGCCGTGCTGCTGGCCTACGAGAAACGCGCCGCGGCCGAGACGGCGCGCGGGGCGACGAATCCGTTCCGGCTGATCAAGGAGCTGACGATGTTCGGATACTTCACGTCGGAAGCGGGCGCGACGCAGGCCCTGCGCTACGAACCCGTGCCGGGCGGCTACCGCGGCTCGGTGCCGCTGCGGCCGGGCGACCGCAGCTGGGCCACGTGAAGCAGCGGTGCCTTTGGTGGTGGGCGGCGGGGGCCGCGGCCTTGGTGCTGCGCGTGGCGGCGCAGACCGGGCTCGTGCCGGCCCCGGCGAATCTGATTTCGCCGCCCGCCGGCTGGCGGCTCGCGCCGGAGGCGATGGCGGGCTTTCCCGCGGGACTGCAGCTCTACGTTTTCGAAGGAACCTCCGGCGGCGTGACGGTGAAGTCCGCGGCCCTGGTCTGGGACCCGACCTCGCCGAGCGTCGGCTTCAAACCCGTGCTCGCGGCGGCGGCGCGCACGCCGACGCAGTTCGCCGCGGCGGAAACGGGCCGCGTGTACGCCGCCGTCAACGGCGGTTTCTTCGGCGGCAACCAATCGTTCAGCCTCGTGCAGCATCAGGGCGCCGTGCTCGCGGCGAATGTGAAGTCGCTCTCGCGCACGTTTCAGGGCGCGGCGACGGCCTATTTCCCGACGCGCGCCGCCTTCGGTTTCGCGGCCGGCGGGCGGCCGACCGTCGATTGGATCTACCATGTCGGCGCCGGCAACAACACGATCTACGCCTATCCGGCGCCGAGTCCCAACCGTTTGAATACGGCGCCGCAGCCCGTGCCCACGGCGCAGTTTCCGGAAGGCGGTGCGCCGTGGACGATGGAGCACGCGATCGGCGGCTCGCCCATGCTGGTGAAGGACGGCGCGGTGCGGATCACCGATGCCGAGGAACTCATCGACATCAACAACACCTCCCGCCGCGCCCGCACCGCGATCGGGCACACGGCCACCGGGATTGCGCTGCTCGTGGCGGTCGAGGGCGACAATCCCGCCGGCGCGCCGGGCATGTCGCTGGCGGAAATGGCGGCGTGGATGCGCGGGCTCGGCTGCGTCGGCGCGGTCAATCTCGACGGCGGCGGCTCCACGGCTTTCGTGAGCGGCGGGCGGGCCTTGGTGCGGCCGAGCGACGGCGCCGAGCGGCCGGTGATTTCCGCGTTGCTGCTCGTCGATCCCGTATCGTCGACCCCCGCGACCGCGGCGCCCGTGATCGGGCAACCGCCCGCCGACCTCACCGTGGCCAACGGGTCGCCGGCGACTTTGCAGGTCGGCGCGACCGGCGGCGGACTGAGCTACGCGTGGACTTTCAACGGCGCGCCGCTCCCCGGCGCGACCACGGCAGCGCTCACGTTCGCAGCGGTCGCGCCGGCGAACGCCGGCCGCTACGCCGTTACGGTGACGAATGCCCGCGGCGCCGTCACCAGCCGGACGGCGAATCTCACGGTGGCGGCCGTGCCGCCGGGCGAGTTGGTCAACCTGTCCGTCCGCGCGGCCTGCGGCCCCGGCGAGGATACGTTGATCGGCGGCTTCGTGCTGCGCGACGGCAGCGACACGATGCTGATGCGCGGCGTCGGCCCGGGCCTCGGTGCCCTCGGCGTCACCGGTTTTCTGGAAGATCCGAAGATCGATTTGCTCGCCGGCAACGGCGCCGTGCTGGCGACGAACGACGATTGGGACGCCGCGACGGTGGCGGCCGCGGCGGCGGCGGCCGGGGCCTTCGCGCTGCGGCCGGGCAGCGGAGACGCGGCGCTCTTGCGGACGGTGGCGGCGGGGCCGCACATGGTGGCGGCGACGCCGGCGCGCGGGGCGAGCCGCGGCAATTTGCTCATCGAGATTTACGATCGCGGCGCGGGCGGCGGCGTGCTCGCCAACATTTCCGCGCGCGCGCGGGTCGCGCCGGCCGGCGGCGAATTGATCGCCGGCTTCGTGGTGCGCGGCGACGCGGCGATGACGGTCCTGATCCGCGCGGCCGGCCCGGCGCTGCGCGCGTTGGGGGTTGGGGAGGCGCTGGCGGCGCCGACGCTGACCTTGGTCCGCGACGGCGCGGTCGTGGCGGCGAACGCCGGCTGGGGCGCGGCGGCCAATGCGGCCGACCTGCGCGAGGCGGCGCGGCGGACCGGGGCGTTTCCCTTCGCGGCGGGCAGCGCGGATGCGGCGTTGCTTGTGACGCTGCCGCCCGGCGCGTACACGGCGCTGGTCGGCACGGCGGCCGGCGAGGGCGTCGGCCTTGTGGAAGTTTACGAATTGCGCTGAGAAGAGAGCGTGCCGTTGCGCGAGCGCGGTGGCTGGTTGGCGGCGGAGCCGAGCAGAACGGCATGGCGATTTCCGCTCCGCCGCGACTTCGCGGCCCGCTCGTCGTCCGGTCTTTCAACCTTCAGCTTTCACCTTTCAACCTTGAGCCGTTCAGGCTCAGCCGCTGCTTGCTTCGGTACGCGCGCTCCGCGCAGAGTCCGGCATGATTTTGAAATCCCGGTGGCGGCAGGCGGTGTGGGCGGGCGTCTTGGCGGCCTCGGCCTTTGCGCCGGGTTGCAAGAAACAGGAAACGGCGGCGCCGACATCCGCGCCGACGCCGTCGGCGGCAGCGCCCGCGGCGGCGAAGCCCAAGGCCGAGGTGCCGGAGCCCGTGCGCAAGCTGCTCGGCAAGTGGCTGCGCTCCGATGGCGGCTACGTGCTCGAATTACGCAGCGCCGATCTGAGCGGCGCGATGGAGGCCGCGTATTTCAATCCGAAGCCGATCAAGGTTTCCCGGGCGGTCTGGATGCAGGGCGGCGGCGGCTTCCAGGTTGCCGTCGAGCTCAACGACGTCGGGTATCCGGGCGCCACGTACGTCCTGAATTACGACGCCGCGGCCGACCGCCTCGCCGGCAAGTACACGCAGCCGGCGATGCAGCAGACCTTCGACATCGACTTCATCCGGCAGGCGAAGCCGTAGGCGCGGCGCAGTTGAAGGGTGAAAGGTGAACGTTGAAGGATCCGGCGGCCGCCAGCCTCCGTGGTTGCTTCCGGTCTTCGCCCAAGGCTTCCACCTACTTGCCCCGGCCCGTTTCGCAGGCCCGGGCTTTTCTTCCCGGCGAAATGAGCCAGACTGGCCGGGCTTGAGGTGTTTCCTTTCCCGTTTTCGATTCGGCGTCGCGCTCGTGCTGGCGGCGGCGTTGCGCGCGCAGGCTCCGGCCGAGGCCGTGCTTGCCGAGGAGGCGCGGCCGGCCGAGTCGTTGCTCGAAGCGCAGGTCGAATTGCACCGCCGGGGATTTTCCTGCGGCTCGATCGACGGCGTCGGCGGTTTCCAGACGGCCGCGGCGTTGCGGGCGTTCCAGCGGCACGAGGGACTGCGCGAGACGGGATCTTTGGATCCCGCAACGCGTGCCGCACTCCTGCTCGCGCGGCCGGCCTTGGCCGAGTACGAAGTGACGGCGGCCGATCTCGCGGGCCTAGAGCCCGTGCCGACCACGTGGCTGGGCAAATCGGAAGTCGAGGCCCTTGCCCATGCGAATTTGCTGGAGCGGTTGGGGGAACGTTTCCGCGCCAACCCGGCGTGGCTGCGCCGCACGAATCCCGAGGTCGACTGGGACAACGTGCTCCCGGGCACGACGGTTCTCGTCCCGGCGGTCGAACGCGCCACGATCTACGGCGCGCCGGACCGGATTTTGATCCGGCTGGCCGCGCGCGACCTGCAGGTCCTCGATGCCGGCGGCAAAGTCGTCGCCCATTTCCCGGTCAGCATCGCGCGGTCGGTCGAGAAACGTCCGGTCGGCGCCCTGCGGGTCGTCGTCGCGATTCCCGAACCGAACTACACCTTCGATCCGGCGGTGTTTCCCGAATCCGCCGAGGCCAAGGAGCTCGGCCGCAAACTCATTTTGCCCCCGGGCCCCAACAACCCCGTCGGCCGCGCCTGGATCGGCCTCGACCGGCCGGGCTACGGGATCCACGGCACGCCCGATCCCGAAAAGGTGGGCCGCACGGAGTCGCACGGCTGTTTCCGTTTGGCGAATTGGGATGCCGTCACGCTCCTCGCCTTGGTGCGCATCGGCATGGCGATCACGGTCGAGCCGTGAACCGGACCATCGGGTAGGGGCGCGGCTCGCCCGCGCCCGGGCGCGCGCCAGGCGCGCCCCTACGGCGAACCGCCAAACCGCGATCCCATTGGTCGCACCGGTCGCCACCCAAATCGGCGTGGACAAATATGACACTTGGATTCTGATGTCTCCTTCCCTGTTCCGGTGCCCAACCGGAAGAACCACCACGGCCGCGGTGAACCAAGCCTGCGGCCGAACCTGACAAACTATGAACAACAACCGAGTCCCTTACTCCCTCCCGTCGTGGGCGCAGACCCTGCGTTTTCTCGCCGGGTTGTCCGCCTGTCTCGCGCTCTGCGGCGCATCGGCGTTCGCCCAGGCCGCGGCCGGCACCCTCTCCGGTACCGTGACCAGTGCGGAAACCCGCAACGCCTTGCAAGGCGCCTCCGTTTCGATCCCGGCGCTCAACCTGTCGACGCTCACCGACAGTTCCGGCGCGTTCACCTTCCAGAACCTTCCGGCCGGCAGCCATGAGGTCGTCGCCAACTACACCGGCTTCGGCGCCTCCCGCCAGACGCTCACGGTGGCTTCCGGCCAGGTGGCACGGGCGGCGCTTGAGCTCAAGTCGTCCGACACGATCACGATGCAGCCCTTCACTGTTGCCAGCGTGCGCGAAGGCCAGGCGCTCGCGATCACCGAGCAGCGCAACGCGCTGAACGTGAAAAACGTCACCGCCTTCGACGAATGGGGCATTCTGCCGACCCAGAATGTCGGCGAACTCGTTTCCCGCATGCCCGGCATCACGTTCACGACCGACGAGGACAACCTCATCAACAACGTGAGCATCGGCGGCCTCCCGGCCAGCTACACCCGCCTCAACATCGACGGCATGTCCTCGACCGGCGTCGGCGGCGACGGCCGCCAGGCCACGCTGCACTCGTTCTCCGCTTCGCAATACGAGGCCGTCGAAATCATCGCCGGCCAGACCCCCGACAAGCGCGCCGACTCGCTCGGCGGCCAGCTCAACCTGAAGACGGCCTCCCCGCTCAACATGCGCGACCGCCGCCGCGTCACCTACACGGCGAGCGGCCGCTTCTTCCCGTCTTCCTCCGAGCGCACCCACGCCGTGGGCGAACGCGGCATGCGCCCCGACTTCAGCGCGAGCTACCAGGAAGTGTTCAGCGTCGGCAAGGGCGTCCGCAACCTCGGCATCATGGTCAACGCTTCCTACCAGGAAGTGCTCAACCAGCACGACTGGGACATTCTCCTCTGGGAAGGCACGACCAACCCGACCGCCCAGCTGCGCGACTACACGCGCAAGAGCGGCCTCAACGACCGGTTCCTCACGGCCTTCGGCGCCCGCGCCGACTACCAGTGGTCGGAGTCCACCCGCATTTCCCTGCGCTTCCTCTACAACGGCGGCTCCGAGCCGTACTTCAACTACACCGACGTCAATCCGTGGGCTTCGGCCAACCTGACGGTCTTCAATCCCGCGGCCCCGGTCGCCACCGCCTCGATCATGCCCGGCTACACGAATCGGCGGATCGAATACCGGCCGACGACCACGACCGTTAACGGCAACACCGTCGGCGCGGCGCAGATGCGCCTCTTCCCGCAGAAGTATTCGTTCACGAGCAAGAACCCGACCGGCACGCTGGCCTTCGAGCACAACTGGGGCCGCCTCAAGGTCGACCACGCCTACCGCTGGTCCAACACGCACTGGAACTCCGGCGCCGGCACGGACCGCGAGGGCGGCACCGTCGCGATGCGCACGCGCGACGCCATCGGCTTCGTCCTCGATTACTCCGATCCGCGCGGGAAAGTGTTCACCCAGACCGCCGGCCCGAGCGTGTCGGATGCGGCGAGCTACGCGGCCTTCACGACCGCCGCGGCCAGCGCGACCCAGCCCGTGGCGCCCACGTCGACGGTGCTGACCAAGCGCGACACCATCACCGACACGAACGAGGTCCAGGCCAACATCAACGCCTCCTACCTGCTGCCGATCGAGCACGCCGTGACCGTCAAGGCCGGCCTCGATACGGTGAACCGCCGCGTCAACAACCGCCAAGTGTATCCGCGCCGCTGGTATGCCGCCCCCGGCACCGTGCTGCCGACGACCGGCCTGATGCCGCTGACGGAATTCGAGCGTGCGCACGGCGGCGCCCGCCTCCCGATCGTCGATCCGGCTGCGATCAGCACCACGCTCGGCAACACCGCGATCTGGACCGAGGACGTCAATTTCACCGCAACCTCGCAGTACACCAACCGGCGTATCTTCGAGGAAGGCGTGGATGCGGCCTACATCCAGGCGAGCTCCAAGTTCGGCCGGCTGACACTGCTCGCCGGCATCCGCCACGAGTGGACCACGACGGACACGTTCACCTATTTCCGCGCGCGCACCACGCCCATCGCGGTCGAGCCCGACCATTTCAAGCGCGCCGCGCTCGACTTCGGCCGCCTGTCCAAGGACGGCGAGTACGACAAGAGCTTCCCCAGCTTCCACGCGGCCTACGACATCACCGCCAACCTGAAGGCGCGGGCGAGTTGGTCCACCAGCTACGGCCGGCCGACGCTGGCGCAGGTCGTGGCGGCGGCGACGGCCAACGATGCCGCGCGTACCGTCACGCTCGGCAATCCGAACCTGACGCCCCAGACCTCCGAGAACATCGATCTCAAACTCGAGTACTATTACAGCGGCACCGGCATGGTGTCCCTGCGCGGCTACCGGAAGGACATCGATGACTATATCGGCAGCGCGGGCCGTTCCGGCGAACTCGTCGGGGCTGGCCAGGACAACGGTTTCGAAGGCCTTTACGAAGGCTACGAGATCATCCAGGCGCGCAATCTCGGCACGGCGGTCTACAAGGGCATGGAAATCGACTTCCGCCAGCGGCTGTCCTTTTTGCCCGGCCCGCTCAAGGGCCTCACCGTCCGCGCGAATTACACCCGCCTGAAGACAGAGGGCAATTTCGGCGGCACGGTCGGCTTCACCACCAACCAGGTCGCGAACTTCGTGCCCAAGGCCTACAACGTCGGGCTGATCTACTCCTACAAGAAGTTCGGCGCCTCCTTCGACATCAACCACACGGGCGCATGGCCCGTCGTGAACGCCGTTGCCGGTTCGGCCGCCAACCGCTTCCGCGAAGCCTGGACCGTGATGAACGCCGGCGTCAGCTACCAGGTGTTCCGCGACACGACGCTCTTCATGAACGTCGCCAACCTCGCCGAGGAAGGCCGCACGGAGTACATCTTCGGGCCGGACCGCCCCCGCCACATGTGGGTCATCCCGCGCGCCGTGAAGTTCGGCGTCACGGGCCGGTTCTGAGCACCGCGCCGTTCCGCAATTCCAAGGCGGGCCCTCCGGGGCCCGCCTTTTTTATTTCCCGGTCCCGAAGTGCCGCGCGGCCTCGGCCCGCGGGTCGGTTTCCCGCCGCGGCCACAGGGTGTAGGTATTCGTTTGCCGGATGCGTCCGCCCGGTCCGAGTTCGGCGAGCGGCCCGAGCGTCTCGAGTTCGACGTAGGTTTTCGGGTCGGGGTTGGTGTAGACCTCGGCGCTCGCGCCCCGGTCGGGATACTCGCCGGCGACGCGCGGCGACGCGATCAGGCAAACGGCATCGCGGCCGACCCAAAGCATCCGGTCGGCGTCCGAACCGAGTTTGTGCGCCGTTGCCGGATCGCGGGTGATCTCGAGCCAATTGCCGCGGCGCGCGAGCTGCGGCCAGGGTTTGTCGCCGAAGACGAAGTGCCCGTCCGGAAACCGCGACGCCGCCGGCACCGGCACGTAGACCGCTACCGGGTCCCGCAATTGTGTGATCACCCAGATGCCGATCCGCGAAGGCGCGCCCGAGACGCGCTCGTACTCCGTCTCGATCGTCATCTTCGCTTCCGTTTCCGCCAGTGCGATCCGGCGGGTCACGCGGATGCCGTAGTGGGGATCGACCGGCGAAACGAGGTAGACGGCATCGCCCTTGATGCGGGCTTCGGCGGGCAGCGCATCGAAGGCCGCCGGCGGCAGCCACGATTTGCTGCCGGTGTAGCGGCCCCATTCCGCCTCCGGGGCCGGCCAGGATTTGTCGCCGCCGAAGTTGACCCAGGACTTCCGGTCCGCGGACGACGTTTGCCCGCCGAGCGCGCGATCGGTCCAGAAGACGTTTTCCCCGCCGGCCAGACGGAAGCTCATCAAGCGGGTCACCGCGGGCACGACGATCGCCTCGGCGTGCGCGCTGCGCAGGCGCAGGGCGTCGGACCAGCCCTGGAATTCCGTTTTTTCGACGGTGACCGCGGCGGCGGCGAGCGATCCGGCGGTCGCCGGCAACAAGAGCAGGAGCAGCAGGGCCGAGCGAAGGGGCATGGGCGGCGTTCTTGGCTTCCGGGCGACGGGCCGCGAGCGGAAACGGGCGTTTTCGTAGGGGCGTGGCTCGTCCACGCTCGCGGGCGCCGACGAGCGGCGCCCGCGGAACTGTTTGCGCTGATCGACACGATGCCGATGCGGCGGGCGGAGATGGCCGCGGAAGCTGGGCGGTAGCGTCCGGAATTCGGGCGCAAAAAAAGCCGCCCCGGTGCGGGGCGGCTCGAAAGCGAATCAGGCGGATGGATCAGGGAGCGTACGTGATCGTGCGGGCGTTCGCGACGCCCGTGATCGTGATCGTGATGCCCTGGGTGTAGCCGTCGGGATAGGTCTCGCTGGCAACGGTGTTGAGCGCCTTCACGTAGTTCGTGGCGCCGACGAGGCTGGACGAGTTGGCGGAAGTCGCACCGTTTTCCAGATAGTACTGGTCGGCGGCGGCGGCCATCTGGCGGGCGTTGTTCAGCACGGCTTTGTCCTGGGAGGCGACGCGCACCTTCTGGAAAGCGGGAATCGCCATCGCGGCCAGGAGGCCGATGATGACGACGACGATCATGATTTCGACGAGGGTGAAGCCCTTGCTGTGTTTGGTCTGCATATGGATTGAGGATGATGGACTGCGGACGGCCGAGATTCGGCCGGGGCGTTACCATCGTAGAGATACGCCCGGGCTCAACCGCAATTCTACGTAGCGCATACTAGACAACGATTTTACGGCCGGAGCAGGCCCGATCGCACCTGACTGGCGGTGGGACGGGTCTTGACGCCCCTGCCGGCCGGGGAACGCTGGCCGCGGCCCCATGAATCTCCCCGCTTCCCGTCCGAGCCGCCGCCGGTTCCTGCAACAATCCGCCGTGGCCGCCGCGGCTGTCGGTTTCCCCGCGGTGCTGCGCGCCGCCCAGCCCAACAGCCGCGTCCAGGTCGCCGCGATCGGCGTCGACGGCCAAGGGTTCAACGACCTCCACAACGTTTCGAAGCATGCTCAGGTCTCGTTCGTGGGCTTCTGCGATGTCGACACCGCGCGGTTCCGCCGCGCCGACGCCGCGGTGCCGGGCGTTCCGCACTTCGGCGATTTCCGCGCGATGCTGGATCAGCTCGGGAACAAGGTGGACGCCGTGATTGTCGCCACGCCCGACCACCAGCACGCGCTGATGGCGATCGAGGCGATGCGCCGCGGCAAACACGTGTACTGCGAGAAGCCGCTCGCCCACAATGTCTGGGAATCGCGCCAGATGCGGCTGTGGGCCGAGAAGACCGGCGTCGTCACGCAGATGGGCAACCAGATCCATTCGGCGGTCGAGTACCGGCTGGCGACGCGGCTGATCCGCGACGGCGCGATCGGCAAGGTGAAGGAAGTCTATTCCTGGGTTTCGGTCGCCGGCAACGAACGCACGCGGCTGCTCGAGCCGCCGGCGCCCGGTCCGGTGCCGGAGACGCTCGATTGGGACCGCTGGATCGGCCCCGCGCCGATGCGGCCCTATTCCCCGGTCGTGTACCACCCGTTTGCCTGGCGCGACTGGCAGGACTTCGGCGGCGGCGCGATCGGCGACTTCGCCTGCCACATCCTCGATCCGGTCTTCACGGCGCTCGGCCTGCGCGCGCCGCTGACGGTCGCGGCCGACAACAGCGGCATCAACCGGCACATCTGGCCGACGGCGGAAACGGTGAAGTACGTTTTTCCGGGCAACGAATTCACGGCCGGCGCGGAGCTGGCGGTGACGTGGTCGGACGGCGGCCTGCGGCCGGACCGCAAGCTCGCCCAGTTGCCCGCGGACCTCGACCTGCCGCGCAGCGGCTCGCTGTTCATCGGCGAACGCGGCAACCTGGTGCTGCCGCACGTCGGCGGGCCGCGGCTGTATCCGGTCGAAAATTACGCCGGCTTCGCCTACCCGAAGGACATCAAGGGGCTGAACCACTACCACCGCTGGATCGACGCGATCCTCGCGGGCACGAAGACGAGCGACGGCTTCGACTACGCGGGCTGGCTGAGCGAGACGGCCCAGCTCGGCAACGTCGCCACCCGCATCGTCCGCCGCCCGGTGAGTTCGCGCGGCCGGCTGACGGTCGCGCCCGAGGAAGCCGACGTATTGCAGTGGGATGCGGCGGGGCTGCGATTCACGAATTCGCCTGCCGGCAACGCGCTGCTCGGGCGCACCTACCGGCCCGGCTGGGAGGTCCCGGCGGCTCCGCTGGCGTGAGTTCGGCTCGGCCGCTGCGTTGACGGGCAGGGGCGGGGCCGTAGTTTCGCGCCCCATGCGCCCACCCCTCCGCGTTGCCCTTGCCCTCGGTCTGGCCGGTTTGGCCGTTTCACCGGCCGCGGCCGCGCAGCCGGGCTTGGAGGCGGCGTTGAAGCGCGGCGAGGCGCTCTTTCTGGCCAACTGCGCGATCTGCCACGGCGTCACGGGCGCCGGCATCAAGGGCACCTATCCGCCGCTCGCGAAATCCGATTGGCTGGCGGCGAACCGCACGGGTGCGATCCGTGCCGTGGTGTCGGGGCTGAACGACGAGATCACCGTCAACGGCGAGGTTTACCGCGGGCAGATGCCGGCCATCATGCTCGACGACGCGTCGGCCGCGGATGTGCTCACGTATGTGATGAACACCTGGGGCAACGCGGCCCCGCCCGTCACGGAGACCGAAGTGCGCGACGTGCGCGCGACGACGGGGTTCAAGACCTATGCGGATCTGCGCAAGGCGGGGGACTACCGGCCTCTGCCGCCGGCGCCGGCGGGCTTCGAACTGACGGAACTCGTCCGGCTCACGGATTTCGGCGTGCGGCTGGCGAGCGACGGCCGCGGCGGCAAACTCTACATCCTCGGCCAGGCCGGTGGCGTGTGGCGGTTCGATCCGGCGAGCGGAAATCTGCGCCAGATCATCTGGCCGAAGGACTTTCCCGGCATGAAGAAAGGTCCGTTCCAGACCCTCGGCCTGATGCGCGACGAGACCGGCCGGCTCTGGATCACGGTCAACCAGCGGGTGGCGACGCGGCCGTACGAGACGAACGAGGTCGGAATCTTCCGCACCTCCGCGTTCGATGCCGAGGGCGAGCCGGTCGCGCCGCAGCCCTGGTTCCGCACCAGCTACCCGTGGGGCGTCGGGCCGTACACGCACGGCATCTCCGACATCCGGACGGGGCCCGACGGCCTGCTCTACGTGAGCAGCGGTTCCCGCACGGATGCGGGCGAGGAAGGCAACGTGCCCACGCTGTCGAAGGAGGGCGAACCTGAGCTCACGACGACGATGTGGCGCTTCGACCCGAAGTCCGATGCGCCGAAGATCGAGACGATCGCGCGCGGCATCCGTAACGCGTACAGCTTCGGCTGGGACGGCGCAGGCAACCTGTTCACGGTCTCCAATGGGCCCGACGCGCATGCGCCCGAGGAGATGGACCACATTGTGCCGCCTGCCCCCGGCCAGCCGCCGCGGCACCACGGTTTCCCGTACCAGTTCGGCGACGCGCCCGCGTCGAAAAAATGGTACCCGCACACGCCGGACGCGCCGCCGGGGCTGACGTTCGTGAAGCCGGTGCTGAACCTCGGGCCCGCGGGTCTGATGGACGGCAAGCCGACGAGCACGTTCAACGCGCACAGTTCGCCGGCGGGCATCGTGTGGCTCGGCGCGGAATGGCCGGAGTCGGTGCGCAACGGGTTTCTGGTCGGCCGGCTCGGCAGTTTTCTCGCGGGCCCGGCGCCGGGCGAGGAGCACGGATTCGACGTCCTGCACCTGCGCCTCGAGCGGCAGCCGGACGGCGGCTGGACGGCGCGGACGAACACGTTTCTGGCGCCGCTCGGTCGGCCCGTCGACCTGCATATCGCGAAGCCGGGCGTGATCTATCTCCTCGAATACACGCGTCCGACGAACCTCGGCGGCGGCGCCGGTTGGCTGCCGGGCCGCGTGCTGCAGCTCAAGGCGAAGTGAGGCGCCGGGCGGCGGCGCCGCCGCCCGGCGAGTTGAAAGGTGAAAGGTGAAAGTTGAAGGACGGGAAAGCTGCGGAAGATCAGCGCGGCGCCGAGTCTCCTGTCGGTCGCCGGGTTTCCGGAGGCCGGTCTTTCAACTTTCAGCTTTCAACTTTCAACTGCGCTATGCCGCTCAGAACGTCGCCTTGACGCCGAAGGTCCAGAGCGAGCCGAAGTCCTCGCGCTGACGGAACTGGGCGTGGGCGGGGGTGCTCGGGCCGGCGCGCTCGATGTCCTCGGTGGCGCCGTCGATGTTGCGGAGGTTGGCGAAGAGTGCGAAGCGCTTGTAGAACGTGTATTCGCCGCTGACGTCGATGTAGAGGCGCTTGGAGCCCCAGTCGTAGGTGTTGGGTTCGATGCTGCGGCCGGCGGCGATGAGGCCGCGGCGCTGGCGGCCCTTGTAGTTCCAGTTCATGCGCAGGTTGTATTTCGGCCGCGAGAGGCTGATGCCCCAGTTGTAGGTGCGGGGCACGTACCCGGAGAAGTTGGAGGCGGCCTCGCCGGTGGCGCGGGTGGCGGTGGCGTTGGCGAAGACCTGGACGCCGCGGGCCCAGGGCGGGAGGAACGTGAGGGCCTGCTTGTAGTCGAACTCGAGGCCGGTCATGCGCACGCGGCTGGGGAGGTTGTAATTGGTCGAGACCGGGTATTCGGAGTAGACGTCGGGATCGAGACCGTAGAGGTCGAGGAATTCCGGGGTCGCGGGCAGAATCACGCCGCCGAAGAAGTTCTCGAAGTCGCGGCGGAAGGCGCCGACGGAGATCTGGCCGACACGTTCGAAGTAGTACTCGACGCGGACCTTGGTCGTCTTGGCGCTCCAGGCCTTGATGCCGGCGTTGTTGACGGAGATGCGGTTGTTCGTGGTGTTGGGCGGGAGTTCCGTATCCGGCAACGTGAGACCGCCGGCGTACTGGTTGAAGTCGGGGCGGCCGACGGAGTAGTAGTAGGAGGCGCGGGCGATGAGGTTTTCGCGGAGGTTGTAGCTCGCGTTGATGTTGGGAAACCAGCGCAGGTACTCCTTCTTCACGTTCTGGCGGCGGTCGAGCAGGGTGAGGCGGGAGACGGCGAGGGCGTTGGAAACGCCGTTGATCGTGGCGGGTTCGCGCAGCACCGGGGCGGGGATGCGGTTCACGCCGGTGCCGGTGAAGATGACGTTGCCGTTGGCGTCGCGCTGGATGACGACCTCGCCGTTGGCGTCGCGGAGGTAGTTGCCGGTCGGATCGGTGAGCGGGCCCTGGGCCTTGACGTTGGTCTGCTCGGCGCGGATGCCGCCGACGAGTTTCAGGCGGCGTTCGAAGAAGGCGAGGTCGCCGCGGAAATAGGCGGACGAGATGATCTCGGAGGCGGCCTTCGAGAGGTTGACCGCGTTCCGGTAGGCCGCGTTCTGGTCGATCGTGAAGTACTCGGGGTGGGCGCGGTAGAGGTCCCAGTACTTGAAGTTGCTCAGCCACTGGATCCGCGGGAAACCGTAGGGGCCGACGCGCTGGGAGAAGACCTCGTCGAGGAACGGCGCGGCGCCGTCGTCGCTGCCGAGCGGATCGGTGGGCGTGCTGGTGGCGCGGTTGTCGGCGCCGCGGTGGGTGTAGGGCACGGTGCCGCCGCGGATGTCGCGGGCGGATTCGCGGATCTCGGCGCCGAGCTTGACGGAGACGGGAAGTTGGCGGATCGAGAAATCGCGGCGGAGATTGGCGAAGGCGCTGCGTTGGAGATCGGAGGATTCGCGGAAGTCGCTGGAGGCGGTGTTGAGGACGTAGCTGTTGAGGTCGTAGGGATTGACGGGCTCGCCGGTGCGGCCGTCGGCGACCTCGATCTTGCCGGGGCGGAGATAGAAGATGTCGGAGAAGCGGACGGTGACGCCGGTGCGGCGGGCCGAGGCGCCGTTGAAGTAGCCTTTGTCGATGTCGCGGTAGTGGTTGCTCGCGTGGGAATAGCCCGCGCCGGCGTCGGCCTTCCAGATCGGGCCGTCGTGGTAGTAGCGGATGGTCGGCATGTAGGTCGTGCCGGTTTTCTCGCGGGCGCCGTTTCCGACGGAGATGTCGCCGAAGCCGACGTCGCCGGCGGTGACCGTGGTCGAGAAGTTGCCGGGCAGGACGCGGTTGGTGTTGAAGGTGAGGGTGCGGTTGTTGAACTCCGCGCCGAAGTACGCGTATTGAAAAGAGAAGGACACGCGGCCGTAGCGGGTGAGGCGGTAGTCGACGGTGGCGCCGAGCGAGGAGCGGGACGTGACCTTGGTGCCGTCGCGGACGGAGAAGTTGGACAGGTAGGGTTGGTCGGGCGTCGTGTCGGGGTAGCCGTTGGTGGCGGTGGCCGCGACGTTGGTGGCGTTGCCCGCGCCGCGCCACGTGTTGGTCATGAAGTCCTGCATCGTGTACTGCGTCGAGGTGCCGCCGGAGAGGGTGAAGCCGAAGCGTTTGTTGACGGGGACGACGTAGGAAAAATCGAGGCCGGGGTGGATCTTGTAGGTCGGTTCCTTGATCGGGCCCGGGGTTTTGCGGAGGCTGCGTTCGGCGTCGCGCATCATGACGTAGACGCTGCCGTTGAACTGCGGGCGGGAGCGCTCGAAAGCGCCGCGCGGGACCATGTTGACGCCGCCGGCGAGGGCGGAACCGGGGGATTCCGGGGTGGGCGAATGGTAGACCTCGATGCGGGCGATGTTGTTGATCGAGACCTGCTCGAGCTCGACGGTGCGCGACGTGCCGGAGGAGGCGGCGCTGGCGAGGTTGAAGCCGCCGACGGTGACGGGGACGTTGTTGGAAGGCACGCCGCCCATCGAGATGGTGCGGGCGTCGCCGCCGACGTAGTCGATGGACATGCCGGGAAGAAACTTGAGGAACTCGCCGACATTGCCCTCGGCGACGTGGCCGAATTCGTCGGCGGCTACGACGTTGACGATGTTGGAAGCGAAGCGCTGCTCGTTGATCGCGATGGCGGCGCCGTCCATCTCCTTGGAAGTGGAGACGACGAATTGGTCGAGCTTCACGGCGGCGCCCTCGGCGGCGGGTTTGTTGTCGGCGTCGTTGAGATTGAAGTCGCGCTGCGCGGTGCCGCCGGCGGGGACGGAGACCGCGGCGGTCTGCGCGACAAGGCCAGTGTGGAAGACGCGGAGGCGGATCTCGCCGGCCGGGATGTTGCCGAGGCGGTAGAAGCCGGAGTTGTCGGTAAACGTCTCGAGGGAGGTGCCGACGACCGTGACGCGGGCGCGCTCGAGATATTCGCCGTTGCGGAGGTTGAGAACGCGGCCCTCGACGGTGCCGGCGGTGCTTTGGGCCGCGGCGGGAGCGAGGAGGAGCGAGGCAAAGGCGAGGAGAATCGCGAAGGAGCGAAGCAGGCGCAGCGGGGCGGCAGTCATGGCGGCAGTCAGGGGAGTGGCCCGAACGCAGCGGAGCGCGTCGGGCCGGGGGTGGTGGTGTTAGGGGGAGGCCGCCGGTTGGAACCGGCGGCGGGGCAGCGTCAAGAGCTCGCCGGACCAAGGGTAAATCACAACCGAAATGTGCGGGTGGCGTCCGCTGCCACCCGCGGCTTGCCGTCGCGGGCCGGCCGGCCCAGACCGGATCCGTCGCGATGAAGAAGCCGACCGCCGAGGAAAGAAAACACAGGTGCACCCGCAAACGCCGCTACCGCACGCAGGGTGATGCGCTGGATGCGGCCGTCCTCGCGGGCGTGGCCGGAAAACGCGGCGCCTACCTGTGTCCGCTGTGCCGGCAGTGGCACCTCACGTCGGCCTGACCTGCGATGGCGGCGGAGCTTGAGTTTGCGGCGGTGACCGATTTCGGCCTCGAGGCCGCGGCGGATGTGTTCGCGCGGGGCTTCGCCGACTATTTGGTGCGGATTCCGGCGACGGCGGCGATGCTGCTGGCGATGGCGCGGGCGGACAGCGTCGATCTCGGCCTAAGCCGCGTGCTGCGGCGCGACGGGGTCGCGGTCGGAGCGGCGTTGATCGCGCGCCGCGGCTGGACCTGCCGGCTGGCGGGGATGGCGCTCGTGCCCGAGGCACGGCGCCAGGGACTGGGCGGAGCGCTGCTGCGGCGGCTGCTGGCGGAGGCCGGGCAGCGCGGGGACCGCGCGATGGTGCTGGAAGTGATCGAACAGAATCCGCCGGCGGTGGCGCTGTACGAAGGCGCGGGTTTCCGCCGGGTGCGCCGACTGGCGGGTTACGAGGCGGCCGGCGAGCCGCCCGCGACCGATCGGAGGGCAGAGCGGGTCGACCCGCGGGCGGTGGCGACGGCGGTGGCGGTGCACGGCGAGCCTGACCTGCCGTGGCAGATTTCGGGCGAGACCTTGGCGCAGCTCGGACCGCCGGCCGCGGGCTTTCAGGTCGACGGGGTCTGGCTGACGATCGGCGATCCGGCGGCCGCGGCGATCACCGTGCGGGGCCTTGCGGTGGCGGGCGGGAGCTTCGATCCGGAGCGCGCGGGCGCGGCGCTGCGCGCGGTGCGGGCGGAGTTTCCCGGCCGGCCGTGGCGGGCGTCCGCGTTGTTTCCCGAGGCTTGGGAGCCGGCGTGGCGGGCGGCGGGCTTCACGCGCGCGCCGCTCAGCCAATGGCAGATGGTCCGGGCGTGCGGGTGAGTGCCGCGGCCGAATCCGGGCTGGATATCGGGCGCGCGGTCCGTTCACGTTTTCGCCGATGAACGGCAGATCTTGGCGGAGCGCGGCGGTGCTCGGACTTTGCGCGGCGGCGAGCCTGGCGGCGGAGGAGTGGCGGACGCTGCAGGGCGACCGCTTCGAGGGCCGCCTGAGCGGCGTCTACGGCGGCATTGCGATCCTCGCGGAGAAAGACGGTTCGCGGCAGCTGGCCCTGGAGGCGCTCGACGACCCCGCGCTCGGACGGGTGGCCGATTTCCTGGCGGCCCAGCCGCCGGCGACGACCCCGTGGCGCGATTCGACCTCGAAGATGGCCAAGGCGCTGCGCAACCGCTTGCAGGTGCTGCGGGACGGCAAGCTCGCGACGTTCGACCTCGGGCAGCGTCCGGAACCGGAGATCTATCTGGTCTATTTCGGCGCGTACTGGTGCGGGCCGTGCCGGCGCTTCAGCCCCGAACTGGTGAAGGCCTACGGGCAACTGAAGGCGCTGGCCGGGGATCGTTTCGAACTCGTGTTCGCGAGCAGCGACCGGGACGACGGCGAGCAACTGAAGTATGTGCGCGAGGTCATGATGCCTTGGCCGGTGCTCCGGTTTTCCGCCGGCGGTGCGCCGAGTCCGATCGAGCGTTGGCAGGGCCGGAGCATTCCCGGCATGGCGGCGCTGACCCGGGACGGCGAGCTGCTCTACAGCAGCGAACGCCAGGGCGAGTATCTCGGGCCGCAGGACGTGTTGCGCCGCTTCGAGGCGATGACGCGTTCGCAGCTCGGCGACGCGCCGGAAGTGAAACGGACGACCCACCGGTTGGCGGTGCTGCAGCATGTGCGCGCCGCGGCCGGCGGTGCGGCGGCGGTCCGCCCCTATGTGATCGATATGGACCTGTCGCGGTACCGGACGCTCGAGGCGAAGGAACTCTTCCTGCTGCTCGAACTCGACGCGCGCGGGACCGTGACGGAAGCGGCGGTCGAGCCGAAGCTGCCGGCGGTGGTGGAGTATCAGCTGATCCAGGACGCAACGACGTGGCTGTTTCTGCCCCAGGTCGAAGGCGGCCGGGCCAGGGCGACGCGGGTGAAGCTGCCGCTGCGGCTGAATTGAAGTCTCAGCCGGGCGGGTGCGGTTCGGTGCCGCGGGTCCGGGCCGGGGAGGCAGAGCCACCGCGGCGGGAGCGAGAAATTTTGCCTGCGCGCTTGCGCGGGCCCGGGCCGCTTCCTGAATGGCCGGATGGCGAAGCGCGACCTGGTCATCGGTTTCGATGCCGACGACACCCTCTGGCACAACGAGACGATCTTCGAGAAAACGCACGAGCGCTACCGGGCGCTGCTGGCGCATTACCACGACGCCGCCACGGTGGACCGGACGCTGTTCGCGACGGAGATGCGCAACCTCGACCTTTACGGCTACGGGGTGAAGGGCTTCACGCTGTCCGCGATCGAGACGGCGATCCAGCTCACGGCCGGCAAAATCCGCGCGGAGGAAATCCGCGAGTTGATCGAATTGGGCCGCAGCATGCTGGCGCATCCGGTCGAGCTGCTCGAAGGGGCGGAGGAGGCGCTGGCGTCGCTGGCGGGGCGCCATCGGCTCGTGCTGATCACGAAGGGCGACCTGCGCGACCAGGAGCGCAAGCTGGCGAAGTCCGGCCTCGCGGCGCATTTCCGCCACATCGAGATCCTGTCGGAGAAATCGCCGGAATCCTACGGCACGATTTTTCGGCGCCACGGCATCGAGCCGCGGGAGTTCCTGATGGTCGGCAATTCGCTGAAGTCGGACATCGTGCCCGTGCTCGCGCTCGGCGGCGCGGGGGCGTACGTGCCCTACCATATCACTTGGGCCGCGGAACGCGTGGCCGACCTGCCGGTGGCGGAGGGACGCTTTTTCCAGCTGAAAACCCTGCGCGAGTTGCCGGCGGTGCTGGCGACGCTGGGTGCGGCGTAGCGGCCGGCGTTTTCCGATTTCCCCATGCGTACCCCGATTCCCGCCTCCTGCCTGTTTTTCCTGTCCGCCGCACTGGCTGCGGCCGCCGTACCCGAATTGCGGATGCGCGCGCAGACCATCGATGCCAAGATCCAGATCGGCTACGGGCTGGCGGTGGCCGACGTCGACGGCGACGGCCGCACCGACCTCCTGCTCGCCGACGCGAAGCAGATCGTTTGGTACCGCGCGCCCGACTGGCAGAAATTTGTCATGGCGGAAAACCTGACGCCGAAAGACAACGTCTGCATCGCCGCGCGCGACCTCGACGGCGACGGCAAGGCGGAGGTGGCGGTCGGGGCCGAATGGAATCCCGGCGACACCGTCGGCAGCGGCGCCGTCTTTTTGCTCGAGGCGCCGGCGGACCGCACGCAGCGCTGGACCTCGCGGCGGCTGCCGCACGAGCCGACGACGCACCGCATGCACTGGGTGCGCACGGGCGAACGCCGTTACAGCCTGGCGGTGCTGCCGCTGCACGGCCGCGGCAACAAGAACGGCGCCGGCGAAGGCGTGCAGCTGCACGCGTACGGTTGGCCCTGGCGCGAGGGCGACCGGGCGGTGCCGTTGCTCCCGGCGCAGCCGGCGCTGCACCTGACGCACAATTTCGATCTGCTGCCGGCGGCGCCGGGAAGCACGGCGGAAACGCTGTTGCTCGCGACGAAGGAAGGGTTGTTCACCGTCGATCCGGCGAAGGCCGGGGCGGCCCCGGGGCCGGTGGCCACGATTGCGGCCGGCGAAGTGCGGGCCGGGCGGTTGGCCGGCGGGACGCGTTTTGCGGCGACGATCGAGCCGATGCACGGAAATGCCGCGGCGGTGTACTTGGCGCCGGCCCAGGCGGGCGGAGACTGGACGCCCCGGCGCGTCCTGCTCGACGAGACGTTGGTGCAGGGCCACGGGCTGGCGGTGGCCGATCTCACCGGCAGCGGCAGCGACCAAGTCGTGGTCGGTTGGCGCGGCGGCACGCCCGGGGCCAAGGTCGGCATCCGGGTTTTCGAAGCCGCGGATGCCCGGGGCGAGACGTGGCGCCTGCTCGCGACGGTCGACGACAACACGATGGCCTGCGAAGACTTGAAGGTGGCCGACCTCGACGGCGACGGCCGGCCCGAAATCATCGCGGCCGGGCGTGCGACGAAGAACGTGATCATTTACTGGAACGAGACCGCGCGCCCTTCCGCCTCCGCGAAGAAGTGATTTTCCCGCGGGCACCCGGGCAATCCGCGCTTTGCCTCCGGCAAGATGCGACCAGACGCCCCGGCCTCCTCGCGCTAGGCTGGGCGGCGGATTTTGCCGCCGAGGATTTGCGCCGTGCCAATTTTTGCCGCTAACGTTCTGTCCACCCCCCAATCCGAATCCCCCTATGAATACGTCTCCGCTCCCCGATCTGTCGCGTCGTGATTTCGTGAAGTTTTCCGCGGCCACCGCCGGCGCCGCGGCCCTCGCCGGGCTTTCGGCCCCGCGCGTGATGGGCGCCACTGCCGGTTCGGACAAGATCCGCGTCGGCGTCGTTGGCTGCGGCGGCCGCGGCACGGGCGCCGCGCAGAACTGCGTGGAATCGTCCCCGGGCGTCGAGATCGTCGCCCTGTGCGATCTCTTCGAGCGCCAGGTGACGGCGGCGAAGACCAAACTGAAGGTGCCGAATGCCCAGGGCTTCTGGGGCTTCGACGGCTACAAGCAATTGCTCGCGACGGACATCGATCTCGTGATTTTGGCGACGCCGCCGGGCTTCCGGCCCGCGCACTTCGAGGCCGCGATCAATGCCGGCAAACACGTCTTCATCGAGAAGCCCGTCGCCGTCGATCCGGTCGGTTGCCGCTCGATCATCGCGACGGCGAAGAAGGCGAAGGAGAAACGCCTCGCGGTCGTGGCCGGCACGCAGCGCCGCCACCAGCCGAGCTACATCGAGACGATGAAACGCATCCAGGGCGGCGACATCGGCGAGCTTGTCGGCGGCCAATGCTACTGGAACGGCGAGGGCATCTGGTTCCGCGCCAAGGACGATCCCAAGGCCCCGTGGCTCGCGAACCTCTCGGACTTCGAATGGCAGTGCTGGAATTGGTACCACTGGGATTGGCTCAGCGGCGACCAGATCGTCGAGCAGCACATCCACAACATCGACGTGATGAACTGGGCCATCGGCGGATATCCGGTGAAGTTCTACGGCATGGGCGGCCGCCAGAACCGCGGCAGCCTCGCGGGCAACATCTGGGACCATTTCGCCGTCGAGATGGAGTACGCCAACGGCGCCCGCGTCATGAGCATGTGCCGCCACACGCCGAAGTCGGCGCAGCGCATCGGCGAGCGCGTCGTCGGCACCAAGGGCACCTCGGATTGCAAAGCCAGCATCAAGGGCGAGAAACCCTTCGACTACGCCGGCGCAAATCCGAATCCGATGGTCGAGGAGCACAAGCACCTGATCGAGAGCATCCGCGCCAATTCGCCCCTCAATGAAGGCGAACAGGTCGCCCTGAGCACGCTCACCGCGATCGGCGGCCGCATGTCGGCCTACACCGGCCGCGAGATCTCGTGGAAGTGGCTGCTCGAAGGTTCGAAACTCGACATCTTCCCGAAGGAAACGAAGCCCGGTCCGGGCCTTTTCCCAAAGGTGCCGATCCCCGGCTCCGTGGAGCTGATCTGAGGATCGGGGATAAGGGATAAGTTGAGCGTTGAGAGCTGAGGGTTGAGAGAGAAATCCGGCGGGGTTCGGGTGCGGCAAGGGCCGCCTCCCGAGGCCGAAGGATTGATCTCTCGACCTTTGTTTTTTTGGGCGCGGCGTGCGGAGGGGATCTTGGTTCCACGGAATGCCGTGGAACCAAGAGGGGCCCGGGCTGAAGCTCCGGGCTACGGCGGGGCGGCGTTTACTTCTCGGCGGCGACGGCGTGCTTGGCCCGGTCGGCGACGATCTTCTGCGCTTGGTCCGCGGGGACCTCGGCGTAGTGGCTGGCCTTTTCGCTGTGCCGGCCGCGTCCGCCGGTGAGCGAACGGACCACGGTGCTGTAGTGGTACAGGTCCTTCTGCGGGACCTGCGCGCGGACGATCTGGAAATGGCCGTCGGTCTCGACACCGAGGATGTGGCCGCGGCGCGCGGACAAATCGCCGAGGACCGCGCCGACGTGGTCGTCGGGCACTGTCACCTCGATGGCATGGATCGGCTCGAGCAACACCGGGCCGGCGGCGAGAAACGCCTCTTTGAAGGCATGGTAGCCGGCGACCTGGAACGCGATGTCCTTCGAGTCCACGGGGTGCATCTTGCCGTCGTAGAAATCGGCTTTCACGTCGGTGATGCGGTAGCCGGCGAGAATGCCTTCGCGGCAGACCGCGTGGACGCCCTTTTCGACGGACGGCACGAAGACGCGGTCGACGTTGTTGCCGACGAGGGATTGGGAAAACGCGACGCCGCTGTCGCGTGCGCCGGGTTCGACGCGCAGCCAGACCTCGGCGAATTGGCCGGCGCCGCCGGTCTGCTTCTTGTGGCGGTAGCGCGAATCGCCGTGGCCGCGGACGGTCTCGCGGTAGGGGATGCCCGGCTCCTCGAGCGTGACGTGCACGCCGAAGCGGCGGAGCAGCCGCTCGACGATGACCTGCAGGTGGATCTCGCCCTGGCCGGAGACGATCGTCTGGTGGACCTCGTCGTCGACGCGGTAGTGGAAGGTCGGATCCTCCAGGTGCAACGTGGCGAGACCGACGGCGAGTTTGTCCTCGTCGCCCTTCGAACGCAGGCGGAGCGCGCCGTGGATATTGGGCTGCGGGTATTCGACGGCGGGCAGCACGACCTGGAAACGCGGGCTGCAGAGCGTGTCGCCGGTGTGCGTTTCGCGGAGTTTGACGACGGCGCCGAGATCGCCGGCGTGCAACGCGGGCACGGGCGTGCGGTCGTGGCCGTTGAGCAAATACAGTTGGCCGAGGCGCTCGGTGATGCCGCGGTTGGCGTTGAGCAATTCGTCGCCGCTGCGCAGCGTGCCGGAGTAGATGCGGAAGAGCGACAGCTCGCCGACGCCGGGTTCGTTCATCGTCTTGAAGACGAAGGCGACGGGTTCGGGTTGGGCGAGGGTGACGGTACCGGGCAAGCCGCCGCCGTCCTTCGCGGGCACCTCGGCGCGGTCGAGCGGCGAGGAGCCGTATTTGGCGATGAAGTCCATGAGCCGCGCGACGCCGACGTTGGTTTCCGCGGACACGGCGAAGACGGGCACGAAGACCTGCTGCTGCACGGCGCGGTGCAGGCCGGCGCGCAATTCGTCTTCCGCGAGCGCGCCTTTGTTGAAGAACTTTTCGAGCAGCGAGTCGTCGGATTCGGCGACGTACTCGATGAGTTCGCGGTGGAGCTGCTGGACGCGTTCGCCGAGGGCGCCGGGCGGCTGTTCGGTGTAGCGGCCGTTGCCGCCCGGAGGATAGATCACGGTCTCGTTGCGCATGACATCGAGCACGTGGCTGAAGCCGGGACCTTGGTTGAGCGGCACGGCGACGGGGAAGAGGTTTTTCCCGAAATGCTCGCGGGCGGATTCGAGGACGGCGTCGAAGTGGACGTTGGCCTTGTCGAGTCCGTTGATGACGACGATTTTCGGCAGGCCGAAACGCGTGGCGTAGTCCCAGACGGCGTCGGTGCCGACGCCGATGCCGTGCGCGGCATTGATCACGATGAGGGCGAAGTCGCCGACGCGGAGGGCGCCGAGGCCCTCGGCGATGAAGTCGGCGTAGCCCGGCGTATCGAGCAGGTTGAATTTTCGGTCCATCCACTCGAGGTGGAGCAGCGAGCAGTGGACGGAGATGCCGTGCTGTTTCTCGCTGGCGTGGTAGTCGGAGACGGTGGTGCCGGCGGCGATGTTGCCGGCGCGGCCGATCTTGCCGGCGCAGACGAGCATGGCTTCGGCGAGCATCGTCTTGCCGGCGGAAGCGTGGCCGAGGAGAGCGAAACTTCTGAGCTGCGGAGAGGCGTAGTCTTTCATGACGGACGGGGTTGGGTTCGCGACGCGACGCAAGGAACTGCGGGGCAAAGGTAGCGCGCGTCGCCGCCGCTGCCTGCGCAGGCGTTGCGGAGGAGTGGGCGGGGTTTGTCCTAATGCGCCGGAAAGGGAGGAACGCGGCGGCGCGCCGCGGGTGCTTCAGGCGGGGTACGGACGATCCCGTCCGGACGGGGACAGGAAATCGAGCACCGGCCCGAGCGGCACGATGCCGGAGGGGTTGATCTCCGTGTGCGTGACGTAGTAGTGCCGCTTGATGTGGTCGAAGTTCACCGTGGCGGCGATGCCCGGCCACTGGAAGAGATCGCGCAGATAGCCGGAGAGCTGCGGGTAGTCGGCGATCCGGCGGACGTTGCACTTGAAGTGGCCGTGGTAGACGGCGTCGAAACGCACGAGCGTGCAGAAGAGCCGCCAATCCGTCTCGACGGGCGCGGCGCCGAGCAGGAAACGCGAACCGGCGAGGCGCGCCTCGAGTTCGTCGAGCAGGGCGAAGAGCCGGCGGACGGCGCGCTCGTACGCGCGTTGGCCGGTGGCGAAGCCGGCGCGGTACACGCCGTTGTTGACCGACTCGTAGATGCGGGCCGAGAGGGCGTCCTGCGCGGCGGCGAGCGCGGGCGGAAACAGGTCCGGCGTCGCGGCCGGCGCGAACCCGGCGAAGGGGCCGTTCAGCATCCGGCAAATGTCGTCTTCGGAATTGTTGACGATGCGGCCGGCGACTTTGTCCCAGAGGACCGGCACGGTCCAGCGGCCGCGGTAGCCGGGCAGGGAAGCGGCGTAGGCTTCGCTGAGAAAACGGAAGCCGTTCGCGTGGTCGACGGTGCCGCCGGGGACATCGCGGAAGGCCCAGCCGCGTTCGTCGCGAACCGGATCCACCACGCTGACGGAGATGACGTTTTCCAGTTGCTTGAGCGCGCGCACGATGAGCGTGCGGTGGGCCCAGGGGCAGGCGAGGGAGACGTAGAGATGGTAGCGGCCGGGTGCGGCGGGAAACGGCGCCGAGTCCGGCGCGCCGACCAAGGCGCGAAACGCGTCTTCCTGCCGGGCGAATTCGCCGTCGACGGTCTGCTCGTCGGGGAATTGGCCGCGCGCCGTCGTCACGGCAGCGAGCAAGGCGCGGGGCCGCCGGGTTGCAAACCTTCCGCGGCGGCGGCGCGGTTCATTCGTCGAGCGCGATCAGGTCGACGTGCTCGCCGGGCCGCAGGACGAAGCCGGCGGGCACGGCGAACTGGATCCGCAGACCGAGGTCGGTGGGCTGGACCGAGACGGGCAGGTGCATGGCTGCGAGCAGCGTCGGCGGGATCGGTTCGAACTGGTGGCCGACCTGCGCGATGGACGTGACGGCGGCGCGGCGCGGCTGCGTGCGGGTGCGCACTTCGAAGCGTGTGCCGCGTTTCGGGTCGAGCGGGAGCGGCGGGCGCAGGAAGCCGGTGATGCGGTTCACCTGGGCGGCGGTGAGGGCGAGGATGGGTTCGGCGGCGGCGACGGCCTCGCCGTTGCGGCGGAAGGTCTGCGTGACGATGCCGTCGATCGGGGCGAACAGGGGCTGCGGCCCGAGTTGGGTTTCGGCGAGACGGAGCTCGCTTTCCTTCTGCTGGATGGCGGCGCGGAGGCCTTGGGTGACGGAGACTTTGCCGTCGGGGTCGACGGGCGAGAGGCGGCGGATGCCGGGTTCCAGTTGCTCGACCAATTCGGTCTGGGCTTTGACCTGGGCGAGGAGGGCGTCGCGGGTGTTGCGGATTTCGTCGAAGCGTTCGTCGGTGACCATCTTGGTCTGATGCAAGGCGGCGGTGCGGGCGAACGTCGTCTCGGCCTGGAGCAATTGGCCGCGGAGCGCGGCGAGTTCGACGCGCTTGCCCATCCAGTCGAGCTGGAGGCGTTCGCGGTCGAGGGCGACGCGTTGCTGGCCGGACACGGGATCGAGGGTGGCGCGCATGACCTCGATCTCGGCGCGGATCACGGCGAGCGAGGCTTCGAGGACGGCGGGCGGTTGCGGCTGGACGTAGCCGACGACCTGGCCGGCGGCGACGGATTGGAAGAGCGCGACATTGAGGCCGACGAGGGTACCGGGGGCGGCGGAGCGGAGCTCGGCGCGATCGGCTTCGGCCTCGCCGATGAGCGTGGGCGGCGCGACCCATTGCGTCCAGAGTACGGCCACGGCCCCGAGCGCCAGGGCGAACGCCGCCAGCGGGAGCAGCTGCATCCGGATCTGGCGCCAGCGGTGCGCCGGCGGAGTGGGAACGGGTTCGAGCGGTGCGGTCATGCTCAGATTTCGGTTTCGTCCTCGGCCTTCATGCTCGAGACCTGCTCGACGCCGGGGAGGGCGCCGAGTTCGCGGATCAGGTCCGGCACGCGGTCGGGATCGCGCAGCAGCAGCCGGTAGGAGAGATCGGCGCCCGTGGAGTCGGAATCGAAGTGGCGGTTGGCGCAGTGGGCTTTGAAGCTGTGGCGGCCGAGCACGCGTTCCAGTTCGGGAATCTCGCCCGCGGCGCGGGACCAGTGGAGATTGAGGATGAGGTCGTAGCGGTGGCGGTGGCCGAACGACGTGTACCAGAGGTAGATCATCACCGCGGCGATGACGAAGGTGCCGACGATGGCGGTGGAGAACTTCTGCGTGCCGCAGGCCATGCCGAGCACGATCACCGCCAGCACGTAGGACGTGTCGAGGGTGTCGCGGAGGATGTTGCGGAAACGGACGATCGCGAAAACGGCCATGAGGCCGAAGGCGGTGACGAGGTTGTTCGAGAGCACCATCAGCACGAGGGCGACGATGACGGGCATCAAGATCAGCGACACGACGAAGGACCGGGAATACGAGATCCCGGAGTGCGTGTACATGTACACCCAGGCGATGAATTGCCCGGCGAGGAAGGCCAGCAGCATGGCCAGCAGGACGGTTTCGAAATTGGTCGGGGCGATACCGTAGTCGCCCTGCAGCAGCGCGTTCATGGAGGCGGAAATCGGGCCGCGCGGCTCAGAGGGCCGCGGCGGAAACGGCGGCGGGGCGCGCGGCGCGCAGCGGCCGGAGGCCGGAAGCGGGACCCTTCAGGCCGACGCCTTGGTTGGAAACGCGGTGTTCGCCGAGGAGCAGCACGCCTTGGGCGTACTTCGGCGCGCCGCCGCGCTTGAGATTGAAAGAGCGCACCAGCTCCGTGCACCACTGCGGCAGGCGGTCGACGAACTTCAGCTCGAGCACGACGTTGCGGTCGAAGACCGTCACGGCCTCGCCGAACTCGGTGCGGAAACTCGTGCCGAACTCCGGCTCGCAGCGGACGTCGCGGTCGAAGGTGACGCGCAGCGAATTGTTTTCGGGGCTCATCCAGGCCTCGCGGTGGTAGGCCACGTGCGAGCGGGGCGTCGCCTTCAGCCGGTGCATGAGGCGGCAGAATTCCTGCAGGGCGGCGAGCTGGCGCCCGTCCGGGGTCACGAGGTGCTTCAGCTGCGGCGGGCGGCCGGCGAGCAACGGCTCGACGAACTCGCGGTGGACCTTGGCCCGCACCTTGGAAATCACCTCGTTGGTCCGCCGCTTGATCTCGAAGTAGACGGACTTGTCCTCCGCGCTGTAGTAGCGGATCCGGAGCTTGAAGCGGTTCTTCTCGCCGGTCTGCACCGCCTGGTAGGTCATCAGGTCCGGCGAATCGAGGTACAGCGAATGGACCGGATAGGAAAGGTTCGGCAGCGTGGCGGCGAATTCGTCCGGCTTCAGATAGCAGCGGACGAACTGGCGCACGGCCCGGGCCGTCTCCTCCGTGACGAGGTACTTCAGTTCGAAGCGCTGGGTCTGGAGTCTGTCCTTCGGCATGCTGCTCAAAGGACGTCACATCGTCACAATTGTTTCAACGATGTAACCCGGCTTAAGCCCCGGGCCGGCGTCGGGCTCAGCTGGCGGCCGCGAGCGGGACGTCGTGCCGGAGCAAACGTCCGGTCCCGGCGTCGAGGCACACCGTGGCGCCCTGGACGGTCGTGACCGTCAGCGTGCCGTCCGCCTCGCCGGCGAGAGCGGCGCAGGGGTCGGCAAAATCGGGCCAGGCGGCGAGCCACAGCAGGCGGAAATCGCCGTCGAGGCAGTAGAGATTGGCGATGCCCGGCAGCAGGCCGTAGGGGTGCTCGCGGACGTAGATGCGGGGACCGGACTGCAGGAACTCCGTGACGGCGGTGGCGAGCGGGGCGTGGCCGGCGGCGCGGGTGCCTTTGCGGGTGAGCCGGCAGAGCGTGCCGTCGATGATGGCGAGAGCGGGAGTCGGGGAAGTCACGGTCTGGAAACGGGAAGCCAACAGATCGGCGCCGGGCGGGCGACACTATTTTTCCGGCTGTGACCAGCCTGTGGATACGGCGGCAGGGTGCGCGGCGCGGGGCGGCGCGGATCAGGGTTTCCGGAAGGCGAATTCAGAGGGGAGGGCTTGCCTGTGCGCGCGGACCGCCGGTAAATTCGGCGATTCCTGCATGAAAAAAGCACTGATCACCGGCATCACCGGACAAGACGGGTCGTACCTCGCGGAGCTGTTGTTGGACAAAGGCTACGAGGTGCACGGGGTGATCCGGCGGGCGTCGACGTTCAACACGAGCCGGATCGACCACCTGTACCGGGATCCGCACGTGAACGGGGTGCGGCTGTTCCTGCACTACGGCGATCTGGCGGACTCGGTGCAGATGGTGAAGCTGCTGTACGAGCTGCAGCCGGACGAGGTCTACAACCTCGGGGCGCAGTCGCACGTGCGGGTGTCGTTCGATATTCCGGAGTACACGGGCGACGTCGACGGCCTCGGGGCGCAACGCATTCTGGAGGCGATCCGGGAAGCGGGTCTGGTCAAGAAAGTGCGTTATTACCAGGCGTCGTCCTCGGAGATGTTCGGCAAGGTGCAGGAAGTGCCGCAGACGGAGACGACGCCCTTTTGGCCGCGTTCGCCGTACGGCTGCGCGAAGGTCTACGCGTATTGGCTCACCGTGAACTACCGGGAGAGCTACGCGTTGCATGCCTCGAACGGCATCCTTTTCAACCACGAGAGCCCCCGCCGCGGCGAAACGTTCGTGACGCGGAAAATCACGCGCGCGGCGACGCGGATCAAGTTGGGCCTGCAGGATTCGCTGTACTTGGGCAACCTGGACGCGCAGCGCGACTGGGGCTACGCGAAGGAGTACGTGGAAATGATGTGGCTGATGCTGCAGCAGGAGAACCCGGACGACTACGTCGTGGCGACGAACGAGACGCACAGCGTGAAGGAGTTCTGCCAGGAAACGTTCGGGCTGCTCGGCCTCGATTGGGAGAAGCACGTGAAGTACGACCAGCGGTACGAGCGCCCTGCGGAGGTGGAATTGCTGATCGGCGATCCGGCGAAGGCCCGCAAGCAGCTGGGCTGGGAGCCGAAGGTGCGTTTCAAGGAACTCGTGAAGATCATGGTCGAGCACGACCTCGAGTTGGCCAAACGCGAGGCCCAGATCGCGGCTTTGCCCGGCGTCTCGCGTTCGCCGTTCGCATGAGGACGCGCCTTTTCATCGCCGGCCACCAAGGCATGGTCGGCGGCGCCTTGGTGCGGCGCTTTGCCGCGGAGCCGGGCGTCGAATTGCTGCTGCGCACGCGCAAGGAACTCGACCTGACGGATGCCGCGGCGGTCGATGCGTTCTACGCGCGCGAAAAGCCGGACACCGCGGTCATCGCCGCGGCCAAGGTCGGCGGGATCCACGCCAACAACACCTATCCGGCGGAATTCCTTTTCGACAATCTCGCGATCGCGGCGAACACGATCCATGCGGCCTACCGCCACGGCGTAAAGCGGCTGCTCTTCCTCGGCTCCTCGTGCATCTACCCGAAGCACGCGCCGCAGCCGATGCCGGAGGACTGCCTGCTGACGGGTCCGCTCGAGCCGACGAACGAAGCCTACGCGGTCGCCAAGATCACGGGGCTGAAACTTTGCCAGTATTACCGGAAGCAATACGGCGTGCTGTTCCATTCGGCGATGCCGACGAACCTCTACGGCCCGGGCGACAACTACCACCCGCAGAATTCGCACGTGCTGCCCGCGCTGATCCGCCGTTTCGACGAGGCGCGCGCCGCCGGCCTGCCCGAGGTGGCGGCCTGGGGCACGGGTTCCCCGAAGCGCGAGTTTCTCCACGTCGACGATCTGGCCGACGCCTGCGCGTTCCTGCTGCGGCAGTCGGCGCCGCCGGACTGGATCAACGTCGGCACGGGCACGGACGTCACCATCCGCGAACTCACGGAAACGGTGGCAAAAGTCACCGGCTTCGCGGGCCGCATCGCGTGGGACCCGAGCAAGCCGGACGGCACGCCGCGCAAGCTGATGGACGTCTCGAAGCTTTCCGCGCTCGGTTGGCGCGCGCGCATCGGCCTGGCCGACGGCATCGCGCGCACCTTCGCGAGCTACCAGACCGAGAAGGCCGCGGGCAAACTGCGCGGCTGAAGGCGCAGGCCCGTCCTGTCCGGGCTTTCTACTCAAGCTCCGGGCGAATCTTTGGACCGGGCTGTATTTGTCGTTCCTCTGGCAATTGCTCTTTCGTCGGACCGTCCAAGTCCACGATGTCCCCATCCGCCAAACCCGCGGCGACTGCCGTGTCTCCGACCAAGGTGCTTTTGGTCGACGACCATCCAATCTACTCCTCAGCACTGGCCGAGGTGCTCTGCGCCGGCGGGGATTTTGCGGTGGTTGGATCGGCTGAAAACGGCGCGGATGCACTTGCCTTTCTCTGCGCCCATCCGGTCGATCTGCTTCTGGTCGACCTGATGATGCCGGGCATGAGCGGTTTGGAAATCATCGCGGCGGCGCTCGAGGCGATGCCGGACCTGAAGGTGGTGGTCTTTACCGGCCTCGCTACCCCGGAATCCATGCAGGCCGCGTTCGGCCTCGGGGTTTGCGCGTTTCTCGTGAAGTCCGCTCCCGTACCCGAATTGCTGGAATCGATCCGCGCCGTGGTGCGGGGGGAGTTTCCGCTCGACCCCGCGGTCAGCGAGATCCTGCGCGATCTCGTCCGTCTGCACTCCAAGAAGAAGCCCCTCGCGGCCGACGACTTGAGGATCCTGCGCCTGCTCGCTGCAGACCGGACGCCCAAGGAGATCGCCGACGAGATGGCCCGCTCGCTTTCTTCCGTTTACAAGTCCCGCGATCGGATCTCGGCGAGGCTGGATGCCAAATCGAACCGGGATCTCGTGCCGCGGGCGCAGGCCCTCGGGCTGGTTCCGGCGGGGCGCGATTCGATCCTGCGGCAGTTGCCGGCGGCGTTGGTTTCGCCGGAGGACTCGATGTGAGCGAGGTCGCCGAAATCACCGTCCCCCCGGAATGGCGCGCCCAGTGCCTTCCCGCGGACAAAGCCAGCGAGCTGATCTCGGCGCATGCATCCGCCGGCATCGCCCTCGCCTTTGTGATGGATGCCACGACCCGGCGACATCTGTTTCTCAAAGGGGATTTCGAACGCTATCTCGGGGTGAGTGCCGACGCCCTGCGGGCGGATCCCGACGCCTGGCAGGCCGCGCTGGAGCCGGTCGACCGGGCCCAGCTTTTGAATCTGCGGGGCGACCTGCTGCTAGGCCGGCGGGTGGAGCGTACGTTCGTCGTCTGCGGCGGGGACGGCCGGCGCCGCACCCTCCATGCATCGTTGGCGCTGCGGGAGTCGCCCACCGGGCCGTTGACGATAGGGATCGTGACCGAGATCATGGGCATCGAAGGCGTGACCGGAGCGGCGAATCCGTTTCGTCTCGCGGTCGAATCCGGAGAGCTGGGCTTGGCCGTGACCGACAGCGGGGGCAAATTCCGTTACCTCAACGAAAGCCTCGCCGAGCTCTTCCGGTTCGGCGACCGCGGCGATCTGCTGGGCCGGGAGTGGTCCGAGCTTTGCGGTCGTGCCGCTGCCCGGGAGCTGGAAGCGAAGGCGTTCCCGGCCCTCGCGGCCCACGCCGCATGGCAGGGTGTCGTTGCGGTCCAGCGGCGGGATGGGTCCACTTTCCAGGCCGCGATTTCCCTTTCGCGGCTGCCGGTCGGCCACCTGGTCTGGAAGTGCCGCGACTGTTCGCGTGAGATCGAGACCTCGGAACGGCTGCGTCGGTCGGAGTCGCTGCTCGCCGAACTGCTCGACGAACTGCCGCTGGGGCTGATCCTGCAGGGGGCCGACAGCCGCATCGAGTTCGCCAATCGGATCTGTCGGCAATGGTTCGGAGCCGGCGCCGGACCGGAAGCGTTGGCCGAGATCGACGCAACGCTGCGCCGTGAGCCGGACTACTCCGGTTGGGCGATTGCGGATCGCCAGCTCGGGGAAACCAACGCGGTGATTTTCGATTTTCCCTTCACGCTGCCGTCGGGCGGCAATGTCATCTGGGAGGTGCAGAAGTTCCGGCTGCAACCGGCGGCGAACGGTACTTGGCGCATCTGCACCATGGTCACAGATGTGACGGCCAGGCGGGAGCTGTCGCGCGCCGCGGCCGCGCTCGCCCGCCGGCGCGACGAATTTCTCGCCATGCAGCGGGAGCTTGTCGCGATGGTCTCGCACGAGTTCCGGACGCCGCTGTCGGCTATCCAAGGGGTCCATTTCCTGCTCGAGCGGAGCGCGGACCGGTTGCCCGCCGAACTCCAGCCGCCGTTCGTCCGGCATCTGGCGCTGCAGGCCAAGGTGCTGGGAAATTTCAAGGCACTGGTGGACGAGGTGCTGCTGCTCAACCAGCTCGACCATGCCGGGGGGGCCGCGAACTTCGAGCCGGCGGACATCGCGGCGCTGCTGCGGCAGGCGGTGGAGACATTCAACGGCTCGCTGCCGGCCCCGCGGGTCGAACTGGCGTCGCCGGCGGCGCCGGTGAAGGCCGGCTTCAATCCGGCGCAGATCCGTGTCGTGGTCGACAACCTGATCTCGAATGCCCTGAAGTATTCGGAACCGGATACCGCAGTGACCGTGACCTTGGCGTTCGGCGAGGGACGCTGGCGGCTGGCGGTGCGAGACCGCGGCCGCGGTATTCCGGAGGCGGACCAGCGACGGCTGTTCGAGCCTTTTTTCCGCGCGGGCAATGTCGCCGGCGTCCACGGCACGGGCCTGGGTCTGGCCATCGTGCGGCGCATCGTGACGGCGCACGGCGGCACCATCGGCTGCGAGTCGCTGCCCGGGGCGGGGACGACATTCACGGTCGCCGTCCCGCTCGAGCCTGCGGCCGCCGAGCCCGACTTGCCGGCCGCCCCCTGGTCCCGCTCGCCGTATTCATGAACGATTCCAAGAGCCCCAAGACAATCCTCCTGGCCGAGGACGACGACCTGATCCGCGATGTTACCGCCTCGGCGCTGGAGGATGCGGGCTATCGCGTGGTGGCGGTGCCGGACGGGGCCGTGGCCCTGGAGGCGATGGCGTCGTTTGCGCCCGATCTGATCCTGAGCGACGTGCGGATGCCGAACTGCGACGGTTTCGAGTTGCTCGAGCGCATCCAGACGCGCCCGCAGCTGGTCGACACTCCGTTCATCATTGTGTCGGCCAAGGCGGACAGCGCCGACCAGCGGCGGGGCATGTCCCTCGGCGCGGACGACTACGTGACGAAGCCGTACCGGACCGGCGATCTCCTGCGGACGATCGAGCTGCGGCTGCAGCGTGCCGAGCGCGTGCGCCGGCTCAACGACCACCAGCGCTATTTTTTGACCCGCGTGTTGCCCCACGAGCTGCGCACTCCGCTGACCGGCGTGCTGGGCTATGCGGATCTGCTCACGATGCGCGGGGAGATGAAGGACCCGCTTTCGTCCCGCGAGCACATCGAGTTCGGCGGCTACCTGCGGCGGTCGGGCGAACGCCTGTTGCGGGTGGCGGAGGATTTTTCCCTGTGGGCTTCGCTGGTGGAAACGGAAAACCGCCGTTGCGAAGGCCAGACGATCGTGCGGGCGACGATTCCCCTGGAAATCGGTGTTCTGGCGAAATGGTGCGACGGGCCTTTGTGCGAGGCGGGCCGCACGCAGGATTTCACGCTGGATGCGGTGTCGGCGCCGGTGTCGGTGCTGCCGCAGGGCCTGCCGTGGGTCGTGCGGCATCTGGTCGAGAATGCATGCAAGTTCTCCGCGGCGGGCACTTCCATCCGGGTGTCGGGGCGACCGGTCCGGGACTTTTATGCCATCACGGTGATCGACGAAGGTCGGGGCATGACCGAAGCGGAGATCGCGGCCGTCGCCCCGCTGCGGCAATTCCGGCGCGAGCAGTTCGAGCAGCAGGGGCTCGGTCTGGGGTTGGTCCTGGCCCGCGACTATGCGCGGGCCTGCGGCGGCGAGTTTTTCCTCCTGGGAAATTCCCCCGCGCCCGGGCTTTCCGCCCGGCTTGTGCTGCCGTTGGCCGAGGTGGCGAGATGACGGCCGATCGGCGCGGAACCTCCTGCACCCTATCGCTCCCGACCGGCTTGACCCACTCCGAGTGCGCGGGAAGGGCGGAAACCGGCGAAGCCGAACTGGCGGCGCTGTTCCGGGAAGCCGAGGCCGCCGGCGTGCTCGGGACGACGGCGGCCGTCCGGCTCGAGCAGTGCCGGCGCGAACTGGAAGCGGGGCAACCTGCCGCGCTCACGGAGGCCGAGCTGGCTTTCGGCGCACGGGTTGCCTGGCGCAACCAAGCGCGGTGCATCGGCCGCCTGTATTGGCGCAGCCTGCAGGTAAGGGACCGGCGCGATTGCGGGGACGTGGCCGGAGTGGCGGCGGCCCTCTGCGAACACGTGGAAAACTCGACGGTCGAAGGGGCGGTGCGTCCGTACATGACGGTGTTTGCCCCGGCCGGGCCCGGGCAGCGCGGGATCAGGATGCGTAACCGGCAGCTGGCGGGCTACGCGGGCTATCGTCAAAACGGCACGGTACTCGGGGATCCGCTGAATGTCGGGCTGACCGCCGAAGCGATCGCGCTCGGCTGGAATCCGCCCCGTTGCCGCTCTGCATTCGATCTCCTGCCCTGGATCCTGATCGGCGCGGACGGGCGGCCGGTGCTGTTTGCCGTGCCTCCCGGGCTGATCCGGGAAGTCGTACTGTCGCATCCCAACCTGCCGGCCTTTGCGGGTCTGGGACTCCGGTGGTACGCCATTCCGACGGTGACGGATCTCGCGTTTCGCGTGGCGGGCACGGTGTTTCCGTTCGCGCCGTTCAGCGGCTGGTACATGGGTACGGAGATAGCCTGCCGCAATCTCGGCGACGAGGCCCGCTACAACGTGCTGCCCGCGGTGGCGCGGCTGATGGGCTTGGACACCGCGGCGAGGTCGGTGCTTTGGCAGGACCGCGCGCTGGTGGAATTGAACACAGCGGTGCTGCACTCGTTTGCCGCGGCCGGCTGCCGGATCGTGGATCACCACACCGCGAGTGCGGAGTTCGTCCGATTCTGCGGGGCCGAGGAGAAAGCGGGCCGCGCGGTGTCCGCCCGCTGGGATTGGATCGTGCCGCCGCTGTCGGGTTCGGTGACGCCGGTGTTCCACCTGCCGATGACCGATCTCGGCCTGCGGCCGGAGTTTTTTCGGCCGGAATAGCGGCCCGCCGAGGGAAAGATTCTCCCGACGGGGAGGGGATCGCCCCGATTCCTTCAGGCGGCGTATCCGATCATAATCTTCGTCCCATGCCCCTTCGTCGCAACTTGCTCTCTAGCCGGCCCAATGGCGACTGGCCGGCGCGGCCGGCCCGCCGATGAAGTCCGACGTCCAGCCCCTCCATGGAGCTTCGGCGCCGCGGCGCCGACGGCGACGCTCACGCCGCCGTGGACCCGGCGACTTCGATCCCGCGTCTCGGGCGCGGGCGCGTGCCTTGCTCGTCGGCGCAGTGCTCGTGCTCGTCGGCGGGATCGGTATGGCGCTGGTGCTGACCGGGGTGGCCGAGGCAGGCTTGCACGAACTGACCCGGGATCCCTGGGCGTTTCCGGCGCGCTGAAGCGGAACCGGGTTCCCGAGAATTTTCGGCGGCGGATTGGCCGCGGAACCGAACGCGTTAGGCCTCGCTCGCCACGCCGCCGGGGTCATGGACCTGTGCGATCGAATTTCCGACCGACCGATCCGGGGCGTCCGTCGGCGTGATCGCGGCGGCCGCCGCCGAAAAAGCTTCCGGCGCGGCGCGCGGCTGCGTTTGACTGCGCGTTCCGCTTTTCGTGCCGGCCCCGCGCTTCCAACTTCCGCCACCGCCCCGCTGGGCATTCGTCCTCGTGGCGCTCGCCGCGTTCGCGTTTTTGCTGCACGTGTACGCGGGCATCTGGACGCCCGAGCACGGGATCACGAAGTTCCTGCGGGTCGGCCGCGAGTTCGACGACCGCGGGCTCGCCGTTTTCCGCGCGACCCCGAAGTACATCGATCCCTTTCCCGCGCACCGCTGGGGCTTCGACGGCCAACTCTACGCGCAGATGGCCCTCGATCCGCTCCTGCGCGACCCGCAGTTGCATGTCGCGTTGGACAATCCGCCCTACCGGGGGCAGCGCATCTTGGTCTCGTGGCTGGCGTGGATCGTCGGCTTCGGGCAGCCGTTCTGGGTCATCAACGCCTACGCGGCGATGAACCTCCTGTTCTGGATCCCGTTCGCGTGGCTCACCGGCCGGCTGTTCGCGCCGCTGGGCTGGAGCGGACTCGCGGGTTTTGCGGCGATGCTGCTCACCTGCGGCGTGATCGAGTCGATGCAGGCCTCGCTCACCGATCTGCCGAGCTTCACGTTGATTCTCGCGGCGCTCACCGTCGGCGGCACGGCCGGCGCCGGATTGTTGGCGGCCGCCGCGCTGGTGCGCAGCACGTCGCTCATCGGCTTTGTCGGCCTCGCGGAGATCCGCCCGCCTTGGCGCGAGGCGATCCGCAAAAATTTCGTCTACGGGCTCATCGCCGTGATCCCGCTGCTGCTCTGGGTGGCGTATGTGCTGTGGCGTTTCCGCGGCCGCGAGGTCGGCTTCGACGGCGGCAACCTCACGCTCCCGTTCCGCGGCATGATGGAGAAGCTCGGCGAGTTCAGCGTCACCGCGTTCCACGGCCCGATCCGCTGGCACCGGCTGTTTTTCGAATTCTACAAGAGCTACGACCTGCACGCCGTGCTGACGATCGTCTCCGTCGTCACGCAGAGCGTGTATGTCGTGCTGCATCGCGATTGGAAGAGCCCGATCTGGCGGTTCGGCGCGGTCGCGGCGGTGTATTTCTCCTGCATCAGTTTCCTGTCGTGGGAGAGCCACTTCACGATCACGCGCCACGCGCTGCCGATCACGCTCGCGTTCAACCTGCTGCTGGCGCTGCGGCCGACGAAGGCGTGGCTGATCTGGTTCCTGCTGGGCAACTGTTTCGTGCCCTTCGGCGTGCGCTATTTCGACCAGATGCGATTCGTGAAGGCGCCGCCGCCGCCGGCCGAGTTTGCGGCCGAGGGCGCCGGTGCGGCCGTGCAGGCGGTCTACGCCGACGGGTGGTCGCCGCAGCAATGGGACGGCGAGACGACCTGGCGTTGGGCGCGCGGGCCCGAGGCGACGTTGGTTTTGCGCAATCCGGGCGCGGCGCCGGTGCGCGTGGAATTGCGGTTCCTGACGCGTTCGCGGATCGCCCGCGCGCTCGAGGTGCAGCAGGGCGGGACGGTCATCTTCCGGGGCGAATTGCCCGCGGGGCGGCGCACGCTCGCGTTGCCGGCGCTCGCCGTGGCGCCCGGGGAAACGCGGCTCGTGTTCGCGGCCGGCGGCGAGACGACGGAGGCCGACGACGGCACCCCGGGCCGCGTCCTCTTCCAGATCGAGAATCCGATTCTCCGCCCCGTTGCGCCCTGAGGCGGGCCGGCGCCGGTTTCCGGCCTTGTGGTTTCGCCGCGGGCCGGTTCGCTCTCACGTTCCCTTTCCAACATGGTCTCCACCGAAACCCTCAACCAGATCGAAAACATCAAGAAGCGCGCCGGGCATCTATGGAGGTTTCTTTGACTGCGATCAAAAGCAGCGTGAGATCGAGGCCATGGAGGCGCAGATGGGCGCCCCGACCTTCTGGGACAACAACGACCGCGCCCAGAAGCACATCGCGAAACTCAACGGACTGAAGAAGGCCGTGCTCCCCGTCGTCGCTTTCCAGAAGAAGGTCGACGACCTCGGCGTCATGCTCGAGCTGATCGACGCCGCGGAAGGCGCCGAGAAGGACATGTACGCGCAGGAGGTCACGGGCCAGGTCGACGGCATGGTCGCCGAGCTCGACCAACTCGAGATCGCGTCCTTCCTCACCGGCCAATTCGACCGCAACAACGCCATCTTCTCGATCCAGTCCGGCGCCGGCGGCACGGAATCGAACGACTGGGCCGACATCCTGTTCCGCATGTACAACCGCTGGGCCGAACGCCGCGGTTTCACCGTGGAGCTGCAGGACGTCCAGGTCGGCGACCAGGCCGGCATCAGCAAGGCCACGATGCTGATCAAGGGCGAGAACGCCTACGGCTACGCCAAGGCCGAACGCGGCGTGCATCGCCTCGTGCGCATCAGTCCCTTCGACGCCAACAAGCGCCGCCACACGTCGTTCTGCGCCGTCGACGTCATCGCCGAGGTCAACGACGAGATCGAGATCGAGATCCCCGAGGCCGAGATCCGCGTCGACGTGTACCGCTCCTCCGGCAAGGGCGGCCAGGGCGTCAACACCACCGACTCCGCCGTCCGCCTCACGCACATCCCCTCCGGCATCGTCGTGGTCTGCCAGAACGAACGTTCCCAGATCAAGAACCGCGCCACCGCCCTCAACGTGCTGAAATCCCGCCTGTATGAGAAAAAGCAGGACGAGCAGCGCGCCGAGATGGACAAGTTCTACGGCGAGAAGGGCGAAATCGGCTGGGGCAGCCAGATCCGCAGCTACGTTTTGCAGCCCTACCAGATGGTGAAGGACCTGCGGACGGGCATCAGCACCAGCGACACGCAGGGCGTGCTCGACGGCGACCTCGACCGTTTCGTCAACGCCTGGCTCCGCGCCGGCTGCCCGCGCCACCGCAACAAGGACATCCAGATGGAGGAGTGAGGCGCCGCGCCCGGGGCCGCTTGCGCTTGCGGCGGTTCCGGTCCTCTTGCGGGCTCCCGCCGCCGCCATGCCGCTCGCCCACGCCCAGATCCGCGCCGCGCTCGCCGCGCAGCCTTTGTTCGAGGACAAGACGTGGCAGCTGTCGCCCGAGGCGTGGCCGCTGACGCCCGACCAAGTTGCCCAGCTCGAAGCGATCGGCGCCGCGTGCCTCGAGTTCCAGCAGGCGCTCGAGGCGCTCTACCTGCGTTCCGCCGCGGGCAAGAACCTCCTCCGCAACAAGCCGCTGCTCGCGCCCTGGGTCGCCGAGTACCTCGACCGCGGCAAACCCGCCGCGCTGATCGCCCACGCGCGCGACCCGAAAAACCGCGGCGCCCTGCCGCCCGTGCTGCGGCCCGATTTGCTGCTGACCGACGAGGGCTTCGTGCTGACGGAACTGGATTCCGTGCCCGGCGGCATCGGCCTGACCGCGTTTCTCAACCGCCTCTACGCCGCCGATCCCGCGGCCGCGATCGTCGGCGCCGACGACGCGATGATCCGGAACTTCCATGCGGCGCTCGCCGCGTTGCGGCCGCAGGAACGCAATCCGCTCATCGCGCTCGTCGTGAGCGACGAGGCCGCGACCTACCGGCCCGAGATGCAATGGCTCGCGCAGCAATTGCAGCTGCAGGGCAAACGCGTGTTCTGCCTCCGGCCCGAGGACGTGTTTCCTTTGGAAAACGCGCTCTTCTTCGACGTCGAGGGCAACCCCGAGAAGATCGACGTCATCTACCGTTTCTTCGAGCTCTTCGATCTCGGCAATCTGCGCACGGCGAAGTTCTTTTTCGAAGCTTGGGCGGCCGGCGAAGTCGCGATCGCACCCCCGATGCGGCCGTTCCAGGAGGAGAAACTGGCGCTCGCGCTCTTCCATCATCACCTGTTGCAGGATTATTGGGCCGAGGCGCTCGGCGCCAAGTCCCTCAAGCTGCTCCGCGCGCTGATCCCGCCGTCGTGGATCATCGATCCCGCGCCGTTGCCGCCGGGCGCCGTGCTCGACGGCCCGCGCATCGGCCAACGCCCGCTGCACGATTGGCGCGAATTGATCGCGGCGTCGCAGAAGGAACGCGATCTCATCATCAAGATCAGCGGCTACCATGAGACCGCCTGGGGCGCCCGCAGCGTCGTGCTCGGCAGCGATTGCTCGCGCGAGGAGTGGCAACAAGGGGTCGAGCAGGCCGTCGCGTTGGCGCCGACGAGTCTCCATATCCTGCAGATTTACCGGAAACCGAAGCGGCTCCAGCATCCGCTCTTCGGCCCGGCTCCGGCCGACGGCGCCGCCCCGGCCGTCGCCGAGGCCGGCGGGAGGCTGCGCCTGTGCCCCTATTACTTGGTCGTCGGAGGCCGGCCGGTGCTGTCCGGCGCCCTCGCGACCTTCTGTCCGCCGGACAAGAAAATCATCCACGGCATGCAAGACGCCGCCTTGCTTCCGTGTAGGGTATTCGCCTTAAACGAACCCCGTGCCTAAACCCGCCGGGCTTCGTCCGCTTCCCGCCCTTTCCCTCAAGCATCGCGCCTTGCTCGCCGCGGCGCTGATGGCGCTCGGTCCGGCCTTGCCGAAGGGCTTGGCGCAAGTGGATTTGGCGACGGTCCGGGCCCGCGCGGAACAGGGCGATCCGGAGGCGCTGAACGCCTTGGCCAACGCCTTCGCCAACGGCCAGGGCGTGCCGCAGAACGCCGCCGAAGCGCTGAAGCTTTACCAATTGGCCGCCGACCGCGGTTTGGCCGCCGCGCAGTTCAACCTCGGCATGATGCACGAACTCGGCCGGGGCGTGCCCTCCGATCTGCCCGCGGCGTTCCGTTTTTACCTCAAGGCCGCCGAACAGGGTTTCGCGCCCGCGCAGTTCAACGTCGGCAACATGTACGCCGGCGGTATCGGCGTGAAACAGGATTTCTTCGAGGCTGCGCTCTGGTTCCGCCAAGCCGCCGACCGCGGCGTGCCCGAGGCCCAGTACAACCTCGCGCTCGCCTACGAACTCGGCCGCGGCGTCGCGAAAGACGAACCCGCCGCCGTCCGCTGGTACCGCGCCGCCGCCACCCAGCGCTACGCCCGCGCGCAGTACAATCTCGCCCTCATGCTAGAGGAAGGCCGCGGCGGTCCCACCGACCTCGCCGGCGCCGTCGAGAACTACCGCGCCGCCGCGCTCCAGAATTTCGCTCCCGCGCAGAACAACCTCGGTATTCTCCTCGCGGAGGGCCGCGGCGTCCCCGCCAATCCCGCCGAGGCCTACGCCTGGCTCGCCCTTGCCGTGGAGAACGGCGCCAAGCCCGTCGGCCGCGACATCGTCGCCCGCCAGCTCACCTCCGCGCAACTCGCCGAAGCCAATCTCACGATCGCGCGCCTGCGCCAGCAATTGGCCAACCGCGACAGTGCCGCGGCCGTGGCCCGCGCGACTCCGCCCGCCCCCGCGCCGAGCGTTCCGGCCACCCCGCCTCCGGCCGCGACCGTTGCCGCCGCTCCCGCTCCTGCGCCGGTCCGTCCGGCGACCGTTCCGGTGGCAGCGCCGGCCCAGCCCGGTCCCGATGTCGACGCGTTGTCTTCCCGCGCCGCCGCGGCCGAGGCCGAGCTCGAACGCCTGCGCGCCGAAAACAACCGGCTTGCGACCGCGGCCCAGGGCCTCACGCGCGACAAATCGACGTTGGAGCAGCGGCTCGCCGCCGCGACCGTGGCGGTCAACGCCGCCCGCGCCGAGGAGGCCGAGCGGGCCAAGGCCGCCGCGCAACTGTCCACCCTCGAGACCGCGCTGAAGGAAGCCCGCGACGCCGCGAACCGGCTCGCCGCCGAGAACTCCCAGCTCAAGACCGTCGCGGCCAACGCCGCGCAGTCCGCTTCCGCTGCCGGCTCCCGCGCCGAGGAAGCGGCGGCGCTCAACCGACGCCTTGCCGCGTTGCAGCAGGAACTCGCCGCCGTCCGCGCCGAAAACAGCCGGCTCGCCGCGGCCGCCGCGCGGCCCGCCGCGCCGGTCCCGGATCCAAAGGTGCCGGAACTCGAGGCGCGTCTCGCGCAGGCGACGCAGGAACGCGCCGCCGCCCTGCGCCAACTCGAGGAACTCGCGGCCCGCGCCAGCGCCCCCGCCGCGGCCGCTCCTTCGGTCAGCCTTCCCGCCGGTACCGAAGGCTCGATCCAGCAACTCGCCGCCGCGGATCCGCGGATCGCCAAGCTCGTGGCCGACAACGCCCGGCTCAATGACGACGTGAAGCGGTCGACGATCGAGCTGACCCAACTCAGCCGCCAACTGCGCCAGGCGCAGGACCGGGCCGGCGGGGCCGGCAGCGACGCCGGCAACAACGCAGCCGAAGCCCCGCGCGTGGCCGAACTTTCCCGGCAGATCGAGGAACTGCGGGCCGCCAACGACAAATTGACCGCGGAGAACCGGCAGCTCGCCGCCGCGGGCCGCGCCACGGCGCCGGACAATTCCCGGATCAACGAACAACTCTCAGCCGCGACCGCGGAACTCGGTCGCATCCGCGCCGAAAACGAGAAATTGCGCGCGACCGCCACGGCGGCGGCGGGGCTCCCGGCCTTGCAGGAACGGATCGCCCGCGCCGAACAGGCGGCCGCCGCGGCCGTGCAGGAACGCGACGCGCTCGGGGTGCAGAAGACCGCGCTGGAACAGCGCCTCAAGGACGCCGAAGCCAAGCCGGCCGGCGAGGCGGCCGCTTTGCAGGCCCTGCGGGCGCAACTGGGCGAGGCCTTGGACGAAATGACGGCGCTGCGGCGGGCCGGCGAAGACTTGAAGGCCCAGCTCGCGGCCGCCCAGCAGGCGTCGGCCGCGCGGCAGGCGGAGCGGGACCAGGCGCTCGCGCAGGCCCAGGCGGCGCGCAACGCTCCGGCCGCGGCCGATTCCGCGGAACTGGCGACGGCCCGCACGCAGCTCGCCGACGCGTCCCGTCGGCTCGCCGCGGTGACCGCCGAACGCGACCAACTCGCCGGTCTGCGCGCCGAGGCCGAGAGCCTGCGCAACCGCCTCGCCGCCGCCGAACAGCGGGCGCAGGCCGCCGGCGCCGGGGCGACCAAGATCGCGGAGCTCACGCGGCAGGTGGAAACGTTGACGGCCGACCGGGATCGCTTCGCGGGAGCGCAGCGCGACCAAGCCGGGGCGCAGGCCCTCGCCGCGCAGGCGCGCGAGGCGCTCGCGGAGGCGACGCGGCAGCAGAATCTTCTGGCGGCCGACAAGGCCGCGGCCGAGCAGCAACTCGCCTTGGCGAAGGCGCAGACCCAGCGCCTCGAAGAAACCAATCGCGGCCTCGGCGCGCGGCTCGAGGCCCTGACCGCCGAACGCGACCAGCTCGCGGCCCGGCCCGCGGGCGGCGACCGCTCCGCCTTGGAGGATCTCTCCCGGCGGCTTGAAGCCGCCACGCAGGCCGCCGCCGAGCTGAAGGCGAGGAACGACAGCCTGCAGCAGGATCTCGAAGTTTCGAAACAGAGCGCCGCCGCCGCGCTCGCGGCCCAGGCCAGCGCGGCCAAGGCCGGTCCGTCGGAAGCGGTCCGGCTGGAAATGCAGACGCTGCAGAACCAGGTCCGCACCCTCGAGGCGCAGCTCGAGGAGGACCGCCGCGGTTCCGCGCGCGAAGTCTCCGCGCTCGCCGCGCAACTCCAGGCCGCGCGCGAAACGAACCGCGCTCTGGCCGATGCGAACCGGGCCCTCCTGCAGGCGAAGGGCGCCGAGGATTCGGGCCTCAAGGCGGATCTGGCCGACGCCAACGGCCGCGTGAAGACCTTGCAGACCGAGCTCGAGACGGCGCGCGGCGCCGCCGAGCGGTTCCGCGCGGAAGCGGCCCTGCTGCAATCGCGCCAGACCGAGGCGGAGCGCGCGGCGTCCGCGCACGGCGCCAGTGTCGCCGAACTCACCGGGATCAACGAGAAGCTGACGGGCGAGAAGACGGCGCTCGAGCGCCAGCTGGCCCAGCTGCGGCAGACCGCCGAAGCGGCGCGCGGCGAACTGGCCGAGCTGCGTACCCGCACCGGCAATACGGAACGCGCGCTGCAGGAGCAGATGGCCGCGGCCGCGAATGCGGCGGCGCAGCTCGCCGCCCTGCGGGCCGAGAATGCGCGGCTGGCCGGAGCGGGCGAGGCCGCGGCGCCGCTGCGTACCGAGCTCGCCGAGCTGAAGTCCCGGCTGGCCGAGGCGCAGCGCGCCGCCGAGCAGCACGGCACGACCGTCGCGGAGCTCACCGGCCTGAACGAAAAACTTTCCGGCGAGAAGTCCGCGCTCGAGCGGCGGCTCGCCGAGATCGGCCGGACGACCGATTCCGCGCGCGGCGAACTGGCGGAACTCCGCACCCGCACCGCCAACGCCGACCGCGCCCTGCAGGAACAGCGGACCGTGGTCGCCGAACTTGGCGCGGCCAACGAGAAGCTGCAGGCGCAGGTGAAGGAACTCGGCGGCCAACTCGCGGCGGCGCGCGAGGAGAACACGCGGCTCGGAACCTCCGGCGCCGCCCTCGGGGCGCTCCGGACGGAACTCGCCGAGGTCAAGACGCGCCTGGCGGAGAGCCAGAAAGCGTCCGAGCAGCACGGCGCGACGGTGGCCGAGCTCACCGGCGCCAACGAGAAGCAGGCCTCGGAGCTCAAGGATTTGCAGGGCCGCCTCGCCGCCTTGCAGGCCGACAACGCCCGGCTCGCCCGCGGCGATGCGGCGCGGCAGGAAGCGGAGCAGCGCGCGGCGGGGTTGGCGGCGACGGCGGGGCAACTGTCTTCCGCACAGCGGGACTTGGCCGCGGCCCGCGCGGAGATTTCCCGGTTGTCGGAGACCGTCCAGGCCCTCGACCGCGACCGCACCAACCGTGTGGCGCAGCTGCAGCAGGAGAACGCGGCCATCGCCGCGCGGCTGCGGCAGGCGCAGGGTACTCTCGACCAGATCGCTTCCGCCGCCCGCCTCATCAACGGCGGCGGCGCGGCGGCGGCCGCGGCTCCGGCGGCGTTGCCGGCTCCGGCCCCGGCGGCCGCCGGCCCGGTGACGCCTGCGCCGCGGTTCCACGTCGTGGCCGAGGGCGATTCGCTGACGCGGATCAGCGTGCGTTACTACGGCACGACCAATCGCTGGCAGGAGATTTACGACGCGAACCGCGATACGCTGCGCGGCGAAAACGCGCTGCGTCCCGGGCAGCGGCTCCGGATTCCCTGAGCCGCGGAGCGGCGGACGCGAAGCAAAGGTCAGGGAAGCTCCGATCGGCGGCGGTTCCGTGGCGGCAATCGCCGGCGCGGGAGGATTGAGCCCGCTCGTCGGCCATGACTGACACCGTTCAAGGGCAGCAGCTGCGCGCGGTCTGACCTCACAATGCAAAAACGCCGCGCGAAGCGCGGCGTCGGGAAATGGAAAAAACTTCCCCGCGCGCGGCGACGGCGCCGCGCGGCGGGGGCGAACCGGGACGGTTCAGGCGGCGACCGCCTTGCGGAGCACCGTGCCGGCCGGCTTGTTGGCCTCGGCGGCGAGCAAGGCGAAGAACGCGTCGCGGCGTTCGCGGGCCACCGCGATATCCTTGGTGCCCAGCGAGCGACGGATGCGTTCCTTGGTGAACGGGGTGGGGTGCACGGTGTAGTGCAGGAACCAGGTGCCGTGGTTGTTCCACAGGTGGTGGTTCGGGTTCTCGGCGCGGACGCGGATACCGGGCAGGGCGGAGAGGCTGTTCATGGTGCGGATGTTCGTGATGGGACTGACCTGGCGCGCCTCAGGCTGGGAAAACAAAAAACCGACCTGGGCATCAGGTCGGTTTCGTCTTCGGGAGCGTTCTTGGTTCGAGGCTCGGGTGAGTCTCGCACATCCGGGCCTTTTGAGGGACCCGATCCACCGTGGCCGCTCCCGGCCCGGTTGGCGGAGCCGGCTTGTTAAGGCCGACTCGTTCCTGATGCGACAGCGAACGTGACAGCCCCGCGTCGTGCGTCCAGATTTTTTTTGGTGTTTTTTGTCATATCTCTGGACCGCGCGCGGGGCGCGGCCGGGGCCGCCGCCGGGTTCACTTCTTGCCGTGGTCGCGGGCGTAGTGCTCGGCGAGCAGGTCGTGGCCGAAGTCGCCCTTGAAGTCGCGGACCACGGTGTGGATGTGGTTCGAGTTGTTCTGGAAGTTGTCGAACTCGATCAGGAACGTCGGCCCCTGGATGCGGTAGTACGTCGCTTTGCTGCGGTCGAAACCGCCGGCCCACGCGAACGTGATTTTCTCGAGGCCCGCCGCGTTGTATTTCGCGAAGGTTTCGGCCGCGAGGTCCGGCCGCCAGCGGTCGAGGTAGGAGCGCACGAGCTCGAGCAGCTTTTCCCGCTGCGCGGGGCGCAGGTCGGCGAGGGCGATGCCGGCGGGGGCCAGCGGCGCCACGCGCGGCTTGTTGGTCGTGACGATTTCCTTGAGCGCGTCGGCCGCGAACACGGCGGTCTTGCGCTGGTTTGCGTCGAGGGAATTCACGAACGCGAGCCCGAGGTCCTCTTCGGCCGCGAGGACGCGTTCGCCCTGCCGCGGACCGCTGCGCACCTCGGCGGGATTGGTCCCCATGAACGACGGCGCGAAGAACACGTGCCGGCCGTCGACGACGGTGAAGTTGAACGACAAATGGTGGCCCTCGAAGCGCCAACCCCACGACTTGTCCGCGGCCGGGGTGCCGAAGACCGTCACATAATACAGCGTCGGATCGCGGCGGCCCACGGTGTCCTTCTCGATCTCCTTGAGCACGAGCTCCAGGGCCATGATGGCCTGCGCCTTGGCCATGCCGGTGTGGCTGAGACCGGTCCGGAGCAGCGCGAGCGCGAGCGCCTGCTGGTCCGTTGTCATCTTCTTGATCGGCAACCCCTGCCGGGCGAGCGGCACGAAATTCCAGTTCTCCCGCTCTTTGTCCGTGAGCGGATAGGAGGCGAGCTGCTGCTGCGCGGGATCGAGCGCGGCGAGGAACTTCGCGGCGGCGGCGGCCATGTCGGCCGCGACTTCGTGGGCCCGCGTCGCAAGCGACGAGGCGAGGACTAGCCCGAGGGCCAGGAGGAGGCGAGGGGTGGAGCGCACGGGGCGAGTTGGCGGCAATCCCGCGCCGGCGGCAAGGCCGCAGCGCGGCCGCCGTTCGTCGCCGCCGGCTTGCGCCGCACGGCGTCTCCGCCACCGTGCGTCGCCATGAAACGCGTTTTCCCCGCCCTCCTGCTGCTCGCCTGCACCGGCCTGTTCGCCGCCACCGCCCCGAAACCCAAGATCACGTCGCAGGACCAGCTGCCGCGCCACCAGTATCCGTTGACCGGTGACGTCACCAAGGTGCTCACCGACGATGCCGCCTACGCCAAGCTGGCCGCGGCGGTGCGCGCCGACCTCGAAAAGCTGCTCGCGGATTTCGACATCGCCGACCGCTCGACGCTGCAGGACATCCTCGGCACGCTGCTCGCCCTGGACGTGCATGCCGGCCGCTACGACGAGGCGCTCGCGCGTATCCGCAAGATGCGCGAACTGGAAGAGAAGCCCGCGGCCAAGCTCGTGACCGGACTGCTGGCGGAGACCTACATCGCCGCCCGCCGCGCGGTCGAGTCGGGCAACGAAGCCGCCTTCCGCGCGGAATTCGCCCGCCGCTATGCCGCGGCGCTCGCCGCCCTGCCTTGGGCGGTCGTGGGCGACGTGATCAAGCAGACGAAGGGCAGCGCCGAGATCGCCAGCGAGGCGCTGCTGCTGGGGAACATCGGCAGCCAGTTCCAGCCCGGCGTCGACAAGACCGGCGCCGTCAGCGGCGACGTCGCGCAGGCCCTCGTGGCCCAGCGCACGAGTTTCGCGCACTACCTGCCGCTCAAGGCCGAGCGGGTCGCCGCGCTGTCGGCCTATGTCGCGGCGAACCAGAAGACCAAGGCCGACATCTGGGCCGCGCGCTCGGTCGATTTGGCCGGTGCGTCCGGGCTCGCCCCGGTGGTGGTGGCGATCTGGGACAGCGGCGTCGACGCGGCGGTCTTCGGCGCCAAGGTATGGACCAATCCGGCGGAGACGGCGAACGGCCGCGACGACGACGGCAACGGCTTCGTGGACGACGTGCACGGCATCGCGTACGATCTGAAAGCGAACCGGGTGCCCGAGTTGCTGCTCCCGCTGACGGCGGAGCAAAAGGCGAATTATCCGGGCATGCGGAATCTCACGAAGGGCCTGCTGGACGTGCAGGCGAGCATCGAGTCCGCCGAGGGCGCCGAGCTCAAGAAGCTGATGTCCGGCCTCAAGCCCGACGCGGTGAAGCCGTTCATCGAGGGCCTGAATTTCTTCGGCAACTACACGCACGGCACGCACGTCGCGGGCATCGCGGCCGCGGGCAATCCCGCGATCCGCCTGCTCGCGGCGCGGATCACCTTCGACCACCGCATGATTCCCGACGTGCCGACCCTCGAGCAGGCGCGCCGCGACGCGGCCGCGATGCGCGAGGTCGTGGCGTATTTCAAGCAGCGCCAGGTGCGCGTCGTGAACATGAGCTGGGGCGGTTCCCCCCGCGACATCGAGGGCGCCTTCGAGGCCAACGGCGCCGGCGGCACCCCGGAGGAACGCAAGAAGACCGCCCGCGAGTATTTCGAGCTGTCGCGGGTCGCGCTGACGGAAGCGATGTCCGGCGCGCCGGACATCCTGTTCGTCGTCGCCGCGGGCAACAGCGACAACGACGCCGCATTCGCCGAGTTCATTCCCTCCGGCATCGACCTGCCCAACGTGCTGACCGTCGGCGCGGTCGACCAGGCGGGCGAGGAAACGTCGTTCACCAGTTTCGGCCGGAACGTCGACGTGCACGCGAACGGCTTCGAGGTGGAGAGCGAGCTGCCCGGCGGCGAGCGCATGAAGTACTCGGGCACGTCGATGGCTTCGCCGAACGTCGCCAACCTCGCCGCGAAGCTGCTCGCGCTCCAGCCGCGGCTGACGGTCGCCGAGGTGATCGACCTCATCCAGCGCGGCGCCGAGCGCAGCGCCGACGGGCGCATCAACCGGATCAACCCGAAACGCAGCGTGGAGTTGCTGCGCGCCGCGCGCCGCTAGGACCGCCCGGCCGTCACCGGGGCCCCGCCGTCCGTCACGCGGAACTGGCCCCGCGCCCGGGCCCGCGCGACGGTTCGACATGCGCCTTCCGAACCGCCAGCGTGCGGCCGGCGTGTCGTCCGGAATCACCCACCTCCTGTGCCTGGCCGCGATCCTCGCGGGTGCGAGCGGGGCGCTGCGCGCGCAGCCGCCGCCGCCGCGGCCGGTGCCGCCGGCGGTGGAGATCGTGAATCCGCGCGTCACCGGCAATCCTTTCGCTCAGGTGTGGCGGCCCGAGGATTACGGCGGCGCCGCGGGCAACACCGGCATCGTCCAGCACCCGGCCACGGGCCGGATCTACGTCGGCAACGGCGCCGGCGTCCTCGAGTTCGACGGCGCCCGCTGGCGGCTCGTGCCGTTGCCGCACGGCGGCGCCGTGCTCGATGTCGCGGCCGACGCCGCCGGCCGGATCTGGGCGATTTCCGAGAACGAAATCGTGCGGCTCGAACGCGATCCGGGCGGCGCGCTGCAGGCGGAAACGGTGCTGTTCCCGCTCCCGGAGGGCGAGACCGGCGCGATGGACCAGGCTCTCGCCGCCGGCGGGGCGATGTGGTTCCGCGGCTCGCAGCACGTGCTCCGCATCGGGGCCGACGGCGGCACCACGACGTGGCGCACGGGCGAGCGCTTCGGGTTGATCTGGTGGATGGACGGGGCGATGCACACCAAGGTCTCCGAGCGCGAGGTCGTGCGGCTCGAGGACGGCGGCCGCTCGGTGCCCATCGTCGCCCGCGAGGTGCTGCGGGTGGCGCCGAACCGGCAGAGTCCGTTCCGCGTATTTGCCTCGCGCGAGGCGGGCGACGGGGAATCGATCCTGCTCACCGCGCTGGGGCCGGCGCGTTGGCGGGGGGCCACGCGCACGTGGCGGCCGCTGCCGATGCGCCCGCCGCTGTTCCGCGAGGCCGAGGCGATCGCGGCGACCTTTTTGCCCGACGGGGCGATGGCTTTTGTGACCTCGCGGCCCGGCGGGGTGATCGTCACGCCCGAGGGCCAGGTCGAACGGCTGCTCGACCGCTTGCCGAACGTCATGACCCCGCGGGTGAACCGCGTGGCGGCCGACGGCGAAGGGGGCCTTTGGGTGGCCTCCCGCGACCAGATCGCGCGGCTGCAGATCCGCTCGGCGTTCGCCCGGCACGATGGCGCCCAGGGACTGCAGGGCGATCCGCGGTTCCTGTTGCGCGACGGCGACGGTCTGCTGGTCGCGCACAGCGGCGGCATCGCGCGCTACGTCGAATGGCCCGGGATCTTTCCGCCGCTCGACGGCCTGCACCGCGGGGCGGAGGCGCTGGCCGCGTCCGGCGGCCGGGTTTTCGCGGCGGCGACCGGGCTTGTCGAGGTGCTGGGCGGCGGCACGCGGCCCCTCAGCAATCTCGCGATCACGTCGGTGACCGGCGTGCGCGGCCGCCCCGACGTGCTGCTCGCCGGCGATGCGAGCGGCGTGTGGTGGTTCCGGATCGAAGGCGGGGAGTGGCGCCCGGCCGGACGGATCCAGGATCTGCCGGCGGGCCGCGACCCGCTTTTCGACGCGGGGGGCGGGCGGATCTGGGGCGCCGCCAAGGACGGACGGATTTGGCGCGTCGACGCCGGCGGGCCGGAGGCGACCGCGTCCCTTGCCGCGCCGGTGCGGCACTACGGTCCCGGCGAAGGGGTGCCGCAGTTGCAGCGCAAACCGCGTATCCATCTTTTCAACCTCGGCGGTTCGACGCTCGCGTCGTCGTCGGGCTTCCTGTTGCGCCACGACGCCGCCGCCGACCGGTTCGTGCCGGAAACGCGGATCGCCGGACTGCCGGACACGGCGGTGTTCGGCGCCGAAGCCGTCGGCGTGAACCCCGACGGCACGTGTTGGCTGCGGCTCGCGGCGCCGGACCGGCGGTTCCTGCGCGTGGTGCCGGACGGCGCCGGCCGTTGGCGCGCGGAAGAATTCCCGGCGCCGATGCTGCGCGACCTCGCGGCGGTGCACCTGCTGGAGGACCGCGGGACGCTGTGGGTGGCGGGCAAGGACCTGCTGGCCTCGATCGATCTCGGATGGAAACCGCCGGCGCCGCTGCCCACGCTGGCGGTCGCGTTGCGCCAGGTGGTGGCCGGGGACGGGGCCGTGTACTGGAGCGAAGGCAACGGGCGCGATCTGGCGCTCGAGGCGGGCGACGGATCGCTGCGGTTCGAATTCGCGGCCGCGTCCTTCGTGACGGACCACCGCGGCCGGCCGACGGTGAGCTACCGGACGCGGTTGGCCGGTTTCGAGGCCGGCTGGCGGGCCTGGTCCGCGGAGCCGTGGCGCGATTTCACGCGGCTGCCGGCCGGCAGCTACCGCTTCCAGGTCCAGGCCGCGGACCAGGCCGGGCGGACCAGCGCCGTCGCGGAATTGCCGGTGACGATCACCGCGCCGTGGTGGTCGACCCGGGCGGCGTGGGCCGGCTACCTCGCGGGGGCCGGCGCGGTGCTCCTCGGCCTGATCCGGCTGCGCACCCGCACGCTGCGCCGCCGGGCCCTCGCGCTGGAGGCGCTGGTGGCGGCGCGCACGGAGGAACTCCAGCGCAGCAACGTGGAGCTCGCCCGGCTGCACCGCCTCGAGCTCGACGCCAAGGCGGCGGCCCGGCTCGCGGAGGAGGAGGCCCGCCTCGAAGTGCTCCGGTACCAGCTCAACCCCCACTTCCTCTACAACGCGCTCAACTCCGTCTACAGCCTCGCGCTCACCGCCCCGCCGGCGGCGGCGAACATGGTGCTGAAACTGGCGGATTTCTGCCGGATCGCGCTCGACCGCCGCCACGAGGAGCACACGACCGTCGGCGCCGAATTCGACAAGCTCGCGATCTATCTCGAGATCGAGAAAGTCCGCTGGGGCGACGGCCTGCACGGCCGGGTGCAGGCGGACGAGCGCGTGCGCCACCAGCCGCTGCCGCCGTTTCTGCTCCTGCCGCTGGTCGAGAACGCGATGAAATACGGCGGCGCCACCTGCGACGGCGAGCTCCACGTCCGGGTCGCCGCCGAGCTCGAGCCCGACGGCACGCTGCTGCTCACCGTGGCCAACACCGGGACGTGGGTGGAGCGGCCCGACGCGGTGCGCGCCCCTTCGTCCGGCATCGGCCTCGCCAACCTGCGGCAGCGGCTGCAGCGCTACCATCCGGGCGCGCACGAACTCGAGATCGACCCTGCGGACGGCTGGGTCACCGTCCGGCTGCGGCTCCGCGCCGCGGTCCGACGCGAAGCGGCCGCGGCACTCTAGTCATCCGCCATGAACGTCCTGCTGATCGACGACGAACCGCCCGCGCGCGCCGTGCTGCGGACCCTGCTGGCCGCGTATCCGGAAGTCGGAGTCGCCGGGGAGGCCGGCACGATCCCGGCCGCCCGCGAGCTGCTGGCGGCCGGGGGCTACGACGCGGTCTTCCTCGACATCCAGCTGCGGGGCGGGACCGGTTTCGACCTGGTGCCGCTGGTGCGGCCGGGCGCGGCGCTGATCTTCGTCACGGCGCACGACGAACACGCGTTGCGGGCCTTCGAGGTGAACGCGCTCGATTACCTCCTGAAACCGATCAAGCCCGAGCGTCTGGCCGCGACCCTGGCCCGTTGCGCCCCCGGCCGGACTGCCGCGCGCGAGGATGCCGGGCCGACGCCGGGCCGGCTGCGGGCCGGCGACACCGTCTACGTGCGCACGGACGGCGGAGCGCGGTTTCTCGAGCTGGCGGCGATCACCGCGATCCGTTCCTGCGAGAACTACTCGGAACTCGATCTGGTGACCGGGGAGCGGATTCTGGTCCGGCAGACCTTGCGGGCCTGGGAGGATACCCTGCCGGCGCCGCCGTTCGCGCGGGCGCACCGCCAGGCGCTGATCAATTTGGCGCGGCTGCAGCGGATCGAAGACGACGGCGGGGACGCCCCGCTGCTGCACCTCGAAGGCTTGCGCAGCCCGCTCCGGGTCAGCCGCCGGGAATGGACCGAACTAAAGGCGCGGCTGCCGCGGGAGAGCGGCGCGGCCTTCCGTCTGCCGGTCTGAGCCGGTTGTAACTCGTCCGCGGCGCCGCTCGTCACCGGTCCGCAGCCACCCGTCACCGGGCGCTGGCCGGAAAGCCGGGCAACCCTTTGCCTGCTGTCCGCCCGGTCCTCGCCGCGGCGCCGCTCCTTTCCAACTTTCGGATTCCGATGCCACGCACGCCGCGTCAGTTCCCGGCGTCGGTTTCCGGGGTAACCCAGCCAACCAGCCCGCTTCCGCAGCGGCGAGACCGTTGCGGAAGCGGGAACGGGCCGGGGTCGAGAGCCTTTCCAGGGGCGGATGGCCGCGCCCTGTTGCACCAACCCGATCGCGGCGCAGTGGCAGGCAAAACACTGCGCCGCGATCCCGGTTCCGCGAGGTTGCGGTTGCGCCGGCGGCGAACGGAGCTTTCCTCCTTCCCATGTCCTCCGCGCCGACGTCCGACCTTGCCGCCCCGCCCGTCCCGGCGGCCGGGCCGCTGCCCGAGGGCGTGCGGGCCGGGAACGAAAATCTGATCCGCCTCACCGCGGCCGCCGGCGCCAAGGTCGCGGCGTTGATCGCGCGCGAGAACCAGGGCGAGTTCCTGCGGGTCGCCATCACCGGCGGCGGCTGCAACGGGCTCAGTTACCGGATGAAATTCGTGCCGGAGCCGCGGCGCGGCGACATTCTGGTCGCCACCGCGGGTGTCCGCGTCGTCGTCGACAGCAAGAGCGCGCTCTACCTGAAAGGCACGCATCTCGACTATTCCCACGCCATGGTCTCGGGCGGATTCAAGTTCTCCAATCCCAACGCCAAAGCCAGCTGTTCCTGCGGCGAAAGCTTCAGCGTGTGAGGCCGGCCGCGGGCCCGGGACCCAAATAACCCTTGCTCCCGCGGGGGTTCCGGGCGAAATGCCCGTCCGACCAGACACCAGTCCAACCCTTATTGATGGCCAACTCGTTCCCTTCCGCCGGAGGCGGCAACCGTCCCGGTTCTTACCAGCGTCGCAATGTCGACCCGTTCGCGGCCATCCGCCGCAACCACCGGATCAAAGTCCCGCAGGTCCGGGTGATTTCCCCCGAGGGCAAGCAGCTCGGGATTCTGGATACGCCGAAAGCCATCAACCTCGCGCTGGAAAACGGCCTCGACCTCGTCGAGGTCGCGCCCAACGCCACGCCGCCGGTCTGCCGCATCATGGACTTCGGCAAATACGTGTACGAGGAGCAGAAGAAGCACTCGAACGCGAAGTCCACCGCGAGCAAGATCAAGGAAATCGAGTTTACCGCCCGCATCGAGCAGCACGACTACGAGACCAAGCTGCGCCACGCCGAGGAATTCCTCGACCACGGCAACAAGGTGAAGATGCGCCTCAAGTTCCGCGGCCGCGAAATGGCCCACACGGAAATCGGTTTCGACGTGATGAAGCGCGCCGTCGCGGATCTCGCCGGCATGGGCCATCCCGACGCCGAGCCGAAGCTGATCGGCCGCAACATCCACGTCATGCTGACCCCGCTTCCGCCCAACAAGCGGAAGCCCAAGTTCCACGTCCGGCGCGACGAAAACGTGCCGGATTCGGACGAGGGCGGCGACGAGGGCGCGGAAGAATCGTCTTCCGCCCCGCAGAGCTGATTTCATTCCGGGCATGATGCCGCCGGCCGACCGTCCGAGCGGAATCCTTTCCCGTGCGGGCCGGGCCGTCCGGTCGGCGCTCCTCGGCTTCGCCGCGGCGGCCGTCGCAGCGGGACTTCCGGCCCAGGAACCGGCGGCGCGCAGCACGCCCACGCGCCCCGGCACCGCGCCCGCCAACGTCGCGCCCGCCGCCCCGAAACCCGCCGCCCCCGTCGCCGCGCCGAAGGCCGCGGCCCCGCGCGCGGCCGCTCCCAAGTCCGCCGAAGCCAAAGCGCCGTCCGCCGGCGCTTACGTCGGGGCCCGCGAATTCAGCCGCGTGCTCGGGCTCGAGCCGGCCTGGGATGCCGCGAAAAAACAGCTCGTGCTCACCGGCTCGAATCGCCGCTTCGTCCTCGAAGCCGAGACCCGCGAGGCGGAGTTCGACGGCGTCCGCGTCTTCCTCGGGGCCCCGGCGGAAATCCGCCAGGGCGAACTCGCGATCTCGAAGATCGACTATCTCAAGCTGCTCACGCCGGTAGTGCGGCCGGGCCAAGGCGCCGGCAAACCGCCCGGTCTCCGGACCATCGTGCTCGATCCCGGCCACGGCGGCCGCGACACCGGCAAGGTCAACGCCCGCCTGCGCGTGCTCGAAAAGGAAATGACCCTCGATACCGCGCGCCGGCTGAAAGCCCTTCTCGAGGTCCAGGGCTACCGCGTCGTGCTCACCCGCGAGGACGACCGCTACGTCGAGCTCGTCGACCGGCCCGCGGTCGCCGACCGCGTCGATGCCGACCTTTTTGTCAGCCTGCACTTCAACGCCGTGGAAGCCGACGTCGAGCGCGTCACGGGCGTCGAGGTCTACACGATGACGCCGCAGCACCAGCTATCCGCGAACCGCCAGCCCGACGACCAGGTGCCGGTCTTCAATCCCGGCAACTTCAACGACCATTGGAACGCGGTGCTCGGTTTTTCGATCCACCGGGACATGCTCGCGGCGCTCAAGGTGCCCGACCGCGGACTCAAGCGCAGCCGTTTCGCGGTGCTGCGGCACGCGCGCTGCCCGGCCGTGCTGATCGAGGCGGGATTCCTTTCCAACGACGCCGAAGCCGCGCGGGTCGCGACCCAGGGCTACCGGCAGCAGATCGCCGCGGCGATCGCGACCGGCATCCGGTCCTACGCCGCCGCGCTGAAGCAGGCGCAAACGCGCGCCGGCCGCTAGGCGCGCTCGCCAAGCGCGCGGAAAGCCGCCTCACTCGCGGCATGAAGTGCCGTGCATTGTGCCGTTGGGCCGCGCTCCTCGGGCTGGGGGCCGCCGCCGCCGTTTCCTCCGTCCGCGCCTGGGACTACGAAGGCCACCGCATCGTCAACCAGCTGGCCCTCGTGTCGCTGCCGCCGGAGTTCCCGGCTTTCGTCCGCGCGGTGGCGCACGCGGAACGCATCGCCTTCCTCTCCGGCGAAGGCGACCGTTGGCGCAACGTGCCCGACCTGCCCATGAAGCACGCCGGCGCGAGCTGGGGCGACCATTTCTGCGACATCGAGTACCTCACCGAGGCGGGGCTCGATCTCGAGACGCTCACGCCGTTCCGCTACGAGTTCATTCTGCAGTTCGCCGCCGGCCGCGCGGCCCATCCGCAGCATTTCCCGCCCGTGGATCCGGCGAAGGACGCGGACCGCACCGCGGCGTGGCCGGGCTTCGCGCCCTGGGCGATCACGGAACAGTTCGCCAAACTGCGCTCCGCATTTTCCTACCTCAAGGTCTTCGAGGAACTCGGCACGCCCGACGAAATCCTCAACGCCCAGGCCAACGTCCTCTACGTGATGGGCGTGATGGGCCACTACGTCGGCGACTGCGCCCAACCCCTGCACACGACGAAGCACCACAACGGCTGGGCCGGCGACAATCCGAAGGGTTTCACGACGGCGAAGACGATCCACTCGTGGGTCGACGGCGGCATCATCGCCAAAGCCGGCATCCGCACGCCCCGGCTGCAGCCCCGCGTCGCGGCGGCGACCCCGGTCAGCCTGCTGCCGCGCGCGGACGGGCGCGACCCGATGTTCGTCGCGGTGCTCGATTACCTGCGCCGGCAGCACCGGTTCGTGGAGCCGCTGTATCAGCTCGAGAAGGACGGCAAACTCGGCCTCGGCAACCAGCCGCTGGCGCCGGAGACGGAGGCGTTTGTCGAGGCCCGGCTGCTCGAGGGCGCGCAGATGCTCGGCTCGATCTGGCTGACCGCGTACCGCAGCGCCGTGCCCGACAACTTTCTGCGCACCGCGTTGATCCGCCGGCAGACCGCCGCGGCGGCGGCGAAGCCCTGAGCCGCGGCGATATCCCGGAGCAATGAACCCGACCGCATTGCTGTTGGTGGCCGCGGGCGGCGCCCTGGGTTCGGTCGCCCGTGCGGTGGCCGGATACCTGGTGCCGGCCGGGCGCCTGCCCTGGGGCACGGTGGCGGTGAACATCGCGGGCTCGTTGCTCATCGGCTGGCTGATGGCGCGGCTGGCCGCGCCGGGGGCCGAGCCGGGGCGCGCGCAGACGTTCTGGGTCGTCGGGGTCTGCGGCGGGTTCACGACGTTCTCGAGTTTCAGCTGGCAGACTTTCGAGCAGCTGCAGAAAGGCCAGTGGCTCACGGCGGCGGGGCATGTGGTCCTGTCGGTCGCGGCCTGCGTGCTCGCCACCGGTCTCGGCTGGAGGCTCGGCCGATGAAGCGTTGGCGGCGCGCCCTCGGGGTCGGCCGCTGGCTGCTGGGGGTCGGACTCCTGCCGGCGGTCGCGGCGCAACCGGCGGACCGGCCCGCGGACCGGGTCGTGATCCTGGCGAACGCGGACGATCCCGACTCCCTGCGGATCGCGCGGCACTATGCCGAAGTCCGCGGCGTGCCCGCGGCCAATCTCATCGCGCTGAAGCTGCCGACGGCGGAGAGCATCGCGTGGCGCGAGTTTGTCGCGCTGCTCTGGCAACCGCTGCTCGCGCAGCTCGTGCAGGACGGTTGGATCGACGCGATTCCGATGGCGCTCACGGATCCGGTCGGCCGCCGCAAATACGCCGTTTCCGGCCACCGCATCGAGGCGCTCGTCGTGTGCCGCGGCGTGCCGCTGAAGATTCCGCACGATCCCGAATTGTTCACGGAGGTGCGGCCGTTCACGGCGCGGCCGGAGTTCCGCACCGACGCGGGCGCGGTCGACGGCGAGCTCAGCTTGCTCGCGCAGCCGAATTACCCGGTCAGCGCGTTCGTGCCGAATCCGCTTTTCCAGAACGAGCGTCCGACGGCGGCGGAGCTGGCGGCCGTCGTGAAGGTCTCGCGCCTCGACGGGCCGACGGCGGCCGACGCGTACGCGTTGGTCGATCTTGCCGTGGCGGCCGAGCGCAACGGGCTCGCGGGCCGCGCCTATGTCGACATCGCGAACCGCGACGACCTCGGCGACCCGTGGCTCGATTCGACCGCGAAGCAACTGGCGGATCTCGGGTTCGACACGGACGTGGACCGGCTGCCGGCGACGATCCCGGCGGGGGCGCGGTTCGATGCGCCGGCGCTGTATTTCGGCTGGTACGCGGGCGACGTGACCGGGCCGTTCACGTTGCCGGGCTTCCGGTTTCCGCCGGGCGCGATCGCGCTGCACATCCACAGTTACTCGGCGGCCACGCTGCGCTCCCCGACGCAGGGGTGGACGGGGCCTTTCGTGGCGCGCGGGGCGACGGCGACGGTGGGCAACGTGCACGAACCGTACCTGCAATTCACGCACCGGCCCCAGCTCTTCGTGCGCGCGCTGGCGAAGGGCGCGACGCTGGCCGAGGCGGCGTACTTTTCGCTCAACGCGCTCAGCTGGCAGGCGATTCTCGTCGGCGACCCGCTGTACCGGCCGTTCCCGCGCGAGCCGGCCCCCGACCGCGTGCCGGCGCCGGCCTGGACGGGCTACGCGGTCCTGCGGCAGATGCGCGAATTGGAACTGCGGAAACGGCCGGACGAAGCCCTCGCCGTCGGCATCGCCGCCCAGCGCGTTTCGCCGAGCCTCGCCGTGGGTCTGGCGTTGGCGCAGCGGTTGCAAGCGGCCGGGGACCACGACGGCGCGGGCAACGCGCTCGGATTTGCCGCGACGGTCACGACGCTGCGGCCGGACGAATGGGCGTTGGCGCGGGCCTGCGCGCGCATGCTGGAAAGCTGCGGGCGGCCGGCGCGGGCGCTCGGGCTGTGGCGGGTGTTGCTGGCCGTCGAGACGCTCCCGCGCGAGTTGCGGGTGGTTTGGCTGACGGAGGCGTCGGCCGCGGCGGAGGCCGCGAAGGACACGGCGCAACGCGTCCTGTGGGAAAGCGAACTGGCCGCGTTGCGGCCGGCGGACGTCAAGGCGCCGTGAGCGCTGAGCGCCGCGCGACGCGGCGCGGATGAAAGTTGAAGGTTGAAAGTTGAAGGATCGGCCGGCGGCAGGGCGCGACCTGCGTTTCGATTTGGAAGATGCAGCGGGTCACGGAGGACACGGAGGCACGGCCGGAGAACACGGAGGGAGGGGGCAGGTTGGGGCGACGGCATTTGCCCGCCGGGAAAATAAGCCCCGCGGCATTCGCATCTCCGATTTCCGCTCGGTGAACTCCATTTCCCCCTCCGTGTCCTCCGTGACCCGAGATCGGTGCGGAAAACAGATCCAACGTTTCAATCTGTGAGTCGGCCCGGTGCGGGCGCGGATAGCGGAAACGAAAACGGACCGCTTTGCGGCGGTCCGTTTTCCGGTCTTTCAACCTTCAACTTTTAACTTCCGACCTTCAACGATTGCCGGGCGTCCGCCCGACGAACCGGCTCAGACTTTGTCGACGATCCGGTCGGCGAGGCCGTACGCGATCGCTTCCTGGGCGTTGAGGTAGAAGTCGCGGTCCGTGTCCTTGTTGATCTGTTCGATCGGCTGGCCGGACGACGTCGCGAGGATCTGGTTCAGCTCCTGGCGGAGTTTTTCCATTTCCTTCGCCTGAATGTTGATGTCGCTGGCGGGGCCGATCATGCGGCCGGAGATGAGCGGCTGGTGGATCAGGACGCGGGAGTGCGGATAGAGCAGACGGCGGCCCTTGGCGGCGCCGCAGAGCAGAATCGAGCCCATGGAAGCGGCCATGCCGGTGACGACAACGGTGATCGGCGACGTGATGAGCTTCATCGTGTCGTAGATCGCCATGCCGGCCGTGATCGAGCCGCCGGGGGAATTCAGGTAGAACGTGATCTCTTTGCCGGGCGCTTCGGATTCGAGGTAGAGGAGTTTCTCGGTCAGGTCCTTGGCGGTGGCGTCGGTCACGGCGCCCCAGAGGAAAATCTTCCGCTGCTCGAGGAACTTGCGCGCGATGACCATCGCCACGGGGCCGCCGGCCTTCTTGGCCTCGCCGGGTTCCGGTTTCTCGTCGTCATCCTCGTCGTCGTCGAGGCGCGGCAGCGGAGCGGAGAGACTGGCCTGCAGGTTGTCGAAATGCATAGGCGGCAAAGGTTGAGCGGGTGCCCCGGATTGGCAAGTGCTAGCAGCGGCGGAGGCGCGGCGGCGGCGGCGCTGCCGCTGCCGCTGCCGGTTGAAAGTTGAAAGGTGAAAGTTGAAAGATCGGAGGCGGAATAAGTGCAGGTTGGCGCGGCAGGGACTCGACCGATGTTCTGGCGCGACCGACTGCTTCTCCGGCTTTCAACCTTCAACTTTCACCCTTCAACCCGCCGGCTCGCGACCGAGCGCTTCAATTCCCGCCGGCGGATTTCTGGTTCCAGATCGCGAGCAATTCGGGAGAGGCCTGGGCGCGGACGCCGTTGTCGTTCAGGATGTCTTCGGTGGCGGCGACCATTTCCGCGCGGCGGAAGACGGGGGTTTCGAAGCGCCGGCCGCCGAATTCGAAGACGACGAATTCGTCCTTCAGGTCGCGCAGCGTCGCGACGAGGTGGGCGAGGTTCTTGATTTTCACGCCGTTCACCTTGTCGAGCACGGCCGACTGCACCTGCGAGTAGTTGTTGACGAGTTTGTGCGGGAAGAAGGGCGAGGCCACGACGACGAGGCCCTCGCCCTCGAAGGCGGGACGGTCGGAGCGGCGTTGCGACAGGGGACTTGCGGAGGCGGCGAGCGCGACGGCGGCGTTGTTGAGGCCGCCGACAAAGGCCTGCGTGGCGGTCGAGAAAACGAGCGGTCCGTAGATGAAGTATTGGGGATACGAGCCCTCGAGATCGGGGATGAGCATCGGGCGGCGCGGCGCGACCGGGAGCTCGACCTTCATTTCCTTGCCGGCGCGGACGAGGGTGAGGGGCAGCTTGCCGTCGCGCGCGACCTTCTGGATCAGGTATTGGAAGCGCACGCGGATGTCGCCGACTTTGACCATGCCTTCGTTGTCGATGGGCGTGTCGCCGATCTTGGTCACGATGTCCCAGGGCTGGAGCGGATACGCGGGGTCGGAGGTGTCGGCTTGCGTGACGATCATGCCCTGGATGCTGCGGTCGACTTTGAGGAAGGGGCGGAGCGCGGGATTCTCGAAGGTCTGCAACGCGTCGAACATCGCGGGTTTGCCCTCGTAGCGGCCGTCGGCGGCGTCCTTCAGGAACAGGTCGATTTCCTCGCAGGGAATGATGTAGCCGATGTTGTCGCCGCCGCCGAGCCGGCTGAAGGCGAGGCCGATCATCTTGTCGTCGGCGACGGCCGGGCCGCCGCTGTTGCCGGGATTGATCGCGGCGTCGATTTGGATGCGCAGGCCCGACGTGGGGAAATTGTAGAGCGCGAATTCGATCCGGGAGACGATGCCCTTGGTGATGGAGAGGTTGCTGCCGCCGGTGGGGAAACCGTAGACGAGGACGGCGTCCTTGACCGCGGGCAGCTTCGTCGCGCGGGCGAGGGGGGCGCGGTTGTCGAAGAAGGATTCGTCCTCGAGCTTGAGGATCGCGAGGTCGATGCCGGGGGCGATGGCCTCGACGGTGGCGGGGATTTTGTCGCCGGAGAGGTTGGCCTGCACCTGCACCTGGCTCGCGTAGGCGACGACATGGGCGTTGGTGAGGATGCGTTTGCCCTCGATGATGACGCCGGTGCCGGAGGTTTCGCGCGGCTGCTGTTTCGTCCACGGCTTGTACGGATCGGGGTAGCGGATCGTGGAGAAGATCTTCACGACGGTGCTCTCGACGGCGGCGGGGGGCTTCGCGGCGGCCGGGGCCGCGGGCGCGGCGGCGGCGGCGGGCATCGGGAAGGGTTTGGGCTCGGCGGCGCGGCCGGGGGCGGCGGTCAGGCAGAGCAGCGCAAAGGCGAGGCGGGGCAGCAGGGGATGCGGCGACATGGGGCGAAAGACTGCGCCCGAGCATGCGGGCCGCGCGGGAATTGCGAGCCCGTTTCGGCGGATCGCGCCGGGCGGGCGGGCGGCGCCGGGCCCGCGGTATCGGCGATTTCAGTACCGGACTTTGTCCGACTTCGCCTGCCAGGCCTTGAAGGTGCCGAGGGCCTCGTCGCGCAGCAGCGGCTGCATGGCGATGGCGCGTTGCTCGGGCGGCAGCGGAATCTGTTGGTAGATGAAGTCGTCGTCGAAGCCGATGGCCGCGGCGTCGCCGCGGGTGTTGCCGTAGAAGACCCGCGGGATGCGCGCCCAGTAGATGGCGGCGAGACACATCGGGCAGGGTTCGCAGCTCGTGTAGAGCTCGCAGTCGTCGAGTTGGAAGGTCTTGAGCGCGGCGCAGGCCTCGCGGATCGCGGTGACCTCGGCGTGGGCGGTGGGGTCGTTGGTGGAAGTGACGCGGTTGTTGCCGCGCGCGACGATCTCGCCCTTGCGCACGATGACGCAGCCGAAGGGCCCGCCGCGCCCGCCGCGCAGGCCGGCGTCCGCTTCCTTGATGGCTTCCCGCATGAAAAGTTCGGCGCTCATGGCAATGCGGCGCGGAGGCTGGGTCGCGGCCGGGGGCGTGACAACGCCGAATCGCGCCGGCGTGCTGGTGATTTTGGCGGAAGTCTGGACCGCCGATTTTTGGGATTTGGCCTCCGGGCTGCTAACGCGTTAACCCTTCACCATGAGCCATCCTGTCGTTGCCGGACTTGAAATCGCCGGACCGCTCCCGCCGCGCTATGCCGAGATTCTCACGCCGGAGGCCTGCGCCTTCCTCGCCGAGCTGGTGACGAAGTTCGGGCCGCGCCGCCGCGAACTCCTCGCCCGCCGGGTCGTCCGCCAGGCCGAAATCGACGCGGGCCAGCTGCCCGATTTCCTGCCCGAGACGGCCGCGATCCGCGCCGGCAATTGGCAGGTGCCGCCGCCGCCGCCCGACCTCGTCGACCGCCGCACCGAGATCACCGGTCCCGTCGACCGCAAGATGGCGATCAACGCCCTCAATTCCGGCGCGCAGTGCTGGATGGCCGATTTCGAGGACGCCAATTCCCCGACTTGGGAAAACGTGATGGAGGGCCAGATCAACATGCGCGACGCCGCGCGCCGCACGATCACGTACACGTCGCCGGAAGGGAAACGCTACGCGCTCAAGGACAAGATCGCCACGATCGTCGCGCGCCCGCGCGGTTGGCACATGGAAGAGAAACACGTGCTGCTCGGCGGCGCCCGCGTGCCGGCGTCGCTCTTCGACTGGGGCATCTACTTTTTCCACAATGCCAAGGAGCTCATCGCCCGCGGCAGCGGCCCGTATTTCTATCTGCCGAAGATGGAGAGCCACCTCGAGGCGCGGCTGTGGAACGACATCTTCGTCCACGCCCAGGCCGCGCTCGGCATTCCGCGCGGCACCGTGCGCGCCACGGTTCTGATCGAGACGATCCTCGGCTGCATTGAAGCGGAGGAAATCCTGTACGAGTTGCGCGAGCACGCCAGCGGCCTGAACTGCGGGCGCTGGGATTACATGTTCAGTTTCGTGAAGAAATTCCGGAACCGGCCGGAGTACCTTTTTCCCGACCGCACGCTGATCACGATGACGGTGCCGTTTCTCCGCGCCTACGCGCTGCACGTGATCAACGTGTGCCACCGCCACGGCGCCTACGCGATGGGCGGCATGGCCGCGCAGATCCCGATCAAGAACAACCCCGAGGCCAACGCCGCCGCCCTCGCCAAGGTCCGCGCCGACAAAGAGCGCGAGGCCGGCGACGGCCACGACGGCACCTGGGTCGCGCATCCCGGTCTCGTGCAGACGGCGCTCGAGGCCTTCGCGCTGCACATGAAGGGGCCGAACAACCTCCACCGGCTCCACGACGTGAAGATCACCGCCGCCGATCTGCTCGCGCCGCTCCACGGCCCGATCACCGAGGGCGGCGTGCGCTGGAACCTCCACGTCGGCGTGCGTTACCTCGAGGCCTGGCTCGGCGGCTCCGGCGCGGAACCGATCCACAACCTGATGGAAGATCTCGCGACGTCGGAAATCTCGCGGTCGCAACTTTGGCAGTGGCTGCGCTACGGGGCCAAACTCGACGACGGCCGCGCGATCACGGCCGAGCTCTACGACACGCTGCTCGCGGACGAATTGAAAAAGATCCGCGCCGAGTACGGCGACGAACGCTACGACACCGGTCATTTCAAGGACGCCGTCGATCTCTTCATGCGCATGTCGAAGAGCGAGCAGTTCGACGAGTTCCTGTCGTTGCCCGCCTACGAACTGCTGCCCTGATGCCGACGCTGGCCGAACTCAACGCCCTCGACCGCGCGGCCTTCGTCGCGCGGCTGGGGCATCTCTTCGAACATTCGCCCTGGGTGGCGGACGAGACGTGGCCGCAGCGGCCGTTCCGCGACGCCGACCACCTCCACGCCGCCCTTTGCGCGACGATGCGCGCGGCGGGCCGCGACCGGCAGCTCGCGTTGATCCGGGCGCATCCCGATTTGGCCGGCCGCCTCGCGCAGCAGAACCGCCTCACCGCCGAATCGACGCGCGAGCAGGCCGCCGCCGGACTCAATGCCCTGGCCGCCGAGGAAATTGCCCGCATCCAGACGCTCAACGCGGCCTACCTCGAACGCTTCGGTTTCCCGTTCATCATCTGCGCCCGGCTCAACCACAAATCCGCCATCCTCGCGGCCATGGAGGCGCGGCGTCACCACGATGCCGATACGGAGTTCGCCGCCGCCCTCGGCGAGATCGAGAAGATCGCGCGGCTGCGCCTGGAGGATTGCCTGCGGGGGCCGTGAACTTTTTCCGCTGCCGGGACCGGGCGCTAAATTTGGCCCTGTCCCGCCGCGGCTTCCCCGGCTACTGATCTACCCATGCCCGCCAAACTCAGCACCCACGTCCTCGACCTCACATCCGGCAAGCCCGCGCCCGGCATGACGATCGAGCTGTGGCGGCGCGGCGTCGCGCCGGTCCGGCTGAAAACCGTCGTGACGAACGCCGACGGCCGCACCGACGCGCCGGTGTTGGCGGAAGCGGAAATGGCGGCCGGCGAATACGAACTCGTGTTCCATGTGCGCGCCTACTTCGAGGCCCACGGCGCGGCGTCGCCGTTTCTCGACGAGGTGCCGATCCGTTTCACGATCTTCGATCCGGCGGCGGGGTACCACGTGCCGTTGCTGGTGACGCCGTTCGCGTTCAGCACTTACCGCGGCAGCTGAACCATGCTCGCCGCGACGCGCCAATTGGTCCGCTGGCTCGACGAACTCGGGCAGATCTCCGACGAACCGGGCCGGCTCACCCGCACGTTTCTCTCGCCGGCCATGCGCCGGGCCAACGCCCAGGTCGGACGTTGGATGCAGGCGACCGGACTGGCCGTGCGCGAGGACCGCGTCGGCAATCTGATCGGCCGGCTCGAAGGGCCGACGCCGGGCGCGAAGACGCTGTTGGTCGGTTCGCATCTGGACACGGTGCGCGATGCCGGCCGGTTCGACGGCCCGCTCGGCGTGCTGCTGCCGATCTTGGCTTTGCAGGAATTGCAGCGGCGCAAGGTCGCGCTGCCCTTTGCCGTGGAGGTCATCGGCTTTGCGGAAGAGGAGGGCGTGCGGTTCGCCAGCGCGTACCTCGGGAGCAAGGGCTACAGCGGCCAACTGCGCGCCGCGGACCTCGCGTTCAAGGATGCCGCCGGCGTGAGCGTGCGCGCCGCGCTCGAAACCTTAGCCGGCGCACCTTGGAAATTGCCCGTAGCCGCCCACCGGCAAAGCGATCTGTTGGGTTACTTTGAAGTCCACATCGAGCAGGGCCCGGTGCTCGAGGCCGAGGGATTGGCGGTCGGCACGGTGTCGGCGATCGCGGGGCAGACCCGCGGGCGGCTGACCTTGCGCGGCAAGGCCGGCCATGCGGGCACGACGCCGATGGCGCTGCGGCGCGACGCGCTCGCCGGCGCGGCGGAAGTCGTGCTGGCGGCGGAGGCGTTGGCGCGGGCGGTGCCGGGGCTTGTGGCCACGGTGGGCACGCTGCAGGTCAAACCGGGGGCGCCGAACGTGATCCCGGGCGAGGTCGTATTGTCGTTGGATGTGCGGCACGCGCGCGACGCGGCGCGGACGAAGGCGTTGCGGCAATTGCTGGCGGCGGCGGACGGGATCGCGCGGCGGCGCCGGCTCGATAAAGCGTGGGAAGTCACGCAGGACAACGGCGCGGTCGCCTGCGCGCCGGCGCTGCGGCGCGCCCTCGGCGCGGCGGTGCAAACGGTGCAGGGACGCAATCTCGAGTTGGTCAGCGGGGCGGGCCACGACGCCGTCGTGATGGCCGGCCTGACCGACGCCGCGATGCTCTTCGTGCGTTGCCGCGAGGGCCTCAGCCACCACCCGGACGAGTACGCGGCGCCGGCCGATCTCGATGCGGCCTTGCGGGTCACGGTCGAATTCCTCAGCCAGTTGCGGAACGCATGATCAACGAACTGGATCTTCTGGTCCGCGGAGGACGCCTCGTAACGCCCGACGGCATCGTCGAAGCCGAACTCGCTGTGCTCGAGGGCCGCGTGGTGAAGATCGCGCCGCGGGTCGAGGAACCGGCCGCGACCGTGCTCGAGGCGGACGGACGCTATGTGTTTCCCGGCCTGATCGACGCGCACGTGCATTTCAACGAGCCCGGCCGCGCGGAGTGGGAGGGCCTGGCGTCCGGCTCAGCGGCGCTGGCGACCGGCGGCGGGACGATGTTCTTCGACATGCCGCTCAATTCCGAACCGCCGGTGCTCGACGCCGCGGCGCTGCGGGAGAAACGGCGCCTCGCGGAAGAATTGTCCTGCGTCGATTTCGCGCTCTGGGGCGGGCTCACGCCGCTGAACCTCGACAAGCTCGCCGCCCTGCGGGACGCGGGCGCGATCGGGCTGAAGGCGTTCATGTCGAACAGCGGCATCGCCAGTTTCCCGCACGTCGATACGAAGACTTTGCGCGAAGGCATGAAGCGCGCGGCGAAACTCGGGCTCATCGTGGCGGTTCACGCGGAGGACGACGCTCTGGCGGCGAAGTTCACGGCGGTGCAGAAAGCGAAGGGCAAGGCGGACGCCGCGGCCTGGCTCGCGTCGCGACCTGTCGAAGTCGAACTCGAGGCGATCCGCACGGCAACGGAGCTGGCCGGCGAAACCGGCTGCGCGCTGCACATTGTGCACGTGAGCAGCCCCGAGGGCGTCGCGCTCGTCGAGACGGCGCGCGACCAGCGCATCGACGTCACGGCCGAGACCTGCCCGCACTACCTGCTGCTGAACGACAAGGACGTGGCGAAGATCGGCGCGGCGGCGAAGTGCGCGCCGCCGATCCGCGACGAGAAACGGCGCCAGGCGCTGTGGGCCGATCTGCGGGCGGGACGCATCCACACGATCGGGTCGGACCATTCGCCGGCGCCGATGGAACTGAAGACCTCGCCGGACTTTTTCGCGATCTGGGGCGGCATCGGCGGCGTGCAGCACGGCGCGCAATTGCTCCTTTCGGAAATCGCGGACACGGCGGAGAAGGATCTGCCGCGCTTCGCGGCGCTGCTCGCGCGGAACGTCGCGCGGCGCTTCCGCCTCGACGGCTGCAAGGGCACGTTGGCGGTGGGGCAGGACGCGGATTTCTCGCTGATCGATTTCGGCCGGCCGCAGAAGATCGCGGCGGACGACCTCTGGACGCGGCACCGGATCAGCGCCTACACCGGCCGGCCCAACCGGACCCGGATCACCGATACCTACGTGCGCGGCCATCCGGTCTATGCGGCCGGCCGGCTCGTCAACCTGCCGCCGCCGGGCAAGTTCCTGAGGCCCGGCGCGACCTGAACGTTTCCCGATTTACCATGACGCTTCCCTACGGCCAGACCCGCACCCGTGTTGCCGCCCGCCATGCGCTGATCGCGCCCGACGGGCACGTGAAGAGCATGATTCCCGGGATCGCGGGCGCGACGCCCGTGACGCTGATCAACCCGACGATGGGCGCGCGGTTCGCGCAGGTGCTGATCACCTTCGCGGCGGGCGGCCGCGCGGAGTATCCGGCCGACGGCACGGAGACGGCGGGCTACGTCGAGACCGGCGGCGGCACGCTCACCCTCGGCGGCAAGAAGGAGAAACTGGGGCCGGGCGGATATTTCTTCGCGCCCGCGGGCACGGCGTGGACGTTCACCGCGCCGAAGGCCGGCACGCGGCTGACGCTGTTCCAGAAAGCCTATGCAAGTGCGCCGGGGATCGCGGCGCCGGCGGCGGTGATCGGCGATGCGCGCGACGTGAAAGGCGAGCCCTTCCTCGGCGACCCGGATGCGCGGCTGCAGGTGCTGCTGCCGGATGTGCCGGAGTTCGATCTGGCGATGAACATCTTCACGTACCAACCGGGCGCGACGCTGCCGTTTGTCGAGACGCACGTCATGGAGCACGGCCTGCTGATGCTCGCGGGCCAAGGCGTGTACCGGCTCGAGGATTCGTGGTATCCGGTCGCGGCCGGCGACGTGATCTGGATGGCGTCGTACTGCCCGCAGTGGTTCGTCGCGATGGGCAAGCAGCCCGCGAGCTACCTTTATTACAAGGACGTCAACCGCGCCGCCCTCTGAACCCGGACCGCGCGGGATTTGCGCCGCGCGGACAGGCCGACATTTTCGCCCCATGAGCAACAGCACGGTCGCGACACCGGGAACGGGAACGACGGATACCTTCGAGTTCACGCTCAACGGGGAAGCCGTGCGCGTCACGGGCGCGCCCGCCACGACGACGCTGCTGGATTGGCTGCGACACTCCGGCCGGACCGGCAGCAAGTGCGGTTGCGCCGAGGGCGACTGCGGCGCGTGCACGGTGGCCTTGGTGGAACGCAAAGCCGACGGCCAGCCGACCTATCGCGCGATCAACAGCTGCATCGCGTTGCTGCCGATGTTTGCCGGACGCGAAGTCGTGACCGTCGAGGGCCTGACGCAGGGCAACGCGTTGCATCCGGTGCAGCAGACGATGGTCGACCATTTCGGTTCGCAGTGCGGGTACTGCACGCCGGGCTTCGTGGTCTCGATGTTCGAGGCGTACTACCGGCCCGAGGTGAAGGAAGGTTGCCAGATCAACGACCAACTTTGCGGCAACCTTTGCCGCTGCACGGGCTACCGGCCGATCCGCGATGCGCTCACGGCGGCGTTGGCGCAACGGCAACAGGCGGATCCGGCGGCGGATCCGTTTGCCGCGCGGCTGCAGGCGCCGGTGCCGGCGCCGGAGGCGGTGGGCTACACGGGCGGCGGCGACCGATTCTTCCGGCCGACGTCGTTGGCCGAGCTCTTCGCGCTGAAGAAGAAATACGCGGAAGCGAAATTGGTCGCGGGCGCCACGGAGATCGGCGTCGAGCTGAACAAGAAGTTCAAACGGTTCCCGGTGCTGATCTCGACGGAAGCGGTGCCGGAGCTGATCGCGATCGAATCAACGCGGTCGGAATGGACGATCGGCGCCGCCGTGACGCTGACCGCGATCGAGGAAACTTTGGCGGAGGAGTATCCGTCGCTGGCCAAGATGCTCGGGGTCTTTGCCGCGCGGCAAATCCGCAACCGGGCGACGCTCGGAGGCAACTTGGTGACGGCGTCGCCCATCGGCGACAGCGCGCCCGTCCTGCTGACGCTGGACGCGAAGGTCGTGCTCGCTTCGACGCTGGGACGGCGGATATTGCCACTGGCGGAATTCTTCACTGCGTACCGGCAGACGCAGCTGCGGCCCGACGAAGTGATGCTGGCCGTCGTGCTGCCGCGGCCGGCGGCGGTGCTGGCGCACGGCTGGACGCGGCGGGCGGATTTCCAGAAGGCGTCCCACCGCCGCGAGCTCGACATCAGCATCGTTGCGGGGGCGTTTTGCCTCGATACGGACGAAGGCGGCATCGTCCGGCGCGCGCGTTTGGCCTACGGCGGCGTGGCGGCGACGCCGGTGCGCGCGCGGCGCGCGGAAGCGGCCATCGAAGGCAAGTCGCTGGCCGAGGCGCACGCGGCGGTGGCCGCGATTTTGCGGGACGAATTCACGCCGATCGACGACGTGCGCGGCAGCGCGGAGTACCGCCGCGGCGTGATCGTCGCGCTGTGGGAGAAATTCGCGGCCGGCGAGAAGAGCCTCGTGGCCGATGTGCCGCCGGTCTTTGCGGCGAGCGCGCCGTGGCCGGTGGCGGAGGCCTCGCGGCAGCTGCGGCACGAGAGCGCCGTGGGGCACGTGACCGGGCGGGCGATGTACGTCGACGACACGGCCCAGCGCCGGCCGATGCTCGACGTGTGGCCGGTGCTGGCGCCGCACGCGCGGGCGAAGATCCTGCGCCGGGACGCGGCGGCGGCGCGCCGGGCGCCCGGCATCGCGACCGTGCTGCTGGCGGAGGATATTCCCGGCGAGAACAACTCGGGTCCGGTGCGCCACGACGAACCGCTGCTGGCGAAGGACGAAGTGCAGTTCCACGGCCAGATCGTGGCGTTGGTCGTAGGGGAATCCATCGCGGCCTGCCGCGCGGCAGCGGCGTTGGTCGAAGTCGACTACGAGCCCCTGTCGGCGCTGGTCGGCATCAAAGCGGCGATCGCGGCGGACAGCTACCACACGGAGCCGCACTCGTTGAAACGAGGGGACTGCGCGGCGGCGCTGGCGGCGGCGCCGCGGGTGCTCGACGGCGAATTCGAATTCGGCGGCCAGGAGCACTTCTATCTCGAGACGCACGCGGCGTGGGCCGAGGCGGGCGAGGACGGCGCGGTGACGGTGCATTCGTCGACGCAGCATCCGTCGGAGATCCAGACCATCGTCGCGGAGGTGCTGCACGTCGCGCGGCACAAGGTGACGGTGCAGGCACCGCGCATGGGCGGCGGTTTCGGCGGCAAGGAGACGCAGGGCAATGCGTGGGCGGCGTACGTGGCGCTGGCGGCGGTGAAGACGGGCCGGCCGGTGCGCGTGCAGCTCGACCGCGATCTCGATCTGGCGCTGACCGGGAAGCGGCATCCGTTCCTGGCGAAGTTCTCGGTCGGGCACGACGACGAGGGCCGGCTGCTGGCCGCGAAGATCGAACTTGTTTCCGACGGCGGCTGGTCGCTCGACCTGTCGCAGCCGATTCTGGACCGCGCGCTCTTCCACCTCGACAACGCGTACTACCTGCCGGCGGTGGATTTCACGGGCCGCGTGGCGAAGACGAACACGACCTCGCACACGGCCTTCCGCGGTTTCGGCGGCCCGCAGGGCATGCTGGTGATCGAGGAGATCGTCGACCGCGTGGCGCGCACCTGCGACCAGCGGCCGGAGACGGTGCGCGAACGGAATTTCTACCACGGCACGGGCGAGACGAACCGGACGCATTACCGCGAGGACATCGGCGACAACCGGCTGCTCGCGATCTGGCACCAGGCGAAGACGGAGGCGAAGTTCGACGAGCGCCGGCGCGAGATCGACATCTGGAACGCGATGCACCGCGGGGTGAAGCGCGGGCTGGCGATCACGCCGCTGAAGTTCGGAATTTCGTTTACGTTGACGCATTACAACCAGGCCGGCGCCTACGTGCTGATCTACGCGGACGGTTCGGTGCAGGTGAACCACGGCGGCACGGAGATGGGGCAGGGCCTCAACGCCAAGATCATCGGCGTGGCGATGCGCGAGCTCGGCCTCCCGGCCGCGGCGATCCGCGTGATGCCGACGGCGACGGACAAGGTGCCGAACACGTCGCCGACGGCGGCGTCGAGCGGCGCGGACCTCAACGGCATGGCGGTGGCGGCGGCCTGCACGACGCTGCGGGAGCGGTTGGCGCCGGTGGCGGCGGCGATGCTCGGCACGACGCCGGAGCAGGTCGCGTTTGCCGGCGGCGAGGCGCGCGCCAAGGACAACGGCCGGCGCGTGCCGTTTGCCCAGGTCTGCGGCAAAGCCTACCTCGAACGTATCCAACTGGCGGCGACGGGCTACTACCGCACGCCGGGCATCGGCTGGGACTGGAGCAAGGGCGAGGGCCGGCCCTTCCATTATTTCGCGTGCGGCACGGCGGTGGCGGAGGTCGAGGTCGACGGCGCCACGGGCATGACCCGCGTGCGGCGGGCGGACGTCGTCCACGACGTGGGCAACTCGCTGAACCCCGGCATCGACCGCGGCCAGATCGAAGGCGGCTTCGTGCAGGGCATGGGCTGGCTGACGAGCGAGGAGCTGAAGTGGGATGCGAAGGGCCGGCTGCTGACGCACAGCGCGAGCACCTACCAGATCCCGGCAATCAGCGACGCGCCGATGGAATTCAACGTCACGCTGCTGCGGAACGCCGCGCAGCCGAACACGATCCACGGCAGCAAGGCGGTCGGCGAACCGCCGCTGATGCTGGCGTTCGCGGTGCGCGAGGCGATCCGCGATGCGGTGGCGAGTTTCGGATCGATGCCCGGTCCGGTGCCGCTGGCCTCGCCGGCGACGGGCGAGGCGGTGTTCCGCGCGATCGCGGCGCGGCGCGCCTGATGGCGTTCGTCGGTCCGGCCGGGGTTGCCATGTCCCGCGCGGACCGTACAAGGTGAAGGGGCATGAGCCCCTCCACCCCCCGGGCCCGGCCCGCAGGTCTCATCGGCCTCGGCTTGCTCGGCAGCGCGCTCGCGGAGCGACTGCGGGCCGGCGGCTTCGCCGTGACCGGCTACGATCTCGATCCGGCGCGACGCGACGCCTGGCGGTGCAGCGGCGGCGCGGCGGCGGAAACGGCGGCGGGCGCAGCGGGTGCCGGCGACCGTCTGGTGCTGAGCCTGCCGACCCACCGCGAGTCGGCGGCGGTGCTCGCGGAATGCGCGGCGGAATTGCGCCCGGGCACGATCGTGGTGGACACGACGACCGGCGACCCGGAGTCCGCGGCACGGCTCGCGGCGGAATGGGCGGAGCGCGGAGTGACGTACCTCGACGTCACGGTTTCGGGGAGCAGCGCGCAGGTGCGGGAAGGCGGCGCGGTGCTGATGGCCGGAGGGCCGGCGGCGGCGATGGCGGCCTGCGCGGACCTGTTTGCGGCCCTCGGGCCGGCGGTATTCCACACCGGCGGGGCAGGGACGGGGGCCCGGATGAAGCTCGTGACCAATCTGGTGCTCGGCCTGAACCGCGCCGCGCTGGCGGAGGGCCTCGCTTTGGCGCAGGGCCTCGGGCTCGATGCCGCGCAGGCGCTGGCGATCATGCGGGCGGGGCCGGCCTATGCGCGGATCATGGACCGCAAGGGCGAGAAGATGCTGCGCGGGGATTTTGCGCCGGAGGCAAGGCTGGCGCAGCACCTCAAGGACGTGCGCTTGATCGTGGCGCACGGTCAGGCCGCCGGCCTGCCGATGCCGCTCAGCACCGTGCACGGGGAAGTTCTGGCGGCGGCGGAGCGGGCCGGCTGGGGCGAACTCGACAACAGTGCGATCATCCGGGTGCTCGGGCCGCGGCCGGACGCGGCGGAGGGGGCGCCATGAAGCCGGACGTCCCGGGCCGGGGCGCACGTTGGGCGGTGCTCGGCGCGGCGTTTGCCGCGCTCGTGTTCGACGGATTCGAGCTGGGCCTGATGCCGCTGGCCTCGCTGTCGGTTTCGAAGTCGCTGCTGGGCGAAGGCTACACGGCGACCCTGGGGGGCGATTGGTTCGCCCGTTTCACGGCCGCGCTGATGTTCGGGGCGGCGGTGGGCGGCATTGCGCTGGGCAACCTCGGCGACCGGATCGGCCGGGCGCGCGCGATGGGCGTAAGCATTCTGCTCTATTCGGTCTTTGCCGGACTGGGCGCCTGGGCGCGCTCCCAGGAGGAAATGCTCGTGCTGCGCTTCCTCGTCGGGCTCGGCGTCGGGGGCGTCTGGCCCAACGCCGTCGCCCTGGTGGCGGAGTCCTGGCCGGACAAATCGCGGCCGCTGGTCGCCGGCCTGATGGGTTGCGCGATCAACGCGGGCATTCTGCTGCTGTCGCAGCTGGCGCAGCTCTGGCCGGTGACGGAGACGTCGTGGCGCTGGCTGTTCCAGCTGGCGGGTTTGCCCGCGGGGCTGGGGCTGGCGGTGCTGGTGCTGTTGCCGGAATCGCCGGCCTGGCGGGCGGCGCGCGCGCAGCCGAAGGGCGCCGGGACGCGGACGCCGCTGCGGCGCCTGTTCGGTCCGGAGCTGCGCCGGATCACTTGGGCGGGAATCGCACTGGGCACGGTGCCGCTGGTGGGCGCCTGGGCCGCGAGCAAGTGGATGATCCCGTGGGCGGACAAGGTGGGCGGGGCGGTGCAAGCGGACTACAAGGCGGTGACTCAGGGCTGGTGGGCGGCGGGCGCGATGGTCGGCAGCCTGGCGGGGGCGCAGGTCGCGCGGCTGCTGGGCCGGCGGCGTTCCTATTTTCTCATCAGCCTCGGCTCGCTGGCGCTGACGGCGGCGATGTTCCAGCTGACGGCGCCGCTGCGGCCGTCGTTTCTGCCGGTGGTGTTCGCGCAGGGGTTGGTCGCGACGCTCTTCTTCGGCTGGCTGCCGCTGTACCTGCCCGAGCTGTTCCCGACGGCGGTGCGGGCGACGGGGAGCGGGCTGGCCTACAACGCGGGCCGGTTTGCCACGGCGGGCGGGGTGCTGGCGGCGGGTGCGCTCTTCACGTGGCTGGGGGGCAGCTACCCGGCGGTGGGGACGGCGGCGGCCCTGATCTACGGCCTCGGCATGGTCGCGATTGCGTTCGCGCCGGAAACGGGCAAAGCCCGGTTGACCCCGTGAGAACCGCCGTCCGGTTTTTTTGCCTGCTCCTGCTGGCGCCCGCGTTGCGGGCGGCCGACAGCGACCGCGTCACGTTCCGGCCCGGGACCGACCGCGTGCGGGTCGAGATCGGCGGCCGGCTGTTCACCGAGTACCTCTTTGCCAGCGGCTCGAAGCCTTGCCTGTATCCGATTCTGGATGCGGACGGCACGGGCTACACGCGCGACTGGCCGTTGCGGGAGGACACGGCGGAGGCGCGCGACCACGACTGGCACCGCGGCGTCTGGTTCGGGCACGGCCTGGTGAACGGCCACGATCTTTGGCGCGCGCTGCCGGAGCGCCGCACCGGCACGATCGTCACGGTCGGCGGCGCGGAGACGCAGGACGGGCCCGAGGGCCGGCTGCGCGTGGCGCACCGGTGGCTGGCGGCCGACGGCACGCCGTTGGCGACGGACGAGACGACGCTGCGGATCCGGCGGGTGGCGGGCGGGACGCTGCTCGACCACGAGATCGTCATCCGCGCGAGCCACGGGCCGCTGACTCTGGGCGACACCGAGGAGGGCATGCTCGCGGTGCGCGTGAACGAGGCGCTGCGGGTGACGCACGGCAAAGGCAAGGAACGGCGCGCCGGCACCGGCCGGATCGTCAACGCCCGCGGCGACCGCGACGCGGCCGCGTGGGGCCGGCGGGCGCCGTGGTGCGATTACTCGGGGCCGCTGCCGGACGGCCGCGTGATCGGCATCGCGATCTTCGACCATCCGGACAATCCCTCGCACCCGACGTGGTGGCATGTGCGCGACTACGGCCTGTTCGCGGCGAATCCGCTCGGCCGGCACGATTTCGAAAAGCTGCCCGACCAGCCCGATGCCGGCACGATCCGAATCCCGGCCGGCGGCGAACTCCGCCTGCGCCACCGGATCTATTTCCATCGCGGCGACGCGGAAACCGCGAACGTGGCCGAGCACTACCGCGACTTTGCCGCCGGCCGCTGAGCGCCGCCCGTCCGGTTCCCTGCCGACTTTTGCCCCACCTCGCCATGCCTCCGTTACCCCGCCGCCGCTTCCTGCGCCTGGGCGCCGCCGTCCCGCTCGTGTTTCCCTTTGTCCGCCGTTCGTTCGCCGCGGCGGCGGGTACCAACGCCGACATCCGCGTCGCCGTCATCGGCCTCGGCGGCAAGGGCGGCGGCCATGTCCGCAACCTCCTGCCGCTGGCCGGCGCGCGACTCACGGCGCTCTGCGACGTCGATCCCGCGCGCCTCGCCGCGCAGGTGGCCGCGGCGAAGGCGGCGGGCCAGGCGCCCGCGGCGGAGACCGATCCGCGCCGGGTGCTGGCGCGCGCGGATGTCGACGCCGTCGTGATCGCGACCCCGAACCACTGGCACGCGCCGCTGGCGATCTGGGCCTGCCGGGCGGGCAAGGACGTCTACGTGGAGAAGCCCGTTTCCCACAGCCTGTGGGAAGGCGCGCAACTTGCGGCGGTGGCGCGGCAGACGGGCCGCGTCGTGCAGGCGGGCACGCAGTACCGTTCCGACGAAGGGTTGCGGGCGGCGGCGGCGTGGCTGCGCGAGGGCCATATCGGCCGGCCGCGCTCGGCGCACATCGTGTGGTACGAGCAGCGCAACGCCATCGGCCGGGCCGAGCCGCACCGTCCGTCCGATCTGGATTACGATCTCTATTGCGGACCGGCGCCGCTGGTGCCGTTGACCCGCCCGCGGCTGCATTACGACTGGCATTGGGTGTGGAGCACGGGCAACGGCGACCTCGGCAACAGCGGCGTCCATCCGATCGACGCGTGCCGGATGCTGGTGGGCGGGACGGACCTGCCGCGGCGGGTGCGCGGTTTGGGCGGGCGGTTCGCGTTCGACGATGCCGGCGAGACCCCGAACACGCAGCTCACGCTGGTGGAGTTCGCCGATTTCCGGATGCTGGTGGAGAACCGCAATCTGCCGCAGAAGGCCGGCGTGCGCGCGATGGATCAATTGCGCGGGATCCGCGAGGGCATCTGCCTCGATTGCGAGGGCGGATCTTTCGTCGGGTTGCGCGGCGGCGGCAGCGTCTTCGACCGCGACGGCAAACGCATCCGCCAGTTTCCGGGGGACGGCGGCGGCCGGCACATGGCGAACTTTCTCGACGCGGTGCGGGCGCGCCGGCCGGCGGAGCTGCAGGCGCCCATCGTCGAGGGCCACGTGTCGTCGGCGGTTTGCCATCTCGGCAACCTGTCGTGGCGGCTGGGCCGGCCGGCGGCGGAAAGCGAATGCGCGGCGGCGCTCGCCACCCACCCCGGCGCGCCGGAGGCATTCGCGGCGCTGGAACGCCACCTCGCCGCCAACGGCGTGGATGCGAAACGCACGCGCTTCGTGCTCGGGCCGGAGCTGGAGCCGGACGCGGAGGGCCGTACCGTGCGCGCGGCCGGCGGCGGCAGCGAGACGCTGGCCGCGGCGCAGGCGTTGGCGCGGGGGACCCACCGGGCGCCCTATCATTTCGAGCCGGCGTGAGCCCGGCTGCGGCGGACTCGGACGGACGGGCGCAAGGTAAGGAGGAATCGGCGCCGCGGTTCCGTGCCATCCGCAGTTCCCGGTCTCCGTTTGCCGAGGGCCGAGGTCCGGTCTCTCAACCTACAATCTTCAACGTTCAACCGCCTGCGCGCGGGCCCGGCTGCGCGCGGGCCAACAAAGCGCGGTGATAGAGGGCGAGGTGCATGACGTTGCCGAAGGTGCCGTCGGCGATGGCGGCCTCGACCTCGGCGGGCGTGAACCAGCGAGACTCGATTGCTTCCGTGGCATCGAGCTCGGGCGCGGCGACGATGCGGGCGTCCGCGGCGAGGAAACCGTGGATGCGGTTGTCCTGGCGCGCGGGGTTGGCGTACCAGCTGCCGATCTCGCGCCACGTTGCGGCGACGGCGCCGGTCTCCTCCGTCAGTTCGCGTTGCGCGGCGGCCAGAAGATCCTCGCCGGGGTCGACGTTGCCGCCGGGCAATTCCCAGGTGAAGACGCCGGCGCCGTAGCGGTATTGGCGGACGAGCAGCAGGCGGTCGGCGGCGTCGAAGGCGACGGCGTGCACCCAGGCGTTTTCCTCGAGCACATAGTAGGGATCGATGATGCGGCCGGGCGCGATCTCGACGCAGTCGGCGCGAAGCCGGACCCAGCGGTCGCGGACGACATCGCGGGAGGCGAGGCGGAGCCAGCGGAAGAGGGGCATGTGGGGAGTTGAAAGTTGAAGGTTAAAGGTTGAAAGCCGGACCCTCTGGACTTTCGGCGGATCGATCTCTCAACCCTCAACGTTCACCTTTCAACTGCCTGAGCAAAGTTCAGGGCCGGATCTGGCCGGTGCCCTCGATCACGAACTTGTAGGAGCAGAGCTCGGGCAGGCCCATGGGGCCGCGGGCGTGGAGGCGGTCGGTGCTGATGCCGATCTCGGCGCCGTAGCCGAACTCGTAGCCGTCGGTGAACCGCGTGCTGGCGTTCCAATAAACCGTCGCGCTGTCGACTTCGGCGAGGAAACGCCGCGCGGCGGCTTCGTCGGCGGTGACGATGGCGTCGCTGTGATTCGAGCTGTCGCGGTTGATCGTGGCGATGGCGGCGTCGACCGAATCGACGACGCGGACCGCGATGACGTAGTCGAGAAACTCGGCGGTGTAGTCGGGGGCCGTCGCGGGGGCGATCGCAGTTGAGAGTTGAGCGTTGAGAGTTGAGAGATCGGAGGAGGCTGCGGTGAGGATCGCGAGGGCGGCGGGGTCGCAACGGAGTTGGACGCCCTTGGCGGCGAGGCTCCGGGCGACGGCGGGCAAAAACGTCGCGGCGACCGACGCGTGCACGAGGAGCTGTTCGGCGGCGTTGCAGGCGCTGGGGCGCTGGACCTTGGCGTTGAGCACGATGGCCTCGGCCATGGCGAGGTCGGCGGCGGCGTCGACGTAGACGAAGCAGACGCCCTTGTAGTGCTTGATGACGGGAATGGTGGAGTTCTGCGCCACGTAGCGGATGAGGCTTTCGCCGCCGCGGGGGATGATGCAGTGGATGAGCGTATCCAGTTTCAGGAGCGTCTCGAGGGCGGCGCGGTCGGTCGTCGGCACAAGTTGCACGGCGTCGGCGGGCAGACCGGCGCCGCCGAGGGCGAGGGCGATGAGGCCGGCGAGCGCGGTGTTGGTGTGGAAGCACTCCTTGCCGCCGCGGAGGATGGAGGCGTTGCCGCTCTTGAGGCAGAGGATGGCGCAGTCGACGGTGACGTTGGGCCGGGCCTCGTAGATGATGCCGATGACGCCGATCGGGACGCGGACCTTGCGGATCTTGAGGCCGTTGGGGCGGACGGTTTCGTCGAGGAGTTGGCCGACGGGATCGGGCAACGCAATGACCTCGCGGACGGAGGCGGCGAGATGCTGCAGCCGTTTTTCGTTCAACGTGAGGCGGTCGCGGGCGGCGGGCGTGAGGACGGCGGCTTCCGGGGAAGCGAGGTCGAGGGCGTTGGCCGCGAGCAGGGCGGCGTGGGAGCCGTCGATGAGGTCGGCGAGGCGGGCGAGGGCGTCGTCTTTCTTCGCCCGCGGGGCCGTCGCCAGCACCAAGGACGCGGCGCGGGCGCGTTGGGCGAGGGAGGTCACGAGATGGGCGAGGGCGGCGGACATGGGAAGTTGAGCGTTGGCGGCGGCGGCGGTGAGACAAGGGCCATTTGCGGCCGGGGCGGGGGCGAGGACGGGAGGCGGCAGGAGCGGCGGCTCGCGGCGCGCGGGAGGCGGCGGGGCGATGCGCAGCCAAGGCAAACCGGCGGGCGTGAGGCGGTAGATCCACCAGAGGCCGCAGGCGAAGAGACCGACGCCGAGGGCATCGAACCACCACGGATGGAAGAACGTGCCGGCGACCTCGGGGATGCGGTTGAAGTTGTCGACCTCGAAGGGCAGCGGCCCGATGAGGAAGGCGGCGGCGTTGTTGATGGCGTGGCCGGCGATGCAGAGGCCGAGGGAGCGCGTGCGCACGTAGACCCAGCCGAGCACGGCCCCGAGGACGAACGTGACGGGGATCTGCGCCAAGTTCAGGTGCATGAGCGCGAAGAGCGCGGCGGACAAGGCGACGGCGGCGGCGGGGCGCCAGCGGCCGAGCAGACCGCGGAGAATGAGACCGCGGAAGAGGACCTCCTCGACGACGGGGGCGACGAGCACGGCGAGCACGATGCCCTGCCAGGAACCCACGACGAGATGGTCGAGATCGCGGAGCGAATCGAGGGCGTCGAGTCCTTCCTCCGAGTGGAAGGCGCGGACGAAGTTGTCGATTTCGGAAACGAAGATCGTGACCGCGGCGACGATGGGGAGAAACGCGACGGGCGCGGCGGGCGACGTGAAACCGACGGAGCCGAGGTGCCGCCACGGTTCGCGGCCGCGGCGAAGGAGCAGGGCGACGAGCAACGCGCAGGTGCCGACCTTGGCGAAAATCTGGATCGTGGCGTCGACCGAGGCCGGATCGGGGGACCAACCGGTGAAGGCGGTGACGAGGCCGAAGAGGTAGAGCTCGCTGCCGAGCCAGGCGGCGCAGCTTTCGAGCAGCGCGGCGGCGAGCATGAGCAGGAGGGCATGGCCGAGGCCGAAGTTCGGCAGGGCGGGAATCGGGGCGGGTGCCGGGGCGGCCGCGACGGGATCGGCGGAGGAAAGGGACACGGTGGAGGGGCAGAGCGTGGCGGGGCGGGGCGGGACCGCAATGCGGGGGTGCGTTTTCCGGGGGCGGATGACGCGGTGAAGGCAGGGGCACAGAGGACACGGAGGGAGGAGGGGAGGTCACGGAGGTGGGCGGGATAGAGGCGGGACGGGCGGGCGCGGGCGGTGCGATTTGGCTCCCCACGCAGGGCGGTGCGGGTTTGGCTGGGCGCGCCCCTCAACCCCGACGACGTGCTCCGACCATGAAACGACTTCTGCTTTCCCTGTTGCTTTGCTCCGGCCCGGTTTGGGCCGCGGAACTTTCCGTGATTCGCGATTTGCCCTACGCGGAACCGGCGCATGAGCGCCAGGTGCTCGATGTGTATGCGCCGGCCGGGGCGAAGGACCTGCCGGTGGTGTATTGGATCCACGGCGGCGGTTGGCAGGGCGGCAGCAAAGACGACCTCAAGGCGAAGCCGGCATTTTTTGCGGCGAAGGGCTTTGTGGTCGTGGCGATCAACCACCGGTTGCTGCCGGGCACGGAGATGCGGGAGATCGTGCGCGATGCGGCGAAGGGCCTCGGTTGGGTGCACTGCACGATCGCGCGGCACGGCGGCGATCCGGCGCGGATCTTCGTGATGGGGCATTCGTCGGGGGCGCAGCTGGCGGCGTTGCTGTGCACGGACGAGCGTTACCTCAAGGCCGAGGGCGTGCCGTTTTCCGTGCTGCGCGGGTGCGTGCCGGTGGACGGCGACACCTACGATATTCCGGCAATGATCGAAGTGGCGGAAACGCGGGCGCGGGTGCACGGTTTGCCGATGCCGAAGTACGGGCACCGTTTGAAATTCGGCAACGACCCGGTGCTGCACCGCGATTTCTCGGCGGTGACGCACATTGCGAAAAACAAAGGCATCCCGCCGTTTCTCGTGCTGCACGTGGCCGGCCACCCGGACGTTTCGGCGCAGGCGCAGCGGCTCGGCGCGGTGCTGAAGGAAAACGGCATCCCGGTGCGCGTCTTCGGCGCCAAGGACACGGACCACGGCCGGATCAACGCAAACCTCGGCGAGCCCAACGATCCCGCGACGGCGGCGGTGGGGGAATTCTTGAAGAGCGGAAAGCTCTAAGCTGAAAGCTGTCAGCGGTCAGCGGTCGGTTGGCTGGCTCTCAACCCTCAACGCTCAACTCTCAACTTATCCTTCAATCGAAGATCCGGCTGCGGTTGAAGCGCCAGATCGCGAGGGTCATGACGGCGGCGGTAATGCCGGCGAGGATACCGAGGATGGGGAGCAGTTGGGCGAAGCTCTGGCCGGCCCAGAGGACGGCGCTGAAGCCTTCCATCGACCAGTAGACCAGCGTCAGCTTGCTGAATTGCTGGATAAATTCCGGCATGAGGCTGATCGGGAACCAGGCGCCGCCGAGCGAGCTCATCGTCATGATGAGGAAGGTGGCGAGGCCGCTGGCGGCTTCGGCGTTGGGCGAGACGGCGGCGAGCAGCATGCCGAAGGACGTGCAGGCGGCGGCGGCGAAGGCGCAGACCACGAGGAGGCGGAAGACATGGGCCTCGACTTCGATGCCGAATAGGATGCGGCCGGCGAAGAACAGCACCATCAGCTGGAGAATGCCGAGCGAGACGCCGTAGGCGAATTTGCTCCAGAGGATTTGGCTGCGGGTGACCGGCGAGGCGAGGATGCGCTGGAAGATGCCGGCGTCGCGTTCGCGGAAGAGACTCGTGGCCGAGGCGCTGAGGGCGAAGAGCAAGAACTGGATCGCCCAGCCGCCGACGATGGCGGTGGCGGCGGGACTCTTCACGGTGGCGCCGACGACCTGGACGGTCTCGAGATTCACGATACGGGCGAGGGCGTCGGCGGCGGGGTTGTTCGCGCCGGAGCCGGTGGCGCCGCCGAACGCGGCCGCGCCGAAGTCGCCGGACTCGATCGCGCGCTGGATCGCGGCGGGGTCGCCGCCGAAGCCGCGGGCGACGGCCTGGGCGATGCCGCCGTTGAAATCTTGGAACTTCGTGTCGCCGAGGAAACGGCGGGCGTTGGCCTGGAGGGATTCGCCGAGGAGCTGCGGGACGTGGGTGAAGATCGTCTTTTGCAGCATGCCGTTGACGGTCTGGGTTTCGATCTCGTTGCGCGGGTTGGAGAGGATGCGGAGCTTGATCCCGAGGCGGTCGGCGGCGACGAGGTCGGCCGGAATCACGAGCGCGAAACGGTAGGGCGCGCCCGGGGCTTGCATGGCGGGCTTGAGATCGGCCTCGACGAGCGGGCGTTTGGTGCCGTCGGGATTCGTGAATTCGGCAATCACGCGGAAGCTCTTCTCCGTTTTGAGAGCGGCGACGAGCTTGGCGCCGGCGGGATGGTCGCCGGCGTTGACGACGGCGAGCGGGATGCCCGTGGGGCCGGAGTCCTTGCGGTTCACGCCGAAGATCTGGCCGAAGAGGTAGATCATCACGAAGGGTACGATGAACGTGAGCGAGACCGCGGCTTTGTTGCGGAAGAAACCCGCGAAATCCTTGCGGAGGAGGACGAGAACGGGGCGCATGGGAGGAAGGGTGGAAAAGCGGGAAATTGGTAAAGCGGGAAACGGGGAAGAAAGGCGGAAGGGCCGGAAAATTCGGGCGACGTTACTCGCGGAGGCTGCGGCCGGTGAGGTGGAGGAAGACGGCTTCGAGGGTGGGGCGTTGGCTGGTGAAGAGGCGGCCGGGAAGGCCGTGGCTTTCGGCGAGGGCGAAGAAGGCGGAGAGTTTGTACGCGGCGGCGGGGCGGAAGCGGTGCGCGTTTTCCGCGGTCGTCAGCTCGCCGTGGGGCCGGAGGGCGGCGGCGAAGGCGGCGGTGGCGGCGTCGGCCGGGAAACGGATTTCCTCCTCGAAGGGCAGGCGCGCGAGCAATTCGTCGAGGGTGCCGAGGGCGTGGAGTTTGCCGTGGTCGACGATGCCGATGCGGGAGCAGAGCCGCGTGGCCTCCTCCATGTAGTGCGTCGAATAGATGATCGTGAGGCCCTCGCGGTTGAGGCGCTCGAGGTATTCGAAGATGGCGTTGCGGGACTGGGGATCGACGCCGACGGTGGGTTCGTCGCAGAGCAAAACCTTGGGCCGGTGGAGGAGGGCGGCGACGAGGTTGAGGCGGCGCGCCATGCCGCCGGAGAAGGTTTTCACGGCGTCGCGGCGACGGTCGGCGAGCTGCACGGCGGCGAGGGCATCGTCGATGCGGGCGCGGAGTTCGGCGCCGCGCAGGCCGTAAAGCTGGCCGAAGATGCGGAGGTTTTCCTCGGCGCTGAGTTCGGAGTAAAGCGCGACGTGCTGCGGGACGAGGCCGAGGGCGAGGCGGACGTCGGCGCGGCCGGCGACGAGCGGCTGGCCGTCGAGCGAGAGCGTGCCGGCGTCGGGGACGCGAAGGCCGGCGATGAGCGACATCGTGGTGGATTTGCCGGCGCCGTTGGGGCCGAGGAGGCCGAAGCATTCGCCGCGGCGGATATCGAGCGAGATCCCGTCGACGGCCACGAGGGAGCCGTAGCGTTTGGTGACGTTCGCGAGCTGGAGCATGGGCGGTTTGTCGGGCGGATTCGCGGCGCTGGCGAAAGCAAAACGGTCACGCATGACCAACGGCGGGGTTACCTGCGCCGAAAGTCATGGCGGCGGGCGGCCGAGAGCGGCCGGCGCCGGACGGTCTGTCCGCGGCGGGATTGCCCGGCGGGCGGGCGCGGGTTTGCTCGCGGCATGACCCCTTGGCAACGGCTCGTGGTTCTGGCGGCGATTCCGGCGGCGCTGGCGACGGCGGCGGTGCCGATCGACCGGCAGGCGTTGGTGCAACGGCATCACCCGAAATTGACGGCGCCGGAACCGCGGTCGCCGCTGTCGGTGGGCAACGGGCAATTCTGTTTCACGGCCGACATCACGGGGCTGCAGACCCTGACCGAGCTTTACCGGCAGGAGGGCCTCGCGCTCGAGACTCAGGCGCGCTGGGCGTGGCATTCGAATCCCAATCCGGCCGGCTACAAATTGGAAGATGCGCACAAGCCTTTCACGGCCTACGGCAAGACGCTCGGCTATCCCACGGACCAAGGCAGCCCGGCCGGGAAATGGCTGCGCGAGAATCCGCACGCGTGGCCGCTGGGGCAATTGGGTTTCGTCGATCGGAACGGCGCGGCGTTGGCGGTGGCGGATCTGACGGAGATCGCGCAGGAACTCGATCTTTGGACAGGCGAGTTGCGCAGCCGGTTCGTCTGGCGCGGGGAGGCGGTCGAGGTCGCGACGCTGTGCGATCCGCGGAAGGACATCCTGGCGGTGCGGATTGTTTCCGCGGCACTGGCGAACGGGGACCTGCAGGTGCGGCTGGCGTTTCCCCGCGGACACGACGTGAAGACGAAGAATTACCCCGCGCTCGACTGGTCGGAGCCGGGGACGCACACGACGGAGATCGTCCGGACGGAGACGTGGGACGGCGCCGGCGCCTCGCTTGGGCTGCGCCGGCGGCGCGGCGCGGCGAGTTACGGCGTCTCGTTCGACGTGGAGAACGGCGGCATCGTCCGCGCGGGCCCGCACGTTTTTTTGGCCCGGGCCACCGGCGGACAGATGACGCTTCGCACAACCTATGCCGCGGAGCCGCCGCCGACCCAGACGGGGGATTGGAAGCATCTGCGGGACGGGATCGCCGCCCACTGGAAGGATTTCTGGCGCAGCGGGGCGGCGGTGGATTTCTCCGGCAGCACGGATCCGCGGGCGGCGGAGTTGGAACGGCGGACGGTGCTGTCGCAGTACCTGACCGCGATCCAGTTCGGCGGCGCGTTTCCGCCGTCGGAGACAGGTCTGACGGCGAGCTCGTGGTATCAGAAACACCATACGGAGATGATCTGGTGGCACGCGGCGCACTTTGCGCTGTGGGGGCGCGATTCGTATCTGGAGAATTTGCTCGCCGCCTATGTGCGGGCGTTGCCGCAGGCGCGCGCGATCGCGGCGGGGCGCGGGCTGGCGGGGGCGCGTTGGCCGAAGATGGTCGGGCCGGATTGGCGGGAGAGCCCCGGCGGCAATCCGCTGATTGCGTGGAACCAACCGCATCCGATCCACCTCGCGGAATTGCTTTACCGGAACGCGCCGTCGCTCGACGTGCTGGTCCGCTACCAGGCGCTGGTGCAGGCGACGGCGGAGGGCATGGCGGCGATGCTGCACTGGGACGAAGCGGGCCGGCGTTTCAATCTCGGGCCGCCGCTGTGGATCGCGCAGGAGATCCACGATCCGGCGACGAGCGTGAATCCGGCCTACGAACTCAGCTATTGGATCCGGGGCCTGAAGATCGCGCAGGATTGGCGGGAACGTCTGGCGTTGCCGCGCGTGGCCGCCTGGGACGAACGCATCGCGAAGATCGCGAAATTGCCGGAGAAGGACGGGAAATATGTGGCGATCGAGAGTGTGCCGGACACGTGGGACAACGTGGCGAGCCGGCACGACCATCCGTCGTTTCTGATGGCGCTGGGGCAATTGCCCGGCGACGGCGTCGACCGCGCGACGATGGCGCGGACGCTGGACGCCGTCTTGGCGACGTGGGATTGGGAAACGAAGATCTGGGGCTGGGACTATCCGATGGTGGCGATGACGGCGGCGCGGCTGGGCAAGACCAAGGAGGCGGTCGACACGCTGCTGTTCACGAAGGGACCGAACAACGCGTATTTGAAAAACGGACACTGCCCGCAGCGCGGCGACCTGCCCGTGTACCTGCCGGCGAACGGGGCCTTGCTCGCCGCCGTGGCGCTGATGGCCGGCGGCTGGGAAGGCGCGCCGGCGGGCGAGGCGCCGGGATTTCCGCGCGACGGCACCTGGGTCGTGCGGAGCGAAGGGCTGAAGCGGTTGCCGTAGCGCGGCGGCCGGGGCGGTTGCAGGAATGGGTCCCATGGGGCGGAGGGCACGGAGGGGACGGATAACCGAGGAGAAAACGAAACCCTTGTGGAGGGCGTGCGTCTGGTGGAGGGTGGCGCCTACCCCATGAATCTCGCGGATGTTTTCACGGTCGTGCTGGTGATCGTCGGTCTGCAGACGCTCTGCGTCGGGATTTGGCTGGCGACGGCGGGGTTGTTTCCGCGGGCGGCCGAAGGCTGCGCGGAGAAACTCGGGGCGAGGCCGGGGCGTTGCCTGCTGGCCGGCACGGCGGCGGCGGTGCCGTTGCTGTCGGCCGGGATCGCGATCAGCCGCGCGATGCCGAACGCGCCGGGCAAACTCTTCGGCGCGACGGTCATTGTCGGCACGATTTTGGCGGCGTTGGCGGGCACGGCGGGTTTGGCGCTGCGGATCGGACGCGGGTTGCCCGAGGCGCGCGACGAACAGGAACCGTGGCGGCGCGTGCGGCGCGGCGGCATCGTGCTGGCGATCACCTACCTCACGTTGATTCTTTTGCCGCTCACCTTGCTGGCCGGCTTCGGGGCGTTGCTGTTGCAACGCTTCGGCCGGCGCGCGGCCCCCGGGGCATGACGTTGACGCGGCGGCATTTTGTCGCGGGCGGGGCGGCGGCCGTGCTGGCCGGCGGGAGCGGTTGCACGAAGGCGGACGTCGCGGCGGCGAAGCGTTGGTTCGGCAAACCGGCGGCGCCGGCGTTGCCGAAGACGCTCACCCCGCCGGCGGCGGCGGAGATCGATTGGCCGATGCACGTGCTGAACCGGCTGACGTTCGGCGCGCGGCCCGGCGACCATGCGCGCGTGACGGCGATGGGCGCGGAGGCATTCATCGCGGAGCAATTGGCGCCGGCGCGGATCGACGACGACGCGTGCGCGCGCGTGATCCGGCACGAGTTCGAGAGTCTGGCGGATCCGGAGAGCACGTTGTTCCCGCGGCAAGACGACGCGAAGGATCCGTTGGCGCAGCTCTTCCCGGCGATGAAGGACAAGGGCGCGCGCGTCGGGCACCTCTACGAATACAAAGAAAAGGTGCTGCTGGAGGATCTCACGCGGGCGACGCTGCTGCGGGCGGTGTTGAGCGAGCGGCAACTCTTCGAGGTGATGGTCCAATTCTGGAGCGACCACTTCAACATCGACCCCTCGAAGGCGGACGCGAAGTGGCTGAAGGCGGCGGACGACCGCGACGTGATCCGCGCGCACGCGCTGGGCCGTTTCCGGGATCTGTTGCGCGCCAGCGCGGTGAGTCCGGCGATGCTGTGGTACCTCGACGGCCGCGTGAACCGGAAGGGCAAACCGGAGGACCGGCCGAACGAGAACTACGCGCGCGAATTGCTGGAGCTGCACACGCTCGGCGTGCACGGCGGGTACACGCAGCAGGATGTGATCGAGACGGCGCGTTGCCTGACCGGCTGGACGGTGCGGGATCGGAAGAAGTTTTTCCGCGGGCGGGTGGAATTCCAGCCGCGGCAGCACGACGACGGGCCGAAGCGCGTGCTCGGGACGGAGATTCCGGCGGGATTGGGCGCGCGGGATTTGGACCGCGTGCTGGAGATTCTCACGGCGCATCCGGCGACGGCGCGGCATTTGGCGGAGAAACTGTGCCGTCGGTTCATCGCGGACGAGCCGCCGGCGGCGGCGGTGGCGGCGACGGCGTCGGCTTTCGCGCAGTCGGGCGGGAGCATCCCGGCGACCCTGCGGGCGCTGTTCGCGACGCCGGAATTCAAGGCGCCGGAATACCGCGGAACGAAGTTCAAGCGGCCCTTCCATTTCGTGGTGTCGGCGCTGCGGGCGGCGAACGCGGAGACGGATGCGGGCAAGCCGGTCATCGACCACCTGCTGCGGCTGGGGCACGCGCCGTTCCGCTACGCGACGCCGGACGGTTATCCGGAAACGGCGACGCATTGGCGGAACGGACTGCTGTGGCGGTGGAATTTCGCGGCGGCGCTGGCGGAGAACCGGATCAAAGGGACGCGCGTCGAGCCGGCGGAGCTGCAGCGGCGGCTCGGCGGCGAGGCGGCGCTGATGGCGACGGTGCTGGGGCGGACGCCGACGGCGGCGGAGCGGGCGGCGTTCGCGGAATCGGAAGCGGGGCTGGCGCTGCTGGTGGCGTCACCGGGATTTCAATACGCGTGATGCTGACGCAGTTGAAAGTTGAAGGTTTGAAGTTGAAAGACCGGAGCCCAGACGGGCGGGGAGGGGTGCCGTCGTGACGACGCAGGCGGTGATCACGGGGAACGGGGACGAGCGGCGGACGCTCGTGACGGTGTTTTTGCGCGGGGCGGCGGACGGGCTGGCGCTGGTGCCGCCGACGGCGGACGACCATTACCACCGGGCGCGGCCGCGGCTGGGGATCAAGCCGGGGGCGGCGGTGAAACTGGACGAGCGGTTCGGTTTGCACCCGCGGCTGGCGCCGTTGGCGGGGGCGTGGGCGGAGGGGCAGCTGGCGATCGTGCACGCGTGCGGGACGGAGGACCAGACGCGGTCGCATTTCGAGGCGCAGGACCTGATGGAGCACGGCGGCGTGGTGGCGGGTGGCTGGCTGGGGCGCTGGCTGCAGACGCGGCCGCCGGAGCGGCGCGGGGCGCTGGCCTGCGTGGCGGTGGGGAAGGCGTTGCCGGAGTGTCTGCTCGGGGCGCCGGCGGCGACGGTGATGCAGAGCCTCGACGAGTTCGCGATCGGCGGGAAGGCGCCGCGGTTCGGCTCGCAGCTCGAGCGCCTGTACGCGATGGAGCGGGGCGAACTCGGAGCGGCGGCGCGGGACACGTTTGCGGCGCTGGCGCGGATCGAGGCGATGCGGACGACGGCGTACCGGGCGGCCGACGGGGCGGCGTATGGGCGGGACGAGTTTTCCGCGGGGCTGGCGCAGCTGGCGCGGTTGATCAAGGCGGACGTGGGGCTGGAGGCGGCGTCGATCGACCTGGGCGGCTGGGATTCGCACATCGCTCAGGAGGGCCAGGTGGAGACGCTGGCGGGACGGTTGGCGGCGGGGCTGGACGCGTTTCGGCGGGACCTGGGGCCGCGGTTGGCGACGACGACGATCGTGGTGATGACGGAGTTCGGGCGGACCGTGGAAGAGAACTCGGCGTTCGGCACGGACCACGGGCGCGGGTCGGCGCTCTTCGTGCTGGGCGGGGGCGTGCGGGGCGGGCGGGTGCACGGCGCGTGGCACGGCTTGGCGCCGGAGGGCCTGGAGCGGCGCGGCGTGCTCGAGGGCTACGGCGACCTGCCGGTGTGGAACAACTATCGCGACGTGCTGGCGCCGGTGCTCGCGCGGCACGGGGCGGATGCGGCGGCGCTGGCGAAGGTGTTTCCGGAGTGGGAGCTGAAGCCGCTGGCGGGGATGTATGGGTGATGGAATGGGACCTATAGGTCCTATGGGTCCTATAGGACCGATGGGACGGATAGATGGGCGGACATGAAAAGCCCCGGCGGGCGCGGGGGCCGGCCGGGGCGGGAGGATCAAGCGGAGCGAGGGGCGATCAGAAGGTGCCCTTGATGCCGACGGAGCACTGGATGCCGAATTCCTCGTGGCGGAAGCCGGACGCGTACTTGGCGGAGGTCGGGCTGTAGCGTTCGAGGACCTGGGGCTCGTTGAGGATGTTGCGCGCGTTGGCGAAGATCTTCAGGCGCTTCGACAGGGTGTACTCGACGTTGGCGTCGATGTTGTAGCGGGAATCGTAGTACTCGGAGAAGTCGGCCGAACCGGCGGCGGCGCCGGCGAGGTCGTACTGGGCGCCGCTGAGCGGCTGCACCTTCTGCTTGCCGCGGTAGTTCCAAGTCAGGCGGGCGCTGATCGGGCGCTTGTTCCAGCTGAGGCTGAAGTTGCCGCTCTTGGAGATGAAGCGGCGGAAGTCGGTGCCGTTGGGGCCCTCGAGGTGGAGCATGGTGCCGTTGGAGCTGATGCTGAAGTTGCGGGCCCAGGCGGGCAGGAACTCGAAGTTCAGCTGGCGGATGAAGTTGGCCTCCATGCCGGAGATCTTGGCGTCGCCGACGTTGATGCGGGAGGAGACGGTCCAGTTGAGATAGCGGTCGTCGAGGCCGATTTCCTGCGCGAGGGCGGAGGTGAGCGGGCCGTTCACGGTGCCCCAGAAGTCTTTCAGGTTCTTCTGGAAGCCGCCGACGGAGACGAGACCGCCGCGACCGAAGTAGTATTCGAGCGAGAGGTCGAAGTTGTCCGCGGTCCAGGGCTTGAGGCCGGTGTTGCGGACGGTGACGGAGCCCGGCTGGTTCGGGTCGTTGTCGTTCTCGTTGATGTCGGTGTTGGGGATGATGTCGGCGTAGTCGGGGCGGCCGAGCGTCTTGGCGTAGGCGAAACGGACGATGAAGTCGTCGGTGACGTTGTAGCTGAGATGGAGGCTCGGGTAGAAGTCGTCGTAGGAGCGGGAGGCCTTGTAGGCGCGTTCCTGGCGGATGAGCTTCAGTTCCGCCAGGGAGCCGGCGGTGCCGGCATCGGCGCGGCGGACGCGCTGGATGCCGGGGGCGACGGGATCGCCGTCGACGTAGGCGCCGGAGGCGGTGCGCTGGAAGACGGCGTCGGCATTGGCGAGGACGCCCTCGCCCTTGTTTTCGGTCTTCTCGAAGCGGACGCCGGTGACGAACTGGAGTTTGTTGTTGAGCAGCTTGCCCTCGAACTGGAGGTAGGCGGCGCTGACGCGTTCGGTGACCTTTTCGGAACCGTTGATGCGGTTGGTCTCGGACTGGACGCCGGGCTGGGCGGTGCCGGTGGCCTGGACGAAGTGCGTCGGGTTCTGGCGGTAGTAGGTGGCGAGCTTGTAGGCGTCGACCCACTGGATCGGAGGTTCGCCGAAGTAGGGATCGGCGCCGCTGTAGTTGGTGTTGAGGAACTGGGCGGCGTTGTCGTCGGCGGTGTTGGCGATGCCGTCGCGGCCGACGAAGGTCCACTGCTCGTTGTAGCGGCGGTTGTCGCGGTCTTCCTCGCGGACGGAGACGCCGGTCTTGAACTTGATCGGGATGGGGAGGACGTCGAGGTGGCGGGTGGCGTCGGCGAAGGTGCCCTGCATCTTGGCTTTGCCGTCGACCGGGCTGTTCTGCGCGGTGTTCAGGCGGTAGTTGGAAAGCACATACGGGTTGACCGTGTTGCCGGCGGCGTCGCGGACGACCCAGTTGTGGTCGGGGAAGTTGATGTTGTCGGCGCGGACGACGGAGACGCCCTGGAGGGCGGTGCCGATGTTGGAGAAGTGGCCGCGGGCGAGCTCGCGGTACCAGGTCTTGGACTTGGCGCCGTGGATGCCGGCGTCGACGTCCCAGACGTTGCCCTTGAACGCGTAGCGCAGGTTGACGACCTTGGTATCGCCGAGTTTGTGGCGCCAGGAGCTGCCCTGGGTGACGGTGCCGCGGCCGGTGGCGGACTGGACGAAGGTCTGGCCCCACTGGAGCGGGGTGCCGGTGGCGGGGGTGGGCACGGCGTTGGTGCCGATGTTGAAGTTCAGGTTACGGTTCGCGAAGAAGGCCTTGTAGTAGTTGTCCTGGACGCTGAGGGACAGCATGTGCTGCGGGGCGAATTTCCAGTCGGCCTTGATGCTGATGGAGTCGCGGAACGTGTTCTTCGGGCCGTCCTGGAGCTGCCACTGCTGGAGGTAGGGATTGGCGACGGTGGCGCCGGCCTGGGCGTAGTTCCAGGTGGTCTGCCAGCGGTGCTGCTCGTTGTACTGGTTGGAGCTGAGGCCGGTGATGACGAGGCCGAGGGTGTCGGAGACGGGCAGCGTGTAGTCGAAATCGAAACCGGGGAGGACCTTGTAGCTGCTGTGTTTGCCGGGACCGGGGGTCTTGGGCCAGATGCGGGCTTCCTCGCTGTTGAAGTTGAAGTAGGCGCGGTAGTTGAACTGCGCGCCGCGGCGCTCGAAGGCGCTCTTGCTGATCATGTTCACGGCGCCGCCGAGGGAGTCGGCGGGCGTGGAGGGCGTGGGCACCTTGGTGACCTCGACGCGGGAGGCGTTGTTGATGGAGACCTGTTCGAATTCGAAGACGCGGCCGGAGTTGCCGGAGGCGGAGCTCGTGGTGCGCATGCCGTCCATGGACACGCTGGTGAACGTGTCGGCGAAGCCGCGGACGGAGACGGTGCGGACGTCGGCGGCGACGTAGTCGACGGTGACGCCGGGGAGGTATTTGAGGAATTCGCCGACGTTGCCCTCGGTGACATCGCCGAACGCGTCGGCGGCCATGACGACCTTCACGTTGGGGGCGTAGCGCTGTTCGTTTGTGGCGAGGGCGTTGCCTTCGAACTCGCGCTGGGCGGCGACGGTGAAGGTATCGAGCTTGATGGTCTCGCCGTAGCGTTCGGCGCTGGTGAGGTCGAAGTCGGCCTTGGCGGCGCGGCCGGCGGCGACGGTCACGGTCTCGACCTTGGCGTCGAGGCCGCTGTAGGCCGCCTTGATGCGGGCCGAGCCGGCGGGGACGCCGGCGATGCGGTAGGCGCCGAATTCGTCGGTGATGGCCTCGAGGGCGGTGCCCTCGACGGTGACGCGGGCGTTGCCGAGGTATTTGCCGGTGGCGACGTTGAGGACGCGGCCCTCGACGCTGCCGGTGGCGGCGGATTGCGCGCCGGCGGGCGCGGCCAGCGCCAGCAGCGCGAGGCAGAAGCCCAGAAAGCGGGCGGGTTGGAGGAGTGAGCGGAGGTTCATAGGGTTAGGTGAAATCCAGAAACGGGCGCCGCACCGGACCGGCCGGCGAAGGCGGAACGGGGAGCGGAGACGAGGGGTTGAGACCAAGCGGCCCGGAGGGACGCGCGGGAGGAAGAAAGGAGTGCGGACACCTGTCCGCGTCAAGCGGCATCGTCCGGACGCCGTGCGCGCCGCAATCGGACGGTCGGGGCGGCCGTTGACACGCGCCGGCGGCGCGCGCCATGGTCGGAAAACTTTCCGTGCCCGCTCCCCGCCAAGCCAAAGCCCCGGCCGTGATCCGCTCGACGGCGGAGTTTGCGCGGCATGTCGGGTTGGCGCGGACGACGGTGTCGCGGGTGCTGAACGGCCAGCCGGGCCTGAAGCAGAAGACGATCGACCGGGTGCAGCGGGCGTTGGCGGAGACGGGATTCACGCCGAACGCGCACGCGTTGCACCTGAAGGGCAAGCGGACCTCGATGATCGGGATCTGCATGGAGGATTTCGCGACGCCGCCGGCGGTGCGGAAGCTGGCGACGTTGCAGCGCGTGCTGCGGAGCCGCGGGTTTTCGTCGCTGATCGAGGTGTTCGCGCCGGGCACGGGGCGCGAGGTGGTGCGGCACTTCCAGTCGCTGCGCGTGGAGGCGGTGGTGTTCATCGGCCATTTTCTGCCGGAGGAAATCGAGGCGCGGATCGCGGAGTTGGCGGCGCATGGCACGCCGCACGTGGTGATCGACCACTACGGACTCAAGGGCGCGAACACGGTGACGCTCGACCGGGCGGCGGGCATGGAGGCGGTGATGAACCATTTGCTCGACCTCGGCCACCGGACGTTCGGCTCGCTCGGGATCACCAAGGGCCGGCCGAGCCGGATCGAGCGTATGGCGGGCATCCAGGCGGCGCTGCGGGCGCGCGGGCTCGATCCGGAGCGGTGCCTGCTGTCGGTGGACCACCTGCACGAGCGCAACGTGGACTTCGACTACGGCCGCAATTTGGCCGCGGGGTTTCTGGCGCAGCGCGAGCTGCCGACGGCGTTCCTTGGGCACAACGACGAGATCGCGGTCGGGGCGCTGCACGGTTTCCAGGCGGCGGGGCTGAAGGTCGCGCGCGACGTGTCGCTGACGGGCTTCAACCACCAGGACATCTGCCGGATGGTGTCGCCGACGCTGACGACGGTGGACCAGAACATCGAGGAAACGGTCGCGGTCGCGGCTGACCTCCTCCTGGCGCAGTTGGACCAGCCGCCGCGGGCGCGGCCGGTGGTGCGCACGATCAAACCGCAACTCGTGATCGGCGGAACGACGGGCGCGGCGCGCCCGTCGAGCCGCGGTTCCGGGTTTTGAGTTTTGGGTTTTGGGCGCGGAGCTGCGCGCTGCTGTGCTCCGGGTTTGGAGTTCGGAGTTTGGGGTTCGGAGTTGCCGGCGGGCGGGCGCAGCAAGGCCACGCCGCGATACGCGGTGGGGCCGAAACTTTCCGGTATCCGGTTTCCGGATTCCGGTATTATACCCCGGTGGGTCCGAGGGCGAGGGCGCGGGGATGGAGGTCGCGCCAGGCAGCGTCGGGGATGATCGGGCCCATGTGGCTGACGGTCTCGGCGCCGATGAGGGAGGCGAGGTTGCCGGCCTGCGGGAGGGACCAGCCGCGGAGGTGGCCGTAGAGGAAACCGGCGGCCCAGGAATCGCCGGCGCCGTTGGTGTCGACGACGTCGGCGACGCGGACGGGCTCGATGCGGTGCAACTCGCTGTCGCGGGCGATCCAGGCGCCGTCTTTGCCGACCTTGACGGCGGCGAGCACGCCGTAGCCGGCGAGCTTGCGCGCGAGGTCGGCGTACGGGGTGACCTGGTCTTCGAAGAGGGCGCGGATTTCGTCTTCGTTGGCGAAGACGATGTCGAGGCCGCGGCGGAATTGGCCGAAGAGCCAGTCGCGGGAGGCGCCGACGACTTCGAAAGAGGAAAGGTCGAGACTGGTGGTGCAGCCGGCGGCGCGGGCGGCGGCGAGGACGGCGTCGGCCAGGGCGCGGTTGAAGACGAGGTAGCCCTCGATGTGGGCATGGCGGCAGCCGGCGAAATCGGCGGCGGCGATCTCGGCGGGCGAGAGCGTCATGGCGGCGGCGAGCGACGTGCGCATGGTGCGCTGGGCGTCGGGCGTGACCATAATGAGGCTGCGGGCGTTGTTGGTCGGGGCGGTCTTGAAACGGCCGCCGTGGACGCCGGCGGACTCGAAGGCGCGGCGGTAGCGGTCGGCGAGGGCGTCGTGGCCGAGTTTGCCGAGGAAGGTGGTGCGGAGCCCGAGGCGGGCGGCGTTGTAGGTGGCGTTGGCCGCGGAGCCGCCGGTGGAGTAGGCGGGTTCGCTTTCGAGGAGGGAGATGATGCGGCCCATCTCGGCGTCGTCGACGAGGACCATGCCGCCCTTGTCGCCGGCGACGTGGCGGCGGAGGAAGTCGTCGGGCACGCGCGCGACGACATCCATGATGGGGGAACCGACGCCGATGAGATCGAAAGCGGACATGGGCGGAATCAGCCGGAGACCGTGATGCTCGTGGAGAGCAGGAGTTCGTCGTCGATCTCGATCAGGAGCGAGTACTCGCCGGCGACGGGAAAGGAGAGGCCGCGGACCTCGTTGATGAGGTTGATGCGGTGGAGGGGGCTCTGGGACTCGAAGGGACGCTCGAGGAGGGGCTGGGGCTGGGCGTCGCCGAGGGCCATCGAGATCTTCATCTTGTGGCTGCCGGGGGACACGTCCGTGATCGTCAGGAACCAGATCATGAACGGGTGCGTGACCGGGAACTGGCGGGCCTGGATGTTGGAGAAAATGCCGAGAATGGTGTGCTTGCCGGAGCCGGGGTCGATGTGGACGCCGTCACAGGTAAGCCAGGCGAGAAGCTGCGGTTTGGACTGCATGAAGGGACAGGAGGGCCGCCGGTCCGGCGCGGGGCAAATGATTTTTCTTGGAGTCGGCCGGGGCGGGGCGCTTGGTGGCGGGGTGCCGATTGCCGCCGAGCTTGTGAAAACGTATGCGTTCGACCTGGGCGCCTGGCCGCCGTGGGCGGCGGTGCTGGCGGGGACGCTGCTGCTGGTGCTGGCGATCTGGATCACGATGAAGATCCTGAAGTGGACGCTGTGGTTGCTGCTGTTTCTCGTGCTGATCGGCGGAGTGCTGTGGTCGATGTGGCTGTTGCTCGGGTGAAACGGGCGGAGCCGGGCGGCGAAATCCGAGGGACGAAGGCCGTGGCCGGAACTTTTCCTTGCGCGGCTTAACGGCGGGGCCTCACTTTCGTATCCCGTGAAATACATTTTCGTCACGGGCGGGGTGGTTTCGTCGTTGGGCAAGGGCCTCACGGCGGCGGCGTTGGGGGCGTTGCTGGAGATGCGCGGACTCGTGGTCCGGATCCAGAAATTCGACCCCTACCTCAACGTGGATCCGGGCACAATGAACCCGTACGAGCACGGCGAAGTGTACGTCCTCGAGGACGGCGCGGAGACCGACCTCGACCTCGGCCACTACGAGCGTTTCACGAGCGGCAAGTTGTCGCGGTTGAACAGCCTGTCCTCGGGGCAGGTTTACGAGGCCGTGATCCAGAAGGAGCGCAAGGGCTCGTTCCTCGGGAAAACGGTGCAGGTGATCCCGCACGTGACGAACGAGATCAAGGACCGCATCTACGCGGGCGGGAAGGACGCCGACGTGCTGATCACGGAAATCGGCGGCACGACGGGCGACATCGAGGGCCTGCCGTTCCTCGAAGCGATGCGGCAGTTCGCCCTCGAGGTGGGGCCGCACGACTGCATTTTCATCCACGTGACGCTCGTGCCGTTCATGAAGGCGGCGGGCGAGCTGAAGACGAAGCCGACGCAGCAGTCGGTGGCGAAGCTGCGCGAGATCGGCATCCAGCCGCACGTGCTGGTGTGCCGCACGGACCATCCGTTGGACCACGACCTGCGCGACAAGCTGTCGATGTTCTGCAACGTGCCGGTGAAGGCCGTGATCGAGTGCCGCGACGTCGAGCACTCGATCTACGAATTGCCGCTGGCGCTGCAGAAAGAAGGCCTGGACCAGCTCGTGCTCGATTTGCTCGGGCTGAAGAATCCGCCCCCCGCGCACAACATCTGGGAAGAGATCGTCGGCCGCATCCTCAACCCGAAGCACGAGGTGACGATCGGCGTCGTCGGCAAGTACATCGAGCTGCAGGACGCCTACAAATCGGTCTACGAATCGATCACGCACGCGGGCATCGCGCACAACTGCAAGGTCAACGTCCGCCGCATCGACGCCGAGAACGTGGAGAAGAAGGGCGGACTCGCGCTGCTCAAGGGGCTCGACGGCATTCTCGTGCCGGGCGGGTTCGGCGACCGCGGCACGGAAGGCAAGATCGCGGCGGCGAAATTCGCGCGGGAGAACAAGATCCCGTACTACGGCCTGTGCCTCGGCCTGCAGATCGCGGTGATCGAGTTCGCGCGCAACGTGCTCAAGCTCGCGGGCGCGAACAGCATGGAGTTCGACCCGAAGGCGGCGCACCCCGTGATCAACATCATGGAGGAGCAGAAGCAGATCATCGACAAGGGGGCCACGATGCGGCTCGGCAGCTACGAGTGCGCGCTGACGCCCGGCACCTTGGCGCACAAGGCCTACGGCGCCGACAGTGTGCGCGAGCGGCACCGCCACCGCTACGAAGTGAACAACGCCTACGTGGGCCAGCTGCAGCGCGCGGGCATGATCGTGAGCGGCATCAATCCGCGCCGGAACCTCGTCGAGGTGATCGAGCTGAAAGACCACCCGTGGTTCCTCGGCACGCAGGCGCACCCGGAATTCAAATCGAAGCCGAACAAGGCGCATCCGTTGTTCGCGGCGTTCATCGGCGCCGCGCTCAAGCAGGCGCGCAAGGGCGGAGCGAAGCCGCGGCGCCGGGCCAAATGACGGCCCGGCGAGTTGAGGGTTGAGAGCTGAGAGTTGAGGGAACGAGCCGGCGATTCGGTCCGGTGGAAGGGATTCGTCCGAAGAGCAGGACACAGAGTTCACGGAGGTGGACACGGAGGACACCGAGGGTGAATGGAGCGGGTTTGCTCCGTGGCCTCGGTGTTTCCCCTCCGTGACCTCTGTGACCAAATGACAGATGCGGGCGGCGACGGGACGGGTTTTGCGCTTTTGCGGTTTCCCCGTCCGCTTTTTTCGATTTTCCTGCGCCGTGCTTTTCGATCCGAAAAAACTCCTGCTCATCGCCGGTCCCTGCTCGTTGGAAAACGAAGGCGTTTGCCGGGCCGTGGCCGGCGTGCTCGACGGGCTGCGCCGCACGCGTCCGGAGCTGAACCTCGTTTTCAAGGGCTCCTTCGACAAAGCCAACCGCACTTCGCTCGCGGGTGCGCGCGGCACGGGGCTCGAGGCGGGGCTGGCGCTGTTGGCGATGGTGAAACGCGACTACGGTTTCCCGGTGCTGACGGATGTGCACGAGACGGCGCAGATTCCTGCGGTCGCGGCCGTGTGCGACGTGATCCAGATCCCGGCGTTTCTGTGCCGTCAGACCGATTTGCTCCTGGCCGCGGCGGCAACGGGGCGCGTCGTGAACGTGAAGAAGGGGCAATTTCTCTCGCCGCAGGAAATGGTGCACGTGACCGGCAAACTGCGCGACGGCCACGCGGCCGAGGTGTGGCAGACGGAGCGCGGGACGACCTTCGGCTACCAGAACCTCGTCGTCGACATGCGTTCGTTCGCGATCATGCGGCAGAACGGTTTGCCGACGGTGTTCGACGCGACGCATGCGGTGCAGCTGCCGGGGGCCGGCGGGGGCAAGAGCAGCGGGCAGCGCGAATTCGTGCCGCCGCTGGCCAAGGCGGCGCTGGCGGCGGGGGCGGAGGGACTCTTCATCGAGACGCATCCGGATCCGGCCAACGCGATCAGCGATGGGCCGAACATGATCGCGCTCGCGGATCTGCCGGCGCTGGTGGAGGGGTGCTTGCGGGTGTGGAGAGCGGTGGGAGGCGGAAGTTGAGAGCTGAGAGTTGAGGGTTGAGAGAAGTACCGGATCACGGATCGGTTCCGCAAACGCAGGCCGGCGCGCTCCCTTGACCAACGGGGGGCGGGTCCCACACTCGCGGCCAACAAAACCCTCCGGATGGAAACCTTTCTCATCGAAGTGCCGATGCCGTCGATGGGCGCGACCGCCAACGAATTGACGGTCGTGTCCCTGAAATCGCAGCCCGGCGACCGCATTACCAAGGGGCAACGCCTGGCCGAACTCGAAAGCGACAAGTCGATTTTCGAATTCGAGTCGCCCTGCGACGGCTCCCTGCAGGCCGTGCTGGTGGCGGCGGGCGACGTGAAACCGGCCGGCTCACCCTTCCTGCGCATCGAGACCGCGGATGCGTCGTTGCGTCATTTGGAGGTCAAGGCCGGCGCGGCGGCGCCCGCGGCGGCGGCGCCGGCCAAACCGGCGGCGGCCCTGATTTGGACGCCCCGCGCCACCAAGTTGGCGCAGGAGGCGGGACTCGATCCGGCGACGCTCACCGGCATCGAAGCGACGGGACCGGGCGGCCGGGTCTCCGGCGACGACGTGGCGCGTTACCTCGCGGCGCGGAAATCCTGAATCGACGCCGCCGACCGGCGGCCCAACCCTCTTCGTTCCGAGCATGCCTCTTGAAACCGTTTGCATCGCCGGGGTCGGCCATGCCGCCCCGTCCACGATCCGCGCCAACAGTGAAATCCTGAAGGCCTTCCCCCACCGCACGGAGGAGGAGATGGTGCGCCTGACCGGGATCCGCGAGCGCCGCTATGCCGCGGAAAACGAGACGGCGACGGACCTCGCCGTGGTGGCCGTGCAGCATGCGTTGGCGCAGGCCGGCATGACGGCGGCGCAGATCGACGGCGTGATCATGGCGACGATCATTCCGGACCAGCCGGTGCCGTCGGCCGCGAGCGCGTTGGCGCGGCGGCTCGGCATTCCGCGCGCGTTGGCGTTCGATTTGAACGCGGCGTGTTCCGGTTGGCTCTACGCGCTCGAAGTCGGGCGCGCCTTCATCAAGGCGGGCACGGCGAAGAACGTGATCGTGGTCACGGCGGAACTGCTTTCCCGGATCACGAATCCGGAGGACCATGAGACGGCGTTTCTGTTCGGCGACGGCGCCGGCGCGGCGATTTTGACCAACGGCACGGGCGGGCACCGGCTGCACCAGATGGGGCTGAGCGGGGACGCGGACCAGTTCGACGCGATCCAGCGGCCCGGCGGCGGCGCGTTGATGCCGTGGCCGAGCGGCGAGGCGGGCGGGATGGAGAATTTCTACCTGCAGATGAACGGGACGTCGGTGTTCAAGCACGCGGTCGTCGGTTTCGCGGAGCAGATCGAGCAGACCTTGGCGCGGGAGAACCTGAAGCCGGAGGACATCGCGTGGATCGTGCCGCACCAGGCGAACGCGCGCATCCTCACGGCGGTGAGCAAACGCGTCGGCATTCCCTACGACAAATTCGTCGTCACGATTTCCAAGTACGGCAACACGAGCGCGGCGAGCGTCTCGATGGCGCTGGGGTGGGCGGCCGAGGAAGGCATCTTCACCGAGGGCGACCGCATCATTTTCTGCAGCGTGGGCGCCGGGCTCACGTTTGCCGGCGGGTTGCTGGTGTGGTGAAGCGCGTGGAGCGCGCAGCGGTAAGCTGTAAGCGGAAAGCTGCCGAAAGTGGGGCGCGGCGCACGAGGCGCTGGGAGCAGGGAACCTCTGAAAATGCGCGGCTGAGTTTCTTGCGCCAACACCGGGGGCAGATTGCCGCCAAGAGGCGCAAAGAAGCGCAAAAAACCGACTGCCTCGGCTGCCGCTTTTGCGGATTTTGAGTTTCCTTGCGGCCATCCCAAGGGCCGGAATCCGGAGACCGCCAAATCACCCGAAGATTTTTCAGTGGTTACTTGAGGCTTACAGATTCCCGCTCTCAGCCCCTCAGCTCGTGCATCAGCACGCCGAGCGCACAGGTCGCGGCGGTGTCGGCGCGGAGGACGAGCGGACCGAGTGTGACGGGCACGTAGCCGGCGGCAACGGCGGCTTCGATTTCGGCGGGACTGAAATCGCCTTCGGGGCCGATGAGCCAGGCGGCGGTGCGCGGGGGCGCGGGGAGCGCGGCGAGGACGGCCTTCAGCGAACGCGCGCCGGGGTGGAGGCTGGCGACGAGCTTGAGATCGTGGCCGGCGGTGGCGGCGAGAAAGGCGGCCAGCGGCTGCGTGGGCAGAATCTCGGGGAGAAAGGGATTGCCGCATTGCTTGGCGGCCTCGAGGGCGGCGGTCTGCCACTTCTCGGTTTTGCGGTCGGCGCGGTCGCCGTCGAGGTGGACCTGCGTGCGCGCGGTCTCGAGCGGGGCGACGGCGGCGGCGCCGAGTTCGGTGGCCTTGCGGACGATGGCGTCCATAGCCGGACCCTTGGGAATCGCCTGGCCGAGCGTGATGGCGCAGGGCAGCGGGGCGGCGCTGCGCACGGAGCGCACGGCGAGGACGGCGGCCTGCTTGCGGTCGTCGGCGAGTTCGCAGAGCCATTCGCGGCCGCGGCCGTCGAAGGCGACGACGGGATCGCCGCGGCGGGCGCGGTTGACAACGACGAGGTGGTGGGATTCGCCGGCGGAGAGCGTGAGCTGCGCGGACGCGGGATCGGTCGGGCGGCAGAAAACGCGGAAGTCCGGCATGGTGCGGCGAGCGAAGCGGCGCGGGCGGCGCGGGGTCGAGGGCAAAAACAGAAAGGGCGCCGGGAGATGAATCCCGACGCCCTTGCCGACTTTGAACTGCAAACTATGAACTTCCCAAAAAGAACGGGTAACTGACTACGCGGGGAAAGACGCGGGGCGGGGGAGGACGTTCAAAAATCGGAAAAGCGGAAAAGCGGAAAAGTGGAAAACGGAGAATGAAGAAGGAAGAAACGGAGCGGCGTGGGAAAATCCGGAAATCGGGAAAATGGGAAAAAGGGAAATAGGGGAGAATGAATACGGGGCGGGGCTTGAAGACCGGGGCGGCGGGCGGGTTGGGCGGGATGGGTTTTACCTGCGTGGGGCCGGGAATGTCGGAAACCTTTACGTTTTGCCGGATACGGGGATTACGCAGGGGACACGTGGGTAGAATCCAAGTTTATGGATACGACCGGCTAGCGGCACCCCCGGTCGGCGATTGGGCTGATGGCAACGCGTTTGCTGGTTGGGGCGCGACACCGTCTCCCATGCCGGGAGGTGGTCCGAAACACTCCATCCCGCCATGAAACCCCTCCGCTTCTTCTCCTTCAACGCGACGCTGGCCAAGGCGTGCCTGGTCGCTGCGCTCACGTGCGCTCCTGCCGCGCTGGCGGGGACGATCACGATCGACGACTTCAGCGCCGGCGCGAATTTTTCGCTCGTCAATCCGGGGTCGAACACGACGGTCAACTTCACAGGGGCGGGCCCGTACGGCGGGGCGCGGCGCACGGTGATGTCGACGGTGTTCGGCTCGCATTCGGCTTCGCTCAATACGGGCGCGGGCACGTTCAGCACGTCGATCACGGGTTATTCGGATACCTTCCTGCGCTGGGGCAAAGCGATTTCCCCGGGTTCGACGAGCCTGGATCTGAACGGCGCGCTGACGTTCGACCTCGAGTTCACCGCCTTTGCGCTGGGCGCGGGCGACGCCGGCGGCGGCAACGACGGCCTCTTCCTGCACGCGCTTGATTCCGCCAATGCGTGGCACGGCTTCACGGTCGCCGGCTCGACGCTGTCGGCTCTGGCGGCCAACAACGGCGGCGTGCTTTCGGTGGCGTTTGCGAGCTTCACGAACGGCCCGATCAACGGCGCGATCACCGGCCTGCAGATCGGCTTCGACGACCGGGATCTGTCCGCGACGCTGACCAAGGTCAGCATCACGAACAATGCGACGGTGCCCGATGCGACCGGCACGGTGGCGTTGCTGGCTCTGGCTTTGGCCGGGATGGCGGCGACGCGGCGGCGCCGGGCGTGACGCCGGGTCCGTTTCGGACCGCCCGGAAAGCGGAAGTCCAAGGTTGGCCACGACCGCCGGTTCACGCCGGCGGTCTTTTTGCTTTCGCGGCGCCGGAAGGCGGGCGAGTTTGGCATGGACAGGGACGGCGGCGTTTTTCAGTTTCCGGTTTCCCTTCCCGGCCCGGGTGGCGGAATTGGCAGACGCAGTAGACTCAAAATCTTCCGACGAAAGTCTTGTGGGTTCGACCCCCACCCCGGGTACCAACCTAGGCGACGCGGCGAAGCCGCGGCGCCCGGGCGCTGATCAGAAGGCGACGGAGGCGGAGAACGTGAACTTCCGCGGATCCGGGTAGTTGAAGAAACCGGGGGTCTGCGTGAGCGGATTGGCGGCGAGGCCGCCGACGCGGTGGACGTTGATCGAGTAGAAACGGGCGTCGTCGTCGTCGAGGACGTTGTCGATGTTGAGCTGGAACTTGGCGCGGTAGCGGCCGAAGCGGCGTTCGTACGACAGGTGGGCGGCGGTGTTGTAATACCCGGGCGCATACGTGTACGCGAAGGCGGAGGCGGCGCGCTGCGTCGGCGTGGGGGCGGTGGTGTTGAAGAGGATCTGCGGGTCGGTGTTGCCGATCTTCTGGCGGCCGCGGAAGTAGGCGCCGCCGCCGAAGGCGAAGTCCTTGAGCGGGCCGTCGGTGAACCGGTAGGTGGCGTACACGTTGGCGGTGTGCTTGAGCGTGCCGTTGAGGCGGGCGCCGGCGACGGTGGTCAGGAGGGTCTGGTCGAGGGCGTCGAGGTTGCTCCGGAGGGAATTGATCTCGGCGGCGGTGAGGACGACGCCGTTGACGCCGCGGCCGGTGGCGATGGCGTTTTCCCAGGTGGCGCGGTGGGTGGCGTTGTAGCGCTTGGTGTCGGCTAGGCGGTCGACGATGGCCGTATCCGGAAGCCCGAGACCGGCGGTGAGGCGGAGATTGGGCGAGGGGTTGGCCGTGATCTCGAACTCGTAGCCGTCGGCGGTGAGGGATTCGGTGTCGCGGAAGTCGATGTTGAAGCGGCGTTCGTCGACGGTGACGGTGTAGCCCATGGCGCGCCAGAGACCGCGGAGGGCGCCGGCATTGGTGCCGGTGATGCGGTCCTTTTGCCGGGATTCGTAGCGGCTGAAGGAGGCGTAGAGGCGGCCGTCGGCGAGGTTGAGGCGGAGGCCGAAGTCTTTGCCGGAGCCGCTGGTGGGGCCGAAGGGCGTGAGGTCGAAGCGGGGGAGGCCGGGCGTGGCGGGCGTGAAGTTTTCGGAGTAGTTGAAGAAGAGGCCGAGCCAGCGCGTCTTCGGCAGCGGGTAGGCGATGGCGCCGGCGGAGTAGGTGGTGGCGTGGCCGGTCTGCGCGGTGGGCGCGAGAAGGATGGCGCCGGTGGGAGTCTGCTCGCTGTTGCGCTGGCTGCGGTCGAAGGTGTCGTAGCGGATGCCGCCGAGGAGGGAGACGCGCTCGCCCCAGAGCGTGGTGTGGGAAACGAGCTGGCCGTAATCGAGGACGTCGTCGGTGTGGGTCTGGAAAAACACTTTCCGGTACTGGATGTCGGTGCCGGCGACCGACGGGAGGCCCATGACGGGGTAGCGGCGGGGTTCGTCCCAGTAGAGGCGGTAGCGGACGATGTTTTCCTCGAGGCGGAGATCGGGGTTGGGGCCGTTGACGCGGCGCTGGAAGTGGGATTCGAGGTCGAAGTTGAACCAGCGGCGGCCGCCGGCGACGGTGAAGCGCTGCTTGAGGTCGAGGCCGCGGCGGGCGGTCGCGAAGCGGTAGGTCGCGAGGGCGCGGATTTCGTTGACGGTGCGGGCCTGGGGTTGGGCGCCGACGGCGGCATCGGAGTAGGCGACGCCGAACTTGGGATTCGCGCGGCCGTCGGGGAGGAGGCGGTTGATGTCGACGCGGCGGGTGCCGAAGAGCTCGGTGGTGCGGGCGATGCGGTCGTCGTCGAAATAGTAATACGAGAACTGGGCCTCGAGGTTCGGCGTGAAGCGGTGGTCGAACCAGAGCGTGGTGGTATTGAACTTGTGGGACGCGGTGCCGTCGGGCGGCTGGACGGTGAATTCGCGGGAGGGCAGGGCGGGGGCGTTGGGGATGTCGGCGCGGGGGCGTGCCATGAGGGAGGCGCCGGTGCCGAGGGTGAGGTAGGCGTTCTGCCAATTCTGGAAGCCCGCGGAGGGCACGGCAGGAATGACGAGGAAGTAGGGCTGCGTGCTCTGGAGGGAAACGCCGGCGGCGGCGCGTTCGGCGACGGGGATGGCGTTGGGGCCGACGGTGTCGGCGGTGCGGCCGGTCCAGTAGGAGGAGCCGTCGGCGTGGTTGATGGAGTAGGTGACGCGTTCCTCGTAGCTGAATTCGGTTTCGGCGCGGAGCTCGGTCTTCGTGCCGAGGCGGTAGCGGGCGGCGAGGTGGACGGCTTCCTTGTCGAGGTCGATGCCGTCGCGCCAATCCTTGCCGCGTTGGTAGAGGGCGTTGACGCGGGCGGCGAAGTTGGCGCCGAGGCGTTGGTTGACGTCGAAGGTGCCGCGCCAGCCGCCGTAGCTGTCGGCCTGGAAACGGACGGAGCGGGCGTCGCGGTCGACGCGGGGAACCTTGGTCCAGGTGGTGGGCTGGCCGCCGAGTTGGGCGTCGCCGTAGACGATGGAGTTGGGGCCGCGGGCGAACTCGAAGCGCTCGGTGTTATAGGTGTCGGCGGCGCCGTAGAAGTGGAAGTAGTTGCGCGTGGGAACGGTGGAGCCGGAGCCGACGCCGCGGATGTTGTACTCGTAATCGCCGAAGATCGTTTCCTGCTGGCGCAAGTTGCCGGGGGCGGCGTTGACGGTCCAGAAGTAGGACTGCCGGATGTTGGTCAGCATCAGGTCCTCGATGAACTCGGCGGTGATGGCCGAGATGGCGGACGGGATGAGGGCGAGGGGGAGGTTGGTGCGGCCGCCGGCGAGGGAATTGACGGCCTGGTAGCCGCGGTCCTGGTCCGTGGAGACCTCGAAGGCGGGGAGGGCGACGACGGCGTCGGGCCCGGCCGGTACGGCGGGTTTCGGGGCGGTTTGGGCCCGGAGGAGCGGAAGAGCGGCGAGGCCGACGGCGGCAGCCGCGGCGAGGAGGCGGGAACGGTTCATGAGGCGCAGGGGTTGCCGCCCGGGGCGGGCGGCGGCGACGTCGAACCATGGCGGAAAGAGCGGGGGCGGCTCAAGTCCGGAGCGCGGGCGTGGGGTTGTAGAGGGGCGCGGCTGGTCCGCGTCCGGGTGGGAAAGGGTGGCCGCGGGCGGGGATGAAGCGGGGCGGGCGGGGGCGCGGGCGGGCGCGCTCGAGGCGCGCCCCTACGGGCGGCGGGGAAAGGGAGTCGCCGGTTCTTTCAGGCGAGTCGGCCAATTCGGTGGTCGAGTCCTAGCCGCGGCATTCGTCACCTGCGACCTCCGCGAGCGGAGCGGGACTACTGGGGAGCGGCGGCAGAGGCGTGTATCGGAATAGTACGCCCTTTGTTTTCCTGAAAGAACCGGCGGACACAGAGTACTACGTCACCGGATACGCGGGCTTGACGGGAAAACGGCGCGGGGCGCGGAATTTTTTCCGCGGCGCGGGACGGGCGCGCACGAGGCGCGCCCCTACAGCCGCTCGGGCGGCGCGGGCGGGTCGACGGGCACGCCTTCGGCGCGGAGGCGCTGGAGGGCGTACGTCAGGGCGCGGCGGCTGATGGCGAGTTCCTTGGCGGTCTCGGTGCGGTTGTAGTGGTTTTTCCGCAGGGCCTTGAGGATCGCCTCGCGCTTGATCTCGTCGAGGCGCTGGGTGTCGGCGGCCGGGGTAGGCGCGCCGGCCTGGGCGGCGAGGATGCGGGCGGGCAGGTGCTCGGGCAGCACGATCTCGCCGCGGGAGAGCAGGGCGGCGCGTTCCATGGCGTTGCGCAATTCGCGGACATTGCCGGGCCAGCGGTAGCCCATGAGGCCGGCGGCGACGCTGGCGGAGAAGCGGGATTTTTGGCGGGAGAACTGGCCGATGAAGAGCGTCGCGAGCGGCAAAATGTCCTCGGGGCGCTCGCGCAGTGGCGGGAGGTGGATCTCCATCACGTTGAGGCGATAGAACAGGTCCTCGCGGAATTGGCCGGCGGCGATGAGGGCTTCGAGGTCGCGGTTGGTGGCGGCGAGGACGCGGGCGTCGGTGCGCAGATCGCGGCCGGAGCCGATGCGGCGGAAGGTGCCGTCGTTGATCACGCGCAGCAGCTTGGCCTGGAGGGCGGGCGGCAGTTCGCCGATTTCGTCGAGGAAGAGCGTGCCGCCGGCGGCTTCCTCGAAGCGGCCGACGCGGGTTTGGACCGCGCCGGTGAAGGCGCCCTTCTCGTGGCCGAAGAGTTCGCTCTCGAGGAGGTTTTCCGGAATGGCGGCGCAGTTGACCTTCACGAGCGGGCCGGTGGCGCGGGGACTCCAGGCGTGGATGACGTCGGCGATGACTTCTTTGCCGACGCCGCTTTCGCCGGTGATGAGGACGCGGGTTTCCGAGGGGGCGATGACGGCGGCGTCGCGGAACACCGCGCGCATCAGCGGGCTTTCGGTGACGATGCCGGCGGGGAGCGGGGCGTCGGCGGCGGCGAGCGGGGCGGGGCCGCCGCCGGGGGCGAGGGCCTGGTGCACGGAGGCCATGAGCTCGTCGAGATCGATGGGCTTGGCGAGGTAGTTGACGGCGCCGTCGCGCATCGCGGCGACGGCGCTGCGGATATCGGCGAAGGCGGTGACGAGGAGGACGGGGAGGAGCCGGTGTTTCTGGCGGACGCGGCGGAGGGTCTCGATGCCGGACATGCCGGGCATGCGGACGTCGCTGATGAGCATCGCGAACGGCTGTTCGTCGAGCAGCTGGAGCGCGGCTTCGCCGGAGGCGGCGGCCTGGGTGCGGTAGCCCTGCGAGTTGAGAAACGTCTCGAGCAGGCTCCGCTGGCTGTGGTCGTCGTCGACGACGAGAATGCGGGCGGTCTTGGCGGGCTCGGGCTTCATCCTAGATAAATTGCGGAAAGAAGACGGGGAGGATCACAGAGTTCACGGAGGCGGACACGGAGGGCACCGAGGGTGAGACAGACGGTTTGCTCCGTGGCCTCTGTGCTCCCTCTGTGTTCTCTGTGACCCAACTCAGCATTTGAGCCGGGGCGGACGCGGTGTTCATGCGGGGCGGGCGGCGAGCTTGAGGTGGCTCAGCCGGAAGAGGGCGCCGCGGGGCGAGTTGGCGGTGCAGACGATGTCCCAGCGGTGGGCGGCGACGATCTGGTGGACGATGGCGAGGCCGAGGCCGACGCCTTTCTCGCGCATCGTGACGTAGGGTTTGAAGATGTTGGCGCGTTCGGCTGCGGGGACGCCGGGGCCGTCGTCGGCGATTTCGAGCACGGCTTCGTCGCCGGCGGTCGCGAGGGCGCGGACCTCGATGCGGCCGCCGGGAGCGACGGCCTGGACGGCGTTGAGCAGGAGATTGAAGAGGGCCTGGCGGAAGAGGGCTTCGTCCGCGCTGATCGCGAGCGGTGCGGCGGGCGGGACGACGGTGATCTGCTTGTCCTCGATGTCGGGGAGAAGGGTGCGGGCGACATCGGCGACGAGCTTGGCGACTTCGACGGGGGCGAAGTGGGCCTCGCGGGGTTTGGAGTAGTCGATGAACTCGTTGAGCTGGACGGTGACGCGGTCGGCTTCCTCGACGATGGCGGAGGCGTGGGCGCGGAGTTTGGGCGTGGCTTCGGGTTGGAGGGCGATCATCTGGGCGAAGCCGCGGATGAGGTTGAGGGGATTGCGCGTCTCGTGGGCGAGGCCCGCGGCGGCGAAGTTCATTTCCGCGAGGTGGCTGTTCATCTCGCCGGCCTTGACGAGGCGGATGCGGAGCTCGGCGTTGCGGTAGAAGTTGCGCCAGGCGAAGGCGGAGAAGAAGGCGAGGCCGGAGGCGAGGAGGGTGACAAGGGAACGGAGGAGGAGATCGGCGCGGATGGTGCGGCGGAGCTCCGCGGTGGAGAGCGAGATGACGAGGCTGTGGGCGCCCTGTTTGCGGATGATGGAATCGTATTCTTCCTGGTCCATCCAGGCCGGGCGGCTGAACGGGAAACGCGGGGCGGCGCCGGGGGGAGGCGGGGATTCGGCGCCCTCGGCGGCGGGACGGTTGGCGGCGCCGCGGTTGGCGGCGGCGCTGCGCAGCGCCTTTTGCATGCGCGGATTGGTGACGACGAAGGTGCCGGGGCGGACGGGTTCCTCGGCCGGGCCCGCGGCGCCGGGACCGCCGACGCCGAGGTCCATCAGGTTCATGAGCGTGAGGTCATGCTCGCGCCAATACACGCCGGGGCCGCGCATCATGGCGGGGGTGATCTCGACGGCGGGGCCGGCGCTGGCAATGGGTTCGCCGGTGGCGCTGAGGATGGCGATGGACTCGAGTTCGCCGGGGTGGAGGAGGGCGTTGAGGGCGGACTCGATGCGGTCTTTGACGACGAGGTAGCCGAAGCGGCGCTGGGAATTGACGACGATGCCGAGGGTGGAGGTGATGTCGCGGCCGCGGTTGATCAGGGCCTGGCGGGCGTTCTCGGCGAAGCGGCGGTGCTCGTTCCATTGCCAGCCGCCGAGGGCCGCGACGCAAAGAAAGAGCGCGGCGTAAACGCCGAGACTGCGGCTACGGGTTGCGGACGGCCAACGCATGGGGACGGAGGCAGGATGCCGGGGCGGCGGCGGGATGAAAGGCGGAAGTCGGAAACGGAAAGGCGAAAGGCGGACGGCGAAAGAAGGAAGAAGGAAGGCCGTGGGTCACGGAGGGCACGGAGGCGGAGAGGAGGGCACGGAGGGTCGGGGGTGGGCCGGAGCTGGGCGCGAAGCCTTACCGCAAGGGAATCGCTGAATTGCGGAGGACGAGGTCCCGTGCCGAGGCCGGGTTTGCCGCAAGAAAGCGCACAAGGCGCCGGCGGTGAGCGCGTCGGTCGCGCAAATTCCCGACCTCGTCTTGGAGGGGGGCGCACGCCGGACTTTTGCGGATTCTGCGCTTCTTTGCGGCGACCGGTCGGGGGCGAGGCGCAGACGCCTGCATCCAGATCGGGGATACGATCCGGATTCCGGCGCGGGCGGGATTACTCCTTGCCGATGAAGCGCTCCATGTCGGCCTTTTCGAAGGCCTTCGGGGCGAGGTCGAGTTTCTGGCGTTCGATGCCGGACGCTTTCGCGAGGTCCTCGGGATTCTGGATGACGTGCGGCGTCAGGAAAATCAGCAATTCGGTCTTCGTGTCGTTCTTCTGCTTCCGTTTGAAGGCCTGGCCGAGGATCGGGATGTCGCCGAGGATCGGGACCTTGCTGTCGCGATCCTGGGCCTGGGTGGAGATGAGGCCGCCGATGACGACGGTCTGGTCGCTGGTGGTGACGACGACGGTGTCGGCGGAGCGCTTGTCGATCACGGGCGAACTGACGGTGTTGGAGATCGGCACGGTGGTCGCGCTGAGGGACGAGATCTCGGGGGAGACGATCATCTCGACGAGGCCTTCCTGGGTGATGAACGGCGTGACGCGGAGGATGATGCCGATGTCCTGGTACTGCACCGTGTTGATGGTGGAGTTGGTTTGGTCGCTGACGCGGGAGTTGGTGATGATCGGCACAGACTGGCCGACCATGATCGTGGCCTGCTGGTTGTTGCGGGTCATGATCGAGGGCCGGGAGAGGATCTCGGTTTTGCTGACGGACGAAAGGGCGGCGATCGTGGCGGTGACATCGCGGCCGAGGACGCGGTAGAAGGCGCCGTAGCGCGTCGGGTCTAGGGCGGCCTCGGCGAGGCCGAAGCGGCTGGAGGTGATATCGGGGGCGCGGCCCGAGGCCTCGCGGTTGACGGCGATGCTCCCGGCGACGGACACCTCGGCGCCGAGGTCGAGGCCCTTGTCGTGGGTGACCTGGACGAAGACGACGTTGATGAGCACCTGGGGCTTCGGCTTGTCGAGGCTCTGGATGATGGTGCGGATGTTTTCGTTGGTATCCTCGTCGGTGACGATGATGAGCCGGCGGGTCTCGAGGTCGCTGGTGATGAGGGCGTCGCCGATCATCGTGGAATTGACGTAAGTGCGATTGGCGCCGGAGGAACCTCCGCCGCCGCCCCCGCCGCCGGTCGCGGTGGTGGCGCGGTTGGCGTTGGTGTTGGTGTTGCGGTTGGTGGTGTTGCGATTGGTGGTCGCGGGGCGCGTCTGGGCGACGAGGTCGCCGGCGGCGGCGACGATGAGGGCGAAGGCGGCGCCGCGCAGGGCGGCGGAGCGGGAAAGGTGTTTCATGGCGGGACGGCGGTTGGGGGTGGCGGGGATCAGCGGGCGCCGTTGGTGCCGAGCGTGATGTTGGAACCGTTCGCCTGGGAGTTGCTGGAGGCGCGGGTGGAGAGCGGGTCGACCTGCTGGCTGGTGGTCGTGCGCTGGTTGCTGCTCTGGAAAAGATTCCGGAGGATGGCCTCGACCTGCTTCACGTCGCCGTTTTCGAGGGTGTAGACGAAGACCTTCTGTTTGCGGGCGGGGCTGGCATCGAGCTGGGCGATGATCTGGCCGATTTCGTCGAGGGATTCGCGGGAGGCGGTGACGATGACGGAGTAGGTGCGCGGGTCGGCGACGGCGACGACGGGCGTGCCGCGGGAGCCGGCGGAGGACGATGTGCCGGTGCGGCTGGTGCGGCCGCCCGTGGTGCCGCGGTTGCCGCCGCGGGCGGCGGCGATGGCGGCGGCCGCGGCGGCGCCGGGACCGCCGGGTCCGCCGAAGGCGGCGAAAGGCGAGGCGGCGGCGCCGGCGCGGTTGGCGCCGGTGGTGGGCGTGCCGAAGAGATTCGTGATGAGCGTGGCCATCTCGGTCGGGTCGGCGTTCTTGAGTTGGAACACCTTCATCGCGCCGACGGAACCGGCGGAACCGTCGAGGGCGGAGATCAGTTCGACGATGTGGCGGATGTTGCTCTGGGTGTCGGTGACGACGAGGGAGTTGCTGTCCTGGTTCGCGGTGATGGTCGCGCTGCTCGGGAGGAGGGTGGCGAGATCGGCGGCGGCCTGGGAGGCGTCGATGCGTTCCAAGGGGATGATCTGCATGACCATCTCGGCGTTGTCGGGGATCTCGCGCGGGTCGTTGCCGGTGCGGATCGGGATGTTCTTTTTCCGGGCCTCTTCCTTGGAGGCGACGGTGAGCGTGCGGCCCTTGAGGGTGGCGGTGTAGCCGTGTTTGTTGAGGGCCTGGTTGAGCAGTTGGACGGCTTCGGAGCGCGTGACCGGCTGGGCGCTCCACATGTCGATCGTCCCGCGGACGGGCGTGTCGAGGACGATGACGTAGCCGGCGGCCTCGCTCAGGTAGTTGAGAACGGTGTCGAGCGGGGCGCCGCGGAAGTTGAAGCGGAGGGTCGCGGGTTCGGGCGGTTGGTTGCGGCCGGGGCCGCCGCCGACGCGCGGACCGATGGGCGGCGCGGGGGTGAACGTGGCGTCCGCGGCGGGCGGCGGCGGGGCCGATTGCGCGAGCAGGGCGCGGGCCATGGCGTCGTAGTCCTTGGCCGGGGCGGCGGGCGCGGCCGGGTCCTGGGCGCGCAGCGCCGGCCCGAGCAGGGCGAGACCGAGGCAAAGGAGCGGGGTGGAGTTCGGGATTTTCATTTTTTCAATTGTTTCTCGCGCTGCTTCATCAGGCGCTTGAGGACCTCGGAGGCATTGTCGGGAATCTCGACGCTGGCGGCGGGCGCGGCGGAAATGAGGCCGCCGGCGGGCGGCACTTCGGCGGGCGGGGCGACGACGGTCCAGTCGCCGCCTTCGGGCCGGCGGAGCTGGTGCGAAACTTTCAGGGTAAGCGGTTTTTCGTCGCGGAGCAGGACGACGCCTTCGCCGGAAATATCGGCGACCTTGAAATCGCCGACGGATTCGCCGGCGCGCAGGTTGCGGCGGAAGGCGGCGTCGGGGCTGTCGAAGAGCGCGACCTGGGCGTCGCCGTTGCGCACGGTGCCGACGAGGCTGATGGTATCCACGCGGGCGGGACGCTCGCCGGTGTCGGCGCGGACGCGGCCGACGCGGCCGGGGTTGAAGATGTTCTTTTCGAGGATGACGGCGAAGTTCTCGAAGTTCGAAGGCGGCAGCGGGGCCGCGGGGGCACCGGCCCTGGCGGCGGGGGCGGCGGCCTTGGGCGCCGGTGCGACCGCGGCGGCGGGGGCGGGTTTGGCGGCGGGGTCGCGCTCGCGGCGGCGTTCGGATTTCTCGACCCGATCCGCGCGGTCGGGCTTCACCGGCTTGTCGATCTTGTCCGGTTTCTCGATCTTGTCCGGCTTGTCGATTTTGTCGGGTTTATCGATCTTGTCCGGTTTGGCGGGCGTGTCGGCGGCGGAGGCGGACGCCGCGAACGCGGCGAAGGCGAGGAAGGCGGCGAGGGCGAGCCGGCGGGCGGCCCGAAAATGCGCGCGGCGACAGGGAAGGGCGAGGGAGGTGTTCATGGTCTGCCTTCGAGGGGGCTGAGGCGGAGGCCGGAGACGAGGAGGCCGAGGCTGAGCCGCGCGCCGGATTCGTCGCGGGCGGTGAGCTCGACGGCTTCGACGCGGAGGGCGAGGGGGGAGCGTTCGACCTCGTGGAGGAAACGCGCGAGGGTGGCGAGGGAGCCGGTGGCGTCGACCCGGCACTCGAGCAGCGAGTAGCGCGGATTCGAGCCGCGTTTCCACTGCGGTTTGATGGACGCGAGCTCGACGTTGGCGGCGCGGCCCCAGCGGTCGAAGGCGGAGACGAGGTCCTGTTCGGATTTGGCGGCGTCCTTCGGCAGGGCCTGGGCCTGCATCTCGGCCCAGAGCCGGCGCGTGCGGTCGGCGCGTTCGACGATGCCGCGGCCCTCCGTCACATTTTTCTGGAGCCGCGCGATCTCGGCGCTGCGGCTGGTCCAGGCGGCGGTGAGCGGCCCGAAGATCGCGCTTTCGGCGACGAGCAGCAGGAGCCCGGCGCCGGCGGCGATCATGAGGAACTTCTGGCGGTTTTGCGGGGTGAGGGTCATGTGCCGGAGGTTCCGACCCAGCGGAACGTGAAGGTGAACTGGGCGGGGGTTTTACCGCGGATCTGCTCGATTTTCAGCCCCTGCACTTCCTTGAGGAGCCGGACTTGGTCGAGGGTGCGGAGCAGCGAGGCGTTGTCGCGGGCGGTGCCGGTGATCGTGACGACGGAGCCGTGGATCTCGAGCGACTTGGCGCTGACGCTGCCGGAATCCGGGAAGCACTCGACGATGCGTTTGATGATGGTGAGGTCGCGGAACCCGGTGTCGTACCACGGGCGGAACTCGCGGATCCGGGCCTGCACGCCTTCGAGCTCGGCGACCTGGGCGGCCATGCCTTCCCACTCGGTCCGCAGGGACCAGCGGCGGTATTCCTGCCAGCCGAAAGCGCCGAGGGTGAGCACGGCGGCGGCGGCGGCGGCGAAGCCGGCGGTGGCGAGGCGGCGCGAATTGTAGCGGGCGAGGAGCAGCGCAAAGCGGCTCGGGCGCGGGGGGAGGAACTCGAGCGCGGGCGGGCCGTCGCGCAGCTGGCGCTCGGCAAGCTGGACGACGATTTCCTCGGCCACGGGGCGAACCGGCAGGAGACCGGGTTCGAGGCGCAGGCCGGCGTCGGCCGCCCAGCCCGCGAGGCTCTCCGCGAGGGAGCGGACCATGGCGTCTTCGCCGCGGAGCACGAGGCGCTTCACCTCGGTGCGCAGGTCGGAAGGAATCTGCTCAAAGCTGACGCGCAGTTCGCGCGCGAGGGCGCGGGCGTTGATCACGTTTTCCCCGGCCTCGGAATCGATCGTGGCCTCGAGGGTGCGGAAGGCGGCGATGCCGCCGCCGGCGGAGACCAGCAGCGTGGCACCCTTGGGCTCGAGAAGCAGGAGCATGACGCCGTCGCCGGCCGGCGGCACCGCGCCGGGCAGGGCGGCGGGACCGACGGTGTAGCTGACGGGGCGGAGGCCGGCGGCTTTGAGCACCGCGCCGAGGCGGGCGATCTGGTCGAGGCGCACGGCGAGCTGCGTGACGTAGCGGGAAGCGGAACCCTGCTGCGGCGAGAGCGCGATTTGCAGCTCGTCGGGATCGGAGGGAAACGCCTTCTCGGCCTCGAGCCGGAGGAGGCTGGCGGTGTCCTCGGGGGAAAGCTCGGGCACCGCGGAGTGCTGGCTGACGATCCAGGCGGAGGGCAGGGCGACGACGCAGCGTTTTTCCCGGATGCCCGCGGCTTCGAAATGGTTGCGCAGCTCCTGGCCGGCGAGCTCAGGTTCGGCCTGAAGCAGGTCGATGGTGAGCGGTGCGGCGGCGGCGCGGAGCATCTCGGCGCCGGCCTTGGTGCGGACGGCGTGGGCGAGGCGGAGCTGGCCGTCGGCAAAGGAAAGCCCGACGACGGCCGGCAACCGCGGCGAAGAAGGCCATTTCATGTGCGGTTCTCCTGCGGATCGCGCCGGGTTTGGCGGGCGACGGCGCCCTGGGCCCAACCGGAGGCGGTCAGGTCCTGGTGGTAAATGATGCGGGGGGTGCCGGTGGTCATGTCGAAGATGGTCTTTTCGCGGCAGAAGCCGCGGCCGGCGCGGCCGACGGCGGCGACGTCCGCGGAAAACTGATACGAGCGGTCGGTGAGGTACGGGCCGGCGCGGGTGAGGGCGGCGCGGCCGAGCAGCTGCGTGAGCCAGAAAAACGACGTGAGTTCGTCGGGGTGCTGGAGCCGGTAGGCGACGAGGGCGGAGGCGTTCTCGGGGCCGATGCCGGGGATGCAGGCGAGGACGGTCTCGCTCGCGGTGTTGACGTTGATGAGGCCCTGGACGGTGGCGCCGTTGCTGTGGGTGACCTCGGTGCGGATCTGCGGCCACTCTTCCGCGGTGAAGCGGCCGGCGACCATGAATTCGGCGACGCTGCGGAGTTCGCCCTGGCCGACGGCGGCGATGATCTGGCCCGCGCGGGCGGCGCCGAAACGCTGCTGGAGCAGCGGGGCGAGGGCGCCGCGGTTCTGGGCGGTGGTGATGTTGATGCGGCGCTGGCCGTTGGCGCGGGTGTTGGGTTCGCGACTGTGGACGGTGACGTATTCGAGGATGCCGGGCTGGAGGAGGCCGTCGGCGTTGTCGCGCGGCGCGGAGGCCTCGCCGTCGTTCTCGTTGTCGTCGAGGACGCCGTTGCGGTTGGTGTCCTCGCCGAGCAGCAGCTCGAGGGTGGCGCCGTAGACGAGGCGGAGTTCGTCGACGGATTCGAAGGGGCCGGCTTTGTTGGTGCGGGGCGGATCGAGGCGGCCGTAGGTGCTGTCGCCGCCGTCGGCGGAATTGCGCGAGCGCCAGGCGACGATGGCGTCGACGAGCTCGGGCGTGATGTTGGGGAGCAGCTCGAGCATCGCGCGGGGCGCGGTGTTCAGGTTGATTTTGGAGGCTTCGTCGACGAGGCCGTAGAACGGTTCGGCGGCGGGCGGCTGGTCGTGATCCCGGCCGATGAACGAGAAGCTGGCGTCGCCGACGGGCAGGTCCTCGGCGCGGTAGTCTTCGGGGCGCGGAACGGCACCTTCGGTGCCGAACTGGGAGAGCACGTAGGCGGCGTAGCGCATGCCGCCGGCAGCGGCTTGGCGGGCGCCGATTTCGGCGACGCGGTAGTCGGCGGCGCGCAGCTCGGACGTCATCGACTGGCCGAAATAGAGCGTCAGCGCGACCAGCCCGACGCAGATCCACATCACGATGATGAGGACGGAGCCGCGCGAGCGGGGCGAAGGGCGCTGCGGTCCGTTTCTCATAGGCCGGCGGCCGCGTCGGCGGCTTCGGTCTGGCTCGTCGTCGTGAGGACGGCGATCGGGACGATGAGTTCGAAGGGGGCAGGGGCGGGCGAGCCCGGGGCGGCGGCCATCGTCAGGGTAAACTTCACCGCGGTCGGCAAGGTTTGCGAAACCTCGCTGTCCCAGAAATCCGTCCAGCCCGCGCCATCGTAATAGAGCACGCTGGCCGCGGCGACGCCCGGCAACAGCGGCGTCTCTTCGGGCGTGTCTTCCTGCACGGGGAGCAAATTGCGGTAGACGGCGCGCGTGAGGGTCTTCGTGTTGGAGCCGGCCTCGGCGTCGGTGAGGTAGTAGGCGACGCGCTGGGCCTCGGAGAATGGGCTCCAGCCGTCGATGCGGCCGGACGTCGTGACGAAATCCGGCGTGACGCGTTCGCCGGCGACGCCCGTCATCGTCGATGAGAATTCCGAGGTCTGGAATTGGCCGGTGAGGGTGCCGCCGGGGAGCATGAGCCCGGCGAAATCGCGGCGGACGAGCCCGAGGGTGCGTTCGAGCACGCGGTCGGCCTCGATGCGCGCGTGCGTGGTGTTGTGCAGGCGAAGGGCGCCGAAGAACGTGGTCTGGATGACGAGGAGGACGACGGCGCCGACGGCGGTCGCGATCAGCAGTTCCAGCAGGGTGAAGCCCCGGCGGTCGGAAAGGCGGACGTGGGCGCGGTGGCGGCGCATCAGAGGGAGGCGGTCGTTGTGCCGGTTTCGGTGGTGCCGGCGGCAGGCAGCAAGGTGCTGGCGCTGACGTCGAAACTCTGGCCCTGCAACGTGAAGGTGACGGTGACCGTCATCTGCTGGAGCGCATCCTCGGACCAATTCTCGGTGCGCATCGTCCACGGGTAGGAAACGTCGCCGTCGGCGAGCGTGCCGCTGGCGGTGGCCTGGCGGGTGTCGGCCTCGACGACGAGCTCGTTGAGCAGGCGTTCGGCAACGCGCATGGCGGCGGCCTTGCGTTGGCCGAGGATGCCGGCGCGGCTGGCGATGCTCATGCCCTCCATCGCCACGGGGATGATGATCGCCATCATCAGCAGCGCGGCGAGGATCTCGACGAGCGTGAAACCGCGGGAGCGGCGGCGAAACCCGCCGCGGGCCGGAAACTCAGTTCCGGATCGCGTAGGGGCGGATTTCATAGCTGAGGCGGTTGGCCTTGGGCGCGAGTTCGAGGGCGCCGTCGGTGCCTTGGCGGAGGACGATATTGCGGACGCCGACTTCGTCGAAGTTGCCGTCGGGCGTGAAGCGGATCGCGGGCAGGCCCTCGGGCAGGCCGAGGGTTTCGTCGCCGTCCTCGGAGACCGGGGCGTCGGCGACGTTGGGCACCTCGAAAGCGATGCTCGGGTCGGCGGTGTAGCTGACGTCGCGGTTGTCCTCGGCGGAGTGGTGGCCGGACTGGATTTCGATGCCGTACGTGAGACGGCGTGGATCGAGCCAGAAAATGACCGGCACGCCTTCCGCGACGGCGCGGCTCTGGGCGAAGTGCATCAAGGAGAGCATGCGTTGCGCCTCGGAACTCAGGGCGCGGCCCTGGAAGAACGAGGACATGCGCGGCGCCACCATCGAGGCGACGATGAGCAGCAGCACCATGACGACGATGAGCTCGACCAGCGTGAAGCCGCCGCGCTGCCGCGACCGGGCGCGGCCGGGCCGGGGCGGCGGGGAGCCGGCGGCGGACGGACGGTCGGTCATGACGGAACGGATACGGGCGCCGCGCGCGGCTCAGCGGCCGGAGATGCGGGCGTTGACGATGTCGTCGGCCGAGTTGGCCTGGCCGTCGGGGCCCATGGAGCGGATGTCGTAGCCGGAGGGATTCACGCGGCCCGGGAACTCGTAGATGTAGGCGCGGCCCCAGGGATCGAGGGGGATGTCGCTCTTGAGGTAGGGCCCGCGCCAGTTGGTGACGTCGCCGGGCTGGACGATGAGCTGGTTGAGGCCTTCCTGGCCGCGCGGGTAGCTGCCGGTGTCGACCTCGAAGGCGTCGAGGGCGGTGCCGAAGGTGGAGATCTGCGTCTGGGCGGCGGTGACGCGGGCCTGCTCGGTGCGGCCGGTGAACTTCGGCAGCACGAGGGCGGCAAGGATGCCGAGGATGACGAGCACCAGCAGCAGTTCGACGAGGGTGAAGCCGGCCTGGCGGCGGCGGGCGGCGCGCAGGGACGGGCGGGAGGGGCGGTTCCGGGTGTGCATGAAAAGAGGGTTACTTGATGTGGTCCTGGAGGGAGAAAATCGGGATCACCATGCCGATGAAGATCGTGCCCACGAGGGCCGCGATGACGAAGAGCATGAGCGGTTCGGCGAGGGCGACGGCGGCCTTCAGCTGGCGGTCGAGGTCGCTCTCGGTGACGTTGGCGATGCGGAGCAGTTCCTGGTCGAGGCGGCCGCTTTCCTCGGCGACGGAGATCATCTCGACGACGGCGCCGGGGAAGAGCGCGCGGTTCTGCGCGAGGCTCTTGCCGAGGGCTTTGCCCTCCTTGACGCGGTCGATGGACTCGGAGACGGCGTCGACGAGGATCTGGTTGCCGATGGAGCGGCGGGCGACGTTGAGGGCGGCGATGAGCGGCACGCCGGCGCCGAGCAAGGTGCCGAGCATGCGGGCGAAACGCGCCATCGCGAATTGCGCGAGCAGCGGGCCGATCTTCGGCAGCTTGAGGATCGCGCCTTCCCAGACGCGGCGGCCCTTTTCGGATTTGAACCAGTTGCGGGCGGAGACGATGCCGATGACGATCGCGGCGCCGAGGAAGAGGCCGTAGCCGCGGACGAGTTCGCTGATGCCGACGATGATCTGGGTGATGAGCGGGAGCTCGGCGTTGAAACCCTGGAACACGAGCTGGAACCGCGGGATGAAGAAAACGAGGAGGAAAATCAGCACGCCGACCGCGAGCACGAGGAGGATCGCGGGGTACATGAGGGCGGCCATGACCTTGCCCTGGAGTTCCTTTTCGCGGGATTGGAAATCGGCGATCTGGGCGAGGACGACGTCGAGGAAGCCGCCGGTTTCGCCGGCTTCGACCATCGCGCAATAGACTTTGGGAAACGTCTCGGGCGAGCGGGCCATGGCGTCGGAGAGCGACATGCCGTCGATGACGAGATCGTGGATTTCCTTCCACTTGGCCTTGGCGACGGGTTCGGCGGCCTCGCGGTGGATGATGACGAGGGCGCGGCTGAAGGGCACGCCGGCGGCGAGGAGGCTGGAGAGGAGCCGGGTGAAATTCTCCAGCATGACCGGCGTGATCTTGCGGGCGCCGCCGAGTTGGAGATTGAAACCGGCGGAATCGGATTTGGCGGCGCCGGGTGCGGCCGCGGTTTCGGGCGCGCCGGCCTTGCGGCCGGATTTGGCCGGGGCGGCGCCGGCGGCGGCTTCGGCGAGGCGGATGGGCTTGAGCCCGCGGCCCTCGACCTGGCGCAGGGCTTCCTGGCGGTTGCCGGCGTCGAGGCTGCCTTCGACGACGAGACCGTCGAGCTGCAGGGCTTTGTAGGCGAACAGGGGCATCGGGGCGGGCCGCGGGACGCGCGGCTCAGGTGACGACCGGGGCGGGGGATTCCTCGCGGTCGTGGACGGTGGTGACGCTGAGCACTTCCTCGATGGTGGTGACGCCTTCCGCGACGAGGCGGCGGCCGTCTTCGGCGAGGGTGGTCATGCCGGCGCGGCGGGCGGATTCGCGGATGGCGTCGGTCGAGGCGTTCTTGAGGATGAGCTGGCGGATTTCGTTGCTGGAATCCATCCACTCGAAAATCGCGCGGCGGCCGTGGAAGCCGGTGTGGCGGCATTCGCGGCAGCCGACGGCCTTGTAGATCACGGCCGCGGCGGGAATGCCGATGCGGGCCTTGTAGGTGCGGGCGGTGGGCGAATCGTCGACGGCCTTGCAATGCGGGCAGAGCAGGCGGATGAGGCGTTGGGCGAGCACCGCCTCGAGGGAGGAAGCGACGAGGTAGGGCTCGACACCCATGTCGACGAGACGCGTGAGGGCGCCGGCGGCGTCGTTGGTGTGGAGGGTCGAGAAAACGAGATGGCCGGTGAGCGAGGCCTGGACGGCGATCTGGGCGGTTTCCTGGTCGCGGATTTCGCCGATCAGAATGACGTCGGGGTCGTGGCGCAGAATGGAGCGCAGGCCGCGGGCGAACGTGAGGCCGGATTTCTCCGAAACCTGGATCTGGTTCACGCCCTTGAGCTGGTATTCGACGGGGTCCTCGATGGTGACGATCTTGCGCTCGCTGTCGTTGATCTCGTGGAGGGCGGTGTAGAGCGTCGAGGTTTTGCCGGAGCCGGTGGGGCCGGTGACGAGGACGATGCCATGCGGGAGCTGGAGCACGCGTTCGAGGCAGGCGAGTTCGCGGGCGCCCATGCCGAGTTCGCGCGCGCCCTTGAGGGACGTATTTTGGCGGAGGAGGCGCATGACCACGGCCTCGCCGTGAAGCATCGGGATAATGGATACGCGGATGTCGACCTCGGTGGTCTCGATGCGGACCTTGATGCGGCCGTCCTGCGGAAGGCGTTTTTCCGCGATGTTGAGATGGCTGAGGATCTTCACGCGCGCGACGATCGCGGGCTGGAAGCGTTTGATCTGCGCGGGGACGGGGACCTCCTGGAGGACGCCGTCGATACGGTAACGGATGCGCAGTTCGTCCTCGAAGGGCTCGAGGTGGATGTCGGAGGCGCGGAGGTCGATCGCGTCCTTCAGCACCTGGTTGACGAAGCGGATGATCGACGCGTCCTCGGCGGCGTCGTCGAGATTGTTGCTGCCGGCACCGCCGCCCTCGTCGACGACGGTGAGCGCCGTCTCTTCGTCGAGGGTGTCGATGGTGTCGGCACCGACGCCGAGCCGTTTCTTCATCTCGCGCTGGATGACATCCGAGGGCGCGAGCACGGGCTGGAGGCGGAGGCCGGTGAGAGCCTTGAGGCCGTCGAGGCCCTGGGTGGCGAAGAGGCGGCTGGTGGCGATCTCGACCTGCTGGTCGACGCGGCGGAGCGGGAGCAGTTCGTCGCGCAGGAGCAGGCGGGCGGGGAAGAGGGAGAGGACCTGTTTGTCCGGCTCGATCTCGTCGAGCTTGGTGAAGCCGATGCCGTATTCCTGGGCGAGCCAGCGGAGAACGCGTTCCTCGGTGAGGGCGTCGGGTCCGGGATGGCGGGAGAGATAGGCGCGCGCGTCGGTGGCGGTGAGTTGCCGGCCCGCGATCATGCGGTCGAGCAACTCGGGCAGGGCGGCGGCGGTGCCGGGAGCGGCGGTCGGGGCGGACACGGGCGGCGGATCAGGGGAGGAGACCGAACACGACCGCCATGGCTTCCTGGCGGACGGTGAGGACGGCGCGGAGTTCTTCCTGGGCCTTGGTCAGCTGGGCTTCGTTGGCCTTGCGGAGTTCGCGGACGCGGTCGAGGCGGGCCTTGATTTCGGCGTCGGGGAGTTTTTCGCGGAGGGCGGTGGTGAGGGCGGTGACCTCGGGGCTGCCGCCACCGGGGCGCGGGCCGCCGCGACCGGGCGGGCCGCCTTGGGGGGCGCCGGCGCCGGGAGCTCCGCCCGGGCCGCCGGGGCCGCCGCGGCCGCCGAACATCATGGCGCCGGCGGGACCGCCGACGGCACCGCTGGTGCGGCGGATTTCCTGAACCTTGGCGATACGCTCGGAAATCACCTTCCACTCCTCGTCGTCGGTGATCTCGAGGCGTTCGCGGATCGCGGTGAGCATGCGGGCCTGCATGTCCTGCGGGTTCAGCTGGCGGCGATCGGCGCCGGCGGCATCGTCGGGGCGGCGGCGGCGGCCGCCTTCCTCTCCGGCGGCGGGGGCTTGGGCGGAGAGGCCGGCGGCGGAAACCAAAAACCCGGCGAGGACCAGAGCGGTCCGGGCGGTGCAAACGGGGCGCGAAAGGCGAACGGGGGAGAAGTTCATCGGGGTTGCGGGGGGATAGTCGCACCAAACATGCCATGGGTTACATCCGGGCCGAAATGGCCTCCGTGCGCCCGATTTCGCGCAGCGGTTGCGCAGCCGGAGCCGGGTGGTGCGCAAGGTTTGCGCACCGCTGCGGGCGGCCTGGCCAGTCGGCGGGCCGGCGGCGGGGTTGCCCGTTTTCACAATGGGCACCGCCCGGGCCGACAAGACCGGCTGCGGCCGGGCTGCTAAGGTGGCCGCGTCTACCCCTTGGCCGACGGCCGACGCATCCCGGCGTTCCGCGGCCTTTTCCCCAACCCCCACGCGTTTCCCCATGCGCTCCGTTGCCCGTTTTCGCAGTCTCGCTTCCCGCCGCCCTTGGCTCTGGTCCGGGGTGGCTTGCACCTTCGCTCTGACGCTGTCCGCCCAGACGTTGCCGCCCGCGGCGCCGGTGCGTCCGGCGGCTCCGGTCGCGAAGCCCACGCCGGCCGAAGCGACCAAGGCCGCCGGCGAAACCGTTTCCCTCAACGCCTTCGAGGTCCAGGCCGACCGGGACAACAGCTACGGCGCGCTGACCTCGGCCTCGATCACGCGCTTCAACGTCGAGATGGAAAAGATGCCCGTCTCCGCCGACATCTTCACGGAGGCGTTTCTCAAGGACATCGCCGTCTCGTCCGTCGAGGAGGCGATCATGGGTTATTCGGCGGGTGCGGGTTACGCCGACGGTTCCGACAACGGCGCCTCCGCCGGCGCGAACAACCAGCCCGGCGACCGCAACGGCAACGCCTACATCCAGATCCGCGGCATGCACACGCCGGCGATGCAGCGCGATTCGTTCATGCCGGTCGGCGCCTTCGGCAATCCCGGTTCCACGGCGGTGGGCCGCACCGACAGTTTCGATCTCGAGCGCATCGAGGTCATCAACGGCCCGCAGGCGCTGCTCTACGGCGGCGGCGGCGCCGGCGGCGTGATCAACGTCACCTCCAAGCAGGCGCGTTTCTCCAACGCCGGCCGCGGCCTGCTCGCGTCGCTGAAGGGCGAGGCGATTTACCGCATCGACCACGTCGGCTCCAAGCGCGCCGAACTCGATGTCGGCGTGGGCACTTCGTGGTTCGCGGCGCGGTTCGCCTTCTTGCGCGAGAGTCTTTCGAGCCGCCGCGTCAACATCGGCAGCCGCACGAACGGCCAGTACGCGCAGTTCGCGTTCCGCTTTTTCCAGAACACCGTGCCGACGACGGTGCGCCTGTCCGGTTCGCTGACGATGAACGACCGCTTCCTGCCTTCGTCGCCGACGCTCACCGCCACGGGCGATCCGCGCAACGGCCGGCTCGTCCGCTACCTCCTCGCCACCGGCCAGGCCGGGGCCAACGACCCCGTCACCGGCGCGCGTTATCCCGCGGGCGCGATCCTCGGCGGCAAACTCAACTGGGACAACGTCGACTCCCTCGCCGCCGGCGTGATGTTCCAGGAGCCCGTCACCAACGACTACTCCAGCCTCACGGTGGAGACGAAGTGGCGCGACTGGCTCACGACACAGGTCGCGGCGGGCTACGACGCCTACACGGACCGCCGCATCAATCCCGGTTTCTCGTTCTTCGCCCCGCGCTCCGGCGCCAACACGACCGACACTTGGGCCGGCGGCAATACGCCGCAGGATTCGTGGCAGCCCGCCCGCACCAAGGCCGGCCGCGTCGCCGCGCTCGTCACGAAGGATTTCTTCGCCGGCAAGGCGAAGACGCAGACGCTGCTCGGCGTCGATTTCGTGCGCACCGACTTCGGCCAGATCGCGTACCGGTTCTACCAGGCCGACGCCAATTGGAACACCGTGGTCGCGCCCAACACCACCGTCACCTCCGCCAACTCCGGCCGCACGCCGCTCAACCAGGTGCGTTGGTCCCTCGACGACGGCCCGCAGCTTTATCCCTTCGGCGACCAGAATCCCGCGCGCGACCGCCTCGTGATCGGCGGCGTGAACTACGTGCGCGCCCTCGTGAATCCCCCGCAGCCCAATCTCGTCACCGCCCGCAATCCCCTCGGCACGCCGTTCACCAGCGGCAATTACATCCTCACCAAAATCATCAACCGCGGGCTCTACGCCGTGAACTACACCCAGTGGTTCGACGGCCGCGTCAACACGCTCCTCGGCGTCCGCCAGGGCGACTACCTCTCGGACCGCATCCAGCATTACGACAACGTGCGCGCCCGTTTTCTCGCCGACACCTCCCGCGCGAACTTCAACTTCGGCGTCGATCTCAACGTCAACCGCTGGCTCCACCCGTATATCAACTTTTCGGATTCGGTGCAGCCGCCCTACGTCGCCAACCGCTCCGATCCGCGCGGCGATCCGCCCCAGAGCGCCAAGGGCCGCGGCGGCGAGGTCGGCCTGAAGCTCAACAACCGTAGCGGCACCGTCAGCGGCACGCTCGCGTTTTTCCAGACCAAGTCCGCCGGCGACCTCTATTCGATCGACGGCTCGATCGCCTCCGCGATCAATCCCGCCGGCCTCAACGGCGGCGGCGGCGGTTCGTACGTGAGCATCGACCGCGAGACCAAGGGCGCCGAACTCCGGCTCACCGCCGCGCCGACGCGCAATTGGCGGCTGCGTTTCGGCTTCGCCGTGAACGACGGCGAGATCGGCACCGCCAAGGCCTACGAGCAGGTCTACAACGACCAGTTCCACGCCAATGCCGCCGGCCAGGTCACCTACCGCAACGGCACCGTCGTCTACGTCAACGGCGCCGCCGCCAACGCCGCCCAGGCCACCGTGGTCGCGCCCACGGCCGCGAATGCCGTGCCGCTCACGATCGCGCTGCTGAGCACGCCCGGCGCGACGAACCTCTATTTCGCGAATCCCGATCTGACCTCCGGCCGGATCAATCCCGGCTCCGTCGCCGCGCAGATTCTCACCGGCACGAACAACGCCGCCGCGATCAATGCCAACGGCCCCATTCTCACCGGCAATTCGCTTTTGCCGATTTCCCAGCTGCAGCTGAACCGCACGCTCGCGGGCATCGTCACGCCCGGCACCATCGTCGCCACGCGCGTCGGCGACAAGACGACGGGCTATCCGGAACGCAGCGCGACGTTCACCAACAACTACACCTTCGGCGGCGACTCGTGGCTCAAGGGCCTGAGCGTCGGCGGCACCGTCTCGCTCGGCTGGCGCAACCGCGCGTTCTATTACTACCCGACGCTGCTGACGGCGGCCAACGCGCTGACGCTGCGCCGTACGCTGCTGTACACGCCGGACATCCGGCAGTTCAACGCGCTGCTCGGCTACAGCCGCAAGTTCGGCCGCTACACCTGGAGCACGCAGCTCAACGTCACGAACGTCTTCAACCGCTACGAGATCCGCCTCGTGCCCAACGCGACCACGGGCTACAACAACCTCAACGCGATCAACGCGACGTTCTACCAGCAGCCGCGCAGCTACACCTGGACGAACACGGTGAAGTTCTGAGGCGAACCCAGGCAGTGGGGAGAGCTGGGCTGGGAGTTGGGAGCCAAACCGTTCGGTTCGTCCGGTTGCCGGCTTCGGCGGCGTTTTCCGGGGCTCGGTCGATCGATCTCTCAACTCTCAACGTTCAACCCTCAACTGCATAGATCCAGCCGAGTCCGGCGGATGCCGTGGAACCAATCCGGCCGCGCGCGGCGGATGCGTTGGAACGAACGCGGCGCACGGAACCGCCATGGTCCCGCGCGCCGCGGATCGGATTCCCGAACTTTCAACGTTCGCCTTTCGGCCTTCAGCTGCGACGGCGGCTTTGTACCGCGGCAAACACGCCGAGCGTGGCGAGCGCCAGCCAGGCCGTGCTGCCGGTGTCCGGAACGTTGGTCGCGGCGGTGAACGTGTACACCGTGTCCGAGAGGGAACCGTCCGGCAGGGTCAGCGCCAGACTGTGGCCCGAGGCAAAGGTCACGGTGGCGACGGAGTTGAGCAGGCCGCCGTTGTTGAAGAAGACGGTGCGGTAGTTTTCGACCGTGTTGAACGGCGAGCTGTCGCGGTCCACATCAACCGTCCATTGCGTGAATTCCCCGGCATCGAAGCCCGTGAAGGTGAGGCCGATGTTGTCGGAACGGATGCCGTTGTCGCCGACGTCCGGCGCGAGCAGCGTGTGCGTGCCGCCAAGCGGATTCGTGTAGCTGAAGACCACGTCGAAGTTCTTCGCCGTGTCGCCGATCGTGAAGTTGAACGCCGTGATTTGGTCGACGTCGGAGGTGTTGGTGAGCCGGATCGTGGGCACGTTGGCGTTGCCGGAGAGCTTGAGCTCGAAGCCGATGCCGAGGGCGCGGGCGGGGACGGCGGCGAGGCAAACGGCGGCGGCGGCGAGGCCGGCGTAACGGACCGAGCGGCGCAAGGCGACCGCAAGGGAGGAGGGGATCTGGACAGGTGGGAGTGAAGGCATGACCAGGGAGAAACGGCCGCCGGCGGCGCTTTCTATCAAAAATCGGCGGAAAACCCTCGGGATCCGGAATTCCTCCGGACCAATGCTCGATTTCCGACCCGGAATTGCCCGCTGCGACAATCGCGCGGCGGGCCGGTCTGCTAGCCTCGGCCCACCCCGGCCTGCCGCCTTCGGCAGACGCTTTCTCCCCTTCGCCATGCTTCGAATCCGACTCCCCCTGCTTTCGGCCCTGTTGTCGGCCGTGGTGTTCGTGCCGGCACTCCCGGCGCAGTTGGCGCGCCAAGGTCGGCTCTTGTTCGCCGAGGATTTCCGCACGCCGGCCGTTTATACCAAGGAATTCCAGCCGGCGCAGCCGGGCTGGCGCGTGCGGGCGTGGCACCAGGATTGGGTCCGCACGCCGGAAGGCTACCTCGCGAGCAAGTGGACGACCGGGCACATGCCGGTGATCGCGTTCGAAGGGGAGCTGACGGACTTCGTCGTGGAACTGGAATTCCGTTTTACCAAGATCGCCGGACAGAAGGCCGTCTGCCGCGTCTCCGCCCTCAATCCCGCGCTCGATCCGCGCGCCTACGCCGTGTCAGTCTGGGCCAACGCCGACAGCGCCGAACGCCCGCTCGGGCTCGTGCTCGAGCGCGACGTGTGGAAACCGGGCACGATCACAACGGTTGCCCGGGAGAGTTCGGAATTCGCGTCCGGCACGTGGTACACGCTGCGCCTCGAGGTCGTCGGCGACCGCGCGTGGGCGACGTGCAACGGCCGCACGGTGCAGGGCCGGCACGAGAAATTCGCGTTGCCGAAGACGGTGCTCGCGATCGGCACGGGGCATTGCCCGCACGAAATCCGCGGCTTGCGCGTGTACGCGGCGACGGCGAATCCCGCCTTCGTGCCGCCGGCGGCAAATCCGTGAACCGATCGCGCGCCGGACCGGGAAGGTCGTCCCGGCCTTGAAGTTCGGCGCGAGTTGCAAACGGTTGTTCCACCCCATGCCCGGCCAGATTCCGGATCTCAACTCCAGCCCCAAACGGGTGCCGATGCCCGATTGGGGCCTCGTGGTCTTCGAGGCGCGCCACGCGCCCGGTTTCTACGGCGAGCTCAAGGACAGCTACGCCAAATTCCATCTCCTCATCGCCGGCCGCGCGCTCTGGGAAAGCGGCGGGCGCGAGTATCCGGTCGCGGCGGACACGCTCTTCCACATCGCGGAACAGGTGCCGCACCGGCAACGCGACCTGCCGGGCCAGCCGGTCACGTTGTACGCGATCCATTACCGGCCGGAATTGCTCCGGCCGGAACTGACGCGCGAGCTCGCGAAGAACCCGATGCTGCCCGTCGACCTGCACGGTTCGGGCACGGACCAGGCGCGCCAGATCCGCGCGCTGGTGCAGGAAATGCTCTTCGAACAGGAGGCGCGGCGACTCGGTTGGCAGGCCTTGCTCCTCGCGCGGTTGACCGATCTCGCGGTGCTGACGCTGCGCTGGACCGGCGGGACCGACATCGCGTTTCCGCGCGGCGACGAGAGCTCCGCCCGCGTCGCGAGCTACGCCGCGCGGCTCAAATCGGAATTCTACACCGCGGCGTCGCTCGACGACGCGGCGCGCTCCGTCGGGCTCGGCCGGCGGCGCTTCACGGAACTGTTCCGCGAAGTGACCGGCGAATCGTGGCGGCGTTACGTGCACCGCCTCCGGCTCGATTACGCGGCGAAGCTGCTCGAATCCACGGAACGCTCCGTCACCGCCATCGCCTTCGAATGCGGCTTCGAGGAGCTCTCGCATTTCCACCATTCGTTCAAGGCGGGCTTCGGCAGCACGCCGTTGGCCTACCGGGCGCGGTTTCGCCCGAAAACCCAGCCCTGAGCGCCCGGGGCGACAAGCCCGCCGTCGCCCGATCCGCTAGGCTCGCCGGGCTGTGCTGAAAACCCCGCTCCTGCACCCCGAAATTCTCCGTGCCCTCGGCAGCGCCGGCCACGGCGCCCGCATTCTCATCGCCGACGGCAATTTCCCGTTCAGCACCGAGGCGCCCGCGACGGCGACGCGCGTGTTTCTCAACCTGCGGCCCGGGCTCGTGAGCGTGTCCGACGTGCTCGAAACCCTCGTCGCCGTCGTGCCCCTCGAGGCCGCGTTGCTGATGGAGCCGCCCGATCCCGCGGCGACGCCCGTGCCGATCCACGACACGTTTCGCGGCCTGCTGCCGCCGACCGCCGCGGTGACCGCGGTGAAGCGCCACGCGTTCTACGCCGAGGCCAAGTCGCCCTCGACCGCGCTCGTGATTGCCACCGGCGAACAACGCCGCTTCGCCAACGTCCTCCTCACGATCGGAGTTGTGCAGGGCAATTTGCCCGGCCAACCCTGAGCGCGCCAACGCGCGGTTGAACGTTGCCCGCCGCAGGTTGAAAGACCGGACCTGCGTTTGGCTTCCGCTCCCCCGCCGGCGTTCCGGCGCCACGTCACGACCCCAACCCCTCCGCCCCATGAATGCCGTTACTTTTTCGTTCCGTCGTGCCTGGTTGCTGGGATTCCTGCTGGCTGGGGTATTCGCCGGGGAATTGACCGCCGCCGCGCCGGGTTCGGCCACCGAATCGCTGCCGCCCGACGCGACGATCTCCGGCCGCGCCGTCCCGCCGGCTTCCGATCTCGCATGGTGGTACCGGACCCCGGCGACGAAGTTTTGGGAAGGCGTGCCGATCGGCACGGGTCGCTTCGGCGCCATGCTGTACGGCCGCGTGCGCGACGAGATCATCCCTTTCAACGACGAGACACTTTGGACCGGCCGGCCTTACGACCCCGTCAATCCCAAGGCGCTGCCGTCTTTGCCGGAAATCCGACGCCTGCTCGCGGAGGAAAAGTTCGCCGAGGCCGCCGAACTCTCCGCCAACCTGCTCAGCCACCCCGTGCCCGTCGTGCAAACCTACCAAGCCATGGGCCGGCTGCACCTGCGCTTCGACGGCCACGAGGCGGTGCAGAATTACCATCGCGAACTGGATCTCGACGCCGCCATCGCCCGCACCGCCTACACGATCGGCGACGCGCGCTTCACGCGGGAGGCGTTTGCCAGTTACCCGGACCAAGTCGTCGTCATCCGGTTGGCGTGCGACCGCCCGGGCCGTCTGACCTTCACGACCAGCCTCAGCAGCCTGCACGCCTCCGCGCGCAGCCGGCCGCTGGGCCGCGACACGATTCTGATCGAGGGCGGCGTCTCGCAGCCGAATCCCGAAATTCCGAGCGAGATGCGCTGGCAGGGCCGCGTGCAGGTGCGGCCCGAGGGCGGCACGGTGCGCACCGCGGTGGAAAACGGGGTCGCGGTCGTGCGCGTGGAAAGCGCGGACGCCGTCACGATCATCCTCGCCGGCGCGACCAACTACGTGAACTGGCGCGACATTTCCGCGGACCCGGACGCGCGCTGCGCCGCTTACCTCGCCGGCGTCGGCGCGAAGGATTTCGCGACGTTGAAACAACGGCACCTCGACGATTACCAGCCGCTCTTCCGCGCCTGCCGGCTCGACCTCGGCACGACGGCCGCCGCGCAGGAGGATACGACGACGCGGCTCGACCGCCTGCGTAAAGGCGGCCTCGATCCGAAATTCACGGCGCAGTATTTCCAGTACGGCCGCTACCTGCTGCTCGCGGATTCGCGCCCGGGCACGATGGCGTTCAACAACCACAACATCTGGCTCGACGACCTGAAGGGCCGATGGCGCGGCCGCTGGACCCTCAACATCAACATCCAGCAGTGTTACTGGCCGGCGGAGAACGCGAACCTCCCCGGCACGGTCGAGTCGCTCACGGCCTTCATCGAGGACCTCGCCGCCAGCGGCGCGCGCACCGCCCGCGGCAACTATGGCGCGCGCGGTTGGACCGCGCACCACGGCACCGATGTGTGGATGAACACGGCGATGACGGACCGCGTTTTCCACGGCATGGCTCCGCAAATGGGCGCGTGGCTCGTGCAGTCGCTGTGGGAGCACTACCTGTTCAATCCCGATCCGGCTTTCCTGCGGCGCATCTATCCGTTGCTCAAGGGCGCGGCGGAATTCGGCCTCGATCTGCTCGTGGAGGACGCGGCGACGAAGTGGCTGGTGACGTCGCCGTCGGGCTCGCCCGAAAACGGCATCGCCCTCGTCGGCGGCCGCGCGCTCCTGCACGACGGCCAGCCCCGGCCCGCGAACGCGGAGCGCAATTCGGTCACGGCCGGCGCCGCGATGGATACGCAGCTCTTGCGCGATGTGTTCCGCCAGACGATCGCGGCGGCGGAGCAGCTCGGGGTGGACGAAAAACTGCGCGCGGAACTCGCGACCGCGCTCCCGCGGCTGGCGCCGCACCAGGTGCGCAGCGACGGCCTGCTGATGGAATGGCTGAAGCCGTACAAGGAATTCGACCCGAAGCACCGGCATGTTTCCCATCTCTACGCCGCGTACCCGAGCAACCAGATCACGCGCCGCGGCACGCCGGACTTGGCCGAGGCGGTGAAGAAGGTGCTGGTCGCGAAGGGCGACAACCACGGCTGGTCTGCCGCGTGGAAGATCAACCTCTGGGCCCGGCTCGGCGACGGCGAGGCGGCCTACCGCATCGCGAAGATGATGGAGACCGACATCAGCATCCATCCGGCGCCCGAGGACAGCGACCGCGTGCCGTCGATGGAAGGCAACCAGGCGATCCAGGGCTACACCGCCGGCCTGGTGGAAATGCTCCTGCAGTCGCACGCCGGCGAGATCGAGCTGCTGCCGGCGTTGCCCAAGGCGTGGGCCGACGGCAACGCGCATGGCCTGCGCGCCCGCGGCGGCTACGGCGTCGCCCTCTCGTGGCGTAACGGAAAATTGGAGACGGCGAACCTGGCCGCGAAGTTTGCCGGACCCTGCCGGTTGCGCACCCGCGAGCCCGTGGCCGTGACCGCCGGCGGCCGGCCGGTGGCGACACGCCGGATCGACGCGGAGACCGTGGAGTTCGCCGCGACCGCCGGCGGCGTGTACGAGGTGCGGCCGACGGCGGGAGGCGGCCGATGAGCACCGTCGCCACCTTGCCGGTGCGCCGCTGCGGCGCCGCGGAACTGAATTTGCCGGTGCTCGGGCTCGGCTGCTGGGCCTTCGGCGGCGGCGACTACTGGGGACCGCAGAGCCAGGCCGACGTCGACGCCATCGTGCGCCATGCCGTCGACCACGGCTGCAATTTTTTCGATACCGCCGAGGCTTACAACGGCGGGGCGAGCGAGCGGTCGCTCGGGGCCGCACTGCGCGGGTTGCCGCGGGACCGCGTCATCGTCGGCACCAAGATCAGCCCGAACCACACCGCGCCGGCGGACGTGGTCGCGCACTGCGAGGCGAGCCTGCGCCGCCTGCAGACCGACTACATCGATCTTTACATGGTGCACTGGCCGATCACGGCGCACTCGATCCGGCATTTTTCCCGGGAGGCGACGTCGGTGCCGTCGGTGCCCGAAGCCTTCGCCGCCCTCGACGCCCTGCGCCGCGCCGGGAAGATCCGCCATATCGGTGTGAGCAACTTCGGGCGGCGGCAGCTCGACGAGGCGCTGGCAACCGGCGTGCCGATCGCGGTGAACGAATTGCCCTACAGCCTGCTGACGCGCGCGATCGAGCGGGAGATTCTGCCGCATTGCCGCGCGCGGGGCGTCGGTGTGCTTGGCTACATGGCGCTGCTGCAGGGGGTGCTGTCGGACCGTTACCTGCGCCTCGCCGACCTGCCGGAGCCCCGGCGGCGCACGCGGCATTTCGACGGGCGCAGCACGCCGCTTTCGCGGCACGGCACGTCCGGGGCCGAGGCCGAGACGGAAGCGGCGGTGCAGGCGATCCGCGGCGTGGCGCGGCGGCTGGGACTGACGACGTCGGAGCTCGCCTTGAAGTGGGCCGTGGCCGGCGACGGCCTCACGAGCTCGCTCTGCGGCGCGCGCGATGTCGCCGCGTTGCAGGAGAATCTGCGGGCGGCGGCGGAGCCGCTGGCTCCGGACGTCGTCGCGGAACTGGCGCGGCTGACGGACGCGTTGCTCGCGGCGCTGGGCCCGAGTTTCGACTATTACGAGAGCCCGGCCAACGACCGCACCGCATGAGTATCGCCGGCCCCGCAGACGATGTCGCGCCGGTGCGCCGCCGCTGGCTGATGATCGGCTTCGCGTTCGTGGCGACGCTGATCAACTACCTCGACCGGCAGGTGCTGTCGGTCGTCGTGACCGCGCCGGATTTCAAAGCGGCGGTGCCGTTGACGGAGGAGACTTACGGCTACGTGACGTCGGCCTTCATGCTGGCGTACGCGGTGATGAACGGATTGTCGGGGCCGTTCATCGACCGCGTCGGGACCAAGCTCGGCTACGCCGCGTGCATGGTCGGCTGGTCCGTCGCGGGCATTTTGCACATCTTTGCGCGGGGGCCTTGGTCCTTGGGAATTTGCCGGCTTCTGCTCGGGGCGGGGGAGGCGGGCAATTGGCCGGCGGCAACGAAGCTCGTCGGCGAGTGGTTTCCCGCGAAGGAACGCGCGTTCGCTTCCGGATTGTTCAACAGCGGCGCGGCGGTCGGCGCGGTGATCTCGACGCCGGTGATCGCGTGGCTCGTGCTGGGTTGGGGTTGGCAGCCGGCCTTCGTGATCATGGGCCTGCTGGGCTTCGTCTGGACGGCGGGCTGGTGGTGGGCGTACCGGCATCCGGCCGAGACGAAGGACGCGCCGAAGCCGCCGCCGGTGCCGGTGGGCAAATTGCTGCGCACGCGGTTCGTCGTGGTGTTCACGCTTTCGAAAGTGTGCATGGACCCGGTGTGGTATTTCTTCGTTTTCTGGTTTCCGAAGTACCTGAGCGAAGTGCACCACTTCAGCCTGAAGGAAATCGGCTGGAAGGGCTGGATTCCCTATTTCACCGCGGCGATCGGCAACCTCGTCGGCGGCCTGCTGACCGGCTGGCTGATCCGGCGGGGGCTGGCGGTGCCGACGGCGCGGAAGGCGAGCACGGCCGTATTCGCTTTGCTGATGCTCTGCACGATTCCCGCGATCCTGACGGACAACGCCGCGCTCGCGATCGCGTTGATCTCGCTGACGACGTTCGGCTACACCGGCTACACGGCGAACACGCTCGCGTTTCCCGCCGACGTTTTCCCGAAGCAGGCGTTGGCGAGCGTGTGGGGCCTCGCGAGCATGGGCTCCGGCTTCGGCGGCATGGTGTTCATGGCGCTCTCGGGCTGGCTGATCGCGCGCCACGGGTACACGCCCGTGTTCATCGGCTACGGGATATTGCCGGTGATCGCGCTGGCCCTCGTGCTCTTCGCGCTCGGCCCGCTGCGGAAGAATACGGCGCTGGGGTAGATAAAACCGGAAGGCGGAAACCGGAGACCGGAAACCAAGACCGCGGGAAGGCCGGGCGGCAAAAAAGGCCGGTCCGCGGGCGGGACCGGCCTCGAAAATGCCGAAACGTGAACGTGAGGCGGTGGAGTTGGCGCGGAGCGGTTGGGCTCTGAGCTCGGGTCGATGCTCTCAACCCTCAACGCTCAGCTCTCAACTCCATCCCTGCTTCAGAACCAACCGGGGCGGTATTCCTTCGTCACGAACTGGTTCGCGTCGGGGACGTTTGTGACCTTCATCGCGGCGGCGTCCCACTCGAGGCGGCGGCGCGAGCGGATCGCGACGTTGGCGAGGAGGACGGCCTCGGTGAAGGGACCGGAGTATTCGAAGTTCGAGCCGGGCTTGGGGCCGCCCTTGATGCCGTTGAGCCATTCGGCGAAGGGGCCGCCTTGCACGCGCGGAATCGTCTTGGCCGGAAGCGACGGGGCCATTTCCCGCATCTTGGCTTCGGGGATGATGCGCACCGTTTCGTAGTAGAAACTGCAAAGCACCGTGGCCTTGCTGCCGAAGAGCAGCGTGCCGGCCTCGGACGGCAGGTCGCGGCCGAATTCCAATTCCTTTGGCAGCGGCGGGAGGATGCCGCCGTCGGACCACGTGTACTTCACCGGCGGCATGTTGCCGCGGGCGGGGAACCAATTCGTGACGATCGACGCGAGCGGGCAGGCCACGTCGCTGGCGCCGGTCGACATGGCTTCGACGGCAATCGGGGCGCCGAGGTTCAGGGCCCAATAGGCGCCGTCCATGATGTGGCAGGCGACATCGCCGAAGGCGCCGGTGCCGAAATCCCACCAGCCGCGCCACTTCCAGGGCATGTAGGCGGGATCGTAGGCGCGGTTGGCCGCGACGCCGAGCCAGGCGTCCCAGTTCAGCGTGGCCGGCACGACGGGCACGAACTTCGAGTGGTCCGGCTTCTTGAAGGTGCCGACGGGCTCGCGCCACGGCGGGTAGAAAGGCCGGTTGGTCCAGCTGACGATTTCGCGCACCTCGCCGAGCACGCCGGCCTCGACCCATTCCTTGAGCACGCGGCAGCCTTCGCCGGCGTGGCCTTGGTTGCCCATCTGCGTGACGACCTTTTTCTCGCGGGCTTTCTTCGCGAGCTCGCGGGCCTCCCAGACGGTGTGGGAGAGCGGCTTCTCGACGTAGACGTGTTTGCCGAGCGACATCGCCGCCATGGCGGCGGGGAAATGCATGTGGTCGGGCGTGGAGATCGTGACGGCGTCGATCTGGTTGCCCATCCGGTCGAACATTTTCCGGTAGTCGTTGAAGCGGGTCGCGGCTTCGGCGCGGCCGGCTTCCTCGGGGTACTTCTCCTTGAAACCCTTGAGGGACGAATTGCAGCGCTCGTCGTCGACGTCGCAGATCGCGACGATGTTCTCGTCTTTCATGCCCTGCACGGCGGCGCCGCCGCGGCCGCCGGCGCCGATGATGGCGACGTTGAGGCGTTTGCCGGGGGCGGGGGTGCCGGCGGGTTGGGCGCGGAGAACGGCGGGAAACGCGAGCGTGCTCGCGGCCGAAGCGGTCTTGATGAACGTGCGACGCGTGACGGAGTTGGGCATGATTTTGGGCGTGAACGTGCCGGGACGGTTGCCGGAGGGAAGGGGAATGGACCGGCCGGAAACGAAGACGTGCCGCTGAACAAACGCCGCCGGCGCGCTCACGCAAGGCCGGAGATGCGGCGGATGGCCGGTTCCGCAAGGCCTTCGGTTTGGCCCATAGTGCAGGGGCGTCGCTGGCCGACGCCCGAGGGCGCCGACGAGCGGCGCCCCTGCTCAAACCGCAAAGCCGGCGGGCGACGCCCGGCCGCCCGTGCCCGGCTCAGGGCAGCCGGAAAAAGAAGTACGCGATGGGCGCGGTGAGCAGGAGGCTGTCGCTCAGATCGAACATGCCGCCGATGCCGGGGATCGTGGCGCCGGAGTCCTTCATGTTGGCGCGGCGCTTCACGACGGATTCGACGAGGTCGGCGATGATGCCGAGGACGGCGATCGGCGCGGCCATGAGCGCGGCGGCAAGCGGCGTGACGTGCGGCGGGAAAACGCCGCGCGCGAACCAAGCGATCGACGCGCCCACGGCCATCGACGTGAGCACGCCGCCGGCGGCGCCTTCCCAGGTCTTCTTCGGACTGATCTGCGGCGACATCTTGTGTTTGCCGATGGCGAGGCCGGTGAGAAGGGCGCCGACGTCGCAGAACTTCGCCGTCGCCACCAGCCAGAGGCAGAGGATGAGGCGGCCGTCGGCGGAGACGGTGTCGCCGGGCAGCGGCGTGATGATCGCCACCAGGTAGGACATCATCAGCGAAACGTACACGAGGCCGACGACGGTGGACGCGAGGGACTCGACGCGGTTCTCGGGTTTGCGTTCGCCGAGCAGGCGCACGGCGAAGACGATCGTCGCGAGCGGCAGCAGCGAATCGACGGGCAGGCCGAAATGGCCGCGGAGCCACGGCGCGAGCGTGATGAGACCGCCGAACGTCATGCCGACCTTCTCGAAAGGGTCGTAGCCGGCCGCTTCCATCAGCCGGTAGAATTCGCGCAGGGTCAGGACGGAAATGACCGTGATCAGCACCAGCGCACCGTTGGTCCGGAAGAACCAGAGCACCGTGCCGAGGATGGACCAGAGGAGGACGGTGCTGAAGATGCGCTTGCCCATGGAGATTCCCGGAGGCCGTCCGCCCGCAGCCCGGCATTCAGCCGGCGGCCGGGCGGGACCGGATCATTTTCGGTCCGCCTTCGCCGGCGCGACCACCTGTTCGCTCGTCTGGCCGAAACGCCGCTCGCGGCGATTGTAATCGGCGATGGCCGCGCTGAGATCGTTCTTCGTGAAGTCGGGCCAGAGCACCGGCGTGAAAACGAATTCCGCGTAGGCCGCCTGCAGGGAGAGAAAATTGCTGATGCGTTTCTCGCCGGAGGTGCGGATCACGAGATCCGGATCCGGCATGTCCGCGGTGTAAAGGTAGCGGCTGAACGTGGACCAGGAACCGTCGTTGAGCTTCTCCTTGCCGGCGGCGACCGCGGCCGCGTAGGCCCGGGCGGCGTCGACGATCTCGGCGCGCGAGCCGTAGTTCAGCGCGAGCACCAGCGTGTAGTCGGTGAAGCACTTCGTTTCCTCGATCGTGGTGCGCAGGTGTTTCTGCACGCCCGGCGGCAATTCCTCGGTGCGCCCGATGGTGCGGAAGCGCACGCGGTCGCGGACAAAGGTCTCGAGTTCCTTCTTTAGGTAGTACTCGAGCAGGCCCATCAATGCGCCGACTTCCTCCTGCGGCCGTTTCCAATTTTCGATCGAGAAAGCGTACAGCGTCAGCATGCGCACGCCGAGATCCCGCGCGGCAAACGTCACGGTGCGGACCGTCTCGACGCCGCGGCGGTGGCCCTCGATGCGCGGCAGGCCCCGTTGTTTCGCCCAGCGCCCGTTGCCGTCCATGATGATGGCGACATGCGGCGGGACGTTTTCGGCGGGGACGGACATGCGGAAGGCGGCAGTTAGGTTGGCCGGGCGGGCGTTGACAAGCCGGCTTCACAGCCGGACCCATGCCGGAATTTGACCCGGCCGAAACCGTGCCCACGCTGCCGCCATGACCAAAACCCTGTCGGCGGCAGAGGTGGAATCGGCCTGTTTGGGCCTGCCCGGGTGGAGTTTTGCCGGCGGCGCGCTCGAAAAAACGTATCGGTTTTCCAACTTCCGCGAGGCGCTCAGCTTCATGGTCCGCGTGGGCTTCGAAGCCGAGGCACTCGACCACCATCCGGAGTGGACCAACGTGTACAACCGCGTCGCCATCCGGCTCTCGACCCACGACGCCGGCAACACCGTGACCGCGAAGGACGTCGCGCTCGCGCACCGGATCGAGGCCGTGCTCGCCGCGAAAAGTCCGTAGCGTCATGGCGCCGGGCGATCCGACAAGGTAGCCCAATAGGTTGCTTTGCGGCGGGGCGGCGCGAGTTACTTCGCATCCGGGCGGTTGCGCAGGTCCTCGACGAGGTCGCCGAGGGCGGCGCACATCGTCGCGACTTCGCCTTGGCCGGGCGGGCGCGGCAGCAGGGCCGTGCGGTCGCCGGACTGGATGCGGTCCGCGGCGGCGCCGACCGCGCGGAGCCGGCGCGCGAGCCGGCCCGCGAGTACCCACGCGGCGACGGAAACCGCGGCGCCGGAAAACAGGCCCCAGCCGGCCAGCGCGCGCTGCAATTTCGCCGCCGGCGCGTAGGCGCGCGTCTCGGTTTGCCGGACGGTCGTGAGCCAGCCGACGCCGTTGGCGTCGCGGATGCCGCGATGGCGGAAGTATCCCGTCACGTACGGCGCGCTGCCGGCCGGGGTTTCGCGCATCGCGCCGCGGAACTTCCGTTGCTCGGGCAGCGGCGGCAACTCCAGCGGCCGGGTCCAGCCCGAGGCACCGGTGTCCAGCAGCACGTCGCCGCCGGGGTGATACACCGTCACCGCGATGCCCTCGCGGGCGAGGGTTTCCGGGACGACGGACAGGACGACGTCGCGCGTCCAGTTCCAGCGGATGTGCGCGACGAGCACGCCGGCGGCGCGGCCGTGGACGTCGGCCACGGGCGCGGAGAAATCGAGAAAGAGGGCCGGGATTTCGCCGTCTGCCGCGGGCGGCAGGGCGCGGGTGAGTTCGGGAATCTCGCGGGGTCCGCCGGCGTGGGGGCGTTCGCGGCCGCCGCGGAACCACGGCCGCAGCGAGAGATCGGCCCGCTCGAAGAGGCCGCCGGTGGCGGCGACGACTTTGCCGTCCGGACCGACGAAGCCGAGCCAGTCGCAATCCGGAATGGCCGGGCGCGCGGCCTCGAGGGCGCGCCGCAGTTCGGCGGGCGAGGCCAGCGCGAAGGTGCCGAGGTTGGCGGCGAGCGACACCATCGCTGAGCGGTCGGCGACAGCGCGGTCGAGTTTGTCGCCCACCTGCACGGCGAGGGTTTCGAGCGCGGGACCGACCTGTTTTTCGAGGGCCTGCCGCTGGTGCGAACCGGCCAGCACGACGAGGACCACGGCGAACAGGAAGGTGCCGCCGCCAGCCAGCAAGACGGCCTGCGCCCGCAGGCTCTGTCGGGGATCGAAGACCCACCACCATTCGCGCTCGGCGGGGATCGGGCGGCCGGAGGAACTCACGTGCATGGGCAGACAGGACGCAGGGCCGGAGGAGATGTCACACCTTTAGCGCGGGCAAGGGCCGCGCGGTTGAAGGCTGAAAGTTGAAAGTTGAAAGTCGGGACGACGAACCTCCGCGGTTCAAAACCCCGCACCCCGCACCCCGAACTCCGAACCCAAAACTCAAAACCCAGAACTCCGCCCCCCCCGCCCGACTGCATGTATCCGCGTTGGCCTTCAACTTGAGGCTTTCACCTTTCAACCGCGGCCGGCGCCGCCGGCCGCCTACGGGAGGACGTAAACTTCGACCAACGCGACGCCGCTCGCGGTGCCGGCGGCATCCGCGACGTGCGCGGTGTAGCTGCCGGGGGACAGCAGGAGGACGAGCGCGGCGTCGCGCGAACGCGCCACGAAGGGAAACGCGCCGGCGGACGCGAACGTGTCGAGGAGTTCGGCGGAGGACTGCCAGTTGTCGTTTTCGGCGACCACGGCGGCGCCGCGATAAAGCGTGAGCTTCGGGTCGGCGAGGACACCGGTGACGCCGAAGGTGCCGAGGACGGGGCCCGCGGCGCGGATGAGGACAGTGCGGGCGGTGGTCCCGCCGAGGACGAAGCCGGCGATGAGCACGTTTTCCCCGGTACCCACCAGGGTGCGGGCGGAAACGTTGGCCAGGCGGCGGACTCCGGTTTGCGCAACACTGGCGTCGAAGACCTCGGCGAGGGCGAGGCCGGTGGCGCCGCCGCCGCCGGTGACTTGCGCGGTGTACGCGCCCTGGGCGAGGTCGGCTTGCACGAACGCGGCGTCGCGGGAACCCGCCGGCAACGCGAAGGCGCCGACCGCGGTCGCGGCGGCGGAGACGGCGGCGTTGTTGTCCCAATTGTCGTTTTCCGCGAGGCGGACGGTGCCGCGGAAGAGTTCCAGCCGGGGGTCGGCGAGGGCGCCGGCCACGCCGAAACCGCCGAGCGCGGGACCGACACCGCGGAGGAGGAGGGACTGCGGCAGGGTGCCGGCGGCGTCGTTGGCAAACCCGACGATCAGGGTCTGCGCGCCGGAACCCGCGGCGGAGCGGATGGAGAAGTTGGCGATGCGGCCGCGGTCGGCGGCCGGGGCGGCAAGGTCGAGGCGTACGGCCGGGGACGCGACCGTGCCGGCGGCGTTGCGGGCCTCGACGGTGTAGGCGCCGGCGCGGGTGGCGCTGCCTTTGAGGGTGAGCTGCGGCGCGGTGGCGCCGGGGAGGACGGCGCCGTCACGTTTCCACTGATACGCGGCGGCACCGGCGGCTTCGGCGACCAGCACGACGGTTTCGCCGGCGGCGACGGTTTGCGGCGCGGGGAGACGCGTGAAGACGGGCGGCCTTGCGGGTGCGGGCGCGGCGGAGAGCGCGCGGATCATGCCGTCGCTCTTGCTGAGGATGAAGAACTCGCCGTCGCGGTCGACGGCGAGGCGGATGTCGGCGCGGCCGCCGCCGGTGAGATCCGAAACGGTGGCGGCGCCGGGCAGGTCGGGATCGCGGCCGCCGCGGGCGCGGTATTCGTCGCGCACGATCTCGTACATCCGGTCGTAGCGCGCGGGGCCGGCGGCGTCGCGCGGATTGTCCCAGAGCAGCTCGATCCGGTGGATGGGCGCCAGCGTGGCGGGATCGTCGTCGTCGGCCGCGTGGACGTCCTCGACGTCGGCGTACCAGAGCTGGCCGGTGGTGATGTCGCCGAAGACGAGTTTGCCCTGCAGCTCCGGGATTTTGGCGCCGCGGTAGATGAACGCCCCGGCGATGGCGTCGCCGTAGCCCAGGGCCGGGCTGTGCGGGTATTGGATCACGGGATACGTGTAGCGGGAGCGCGCGTCGTCGGCGGGCAGGGCGCCGTCGGCGAGGCCGGTGGCGAGATTGAGGACACGGTTGCCCTCGCGTTCGCCGTAGCCGTAGTTGCCCGCGCGACGGACGACGTTGATTTCCTCCCAGCTCCGGAACCCGATGTCGGCGGCGAGCAGCAACCCGGTATTGAAGTCCCAGGACAGGCGGTGCGGATTGCGGAAGCCGTAGGCCCAGATTTCGGGGCGCGCCCCGCCGGGTAAAGAGAAGAACGGGTTGTCCGGTGGGACGGTGTAGCGGAGCGGGCCGGGGCCGTCGGGATCGTCGGGCGAGATGCGGAGGATTTTGCCCTGGAGGACATCGAGGCGCTGGGGCGTGGGGTGGAGGACGGCGTTGTTCTGCTCGCCGGCGCCGCCGTCGCCGACGGCGAGGTAGAGCGTGCGGAAGTCGGGGTGGCCGCCGATCAGCGGCGCGGGATTGCGCAGCAAGTCGCCGAGCGGATGGATGCGGCCGTTGAATTCGATGCGCAGGACTTCGCGGGCCGTGCCTTGGAAAACGGCATCGGTCCGATCTGTGTCCTGCCATTCGACGAGGACGGCGTGGCGGGTGCCGGTGTTGTCGGTGCCCGGGGCCTCGAAGGCGGTCGAGGGCGCGTAGGCGGCGGCGTTGGTCAGGCCGGGGAACGCGGAAGCCACGGGCAGGCGGCGGACATCGCCGTCGTCGGTGTCGAGCTCGATGTGGACGGTGTAGAACTTGCCGTAATGGGGGCTGTTGCGGTCGGTGTAAGAGCGGTCGAAGAGAAACGTGACGAGACCGTTGGCGTAACCGTTGGCGCGGGTGAAAGCGGGGAAGAGACCGGTGGCGCCGGGGGTCTCGGCGGTGTTGCGGTTGAAGTCGAGGTAGGTCGTGAACCGACGCGTGGCGCGGTCGAGGATGTAGAGTTTGCCATTGAGGTCGTTGACGAAGAGGCGGTCGGGCATGAACGGGCCCTCGTCGCGGAGGAAGTTCACGCGGGCGGCGTAAACGGAGTTGTCGTTGCTGCCGGCGAACTGGCCGGAGAGCGGCACGGCGGCGAAGTCCTCGAGGCGCACGGTGACGGTGCCTTGGGCGCAGGCGCAGGCGGCGGCGCAAAGGAAGACGAGGGGCAGGCGCATGGGGTTGCGGCAACGGTGCGGGCAGAGGCGGCGTTGCCAAGCCGGGAGTCCGCCCGCGGGTTGCGCGTTGTTTTCCGGCGCGGGGCCGTTAGGCAGAAGAGCGGCGCCGGGTCCGCCGTCGCCGTATCCGAATCCCCATGACCACTCCGTCCGCCGAACCCGACCTGCTGCCGCTGCCGACGCTGGACAAACTGCTGATCATTCTCTGCCACCTCTCGTGGTTTCTCGGCGTGGGGTTGCTGCTGCCGTTCGTGGTGTGGCTGGTGAAGAAGAGCGAGCGCGACCGGGTGTTCGCGCACGCGCAGGAGACCTTGAACGCGCACCTCACGTGGGTGCTGATCGGCATCGGCTGCGCGCTGTTGTCGGTGATCGGCATCGGCGTGGTGCTGGTGATTTTGCTCGGCTTCGCGGTGCTCGTGCTCGGCATCGTCGGCGCGGTGAAAGCGGCGAACGGCGTGCTGTACCGCTACCCGCTGACGTGGCGGTGGGTGGGGTAAGGACGGGCGGAGGATCGGCGAGGATACCCGGGATCGGACTAAAGCGTCGCGGCGATTTCAGGGCCGCGGGCGGGCGGCGGATTCGGCGCGGTCGAGATTCAGGCGGGCGGCGGGCCAGTCGGGGCGGAGCCGCAGGGCTTCGCGGAAGGCACGGGCGGCGGTGGCGTGGTCGTTGAGTCCGCCGTAGACCATCCCGAGTTCGAAGTGCGCTTCGGCCAATTGCGGGTCGGCGTTCACGGCGGCGATGAAGTGGCGGGCGGCGAGCTCCGGGCGCCGGCGTTGCTGCCAGAGCCGACCGAATTCCAATTCGGCCGCGGCAAAGCCGGGCCGGGCGGCGATCGCGCGGGCCAGCAGCGACTCGGCCAGCCGGTCGTCGCCGGCCGCGGCGGCGGCGCGGGCGGCGGCGAGTTGCAGGTCCGCATCGCGGGGCGCGAGGTCGGCCGCGCGGGTGTGGGCGGTGAGCGCATCGCGGATGAGTCCGAGGGCGGCGAGGACTTCGGCCTGCGTGCGCCAGGCGTCGACGAAGCCGGCGTCGAGCAGGAGGGCCCGGCGCAACGCCTCGGCGGCGGCGGGATACTGGCGCAGGTCGCGGTAGGTGAGACCGAGCTGGAAGTGGGCGACGGCGAAATTCGGATCGCGGGCGACGGCGGTCCGCAGGGCTTCGGCGGCGCGCGCCGGATGGCCGGTGGCGAGGCTGGCGCGGCCGAGGTTGTGCCAGGCGCGGGCGTCGTGCGGTTTGAGCCGCACCGCCCGCTCGAGCAGCTCGCGCGCGCCGGCGGGATCGCCGCGCTCGGCGCGGGAGATGGCGGAGTTGTTGAGGGCTTCGTAGTAGTTGGGATCGAGGGCGACGGCGGCGTCGAAACGGGCGGCGGCTTCATCGGCGCGGCCGGCCTGGCGCGCGGCGATGCCGAGATTGTTGTAGGCGAGGGCGCTCGGGCCGGTAACGGCAACGGCGTGTTCGAAGAGGCGGGTGCTGTCGGACCACACTCCGATCTGCCGCCAGCTGAAGCCGGTCAGCAGCAAAATCCACGCGCCGGCGACGGCGAGAAGCGGGCCCCGGAACGAAGGCAGGCGGCGGACGGCCGCGCCCAGGCCCCAAGCGACGAGGAGGTACAGGCCGAGAAACGGGAAATAGGCGTAGCGATCGGCCCGGGCGGCGGCACCGGCCTGCACGAGGCCGATCATCGGGACGAAGGTGCCGAGGAACCAGAGCCAACCGACGGCGGCCCACGGCGCGCGGCGGGCGTGGCGCGCGATGACCGCGGTGAGGACAAGCAAAGCGACGGCGGCGGCGACGGCGCCCCACGCGATGGAGCGCGGGTAGGGATAGAAGGCGGCCAGTTCGGCCGGCCACATTCCTTGCCCCAGGTAGGTGCCGTAGCTGAGGATCGCGTTGAGCAGCCGGCGGTGGAGCGGAAAGGCCTCGAGCGAACCGACGGCGTGGATCGACCATTGGCAGAGCAGCGTCAGCCACGAGGAGACGGCGGCGAGGGCCAGCCACGGCAGCTTTTCGCGCACGAGCGGCCAGAGCAGGCGCCCGGAGGCGGCGAGCGAGAAACGGCCGTCGGTGCGGCGGGCGAAGCCGAGGCGTTGCGCGGGCCAGTAGTCGAGCAGCAGGAGCAGGGGCGGCAGCGTGACGGCGAGGGGCTTGGCCATCAGCGCCAGGGCGAGGGTGCCGGTGACCGCGAGGTAGCGGCGCCACGTCGGCGCGCGCGTGTAGGCCTCGTAGGCGAGCAACGTGAGCAGGACGCAGGCGAGGGCGAGGACGTCTTTGCGTTCCGTGACCCAGGCGACGGATTCGACGTGCAGCGGGTGCACGGCGAGCAGCAGGGCGGCGCAGGCCGGCCGCCAGAGCGCGTGCGTGAACCGGTGGAGCACGAGGAAAAACAACGCGGTGTTCAGTGCGTGCAGCGCGACGTTCACGGCGTGGTGCGGGAGCGGATCGAGGCCGGCGAACGTGCACACGGCCTGATGGGAGAGCCACGTGAGCGGCACCCACATGCTGGGGCCGTGGATGGCAAACGCCCACTTCACCGCCGCCCAGGAGAGCCCGCCGGTGACCCAGGGGTTTTCGGTCACGTAGAGCGGGTCGTCGTAGTTGACGAAGCCGTAGCCGAGGGTGCGCGCGTAGAGCGCGACGGCGACGGCGGCGAGACCGGCGGCGACGGCGCGGACGGCGGGCCGGTGCGTCACCGGCGTTCGCATCGGAAGCGGAGGGCGTCGGCGAGGGCGCGCAGGCCGACGCGGACAACGCTGACCTTGGAGTCGCCGAGTTCGCGGGCCCGGGTTTGGACCGGGACCTCGGTCACGCGCAGGCCGAGGCGCAGGGCGCGGGCGGGAATCTCGAGTTCGTAGGAGTAGGTGTCGCTGCGCAGGTCGAGGCGGCCGGCGGCGTCGGCGGTCCAGGCCTTGATGCCGGCGAGCACATCGGTGAGGCGACGGCCGTGGAGCAAGGAGACCCAGGCGCTGACGACATGGTTGCCGGCGGTGCGGATTCCCGCGGCGCGGGTGTCGCGGCCGCTGCCGCGGCAAAACCGGCTGCCGAGGACGACATCGGCCCTGCCGGCCCGCAGCGGAGCGAGGAGAGCGGGCAGGTCGGCGGGGGAAAACTGGAGGTCGGCGTCGATCTGGGCGTGAAGACGCCCGCGGGCGTGGGCGATGCCGTTGCGGATGGCATGGCCTTTGCCGCGATCGGGGCGGTTGTCGACGTAGCGGATGCGGGGCAGGCGCCGGGCAACACGTTCGACCTCGCCGCGGGTATCGTCGTGGCCGCCGTCGATCACGATCAGTTCCGCGGTCGGGCCCACGGCCGCGGCGACCTGTTCGAGGCAAGCGGCGATGTTGGCCGCTTCGTTGAACGTGGCGATGAGAACGGAGACTTCAGGGGCGGCGCCCGGCGGAGGTGGGGATGCGGCGGGCGGGACAGGCATGAACGATCGGCTGAGGAACGAGGGACGCTTCCGCCGGCTCAACCCTTTTCGCGCGCAGCGCGGACTTGCATGCGGCACCGGGTGTCCCCATCACCGACTTTCGATGCCGATCTTTTTCAATCGTCGCCCGGCCAAGATCGGCGGATTCCGGGCGAAGGTGCGGGCCGGCTTGGGTTGGCTGGCCGGCTGGGCCGGGCTCGGAGCGGCGCTCGCGCAGCCCACGGATCCCGGCTATTACAGCACCAACGGGCAGGTGCCCGGCACGGCGGCGGGGTTGGGCTATTATGTGCCGACGCCGGGTGCGACGTCGCAGACGCCGGCGGATCCGGGATTCTATGTGCCGATCACGGCGGCGAGTGCGCAGACGAGCGCCTCGCTGGGATACTTCGTGCCGACGAGCGCGGCCACGGGGCAGACCCCGGCGCCGGCCGGATACTTCGTCAACGTTCCCGGCGCCAGCTCGGCCACGCCGGCGCCGATCGGCTATTACGTGCCGACGCCGGCCTCGACCTCGGCGATCGAAGCGGCGATCGGATACTTTGTCGGGCTCATCGCCAGCACGGAGCAAACGGCGGCGTCGCCCGGCTACTATGTCCCGACGACGGGAGCCACCGGACAGACCGCGGCCTCGCTGGGCCACTATGTGGCGACGAGCGCGGCGAGCGGGCAGACCGCCGCGTCGCCCGGGTACTATGTGCCGACGACGGCGGCGACCGGGCAAACCGCGGCGTCGCTCGGCCACTTTGTTTCGACCAGCGGAGCGAGCGGCCAAACGGCGGCGTCGCCCGGGTATTACGTCAATACCACGGCGGCGACTTTGCAGACGGCGGCGTCGTTGGGCCACTATGTGCCGACGAGCGGGGCGAGCGGGCAGCTCGAGGCGCCGTTGGGCCGATTTGTGAATGTGACCGCGGCATCCGCGGCTACGTTGGCGCCGCTGGGCTCGTATGTGCCGACGACGGGTGCGACTTCGGCGACGTTGGCGTCGGTCGGACATTACGTGGGCACGACGGGCAGCGCGACGCAGACGGCGGCGTCGGCGGGTTATTATGTGCCGACGACGGGTGCGACGGGTGCGACGGCGGCGGCGCCGGGATACTATGTGCCGACCACGGCGGCGACTTCGCAGACCCCGGCGTCGCTGGGGCACTATGTGCCGACGAGTGCGGCGAGCGGACAGCTCGAGGCGCCGTTGGGCCGGTTTGTGAGTGTGCCGGCCGCGAGTGCCGCGACCGAGGCGCCGCTGGGTTCGTATGTGCCGACGACGGGTGCGACCTCGGCGACGTTGGCCTCGGTCGGACATTACGTGGGCACGATAGGCAGCGCGACACAGACGGCCGCGTCGGTGGGCCATTACGTGCCGACGACGGGCGCGACGGGCCAGACGGCGGCGTCGCCGGGCTACTATGTGCAGACCGCGGCGGCGACCTCGCCGACGGCGGCATCGCTGGGGCACTATGTGCCGACGAGCGCAGCGAGCGGGCAGCTGGCAGCGCCGTTGGGCCGGTTTGTGGCCGTGACGGCCGCGAGTGCCGCGACCGAGGCGCCGTTGGGCTCGTATGTGCCGACGACGGGAGCGACGTCGGCGACGCAGGCGTCGGTCGGACATTACGTGGACACGATAGGCAGCGCGACGCAGACGGCCGCGTCGGTGGGCCATTACGTGCCGACGACGGGCGCGACGGGCCAGACGGCGGCGTCGCCGGGCTACTATGTGCAGACCGCGGCGGCGACCTCGCCGACGGCGGCGTCGCTGGGGCATTATGTGCCGACGAGCGCGGCGAGCGGGCAACTGGCGGCGCCGTTGGGGCGTTATGTGGCCGTGACCGCGGCCAGTGCCGCGACCGAGGCTCCGCTGGGTTCGTACGTGCCGACGATGGGTGCGACGTCGGCGACGTTGGCCTCGCTGGGACATTTTGTGAACACAACCGGGAGCGCGACGCAGACGGCGGCCTCGCCGGGCTACTATGTGGCGACGACGGGCGCGACGGGCGCGACGGCGGCGGCGGTCGGTTTCTATGTGCCGACGGCGGGGGCGAGCGGGCAGATCGCGGCGCCGGCGGGCACCGAGACCTACGGAGCCTCGATCGCGGCGCGGGTGGCCTCGTTGGCCGTGACGCGCGATGCGGGCAATTCGATCGTGGGCCCCGAATTCGGTTCGAACCAAGGGCGGGGCGGTACGCTGGCCGTCGGCGCGGCGGGCACGTCGGGCATGTTCAACCTGACGCTGCAGAACGTATCCACCGACCTTGGGGCGACGAACACGCTGACGAACCTTTCCCTGCTCAGCATCACGTTTTCCGGGGCGAATGCCGGTCTGTTTTCGATCCTGTCGTCCCCGATCACGACGTTGGGCGAGACGGCGAGCACGGTGCTGCAGTTCGGCTACACGGTGCCGGCGAACGGCATCCTGGATGCGACGCTGACGATCGCGACGGACGAAGGCGCGGGCTTCGGATTGGCCGGGCGCAGTTTCAATTTTGCCCTGAATGCGACCGCGATTCCGGAACCCGCGGAAACGGTCGCCGTCGCCGGCCTGGCGGCGTTGATCGGGGCGATCTGGCGGCGCCGGCGGCGGAGCCCACCGGCGGCGAAGTGAGGATGGCGCCGGCGGAGGAGCAGGTGCGGCCGCTGCGGGCGGGATGGACGGGCCGGCGAGTGCTGGTGACCGGCGGGGCGGGCAATCTCGGGTCGCACTTGACCGAGTGGCTCGTCGCGGCCGGGGCGCGCGTGACGGTGGCGGACAATCTCGGCACGGGGCGGCGGGAGCATTTGGCGGCGGTGGCGGAGCGCGTGGACCTGCGGATCGGAGATCTCGGGGCGGCGGCGTTCGCGGCCGAATGCTGCGCGGGGCAGGAAACCGTGCTGCACTTGGCGGGCGTGGCGCCGGGCTTGCAGGCGGGTCCGGTGGACCACGAGGCGCTGCGGCGGGCCAACGTCGACCTGGGTCGGACGGTGATCTCGGCCGCGGCAGATGCGGGCGTGGCGCGGCTGCAATTGGTGAGTTCGTCGTGCGTGTATCCGGACGCGGTGCCGGTGCCGACGCCGGAGCTGCCGCTGGCGGGCACGGGGCCCGAGCACGCGAACCGCGGCTACGGTGAAGCGAAGCGCGAACTCGAGGCGCTGGCCACGGCGGCGGGTATCCGGGCCGGCATGACGGTGGGGATCGTGCGGCTGTTCAATCTCTACGGGCCGCGCGACCTGCGGGCGGGGCCGGGGAGCCACGTGGTGCCGTCGCTGCTGGCGCGCATTCTCGGGCCGGAGCCGGTGCTGACGATCTGGGGCAGCGGCCGGCAGACGCGCGCGTTGCGGCATGCGCGGGACGCGGCCTGGGTGCTGGCGTGGCTGGCGGACCGCGCCCCGGCGGCGGCCCCGGTCAATGTCGGTTCGGCGGAAGAAGTTTCGATGCGGGAATTGGCGGAGCGGCTGTTTGCCGCGACGGGAATCGTGAAGCCGATCGTGTGCGACGCGGGCAAGCCCGAGGGCGTGGCCCGCAAGGCGGCGGACACGACGACGCTCGGGCGACTGCTCGGGGCGACGGTGCCGCCGGCGACGCCGCTGGCGGATGGGTTGGCCGAGATGGTGGCGGCGTGGCGGGCGGCGGAACGGGCCGGATCCGCGGACCGGGTCTGAACCGGCGTCTCGAGGTATCGTTGGGTCACCGAGATCAACGAGCCCGGCAGAGAAATCAGCGAGGGCGATGAGCCGGAGCCGAGGTTGGGATGGCGGAAGGCAACCCCGAGGAAGGCGCGTGGGTTGGAAACGAAAAAGGCGGGGCCGGGGCCCCGCCTGGGAAAGCTGCCCGACGGCCGTACAGCGCAGACGAACTCACACCGTTGAGAGAGCCTGGCTGAGCGTTGAGAGCAAAAACGATCGGTTCGCCAAGTTGCCGGCTTCGGCGGCGTTCTCCGTGGTTCGGCCGATCGATCTCTCAACGCTCAACTTTCAATTCTCAACTGCATGATTCCGGCTCAGAACGTGACCGTGGCGCTGAGGCGGTAGGTGCGGCCGGTTTGCCAGACGGCGCCGTAGAACGCGTCGTCGTCCTCGAGGTTGGCGACGTTGAGCTGGTAGCTCGTGTTGTAGCGGCCGATTTTCCGGCGGTAGCCGAGGTTGAGGTCGTAGAGATAACGTCCGGGGACGAGGCGGCGGTCGACGGTGATGTCGCCGGTCGCGGTGCTGACCGAGATGAGTTCGGCCTCGCGTTTGCCGAGGTACTTGGCGCCGACCATGGCCCACGTGTTCTTGAGGAAGCCCTGCTGGAACTCGTAGCGCACGAAGGCGGTGCCGGTGTACTTCGAGATGTCGGTGGACGGTTTGCCGAGGTAGCGGCCGGAGCTGCCGCCGGCGGCGATGAAGCGCTGCTGGGCCGCGAGGCGGACGGGATCGGGATTGGCCGGGGTCGCGAAAGGTTCGATCTCCTGGATCTGCACGTCGTTTTTGGATACGCCGACGTTGAAGCGGAGGTTGCGCAGCGGGACGTAGTCGACCTTCACGTCGAAGCCGGAGGATTCGGTGGTGGTGTTGACGAAGGCGCCGAAGCCCGAGCCGTTGACGCCGCCGGTTGGGGAAACGAGGAGGTTCTGGATGGCGGCGCCGAAATTCACGGGGCGGTCCTCGTCGGTGAGCTTGAAGCCCACGAGGCTGACGAGGAGCTTGCTCTTGAAGAGATCGAAGCGGACGCCGGCTTCGGCGTTGCTGACGGCGGCGGCGGTGAGGGCCTTGCCGTTGCCGTCGTAGGCGGAGTACGCGGGGCCGGGGTCGAGGGCGCTCATCGAGTTCGCGTAGAGGCGGATCCAGTCCACCGGCAGCCAGATGACGGTGAAGCTCGGCGCGGTGTTGCGCACGGGTTCGGGGCGGCGGACGCCGCTGAGGGTGGAGTTGGAGCCGGCGGGGGCGGGGCCGTTCCAGAGGTAGTTGCCGTTGGCGTCGTAGACGATGCCGCCGCGGTCGTTGCGGGTGTCGAAGATGCCGACGATGGTCTGGAGACGGTCGCGGAAGAAGCTGCTCTGGAGATTGGCGTAGAGGTTGCGGTCCCAGAAGTACGACGTGAGGTAGGACGATTGCGCGTTGAGGGCGGTGGTGGGGCCCTGCGGGTACTGGTTGATGGCGGCATGGTCCCAGCGCTTGACCGAGGTGAAGTCGCGCGGATCGCGGAAGCGGGTCAAAATGACCTCGTTGGGCAGGGCTTCCCAGGCGCGGGTGGCGAGGTCGTTGGCGTTGCCGGTGTTGCCGTAATAGAAATTCTGATTCGCGGCGTTGTTGCCGGAGGTGAGCGGGCCGTAGCTGAGGCCGGTGATGAGGCGGTGCTGGACGGGGCCGGTCTTGAAGGCGGTATAGAGCTCGGTCTTCCAGGTCGGGCGGACGGTGCGGGAGGAGTTCGTGATGTTGTTCGGGCGGATGTCGAGGACCTGGGGCTGGGCGGTGCCGGCGGAGGGCCGGAGCAGGGCGAGGAAACGCGGATCGGTGCGGACGCGGAGGGGGATTGAGGCGTCGTTGGCGTTGCGCAGGGCGATGTTGAAGGAACGGTCGCGGACATTGATGTCCTCGGCGCTGTAGCCGGCCCACCACTGCAGGTTCTCGGCGAAGCGGTGGTCGAGGCGGTAGGTGCGCACGTAGGTGCGTTCCTTGCGGAAGGTGTCCGGACCCTCGAAGCGGAAGTCGCGCTGGTTGGGCGTGGTGAGGACACGGGCGGTGCCGGGGCGGCCGGCGATCAGCGTGCCGTAGGGCGTGCCGTTCGGGGCGAGGGTGTTGTCGGTGAGGAAGAAGTTGCGGATGTTGTCGCGGGTGTTGAAGCGCGACTCGATGGAGGCGAGGAGGGACGACTTGGGCCCGAGCTTGAACGTGAGCGCGGGATTCATGACGTAGGTATCCATCTTGTAGTACATGGCGTTGCTCTTCGTCGTCTGGTAGGAGACGGGGAGGGCGAAGCCGACGACCCCGCCGGGGAGGACGGGGCCGGACCAGAGGAATTCGGCGCGGCGGAAGCCGAAGGAGCCGAAGCTGGTGCCGGCGCGGGAGACGGGGCGGTTGCCGGCGAGGACGCTGGAGACGTTGACGACGCCGCCGGTGCCGCCCTGGCCGTAGAGGGAGCCGCCGGGGCCCTTGATGATGTCGGCGCGGCTGACGGTGATCGGGTCGACGGGGACGAAGCGGCGGAAGCCGTCCTTGCTGACGGCGGCGGCGATGCCGCGGATGAGGATGGTGCTGTTTTCCGGATTGTCCTTGGTGCCGTTGGGACCGCCGGAGGTGGTGTCGAGCTGGATGCCGCTGACGTACTCGAGGGCGTCGCGCAGATCGAGGGCGCCGATGTCGCGCATGAAATTGGTGGTGAGGACCTCGATGTTCATCGGGAGGTCCTTGATCGGGGTGTTGTAGCGCGTGCCGGTGGTGGTGTTGGCGGCGCGGTACTCGTCGTCGTTGGTGGCGTTGACCTCGAAGACGCTGAGTTTGACGACGTCGGCGTCGGGCGCGGCGGTGGGCGCGGGCTTGGGGGCGACCTGGGCGGCGGTCGGGAGGGCGAGCGCGAGCAGGGCGAGGAGGGCGGACGGGGATTTTTGCATGGTGGACACGGACAGGGGAAACGGCCGGGCAGGGAGGACCGGCGGCACCGCCGGCACAGGGAGGGCCGGCGACGGGGCGCAGACTTTTGCCCGGCGCGGGGCGGCGCAACGGGCGCGTTGGTTTACGTCAACCAAGTCTTGGATCCGGCCGGTTCGCGCCGGGCGGGAGCCGGGCTTCAACCGCCGCCGGACGAGCTGGCGTTGAGCGCCGGGTCAACCGCCGGAGTGGTTGGTCTGGGCGCTGTCGTGGGCGAGGGCGCAGAGGGCTGCGCCGCGGTGGCAGTGGTGCCCGAGTTGCCGACGTCGGAGCCCGGGGGGCCGTTGCGGCCCTGGTCCAGCGGCGCGGAGGCAACGGCGGACGATACGACCGCGCCGATGTTGGCCGCGATGCGCCCCACCATTTCGGCGAGCGGAGCGGTGACGGCGATGCCGTAGTCGCCCATGAAGGCGAGGGAACTTTGGGAAAAACCGCCGGCGTAGGCCGAACTGAAGGTGGCCGCCACCGTCGGGGAAAGCGACGTTTGCAAGGCTCGGTAGCCGGCGTTCCCGAGCTCCATGATCACGGCCAAGTTTTGCTGGTTCAGGGTGGCGGGGGTACCGGCATTCGGATTGGCGGGCAGGGCTCCGTCCATGCCGCGGCGGACGATCGCCAGCGCGACGCGGATCGCGGCGTTGGGATCGACGCCGGTCGCGGTTTCGGTCCGGGGCAGGGCGGAGATCGCCAACCGGGCCGCGGTCTCCACGGCCTCCGCGGCCCGGTCGGGCTTGGCCTTGGCGGCGGCGTGGGCGGCGGCGGCGGCAAGTTCGAGGAGCACCGGCTCGGCGGGCGGACCGCTGCCGAGAAATGCCGCCCTGAGCAGAGGTTCGAGCCGGGTGGGTGAGTCGGCGGCGAGGCCTGCGAGCGCCGGTTTCAGGCTGCTGGCGGCGAGGGTGCGAAGCGTGGCGAACGCGGATTCGGGTCCGGATTCGACCGTCGAACCGGGGGCCGTGCCGACGGCGGCAAGCAGCGCGCCGGTCCAGGCGGCGGCGGCGATTTCCGGTTCGGGCGGAACCGTCTGGCCGGGAGCAAACGTCGCGACGGACCCTCCCGAGGGCCGGGCCACGGTCACGGTGCCGCCGGCGATTTCCACGGTGTAGCTCCGCCCACCCACCGTGACCGCGAGCGGCGCTGCCCGCGAAAAAAAGGGGACGAGGGCGAAGCCCACGGCCGACACCGCAAGCAGGATCCGGTGGAGATTCGACTTCATGGCTGGGAAGGCAGGACGGAACGGTGGAAGTATTTCAACCGCCGGACTGGCTGGCGTTGAAGTCGGGGTTCACAGCCGGAGTCTGTTTGGGCGGCGGTTCCGAAATTGGATTCGCTTGGATCGGCGGAACGCCGGCGCCGGTGGAGATGGCGGCGCTCTGCACCAGCTGGAACGTCAGGTTGGCGATGGCGGGCGACGCGGGAATGCCGGCGGCTGTCATTGCCGCCACGGTGCGGTCCAGCAGTTCCGATTTCAGATTGGGCAGGACCGAGGCGACGTAATTCGGGGAAGTCAGAGTCCCGATCACGTTGAGCGTGACGGTGGAAATGCCCAGAATCGCGGCCTGGTCGATTTGGGAAAAGACCCGGGCTTCCGCCGAGGCGGGGCGCTCTGTCCCGCCGAGACTCAGGCCGCTGAAATAGCCGGCCGTAGCTCCGGCGTGGGTGGCCATCACCACCTTGGCGACAAGGTCGGGCGCGGAGGCGAGCGCGGCTTCGCCTCCCAGCAGCGCCGCCGCGGCCGTTTTCGCCAGCGTCAAACTGCGGGAGCCGCCGCCGGCTTCGGACGCGCCCAGCGCCGCGAGCCCTTCGGCTGCGACGACGCCGCGGGCCGCCGCCGAGACCAGCGCCAGGACCGTCGTCTCGGCCGGCCGGGCGCCCGGCGCGGCTCCGGCGGCGAGGGCGGCGGCAAGCTGGGCGACGGAGTTTTTCGGCTGGGCGGCGGCGGCGACGGCGAGACCTGCGGCCAGCCCGTCGGGTGCAGTTTGGCGCAGCGCGGCGGACGCAGCGGCGAAATCCGCGTCGGGCAGCGCAGCTGTTCCGGAAACCCCGGTGCGGGCGAGGAGCAGCGCCGACCACGCGGCGGCACCGCTCCGGGCGATGTTTCCGGCGGGCGGGGCGCCGGCGGCGAAGAGCGTCGGGTTGGTGGGCGGCACCGTATCGACCGAGACCGAACCGCCGGCGATTTCGACGCTGTAGGCGACGCCGTCGACCGAGACCGAGACCGGAGCCGCGGACGTCCGAACAAGCAACGCGGCGCAGGCGGCGAGCAAGAGAACGCGCCGGCCGAGCGGTTGGAGGCGAGGTGGTTTCATCGAAAGGAAGCGCGGGGATCGACCATCGGGCCGGCGACGTCAGAGTCGCGCCCGTTGCGCGAGCGCGAGGAAGCGCGGGTCGCGGCGGAGGACGGTCCAGTCGTTGTCGAGGAGCAGATCGTGTTTTTTCCAGAAGCCGCGGTCGACCTGGTCCCGGACGATGGCGAGGGCCTCGTCCATGCGGCCGGCGCGGGCGTGGACCTGGGCGGCGACGCGCAGGCTGGCCTTGGCGGCGACGTAGACGCTCTCGTTCGGCGGGGCGAGTTCGAGGCACTTCTGCGCGGCGGCGCGTGCGTCGTCGTGGCGGCCGAGCCCGGCGTAGATCAGGGCGAGTGACGTATGGGCGCGGATCTTGCCGGAGCTTTCGCTCCGGTACTTTTCCGCGTCAACGAGGGCACGTTCGTAGGCGGCGCGGGCCTTTTCCGGATCGTCCATCGCCTCGTAGATGCGGGCCTGCACGAAGGAGCGGGAATGGTAGTAGAACTGGGTGGCGAAGATTTCGCCCGGCATGCGGGCGGCGCCCGCGAGGGCGGCGGCGTGGTCGCCCTTGGCCTGGAGGAACGCGGAACGGGCGCGCCAATAGCGGCCGACGTTGTCGGGGGATTCGGTGGCATCCGGCATGACGCGGTCGAGCGTCCGGAGGATTTCCGCGAAGTCGCCGCGGGCGTTGCGCTGGGTCACGGCAAGTTCGACGACCGAGGTGGGCCAGCCGGCGATGCGGTACGCGCGTTCGCGCTCGGCGAGCGACTCCGCGTAGAGGCTGGCCCAATCGTAGATCAGGGCGGCGAGATCGGCGAGGTCGGCGTTCTGGAGATCGACCGCGACAGCGCGGCGGATGTAGGCGACGGCTTTGTCGTTGTGGCCGCGGTCGAGGTTGTTGACCGCGAGGTCGGCGAGGATGTCCGGGTCGTTGGGCAGGCCCTTCTCGGCGAGCAGGAGTTCCTTTTCGGCGAGGGCGATGTTGGTCCAGTTGACGGTGTAGTAGCCGGCGAGGGCGCGGTGGCCCTGCGGGAGGTCGGGAGCGAACGAGAAGGACTTGGCGATGGCCTCGCGGGCCTCGCGGAGCGTGGCGTCGCTGTCGTCGTAACCGGCGTTGTGGAGACGGATCTTGGCTTCGCCGTAGTGGGCCCAGGCGACGGCGTAGGTGGGATCGATCTCGGTGGCGCGGCGGAAGTGCGCGATGGCGGCGCGGATGTTTTCCGGCGAGGCGGGCTTGAGCTGGAAACTGCGGCCGCGGAGAAAGGCGTCGTAGGCGTCGAAGTTGCGCGTGTTGGGCAGGGCGTGGTCGGGGCGCGGGTTGCGGCCGGGCTGGAGCTTGGCCGCGATGGCGCGGGCGAGGGAGGACTGGGCTTCGAAGAGGTTGGTGGCGGCGGGCTCGAAGACCTCGGACCAGAGCTGGAGGCCGTCGGCGGCGTTGACGAGCCGGACGCTGACGCGGATGCGGTCGCCGAGGCGGCGCACGCTGCCCTCGACGACCTTGGCGGCGTTGAGCTGGGCGGCGATCTGCGGGATGGGAAGTTTCTTGCCCTTGAAGGCGAAGCACGACGTGCGGGCGACCACGCTGAGCCCGGTCTCGCGGCCGAGGGCGGTGAGCAGTTCCTCGGTGAGGCCGTCGGAGAAATATTCGTTCTCGGGATCGCCGCCGAGGTTCTCGAACGGCAGCACGGCGACAGCCAGCGCGGCGGCGGCGGCGGGCGCAGCGGGGCGCACGAAAAACCAGCCGGCGACGCCGAGCACGACGGCGAGCGCGAGGCCGAGGCCCGCGAGGGCGGCGCGCGAAAAACGGGGGCGAGGCGGCACGGGCGCCCACGGGCGGGCGGTGGCGGCGGGGCGCGGCGGGGCGTCGCGCTTGCCCTCGAGCCGGCGCAGCTGCGCGGCCACGCCGGCGGCGTCGCCGCCGGGCGGTAGGCGATGCCATTGCACCTCGAGAAAACGGTCCGGGACGCGCGTCGGTTCCGGGCCGCCGGTCTCGAGCAGGACCGGCAGAATGAACGGATGGTCCTCGGCCATGTCGCGCGAGCGCTCGACGGCGAGTTTCCACTCGCGGCGGAAGTAGCCCTCGGGCCGGCGCTCGGTCGTCGCGGAGACGAGCGGCACGAAAAACGCGCAGGTGCGGATGCGTTGCCGGATCTCGTGATCCCAGGCGTCGCCGCCGCGCAGCTCATCCTTGTCGAACCAGACCTCGAAGCCGGCGGCCCGGAGACCGGCGGCGACGGCATCGGCGTGGATCCGGTCTTCCGAAGCGTAGCTCAGGAAGACGGACGGTTGTTCCGGGGCGGTGAGGTCGGGCATGCCGCAGCGTGAAGTCCGTTACACCAAGCCGGCCGGGACGCGGCGTTCGACTCCGCCCCGGCGCGCCGTACCGATGGGACCGGAGGTTCCGGTCCCATCGGCGGATGCGGTCACTTCTTTTTGCCGCGCAGGGCGAAGAACGCGATCGCGGCGATGACGACGACCGCGACGACGATAAACAGCGTGAGATTGGAGCCGCCGGCCGGACCGTCGTTGACGCCGCCGGGGCCGGGTCGGTTGTTGGGGCCGCTGGGACCGGGGCGATTGTTGGCATCCTGGGCCAGGAGCAGGGTGGAAACGCCGCAGGTGAAGGCGGCGGCGGACAGGTTCTTGAGCGTGTTCATAGGGTACGGGGTATTGCGGCACGAAGCGTGCCACTCGGGCAGCATTCCGGCGGCGGCCCGCGCGGCAATCCCGATTTGTGTATTCCAGATCTGGATGCGGCGAGCGGTGTGCTTCGGGCAATATTCTTGCAGGGGTCGGCGAAGCGAAACTCCGGGCTCGAAATTCCCGGCGCGGTTGCGCTTGTTGCTGGGGTGCGTCTCTGGGAATCGAATCCGGCACGGATGCAGACGGCCGCCCGAATCGTCGCGGTCGCGATCGCACTGGTGTCGATCGGCGGGTCCGGCCTGCGGGCGGCGGATTGGACGATCGAATTGCTCTACGGCGACGACGAGATCTATCCCTCGGTATTGGTCAGCGCGACGGAGAAGTCGCCGTTTCCGCCCGCGCATCCGCGGCAACTCGGGGATCCGCGCGCCCTGGTCGCGGCGGAGTTTCCGCCGCAGGCGGCGGCGCGCCGGGTGACGGTGACGGTGGACGAGACCGAGATTTTCGAACGCAGCTCGATCACGGTGACGCTGCCTGCTTCCGCGCTCACATACCGCGTGGCTCCGCCGCTGGTCCTGCGGCACGACCGGATCTTTGCCCTGCGGCACCCGATCGCGCGGGCCCTCCTGACTGTGACTGTGGAGGAGAAGGCCCCGACGTCCGGCAAAACGAAGCAGGAAACGCGGCACCGGTCGGTGCGGATTCTCGCGGTCACCGACTGGATGAAATACGTTGCCATGCCCCTGTGGCTGATGACCGAAGCCCAGTTTGCGGGCCGCGATAAAAACTGGCCGTGGCTCGCGACGCAGTATCTTGCCGGGGCGTTCGTGAACGAGAACAACACGGTGCTGGCGCGCCGCATCATCCGCTGGGCGAAGCTGGCCGAGCCGGGGGTAAGCTACGACGGTTACGGAGCGGAAGGGCCGGAGCGCGCGGCGCGTGTGCGGGCGCAGGTCCGGGCGGTGTACAACGCGATGAAGGCGCAGGGTTTCAAGTACGCGACGCTGTTCCAGTCGTCGTCGGAATCGGCGGTGGCCTACTCGACGGCCCAACGCGTCCGGCTGCCCGGCGACACCCTCGGTTCCCGGCAGGCCAATTGCATCGACGGGACCGTGTTCTTCGCTTCCGTCCTGCGGCAATTGGGGTTGCGCCCGTACCTCTACATCACGCAGCGGCATGCGTACCTCGGCGTCGCGTTGGATCCGGACGGGCGCAAGATCATGCCGGTGGAGACGACGTTGGTGGCTTCGGAGCCGTTCGAGACCGCGGTGAGCGAGGCGGAGGCGGCGGAGAAGAAGGCGCCCCAGTCGCTCGATTTCCGCAACCAGCCGGCGGAGAAGCTGCTCTCGGTGCCGGACGACAAGGTCTTTTTCCGCATCGATCTCGCCGAAGCCCGGACGCTCGGCGTGATTTCCCTCGGCGAGATTGTCCGCCACGCCACCCCCGTTTCCCCATGAGCCGTACCTTCGTTCTCCGCTGCAAACTCGCCTTGTTGTGCTTGGCCGGAATCCCGGCGCTCCCGGCGGCGCCGACGGCCGATCCGCAATTCGAGTTTCTCTACGGCCAAGGCGAACTCTTTCCGTCGATGCTCGTGGCCCTCACCGGCGATTCGCCGTTCAATCCAGGGGCGGCCAAGCCGGTTCCCGGGATCGAAGGGCCGCCCGGCAACCTCGGCGACCCGACGGGCGTGATCGCGGTTCGAGTCGTCAATCCCGCGCCCAACACGCCGGTCAAAGTCACGCTGCGCGGAACCTCGCTGTTCCGGGAGAGCACGGTGGCCGAGATGCTGCCGCAAGCCGGCTCGACCTATTATTTGGCGCCGACGGTGCGGTGGGACACCGAGAAGCTCGCGGCGCTGAAGCAGCCGCTGGCCAACTTTGTGATTTCCGCCGAGGTGACGGTCGGCACCGCGCCGGCCACGGAAATCTATTGCCGCGTGGTGGTGCACAGCGTGAACGATTGGCTCAAGGGCTACACGTTGCGCGGGACGCCGTTTGTCTCGTTTGAAACGAAGTACCTCCTCGCGGCCTACGTGAACGAGAACAGCCCGCGCATCGACCGCGAGATCACGCAACGGGCCATCCGCGAGGGGTACGTCACGCAGTTCCGGGGCTATGCGCCGCAATCGCTGCTGTTGAAGCGCGCGGCCAAGGTTGCGCGCGAGGAACTGGCCGCGATCTACAAGGTTTTCCGTACGCTGGGCTTCAAGTACTCGCTGGCCCCGCAGGCTTCGTACGTGGCGGAACCGGACGACCGCAAGGCGAAGGTCCTTGCCCAGGGCATCCGGCTTTTCGGCGATGCGATGGATGCGCGCCAAGCCAGTGCCACCGAGGCGGCGGCCCTGCTGGCGGCGGTTTACCGCAAGCTGGGGCTGGGGGTGGTCCTGATGCTGGTCCGCGACGGCGATGCAATCCGCAGCGATGCGCTGCTCGGGGTCTTCGAGCTCGACAAAAATTCGGTCGGTCTGAAACCGGAGCAACTGCAGGAGAGCCTGCTGGTGATCGACACCTCCGTGCTCGGCACCGAGGACTTCGAAAAAGCGGTCGAACTCGGAAAGAAGCGATTTGCGCGGGACCAGGACAAGCTGGCGCCTTGGCTGCTGGAGAAGAAATCGGCCGTCGTGCGCGCCCAGCACGAGAGCGACGGCTACCTCTGGATCGATATCAGCACGGCCCGGCAAAACGGCGTCTTGCCGATTCCGGAATTTTGATCGCGGGAGTTACCCGCTCTACTTGCGGGCGTAGGGCCGGAGGGCGGCGCTCGCGGCGAGGTCGCCGGCGGTCACGGTGATGCGGTCGTCGGCGATGGTCGCGGCGGCGCGGGCGGGGGCGCCGACGTTGAGGGCGAAGGCGACGGCGGCGTCGGCGACGGTGTTGAGGTCGAGCGTCGTTTCTTCGCCGGTGTAGAGGACGACGTCGAGCCAGCGGGTCGTCGCGTCGCCGCCGGCGGTGAAGACGGCGTCGCGGCCGGCGAAGCGCGCGTGCGCGAGTTGCACGTGGACGGCGAGGTCGCCGGCCCTGATCGCGGCGGCGCGGCCGTCGCCGGCGTCGACCTGGGCCGCGGCGGCGGCGGGGCCGCCGACTTCGAAGCGGAGGCGCAGGTCGCGGGCGCGGATTTTGCCGTCCTTCACTTTGTCGAGGGAGATGTGGGTGTCGCCGCCGTTGACGATGAAGTCGACGGCGCCGGCGACGGTACCCTCGCGCTGGGCGGAATGGAAAATCGCGGAGGAGAAGTCGTAGCCGTTTTTCAGGACGCGGAGCTGCACGTAGCCGGGCGCGGCGGCGGGGCCGAAATGGAGCAGCAGGGCGCGGCGCTGGTTCCAAAGGTCGCCGCGGTTGACCGTGCCGAGGGCGTAGTGCGGATGCAGATACGTGGTGCCGACGGTGTCGCTGCGGCGGATGAAGGTCTCGACGACCGTGCGGGGAGCGTCGAGACGGGTGAAGAAGGGTTCGAGGTCGGGCGGGCAGGCGACGGGCAGGCGGAGGTCCTCGCGGTCGGGGGCGTCGACACCGAAGTCGACGCGGCCGGCGGTGCCGCGCTGGACGAGGGCGAGGGCGGAGGTGCGGATCAACGACGAGTAGGCGCGGGAGTTGGGCCCGGCCCATTGGCGGCTGGGGGCGTGGAAGCGGCGCGCGAAGGTTTCCCAGGCCTGGCGGAGGAGCGGGTCGATCAGGACCTGCGCGGCGGGATCGCGGACATGGGCCTTGAGGCGCGAGAGTTCGAGCAGGGCGATGACGGTGTAGGTGGGGCTGTTGTATTCCTCGAAGGCGCCGTTCTCGTCGGTGTGGCGGTGGAAGCGCGCGAGACGTTCGAGCCCGTAGGTGCGGAATTCCTCCAGCCCGTAGAGCTCGCCGGCGACGAGGGTCACGTAGGCGCCCATGATGGCGATGTTGGTGTAGCCGGGGCCGACGTTGCGTTTCTTGATCGCGCGGCAGGCGTGGAGGATCGCGGCGTCGACACCGGCGGCGAGATCGGGCGGAAGGCGGTCGCGGTGGTCGCGGGCGACCTGGAGCAAGGTGACGCCGTTGAAGTCGGCCCAGTTGAAATCCGGCGGGCTCATCTTGGCCAGTGGCTCCTCGAGAAACCAGGACCAGATGCCGTAGGTGCGGCTGGCGGGATCGGAGTCCTGGAGCGCGACGATGCGGCGGAGAACGGCGATGGCGCGCTCGAGATTTTCCGGTTTGCCGGTGTCGAGGAGGCCGAGGGCGTAATTGGCATTGTCGCGCGTGGCATGGACGAAGCCGCCCTTGAGCGCGGTGTGGTAGCCGGGCGAGGAGAAGGGGCGGCGGACCATTTGCTCCGCGGGATTGAAGTTGCGGTGCCAGTCCGCGAGGGCGCGTTCGAGGCGTTCGAGGTCGGGGCCGGTCGGGGCGGTCCAGGCGGCGGGGAGCGGCAGGGCCGGCAGGGCGAACGCGAGCAGGACGGCGGCGCGGAAAAGAAAGCGAAGCGGGGAACGGCGGGGCATGGCGGGAAGGAAAACGAAACCGCCCGCGCGGGCAACGCGCGGGCGGGGCAGGGCAGCGGATGAAGCGCGGGGAATCGGGGTCAGAACGAGAACGTGTTCGTGAGGATGAACTGGCGCGGGTCCTGGTAGCGGTAGGTCAAGGGGGCGAGGGTGCGGGGGTGGACGTTGTTCACGATCAGTTCCCGCTGATCGAGGACGTTGTTCACGTTGAGCTGGATGCCCCAGCGGACCTTGCGGTTGGCGATCGGCAGCGAGTAGCTGAGCTGGAGATCGTAGACGTTCTGGTCCTTGGCGTTGACGGTGCTGACCTGGTTGATGGTGCGGCCGTTCCACTTGTCGGTGTAGTCGGAGCCGGGCGTGATCGAGTAGTCGGTGCGGGCGCCGGCGACGCGGCCGAGGCGGAGGCGGGTGCCGCCGCCGACGGAGAAGCCCTTCAGCTTGCCTTCGCGGAAATCGTAGCGCGTGCGGAGGTTGATGTTGTGGAGCGGGTCGCCGACGAAGCGCTTGCCCTCGAAGACGAACGGGTTGTCGAAGAACAGCTGTTCGGTGTCGGCGATGGCCTCGTTGATGGAGTCGGTGTTGGCGGTGAAGTCGCCGGTGGCGGAGATGACCGCGGGGGTGTTCCAGTTGACGGAGCTCGGGGCGAGATCGACGCCGGGGGTGTTGGCGTTCTGCGTGATCGAGTAGTCGCCGTACTTTTTCCAGTAGGCCTTGTGGTGGTCGATGTAGGCGCGGTACTCGGAGGCGATGTTGGTGCGGGTGGTCTTGTTCTTCGAGTAGTTGACGGAGACGGACCAGCCCTCGACGAGGCGGCCGACGAGCTCGAATTCGAGGCCCTTGCTCTCGGAGTCCTGGGTGTAGCCCTGGACCTGGTTCATGACCTCGGCTTGGCGGCGGGCGAAGGTCGTTTCCTCGGCGTTGAGGCCGCCGGAGTTCGCGAGGGCGTTCCAGATGTTGACCGGATTGCCCTTGTTGAAACCGGAGAAACCGAATTCGCGCTGCGACACGGTGTGGAACTGCGTGGCGGTGAGGAAGAGCCGGTTCTTCAGGAGGCTGAGCTTCACGCCGTAGTCGGTGGTCTTGCCGGAAGGGGAAGGCACAAGATCGGCGATGGTGGTTTTGCGCGGATCTGAGGGCGTGATGTAGTTGGTGCCCGGGGTGCTGACGCTGTTGGAGGTGTTGAAGAACACGGAGGCCCAGGATGTGACATGGAACACGCCGCCGAGGGTGCGCGTCTGGCCGTTGAAGATGTTGGGCGTGGCGGTGCGCGGATCGACGGGCGTCCAGACGCCGGTGTTGGGGGCGATGGCTTCGCCGGCGGGATCGCGGCGGGCGACACCGACCCAGTTCTTCAGACGGTCCTCGCGGTAGCCGAAGGTGCCGACGAGGCGGTTCTTGAAGAGGAAGGCCTGGGCGACGCCCATCCAGGCGCCGGTCTCGCGGTCGGCGTAGCCGATATTGCCCTGCGAACGGTTGAATTCGCGCATGTAGATGTTGGATACGGCGCCGGTGGCGGGATCCTGGTACCGCACGGGGCCGGAGAGGTCCTGCGGGCCGGGGATGCGGAAATTGCGGTCGTTCAGAAGCGAGAGATCGGAAATGTAGAACCGCTGGAAGGCCTGGTTGGCGCCGTTCTCCGGGGTCGGGTTGAAGACGCCGCCGCTCGTGAGCGCGGGGCCCTTGAGCCAATACTGCTGGAGGATTTCGCTGCGGGATTTGGATTTCGACATTTCGCCGAGGCCGGCGAGGCGGAGGCGGATCAGGTTGCGGTGGCTGCGTTCGTAGGACAGCGTGGCGCGGCCCTGGCTGACGGCGGAGCTCGTCGGGCGGTGGTCGGGCGACACGTCGAAGTAGTAGATTTGGTTCGCGGGGCGGAGTTGGCCGGTGGGCGTGTAGCGGTTGGTGTCGGCGGCGACGCCGTAGTGGTTCCACGTGGCGAGATTGTGGGTGTCGCCGCGGGAGAGCTGGCGGTTGAAGCCGAGCTCGACGTTCAGGTCGCGGGCGAGTTCGCGCTGGATGAACGCGGAGGCGTTCTGCACGCGGAAGGCGCCGCGGACCCAATTGGCCTCGAGGACGGCCTCGGGATTGCGGCGGCCCATGTCGAAGTCGTTGGCCAGATTGCCGCCGGTGGGCGATTCGCTGTAGGTGAACTGGCGGAAGTTCTGCGCGGCGGAGAAGCTCGGGCTGACGACGACCCAGTCGCCGCCGGAGCGTTCCTGGACGCCGATGACGTTGGTCGCGCCGGTATCGCGGATCGGGGTGCCGGGCGTGCCGGCGAGGCCGGTGCCGGGCGTGCCGGGCACGTAGGTGGCGGCGAAGTTGTTGAAGAACGGCTGGCCGTTCAGGTCCCAGGTGGACTTGAGGTCGTTGGCGAAGAACGGGCGCGGCACGAAGCGGTCGATCTCGCCGTGCTCGAACTCGACGCGCACGGAGGTCTTGCGGTCGGGCTGCCACTTGGCGGCGAGGTAGCCGCGGTCCTGGTCGTTGTGGCCGGCGGCGCGCCACGAGGATTCGCGGCCGCGGAGCAGCGCGGTGCGCACGGCGAGAGTGTTTTTGACGAGGACGTAGTTGGCGTCGGCGCTCCAGCGCTGGCCGCCCCAGTCGTCGGTGCGGCTGGTGAAGCTGTAGGCGTTTTTGTCGGTGCGGGCCTGCTTGCTGGAGACGTTGATCTTGCCGGCGGGGGAGCCGAAGCCGAAGAGGATGGAATTGGGGCCGCGGGAAACCTCGAGGCTCTCGGTCATGTAGAGGTCCACTTCGCCGGGGGCGGCGAAGAAATTGATGCTGCGGCCGCCGCCGGGGAGGCCGCGGATGCGGATGGAGCGGAAGCCGTCGTTGTAGCCGTCGGCGACGGGGCCGGCGGCGCGGGCGTCGTCGGTCTCCATGCGGGTGCCGACGCCGTACTCGATCGCGCTCTCGATGCTGGTGGCGGCGATGTCGCGGAGGAACTCGGCGGTCATCGGGCTGATGGCGGCGGCGACGTCGCGGAGGTTGGTGCGCAGGCGCGAGCCGGAGAGCGTGTCCTGGCCGGCGTAACCGGAATCCTGGGACGTGTTGACCTCGAAGGGGGAGAGCGTGACGACGCCGGACTTGGTCTCCGGCGGCGTGGCGGCGGCGGAGGCGGGCGGGGTCTGCGCGGCCAGCCAGGGCGCGAGGCAGAGACCGAGGGCGGCGGCGAACGGCGCGCGGCCGGAGCGGAACAGGGACGGAGCATTCATGGGGAGCGGGGGATTCGGCGCGGACCGGGGCGGCCCGCAACGACAGGGTGACGCAAAGCTTGGCTTTGCTCCCGGGCCGGCAAATGGTTCGTTGGTTTACGTCAACCAAACCATCATGAGCGTCCGCTCCCTTGCCCGCGAACTCGGGGTTTCCGCCACGGCGGTTTCCCTCGCCCTGAAAGACAGCCCGCGCGTGTCCGCCGAGTTGCGCGCCGCCGTGCAGCGGGCGGCGAAAGCGCAGGGGCATGTGCCGAACGCGCGGCTGGCGGAGCTGATGAGCGAGGTGCGGCAGTCGGCGGCGCCGGTGTACCGGGCGACGCTCGGCGTGATCTCGCTGTTTCCGGAAGAGAAACCGTGGAGCCAGCGGCCGACGTACGGCCATCTCGGGCTGGTGCTCGAGGGCGCGCGCCGGCGGGCGGAGTCGCACGGCTACAAGTTCGAGGAGTTCTGGGTGAAGCGGCCGGGTTTCACGCCGGGCCGGCTGCGCGAGATTCTCGATGCGCGCGGCATCCGCGGCCTGCTGTGCCTCGGCAGTCTCGACCCGGAAGAGCGGTTCCCCGCGGCGCTGAAAAAATTCACGGTGGTGACGCATGCCGCGAGCATTCCGGACCGGCTGCACCGCGTGCTGAGCCACTTTGCGGCGGATGCGCGCACGGTGTTCGAGGAACTGCTGCGGCGGGGCTACCGGCGGCCCGGGCTCGTGGTCCTGTTCTCCGGGGACCGGCGCACGGACCATCTCTATTCGGCGAGCTTCCTGAGCCACCAGGAGCGGAAATTCGCCGCACCGCCGGTGCCGATTTTGCGGGCCGAGGCGTGGAACGAGGCGGAGTTCGACGCGTGGTTCCGCGCGCACCGGCCGGATGCGATCGTGCTGCACCAGTACGAATCGTATACGCTGGCGGTGGACGCCTACCTCCGGCGCCGACGCATCCGGGTCCCGCGCGACGTGGGCCTGGCCCTGCTCGACAAGAACCCCGACCGCATCCGCTTCGCGGGGATTTGCCAGGACCCGGCCCTGATGGGCGCGGTCGCGACCGAGATGCTGCTCGGCCGCATGCTGCTGCGGGACTTCGGCGCGCCTGCGGTGCCGAAAGTCGAACTCGTCCAAGGCGAATGGAACGAGGGCCGCACGCTGCGGCGGCCGGGGGCGGGGTAAGGTTTGCTGCGAGTTGAAAGTTGAAGATTGAAAGTTGAAGGCATCAGACCGGAAGGCGCGCGGGACAACGTCGACGGCGTCGTGGTAGGCGATCGGGTCTTTCAACTTTCAACCTTCAACTTTCAACAACCTGCCCCGGCTCAGGGACGCGGGGCGAGGGTGAGGACGGAGGTGCGGCGGTTGTTCGCCGGGTTGCGGTCGGGCGTGCCGAGCGGGTTCACGAGGTGCGTGGCGAAGGTGACGGTGCCGTCGGCGGCCGCGGCGGCGGAATTGACGGGCACGCGGACGACGTAGCTTTCCCCGGGGCCGAGACTGGGCACGGCCTGCGGCGAAGTGACGGCGCCGGCGGCGACGGAGAGAGAGAGGCCCATCACGGCGCGGCCGCTGCGGTTCTGCACGGTGAATTCCATCGTGCCGGTCGCGGCGTCGTAGCGGTGGGCGGCGACGGCGGTGTCGACGTAGGCGGGGTTGTCGCGGTTCAGGGCCCAGCCGGCGTTGAGGATGCCGTGGCCGTAGGCGGGATCGCTCCCGGGGGCGCCGGCGTCGCTGGCGGTGGCGGTGAGGAGTGAGACGGCTTGCGCGGCCGAGAGCCCCGGATTCTGCGCGAGCACGGCGGCGAGCGTGCCGGCGACCAATGGCGCGCTGGCGGAGGTGCCGCTGACGAGGGCGCGTTCGCCGCCGAGCCACGCGGTCTGCACGCCGTAGCCCGGCGCGGCGAACTGCAGTTGCGGGCCGGAGTTGGAAAACGCGACCTGCTGCTCGGCGCGGTCGACGGCGCCGACGGAAACGACGCGCGGATCGGCGGCGGGCCAGGCGAGCCGGGCGGCCTGGTCGTTGCCCGCGGCGGCCACGATCACGGCGCCGCGTTCGAGCGCATAGGCGATGGCGGCGTCGAGGACGGCGCCGGTTGCCTGGCCGCCGAGGCTGACGTTGATGACGCGGGCGCCGGCGTCGGTGGCGGCGACGATGCCCGCCGCGACGGTGAACAGATCGCTCACGCCCTCCGCATCCGTGACGCGGATACTGAGCACGGCCGCGGCCGGGGCGACGCCGGGGGCGTCGGCCGCCGCACCGGCGGCGAGGGCGGCGACCCCGGTGCCGTGGCCATCGGCACGGGCGTTGCCCGGGGCGGTGCCCAGGCCGAGGTCGAGGGTGCGGAGGCGGCCGGTGCCGAAGGTGGCGTCGGGCGCGACCCCGGTATCGAGGACGGCGATGGTGATCCCGCGGCCCCAGCCGGAGCGGTCGCCGTCGGCGCCGAGGAAAGCGAGGGCGCCGTTGCCGAAGGGCACCGCAACGACGTCGGGCCGGTCCTCGCGCGCGGGCGGCACGGGCACGGAGAACAAAGCGTTGCCCGAGGCGGCGCGGTGGTCGCCGGCGTGCGCGGCGAGCTCGCGGGCCAGCGCGGCGAAGGCGTCGAAGCCGACGCGGGCGGAGCGCAGCCGGTCCTGCCGGTCGAGCACGCGCAGGCCGGCGGCGGCGGCGCGTTGCAGGAAGGCCCGGTAGGCGTCGTCGTCCTTGAAGGTAAGGACGGCCTCGTTGCGGCGCATCCCGGGGCGCGCGAGTTCGCGGGCCAGGGCCGCGAGCGGATCGTCGCCGGCACGGGCACGCGTTTCCGGTGCGCCGGTGTCGGCTGGGCCGGTCGATTCCGTTGCCGACGGTGCGGCGGTCGTGCTTTCGGCCGGCCGGTTGGGCGCGCGTTCGAGCCACCAGATCCGGCCGAGCACCGCGCCGCCGGCGAGGGCGGCGAGCAAGGCGGCGGCAGGCAGGAGAAAACGCGGCATGCGGAAAAGGGACGCCGGGACCGGCGGAAAGTGCCGGTCAATCTTTCGCCGCGGGCTCGCCGGCCGCGGGGCGCAAACCGTAGCCGGGAGCCCAGACCTTTTCCTTGGCGATGGCTTCGTCGGGCGGGCAGCACTGTTCTTCCAATTCGCGCAGGTTCACCTCGAGCGATTTCAGGACGAAGCGCCAGTGGGCGGTGACGGCGGGCGGGTAACGGTCGCCGGCGGCGCGGACCAGATCGCGCCAGGCGGCAACGACCTCGCGTTCCGTGTAGGTGGCGGCGAGCAGTTCGGCGAGGCGCAGCCCGCGTTTGAAGAGGTTGTAGTGGATGGCCGCGAGGCTGCGCCGGCTGTGGTAGCGGCAGAGGGCGGAGAGAACCTGCAGGTCGGCCGCGAGCGCTTCGAATGCAGCCGACGGCGCGTGGCCGGGGGGAAGCGCGGCGCGGGCGGCGGCGGTTTCGCGGGCGAGGGTTTCGCCGAGGTCCTGCCAGCGGCGCGCGGTGGCGTCGGCGGGAAACGGCGGCGCGGCACCGCCGGCCAGCAGGCGGCGGGCGGCGGCGGCGAAGCTCTCGTAGCGATCCGCCTCCGTGCCGGCGAAGTCGGCGAACTGGGCGAGGGCCTGGCCGAAGCCGGCCTTGGGTGCCGGCGCCGCGGCGACGGGAAAGAGCGGGGACGGGGAGACGGCGGCGGTTTGCAGCGGCAGCACCGCGGCGGCGGCGGCGAGCGCGCGGGCAAGGGAAGGCGCGGCCGCGCCGTGCGGCTCGGAGAGGGCGGCGATGCGAGCCGGCGTGAGGGGCGTTTGCCAGACGGCGCCCGGTTCGCGCGCGGCCAGCGGCGCGAGCGCAAGCAGCAGGAGCGGGAGCAGGGGAAAACGCATGGCTTCGGGGAACGGAGATGGCGCGGGCGGACGCGGTTGGCGAGCGGGACTTCCGCGGCGGGAATTCGCGTGACGGCGAAAGCGGGCCGGCTTTGCTGGGGCGCGATGAAATTACCCCTGCGTCGGCGTTTGTCTCTCGGAGTTTGGCTGGGTCTCGGGCTGATGGCTTGCGGCGGCGTCGGCCGCGCGGCGGACGCCAAGGCCCTCGGGTTCGACCCCGCGCGCCTGCAGCGGCTCGATGCCGTGGTGCAGCAGCATGTGGACCGCAAGGAGATCGCCGGCGGCATCATGTACATCGCGCGCGACGGCCGGACTGCGCACCTCAAGACCTACGGCATGCAGGACATCGAGGCGGGCAAACCGATGGCGCCGGACACGATTTTCCGCATCGCCTCGATGAGCAAAGCGGTGACGTCGATTGCCGTGATGATGCTCTACGAGGAAGGCAAATTCCGCCTGACGGATCCGGTTTCCAAATACATCCCCGCGTTCAAGAATTCCGTGGTCGCGGTCAAGCCGACCGACGCCAATCCGGCGAAGCCCGGCAAGACGTACGCGACCGAGCCGGCCAAGCGCGGCATCCGCATCCGCGATTTGCTCACGCACACCGCCGGTTTGACCTACGGCACCGGCGGCTTGGCGGAGGCCGACTACAAGGCGGCGAACCTGACCGGTTGGAATTTCACGGCGAAGAACGAGACCATCGCTGAGGCGATCAACCGCCTCGCAACCCTCCCGCTGCACGGCCAGCCGGGTGAGGTTTACCAATACGGCTATTCGACCGACGTCCTCGGCTACCTCGTCGAAGTCGTTTCCGGAATGCCGTTGGACCAATTCTTCGCGCAGCGGATTTTCGGACCGTTGAAGATGGTCGACAGCTGCTTCTACCTGCCGCCGGAAAAAGTATCCCGTCTCGCGAACGTGTACGGTTGGGAAGGCGGGAAATTGGTCCTGAAGGAAACGCCCGCCAACAGCCTCTACGTGACCGGCCCGCGGAAATGTTTCTCCGGCGGCGCGGGTCTGCTCTCGACGGCCAACGATTACGGCCGCCTCCTGCAGATGCTGCTCAACGGCGGGGAACTCGACGGCGTCCGCATCCTCGGTCCCAAGACCGTCGCGTTGATGCACGAGAATCACACGGGCGACAAATACAAGGGTGACACCGGCGCCTTCGGCCTCGGTTTCTGGGTGATGAACGACGTGGGTTTCTACGGCGAAGTCGGCTCGAAGGGCTCCTACGGTTGGGGCAGCGCCTATTTCCCGCAGTACCTCGTCGATCCGAAGGAACGCATGGTCGCGTTCTTCATGACGCAGCACATGCCGGCGGGCGGACTCGATCTGAACCAGCGGTTCAAGGTGCTCGTCTACCAGGCGCTCGTGAAGTGACGTGGGCCGGGCCGGCGCCGGCCGCCCGCGCCAAGATCTGCGCAGCTTTTCCGAGCCGGCATGACGCAAGTCCGGCAATCGGTCTTTGACGCGCGGGGCGTTCTGGCCTCGGTATGGCGTCACCTCCGTTTATGCCCCTCTCCGGTCCCCGCCTGTCCCGTGTCCTTCTGCTGCTGACCGCGCTCGCCGCCGCCGCGGGCGGCGCCCGCACCTTGCTTCGCGCGCAGGCGCCCGCGCCGACCCCGGCCGCGCCCGCGCCGGCTCCCGCTCCCGCGGCCGCGTCGGCCCCTGCCGTTGCCGCCGATCCGGCTCCGGCCCCGAAGGCGGCGAAGAAGGCCGCGCGTCCGCCGGCCAAGAAAGCCGAGCCGGCCAAGCCCGGCCCGCATGCGGACCTGCCGTTTCCGACGGCGGCCACGTCGGCCCGCCCGCAGGCGGTCGCGGCGCCCGAAGTCGGCGAGAGCGTCGTCTTCATCGGCAACGGCCTCGCCGAGCGCGACGTGTACTACGGGCGCATCGAGACGGAGCTGCACCTGCGTTTCCCCGACCGCAAATTGATCGTGCGCAACATGGGCCGGCCCGGCGACACCCCGGCGTTCCGTCCGCACCCGGCACGCGTTTCGCAGTGGGCGTTTCCCGGGGCCGAAAAATTCCGGCCCGAGTTCGCGCAGCACAACGGCAAGGGCTTCTTCCCGACGCCCGACCAATGGCTGACGCACCTGAAGGCCGACACCGTCGTCGCGTTCTTCGGCCTCAACGAGTCCTTCGATGGCCCCGAGCGCGTCGGCAACTACGAGGCCGAGCTCGAGGCCTTCGTCCTCCACACCTTGGGCCAGGCCTACAACGGCCGCACCGCGCCGCGCCTCGTCCTCGTCTCGCCCATCGGCTTCGAGAATCTCTCCGCCACGCGCGATTTGCCGAACGGCGAAAAAGAAAACGCCAACCTCGCCCTCTACGCCGCGGCGATGGAACGCGTCGCCCAGCGTCACGGCCTGACCTACATCGATCTCTTCAAGCCGACCCTCGCGCGTTACGGCCGCGGGCCGCGCTCGTTCACGATCAACGGCATCTCGCCCAGCTCCGAGAGCTACGCCGAACTCGGGAAGCTCGTCGCCGACGGCCTCTTCGGCGCCAAAGCCGCCGCTTCCGAAGTCGACGCCGCCCTCGTGCGCGCCGCCGTGCAGGAGAAAGATTGGCTCTGGAACAACGACTACAACCTCATCAACGGCGTCCATACGCACGGCCAGCGCTACGAGCCCTACGGCCCGCAGAACTATCCGCACGAAGTGAAGAAAACGCGCGAGATGATGGCGCTGCGCGACACGTTGATCCACGACGTCGCCTCCGGCCGCAAACGCGACCTCGCGGTCGACGACAGCGGCACGTACCAACTCCCGCCGGTGCCGACGAATTTCAAACCCGGCGGCGCCATGGGCGAGATCAACTACCTCCCGGGCAACGACGTCATCCGCGACATCAAGGTCATGGACGGCTTCAAACTCGAGCTGTTCGCCTCGGAGCGGGAGTTCCCCGAACTGGCCAACCCGGTGCAGATGTCCTTCGACAACCGCGGCCGCCTCTGGGTCGCGGTGATGCCGAGCTATCCGCATTGGCGCCCGGGCGATCCGCGGCCGAACGACAAGTTGCTGATTCTCGAGGACACCGACGGCGACGGCCGCGCCGACAAACGCACGGTGTTCGCCGACAATCTCCAGCTGCCGATCGGCTTCGAGCTCGCGCCCGAGGGCGTGTACCTTTCCCAGGAGCCCAATCTCTGTCTGCTGATCGACGACAACGGCGACGACCGTGCGGACCGCATGGAGATTCTGCTGCACGGTTTCGACACGCACGACACGCACCATGCGATCTCGGCGTATTCGTCCGACGCCTCCGGTGCCTTCTATTTGCTCGAGGGTCGGTTCCTGCACTCGCAGGTCGAGACCCCGTACGGTCCCCGCCGTTGCAATGACGGCGGCGTGTGGCGCTTCGACCCGAAGCGCTTCAGCCTCGAGCGCTTCAGCCAGGCCGATTACAACAACCCCTGGGGCATCGCCTTCGACGACTGGGAACAGGCGTACATTTCCGATGCCTCCGACGGCCTCAACTGGTGGGCGCTGCCGCTCTCCGCGAAGATGCCCTACGGCATCGAGATTCCCAAGACGCGTACCTTTGTGCCGAAGCGGTCGCGGCCGACTTCCGGCTCGGAGTTCGTGTCGTCGCGCCACTTCCCCGACGAGATGCAGGGCCAGTTCATGATCTGCAATTCGATCGGCTTCCTCGGCATCGGGCTTTCGACCGTGGCCGACGACGGCGCCGGTTTCCTCGGCAAACTCGCGGGCGATCTGATCTCGTCCAACAATCCCAACTACCGGCCCGTCGATCTCGAATTCGCGCCCGACGGTTCGCTCTACTTCGTCGACTGGCACAACGCGCTCATCGGGCACATGCAGCACAACGCGCGCGACCCGAACCGCGACCACGACCACGGCCGCATTTACCGCATTACGTATCCGGGCCGGCCGCTCGTCACGCCGGCCAAGATCGCCGGCGCCCCGCTGGCGACGCTGCTCGAAAACTTGAAGTTGCCGGAGTACCGCAGCCGCTACCGCACCCGCCGCGAACTCCGCGCGCGGCCGGCCGCCGAGGTGATTCCCGCGGTGAAGGCCTGGGCCGCCAAACTCGACCGCAACGACCCGCGCTACTACCGGCACCTCGCCGAGGCGCTGTGGGCGACGTGGGCGCAGAACCGGCCCGACGCCGACCTGCTGCGGCAACTGTTCGCCTCGCCGCTGCCCGAGGCCCGCGCCGCCGCGATCAACGTGCTGCGTTTCGCGCACCACCAGATTCCGGGCGCGACCGAACTCTTCCTGCGCGCGGCCGCCGACGCGCACCCGCGCGTGCGCCTCACGGCGATCGTCGCCGCGTCGTGGCTCGACAACGCGGACGGCGCCCGGATCGTCCTCGCCGCGCTCAAGCAGCCGCTCGACGCGTGGATGGGGCCGGTCACCAAGACGATCCTCACGCACACGTTGAAGGAAGAGATCGACGCGCTTCGCCCGGACCACGCGCAGACCTTCGCCGACAATCCGGGCGCGCTCGCGTTCTTTGCCGGCAGTTACGATTTCCCGGCGCCGCCGAAATCCGACGCGCAGCTGAGCTTCGGCCCCACCCGCAAACTCGAGGGCGAGGACAACCGCGTCTACAACATCGGCAAAGAGGTTTATCTGCGCGATGGCCACTGCGCCACCTGCCACCAAGCCAACGGCCAGGGCATGCCGAAGGTCTACCCGCCGCTCGCGAAGAGCGACTGGCTCGATGACGACGAGCGCCTGATCAAGCTCGTGCTGAAGGGCCTCTGGGGCCCGATCAAGGTCAACGGCGAGCTGTACGATCCGACCAACGGCGTCCCGCCGATGATGGGTTTCGGCGGCATGCTCAACGACAACGAACTCTCCGCCGTCCTCAGCTACGTCCGCCAATCCTGGGGCAACAACGGCGAGCCGGTGCGGGCCGAGACCGTGCGCCGCGTGCGCGCCGCCACCGCCGACCGGAACAACTTCTACATGGTGGACGAATTGCTCAAAGAGCATCCGATGAAGACCCCGCCGCCCGCTGCGCCGGCCGAAGGAACCGCCGCACCCGCACCCGCGCCGTCTGCAACTGAAGTTGCGGCCCCGGCGGCTCCGGCCGCGCCGAAACCCTGAACGGGTTTCGGACGGCGTTGAACGTTGAAAGGTGAAGGTTGAAAGACCGGAGGTTGGGCGTGGCTGCGATGGTGCCCGGCTTTCAACTTTCAGCTTTCACTTTTCAACCGCCGGCGGGTGGCGCCGCCGGCTCCGGCCGCTGGCGATGCAGCTGCCATGAGTTCCAGAGGTTGTGCCAGATGACGTAGCAGGTCGGACCCAGCGCGACGACCGGGCCGGCGTACATCAGGGCGAGGTAGATCGTGAAGGTCGTGTTCTTCTGGCCGAGCGCCTGACTGGCCTCGCGCGGGAATTCTCGGCCGCCGATCAGCCAGCCGACGCTGAAGTTCACGATGCAGACGGCGAGCGACGACCCTGCGATTTGCAGCAGGAGCACGAGCGGCGTGTCCGCGTGCGCGCGCAGGAAGTGGGACGCGTTCGCCGTGATCAGAAACATCGACGTCACCCACATCCCGAAAGACACGTTGCGCAGTTTCGGCGGCCACGCCGCCGCGCCCGGATAGACGAGCCGCAGCAGCCACGCCGCGCCCATCGGCACGAAGACCACGAGACCGACGCTCCCGAATACCTGCGCAAACGCTTCGGGCGTCGCGCGGCCGAGCACGATCGGCAAGATCAGCGGGAGCAGGGCGGCGACGCCGACGTTGGTCAGCACGAAGGCCGCCACGACGTAGTCCACGCGGCCGCGCAGGAAACTGATGATCACCGGCGCCGCGATCGCGGTCGGCGTGATGCCGCAGAAGAAAGCGGCGAGCGCGATTTCCCGGCCGCCCACGAGCCAACCGCCGCCCCAGGCCGCAAAGCCGAGCGCAATATTGGTCGCGAAGAGCACGAGGTGGCTCCGCGTCACGGCCGACCGCGAAAACCGCGTCTGCAAAAACACGATGAACAGCATCGCCATCACGAGCCAGCGGATCGCCCACGCCAGGCTGTGCGCCTGCGGCACCAAGGCGCCGAGCACGATGGCGGAGAGGATGGCGGCGGTGCGGCTGAATCCGTTCACGGCGGGAAAACGCGACCACAACGTCGGCCGGCCGCCGACGCAACCGCGCAGCGCGGGCCTTGACCGGATGCGTCGGCGCGGCGACCGTGGCAATTCCCCGGCCGCACCCGCGGCGGCCGGCCGCCGCCATGGTCTTCATCGCCCAATGCCTCCTTCGCCTGGCCGGATTCGTCCGGCGGCAGCGTCGTGCCGGCGGGGCGGTCGTGGCGGCCTGGTTGCTCGCGGCGACGGCCCAAGCGCAGCCGTTTGCGATCACGTGGACGGTCGGGGCGGATTCGGCGGTCGTGGAAGTGGAAGGCATCTGGAAAAACTCGCTCGAGGACCTGGCCCGCTCCGAGTGGCCGCCCGAACTGTGGTCCCAGTTGCTCGTGGTCTTTGCGGAAGGAGAATTGGATCCGGGGGCGCCCGGCTTCGGCGCGGCCTTTGTTCCCGGCAGTTGGCGCGTCGACGGACGCAAGGTGCGCTTCGAGACGTTGGCGCCGTTGCAACCCGGCGTGCCGTACCGCGCGGAGTTCCGGCCCTGGCGCCTGCCGGGCAACGGCTTGATTCCCAACTTCGGCGGCGGGGGCGGCGCCTCCGGCCGCATGCCGGTGTATTCGTTCTACGAGATTCCGGCCCGGCGCGGCGAAGGCGCGGCCCTCGCGCAGATTTTCCCTTCCGCCAACGTGCTGCCTGCCAACCTACGCGCGTTCGAACTGCACTTTTCCGCCCCGATGAAACGCGGGGCCGCGGGGCATGTCCGCCTCCGGCGCGCCGACGGTGCCGAGGTTCCGCTGGCGCTCGGCGGAACCGAGACCGAAGTCTGGAATTCCACAATGACGCAGGTCTCGCTGCCGCTGCCCGCCGCGCCGGGCCGGTTCAAAGCGGGAGAAACCTATACGCTCGAGATTTTGCCCACTTGGCTGGATGCGGCGGCGCGCCCCGTCCGCGCCGAGCTGAAAAAATCCTTCCGCGCCGGCCCGCCTGACCGCGTGCCGCCCGATCCCGAGGCCTGGGACCTGCGTTCGCCGCCGCCCGGCACTTACATGGCGCTCGAGATTGTCTTCGACGAACCGTTGGAACGCGACGCCGCCTCACGCCTGATCCGCCTGCGCCGCGAAGGCGAAATCGTCTCGGGCGAAAGCTCCGTGTCCGGCGACGAACGCCGCTGGCGCCTGATGCCGGTCCAGCCTTGGCGTCCCGGCGACTACGAACTTGTCCTCGCCCCCGCGCTGGCCGACCTCGCCGGCAATCCGCTGGGCGGCGGTCCCGCCGCCGGCGCCGACAAATCCGGCCGTGCCGCGGTGCCGGCCCAGATCGTGATCCCGTTTTCCCTGCGCTGAGCGGGCCGGGCGGCCCGAGACCGGCGCTGGTTTGCAAGCTAGTCCCAGCGGGGACCCGCGCCCCGCCATGCCCACCCCGTCCAACCCGCGCCCACCCAGAACCCAGAACCCCTTCAGCAACTCCAAACCCCAAACTCCAAACTCCGAACCCCGAACCCCCAACCGCGCGCCCCGGCGCGCGCCTCCGTTCAACCGGGCCGGATGCCGTTTATCCAAACTTGTCTGTAACTTTGCCCGCCGTGGCGTGTTTTCGTGCCATGTCCGCAGCCGTTCCGGTCCGTTTTTCGATCGCTCCCTCGCCGCGCTTTGCCGCGCGCCGGGCGGACTTGGTCGCAATTGCGTTCCCGGCGGCGGCCGCGGTCGTTTCCTTCCTGCCCGTTCGTAGTCATCAGTTGTGTTGTGTGGCCGGCTCGTTGTGGGGCCGGCCACATTGCTTTGGCGGGCAGGAGTCACGGGCCGCTTGCGTCGGCCCGGCCGATGTCGTCCGATGAACCTTCGTCTTTCGTCTTCCTGATGTCCATGAACGCTCCCGCTGCCCAATCCGTCGCCCGGCCGTCCCGCACCAAGTGGTACGTCCTCGGCGGCATCCTTGTTCTCGCCCTGCTCGGGGGCGCCGCCTACTTCAAGGCCAAGTCCGCGGACAAGAGCACCGTGGTCACCGCCGAGAAGGCCGTCACCAAGACGATCACCCAGCTGGTCAACGCCACCGGCAAGATACAGCCCGAGGTCGAGGTGAAGATCGCGCCCGAGGTCTCCGGCGAAATCGTCGAGCTGCCTCTCCGCGAAGGCGCCGTCGTCAAGAAGGGCGACCTGCTCGTGAAGATCAAACCGGACAACTACCGCTACCAACTCGACCAGCGCGAAGCCGACCTCGCCGCCGCCCGCGCCTCCTCGATGCAGAGCAAGGCCCAGCTCCTCAAGCTGCAGGAAGATCTCAAACGCACCGCCGAACTCTTCGCCAAGAAACTCGTTTCCGATTCCGACCTCACCGCCGCCAAAACCGCCGTCGAGGCCGCCCAGGCCGGCTTCGAGAATTCCCTCGCCCAGATCCGCCGCCAGGAGGGCCTGCTCAGCCAGGCCAAGGACCAGCTTGAGAAAACGGTGATCTTCTCGCCCATGGACGGCACCGTCAGCTCCCGCACTTCCGAAGTCGGCGAACGCGTCGCCGCCACCGGCCAGTTCAACGCCGCCGAGGTCATGCGCGTCGCCGACCTTAGCCGCATGGAAGTCCGCGTGAACGTGAACGAAAACGACGTCGTCAACGTCAAGGTCGGCGACAAAGCCCGCGTCACGATCGACGCGTATCCGAATCGCAAATTCAGCGGCGCCGTCCGCGAGATCGCCTCCGCCGCCAAGACCCAGGGCCTCAACACGCAGGAGGAGGTGACGAACTTCCAGGTGAAGATCAGCATTTCCGACAAAGACGTCGCCCTCCGTCCCGGCATGAGCGCGACGGTCGACATCGAAACCAGGACGGTCGAAAACGTCGTCGCCGTGCCGATCCAGGCCGTCACCGTCCGCAGCCGCGAAGGCAGCAAGACGATCGAGGAACTCGCCCAGGACCGCGAAAAGAAGGCGAAAGAAAACCAGGGCGAAGGCGCCGCCGCCGCCGTCAACGAGAAGCAGCAGCGCGAACGCGAGAAGGCGGACCGCGACGCCCTCCAGCGCGTCGTCTTCCTCAAACAGGGCGACACCGTGAAGATGGTCAATGTCGAGACCGGCATCGCCGACACCACCCACCTCGAGATCAAGTCCGGGCTCAAGGCCGGCGACGAAGTGGTCAGCGGCCCCTTCAGCGTCATCACCCGCACCCTGAAGGACGGCGCGAAAGTCCGGCTCGAAAAACCGAAGAAGAAAGACGAGGAGAAGAAGTAACATGACCCCGTCCCCCTCCGCCGCCGCGCTGGAAAACCGGCCGGTCCGCCCGCCCGGCCCGCTCGTCATCGAGATCGAGGGCGTCACCAAGCTCTACAAGATGGGCGCGGAGACGATCCACGCGCTCCGCGGCGTCAACGTCCAGATCCGCCGCAACGAATACCTCGCCATCATGGGCCCGTCCGGCTCCGGCAAGTCGACGCTGATGAACATGCTCGGCTGCCTCGATACGCCGACCGCCGGCCGCTACGAATTCGCCGGCAAGAACGTCGCCACCATGGTCGACGACGAACTCGCCGACATCCGCAACCGCGAGATCGGGTTCGTCTTCCAAACCTTCAATCTGCTCCCGCGCTCCGACGCCCTCCACAACGTCGAGCTCCCGCTGATCTACGCCGGCGTCTCCAAGGCCGAACGCCTCGAACGCGCCCGTCTCGCCCTCGAGAACGTCGGCCTCGGCGAACGCCTCCACCACAAGCCCAACGAGCTCTCCGGCGGCCAACGCCAGCGCGTCGCCATCGCCCGCGCCCTCGTCACCCGCCCGTCCATCATCCTCGCCGACGAACCCACCGGGAATCTCGATTCCAAGACCGGCGTCGAGATCATGAACCTCTTCGAGCAACTCTACGAACAGGGCAACACCCTCATCGTCGTCACCCACGAGGAAGACATCGCCCGCCATTCGCGCCGCATCGTCCGTCTCCGCGACGGTCTGATCGAGAGCGACGGCCGGGTTTGATAGGGGACCGAGGGAAAAAAGACCAAAGGACCAAGGGACCCTGATGGATCCCGAAGGACCAACGACCAAAGGACCAAAGGACATCGATCCATAGAACCAAGACGACCTCCGCCCGTTTGGGCCCCGGCTGCGCTGCTTCCGCGGTCCTTTGGTCCTTTAGTCCTTTGGTCCTTTAGTCTTCGTCCACCCCCAGCCCATGCGCCGGCTTTACATCGAGATCGTCGAATCCATCCGGATCGCCTTCGCCCAGATCCGGGCGAACAAGCTGCGCTCCGCCCTGACCGCCCTCGGCGTCATCATCGGCATCGTCGCCGTCACGCTCATGGGCACCGCGATCAAGGGCATCGACGCCGGCGTCGACCGCAGCTTCTCCGGCTTCGGCGACGACATCCTCTACGTCACGAAATGGCCGTGGCGCGATGTCGACGACTGGTGGAATTTCCGCAACCGCCGCCCCATCCGCCACGACTACGCGCGCCAAATCAACGAGTGGATCGCGGCCAATCCCGGCGGCCCCCTCAAGCTCGCCGTCCCCACCGCCAACCGCGGCACCAACGTTTCCCGCGGCGAATTCCGCGTGAGCAACATCTGGACGCTCGGCACCACCTCCGATTACGCGCGCATCACGCGGTCCGATTTGAAGGAAGGCCGCTTCTTCTCCGACTTCGAGGCCCAGACCGGCCGCAATGTCGCCGTCATCGGCTTCGATGTCGCCGACGCCCTCTTCCCCGGCGAATCCGCCGTCGGCCAAATTGTCCGCATCCGCGACCAGAATTTCCAGATCGTCGGCGTCGCCGCCCGCCAGGGCAGTTTCCTCGGGCTCTTCAGCTGGGATTCCATGGTCGCGATGCCGCTCACGGCCTACCGCCGCTATTTCCGCGCCGGCGAGGACGGCGAGATCCGCGTCCAGGTCGACACGACCCGCATGGCCGCCGCGCGCGACGAATTGCGCGGGTTGATGCGCCGCATCCGCCAGCTCAGCCCGGAGCAGCGCGACGATTTCGAGCTCAACGAGCAGGGCACGATCCGCTCGCAACTCGACCCGATCAAAAACGGCATCGCGCTCGCCGGTCTCTTCATCACCGGCCTCGCCCTCTTTGTCGGCGCCATCGGCATCATGAACATCACCTATGTGAGCGTGAAGGAACGCACCAAGGAGATCGGCACCCGCAAGGCGCTCGGCGCCCGCCGCCGCACCATCCTCCTCCAGTTCCTCATCGAGGCCGTCGCAATCTGCTTCGTCGGCGGCCTCGCCGGCCTCGCCCTCGCCGCGGGCCTCACGCAGATCGTCGCCGTCGTCGCGCCGTCCTTCCCGCTCGTGTTCTCCCTGAGCCTCGTGTCCGTCGGCCTGATCATCTCCGTGCTCACCGGCATCTTCAGCGGCTTCGCGCCCGCCTGGCAGGCGAGCAAACTCGATCCCGTCGTCGCGCTGCGCTACGAGTGACGCCGCCGGCCCCGTTTCCTTTTTCCCGATGCTCTTCACCGAAATCCTCCGGCTCGCGCTCTCTTCGCTCTCCGCGAACAAGCTGCGCTCCGGGTTGACCATGCTCGGCATCGCCGTCGGCGTGTTCTCCGTCATCGGCGTGATGACCGTGATCACCGGCCTGCGCGGCTCGATCGAGTCCGGCCTGAATGTGCTCGGGGCGAACAGCTTCCAGATCAGCAAATTTCCCGCGATCAACTTCTCCGATCCGTCGACGCGTTTTCGGAACCGCCGCGACATCACCTATGCCCAGGCCGATCGGTTCAAGGAACTGATGCGCGGCTCCGCCGAGGTCAGCCTCACGCTGCGCCGCGCCGGCCGCCGCGTCACCTACCTCGACCGGAAAACCAACCCCAACGTGCGCCTCATCGGCTCCGACGAGAATTTCCTCTCGAGCCGCAACTACGAGATCAGCGCCGGCCGCAACATCCAGGCCGACGACGTCGAGTTCGGCCGCGCCGTGGTCCTGCTCGGCGCCGATATCGTGAACCGCCTCTTCCCCAACGAGGAGGCCCTCGGCCGCCCCGTGCGCATCGACGGCCAGAGCTACACCGTCATCGGCCTGCTCGCCTCCAAGGGCACGACGTTCGGCGAAAGTCTCGACATCAACGCCGTCACCCCGATCACGCAGTACCTCGAGGTTTACGGCCGCTCGTTCCGTTCCCTCAGCATCAACGTGCAGGCCCGCGACCAGGAATCGCTGGCGGCCACGCAGGACCAGGCCATCGGCGCCATGCGTCTCGTGCGCGGGCTCGAGCCCGAGTTTCCCAACGACTTCGAGGTCTTCTCCAACGAATCCCTCATCGAGGCCTTCAACAACATCGCCGGCGTCGTTGCCATCGGCGCTTTCGTGATCAGCGCCATCGCGCTCCTCGCATCCGGCGTCGGCGTGATGAACATCATGCTCGTGAGCGTCACGGAACGCACCAAGGAGATCGGCATCCGGAAGAGCATCGGCGCGAAGAAGAAAAACATTTTGATGCAGTTCCTGATCGAGGCCGTCGTGCTCTCGCTCGCGGGCGGCTTGGCCGGCGTCATCTGCGGAGTCGTCGGCGGCAACATCGGCGCCATGGTGCTCAACGCCACCGCCGTCTTCCCCTGGGGCTGGACCATTGCCGGCCTGCTCGTCTGCTCCGCCATCGGCATCGGCTTCGGCTTCTATCCCGCCTGGAAAGCCGCGTCCCTCGATCCCATCGAGGCGCTGCGGTACGAGTGATATCGAAACCGGAGACCGGAATTCGGAAACCGGAATCAGGGTGAATTGCGGATTGCGAATTGCGGGGTGCGGATTGGTTAACGCAAAACCCAAAACCCAAAACCGCGAACCGCTGGGCAGATCGCGAAAGTCGCGCCCACGGTTCCACCGCCGCAACTCCGAACTCCGAACCCCAAACTCCGAACCGCCGCGGTTGAGGCCGCGGCCACGCGGCCTCAACCGCGGCGGATTTCGGAGCCCTGGAAACGGATCTGGATGCGGTAGACCTTTTTCGTGCGGCACTTGATCGCGCCGGTGGCGAGGTCGACCTTCTCGGGGATCTCGATCTTGTGGATGTCGACGACGGCGTGGTAGCCGCGCTCGGAAAACACGTCGATCAGCATGGCCAGCGCCAACGGATCCTCGAGCACCGGATCCTCGGTGTTGATCAGCGCCACGCCCGAGATCGCGTGCCGGATCACGATCGGGATCATCTTCTTCTCGATGAACGTCACGACCGTCGCGAATCGCTCGCGGTGCTCCAGTTCGTACGAATCGAGCCGGCGGACCATTTCCTGCCGCGCGCCGACGATGATCTCGCTCGCCACGGGCACGCCGCGCAGGCGGTCCACCGTGCGCGGATCGAGCTCCAGCGTGCTCTGGTATTCGAGTTCGTGGAGGATGTTGCGCTCCACCTCCTCGATCGGGCCCTGGGCGTTGATGAAGTGGTAGTGGAAGATTTCCTTGAGGGACTGCAGCGCGTCCCAGGTCTGCTCCTTGAACACGCGGTAGCGGCGGCGGGCCAGCGCCTCGTCGTGGTCCGTCGGCCGGTCTTCCCAGAGCTGGCCGATGCCCGTGCGCGCGACTTCCTCGTTGTGCGCCCGCGTTTCGCGGCCGCGCTTCAACTGGCGCGCGATCGATTCCTTCTCGTCGACGAACAGCACCATGATGTGGATCGTCGGCTGGCGGAAATGGATGCTGAGCGGCGTGTGGTAGAACTCGCGGCGCAGCGCGTGCATCTTGTCGACGAGCAGCTTGAGGCACTCGACCTGCACGTTGGTGCGGGGGAAACCGTCGAGAATGACGCCGTCCTGGTATTCCCGTTTCAGCAATTGCCGGAGCAGCAGTCCGACCACCTCGCGGTCGCCGACCATGTTGCCCGCGTCCTTCAGCGCCTTGGCCTCGGGTGTGTCGAGCAGCGAGCTGATGACGATGGGCGGGCACGTGAGGCCGCGGGTCTTCGTGATGAAGGCGGTGTTCGTGCCCTTGCCGGCGCCCGGCGCGCCGCCGAGCAGAATGATTTCCTTGGGAAAACGCAGGTTCTCCAGCCCCACCTTCGCCACGAGATCGCGCCAGACGGATTCGAAAATCAGGTGCGCGTCCTTGATCTCGAGATCGGTGAGTTTCCCCGTGGTCGGGGCGGCGGCGGCAGGTGCGGTCGCAGGGTTTTGCGGCATGAGAGGGTTTGGCAAAGGGCGAAGGGCTAGAGGCATTTGCCCCGGAGTTCGACACAAGAAACGCCCCGCCCCTCAAAAACCAACCCCCAAGCCCAAACTCCGAACCCCGAACTCCAAACCCCGTCGGCGCCCAGAACCCAGAACCGAAAACCTGTAGCGGCGCCGGGAAGCGCCGCTTCAGGTTTTCCGCCGGATCACCTGCGCCGCCGTCTCCATCTGCCCGCGGGTCACGCCGAGCTGGTTGATCAGCTTCAGTTCCCGCCACAGGTCGTCGCCGGTGATCTCGCCGCGCAGCAATTGCGCGTAGCGGCCCAAGGTGCGAACGACCTCGTCGGCCGGTTCGTTCACAAACTCGACGCGGAAGCTGCGCGCGCCGAGCTCGAGCAACCGGGCTACGTACTCGGCCCCGGTTTGGGCGCGATTGTTGAAGACGGTGTTGCGGCAGCCGGCGTCCGCTTTGAGCGGCAGTTCGGCGCCCACGCGGTCCCGCAACGCCACGCGGTGTTTGTCGCAGGGCCGGCCGCAGTCGCGGTAATCTTTGCCCGACGACAGGAACGCGCAGAACACGCAGTGCTCCATATGGAACATCGGCATGTGCTGGTGGATCGTCAGGTCGAACCACGGTCCCGGTGCCGCCTGCAGCAACGCTTCCAGTTGGCCGATGTTGAGATCGTAGCTGGCCGTCACGCGCTCGAGGCCGTAGCGCTCGCGGTAGTACGACGCCGTCCAAGGGTTCGCCACGTTGAGCGAGAAGTCGCCGCGCTTCCGGTCGCCGGCGAAAAACGCGAGGTGGTCGTAGTTGCGAACAAGGTAGCCGTCGGCCTCCGCGGAACGCACCTGCTTCAGGATCCACTCTTCGCCCGGCTTGAAGATGCGCGGCGCGGCCACCCAGATCGCCGCCCCGGCCGCCGGATCCTGCGGTTGCAATTCGCGGAAACGCGCGACGGCGTCGCGGTAGTGTTTCGGGTTCTCGAACTCGCAGTAGATCGTCCGCACGCCGGCCTGCCACGCCGCGTCGAGCTGCTCGGGCAGGCGGATGACGGCGATGAGCTCGGGGGCCCGGTCCGGCGGCGGCGCCGCCTTGAAATCCGGCACCGCAAACGTGTCCCGCAGCTGCCAGCGCTTCGGTTGCGCACGCAGCCGGTCCAGCTCCGCTGCGGCTTCGCGCCGCAGGCGGTTGAGTTCGCTCACCGGCAGAATCACCGCGCCCTCGAGGTGCGATTCGAGTTGGCCGAGGCAAAACGGCGTGCCGCCAAGACGGCCCAGTTGTTCGCGCAGGCGTTCCGGGGAAAGCGGCTGCTTCTCGGCCGCGGCGAGCGGCACCGCGGATTCGACCTTGGCCACGTGGCCCTCGCCGTCGTTGGCGATCAGGACCAGCGGCGTGCCGGCGCGGCCGTGAACCTCGAGGTCGATCGGCCGCTGGAAACGGATCTGGTCGCCTTCGAAGGTGCCGCGGAGTTCGCGGTCGAGCGCGGGGTCGTTGGTCTTCCAGACCCATTGGCCGACGCGCACGCGGCGCCAGTCGATGTCGCCTTGGCCGAACCGCAGCGTCGTCTCGCCGCCCGGGCCGCCGCGCGGCTCCACCTGGTAGACGCGCCCGCCTTCTTCCCTTTCCTCGGGTTTGCCGGCGTCGAACACGATGCCGTCGCCGGGCTTGAGCGGCGCCACGAGCTTCAGGGTCACGGTCTCGTTCGCGACGGCCGCAATCTCGCCGAGAAACACGCCGCGCTTCGTCCCGAACCGCGCGTGCGCGAGTTCCTGGTTGTGGATGCCGCGGAACCAACCCGTGTAGAGGCCGCGGGAAAACGCCATCTGCAGTTCGTAGCGCGCGGGATCGGCCGCGGCGGACGCTACAGCCGCCGGCGGTTGCGCGCGCGGCGCCGCGATCTTGTCCAAGGCCTGCCGATACACGCGGGTGATGCTGGCGACATACTCCGGCGCCTTCAGGCGGCCCTCGATCTTCAGCGAAGCCACGCCCGCGCGCACGAGGTCGGGCAGCACGTCGATGCCGGCGAGGTCCTGCGGACTCAGGAGGTAGCGGCGGTCGCCCAGATCGATCTGGCGGCCGTCGGCGATCAGGTCGTAGGGCAGGCGGCAGGCCTGCGCGCATTCGCCGCGGTTGGCCGAACGGCCGCCGAGCGATTCGCTGGTCAAACATTGGCCGGAGTAGGCGACGCAGAGCGCGCCGTGCACGAAAACCTCCAAGGGCAGGGCCACGGGGGCCGTCTTCTGCGCCGCCTGGATCTTTTCGATTTCGGCGATCGAGTTTTCGCGGGCCAGGACGACGAGCTGCGCGCCGAGTTCGCGGGCGAAGTCGACGCCGGCCGCGCTCGTGACCGTCATCTGTGTCGAGGTGTGGATCGGGAAATCCGGCGACAGCGTGCGGATCAGGCGGCAGATGCCCACGTCCTGCACGATCGCCGCATCCACGCCGGCCGCGATGATGGTGCGCAGGTAGTCCGCGGCGTCGGCCAGCTCGGGCGTGAACACGAGCGTGTTGAACGTGACGTAGCCGCGCACGCCGCGCCGGTGCAAAAAGGCCATCAGCGCCGGCAGGTCCGCCTGCGTGAAGTTCTTCGCGCGCATCCGGGCGTTGAAGCGCTCGAGCCCGAAGTAGATCGCGTCGGCGCCGTTTTCGACCGCCGCCTTGGCGCATTCCCAGTCGCCGGCGGGTGCGAGCAGTTCGGGGCGCGCGAGGGCCGGGACGGCGGGCGGCGGCAGAGGCTGGGCGGAAACGGAGGACACGCGGAAAACTGTGGCGGCGGCCGGGCGCAGCGCAACGTCACGCCGCCGGCGCCGGCGGCCGCACGCCGCTGCGGGCCACGTGCGGCGCGGCCGCCCGCAGCTGGGCGGCCAGCAGCGCCGTGAGAACGAAGAAACCGATCGAGACGTAGCCGAGCTGCGGCAACCCGGCGAGTTGGCCGCCCGCCGTGCGTGTGACAAAGACGCCGGCGAGGACGTTGGCCCCGGCGCTCGCGGCCTGCTGGAGCGCGGCGTTCACGCTCATGAAGCCGCCGCGGTAGCGGGACTCGACGGCGTTGGTGATCATGGTCATCGCCGGCGAGAAGCGGCCGGACATTGTGACCATGAAGAGGGCCATCACGATTGATGCCGTCAGCACCGATGCCGGCCCGAGCCGCGTGATCAGGAGCACGGTGCCGATGGCCGCGATCGAGATGAGCACGAGCAGTTTCAGCCGATCCATGCGGTCGGAAAGGTAGCCGATCAGCGGGGTGCTCAGGGCAGTGGCGAGGCCGCCGACGGCGTAGGTGATGGGCAGCTGGGACGCCTCGTCGAGGCCGACGTTGACGACGAAGGACGGCGCGATGAACGGAATGAGGATTCCGCCCGCCATCACGAGGACAGCCCCGAGGGCGAAGGCGCGGAGATGGATGCCGTGCGACATGATTTCCCGCATCTGCCGGATCGGTTGGTGGTCGCGGACCGCGGTCCGGATCGGCGGCAGGGTCGCGATCGCAATGCCGAGGATTACCGCGGCGCAGCCGGCGAGCAGGAAAAACGGCGCGTGCCAGCCGTACTTGCCCGTCAGCACGAGTCCGAGCGGCACACCGAGCACGGAGGCGAGGGGGAACGCGGACATGACGACGCCCATGGCGCGACCGCGGCGCTCCGGCGGGATGATGTCGCCGACCATCGCGCCGACCATCGAGCCGGCGAGGCCGCCGAAGGCGCCGGCGGCGATACGCGCCAGCATCAGCGTGTGGTGCGTCGGGGCCAAGGCGCAGGCGAGGGTGGCGACGCCGAAACCGGCAAATAGGACAACGAGGGAGCGCTTGCGGTCGAACCGATCGAGGAAGAAGCCGCCGGCCAAACCGGCGACGGCGGCGGCGATGCCGTAGGCGGCGACCAAGTAGGTGAATTGCGCCGGATCGATCTTGAAGACCGCCATCAGCTGCGAGCCGAGCGGCATCATGATCATGAAGTCCAGGACGTGCGTAAACTGGACCGCCGCGAGCGTCAGCAACGTCGCCCGCTCGCGGGCCGGCGACAGGGCGTGATGCTGGAGCGGCGTGGACATGGAAGGCGGAGCGTTGGGTTTTTGGCCCAAAGCGCAACCGGCGCGCCCGTGCGGCAACGAGATTTCCGTCCGCGCATGGCGTCGGTGGCTCGCGGTTTCCGGTGCCCCGATTGACGGGGCGGAGTTGAACTTAGGCCGGATTCGCCGTGGCGGCGTCTTCCCGCGCCTTCACGAAGGCACGGAAATGCGTCAGGAACTGCTCGGCGCCGCGGCTTTGGTAGCGTTGCAAGTGGCGGATGACCACCAACTCGCGCGTCGGCAGACTGCCGGTCAGGCGCAGGTAGGTCAGCGCGTCGCGGTCGTCCGGCGTCCGGGCCAATTCCGGCAGAATCGAGATACCCGATCCCTGCGCGACAAACAGCTTCAAGGTAGCGACTTGGGCGCAGCGGATGCCGATCCGCGGCTGGAATTTCTGGTCGCCGAAGAACGTTCGGATCTGCGCACTCAAGGCGCTGGAATCGCCGAGGGAAACAAACGTCTCCGCGGCCAAGTCCTGGATGCTGATTTCGCTCCGTTGCGCAATCGGATGTTCCTTGCCAACAACGAGAAGCAGCGGCTCGGTGTGCAACGGTTCAATGGACACCCGGTGTTCGACGACGGGCAGGGGCACGACGGCGAGATCGAGATCGCCATCGACCACGGCCCGGACGAGGTCGGAACGGAAGTCTTCGCGGGCATCGATGAGCAAGTTGGGATGCTTGGTCCGGCACTCCGCGATGAACGGCGTAACCAAGTAGGGCATAACCGTTTGAACCGCGCCGACCGTGATCCGGCGCCCTAGGCTCGGGTGGTCGCTCAATTCCCGGGCCGCGTTCTCGACTTCGAACAGAATGCGTTTCGCCCGCTGCAGGAAGGCGGTCCCGGCTTCGGTCAGGACGGCCTTGCGCCCGAGGCGGTGGAAGAGCTTGTGGCCAACCTCGCCTTCAAGATTAATAATCTGCTGGCTGAGAGAAGGTTGAGATACGTTGGAACGCTCGGCTGCGCGGGTGAAGTTTTGGGTCTCGGCGACGGCAACGAAGTAACGCAGCTGGTATAGTTCCATAGGCAAAACAGATAGATGAGATAGGGAAGATCAATTTCAACTATTTCATTTTGAGTCTATACTAGGTGCGTCGGACCAATGCTGGTTCGGCAAACCAAACGAAACTATGAACAAGAACCTCCTCATTGCGGCCACCTCCAGCACGATTGCTGTCGCCGCCCTCCTGCTTTCTCTCCGTTCCCCGGTTACTGCGGAATCCCTGATCGGCTTCGCCAGCGTCCTCGGACTGCTGGGCGTCGCGACCTTGGAATACCGCATCAACTGGAAGCGGTTCTTCGGCCTCAACTAAGGTACGGCCGCAGAGCAGATAACCTGAACAGGGGTCCGGAGCAATCCGGGCCCCTTTTTATTGTCCCGATTCGGCGTCCGAGTCGGAAATTGGCACTTTCGGCGGGGCGTTTAGACAAAGTCCGCTCCCGATGACGCTTCCGCGGCATAACGCTCCCGAACCAGACCGCATGGAGGATTTGCCCGCACATGATTCCTGGAAGCAATGGTTTCAGTCCCACGGCCCGAAGCTGCTGCTCTGCGCCCGCCAATGGACGCGCTCGGCGGCGGATGCCGAGGATATCGTCCAGGATGCCTTCGTCCGTTTCTGGCGGCGCCAGCGCCACCTGCCGGGCGAACCGATGGCTTTGCTCGTCACTTCGGTGCGCCGGGCCGCGCTCGATCGGGCGCGGGGCGACGATCGCCGGGTGCGGCGCGAGGACTTTGCCTTCGCGGGCGACCGCGAGGCGTTCGCTGAGTTTGCCTCGGGGCTGGAAGCGGACGAACGCCGGCTCGCCCTCGAGGAAGCGCTCGGCCGCCTGCCGCCGGAACAGCGCGAGGTCCTCGTGCTCAAGATCTGGGCGGAACTCACGTTCGAACAGATCGGGCGGGAGCTCGGGCTTTCGCCCAACACCGCCGCGTCCCGCTACCGCTATGCCCTCGCTGCCCTGCGCCAGGAATTGACCGCCGCCGATTGCCATGGATGACGAACTCAAAGCCCTCGAAACGGAATTGCGCTCCCTGCGTCCCGCGCCGGTGCCCGACCGGCTTTGGCGCCGCGTCGCCGCCGCCCTGGACGAAGCGCCGGCCCGGCCGGCTCCGATCGCGGATCTGCGTTGGCTTTGGTCGGTCGCGTTGCCGGCCGCGGCGGCGGCGGCGTTGATGATCTGGCAACCCGGGGTGCGGCCCCCCGCCGGCGAGCCGCTCGCCCTCGGCGGCGGCGCCGCCACGTTGCGTCCGGTGGCGGCGGAAAACGTCCTCGTGCGCGCCCGCGACGAGGGCTTCGTGACCCTCGACGACGGCACGACGGCCCGGCGCGAGCGTTTGGTTTTTCTGGATACGATCACGTGGAGCAATCCGCGGACGAACGTCTCCCTCACCTGGACCGTGCCGCGCGAAGAGGTCCGCGTGGTTCCGGTCAGCTTCCAATAACCTCCGGCCTCCCGTGCTCATTCCTCGTTTATGAAACTCCGTTCCCTCGGTCTTCTGCTCGCCCCCCTGGCCCTCGGTGCCGTCGCCGGCACCGCGGCCGAAACCGCCTCCGCGCCGAAAACACCGGCGGTCACCGAACGCCGCGAACTGCGCGTGCTCAGCGGTCCCGAACCCGCGCGCCGCGTGATCGTCGAAGCCCGCGCCGGCAAGGACGGCAAGGTGGAGATGGAGACCGTCACCTTCCTCGGCGTCGAGGCCACGCCGGTCTCCGGCGCTTTGGCTTCGCAACTCGGCCTGGCCGACGGTTCCGGCCTCGTGGTCAACGCGATCGTCCCGCAGAGCGCCGCCGCCGGCGTGCTCGCGGTGCACGACGTGCTGCTCAAGCTCGACGACCAGATCTTGATCGAGACGCGCCAGCTCGCCGTGCTGATCCGCGGCAAGAAGGAGGGCGACGAAGTGACGTTCACCTACCTGCGCGGCGGCAAGTCCGCCGTCGCCAAGGTGAAGCTCGGCAAGCGCGAGATGCCGAAGGTGGCCGCGTTGCCGGGCGGCGGTCCGACCATCAGCATTTTCGGCTCGGGCGGTCCCGAGCTCGGCCGGGCCGCCGGTGCGGCCGACCGCGCCGAAGTCGACCGCGTGCTCGGTCTGCTCAAGCAGGCCCGCGAAGGAGGGGCGGTGCGCGAAGAGATCTCGCGCACCGACGGCCCGGGCTTCCGCGTCATGACTATCAACACCGGCAACAGCACCCTGAACTTCAACGACGACGATGGCTCGCTCGAGCTCACCGTGCGCGAGGGCGCCAAGTCGGTCGTGGCGAAAGATCGCGACGGCAAGGTCGTGTTCTCCGGTCCGGCGAGCACCGTCGAGGAGCGCAAGGCGATGCCGGCCGAGGTGCGCGCGCGGCTCGAGAAGGTCGAAGGCATGCGCGAGATGAGCTTCCGCACGGACGGCGAATTCCAGGGCGTGCAGAACCGCACGGTTCGCCCGCGGGGCATTTCCCTGCCGGCCGAAAATGCCCTGCGGCCGGCTTCCGGCACCCGGATGTTGCCGCCGCGGGTGCTTTGAACGACGGGATCAGCCGACCGCCGGCGCCCCGACCGGCGGCGCCGGACGGTTGCGGTAGAAGATCGCGATGATCAGCGAGAGCACCGTCGACCAGATGAAGCCGAAGATCGCCTGGAAGACGGTCATCGCGGGCGGCGACATCCATTTCCGCATCATCGGTTCGGTTTTCTCGATCTGCGCGGCGGGCACGCCGGCCTGTTCCATGCCGGCGATCTGGGCCTGGACCATGAGGTCGCTCAGGCCGGGATTGATGACGCCGAAGTAGAGGTACGCGAAGACGGCTCCGAGCACCGCGCCGACGAGCCCGGAGAGCACGCCGACGCCGAGGGCGTTGCCGTAGCCCCATTCTTCCTCGGTTGTGTAGGTGCGGCGCTTTTCCTTCATCGCCAGCGCCAGAGTCGTGACGCCGATCGCGATGCCGCCGAGGGTGCCGACCCATTGGGCCGTCTTCAGTTTCTCCACGTCGTCGTGGAGTCCGGCGAAAAACATCAGGAGCGTGAGCACCGCGCCGGCAAACGCCATTGCCGACCCGAAGAGCAGGGGAAGTTTCATGGCCGCCGAGGAAGGCGGCCCGGCGTCCGAAGCTCAAGCGGGCCGTGACCGCCGGTCCGGCGGCGGGATGGACGGCGCCGCCGCGGCGGAGTCAGGAATTGTCGCCGTCGAGCACGCGGCCGAGACCGCCGAGCACGGAGCCTTCCTCGCGGCCGCCGCGGCCGGTCCGCGGCGCGGCCGCGATGATCCGGCCCGCGAGGCGCGAGAACGGCAGCGACTGCAGCCACACTTTGCCGGGACCGCGGAGGGTGGCGAAGAAGAGGCCTTCGCCGCCGAACAACGCCGTCTTGATGCCGCCGACCAGCTGGATGTCGTAGTCGACCGTCGGCTGGAAGCCGACGATGCAGCCGGTGTCGACGCGCAGGACTTCGCCCGGGGCGAGCGTGCGTTCGTAGAGCGTGCCGCCCGCGTGGATGAAGGCCCAGCCGTCGCCGGTGAGGCGCTGCATGATGAAACCTTCGCCGCCGAACAGGCCGGCGCCGATTTTCTTCTGGAAAGCGATGCCGATGCTCACGCCTTTGGCCGCGCAAAGGAACGAGTCCTTCTGCGTGATCAGCTCGCCGCCGAGATCGCGCAGGTGCAGCGGGATGATCTTGCCGGGATAGGGCGCGCCGAACGCGACGCGGCGTTTGCCCACGCCCTGGTTGTAGAACACCGTCATGAACAGCGACTCGCCCGTAAGCAGGCGTTTGCCGGCGCCGAGCAGCGCGCCCATGAAGCCGGACGACTTCTGGGCTCCGTCGCCGAACACCGTCTCCATGGCGATGCCGTCGTCCATGAACATCATGCCGCCGGCCTCGGCCACGACGGCTTCCTGCGGGTCGAGCTCCACTTCGACGAACTGCATGTCGTCGCCGTGGATCTTGTAGTCGATCTCGTGCATCTGCGTGGAGAGGAGGGGCGGGTTCATGGTGTGGAGGCTTGGCGATCGGTGCCGGGATTCAAGACGGAGCCGGGAAGGTACGGCGGGTTCAGGCGGCCAGCGGACGCGCCTCGGCCGCGAGCTCGGCGGCGAGCGCGCGGGTGTAGGCCGCGCGCGGCGCGTAGTCGTGCGCGCCGAGCAGCGCGATCATGACGGCGGTGAAGGCGGCGAGTGCGGGGAGCACGGCGACGCCGGCGGCAAAACCGGCCGCGACGGCGGCGACGGCGGCAAGGGCGGAGGCGAGGAGGAGGGAGGAGGATTTCATGGCGGTGTTTTCCGTTGGTTGACGGCATAACCCCGCACCCGCCCGAAAAGTTGCAGCCGCGCGGAAAATTCCGCGTCCGACCTCAGCGCGCCGGATCCCGCAGGGCGGCGCGCGTCACGGCCGGATCGCCGTCGTGCTCCGCCGGCGCGATGCCGAGCACCGCGCAGAGCAGCGCGTACACGTGGATGTTTTCGAACGCGGGCAGCGTCTCGCCGCGCCGGAAGGAGGGCCCGTGCGCGAGGAAAAATCCGTGCATGGAAGGCAGGGCGGGATCGTAGCCGTGGTCGCCGCCGAGGTAGCCGCGGGCGGCATAGCGCTTTTTCAGGCGTTCGAAATTGGCCCGCGTCCCCACATGCCAGCCTTCTTCCGGCAAAATCCACAGCGGTGCGATCCGCGGATTGTCGCGCAACCGAAAATGCGCCGGGAGGTCGGCCGCGCGGTGGACGCGCGCGTGCGGGAGGCGGGCGAGGCGCGCGTGGAGCGCCTCGACATCGCCGTCGAGCGGCCGCAACGAAACCACGCTGCCGTCGGCGTCGATCTGCACGGCGTCGCGGTCGAGGTAGTCGTCGAGGATCACGACCCGGTCGACGCTCGTCGCGGTCATGCCGTGGTCCGAAACGACGACGAGGTTCGGCTCGAGGTTCGCGGCCCGCAGGCGCGCGAGCAGGGATGCGACGCGGCCGTCGACGAGCCGGACGGCGGCGGCGGTCGCCGGGTCGTCCGGACCGTGCGTGTGGCCCGCGCTGTTCGTTTCCTCGAGGTACATGGCGAGGAACGAAACGCGTTCGTCCCCGGTGCGCGTGAGCCAGCCGGCGATTTCGTCGAGCCGGGATTCCCACGGCTGCGAGTAGTCGTAGCGTTTCCAGTGCGTGGGGCGGCGGCCCTTGATCTCCGCTTCGGAGCCGACCCAGAACGAGGCGGCCGTCTTGAGCCCGGCGCGTTCGGCGGTGACCCAGATCGGCTCCGCGCCCCACCAGACCGGATCCTGCACGGCCGCGGGTTGGAAGTAGTGGAAGATCCTCCCGAGCACCGGATCGAAGAAATCGTTGTTCACGATCCCGTGCCGCGCCGGATATCGCCCGGTGACCAGCGTGTAGTGGTTGGGAAACGTGTTGGTCGGGAAACAGGGAATGAGGCTTCGCGCGGCGACACCCTCGGCCCGCAGCGCGCGCAGCGTCGGCGTTTCGGCGGGATACTTTTCGCAGTAGTCCCAGCGGAATCCGTCCAGCGAAAGCAGGATCAGCGGCCGGCCCGGTTCCGTCGCGGCGGCGGCCGCCGCACCCGCGCAAACAAGCAGGATGAGGATGAGACCGCGACGGATCATCGTTGCAGCGCCACAATCGTCGCGCCCCAGCCGCCCGCGGTCTCGTCGGCCAGGCGGTACGACGCGACGTCCGGAGCTTGGCGGAGCCAGGCGTGCACCGTGGTCCGCAGCGTGCCGGTGCCTTTGCCGTGGATGATGCGGATTTCCCGCCGGCCGAGCCGGCGGCACTCGCCGACATAGGCCGGCAGCAGGTCGCCGAGGTCCTGCGGCCGGAAGGTGTGCAGATCGAGCTCGCCCGTGATCGGTATCCGCACCGGCGGGACGGCGTCGCCTGCGGTCGACACGGGATCAGACGGTCTTGGCCGCCGGGTCCGCCGGAGCCGGAGCAGGGACGGTCGCCGTTGCTTTGGTGTCCGCCGGCGCCACCGCCGGGTCGGTCACGGTCGCGGCGGCGGGAACTGTGGCTGGGGCGGCGGGGGCCGCGGCCGGCGCGGGATCGGCGGCCGGGGTGGACGCGGGGGCATTGGGGCCGGCGTCGTAGGAGCCGTCGTACTGATAGTGATGGGGGTCCTCGTAGGGCGTGGACGGATCGGAAGCGGGCGTCGTGGCGGCGGGCGGCGGGAGCAGGGCGGCGTTTTTCTTCCGCTCGTCCTCTTCCATCGCGCGTTTGAATTCCTCCTCCACACCGGCGGCGGCTTTTTTGAATTCCCGCATCGTTTTCCCGAGGCTGCGCGCGAAGTCGGGGAGCTTGTTGCCGCCGAACAGGACCAGCACGATGATAAACACCAGCACCATCTCGGGGCCGCCGATGCCGTCGATGAAGGCGAGGGGTTGGAGCGCAGGATCCATGCAGGCAATGTGACGCATTTCCGGCAAAAAGGTAGTGCTAAATTCCGCGTCAGCGCACGGCGATCGTGACCGCGAAACGCTGCGTCTCGCCCGGGGCGACCCAGTGCAGGCCGACTTTGTGTTCCGGGGCGTTGGGCGGGCCCATCCAAGGTTCCACGCAGAAGAACGGCGAGTCTTTGGCCAAGGTCCACGTCACGAGCGTGGCCTCGGGGTGGGGGATTTTCTCGGTGCCGAGCTTCATCACGATGTCGCCGGGCCGGCCCTTTTCGCCGAAGACGATCTCGTTGCTGCGCAGCCCGAGGTGCAGGGCGTCCAGGATGGCGGGGTTGTCGAACGGCTCCTCGAGCTGCAGTTGCGGACCCGCGACGAGCGCACCGGTGGCGTCCTGCCGCAGCCGGCGCGAGGCCGGGATCCGGATCAGGTAATCGCCGCGCGTCGTGCCTTCGGACCATGGCAGCGTGAAATAGAAATGATGGCCGGCGGACCAGGGCAGGGGTTCGGTTCCGAGATTGGCCAACGCGAATTCGCAGCTCAGGCCGAAGGCCTCGAAACGATAGGTCACCGTGAAGTCGTAGTCGTAAGGGTAGCACGCGTGCGCTTCGGGACCGGGCTGGAATTGGGCGACGAAGCCGCGGGCATCGGCGCGCACGACCTTGAAGTCGCCTTGGCGGGCGACCCCGTGCATGGGCATGGGGCGGCGGACGCCGTCGGCCGCGCGCCAGTGGTAGATTTCCCCGCGGTCGAAGACCCGCGCGTTGAACGGAAAAAGGATCGGATTGCCGCCGCGGACCTTCGCGAAATCGGCGAAGTCCGCCTGCTCGGGCCAGTAGAGCACATCGCGGACGGTGCCGTCGCCGAGGGTAAGGTTCCAGTTCATCAGCCGCGCGCCTCGTTCCGGCAGCGCCAGGAACGTCGACGGACCCACTTTCCAGCGGGTGAGAGTTTGGCCGGCATACGGGACATTCTCCATGGTCGCGCCGGTCTACGGCCCGGTTTGGGCCGGCGCAAAGGATTATTGCAGCGCGAGTCGCGCCATCGGAGCACTGGAAACGCCGGAGCGGATTCCGAGGTCGCAACACTTGCGCGGCGCGGTCGGCGGCGTAAGGTCGCCGCGTGTCGACGATGAAATGGATGCTCTGTCTGTTGCTGGTTGCGGGGACCGCCTGGGGCGGTGCCGCCGCGCCGGCGTCGGCTCCGGTCGGATCGGCGCCCGATGGGCCCGCGGTGGCGGAGACGGCTCCGGCGGCGCCGGCGGTCGGCGGCGCGAAACGCCGCGTGGTGGTCATTCCGGTGCGCGAGCAGGTCGATTCCCCGCTGCTGTTCATCATTCGCCGCGGTCTGAAGGAAGCGATCGAGACCAAGGCCGACGCCGTGGTGCTCGACATGAAGACGCCGGGCGGGGCCCTCGACGTGACGTTCGAGATCATGGAGGCGCTGGGCAAGTTTCCCGGGGAAACGATCACGTTCGTCGACGACCAGGCGATTTCCGCGGGGGCGTTCATTTCCGCCACCACGAAGGAAATCTGGTTTTCGCCGCGCGGTAAGATCGGGGCGGCGGCGCCGGTTGCCGCGACGGGCCAGGAGATCGACAAATCGATGCGCCAAAAGCTCGTCAGCTACCTGCGGGCGGAGGTGCGCTCGATTTCCGAGGGCAAGGGCTTCCGCGGCCAGGTGATCTCGGCGATGATCGACGAGGACTTCGAACTTAAGATCGGCGACACCGTGCTGAAGCCGAAGGGCGAACTGCTCACCCTCACGGCCAGCGAAGCGATGAAGGCTTACGGCGAGCCGCCGCAGCCGCTGCTCGGCGCCGGCATTGCCGCCAGCGTGGACGAGTTGCTCGCGAAGAAGTACGGCGCGGGCAACTTTGCGGTCACGCGGCTGGAAATCACGTGGTCCGAACACGTGGCGGTTTTCCTCCGTGGCCTGGCGCCGATCTTGCTCGGGCTCGGGCTCCTCGCGATCTACATCGAATTCAAGACGCCGGGCTTCGGCGTCTTCGGGATCACGGGCATCGTCTGCCTCGCCGTGGTGTTCCTCAGCAACTACGTCGCGGGGCTGTCCGGACACGAACCGATGCTGGTGTTCGGACTCGGCCTGCTGCTCGTGCTCGTGGAGCTGTTTTTCTTTCCCGGGGTCGTCGTGGCGGCCCTCGGCGGGCTGGCGCTGATGTTTGTTTCCCTGATCTGGTCGATGGCCGACATCTGGCCGAACGAACCGCTGCGGCTCGACGGCGACCTGTTGCTGAAACCGCTTTCCGATCTTGGGCTTGGCATGCTGATCGCCGTCGCGCTGGCGCTGGCGCTCGCGAAGTTCATTCCCAAGGGCTGGTTCTTCAACCGGCTCGCCGTGGCGCAGGCGATCGCCGGCTCCGCGCAGGTGGCTGGCGGCGCCCCGGAGCAAGCGGCGGCGATCGACGACCTGATCGGCCGATCCGGCGTCGCGGTCACGGGATTGTTTCCCAGCGGGCAGATCGAGATCGCGGGCCGGCGTTTCGAGGCGCGCGTGGACGTCGGTTCGGTGCCGCCGGGCACGCGGGTGACCGTCCGCCAACGCACATCGTTCGGGCTGCTCGTGGAAAAGGAATCCGCATGAGCCTGATCGTAATTCTGTTCATGGCCGGCGTGCTGTTGCTGGCCTTCGAAGTCATCGTCCCGGGCGCAGTGCTGGGCATTGTCGGCGGCCTGCTTTTTCTCGCCGGCACGCTGGTGTCGTTTGCGCGCTTCGGGTTCGATGGCGGGCTGATCGCCGGGGGAATCGCGACGGCCATTCTCGGCCTGGCGCTTTACCTCGAGTTTGTGGTCCTTCCGAAATCGCGGCTGGCGAAAACGTTCTCCATGACCGCGACCGTGGCCGGAACCAGCCAGCCGCCGGTGGCCGACGCCGCCGCCGTCGTGGGGCGCCCGGCCGTCGCCGCGACGGCCCTCGTGCCGAGCGGCTACGTCGAGATCGGCGGCCGGCGCTACGAGGCGTTTTCGCGCAGCGGGCATGCGGCGGCCGGCGAGACCCTCGAGGTCGTCGCCGTGGACACTTTCCGTCTTATCGTATCCAAACCTTCCACACCCAAATCCTCATGAGCATTCCCGTACTCGGTGTCGTCATCGTCGTCGCGATCGTCGGCCTGATCTTTTTCGCCATCGTCTTCAGCCTCGTCGGCGCGTGGGTGAAGGCGATGTTCAACGGCGCGCCCGTGCCGCTGTCCAAGCTGGTCGCGCTGAAATTCGCGAGCATTCCCTACAATCTCATTGTCGACGCGCGCATCACCGCGGTCCGCGCCGGCATCGCGCTCGATGCCGACCAGATCGCGTCGCACTTCCAGGCCGGCGGCAACGTGGTCCCCACGGTCCAGGCGCTGATCGCCGCCCAGAAGGCCGGCATCGAGCTCGGCTGGGACCGCGCCTGCGCGATCGATCTCGCGACCAAGGGCTCCGGCAAGAGCGTCGTCGAAGCCGTGCGCACCTCCGTCGATCCGAAGGTGATCGACTGCCCCAATCCCGAAGGCGGCCGCACGACGATCGACGGCGTCGCCAAGGACGGCATCCAGGTGAAGGTGAAGGCGCGGGTCACCGTGCGCACGAACCTCGACCGTTTCGTCGGCGGCGCGAAGGAGGACACGATCATCGCCCGCGTCGGCGAAGGCATCGTTTCCACGATCGGTTCGGCCGAGACCTACAAGGTGGTGCTCGAATCGCCGGACAGCATCTCGAAGACGGTGCTCGCCCGCGGCCTCGACGTCGGTTCCGCGTTCGAGATCCTTTCGATCGACATCGCCGACGTCGACGTCGGCGAGAACGTCGGCGCGAAGCTGCAGGAAGCGCAGGCCGAGGCGAACAAGAACATGGCGCAGGCGCAGGCGGAAATCCGGCGCGCCGCGGCCGTGGCCGTGGAGCAGGAAATGAAGGCGCGCGTGCAGGAGATGCAGGCGAAGGTCGTCGAGGCCCAGGCCCAGGTGCCGCTCGCGATGGCCGAGGCCTTCCGCTCCGGCCGGCTCGGCGTGATGGACTATTACAAGATGGAGAACGTGCAGGCGGATACGTCGATGCGCAGTTCCATCGCCCACCCGGACGGCAAAAAGTAAGCCCGTTTCCGCCGCTCCCGCTTCGTTCCAACCTCCAACCTGCCGCCCATGTTCGAGTGGATCCTCGAGAAACTGCCCGTCATCATCTTTGTGGTGATCTTCATCGGGCAGATGGTGCGCGGCTTGATGAAAGCGAAGGAGTCGGAGCCCGACGCGGAGCCGCCGGTGCGGCACAACGAGCTCGAGGAGCAGCGCCGCACAGAGGAGATTCAGCGCGAGATCCGCCGCAAGATCGCGGAGCGCCGGGGCGGGGCCGTGCCGGCCGAAACCGCCGCGCCCGCGGAACCGCCGCCGGTTATGCGGCGCGACCCGACGGCCATCCCGATGCCCGACCCGATCGGCGGGCCCTTGCGGAAACTGTTCGAGGAACTGGAGCGCCGGGCCGAGCCGGCGGCGCCGCCGGTCGCGCCTCCGCCGGTCATGGCGGAACGCCGCAACGACGAACTCGAGCGGCAGCAGCGGCTCGCGGCCGAGTTGGAAGCGCTCAAGGCCCGCCGCACCGCGCAGGCGGCGGCGAAGGCCGAGGCGGCGGCGCCGACGCGGACCTCGTCCGCCGGCGGACGTTCGCCGATCGAGGAACTGAGGGATCCCGAGCGGCTGCGCCGCGCGTTCCTGCAGCGGGAAATTCTGGGTCCGCCGGTCAGCTTGCGGCCCTGAGGTGACTTCGCCGACGCGGCTGGAGCGCGCCTAGCCAGCCGGTTGGGCCGGCGAGACGCAGAGAAGAGTCATCGCCCACCGCGACGTCGTGTCGTGGCCGGGACAGCTGGTACCACGGCGGCGGTGCGCCGGAGGGGTCAGGGCGCGGGCAGTTGGCCGCGTTTGTAGCCGGGGCCGAACTGTGCGAGCATCTGGCCGAAATTCATGCGTCGGCCGTTGATCTCGAGTTCGAGATTTTCCGGCGCGTCGGCCTCGACGTAGACGGCGCCGGGGCGCGCGACCGTGCGCGTTTCGCCGGCCGCGAGGAAGCCCGAGAAGTAGACTTCGCCTTCGGTTTCGTCCGCGTTGCGCTTGAGCACCGTGACCTTCACGGGGCGCACCGCGTAGAGACCGATCACCGGGCCGCGGGGCGCGGGGGCGGACGCCGGCGCCGCGCTCGGGGCCGGCGCGGCGGGCTTGCTGCCGCCGATCAGATTCCACGCCAGGACGACGACGAGCAGCGCCACGGCGGCGCCGCCGCCCCATTTGATGTATTTGAAGACGACCGCGGGGTCCGGGCCGGTGGGAAGAGAGGAAGAGCCGCGCGGATAGCGCGGCTGGGGCTGGCCGCCGGCCGGGGCGTCCGCCGCGCCGTCCGCGGGCGGGGCGGCGCGGTCGCTGGTCTCGCCGGCGGTGGCGACGGAGATATCCATCCGGCCGTAGACCTCGCGGTTGGGCTGGCGCGGGCGCACTTCGCCGCGGCCGAGGGCGGCGTAGTCGTTGAGGATGCGCTCGCCGGGCAGCTTGAGGAAGTTGGCGTAGGTCCGCAGGAAGCCCCGGGTGTAGATTTCGGTCAGGCCGATATCGAAGTGGTTGGTCTCGAATTTCTGCAGGTAGTCGCCGCGGATCTTCGTGGCTTCGGCGGCTTCGCGGATGGAGATGCCCTTTTTCTTGCGCGCTTCCTCGAGGCGTTCGCCGATGGTCTGCATGGGTGGGGATTAGGGAGAAATGCGGGGAGAGGGAAGACCGATCTGCGGCGCGGGGCCGCTCAGAGCGAATCGAGATCGACGAGGATCTCGCGGGGACTCGAGCCGTTCTCGGGCCCGACGATGCCCTTTTCCTCCATGATCTCCATGATCCGCGCGGCGCGGTTGTAGCCGATGCGCAGGCGGCGCTGGAGCATCGAGGTGCTCGCGCGCTTCGTGGACTTGAGCACGTCCAACGCCTGCTGATACAACTCCTCGTCGTCGCCGAGGTCGCCGTCCTCGCCGTCGGCGTCCGCATCCTCGTCGTCCTCGCTGGCGGCGCGGTCGATCTGCTGCTGGACGGATTGCGCGTACTGGGGCGGGCCGTTGCGCTTGAGGAACTCGACCATCTCGTGGACTTCCTCGTCGGAGACGAAGGCACCCTGGGCGCGGACGAGGCGGGACGTGCCCGGCGGCGAGAAGAGCATGTCGCCGCGGCCGATGAGGGTGTCGGCGCCCTTGGTGTCGAGGATGGTGCGCGAATCGACCTGCGAGGCGACCTGGAAGGCGATGCGCGAGGGGAGGTTGGCCTTGATGACGCCGGTGATGACGTTCACCGACGGGCGCTGCGTCGCGATGATGAGGTGGATGCCGGCGGCGCGGGCGAGTTGCGCGAGGCGGGCGATGCTCGTCTCGATCTCGGCGGGCGCGACCATCATGAGGTCGGCGAGCTCGTCGATGATCGCCACGATGTAGGGCAGGCGGTCGGGAATCTCGAGGTCGTCGGTCTCGAGCGGGTCGACGCCGGCGAGGGCGCCCTGCGCATCGGGCGAGGGAACGGGTTCGGCGCCGGACTTCTTGCGGCTGTTGAAGCCGACGATGTTGCGCACGTTGCACTTCGCGAAAATCTGGTAGCGCTGCTCCATCTCGCTCAGCAGCCATTTGAGCGCGCCGGGGACCTTCTTCGGTTCCGTCACCACCGGGATCAGCATGTGCGGCAGCGAATTGAAGATCTTCAATTCGACGACCTTCGGGTCGACCATGATGAGGCGGAGATCCTTCGGGCTCTTCGAGTACAGGATCGAGGCGACGATGGAATTGATGCAGACCGATTTGCCCGAGCCGGTGGCGCCGGCGATGAGCAGGTGGGGCATCTTCGAAAGATCGGAGACGAGCGGTTTGCCGGAGACATCCTTGCCGAGCGCGATCGGGATTTCGGATTTCACGCCGGCCCAGTCTTCGCTCTCGAGCAATTCGCGCATGCCCACGGGTGTCGGGTGCTGGTTGGGGACCTCGACGCCGACGGCGGCTTTGCCGGGGATCGGCGCCAGGATACGCACCGATTGGGCGCGCATGCCGAGGGCGATGTTCTTGTCGAGGCCGGCGATCTTTTCGACGCGGACGCCGGGGGCGGGCACGACCTCGTAACGGGTGATGACGGGGCCGACGTGGATCTCGCCGAGCGTCACTTCGACGCCGAACTCGCTGAGGATGCGGAGCAGGTTCTCCGCGTTCTGGCGGTGCTCTTCCTCGCTGTTGCCGGCGGCGGGTTTGGCCTGTTCGCGCAGAAGCGTGAGCGGCGGGAACTGGTAGTTGGCGTCGTCGCTTTGGGGCAGGGAAACCTTCGCGGCCTTCTTGGGTTCCTCGGGGCGGACGATGTTGAGTTCGACTTTGCCGGCGGCAACGGCGAGCTGCTTGGGATCGGTCGCGGTGGCGGATTCCGGCGCGGGAGCGCGGGGCGTGGGCTTCGGTGCGAGCGCGGGCGCGGGTTTGGGGTCCGGTTTCTCCGCGGGGGTCGGGGCGGGTTTGACGGCGGCGTCGGCTTCCGGGGAGCGGGCGGCCGGGCCCTTGGCCAGCGGATCCTCGGACGATTTCGGGACGAAGGTCTTCTTGCCCGAAGGACCGACCGGACCGGTGGGCTGGGCGGCGGCGTTGCCCGCGGACGTTGCGGCGACGGAGGCGGCGGCGGTTTTCTGTTTGGCGCGGGCTTCCTTGGCCTTGAGCAGGAGCTCGTGTTCCTCGGCCTTGCGTTTCGCGCGCTCGGCGCGCCAAGCGTGGAAGCTGGAGAAGATTTTTTCGAACTCAGCCCCGATGTCCCGGGTAAAGATGAAGAGGAGCGAGCCGAAATAGAACGTGCCGAAAATGAGACCGGAGCCGAAGGGCCCGAGGGCATCCGCGAGCAGGCGGTGATAAAGGGTGACGCCGACGAGGCCGCCGTAGCCGTGGGGGAAATAGTCGCTGCCCCACTTGGGTTCGTTGAACATCGCGAGGCCGCCCGCGACGGAGATGCAGGCGATGAACATCGCGACGGCGCGCGTGCCGGTGAGGTGCTTCGAATTCCGCACCGAAATGTAGAGCATCCAAAACAGGAAGAGCGGAATCAGCCACGTGCTGGCGCCGATGGAATAAAGCAGGGCCCAGACGGAGTTGGCGCCGATGACGCCGGCGGGATTTTTGCCGACCGTGGCGGTGCCGCGGAAGGTGCTCTGCGCGGGATCGTACCAGAGCAGGGCGACGAGCAAGAAGGCGCCGAAGGCGAAACAGAGCAGGGCGGCGATCCAATTGGGCCGGTAGCGAGGAGCCTGAAATGACGGACCGTCGTTTGGGTTTGATGTCTCCGGCTTGGGCATTTGGTGTGATCCGTCGCGAAAAAGTAGGCGGATTCCACGGTAAGCCGCCGGGTGGTCAAATGTAAACACCCCCGACGGCCTTTTCACGACTTTCTCGTCAATCCACATGCAGGACTTGTTGTTCTTCCAGCCTTTGTATCAGGAACGCGTTTGGGGCGGTCGCGCCTTGGCGTCGGCCTTGGGCCGGTCCCTGCCGGCCGGCGGACCGATCGGGGAAAGTTGGGAAATCGTGGACCGGCCGGAGGCGCAATCGGTGGTCGCGGCGGGCCCCTGGGCTGGCCAAAGCCTGCGGGCGGTGATCGCGGCGGCGGCCGGCGACGTCATGGGCCCCGGTTGGCCGGCGGCGAAACCGTTTCCGATTCTGGTCAAGTGGCTCGATTGTCGCGAGCGCCTCAGCCTGCAGGTGCATCCGCCGGCCGCGGTGGCGGGCGAGCTGCGCGGGGAACCGAAAACGGAGAACTGGTATCTCGCCGCAGCGGAGCCCGGGGCGGAATTGATCGTGGGGCTGAAGCGCGGCGTCACGCGCGAGGTTTTCGAAAAGGCGATCGCCGACCAGACGCTCGAAACGTGCGTGCATCGTTTTGCGGTCGGGGCCGGCGATTCGATCTTGGTGCGCAGCGGGCAGGTCCATGCGATCGGGGCCGGCAACCTGATCCTCGAGATCCAGCAAAACTCCGACACGACCTACCGCGTTTACGACTGGGGCCGCGTCGGGCTCGACGGCAAACCGCGGCAAATGCACGTCGCGCAATCGCTGCGCTCGATCGACTGGCAGGACTTCGAGCCGCAACCGCGCCGCGCCGCGGCGGTTTCCGAGGTGCTCGCCGATTGCGCCGAGTTCCGGATTCGGCGCGTGGTTTTGGGCGCCGGGGAAACGTTGCCCTTTGCGGCGCGCGAAGAGGCGCGTCTCGTCAGTGTCGTGGCGGGCCGTGTGCGGAGCCGAAGCACGCAGGGTGGCGGTCCGGCGCAGACCTTGGTCCGCGGGACCAATGCGCTCGTGCCGTACGCGGGCGGCTTCGAATTGGCGGCGGAGCAACCGGCGACGTTGCTGGTGACGGAGGGATTTTCCCGGATCTGACGCGCGACGTTGCCGCGCTGCCGGGACCGCACAGCGCGCTTGAAGAAGCCGGCGGCCGCGAATACTGTCTTCATCTTTTTCAATATGTCCGAGCCCGAAACCAAGATCCCTGCGACTCCCAACGAACCCGCGGCCGCGGCCACCGGCGCCGATTCCGCTGCGCCGCAGAATCCCGGTTCCGCCGATCTCGCCGCGCAACTCGCGGCCGCGAAGGCGGAGGCGGCGGCCAACCTCGACAAGTTTCTGCGCACCGCGGCCGACCTGGAAAATTTCCGCCGGCGCACCGTGCGCGAAAAGGAAGACCTGCGCACGGCCGCCACCGGCCGCGTGCTGGAAGACATTTTCCCGGTGCTCGACACGCTCGGGCTCGCGATCTCGGCGGCGAAGCAGCCCAACGCCGACCTCAAGACCCTCGTCGGCGGCGTCGACATGGTCCTGACGCAGCTCAAGACCGCGCTCGCGAACCACGGTCTCAAGGAAATCAATCCCGCGGGGCAGGCCTTCGATCCGCACCAGCACGAGGCGATCTCGCACGCGCCGAGCGCGGACGTGAAGGAAGAGCATGTCGTGAACGTCGTGCGCACGGGCTATTCGCTGAACGGCCGGCTCCTGCGGCCGGCCTCCGTCGTGATCTCGAGCGGTCCCGCCAAATAATCCCTTTCGCACCCTCCCGGCGGCATGCCGGCCGAACCCGGCTTTCGCCGCATTCTCATCATGGCCAAGGAAGACTACTACGAACTGCTCGGCGTCCAGAAGGGCGTCACCGCCGAGGAACTGAAAAAAGCCTACCGCAAGAAGGCCGTGCAGTTTCACCCGGACAAGAACCCGGGCAACAAGGAGGCCGAGGAAATGTTCAAGAAGGTCTCGCACGCCTACGAGATTCTGAACGATCCGGAAAAGCGCGCGGCCTACGACCGGTACGGACCGGCGGCGTTCGAGGGCGGCGGCGCCGGCCCGGGCCCGCGCGGTCCGGCGGGCGGCGGCGGCGGTTTCCACGATCCGTTCGACATTTTCCGCGAGGTCTTCGGCCAGCAGGGCGGGGGCGGCGGCGGGATTTTCGACGAAGTCTTCGGCGGCGGCCGCGACGGGGGCCGCGACGGCGCGGACCTGCGCTACGATCTCGAGATCACGCTCGAGGAAGCGGCGCGCGGGATCGAAAAGGAAATCACGTTCCGCAAGAACATGGCCTGCGAACGCTGCGACGGTTCGGGCGCCGAGCCCGGTTCGAAGCGCGTCGTTTGCCCGACCTGCCGCGGCGCGGGCCAGGTGCGGCGCTCCGGCGGCATCATCACCTTCACGCAAACGTGCCCGACCTGCGGCGGCGCCGGCAACAAGGTCGAGCGTCCCTGCACCGCTTGCCGCGGCGAAGGGCGCATGCCGAAGACGACCAAGCTGAACGTCCGGATCCCGCCGGGCGTCGACACGGGTTCGCGCCTGCGTTCCACGGGCAACGGCGAAGCCGGCATGGCCGGCGGGCAGGCCGGCGATCTCTACATCGTGCTCAGCGTAAAGGAGCACGAGCTCTTCGAGCGCCAGGGCGAGGATCTGTTCTGCGAGATTCCGATCAAGTTCACACTCGCGACGCTCGGCGGCACGATCGAGGTGCCGACGCTCTCGGGCAAAGCCTCGCTGAAAATCCCGACGGCCACGCAGAGCGGCACGACCTTCCGCCTGCGCGGCAAGGGCATGCCCAGCCTGCGCGGCGGCACCCAGGGCGACCAACTGGTGCGCGTGCACGTCGAGGTGCCGACGTCCTTGTCGGGTGAGCAGAAGAAGATCCTCGAGGAGTTCGCGCGGGTCAGCGGCGATGCCGCGGAGCCGACGTCGAAATCGTTCTTCGAAAAAGCGAAGAAGTTCTTCTGACCGGCGCGCGTCCGCGGGCGCGCGCGTTGACAGGCCGGAGGGGCCGGGGTACGGCGAGGCATCATGCTTCCCCGTTGCCCCGCGGTCCTGCTCGTTCTGGTCGGCTTGGTCCTGACGCTGCGCGCCGCGCCGTTGCCGCGCAGCACGCCCGAAGCGCAGGGCGTGGCCGCGGACGCGATCCTCGGCTTTGTGGCCGAGGCGGAGAAATCGATCCAGGCGTTGCACAGCGTCATGATCGTGCGGCGCGGGCACGTCATCGCCGAAGGTTGGTGGGCGCCGTATGCGGCGAACGAACCGCACCAGCTGTTCTCGCTGAGCAAGAGCTTCACCTCGACGGCGGTGGGGCTCGCGGCGGCGGAGGGCAAATTGAAGATCGAGGATCCGGTGCTGTCGTTCTTCCCGGAATTGGCGCCGGAGAAACCGAGCGCTAACCTCCGTGCGATGCGCGTGCGCGATCTGCTGACGATGTCCACGGGCCAGCACAACGAGGACATCCAGAATTTCCCTTACCGCGGCGACGAGAACGTCGTGAAGAAATTCCTCGAGTTGCCCGTGGCGCACAAGCCGGGGACCTTCTTCGTCTACAACTCGCCCGCGTCCTACATGCTGTCGGCGATCGTGCAGCGGGTGACGGGACAGAGCGTGCTCGAGTACCTGAAGCCAAAGTTGTTCGCGCCGTTGGGCATCGAAAATCCGACCTGGGAAGCGAGCAGGCAGGGCGTGTCGATGGGCGGCTTCGGCCTGAGCCTGCGCACGGAGGACATCGCGAAGTTCGGGCAGCTCTATTTGCAACGCGGCCGTTGGGACGGGAAGCAACTCGTGCCGGAGGCATGGGTCGCGCAGGCGACCGCGCGTTGGATGTCGAACGGCAGCAACCCGGCGAGCGACTGGGAGCAGGGCTACGGCTTCCAATTCTGGCGTTGCCGCCACGGCATCGTGCGCGGCGACGGTGCCCGCGGCCAATTCTGCCTGATCATGCCCGAGCTCGATGCCGTGGTCGCGATCACCGCCGGCACGGGCAATCTGCAGAAGGTGCTCGATGTGGTCTGGACGACGTTGCTGCCGGCGCTGCAGGCGGCGCAGGCGCGGACGTCGCCGCTGGCGGGAGATGCGGCGATGCAGGCGAAGTTGAAGGACAAACTTGCGACGCTGACGTTGGTGAAACCGGCGGCGGGGGCGGCGACGCCCGAGCTCGCGGCGAAAATCGCAGGCCGGAGATTTGTCTTTCCGGAAAATCCTTTGAAGTACGAGTCGATCGCGCTCGCGCCCGCGGCCGGCGGCAGCGGCGCGACGGAACTGCGGTGGCGGGCGGGCGGCGAGGACGTTGCCGCAACGGTATCGCCGGCGGGCTGGAGCCGCGTCGAGGCGGGGAATCCGGAAAACGCGATCGCGTTGAGCGGCGCGTGGACGGGGCCGGCGACGTTTGCGCTGGAGACGGTGTTCTTCCGCACGCCCAACACGGTGCGCCTCGAACTGCGTTTCGCGCCCGACGGCGAATCCGTTACCCTGAAGGCGATGCCGAATTCCGGCGGCGCCGCGCGGGAGATCGTGGGCCGGTGGGCGCGTTGACGCGGGGGCGGTGCAGTCTCAGCGCCGCAACTTGACGTCCATCCACACCGCGAGCGTGAGGACGGCACCGCGCGCGATGAATTTGGCTTCGGGGGAAACGGCGAGGAGCGTCATACCGTTGAGCAACGCGGTCATGATGAGCGCGCCGAAGATCACGCCGCCGACAGTGCCGCGGCCGCCGCGCAGGGCGGTGCCGCCGATCACGCAGGCGGCGATGGCGTCGAGCTCCATGAGATCGCCGACCGTGGTCGTCGAGGAGCCGGAGTAGGCCGTGGTCATGAAGCCGGTGAGCGCGACGGCGATGCCCATCAGCGCGTAGGCGCCGACGAGCACGCGGGAAACCGCGATGCCGGAGAGGGCGGCGGCTTCCTCGTTGCCGCCGATGGCGTAGAGGTAACGGCCGAACGGCGTGTGCCGCGTGAGGAACCAGACGCCGCCGGCGGTCGCGGCGAGGATCACGAGCGGGAGCGGGACACCGCGGAAGCGGTTGCAGATCTCGACGAGGCCGAGCACGGCCGCGGCGGCGAATCCGCCCTGCAGCAAGAGGCGCGGCAACGGCGCGACGGGCAGCCCGTGTTGCAACCGCGCCTGCCGGCCGCGCCACGCGAGCAAAGCGGCGACCGCGAGCACCGCGGCGGCGAGCGCGAAGCCGACGGGACGGGGCAGGTAGTAGGTTGTGAGCAGGGAATAGAGATTGTCCTGGTCGCCGCGGGCCACGGGCACGGTCGAATTCCCGATCACCAACCAGAAAAGTCCTTTGAAAATCAGCAGTCCGCCGAGCGTGATGATGAACGACGGGATGCGTTGCCCGACGATCAACGTCCCCATCAGCGTCCAGAGCACGAGCGCCGCGACGAAGGCGAGGCCGAGCGCGGCGGGAGCGGGCCAAGCGTGCTGGAAAACCAATACGGCCGCGATGCCGCCGACGAGACCGACGCCGCTGCCGACCGACAAGTCGATCTGCCCGGTGAGCAGAATCATGAACATGCCGAGCGCGAGCGTGCCCGTGATCGAGAATTCGACGATGAGCTGCGTGAGATTGCGCGGGCCGAGAAAGGCGCTTTCGCGTGTCGCGAAGAAGACGCAAATCGCGAGCAGCGCGAGCGGCATCGCGAGGTTCTGCAGCAGGCGGCGGAAATTCAGAGAGGGGGAAATTGGTTCCATGGCATTGGACCTAGGCGGCCAGCCGGCCCATCGCGGCGGCGAGCAGCGACTCCGGGTGAAAATCCCGCCGCGCGAATTCGCCGCCGATGCGGCCGGCGGCGAGCATGACGATGCGGTCGCTCATGCCCATGAGCTCGGGCAACTCGCTGGAAACGAGGACTACGGCTTGGCCCGCGGCGGTGAGGCGGTTGATCAATTCATAGACCTCGAGCTTGGCGCCGACATCGATGCCGCGGGTAGGTTCGTCGAGCAGCACGACCTTCGGTTCCGTCATGAGCGCCTTGCCGAGGACAATCTTCTGCTGGTTGCCGCCGGAAAGACCGCCGGCGCGCGCCTGTTGGTCCGGCGCCTTGATGCGCAGCGAAGCGAAAAAGTCTTGGTTCCGGCGGAACTCGGCGACGCGATCGACGCGGCCGGGCGGCACGGTGAAGCGCGGCAGGCTCGAGAGGGATAGGTTGAAGCCGATTTGCTGGTCGAGCACGAGGCCGTAGCGGCGGCGGTCTTCGCTCGCGAGCACGAGGCCGCGGGCGATGGCCTCGCGGGGCGAGCGGGCACGGAGCGGTTGGCCTTCGAGCCGCACTTCGCCCGCGGCGCGGTGGCCCCAGGCTCCGAACAAATGCATGAGCAACTCGGTGCGGCCCGCCCCCATCAGGCCGCCGAAGCCGAGCACTTCTCCGGGGCGCAGCGAAAAGGAAATGTCCCGCAGGCGGGCGGGGGCGCCGGGCGACGGGGCGACGTCGAGATTTCGGACTTCGAGAATCGGAGGGCGGGCGGCGGCGTCGGCCGGCGGGGCATGGCGCGGAAACAAGTCCGTGATCTCGCGCCCGACCATGTGGCGGATGACTTCGGGAATCGCGGTCGCGGTGCGATCAAGCGTCACGACGCTCGCGCCGTCGCGCAGCACGGTGATGCGGTCGGCGAGGGCGAAGACTTCGTCGAGCTTGTGCGAAATGTAGATGCAGGCCGTGCCCTGCGAGCGCAGGCGGCGCAGATGGCCGAGCAGCACGGCGACTTCCTGTTCCGTCAACGCGGCGGTGGGTTCGTCGAGGACGAGAATGCGGGAACGTTTGTCGATGGCGCGGACGATCTCGACGAGTTGCTTCTGGCCGATGCCGAGTTCGCGGACCGGCGTCTCCGGGGCGAGCGCGAGGCCGAAGTCGGCGAGCAACGCGGCGGCGCGCCGGTGCATCTCCGGCCAATCGATGCGCCAGCCGCGGCGCGGGGCGCGGCCGAGGAAAATGTTTTCCGCGACGCTGAGTTCGTCGACGAGAGCGAATTCCTGCGTGATGACGGCAAGGCCCGCGGCTTCGGCGTCGCGGATCGAGCGGAACGCGGCGACGGCGCCGTCGACCGCCAATTCGCCCTCGTAGCTGCCGTGCGGGTAAATGCCGGCGAGCAATTTGATCAGCGTCGATTTGCCGGCGCCGTTTTCGCCGCAGAGCGCGTGGATCTCGCCGGGCCGCAGGTCGAAGTTCACATCCCGCAACGCAACGACGCCCGGAAAGCGCTTGGTGAGCGCGCGGGCGGCGAGGAGCGGCGGCATGAAGGCGGGCGCGGGGAGGGCGTTACTTCAGCGCCTCGGCTTTGTGGAAGCCGTCGGCGACGACGGTCGACATGAGGTTGGCCTGGTCGACGGCGACGATGCTTTCGAAAATCGAAGGGACCTGCTTTGCGCCGTTGTCGAGCGTGGCGGTGGCGGCGGGGCGTTTGCCCTGGGCAACTTCGACGGCGACGCGGGCCGCGAGCGAGGCGAGGTTCTTCAGCGGTTTGTAGATCGTCATCGCCTGCGTGCCGCGGAGAATGCGTTGGCAGGCGGCGAGGTCGGCGTCCTGGCCCGTGACGAGGACCTTGCCGGCGAGGCCGTCTTCCTGGAGCGCCTGGATGGCGCCGCCGGCGGTGCCGTCGTTGGAAGCGATGACGGCGTCGATCGCGCGACCGGCCTTGGTGACGGCGGCGTTCATGATTTTCTTGGCATTTTCCGGTTTCCAATCGAGGGCCCAGTCCTCGTGCACGACCTGGACTTTGCCGGCCTTGATCAGCGGGAGGAGAATGTTGTCCTGGCCCTGCTTGAAAAGTTTGGCGTTGTTGTCGGTCGGGGCGCCGTAGATGCGGACGATGCGGGCGGGCCGGCCGGCGGGGAGACGCGCCGCGAAATAACCGGCCTGGGCTTCGCCGACCTTCACGTTGTCGAAGGTGAGATAGTAGTCGATCGGGGCGTTGAGGATGAGGCGGTCGTAGGCGATGACGGGAATTTTGGCTTCGTTGGCGGACTTGACCGCGCGCGTCATGGCGGCGCCGTTGTGCGGCACGATCACGAGGACATCGACGCCGCGGCTGATGAGCGATTCGACATCGCGGACTTGGCGGGTGTCGTCGCTGTTCGCGGATTGCACGATGACGGTGGCGCCGAGTTTCTGCGCCTCGGCGATGAAGGTGTCGCGGTCGCGCTGCCAGCGCTCTTCTTTCAACGTGTCGAGCGAGAGGCCGATGACCGGCTTGTCCTTCGCGGCGAAGAGCGTCGGGACGAGCAGGGCGAAAAGCAGCAGGGCGGAGCAGGGGCGGAGTTTCATGACGCGACGGGACGGGGAATGCGGATTTACAACCGCGGGGTGAGCCGTGAGGCTTGCGGGCGCGTGAGTCTCGACAACCCAAAACTGCTTTCGTTGCCCGCCGCGGTGGCGTGGCGCGAAAAACTCCGGGCGGAAGGCCGCCGCGTCGTGCTGACCAACGGCGTCTTCGACCTCCTGCACACGGGGCATCTTTACTATTTGCAGCAGGCGCGGCGACTGGGCGACGCGTTGATCATCGCGCTCAACGCCGACGCCAGCGTGCGGGCGCTGAAAGGGCCGTCGCGCCCGGTGCAGAGCGAAGAGCAGCGCGCGTACGCGCTCGGCGCGCTGGCTTGCATCGACGCGGTCGTGATTTTCCGCGAGCCGCGGCTGACGGCGGAGATCCACGCGCTGAAACCGGACATTTACTGCAAGGCCGGCGACTATACGTTGGAGAAACTGAATCCCGAGGAACGCGCGGCGCTGCAGGCGCACGGCGCGCGGATCGAGTTCATGCCGTTTCTGCCCGGCTTCTCGACAACGCAGCTGATCGCGAAGATCAAGGCGGCGGGCGAAATCTGAGACCGACGGACTTACCGATGCGCATTGTCATTCTCGGCTCCGGCCGCGGCTCCAACGCCGAAGCGATTCTGCAGGCGCAGTCGGCGGGCCGGCTGGGCAACGCCCGCGTGGTGCAGCTGTTTTCCGACAAACCCGACGCCGGCATTTTGGCGCTCGGGACGCGGTTCGGCGTGCCGGCCTCGTATCTTGATCCGGCGCCGTTCAAGACGAAGCTGGATGGCGAGGGCGAGCAGCGGTACATCGCGGCGATCGCGGCGTGCGCGCCGGACCTGATCGTGCTCGCGGGCTTCATGCGCGTGCTGAAGCCGCCGTTCATCGCGGCGTTCGCCGGCAAGATCATCAATTTGCACCCGAGCCTGCTGCCGAGTTTCCCCGGGCTCGACGGCATCGGCCAGGCGTTCCGCCGCGGCGTGAAGATCACCGGCTGCACCGTCCACCACGTGACCGCGGAAGTCGACGGCGGGCCGATCATCGACCAAGCCGCCGTGCGCATCGAGGAAACGGATACTTTGGAAACGCTCGCGGCCAAGGTGCATGCCGCGGAACACGCGCTGCTGCCGGCGGTGATCGCGCGCCTCGCCGCGGCGCCGGCCTGACCGAAAGGGTGCATGGAAGGCCGGCCGCGGATTCTGGTGATCGAGGACGAGCCCGCGATCGCGGACACGCTGCTCTACGCGCTGAAGACGGAAGGCTTCGCGCCGGAGTGGAGTGCCACCGGACGCGAAGGGCTGGCGGCGTTGGAAAAAGGGAAGTTCGCCCTCGTGGTGCTCGACGTCGGGTTGCCGGACGGAAGCGGGTTCGATTTCTGCAAGACGATCCGCCGGCGGTCGAACGTCCCGGTGCTTTTCCTGACCGCGCGGAACTCGGAACTCGACCGCGTGCTGGGGCTCGAGCTCGGCGGCGACGATTATCTCGTGAAGCCGTTCAGTCCGCGCGAGCTTACGGCGCGGGTGAAGGCAGTGCTGCGCCGGACCGGGACGGCGGGCGCCGCGGTCGCGGCATCGAACGCATCCGCTTCGCTCGCGCCGGAGCCCGAGTGGCAGGTGGACGACGAGCGTTGCCGGATCAGTTTCCGCGGCCGGGCGCTCGAACTGACGCGCTACGAATTCCGTTTGCTGCGCGTGCTGGTTGCGCGGCCAGGGCGCGTGTTCACGCGCGAGCAACTGATGTCGGCGGCGTGGGAGGAGCCGGAGGCAAGTCTCGACCGGACGGTCGACGCGCACATCAAGACGCTCCGCGCCAAAGTGCGGGCCGTCGTGCCGGACGCGGATCCGATTCAGACGCACCGCGGCCTCGGCTATTCGCTGCGCGAAGCGGGAGCCGCCGGGCCGTGAAGATCCGGACGGCGATCTTCGGCGTGTACGTCGGCGCGTCGGCCTTGGGCTTCGCGGCGCTGATGTTTCTGGTGCTGCGGGATGTGCGGCTCCGCTATGTCGAGTCGATGCGGCGCACGCTGGGCGACACGGCGGCTTTTCTGGCCGTCTTCGCGGCCGAGGGCGGGAGCGAGCCCGCGGGTTGGCGGGCGCGGCTGGGGCAATTGCCGCCGCAGGCGGACCTGCTGCGGGTGTTTGCCTGCGCGGCGGACGGCCGCGTGGTGTTCGATTCCGCGCACGGGCGGGACGTCGGCCAAGTCTACCGCTGGTCGATGACGGGCGGCGGGCGCGTCGCGACGGAGGGTTACACCGTGGCGAATGTCGCGGAAGTGGACGGGGAGTTGCGCGTGGTGGCGCCGGTGCGGATCGCGGGCGAGTTGCGCGGCTGGGTCGGGGTGGGCCGGCCGCTGGCGTCGGTGACCGAGGGCGTGAGCGCGGCGCGCTGGCGGCTGGCGACTTATGCGGCGCTGCTGGCGGCGGCGATGACGGCCGCGGGCTGGTGGATCGCGAACCGGTTGACGCATTCATTGGAGCGGCTGACCGAGTATGCGGTGGCCGTGCGCGACGGTCGCGCGGCGCAACCGCCGGCCTCGCGGGCGCGCGAGATCGCGGCGCTGGCGCAGGCCTTCGAAGAGATGCGCGTCACGCTCGAGGGGAAACTGCACGTGGAGCGCTACACGCAGGCGTTGGCGCATGAGTTCAAGGCACCGCTGACGGCGATTCGCGGCGCGGCGGAATTGCTGGCGGAGAATCCGCCGGCCGAGGATCGCGCGCGCTTCGCGGCCAATGTGCTCGGCGAGGCCGAGCGGTTGCGGCGCATCGTGGACCGCCTGCTGGAGCTGGCGGCGCTCGAGTCGCGCCGCGCGGGGCCGGCGTGGGAACCGCTGGATCTGGCGACGGTGGTCGCCCGGGTCGTCGCGGAGGCGCGCGGGGCGGCGGAGCTGCGCGGCGTGGCCCTGCGGACGGCGCTGCCCGCGGCGCTGCCGGGGCGCGGCGATGCGTTTTTGCTCGGGCAGGCGCTGGGCAATCTGATCCAGAACGCGTTGGAGTTTTCGCCGCGCGGCGGCGACGTGACGGTGACGGCGCGCGCTGAAGGCGCGGCCGTGGTCGTCGAGGTCGACGATGGCGGACCGGGCGTGCCGGACTACGCCTTGGTGCGCGTGTTCGAGCGGTTCTATTCGCTGCCGCGGCCCGATTCGGGCCGGAAGAGCAGTGGTCTCGGACTCAGCATCGTAAGGGAGATCGCGCGGCTGCACCGGGGCGAGGTGGCGCTCGAGAATCGGGCGGGAGGCGGCGCCCGCGCGACTCTGACGTTGCCCGCGGCCGGGGCCTGACGCGGCGGAGTCCCGCGGTGCCGGCCCGCGGGCCGCGCGCTTCATGCCGAATTCACGGCGGCTTCATCAAGGCTTCGCAGGGGCCGGGCAGACTTTGCGGCATGAACCCGATTCCTCCTGCCTTGCCCGTGCGGCCCCCGATGGGCCGGCGCCATGCCGTGACGATCAAACTGCTCTTCATTGCGGCGCTCGTCCTGATTCTGCTGATACCGTTGCAAATGGTGAACGCGCTGCGCGCGGAGCGTGCGGCCAATCTGGCCCGCGGCCTCGCGCCCGGCGCGGAGCGAGTCGAGACCCGGGAAACCGCCGTGCCGATGCCGCCGACCGCGGAATTCGACGCCTACCGGATGGTCGAGCGGGCGGTGAAGCACGGACCGTTGGTGCTGGGACTCGTGCTCATGGCATTCTTCCTGTTCGAGACGCTCGCGGATCTCCGGCTGCACGCGTTCCACTACGGTCTCGTTGGCGCCGCGCTGGTGCTGTTCTTTCTCGCGTTGCTGGCGCTCGGCGAGGTGGTGCCGCCGGCGGCGGCGTATGCGGGCGCCGCGGCCGCCTCCTCGCTGCTGATCACGGGCTACAGCGCCGCGATCCTGCGGTCGTGGCTCCGGGCGGGAATGATCGCGGCGTTGCTCGGGGCGGTGCACGCGGTCCTCTTTGTCGTGCTGCGGATGGAAGCGTACGCGCTGCTGGCGGGGACCGCGGCGCTGTTCGCCGCGCTCGGGGCGGTGATGTTCTGCACCCGGCGCGTCGACTGGCACGCGCACGAGACGGCGGCCTTGCCGGAGGGCGCGCGATGAAACGCAAACGGCTGCCGCGGCTGTGGTGCGCGTTGCAGGGACTGTTGCCGCTGACGCAATGTCTGGCCGCGCAGGAGGCGGAGTTGGCCTGGCCGAGGACCCCGGACGGGAAAAGTCATTGCGGCGAACCGGCATCCCCGGGACGTTCGGGGGAATGGCCCTGTTTGAAACCAAAGTCGAAATCGCCCCGGCCGGAGCCGCGGCGGCGGACGAACTGCTCCTCGAGCACGGTTGGGAAAACTGGAGCGTCCTCGAGGACGTGATCGTGAAGCGCGCGTGGCTCGTCGGCATCGGCCAGGACGAGGCCGCGGCGCGCGGCGAATGGGCGAGGCTCGAGCCGCTGCTCGGCGGCGCCGGCGTGGCGGTGCTGGCGCCGGCGGTGTGCCGCGTGCTCGGCGACGCGGATTGGCGCGACAGCTACAAGGCCCACTTCCATGCGTGGCAGTTCGGGCGGCTGCACTGGGTGCCGGTCTGGGAAAGGGCGACGTTCCGGCTGCCGCCGGGCGACGCGGTGCTGTGGCTGGATCCCGGGCTCGCGTTCGGCACCGGCAATCACGAGACGACGCGCCTTTGCGTGGAGCGGTTGGTGACGCTGGCGGCGGGCGAAGTGCGGAAACTGGATGCGCTGCGCGTGATCGACGCCGGTTGCGGTTCGGGGATCCTCGCGTTGTCGGCGGCACTGCTTGGTTTCCGGGCGATCTCGGGCTTCGACAACGATCCGGAAGCCGTGCGCGTCAGCGAGGAAAACGCGGCGCTCAACGGCTTGACCGGTCGCGTGGCCTTCCGCGTCGGCGACCTGGTGAGCGGACTTGCCGGGGAGGACGGCCGGGGCGATGTCGTGCTGGCCAACATCCAGGCCGATGTGCTCATGCGGTTTGCGCGCGAGTTGCTCGCGGCCGTGGCGCCGGGCGGGGTGCTGATTCTCAGCGGCATTCTGGCCCACGAAAACGCGCAGGTGCGTGGGGTCTTTGCGGCGGCGGCGTCCGGGTGGAGCATCGACCACCGTGAGATGGGCGAGTGGAGCGACGTTTTCCTCCGGCGTCCCGCCTAAGCCGGGATCCGGCAGTCGAGAGTTGAACGTTGAGGGTTGGGAGATCGATCCGTGGGTCACGGAAACCGTGGCCGCGGTCCGCAACCGGCGGAACCCGACGGTTCCGCTTTCGACTCTCAACCGAGCTCTTTCAACTCCATGAGCCCGGCTAAGGAAATAGGGGCAGAGCGGCTGCGCGCGCGGACGCGAGCCGTTGCAGGAATTCCGCGCGGGAAATTTCGCGCGCGCCGAGGATCGCAAAGTGCGGCGTCAATTGCTGCAGGTCGATCCACGTCGCGCCGCGGGCGCGGAGGTGCTCGATCAGGTGGAGCACGCAAAGTTTCGAGCCGCCGTCGATGCGCGTGAACATACTCTCGCCGCAGAACACGCCGGCGACGGCGACGCCGTAGAGTCCGGCGACGAGGTCGGTGCCGTCCCACAGTTCCACGCTGTGCACGGCGCCGCGACGATGCAGTTCCGTGTAGGCCGCCACCATCGGCGGAATGATCCAGGTACCCGCTTGCCCGCGGCGCGGGGCGGCGGCGCACGCGGCGATGACGGCGCCGAACGCGGCGTCGACCGTGCGGCGGAGGTGCGTGGATTTCTGGTGCAGTTTGCGCAGCGACTTCGGCACGTGGAGATCGGCGAAATCGAGGATCGCGCGGCGCGGCGGGCAGACCCAGGGAATCGGGTTGTCGGCAGTGCCTTCGGGCCAAGGGAAGATGCCGTGGCGGTAGGCCGAGGCGACGCGGTCGGGATTGAGGTCGAAGTCGAGGGCGACCAAGCCCCAGGGATCCCTCGGGTCGGGTGCGGGCCACGGGTGGTCGACGTTCATTGCCGCCGCGCACGATGTGCGGCGCAGTGTGCGAGTCGAGCATCGCGCCGCGCTGCCCGCGGGCGACGGCTGAATTGGCGACTCGCATTCCCGAAAACGATTTGCCTACCTCCGCGGGTGCGCCTCTTCCAATTGTTCGTGCTGATCTTTGCCGCGGTTTCGCTGCGCGCGCATGACCCCGGCATCAGCACGGTGCAGGTCGAGTTGCGGGCGGACGCGCTGGTGCTGGTGAACGGCTTCGCGCCCGCGGATGCGGCGATGTTTCTGCCGCCGGAGAAACGCACGGAAGGGTCGTGGTCCGAGGCGGAATTCGAGGCGGCCAAGCCCGAGTTGACGGCCGCGGCGCGGGGACTTTGGCGCGTGAAGCTCGACGGCCGCGAGGTCGGGCCGGCGACGTTTCTCGTGCAGCTGTTGCCCGGCGACAACGTGAGTTTCGAGTACCGATTCGATCTGGGCAGGATGCCGGGAACAGTGACACTTGAGGCGACGCGGCTGGGAGAATTGCCGACGACGCACCGGCAATTCGTGATTTTGGCGGATGCGCGCGGATCGACGCTGGCGAAGAAACTGTTGAGCGGACGGGATCCGGTGCTGGAGGCGGACCTGCGTGGACCGGCGGCGAAGGGAGCGGAGAACGCAGGGACGGCGGCCGTGGCGGTGTCGCCGGGAGCCGCGGCGTCTGCACCGGCTGCGGCCGAGAGCGGGACGTTCTGGGGTTTCCTCAAGCTCGGCGTGGAGCACATCTGGACCGGGTACGACCATCTGCTGTTTCTCTTCGCGTTGCTGGTCGTGTGTTCGCGTTTCGGATCGATCGTCGGCATCATTTCCTGCTTCACGCTGGCGCATTCGATCACGCTTGTGGCTGCGACGCTGGAGTGGGTCGAGGTGCCCTCGACGTGGGTGGAACCGGCGATCGCGGCGTCGATTGTCTACGTGGGACTCGAGAACCTATGGCTGCGGGGCCGCGAGCCGAAGGCGCGGTGGGCGCTGACGTTTTGCTTCGGGTTGATTCACGGTTTCGGCTTTGCGGGTGTGTTGCGCGATCTCGGTTTGGGACGGAGCCAGGACGGGATCGCGTTGCCCCTGTTCAGTTTCAATTTGGGCGTGGAGCTGGGGCAAATTGCGGTCGCGGCGGTCGTGCTGCCCGGGCTGTGGCAGTTGCGGAAGAAGCCGGAATTTGTGCGGCGCGGGGTGCCGGCGCTGTCGATTTTGGTGACGCTGGCCGGGCTATACTGGCTGCTGGACCGCACGGTGCTGCGGTGAAGTCGGCGGTGCGGCCGACGGGCTGATGCCCGAAAACAAAGAACCCGCGCCGGGGAGGGCGCGGGTCCGAAGGCGAGTACGTTGGCCGGCGGGATCGGCTCAGGAGAACAGGTCGGTCGCGGTGCGGCCGAGGAAGTCTTCCATGTAGGCGGTGGTGGCCTTGCCTTCGATGAAGACCGGGTCGGCCATGATCGCGCGGTGGAGCGGGATCGTGGTCTTGATGCCGCGGATCAGGTATTCGCTGAGGGCGCGGTAGGAGCGCTCGAGCGCGACCTTCCGGGTCGAGCCGAAGCAGATCAGCTTGCCGATCATCGAGTCGTAGTACGGCGGAATGGTGTAGCCGCTGTAGGCGTGGGAATCGACGCGGACGCCGTGGCCGCCGGGCGCGTAGTAGAGGCCGATGGTACCCGGGGACGGGGCGAAGTTGCGGGCCGGATCCTCGGCGTTGATGCGGCACTCGATGGCGTGTTTCTCGAACTTGATGTCGCCCTGGTCGAAATCGAGTTTCTCGCCGTTCGCCACCCGGATCTGCTGCTTGATCAGGTCGATGCCGGTCACTTCTTCGGTGACGGGATGTTCGACCTGGATGCGGGTGTTCATCTCGATGAAGTAATAGTTCCCCTTGGCATCGACGAGGAACTCGATCGTCCCGGCGTTCTCGTAGGCCGCGGCTTCGGCGGCCTTGACGGCGGCCTTGCCCATCTTCTTGCGGAGATCGGGGGTGAGGAACGGCGAAGGCGATTCCTCGATGAGCTTCTGGTGGCGACGCTGCACGGAGCAGTCGCGTTCACCGAGGTGCAGGACCTTGCCATGGGAGTCGGCCAGGATCTGGAACTCGATGTGGCGGGGGCGCTCGATGTACTTTTCGATGTAGACGGCGCCGTTGCCGAAGGCCTTTTCGGCTTCACCTCGAGCCACGTGGTATTCCTTGGCGAAGGAAACGTCGTTGTGGGCGATGCGCATGCCGCGACCGCCGCCGCCGGCGACGGCCTTGATGATGACGGGGTAGCCGATCTTGCGGGCAATCTTGACCGCCTCGGACTCGGATTCGACGGGGCCATCGGATCCGGGCACGATCGGGACACCGGCCTTGCGCACGGTATCCTTGGCGATCGCTTTGTCGCCCATCATCTTGATCGACTTGGACTTAGGCCCGATGAACTTGATATTGCAGGACTCGCACTGCTCGGCGAACTTGGCGTTTTCCGAGAGGAAGCCGTAGCCCGGATGGATGGCGTCGACGTCGGCGATCTCGGCGGCACTGATAATCCGGTCGGCGCGGAGGTAGCTGTCGGCGCTCTTGGGGCCGCCGATGCAGATGGCTTCGTCGGCGAGCTGGACGTGCAGGGACTGGACGTCGGCCTCGGAGTAGACGGCGAGGGTCTTGATACCGAGCTCGCGGCAAGCCCGCACGATGCGCAGGGCGATTTCACCGCGATTGGCGATAAGGACTTTTTGGATCATCAGAGGGACAAATAAAAGGGCCGCCTGCGGCGTCGCCGGGCCGGGGGGGCGCGGGCGAACTGCAGCGGAGGCGGCCGGACGGGGCGGTGGCTCAGCCTTGCTTGATCTTGAAGAGGCGCTGGCCGTATTCGACCGGCTGGCCGTTTTCGACGAGGACTTCGAGGACGGTGCCCTTGGCCTCGGCCTGGATCTCGTTCATGATCTTCATCGCTTCGATGATGCAGACCACGGAGTTTTCGACGACCTTGGTGCCGGCATCGGCGAACGGTTTGCTCTCCGGCGAGGCGGCCCGGTAAAACGTACCCACCATGGGGGACTTGATGTAGCCGACGCCGGCCTCTTCGGCGGGGGTGGCGGGAGTGCTGATCGGCTGGACCGGGGCGGAAGCGACCGGCATGGGCGGGGTCGTTTCGACAGTCGGAAACGGAGGATTGGAACCCCGGCTTGAGGAAACAACGGGAAGACCGTTCATGCCGCGGCGGATCTTCAACTTGAAACCTTCTTCCTCGACGGCGAACTCGGTGAGTTCCGAGCGCTTCATGAGATCGATGATTTGCTTGATCTGTTTGAGGTCCAAAGGATGCCTTGGTTACGAGTTAGAATGGCTCGAACGGTTAGTTGGATTTCGAGGAGGGCCGTTCAAAAGTAATGCGCCGCCCCAAGCAATACTTGTTTCAGGCGTGAAAACGGTGAGCATTTGCGAAAATGGGAAAATACGAAGAAATGGGCCAAAAGTGGCCGAAATGAGCAGAAAAAGACCCGATTTATGGCCAAAAGTGGAGTTATTTTGGGGGTCGGGATTTCGAGATTTCGAGTGCGATTGGGTGAAGCAGGAAATGGGAATCGCTTAACAGCAGAGACCTTTTCGTGGTTTTGGCGCAGATATCGGCCGAAAACACGAAGAACGGAGGCGAACTCTGCTTGGGCCGTTTTGCGCGCACCGGGGCTCAGAACACGGGGGTGTTCATTGGGGTAGAGTTGGAGGGTTGTTCGGGATGGTCCCGTGGGAGATGGCGACGGGGGGCTACTTTGCTCCAGATGCGCAGCGGCGAGTAAAGGGCGCGGTTTAGGGGGTTGTTGGCCGAGAGCGGGCGGAGCACCGCGTGGGAGGCCGATTCCTGGGGTAAGGCAGCGATGCATTTTGGCCCGGAATGACCCGAAATCAGGGGTGATTTGGGCTGTTTTGGGGTGGATTTGGCCTGATTTCAGCCGGATTTGGATAAGTGGGAAGCTGAGTGGACGAGCGAGGGTGTTTCACTACGAAGCAGGGCGGCCGCGGTTCTACGCCGATCGTTTTGGGCACGAAAAAGCCCCGCTCGGGTGGAGCGGGGCCAAAGGCTGAATGGTTCGGCGGGAGCTTACTTCTTGGTGCCGACGCCGGGGAGGCTGATGGTCGGCGAGCCGGCAGCGGCGGGGGCGGCGGCAGGAGCCGGCGCGGCGGTCGGGGCGCCGGCGGGGCGGTCCTTGTTGATCTCCTTCATGACGTCGTCGGTGATGTCATAGGCGGGATCGGAATAGATGATGTTGGAAACGCCGATGAGGGAAGGGCCGGCCTTGTCGAACAGGAGGGTGGCGCCCTTGCGTTTGGCGACGTCGGACGCGATCTTGCCGATCTCTTCGAGCATCAGGCTGCGGAAGGTCTGCAGGCGCTGCTGGAGGGAATTGCGGGTGTTCTGGATGAAGCTGCGGACCTCGTTCTGCTTGTTCTGGATGGCTTCGAGCTTCTTCTGGGCCTCGTTCTGGGCCTTGGACTTGGCCTCGGCGGAGAGGACGGCGTTGTTCGCCTGATCGTTGAGGCTCTTGTACTCCTCGACGAGGGCGTTGCCCTCCTTGTTCATCTTGTCGACTTCTTCCTGGGCCTTCTGGTCGTCGCTCTGGATCTTGGCGTTCTGTTCGAGCGTCTTGTAGTGGGTGTCGTACAGCTTGGCCATGTCGACGACGAGGATCTTCGCGGCGGGCTGGGCGCTGGCGGCCAGCGTGGCGAAGCCGAACGCCGCGAGCGCGACGAGGGATTTGAGGGAATGCTTCATGGAGGTGTTTTTGAGAATGGAGAGGGTAATCCGGAACAGAATTAGAACCGGGTGCCAAAGGAAAAATTGAACTGGTTGCCCTTCTTGTTGAGCTTGTCGCCAGTGATCGGGATGCCGAAGTCGAGGCTGAGCGGGGCGCCGGCCACGAACAGACGGAGGCCGAAGCCGAAGTTGTCGTTGTAGGTGGCGGGGTTGAAGTCGTAGGCGCCCCGGTTCACAAAACCGGCATCGTAGAAGATGGCGAAACGGATCGGGCTGACAATATCGAGGGAGTACTCCGCACTGAAGAAGCCGTAGGTTTTGCCGCCGATGGGTTCGTCGAACTGGTCGCGGGGGCTGACGTCGCGGAATTCGAAGCCGCGGAGGGTGGTGGGGCCGCCGAGGTACCACTTGTTGTAGTAGGGCACGTCGGAGGCGTCGCCGAAGTTCTGGACCACACCGCCGCGGGCGATGAGGGCGAGGACCTGGGTCTGGGTTTCGAAGACGGGGAAGAACTGCGAACCGCGGAATTCGAGGCTGTAGAAGTTGTTGATCTTGTCGCCGCCGAGGGGGCCGCCGGCGAAGCGCGTGTTGATTTCGACGCGGTTGCCGGAGGTGGTGTTGATGATCTTGTCGCGGGTGTCGCGCTCGAGGGTGAAGCCGATCTGGGAGAGGGCGTTGTTGCCCTCGAGGGAGCGGATGATCGGAGAGGCGGAGGGCGAGACGTCGTTGATGCCGACGATCTGGTAGAGGTAGGAAAGGCGGCCGTTCCAGAGTTCGAAGAGGTGCTTGCGGAGGTAGACCTCGAAGCCGGTCTCGATCTGACTATAGAAGGACGAGTTGTACTCCGAGCTCGTGCGGAAGACGCTGAAGCCGAGGCCGAGCTGTTTCTGGAAGAGCCAGGGTTCCTCGAAGGAGAGGACGACTTCGCTGGAGAGCGAACCGAGCTGCATGCGGAGGCGGAACTTCTGGCCGTCGCCCTGGAAGAAGGAGCGTCGGTTGAAGAGGTCGAAGTTGGACTGCGAGACTTCGGCGAAGAGGGTGGCGCGTTCGAGGGAGCTGAAGCCGGCGCCGAAGGTGAGGTTGCCGGTGCGGCCTTCGCGGACGGCGATGCGCATGTTGCGGCGGCCGGGGATGTTGGTCTCCTGCGGCGTGATGTTCACGTTCTCGAAGAAGCGGGTGTTCTCGAGGCGGAGCTGGCTGATCTTCATCAGCACGGTGCTGAACACATCGCCTGGGCCGAGGACCAATTCGCGCAGAACGACGGTGCTCTTGGTCTTGGTGTTGCCCTCGATGACGATGGACTCGACGTTGAATTTCTCGCTCTCGCGGATGGTGTACTCGATGTCGATGTTGCCGGTGGCGACGTTGGGCTTGCGGGTCAGGCGGACGCGGGTGTCGAGGTAGCCGTCCTTGCCGTAGAAGTCGTCGAGGCGCTCGACGTCTTTGTCGAGTTTCGAGGGCACGAAGACCGCGCCGGAGCGCTGGCGGACGACGCGGCGCAGGAGGGAGGATTCGAAGAGTTTGTTGCCGGTGAAGGCGATCTCGCCGATGCGGTAGCGGCGGCCTTCGTTGATCTGGACGACGAGCTGCAGTTTGTCCGGATTCGGGTAGTTGAAGAGGACGGATTCCTGCGGGATTTCGACGTCGAGGAAGCCTTCCTCGCGGTAGAAGTCGCGGAGTTTGTCGAGGTCGTCTTCGAACTGGTCGTCCTTGAAGCGGCCGGAGCCGGTGAGCCAGGAGAAGATCCACCATTTCTTGGTCTCCATGACGCCGCGGAGTTTCCGGGCGGGGACGTTCTTGTTGCCGACAAACTTGATCTCGGCGATCTTCACTTTGGCGCCTTCGCGGATCTTGAAGACGACGGTGCCGAAGCCGCCGACGCGGTCTTTCTCGACGTTGTAGGCGACGGAAACCTGATTGTATCCGGATTTCTGATAGAACTCGCGGAGCTTCTCCGCGTCTTCCTTCACCTGACGTTCGTCGAGGGCCTGATTGGGCTTGGTCTTGGCCTCCTTTTCGAGGCGGTTGGCCTTCATCTTGACGTTGCCCTCGAAGCGGACCGCGAGCACGCGGAACTTGGGGGTGACCTCGACGACGAGGTTGAAAGTGTTGCCGCCGACGGCCTCCAGCTTGACCTCGACGTACTCGAAGAGCTGGGTGCGGTAAAGGGAACGGATATCGCGGTCGATCGTGACCTCATCGAACTCGCCGCCTTCGCGCACCTGCATGTTGGCGCGGACGACCTGTTCGTTGACGTTGGCGGTACCGACAAACTTGATCGTGACCGTGCCGACACGGTTGGCCTGAGCCGGCGCTTGTTGCTGGCCTTGAGGAGCTTGCGCAAGAGCGATCGTCGGACCCGCTGTCAGCAACCCGACCAAAACGCAGCACAAGGAGACGGCCCTGCACACAGGGTTACTGATGGAAGTTTTCAAAGCGGGTGATGTCTCTTAAGAAAGTTAGTCTCAATTCTCCTACCGGTCCGTTTCGTTGTTTGGCAACGATTAACTCGGCGGAGTCGGCGGCTACCTGGAACTTTTCGTCGGCGTCTTTGGGCCGGGCGAGCATAAGCACGACGTCGGCATCCTGCTCGATGGAACCAGATTCACGCAGATCGGAGAGTTTTGGGGTGCGGTTGTCCTTTTCGGACGAACGATTGAGCTGGGATAGAACAAGGACGGGGACGTCGAGTTCCTTCGCAAGTGCCTTCAGGCCGCGGGAAGCTTCGGCGACCTGCTGTTCGCGCGGTACGCGGGGGTCGGTCGGGCTCAGCAATTGCAAATAGTCGACCATGATGAACCCGAGCGGCGTCCGGGAATGGATGCGGCGGGCCTTGGCGCGCAGCTGCATGATCGAGATGGCGCTGGAGTCGTCGATGAAGATGGGGGCCTTGGAGAACTCGTCGGCGGCCTCGAGCAGGCGGTTCTGTTCCTCGCCGTTCTTGGAGAGGAGGCCGTCGCGGAGAAGCTTCATGTTCACGCGGGCGCGGGAGCAGAGCATGCGCAGGGCGAGCTGGGAGGCGCCCATTTCGAGCGAGAAGATGAGCACGGCGGCCGGAGGGCCCTTTTTCGGCAGGGCGGCGGCCTCGGCGAAGTTGAGGGCGAGAGACGTTTTGCCCATCGAGGGGCGGGCGGCCAAAATGATCATTTCCTGGCGCTGGAAGCCCCAGAGGAAGCCGTCGAGGTCCTTGAAGCCGGAGGGCACGCCGGTGAGCTCGCCCTTCTTCATCATCATTTTGGTGATGACGTTCATGGCCTCGCGCGTCGGCTCGCGCATCTGCTTGGCGCTTTCGCTGACGCGATTCTGGGTGACGCTGAAGATCTTGGTTTCGATCTGGTCGACGAACTCGTCGATGCCGCCGGTGAAACCGTAGCAGTCGTCGACGGCGCCGGTGGCGGAGCGGATGATCTCGCGGAGCAGGGCCTGTTCGCGGACTTTCTCGATGAAATAGCCGGCTTGGGCGGTGGTCGGGATGCGGCTGCTGACTTGGGCGAGGAACGCGTATCCGCCAACCTGATCCAACTGCCGTGCGGTCTTCAGTTCTTCGGCGACAACGGAAATATCGATCGGCGTCTGCCGGTTGTAGAGATCGAGCAGTTTCTCGTAGATAACGCCGTGCTTGGGGTCGTAGAACGACTCGGGCTTGATGCGGGCCTCGAGGCAGCGGGAAATCACATCCGGACCGTCGAGGAGGCAGCAGGAGAGCAGGTATTCCTCGGCTTCAAGGCTGTGGGGCAAGGTGCGGCCCACCATCGGCGCGCCGGAGGCGGAGCGTGGGGCGGAGTTGGCGGCGTCTTGGACCATGCGGAGGGCGGAGAACTAGGGACGGAGGCGGGCCGGCGGGCAAGTGGAGGTTGTGCACAAAAAACTCGCACCGACCAAAAACGAAGGCCGCGTGAATCACGCGGCCTTGCGGGTTGCCGCCGGCGGGCGGCGGCGACCGAAGGAAGAGACGGAGCGGCCCGGGGAGGGCGCTCCGCCGCAACCGACGGAGCTTATTCCTTGGCGTCCTTGCGCGGGCGGCGGTCGGACTTCTTTTCGGTCTTGTCGCCGGCCGGGGCGGCCTCGACGGCCGCGGGCTCGATGGGATTCTCGGAGACGACGTCGAAACCGAGCTCCACCGTCACATCGGTGTGCAACTTGATCTTCACGGTGTGCTTGCCGAGGGTCTTCACGGGCGTGAAGAGGTGGATCTTCTTCTTGTCGAGCTCGATGCCGGAGGCGACGAGCTTGTCGTGGACATCCTGGGCCGTGATGGCGCCGAACATCTTGCCGCCCTCGCCGGTCTTCACGGCGAACGCGAGGCTGGTCTTCTCGAGCTTCTTGCCCAGTTCCTGGGCGCTCGAGAGTTCGGTCTGCTCGCGCTCGGCGCGGCGCTTCTTGAGCGCCTCGACGTGCTTCTTGTTGGAAGCGTTGAGCGTCACCGCGATTTTGCGCGGGAGCAGGAAATTGCGGGCGTAGCCGGCGCGGACTTTGACTTGATCGCCTTCGCCGCCGAGACCTTCGACGGGTTTGACGAGGAGAACTTCTGTGGTGGCCATGATGTTGGTAGGATTAAAGGGCTGCTGGATTCGGGTGTCGCGATCCCGCGGCTGCGGGACCGACGGCGCCGCCGAGGCGGCGCCGCAACGTTGGGTTGGAAAACGGAGGCGTCAGAACGGGACGTCTTCGTCGAGATTCTCGCTCGCGGCGGGCTTGGGGGCGCTGCTGCGGGGCGGAGGGGAGTGGCGCTCGGGAGCGCCGCCGGTCTGGTCGAACTCGCCGGCCGGGGCGCCGCCGCCGGAACCGCCGCCACCGCGGGAATCGCCGAGGAACTGGAATTGCTCCAGCACAACCTTCATGCGGCTGCGTTTTTCCTTGGTGTTCTTGTCTTCCCACTGGTCGAGCTTGAGACGGCCTTCCACGTAGAGCGGGCGGCCCTTGGTGACATACTTGGCGATGGTCTCGCCCTGTTTGCCCCAGGCTTCCACGTCGACGAAGATGACCTCTTCGCGGCTTTCCCCAGACTCCATCTTGAACTGACGGTTGATCGCCAAAGCGAATTGGCAGATCGACGTGCCTTTGGGCGTCACGCGCAACTCGGGGTCGCGGGTGAGGTTGCCCATGAGCAAGACCTTGTTGAGCGAAGGCATGGGGTGAGGGGCCGGGCCGTCGCGTCAGGCGGACTGGATAAACGTGCGGTAGACGCTGCCGTTGAGGCGGAGCTTCTCGCGCAGCTGGGCGGGAGATTCGGCGGGGCCGGAGAAGTTGACGTGCACGTAGTTCGCGCCGGTCAGCTTCTTGTCGGTGACGCGGGCGAAATCCTTCTTGCCGATGGATTCGACGGCGGTGACTTCGCCTTTAACTTCGGCGATGACTTTCTTCACGCCCTCGAGGATCTGGTCGACGGTTTCTTCCTTGCCGCGGTTATCAAGGATGAAGGTGGCGCGGTAGTTGCGGTTGGTGGAGCTCATTTTGGGTCTCTGCGATTGAGTTGGTTCATCGCCGGTTCGGCGCCGCGGGAAAGCAGCAATTCGAGTCCGGAGACGTAGTGGTCGAGTTTTTGAGTGACGGTGATCTGTTGTTCAGGCGTGAATTTTCCGAGGACGAAGTCCGAGAGTTCCATTTGCGCGGGCGATTTGGGTCCGATCCCGAGGCGGTAGCGGACAAAACCGTCGCCGACATGCTCAAGCAGGCTGGCGACCCCGTTGTGGCCGCCGGCGCTGCCGGAGACGGACACTTTGACGAGGCCGAGATCGATCGTGAGATCGTCGTAGACGGCCGCGATGCCGGGCGGCTCGACCTTGTAAAAACGGGCCAAGGCGGCGACGGAGCGGCCGCTGGCGTTCATGAAGGTGCGAGGCTTGAGCAGCCAGCGGGTCGGAGACGTGCCGGAATCCCAGCGCGCCACCTCGGCCTCGAACTGCGGGGAGCGTTTCCACTCCAGACCGTGTTTCTTGGCCAAGGCGTCGAGCACCACCCAGCCGAGATTGTGGCGGGTGGACTCGTACTCGCGGCCCGGATTGCCGAGAGCGGCAACGAGCGAAAGGAACATGACTCAAAGAACAGTCGCCCGAAGCCCGCCGCGCGAACGCGGCGGGCGGGCGGAAAACCAAGCTTACTTCTTGGCGGGAGCAGCGGGCTTCGCGGCCGCAGCGGCGGCCGGCTTGGCGCCGGCGGCGGGAGCAGCGGCCTTCTTGTCGCCCGCGGCGGGGGCGGCGGCACCGGCGGCAGCCGGGGCGGCGGCGCCATCGGCAGGCGCGGCGGCGCCCGCAGCGGCGGCGGCGGCATCGCCGGCGGCCGGCGTGGCGGCGACGGTTTCCTGGGTGATTTCGGCGACGGGCTCGACGCACGAAACGACCGGCTGGCCCTTGGGATCGAGGAAATCGACGCCCGGGATCGGCTTCAGCGAGCCGACCTTGATCGTCTCGCCGACCTTAAGCTCGGTGACGTCGACGGAAATCGCTTCCGGCAGATCCTTCGGGAGGACGCGGATGCGGAGGACCTGGGAGGCCATTTCCAACACGCCGCTCTGGTTCTTGACGCCGAAGGATTCGCCGACGACGCGCACCGGGACGCGGATCTCGAACTTTTCGTTGGCCTTGACCTCCTGAAGATCGATGTGGACGTACTTGTCCGTGATCGGGTCGCGCTGCACTTCCTGGAGGAACGAGAGCGCGGGACCGGCCTGGCGCTGCAGCTCGATGAGAACCGAGCGGCCGCCGACCGACTTGAGCAGCCGGATGAATTCGGGACCGTCGATGGAGAGCAACTCCGGCTTGGTGTGCTTGCCGTAAAGGATCGCGGGAACGCGATTGACCTTGCGGAGACGACGAGAAGCGCTGCGGCCCGTTTGGGCGCGATCAGCGGCGTTGAGTTTGTACTGTTGGCTCATGGATTTCGTTCCCCCTGTCGCCCCGGAATTGGGGGCAGGCGTAGTGGAAAAGGGGTAGAGGGGATAGCTTCCGAAGAACCCAACGCAACCAAAACTTTGACCGAAATCGGAATTTCCGGAGGTAATTTCAAAAGGAGCATTGACAAGGCCGGGCGCGACCTTGTTTTTCGCACCTCCTTTCGCGTGGCTTTGGTCGCGCGGATTCGTTGCCCGGTAGCTCAGTGGCAGAGCAGGTGACTGTTAATCACTTGGTCGTAGGTTCGATCCCTACCCGGGCAGCCATTGAAGGCCAACAACTTACGTGTTGTTGGCCTTCTCCCTTTAAATTTGTCTGTCCGGTTACTGTCCGGTTTTTCGAGTCCTAAAGCGGGCTTTTTGCCCCGGTTTTGGAGGCCTCGGTGGCCTCTGGGGGAGGGAGGAAAAAGCGGGCCATCGGCCGAAAATTGGCCCCGAAAGTAGGGGGTGACGGGCTGCTGTTTTGGTGGCTCTCGCCAGGGGTGCCTTGCGCACGCTGTGTCTGCGCCGAAGCCGTCGCGATGAATCCGCTAGGAGGCGGCGCAGGAGGGCCGTCGGCGTTGGGGACGGAGGTAGTCACGATGCCGAGTTCGAGCTTTACGTGGGATAGGCTTAGGGTAGCTGTTCTGCGTGCCGGCGCGCCGATAGGGACTTCCGATTCGGGGCGCGATGTGCGTCGAATTTTCGACTGCACACAGTGACCAGCCACGGGTGCCTGGTCTCGGATGGGCTTAATGAGGTCCTCGCACGGAGCTCCTCAACGTCAGTCAGCCCATGCCAGAAAATGCCCTCCGTCACATCGCGCGGCGAGTCCACGCCTTTCCGCCTACCCGCAACCGGTTCCATACCCGAGTTCGCAATCGCAGATTCCGACCTGCGTACGTCTATGCACCGAACCGCGGAGCTCCAGCTCCTGGTCCGCGCGGCTTCGGCGCACGAGCAGCAGAGCGCGACCTCTGGCCAGCTTTGGGGACGTATCGGGGAACTGTACACGGCGCTCCGTTACGGCGTCAGGCTTTGCCGGAAATGTGCCCAAGGGCACGATGGTCGGCTGGGTAACGACCTCGTTGAAATCAAGACGATCACGCCCAAGAAGCGGAAGCTCTGCGTGCGCGCCAAACGGTCCGGAAACTTCAGCCTGCTCGCGGTTGTGCGGGTTCTGCCAGATCAACGGTTTGACGTACGAATTGTCCGTCGTGACCGACTACCCAAGTACGGCGAGGGGAAGTACCTCGTGCTTTCGTGGAGCCGGGCCTGTGCCCTCGCCGAACCGATTGGCTGCCGAGGCGAACCCTACGAGAGGCACGCGGTCACTAGCGAAACAGGTGGGAGTTCTTCCGGGAGCCCCCATGTCACCAACTGCGGATTGGTTACTCCCCCGGAGGAGTCCGCTGCTGGGCACGGAGAAATTCCTGCCGTCGGCCCTTGTTGTGTCAATTTTCCGCGCTGATCTGGTTCTGGCGGAAGATCGACCTACGCGGCCTGAATCCCGGTGCTTGGGGCGAGTTTACCGAGGCGGCCTTCAGCCGTTGAGATATGGCTCAATCGCCGCGGAACGATGCACGCACAATGTCGGCGAACTTAATTGAGGGACGCCTCCGAGCTGACGAAGTCGTTGGCGGCGATGGTGAGCGAAGCGGTGCCGATCCGATTCGGGGTCGAAACATTGGACGTGACGTGCGCGTGGCTACTGCAAGAGGGGTGGCACAAGCGAGGGCGATGGATTGGGCCAAAGGCCACCGCTTGAGGTGAGCTTTAACGGGAGCAAGTCGTAGCCGATATCGATGGCCATCACCGAAAGTCTTGGTGCGGTGGCGCCGGTGGTAGGAAGTTTGAAGACGGTTTCGAGGGCCTGGGCGAGGTGGTCTTGCCAAGGATAGATCAGGGCGAGTTGGTCGCAGCCGAAGACCGAAGCGTAGGCGTGGAGTTGGTAGACGTCGGGCTGGGCGGGGAAAACGAAACCGTGACGCACTTCAGGTCGCTTCCATTTCGAATCTGCGATGGCGACGACGCGCCCGCGCTCCCGAAATACAAGATCCGGACGCAGCCGATAGGCCGGGCGAGGAGGCGTGCCCGGTCTTTCCGCGAGGAAGCGTGAGTCATCCTGGTTTGACAGCGTCCAGCCGCGCGCGTCCGCCCAGGTCGCCATGCGTTGCTCCACGGCGCGCTCAAAGAGCAGGTTCATGTCAAAGAGCAGACCCGGCGCCGGCCGGCTGCCGGCGCGAAAGTCCGGAGAGAGAAGGTTGAGGATTCGCTCCACCCAGAGGATGGCCGGGCGGTAACGCACGGCTTGGCGGTCGTAGCGGAGCCCTTCGAGTAGCATGCGGGGATGCGAAATCAGGCTGACCTCCTCCAAGGCGGCGGAGAGTTCGAACCAGGTGCGCTGGAGCGCGAGGCTCCGAATCCATGGCCGCACGGCATGGAGCCCCGCCTTGAGCAGGCGATTCCACCGGTTGTCGGGCGTGAGTTCGTCGAAGCGGCAGGCAACGAGGTCGGTGCGATTGGCGAGCGTGGTGAATTGCCGCTGGAGCCGGATGCCGCCGCGCACGGCGAGGAGATCGTCCTCGTGCTCCACGTAGCGGCGAAGCAGGCCGCTTCTGAGGAGGCCGAGAACCTCCTCGAAGAAGGCGGAGATGAATACCTCCAGCAGCGGCGCGGGTCGCGCTCCTTGTCCGGCCTCACTTTGGCGGTGGACCGGAAAGTCCAAGGCGTAGCGGAGCAGCCGCAAGAGCACGCCTCGGCCGGCTGCTGCGTCGGAACGCTCACCGACTTTGGGAAGGATCTCGAGCACCCGACCGCCGAGATTGAGCAGGCCGCAGTGCTCGCTGAGCTTCACGCTTTGGTAGCCGCGGGCGCAAAAGCCCGGCAGGCTTTCGGCCACCCAGAGGAGTTGCTCCGCCTCGGCCTCGGACAGCGAGCGCGCATCGCCGCCGGGGACAATCGGCAGCGGCTGATGCTCGAACGCGGTAAGCGCGGCGTGAGGCATGAGGACGGCAATCAGCCGGCGGCGTCTTCAGCTTCGAGGTCAGTGGCTGGCCCGGTGGAGGCGTAGATCGATTGAAAGGCTTCGGCTGACCATTGCGCGGGGTCGGTGACGAGGTAGCGGAAGCGGGGGCTTGGGGAACCAACGGCGCGGCCGGTGAACAAAGTGGCGTAGCCGAGTTCCTCTTTGCGCACGAACGGGCTCGTGCCGTCGGGACCTGAGAGTGTGAGGGCGACTTTGCCGAGGTCGTCGAAAAAGTACTCCTGCAACAAGGGGATGATCTGGTTGGCAAAAGCGCCGCGAAGCTCGGCAAGGCTGTTCGCCTTCATCAGGTAGGCGTGCCCGATGCGGTGGTCGCGATCCAGGAGGTATTCGAGGCGGTCGTTGATGCGGCGGAGCAACGCGCCGCGGTCCACGTCGGCCACGTCAGAGGTGAAGATGTCGGCATCGTAGCGCGGCGGCAGCTCGACGAATTCGAAGCGGCGGCGGAGGGCGATATCCAGCAGGGCAATGGAACGGTCCGCCGTATTCATGGTGCCGTAGAGGTCGAGGTTGGCGGGGACGCCGAAGGGCGGCTCGACTGCTTCGCCCGTGTTGCTGCCGGGAAGCTGGACCGTCATGCCGCCGACAACGCTGCCGTCCTCGGTGACGACGAGGCGTTTGTCGGGTTCGATCAGGGTGATGAGCTCGCCGAAGATCTTGGCGATGTTGCCGCGGTTGATCTCGTCGATGAAGAGGGCGTAGCGCTTGGCGGGGTTGGCCCGGGCTTCGTCGCAGATCTGTTTGAAAACACCGTCCACCATCCGGAACTCGGTGCGGCCGGCATCCTCAGTAGCAATCGGGCGGATGCCGCGCACGAAATCTTCATAGCAGTAAGACGGGTGAAACGTGACCGTGCGGTAGCGCCTAATTGAGGCAGCGCCGGATGCAGGGCCTTTGAGATACACCTCTGAGAGTGCGGCGGCTTCGCTGTCGGCTTCTTCCCAGCCGGCCAATAGTTCCCATCGACTCTCAACACTCTTGTCGAAGATGAAAGGTGCTCGCCGGATTTTGTTTTGAACCGTTTTGGAATCCGGGGGCGTGTGCTCGCAGAGGTAACCCCATGCAGTCTGGCTAAGGTTCGCGCTGCGGCCTCGTAGGTCTATCTTCGCGAGCATTAACTCGTGGCGCAGAAGATCAGGTACCTTCATTCCTTCTTTAGATGTGCTAAGGGATACCGCGATAACCGCGCGCCAGCCATGGTCGGCAACTATCGAGCGTAGCCATTCTTGCCGGCTGGCTGACCTGGGTTCGTCCTCAAAAGCGGCGAAGAGCGAGCGCAGTTTGTGGGTTTTTCCAGTGCCTGGCGGACCGAAATAAATACGGTTCACTGCCAGCTGATCCCGCACGTTCAAATGCGGCGCCGCTACCATGGCCTTGTTCGGTCCAACCGGAACGGGCACCGGAGTGGAAATCACTGGCCTGTCCGAATTCTCGCGGTCCTCTTTCCAGCGATCAACGAGTGGGGCCTCATAAAAATCAAGATTTTGGCCGGGATGTAACGCTTCCATTTTCGTCCTCAGCGTCAGAATTTCGTCATCCAATCGCTGGTGCGGCCAGTCGGCTCCGACCTTAACACCGTAGCCCTCCAGAATCGCGCGTTTGTTGGCGACCGAAGAGATCCGCTCCACCTCGTCGGGGAAGGCGAAGTAGCGCAGCACGTTCGGGAACTGCCGGTTCGCAATCCGCGGTTGTGAGTTTAACCACTCCTCGAGGTTTGTCCGAGTGGCGAAGATGGTCTTTCTTTCCTCCACGCTTCGCCCCTTTAGATTGAGCGCCATGGTGATGATGCTCTCCGCCTCAAGCGGCTGGTGCTGCAGGTAGCCTTGGCCTACACTGCCGATGCCCACCAAGGCAGCATCGGAAAGGGCTGGTTGAGATGACGGCGACGGTAGCATCGCCCAGAAATCGAGCACGCGGGCGCGCTTGGTCTCGGGTTTCATGTTCGTCGCGGAAGGGAAAAGGGAGAGAATCCAAAGGACTTCGGCCATAAGGCACCGCGCCTCCGGGCTGGCGTTGGCGAGCTGGTCTTTCAATTTCGCGAGAAACTTCCGATCCGACGAATCGGGGGCCTTCACGAACCGCGTTTCGAGCTCCCGGAGTAGGTCCGCGGTCCACAGCCCTCGGGGGCTCAGAATAGACCCGTCCTCAATTAGGCACCGTCGAATCCACTGCGCGGCCGGCTCAAGGGTTGGAGAGAGGTCGCGGGTCTTTGTTTTTCGGGCCATAGAAAATATTATTCATGCATCGGGTTCTGCACTCCAAAGCTTAATTGGAGCTGCTTGATAAAAAATGGCATCTCCATGGCGTCTTCGATACCCACGATTAACCTGCCGCTCCTCTGGAAAAGTGCGGGTACGCCGCGCCATTGTCGCATACGATCAGGGCTGCCGATCACAAAACAAAGCACGATCCCATCGATGACCATCCTGACCAGTCTGAGCCCGTGCTCGGCGCCAAAGTGCATCGTCTCCGGCATCATGGCGATAGGCGGCCGATCAACTTTTCCGTCATCTAGCTGCAGGTGAGGTATTGAGATAAGGCACCCGTATTCCCATGGTTCCCCTGGGTCGGAAGAAAGCAACATCTGGCGAAGCCGGGCGTCATGCCTTGCGCCAAGCTCCACCTGCCGGAAGATTGGATCTTTTGCCGCATGGCATCTCCACAATAACGAAAGCAGATAAAGCTTGGCGGTAGCATAATCCGGCAGCTGCAATATGGTGCTCTTCTTCCCCGCGGACGGCTCCAAGTTATCGAAAAAACCGCGGGCGAAGAGACGGGCAATTGAGCTCTCCCATCTTTGAAAGCGCTGCTCGCACCCTTTGCAGAGCAAATATTCGAAGCAATCGTCCTGACGCCTGCGGCTCTCCCATGCGCGCCGCTGCCCGTCAAAACGGTAAAAATGGCCATCGCGTGCCTTCATTCGCTTGAAGGTGAAACGCGGAAAGATGTGCGACCGGCAGAGCGGTTCGGTCGCGCCGCAGAGGCGGCAAGGAGGGTTTGGGTGATCAGAAGGCATACCGTCGGCTTCGCCGGCATCCGGCTTCGTGATGGTCGATCTGGCCTTCAGGGTATGGCGTGCCGCATTTGCGGCAAGAATACCAACGAGCCACGTAACGAAGCACCCGCTGCTTGGGACAAAACAGCAGTCGATCCGTGGGTGAGCAGTACCACACGAAACCGCTTAAGGTCGGAGCACCGCAGTCCCCTCGCAGTTCGCTTAGGGCGTATTCATTTGTAGGCCTTCAACTTTAACGGTGAAATATGGGGCTGCATCCGTACTTCTCCATCACTCGATTCGCGAAGGCCCGACGGACAGGTGCATCGGGTGCAGTAAATACCCCGAGCGCCATAAAGTCATTGTGGATCTGGGTAAGACTTCTTCCAAGTGCCTTCGCCACAGACCGAACACTGGGTTCGCCCTTGACCACGAGCAGACTAACTCCGTTCAGCACAACTTCAGCGGGCTCCGGGCTTGCTGATGTGATCTCCGACCCAATTCCCTCCGCTGGAGGTAAATTGTCGGCAGGAACAATCGAAATCGAAACCGGCCTTGGGTAGGGAATCGGCGGAATTGCGTCCGGATGCGATATGATCTCAGGCGGAGGAATCGTTGGCAGTGGCGACGGGAAAGGCTCCGCAACTTTCTCAGCCTGACCTAGCGTCTCGTTACATCTTACATCCTCAGAGCTTTGCTGCGTCGGCGCCGGGAGGTCGGGATTCAGTCGGGTCGCAATCGGCTCCGCAAAGTTCAATGGCCGCTCGGCAACCGCCGCGCCCATCGCCAAGAGAAAGGGCGAAGGCCTGTTTTCGTAAACAAGACATACCTCATCACGTCCACGCGTCATCGCAACGTAGAGTCGAAGGGCCTCCCTCCACGCCTCCCCACTCGGCACACCTCGCGGGGGAAATTCCCCTTCCGCAAGACCGACGATAACAATCAAGCTAAACTCAAATCCCTTGATATTGTAGATATCGCTTACGACCACGATATCAGTCCGCTGCAAATAGTCGCCCGTAAGGCGAGATGTCGCGATGTCAGGCGGAGCCGAGTCGCGAATCTGCCGTACCGATACCGCATCCGGATTCGCGGTTGCGATGCAAACACTGAACGCGGGATAACCGGAAGCCAGCCACTCACCCGCAAGCGACCATGCGGCTTGTAGCTGATCATTCGTAGGGCAAACGAAGGGCATTGCCCCATCGCGCTGCGCATATTCAGGTTTGAGGACGGTCACTCCCTCGTGCCTGGCCGTCGACTCGTTCGCATACGCTTCGATGAGATGATGCGCCGCCTCCAAGATCTGCCGGCTATTGCGATAATTCTTGTGAATGCTTCGATTTACTCGGTTAGCCGGGGCTAGGTTCGCGCGAGGCAGATCGAAATCCTTGGTGTATATCTTCTGTGCCGTGTCCCCGGTGAGAAACAGCCCATTTTCTGCATTAATCGGGATCTTGCAGATAAGCTCCAGGTCCAAGGTCGAAAAGTCCTGGAATTCGTCCACTAGCACGCTGCGAAACCGCAAATGCTCCGGCAGGCTGCCTCCGTGATCGTCAAGTGCGACAGTCGCCGCTTGAGTCAGCCCCATGCTGTCGAGTTTACCGTGCCGAAGTTGGAATCTTTCCCAGGTGCGCAGTAGTCTCAGGATATCCTCGCGGCGCTTGTCCTGAAACTGAATGCAACGACCGCCACGATCATATCCGCGGTAGCCTTCGTATTCAGCAGCCAGCCGAAACGCGCTGCGGACAAGTGTCAGTTCGTCTTTCAGGTAGCGTTCTGCGTCGATGGTTGGGTCCTGCTCCTTGAGGTAGTGGGTTAGGCGCGAGAATGCATCTTTGGTTGCCTGTGAATTTGGATCGTCGCAGAATTGCGACCACAGCGTTTCAATTTCATAGTCATCGCGCGCGGCAAAGAGGGAAGTTAGCTCAGTCAAAACGTGCGTACGAATAAACTCCGCCACCTCCGCCTTAAGCTCAAGAAGGGCGCTGACCGAAGTGAGAAAGTCGTCGAGTCCGTAAAACTTCAGCACGGCTTCGAGATAATCGTAAAACGCCATGACGCTGATCTGGTGTTTGGCGCCGTTTCCCAGGCGTTCTACTTGCTTCTCGATCAAATGTGCCAGCGACCGATTCAAAGTGAGGATAAGGATCGGAGCACCCGGAGAAAGCTTCGCCAGTCGGACCGCGCGGTGAATCAGAACGCAGGTTTTTCCGCTGCCTGAAACCCCGGTGAACACACACGGCTTGTCAAAGTCCTCGTCGACAATGCGTTTCTGTCCTGGGTGCAGATAAAGCATCCATTCCTGGAATCGGGCGGGGTCCCACAACGCATCAAACTCTGCTTCCGACAAATCGTTCAATACAACCAATGTATCGGAGTTCGATGCGGCGGTGACAATTTCAGGTGTAAGCGGGGTTTGCTCCGTCGCCCGCTGCCTTCGTCCAAGAAACAAGTCGCGATGTCGCTCAGCGATGTCGCACCGACCGTCGCGAAGAGCTGTCAAGAGCTGTAGCGATAGGTCTGCGATCTCTGCGTTGACCTCCTCCTTTACATCGCCGAGCACCTCGAGAATTTTCTCTTCATCCGAATCGACGCCAAGCTCGAGCAATCGTCTGCGAATGCTCCTGGGAGGTACGAGTTGTTCCCAGTCAATTCCGTCAATCTGCAGCAAATACGGCCGCGGGTCCTCAGGCGGTGTTGTGGAGGCGGGCAGGTAAGACGTGGTTGCAACTTCGCGTTCAACTACAACGCCGATCTTTTTCGATTCTTTGTCGAAGGTGAAGGTCGTGTTTCGATTGGAGTCGAGCCAATGGTCTACCTCGTCATGGGAGCCGGCAAAACATAGCATTACAACTTCTCCGAAATCTACCGTAACCAAGCGGTGTCCGTTGCCGATATCGTATTTGACGCAGTTCTTGATTCGAGTCTCACCGTGGTCGGTCGTTTGGCAGACATTTCGCTCGCCAAGTGCCAAGCTCTGCCGGATTTCGCCTATTTTCCGATAGGCGTTGGCGCGGCTGCCTCCACTGCGCCGCATGTTCCTCAAGACATCATTGAACTTGTTTTCTCGGTGAACAACGACGAGGGGCATGGCGCTAGTTATGCTTACACGAATGGTTGCTTGTTGATATACTCAACTTCGGTCTGAAGCGCGTCGGGACTCCTGCAGACGTGGAACGCCCAGCGCCCCATGCGCCCCCAGTTGTTAACGGCGGATACCCAGCGCTTGGCCGCTTGGAACTTCGCTTCCTCCTTCTCTCCGTGAAGGCCTTTTATCTCCAGCAGCACGTTGGTGCCGTTTCGCAGACGAACGACAAAATCAGGCAGAAACTTGTGCGCACCTCCGTAGAATTCGTAGGGGATCTCGAGTCCGAGGTGATCGTTGCGGGCGAAAAATGAGACTGCTTCGCTCGCCTCTAGTTGAAATGCCGCCGAGCGTTCCCAGGTATCGGTATCGAGAACGACTTGGTCGATGTGGCTCTTGAAGGTTGCGTGACAAGGCCGCGTGGTTGTGAAACGCACCTCCGCTGTGCTGCCATGGGGACGGAAACGATTTACCACCGGCAAAAGCGGTGGCTCACCAGCGCCGTGGTCGGGCTCGATGGCGTCGCTCAGCTGCTCGACGACCTTACGCATGTAGACCTCGAGCGCGAGTTCCTGCTTGGCACATCCGTTCCACTGGATTCGTCGTGCGGCATAATCTTCCACAATCGCGAGAACTTGCGGGAAGAGCTGGTGGCGGGCGTGGTGCTTGAGCTTCGCCTCTTTACCGGGCTGTGACTCAGTGAGGCGGTGGACGATCAGGCGCGTGATCTCGAAGAGAATGGTCTGAAGGTGATGCAGTTCGTAGAACTCCTCGCGATCGTGTTTGCCCAGCGCAAAATCTCCCGAACCGCATTGCCCGGCCTCTTTGATACCAACTTGGGGCTGCACGTAAACCTGGGTAGGGAAATCGGTGGGCTTAATGGTGAGCGGCTCCACCTTGGCGATATCGCATCGCACCTTGTGCTGGCGCAACTCCATGACGTAACCGTCCACGTTGGGGAACCGTATCTCCATCATGCCGCGCTCGACCAAGGCCTGCACGAGGTTGGTAGGTTTGTCGTCAGGCTCGGGCGTTTTGCCCTCGCGGCCCTTGTAGGGAATAACCGAGAACGGAATGCCGTAAACGTCCACGTATTCCGGGCGAAGGCGTTCTTCGCCTGTCCGTTCGTCGATATAGGCGTCGTAGCTGATGCGCCGCAGACCACGCCCGACGACTTGCTCGCAGAGCAGCTGACTGCCGAATGCACGCAAGCCGAGGATCTGGGTGACGTTGTTGGCATCCCAGCCCTCAGTGAGCATTTGCACCGAAACGACGCAGCGGATATGTTCGCCGGGCGTACCGGGCTTGCCAACGTTGGCGATGAGTTCGCGTAGTCGCTCGGCTTCCTTGAGTTTTGAGCCGGTGGCATTGCCGATCTCGGCCTCGGCAAGTAGCTTGCTGTCGATGCGCAGTGTCACCGTACGTCCGGCGGTGTTGGCCAAGTCGGGGAAAGGCACGCCGTCGGGATTGTATCGTCGTTCCTTTCGGGTAGTGACGGTGCCGTCATCGTCTTCCTCGGTGATTTCCTCGATGGTTTCGCCGGAGATCTTCTCAAAGAATACCTGCGCCATATCCGTATTGTCGCAGACGACGATAATCACGGGCGGCACAAAGGTTTGGCCGCCCTTGGCCTCCCGATGTTGTCCGAAACGTTCCTGCCACTGCGCCGCCAACATCGCGAACGCCGGCTGCGCCTGCCGCCAGGTTGCCTCGGGCTTAGGCTTGCCGCGATCAAAGTTGGCGTCTCCCTGGGCCTTGAGCTGGCGTTTGATTTCGTCCCATAGGCGGAAGAATTTGGGGTCGGGCCGGCCGCTGGTATCCGCTACCGGAAGGCGTGGGATTTTGGTGATACCGCTCTCAATGGCGTCCACCAGCCCGAAGTCGCTCACCAACCACGGAAACGGCGAGCCCTCGATGTAGCCGCTGCCGCCGAGGTAAAACGGGGTTGCGGACAAGTCGATGCAGCAACGTACCCCGACGGAGGAGTTGAGCTTATCTAGTCCTTCCACCCAGACCGTGGCTTCCTTCTGGTCGTCGTCGCTCACTTCACCAAAGCCAGCTTCGTCGCCCTTCTTCTTCTTGCTCTTCACGGCCTCTTCCGGCGGGGCCGGCCGGTAGGCGTGGTGCGCCTCATCGTTCATCACGAGGATTTCGCCTCGGCCGTATAGATCCCGCAGCACTCTACGAGCGAATGCGTCCGCCCCTTCTTCGCCTTTCTGCACCACGGCATATGTTGCACCGCCCTCTGCGTGTTCGCTCTCCGGAGCGAAGGCATGCCAATTCGTTACCAGCACGCGCCCGCTCGAAAGCAAGTTGCGTAGCGTGGGAGGCACAATGTCGAAGATAGCGTAGTAGCTCTTCTCGGGGTCGCCGTCAGTGCGCAGCACCTGAAGGCGCTCGCGCACCGTGAGATTTGGGCACGCCACCACAACGGCTGACGGAAAGCGGGTGTCTCCCGGCACCGCTCCGCGATTGCAGAAACTCCATGCGACCAGCATCGCCATGACGACCGTTTTGCCGGAACCCGTGGCCATTTTGCAGCCGTAGCGGACGAGTGCTCTTTGCGTCCGATCCCATGGTTGGTCGCATAGGCGCGGGAAAAACTCGTCGCTCATGCCGGCGGCAAGCGGAGGTTTCTCACCCTTGATCATGGCAGCGTAGTCCAACGGTGTCACGGCTTGGTTGAAGCGCGTCCGCCGGCCAGCGGCCAGGATCTCATTGATGTAAATGACCGTTTCAACGGCCTCCATCTGGCAGAAGAAGAACCGGCGCTTGCGGTCGGTTCGCGTCCAGTGAGCCAGTAGCTTCTTGGTGACTTGGCTTGCGTTTTCGTAACCACTGTCGCGCCACTTGGCGACATCTGCGCGTAGTGCATTTACAAGCGGTAGCGGTTCGCTGCCGTAGTCGCCTCCGATGCTCTCCAGCTCCGTTTGGCCAGTAAGCACCCGCTGGGTCGTCCAGAAGTATCGCGCATCCCGTCGACCGGACATCTTGTTGGCCTTGCCGGATTTGTCGTAAGCCCAGTGCGCTTTGGGCACGACATAGGGGCTATTGATGATCGGCTCTTCGACCGGCGCCTGGATCGGCAACTCGGGCGCGAGTGCGGTGTTGCTAGAAGACCGTGCCATGAAAAGTTTGTCGTTAGGAGTCGTGGGTGGCCGCTAGAAGGGAATCATCAACTGTCTTCAAAAGCAGGACCCTTCTCGCCGTGATGAAGGAAGAATCGCCGTTCCAGATACTCCCGAATCTGCACCGACGTCATCTTTCCAGCCAAGATCTGCTTATCGCGTGGATTTATATGGGGGAACTCTTTCGCAATGAAATCGATCATCAGATCGCCCGGAATTTGTTCGGCAGCCTGCCAAACGGTTGTGCCGTTCGGATTCTCCGCATCGATCCAGACATTCGCTGCAACCACGAGATTGCTGTTCATTTGGTTATTCATGGACTCAGCGTAGCTTCAGCCCGAAGCACAGATCGTGAATATCAATCTCACTCTTGCTTCCCGTAGAAGCGGATTGGGCCACGACGCGCAGCGTGGCATCTTCCGTAACGATGAACTGGGTGGTGATTCGATCCAGTGAACGCACCTCCCGGATTCCGGGATTGGTCTTGACCGTCATGCAATCCGCGAGGCTGGAAAGTGCGCGGTCGCCACTGCGTTTTTTTTCCACAATCTGAATCCGCGCGACGCCATCGCGCGGATCGATGCAGTAGAAAGAAAACTTCTGGCTTTCGCTCGCAAGCAAGGGGCGGCCTCCGGGTAGGACCGAGAACATGGTGCCGTCTGAGAGCAGAACTCCGACGTCTTTGACGTTGTAGGGTATCCACTCCTCGGCAGCGACAATCGCCGCGCCCCGTGCAATCGCCGCATCCGGCTCGTGGGCCACGGCGACCCGCGCCCCAAACATTCGCTCCATCATCGAGCGCACGGCAGGAATGTTGGAGGTCCCGCCCACCAGCAGCACGTAGTCGATGAGGCCGGGAGAGAGTCCTGCCTTGTTCAGGCATCTTTGAACACATGCCTCGGCGGCATCGATCTCGACGCGAGCAATTTCCTCAAACTCCTGCCGACTCATCGTCTCCTCGAGATCATGATGCCTCCCAAAGGCCTCGAAAAGGCTTGGAACCTCGATCCGTTCCTCCTGCGTCGTGCTGAGCGCAATCTTGCAGTTTTCCGCTGCCAACCGAAATCGGTCCGAGGCGTTCCCCCTGAGGGGGAGGTCGTCAATCTTCAGATTGCTGCGGGCGATAAACTTTTGCTTGAGAGCCCGCATGACGCGAAGGTCGAATTCGTCGCCGGCGCGATCAGCAATGCCGTCATGGGCGATCTCGAAAACATGAGAGCCGTCCTGGGTGACTTCGGTGATGCAGACATCCAGCGTTCCACCACCCCAATCGAACACAATGGTGCGTTTGCCCGCAATTCCCTGCAGCTTGTTCACCGGATCGTAGAAATGGCTCACCATCGCGGCAAAGGGCTCGTGGAGGAAGTTTCTCAGCTTCAGACCTGCGCGCTGCATTGCACGGCGAATCTCGCTCCGCTGCTGCCCGTTGAAATCGACGGGCACGGTCACCACGCATTCTACCAACTCCTGCTTCGACTGCTTCATCATCGCGTGCCCTTTGGCGTGTTCCCTTAGGTGGCGGAAGATCTCGCTGGCCACTTCCCAGGCCGGTTTCCTTTGGCCCCCCACAAGCTCAACCTCCGCATTGCGCCCGAGCTTCCTCTTCACCGAAGAGACAAACGCATGCCCCATGCTGGTGGAATGGCTGCCGATGCTCGCACGCGCCTCGAGGCCAACCTTCGGATGTACGTGCGGGCCATACCATACGATCGAAGGGTGCGGGCGATTCCCGCTCGGCGTGTTGTCCCAAAATGCCACGGGGCGCTCCTCGCGGAGCAGGGCATTTCCCCACGCGCAAACGAGCGAATTGGTGGTTCCGAAATCGATGCCGAAAGCGAGTGGTTTCATTTTGGCGCACGGGTTGTATCGTCGAGGAAGGCGACCATTTCTTCGCAAAGCCGCGCGACCTTGTCCCGTGCCGGTTCGGGGCGGTCCGCGTAGAGACGGACGTTCTGGATTCGCTCCCGGAGGTAGGCGCGGATCGCCGCACGTTGGGCATTCAGCTCGTCGCTCAGCTTGGCGTCGGCGATCCCTTTTTGCAGTGCTTGTTGATCCCGTGACGCACGGAGTTCGCTTGCGATCCCTTCCGCACGCGCACGCTCGGCGCCAATCTTCGCCTCCGTCTGTTCAATTTCCGCCCGAAGTCGCGCCGTCTCGGCTTTGGCCTCCGTTAGCAACCGATCTACCGTTTCGACTTGTTCAAGGGCAGACTCGAGTTTCGTCCCTTGGTCCACGTGCAGCGCGTTGATGGCCTGGAGCAGGTGCAGATGCGTGCGCAGCGATTTGTGCCCATTTGGTTTAGTCGGGATCTGGCGAGAAATCTGCCAGGCCAAACGCCGAGCCGCGGTCAGGTTCACCGCGGGCTTTTTTTTGGGACCCGCATCCTGCGCGACTTCAATTGCTCCATCGAGCTCGACCATGAAGTCGTCGAGCGCTGCATGCAGCCAGCCCTCGCTGTCGGGCTCGTTGAGGATGATGTAGAGCGGGCGCAGATAGCCGCAGTCTGCCACGTAGGCTTTGGCGGCGGCGCTGCGATGATCGGTGTTGAACTCGCTGGCGAGCCAAGCCCGGCGCACACGTGCGTCTGCCAGATGCCTGCCGCCGGGGTGCTCCCGCTCCCCCAAAAGCAGCTGCCTTACGCCGGACCGGATCAAGTTCCACCGTGCGTCCGTTTTCCCGGCCCAGCCTAGAGCGAGAATGGTAAACGCGATGGGCTTTGCCATCGGGCTCTTGGCAACCTTTTCCAAAAAGTCGGCGCGCATCTCGTCTGTGAAGGGCGGCTCAAACTTTCGCAGCTCCTTCAGCGCGACCCCGCTGTCTTTGAAAAAAGGAAGCGGTGCCGAAGTTGCGGCGGGTCCTTTGGAGGTAGGAATCTGGTTAAATTCAGTCATGAAATCATTTCCCCGACATCGCGGGTTTCGACTGGGCCAGCGCGCGAAAATTCGCCAACCCCGAGTTGCTCAATTGGAGCGCATACTTCGCTGTCCCGCGGGCGTCACCTCGTCGCAAACAGATCCGGTGGCGCAAAAAGTGGATTCTCTCCAAGGCCTGGGTATCAACTTCACACCGAGCCGAGTCTGCGTTTCCCACGCAGGACTCCGCGAGGTCGAGGTCTCCCTCATCCAGGTGCTCTACCGCCGCGATGATCGCTTCGTCGACGGCTGAAACAATCAGCAGTTCCCGCGAGGACTTGCGCGCCTCTCCGGTCGCTGGAGCCATAGCTGCCACCTCGCCGGAAAAGAAACGGGCAACCCGGCCAATCCGGCCGAGGATTTGTTTCACCAAGGGTGCCTCGAACGCATTGATTCGATAAAGATGGTAGGCGCAGATGAGCGCCGCCAAGCGGCTGAATTGCACAAACGGCGCCAGTTGCACATAGGCACGGTCTAGCCTTTCGACAAACCGACCTTCCCGACGCTGTTCATGGAAGAGACCGAGGTAATACTCCCGGATCCCGTCGCAGAAATCGGCAGGCAACTTGTGGTTGGTCAGCACCGATTCCATGCCGATGCGAAAGCGGTCGAATGTTGTCTGGGTCCAGGCGGGCGGATTGGCCGTGAGCTTGGCGAGTTCAGCGGCGAAATCCGGCAGGTTTTCGGGTGTGTGTCCTGCGATGAAGGAGACCCGGTAGGATTTGGCGTAGTTGCCGCAGCTAACGACAAGATCGCCGGAGACGGCATGCTTCGAGACGAGCACGACGGCATTCTCGTCATTGGGCAGCGTAGTCAGGGCGCCTTTTTGCGCCGTCTGCCATTTGAGCTCCACGGCGAGATCCGCCCTAGCGCAGACGATCTCAAAGATCACCCGTTGGCCCGTTTTGAAGACGAGGTTGTCGTCGAATAGGATCCCGTCACGACCGCGGAGGGCGACTGCCTCGGTGACGGTCGCGGCCGTCAGCTTCCATTCCCGCTCCGGGTCACGACCATAAACCGCGTTGATGCGGCCGTCTACCCCCTCAAGGTAGCTTTCTCGGACGTCTTCGAAGAACTTCGCGAGGGCCATGGCTAAAGAATCTAGCGGGTCTCGTAGGTATCGCCGAGCCGGTGCACGCGCATGACTTCGTTGCCGCGCGGATCGATGACTTTCACTGCCACGCATTGCCGGGGGCCGGGCTTGAAGGGCAGGCTCGTGGTGCCGCTGAGTGCCTCGAACGCGCCTTCGGAGACGCTGGTCTTGAGTGCGCGGGCGAGTTTGTCCCACGCCGTCTTGTCGGGGAAAAAGGCCTGGCAGATGCAGAAGACTTTGCCGTCGTAGTCGGTGTCGAGGAACCACGCTGCGACCTTGCCGGCGCTGGTGGCTTGCAGGGCATTGGCCACAGGATCGTAGAGGTCGACACCGTCCATGTGGACGACAACCTCGCCGGCCTTGGTCTCCACGCGGGTACGTGGTTGGCCAAAGACGGTAAAGATCTGCTCCACCTTCTGGGTCTTCTTGAGTAGGTCCTTCATGCCCACATCGGGGCGGATTTGCGCCATGTGCAGACGCACCTCGGCGCGGGGTTCGTCGTTGTAGGCCTGGATGGTTTCCTGCGCGGTGGCGTCGAAGGAGAAACCGGCGAAGACGACGTCGTCATAACCCCGGCGATGGGCGACGCGCAGGGCATTGTCCACTTGGTAGCTGGTGACGCTGCCAAACTCCGGGCCGACAACGATGGCCACGCGGTGCGGCTTAGCGTCCTCGGCCGCAAACTCGCCCTCGGCGTGCAGGAAGCTGCTCTCGACGGCGTCGAGCTGGGTGAACTTGACGTGCTTGTTGCCGGTGAAGGTGATGCCGTCGTGCTTGAGCAGTTCCAACATGCGCTCGATGTGCGACGCAGCGTTGGTGACATCACGCTCAGGTGCGGTGGTCGTCTCGAACGATTCGAGCTCGCCCGGCTCGTCGCCGATGGGGCCGGGTGCGTCTTCGTGATCGGCCTCGCCCTTGAGGGATGTCTCGGGTGGGCGCATAGATTCTACTGTGAAGGGACCGGCCACGCGGGCGACGCCGCGCACAACTTCGGGCTGGTCGACCAACTCCTCTTGTTCGGCGTTGGCGGCGATGGCGGCGTTGACCTCGTCCATCTTGGCTCGCCACGCGGTGCGGTATGCATCGAGCGAGGCGGCGAGCGGTGCGGGCCACTCGGGATCAGCGTCAAAAGGTACTTCCCACTCACGCCATGCGGCGGTGGGCGGGATGGCGGCCTGATAAGCCTTGGCCTGCTTGTCGGTGATCTTCTTGCCGGGCTGGATGAGTGCCTTGTCGGTACCGGGGAGGAGGCAGCGGCGGTAATCGGCATCGGTAACTGCGTTGGCGCCGTCGGCTACGTGCCTCGCTAGGAGCTTCGCGACAAGTTTCTGGCACAGGGCGGCTGCTTGCGGGGCCGCGATGGCGGCGAGCGTGGCGTTTAATTCGGCGAGACGGGCGACAAGTATGGGCTCATGTTTGGCGAAGATGGGATCGAGGCCCTTATTCTGCGCAATACTCTTGAGCGTGATGTGCGGGACGGTCTTGTAGTGAAAACCGTGGGCCGGATTTTGCGGGGCGCTAGGATCGAATCCCGCTTCTGGATCTTTGGTCTTGTAGGTGTTATAGGAAGCCGTGAGCAGCCGTTGACGCGCGATTGCCACGGCGACACGTGAGCTATCGATAGTTATCCAACGGCGGCCCCATTGCTCGGCGACGTAGGCCGTTGTACCACTGCCACAAGTCGGGTCCAGCACGAGGTCGCCTGGTTCCGTGGTCATTAGCATGCAACGCTGCACAACAATTGTAGACGTCTGTACCACGTATCGCTTGTCGGGTTCTCCTGTGATTCCACTCCACAAATTGCTCAGCTTGGATACCGGATAATCATCCAAATATATCTTGTACCGTAGGACTGAATCGGTAGCAGCGATTCGAGCCGCCCTCGAAAGACGAACCATACCTTCTTCATTCGTTTTCCAGCCTTGTCTTGGCGCCATATAGTCCCTTCCAAAGACATTGATGGCAAACATTGAAGATAGGTTTGTTCCGGCTGCATGCAGTGGTTGAGTTCCAAAAATTCGGCCGCGTTCAGCTGAAGTGACTGGATATGGAGCGCCATTGTCCGTCTCTACTGTGGCGTACCCCGAATCAAGGCCCTCTTCTTTTTCGTAAAACAGTGTTCGTACGAGCAGTTTCGATGCGTCTTTGGCATACCAGACGAGATAATCACAAACACCAGAAATTGCGTCAGAACTTAGGGCCATGCCCTTGCGGAAGGTTATCTGAGAAACAAAATTTTCAGCCCCCAGAACCTCATCCATCACCGCTCGCACACGATGCAGGTTTTCGTCTGAAATCTGAACAAAGATTGAGCCGGAGTCCTTCAATAACTCGCGGGCGACGATCAGCCTTTGCTTCAGATACGCCAGGTAGGAGTGAACGCCAAGTGTCCAGGTATCGCGGTAGGCGCGGATCATCTCGGGCTCGCGGGTGAGGTCTTCGTCCTTGTCCTTCACGTCGCGTTTGCCGACCTCGTTTTGCCAGTTGCTGCTGAATTTGATGCCGTAAGGCGGATCAAAATAGATCATCTGCACCTGACCGGCGAGGCCCTCGCGGCGGGCGAGGCTCGTCATGACTTGCAGGGAGTCGCCCGTGATGAGGCGGTTGGCCCAGGCGACATCGTGCTGGTAATAGGCGCGGGCTTCCTTGGCTGACTGCGCGCCCTCGGCAAAGAGATCGCGCTGAATGTCTTCGCGCCGCACTGCCTTCAAGATGGCTTGGGCGGACACGCGTTCGTGGATGTGCAGAGCCACAGGCTCGACCGCGAAGTCGGGGGTTTCCCGTTTACCCGTCCACTCCAACCACGGCTGCGGGGCCTCCAGCAACGCGGCGAGTTTTTCCGTCTCCTCCACGGTGAGCGGCCGGCGGCGGGACTCGTCGAGCAACTCTCGCAGGCCGACGATGCCCTCGTTGAACCGCAAGACGGGCGGACGGTGCGGATCGTAGGCGTACGTGATCTTTCCCGCCTCCTCAACATGGCCAAGGGCATCGCCGGCGGCAGGCAGGTTCTTGCGGGTCGCTTCCGCGAAACGGTGCTCGGTGAACGGCGCGGCAGCGGCCGGCGCTTTCTCTTTCTTGGCGGCGGCGGATTCCGCAGAGGCGCGGCGAGCTCGTTCTAACTCGGGGATAACGGACTCGATCTCCTCGGCGGCGAAGAGTTCGGTCTTGGGCACGGCGGCCACAACGCGTTTCACCGAACCGCCCCGGCCCTTGCCCTTTTCCAAGACACCGGCGGCGACGAGTTCATCTCGGACCGCAACGTAAGCGGCCTCCTCCCAGCCGAGCTGCTCGCGAAGCGAGGTGTTTCCGATGGCGGAGCCATCAACGGGAACCAAGGCAAGCAGGAGCGATTGGGATGACGAAAGAGGGGCAGTCATACGATGGCGCAAAAACTACGGCGAGTAACAAGGCTTTGCTTCGCGGCGACGAACCTAAATCGCACATTACTCACGTCATCTTTTGGCCGATTGGTCAATGAGCCGGCGGACCGGCTCGAAGCGGACGATGCCGTACATGTCCCTGGCTCCCCCAGGCAGGCCCCGCTGGGCAATCCGGAACGAACGGGATTGCTGGCGGTAGCGCCAGACTGGGTCGCAGAGGGAACGAAAACCTTGTGGCAGATGCGAAGACGGAGCCCAGGCTGGCCGCGACAGGAGCCAGCCTCGGGACTCACAGTGGCAGGTGTTTGCCGCAGTGGCCGATGACGATTTTCCGAGAGGGAGAATCCCAATGAAAATGAACCCGCAGACAATGCGCCTCTGAGTCTTTCACCCCGATCTTCAGGTGCTGCTCCATGAAGACATGCTGACCCTTGTAAGAGAAGGTGCGCGCGTTGCGGCCCTTGCTGCTAAGGTTGTCCGACTCTCGGGTCGTGAAGGCCTTGCGGCCAAAAATCCTGACGCCCTCCTGAGTGCCTTTGCCGTCGAGCAGGCATTGGCGAAAGTCCGTCACGAGTTGGAGCAACATTTCCCGCAGGACTTCCGGCTGTTCGAACCCAACGGCGTCCTCGGCCGAAACGAGCGCCGCGGGAAGAAGATGAAGCGCATCGGGATAGAGTGCCTGCAGGGCCAGAAGCTGATCGACGACCGAGGCCTCGTTTTTAAAGAAACGCAGCAAGAGGTCGTTGTGGTTGAAAACCGGCACCGCGGCGCTCTTGGTTTTTTCGAGTTCCGCCGCCAAGTCCTCGGCGTGAGGACGGAGCGCCTCGAGCTCCGATTTCGTTCGGGCAAGTTCGGAGTCCAGCTCCTGCAGCAGCTGATCGGAACTCCGGTGTTTTTCGAGCAGTTGCTGGTATTCCGTCTCGTAGAAGGCCAGTTCTTCCTCCTTTGAGGTGAGCTTGAGGCGCTGGGCGGCGAAACCGGCGGCAGCGCTCAGCGCAAGCACGTCCTCGCAGGTGGCAACGCGGCCCGGTCGGGGGGCGAGCAAGCGACGCGTGAGGCCGTCGCGGATCATTCCGACGAACGCGGCGGCGCCCCCGTGGGCCATGATTTCGTCGTCGGAGAAGAACCGATGCCGGACAGAATCGTGAGCAGAGTCGCGTTTGGCCCCGGGCTGATACAGTCGGACGGTGTTCGTGGTGCAGCCGAAGCCGACAGGAAAGTGCGTACGCCAGGCCTCGCCCCAACCGTGGGCCGTGGGCACCCAGACAACGTAGCAGGTGCCGAAGAGAAGTTGCTGGAGCTTGTTGGGATTGAGCGGAAACGTGACGGGGTTGACGTCACCGTTCACCACCAAGACAGGCAGGCCGCGATTGGGATCGAAAATCAGCCGAGCCAGTTGATCCGCGCTTTCCGGAGGGACGATCATCGCGCCAATCCGGTCCTTGTTCTTGGTCGCAATCTTCGGTGGCGGCGACGTAAGCGCCGCGATCGGAAACTGCCCGGAACGAAGCGTCAGCGCGGCATGCCCCAACCAATCGCAGATGAAATTGGGGGCCGAAGGCTCCGGCGGCTCGGGCGTCCAGCCGACAAACCCAAAGTCCAGGCCGTGGGAGACCGAAACCCGAACATCGAAGGATGTTTCGCGCCGAAGCAGAGAAACATCGACATACCAAAACCGACGGTAGTCGGAGGTGGGCTCACGATGCCGGAGGTGAACGGCCCACGCTTCGGGCGCACCCGCATCCCCGCCATGCCGTTCCTCGCGCACGGCATAGCCAGGGAGCTTCGACTTGGTCTTGATCCACGAGAACAAGAAGCGGGTCGCGATCTCGAAGGCGTCGGCCGCGGAGCCGGTTTTCGCGGCCAGCGTAAACTCGGAAACGTAGTGGGTCGTGGCGGTTTGCGGAGTGTGGATCCGGTCCGTCGTCGCTGCCCGGCCGCCACTTTCCGGCTGCGTGATGGCTGAAGTTGTCGAGGTGTTCATTGGAGCCTGGCGTGGGTTACTTGGCGTGGGCAAAAAGCGTGGGACGCATTTTCTCCGGTGTGTAGATCACCGGCCACCAGAACGGAGCCCCCGTCCAGCCCGCGGAAACACCGTTTTGGCGAATCAGCATGAGCAAGGGCAGATCGACGGCCGCGGCGCGGGCGGGCGTGATGTCGTTGTTGGTGCTGTCCGGCTCGTTGTACTCCGCGTTGCTCCCGGGGCCCGGCTTGCGGGAAACGTTGCGGCCAGTGCGGAGCATGAGAAGAACGCGACCGCGGTTCGCGGGATTGGCGGTGCTCTCGCTCAGATGCCGCAAAATGGCCTGATACTCGGTCAAGTTCCACGTATCTTCGTAGCCGGGAGCAAAGGAAACAAAAGCGGGGGCGATGCCAGCGAGGAGGTTGCACGCGTCGGCGAGCGAGATATCAACGGCGCCAGGGTGTTCACCGTCCTTGGGCAAGGGGCCGGCGAGCGCCGCAATCTGCGTATCGAGAGCGAGGGTGAGCGGCCGGAGCCGGGTTTTCACATCGGCCTCGAAGCCGGAGGGCACGACGCGACCGCGCGGGCGCAGGGTGGTGATGTTGGACGCGAGAATCTTGGTCGGGCTGCAGGCGACGATACGGTTGCCATCGTCGATTTCGAACATGGTCACGGTGTTGTCGGCGCCGGCGAAGCCCGCCTCGATGCGGTCGCGGAGGGCGCTGTCGGCTTCGTGCATGCGGCGCATCGCGGCGTGGATGTGCGGCGCGGTGTAGAAGCGCGTCACCGCGCGATCTTCGGGGGGCCGAAAGCCGTACATTCGCGAATGCTGAAGAACAGTGTCCTGCTGGAAACGCTGGGGATTCCTCCCGTAGTAGAACCCGATGAGATTGGCGATCGTGATGCCTCGGTCGAGAATCTGGCCGCCGATGAAGATGTTGAGCGGGGTGCGCAAGCGGAGTTGGCCCTCGTCGTCCAGAAGTGAGGCAACCTGGGCCTCGGAGTTGACCTTGGTGATCATGATCTCGCCGCTGGTCAGGGCGAAAACCACGCGGGACCAGACGTCGGCGAAGGCAGGAGGAACTCCACCCGAGGCCGCGATGGAACGAGCGAGATCGTCATAGGCAGCCTGGACCAGAGTGCGCAGCAGTCCCGATTGGGACTTGGCTTCGGCCTGCAAGTGCTCGTCGAAGGCGAGGATGACGGACTCCTGCCAAGCGTGCGCGGCCTTGGCGGCTTCGGTATGGAAAAGGAACGCGAAGCGTTTGGGTCGCCGCCCAGCCTGCTCATCTTGAATGCGCCGCAGGCATCCGGCGGTCAGAAACGTAACGATCGCCATACGCAGGCCGGCGACTTTGTCGCTCGAAAGGCAATCTTGAGGTTTGAAGCGGCGAGCGTCGGGCTGCCGAAGAATGTCCAGCTCGGCTGCGGCGACCGGTCGAAAGACGTAGTGCGCCGGATGCGCAGAATCCCTGCTCTCTTCAAAGTAGAACTGTCCTCCGACATAGTCGCGGTGAACGGGAACGAGTTCGGTGAACTTGGGCCGAACCGGGGCGATCTGAAGGCCGGGAGGCGAATCCTCGGGCTGAAGGTAGAGAGAGTAGGGCGTCGCAGTAACCTGCAGGAACGAGGCCGCCGGGAGCTGTTGGCGGAGATCGTCCACTTGGCCGGCGATGGTTCGGAGCTCAAGATCCCCGGCCTTGGAGTAGAAGTATCCGATAGAGGCGTTGTCCGCCTCATCATCGATCAAGAGAATGCGCTTTCGGGCCAGGTTCGGATAGGTCGTCAACAGCGTCTCGGTGAGGCGCTCGAGATTCTGCCGCTGCTTCTTCACGATGAGGATCAGCTTTTGGTTCAGCTCAAATTGGGTTAGCCGCTCGGGCAGTTCGAGAATGTCGTAGGCTTTGGCTTGGTCGGCTTCGATGTAGTCGGCGAAGTCCTTGTGAACGCGCTTGTAGGTCTGCTTCGCCAGGGCCGTGGTCGGCTTGGTCAGAATCACCGCGATGTCGTAGCCGTTATCGAACGCGAGGGCGGTAACGCCAAGAAACGTCTTCGTTTTTCCGGATTGAATCTTGCCCAGGAGAATTCCGGGATGCTTGGCCGTGGTCGGCTGGGCGAGCAAGCGGGTCACCGTCGACTTAATAACGTGCTGGTCTTCAGGGCTGTAGACGGGATCGAGACCGCGGCGTTTCGCGAGGAAGCCGGGATAGAAGGCACCTGCGACGTGGAGATTGGGAAAGCTAGCAACCGGAACCGGGAGAGGAGTGGTGGACATGCGGCCAGTATAGCAGCTCATTTATGCGTTTACTATTGAGCAAAAGGCATATCACTTGGGTTTTGCGCATGTTTAAGGAATTTCTGCAAACCGGCGGCCTATCCTTGGAGCGCTTGCACAGCCTAGTGCAGTTGGCGGACGCCGGCAGCCTGGCAAAGGCAGCCGGGCACGATCCCAACCAGCAGTCGCGGATGAGCCATCACTTGAGCGAGCTCAATGAGTTCTTCAAAACCCCCCTAACCGAGCGATCGGGACGAACGCTCAAACTGACTCGCGCCGGAGCAGAGCTAGCCGAAATCGCACGTAGTCAGTTCAGCGCTCTACGTGCGTTTTCCCGGAGAGTCCAATCGAAGGACTATGAATGGCGTATTGGAGCTGGAGACAGCATCCTGCAATGGTGGCTGATTCCGGCACTCGCGCGAGGCGGCGCGCCGAACCTTTGGACGCTCCACAACCTTCGCACGACTGAGATAGTGTCCCAGGTGGCGGATGAGAGATTGGACTTCGGAATCGTGCGCAGCGACGCAGTGAAGGACAGCGTGCACGCGTCGGACATTGGGACGATCCGGTATGCGATCGTTGTGCCGCGCAGATTGGTGCGCGGCAACCTGTCCACCGAGGCGGCGCTCGCAGATCTTCCGCATGCCACAATCGGCACCGACGGTCAATTGACGGAACGGCTGCGAAAGATCGCAAGCGGCCACGGAAACATCTTTCAGCCGCGCCTGAAGTGCGACTCGCTTGGGCTTTGCCTAGCTGCAGTGCGGACCGGCAGATATGCAGCGGTGCTGCCAACCTTCATTCTTGATGAAGATACTGTCGTGGGGATGGAAATTGTAGAAGCAGACTTGGAAGAACTGAGTCGGCCGATGGCATTGATCTGGAATCCGAGAACCTTGGAAGTAATGGGTGACAGCGCGCATCGAACCAAGGATGCGCTCTTGTCCGCCCTACAGGCGGAAGATCAAGAGCGCAGGCTCGAGGGTTAACGTTTTGGGGTATCGCCAACCTGACTTCGCGATTCGAGAAATAGAGCTTCTTGCTCCAAGCCGGCACCAGTTTCCCTGATCAGATCAAACACCTTCTTGGATGCCTCGCAGGGCCAATTCTGGCCCGATAAATTCTCTAGCAGCCTCCGGTTTTTGGGTTTCTCGATGATCAAGCTACGATCTGCGAGAGCTCCAAATCGTTTTTCGATATCTTCAGGAACATAAAGGGCCACTCTTTCGCCGAGCACGCGCCGTAGTCGCACGTAGTCGTCCAAACCGACGGGATCATAGTCCGGCCAATGTAACATGGGTGCCGGATCGAAGGTGGAACGACCTAAGCAAGCGATGAGTTGATCGGAAAGGCGTCCGGCACCGTTGAGAAACAACGCATCGCTCGGGAGAACTCGTTCGGCGTTGAGGAAGCACTCGAGATTCTCAACAACCACGATCTGCCCGGTAAACTCGAACTGCGTGTCGGTCGTGATCGCGCACGCCGCGAGTCCGTTGTGCACCGTCAGATCATGAACGGGAAACTTGCTGCCGTTGTACTTCACAGAGCCGCCACACAGTGACGGCGCTCTTAGATGAAGCACGCCAGCTCCAACTCCATTCCGCCCCGCTTTGCTGCTCCTTCGTCGAGCCACTGACTGTGCCCGCCCGAATTGCGCCGGCCCCTGCCATCGAGCCTCAAATGAAGGGAACTTGTGCCGAGCCCACGCAAGCAACTGCTCCGGTTTCCGTACCTCCACTACCTCACCTCTGCCGGATGTTTCGGCAACCAACACCCCTCCCAAAAAAAGGGGACCGAGCTGCTTCTTCGCCAGGGCCGAAAGCTCACTGCCCGCCAAGCGCTGCTGCTGGATGAGTCGACGCAGGAATGGCGGCACGTCATCCATGGGATTCCTCGCCGGCGGGAGTCGCGTCATCGGGCGACCTCAAGATATCCTTTCGATGTGCCGCCGTCACGACGAGCCGACCTTTGGCGTCTGGCACCAAGTGCACAAAGCTACGAGGGCCGATGGCTGCGGTTGGAGCCGCGTAGATGCCGATGAAACCCAGTCGCTCCGAGAGCTGGAGGATGTTGCCGAAATTCTGCCGATCCAGCGCGTGCACCTCGTCCAGATAGTATGGAATCCGAGCCTTGCCAGGAATCAGCAGGTCGCGGAGCACAAGAAGGTTCAGGGTGACTTTCAACACCACCGTTGTGCCCGTGGACTCGACTTCGTCGAAGTTCTCGTAGGAATTTCGTTGTCCGTCTTTTCGGCGCACGTCGCAACGCAACGAGAAGAGTTCGTTCAGGAGCAGCTTCGGACGACGCTGCAGCAGTTGGGTGAACTGGCTCATCTTTCGCTCGGCTTCCTCGGCCGTGTCGAAAAGTGACGGCTGGGCTGAGTCCTTGGAGTGTCTTTCATACTCGGAGACCGCCGCTGCGTTCGGAACAATCTCCAGCCGGACCTCCGTGAGGCTGGAAAACTCTATCTTGCCGAGTTCCTCCGTCAACTTTCGCGCTTGGCGCGTGACGGTGCGCAGCGATTTGAGCATGAGCGCGAAGCTGCTCTGTGCGTCCGTCAGCAGTGCCAACCACCGTGCTTCGATGTTTTGCGCTCGCTCATCGAGCGATGCGATTTCCGCTTCTAGTTGCGAGAGCCGATCAACGACCGGCGAGGCGTGGTCGTACCGGAAGCTCGGGTTAAGAAAATCTTTGTCCAGCAGTCCCATCACTCCGTCCAGCTGCGTCGCCCGGTTGCGAGCTAGATTGCAGCGGTCACGCGTAATCCGGATCACCTCCAACAATGATACAGGGAGGTCGCGCACGAACGCAGACGACAACGGTGTCGGCCCCGGATTGTCGCCCTCGGCGGTCGGTAGATTGCGCGCCTCGATCCGGATTTTCCCGTCCTCTTCCTTCAGTTTGTCGAACTTCGCGAGGGCGGCGTTCCCGTTCTTCGCGGCTTCGTTCCTCGCCGCTTCGTTGGCTGCGAGCTGTTCATCGATTCTCCTGCCGTCCGCTTCATGGCGCTTCAGTTCGCTTTTGTAGGTAGCCTCTTTGGCGATCTCTTCGCGGTACAGTTGGAAGGCGTGAAGCCTACCGACCTGCGCAAAGTATTCCTTTTCTGCCACCGGCAGCCGTGTCCGATACTCCGCAGCGTTCTGCACCGTCTCAATGTCGCGGGCGAGGCGATCGGCCTCCCGCTGCAACTTGCGAATCTCTTCCTCTAGCCTCCCGCGATGACCCAACTGAGTTACGGCCGACACTGCGCCGGCGGAAAATTCCACCGTGATCGCATCGTCTTCATAGCCCCTCGGGTCGCATCGTCCGGCCGCTCCACGCAGCCGCCGAACCAACTCGGCTTCGTTTCGGATCGTCACCTGTTCGTCGAGCTTTGATTCGAGCACCCTTCGGTCGAAAATCGATCCGACCCGAGCAATATCTTCTTCGGGCAGGCGGGACCGCAGCCAGGTGATGAAGAGTTGGTCGATGGCCGCCAAGGTGGCCTGCCGTTGAGCGATCTGCGCTTGCTGTTCGCCGAGCTGGCGGGTCAGCACTTCGATGGCTTCGCCCGGGACATTCGCCAACCGCATCTTCAATCCGCTTACCTCATCACTCAGGCGATCCCGGACTTGTTCTTCCACTTCCAGGACGAAATCCGCATAGCGCTGTCGGTCCTCCGCAATGGCATCCAGTTTCGCTTTAACGCTGCCGGCAGCTTGGTGCACTTCTTTCAGCGATTGCTGAAGCGTCTTTCGTTCGTTCTCCAGGCGAGTGAATTCTTTCTGCGCTGTATCGCGGACAGCGTAGAGCGCGTCGGTTTCGGTTTTGAACCATGCAGCATAGCCTGCATACCGTGATTGCATTTCATCGGTGGCGGCGTGCGCAATCGCCCGCGCAACGTATTCTTGTTCGTAAAGTCCTCGCGCCTCTTTGACCCGTGCCACCGCCGCGCGCAAGACCGCCACTTCGAGGCGATCACGATTGATTTTCGCCAGCTCCTTCTCCGCGCCTTTCGCCAGGTCGATTTCGCGTTCGGCCGGGCTGAGTTTTGCGCAATCCGCGAGCAACTGCTTCAGATCATCCTGCCGAATGTCTTTCAACTGAAGCAGGCGCTGAAAAGTCTGCCGAAAACGCGGATAGTCTCGCGAATCGGCAAGCGGGACCAACTCCCAGCTGGCATTCGTCTCGTCGTCCACGGCTCCCAGCAGGCGGCGGAGCTCTGCGGTGTCGGCCATCACCCGCAGCTCCTTGGTTGCCAGATTGGCGCGGACCTCGTCCCACACCCGCGGGCGATTCCGTTCGTCGATGAAGTCGGCGCGGTGATACGCTCCGTGCCACGCGAAGCGCTGCAATTCGTAGCCGGCCACGGCGCCGAGGCTCCGTGCTCCGACCGTCACCGTGCCGAGGGACGTCTCGCACTCAAAGAGGATGAAGCTGGCTTCGCCCTTAAAATAGAATCGGCGGCTGTCGTCGGTGCTGTGTTGGCCGAAACGCATGTCCCGCTGATTGTCGAGGTAGAGATACTGCAGAGTAGAAATCAGCGCGGTCTTCCCCAAGCCGTTCACTCCCACGAGTTGGAACGACTGGGTGAGATCCAGCTCTGCGTAGTCGTATTTTCCCGACTGGATGAGGATCAGGCGACGGGGACCAAAGAGCCGGGAGGGAGCGGTGGTCGCGGTCATGCGGGAACCTCCTCGTTTCCATTTGGTTCGGGCTCAGTTGTTGTCGGCGCATCAGGCGCCGCGGCTTCGTCGCGGCAAACGTCGAGGATTCGGTGAAACGAAACCCGCAGCGAAAAACGGCCGCTGCCATCTATCTCGACGAATCCAAGGCGCTCCATGGATCGCAATGTCGCCGTAAGCTCCGCCACATTTTCGATTCCTACTTGCTTCAGTAGGCGGCGATGCGAGTCGGCGACGAAGTGGGGCAGATCGGCAATGACTTGGTTCCTGGCGAAAAGTGCCTTGCCGATGTCCTCTCCCGAATCCGCAACCGCATCGACCCACACGGCAGTAAAGACCACAAACCGCGTGATCAAATCGCTGCCTTTGTAGTCGTCGTCGTCCGAGGTTGCGAAAACGAAGCCGCGCCCGTCGCGGTGCAGCTTCAGGTCCAGTTGGGAGAAAAACGCTTGGTAGCGCTCAAAAAGAGCGCCGTTCAGGTCGTCGTATTCCGGGTCCCCGAAGCACCAGTGTTTGCCGGCCTTGATGCCGCGAAAGATGGCCGCAATTTGCGGGAGTTGATCGGGCGCTGAGTTCATGCGGCAGAACGAAGGGCTAGTTTTACGCGTCCACACCGGACGATCCCTCCTGCGAACGCGTAGTCGGAGACCGGAAGACGAAAAGTGGCTTGATAGCGCGCATCAGTCACAAGGAGGGAGAAGACCTGTAGGATCGCGTTGAACCCGCGTTGCCCTTGATTTTTCGCCAGCCATGCGAGCAGATCGTCCAGAGGATACAGGCTCGCCGGATTCAGCTCCATTGCGGCGAGCATGTCTTCGACGTCCTGCGAGTCGGCCGGTGCGGCGGATCCGTCAAAATCAATCGCGGAGGCCGGCGTACTGAAATCGCGCCATTGGGCCGCGCTGGCGAGCAAGGCGGCGGTTGAAATCTGGCCGACGAACCGGAAGGTCGAGACCGGCAACTTCGTGGCGTAGATCGAGCCGGCCACTCCTTCGCGCTCCAGCCTCCGCAGGACCTTTGCGGCTCCATCCGCCCACAGACTTTCGCGCCGCAAGCTCGCGTGCAGTGGCTCAAGTTCATCACGGCACGACCGGAAACTCTGCCGCACGGTGACCCGCAGAATTCGCATCTCGGTTTCGATCCGCTCTGCCGCCAGTCGATCCGGGATAAACTTCTTCTCCAGCGAGAGCGCGAGTTGGTTTTCCCAAGCGGTGCAGGCCGCCTCCATTGTGCCGGCAGGGTTGAGCAGATCGAGCATTGGAACAAGATACTCCGTCCAGAACCGATTGATTCGGCGAAAACGTTCCACCGCACTCTGTTTCCGGTGTTCGCTCTTCGCGTCGCTGACTGTGGCCGCGATCGCCGCACGCGTCTGGCCGAGGTCTTCGATCAAGAGTTGAAAGGCGCTACGCGTCTCGTGCAACAGCTCGCGCCCGGTGGCGAGGTCGCTCCGGGCTTCGGCGACTCGAAACGCATCCAGATTGTGAGCGATCTCCGCCAATTGGCCACGAATGCGCGCGGAGGATACCGGCCGTGAAATCTGCTGCAGATGTTCTATCCAGCGCGCAAATGGCGGCGCTAGTTCCCACACACCGACCGCCACGTCTGCTTCCACGAGAAACTTCATTCGCTTCAGCTGCGCCAGAAGGTAGGACGGAGTTGCGGCGGCTTGGGTAGACCCGATGACCGCAAGAAGATCGGCGTCGGTTAAACGTTCGTCTTTCCGCCGCCACAGTTCGTCGAAGACGGCGTAGTGCGTGCTCACGAACCCGGCGGCTTCTTGCAGAGAGATCAGCATACGGTGATTACTCCGCAGGAAGAAAGCTCAGCTTGGTACATCCGGGATACCTTCGCCGGTAGCTGGCCACCGGATTCTGTCGCCGCCAGGCGGGGAGAATTGCGCCACATGACACCATAGCTTTTCTCCGATTGAAGGTACGCGGCAACATTCGATTCCTCCGTTGATTCTTCCTGTGGGGAAATCGCTTTCCAGTTTGCCTGCGACTCGCGATCCACAGCTTTGGTGAGGCCGTGGATCGTGGCAAAGTAGGTTGTGCGTTGCCGCATCTGTCTTCTCGCTTACTTCGACTCCGGCTTCTGTTCCGGCGTCGGCTTCATGAACGAAGGCGCGGCGCCTTCGCCGACCCAGTGTTCGGTGCTGCGCATGCGTTTCAGGGACTGGGCGTGGTAGCGCATGCTCTTCTTCGCACTCTGGTAGCCCCACTCGGAAGTGAACCGCAGGCGGGCGTCCTGCAGGAAGCGGAGGGCGTCCGCGGTCTGCGCGCCGCTGCCGTAGGCCTGCATGCGGGCGATGCCTTCGTCCAGAATCGCGCAGGCGCCGGCGAGATCGCCGGCCTCGGCGCGGGCCACGGCCTTTTCCCAAATGCTCGCGGACTGCTGCGCGGTGACCCACGGCAGCACGGTCGTGTTCACCTGCACGTCGGCGCGATCCTGGGTCGGGCGGACGCGGATCGTGTGCCGTTCGGTGTGGGATTTCAGGCCCACGGCGGTGACCTCGTCGTAGACGATCTCCATCTCGAGGAGGGCCTCGCCGTCCAAGCTGGCGGCGGGCTGGTTGGCGGCGACGAGCGGGATCGGCAGCACCTCGAGTTCGAAGATGGCGATCCGCTGCTCGCTGCTCACGAGGTCGCCGATCTGGATCTCGACGCGGCCGTCGGGCAGCGTGATCTGCGGATAGTCGCCCAAGCCGGCGAAGCGTTCGACAAAGTCCAGGGGCTTCAGGCGCAGGCGGAGGTTCACGACCACGGTCTTCTGGAGGCCGTCGAGTTCCGCGGCGAAGATCCCGGGCAGGTGCTCCGGGTTGTTGGCATCGTAGAAAGTGCCGCCGGTGGAATGCGCGAGGGCGGAAAGGAGATCCTCGTCGTAGGCGTTGGTGAAACCCAGCGCGCTCGTGCGGATGCCATCGGCCTCCAGGCCGCCGGCCACGATGCGGCTCACCTGCGGAGTCTCGACGATGCCGGTGTTAAGGCAGCCGTCGGTCAGGAGCAGAATGCGTTTGAGGGAGTCGGCCGGGGCCGTTCGCAATTGGTCGCGGCCGAGGAGCCAGCCGCCGGTGAGGTTCGTGTTTCCGTCGGCCCGGATCAGATCGATCTTGGCGTAGGCCTCCGCCGGCGAGGTCACCTTGTTGAGGGGCAGGATGGTTTCGGCGTCGCTGTCGAAGATCACCAAGCTGAACAGGTCGTCGGGCCGGAGGTTGCGGACGACGGTGCGGGCGGCGGTCTTCGCGCATTCGAGGGCGTGGCCGTGCATGGAGCCGCTGCGGTCGATCACCAGGGCGAAGGCGGCGGGCCGGGGCCGGGCAGCCAGCATCTGCGGGGCGTCAAACTGGAGGACGAGGGGAACGGGACCGGCGGTGTTGGCGAGGATGGCTTGGTAGCCGAGCTGGATGGTCGTTTTCATGCGGGGGGAGTATAGGCTTAGGGTTGGGACATTGGCGGACCCACCGCCGGGCTTTCCGGGCGCGGAGGAATTCCGCGGGATCGGACGGCTGGCTTTGGGTTCGTGTTCACCCCATAGCATTCACTCGTCGCAAGATTTTCGGGGCGGGTTAAGTGAGCGCGAGCCATAGGGTTGCCACGAGGATTAGGGCCAAAACGCCAAAACGGACGATTTGGCCTTTCGTTGGGCTAGGTCGGCGCGGCGGCGGGGGTGGCGACGGGCGCGGCGATGGGGTCGGCTGGGGCGGCGTCCACTGGGTTGGTGTCGGGGCCCAAGATTTGGGCAGGTCCGCCATAAACGGGAACTCGAGCTGCACCGGCGCCGAGATCGTAGCCTCGGGTGATGGCTCGTAGATGATCCGCCATCGTTGCCAAAACCAGAGGGCCTCGGCGCGCTCGAAGGTGTCGAAGTTGGGTTGGCGGTTGATGACCGCGGCGCGATCTTCCGGGCGCAGGTCCTCCAAGGCGAAGTCCTGGTGCGGCAAGGCGCCGAAGGCGCGGGCGAAACCTTTGAGGCGGGGATCGCGGAGGAGCGCCATGATGCGGCGATGGTAGCGCGGGGCGGGCTTCGCGTTGCCCCGGCCCTTCATCTCGACCAAGTAGCCGGCCTTGACGGTGAACGTCAGGTGGGGCCGCCAGAACGGCACGCCGTGGCGGCGCTCCGGCGAACGCAGGGAAAGGAACTGCAGGTCGGGGTCCCGGGTGCCGACGTTGCCGCAGTGGCGCATCAGCCGGCCCTCCATCTTGGACGATTCGTAGGGGGCGAGGACCCACTTCCAGCCGTCGGGGAAGACGACGAAATCTTCGACCCAGGTCTGGTGCTCCCGCATCAGGTCGGCGTTGGTGGCGTAGGTGTCGAGTTGCCGGTTGGCTTCGCGGAAGGTGCGGCAACGGGCGAAAGGGAACCGGGCCAGCCAACGCTTGAGGAACGGAACGCGGCCGGCCTCGACGCTGAGGCGCCACCACGTAAGGAGGAAGTTCTGCCGATCCCGGAAGTAGGCGGACGGGTCCGCCGGGCCGAGTTGGCGGCGCAGGCGATTGAGCCGCCGGGTCTGGCGGCGGCTGAAGGCGGGCATGCCGGCGGCGCCGGCGAGGAGGTCGCGGCACCAGATCCGCAGGTACCACTCGATGCGGTCGTGGCGGCGCAGGATCGCGCAGGCCTCGCGGACGCCGTCGTCGACCAGCCGCTCCCGCCGGGGAGAGTGCGCGGCCGCGAGACGAAGCATGTCCCGGTATTGATCGCGGCGGCGGCGGTGGCGGGGCCTGGCGGCGGTTTCCACGACGGTACACATGCCCCAAGTTTGGCACGATACCTAGGACATTAGCGGTCCCAGCCGGAGATTTTCAGGGGTGCGGGCGGGGCGGGCCAAGGCTACCGCCGCCGCGGCGGGAACGCGCAGGTTTTCTGAGGGAGTTTCGGAGTACGTGGCAGGAATGACGTGGCTGGCACCCTACTCACCGATTGACCCGCTTCTCCCGACTCACCCGAACATCTCACTATCAAGGGTATGGTTCATATGGTTGTGTTGGTGTAGCTGGCGAAAAGTAGCCGATGTGGTGGAGTGCGCTGGTCGCGGGTGATGGGTTTCGCGCCGTCTACTTCTGTCTGTCACCGCTCAAAGCGAACCGAGTTTGTGCAAGTGCAACCCCTACAAGGGGGATTGCACGATGCACAAACTCCAGCGGGCAAACTTGTGCAGGGCGTTGTGCAGCGTGCACGGATTTGCACGAGGGAATCATAATTTTTTGCTCCCCAGCTTGTAGCTTCCGCGCGGCGAGCAAGGTGCGAGGTAGTTTCCGGCCACTGCATCTCTTATGCGTGACTTGATAGTGCGTTCGCACGCTCCCGTGCTTTGCCCGACTGCTTCAACGATTTTTCCGGTGACGTGATTCCCCTCCCGAACTGCCTCAACAATGTCGCGAACAGAGCAGGATTTTCCTCCCCGCTTCCCCTCAACATCTGCGCGCCATGCCTCTACGTCGAAGTCTGGGTTGCTAAAGTAGAGGTGCGTCGATTCGTCCATGATGGCGCCGCGGGTGGTGAACTTCCGCGCGTTGTTCATCTTCCCGCACGCAAGCACAACGCGGGCGCCGTCGTCCGGGTCTTCCGGCGCCACGTTGACCCCAAACCGCGCCATGCTTCGCAGTGTCTTCGATCCCTTGGCGAAGGCGCCCGCGTCGAATCCTTCGGCTTTACGGGCCGCTTCCGCGCCTTCGCGGGCGTGGTGCACAATGAGCGGCGTGAAGCGCGGGCTATGGGGAGAGAAGATGGCGCGCAGTTGGCGCACGCCGTCGCGCGTTGCTACTGCGTCGTTGCAGTCGCCACCGGGAATCACGGCTTCCCACGGATCCACTACGAGCACGTCGGCGCACACCTGCGCAGCGGTCGCGCGCCAAAGTTTCAGGGCAAGCGGATCGTCGAGCGAGAGCGAGTCGGCGGTGTCGTCGACAAGGGCCTGAATGAAGAGATGGCCGGCAACCAAGTTTCGCTCAGTCGGCGGGAGGTCGCGGAGCATCAGCCGCAGTTCGCTCTGGTAACGGCGCGCGCTGTTCTCGTTGCCGATGATCAGCCAACGACGGGGCGGGCCGTGAAGTTCGAAGCCGATCCATTTGCGTCTGAGGATTTGCGCGATGGCGAGGTGCAGCACGAGCCGCGATTTGCCGACGCCACCGGGACCGAGCAACAGGGCAAGCTCGCGGTCGCGCCAATAGATGTGTCCGCCGTCCTCGCCCATTAACGCGTCGTCCTCGGGCGGCAGGTATTTCTCGAAATCGTCGACTGTCCAGACCGTGAAACCGCGTTTCCCGTGTGTGAGCGTTGATGCTTCGATGGCGCCAAGTCGCGTGCCCAGGCTGGCGACGATTTCTTGCGTTGTCTCGCTGCCGGCGTGCAGGCGGTCGATTGTCTCATTCATCACGCGAATTGCTTCACGTTTTGACGCTAAGTCGCGGACTCGCTCGATGAAGTAACCAGCATGCAGGGTAGTCGGTACCAGCTTCAAAACCTCGGACAGAAACGCAGCGCCCCCGATCTCATCGAGTTTTCGGGACGACCTAAGTTCCTCGGCAATGACCGAGATTTCGACTGGCTTGCCCGCCTTAAGCAATACGGAGCAGCAGTCGAAAATCACACCGTGCTTTGAATTGTAGAACGAGCCCGGCGTGATGCCGGCGGTGGCGGCGCGGGTGAGCACGTCGGCACCGTCCATGAAGATGCACGACAACAGGTGCCTTTCGGCATCGACCGAGTGAGGCAACTGGCGAACGTCAGCGGATGTTGGCACGGCGTTCGGGTGCCGCATTGCCGGCCAAAATGGCCTTGGCGAGTGCGGATCGGATTTTGTGGAGGGCAGTGATGCGGTCGGCGCGAGCTTGGGTCATGCGCGCGATCTTGTCCTCGAGGTCACGCACCACTTGGGCGGACAAGTAATCGCGGTGGCGGAGGTCGTCCGCGACCATGGTGGTCATGAGCGAAGAGGGGCCCTGGCGACTCCGCGACCGCTGAAGCGTCGCTTGACGCATGAAGCCATTCACGGACGCGTCCTACCGATAAAGATAGACGTGTTGCTCCGCCGGTTGATCCAGTCGAAAACGGCTTGTTCAGGAAACTGGATCTTCCGTTGTCCGGTGCGAACATGGGGGACGTTGTTCGCTGAAACCCACTGCCAGAACGCGCTTCGGCGTTCTTTGGTGTAGCCAAACAATTCCATCGCCCACGAACTGGGGCGAAGGATGAGTTGTTGCGGCGGTGTAGATGCCATGGGCTCAATTGTGCCCGAAACTACACCATCTACCGAGACCCTGGTCGTTCGGCCCGGCCTGCGTTTTTGGACGGTGCCTCTCCGCGAGGACCTTGAGGTCGGCAGCGGTTGAACGTTCCGGTTCATTGGATCGTCCCTGCCGCGATGAGCTTTTGGACCTCGGAGCGCAAATAACGCGTCACGCGGGAGTTAAGTTTTATGCTTTTCAGCGCGCCCCGGTGTTCGAGGCGCTTTACGGTGCCTGGGTGCAGGCGAAGGAGGTGGCCGACTTCCTTGCGGGTCAGCAGCGACTCCGGGTCGTTTTGGTGTAGTTGAGTATTGAATACCGTTCTCATGTGAACGGCACCCAATTGAATACTATCGGAGCGATTCGAAACTCCCGTTTCGGTCGCGGAAAACTTTCAATTGTCGACCGGGGAAAAACTAACTTTGGCACACCATTTTTTGCCACCTCGCAGCCTCGGCTGGCAGCTTTCGGGCGCGCTCGGAACTGAGATGCACCTGCCACCATGCTAGTTCCGAGGCGTTCCTCTTTAGGAAGTCGCTGACTGCGGCGTCGTTCCCATCAAACTTCCGCCGTAAGCGCGAATAGGCCAAGACCCTCAGGCCTTCCCTCGGTGACCGCTTCCCAGCGGTTCCCTGTCTCGTACCTCGCTTGCCGCGCCCGTCCCACCATTCGGGATTTGAATCCAGCCAAGCTTCGAATTTCTGCAGCAGGTTTGCCCGCGTAGGGAGCTTGATCGTCGCGGGATCCATTGCCCGCTGTGGTGTTATGGCATCTCTTGGCGGTGCCCCCAAGTCGAACACGACCTTCCCCTGGTTGCGCAGTAATGCCCGGCGCTCGGCGCTGCTCTTTCCGTCCGCGTACTCAAGCAAACGGTAGTCTTCGATATCCCCGGGAGGACGAATCCAATGGGTCATCAGCTCTGCCCGCATGCAGTCTGTGAGGTCCATCCAAGGTGTGTGTGGGAATTCATCGCATGCTATTGCCAGACCGAGTGTTTTTAGCCGGTCATGCCTAGTGTGCTGACCTCTCTTTCTCGCGAGGGAGATTTCGCTCTCTGTGAGGGTATGGAAGTATTCGCGGCAGTACTCCCACATGCAGGCAGCCCAGTGTTCATCCGGATTGATTCTGTCAAAGCGCCATTCGCCATCGGCGATCTGCAGATTTCTTGAGGTGGTCTTCATGGTGGTGCGTAGTCTTTGTTTCCAAGTCTTAAGGTTCGACCGCTAGGGGCAGAATCCGACCGGCCAGAACTGCCGTTCAAATGACTATGTCGACCAATGTGTCCGGGTGCATTAAGGCTATAGGCGCCACCTCCTCGACCCGCCGTCTGCGCTGGCCTAGCCTGCGATACTGGCGAGCTGTCCGCCGTCGGTTGGCAGCGTGATCTCGACGCGCTTTCGCTTCTCGACGTAGTGGGCGGAGGTGGTGCGGATGTCGCGGTGGCCGAGGTGCTGGCGTGCGGCCTCGATGCCGTAGTTGGCGGCGATCAGGGAGCCGCTCTCCTTGCGGAGCATGTGGATCGCCTTTTGGTGCCGGACGCCCTTCTCGCGCAGCCAATCCACCAGAAAGCGCCAAGTGTTGTCGCAGCGGTAGTAGTCGTAGGTCGAGTCGGGGCGCGGGTCTTCGCCGGCAAGCACGAACGCGCCGTCGCTGCCCTGCCGGAATTCCCGGAGCAGGTTCATTGCCGACGGCGCAAGGTCGATCATGCGCTGGCTCTCCTCGGTCTTGGGCTCGAAGTGCGCGGTGCGGCGGATGTGAATTCGGCCCTCGGCAAAGTCGACCTGCTCCCAGGTCAACAGGTCGGCCTCCTTGCGGCGTAGGCCGGCCCAGAGGCAAAGGAAGAGGGCGAGGAAGACTTGCGGCCGGTCGGTCCGCAGTTCGCGCGTCGCGCAGGCAAAGAGCCATTCCGGGTTGATGTCGGAGTGGTAGCGCTGCGGACCGGGGTCCTTCAATTTTACGCCGAGGAAGGGGTTCGGCGGGAGGTTTAGCTTAAGCAGCCTGACAACGTCCTCGGTGAAGAGCGCGCGGGCGGACCGGATGTTTGAGGCGGCTGAGCGCTCGGCCGACTTTCGCGCAACCGGATCGGTGTCGGCCTTGGCGACGTAGGCATTGCGCCAGGCGTTGACGGTATCCGGTGTCAGGATACTAAGGGGCTTCCCGTCCACCTTGGTGCGCCACGCCGCGTTGCCGCCGTGGGCGTAGTCGTACTTCCGTCGCCGGTCCTTCTGCTTCATGCCGGCCTCCACCTTGGCCAAATCGGCGACGATCTTGCGGAGCTTCCCGGCGTAGAGCCGAAGCGTCTTCGGCTTCAGTGCGCTCCGCTTCGCTACCTCGGCGAGAAACTCGCCGACCGTGCAGACCTTTTCCCGGACGATGGGCGCGGGCTTGTACTTCTCGAGCGTCGCATCCCATCCGGCCGAGACGAGCGAGACGTAGATGTCGCGCGCCTTGATCGCGGCGGTGGTCTGGTTCGGCGTATCCAGATTAAACCACGCTTCGCGGCCGCGGTGGAACATCCGGACCTGCCACTCCGGGATTTCGACGCGGGCGCCGTCGCGGCTCAGGTAGGTCCGACGCTTCAATTTTCCCTTCCAGTAATCCTGATGGGTCTTCGCGGCGCGGACCGGACAGTGATTTGTCTGTCCGGTTACTGTCCGGTTTTTTGAGTTCTGAACTGTTCCCAACTGCATCGTCGTTTTCTGAAAATGATGAGTTTAGTTGTTGGTAAGTCGAGCGATTGTGCGATCATGTGTGAACAGTTCGGCATTTTTAGGATCACGTTAACTACTTAACTGTTAATCACTTGGTCGTAGGTTCGATCCCTACCCGGGCAGCCATTTTCCGTCTTGAGCCAAGGTCGGAAGTGGGCTTCGGACGATGCTTTTTCTCGAAATCCCGATCTGCCGTGCGCGTCGGTGTGGGCGAACGGCCGGCGGGTTTGAGATCCCCGGCAGGTCGACGGACTGCGGCGGATCGGGCTGCATCCTAGCTTGAGGCCGCTCCGGAATTGCAGCCCGCGGGTGTTCCCGCACGCTCGTGCGATGCAGGTATCCTTTTCCGCGCAGGAAATCACCGAAATCGTCCGACCGAAGTCCGCCAAAGGAGCGTGCGATCGGCCGGTGCAAGGCATCGCGGCGCTGGCCGAGGCCAAAGCGGGCGAGCTCTCGTTTCTCGGGAACGCCAAATACAAGACCGAAGTGCCGGGCACGGCGGCGTCCGTGGTGCTGCTGCCGCCGGATTACGCCGGTGAACCGAAGGCGGGACAGCTTTTTCTCTTGGTCGAAAATCCCTCCGCCGCGCTGGCCCGGATCTGTTCGCGGATCGAACAGGCGCTCTGGCCGAAGCCGGCTCCGGGGATCCATCCCAGCGCCGCGGTGGCGGCCGATGCGACGGTGGATCCGACCGCGACGGTCGGTCCGCTCTGCGTCATCGAGTCCGGCGCGACGATCGGGGCCGGCTCCCATCTTCAGGCGCAGGTTTTTGTCGGGCGCGAGGCGCGGATCGGGGCCGGTTCCTGGCTGATGCCGGGTGCGATCGTCGCCGCGGAGTGCGTGCTCGGCAACCGGGTGCGGCTGCAGCCGGGCGTGGTGATCGGTTCGGACGGCTTCGGGTACGAATTTGTGCAGGGGCGGCACGAAAAGGTGCCGCAGGTGGGCAACGTCGAGATTGGCGACGATGTGGAAATCGGCGCCAATTCGACCCTCGACCGCGCGCGCTTCAGCCGGACCTCGATTGGCGAGGGCACGAAAATCGACAACCTCGTGCAGATTGCGCACAACGTGAAGGTCGGCCGCCATTGCCTGCTGTGCTCCCAAGTCGGGATTTCCGGCAGCACCACGCTCGAGGACTACGTGGTGCTGGGTGGCCAGGCCGGCATCGGCGGACACATCACTCTCGGCAAGGGCATGAAGGCCGGGGGGCAGGCCGGCATCACCTCGGACGTCGCGCCGGGCAGCTTCGTCAACGGCACGCCGGCGATCCCGTACCTGCTCGAGCGCAAGATCGCCGTCCTGCAGCAGCGGTTGCCCGACCTCTTCCGGCGCGTCGACGCGCTGGAATCGCAGCTGATGGACGCAAAAAAGTCTTCCTCCTGAGGCGGGCCGCTCCAACATCCGCCCACCTCCATGAGCGAAACGCGGCTGAAGATCTTCACGGGCAATTCGAATCGTCCTCTCGCCGAGGAAATCTGCCGCTCGATCGGCCTGCCGCTCGGCGAGGCGACGGTCACCAGTTTTCCCGACGGCGAATCGTTCGTTAAGATCAACGAAAACATCCGCGGCCACGATGTCTTCATCATCCAGTCGACGTGCCCGCCGACGAACCACCACCTCGTCGAACTTCTGATCATGATCGACGCGGCCCGCCGCGCTTCCGCGCAGCGCATCACCGCGGTGCTGCCCTTTTACGGCTATGCGCGCCAGGATCGCAAAGACCAGCCGCGCGTGCCGATCACGGCCAAACTCGTCGCCAACCTGCTCGTCGCCGCCGGGGCCAACCGCATTCTGACCATGGACCTGCACTCGCAGCAGATCCAGGGCTTCTTCGACATTCCGGTGGACCACCTCTACGCTTCCCCGGTTTTCTTCCAGTACTTTGGCAGCCAGAAGCGCGACAAGCTCGTCGTCTGCTCGCCCGACGTGGGCGGAATGAAGATGGCCGCCGCCTATGCCGATGTGCTGGGCGCAGGTCTTGGCCTCGTGGCCAAGAAGCGGACCAGCGCGACCAACGTCGAGGCGATCAACGTCGTCGGCGAAGTCGACGGCTGCGATGTGCTGCTCGTCGACGACATCACCGAGACGGCCGGCACGCTCACCGCCGCCGCCAAGATTCTCCGCGAGCACGGCGCCCGCAGCGTGCGTGCCGCGGTCAGCCATTGCATCCTCAACGAGGTCGCGATCGAGCGCCTCAAGAGCGGGCTCATCGACGAATTGATCACGACGAATTCGACGCCGGTGAACACGCACGGCCTGCCGGTGCGCGTGCTGAGCATCGCCTCCCTCCTCGGCCAGGCGATCCAACGCATCAACAGCAACGAGAGCGTGACGGGTCTTTTCCGCGTCAAGGGCTTCTGAGTCGGCCGCCCGCAGTTGCGTCGAGGCCGCGGCCGCTCATCTTCGGGGCTCCGTTGCCATGAAGCCGAAGCCGTTTTTCCGCCTCGCTCTCGTCGTCTCCGTCCTTGCGTCGTCCGCCCTGTCCGCGGCCTCCGCGCCGAAGCGAAAGCCCGCCGCGCCCGCCAAAGAACCGGCGTTGACGGTCGACCGCTCGCCCGTGAACGAGGCCGCGAAACCCGGGATTGTGGTGTCGTACGCCGACGTGATCGAACCGGCGCAGAAGGCCGTCGTTTCGGTGTATTCCACCAAGATCATCAAGGAACGCATCGCGATCAATCCGCTGTTGCGGCCGTTATTCGGCAATATTCCGGACCAAGAACGCGAGAGCCGGCAGCAGGGGCTAGGTTCCGGCGTGATCGTCACGCCCGACGGCTACATTTTGACCAACAACCACGTCGTCGAGGGTGCCGACGAACTGAAGGTCACACTGGCCGACGACCGCGACTTCATCGCCAAAGTGATCGGCAGCGACCCGAAGACGGATGTCGCCGTGCTCAAGATCGAGGGCGAAAACCTGCCGACGTTGACGTTGGCCGACAGCGATCGCCTGCGGGTGGGCGATGTCGTCTTCGCCGTCGGCAATCCGCTCGGTGTCGGGCAGACGGTGACGATGGGCATTGTTTCCGCGAAAGGCCGCAGCCAGCTCGGCGTCCTCGAAAACGTGAAGGGCTACGAGGACTTCATCCAGACCGACGCTGCGATCAACATGGGCAACTCGGGCGGCGCGCTGGTCGATGCGCGGGGCCGGTTGGTCGGCATCAACAGCGCGATCATCTCGCCGTCGCGCGGCAGCATCGGGATCGGGCTGGCGATCCCCGTGAATCTCGCGGCGTTCATCATGAAGAGCGTCGTGCAAACCGGCGTCGTCGCCCGCGGCTACCTCGGGGTGACGAGCGACACGGTCACGGCCGATGTGGCCGAGCAACTCGGTTTGGCGAAGGGCACGCGCGGCGTCGTCGTCACGGACATCGACCCGGAAAGTCCCGCCGAGAAGGCGGACCTGAGGCGCACCGACGTGATTCTGGCGATCAACGGCCATCCGGTCTCGACGTGGGAGGAACTGCGTTTGCAGATCTCGCAGATCCTGCCGGGTTCGAAAGTGACGCTGAAGGTGGTGCGCGACGGCGAAACCAGGAGCGTCGACGCGACCTTGGGGCAGATCACCGAGAATCCCAACCAGTTGCTCGACGGCGTCGACGTGGTGACGCTCGCGCCCGAAATGCGCCGTCGCCTCGGGCTGAACGACCCGCGCGTAAAGGGCGTCGTGATCAGCGAGGTCGCCGGGGACTCTCCTTTCCGCGATCGACTCGCGCCGAACATGGTCATCCTCGAGGTCAACCGCGTCCCGGTGGCGGACCTGCGTTCGGCGCGGGAGGCGCTCCAGCCGGGGCGCAACCTGCTCGCGGTTTACGATCGCGGGCAAGTGCGGTTCATTGTCGTGACGATACGCTGACGCGGGCGCAGCGACCCGCGCGCGGACTCAGCTGCCGGGTTTTTGGACCGGGAGCTTGGCGAGCCAATCGGGGACAGCGTCGGCCGGGTAGGTCGGGAAGCTCAGCTCCAGCAGGGAAACCGCCGGAACAGCGAAGCGAGCCGAGCCGGCGCTGCGGTCGACCAGCATGCCGATGCCGGTGGATTTGCCGCCGGCCTGGCGCACCAATTCGAGGCACTCGAGGACGCGACCGCCGCGGGTGACGACATCTTCGACGACCAACACGCGTTCGCCCGGGGCCAAGGTGAAGCCGCGGCGCAGGACGAGGACGTTGTTCTCCTTTTCGGCGAAAATGTAGCGGACCTTGGCCTGGCGGGCGACTTCCTGGCCGATCACGAGACCGCCCATCGCCGGGGCGAGGACGGTGTCGAATTCGACCCCGGAGGCCCGGATTTTGGCCAGCAGCAGCGTCGCGAGCCGCTCCACGGCGTCCATGCGCTGGCAGACCTGCGCGCATTGGAAGTAGTGGCCGCTGTGCAGGCCGGAGCGCAGCACGAAGTGGCCTTCGAGAAGGGCGCGGGTGCGGCGGAAAATTTCCAGGATCTCGTTTTGGTCGTGGTCCATGGCGCGACGGTGGCGGCGGACCCGCAAAAAACAAAATCAATTTTGCCAGCGGGCGCGGAGCGGGGCAGGGTGCGGTGCCGTGCCGCATCCGCTCCCGCCAGCTTTGGAAGACGAACTCGGGGATATCCTCGAGAAGGCGATGCGTCGCGCGCAGATGTCGGAGGAGATCTTGGCGGCGCGCACCGGCGTGGCGGCGGCCCGGATCCGCGATGCCGTCGACTACCGTTCGGATCTGTCGGCGGAGGAACTGCGCCGTTTGGCGGCCGAGCTGAAACTCAACGAAGTGGGCCTGTGCGCACTCGGCGCGGGGCGCTACCCTTTGCCGGAGATCGGGCCGCTGCCGTTCTGCGTGCGCGCGCTGCGGATGCCGCACGGCATCGGCGTCGCGAACGCGTACCTGATCGGCCCCTGCGGCGCGGACCATGCCGTGCTCTTTGACACCGGGGCGGGCATGCGGAGCCTTGCGGAGGCCTGGCCGCCGGATATCCGGAAACTGGATGCGGTGTTTCTGACCCACGTGGAGGCGGAGCACGCGGGCGGCCTTTGCGAGGTGGTGGCGCGGTTCAGCGTGACGGCCGCGTTCGTTCCCTGCGGGGCGGAGGCGCCGTGCGGTTCGCCCCTGGGTGAGGCGGAATCCCGCCGGTTCGGCGGCATCGAGGTGACGGCGTTCACCACCCCGGGTCATGCGGCGGCGCACAATTGCTATTGGGTGCGGATGCCCGGGACGCCGGCGGCGCGGAGCGTGCTGGTCTCGGGAGATCTGGTCTTCGCGGGGTCGGTCGGCGGAGCCTATTTTTCGCAGGAGCAACTGCATGCGAACCTGCGCCGGATGCTCGGGGCGGTGCCGCCGGGAACGGTGATCGCGCCGGGACACGGGCCCCTGACAACGGTGGAAAACGAGCTGCGCTACAACCCGTTCGCGGTGTGATGCGCCCGGCTTGGCCGCGGCGAAAAATGGTCGGGGCGGTGAGATTCGAACTCACGACCTCTACGTCCCGAACGTAGCGCTCTACCAGGCTAAGCTACGCCCCGACATTTTTTCCGGCCCACTTCGTGAGCCGGGCTGCAGAGGGAGCCTCACGCTCCGACGGGGCGCAAGCAGAAAAAGGGAAGAATGCGGCCGCGGGAGCGATTCGCATGCGACCGGCGTTCGGCGCGGATGCAAGACGGCGCGGAAAGGCCTCCGGGAGGCTTAGACCGATCGGGCGGCATCTACCGGAGCGATTGATCGGTGCGCGCTTCCGGAGTGCGGGCACAAAAAAGCCCCGGATTGCTCCGGGGCTGTGAAGTGAAACGCGATCAGGATTTCGCGGGGGCCGGCGGGATCACCGGCGGCTTCACGAGAGCGCTGTCGGAGGCCCGGCGGTGGATCATTTCGGTGACGCGCTGGATTTCGAGCTCGGCGTTGCGGCGGGCGATGCGGGCGAGTTCGACCTGCTTGGCCAGATCGAAGGTCTCGCGGCTCAGCTTGTCCTTTTCCTTGCGGAGACGATCGAGTTCGATTTCGAGGGTGGCGGCCTCCTTGGAAGACTTGTCGGCCTCGGCATTGTACTGGGCGGTGGCGTCGCGGACTTCCTTGTCGTTCGCTGCCTGTTTGTCGGCCTTCTCCTTTTCCTTCTTGGCCTCCTCGGCCTCGCGCTCTTCGTTGCGCTTCTTGGCGTCTTCGCGGGCCTTGGCTTCGGCGACCTTTTTCTTCTGGTCGGCGTCGGCCTTTTCCTTGGCGATTAGGTCAGCCTTGGCCTTCTCCTTGGCGTGCGTCTTTTCGACGTGGGAGAAGTACACGATCATGAAGAGGCCCAACATGATCGTCGGGGGAATGAGATACATCCACTTTTTCATCGGGTGTGTGCGGGGGCTGAAGGTTATTTCTTGGCGGCGGCAGCGGCGGCGGTGGCGGCCTTCGCGGCGGCCTCGGCAGCCTTGTCGGCCGCTTCGATCCGCTCGATGACGCCCATGAGGCTGCGCTGGTTGGCTTCGGCTTTCTTGACGTAATCGCGGAGGAAGGCCTGTTCGTCGGTGACGCGCTTGCGCTCGGTCTGGATCTCGGCGATCTGCTTCTTCTCGACCTCGATCTCCTTCTTCAGACGACCGACGGTTTCCTTGAACTTGGCGGCATCGCGGCCGGCTTTTTCGCGGGCCTGGCGGGCTTTCTCGCGTTCTTCCTTGGCCAGATTGTCACGCTCGTCGCGCTCCTTCTTTTCCTTGCGGCGCTTTTCCTGCAGCTCGACCGCGGCCTTGACCGCGATCTCGCGATCCTGGGCTTCCTTTTTCAGCTTGGCGGCCTTGGCGTCCTGCACCGCTTTGACCTTGGCGGCCTCGCGGTCTTCGAACGACTTGTGGGCGCTCCAATAAAAGCCGAAGAAGAAGATGACCAACGCGGCAAGTGGGATGGCGAAATAGACGTAGCTTTTCTTCATGGGAGATAGGTGAGGAGTGGGCGGGAATCAGGCCTTCTTGACCGGCTGGGGGGTCTTGGCGGGGGCCTTCTTGTCTTTGTTTTCCTTGGAATCCTTGGCGTGGTTGCGTTCGTTGATGGCTTCCTGAACGACACCCTTGAGGCGGGGCAACTGGCCGTCCTTGGCCGCCTCGGGGAATTTCTCCGCGATGGTGAGGGCGGCGAACGATTCGTCGATTTCGCCCAATTCGTAAGCCGTGTAGGCGATGAGGTAGTGGACCGAGAAGGGCTTGGTGCCTTCGAAGTTGCCCTTGGCGACGGCGGCCTTGGCGTGGCGGAGCGCCTCGCGCGGCTTTTCCATCTGCAGATAGATCTGGGCGAGCTGGACTTCGATTTCGCCGTTCTTGGGGAAGAGCTTGGCGGCTTCGTCGAGGACGGCGACAGCCTGGGTGTTGAGGTCGGCTTCGAGATAGTAACGGCCGAGCACGCGCCAGTTGTTGGGCTCGGACTCGATCTTGCCGGACTTCATCCCGTTGTAGAGGAGCTCCGTGCCCTTGGTGAACTGGTTCGCCATCAGGTAGAGGGAAACCAGATTCATGTTGTCCTTGGGGGTGCCAAGGTGGCCGAGGGCCTGCGCGCGTTCGCACGTGACGATGGCGCGGGTAAGGTAGTCCTTGGCCAGCTGCGGATCCTTGTCCTTGGCCTTCTCGGAGAGCTGGAGGTAGCTCGCCATCAGCAACTGCCAGTAGTCCTTCTTGGCGGGCGACTGCTTGAGCAGGAGCTCAAGGACTTCGGCCGAGCCAGCGAGGTCGTTCTGCGACTGCTGGAGCGTGAGGAGGAGCTGATAGAAACCTTCCTTGGGCTTGATCGATGTCAGGAGGCCCTTCTCGACAATTTCGCGGGCTTCCTTGATTGCGGCCGCGTCGGGGTTCGTGGCGTTGGAGCCCTTGTAGTAGAGGATGGACGCGTAGGTCATCATCAGCTCGGGCGTCGGCTTCGGCGTGTTTTCCATCACGCGCTTGAAGTAGCTGACGGCCTTGCCGAAATTGCGCTGCTGGACGACCGGGTCCTTCGAGGAGGTGCCTTCCTGGGCGTAGAGCTGGGCGAGGAAGGTGACGATATCGAGGACCTGCTTCTTTTCGAAGTAGCCGTGCGTCTCGGCCAGTTGGACCACCTTTTCCCAAGGCTCGATGGCCTTGTTGAGCTGGTTCTTCTGGATGTAGAGCTTGGCCTTCATGTCCAGGATCAGGGCCTGGTCATAGCTGTCGGGCTTGATGCCGGGGATCGCGTCGAGGAGGGCGATCATGCCGTCCCAGTTCTGCGATTCCTGCAGCGGCTTGAGCTTGGTCAGGGCCTCGCTCGTCTTTTCACCGACGCTGAACGGCTGTTTCTGGCCGCCTTGCTGGGCGGAGGCGAGGGAAGCGGAAAGGGCGAGGGCGGCGGCGAAGCCGGCAACGCGGGCGCAGCGACGGGCGGTGTGGGAAAGGGAAACGGTCACGTCGGATTACTCCTCGTTAAGGGTGAAGACGATCGGCACCTGCATGTGCGTGGGCACGTCGCGCCCGCCCTTGCGGCCGGGCTTGAACTTCCACTTGCTGACGGCTTGGACGGCGGCCGCCTCGAATTCGCGCTGGGAGGAGCGGATCGCGTAGGCGTTCTGCACGTCGCCGTTGGTGTCGACGATGAAGTCGACGACGACTTCACCGGCGATGCCGGCGCGGCGCATTTCGAACGGGTACTGGGGACGGGCCTGGAATTTCGCGACCGGAGTTTGGTCGAGCATCGAGACGTCGAACACCTTCATGCCGCGGAACATGTTCGGATCGCGGACTTCGGGCACGATGCTCATCGAGGCGGAGATCGCGACGTTCTCGGGCGGCGGCGGTTGGATCTTCTGGACGAAAGAATCGGGCGTCGCGAGCTGCGGCTGGTCCTGCTGCATCGGGGGGGCGAGATCGAGGGGTTTGACCTCCTCGTTGGTCTCGATGACCTCCGGCGGCTCTTCCTCGACCTTCGGCATTTCGATCAGCTGGATCTTCGGCTCCTCCTTCACAACGGCGACGACCTTCTTCTTTTCGGGAATGAGTTTGTCGCCGAACAGGACGCCGACGTGCAGGGTGACCGAAATCAGGATGCCAATAATTAAATCGCGGCTCATGGTAGGGACGGCTTAGCGGCCGGTCTGACTTTGGACGGTTTCGACCGAGATCTGCTCGATGCCCGACTTGCGGACTTCGTCGAGGGCGAGCACGGCTGCGCCGAAGCGGGCGCGGTTGTCGCCGCGGACGAGCACGCGGGCATTGGTCCCGAGGCTGTTCCGATAGTCGGCGAGACGGGGAGCGATTTCGCTCGTGGAGATGAGCTCGGCGGCATTCTCGCCGAACTTCCAGTAGTAGGTGCCTTCGTCGGAGACCTGCAGGTAGACCGTGGTATCCTCCTGCTTCTTCTGCTGGGCGGTCGGATCGGCCTTCGGCAGCGTCACGTCGACGGACGAGATGCGCTGGAGGGAAAGGGTGAAGAGCACGAACGTGGCGAGGAGGAAGAAGACGACGTCGATCAGCGGGATGATCTCGATACGTGCCTTCTTCTTGCCTTCGTCGGCTTTGGGACTGGAACCGGCCATGGTGGAAAGGGTGTTGGAGGGGCGGCCGGGTTATTTGCCGGCGGCGCGGACCTTCGTTTCGATGAAGATCTTCTCGAAGCCGGACTTGCGGGCTTCGTCGAAGACGTAGAGGGCGGAGTTGAACATCGCGCCTTCGTCGCCGTTGATCAGAATCTTCCCGTTGGGATCGGACAGCTTGTAGGCCTTGAGCCGTTCGATGAATTCCGCGAGGCTGATAAAGTCTTTGTTCCAGGCGATCGTGCCGGCCTCGGTGACCGAGATCGTGACGGTGCCGGACGGATCGCGGGGGTTGCCCGTTTCCGACTGCGGCAGGTTGATGCCGCTGACGCCGTTGGACTTGTTGAGCGAGAGAGTGAAGAGCACGAACGTCGCCAGCAGGAAGAAGACGACGTCGATCAACGGGATGATCTCGATACGCGCCTTCTTCTTGCCGCCACTGCTGCCACCTGATGATCCGGCCATGGTTGTGAGGGGCTGTGCTGGTTACGACGTGCGTGCGGGAGATTTCTTGGGAGAAATCAGCGGGACAGGGAACCCGTCTCGGACTTCTTGAGCAGAATCTCGAGGGCGTGGGAAACGTCGGCGACTTCCTGCTTCGCCTGCTCGGAGCGGGCGTTGAGGTAGTTGAAGGGCAGGAGGCCGACGATGGCGACCGCCAGACCCATGGCCGTGGCGATAAGCGCTTCGGCGACACCGCCGGTGATCGCGCCGGCCGCGGCGCCGACATCGCCGCCGCCGAGGGCGCCGAAGGTGCGCATCATGCCGGTAACCGTACCGAGCAGACCGAGCAGCGGGGCGGCGGTGATGCAGGTGTCGAGCGTGGCCATGCCCTGCTGGAAGCGGGTGAGTTCCTGGCCGGAGGCGCGGATGAACGCGTTGGAGAGGGAGAATTCGCGGTTGCTCAGGGAGTAGACCAAAATCTTGGCGATGTAGTCTTTGCTCTTCTTGCCGATCGCGAGGGCGCCTTCGATGTCGCGGCGCTCCACGGCCTCGAGCATCTTCTCGACCACTTCCGGTTCGCGGCTGGAGTTCTCGCGGAAGATGAACAGCAGGCGCTCGATCACGACGGTGATCATGACGAACGAGACCAGAATCATGGGCCACATGATTTCTTTGCCCATGATGAAGAGGTCCATCATGGTGGCGTCACCGAGGAGAAACGCGAGGGGGAGGCTTTGGATGATCATAGGAGGAAGATTTGTTGGTTCAGACGAAGGAGGGGCGTGGGAATTGGATTTAAGATCGAAGCAGGATCGGAAACCGTGAAACCGGGACGTTGGTTCGGCCGTCAACTCGCAAACCCGGTTCCGATCGAGACGGCATCCATTGCAGGAAGCGTGCCTTCCGTACGAAAGGCGGAGATCAGAGAGGGGCAGAAATTCAGCATCTGTGCTGAGGAAATTTTCGGGGGAAGAAAACGGACGGGAGCCGCGAATAGGGTTAATGAAAAGTTGGGTGTCAACCTACTTTGGTGCATCGTCGCGGGAATTTCTCCGAGTCGCGAGAGCTTGGCAAAACCGCGGGGGAAACGCGGCGGACAAGATGGGCGCGGTGCGGCAGTTGAGCCGCGAGCTTGGGGCCGGTGCGGAGCGGAGACCGCTCCGGAAAAACTGGCTGCCCGACTAGGACTCGAACCTAGACAAAACGAGTCAGAGTCGTTTGTGCTACCATTACACCATCGGGCAGAAATTGGGAGGGACCGGGAGCGGGCGGTGGAGCCGGCGATGGGATTCGAACCCGCAACCGCCTGTTTACAAAACAGGTGCTCTACCGTTGAGCTACGCCGGCGAGAGGCCGCTGCGCCTGACCAAATTGGATTGTGAAATAACCCGTCGTTCGCGGTCCGCTTCGCATAGGGGAGAGGCGAAGCTTGGTGGCTCCCCGGGGACTCGAACCCCGAACCAACTGATTAAGAGTCAGCTGCTCTACCATTGAGCTAGGAAGCCTTGAACCAAGAGGAGAAAAAACTCACGAAGGCGTTTCGGTTGTCAACAGCGATTTCGCCGCGCGCGCCGCCGCTGCGGACCGCGGGACGGTTCAGCGGGCGGTCGCCGGTTTCGCAGTGGCGAGTTGGAGGCTGTTGAACAGCAGCTTGAAGGTGCCGTGGGTTTGGCCGCGAAACACGATTTCGCTGCCGAAGAGGTAGAGTTTCCCGGCGCCGACCGGCACTGTGGCAAGGGTGACGCCGTCTTTGAGGTACTTCTGTCCCCAGGCCCAGCCGCTGCGGAGCGGGGTTTCCGAATCGAACCACGCGACCGGTTGGAAACCGGGCAGATTGGCGGGCCGGGCAAAGACCGCGCTGCGGTCGAAGTAGACGTCGAGGCGTTCCGGCAAGCCCCAGGCGACGGGTTGCGCGGAATCGACGCGGACCGAGAGGATACTGCCGGGGATGTAGAACTTGTCGTCGGGCAGCGTGCGCAGCCGGCCCTCGGCGTTCCGTTCGGTCAACGCGCTCTGGAGCGGAAGACCGAGGTGAAAAGCGAGGCCGGTGGAGGAGCCGATGGCGACGACCGTGCCGCCGGCCGAGAGGAACTCGCGCAGCGCGGGCACGGAGTGTTCGGGTGTGAGGCGGCCGACGCGGCCTTCGAATTCGGGCGGGAGGTTGCGCGGGCGCGGAGTGGGCGGCGGGCGCACGCCCGGCGCGGACAAGGCGCCGCCGACGAGGACGATGGCGTCGTATTTCTCGCGCAGGTTGCCGGCGTCGATTTGCGCGGGATAAATCACGTCGAACGGCTGTTCGAATTGTTCGAGGAGCCAGCGCGTCCAGCCGGAGGGCATGGAGCCGCCGAAGCGGTCCCAGAGCGCCACGCGCACGGGCGCGAGTTTGATCCGTTGCTCGGGGGGCGGCTCGGCGGCGAGCGGCACGACGGCGAGGCCGAGCTGGGCGGCGGCCGCGGTCACCAGGGCGCGGGCGGAGCCGCGGTCGGGCACATAGATCGCGCCCGCGCCGAAGTCGGCGGCGGCGGGCACCGGGGCGGTGATCCGGAATACTTCGGCGCCTTGCTTGAGCAGGCGATTGACGAGGATGACGCTGTCGTTGGCGCGCGGGCTGAGCAGAAAGCCGGCGACGGGGCCGGCGGCGACGGGCGCGCGGCCGGGCGGCGGTGTCTGAAGTTGGCCGTAGGGCAGGCGCTCGAACGGACCGTCGAAGGCCGTGAGCACGCGGTCGAAGGCGACGCCCATCTGGAAGGCAAGCGTCCAGCCGGCGACGTCGTACGGGCGATTCGGCGGGCCGCCTTCGTAGCGGAAATCGTTGGGGTGATCCTGCGGCTCGAACAGGTCGAGAATGTGGGGGCGGAAGGCTTGCGCCGTTTTCACGACGTAGGAACCCGCGGGGTAGCGTTTGCCGCCGACGGAAAAATCGGCGGTGGCGCGGTGGATCGCGACGCCCGTTTTCACGAGGGCGTTGATGAACTTCACCGCGGTCGGGAAGTCGGCCTGGTCGGCCGGAACAATGTAGCCGCGCGGATCGCGCCAATCGGGCTGGCGGAGGAGGTCCCAATACTTCTGCGGCAGGCGGGCGCCGCCGGACGGCGGCCCTTCGCCGGGTTCGGGGGAATCGTCGTTGGCTTCGGCGCCGGTGCGGTCGGCGGCGGCGAGACGGGAAATCTGGTCGAGGCGCGCGGGCCGGGTCGTCCAATGGTCGGCGCTGCCGCGGCGGATCGCGTTCCGGCCCATGAGATAGATATTATAGAGCAGGACCTCGCGGTAGCGGGAGGCTTGGTCGAGGACGGCGCGGTTGGCGGCGAGGGAGTAGTCGATCGACTGGCGGAAACGCCATTCCTGCGGCGGGACCGGGGCGGTGAGATCGTTCGTGGGCAATTGCCGGCGCGCAATGAAAGGGATGCGCATCGGCGTGGGGTTGCCGATGATCTCCGTGAGCAGGCCGATCATGTTGTGGAAGTAGGCCGTGGTGCGGAGGCCGCCGTTCCACCAAGTCGAATAATTGGCGCCGCTGCGGGAGGTGGCGCCGGGTTTGTCCTCGCGGAGGAAGCGGCTCTGGATCGCGTTGCCGAAGGTCTCGACGCCGACGATGACGAGCGGGTCGAACACGTGGTTGAAGGGGTCGCGGAAGGGCGGGACGAACATCACGGTGCCGGGCGGGCCGGACTGGTGGTGGTTGTAGATCACCTGCGGGAACCACTCGAGGTAGAGCTGACGGTTGATGTTCGTCGTCTCCTTCATCGCGGACATGTAGAAGTCGCGGTTGTTGTCGTGGCCGATGTACTTCTGGTAGAGCCGCGGCGTGGCGGTGAGGACGCGTTTCGTCGGCTCGGGCTCGCGCATGTACCAGTTGCTGACGAGTTCCTGGCCGTCGGGATTGGCGTGGACGCAGAGGACGATGGTGTCGCGGAGGATGCGGAGCATTTCCGGGTCGTTGGCGCTGGCGAGTTGCCAGACCGTCTCGATGAGTTGGTGGGTGCCGACCGTCTCGCTCGCGTGGAGACCGCCGTCGATCCACACGACGGCCTTGCCTTCGGCGGCGAGGGCGCGGGCCTGGTCGTCGGTGAGGTCCTCGGCGCGGGCGAGGCGGCGCGCGATCTCGCGGTAGCGGTCGAGTTTCGCGAGATTCTCCGGGGCGGAGAAGACCATCATCCACTGGGTGCGGCCCTCCTCGGTGCGACCGATGTCGACGAGGCGGGCGCGGTCGCTCTCGGCCGCGAGTTTCTTGAAGTAGGCCTCGGTCTGCGTGTACGTCGCGAGGTGGTAGTCGTCGCCGATCGCGAAACCGAAATGCTGTTTCGGCGAGGTCAACGGCGCGGCTCGGCCGGCGAGGACCGCGGCGGAAAACCCGAGGACGACGAGCAGGACAAGACGGGCAAAAGTCATGGAAAAAGAGAGCGCCGCCGCGCGACGATCGCGGGGCGGCGCCGAATCGAGTCAGTTAAGACGCTTGGCCGGCAGGGGGACGAGCCCGATGTTTGCGCCTCAGGCCGCGGGGCCGGCGGGGTTGCACCAGGCGGGGACGGCGAGCTCGGTCATGAGGCGGACGCCCGGTTGCGCGGCGAGCAGGCGGGGGACGATGTTGATGAGCGCCGCGACCGTGGCGTCGTCGCCGGCGACGCCGCCGTTGAGCACCAGATTGAGATCGGGACGGCCCTTGACGACGACGGCGTCGTGCGGAAGCGGGGCATCGAGGTACATCTGGAGGTCGAGTTTGATCTTCGTTTCCCCGCCGGAGAGACCGACGCACTTTTGGTGGATGCCGAGGCTTTGGCCGGGGGCGACGTCGAAGAATTTCGTCACCACGCGGCTGGTCGCGACGACGGGTTCGCAGGTCTCGCGGATCTCGTCGAGTTTCCAGCCCATGGCGTGGGCGAGGAGGGCGACGGACTGCTGGAAACCGGCGTGGCCGGCTTTGCCCGCGGCGAATTTGGCGCGGAAGTCGTCGGGATTCTGGCCGCTGCCGATCTTGGCCTGGAGGGGCTGGCGGCGGGTGGACGCGTTGACCACGCGCTCGACGTAGAGGGAGCGGACCTCGCGGCTCACGCCGGTGAGGCAAATGGGCAAAATGTCCATCACGAAGCCGGGATTGACGCCGGTGCCGGCGATGCGTGCGCCGGAACGGCGGCACAGTTCGTCGTACTCGCGGGCGAGATCGGGCGTCTTGAGGGCCGGAAAGATGAGTTCCTCGCAGGTGGACGCGACGCTGATGCCATCGGCGAGGGCGCCGCGCATCTGGGAAAACGACGCGGCGGCGCTGGAGCCGGCGGTGTGGAGGATGACATCCGGTTTGCCGACGGCGGCGATGAGGGCCTCGACCGTCGGAAAGACGCGGGCGCCGGCGAGGGCGGCGGCGCCGGTGAGATCGGCGAGGGTTCGGCCGGCTTTGGCGGGATCGATGTCCACGCCGCCGGTGACCTCGAGCCAGGACTGCTCGGCGGCGAGTTTCAGCGACTCAAGGCCGATCGGGCCGAGGCCGAACTGGATGACTTTGATTTTCTTCATGGGAAAAGGGACCGGGTGATTTGCACGTGTGATGCCAAGTCGGCGGGCGGGGCTCAGCGGAAGTCGGCCGGGTCGAGGCCCTGGCGGCGCACGAGCCGGAAATAGTGCGAGCGGTCGAGGCCGGCGAGCCGGGCGGCGGCGGCCATGTTGCCGCGGGCGGCCTTGAGGGTGGAGCGGAGGTAGGCGAGTTCGAAGGCGGCGCGGGCGGCGGCGTAGTCGCCCTGGAGCAGCACGTCGGGGTTGTCGGCCGGGAGGCCCGCTGTTTCGCGGACGATGCGTTCGGGCAGATCCGCCACGTCGATCAGGGTGCCCGGGTGGAGGACGGCGAAGCGCTCCATCAGGTGCTCGAGTTCGCGCACGTTGCCGGGCCAGGCGTAGTGGTGAAGCCGGCGCAGCGCCTCCGGGGTGAGGGAAAGCGCGGGCGTGCGCGACCCGCGGAAGCGGCGCAGGAAGTGGCCGGCGAGGAGCGGCACGTCGCCGGGGCGGCGCCGGAGCGGGGGCAGCGTGAGCGTGATGACGTGCAGGCGGTAAAAGAGATCGGCGCGGAAGCGGCCCGCCTCGACTTCCTGCTGCAGGTCGCGGTTGGTGGCGGCGATGACCCGGGCGCGGGAACGGAGCACGGCGCTGCCGCCGACGCGGCTGAAGCGGCCGTCCTGCAGCACGCGCAGCAATTTCGACTGCACCGAAAAGCTCATCTCGCCGATTTCGTCGAGGAAGAGGGTGCCGCCGTCGGCCTCCTCGAAACGGCCGGTGCGCCGCTCGGTGGCGCCGGTGAACGCGCCGCGCTCGTGGCCGAAGAGTTCGCTTTCCAGGAGATTTTCCGGGATCGCGGCGCAGTTCACTTCCACGAACGGGGCCGCGCGGCGCGGGCTGGTGTCGTGGACGGCTTGCGCGACGAGCTGCTTGCCGGTGCCCGTTTCGCCGAGGATGAGCACGCGGCTGTCGCTGGGGGCGACGGCCGCGACGGTCTCGAGGACGGACTTCATGGCCGGATCTTCCGAAAGGAGCGGCGTGGCCGGCGCCGCGGGGCCGGCGGCCGGCCGCTGCTGGACGGAAAGGATCTTGCCGAGCCGGGCGCGGAGCTCGGCGGGGGCGACGGGCTTCTCGAGGTAGTCGGAGCAGCCGAGCCGCATCGCCTCGATGGGCGTCTGCTCGTTGCCGTAGCCCGTGATCATCACGATCGGGAGCGTGCTGCCTTGGCCGCGCGCGCGGCGGACGACATCGAAACCGCCGAGTTCGCGCATCATCAGCGTGGTGATGAACAGGTCGGGCTGCTCGGCCTTGAGGCGGCGAAGGGCGCGGACCGGACTCGTGCAGACGGTGACCTGCCCGCAGTGGTCCTTCAGGTGCGCGCGCAGCTCGTGGCAAAACTCGGGCACATCGTCCAAAACGAGGATGTGTTTGCCGGCGAGCGGGGAGGCGGAGTCCATGGCAGTGAGGTCGAAACGACAACGAAAGTTGCCGGATTGACAACAAATCAGTCGCAGCCGGCGACGTGGATCCGGGCCGGCGGAACGGACTCGCGTCCGGCGCGGCGGCGCTTTCGCTTGCCGGTCCATGTCCACCGTCCCGCCGCCCCCGCCGCCTTCGCGCGTGCCGCCGCCTTTCCTGGCGGCGCTCGGGTTGGCGGCGGGCTTCCAGCTCTTCACGGCATGGGACCAGTCGCATTGGTGGCGGTTGAAGGAGGATTACCTCTTCGGGTGGTTGGTGCCGGCGTTCGTGGCGTTCACGGTGTACGACCGGTGGCCGCGGATCGCGGCGGCGCTGCGGGACTGCGCGGCGGCGGGCAGCGTGCGCGCGGCCGGTTTGTCGCGGTGGGGGTTGCGCCTCGGGGCGGGCGCGATGCTGGCCGGCGGGGCGCTGTTTTTCCTGCTCGGATCGTTTTACCGGGCCTCGGCGGGAACGTCGCAGCCCGGGACGCTCGCCATCACGCTGGGCATGGTGGGGATCGTGCTGCCCCTGATTTTCCTCGCGGCGCCGGATTCGGAAGCGCCGGTGCGCGGTCCGCTGCGGCAGGATCCGCGGGTGCGCCTCACGGCCCTGTTTCTGTTCCCTGCCGTCGTTTGGTTGGTGTCGGCGCCGATGGTTTCCGCCGTCGAGGCCCAGGTGAACCTCGCGCTCCTGCGGCGGGTGGTGACCGTGGTGGCGCACGTGTTCGATTTTCTCGGGATGCCGATCGAGCAGCAGGGCAACGTGCTGGTGCTGCCGCCGATCGGCGGCAAACCGAACCACGTGGGCGTGGAGGACGCGTGCTCGGGGATCCGCTCGCTGACGGCCTGTCTGTTTGCGGGCTCGTTTTTGGCGGCGGTGTTCGTCGACCGGACTTGGAAGAAAGTCCTGTTGGTCGCGGCGGCGCTGGGGCTTGCTTTCCTGACCAATCTCGGCCGGAGCCTGTTTCTGACCGCCTGGGCCTACACCTATGGCCACGAGGCGATCGAAGGGACGGTGCACGACGTGGCGGGCTACGCCGTGCTCGGGGTCACGGTCGCGGGGCTGCTGTTGCTGCTGCCCCTGCTGAACCTGCGCCTCGCGGCAGCCGGCGACCTCGCGTCCGCGCCCGAAGCCGAGGACGGCCGGAATTCCGGCGACGGCCGCTGACGGCGGGGCCGGCTACTCCGACTTCTTGCCCGACGGCAAGATGGTCACGCGGCTGGCGCGGTCGGCGCCGAAGTAGGCGCGGGCCAAAGCGGACAGTTCCTCGGCGGTGATCGCCTCGTTGTCCGCGTAGCGATTGCGGCACCAGTCGAGGACCTCGGGCTTTTCCTGCGCCCGGGAGAGGACGTTGCCGAGCCAGTAGCCGTTCGTCCGTGCGGACTCCCGCAGGCTGGTGAGCACGGGTTTGCGCGCGCGTTCGAGTTCGTCGGCCGTGACGCCGTCCTTCGCCAAGTCGGCGGCGATGCCGACGATGATGTCCGCGACCTGCCGGGCGCGGGGCGGATCGACGGTCACGCCGGCCTGCATGAAACCGTATTCCGGATACAGATCGCCGGCACTGCTGCCGGCGCCGGGGCTGTAGGCGTCGCCGAGTTCCTCGCGGACCTTGACGCGGAGGCGGTCGCTGAAGACGGCGCCGAGCATGTTCAGGCGGCGGGCGCGGCGGATGTCGCGGCCGTCGGTGGTCGGCCAAAAGATCGCGACTTCGCCTTTGGGGATTTCGGTGGCGACCGTGAAGTCGCGGACGAAAGGTTCGGCGGGGAAACGCACGCGGCGCAGTTCGTCGAGGGCGGGCCGGGGGGCGCGCGGGGGCAAGGTGCCGAGGGTGCGGGCGACGGCGTCGATCGCGGCCTCGGGATCGAAGTCGCCGACGAGGGCGACCTCGAGGGCGCCGTCCGCGAGCTGGGGCAGAATCCATGCCTTCGCCTCCTCGGGGGTGCGCCGGAGCATTTCTTCCTTCGGCGGGAGGCCGAAGCGCGGGTCGCCGCTGCGGAGCAGGCGCTGGACCTCGAGATTGAAGGGGCCGGCGGCGGTGTGCTCGAAGCTCAGGTAGATCTGGTCGATCGCCTTCCGGACCTGGCGCGCGGCTTCGGGCCGGAAACCCGGATCGGTGAGGCGGGCGGTCGTGAGTTGCAACTGGAGCAGCAAGTCGGCGCGGTTGGTGGAGCCGCCGACGGTGAAGGCATCGGCGTCGATGCCGAAATTGGCGCCGACGGTGCGGCCGGCCAGTACGCGGCGCAGTTCGTCGGCGCTGTGGCGGCCAAGGCCGCCTTCGTTATAGATGCGGCCCGCGTAGAACGCCAAACCGGGCCGGTCGCGGGGCTCGGTCAATTGACCGGAGCCGATGCGCAGGGACGTGAGGATACGGTTGGCCTGGAAATCGGTCGGCTTCAGATTGAGGCGGACGCCGTTGGCGAACGTCAGGAGCGTGATGCCGAGGTCGGCGATGGACTCGCGTTTCGCGATTTTGCCGGCGGGGCCGAAGTCGGTGTACGCCCACACGGCCTCGGCGATGGCGGCGGGGGCGGCGACCGGTACCGCGAGCGAGGCGGCGTAGGTCCGGCCGACGAGCTCGCGGCCGGCGTCGCCGGCGGGGAGTTGGGCGTTGCCGGTGACGACGACGAGGCGGTGGCGCGGACTCCACGCCTCCCGCAGGGCGGCGACGCAGTCGTCGACGGTGATTTTTTCCAAGGCCGGGCCGTAGAGGGCGAGATCGGCCTCGGCGGTGGTGACGACGTCGTCCTCGAGCAAGGCCTCCGCGAATTCGTCGGCGATGGCATCGGAACGGCGCGTCGGCGCGCGGGTCACGGCCTGCCGGAGACTGTTGCGGAAGTTCGCGACGATTTCGGCGAGTTCGGCGGGCTGGAAACCGTGGGTGAGGGCGCGCCGGAGTTCCTGTTCGGCGACGCCGAGGGCGGCGGTCCACTGGTCGGCGCGGCAGGTGAGCGAGAGGGACGTCTGGCGGTACGTGTCGTAGGCTTCGCCGGCGCCGGCGGAACCGGAGGTGAAGGGCGCGCCTTCCTGTTTCGCCAGGATCGAAAGCCGGCGGTTGACGATGGCGTGGGCGAGCTGGCGCGGCAGATATTTCAGGCGGTTGGCGCCGGTGTCGGGCTCCGCCTGATACGGCAAGACGGTGGCAAGCGTAACGCCGGTCGACGGGGCCTCGGGCTCGAGGTGGACGAAGGGATGGACGCCGTCGGCGTGGGCGACGCGGCCGAGGGCGGGTTCGGGGCGGGCGGGGGCGGCGGCCTTGAAGTCGCCGAACGCGGCGATGATCTGCGCCTCGACCGCGGCGGGATCGAAATCGCCGACGGCGACAACGGCCATCCGCTCGGGCCGGTACCACGTGCGGTAGTAGTCGACGAACTCGGCGCGCGGCATCGTGCGCAGGCTTTGGTCGGTGCCGATGACATCGCGCCGGGCGAACATCGTGCCGGCGGTGTAGAAATTGTTGGTCGCGAGCCAGGTCCGTTGGCCGACGGAGTCGCGGCTGCGTTTTTCGCTCAAAATGATGCCGCGCTCTTTCTCGATTTCCGTTTCGTTGAGCAGCATGCCGCCGGCGTAGTCGCGGAAGACCTTGAGGCCCTCGGCGAGGGTGGGGGCCTTGGTGTCGGGGAGCTCGATGAGGTAGAGCGTGCGGGTGAACCAAGTGCTCGCGTTGGTGTCGCCGCCGAAGTTCATGCCCATGCGCTGGAAGAACTCGATCAGGGTGCCGGGCGGGTAGTGTTCGGTGCCGTTGAACGCGAGGTGCTCGAGGAAGTGCGCGAGGCCGAGTTGGTTCTCGGTTTCGTGGACGGCGCCGGCGTTGACGAGGAGGCGGAAGGAGGCGCGGTCGCGCGGCTCGCGGTTGGCGCGGACGACGTAGCGGAGGCCGTTGGGGAGTTTGCCGTAGCGGGCCTGCGGGTCGGGGGCGAGGTCGCTGGCCTCGTGCGCGAAAGGCGGCGCGGCGCCGAAAGCGAGGCTGGAAACCGTGAGCAGGGCGAACAGGCGAAGGACGGCGCGCATGGGAAAGAGTCCGTCCACGGTGCACGAATCGGCGCGGCTGAAAAGGGCGGACTCGGTTTTGCGGCGCGGTGCCGGCCGGATTTTCTTTGCGCCCGCGGGCCGAATTTGCGGCCAATGGCCTGCTCCGATGCTGTGGTTTTACCGAGTGCTTTTCGTTCCCGTGCTGTTGGTGCTGGCCCCGGCCTACCTCCTGCGGATGCGGCGCCGGGGCGGCTACGGACGCGATTTCGCGCATCGGTTCGGGGCGCTGCCGCCGCTGCCGCCGAAGCAGCCGGGCCGGCCGCGCATCTGGCTGCAAGCAGTGAGCGTCGGCGAGATGCTGGCGATCGGACCGGTGCTCGAAGGCCTGCGCGCGGCGGGCGCGGAGGTGTTCCTGACCACGACGACGAGCACGGGGCGTCAGCTGGCGCTGGACCGCTATTCCGGTCACGTGCTCGGCACCGGCTACTTTCCCCTCGATGCGTGGCCGTGCTCGGCGCGGGCGTGGCGCCGGATCGATCCGGATTTCGTCCTGTTGGCCGAAGGGGAACGCTGGCCCGAGCACTTGGCGCAGGCGGCGGCGCGGGGCGTGCCGGTGCTTAACTTCAACGCCCGGATGTCCGACCGCAGCTACGCGCGCCTGCGGCGCTGGCCGGCGGCGGCGCGGTTCATGTTCCGCGGCGTGACGCGGCTGCTCGCCTGTTCCGGGCAGGATGCGGCGCGATTTGTGGAGCTGGGGATGCCGGCGGAGCGGGTGGCGACGACCGGCAATATCAAACTCGACGTGAAGATCGTGCCGCTGACGGACGCCGAGCGGGCGCAGCTTCGGCGCGAGCTCGGCCTCGGCGAAGGCCTGGTGCTGCTGGGGTCGTCGACGTGGCCCGGCGAAGAGGCGGCGCTGCTGGCGGCGTGGCGGGCGGCACGCGGATCCGGGGTGCGCGTGAGCCTGCTGCTGGTGCCGCGGCATGCGGAGCGGCGAGGCGAATTGGCGGCGTGGTTGGCGCAGGAGAAGGACCTGCGATGCCATTTCCGTTCGCGCGGGGCGGCGACCGGAGAAGTGGACGTGGCGGTGGGCGATACCACCGGGGAACTGCGGAAGTTCACGCAACTCGCGGATCTCGTCTTCGTCGGCAAGAGCCTCGCCCCGCACACGGAAGGCCAGACCCCGGTCGAGGCGGCGGCGCTGGCGCGGCCGATGGTGTTCGGTCCGGGCATGGGCAATTTCCGCGCGATCGCGCAGGACCTGAAGGCGCGCGGCGCCGCGGTCGAGGTCGCGGATGCGGCGGATTTGGCGGCCGCGGTGCCACGGTTGCTCGGCGACGCGGCGGCGCGGGCGCGGCTGGCGGCGGCGGGCGCGGCGTGGCAAACCGCCAACGGCGGGGCGGTCGCACGCACGCTGGCGGCGGTGCGCGAGGAGCTGGCGCGGCCGGGAAAATGACGCACGGCGCCGCGTTGGCACCCTTTCGGCTGGAACCGCGGGCACGTTTGCTTCCGCGCATGATCGAATCTCGCCCGCGTGAAATTCGGGATTGCACCCGACTTTCCCCAACCTACGTTCCTCCGTTTTTAGGCTGATGCAGTCCCACGGCCCCAAGCGCGTCTATACCCCGCATTCGCTCGAGTTCTGGTTCTCCAAGCTGGAGAACGACTGGACCGAGGCCTTCACCGAGGCCCAGTTGGAACAGGGCCGGCAGATCTACCGCGACGGGCAGGTGCGGGAACTGGAATTGACGGACAAGGACGCGATCGTCCACCGCCGGATCGAGAAGAAGGACGAGTATGCGGTGATCGAATGGACGGCCGAAGGCATGAGCGTGCGTTCCTCTTCGACCGACCGGGAATTGGCCCATGCCCTGGCGGTCGCCGGTCTGCACGAGATCGAGGAACTGGTGGCCGACGAGATTTCCCCGCTGCCCGAGGATCCGCCGAAGGCGCACGGGGGCAACGGATCCGCGCATCACCCGCCGGAGGGCTCCATCGGCCACCGCAACGGCATCCATCCGGCGACACCCGCGAAACTCGCCCCGATCAACCACGACCGCGGTCCCGCGCCGCGACCGGCCGGCGCCGGGGCGGCAACCGCCCGTCCGGGTTCGGCCGCGAGCGGGCCTTCGCGGACCCTCGTGCTCGTGTTCAAGACCAAGACGAGCGGCCTGACTTTCCAGGCGACGTGGCTCGACGCCGACAAGAAGACCAAGCATCCGGCGCTCGGTCCCGACGCGCACGCGGACGGCAGCCACGTGAGTTCCGGCGAGCGCGCGAAACTCATCGGCTTGGCCGCGTACGCGCGGAAGGCGCACTTCCATTACCATCAGGACACCGGCGTCTACACGATGGAGTCGCTGGTCGAGATCCCGAATTTTCTCCGCACGGTGCTGCCGGCGTGGCGCCGGCTCTTCACCGTCGAGCTCGACGACAAGGCCGCGAATCTGCTCAAGGGCACGCGCGTCGTGGAGATCGAGGCGGTGGCCGAGCGCGCGGCGCCGGGCCGGGGCGGCGGCGACGTCGCCGCGCTCAACCTCCGCTGGATTTTCCGCGCCGGCGAACGGATGCTGACCGACAGCGAGGTCAACGCGCTGCTCAAACGCAACGGCCAGCCCGTGATCATCCCGAGCCTCGGCATCGTGGCCTTGCCGCAGGACAAATGGGACAGCTACAGCGCGTGGCAGCGGAACGTCGAGGAAACGCAACCCGCGGGCGCGGCCGACGGCGGCGCGCTTTCGCCCTACCTCATTTTTTCCCTGTTCAGCGACGCGCGGCTCAAGCTCACGCTCACCCCCGAGATCGAGGAGTGGCGCCGCAGCGTGCTCGCCGCGCCGCCGGAGCCGCCGGCGCTCCCCGAGTTGCTGCGTCCCTACCAGCGCCGCGGCGTCGAGTGGATGCACCACCTCTGCGACGTCGGCTGCCACGGCCTGCTCGCCGACGAAATGGGCCTCGGCAAGACGCTGCAGGTCCTCTCGCTTCTGGCGGCCCGGCCGATCGGCGACCGGCCCAGCCTGATCGTCTGCCCCGCGAGCGTCGTGCCGGTGTGGCGCGAGGAGATGGCGAAGTTTTTCCCCGGCTCGCCGGTCGACGTCCTCAAGACGGGGCACGATTTCAAGCACCGGACCGACGCCGTGGTCTGGCTCGCGAGCTACACGCAGCTGCGCAAGCACCGCGCGTTGCTCGCGGAGACGGAGTTCGGCTACGCCGTGCTGGACGAGGGCCAGTTCATCAAGAATCCGGACGCGAAGATCACGCAGACCTGCTTCGCCGTGCGCTCGCGGCACCGGATCGTGCTCACGGGCACGCCGCTGGAAAACCGCCAGCTCGATCTCTGGAGCATTTTCCGGTTCCTGCTGCCCGGCCTGCTGGGTTCGCGGGCCTCGTTCGAATCGGCGCTCAACGCCGACCGCGAGGGCACGCTGACGCGCCTGCGGGCGCAGCTTGCGCCGTTCATCCTCCGCCGCACCAAGAAGGAAGTCGCGACGGAGCTGCCGCCGAAGGTCGAGATGGACCTGATCTGCCCGCTGACGGATGTGCAGCGCGCGGAGTACGCCCGGATTTGCTCCGAGGGATTGGAACGTCTCGGCGACGACGTCGGCGCGGCGATGCGCGAGAAGTCGTTCGGTTTCCTCGCGCTGCTCACGCGTCTCCGGCAAACCTGCTGCGACCCGGACATGCTGCCGTGGCTCAAGGCGCCGGTGACGGATTCCGGCAAACTCAACCTGCTCGTCGAGAAGCTCACCGAGATCGTCGGCAGCGGGCACAAGGTCGTGATCTTTTCGCAGTTCGTGATGCTGCTCGACCGCGTGCGCGAGGCGCTGGCGAAGACTTTCCCGGACCTGCCGCGCTACGAACTCACGGGCATGACGCTGGACCGGCTCAAGCCGGTGCAATCGTTCCAACAGGCGCCGGGCGCCGCCGCGATGCTGGTTTCGCTTAAGGCGGCGGGCACGGGCATCACGCTGCACGCCGCGGATTACGTTTTCCTGCTCGATCCGTGGTGGAATCCGGCGGTCGAGGCGCAGGCCGTCGACCGCGTGCACCGCATCGGCCAGACGAACACGGTCTTCGTGTACCGCATGGTCACGGCGGGCACGATCGAGGAACGCATCCAGGCGCTGAAGGCGTCGAAGAAGGATCTGTTCGACAAACTCATCGGCGGCCTCGGCGGCGATTTCGACCTCAGCCAGCACTTCACGTCGCTGCGCAGCCTCGTCACGCTCACCTCGGCCCAAGTCGAGAGCGACGAGGTGCAGGAACCGTACACGATCGACTGAGGCGGGCGGAGCCCGACGTTCGGCCGGGCCGCGCCATCAGGCGGCCGGGCCCGCCGGGGCGGCGCGCTGGAGCAGGACCTTGTCGACGCGGTTGCCGTCGAGGTCCACGACCTCGAAACGCCAGCCGCCCCAGACGAAGCCTTCGCCCGCCTGCGGGATGCGGCCGAGTTGGGCGAGCACGAAGCCGCCGAGCGTCTCGAAACCGCCCGCGGTTTCGCCGGGCAGGGGGCCGAAGCCGAAGCGCCGGCGCAGTTCCGCCGTCTCCATCGCGGCGTCGACCAGCCAGGAACCGTCGTCGCGCTGGACGGCGTCGGGGACGGCGCCCGCATCCGCAGCCGGCAGGTCGCCGACGATCGCCTCCATCACGTCGATAAGCGTCACCATGCCCTGGATACTGCCGTACTCGTCGGTCACGAGGGCCGTGTGCTTGCCCGAGGCCTTGAAGGTCTCGAGCAGCTGCACGAGGTTGGCGGTGCGCGGGACGAAGAGCGGCTTGGTCACGTGGTCGCGCAGGTGGCCGGGTACGCCGATGGCGGCGTTGGCCCAGAGTGCTTTCACGGCGACCATGCCGAGAATGTGGTCGCGGGTGCCTTCGTAGACGGGGAAGTGGGAATGGGCGCTCGTGACCATTTTGCGCCAATTGGTTTCGTCGGGGTCGGCGGCGTTGAGAAAGACGATGCGGTTGCGCCGCGTCATGATGTCGGTGACCGGACGGGCATCGAGGCGGAGGACGCCCTCGACCATACCGCGCTCCGAGTGGTGGAAAACGCCGGCGGCGGCGCCCTGCTCGATCAGCTGCGAGACCTCTTCCTCGGAAGGCGGGGCCTCGGTTTCGCGGCCGAGGCGGAGCAGCTTCATTGCGGCGTCGGACGCGGCCGTGAGCAGCCAGATGGCGGGGGCGGCGAGCCGGGAGAGCGCCGCCATCGGGGCGGCAACGAGCATGGCTTTGCGCTCGGGGTTGGAGAGACCGATGCGTTTCGGCACCAGTTCGCCGATGACCAGCGAGGCGAAGGTGATCGCGCCGACGACCAGCACGAGGCCGATCGCGCGGCTGTAGGGTTCGAGGAACGGCACGGTGGCAACGAGCTCCGCGGCCGACTGCGACAGCGTGGCCCCGCCGTAGGCGCCGGCGAAGATGCCCACGAGCGTGATGCCGATCTGGACGGTGGAAAGGAAACGGGTCGGTTCCTGCGCGAGAGCGAGCGCGGCGGCCGCGCCGGGCTGGCCGTCCGCTGCCAGCTTCTTGAGCCGGCCTTTGCGGGACGACACGAGTGCGATCTCGGCCATCGCAAACACGCCGTTGGCGAGCAGGAGGCAGAAAATGATCGCGGCTTCGAGGAGGAGATTCGTCATGCGGAAAAGCGGGGCGCGGTCGACCGTCCGGGCCAAGGCCGACGGCGTCAACCGGGGCGAAAAGCCGCCCGCCCGGGAAACTCAGGGTTGCGGCGGCACCGTCGGGCCGAAGAGGCCCCAGTGGAAGGTGTGGTCGAGGGCCAGCAACCAGAGAGCGGCGACGTAGAGCCAGACCGCGCCCAGCACGATCCGACGCCACGGCGCCGCGGCCGGGGCCGAAGCCGGGACCGGCGTCGAATGGGTCGGATGCGAACTCATGGCCGGAGACGGTGGGTCATTTTTCCGCCGGCGCAAGCGGCCGGGAGGGGCCCCCGGTGGCATCGAAATGTTTGCCGGCGGGCTTGTTTCGCGGCCGCACGCCCCTAGCTTGCAGTAACGTGAGCGCGCAGCAGGCACCGACGGCGGCGGACACCTCCGGCCCAGGCTTCGACCCGGCACGGACCGATCGGTCCGTCGCGGGATGAAGGCCGTCGCCGATCCCACCGCGTTGCTGCTGCGCCGCCTGCTGCGGCTGCTGCGGTGGCGCGTCTGGATCCAGGAGCGCCTGCAGCCGAGCGAATGGCAGCTGACCCTGATGTGGGCGGCGGTGGCGGGCTTTCTTGGCGCGCTGACCTCGATCCTTTTTCTGACGCTGACGGAGCGTGCGCACGACTGGTTCGGCAACTCGAGCCTCGGGGTCGTGGAATCCATGCAGCGGTTGCCGTGGTGGGGATGCCTGCTGGTGCCGACGATCGGGGGAATCCTGGCGGGTCTCGTCCTGCAGTGGGGGCAGCATTTCGCGCGCGGCCAGAGCTCGACCGATTACATGGAAGTGATCGCCATCGGCCGCGGCGACGTGCCCGTGCGCGCGAGCCTCGTGAAATCGGCGGCGGCGCTGTTTTCGATCGGCTCGGGCGGCTCGATCGGCCGCGAAGGCCCCATGGTGCAGCTGGCGGCGGTCGTATCGTCGGCGCTCGGCCGCTGGCGGAAGTTCTCGCCGCCGCAACTGCGTCTGCTCGTGGCCTGCGGCGCGGCGGCCGGCATCGCCTCGGCGTACAACGCGCCGATCGCGGGTTCGTTCTTCGTCGCCGAGATCATCCTCGGCACCATCGCCATGGAGAGCCTGGGGCCGCTCGTGGTGTCCGCCGTGGCGGCCACGCTGACCGTGCAGGTCCTCACGGCCGCGCACGTTCTCTACAAGGTGCCGTCGTTCGCGCCGGTCTCCGTTTGGGAAATGCCCGGCTATATCGCCCTCGGCTTCGTGGTCGGCGGCCTGGCGCCGTTGTTCCTGCGATCGCTCAAGCAGGCGGAGCGGTTTTTCGTCGGGCTCAATTTGCCGCTGACGCTGCGGTTGGCGCTCGGCGGTCTCATTGTCGGTGCGATCGCGATCAACGTGCCCCAAGTCTGCGGCAACGGCTACTCCGTCGTCGTCGAGATCCTCAACGGCCGCGTCGTGTGGGTCGCCATTCTCGGCATCTTCGCGTGCAAGTGGCTCGCGACGATGGCGTCGTTCGGCTCGGGTGCGCCCGGCGGTGTGTTCACGCCGTCGCTGTTCATGGGCGCCGGGGCGGGGTTGCTGTTCGGCACGTTGATCAACCACTACTGGCCGGCCGGCGCGCAGGACCCGCGGGCCTTCGCGTTGGTGGGCATGGGGGCCTTCCTCTCCGCCGCGAGCCACGCGCCGGTCATGGCGGTGATCATGCTTTTCGAGATGACGCTGAGCTACGATATCATCTTGCCCCTGCTGCTCTGCTCGGTGGTCGCGTACTACACGTCGAAGAGCCTCGAAGGTTCTTCGCTGTACAGCGAGGCGATGAAACGGAAGGCCGCAGCCGTGCCCGACCCGCGCTTGGGCGAGGCGAGGGTGGCGGACATGATGCGGCCTAATCCGCCCGTCGTGGCGCCGACCGCGCACTTCGAGGAGATCGCGCGCATGTTCCTCAAGCTGCGCGTGAACAATCTCTACGTCGTCGACGCCGACCGGAAGTTTCTCGGCGTGGTGTCGCTGCACGACATCAAGCCGTACCTCGGCGAGCCCGACCTCGCCGAACTGGTGATCGCGCGCGACATCCTGCGGGACGACTTTCCCCGCGTCGCGCCCGACCAGCCGTTGACCGAGGCGTTGGCCGGCTTCCTCGGCATCGTGGCGGAACGGCTGCCCGTCGTGGACCGCGAGGGCTTGCTGCAAGGGAGCTTGGCGAAAAGCGATCTGCTGCTCGCGCTCGTGGAGCAGCGGCGCAGGCCGACGGCGGTGCCGACGCTCGCGCCGCAGCCGGCGGGCGGTGCGATGTCGGCGGCGCCGTTTGCGGCGCCGCCGAAGGAGTGAGCGAAGCCGGGCGCGGATTCCGGGCGCAAAAAAAGCCGACCCCGCAGGGTCGGCTGAGTGGAGTCGGGCCGCGGCCGGCTCAGAGTTTCCAGCGGATGCCGAAGTTGGCGCTCCAGCCGTATTCCTCGAACTGCACGAGCCGCGTGCCGTTTTTCCCGAAGGTGACGCGGAAGGGTTCGTCCGTGATGTTGAGCGCCTCCGCGAAGAGCTCCCAGTTGCGGTTGAGGCGGTAGCTCGCGGTGACGTCGAACTGCTTGTGGTCGTCGACCCAACGGTCCGACGCGGCATCGGCGCCGAGGGGTTCGTCCTCGCGTAACCGCGGGGTGCGGAAATTGAGCGCCGCGCGGATGAAGAAACCGCCGCGTTCGAAGGTCAGCGCGAGGTTGCCGATATCCTCGGATTGGCCGATGAAATCGAGCTTCTCGCCGGGCCGCGTGGGATAGGTGGCTTCGCTGGCGCTGCGGGTGTAGTTCGCCATCAGCCCGAGGCCGTTGAACGGCGCGGGCAGGAAACGCAGCTGCTGCTGCCACGACAATTCGAGCCCGCGGATGCGGCCCTTGTTGCCGTTCACGAAGGTGACGAGCGCGAAGCCGGTCGCCGGGTCGCCGCCGGGCAGCGTCCGCTGGTAGGTGAAGTTCTCGATGTCCTTCTGGAACACCGCCGCGGAGAGCAGGCCGAGGGACGGGAGGTAGTGTTCGACGGAAGCGTCCCAATTGACGGACTCGAGCGGCTTGAGGCGAGGGTTGCCCTCGGTGACGCGGCTGGCGGCGAGATCGACGCTGCGGCGCAGGGCGCTGTCGTCGAACGACGGCCGCGCGAGGGAATTGCTCCAGGAGGCGCGCAGGATCGTTTGCGAGCTGAGGTTGTAGCGGAGATGGATTCCGGGGAGGTAGTTGTCGTAGCTGCGGCCGCGGCTGACGGGCGTGGCGACGGTGCCGGCGATCTGGTTGCCGCGGTTCTCGTAGTCGGTGCGTTCGAAGCGGAGGCCGGCGAGCAGATTGAGCTGGCCCCAGGTGGCGCCGCCCATGGCGTACAGCGCCGTCACATCTTCGGTCGAGGTCCAGTCGTCCTGCGTGCTTTCGAGGAAGAGGCGCGTGGGCGTGAAGGCGGCGCGGTTGCCGTTGAACGCGGCCAGGATCTTCGGGGTGCTGGCGCGCACGCCGGTCGAATAGAACGGATAGTCGTCGGGCGTCTGGCCCTCGAGCATGCCGGCGAAGGTGAACGACGCGGGCGCCGCGTGGTCCACCGTCTCGTTGCTGGCGTTCTTTTCCTTTTCGCGCAGCTGGGCGCCGAACTTGACGTAGGCGGGGGCGTCGCCGAGGGCGAAGCTGCGGCGGGCGTTGAAGCCGAAATTGATTTCGGTCTCGTCGCCGGGCGAATTCACCAGGCGGAAGCGGCTGATCTCGTTGTACAGCGAGGGGTCGGCGACATTGGCGCCGGTGACCGAGACGGAGGGCGCATAGGTGCCGTTGGCGAAAGAGTAGGTCCACGCGCTGGCGCGGGAGCTCTTGCGGAAACGGACGGTGGTTTCGTCGGGCCGCTCTTCCTCGCCTTTGGACCACGCGGCTCGGCCGTCGATTTTCCAGGGGCCGACGTTGCGCTCGCCGCCGGCGACGAGGGCGAAGATGCGCTGGTCCTTTTGCCGGTAGCGCATGTCGTAGCGCTCGCGGCGCATGGCGGTGACGGTGCCGCCGGTGTCGCTGAGCGCGCTCAGGGTGCCTTCGACGAAGGGCAGGGTGTAGACGTAGCGGATCTCGTGGTCGTTGAACTGCGAGAACGTGCCGCGGAGATAGTAGAGCGAGTCGTTGTCGGGCTTGAACTCGAGGGCCGAGCTCGCGCCGTAGCGCGTGCGGGTGATCTCGTATTCGCGGAAGGCGAGGCCGTTGAGGAAGTAGGCCTGGGCGCCGGCCGCGCCGCCGGGGATCGGGCGCAATGTGTAGCCGCCGTCCTCCTCGAAATTGTTCGAGCCGAAACGGCGGGCCTGCCACGTCGGCGCGAAGATGAAGCCGACTTTGCCGCCGAGGAAGCGATCCGCGAAGGTGCCGTTGAACTTGCTGCTGAGGCGGCCGGTGAGGTCGTTGTACTGGCCCTGGGCGCTGAACTGCAACTGGCGGCCTTCGGCGTCGAAGGCGCTGCGGGTGCGGACGTTGATGCTGCCGCCGAGACCGTCGGCGTCCTGGTCCGGCGTCGGCACCTTCGTCACCTCGACGGCGGCGAGGGCGTCGGTCGGCAGCACGTCGAGGGCGACGACGCGGTCGCCGCGCTCCGGCGTGGCCATGGAGACGCCGTTGAGTTTCACGCTGTTGAGGTCGGGGCGGATGCCGCGCACGACAATGAAGCGGCCTTCGCCCTGGTCGCGGTAGAGCGCGAGGCCGGGAATGCGCTGCATCGATTCCGCGACATTCTGGTCGGGGAAACGGCCGATCTCGTCGGAGGCGACGATGCTCGTGAGCGTGTCGGCGGCGCGCTGGCGGTTGATCGCGCGGGCGGAGCCGACGGCGCTGCCGGTGATGACGAATTTGTCGAGGGCGACGACGTCGCTGCCGAAAACGGCGTCGGCGCGGACGGAGGCGCCGGGCGCGACGGCGACGGTCTTCCGGAGGTCCGGGTAGCCGACGTAGCTGTAGTCGAGGACGACGTTGCCGGCCGGGACGCCGGCGAGGGTGAACTCGCCGGCGGCGTCGGCGAAGGTCGCGAGGCCGGTGCCGGCGACGGCGATCTTGGCGCCGCCGAGGGCGAGGCGGGAGGAAGCGTCGGAGACGCGGCCCGAGATCGTGGCGGTCGGCTGCGCCGCAAGGAACGGCACGGCGGCGAGCGCCAGACCGGCGAGCAGCGCGGCCCGGCAGCGGCGGAGGAGGGGAGGGAGTTTCATGGTGTGCAACGGAGGAGGTTCGCGCGGTCCGCGGGGAACCGCGGGGCGACCGGAGCGGACGGGCCGGGTCCGCGTCAATGCGCGGGGCGCGCCGACGCCGAAACGTAACCCGGCCGGCACCGGACCGTCGCGCGGCGGCCCCGGATCCGGCCCCGGGTATCGGAATTCCGGTTACAAGCATGGCGGCCGGGTGACATCGCGGTGCCGGGCCGGTTTGCGGTTGAACGCCGCCGCGAACCGCGCGTCTTTCGCCGCGGTTGTCAGTGGTGTCAGGGTTGTGGCCGCCTCCCAGGGGTTGGGAGGCGGCTTTTTTCTGTCCCGGCCGGCGCGCGGCGTCGCCGATTCGGCACGAACGTTACGGCGGCGTGGCGGGCCGGTGAAGATCCCGTGGCCGCGGAGCATTGGTGTTGCGGCGCGGAATGGCGGCGTGGCGAGTTGGCCGGCATGATGACGTTTCTCTTCCGCCGCCGCGGCCTCCGCCCGCTGCTGTGCCTCGCGGCCGGCGTGGCCGCCGCCGATGCCGCCGAGGTCGCCGGCCGCGTGCTCAGCAGCGAGACCGGCCGCGGCGTGGCCGGGGCCGCCGTGCGCATCGCGGGCACGGAGCTCGGCGCCACCACCGATCTCGAGGGTGCCTTCGCGATTCCGGGCGTGACGCCGGGGCGCATCGATGTCGCGGCGACGAAGGACGGATTCAAGCCCGTCACCGTCACCGGCCTCGAGGTAGCGGCCGAAGGCGCGACGCGGATCGATCTGCCGCTGGCCGCCAGCAACGAGCCCGTGCTGAAGCTCGAGGCGTTCACCGTTTCCGCCGAGCTGGTGCAGAACTCCGGGCTCGGCCTCCTGAGCGCGCGGCAGAAGTCCGCCGCGGTCAGCGACGCGATCGGCTCCGAGCAGATGGGCAAGCTGGGCTTCGGCACGGCGGCCGCGGCGATGAAGGCCGTGACCGGCGCCTCGGTCGTCGGCGGAAAGTACGTCTACATCCGCGGCCTCGGCGAGCGCTACAGCTCGACGATGGTCAACGGCGTCGAGGTGCCGAGCGCCGATCCCGACCGCCGCGCGGTGAACATGGACATGTTCCCGAGCGACCTCATCGACGCGATCGTCACGACGAAGTCGTTCACGCCCGACAAGCCGGGCAACTTCACCGGCGGCGCCGTCGATCTGAAGACGAAGGAATTTCCCGACCAGTTCACCGCTTCGGTTTCCGTTTCGTTCGCGCACAACTCGCGCGTGACGGGCAAAGATTTCCTCGGCACGGGCGGCGCGAGCAACACCTGGGGCCGCGACGACGGCTCCCGCGACCTGCCCGCGGCGCTCGCAGGCACGCGCATTCCGCTGCGCTTCTCGACGCCGACCGTGGACCGCGAGATCGGCGAGCTGACCCGCGCGTTCAGCCCGAACCTCGCGCCGGTGCGCAAGGACGGCCCGTTCAACCGCAGTTTCTCCGCCGCGATGGGCGGCGTGGAACGGCTCTTCGGCCGGCGGCTCGGCTATGCGGCGAGCTTTTCCTACGACCGCAGCTTCACCGGCTACCGCGACGGCGTCCGCGCCCGCTACGAGCGCCAGGGCGTGAACTCGCCCGCGCTCGCGCCGCTCGTGCTGTTGGACGACGCGCGCAGCGAGGACGACGCGCTGCTCGGCAGCCTCGTCAACGTCGCGTACCAGTTCAGCCCCGACCACCAGGCCAGCCTGAACACGATGTTCAACCAAGCCGGCAACGACATGGCCCGCCGGCAGACCGGCCTCAACGTCGCCGGCGGCGGCATCAGCGAGACGGAAGTTTTCACCACGCGCACGCTGCGCTACACCGAGCGCTCGCTCCGTTCCGTGCAGCTCGCGGGCAAGCATCTCTTCCCCGCCTGGCGCGACCTGCGGGTGCAGTGGAGCGCGACGGACGCCGTCACGACCCAGGACGAGCCCGACACGCGCTACTTCAGCAGCTTCCGCACCCCGGACGGCGGCGAGTTTTTCGAGGCCTCCGGCCTGCCGCGGCCCTCGCGCTATTTCCGCGACCTCGAGGAGAAACGCCGCGACTACTCCGTCGATTTCACCCTTCCGGTCGCCTTCGGCGCGGGCCGCGACGGCCAGCTGAAGTTCGGCGCGGCCCGGGCGGTGACCGAGCGCGAATTCAACGAGCGGCTCTTCGAGTACAACAGCACGGTGCTGCGGTACGACGGCAACGAGGCCGCCTTCCTGCGCGAGGCCCAGGTGGGCCAGGTCGACCCCGCGACGGGCCGGTTCCGCTCCGGCCAACTTTACCTCGTCGAGACGACCTCGGCGGGCAACAGCTTCCTCGGCGAGCAGCAGGTCGAGGCGTTCTACGCCATGGCGGATGTCCCGCTCACCCGGCGGTTGCGCTTCATCGGCGGCGCACGCCAGGAGTCCACGTTTCTCGACGTGCGCAGCCGCGACCCGCGCCGCCGCGCGGGCCTGCTCGACAACGACGACACGCTGCCCTCCGCCAATCTCGTCCTCGCGCTGACCGACCGCATGAACCTGCGGGCGGCGTTCACGCGCACGATCGCGCGGCCGAACTTCCGTGAGATCGCCGACTACACGTCCTTCGAGTTCGTCGGCGACTTCGTCTACATCGGCAACCCGAACCTCCGCCGCACGAAGATCAAAAATTTCGATCTCCGCTGGGAATGGTTCCCGCGCAAGGGCGAGTTGCTCGCCGTGAGCCTGTTCCGCAAGGACATGCGCGACCCGATCGAGCGCGGCGTGTTCTCGGTGATCAACAGCGGCGAACTGCAGTACCAGAACGCCCCCAAGGGCGAGGTCACGGGCGTCGAGGTCGAGGTCCGCAAGCGTTTCGATTTCCTGTCCGACCGCCTGCGCAACTGGTCCGGCGGCTTCAACTGGACCTGGGTCGAATCGAAGGTCGACATCGCCGCCGCCGAACTCGCGTTCATCCGCTTCTACGAACCGGGCGCCCAGGGCACCCGCGAACTCACCGGCCAGTCGCCGTACATCGCCAACGTCGACGTGACGTTCAGCCACGCCCGCTGGGGCACGACCGTGAGCGCCTACTGGAACGTCTTCGGCGAGCGCCTTGCGCAGGTCAGCCCACCGGGCACGCCCAATGTGTTCGAGCAGCCGGCGCCGACCCTCGACCTCGTCTGGGGGCAGCGCCTCGGCCAGCGCTGGAAGGCCACGCTGAGCGCCAAGAACCTCCTCGATCGCGCCGCCGAGGAGACCTACGTGTATCGGGGAACCGAGTACACCAGGTCGTCGTATCGCCGCGGCGTCACCACCGCGTTCGGCGTGAGCTACACGTACTGAGCCGACGCGCGCCCGTTTTTGTCAGCGCAACCAACCTGATCCTCCTCCGATGAAATCCCGTCTCCTGAAACTGCTCGCGGTCCTCGCCGTGCCCGGCGCGCTCCTCGCCGCCGACATCCCGGTCAACTCGAACATCACGTCGAGCCGCACCTGGACCAAGAACAACACCTATATCCTCGACGGCCGCGTCTTCGTGACCGACGGCGTCGTGCTGACGATCGAACCCGGCACCGTGATCAAGGGCAAGGTCCGCTCCGCCCAGGACGCCTCCGCGCTGGTGATCGCCCGCGGCGGCAAGATCAACGCCAGCGGCACGGCCGCCGAGCCGATCATCTTCACCGCCGAGGCCGACAACCTGAACGGCAACCTCGGCCAAAGCGACCGCGGCCTCTGGGGCGGCGTCGTCATCCTCGGCCGCGCGCGCATCAACACCGCGGCGGGCACCGGCAACATCGAGGGCATCCCGACCACCGAGCCGCTCGGGCTCTACGGCGGCACCAACGACGCCGACGACTCCGGCGTGTTCCGCTACGTGTCGATCCGCCACGCCGGCTCCCTGCTCGGGCCCAACAACGAGCTCAACGGCCTCACCATGGGCGCCGTCGGTTCCGGCACGACCATCGAGTACGTCGAGGTCTTCGCCAACGCCGACGACGGCTTCGAGTGGTTCGGCGGCACCGTGAACTGCAAATACCTGGTCAGCGCCTTCAACGACGACGATGCGTTCGACTGGGACGAAGGCTACCGCGGCAAGCTCCAGTTCCTGTTCACGATCCAGGATCCCTCCGTCGGCAACCACGCCTTCGAATCCGACGGCGGCACCACTCCCGAGGACGGCACGCCGTACGCGATCCCGACCGTCTACAATTACACCGCCATCGGTTCCGGCGCGGCGTCCACCAACGCCCTGAGCATCGGGCCCATCTTCCGCGACAACACCGGCGGCAAGGTCTACAGCTCCATCTTCCACGACTTCCGCGGCTACGCCTGGCGCATCGAGACCGAGAGCGCGCAGGCCCAGGACAGCGCCAAGCGCCTCGCGGCCGGCGACATCGTGATCGCGAACAACCTCTTCGGCACCTTCGGCGCCGGCACCGCGACGACCTCGCTGTTCCTCGCCCCGAACGTCACCACGACGGGTCCCGCGCCGGCTTCCAACTACACTGTGGCCCACGTCACGGACGCCGCGCAGAACAACCGCATCAACACCGATCCGCTCTTCGTGGCCGTCGACCGCACCCGCGGCGGCAAGCTCGACCCGCGCCTCCGTGCCGGCAGCCCCGCCCTCCAACTCGCCGCCACGCCGCCGAACGACGGCTTCTTCACCGCCACGAATTACCTCGGCGCCTTCACGACCTCCGGCAACTGGGCCTACGCCTGGACCAAGCTCGGCCGCGACGGCTACTTCGATCCGGCCAGCGCCCTCAGCGGCGAAGGCGCGGGCAGCACCGTCGTCGTCAACCGCGGCTCCACCGGCAAACTGAGCAACCTCTCCACGCGCCTCACGCTGCCCGCGGGCGGCGTCGCCTTCCCCGGCTTCTTCGTCAGCGGCAACCAGTCCCAGACCGTCATGATCCGCGCGATCGGCCCCGGCCTGACGCAGCTCGGCGTCACCGGCGTCGTCGCCGACCCGGTGCTCGAACTGTATTCCGGCGCGAACAAGATCGCCGAAAACGACAACTGGTCGGGCACGCAGGCCCCGCAGCTCGCGGCCCAGGTCGGCGCGTTCGCGCTGCCGGCCGGCAGTTTCGACGCCGTGATCCTCGCGACGCTCGCGCCCGGCGCCTACACGCTGCAGGTCCGCGGCAAGACCGGCGGAGGCGAAGTCATCGTCGAGGTCTACGAGATCGACTGATCCGCGGCCGCGGGCTGTAGTGTTAGTTTGGGGACGGAGCCGTCGGCTCCGTCCCTTTTTTCGTGTCCGAAATGCGAGACCGCCGCGATTGGTTCTTGGCAACGGGGCCGCGGCTGTAACCAATCCGTTACCCGCGCGTCTCGCCGGCCGCGCCCCGTACCCCACCGTATGAATTTCCTGCAACTCGCCCTGCGCCGCCCCCTCGCCGTCGTCGTGCTCGTGGTGGCCGTCGCGCTGGCCGCGGGCCTCGCGATCCAGCGGATGTCCCGCGACATCTTCCCTCCGCTCGGCGTGCCGACCATCTACGTCGCCCAGCCGTTCGGGGGGATGGACCCCGCCCAAATGGAGGGGTACCTGACCTACCGCTACGAATACCACTTCCTCTACATCGCGGGCATCTCGCACGTGGAGTCGAAGTCGATCCAGGGCGCCTCGATCATGAAGCTCCAGTTCCATCCGGAGACGGACATGGCGCAGGCGCTCTCCGAGGTGATCGCGTACGTGAACCGCGCCCGCGCCTTCATGCCGCCCGGCACGCCGGCGCCGTTCGTCACGCGTTTCGACGCGGGCTCGGTCGCGGTGGGCTATCTCGTTTTCTCGACCGACAATCCCAATCGCACGCTCGGCGAGATGCAGGACCAGGCGCTCAACCGCGTGCGGCCCGCCTTCTCGACGCTGCCCGGCGTGTCCGCCCCGCCGCCCTTCGGCGGCAGCTCCCGCGGCATCATCGTCAACGTGAACCCCGAGCGCATGCGCGCCTACGGTCTCTCGCCCGACGAGATCGTCAAGGCCCTCGCCGAGGCCAACCCCATCAGCCCCTCGGGCAACATGAACCTCGGGGACAAGTACCCGATCGTGGAAATGAACGCGATCGTGAAGAACCCCAAGGACCTCGAGGCGGTCCCGCTGCGCGCCACCGCGCAGGGCGCCGTGTTCCTCCGCGATGTCGCGACGGTCGAGGACGGCGCCGACGTCGTCACGTCCCACGCCCTCGCGAACGGTCTCCGCACCGTCTATCTCCCGGTCACGAAACGCGGCGACGCCTCGACGCTCGCCGTCGTCGATCTCGTCAAAAAGAACATCCCCGAATTCCAGAAAATCCTGCCCGACGACATCAAGGTCAGCTACGTTTTCGACCAGTCGCCGGTGGTCAACCGTTCGATCCGGGACGTGCTCAAAGAAGGCGGTCTCGGCGCCATTTTGACCGGCCTGATGGTGCTGCTCTTCCTGCGCGATTGGCGGAGTGCGTTCATCGTCGTCATCAACATCCCGCTCTCTCTGCTCGGCGCCGTGTTCGCGCTCTGGATCACCGGCCAGTCGATCCACCTGATGACGCTCGGCGGCCTCGCGCTGGCGATCGGCATCCTGGTCGACGAGTCGACGGTGGCGGTGGAAAACATCCACGCGCATTTGGGCCGCGGCGCGCCCGTGGCGCGGGCCGCGCTCGACGGCACGCGCGAGACGGCCCTGCCCCGCCTGCTCGCCATGCTGTGCATTCTCGCCGTGTTCATCCCGGCCTTCTTCATGGTCGGCGCGGCGCAGGCCCTCTTCGTGCCGATGGCGCTCGCGGTCGGCTTCGCGATGATCGCGTCGTACCTGCTCTCGAGCACGCTGGTGCCGATTCTTTCGGTCTGGTTTCTGCGCGGGCACGGCGCGGAAATCCACGACGCCTCGTTCTTCGCCGGCCTGCAGCGCACCTACGGCGGTTTGCTCCGCGGCATCGTCGCCCTGCGCTGGCCGCTCGCGCTCGTGTACCTCGTCGTTTGCGGCGGCATCGTGTGGGCGATCGGCGGCCGCCTCGGCACCGAGATTTTCCCGAAAACCGACAACGGCCAGTTCGCCCTGCGCCTGCGCGCGCCGAGCGGCACGCGCGTCGATCTCACGGAAGCGATCGCCAAAAAAGTCCTCGCGACGATCGCCCGCGAGGCCGGCGGCGCCGACAAAATCGAGGTCTCCATCGGTCTGGTGGGTGTGCACAATTCCAGTTTTCCCGTGAACCTCGTTCACCTCTGGAACGGCGGCCCCGAGGAAGGCTGGCTCGCGGTCCAGTTCAAGCCGGGCGCCGGTCCCCGCATCGAGGCGTTCAAGGAAAAGCTGCGCGGGATTTTCGCCCGCGACTTCCCGGACATCCGCTTCTCCTTCGAGCCCCAGGACATCGTTTCCCGCGTGATGAGCTTCGGTTCGCCGACGCCGATCGAGATCGCGGTCAGCGGCTCCTCCCTGCCGGTGAGCAAAGCCTACGCCGACCGCATCATCGAGCAGCTGAAGAAGATTCCGTACCTGCGGGACATCCAGATCGCGCAGACCCTCGATTACCCGACCGTCGCCGTGAACGTCGACCGCGAGCGCGCCGGGTTGCTCGGCGTCCAGATCTCCGATGTCACGCGTTCGCTCGTCGCGGCCACGACCTCGAGCCGGTTCACCACGCCGATTTTCTGGGCCGATCCGGGTTCGGGCATCAGTTTCAACGTGCAGGTCCAGATTCCCGAGGCGAAGACGACGTCGCTCGAGGACCTCGGCAATGTGCCCGTCAAATCGTCCGGCGCCGCGCCCGTGCTCCTGCGCAACCTCGCCACGATCGCGCAGGGCACTGCGCCGGGCACCTACGAACGCTACAACGTCGCGCGCCTCCTCGGCATCACCGCCAATCTCCACGGCTCCGATCTCGGTACCGCGATGCGCGCCATCCGCGCGGCCGTCGCCGCCGCCGGTCCCGCCCCCGAGCCGCGCACCCGGGTCGACTACCGCGGCCAGGTGATCCCGCTGGAACAACTCCACGAAGGGTTCCGCTCCGGCCTGATCATCGCCGTCGTCGTGATTTTCCTGCTGGTCACGGCCAACTTCCAATCGGTGCGCCTCGCCCTCGCCGTGATCTCCACGGTGCCGGCGGTGCTGGCCGGCGTGGCGCTCACGCTGTGGTTCACCGGCACGACCCTCAACATCCAGTCCGCCATGGGCGCGATCATGGCCGTCGGCGTCGCGGTCGCGAATTCGATTCTGCTCGTGACCTTCGCCGAAAAGGCCCGCATCGCGCGCGCCGATCCCGTCGCCGGCGCAGTCGAGGGCGGCACGAGCCGCCTGCGGCCGATCTTGATGACGAGCTGCGCCATGATCGCCGGCATGATGCCGCTCGCGCTCGGCCTCGGCGACAGCGGCGACCAGACGGCGCCCCTCGGCCGGGCCGTCGTCGGCGGCCTCGCCTGCGCGACACTCGCGACGCTGTTCGTGCTGCCGAGCATGTTCGCCCTTCTCACCACCAAACGTGTCCGCTCGCCCTCGCTCGATCCCGACGATCCGGCCAGCGAACACTACCGCGCCGCCGCCCGCTGAACCGCCCCGAACCGATGAAACGCTTTATCCCCGCCATGTCTTCCCTCCGTCTGCTCGCGCTCGGCGCGGCCCTGTCCGCCGGTCCGTTGTCCGCCGCCACCGCGCCCGACGTGCCGGTCGTCTCGCCGGTGCGCGGCGAGATCCACCGCTTTGTCGCCCTGCCGGGCACCCTGCGGGCCAACCAGCAGGTGACGCTCCACGCGAAGGTGCCCGGCTACGTGAAGAGCATCGCCGTCGACCAGGGCGACCGCGTGGCCGCCGGCCAGCTGCTCGCCGAGCTGGAGCTGCCCGAACTCATCGCCGAACGTGCACGCCACGAGGCCGAGGTGCGCGTTGCCCAGGCGGAACTGCGCCGCATCGCCGCGGCGCAGGCCAAGGCGCCGGATCTGATCACGCCGCAGGCCGCCGATGCCGCCAAGGCCCGCCTCGAGATCGCCGAGGCCGCGCTCGCGCAAAACACCGCGCTGCTCCGCTTCGGCCGGATCGTCGCGCCGTTCGCCGGCACCGTCACCGCGCGCAATGTCGATGTCGGCGCTTTCGTGCCCGCGGCCACCGCCGGCGCCAACCCCGCGGCGGCCGCCATCGTCACGGTCATGGACTACGCCGTCGTCCGCGCCCGCGTGGCGGTCCCGGAAATCGAGGCCGCCCGCATCGCCGTCGGCCAGCCGGTCTTGCTCGCGACCGAGGCGCTGCCGGGCCGCACATTCCGCGGCACGGTGACGCGCCACTTCGGCGCCCTCGACGAGGCGACGCGCTCGCTCGCCATCGAGGTCGACATTCCCAATCCCGACGGCGCGCTCCGCCCGGGCATGTACGTGCTTGCCCGCATCGGCGTCGAAAAACACACGAACGCGCTGCTCGTCCCGGCCGCCGCGCTGGTGCGCGAGAAGGCGCTGGGTTTCCTTTTCCTGTTTGCCGACGGCAAAGCGAACCGCGTGCCGGTGAAGTACGGTTTCAACGACGGCACCCACGTCGAGATCCTCGAAGGCCTCGCCGAAAACGCGCGGGTGCTCGTGCCCGGCAAGCTCGTGCTCGCGCCGGGCCAGGCCGTCAACGCCACGGAGGCCAAATGAAGCGCGCCGCGAAGACCCGGGCCGCCGGCGGGGCGCTCCTGCTGGCCTTGGCCGCCGCCTTGCGCGCGGCCGATCCCGCGCCGGCCACCATCGATCTGCCCACGGCGCTGAAGTTGGCCGGGGCGGAATCGTTGGCCGTGAAACTCGCGCGCGAGCAGGTGACCGAGGCCCGGGCGGCCGGCGACGCGGTCCAGGCGAGGTTCGTGCCCTGGGTGACGCCGTCGATCGTCGTGCGCCGCCACGACAGCAATATTCAGGCGGTCAACGGCCCGATCCTCGACGCCGACAAACAGTCGCTCGCCGCCGGGATCACGCTCAACGCCCAGCTCGAGCTCGGCGAAACGTATTACCAGAATCTGGTCGCTAAACAGCAGGTGCGGGCCAGCGAGGCCGCGTTGCAGGTGCGGCAAAGGGAAACCGTTTACCTCGCGGCCGCCGGCTACTTCGAACTCGTCCGCGCGCGCGCCGCGGCCGCGGCGGCGGAAGAGGCGGCCCGGATCGCCGCGCGCCACGCCGAGCAATTGGCGGCCACGGCGCAGGCCGGACTGACCTTTCAGGGCGACGTCGCCCGCGTGCAGGCGGCGCGCGAACGCGCCGCCCTTGCGGCCTCCCGCGCCCGGGCCGAACAGCGCCAGGCGGCGGCGCGGCTGGCGGAAACGCTGCACCTCGATCCCGCGGTGGATCTGGTGCCGGCCGATGCCGAGCCCATGCCGTTGGCCGTGGTCGAGGCCGGCGACTCTGCCGGCCCGTGGGTGGCCAAGGCGCTGGCGGCGCGCGCCGAGTTGGAAGTGGCCTCGGCCCGGCTCGAGGCGGCCCGCGCCCAGCGCCGCGGCGCCGCGGTGGCGCCCCTGATCCCGACCTTGGGCGCGCAGGCCACGGTCGGCGGATTGGGCGGCGGACCGGCCGGTTCGACCGTGACCCGCGATTGGGGCTACAGCGGCGACTATGCGCTGGGCCTGAGCTGGCGCATTGGTCCGGGGGGATTGCTGGACAGCAGCCGCCCCCGCGAGACCGCGGCGCGCGAACGGCAACGCGAATTGGAGCGCGAACAGGTCCGCGATCGCATCCGGCGCGAGGTCGTCGAATTCCATGTCCGGGTCCGGGCCTTGGCCGAACAGGCGGCCTTGGCCGCCCGCGCCCTCGAATCCGCCGACCAATCCGCCCGCCTTTCGCGGCAGCGCCGCGAGACGGCCGTCGGCCGTGTGTTGGAAGATCTGCAGGCCGAGGAGGACTTGGCCCGGGCCCGGCGCGATTACGTTGCCGTCGTGGCCGAACTCAACGCGGCCCAGTACGGCCTCCGCTTTGCGGCCGGAGAGTGAATTCGGGCCGGAAGACCGTCCGGAGGCGTCCCGTAACCGAACCGTGACCTGCCGGTCACATTTTCCGGTCGGCGCCGCGGATTTGTGGCACGGTTGTCACGTCGCCGCCACACAATCGTAACATTCGCCGGGCAGATTGGGGGTGCCGGTTCGCTTCAGCGCCGGTGCCGAATGACCAAAAACCGCCGTTCCTCCCTCCGTTTGCTGCTGCTCGGTCTGTTGCTCGCCGCTCCCGTGGCGGCGCAGGACAGCGCCGCCCTTGTCAATGCCCTTATCCGCAAGGGCATTCTCACCAATCAGGAAGCGGAGGACATCCGGGCCGATCTTCTGCTGGAGAATGCCCCGGTCTCGGCCGGCACCTCCCAGTCGCCGAACCTGGCGCGCTTGGCGATCGCCGGCCGGGTCCAGTTCCAATACGCGCACTTGGCCACCGATATCGACGGTGTGGCCGGCGACCCGGCGACGGTTAACCACCTCTTCCTGCGCCGGGTCCGCGTGTCCTTCCGGGCCACTTTCCGGGAAGGCTGGTCCGCTCACATGAACTACGATTTCGGCAACGCCAATTTTGACGCCGCCCAAATCGAGAAGATTTTCAGCCCGCAGCTCAAGTTGCAGGCGGGTTATTGGAAGGCGCCCATCGGCTACGAGGAATACTTCACGTCGAGCGGCGAGCTGAAGGCGATCGAGCGTTCGACCATCAACCGCTACTTTGTCGAGAGCAACAACGGCCGCCGCCTCGGGGCCGGCAAGTACCGCAACGGCATCTGGCTCCTCGGCAACAACGGCGGCAATCTCAGCTGGGATTTCGCCGTGACGAACGCCGAAGCCCAAGGCGTGGCCGTGAGCGACGCCCTGGCCCAGGGTTCGGGCGCCAACAACCAGCTGGCCTACTGGGGCAGCGTCGCCTACCAGCGGCCGTTCGCCGAAGCGGCGGGCCGGCTCAAGCTCGGCGCCACCTACGGTTTCCTGCCCGACCAGGGCGGCCGCACGGTCGGCACGGGCAACGATCTGGCCGTGTGGTCCGCCTACTTCGACTGGCGCTACCTGAACGGCTCGCTCATCGGCGAGTACATGGGCTCGGACAACGAGCGCGGCGCCTCCGCCACGCGCGATTCGCAGTCGGACGGTTGGTCGCTCATGGCCACCTACCGCGTGACGCCGCGTTTCGAGCCCGTGCTGCGCTACAGCCGGATCGACTCCGACGGCCGCGGCGTGCAATTGGGCGACGGTATCCGCTCGGCCGCCTCGGGCGGAACCCACGACAAGATGCACGAGTGGTTCCTCGGCACCAACTGGTACCTCCTCGGCGACGAGGCCAAACACGAGGTCCGTTGGCAGGCCGGCTACATTTTCGGCGAATCCAGCGGCATCCCCATCACCGGGGCGCCCGCCAAAGCCACCGTCCAGGGTGTCCGCAGCCAACTCCAGCTGAGCTACTGAGTCCGGATTTCCCGATTCCCCATTCTCCTTCCATGAAGAAAAACCTTCTCCTCCTCGCCGCGGCCCTTGCCGCCGCGGGCACCGCCTTCGCCCAGAAGCTCGTCATCAAGGGTTCCGACACCCTCGGTGCCAAACTGGTCCCGACCTTCGCCGAGGAATACAAGGCGCAGCACCCCGGCGTCTCCTTCGAGATCGCCGCCGAGGGCTCGACCACCGGCATCGCCGCCATCATCGACGGCACTGCCCAAATCGGCATGTCCTCCCGCCGCGCCCGCGCAACCGAGATCTCCGCGGCCCAGGCCAAGGGCGTGACGCTGAAGCCCATCATCGTCGCCTACGACGGCATGGCCGTGGTCGTGAATGCCAACAGCCCGATCGCCAAGCTCACCCTGCGCCAGGTGGAGCAGATTTTCACCGGCGACGTCACCGATTGGTCCGCCGTCGGCGGCAAGCCCGGCAAGATCTCCGTCTACACCCGCAACACGTCCTCCGGTACGTACCAGGACTGGAAAGACCTCGCGATGAAGAAGCGCGACTACGCCAAGTCCTCGCAGAAGATGGCCGGCAACGAGCAGATCGCCGCCGAGGTCGCGAAGAATCCCAACGGCATCGG
>JAIXWF010000015.1 GCA_027482185.1 Opitutaceae bacterium | reverse complement strand
TCGGAGTTCGGAGTTCGGAGTTCGGAGTTCGGAGTTCGGAGTTCGGAGTTCGGAGTTCGGAGTTCGGAGTTCGGAGTTCGGAGTTCGGAGTTCGCGCGCGGGGAATTCCGTTTTTGCAACGGGAATCCTTGCGCGCGGCATTTGAAATTCAGGATTCGCGTTTTGGGTTTCGCCTTCGGCCGAAGGCGGGCCCACAACGCTGTTACCGGTTCGTGCGTGCGCCGTCTTCCCCGGGCGGCGGCCCCGCTTCTCGTTTTCGTACCCCATGCGTTTCTTCCTTCTGCTCGTCGCCGCCTGCGCGGCCGTGGTTCCGAATGGGTCGGCTGCGTCCGCGTCGTCGGCGGCGCGGCCGCCGAACATCATCTACCTGCTCGCCGACGATCTCGGCTACGGCGACCTCGGCAGCTACGGCCAGAAATTGATCCGCACGCCGCGCCTCGACCGGATGGCGCAGGAAGGCCTCCGTTTCACCCAGCACTACGCCGGGGCGCCGTCGTGCCATCCCTCGCGCTGCGCGCTCTTCACGGGGAAGCACGGCGGCCACGGCCGCATCCGCGCCAACAGCAAATTGCCGCTCCTGCCCGAAGACACGACGGTGTCGGAAATCCTGCAACGCGCCGGTTACCGCACCGGCGGCATCGGCAAATGGGCGCTGGGCCTCGAAGGCAGTACGGGGGCGCCGGAGCGCAAGGGCATGGACGAGTTTTTCGGGTTTCTCGACCAGACGCACGCGCACACGCACTACCCCGATTATCTCTGGAAGGACGGCCGCCGCTTCGAGATTCCGGCCAACCGCAACGGCGCCCGCGCCGTCTATGTGCAGGACCTGTTCGTGCAGGAGGCGCTCGACTTCATCCGGCGCCATCGCGACCGCCCGTTTTTCTTCTACGGCGCCTTCACGGCGCCGCATGCCGAGGTCGCCGTGCCCGACGACTCGCTGGCCGAGTACCGCGACCGCTGGCCCGAGCCGAAGCCGTTTCCCGGCGCCAAGACCTACGCGCCGCAGGCCCGGCCCCGCGCCGTGCGCGCGGCGATGATCACGCGGCTCGACCGCGACGTCGGCCGCATCCTCGATTTGCTCGAAGAACTCGGCCTGGCGGAAAACACGCTCGTGATGTTCAGCAGCGACAACGGCCCGATCACGGCCGGCGGCCAGGATCCGGAATTCTTCGACAGCAACGGCCCGTTGCGCGGCCTCAAGTTCACGCTCTACGAGGGCGGGATCCGCGTGCCGTTGATCGCGCGTTGGCCGGGGCGCATCGCGCGCGGCACGGAGACGGCGCTCGTTTCCGATTTCAGCGATATGCTGCCGACCTTGGCCGCGTTGGCGGGCGCGCCGGTGCCGGCGGGCCTCGACGGCGTTTCCCTGGTGCCGACGCTCGCGGGCCGGCCGGCGGAGCAGGCGCGGCGGGATCATTTCTACTGGGAGGCCGCGCCGCAGCAGGCGGTCCGCCGCGGCGACTGGAAGGCGTACCGGCCCGCGGCCGGCAAGCCGCTCGAGCTCTACCACCTCGGCGAAGACTTGGGCGAAACGAAGAACCGTGCCGCCGACCGGCCCGATCTCGTTGCCGAATTGGGGCAACTGCTCGCGACCGCCCGCACCGATTCCCCGGAGTTCCCGCTGCAACGCGCGGCGCGCGGCGATTGAGCGCCGCCGGCCGTTCCGGCTTTGCGCGCCCGCGTTTTTCCTTTTCCGTCCTGCCAACCCCGCCCCCGTGATGCTCCTCCCCCGTTTGCTCCGTTGCCTTGGTTTCTTCGCCGCCGTCGCCGTCGCCGCGGCCGAACCGCCGCCCAACATCGTCTTCATCATCTCCGACGACCACGCGTGGACCGACTACGGTTTCATGGGGCACAAGCAGATCGAGACGCCGCACCTCGACAAATTCGCCGCGCGCAGCGCGCTCTTCGCCCGCGGCTATGTGCCGACGGCGCTGTGCCGGCCGGCGCTGGCGACCTTCGCCACCGGACTCTATTCGCACCAGCACAAGATCAGCGGCAACGATCCGACCTTTCTGCCCGAGATGACGGGCCCCGCGGCCAAGGCCGCCAAAGCCGCGAAGCAGGCCGGCGAGCCCGCCGCCTACAAGGAGCTCCGCGAGAAACTCATCGCGCAGCTCGACCGCGTGCCGAAGGTCGCGCAGCTCCTCGGCTCGGCCGGCTACCTCAGCCACCAGTCCGGCAAGTGGTGGGAAGGCGGCTACGCGCGCGGCGGTTTCACGCACGGCATGACGCGCGGGTTTCCGTTGCCCGGCGGCCGCCACGGCGACGACGGCCTCAAGATCGGCCGCGAAGGCATGGCGCCGATTTTCGATTTCATCGACCAGGCGACGGCGGAAAAGAAGCCGTTCTTCGTGTGGTACGCGCCGTTCCTGCCGCACACGCCGCACACGCCGCCGGACCGGCTGTTCCAGAAGTACAAGGCCAAGGGCATCGCCTCCGACCACGTCGCGCGGTACTACGCGATGGTCGAGTGGTTCGACGAAACCTGCGGCCAACTCTTCGATCGCCTCGAGACCAAGGGCCTGACGCGCAACACCCTCGTCGTCTACGTCGGCGACAACGGCTGGATCCAGCAGCCCAACGCCCCCGGTTTCGCCCCGCGCTCCAAACAGACCGCCAACGAAGGCGGCGTCCGCCAGCCCATTCTCTTCAGCTGGCCCGGCACGATCCGGCCCGGCGCCCGCGGCGAACAACTCTGCTCCAGCATCGACATTCTGCCCACGGCCCTCGCGGCCGCCGGCGTCGCCGCGCCGGCCAATTTGCCCGGGATCAATTTGCTGCCGTTGCTCAAGGACGGGCGGCCGACGCCGCGCGACACCGTCTTCGGCGAGACCTTCGCCCACGACGTCGCCGACATCGACCGGCCCGCCGAGAGCCTCGTGCACCGCTGGGTGATCGAAGGGAAATGGAAACTGCTCCTGACCTACGACGGCGTCGTGAGCCCGCGTTACGCCAGCGCCAATCCGCGCGACGAGAAACGCCCGCAGCTCTTCGACCTGCTCGCGGACCCGACCGAGGACCGCAACCTCGCCGCGCAAAACCCCGAGGTCGTCGCGCGCCTCGCCGGCAAGATCGCCGCCTGGTGGCCGGCGACGGGGCGGCAGGCGCAGACGGTGTGGACGGACCGTTGATTTTCCGGACGCGGGCTGAAGCTCCGCGCTACGGCCGGTTCCCGTTTTCCGATTTTCCAATTTCCCGCGTTTCATCTTTTCCAATGCATTCCCGTTTCTCGCTTTTCCTCGCCGCCCTGACGCTGGCATCCGCGGCCTTCGCCGCCGCGGAGAAACCGAACGTCCTCGTCATCATGGCCGACGACCTCGGCTACGGGGACCTCTCCGCGTACGGAGCCACCGCGTTCAAGACGCCGCACATCGACCGCCTTGCCGCCGAGGGGCGGCGTTTCACGAGCGGCTATTGCACGGCGTCGACGTGCACGCCGACGCGGTACTCGTTTCTCACCGGCTCGTATGCGTTCCGCCGCAAGGGCACGGGCATCGCGCCGCCGAACGGCCACCTCGTCGTCCCGCCCGACGCCGTCACGATCGCCGATCTGGCCAAGACCGCGGGCTACCGCACCGCCGTGATCGGCAAATGGCATCTCGGCCTCGGCGCCGAGGGCAAGGGCCCGGATTGGAACGGCTCCATCAAGCCCGGCCCGCGCGAGATCGGCTTCGACTACAATTTCCTGCTGCCGACGACCAACGACCGCGTGCCGCAGGTCTACCTGGAAAACGACCGCGTCGTCGGGCTCGATCCGAAAGACCCGCTCTGGGTCGGAGACAAAAAGCCGTCCGAGGACCACCCGACCGGCATCACGCACCGCGCGACGCTGAAGATGGATTGGTCGCACGGCCACAACGCCACCATCCACAACGGCATTTCGCGGATCGGTTTCTACACCGGCGGCCACGCCGCGCGTTTCCGCGACGAGGACCTCGGCGACAAATGGATCGAGAAGGCCAACGCCTGGCTCGAGGCCAACCGCAGCCAGCCGTTCTTCATGTTCTTCGCCTCGCACGACCTGCATGTGCCGCGCATGCCGCACGAGCGTTTCCAGGGGGTGACCGGGCTCGGTTTCCGCGCCGACTCGATCGTGCAGTTCGATTGGCAGGTCGGCGAATTGATGAAGACGCTCGAACGCCTCGGCCTCGCGGAAAAGACCCTCGTCATCGTGTGCTCGGACAACGGCCCGGTGATGGACGACGGCTACAAGGATTTCGCCTTGGAAAAACGCGGCGACCACCGCGCCGGCGGCCCGTTCCGCGGCGGCAAGTACAGTGTCTTCGAAGGCGGCACGCGCACGCCGTTCATCGCATATTGGAAGGGCCGCATCCAGCCGGCGGTTTCCGACGAGATCGTCAGCACGATCGACCTCGCCGCCAGCCTCGCCGCGCTCGCGGGCACGCCGCTGCCGGCCGACGCCTGCGTCGACAGCATGGACCTCTCCGGCGTGCTGCTCGGCCGCGCCGGCGCCAAGGGCCGCGACCACCTGATCCAGCAGGACAACGGCGGCACGGGGAATTTCGGTTTCCGCGCCGGCAATTGGAAACTCGTGCGCCACGACACCAAGTCCGCGCGCAACAGCGTGGTCGAACAGCAGCTCGCCAACACGCCGGTGCCGCAGTTCCAACTCTTCGACCTCGCGAAAGATCCCGGCGAGAAGACCGACGTGCTCGCGCAGCACCCGGAGATCGCCGAGCAACTCAAGGCCCGGCTCGCGGGCTACATCGCGGCGGGCCGCACGCGTTGAGCCGCGGATTCGCGATGGCCGCACGGCGCAGTTTCCGCGGTTGGACTTGGGGGCTGGGCCTGGCGGCGGTTGCGCTGGGCTTCGCGGCCGCGGGCCTGCGCGCGGCGCCGGAGGGGCCGCCGCCGAATCTCATCTTGATTCTGGCGGACGACCTCGGCTGGGCGGACCTCGGTTGCTACGGCAACACTTTCAACGAGACGCCGCGGCTCGACCGCCTCGCGCGCGAGGGTCTGCGGTTCACGCAGTTCTACGCCGGGCCCGTCTGCTCGCCGACGCGCGCCAATGTGCAGAGCGGCCGCGACCAGGCACGCTTCGGCATCACGCAACACATCCCCGGCCACCGTCGGCCCTATGCGCGGCTGCTCGATCCCGTGGTGCCGCGGGAGTTGCCGCTGGAGGTCGAGACGTTTGCCGAGCGCCTCGGCGCCGCGGGCTACGCGACGGGGTACTTCGGGAAATGGCATCTTGGCGGCGCGGGCTTCGGGCCGAAGGAGCAAGGTTGGCAAGTCGTGCGCGAGCTCCAGGGCAACGTGCTGGCGCCCGCGGTGACGGGCGCGCCGGCCCCGCGGCGCGCGGCCGATTATCTCGCGGAGCAGGCCGAGGCGTTCATCGCCGGAAACAAAGACCGGCCCTTTCTTTTGCAGGTATCCGCGGCGGCCGTACACATCCCGCTTTCGACGACGCCGGCGTTGCTCGCCAAGTACACCGCGAAGCCAAAGCCGGCCGGATATCCCTCGCTCCCGGCGTATGCCGGTTTGCTCGAGGAACTCGATGCGGCGGTGGGCCGGATCGTCGACGCCGTCGACCGCGCCGGTTTGGCGGAACGCACGTTGGTCCTTTTCGTTTCCGACAACGGCGGCCTGGAGCACGAGCAAAGCGGCCGCGTCGTGACCTCGAACCGGCCGTTGCGCGGCGAGAAAGGTTCGCTGTACGAAGGCGGCATCCGCGTGCCGGCGATCGCGCGATGGCCGGGCACGATTCCCGCCGGCCGGGAAACGGCGGTGCCGGCGCTGACGCACGATATCTACCCGACGTTCCTGGAACTTGGACGCACGGCGCCGTTGGCGGCGCAGCCGCCCGACGGCACGAGCCTCGCGGCGTTCCTGCGCGATCCCGCGCGAGTTCCCGCGCGCGACACGTGGTTCTGGCACCTGCCGCATTACCATCACAGCACGCCGGCGAGCGCGATCCGCCGCGGCAATCTGAAGCTGATCGAGTTCTTCGAAACGGGTGCGCTGGAGATTTACGATCTGGCCGCGGATCCCGGCGAAACCACGAACCTCGCCGCGCGCGAACCGGCGCGGGCGGCGGAATTGCAGACCGCGCTGGCGGCTTGGCGCGCGCGAGTCGGGGCCCGGATGCCGACGCCCAATCCCGCCTACGATCCGGCGCGCGCCGACGAACTCGGCCGCGGTGGCGGCGACCGCTAGGGCGCGCGGAGGCGTGCCGGGTTGAAGGGCGGTGCGATTGAAAGTTGAAGGTTGAAAGTTGAAGGAACGGAGGTGGAAACCGGCTGAAATATCAGCCGGCGGCAGGCTGAGCCGAAGCGGTCGATGCCAAGAACTGCCTAGGGACTCCCGGGTCGATTACGGGCGTAGCGGGCACCCGTGGTGGGCGTGTTGGAATTAGGGAGGTGGTTGCAAAGCGTTGAAGTAAAGCGGCTAAACCGCAGTGCGGAGTTTGCGCATTTCTTGGCTACGCGTCAGCCGTAGGGATAAACCCCTAGTTTGATTTTGACGAAACCCCCTAGTTTATCTGATCTCCGGGGCATGACGTTCCCCCGCACCCTTTCCTCCCTGTTTCTGATGTTGGTCGGGTTCGTGGTGTCGGTGCAGGCGGGTCAGGCCAACGCGGCGACGTTCAACTCGCCGCTGGTCTTCAAGGGCACGCAGTGGAAGGTGAAGTCCTCCGTCGGCCCGGTTTATCTGGCGCGCATGGAAGGCGGCGCCTGGAAGGTGCTCGCGATCTTCGACGGCACCAAGGGCGAGTACCACTTGGATTGGGAAGCCCCGGCGGACGGTCTTTATTCCGCGGTCGATTCCCGCGGGGTTTGCTCCGAGACGGTGCGGATTGCCGAAACGCGTTCCGCGAACGCCCATGTTGCCGCGGCGGCCGAGTTGGTCCGCCCGTCCAACATGCAGGAACTCACCGAGTATCACCTCCGCATGCAGCAGGTTTACGCGGCGGCGGTCCGGCGGTGAGCGTTAAGTTGAAAGCTGTAAGCTCTAAGCTTTAAGCGGTAGGCTGTAAGCTCAGGCAGCAGTCGCTCAGGTGGCCAGGGGAATGACGGTGTTCCACGTGCGCGTGGCGTCCTTCAAATCTTTGCCGAGGCCTTCGGCGGTGGCGCAGAACAAATGCGTGGGCCGGCCGTTTTCGATCAGCAATTGCGGGCGTTCAAGAAACGCCTGTTGCCGCACGACGCCGTCGTTCCACTTGAGTTTCCGGCTGTAGGCCAACGTGGCGCGGTCGAAATCCCAATTCAGGCCGTCGGCGCTCGTGACGTGGACCCCGGAGAATTGCTCGCCGCAAATTTCGCCGGTCATGTCTTTCATCAACGCGTGCACGCGGCCGCCTTCGGCCCAGAGAAACGGATCCTCGACGTGCGCGGGTTTGCCTTTGAACAACCACGGCGTCGGTTGCCGCGTCCACGGCCCGGTGAAATGCGGCGCGCGGGCGACGCCGACCTGCAGGTTGCCGAGATTTTCGCGGCGGGATTTGTAGGCGAGGAGGAAGGAGCCGTCGGGCAGCGGGCAGAGCGACGGATTCGTGGTGGCGATGGAATCCCATTCGCCAGGTCGCGGCTCGAGCAGCGGGCGGTCGAGGCGTTGCCACGGGCCTTTCACGCTCTTGCTCGTGGCGAGGCCGATGCGTTTGCGCGCCCAGGTCGCGAGGTAGCGCGGCGAGCGCCAGACCTCGGGTTGGTCGCGCGACGGCGTCGGCCCGTCGTAGTTCGTCCCCATGTAGAGCAGCAGGTAGGTGTCGCCGACCTTGCGGATGTGGGGATTGTGCGTGGAGCGGGCGTCGAAGAAATCGCCGCCGCGGGGCGGCAGCGCGACCTCGGCGAAGCGGTACGGGCCGACGGGGGTGGCGGCCTCCGCGCGCACGATCTCGGACATGAAGAGCCAATGCGGGTGAAAAAGGACCGACTTCGGGATCCGCGAGGCGAAAAGGTGGTACTTGCCGTCCTCGCCGCGGATGGGCGCGCCGCACCAGACCCAGTGGTCGGGCAGTTCGAAGCCGCTGCCGACGACGGCCGGTTGCAGGCGGGAGATGAAAGAAACGGCATCGGTCGCGGCGGATTTTTCCGCGGCGCGGAGGCGGGCGGACCACGGGGCGGCGACGGCGGCGGCGCCGGCGCGGGCGAGGAAGGTGCGGCGGTGCATGGAAAAACGGCGGCGGTTCAGCCGACGCGGTGCAGCTTGTAGGGGTGGACTTTGCCGGCGTTCCATTGGCAAACGTAGAGGTTGCCCTCGTCGTCGGCGCAGACGTCGTGGCCGTGGAGAAACACGGGTTGGTCCTGCAGCATCACGAGCAATTCGCCGGCGTCGGTGTAGCGCGGGGCCTGGCCGCCGGGGTTGGAGATCACGCGGTTGTCGCGGTCGAGGATCGTGACGAAGCCGCGTTTCATTTTCGGGCGGAAATCGTGCGGCACCATGCCGAAGCAGACCCCGGCCATGAGCAGATCGCCCTTGAGCACGGGGCGCGAGAGGAAGGCGCCGGGCAGGTAGACCGATTTCACGAATTCGCCCTCGGGCGTGAACCACTGGAATTCGTTGCGCATGCGCTCGGTGCAGAGGAGGAGCGGCGCCGGCCCGCGGAAATCGAACACGAGGCCGTGGGCCTGGAGGAATTTGCCCGGCTGCAGTTCGCTTTTGCCGCCGAATTTGCCGAGGTACCTGCCCGCGGCGTCGAAGCGGAGGATGAACTGCGAGCCGTATCCGTCCGCGACGTACAGCCGGCCGTCGGGCCCGACGGCGACCTCGGTGGGCGCGTATTTTTCGCCCGGCTTGTAGGCGCCGCAGGCCTCGGCGGACGGCAGCTCCCGGAGCAGTTCGCCCTCGAGCGAGGCCTGGACGACGCGGCCGCGGGTGTCGGCGATCCACAGGACCTCGCGGCCGTTTTCGACGGCGAGCGTGAGCCCGTGGGCGCCGGCGAGGCCGAGGGTCCAGGAGCCGAGCAGGGCGCCGGATTTCGCGTAGATCAGGACGTTGTTCTTCGCGTGGTCGGTGAGGAGGAAGAGCCGGCCGTCGCGGACCTGCACCATCTCGTGGCAGTTGTTGACGGGTGTCTTGGCCTGGTCCGCTTGGCTCCAGAGCCGGTCGACGCGGTAGCGGTGCGCGCCGTGGCCGACGACCAAGCCGTGGAACTCCGGGGCGGTCTTGCTCTGGGCGCGGAGGTAAGGCGCGGCGGCGGTGGCGAGGGCGGCGGAAGCGAGAAATTCGCGGCGGGTGGACAGCATGGGCGGAGTTGATCCGGGGGCAGGCGGGATCATGCAGTTGAAAGTTGAAAGGTGAGGGTTGAAAGATCGGACCGGATGAGGAGCGCGGTGCCGGGCGGTGCGAAGCTCAACGTACAGCCGGCAGAACCGACGGACCGAGCCGGCTCAGCCGGACTCGGGCAGGAAAGTCGGGAAAACGACGCCGCGGGCGGAGGGGAAGGGCGCGGTCGATTGCGCGACGTGCAGCTCGACGTTGCGCGCACCCCAGGCGTACGCGGCGCGGACAACGTTGGTCGCGGCGCAGGGCAGGAGAAACACGACGGATTTGCCGCGGAGCAAATCGAGGGTGCGCCAGAGCAAGGCGGCGGCGGCGGCTTCATCGGCCGCGACGCCGGGCCCGATCATGAGCGCGGACGGATGCGTGCTGGTGACGAGGAAACCGCGCGGCGCACCGTCGGCGCCGGGCAAGGTGAGCACGCGCCACGCGCCGGCGGTGGGCTGCAAAAAGAACGCGAGGTCTTTGTCGCGGCGGATGCCTTGCAGCGAATATTCGAGCTCGGCGAGCGCCGCGGCGTCGGCGGGGCCGGCGGTCCGCACAAGGGCGGCGTCGGCCGGCGCGGGTCCGGGCAGGCCGGCGGCGGGCACGGCGAGTTGCAAGTCCTGGAACAACGCGCCGGGCACGAAGCCGAGGCGGTTGTAGAGCGAGAACGAATCGAGATTGAGCAGGCTGGAGACGAGGCGCGCGGGGCGGCCGAGGCGGCGGGCCTTGGCGAGGGCGAGCTCGAGCATGCGTTTCGCGAGGCCGCGGCCGCCGGATTCGGGCGCGGTGGCGACGATGCCGATGGCGAGGTGCGTCGGGCGTTCGTGCGTGAAGCAAACGCCGAGGATTTCGCCGCCGGCGCCGCGGGCGACGATGCTTTCGCCGGGATCGAGGGCCTCGTACACGTCCGGGAAAATCCGGAACGGCGCCGCCTGGTCGCCGAAGCGGTGGCCTTGGCGGAGCCGCGACTCGTACCATTGCACGAGCGAGCGGTGGATGAGCGCGGCGACGGCGTCGCGGTCCGCGTCACTCAGCGGGCCGAAGGCGACGGTGCAGTCCATGGCGCGGTTCGGCTCGCGCTGCGCTCAGCGTTTTTTCCGCTTCGGCTTGGCCGGGGCGGCGGGCTTGGGCGGTTGGTAGAGGGCGGCGACGGCGCCGGCCGGATCGCGGATGATGGCCATTTTTGCGCCGCCCATGTTTTTGGCGGGACGGACGAGGGTGCCGCCCTGTTTCGCGCAGGCCTTCAGGCTGGCGGCGAGATTCGTCACGGTGATGTAGACGAGCCACTGCGGCGGGATGTCGGCGTTGACGCCGCGGGCGTGGCAGATGCCGCCGGCCGGGGCTTTGGATCCCGGGGGCATCATGCAGTAGTCGTTGTAGCCGCCCATCTCGATGGGCATGACGCCCCAGCCGGCGACGGCGGCGTAGAAGTCTTTGACGCGGTCGGCGTCGGGCACGGTGAGGTCGCACCACGAGATGGTGCCGGGTTTCGGAGTCTTCATGGGGAGGATTGGGTGAGGGGAACGGGCGGAACTGCCGGAATCGGATGCGGGCAAACGCGGCGCGCGGCAAACGCGAAGTGTGCGGGCGGGTGCGTTCCGGTTTGCGCCCGGGGACGATTTCGGCGCTTTCAAGGCATGGGCGCGAAATACCTGCCGACGATCAAGGACCAGAAGGCGCACGGCCGTTTCCAGCGGCAGCAATTGGTGCAGTCGAAGTTCATCAAACCGGCGGCGCCGAAGCCGGTCCCGGCCAAGCCGGCGGCGGGCGCGGCGAAACCGCGGGACTGAGCGCGGGCACTGCGTCGCGGGGTTGGCGAATCGCGCTGCGCGCCGACGAGGCGAGGCGGGGCGAACGGGAACCATTGCGGTCGGTTCCCGGCCTGCGGGTAGTTGAAATTCTCCCGCCGCCGCCGCCACAATACGGTCGACGCCGGCGGATGCGGGACGCAGAAGTCCCGCATGGCCCCGCCCCGGTCCGTCGCCCCGCGCCGCCGTTTCGTCCTCGGATTTTTCCTCGTCGCCGCGCTGGCGCCGGCGGCCGAAACCGGGCCGGTCGACTACTTCGCCGACAACGGCTACGGCAACACCGTCAGCACGCTGCACCATCCCGCGGCGGAGCATCGGGACGGCGTGACGTACGTCGCCTATTCCGGGCCGCACGAGGATCCCTACGTCGCTGCGTACGACCATCGGGCGGGGCGGTGGCACGGTCCCTTCCAGGCGGGCGTGAACCCGATGGGCAAGACGCCCGACCAGATTGATCCCGGCGAATTGGACAACCACGGCCGGCCGGCGCTGATCGTCGACCGGCAGGGCTACGTGCACGTCGTCTTCGGCGGCCACGGGGGCGACGCGGCCCTCGGCCGGAACGAATTCGGCCTGCCCGGCAAGGGCCGGCAGATCCACGCCGTCACCCGGCGGCCCGGCGACATCTCAGTCTGGGAGGTGCGCGACAATATCTCGCCCTTCGGCACCTACGGGCAATGGGTGCTGCAGGACGACGGCACGCTGTACCTGTTCTACCGCCACGGCTCGCACCGCGGCGACTGGGTGTATCAGAAATCCACGGACGACGGCCGCACCTTCGCGCCGCCGGTGCCGGTGTTGCGGAGCCGGCCCGATCCGGCCCGGCCCGCGATGCACGATTCGTGGTACGCGTGGTTCGACCGCGGGCTCGGCGCGACGATCACGGCGTCCTACGTCTACCACCCCTGCGCCAACCCGGGCCACACCGCGCAGCGCCGGAACACCTACTACATGCAGCTCGACGGCCGCGACGGCACGTGGACCGACGTGCGGGGCGGAAAATTGGCCGTGCCGTTGACCAAGGCGGACGCCGACGCGCGGACGCTGATTGTCGCGACCGGCGACGAGAAATCCAACCACGGGTCGTGCCACGTCGATGCCGCGGGAAACCCGCATATCTTTTTCCGGTTTGCCGGCGGACAGATGCGCTATGTGCGTTGGGACGGCACGGCGTGGCAGGGGCCGCGGCCGGTGGCGGCGGGTTACGGGCGCGGAAGCGACGGCGATTTCGCGGTGGCGGCGCCGACTTCGGTCCGCGCCTGGCTGGCGCAGAGCCGCGACGGCAACGGCGAGGTCAATGTCTGGGAAACGGACGACGGCGGCGCGGCGTGGCGCAAGACGGACACGCTGTTCGTGCTGCCGGCGCACGGGCTCGAGGCGACGACGTTGGTTCGCAATGCGCACCCGGACGCCCGCATGTTGGTGGGATCGCAGGCGCACGAGTCGGAGCACCTTTACCGGCGCATGTACCTGATCGGCGACCGCGGTCCGATCGGGCGGCCGGCGGCGGAGGCCTCGCACCTGGGCGACCGGCTGGAACGCATCAAGGCGTTGCGGACGGGCCGGCCGAAGGCCGAAGCGAAGAAGAAGAAGCGCGCCGCGGTGCCGGACGAAGAGCGTTGAGCCGGCAGCCGGCCGGTGAAGGCAGGGAGGTCGAATCCGGCGAGGTCCGCGTAACGTCATGAGTTCGCGGAGTGGGAACAGCGGCGGGGCGCAAAAAGGCCGCCGGCATACAGCCGGCGGCCGAGGGTGACGAAGCGGGCGCGCGGGGCGCGGCGCTTACTTGAACCGATGTTCGATGCGGATCGTGTAGGAACGGCCGCGGGGGTCGGCGATGCGGGGCTCCCAGGAGCTGCCGGCGCCGGTGTTCGTGTCGTAGGTGGCGGAGAACGGCGGATCTTCGTCGAAGATGTTCTTGATGCCGGCGACGACGATGAGGTTCTTCATGCCGCGGTACGTGGCGCTGAGGCCGTAGATGCTGTAGGGCTTCACGCGGGCCTGCCAGTCGACGGGGCGCACGAGGCCGGCGGCGACGCCGGGCAGCACCGCGTCGAGGTAGCTGTTGCGGTACATGTTGTTCACGAGGAAGGACCAGTTGCCGCGGCGATAGCCGAGGCTCGCGGTGTGCTTCCACTTGAGGCCGATGTCGCTCGAGCGGGTGAAGGTGTTGATTTCGCTCAGGCTCCAGGGGGCGGTCGGCAGCAGCTTCGACTTCTTGTTCAGGAGGTACGACAGGTCGAAGGAGGCGGTGAGCTTGCCCTTCGCGAAGTCGGTGTCGGCTTTGAGGCCGACCTCGATGCCCTTGGTGGTGGTGGCGCCGGAGTTCACCCAGCGGGTGTCGATGCGCTGGATGGTGCCGTCGGCGCGGCGCTGGAAGCGGTCCTGGAAGACGGCGTAGTTGGCGAGCATCTGCGTGGTGCCGAAGCTCTGGATGGTGCCTTCGCGGTTGACCTGCCACCAGTCGACGTTGGCGCTGAGGTTCTTGAACGGCTGGGTGACGAAGCCCGCGGAGTACATCTTGGCGTCCTCGGGCTGGAGGTCGCTCTTGCCGCCGAAGAGGGTGGTCGCGGTGTTCGGCTGGATGAGTTGGCCGGTGCCGGGATCGATGAGGCCGGTGGCCGCGAGCGGGCTCTCGGTGACCGGGTCGAACATCTGCTTGAAGGTCGGGACGCGGAAGCCGGTGCTGTAGGCGGAGCGGACGAGGAACTTGTCCGACGGGGCCCAGCGCAGGGTGTATTTGGGATTCTTGGACGAGCCGAAGCCGGTGTACTGGTCGATGCGGCCGGCGACGTTGAGGTCGAGGCCCTTGAGCAGCGGGATCTGCAACTCGGCAAACGCGGCCTTGATCGTGCGCTTGAGCGTGCCGGCGGTGGCGAGGCTGTTGTCGAAGGGCGCGTTGAAGATGAGGGCGTCGGACGAGTTCAGGTTGGCGCGCTGGTCGCCGTTGAAGAGGAAGCTTTCCTCGCGCCAGTCCACGCCGACGGCGGCCTGGATGGTGCCGGCGGGCAGCTTGAAGAGCGGGCCGGTGGCGGCGGCGTCGAAGTTGTCGGTCTGGTAGGTGCCGCCGTACATCTGCACGCCGTTGGCGCGCGTGCGATCGATCGCGGCCATGGCCTCCGGGGTCTGCGTGTAGGAGAACACGTCGACGACGCCGGTGTTGATCAGGTTAACGAAGGGGACCGTGTAGACGTAGCCGTTGTTGAGGACGGATTTGCCCTTGCTCTGGGCGCGGGAGGCGCCGAGGCGGTAATCCCACTGGGACAGGAAACCGAGCGGGCCTTCGAGGCCGGCCATGGCGCGGTAGGTGTCGGAGGTGGTGGTGAAGGCGCGGTTGCCGAGGGGCAGGGAGCGCCAGCGGAAGGCGATGGGCGCGCCGCGGTTGGCGGCGAGGGCCGGGAAGTAACCGGCGAGGACGTTGAAGACCCGGTTGTAGCTGGCGCCCGTCGACGGGTAGGCCATGTTGAAGAGCGGATTCGGGACGGTGGTGCGGCCGTCGAGCGCGGTGGTGGTTGCGGCGGTGCCGGTGGTCCACTGGTTGGGCGAGAAGCTCTTGTTGGAAACCGAGCGGCCGGCGACGCCCTCGACGATCAGGCGATGGCGGTCGACCAGCTTGAACGTGCCGCGGAGGACGACGTTGGTGTTGCGTACCGGCTGCTGGATGACGGCGGCGCGGCCGGTGTCCCAGGCGGAGCCGTATTTGGACGCGGCGGAATTCCAGAGCAGTTCGTCGTAGGGGCCCATGCCGTCGAGGCCGGCGTAGCCGGGACCGTTGGGGAGATCGACGTAGTTGATGCCGTTGACGCGGAGGTTCGGGTTCTGCGGATCGACGGGGCCGGTGCTGCGGCCGGCGTTGTCGATATTGTCGCGGCTCAGCGCGGTGAAGAGCGTGGTGACGGCGAAGGCCGTGGCGACGGGGGTGCCGCGGGTGTCGGGGGAGACGCCGCGGTTGGGTTGGAAGGTGTTGACGAAGTCGCGTTGGTCGCCGCGGAGGACCTTGCTGTCCGAGTAGGAGACCGAGGCCATGATGTTGTAGCCGTCGCGTTCGACGTTGCCGTGGCCGGCCACGATGTTGGCGCGGTAGATATTGCCGCCGCCGCCTTCGGTCACGTCGGCCGCCGTGCTCATCGAGGCGCCTTCGTAATTGGTCTTGAGGATGAAGTTGATCACGCCGCCGACGGCGTCGGTGCCGTAAATGGCGGAGGCGCCGTCCTTGAGGATTTCGACGCGTTCGATGGCGGCGAAGGGGATGGAGTTGAGGTCGACGACGCCGCCGTTGAGGCCGTGGGAGGAGACGCGGCGGCCGTTGAGGAGGACGAGGGTGGCGCCGGCGCCCTGCATGCGCAGGTTGGCGGAGGTGGCGCCGTTGTTGCCGCGCTGCGCGCCGGCGACGACGTCGGCATTGGAAGCGAGGTTGTCGAGGCCGTTGCCGTTGATGTTCAGCTCCATGAGCATCTGCTCGGCGCTGGCGATGCCGCGTTCCTCGAGTTCGAGGGGGCGGATGATCTGGACGGGCAGGGCGCCCTCGGCGTCGAGGCGCTTGATGAGCGAGCCGGTGACGACGAATTTCTCGAGCTTGAGGGACTCTTCGGTTTTGGCGGGCGCGGCGGGGGCGGCCGGAGCCGCTTGGCCAAACGCCGCGGGCGCGAAGCCGGCGGCGGCGAGCAGCGACAAGGTCGCCGTTTTCCACGGAGTGCGGATGTTCATAGGTGTTGTGCGGCGGCAATCCCGGCGGTGTTGTGGTGCCGGAGGAAGGGACTGCTTCGGTGCGAGGTGATTTTGTCGCGGCCCGGGATGCAAGGAGAATGCCAACCCGCGCCGAGGGGCCGCCGGGGGCGAACGGGCCGGCGCCGGGCCGTGGGTCGGGCGCAAAAAAACCCGGCCGCAGCGAACTGCGACCGGGTTGGCTTCGGAGAAAGGGGAGCCGGATCAGGCGCGGCCGCGGGAACGGCGGAACGCGGCGATGCTGGCGAGGCCGAAGAAGATCATCGCGGCGGAAGACGCGGCGTCGGGCGTGGCGACGGCGGAAATCTTGGTCGTGAAGTAGGCGGCGTCGTTGCTGTGGGCGTCGCCGGCCCAGATCCAAGTGGCGCCATTGACGCCGGAGGGGATGTACGGCCGGGTGCCCCAGGGCCCGACGTTGTTGTTGCCGAGGGAAATCACGGCCGAGTAGGTGCCGTTGAAGCCGACGTTGTTGGCGGTCCAATCGGTGGTGTTGGTGAGCAGCGTGGTCGAACCGTTGGCGAAGACATGGGTCGAGCCGTTGAGCTCGAAGCGGCCGAGGAAACCGGCGATGCCGCCTTGGTCGTAACCGAAGATGTGCAGGTAGTAGTCCGTGCCGGAGGCGAGAGGCGCGGTCGTGCCGGAATAGGTGTGGTACCAGTCGTTGGCCGAGGAGAAAGCGGTGCCGGTGGTGGAATTGGACGTGGACAGGTACGCGATGAAGCCGTTGTCCATGCTAATGTACGACGTGAGCGTCGTGGCGGAGCTGACCGTGGCGGACAGCAAGGCAGCAGAGAGAGCGAGGAGGGCTTTGATCGATTTCATGGTCTGGACGAAAGGGAGATTGGGTCGGAAGCCGATAGACGTTGAGCGGTCTCTCCAAATGCACGATCGGTGCCACGGAGGGGTACGGTCATTTGGTACGAATTCATAAGCATATGAATTAAAGTGGTTAGCATTTCTCGGGTGCGTTCGTGAGTGCGGCCGGAGTAAGTAATCCCTGCAGCGGGAGAGGCCGAAAAGTGTCGGCTGGGTTTACACAATGCCGATCCGGCAAGTCCGGCCGGGCCAAGGCGCTGCCGGGCGCCCGCGAAGGGAGCCGAAGGGGTGAATCCGGCCGACGCTGGAACGACGGCGTTCTCCGATCGAAATCGGCTGGGCTGAACCGGTGCCAACGAAGGAACCGGGAACCCAATTGGACGCGGGCAACGGTACCGCCCCGGGCCGCACGTGGCGTGCGGCAGCGTCGGCGTCCGCGGCGCGGCCGACCGATCCTTGGTTCCCCGCCCCGTCGCCGACCTGTCGGCCGGATCCCCGACTCAGAGTTCGAACAGGGCGACGTCGTCGAAGTCGGCGGTCACCGTGTTCTTGTTGTAGGAGTGGATCCAGACCTCGACCTGGGTCGCGCCTTCGGGGGCGGTGCCCTTCGTGCTGTGGGCCTGCCATTCCGTGTGGGTGCGGCCGAGCGCGACGAGGTTCTGGTTCTTCTTTTCCTGCGTGTTAAGCACGGCGCCCTTGGCGTCGAAGAATCGCAGGTAGACGCCGATGCCGGCGCCCGCGACGACGCGGCCTTGGAAGCGGACCTCGTAGGTTTTTCCGGCCACGGCGGGGAGGCGGGTGGAGCCGAGGCTGGAGCCGGCGGAGTCCTTGGCGTCGGTGACGCGCAGGCCGAGCTTGCCGGTGCGTGCGGCGGCGGCGGAGGCGACGCTCATGCCGCCGTCGGCGTTGGCGGACCAGCCCTTGAGTTCTTCCTCGAAGCCGCCGTTGGCGAGCGGGAGCGCCTTGCCCGTCTGGGCGGCGAGCGGCGCGGCGAGGGACAACGAGAACGCGAGGACGGCAAGTTTGGGGTTCATGCCGCATTTCCGGCGCGCGCGGCCGGCGGCGTCAAGGCTGCGCGCGCCGCCTGCGTTCAACGCAACGACGCGAGCCACGCGACGAGATCGAGCAATTCCTGTTCGGTGAACGTCTGCTCCAATCCGGCCGGCATGAGGCTGGTCGCGAGTTGGCGGCGCGCGACGACTTGCGCGGGCGGCAGGGTCTGCTCTTCGCCGGCGGCGGAGACGAACACGAGCCCGGCCAGATCGTGGCGGCGGATCAACCCGACGAGGGTGCGGCCGTCGGCCGTCTCGAGCGCGTGGGTTTCGTAGTCGCGGGCGAGGGTGGCGTCGGGAAACAGAATCGATTCCAGTAAATCGCGCGGCCGGCGGATGCCGCCGATGCGGCTCAGGTCGGGCCCGAGGGCGCGGCCCGTATCGCCGGCGACATGACAGGCGACGCAGGCGCTGCGGGCGTAGACGGCGGCGCCGGCGTCGCTCCGGCCTGCGGCGGCCCGCGCGGCGAGTTCGTCGAGGCGGCGCCAGCGGGCCGAGGTGGCCGCGGCGGCGGCGCGCACTGCGGGGGCGAGCGTGCGTTCGTAGAGTTCGGGCGGCAGGCCGCTGAAGGCGGTTTTCACGGCGCTTTCCTCGATGGTACCGAAGACGGGCGAGCGCGCGAGTTGCTCCGCCCAGATTTGGCCCGCGGCGGCATCGAGGCGGCGGGTGAGCTTCAGGAGCTCGGCGAGTTCCATCGGACCCACCTGCGGCAGGGCCGCGGCGAGGGCGGCGACTTGGTCGGGCGCGAGTTTGGCGCGGGCGAGCAGGCGGGACGCTTCGAGCCGGGCAAGCGGCGCATCGGGTTGCCGCAGCCAGGCGAGCAGGCGATCGAAGTCCGGCGCGGCCACCGACTCGCCGGCGCGCAGCAGGGCGCCGAGCGCCTTGAGGCGGACCGCGGGGGCGCGGGCGGCGTCCTCCGCCAGCTGGCGCAGGGCGGGCTGGGCGGGGCCGGCCGCACCGCGGGCCACGGCTTCGAGCAGCGCGGGCAGGTCGGCGTCGGAGGTCGTTTTCAAGTCGGCGGCGAGGGCGGCGGACCAGCGCGGGTCGCGCGGGCCGGCGGTTTGCTCGGCGACCAATTTCCAGCCGAGGCGCCGCACGGCGGCGTCGGCGTGGGCCAGCAGCGCGGCGACGAGGTCGCGGGCGGCGGGCTCCGTCAGCCGCGCGGCCACGACTTCGGCGAGCCAGACGAGACCTCCGGGCGGAATCGGCCCGGCCTGCAACCAGCGCGCGAAGGCGGGACCGTCGCGTTCGAGGGCGCGGGGATCGCGCGCGGCGATGGCGACGGCGGCGCGGGCGAGTTCGGGATCGGCGGCGGCCGTGTGTTGGCGGGCGACGGTGCGGACGGCGTCGCGGGCCGCTTCGTCGGCCGCGCCTTGGTCCAGTGCGACGAGGAGGCGGCGGATTTGCGCGGGTGCGCGCGCCGCGGCGAGGGCGTCCGCGGCGAAGGCCTTGGTCGCGATGGCCGCGAAGATCGCGGCGTGTTCGAGCGGGGCGTCCAGCGGCTGGGCGAGCAGCGCGAGCAGGGCCGTGCGTTGTGCCGGCGTCGCGGAGCCGGCGCGGGCGAGGGCTTCGCAGGCGCGGCGTTGGTCGGCGGGACGGGCGGCGTCGAGCAGGCGCGCCGGTACGACGGGCGCGGGCGTTTGCCGGGCGGCGAGCAGGCGGGCCGCGCGCTCGCGCACGGTCCAGCGCGGATCGGCGGCGAGGGCGGCGAGCGCCGGCGGGTCCAGTTTTTCCCAAGCGATTCCGAGGCCGCGCGGATCGGCCGGGACGGCGGATCCCGGGCGGCGCAGGCGATAGATGGCGCCGCGCAGATCGGGTTTGGCGGCGAGGCTCGACGGGCAGCCGATGCGAAACCAGCCGCCGGTGTCGATGACGAGCAGGGAGCCGTCGGCGTCCTCGAGCACATCGGTGAGGTGCGCGTCGGGGTCGTGCAGTTTCAGCAATTCGTGTTCGGTCGCGGTGAAGCCGGAGCCCGCGGGCACGAGCCGCGTGTGCACGACCTTCTGCGTGTTGAAGAACGTCGCGAGGAAGTCGCCGCGCCACGCCGGATCGAGGGCGCCGGAGCGGTAGAACGCGCCGCCCGAGACGGCGACGTGGCCGTAGTTGTGCACGATGGGCATGCGCTCGCGGGTGCGCGGCAGTCCGGCGAGGACGGCGAGTTGGTCGGGCCGCTCGTACACGCCGCCGTATTGCCACAGCATCAACGTGTCGCCGCGGGGCTGGTTGTAGTAGAGATTGACGGTGCCGAAGAGGTCGCCCTCGGGCGAAAAATCCACCTCGACGGGATTGTCCATGCTGCCCAGCGCGTGCCAGCGCACGTCGGAGCCGTCGGGTCGGCAGGACCAGATGCCGGAGGCTTTGCCCTCGTGGACGAGGGTGCCGTCGCGCTGGACGACGCGATGGCCCTTGCGGCCGTGGCACCAGTAGAGGCGGCCGTCGGTCGGGTGCGCGAACGGGCCGTGCACGTCGGCGGCGTTGCCGTCGTAGTCGAAGCCGCCGACGAGCATCGTGCGTTCGTCCGCGACGCCGTCGCCGTCGGTGTCGGTGAGTTTCCAGAGGCCCGGCGGCGAGGCGACGTAGAGCGAACCGTCGAGCCAGCAGGCGCCCTGGGGAAACGTCATCCGGTCGGCGAAGACCGTGCGGTGGTCGAAGACGCCGTCGCCGTCGCGGTCCTCGAGCCGGAGCATGCGGTTGGGCAGCTGGGCCTCGAGTTCGGCGCGCTTCAGATTGAGGCCGGCGGCGTCGGCGACGTAGAGGCGGCCGCGGTCGTCGAAGGCGGCCATGAGCGGGTGTTCGACGAGGGGCGCGGCGGCGGCCACGACGAGTTCGAGGCCCGGTGGCAGGTCGGCGCGCGGCGGCGGCGGGGCGGCGAGCGCGGAAGCGGACCACGCGGCGGCGCCGAGGGCGGACCAAAGGCGGAGCGGGAAACGCGGCGACGGGCGGGGGCTCACGCGGGATGGTGTCGCGCCGCGCGCGGGGGCGTGCAAGTGCGATTCCGGTCCGGGTGCGAAAAGGAAAAGGATTTCCCCTGCGCGCGGATTCGGGTTGGGTCGCGCGCGGCGTCCTTCCTTTTCCCCCGGTCCCATGCCTTCGAAATTTCATCTGCCGTCGTTGTTTTCCCTGCTGGGTGCGGTGTGCGTGCTCGCGCCGGCGCCCGCGGCCCGCGCACTCGACGTGTTCAACTACAGCGCGACGACGCACGAGCGGTTCAGCTCCGGCTTTCCGGGCAGCCCCGTGGCCAACGCCTCGTTTCTCTACAGCGGCTACAACCTGTCGGGCATCGGTTGGTCGACGGGCAACTTCGGCGTGACGCTGATCTCGCCGCAGCACTTCCTGACGGCGGCGCATGTCGGCATCGGCGCCGGGGCCACGGTTTCGTTTCTGGGCACCGACGGCGTGGTCCGGAGCTACACCGTCGACAGCACGAGCGTGATCCAACACAGCGCGGGCGTGAGTTCCGACCTGATGATCGGCCGCCTCACGGCGCCGATTTCCGGGAGCGACAACATCACGCACTATTCCACGCTCCTGCTGGGCTCGGGGGCGCAGTACCACGGCCTGAACGTGGCGGTCTTCGGGAGCGGCGGCCGCGCCGGGAGCAACACGCTCGATTCCGCCTTCAATGCGGACATGCTGCCCTTCGGGGCGCCGAACGGCGTCACGGACAACACGCTCTTCGTGACCGACTACGATTCGGTCACGGGCCAGACGCAGGGTCAGGGCGGCGATTCGGGCAGCCCGACGTTTTTCCCGATCAACGGCACGCTGGCCTTGATCGGCACGCATTCCGCGATCGACGGCACGAGTTCGCCGGTGCGCACCTTCGACGTGCTCGTGCCGGCGTACTACAACGCGATCAACACGCAGTTGGCGGCCGACGGCTACACCTTCGGCGCGTTCACCGCGATTCCCGAACCTGCGACGTGGGCGGTGCTGGCGGGCGGGGCGGCGTTGGCCGTGGCCGTGATCCGGCGGCGGCGCTGACGCCGTCCGGGCCGAGCGATTCCTTACTTGGCCGCGAGTTGGCTCGTGCGGAGCGCAGCCTCGCTGAGATCGGCGTTCAGGCCGGCGACTTGGTGGACGATTTCGCCTTCGGCGTTGAGCACAGTGATGATATTCGAGTGCGCGAATTGCCCGCGGGCATCGGCCTTGAATTTCACGCCGAGCAGCATGGCGAGATCCTGCACGGCGTCGGATTCGCCGCGCAGGAGCGTCCAGCCGGCGTCGAGGTCCATGCGGGCGCGGAACGCGCGCAGCGCGGCGGGTGTGTCGCGGGCGGTGTCGAAGCTCACGAGGACGATCTGCAGACCGGCGCGTTGGGCTTCGGGCAGGGAAGCGCGGAGGCGTTTGAGATCGTTCACGATCACGGGGCAGGCGTACTCGCATTGCGCGAAGAACATCGCGATCGCGACCGGACGGCCGCGGAGCGACGCCAGCGTCACGGCCTTGCCGGCGTCGTTGGTCCAGGTCCGGTCGAGTTGGTAAAGCGACTTTTCGGTGGTCGGCCGCGCGGCCGTATGCGTTTTTTCGGGTACACAGCAGGCGGCCGGGGCGGCGGCGGCCGGCGCCGGGGCGGGGCAGCAGGGGGCCGGATCGGCGGCGGAAAGGGCGGACGCGGCGAGCGTGGCGCAAGCGGACAGAAGCAGGGAGTGGGCGAGGGTGTTCATGGTTCGGCGGAGGGCGGGGAGGCGGGGAGGGATTGGGCGCAGCGGAAGCCGAGGTTCGGGACGGTGTAGGAGCCGCGCAGGGAGCTGCGGAGTCCGGTGCGCATGAACGCGGGATAGTCGGTGAGATCGCGGGCGCCGGCGGCGCCGGCACCGCAGAAGAGATTGCGTTCTAGGCCGGTGTCGGCGCGCGATTCGCCGGTGGTCATGGCGGTGCCGAAATCGTCGACCCATTCCCAGACGAGACCGTGGAGATCGCGCAGGCCGAGGTGGTTGGGCCGGCCGGAGCCGGCCGCCGGCAGCACGGCGGGCGTCGGCCGCGTGAGCCAGGCGAGGAGCGCGGCCTGAAAGCCGGGTTCTTTGGCTCCGTCGGGGCCGGCAAAGCCGGCGGCGGCGGCGCGTTCCCATTCGGCGGTGGTGGGCAGCCGGCGGCCGCGCGCGGCGGCGAAGGCCCGCGCGGCGAACCACGAGACGCGCACGACCGGGGCGTCGGCGGGAGCGCCCGGCCCGAGTTCGAGCTCGCCGGCCCAGTGGGCGAGGTAGCCGCGATCCGCGAAGAGCGGGCCGACGCGCGAGCGCCGCCAACGCGGGTGGGCGGTCACGAAGGCGAGGAATTCCGCGTTCGTGACGGGTCGGGCTTCGAGGAGAAACGGTGCGACGGAAACCTCCGCCGGCTCGTCGCGCTGGCGCAGCAGCGGCGCGTAGGTACCGGCGGGCACGGCGACCAGCACGGCCGCGCGTTCGGCCTCCGGCCGCGGCGCCGACTCGGCCGGCGCGGGTGCGGCGGCGAGGACGAGCAGGAGCAGCGGGAGGCCGGTTTTCATGAGTGCACGGGCGAAGGGGCCGCGATCACTTGTTGTCGCTGCGGACGCGTTTGACGTCGGCGGCGGAGACGGAGCCCATGGCGTTGCCCCAGCTGTTCATGACGTAGGTAAGGACGTCGGCCGTTTGGTCGTCGCTCAGATCCTGGGGCGGCATCAGGTTGTTGTAGGGTTTGCCGTTGACGGTGATCGGCCCGCTGAGGCCTTTGAGCACGGCCTTGATCGCGCGGTCCTTGTCGGCGGCGAGGAAGTCGGACTTCGCGAGCGGCGGGAACACGCCCGGCAGGCCTTCGCCGTTGGCCATGTGGCAGGCGAAGCACGACGTGAGGAACACTTTCTTGCCGCGCTCGAGGCGGATTTCGGCGGTGAGATTCGCGATCTCCGGGTTGGCCGCGATGGCCTTGTCTTTGGCGATGGTCAGCTCGGCCTCGCGTTTGCTGGCCGCGACGCCGGCATCCGAGGCCTGGCCGATGTACACCTCGTCGACTTCCTTGCCGGAATAGATGAGCGGATTTTCGGGGCCCGCGGCCTTGAGCATGCCGATGGCGCCCTTGTTGAAAGCGCGCGAGAGCGAGTGGTCGACGAGGACGTAGGTGCCGGGTACGTCGATCCTGAAGTCGACGATGGTCGAGCCGCCGGAGGGCACCATCGTGGTCTGCACGTGGCGTTGGGCCGCGTGGACGCCCCCCTCGAGGTAGACGGTGTCGAAGATCTCGCCGATGACGTGGAACGAAGAGGTGATGTTCGGCCCGCCCACGCCGAAGTAGAGGCGCACCGTTTCGCCGACCTTGGCCTGGAGAGCGCGGTCGCCGACGAGGGAGCCGACGGCGCCGTTGAACACGATGTAAGGCGCGCGTTCGTCCTCGGCTTTGGCGGGGTCGAAGGATTGCAGGCCAGGTTCGCCGTGGCGGCCGGCGGTGTAGAACTCGCCCTGCATCACGTAGTACTCGCGGTCGACCTTCGGGAAACCGTCCTTCGGCTCGACGAGGATCAGGCCGTACATGCCGTTCGCGATGTGCATCGGGACCGGCGCGGTGGCGCAGTGGTAGACGAAGAGGCCGGGGTTGAGGGCGGTGAACGAGAACTGCGACGAGTGGCCCGGCGCGGTGAACGACGAGGCGGCGCCGCCGCCGGGGCCGGTGACGGCGTGGAGGTCGATGTTGTGCGGCACCTTCGAGGTCGGGTGGTTGTCGAGGTGGAACTCGACGAAGTCGCCCTCGCGCACGCGGATGAAGGAGCCGGGGACATTGCCGCCGAAGGTCCAGAACGTGTACTCGACGCCGTCGGCCAACCGTTTCACGACCTCGCGCACCTCGAGGCGCACGACGACCTTGGCGGGGTGGCGGCGGGTGATCGGCGGCGGCACGGCGGGCGCCTCGGTGAGGAGGGCGACTTCGACGGGCAGGTCGGCGGCGAGGGGTGCGCGGCCCGCGGCGGCGAGCACGGTTCCTTCGGAGGCGGGCAGCGGGGCCGGCAGGAAGCCGGCGGCCGCGAGGAGGAGGGCGGCAAGGCGACGGGGGAGCGGTTGGTTTTTCATGGGCGATGGCAGTGGCGCCAAGATATCCCGGCGGCGCCCCGGCCGCCTTGATGCAGGTCAACCGCCGGCGGGTTTGACGTCAGGCCGGCCACGCCGCCGCCAGCGTGCCCGCGTAGGCGAGACCGAAGCCGGTCTCGGCCATGCCGAGGGTCCGCGCCCGCCAAGCCGGACGTAACCAGATCAGCACTACAAAAGTCCGCAGCGCGAGCGCGGCCGCGGCGGCTGGCGCGGCGGCCGGGGCCCAGCCCCGGAACGCCAGCAGGACCGCACCGGCCAGGGCGCAGAGCGACAGCCCCACCGCGGGGCCGTCGCGCCGCAGGCCGGTCTTGGCCGCCCGCAGGAAGGCCCGGACGAACGCGACGGACGGCACTGCCCGCGCCGCCATCATGAACCCGAGGGCCGCGGCCGGACCGGCCGGCAGGCCGCCGAGGATAGCCAGGGCCGACGGCGTCAGCGCGAACGCGGCGGCGCCCGCGAGCTCCGCCGCTTCCTCGCGGCCGGCCCCTCGGGCGTCGAACCACGCGAAGGCCGCGGCGCCCGCGGCCGCCGGAACGAGCCAAGGGAGCCACCCGGGGCCGGCGAGCGCGACCGCTCCGCCCAGGGCGGCGAGGGCCGTGCCGGCGCAGAGCCCCAGCGCAAACCGGGCGCGCCGCCTCCGGGCCGGGCCGGGCTCGGACCACGCCAGACGCAACGGCCGGCGCGCGAAGAACGCCGCGGCCAAGGCTCCGGCCAGCAGGGCGCCCGGAAACGAGGGCGCGACCAGCAGGCCGAGCGCCAGCGGTTCGAAGGCGAGCGACCAGCTGCCGTGCTCTTTCGGCCGCACCACGTCGGACCAAAGCGAAACGGGAGTTGCCGGGACGGGAGGCGGGTGCGGGGACATCGGCCGAGCGTGGCACACTCCCGCCTACGCCGCCTTGATGCGCGTCAACCGCGGCGGGTCAGTCCGGATCCGCCCAGCCGAGCCGGCGCCGGCCGGCCGGGGTGATGCGCTCCGGGGTCCAGGGCGGTTCCCAGACAAATTCAACCGCAACGGCATCCACCTCCGGCAGGGCCGCCACGGCCGACCGCACGGCCTCCGCGATCACCTCGCCGGCCGGGCACGACGGCGTCGTGAGCGTCATGGCCACCGTCGCCTCCCGATCCGCCAAAGTGGCGCCGACAATGAGTCCGAGGTCGACGATGCTGAGTCCGAATTCGGGATCGTGCACGCCGGCGCAGGCGGCAAGCACGGCGGGCGGGACGGCGTCGGCGGCGTTCATGGCACAACCGCGCCCCGCGCCGGGCGAAAGAGGTGTTTCATCACCAGGCCCATGTTCAGCAGCTGGCTGGCGGCGGCACCGGCGAGCAAGGCGGCGCCGGCGGCGAGCCAGGCCGGTTCGCCGGCTTGCAGGCCGACGAGCAATCCAGCCACGCCGGCGAGATGCGCGGCGAGCCAGACGCGCTCGAGTTGGGCCGAGCCGAGCGCCGTGGCGGCCGGCACGGGTTGCCGTCCCGCGCGCGGTCCGTAGGCCCGCATCCAGACAAGAAACGGCACGATTTTCCCAAGCATGCCGAGCACGGCGAGACCGAGGGCGCCTGCGATGAGCAGCACGCCGTAGACACCCGGAGCGAGCGCGGCGCCGTCCGGCCGGGCGAGCGGCACGGCCGCGGCCGCGGCGGCACCGAGCAGGATGGCGCCGCCGACGAACGCGCGCACGCCCGGCTCGAGGGGCCGGCGGCGACGGGCGCGCAGCGTCGCGCCGAACGCCGCCCCGCTGGCGCCGACGCCGAGGGCGATGAGCAGGGCGCAGCCCATCGCGGCCCGCGGTGTGCCGAAGGCCAGCGATGGCGCGAGCCCGGCCAGTCCGAATTGGGTGGCGAGCAGGCCGCCGGCGATCCACCGCGGCCGCCGGATCTCCGCCAGCGTGAACATCGGGACCAGTTGAAACGTCGCGCCCTGCAGCAACGTCAGGAAGAACCCCGCCAATCCCAGATGGGCGTGGGCCCGCAGCAGATCCGTGACGGCGAGCGGCAGCCAGGGAGCGCGTCGGTTGAGCGCGACTGTCACCCCGGCGACGGCGGTGAGTGCGAGCCACGTTGCCGCGAAGGGAAAACAGGAGGCGACGGCGTCGCGCCGACGGCTGGCCGCAAACGTCCGGCCGACGGCGAGCGCGAGCAGCAAGGTGCCGGCGGTCACGGCGCTGCCGGCGGCGGCGGCGAGACCGTAGCGGCTGTTCCCGAGGCCGAGGACGAGGCCGGTGGTGCCGCCGAAGTGCAGGCCGAGGTGCAGCCAGAGCAGGCCGGGCGGCGCGGCGAGCGGGGTGCCGAGCACCACGGGCGCCATCTGGTAGATGACGCCGATGCAGATGCTGACCAAGAATCCCGGCAGCCAGAGGTGGGCCAGCGTCACGAGCGCCGGATGCGCGTACGGCAGGCCGGGCAATTCGGGCCGCGCGGCGAGCCACGCGGTCGCGATCATCCAGAAAACGAGGCCGCCGGCGATGAACGCGAGCGGCACGCGCGCCCCGGTAACCAAGGGTACGGTGCGGGCGGGTGCGGGCGGGGTTTTCATTTTCGGCGCACGTATCCGGCCGGCCGGGAACGGCTCAGCGGCAACGGATCGTGGTCAGCCAACCGCCGTCGGGCAGCGGTTCGGACTGCGGTTGGGCCCCGCGGGCGAGCAGTTCGGAAAACAGGTGCAGCGGCTGGCGGTCGGTCCGGGCCCGCAAAATGCCGCCGGGCGGGGTTTGTTCCACGCGTTCGAGAATCCGCTGCATCGGTTCCGGCGGCTGCAGTCCGCGCAGATCGAGCTCGCCGTCGGCGGTTGGGGCCGCCGGCGCGGTGTGGCCGCAGGACGGGACGGGCGCGGCCGGCGCGGCGGTGACCGCGCGGCGGGTGATCTTGACGTGGAATTCCTCCGGTCCGGCCTTGAGATAATCCCAGGCGAAGGCCCCGGGGAAGAACGCCTCGAACTGGTAGTAGAGCGGGACCGGGTCGTGGTCGTTGATCAGGACGAAGTGGCCGCCGACCGGCAGGTCGTGCCACCGTTGGATGATCTGGGCGTGCTTCACGCGGCAGGGAATATCGCGCACATCGAAGTGCGTGGGATCGGCGAGGGGGGACGGTTTCATGGGTTAGGCGGAGTTCGCGGGGTCGGCGGCCAGGGTCAGCAGCATGGTGAACGGACCGGCACCGGCCCGCACGGCGTGCGGGTGCGAAGGCGGGAGGTGGACGAGCGCGCCGGCGGGCAGCGGTTGCCAGCGGTCGTTGAAAAAGATTTCGCCCGTGCCGGAGAGAATCTGCACGACGGCGCGGCGGCGGTTGGTGTGCGCCGTGAGTTCCTGGCCGGCGTCGAAGGCGAAGTGCACGAGCCGCAATTCCGGCGTCGCGAGAACGGTGCGGCTCACGATGCCGGCGGCGGTGCCGGCGCCGGTGGCGGCGAGGTTGACGGCCTGCGCTTGCTCCGGGGCGATCAGACTCGGGGTCGACATCGCGCCAGCCTAGCGGAGCGCGGCCGGCGGCGCCTTGATCCAGGTCAAACCAGCGGGCGGTCCGCGCCAAAGCGCGACGGCGGCGCCTAAATCGCGGGCTCCTGGTAGGCGCGCAGGCCGGCTTGGTCCAAGAAGTGGATCCGCGGCCCGTCCACCCGGATCAGGTTTTCGTCCCGGAAGCGCGCGAGTGTGCGCGACAGGGTTTCGCTCGTGACGCCGAGTTGGCCGGCGAGGTTTTTCTTCGTGACCGGCAATTCGAGGGCGTCCGCCCCGGCCGGCAGGTGGCGGAGCAACCAGTCCACGAGGCGGCCCTCGATCGGCCGGCCCTTGTAGTCCTGGAGGGTCTGCACGAGATGTTTCAGGTGCAGGCTCATCGAGCCCAGCATCTGGAGCGAGAGCTCGGGTTTGCGCCGGAGCAATTCCCGGAACGGCGCCCGCTGCACGACGATGATCCGCGCGGGCTCGAGCGCGACGGCGTTGGCCGGGTAGGTCTCGACCGTCGCGAGAGTCGCCTCGGCGAAGCTTTCCGGGGCGCGGAAAACGCAGATGATCTGTTCGCGTCCGTCCGGTGTGACCTTGAACACGCTGACCGAGCCGCTCTGCGCGATGTAAAAGCCCTCGCTGCGGTCGCCTTCGCGGAACAGCGCCTCGTCCTTCGCCAGCGTGCGCACGGTGCACGCCTCGGCCACCGCCGCGATGTCCTCCGGCCCGAGGTCCGCGAACATCCGGGTTTGCCGCAACGTGGCGATCAACGCCGTCCGGCGCAGGTCGTGGCGTTCGGCGGACGACGGAGGCATGCCCGAATCTCGTTGCGCGCGTTGACGCCGATCAAGGCATAATCGTGTCGTACCCGGCAAACTGCGCCCATGCCCGCTCCCCGCGAACTCGACGTCCGTCCGCTCTTTGCCGCGCAACGGCCGCCCCTGCCGGCGATTCTGGCGGCCGTCCGCCAGCTGCAGCCCGGCCAGGCGCTGCGCCTGATTGCGCCGCTGGAGCCGCAGCCGCTCTATGCGCGGCTGGCGGAACGCGGCTACCGCGCCGCGGCGACGGCGCGTGGGAGATCCTGTTCACGCCGGCGGAGTGAGCGGGCGCGGGGACCGAATGCGGCCTTGCTGTCGCGCGCGGGTTGCGGGCTAAATGCGCGTCCGGTCCATGGCAGACGCAACGCTTCCCCTTTCGTACCCGATCACGCTGCAGCACGAGCATCGGCTGCTGTTCACGCGCGACGTATTCGCGCCGGGCAACGCGACGCTGGCCGGCGTGCTGACGCCGCGGGAGCCGGGCGAGCACGTGCGGGCGCTCGTGGTCTGGGACGCGGGCCTGAGGGCGGCGTTTCCGGAGCTCGGGGACCAGATCGTCCGCTGGTTCGCGGCGCGGACCGACCGGATCTCCCTGGCCGGCGCCCCGGTGGAAATCCCGGGCGGCGAACGGGTGAAGAACGACTTTTCGCAGCTCGAGAAAATCTGGGCCGCGATCAACGCGGCGGGCCTGTGCCGGCATTCCTACGTCGTGGCCGTGGGCGGCGGCGCGGTGCTCGATCTCGTGGGTTTCGCGGCGGCGACGGCGCACCGCGGCATCCCGCTCGTGCGCCTGCCGACGACGAGCCTGAGCCAGGGCGACGGCGGCGTCGGGGTGAAGAACGGCGTCAATTTCTTCGGGAAAAAGAACTGGCTCGGCGCCTTCGGCGTGCCGCACGCGATCGTGAACGACCTCGCGTTTTTGCACGGGTTGCCGGCGCGGGACCGGCGCGCGGGGTTGATCGAGGCGGTGAAGGTGGCGCTGATCCGCGACGCGGCGTTTTTCGAATTCATCGCGGCGCGGGTGCCGGCGTTGGCGAAGTTCGAACCGGAGGCCTACGAGGCGGTGATCCGCGAGAGCGCGCGGCAGCACATGGAGCACATCGCGACGGCGGGCGATCCGTTCGAGCGCGGCTCGGCGCGGCCGTTGGATTTCGGGCATTGGGCGGCGCACAAGCTGGAGCAGCTGTCGGAATTCCGCGTGAGCCACGGCGAGGCCGTGGCCGTCGGCATGGCGATCGATCTGATCTACGCGCGCCGCACGGGCCTGCTGCCGGCGGCGGAGGCGGAGCGCATCCTCGCCGTGATCCGCGGCCTGGGTTTCGAATTGTTCGCGCCGGTGCGCGAGATCCGCGGGCCGAGCGGGCGGCAGGACATGCTCGACGGGCTGGAGGAGTTCCGCGAGCACCTCGGCGGCAAACTCACGATCCCGATGATCCGCGCGCCGGGCGTGCGGCTGGAGATCCACGAAATGGACGGCGCGATCGTGAAGGCGGCGTTCGACGAACTGCGCGAGCGGTTCGCGTGACGCGGGCGTCGCCGGTCCGCGCATCCCGTTTTTCCAATCCCGATCCCATGGCCGAACGCACCGCGATCCTCAACGTCGTCGGGTTGACGCCGCGTCTCCTCGGTCCGGATACGCCGCGGCTGAGGCGGGCGGCGGAGCAGGGCGGGCTGGTGCGCGTGCGGCCGGTGCTGCCGGCGGTGACGTGCACGGCGCAGAGCACGTACCTTACGGGACTGGCGCCGTCGGGCCACGGCGCCGTGGCCAACGGCTGGTACGACCGCACGTTGGCGGAGCACCAATTCTGGAAGCAGTCGAACCGCGTGGTGGCGGGGCGGAAACTTTGGGAAACGTGCCGGGCGGCGCGGCCGGGGTTCACCTGCGCGAAGCTTTTCTGGTGGTACAACATGTACTCGAGCGCGGACTGGGCGATCACGCCGCGGCCGATGTATCCGGCGGACGGACGCAAAGTCTTCGATGTCTATACGCAGCCGATGGGGCTGCGGGAGGAGATCAAGGCGGACCTCGGGCCGTTTCCGTTTCCCGCGTTCTGGGGGCCGACGGCGGGAATTGCGTCGTCGGAATGGATCGCGCGGTCCGCGGAGTGGATCGAGGAGCGGCATCGGCCGGACCTCTCGCTCGTCTATCTGCCGCACCTCGACTACAACCTGCAACGCCTCGGGCCGGACGATCCGCGGTTGGCGGCGGACCTGCGGGCGATCGACGCGGTGGCGGGCGGGTTGCTCGATTTCTACGCGCAGCGCGGCGTGAAAACGGCGGTGCTGTCGGAATACGGCATCACGGCGGTGAAACGCACGGTGGCGCTGAACCGGATTTTCCGGGCGAAAGGTTGGATCACGGTGAAGGACGAGCTCGGGCTCGAGCTGCTCGATTGCGGCGCGAGCAAGGTCTTCGCGATCGCGGATCACCAGATCGCGCACATCTACGTGAACGATCCGGCCCTGCTGGGCGCGGTGCGCGCGACGGTGGAGGCGGCGGACGGCGTGGCCCGCGTACTGGGCGGCGAGGAAATGGCCGCGGCGGGATTGGCGCACGGACGGTCGGGGGATCTGGTGGCGTTTTCGGACGAGGACGCGTGGTTCACGTATTACTATTGGGAGGACGACCGGAAGGCGCCGGACTTCGCGCGCTGCGTCGATATCCACCGCAAGTACGGCTACGATCCGGTGGAGCTGTTCGTGGATCCGGCGTTGGCGTTGCCGAAATTGCGCATCGCGGCGAAATTGCTCCGGAAGAAGTTGGGATTTCGCATCCTCATGGACGTGATCCCGCTCGATGCGTCGCTGGTGAAGGGATCGCACGGCACCTGTCCGGCGGATTCGGCGGAGTGGCCGGTCTTGATCGGGACGGGCACTGCGACCGAGGCGATTTCGGCGACGGCGGTGCACGACCGGTTGTTGACGTTGTGCCTGCGTTCGTGAGCGGGGTCGGGCGCGGATGCGGATCGAGCCGGGGACAGGATTGACGGGAAGGGAACGGAGGAGGGGACAGGAAGAAGAGCGGGGGATGAGATGGCCGTTCGCGTTTGAACCACAGAGCAAACCGGAGGACACGGAGACCGACCGGAGCAGCACCGAGGACGGAGTTGAGATTTCGAGCGGGGCTTGGCGCACGCACCGGCGGCTGCACGCCAAGCAGGAAAGCTTGGGACCGGCGAGTCGTTCTCCGTGAACTCCGGGTTGCGCTCGGTGAACTCTGTGACCCAACCCAAAAGCGGAGTTTGGGATCGATCGGGGGGACAGGATTGACGGGAAGGGAACGGAGGAGGGGACAGGAAGAAGGAGTTTCCCTGCGGGCAGGTCGGTCGTTCGAACCGCTTTTGCCTCCAACTGCGGTCTCTGTGGGCTCTGTGCCTCCGTGGTAGTGATTGAACTGAGGAAACCGGGCACGAAAAAGGGCGGATCCGGTAGGACCCGCCCTTTGGAGATTCAGAAATCGCGTTCCGCTCAGACGTCGTAGCCGGGGAGGATCTTGTCGACGCGCACCTTTTCGAGGCGGGCGAAGACGGGGACGCCGTTGTCGTGCGGGATCGTGACCTCGCCCTGGATGAGGGGCTGGGCGTAGCGGAGGAACTGGAAGTTCATGCTGACGCCGTCTTCGTTGATCCACTCGCGGGGGAGCTTCTTGACGGAGTTGGCAACATCGCTGAGGGGCGCGAGGCCGGTCTCGGTCGTGTAGTGGTCGCCGTCGCCGCGGAGGAGCGTGACCATCTTGTCGGTGTGGCCGGCGATGGCGGCTTCGACGGCGGCTTCGCCGGCGAGGAAGGCTTCGTCGACGTCCGTCTTCGAGGCGGCATGCGCGGCGCAGCGCTGGGCGAGGCCGGGCTTGGCGACGCGGACCTTAACGCCGGGGATGTTCTGGCCGACGATTTCGGCGAGGGCGTCGCCGGCGCCGCCGAGCTGGGCGTGGCCGAAGGCGTCCGTGGCCGCATCGGCGGCGAGGTAGTTGCCGTCGCTGTCGACGAGACCCTCGGCGACGACGATCTGGCAGAACTTCTCGCGCTTCAAGGTGCGGCGGATGTCCTCGAGGACCTTCTCCTGGTTGAAGGGAACCTCGGGGAGGAGAATGAGGTGCGGCGGATCGTGCGGGTGATCGCGGCGCTTGGCGAGGGCGGTGCCGGCGGCGAGCCAGCCGGCGCTGCGGCCCATGACCTCGATGATGGAGACGAGGTCGCCCTGGCCCATGGCCTCGTTGTCGGCGGCGATTTCACGGACCGTCGTGGCGAGGTACTTGACCGTGCTGGCGTAGCCGGGCGTGTGGTCGGTGATGGGCAGGTCGTTGTCGATCGTCTTCGGCACGCCGATGACGCGGAGCTCGTAGCCCTGCTGCTGGGCGAGTTTGGAGATCTTGTCGGCCGTGTCCTGGGAGTCGTTGCCGCCGATGTAGAAGAAATAGCGGATGTTGTGGGCCTTGAAGACCTCGAGGACGCGCTCGAAATCCTGCTGCTTCTTGAGCTTGTAGCGGCAGGTGCCGAGGGCGGCGCCGGGCGAGTGCTTGAGGGCGCGGATCTGCTGCTGGGATTCGGACGCGAGATCGATCAGGTCCTCCTGGAGGATGCCGAGCACGCCGTTCAGGGTGCCGTAGATTTCCTCGATGCATTCATGGTTCAGCGCCTCCGAAATGATGCCGGCTACGCTGGCATTGATGACGGACGTGGGGCCACCGGACTGGCCCACCAAGACATTTCCTACGAGTTCAGCCATGACGAGGTGTGATAAAGGATTGAGAGAACGTGAACGGCCAAGAAAGCGCGCCGCGCTCCGGCGTGGCAAACTCAAATTTCCCCGCGGCGCATCCGGCGCGGCGGGGAGGGCCGAAACTGCGCGGGAAACCCCGCGGCAGGGCGCTCAGGCCGCGACCGGCTCGGTTCGGCGGGCGGCGGTCCGCAGGGGCCGCGCCGCGCCCGGCGCGCGGGGCGCGGGCGCGGCAGGGACGGCAACCGGATCGGCCGCGGCGGAGTGGCCGGCGATGCGGGTGACCAGCGAGCTGAGGATCTCGGCCTGCTGGCGCAGTTCGGCGGCGGTGGCGGCGGTTTCCTGCGCGCCGGCGGCGTTCGACTGCGTGACCTGGTCCATGGCATGGACGGAAGTGCTGAGGCCGGCGATGCCCTGGGCCTGTTCGCCGGTGGCGCGGGCGATCTCGCCGATGTCGGCGTCGATCGCACGGATCTTGCCGAAGATCTCGGCGAGCAGGGCGGAGGTGCGTTCGCCGATGGCGACGCCTTCCCGGCTGCGCTGCACCGAATCCTCGATTTTCGCGGTGGTCTGGCGGGCGGCTTCGGCGGACTGCTGGGCGAGGCGGCGCACCTCCTCGGCGACCACCGAGAAACCGCGGCCGGCCTCGCCGGCGCGGGCGGCTTCGACGGCGGCGTTGAGGGCGAGGATGTTGGTCTGGAAGGCGATTTGGTCGATGGTCTGGATGATCTGGGAAATACCGTCGCCGGCTTCCCGGATGGAACGCATCGACGTTTCCATTTCCTGCATCCGCACCGTGCCTTGGTCGGCCAGGCGGCGGGCGTCGCCGGCGAGGGTCTGGGAATTGCGGGCGCGGGCGGCGGCGGACTGCGTCATGGCGGACATTTCCTCGAGGGCGGCCCCCGTTTCCTCGAGGGACGCGGCCTGGCGGGCGGAGCCCTGGGCGAGAGACGTGCCGGCTTCCTGGAGGTGCGCGCTGCGGCTGGCGACCTCGCCGGCGACGCCGGTGACCTGCTCGGCGACGAACCCCTGGAGGGCGACCATGCGCTGGAATTGCCGGGCGACGACGACGAGCACGCCGGTTTCGACGACGACAAAGACGGCGTGCAGCAGAACGATGCCGAAGCCGGCCTCGTAGTTGAAGACGCTCCGCGGCAAAAACAGCCAGAATAGCACATGATGCGCGGCGATGGTCGCGGCGGCGGCAAGGATGACGGCGAAGCGGGCGAGGGCCACGAGCAGCGCGAGGGCCACGAAGACATGGAAGTGGAGCTCGATCATGCCGCGGGCGAGGTGGATGAGGAGGGCGCTGAAGCCCATCGCGGCGACGCCGACGGCGGCCGAAGCGAGCTGGCTGCCGGGGCGGAGCAGATGCAGCGCGGCCGGGCCGGCGAGGATCACGGCCCCGGCGCCGAGCGCGAGGCCGACGCCCGTGCCGAAATAGAGAGCGGTGCCGGCGGCGATGGGCAGGTGGGCGGCAAGGAGCCAGAGGGCGACGCGGGTGGCGCGGAGATGGTAGTTCGCTTCGTAGGCGGTCATGGGGAGGGTCGGAATTTCAGGCCCAAGGGATCGAGCCGGGTGCGGGTTTCCTGGGATACGGGGCAGCCGAAGGCGGGGAGTGCGGCGGGCGCTGTGCCCTCGGCGACGGCGGCCATGAGGTCGCCGGAGAGTTCGCCGCCGCCGGGCTGGCCGGGGCGACGGGCGTTGTAGCCGCCGCTGTAGCGCACGGCACCGGCGCGGTCGAAAAGGGCGAGCCACGGCGCGCCCTGGATCCCGTGCTCGCGGGCCAAGGCGTCGCCGTCGGTGCGGTCCACGGCGAAGCCGGCGGCGCGGACGCGGGCGGCGAGCGCGGGTTCGTCGCCGATCAGCCGGACCTGTTCGCGCCAGCCGGGGCGCGGGCCGCGGCGGACGAGTTCGTCGGCGACGGCTTCCGAGCAGCCGCAGTCGGAACCGAGGATGTGCCAGGCAACGAATTCCCCGGCGCCGGGCTGGGCGGCGATCCGTGCCGGCGCAAACGGCAGGCTGTGCTGTGCGAGCGTCCACGCGCCGAAGAGACCGGTGAGGGCGGCCCAGCCGGCAAAAACGAGCACGACCGGCCAACGCCGCGGGGAGGCGGCGGGCAATCCGGGGGACGGCTCGGTAGTTTTCGGCATGCGGGCTGGGAACTTCCCGCTAATCGGCCGCCGCGCCCCGACGTTAAGAGGCGCCGTCCCAAGCTCCCGCCCCGCGAATCGCTTACAGCAGCCGGCCCGGCTTGTAGTCGGCGGCGCCGCGGACCTTCCGCGCGAGGGGCTTTACCTCGGCGACAAAGGCGTCGACTTGGTGCGGCGCGGCGCCGACGAAGCGCGCGTTTTCCGCGAGGATCGACTGCAGGGCGCGTTTGCCGAGGCCGATGCGGCGGTCGGCGGCCAGGCGGGCGAGCAGGTCGGTGTCGCCGGCGCCGGTGCGCAGGGCTTTGGCGGCGGCGAGGGCGTGTTCCTTGATCGCCTCGTGGGCGGTTTCGCGGCCGGCGCCGTGTTTCACGGCTTCCATCAAAATCGTCGTGGTGGCGAGGAAGGGGAGGTTGCGCTCGTTTTCCGCGGCGATGGCGGCGGGAAACACGTCCATCTGCCGCAGCACGGTGAGGTAGGTCTCGAGCGCACCGTCGATCGCGAAGAACGCATCCGGCAGCGCGACACGGCGCACGACGGAGCAGGAGACGTCGCCTTCGTTCCACTGGTGGCCGGCGAGCGCGCCGGTCATGGCGACGTAGCCGCCGAGGATCGTGGCGAAGCCGCAGATGCGCTCGCAATTCCGCGCGTTGACCTTGTGGGGCATGGCGGAGGAACCGACCTGGCCTTCCTGGAATCCCTCGGTGAGCAGGCCGGCGCCGGCCATGAGGCGGATCGTGGTGGCGGCGCTGGCGGCGGCCGCGCCGACCTGGTGCAGGGCGGTGACGACCTCGAAGTCCAAACTCCGCGGATACACCTGGCCGACGGCGCCGAGGGAGGCGTGGAAACCGAGGTGCTTCAGGACGCGCTGCTCGAGCTGGTCGACCTTCTGGGCATCGCTGCCGAGGAGCGTGAGCTGGTCGAGCTGGGTGCCGACGGCGCCCTTGAGGCCGCGCACCGGGTAGCGGGCGATCAGTTCGTCGAGCCGCGTCGTGGCGGAAAGCAATTCCTGGCCGAACATCGCGAGCCGTTTGCCGAGGGTCGTGGGCTGGGCGGGCACGTTGTGGGTGCGGCCCGTGATCATGACGTCGCGGTGCACCTCGGCCTGGCGGGCGACGGCGAGCAGGGCGGCCGCGGCCTTGAAGTGCACGAGCTTGAGGGCGCGAAGAATCTGGAGCTGCTCGACGTTCTCGGTGAGATCGCGGCTGGTGAGGCCGAGGTGGATGAATTGGCGTTTCGCGAGGTCGGAGAACTCCTCGATGCGGGCCTTGACGTCGTGAAGGGTGACGCGTTCGCGCTGCGCGATGGCGGCGAGGTCGATGAGGTCCTTCACCTTTTCGTAGTCCTTGATGGCTTCCGCGGGAATCGGCACGCCGAGGTCGCGCTGCGCCTTCATGACGGCGATCCAGAAATCGCGCTCGAGGGCGACGCGGCCGTGCTGCGACCAGATGTCCTTCATCGCCGCGGAGGCGTAGCGTTCGGCGAGGACGTTGGGAATCGGGGCGGCGTCGGGGGAAGGCGTGGCGTTCACGGCAAAACGGGAGGTTGGTCCGGGGGGAACGGCCTTGGCGAACGGAAAAGCGGGCGGCGGCGGGCCGAGGACCGGAGGCCCAAGAGCGTCGCGGGCGCAGCCGCGATCGCGCTCAGGCCGCGAGGCAACGAACGGACATCTCGCGGAGCACGTCCTCCTGCTCGTGGGGCCGGCGGACGATTTCCTCGAACGCGGCGATGAACTCCTGCTGGTTGTCGATCAGGCGTTTCAACGCGGGCAACTTGGCGCTGCCGGCGAGTTTGCCGACGTACCAGGCGTTCTGGCTGAAAAGATTGTACGAGCTCTTCTCGGTCGCGCCGACGAAGTGCGGCGCATAGACCGACGCGGCGCGGGGCAGGCCGTCGAGCCCGCGCGGCCCGAGGCGGGCGGCGCCGGCGTCGACGAGCGCGCGGACCTGGAGCAGAATGCGGTTGCGGTTCTGCAGCGCGCTGAGGATCGGGCGGGCGTCGCCGCCGGAGAAGAAGTGGCGGTGGAGCGCGGCGAGCGTCCATTTCAGGTCGCCGCTGAAGAACGCCTCGGCCGCCTCGAAGAAATCGCCCTCGGCGACGTTGGGCGTGAGTTCGGCGACGTGCGCCTCCTCGATGCGGGCGCCGTCGCCGGCGTACATCGAGAGCTTGCGCGTTTCCTCGACGATGAGGCGGGTGTTGGCGCCGACCTTGGCGAGCATGAGCTCGACGGCACCCGGGGCGAACGACGCGCCGAGGGATTTCGCCTCGGCCAAGGCGACGCCCGCGAGGGCTTCGCCGGCACTGTCGGCGTCGCCGCCCACGAGGGTGAAGTCGGCGTTCTTTTCGCACCACTTCGGGAAGGAGCGCCGGCGGTCGACGGGCGCGGCCGTGATCAAGATGGCGGTGTCGGCGGGATTGGCGGCGGCGAGCAGGGCCTGCAGGTCCTCGACCAACTTGAGGGTGCTTTCGGCGCGGCCGGTGACGGAGTCGGCGAGGAAGTTGACGTCCTTTAGCCAAACGAGGCGGCGGCCGCCGAACATCGACACCGTCTGCACGGCGTCGCGGAAGCGGTTGATCGCGGACTCGACCTCGCCGACGTTGGCGGCGAAGCCGTTGACGGTCTCGCGGGCGAACTCGTCGGTGATCTCGGCGGCGAGGGCGTCGAAACGTTCCTTGCCGAGGCGGCCGACGAGAAAATCGTCGGCGCCGCCGATGAACGTGAAGGATTTCGCCGCAGCCATGGAGGCGGGGTTATGGCCCCGGGGCCGCGGCGGCGGCGACAAAAATTTCCGGCGGCGGATGAACCCGATTTCATGCGGCGTTCACGTCGCCTTCATGCGCCGGCCCGAAGCTGGCCGCCTTGTATTCCCGTGCGACCGACTCCGAAGCAGCGTCCGACCGCATTATCGCCTTGGCGAAGGCGCCGGCAACGGTAGCTGATGGGCGGCGAATGACGACGGCGAACGACCCCGCTCCCGTTCCGAGCGCCGCCCGCGACCTGCGTTGGCTGCTGCTCGGTTTCGGTCTGCTCTATCTCTTCCTGCTCGGCCGGCTGCCGCTGGCGAACCCCGACGAATCGCGCTACGCGGAAATCCCGCGCGAGATGCTGGCGCGCGGCGACTGGGTGATGCCGCAGCTGAACGACATCCCGTATTTCGAGAAACCGCCGCTGGTTTATTGGACGGTGGGGTTGGCCCGGACGCTGTTCGGGCCGGGTGAGTTCGCCGCGCGGCTCACGCCGGCGCTGTTCGGGCTCGGCGGCGTGCTGCTGCTGTACGCGGCGGGCCGGAGTTTCGCGGGCCGGCGGGCGGGATTGCTGGCCGCGACCGTGCTGGGCACGTCGCTGCTCTACTTCGGCCTCGCGCGGATTCTGCTCCTCGACATGGCGGTGTCGGTTCTGATCACCGCCACGCTGGTGTGTTTTTGGCTCGGGGTGCGCGAGCCGGCGGGACGGAAACGGCACCTCTTGTTTCTCGGTCTGTATGCGAGCGCGGCGCTGGCGACGCTGGCGAAGGGCCTGATCGGGTTCCTGATCCCGGGGGCGGTGATGTTTCTCTGGCTGCTCGTTTTCAACCAATGGCCGCGGCTGCGGCCGTTGCACCTGCCGACGGGGATCGCGCTCTTCCTCGCGCTCGCGGCGCCGTGGCACCTGCTTGCGGCCTCGCGTCACCCGGAGTGGGCGCATTTCTACTTCGTGCAGGAGCATTGGGAGCGGTTCACGTCGACGGGGCACCTGCGCGAGGAGCCGATCTGGTTCTTCGGGCCTGTGCTGCTGCTCGGGTTGATGCCTTGGACGGGATTCCTGCCGGCGGCGTTGCGCGAGGCGTTGGCCGGCGGCTGGGCGCGAAGGAAAGACAACGCGGACGCGTGGTTCTTCGTCACGTGGGCGGCGTTCATTCTGCTCTTCTTCACGAAGTCGCAATCGAAACTGATCCCGTACATTTTGCCCGCGCTCCCGCCGCTCGCGCTGCTGATCGGGGCGTGGCTGGCGCGGCGGTGGGACGAAGGCGCCGCGGCGCGGCCGCGGCTGCGATTCGGTTTCGGCGTGTGGTCGTTCTTCGCCGGTCTGCTGGCGGTGGCGCTGATATTCGCGGTGCTGAAGCCGGGACTGATCCGCGATCCCGCGCAGGCCGCGGCGCTGCGGCCGTACGCGTTCGCGCTGGCGGCGGTGCTCGCGGCGGGCGGCGTGTTTGCGCCGTGGGCGGCCAAGCTGCGCGGGGCGGCGGCGGGGCTGGGCGCGCTGCTCTTCGCGATGGCAATCTTCTACGGCGGTCTCGTGCTGGCCTCGCCGCATTTCGCCCGTGCGGGCGCGAAGGAACTCGGGCTCGTCGCCCGCGAACGCATCCCGGCGAGCGAACCCGTTTTCCACTACTGGATGTTCCTCCATGATTTCGTGTATTACAGCGAACGGCCCGTCGGACTCGTCGGCTACAAGGACGAACTGCAGATCCAGTTCCTTGGCGCGGACGAACGCGCCCGCCGGTTCATCGACGACGCCGAATTGCGCCGCCGTTGGGCGGGGCCGGAGCGGCTGTGGCTGGTCGTGCGCAAACGCGACCAACGTCACCCGGAATCGGTCTTCGCCGACGCGGCGTTCCGTTATCATTTGATTGCGGATACGCCGGTTTACAGCCTCCTCAGCAACCGCCCCTGACATGTCCGCGCCTTTTCTGCCCCTCACGCGGCCCACGATCGACGATGCGACCATTGCCGGCGTCGCCGAGGTACTGCGCTCCGGCTGGATCACCTCCGGGCCCAAGGTGAAGGAATTCGAGGCCGCGCTCTCCGCCGCTTGCGGCGGACGGCCGGTGCGCGCGTTCAATTCCGGCACCTGCACGATGGAGATCGCGCTGCGGATCGCGGGCATCGGACCCGGGCACGAGGTGATCACGACGCCGCTGTCGTGGGTCGCCACGAGCAACGTGATTCTCGAGGTCGGCGCGCGCCCCGTCTTCGTCGACATCGATCCCATGACGCGAAATCTGGACCTCGGCCGCGTCGAGGCCGCAATCACCCCGGCGACCCGAGCGCTGCTGCCGGTCGATCTCGCCGGGCTGCCGGTGGACCGCGACCGGCTCTACGCGATCGCGCGCCGGCACGGTCTGCGCGTCGTGGAGGACGCGGCCCAGGCCTTCGGGAGCAATTGGCGCGGCCGCCGCATCGGCACGGAGGGCGATTTCGTTTCCTTCAGTTTCCATCCGAACAAAAACATCACGACGATCGAAGGCGGCGCCCTCGTGCTGAACGACGAGCGCGAGGCGAAGTTGGCCGAGCAGTACCGGCTGCAGGGCGTGGTGCGTTCCGGCACCGACGGCATGGAAGTCGAGGTCGTCGGCGGGAAATTCAACCTGACCGACGTCGCCGCGCGCGTGGGTCTCGGGCAGCTGCCGCATCTGGAAACCTTCAACGCCCGCCGCCGCGAATTGGCGCGGGCGTATTTCGCCGCGTTGGCCGCGCCGGAGATTGCCGCGCTGGGCCTCGGGTTGCCGCCGGCCGATTTCACCCAGACCAACTGGCACATGTTCCAGGTCGTGCTGCCGGAGGAACGGCTGACGCTGCGCCGCGCCGACGTGATGACGCGCCTGCAGGCCGCGGGCATCGGCAGCGGCGTGCATTATCCGCCGATCCATCTCTTCGCGGTGTACCGGCGCCTGGGCTGGAAGGAAGGCGACTGCCCGGTCGCCGAGAAAATCGGCCGCAACATCCTCACGCTCCCGCTCTTCCCCGCGATGACGGAGGGCGACGTCGCGCGCGTCGTGGCGACGCTGGCGGAAATCCTGCGCGGCCACCTCCGGACATGAACGCGAGCCCGTCCCCCGCCGTCGACCTCTCGGTCGTGATTCCCGTCTACAACGAGGCGGCGAACCTGCCGGTGCTCTTCGCCCGGCTGTATCCGGTCCTGGATGCGCTGGGCCGCAGTTACGAGGTGATCTTCACCAACGACGGCAGCGCCGACGGCTCGCTCGCGCTGCTGCGGGCGCAGCATGCGGCGCGGCCCGACGTGACGCGCGTGATCGATTTCAACGCGAACTACGGCCAGCACATGGCGATCATGGCGGCCTTCGAGCGCGTGCGCGGCGCGGCGATCGTCACGCTCGACGCCGACCTGCAGAATCCGCCGGAAGAAATCCCGACGTTGCTCGCGGCGATGGCGGCGGGGCACGACTATGTCGGCGGATATCGGCTCGACCGGCAGGATCCGTTTTTCCGCACCTGGGCGTCGCGGCTGATCAATCTGGTGCGCGAGCGCACGACGAATATCCGCATGACGGACCAGGGCTGCATGCTGCGCGCGTACTCGCGGGCGATCGTCGACGCGATCGTGGGGAGCGGCGCGGCGAACACGTTCATCCCGGCGCTGGCGTACACGTTTGCAGCGAAGCCGACCGAAGTGGGCGTGAAGCACGAGGAACGGCACGCCGGCGTTTCCAACTATTCGCTGTACCGCCTGATCCGGCTGAACTTCGACCTGATCACGGGCTTCTCGCTGGCGCCGCTGCAGCTCTTCACGATGTTCGCGCTGGCGAGCGCGGCGGGCAGTTTCGTGCTCGTGATCGTGCTGGCGGCGCGCCGCATCTTCATCGGGCCGGAGGAAGGCGGGCTGTTCACGCTCTTCGGCATTCTGTTTTTCCTGATCAGCGTGACGATGGTCGGCATCGGCCTGATCGGCGAGTATGTCGGCCGCGCCTACCAGGTCCTGCGGGCGCGGCAGCGCTACCACGTGCGCGAGCTGCTCGAGGTGAAACGGTGAAACGCGTTCTGCTCGTCTCGCCGCATTTCCCGCCGGTCAACGCGCCCGACATGCAGCGCGTGCGGCTGGCGCTGCCGCACCTGCGCGGGCTGGGCTGGGAGCCGACGGTGCTGGCCGTCGAACCCGGTCTCGTCGAGGGCGGTGTGCGCGAACCGCGGCTCGAGGCGACTTATCCCGCGGACATCCGCGTGATCCGGAGCGGCGGCGTCTCCGCCGGATGGACGCGGTGGGCCGGCGTGGGCAATCTCTGGTGGCGCTGCGGCCGCGCGCTCGCCGCGGCCGGCGCGGCGGAGTTGGCCGCGCGGCGCTACGATGCCGTCTTGTTCAGCACGACGCAGTTTTCCGCCTTCGGCCTCGGGCCGGTGTGGCGGGAGAAGTTCGGCGTGCCCTACGTGCTCGATTACCAGGATCCCTGGGTGAACGACTACTATGCGCGCACCGGCACGCGGCCGCCGGGCGGGCCGTTGAAGTACGCGCTCAGCCAGGCCGGCGCGAAACGCCTCGAGCCCGGCGCGTTGCGCGGGGCCGCCGGCGTGATCGCCGTGTCCGCGGCCTACGCGGAGATGCTCGGGCGCCTTTACCCTTGGTTCGATCCGGCGCGGGTGGAGGTGCTGCCCTTCGGCGCCGCCGCGGCGGACTTCGCGGCGCTCGAGGGCTACCGGTCCGCGGCTCCGCTGATCGATTTCGCCGACGGCAACGTCCACCACGTCTATACGGGCCGCTGCGGCCCCGACATGGCCGGGGCGCTGACGATCGTGTTCCGCGCGCTGGCCCGATTTCGGCGCGAGCAGCCGGCCGCCGCCGCGCGGCTCCGGCTGCACTTCATCGGGACCGGCTATGCGCCGCCGCCGCTCGGGGAGGACAGCGTGCTGCCGCTGGCGCGCATGGAAGGCGTCGCCGACCAGGTGCACGAGCACCGCTACCGGGTGCCGTATTTCGACGCGCTCCACTACCTGCGCCGCGCCGATGCGCTGATGGCGGTCGGCTCCGACGACGCGACTTATGCGGCGTCCAAGGTTTTCCCCTACGTGCTGGCCGGCCGGCCGCTGCTGCTGGTGTACCGGCGCGGCAGCGCGGTGGCGCGCTTCGCGGCGGAGGTCGGCGCGGGCTTCCGGGCGGATTTCGAAGGGCCGGGGGACGAGGACGCCGTCGCGCGCGTCGCGCGGGAGTGGTATGGCGGCGCCTGCGAGCGCACGGTGCCGGTGGCGCCGGCGGCGTTCGCCCCGTATACGGCGGAAGTGCTGACGGCCCGGTTGGCCAAGGTTCTGGACGCCGCAGCGACGGGCGGCGTTCGCCCTGCCTGAATTGCTTTCCATGAATTCACCGCGCGTCCTGTTTTTCGGTTACAGCGAAGTCGGCGCCGAGGCGCTCGCGCTTCTGTTCGAGCGCGGCGTGAACGTCGTCGCCCTCGTGACGCACGAGGACAACCCCAACGAGAAAATCTGGTTCCGGACCCCGGCGGCGGCGGCGCGCGCGCATGCCATCCCGGTGTACACGCCGGACCACGTGAACACGCCCGAGTGGCGGGAGCGTTTCGCCGCGTTGCGACCGGATCTGATCCTGTCGGTCTACTACCGCCACATGATCGGCACGAAAATCCTCGGGCTGGCGCGGCTCGGGGCCTTCAACCTGCACGGCTCGCTGCTGCCGAAGTACCGCGGGCGCGCGCCGATCAACTGGGCGGTGCTGAACGGGGAGACGCGCATCGGCATGACGCTGCACCGCATGGTCGCGAAGGCGGACGCCGGCGCCGTCGTCGACCAGGAAGGCGTCGAGATCGGCCCGCGCGACACGGCGGAGCAGGCCTTCCGCAAGGTGTTGCCCTGCGGGCGGCGCGTGCTGGCGCGGCAATTGGATGCGTTGCTCGCGGGCAATACGCCGGAGGCGCCGCAGGACGAGACGCAGGCGACCTATTTTTCCGGGCGCAAACCCGAGGACGGCCGCATCGATTGGACGCGGGGTTCGCGGCAGATTTTCAACCTGGTCCGCGCCGTGACCGATCCGTATCCCGGCGCGTTTGCCGAAGTCGGCGGCGGCCGGCTCATGGTCTGGTGGGCGGAGCCGGATTCGCCGGCCACCGCGGGACGTCGCGGCCGGCCGGGCGAAGTGCTCGGCGTGAATCCATTGGTGGTGGCGACCGGCGACGGCGCCCTCGAATTGACGCGCACCGAATGGCGCGGTCCCGGCCCGGCTCCGGTGCTCTCCGCCGGCACGAACCTTTGAGCGATCTTCCTATGACCCGTTCCCCTTTTCCGACCCCGCCCCTTCGCGTCCTGATTCTCGGCGCCAACGGCTTCATCGGCAGTTCTCTCACGCGGGCGATTTTGGCGCAGAAAGATTGGGAAGTCTTCGGCATGGATGTCGGGTCGCACAAACTCGCGGACAGCCTCGACCACCCGCGATTCTCGTTCCTCGAAGGCGACATCACGATCAACCGCGAGTGGATCGAGTACCACATCAAGAAGTGCGACGTCGTCATCCCGCTCGTCGCGATCGCGAATCCGATCCAGTACGTGCGCGACCCGCTGCGCGTCTTCGAATTGGATTTCGAGGCCAACCTCGAGATCGTCCGCAAGTGCGCGAAGTACCGGAAACGGATCGTGTTTCCGTCGACCTCGGAAGTTTACGGCATGAGTCCGGACGAGGTGCTCGACGAGCAGGCGAGTCCGTTGGTCTACGGGCCGATCGAGCGGCAGCGCTGGATCTACGCGTGCTCGAAGCAACTGCTCGACCGCGTGATCTACGCCTACGGCGTCCGCGACGGCGTCGACTACACGCTGTTCCGTCCCTTCAACTGGATCGGGCCGCAGCTCGACGACGTGATGGAGCCGAAGGAAGGCAGTTCGCGGCTGTTCACCCAGTTCATTTCGAACGTGATCTTCAAGAAACCGCTGCAGCTCGTCGACGGCGGCAGCCAAAGCCGGTCCTTCACCTACATCGACGACGGCGTGGACGCGCTGCTCCGCATCATCGAGAACAAGGGCGGCGTCGCCTCGCGGCAGATTTTCAATCTGGGCAATCCGGCGAACAACGTGACCGTCGCCGAACTCGCGCAGCTGATCATCGCGGCCTTTGCGGAGTTCCCTGACTACCGCGAGCACGCGGCGGCGGCGCGGACCGTCGAGGTGCCGGCGGAGGCGTATTTCGGGAAGTATTACCAGGATATCCGGCACCGCGTGCCGTCGATCGCGGCCGCCGAGGCGCAGCTCGGCTGGTCGCCGCAGGTGAATCTGAAGGACGCGATCCGGCGCACGCTCGAGTACCACCTCGCGCACAAAGATTACCGGTTGGTCTGAACGATGGCCCCGCGACTCGCGCTCAAAGTCGACGTCGATACCGACCGCGGCACCCGCGAAGGCGTACCGAATCTCGTCGCGGATTGCCGCGCGGCGGGCGTGCCGGCGGCGTTTTTGTTTTCGCTCGGGCCGGACCAGACCGGGCGCGCGATCACGCGCGTGCTGCGGCCGGGATTTTTCCGCAAAGTCAGCCGCACGAGCGTGCTGGAGCTCTACGGCCTGCGCACCTTGCTCAACGGCACTCTGCTGCCCGCGCCGCACATCGGCCGGCGCAATGCCGCGACGATGCGCGCCGTGCGGGACGCGGGCTTCGAGGTCGGGATCCATTGTTTCAACCACTACCGCTGGCAGGACCACCTGGCGCGCATGGCGCCGGCGGAAACGGCCGCGGAATTCGGGGCCGCGCGGGTGGAGTTTCGCCGGATCTTCGGGCACGAGGCGCGCACGGCGGGGGCGGCGGGTTGGCAGAGCAACGCGTCGAGCCGCGCGGCCTACGACGACGCGGATTTGCTCTACGGCAGCGACACACGGGGCGAGGTGCCGTTTTTCCCGCGGATGGGCGGGAAAGTTTTCCGCACGCTCGAGATTCCGACGACGCTGCCGACCCTCGACGAATTGATGGGCCGGCCCGAGTATCCCGATGCGGCGATCGCGCCCCATTTGCTCGCGAGCCTGCGGCCGGACCGGCTCAACGTGTTCACGTTGCACGCCGAGATCGAGGGCATGGGCCGGCGCGCTTTGTTCCGCGACTTCCTCGCCCGGGCGAAGGCGGCCGGGGTGGAGTTCGTGCGCCTCGACGAGGCGGCGCGGCGCATCTTGGAAAAACGCAATTCCGTCCCTGTGATCGATCAAGGCTACGCGGAGATCGACGGCCGCTCCGGCACCGTGGCGGTGCCGCTACCGGCGCCGCGCGGCGCCGACAGCGGCGGTTGAAAGTCTGAAGTTGAAAGTTGAAAGAACGGAATTGGCCGCGCGAACGCCGCCGTGGCAGCGGACCGTTCCTTCAACTTTCACCTTTCAACCTTCAACCGCCGGCCGGACGCCGCGGCCGGCCGGCTAGCGGCGGTCGATCCGCGAGAAGAGCCAGAGGCCGAGGCCGATGAAGGCGACGTTGGGCAGCCAGAGCAGCAACTCGGGATGGAGCGCGGGCCGTTCGTCGAGGGCCTTGATCATGACGGTGAGCAGGTAGAACCCGAGGACGAGCCCGAGGGCCAGGCCGAGGTTGGCGGAGGTCTCGCGGCGCGAAACCTTGATCCCGAGCGGCACGCCGACCAACGCGAAGGAGAGGACGGCGAGGGACAGGTTGAAGCGTTCCTGCAGAATCAATTTCGATTCCGTGATTTTCCGGAAATGCTCCTTCTGCTCGGCCGGCGGTGGCAGCGGCGCCGCGGCGAGACGCGCTTGTTCGGCGCGCAAATCGTCGAGCGGCATCCAGTCGATCTTCATGCGGTAGTTCTTCCGGCTGAGGTAGCCGTCGAGCGGGATGCGCAGGTCGGCGGCTTTGTCGACCGACGGCGCGCGGGGCGATTTGGAGAAGTCCTCGGGATTCTCAGGATCGCGTTCCTCGGTTTTCGCGCGGAGCAAGGTCGGCACGAGGCTGTTCGTGGCTTCGTCGTAATCGATGCGGCCGGATTCGGCCCGCACGAGCCGTTGCACGCGGCGCTGGCCGTCGAGTTCCCAAAGCCAAATGTCGCGGAGCACGTTGCCCTGTTTCTCGCCCACGTAGATGACGCAGTCTTTGAAATCCCGGATGAACGTCTTCGGCACGATGAAGTTCAGGGGGTTGGCGCGGACGGCGGCGGCGAGTTCGCGCTGGAACTCCATGCGCGCGCGGGGGCTGGCCTCGAGATTGATGTAGAGCGCGAGCACGGCGCCGGCGCCGCCGAGCAGGAAGACGGGCCGTGCGATGCGGAACAGGCTCAGGCCGGCGGAGCGCATCGCGGTGATCTCGGAGTCGGCGGAGAGGCGGCCGAGCGTCAGCAGCACGCCGGTGAGCATGCCGGACGGCAGCGCGTAGCAGATGCCGAAAACGAAAATCAGCCAGACGAGATGCGCGAAGGTGCCGAAGTCGATCGTGCCGGCGAGCAGCGGGCCGAGCAGTTCCTTCACGACGCTCGGCAGCGCCACGACGAACGCGAACAGGCCGACGGCCGCCGCGCAGGTCGCGAGCACGCTGACGAAGAGATGGCGGTCGAGGAGGTTCAAACGGACGGAGCGGACATCGGCGGGAAGGCGGCGGAGGTCATCGCAGACCGCTCCGCGGCGCACAAGGTTTCACTCCAAACCGAGCGCGAGCTGCGGCCCGGAGCCGTCGCCTCCGGCGGGCGGCGGTTCGAGGTTTTCCGGCCCGTCGTGACGCACGGAATTGACGCGCGGGGAAACCGGCCGGACGGACATCGGCGCCGCCGCGGGCACGAGCAGCGGTTCGAGCGCGGCGGGTTCGGTGACGGCCGGGTCGAGCCAGCGCGCGGCGGCGTCCGGCGGCAGAATCACGGGCATGCGGTCGTGGAAGGTTCCGACGACGGCGTTGGCGCGGGTGGTGACGATGGTGCAGGTCTGGAGTTCGACGCCGTCGGTGCTGCGCCACGTTTCCCAGAGCCCGGCGAACAGGCACGGCGCCTCGCCGGCGAGCTGGAAGTACTGCGGCCATTTCGTGCGGCCGCGCGTTTCCCATTCGTAGAAGCCGGAGGCGGGCAAGACGCAGCGGCGGCGGCGGAAGGCCTCGCGGAACGCGGGCCGCGTCGCGAGGCCCTCGGCGCGCGCGTTGGCGAGCGGGGCGCCGGCGGCGTCCTTGGCCCACGCGGGCACGAGGCCCCAGCGGAGCGCGGCGGCCTCGCGGGCGCCGGCGGCGGCGGGCCGGATCGCGGGCACGACGGTGGTCGGGGCGATGTTGTAACGGCTGACGAAGTCGCGGGGATCCTTGACGCCGAGCTGGGCCATCAGGTCCTCGAGATCTTGGCGTTTGAGCACGTACCGGCCGCACATGGCGGATGAAGTTGAGGGTTGAGAGCTGAGAGTTGAGAGCCGGGAGCCGTCTTTAGTTGAAAGTTGAAAGGTGAAAGTTGAAAGCGCGGAGATAGTTGGCGCGGCGGCGCCGGGCGGCAGTTCGTGCTTTCAACGTTCAACCTGGGACTTTCAACCGCGGGCCGCCGGCCCGATCAGGCAAAGAGCCGCAGCTGTTCGCCGGGGCGGCGGAAATGGGCGGTCGAGAGTTCGAGCGGGGCCGTGGTCAGGCCGAGGCGGCGCGCGGTAACGGCGAAGAGTGCGCGCAGGTGTTCCGCAAAAATGCCCTGGCCCTTCATGCGCGTGGACCAATCGGCGTCGTAAAGTTGGCCGCCGCGCAGATCGCGCAGGCGCGAGAGCACGCGGTCTTTTTTCCCGGGCGCGTGGACGTCGAGCCAGTTGAGAAACACATCCTTCACCGTGTGCGGCAGGCGGAGGACGACGTAGCCGGCGCGGCGCGCCCCGGCCTCGGCGGCGGCGGCGAGGATGGCGGGGAGTTCGTGGTCGGTGAGGCCGGGAATGACCGGCGCGACCATGACGCCGACGGGGACGCCGGCGGCGGCGAGCTCGCGGATGGCGCGCAGGCGGGCGGCGGGGCGCGAGGCGCGGGGTTCGAGGCGGCCGGCGAGGTCGGCATCGAGGGTGGTCACGGAAACGTGCACGCCGATGCCCTGGTTGCGGGCGAGGTCGGCGAGGAGATCGAGGTCGCGCGTGACGAGGGCGTTCTTCGTGATGACGAAAACGGGTTGGCCGAATTCATGGCAGACCTCGAGCAAGCCGCGGGTGAGCCGGAACCGGCGCTCGGCCGGTTGGTAGCAATCGGTGGCGCCGCTGAGGGCGACGGGCTCGGGTTGCCAGCGCGGGGCGGCGAGTTCGGCGCGCAGCAAGTCGGGCGCGCGCAGTTTCACGAGGATGCGGGTCTCGAAATCGAGACCGCTGTTCCAGCCGAGGTAGTCGTGGTAGGGGCGCGCATAGCAGTAGGCGCAGCCGTGTTCGCAGCCGCGGTACGGATTCATGCCGTAGCGGTAGCGCACATCGGGGCTGTCGTTGGCGACGAGGAGCGAGGCGGTGGCGTCGGGGAAAAACTGGGTCCGCGGCTGCGGCTGTTCCTCCGGGTCGGCGTCGGGATCCGGTTCGAGGTGCAGCCGTTCGAAGCGGTTGGCCGGCATCAGGCCGGTGCCGCGGCCGGGCGGGCGAGGAGAAGACATGGAAGTGTACGGACGAACACGTGGCCAAATTGCGTGGCGGGGCGAGCGCGAAACGTTTTCGTGCGGGCATGCCGTCCGCGCCCGGAGCCCGCGTGTTTGCCATTGCCCGCCATGACGCGGGGAAAACCGCCGCGGCCGACGACGCGGTGGCGATCGAGGAACCGCTGGAACTGCGGGTCGGCGGGCGGAGCATCGCGGTGGTGATGCGCACGCCGGGGCACGACCGCGAATTGGCGGCGGGATTTTTGGTCACGGAGGGCCTGCTGCGGGCGCGGGACGACGTGCTCGATCTGGTGCGCTGCGGGCGGGAACCGGGCGGCGAACCGAACGAAAACGTGCTCGACGTGCTGCTGGCGCCGGGGGCGGTTTTCGATGCGGCGCGGCTGACGCGGCATGTGTTCACGTCGTCGAGCTGCGGCATCTGCAGCAAGGCGACGATCGCGGCGGTGCGCGGGCAATTTGCGCCGTTGGCGGCGACGATGCGGCCGCGGCGCGCGGTGCTGGCGGCGTTGCCGGAGCGGCTGCGGGCGGAGCAGGCGGGGTTCGCCGCGACGGGCGGGCTGCACGCGAGCGCGCTCTTCGAGGCGGACGGCACGCTCGTGGCGGTGCGCGAGGACGTGGGGCGGCACAATGCCCTCGACAAGCTGGTGGGCCGGGCGTTTTTCGCCGGGGAATTGCCGCTGCGGGACAAGATTCTGCTCGTGAGCGGGCGGGTGTCGTTCGAGCTGATGCAGAAGGCGCTGGCGGCGGGGATTCCGGCGGTGGCGGCGATTTCGGCGCCGACGAGTGCGGCGGTGGAGTTTGCTCGGGAGAGCGGCCAGGTGCTGGCGGGATTCCTGCGCGGGGCGCGGATGAATGTTTACGCCGGCACCTTGGCGGAGTGATGGTGTCGCAGCGGGACTTTCCCCAACCTTTCACGACCGATGACACGGAGCACACGGAAAACCAATTCGCCGCGGCGCGGCCTGCGCGGGGCTTTGCTGTTGGCGCTGGCGGCGGCCGGGGCCGGGCCTGCGAAGGCCGCGGACCAGCCGGCGACGCCGCCGGCGGTGGCCGAGAACATGGCGGAGCGGACGCTGAAGCGCATCGTGGAACGGCAGAAGGAAGTTTTCGCCACGGCGGCGAAGCAGGGCGACGACGTCGACGAGGGCTCGCTGCGCACGCAGGTGCAGGGCATCGCCCACGACTACGAATTGCTGCTGCGGAACAACCCCTCGTTCGCGGTCGGGTATGCGGCTTACGGATACTTTCTGACCAAGGTGGACATGAAGAAGGAGGCCACCGCGATGCTGCTGAAGGCGAACCAGCTCGATCCGGACCTGCCGCTGGTGAAGAACCAGCTGGGCAACGTGCTGGCGGAGGACGGCAAGCCGCTGCAGGCGGCGCCGTACTTCATCGCCGCGATCAAATTGGAACCGGCGGAGCCGCTGTACCATTACCAGCTCGGCACGCTGCTGACCGAGGCGCGGGACGATTTTCTCAAGAGCGGCCAGTGGACGCGGGAAACGCTCGACGGGGCGGTGAGCGAGGCTTTCCGCAAGGCGGCCGAGCTGGCGCCGGACCGGTTCGAGTTCGCGTACCGTTACGCGGAGTCGTTCTACGATCTGGAAAAACCGGACTGGGACCTCGCGTTGAAGCTGTGGAGTGCGCTGGAGGAGCGCGCGACGACGCCGATCGAGCGCCAGACCATGCGGCTGCACGCGGCAAACATCTTGATCAAGACCGGGAAAACCGAGCACGCGAAGGCGCTGCTGGAAACGGTCGACGAGCCGAAGCTGCAGGGCCAGAAGGCGCGGCTGCAGCCGCAGCTCGCCGAGGCGGCGGCGAAGAAATAACGCGGCCCGTCGGCGCGGAAGCGGTGCCGCTTACGCTCGACGCGGCGTGCCGGGGTCTCTTTGGTCGGCGGCACCGATGTTCTCCCTCGACAAACTGGAGCGCTACCTCGGCTGGATCGCGGTGCGGAACCTTTCGCTGTACCTGATCATCGGCCAGGTCTTCGTGCTGCTGGCGACCATGCTGCAAAGCCTGGATCCGGTGATGCTGATGTATGCGCCGTTCCTGCTGCTCGAGGGCGAGTGGTGGCGGCCGGTCACGTTCCTCTTCGTGATCCCGATGCCGTCGTCGCTCTTCGGCTTCGTGTTCACGGCCTTCGGCTGGTACCTGTTCTACCTGATGGGCAACGCGCTCGAGGACTACTGGGGCGCGTTCCGTTTCACGCTGTACCTGCTGCTCAGCTACGCGGCGACGATCGCGCTTTCATTCCTCACGCCGGGCGCACCGGTGACGAACATGTTCATCCTTGGTTCGGTGTTTCTGGCGTTCGCGTTCCTGAACCCGGATTTCGAGCTGATCCTGTTTTTCATTCTGCCGGTGAAGATCAAGTGGCTGGCGCTGATCGCGTGGGCCTGGAACTTTTTCCTCTTCGTGACCGGCGGTCTGCCGCAGAAGCTGCAGATCGCGGCCTCGGTCGGCAGCTTCCTCGTCTTCTTCGGCGGCGACATGATCCGCACGATCCGGCAGGGCCGGCGCACGGCGGCGCGCCGCGTCGAGCGTGAGATCGAGGAGGCGACGCCCCGGCACCGCTGTTACGTCTGCGGCAAAACCGACAAGTCGCATCCCGAGCTGGATTTCCGCTACTGCTCGCAGTGCGCGGGCGACCAATGCTACTGCCCCGAACACATCCGGAACCACGCGCACGTGGTGGCGGCCGATGACGGCAAGTCCGCCTGATCCGTACCCATGCAGTTGAGAGAGCTTGGTTGAGAGTTGAGAGCAGAACCGTTCGGTTTTCGCATCGCATGCTGCGGCTATATTTTCCGTTTCTCGGCGGCTCGGAATCTCAACCCCCAACGTTCAACTCCCACCTGCATGATCCCGCCTGATCCGTTCGGGGCCGCGCGTCTCGCCCGCCTGCGCACGCCGGGCGACTGGCTGGCGTATGCGGAAAAGTTATACGCCCGGGCCGGGCTGGCGCTCGGGCAGGTGGCGACGGATGCGCACGACGAGGCGCTGTACCTGATCCTGCGGACGCTGGAATTGCCGCTCGACAGCGAGGCGGCCGTGCTGGCTCGGCCGCTGCGGGCGCCGCAGCGCGCGGCGCTCGAGGCGGTCTTCCGCCGCCGGGTGCTCGACCGCGTGCCGGCGGCCTACCTCACGCGCGAGGCTTGGCTCGGGGAGCACCGCTTCTACGTCGACGAGCGCGTCATCATCCCCCGGAGCTATTTTCTCGAGATGATCCCGGAGCTGCTCGCCGCGCAGCTGCCGCGCGGGACGAAGGTCCGCCGCACGGTCGATGTCTGCACGGGGTCGGGCTGCCTCGCGATCTTGCTGGCGCATGGGTTTCCCGGCGCGCAGGTCGACGCCTGCGACCTGTCGCCGCCGGCGTTGGCGGTGGCGGAGCGCAACGTGCGCGAGCACGGGCTCGGGCGCCGCGTGGCACTGTATGAGAGCGACGTGTTCGACGCGGTGCCGGCGGCGAAGTACGATTTCATTCTGAGCAACCCGCCGTACGAGCCCAGCGCGCTCGTCGATGCGCAGGCGCCGGAGTTCGCGGCCGAGCCGCGGCTGGCGCACGACGGCGGGAAGGACGGGCTCGTCATCGTGCGCAAGCTGCTGCGCCAGGCGCGGACGCGGCTGCAGCCGCACGGATTCGTCGTGATCGAGGTCGGCGGGCTGAGAAAAGCGATCGACCGCGAATTCGCGGCGCTGAAACCCGAGTGGCTGCCCACGCAGGACGGCAACGACTGCGTGGTGCTGTTCCGCGCGGCGGGGCTGGCAAAGCACGTCTGAAGGGGCCGCCCAGTGGCGGGTCGATTTCGTCGGAAGCGAGGAAGGTTTTTTGCGATTTGAACGCGGTGGCGGAGTCGGTCTGGGGGGAAGGATTGGGGCCTGGGGCTATTCTCGCTAGCCACTCTTGGTGTCGGTTTTGTTTACAGTTCCGGTCTGGAAGTGACGGATGGTAAACAGCTATTTCAGGTAATTAATCGCGTATAATAATATTAATCAGCGACCTGTGATGGTCTTTGCGGTTTGGATCAAGTCATGCTGAACGGCGGTGTCCACGCGCCCTTCGTGTGATCGCGGCCCGTTGCCGGGTTGCTTGTAAGTTTCCCAAACCACCAACCCGATTCGCCATGAAATACCTCCGTCAAGCTCTTGTTCCCGCGACGATCTTCGCTGCCGCCGTCCTGCCCGGTTGGGCGACCGTCGTGCCGGTCGGCTATGCCGATTCCTTGGTCGGCAATTTTGCCGGCGGACCGACCAACGGTTACGGGGACTTGGCCGTCGATGCGGCCGGCAATGTGTATTCCACGACCCCGTTCTCCGGCCTGCTGACGAAATTTGCCGCCGGCGGCGGCGTTACCCAGCTCGGCGCTTCCGGCGGCAACTCGCTGAGTCTGGCGCTGAGCGGCAACCAGCTGTTCAGCGGTTACAGCGGCGGCCAGATCCGGATGACGAACCTGAACACGAACACGACCACCGCGCTCGCGACGGTTCCTTCGGACGCCCTGACGATGGCGTTTGCTCCGACCGGATTCGGCGCCCTCGGGGGCCAGCTGATCGTGGGCGCGATCTCGGGTATTTACGCGGTCAATACTTCGACCAGCGCGGTGTCGACGATCCTCAGCGGTTCCAGCTACTGGGACGGCATGGCGTTCAATTCGGCGGGCGAGCTTATCGTCGGTTCCTATTTCTCGGGCCAAGTCAGCAAAGTCTCCGCCGGCGGCACCGTGACCAACCTCTTTTCGATCGGGGGCGGGCTGGGAGCCTTGGCGGTGCGGCAAGACAACGGCGAAATCTACGTCGCGAACGAAAACAACGGCACCATCATGCGTTTCTCCGCCGCGGGTGCCTCGCTGGGGGTGTTTGCTTCGGGCATCCAGTGGGACGGCGGTTACTGGCCCAGCGCCCTGACTTTTTCGGTCGACGGTTCCAGCCTGTACTACACCGAGGTTCCCTCGAACCATCCCAACGCCGGAGTCCGCAAGATTTCGGGTTTCGCCGCCTACGCGGGCAACCAGAACGCGGTGCCCGATGCGGCTTCGACCCTGGTTCTGATCTTGGGCGCGATGGCTGGATTCTCCGTGCTGCGCCGCGCGCGCCGCGCCTGAGCCCATCCGGATTCGCTTTCGGCCCCGCCTTTGCCGGCGGGGCTTTTTTTTTCGCGGTCGGGCGGCCCGCGGATTTCGCGGCCGTTACTTCTTGGCTTCGACCTTGCGGGTCGGGAGGCCGGCGCCGGCCCAGTCCTTGAAGCCGCCGGCGTTGGCGGTGGCCACGCCTTCCTTGGCGAGGGCGGCGGCAACCGTGCCGGAGCGGCCGCCGGAGCGGCAGTAAATGATGACCTGCTTGCCCTTGTTCTTGGCGAGGAATTCGGTCCATTCCTTGCGGTCGCCGTCGAAGTTGCTCTTCGGCAGCAGCACGGCGGGGGCGGCCACGCCGGTGTCGGCCCATTCGGACGGCTCGCGGCAGTCGACGAGGACGGCTTTGCCCTCGGCTACGAGTTTGGCGGCGTCGGCGGGAGCGATCTTGGCGGGGTCGGCGGCGGCGGCGAAGGAGCACACGGCGAAGAAGGCGGCGAGGAGGAGGGGGAGTTTCATGGGGAAAAGGTTGGGCGCAAATCTGCGGGCGGCAACCGCGGGCGCGCGGATCAGCGCGAGAGATCGTAGAGCGCGTAGCCGGCGAAGAGGTTCGGCCGCGTGCGGCACGGCGTGTGCCAGTTGCCGGCGAGGTGGGCGCGGCGCGCGATGGTGATGTTTTTCTCCGCGCAGAAATGTTCGAAGTCGGCGATCGTGACGGGATTGGCCGGGCGGCTTTCGAACCATTCCGTGGTGTAGACGGCGTTGCGGATCTTGCGGCCCTGGAAGAGCGTGTTGAGCCGGTTCTTCCAGAAGCCGTGGTTGACGAAGCCGACGGTGAGGGTGCGGCCGACGCGCAGGGCTTCGAGGATGACGGCGGTGGGATCGGCGAGTTCGTGGACGGTGCGGGAGCAGATCACGCGGTCGAAATGCTTTTCGGGAAACGCGCGCATGAACGCGGTCATGTCGCCCTGGTAGGCCACGAGGCCGCGGCGCACGCAGGCGGCGATACGGTTGAAGTCGAGGTCGACGCCGACGCCGGAGACCTGCTTGGTCTGCACGAGGTAATCGAGCAACACGCCTTGGCCGCAACCGAGGTCGAGGACCCGGGTGCCGGGCTCGACCCAGTCCCCGATGATCTGCATGTCGACGGTGCGTTTTTCGACCTGGCGGCTCATATCGAGTAGTCGAAGGCGAAGGGTTGTTCGCGCTCGAGGAAGCCGCGGACGAGCCCGTAGAGTTCCTCGGATTCGAGGAGGAAGGAATCGTGGCCGAGGTCGGTATCGAGTTCGGCGTAGCTGGCGCGGCGGCCGGCGCGGAGGGCGGCGAGGGCGAGCTCGCGGTTCTGCTCGGGCGGGAAGAGCCAGTCGCTGGTGAAGCCGACGACGAGCATCTCGGCCTCGATCGCGCCGAAGGCCGTCTCGAGGGAGCCGTAGGCCTGGGCGAGGTCGAATTGGTCGAGGGCGCGCGTGATGTAGAGGTAGGAGTTGGCGTCGAAGCGGTTGATGAAGCTCTGGCCCTGGTGGCGCAGGTAGCTCTCGACCTCGAACTGCACGTCGAAGGTGTACGCGTCGTTGGGCGCGCTCTCTTTTTTCCGGCGGCCGAACTTCCGGTCCATGCTGGCGTCGGAGACGTAGGTGATGTGCGCCATCATGCGGGCGATCGCGAGGCCGACGCGCGGGCCGCCGTCCTTGGGGTAGTCGCCGCGGTTCCAAGCCGGGTCCTGCATGATGGCCTGGCGGCCGACTTCGTTGAACGCGATCGCCTGCGCGCTCTCGCGGCCGGTGGTGGCCATGGCGAGCAGGCGGCGGACGAAGTTCGGATATTCGATCGCCGTGAGCATCGCGAGCATGCCGCCCATGGAGCCGCCGATGATCGCGTGAAGTTCCGCGACGCCGAGATGGTCGAGCAGGAGCTTTTGCGCGCGGACCATGTCGCGGATGGTGACGAACGGAAACAGGATGCCGTAGGGCCGGCCGGTTTCGGGGTTGACCGACGAGGGGCCGGTCGAGCCCTGGCAGCCGCCGAGGACGTTGGCGCAGACGACGAAGTAGCGGCGCGTGTCGACGGCTTTGCCCGGGCCGATGAGGTTGTTCCACCAACCCGGTTTGCGGTCCTGCGGCGTGTGCCAGCCGGCGCAATGGTGGTCGCCGCTGAGCGCGTGGCAGACGAGGATCGCGTTGTCGCGGGTGGCGCTGAGCGTGCCGTAGGTTTCGTAGCGCAGCGTGAAGCCGGGGATCACCTGGCCGCTCTTGAACGTGAACGGCTGGTTGAAAACGAAATCCTTCGGCGTGACGAACCCGACATCGTCCGCGGCCGGTTGGCGGGCCGGGGTTCCGGCTCCCGGGGCGGGCGCGACTGCGATGTCGTCGGTCATGTCAATTCGGGAAGGAAACCCGGTGGGGCCGGGAGAGGCAATACGGGCGCCGGGATTATGACGCTAGGGAATTGGTAAACGAATGGATACATCCGCGGCCCGGTCGGGCGCGGCGGGGTTCAGGCGCCGGGGGATTCCTCGTTGGAAAAAACGACCTGGACGTCGTCGATTTCCTCGAGGGCAGCGTGCAGGGCCTCGAGTTCGGCGGCGACGGCGGGGTCGGCCACGGGCACGGTGACGACGGGGATGTAGGCGATTTCGGCGCTCTCGGTGGCGATGGCCTGCTGCGCGAGGGCGTGGGCGACTTTGTCGAAGGCGTGGACGGGGCAGCGGAGCTCGAAGCCGTGTTCGCTGGCGAGGACGTCGTCGGCCCCGGCGGCGAGGGCGATTTCCATCAGGGCGTCCTCGGTGGCGCGGCCGCGGGCGACGAGGAATTGGCCGGCGTGCAGGAACTGGAAGGCGACGGCGCCGGTGCTGGCGAGATTGCCGCCGTGGCGGGCGAAGGCGGCGCGGACGTCCTTGGCGGCGCGGGTGCGGTTGTCGGTGGTGGCCTGCACGACAAAGGCGACGCCGCCGGGGCCGTAGCCCTCGTATACGATTTCCTCATACACGACGCCGGGCAGTTCGCCGGTGCCCTTCTTGATCGCGCGGTCGACGTTGTCGGCGGGCATGTTGGCCTCGCGGGCCTTGAGCACGAGGGTGCGGAGGCGGGCGTTGCCGGCGGGATCGCCGCCGCCGGATTTGGCGGCGAGGGTGATGTCGCGGGAGAGGCGCGAGAAGACCTTGCCGCGGCGGGAGTCGGTGACGGCCTTGAGCCGTTTGACCTTCGACCACTTGTTGTGACCGGCCATGGATAAGCTCTAAGCGGTAAGCTCTAAGCTCTAAGCTTTAAGCGATGAGCGGTAAGCCCGGAGCGGCGGTGGGGTGCGGCCCCGCGGAGGCGTTTACCGTTTCTTCGGCGTGACGTTCTTCACCGGCTTGCCGCCGGGGCCGGCGGCGGCCGGGGCGGGCTCGTCGTCCTTCATGCGGTTGATCACGAGTTGCTGCACGATGGTGAAGAGACCGTTGACGAAGGAGTAGAGCGAGAGGGCGCAGGGGAAGGTGTAGCAGAAGAGGGTGAAGATATAGGGCATGATCTTCATCATCTTGATCTGCATGTTGTCGACGGAGGGCGACGGCGTGATGTGCATCTGGATCACCATCGTGGCGCCCATGAGGAGCGGCATGATGTTGAGCGGGAGCAGGCCGAAGAGGACGGCGACGGTGTCGACCGCCGACAAATCGGGCGCCCAAAGGAACGGCGAGTAGCGGAGCTCGGCCGCGCTCTGGAGCATGGTGAAGAATCCCATGAAGAACGGGATCGTGATCAAAATCGGGAAACAGCCGCCGATCGGGTTCACGCGGTGCGTCTTGAAGAGCTCCATCGTGGCCTGCTGCTGCTTCTGCGGGTTGTCTTTGTATTTCTCGCGGATGACCTGCATCTCGGGCTGCAGCTTGGCCATGCGTTTGGCGGACTTGGAGGCGGCGAGCGTGAAGGGGATGAAAAGCGTCTTGAGGATCAGGGTGGTGAGGATGATCGCGACGCCCCAGTTGCCGACGAAGCCCTGGAGCCAGGTCATCAGCGTGAGGAGGATCTGGCTGAAGAATTTGAAGAAGCCGAAGTCCATCACCTTGTCCTGGTCGGCCTTGAAGGCGCCGGTGTTGGCGAGGCGGCGGTATTCCTTGGGGCCGACGTAGAGGGTGGCGCCGAGCTTGGACTCGGCCTTGGCGGCGAGGGCTTCGACTTCGAATTGGGCGGAGCCGGTGACGCCGTAGGCGCCGATGTGTTCGTCGGGCAGGGCCGAGATCAACTTGACGCGGCGGGTGACGAGGGCGCTGGCGGGTTTGTCGCCGGTAAGGATGCTGGCGAAGAACTGGTTCTTCACGGCGGTCCAGACGAGGGGGCCGGCGCTGGTCAGGTAGGGCGACATGGCGCGGGCGCCGATGCCGAGGAAGCCGCTGCTGGCTTCGAGTTCGGAGCGGGCGAGGAAGGTCTGGTCGCTGCCGTTGGAGTAGCCGGTCTTGAGCTGGAGCGCGGGATCGTCGGGGCTGGCGGGCGCCGCGGTGCCGAGGGAGAGTTTGACGTTGAACGGGGTCGACGTCTGGTCGGCGAGATTGCGGAAGATCGTCTCGTGGCGGATCTGGTAGGGATCGGAATTCGGCGCGGCGTTGGGCGCGAGACTGTAGCGGCGGACGACCTCGAGGCGGTTGTCGAGGACGATGCGGTACTCGACGGACGTGGGCGTGTGGGAAACGCGTTCGTAGCGGGCGTTGCGGTCGAGTCCCGGGAAATCGACGAGGGCGAGCATCGGGTCCGCGTGCAGGGCATTGAACACGAAGGGGCGGTCGGAGCCGAGTTGGTCGGGGTAGACGAGACGCTTGGATTTTTCGTCGCGCTTCACGAAGGCGACTTCGCGCAGGGCGCCGCCGGAATCGGTGAAGCGGGCTTCGACGAAGTCGTTGGCGAGGATGGTGACGACGGCGCTCGCGGAATCGCGGTTGACGGAGGCGAAGGCGGTGTTGGCGGCGGGGACCGCGGCCGCGGGAGCCGTGGCGGCGGCGGGGGCGCTCGGGCTGCCGGGCGCGGCGGCCGGAGCCGCGGTGCCGTCGGCCGCTTGCGCCGGCACCGGCGCGGGGGCCGGGGTCGGGGCGGGCGGCCGGGGGCCGAAGAGCAGGAGGGCGAAGGCGGCGACGAGGAGGATCGCGCCGATGGCGAAATTCTTTTTGTCCATGGCAGGAAAGGGAAGGAGGGGCGACGTCAGGCGGCGCGCGAAGAACCGGGGAGCGGGGATTCAAGGTCCGCGCGGCGGCAGACCGGGCGGGCGCGGGGCGGAACCGGATCAAGGCCGCCGGGATGCAAGGGCGTGCACTTCACGAGCCGGACCGCCGCGAGCCAAGTGCCGGCGAGGAAGCCGTGGACGCGGAGGGCGTCGACGGCGTAGTGCGAGCAGGTCGGATGAAAACGGCAACCGCAGCGGCCCATGGTGAGCACGGGCAGGGCGGGCGACAGCGTGCGTTGGTAGATCCGAATCAGGAAAACGAGTACGCCGGCGGGCAGGCGGGCGGCGGCGGCGCCGAAGCGGCGGAGCGGGGAGCCGGCGATCATGCGGAAGAGGGAGCGAGGCGCGTGCAGGCTTCGGCGAATTTGGCCTCGAGTTCGGGCAAGGGCCAAGTGGCGGCGGCGGCGCGGGCGATGAGCAGGAGATCGCAGCCGGCGGGCACGGCGGTTTGCCGATGGCGGAAAACTTCGCGGAGCCGGCGTTTGGCGCGGTTGCGCTGGACCGCATTTCCGACGGCGGCTTTGGAAGCGATCACGCAGACCCGGGCGGCGGCCGGTGCGGACGACTCCGCCGGCGGGCGGAATTTCCACCAGACGGTGAAAGCGCGGCAATCGAGCCGGCGGCCCTGCTCGCGCACGGCGCGAATCTCGGTTTGCCGCCGCAGATGTTGCTCGGGGCGGAAACGCATGGGCCGTCGCGGCGGGCGCTGGAAAACGGAAACGCGGGCGCGCGCGGCAGCGACGGAGGCAATCAGACGACGGTCAGGCGCTTGCGGCCCTTGAGACGGCGGGCCTTGATGACCTTGCGGCCGCCCTTGGTCGCCATACGGGCGCGGTAACCAATCTTGCGGGCGCGTTTCTTGCGGTGCGGGCGGAATGTGGGCTTCATGATCTTTAGAGAAAAAGAGGGTCATGGGTGCCGGACGCGCGCGGGAGTGTCAAGGGCGCTTCGCGGTCGGACCCGGAGGCAGCAAAACCCGGAAATCCGCGGGAGCAAGGCGCCGGAAAGGGTTGGACCCCGGCGGGGGTGAATGATGGCGTCCGCGCTGGGGCCGGGCCGAGCCCGGATTCCCGTTTTGCCCGGCGGCTCGGTCGATTCCCTATCTTCAATATTTCCCCTTTCCCGAGCATGAAACCGACAGCCGCGACGACGCCGGACGGCCAAGGCCGGATCGTGACGCTGGACCTGTTGCGGGGGCTGGCGTTGCTCGGAATGCTGATGGCCCATTGCCGGAAGTTGCTGGGCGAGGATTTGGGCGCTGGGGCGGACAATCCCGCGGGCTGGTTCATCACGTTGCTGGTGGCGGAAAAGGACCGGGCGGTGTTCGCGTTTCTCTTCGGCGTCGGGTTTGCGGTGCTGTTGCGGCAATTGGAGAAAAAGGGGCGGCCGGCGGCGCCGGTTTTCCTGCGGCGGCTCGGGGTGCTGTACGCGATCGGATTTGCGGTGGAGGTGCTGACGCCGTTTCCGATCTTGCGCGACTATGCGTGGTGGGGGTTGGCGTTGCTGGTGCTGAAGGAGGGGACGACGAAGTCGCTGCTGGTGATTGCGGCCCTGAGTTTGGCGGCTTGGCCGATCCGGGAGGCGGTGAGCACGGCGGGGTCGACGGCGAAAATCGGTTGGGAGGCGACGGTGAAATCGGAGCAGGCGCAGATTGCCCGGCGGGAAGCGCAGTTGCGGGACTACGACGCGCAGGTGACGAACGGCACCTATGCCGAGGTGGTGCAGGCGCGGGCGCGGGCGATCATCGAGCATCCGCTGGCGCTGTCGCGCTATACGCCGGACATTTATCTCACGCTGTTCATTCTCGGGTTGTTGGCGCTGCGGCACGGGGTGTTTGCGGATCCGTGGCGGCACCGGCGATTGATCGGCGGATTCATGGTCGCGGGTGTGGTGGCTTGGGCGGCGTATTGGTGGTGGCTGCCCGGGGTGTCGGCGGACGGGTTGCCGCCGAAATTGGCGCTGCGGCTGCCGACGGGATTCGGCTTTTTGGACGAGCAGTTGCTCGCGTTTACGGCGATCGGCGGGATGGCGCTGCTGGTGGCGCGGCGGCCGGAATGGGCGGTGCGCTTGGCGCCGTTGGGTTGGGTGGGGCGGATGGCGCTGACCAATTACCTGCTGCACGCCGCGGTCATCGACGTTTTGTCCGCGCATTACGGCTTGGGCCTGCGGATCCCGGGGTGGGCGGAGATCGCATTGGCGCTGGGCTTGTTTGCCGGCATGGCCCTGGGCAGCCGGTGGTGGCTGCGGCGATATCTGTACGGGCCGGCCGAGTGGGGGTGGCGCTGCTTGACCTACTGGCAATGGCAGCCGCTGCGGCGGACGCCTGGGGTGGCGGCCGGGGAGTGAGGCGGAGCGGGTGCGACCCGCACTTCAACGCCCACACGCCGGGCTCTGGAGGGAGCGGAGGCTACCCGGAGGGCGCGAAGGGCCCGGTGCGGACTTACGATTGCCGGAACGCAAAAAACCGCAGTCCGGCGAACCGGGCTGCGGTTTTACCACCCGGGAATCAACCGGGTGGAAAGGAGTAATCCGACGCGGGGGACTTACTTGGACTTGCGGCGGAACGCGATGACCGCGGCCGCACCCAAGACCAACAGACCGGCGACGCTGGCCGAATCCGGAGCCGCAACGACCGGACCACCGTTGCCGGCGGCGAAGACTTGGGCGGAGGAAACGAGGGCGAGCGTGGCGGCGAGCAGGTTACGAGCGTTCATGGTAGGATGATTGAGTTGAGCCTACTCTAAGCAAATCGTATGCCCGAAGCGGTCCAATATTGTTAGTCGATCGATTACAGTAACTTAAACTTTTATCGTATTTCGGCGGATTTGTCGGGATGGTCAAAACGTAAACCTTTCCGACGCTTTCGGGCCTACCAGCCGCCGGCCTGACCGTCCTTGCGGCTTTCGCTGGCGCCCAAGTAGACGCGGTTGGCGTCATCCCAACGGATCGCTTGGTAACCGCCGAAGCCGCCCAGATCGACGCGGAGGTCGTGGCCGCGGCGGCGGAGTTCGGCTTGGGTTTCCCAAGGCACGCCGGTTTCAAGGTAGACGAAGCCGCCGGTGGTCATTTTCGGGGTGTCGTAGTCGGTGGAGCCGTCGTGCTGCCAGCGGGCGGCGTCGCCGGCTTCCTGGAGGTTCATGCCGAAGTCGATGAGGTTGACGACGATCTGGACGTGGCCCTGGGGCTGCATGGCGCCGCCCATGAGGCCGAAGCTGACCCACGGTTTGCCGTCCTTCATGATGAAGGCGGGGATGATGGTGTGGAAGGGGCGCTTGCCGGGGGCGTAGTCGTTGGCGTGGCCGGGCTCGAGGGTGAACATCTCGCCGCGGTTCTGGAAACCGAAGCCGAGGCCGGGCACGACGATGCCGCTGCCCATGCCGCGGTAGTTGCTTTGGATGAGGGAGACCATGTTGCCCTCGGCGTCGGCGGTCGTGAGGTAGATCGTGTCGCCGTCCTGGAGCGCGGGGTTGCCGGCATCGTAGGTCTTGGCGGCGCGTTCCATTTTGATGAGGGCGCGGCGGTCGGCGGCGTATTTCTTGGAGAGCAGGCCGGCGAGAGGGCTCTTGGAGAAATCGGGGTCGGCGTAGAATTTGGCGCGGTCCTCGAAGGCGAGTTTCTTGGCCTCGATCATGACGTGGAGGGCGTCGGGCGAGTTGAAGCCCATGCGCTTCAGGTCGAAGCCCTCGAGGATGTTGAGCATCTGGAGGGCGGCGATGCCTTGGCCGTTGGGCGGGAGTTCGTAGACGTCGTAACCGCGGTAGTTGACCGAGACGGGTTCGATCCAGGTGGAGGTGTGCGTTTCGAAATCGACCTTCCGCAGGTAGCCGCCGTTCGCGGCGAAGAAGGCGTCGATCTTGGCGGCGATTTCGCCGCGGTAGAAGGCGTTGCGGCCCTGGGTGGCGAGCAGCGAGTACGTCGCGGCGAGTTCGGGATTGCGGAAGAGCTCGCCCTTGCGGGGCGCGCGGCCGCCGGGCGCGAAGGTGGCCATGAAGCCGCCGGGTTGGCTGCCGAGGATCGGCACGCTGCGGTCCCAGTAGAACGCGATCAGTTCGCTGACCGGAAAACCTTCCTTGGCGTAGCGGATGGCGGGCGCGAGGACCTGGGCCATGGGCAGTTTGCCGAACTTGCCGTGCAGTTCGAACCAACCGTCGACGGCGCCGGGGACGGAGACGGGGAGCACGCCGCGGGCGGGAATGACCTTGGCGTTGAGTTTGGCGAGTTCGGCGAGCAGCTGCTCGCGGCTGAGGCCGCGCGGGGAGCGGCCGGAGGCGTTGAGGCCGTGGAGCTTTTTCGTCTTCGCGTCGTAGACGATGGCGAAGAGGTCGCCGCCGATACCGCAGCCGGTGGGCTCCATGAGGCCGAGGGCGGCGTTGGCGGCGAGGGCGGCGTCGACCGCGGAGCCGCCGGCCTTGAGGATGTCGAGGCCGACCTGGGTCGCGAGCGGTTGGCTGGTGGCGACCATGCCGTGGGCGGCGATGACCTCGGAGCGCGTGGCGAACGCGCGCCCGGTCACGCGGTCGACCTGGGCGGAAACGGAAACGGCGGCGACGAGGCCGGCGAAGGCAAACGCGGCGCGAAGCGGAGTGGGCATCGCGGCAGCGTGCAGCGGAGCCGCCCGCGGTCAACGGGCCGGAAAGGGAAACGCTCTCACGGGCGCGGCTGGCGCAGGTAGTCGATGACGTCGAACAACTCGGCCTCGGAGAGCAGCGTTTCGAAGGCGGCGGGCATGGGCGAGAGGGCGGAGACGGCGGCGGTCGCGACCTCGGCGGCGGGCAGCGCGATTTCGCGGGCGTCGGCCGGGTCGGTGAAACGCCAGGCGTCGCCGTCGAGGCGGAGGTTCATGCCGGTGCGGGTTTCGCCGTTCTTCAATGTCGCGGTGCCGAGGCGGAAGGCGGGGTCGACGTTACGGCTCGGGTCGAGGATATCCTCGACCAGGCGGGCGACGGTGCGGGCGGAGGTGCCGTCGAGGCCCGGCCCGAGGTTGCCGCCCGTATCCTGAAACCGGTGACAGGCGGCGCAGTGGGCGGCGAAGACGGCGGCGCCGCGCGCGCGGTCGGCCTTGTGGGCGCCGGCGGCGCCGAGACGCTGAGCGATGACGGCGTCGAGGCGCGCGTCCTCGGGCGGGAGGGCCCGCGTGAGCGCATCGGCGCGGGCGCGCAGGGCGGCGGGGCGTTTTTCGAGGGCCTGCACGACGTAGCGGTGGCGGAGCAGGGCGGGGCGCACCTTGCCGGCGGCGGCGAGGTCGAGGAGGTCGGCGGCGCCGGCGTCGGATTTCGCGAGACTGATCGCGAGGCTGAGGGCGAGATCGGCGGAGGCGTTGCCGAAGGCGGCGGCGAGGGCGGCGCGCGCGGCGGGGCCGGGTTCGGCGGGGCCGAGCAATTCGGCGGCGGCGCGGCGGACGGCGTTGGACGAGGACGTGCGCAGGGCTTCGACGACGGCGGATTCGGTGGCGGGGTCGGCGGGATCGAGGGCGCGGAGGGCGGCGATGCGGTTGGGTTCGCGGGTGGCGGACGCGGCGGCGAGGCGGCGGAGCGGGGCGTTCTTGTCGGGCCAAGCGAGGGGGCGGAGGGCGTTGACGGCGCGGAGTTCGAGCGCGGGTTCCTGGCCGGCGAGGCCGGCGAGCAGCGCGGTGCTTGTCCACGTGACGAGCGGGGCGGGCAGGGGGCGGTCGGGTTTGGCGGCGACGGCGGCGAGACCCTCGGCGAGGGCGAGACGTTGCGGATAGGGCGCGCGCTCGAGCGAAGCCGCGAGCGGTTCGACGGTGGCGAGGGCGTCGGGCGCGACGTTTTGCACGGCGTGTTTGGCGAAGTCGCCGGCGCGGGGGCCGGCGACCTTGGTTTTCTCGAGATAGCCGAGGAGGAAGGCCGCGGCGGCCGGGGTCGGCACGGCGAGGCAGATCTCGGCGAGACGGTCGGCGGCGGCGCTGTTGCCGGCAGTCCAGCGGGCAAGGGTGCGGGCGTCGGCTTCGAGCGCGTGGGCCTTGAGCGCAAGGCGCAGGGCGTAGGCGAGCAGCGTATCCGAATCGGGCGTACGGCCGATCAGGCCGAGCAGGACGGGCGGGGCCCAGGGTTGCGGGTGGCGCGTCAGGAGGTCGGCGGCGAGGCGCCAGCCGAGGCCGGGGTAGCCGGCGACGAGCCGGGCGACGATCGCTTCTAGGTCGGCGGGAGCGGCGGGGCGGGCGGCGAGGACGCGGAGGGCGGCGTGGGCGACGGCGCTGTCGGGGCGCTCGAGCGCCCGGCGGAGGAGGGCGTCGTCGGGCGCGCCGAGTTGCTCGAGGGTGAAGAGCAGCGGCAGGGCGGCGGTGGGATCGGCAGAGGCGTCGGCGCCCGCGATGAGGTCGGCGGCGGCGCGGCGCAGGAGCGGGATCGCGGCGGCGGCATCGGCCCGGACAGGCAGTTCGGCGGCGGCGAGGGAGCGGACGACGAGATTCGGATCGGCGAGGCGGCGGACGAGTTGCGCCGTGGATTCGGCGGCGAGGTCGGGCAGGCGGGGCGCGGGGACGGAGCCGTCGAGCCCGCGCCAGACGATGCGCCAGATGCGGCCGTGGGTGCGGTCGCGGCCGGGGTGCGTGAGCGGAACCTCGTAGTGGCCGATGATGGGATTGCAGAAGTCGGCGATCCAGAGGGCGCCGTCGGGGCCGAGTTTCACCTGCACGGGGCGGAACGACAGATCGTCGCTGGCCAGGAAATCGGGTTGGCGGGCGGCCTGCGGGGTGGAGCCGCGCCAGTCGAGGCGGGTGCGGTTGAGGCGGCGGGTGACGGGGTTGCCGTTGAAGAGATTGTCGCGGAATTCGGGCGGGAAATGGGCGGCGGAATAATGGGCGAGACCGGCGATGGCGCTGGAGCCGTGGTCGTCGGCGGTGATGGCGGGGCCGAAGCCGAGGCCGTCGTGTTCTTTGCCGATGCCCTCGTAGAAGCCGCCGGGGACGAGGAGGTAGACGGGTTTGGAGTGGGAGTCGGCGGTGTAGAGATCGCCGCGCGGGTCGAAGGCGAGGCCGAAGGGATTGGTCTGGCCGCGGACGAAGACCTGGAACTCGGAGCCGTCGGGGCGGAAGCGGTAGGTGTTGCCGGAGGTGAGTTTGACGGTGCGGCCGGCGCGATCCGTGACCTCGGAGGCGTTGGCGAAGCCGTGGGTGCCGTAGACCCAGCCGTCGAACCAGCGCCAGTAGCTCGACGACATGCCGTGGGTGTCCTTGAAACCGAAGCCGTCGTAGAGTTTCTCGCGCGTATCCGCTTTGCCATCACCGTCGGTGTCCGTCAGCCGCCAGATCGCGGGAATCGAAAAGACGAGGACGGTGTCGCCCTTCGCGCCGGGCGCGCGGGGCAGCGGCAGGACGCCGACGGGGACGTTGAGGCCGTCGGCAAAGACGACGGAGCGGCGGGCGCGGCCGGTGGCGGGATCGAAGTCGGAGAGGACGCGGAGCGTGTCGATGCCGGACTCCGGCGGTTCGGGCGGGGCGACGGTGGGGCGGAAGGCGAGGCCGGTGTCGCCCCAGTGCTGCTCGAAGGTGGCGATGAGGTCGCCGCGGGCGTCGCGGCGGGCGGGCCAGGGGTAGATTTTCGAGCCGGTGACCCAGACGCGGCCGGCGGCGTCGAAGGCGACGTTGAAGGGTTTCTCGAGGTCGGGTTCGGCGGCGACGAGTTGGATTTCGAAACCGGGGGGAAGGTGGAAACGGCGTTGGGATTCGGTGGCGGGGAGGGGTTTCGCGTCGGGAGCATCGCCGCGCTGGGCGAAGGCGGAGGAGGCGAAAGGGAAAGTAAGAGTGAAGGTGAGGGTGAAAGTGAAAGTGAGGGTGCGGAAAAGGAAGAGGATGCGCGCGGCAGGTGCGGTGGGACGGGGGGAGGGGTGGGGCATGACGGAGGGCGACGGCGGGGGCGGGGCAGAAGCGGGGTGGGGAGAAACGAGATGGCCGCAAAAAGGCGCAGGGGGCGCAAGAAGGGAGGGCGGGCGCGGAGGTTGAACCACGGAGGCGCGGAGGGCACGGAGGAAGGCGCGGGAAGGGGTGGGCGGAAAAAGGCCGCGCCTTTTGGGGGGCGCGGCCGGGGGATGGGGAATAACACGGGCTGAAGCGCCGTGCTACTGGGGCGGCCGGGGGAATGACACGGGCTGAAGGCCCGGGCCACGGCGGATCAGAAGGAGCCGCGGAGACCGATCGCGAGCTGGATGCCGTATTCCTGTTCCGCATACAGGCGGGCGTAGGACGGCGTGAGGTCGCCGTAGCGGAGGAAACGGAAGGGCTCGTTGAGGATGTTGGTCGCGCTGGCGACGAACGACAGGTCCTTGTTGATCTGGTAGGAGGTGTTCACGTCGAGGACGGTGCGGGCCTCGATGTACTCGTAGCCATTGGGGCCGTAGGCGGCCTGCGGGAGGCGTTTGTCGAGGCCGCGGTAATTCCAACGGGCGGTGAACGTGAAGCGTTTCGGCGCGAAGGTGAAACCCCAGTTGGCGCTCTTCGGGATGAAGCTGGAGAACGAGGCGCCGGGGTTGCCGTCGAGTTCGAGTTTCGTGCCGTTGGCGAAGACGGTGAAGTAGCTGCCCCATTTGCCGAAGCGGCGAAGGTTTTGCCGGAGATTGATCTCGGCGCCGGTGATGCGGGCGTCGCCGGAGTTGAACTTCGAGTTGATGTTCCAGTCGAGGTAGCGGTCGGGCAGGCCGAGTTCGGCGAGAAGCTCGGGCGTCGCGCGGCGGGAGGCGTCGCCGAAGAAGTTGCGCAGTTCCTTGAGGAAGATGCCGGCGCTGATGAGGCCGCCGTTGTCGGTGTAGTATTCGGCGGAGAGGTCGAAGTTGTCGGCGGTCCACGGCATGAGGGCGGGATTGCGGATGTTGAGCGTGCCGCGGTACTGGCCGGGCTGGAGTTCGTCGTCCTCGTCGGGATCGGTCGCGCTGGTGTTGGCGACGGTGCGCGGGATGATGTCCGAGTAGTTGGGGCGGCCGTAGGTCTTGGCCCAGGCGGCGCGGAGGAGGAAGTTCTCGGTGGTGTTGAAGGTGAAGTGGAGGCTCGGGTAGTAGCCGTCGTATTCCTTCTGCGTGAAGGAGGCGCGGTACTCGCGGATCAGGAGACTTTCGGCGAGGGAGCCGGCGGCGCCGGCTTCGGGGCGGCGGACGCGCTGGCCGGCGGCGTTGCGGACGAAGGAGCCGTCGGCGTTGCGTTGCCAGACGCGATCGCTGTCGACGAGGCCGCCGATGCCGCGGTCGACGGTCTTCTCGAAACGGACGCCGCCGAGGACGCGGAGGCGGCTGTTGAAGAGGCGGGAGTCGGCCTGCAGGTAGGCGGCCTGGACGGTTTCCTTGATGTTCTCGTTGTTATCGATGTGGGAGTTGCGGTCCGAGACGCGCTGGGCGTCGGTCTGCTGGTAGAGCAGCGGGTTGAGCTGGTAGGCGCGGAAGGCGCGGCTGGGGGACATCCAGTTGATGCTCGGCAGGCCGTAGCCGGTATCGACGTCCTTGTATCGCTGCATGAGATACGGCTCGATCGGGGCGGTGGCGGCGGAGCGGCCGTCGGGGCCCATGAAGGTCCAGGTTTCGTTCTGGAGGTTGGTGTCGAGCATCACGCGTTTCTCGAGCACGCCGGCCTGGACGGCGGTGGGGACGGGCATGAAGTCGAGGGTGCGGCGGACGTTGAGGAAGCCCTGGTTGGTGTAGCTGCGGTTGTTGAGGTTGGCGTTGTTGGCGGTGTTGCCGCGGAGATTGGCGGGGTTGTTCCAGTCGAGGGGCTGGTTGTTGTTGTCGAAGACCTCGATGCGGCCGGGGAGGGCGGCGCCGGGGGCGAGGTCGAGGAAGCTGATGCGGACGGGGACGCGCTGGATGGCGCTGGCCTGGAGGAAGAAGCCGGCGTCGAAGTAGCGGCGTTTGATCTGGGAGGCGGAGCGGCTGACGCCGGTTTCGACGCGCCAGCGGCCGTTGTCGTAGCGGTAGCCGACGTTGCTGGAGTCGGAGATCTGGTTGATGAGCTGGTTGGTGCCGTTGTTGTTGAGGGAACCGCGCCCGGTGGCGCCGAGAGTCCGGCTGCCGTCCCAGGCGAGGGCATTGCCGCCGGCGACGGAAGACGTGGCGGTGGTGCTCGTGTTGAAGGTGTAGGTGAGGGAGCCGATGCGGGTGTCGGTGCGGCTGGCGACGTGGCCGACGGTGAGCACGCCGTTTTCGGTGACCTTCCAATCTGCCTTCACGCTGAGGGTGTTGCGGGTGAGGTCGCGGGGGCCGTCGAGGAGGGCGAGGGAGCTGAGGACGGGATTGGCGTAATTGATCGGGGTGCCGGCGGCGCTGCCCGGGGGGACGATGGAGGACCAGGTCTGGAGCGTGCGGTGCTGTTCGTTGAAGGAGCGGGAGTGGTTGGCGGCGATGACGACGCCGAAGCGGCGGTTGACGGGCCAGGTGAAGTCGAGGGAGGCGCCGGGGTGGATCTTGTAATTGAGTTTATCGCCGTGGGAGTGGGGCGTCTTCTTCAGGTCGAGGTTCTCGTGGTTGCCGATGAGGTTGAGCGAATAGCGGAGTTGGCGTCCCTTGCGTTCGAAGGCGCTCTTGCTGACGAGATTGATGGAGCCGGCGAGGGAGTCGGACGGATTGGCGGGCGTCGGCACCTTGGAGACTTCCATGCGCGCGATGTCGTTGAGGGCCATGGAGCGCACGTCGACGGAGCGGGTGGCGGTGGTCCAGATGTTGGAGGCGGGGGCGCCGTCGTTGGTGATCGACGTCATGCCGCCGCCGATACCGCGGATGGAAACGCCGGAGACGTCGGCGAGGTCGCTCTCGACCGTGACACCGGGGAGGAACTTCATGAATTCGCCGACGGAGCCGCCGAGGACGTCGCCGAGGGAGTCGGTGGAGAGGACGTTCTTGATGTTGGGGGCGAAGCGTTGCTCGTTGGTGGCGATGGCCTCGGCGTCGGTCTCGCGCTGCTGGGAGACGACGAAGGCGTCGAGCTTCACGGTGGAGGCGTCCTTGCCGTAGCGGCTGAGGCTGGTGAGCTCGATGTTGCGCTCGACGGTGTCGCCGGCGGGGACCTGGACGGCGACGGACTGGGCATCGAGATCGGTGAAGAAGACCTCGAGGGTTTGCGGGCCGGCGGGGACGGCGACGAGACGGTAGGTGCCGTCGCGGTCGGTGAAGACGGTCTGGTTGGTGCCCTTGAGCGTGACGCGGGCGTTGTTCAAATACTGGCCGGTGCCGACGTTGAGGACGCGGCCGGTGACGGTGCCGGCGGCGCGGGCGGCGGCCGGGGCGGCGGCGGGCGCGGGGGCGGCGGGCAGCAGGCCGGGGAGAGCGAGGCTGCCGATGACGGCGAGGAGGCGTAGGTTTGGCATGTGGTGTGGGACGCGGGCAGAGCGAACGCCGTGCCAGCAACGCAGGGCAAACAGCGGGAGTAACGAATCAGTTACAACCGCGAAGTCCTTTGAATAACGATGCAGTGGGGAACCGCGGCGGTGCGTCAGCCGGCGAGATCGGGAATCGCGAGGCGTTCGCCGTCGCGCAGGGCCGATTCGTGGGCGACAATGCCGGGGACGGTGCAGGCGAGGGCGGCGGCGAGATCGACGGCGGGGCGGCGGCGGCGGACGAGGGAGTCGACGAACTCGTGGGTGATGAACGTGTGCGAGCCCTCGTGGCCGCTGCGGTGGCGGAGCGGCGCGGGCAGGAGATCGGTGGCCCACCATTCGGGGATCGCGTAGTTTTCGAAGCCCGGGAGGGCGCGCTCGAAGCCGCCGCTGTCCTTTTCGGTCTGTTTGCCGTGGCGCACGATGACGGCGCCGAGGCCGTTGGGTTCGGGGAAGAAGAAACTCATCTTGTCGCCGTAGAAGCGGGCGCGTTCGCCGCCGCGGTGGGCGCCGCGCCACCAGACCTGGACCTGGAGCGTGTGGCCGCGGTCGGTCTTGAACTGGGCGGTTTCGTTCCAGAACGGGTTGCCGTAGGGATTGCCGCGGAGGAGCGGGTCGTTGTCGCCCCAGCCCTGGCAGGAAACGGCCGTGAGTTTTTCGCCGGTGACGCCGACGAGATGGGCGGTGCAGTGCGTCGGGTAGAGCATCGGCGGCAGGCCGTGGCGCCAGGTGGGTTTCCCGTTTTCGAACCACAGGGACTCGAGCCCGGCGTGGTGGTACATCGATTCGGTGTGGTAGAGCGTGCCGAATTTGCCGGCCTGGAAAAAAATCCGGGCGGAAATCGTGGCCTGCTGCCACCAACTCGTTTCGGCCATCATGTAGGTGAGGCCGGAGGCTTTGACGGCGGCGGCGACGCGGCGGCAATCGTCGAGGGTGAGGGCGAGCGGGACGGCGCAGAGGACGTGTTTGCCGGCCTTGAGGGCGGCGAGGGTGTGTTCGGCGTGGTCGGGCGCAGGGGTGGCGAGGAAGACGGCGTCGACGGCGCGGTCCTGCAGCAGCAGCGCGAGCGAATCGTAGGCTTTGGCGCAGCGGTAGGTTTTCTGGAGTGCGGCGCGGCGTTCGGGGCGCAGGTCGCTGACGGCCTCGACGACGCAGTCGGGATGTTCGTGGAACTGGAACGTGGCGCCGAAGCGGCCGCCGACGATGCCGAGGCGGATCTTTGGCCCGGGCGAAGGCTCCGCGGCGAAGACGACGGGGGCGGCGGCGGCGAGGACGGAACCGGCGGCGGCAGCGCGGAGGAAATCGCGGCGGGAAGACGGGACAGGCAACGGCATGGACGGCGGGATCACTTCGGTTCGGTCGTGAGGAAGAGGAGCAGTTCGACGGCTTCGCGGGGCGGGAGGGCTTCGAGGAGGCCGGCGGGCATGAGAGATTGTGGGGTGACTTCGCGGGACTTCACGTCGGCTTTCGGAAGCGTGACGGATTCGGTCATCGTGCGGACGACGAGGGCGGAGGCGGTTTCCTGCTCGAGCATGCCGGAGACGACGGTGCCGTCTTTCTTGGTCACGAGGTTGAGTTGGAAGTCGGAGCCGACGACGGCGTTGGGATCGACGATGTTTTCGAGGAAGTACTCGAGGCCGTTGCGCCAGGTGCCGTTGAGATTGGGGCCGAGTTTGCCGGCGGCGGCGCCGGCATCGAGGGCGTGGCAGGCGGAGCAGAGGCGCTCGTAGGTTTGGCGACCGGCTTTGATGTCGTAGGACCAAAGCGGGGCCTCTCGGTAGGCATCGCGGAGGCGGGCCATGGCGACTTTGGCGTCGGCGGACGATTCGCCGGTGCGGCCCCAGATCCGGTCGAGGGCGGCGGTGACGGCGGGATCGCGGAGATTGCGGAGTTGGCGCGCGTGGAGGGCGGTGAGTTGCCGTTTTTCAAAGGTGCCGTCCGCGACGGCGCGGAGCAGCGCGAGGGCGAGGGGCGGTTTACCGGTGAGGGCGGCGAGCGCGGCGGTGCGCTCGGGGGCGGTGAAGTTGGCAAAATGGGAAATCAGGCCGGCGGCGACGGCGGCGGTGTCGCGCGCGCCGGCGAGCAGCGGGATGACGGCGCCGCGGAGGTCGGGATCTTTGAGCAGGGCGATGAGGACGGCGGTGGACTCGGTGTCGCCGGCGCGGCGGAGCAGGTCGATGGCGCGGCGGCGTTCGGCGAGCGGGGTTGCCGCATCGGCGAGGCGCGTGCGGATCGGGCCGAGGACGGATTTGTCGCCGAAGAGGGCGGAGAGCTGTTCCCACGCGGCGCGGACGGGCGCGGCGGAGGCGGCGGAAAAACGGGCGGAGACCTGCGGCCAGGCGGCCGGCAAGGCGAGGCCGGCCTCGCTTTCGAGGGCGAAGGCGAGCACGCGCAGGGTGCGGGCGGCGACCGCGTCGGGCGTATCCGCGGCGCCGATGCGGGCGGCGAGGGCGTCGCGGCCGGCGGGCGTGCGCGCGGCGAACCAGAGGATCGAGTCGGCGACGACGGGCAGAGGCGTGCGGGAGGCGAGATCGAGGGCGCGGGGCAGGTCGGCGGGCACGGCGGGGGCCAGGGCGTACCAGACCATTTTCGGCAGGAAGCGGTCGGCGGCGTCCTCGGCGTGCTGCGCGAGGGCGGCGGCGATGGGCCAGCGTTGCGCGAGGGGCAAGGTGGGCACGGCGGAGGCGACGGCGAGGCGCACGAGCTGCGACGGATCGGAAACGGCGAGGCGGTTGAGCTCGGCGGCGGAGATCGCGGGGGAGGAGGCGTTTTCGGTGCCGAGCTGGACGGCCCAGCCGCGGACGACGTCGGAGGAATGCTCGAGCGCCGCGGCAAGGCGGGCGGGTTCGAGTTGGCCGGCGGCGTGGAGCGTCCAGAGGGCGCGGAGCTGGTCCGGGACGGAGGCCGTCGTATCCGAAGCTTGGCGACGCAGGGCGGCGAGGGCGGCGGGATCGAGCGGGCGGGCGGCGGCGCGTTCCTGCAAGAGGCGACGGGCGGCGCGGACGAACCACTCGCTGCGGTGGGTGTGGAGGGCGGCGAGCTCGGCGTCGGTGCGGGCGGAGAGATCGATTTTGACGGGTTTGTAGGTGGCGGCCCAGGCGAGGCGGTAGAGGCGGCCGTTGGAGCGGTCCCAGATTTCGTCGCGCGGATTGTGGCAGTGCTGGGTGTCGCTCCAGTCGATGATGTAGACGGCGCCGTCGGGGCCGTACTGCAGATCGACGGGTAGGTAGGTGGCGTCGGGGACGAAGCTGATGTCGTGGCCGGCGTGGAAGGTCTCGTAGGCGGAGCCGGTGCGGACGTTGGTCTGCTGGTTGATCTGGTGGCCGTGGAGATTGTGGGTGAAGAGGCGGTCGCGGTAGTTGTCGGGCCAGTTATCGCCGAGGTAGATCATGGTGCCGACGTGGGAGTGGCCGCCGTAGACCGCGGTGGTGCCGGGTTTGCCGGCGCCGCCTTCGCCGCTGTCGTAACGGGCGGAGGCGGGGAGGAAGTTTTTCAGGTCGGGAGCAAAGGCGGGGCCGCGGCTCGAGATGAAGGGGGCGTAGTCGTTGTTGGCTTGGTTCCAATAGTGGGCGTTGCGGATGACGTAAGTGGTGCCGCCGCCGCCGTGGAAGCTGCGGCAATGCGTCATGAAGAGATGGCCGACGGAGTTGAAATCGAGGCCCCATTGGTTGCTGGCGCCGTGGGCGAAGACCTCGAATTCGTGGCGGACCGGATGGTAGCGCCAAACGCCGGCGCGGATTTTTTGGCGTTGGTGGTCGGGCGTGCCGGGTTTGCCGACGAAGGAATGGGTGAAAACGCCGTGGCAGCCGTAGAGCCAACCGTCGGGGCCCCAGGTGAAGCTGTTGAGGGTTTCGTGGGTGTCCTGGAAACCCCAGCCGTCGAGGAGGACCTGCGGGGCGGAGTCGGGGACGTCGTCGCGGTTGCGGTCGGGGATGAAGAGGAGGTGCGGGGCGGCGCCGACCCAAATGCCGCCGAAGCCGACCTCGAGACCGCTGACGAGATTCAGTTTTTCGATGAAGACCTTCTTGGTTTCGAAGGCGCCGTCGCCGTTGCGATCCTCCAGAATCAAGATGCGGTCCTTGCCCTGGCCCTCGGGGGCTTTGTTGGGGTAGTTGTGGGCTTCGGCGACCCAGATGCGGCCGCGTTCGTCGAAGGCGAAGGCAACGGGTTGGTGAAGGTCGGGTTCCGCCGCGACGAGTTCGGCCTGAAAGCCGTGCATGAGCTTCATGCCGGCGACGAGTTTTTGGGCGGCGGGGTTGGCGACGGCGGAGGGCGGGGCGGGATTGTCGCGGAGATGCCAGAGGACGGGGCTCGAGTTGAGGCGGGAGAGATCGTCGACGCCGGGGGTGCGGCGGAGGGGCGGATCGCCGTTTTTGCGGGCGACGCCGATGGAGGACACCGAGTTGACGGCGGCGGGAGCGACCGCGGCCTTGGCTTTGGGCAATTCGGTTTTTCCGAAGTGGGTCAGTTGGAGATTGCGGAATTGGACTTTGACGGGGCCGGGGCCGCTGTGGAGTTGGAGGGCGAGGAGGCCGGAGTAATCGGCGGCGTCGGTCTGATGGTCGTCGAGGACGGAGACGCGGGTGCCGTTGATCCAGATCTCGATGTGCGGGCCGCGGGCGAGGATGCGGTAGGTGTTCCATTGGCCTTGGGGTTTCGGCAACGCGAGGAAGTCGGCGGGCTCGGCGAACTTCTCGCTCCAGCGGCGGCCGTCGGGGGAAATCGACACACGGTCGCCGCGCTCGACGAGGAGCTTGCGGCCGTGTTCGTCGTAGATGCGGCCGAGCCAGGTTGTGCCGGCGTCGAGGTCGGCCTGGTAACCGGCGGCGTGGCCGTCGGCGCCTTTCTGCGCACGGAATTGGATGCCGGAGTTGGCGGAAGGATCGCCGGAGAGACGGAATTCGGCGGTGAGTTCGAAGTCGGCGACCTCGCCTTGCCAATAGAGGAACTCGTTTTTCGCGAGACGTTGGCCGGCGGGGATTTCGCCGGTGAGGGCGCCGTCCTCAATGCGCCAACTTTGCGGATTGCCGGACCAGCCGTTCAGGGTGCGGCCGTCGAAGATCGGGGATTGGGCGAAGGCGGGGAAAAGAAGAAAGGGAGAAAGAAGAAGGGAGAGACGCGAAAGAAAGGCGGAGGACGAAAGGCGGAAGGGGAAATGAAGAAGACGGGAAAGAATGAAGAAGAAGGAAGAAACGGGGCGGGGCATGGCGGATTACGGCTTTGCGGGTTGGGAGAGGAGGACGGCGGTGCCGCGTTTATTGCCGACGATGATGTCGGGGCGGCCGTCGCGGTTGACGTCGGCGGCGACGACCTGCGTGCCGACGCCGGTGGTGTCGTCGATCAGATGCGGCACGTACGTGGCGGTGCCGCCGGGGCCGCGGCGCAGGAGGAACGCGTAGAGCACGGGGGCGGCGTTGGGCTGGACGTCGCCGGTGGGGCCGTGGGCCCACCAGCGTTTGCCGGTGAGGATGTCGAGGACGCCGTCGCCGTCGAAGTCCGCGAGGTCGACGGCGTGGGGTTGGCCGAATTGCACGCCGTTGAGCTTTTCGTTTTCCTGACGCGACGTGATGAGATGTTCGCGGAAGGAGATCGCGCCGTCGGCGGTCGTGATCTGTTCGAACCAGGCGAGGCCGAAGTTATGGGCCTGGAGGGCGGCGACGACGTCGGGTTTGCCGTCGGCGTTGACGTCGTAGACGTACATCTGGGAGCCGCCGCGGTTGGCGGCGCCGACGCCGGAGAACGGGAAACGGTGGTGTTTCCATTCGGGGTCGCCCTTGAGGTCGGCGGGCTGTTCCCACCAGCCGTCCTTCTCGAGGAGATCGTTGCGGCCGTCGGCGTTGACGTCGCCCCAGCCAAGGCCGTGCGTGAAACGCTGATACGGACCGACCGGCGAGACGGGATGGAAGACCCAAGGCAAGGCGGGATTCTTGGGATCGAAGGTGGCGTAGCCGAGGCGGCCGCGGCTCATGCAGAGGAGGACGGGCGGCTTGGCGGGGCCGAAGAAGCGCGCGAACGTGGGCGACTCGTTGTCGACGGGGAAGAAGACGACGTTGCGCCGCCAGCCGGCGCCGGACTTGCCGGGGTTGAGGTACCAGGAGGCGTCGACGCCGGGAAAGCCGATGATGAAAAGGTCGTTCCAGCCGTCGCCGTTGAAGTCGTGGACGAAGGCGAAGAAATTGTCGGAGTAGCGGAGCGGGTCCCAGGGCACGGCGGGGTAGTATTCGTGGCGGACCTTGAAGTCGGGGCCTTCCCACCAATACGGGCCGGCGATGGCGTCGGCGTGGCCGTCGTTGTTGAGATCGCCGAAGGTGGCGCCCTCGGCGTGGAATTTCTCGTCGAGGACGACCTTGCGGTAGGCGGCGACGCCCGCCGCCGGCGCGGCGGAGGAGGCGGTGACGGCGGCGGAGCAGACGAGGCAGGCGAGCAGGCAGGAGGCGGGGCGGAGGGGCATGGCGGAAAAGGGAGGGCGGCGCGCGGACGCGGGGTGCGGAAGCGCCGGGGCGGGCGGAAGGGGTGACGTTTTTGTGGCGGCGCGGCCGGGGCGGATCAACCTACAACCTGCGGTGGGGAAAACGTCGCAGAGGTCACGGAGCGGGGCTACGAGTTCACGGAGCGCGACCGGAAGGAACACCGCGGAGGCGGGGCGCATTCGCGCCTCGGGCGAGCCCGGCGCGGGTTTGAATTCTCGGCCGATGCTCTGCGACTCGCCGGCTTGTCGCGGTGCACGCCGGGTCCGAGCGCGTTTCTTGGGATCAATCCGCTGGGGATTCCGGCGGCGCTTCGGGGCGGGGGCGGAGGCGGCGGCCGAGGCTGGGGTCGATGTCCTCGAGTTCGGGTTCCGGGATGCGGGTGAAGGCGATGCGCATCGGGGCGTTGCCCGTGGCGCCGTGGGCGCCGCCGAAGTAGACGGAGTTTTTGCCGAAGGTGCGGTTGAGCGTGTCGACGGCGGAGAAGAGACGGGAGCGGTTGCGCTCCTTTTCCGCCTCGAAGAGATCGGCGGTGTGGTTGGCGCCTTCGAGCAGCCGGCCGAGGAGAACGCCGACCTGGCGCGGGGCGCGGCGGCGGATGGAGGCGGGGCGCGCGGCCCAGAGATCGTTCAGCACATGCGTGAAATGCAACGTGTCCTGGGTCTCGTTGAATTTGCGTTCGTCGGACCAGCGCAGGTCGTCGCCGCAGCGCACCGAAAGATGGAGACTGCCGGCGTAGTGGCCGGAGTGGCGGAGGCGCATCGCGGCCTTCTGCAGGAGGCGGTGCAGGACGGCGAGGGCGTCGGCTTCGTTGCGCGCGCCGGGCGCGAGGACGTGGCCGTGGCCGATGGAGCGGGTGGGCGAGACGACGCGTTCCTGGACATCGCCGTGGAGCCAGGCGTGGAAGCGGGCGCCCTCGACGCTGCCCCAGATCGCGCGGAGGCGCGCGGCGTCGGCGGCGTGGAGTTCGGCGGCCGTGGCGATGCCGGCGTCGCGGAGGCGGACGGCGAGATTTTCGCCGATACCGGTGAAGTCGGTGAGTTTGAGTTTGGGCAGGAGCGGGACGAGGGCGGCTTCGTCGAGGACGAGGATGCCGTCGGGCTTGCAGATATCGGAGGCGAGTTTGGCGAGGAACCAATTCGGGCCGATGCCGATGGAGCAACGGACGACGTCGCCGACCTCGGCGGCGAGGCGGGCCTTGATTTGTGCGGCGAGGGCGACGGCGCGGTCGGGGCGGTCGGCGAAGTCGGCGGTGAGGTCGCATTCGAGTTCGTCGATCGACTGGACCTTTTTCACGGGCACGCAGGATTCGATGACGGCGCGGAGGCGGCGATGGTAGGCGATGTAGACCTCGGGGCGGGATTCGACGACGACGAGGCCGGGGCAGGCGAGGCGGGCTTCGGCGACGCGGGCGTTGCGTTTGAGGCCGAGGTTTTTCGCTTCCTGGCTGAGGGCGATGCAGCCGGTGGTCTCGGCGAGGACGGGGACGATGGCGACGGGGCGGCCGCGCAGTTCCGGTCGTTCCTGCTGCTCGACGGCGGCGAAGAACGAATCGAAATCGATGGCGAGGTTGCGGAGCGGCACGGCGGGCGCGGGGAGTTTCGGGGGCAAAGAAACGCTGTCAAACGGCGCCGGGTCCGGCCAAGTTGGCCGCATGCGCATCGCGGTGATCGCCGACACGCACGACAAATTTCCGCCGACGTTGCCGGAGCGCCTGCGCGGGGCGGACGAGATCTGGCACCTGGGCGACGTGTGCGCGCCGGAAACGTTGGCGGAGTTCGAATTGCTCGGCGTGCCGCTGACGGTGGTGCTGGGCAACAACGACGACCACCCGTGGCCCTTGACGCGGGACCTGGTGCGCGACGGGTTTCGGTTTCACCTCGTGCACATTCCGCCGCGGCGGGCGCCGGCGGGGGCGGAGTTCGTGTTGCACGGGCACACGCACGTGCCGCGGGACGAGACGGATCCGGCGGGGGTGCGCTGGTTGAATCCCGGGTGCATCACGCGGCCGAATCGCGGGGCGCCGGCGAGCTGGGCGTGGCTGACGCTGGCGAAGGGCCGGCGGCCGGAGTGGACAACGGTCCGGCTGTGACGAGAGTGCCGGCATGAACCGCAAGGCGCTGCCGAATCTGCTGAGCGGCCTGCGCATCGCGCTGATGCCGGCGGTGCTGGTGGCGGCGCTGGCGGGATCGCGGCCGTGGTTTGTCGGGCTGTTGGCGGCGTCGCTGCTGACGGACGCGTTGGACGGGTTCTTTGCGCGGCGGTACCAGGCGTTCACCGATTTTGGGCGGAAGTTGGACAGCGCGGCGGACTACCTGACGATGGTCACGGGCATTGCGGGCATCGCGTTGCTGTGGCCGGACATCATGCGGCGGGAGCTCGGCTGGGTGATTGCGGGACTGACGGCGTTTTTCGCGGTGATCGTGTACGGATTTGTGCGGTTGGGGCGGGCGCCGTGCTACCACACGTGGATTTCCAAGGTGGGCGCGGTGAGCTGCGCGCTGTCGATCATCCCGCTGTTGGCGGAGTGGACGGCGGTGCCGTTTCACGCGATGATCGTTTTGCTGATCGTGGGCGGGGTGGAAGAGTTGGCGATCGCGCTGCTGGTGCCGGCGCACGAAGGCGAGATGCCGACGGTGTGGCATGCGTGGAAGTTAAGGCGGAAGGCGGCGCGGGGCGCGGCGCCCGGCGCGGTTGAAAGGTGAAAGTTGAAGGTTGAAAGCTCGGCCCGCGGAAAAGGCGAAAGTCGGAAGTCGAAAGGACAGAATCGACGGAGTGGGCGGGGCATGAAGGTTGCTGCGGAGAGCCCATGATTATCGAACCCCTGAATGGGAACTGGACGGAAGCGGAGCGGGCGGCGTTGGCGCGTGTGTTGGCGGAGTGCGTGACGGGCGGGGCGTCGATCGGGTTCATGCTGCCGGTGGACGCGGCGGAGATCGCGGCGTACTGGGCGAAGATCGAGACGGATCTGAAGGAGGGGTGGCGGATTTTGCTCGTGGCGCGCGAGACGCCGGGCGGCGAGATCGTCGGCACGGTGCAATTGGCGGCGGAGAGCCGGCGGAACGGGCGGCACCGGGGGGAGGTGCAGAAGCTGATGGTGCGGCCGGCGGCGCGCGGGCAGGGGCTCGGGCGGGAATTGATGGGGGCGGCGGAAGCGATGGCGGCGGCGCGGGGGCTCACGTTGCTGTTTCTGGATACAAGCGAAGGGGCGGCGGGGGCCTGCGCGTTGTACGATGCGCTGGGGTACGAGCGGGCGGGCGGGATCCCGGGCTGGGCGCTGAACCCCGACGGGACGCCGGCGGCGAACGTGATCTATTACAAGACGCTGGCGCCCGGCGGCTGAAGTGTTTCACTGCGCCGCACCGTGAGCCCCGAGGAGCAACAAGGCCTGTTCGACCTGTTCACGCCGCAAGCCGGCGTGCATCGGGTGCCGCCGGCTCCGACGAACCGTCGGCCGCAGGCGCCGGCGGCAACGCAGTCGGCGTCGCCGGCGGTGCCGCGGCCGGAGTCGCGCCGGGAGGAAATCGTGTTCGAGCGCAGCCACCGCGCGACCAATTACCGGCTGACGTTGCGGCGCGACGGCACGGCGGTGGCGACGATCCCGGCGCGCGGGTCGGAGCGCGAAGCGCTGCGGTTTGTGGAGCAGCACCGCGAGTGGCTGGAGCGCGCGCGCGAGCGGCAGCGGCGGCGGCCGCGGGCGGCGGAGATCTGGACGATCGGCACGCATTTGCTGTGGCGCGGCGAGATGACGGAAGTGCGCGTGGCGGCGGTCGGCGAGAAGCCGCAGGTGTGCCTGGCGGCGGACGTGTTCCGCGTGCCGGGTTTCGAGGGCGATCTGCGGCCGACGCTGGAGGCGCATTTCGCGCGGCGGGCGAAGATCGAATTGCCGGCGCGGACCTGGGAACTGGCGGCGGTGACGGGCGTGGAGGTGAAGCAGGTGACGGTGCGCAACCAACGTTCGCGCTGGGGTTCCTGTTCCGCCAACGGCACGATTTCCCTGAACTGGCGGCTCGTGCAGACGCCGGACTTCGTGCGCGACTACATCATTTACCACGAACTCATGCACCTGCGGGAAATGAACCACAGCGAGCGGTTCTGGGCGCGGGTCGAGGAAGTGTGCCCGGGCTGGCGCGACGCGGAGCGCTGGATCAAGCGCAACGGGGCGCTGGTGGGACTTTGATGAAACCGGAATGCGGAGACCGGAGACCGGAATTCGGGAGATAAGGAACGGGGTTCGGATACCGGAATTGGGATACCGGAAACCGGAGACCGGGCCTGTCGGGCGCGGAATTGAGGAAACGGGACATTGAAGGAGAGGAATTCCGCGGTCGCGGTTTCCGTCTTTCCAATGTCCTGGCTGCGGTATCCGGTCTCCGAATTCCGGTCTCCGGTTTTATCTCAGCGCCAATCCAGGAGCTCGACTTCGAATACGAGGGTGGCTTTCGGGGGGATGCTGCCGCGGTTGCCTTTTTCGCCGTAGGCGAGCCAGTGCGGGATGATGAGGGTGCGTTTCTCGCCTTTGCGCATGCCGATGAAGGCCTCGTCCCAACCGCGGATCACGGCGCCGGTGCCGACGCGGAAGGTGAAGGGGACGCCTTTGCGGTAGGAGCTGTCGAAGGGAGTGCCGTCGAGGAGGCGGCCGTCATAGTGGCAGATTACTTCGGCGCCGACCGTGGGCGTGAGGTTGCCGGTACCGGGCGCGCGGACGACGTAGCGCATGCCGCTCGGGTGCTTGTGGGCGGTGCCGTACTGCTCGTTGACGAGGCGTTCGTCGTCGGCGTTCCACTGCGGGGCGCGGCGGTTGAGCGCCTCGCGCATGGCGCTGTTGATCGGGCGCCCGGAATTCTCGCGCCAAAGCAGGCCGGAGCGCGTGACGAGCGCCGCGGTGATCAGGAGGACCGCCAGCAGGAGAAGGTAGAAGAAACTGCGCATGGGTTTGGGACCCACGGTGCGGGCCGGGCGGGGATTTTGCAAACCTGCCGGCGGACGGCAGACGGGAGTATCATTACGGGTGCGCGGCGCCGAGGGCGGTCTCGAGTTTGAAGATGAGGCCGTCGAGGAGCGCGTCGGTTTCGAGCTTCAGCTTTTGCGCGGGCGGCAGCGGGGCGTCGGGTTTGGCGGCTTTCTGTTGGGCGGCGAATTCGGTCTCGGCCGCTTCGCGGGCGGATTTGAGAAACGCTTCCTTCACCTCGTGCATCAGGCCGCTCTCGGTGAAGCCGGCGGCGGTGCCGGGGCGGCCGACGAAGGCCGGCGTCGATTCGTCGCCGACCCAGATGCGCCAGCTGTCGTCGTCGGCGAAATAGACGGCGAGGGCGCCGCGTTGCAGGGTGCCTAGGGGGCCGGCGAGGCCGCGCATGAAGGCGCCGGGCTGGGCGTCCTCGGCTTCGGTCGGCGACTTGGCCCGCATCCGGGCGACGAGGCGAAGGCCGGTGGCGCGCTCGAAGTTGGCGAGTTTGAAGTTGAAGTTGCGCGCGCGAGGAGGAGTGAGCGGCAGGATTTTCGCCGGATCGTCGAAATGCGCGTCGGCGCCCGGATCGCGTTTCGCGGCGGCGACGTCGGCGAACTTGCGGGTCTTCGCCGCGAGGGCGGCGAAGGCTTTTTCGTCGACGGCGAAGGCGGTGGCGGCGGCGCCGACGCGGCGGATCTTGACCGTCATTTTGTCGCCGACGCGCACCTGGGGGAGGGCGTCGAGGCCGGTGACGACGCGGCCGAACACGCTGTGCAGGTAGTTGAGGCGGTTGACGGGCGCGAGGGTGATGAAGAACTGGGAGCCGTTGGTGTCGGGGCCGTCGTTGGCCATGGAGAGGATGCCGGCGGCGTCGTGGCGGAGCCCGGGGACGAACTCGTCGGGAAATTTGTACCCCGGTCCGCCTTCGCCGGTGCCGAGCGGATCGCCGCCCTGGATGACGAAGCCGGGGACGACGCGGTGGAACGTCAGGCCGTCGAAGTAAGGGCGGCGCGGCACGGGTCCGAGTTTGCCTTCGGCGAGACCGACGAAGTTGGCGACGGTGAGCGGGGCTTTCGCGAAGAAGAGTTCGCAGGTGACGGTGCCGCGCGGCGTGCTGATCAAGGCGTAGAGGCCGTCGGGCAAATTGGCCGGGACGGCGGCGCGCAGCGGGAGGCAGGCGCAAAGGAACAGGAGCAGCGGCGGGAGGCGGAGTTTCATTTCGGATCGGTTTGATCGAGGAGCGCGGAGACGACGAGGCCGGCGGCCTTGTAGATGGAGGCCTGGGTGGGCGGGCCGGCGTTGGCGTCGGCAGCCACCGTATCCGGAAGCGTGAGACCGGCCGGGCCGCCGCTGACGTACCAGCGGTTTTCGTCGAGCGCGTAGGCGGCAAGGATGGCGTCGGGCGGGAGCTGCCAGCGCCGGCGCAGTTCGGCGAGCGCATCGGCGGTGGATTGCTCGGGCGACTTGGGCGGGAAGCTGTCGGCGAAGCGAAGGTAGAGACGGCGGCCGGTGAAGCGGGCGAGGTTGGCGAGGCGCTGCTCGAGGTACTTGGCTTGCCAGGGCGGCGGGCCGACGTTGAGACGCGTGCGATCCTCGAAGACGGGCGGCGACCAGCGCGAGGCGGCGGCGAGGCGGGCGTTGAAAGCGGCTTCGTCGGTCGCGAAGGCGAGGGCGGCGGCGCCGCGGCGGACGATCTTCACCGACATCGGGTCGCCGCGCGCGATCTGCGGCAGGAGTTCGGCGCCGCGTTCGACGCGGCCGAAGATGCTGTGGACGTAGTCGAGGTGGCGGGCCTCGCCGAGGGTGATGAAGAACTGGGAACCGTTGGTGTCGGGCCCGCTGTTGGCCATCGAGAGCAGGCCCGGGCCGTCGTGGCGTTGGCCGGAGAAGAACTCGTCGGGAAACGTGTAGCCGGGGCCGCCGCGGCCGGTACCCTCGGGGTCGCCGCCCTGGATGACGAAGCCGGGGACGACGCGGTGGAAGACGAGACCGTCGAAGAACGGCTTGCGCGGCGCGGGGCCGAGTTTGCCCTCGGCGAGGCCGACGAAGCTGGCGACGGTGAGCGGCGCCTTTTCGAATTCGAGGCGGCAGACGAGCGTGCCGCGCGGCGTGGCGATCTCGGCGAAGAGACCGTCGTTCGGATCCCGGACCGGCGGGGCCGGCGGACGGGAGACGCAGCCGGCGCCGCAGGCCGCGAGGAGAAGCGCGACGCACAGACGAACCATGCCCGCGGAGGCTGGGGTTCCGCGCGGGCGGCTCAATCGCAAACCGGCGCCGCGCGGGGCGGCGCGCCGGATCAGCGGAGGAAGGAGCAGATGTATTCGCAGAGGCCGGCCTTCACCGCGATGGTGAAACCGCTCTTGGCGGGCACGTCGAAATAGGTGCCGGCGCCGTAGGTCGCGACGGCGGTCGTGCCGTCGAGGGTGACGGTGCATTCGCCGGCGACGATTTCCATGCGCTCCGCGGCGTCCGTGCCGAAATGATACGAGCCGGGGCGGATGAGGCCGAGGGTCTTCTTCGTGGCGTCGGGGAAAAGCACGGTGTGGCTGACGACGTTGCCGTCGAAATACACGTTGGCCTTGGTGACGACGGTGACGCCGGCGAATTGGGTGGGAAGCGAGGACATGGGTCCGCTGTGATGCCGGCCGGTTTGGAGCGAGGCAAGCGCCGGATGGGTGCCGAAACGGCGTTGCCCGCGGGAGCGGAAAATCCGAGGGTGCAGCCATGGCGAATTTCCGCGCAAGCCGTGTCCTCGCGATCGGATGGTTTTGGTGGCTGATGGTTGCCGCGGCGGTGGCGCAACCGCTGCCCGGCGAGGTGGCGGTGACGGCGCCGACAAAGCTCGAGCTCCTGCGGGACGGGCAGCCGGCGGGGTCGGTCGGGCTGAAGCCGGGCGACCGGCTCGAGGTGGTGGCGCGGGACGGCGCACACCTGATCGTGCGGTATCGCAATCTGGCGGGCCGCGTGGCGGCGGCGCAGACGGATTTGCCCGCCGCGGTTCCCGCGCCCGTAGCGCCGGCGGCGGCGGCGGCAGCCGCGCGCCCGCCCGGGGGGCCGGTCGCCCGGGCCGAGCCGGCGGAAGCGCCCGCGGCACCGCCGGCCGCGCCGTCTAACCCGATGGAAGAAGCGGTGGCGGGGAAACTGGTGCGGCTGGAAGGAGGGGCGCTGCGCCCGGTGCCGTTGGCCCGGCTGGCGCCGGTGAAATTCTACGGGATCCTGTTTTCCGCCGGCTGGTGCGGACCGTGCCGGTCGTTTGCACCGCAGCTGCTCGACGCGTATGGCAAGATCCGCGCGCTGTATCCGGAATTCGAGATCGTGCTGGTGAGCCGGGACAATTCGGCCGCGGACATGCTGGCTTACATCCGCGAGGAAAAGATGCCGTGGCCGGCGCTGGCGTGGACGGCGCTAAAGACTACGCCGGCCCTGACGCGCCACGCGGGCAGCGGCATCCCGTGTCTGGTTTTGGTGGATACGAACGGCAAGGAGCTGTCGCACAGCTACCGCTGGGGCCGCTACGTCGGACCCGACGCCGTGCTCGAGGACACCTGGAAGATTCTGCGCGACTACCGGAAGAAGAACCCGCGGCCGAAGGCGTGAGGAGGGTTCGCGGGGTTGAAGGTTGAAAGGTGAAAGTTGAAAGAACGGAGTCTTTGCCGAAACGCGGCAGGTCACGGAGGGCATGGAGGCCGGCCGGAGAGGCACGGAGAGGAGGCGAAAAGGCGAAGCCACGGCGCGCTCACCCGGCGGCCCGATCTCCGTGAACTCGGGGCCCCTCGGTGGTCTCTGCGACCCTGCGCCACGGTCGGATACAGGCCGAACGGCTGTTTTGCCTACTTTCGGCCAAGCTCTCCGGACTGCATGAGTCCGGTTCAGAGCTCGGGGATCACGAGTTCCATGCCGGCCTGGAGGGGCTTGCCGTTGGCGAGGAGGGCGGCGTTGGCGTCGTAGACGGTGCTCCAGCGTTCGGAAACGCCGTAGTACTGGCGGGCGATTTTCTCGAGGGTGTCGCCGGTGCGGACCACGTGCCGACGCGGGCCCTTGGCGGCGGGGGAGGACGACGTCGCGGCCTGGGCTTCCTTGAGGCGATCGACCTGGGTGCGGAGTTCCGCGGTGGGCGTGGGGTCGGCGGGCGGGGCTTTGGCGAGCGTGAGGGCGGCGGGCACGGGCGCGGCATTGCGCGTGCCGCCGGAGCCGGCGGCGGGAGAAGGCGCGGAAGAGGCGACGGCGGCGAGTTGGGCGCGGAGGCCTTCGGCGGCCTGCTCGGCTTTGGCGCGGGCGTCCTTGAGGGCGAGGAAGTCGCGGTTGAGCTGGGCGTAGGCCTGCTGGGTCTGCTCGTTCTGTGCGCTGACGGTCTGGAGGCGGCCGGCGAGCTCGGTGTTTTCGGAACGGGAACGGTCGAGGTCGCCGCGGAGGCGGTTGTTCTCGGCCTGGAGGGCGGTGTAGTCGCGGAGCGAGGCGGCGAGTTTGTTTTCGAGCTCGCCGAGTTTTTCGCGGCTGGCCGGGTCGGACCCGCTGCGTTCGGCCTGGAGTTTGGCGTAGGCGGCGCGGAGGGTGGCGAGTTCGGCGCCGGTTTCGCGCAGGTTGCGGGCGAGTTCGGTCGAGTTGGCCGAGGCGCCGGCGCGTTCCACCGCGGTGCGGAGGGCGTCGCCCTCGCGGCGGACGAGCACGAGTTCCTGTTTCAGGATCTTGTGCTCGGTGGAGAGCTGACTGTAGGCCTCGGCGAGTTTTGCGTCGCCGGCGATGGTGGCGCGCTCGGGCAGGCGGCCGAAATGGACAAAACCGCAACCGCTGAAGAGGAGGACGGAGGCGAACGCGGCGAGGGCGCGGAAGAGACGCATTCCGCGAACCTAGGCCCAAATTTACCTGCCGCGCAATGCTGGCGCGCGGCGGGCGGAGGAATCAGGGAATGCGCAGCGACCGACCGACGACGAGGTTGTTGCTTTCGCCGAGGACGTCGCGGTTGGCCGCGAGGATTTCGCTCCAGCGGTTCGGGGTGCCGTAGTACTGCGTGGAGATCTTGGCGAGGGTGTCGCCGGCCGAAACGGTGTGCGTGCGGGAGCCGCCGGTACCGGCGGCGGGAGCGGGAGTGTCGGTGCGGCCGACCGTCACGCGGGGCGGCGGTTGGACGGTGGTGATGAGGGTGGCGTTGACGCCGCTCGGGCGGATCGTGACGACGCCGGAATTGGCGGGAGCGCCGCCGGCCGGGGCGGGACTCGGGGCGGCCGCGGGCGCGGCGGGCGCGCCGGTCGGAGCGGGAGCGGCGGCGGTCGGCGCGGGGGCGGGCGAAGGGGCGGCGCCGGAGAGGCGGGCCTTGAGGCGGGCGTTTTCCTCGGTGAGGACGGAAGCTTGGGTCTGGGCGTCGCGGAGTTGGACGCGGAGGGCTTGGACGGCGCTGGGCGCGGGACCTGAAGTCTGGAGTTGCGCGAGCTGGTCGCTCATCTGGGCGCGGGCGGACTTGAGCTGTTCGTTTTCGCTGCGCAGGGCGGTGGATTCGCGGAGCGCGGAAGCGAGCTTGGCCTCGATGTTGGCGAGGTCGGCGGGCGGGGCGGCCGAGAGGCGGCGGTTCAGTTCGGTGCGCTCGGCGGACAGCGTGTCGACCTGCTGGCGCAGGGTGTCGAGTTGCTGCTTGAGGGCGGCGGTCTCGGCGGCGTGTTCGGCGACAAGGGAGCGCGCGTCCGCGGCGGCGCCGGTGCGTTGCTGCGAAAGAAGGGACGAGTTGGGGGCCACCGATTTCAGTTCCGTGCGCAGCGTGGCGGCGTCCTGTTCGGCGCGGAAGCGGGCGTCTTTTTGGGCGATGAAGTCGAGGTTGAGCTGGGCCAGGGCGGCCTGCGCCTGCTCGTTCTGGGCGGTGACGGTCTTGACCTGCTCGGAGAGGACGACGTTTTCGGCGCGGGTGCGGTCGACATCGGCGCGCAGTTTGCCGATTTCCTCCTGGAGCTGGGTGTAGTTGCGGAGGGAAGCGGCGAGTTTTTCCTCGGTGGCGCCGAGTTGCTGCCGGAGGGTGTTGGACTCGGCGGCGGAAGCGACGGCGCGATTGCGCTCGGTTTGGAGCTGCGTGTAGCTGGTGCGAAGGGAAGCGAGCTCGCGGCTGGTTTCGTTGAGTTTCTCGACGAGGCGCTTGGAGGTGTCGCCGTCGGCGGCACGATTCTCGATCGCCATGCGGAGGGCGTCGCCCTGGGCGCGGGTGAGGGCGAGTTCCTGCTGGAGCATCTTCTTCTCCAAGCGCAGGTCGGCGTTTTCCTTCAGCAATTTCTCGTCGCCGACGACCGTGGCGGGAGGGGCTTCCGGCAATTTGCCGACGTGGACATAGCCGCAACCTCCGCAGAGCAGGGCAAGGACGGCGACGGGGAGTGAATTCCGCCAAGGTTGCATACGGGGCGAAGAAGTTGAAGCGACGGACACGGGAGGGATCAAGAATGCGGGCTTACGGACACTACGAATCAGGGAATCCGGATCACGCGGCCCGGCGCGAGGCTGCGTTCATCGCGCAGGGTGTCGCGGTTGGCCGCGAGGATTTCGGTCCACCGCTGCGTGGTGCCGTAGTATTGGCGGGAAATGCCGGAGAGGGTTTCACCGGCGGCGACCGTATGGGTGCGCGCCGCGGGCGTCGAGGCCGGGCTCGGCGCCGCGGTTGCGGCCGAGGCGGGAGCCGGGGGCCGGGCGGCTTGGGGCCGCGACGGTTCGCGGAGACCGCCGGCGGTCGGGGCGGGCGCAAGGGAGGGGGCAACGGCGACGGGGGTCGCGGGCGGGCGGGAGGGCTCCGCCGGCGCCGGGCGCGCGGCGAGCAGCTGGTTGGCCTTCGCCAATTCGGCCCGGGCCAGTTCGGCGGTGCGCTCGGCGGCGCTGGCCCGGGCGCGCAGCGTGTCGAGTTCGGTCGGATCGGGGGCCGCGGGCGCGGCGCGGAGCTGGGCTTCGAGGCGGGCCGTGGATTCGGTCGCGGCGGCGAGGCGGCGATCGAGGTCGGCGACGCGCTGGCCGAGCGTGTCGCGTTCCTTGGTCACGAGGGCGTAGGAGCGCAGGGCGGTGGCGAGTTTGTCCTCGGTTTCCGCGGCCCTCGCGGCGCGTTTGGCGGCGGTTTCGGCTTCGGCGAGCTTCGTCGCGAGGGTGTCGCGTTCGGACTCGAGCCGGCGGAGCCGTTCGGCGGCCGCGGCCGCGGACTCGGCTTGTTCGCGCAGCGCCGTGCGCTCGCGTTCGGCGTCGGCCAGTTTGCGCCCGGAATCGGCCAAGGCGGACTTGGCGGCGGCGAGTTCGGAGGCGAGGGCGGCGGAGTTTTCCTGCCGGCGTGCGGCGGCCTGGGCGGCGGCTTCGGCGGCGGCGAGGCGGCGGGCAAGGTCCGTGTTTTCCGCGGCGAGGGCGGCGGCGCGTTGCTCGATGGCGGCGGCGGCCGCGGCGGCGGAACCGGCGGAGCGCAGGCGCGATTGGGCTTCGTCGCGGGCGGCGGTGAGCTCCGAAACTTGGCGCCGGAGTCCGTCGGCCTCGGCCTGGAGGGCGGAGGCGGCGAGGCCGGAGCGCGAAAGCTCGGCGCGGGCGGCTTCGCTGGCCGCGAGGGCGGAGCGGGCGGAGGTCAGCTCGCGTTGCGCTTCCGCGAGGCCGCGGGCGGCGGTCTCGGCGGCGGCGAGCCGGGCGGCGAGGGCGGATTTTTCCGTCTCGGCGCGGGCGGCCGTTTCCCGCAGGGCTTCGGCGTCGCGGCGGCCGGCGGCGTCGGTATCGGACTTGGCACTACGCAAGGCGGCGACTTCGGCGGCGAGTCGGTCGCGTTCCGCGGCGACGGCGGCGACCTGTTCCTGCCCGGTGGCGGCGGCGGCGGCGAGACGGCCGCGCGTTTCCTCGAGCTCGCGGCGGAGCGGGGCGGCGGGATCGGGGCGCGCTTGGTCGGCTTCGGCCTGCCGGCGGAGCGCGGCGAGTTCGCGGGTCGCGGTTTCGAGCTGCGCGGCGGCGCCGGCCAGCCGGGTTTCCCCCGCGGCCAGTTCATTGCGCAGGCGGCCGAGTTCGGCTTCGCGGGCGGCGACTTGATCCTTGCCGGCGGCGGTTTCGGCCCGGGCGGCGGCCAATTCCTGGCGGAGGGCGGCGGCGGCTTCGGCCTCGCGGGCGGAGGCGGCGGCGACAGCGGAGTCGGCCTGCCGGCGTTGGCCGGCCAGATTGGTTTCGGCGGCTGCGAGGCGTTCGCGGAGTGCGTTGCGTTCGGTTTCGAGCGCCGCGATCTCGGTTTGGCGGGCGGCGAAGGCGGATTCCGCGGCGGCCTTGGCGGCGGCGTTCTCGGCGGCGCGGGCTTCCGCGGTTTCGGCCAACTTGCGGGCGGCGGCGAGATCTGCCGCGAGGGCGGCGGCGCGGGCTTGGACTTCGCCACGGTCGGCGGCGCCGGTTTGGGCGGCTTGGCGAAGCGAAGCGAGGGCGGCTTCGGTTTCGGTCAGGCGTACGGCCAGCGCCTGCTTTTCCTCGCTGAGCCGGCGGACGGTGTCATCCTTGGCGCCGAGACCGGCGGAGATCTCCGCCGCGAGTTGCGCGCGTTCGGCGGCGAGCGTTTGGAGTTTGGCACGCAGGTCGGCCTGTTCCGCCGCGCTCTGGCGGCCGGCTTGCACGGCTTGCGCCAAGGCGGCTTCGGCCTGGGCCTTGGCGGCGGTTTCGGCGGCAAGGGTGGCGGCGAGGCGTTGCTGTTCCGTGCGGGCATCGGCGCGGGTGCGCTCGGCTTCCGCGACCGCGGCTTCCCCTTGGCGAATTCGTTCGCCGGCGGACCGGAGTGCTTCGGCGGCGGATTTTTCGCGGGCGAGGGCTTCGTCGCGGGCGGCGACGGCGGCGGCGAGATCGCGCTCGACCGAGGCGAGGCGCGGTTCCAGCCGGCCCGAGTCGGCGGCGGTGCGTTCGGCGGCGGCGAGCCGGGCGGCGAGTTCGCGCTGGGCTTCGGTGGCGGCGGCGAGGCGGCGGGAAGAATCTGCGGATTGCTCGCGGGCGGCGGCGAGTTCGCGGGCGAGCTCCTCGGCCCGGCGGGTGGCGGCCGCGTGAGCGTCGGACTTGGCGGCCAAATCGGCGGCGAGCGCGGCTTTCGCTTCGGCTTCGGCCCGGACGGCGGCGGCGGAACGTTCGCCGGCGGCGCGATCGCCGGCGCGGGCGGCGACGGCTTCGGCCAGGGCGTTCTTGGCGGCGGCGAGTTCGGCGGCGAGGGCCTGGGCCGGAGCGAGTTCGCGGCGCAGCGAGGCGACCTCCGCGGAACGCGCGGCAAGTTCGGCGCGGACCGAGTCGAGCGCGGCGGCGCGGGCGGAAGCCGCCTCGGAGTCGCGGCGAACGGCCGCTTCGGCTGCGGTGCGCCGGGCGATTTCGGCGCGGGCGGCGGCGAGATCGGCGTTCAGGGCCTCGGCCTTGGCGGCGGCCGCCTTCGCGGCTTCGGCTTGGGCGGCGATTTCAGCCTGGGTCGACCCGGTGGCGCGTTGGGCGCGTTCGGTGGCGGCCTGCAGGGCGGCTTCGGTCTGGGCGAGGGTGGCGCGCAGGGATTGGATTTCGCGGGCGGAAACTTCGGCGTCGCGCGCGGCCTTTTCCTCCGCCTGGCGCACGGCGGCGGTGGCGGCGGCGAGCGTCGACTCGGCACTGCGGTTGCCCGCGAGTTCGCGCCGGAGCGTTTCGGCGGCCTCCGTCTGGCTGCGGGCGGTCACGCGGGCGGCGGCGAGATCGCGTTCCAGCGCGGCGATGCGTTCGGCTTGGGCGCGGTTTTGGTCGCCGGCGTTGGCGAGGCTGCGCGAGAGATCGCTGCGGTTGGCGGCGAGATCGGCGGTGAGGCGTTCGATCCGGAGCGTCGCGTCGTCCTGGCGTGCACGGGAGGCGGCGTTGTCCTTTTCGAGTACCGCGATGCGTTCGCGGGCCGCGGTCAGTTCGGGCGACGGTCCGGCGTCGGGGGCCGGGGCGGTTGCGGCGGCGAGCTGGGCCTTGAGCTGCGCCTGCGCGGACTGGGCTTTGGCGAGTTCGATCCGGGCGGCGGCGAGTTCGGCGCGGCGGCCGGCGAGCTCGGTCGATTGGGCGGAGAGGTTTTCCTGCGCTTCCTTGAGGCGGGCCTGCAGCGCGCCGACCTCGGCGGCGGAGGCCGGGGATTCCGGGGCGGAGCGGGTGGCGAGTTCCGCGCGCAGCCGGGCGAGCTCGCGTTGGGCGGAATTCAGCTCTGCGGCGATGCGGGTCTTTTCTTCGCCGACGGCGGTGAGTTGGTCGTACAGGTTGCGGGCTTCCTCGGAGGCCGGCGCCGACGGCGGAGGGGTATTCGCGGGCACGAGGCCGGGGGCGGGTGCCGCGGGCGAAGGGGCCGCGGCCTTGGTGGCGGCGGCGGAGGCGGCGGCCGCGGCGGTGGCGGCCCGGAGGTACGGATTGGTGCGGCGGAGTTGGTCGAGCCGCTGCCTGCCTTCGGCGAGCTGGGTCCGCGAGAGCGAGTTGAGAACGGACTCGAGGGCCTTGCCCGTGCTGCCGCTTTCGGCGGCCAAGGTGAGCCACACGAAGGCCTCGACGGGATCGGCCGCGACCTGGCGACCCTGCGCGTAGGCCAGACCGAGATTGTACTGGGCGATCGCGTTGCCGCGTTCGGCTTTGGCGCGCAGCGAGGCGATCTCGGCGTTGTCCGGCTTGGGCGCCGGCGCTCCGGCCGGGGCTTTGGCGGGTGCAGCCTGATTCTCCGCCGTCGCGGCGGAGGCGAGCGGCAGGGCCAGCAGGGAGAAAAAGGCAAAACGGGCGGACATGTGGGCGCGGAGGCTCGCGGACACTAAGTAGCAACGGATCGGTTACAACTCGCGAAACTTGACCTGCCGCCGGGCCCGACCGCGCTTATTCGGGGCGGTTCCAGGCCTTGGCGCGGGCCACGGCCCGATGCCACTGGCGGTAAGCGCGGCGCAGGGCCGGGTCGACGCGGGCGGGCCGGAAGACGCGGTCGCCGGAGGCGAGGGACGCGAGGGCCTGCCGATCCGGCCAGAAGCGGACCGCGAGACCGGCCAAAAAGGCGGCGCCGAGGGCGGTGGTTTCGGTCACGGCGGGTCGCACGACGGGCACACGCAGCAGGTCGCTCTGAAACTGCATGAGGCCGGCGTTGGCGGTGGCGCCGCCGTCGACCCGCAGCTCGCGGAGCTTGAAGCCGGCATCGGCTTCCATGGCCGCGAGCAAATCCGCGCTTTGGTAGGCGATGCTTTCGAGGGCCGCGCGGGCAACGTGGGCGGCGGTCGAGCCGCGGGTCAGGCCGACGAGGACGCCGCGGGCGTCGGCATCCCAATGCGGTGCGCCCAAGCCGGCGAAGGCCGGGACGAGGTAAACGCCGCCGTTGTCGGGCACGCGGGCGGCGAGGGCCTCGACGGCCCGGGAATCGCGGATCAGGCCGAGGCCGTCGCGTAGCCACTGCACCACGGCGCCGCCGATGAACACGCCGCCCTCAAGCGCGTACTCGAGCGGGCCGGTGGCGCCGATTTTCCAGGCCACCGTGGTCAGCAGGCGGTGTTTCGAGACGACGGGTTTGGCGCCGGTGTGGAGCAGGAGGAAGCAGCCGGTGCCGTAGGTGTTTTTGGCGAGGCCCGGGGCGAAACAGCGTTGGCCGAAGAGTGCAGCCTGTTGGTCGCCGGCGACGCCGCCGATGGGCGCGCCGCGCAATTCGGGAATCGCGGTGACTTCGCCGTAGATTTCGCTGCTGGCCCGGATCGAGGGCAGGACTGCGCGCGGGATGCGGAGAGCGGCGAGCAAACGGTCGTCCCAGTCGCCGGTGCGCAGGTTGAGCAGCAGGGTGCGCGACGCATTCGAGACATCGGTGGCGTGCAATTGTCCGCCGGTGAGTTGCCAAAGGAGCCAGGTGTCGACGGTGCCGAAGGCCAATTCGCCGCGTGCCGCCCGGCGGCGCGCACCGGGCACGTGGTCGAGCAACCACGCCAGTTTGGTGCCGGAGAAGTAGGGATCGAGCACCAGGCCGGTGTGGCGGCGAAACAGGGGCTCGAGTCCGCGTTGGCGCAGGCGGGCGCAGAGCGGAGCCGTGCGACGGTCCTGCCAGACGATGGCGGGAGCGAGCGGCCGGCCGGTGCGGCGATCCCAGAGCAACGTGGTTTCGCGTTGGTTGGTCAGGCCGACCGCGGCTATTTCGGTCCCGCGGGCGCCGGCCCGGCGCACGGCGGCGACGGCGGTGCGGCGAATCGTTTGCCAGAGATCGGCCGGGTCGTGCTCCACCCAGCCGGGCTGCGGGAAGTGTTGGGCAAACTCCTCTTGGGCGGCGCCGCGGATGCGGCCGAGGCGATCGAAGACCAGGGCGCGGCTCGAGGTGGTGCCTTGGTCGAGCGCGAGAACGTAACGGCGGGGCATGACGCAGCGTGGGCGACCGGGGCCGGCCCGCCAAGCCTGCGGCGGGTCGCCCGGCGCGGCCGAACCGAAAGCCGGTTCGATCGCCCGCTTCGCGGAAACCTTGCGGACAACGCCGTGTCGGACACGCTGCCTACTTCCCATTTTGCCATGAAAACCACGTTAGCTCTCGGACTTGCCTTGATCGCCCTCGCTCCCGCGCGGGCCCAGATCTTCCGGCCTGAGGCCGTCGATGGCGCGGTGCTCGGCGGGATTGCCGGCGCGATCATCGGCCACAACAGCGGCGATCTCCGGCACAACGGCTGGAAAGGCGCCGCGATCGGTGCGGGCGCCGGCCTGCTGCTCGGCCAGATCATCGGTGACGCGCGCGACGACCGCGGTTACGCCCGGGCGAGCAACCGCGGCGAATACGTTTACCGCACGGCACCGCGGGTGAATATCTCCTACGGCCGCGGGTACGGCTACTATTCCGGTCCCCGCCATGGCGGCTGGCACCGCGGTTATCCGGGCTACTACGGCGGTCGCAGCAGTTTCGGCGTCAGTCTTTCCTATCCGTTGTACCGCACCTATCCCGAGTATGCGACGGACTACGTCTATGCGACCCCGGCGCCGCAGGTGATCAGCGCGCCGGCGCCGGTGCAGCCCCAGGCGGCGCCGCAGCAGGTGACGATTATCAACAACTACTACAATGCCCCGGCGACGCCGATGAGCGCGGCCAACGGGCTGTTCGGCCGCTGATTTTTCCGGCCGGGTGAATTCGCGACCCCGTCGCGCCGTCGACGGCGCGACTTCCGGCGGATCCCGGCTTCATTGCCTGCACCGCATTCCCGTTTTTCCATGAACTCCACTTCCCGTCTCCTGGCGGCCGGCCTCTTGGCCGGCTCCGCGTTTTTCTCCGGCTGCGCCACCACGGCCGGGGTCAAGAATCCGTCCGGCGTCGCCGTGACCGAAATGCGTCCGGATGAACGCGGATTCGTCGCGGGCACCGGCATCGAGTCGCAGGACATGGTGACCGTCACCGACAAGATGGCGCGCAGCATTCTGGGCATTCCGCAGATCGCCCGCGCGCAGGTGCCGCCGAGCATCGTGCTGGAGCCGGTGGTCAACAACACGCGTTTCCCGATCAACAAGGACATCTTTCTCACGCGGCTGCGCACGCAGCTGAACTCGAAGGCGATGGGCCAGGTCAGTTTCCTCGACCGTGAAATGATGAAGACCTTGGAACGCGAACGTGAGCTCAAGCGCAGCGGCCAAGTCACGGCCAGCGCCGATCCGCGGCCGGTGGAATTCGGCGGCGCGGATTATTTCCTGACCGGCAAGCTCGACGGCATGACCACGCGCACCTCGCAGGGCACGAGCGACTACGTGCTCTACAGCTTCCGCCTGACGGACGCGCGCACCAGCCGGATTGTCTGGGAGGACTCCGCCGAGATCAAGAAGCAGGGGCTCGAGGACGCGGCCTACCGGTGAACGCGCCGGCGACACCGCGGCGCTCCGGCGCCGCTGCCGACCGCCGCCGGCGCGCGGCGGTTTTTTTGCCGTTGGCCGGCGCGCTGCTGCTGGGCGGCTGCGCGACGCTGCCCGACGAAGTCGCGGCGGACCGCGCGCGCTCCGGTCCGGCCCGGCAAGGCACGGCGGCGGACCGCGGCGAACCCGCGGTGCCGGAACGCAACCGTGTGCTCGTGAACTACCGCCAGGCGGCGACGGCGTTGCGCGCGGGGAATTTCGACGAGGCCAAGACGCGGCTCGACGATGCGATTCTGCGCATCGGCGGCATCATCACGAACGACGCGGAGGCGGCGCGGGCGCGCGGGCTCTTCGCGGCCGAGAGCACGAAGCCCTTCGTCGGCGAACCGTACGAGCGGGTGATGGCGTATTATTACCGCGGCATTCTCTATTGGCGCGACGGCCAGCCCGACAACGCGCGCGCGTGTTTCCGTTCCGGGCAGGTGATCGACAGCGATCCCGGGCAGAACGGCTACAGCGCCGACTACGTGCTGCTCGATTACCTGGACGGATTCGCGTCCGTGAAGCTGCAGGCCGACGGCGCCGACGCGTGGGCGCGGGCGCAGGCCCGGGCGGGCGAGGCGAAGCCGCTGCCGGCCTACGATCCGGCGGCGAATGTGCTCGTGTTTGCGGAATTCGGCTACGGGCCGCGCAAGATCGCGGCGGGCGAGTACGGCGAGAAACTCAGATTTCAGACGCAGGATTCGCCGAGCCGTTCGGCGCGCCTGCTCCTCGACGAAGGGCGCACGATCGTGCCGTTGCCGGCCTACGACGATCTCGGTTTCCAGGCGGCGACGCGCGGCGGCCGCGTGATGGACCACATCCTCGGCAACAAAGCGTATTTCAAAGCCGGCGCCGATACGGCGGGCGACGTGGCGCTCGCCGGGGCCGTGATCGCGAGCGAGCAGGCGCGGCGCCGCGAACGCCGCGGCAAGGACGGCGACGACGCCGAGGCGGCGGCGATCGGCCTCGGGATCATCGGCCTCATTTCGAAGGTCGCGGCGGCGGCGACGCAGACGCAGGCCGACACGCGGCAATGGGACAACCTCCCGCAACGCCTGAGTTTTGCCGCGGTGAAATTGCCGCCGGGCGAACACCGCGGCCGCCTCGAGTTTCTCGACCGCGAAGGGCAGATCCTCGCGAGCCGCTCGCAAACCGTGACGATTTCCGTCCCGGCCGACGGCCGCGACGCCGTCGTTTTTTTGAGCGAACTAAAGCGCTGAACCCAAGTCCTAGCCTTCACCCGCCGTGCCGATCCTATGAACTCCCCGTCCGTCCTGCGCCCGCTTCCGGGCCGTCTTGGTGTTGTTGCCGCCGTCGCCGCGCTCGCGTTGACCGCGGGCTGCGTGAGCGAGCCCGGTCCCTTTGCGCCGCTCGACACGACCAAATTCACGCTCGAGAACACCGAGCGCTTCGTGCTGCTCGACCAGCCGGCTCAGAATTCCGTGACGTGCACGGGCCTGCAGCAGATGACGCTGGCGGACGGCCGACTCGAGGTGGTGGCCAACGTGAAGAACCGCGAAAGCCGGCGGATCCAGGTCCAGATCAGCTGCGTGTTCAAGGACGAGCAGGGCTTCTCGACCGGCGACGAAACGCCGTGGCAGAACCTGATCCTGTCCGAGAGCGCGACCGAGGCCGTGCGTTTCACCGCGATGAACGCGGCGGCCAAGAAGTACACGATCCGCGTCCGCCAGGCGCGCTGAACGCGGCGTTTTCCGAATTCCCAACCTTCAATCCCCCGCTCGCCATGCACCGCTCCGTCTTGCTCGCACCGTTGGCCCTCGCGTTCGTCGTTCCGCTGGTGGCGCAGACCGCCGGCACGGTCGAAACACCGACGCCGCCGCCCTTGGTCCAGAGTTTGCCGCGGCCGCAAACGACCGAGCTGTATCCCGGCGAGCGCGCGCAGGCGCAGCAGCGGGTTTACGGACCGGATGCGGCCACGTTGGTGGCGAAGCAGACGGCCGAGGGGATCGTGGAAAAATTCCGCAAAGTCTATCAGGCGCAGCCCGCGCCGCGGATCGTGTTCTACGTGAATCGTGCGCTCGTCGACACGGCCGGCGGGATGAAATTGGCGGAACGCGTCGAGCAATTCGAAAAGACGAACGAGCAGCTCAAGACGAGCGGCACGAACACCTACAAAGCCAAGGAAACGGCCGCGCCGACGTTGGCGGACCAGCAGACGGTGCGCGAAATCGAGCGCCTCTTCGGCCGCGCGTTCCGGCATGCCGGCGCGCAGCTCGCGGACCAAGCCGTCGCGGCATCGCTGCTGCCCGAAACCGCCGGGGCCCATCTGGTCGGCGAGAGCGCCGCGAAAGACCGGCAGGCGCTGGCCAACATCGCCGACATCGCGATCGAGATTCTGATTTCCAGCCGGAGCCTGACGATTCCCGAAGTGTCGGGCGACACGGCGGTGCCGGTGCCGGATATCCAAGCGACGGCGATCCGGCTGAAGGATGCCGCGATCATCGGCCAGGCCGCCGCGAGCGATGTGATCGGCAAGGGCCCGCAGGCGGGCCGCGTCGCAAAGCAGTTCGGCGCGCAGGAGATCACCGAGGCCACGGCGCTGGCGCTGATGGAGGATATGTTGACGGGTCGGAAGTGAGGGCCGGCTCCGGGGGGTGAGAGTTCGGCAAGGCGTCGCCTCGGCGGCTGAGTGCGTCGGCTTTCTTTACAGATTTCGGCGCGTGCCCGCGGCGAAGTCGGTTAATGCAAGAATATGATATTCGCAACCGCTTGGTCGGCATGGGGCTGTCAAGTAGGTGCAAACGGACGGGGTGCTGGGCCCGTGGATTGCTATCGGGGCAGGGTATGAAAAAACTCCTCCTCGCTTTCGTTTGCACGGCCGTCTCTCCCTTGGCTTTCGCCGACCTGTACAATCAGAACATCACGGCGATCTACGGCACCGGCAATCCGAACGGCGGTTGGACGACGGATTCCGGTTCCGGCCTCACGCTCGGGCTGCGGGCGAAGAATCGCACGACCGGTGCGACGCCGAATGTGAACGGGGTTTATTCCTTCGCGACGGGCGTGGTTCCGCCGGCGAACAACCGCGCGATCTGGAACTACGAGTTCTCGATCAACAGCGGTGCGTCCATGCTGAGCGCCTACGACTATTACCTGAGCATCGACACCAATCCGGCGCTCAACGTCTCCTTCACCACGATCAATCCGCTGGCGGCGTTCGGCGACAATTCGTACGGCACGGGAGCCACGGCCAACGGCCAGGGACTCGAGGGTCCGGCGGTGAATTTCATCGGTTCGAACACGATCGCCCAGAACTCCCAGAACATCGTTTTCATCGGCCTCAATCCGTTCCTCAACGCCACCTACAATTATGATCTCTACGCCGTGGCTTCGGGCGCCGGCGTCAACGGCACGCGCCTGGCCAGCGTGGGGATGCAGGTTGTGGTCGGCACGGGCGGCACCGCGGTGCCGGATGCGGCTTCGACCTCCCTGCTCATCGGTCTCGGCTTGGTGGGTTTGGTCGGCCTGCGCCTGCGTCGTCGCGCCTGATTTGTTCGCCGGATTTTCCAACCCGGTCCCGCGAGGGGCCGGGTTTTTTTGCGCCCGGTTCAGGGCTTCGGGGGCGTCGCAGGGAAAGTCGTGTTCTTGGTCGCTTCGGCCATTTCCTTCAGCGCCTTTTCCAACGCAACCTGATCTTCGCCCTGCGTCTTGATGATCGGGGCGCCGGTGGAGAAATCGATCGTGGTCGCGGGCTGGATCGGCACTTCCATGGGGATGGGCCGGAGCGGATCGGCCGAAGCGGCCGCGGGTTTGGCGGCGAGCGGCGGCGGCGTGAGCGTCGGCACCTCGACCTTGGGCGCGGGCAACGCGACCGCGGGTGGTTCGACTTCCGGCGGACGCAGGGTCTTGAGCAGACGCGGGCTGATCCGCGGCGGAGCCGGCAGCAGCATCGGCCGGATGGTGGTGAGGTAAAACGCGACGCCGGCGGCGAGGATCACGGCCACAACGAGCAGGCGGGTTTTCATGGGGACGGCGTACTGTGGCGGCGAAACCGGGCAGCGCAATGCAGGTTCCCGCGCGGCCGGAGGCGGATGTTTTTCGCGGCGGCTGTACCGGGCGCCGGCCGCTTTGGCGTGGCTTCGCGCCGCGGCTGGCGAAGACTGCGCGCGTATGTCCCGCCTCCAAAGTTACCGCGCCGAGATTCGGCCGACGCTGGCGTTGGCCCTGCCGATCATCGTCGGGCAGGTCAGCCAGATGCTGATGGGCGTGACGGACAGCGTGATGATCGGGCAAGTCGGCGCGGTGCCGCTGGCGGCTTCGGCGTTCGGCGGGCATGTATTCGGCATCTTTTACGTGCTGGGCATCGGGCTGATGGTGCCGGTGTCGATTTTGGTTTCGCGGGCGCGCGGCGCCGGCGAGTTGCGCGAGGCCGGGGAGTTTCTGCGGCACGGGTTGGTGCTGGCGGTGGCCTTCGGCGTGGCGGAGATGCTCGCGATGGCGGCCCTGAGCACGCAGTTCCACCGGTTCGGGCAGCCGCCGGAGGTGCTGGCGATCGTGACGCCGTTCGCGCTGTGGCTGGCGGCGTCGATCCCGCCGGTGCTGGCCTATCTTGCGTTGCGGCAATTCGCGGAGGCGATGGGCCATCCGTGGGCGCCGATGGCGATCATGCTCGCGTGCGTCGGGCTCAATGCCGGGCTCAACTGGATCTTTATCTACGGCAATCTCGGCGCGCCGGCCCTCGGGCTGACGGGCGCGGGGTTGGCGACGTTTCTGTCGCGGCTGGCGGCCCTGGTCGTGATCGCGCTGTGGCTGCGGCGGGATCCCAAGGTGCGCGCGGCTTGGCCGCAGCGTTGGCTGGGGAATTACGAACGGGCGCGCTGGCGCGAAATGCTGCGGATCGGCGTGCCGGCCTCCGGGATGCTGCTGTTCGAATCCACGGCGTTCGCGTTTTCCGGCATTATGGTCGGCTGGCTCGGGGCGGTGCCGCTGGCGGCGCACCAGATCGCGATCAGCTGCGCGTCGCTGGCCTTCATGTTCCCGCTCGGGCTTTCGATCGCGGTGGGCATGCGCGTGAGCCGCGCGGTGGGCGCGGGCGAGCGCGCCCGCCTGCAGCCGATCGCGTTCGGGGCGATGGGGCTGGGGTTCGGCGTGATGGGCGCGTTCGCGCTGGCCTTCTGGCTGGCGGGCCGGCCGATCGCGGGCTGGTTCGTGACGGACGCGGCCGTGATCGCGCTGGCGGTGCAGCTGCTGGCGGTGGCGGCGCTGTTCCAGCTGGTCGACGGCGTGCAGGTGATCGCGGCGTCGGCGCTGCGCGGCGTATCCGACAACAAAGTACCGGTCACGATCACGCTGGTGGCCTACTGGCTGATCGCGTTGCCGCTCGGGTACGGGCTCGGCATCGCCGGTCCGCTCGGCGCGGTCGGCATCTGGATCGGGATCGCGGGCGGCCTGACCTTCGCGGCGATTTTCCTGAGCGTGCGGTACGCGCGGCGGACGGCGGTTTGAAAACCGGAGTTCGGAAACCGGAATTTCGAAACCGGAAACCGGAGTTCGGAAACCGGAGACCGGACGGGGGAGACCGGAGTTGGGGAAGACTCAGGACCAGTTGCCGGTGCGGGCGGAGAGGTCGCGGACGGCGGCTTCGTCGACTTCGATGCCGAGGCCGGGGCCTTCCGGCACGGCGAGGGTGCCGGCGATCACTTGGAGCGGAGTTTTCAGCAGGCTCGCGCCGAGGAACTGCGGGCCGTTGAGCGCGGCGGGTTTGGCGAGGCCGTAGGCGGCGTAGAGGGCGAGCATGCCGGCGAGGGAAATGTCGGGGTCGGTCAGGCCGCTGCCGAGGAAGGGCAGGTGGTTTTGCTGGAGCAGTTCGATCTGTTGGCGGCAGGACCAGAGGCCGCCGCAGCGGGCGGGTTTCTGGGCGACGCCGTCGAGCATGCCGAGGCGGATGAACTCCGCGAGTTCGACGGGCGAGACGACGCCTTCGTCCATGTAGATCGGGAGGGCGCCCTGTTTCTTCAGTTCCTGGTACGCGGAAATGCGGTTGGGGCGGACGGGGGCCTCGAGCACGTCGACGCCGGCGTCGGCCAGGCGCGGCGCGGCGGCAAGGGCCGTGGCGGGATCGTAGCCGCAGTTGGCGTCGGCCCAGAGGAAACAGCCCGGCGCGAGGGCGCGGACCTGCCGGGCGAGGGCGACGTCGAACTCGGGATCGGGCGCGACCTTGAGGTTGAAGTGGCGGTAGCCGCGGGCGCGGCCGGCGGCGACGAGGGCGGGGACGTCGTCGAGGGAGCGGGCGTTGACCGTCCAGCTGAGGGTGAGCGGCCCGCCGCGGGGCCGGTTCCAGAGCCGGTGCAGGGGCACGCCGGCGGCGCGGCCGGCGAGATCGTGCAACGCGAGATCGAGGCCGGCGCGCGCGATGGGTTGGCCGGGGCCGAAGGCGGGGGCGATCGCGGCATCGAGCCGTCGCTGGGCGCCGGCGAGGTCCGAGGGATCGTGGCCGAGCAGGGCGGGGGCGAAGTAGCGGCGGAGGGCGGCGAGGGCGCCCTCGGGCGTCTCGTCGCTCCACGTGGGGAGAGGGACGCTTTCGCCCCAGCCGACGGTGCCGTCGTCGGCCGTGAGCTTGACGACGATCGCGGCGCGGCCGGCCTCGCCGGCGGGGCCGGCGAAGAATTTGAAGTATCCGACCATGGGATACCGAACGGGGAAGAGCTCGATGCGCTCGATCTTCATCGCGGGGCGGCGGCGGTTCAGGCCACGCAGAGCCGGGCGGCGAGGCGGACGGCGCCGTAGGCGCCGCGTTCGGGCCGGGCGAGGAGGGCGTCGGCGGCCGGGTCGCCGACGAAGCGCTCGGCGGCGGCGTCCCAGCGGAGGGGCCGGCCGAGTTTCATCGCGATCCAGCTGACGATGCAGGCGGTGTTGGGGCGGTGGGCGACGGGGGCGGGCACGAGCGGGGCGGTGCGCGCGCGCACGGCTTCGAGCCAGTTGAGGTGGTGCTCGGTGCTGCGGGGCAGCTCGACCTTGAGGCCGGCGGGATCGAGCAATTCGGGGCGGCTGGCGTCGAGGGGGCGGAGGCGGCCGCGCGGGACGGACGGGTCCTTGGTGGGCTCGGAGCCGCGCGAGACGAAGATCCAGCCCTCGTCGCCGATGAAGCGGAGGCCGTTGGGAAACGTGTCGGCGACGGTGACCTTTACGGCGCCGGGATACTCGAGCTCCACGCGGTAGGCGCCGTGGACGTTCCAGATTTTATTGGTCGGGAAATCGGCGCGGCCTTCGATCTTGAGCGGGCCGGAGGCCTCGGCGTCGAGGGCCCAGTGGAGAATGTCGTAGTGGTGCGCGCCCCAGCCGGTGATCATGCCGAGGCAATAGGCGTCGTGGCGGAGCCAACCCGGGCGATCGGCGACGACTTTGCCGTGGACGCGTTGCTCGGTGTAGGGGGCGAAGGGCGTGGGCCCGAGCCAGCGGTCGTAGTCGAGGCCGGCGGGGACCGGCTGTTCCGGTTGGTCGGGCGCGGTGGGATCGATCGGGAGGCCGATCTCGACGGCGCGGAGGCGGCCGAGGCGGCCGCTGCGGACGAGTTCGCAGGCGCGGCGGAACTGCTGGCTCGAACGTTGCTGCGAGCCGAGCTGGAAGATGCGGCCGGATTTCGCCACCGCGGCGCGGAGGAGGACGCCCTCGGCGTGCGTCATCGTCATCGGTTTCTGCAGGTAGACATCCTTGCCGGCCATGACGGCGGCGAGGGCGGGTTCGGCGTGCCAGTGGTCGGGGGTGCTGATGACGAAGCCGTCGATGTCGGGGCGGGAAACGAGTTCGCGGTAGTCGCCGACGACATCGATTTTCGGCAGGGGCGTGCCTTGTTCGCGGTGAAATTTTTCGACGAAGGCGCGGCCGCCGGCGGCGCGGTCGCGGTCGACGTCGCAGACGGCGACGTAGTCGGCAAGGCCGGCGTGGAGGACGGCGGGCATGTCGTGGCCGAGGGCGATGCGGCCGCAGCCGATCTGGGCGAGGCGGATGCGGTTGCTCGGGGCGGAGGCGCCGAAGAGACGGGACGGCACGATCTGCGGGGCGGCGAGCAGGCCGGCGCCGGCGAGGGCGGAGCGCGTGAACTGGCGGCGGGTCAGCGGAGTCATGGCGGAAAAGGGACAGGAGTTTCGGCGGCGTAGGCGGCGAAGCGGGCGGCGAAGTCGAGGGCCGCCGGATCGCCGGCGAAGATCAATATCCGGTAGCGCAGCGCGAGCCGTTGCCCGCGGGCGAGCCGGGTGGCGACGCCGTCGGCGGGCCAGTACATCGGGGTCGGCGAAAGGAAACCGTAGTCGCGCGTGAACCACGGGGCGGGCGCGCCGGGGTTGGACGGATGTTGGAAAACGGCAAGGCCTTCGGGGCGGCCGCGGGCGCGCGGGCCGTAGGCGGCGAGCCAGGGGGAGGTTTGGCCGAAGGTACCCGATTCCCCGATACGGCCGGCGGCGTCGACGAGGGTGCCCCCGGCGGCCGGGGCGAGATCGGGATCGAGGCGGACGCCGAGGAGGGAGTGGTTGGTCTTGCCGATGACGACGTCGGCCAGGGCCTCGAGTTCGATTTCGAAATCGATCTGCCGCAGGTCGGGCGCGGGGGCGGAGAACGCGATCCGGCGGCGGTCGCGGAGCGGCGGTTCGGCGCCGGGGCGTTGCCAGAGGCAGGTGTCGGTCACGACGACGGCGGCGGCGGAGTTTTTAGCAACGACGGCGCCGGCGGAGACGATGCGGCCGGTCTCGAGGCGGTCCTGCCAGTAGTTGCCGCCGTTGACGCGGTCGCAGCCGAAGAAGAGCGACGAGTGGTGCGGGTAGCGACCGTTGCGCAGCGAGGTGACGGAGGCGCCGGAGGGGCCGTTGACGGGAAAGAGAAACGGGTACTTTTCGTCCGGGTCGCAGCGATAGCTGGTGAAGAAATCGCCGCCGACGGAGACATCGATGCGCGGACCGATTTGGACCGCGGACATTTTCCCGGCGGCGGGGGCGGCCGCCGCGAGCGGGGCGAGGAAGCAGAGCAGGAGGCCGAGAAAGGCCGGGCGCATGACGCGGAGTTTATCCGCCAATTCCTGCGAAGACGCAATCGCCCAGACGGGGGAGGCGGCGCCGTGGGGGGCTAACGCGGGAAACGCGCGTGCACGTCGGCGAGGGAGAGGCCGGCGAGGCGGACCGTTTTCTGGCGCGAGGTGTCGCCGCGCTCGACGGTCACGGCGCGGCGCGGCAGGCCGAATTCGGCGGCGAGAAATTCGCAGAGCGCCTCATTGGCGCGGCCCTCGACGGGCGGGGCGTGGACCTTGACCTTCAGGGCGTCGCCGAGCCAACCGACGACCGCGCTGCGCGGGGCGTTGGGGATGGCTTTGATGGCGAGGAGACAGGAGGCGGGCATGGGGGAAACCGGAGAGGGGAAACCGGAGACCGGAGACCGGAAATCTAAGGCAGGGGACAGGAGGGACAGGACGGTGGAAGGGGGAGGAACAGGACGGGAAAGGCGGAAGGCGAAATTGGGAAATTGGGAAATTGGGAAATTGGGAAATTGGGAAATTGGGAAATTGGGAAATTGGCGGGGGCGCAGAGTGAAACGGCGGAAAAGGGCAAAGCGGGAATTCCGATTTTCCAAGTTGGGAAAACGAGATGGGACGCGGCGGATCGTTTTCCCGACACCCAACATTCAACTCCCGACAAAAGATCCCGGGCTCAGCCGAGGGCTTCGGCCAGGGAGGCGATGATGTCCTCGGCGGGTTCGGTGCCGCAGCAGAGACGCAGGAGATCGGGGTCGAGTTTGCTCGCGGCGAGTTCGGCGAGGCCGGCGGGCGTCGTCACGAGGTCGTAGTGCGCGAGGTACATGAAGGGACAGATGAGCGTCGTCTTCATGCCGAAGCTCGGGCCCTTGGGCAGGCGGAGGCGGTCGTAGAACGGTTCCATCGGCCCGCGCAGCGTGAAGGAGATCATGCCGCCGGTCGCATCGGGCCGGCGGGCGAGGCGGAGGTAGTTGGCGCGCGAGTCGGGCTGCAGGGCCCAGTAAACGCGGGCGACCTTCGGGTGCGCGGCGAGGAAGGCGGCGACGCGGGCGGTGCCGGCGTCGATGCGCGCGAGCACGGATTCCGTTTCGCGAATCTGCAACGCGAGGCGGGCGAGGTCGCGCGGATAGACCGGCTCGAGTTCCGCGGCGACGCGGCGGCGGAGTTCCGCGGCATCGGCGCCGGCGGGATTGATCGCGACGAGGCCGGCGGTGAGGTCGCCTTCGCTGGCGGTGTACTTCGTGAGGCTGGTGGCGACGACGTCGCAGTGCGGGAGCACGTCGACGCTGAAGACGGAGGCGACGGAGGGATCGACGATGAAATGGGCCCCGTGGCGGCGGCAGAGATCGGCGAGCGCGGGGATGTCCGGCGTCTGGATGAGCGGATTGGTCGGCAGTTCGGCGACGATGCCGGCGATGCGATGGCCGTGTTTCGCGAAGATGCGCGCGATGCCTTCGAGATCGAGCGGGTCGCGGATGTAGACGTAGTCGGCGGGCGCGTTCGTGAAACGTTTGAGGATCGCGATGGTGTCGAGGTAGAGCCAGCCGAGCTGGAGCCAGACGGTGCGGCCGCGGGCGGCCTGGAGGTCGGCGGCGGCGCGGAAGGCGGCGTAGACGGCGTTCATGCCGCAGCCGGCGAGGTGGAGGTCGGCGTCGGCCGCGCCGGGGAGCGCGCGGCGGAGGGCGGCGCGGATCTCGGCGGGGGCGTCGCCGGACGAAACCGTTTCCGCGAACGGGGCGGGCACGAGGCCGAGGCGGACGAGGTGGTCCTCGGCTTCGCGGGAAGAGACGAAGCCGCCGACGTTTTGGAGAAAGGTCTTGGCGCGGGCGGCGAGGTCGGCGGCCGGGGTGTGGGCGACACCGGAGAGGCCGTCGCGGGAAAACGTTTCCACGGCCGCGGCGGGAAATTGGTCCTTGAGAAACGAGGCCAACGCGTGGCTCAGGCGCGGCGACGTCGTGAGCCAGAGCGTGCGGTCGCGCAGGGCGGGGACGGAGGCGACGAAGTGGGCGGCGAGCTGTTTGGCGAACGGATGGACGACGAAGCGCGGGTAGCCGGAGGTGAGCCGATCCATGACGGCCGGGTCCTTTTCCTCGTAGCCGCGGACGGCGGACATCGTCGGCAAGCTGCACGACACGGCGTGCGGGCTGGGCGGGATGCGTTGACCGAGCGGCAGATGGGTGAAGGCGGACATGGCGCGAAGCGGGGACCGAGCCTTCGCGGCGCGGTCCCGGTTGGCAACGGGAACGTGTGTCCCGTGCGTCATGGTGCGGCTCCGGCCCCGCGGGCGGAGCGGGCGGGCGCGGTTACGGCGTCTTGGCCGGTTCTTTGACCTCGATCATTTCGCCGATTTTCACTTCGGCGCGGGTGTCGGAGTAGACCTGCATGCCGCGGGTGGTTTCGCCGAAGTAGGGCGTGGCGTTGCGGATGAGGGTGGAGGCGAGGTCGGAGAAGTTCTGTTTCGGTTCCTTCGGGGCGGAGACGAAAGTCGTCCAGAGGCGGCGGGCGGATTTCCCTTCCTTCTTCAGTTCCTGGTAGTCGAAGGCGTCGACGACGATGAGGTGGAAATCGCGGGTGGAGCCGTATTCGACGCCGCCGACGCCGGCGTTGGAACCGAGACCGGGGGTGAGGGCGCCTTGGGCCGCGCCGCCGCCGCCCGCGGAACCGCCGGCGGCTGCCCCTCCGCCGCCACCGCCGCTGCCGAAACCGAAGGACTGGGTGTTGGCGGCGTTGGCCGCGGCGGCATTGAGGGAGTCGTCGTTGCCGCCGGCGCGGTATTCCCAGGTTTGCTCGGCGCCGAGATTGTGGAGGCCCTTGCCCTTGCGGCGGGGGACCATGCCGTCGGCCCACGTGAGGTCGGTGGCGCGGACGGTGGGGAGGCGCCAGGTGCGGGTGCCGTAGTGGACGCGGAGGACGAGGGTGACTTTGGCGGGTTCGCGGATGAGGCCTTGGGCGTCGGCGCCGTTGACGTAGCCCTTTTTGGCGAGGGCGGGCGTGAGCATTTCCGTCAGCTGCTCGTAGGTGAGGTCGGCGTCGTAGATTTCGCCCGGCATGAAGATGAAGTGGATGGGGGCGGAGAGGGGCTTGAGGCCGGGGGTCTCGGGATTGACGGCGGCGCGGTCGCCGTCGACGGCGCGGACGAGTTCGTCGCGCGGCGTGGTGCGGTAATTGGCCGAGGAGACGGAGACGGGGGCGAAGCCCTTGACGGCGGCGGCGTTGTCGGCGGCGACGAGCGCAAGCGGCAACGCGCAGCCGATGAAGGCCGGGGCGAGGAGGCGGGAGAGGGAGGAGATCATGGGTGTGGAAAAGTCGGGGAACGTGGCCGGGAGCGGCGGGAAAGCGAGCGATTCAGGATGAACGGTTGCGGGTCCGGGCGGGCGGCGGGGCAAATAACAGGTTGCGGACCTGCGGCGCGGCTTTGGTAACGTCGCGGCGATGAAATTGGTCTCCTGGAATGTGAACGGGGTGCGCGCGGCCTTGGGCAAGGGCCTGCTCGAATGGATGGAGGCCGGGAAAGCCGACGTGATTTGCCTGCAGGAGGTGAAAGCGACGGCCGGCGACGTGCAGCACGTGACGTGGCCGAAGGGCTACGAGGTGGTGTGGAACGCGGCGGAGAAAAAGGGCTACAGCGGGACGGCGTTGTTCACGAAACGGAAGCCGTTGGCGGTGCAGCTCGGGATCGGATCCCCGGAGCACGACGCGGAGGGCCGCGCGGTGACGGCGGAGTTCGAGGATTGCTACGTGATCGGCGTCTATGTGCCGAACGCGCAGTCCGAATTGGCGCGGATCGGATTCCGGCAGGCGTGGGATAGGGCGTTGCTGGCGTACGCGAAGAAATTGGAGAAACGGAAGCCGGTGCTGTTTTGCGGGGATCTGAACGTGGCGCACGAGGAAATCGATTTGGCACGGCCCAAGGAAAACGTGGGCAACCCGGGATTTTCGGACCAGGAGCGGGCCGGGTTCCGCGATTTCCTGGACGCCGGTTTTGTCGACACGTTCCGGCACTTCGAAAAAGGGCCGGGACACTACAGCTGGTGGACGTACCGCGCCGGGGCGCGCGAGCGGAACATCGGGTGGCGGATCGACTATGTGATGGCGAGCGGCGTGCTGCAGCCCCGGCTCAAGCGGGCCTGGATCGAGCCGCACGTGCTGGGCAGCGACCACTGTCCGGTGGGCGTCGAGGTGAAATGAGGGATTCCCCGATAAATTTTGCTGCGCAACGCCTTCGTACCGCCCACGCTGCCCGTCCTTTCTTACCACCCCATGAAATTCCTGCTCAAACTCGTCGCCGGGCTGGCGGCGTTGGTGTTGCTGGCGGCCGCGATCAGTTTCCTTCTGCCGGACACCTATACGGTTGAGCGCACGGTCGTGATCAAGGCCAAGCCCGAGACCGTTTTCGGGTATTTCGGCGACTTGCGGCGCTGGAAGGACTGGGGCAGCTGGTTCGAGAAGGATCCGGCGATGAAGCTGGCCTATTCCGAGAAGACCACCGGGGTCGGCGCGTGGAGCTCGTGGGAGAGCGTTTCCCAGGGCAACGGCAAGATGACGTACGAGGTGTACGAGGCCCCGAAACGCGTGGCGTACAAACTCGAGTTTCCCGACATGGGCATGTCCTCGTGGGGCACGCTTACGCTCGAGAATGCCGAAGGCGGCGCCGTGAAAGTGACGTGGGTCGATGCGGGCGAGCTCGGGATGAATCCGCTGCACCGCTGGGTCGGTCTTTTTCTCGACGGCATGATCGGTCCGGATTTCGAACACGGGCTGCAGAAGTTGAAGGTTTTGGCCGAGAAATCGGCGCCATGAGCCCGGCGGCCGGCGTCGCGTTGAAGGCCCGCCTGCTGGCGGCGCCGCGGCTGACGTTGGCGGTGGCGGAAAGTCTGACCTGCGGGGGAGTGCAGGCGCGGATCGGCGCGATCCCGGGCGCCTCGACGTTTTTTCTCGGCGGCGTGACGGCGTATACGCTGGACGAGAAAGTGAAACTGCTCGGCGTCGATCGGCGCGGGGCCAAGCGCGTGAATTGCGTTTCCGAAAGTGTCGCGCTCGAGATGGCGGCGGGCGCGTGCCGGTTGTTCGGGAGCGATGTCGGCGTCGCGACGACGGGCTATGCGGAACCGGATGCCGGCCGGGGCGTGGCGGAGCCGATGGCCTGGTGGGCGATCGTGCAGCGGGGACCGCGCGGCCGAATTGCCGGGCAATGGACCGGACGGGTCGAGTGCCCCGGGGCGACGCGGACGGATGCGCAGGCTTTTGTGGCGGAGGCGGTGTTGGCGGCGCTGCTCGGGGTGCTAACGCGCGGCGGCGCACCGCGCGGTTGAAGGTTGAGAGCTGAACGTTGAAGGCGGCGGATTGGCCGCAGGGAGGCATTCAACCGAAACTCGTGCCGTGGGGTGCGGCAGCGGCGGTTTTCTGCCTCGGATCCGATCTCTCAACCCTCACGGAGCTTCTGAGAAACGCCCGGGAGTATCGTCCGCTCGATCTCCGTAGGGTGGATGGCCGCAAAGAAACTCAAAATGCGCAAAAGCGCCCGACCGGCGGAGACTTCGCGGCAGCGAAGGCGATCACGCTCTCGGAGCCCATGGCGCGGACGTCAATGCCTTGGCGAGGGCTTCGTTTTCTGCGCCTTTTGCGCTGCCTTGCGGCAACTTCCCCGGCGGCGGTGCGGAGAGGAATGCGGCGGGAAGTTTTTCAGAGGCTCCTCTGCCTTCGAGACTCCCAACAGCCCGCTGCGGCTTCAGGTGAGCGTGTTCTGGAAGAACTCGATCAGCTCGCCGCTCGGGCCTTCGCAGAAGAAGAGCCGGACCGGGATGTCGCCGCGGCCGTTGGTCGTGGGGATGACGACGTCCTTGGGCTCGACGGTGATCTTGGCGCCGAAGGCGCGCACGCGGGCGGCCGTTTCGTCGAGCTGCGCGGTGCGGAAAGCGAAATGGGCGACGGCGCCGTCGGGGGCCGCCGGATAGTCCGGGTCGTCGAAGAGCTCGAGGTAGTTGCCGTCGCCCGTATCCAGCATGGCCGCACGCCGGCCGGTGGCGCGGAGCGGCCAGGCGACTTTTTCCGCGAAGCCGAGGACGTCGCGGTAGAAAGCGACGGAGCGGTCCCAGTCGCGCGTGCGGATGCACACGTGGTGGAAACCGGAGACGAGCGCGGCCATGGGGCCGGCCTCAGGGCGCGTACTTGCGCACGAGGTTCATCAGCGGACGGACCTCGGCGGGCGGCTGGACCCAATCGCTGTAGAGCAGCTCGGGCAGCGTATAGTTCGTGTTATAGAGGGCGAAGTTCGCCTTGTCGTCGCGGGAGAGGTGGCCGGCCTTGACGGTGGCGCCGGCGAAGAGGCCGACGGTCTTGGTGTAGGCGAGCAGCGGGGTGCGGAGGAGTTCCTCGTTGTTGCGCTCGGCTTCGGCGGCCTTGGGACCGGCTACGGCCTTGGCGTCGACGCCGAGGTTGAAGCGCTGCTTGAAGAGGAGGCGCGGCGTGTTGTCGTCCGTGATGATGTAGATGCTTTCGAGGGCCTTGGCGCCGAGCTGGAATCCGAGGCTGGCTTCGCCGGCGTTGATGAGGACGGGGAGGCTCCAGCCGCCGGGTTTGCGGACCATAATGACGCCGTAGCCGTCCTGCACGCCGAGGAGAATGCCGGCCTTGAATTGGTTGAGGATGATGATCGCCTTGGCGCGCTGCCACACGGTCGGCGGGATCGCGAGGTCGCGGTTCTGTTGGAACTCCTGGAGGATCGCCTCGCAGGTCTCGACGCGGGCGACGAGGTCGGCGCGGGTCGGCGCGGCGCGCAGGAGCGCGGGGCTGAGCAGCGCGACGAGGGACAGGAGGAGGAGTTTCTTCATGGCGGAGCGGAAAGACAAAAGTGGCCGGGAGTGTAGGCAGGCGGGGGAGCCGTTGGAAAGCGCGGATTGAAAGGGGTTCCCGGCGACGTGCGCCGGCGTCAATCCAGGCCGCGGGCGGCGACTTCGTCTTCGTCCCAACCGAGGAAGTGCCCGAGTTCGTGCAGATAGGTGAGGCGGACTTCGTCGCGGAAGATCTCGTCGTCGCCCTCGGCGAAGTCCCAGAGGTTTTCCAGGTAGAGGAGGATCTGGGGCGGCGCGGGTTGCTCCGAGGAGAATTCGGTGCCGTGGGCGGCCCCGGTGAAGAGGCCGAGGATGTCGGGCTCGAAGCCCTCGGCGAGGACGTCGGCGGCCGGGAGGGCCTCGTAGTGGACGGGGACATGGCGGGCGAGGGCGCGGATCTCCGGCGGGAGACCGCGTTGCGCGGCGCCGACCACATCGGCGGCGAGCTTGGTCAGGCGGTTGAGATCGGGGGCGGCCATGGCAGGCGGCGGGGGGTTGAAAGGTGAAGGTTGAAAGTTGAAAGCCGGAGGGTGGGTTGCGCGCGGGGACGGTATTCGGTTTCCGGATTCAAGCGCGGTTCTCGGCGGAGATTTCGAGCCGCTCGAATTGCTGGCCGAGCAGCCAGATGCCGCACCAGACCTCGGCGACGAGAATCGCGAGCACAGCGACGGCGGTGAGGCAGACGGCGACGACCGCACCGACGAGCCATTGGAAAATGAAGACGAGGGCGGCGCCGAGGGCCGCGGCGGGCAGGAGGGCGAACAGCATCGTGAGCAGCTGGGCGAAGAAGAAGATCATGCGCTGGCCGATCATTTCCGGGCCGCCGCCGCGGGTGCGGCTGGCTTGGAACCAACCCGGGAAAACAAGGGCGGCGGCGTTGGGCACGAGCAATTGCAGGGCGGCGAGGGCGGGCGCGAGCAGGGCGAGGGCGGCGGTGAGCGCGACGCGCAGGCCCGGGGTCAGCCACGCCATCCGTTCCGAGGTCGGCTGGAACGTGATCCCGGCGGCGAGCAACGCCAGCCAGAGGATGCCGGTGAGAATCGCGGTCGGGGCGAGCAATTCGCCGAGCACGATCTGCCAGCCGGCGAGCGGGTAGGTCTTGAGGATGTCGGCGTTGGCGAGATCGCTGCGGATGTCCTGGCGCGCGAATTGCGGGCCGACGATGAGCGTGTACGCGGCGAACATCACGGCCATGGCGCCGATGCCGGGGAGCACGCCGCGGGGCAGCGGTTGGCTGCCGAGCCAGAGGCCGGCGGCGACGATGACGGCGGCGCAGCCGAGGAACACGCGGCCGGTGAACCAGGGCCAGGTGGAGAGCAGGTTTTTCCAGAGAAACGCGAGCTCGGGCCGGCCCGTGCCGGCGAGCGCGAAGGGCGGCCGCTGGGGCTTGGCGTCGCCGGGGGAGCGGACGGATTGGCCGCTGCGCCACGCGGCGATGCGGGCGGCGCGTTTCTGGGCGGCGTCGACGGACGAATCCTCGAAGGCCGAGACGGCGCGCACGACCCAGTAATAGTGCAGGCCGAGCACGGCGAGGGCGGGGCCGAGGGCGAGGAAGAAACCCAGGGCGTCGGGCGCGAGGAAGGGGCCGACGACAAAGCGGAAGGGCCACAGCAGCCACGTGAGCGGCGCGGTGTTGCTGAGAGCGAGCAGCCAATCCGTGATCGGGCGGAGATCGGGATCGGCGCCCGGGGCCTGGGGCGGCGCCCCGGCGGGCATCCGCCAGACGGTGACGGCGATCACGGCCCCGACGAGGGCGAGCACGGCGACCCGGCGCGGCCAGAGGCCGAGACCGCCGTCGGCAAGGCGCGTGAGCGTGAAGCGGGCGCCGTTGAGATGGAGATTGAGCGCGGAGAACACGAACCACCAGCCGAGGGCGTGGGTGAGGGCGTTGCCGCCGAGGAAGGTCCAACGGTGCGAAAACAGCATCATGATTGTCGCCCCCGCGAGGCTGCGAAACTGGGTGCTGAGCAGTTGGAAATGCACGAGGCCGCGGCGGGTGATGGGCGCGGGAAACAGGAACGCGATTTCCGCTTCCGTGAAGCCGAGGGCGGCGCGTTCCGTCGGAATCACCCACATCAGCGTGAAGAAAACGAGCAACGCGAGGGCGCCGATTGCGGTGCTCAGCGGCACCCAGTCCGCGGGCAGCAGCACGGCCGTGCCGGTCGCGGCTTCGGCGAGGGCGAGGGCTTCGCCGGGAGAATGGCGCGGCGCGCCGACGGCGCCCATCGGGCGGAAGAAAAAGAACCAGAGGTAGGCGAACCCGACGATCGCGCCGATGAGGTATTTCGGCTGGCGCAGCCGGCGCAGGCGGGAGAGCAGCCCGTTCCGGAAGGACGTGAGCCGCAGGTAGAGGAGGGCGCCGAGCATCGGGGGCGGAAACGGGCGGACCGCGGCGTCAGTTTTCCGATCCGCCGGTGGCGCGGATGAAGATTTCCTCGAGGCTGACGCCGGTTTCGCCGGCGCTGAAGCGGGCGGCGACTTCGGCGAGGGTGCCGTCGGCGATCTTTTCGCCTTTCTTCAGGATGAGGACGTGGGAGCAGACCTCCTCGAGCAAATGCAGCAGGTGCGAGCTGAGCACGATCGTGGCGCCGTCGCGGGCGCGTTGCAAAATGGAGTTCTTCATCCGGCGGATGCCGAGGGGGTCGAGGCCGGTGAGCGGCTCGTCGAAGAACATCACTTGCGGCGCGTGCAGGAGGCCGCAGGCGATGGCGAGTTTCTGCTTCATGCCGCGGGAGAGTTCGCCGGGCAGGCGGTCGGCTTTGTCGGCGATCTCGAATTCCTCGAGCAGCGGCTGCGCGCGGGCCTCGTGGTCGGCGACGCCGTAGATGCGCGCGACGAAGTTGAGGTGTTGGCGCACCGTGAGGTAGTCGAAGAGGCGCGGTTCGTCGGGGAAGAAGGCGAGTTTGCGTTTGGCGGCGACGGGATCGGCGGCGAGGTCGTGGCCCGCGATGCGGAGGGTGCCGGAGGTGGCCGGGATGATGCCGGCGAGGCAGCGCAGCGTGCTGGTTTTGCCGGCGCCGTTGGGGCCCACGAGACCGAGCACTTCCCCGGGCCGCACGACGAGGGAGAGGTCCCGGACGGCGGTGAAGGAACCGTAGCGTTTGCAGAGGGATTCGGCCTCGATCATGCGGCCGGGACGGTGCGGCCGCCGACCGGAGCCCGCAAGCTCCGTGCAGATTTCGCGCAACTCCTTCCCCGATCGGGCGTCTTGCCCCGGTGTCCGCGGTTTCGGCCGGGACGCTTTAAACCCTCACCCCGAACCCAAGTTTGAATCCCATGAATATCCGCAAATTCCTCGTTTCCGCGATCGCCGTCGGCGCCCTCGCTTCCACCACGCTCATGCAGGCCCAGGAAGAGAAGAAGGGCAAGGGCGGCGGCGGTGGCCGGGGCGGCATGGGCAATCCCGAACAGATGGTCCAGCGTCTCGACGAAGCCGTGCAGCTGACCGCCGAGCAGAAGACGAAGATCACCGCGATTTACGCGAAGTCCCGCGAGAAGATGCAGGCCCTCCCCGAGGACCAGCGCATGGAAAAGGGCCGCGAGATCATGGCCGCCGTCCGCACGGAAGTCCGCGCCGTCCTCACCGCCGAGCAGCAGAAGAAGTTCGACGAGATGGCCCCGGGCCGCGGCCAAGGCGGCGGTCAGGGCAAGAAGAAGAGCCAGTAAGGCTCCACGAATTGTCAGGGGTTGGTGTTAGTAGCCGCCGCGGATCGCAGCCCGCGGCGGCATTTTTTTGCCCGGACCCGGGCACACGCGCCGCGGGCGGATTGGTTTGATTTCGACACCGTCGGCGCGGCCCGCAGCGTGCGCGCATGCCGGACCAGCGACGCACGATCATCATCGGGGGCGGAGCCGCGGGCTTTTTCGCCGCGATTGCCTGCGCGGAAACGCTCGGGGCCGCGGGCACGGTGACGCTTTACGAGGCCACGGCGCATCCGCTGGCCAAGGTGCGCGTCTCGGGCGGCGGCCGTTGCAACGTGACGCACGCCTGCTTCGAACCGGGGGAATTGGCGAAACGGTATCCGCGCGGCGGGCGCGAATTGCTCGGCGCGTTCCACCGGTTCCAGCCCCGCGACATGATCGCGTGGCTCGCGGAACGCGGCGTGGAGACGAAGACCGAGGGCGACGGCCGCATGTTTCCGGTCACGGACGATTCCGCGACGATCGTCGACTGTCTTGCGGCCGCGGCGGCCAAGGCCGGGGTCGCGGTCGTGACGAGCATGGGCGTGCGGAAAATCGAGCGCGTCGGCCGCGAAGGCGGGGCGCCGGATTTCTGGGTGACGCTGACCGACGGCTCCGGCGTGCGCGCGGACCGCGTGCTGATCGCGACGGGCGGGAACCGTTCCTCCGCCGGCTTCACCATCGCGGAGGCGCTGGGCCATGCGATCGAGCCGCTGGTGCCGTCGCTGTTCACGTTCCACATCGACGACGCGCGGCTGATCGGGCTCTCCGGCGTGGCGATGGAAAATGCGGCGGTCGCCGTGCCCGGGACGAAGTTGAAGGAAAGCGGGCCGTTGCTCGTGACGCATTGGGGCCTGAGCGGACCGGCGATTCTCAAACTTTCGGCGTGGGGCGCGCGGGAATTGGCGGGACGGAATTACGAGTTTCCGCTGACGGTGAACTTCGCGCCGCCGCACGGGCGCGATTCGCTCGTCCGCGAATTGGCCGGCGTGCGCGAAAAAAATCCCCGGAAGCAGATCACGACGTGGAGCCCGTTGCCGATGCCGCAGCGCCTGTGGGAACGGCTCGTGACCTCGGCCGGGATCGCGGCGACGACGCCGTGGAGCAGCGTGAGCAACGCGGCGCTGGCGACGCTCGCCGGGCAATTGACCGCGGCGGAGCTGAAGGTCGTCGGCAAGAGCCTCTTCAAGGATGAGTTCGTGACCTGCGGCGGCGTGCGCCTGAGCGAAGTCGATTTCCGCACGATGGAGAGCCGGATTTGCCCGGGGCTGCATTTCGCGGGCGAGGTGTTGGACATCGACGGCGTCACCGGCGGTTTCAATTTCCAGGCCGCGTGGACGACGGGCTGGCTGGCGGGGCAGGCGATGGCGGGAGGCGCGGCCGAAGGCCGGGATGGGTTGAGCGTTGAGAGTTGAGAGCTGAGAGTCGGAAAGGCCGCCGCCCCATGGTGGTTCGGAGCGGGATCTCGGCGCGTTCGCGCTCTTCGGTCTCTCAACCCTCAACTCTCAACTCGGAACTTCTGCCCGGCCTGCGGCCGCTCTTGTGCCCGGCGCGGCGCTCGTGCATGGCATCGGGCAACCATGCCGACGTTTTTCCAACTGCTCTCGCTGGTCGTGCCCGTCTTCGCCCTCATCGGCGTCGGCGTGGCGGCGCGGCGGCTGCATTGGATCGAGGGCGACGCGGAAACGAGCCTGATCCGGCTCGTGGTCAACGTTTGCTACCCTTGCCTGATTTTCGAATCCGTCGCGGGCAACCCCGCGCTCAATTCGGCCGGCAATCTGGTGCTGCCGCCGCTGCTCGGCTTCGGCGTCACGTTCCTCGGGATCCGCGCCGGCCTGCTCGTGGCCAAGGGGATCGGGCTGCACGTGGGCACGGGTCTGCGGACCTTCGCGCTGACGGTCGGCATCACGAACTACGGCTATTTGCCGCTGCCGATCATGGAAGGCATCTGGGGGCCGGAGAGCCGCGGCGTGCTGCTCGTGCACAACGTCGGCGTCGAGGTCGCGATTTGGACCGTCGGCCTGCTCGTGCTGAGCGGCCAATCGCTGGCCGAGGGCTGGCGCAAACTGCTCAATCCCGTGTTCATCACGCTGCTCGTGGCGATCGCGGTGAACGTCGCCGGCCTGGCCCCGCTGATTCCCAAGGTCGGCACGACGACGATCCACGCGCTCGCGGTCTGCGGCATTCCGCTCGGGCTCATCATGACGGGCGTCAATCTGGCGAACTACCTCAACGAACCGCGCGAACTGTTCGACGCCAAGGTCTCGGTCGCCGCGCTCGCCCTGCGGCTCGGGCTCATGCCCGTCCTGATTCTGCTGCTCGCGCGCTATTTGCCGCTCTCGCTCGAGCTCAAGCGCGTGCTCGTCGTGCAGGCCGCGATGCCCGCGGCCGTCGTACCGATCATCATCGCGCGGCTCTACGGCGGCCATCCGCGGACCGCGGTGCAGATCGTGCTCGGCACGACGGCCATCGGCATTCTGACGATTCCGCTGTGGCTGCGCGCGGGTCTCGCGTGGGTCGGCGTGGCGGCACCGTGAGCGGAGGAGTTGAGGGTTGAGAGCTGAGAGTTGAGAGGTCGAGGGAACGGAGGTCGGAACTCCAAATCCCAAACCCCGAACTCCGAACCCCGAACTCCGAACCCTGAACCGTAATCTTGCGCCGGAGTGCGCCGGGCGGCTTGCTACGCGCACTTTATGGACTGGATCACGAATCCCGAAATCTGGATTTCCCTGCTCACGCTCACGGCGCTCGAGATCGTGCTGGGCATCGACAACGTCATCTTCATCTCGATCCTCGCCGGCAAATTGCCCGTCGAGCAGCAGGAGAAGGCCCGCAAACTCGGCCTCATGCTGGCGCTCGTGACCCGCGTTCTGCTGCTGCTGAGCCTGACGTGGATCATGGGCCTCACGGCGCCGCTGTTCAAACTGCCGATCCTCGCGCGCGACATTTCCGGCCGCGATCTCGTGCTGCTGATCGGCGGCCTGTTCCTGATCTGGAAGAGCGTGAAGGAAGTGCACGAGAAGCTCGAGGCCGACGACGGCCACGCGACCGCCGGCAAGACCAAGGTCACGTTCACCGGGGTCATCATCCAGATTTTGCTCCTCGATATCGTGTTCTCCCTCGATTCGGTGATCACGGCGGTCGGCATGGCGAACAACATCGCCGTGATGATCACGGCGGTTGTGATCGCCCTCGGCGTGATGCTGGCGTTTGCGGGCGCGATCAGCGACTTCGTGAACCGGCATCCGACCGTGAAGATGCTCGCCCTGAGTTTCCTGATTCTGATCGGTGTGACGCTCGTCGGCGAGGCCCTCGGCCAGCACATCCCGAAGGGTTATATCTACTTCTCCATGGCCTTCGCCTTCGGCGTCGAAATGTTGAACCTGCGCCTGAAGGCCAAGCAAAAGACGAAGCCGGTCGAATTGCACCAGCCGTACCGCTGAGCGCGGCGCTGGGCGCCGGGTTCGGCGGAGGTTTAAGTTGAAGGTTGAAAGTTGAAAGCCGGAGATAGCGGCCGGCGGCGCCGGGTTGGTGATTTGGAGAACGAAAAACGCCCGCGGCGAACCGCGGGCGTCGTCAGGGGTTTGAAATTCGGGAATCGATCGGTCGGCGGTCTTTCAACTTTCAACCTAGGACTTTCAACCGCCGGCGCGGCGCGCCGGCTCAGCGGCCGCCGGCCTTCGGCAGATCGGCGTCGAGTTCGACGGCGTGCGGGTGGTTGCGGCGGTCTTTGCGCAGGCTGTGCCGGCGGCGGAGGAGTTCGTCGAGTTTGTCGACGAGGAGATCGACGGACTTGTAGGCGTCCTCGGTCTCCGCGGTGGCCTGCAGGTCGGGGCCGCTGAGCTCGATGCGGCCGTGGGCGGTGAAGCGGGCGGCGACGTCGCGGGTCTTGTCGGATTCGAGGTCGATGCGGAGGCGGACGATTTCTTCGCTGCGGTTCAGCAGCCGCGCGGTCTTGTCGGCGACGTAGTCGCGGAGCGCGGGGGTGAGGGCGAGGTGGACGCCGCGGACGATGAGTTTGTCGGCGGTGTTTTCGGGAACCGGGTTCGGATTTTTCATGCGGGGGTTTGGAACACCGCCAGCGTGCGCCGGTTCGCTGGAATCGCCAAGGGGGATTCCAGCGCGCGACTTGCGGGAAGTCGCGCGGATTTTGCGTTGCGGAAACGGCGTATCCGCGGCGGCCCCACGGGCCGCGCGCGGGCGCGGTTCACTTGCGCTTGTTGAGCGCGGCGCTGAACCAGTCGTTGGTCAGCGTTTGCGGCGGGCGCGGCGCGGCGGGGGCGCCGGGCCGCGGACCCGCCCCGGGACCGCCGGGGCGTTGGCCCGGGCCGGTGCGCGGGCCGCCGGCGCCGGGCGCGGTCTTGGGCCCGAGCTGCGGGTTGCTGCGCATCGAGAGGGCGATGCGCTGGCGGGCGAGGTCGATCTCGGTGACCGTCACCATCACGCGCTGCGACGGCTTCACGACCGAAGCCGGATCCTTCACGAAGCTGTCGGCGAGTTGGCTGACGTGGACGAGGCCGTCCTGGTGGACGCCGATGTCGACGAAGGCGCCGAAGGCGGTGACGTTGGTCACGATGCCGGGCAGTTTCATGCCGGGCTTGAGGTCCTCGGGCTTGTTGACGCCCTCGGCGAAACTGAAGGCCTCGAACTTCTGGCGCGGATCGCGGCCGGGCTTCGCGAGCTCGGCCATAATGTCGGTGAGCGTGGGCAGACCGACGTCGGCGGTGACGTACTGCTCGAGTTTGATCTTCGCGCGCAGTTTCCCGTCGCGCATCAGGTCGGCGACGGTGGCGCCGAGGTCGGCGGCCATTTTCTCGACGAGGGCGTAGCGTTCGGGATGGACGGCGCTGGCGTCGAGCGGGTGCGCGCTGTCGCGGATGCGCAGGAAGCCGGCCGCCTGCTCGAAGGCCTTGGGCCCGAGGCGCGGCACGTCTTTGAGGTCGGCGCGGGTCTTGAACGGGCCCTTCTCGTTGCGGCGCGCGACGATGGCGGCGGCGGTGGCGGCGTTGAGGCCGGAGACGTAGCTGAGGAGCTGTTTCGAGGCGGTGTTGAGCTCGACGCCGACGCCGTTGACGGTGCTGACGACGGCGTCGTCGAGGGAGCGCTTGAGCGCGTTCTGGTCGACGTCGTGCTGGTATTGGCCGACGCCGATGGATTTCGGATCCAGTTTCACGAGCTCGGCGAGCGGGTCCATGAGCCGGCGGCCGATGGAGACGGCGCCGCGGACGGTGAGATCGTGGTCGGGAAACTCTTCGCGGGCGACCTCGCTGGCGGAGTAGATCGAGGCGCCGGATTCGTTGACCATGACGATCGGAATCGTGGCGGGCAGGCCGAGGGCGCGGACGAAGGCCTCGGTCTCGCGGCCGGCGGTGCCGTTGCCGATGGCGACGGCCTCGACTTTGAAGAAGTTCACGAAGCCGAGCAGTTTTTCCTTCGCTTCCTCGGCGTGGCGATCGGGGAAGATGACGTCGTTGTGGAGCAGTTTGCCCTGGCGATCGAGGAGGACGGTTTTGCAACCGGTGCGGAAGCCGGGGTCGATGGCCATGACGGCGCGCTGGCCGAGCGGGGCGGCGAGGAGAAGTTCGCGGGCGTTGTCGGCGAAGACCTTGATCGCGGCCTCGTCGGCGCGCTTCTTCGACTCGAGCCGCATCTCGGTTTCCATGGCGGGCGCGAGCAGGCGTTTGCAGGCGTCCTGGACGGCGAGGGACACCTGGTCGGCGGCGGGGCACTTCGCTTTCACGAAGAGCGACTGCACGGTGGCGAAGGCGGTGCCTTCGTCGGGCAGCTGCACGCGCATCATCAGGAACATTTCCTTTTCGCCGCGGCGCATCGCGAGCACGCGGTGGGAAGGCGCCTTGGCGAGCGGCTCGCTCCACTCGAAGTAGTCTTTGAACTTCGCGGCCTCGGGATCGTTTTCCTTGCCGGGCATGACCTTGGCGGAAACGACGGCATCCTTCTGGAAAACGGCACGAAGCTTGGCGCGCGCGTCTTTGTCGTCGCTCACGCGCTCGGCGATGATGTCGCGGGCGCCGGCGAGGGCTTCTTCGCCGGAGGCAATCTGCGATTTCACGTTCTTGCCGTCGTCGGCGACGTATTCCTTGCCCACATACGCGGCGGCGGCCGCGGCGGCATCGGTCGCCGGGTCCTGGGCGAAAAGCAGGTCGGCGAGCGGCTCAAGACCCTTCTCTTTGGCGATGGTGGCGCGGGTGCGTTTCTTCGGGCGGAACGGCAGGTAAAGGTCCTCGAGGACGGTGAGGGAATCGGCGGCGAGGATCGCTTTTTCGAGGGCGGGGTTGAGGAGATTGCGTTCTTTCAACGAGGCCAAGATGGCCGCGCGGCGCTCGTCGATGGCGCGGAGCTGTTCGAGGCGGTCGCGGATCGAGGTGATCTGAACTTCGTCGAGTTCGCCGGTCACTTCTTTGCGGTAGCGCGCGATGAACGGCACCGTGGCGCCCTCGGCCAGGAGCTGCGCGGTGGCGGCGACCTGGAACACCTTGACGTTCAGTTCCTGCGCGAGACGCAGGACGTGATCCGGGTTCGGCGAATTCGGGGAAGTGGCGGGGGCCGGGGCGGCGACAGCGGACATGCGGAGAAAAACCGCCGACAAAGGCGGCGCGCGCGGCGCGCGCAACCCTGAAAACGGCGACGCAGTCGGCCGGAGAACCGTCCGACGTCATTTCCCCGGCGCGACACGCCCGAGCCTTGTCAGCGGCCGGCGATTGTGCGCGACTCGTGTCCGTTTTTCCCGTCCGCGCCCATGTCCGCCATCAACCGCTTCCTGCTCCAGCACCAACTCCGCATCGCCAGCAATCCCTGCGTCAGCCCGGATTTCTGCCTCGATTGGCCCGCCCTCCGCGACGAATTGCGCGCCGGCACTTTGCTGAAGGTTTACCCGAAGAGCCGGTTCGAGACGAAGGCGGGCGCGTGGACGTTGATCGAGAACACGCACGGCGACTGCGCTTGGCGCCTGCAGGGGCGCACGGACGCGTTGCACGACGGCGTCGAGCTCTCCGACGGCACGACGGCCTTCCCCGCGACGTTCGAGAATCTGCTCCGCCTGAAGAATCTCGTCCAGGAGCACAATCCGCAGAGCACGATTTTCGCGACGGCAACCGAGCAGCTCGGCCGCAGCACCCTCGGCATCGGCGCGCGGTTCACAACCTTGCATTGGCCGGCGGTCGATTGGGCGATGAGCGCGCTCGGCCTCGGCGTGACGGCGAACCAGAACTCGATCCCGCGCGAATTGGTTTACGACGTCGACGTCATGCTCGCGGGCAAACTCGACACCGTCCCGTTCCCCTTCATCGGCACCAACGTGCCCGAGGGCCACCAGGGCCAGAGCGTCGAGGGCATGAGCCACGGCTGCGTGCTGGCGAAGCTGAAGACCGGCTTCCACCGCCGCGGCATCGCGTGGAGTTTCAATGCCGACCACCAGCCGATCGGCGGCAAATTCGACCACCGCGAGGACGCGCTCGTCGCGGGTTGCGTGCTGGCAAGCTACATCACGTTCGATCTCTCGCCCGAGTTGGCGCAGACCAAGGTGCCGGACGACGCCGCGGGCTGGGTCGCGGCCAACGTGCCCGCCGCGCTGGTCGCCACGGTGAAGGCCCGCGTCGCGGCCGTCGGTCTGACGCTGAACGAAGCCGAGTTCGCCAAGCTCCTCGCGTACGTCTGGCCCTCGTTGCAGAAGATGAAGCGGCGCGACGACAAGTACGCCGCCGCGCGCGCGAAGCAGTTCACGACCGCGGTCGGCCGCGCCTATCTGCGCGAATTGTCGATCGACGAATTGCCGGGCCTGACGACGCCGGAGACGACGGCCATCATGCTCGCGCTCTGCGAAGCGCTGGGGATGAAGATCCACTTCGTGGCGCCGGCCTTCGGTTTCCAGAAGAACATGCCCTATCCGGACAACGCCGCGCTGCGGACGCTGATCGAGAAACAGTGGGGCGTGTGCCGCCAATTCGGCGCGAGCATCGGTTTCCATTCCGGCTCGGGCAAATCGGCGGAAAACTACCGCGTCATGGGCGAGGTCACCGGCAGCCGCCTCGAGATCAAGACGAGCGGCCGTTACACCTACGAAATGGGCCGCGCGCTCTTCGCCTCGAAGCACGCCGGCGACCAGGCGCTCTGGTCCGACTGGTACACGTTCACGTTGGAACTGGCCTTGGCCGGCGCGTACAGCGCCGACGCCACCGAGCAGAAGATGGCGCGCGTGTTCATCACCGACGCGCTGGCGAAGACGGGCCGCGGCACGGACGTGTTTGCCAACCCGACGGTGACGCGCGCGGCGCTGGAGTCGCTGCCGCCGAGCCCGGAGCACATGTTCTGGTTCGAATACAATTTCCTGCATGTGCTCGCCGCCGGCGGCCGGCCGGACAAGGCGGCGCTCGGCGACCACACGCCGGCGGGCTACCGCCAGCGCGCGCGGTTCTACGGCATCAGCGACGAAGGCCGCCTGAACTTCGCGAAAAACATCGCGAGCTACATCGTCTTCCTCGCCGAGAACACGGGCCTCGCCCCCGCGGCCCACTGCGCCGCCGCGCGCAAGCTGCTCGAGCGGTACGCCTCGCTCGACGAAATGCTCAACGATATCTCCAAGTAAACCGTCGCGCCGCGCGCCGTTTCGCGTTTCCCGTTTTTCCAATTTCCCGCCTTTCCGATTTTCCAACCCCATGGCCTCCCGTCCGCTCTTCCACGACGACTTCCTCCTCGGCACGAAACAGGCCCGCGAGCTGTACCACCGCTACGCGGCGCCGGAGCCGATCTACGATTACCACTGCCACCTGCCGCCCGACCTGATCGCGAAGAACCACACCTTCGCCGACCTCGCCGAGCTCTGGCTCGGCGGCGACCACTACAAGTGGCGCGCGATGCGGACCAACGGCGTGAAGGAGCGTTTCTGCACCGGCGACGCCACGCCCCGCGAGAAATTCCAGGCCTGGGCCGAGACCGTGCCGCACACGCTGCGCAACCCGCTCTTTCACTGGACGCACCTCGAGCTGAAGGCCTACTTCGGCACCACGGAATTGCTCGATGGCAAGTCCGCCGAACGCATCTGGAGAAAGGCCAACGCCAAGCTGCCCAAGCTCCCCGTCCACGAGCTGATCAACAAGTCCAACGTCGCCGTCGTCTGCACGACCGACGACCCCGCCGACAGCCTCGAGCACCACCAGGCGATCCGCCGCAACCCGGGCAAACTGAAGGCGCGCGTTTATCCGACTTTCCGGCCCGACAAGGCCCTCGGCGTGGGCAACCCCGCGGCGTTCAACGCCTGGGTCGACAAGCTCGCCGGCGCCGCCGGTTTCGCGACCGGGATCAAGACCTTCGACGACCTGCTGTCCGCGTTGAAGAAGCGCCACGACGATTTCCACGCCGCCGGCGGCCGCGTCTCGGACCACGGCCTCGAGAGCGCGTTGGCCGAACCCTGCACGCACGCGCAGGCGCGGATGGTGTTCGACGCCGTCCGCGGCGGCCGCGCCGCCACGCCCGAGGAAGCGGCCCGCTACGGTTCCTATCTGATGTTGGAATTCGGGAAATGGGACGCCGCCCGCGGCTGGGTGAAACAGCTCCACCTCGGCGCGCTGCGGAACAACAACGTCCGCCTGCTTACGAAGCTCGGGCCCGACACGGGCTTCGACTCGATCGGCGATTTCCCGCAGGCCGCGGCGCTCTCGCGCTACCTCAACACGCTCGACTCGACCGACCAGTTGCCGCGCACGATCCTCTACAACAACAACCCGAACGACAATTACGTGCTCGGGACGATGATCGGCAATTTCCAGGACGGCTCGATCCCCGGCAAAGTGCAGTTCGGCAGCGGCTGGTGGTTCCTCGACCAGAAGGAAGGCATGGAGTGGCAGATGAACGCGCTCTCCAACCTCGGCCTGCTCTCGCGGTTCGTCGGCATGATCACCGATTCGCGCAGCTTCGTGAGCTACCCGCGGCACGAGTATTTCCGCCGCACGCTCTGCAATCTGCTCGGCGGCGACATGGCCCGCGGCGAAATCCCGAACGACCTCAAGCTCGTCGGCGGCATGGTGAAAAACATCTGCTACGCCAACGCGCGCGACTACTTCGGCCTCGAGCTGGCGCCGCAGTACGCGGCGAAGAAGTAAGCGGCGCCGGCCCGCCTGGGTTTCGTAGGGGCGCGCCTTGGGCGCGCCCTTCGGAGACTGGGCGTGCACGAGGCGCGCCCCTACGCGGCCGGCCGGCTACGCGGTCGCGGTTTTGTTTCTCCGGACGCGCCACCAGCGCGCGGCCTGAAGCACGAGCACGGGGCCGAAGATCCACACCACCTGCAGCGGGAAGATTTTTCGCGCCGCGGCCTGATGGTAGATCGTGAGCGCGGCGGCGAGGTAGACGAAGCGGTGCAGGTTTTTCCAACGCTTGCCGCCGAGGCGGCGGATCGCGGCGTCGAGGCTCGTGACCGTCAGCACAAAGAGGATGGCGAAGGCGACGAGGCCGGTGAGCTGGAAAGGTTTTTGCAGCTCTTTCAGCAGCGTCGCGAAGCCGCCGTCGTAGACGTGCAGCGTGTGGGCGACGACGTGGAGCAGGGCGTAGGCGAAGACGGCGACGCCGACGAGCCGGCGGTGGCGGTTGAGTGCCTGGGCGACATCCCATTTCGGCCACAGCACGCGCAGGGGCGAAAACGTGAGCACGACCGCGAGCAAGATCGCGGCGACGAGCCCGAGGTGGAGCAGCGCGGACTTGAGCGGATCGGCGTCGCTCGGGCTCGGGCGGAAGAGCGGCCACAGGGCCCAGATCCCGGGCGCGACGAGCAGCACCCAGACGACCCATTTCCGACGCAGCAGATTCGCGGGCACGGGCGGAAGTTGGATCGGCAAATCGAAGGCGCGCGTCGGTAAACGAAATCCGGATACGGCGGTGCCGTCCGGGCAACGCGGCCGCGGCTCAGTAGAATTTCGCGAGGTCCATGCCCTTGTAGAGGGCGGCGACTTCCTTCTCGTAGCCGTTGAACATGAGGGTGCGTTGCCGGCGGCCGAAGGCGCCGCCCTCGCCGATCACGCGCTCGCTGGCCTGGGACCAGCGCGGGTGGTCGACGGTGGGATTCACGTTGGCGTAGAAGCCGTATTCGTTGGCCGCCATGACCTGCCACGTGTTGCGGGGCTGCTTGGCGACGAAGTCGATCTTCACGATCGATTTCCCGTACTTGAAACCGTACTTCCACGGCACGACGAGGCGGAGCGGGGCGCCGTTCTGGTTGGGGATCGGTTTGCCGTAGATGCCGGTGGCGATGAAGGAGAGATCGTGGTTGGCCTCGTCGAGGCGCAGGCCTTCGAAGTAGGGCCAGTCGAGCGCGGGGCGGCGCTGGCCGGGGACGTTTTTCGGATCGTTGAAGGTGGTGAACGTGATGAACTTCGCCTCCGGTTTCGGATCGGCGAACGCGATCAGCTTGGACAGCGGGAATCCGTCCCAGGGAATCACCATCGACCAGGCTTCGACGCAGCGGAAACGGTACACGCGCTGTTCGACGCCGCCCATCTTCATGACGAGGTCGTTGGCGTCGATTTTGACGGGGTTGTTGATCAGGCCGCCGATCTCGACGGTCCACGGTTCCGTTTTCCAACCTTGGGAATTCGGCTTGGGGTCGGCCTTGTCGGTGCCGAATTCGTAGAAGTTGTTGTAGCTGGTGATGAGCTCGTACGATGTCGGCTTGAGCGCGGGATCGCGGTGGGCCGGGTTGACCTTGGTCGGGAAACCGGCGGTCGCGCCGCGGAGGGACGAAGGCAGCAACGAGGCCGCGGCAAGGCCGGCGGCGCCGGTGCCGATCGTCTTGAGGAAATCGCGGCGCGGGACGACGGGCTTGGGCCGGAGCAGGTAGGCGCTCTCGGGCGTGGCGGCGGACTCGGGGAGTTCCCAGGACTTCGGGACGCGGATCAGCATGGGGATGGGAGGCGTGGGGCGGCGGTTTATTCCGCCGCTCGCAGCAAAACCCATACGCGCGAAAAGGCACGCTTGGATGTCGTATAAGACCGGACTGCGGAAACCGGAGACCGGAGACCGGAGACCGGAGACCGGAGACCGGAGACCGGAGACCGGAAGTTGGGGGCCCTAGCGCATGCGTGCTTTGGACGACAGGTCCAAGTGAAGTTGGCATTCCGGAAGTTTCCGGTTTCCGGTCTCCGCACTCCGGTCTTATCCCTTACCAAACTCCCCTCACGCCGCCGAAAACCAGCCGCGGGGTGCCGGTGTTTACGACGCCGTCGGCGCTGCGGCCGGTTTCGATGCGGGCGCGGCCGAGATTTTCGGCGGAGACGAAGAGCTCCAGCTGGCGCGTGAGCGGGCGGCTGAGCCCGAGATCCACGATGGCGACGGCGCCGAGGCGGAGTTGGTTTTCGTCGTCCTCGAATTGGCGGCCCAAGGTGCGCAGGCGCGGCGTCACGACGACGCCGCCCGGTGCGCGCCACACGGCGCCGAAGGCCGCGCTGTGCCGCGGGACCTGGGCGACGCGTTTGCCGACGAGGGCGGGCGCGACGGCGGCGCAGCGGACCTCGGCCTGGTTGCCCAAATAGTCGGCGGTGAAGGCGAAGTCGGCCCGCGGCGACCAGCGGGCGGAAAGTTCAAGGCCTTGGACGCGCGTGCGGTCGAGGTTGAGGCGTTGGCGGCCGACGGCGCCGGCGGCTAGGGTGCCGAAGAGGGGAAACGCGCCCGGGCCGCGGGCGAGGGTGACGTTGCCGACGGCGTCGCGGAAATCGTTCGCGAATGCGACCGCGCCGAGCACGAGCCCGGTGCCGGCGGGCGACCATTCGGCGCCGAGTTCGGCGCCGAGGACATGTTCGGTGCGGAGGGCGGCGTTGGCTTCGGTGACATTGGCGCCGACGCGGAACGGGCGGTGCAGTTCGTTCAAAGTGGGGCGGCGGAACGCGTGCTGCGCGTGGGCGCGGAAACGCCAGGCCGGGGCGGGTTGCCAGACAAGGCCGGCGTTGGGGCTGACTTCGTGGTCGGCCAGATCGGCGTAGCGGTCGTTGCGCGAGAGCGTGCCGGTGGCGCGGTCGGATTCGCGGCGGAGGCCGTCGGTGTCGCGCCAACGGTCGACGCGCGCGCCGAGGGTGGCGCGGAGGCCGGCGGCGAGCGGGCGTTCGTGCACGGCGAAGAGCCCGGCGACGGTCTGGCGGCCGCCGGCGACGCGCAGGCGGGTGAAATTGCCGGCGACGAACGTGAAGTGTTCGCGGGTTTCGCCGCGGACGAAGCGGGCGTCGGCGCCCGCGACGGTGCGCGCACCGTCGGCGTGTTTCCACGTGCCGGAGGCGGCGGCACCTGCGGCCGTGGCCGGCACGGCGAATTGGTCGCTGGCGGGCGTCTCGGCGGTGCGCGCGGCGTTCACGCCGCTGAACGTCGAGGCGAAGGATTGATCTTGGACATACGCGACGGCGGACCAGGCAAACGTGGCCGCAGGGCGGCCGTTGAAGCCGAAGGACCCGAAGTTTTCGCGGGAGCCGTTGCGTTGGTAGGGCGTGCCGTTGCCGCGCTTTTCCTCGAAGGTGCGGAAATTGGCGGTGAGGCCGAGCGCGGGGCCGAGCGTTTGGCGCCAGCGGGCGGAGGCCCAGCGGTGGCGGCTCCAGGCGGGGACGTCGATGGGGCCGCGGCGTTCCGGGGCGACGAGCGCGAAACCATCGGTCGCGAAAGCCCGTGCGGCGACGTCGAGGATCGCGTTGCGGCCCGGTTGCGCGTGGGCGAATTCGGCGCTGCGCGTGCCGAAGCTGCCGGCGGTGACGGCGGCGCGGGTGGTTTGGTTTTCGGGAGCGGCGAAGAGGAGCTGCATGACGCCGCCGAGGGCGGCGTTGCCCCAGGCGGTGGCGCCGCCGCCGGGCACGAGCTCGGCTTGTTGCAGCGATTCGCGCGGGAGCTTGGCCCAGGCGACCCAGCCGCCGAAGGGATCGTTGAGCGGGACGCCGTCGAGCAGCACGAGGGAACGGCTGGCGCCGCTCGGGCCGAGACCGCGGAGGGAGACCCCCTGGGCCGTGGGGTTGGCGGAGAAACTGTCGCTGCGGCGGAAGAGACTGAAGCCCGGGATCGCGCGGAGGGCGCCGTCGAGTGTGGCGGCCGGCGACGCGCGCAGGGCGTTCGCCTCGAGCAGCCGGATGGTGGCCGCGGCCTGCGCGGGCGGTTGGGCGAGGCGGGAGGCGGTGACCACCTCGGGATCGAGCCGCACGGTTTGCGCGCGCGTTGCCGCGGCGCCGAGGGCGGCCGCCGTGCCGCCGAGCAGGCGCAGGAAAACGAGGAGCGGACGGCGGACCATGGCGCGGAAGGGTGGGTTGGAACGACGGCGGTGCAAGGGCGGGGGCGGGCCGGCGAAGGCGTTTATGACGGATGGCCTGTTGTCCGAGGGGCGACGAATCGGTTTCCCGGCGATTTAGTGCTCGGCAACCTCCCGGGCTTTTGGGATGGGTCATTCGCCGCGCTGGGCGTGGCGCAAACTATGTCACTTTGGGAATACAAGGTCATCACGAGCGGCAAAGGCGGATTCGCCACGCCCGCCTTGCTGGAAAAATTTCTGAACGATCTCGGCCGCGAAGAGTGGGAGATCATCCAGTTCCAGCCGCATCCGGACAACTTTCTGGCGTTCACGGGCTTGGCCCGGCGCTCGACGCAGCGCGACTGGACGCTCCAGGACGCCGCCGCGGCCGCCGCGAAGGCCGAGGCCGAGAAACTGCGCGCCGAGTTCGAGGCCAAATTCAAGGCCGCCAACCAGCCCGCGCCCGCCGAGGAACGCGCCCCGAGTTTCCTCGAGGAAAAGACCGCGCCCGACGACGGTTTCCGCAAGCCGGTCGACACGTCCCGCGACGACGATCCCGAGGTCGCGGAAGAGGAGAAGGACGAGTGGGACAAGCTCACGGCCGAGGAAGACGAGCTGCCGACGTTTTTCGATGCGATCAAACCGCACATGCGCCGCAACCAACGCGGCCCGGGCATGTCCGTCGGCGTCGATTATCTGGCCAAGAAATGGGACCAGGCCGAAGAGGACCTCAAGGGTGCACTCGTGGAGTGCGGCTTCGTGCTGCCGATCGACGAGGATTCCAAGCCCGAGCACATCGAATACGACGGCGATCTTTATTGGCTGAACATCAACCGCCGCGGCGAACTTTGGATCAACACCAAGGAAAAGCCGCGTCCGGTGTTCCGTTCCGTCAAGGCCCAGCGGATCGTGATCGAGGAAGATCCCGCCAAGGCCCCGGCGCCGGCCAACCCGAATGCCGAAGTCGGAGACCGGAAACCGGAATTGGCCGAAAACGGAACGCCGTCCGAGGCCGAAAGTTCGCAATCCGCAACCCGCACTCCGAAATCCGAAATTCCTCCGGCGCCGTTGCCGGCCGGTGCCGAATTGCTCGCCAAGATCCGTCCGCACATGCGCCGCAACCGGCGCGGCCCCGGCGGTTCGGGCAGCGCGAGTTTCCTCTCGCGGGCGCTGCGCACCAACGAAGCCGAACTCAAGACGGCGTTTGCCTCCCTCGGCCTGACGATTCCCGCCGCCGCGGCCGACAAGCCCGTGTATTCGGAATTCGGCAACGAGCTCTGGTGGCTCAATCTCGATTCCCGCGGCGGCCTCTGGATCAACGGCCGCGAAAAGAAGGGCGGCGAAACCGCCGCCGCGGCCGCGGCCAGCGATGCGGCGGCTCCGGCCGGCGCCGAAGCCGGCGCAGCTCCGGCCCCCGATGGCCAGGCGCCCGCGCCCGATGGCGCGCCGGCCGCCCCGGCTTCCGACTCCGCGCCGGCCGCGGAGCCTGCCGTGGCTCCCGTGGCAACCGACGTTCCGGCTGCGTCCGCTGAATCATCCGCCGCTCCGGCTGCTCCGGCCGCCCCGGTGGGCGACAGCGTGCTCGCCGGTATCCGTCTGCTGTTGAAGGAGACGAAGACGGGCGCGTTTGCCGGCAAGGCCGAGCGGCTCGCCGAAGATCTCAACAAGCCGGTCGACGACCTCGTCGCCACGCTCGTGGCCGTCGGCCTGAAGGTGCCGGAGAAGCCGCGCGAGAAGCCCGTGTTCGTCGAGCACGCCGGCGAGATCTTCTGGTTCAACCGCAACGGCCGCGGCGACCTCTGGCTCAACGCCAAAGCGTCGAAATTCGCCGACAAGGTCGGCGAAGAGGACGAGGCGGGCGACGAGGAAGACGACGCGGCCGAAGGCGGCGAAGCCGACGGCGACAAGAAGCCGTCCCGCCGCGGCGGTCGCGGCCGCGGCAAAAAAGCCGAGTGATTTCGCTCCGGGGCGGGTGCAAACCCGCCCCGCTTTTTTTGCCGGCACGGTGGTATCCGAATCCCGGATGCCGCGGGGGCGGAGGATTTTTTCGGCGGCCGCGGAATAAACGCGGCGGCGGTTGCTCTGATGTGCGTCCGCGGTTCGTCGCATGGTGCGGCGGCGCGGTTCCAACCTCCGTCCGTTCCTCCCCATGACCAAATCCACCCGCCTCCTCATCACCGCCGCCGCCGTGGCCGGCCTCTATTCCGGTGCGCTTGCTTCCCGCGCCCTCGCCGCCGAGACCGCCGGCAAGACCGTGCAGAAATCCGACGCCGGCAAACACGACTGCAAGGGCAAGAACGCCTGCAAGGGCCAGGGCGGCTGCAAGGCCGGCGACAACGGCTGCAAGTCCAAGAATTCCTGCAAGGGCAAGGGCGGCTGCTCCACGATGGAGAAGAAGCCGGAGCCGAAGAAGAGCTGATCGCTTTCAGGGGGCCCGCGGCCGGCGCCGGGAGCCGGCCGCGTTTTTCCGTTTTCCGAATCCGCCATTTCGCTCCGGCCATGCCCGCCAACCGCTTCAACGGTTTCACCGACTACGGCATCGGCCTCGGGCTGCGCGTGCCGCACTACCGGCATATCCTCGAGCGCAAACCCGTCTGCGCGTGGTTCGAGATCATTTCCGAAAACTTCATGGTCGACGGCGGCCGGCCGCTCGAAGTGCTCGACCGGATCCTCGAGCAGTACCGCGTCGTGCAGCACGGCGTGTCGCTCTATTTCGGATCCGCCGACCGGCCCGACCGCGCGCACCTGCGGAAACTCAAGGCGCTCGTGCGCCGCACGCGCACGCCGTGGCTTTCCGACCATCTTTGCTGGGGCAGCGTCGACGGCACGTATTCGCACGACCTGCTGCCGATGCCCTACACGTTTTCCGCCGCCCGCCGCACCGCCGGGAAGATCCGCGAAGTGCGCGATTTTCTCGAGGTGCCGATCTGCGTCGAGAACGTCAGCAGCTACGCCGAGTTCAACGCCAGCGAGATGGCGGAATGGGAATTCCTCGCCGAAGTCGCCGAGCAGGCCGACTGCGGAATCCTGCTCGACGTGAACAACATCTACGTCTCGTCGGAGAACCACGGTTTCGACCCGTTGGATTACCTCCGCGGCGTGCCGCTCGACCGCGTCGGCCAGATCCACGTCGCCGGCCACACGCGCTTCGAGCATTACATTCTGGATACGCACGACCACCCCGTGCCCGACCCGGTCTGGCGGCTCTACGACCGCGCGATCCGCGGGGCGGGCGTGACGGCGACGTTGCTCGAGTGGGACGACAAAATCCCGTCGTTCGACGAAGTCCATGCCGAGGCGCTGAAGGCCGACACCTACCTCGCCGGCGCGCGCGCCGCGGACCCGCGATGAAGCGCCGCCGCGTCCCCGCGCCTCCCGCCGGGCTTCGGCCGCCGCCGCGGCGCGTGCCGGCGGCGCTGCGGACCGACGCCGACCTGCGGGCCCTGCAGCGCTGGATGCTGCACGCGCTGGTGCGGCCGCTGACACCTTCGGACGGACTGCAGCCGCGCTGGCTCGACGGCCGGCCGATGGCGGAGGTCGCCGCCGAGGTCATCCGGCCGGGCGGACGGATCAGTCCCTTCGAGCGCCTGCAGATCTACAGCCGCAGCTATTGGTTCCGGCTCATCGACTGCGTGCACGAGGATGCGCCCGGGCTGCGGGCTTTGCTGGGCGAGCGGCGATTCGACGCGCTGGTGCGCGCCTACCTGGCGGCGCAGCCGTCGCGGTCGTTCACGTTGCGGAATCTCTGCGCGCGCCTGCCGGCTTTCCTGCGGGCGCACCCGCGGTGGGCCGGGCGGCATGCGGCTTTCGCCGCGGCGGTCGCGGATTTCGAATGGGCGCAGACGGTGGCTTTCGACGGCGAGGCGCGGCCGGTGCTCGGGGCGGCGGACATCGCGGGCGCGGCGCCGACGCGGCTCCGGCTCCGCCTGCAGCCCTATGTGACTCTGCTCACGGCCGCGTGGCCGGTGGACGACTACGTGCTCGCGGTGAAGCAGCGGGACGCGCTCCGCTCCGCGGCGAGCCATGCGGTCGACGGGGTGGCGTCGCGGGCCGCCGCCCGCCGGGTGGCGCGGCCGCGGCGGCAGCGCGTGTATGTGGCCGTCCACCGCCTGGACAACCGCCTGTATTACAAGCGGCTCGAACCCGCGGCCTGCCGCATCCTGTCCGCGCTGGCGGCGGGCCGGACCCTCGCGGCCGCGGTGGCCGCCGGCGGCCCGCGCGTGCGGCCGGCGCAGGTGCAGGCGTGGTTCGCCGCGTGGATGGGCTTCGGTTGGTTCTGCGCGCGCGGGAAAAATTAAATCCCGTGCTTCGGGAATGTTTCCGCCGCGCGGCCCTCCCATCCGCATGAAATTCGCCGCGCTTTGGTCCAAATTGGAAACGCTTGCCGTGACCGCCGGTACGTGGGTGCAGCCCGTCCTGCTGCTGCTGGTGCGGGGCTGGTGGGGCTGGTCGTTCTTCGTCGCCGGCAAGGGCAAGCTGATGAACCTCGGCCAGACCACGGCGTTCTTCACCGAGCTCGGCCTGCCGCTGCCGCAGGTGAACGCGTTTCTGGCCGGAGCCGTCGAGTGCGGCGGCGGGTTGCTGCTCCTCGCGGGGCTCGGGGCGCGGCTCGCGAGCGTGCCGCTGCTGGCGACGATGGCGGTGGCCTATGCGACCGCGCACCGCGCGGAGGCCGCGGCGCTGTTCGCCGGCGAGCCGGACAAGTTCACCGAGGCGGCGCCGTTTCTCTTCCTGCTCGCGAGCGCGATCGTGTTCGCCTTCGGGCCGGGCCGGCTGTCGCTCGACGCCGTCCTGGGCCGCAAGTGAACCGCCGCGCGGAGGCGCGTCAGGCGTTCACGACCTTCGTGCCCGCGATGAGATCGTGCAGGCAGCGGCGCTGCTCGCCGAAGATGAACGCGAGGTTGACGAGGGCGAAGACGAAGCCGATGTAGGGCACCATCTGGATCACGCCGCGGATGAAGTTGCGCAGGAACCAGCCGTGCAGAAAGCCGGGGTTGGTGTGGTCCGCGAACTTCACGATCCGGATGCCGAGGAGCTTTTTGCCGATCGACTGCCCGCGCGTGCTGATCAGCCAAACTTGGATCACGAACTGCACGAACCAGCCGGCGGCGGCGACGAGGCCGCCGAGCACGAGGCCGGCGCCGCCGATCGCCGCAATGTCCGGCTGCTCGCCGCGGGTGTAGGCCGTGACCAGAGCGAGGAAAGAGGGGCCCATCAGCAAAATGCCGGGCAAGATCGCCACCGACGCCAGCAACGAATCGAGGACGGCGGCGCCGAGCCGGACAATGCGGCCGGCGGGCACGAGCGTCGTCGGGGCGGCGGCGGTGAAGCCGGCGGCCGCGGGCGCGGCGGCGGCCGGGAACGGCGGTGCGCTCAAGGGCGGGGGCGGCACGCCGCCGCCGGGCGCGAATTCGGCGTAGTCGCCGAGCCGGCGCCATTCGTCGGAGCCGACCGCCTTCGCCTGCGTGTCGAGGTTGGCCCGGCCGCCCGCGATCCAGGCGCGGACCTGATCCGCCGTCACGGGACCGTACTCTTTGCCGTCGCCGCCGATGATGGTGAACATGGGCGGGAGCGAAACGGCGGCCGCCGGGGTCGTCAATTGCCGCGTCGTTTGCCAAGGATTGCGCATCGCTGGCCGGCGGCGGTGGAGAAACTTGCCGCGGGGCGGGCGACGTGTTCCGTTGGCCGCATGAAATCTTCGTTCGTGCTCGGCGGATTGGCGGCGGTGGTGCTCGGCGGTCTGCCGGTCCTGGCAGCGAATGCGTCCGGCGGGGCGGCCCCGGCCGCGGCCGCCCCGGCTCCGGCCGGAGCCCTGGCGGGCAAGGTGGCCGAGACGATGAACGCCGCGAGCTATACCTACGTGTTGGTCGACGTCGCGGGCAAAAAGGTCTGGGCCGCGGCGCCGCAGTTCCCGGTGAAGGTCGGCGACACGGTCGAGATCGCCGACGCGATGCCGATGGCGAATTACCACAGCAAGACGCTCAACCGCACCTTCGAGGTCGTGTACTTCAGCGGCGACGTGCGCGTGAACGGCCAGCGGCCGGGCGGCGGCAGCTCGATCGGCGAGGCGGCGATCCTTGCGGCCGCGGGCCTGCCCGCCGGCCATCCGCCGGCCGCGGGCGCAGCGGCGTCGGCGGCTCCGGCGCCCAAGGCGGCGCCCGACCTGAAAGGGATCAAGCGCGCGGACGGCGGCCAGACCGTCGCCGAGATCTACGCGGGCAAGAAAGCCCTCGCCGGCAAACCGATCGCGGTGCGCGGCCGCGTTGTGAAATTCAACGCCCAGATCATGGGCAAGAACTGGCTGCATATCCGCGACGGCTCCGGCGCCGAGGGCACGAACGACCTCACGGTCACGACCCAGGCGGCCGCGAAGGTCGGCGACCTCGTGCTCGTGACGGGCAAGCTTTCCGCCGACAAAGATTTCGGCGGCGGCTACAAGTACGGCCTGATCGTCGAGGACGCCGCGGTGAAAGTGGAGTAAGCGGCGGACCGGTCTCCCGATTCGCAAAGCCCGGCGCGCAACGGCCGGATTGGGTCTCAGCGCGCCGCGGCGAGTTTCGCGCGCCAGCGCGGGTAGTCTTTTTCCAGCAGGGAGGCGGGCCAGTCGCCGTAGAAGGCGTAGCCGCCGCGGCGTTCCTGTTCGATCTCGGCGAGGGCGTAGTGGGGTACGGAGTCGCGGCCCATGAAGAGCGGGCGGTTGGTGCCGAGCTCGTAGAAGCGGGCCCAGACCGGCGGGGCGGCCGGGTCCGGCACGGCGCGGCGGTCGCGTTTGCCGTCGGCGCCGGTGAAGGTGTCGATGCGCAGGCCGGTGATCGTGGCCGCGCGCAGCCAGGCGACGGCGCCCTCGATCGCGGCGACGATTTCCGGCGCCGGTTTTTCCACGCCCATCAGGAAGCGCACGAGGCCGACGCTCTCGTTGCCGGAAAGGGAAGGGGCCTCGTACTTGCGGGCCCAGGCCGGCGCGAGGGTCTTCTCGTCGTGCTGCGCGCACCAGGCGGTGAGCTGGCCGTTCTGGCGGATCTGCGTGCGCAGAATGCAATCGAGGCCGCGGGCGACGGCGTCGGCGCAGCGCGCGCGGCGGTCCGCGTCGACGAAGCCGAACGGCTCCTTGCCCTGGGCGATTTCGCGCAGGAACCCGAGCACGTTGGCCATGGCATTGTCGTTGTAGGTAATCCGGGAATAGTAGCCTTCGCGCAGGGGGAAGAACTGGGGGAAGCCGCCGTTGGGGTATTGGCTGGCGAGCAGGTAATCGAGGCCGCGGACCATGGCGCGGACGTAGGCGGGGTCGGGGGCGGCCGCGTGGACGCGGGCGAGGAAGCGCAGCGGCGAAACGGTGCCGCCGTTGTCGATCGTATCGGCTTTTCCACCACGCTTGATTTCCGCGGCGATCTCGGGCGTGAGCGGGACGGAGAGGTCGGTGTTCTTGGGCCAGGCGCCGTGCTCGGACTGGTAGGTCAGGACCGCGGCGGCCATGGTGCGGGCCTCCGGCGTGGCGAACCAGGCGGCGGGGCGGTTGGGCAGATCGTTGCTCCAGCGCAGGGGCGCGGCCGCGGCCGCGACGGACACAGCGCAGAGGCAGGCGGCGGCGAGACGGAGAAGGGAAAGCGTTTTCACGGGCGGGATTGGGACCGCGGCAGCATGCCGGTGATCCGCCGGCCGCCAAGATTCGAAAGCGGCCGCCCGCGGCCGCAGCGCGTCAGGCCGTGCGGCTTGGCCGCCGGCGGCGCCAGAACGCGAACCCGAGCGCCGCGGCACCGGCGAGGGCGGCGTAGGTCGAGGGCTCGGGCACGGCGGTGAGTTGCAGGCCGTTGAGGGCGCCGTAGCTGGACAAGAGATTGGAGGCGATCTGGAGCTGGAGGACGCCCGAGCTGTCGGCCCGGACGTTCCGGAAGACGACGAAGTTGTTGCCCTCGCTGAAGGCGCTGAAATCCGAAGTGCCGATGTTCAAGGCAGTCTGGTCGGCCGCACCGTAGGTCGTGAGCGTGAAACGGCCGCCCTGGTCGATGCTGTCGCCTTGGGAGTAGAGGTGGAGGTTGTAGGTTGTGCCGGGATTGAGATTTTCGAAGCGAACCGTGCCGGTGCCCTGAATCCCGGCGATGCCCACGTACGCGTAGTCGAACATCAGGTTGGCGTAAGTCGTGGCCAGGGGGCCGCCGGAGTAGCTGCCTCCGCCGTACCAGAAGCTGAAGCCCGAGAGTTGGAGGGTGACCGCGCTGGCGTTGCCCTGCGTGTCGAGCAGGCTGACAGGGCCGCCGGTGGCGGTGATGTTGGTCCAAATCGTGCCGCTGCCGGGGGCGAGGGCGGTGCCCGAGAAGTGGGCCGGCGTATCGGGGCTGCCGAAGTCGACGTTGAACGCGGATTGCGCGGGCAGGAGGGCGGTGGCGGCGCCGAACGCGACGCAGGCGAGGAATCGTTTCATGGGTGGAATCCCGCCCGCGGACAGAGATCGGGGCAGGTCCGGCGATTCTAGCAGCAAGGCGCCGCGCCGGCCATACACCCAAGGGTGTAGTCCCCGGCCGACTCCGCCGCACCGTGAAGGATGGAAGCGGGAAAAGCGCCGCAGGAGCGTGACTTCCGTCATTCGCCGCGGTTGCCTTCGGTTTCAAAAGTGTTCGTTTGAACACTATCCAAAAACGACCCCAGCCGCACCGTCCGCCGCCATGCCCGCCTCCGAGATTCTCACCCAGCTGCGCCAGCAACTGGCCGTCCGCTTCCCCACGGGACCGCGGGGTCCGGGCTGCGCGGTGCCGTCGGGCGTGCCCGCGCTCGATGCGCCGGCCGGCGGTTTGCCGCGCGGGGCCGTGACCGAATTGGTCTGTGCGGCGCCGAGCTGCGGCGGCCAGCTCTGCCTCGGGCAACTGCTGGCGACGACGCGGGCCGCGCGCCGCCGCGTCGCGCTCGTCGACACCACGGACTGTTTCGACCCGTGGTCGCATCCGGCCGATCTGCTCGCGCATCTCGTCTGGGTGCGTTGCGGCGGGACGGACGAGGCCTTGGCGGTGGCCGACCTGCTCGTGCGCGATGCCAACCTCGGCCTCGTCTGCCTCGACCTGCGCCGCGCGCCCGAGGCCGAGCTGCGGCGCATTCCCGCGACGACCTGGTACCGGCTGCAACGCGCGGTCGAGCCGTCCGACCTCGTGCTCGTTGTCGTCACTCCCGGAGCCACGGTGCCGAGCGCGCAGGTGCGCTTTGTGTTGCCGGAAACGCAGCCGTTCGCGGCGCTGGAGTGCGAGCGGGCGGCGGCGGTAGCGCGGCTGCCGGCCGAGCTCCGGCGCCAGCGGCTGGCCGCCGCCACGGCCTGACCACGCGCGCCGCCATGTTTGCCGTTCTCCATCTGCCGGAGTTTGCCCTGCAGGCCGCGTTGCGGGCCGATCCGCCCGCCGCGCCGGGCGGGCCGGCGGCGCTGTTCTCCGCCGGCGGCAAGAAATCCCTCGTGCTCGCGGCCAACGCGGCCGCGCGCGCGGCGGGCGTGACGCCCGGTCTCACGGCGCCGCAGGCCATGGCGCGCTGTCCGGTGCTCGCGATCCGCGCGCCGGCGGCCGCGGCGGAGGCCGAGACGGGCGCGCTCCTGCTTGCGCTCGCACACAACCTCGCGCCGCGCGTCGAGGACACCGCGCCCGGCCTCTGCACCTGCGATCTGCGCGGCCTGCTCGACCCGCCGGAGCCCGCGGCGCGCGCCGCGGTGACGGAGCTGGCCGGGCTCGGGCTGGCGGCGACGGCGGGGCTCGCCCGCACGCCGTTGCTGGCGCGGTACGTCGCGCACACGCTCGCGGACGCGGCGGGTGCCGCGGCCGTGCGGCGGCTGGCGCCGGAGGCGGAGGCCGCGTTCCTCGCGCCGCTGACGCTCGCGGTCGCCGAGCCGCCGGCGGAGCTGGCGGACGTATGCGCGCTCTGGGGCGTGCGCACGCTCGGGGACCTGTTGGCGCTGCCGCGCGACGAGGTTGGCCGCCGTTTCGGCGCGGCCGGGCTCGCGCTCTGGCAGCGCGCGGCCGGCGGCGCGCCGCGCCCGCTGCGCCTCGCGGCCCTGCCGGTGGAATTCGCGGCGCGGCTGCGCTTCGAGGACGGCGTCGCCACGCTCGAGCCGCTGCTCTTCGGGCTGCGGCGCGCGCTGGACCGGCTGGCGCTCGAGTTGCGTGCGGCGCACTTCGTCGCGGCCGCCCTCGACCTCGCGCTGCACCTCGAGGACGGCGGCCGGCACACCCGCACGTTCAGTTTGCCCGAGCCGACGGCGGATCCGGCCGTGCTCTTCCGCGCGCTCCACACCCACCTGGAAACACTGCAAACCGCGGCCGCGCTCACGGGCTTCGACCTCGCCGTCGTGCCCGCGCGGCCGCCCGTGCGCCAGGCCGGGTTGTTCGAGACGGGCCTGCGCGATCCGCACGGCTTCGCCGAAACGCTGGCGCGCGTTTCGGCGATCGTCGGCCCCGGTCGCCTCGGCACGCCGCAGCTGCTCGACACGCGCCGGCCCGACGCCGTCGGCCTCGCCGCGCCCGCGCCCACGGTGCCGCCGCCGGCGCCGCCGCCGGTGCACCCGCCGTACGGGCTGCCGCTGCGGCGGTTCCGGCCGCCGCTGCTGGCGACGCTGGAGTTTGCCGCGGGCAGCCGGCGGCCCACGTACCTGTTCACGCACCGCTTCCACGGCGAGATCGCCGACCTGCGCGGGCCGTGGCGCAGCAGCGGCGACTGGTGGCAGCACGACCGCGCGTGGATCCGCTGCGAATGGGACCTGGCGCTCGCGGGCGGCGGGCTCTACCGCCTGCTGCAGATCGACGACGCGTACTTCATCGAGGGAGAATACGATTAGCTTTCAGCTGTCAGCTATCAGCTGTCGGCGATCGGTCCAAGATCGACCGCTGAAAGCTGAGCGCTGATAGCTGACCGCTGAAAGCTTGGCCCAGCGACCGATGAACTACGTCGAACTGCATGCCCGCAGTGCGTTCAGTTTCCTGCGCGGCGCGTCGAGTCCGGAGGACATGGCGGCGGCGGCGGCGAAGCAAGGGCTGGCGGCGCTCGCGCTGCTCGACCGCGACGGCGTGTACGGCGCGCCCCGGCTCTACGGCGCGGCGCGCGAGCAGGGCCTGCGTGCGCGTGTGGGCGCGGAGGTGACGATGGAAGACGGCAGCGTGGTGCCGTTGCTCGCGGCCACGCCGGCCGGCTACCGCAACCTCTGCCGGCTGATCACGGCGGCGAAGCTCACGCCGCGCCGGGCCGGCTTGCCGCCGCCGGAGCATCCGTTGGCGCCGGGCCCGGCGGACCGCAAACGGCCCTGCTTCGCGGGTTGGGACGAACTCGCCGCGCACGCCGAGGGCCTCGTTGCGCTGACGGGCGACGAGGACGGCCCGGTGCGCCGCGCCTGGCGCGCGGCGGGGCCGGCGGCGGCGGCGGCGGCGCTGGATCGGTTGGCGGCGATCTTTGCGCCGGGCGGCGGGCCGGCGGGGCCGGACGAGGCCGGGCTGTTTGTCGAGGTGCAGCGGCACCGCGTGCGCGGCGAGGAGCATGAGGTGGCGTTTCTGCGCGATCTGGCGGCGACGCGCGGGCTGCCGTTGCTGGCGACGGGCGGCGCCGCGTACGCGACGCCGGCGCAGCGCCGGACGGCGGACGTGTTCACCTGCCTGCGGCTGCACACGACGCTCGACGCCGCGGGCCGCCGGCTCGCACCCAACGCCGAGCGCCACCTGGCGACGCCCGCCGCGATGGCGGCGCGGTTCCGCGACCTGCCGGAGGCCGTGGCCAACTCGGTGCGCCTCGAGGCGCGGCTCAATTTCACGCTGCGCGACCTCGGGTATCGGTTTCCGGACTACACGACGCCCGACGGCTCGCCGATGCCGGAGTTCCTGCGCACGGCGACGTACGCCGGCGCGGCGCGGCGTTTCGGCGCGATCTGTCCGCGGGTTGCGGCGCAGCTCGACCGCGAGCTCGCGCTGATCGCGCGGCTCGGGTTCGCCGGCTATTTCCTGATCGTGTGGGATATCTGCCGGTACTGCCGCGAGGAGGGCATTCTCGTGCAGGGCCGCGGCAGCGCGGCCAACAGCGCGGTGTGCTACGCGCTCGGCATCACGGCGGTGGATCCGATCCGGCACGAGCTGCTGTTCGAACGGTTCCTGAGCGAGGGGCGCGTCGGGCGCGACGGGCATCCCTCGTGGCCCGACATCGATCTCGACCTGCCCAGCGGCGAGCTGCGCGAACGCGTGCTGCAGCGCGTGTACGCGCAGTACGGCGCGCGGGGCGCGGCCATGACGGCGAACGTGATCACGTACCGCGGCCGCAGCGCGGTGCGCGAGATCGGCAAGGTGCTCGGCTTCGGCGACGATGCGCTCGACCGTTTTTCCGGCCTCTATGCCAACGGCGATTTTCCCGAGACGCTGGAGCTGCAGGACCAACTCGCGCTCGCCGGCATCGCGGCGCGGCATCCCCGCGCCGCGGCGATGGTCGAGCTCTACCGGCAGATCCACGGGCTGCCGCGGCACCTCGGGCAGCACAGCGGCGGCATGGTGATCGCGCAGGGCCAGCTCGACCGCGTCGTGCCGCTGGAAAACGCGACCATGCCCGGCCGCACCGTGGTGCAGTGGGACAAGGACGACTGCGAGGACCTCGGCATCGTGAAGGTCGATTTCCTCGGCCTCGGCATGATGGCGGCGCTGCAGGATACGTTCGCGTTGTGCCGCGCGCGGGGTGTGCCGGTGGAGCTGCACACGATCCCGCCGGACGACCCGGCCACCTACGCGGCGATGCGGGCGGCGGACACGGTGGGCGTGTTCCAGATCGAGAGCCGGGCGCAGATGGCGACGCTGCCGCGGCTGCGGCCGGCCTGTTTCTACGACGTGGCGATGCAGGTCGCGATCGTGCGGCCGGGGCCGATCGTCGGGCATCTCGTGCACCCGCTGATCCGGCGGCGCAACGGGCTCGAGCCCGTGAGCTACCTCGACCCGAGCGTCGACGACATCGTGGCGCCGATCCTGCGCCGCACGCTGGGCGTGATTCTGTTCCAGGAGCAAATGCTGGAGCTGGCGATGAAGCTGGCGGCGTTCACCGGCGGCGAGGCGGAGGAGCTGCGGCGCGCGATGGGTTTCACCAAGGGCAGCGACCGGTTGCAGCGCGCGCTGGCGAAGCTCGTGGCCGCGCTGCGCGCGCACGGGCGCAACGAAACCGTGGTGAAGAAAGTGAGCGAGTCGGCCCTGAGTTTCGCGGCCTACGGTTTTCCGGAATCGCACGCGCTGAGTTTCGCGCTGCTCGCGTACGCGAGCACCTGGCTGAAGGTGCACCGGCCGGCGGAGTTCACCGCGAGCCTGCTCAACCACCAGCCGATGGGTTTCTATTCCCCGGCGACGCTGCTGCAGGACGCGCGGCGCCACGGATTGCGCACGCGGCCCGTGTGCGTCGCGCGGTCGGACTGGCCGTGCACGGTGGAAGCCGACGGCACGCTGCGGATCGGCCTCTCGTACGTGAAGGGCCTGCGCGAGACGGCGGTGCGCGCGATGCTCGCGGCGCGCGCGGAGCGGCCCTTTGCGAAATTGGTCGATTGGCTGCGGCGCACGGCATTCACGGCGGCGGAGCGGCGGGCGTTGGCCGCGGCCGGGGCGCTGCACGCGCTCGCGCCGCACCGCCGCGCGGCGCTCTGGCAGATCGAGGCGGCGTGGTCGGAGGACGAAGCGCTGTTCCGGGATGCGGCGGGGGCGGAAGAGGAGCGGGACGTCGCGGCGCCGCTGGCGCCGATGACGTTGGCGGAACGGCTGCGGGCGGATTTCACGGCCCTGGAGCTGACGGCGGGCGTGCACCCGATGGCGCTGGTGCGCGCGCAACTGCCGGACGTGTGGCGGGCGGCGGATTTGCCGCTGGGGCGGGACGGGGACCGCGTGGAGATCGCGGGCTCGGTGATCTGCCGGCAACGGCCGGGCACGGCGAAAGGGTTCGTGTTCATCAGCCTCGAGGACGAGACGGGGATCGCGAACGCGGTGGTGTTGCCGGCGCTGTTCGAGGCGCGGCGGCTGACGATCACGCAGGAACCGGCGCTGCGCATCACGGGCCGGCTGCAGCACCGCGAGGGCGTGATCCACGTGAAGGCGGAGACGATCGAACCGCTGCCGCCCGCGGCCGTGCCGACGCAGGCGTCGCACGATTTCCACTGAGGTGCCGCGGGGGATTGAACCACGGAGGCCCGGCGGACACGGAGGAGACCGGGAGGGCACAGCGAGCGCCAGCGAGTAAAGCAGGGTCGAAGGCAGCGGGTGTGCACGGGCGCTACTCGCTCCCGCTCGCTGCTACGGGACCGGCGTTTTCGACGCTGCGCTGGCGGATCGATCGCTCAACCCTCAAACACCAATTTTCAACTGCCTGCTCCCGCTCAATTTCGGGCGAAGACGGACAGGTCCCAGCGGTCGCGCCAGCGGATCACCGGGTGGTCGCCCTCGAACTCGATCGGCAGCCAGATGTAGCCGGAGTTCACCGGGTCTTGGGGCCGGTTGATATCGAACATCGCGATCCATGCGTCGCGCCGGCCGGGCACCGCGTAGACGAACGTGCTCTGGCCGCCGAAGGTTTTCTCGGGGCCGAGGCCGTTGTGCGGATTGATGCCGACGCAGGGGTTGCCGAGGGCGCGGTAGGGACCGGTGACGCGGTCCGCGACAAACATGCGCGCCGCGTTGGGCGCCCAGCCCGTGCTGCCGGAACCGAGGAAGTAAATCTTGTCCCCGCGGCGGAAGAGCGCGGGCGCCTCGGTGGCGGGCGCGATGCCGGCGAGTTCGACGTAATCGCCCGCGGGACCCAGGCCGTCGGGAGCGAGACGGCCGGCGACGTGGACTTTGTCCGGTTTGCGCACGCCGACGTGGTAGATCGTGCCGTCGGCATCGGGGAAAATTGCGAAGTCGCCCGTGCCAAAGCGGCTGCCGCCGCCGGAGAATCGCCCGTGGTAGCGGAACGGTCCGGTCGGTTGCGCGGCGGTCGCGACGCCGACGTAGGCGAAGTCGACGCCGGATTTTCCGCCCTGCGATTTCGGCGGGTAGAGTTTGAAGTAGAGGATGAATCTCCCGGTGGCCGCGTGGAAGATGACCTTGGGGCGGTCGAGGATGGAGGCGTCGGCGAGGTCGGAGTGGGCGTCCGGCGCGAAGACGGACAGCACGAGCCCGGCGTCCTGCCAGTGGAGGAGATCGTCGCTGACGTAGCAGCGGACGCCGGCTTCGTTTTTCTCGGACTCGGTGCGGCCGGGGATCTTGTGCGCGCCGTACCAGTAGTGGCGTCCGCCGTGGTACAGGAGGCCGAAGCCGTGGGCGTTGAGGTGCGTGCCCTGCGTATCGGGCCAAGGGATACCGGGCTGGAAATGCGTCAGCCGGGGCGCGTCCGCCGCGGCCGCCGGCGCGAGCGCGCCGCCGGCCAGCAGGGCGAGGACACCGAGCCGGGCGAAGAACAGGGGTAGGCGCAGGTCGGGGCGGGATAAGGCAAACATGGCGGGGTGGGTCAGGGCCAAGGGGACGGGGCGGTCAGCCGGGGTCAAACCGCGAAACGCGAACGCCGCGGGACGGGTTGAACCGCAGAGAAGTGGTCGGTGGAAGGGGACGGAAAGGGAGGGAAGGGGAAAGAACCACGGAGACACAGAGGGCACGGAGGATGGGGGGCGGGCACGGGAGGATGGGAGGGGCGGAGAAAGGGAGAGGTGGACGGAGGGGGAGCGAAAGGGAAAGAACCACGGAGACACAGAGGGCACGGAGGGAGGGGGGAGGGCACGGAGGATGGGAAGGGGAGGGTCCGGGGTTTTTTGGAGGGGCGTGGTCCGGATCGGGCGAGGTGGAACGTGGAGAAGGAGACGCAACGTAATCGCTTCCGGGGCCCGGGCCGGTTGGGCTGCGGGGCGCGTCGGACTTTTCCCATGAACCAAACCTCGATCCCGAAAAACCTCGTCTGCCTTTGGTACAATCACGACGCGCAGTACGCCGCCGCGTTCTATGCGGCGACGTTTCCCGACAGCAGCGTCACGGCGGTGTACCGCGCGCCGACGGATTATCCCATGGGGAAGGCCGGCGACATCCTGACCGTGCAGTTCACCGTGCTCGGGATTCCGTGCCTGGGCCTGAACGGCGGGCCGATTTTTCCGCACACCGAGGCGTTTTCGTTCCAGGTGGCGACGGACACGCAGGAGGAGACGGACCGTTATTGGAACGCGATCGTGGGCCACGGCGGCCGCGCGAGCCAATGCGGTTGGTGCAAGGACCGCTGGGGTGTGAATTGGCAGATCACGCCGCGCGTGCTGACGCGCGCCATGGCGGCCGGCGGCGCGGAAGCGCAACGCGTTTTCTCGGCGATGATGGAGATGGGGAAGATCGACATCGCCGCGATCGAAGCCGCGCGGCGCGGGCCGGCGTGAGCGGATTCGGGGTCGGCGGGAGATTTTTTGAAATTCCCGATTCGGAATCCAATAGCCGAGGGTATGCCCCCGTTTCCTTCTTCCCTTGCTTCGGTGTCATTCCGTCCTTCCCCCACGTTCCTCGGCCTCGGCATGCTTTGCGCCGTCCTGCTGGCGGGTGCTTCGCGGCTCGGTGCCGGTCCGGTGCATGCGCCGAACGCGCCCTACTCCGTGGAGGTGGGCGCTTCGAGTACCGTCTTCAATTCGGGCGTCGGCTTCAACGGCAGCCGCGCCGACTTCGGCAACTCCTGGGGTTCCGAGTGGATCGCCGCCCAGAGCAACTACTCCACGGGCTGGCAGACCTTCACCGCGACGTTCCAGGCCGATCCGGGCAATGTCTTTACCCGGGCCACCTTGGGCTTCGGGCAATGGAGTTTCGCGGTGCCCGAAGGCGGTTGGCTTTGGTTCGAGATGAATTGGTCGCTGCCCGGTTCGACCTATGCGGGAACGAACAATTTGGATGACACCTACTATACCTGGCCCGGCGGTTCCTCGTGGCAAGTCGGCGCCGGCGGAGGCAACTACCAGTGGTGGCACCGCAGCAATCAGGGCGGTGGCGGCATGGAGTTCATGCCGATCATGGACTTCGGCGTGCCGCTGGTCCTGGGCAACGTCTCGACCTTCACCGTGGGCTTCAGCGCCCGAATCCAGCACGGCGGAAACGTTTTCGGCAGCGGCACCGGTGCCGGCATCGGTTTTTCGGCGTTTCAAGTCACGGCTGAAACCGCTCCGGGCAATCCGGCGCCGAATCCGGTTCCGGAGTGGGGCACCACCGCCGCGCTCCTCGGCCTCGGCCTGATCGGGCTGGGCGTCGGCCGCCGGCGGTTGAAGTAGCCGCAAAAAGGCGCCGAGGGCGCAGCCATTCGAGGGCCGCGGCCGAAGGTCGGGAGACCGCGATTTTTTGCGCGGGCAACGTTTCCTGGCGGCAATCCCACGGGCCGAACTTCAGGTCGCGTTTCCGGGCCCGCGGCACGATTCCGCTCAGTGGGGATCGTGCCGTTGAGAGCTGAACGTTGAGGGTGGAGAGATCGATCCGCCGAGCCACGGAAAACGCAGCCGAAGCCGGCAACCTGACGAACCGAACGGTTTTGCGCTCAACTCTCAGCCAAGCGCTCTCAACTGCATGAGTTCGGCTCAGGCGAGCGCGCGGAACAGCGGCGGGAAAACGAGCACGACCAGGGCCGCCCAGACGGAGAAGACGGGCAGGTAGGAGGTTTGCCAGCGCTCGAGCCGCCCGAACGGGCCGCGGCCGAGCAGAAACCGGACGTAGAGCACCGCCGACCCCGCGAGGTTGACGAGCAAGATCACGTTTTCGCCGAGGGCGGCCACGCGGTTGGGGCTGAGGCCGAATTCGCCGATGCGGGCGCCGATGGCCCAGAGCGCCGCCGCGTCGGCCAGCAACGCGCCGACAATCAGGACGACCAGCACGACATCGAAAGCGCCGGGCGGAGCCCGGGGATCGCGCGCCGAAATCGAATACAGCAGCAGCCCCAGCACGACGACGAGCAACAGGTCGAAACCGATGAGCTGTTCGCGTTCGAGGGAAATCCCGCGCCCCGACGCCAGCAGTGCGACCAGAAACGCGACGAGCATCAGGGCAAACAACGGCGCAAAGAGGCGCGTCAGCATCGGGGCGAGATTCGCCCGCACGCCCGACCGCGTTTCGACCAGCCACGACGCGACGATGAGCGCGCCGGCGGCTCCGCAGGGAATCAGCCACGAGCCGAAGAACGGCCCGACGTTGATGCCGATGCTCTTGAACGTGAGCGCGAGGAAGGCGCAGAGCACGCCGCCGCCGAGTGCGATGAGCACGAAGTGGATGAAGAGTTCGCCCGAGAAACGGATGAAATCCATGCGCCCGGCGGCCTCGCGCCAATGTCCGCCGGCGTGGACGATGCCCACGCCCAGCCAGAGCGCGATCGGCAGGTGCAAGGCGGTGAGTTCGCCGAACGCAGGACTGCCGCCCCAGCCGGGCAAATTGGCCGCGAGGGCGGCCGTGCCGAACGCCGCCACGAGGGCGAGCCAACCCGCCGCGCCCAACGCGAGCCGCCGTTGCCAAACGAAGAACCCGATCAGGCAGGGCAGCACGAGGAGGGGACCGTTGCGGAAATAGAAACTCTCGGCGCGGTCGTCACCCGGGTTGAGCCCGAAGAGCGCCGGCACCTTGATCGCGATGCCCGCTAGCACCGCGCAGCCGAAGGCGACGAATGCTTCCCGGCGCGCAGCCGGGCGCGCGGGGTCCGCCGCGGCCCGCGCACCTTCGGCCGGTGGCCAGACCGCGGCGGTGGCGGCGCGGGCGAATTCCCCGGCGGCGGGACTCAGGGAGCCGAGGCGCCGGACGGCGACGAGGAAGGCTTCGTCGGCCGACAACCCGGCGCGGCGGAGGCGGTCGATTTCGGCGCGCAGCCGGGCTTCGTGCGCGGCCAGGTCGGCCGGGCCGCCCGGATCGCGGCCGAGATGGTGTCGCCACCGGGCGATTTGCGCCGCGAGCGAGGCCTCGGGATCGGAAGGGTCCATGCCGCAGGGTGCCGGTCTTTTGTGAAGTGACGATGAAGTCCGGCGGAAACGCCGGTGAATTCACGCCGGGAGCGGCGCAGCGGGGAAGGGCCGGAGGGTGGAATCACGGAGGACTCGGAGATCACGGAGGACGAAGGGTGGCTCTCCGAGTTGGGGGAGGCTGAGCGCGGCGGGGTGGATCAGGGTGACCGCACGGGTCTGCGCCGCCGGCGGCGATCGGGGTTTCGACCCGGGTGTGAACCGATTTCGGCCTGACCCCACCGGGCCGCCCATGAGAGCAGACCTCGGTGCCGGGCGCGCAGGGTAGGGCCTATTTTTTCACGGCATCGGTTTTCCCCGGATACTTCGCGAGCAAAGCCGCATCCTGGGTGGTTTCGGCGAGCAGCCGGCCGGCGAGCTCGGTCATCCGGTGCCGGGCAAAGCGCTCGCTCAGGCCGGCGAACTCGGTCCGCGCTTCGTCGAGCCGCCGGAGGGCGACCAAGGCTTGGATGCGGAACGAGAGATTTTGGGCCTCCAACGACTGCTGGGCGCACCGACTCTTGGCGGCATCCAGAAACGGGAGGGCCTCGGCGGGCCGGTTGAGCAACACCAGGTCGCGGCCGGTGGCATGATTCAATCCGCAGTGGTTCGCGTCGAGGGCGAGACCCTTGCGATATTCCACATTTGCGCGTTCGAGCAGGCGGGGGTCGTGGTTGCCGTGTTTCCATTGCGACCAGTAACAGTCGCCGAGCAGGGCGAAGACGGTGGCGTCGGGTCGCCGGCGCAGGGAGGATTCAAAGAGGGCGATGGCCTCGCTGTACTCCTTCCGCTCGAGGGCGGCGTACGCCTTTTCAACCTGCGCCTGCGGATCGGCGAGGACCGCGAGTCGGTCGCAGCCGGCCAGCAGCAAGACGAGAGCGAGCGCGAACGCGTGAATGGACCGCCTGGGCCGGGGGAAAGCCGTCGTTGGCATGGGGAAAAGCGTGGTGGGCTGAATCTCTCTAGCCGGGGCGCCCGAGCGCGGCGAGGGCAGAAAGGACGGGCGTAAAGGACAAGGCGGGCTTCGGCGTCAGCCCACGGAAGGCCGATCGTTGCGCGAGAGGAGGCCCCGCTTTTGCCGTCGGCTGAACGCCGATCTCGCGGCGCGGACGAACGGTGCCCGGGCCCGCTATTGGGGTGACGAAGATTCACGGGATTCGCTCTGAGCCGAACTCATGCAGTCGAAAGCGCTTGGCTGGGAGTTGAGCGCAAAACCGTTCGGTTCGTCAGGTTGCCGGCTTCGGCAGAGTTTTCCGTGGCTCGGCCGATCGATCTCTCCACCCTCAACTTTCAACTCTCAATTGCCTGATTCCGGCTCAGCCCAGGTGAACAGGATCGGCGAACGGCGGACCGGGCCCGTCAGGCATTCCCCCGGTGAAGTTGGCGACGGCCTTGGGTCCGGCAGACGGCCGGTCCGGGTTTCAACCGAACATTTCCCGCATCCGCGCCACGTGTGCGCCCGCCGCGCGGGCCAAGGCGGCAAACTCGGCCGACACCCGCGCATCGTCCGCCACGCGTTGCCAAAACTCCGTCGCCCATCCCGCCGCCTCCTGCCAAGTCGGCTGCTCGGCCGGCAAGGGCGGGGCGGGCGCAAACGACGGCGTCGGCGCGGACTGGGCCGGCGTCGGCGCCCAGAGCATCGGCAACATGTCGTAGGCCGGCGCCAGCCGCAGCGGCAGGGTGTCGCCGAGAAAGAACGCGAGGTTGCCGAAGTGCATGTCGGTATTCCCGATGAGCGTGCCGAAGGCGTGGCGCAGGCGGATGGAGCGCAGCGCGGCCGCATCGATCCAGCCCTGCGCGTGCAGCTGCGCGGCGGCGGCCGGCCACGTGACGGCAGCGGGTCCGCCGACGGCGTCATGCAGGGCGCGCAGGGACACGACGCCGCGCCGGCCGCGCGGACCGACGCGGTCGTAGCGCGGGGTTTCGAGGAAACGACGCCCGGCCGCGTCCAGCAGCCGCGGGATCGCCGGCGCCTCGCCCTGGGCATGCAGGAGCGCGAGCGCGTGCGCCTCGGCTGCGAGCAGATCGGCCCAGCGGCGACCCGTGGGGATCGCAACGACATCGGTGAACTTCACCAGGACCGGCGTGACGACGTCGCCGGCCGCCAGCGCGACGAGAAACTTGGGTTGCTCGCCCTCGACCGAAGAGCCCGGGGTGCCGGACGCCGCGGAAGCAGCCGCGAGGAGCGGATAACGTTCGGCCCGTCCGGCCTCGGGCAAGGGCGGCGGCGGGTTGAGCCAACGCGCCTGCAAACGGCGCAAGGGCGGATCGCCGACAATGAGATCGCCGGGCAGGTCGTCGCCCTCGGCCTGCAAGTAGACGAGCGTGTCGTCGTCGCTCCAGTGGCGCGGATCGGCCGGCAAGTTGAGCGCGGGATTCAACGCGCGCCCCAAGGCGCGCCCGAGGTAACCCTGCGGCCGGGCCTCACCGAGGAAGAACGGAAACCCCGCGGAGAAACCGCCGAGGCCCGCGACGAGTCCGGCCCACTCGGGAGCGCGGTGCGGCTCCGCCCAGTCGAGCTGCCAGCCGCCGTGCAGGGAAACCAGCCGGGCCCAATCCCGCACCTGGCCTGCGGCATCGATGCGCCGGATCGGGAAGGAGTCGCCCAGCCCGCGCACCGGGCGGCGCAGGGCATAGGTCGCGCCCCGCGTGGTGCCGAGCCGCACGACCTGCGATGCCAGTTCCGGCAACGCGAGCGCCCGGCTGATGCTGGAGCGATCGACGTCCAGCGCGGCCGCCAAGTCCTGCGCCGAGCGCGCTCCCCCCGCCTGCAGACGCAGGGTCAGGGCACGGGGATCAACTTGCCGCGGACGGGCCATTTCGCCCGTTGTTTCGCACAGATAAAAACAACAATCAAGGCAGGAAAATAGCAGGTAAATGGGACAGAAAAACGGGTTGTTGGGGTATTATTATGCACAGATAAATATGGAGCTTTCGAGACTCGGGCGACCCCGGAATAGCCTGATCCGATTGGCTGACGGCCTCAGCGCCGCGCGCGACGGGAACGTAGCGCGACCAGCCCGGCGTAGGCGCCCAGCAGGGCGAGGCCGGTGGTGGCGGAGTCGGGGACGGGAGCCGGCGGCGGTGGCGGCGGCGGTTCGACGACCGGGGTAGACGTGGTGACCGTGAGGCTGAAGTTGTCGTAACCAACCGTGATGCCCAGGCCGCCCCAGTTGCCGGTGTAGAAACCGAAGGTGATCGGCGCGCCGCCGGGGCCGAAGTCCGGACCGCCGATGCTGTCGAGCCGGTAGTTCTGATGCGGCGGAGTGGCATTGACCCCGTACCAATACAACGGGTCGAGAAACGCGGAGAAGTTCACGCGCGTCCAGCTGCCGTAGCTGATGGGAGTGGTGCCGCCGCTGACGTAGGTCTGACCTCCCTGCTGCACCGCGATCGCGTAGCTGTGGATGGTGCCGGCGAAGGTCCGCACATCGACGTCGAGGTCGAGGCCGGTGATCGTGGCGCCCGGCGACGGATCGAACGTGAAGAGCGGGTTGAAGTAGGCCGTGTGGGTGATGTCGTTCGTGGTGGTCTGGACTAAGAGATAGCTGTCGGAGTTTCCGCCCGTTGCTTGGACCGAGGCGTTCTGGGCGGTATACGAACCGGGAAAGGCGGCACCGATGGACCAGCCGGAGAAATCGCCGGAGGAGAAAACGATCGTGCCGGCGAAGGCCGGGACGGCGGCGAACGGGAAGGCAGCGAGGGCAAGGCGGAGGAGGCGGTTCATGGCGGAAAGTGTTCCGGAATCGAGTCGCATGGAGTTTGCCAGCGGGCGCGCGCCGTCGGCCCGCCGCCTGCAACCCGTCCGGCCGAAACGATTTCCGCCTTCGACTCGGCTACGTCATAAGAAATGGCCGCGGAAGAGTGTCAGAAATCCCGACGCCATGCGGGCGCGAGGCGCTCTATATCACCGCGACGGGAAGGGATGGGGAAACGAGACTTGATAGATCGGCGCGCCCCCGCGACGGCGCGCGGCGTTGAGAGGTAAGATATAACTCCTTCGGGATCGCCCGCCTGGTTGGTCCGGTTTGCATGGAAACGAGGGTTGAAGTCCGGGCGGTCCGGGCGCACGGTGCGGGCATGAGCTCCACCGTGGTGCGCGATCCCGAGATTCTCGGCGGCTTGCCGGTGTTTGCCGGGACGCGCGTGCCGGTGAAGAATCTCACCGACGCTCTGGAGGGCGGCGCGACGCTCGACGAATTTCTCGACGATTTTCCGTCGGTGAAACGCGAGCAGGTGATCGCGTTCCTCGAGGAAGCCCGCGAGGTGCTCACCGCCGGGCGATGAGGGTGCTCCTCGACGAGTGCCTGCCCCGCCGGCTCGGTGGTTTGCTGGTCGGGCACGAGGTTGCAACGGTGCCGCAGGCCGGTTGGGCGGGGCTGGCCAACGGCCGGTTACTCGCGCGCATCGCCGGCAACAACGAGGCGTTCGTCACCGTGGATCAAAACCTGCCGGCGCAGCAGGATGCCGCGCGGTTGGCGTTCGGGTGATCGTGCTCCGCGCGTCCACCAATCGGCTCGCCGACCTCGCGCCGCTCGTACCGGAGATTCTGGCGGCGCTGGTTTCGCTGCGCCCGGGCCAAGTCGTCGTGGTCGAATCCGGCCGCTGAGCCCGTTGCCGGGCCGCTCGGACGCGCGGCGGCCTCGCCTTCCCACGTGCCCCGTCAGCACGCGAACGGCGGCGTAGGCTTCGGCTGAGCGGGGAAGGTCCGAATCGGCGTTCAGCGGACCGACCCCGTCTCTGCGCCCTCTACGGCAGCTCGTAGACCTCGACGAGGACCGTGCCGGTGGCGTCGCCCGTCTCCACCGTGACCGAGTAGTTGCCGGCGGGCAGGGCGGCGACCAGCGCGGCATCGCGCGAGTTGGCGGCGAGGCCGAAGGCGCCGGCCTGGGTGAAGGCGGCCGCCAGCTCCGCCCGGCCGCCCCAATTGTCGTTCGCGCCGATCTCCCGCGTGCCCGCGAACAGTCTCAGCCGGGGATCCGCCGCGGCGCCGGCGACTCCGAGGGCCGACAGCGTCGGGCCCACGGCGCGGACCAAGACGCGCTTCTCCCCGCTGCCGGCCACCACAAACCCGGCGGTGATGCCGCCGGCGGAATCCTTGAGCAAAGACAGGTTGACCAGGCGCGGGGTGTTGGCCGTGTAGGCCGCCTCCGGGGTCGCATCGTAAACCTCGGCCAGCACCAGGCCCGTGCCGCCGCCCGTGCCGGAGATCCGCATCGATTGATCGCCCGCCGGCAGCGCCACGCTGGCGGCGGCATCGCGGGAAGCCGGGCCGGAAAACGCGAAGGCCCCCACGGCCGACATCGCGGCGGATAGGGCGGCGGATCCGCCCCAATTGTCGTTTTCCCCGGTCTTGGTGCTTCCGGCGAAGCGTTCCAGTTTGGGATCCGCCAGCACTCCCGTCACGCCGAGCTGCGTCAGCGAAGGTCCGGCGGCCCGGAGCACCACTTCCTTGGTTCCGGACGTTCCGCTGCCGCCCACCACGTAGCCGACGGTGAAGGCATCCCCGGCTCCTTGGAGGGGTGCGAGCACCGACAGATTCGCCAGCCGGCTGAAGGATCCCGCCGTGCTTCCCGGCGGCCCGGCGGGAGTGGCGACGAGCTGGGCGCTCACCGTGGCGGCGGGGACGCTTTCGTTGTGCAGGCGGTCCAGCGCGGTCACCGTATAGTAATAGGTTCCGGGCAACAGGCCGGCATCCGTGTGGCTGGTTTCGGTTTCGTTGGCGGTGATCCGCACGAGGTTGGCGGCCGTGTCGCGATCGATCGTGCTGCCCGTGGAGCGGTAGATCACGTACTGGCGGACCTGGTCCATGGCGTTGCCGGTGGCCGGCGGCGCCGTCCAGCTGAGCCGGATCTCGTTGCCGCGGGTCTGGGCCGTCAGATTGCCGACGGGCGGCGGCGGTTGGTCGTCTTTCCACGGCATCGGGGGCAGCAGGGCCGGGGTCCGGAAGAGATCGTCGCGCAGCGCGTCGCGCACGCCGAGGGGGTTGCCCAGCACGCTGCGGGTGCTGAAGAAAGTCTGGCCCCGCACCTGCGGCTGCTGCCGGTTCAGGCGCACCTGGTTGGGCAGCTGCGCCGGCTGGTTCCAGTTGTTGTCGGTGCCGCCGTTGTTCACTTTGTAGGCTGCCATGCCGCTGTAGATATGGCGGCTGCCGCCCAACGCGTTCCACCAGGGAAGCAATATGCCGTAGTCGGCCACGCCGAAACCGACCGACCAATAGATCTGCGGGGTGAGATAATCCACCCACGCCTGCTGGATCCACTTCCGGCTGTCGGCGTAGATGTCGCTGTAGCTCTGCAGCCCGTTGGTGGCGGATCCGAGCGGGTCGCTGTTCCGATTGCGCCAGATGCCGAACGGGGAAACGCCGAACTTCACCCACGGTTTCACCGCGCGGATGCTTTCGTGGCTCCGTTGGATGAAGAGGTTGATATTGTCCCGCCGCCAGTCCTGCCGGTTGGTGAACCCGCGCGGGTCGGCGGCGAAGGTGGCATCGTCGTTGAACGCCGCGCCGGCCGCGGGCGGATACGGGTAGAAATAGTCGTCGAAGTGGATGCCATCGACATCGTAGCGGCGCAGCACATCCAGCAGCACGCCGATCACATAGTCCCGCACCGGCGGAATCCCGGGATCCAGAATGCGCAGACTGCCCTGGGCGAGCAGCCACTCGGGCCGGGTCCGTGCGATATGGGTGGGCGCGAAGGAGGCGAGGTTGCCGGTGTTGGCCACGGCGCGGAATGGATTGAACCACGCGTGCACCTCGAGACCGCGTTGCCGGCAGGCGGCGATGAGGAAAGCCAGGGGATCGAAGGCGGGCTCGGGCGCCCGGCCCTGCCGTCCGGTCAGATCCGCGCTCCAGGGCTCGAGTTGGCTTTCATACATCGCGTCGCACTGGCTGCGCACTTGGAAGTAGACTGCGTTGATGCCGGTGGCCCGTAGCTGGTCGAGCAGCTGGAGGAGTTCGGCCTGCTGCGCCGCGACGGAGAGGGAGTTGGCGCTCGGCCAGTCGATATTGGTGAAGGTGGCGATCCACGCGCCCCGCAGTTCGTGCTTCGGGGGGCTTTGGCCGACGACGGACGCGGGGAGCAGCGCCAAAAAGACGCCGAGGAAAATTCGGAGCGGAAGCGGAGTTGCCATCGTCGGGCCGCGAGGGGGGCGCCGATATGCCGCCGGGGGCGGTCCCAAGGCAAGACCCGACCGGGCCGCCGCATCACCCCCGGTGGGGAGAAGGCGGGATGCGCCGGGGCAGTCGACCGGGCTGGGCCGGCGCTGAACGTCGAAGGGCGGTCGCCGGCGATCAGTGGACTGAGCCCGACTCCGTGGATCCCGCCAACTCTTCGGCGACCGCCTGCCCGCGCTGCTGAATGAACTGAACACCGCCCTCGCCGCTTGACCCGGGCATCGGGGTAGATACGGAATGTAGCTATGATCACCGCCAAAATCTTCCAGCACGGAGGCAGCCAGGCCGTCCGCCTGCCCCGGGCCTTCCGCTTCGAGGGCAGCGAGGTGCGCATCGAAAAGCAGGGCGACGATGTCCTGCTCAAGCCCGTGCCCGCGCCGAAATTCCGGTCGTTCACCGAGATCGCCCGGCATCTGGCGGAAAAGTTTCCCGCCGCCGCCGACTTTCCGGCGCCGCCGCCCCGGCCCAAAAAGCACGAGCGCGCGATTCCCGAGTTTTGATCCCCGCGCGCCGTGAAGCTGTCGTTTCTCCTCGATTCCAGCGCCTGCATTCCCGTGCTGCGCAACCAGGCCGGTCTCGGGAAATTGCCGGACCCGGCGCTCACCGGCATCCCCGTGATCGTCGCCGCCGAGCTCTGGACCGGGGTGAAGAAGAATCTCGCCACGCATCCCTGGCAGGCGAAGCGGCTCGAAGCCTTCCTCGGCCTTTTCACGCTGGCCGAGTTCACCCTCGACGCCGCGCTCCACTATGCCGACATCCGCGCCGCCCTCGAGACGGCGGGCACTCCCATCGGCCCGCTCGATCTCCTGATCGCCGCCCAAGCCCGCAGCCTCGGGGCGACCCTCGTGACCGCCAACGCCGGCGAATTCAGACGCGTCAAAGGCCTGAAGGTGCTCGTCTGGAAATGACGTCTGCCCGCCGAACTTGAGACGGCGTCACGTCCGGAATCCGGAATTTCGCGTGCGAAAGCGCGTGAGCAGCGAAGCGACGCTATCGGTCGCGCCCATCTGCAGCCGCTCCGCCAGCCAACCGAGCGTAACGGAGGTCGCCTCTTTCATCGCGGCAGCGAGCAGCAGTTTCTCGCGGGCCGATTTTTTCCGGGGCAGTTCCGCCAGATCGATGGCGTGGACTTGCGCCAGGCTGCGCAGTTTTTCTTCCCAATACGCGGCCCGGGCCTGCCGAATCGCAACCCGGTCGGCGCCCACAAGGACGAACCGCGTCCGAAGCTCTCCCGTGACGCGAAGCTTCTCCTGCAACTCCGCCCGGAAGCGCGTCGAACCGATCGCCCACTTGCGCGCGAGCAGCGCCAGGCGTTCCTCCCGCATGACGGGGTCGCTTTCGTGGAACGCACCGAGGTAGCCGACATAGCTGCGCCAGCCGGCCGGTGTGTCGGCCAGGCCGCCGCTTTCGTGCAGTACCGTCGTCGGCACCAACCACGCGGGACGCTGGCGCCGGGGGAAAAGCGCCAAGCTGCTCCAGCGGTAGTCCGACGCACCCTCGGGCGGAACAATCTTCGCGCGGACCGGGTTGAGGTGAATGTAGTGCGCCACCTGCGCGAGCGCGTGACCCGGCTCGATATGGCTGGCCCGATACCGGCCCTGAAAGGGCCGACCCGTCTCCGACCGAAACCGGTTGAAGCGCAGCGCCCACGTCCCTTGCAGCCACTTCATGCCGTCGCTCAAGTTCGGCTCGGGAGTTTCCAGCGCCACGTGGAAGTGATTGCGCATGATCACGAAGGCGTGCACCCGCCAGCCGAACCGCGTGCACGCCTGATCCAGACACGCGGTGAACGAATCCGCTGCGCCCGCGGCCGCGAACAGGTCGCGCCGGTAATTGCCCCGGTTGAGCACGTGATAACAAGCCCCGGCGAATTCGAGACGAAGTTTGCGCGCCATGCCTCGTCGTCACCGCCCGCGGGGCGCTCTTCAACCACCCCGTTTCATCAATTCATGGAATCGCGTCACCCCTATGGGATTCCGGATTCCGGACGTGACCCTTTGGCCGCGCTTCCCGCCCTCGTTCCCCCTGGCCGCGTTCGAGAATAAACAAGTTTTGGCCTGACCCCGTTTGCCGGTCCGCTAGGGTTGGTTCCCAGAGGCGGTTTTTCAGCGGCTGCTTGAGGTCTGGCCCCTTCGGATTCGCCCCTACTTGGCGTCCCCGTTTCGCGAATTGACCCCGTTGGCAGGCACATGAGCAGCTGAGAGCGTGCAGATTCGATTTCGAACTCTGATTTCCATCCAACTCAACCCGCACCTATCATGCTAGGCATCCGCTATATCAAGGTTCCGCCGACCACCTATTTGCTGAAATACCAGAAGGGCCGGCTCGTGCGCGAAGGCATTGGCCTCGCTTTCTTCTATTATGGACCGACGACCTCGTTGGTCGCAGTGCCCACCGCCAGCACCGAGGTGCCATTTATCTTTGAGGAAACGACGGCGGACTTTCAAACGGTGACGATTCAAGGGCAGATCACCTATCGGGTAGCCGACCCCAAGAAACTCGCGGCCTTGATGAATTTTGCCCTGCAGCCGAACGGAGCCGCCTACGCCACGGACGATCCGGAAAAACTTCCGCAGCGCCTCATCAACATTGTCAACGTTCATGCCCGCGCCCAGGTGCAGCGACGGCCGTTGCGTGAGGCCGTCAAGGAATCGGACGCACTCGTGGAAGCGTTGCAACCCAAGCTCGTCGGCGCTCCGGAAATTGTCGCTCTTGGGTTGGAGATACTCGGGTTTTCGATTTTGGCGATCAAGCCGACACCGGAGACTGCCCGGGCGCTTGAGGCTGAGACACGCGAGCAACTGCTGAAGGAGGCCGATGATGCGATCTTCCGCCGGCGCAATGCCGCCGTCGAAAACGAACGCTCCATCAAGGAAAACGAGCTCAACACGGAAAACGCCGTGGAACTTAAACGCCGCCAGATCAGGGAAACCAAAATGGACGCGGATCGCGCGGTCCAAGAGAAACAGCGTTTGCTCGGCGAGGCACAGATGGCGGCCAGCGTCGCATTGGAGGCGAAGAAGAAGGAGCTGGTCGCCTTGATCGCTCTGAACGCGCGGGCCGAAGCCGACGCGCGGGCTTACGGGATCGAGGCCACGATGAAAGCGCTTGGCACCGGCGACCCCCGCATGCTGCAGGCGCTGGCGAATGCCGGCATGAAACCCGAACAGTTGATCGCGGTTGCTTTCCAGGGAATCGCAGATCGGGCGGACAAGATTGGGCAACTCAACATTTCGCCCGACTTGCTGCGCGAATTGATGGGCGCGCAGGCCAACGGCCATGCAAAGGCAGACTGAAAACAAGGTCGTCTTGGTTGTTCGTGAAACCCGCCTTGAGGAACTCAAGGCGCGGTTCAACACAGTGAGCCAGGCGCAGTTTTACGTTCAGCAGCAGGGCGGCAACTTCGAAGACTACGAGCATGAGGACCGAGTCTATCACGCGGCGGTCCAGAAGGCGCATCAGCAGTTGAGCCTGCTCGGCCGAGTCCAGGTGTTGCACCGCACATTCATCCCCAATTTCATTTTCGGCCCAAATGACGTTGCGGTTGCCGTCGGCCAGGACGGGTTGGTCGCCAACACTCTGAAGTATCTGCACGGACAGCCGTTGGTCGGAGTGAATCCAGATCCCGGGCGCTATGACGGTCAGCTACTCCCTTTCCTCGCAAGGGACATGACGAAGGTAATACCCGAGGTTTTTCGCAGGAGCCGACCGACGAAAGCGGTCACCATGGCCAAGGCCTCGCTCAACAACGGCCAAACGCTGTACGCCGTAAACGATATCTTTGTTGGACCAAAGACCCACGGTTCGGCCCGCTACACGATCAACCACGGAGGCCACTCGGAACGGCATTCGTCCAGCGGAGTGATCGTGTCGACCGGCATGGGATCGACGGGCTGGTTTAGCAGTCTTGTCGCAGGCGCGCGCGGGGTAAATGCGGCGTTTGCCTCGAAATTCACCACCGCAGATTCGTCCGGGAAAGAGGTTCCTTGGGATTCCGATGCCCTCGCGACAGCGAAAGGAAAGAAACTCCGGTTCGCTTGGGATTCAAAGCATCTCTACTTCACCGTGCGCGAGCCGTTCCCAAGCAAGACGACCGGTGTGGACATTGTCTTTGGCCGAGTCTCCGAAACCGCTCCTCTCGTGATTGAGTCACACATGCCCGAGCGCGGCGTCATTTTCAGCGATGGCATCGAGACCGACTTCATCGAGTTCAACTCCGGATCAAGGGCAGCGATTGGAGTCGCTGAACGCCATGGTGTGCTTGTCGTTTAAGCCCGCCTTCGCGTGGCGGGTTGGGTGCGATGGATGCGTCTGGCCTCGGGGTTGAGGCGCGACAAGCCCGCCTCTGACTGCGGCTATTCGCGGGCCCTATCGCTTGTGGCATTCGATCGCCTGCGAAGGAAGCTGGTCATGCGGTGTCCCTCCTTCGCCTTCGGCAACGGCGCGATCAATCCGCCTTCGCGTGGCGGGTTGGGCACGATGGTTCATTTCCCCCTTCGGGGAATAGAAAATGGTGGAGGTGGCGGGAGTTGAACCCGCGTGCCCCCGGCCTTTGTGCGCCGCGTCTACCATGTTTAGTGCAACTTTAATTTCGCCGCGACCACGCCGTCACACGCGCTGAGGCCGAAGCTATTCCCCGGATCGAAGATACAACGCGCAGTCCGCGGACCGCTCCACGCGCTATGCCTGCTGTCGACGTCAGTTCCAGCTAGCAGGTGTCGCTAGACCGACGAGGCCGCACTTAGGCAGCCAGGGGCATTTCTTCAGTTTTGCCGTTTATTTGTTTCGCAGGGAGATTAACGAGAGGCCCACGACTCTCGACAGGCAACGGCGCACGCCAACCAAGGGTAGAATCCAGAACACCCCCTATATATCATTGCGGATCGGCCAAAACCGGAGTTCGGAGACCGGACACCGGAGACTTTGCGAAACCGGAATGCGGAGACCGGAGACCGGAGACTGCTGAATACCGGAATTCGGAGGCCGGAGACCGGACTCTTTTCCATGGCACTCGCGCTAGGCGATGGGCAATAAATGGGAAATGGGTGGAAACAGACTTATGTCTGCGTGCGAACCACTCAAAGAACAGGAAGAGCACTAGGACGCGGATTCGGGGAATTGGAAAGGGGAATTGTGGAATTCTCGGGGCGACGGAAGGGGAACCACTGATGGGCGCTGATGGGCACTGATGATGAAGGGAGCGGTCAGCTATCAGCTGTCAGCTTTCAGCGGTCAGCGGGAAGCTGATGGGGGCGGCGGGGGCAGGTGAGGTCCTCCACTCGCTGGCGCTCGCGGCTACGGGCTCAGGCTGAAGGCTGATCGCTGACCGCTCCTCACGTCGTGAGGCCCAGCAGTCCTCGCGTGAGCTGGAAGTCGACGAAGCCTTGGGCGGTGGCGACGGGGGTGCGCTCGCGGCGGGCGACGGCGTGGATCCAGGCGAGGAGTTCGGCGGCGTCGGCGGCGGGGTCGCCGGAAAGGAACAAGTCGAGATCATCTGCGGGGAGCGTGCCGCGGCGGCCGGGCTCGGCGCATTGGATCACGGGCAGGAGCGGGTGGCCTTGCTGCGCGTGTTCGCCGACGACGCCGAGGGCGAGGTGGGCGCCGTTGCCGCCGAAGCCGGTGAGGTTTTCGACCCAGTGGTCCGTCTCGCTGGCGACGACGTGCAGGCCGGGTTCGGCGAGGGGCTGGCCGTACTGCAAGGTGGGATACGGCGCGACGGTGCCGAGCAGGGGCGTGCGGAACGCGGCGTCGGCGAGGAGCGGGTCGCTCTCGGCGAGGAGCACGCTGCCGCCGGCGGCGAGGATCGCGCGCGCGACGGCGGCGCAGGCGGCGGCGGTGGCGGGTGTGACGGGCGCGGCGGCCTGCAGGGCGAGCGTGAGCGGAGGCGTGGCGTTTTCCGGGAGCGGGGCGGCGGGGACGGGCGGGAGGGCGGCGAGTTTCTCGACGAACCAGGCTTCGATCTTGGCGAGGGCTTTCTCGATGCCGCCGTCGAGTTGGACGCTGGCCCAGCCGTAGCGGTCGAGGGGGAGGTCGGCGCTCTCGAGGCGGCGGCGCATGACGTCGTTGGGGATCTTTTCGCAGCCGTGCTCGAGGAGGAGGGCGGCGGCGACGTTGGGGTGGACGACGTAGCCGTGGTAGGTGCGCTCGAGGAGGCGGTACATGGAGTCGCCGCCGAAGCCGCAGCCCTCGCTGTGGCCGAAGGTGACGAAGCGCGTGAGGCCCTGGGCGCGGCCGAGCTGTTTCGCGTTGAGCCGTTCGACGGCGAGGCGCGCGATCTGCGTGGAGCACATGCTCGTGGGCAGGACGAGGGCGAGGCGGTCGGTCGAAACCGGAATTGGGAGACCGGAGACCGGAGTCGCCGAGTTCGGAGTGCGGAGTTCGGGGTTCGGAGTTTCGGAAAGCGGGAGGGGGACGCCGGGGGGGAGGGGGCGGGCGCGGAGGGCGGCGAGTTGGGTGGTGTCGGTTTGGCGCCAGTTGCGCCAGAGGGAGACCTGGGAGTGGCCGGCGTGCTCGCCCTTGGTGCGGAGGCCGGAGGCGGTTTCGAGGACCTGGTCGAAGGCTTCGAGGGCGAGGGCGGGCATGGCTTCGCCGTCGAGGTAACGGCCGGCGTTGATGTCCATTTCGTGGATCAACAGCTGGTGGCGCCGCGTCGTCGTGGTGATCTTGAGCGTGGGGACGAAGGGGAAGTTGGTGATGGAGCCGTTGCCGGTGACGAAGATGATGAGGTTGCAGCCGGCGGCGACCTGGCCGGCGATGCCTTCGAGGTCGTTGCCGGGGCCGTTCATGAAGGTGAAGCCCGGGTCGGGGAGATCGCGGAGGGGCTGGGCGTAGGCGATGACGGTGTCGAGGCGCGTGCGCGGGTCCTTTTTGTGGACGGCGCCGAGGGCCTTGATGGCGATGTTGTAGAGGCCGCGGAAGCGGTTGCCGGCGGAGGGATTGCTTTCGGCGGTGAGGCCGTGCCAGGCCATTTTGTCGCGGAAGCGGTCGAGGACGGCGAGGAAGGCCTCGGCGGTGGCGAGGTCGCGGACGTTGCGGAGGAGGTAGGTCTCCGCGCCCATGGTTTCGTCGGTCTCGGTGAGGACGCCGGTGCCGCCGTGGCGGATGAGCTCGTGGAGAATGGCGCCGGCGAGGGGGTTGCCGGAGACGCCGGAGAAGGCGTCGGAGCCGCCGCATTGGACGGCGATGCGGAGGTGCGAGAGCGGTTCGGGCGTGCGCGGGACGGCGGCGACGGCGGGGAGCCAGGAGCGGACGAGGGCTTCGCCGGCGGCAAGCCCGGCGGCGAGCCCGCGGTCGAGGGTGAGGAAGGCGTGCGTGGTGTCGGCGAGCGGGTAGCCGTGCGCGAGCATGAAGGCGCGGAGGCGGGCGTTGGCGATGGGCTCGGTGCCGTAGTCGACGGCGAGGACGGCGCCGACGTTGGGGTGGACGATGAAGCCGGCGAGGGCGCGGAGGACTTCCTCGGTGTTGTTGGGTTCGCCGGTGCCGCCGCCTTCGGTGTGGGCGACGGCGACGAGACCGTCGAGGCCCGGGAAGAGGCGCGCGTGGGCCTGGAGGCGGGCGGCGAGCTGGCGGGCGAAACTGGCGGTGCGCGAGGTGGTGCCGAGGATGACGACGGTGTTGCGCGTGCCGACGCCGCGGTTGCCGGGGCGGCGGTAGCCGAGGAAGGTGCGGGGCACGGGCACGCGTTCGACGGCCTGACCGGGGCGGAAAGCGGCGGGGTCGAGGCGGTAGGTCTCGAGGTGGTCGGCGAAGTTGGCCGTATCCGGAAAGTGGGCACCGGGGACGCGGCGGATCTTCAGGGCCTCGAGCATCGACTGGTTGGAAACGTAGTCGCCGGGCGCGATGGGGACGAGGGCGCGGGCGAAGGGGAGGCCCCAGGAGAGGAGGAATTCGCCGGCGGCGATGGGCGCGACGGCGAAACGGTGGCCTTCGAGAACGGTGAACGGGAGGGCGCGCGGGCCGGAAGGAAGGTCGAGCACCTCGCCGGCCTCGAGCCGGCGGATCGCGATGGCGACGTTGTCACCGGGAGCGGGCAGGCGGGAGACGGAGGCGAGGGAAGGCATGGGAGAGGGAGAAACCGGAGTGCGGAAACCGGAAACCGGAAACCGGAGATCGGAGATTGGAAAGACAGGGGACAGGATCGACGGGACGGGAGGCGGGGAGGAGAGACAGGAGGGGCGGGGGAAAAGAGGAAACTTGGGAAGTTGGGAAAGTGGGAAACGGGAGGCGGCGGAAAGGAGAAATAAGAAACCGGAAATCGGAAACCGGAGACCGGAGACGGAAAATCGAAAGGCGAAAGGCGGCAGGCGAAGGGGCGGGCGGAAAAGCTGAAACGTGGGAAATCGGAAAATTGGGAAACGGGAGGCGGCGGGGGCTTTTGGCTTAGAGCTTTGGGCTTAGGGCGGCTGAAGAAGTACCGTCAGAGCATCGCGAGGACGGGGATGTCGGCGGGGGCTAGGTCGTAGCGGGGGAGGACGGCAGGTTCGGCCCAGACGAGGGCGACGTGCTCGTGGGGGTGAGGGGGCGGGCTGCCGGGGGCGAGCGTGGCCAGAAAGGGAATCATCTCGATCACCACGGCGCCGTAGTCGTGCGTGAAACGCGGCAGCGCGCGGCCCAAGACGAGATCGCAGCCGAGTTCCTCGCGGATCTCGCGGAGCAGGGCCGCTGCGGGCGTCTCGCCGGGCTCCACCTTGCCGCCGGGGAATTCCCATTTCAGCCCGAGGTGCTTGTGCGCCGGCCGCTGCGCCAACAACACGCGGCCGGCGACATCGGTGATGACGGCGCAGACGACGGGGATGGGCATGGGAGAAACCGGAGTTGGGAAACCGGAAACCGGAAAGAGAAAAATCGGGAAATCGGGAAACTGGAAAATCGGAAAACGGGGGAAGGCGCGGAAAAGGCGGAAGGCGGAAGTCGAAAGGCGAAAATCGGAAAGTCGGGAAATCTGAAAATTGGGAAACGGGGAGGGGAAAAGATGAAGGCGGGAAATTGGAAAAGCGGGAAACGGGTTGGGGCCTGGGACTTTCAACTTTCAACCTTCAACTTGAGACTACCGTAGCGACTTCAGATGGGCGAAGAGGTCGGTGACTTGGTCGGGCGGGAGGGCGTCGAGGAGGCCTTCGGGCATGAGGGAGCGGGAGAGGTAGGCGGCGGATTTGATTTCGGCGCGGGGGAAGCGGCGGTCTTCGGCGCCGGGGGTGCGCAGGACAACGGCGGCGGGCGTGTCGTCGGCGAGGAAGCCTTCGTGCACGGTGCCGTCGCGCGCGACGATGCGGTACGTGCGGTACGCACTCTCCATCGCGGCGCTCGGCGTGAGGATGTGGCGGAGCAGGGCATCGGTGCCGCTGTTGCCGACGCCGTCGAGGGCCGGCGCGATCTGGCCGCCTTGGCCGCGATGCTGGTGGCAGGTGAGGCAGAGGCCGGTGAAGAGGAGTTTGCCTTGGTCGGGGTTGCCGCGGGCGTTGGCGAGGGTGCGGAAACGGGCAAACTTCTCCTGCTGCACGGCGGCCTCGGCGGGGGTGAGCAGGGCGGGGACGTCGTCGGTGACACCGACGCGCGCGCGGCCCTGGAGCGGACCCCAGGTGTCGCCGGCAAAGACGTGGACGAGGGCGGGGGGGCGCGGGCCGCCGGCAAAGGTGCGATCAAAGGATTCGCGGATCTGCGCGGCGTTGCGCGCGACCTGCCAGACGCGGAATTCGGCGAACCAACCGGCGGTGCCGCCGGACTTGGGCTGCGTGCGGCCGAGGTCGACGCCCGTGATGGCGGCGGGATCGAGCTTCGTGCCGACGGCGTCGAGTTCGCCGTTGAGGTAGAGGCTGAAGCGGCCCTCGGCGTCGCGGGTGACGGCGCAGTGCGTCCAGGCGTGCGGGGCGACTTTGCGTTTCGCGACGACGACATCGCCGTGGGGGGAGCCGAGCCAGACGCGGAGTTGGCCGGCGTGGAAGTTGACGGAGAGGCGGCCCGGGGCGCCGGCGAGGGCGTCGAGGTTGGAGATGTCCGGATCGAGTTTCACCCAGGTCTCGAGGGTGAAGGGGCCGGAGAGCGTGAGTTGGGTGGCGGAGAAATCGCCGGCGGCGCCGTCGAGGCGGAGGGCGCGGCGGGAGGAGCCGCCGAGTTCCTGCCAGAGGGCGGCGAGGACGGGGTCGGCGGGGAGGACGGTGCGGAGTTTGTCGACGGTGCCGAGGCCGAGGTCGGATTTGGCGACGGTGCCGGCGTTGAGGCCGGCGACGAGGGCGGCGGCGCCGGCGGGGGTGGCGGCGAGCCGGTCGAGGGCGGCGCCGCGCGGCGCGACGGGGAGGCCGGGGAGGAGTTGCACGAGACGGGCCGGGGCGGCGGGGTCGCGGGACGCGGCGAGGGCGGCGAGGGCTTCGTCGCGGACGACGGGGGCGGCGGCGTTGCGTACGAGAGATTCGAATACGTCGAGGGGACCGGCGGCGTTTTCGCGCAGGGCGCGGAGGGCGGCGAGGGCGGGGGTCGGGGTTGAGAGTTGGGAGTTCGGAGTGGAGAGTTGGGGGCTGAGAGTTGAGAGTTGGACAGCTTCGCGGGTGAGGAGGGAGGTGAGGGCGGGGGCGAGGGCGGAGAGTTTGAAGGCACCGGCGACTTGGGCGCCGAGGGCGACATCGGAGGGGGCGGAGGCGGCGAGGAGCTCGCGGGCGGCGCCGGCGAGGGCGTCGATGAGCGGGGCGGGGTCGAGGCCGGTGCGTAGCGCGAGGAGGGCGCGGAGGACGCCGCGGCGGGATTCGGGCCGGGCGAGAGCGGACTCGAGGGCGGCGCGGACGGCGGGTTCGCCGAAGTGGGCGGCGAGCGTGCGGATCTCCTCTTCGTCGAGGGGGCGCGCGATTTCCGCGGTGAGGGCGGCGAGGCCGACGGCGGCGGTGCGGCCGCCGAGGGCGAGGGTGGCGAGGAGGCGATTTTCGAGCGGGAGGGCGCGGCCGGCGGGCGAGGCGAGGAGGGCGGCGGTGGCGGCGGGGTGGAGTTCGAGGGCCCAGCGGGCGAGGTAGCGTTCGAAGTCGCGTTCGTATTTCGGCCAGACGGGGGCGTCGGGCAGGGCGGGGCCGCCGAGGCGGGCGGCGAGGAGGAGGACGGCGGCGTCGGGCGCGGGCACGCGGCGCAGCGCGTCGCCGAGGGCGGCGCGGACGGAGGGTTCGGGATCGGCGACGAGCGGGTCGGCGAGGGCGGCGAAGTCGGGGGCGGGGAGAGCTGCGGCGGCGAGGCGGACGGCCTCGCGGCGGAGCGCGGGTTCGGGGGCGGCGGCGAGTTGGCGCAGGAGGCCGGCGGGAATCGGCGCGAGGCTTTCGAGGGCCCAGAGGGCGGCGAGGCGGCGATCGAGGGCGGCGGTGGCGTCGGCGGCGAGCGCCGCGAGGTCGGGGGCGAGGGCGACGGGGCGGCGGTCGGCGAGCTCGAGCCAGGCGAGGCGGGAGACGAGGGCGTTGGGGGCGCCGAGGTGGGCGAGGAGGTCGCGGTCGGCGAGTTTCGTGAGGTCGGGCGGAGTGGTGCGGGCTTGGTCGCGGTGGCGGATGCGCCAGATGCGGCCGCGGGATTTGTCGCGGTCGGGATGGGTGCGGGGGACCTCGTTGTGGGAGATGATGCGGTTGTACCAATCGACGACGTAGAGGGCGCCGTCGGGGCCGAAGTGGATCGCGACGGGGCGGAACCATTTGTCGGCGGAGACGAGGAAGTCGGGGAGTTTCTCGTAGCGGTAGCGGCCGGCCTCGGGGCTGGCGCGGACGGCGTTGATGCGGTTGGTGATGGGGTTGGCGAGGAAGAAGACCTTGGCGGCGCGGAGGGCGGCGGCGGTATCGCGGAGCTCGGAGCCGTAGGTGGCGAAGGGCGTGTCGCGGTCCTCGGCGAGGGCGAGGCCGCTGAGGCCGGTGCCGCCCATCTGCGCGGGCTCGAGCGTCGGGGGGATCAGGGGCTGGTAGGGGCGGAGGCGGTCCTTGGAGCCGGTGCGGACGAGAATGCCCGGGGCGTAAGGGACAACCGGATACCCCATGTCGTTGGCTTCCTGGAGAAACGTTTCGCCCGTGCGGGAAGTGACGAGGCCCCAGATGTTGTTGGGGCCGGCGGTGACGTTTTCGAAATGGGCGCCGTCGGGGGTGAAGACGGCGAGTTTGCATTGGTTGAAGTCGATCGCGGTGCGGCCGTCGGCGAAGGGGAGGCCGCCGGGGCGGCGGACGGACGAGTAGTTGAAGAGACCTTGGGCGACGAAGATGCGGCCGCCGGGTTGGCGGAGGAATTGGTGGGGGAAGAGGTGGGAGTCCTGGGTGCCGAAGCCGGTGAGGATGACCTCGTGGCGATCGGCGCGGCCGTCGGCGTCGGTGTCGCGGTAGAAACGGATATCGGCGCCGTACTGGACGAGGGCGCCGTCGCGGTACGGCTGTATCCCCAGCGGCATGACGAGGCTGGAGGCGAAGGTGCGGGGCGGGGCCGCGACGGCGGCGGCGCCGGGGGCGCCGGGGGCGCCGGGGGCGGCGTAGGGGCGATCGAAGACGACGACGCGGTCGCGGCCGCCGGCGGCGAAGAGGGCGTCGGAGGCGGCCTGCTGTTCGTTGCCGTCGACGGGGTATTCGAGGGCGGTCATCGACCAGAGGCGCATGGCGGCGTCCCAGGTGACGTTGATGAATTTGCCGAGGCCGTCGGATTCGGCGGCGACGAGTTCGGCGAAGTAGCCGGGCGGGAGGGTGAAGGCGGCGAGTTCGGCGGCGGGGTCGAGGGGGGTGGAGCCGAGGGCGTTATAGGAGGTGTCGCGGGTGGGGGTAGCGGGGGCGGCGGAGGTGGCAGCGGGGGAGGGGGATGGGACGAATGCGACGGAGGGGACGGATGGGACGGATACGCTGGGGGCGGCGGCGGTTTTTTTGGGGGCGGGGGCTTTGCGGGGGGGGAGGGGTTTGGGGTGGCCGACTTGGTCCCAGGTGGGGGCGCCGGGGGTGGGCGGGAGTTCGAGGAGGGTGACGTCTTTGACTTGGACGAGGGCCATGCCGCCGCTGTGGATCTGGACGGCGATTTTGCCGTCGAGGGCGACGGTGGGGTCGGTCTCGGTGTAATCGAGGGCGGGGACGCCGTTGATCCAGGAGCGGAGGCGGGGGCCTTCGGCGAGGATGCGGTAGTCGTTCCAGTCGTTGGGGCGGACGGCGGCGTTGACGGCGGGGAGATCGGCGGGGACGGCGATGACTTTGTTGCGGCGGGATTCGTCGTAGAGTTTGCCCCACCAGCCGTCGCCGGCGTCGACCTGGTAGCCGGACATCTCGGTGTTGGCGGGGACGCGGAGGGAGCGGACTTGGACGCCGCTGTTGATCAGGCCGGTGTTGGGGATGCCGGTGAGTTTGAGGCGGAGACGGAGATCAAAATTTTGGAACGAGCGGGTGGTCGCGAGGAAGTAGTTGTGCGGGACTTTTTGGGTGAGGGAGCCGCCGGTGAGGGCGCCGTCTTGGACGCGCCACCAGGACTCGTCGCCTTCCCAGCCGGCGAGGGAGCGACCGTCGAAGAGGACGAGCGGTTCGGCGGCGGCGAGGCGGGCGCAGACGAAGAGAAGGAGGAGGGACAGCAGCGGAGAACGGCGGGGCATGGCGGGGTAGTGAAGTTAAGCTGTGCGGTGGGCGGGCGGGGGAAAGGGGAAAGATAGAGAACTACCACAGAGACACAGAGGGCACGGAGGGAGGGGAGGAGGGCACGGAGCAGGAGGTGGAAAGCGGGAGGGGGAGTGCGGAGTTGCAAAGGCGAAGGCTGAAGAAGGTAGCCGCAAGGAGGCGCAGAAGGCGCAAGAAGCGAGCAGGCTGGAGAAGAACCACGGATGGCACGGAGGGCACGGATGGAGGGCGGACTTGGAGGTTGAGTCAGGGATCCGTGACCTCCGTGAAATCCGTGGTCCTCACTCGAGGCTGCAACTTTTCGCGGGGTGCGGGGTTTTCAGGGCATGAACATGAAAACCTTCCTGAAAGTGCTGTTGCTCGTGGTGCTGGCGGTCGTCGCCGTGAAGTTGCTGCCGATTACGTTGGCGGCGGGCTTTGTGGCGGGGCTGGTGTTGGTGGCGTTGGCCGTGCTGGGACTCTCCGTCGTGGCCGGGATTCTGACCTTGGTCGGCGTGGCGGCGGTGGTGCTGGCGCCGGTGTGGATCCCGGTACTGGCGCTGATCGGGTTGATCGCGCTGGTGAAACGGATGCGGCGGGCGCCGACGTCCGTGGCGGCGTGAGGAGGAATAGGGGAATTGAACCACGGAGACACGGAAAGGGATGAGGAGGCCATGACCCGGGCTGAAGGCCCGGGCTACGGGGCGAGGATCTCGGACATGAAAAAGGCCCGCGGGAGACCGCGGGCCTTTTGTATGTAGGGAATATAGAGATTGGTCAGCGGCGGCGACGGAGGGCGGCGAGGCCGAGGAGGGAGGCGCCGATCAGAGCGAAGGTGCCGGCGGCGTCGGGGACGCCCTGGGGCGGGCCGGGGGTGAAGGTGTAGACTTCGATGTCGGCGACATAGAAGTGGAAATAGTTGAAGTAGTTCGGGGTGCCGGAGACGATCTCGGTGCCCGAGGTGCCGCCGTAGCTGAAGTTGTTGGCGTAGCCCGCGGCGAGGTCGGTCTGGACGTGGAGATCGTGGCCGCCGCCGAAGGTCGGGCCGTAGTAGGCGCCTTTGACCGTCTGGTAGTCGCCGCTGGAATCGAGATTCTGGGTGAGGCGGATGCCTGAGGTGAGGTTGAAGAGAAACGCCGACCGATCCGAGGTCATGTTGTAGCTGGCGCCGTTGATCGGATCCGAGAGCCAGCTGGTCGGGTTGTAGCCACCGATGACCTGGGAGCTGACGGCGGGGCCCGAGACGCCGCCGGTGCCGTAGATGCTGATCAGCGTGAACGACGGGCCTTGGCCGTCGACGGCGGCATGAAAGTCGTAGGCGTCGTCGCCGACGGCCTTCGTGTAGATGTTGGTGAGGTTCAGATTGCCTTGGCCGAGCCACGCTTCGAGTTGGGCTTCGTGGGCCGGAGTGAGCAGCGCGGCATGGACGGATGGAAGCGCGACGAGTCCGGTCGTGACGACAGCAAGGGAGAGCAGGCGGCGGAGGGTGTGGGCCATAGGTTGAGGCGTAAGCAGCGATACGTATGCCATGCTCGGGGTGTTTGGACGGCGGGCGGTTTATTTTGTTTTGGCCGAGGGTTTTGCGTTTTTGAGGATTTCTCGGTCCCGGTGGACGGTGGGAGTGCGGAGAGGGGAATTGTAAGGGATTCCGACGGAGGAAAGGGGCGGAAGGGGATATAACCCGGGCTGAAGGCCCGGGCTACGGGTGGCGGGTTTGGTGGACGGGGAATTTGCGGCTGGCTCGGGGCGGAGGGGGCGGTTTGCTCGGCGGTTCCTATGGCGGCTGAACTTCCGGAGCGAATTGTCACGAGCCTTGCGTTCACGGGACGCGGGGGCGGGGCGGTGAAGCAACTCGCCGGGTTCAAGAAGAGCCACCACTCGGTGCCGGATGCGGCCAACGCGACGACGAATGCGTTCCTCGGGAAAATCTGCGAAACGGAATTGGCGGAGGAGGCGGAGCGGTTGTTCCAGGAGGTGCGCGCCGGGCTGCAATACAAGCGGAAGGATATTGCCCTGACGGTGACGTCGCCGCTGGCCGTGCTGACGGCAAAGGACTTTGCGGTGGAGGTGCTTTATGCGCTCGAGGAAACGGATCCGGCGCGGTACGCGGTGACGACGACGCTGCGGGATTTGCGGGATCTCGAGACGGCGCAGCGGCCGGAATTTGCGCGGATCATGGCCGGGAAGTTCACGGAGATTTCCCTCGGCTTGAAGAAGGGCGTGCGCGTGGAGGCGGTGATCGACGCGATCGAGGCGCTGGACGGCGAGGGCGGGATCGGCGTGGAGTATCCGTCGGATTGCCGCGAGTGCACGGTGCGGGTCGAGGGCGTCGACGCGGCGGTGCGGTGCACGGGGATGAGTTTGGAAATCGTGTTTGCGCGCGGGGGCGGGCCGGCGGAATTGCTGGCGGCGTTTGCGGCGGTGCGGGAGGCGTTTCAGATTTCGAAGGCGCTGGCGGGATTGATCGCCTGAGCCGGTGCCGGAGCCGGAGGCTCAGGCAGGTTGAAAGGTGAAGGGTGAAAGTTGAAAGAACGGAGGAGGATGGGACCTATAGGTCTTATGGGTCCCATGGGTCCTATGGGACGGATGGGACGGATAGGTGGGCGTGGGTGGTGCGCGGAGGTGCGCGTGGCCCGGGATCGGGCTTTCACCTTTCAACTTTCACCTTTCAACGGCCGGCGGCGGGCCGCCGCCGGCCTAAAAGCCGAGGGCTTTGGGGAGGGCGGTCGAGAGCGGGGGCCAGTAGGTCACCAGGAGGAGGACGACGGCCATCGCGAGGAAGAAGGGAATGAGCGGGCGCCAGACTTTGGCGATCGTGGTGTTGGCGACGCCGCAGCCGACGAAGAGGCAGCTGCCGACGGGCGGCGTGCAGAGGCCGATGCAAAGATTGAAGATGAGCACGAGGCCGAAGTGCAGGGGCGTCATGCCGAACTTCTGCACGACGGGCAGGAGGATCGGCGTGAAGATCAACACGGCGGGAGTCATGTCCATGAAGCAACCGACGACGAGGAGCAGCAGGTTGATGATGAGCAGGAGGACGATCGGGTTGTCGCTGAGCGAGAGCAGGCCCGACGTGATCGCCTGCGGGATGTTGGCGGAGGACATGACCCACGACATGCCCATGGAGGTGCCGACGAGGAGGAGGACGATGGCGGTGGTCGCGGCGGAATCGGTGAGCAGACGGGGCAGTTCGCCCCACTGGATTTCCCGGTAAACCAAGACGGAGAGGACGAACGTGTACGCGACGGCGATGGCGCTGGCCTCGGTGGGCGTGAACCAGCCGAGGATGATGCCGCCCATGACGAGGGCGACGAGGAAGAGACTCGGGAGGGAGGCGAGGAAGATGCGGAAGCCCTCGGCGAGGCCGATTTTCTCGCCGACGGGGAATTTGTGTTTCTTGGCCATGACCGCGATGACCACCATGAGGGCGAGGCCAAGGACGATGCCGGGGACGTAGCCGGCGAGGAAGAGGGCCGCGATGGAGACGCCGCCGCTGGCGAGCGAGTAGACGACCATGATGTTGCTCGGCGGGATGAGCAGGCCGATGGGGGCGGCGGAGATGTTGACGGCGGCGCTGAAGTCGCGGTCGTAGCCCTCGCGTTTCATCAACGGGGTCATGACGCCGCCGATCGCGGCGGCGGCGGCGACGGCGGAGCCGGAGATGGAGCCGAAGAGCATGCTCCCGAGGACATTCACGTAGGCGAGGCCGCCGGGGAAGCGGCCGACGATGACCTTGGCGAGATCGATGAGCCGGCGGGCGATGCCGCCGCGGTTCATCAATTGCCCGGAGAGAATGAAGAACGGGATCGCGAGGAGGGCGAAGCTGTCGAGGCCGGTGGCCATGCGCTGGGCGATGACCGTGGTGGCGGCGGCGGGATCGAGGGAGAGGAGGAGGGCGGCCAGGGCCGCGCCGCCGATGGTGAAGGAGATGGGAACGCCGGCGAAGAGCAGCACGGCGAAGACTAGGGAGAGGATGAGGGCTTCGTTCATGTCAGTTCAGGCCCGAGGATTGTTCGCCGGCCTGGGCTTCGCCGCGGAGGGCGTCGCGCAGGGCGAGGACGCTGTAGAACGCGATGAAGAGACCGGCGAGCGGGACGGCGAGGTAGACGTAGCCGAGCTTCAACTGGAGGGCGGCGGATTGCTGGCCGAGGGAGAGCTGGATCCAGACGAGGCGCCCGCCGCCGCCGAGGAGGACGACGACGGCGAAGAGGAGAATGAAGGCGTGGATGAAGATTTCGGATACACGCTTGCGGGCACCGTCGAGGCGGGCGGTGACGAGGTCGAGGGCGAGGTGGGACTTCTTGCCGGCGGCGTAGGCGGAGCCGAGGAGGCCGACCCAGATCATCATGTAGCGGGCGAGTTCCTCGGTGAAACTCGAGGGATGCCGCAGGACGAAGCGGGTGAAGACCTGCCAGAGGACGTTGAGCACCATGGCGCCCATGAGGACGCAGATGAGGCTGCCGAGGAAACGGTCGAGGGCGGCGCGGAGGGCGTTCACGGTTTCACCTCCGCGATCCGGCGGTCGAGCGGGCCGACGATGGGATCCTGGCGCGCGGTTTCGTGGAGTTCGGCGACCTTGGCGGCGAAGGCGGCCTTGTCGGGGCGGATGATCTCGACGCCGGCCTTGGCGACCGCGGCGAGGGATTCCTCGGTGGAGGTTTGCCAGAGCTTGTGTTGGTAAACGGCGGATTCGTCGGCGGCTTCCTGGAGCCACTGCTGTTCCTGCGGGGTGAGGCTGTTCCAGACGTGGGTGCCGACGACGACGACGTCGGGCACGCTGGTGTGTTCGTCGAGCGTGTAGAATTTGCAGACCTCGTAATGGCGGGCGAGGTGGAAGCTGGGTGGGTTGTTTTCCGCGCCGTCGACGACGCCCTGCTGGAGGGCGGTGTAGAGTTCGCCGAAGGAGATGGGGGTGGCGGAGGCGCCGAAGGCGCGGATGAGGGCGAAGGCCATCGGGCTTTCCTGGACGCGGATCTTGAGGCCCTTGAGGTCCTCGGGGGTGCGGATGGGTTTCTTGGTGTAGAAGTTGCGGCTGCCGGAATCGTAGTAGCAGAGGCCGCGCATGAACTTCGACTGCGGGGCGAGGAGGATCTCGCGGCCGATGGGGCCGGCGAGGACGGCGTTCTTGTGGGCGTCGTCGCGAAACAGATACGGGAGGCCGAAGACCTTGAATTCGGGGGCGAAGCCTTCGAGGACGCTGGCGGAGACCTTGGTCATGCCGAGGCCGCCGAGTTGGACGAGCTCGAGGCACTCGCGCTCGCTGCCGAGTTGGCCGCTGGAGTAGACTTCGACGCGGAGCTTGCCGCCGGATTTCTCGGCGAGGCGCTGGGCGAGAAACACCATGCCCTGGTGGACGCTGTGCTTCGGGTCGAGACCGTGGGCGAGTTTGATGACCTTGACGTCGCGGCGGACGCCGCAGCCGGCCGCGAGCAGGGCGGCGAGGACGGCGAGCGGGAGGAGCGCGCGACGGAGGACGGAGCTTCGATTCATGCGGGGTGGCGGAGGCGAGGGGAAGCTGTGAGTCCGCGCGGGGCGCAGGCGAGCGCAATAAAAAAGGACGCGTGTCCGCGGGGGAGCAAGGGGGCGATGGGACGGATGGGACTAATGGGGCGGAGGGAAAGACAGGGGACAGGATGGACAGGACGGGGAAGCGGAGGAACAGGAAGAAAAAGCCGAAGGCGGGGCGGGGCGGAAAAGGCGAAAGGCGAAAGGCGGAAGATTGGAGAATTGGTAAATGGGGAAATTGGAGAACGGGTGGAGCGTGCGGTGGCGGGATGGTTTTCGGGGAAAAAGAAAACGCCCGCTTCGGGGAGAAGCGGGCGGAGGAGAGGATCGGGCTTTCGGCTTAAGGCTTTGAGCTTGGAGCTTGGAGCTGCGCGGGCGCCGCGCCTGCGCTTACGGCAACTCGTAGACTTCGACAAGGGTGACGCCGGTGGTGCCGCCGGTGACCTGGACGGTGTAGCTGCCGGGTTGGAGGGTGGAGACAAGGACGGCGTCGCGGGAGTTGGCGGGGAGGGCGAAGGCGCCGACGCTTTGCTGGGTGGCGGCGGTGGCGGCTTCCCAGTTGTCGTTTTCGCCGACCTTGGTCTGGCCGGAGTAGAGTTCGAGTTTCGGGTCGGCCATGGTGCCGGTGACGCCGAAGGGCACGAGGCCGGGGCCGACGGCGCGGACGAGGAGGCGGCGGGAGCCGGTGCCGGAGACATTGAAGCCGACGATCAGCGTGTCGGCGCCGGTGCCGCCGAAGGTGCGGGCGCTGAGGTTCGTGAAACGCGCGGTGGCGGCGGTGATCGCGGCGGGGGCGGCGGTGTCGTAGAGTTCGACGAGGGCGTTGCCGGTGGCGCCGGCCTTGCCGGTGAGCTGGACGGTGTAGCCGCCGACGGGGATGCCGGAGCCGTTGATGGCGGCATCGCGGGAGCCGGCGGCGAGGGCGAAGGCGCCGACGGCGGCGCTGGTGGCGGCGACGCCGGTCTCGGTGCCCCAGTCGTCGTTGGCGGCGACGGTGGTCGTGCCTTGGAGCACGGTGAGGACGGGATCGGCGAGGGTGCCGGTGACGCCGAAGGCGGCGAGCGTGGGGCCGACGCCGCGGATGAGGACGGATTTCGAACCGGAGGGTGCGCCGCCGATGGTGACGCCGACGATGAGGGTTTCGCTGCCGCTGCCGGCGCGGGCGCGGACGGAGAGATTGCCGAGAAACGCGACCGGCGCGGCGGCCGCGGAGACGGTGAGGGCGGCGGCGTTGCTGGTGACGGTGCCGCCGGCGTTGGCGATGCGGACGGCGTAGGCGCCGGCGTTGGCGGCGGTGACGGCGGCGATCGTGTACGAGGCGGAGGTGGCGCCGGCGATGGCGTTGTTGTTGAAGAGCCACTGGTAGGTCAGGCCGGTGCCGGCGGCGGTGACGGAGAAGGTGACGCTGCCGCCGAGGCCGATGGATTGGCCGGCGGGCTGGGCGGAGATGGTCGGGGCGGGAGTCGCGGAGCCGCCGCCACCGGAGGAACCGCCGGGCGTATCGGAAGCGGTGAAGAGTTGGGTCTTGTTGTTGCCGACGAGCCAGAGGCCGTTGGCGAAGTAGGCGAAATTGTGATTGGCGAAATCGCCGCCGCCGAATTGCTGGGTGGTCCAGGTGTTGAGATCGCCGACGGTGTGGTGGACGTAGGGCGTGCTTTCGAAGGTGGTGAAGTTGGTCGAGTTGCCGGCGACCATAACGCGGGCGCCCGCGGAGGCGGCGCCGCTGGCGCCGAGGCCGCTGAGCGTGACGGTGGCCGGGGTGGCGGGGCTGGCGCGGCCGCGGGCCGTCCAGACGGTGCCGTCGGGGCTCGTGTAAAGACGGGCGGCGCCGCCGTCGGCCTGGACGGCGAGGATGAATTCGCCGCCGGCGTAGACGAGGCCGAGGACGAAGTTGATGGAGATGGTCTGCGGGATCGGGACGACGGACCACGTGGCGCCGTCGGTAGAGCGATGGACCTGGCCGCCGGTTTGCGTGGCGGCGAGCACGACGCCGCCGCCGGCGGCGAGGTGGTTGATGCGGGCGTCGGCGCCGCCGACGTTGGTGCGCGTCCAGGTGATCGCGTCGGCGCTGTGGGCGAGGTTGGAACCGGCGGGGGAATTGGAGGCGAGGCCGCCGGCGACGTAGAGATTGGCGCCGGAGGCGGTGACGGTGTGGGCGACTTTCCAGAGGGTGCCGGCGCCGGTGGTGCGGGCGGTCCAGGTGGTGCCGTCGGGGCTGGTGAGGATATTCTGGGTATTGCCGGAATCGGATCCGTTGCGTTCGGCGGGGGCGACCCAGAGGCCGCCGCCGTAGACGAGGCCGCGGACGACGGGGGCGGTGGGGAGATTGACGACGGACCAGGCGACGCCGTCGGCGCTGGTGGCGACCTGCGACTGGAACGTGCCTGAAGTGGCGCCGTTGCCGTAGGCGACGACGGCGTATTTGCCATTCCCATACGCGGCGGCGGTGTACTGCAGGCCGGCGGCGACGCCGGTGGTACGCTGCGTCCACGTGAGCGGTTGGGCGGAGAGGGAGACGGAGGCGAGCAGGCCGCCGAGAAGGAGGAGACGAAGGTGTTTCATGCGAACAGGCTGAGGGTAACACCCCGGTGCGGCGGTGTCTTTACGTGGACTCGCGTATGGGGTGCGGGGAGGGGATGGGACGGATGGGACGAATATGACGGATGGGACGGATAGGCCGGACGGAAATGAAAACGCCCGCCTTGATCGGAGGCGGGCGGGTGGAGAGGTCGGGCTTTCGGCTTAACGCTTTGGGCTTACTGCTGCGGGGGCGCGCGGTGCCCGCGCTCAGGGCAGTTCGTAGACTTCGACGAGGGCGATGCCGGTGGTGTTGCCGACGCCGCTGATCTGGGCGGTGTAGGCGCCGGGGGCGAGGTTGGCGATGACGACGGCGTCGCGGGAACCCGCGGCGAGGGCGAAGGCGCCGACGGCGGCCTGGGTGGCGGCGGGCGTGGCGGCGGCGTCCCAGTTGTCGTTGGCGGCGATGACGGTCTGGCCGGAGTAGAGGTCGAGGCGCGGGTCGAGCAGCGCGCCGCCGACGCCGAAGGCGGCGAGCGTCGGGCCGACGGCGCGAATGAGCAGGCGGCGGGAGCCGGTGCCGCCGACGTTGAAGCCGGCGATGAGGATGTCGCCGCCGGTGCCGACCTGGGTGCGGGCGGAGATGTTGACGAGGCGGGGCGTGGCGGCGGTGACGGTGCCGGCGGGGGCGAGATCGTAAAGTTCGGCGAGGGCGACGCCGGTGGCGCCGGCGGTGCCGGTGATCTGCACCGTGTAGCTGCCGGCGGCGAGGCTGTTGCGGACGAGAGCGGCGTCGCGAGAACCGGCAGGGAGGGCGAAGGCGCCGACGGCGGCTTGGGTCGCGGGCGGGGTGGCGGCGGCGTCCCAGTTGTCGTTGCCGACGAGGACGGTGCTGCCGGTGAAGAGATCGAGGCGCGGATCGGCGAGGGCGCCGCCGACGCCGAAGGCGGTCAGGGCGGGACCGATGCCGCGGACGAGGAGGTTCTTGGTGCCGCCGGCGGCGCCGCCGACGGTGAAGCCGACGATCAGGGTTTCGGCGCCGGCGCCGGCGGTGGAGCGGATCGAGAGGTTGGCGAGGTAGGCGGTGGAGGGCAGCGCGGCGGTGACGGCGAGGGCGGCGGCGTTGCTGGTGACGGTACCGGCGGAGTTGGCGATGCGGACGGCGTAGGCGCCGGCGTTGGCGGCGGTGACCGCGGCGATGGTGTACGAGGCGGAGGTGGCGCCGGCGATGGCGTTGTTGTTGAAAAGCCACTGGTAGGTCAGGCCGGTGCCGGCGGCGGTGACGGAAAAGGTGACGCCGCCGCCGGCGGGGACGGATTGGCCGGCGGGATGCGCGGAGATTGTGGGCGCAACGGGTGCGGCGGCGGGGGCATCGCCGACGACGACCTGGCTGGCGGCGGTGAGGCCGACAATGGTGGAAGGGCCGACGGCGAAGCCGCGATCGATCGAGCGATTGACGGGCGTGATGCCGATATCGGTGAAGGCGGCGTTGTTGGTCGTGGTCGCGACGCGGAAATTGCCGAGGGCGGGGACGCCGGAGATGGCGACGCGGTAGCCGTTGCCCACGCCGGTGATGCCGGAGCCGGCGTAGGGGTTGTTGGTGGTGCCGGTGCGGGTCCAGGTCAGGCCGTCGGTGCTGGCCAGGCCTTGGCCCTGGAGGCTGGGATTGGTGTTGGAGCGTTCGTAGACGACGAATTGGTTGTTGAAGACGAAGACGCGCGTGTAGCCGCCGAAGGAGGTGAGCGAAGGCACGGGCGTCCAGGCGAGGCCGTCGGTGCTGCGGAACACGGAGGTGGTCGTGGAGACACTGCCGAAGGTGGCGATGAAGACGCCGTTGTTGAACGCGACGCCGGTGGCCGCCGTGAGGGTGGCGCCGGTGGGGGTGGGGGCGGAGCGGGCGGTCCAAGTGACGCCGTCGGAGGAAGTGAGCCAGCCGAGATCGAGCGGGGCGACGTAGGTTCCGTTGCCGTAGGCGAGATCGACGAGACCGCCGCCGGTGCCGAGGCCGCCGACGGTCACGGTCTGCACGGCGGACCACGCGGAGCCGTCGGTGGAGGCGTACACGGTGGAACGGCCGGAGCCGTCGCCGCCGACGGTCCAGAACCGGCCGTTGACGAAGCGGACCTGGCGGATGCCGGAGGTGCCGGCGGGAAGGTTGACGCGGTTCCAAGCGGCGCCGTCGGGCGACGTGAGAACAAAGTCGGTGACGGGCGAGTTGGAGGAGGCGGAGAGCACGAAGGTGCCGTTGCCGTAGGCGAGGCCGTAGAGGCTGGCGCCGGAGAGGAGCGCGGTGGGCGTGGACTCGCGCCACGTCGGCAGGGTTTGGGCGCGGGCGGCGAAGGAGGCGGCGAGCGCGGCTACGAGGAAGAGGAGGCGGCGAAGCGGGCGATGCATGGCGCCGCGATCTTATAAGGCGGGACGGATTTCGTCGTTACGTGGGTTTGCGTAAGCGCGGCGCGAGTGGGGACGGAAAGGCGGGGTAGAAGGCGAAAATCGGAAAATCGGAAAATCGGGAAATGGGGAAACGGGGAAACGGGAAGACGAAGGCAGGGGACAGGATGGACAGGAAGGAGGGAGGCGGAGGAACAGGAAGTTGGGAGGAGGAAATTGGGAAACGGGAAGTGTGGGGCGGAGGGGGAGTGGTTTTGGGGAAATGAAAACGCCCGCCTCGGGGGAGGCGGGCGGGGATTGGGCTTAGGGCTTAAAGCTTTTAGATTAGAGCTGCGCGGGCGCATTCGCGGGCGCAGCCGCGCCCGCGCTCACGGCACTTCGTAGACTTCGACGAGGGCTTCGCCGGTCGGAGCGGCGGTGGCGCCGCTGACCTGGATGGTGTAGGCGCCGGGCTGGAGGAGACTGAGCGTGGCGGCGTCGCGGCTGCCGTTGTCGAGGGCGAAGGCGCCGACGTAGTTGGTGGCGAGGACGAGTTCGCCGACGAAATCGGCGCCGGCCCAGTCGTCGTTGGCGAGAATCGCGCGCTGCTGGCTGTCGAAGATCTGGAGGCGCGGGTCGGCGACGGTGCCGGTGACGCCGAAGGCGGCGAGCTTGGGGCCGATGCCGCGGACGAGGAGTGTGCGCGGGCCGGTGCCGCCGATGACGAGGCCGAGGGTGAGGACGTCGTCGCCCGGGGCGGTTTGGCCGCGGACGGAGACGTTGACGAGTTTGCTGGTGCTGCGGCCGGCGAGGACGTCGGCGTCGTAGACCTCGATGAGGACGATGCCGCCGGAGCCGGAGGCGTTGGTGACCTGGACGGTGTAGTCGCGGCCGGCGGCGAGATCGGTGACGAGGGCGGAGTCGCGGGAGCCGGCGGGGAGGGCGAAGGCGCCGGTGGCGGCGAAGGCGTTGCCGATGTTGGCGGCGGACCAGTCGTTGTTTTCCGCGACCTTGGTGCTGCCTTGGAAAACGGCGAAGGTCGGGTCGGCCATGGTGCCGGTGAGGCCGAAGGCGGCGAGACCGGGGCCGACGGCGCGGATGAGCACGCGTTTGGTGCCGGTGCCCTGGAGGACGAAGCCGGGGATGACGGTGGCGCCGGTGGCGACGTTGGTGCGGACGGAAATGTTGGCAGGCCGGGACGCGTCGGCGGAGAGCGTGATCGTCGCGGCGTTGCTGGTGACGGAGCCGGCGGCGTTGGCGATGCGGACGCTGTAGTTGCCGGCGTCGGCGGCGGTGACGTTTTGGCGGAGGAGAATCGCGCCGGTTTCGCCGGGGAGGGCGGCGCCGTTGCGGAGCCATTGGTAAGTGAGGCCGGAGCCGGTGGCGGCCGCGGCGACGGTGAAGGTGCCGCCGGGGACGACGTTTTTGGCGATCGGCTGGAGGGTGAGGACGGGCGAGCCGGCGGCGCCGACGGTGACGGTGCCGGCGACGATGCGCGTGGTGCCGAGGGCGTTGGCGACATCGACGCTGTAGGTGCCGGCGTTGGCGGCGGTGAGGGTTTCGACGATGTAGGGGTTGGCGGTGGCGCCGGCGATCCGGACGCCGTTGAGGTACCATTGGTACGTGTAGGTGCCGCCGCCGGTGACGACGACGGGGCAGACGAGACGGCCGCCGGCGGCGAGCGCGGCGGTGCCGGCGGTGAAGCCGGGGGCGGCGGCGGGGCGGGCGACGGCGACGTCGGGATTGGCGGCGGAGACCACGGTGCCGGCGCCGGCGAAGGAGTAGCTGCCGGGCCAAACGCCCCACGCAGCGGCGGAGACGCCGTTGCGGGTGGAGGCGGGGTAGGAGGATTGGCCGCCGAGAATCGTGACGGTGACGGTTCTCGTTTCCCCGGCGGCGAGCACACCTGCGTGGACGGCGGCGGCGGCGACGGTGGAGTCGTCGGTGTAGACATCGGTGCCCCAGACGGCACCGCGGGCGGCGCCGGTGACGGTGAACTGGAAGACTTGGCCGACCTTGTTGCGGTAGCCGACGAGATTGACGGGGGCGGCGGGGGCGGTGGCGACGGGGGTGTCGCCCGTGCCGGCGACGAACGTGCCGCTGCTTTGGAACGAGTACTCCGTCGTGGCGCCGGTGCTGCTCGTCGCGGCGACGAAGAAGGCGCTGCCGAACACGGGACGGGAGCTGGCGACCAGAATCGAGGCGGCGGTGATGCGGTAGATCGGCAGGGCGGTGCCGCTCGTGTAGGCGATCGTGCCGTTGCTCGCGATGGTGCCGACGAGGGTGGTGGAGGATCCGGCGTTGGTCACGGTGGTGACGACCCCGCCGGTCGCGGAGACGACGGTGCTGTAGTTGGCGCCGCCGAGAATCGCGGTGATGCCGCCGATGCGCTGGAGGACATTGCCGGTGTAGGTGCCGGCGAAGGCGGCGACGCCCCCGGTGCCGCCGCCCGTGGAGCCGGCGGTGACCGTCACCGTGACGGTGGTGACGGGACTGGCGCCGGCGGCGTTCACGGCGGTGAAGGAAAACGTGAAGGTGCCGGCGGACGTGAAGGTACCGGTGACGAGGCCGGAGCCGGGGCTGATGGCGACCGGGGCGTTGCCGCCGGTGTTCGTGAACGACGTGGCGGCCGGGCTCGTCGTGATCGCGTAGGTGAAGGGCACGCCGACGGTGGCCGTGGCGGTGGTGGCGCTGGTGATCGCGGGAGCGCCCGAGGTGCCGCCGCCACCGCCGCCGCCGCTGACGGTGAAGGTGCCGGTCTTGGCGGCCGGGACGCCGTCGGCAAACATTTCGAACGAGCCGGGAATGAGCGCGGCGGCCTGCGGTACGAGCACGAGTTGGACGGGCGAGCCGCCGACGAGATAGCCGCTGAGCCTGATCAAGGTGGTGCCGCTCTGGGTGACGGCGGTATAGCTGCCGGAGTAGAGGGCGGGATTGCCCTGGGCGATCGGCATCGTGTAGGTCGTGCCGCTGAACGAAATCGTGAAGATGCCCGTGCCTTGGAAGGGGGCGCCGGCGATGACGGCGTTCAGCGTGATGGTTTTTCCGGAAAGGCTGGCCGGCGCGATGTCGGCGGCCGTGGCGGATTGGGCGCGGAGATACGCGGGCCCGGCGAGTCCGAGCAGGAGGCCGGCCGCGGCGATTGCCGGCAGCGCGCGCAGCGGCAAGGCGAGAACGGAGCGGAGGGAGCGGAGCCGGGGGAGGAGCATAGTGATGGAGCGGGGCTCCATCGTATCCGGAAAAAACGACGGTGTCGTTACGTGGGTCCGCGTACGGACGTGCGACGCGGGCGCGGCCCGGTCCCGTCCCGGGGTCGGCCTCAGCGGGACGGACGGAGCAATTCGCCGGCTCGCAGCATCAGCGAGGCGCGGTTCTCGACGTGCAGGCGCTCGAAGATCCGCTCCATGTGTTTGTCGATCGTGCGCGGGCTGGCGGCGAGGATGACGGCGATCTCGGGATTCGTTTTGCCCTGGGCCACCCAGTAGGCGACCTCGGCCTGGCGGATGGTGAGGCCGAGCGCGAGCAGGGCGGACGGGCCGGGCGGCGCGTGCTCCTCTTCGAGCGCGAGCATCACGAGATCGTCGCGTCCCGGCTCCGTGAACCGGCGTACGTGCAGGACGGCGTCGCCCAAAGTGAACGTCCCGCCGGCGATGAGCGCGGCCGGGGCGCCCCCGGGCAGGTACTTGGCGACGAGGTCGTGGGCGAGCCGGGTCGCGAAAAGCAATTCGCCGTGGCGGCCAAGGACCACGACGGCGCGGTCGAGCGAGTGGGCGAGCTGGGCCTCGGCGTCGAGGCGCAGCGCGACCTCGGCCTCGAGTTCGGCGTTCTGGGCCTCGAGCTTGCGGCGGGCGGCGCGCAGCTCGAGCTGCACGCGTACGCGCGCGACGAGTTCCGCCACGTGCACGGGCTTCGTGACGTAGTCCACGGCGCCGGCGGCAAACGCGCGGACCTTCTGCTCCGGGGCGTCGATCGCGGTGAGAAAAATGACCGGCAGCGACTGCCAGCGCGGATCCGCCTGCAGCGAAGCGCAGACCGCGAAACCGTCTTCGCCCGGCATCACGACATCGAGCAGCACGAGGTCGGGCAACGTGCGCGCGAGCACGTCGCGGGCGGCGTTGCCGCTGTCGGCGAGGAGCACCTTGACGCCTTCGTGGCGGAGAGCGTCGCACACGACGCCGAGGCTGGCGGGCGTGTCGTCGACGACGAGGACGGCGGGGGTGTTCACGGGGAATCGAGCAGCTGGCGGAGACGCGAAAGCTGGAAGCCGGCTGCGGCGGCGTCGAGTGCGTCCCACTGCGCGGCGGCGGCGGGATGGGCCGGGCGGAGGCGGGCGACGGCGAGGCGGAAAGCTTCGAGGTCGCCCTCGGCGAGGACATCGCGCAGTTCCGCGCGGACCGCATCGGGCAACGGCGCGGTGCCGACGGCCCCGGCCGGGGCGGCTTCGGGGATCGGTGCGAGCCAGCGCAGGCCGAGCAGGGCGCCCAGCTTGGCGACGAGATCCTCGGTGCGGAACGGTTTGGGCAGGAAATCGTCGCAGCCGGCGGCCCGTGCCTCCGCGGGATCGAAACTGAGCACGGAGGCCGAGGTGAGGAGTACGCGGAGGTCCGCGCCGCGCGGCAGTGCGCGCAGCCGGCGCGTGAGTTCGAGGCCGTCGATGCCGTCCATCCGCAGGTCGACGATGGCAAGATCGGGCCAGGGTTCCTCGCCGTCGGCGAGCCGGGCCAGGGCCGCCTCTCCCGACGCGGCCTCGCCGCAGGCGAAACCGAGGGGTGCAAGCAGGTCCGTGAGGAGGCTGCGGTTGACGGCATGGTCGTCGACCACGAGCAGGCGCCGCCGCGCGCCGGCGTAGCCGGTCACGGCCGGGGCGGGGGCGCGGTCGGCCGGGGAGGCGACGGCGGGCAGGTCCAAGTCCACGCGGAATGTGCTGCCGGCGCCCGGCGTGCTGTCGAAGACGAGGGTGCCGCCCATGCGCTCCACGAGGGCCCGGCTGATGGCGAGGCCGAGGCCGGTGCCGGGGGCGGCGGGGCGTTCGGCGCGGGCCTGTTCGAACGGGCGGAAAAGCCGCTCCCGGTCATCCGGGGCGATGCCCGGACCGGTATCCGTGACGCTGATGCGCAGGGCGACACGGCCGGGCGCCGCGGGGCCGGCCGCGACGCGCAGGGCGATGCCGCCGCGGGCGGTGAACTTGACGGCGTTGCCGAGGAGGTTGTCGAGGACCTGGCGGAGCTTCTGCGCGTCGCCTTCGACCCACGCCGGGAGGCCGGGAGCGAGTTCCGGCGCAAACGCGAGCCGCTTGGCCGCGGCGGCCGGGGCGTGGGCGGCCGCGACGTCGGCGACGAGCTCCGCGAGCGCGAACGGCGCGGGCCGGAGCTCGATCTTGCCGGCCTCGATCTTCGCCAGATCGAGGACGTCGTTGATCATGCGCAGCAGATGCTCGCCGCTCTGGTGGACGATGCGCACGCGTTCGCGCTGGTCGGCGGCGAGGCGCGCGTCGCGCTGGAGGAGCTGGGCGTAGCCGATCACGCCGTTGAGCGGCGTGCGCAGCTCGTGGCTCATGGCGGCGAGGAATGCGCTCTTGGCCCGGCTGGCGGCCTCCGCCTGGTCGCGGGCGGCGGCGAGATCGCGGGTGCGCTCCGCCACCACGGCCTCGAGGCGGCGGCGCTCGCGCTCGGCGCGGCCGAGCCGCCAGCGCACGAATCCGCCCATGGCGGCGAGGAGCGCGGCGCCGTAGCCGACGAAGGCCGCGCCGGTGCGGTGCCACGGCACGGCGACGGCGAAGGGGTAGCGCAGGACCTCGCTGTCGCCGCCGGCGGCGTCGGTGGCGACGACCTCGAGCACGAACGGGCCGCCCTCGAGGTTCGTGTAACTGATTTCCGGATGCGGCGACGGCGGGCTCCACGCGGCGCCGTGGCCGACGAGCCGCGTGCGGTAGGTCAGGTTCCCGGCGTCCATGCGGCCGGGGCCGAAGCGGAAGACGATGCGCTCCGCGGACGCGGGAAAGCGCGGCGGCACCATGGCGGCGGTCCGCAGGGGCCAGGAACGACCCGCGGCCAGCACGGCCTGCAGGCGCGGCTGCCACGGACCGTGGCGCGTCGCGGCCAACCGGTCGGCCTCGATGCGCACGACGGCGGACGGCGACTTGGCCCAGATCACCTCGCCGCCGGGAGACGCGGGATCGGCGTGGAAGTTGAGAAAGCCGTAGGCTCCGGCCAGCGGCTGCAGGGCCGGCGGCACGGGTTGCCAAGCGGCGGGGCCGCGCGGCGGATTCTCCCCGAAGGCGTACCAGCCGAGCGGCCGGCCGGTGCGGTCGGCGACGCGCCCGCCGCTGGCCCAGAGCCGGCCGCGGGAATCGAGCGTACCGGGAAAAGCATGACGTGCTCCGTCCGGGAAGCGGAACGCGGGCTCCGGGACCAGCCGGCGCGCGGCCTCGTCGAGCCGCCAGATGCCGTCGGACGAATGCAGCCCCACGCCCCACGGCGTGCGGAAGACCGCGGTGTAGTGGCGGGTCGGCGGCAGGCCCTCGGTTTCGCCGAAAGCGTCGAGGGCCGGCTGCTGCCAACCGTCCGCGCCGGCCCCGGCGCGCAGGCGGAAGAAACCGCGGCCGCGGGTGCCGACCCAGATCGTGTCCGCCCCGATCGGCGTGATCAGTTCCGCGAACCCGGCCGCGGTCGATTCGTGGTCGACGACGAAACCGCCGGGTCCGAGGCGACCCACGACGACGCTCTTGTCGGCGCCGAGGTAAACGCGTTCCGGATCGGCGGGCGTCGTCCAGACGACGCTGATGTCCTCCGCGCGCGACAGCACCGGCCGAAAGCCGGTGTCCGGCCGGTACACGAACAATCCGCCGGTCATCGCGACGAGCAGGCCGCGGGGATGGGAGGCGAGGTCGTTGACGATCGCGGTGGTGCCGGGCACCGCTTCGAAGCGCGCGGTGCGGCCCGTGGCGGGATCGGCGGGCACGAGCCGGTGCACGGCGTCCACCACGCCGGCGTAGAACACGCCGTCCTGCCGCGAGAACGAGCGCATGCCGCCGGGCCCGGGGCCGTTGCGTTCGTCGAACACCGTGGCGGGCGTGACAAGATCGACGCGCACGAGGCCGTTGGTGCCGCCGGCCCAGAGGCCGCCGTCGCGGTCGACGGCGAGGCCGTAGGTCGTGTTGCTCGGCAGGCCGTGGGACTTGTCGTAGCGGACCAGCGACGAACCGTCGGATGCGGCAATGACGAGGCCCGACTGGCGCGTGAACGCGGCGATGCGGCCGTCCGGCAGCGCCATGAGTCCGAGCGGACGCGCCGCGGCGAAGGCGGCGGCGGCCGGTCCGGTCCACGGTGCGGCGCCGGAGCCATCCGCGCCGACGACCAGCAGACCGCCGGGAGCGGCCATCGCCAGGAGCCGTCCGTCGGGCAGCGGCGCGAGACCGGTCACCGTGCTGCGGGCAAGGGTCGGAGCCGTCGCGAAGACCTGCCACGTCTGCCCGTCCCAGCGGCGCAGACCGGCCTCGGTGCCGCTGGCATAGAGTTTGCCTCCGGCGGCGTGGACCTGCGTGCGGCCCGCGACGGGCGCTGCGGTGAAAGTAAAACGGCCGTCCCGGCGCACGAGCCAGCCCTTCTCCGCGGCGAAGACGACGGTGTCGCCGGCGGATTTGGCACCGCGCACGTTGCCGAGCGGCTTGGCCTCCGCCGGCACTTCGCCGACGAGGGAAACGTAGGCCGTGCGGCCCGCGGCGTCTTCTTCGTAGTACCCGATTTCTTCGTCGCCGGAAACGTAGATCCGGCCGTCGGCGGCGGCCGTGAGGCGCCAGGCCCATTGCGCGGGGAAATCGAGGCGCTCCCAGTGCGCGCCGTCGTAGCGCAGCACCGCGCGCTGCGAGGTGCCGTAGAGCCGGCCGTCGGCCGCGACCGCGAGATCGTTGACCTGGTAGTGACCCTGGTAGTCCTCGGGCAGAAAACGCCGGAGGAGCGGCAGGCCCCGCTCCGCGTCGAAGTCCGCCGCGGCGGCCGCGGCCGTTCCGGCAAGGCCGAGGACGATTGCGGTCACGGCAATCCGGATACGGCGATGGCGGCGGGTCCTCACGCGGCGCAACCAGACGGCGCGGGGCCGGGGGCGTCAATCCCCGGGCCCGCGGCTTAAGCAGAAGCACGTAACCTCCGGATCAGAGGTCGGCTTCGAAACGCAGACGGCGGCGCAGCGCGACATTCCGTTTCTTCCAATCCGCCTTGGCGGCGCGGGCGCGGACCGCGTCCTGCCGCCGGGCGGCGTAGGCGTCGTCGCGCATCAGCTTCTGGAAACCCGCCCAGCGGCCGGGATCGAGGGTGCCGTCGGCCAATGCCGCGGCGATCGCGCAGCCGGGTTCGCCGCGATGCCCGCAGTCGGAAAACCGGCAGCGGGCGGCGAGCTCCGCGAGGTCGCGGAAGTTTTCCTCGGGGCCGTCCTCCGGTTCGGCCCACAGCTGCAGCTCGCGGAGGCCGGGCGTGTCGACGATGAGCACCCCCGAGGGTGCGAGATGCAGTTCGCGGCGGACGGTGGTGTGCCGGCCTTTGCCGACGGCGGCACTGATCGCGCCGGTGGCGAGCCGGGTTTCGCCGAGCAGGCGGTTGATCAGCGTCGATTTGCCGACGCCGGACGAGCCGACCAATGCGACCGTCCGGCCCGGGGCGAGCCACGGGGCCAGGGCGGCGGCGGGGTCCGCGGCCTCGGTGGCGCTGAGGGCGACGACGGGGACGCCGTCGGCGACCGCTGCGGCGGCCGCCACCTGCGCGGGCAGATCGGCGGTGAGGTCGGCTTTGTTCAGCACGATGACGGGTTGCGCGCCGCCGGCGCGGGCCGCGGCGAGGTAGCGCTCGATGCGCCGGAGGTTGAAGTTCCGGTCGAGCGCGGTGACGAGGAAGACGGTGTCGAGGTTGGCGGCGACGACCTGTTCCTCGGGCACGGGGCCGGCGGCGCGGCGGGTGAAGGCGGTGCGCCGCGCCAGGACGGCGTGGATGTCGGCCCGGTTTTCGCCGGGCCGCGGGCGCACGGCGACCCAGTCGCCGACGGCCGGCAGTTCGGCGGCGGCGACGGTGCGGTGGAGCAGCCGGCCCGTGCACACGGCGTCGAGCGGACCGAGGGCGGAAAGGACTTCGCAGGCGTGGCGGTGCGGGAGGACAACGCGCGCCGGAACGAGGCCGGCCGCGGCATGGGTTTGGAATTCGGCCGCGCGGGCTTCGTCCCAACCGAGAGCGGAAAGAGTCATGTCGGAAAAACGGGTACAGCGATGCGGAAGCGGAAGGAGGCACGGCCGGCGGCGCGCGGCGCCGGACGGAAAAACAAAAAGGCCGCCCCGGTCGGGCGGCCTGCGGCGCAAAGCGCGAAATGCGGGGCGCGTCAGCGACGCGCGGGCAAACCCACCGACGGGAACGGAGCGAAGAAGATGACAATCTCGGTCATGGGTTCGTGTGGGTTGAGGGTTGAGGTGGGCCTCGGCGGAGGCGGAAAACGGGAGCGAAACGGCCGGCCCCGCGGAGTCAATCCTGACGCCGGCGGGCGACCGGGTCCGATCGTACGCAGGTATGCGTATTCCGGCGGGCCCGGCTTTGCGGCATGCTGGCGCGGCCCGCGCCAACCTCCGCGGCGCTGTCCCTTCCCATGAACCTGCTCTCTCTCCGCCGCCGCCGCATCGCGGCCGCCCTGCTCGCCGTGGCGCTTTCGGCCGCGCCCGCGTGGGCCGCCGCCAAACAACTCTGGACTGCCAAACTGCCCGGCGACGCCAAGTGGCACGCGTTGACCGGACTCGGGACGCTGCTCGTGGGCACGCCGGACGCGATTCTGGCTTTCGATCCCGACTCCGGCCAGCAGCTCTGGACGCGCGGGGAGTTCCGCAAGAGCTCGCCGCACAATGCGCGCGAAATCCCGGGCACGCCGTACCTCGTGTGCAACACGTCGGAAGGTCTCGCCGGCACGAAGGTGACGTTGTTCCAGCTCGATTACCTCACCGGCAAGACGGTGTGGCAGACGCCGGAACTCATGGGCCAGTACCTCGGCACCATTCCGGTGGCGGAAAAGAATCTCGTCGTTTTCGTGCTCAACAGCTTCGGCGCCGACGGCACCGAGGCCGGCATTTACCTCAGGGCCTTCGATCTTGAAGGGAAGGAAAAGTGGAACACGAAGTTCGCGAAATCCGGGGCGATCCCGCTGCACATGGCGGACAATTCCGGCCGCTTCATCCCGACAATGGATCTGTCGGGCTACCACGATCCGGTGATCGACGGGGACGAGATGTTCCTCGGCTACCTCGGCGTGCACTGCGTCGATCTGGCCACCGGCGCGCTCAAGTGGGGCACCGAATTCCCTCCGGGCAACAAAGGCCTGAAGAAAACGTACGCGCCGCTCCGCCTCACCGCGGACCGCGTCTACGGCGGCGGCGGCGGCAGCGTGTACGCGATCGACCGCAAGACAGGCGCGCAGATCTGGAAGAGCGACCGCATCTCCGACTACGCCGGCCTCTTCAAGGCGCGGGACAACGCGATCGTCGCCCAGCTCGAGATCGTCGGCGGGAAAATCTTTTCGCGCTACGGGGGCAATTTCTCCGACGGCAAGACCGCCGCGCTGCGCGAGCCGCTCGGTGTCGTCGTGCTCGATCCCGCGGACGGCAAGTCGCTCTACCATTTCGATTCCGCCAAGGAAGGAATCACGAATCTCACGGTCGTCCCGGAAACCAACACGGTGGTGTTCGCCGACGGCGCGCACGTCATCGGCATCGATGCCGCGGCGGCAACGCCGGCGGAATCGTTCCGCGTGCCGATCGAGTTCAAACGCAAACTCGGCGTCGGCGGTGTCGCCAAGATCGGCCTCGGCGCCCTCGGCGGCGTCACCGGTCTGGTGAAGGCCGGCATCTCCGCCAACAAGGCGCTGCTCGACGTGCCGGTGGCGGTGCATTGTTCCAACGGCAATGTCGTCGTGCAGGGCAAACAGCACCTGCTCAGCTTCGATCCCAAGGCCAAGTCCGCCAACTGGTCGCTCTTCTACGCGGCGCCGAGCGACGCGCTCGCGAACGTGGCGATGTTTGCCGTCACCGCTGCGGCCGCCGTCTACGGCAACGGCCAGGCCGCCGCCAGCGGCGGCTTCGGTTCGAGCGGGTACAACAGCGGCGTGAACACGATCCACAGCAACCTCGACCGCTACCACAGCTACAATGAAAAGGCGGCGCGCCGCGCCGGCGGTTCCAAGACGACGCAGGGCTACACCTACGTCCTCACGAAAGTGGAAAAGGATATCGGCGTCGTCGGCGTGAACCTCGCCACCGGCGAGACGGACCGCGAACTCGTGCTGAAAGAAAAGGAACCGAACTACACGGTCGACGAGCCGATGAACCGCGTCTTCCACTTCAAGGGCAAGGACACGGTGATCGCGTATCAATTCTGACGCGAAGGCATGCCGTGCGGTCGAGGAGGCGGCGCGGGCTGCCCGGTGGCGGACCCGATCGCTCGACCCAAGGCTTTCGCCCTTCACCTCCAGGATCCGATTTGAGGCGACGGTCGGGCCGGCCGCGGGCTAAAGCGCCGCGCTACTCTATTCGGGCAACGCGACCGAGCGGGCTTTCGGGTCGGGGTGCTGGCGGTAGAAGAGCGCGGTGTGGCCGACGGCGCTGACGAAAACGCAGCGGCCCACATCGGCGACTTGCAGGCAGAGCGCGGCGCGCTCGTCGCGTTCGGCGCCGACGAACCGCAGCTTCACGAGTTCGTGCGCGCGGAGCAGTTTCTGCAGTTCGGCGAAGAACTCGGGCGAAAGCCCGCCGCGGCCGACCTTGAGGCTCGCTTCGAGCGTTTGGCCGAGGCCGCGCAGAAACGATTTCTGGGCGCCGGTGAGGGGAAAGTCGTACATGTCGTGCGGGTTTGGCGGATAGGACGCCGGAGCGACAGCCCAAAATCCGCGCGGCCGGTTCAGACCGGGCCGAAGGTGTCGAGCGGCAGCGGTCGCCATTGCCCGGCGGCAAGATCGCCGAGGACCAGATCGCCGAAGCGTTCGCGGTGCAGCGTGAGCACAGTGGCGCCGCCGGCGGAGAACATGCGGCGGACCTGATGGTAGCGGCCCTCGGTCAACGTGACGACGGCCTCGCGCGGCCCGGGCAACTCGAGGTGGGCCGGCGCGCAGGGTTCTTTTTCGCCCGCGAGCAACAGCGTACCGGAGGCGAACAACGGGACCAGACCCGGATCGAGGTCGCGATCGACGGTGGCGCGGTAGACTTTCGGCACCTTGTGTTTCGGCGAGGTGAGCCGGTGCACGAGGGCGGATTGGTCGGTGAGCAGCAGGAGACCGCTCGTGTCCTTGTCGAGGCGGCCCACGCTTGTGACGACGGGATTGCGCCGGCGCCAACGCTCCGGGAGGAGCGAGTAAACGTTGGGACCCTCGCGTTCGTCGTGGGAGCAGACGAGGCCGAGCGGCTTGTGCACAAGGAGCAGCAGGCCGTCGGGATGGTCGGGCGGCTCGCCGTCGATGCGCACATCGCCGGGGTTGGCTTTGCGGGAAACGTCGTCCGCTACCTTCCCGCCGACGATGACGCGGCCGGCGTCGATCCAGTCGCGCGCCTCGCGGCGGCTGCAGTAGCCGAGGTTGGCGAGGAGTTGGTCGAGGCGGCGCATATGCGGACCATTGGCCGGGAAGTCGGCGTGCGGCGCAAAGCCAAAACCGGCGGCGGTTCGGCTTTGCGCTTTGGCCGCCTCTTTGCGGCCATGCCGCGCGTACCATGGCCATGTTTCGTGTTTTGCTCCTGCTGCTCGCCGCCGTCCTCGCGCTGCTCGCGAGCCTGACGGTCGTGAAGGCGCCCGATTGGTCGCCGTGGAAACTCGCGGTGTTGGCGGGTGAATTCGGACATTGGATCGCCGGTGCGACGGCGATTTTGGCGGCGGCGGTGCTCGTTGGCGGACGCACCGCGCCCGGTTGGGCCGGGGCAACGGCGGGATTGGCGGCGTTGGCGACGGGGTTGTTGCTCGTGCCGACGTGGCAGGCGTGGCGCCTTGGCCGCGAATTGCCGGCGCGGCTCGAGCGGGAATTCGGAAAACAGGATCCCGGCCGGCCGGCCTTCTCGCCGGCGGCTTGGTTTGGGCGCGATCCGGAGCCGGTGGCGGTCGAGACCTTCGTGCCCGCGCCGGGTTTGCCGCTCGATTTCTACCGGGCGCGGCGCAGCGACGGGCGGCCGGCGCCCTGCGTGGTCGTGGTGCATGGCGGCGGTTGGGACAGCGGCGATCGCACGCAATTGGCCGGGCTCAACCATTGGCTGGCGCGGGCCGGCTATGCCGTCGCGGCCATTTCCTACCGCTTGGCTCCGCAGCATCGCTGGCCGGCGCCGCGGGAAGATCTGCTTGCGGCCGTGGCTTGGCTCAAGGGCAAGGCGGGCGAACTCGGGATCGATCCCGGCAATTTCGTGCTGCTCGGACGTTCCGCCGGCGGGCAGATCGTGCAGGCGACGGCGTATGCGTTTCCCGATCCGGCGATCCGCGGCATCGTGGCGCTGTACGCGCCGTCGGATTTGGTTTTCGGATACGTCAACACGCACGAGAACGACATGCTGAAGTCGCCGGCGTTGATGCGGCAGTACCTCGGCGGCACGCCGGAGTCGGCCCGCGCGGCCTACGAATCGGCGAGCGCGCTTTACCTCGTTAAAACCGGCGTGCCGGCGACGCTGCTTCTGCAGGGGACGATCGACGCGCTCGTGTGGTACCGGCACAGCGAGCGGCTGGCGGCGAAGTTGGCCGAGCACCGTGTGCCGCACGTGCACGTGGCGTTGCCGTGGGCGACGCACGCCTTCGAGTTCAACCTGCACGGGCCGGGCGGCCAGCTCACGACCTACACTTTGGCCTGGTTCCTCGCGGCGCGGACGAGGTAGCTCGGCAGCCGCGCGGGCGTTGGCTTTGAAAAACAAAACGCCGGACTCGGGCGAGTCCGGCGTCGGAAGGAGCGAAGACGGGCGCGTTTACTTGATCATCTCGGCGACGAAGGAGCGCTCGTCGACGAGTTCCTTGTTGGTCGCGGCGATCTTGGACTTCGCGAAGTCGTCCATCGCGTAGCCGGTGATGACCTCGTAGCTGCCGGGCGTGGTGGTGCGGACCGGGACGCCGGCCCACACGTCGGCGTCGAAGCCGTAGACGCCGTTGCTCTTGACGGCGATCGAGTGGATGGCGCCGGGGGTGACGAGGGAGCGCACGTGGTCGACGAGGGCGTTGGCGGCGGAGGCGGCCGAGGAGGCGCCGCGGGCGGCGATGATGGCGGCGCCGCGTTTGCCGACGGTCTCGCAGAAGGGACCCTGCAGCCAGGCGAGATCGTTGATGACGGCGGTCGCGGGCTGGCCGTTGATCGTGGCGTGGCCGAAGGCGGGGAACATCGTCGGGCTGTGGTTGCCGTAGATGAAGATGTTTTGGACGGCGGTGAGATCGACGCCGGCCTTCTTGGCGAGCTGGGTCTGGGCGCGGTTCTGGTCGAGGCGCACCATGGCGGTGAAGCGGTCCGGCGTGAGGCGTTTGGCCTGCGACGCGGCGATCATGCAGTTGGTGTTCGCCGGATTGCCGACGACGGCGATACGGGCATCCGCGGCGGCGACGGCGTCGATGATGCGGCCCTGCTCGATGAAGATCTTGCCGTTGTCCTTGAGCAGATCGGCGCGCTCCATGCCGGGACCGCGGGGTTTGGCGCCGACGAGCAGGCACCAGTTGGCGTCCTTGAAGCCGACGGCGGCGTCGGAGGTCTGGACGATGCCCTTGAGGAGCGGGAAGGCGCAGTCGTCGAGTTCCATGGCGACGCCCTCGAGGGCCTTGAGGGCCTTCTCGACCGGCGCTTCGATCAGCTGGAGGATGACCGGCTGGTCGGGACCGAACATCGCGCCCGAGGCGATGCGGAAGAGGAGGGAGTAACCGATCTGGCCGGCGGCTCCGGTGACAGCGACGCGAATGGGGGATTTCATAGGACGAGAGGGGACAATCCACGGGCGCGCGGGCCCGCAGGCAAGAACTGGTTTTCGGCGCCGGGTTCTATGCCGCCGGCTTCAGGCGGCGGCGAAACTTGCTGCTGGCTATTTTGGCGGGCGGCGTTTTGGGAAGGCGCATGGCAAAGACCGCGAAGCAGAAGCAAACCGATCCGTTGCGGGCGCGCCGCGACGAGGAGAAGGAGGAGCGGCGGCAGGCGATCATCGACGCGGCGGAGCGCGTGATCGGGAAGGTCGGCTGGGCGGCGACGAACTTCGGCGAGATCGCCAAGCGGGCCCGGCTCAGCCGCTCGCTGGTCTATTTCTATTTTCCCGACCGCGACGACCTGTTCCACGCGGTCTGCGGCCGCGGACTGGCGAGCATGGAGAAACGGTTTGCGGCGGCGATGGCGGCGCACCGGACGGGACTCGACCAGATGATGGCGATCGGGGAAGCGTACTACCGGTTCTCGCTCGATGAGCCGTTGTACTTCACGGTGCTCTCCGACTACCAGGCGCGCGATTCCGACCCGGAAACCGAGACCGAAAACGAGGCGGCGGCGCACGGCCACGGACGCGCCTGCCTCGGCATGGTGGCGCAGGCCCTGGCGAACGGGCTGGCCGACGGCTCGATCCGCAAGTCGATCGGCGATCCGCGGCCGACGGCGGTGTCGGTCTGGGCTTTCACCCACGGCCTGATCCAGATCGCGGCGCGCAAGGAGGCGATGCTGCGGGAGGATTTCGGGCTGACCTCGGCCAAGGCGATGGCGCACGGCTTCGCGCTCCTGCGCGGTTCGCTCGCCGCGCGCTGAGTTGTCACATAATTAACCATTGACAGAGTGTCAGTGGAAAACACGGTGTCAGGCCATGCGCCGCACCGTGTTCCTTCCGTTGTGCCTGTTCTGCGCCGCCGCCGGCGGCCTGCCGGGGCGTGCCGCCGGTCCCTTGCCCGCGGCCGCGCCGGCCGCGGCGGAGCGGTACGTCGCCGAGGCGCTGGCGGCGAATCCCGGGCTGGCGGGCCGGGCGCTCGAGGCGGAGGCGGCGCAGGTGCGCGCGGCCGAGCTCCGGGGCGCGTGGCAGCCGCGGGTCGACCTGTTGGCGCGCTATTCGCGGGCGGACGGCGGACGGACGATCGAGTTTCCGGCCGGCGACTTGCTCAACGGCGCCTACGGGGTGCTGAACGATTTTCTGCGCACGCAGGGCCGGCCGGCGGCCTTTGCCCCGCTGTCGAACCAAACCATCTCCCTGCTGCGGCGCGAGGAGCAGGAGACGAAGCTGCGGCTGACCCAGCCCGTCTACCGGCCGGAGCTGGGCCGCGGCATCGCGGCGCAGCGGGCGGCAGCCGGAGCGCGCGTGGCCGGATACACCGCGGCGCGGCGCGATCTGCGGCGGGCCGTGCTCGCGGGTTACTACGGTTACCTGCAGAGCGAGGCGGCGGTTGGGATCTTTGAATCCGCGCGCGAGCTGGCCGCCGAGGCGCGGCGTTCGGCCGCGGCGCTCGCGGCGGCGGGCAAGATCACGGCGGATCGCGTGCTGCGGGCCGAGGCGGACGAATTGGCGGTGGAGCAGCAGCTGGCGGCGGCGCGGCGCGACCGCAACGCGGCGCGGGCGGCGTTCAACGTGCTCCGGCACCGGCCGCTGACCGAGCCGGTCGAGCGAGCCCCGGAAAGCGAATTGCTCGCCCTTGCCGAAGCGTGGGCGGCGACCGGACCGGCGTCCGCCGGCGGCGCGCCCAGGGAAGAAGAGACGGCGCGGCGCCGGGCGGTGGACGCCGCCGTTGCGGCCGAGGACGCCGCCCGCGCACGGGGCCGGCCGACGGTCTCGTTGGCGGTCGAGGGCGGGCTGCAGGGCGAGCGGTACCGCAGCGGCCGCGACGACCGTTTCGTGCAGGGCTCGCTGGTGGCGGAGTTCAATCTTTGGGACGGCCGGCAGAACCGCAGCCAGGCGCAGCAGGCGCGGCTGGAGCGGCGCCGGGCGGAACTCGCGCTGGCGGACACGCGGCAGCAGCTCGCGCTCGAGGCGCTGGTGGCGGCCGACGACCTGACCGCGGCGACGGCGGGTTACCGCGCCGCGCGGCGCCGCGCCGAGGCGGCGGCGGAAGCCTATGAGCTGGTGCGCCGGCGCGAAGGCGAGGGGCTCGCGAACCAACTTTCCCTGCTCGACGGGCGCGACGCGCTTACGCGGGCCCAGCTAGGCCGCGCCGCGGCGCTGTACCAAATCCTGATCGCGGCGGCAGCCGTGGAACGAACCGCCGCACCGTCCGCCGCCCCTTGATCCTATGCACCTCCGAATCTTTGCCGCCGCGCTGACCGGCGCGGCCCTGTTTCTCGGCGCCGGCTGCGCCAAACCCGCGCCGTCGGCCGCGACCGCCCGGCCCGTGACCGTCTCGGCCGCGCCCGCGACTTACTCCGACCAAGCGCTTCCCGTCCGCGCGACGGGCTTGCTGGCCCGCGTCGACGAAGCCGACCTCGCGTTCAAGGTGGGCGGTGTGGTCGAGACCGTCGGCGTGCGCGCCGGCGATCGCGTGCGGCGGGGCCAGGAATTGGCGCGGCTTCGTTTGGAAGAGATCGATGCCCAGGTGGCGCAGGCGGCGAGCCTCGTGGCCAAGGCGAAACGTGATCTCGCGCGGGTCGAGAAACTGGCCGCCGACCGTGTCGCGACCGAGGAGAACCTGCAGGACGCGCGCACCGCGCTCGAGGTGGCCGCGGCCCAGGCGCGCATCGCGGAGTTCAATCGCCGCTACGCGGTCGTGCTTGCGCCGGCCGACGGCCGGATTCTGCAGCGGCTGGCGGAGCCCGACGAATTGGCGGCCCCGGGTCGGCCGGTGCTGCGGTTTGCCGCCGACGGCGGCGGCTGGCTCGTGCGGGCCGGATTGCCCGAGGGCGACGTCGCGCGGCTGCGCGTCGGCGACCGCGCCACGGTGGCCGGGGCCGCGGCGCCCGGATCGACCGTGGCCGCCGAGGTCGCGCAGATTTCCGACGCGACGGATCCGGCGACGCGCACGGTGCCGGTCGAGCTGCGGTTGGCCGAGGCGCCGGCGGGCGCGCGGTCGGGCGCGGTGGCGGTCGTGGTCGTTCGCCCGCGGGCCGTGGCACCGCGGGCCGTCGTGCCGGCGGCGGCGATCGTCGAGGGCGATGCCCGCGGCGCGAGTATCTTTGTGCTCGGCGAAAAGGAGACGAAGGTCCGGCGGTTGTCCGTGGCGATCGAGGCGCTGGACGGCGACTCGGTTTACCTGCGCACGGACCTGCCGCGGAACCTGCGGGTGGTGAACCGGGGCGCCGAATTCCTGCGCGACGGCCTCGAAGTCAACGTGGTCCCCGAACCCGCCGCGGCGGCGTCCGTCCGATGAAGATCACCGAACACGCCGTCCGGCATTCGCAGTTCACCTTTGTCGTTTTCCTCTGCCTCGCGGCCCTCGGTTGGCAGGCGTACCGCACCATCCCGCGGCTCGAGGATCCCGACTTCAAGGTGCCTTCGTTCTTCGTGGTCGCGGTGTACCCGGGCGCGAACGCGCGGGACATCGAACAGCTGGTCGCGCGGCCGCTCGAGGATGCGTTCAAGGAACTCGACGACATCGACAAGCTGCGGACGACGGTGAAGGACGGCTACGCCTTCATCGGCATCGATTTTCTTTACGGCACGGATCCGGAGAAGAAATACGACGACGTGCTCCGGCAGGTGAATGTGCGCCGGCCGCGGCTGCCGGCGGGCGTGGCCGAGATCGACGTGCGGAAGATCCAGACGATCAATGTCGCCCTGATGCAGCTGGCGCTCGTTTCGGAGACGGCGAGCTACCCGCGGCTGCAGGAAACGGCGGAGGCGCTGCGCAAGCGGCTCGAGGCGGTCCCGGGCGTGCGGCAGGCGCGCAAGCACGCGTTGCCGGAGAAGCAGGTGCGCATCGCGCTCGATTTGGACAAGGTCTCGCAGCAGCGGCTGTCGCTCGGGCAGATCGTCGCCGCGATCGAGGGCGACAACGCGGTGCTGCCGGGCGGGGCGGTCGAGGCCGGGGCGCGCCGCTTCAACCTCAAGACGAGCGGCAGCTACGCGACGCTGGACGAAGTGCGGCGGACGCCGCTGCTCGCCGCGGGCAGCGCGGTGGTGCGGCTCGGGGAGGTGGCGGAGATCGAATGGGCCACGGCGGACCGGGAGGAATTCGGCCGTTACAACGGCGAGCGGGCGGTGTTTGTCACGGCCCTGCCGCGGGGAGCCCAGAACTTGCTCGGCCTGAGCGAAGCGGTGCGGGCGGAAGTGGAACGCTTCCGCGCGACGTTGCCGGGCGACATGCGGCTGGAAATCGGCTGGGACCAGGCGCGCAACGTCGAGCTGCGGCTCGGCCGGCTGGAGCACGACTTCCTGATCGCGTTCGTGTTGGTGCTGGTGACGGTGCTGCCGCTGGGGCTGCGGGCCTCGCTGCTCGTGGTGGTGTCGATCCCGCTGTCGCTCGCGATGGGCGTGGCGGTGCTGGCCTGGGCCGGTTACAGCCTGAACCAGCTGAGCATCGTGGGCTGCGTGATCGCGCTCGGCCTGCTGGTGGACGATTCGATCGTGGTGGTGGAAAACATCGCGCGTTTCCGCCGGCAGGGGCACGGGCCGGTGGCCGCGGCGGTGGCGGGCACGCGGCAGATCGCGGTGGCGGTTTTCGGCACGACGGGAACGCTGCTGTTCGCGTTTCTGCCGATCGTGATGCTGCCGGGCGGGCCGGGGCAGTTCATCCGCAGCCTGCCGCTGGCGGTGATTTACACCGTACTCGCGTCGTTGCTGGTGGCGCTGACGATCGTGCCGTTGCTCGCGAGCTTGGTGCTGCGCGGCGACGAGAACCCGGAAGGCAATTTTCTGCTCCGTGGATTGCATCGCCTGATCGAGCGCAGCTACCGGCCGGTGTTGCATTGGTGCATGCAGCATCGCGGGGCGACGCTCGGCCTGTCGGCCCTGCTGCTCGCGGGCAGCCTGACATTGGTGCCGCGGATCGGTTTCTCGCTTTTCCCGAAGGCGGGGGTGCCGCAGTTCCTCGTGCAGATCGAGGCCGAGGAGGGCGCGAGTGTCGCGGCGACGGATGCAATTGCGCGGCGCGTCGAGGCGGTCCTGGCGGCGACGCCCGAGGTGGCGCGCACCTTCACGACGGTGGGCAACCAGAACCCGCAGATTTACTACAACGAAGTGCCGCAGGCGGCGAAGGCCAACGTCGCGGAGATCTTCGCGGCGCTGCACGCGTACGACCCGCGCCGGTCGCCCGCGGTGTACGCGGGCCTGCGCCGGGAGCTGGCGCTGATCCCGGGCGCGCGGATTGTCGTCAAGGAATTCGAGAACGGGCCGCCGATCGAGGCGCCGATCGCGGTGCGGCTCTTCGCCGACGACCTCGACCGGCTCGCGGAACTGTCCGCGCGGACCGAGGCGCTGCTGCGCGGGATCGACGGCACCGAGTCGGTGAACAATCCGGTGCGCATGCGGCGGACGGACCTCCGGGTGGAAATCAACCGGCCGACGGCGGCGATGCTGGGGGTGAGCGAGCTCGAGATCGACCGGGCGGTGCGGCTGGCCTTCGCGGGGATCGACGTCGGGCGTTTCCGCGAGGGCAGCGGCGAGGAGCGCGTCATCCAGCTGGCGCTGCCGCGGGGCGACCGCGCGACGCTGGAGAATTGGCCGAAGATCAAGGTGCAGAGCGCGACGACGGGCGCGTTCGTGCCGATTGCGCAGGTGGCGGAACTGAAGTTCGAGAGCGCGCCGCCCGTGATCCAGCGGTTCAACCGCGAGCGGTCGAGCACGGTGACGGCGTTCGTGCGCGACGGCGCGAACGTCAACGCGCTCACCCAGCTGACGGCGGCCGGCCTGAAGGCGCAGGCCTGGCCGCCCGGCACGCGCTGGGAATTCGGCGGGGAGGTGGAGAGCCGGCAGCAGAGTTTCGGCGACCTGACCGGCGCGATCCTGATCGCGGCGTTCGGTATCCTCGCGATTCTCGTTTTGGAATTCGGGAGTTTCCGCGGGACGTTGATCGTCGCCTCGGTGATCCCGCTGGGGTTCATCGGCGGGCTCGTCGGCCTCTGGCTGACGGGATATTCCCTGTCGTTCATGGCCGCGATCGGGTTCGTCGCGCTGATCGGCATCGAGATCAAGAATTCGATCCTGCTCGTCGACTTTACCAACCAGCTGCGCGCGCAGGGCGTGGAGTTGAAGCAGGCGATCGAGCAGGCGGGTGAGATCCGGTTTTTGCCCGTGGTGCTCACGACGTTGACGGCGCTCGGGGCCCTCCTGCCGCTGGCGCTGCAAGGGAGCGGGCTCTATTCCCCGCTGGCGATCGTGATCATGGGGGGACTGATCAGTTCGCTGCTGCTGTCGCGGCTGGTGACGCCCATATTGTATTCGTTGCTTCCGCCGCCGCAGCCGGTTGAGAAAGGGGAGCTGTTCCCCGACCCCCAGCCGAACCATGCGACCCGCGGCCTCCCTGCCGAGAATCCTGCTGCACCTTGAAGGTGCGACGACGCTGCTCGCGAGCCTGGCGTTTTACCACGCGCACGACGGATCGTGGGGCAAGTTCGCCGCGCTCTTCCTCGTGCCCGATCTGGCGATGCTCGGCTATGTCGGCGGTCTGAAATTGGGCGCAGCGTGCTACAACGCGGCGCACACCTACTTCCTGCCGCTCGGGATCGGCGTGCTGTGCCATTCGGCCGGGCAGTCCAGCGTGGTGCCGTTGCTCGCGATCTGGACGGCGCACATCGGCTTCGACCGGATGATCGGCTACGGGTTGAAGTATCCCACGGCCTTCAAGCACTCGCATTTGAACCGGATGTGACCGGCGGCGCGGAGGAAGCGGCGCTCAGGCGAACTCATGCGGTTGAGCGTTGAAAGCTGAGGGTTGAGAGATCGATCGGCCGAGCCACGGAAAACTCCGCGGAAGCCGGCAACCCGACGAACCGAACGGTTCTGCTCTCAACTCTCAGCCAAGCTCTCTCAACGGCGTGATTCCGGCTCAGGCGAAGCGGACCGCGAGGGCGGCGTGGAGGTCGCGGACAAGTTTCTCGGTCACAGTCCAGTCGATGCAGCCGTCGGTGATCGAAACGCCGTACTTCAGGGCGGACTTGGGGGCGGGGAACGGCTGGTTGCCGGCGCCGAGGTTGCTCTCGACCATGGCGCCCATGATCGACGTGTTGCCGGCGGCGATCTGGCCGGCGATGTCCTGCATCACGGCGGGCTGCAGTTCCGGTTTCTTGGCGGAATTGTCGTGGGAGCAGTCGACGAGAATCGATTTGGGCAGCCCGGCCTTGCCGAGCAGTTCCTCGGTTTTCGCGATGTGGGCGGCGGCGTAGTTCGGGCCGGCGGCGCCGCCGCGGAGGACGATGTGGCAGTTGGGATTGCCGCGGGTGACGATGGCGGACGAGGCGCCGTCGAGGTTGATGCCGAGGAAAGTCTGGGGTTGGCCGGCGGCTTTGATGGCGTTGATGGCGGCGGTAAGGGAACCGTCGGTGCCGTTCTTGAAACCGAGCGGCATCGAGAGCCCGGAGGCCATCTGGCGGTGGGTCTGGGATTCCGTGGTGCGCGCGCCGATTGCGCCCCAGCACACCAGGTCGGCGACGTACTGCGGCGTGATCGGATCGAGAAATTCGGTGGCGGTCGGAAGGCCGAGATCGAGGACGTCGCGCAGGAACCCGCGGCCGAGGCGGAGCCCGGCGGCGATGTCGTGGGAACCGTCGAGGTGCGGGTCCATGATCAGGCCCTTCCAGCCGACCGTGGTGCGGGGCTTTTCGAAATAGACCCGCATGACAACCATCACGCGGTCGGAAACCTCGCGGGCGAGGGCGGACAGCCGGCGGGCATAGTCGCGGCCGGCGTCAAGATCGTGGATCGAGCAGGGCCCGATGATGAGCAGGAAACGTTTGTCGTCGGTGAAGATCAGCCGGTGGATGTCCTCCCGGGTGCGGGTGATGAAGGCCGCCTGGGCCTCGGACTTCGGCAACTCGGCCAGCAAGGCGGCGGGCGAGGGCAGGGCCCGGGTTTCGACGACATTGATGTCCGACGTTTTCTGCATGAAGGGCCAGCTTGGCGGGCTTGGCGCGCCGCGCGCAAGTCCGGTGTCGGTGTAGGACGGAGGCGACAATCGGCGGGGCGAGCAGTGAAACGGCGAAGCGGGAAAGGGAACCTTGCGTTTCCTCGGCCGGTAAAAAAAGTGGCCGGCCGCTTACCCCTAAGCGGCCGGCCTTTGCTTTCTTAGTTACCCCAAAACTCCCGCTAGGCGGGAGAAGTGCTAAACTTGATGAGGAGAAGAGACACCAACGCGGCGGCTCCGTCAACTCGAAGTTTGCAAAATCTATCACTTTTTGTTCAAGTAGCTTAAAATCAATTCCTTGGATCCTATCAACATTTCTACTTCCGAGGGCTTTTTCCGGTGGCAACCGGCCGCCCGGCTGCGGGTGGGCGGCGCCGATGCCGCGCAATTCCTTCAGGGCCAACACTCCAACGACCTTCGCGTTCTCCCGCAGCAGCCTGCCGTGTACGGCCTGTGGCTCACGTTGAAGGGCAAGGTCGAGGCCGACAGCTTCGTGCTGCGGGAATCGGCGACGGGCGATTTCCTCCTCGTGAGTTATGCCTCGCCGGCGGCGACGCTGCGCGAGCGGCTGGAGCGGTTCGTGATCGCGGACGACGTCGCGGTGACCGACGAGACCGCGGGTTGGCGCGGCGTGACGGTGTTCGGGTCCGGCGCGCGGGCGGCGATCGGACCGGACTTGTTCGGCGGGGTCGTGTTTCCGGGGCGCCGCGAACGCACCGAGCATTGGGAATGGCTGTATCCGGAATCCGCCGACGCGCAGGTCGCGGCCCGGTTGGCGGATTGGACCGAACTGAGTCTGGCGGAACTGGAGCGGCGGCGGATCGCGGCGGGCATCCCGGCGGTGCCGCGCGACCTTGGGCCGAACGACCTGCCCAACGAAGGGGGGCTCGACGCCAACGCCGTCTCTTACACGAAGGGTTGCTACCTCGGCCAAGAGGTCATGGCGCGGCTCAAGTCGATGGGGCAGGTGCGGCGGCGGCTGGTGCGCGTGCGGTCGGCCGGCGGCGTGCTGCCGCCGGGCCCGGCGCCGCTCTATGCGGGGGACAAGGTCGCGGGTGAGCTGCGGTCGGCGGTGGCCGACGGCGGCGGCGCGATCGGGCTGGCGATGGTGTCGCTGCTCGCGGTCGGCGCGGCTCGGGCGCTGGCGTTGCAGCCGGGCGGGCCGGCGGTTGTAGAAATTGCGGAGCAGCCATGACCGAGACCGAACAACTCGAGGAACTTTGCCGTCGGCTCGGCGCGGCGCCGGCGCAGGCCGCGATGATGGCGGCGCAGTTGCTGAAACGCGCGAACCAACTTGCGGCCGAGCGCGGCGTGCCGCGCGCGGAAGCGTTGCGCGGCTTGCTCGAAGTGCTGGTCAAGGGCCGCGCGGGCGAAGTACCGGCACGGTTTGCGCCGCCGCCGCGCGACCCGCCGGCGGCCGGGTGAGGAAACCAGTTCGGATTTGACCGCGGCGGCCCGGTTTCCTTGTTTCGCCGTTCCCCTACCCCGATGAACAAGGCTGCGTTGGTTGCGGAAGTGCAGAAACTGCTGGATAACGGCACCACCAAAGCGGCGGCGGAAAGGGCGACGGACGCGGTGCTGACCGCGGTGCGCAACGGCCTGCGGCGCGACAAGGAAGTGGCGCTCGTCGGCTTCGGCACCTTTGCCACGACGGTGATTCCCGCGCGCCAAGGCTTCAATCCGCACACGCAACGGCCGATGAAGATCCGCGCGGTGAAGACGGTGCGGTTCAAGCCGGGCGCCGACCTGCGCGCTTCGGCGTGAGGCGGGATGGTAGAGTTGAGAGTTGAAAGCTGAGAGTTGAGAGATCGATCCGGCGCGACGCGGGATTTCGGGTCGACGCCGCCCGCGGCATCCGTGTGCTGGGCGGACCGCGCATGAAAGACCATCTCGTCGCCCAGTTCGCCGCCAGGTTCGGCCGCCCGCCGGAAATCGTGACGCGCGCGCCGGGGCGGATCGAATTCATCGGGAACCACACCGACTACAACGGCGGTCCCGTGCTCGGCGCGGCGATCGACCGCGGGATCTGGGTGGCGCTCGCGCGGCGCGACGACGGCGTTCGCGTCTTCGCCAGCGACCAGCGGCCCGCGGTCGTGAAACTCCCGGCGACAACGGCGCCGGCGCGGCAAACCGGCGACGCGAGCTGGGTGAACTACCCGCTCGGCGTGCTGGCCGCGTTGCCGGTCTTCGGTTTGCCGGTGCCCGGCGGTTTCGACTATCTCGCGGCGTCCGATTTGCCGCCCGGGGCGGGGTTGAGCAGCAGCGCCGCGATCGAGCTCGCGTCGGCGCTGGCCTTCGTCGCCGCGACCGGGACCACGGTCGAGCGCGGCGTGCTCGTGCAGGCGGCGCGGCACGCGGAGAACCACTTTGTCGGCGTGCCCTGCGGCATTCTCGACCAAGGCGTCTCGGGTTTCGGGCGGCGCGACCATCTGGTTTACATCGATTGCCGCGGGCCCCGGTTCGAGACGGTGCCGCTGCCCGCCGGGGTGCAGTTCCGTATCTTCAACACGCATACGAAGCACGCGCTGGTCGACGGCCTCTACGCGGCCCGGCACCGCGAATGCCTCGCGGCGGCGGCGGCGCTGGGCGTCGCGCAGCTCGTCGACGCGACGGCGGCGCAGGTGACGGCGGCCGCGCTGCCGCCGGTCGAGGCGCGGCGGGCCCGGCATGTGGTCGACGAGATCGCGCGCGTGGGCGCGACGGTGGCGGCGCTGCGGGCGGGCGATCTCGCGGCGGTGGGCCGGCTGCTGACGGCGTCGCACGAAAGCTCGCGCACGCTCTTCGAGAACAGCACGGCGGAGCTCGATTTCCTGGTCGCGGCGCTGACGGCGTCGCCGCACGTTTACGGCGCCCGGCTCACGGGCGGCGGATTCGGCGGCGCGGTGATGGCGCTGACGACGGCGGAGTTCGGCGCGGCCGACGCCGAGGCGGTGGCCGCGGCGTATGCGGCGCGCTTTGGGACGCGGCCGGACATTTTGGAAACCCGGACCGGCGACGGGGCGGAGCGCATTTCATGAACCAACCGATGCTCGAACGTGCCCGGCGCCTGCTTTGCGCGCTGCAGGCGCATATCCGCGACACGATCGTGGCCGCGCGGCGGCGGGAGGCGGCATCGTTCGCGCGGGTCGCGGCCGTGACGGCCGCGGACACGATCTACCACGTCGACCGGCTGAGCGAGGAAGCGATTTTGGCATGGTTCGAAGCGCACTGGCCGAAGGCGTGGCCGGTGGAGCTCGTGATGGAGGGACTCGAGGACGGCGGCACGACGACGTTTCCGCGCGGCACGCCGGTGCGGCGCACGCAGTGGAAGTGCATCCTCGACCCGATCGACGGCACGCGCGGGCTGATGTACGACAAACGGGCGGCGTTCATTTTGGCGGGACTGGCGCCGCAGCGCGGCCCGCGCACGCATCTCGGCGACATCGTCGTCGCGGCCATGACGGAAATCCCGGTGAGCAAACAGGACCGGGCGGACCAGCTCAGCGCCGTGCGCGGCGGGGGCGTGAAGGCGGAGACGGCGGACTTGGCGCGCGGCACGCGGCGGCGGTGGACGCCGCGGCCTTCGCAGGCGCGGGAGTTCGGGCAGGGGTTCGCGTCGTTCGCGCGGTTTTTTCCCGAGGGCAAGGCGCTGCTCGGCGCGCTCGAGGAGGATCTGTGGCAGGCGCTCGGCCTGCTGGGCAAGAACGGCGGGCAGCAGGTATTCGACGACCAGTACATCTGCACGGGCGGCCAGCTCTTCGAGCTCGTCGTGGGCCACGACCGCATGCTCGGCGACCTGCGGCCGCTGGCGTATGCGAAACTGGGATACTCCGCGGCGTCGCTCTGCTGCCATCCCTACGACATCTGCACGGCGCTGATCGCGCGGGAGGCGGGCTGCGTCGTGGAGCGGCCGGAGGGCGGGGCGCTGCGCGTGCCGCTCGACACGACGACGCCGGTGGCGTGGGTGGGCTTTGCCAACGCGCATCTGGCGCGGGTCGTGCGGCCGTTGCTGCGGCGGATCATCGCGGAGCGATTGTAGCGCGCGGCGGCGGTCGCCGCGCGCCGCGCGAGTTGAAAGGTGAGGGTTGAAAGGTGAAAGAGCCGGAGCGGTTTCCACGTGGGCGGAGCCCATCCCGGATCGATCTCTCAACGCTCAACTCTCAACTCTGATCCAACTGCTCACAGCTCAGAAGAGCACGGTGAGGTCGGCGAGCCAGGCTTGGGCGGGGGCGCGGAAGAAGAGAAAGTAGAGGGCGCCGGCGATCGCGAGCATGGGGCCGAAGGGCACATGCGCGCCGAAGGCGAGCGGGGCGGCTTCGCCCTCGGTGGTTTCGGAGGGCGGCGCGACCGGGGCGCGGCGGCCGGTGGCTTTTTCCCAGAGCAGCGAGCAGGCGAACCAGACGGTGCCGACGACGGCGCCGCCGAAGAGCGCAAACACGGCGCCCTGCCAGCCGCAGAAGGCGCCGATGGCACCGACGAACTTCACGTCGCCGAAGCCCATGGCTTCTTTGCGCAGTAGGACTTCGGCGATCAGCGCGATCCACAGGACGAGGCCGGAGCCGAGCAGCAGGCCCTGGAGCCCGGCGGTGGCGCCGCGGACGCTGTCGACGAGGAAGTAGCCGGTGTCGTGGCCGTGGAGCGCGGGCACGGCGAACGACAGCACGACGCCGATCGAACCGAGGCCGATGGTGAAGACATCGGGAATGATGAAGTGGTCGAGATCGATGAACGTGGCGGCGACGAGGCAGCTGAGAAAGAAGCAGCCGCAGAGCGCGACGGCGGGCGGTTGCGTCAGCCAGCTGGCGAGGAACAGCAGCCCGGTGAGCAGTTCGACGAACGGATAGCGGATCGAGAAGGGCCGGCCGCAGCAGCGGGCTTTGCCGCGGAGGATCAGCCAGGAGAGCAGGGGAAGATTGTCGCGCCAGGCGATGGGTTGCCCGCAGCCGCAGTGCGATCCGGGGTGCACGATCGATTCCTCTTTCGGCAGGCGGTAGATGACGACGTTGAGAAAACTGCCGATGCAGGCGCCGAAGACGAACGCCGTGACCGGGAAGAACCACGGAAAGACGGCAGAGAATTCGGCGTAGTTGAAACCCATGCGCGGCGATAAGAACACGCCCGGCCCAAAGGACACGACGAAAACGGCCGGGCCGGCGGCGGAATCAGCGGGCGGCGAGCGCGGCGGCGGCGGCAACCGCCATGGTCGGGGCGGTGCGGGGCGCGGGCACGCCGCTCCAGATCTCGAGTGCCTTGGCGCCTTGATGCACGAGCATCGCGAGGCCGTTGGCCGCGGGCAGGCCGCGGGACCGCGCGGCGGCAAGCAGGCCGGTGACGGGCGGATTGTAGATCATGTCGAACACCGCCGCGGGCGCGGGCAGGCGCTCGAGTGCGATGGGCAACGGGTCCGTGGGCTTGAGGCCGGCGCTGGTGGCGTTGATGACGAGGGCGCCGGCGGGGAGGTCGGCGGGGACGGCGTCGGGCGCGAAGCCGCGCACGGGGATTTGGCCGGCGACGGGGCCGAGGATCGCGAGCAGGCTTTCGAGATTCGCGGCGGTGCGGTTGGCGATCCAAAGGCTCGAGCAACCGCGCTGCAGGCATTCGACGGCGGCGCCGCGGGCCGCGCCGCCGGCGCCGAGCAACACGATGGCGCGGCCGGCGAGATCGAGGCCGAGGTTTTCGCGCACGGCGGCGGCGAGGCCGTAGCCGTCGGTGTTGTGCCCGCGCCAACCGGCTTCGGTCCAGAGGAGCGTGTTGATGGCGCCGACGGGTTGGGCGGCGGGATCGACGGCGGCGACACGGTCGAAGGCGATGATCTTGTGGGGAACGGTGAGATTGACGCCGCGGAAACGCTTCGCGTGCAGCACGCGCAGGGCCTCGGGCAGATCGTCGGGGTGGATCTCGAAACGGAAGTATTTCCAATCCGCGAACCGCGCGTCGCCGCGGGCGAGCTCGGCGAGGGCCGCGTTGTGCATCGGCGGGCTGATCGAGTGCTTGATCGGGTGGCCGAAGACGGCGAGCGAGGTGCCGGGGCGGGACCAGGCGGCGAGATCGGCGAGGGAGAGGACGGGGTCGGCGGACAAGGGAAGGCGGATGAGAGAGAAACCGGAATGCGGAGACCGGAAACCGGAAAATTGGAAAAGCAGGAAACGGCTGAAGGCGGAAGGCGGAGGTGGATTCTCCGCGGCCAAATGACTGATTCACAACTCCGAACCCCGAACTCCAAACTCCAAACGCTCCGTCGCCCCGCCGGCAGCCCAGAACGCAAAACCCAGAACTGCGAACCGTGAAGCGCCGCGCCGCAGCGCGGCGCTTCACGGTTCGGCGTGGCGCTGGTAGGTCACTTCGAATTCCTCGACGAAGCTGGCGAAGAGGCGGGCGCGTTCCATTTCGCCGGCGGCGGTGCAGTGGTTGACGAGGTTGCGGCAGCTGCGGCAGAGGACTTCGCGGATCGGGGTCGGCGCGAGATCCGAGGTCTTCGGCACGAGTTGGTTGGCGCGGAGCAATTCGAAGACCTCCTCGGCGTCGCGGAACACGCCGCGATCGAAGGGATCGATGAAGAAGGGCAGATCGTCCGTGAAGCAGCCGACGATGAAGTGGCCGGGCAGGCCGACGGGCTCGAGTTCGAGGCCGAGGCGTTCGGCGACGAGCAGGTAGACGACGCTGAGCGAGAGCGGGATGCCGGTGCGGCGTTCGAGGACTTGGTCGAGGAAACTGTTGCGCGGGTCGGTGTAGTGCTCGGTGTTGCCGTGGAAGCCCCATTCGTGGAACAGCACGCGGTTCATGATCCGGCATTTCTCGCGGGTACCGGAGGGTTCGACGATGAGTTCGCGGCAGCGCTCGGCGATGGCGTCGAGCTGGCGGCGGCAGGCGGCGGCGTCGAGCTGCGGGGCGACGGTGCGGGCGAGGAGCAGGGCGCCGGATTCGAGCTCGTAGTGCAGCGAGCGGATGAAGGTGCGGAAGTCGCCGACGGGGTCGGTGAAGTTCAGTTCGTCGAGGAAGCGCGCGGCCTCGCGGGCGAGCACGCGGTGGGAGCCGCGCGAAACTTCCTGGAGGAAGGCGGCGGCGACGGGGCCGAGTCCGCGGAAGCGGGCGCAGAGCGCGCGGCGGACGGCGGGGCTCGGGTCGTCGAGCAGGCCGAGGAGGGCATCCCGCTCCGCGACGCTGAGGAAATCGTTTTCCACGCGGCGAAGCGAAAAACTTTTCCCCGGCGGCGCAACCGGGAAACCGGCGATGGCGCGGAAATTTACCGCGCGGCCGCTCACGCGGCCTGGGTCGGGCGTTCGCCGTAGAGCGCGGTGCCGACGCGGACGATTGTGCTGCCGGCGGCGACGGCGGCTTCGAGGTCGCCGGTCATGCCCATCGAAAGTTCGCGGAACGGGCGGCCGGTGCGGGCGGCGAGGTCGTCGCGCAGGGTGCGGAGATTCGCGAAAGTGCGCGCAGCGTGGGCGGCGGTTTCCGCGGCGTCGGCGCCGAGGGGCGCGATGGTCATGAAGCCGTCGATCTGCAGGTGCGCGCAGGCGAGGGCGGCGTCGAGCAGGCGGGGGGCGTCGGCGAGGTCGGCGCCGAATTTCGCGGGATCGTCGCCGGCGTTGATCTGAAGGAGGACGGGGAGCTTGCGGCCGAGTTCGGCGGCCGCGCGGTCGAGGTGGCGGAGCAGTTTCTCGCTGTCGACGCTTTGGATGCGGTCGAAATGCTGGGCGGCGAGGCGGGCCTTGTTGGATTGGAGGTGGCCGATGAGTTCCCAGCGCAGCGGGGCGGAGGTTTGCGCGCGTTTTTCGACGGCTTCCTGGACGCGGTTTTCGCCGACGCCGCGGAGACCGTAGCGGGCGGCGAAGTCGGCGGCGGCGACGGGGTGCGTCTTGGTGACCGCAAGCAACTCGACGTCGTCCGGGGCGCGGCCGACGGCGGCGCAGGCGGCGGCGATGCGGGCGCGGAGAGCGTCGGCGCGGCGGGAAAATTCCTCGAACGTAAGCGTCATGGGCGGGAGACCGGACCTTTAGATAATCTACTTAGTGGTTTACGAGCTGAGGAGTTGTTCTAGTCTGTATCCAACAACACCAGCTAATCATGCAGATCGAGAATTTCAAAATCTTCGCGGATTTGGTGGAAACCAAGAGTTTTTCGAAGTCGGCCAAGCTCAACGGCATCACGCAGTCGGCCGTGAGCCAGCAGGCGCGGGCGATGGAGCGGCACTTCAAGACCTTGCTGATCGACCGGAGCCAGAAGCAGTTCCAGCTCACGCGCGAGGGGCAGCGGGTGTACGATGCGGCGAAGGAGATGCTGCACACCTACGAGAAGCTGCTCTCCGAGTTGCAGGAGATGAAGAAGGTGATCAGCGGGACGATCCGGATCTCGACGATCTACTCGATCGGGCTCCACGAGCTGCCGCCGTTCATCAAGAAGTTCCTGCACGATTTCCCTTCGGTCAACGTGCGCGTCGAGTACCGCCGTTCCAATCTGGTGTACGAGGACATCCTGCACAACTCGGTGGACTTCGGGCTGGTGGCATTCCCGGTGAAGCACCGGCAGATCGAGGTGTTGCCGTTCCGCAACGACCATCTCGTGCTGATCACGCACCCGCAGCACCCGCTGGCCAAGACGGTCGACATCCAGGTGAAGGACCTGACGGCGCAGAAGTTCATCGGGTTCGATCCCGACATCCCGACGCGCAAGGCCGTCGACCAGATTTTCCGCGAGCACAAGCTGGAGATCGAGCCGGTGATGGAGTTCGACAACATCGAGACGGTGAAGCGCGCGGTGGAGATCGACCACGGCATCGCGATCGTGCCGCAGGCGACGGTCGCCCAGGAGCAGAAGCAGGGCACGCTCGCCGTGCTGCCGTTTGCCGGGAAGGAATTCACGCGGCCGCTGGCGATTCTGCACCGCAAAGGCCGCGTGCTCACGCCGGCGATGAAGAAGTTCATCGAAACGCTCGGGCTCGACCTGCCGGAGATGCGGGATGCCTGAGGGGCGGCGGCGAGCCGCAGTTGAGCGTTGAGAGCTGAGAGTTGAGAGACCGATCTGCCGGAGGGTGCGCGGTGGCGCGGCGGGAATTCGGGGAAGAAAATTTGCGGTGGGCGCTCCCATCTTCCAGATTCCCCTACCTGCCATGAAAACTTCTTCCGCGATCGTGCCGCTGTTGTTGTCCGCCGCCGTCCTGTTCGGGCTGAGTGCCTGCGGCAAAAAGGAAACGTCCCAACCGGCGGCGCCCGCGGGCGAGAAGCCGGCCGGCGACAAACCGGCGGGCGGTTCGAAATCCGCGAAGGCGGCGCTGCCGGTCGTGGGCAAGGCGCCGGCGTGGAAACTTCAGGACATCGAAGGCAAGGAAGTCAGTTTCGAGCAGTACAAGGGCAAGGTCGTCGTCGTCGATTTCTGGGCCACGTGGTGCGGACCTTGCCGCGAGGAAATTCCGGGCTACATCGCGCTGCAGAAAAAGTACGGCGCCGACGGCCTCGTGATCGTCGGGGCCTCGCTCGACCAAGCCGGTCCCGCGGTCGTGAAGGCCTTCGCGGCGAAGCACGGCGTCAATTATCCGCTCGTCATGGCCGACGAAGCGGTCGTGGCGGCCTTCGGAGGGATCGAGGCGATCCCGACGACGTTCCTGATCGACCGCAACGGCATGATCCGCGACCGCAAGGTCGGCGCCGAGGAAACGGCGACGTACGAGGCGAAGATCGCGGCGGTGTTGGCGGAAAAATCGTAAGGCCGCGGCGGCGGCGAGACGGAGTTGCGGCGCGTGGGGCGGGCCTTTGGTGGGCAGCCGCCGCGACGAGAGCGCGGAGCGGGTTTGGTTTTCGGGCCGCCCCGGGCTGAAGCGCCGGGCTACGGCGGCGAGGCGTCCGATTCCCAAAAAGCAGAAGGGGCCGGCGATAACCCCTTAACGCCGGCCCCAGTTTTTTCTGTTTCCGGCGTTGCCGCCGGATTCACGCTACCCAAAACCCTGCTTGGGCAGGATGCATGTGTTTTAGCAGCACGCGTGCCAGCCGTGTTTGGAAAATCGTTGGAACCGAAAAGTTTTCCGAAAAACGGCCGAACCCCAATCGCGCTCATTCCGGTGGGCGGCGCGATGAACGCAGCGCATCAATCGCGCGCGAAATTCGTGATCTGCGCAAGTTCGTCGGCAATGGCGCGGTCGCCGCGGCACGCGGGCATCTTGTGCTGGCCGCCCCATTGTTGGCGGTAGCGCTGCCAGTGCTCCATCACGCCGGGCATGACGAGGCGGACGTACGGGGCCTCGATGACGCCGCTCTTGCGGCGCGCGGCGTAGGATTCGTTGAGCCGGACGAGTTCGGCGTCGAGCAGCACGGCAATCTGCGGGCCGGTCGGCGTGGCCACGGTGCCGGGCTTGAGCTCGAGCCACCATTCGTGGCGGCCGCGTTTCTCGCCGGTCAGGCTCGGGGCGCCGGGCAGCGGGGCAACGTGGTAGTTCACCGGTTTCCAATCGCGCCGCGCGCACACGGTGGCGAGGGCCTCGGCGAGTTCGCGATCGTAGACACGCTCCCCGAAGTAATCGAGGCGCAGCGTGGTGCGGCCGATGCGGATCAAACGCGGCGGCTCCGTCGAGGTGAAGCGGACGATGTCGCCCAGCAACGTGCGCGCGAGGCCGGCGGGCGTGGTGAGCACGACGGCGTAGTCGACGCCGGTTTTCACGGCGGCGAGGGGCACGGCGCGCGGGCCGAGATGGTCGAGGCGTTTCCCTTCGAGTTCGGCGACGGGCAGGAATTCGAAAAAGATGCCCGCATCCGCCAGCACGCGCAGCCCGGCGCCGGCTTCGGCGTCCTGCACGGCGAACACGCCCTCGCTGGCGGCGTAAACGTCGTGGAACACGACCTCGGCGCCGAGCAATTCGCGCAGCTCGCCCTGATAGGGCAGGACGGAAGCTCCCGTGTGCACGTAGCACTCGAGATTCGGCCAACGGCCCTGCAGGTCGGCGATCGGCTGGTTGCTCGTGGCGCAGAGGCGTTTCACGGCTTCGGCAAACCGCAGTGTCCAACCCGGCAGGCCGGCGAGCAGCGAGATGTCGAGGGAAACGGTGCGGGCGGCGATCGCGGCCATCTGCTCGTCCCACGCGGCCATCTGCGCGAGGCGCGCGCCGGGTTCGTAGAGGTGGCGCTCGGCCCAGGCGGGCAGGGAGAGGGCGGCGATGCCGCTGAGGTCGCCGGCGTAAGTCTCGGGGGCCGCGCCCTCGATGGCCTGGAGGGCGGTCGAGCCGCCGAGCATGAGGTGGCGGCCGCGGAAAACCGCGGCGTGGCGCACGCGCACGGTATAATAGAGGAGGGCCGCGAGCCCGGCGTCCTGGACCTGGCCGATCAGTTCCTCGGTGCAGGGCACCAGCCGCGGCTCGCCGGTCGTGGTACCGGCGGTCGCGGCGAACAGCGCGCAGCGCCCGGGCCAGAGCACATCGCTTTCGCCGCGCTGCATGTCGGCGATCGCGGGTTCCAGCTGCTCCACCGTGTGCAGCGGCACGCGGTTCTGGAAGGCGGCGTAGGCCATGCCGGCTTCGATGCCGGCGGCTTTCCAGTACGTCGTTGCGGCCAGTCGGGGCGTCAGGCCCGCGAGGGTCTTCTCCTGCAACGCCGCGGCGGACTTCGTTTTCCGCAGCGCCCATTCGGTGGCGGCGGTCCGAAGGCTGAGGGCGAAGCTGTGGAAACTTTTCGGCCAGACCGGCATGGAGGCGGCGTGAGGCGACGCCCGGCATCCGTCTGCCGCAAGCGAATTTACCCGCCATCGGGAGTATTACCCGCGGTTAGCGGGCGGTCCGCGCGGTTTGTTTCGTTGCGCGCGGCGCGCCGGACCGCCGAGATGGCCGGGACCCATGCCGCTGCCGCCGATCCTCTTCGAAGACGATACTCTCGTGGCGTTCGACAAACCGAGCGGCTTGCTCGTGGCGCCGGACCGCTGGGACAAGACCCGCGAGAACCTCATGGGCCTCGTGCACAACCATCCGCGTTACGGCCACGGCGTCGCGAACGTCCACCGGCTCGACGCCGACACGAGCGGCCTGCTGCTGTGCGCGAAGACGAAGCCCGCGCTCGACTACCTTTCCGGCCAATTCCAGTCGAAGACCGTCGCGAAGACGTACCACGCCGTCGTCGCCGTGCTCGCGCCGGAGCATGCGATGAAGGTGATCGCGCCGGTGCGCGACGCGCAGGGCGCGCTGCCCGACGCGTTCACGATCGAGGTCGCGCTGGGCGAGGACGAACGCCAGCCGGGCCGCATGCGCGTGTTCAAGGGCCGCGGGGGCAAGGACTGCGTGACGGAGTTCCGCACCCTCGAACGGTTCCGCGCCTCGACGCGGCCGCGCGCGAAGGACGAGGGCCCGGGCGCCGCGGGTTTCGCCTTCGTCGAATGCCATCCGCTCACCGGCCGCACGCACCAGCTGCGCGTGCATCTGGCCGCGGCGGGCGCGCCGATTTTGCACGATCCGTTCTACGGCGATCCGAAGCTGACGGTGAAACTTTCCGACTACAAACGCGGCTACAAGGGCCGCGAGGAGGAGAAGCCGATGATCGGCCGGCTCGCGCTGCATGCGTCGGCGTTGACGCTGAAGCATCCGGAGACGAAGGAGCCCTTCGAGCTGAAGTCGCCGCTGCCGCACGAATTCGAGATCGCGTTGAAACTGCTGCGCAAATTCGCCGGGCCGCAGCGCTGACCGCGCGCCGCAACCCGGGCTTGCCGCAGGGCGGGGGAGCGGCGAGCCTCCGGCTTCGCTTCGCGTTGTTCACCCCGCTTTTCCCCATGAACGAATCCGTCTTCTCCCGTCGTGCCGCCCTGAAATCCGCCGCCGGCCTGGTCGCCTTGCCGCTCCTCGCCCGCGCCGCCGCCGCCGCCGAACCGGCGCCGAAGTCCGCCAAGGGCGCCGCGCCGGCCCCGACGCCCTACGCGCCCGCCGATCCCGAGGGCCGCGAGCACGGCCTGCGCCTCGGCGTCGCTTCCTATTCGCTGCGCAACCTGTCCCTCGACGAAGCCATCGCCGGCGTGAAGACGATGCGCACGTCCAACATCGCGCTCTTCCGGCTGCATTGTAACTGGGAAGCCGCCACGGTCGACGAATGCCGTGCGGTCGGCGAAAAACTCAAGGCCGCCGGCCTCACGCTCACCGGTTCCGGCGTCGTCAACCTCACGGTCGACGAAGCCAAGACCCGCAAGGCCTTCGAGAACGTAAAGGCCGCCGGCATGCGCACGATGGTCTGCAAGCCCGACATCGCCGCGCTTCCGCTCGTCGAGAAGCTCGTGAAGGAATTCGACCAGAAACTCGCGATCCACAACCACGGTCCCGAGGACAAAGTTTACCCGTCGCCGAAGGTCATCTGGGAAAACATCAAGAATCTCGATGCGCGCATCGGCCTCTGCATCGACGTCGGCCACACCGCGCGGTTCGGCGACGACGTCATCGCCGCCATCAAGGCCTACGCGCCCCGCGTTTACGACGTGCATATGAAAGACAGCCTGGCGGTGCCGGGCGCGATGCGCGACGTCCCCTGCGAAGTCGGCGCCGGCAAACTCGACATCCGCGGCATGCTCAAGGCGCTGTTGGAAATCAAATACAACGGCGTCGTTTCCTTCGAATACGAGAAGGTCGCGGGCAATCCCGTTGTCGGCCTGGCCGAATCGATGGGCTACGTGCGCGGCCTGCTGCGCGCGCTGGCGGCCTGAGCCGCGGCTGCCAGTCGCAGGTTGAAAGTTGAAGGTTGAAGGAACGGAACCCGGCCCCACAACGGGGCCGCGCCCGATTCCGGTTTTACCGATTCCCGATTTTCAACCGCTTCGTTCCCGGCATGCCTGTCCCCCTTCCTCCCGCCTCCGCTCCGCTCGGTTTCGGCATCGTCGGCGTCGGCATGATCGCCGACTTCCACGCCCAGGCCATCGCCGCCTCGACGGGCGGCCGGCTGGTCGGCGTCGCCACCCGCAACGCCGACAACGCGCGCACCTTCGCCGCGAAGCACGGCGCCGCCCTCGCAACGACGCGGGTCGAGGAGTTGGTCGCGCACCCGGACGTCCACGTCGTGTGCATCACGACGCCGAGCGGCGCCCACCTCGAGCCGGCGCTGGCGGCGATCGCGGCGGGCCGGCACCTCGTGGTCGAGAAACCGATCGAGATCACGACGGAGCGGGCCGACGCGATGCTGCGCGCGGCCGACGCCGCGGGCGTGAAGATCGCGCCGATTTTCCAGGCCCGGTTCGGCGACGGGGCGCGCACGCTGAAGGCCGCGCTCGAGGCCGGGCGTTTCGGGCGGCTCGTGCTCGCGAGCGCGTACGTGAAATGGCACCGCAGCCGCGAGTACTACACGGGCTGGAAGGGCACGCTCGCGCTCGACGGCGGCGGCGCGCTGATCAACCAGGCGATCCACGCGATCGACCTGCTGCAGTGGTTCGCGGGCCTGCCGGAGGAAGTGTTTTGCCGCACGACGCGCCGGGTGTACGGCCACATCGAGGCCGAGGACACGGCGAGCGCGGCGCTGAAGTTTCCCTCGGGCGCACTGGGCTCGATCGAGGTGACGACGGCGGGTTGGCCCGGCTGGGGCCGCCGCATCGAAATTGTGGGCGAGCTCGGCTCGGCGCGGCTGGAGGACGACCGCATCGACCAGTGGGAATTCCGCACGCCGCAGCCGGGCGACGACGCGATCCGCGGGGCGCAATCCAAGTCGGGCATCGGCGGCGGCGCCGGCGCGGCCAACGCGATCACGCACCACGGCCATCTGCGGCAGATCCAGGATCTGATCGATGCCCTGCGCGCGGGCCGTTCGCCGGGCATCGACGGCCACGAGGCGCGCAAAGCGGTGGCGTTGATCCGCGCGCTCTATGCGTCGGCGGCGGGCGGCGGGCCGGTGAAACTGTGAAATAGGCCTCGTTCTCCTGCGGCTTCTCGCTTTTCGTAGACGCTCCGCCCGCTTTCCGCGGCCGCCCCGCCTGTCATTTTACCCATGTCAACCGCCTCCTCCGCTCCCTCCTGGCGCTCGCTGCTGACGCGCGAGCATTGGTTCGTGTTCACCATCGCCTCGTTGGCGTGGCTGTTCGACTGCATGGACCAGCAGTTCTTCAATCTCGGCCGCGCGGCCGCGATGGACCAGCTGCTGCCCGACAAGTCCAAGGCGCTCGAATACGGCTCGTACACGACGTCCGTGTTCCTCATCGGCTGGGCGGTCGGCGGCCTGACGCTCGGTTCGCTCGGCGACCAATACGGCCGCGCCCGGATGCTCACCGTCTCGGTGCTGCTCTATTCGATTTTCACCGGCCTCAGTGCGCTTTCGACCGGTTTCTGGGATTTCTGCGCCTACCGTTTCCTCACCGGCGTCGGCGTCGGCGGCGTCTTCGGTCTCGCGGTCGCGCTGGTCGCCGACACCGTGCCGGATAAGGCCCGCGCCCCGGCCCTCGGCCTCCTGCAGTCGCTCTCCTCCATCGGCAACATCTCCGCCGGCCTGATCGGCATGGGCATCGGCATGTTGGCCGCCCGCGAACTCCTGCCGATGGGCCTGAAGACTTGGCAGGCAATGTTCATCGTCGGCGGCGCGCCGGCCTTCCTCTGCGTCTTCATTCTCGCGAAACTCAAGGAACCGCAGCGTTGGGTCGATGCCCGCGCCGCGGGCAAGTTGAGCGGCATCAAGTTCGGTTCCTACGGCGCCCTGCTCACCAATCCGAAGTGGAAGAAAAACGCGTGGGCCGGTCTCGCCATGTGCAGCGTCGGCATCATCGGGCTCTGGGGCATCGGCAATTTCCATCCCACGATCGTGGGCTCCATCGTCGGCGAGCATCTCAAGTCCACGGGCATCTCCGCGGAAAAGATGGCCAGCGAGAAGGCCTTCTGGAGCTCGATGGGCCTGCTGCTGCAGAACATCGGCGCCTTCGCCGGCATGACGACGATGGCCTGGGTGGCCCAGGTCAAGGGCCGCAAGTTCGCCTTCGCTTTGTCGATGATCCTCTCGTTCGGCACGACGGTCCTCGTGTTCCAGGGCATGCGCCAGTTCAGCGACATCTTCTGGATGATCCCGCTGATGGGCTTCGGCCAACTCGGTGCCTTCGCCATCTATGCGATCTACCTGCCGGAACTCTTCCCGACCAGCCTCCGCGCCACGGGCACGAGCTTCTGCTACAACTTCGGCCGCGTCGTCGCCGCCACCGCGCCCTTCACCGTCGGCCAAATCACCAAATCCCTCAGCGGCAATCTCGAGGGTTTCCGCACCGCGGGCACCGTGATGAGCCTCGTGATGCTGCTCGGCCTGCTCGTGCTGCCCTTCCTCCCCGAGACGAAGGACAAGCCGCTGCCCGAGGAATAAACGGCGTCGTTTCCCGGCGCGCAGGCGGGGCTTGATCCGCCTCCGCGCCCGCGCAGGCTCCCGCGCCGATGAACGCGGACCTGCTCCAGGCTCTCCAGGCGAACCTGCTGTCGCCGGCCCTGCTGTTTTTCGTGCTCGGCATCGTCGCGACGTTGGCGCGCAGCGACCTGAAGTTTCCCGAGCCGCTCTATATCACGCTGACGATCTACCTGCTGACCGCGATCGGCCTCAAGGGCGGCGCGGCGCTGGCGGATGCGGGATTCGCGCGGGTCTGGCTGCCGACGCTCGCCGGCATCGGCCTCGGGATCGTCATTCCGCTCTGGACCTACGCGGCCCTGCGTTACGTGGGCCGGCTGCCGGCGGTGGATGCCGCGGCGATCTGCGCGCACTACGGTTCCGTGAGCGCGGTGACGTTCATCGCCGCGACCAATTTCCTCCGGCAAATCGGCCAGCCGTTCGAGGACTACGCGACGGCGTTTCTCGCCGTCATGGAATCGCCGGCCATCGTCGTCGGTGTGCTGCTGGGCAAATTCGCCCTGCGCCAATCCGGCGATGCGGCCCCGCTCGGCGGCGTGATCCGGTCGGCCCTGCACGAGGCGGTGTTCGGCCGCAGCGTGGTGCTGCTCGTGGGTGCGCTCATCATCGGCGTGCTCGCCGGCAAACGCGGCCTCGAGGCGACGGCCGGTTTCTTTGTCACGCCGTTCCAGGGCGTGCTCGCGCTGTTCTTGCTCGAGATGGGCATGGTGGCGGCGCGGCGTTTCGCCGACCTGAAGAAGGTCGGGGCCTTCCTCGTCGTCTTCGGTATCGTGGCGCCCGTGATCAACGGCGTCGGCGGCGTCCTTCTCGGCGACGCTGTCGGCCTCAGCCCGGGCGGCGCGATGCTCTTCGGCACGCTGGCCGCCTCCGCGTCCTACATCGCGGCGCCGGCCGCGATGCGCCTCGCCCTGCCGGAAGCCAACCCGACCTACTACCTTACCGCCGCCCTCGGCATCACCTTCCCCTTCAACATCACCTTCGGCCTGCCGCTGTACCTTGCGGTCGCGCAGTGGGCCGCCTGATTTCCCGGCCATGAATTCCCACCCCATGACCCTGGTCACGATCGTCTGCGAAAAGCTCGCCCGCGAGGCCGTGACCCGACTCCTCCGCGACGTCGGCGCCCACGGTTGGACCCTCTGGGAAGTCGAGGGCTCCGGCGCGCAGGGCGTGCGCAGCGGCGACATCCCCGAGTTCACCAACATCCGCGTCGAGGTCATCGTGCCGCCCGCCGTCGCCGGCACGCTCCTCGCGCGGCTCGAGAAGGAATTCTTCAAGCGCTATGCGATGATCGCGTACGAGAGCGAAATCCGCGTCATCCGTCGCGAGAAATTCTAGGCGGCGCGCCGCCGGTCTTGCGCGCGGCCGCCGCCGCGCTTTGTTTTCCGGCCACCCCATGGAGCCGGAACCTTCCCGCGATCCTTTTCGCCGTGCGCGCGAAACCGACGGTGTTTTGCGGGCCGAGTTCCAGGGCGAGACCTTGCCGATGTTGCTGCGGCATGCGGACGTGCGCCGCGCGGCCAAGGATTGGGGCACCTTCAGTTCCGATGCGCCGTACCGCGTGCCGATTCCTTCCGAGGAATACATGCGCTCCGTGCGGCAGTTGCCGATCGAGACCGATCCGCCGGAGCACACCGACTACCGTGCCCTGGTCGCGCCGATTTTCGACCGGCCCAAGGATCCGGCCGTGGCCGCCGCCATCGCGGCGCTCGTCGATCGGGAACTCGGCGCCGCCTTGGCCCGCGGGTCCTTCGACGCCGTGCGCGAATTCGCGCTGCCGCTGCAGTCCCGCGCCCTTGCCCATCTGCTCAACGTGCCCGAGTCCGAGGCCGAAATCTGGATCGGCTGGGGCACGCACGTCTTCCGCGACGGACCTGCGGGCGAGAAGAAGGGCGCGGACCTCGAGCGCTACCTGCACCGGTGTTTCGAGCGTGCGGCGGCGGCGCCGGGGGACGATTTTTTCAGCGTGCTGAACCGGGCGACGTTCCGCGGGCGGCCGCTGACGCAGGAGGAAAAGATCGGGTTTGCGAACCTCGCGTTCGCGGGCGGCCGCGACACCGTGATCCAGACGATCGTCTCGGCCTTGGCCTACCTCGGCCGCCGGCCCGAGGCGCTGGCGTGGTTGCGCGAGGATCCGGCCCGCATCGTCCACGCGGGCGAGGAGTTCTTCCGCGTCTTCATGCCGCTCACCCACATCGGTCGCGTGTGTCCGGTGGAAACGCCGGTCGGCGACGCCGTCGTGCCGGCCGGCGGCCGCGTCTCGCTCGGCTGGGCCTCGGCGAACCGCGACGCAACGGTCTTTCCGGAACCCGACACCGTGAAACTCGACCGCAAACCGAACCCGCACCTTTCGTTCGGCTTCGGCCCGCACCTCTGCCTCGGGGCCCCGCACGCGCGGTTGATTCTGCGCACCTTGCTCGGCCGTTGCGCCGAGCGGCTGGCCGCCATCGAAGTGCTGGCGGCGGAGGAAAAGGTCGAGCGCGAGGTGTCGTACGCGCGGATCTCCGGCTACGAAAAACTGACGCTGCGCCTCGTCGCGCGCTGACTTGGCCGACGCGCCGCCGGCGTTAAGACGGATGAGGCGGACGAACCGGCTATGCCCGGCCCGGAAAATCTTCGACCCACGGGATTCGGTCTCGACTCCGCCGGCCCGCGGCGCGTGCTGGGCTCCGGTTACCCCGCCGTGAGTCCGCCGCCCACCGAACAAGCCCGTTGGTTCGCCGAAGAAGTGCAGCCGCACGAATCGTCGCTGCGTTCCTACCTCCGCAACGTGTTTCCCGCGTTGCCGGACATCGACGACCTCGTCCAGGAATCGTATGCGCGCCTGATCCGCGCCCGGGAGGCGGGTCGCGTGACATATGCGAAGGCGTTTCTCTTCGCGACGGCGCGCAACGCCGCCCTCGATTTCTTCCGCCGGCGCCAAGTCGTGCGGATCGACGGCGTCGCCAATCTGCGCGAGTTGTCCGTCGCGGAGGACCGGCCCGACACGGGCGAGGCCGTCAACAAACAGGAAGAACTCGCCTTGCTGGCCGAGGCGGTCCGGGACCTGCCCGAGCGCTGCCGGCAGGTGCTCACGCTGCGTCTGCTCTACGGCATGGCGCACAAGGAAATCGCGGCGGAGCTCCGCATCTCCGAACACACGGTGAAAGCGCAGTTGGCCAAGGGCATGCGGCGCTGCGCCGATTACTTCGCCGAACGCGGTCTGCCCTGAACCCGGACCCATGAGCGATTCCCGTTTTCCTCCCGAATCCGGCGCCGGGCGCCCCAAGGTCCGGCCGTCGGACGACGAGGCCATCGCGGCCACGGCCGCGGCGTGGCTGGCGCAGCGCGACGACGAACTTGATCCGGCGGCCGCGCGCGACTTCGCGGCCTGGCGTGCCGCCGATCCCCGACACGAGGCGGCGGTGCAGCGGCTCGAACGGACTTGGTCGGCGCTGCAGCAATTGCGCGACTTCCGGCCCGCCGCGGTCCGGCACCCGGACCGCGATCTGTTGCGCGGTCGGGCACGGGTGCGGCCGGTGCGGCTGTGGCCCGTCTGGGCGGCCGCCGCCGCGTTTCTCGTTGCGGGACTCGTCTGGTGGAGCCGGCCCGGAACCGCCGCGCCGGGCGTCCAGGTGTTTGCCACGGCGGCCGAGGGCTACGAGCGCGTGCCCCTCGCCGACGGTTCGGTTCTCGAACTGAACGGCGGCACCGAGGTGGAGGTCGATCTTTCCGGTCCCGGCCGCCGCGTGCGCCTGCGCCGCGGCGAGGCGCATTTCACGGTGGCGAAGGATGCGAACCGGCCGTTTTCGGTCGAGGCCGGCGGCGTGTCCGTCCGCGCGCTCGGCACGGCATTCAACGTGCGCTGCGGCGTCCGCGAGGTCGAGGTGCTGGTCACGGAGGGCCGCGTGGCCGTCGCCCCCGTTGCCGGGGCCGCGGCGGACTCCGCCGCCCCGCTGCAACTGGGGGCCAACGAACGCACGGTGATCGCGACCGCCGGCGCGCCGACGCCCGCGGCGGCGCCGGTCGAACGGGTCGCGCCCGGCAGGATCCGCGATGCGCTGGCCTGGCAGGGGCCGCGTCTGGTATTCGCGGATACGCCGCTGGCGGAGGCGGCCGCGCAGTTCAACCGGCACAACGCGGTCCGGATCGAGCTCGCCGACCCGGATCTGGGCGCGCTGCCGATCGGCGGCAGTTTCCGCGCGGAGCACGCCGACGCGTTCCTGCGCCTGCTCGAGAGCGGCGGCGAGATCGCGGTCGAGCGCCCGGCGCCGGACCGGGTCGTGCTCCGCCGTCGCGTCCCGGCCGCGGCCGCGCCATGAGCGCCATGCGCGACTTTGCCATAGCCCGTTTCGACCGTTGCTTCGTCTGAACCTCTGACCGGACCTGCGCGCGATCCGTCGCCGCCGCCCGGTCGGACATGACCCAAACCCTCGCCCCCTACGTCCTGCGCGTCTACCGTTCCGTGGATACCCTGCGCCGGCTCCTGCTGTTTCTCGTCCTCACCGCGCTCGTGCCCGGGGCCCGGGCCGCGGCGGCCAAACGCAACTACGAGGTCGCGGCCGGCGATGCCGCCGCGACGCTGCGCCAATTCGCCGAGCAATCCGGCGAGCAGGTCATCTATGTCGTGCCGAAGGTGCGCGGCGTGCGGACCCACGCCGTGAAGGGCGAGTTCGCCGCCCGCGAGGTGCTGCAGCGCATGCTCGCCAACACCGGCCTCGTGGTCGTCGAGGACCGCGAGACCGGCGCCTTGCTTGTCAACCGCGACGCCCCGCCGCCGGCGGCCGCCGCGCCGCGCCCCAACCCGGATGCGCCGGCGCGCGCCGAACCCGCGCCGCGCTCCCAGCGCCGCGCGGGGCCGATGGCGGTGCTCGCCGCATGGCTCGGCCTCGCGGTCGCCCCCGGGCCCGCCGCCGCGGCCGAAACCGCCGGCACCATCGAGGGCCGCGTTCTCAACGTCGGCAACGGCGAGTACCTCGAGAACGCGCGCCTCACCATCGAGGGCACTTCGCTCGAGACCTTTTCCCGGCCGGACGGACACTACCGCTTTCCCGCCGTGCCCGCGGGCGCGGCGCGGGTGCGGACGTTCTTCACCGGACTGCCGACGCGCACCGACACCGTCACCGTCGCCGCCGGCCGCACCGTGCGGCACGATATCGAGCTCGGCAGCGGCCGCGCCGCGCCGGGCGACAAAGTCGTCCAGCTCGAGCAGATGGTCGTCACCACGACGAAGCAGATGGACGGCGCCGCGATCGCGATCAACGAGCAGCGCTTCGCCCCCAACATCGTCAACGTCGTCTCGGCCGACGAATTCGGCTTCGTGGCCGAGGGCAACGTCGGCGATTTCCTGAAGTTCCTGCCCGGCGTCACCATCGACTACGGCGGCGGCGACGCGCGCACCATTTCGCTCAGCGGTGTGCCGTCCAACAACGTCCCCGTCACGATCGGCGGCTTCGATCTCGCCAGCGCCGCCTCGTCGGGCACGTCCCGCACGGTCGAGCTCGAGCAGGTCTCGATCAACAACCTCGCGCGCGTCGAGGTGATCCATTCGCCGACGCCGGAATCCCCGGGTTCCGCCCTCGCCGGTTCGGTGAACATGGTTCCGCGCAGCGCGTTCGAACGCTCCAAGCCTTCGTACACGGCGTCCGTTTTCCTGATGATGAAGGACAACGCCAAGGACTTCGGGAAAACGCCGGGCCCGCGCACCGTGCCGACGCGGAAGATCAAGCCCGGCTTCGACTTCACCTTCATCGTGCCGGTCAACCGCCGCTTCGGCTTCACGCTCTCCGGCGGCTCCAGCAACCAGTACACCAGCGAAGACTTCACCCAGAGCACGTGGCGCGGCACCAGCGGCGCCACCACCGGCCTCACCGCGACGACCAACAACAACCAGTACCCCGACACGACGCCCGACCGGCCCTACCTCACGGATTTTCTGATCCAGGATTCCGCGAAGTTCAGCAAACGCTCCTCGCTCGGGGCCACCGTCGACTACCGGCTGACGGAGCACGGCCGGCTGTCCTTCTCGTTTCAATACGCCTACTTCGACGCCGAGCTGAGCAACCGCATGCTCACGTTCTTCGTGAACCGCATCGCCCCGGGCGATTTCTCGACCTCGTTCACCCGCGGCGAAGCCGGCCGCGGCGTCCTGCGTCTCGACAACAACGGCATGCGCCGCAAGTCCGGCACGACCTACATGCCGACGCTTTCGTTCCGCCACGACGGTCCCGTCTGGCGCGGCGAAGCCGGCCTTGGGCTCTCCCGCGCGAGCAACCACTACCGCGACATCGACCACGGCTACTTCGCCAATTCGCAGGGCCGGCGCGCGGGCGTCACGATTTCGTACGAGGACATCTTCTACCTGCGCCCGGGCCGGATCATCGTGACCGACGGCACCACCGGCGCGCCCGTCGATCCGTACGACATCGACAACTACGTCATCCTCAACGCGAGCGCCAACCCGCGCGAATCCTCCGACCGGAAGCGCAGCGCGTTCGCCAACCTCCGCCGCGACCTCTACGTGCGCGACCTGCCTCTCTCGGTCAAGGCCGGCCTCGACGTGCGCGAGGCGGTCCGCGACATCCGCGGCAGCTCGCCGACGTGGAACTTCGTCGGCGCCGACGGCCGCGGCACCACCACGCCCGGCAACGGCAGCGACGACGGCGCCGGCGTGGCCTTCGACGAGAGTTTCTCGCAGCGCAACGCGCCGTTCGGCTTCGGCCGGATCGAGTGGGTGAGCGGCGAGAAACTGTGGCAGCTCTACCAGCGCAACCCGTCGTACTTCACCCTCGACCAGAACGGCGCCTACCGTTCCGCGATTGGGTTGTCGAAGCGCGCGGCCGAGGTGATTTCTTCCGCGTACGTGCGCGGCGACCTCGCGCTGTTCGACCGCCGGCTGAAGCTCGTCGGCGGCGTGCGCGCCGAGCAGACCAACATCACCGCCGAGGGACCGCTGAACGACCCGACGCGCAACTTCCAGCGCGACTCCGCCGGCCGCCCCGTCCTCGGCGCCAACGGCCGCCCGCTCCCGATCGCGACCGACGCCCTCGGCACCTCGCGGCTCACGTACATCGATCGCGGCCTCACGGCCCGGAAGGAGTACCTCCGGCTCTTCCCGAATCTCAACGCGAGCTTCAACCTGCGCGACAACCTCGTCGTCCGCGGGTCCGTCTACACCTCCGTCGGCCGCCCCGATTTCAACCAGTATGCCGGCGGCATCACGTTGCCGGATACGGAGGCGCTGCCCAGCCCCGGCAACCGGATCACGGTCAACAACGCCGGCATCAAGGCCTGGAGCGCGCGTTCCGCCAAGGTCCGCCTCGAGTATTACTTCGAGCGCATCGGCCAGGTCTCCGTCGGCGCGTTCCGCCGCGACTTCGAGAATTTCTTCGGCAGCACCGTCTTCACGCCGACGCCGGAGTTCCTCGCCCTCTACGATCTCGATCCGGATGTCTACGGCCGCTACGACGTGTCGACGCAGTTCAACATCGCGAGCACCGTGCGGATGGAAGGCCTCGAGTTCGACTACAAGCAGGCGCTCACGTTTTTGCCCCCGTGGGCCCGCGGCGTGCAGGTCTTCGCCAACGCCAGCGCCCAACGCGCCACCGGGCAGGCGGCCGACAACTTCAGCGGCTACATCCCGCGCACGTACAACTGGGGCCTCAGCCTCGGCCGCGACAAATACAACCTGAAGCTCAACTGGAACTACCGTGGCCGCCAGCGTCGCGGTCTCGTCACCGGCCGCGGCATCGACGCCTCCACGTTCAACTGGGGCTCCAAGCGGCTCTACATCGACCTCACCGGCGAGTACCGGCTGCACCGCCGGATCACCGCCTTCGGCAGTATCCGCAACCTCGGCAACGCCACCGAAGACTTCAAGGTCTTCGGCCCCAACACGCCCGTCGAAGCGCGCTTCCGCCAACGCCAGGACTACGGCGCGTCGTGGGTCTTCGGCCTGCGGGGCAACTTCTGAGCAGATTCATGGAGCTGAGAGCGACGGGTTGAGAGTTGAGGGCCGAACCGAACGGCTCCGCGCCGCGCGGGTTCGCGACCGCGGCGCCGACCGTCCGGTCTTTCACCTTTCAACCTTCAGCTTTGAACCGGCAGCCCGCGGCCGCGGGCTGCCGGGGTTTGCCCGTGACGCCGTCCGCTTCCTGCGTTTCGCTCGCGGGATGTCTTCGTCTCCCGCTGCCCTCCCCACCGCGCTGACCTTGCCCGACGGCGGGCGTTTCCCGGCCGTCGGTCTCGGCGCCTGGAAACTTCCGAAACCCGAAGCCCCGGCCGTCGTGCAGGAGGCCGTGCGCCTTGGCTACCGGCACTTCGACTGCGCCTGCGACTACGGCAACGAGCCCGAAGTCGGCGCCGGTCTCGCCGCCGCCCTGCGCGCCGGCCTCGCCCGCCGCGAGGACCTGTGGGTCACGTCGAAACTCTGGAACACGTATCATGAACCCAAGCACGTGCGCGCCGCCTGCGAGCGTTCGCTGCGCGACCTCGGGCTCGACTACCTCGATCTCTACCTCGTCCATTTCCCGATCGCGCTGGCCTTCGTGCCCTTCGACGTGCGGTACCCGCCGGAGTGGTTCCACGACCCGAAGGCGGCGCAGCCCGCGATGCGGCCGATCAAGGTGCCGTACGCCGACACCTGGGGCGCGATGGAAGAACTGCAGCGCGCCGGCCTCGTGAAGCGCATCGGCGTCTGCAATCTCAACATCTCCGCCCTGCGCGACGTCCTCAGCTATTGCTCCATCCGACCCGCCGTCCACCAGATCGAGCTGCACCCGTACCTCGCGCAGCCGCGGCAGCTGCGGTTCTGCGCGCAGGAAGGCATTGCCGTCACCGCGTTTTCCCCGCTCGGCGCGCCGTCTTACGTCCCGCTCGGCATGGCGAAGCCCGAGGAAAACGTGCTCGCGGATCCGGTCGTCGCCGCCATCGCCGCGCGCCATGGCCGCACCGCCGCGCAGACTGTCCTGCGCTGGGGCGTGCAGCGCGGCTGCGCGGTGATCCCGAAGACGCGGTCGCCCGCCCGGCTCGCGGAAAACCTCGCGCTCTTCGACTTTGCCCTGAGCGGCGAGGAAATGGCCGCGATCGACGCCCTCGACCGCCGCCGCCGTTTCAACGATCCCGGCCACTTCGGCGAGGTCGCGTTCAACACGTTCTACCCGATCTTCGACTGAGCCGGAATCATGCAGTTGAGAGTTGAAAGTTGAGGGTTGGGAGATCGATCCGCCGAGCCCCGGAAAGCGCCGCCGCCGCCGGCAACCTGACGAACCGAACGGTTTGGCGCTCAACTCTCGGCCAAGCGTTCTCCACTCCCTGATCTTCGACTGCGACTGCCGGTGAGTTGACGCGACTCGTTCGGGCGTCAACGTCGCCGCCGTGGCACTGCCCCGGTGCCCGGGACGCGTCGGCGCCGCAACGGAGTTCCCACGCGACCCGATTCCTTCCGCCCCTTCGTCAGCCCTCTCGGCCGGCGTAAACGCCGCCGGCCGCCCCTCGCTTTCACCCCGCCATGTCGCTCCTGCCCCTCTTCGATCTGTCGCTGCGCGCCCGCGCGGCGCGGCCCGCCCTCGAATGCGAAAGCGCCGACGGCCGCCGCGCCGCCTATACGTTCGGGGACCTCGAGATCCGCAGCAACCGGCTCGCGCACCTGCTGCGTGCGCGCGGATTGCAGCGCGGGGACCGGCTGGCCTTCTTCCTGCAGAATCGGGTCGAGGTGATCGATCTGTGGCTCGCCGGCGTGAAGCTCGGCCTGATCGTCGTGCCGATCAACGTGCTCTACCGGGAGCGCGAACTCACCCATATCCTGCGCGACGCGGCGCCCACGGCCGTGGTGACGTCGCGGGAACTGGCCGGCTTTGTCTCCGGCGAGGTTCCGATTTGGGAGGTCGATGCCTTGGCCGCCGAAGCGTCGGGCGCGCCCGACGAACGCGTGGCCGTGCCCGCGGACGCGGACACGCCGATGGCGCTCATCTACACCTCGGGCACCACCGGCGCCGCCAAAGGCGCGGTCCTCACTCAGGGAAATTTCGCGACCAATGCCCTGACCTTGGTCACGGCGTGGGACGTCACGGCCGCCGACCGCTATCTGGCGACGCTGCCGCTCTTCCATGTTCACGGCCTGGCGAACGGGCTGCACATCTGGCTTTTCAGCGGCTGCCACATGCGGCTGCTGGAGCGGTTCGAACATCTCAAGGCGCCGGTGTGGTTCGAGGAATACCGGCCCACGCTGTTCTTCGGCGTCCCCGCCATGTACGTGCGGCTGCTGGAATTGCCGCCCGAGGTGGCCCGCTCGATCGGGTCGCGGCTGCGGCTGGCGGTGTCGGGCTCCGCGCCCTTGCCCGCCGAGGTCCACGAACGTTTCCGGCAACTGTACGGTTCGGTGATTCTCGAGCGCTACGGCATGACCGAAACGCTGATGAACGTGGGCAACCCGTACGCCGGCGAGCGCCGGCCGGGCACGGTCGGATTCCCGCTCGCCCACGTGGCGGTGAAGATCTGCGACGAAGCCGGCGCCCCCGTGGCCGACGGCACGACCGGCGAACTGTGGGTGAAAGGTCCGAACGTGTGCGCCGGTTACTGGCGCCGGCCCGAGGCCACGGCCGCGGCCTGGGTCGACGGTTGGTTCCGCACCGGCGACATCGGCGTCCGGGCGCCCGACGGCTACATCACGCTGCAGGGGCGGCGCAGCGACCTGATCATTTCCGGCGGCTTCAACATTTACCCGCGCGAGATCGAGGAGGTCCTGCTCGAACAGCCCGGCGTGCGCGAGGCGACGGTGGTCGGCGCCCCCGATCCGGTGCGCGGCGAGGTGCCCGTCGCCTACCTCGTCGTCGATCCCGCGGCCTTCGACGAAACAGCGCTCGGGCAACGGCTGCGCACGCAGCTGGCGTCGTTCAAACAGCCGCGCGCCTTTGTCCGCGTGGCCGCGATTCCGCGCACCGCGCTCGGCAAGGTCCAGAAACACCTTCTACCCCGGCCCGCCTCCGCTCCCGCCGCCGGCGCATGAATCCCGCGACGCTCTCGCTGCTGGCGCTGCTCGCCGTCATTCTGCTGAGCCTGACCTCGCGGATCAACGTCGGCATCTTGGCCGTCGCGCTGGCGTTTCCCGTCGGGATTTATGCGGCCGGGTGGAAGCCCGACGCCGTCCTCGGTCTGTTCCCGTCGGCGTTGTTCGTGACGCTGGCGGGCGTGACGTTGCTGTTCGGCATCGCGCAGGAAAACGGCACGCTCGGCGCCCTTGCGCGACGCGGGGTCCGCGCCTGCGGCGGCACGCCGGCGCTGCTGCCGCCGCTGTTCTTCACGTTGGCCTGCGGCCTGGCGTCGATCGGCCCCGGGGCGATCGCGGCCTCCGCCCTGGTCGCGCCGCTGGCCATGGCGGCCGGCGCGACGGCGGGGATTTCGCCGTTCCTGATGGCGCTGATGGTCGCCAACGGCGCCAACGCCGGCAACCTGTCGCCGTTCAGCGCCGTGGGCGTGATTGTCCAGACGCAGATGCACAAGGCCGGCCTGCCGCACCAGGACTGGAGCGTCTTCGGGGCCAATTTCGCCGCGCACGCCTTCGTCGCCGCGGCCGCGTACGGGCTCTTCGGCGGTCTCGCCTTGCTGCGGGCGCCCAAGGTCGCGCTCGCCGCCGGGCCGGCGGAGGCCCCGTTGACGGGACGGCAATGGTTCACGCTGGCAGTGCTGGCCGCCTGGATCGTTGGCGTGACCGTGTTCAAGGTGAATCCCGGTCTTTCCGCTTTCGCCGGCGCGGCGCTGCTCATTCTCGGTCGGACCATCGACGATCACGTCGCGGTGTCCGCCGTGCCGTGGTCGGTGCTGCTGATGGTTTCCGGAGTGAGCGTGCTGGTCGGAGTCCTGGAGAAAACCGGCGGGATGGAATTGTTTTCCTCGCTGCTGGCGCGGATCGCGACGCCGGGGACGGCGAACGGGGCGATGGCATTCGTGACGGGGCTGATCTCCACCTACAGCTCGACCTCGGGCGTCGTGTATCCGGCCTTCCTGCCGATGGTGCCGGGCCTCGTGGCCAAGCTCGGCGGCGGCAACCCGCTCGAGATCGCCCTGAGCATCAACGTCGGCGCCGCGATCGTCGATGTGTCCCCGCTGTCCACGATCGGCGCCCTCTGCATCGCCGGGCTGCCCGCCGGCGGCGACGGCAAGAAACTTTTCCGCCAGATGCTGCTATGGGGGCTCGCGATGATTGTGGTCGGCGCGCTCTTCTGCCAGCTCTGCATCCGCTTCTTCGTCCCATGAAATCCCTTCCCGCCTGCCGCGCGTTGCGCGCCGCCGTACTCCTGATGCTGGCCGTGCCGGCGTTCGCTGCCGCCCCGGCCGACGAGGCCGCCAAACGCTGGGCGCAATACGAACCGTCGTTCAAAGCCTTCGCCGAGGCCGACGCCAAGTCGCCGCCGCAACCCGGCGGCATTCTCTTCGTCGGCAGCAGCATCTTCCGGCAATGGACGAATGTCGCCGAGCAGATGGCGCCGCTGCCCGTGCTCAACCGCGCCTTCGGCGGCTCCCGCACCGGCGACCAGCTCGCGCGCTTTGCCCAAGTTGTCCCGCCCTACGCCCCGAAGGTCATCGTGTATTACTGCGGCAGCAACGACCTCAAGGCCGGCGCCCAGCCCGAGGATCCGGCGGCGATTTTCGCGCGGTTCCGCGAGTTTTCGGAACGCGTGCGCGCTTTGAATCCGGAGACGCGGTTGATCTTTGCCTCCGCGACGCGCTCGCCCGACCGCGTGAACCGCTGGGAACAGGTCGACCACTACAACGCCCTTGCCCGCGCCTACTGCGCGGCCACGCCGCACCGTTTTTTCATCGATCTCAATCCGCAGCTCGTCGACGCCGAGGGCCGGCCGCGCCTCGAACTCTACAAGGACGACAAGCTCCACTTCCACCCGCCCGCCTACGACCTCTTCGCCGCCGCCTTGAAGCCGTTGCTCGAACGCGTGTGGCGCGAAGCCAACGCCCGCTGACGCAGCGCGGGCGCTGCCCGCGCTGCAGTTGAGCGTTGAGAGATTGATCCGCTTGGACCGTCGCGATCGTAGCGGCGCTGCCGAATTGGCGACTTTTCCGGCTCTCAACTTTCAACCCTCAACTCTCAACTGCGGCGCTCCGCCGCTTCAGAGTTTGAGAAACAGCTTCCGTTTCCACATCCAGAACAGCACGAGCCAGAGCAACGCGAGCACCGCGGCGCCAAGCAGCAGCGGCTGGTAGGCGGCGCCGAAAATCCGGAAGGTGCCGGCCCCGAGATGGGTGACCAAGTTCTTCTCGAGGTAGCTGTCGAAGCCGTGCGCGAGCACATAGGCGGCGATGGAATTGGTCCCGACGACGACCAACGGAAAAGCCCAGCCGCGCCGCTGCCGCACATCGACCAGCCAATAGAATCCGGCCAAGAGCAGGCAGCACCAGCCGCCGCTGAAAAGCACCCAACTCGGCGTCCAAATGCGTTTCACCACCGGGCAAATTCCCAACGCGCCCAGCGTCCAACCCGCGGCGAGGGCGATCAATCCCGCGACCACAAACCAGCGGAGCTTCGCCGCGGCGTCGCGCGGCCCGCGCAGCACCTGCCCGGCCAGCAGGCCGAGGATCATCGTGGCGAGCGTGGGAATGAAACTGAGCGTCGCATAGCCGCCGGGGTGGAAGCCGAACGGCTTTTCCCGCGGAAAGAGATTCAGCCACCACGTATCGAAGGCCCAGGCCGGGTTGCTGTTCTTCTGCCAATGCGCCGCGAAACCGGAGAAGCCGTTGCTCTCGAGCCACGCCGCCGTGACGCCGACCTTGGCGTAATCGAAATCCGGTCCCGGCAACGGCCACAGCGCAAACGCGGCGAAGTAACCCGCGAGGATCGCACCGAACGCGAGCCAGACCGTGCGCACCGACGCGAAGCCGAGCACGAAGAGGAAACCGTACCCGAGGCCGATCTGGCTCAGCGTGTCCTCGAAGGTCCAATACGTCGCATTGCGGCTCGTCGACCGCAGGAAGATCCCGAGCAGCACGAGCAACAACGCCCGCAACAGCGCGTGCCCGGTCATGCGCGCCTGCGATTCGCCGCGGGCCAGGCGGCTCGCGATGGAGTAGGGGAGCGCCACGCCGACCAGAAACGAAAACGACGGCTGGATCAGGTCGTGCAGCGTGCAACCGGCCCACTCGACGTGCGTCTGGTGCCAGGCGAGGAATTTCCAGAATCCGCTTTCGGGCACGGCCGCCGCGACGCGCTTCAGCCGCAGCACCTCGCCCATCATGAGCAGCATGACGAAGCCGCGGTAGGCATCGACGGAAGCGAGCCGCGGCGGAGGCGCGGGCGCGGCGGGAACGGACGCGGACGAAGCCGAGGTCATGGGGTGGGGCGGCGGGTCCGGAAAGGGGTGACGGACCCGCCGGATCCAGCAAACGCGGGATTGCCGCTGCGCCGAGCCCAAACGTGCGCCGCCCCCGGGCTTGCCTGCGCGCCACCGGGACGTTCGCTTTCTCGACGTGTCGCGCCGTTTGCCCCGCCGATTCCGTCTCGCACGGTTGCTCCTGCCCTCGCTCCTGCTGTTCGCCGCCGGTTCGGCCGCGGCGCAGTCGCCCGTAAAGACCCTGCCCTTGCCCGGCGAAGTCCTGGTGCTGGAAAACCGACCGGCCTTCGTGATTCCGGCCGGCGAAGGTGCGCCCACCGCCCGCGGCCTGAAACCTTGGCTCTGGTATGCGCCCACGCTGCCGAACTTGCCCAGCGCGGCCGAAGTGTGGCTCTTCCAAAAACTCCAGGCCGCCGGCATCGCGATCGCCGGCATCGACGTCGGTGAATCCTACGGCAGTCCGGCCGGCGTCGCTTTGTACGATGCGTTCTATGCCGAGATGGTCTCGCGCCGCGGTTTTTCCCCGCGGCCGGTCTTGCTCGGACGCAGTCGCGGCGGGCTCATGACGCTCGCGTGGGCCGCGGCGAATCCGACCCGCGTCGCCGCCTGGGCCGGCATTTATCCCGTCGCCAATCTCGCCAGCTATCCGGGTCTCGCGAAGGCCGCCCCGGCCTACGGTCTCACCGCCGAATCGCTCGCCGCCGATCTCCCCCGCCACAATCCCGTCGACCGCCTCGCCGACCTCGCCCGCGCGCGCGTGCCGCTCTTCGCGATCCACGGCGACAGCGACAAACTCGTTCCGCTCGAGGCCAACTCCGCGTTGCTCCGCGGCAATTACACCGTGCTCGGCGGCACGATGACGCTGGTGATTCCGCCGAACCAAGGCCACTCGATGTGGCCCGGCTTCTTTGAAAACGAGGAACTCGCCGCCTTCCTCCTCGCCCACGCGCGCCCCGCCGCCTCGCGATAAGCATCGCCGTCCTGCCCATCCGCCGTCTGCCCTTCCCGTCCCTCCTGTCCTCCGTTCCGGAAAAACCTCCGTCCGTCCCGCCCGCGTTTTTCCGACTTTCGGTTTCCCTCCGCGCCGCGGCGTGCCACGCTGATCGCGCTTTCGCCCTCGTCCCCTTCCGTCCGCGTTCCCGCTTCATGTTGCCCCGTCTTCTGCTTTTGGCCCTGGCCTGCGCCGGTTCCGTCTTCGCCGGTACCGGCAAACCCAACGTCCTCGTCATCCTCGCCGACGACCTCGGTTTCTCCGACCTCGGTTGCTACGGCGGTGAGATCGCCACGCCGAACCTCGACGCTCTCGCGGCCGGGGGCTTGCGTTTCACGCAGGCCTACAACACCGCCCGCTGCTGGCCGTCGCGCGCGGCCGCGATGACCGGCTACTACGCGCAGCAGGTGCGCCGCGATGTCGTCCCCGGCATCCCGAGCGGCGGCGGCAACCGCGGCGTCCGCCCCGCGTGGGCCCCGTTGCTCTCGGAACTCCTCCGCCCTCTCGGTTACCGCAATTACCATTCCGGCAAGTGGCACATCGACGGCAAACCGCTCGCGGCCGGCTTCGATCGCACTTTCGAAATCGGCACCGGCCAGAACAATTTCTTCAAGGCCCCGGGCAACTCCGTCGACGGCGTCCCCGATGTGCAGACGCCCGACTACTATGTCACCGTCGCCACCGCCGACCGCGCCGTCGAGCACCTGCGCCAGCACGCCGCGGAGCACGCGACGTCGCCGTTTTTCCAATTCCTCTGTTTCACCGCGCCGCATTTCCCGCTGCACGCGCCGGCCGAGGATATCGCGAAATACGAAAAAGCCTACGACGCCGGCTGGGACGAGATCGCCGCCGCGCGGCACGCGCGCCTGACCAAACTCGGCATCGTCAATCACCCGCGCCCGTCGCCCGAGCGCGACGTCGGGCCGCCGTATGCGTTTCCCGATGACCTCGCGAAGCTCGGGCCCGACGAGGTCAACCGCCCGGTGCCTTGGCGCGAATTGACGCCGGCGCAGCGGAAATTCCAGGCGACCAAGATGGCGATCCATGCCGCGATGGTCGACCGCATGGACCGCGAGCTCGGCCGCGTGATCGCGCAGCTCAAAGCCATGGGCGCCTACGAAAACACGCTCATCGTTTTCGCCTCCGACAACGGCGCCAGCGCCGAGATGATGGTCCGCGGCGACGGCCACGATCTCTCGGCCCCGCCCGGTTCCGCGAAGACATTTCTCTGCCTCGGGCCCGGCTGGTCCACCGCGGCCAACACGCCGTTCCGCCGCCACAAGACCTGGGTCCACGAAGGCGGCATCGCCACGCCGTTCATCGTGCATTGGCCCGCCGGCATCAAGGCGCGCGGCGAGCTCCGCCACGATCCCGTGCACCTGATCGATCTGGTGCCGACGGTCCTCGAATTGGTCCCCGGGCAAAAGCCCGCGTCCGTCCGCGGCCACGCCGTCCCGCCCGCACCGGGCCGCAGCCTCGTCCCCGCCTTCGCCCGCTCCGGCGCGATCGCCCGCGACTACCTGTGGTGGGAACACGAGGGCAACCGCGCCCTCCGCGCCGGCGACTGGAAACTCGTCGCCCTCGCGAAGGGCGACTGGGAGCTCTACGACCTCGGCTCGGATCGCGGCGAATCCCGCAACCTCGCCGGCGCCCAACCGGAGCGCGTCAAGGCGCTGGCCGCGCAATGGGAACGCCACCTCGAGGCCACCAAGGTCCTCGCGCTCACCGATCCCGCGCCCGCGGTCCCGGCCAAGCAGGGCAAGGGCAAGGCTAAGGCGAAGGCCGACGCAAAATGACGCCGTTGCCGCGATCCCTCCGCTCCGTCGCCCCGTGGCTCGCCGTGCTCGCGGCGCCGCTCGCGGCCGCCCCGGCCGTCGACTTCAACCGCGACATCCGGCCCATCCTTTCGGAAAACTGTTTCTCCTGCCACGGGCCCGACGAAAAGGGCCGCAAGGGCAAACGCCGTCTCGATCTGCCCGAGTCCGCCTATGCCGAACGCGCGGGCCTCGCCGCCATCGTGCCCGGCCGGCCCGAGGACAGCGACGCGTGGCAACGCATCGTGAGCCCGCACGCCGACGAAGTGATGCCGCCGCCCGAGGCGCATCTCACGCTCACCGCCGCGCAAAAGGAACTGCTTAAAACGTGGATCGCGCAGGGCGCGCCGTATTCGCAGCACTGGTCCTTCGTGCCGCCGCGCGCCGCACCGCTGCCGACGTTCGAAAATCGCAAATCCGAAATCGCAAATCCGATCGACGCCTTCGTCCGCGCCCGCCTCGCCGCCGAAAAACTCGCCCCCGCGCCCGCCGCCGATCCGCGCACGCTTGCCCGCCGTCTCGCGCTCGATCTCACCGGCCTCCCGCCGTCCCCCGCCGACGTCGAAGCTTTCGCCGCCGCGTCAATTCGCGATCCGCAATCCGCGCTGCGCAATTACGCCGACCGCCTGCTTGCCAGTCCGCACTTCGGCGAACGCTTCGCCCTCGATTGGCTCGACGCCGCGCGCTACGCGGACACCAACGGTTTCTCGATCGACGGCGGCCGCCACCTTTGGCTTTGGCGCGACTGGGTGATCCAGGCCTTCAACGCCAACAAGCCCTACGACCGCTTCCTCATCGAGCAGCTCGCCGGCGACCTGCTTTACCCGGAATCGAAATCTCCAACCCCGGACCCCGCGCGCGAAGCCGCCCTCATCGCCTCCGGTTTCCAACGGAACAACATGGTCACGCACGAAGGCGGCACCATCCCCGAGGAGAACCTGACCAACTACAACGCCGACCGCGTCAAGACGCTCGGCGAGGCCGTGCTTGGTCTGACGCTCGCGTGCGCCCAATGCCACGACCACAAGTTCGACCCGATTTCGCAGAAGGATTATTTCCGCCTCTTCGCCTACTTCAATTCGCTCGGCGACAAGGGCCTCGACGGCAACGCCGGCATCAATGCCGGCCCGAGCATCATGGCGAAGACCGTCCTGCAGACCGACGAATTGCCCGGGCTGCGCACGGAGATCGCCGCGCTCGAGGCGAAGCTCGCACGGCGCGACGACGCTCTCCTCGCTGCCTGGGAAAAACGCGAACAGGCCCGGCTCGCCGCGCGCGGCCGCGACCTGCAGGTGCACCCCGTCAAGGTGCTGAAGATCTCCACGCCCAATCGCGGTTCCGGTTTCGAAGTCGAGGGCGCGCACCGCGTGCGCATCCGCCAAGGCGGCGATCTCGGGGCCTTCGATATCTTGGCCGAACTGCCGCCGCTCGCCGCGCCCGTGACCGGCCTGCGCATCACCATGCACCCGGTGCCCGATCTGCCGCTCGGCAGTTGGGGTCCCGGCCCGACGCGGCCCGCGCCGAAAGCCGCGCCCAAGGCGGCCAAGAAGGCGAAATCGGCCGCTGAACCCGCGCCCGCGCCGCCGCCGCCGTTCAAAGGCACGTTCAAGCTCACCGCGATCGCCGCTTCGGCGGAGGCCGTGCCCGGCGACCAGGTCAACCTGCACCGCCTCGAGCGTTTCGCCGGCGTCACCGCGAGCTCGTGGGAACCGGCCAATCCGGCCGCCGGCGTCCTCGATCCGCGCAACGACGACGGTTGGGCGCCCGACCTCGCCACCGAGGGCCCCGTGCACCTCACCGCCACGCTGGCCCGGCCCCTCGACGCGCGCGCCCGGCCGTTCCTGAACACGCAGCTCAACTTCGGCGCCGGCAAGGGCCAGATCGCCGGCCTGATCGAAGTTGCCGTCATCACCGGCACCGACGACGGCACCGCGCTGCCGGCCGACGTCGTCGCCGCCCTGGCGTTGCCGCCGGCCCAACGCACCCCGGAGCACACTGCGCGGCTCTGGCGCGAATGCGCGGCCACGGCGCCCGAACTCGAGCGCGACCGCATCGCGCTCGCGAATCTGCGCGAACGCGTCGCCGTGCTGACCGAGCCGTTTTCGACCATGGTCATGGCGATCGCGGACAAACCGCGGGACACCTTCATCCTCAACCGCGGCGACTACGCGCAGCCCGGGGAAAAGGTCGGCGTCGGCACGCCCGCGGCGCTCCCGCCGCTCCCGTCCGGCGCGCCGGAAAACCGGCTCGGCCTCGCGCAGTGGGTGACGATGCCGGAGAACCCGCTCACGGCCCGGGTCGCCGTGAACCGTTTCTGGAAACTGTTTTTCGGCACCGGTCTCGTCGCCACGCCGGCCGACTTCGGCGCGCAGGGCGAATGGCCGAGCCATCCCGAATTGCTCGACTGGCTCGCGGTGGAATTCGTGCGCAGCGGCTGGGATGTGAAACACCTCGTGCGCCTGATCGTGACGAGCGCGACCTACGCGCAGAGTTCCGCGGCCACGCCCGCCGCGCTCGAACGCGACCCCGACAACCGCCTGCTCGCCCGCGGCCCGCGTTTCCGCCTCCCGGCCGAATTGGTCCGCGACCAGGCCCTCGCGGTGAGCGGCCTGCTGGTCCCGCGCCTCGGCGGCCCGAGCGTCAACCCGTACACGCCCGGCGACCTCTGGCGCGAGGTCAGCCACTATGGCAGCTCGCCCGCCACCGCGCAGACCTTTGTCCAGGACCGCGGCGAGAAGCTGTACCGGCGTTCCCTCTACACCTATTGGAAACGCACCGCGCCGCCGCCCAACATGGTCGCGTTCGATGCGCCCAACCGCGAGGTCTGCACCGTCGCCCGCGGCAACACCGTCACGCCGCTGCAGGCCCTCGTGACCCTCAACGACCCGCAGTTCGTCGAAGCGGCGCGGGCCTTGGCCGAACGCACGCTGCGCGCGTCCGGCGACGACACCGCGCGCCTGCGCCGCGCCTTCGCCGCCTGCACGTCGCGTCCGCCCGAACCTGCCGAACTCGCCGTGCTCGGGAAAGCGCTCGCCCGCGAGCGATCCCGTTACGCCAAGGACGCCGCCGCGGCCACCGCGCTGCTCGCCGTCGGCGAATCCGCGCGCGATCCCGCGCTGCCCCCGGCCGAGCACGCCGCCTGGACCCAGATCGCCAGCCTCCTCCTCAACCTCAGCGAAACCCTCACGCGCAACTGACGTTGGAAAAACGGGAAATCGGAAAATCGGAAGAGCGAGAAATTAAGAAAGCGGAAAACCCAGAACCCAGAACCCAGAACCCAGAACCCAAAACTCAAAACCAGAAGCCCCAGACCCCAGACCCGATATCCCAACCCCGCACCCCGAACCCCCCAACTCCGAACTTCCTATATATAGATGCAACCCGCCCATGATTATCTCCGCCACCTCACGCGCCGGACCTTCCTCGGCTCCGCTGCGCGCGGCATCGGCGGCATTGCCCTGGGTTCGCTGCTCTCCTCGAGCCTGCAGGCGGCGGTAACGGCGGCGGGCGGTTCCGGAAAAGCCAAGGGGCAGCCCGGTTTGCCGCATTTCAAACCGAAAGCGAAGCGTGTGCTCTGCCTCTTCCAAAGCGGCGGTCTCTCGCACGTCGATCTGTTCGACGACAAGCCGATGCTGCACAAGCACGCCGGTCTTGAGATTCCCGCCTCGATCAAGGGCAACCAGCGCCTCACCGGCATGACGAGCGGCCAGAGCGCCTATCCGGTCGTGCCGCCGCTGGAACCGGGGAAACGCTGCGGCCGCCACGGCACCTGGATCAGCAATCTCCTCCCGCACATCCAGACGCTCGCCGACGACATCTGCCTGATCAAGAGCCTGCACACGGAGGCCATCAACCACGACCCGGCGATCACCTACATGAACACCGGGAATCAGCAGCCCGGATACGCCAGCATGGGTGCGTGGGCGAGCTACGGCCTCGGCACCGAGAACGAGAATCTCCCCGCCTTCATCGCCATGGTCTCGCAGGGCACGGGCAAGAATCCCGGCCAGCCGATCTTTTCCCGCCTCTGGGGCAGCGGCTTCTTGCCCGCGTCGCACCAGGGCGTCGGGCTGCGGCCCGGGGCCAACCCCGTTCTCTACCTCGACAATCCGCCCGGCACCGCCCGCGACCAGCGCCGCGCCCTGCTCGACGATCTTGCCGCGCTCAACCACCGCCGCGCCGCCGAACTCGGCGATCCGGAAACCGTCGCGCGCATCGACGCCTACGAGATGGCCTTCCGCATGCAGACCTCCGTGCCCGAGCTCACCGATATCTCCGGCGAATCGGCCGCCACCCTCGCGGCGTACGGTCCCGAGGTGCGCCGGCCCGGCTCCTATGCGGCCAATTGCCTGCTCGCCCGCCGCCTGCTCGAAAGGAACGTCCGTTTCGTGCAGCTCTTCCACCGCGGCTGGGACCAGCACATCGCGATCTCGCGCCAGCTGCCCAACCAATGCCGCGACATCGACCAGCCGACGGCCGCGCTGGTGAAGGACCTGAAGCAGCGCGGCCTGCTCGAGGACACGCTCGTCGTTTTCGCCACCGAGTTCGGCCGCACCGTCTTCAGCCAGGGCAAACTCGGCGACCCCGGCATGGGCCGCGATCACCACGGCCGCGCCTTCACCGTTTGGCTCGCCGGCGGCGGCATCAAGGGCGGCCTCGAGTACGGCGCCACCGACGATTTCTGCTACAACATCACGGAAAATCCCGTGCACCTGCGCGACCTGCACGCGACGATTCTGCACTGCCTCGGCATCGACCACGCGCGTTTCAGCCACAAGTTCCGCGGCCTCAACGTGCGCCTCACCGGCGTCGAGGAAGCCCACGTCGTCAAAGCCATCCTCGCCTGACCGAAGGTTTCCCTTCCCGGTTTCCTCCGTCTTCATCAGTGCCCATCAGCGTTCATCAGTGGTTCCTTTCCGTTTCCCCTCTTCCCGCCCCATGAATCCCAACCTCGCCCTTTTCCTCGCCGCCCTCGGCACCGTCGCGCCCGCCGCCGCTTCCGCCGCGCCCGCCTTCGCCAAGCAGGCCGTCGATCCGTTCTTCTACGCCGAAGGCGCCGCGATCGCCGACTTCAACGGCGACGGCAAAGCCGACCTCGCCGCCGGCCCGCGCGTCTTCCTCGGCCCCGATTTCAAGAAGAGCCTCGTCTACCGTTCGCCCCACGCCTTCGACCGCCTCAGCTACTCGAACAATTTCCTCACGTTCGCCGAGGATCTCAACGCCGACGGCCGCTCCGATGTCATCGTGATCGGCTGGCCCGGCAAGGAGGCCTTCTGGTTCGAGAACCCCGGCGCCGGCAAACCCGGCGACTGGAAACAGCACCTGCTGTATTTCAATGTGGATACCGAGTCGCCCGGGTACGCGGACGTCGACGGCGACGGCAAAGCCGATCTCGTCGCCGGCAGCGGCGGCCGCCTCGGCTACATGACGCGCAACGCCAAGGACCCGCTTGCGTCGTGGACCTTCCATCCCGTGACGCCGCCCGGCAAATGGCAGCGTTACACCCACGGCATCGGCCTCGGCGACGTCAACGGCGACAACCGCCCCGATCTGCTCGAAGCCAACGGCTGGTGGGAACAGCCCGCTTCGCTCGTCGGCGACCCGGTGTGGAAATTCCATCCCGTCGCCTTCGGCCCCGGCGGCGCGCAGATGTATGCCTACGATGTGAACGCCGACGGCAAAGCCGACGTGATCACGAGCATCGCCGCCCACGGCTACGGCATCAGCTGGTTCGAGCAACAGACCGATGCCGCCGGCGCCCGCACCTGGAAGGAGCACGTCATCACGAGCCGCACCGCCGGGGAGAGGGTCGGCGGCGTGCAGTTCTCGCAGCCGCACGCGATGATGTTGCACGACATCGACGGCGACGGTCTCAAGGACATCGTCACCGGCAAACGCCACTGGGCGCACGGCGACAAGGGCGACCCCGAGCCCAACGCCCCGGCGGTCCTCTACGTTTTCAAACTCGCGCGCTGGCCGGGCGGCGTGACGTGGACGCCGCACCTGGTCGACGACGACTCCGGCGTCGGTTGCCAATTCCCGATCGGCGACTTGGACGGCGACGGCCGTCCCGACCTCGCGATCACGAACAAGAAAGGCGTCTTCGTTTTCCGGCAGAAGGCGCCGTGACGGAAATCCGCCGGCCGGAATTTACTCCGGCCGGCGATGCGATTCAGCGGCGGCGGGCGAGGGCGAGACCGGCCAACGCGAGAGCGGTGAGCAGACCCGTGGCCGCGGCATCCGGGACGGAATTGCCGCCCGGCACCGTCAGCCGCAGTTCGGAGAAATCGACGCCGCCCCAGCCCTCGAGGCTGCTGACGTCGACGTTGACCAGCAGCGTGCCGCTGCTGACGAAGGCGAGCGGGACGTAGAACGTGTAGAGTCTCCAGCCGTCCAAAGAATTGTCGAAGGCGCCCGCAACCTCGACGCCGTTGAGATAGAGCCGGTTGTTGATGCCGCCGTAGTTGCCGTCGATGAAGCCGACGACCGCAATATCGAGGACGGCCGCCGTGGCGCTGGCACCGGCCGAAGGCGAGAACGTGTGCGTCCAGCTGTAGTTGCCGCCGACCAAACGCTGGTCGAAGCCCGGCAGATCCTCCGCCTCATGCACGATGCCGACACCGTCCGGATGCGGCGGCGGATTCTGGTCCTTGTCGCCGACGAGACTCGTGATCGTGGCGGCGTGGACGGAGAGGCCGCTGCAAACCACGGCAAGCAGGGCGGCGCGAAGGGAAGAGGAGAGGGAGAGCAACGGCATGGGTAGGTGCGCCGTCGATAGCGGCGCGGGTGCCATTCATGGTGGAGCCTGCACCGTGGTTTCGCAAAATACGGGAGCGGAGGAGGTAGCGAGCATACTATTCCGCTTTGCCGGGCGCGCCACGCCGGGCCGGGCCCGCGAAGTGTAAAGATTCCCGGCACCGGGCCGCACCGTGAACCGGGGCTCGCCGTCCCGGTGAACTTCCGGCAACACGGTCCGCGTTCGGTGCCCTGCCGGCCCGATTTGCTCCGTTTCACCCCGAGTTCGTTCCCCATGATCCTTCGCCTGCTTGGTCTGTTGCTTGCGCCCGTGGCCGCCGCCGCCGCCGAACCGCTCGTCCTGAATGTCTGGCCCGGCCCGCCGCCCGGCGAGACGAAGACGCTGCCGCCCGAGGCGGACGAGACGAAGGATTCCGACAAGCTCATCGGCGGTCGCCGCATCATCAAGCTGGGCAACGTCTCCGTCCCGCAACTCGCCGTGTATCGGCCATCCAAGGACAAGGACACCGGCGCCGCCGTCGTCATCTGTCCCGGCGGCGGTTTCAACATTCTCGCCTACGATCTCGAAGGCACGGAAGTGGCGGCCTGGCTGAATTCCCTCGGCGTCACCGGCATCGTGTTGAAGTACCGCGTGCCGGCACGCGACCCGGCCCAACGCTGGTCCGCGGCGGTCCAGGATGCGCAGCGCGCGCTGAGCCTGGTCCGCAGCCGCGCGGCGGAGTGGGGCCTCGATCCGCGGCGCATCGGTATCCTCGGCTTCAGCGCCGGCGGTGCCGCCGCCGGGTTGACCGCGCTCGCCGGCGACCGCCGCGTGTATCCGGAATCCGATGCGGCCGACGCCGTCCCGTTCCGGCCGGATTTCGCGCTGCTCATCTACCCCGCCTACTTTGTGGAGCGGGGGCAGACGGCGTTGCGGATTCCGGAGGGCTTTGCCGTGACGAAAGCGGTTCCGCCGGTGTTTTTTGTCCACGCGTTCGACGACGGGGTCCCGGTCCAGAATTCCCTCCTGCTCGCGGCCGAACTGAAACGCGCCGGCGGTTCCGCCGAGGTGCATGTCTACGACACCGGCGGCCACGGCTACGGCCTGCGGCCGGTGGCCGGCTTGCCGGTGACCTCATGGCCGCAGCGCGCCGCGGAATGGCTCGAGCGCGGCGGCTGGCTCCGGCCGCGGCCCTGACGGAAGGCCGTCGGCGGATCGCTCGCTCGACCCTCGGCTCTCAACGGCACGAACCCGCTCAGACGCTTTCGCGCAGCTCGCGCAGTTCGCTCCGCAGGTCCGCGAGAAAGGTCCGCAGTTCGTATTCCAGATGGACGGTGTCGATCGGGCCGCATTCGGCCTGCAGCACCGCCCACACCGGCGACTCGGCCCATTCGCCGTCCGCGGCCGTGAGGCGCGCGCCGCTGAAGCCGAGGCCGTGCGCTTTGCTGAGATGGTTGGCGAGGGCGATGAGCGCGACTTCCGCGGTGTGCGATTCCGCGGCCGCGGGATTGTCGTGGTGGGCGATTGCCTGGAGCACGAGTTCGGGCAGCTCGTTTTCCCGGGCAAAGACCACGCCGGCCTCGCGGTGATCGACGCCGAGCCGGGCGCGTTCGAGCGTCTCGAGCCGGCCGCCGTCTTCCCATGCCAGCATGAGCACGGCGCGGTACACTTCGGGTTCGAGGGTCGAAAGGACGATTTTGCCGACGTCGTGGAGCAGCGCCGCGAGGTGGATCTGGGAATCGGCCGCGGGCCGCAGCCGGCGCTCCAGTTCCTCGGCGATCGACGCGGTGGCGAGCGCGTGCACCCAGAGGTGGCGCCAGTCGAAACCTTCCGCCGTGCGGTTGGCGTCGCGCAGCGTAAAGAGCGCCTGGGCCGCTTTCCGCACGGTGACCACGCCGAGCAACTGGACCGCGGTCGGCAATTCCTCGACGCGCTGTTCCGAGGCGACGGTCACCGAGTTGGCCATCCGGAGGACCCGCACGCAGAGCGCGGCGTCGCGGCCGATCGCCTCGAGCACGTCGTCCACCGCGACATCGTTCCGGCTCATGGTGCGCAGAATGCCCTGCATGAGGGACTGCAGCGCCGGGATCTGTTTCAGATCGTAAAGTCGGGCCAACATATCTTCCCGGGCAATGCCGGGTCGCGCCGGGGCGGCGGCGTCGGGCGCGAGGCTGCTCCGTTGCACGATTTCCAGCAGCGGAGTGACATCCGGGACGGCGTCGGCCGGACGACGCGCCGCGGCCGGCGGGGCGGCGGGTTCCGCCGCCGTCGCCATCGGAGCGGGCGCGGGTTGCGGCTCCGGCCGTTCCGGGCGCGCGGGCGCGGCCGGTCCGGTGAAGCCAAGCAAGCGGGCCCACCAGCTGCGCCAATGCAGAAGGAGGACGCTCATGGTCGGATGTTACCCGGTACATCGGCGCCGGGCCCCGGGCCTTGAGGTCCCGGCGGTTAATTTTGCAAATTGGCCGCGGAAAGTCCGCCGGGTTGCCGGTTGGCGGCGGGAACAAGCATCCGGCGTGGGCCTGCGCTCCGGCTTGCCGCCGCGGCCGCCGACTGGAACAAACCTGTTGCCCCTTGGGCGCTGCACTCGGCCGCCCGTTCCCTTTCCCCATGAAAAATCCCCTGTTCCCTTGTCTTGTTCTGCTCGTATCCGCCGCGGCTCCGCTGGCCGCCCAAAACGGCAAACCCGATGCCGAAGGCTACATCCGCGATTGGCTCGTCCTGGCGCCCTACGGTATCGGCGGCAGCTCCGGCGCCGAGGCGATCGACCAGAAGCAATTTGCGACCGAGGCCCAACCCGCGGCCAAGGAAGGCGCGAAGCAATCCATCGCCGGCCTCGAACTGACGTGGAAGAAGGTCACCGCCGCCGATTTTTACGTCGACTTCAAGGAGCTGCACCCGTCGCGCAGCGAGCAGGTCGCCGCCTGGGCCGTCGCCTACGTTGTCGCGGCCGAGGAAAAGAAAGGCCTCGTGCTGAAGATGAACAGCAACGACCAAGGCAAGGCCTACCTCAACGGCGCCGAAATCGTGAAGTTCACCGACACGCGCACGCTCGAGAAAAACGCCGAAGACGCCGCGCCCGGCGTGACGCTGAAGAAAGGTGTCAACGTCGTCGTCCTGAAGATCGTGAACGAGGAAAACAACTGGCAGGGCAGTCTCCGTTTCACCGATGCCGCGGGCAAACCGGTGACCGATCTGAAGATCCAGACCGCGCCCTGAGGCGGGATCATGCAGTTGAGAGTTGAGGGTTGAGAGATCGATCCGTCGCGTCACGGGCGCCGTAGCCGCAGCTCGCAACCCGGGGTACCGAACGGTTCCGCGCTCAACGCTCAACCAAGCCCTCTCAACTGCATGAGTTCGGCTGAGGTGGGTGGCCGTTGAGGGCGGCGGGGTGGGGGTTGAGAGATCGAACGGTCGGATTCGTACGCTCAACCCAAGGCCCTTGTCCGGGGGTGCTGACGCGCGGCGATCCAACCGGCGCTCAGCCGGCGGCTCCGGCTTTGCGCAGGCGCCAGATCAGCAAGATCGCGAGCGGGTGCACGCCGGCCATGATCCAGAACGCCGGGCCGTACGAGGCGTGCGTGACCAGTTTGCCGACGGCCCAGTTCATCGCCATGCCGCCGAGCGAAGAGCCGGCGGCGATCACGCCGAAACACGTCGCGAGCGAGCGCGCCGGCACGAGGTCCACGACAAGCGAACTCAGGTTGATGAGCCACGTCATGTGGGCGAAGGCGACGATCATGCCGAGCGCGAGCACGGCGTTGACCCCGCCCATCTGCGGAATCAGCGCGGAGAACGGCATCAGGCAGGCCGCGGCCATCATGATCCGGATCCGCGCCGCCGGGGCCGGCAGCTTCGCCTTGATCAATTGGCCCGAAAACCAGCCGCCGCCGAGCGCGCCGAAATCCGCGGCCAGGAAAATCACGAAGGTCACGGACAGGCCGAGCTGGCTGACCCCGCGTTCGTCGTGGAGGTACTTCGCGAACCAGAATTGGTAGAAGTACCAGACGGGATCGGTGAGCAGGCGCGTGAACATCAGCAGCCAGACTTCCCGCCGGCCGAGCACCGCGCGCCACGGTTCGGGCGGGCCGGGATCGGCCACGGCCGCCGCGCCGCTGCGGATCAGCGCGAGTTCTTCCGGAGCCAGCCGCGGATGCTCCGCGGGCCGACGATAGAGCCAGAGCCAAGGTATCAGCCAGACCAGGCCCGCCACGCCGGTGATGACGAAGGCCATCTGCCAGCCGAAGCGCGAGGCGATGCCGACGATCAGCAGCGGCGCGATCGTGGCGCCAAGCGTGGCGCCGAGCGTGTAGAGTCCGATGGCGATGCCGCGCTCACGGGCGGGAAACCACTCCGAAACCGCCTTCGGCGCTGCGGTCCAGTTGCCGGCCTCGCCCAGGCCGAGCAAAAAACGGCAGGCGCCGAGCGAACCGAACGAGCGGGCGAAGCCGGTGAGGATATTCGCCACCGACCACCAGCCGACAAAGAGCGCGAGCGAGAGCCGCACCCCGAGCCGGTCGACGATCCGGCCCGAGAGCAGCGTCGCGACGAGGTAGGCGCCGAGGAACAGGTTCACGACGACGGCGTAGTCCTCGTTCGTCAGCTTCAGCTCCGACTGGATCGTCGGGGCGAGGATCGAGAGCGTCTGTCGGTCGATGTAGTTGAGGATCGAGGCGAAGAAGAGCATCGCCGCGATCGACCAGCGCAGTTTCGGAATCGGTTTCATGGGCGGGCGGCGGGGCGGGGGGCGCGGGTACTTTCCATATAGGCGCGGTTGACGCGGAGGATGTCGAGCGGCTCCTCGCCGAGGCGGCCGCCGTCGGGATAGGCCGCGAGCCAGGCGTCGAGCTTGGCCCGCAGGTCGGCGAGGGCCGCGGCGTGGACCGGATCGGCGGCGAGGTTCCTCACCTCGTCGGGGTCCGCGAGCACGTCGTAGAGTTCCTCGGCCGGCTTCACCGCCGCCGCGAAGGGCCGCTGTTCGGGCGTCAGCCGGCCGGCGGCCGCCAACTCTTTGAACAGGTTCCACGTCGGGTATTCGCGTTCCTTGTACAGGTTGGGCTGCAGGTACGGGATCGCGGGAAAGTAGTTCCGGATGTATTTGTAGCGGTGGGTGCGGACCGCGCGTTGCCGGTCGCTCGCGAGGCCCATGCGGTCGCGGGCGGCGATCACGTGGTCGCGCGCCGTCGCGCCGGGGTTCAGGAAGTCGATTCCGTGCATCCCCGGATCGGGCGGCGCGCCCGCGAGGCCGAGCACCGCCGCCGTCAGGTCGATGCCGGACACGAGCCGGTCGTCGACGGTCCCCGCGCGCCGCCGGTCGGGCCAGCGGACCAGCAACGGCACGCGCAGCCCGCCGTCGTAGAGGAACTGTTTGCTGCGGAAGAGGCACTGGCCGTTGTCGGAGGTGAAGATAACGACGGTGTTCTCGGCCAGCCCCTCGCGGGCGAGGCGCGCCAGCACGTCGCCGAAATCGCTGTCCGCCAGCTGCACGGCCTCGAGGTAGTCCGCGAGGTCCTGCCGGGCGACCGGATGGTCCGGCGTGAAACGGGGCAGGGGCACGGCCGCGGGATCGATGCGGCCTGCGCGGCGCTTCGCTTCCTGCCAGGCCGGCCCGCGGTGCGGCGCGGCCAACGAAAGCTGAGCGAAAAACGGCTGCCCGGGCGCGCGCTGGCGCCAATCGGTGCCGTCGAAGGGTTTCTCCACCTTGAAGTTGAAGTCCGTCTTGCCGGTGCCGGTGGCGCCGTCGGGCCCGCGGCCGCCGGCGCGGCGGACTTCGGCGGACGGCGTCACGTTCACCGTGAAGTAACCGGCGGCGCGAAGGTGATCCGTCACCGTGCGCACGCCGGGTGGCAGCGGTTGCGGGTCGGCCGTGCGGTGATGGTGCGCGCCGATCGCCGTTTGGTAGCGGCCGGTGAAGAGTGCGGACCGGCTCGACGAGCAGACGGGCGCGGTGGTGAACGCGTGCGTGTACCGCACGCCCTCGGCGGCGAAGCGGTCGAGGTGCGGCGTCTTGACCAACGGATAGCCGTAGCAGCCGAGTTCGGGGCCGAGGTCGTCGGCCAAGATCCAGAGGATGTTTGGCCGCGCGTCGGGCGCAGCCCGGACCGCGGAGGCCAGCAACGCGAGGAGAAGCAGGAAGCGCGGCAACATCGCTGATCCGCCTCAGCGGTAACACCGGATCTCGAACAGCGCCGCGGGCACGTGCGCGGCCGGCGCCTCGAGTTCGAGCCGGAGCGCCGTCGTGACCACCGACGTGGGCAACACGATTGTCTGCCGCGTGCGATGATTGTCCATGACCTCGGCGAGCAGGTTGCCGGCGGCATCGCGCACGCGGAAGCGCCGCACGCAGAACGGCATTTCCCGTTCCGGGTGGCCCCAAAGCACGGATTCCATCGGGTGGTCGAAGTCGGTGTCGAACCCGAGCTCGATGCGGCCGATCGTCTGCGGCTCCGCCCAACGCAAGGTGAGGGCTGGCGCCGGGTCCGCGAAGTCGGCGACCCAGGCGTTGGGCTGAGAGGTGGGGCGAGCGATGCCGTTGACGACGTTGCCGGCGCGGAACGCGGTCAACGGTTGCGCGAGGCGGAAGGCGAGGTTGTGCCCGCCGGGGCGGCGCTGCGGCGTCCAGAATTCGAACTTGTCCACGCCGATGTCGGCCGGCGGGGTCTGCACCGCGGATTCGGCGACCGCGTGGTTGGCCTCATGGCAGAGCGCGAGCACGCCGGTGAGCCGCTGCTCCGAGCCCCGCAGGCCGATCGTCGCGTCGCCGAAGAAGCAGACGAACGCGTAGCGCGCGTCGGCGAACGTGTGTTTGAATGCCAGCCGGCACGGCAGGTCGGCGCCGGTCTCGACGCGCACGGTGAGCGTTTCGAGGGTGACGTCCGGCGTGTGGTTGTCGGCGCGGCTGCTCTGGCGGAGCTCGGCGCGCAGCTCGCCCGCGGCGGCGGAGTGCGTGAATACGGTGAGATCGAGCCGGTCGCCGGCCGCGACGGGCAGCATGAGCGCGCGGCGCGCGCCGAGCGGGACCACTGGGCCGTCCGGCGCGAGCGCGGCCAGGGCGAGCTCGCTCGAGGCGGCGAGTTCCGCCCGGGCCGCGAGGTCGTCCGGGTCGCGCAACGCGAACCCGGGAAGGTGGTGGCCGATCCGCAGCAACTCCGTCTGCAGTGCCGCGATGCGTTCCGGCGCACCGGCGGCGCGGGGCAGGAGCCCGTGGCGGCGGCAATAGTCGGCGGCCTGGCCCACGGCTTCGCCGACGGTGGCGCAGGTGCCCATGACGCGGCTGGAGCCGAAGGCGACGTGCGACGCGCTGATGATCCGGCCGGCGAGGAAGAGGTTGGGGATGTTGCGGCTGTAGAGGCAGCGGTACGGAATCTGGTAAACGCCCTTCGCGTGCCATTGGTTGCAGCCGGGCTTCTCGCTGAAGACGCCGTCCGCCGGGTGCAGGTCGATCGACCAGCCGCCGAAGGCGACGGCGTCGGCGTGCGCGCGCTGCTCGACGATGTCCTGCTGGATCAGCCAGGTGTCGCCCTCGAAGCGCCGGCTCTCGCGTTTGCCGGGGATGGAGCCGACCCATTCGAGGGTGAGGTTGGCGGCCTCGGGGAACCGGCCCGAGTTCTTGATGTAGTCCCAGACGCCGTACACGACCTTCCAGAGCTCCCACTTGATCGTCTCGGTATCGTGCACGGTGTCGAGCCGGCCGCCGTACTCGAGCCACCAGAGCCGGCAGCCGTAGTTGCGCGTGGAGAAGCTGCGGTAGCGCGGGATCTTCGTGATGTCGCGCAGCGCGTACGCGGGCGGCACGAAGCGCACGGGCCGGCCCGTGTCCTTGGAATAGAAATACAGCGAATGCCCGAGCAGCTCGCCGTAGTCCTTGGACGGCGCGAACTTCTCGCCGAACTCGGCGCGGCTCTCCGCGCCCATGCGGAACGCGGCCCCGGCGAGGAAGCCGACGATGCCGTCGCCCGAGGCGTCGCAGAACAGCGGCGCGCGCAATTCGTACGCGGTGGAATTCTGCGCGCAGAAGCCGCGGACGGCGGCGATGCGGTCGTCCGGGCCCTTCTCGACTTCGTGGACCGCGGTGTTCAGCAGCAGCGTGAGGTTGGGCTCGGCCACGGCCTTTTCGAGCAGCAGGGTGTCGACGAACCACGGGTTGCCCTCGGGGTTGCGGAAGGTGTTTTCGACGAGCAGCTCGTCCACCAGGCCGCCCTCGCGGGCCCAGCGGTTGTTGTTCCCCATGTGTGAGGTTGCCCCGAGGATCCAGAGTCGCACCTCGCTCGACGCGTTGCCGCCGAGGACGGGACGGTCCTGCACCAGAATCACTTTGCTGCCGGCGCGTGCCGCAGTGATGGCGGCACAGGTGCCCGAGAGGCCGCCGCCGACGACGACGAGGTCGGCGGTCAGCGTGCGCTGGTGGAGGTCGCGGCGGGCCGCGGCGGGAGCGGACAACATGGCGGTAGCAAAAGCCCGGAGGAAGGGCGGGGCGGGGTGGCGTGACGCCACGGGACGCGGCGCAGAGGCGAAGGGTGAATCCGCCCCGGGCCGGCGCCGCAATCCCGCTTTTGGTGAACGCGTTCACCGATTCGGTCCTTGCATCCGGCCCGGTCTCTTCGCGAGCTTCGGTCCTTCCCCGCCGTCCGCAGTTTTTCCGCGGATCTCCCTGCCTCTTGTCCGTCACCCCCATGTCCTACACCCTGCTTCCGTCTGCCGTTGTCCGCCGGGCGCTCCCTCTCGCGCTGCTGGCTTCGATCTTCGCCGGCCGCGCCGCGGCCCAGACCGCCCCGGCCGCCTCCGCCGTGCCCACGCCCGCCCAGGTGGCCAAGTACGACAAGAACAAGGACGGCAAACTCGACGCCGCCGAACTCGCCGCGCTCCGCGCCGACGAGGGCAAGGCCGTCCCGGCCCGCGAGGACGCCGTCCTCCTCAATGTGTTCGAAGTGAAGGCCGACGAGTCCGACACCTACGACGCCACCAACACCAATTCCGTCACGGGCACGAATCTCTCCCTCAACAAGACGCCCCTCGACGCCAAGATCTTCAACCGCCAGATGCTCGACGACATGGGCACCGTCGACATGACGGACATGCTCTGGAAAATCGGCGGCCTCGGCGCCGCCGTGATCAACGGCGGCGAGGACGTGCGCGGCATGGTCGACGGCGACCGCCAGGACCCGAAGTCGATGACGATGCGCGGACTCCAGATCAACAATCCGCGCCGCGACGGTTTCCTGCGTTCCGACACGACCCTGCTCGATACCTTCGACATCGAGCGCGTCGAGGCCATCGGCGGTTCCAATTCCCTGCTCTTTGGCTCCGGCGACGCCGGCGGCGTCATCACCAGCGCTTCCAAGCGCGCCTACCTGAACCGGCGGCCGTCGATGATCCTCAGCGCCACCGGCGACTCCGAGGGCTCCCGCCGCTACACCGTCGACGCCAGCGTCGGCGAAAAGTACTTCGGCGTCCGCTTCAACGGCGTGAAGGACGACACCAAGTACTCCCGCCCCGGCCTCGGCCGCACCGCGGAAGGCTACCATGTCACCGCCACGATCCAGCCGTGGAAGCGCCTCCAGTTCCGCGGCGAGTACCGCTACTACACCCGCGATACGATCTTCGCCCAGGCCGCGACGGTCCGCGCCCCGCTGTCCTGGCAATTGCCGGCGCGCGATCCGCTCGGCGCGCCCATTGTCAACGTGCCCGGCAACACCACGGCCACCAACGTCGACAACAAGAGCGCCCGCTACCTCGTCGCGTTCCCCGAGTTCGTCGCGTTGACCGGAGGTGCCATCGACCTCGACAAGGTCGACTCCGCTGTCGGCCCGTATCACCGCGACTACTACATCAACCGCATCAAGTCCGTCGTCGCGGAGGCCACGCTCGCCGAAGGCCTCGCGGTCCAGCTTCGCTACGGCCATGACGCCCGCGTCAACGAGGCGCCCCGCGCGTCCAGCACGACGGTCTTCGCGCCCGGGGCCACCGGCAACAACTACGTCGATCCCGTCACGGGCCAGATCGGGCAGAAGTGGGCGTTCAACACCTCCCTGGTGGGCACGCCGTTCTTCACCGGCGCCCGCGGCTACCGCGGCGCCATCGCCTACCAGAAGGACCTCGGCAAGTGGTTCGGCCGCCACCAGGCCAACGTTTTCCGCCAAGTCATGGAAAGCTGGTCCAACCAGTACACGATCCGCTTCTACGAAACCGACTCCAGCGGCGCCATCATCCAGAATCTCGCCAACATCAACAACGCCGAGTCCGGCCGCAACGTGATGCCCGCCGTCTGGGTCCCCATGTCCCCGGAGACCATCATCGGCGGCCAGGATTGGCCCGTGACCGTGGTCAAGCATCCCAACGGCCGCACCTACCGGCAGGCGCCGCAGGTCTACGCCGGCGCCGTCCCGCCCACCGCCGCAAATCCCATGGGCATGTCCGGCGGCACCAATGCCACCACCGGCAACCCGTCCAACGGGTCCTACATCATGGACGACACCGACGAAAAGAGCTGGGGCGCCAGCCTCTTCTCCGAATGGTGGGGCGGCCGCATCGACACCATGGCCGGCCTCCGCAGCGAGGAGGCCACGGGTCTCCGCAAGGCCCTCGGCATCAAGCGCGGTCCCATTTCCTACGACAGCCTGAACCTCGGCGGCGTCGTCGACACCCCGATCAAGAATCTCCGCCTGTCCCTCAACTACGCGTCGAACGGCAAGATCAACTTCGATACCACCCGCGACCTCTTCAACAACCCGCTGCCCCCGGGCAAAGGCGTCAGCAAGGACATCGGCTTCAAGCTCGACCTCTTCGACCGCCGCCTCTCCGGCAACGTCAACTACTACCAGTCCGAGGCGCAGAACTTCACCGCGACCTTCGGCAACCGCGACGACATCGACCCCAACGGCATCAACGGCCGTTTCGGCGGCAACGCGTACACCTACAGCAAGACGTCCGACGGCTTCAATGTGACGCTCAGCGCCCGCCCGCTCCGCGGCTGGGAAACCCGCATCAATTTCGCCACCGCCAACGGCTCCGAACGCAGCAACGTCGAGCTGCCCCAGTTCTACAACGACCAGTTCAACACCACCACCGTCGGCGGCCAGACCGTCGTGGGTATCCGGACCAGCCCGACGGCCGCGATCACGCCTTTCCTGGTATCCTCGGATCCGCTCGACCCGACCTCGCCCCAGGTGCCGCTTTCGCTCGCGATGATGCGCGATCCGAACAGCCCGTACTACGCCGTCGTCGACCGCGAAGGCGGCCAGATCACCAACGCCCAGCAGCTCGGCCTCGATACCCCGGGCGTCGGCACCGGCGTCGCGGGCCTCCCGATCACCGACCACCAGCTCGGCTTCGTCTCGCCTTCCGGCGGCACCTGGATCGTCCGCCGCGCCGGCGAAAAGACCACCGGCTACGCCGAGCGCGCCTACAGCTGGGTCAACTCCTACGCGTTCTCCGAGGGCCGCCTCCGCGGGCTGCGCCTCGGCCTCACCTCCAGCTTCCAGCAGAACCACCGCGCCTACATGTACACGGACGCGGCCGCCGGCGGGGCCCGGAAAATGTACTACTACCCGAACCGTTTCCTGAACGACTTCTTCGCCTCCTACAGCTTCCGCGTGAACCGTTTCGTCCGCGCCTCCGTGCAGGTCAACGTGTCGAACCTCTTCGACGCCCAGGAAGTCCTTTACCAGATCAGCAGCGCCAACGGCACGTTCCGCTACGCCGGCTGGTTCAACACCCCGCGCCGCCTCGCGATCACGACGCGCCTCTCGTACTGAGCGGCGCCGGTCGGCGCCGGGCCCGGGCCGCCGTCGGCTTCGGGCCCGCCGGCGCCACCCAGCGGCCGGGAAACAGCATCATGCGCGGCAGGTCGGGCACGCCGGTCTCGTTGGCGTTGAGCTGCGCCACCACGAGATCGACCGCGTGCCCCGCGGCGCGGTCGTAGCACTGGTCGATCCCGCCCACGCCGGCCGGCGCCGCGTCGCTCCAGTAGAGCGTCGCGACCGGCAGGCCGCGGGCCGCGGCGCGCACGCCGCGTTGGTCGAGCAAACCGCATTCGCTGACCACGAGGGCGTCCGGCCGCGCCGCGCGCAGCCAGGCGCCGAGGTTCTCCGCCGTGTCCGCCGGCACCACGCGGATCAGGCGGCGCGCCGCCCGCGCCGCCGGATGGTGGGTGAGAAACGCGCCGACCCAGGCGTTCTTGCCCCGTTCGTTGCTCGCCGCCTCGATCAGCGCCGCGGGCCGCGCGCAACCCAGCGCCGCCAGTTCGCGCAGCGCCGTCCGCATCCCGAGGTAGTGGTGGTGGCCGGCGTGGTGGAGCTCCGGCTCCCAGGTCACGTTGCCGATCACCGCCGCGGCGAAGTGCCGCCACTCCCAGTCCAGCGTCACCGCCGCCTCCGCCGTCGTCACCGGCGAAAGCACCACGCCGACGATGCCGCGCGCCCGGATGATCTCCTGCAGCCGGCGGTCCGTCATGCCGGGGTCCTCGGTCCAGAATTCGTCGAGTGTGAACCCGGTCTGCGCCGCGCGTTCGCGCGCCCCGGCCAGCACGTTCCGCAGGAAGGGATTCCGCCGCGCCTCGGCCCGGTCCGTGTGCACCCACACGAACGCCAGCCGCTCGGGGTGGTTCCGCGCCTGCGCCCCGCGGATATGCGCCATCAGGCTCGCGACCCGCGGATTCGGCCGGTACCCGAGCGCCGCCGCGGCCGCCGCGACTTTTTCCCGCGTGTCCGCCGGGATCTTGGGGTGCTGCCGCAGGGCGTACGACACCGTCGCGAGCGAAAGCCCGGTGTGTTCCGCCAGCATCTTGAGGGTTACCACCCGCGGGGAAACGGCCGCCATGGTGAACGAGTTCACCCGGCGCCCCGCCCGAGGCCAGCCGCAAATCGCGCCGGTCTCGGGCGCGGCTGGGTGAACGATTTCACCGGCGCCGCGTTTGCGAATCCCGCGGCGGCGGCGTTTCCCCTTGGCACCCCCGGTTCCGTCCGCCCCGCCCCGTCCCCGCTTCCCTGCCGCCTTCCCATGTCCACTCCGTTCCGCCGCTGCCTGGCCGCTTCCCTGGCCGCCCCCGCCGCGCTGTTCGCCCAGGCCGCCGTGCCCGCCAAACCCGCCGCGGACGAGACCGTCCTCCTGCCCGCGTTCACGATCCAGTCGGAGTCCGAGTCGGGCTACGCCGCCACCAACTCGATCAGCGCCACGCGCGTGGCCACCGAGCTGAAGAAAATGCCCGTCTCGATCGACATCATCACGGAGCAACTCTTCAAGGACTACGGTCTCACCGAGGTCTTCGACATCGTCGGCCTGTCCTCCGGCGTGCAGAGCTCGCAGCGCGCCGCCACCGGCAACCTCGAGAGCTACACCATCCGCGGCTTCACGACGTTCTTCAGCGCGCGCAACGGCAACACCAACCTCCGCAGCTACGACTCCGCCAACGTCGCCCGCGTCGAGGTCGTCAACGGACCCGCTTCCGTCCTCTACGGCCAGCTCGATCCGGGCGGCGTCGCCAACACCGTCACCAAGCAGCCCTCCGCCCGCCGCGCCTCCAGCCTCCGCCTCGAGGTCGGCTCCTGGGCCTACTACCGCGCCGAACTCGGCACCACCGGCGCCCTGAACAAGTCCGGCACGCTCACCTACCGCGTCGACGGCTCCTGGACCGACCGCGACGGCTACCGCGATTACGACGAGATGAAGAAGCGGTTCATCGCCCCCGTCATCCGCTGGGCGCCGCGCAAAGGGACCTCGCTCACGCTCGATCTCGAGTCCGCCGATATGGACCTCACGGGCGTCGCCAACTGGCCCCGTTACAACAACCGCGTCGTCGCGCCCTTCGTCGTGAAGTTCGCCGACATGATCCCGCGCACGTGGAACGGCCAAGGCCCCGGCCTCGGCACGCACACCGGCAACCGCATCTACTCCGCCACCCTCGAGCATGCGTTCACCGACCGCATCGTCGTGCGCAATGTCGCCGGCGTGACCAGTTTCCGCCGCAACGCCTACGAGGCCTCCGCCACCTCGATCGCCCTCACCGCCGCCACACCCGCCGGCCAATTGCCGTATTCGCGCAGCCTCAGCGGCAGCTACGGCAACGGCCAGACCTTCGCCAACACGTTCAACGTCGCGGCGCGTTTCGATTTCTCCAAGCGCCACTACACGCGGCTCGTCGCCGGCTGGGAATACGTCTCCGCCCGCAGCTACAGCGAAAGCCGCGTCTCCGGTGTCGCCGGCGGCCTCGGCGTTCCCACGCCGCCCAACTGGGACCTCGCCAACCCCGCGACCTGGGACCGCACCGTGCCCCCGCTCGCCGCGCTCCGCGTCTCGGGCGTGAGCGGCGCGCGTTTCTGGGACGACAAGTTCTACCTCGTCGACGCCCTCGCGCTCTTCGACGAGCGCCTGATGTTCCTCGGCGGCCTCAACTATTCGAAAATCCAAAGCCTCACGCTCAACTACGTCGCCAACACCCGCCTGCGCATCGAGCGCGACCGCACCACGCCCCAGGCCGGCGCCGTCCTCCGCGCCACCAAGGCGCTCGGCCTCTACGCCAACTACTCCGAGTCGTTCCGCCAGATCACCTCGCTCCGCACCAACGCCGACCGCTCGCAGACGCCCTTCGACCCGCTCATCGCCAAGGGCTACGACTACGGTTTCAAATTCGACTTCGGCGACGGCCGCTACAGCGGCCAGGGTACCGTCTTCCGCACCGTCAACATCAACGGCCGCCAGTCCTTCAACGCCGTCGACGCCATCGGCGCCTACACCTACGAGACGCAGGTCGGCGAAAACCAGGCCAAGGGCTTCGAGCTTCGCCTCGCCGCCAATGTCACCAAGGATTTCCAGGTCGTCGGCGGCTACACGCAGACGCACTCGTTCGTTTCCAAGAATCCCGCCAACCCCGCCATCGTCGGCCGCGCGCAGATCCGCTCGCCCACGCATGCGTGGACGGTGACGACTTCGTACCGGTTCGCCTCCGGCTGGCTCAAGGGCGCCTCCGCCGGCGCCAACATCGCCTACCGCGGCCAGGCGAAGGCCTTCGAGACCAACGATCCGTACCCGTACTTGCTCGATCCCCGCGTCGTCGTGAACGCCCGCGCCGGCTACGCGACCAAGGTCTTCGGCAAGCCCGTGAGCTACAACCTCACGGTCTCGAATCTCTTCAACGAAAAGTACTACCCGAGCTCCATTTCGCTCGGCGACCCCACGTCCTACCGCCTTTCGGCCGAATTCCGTTTCTGATCCCGCCCCGTCCGCCAACCCGTCCGACGATGATCCCGACCTCCCGCTTTCCGCTCGCCCGCTGCTCGCCGGCTTTGGCTTTCGCCTGCGTGTTGCTTGCGGCCGCTTCGCTCCGCGCGCAGGCCGTCGCGCCCGCGCCCGTCGCGCCGCCGCCGTCCGCCGCGACCGCCGCGGCCGCCAAGGCCGCCGACGCCGTTATCCTCTCGCCCTTCGAGGTCGTGAGCGACGCCAACGACGGCTACGACGCCACCAACACCAATTCGCTCACGGGCACCAACGCCTCCCTGCAGGAGACCCCGGTCGACGCCCGCATCATGACGAAGCAGATGATCTCCGAGCTCGGCGGCGGCGACATCTTCAAACTGCTCGGCGACTTCGGCGGCCTCGGCGCCACGCTCTTCGGCGGCGGCAACGAGGACCAGCGCGGCATGCAGGAAGGCGACGGCGTCCAGCCCGAAGGCATGACCGGCCGTGGTTTCGCCATCGGCACGCCCCGCCGCGACGGCTTTCTCCGCTCCGCCACGTCGATGATGAACAGCTTCGACGTCGAAAGCGCCGACGTCATCAACGGCTCCAACAACCTGCTCTACGGCTCCGGCGACGCTTCCGGCGTGGTCGTCGTCAACTCGAAGCGCGCCGCCCTCAACCGCCGCAGCGCCACCCTCGGCACGAAGTTCGATTCCGAGGGTTCCTCGCTCTACACCGTCGACGCCAACTACGGTGCCAAGCGCTTCGGCGTCCGCGTCAACCTGATGAAGTCCGCGGACCGCTACTACCGCCCGCTCCTCGGCCTCGACCAGGAGGGGCTCCAGGTTTCGGGCACCTTCCGGCCCGTGCCGTGGGTCAGCGTGTTCGCCGACTTCCGCCACTACACGCGCGGGGCCGCCACCTCGAGCGGCGCCACCCTCCGCGTGCCGGTTGCCGCCGGCCTCCTCCTGAGCAACGGCGTCAACCTCGACAACCAATCCACCAATTACCTCATCGGCCTCGGCGGTCCCGCGCTCCTCAACAACCTCGTCACGGTGACCAACGCCGACTCGCTCATGGGCGCGATGAACCGCCAGCACTGGGTCAACAAATCCAACAGCGTCACCGTCGATCTCGTGCGCTGGAAGCGCGTCGCCTTCCAGGCCCGCTACGGCCGCGACACCCGCGTCAACGCCACCATCCAGCCGACGAGCACCACGTTCTTCAGCCCCGACCATCCGTCCAACAACTACCGCGACGCCGCCGGCAACCGCATCGCCGAGTGGGCGACCAATGCCGGTATCCAAAGTTTCCCCTACATCACCGGCGCCCAGGGCCTGCGCGTCACCGGCGTCGCCAGCCTCGATTTCGGCAAGTGGCTCGGCAACCACCGCGTCAGCGGCTTCTACTCCAACCAGCGCAACTGGACCACGATCCGCTTCGCGCGTTTCTACGAGATCGATGCCGACGGCAACTGGGTGACCAACCCCGCGCAGATCGCCAACGCCGACTCCGGCCGCGTCCAGATGCCCGCCGAGTGGCGCCCCATCTTCTCGGGCAGCCTGCCCTACGGCCTGCGCGATTGGCCGGTGGAGTACATCAACCACCCCAACGGCAAACGCTACCGGTTCGGCACCGCCGCCTATCCCGGCGCCGTCGCCCGCACCGCCAACAATCCCTACGGCGTCTCCGGCCCGCTCACCGCCGACGGCCGCCCCAACCAATCGAGCTACCAGATCGACGAGACCCGCGAATCCGGCTGGGGCTCGAGCCTCGCGAGCAAGTTCTGGAAAAACCGCATCGACGTGCTCACCAGCTACCGCCGCGAAACGGCCGAGCAGGAACGCCTCACGACCAACGAACTCAAGGGCCCGATCACCTACGACAGTCTCGCCTACGGCATCGTCGTCGACACCCCGGTCAAGGGCCTCCGTGCCTACGCCAACCGTTCCCGGAATTCCAAGATCAACTTCGCCACCGACCGCGACATCTACAACGTCATCCTCCCCATCGGCTCCGGCCGCAGCTTCGACGCCGGCCTCAAACTCGCGATGTGGGACCACCGCCTCTCCGGCAGCATCACGTACTACAAGACGGAGCAGTTGAACAACACCGCCGGCCTCGGCGGCTTCCGCAACGACGTCGACCCCGACGGCATCAACGGCCGCAACGGCGGCCAGGGCTACGTCTTCAGCCGCGCCTCCGACGGCCTGAGCGTCGCGTTGTCCGCGCGCCCGCTCAAGTCGTGGCAGATCACCCTCAGTTTCACCCAGGCCAACGGCTCCGAACGCAGCGACGTCACCCTGCCGATTTTCTACAACGACCAATTCAACACCACGACCGTCGGCGGCCAGACCGTCGTCGCTTCCCGCAGCGGCACCACGCTCTCCCCGCTGCTCGTCCCCAGCGATCCCACCGATGCGACGTCCCCGCAGGTCCCGCTCTCGCTCGCCATGCTGAAGGATCCCACGAGTCCCTATTTCGCCAACCTCGATCCCGACTCCGGCCAGATTCTCAATTCGCAATTCCTCGGGCTGCGCGCCGCCGGCATCGGCACCGGCGCCACCGGGCTCCCGATCGGCGAACACCAGCTCGGCTTCGTGCCGCCCGTCGCCGACATCATCGTGCGCCGGGCCGGCGAGCCGACCACGGGCTACGCCGAAAACGCCTGGAGCATGATCAACCGCTATCAGGTCGGCAGCGGCCGTCTCCGCGGCCTCGTGCTCGGCGTGTCCACCGTCTACCAGCAGAAATTCCGCGCCTACCGCTACACCGATGCCGCCGCCGCCAACGCGCGCAAAACGTTCTATTATCCTGACCGCGTGCAGCACAATTTCTTCGGGGTCTACAGCTTCAAGGGCTTCGCCAAGTCGCGCCTCTCGCTCCAGGTCAACATCGACAACCTCCTCGACAAACAGGTCCTCATCGCGCTGCCCCGCGGCACCAACGGCGTCGTCCGGTACTTCCGCGAGCAATACACGCCGCGCAAGACCTCGGTCTCGCTCAACGCGATGTTCTGAACGCGGCCGGGAAAATCATCCGCTCTCCGGTCATGCTCCGAATCTTCGCCGCCCTGCTGCTCGCCGGTTTTGCTTCCTTGCCCGCGGCCGAACTCGACCTCGGCGCCCGCGTGCAGCCCGCCCCCCGCGACGCGCGTTTTTCCGATCCCGCCTGGCACATCTGGTGCGGCGCGCCGATCAAGGGCGACGACGGCAAATACCATCTGCTGTACTCGCGCTGGCCCGTCGCCGCCGGTTTCGCCCCGGGTTGGGCGTTGCGTTCGGAAATCGCCTACGCCGTCGCCGACCGGCCGCTCGGGCCCTACAAATTCGTCAACGTCGCCTTGCCCGCCCGCGGCGTGAATCCGGTCACCGGGAAAAAGTTCTGGGACGGCGACGTCACCCACAATCCCAACGTCCTCCGCCACCCGAACGGGAAATTCTACCTCTTCTACATGGGCAACCACGGCGACGGGAAAGACTACCCGCTGCACCGCAACCACCAGCGTGTCGGCGTGGCCGTGGCCGATTCGCCGGACGGACCGTGGCGCCGTTTCGATCGCCCCATCGTCGACGTCAGCGCCGATCCCGCCGCCTTCGATTCGCTCTGCGTCACCAATCCCGCCGCAGCCGTGCGGCCCGACGGCGGCATTTTGCTCATCTACAAGGCCGTCCAGATCCTCGCCGGCAAACCGATGGGCGGCAACGTGCGCTACGGCGCCGCGCTCGCGACGCATCCGGAAGGCCCCTACGTCAAGACCCCGGGCCGCATCTTCGAAGCCGACGGCCCCGCGGCGCAGCAACACTGGATGCTCGCGGAAGATCCCTTCGTCTGGTTCGACGCCGCCCACGGCCGGCGTTACTACGCCGTGGCCCGCGATGTCGTCGGCCAGTTCACCGGCGCGAAGGGCGGAATTGCTTTGTTCCAATCCGACGACGGCCTCCGCTGGACCGCCGCCCCGCAGCCCAAGGTCATCGCCTCCCGTTTCCCTTGGGCCGACGGCACCCTCAGTGCGACCCAGCTCGAACGCCCGGCGCTGCTCTTCGAGGGCGGCGTGCCCATCGCGCTCTTCGGTGCGGCGGACGGCTACCGCAAGGACGGCGGCACGTCTTTCAACGTGCACCTGCCGCTGAAGGCGGAAGCAACGCCGTGATGTTTCGCCTCCGGACCCTGTTGGCGTTGGCCGCGGTTCTGCTCGCCGGTACGGCGGCGCGGTCCGCCGCGGCTCCCGTGCGCATCATGGCTGTGGGCGATTCGATCACCGCCGGAGGCACGACGTTTTCCGTCTATCGGCCGATCTTGGCGGAGCGTCTGCGCGCCGCCGGTTACGCGGTCGAATTCGTCGGCTCGCAGGGCGGGGCAGGGGAGCGCCACGAGGGCTACGGCGGCAAGAACATCGAGTTCGTCGCCCGCACCGTCCCGGCCAACTTCGCGCGCACCCCGGCCGACATCGTCCTCCTCCACGCCGGCCACAATCACTTCGACACCGAGCGTCCCGTCCCAGGCATGCTCGCCGCAACCGAGGAATTGATCGCGGCCCTGCGCGCCCTCAATCCCCGCGTCGTCATTCTGCTCGGGCAGGTGATTCCCTCCGGCAAACTGCCGAAGTACTCGTACTTGCCGGACTTCAACGCCGGCCTCGCGGCCCTCGCCGCCCGCCTGCACACGCCCGCGCAGCCGGTCCGGCTCGTCGACCATGCCGCCGGCTTCGTCTGGGAAACGGACACGATCGCCGACCGCGTGCACCCCAACGCCGCCGGCGCCGCCAAGATGGCCGCCCGCTGGTTCGAGGCCCTGCAGGCCGTGCTCCCGCCGCCCGGCCCGCCGGTGCGGTGAACGGGTTCACCAGCTTCGGCTTTGCGCTGCCGGCGCTCCCGGCCTGACTGGCCGGGAACCCCTTCGCCCCGATGTGTCCCCGTGTTCCTGTCCGCACGTCCGGATTGCGCCTGCTCGGCTGCGCCGCGGCCTGGGCTGCCGCCACGGCCGTCGCCGCCCCGCCGTCGCCGGACTACGAATTGCTTTTCGCCGAGGAATTCGACGGTCCCGGCGTCGCGGCGGCCGATTGGAATTTCCGCACCGGGCCGCGCACCGGTACCGGGATCGACGGGCTCAATCTCGCGCGCAATGTCCGGATCGCCGACGGCCATCTCGTCATCGAGGCGAAGCACGAGACCGTGGACGGCAAGCCCGCCCACACCGGCGGCGGCCTGATCAGCACGCACCGCTTCGGCTACGGCTACTACGAGGTGCGGTCGCAGCCGTTCATGCGCGGCCGCGGCGTGCACACCGCCTTCTGGCAGCGCGGGATGGGCGGCCCGGAGAACAATTCGATCTTCGAGATCGATTCCCACGAGATCGATTCCATGCAGGCCATCGCCTGCAACAACCTCTATGTCGATGTCTCGGACGCCGGTTACCTCGAGCAGGCGTGGCCGCACCGCGGGCAGGTGCCGTTCAAGCTCGGGCCCGACGGCTGGTGGATCGACGCCTACGAATACACTCCGGACGGCGTCGTCTTCTACGACCAGGGCCGCGTCGTCGCGCGGGCCGATTTCCCCGATCTCGTCGCCGCGCAGAATGTCTGGCTCACGGCGTTGAACGGCGTCGGCCGCGTCGATGTCGACAAACTCCCGGGCGAAACGCGTTTCGACTACTTCCGTTTCTACGCCCGCGATTTCCCCGGCGCCAATCTGCTCCCCAACGGCGGCTTCGAATACAACCAGAACAAGGTCGACCTGCAGCGGCCAATTGCTTGGCGCGAATCCGGCGATGTGGCCGCCGCGGCCGTCGTGCGCGGCGGCGCCGCCCACGGCGACTTCAAACTTCGCCACGCCGCCGACCGGCCCTTCGCGGTCCAGACGGTCCAGTCCCTCGCCTTCATCCGCAACGGCGACTACGAGGTCCGCGCCCGCGTCCGCCGCGGGGGCAATCTGCGGACAGCCCGCCTGCGCGTCTCCGGCTTCGGCGGCGCCGACCGCGTGCTCGATCTGCCCGCCGGGGAAACGTGGACCGACGTCCGCCTCGAGGGCATCGCCGTCGCCGAAAAACGCGTGACCATCGCCCTCGAGTCCGCCGGCGGCTCCGGCGATTGGCTCGAGGCCGACGAAGTGATGTTCCTCAAGCCGCCGCTGCCCGGCCAGGCCGTGCGGCCGTCGCGTTCCTTCGCCTTCAAGGCCGGCGATCCGATCTGGGAACTCGCGCCGCGCGCCCCGATCGCGTTCTCCGGCGACGAAAAATTCTACTTCTTCGGCCGCAACGTCGGCCGCGGCGACGCGATCACCGTCTCGTTCGTCGTGCGCCCGGAAAAACTCTCCGACTGCTTCCCGCTCGCGCGGCTGCCGAAGACCGAGGGCGCCGGCTGGGCCGTCGGCCTCACGTCCGCGGGCACCGTGTTCCTGCGCCTCGGCCACCACGCGCGGCCTGTCGACGTCGCCGCGCCGGCCGTCCTGCGCGCCGGCGTGCCCGTGCGCGTCACCTGCGTTTACGACCGCGGCACCGTTTCGCTGTATGCCGACGGGATCCGCAAGAAAACGGCGGACAACGCGGGGCCGGCGCCGACCGATGCCGCGACGGCCGGCCGGCTCGGCGCCAACAGCGGCCGCTACGAGGCCGTCGGCGATGTCACCCTCGCCACCGGCCCCGCCGCCCACGTGCAGCGCTACGGCAATTTCGCCGGCGAACTCGGCCAAGTGCGCATCTACAATCGCGCCCTCGCGGCCGAGGACGTCGCCCGCCTCGGTCCGCCCTAACCCCAAGCTCAGACCCAATGAAAACGTTTTTGCTGCTCGCCGTCTTGTCCGCCGCCGTGCTTCGCGCCGCCGAACCGGCGCCGCTTCGCATTGTGGCCGCGCGCGCCTCGTCGACGCTCGAGCCGTTTGCGGCGGGCCGGGCGATCGACGGCGTCGTCACCGAGGAATCGCGCTGGAGCGCCGCGGCCGCGGGCCCCGCCGACTTCGAGCTCGAACTCGGTGCCGAGGCCACGGTGGCCGGGCTGCATCTGTTCCACGGCTTCGACGCCGCCACCTCGATCCGCGACGTCAGCGTCCAGTTCTGGCGCGACGGCGCGTGGCAGGACATCCCCTCGGCCAATGTCGCCGGCAACCGCGCGACGTCGCTGCGGCTCGCGTTCGACGACACCGTCGTGGTCCGCACGACGCGCCTGCGGCTCCGCGTCGCCGCGACCAACGGCGGTCCCGCCGTCATCAAGGAGATCCTCGTCTGGCCGGCGACGCCGGCCGGCGTGCCGCCGCTCGTGGCCGCGGCCGCGCCGGACGCCGCGATCCCGCGGATTTATCTCAACCAAAGCGGCTTCAATCTCGGGCAGCCGAAACGGTTCACCGCGCCGACGCTGCCCGACGGCACGGCGTTCGCGGTGCGCGCCGCCGCCGGCGGGCCGGCTTTGTTCGAAGGCAAACTCGCCGGCCACATCGGCGACTTCACCGCGTTCGAACCGGCGGCCGACAATCGCGAGTTCGTTGTCGTGGCCGGGCCGCACACCTCGGTGCCGTTCCGCATCGGCCGCTGGTGGCTCGAACGCGTGAGCTACGCCAACGCCGTCAACTTCATGGTCGATAGCCGCCACTACGTGGGCAATTGGCGCGCCGAATGCCGCGGTTCCTTCGGCTGGCGCGACGACCATCACTTCGGCTGGGAGCTGCATTCGTTGGTCGCGCAGTGGCTCTCCAATCCCTCCGCCTACGCGGCGCTGCCGCGGCAGATCCGCTACGAGGCGCCCGGCGAAACGAAACGCTGGGGCGCGCTCGCGCCGTACCGCGACGACGCGCCGGACCTCGTGAAACTCATCCATTGGGGCGCCGACGTGATCGTGACGCAGCGCCTCACGCACGAGCACCTCAAGGCCCAACTCGCGTACTTCCTCTACGCGTGGCCGTGGCTTGAGCGCTATTTGCCCGCGCAGAACTACGCCGCGGTGCGCGACTTCGCTTTCGCGGTGTGGCGCGAACCGAAGTGCGACCGCGTCTACCCGTACGACGAGAGTCCCGAACACGACTTGCTCGCCCTCAAGACCAAGCTCGGCACGACCAAGGGCTCGCTCCCGCCCGGCTTTTCCGTCGAACCGAATTTGCTGCTCTGGCAAGTCGCGCAACGCGAGGGCCGCGCCGATGCCGCCGATTACTTCGCCGCCGCGCACCGCCAGGCCGAATGGCTCGTGCGGAATCTCGATTGGGAGGACCCGCAGACGACGAAGGGCCAGCGCATGAGCGAATGGCTCACCGTCACCGGCCTTGCGCATTTTCTCCGCGAATTTCCCGACCGCGCCCCGCCCGGCATCGCCGCGAAGCTCGAAGCCTGGGCCGCGGTCGCCGCGCGCCGCGCCGCCAATCTTTGGGATTTCCGCAAACTCGACGACGCCGACCGCTGGGCCCCGACCGGCCCGCAGCGCACGATGTGGAACGAACCGGGCAACGTCGTCGGTCTGCCCGCCGCGTTGCTCGCCGCCCGGCCCTTCGTGCGCGATCCCGCGCTCGGCGCGCGGCTGCGCGAATTGGTCTGGTCGCATTTCGACAATTGCTTCGGGCGCAATCCGACCGGCCGCCATTTCTCCTTCGATGCACCGCGCGAGATCGAGGGCGTCGAGCACGGCTGGTACAGTTTCCACAAGGGCGGCATCGGCCAGCTCGAGGGCGCCCGCTTCGTCCTCGATGGCGCGCCCAAACAGCAGCACTACCCGTATCGGCCCGAGGTCGGCGACATCGGCTGGACCGAAGGGTGGGTGACTTTCAACACCGCGTTCAACGCCTCGCTCGCCTACCTCGCGCACGCGGAAACCAAGCTCGTCCTCCGCCGCGAAGGCGACGATCTCGTCGTCGAGCTGACCGCCCCCGTGAATCTCGATCCCGCGAAAATCGAAACCGCCGAAGTCGCCGTCACCCTCGGTTCCGCGCCGGCAATCTCGCTTGTGGTCGTCGAATCCGCGCCCGCGGCCGCGACGCTCACGGGCCGGATGCGCGCACCGCGCGGCGTTGCCGCCGAGGTTGCGTACGGTTTCGGCTATCTGGCCCGCCGCGCCCGGCTCGCGCCTTGAAGCCGTCGCTGCGCCGCGGCCGAACTCTGCCTTCCGCGCAATTCCGAACCCCATGACTCCCGCCGACTCCCCGCTGCCTGCGTTGCCCCGCCGTGAATTTCTCCGTTGGTCCGCCTTGGGCCTGGCCGCCCTGGGCACGCGATCGATGTCCGTCGCTGCAACCGCACCCACGGCGCCAACCTCGGCGCTCGGCGACGACGTCGACTTCAGCCGCTGGCTCCAGCCTGTGCCGGCCGGCGCCGTGTTCGAGGATCCGGAATTCTCGATCTGGTGCGGCTCGGCCGTGCGCGGCGACGACGGCAAATACCATCTCTTCTATTCGCGCTGGCCGCGGCGGCTCGGGCACAAGGCCTGGGTCACGCATTCCGAAGTCGCGCGCGCCGTGGCCGACCGGCCCGAGGGGCCGTATCGGCACGCCGACGTCGTCCTGCCGGCCCGCGGCGGCGGTTTCTGGGACGGTTCCTGCACCCACAATCCCACGATTTTGCGCGTCGGGAAAAAGTACTGCCTGTATTACATGGGCAATTACGGCGACGGCATCGTGCAGCTGCCGCTGAATTGGACGCACCGCAACCACCAGCGCATCGGCGTGGCGACGGCGGATTCCCCGGCCGGACCGTGGACGCGTTTCGACCGCCCCGTGGTCGACATCAGCGCCGACGCCGCGGCCCCGGATGCGTTGATGACCTCGAACCCCGCCGTGTGCGTGCGGCCCGGCGGCGGCGTGCTCATGGTTTACAAGGCGGTCGCGACGCAGGGCAAACCGCCCTTCGGCGGCCCGGTCGTGCACCTTGTCGCCACCGCCGACCGGCCCGAAGGCCCGTTTGCGAAACGCCTCGCCCCGATCTTCACGCGCCCCGGCGAGCACTTTGCCGCCGAGGATCCGTTCATCTGGCACGACGGCGACCGCTACCGCGGCATCGTGAAAGACAACAACGGCATCTTCACCGGCCGCGGCTACTCGTTGGCGCATTGGGAGTCGCGCGACGGTTTCGATTGGCGGCCGGCGAAGCACGTGTTCGTCACGACGCCCGAGATCGTCTGGACCGACGGCAAGCGGCGGAAACTCGACGCGCTCGAGCGCCCGCAGTTGATTTTCGGTCCCGACGGACGCCCGGCCGTGCTGCTGTGCGCCGGCGCGCACACGCCCGACCGCATCGCCAGTTTCAACGTCGCGATCCCGTTGCGGGAACCGAAAACGTGAACTCCGGCCGGTCCCGGCCCACCGCGTTGAACGAATTCAATTTTCCGCGGATTGATTTTTCCGCGGGAGCCAGACCACACTGTTGTTCCGTCGGCGGCACCCTCGATTCGGCCTCCGCCTTGCCCCTCCTGAGTTTCCCGTTTTCCCCATGAATTTCCGTCTTCCGGCTTGGTTGACCGCCGCTTGCTGCATCGCCGCCGCCCGCGCCGCCGCGCCCGATCCCGCGCTGCCTGTTTTCTCCGGCATTTACCCGCACCTCGCGTTCTTCAATTCGCAGGGCGAATGCGGCACCGGCGCCGTCGTGCCGTGGGCCGACCGCCTCTGGGTCGTCACCTATTCGCCGCACATGCCGAAGGGCTCCGACGACAAACTTTACTCCATCGACACCTCGCTGCGCCTGACGATCCACCCCGAGAGCATCGGCGGCACGCCGGCCAACCGTTTCATCCACCGCGAATCGCAGCAGCTCTTCATCGGGCCCTACGCCGTCGACGCCCAGGGCAAGGTCCGCGCGATCCCGTTCGCGCAGATGTACGGCCGGCCCACCGGCAACGCCCGCCACCTCACCGATCCCGCCAACAAGATCTACTACGCCTCGATGGAGGAAGGGTTCTACGAGGTCGACGTGCGCACGCTCGCCGTGACCGAACTCTTCCGCGACGAGCAGGTGAAGGAACCGTTCCGCCGCGCCGACCTCCCCGGCTATCACGGCAAGGGCCTGTACTCCGGCCAGGGCCGCCTCATCTACGCCAACAACGGCGAACACGGCACGCTCGCCCGCACGAAACCCGACATCCCCAGCGGCGTGCTCGCGGAATGGGACGGCGTCTCCGACAAATGGACCCACGTGCGCCGGAACCAATTCACCGAGGTCACCGGTCCCGGCGGTCTTTACGGCAACGACAACCCCGCGACGGATCCCGTCTGGTCGATCGGCTGGGACCACCGCTCCCTGATCTTGCAGGTGCTCGACGGCGGGAAATGGCACGCCTACCGCCTGCCCAAGGGCAGCCATTCCTACGACGGCGCCCACGGCTGGAACACCGAGTGGCCGCGCATCCGCGACATCGGCGAGAAGGACCTGCTCATGACGATGCACGGCACGTTCTGGCGTTTCCCGCGCACGTTTTCCCCGCGCCAATCCGCCGGCATCGCCCCGCGTTCGAACTACCTCAAGGTCGTCGGCGACTTCGCGCGCTGGGGCGACCGGCTCGTGCTCGGCTGCGACGACACCGCGCAGAGCGAGTTCCTCAACAAGCGCAAAGCCAAGGGCAACCTCGCCGGCCCCGGCCAGTCCCAGTCCAATCTCTGGTTCATCGACCCGGCCGAGCTCGACCGTTTCGGCCCGGCCATCGGCCGCGGCGCCGTCTGGACCGACGAGCCGGTGAAAAAGGACGCGCCCTCCGATGCGTATCTGTTTTCCGGCTACGACCAGCGCATTCTGCACCTCGTGCACGGCGCCGGCGCGGCGGTCACGTTCACGCTCGAGGTCGACCGCGCCGGCGACGGCCGCTGGACCCGGCTCCGCGACGTCGTCGTGCCCGCCGCCGGCTACGCCTGGACGCTCTTCGCCGCCGGCGAAACCGGCGCGTGGATCCGGGTCCGCGCCGACCGCGACCTCGCCCAGGCCTCCGCGATCTTCTCCTACCGCAACGCCGACCGCCGCAACCGCGCCGCCGATGCGCGCTTCGCCGGCCTCGCCGCCGATCCCGCGCAGCCCGCGAGCGGCGGTCTGCTCCACGCCCGCGGCCAAAACAAGCGCACGCTCGCCTTCGCCGCCGCCGGCAAAGACGCGTTCTACGAGATGGGCCCCGACATGAAATTGCGCCGCACCGACGAACCCGGCGCCCACGCCTGGATGCAGGAAAAGGTCTCGATCCCGCGCGACGCCGTCGCCCTCGATGCCGCCTCCGTGATTTATACCGACGAAGCCGGGAAACGTTTCCGCCTGCCCAAGGCCACGAAGGACTACGCCGCCGCCGGTCCTTTCGGCGCCGAGCGCACCGCCCGCGAAGTTTGCACCGAGCGCGATCTGCTCAACTGCGCCGGCACCTTCTACGAATTGCCCGCGGAAAACGCCGGCGGCATCGCCAAGCTCCGCCCCGTCGCGACCCACGCCCGCCGCGTGCACGATTTCGCGACGTGGCGCGGGCTGCTGCTCATGTCCGGCATCGCCGCCGATGCGCCGAAGACCAACCCGCACCTTGTCCGTTCCGAAGACGGCCAGGCCGCGCTTTGGGCCGGCGGCGTCGACGACCTTTGGAGTCTCGGCAAGCCGGTCGGGGAGGGCGGACCGTGGAAAGATTCCGCCGTCGCCGCCGGCGTGCCTTCCGATCCGTATCTGATGACCGGTTACGACACCAAGTCCGTCGCCGTCAGCCACACCGCCGCCCAGGCCGTCAACGTCCGCCTCGAGGTCGACCTCACCGGCACCGGCCGCTGGGTCGAGTACGCCGCGCTCGAGGTGCCGGCGGGCCGGACCGTCACGCACCGTTTCCCGGCCGGCTTCCAGGCCTACTGGGTCCGCACCGTCAGCTCCGCCGCCACCACCGCCACCGCCTGGTTCACCTACGAGTAATCCCGATTTCCCAATTCCGATTTCTGGCCCTCCGCCGTTTCCCGATTTTCCAATTTCCCCATTTCCCAATTTTCATGAAACTCCGTTCCCTCCTCCCCCTCGCCCTGCTCGCCGCGGCGCCCGTCTTCGCGGCCGACCGCGTGCTCGTCGAAGCCGAGAGCTTCCAGTCCCCCGGCGGCTGGTCCCTCGACACCCAGTTCATCGACCTCATGGGTTCGCCCTACCTGCTCGCCCACGGCCTGGGCCAGCCGGTGAAGGACGCCACGACCACTGTGACGTTTCCCGCGCCCGGCAAGTACCGCGTCTGGGTGCGCACCAAGGACTGGGTCGCCCACTGGGGCGCGCCCGGCGCCCCCGGCAAGTTCCAGGTCTTGATCAACGGCCAGCCCCTCGCCGAAACCTTCGGCACCAAGGGCGCCGCGTGGTTCTGGCATGACGGCGGCACCGTCGACATCGCCGGCAAGACCGCCGCCGTCGCCCTCCGCGATCTCACCGGCTTCGCCGGCCGCTGCGACGCGATCTACTTCACCTCCGACGCCCAGGAAACGCCCCCGAACGACGCTGCGCCGCTCCCCGCCTGGCGCAAACAGCTGCTCGGCCTGCCCGCCGCGCCCGTCGACCAGGGCCAGTTCGATCTGGTCGTCGTCGGCGGCGGCTACGGCGGCATGGGCAGCGCTCTCTCCGCCGCCCGCATGGGCCTCAAGGTCGCGCTGATCCAGAACCGACCCGTCCTCGGCGGCAACGGCAGCTCCGAAATCCGCGTCTGGGCCCAGGGCCTCATCCGCCGCGGCAAGTACCCGCACATCGGCGAAATCGTCGAGGAGTTCGCCGACAAGGCCAAGAACTCCCCCGGCACGTATGAAGAATTCGGCGACGCCCAGAAGGAAGCCCTCGTCCGCGCCGACAAGAACATCACCCTCTACCTCAACGAGCACGTCTACGCCGCCGAGACCAAGGACGGCCGCATCGTCTCCGTCACCTCCCTCAACACCTCGACCAGCCGCGAGCAGAAGTACCGCGGCAAGTTCTTCGTCGACTGCACCGGCCACGGTTCCCTCGCGCACCTCGCCGGCGCCAAGTACGAGATCGAGATGAAGGACCTGCTCGGCATGTCCAACATGTGGGTCTGGAGCAACGCGTCCGCCCCGCAGAAATTCCCCGAGACGCCCTGGGCCCTCGATCTCACGATGAACGACTTCCCGTATCCCAAGATGGGCCGCGCCGACATGGTCGACAAAGGCAAGGGCGAGTGGTTCTGGGAAAGCGGCTTCAACAAGCACCCGATCAACGATCTCGAACTCATCCGCGACTGGAACTTCCGCGCCGTCTTCGGCGCCTTCAACGCGATGAAGAACCGCGACGGCGCCAAGGACCACCCCAACGCCAAGCTCGACTGGGTCGCCTACGTCGGCGGCACCCGCGAATCCCGCCGCATCGTCGGCGATGTCATGCTCACGCACGAGGACATCATCACGAAACGCGAATTTCCCGACGGCGTCGTCCCCAGCACCTGGAGCATCGACCTCCATTTCCCCAAGAAGGAATTCGCCGCGAAGTTCCCCGACAATCCCTTCATCTCGATCGCCGAGCACGACCGCCGCGTCGACCGCAACTTCGGCTACCCGATCCCGTACCGCACCCTCTACTCGGTGAACATTTCCAATATGTTCATGGCCGGCCGCAACATCAGCGTCACCGACCACGCCCTCGGCACCGTCCGCGTCATGAAGACGATCGGCATGATGGGCGAGGTCGTCGGCAAGGCCGCCTCGATCGCCGTCAAACACAACGTCACCCCGCGCGACGTCTACACGCTCTACTGGAACGAACTCGACGCGCTCCTGAAGCTCCCCGGCCGCGCCCGCCGTATGCCGGACAACACCTTCGACCTCTCCGGTCCCGCGCCGGCGCCGCTCGCCGAGGGCACCGGCAAGGGCGCCGCCCCCGCTTCGTTCAAGGGCACCGTGGTCGACAACACCGCCGCCAAGCTCACCGGCAAGTGGACCGGCGGCGAGAACCTCGACCACATCGGCTCCGACTACGTCTATGCCCGCGGCCCCGGCAACACCGCCACCTTCGCCCTCAACGCGCCCGCCACCGGCCGCTACGAGGTGCGTTTCGCGACGGCCGCCCACGAGAACCGCGCGAGCAACACCGCCTACACCGTCCGCCACGCCGACGGCGAAAAGAGCGGCACGATCAACCAGAAGGTCCCCGGCCCCATCGACAACCGCTGGGTCTCCCTCGGCACCTTCCGTTTCGTCGCCGGCCAACCCGGCGCCGTCGTGATCGACGCCGCCAAAGCCGACGGCAACGCCCACATCGACGCCGTGCAATTGCTGCCGGTGCCGTGAGGAGGATCGGAGCGGTCAGCGATCAGCTCTCGGCAATCGGTGTGCGGCTGACCGCTGAAAGCTGACCGCTGAGAGCTTGGAGCTGACCGCCGTCAGCTCCAACTTTCCCCTTTCAACTTTCAGCTGCCCGGGTGAGGGTCCGGGCCACCGCTTCGTTCCCTCCCCACCGCGCTTGCCCGGCCGTACCGCCCGGCGGCGCCGTCCGCCCATGTCCCTTCGTTCCGCGTCCGCGCTCGCTCTTGCCTTCACGGTGCTGCCGGTCTTCGCCGCAGCCGCCGAACCGCTGACGTTCAACACCCACGTGCGGCCGATTTTGGCCGACAATTGTTTCGCCTGCCACGGCGTCGACGCCGCCCACCGCAAGGGCAAGCTCCGCCTCGACACCCCCGAGGGCGCCTACGCCGAACGCAACGACATCCGCGCCATCGTCCCGGGCAACATCGAGAAATCGGAACTCTGGCAGCGCATCATCAGCCCGCATGACGACGAGGTCATGCCGCCGCCGGAATCCCACAAGCCGCCGCTCAAGCCCGAGCAACGCGAGATTCTCCGCCGCTGGATCCTCGAGGGCGCGCCCTACCAGAAACACTGGGCCTTCGAACCCGTTGCCCGCATCGCCGTGCCCGCCGCGGCCGCCGTGAAGAAAGCCGCCGCCGGCAGCGATCATCCGATCGATCGCTTCGTCGCCGCCAGATTGGCCCCGCGGAAGCTCGCCCTCGCCCCCGAAGCCCCGCGCGAAATCCTCGTCCGCCGGCTCCACCTCGATCTCACCGGCCTCCCGCCCACGCCCGAGGAAGTCGACGCCTTCGTCCAGGATCGGCGGCCCGATGCCTACGACCGGCTCGTCGACCGCCTGCTCGCTTCCCCGCGCTACGGCGAGAACTTCGCCCGCCCGTGGCTCGACGCCGTCCGCTACGCCGACACCCACGGCCTGCATCTCGACAACGTCCGCATGATCTGGCCGTACCGCGACTGGGTCGTCTCGGCCTTCAACCGGAATTTGCCGTTCGACCAATTCACGATCGAGCAGCTCGCCGGCGACCAATTGCCGAATCCGCGCATCGACCAGCTCGTCGCCTCCGGCTACAACCGCAACCACCTCACCACCTCCGAGGGCGGCGCCATCGAGGCCGAAGCCGAGATGCGCAACACCGCCGACCGCGTCGATACCACCGCCGCCGTCTTCATGGGGCTCACCGCCAACTGCGCCTCCTGCCACGACCACAAGTTCGACCCGATCTCGCAGCGCGAATACTATTCCCTCGGCGCCATCTTCAAGGGCCTCGCCGACCGCGTGTGGGACGGCAATGTCCGCCTGCCCGGCCCCATCGCCGTCATCGCCCCGGATGCGAAAACCCAATCCCGGATCGACGAGATCAACGCCGCGGTCGTCCCGTTCGAAGCCGCCCTCCGCGCCCGCGTCGACGAACTCGTCAAAGCGAAGCCGGAAAAGAAATACACCAAGACGCCCATCACCTACGAAGTGATCTGGGCCGAGGATTCCGACCAGGCCCGGGCGCGGGACTTCGGCAAACCCGCTCCTGCCGGCGTGTGGCGTTCCGGCGCCGGCGTCCCGGTTGCCGGCGGCCAACGCGCGCTGCAGGTCGCGGGCAAGGCCGAACGCCCGTTCACGTTTTCCACGGGCGACATCACGCTCGTCGTCCGCAACGAAGTCACCGCCTTCGTCCATTTCCAACCCGACCCCGCGAATCCGCCCCGCGCCGTCAGCCTCGAATTCGAAAGCGAGGAAAAGACCGTCCGCATGGTCTGGGGCGATCCGCAGGCCTTCGGGCCCGAGGTCGCGGCCAAGGCGTTGCACGCCGGCCCGCTCCCGGCCGCCGGCCAGTTCACGCGCCTCGAACTCACCGCCTGCGAATCCGGCGTGCGCGAAGGCAAATCCTACACCGGCCTGAAGATCGCGCAGAGCGACGGCTCCGCGTGGTGGGACCGCGCCGGCGCCGTGATCAAGAGCCCGAGCGCCAGCGACGATCCGCTGCTGTCGGCTTCGGCCTGGGCCAGTTCCCTCCGCGCCAACGCGCGCTTCGTCGAGGGCGTGCCGCTGCGCCACGACATCAAGTACCTCATCGGCCTTTCGCCCACGCAGCAGAACGAGGAGGAAAAGGCGCGCCTCGCGCGTTTCCACCGCGATCATCTCTACGGCCCGCGCCGCGCCGCCGTCGAGGCGGAGGCCCACGCCGTCCGCCGCCTGCTCGCCGAGCAGATCCACTACGAGCTTACCTATCCGGGCACGCTGATCTCGCGCGAGCTGCCGGAGCCGTTGCCCGCCCACATTTTGGTCCGCGGCCAATACGACAAACCGGGCGACCGTGTCGGCACCGCCGTCCCCGCCTTCCTGCCGCCGCTCAAGCCCGCCGGCGACCGCATCACGCGCCTCGAATTCGCGCGCTGGCTCGTCGCGCCGGAGCACCCGCTCACCGCGCGCGTCACCGTGAACCGTTTCTGGCAGCAGCTCTTCGGCGCCGGCTTGGTCCGCACGCCCGGCGACTTCGGCACGCAGGGCGAACCGCCCACGCACCCGGAACTGCTCGACTGGCTCGCCGGCGAATTCGTCCGCGGCGGCTGGAACGTGAAAGAACTCGTCCGCCTCTTCGTCACCTCGCGCACCTACCGCCAGGACGCCCACGCGTCGCCGGCCCTGCTCGAGCTCGATCCCGAAAACAAGCTCCTCGCCCGCGGCCCGCGCTTCCGCCTCGATGCCGAGGTCCTGCGCGACCAGGCCCTCGCCCTCGGCGGCCTGCTCCAGCCCGCGATCGGCGGCCCGCCCGTGCGCCCCTACCAGCCGGCCAACATCTGGGAGCCCGTTGCCTTCGGCGGCAGCAACACCAAGACCTATGTGCAGGACACCGGCGCCGCGTTGTATCGGCGCAGCCTGTACACGTTCTGGAAACGCACCGCGCCCGCGCCGTCGATGGCGAGCTTCGACGCGCCGTCCCGGGAAAACGTCTGCGTCGGCCGCGGCCGTTCCAACACCCCGCTGCAGGCCCTCGCCCTGATGAACGACGTGCAGCACTTCGAGGCCGCGCGCGGCTTCGCGGAGCGCCTGCTGCTCCGCACGGCCGACGACGCCGGCCGCCTGGCCTACGGCTTCCGCAGCGTCGTCGCCCGCCCGCCGACCCGCGACGAAGCCGCGATCCTCGCCGCCGACCTCGCCCGCCACCGCGACCATTTCGCCAAGCACACCGAGGCCGCCGCCCGCGTGATCGCCAACGGCGAATCGAAGCCCAACGCCGCGTTGCCGATTCCGGAATTCGCCGCCTGGACGATGGTCGCCAACCTCCTCCTCAACCTCGACGAAACCGTGAACCGGAACTGAGGTTGGAAAAGCGGGAAACTTCGGAAATTGGGAAATCGGGAAACGCGCCGACCGAAAATTGGAAGAACGGGAAATTGGAAAATCGGAAAACTGAAGACCCCGGATAACGCATTTATTCTCCCACCTTGATCTAGCTCCCGCCCGCCGCCGTTTCCCACTTTCCCGATTTCCCACTTTCTTCTTTTCCGATGCATCCCGCCTCCCAGTTCCTGAAACACCTTACCCGCCGGCAATTCTTCGCCGGGGCTGGGCTCGCGATGGGCGGCATCGCCATGAACCTGCTCGCGTCGCGGCTGCGCGCCGCCGGCGCCGCCGTGCCGTCGAACTCGCCGCTCAACGCCCGCGTGCACCCGCCGCTCGCGGGCTTCCCGCACTTCGCGCCGCGCGCCAAACGCATCATCTACCTGCACATGAACGGCGGTCCCTCGCAGCTCGATACCTTCGACTACAAGCCGAAGCTGCAGGAACAGTTCGACGTCGAGCTCCCCGATTCGATCCGCCAGGGCCAACGCATCACCACGATGACGAGCGGCCAGACGCGTTTCCCGGTCGCGCCGTCGCTCTTCAAATTCGCGCAGCACGGCCAGTCCGGCATGTGGGTCAGCGACCTCTTGCCGTGGACCGCCAAGCTCGCCGACGAGATCTCCGTTGTCCGCTCCGTCCATACCAACGCGATCAACCACGATCCGGCCTGCACGTTTCTCATGACGGGCAGCGAGATTCCCGGCAAAGCCAGCATCGGCTCGTGGCTCAGCTACGGTCTCGGCAGCGACAACAACGACCTCCCGGCCTTCGTCGTCCTCACGCCGAAGTTCTCCTCGAAGGTCTCGGCCCAGGCTCTCTTCACGCGCATGTGGAGCAGCGGCTTCCTTCCGACGTCCCACAACGGCGTCGCCCTGCGCGCGTCCGGCGATCCGGTGCTGTTCATCCAGAATCCCGACGGCGTCGACGCCGGCACGCGCCGCGCGATGCTCGATTCGCTGAACAAATTGAACGACAAGGCGCACGCCCGCTACGGCGATCCCGAGACGATCACGCGCATCGCGCAGTACGAAATGGCGTTCCGCATGCAGACGAGCGTGCCCGAGCTTACGGATTTTTCCGGCGAATCGCCCGCGACTCTCGAGCTCTACGGCGACGCCGTGAAAGAGCCGGGCTCGTTCACCGCGAGCTGCCTGCTCGCGCGCCGCCTCGCGGAGCGCAACGTGCGCGTCGTCCAGATCCTCCACCGCGGCTGGGACCAGCACGGCAATTTGCCGAGCGACCACCGCCTGCAATGCCAGGATGTCGACCGCGCCTGCTATGCGCTGATCACGGATTTGAAACAACGCGGTCTGCTCGACGACACGCTCGTCGTCTGGGCCGGCGAATTCGGGCGCACGGTGTACAGCCAGGGCACGTTGACGAAGACGAATTACGGCCGCGACCACCACCCGCGCTGCTTCAGCGTGTGGCTCGCCGGCGGCGGCGTGAAGCGCGGCTATGTGCACGGCGAGACCGACGATTTTTCCTACAACATCGTGCGCGATCCCGTCAGCCTCCACGACCTCAACGCCACGCTGCTCCATTGCCTCGGCATCGACCACCTCAAGTTCACCTACAAATCGCAGGGCCTCGACCAGCGCCTCACTGGCGTCGAGCCCGCGCAGGTCGTGAAACAGATCCTGACGTGACCGCCCGCGGTTCGGTAGCGACACAGAGGACACGGAGGGGAGAGAGGAGTTCACGGAGCGACCCGTTTTGGCGTCCGGATGCTTCGCCCGAGTGCCGCACCGAGGTTCTGCGAAGGGAGACGTTGGACTTGTTCCGTCCCTCCGTGCCGCTCCGGTTTGCCTCCGTGCACTCCGTGACTCCTCTCCGTTGGCCCGGATGAAACCGATCGCGCTGCAACTCTACCGCCTGGCCGTCGTGGCCGTGATTGCGTGGCTGCTGCGCGATCTCGCGCTGCGCCAGCGCACGCACCGCGATTCGCCGATCACGGTCGAGGAAATCAAGTCGTTGCTCCCCGCCGCGGCGACGTTGCGGCCCGACACTTCGGAACGCGACGGGCTCTTCGTCCTCGACCGCGCGGAAAAGGAGATCGGCTACGTCGTGCGCACGCAGCCGTATTGCCGCGACATCATCGGCTACTGCGGCGTGACCGACGCGCTCGTCGTGCTCGGCGCCGATTGGAAGATCATCGGCATCACCGTCCACCATTCCGACGACACCAAGGACCATGTGCGCGACGTCGTCACCGACCGCCGTTTCCTGAAGAAGTGGAACGGCATGACCTGGGACGCCGCCGCGCAGCTCAACCTCAAGGAGGCGGGTATCGAAGGCGTGTCCGGCGCGACGATGACGAGCATGGCGATCGCGGAGAGCGTGAAGGCGCGGCTGCAATTGAGCGCCGGCGAGATCGCCGCGCGGCCGCCGCTGCGCTTCGGGTGGCGCGACTGGGGGATGTTCGCGGTGCTGGCCGCGGCGGCGGCGATGGCCTTCGGGCCGGCGGAGTGGCGCAACCGCTGGCGTTGGCCGTATCGGCTCGTGCTCATCGGCTACGTCGGATTTGTGAGCGGGGATTTGGTCGCGCAGGGTCTGCTCGCGGGCTGGGCTCGCGGCGGCATCCCGTGGAACACGGCGCCCGGCCTTGTGCTGCTGACGGCCGCGGCGCTGCTCGTGCCGTGGGCGACGCGAAAACCGTTCTATTGCCACCATGTTTGTCCGCACGGCGCGGCTCAGGAATGGATCAGCCGGGTGCGGCCCGCGCGCTGGCAAATCGTGCTGCCGGCCTCGGTCGGCCGCGGGCTCGGCGTGCTGCCGTGGGCGTTGCTCGGTTTCGTGCTCGTGATCGCGTTGATGGCGGCGCCCTTCGATCTGGCGGGCATCGAACCCTTCGACGCGTACCTCATCCGCTCCGCCGGCATCGGCACGCTGGTCGTAGCGGGCGTGGGCTTGGTGGCGTCGGTGTTTGTGCCGCAGGCGTATTGCCGGTTCGGCTGCCCGACGGGTGCGTTGCTGAATTTCGTGCGCGGCCGCGGCGCGACGGACGGTTTTTCGGCGCGCGATGCGACGGCTTTGGGTTTCGTGATTTTGGCCGCGTTGATCCATTGGCAGTACCTGCCGTTGATCCACTGGGTGAAGGGCGTGCCGTGAGACGGGGCGGGCGTAGCACGGAGCTTCAGCCCGTGCGGTTGGGGCAATACCCCGGGCTGAAGGCCCGGGCTACGCGGGCGAGCTGGCCGATCATTTTCATTTTTGCCGCGACCGTGCTGCCTGCGGCGGAAACGACGACGCTGCGCGGGCGGGCGATGGGCACGACGTGGGAGGTGCAGTTGGTGGGATCGCTGCCGGACGAGGCGCGGCGGACCGATTTGCAAAACGGCATCGCGGCCGAGCTTGAACGGCTCGAGGCGATTTTCTCGACCTACCGCACGACCTCGGAGATCGCCCGTTTCAATCTTGCCCCGGCGGCAACGTGGTTCGCGGCCACGCCGGAATTGGCGACGGCGACGGCGTGGGCCTTGACGTTGGCGGAACGCACCGGCGGCGCCTTCGATCCTACGGTCGCGCCGCTCGTGAATCTTTGGGGCTTCGGTCCGGTGCGGCGCCGGGGCGCGGAGCCGACGCCGGCGGAGATCGCGGCGGCGCGCGCGCAGGTTGGTTGGCGTGCGATCGAGGTGCAGACCTCGCCGCCGGCGTTGCGGAAACGCGAAGGCCCGCGGGCCCTGGAACTTTCGTCGGTGGCCAAGGGCTTCGCCGCGGATGAGTTGAGCCGTTGGTTGGTCCGACGGAATTGGCCCGGGCACCGCGTGCAGCTCGGCGGCGATCTTAGGGTTTCGGGCAACGGCCCGGCGGGAACAGGCTGGTCCCTGGGCATTGAAACGGCGGCAGCGGTGCCGGCCGGAATCGCGGCAACGTTGCGGCTGGGCGAAGGCGGACTCTCGACGTCCGGCAATTACCGCAACACCACCGTGCTCGGCGGCCGGACCTACGGGCACATCCTTGATCCGCGGACGGGCCGGCCGGTTGAGTCCGCGTTGGTCGCGGTGAGTGTCGTGGCGCCGACGGCGGCGGAATCGAGCGGTTGGGCGACGGCGCTCTTTGTGCTCGGGCCGGAGGCCGGCGTACGTTTGGCCGAGGAACTCGGGCTCGCGGCGCTCTTCCAGATGCGGAATTCCGATCTTGGTCCGACGGAGATTTCGCTTCGGCCAACGCCGGCGTGGAAGAACCGGCTCGGTCCGTAGCTGCGCCCTGGGCTATTTCTTCGCGGCGGCGTTTTGCAGGAAGCCTTTCGGCGGCGGTTCGTTCGGCGCGGCGAAGGGCAGCGTGTCCGGCGTGATGAAGACTTCGGTCGTAAGTTTGAGCGGCACGCCGGCGCCGACATCGTAGCTGAGTTCGAGAAACGAGGCGGTCCAGCCGGCGGCCGGCGTTTCCAGTTTCGCGGCGTAGGTTTTCCCGTCGCCCGCGACCGGCGTCGATTTCCAGACCGGGCCGAGCGTTTCCATGCGGAAATCGCGCGCGGCGGGATTGTGCGCCCGCCAAAGCAGGACGGATTTCGGCGCGGCCGACGTCGTCGCGGCCAAGGTGCCGGCGTCGAGTTTCCACGCGAGCTCCGGTGCGGGTTTGCCGTTGAGCAAACCGTGGTACCACGCCGTGAGCGTCTGGTACGCGTCCGAATCCTTCAGCCCGTGGTCGGTGTTGGGGATCGTGCGGAGGTGCTTCGGGCCGGAAAGCGCGCCGAAGAAATGCCGCGCGGAATCGGGCACGAAGAACTGGTCGCCGCCGGCGTTCATCACGAGTTTCGGCAGCGTCAGGCGGTCGCGGTAGGCGAACGGATCCTCGATCCGGTAGAGGGCGGCGAGTTCGGGCGTGCCGGACCAGGCCATGATGCCGTGGCGCACGTAGTCGCCGACGGAAGGCGCGTAGAACCCGTAGGCGCGGTAGTGGTGCCGCATCGAGACCTCGACGTTGAGCACGTCGATCACGATGGGGGCGACGCCGACGACGCGGCGGTCGACGGCCGCGGCGGTCCAGGCGGTCCAGCCGCGCTTGGAACCGCCGGCGACGACGAACGTATCGACTTTGGCGCTACCGGCTTCGGGCGTCGCGAGGAAGGCGGTGATCGTGTCCATGGCGCGGACGGCGGCCTTGGTCATCGGGAGGCGGGCGGGCCAGCGCTCGTCGCCGGTTTTCAGATACTGTTTCCAGGTGTAGGCGATGAGGTCGTCTTCCTCGCGTTCCTGGCCGTCGCCGTGGAAGACGAGTTTCTGGTTGGGCACCATGCGCAGCTCGGCGACGACGGAGCCGGTGGCGCGGGCGACTTCGATCAGGCTGCGCGAGGGGCGCGGCGGGTTGCCGGGGCGGTTGGAGCCGCCGCTGATGAAGAGGAGCGCGGTCGAGTGCTTGAGCTCGGCGGGTTTGATGACGAGGAGCCAATGCCGCCATTCGGGGCGGTTGACCTCGGCGGGCGTGAGCCAGGTTTGGGAAACGAGATCGAGGACGTAGGCGGTGCCGGTGCCGTCGGAGGCTTCGGTGACCTTGGACCATTTGTAGCTCGGATCGGGCGCGGCGACGTAGCGGTCGAGGGCGGTCTCGGTTTGCCCGCGACGGGCGGTGTCGGCGGCGTGCGCCGGGACAAGTGCGACGCCGGCGACGGCGAAGGCGAAAGCGAGGACGAGCAACGGGACGCGGGGGCGAAGGAGCGGGCGAAGGAACATGGTCTGCGGGGAGGGGTGGACGGGGTGCCGGACGTTCGCGTTCGGGGGCGGCGCCCTCAAGGGGATTTCCGTGGCAATCCGGATGGAAAGGAGGCGGTGGGGTTGTGCGGGGGCGGGGGCGTCGCGGTGCGGTGGAATAGGCCAGGCCCCGGGCTGAAGGCCCGGGCTACGGCGGCGGGGAAAGTAACCCGAGAGGTTACTTGGTGGCGGGGATCGGCGGGTGGCCGGGCGGAAGGGCGGGGGCGGGAGCGGCGACGGAAGGGGCGAGGAAACGGAGGTAGTCGGCGGGCGGGCGGCCGACGGGGCGGAGGTCGGCGTGGGTGATAGAGACGGGACGCGTTTGCGCTTTTTCCTCGGCCGTGGGTTCGCGCGGATCGCCTTCGGTGACCAGCACGAGGCGCTCGACGATGCCGGGGGCGCGGCGGCGGACGCGTTCCGCGGTGCCGAGGCCGAAGCGCATGTGGCCGCCGCCGGTCACGACGAAAGCGGTGCGGGGTTTGTCCGCGGGCACGCCGGTGCGGCGGGCGGCGACGATGTGGGCGGCCATGGTTTCGTCGCGGGCGGCCTGGGCCTCGAAGACGGGGCGCAGGCGCGCGGGGTCGAGGGCCATGTGGGCGGAGAGGGCCTGGTTGGTGATGCGTTCGTAGACGGGGTCGTCGGTCCAGATCTCGGCGGGCAGGTCGGCGCGTTGCTCCGGAGGCAATTTCGCGAGGCCGCCGCCGCGGCTGACGGCGCGGATCGTGGCGGCGGGGGCGTTGAGGGCGCGGATCGGGATGCGGTGCTGGCGGGCGAATTCGCAGAGCGCGCGGTAGTCGGCGAAGTTGCGCCACTGGTTGGGCCAATCGATGTCGCGGGCGAGGGTGGCGAAATCGATTTCGCGGGCGACGTAGCGGTCGACGGCGGGCTGGTAGCGCGCCTCGATTTGCTCGAGGCAAAGCACGAGGGAAACGCCGCGGGCGAAGAGGGCCTGCAGCAATTCGAACTGCACGGCGTGGTGGCGCCGGTTGGTGTGCGCTTCGCCGACGAAGACGACGCCGGCGCCGGCGAGGTCGGCGAGGACTTCGTCGTTCGTTGCTTCCTCGGCACTGACGAGATTGATCCAGGTGTCGCGGGCGGGCGGGGGTGTCTGGGCCGCGGGCGGGGCGGGCGGCGGGACCGTGGCGCAGCCGGCGAGCAGGGCGAGACCGAGGGCGAGGACGGCAGAGCGGAGGTTCATCCCGGGGACCGATGGTGCAGGGGACGGGTGAAAGTTGAAGGTTGAAAGAGTGGGAGGTTGAAGCGGGGCGCGGGGCGGCAGGGCCTCAATCTCAGTTTTTTAAGGAACCACTGATTTTCACTGAGAGGCACTTAATCGGAGGGAATTCGATCCGGACGCGGGCGGTGGACCGAATGCTGGCTCGGGAAGATATGGGGCGCGGTGGCAATTGCTTGGTTTCAACTTCGAAACCGATGGCGGAGGGATGACTGGCCGCGGGCGCGAAAGGCCCGAGCGGCGGGCCTTCCACGTTCACCTTTCACCTTTCATCTTCCGCACCCGGCCCGGCCGGGTGCGGGGCGGCGCTCAGGCCGTGGCGGCGATTTTTTCGCGCAGATGGGTGACGCGGAGTTTCGATTCGCTGTTGCGCACGGCCATGCCGTAGGCGGCGGGTTCGCCGACGAGGAAGACCTTCTTCTTGCCGCGGGTGATGGCGGTGTAGAGCAGGTTGCGTTGCAGCATCATGAAGTGCGCCTTGAGCAGCGGCACGATGACGACGGGGTATTCCGAACCTTGGCTTTTGTGGATGCTGATGGCGTAGGCGAGGGCGAGGTCGCCGAGTTCGCCGCGCTCGAAGGTGAGGCGCTGGCCGTCGAAGTCGGCGTCGAGCGTGCCGGCGTCGGCATCGATGCCGACCACGGAGCCGATGTCGCCGTTGAAGACGTTTTTGTCGTAGTTGTTGCGCAGCTGGATGATCTTGTCGCCCGGACGGAATTCGCCGGCGACGGTGCGGAGGCCGCGGGCGTGGGGGTTGAGCGTGGCCTGGAGCTGGGCGTTGAGGTTGCCGACGCCGGCGACGCCCTTGTGCATGGGGGCGAGGATCTGCACGTCGTTGACCGGGTGCGGCCACTTGAGTTTTTGCGGAATGAACTCGGTGACGAGGAGGCGGACCTTGGCGAGGCAGTCTTCGGCGTCGGTGGCGGCGATGAAATTGAGATCGGCCCAGACCTGGGCGTTGGCGACTTCGGGGAGGACGGCGGGGAGGGTGGGGTCGCCGGCGTTGATGGCGTGGGCGACGGTGACGATCTGGCTTTGGCCCTGCTGGCGGAAGATGACGGCGAGGCGCGTGACGGGAATGCGTTCCGTGGCGATGAGATCTTTGAGCACGTTGCCCGCGCCGACGCTGGGCAATTGGTCGGTGTCGCCGACGAGCAGCAGGTGCGCGCGCGACGGCACGGCCTGGAGGAGCGCGGCGGCGAGGCGCGAGTCGAGCATCGAGGCCTCGTCGACGATGAGGAAATCGGTGGCGAGGGGCGTGTTCTCGTTGGCGGTGAAGCCGCCGTTGGCGGCGTCGAATTTCAGCAGCCGGTGGATCGTGGTGGCGAAGCCGCCGGTGGTCTCGGAGAGGCGCTGGGCGGCGCGGCCGGTGGGGGCGGCGAGGTGGACGCGGACCTTCTTGGCTTTGAGGATCTCGACGAGGGCGCGGAGGATGGTGGTCTTGCCGGTGCCGGGGCCGCCGGTGAGGACGGTGAACTTGTGGGCGAGCGCGTGGCGGAGCGCGGTGCGTTGCAGTTCCGCGAAGACGAAGCCGGCCTTTTCCTCGGCCCAGGCGACGGCGGCATCGATCTTGATCGGCGGCAAGCCGCTGGGCACGCGGTTGAGGCGGTGGACGGTGGCGGCGATTTTCTGTTCCGCGCGATCGTGGTGCGGCAGCTGAATCAAGGCCGCGCCGGGCGCGGCCGGTTCGGAGTTTGGAGTTTGGGGTGCGGAGTTGGGCGGAAGGAGTTTTGGGTTTTGGGTTTTGAGTTCTGGGTTTTGGGCTGAGAGCTGAGGGCTGAGCGCTGAGTGCTGGTGAGCTTGGCGAACCAACGCCTTGGCGGCGACGAGGGCTTCGATGCGGGCGGCGAGGAAACGGGAATCGGTTTCGAGCAGGCCGGCGGTGTGGTCGATGAGATCGGCCTCGCGGAAGGCGGTGTGGCCCTCCTCCTGCAGCGTTTCGAGGGCGTAGATGAGGCCGGCGTCGAGGCGGGGCGGGGCGTCGTTGGCGAAGCCGAGATTGATCGCGATGCGGTCGGCGGTCTTGAAACCGATGCCGTCGATCTCGCGCGCGACCTTGTAGGGCTGCGTGGTGAGGATCGTTTTGGCTTCGGCGCCGTAGTGCTGGACGAGTTTCACGCACTGCGACGGCGTGACGCCGTAGGTCTGGAGGAAAATGTAGAGCTCGCGTTCCGTGCGCTTGGCGTCCCAGGCCTGCTTGATCGCGGTGGCGCGCTTCTTGCCGATGCCGGGGACGTCGCGGAGGCGGCCGGATTCCTCGCTGAGGACGCGGAAGGTGTCGGTGCCGAAGGCGTCGACGATCTTGTTGGCGTAGACCTTGCCGATGCCGGTGACGAGGCCGCTGCCGAGGTATTTGCGGATCCCATACACGCTGGCCGGGAGCTCGCTGCGGAACGCGCCGACCTTGAACTGGGCGCCGTGCTGGGCGTGGTGCGTCCATTCGCCCTGAAGGTGGAGCGTCTCGCCGCATTCGACGCCGGGGAGGGCGCCGACGACGGTGACGGTGTCGGGCCGGGCGCGGGAGGCGGGTTCGCGGGCGGCGACGGCGGCGGGCGGCGCATCCGGCCGGAACTCCGCGATCGTGTAGTGGTTCTCCTCGTTGAGAAAAATGATCCGCTCGATCACGCCGGTGAGCGTGGCGGGGGCGGCGGGGGAAGGCGGAGGAGGCAAGGCGGGGAGATGAAAACCGGAATGCGGAGACCGGAAACCGGAGAGCTGAGAAAATCGGAAAATCGGAAAATTGGAAAATCGGGAAATCGGGAAACGGAAGGCTGGGCGCTGCAAGCTGAGCGCTGACAGCTGACCGCTGATCGCTCTTGGCAACATCTACCGTGGGCGGGGGCGGTCAAGGGCGGGGGTGGACGGGAACGCGGCTCGACTCGGCGGGGGCGGAAGCCTCACGGTGGCGGGAATGGAAACGCTCACGCCGAATTCGTTTCTCCCCGTCATCCAGCTCGCGATCACGCCGGTGATTCTGCTGTCGGGCGTCGGGGCGCTGATGTTGACGCTGACGAACCGCATGGGCCGCATCGTGGACCGCACGCGCATTTTGGCCGGGCAGATCCACGCCGCGCCGGTCGGCGAACGCGCGCACATCGAGGACCAGATCGGCATCATGTGGCGGCGCGCGAAACTCATGCGCATCGCGGTGACGTTCGCCGGCTTCAGCATGCTGCTGTCCTGCGTGCTCGTGATGGCGATCTTCGTGGACGCGACGGCCGAGCCGGATTTCGGCTTCGAACTCGTGGTCATTTTCGTCGCCAGCATCATGTGCCTGATCGCGTCGCTGGTGGCATTTTTGCGCGACATCTTCATGTCGCTCTGGGCGCTCCGCGTCGAAGTGGAGCGGGCGGAGAAGTTGTAAGCTATAAGCTGAAAGCGATCAGCGGTCAGCGCTCAGCTTGAGGCGACCGGAGCGGAAGGCGGATCGGCGATCTGCTGATCGCTGAAAGCTGATCGCTGACCGCTCCTCCCCCTGCTTCAGACGGGGAGCGCGGCGGCGAGGGCGAAGAGGTCGGGGAAGACGGCGTCGGCGCGGTCGGCCGCGAGCTGCGCGGCGTCGTGCGTGCCGGTGGTGACGCACCAGCAGGGGAAGCCGCCGGCGTGGGCGCCTTGGATGTCGTAGGGCGAATCGCCGATCAGCAACGTGGTCGCGGGCGCGGCGCCGAGTTGCGCGAGGACATGGGCGGCGAATTCGGGCTGCGGTTTCACCCAGGGCGTGTCCTTGGCGCCGTAGACGCCGCGCAGGTAGGGATCGAGGCCGAGGTGCGTGCAGAGACGGCGGGCGTGGTCGCCGCGCTTGTTGGTGAAGACGGCGAGGACGGCGCCGGCGGCGTGCTGCGCGCGCACGAGCTCGAGGGCGCCGGGAAAGAGCACGGGATCCTCGAGCAGAATTTTGTCGGAGTGGGCGAGGTGGACGCGGACGGCCTCGGCGATCTGCGCCTCGGGCAGAAATCGGCGCATCGCGTTTTCCAAACCGCCGCCGACGGCACGGCGGACTTCCTCCATCGTGGGCGCGGGCCGGCCGAACTGCGGCAGCGTGTGCACGTAGCTGCGATGGATCGTCGTGAAGGCGTCGACGAGGGTGCCGTCGAGATCGAGGAGCAACGTGGCGAAGCGCGGCATGGAGGCGCGGAAAATTGGTCTGGCGGCGGGCGTTGTCACGGGTGAACTTCCGCGCGATGCCGACGATGCCGGAAATCCAGCCCGCGACGGTCGCCGCGACCCTCGAGGGCGGCCGGCTGGAGGTCGTGCTCGGCGGGCGTTGGCAGCTGACGGAGCCGCGGCCGGTCTGGGCGGACGTGTTGGCGGGACGGAAACCGGAACGCGTGGCGGTGCGGACCGCGGACTTGGCGGCGTGGGACAGCACGTTGCCGCTCTTTGTCCACGAGGTGGCGCGCTGGGCGCGCGTGGAAGGGCTGCACTGCGACCTCGACGCCGTGCCGGAGCAGATCCGGGCGCTGGTGCGGCAGTTGGAAGGCGTGCAGGAAACCTGCGTGCCCTTCGACCGCTCGGAGAGTTTCCTGACGCAGGTCGGGTTGGCGGCGCAGGAGAGCCTGGGCAAGGCCGGCGAGATCTCGCGGTTTGTCGGCGAGTGCACGCTGAGCGCGGTGCAGGCGGTGCGTTCGCCGCGGCGTTTCCGCTGGCGGGACACGCTGCACGAGATGCAGCAGTGCGGCGCGATGGCGCTGCCGATCGTGAGCCTCATCAGTTTTCTCGTCGGCGTGACGCTGGCGTACACGGGCGCGATCGTGCTGCGGCAATTCGGCGGCGACATCTGGATCGCGGACCTGATCGGCCTCTCGATGGTGCGGGAAATGGGCGCGATGATGACGGCGGTCGTGCTCGCGGGCCGGACCGGGGCGGCGTTCGCCGCGACGCTCGGCAACATGAAGAGCAACGAGGAAATCGACGCGCTCGAGACGCTCGGCATTCCCGCGGTGCAATTTCTCGTGCTGCCGCGGATGCTCGCGCTCGCGGTGATGATGCCGCTGCTCGCGCTCTATGCGAATGCCCTCGGCGTGATCGGCGGCATGGTTGTGGCGATGGGCCTGCTCTCGATCCCGCCGACGGCTTACTGGGTCGAGATGAAGACGATCGTCGACCTCTCCGACATCATGGTCGGCGTGATCAAGGCCGGCGCCTTCGGCCTGATCGTCGGCCTCGCGGGCTGCCTGCGCGGCCTTCAGGCGGAGCGCAGCGCGATGGGCGTCGGGCGCGCGGCGACCTCGGCGGTCGTGACGGCGATTTTGCTGATCATTGTGGCGGACGCGGTGTTCGCCGTGCTCTTCAACGCCTTGGGCTGGTAAACGATGACCGCCGTGCCTGCTCCTGCGCCGTCCGCCGAATTGCCCGCCATCGACGTGGCCGGGATCGCCTGCGGCTACGGCGAAACGACGCTGCTCGAGAACGTCTCCTTCACCGTGAAGCGCGGCGAGATTTTCTTCATCATCGGCGGTTCCGGCTGCGGCAAGAGCACGCTGCTCCGCCATCTGGTCGGGCTGAACCCGTTGCGCGCGGGCAACGTGCACTTCTTCGGCCGTTCGTTCGCGGCAACGGATGCGGCGGGGCGCCGCGCGATGCTCAAAACCTTCGGCGTGCTCTTCCAGAGCGGGGCGCTGTGGTCGTCGTTGACGCTGCGGGAAAACGTCGCGTTGCCGCTGGAGGAATATGCGCTGCTGTCGAAGCCGGAAATTCTGGAGCTTGCGACGTTGAAGCTGGCGCAGGTGGGCCTCTCGGGTTTCGAGGACCACTATCCGGCCGAGATCAGCGGCGGCATGAGGAAACGCGCCGGTCTGGCGCGGGCGCTGGCGCTCGACCCGGAGATCGTGTTTTTCGACGAACCCTCGGCGGGCCTGGATCCCGTGACCTCGCGGAAGATGGACGAATTGGTCCTGCAGGTGCGCGACACGCTCGGCACCACCATCGTGATCGTGTCGCACGAACTGGCTTCGATCTTCGGCATCGGCGACCGCACGATCATGCTCGACCGGCAGGCCAAGGGCATCATCGCCGAGGGCGCGCCGAAGGAACTCGCGCTCGCTTCGCGGGATCCGAGGGTGACCGATTTCCTGCGGCGCACCGACGTCGTGGTCCCGCCCGGCGGCGGCCCGCGCTGAAGTTACGCCTGTCCAATCCGTCCGATCCCGCCCAACTTCCTCCCCGCGTGAAAACGAAAGTCAGTCCCGCCATCGTCGGCGCCTTTGTCATCGGGGCCTTCGCGCTCCTGGTGCTGGCGCTGCTGTCGTTCGGCGGGATTTCGTTCTTCGAGAAACCGGAACGCTTCGTCGTCTATTTCAACGAGTCCATCAGCGGCCTCGACCAGGGCTCCGCGGTGAAGCTGCGCGGCGTGCGCGTCGGCCGCGTCACCGCGATCAACATCCGCTACGACGGCGCGAACAACCGCTCCGTCGTCGCCGTGGTCTGCGAGCTGAACCGCAACATGGTCACGGATCCGGCCGGCGTCCTGATCGACGTCGCGAGCCGCGCCGCGCTGGAAAAACTCGTCGAGCGCGGGCTGCGCGCGCAGCTCGGCGTCGCGGGCCTCGCGACCGGCCTGCTCTTCGTGGAATTGGATTTCAAGGACCCGAAGGAGTACCCGCCGGCCCCGCCGGCGCCCGGCGAGCGCTACGTCGTCGTGCCGCAGATCCCGTCGGCAATCTCCGAATTCCAGGCCGGCATCGGCGAGGTGCTTTCCAACATCAAGAAACTGGACCTCGCCGGTCTCGCCCGCGACATCAGCACCCTCGCGCAGACGGCGCGGAAGGAAATCGACGGCGTCGACCTCCGCGGCCTGGCCGAGCAGTGGAAGAAGACCGGCGCGCAGGTCGAGGCCCTGGCCTCGAATCCCGAGTACCGGAAGACGTTCGAAAATCTCAACGCCGCGGTGACCGACCTGCGCGCGGTGATCGCGAAACTCGACGGCCAGATCGGCCCGCTCGGCACCGGCGTGGCCGAGACCCTGGCCGAGACGCGGAAAACGTTGCGCAACTTCAGCACGGCCGCGGCGGCGACGGAGGCCTTTCTCGCGGCGCAGAGCGGCGTCGGCGCCGACGTGGCCGCCACGTTGGTGCGGCTGAACGAATCCGCCGACGCGGTGACGCGGCTCGTCGATTTCCTCGAACGCAATCCCAACGCCCTGATCACGGGCCGCAAGCGGCCGGAGTGAACGGCCGCCTTTGTCCCCCGTCCTTTTTGCCATGAACGCCGTCCGTGTCTCGCGTCTTGCCGGAATCGCCGCCCTTGGCGGCGGGTTGTTGCTGTCGGGCTGCCTGTCGGTGCCGTTGCCGAAGGCGGAGGCGGACCCGACGCGGTTCTACGTCCTGCGCACGCCGGCGGCGACGCCGACCGGGCCGGCGGGCACGGCGCGCGTGTACCTGCAGCCGGTGGAGCTCGCGGCGTACCTGCGCTCGCGGCCGCTGATCGTGCGGGCCGGCGAGCACGAGATCCGCTACCGCGATTTTGCGCGCTGGGGCGAGGGCCTCGAGGCCGGCGTGGCGCGCGTGGTGCGCGAGAGCCTGCTGGGCCGCGGCGCGGCCGCGGAGGTGGCGCTCGGCGCCGGCCGCACGCCGGCGGACGGCACCGGCGTGATTCTGGCGATCCGCGTGCTGGCCTGCGAAGGCACGGCCGACGGCGGGGTGCGTTTTCGCGCGGGGTGGACGCTGCAGGCGGCCGCGACGGCCGGTGCCGCGGGGACGATTTTGGGCCGCGGCGATTTCCTGTCGGCGGACCTGCGCTGGGACGGAAAAAACGAAGCCGCGCTCGTGGCCCAGCTCAGCGCGGCCGTCGATGCGCTGGCCGGCGAAATCGCGGCCGCGCTGCCGCGCGCGGCGAAGCTATAGAAAGCGGGAAGCTGAAAGCTGAAAGCGGTAAGCGGAAAGCAGTGAAAGCACCGATCGCAGGGCAGGGTCGAGCCGGCGAAAAGTTCGGCAGCGCCGCGGAGCGCCGTCGTGTTGGCTGACCGCTGAAGGCTGATCGCTGAACGCTTTCAGCTTACCGCTTAAAGCTTACAGCGTCCCGCTTCCCGCCGCGCATACGCCGGCGGATCAAAATCGTGCCGAGCAGCGCGGCGGAGATCAGACCGAAGGTCGCGGCGGAGTCGGGCACCGACGTCGTGGTGGTGCCCAGGCGCACCGAGTAAAAGGGGGCGCGGTCGCGGTCGTCGCGATCATGGTACATCACGCCGTCGGCCAACAGCGACCAGACGCCGCTGAAGCGGGTGTCCTGCAGCACGAGATAGTTGGAGTCGTTGTCGCCGACGAGTTGGCCCAGCGAGTAGACTTCGGAGCCGAAAGAAATGCTGAGACCGGCGAGGGCGGCGACGCTGGCGTCGTCGTCGTCGTCCTGGTTCTTCCCTTTGCCTTTGCCCTTGCCGTCGTCGTCTTCGTCTTCGTCCTCGCGCGCATCGTCGCCCCGGACGCGGATGATGACGGTGTTGAGTTCGGCGTCGCCCAGCGTGGTTTGCGCGGATTTGAAACCGGCGAGGGCCGCGGTGGCGGTGCCCTTGGCGTAATCGAAACCGAAGGCGCGGTAGCCGTCGACCTTGCCCTGGCGGGTGGTGCCGGCGACGGCGTTGTCCTTGGCGTCGACCAAGGCCATTTCCCAGAGGCCGCCCTTGCCGTTGTTGCCCCAGCGGACATTGACGCCGGCTTCCTGGGACCACGACGCGGCCGCGGTGAACTTCGCGAAGGCTTCATCGCTCGACAGCTCCAGGACCGAGAGGGCCTGGGCCGGGATCGCCGCGAGGACGGCGAGGAGAGCGAATTTGAAGACGGCGAGTTTCACGAAGTGGGAAGGGAGTAGGCGTCGGGCGTTGGGCTAGGGTCTATACCCCAGAAACTGGCCGAGGGAGTTCGTCAGCCGCAAGCGGGGCTGATCCCCCTTGGGCTTCGGGGATTACGTAGCCGGGATCGGGCCGGGCGGAGGTGGCCGGGCGCGAAAAACCCCGGGGCCGCAAGGCGGCACCCGGGGTGGTGAAGAGGCGGACCGGCGGCGCCCGCGGGCGGAGTTTACTTCAGGGCCGCGGCGATGCGGGCGAGGGCGAGCTCGACGTTTTCGCGGGAGTTGAAGGCGCTGATGCGGACGTGGCCTTCGCCGCACTTGCCGAAGCCGGCGCCGGGCGTGCAGACGACCTGGGCCTTTTCGAGCAGGAGGTCGAAGAACTGCCAGGAGTCGCGGCCGGTGTTGACCCAGATGTAGGGGGCGTTGTCGCCGCCGATGCAGGTGAAGCCGAGTTTGTTCATGGCCTCGCGGATCAGTTTCGCGTTCGCGAGGTAGAAGTTGATCAGGTCGCCGGTCTGCTTTTTGCCGGCGTCGGTGTAGATCGCGGCGGCGGCCTTCTGGATCGGGTAGGCGACGCCGTTGAACTTCGTCGTGTGGCGGCGGTTCCAGAGCGCGTGGAGCGGGTGGGCGTTGCCGGCGGCGTCGTAGGCGACGAGGGACTTCGGGACGACGGTGTAGGCGCAGCGGGTGCCGGTGAAGCCGGCGGTCTTGGAGAAGCTGCGGAACTCGATCGCGACCTCGCGGGCGCCCTCGATCTCGTAGATCGAATGCGGGATATCCGGATTCCGGATATACGCGTCGTAGGCGCTGTCGAATAGGATGACGGCTTTGTTTTGCTTCGCGTAGGCGACCCAGGCGGCGAGCTGCGCGCGGGTGGCGACGGCGCCGGTGGGGTTGTTGGGGAAGCAGAGGTAGATCAGGTCGGTCGCGACGCCGGGGACGGACGGGACGTAGCCGTTGGCGGGCGTGCTTTCGAGATAGGTGATGCCCTGGTAGCGGCCGTCGACGTTGGCGCCGGTGCGGCCGGCCATGACGTTGGTGTCGACGTAAACCGGATACACGGGATCGGGGATCGCGAGGCGGACGTCGGCGGCGAAGATTTCCTGGATATTGCCGCAGTCGCACTTGGAACCGTCGGAGATGAAGATCTCGTCGGCGTCGATCTTGCAGCCGCGGGCGGCGTAGTCGTGCTGCGCGACGGCCTCGCGGAGGAAGGCGTAGCCCTGCTCGGGGCCGTAGCCCTTGAACGTGGCGCGCTGGGCCATCTCGTCGGTGGCGGCGTGGAGGGCCTCGACGCAGACGGGCGGGAGGGGCTCGGTGACGTCGCCGATGCCGAGGCGGATGACGGGCTTCGTCGGATTCGCGGCCGTGTAGGCGGAGACGCGTTTGGCGATGTCGCTGAAGAGGTAGGAGGCCTTCAGCTTGGTGTAGTTTTCGTTGATGCGAATCATGGACGGGGAAGGAGTTGAGAGTTGAGGGCTGAGAGTTGGGAGCGGAAGGCACCGGCGCGCGGGCGAAAAACTTGAACAAACGGGTGGCGTTCCGTTTGTTCAAGCCCGACGTTGGCCGGCGCTTCGGCCGTACCCCATGCTAAAAATCGAATCCGTGCAGGAGATGCGGTCGCAGGCCGCCGAATTCCGGAAGTCCGGCCGGACGGTCGCGTTGGTGACGACCAACGGCGCGCTCCATGCCGGCCACGCGGCGCTGATTGCCGAGGCGCAGGCGCGGGCGCAGGCGGTCGTGGTGGCGGTGTTTCCCAATCCGCTGGCTTTCGGTCCGAGCGAGAATTTCGCGAAGTACCCGCGGACGCCGGCGGCCGACGTGCTGTTTTGCAGCCAGCTGAAGGTCGATGCGGTGTTTTTGCCGGCGCCCGAGGAAATGTTTCCGAAAGGATATTCGACGTTCGTGACAGAGGAGGCCGTGAGCAAACCGCTCTGCGGCGTGTCGCGGCCGACGCATTTCCGGGGCGTGACGACGTGTTTCGCGAAGCTCCTGAATATTGTGCAGCCGGACGTGCTCGTGCTGGGGCAACGCGACGCGCAGCAGGTCGCCGTGGTGCGGAAGCTGATTGCCGATCTTTGTTTTGCGACCGAGGTGGCGGTGGCGCCGCTCGTGCGGGAGGCCGACGGCGTGGCGATCGCGGTGCGCAACCGCGACCTGTCGGTGCGGCAGCGCGAGGACGCGCAGGCGCTGTCGGCGGCGTTGAAGAAAGCGCAGGAGATGTCCGCGCAGGGCGTGCGCAGCCCGGACCGGATCATCGCGGAAGTGACGCACCACCTCGGCCAGCGCCGGATGGTGCGCGTGATCTATGTGGCGATCGTCGATCCCGTGACGATGGAGCCGATGCGCGAAGTCGTGCCCGGCCGCACGCTGCTGGCGCTGGCCGCGTGGATCGATGAAGTGCGGCTGATCGACAACGCGGTTTTATAAATAAGACCGGAGTGCGGAGACCGGAAACCGGAGAGGACGCGGCGGATAGGCGCGGGTGATCGCACGGAGCGCCGCAAAGAGGCGCAAGAGTCGCAGAAGGTGAGGGCTGATGGGATCGGCTGACCCAAAACCCAAAACGCAAAACCCAGAACCTGAGATTTGCGCCGCGCAAAACTCCGAACTCCGAACTCCGAACCCCGAACCCCAAACCCGAAGTCGTGCTGGCGTGAGCGCCGCGGCAAGCGGCGCTCACGCCAGCACGACTTCGATGCCGCGGGCGCGCAGAGCGGCGACGAGGTCGGCGGGGGCTTTGGCGTCGGTGACGACGACGTCGACGTCGGTGAAATCGCAGAGGAAGAACGTCGACCGGCGGCCGAACTTCGTGGCGTCGAGGCAGAAGATGACCTGGGCGGCGCCGGCGATCATGGCGCGCTGGATGTCGACGAGGAGGGCGTGCGAATTCGTGATGCCGTCGGCCGCGAGCCCGCCGCCGCTCAGAATCGCGACATCGGCGTGGAGCCGCGAAAACGTTTCCACGGCATGCGGTCCGACCAAGGTGCCGAGCCGCGGGTAGATTGTGCCGCCGGAGAGATGGACTTCGTGGCGGTTGGAGCCGGAGAACAGATTCGCGATCGGCAGCGAGTTGGTGATGATCTGCGCGACCTTGTCGCCGAGGTGCTTCGCGACGTGGAAACACGTGGTGCCGCTGTCGAGGATCACGTTTTGCCCCGGCTGAATGAGCGCGGCGCAGGCGGCGCCGATCGCTTCCTTTTCGGCCACCTGATGCGTGTCCCGGATATTGAAGACGTACTCGTCGCTTTTCGGCGCCTGCAGCAACCGTGCCCCGCCATGCGTGCGGCGGGCGAGGCCACGTTCTTCCAAGGCGGCGACATCGCGGCGCACCGTCGAGACCGAGGCCCCGACCTGCTGGGCAAGTTCCTCCAGGGAAGCGAATTCCGCTTTCTGAAGGTAGGCCTCGATCTTGGCCTGGCGCTCTTCCGGTTGCATGACGTGCGGGAGGAATTGGAAGAAGTTGGAAGATTTTGCAACGGAAACGTTGACAGGATGGAAGATTTTCGGCGTTTCTCGGGCTCTTTCGTCATGGCCGCCCCGACCGAATCCGCTCCCGCCCACGTCGCCGATCGCCTGTTGGCGTTGTCGCACGACCTCGGGCGCGAGGATCGGAAGTTGGCGATTTTGGGCGAGGGCAACACCTCGGCGCGGACGGGGGCGGACACGTTTCTCGTGAAGGCCAGCGGTTCGAACCTCGCGACGCTGTCGCCGTTGGGCCTGACGGAATGCCGGCTCGGCGAACTCGCGGCGTTGCTCGACCGCAAGGCCGTGCCGGATGCGGCGGTCGACGCGGCGCTGCTGGCGGCGCGCGTGGACGCGGCGGCGAAGAAGCCGTCGGTCGAGGCGATGTTCCACGCGTTTCTGCTCACGTTGCCGGGAGTGAATTTCGTCGGCCACACGCATCCCGTCGCGGTCAACCGCCTGCTTTGCACGCGGCACGCGCGGACCTTTGCGCGGCGGCGGTTGTGTCCCGACGAGATCGTGTGCTGCGGCGTCGAGAGCGTCTTCGTGCCGTACCTCGATCCCGGCCTGAAACTCGCGCAGGGCATCCGCGCGGCGGTGCGCGCGTACATCAAACGCGTCGCGCGCGCGCCGCGGATCATCTTGCTCGAAAACCACGGGTTGATCGCGCTGGGGCCGACGCCGGAGTCGGTGCTGGCCGCGACGTTGATGGCGACGAAGGCCGCGGAAATCTTTGCCGGCGCGGCGGCGTTGTCGGGCGGCAAACCGCGTTTCCTCAGCGCGGCCCAGGTCGCGCGCATCGCGGGCCGCCCCGACGAACATTACCGGCAGAAAGCGCTGGGGCTGGCATGAAAGAGCGATCAGCGATCAGCTGTCGGCGATCAGCGCCGGACACACGGCTTTGGTAAGCCGGAACGCCCGCGAATTCCGTTTCTTCAATCCGCAACCCGCAATCCCCGCTCCGCAATTCTCGAACTTTCCCATGAAAACCTACTCGTACGTCAACTTTGCCTGGGACGATGCCAAGGCCGCGTCCCTCGATCCGGTCGGCCGCCTCGTGTACCGTTCCAATCTGCTTGGCAGCGACCAGCGCATCACCAACACCGGCGGCGGCAACACGTCCTCCAAGATCGTGGAAAAGGATCCGCTCAACGGCCAGCCCACCGAGGTGCTTTGGGTCAAGGGCTCCGGCGGCGACCTCCGCACGAGCACGCGGGAAAACTTCTCCTCCCTCTACCAGCAGAAGCTGATCGACCTGCAGAAACTCTACGCCGCGCGCGCCGACAAGGGCCTGAAGTCGCAGGCCGAGGACGACATGGTCGGCATGTACACGCACACGACGTTCAACCTGAACCCGCGCGCCTCCTCGATCGACACGCCGCTGCACAGCTTCATCCCGGCGAAGTTCGTCGACCACATGCACCCCAACGCGATCATCTCGATCGCGGCCTCGAAGAACTGCGAAAAGCTCACGCAGGAAATTTTCGGCGGCGAGATGGCCTACGTGAAGTGGATGCGCCCGGGCTTCGAGCTCGGCCTCGCGATGCAGGAAATCTGCCGCGCCAACCCGAAGGTGAAGTCCATCATGATGGGCCAGCACGGCTTCATCTCCTGGGACAACGACGACAAGGCCTGCTACACCTATACGCTCGACTGCATCGAAAAGGCCGCCGCCTACATCGAGGCGAAGTACGCCGCGAAGGGCGGCGATGCGACCGCCTTCGGCGGCCAGAAGTACCAGACGCTCGACGAGGCGAAGCGCCGCGCGACGTTTGCCGCGATTCTACCCTGGCTGCGCGGTCAGGTTTCCAAGGAGAAGCGCTTTATCGGCACGATCCAGGACGACGCGAAGATCCTGCGTTTCGTTAACTCGAAGGACGCCGCCCGCCTTGCCGAGCTCGGCACCTCGTGCCCGGACCACTTCCTCCGTACCAAGATCAAGCCGCTCTACGTCGACTGGAATCCCCAGGCCGAAGACGGCGCCGCGCTGAAGGCGAAACTCGCCGCCGGCCTCGAGGCTTACCGCAAGGACTACGCGGCCTACTACGCGAAGTGCAAACACGCCAACTCGCCCGCGATGCGCGACCCGAACCCGACGGTCGTCCTCATCCCCGGCCTCGGCCTAATCGCCTGGGGCAAGGACAAGTCCGAGTCCCGCGTCACCGCCGAATTCTACAACTGCGCCGTCGAGGTCATGCGCGGCGCCGAGGCGATCGACACCTACATCGCCCTCCCGCAGCAGGAAGCGTTCGACATCGAGTACTGGCTCCTCGAGGAAGCGAAACTCAAGCGCATGCCCGCCGAGAAGGAACTCGCCCGGCAGGTCATCGTCGTCGTCGGCGCCGGTTCCGGCATCGGCAAGGAAACGGCCCACCGCCTCGTGAAGGACGGCGCGCACATCGTGTGCGTCGACATGAAGGTCGAGAGCGCCCAGGCCACGGCCAAGGAAATCACCGACAAGCTCGGGCTCGGCATCGGCGTCGCCGGTTCCGGCATTTCCAACTGCGGCCCGGCCGTCGGCCTCGCCGCCAACATCACGGACCGCGCCAGCGTGCGCGCCATGCTCGACGACGTCGCGCTCGCCTACGGCGGCTTCGACTCGATCTGCGTGACGGCCGGCGTGTTCTGGCCGAGCGACACCACGGGCCACATCCCCGACGACAAGTGGGCGTTCACCTTCGGCGTGAACGTCACCGGCAGCTACATCGTCGGCGACGAAGCCTACAAGACCTGGAAGGAACAGGGCCTGAAGGGCCAGCTCGTCCTCACGACCTCGGCCAACGCCGCCGTCGCGAAGAAGGGTTCCGTGGCCTACGACACCTCGAAAGCCGCGGCCAACCACCTCGTGCGCGAACTCGCGATCGAACTCGCGCCGCTCGTGCGCGTGAACGGCGTTGCGCCCGCGACCGTGGTGCAGGGCTCGGCGATGTTCCCGCGCGACCGCGTCATCGGTTCGCTCGCGAAGTACAACATCCCGTACACGGACGACGAGGCGACGGACTCGCTGGTGAAGAAACTGGCGCAGTTCTACGCGGACCGCACGTTGACGAAGGCGCCGATCACGCCGGCCGACCAGGCCGAGGCGTACTTCCTCCTCGTAAGCCAGCGCCTGAGCAAGACGACGGGCCAGATCCTCACCGTCGACGGCGGCCTCCACGAGGCCTTCCTGCGCTGAGCGAAGCGGAATTCCTCAAAGCAAAAGGGCAGGTCTCCGGACCTGCCCTTTTTCGTGCCCGAGGTAGCGCGGTGTTCCAGCCCGCGTTTGTTTCGGGTATTCAGATACCCGGGCTGAAGGCCCGGGCTACGCCTTGGCCGGGCTACGCTCCCGGTCCTCGATTTCCCCGTTTGCCAACGCGGCGGCGGGGTTTCTGCTTCGGGGCATGGCCAACACCGCCGCGGCTCCGTTGCCGCAGACCTGGGACCTCACGTCGTATTTCCCGACCTTTGCCGGACCGGAATTCGCCGCCTTCAAGGGCGCCTTCCGCTCCGATCTCGCCGGCGCGCTGGCGCAGGCGGAGGCGTTGCCGGAAGTGAAATCAGCCGACGCCACCGGTGCGGCCGCCCGCGCGGCGTGGGCCGGATTGTTCGCGGCGTACGAGGATCTCTCCGCCCGCGGTGCGCATCTGGTTTCCTATCTCGGCTGCCTGAGCGCGGCCAATGCCGCCGACGAAGCCGTGCAGGCCGAGGACGCCGCCCTGGCCCTGCTCCTCGCCGAACTCGGCAAGATCAAGACGCAGCTCCTCCGCGCGCTGCGGCCGGCGGATGACGCCGCGTACGCCGCGCTGCTCGCCGAGCCCGCGCTGGCCGGCGCGGGGCACTCGGTTGGCCTGCTGCGGGCCGAGGCGGTGTACCAGATGCCCGCCGCGCTCGAGGCGCTCGCGGCCGACCTCGGCGTCGACGGCTTCAAGGCCTGGACGCGCCTCTACGAGACGATCGCCGGCAAGCTGACCTTCGAGGTGGAGAAATCCGACGGCACGCGCGAGACGGTGCCGATGGCGCAACGGCAGGCGCTGCTTTCGCAGCCGGACCGCGCGCTCCGCCGCGCCGCCTTCGAGGGCGGCAACCGGGCCTGGGCCGCGCACGCCGACACCTGCGCCGCCGCGCTCAACGGCCTCGCCGGCACGCGCTTCACGCTCTACGCGCGCCGCGGCCGCGGGCATTTCCTCGACGTGCCCTTGCACGACGCCGGCGTCGCCCGCGCGACGCTCGACGCCATGTTCGCCGCCATCGCGGCCAACTACGAATTGCCCCGCCGCATTCTCAAACTCGGCGCGCGGATCCAGGGCACGCCGGCGCTCGCGTGGTACGACCTCGGCGCGCCGCGGCCGCTCGCGCCGGTGCCGGCGTATTCGTGGGACGAAGGCGTCGCCGCCGTGCAGACGGCCTTCGACGCGGCGTATCCGAAACTCGGCGACTACTTCCGCCGCATCGTGCGCGCCCGCTGGATCGAAGCCGAGAAACGCGCCAACAAGCGCGGCGGCGCCTTCCAGACTTCGTCGCCGGTCACGCGCGAGGAGCGCATCTACATGACCTTCGGCGGCACGATCAACGACGTCGTCACGCTCGCCCACGAGGCCGGCCACGCCTGGCACACGCACGTGTTGTCCGACCTGCGGCCCTGCGCGCGCGACTACGCGATGACGCTGGCGGAGACGGCTTCGACCTTCGCGGAACAGATCCTCGTGCGCGGGCTGCTGGCCGAGCCGGGGCTGACCCCGGAGCGGAAGGCGTTTCTCGTGGACATGGAGACCGGCCACGTGCCCGCGTACCTGCTCAACATTCCCGTGCGCTACCTCTTCGAGAACCGTTTTCATGAGGAACGGAGAGCGGGCGTCGTCAGCCCTACGCGCCTCGGGGAATTGATGGTCGCGGCGCAGCGCGAAGTCTACGGCGAGGTGCTGGAGCCCGGCGCGGAGGACCCGTGGTTCTGGGCGTCGAAGCAGCATTTCTATTTCGCCGACGTCGCTTTCTACAATTTCCCCTACACCTTCGGGTTTTTGCTCAGCCAGGCGCTGGCGGCGCAATTCCGCCGCGAAGGCGCGGGTTTCCTGCCGAAGTACGAGGCGTTTCTCCGGGAAACCGGCCGCGCGTCCTGCGAGGATGCGGTGCGCCGCACGCTCGGGTGGGACATCCGCGAAAAGCAATTCTGGGCCGACGCGATCGTCGCCGTGGCGCCGGCGGTGCAGGCACTCGAGGAAATCGTCGTGGCGCGCGGGCAATGACCGAAAACGCGGAGAAGAGTTCGCGCCCGGCCATCGCGGTCGTCGGGGCCGGCGCCATTGGTTGCTACTACGGCGCGCGGCTCGCGTTGGCGGGCGCGGACGTGCGTTTTCTGCTGCGGAGCGACCTCGCCGCGGTGCGCGCGGCGGGATTGACGCTGCGGGAACGCGACGCGGTGCGGCGGCTCGACCCGGTGGCGGCCTTCGCGGCGCCGGCGGAAATCGGTCCGGTCGATCTCGTGCTCGTGGCCCTCAAGACGACGGGCAATGCGGCGCTGCGCGACTTGCTGCCGCCGTTGCTCGGACGGGATACGGTCGTGCTCACGTTGCAGAACGGTCTGGGCAACGAGGAATTCATCGCGGGCATCGCCGGCGCGGAACGCGTGTGCGGCGCGCTCTGCTACATCGGCGTGACGCGTGCGCGGCCGGGCGAGATCGTCGGTTTCCACACGCCGGGGAAAATGACGTTCGGGGAATTCGGCCGGCCGGCGACGCCGCGGCTGCGGGCGATCGCGGAGCGGTTCGCGGGGATCGGCGTGCAGGTGCGCGTGCTCGACAACCTGGCGGAGGCGCGCTGGCAAAAGTTGATCTGGAACGTGCCCTTCAACGGCCTCGCGATCGCGCGCGGCGGGCTCACGACGGACCGGTTGCTGGCCGATCCGCGGATTGCGGCGGAGGTGCGGCCGCTGATGGACGAAGTCGCGGGGGCGGCGCGGCACTTCGGCTACGAAGTGACGGAGGAGTTCATCCGTTCGCAGCTCGACGTGACGCCGGGCATGGGCGCCTACGCGCCTTCGAGTCTCGTGGATTTTCTCGCGGGCCGGGAAGTCGAGCGCGAGGCGATCTGGGGCGAGCCGTTGCGGCGGGCGCAGGCGGCGGGTTTGGCGATGCCGCGGTTGGCGGCGTTGTACGCGGACTTGCGGCGGGCGACGGCGGGGAAGTGAAGATTGGGAAATCGGGATGGGCGCGCCGTAGCACGGGGCTTTAGCCCGTGGGATCGGGAAAGGATAGAAGACCGCCCGGGCTGAAGCTCCGGGCTACGTTGGCGCCGACACTTTCGTGCGGGCCCCCGATTGCGGCTGGCCCGGGGCGGGCCGATGGGTTTTATCGGATTCGCTTTCCGGCCGATTTCCCCCTTCCGGCCCCCGTTTACCCCCGTTCCGCTTGCCCATGAAGACGCTGTTTGCCCGCGCCCTGCCGGCGCTTGTTCTGTTGGTGCCCGCTTTGGTTTCGGCCGCGCCGGTCGCGCGTTGGGATTTCGGCGAAGAGGATGTGTCCCGCGCCGTCGCCGTCGGCGGCGTGCAACGCGACGTGCCGGGTCCGCGGCCGCCGATGTTTCCGGATTTCGAACGCACCAACACCGCGGTCCGTTTCGAGGGCGCCGGGGCGCGCTTGGCTCTGGCGGATCCGGGCGCGGCGAGTGCGTTCGATTTCACGAACGGCGATGCAATCACGTTGGAAGCGTGGGTTCAGGTCGAGGGATTGAAAGACGGGGAAAACCTCTACGTCGTCGGCAAGGGCCGCACCGACGGCCGCGACAACCAGAACTGGGCCCTGCGGCTGCGCGCTGCCGGCGGCCAGTTCAAGGTGAACTTCCTTTTCGCGACGCCGCGCCAGCCCAACGCGGGCGCCCGCGACGCGCATTGGCACCGCTGGACGTCGAAGGCGGGCTTTGCCGCCGGCTCCGGCTGGCACCACATCGCGGTGAGCTACCGCTTCGGCGAGCCCGGCAGCCTCCGGGGTTGGCTCGACGGCCAGGTTGTGACCGGCGACTGGGACATGGGCGGCGCGACGACGGCGGCGCCGGTGGTCGACGACGACGCAATCTGGATCGGCTCCTCGATGAAGGGCTCGGCTTCGGCGAGTTTCCGCGGGAGCATGGATTCCGTTGCCGTGCACCGGGAGATCCTCGGCGACGCGGAGATGAAGGCGCGCTTCCGGCGCGTCGGCGGCCCCGTGGTCGCGAAGGCCGCGCCGGCGGTGATGCCCGAGCTCGGCGCGTTGCCGGCGGGGCGGGTCAGCGCGTCGTTCCACGAAGGCATGCCGGCGCACGACCGTTGGCTGAACGAAGGCGAGAAACTGCCCGCGGAAACGCGGCGGTGGAGCGGCGGCGAATTTCTCCTGCCGCGGTTGCCGCTGCGGTACGACGATTGGGGCATCCGCGCGAGTTGGAAGCCGCCGGTGCTGGCGCGGCTCGCGGCCGATGTGGCGTTGCCGCCGGGCCAACACCGCGTCGTGTTCCGCGCCCGCGGACTCGCGCGCCTCTGGGTCGACGGCCGGCTCGTCGCCTCGACGGTGCCGCACAAGCAGGATTCGGGCGGGTACGACACGGTGGTGCCGCAGCCGGCTCCGCCGTTGCCGGGCCTCCGCCAGGTGATCTACGGGGTGCAGGAAACCTTCGGCGAAATCACGATTCCGGCCGGAGCAACGGCCCCGCAGCGCATCGTGGTCGAGAATCTCGTCGGCGGTCGCCGCTACCGGCCCGAGCCCGGCGAATTGCTCGTGGCCGTGCAGACCCCGGACGGCCGCAGTTTCAATTTGTTGCGCCCGGCGGGAGCCGCGGGCGAGCCGGTGCCGCTGACCGACGACGCCGTCACTGCGGCGCTCGGCCGCGTCGAGGCCGGCCTCGCGGCGGCGGACGACGCGCACCGCCGCGAATTGGCGGCGTCGCAGGACGCCTTCTGGCAGCGGCGGCACGAATTGGCCCGCGCGTGGGCGGAGCAGGGGCCGGCGCCGTCCGTGCCGGCGGGAGCGCCGCATCCGGTGGACGCGTTTCTCGCGGCAAAATTGGCCAAGGCCGTGGCCGCCGCGGCCGGCACGCCGCCGGCGGAGGCGCAGGCGTTTCACGGTACCGTGATGCCGATCTTGCGCGGCGAATGCTTCCGTTGCCACGGCGAGAAGGAAAAAGGCGGGCTCAAACTCGACAGCCGCGCCGCGGCGTTGGCCGGCGGCGAATCGAAACTTCCGGCGATCGTACCCGGCAAGGCCGCCGCGAGCGAAATGATCGCGCGGCTCCGGCACGCCGACGAAGAGGACCGCATGCCGCCGAACGGCGACCCGTTGCCCGCGGCGCAGATCGCGATTTTGGAAAAATGGATCGACGCCGGGGCCAAGTGGCCGGCGCCGCCGCTCGCGCCCGATGTCGTCAAGCCCGCGCCCGTGATCGGCGACGCCGCGTTCTTGCGCCGCGCGTACTTCGACGCCGTCGGCGTGCCCCCGACCGAGCGCGAGACGCGCGCGTTTCTCGCCGACCGCGCCCCGGACAAACGCGCGCGGCTGGTCGATCGCCTGCTCGCGGACGAACGTTTCGCCGACCAGTGGGTGAGCTATTGGCAGGACGTGCTCGCGGAGAACCCGAGCATGCTGAAGCCGAGCCTCAACAACACGGGACCGTTCCGCTGGTACCTCCACGAGGCATTGCGCGACGGCAAACCGATGGACCGGCTCGTCACCGAATTGATCATGCTGCGCGGCAGCGAACGCGAGGGCGGCACGGCCGGCTTCGGCCTCGCGGCGGACAACGACGCGCCCTTCGCCGCCAAGGGCCACATTGTCGCGACGGCATTCCTCGGCATCGAATTGCAATGCGCGCGCTGCCACGACTCGCCCTATCACAGCACGAAACAGAAGGACCTCTACGCGCTGGCCGCCTACTTCGAACGCAAGCCCGTGACGGTCCCGGCCTCCAGCACGGTGCCCGCGGCGTTCTTCGAGCAGAAGAAGGCGCGCGAATCGCTGATCAAGGTGACGCTGCCGCCGAAGACGCCGGTGCCGCCGGCGTGGCCGTTTGCCGCGGTCACCGGCGCCGTCGACGACGGCTCGCTCGACGGCCTGCTGCAGAATCCCAAGGACCCGCGCGAGCGGTTGGCCGCACTCGTCACGTCGCCGGCCAACACGCGTTTCGCGCAGGTGATCGTGAACCGCGTGTGGAAACGCCTGCTCGGCGCCGGCTTCGTCGAGCCCGCGCACGACTGGGAAGGCAAGACGCCGAGCCATCCCGAGTTGCTGGCGTGGCTGGCGCGGGAGTTTGTCGCGCGCGGCTACGACACGAAGCACCTCGTGCGGCTGATCATGACGTCGCAGGTTTACCAACGCGCGGCCACCGGCCGGAATCTCGCGGCCTCGGCCGACCAGCGTTTCTTCAGCGCGCCGGAGCCGCGGCGCCTCGGCGCGGAGCAGGTGGTCGACGCGCTCTTCGCCGCCTCCGGCCAACCGCTTGAAGTCGAGGAAATCACCCTCGACTCGGACGCGCGCCGGCCGGCGGATTCGTTTGTCTCCCTCGGCACGCCGAAGCGCGCGTGGATGCTCGCGAGTCTTTCGAACGAACGCGACCGCCCGAGCCTCAATTTACCGCGGGCCCAGGCCGTGGCCGATGTGCTCGAGGCCTTCGGCTGGACCGGCTCGCGGCAGAATCCGCGCACGGACCGCGAAACCGATCCGAACGTGCTGCAGGCCGGCGTGCTGGCCAACAGCGTCGTCTCGACCTGGGTCACGCGGGCCTCGCACCGCAGCGAACTGGCCGATCTGGCCGTGGCCGCAAGTTCGCCCGACGAGTTGGTGGAACGGCTTTTCCTCCGCGTCTATAGCCGGCCGCCGACGGACGCGGAGCGCCATCCGCTCGCGCGCACGCTCGCCGACGGCTTCGGCCAAAGACTGGTGCCCGCGGCCGAGGTGAAGGCGCCGCCGCCGCCGGCGCCGTTGCCTGGCGTGTCGTGGTCGAACCACCTGATGCCCGAGGCGAATTCGATCAAGATCGAGCACGAGCAGCGCGCCCGCGCCGGTCCGCCGCCCGATCCGCGGTTGCGCGCCGAGTGGCGCGAACGCTACGAGGACGTCGTCTGGTCCCTCTTCAACACCCGCGAATTCGTGTGGCTGCCTTGAGCGCGCGGGGCGCGCGGTTGAAAGCGGGAAGTTGAACGTTGAAAGACCGAAGCCCCCGTCCCAGCGCCGCCGTGCCGCCACTCTGTTCCGCCGAGTCGATTCCGAAATCCCAATTCCGTTTCCCCAAGCCCCTGATTCCACTGCCATGAACCGCCGCGATTTCCTCACCGCCACCGCGTCCGCCGCCTTGTTGCCCGCGTTTGCCCGCGGGGCCGCCGCGGCGCCGTCCGCTTTGCTCAAAGGCAAAGCCGAGCACGTCATTTCCATCTGGCTCGGCGGCGGCATGGGGCAGATCGACACCTTCGATCCCAAGCGCCGCGGCGACCCGGCCAAGAAGTTTGCCGGTTCGCTTTACGCCAGCATCCCGACGGCGGTGCGCGACGTGAACGTCTGCGAACATCTGCGCCGCACCGCGCCGCTGATGGACCGCGTGACGGCGGTGCGCACCGTGCACCACGATGTGATCGACGAGCACGCGGCGGCGACCAACCGCATGCACACCGGCCGGATCGTAAGCGGGACGGTGGTCTATCCCTCGCTCGGCTCGACGATCGCGCACGAGCGGCGGGCGGCGGCCGACGGCGTGCCGCCGTACGTGCTGATTGGATACCCGAATGTGACCCGCGGCCCCGGTTTCCTCGGGGCCAAGGCCGGCTATCTCTATTTGACCGACACGAGCCAGGGACCGGCGGGGCTGTCGCGGCCCGAGGGCATCGCGGAACCGCGGCAGGCGCGGCGCGAGGCGCTGCTGGCGGGGCTGCGGGCCGGGACGCCGCGGCCGGAGGACGCGCGGCTCGGCGATTACGACGCCGCGATCGACCAGAGCCTGAAACTGGGCAGCCCTGAGTTCACCCGCAGCTTCAAGCTCGGGGAGGAGAAGGCGGCGCTGCGCGAGACGTACGGCGGCGAGTTCGGCCAGCGTTGCCTGCTGGCGCGCCGGCTCGTGGAACGGGGCGTCCGTTTCATCGAGGTCTCGCACAACCTGAATTTCATCAACGGCACGGGCTGGGACGTGCACAACACGGGCATCAAACAGCAGCACGGCCTGATCGAGGAGCTCGACATCGCCTTCTCCGCGCTGATCACCGACCTCGAGCAACGCCGCCTCCTCGACAAGACGCTGATCGTGATCACGAGCGAATTCGGCCGGCCGCCGGAGTTCGACAGCGGCGGCGGGCGCGGGCACCAGGGCCGCGTCTTCACGTGCGTGCTCGCGGGCGGCGGTTTGCGGCACCGCGGGGCCTACGGGGAGTCGGACGAGATTTCCAAGACGATCGCGCGCGACCCGGTGAGCGTGCCGGACTTCTTCGCGACGATCCACGCGGCGATGGGCATCGACTACACGAAGAACCTCTTCGACGGCGACCGCCCGGTGCCGATCACCGACGGCGGCAAACCCATCGCGGCGCTCTTCGGTTGAGGTCGCCGTCCCGCGGCGCACGAAAGTGCCGCCGTTGCCGGCTGGCGCCGCGGCGGGGACTGGCTTTGGTTGCCGGCCGATGCTTTCCCTCCCCCTGAAGACGGCTGCGGCCGGATTGCTTTGCGTGCTTGGTTTTTCGGCGGCGTTGCGCGCCGCGCCGGCGGTGCCGATCGATGGCTACCGCGGCATCTGGTTCACGCTCGGCCAGAAGTCCGAGTACGGCGACAAATACTCCGGCGGCCTCGGCACCTACACCGCGAACCACAACCCGATCGCGGTGTACGCCGCGGCGGTGGACAAGACGTTCTTCGTCTACGGCGGCTCCCCGGCCGGCGAACGCGCGCTGCTCTGCCTGATCGGCAGCTACGATCACAAAACGGGACGCGTTTCCCGGCCCGTGCTCGTGCACGACAAGCGTCCCGTCGACGACCCGCACGACAACCCCAGCCTCAACCTCGACCCGCAGGGTTACATTTGGGTCTTCGTCAGCGGCCGCGCGAATTCCCGACCCGGTTTCATCTATCGCAGCGAGAAACCGTACGACCCCTCGCGGTTCGAGTTGGTCGCGACCAAGACGATCACGTACCCGCAACCGTGGCAGGTGCCGGGCAAAGGGTTCCTGCACCTTTTCACGAAGTACACGAAGGGCCGGGAACTGTACTTCGAAACGAGTCCCGACGGCCGCACCTGGAGCGAGACACGCAAACTCGCCGGCATGGGCGGGCACTACCAGACGAGCGGCGCGCGCGACGGCAAGGTGGCGTCGTTCTTCAATTACCACCCGGGCGGCAACGTCGATAAACGCACAAATCTCTACTACGCGCAGACGACGGATTTTGGCACCACGTGGACGACGGCCGACGGCACCGCGCTCACCCTGCCGCTCGCCGAGATCAAGAATCCCGCTCTCGTCGTCGATTACGCGGCGCAGGGGCGGCTCGTCTATACCTGCGACCTGAACTTCGACGCGGCCGGCAATCCGATTCTGCTCTACGTTGTTTCCCGCGACTTCCGGCCCGGCCCCGGCGGCGGCGAGCGCGAGTGGACCGTGGCGCATTGGCGCGGCGGGAAATGGAATTTTTCCACCGTCACGACCTCGGACCACAACTACGACATGGGCAGCCTGTACGTCCTGAAGGACGAATGGCTGGTGATCGCACCGACCGACGTCGGTCCGCAGAAGTGGGGCACGGGCGGCGATATGGTGCTGTGGGCGAGCCGCGACGAAGGCCGAACCTGGACGCGGCGCCAGCAGGTGACCCAGCGCAGCGAGTTCAACCACAGCTACGCGCGCCGTCCGGTGAACGCGCGGGATCCGTTCTTTGCGTTCTGGGCCGACGGCAATCCCGACCAGCCGAGTCCCTCGCGATTGTATTTTTCGGATTCGACCGGGAAAAACGTCTTCCGCCTGCCGTACACGTTTCCCGCCGGCGCCGAGTGGGCCCAGCCGGAAGCGGTGAAGCGCTGAGGCCGGCGGAGGCGCGCGGAAGGGCGTACTCGGACGGTTCGGCGAGTTCGCCGTTGCGGCGTCGGCGGCGACTGCATTGCTGGCGGGGCCGGAGCGCATCGCGCCGGTCCACCCCATCCCATGCCCCGCTGCCGCCTGCGTTTCGCCCTGCTTCCGTTCGTCTTGCTCGTCGCCGCCATATCGGCGCGGGCCCAATTGGCTTGGAGCGTGTTCGACGAGACCACCCTCGCGGCGACTCCGTCGACCGGCGACAAGGTCGTGGTCACGGTCGCGCCCGGCCAGCGCGCGACGTTGGTCGCGAGCAATCTGGTCCCGATCGATCTGACGGCGCCGGCCGCGGCGACCGTGCCGGTGTCGGTGACGTTCACGGCCAGCGGCGGCCTCAATTCCCTCGCGGCCGGCACGCGCGCGATCGGCTTTGGGCTCTTCAACCGGGCCGCCACCGCGGGCTTCACCGACGACGGCGGCTACTTCGTCTGGGTCAACGGCCGCAGCACGGGCAGCCTGCTCGAGATGCGCCGCCGCAACGGCACCGGCCCGTCGCCGAGCCTGCTCAACCCGACCGGCGCGTCGTTCGCCAACCTCGGCACCGGCAGCGCGGTGCAGACGGCGGGCGCGCTGGCCGACGGCGTTCCCTACACGCTCACGCTCCGCCTCGTGCGCAGCGCGGGCGGGATCGCGCTCGGCACCGGCACCGGTACGGACGCCGCGGGCGCGTGGCTGCGCGGCGACGGTCTGAGCCAGACCGCATACACCAACCCGGATCCGGCGCCGGCGGCGACGGTGTTCGACCAGATCGCGTTCATGTTTCTCAACACCGGCGCGACCCCGGTCACGCTCACGCTGGAAAACGTCACGGGCGTCTCGCCCCAGACGCCGCCGACGATTTCCGTCGCGCCGCAGCCGCTGATTCTGAACGTCCTGCAGGCGGGCACCCTCGGCGTGACGGCGGCCGGCGCGGCGCCGCTGGCGTATCAATGGAGCAAGGACGGCGTGCCCATCGCGGGCGCGACGGGCGCGACGCTCGCCCTGACCGGGGCGGCAACGGACGCGGGCAGCTACAGCGTCACGGTTTCCAATCCCTTCGGCAGCGTCACCAGTCCGGGCGCAGCCGTGACGATTTCGTCGACCCCGGTGCCGGCCACGATCCAGACGCAGCCGGTGTCCCTCACGGTGAACGCCGGCCAGGGCGCGACGTTTGCCGTGCAGGCCTTCGGTTCGGCGCCGCTGACCTATGAGTGGCAGCGCAACGGCACCCCGATCGCCGGCGCGACGGGCGCGACGCTGGCGATCGCCGCCGCGACGGCGGCCGACGCGGGAGTGTACACCGTGACCGTGCGCAATGCGACGACGGCCGCGGTCAGCACGCCGGCGACGTTGACCGTGCGCACGGCTCCGGCGGTGGCCACGCCGCCGGCGAGCGTGATCGCGGCCCTTGGCCAGCGCGCGGAGTTTTCCGTTACGGCCTCGGGCACGCCGGCGCCGACGTACCAATGGCTGCGCAACGGCGTACCGGTGGCGGGTGCGACGGGCGCGACGCTGACGATCGCCAGCGTGACCGCGGCCGATCTCGGCACGTACACCGTGCGTTTGACCAACGCGGTCGGCTCGGTGACGAGCGCCGGCGCGGTCCTGGCGGTGCCGTCGGCGATGGCGGTGACGGCGCGGTTTCCGGCCGCGGACGCGACGGCGGTGAATCCCGACACGCCCCTGCGGCTGACGTTCGACCGGGCGGTGCGGGCGGGGGTGTCCGGCCGGATCCGGATCCACCGCGCTAGCGACGGCGCGGTCGTCGACACGCTCGACCTCGGCGCGCCGCAGACGCGGCTCGTGGGGACGAACCCGACGCCGTACGCGTTCCTGCCGGTGATCGCCACGGGAACGACGGCGGAGATTTTCCCGCGGGCGGGCGTGCTCGCGTACGGCCAGAGCTACTACGTGACGCTCGAGCCCGGCGTGCTGCTGGACGCGGCCGGGGCCGCGTTTCCCGGCAGCACGGAGCCGACGGCGTGGCGCTTCGCGACCAAGAACGCCGGGCCGGTGCCGGGCACGGCGGCGGTGACGGTGGCGGCGGACGGCAGCGGCGATTTTACGACGGTGCAGGGCGCGCTCGATTTCGTGCCGGCCGGCAACACCCGCCGCGTGACGATCACCGTGCGCCGCGGCACGTACCGGGAAATCAACTACCTCGGGGCGACGAAGCCCTTTGTGACCCTGCGGGGCGAGGACCGGACGGGCACCGTGATCGCCTACGCGAACAACGCGAACTTCAACTCGGGCAACAACCGCGCGATGTTCTCTTGCGACGCGAGCGACATGACGTTCGAAACCCTGACGCTGAGCAACCTCACGCCGCGGGGTGGTTCGCAGGCCGAGGCGCTGCGGGGCAACGGGCAGCGGGTCGTGCTCGACCGCGTGACGCTGACGAGTTTCCAGGACACGCTGCTGTGGAACGGCGGCCTGTTCGCGACGGACTGCCTGATCGAGGGCGACGTGGATTTCATGTGGGGCGGCGGCGCCTGCCATTTTCACCGCTGCGAGTTGCGGTCGGTGGGCGCCGGCTTTCTGGCGCAGGTGCGCAACGGCCAGACGGGCAAGGGCCACGTGTACGTGGACTGCCGGCTCACGGCGGCGCCGGGCGTGACCAATGTCTACCTTGCGCGCATCGACCCGCGGGCCGGCGTGGCCAACACCTGGCCGTACAGCCAGGTCGTGTTCATCGATTGCGCGATGGGAGCGCACATCGCCCGCGAAGGCTGGCGGCTCGACAACGCGACGGCGGCGCCGGACGTGCAGTTCTGGGAATACCGCTCGACCGATCTCGCGGGGGCGACGCTCGATGTGACGGGCCGTCTGCCGGCGTCGCGCCGGATCGACGAGGGGACGGCGGCGCAGTACCGCGATCCCCGTTTCACGGTGGGTTTCGTGCCGGCGGTCGCCGCGACGGTGGCGGCAGGGCCTGCCGCCGCCGAGGTGCGCGCGGGGGCGACGGCGCGGTTGACGGCGCAGGGGGCGGGCTATCCGGCGCCGACGTATCAGTGGTTCCGTGACGGCGTCGCCGTCGCGGGCGCGACCGCCGCGGAGCTGGTCCTGCCGCAGGTGCGGCCGGAGGACGCGGGCAGCTATTCCGTGCGCGTGACGAATGCGGGCGGCGTCGCGACGAGCGCGCCGGCGGCGCTGACGGTGACGCGGGGCCGCTGGGCGGGGGTTTACTTCGGGGCCAATCTGGCGGCGTTTGTCCGCGACGACGGCTCGGCCACGGTGCTGGGCCGGTCGCCGGGCGGAACGGTGCTGGCCGGGACGGCGCAGGTCGACGACGCGGGCGCGCTGACGATTCGCGGGCAGGGCGCGACGGCGGCGGGCTTGGCCGGGACCATCGACGCGGGCGGCACGCTGACCGTCGCCGGTTTCGGCGCGGCTTTGCGGGTGCTGCCGGCCGGACCGACGGCGGCGGCGGCCGGCTATTTCCGGGCCGGGGCGACGGGCGGAGTGTTGTCCGCCCAGTTGATCGCGACGGCGACGGGCCAGGTGCTGGCGGTGACCGACGACGGCGAGCGGTTCGACGCCGGCACGGGCACGGTGACGGCGGGCGGGCGCGTGACAGCGACACTGGCCGGCGGCTCCGTGCTGGCGGCGGACATTGCGGCGGGCGGCGCGAGCCTGGCCGGCCAATTGACCGCGGGCGGCCGAATCACGGCGTTGAGCGGTCCGGCGGACCGGGCGGCGGCGGCGCAGCGGTTGCAGAACCTTTCGACGCGGGCCCGCGCGGGTACGGGCGACAATGTGATCGTGGCCGGCTTCGTCGTGACGGGCGATGCGCCTGTCAATGTGCTGGTCCGCGCGTCGGGTCCGGCGCTGGCGGGCTTCGGCATCGGCGGCACGCTGCCGGCGCCGAAACTGGAGCTGTACCGCGGGGCGACGGCGATCGCGGGCAACACGGGTTGGGCGGCGGGCGGGGCGGCGGGCGAGATCGCGGCGGCGGCCGCGGCGGCGGGGGCGTTTCCCTTTGCCGCGGGCAGCGCGGATGCGGCGCTGCGGCTGACGCTCGCGCCCGGGGCGTACTCGGCGATCGTGAGCGAAGCGCAGGGCGGTGCGGGGGTCGGCCTGATCGAGGTTTACGATTTGTCGGCCGGATCGGGTGGGCAGCGGCTGGCGAACCTGTCGACGCGGGCATTTGTCGGCGGCGGCGACAACACGCTGATCGCGGGCATCTCCGTTTCCGGCACGGTGCCGAAGCGCGTGTTGGTGCGCGCGGCGGGTCCGGCGCTCGCGGCGCTGGGCGTCACGGGCGCGCTGGCGCGGCCGGTGTTGACGGTGCTGCGCGGCACGGAGCCGGTGGCGGAGAACCGCGGCTGGAGCGCCGCGAGCCAAGCGGCGACGGTGCGGGCCGCGGCGGCGGAGGCGGGGGCGTTCCCGTTTGCGAACGGCAGCGCGGATGCCGCGCTCGTGCTGCACCTGGCGCCGGGCAACTACACGGCGCAGATCACCGGCGACGGCGGCGAGAGCGGTGTCGCGCTCGTGGAAGTGTACGAACTGCGCTGAATGGGCGCGGCCACCGGTGATCGCAGGCAACTGGCAGGTGGTTTGGGAAATCTGACGGTACGGGCCGCCGGTGCCGACTTCGGCATTGCAAACCCGGCCGCGGAACCTTGGCTCCGCAGCGAACCGGTCCGGGCTGCACCTTCCGCGCCGGTTCCGCCGCCTGCCAAGCCGGCGTACCCCTTCCACCCCGACCACTGATTCCGTCCCATGACGTCGCCGCTGCATCGCGTCATTCCCGTACTTGCCCGCCCGGCGGCGGCGCTGGCGCTTTGGCCGGCGGCGGCGGCGATGGTCTGCGGGGCGGTCTACATTTTGGCCCGGGCCTGCGGGTATGACTTCGATACCGTGGCCGGCTACGCGGCCTACGTGGCGCTCTATGTGGCGCTGCCGGGTGCGGTGGTGCTCCATGCGGTGCGCGGGGCGCGGGTGACTCCGTCGGCGCTCCTCGCGCTGGCGCTGCCGACGGGCTTTGCGGTGGAGATTTTCTCCTTCCTCGGTCTGGCGGCGTTGGGCGCGAAGCCGTTGTACGCGTGGCTGCCGTTGCTGTGGATCGGGTTGGCGGTCGCGATCCGCGTCCGGCAGGGATATTGGCCGTTGCGGCTGCGGCTGGCGGCGAGGCACGCGGGATTGTCGGTCGGACTCGGCCTGGCGTTTCTCGCCACGGTGCTGATGGCGGCGAGCCAGATGTTCTCGGAGGCGCCGCTGGCGGCGGGCCTGCCGACGCGGGCGATTTTCCACGACTGGGTGTACCTCGTGAGCCGCGCCGCGGTGATCAAGAACAACTGGCCGCTCGACGACCCGAGCCTCGCGGGCACGCCGCTGCAGTACCACTACTTCATGATGGTGCACGCGGCGGCGGCTTCGTGGACGACGGGCGTGGAATTGGGCGCGGTGATGCTGCGGCTCGTGTTTGCCCCGCTCGGGGCGGTGCTGGTGGCGCAGGCCTTTGTCCTCGGCCGCTCGCTGTCGCGCAGTCCCTGGGGCGGCGTGGCGGCGGCGCTGCTGCTGGTGGTGGCGAGCGAGGTGTCGTTCGCCGAGAGCTACGGCGAGCCGCTGTTCCTCGGTCTCTTCGTGCGGTGGCTCTTCGTGAGCCCGACCTTTTTCTTCGGCATGATCTACTGCGGGGCGCTGCTGATCGCGATCGCGCAGGCGGCGCGGCGCGAGAGCTGCGGCTGGCGGCACTACGCGTGGCTGGCCCTGCTCGCGACGGCGGGCACGGGGGCGAAAGGCACGCTGTTGCCCGTGCTGCTGTGCGCGCTCGGCCTGTGGGCGGCATGGCGCTGGTGGCGCGAGCGGCGGATCCCGTGGCGGTTGGTGGGATTCGGCCTGCTGCTCGGGGTGGCGTTCTTGGTCGTCTACTACCCGACGATGTCGGCGTGGCGGACCGGCGACGCGAAGTTCAACCCGTTCCATGTCTTCGAGCTCACGGGCTTCTGGAAACAGTTCCTGCCGGCGTGGAAGGCGGCGGCGGCCGGCGTGCTGCCGGAGTGGCTGGCGAAACCGGCGGCGACGTGGCTGTGCGCGGCCGTGGTGTTCGCGGGCACCTGCGGCGTGCGCCTGCTGGCGCTGCCCTACCTGCTGTGGGGCGGCGAAGGCAAACGCGACCGCGTGCTCGCGGGTTGGTTGGGCGCTTTCTTTTTCGCCAGCGCCGGGATGGGCCTGCTGATGGAGCTGAACAGCTACGGCGAACTTTATCTCGTGCTGATGATGCGGCTGCCGATGGCGGTGCTGACCGCGGCGTTTTTCGTCGCGGCGGTGCGGCGTCTGGCGGCGTGGCGGCGGGCCGCGGTGGAAGCCGAGCTCGACCTGGGTTTGCCGTGGGTGCGGCGGGCGACGACGCCGGTCCGGTCCCGCTGGCTGCCGCGGCTGGCGATCGGCGGCGGCGTGCTGGTGTTCGCCTGCGCGCTGGGCATGCAGACGACGCTGTGGTGGAAACGGAACCGGCCCGGATTCCGCGAGTTTTTGGCCACGCCGACGGACCTCAAGCCCGACGGCTACATGCGGGAGTTGCAGGAAGCGCTGCTCTGGGTGCGGCACAACACCGAGCGCAACGCGGTGCTGGTTTCGAACGCCTGCACGCCGGAGAACATGCGGAAAGACCATTGGGGTGCGTTGGACCGCACGCTCACGGGCGTCCATTTCTACTATTCCGCCCTGGCCGAGCGGCGGCTCTGGATCGAGGGTCCGCATTACGCGCTCGATACGACAAGGCTGCGGATCCGGGCGAATCTCGCCTCGAACTTTTTCTACCGCGGCCGCCCGCTGCGGGCCTCGCAGGTGACGACCGGCCCGTGCTACATTTTGGTCGACCGGAGTCTGGCCGACGGGGCCAAGGTGAACTTGCCGCCGGCGAACCGGCTGTTCTCGAACGCGCGGATGGAAGTGTACCGTCTTACGGACGCGACGGCCGACGGTTCACAGTAGGAACCCGCCGGTCAGCGCGGAGAGGCCGGCGGCCTCGGCCGTGCCCTGCAGGTCGTACCAAGTCGAGAGCGTGTAGCCGATGCCGACGACCAGACTCGAGTTGAGCAGGGCCTCGTCGTAGTGGAAACTGAGGTTCGACTGGGTCGTGATCGATTTCGCCATTACGGCGCCGACGAAGTGCGAGCTGCCGCCGCTGCCGCCGTTGAGTCGGACCTCGGCGTTCGGGGCGTAGATGCAGGCCAGCAGGGTGCCGTTGTGGCCGACGTCGCACCGCGACGAAGTCGAGGTGAAGATCTGGAGGCCGCCGGCCCAGCTGTTGTTCACGATCGCGTTGTCGCCCGAAGTGTTGATCGTGCCGAATGTATAAACGATCAGGCTGGCGCCGGGCTGGATGGTGATGCCTGAGCGGACGCCGGCGCAGACGACGGTGACGTTCTTGTTGGCCGTGATGGTGGTGTTGTCGATGCTGTCGAGGAGGGGAAAGTAGTAAAATCGGCCGTCGGAGGCCGGCGAATCGCCGGAGCGCGGCAGCGTGGACGGGACCGTGAACAGCAGGTAGCCCCGGTTGATCGAGGCGAGCGACGGAAACGACGGGAGCGGAAACGTGCCGGCGTAGTTGGTCACGATCGTGCCGGTGACCTGGCTGGACGGCGGGGAGGCGACGCCCGAGGCCAGCATCAGGCTGCCCTTGAGCTGGCTGCTAGAGCCGAAGTCTGCGTCGCCGCCGAGCACAATCACGTTGGCCGCGGAGGCGACGCCGTTGCCCGGGTAGGCGAGCGGAGTGGAGCCGGAGATGCCGGAAGGGTTCGAATTGAAGCTGTCGACGACGGTGCTGGAACCGAGGTCGATGCCGTTCGAGGCAACCATGGCGGCGTTGTAGGCGCCGCGCTTACGCAGGCCGATCTTCAGGGTCTTCGTGATCGGCGGGCTGCCGTCGAGCGGCGTGACGGTGGCCTGGGAGATGACGTACGGGATCTGGACCGAACCGTTGTACCCGCTGACGAAAATTTTGACGCGGCCGATGGCTCCCTGGCCGCGGCTGAACTGCGGGAGGGTGATAGTGGCGTTGCTGCCGACCATGCTCCAAGCGTTCCACACCGTGTTGACGGCCGTGCCGAGCTCGATCTGGCGGAAGCAATACGCGGCTTCCTCAAGGCCGGCCTCGGCGAGGGCGGCGGCGTCGTTGAGGTAGTAGGCGCGCTGCGCCGACTTGAGCGCGTTGCGGCTGACCTGGAGGTAGCCGACCAATCCGGCGCCCATCGAAATCGAGATGAGCATCGACGACAGCAGGAGACTGCCGCGGCGGCGGCACAGGCGGCGGAAAGGGCCGGAGGCGGCGGAGCTCATGACGCGGGCTTGTTCCGCAGGGTGAAGACCGTGGCGGCGGCGGTCCGCGTCTTGGCGGCCGTGCCGACCCCGCGGGTGACGGTGAACGTGACCTGCAGGCGCTTGGTGGCGGCGTCGGAGCTCGTGGCGTTGCCGTTCGAATCGAGGCGCGCGAAGGCGAGTCCGGTGCCGCCGTTGGCCGCGGAGGGAATGCCGCGGACCAGATCGCGCCGGCCCGTGTAGGAGGCGCTGCTCGTGCCGGGCACGCGGTAGAAGGTCTCCGTGGTGCTGTTCCACGCGTAGGTCACCTGCGTCGTCGTGCCGTCGCTCTTGGGCACCGTGACGGTGATGTCGCTGGAACTGTTCCACGTCAGGTTGCTCGCGGCCTTGAGGTCGATGCCGAGTTGTTCGAAGGCGCGGCGGACCTGGAGGTCCATGTCGGTGTAGTTCGAAATGCGGACGCTGCTGCGGGCCATCTCGACCGTGGTCGCGAGGACGGCGGTGAGCAGAATGCCGCTGACGGTGGCGGCGATGAGCAACTCGACGACCGTGAAGGCGCGGCGCGGCGCCCGCGCGTCACGAGCGGGTCGTGAACGCGGAGAAGAGCCCGTTCTGGCCATAGTAGGTGGTGTAGCTGCGGGATTGCGGACGGCCGTCGTAGGAACGCCAGGAGGCGGTGAGCGTGATCTGGAGCAGTTTGCCGCCGCGGTCGGGCAGCAGCTCGATGCTGCGGCTCAGGGTGAAGCGGCCGGCGATCTGCGGGTTGTTGCGGAAGACGGCGTCGAGCGTCGGCGTGTACGCCGAGCTGGTGACCTGGGTCCAGGAGAGGAGCCGCTGCTTTTCCATTTCGGTCTGCAAAATGCGGCTGGCGACCTCGAGGTTGCGGGCCGAGTCGAAGTTGAGAAACGCCCGCTGCATGACGGTGATCGACGTCGTGATCGTCAGCGCGAGCACGGACACCGACATGATGACCTCGACGAGCGTGAACGCGCGCCGCGCGAGTCCGCGGGGACGGCGGAATCGGGGCGACGGCAACACCTGGGCTCCGGGGGATGGCATGGGACCACCGATCATATCGGATTCCCGGCCCCGGAATTAAGCGGGGACTCTTGCGGGGCGCGGCTCCGCAACCGGCTGCACCTGACCGGGAAAACTACGGGAGGCGGGAGTAGGTTTCCCCGCAGAACGAAAGCGTGTTACCTTCGTTCACGCGGATCGGCCCGCCGGGCTGGTTGCTCAGGATATAGACGACGTTGCCGATGCGGCCGAGCCGGTAGGTGTCCTGGATCAGGCTGGGCGTGCCCTGGGTGTTGATCTGGAAAAGGCGGAGCGAGCCGTCGGCGGTGAGGGCAATGCCCGTTTGGCCGGCCTGCGCGCCGGTCATGTAGACCCCGGAGAGGGCCTCGCGCTGGGCGTCCTCCTGCTTCGCGTCGGCGAACGGCGTGAAATAGGGCGGCGGCGGGACGGGCTCGGCGGAGAGTGTCGGGTAGGCGATGTAGCCGGCGAGGACGACGGCGGCGACGGCGAAGGCGATCCGGTGCGGCAGGCGCAGCGCCGACACGGTCGGGACGGCCGCGGTCTGCAGGACCGGTTCCGTGGATGCCGTCGGCGGGATCACGAACGGGGCGCGCGTGCGGGCGGCGGCGGCGGAGCCGTCGAGTTCGGCGACGATCGCTTCCGGGCTCAGCACGAGCGCCGGCTCGAGGACCTTGCGCGGATCGGAAAACAGCAGGCGGTTTTGGCCGGTGCGGATGACGTACCTCGAACGGCGGGACTCGACGTGGACCTCGGGGTCGGCCTCGACGTTCTGGATCGGGTCGATGCCGCGGAAGATCTCGAGCAGCTCGCGCAGTTCGTCGCCCGACAGGTCGCCGACTTCCTGCGCGCCGAACGCGGGGCTGGCCTGGGCGGTGTTGGGATCGAAATTGACGACGGTGGTCCGGAACATGGCGGATCAGGGCTGGGGACGGACGGTGAGCACGGGCCAGCCGTTGAAGCCGGTGCGGAAGTTGCCGGTCTCCAGGTTGCCGTCGTCGAGGCGGCGATCGAGTTCGAGCAAGTCGGCGCGCGTCAGGTTCAACTCGGCGTCGCGCGTGAACGCGGTCACCGAGATCGTCCCGCCCGGCGGCAGGACCTGGCCGGTCTCGGTCGTGGGAATATTGGTCCAACGGTAATACCCGCCGACGGGCGTCGGCAGTTTCCAGTTCACGCCCTTGAGGTGGTCGCCCATGCCCGAGGGCGCGAGGCCCGCGACGGTATCGGCCGGGGCCGTGCCCGTTTCCTGGATATGGGTGCGGAAACCGGCGGCGGAAATCTTCAGGTCTTCGGCGAGGCGATCGACGATCGCGCGGTGGCGATAGCGTTGGTAAGTCGAGACGGCCGCGGTGAGCGCGAGCACGATGACGAGACCGACGAGCAGGAGGTCGGGTATCGTCCAGATCACATGGGCTTCGACCGGGGCCGCCGGGGTGGCCGCGGGCTTGCGGCCGGGCGCGGGTGCGTTCTCCCCGGAAACGGGTTCCGCGGTATCGGGAAAATCGGACGCGGTGGTCATGGCCGGACGTTCAAAGTGGGGGACGCGACAAGGTTGGGAACAAGGATTCCCCTCTTTATCGGTCCGCCGGAGCCGATCTTAACCCCGGGCTTGGGCGTAGGGGCGCGGCTCGTCCGCGACCAATCGGGCAGGGCGCGCACGAGGCGCGCCCCTACTCAAACCGCAATCCGGCGTGATCCGACCTTAGGTGCCAGCGCGCGGGCGCGGCGAATAGACGGTCTGCTTCAGATCCGCGCCGAGGTGGCGGCGGAACGTCGCGAGGTCTTTGACGGCGCCGAGGCCGATGAGCTGGCGGGCAATGTTGCCGACGGCGGTGCCTTCGAGGGCAAAACTGATCACGGGGATGCCGGCGGCGTCGGCCGTCGCCTGGCAGAGCAGGCGGTTCTTGGAGCCGCCGCCGACGATGAGGATGCGTTTGAAGCGGCGGTTCATCATGCGCTCGAAGTTGCGCATGGCGTCGGCGTGGCCTTGGCCGAGCGAGGCGCAGATCAGGCGCGTGTAGGCCGCGAGGTCGGCGGGGGCGCGAAGCTTGCGGCGTTTCAGGTGCGCGTCGATCGCGGCCTTCATCGAGGGCGGGTTGGCGAAGGCGGGATCCGTGACGTCGAGGAGAGCGGCGGGCGCGGGAAGTTTTTCCGCGGCCGTGATCAGGGCGGCCCAGCCACGGTCGTTGGTCGGCCGCGTGGCGAAGTCCTTCATGATGCCTTCGAGGAGCCAGAGGCCGATGACGTTGGTCAGGGGGCGGTAGCGGCCGTCGCCGATGCGTTCGTTGGAAATGCGCGCGGCCTGGGCCTCGGCGCCGAGGACGGGGGTGTCGCTTTCGCAACCGACGAGCGACCAGGTGCCGGAACTGAGATAGAGATCGGTGCCGTCGGGCGCGGCCGGCATGGCGTCGTAGGCGCAGGCGGTGTCATGGCCGGGGACGGCGATGACCTGGGTCTTGGCGAGAGCGGGGCTGCCGGCGGCGAGTTCGGGACGAAGTTTCCCGAGTTTGGTGCCGGAAAGAATGGGTTGGGAAAACCACTGCGGCGGCAGGCGGAAGTACTTCAACGCCTCGGCGGACCAACCCGTGGAGTGGACATCGAGCAACTGCGAGGTGCTGGCGATGGTGAGCTCGACCTCCATTTTGCCGGAGAGGAGGTAGTTGAAATAGTCCGGCAAAAAAAGGCAGCGCGTCGCGAGGTCGGTGATCGCGGGGCAATTCGCGACGGTTTCCTCGAGATGAAGGGACGAGTTGTAGAAGACGTTCGGGATGCCGGTGGCGGCGTAGATCCGGGCGAGGGCGGCGCGGGTGTTGGCGAGGCGCTGCAGGCCGGGTTGGGAGCGCGGGTCGCGGTAGGCGTGGATCGGGAAAACGAGGCGGCCTTGGTCGTTGAGCAGGGCGAAATCGACGCCCCAGCAATCGACGCCGACGGAGGCGAGGGTCGCCTTTTTCGGTAGGGCGGCGACGGCCTTGCGCAGGCCGGTCTGGGCCTCGTGCCACAGCGTGCCGATTTCCCAATAGTCGTGGCCGTTGAGGGAACGGAAGGCGTTCGGGAAACGGTGGACTTCGGTCAACGTGAGCCGGTTGCGGGACCATTCGCCGAGAATCACGCGACCACTGGTCGCACCGAAATCGAGGGCGGCGGTGTAGAGGGAAGGCATGGCGGGATGAAAATTGGGAAAGGCGGAAAATTGGGAAAGCGGGAAACGGAAGAAACAGAGAAGGCGAAAGGCGAAATGGAAAACCGGAAACCGAAGACCGGAAACCGGAATGCTGGCGGCGGAGAGCTGAACGCTGAGGGCTGAAAGCTGACCGCTGAAGGCTGACCGCTCCCCGACCCATTGCTGCGGAGGACTTCGCCGGCGGCAATCCGCATTCCGCAATTCGCGATCCGCAATCCTCCGGGACCGGGAATTTCGGTTGCAAGGCCGAGGGGGCGACGCACGGTTTTCCTCTCCTCTTCATGCTCAACACCGAGCGCAGTCCCATCACCGGCAAACGCGTGCAGCTCATGGCCACGTGCCTGTGCGATGCCTTCTACGACGACGTCGCCGCGGCCACCGTCGAAGTGCTCGAGCACCTCGGCGTCACCGTCGTGTTTCCGGAAGGCCAAACCTGCTGCGGGCAACCGGCCTTCAACGGCGGCGACTGGGCGGCCTCGCGGCGCGTCGTGCGCCACACGGTGCGCACCTTTGCGGGCGAGGATCCGGTCGTGGTGCCGAGCGGGTCTTGCGCGGCGATGATGTTCCACGGCGCGGTGCTGGAATTCGAAAAAGAAAGCGACCTGCCCGAGGTCGCGGCGCTCGGCCGGCGCACGTGGGAACTGGCGGACTTCATCGTCAACGGCCTCGGCGTGAAGACCTGGCCCGGCTCCTATCCGGCCACGGTGGCCTTCCACCGCGCCTGCCACACGCGCGGCACGGCCAGCGGCGAGGCGGCGCTGACGCTGCTGCGCTCGATCGCGGGCGTGAAGCTCGCCGAGTTCGGCGAGGGCGAGCAGTGCTGCGGTTTCGGCGGCACGTTCTCGGTTTCGTTTCCCAATATCTCCTCGGCGATGGGCGATCTGAAACTGGAGCACATGCGCGCCGCGAACCCCGACGTCGTCGTCTCCGGCGACATGAGTTGCATGATGCACCTCGGCGGCCTGGCCGCGAAGGAAGGCAAGCCGGTCAAGACGCTGCACCTCGCGCAGGTTTTGCGCGACGCCCTCAAGGCGGCGAAATCCTGAGGTCCCGACGATGCGTTTCCAGCCGATCGACCAGTACTCCGCCGGGCTCAAGGCCGACACCCGCGCCTCCGTTTACCAAAGCACCAAGTCCACGCACGAGAAGCGGACGAAGTTGCTCTTCGACCAATTTGCCGCGCCCGACCGGCTCCGCGAACTCGCCGGCGAGATCAAGCAGCACGCGATCGAGAATCTGGATACCTACTTGCCGCAGGTCGAAGCGCGGCTGAAGGCCAACGGCGCCCAGGTCCACTGGGCCGGCACGGCCGAGAGCGCCTGCGCCGCCGTGCTGAAGATCATGCGCGATCGCGGCGCGACCAAGATGGTCAAGGCCAAGACCATGGTCAGCGAGGAGATCGAGCTCGCGCATTACCTCGAGAAACACGGCCTCGAGGCGCTCGAGACCGACCTCGGCGAATTCATCGTCCAGATCGACGACGACCACCCGAGCCACATCGTCCGCCCGATCATCCACAAGAACCGCCGCGAGATCGCGACGAGCTTCGAACGCGAGGGCCTCGGCGCCTACAACGACGACCCCGGCACGATCACGCGCCGCGCCCGCCACTTCCTGCGCCACAAGTACCTCGAGGCCGACGTCGGCCTCACGGGCGCGAACTTCGTCTCCGCCGAGAGCGGCCGCATCGTGCTCGTCACGAACGAGGGCAACTCCCGCTTCTGCCTCGCCGCCACGAAGTGCCACATCGCCCTCGTCGGCATCGAGAAAATCGTGCCGCGCGACCGCGATCTTTCGATTTTGCTCAACTTGCTCGGCCGCTCGGGCACGGCGCAGGACCTCACCGTCTACACCGAATTCATTTCCGGCCCGAAGTCGCCCGCCCAGCCCGACGGCCCCGAGGAGATGCACGTCATCTTCGTCGACAACGGCCGCACCGAGGTGCTCGCGAGCGACTGCCGCGAGATCCTGCGCTGCATCCGCTGCGGCGCCTGCCTCAACGTCTGCCCCGTCTACCGCCAGGCCAGCGGCCACGCCTACCGCAGCGTCTACCCGGGCCCCGTCGGCGCCGTGCTCTCGCCGCTGCTGATGAAGGACAAGTTCCCGCAGAAGGCCGACCTGCCGAAGGCCTCCTCGCTCTGCGGCGCCTGCAACGAAGTCTGCCCCGTCAATATCCCGATTCCCGATCTGCTCCTCCGCCTGCGCAACCGCGCCAAGGAGGAAAACGTGCCGTCGCCCGGCACGCCGCCGATGGGCGCGTGGGCGCTGATGGCCTCCCAGCCGACGGCGTGGAAGGCCGCCCTGGCCGGCGGCAAACTGCTCAACTACGTCCCGACGAAACTGATTCCCGTGCCGGCCCTGCAGGCGTGGGCGGACAAACGCGCCCTGCCCGCGTGGCGCGGCGGCGAATTCAGAAAGTGGATGCGCCAGCGCGCCCAGTAGGCCGGCGCCCTGCCCGCCGGTCTCCGTTGCCCTGTCCGCCATGACGCCCCCGTCCGCGAAGTTCGAACCCTACATTCCGGACGGCACCGCGATGCGCGAGTTCACGCTGCGCGCCGTGCTCACGGGCACCGTGCTCGGCATCATCTTCGGCGCCTCGTCGCTGTACCTCGTGCTCAAGGTCGGGCTCACGGTGAGCGCGTCGATTCCCGTCGCAGTCATCTCGCTCGCGATGTTCCGCGCGTTTTCCAAGGTCGGCGTCCGCGACTCGACGATCCTGGAAAACAACATCACGCAGACCGCCGGTTCGGCCGGCGAGTCGATCGCCTTCGGCGTCGGCGTCACGATGCCCGCGATCCTCATCCTCGGCTTCGACCTCGAGCTCACCCGCGTGCTGTTGGTCGGTTTGCTCGGCGGCCTGCTCGGAATCCTGATGATGGTGCCGCTGCGCCGCGCGTTGATCGTGCAGGAACACGGCACCTTGAAGTATCCGGAAGGCACGGCCTGCGCGGCGGTCCTGCGCGCCGGTGCCAACGCGGAATCCCGCGCGGCCGCGTCGCCTTCGGCCCAGGCCGAGATGCGCGCCGCCGAGGCGGCCGGGCTCGGGCAATCCCCCGGCGCCAAGATTGTCTTCGCCGGGTTCGCGATCGGCCTCGTCTACAAGACACTCAACATCGCCTTCAAGGCGTGGAAGGACGTGCCGGAAAAAGTCTTCGGCCCGCCGCTCAAGTCCGGCTCCGTCGGCGCGGAGATTTCCCCGGAGCTTGTCGGCGTCGGCTACATCATCGGGCCGCGCATCGCTTCGGTCATGTGCGCCGGCGGCGTGCTCTCGTACCTGCTGCTGATCCCGCTGATCAAATTCTTCGGCGAAGGCCTGGCCGCGCCGCTCGCGCCCGCGACCGCGCCGATTTCCGAACTCTCGGCCAACGGCATCCGCAGCGCCTACATTCTCTACATCGGCGCCGGCGCCGTGGCCGCCGGCGGCATCATCAGCCTGCTCCAGGCTCTGCCGACGATCTGGCACGGCCTGCGCGGCGGATTTGCCGGCCTGCGCGGTCCCGGGGCGGCGGCCGGCGGCGGCGATGTCCCGCGCACGGACCGCGACCTGTCGATGAAGTTCGTCGGCATCGGCATCGTGGTGCTGATCGCGCTGATCATGCTCGCGCCGTCGCTGCACATGAACCTGCTCGGCGCGCTGTTGATCGTGGTCCTCGGGTTTCTCTTCGTGGCCGTGTCGTCGCGGCTGACGGGCGAAATCGGATCTTCCTCGAATCCGATCTCGGGCATGACGGTGGCGACGCTGCTGTTCACCTGCCTCGTCTTCCTCCTGGTCGGTTGGAAGGGCGGCACCTACTACGTGACCGCGCTCTCCGTCGGCGCCATCGTCTGCATCGCGGCTTCGAACGGCGGCACGACGTCGCAGGATTTGAAGACCGGGTATTTGCTCGGCGGCACGCCGAAGCTGCAGCAGTACGCGATTCTCATCGGGGCCTTCGCCTCGGCTTTGTTGCTCGGGCCGATTCTGCTCAAGCTCAACGATTCCGCCGTCGTCTACATGCCCGCCGCGCAGATCGCGCCGGGATTGAAAACCGACGTCGCGCAACTCGAACCCGGCACCCAGGGCCTGGTCGGCCCGCAGGCCCGCGACGACGGGAAACAGTACCGCGTCTGGCACAAGACCGACGCCGTCGGCGGCCCGGCGGGCAAGTACTTCGTGGACGAGCGCGGCGCGGCGGTGTGGTTCGTCGATCCCGGCATCAACGGCGCGTATTCGAAACGCCCCGACGGCACCGAGGTCCGCAAATTCGACGCGCCCAAGGCGACGCTCGTTTCCTACATCATCAAGGGCATCCTCGACCAGAAGCTGCCGTGGGCGCTCGTGCTGCTCGGCGTGATGATCGCGGTGACGATGCAGCTGTCGTTTGTGCCCGCGCTGGCGTTTGCGGTCGGCGTTTACCTGCCGCTCTCGGCCTCGATGCCGATCTTTGTCGGCGGCGTGGTGCGCTGGCTCGTGGACCGCAAGCTGCGCCGGCAGGCCGCGCACGCCGCGTTGACGGAGGAGCAATTCGCCGCGGAGAGCGACAAGAGCCCCGGCGTGCTGCTGGCCTCCGGCTACATCGCCGGCGGCGCGATCGCGGGGATCGTGATCGCGTTCCTCGCGGGCGTGCTGGACTCGTTCGACGCCGCGGTCACGAAGTGGGCCGCCGCGCACAATCCGTTTTACGAGGGCCCGCACGCCGATGCCCTCGCGCTCATTCCCTTCGCGCTGATCGTCGGGTTTCTTTATCTCGTCGCGCGCGAAAAACTGCTCTCCGCTCCCCGCTCCCGCCCATGACCGACGACCGCGAAGCCATTTTTTCCCGAGTCCGCGGCGCCCTCGCGCCCCTGCGCGAACGCGCCCCGTTGCCGCAGTACGATGCCGACATGGCGGTGCTGCGGAAAATGATCGCGGGCCGCGATCTCGCGGAGCTGCTCGCCGAGCGCATGAAGCGCGTGAGCGCCCACGCCTACACGTCGGCCGCCGCCGTGGCGGACTTTCTGAAGGCCGGGGGCTGGACCCGCGGCTATTGCGACCCGGCGTTGTGGCCGCAGCTCGCGCCGCACTTCGGCGCGGGCTTCACGGTGGAGACCGATTTCGACCGCAAACGCGTCGACGATTACGCCTTCGGCATCACGCGCGCGGCCGGGGCGGTGGCCGAATCCGGCACGATCGTGCTGAACGATGCGGCGACCTCGCGGCGGCTGGCCGCGCTTGCGCCCTGGGTGCACATCGCGGTGGTCGAACGCGCGGCGATTTTTTCGGATCTCACGCAGGCGGTCGCGGCGCTCGGCCAGGACCGCAACGTGATCTGGGTCACGGGTCCTTCGAAAACCGCCGACGTCGAGGGCATCCTCATCGAAGGCGTGCACGGCCCCGGCGTGCAGATCGCGCTGATTGTCTGAGGCGGCGCGAGGCCGCGGTTGAAAGTTGAAAGGTGAAAGTTGAAGGATCGGTCACGCCGACCGGACCGGGCGGAAAGTTATTCCGTCTTTCAGCTCAGGACTTTCAACTTTCAACCCGCCGCGCCCTGGGGCGCGGCGCTTCACGGATCGAGATCGTAGACCTCGACGAGGGCGTTGCCGGTGGTCGCGTTGCGACCCGAGACGAGGACCGTGTAGCCGCCGGGCGGGAGCCGCACGAGGACGACGGCGTCGTTGCTCGAGGTGGGAAGGGCGAAGGCGCCGGCCTGGCCGAAGGCGGCCTGCAGGGCCGCGGTGCCGCCCCAATTGTCGTTGGCGGCGACGTTGAAATCCTTGCCGAGCGGCACGACGGCGAGCTGCGGGTCGGCCAGGAGACCGCCGACGCCGAAGGGTTCGAGGCCGGGGCCGACGGCGCGGATGAGCAGCGCTTTTGGCGCGGTGCCGCCGATCACGAAGCCGGGCACGAGGGCCTGGTCGCCGGTGCCCACGAAGCCGCTCGTCGACACGTTCACGAGCCGCACCGGAGCGTCGAGGCCCTGTTCGTCGTATACTTCCGCCAACGCGATCCCGGAGGCGCCGGCTTTGCCGGCGATGCGCACGGTGTAGCCCGTGGCGCCGTTGGCGGCGAGCGTGGTCTCGACAGAGGCGTCGTTCGAGGTCGCGGCCGACAGCGGGAAGGCGCCGACGCGGTTGAAGGCGACCTGGAGCTCGGTGGCGCCGCCCCAATTGTCGTTGGCGGCGACGGCAGTGCTGCCACCGAGCGGGATGATTTCCATCAACGGATCGGCCAAGGTGCCGGCGACGCCGAAGGAGCCGAGGGTCGGGCCGACGGCGCGGATGACGAGGGCCTTGCCGGCATTGCCCTTGAGGACGAAGCCCGGGGTGAGCGAGCCGCCGGCCTGCACGAAGCCGCGGGTCGAGACGTTGATCAACCGACTCGGGCCGCCCGTGGCCACGGTGACGATCGCAACATCGGAGGTGAGCGACGCGCCGCCGGCGGTGGCGACGACGGTGTAGAAGCCCATGGTGGTCGCGCTGGCGGACGGCAGGGTGAGGGTCGCGCCGGTGGCGCCGGCGAGCGCCGTGCCGTCTTTGCGCCACTGCCACGTCGTTCCGGCCGTGCCGGTGGCGGCGGTCAGGGTAACGGTGCCGCCGACCGCGACGTGCTGCGATTGCGGCTGCACCGTGAAGGCGAGGCCCGCGGTCGCGGCCCGGACCGTGAGCGTGGCAACGTTGCTGGTGGCGGAGCCGGCGGAATTGGTGGCGACGACGGAGTAGGCGCCGGCGTCGGAGGCGAGCAGGCTGCCGAGCGTGAGCGAAGCCGACGTGGCGCCGGCGATCGCGACGCCGTCCTTGCGCCATTGATACGTCGGCGCGGGCGTGCCCGCGGCGGCGGCGGCGAAGGTCACGGTGCCGCCGACATCCGCGGTCTGGGCCGAGGGTTGGGTCGTGAAGCTCGGCGCGACGGCGGTGACCGCGGCGGCCGCGACATTGACGGTGTAGGAATAGGTCGGCGAACCGGCGGCGCCGGCGTTGACGCGTTCCCAGCCGCGCAGCGTGAACGTGTAGGAACCGGCCGTCGTGGGCGTGCCGCTGAGGACGAGGTTGGCGACGTTTATGGTGCCGCTCGTGGCGCCGTTGTTGAATGTCAGGCCCGGCGGGACACTGCCGGCGACGGTCCACGAGGCGGCGGCGCTCTGGGCGCCGGTGATGGCGTAGGCGACGCGGAAACTGGTGCCGACGGTGGCCGCGGCGGGACTCGTCGTGGTGGCGGAGAGCGTGGTCGCGCCGGCGACCGAATGCACCGCGCCGAGGGCGCCGGCGGTCGCGGCGACGTTTCGAAGCAGGGCGACGATGCGGGCGAGTCCCCCGGCTTCCCCGGCCCACTGGGGCAGCCGCAGAACGGGAGTGCGTTGCAGCAGCAACATCAGCCAGGTGCTTGAGAAAGAGATCCAGTGAAGACGTTTCATCGGGCGGCGTTCGTGACGGGTGGGACGCCGAAACCGGTTACTTGTTGCGTCGATCCGCGGCCGAAACTGTCAGGAGATCGCGAAATTCGGGTCGGGCGGACGAAGAAAACCCCGCCGTTGGAGCGGCGGGGTTGCGAAGGTCCGGGTGTCCGGCGCGGTCAGCGGCGCGGACCGCGGCCTGCGGGCGCGCCTTCCGGGGGCAGCGGACGGAATTCGTCGGCGGTGAGCTTGCCGTCCTTGTTCAGATCGAGGGCGGCGAGGCTGGCGGCGGCATTGTTGATCTCGCCGGCCGAGAGGCTGCCGTTCTTGTCCGCGTCGAGCGCGAGCATCACGGGATCGACGGGCCGCGCGCGGTCGGTCTGGCCGGCGGGACGCTCCGGGCGGGCGGGGGCGTCGGCCGGACGCGCCGGGCGGAGTTCCGTCGCGGCGACGGTGCCGTCGTTGTTCGTGTCGAGCGTGCGGAGCGCGGCGGACGCGCCCGCGATCTCGGCGGCGGACAACTCGTGGTTGCGGTCGGCGTCGAGGACGCGGATGGCGGCGTTGCCGCGGGGGCCGTGCGGGCCGCGGCGCGGACCGTCGGCGTCGGCGGGCTGCGCGGCGGCGGCGCCGGCGAGCACGAGGGGGAGGGAGACGAGGGCGAGGCGAAACGAGGTTTTCATGTTGCGAAGGCCGTTCCGTCTGCCGGCGTCCGCCGTGGTGGCGGGCGCGGAAGCGGCAGAGGAGCGACACCAAGGAAGACGCCCCGACTGTTGCGCGCCGGTTAACGGCGGCGGGAAAATTGTTCGGGCCGTGTAAAGGCGCCGGCTGTCGCCGAAGTACGGATACGTCCGGGCGCTCAGGCCGCGCGGAGCCGGAGCTCGGCGCGGAAACCGTGGGGCGCGCGGTTGGAAAAACGCACTTCGCCGCCGCAGGCGGCGACCGCGCCGCGGACGATGGCGAGGCCGAGGCCGGCCCCGCCCGTCTCGCGGGAGCGGGCGGTCTCCGGACGGTAGAAGGGCTCGCCGAGGCGTTCCAGCGACTCGGGCGGGGCGCCCGGGCCTTCGTCCTCGACGGCGAGCACGATCCATTCCCCGGCGGCGTCGGCGCGGACGGTGACGGCGGCCGACGGACCGGCGTGGCGGAGGGCGTTGCGGACGAGATTGCCGAGGGCGCGGCCGAGGAGGGCGCGGTCGGCGCGGACAGAAGCGGCGCGGAGTTCGGTGCGGACTTGGCCGGCGGCATCCTCGCGGGCGAGCACCTCGGCGACCAGCGGCGCAAGTTCGACCTCGGCGAGTGCCGCGTCGCGGGGCCGGAGCCCGGCGCGGGTGAAGGCGAGGAGCTCGTTGACCAGTTCCGCCATCTGCTGGACCTCCTCGCGGACATCGCGCACCTGTCCGCGCAGCGCGGGGTCGGCGCGGGTCTCGAGGATCTCCGTCGCGACCTGCAGGCGGCCGAGCGGCGAACCGAGTTCGTGGGCGACATCGCCGAGAAAGCGCTTCTGGCCGTTCACAAGGGTGTCGAGGCGGGCCGCCATGCGGTTGACGGAGCGGCCGAGGTGGCCGAGTTCGTCGCGGCCCGAGTCGGGCACGCGCGTGTCGAAGCGGCCGAGGGCGAGCGCCTCGGTGGCGGCGGTGAGGCGGCGGAGGTCGCGCGTGATGTTGCCGACGAGCGGGAGCCAAAAGAGGACGGAAAGCGCGAACGCGGCCGCGCCGAGTCCCAGCCAGGGCAGCAGGTCGTAGATCCGGAGCAAAGAGAGCAGTCCCGGCACCCGGATCACGAGGGTGCCGCGCATGGGCGGACCGTCGTCGCGGAGCAACGGCACGCGCAGGCCGAACCAGAGGGTGCCGTCCGCATCGCGGTGCAGGAGGCGTCCCGGGGCCGGGCTGCGGCCGGGCGGTCCTTCGCCGGCTCCGCCGCGGAAGGGTCCGCCGCGGCCAGGCGGGCCCCGCCGCAACTCGCGGGCAAAGTCGGCCGGCAGCTCGAGCGCCGCGCCGGCGAGCGGCTGGCCGGTGTTGAGGAAGAACGCGTGGGTCGCGCCGGTCTTGCGGTCGCGTTCGGCGAGGACCGCGGGCCGCTCTTCGGCCGGGCTGCCGTAATAGGCGGCGACGAGGGCATCGCCGTGGCTTTGCAGCCGCTCGCCAAGGGCCCCGACGGCCAGCGAGTCCCGGCTGCCGCCGAACTGCCGCCAGTAGAGCGCCGTGCCGCCGGCCGCCAGCAGCAGCAAGTTGAGGAGCAGCCAGACGGACACTTTCAGGGACAGCGGAAACGGGACCTTCATCGGCGGGGCGGGCCGGACCTTAGCAGGGCGGCGGGCAAAAGCGCGCGCATTTACCCGGGCTTAACATTTTCGCGGCGGCGGCTCATGCGCGGTTAACCGCGGTGCGGTTTCCTCGGCGGCGTTCCCCGCCACCCATGAACCTACGTTTCCTGCCGCTCTGCCTATTGCTCCCGGTGGTCGCCGCTGCCCAGTCGGCGACTCCGTCCGATCCCCGGATCACTTCCTGGAATCTCGCCCCCTCGGGCCGTTATGCCCGGCTCTACGAATCGACGGCCGCCAAGAACGCCGGTACCGCCGTGACGACGTGGAGCCGCGGTGCCGGCGTGCAGGCGACACCCGCCTACGCCGGCGTGATGCATGTGTCCTATTCCGCGTCGTGGGTCTACGTGCGCAGCACGGGCCTCGGCTACCACACGATGGGGCCGTGGTACGGCAACGCGGCCCAGACCCAGAATTTCCCCAACTTTCCCGCCAGCCAGAATGTGCTCTACCGGATTCCGCGCACGCCGACGGTGCCGACGACGAAGACGCTTACGCCAGGCGGCGCGATCGGCTACGGCGTCGACGGCGTCGCGCTCTTCGACAACCGCGACGCCTTTTCGTATGCCGCCGCCAGCGGCCAGGACGCTTCGCCGGCCAACGGCCTCCGCGGCGACGGAATCTGGAACCGCGACGCCTATGTGAACGAAGGGGTCACCTTCGATCCCGCGCTCGCGCACCAGGCCGGTTCCAACTACCACTATCACGCGAACACGCCCGCGCTCCGGTACCTGCTCGGCGACCGCGTGACCTACGACGCCGCCACGAAGTCCTACGCCGAGGAAACCGCGGCGCCGGCACGGCATTCGCCGATTCTCGGCTGGTTGGCCGACGGCCATCCGCTCTACGGCCCCTACGGCTACGCGTCGCCGCTCGACCCGACCAGCGGCGTCCGGCGCATGGTGCCGGGTTATGCGAAACGCGACGGCACGCTCGGCACGACGAATCTCGCCGTCACCGGCCGCACGTCGCTCCCCGCCTGGGCGCAGCGGGCGCAGAACCGTGCCGGCACGTTGACGGCAGCGCAGTCCGGCCCGGCTGTAAATGCAGTCTACACGCTGGGACACTACCTCGAGGATTACGATTATCTTGGCGAACTCGGGAAAACGCAGGGCGCCGACTTCGATCTCGATCTCTACAACGGCCGCTTCTGCGTCACGCCGGAATTTCCGCAGGGCACCTATGCCTATTTTCTCACGATCGAGGCCGACGGCACGCCGAAGTTTCCGTACATGCTGGGCCGTTGGTACTACGGCAGTCCGACCGGTGGATCTGTGGCGGCGGTCGGCGAAACGGTCGCCGAGTACGTCCGCGGCGGCCAGTCGCAGGCGCTGGCCGTGACGGCGACGGCGACGGACGCGGGCGTCACGGTCCGCTGGAACTCCGTCGAGGGTGGCACCTATGCGGTGGCGACATCCGCCGACGGCACGACGTTCACGCCGCTCGCCGGCGGGATCGCGAGCGCCGGGTTGGCGACAAGCTACGCGACGTCGGTGCGGGCGGCCTACTACCGCGTGACGCTCACCGCGCTCGCGGTGTTCGACAGCCGCGGCACCGGCGGCCTTTCGGGCCTCGACGGTTTCGGGACGGCCGCGTTGCCGGTGCAGACGGTCGGCACCACAGGTACGGCGCGGTTGGTCAACTTGGCGACGCGGGCGGCGGTCGGCGGCGCGGCGGGGACGCCGATCGCAGGCTTCGCCGTCGGCGGTACCGGCGCCAAGCGCCTGCTGCTCCGTGCCGTCGGACCCGGTCTCGCGGCGTTCGGAGTTTCCGGAGCGTTGGCCGATCCGGCTTTGTCCGTGGTCGCGGGCAGCGCGACGGTGGCGGCGAACGACAATTGGGTCACGGCCGACGCGACGACGATGGCGGCGGCGGGAGCGTTTGCTCTCACGGCGGGCAGCCGGGACGCGGCGCTGGTGACGACGCTTGGCCCGGGCACCTACTCGACGGTGATCGGGGCCAACGGCGGCGCCGGCACCGCCTTGCTCGAAGTGTACGACACCGACACCGGGACACCGGCGAGCCGGTTGGTGAACGCTTCGACGCGGGCCTTCGTCGGGACCGGCAGCGAGGTGCTGATCCCGGGCTTTGTCGTGAGCGGCACCGGGACCGTGCGTCTGTTGATCCGCGCCGTCGGCCCGACGCTCGCCTCGTTCGGCGTCGCGGGTGCGTTGGCCGACCCGCAATTGACGCTGTACTCGGGCGCGACCGCGGTGGCGACGAACGACAATTGGGCGACGGCCGCCAACGCGGAAGCCGTCGCGGCCGCGGCGACGACGGCGGGGGCGTTTGCCCTGGCGAACGGCAGCCGGGATGCGGCGTTGCTCGTCGACCTGCCGGCCGGGGCCTACACGGCGAACGTCGCCGGCGCCGGCGGAACGACGGGCACGGCGCTCTTTGAACTCTATCTCGCGCCGTGATGCGCCGCGGGCTCAGGGGCTGGCGTCGGGATTGATGAACATGTACCCGGCGGAGCGGAGCGTGCGGATGAAGCGCGGATCCTTGGCGTCGTCGTTGAGCTTTTTCCGCAGTGAAGAAATGTGCACGTCGATGGAACGGTCGAAGACGTCGTAGTTCCGGTCGCGGATCTCGTCGAGCAGGGCCTCGCGCGACTTCACGCGGCCGCGGGCCTTCGCGAGGCTTGCGAGCAGGTCGAATTCCACGGGAGTCAGGGCGAGCGGGGCGGCGCCGAGCACGGCGCTGCGCGCATCGAGATTCACGCGGAGCGCGCCGACCACGATTTCCTGCGGGGGAGGGACGGCGACGGCGCCGGCGGCCGCGGTGGCGGCGCTGCGCCGCAGGACGGCGCGGAGGCGGGCGAGCAGTTCGCGGGTGGAAAAGGTTTTGGGCAGATAGTCGTCGGCGCCGACCTCGAGGCCGACGATGCGGTCGGTCTCGTCGCCGCGCGCCGTGAGCATGAGCACCGGGACTTGGCTGCGGGCACGGATCCGTTTCAGGACCTCGAAACCGTCGAGTCCGGGCAGCATCACATCGAGGATGAGCGCGTGCCAGGCGGCGTCGGGCGCGGTTGCCTGCGCGACGCCCTCGGGGCCTGTGTGGACGGCGGTGACGTCGAATCCGAGTGGCTCGAGGTAGGTCGCGACGAGGCGGCAAAGTTTCCGGTCGTCGTCGATCATCAGCAGGCGCGTGCGGCCGGGAGCGGGGGCGTCGGCGTTCATCGCGCGCAGTAGGGCAGGCGCTTCCGCGGCGCGCAACTCCCGCGGCCTTAACGCCGGCTTAACAATTCCGTCCGCCCGGCCGCATCGCGGCTTAACCCGGAGCAGCGAGACTGCGGCATGCGATGCGGTTGGCTGATCTTGATGCTGGGCTGGCTGGGTTCGGTCGGGGCGGAGGCGGCGACGCTGACGCTGACCGTCGAACCGCGTTGGCGCGGGGCGGAACTCGCGGCGGCCGGGCCGGTGCGAAATGCCGCGGGGCAGGAGCTGGAGGTGACGCGGCTGGCGGGCCTGGTTGCCGGCGTGATGCTGCATCGTGCCGACGGCGCGACGATCCGGCTCGATGGCCAAACGGGCGGCTTCGATGCGGGGTCCGGCCGTGTGAGCATGCCGTGGTCGGGCGTGCCGGAGGGAGATTATGTCGGTCTGGAATTCGAAGTGGGTTTGCCCGACGCGTTGAATCGGTCGGACCCCGGACGCTGGGCGGCCGGGCATGCGCTGAATCCGTTGGTCAACGGGCTGCACTGGAGCTGGCAGGGCGGCTATGTTTTTCTCGCGCTCGAGGGCCGTTGGCGGGAAGGCGCCGGCGAACGCCGCGGTTTTTCGTATCACCTCGCCACGGACGCGCGGCGGATGCCGGTGCGGTTCCGCGCGGATTTCACGGTGGCGGGGCCGACGGAAATCCGGCTGGCCTTCGACCTTGGCCGTGTGCTCGGCGACCTGCGGCTGGGGGCGGACGACGCGAGCGAGTCGACGCATTCGGCGGCCGGGGACGAACTGGCAGTTCGGCTGGCGGCGGCGGTGTCGCGGGCGTGGTTCTGGTTGGAAGTGCGGCCGCAGCGGGCGGCGGCAACGCCGGCGGTCGCGGCCGCGGCGGCGAGCGCCGGCGGTACGCCGGTCGCCTTCAAGGTGCCCGCGGGTTTTCCCGTGCCCGACTTGCCGGCGGACAATGCGCTCACCGAGGAAGGCATTGCGCTCGGTCGCGCGCTGTTTGACGACCCGAGACTGTCGGGCAACGGCACGCAGAGCTGCGCGAGTTGCCATGCGCCGGCGCGGGCCTTCGGCGACGGGACCGCGGTGAGCACGGGCAGTACGGGAGCCAAAGGCACGCGCAACGCGATGCCGCTGTTCAATCTCGCCTGGCATCCGGCCTACGGCTGGGACGGCGCGCGCCGGCGGATCCGCGAGCAGGCGTGGGCGGCGATCGAACATCCGGCGGAGATGAACGCGGCGCGCGGCGACGTCGTGGCCGCCTTGGCCGGCGACGCGGCGACGGCGGCGCGGTTCGAAGCGGCCTTCGGGGCCGGCGGCGTGACGGCTGAGCGCGTCGGGCTCGCGCTCGAGCAGTACCTGCTGACGTTGGTCGCCGCGGATTCGAAGTTCGACCGGGCGCTGCGGGGCGAGGCGGAATTGACGGCGGAGGAGCGGCGCGGGTTCGAGTTGTTTGCGACGGAGTCCGATCCGGCGCGCGGGCGCCGCGGGGCTGATTGTTTCCATTGTCACGGCGGGGCGCTGTTCACGGATTTCGGCTATCGCGACAACGGACTTGGCGGAACGGAAACGGATGCCGGCCGCGCGACGGTCACCGCGGCGGCGCGGGACCGCGGGGCGTTCAAGACGCCGTCGCTGCGCAACGTCGCCCTATCCGGACCCTACATGCACGACGGGCGGTTCGCGACGCTCGAGGCCGTGATCGCGCACTACGATCACGGCGTGCGCCGGACGGAAAACCTCGATCCGAATCTCGCGAAGCATCCGGCGGGCGGGTTGGGTTTGGACGCGGCCGACCGCGCGGCGCTGGTGGCGTTTCTGCACGCGTTGACCGACCTAGCGCCTGGGCCGGCCCGCGCCGGGCTTTGAGGAGGCGCAAAAAAGGCGGCCGGAACGGATCCGGCCGCCGCGAGGGAAAACGTGCGAGCGGGTCAGGGTTCGAGGATGAACGTGAACCGCGGGTCGAACTTCTGGAAGAGCCCCGTGCTCAAGTTGCCGTCATCGATCTTGGCGTCGATTTCCCTCATCTGGGCATCGGAGACGGTGACGCCGGTGGTCGAGATGCCGGCGGTGACGTTGAGGTTGCGGTCCCAGTTCCATCGGCCGCCCACCGAATTGCGGCCCCGCCAATTCGATTCGTTGAAATCGCCCGACATACCCGTGGGGACGGCGCCGGTGCCGGCGTTCGGCGGCCAGGTGCCGTTGAGGGCGGCGTAGCCTTCGAAGGCCTGCGAGAAGGTGCGCAGGTCGGAGATGAAGCGGGCGTTTTGCGAGGCGGCCCGGACCCGGCCGAAGGCCGGGATGGCGAGGGCGGCAAGGAGACCGATGATCACGACGACGATCATGATCTCGACGAGCGTGAAGCCGGCCCGTGGGTTCGGCGGGTCGCTCGGACGGTACAGGTGCATGGGGCGGACAGGGACTTTCATTTTTATGTAGGGATGATATTCGCTGACTGCACGACCGTTGTTTGCCGGGGGAGCGCGGGCAATTCGGCCGGGGTAAACACCCCGTGAAGTTCCCGGTGCGTAAGGCTACGCATGGTCTTCGTGTTTCTGCCCGCTTGTGTGAGCGATTGGATCAATGCGGAACGCGGGCAGATTCTGCGGGCCGCGATAGGTACAATCAGAGGCGGATAGCGTCGGAAAATGTTACAAATGCGCTACGCCGGGTTGAACGGCGGAATTTGGGCGGAAGCATAAATGTTTCTCAAAACAATGAATGATAGTGTTTTGAGAAATTGTTGGCTGGTGAGAACGAGGGGATGGCACACTCGATGCGTAAGAGCGGACGATGACCTCGACTTCTTCTCTCAAGCTCCTTCTTGCTCTGTCGCTTTCCGCGGCGGTCGCCCAAGCTGCGCCGATCTTCAAGATCGCCGGCAACACTTCGATGGCGACGGCGCAGAACCTCGATGGCGCGTTCGACCTCAGTTTCAGTTCCGACATCGGCGACTACACGACGAACACGTCGACCACGATCGCTCATGCGACCGTCACCGGCGCCAACGGCTTGGCCACGGGCAATGCCGGCGCCAGCGACTGGTATTCCTTCACCGCGGGTGCGAACAAGACCGTGATCCTCGACATCGACTACGGCATGTTCGACGTCGATTCGTGGCTGAACGTCTATCAGGGCGCTTCGCTCATTGCGCAAGTTGACGACGCCTCCACCAGCTATGGTCAGGGTGGCTCTGTCCATGGGTACGATGCCTACTACCAGTTCACGAGCAGTGTTGCGGGCCTCTACTACGTCCAAGTGTTGAGATATCCCAACTCGCCGTTCGGCTCCGGTCAGGACTATCAGCTGCATGTTTCCGTCGGCGACCACGCCGCGGTCAGCGCGCCGGACTCGGCGACGACGGCCGGTCTGATCGGGCTCGGCCTCGTGGGCATGCTCGCGATGCGTCGCCGGCGCACGGCCTGACGCGCCACCGGACTGTTTTTTTCCCAACCGTCGCCCTTGCCGGGGCGACGGTTTTTTTGCGGCCGAGTCCGGCGTTCGGCCGGCGAGTGCAGGGCGCCGTCGGGCCCGGGCGACGGTGCCGATTTCGCACCGATAGGCTTGCTGCGCCGGAACATTCGGCTGCAAATCTCCGTCGCAAATCATGAAAATCGTCCTCGCTTACTCGGGCGGACTCGACACGTCCGTCATCGTCAAGTGGCTCAAGGAAACCTATGACGCCGAGATCGTCACCTTCGCGGCCGACGTCGGCCAAGAGGAGGAACTCAAGGGCCTCGACAAGAAGGCGCTGAAGACCGGAGCGTCGAAGCACTACACGCTCGATCTCGTCGAGGAATTCGCGCGCGACTTCATCTATCCGATGATCCGCGCCAACGCGATCTACGAGAGCCAGTACTACCTCGGCACCTCGATCGCGCGGCCGCTCATCGCGAAGGCCCAGGTCGACATCGCGAAGAAGGAAAAGGCCGACACGGTCGCGCACGGCGCCACCGGCAAGGGCAACGACCAGTGCCGTTTCGAGCTCACCTACATGGCGCTCGCGCCGCACCTGCAGATCATCGCGCCGTGGAAGATGGAAGTTTATCGCGAGAAGTTCCCGGGCCGCGCGGAGATGATCGCCTACTGCGCCGAGCACAAGATCCCGGTCGAGGCTTCGCTGAAGAAGCCGTATTCGATGGACCGGAATCTCCTGCACATCTCGTACGAGGCCGGCATTCTCGAAGACCCGTGGTTCGACCCGACCACGCCGGAGAACAAGGCGATGTTCAAACTCTCGGTCGCGCCCGAGGACGCGCCGGACAAGGCGGAGTACGTCGAGCTCGAGTTCGAAAAGGGCAATTGCGTCGCCGTGAACGGCAAAAAGCTGACGCCCGGCGGCGTGCTCAAGACGCTGAACAAACTCGGCGGCAAGCACGGCATCGGCCGCGTCGATCTCGTGGAAAACCGTTTCGTCGGCATGAAGAGCCGCGGCGTGTACGAGACCCCGGGCGGCACGATCCTCATGCAGGCCCACCGCCAGGTGGAGTCGCTGACGCTCGACCGCGAGGTGCTGCACCTGCGCGACGGGTTCATCCCGAAGTACGCCGAGCTCGTGTACAACGGTTTCTGGTTCGCGCCCGAACGCGAGATGCTGCAGGCCATGGTCGACGAGAGCCAGCGCTTCGTGAGCGGCACCGTCCGCCTCAAGCTCTACAAGGGCAACATCATCACCTGCGGCCGCAAGTCGAAGTACTCCCTCTACGACGACAAGATCGCGTCGATGGAAGGCGTGAAGAGCTGGTACAACCAGAGCGACGCGACCGGCTTCATCCGCCTCAACGGCCTGCGGCTCCGCGCGCGCAATCTCGCGCAGGGTGGACCGAAGCTGGGTTGAGGGTTGGGCGTCGAGCGTTGGGAGTTGAGAGCTCCCAACGTCGGCCCGAGCCGTTTCAAAAACGAAGGCGCGCCGATAGGGGCGCGCCTTTTTTGCGGAGGATTTTCGGGAGGACAGGACGGACAGGAATTGGGCGGGGAATGGATAGGAAAAAAGACCGGGCGGGCGGCCCGGTCTTTCACTCTTCACTTTTCAACTTCCAACCTGCGTCGTTCAACTCTGCCCCGGGCTCAGAAGAGGCCGTTGGCCACGACGCCGACGGCGGTGAGGGGACCGGCGTCATCGAGGCCGTCGAGGGCGCGGTCGGCCTTGCGCATGATGGCGCGCGTGTCGCGGATGAGGGTGTCGTCGTTCAGCAACTGGCCGAGCGTGCCTTTGCCCTTGGCGAGGTTGTCGGAGACGGTGCGGAAATTCGCGATCGAGGCCTTGAGGTCGTCGGCGGCCTTCTGGTCGTAGACGAGCGCGCCGATGGCGCCCTTGCCGCGTTTCACTTCGTCGAGGATCGACTGGGCGTTCGCGATGAAGGTCTTGGCCTCGGCGGCGCCGCCGCGGATCTCGCCGAGCGCCGACTGGAGGTCGGTGTAGAGGACGGGATCGTTGATCAGTTTGCCGAGCGTGCCTTCGCCGCGGTTCATTTTGTCGGTGATCGAACGGAGATTGCCCGTGGTCTGCGCGATGTTCTCGCGGTTCTCGGTCACGAGTTGGTCGACTTTCTGGATGATTCCGGGGCTCTTGCCGTCGCCGCTGAGCGCGCCGCCGAGGTTGCCGAGGGCGCCCTCGATCTTTTTGCCGAGCTCGCCGATCTGGGACATGACGGCGTTGAGGTCGGGCGTCGTGGCGGTCCGGATCTCGGCGCCGTCGCGCAGTTCCGCGGCGGCGTCGGTCCCGAGATCGATGCTGATGTAGTTCGTGCCGATGAGGCCGGCCATCACGATGGTGGCGGTGGCGTCGGCCTTGATCTTCACGTCGGGCGAGATGCGGAGCAGGGCCTCGGCGCGGCGGCCGGCGAGACGCGTTTTCTCGACCTCGCCGATCTTGACGCCGGCCATGCGGACTTCGTCGCCCGTCTTCAGCTCCTTCAGCGAAGTGAAGCCGGCGACGATGTTGTAGCCTTGGTCCTTGAACACCTTGCCGCCGCTGAGGGTCTCGAAGGTCACCCAGATGAGCGCGACGCCCAGAATGAAGAACAGCCCGACGCGGGCGGTTTGTTGCGAGTTTTGCATGGTCAGGTCTCCAGTTGTTTGAAGCGGGGATTCGCGAGATCGATCTTCGGGTTGAGGAAGTCGACGACGCGGGGATCGGCGGAGCCGCGGAGTTCGTCGCGGGTGCCGAGGAAAACGAGTTTGCCGCCCATCAGAATGCCGACGCGGTCGGCGATGTTGAGGGCGAGATCGCGGTCGTGGGAGACGACGATGGTGGTGACGTGGTACTGGTCCTTCAGCGTGGCGATGATCTCGCTGATGGTGGCGGACATCACGGGGTCGAGCTCGCTGGTCGGTTCGTCGTAGAGCATCAGCTGCGGCTCCATCACGAGGGCGCGGGCGATGGCGACGCGTTTCTTCATGCCGCCGGAAAGTTCGGACGGGTATTTCTCCGCGGCGTTTTCGAGGGAGAGGATCTGCAGCGCGCGCATGACTTTCTCGCGGATGCCGGCTTCGTCGGCGATGCGGTGCTCGCGCGGGTAGAGCGCGAGGTTGTCGTACACCGTCATCGAGTTGAACAGCGCGCCGGCCTGGAACACGAGGGCCATGCGGATCTGCTCGCGGGTTTCCTCGGCGGCGGCGGCGCGGCCGTCGACGGTGACGCGGCCGCCCGTGGGCCGCTCGAGGCCGACGATGTGTTTCAGGAGCACGCTCTTGCCGGAGCCGCTGGGACCCATGAGGACGAAGATCTCGCCGGGCTCCACCTTGAAGGAGACGTTTCTCAGCACCTCGAGCGGGCCGAAGCTCTTCGACAGGTCCTCGATCGCGACCGAGACGGCAGGGGTCTCGGTGTGGGTGAACGGATTGCGCGTGGCGCTGCAGCAGGAGTCGGCCATGTCAGAGGAGGGCTTTCGTGACGAAGTAGTCGAGCACGAGGATGAGGATCAGGGAGGTGACGACGGCGCGGGTGACGGAGGCGCCGATCTCGCGGGGGCCGCCGCGGGTGTTCAGGCCGATGTTGCAGGAGACGAGCACGACGGCGAAACCGAAGACCTCGGCCTTGATCAGGCCGTTGAGCACGTCCTTGAACTCCATGAACCGGCGCAGGGCCGCGAAGTAGGCGGGCGGATCGATCGCGATGAAGTCGGTGTACTTCGCGACGATGGCGCCGCCGAACCAGCCGACGAGGTTGGCGATGATGGCAAGGACGGGCATCATCACGAGGACGGCGGCGAGGCGCGGCAGCACGAGAATGCGGGCCGGCGGGATGTTCATCGTCTCGAGGGCGTCGATTTCCTGGTAGACCTTCATCGAGGCGAGTTCGGCGGCGATGGCGGAGCCGACGCGGCCGGCGAGGAGAATGGCGCACATCACGGGACCGAGCTCGCGGGCGATCGAGAGGCCGACGAGGGAGCCGATGAACTGCTTCGCGCCGAAATTTTCCATCGAGTAGCCGGACTGCAGCGCGAGCACGCTGCCGATGAAGAAACTCAGAATCGCGACGATCGGCAGCGTGGTGTAGCCGATGAGGTAGCACTGCTCGATGAAGCGGCCCCACTGCCGCGGCAACGTGGGCACATGGCTGAGGCTCCGGACGAGGAGCTGCAGCGTGCTGCCGATACCTTCGAGGACGCGGGTGAGGGTTCTCATGTCAGCGGGAAACGGACGGGTTGGCCGGCGCGGCGGCCGCGGTCGGCGCCGAGGGGAATTCGCCCCAGAACACGCGCCACGCGCCGGCGGCGTCGCGGCTGAAGCCGAAAAGACCGCGGCCGATCGAGATGCGGCGGGCGGCGCCCTCGTGCGTGACGCCGAGGAGCGGACCGACGTGGAACTCGCGGCGCTGCTCGGAATCGCGGCGGTCGTAGGTGATCGCGTTCCACAGCAGCGAGGTCCGGGTGTGGCCGGGGGCCTGCTGGTCGTGGCGCGCAAGAGCGAAGAGCGGGGACCAGGCGTGGCGCACGGCTTGGTTGCGCGGGAAGAAGACTTCGAGCGGGCTCAGGGCCTGCCATTGGCGGCGGCCGGCGCCGTTGTCCCAGGAACTGAGCAGCGGCCACACGTGGAGCAGGTGCGCCTCGGGACTCTGCGTGCGGCCGGCGGCGCGCTGCCGCTCGTGCCAGTAGAGAAAATAGAAAAATTGGGCACGATCGCGGGCGACGCCTTCGTCGATCCAGCTGGCTTGGCGGACGAGGGGCCAGAGGTACCAGGTTTTCTCGGCGCCGTTGCGGGCGGAGTGCGTGTAGAACGGGGCCCAACGATTCACGACGACGTTGTCGCCGCGGCCCTGCACGAAGAAGGGCCACAGGTAACGCTGTTCGCGGTAGATCTTCGGTTGCGTGCGTTCCGAGTAACCGAAGAACGGCCATAGGTAGTCCTGCGAAACGTAGCCGGGCCCGGTGCTGCGCGCGAAGAGGGGCAAGGCGCCGACGCTTTCGTGGCGCGGCGTGCCGGCGGGAGCATCCGGATCCGGTTCGCGGATCGAACGGTAAAGCAACGGCCAGAGCGCGAAGGTGTGTTGCGAGACCCCGGGGCGGCTGACTTGGCCGTAGAGCGGCCATAGGGCCCAGCCCTCGGCGGCGCCACGCGTCACGCGAACGAAGGGCCACGGCGTCGAGGTGGTCACGGCGCCGTTGCGCTCGTTCTCGACGTAGAGCGGGAACAGCGTCCACGAAAGGCGCTCGATCCCGAGTTTGCGTTTCACGGTGCCGTAAATCGGGAAGAGGCCGCGGTAGGTGGTGGCGGCGTCCGCGCCCTGGCGGGAAAACCAAAAGGGAAAGACCTCCGCTTCCTCGCGGTCGTCGAATTCGCTGGTCGGTGCCGGGGCGCCGGGCAGGCGGTTCCACCGGCGCACAAGCTGGAAGATGTCCCAACGGTAGGACTCGCGGTAGGCGGTGTAGTTGAAAAGCGGATAGAGGAAATGGGCCGACTGCAGCTCGCCGGCGTTGCCGCGGAATTCGACCCAGAAAGGGCGCACCCCGCGCACGGTGCCGCCGGTCCCGCCGGTTTGGCCTTGGGTGAACCAGATCGGGCCCGCGGCGGATTCGGCCGGGGCGCGGCCGGCGGCCAGGGGCGTCGCGACCTTGAAAGGCCACGCGTTGTTTTCCCGCTCCGCGACGTCCGCCCGCGCAGCCGCCCACCCGGCGACGAGGCCGAGGCAGGCGAGAAGGCGAGGGAAGTTCATCTGAGAAAATCGAGGCGGACAGAGTCGTCCCATGGTGCGGCCGGCAGTCGGCAAACGGCCGCGGTCACGGGACCGAGGGACAAACATTGGCAAAAAGGAACGACGGTGCAAACGCTATGTTGCTCCGGGACGCGGGGTGGGAAAGGCGCGGGCCCGCGCGGTTCCGAGGCAACGGTCGAAACTTGGCCGCGCGGACAACCGGTTCGCGTTTCGGACTGCGCCCGGGTGGGCCGGCATGCCGGGAACCGCGTTCAGGCCCGCAGGCTTTCGCCCGGTTGCGGGATCCGGAAGCTATCCGCGGAAAGTTTCGCGGCGCCGAGGGCCGCAGCCAGGGCGGCGGGCGGGGCGTCGCGGCTTTCGTCGGTGAGCTGGAAGGTGCCCCAGTGTTTGGCGGCGCTGAGCCGGGCCCCGAGATCGAGGTGGATCTGCACGGCTTCGGCGGGGTTGCAGTGCATTTCCGACATGAACCAGCGCGGTTCGTAGGCCCCGATGGGGACGAGCGCGAGGTCGGGCGCGCCGCAGCGCTGCCGGATCTCGCGGAACATGACCTCGTCGTAGCCGGTGTCGCCGACGACCTGGACGGAACGGTCGCCGAGCCGGAGGTTGAAACCGCCCCAGAGCCGGCCGTTGCGCGCGCCGGTGGCGCGGTTGCTCCAGTGCCGGGCCGGCGTGACCTGCACGACGATGCCGCCGGGCAAAGTCCGGCTCTCCCACCAATCGAGCTCGACGATGCGTTCCGGCGCCCAGCCGGCGGCGGCGAGAATGGGACCGTTGTTGAGCGGGGTGACGGCGACGGCGCGCGGGTGGTCGTGGGCCAGACGTTCCAAGGTGGCGACGTCGCAGTGGTCGTAGTGGTCGTGCGTGACGACGACGAGATCGAGGGGCGGCAGGTCCGCATAGCGGACGCCCGGCTCGTGCACGCGTTTCGGTCCGGCGAAGCCGACCGGGCTGGCGCGCTCGCTGTAGACCGGATCGGTGAGGACGTTGCCCACGGGGCTGCGCAACAGGTAAGTGCTATGGCCGATCCAAGTGGCGGCGATTTCCGGGCCGGACGGCGCCGGCGGCGGGGCGGCGGGGGTGATCGGGATGCGGTCGGGCCAAGGCGCGGGCGAGGACGTGAGTTTCCAGCGCATGACCTCGGTCCAATCGCGGTTGATGTGGCGGCGCGGATTGAAGAAGCGGCGGCCGTCGCAGTGATCGGAAACCGGGAAACGCAAAGCGGAGGGAGCGGCGGCCATCAGGGAAGTCGGCGCCGCGCCCAGCAGCACCGCACCTGAACCGAGGGCGGCGCCGCGGAGAAAACGGCGGCGGGAAACGGATGGCGGTTCATCGGGCATGCGGCAAGCGGGAGGGGAGCGTTGCGCGGGTCTTCGCGTTTGCAAACCGGCGCGTGCGCTTTTGCCTCGGCGGCATGCGCATCTCCGGCGGCCAGGCCCGCGGCATCACTTTGGCGGTTCCGAAAGGCGACGCCGTCCGCCCCGCGACGGACGGCATGCGGCAAGCCGTGTTTTCCAGTCTCGGCGCCCGGGTGGCCGGCGCGCGGTTTCTCGACCTCTTCGCGGGCAGCGGCGGCTACGGCCTCGAGGCGCTGAGCCGTGGGGCGGCGGGCGGGGTCTTTGTGGAACAGAACGCCAAGGCGGCGGCCTGTGTGCGGCAGAACATCGCCGCGGTTTGCAAGAGCCTGCGCCGGGACGGGCGCGACTTGACCGTGGTGCAGGGCGATGCGCGTACGGTGCCGGCGGTCGGCGCGGTGCCGGACCTCGTGTTCATCGATCCGCCCTACGACCTGATTGCGGAGGCGGCGCCGGGGTTGTTCGTGAAGTTGGCGGAATTGCTCGCGCCCAAGCCGGAGGCGCTCGTGGTCTTCGAAGCTCCGGGCGAAATCGAACTCGCGCCGCCCGGCTGGACCTTGCTGAAACGCCTGGGCAAAGGTGTGCGGCAGCCGACGGTGTCGTTTTTCCGCCGGACGCCGCCGGCGGCAGCGCCCGCGGTCAACGGAGCGGCGTAAAGCCGCCGAGTTTGGCGCGGAGCAACGCGAGCCCTGCCACGCAGGCTGTCTCGGTGCGCAGCACGCGCGAGCCGAGATGCACCAACGTAAATCCGGCGGCACGCAGCGTGGCGCGGTCGGCGGCGGACCAGCCGCGCTCGTTGCCGACGGCGAGGACCGCCCCGAGTCCGGAAGAAACAACGACGTCGGCGAGGCCGACCTCCGCTTCGTAGTTGTCGAGGGCGAGGCGCAGGGCGACGGGGCCCGGCGCCGCGGATGCGAGGGCGGCGGCGAGCGGTTGTCCGTGCGTGACCTCGGGGAGGCGCGGGTCGAAGGCCTGTTCCGCGCCCGCGAGCACGTGCCGGCGCCATTCGCCGGAAGACCAGAGCGAACTCGTGGCGTAGCTCGGCTCGCCTTTTTCCGTGCGCACAAAGTGCAGCGCGGTCGCGCCGAGGGTCGTGGCGTCGCGCAGGATGTCGCGGGCCGTCTGCGGCCGCGGGAGGCCGACAACGAGCGCGAGCGGCGGCAGCGGCGGGAGCGGCGCCGCGTCCCACGCGAAGGCCAGGTCGACGGCGACGGGCCCGATCGCCACGACGGTGCCCTTGCCGCGGGGGCCGCCGACGCAGCCGGCGTCGAAGGTGTCGCCGGGCCGGCGGCGCAGGACCTCGAGGAGGTGCACGGCGCGCCGGTCGCCGCGGGGCAGCGGGCGGGCGAGTTCGGCGGGCTCGAAGAGGACGAGGTTCACGGCGCGGGCACGATTGGAGTTTGCGCGCGCGGTGTCGCGCCGTATTTTCCGCTCCGCCATGAATCCCCCTCTCGCGGCGACTGCCCCTCAAGCGACGTTCAAGCCGGCCGGAGTGCGCGACACCGTCGTGCTGCTGGCGGTGGCGTGGTTGGTTCCTTTCGCGGTGCACCTCGCGCCGTGGTCCGGCGATCGCCCGCTCGGCGCGCATCTGCTGCCGATGTTCTGGGCGACCTTGGTCGCGGCGTACCTCTTCGGCGCGCGGCTCGGCGTGATCGTCGGGCTCTTCGCGCCGGTCGTGAACCTGCTCTTCACGGGCCTGCCGGCGTGGAAGTTCCTTTCCGTGCTGAGCGTGGAGCTGACGATTTTCGCGTTGATCGTGGCCGCCGGCGCCCGCCGTTGGCCGCGTTTCTGGGCGCTCGCGCCGGTGGCCTATCTGGCGGCGAAGACCGTCACGACGGCGCTGCAGGCGGCGGTCGGGATCTTCGGCGACATCGGGGCGCCGCTGGCGTTCTTCACCCGGTCGGTGGCGGGCGGCGCGGCGGGCCTCGTCGTGCTGCTGGCGATCCACGCGGCGCTGGTGCGGCTGTATCCGAAAACCGCGACATCGGCGGCATGACGCCGCTGGCGTTCGAGGACATCGTGGCGCGGCTGGCCGCGTGGCGGTTTCCCGCGGGCATCGACGGCGTGGTCGGGATCGCGACCGGCGGCACGGTGCCGGCGGCGCTGGTGGCGCAGCGGCTCGGCGTCGGCCTGAAGACGATCGCGCTCAACTACCGCGACGAAGCAAACACGCCGCGTTTCGACGCCCCGCGTCTGCTGGCGGCCGTGCCCGACTTGGGCGCGTGGCGACGCGTGCTGTTGGTCGACGACGTGTTTGTCAGCGGGAAGAGCTGGCACGCGGCGCGCGCCCTTTTGCCGGCGACGACCGAAGTGCTGCCGTTCGTGCTGAAGGGGAAGACGGACTTTGCGTTGATCCGGGACGTCGACGGCTGCGTGCAGTGGCCGTGGAAGACGTACGGCCCGGCGGCCGGAGTGGAGGCTTGACCGGCGCCCGTGCCGGCGGAAGTTTCCCCACCGGCGCCACGCGGGCGTAGTTTAGTGGTAAAACCCCAGTTTTCCAAACTGGTCTCGAGGGTTCGATTCCCTCCGCCCGCTCCATGTGCGGGCTCGCGCGCGAGCCGATGCCGTTGGTCGGCAATCGCCTTTATTTCCTGTCCGGGGTGGCGGCTTTTTTGGCCGGCGGGTTCTTGCCCTGCGCGGAGACGACCTTGGGCTTGTCGATCTTTTTGGCGCCGGCGGGCAGGGCGGCTTCGTTGAACGGAAGAACCGGACCGGCTTCGAGCGTCTTGAGCAGCACCTGTTTCACGTAGGTTTTGTGCGCGTTGCCGGCGTGGAGCTGGATGGCGATGAGCCCGGCGAGGGCGCGGTTCTTTTCGTCGTGGTCGATGAAGACCGAGGTCGTGCGGCCGTTGACCTTGTGCTCGAGGCGATTGCCGCGGGCGATGACGGTGAACTCGTTCCACTGCGAAATGTCGGCGACGACGCGCGGGCGTTCGCCGACCTGCCAGCGCTGGCCGGTCGGGTCCATGACGACGTCGACCCCGTTGTAGCCGAAGATGCCGCGGCCGCGTTCCTCGTAGGTCATGGCGGTGTGCACGTCGGTCGGGTGGACGTCGCATTGGTAGCCGAGAATCGTCCAAGGCGTGACCTCGGGCAGGCGGCGGCTGCGGTATTGGATGCCGGAGTTGTTGTCGCCGACGACGCGGACCGTGGCGCGGAGCTCGAAGTCCTTGGCCGTGCCCTGCCAGATCAAAAACGAATTCGTCTTCGGGCGGCCGGGCTCACTGGTGCCGACGATGACGCCGTCCTCGACTTTCCAGAGGCCGGGCTCGCCGTCCCATCCGGCGAGATCCTTGCCGTTGAAGAGCGGGACGAAGCCGTCCTGGGCAAACACCGGCAGACCGAGGGTGAACAACAAAACGCGAAGGAGTTTCATGGGGGTGCCGTCGACGATGCAGGGCGCGGTGCCGGAATCCATCCCCTTGTGTGAGGGGCGGGTCGACGGCGGCGAATTTCTTTTTGCGAGCTCGCCAAATCCGGCGCGCGCGGGCTCCTTGGCGCTGAGCCGCCCCGCTCGCCCCGCCGTCGCCGTTCGTTCCGCCGGCGTTCGTTTTTCCAACCCCATCCCCAAGCCCGTGAAGACTACCTTCGTCGCTTCCTTCCTTGCCGCCGGCTGCCTGTGCGGCGCCGCCGCCTCCGCCCAGACCGACGGCGGTCCCGCCAAGCCGCCCGCGTTGCCCGCGCCGAACGCCGCGCCCGAGGAAACGCTCAAACTCAATCCCTTCGTCGTCACCGAGGACGAACATGTCGGCTACGCCGCCACGAGCACGCTTGCGGGCACGCGCATCAACACCGCGCTGCGCGATGTCGGCGCGGCCATCAGCATCGTCACGCCCGAATTCCTTCGCGACACCGCCGCGACCAATCTCGGCGAATTGCTCTCGCTCACCACGGGCACGGAGGTCGGCGGCGTTTCCGGCAATTTCGCCGGCGGCGCGACGGCCGGCGGCCGGCCCGACCAATCCGACAGCCGCGAGAATCCGCAGGCCAACAACCGCGTGCGCGGCATCGGCGCGGCGACGACGACGCGCGACTACTTCATCACCGACATTCCCTTCGACGCCTACAATTCCTCCGGCGTCACGATCAGCCGCGGCCCGAACTCGCTGCTCTTCGGCATCGGCAATCCCGCCGGCGTGATCGAGGGCTCGACGGTGCAGCCCCAGCTGCAGCGCAACCGCACCGAGATCGGCACGCGTTTCGGCTCGATGGAATCGTACCGCGCCACCCTCGATCTCAACCGCGTGCTCGAGAAGGGCCGCATCGCGCTGCGCATCGCCTCCGTCAACGAACAGAACAATTACCAACAGGAACCCGCCTTCGACCGGAAGCGCCGGATCTTCGGCGCCCTCACGGTCGTGCTGCGCGACGGGAAAAAGTCGACGTGGCTCGGCAAGTCCACGGTCCGCGCCACCGGCGAACTCGGCGACAGCCAATCCAATCCGGTCAACGTGATCCCGCCGGTGAACTCGATGCTGAATTTCTTCCAGCCGCCGAATCCCGCGATCGCCGCGCTGCCCGGCACCGCGGTGAACCCGCGGCTCGTCGTCGGTTCGCCCACGTATTCCTATCGCCCGCGCGTCACCGTCGACAACCGCCAGAGCTCGGCGGCCATCGTCGCCGCCAATCCCGGAATCGGCGTGCCGTACTTCATCCAGATTCCCGTCGTCTTCGACACGCCGGGCCAGGCCGCGCCGGGCTACGCCAGTTCCAACAATCCCGCCCTCGCCGGCATCGCCGGCATCATGGGCCGCATCCGCTACGCGCAGAATCCCAACGGCCGCGAGGCGATCGACACGTTCTACAGCGGCAGCGTCGTGCCGACCGGCTTCGTGGCCACGACCCTGCAGAACCGCGCGATCTTCGACTACCGCGAGCGGCTCCTCAGCGGCGGCCTGAACCACATCGACCAGGTCTTCCAGGTCGGCAACCTCGCCTTCACGCAGGAGCTCTTCGGCGGCCGCGGCGGCCTCGAGATTGCCTACGACCAGCAACGCACCAAGTCCACGCGGCAGCTGCCGTTTTCCTTCGGCGACAACGGCGGCGGCGCCCCCGGCGGCGGCGTCGCGATCGATGTCGCGCAGTACCTTTCCAACGACCAGCCCAACCCCAACGTCGGCCGGCCCTTCGTCAGCCAGCAGGGCATCACCGACCGCACGCAGCAGGGCCTGCGCGAGGCCTTCCGCGCCACCGCGTTCTACCGCCTCGATCTCGAGGACCGCGGGCGGAAACTCTTCGGTCTCCCGCTCGGCAACCACATCTTCACCGGCCTGCACACGCAGCACCGCAGCGACGCCGCCACTTTCAACTACGCCACGGGTTGGACGAGCTCGACGCGCAATCTCAACACCGACGTGTTCCAGGCCACCAACAGCGGCAACTTCCGCACCACGCCCATCGTGGTCCAGTACCTCGGGCCCTCGGTGCTCAATGCCGCCACGATCAACGACGTCCGCGTCACCAATGTCGTCGACGCGCGCCTGCCGCGCAGCGGCGATACCTACAACGTCAGTTTCTTCGACTTCACCGGCAAACGCATGGTCACGGAGCCGATGGGCGTTTCCCGATTCCTCAACGGCAATTCGAAGAGCCGCCAGCTCGTCGGTTCCCAATCCTTCAGCCTCAAGAGCGACTTCTTCCGCAACACCCTCGTCAGCGTGGTCGGCTGGCGCTGGGACCACCTGCGCACGTATTCCTCCATCGGCAACACGCGCAATCCCGACGACTCCCTCAACAACGCGAATCTCCGTTTCGACTCCCGGCCCAACCTCGACGAACGCGGCCGCAATTTCACCTGGAGCACCGTCGCCCGCCTGCCGCGGACGTTTACGAAACGGCTCCCGCTCGGGATGGAACTCGGCGGTTTCTACAACGCCTCCGGCAACTTCAATCCCGTCAACGTCCGGACCAATCTCAACGGCCAGATCATCGCCGCGCCCGCCGGTACCACGCGCGAATACGGCGTGCTCGCCGAGTTCCTCGACCGCCGCGTTTCGCTGCGCGTGAACCAATTCCATACCGTCCAGACCAACAGCAGCAACAACGCCCAGGGCGCGACCACCGGTATCTACAATTACCCGAGCTTCATGGTCGACCGCTACGTCACCGCCCAGACCCAGGGCATCGCGTTCAACACCATCCCCGGCGTCGTCGCCGCCGGCTATTCGTCCTACCAGCAGCTCTACGCCGCGCTCTTCCAGCTGCTGCCCGAGCCCACGCGCACGTTGAAGAACATGCGCCTCAACGCCACCGGCACCGCCGTCCTCTCCGACGGCATCGCCGGCCTCACCGACACCAGCGACCTCGACGCCCGCGGCCTCGAGGCCGAGCTCGTCGGCAATATCACCCGACACTGGCGCGTGTCCTTCAACGTCGCGAAACAGGAAACCGTCGTCAGCGGTTCCGCGCAGCTCACGAAGCAGGTCGCCGACGCCGTCTACGCCAATCTCGTGAAATTCAATTTGCTCGGCATCGACCAGGGCCCCGCGTTGCCGGAACGGCAGACCGCGGCCACGCGCTTCGCGAGCAACGTCGGCAATTCCCTCGCGGCCACGCTGGCCCGCGACGGCGCCGTCTCCCCCGAGCAACGCAAGTGGCGCGCGAACTTCACCACGACCTACGATTTCCGCGGCTTCGAAAATCCGATTCTCAAGGCCATGAGCGCCGGCACATCGGTGCGTTGGCAGGACAAGATCGCGATCGGCTCGCCGTTCCTCACCGGCCAGGCGCTGAAGGAAAAGATCGTCGCCACCAACAAACTCTACACGAGCACGAGCCAGATCGCGGACAACGATCCCGTGATGCAGACGCAGTTTCCCGACCTCGCGAATCCGTTCTTCGGCAAAGAGGAATTGGCCGGCGACTTCTGGGTAACCTACCGCCGCAAGATCTTCAAAAACGTCGATTGGCGCCTGCAGCTCAACGTGCGCAACGCCTGGGGCAACGGCGACGACATCCCCGTCACGGCCAACCCCGACGGTTCCCTCGCCGTCATCCGCATCCCCAACGAAACGCGCTGGACGCTCGCGAGCACGTTCACGTTCTGAGCCCGGGTCGCTTCATCTCCGCTTGTGAAACTTCGCCCCGCCGCCCCCGCCGCTTTCGTCCTCCTCGGTCTCGCCCTTGCTTCCGCGGCATTCGCGCCCGGCGCCCGCGCCGCCGTCCGGCCGCCCAACATCGTGCTCATCGTCGCCGACGATCTCGGCTACGGCGATGTCGGCTGCTACGGCGCCACGCGGATCAAGACCCCGCACCTCGACCGCCTCGCGGCGCAGGGCGTGCGTTTCACTTCCGGCTACGCGCCGTCGTCCACCTGCACCCCCACGCGCTACGCCATCCTCACCGGCGAATACGCGTGGCGGCAGCCGGTGAAAAAGACGGGCATCCTCGACGGCGACGCGCCGCTCAGCATCGCGCCGGGCCGGTTGACGTTGCCGGAATTGCTGCGCCGCGCCGGCTACCGCACGGGCGTCGTCGGCAAGTGGCACCTCGGCCTCGGCGATGGGCAGACCGCCGTGGATTTCAACCGCGAGATCAAACCCGGCCCGCTCGAAATCGGTTTCGATTACTGCCACATCATCCCCGCCACCGTCGACCGCGTGCCCTCCGTCTGGATCGAGAACCGTCGCGTCGTCGGCCTCGATCCCGCCGATCCCATCGAGGTGAGCTATCTCAAGAATCTGGGCGACGGACCCACCGGCCTCGAACGCCCCGATCTGCTCAAACAGGGCGCGGACGCCCAGCACTCCGGCGTCATCATCAACGGCATCAGCCGCATCGGCTTCATGAAGGGCGGCAAGGCCGCGCGCTTCAAAGACGAGGAACTCACCTCCACGGTCGTCCGCCAGTCGGTCGCCTTTCTCGAACGCCGCAAGGACACCCCGTTTTTCCTCAGCGTCGGCCTCTTCGAGCCGCACGTGCCGCGCGTGGCCGAGCCGCCGTTCGAACGCACGAGCGAGACCGGCGTCCGCGGCGATGTGATCCAGCAGCTCGACTGGGCCGTCGGCGAAATCGTGCGGGCCCTCGACCGCCTCGGGCTCGCCGACAACACCCTCGTGATTTTCACCAGCGACAACGGCCCCGTGCTCTTCGACGGCTACTTCGACCGCTCCGTCGAGGACCTCCGCGATCATCGCCCCGCCGGTCCATGGCGCGGCGCAAAGTATCTCGTCTACGAGGCCGCCTGCCGGGTGCCGCTCATCGCGCGTTGGCCCGCGCGTATCCAGCCGCGCGTCACGGACCAACTCTTCAGCCTGGTCGATCTCCACGCGACGTTGGCGCGGATCGCCGGCGGGCAATCGTCCCCCGCCGTCGCGCCCGACAGTCTCGACCTTTCGCGCGTGCTGCTTGGCGAAACGACGGAGCAACTCCGCGACCACACGGTGCTCCACGGTTTGTCCAACACGCTCGCGTTGCGCCAGGGCGACTGGAAATTCATCCCCGCCAACGCGACCGCCGCGACGTCCGGCATGGGCAGCGGCGCCAATCCCTCCGATGCCCGCTTCGCCGACAACCGCATCGTCGAGCCGCTGCTTTTCAATCTCGCGACCGACCCCGGCGAACGCACCAACGTGATCGCGCGGCATCCCGAGGTCGCCGCGCAACTCCGCGCGCGCCTGCAGGCGCTCACCGCGCCGGCCGGCGCGGGTACCGTCCGATGAAGCGGGCCGCCCGCGCGGTGTGGGCCGCCATCTGGTGCGGTTGGCTCGCCGCGGCGTTGCAGGCGGCGACCTACTACGTCCATCCGTCGGCCGGCGACGACACGCATGCCGGCACCTCGCCCGCGGCCCCGTGGCAGTCGCTCGAAAAGGTCAACGCGCTGCGCCTCCAGGCCGGCGACCGCGTGTTGCTGGCGGGCGGGCAAACCTTTGCCGGCCAACTGGCGTTCACCGGTCTCGCCGGCACGGCCGAGGCGCCGATTGTATTTTCGAGCTATGTCCCCGCCGGCGCGGCGGCGGAGGCCCGCGCCACGATCGACGCGCGCGGCTGCGTGGCGGCGGTGCATTTGAAAAACAGCCGCCATGTGCGCGTGGCCGATCTCGTGCTCACGGCCGATGGCGGCGGGCTCCGCCCCGACCAACCGCCGAAGACGGATCTGCGCTGCGGCGTCCTCATCGAGGCCGATGCGCTGGGAAGCTATGCCGATTTCCAACTCAGCCGGCTGCATGTGCGCGAGGTGTCGTTCGAGGAACGCGGTTACGTGCGTCCCGCCGCGGACGTGAAGACCGCCAACGGCACCGGCCGCTATGGCTGGGGCATCCGTTTCCTCGTCAAAGGTGCCGGCGTCCAAATGACCGACGTCTCCGTCGCCGATTGCCACATCGAGAACGTCGACCACACCGGCCTCAAATTCACCGCGCCGACCGACGGCATCCGCAACGTGCGCGTCGAGCGCGTGCGCGTTCTGCACGCGGGCGGTCCCGGCGTGCAGATGTCCGGCGTGCGCGGCGGTCGCTTCCGCGCGCTGCACGTCGACCGCTCCGGCAGCACGCGCGATTCCAGGAATTGGGGCCGCGGCAGCGGACTCTGGACCTGGGGCACGAGCGACGTGGTGATCGAGCACAGCCGTTTCCTCAACGCGAACGGCCCCGGCGATTCCGCCGGCGTGCACATCGACTACCACTGCCGCAACATCGTCGTGCAGTACAACCTCAGCGCCCGCAACGCGGGCGGTTTCTGCGAGGTCCTCGGCAACAACCGCAACTGCGCCTACCGTTACAACGTGAGCGTCGACGACGGCCACCGCGTGAAAGGGCAGGGCGGGGCGTTCCAGGAAGGGAAGACGTTTTGGTTGAGCGGCTACGTCGGCTCGGGCCCGCGCCGCGGTCCCTTCAACACCTACTTCTACCACAACACGATCTATGTGTCCGAGAACATCGTCGCCAAAATGGCCGTCGCCCCCACGGCCGAGGGTGTGTTGATCGCGAACAATATTTTCCATCTGCGGGGCCGCAGCCAAATGGTGAAGGGCGACCAGTTCGGCGCCGACCGCGCGGCGGACGGGCCGCTCCCGCGCGTGGTTTTCGAAAACAATCTTTTCCTCCGCGCCGACAATTGGCCGGCCGCGGTGGGCATCGCCGATCGTGCACCGTTGCTGGGCGATCCCGGGTTTGCGCGGCCCGGCGGACTCGAGCTCGCCGATTACCTTCCTGCCAACGCCGCCCTCATCAAAGATCGCGGGCTGCCCGTCGCGCCGCTCCCGGGCGATCCGATCGGCCTCACCGTGGGCCTGGCGGTGGCGCAGGATATTCTCGGCCGCCCGATTGCCGGCGCGCCCGACCTCGGCGCGTTCGAATTGCCGTAGCCGTCCCGTTCCCGATTTTGCCTCCCCGCCGTATGACCACTCCCGTAGCCCGCCGTGTTGTCCGTTGGTTGCCGTTTGCGCTTTTGTTGCTCGTCGCGGCGAGGGCGGCGCCGGCGTCGCGTTTGCCCAACATCATCGTCATCCTCGCCGACGATCTCGGCTACGGCGACCTGCGTTGTTACAACCCGGCTTCGAAGGTCCCGACGCCGAATTTGGACCGGCTGGCCGCGGAGGGATTGCGTTTCACCGATGCGCATTCGCCGGCGGCGGTGTGCACGCCGACGCGGTACGGCTTCTTGACGGGACGGTATTCGTGGCGGACGCGCCTGCAGAACATGGTGCTCTGGACGGAGTATGAAGAACCGCTGATCGAGCCGACGCGCGAAACGGTGGCGCGCACGCTGCAGCGGGCCGGCTACCGCACGGCGGCGATCGGCAAGTGGCACCTCGGTTTGAACTTCGCCAAGCCCGGCGGCGGCTTCGTCCGCGGCAAGACGCACCACCAGAGCGGTCGCGGCGGCACGCGCGACGTCGACTTCACGCAACCCATCCGGGGCGGGCCGCTCGCGTTGGGCTTCGACACGGCGTTCCTGTTGCCCGGCGGCATCAATCTCGAGCCGCACGTGTTCATCGCGGACGACCGCACGGTCGGGAAGCCGACGGTGTGGCGGGAGGCGGCGGCACCGACGCAACCCGGGACCTCGGGCCTCGAGGTGCACGAAGGCTGGATGGCGGAGGGGTGGCGCGACGACGCCGTCGGGCCGACGCTGACGGCACAGGCGGAGGCCTTCATCGCGGCCCACGCGCGGGGGCCGCGGCCGTTCTTCATGTACTACGCGTCGCAGGCTCCGCACCGGAACTGCACGCCGCCGGACTTCGCGCGGGGCAAGAGCCAGGCCGGCGTGCGCGGCGACATGGTGTGGGAGTTCGACTGGAGCGTCGGCCGCGTGCTCGCGAAACTCGAGGAAATGGGTGTCGCCGACAACACCCTGATCATCGTGACGAGCGACAACGGCGCGGTGCCGAAAAGCGACGAAGGCGACGACTTCGGCCACAAGTCCAACGGCGACCTGCGCGGTTCCAAGGGTGGTTTGTTCGAAGGCGGGCACCGCGTGCCGTTTCTCGTGCGTTGGCCGGGGCGGGCGCCGGCGGGCCGGACCAACGATTCTCTCGTGGTTTTGACGGATCTGCTGGCGAGCTTCGCGGACTTGGCCGGGGCGAAATTGCCGGCCGGCGCGGGCCCCGACAGTTTCAGCGTGCTGCCGGCCTTGCGCGGAACGGAAATGGACGCCGCGGCGCGTCCGCCCGTGGTGCTGCATTCCGGGGCCGGGCACTTCGCCCTGCGGCAGGGGCCGTGGAAGCTGCAACTCGATGCGAAGCAGCAACCCGCGCAGCTCTTCCATCTCGGGCGCGATCCGCGGGAGGAGAAAAACCTCCTGGCCGCCGAGCCGGAACGCGCGGCGCGGATGGCGGCGGAGCTGGCCCGGATCCGGGCCGCCGGGCCGTGATGGCAGGGGAGGGAGTCATCCCTTTTTTACGGGAACCTGCCTTAAATCGGGATTGCGGGTGCCGATAGGCTGCATTTTAAACACGCACCATGGCACTGCTTACTCCGAGCGCTTCCGGCGCGGCCCAATCCAACCGTTCGGCGCCCCAGAAAAAGTCCGGCGGAGTCATGGCAGCCCAGGCCCTCGCGAAGCAGAAGGCCCTCGAGAAGAAGGCCAAGACCTACAAGCTGCCGATGGGCGAACTGGCGATGTTCACCCAGCAGCTCGCCTCGCTCCTCACCGCCGGTCTGCCCCTCGTGCAATGCCTTGAGGCCCTGCAGGACCAGACGGAAGATCCCTGTTTCCGGATCGTGATCCGCGACGTCCGCGCCGACATCTCCCAAGGCAACTCGTTTTCCTCCTCGGTCCGCAAGTTCCCGAACGCGTTCAACACCCTCTTCGTGTCCATGGTCGAGGCCGGTGAAGCGTCCGGCGGTCTCGCGGAAATTTTGGGCAAGGTCGCCGGCTACTTCGAATCGACCGTCAAGCTGACCAAGAAGGTGAAGTCGGCCATGACCTACCCGATCGCGGTCATCGGCCTGGCCGTCGCGCTCGTCAACGTGCTGCTGATCTTCGTCATCCCGGTGTTCGCCGCGATGTTCGCCGACTTCGGTGCCAAGCTGCCCGCGCCCACGCAGTTCCTGATCGATCTTTCCGATTTCCTGAAGGCCTACTGGTGGGCGATCGCCCTCGGCTGCTACGCCGCCTGGTGGGGCCTCGGCAAATTCACCGCCACGCCCAACGGCCGCCGCACCAAGGACCACTTCCTCGTTCGCGCGCCGATCTTCGGCAATTTGATCCACAAGATCGCCCTTTCCCGTTTCTGCCGCACTTACGCGACGCTCATCCGCTCCGGCGTGCCGATTCTGCGCACCCTCGAGATCGTGTCGGCCGCCTCCGGCAAGGTGCAGATCGAGGATGCCTGCGAGGAAATCGCCAAGCACGTCAGCCAAGGCGGCCAGGTCTCCGAGATCCTCGCTTCCAATCCGTTCTTCCCGCCGATGATGAAGCACATGGTCAAGGCCGGCGAGTCCACCGGCAACGTCGACGGCATGATGAACAAGATCGCCGATTTCTACGACGTGGAGTGCGAGGCGACCGTCGCCGCGCTCACCTCCCTGATCGAGCCGATGCTCATCGTCTTCCTCGGCGTCGTCGTCGGCGGCATCGTCATGGCGATGTTCCTCCCGATCTTCCAGCTGGGTGCGGTTGCGGGCGGCATGCAGTAAGCCGGCCGCGGCGCGGGCGGTTTGACATCGCGCCCTCCGTTCCGGAACGTCGCCGGCTCCGTTTTTCCGCCCCATGCCTTCCGTCCTCATCGTCGACGACCTCGTCTCCATCCACGAGATGCTGGAGGCTGTGATCCAGCCGACGGGTTTCGCGACGTCGTTCGCGACGGACGGCGAGAAGGCCCTGGTCCGCTACAAGGCCGAGAAGTTCGACCTCGTCCTGGCCGACATCGACATGAAGCCGATGGACGGCATCACGCTGCTGAAACAGCTGAAGCTGTACGACCCCAACTGCGTCGTCGTCATCATGACCGCCTACGCCTCCACCGAGAGCGCGGTGCAGGCCCTGAAGTACGGCGCCTTCGATTATCTCCAGAAACCGTTCCGCGTCGACGAACTGATCGCGACGCTGCGGCGCGGGTTGGAATTCCGGAAGTTCCAGGCCGAACGCGTCGGCGCCGGCATGGTGCCCGCGGCCAAGTCGGCCGACATCGACACGCGCCTCATCGGCAAGAGCCCGAAGATCACCAAGCTCATCGCCCAGGTGAAGAAACTCGCCACCGTCCGCACGCCCGTGCTGCTGATCGGCGAGAACGGCACCGGCAAGAGCGCCGTGGCCGAGATTCTCCACGGCGCCAGCGGCACGCCGGACTCGGCCCTCGTGCGCATCGACTGCTCGCTCAGCTCCGAGGCCAATTTCCGCGCCGGCCTGCTCGGCGAAAACGGCGAGGGCGGGGCCTGGGTCAAGCAGGCCAAGAACGGCACGCTGTTCCTCCAGCACCTGCAGTGCCTCGGCGAGCCGATGCAGAAGGAACTCGTCAGCGTGCTGCGCAACACCGCGCACGGCTTCCGCCTCGTCTGCACGACGAGCGAGGACCTCGAGCGCCTGGTCGACGAGGGCAAGTTCCACGACGAACTGTTCTACCGCGTCGCCTCGTTGCCGGTGCAGATGCCGCCCCTGCGCGAACGCCGCGAGGACATCCCGCTGCTGGTGAAAAACTACTCCAGCCAGGCCGCGAATCCGCTCTTCGACGCGAACCTGATCGAGTTCACCGACGACGCCATGGCCGTGCTCCAGGCCTACCATTGGCCGGGCAACTTGATCGAACTCGTGCAGGTCGTGACCAAGATCGCGGGCACGACGGAGTCGCGCGTGGTGACGTCGCAGCAATTGCCGCTGCGCCTGCGCGAATTGAAACATTGGCCGTCGCTGGCCGAGTACATGGCCGGCCAGGAAAAGCAGTACATCGACCTCGTGCTCCACGCCTGCCGCGACGACAAAGCCGCCGCCGCCAAGGTGCTCGGCATCGACGTTTCGAAAATCGGCTGAGGGCGCGCCGAGGGTGCGGCGCACGGTTGAAGGTTGAAAGCGTCAGGGTTGAAAGCCGGAGGTGGCTCGGCGCATCCAAGCCCGGGCCGAAAAATCGGCCGCTCGATCTTTCAACTTTCACCTTTCAACTTGAGTCCGCGCGTTGCCGCGCAACGCGCACTGCGCCTTAGCGTGCGAACGCGAAAATCGCCGATGCCGCGCAGATCACGACGTGCTGGCGGCCGTCGACTTCGAAGGTCACCGGGTTGGCCATGATCGAGCCGCCGGTCTGGAACCGCCACTTTGGTTCTCCGCTCCGGGAATCGAGGGCGAAAAACCAACCTTCGCGGCTGCCGCCGAAAACCAAGCCGCCGGCCGTCGACATCAGTCCCGCCATCGACGCGGTGTTGAGCGGGAATTCCCAGCGCAGTTCGCCAGTGCGGAAATCGAGCGCCTTCACGGTGCTCTGCGGTTCGTTGCCGGGCGGGTTGCGGAAATCGCCGCCAAGGTACGGCGCGCCCGGCACGTAGGGCTGCGGCAGGCGGTAGAAGATGTCCGCGTTGTTCACCGTTGCCTGCACGTAGAACAAACCCGTGGCCGGATCGAAGGTCGGGCTGAACCAATTCGTCGCCCCGCCCATGCCCGGCAGCACCGCCGTGCCCGCGGCGCTCGGGGCGGCCGCAGGATCGGCGATCGGCCGGCCCTTCGCATCGAGGCCACGCGCCCAGGTCTGCGGCGCGAAGGGCGTGGCGAGCAGGAATTCGCCGGTCTCGCGGTCGAGCACGTAGTAGAACGCGTTGCGGTTCGCCTGCACGACGAGCCGGCGCGGCCGGCCGCGGAACTCCGCGTCGACGAGCACCGGGATCTGGTTCGACGCGCGGTCGTGCAGGTCGTGCGGCGTGTGCTGGAAATGCCAGCGCAACGTCCCGGTGTCGGGATCGAGCGCGAGCAAACTGCAGGAATAAAGGTTGTCGCCGGCGCGGCCGCTGCCGTCGAGATCGGGCCCGGGATTGCCCGTGCCCCAGTAGAGCAAGTTCAACGCGGGATCGAAGGTGCCCGTCACCCACGTCGGTGCGCCGCCGGTCTTCCAGCTGTCGCCGGTCCACGTGGCGTGGCCCGGTTCGCCGGGGCCGGGTACGGTCCAGAAACGCCACGCGCGTTTGCCGGTCGCGGCATCGTAGGCGTCGAGGAAACCGCGGATGCCGTATTCGCCGCCGGCGATGCCGACGACGATCTTGTCCTTCACCGCCAACGGCGCGCCGGTCATCGAGTGGCCCGTCTTGTAGTCGGCGACGACGATGTCCCAGCGCTCGCGGCCCGTGTTCGCGTCGAGCGCGACGAGGTGGCAGTCGTAGGTGGCGAGGTAGAGTGTGTCGCCGAGGACGGCGAGGCCGCGGTTGACGGGCCCGCAGCAGCCCTGGACGTCGGCCGGCAGCGGCCGCCGGTAGGTCCAGAGGGCGCGGCCGGTGCGGCCGTCGATGGCGGTGACGATGTTGGGGCGTTCGGTGACGTAGAGGATGCCGTCGATGACGAGCGGCGAACACTCGAGTTTGCCCGCCGCTTCGCGGGCCTGGTAGACCCACTTGGCTTTGAGTTCGCCGACGTTGCCGGGCGTCAATTCCCGCAGCGCCGAGTGGCGGTGGCCGTTGTAGGCGCCGGAGTAGGTGAGCCAGTTGCCCGGTTCGGCGGCGGCATTGACCAGCCGGGCATACGGTACGTCAACCTGGGCGCGCAGCGCGGCGGTACCGGCGAGCAGGGCGAGCGCGGCGGCAACGAAACGGAAAAACGGATACGACGGGCGGTTCATGGCCGGCGGAGGGAGACAAGGTAGGCGACGAGGTCGTCGATTTCCGCCGGCGCGAGCAGATCGCCGTAGGCGGGCATGGGGGAAAAGCCGCGGTCCTTGTGCAGGGCGGCGAGGTCGGCCTTGAAGACGGAGTGGATGCGGCCGGAGGCTTCGCGCAGCTGGAGGGAAAACGCGTCTTCGTTCAGGCGCACGCCGGCGAGGGTGCGGCCGTCGCGCAGCACGGCGCGGACAAAGAGGAAGTTTTCCGGCAGGCTGACGTCAGAGCGGTAGGGCGTGGCGCTTTGCGGCACGTCGGCGGCGGGTGCGAGCAGGGCGCGGCGCAGGTAGCCCGCGCTGCGGCGCTGGCCGATGAACGTGAGGTCCGGGCCGAAGGCGCCGCCGCGGCCGGCCACGGTGTGGCAGGCGGTGCAACCGCCCTTGGTGGCGAAGAGCTGCGCGCCGCGGGCGGGATCGCCGGGCACGGGTTCGACCGGCAGGCGGCCGAGGGCACGGACGAAGGCCGCGAGCTGCGCGATCTCGGCGGCGCCGAGTTTGGACGCGGGCATTTCCGTGCCGCCGATGCCTTGCGTGATGAGGCGGACGAGGGCGACGTCGTCCGCCGCGCGGGGCAACACCGGGACGGCGAGGGTCGGGCCCTTGCCGCCCTCGCCCTTGGCGCCGTGGCAGAGCGCGCAGTGGACCTGGAAGAATTGCGCGCCGGCGGCGAGGTCGGCGGGCGTTTGGGGCAGGACGACGGCGGCGGGCGCGGCGGCCGGGGCGCCGCGGTGCGAATCCTGGGCCGGCAGGGCGGCGGCGGACGCAATTAAGACACAGAGCGCGAACAGGCCTGGGGCGAGGCGTCGGGGCACGGGCGGACGCTGGGGGTTCTGGGCCCGGGCGGCGAGCCTTCGTCCGCGGGAAATTCGCGGTGCGGGCCCGTGGAAATTGCCGGGCGCGGCGGGCGGACCGCTTTCCCGCTTGCCGCGCGTTTCCCCGCTCTCAACTCTCGCCGAAATCTACGCTCATGCCCAAGCGCCCTGACCTGAAGTCCATCCTCATCATCGGTGCCGGTCCCATTGTGATCGGCCAGGCTTGCGAGTTCGATTACTCCGGCACTCAGGCCTGCAAGGCGCTCAAGGAGGAGGGCTACCGCGTCATTCTGGTGAACTCGAATCCGGCGACGATCATGACGGATCCGGAATTCGCCGACGTCACCTACATCGAGCCGCTGAACCTCGACATTCTGGAGAAGATCATCGCGGCGGAACGCCCGTCGGCCCTCCTGCCGACCCTCGGCGGCCAGACCGCGCTGAACCTCTCGATGGAGCTCAACAAGGCCGGCGTGCTGGCCAAGTACGGCGTCGAGATGATCGGCGCCAAGCCCGAGGCGATCACCAAGGGCGAGGACCGCGAGATCTTCAAACAGTGCATGCTCAAGATCGGCCTCGATGTCGCGAAATCGCGCACCGTGAAGTCGATGCAGGAGGCCCGCGACGCCGCCGATTTCCTCGGCGCCTACCCGCTCATCATCCGGCCGTCCTTCACCCTCGGCGGTTCCGGCGGCGGCATCGCCTACAACAAAGAGGAATTCGAGCGCATCTGCGCCAATGGCCTCGATCTTTCGCCTGTCCACGAGGTGCTCGTCGAGGAGTGCCTGCTCGGCTGGAAGGAATACGAGATGGAGGTCATGCGCGACCACAAGGACCAGTGCGTCGTGATCTGCTCGATCGAGAATTTCGACCCGATGGGCGTGCACACCGGCGACTCGATCACGGTCGCGCCGGCGATGACGCTGACGGACAAGGAATACCAGGTGATGCGCGACGCTTCGTTCGCCGTCATCCGCGAGATCGGCGTCGAGACCGGCGGTTCCAACATCCAGTTTTCCGTCGATCCCGAGACCGGCCGCATGGTCGTGATCGAGATGAACCCGCGCGTCTCGCGCTCCTCCGCGCTCGCCTCGAAGGCGACCGGCTTCCCGATCGCGAAGATCGCCGCCAAGCTCGCCGTCGGCTACTCGCTCGACGAACTGCGCAACGATATCACGCGCCTCACGCCCGCCAGTTTCGAGCCCACGATCGACTACGTGGTGACGAAGATCCCGCGCTTCACGTTCGAGAAATTCCCGCAGGCGGACCCGACGCTCACGTCGGCGATGAAGTCCGTCGGCGAGGCCATGGCCATCGGCCGCACCTTCAAGGAATCGATGCAGAAATGCCTCCGTTCCCTCGAGATCGGCGCCCGCGGCTTCGGCGGCGGCGGCAAGTACGGCGGCGACGAGCCCGTCGAGGAAAAGGTCATCAACGCCAAGCTCGGCACGCCGAACTCGGAGCGCATTTTCTTCCTCCGCCACGCCTTCCGCGCGGGTTATACCGTCGAGCGCATCTTCGATCTGACGAAGATCGACCCGTGGTTCCTGCACCAGCTGCGCGAGATCTTCGAGATGGAGAACGACCTCGCGAAAGCGACGCTCGCCTCCGTCGACACCTGGGCGTTCCGCCGCGCCAAGCAGTTCGGTTTCTCGGACGTGCAGCTCGCGCACCTGCTCAAGAGCGACCTCGGCGCCGTGCGCGCCGAGCGCAAGAAGCGCGGGATCCAGACGACGTACCGCCTGGTCGACACCTGCGCCGCGGAATTCGAGGCCTTCACGCCGTATTACTATTCCAGTTACGGCGACGAGAACGAGGTTCTCCCGCCCAAGGGCAAAAAGAAGATCATGATCCTCGGCGGCGGCCCCAACCGCATCGGCCAGGGCATCGAGTTCGATTACTGCTGCGTGCACGCGAGCTTCGCGCTGCGCGAGGCCGGTTTCGAAACCGTGATGGTGAATTCGAATCCCGAGACCGTTTCGACCGATTACGACACCAGCGACCGCCTCTATTTCGAGCCGCTCACGCTCGAGGATGTGCTCGAGATCTATCAGCAGGAAGGTTGCTCCGGCGCGATCGTGCAGTTCGGCGGCCAGACCCCGCTCAACCTCGCTACGGCGCTGAAGGCCAACGGCGTGAACATCATCGGCACCTCGCCCGAAAGCATCGAGACGGCCGAGGATCGGAAGCTGTTCTCCGCCATCCTCGACCAGTTGCAGCTCAAGTCGCCGGCCAACCGCACGGCGATGAACGAGACCGACGCGCTGACCTTCGCCAAGGAAGTCGGCTTCCCGGTGCTGCTCCGCCCCTCCTTCGTGCTCGGCGGCCGCGGCATGTTCATCGTGTACAACGAGGAGGAGTTCCGCGGCGTCGTGCGCCAGGCCTTCGACGTGATGCCGGACAAGCCCGTGCTGATCGACAAGTTCCTCGAGGACGCGATCGAACTCGACGTCGACTGCATCAGCGACGGCGAAACCTCCGTCATCGGCGGCATGCTCGAGCACATCGAGTACGCCGGCGTGCATTCCGGCGACGCCGCCATGGTGATGCCGCCGCACACGCTGTCGGCCGACATGCTGAACACCGTCCGCAAGGCCACCTACGAGCTCGCCCGCGCGCTCAAGGTCGTCGGCCTGATGAACGTGCAGTTCGCGATCAAGGACCACGAGCTCTACATTCTCGAAGTGAACCCGCGCGCCTCGCGCACGGTGCCGTTCGTCGCCAAGGCGATCGGCGTGCCGCTCGCGAAGCTCGCCGCGAAGGTGATGACGGGCGCGAAGCTCAAGGACCTCGGTTTCACCCGCGAGCAGACCCCGAAGCACTGGTGCGTGAAGGAAGCGGTTTTCCCGTTCGTCCGTTTCCCCGGCGCCACGATCGCCCTCGGGCCCGAGATGCGCTCGACCGGCGAGGTCATGGGCCTCGACGCCGATCTCGGCGTCGCCTTCGCCAAGGCCCAGGCTGCGGCCAAGCCCGGTCTGCCGACCAAGGGCAACGTGTTCCTCTCGGTTAAGAATTCCGACAAGGCCCGCGCCGTGAAACTCGCGCGCGAGCTCGAGGGCCTCGGCTTCACGATCTACTCCACGAGCGGCACGGCCGCGACGCTGGCCGAGGCCGGCGTGAAGGTGAAACGCGTCGCCAAGATCGCCGAAGGCCGCCCGAACAGCGTCGACCTGATCAAGAACGGCCAGATCCAACTCGTGATCAATACGCCCGAGGGCATGATCCCGCGGCGCGACGAAAACGCGATCCGCTCGGCCGCCTACGCCCACAGCGTGTGCATCATGACCACGATCACGGGCGCCGAGGCGGCGGTGCAGGGCATCCGCGCGCTGAAGGAAAAGTACGTCGGCGTGAAGCCGATCCAGCAGTACCGCGGCAATGTGAGCGTGGTGGGGTGAGGATCGGGGTGTAAGGGGTATAGGACCTATGGGACGGATAGGACGGATGGGACCGATATCGGTCCTATAGGTCGTAGCCGTCGCATCTGTCCTATCGGTCTTCTGTCTTGCCCCCGCTTGCCACCGCGGCCGCGGCGCGCACGCTGCCGCGCATGCTCGCGATCCGCATCCACGAAACCGGCGGAGCCGAAAAGCTCCGCGCCGAAGAGATTCCCGTGCCGGCTCCGCGCGCCGGCGAAGTGCGCTTCCGCGTCGAGGCGGCCGGCGTCAACTTCATCGATGTCTATTTCCGGCGCGGGCTCTACAAGGCCGACCTGCCCCTCACGCTGGGGCAGGAAGCCGCCGGCACCGTGACCGCGGTCGGCGAGGGTGTGACTGAATTCCGCGTCGGCGACCGCATTGGCAGCGCCAAGGTGCTCGGCGCCTATGCCGGCGAGGCCCTCGTGAGTGCGGCCGGCGCGGTCGCGATTCCGGCCGGCGTCACGTCGGCCCAGGCCGCCGCGCTGCTGCTGCAGGGCATGACGGCGCACTACCTCGCCGTGGATACGTTTCCCCTCAAAGCCGGCGACCATGCGCTCGTGCACGCGGGCGCGGGCGGCGTCGGGCTGCTGCTCATCCAGATCGCGAAGCGCCGCGGCGCGCGCGTGCTTGCGACCGTCGGCACCGAAGCCAAGGCCGAGCTGGCCCGCGGGGCGGGCGCGGACGCCGTCTGCCTCTACACCCGCGACAACTTTACCGCGGCCGCGCGCGAGTTCACCGGCGGACGCGGCCTGGACGTCGTGTACGACTCCGTGGGCAAGGACACGTTTGCCGGTTCCATCGACAGCCTGCGGCCGCGCGGCATGATGGTGACCTACGGCAATTCCAGCGGAGCGGTGCCGGAATTCGCGCCGCTGCTGCTGGCGCAGAAAGGTTCGCTCTTCATCACGCGGCCGACGCTCGCGCACTACACGTTGACGCCGGCGGAACTGCGGGGCCGGGCGGCGGAGCTGTTTGCGTGGGCCGCCGAGGGTTCGCTCAACGTGCGCATCGGCGCGACGTATCCGCTGGCCCAAGCCGCCGAGGCGCACCGCGCGCTCGAGGGCCGGCAGACGACCGGTAAGGTGTTGCTCGTGCCGTGACGGCGGCGGGCCGAGGCCGCGCGTGACAAGCGCGGTCCGCTCCGCCTAGGCTGGCGCTTCCATGTCCGAATCCGCCGCCACCCTCATCGCTCTCCTGCACGGTCCCGACCAACCCGGTCTTGTCGCGCGGGTGTCGGGATGGATCTTCGCGCGCGGCGGCAATATTCTGCACGCCGACCAGCACCGCGATATGGAGGCGGGGATCTTTTTCCAGCGCGTCGAGTGGGTGCCGACCGGGGCGACCGGCGTGGCGGAGCGCGACGCCGAGGATTTCAAGGCCTTCGCGGCTTCGCTGGGGATGCACGCGCACGTGGCGGTTTCCAGCCGGCGGCCGCGCGTCGCGGTGTTTGTTTCCAAGTCGGACCATTGCTTCCACGACGTCGCGCTGCGTTGGAAGGCGGGTGAGTTTGCCTGCGACCTCGTCGGCGTCGTGAGCAACCACCGCGACCTCGAGCCCGCGGCCCGGGGCTACGGACTCACGTTCCATCACATTCCGGTCGCCGCCGAAACCAAGACCGCGGCCGAGGCGCAGCAATGCGCGTTGGTCAAGGAACTGCGCGCCGACCTCGTCGTGCTCGCGCGGTACATGCAGGTGCTGTCGGCCGATTTGCTCGACCGGCTCGGGGTGCCGGTGATCAACATCCACCATTCCTTTTTGCCCGCGTTTGCCGGCGGCCGGCCTTACCATCAGGCCCATGCCCGCGGCGTGAAACTGATCGGGGCGACGGCGCACTACGCGACGCGGGACCTCGATGAAGGTCCTATCATCCATCAGGATGTGACGCGGGTGACGCACCGCCACGGCGTCGAGGATCTCGTGCGCAAGGGCAAGGATCTCGAGAAATCGGTCCTCGCGCAGGCGATGCGCTGGCACCTGGAGAGCCGGGTGTTGGTGTACGGCAACAAGACCGTCGTCTTCGACTGAGCCCGCCGCGATTCGGATTTCAAACCAGGACACCGCCGGGGCAACACAGGGATGGACAGGGCCGGTGGCATTTGCTCTCGTTGTCGGTTCATTCAGCCAAATCCGTCCGCATGACCACCCCCGCCACTCCTTCCGCTCCGCCTCCCGCCGGTGACGACCGCAACTTGGTCCCGGTCGATGCCGCGAATGCGATTTCGTTCGACGAAAAACTGCAGCTTTTCTGGGCCAAGTACCGTTCGGCGGTGATGGGCGTTTGCGCGCTGGTCCTCGTCGCCATCGTCGGCAAGGGCGGCTGGGAATACATGGAGCGCCAGAAGGAGCGCGACATCGAGAAGGCTTACGCGGCCGCGACGACATCCGATCAGCTCAAAGCTTTCATCTCGGCCAACGGCAGCCATTCCCTCGCCGGTATCGCGCACGTGCGGCTGGCCGACGAAGCCTATGCCGCGGCCAAGCCGGCCGACGCCATCGCCGGTTACGAAAAAGCCGTCGCGTTGCTCAAGGGCACGCCGCTTGGCGCCCGCGCCCAACTCGGTCTGGCTCTCGCCAAGATCAAGGGCGGCAAAGCCGCCGAAGGCGTGAGCGACCTGCAGCGCCTTGCCGGCGATGCCGCTCAGTTCAAGGCGATCCGGACCGAAGCGGCCTACCACCTCACCAGCCTCGCGGTGGAAGCGGGCAATGTGGCCGACGCGCAGAAATACTCCGAGCAGTTGATGCAGATCGATCCGTCGAGCCCGTGGACGCAGCGCGGCATGTCGCTGCGCGCGACGCTTCCCGCCGCCCCGGCCGACGCCAAGCCCGCCGATGCGGCTCCTGCCGCCGGCGTGAAGTTGCCCGGCAAGTAAGCCCGGCGGGCCGGCTCCGGTCCGCGTATCCGTTTTCCAAGGCAGGCTCTGCGGAGCCTGCCTTTTTTGTGTCCCAGCAGCGGCGCTCCGCCGTGCGCGTTGCCCGCTCGACCGGCCGACCTTTCAGCCAAGATTCTGCAGTCCCCTGCTCACCACAAAGGCACCGAGCGCACAGAGAAATGGGGTCGGAGGCAAAGGTGGCCCGAACGACCGATTCGCCCCGCAGGTGAGCCCAATTCCAGGTGTTTTCGTCCGGTTTGTCTCCGGGTTCTTCGAGTCTCTGTGGTTCAACTGCGTTTTTCAGGTTCACCGTTGTGATCCGGCCCGAAACGGCGCCGGCGAAACCACGCCAAGCCGAGGGCGACCAGACCGGCCGCGGTCGCGTAGGTTGACGGTTCGGGAATCGCCGCCGCGGTGGCAAAGTCGGTCGAAACCTGGAGATTCGAGAGATTGATTTGGCCGCTGGTGGCGGCGCCTTGGCGGACGAAGATGCCGCGCGCTTCACCCGTCAGTCCCGAGCCGATGCTGGCGAAGGCGGAAACGTCGGAGGTGGGGTTGATCCACAGCCGCGCCGAATTGGTGTCGAGGTTCCAACCGATGACCAGGCGGTAAGAGGTGCCGGTCGTGCCGGTTTCGCTCCAGCGGGTGCCGCCGTTGGCGAGCGAGACGCCGTCGCCGAAGCCGACCTGGAACTGCGTGGTCGTCGTCGGCAGGGCTCCGGCCGTCTGCGCGGTCCCGTTGGGGCGGAAGAGACCGGCGCCGACTTCATAGTCGCCGGTGGCGGCGGTGCCGGAGCGGAAGCCGAAGAACGTGCTGATGGTGCCGCTGACGGACGAGATCGAGCCGGGCGCGACGGTGAACGTGATCCCGGCGTAGACGGTGCCGGTGGAGAGATTGCCCGCGGCGAAGTTGAGCTGCGCGCTTTGACCGGAGGCGGCGGCGAGGGACAGGGTGCCGCCGGTGACGGCGAGGGGCGAGGCGGCGGAGGCTCCGATCTGGGTCCAGGGGCCGTTGCCGGTGTCCGGCGCGGTGCCGACGAGCGCGCCGGCGTTGGAGAAATCGTCGACGATCGTCTGGGCGGCCAGCGGGCCGGCAACGAAGGCGAGGGCAAGGGCGAGAGCGACCGACGGAACAGGGGAGTGCTTCATGGAGGTAATGCGGGGAGAAAAATGTCTCCGCGGCAGATGAAGCGCTCCCGGGAAGACGTGCCGACGCGATGCGCGGGCGCACGGCGGCACAAGCGGGAATTTGCCCGAAATTGCGGAACGGGTGCGTGCGCTGAATGGAGGACCCGGGCTGAAGGCCCGGGCTACGGGCGGGGCGCGGTTATGGCGCTGCTTCGTAGATCTCGATCAAGGCGATGCCCGTGCCGTTGGCGGCATTGGCGTTCGCGGGGCCGGTGATTTGCACGGTGTAGGCGCCGGGTTCGAGGAAGAGGAGCGTGGCGGCGTCGAGACTCTGCGCACCGAGGGCGAACGCTCCGACCTGCGTAGCCGTGGTGCGGATGAGCGCGGCGTCGGCGTCGCGGAACCAATCGTCGTTGGCCTTCACGGCCGTTGTGCCGCGGAACACGGCGAGCTGCGGGTTGGGCAGGGCGCCGGCGACGTTGAAGGGGGCGCCGCCGATCGTGGGCCCGATGCCGCGGATGAGCACGCGTTGCGGGGCCGTGCCGGCGATCACGAAGCCGGCGATGAGCGGATTGGCGGGAGCGACAATGCCGCGGGCGGAAATGTTGACGAGGCGGCGGGAGCCCGGGGCCACGTTCGCGGCCGGCAATTCGTAGACCTCGGCGAGGACGACGCCGTTGCCGCCGGCGACGGTAGCCGTGTACGCCGCGGGCGCGAGAGTGGCGACGAGGGCGGCGTCGGTGCTGCCGGCGCGGAAGGGAAACGCGCCGACGGACGCGGCGGCGGCAGTCAGCGCGGCGGCGCCGGCGGGCGGCGTGCTCCAGTCGTCGTTTTGCGCGACGGCGGTCGTGCCGCGTTGCAATTGCAGCGTCGGATCGGCGAGGGCGCCGGGAACGTTGAACGGCGCGACTCCGATGGCGGGGCCCGCGGCGCGGACGAGCACCTGTTTCGTCGTTCCGGCGGGACCGGTGACGACGAAGCCGGTGATCAGCGGGGACGCGTTTTGCGTCGTGCTGCGGATGGAGAGATTGGCGAGACGCTCGGTGCCCGCGACGCCGTCGATCGCGCCGCCGATGGCGCCGGTCACGGTGCCGGCGCGGACCGTGCCGGAGAGGGAGCCGTTGTTGAAACCGAGATCGACGGTGGCGCCGCCCGCGGTGACGAGCGCGACGCGGCCGTTGGTCCCGAAGGTGCCGCGGCCGCCGTCCGGCGCCGCGCTCGTGCCGGTGAAGAGGACGGCCCGGCCGTCGGCGCCGAGGACGACGTAGCCGCGACCGTCGGCGCTGCCGATCAGGGCGGCGTGATAGAAGCCGGCCACGGCGGCGGCGGGGCCCGTCGCGGGAGCGCGGGTGCCGTCGAAGGTGACGCCGAGTTCGGCGAGGGTGCCGTTGAAGGTGCCGGCGTTTTCGTCGAGATTGCCGAGAACCGTGACGGCGCGCGGAGCGGCGGCGAGCGACGTGGTCGCGGCCGTGAACGTGCCGGTCGCGGTCACCCGCAGGTTCGTCACGGCGACGCCGATCGGGCTGGGCGCGAGCGCGAGGAAGACGGCGGTGCCGTCGGCGCGGACAAAGAGCGCGGCGTCGCCGGCGCCGGCGGGCGCGGCGGTGCGGCCGATCCAGAGACCGGCGAAGCTGCGGACGGTGACGCCGAGGACGGCGGGGACGCTGGTGACGGAACCGACGACGTTGGTGGCGACGACATCGTAGCGGCCGGCGTCGGCCGCGACCGCGGCGGGCAGCGTGAGCGTCGCGCCGGTGGCGCCGGGGAGGGCGGTGCCGTTTTTCCGCCATTGCAACGTGGGCGCGGGCGAACCCGTGACGGCGGCGGTGAACGTCACGGCGGTGCCGGCGGTCACGTTCTGCGCCGTGGGCTGCACGGTGAAGACCGGGGCGGCGCGGACGACGAGGTTGGCGGCCGAGGTGGCGGTGCCGGCAAGGTTGGTGGCGACGACGGAGTAGCGGCCGGCGTCGGCCACCGTGACGGCGGCGAAGGCCAACGTATCGGCGACGGCGCCGGGGACGGCGACGCCGTCCTTGAACCACTGATACGTCGGGACCGGCGTGCCGACGGCGGTCGCGCGGAGGACGACGGCGGTGCCGGCGAGGACCGCTTGGTCGGCGAGGGGCGCGGGGATGAAGGGCGAAAGCGATCCGGAGACGAACGCGACCGTGCGTTCGACGGAGGTCGCGGCCTCGAAGTTGCCGTTGCCGGCCTGGGCGGCGCGCACGACGACGTTGCCGCCGCTGCCGGTGAGCAGGCCGCCGCTGAGGGAGGCGGAACCGGAGACGAGCGTGAGCGTGACGGGCAGTCCCGACGTCGCGGTGGCGGAGACGGTGACGCTGGAGCCGGCGGGAGCCTGGGCGGCGGAGACGTTGAGCGTGATCGTCTGGGGCCGTTTGGAAACGTAGATGGCGACGGGAACCGAGGTGACGGAGCCCTCGGAATTCGTGGCGACGAAGTGGTAGGTCGCGAAGTCGGCGAGGGCGGCGTTGGGCAGCGTGAAGGTGGCGGTGCCGGCGCTGGGCACGAGGGCGCTGTTGCGGAACCACTGGATGGCCGGCGCGGGGTTGCCGTCGACGGCGGCGCTGAGCACGGCGGTCTCGCCGACGAAGACGCTGACGCCTTCGGGTTGGCGCGTGATGACCGGGGCGAAGGCAGCTTGGCCGAAGGCGGAGGCCGCGAGGGCCAAGGTCAGCAACGCGCCGAGGAAACGGGAAAGCATGGGGCGGTTTCAACCAAGGCGGGCGCGGGTTGTCCATGCCGCGGTTGCACGTGCGGCGGCGGTGTACGGCGCCATTGACACCCCGGCGAGGGTGCCAAGGGTTCGCCGCGTGTGTCCGGGGTGTAGCTTAGCCTGGTAGAGCGCCTGGTTTGGGACCAGGAGGTCGCAGGTTCGAATCCTGTCGCCCCGACCACCGCGCCGGCGGACCCGAAGCAAAAGGCCGCGTCCGGCGGGCGGACGCGGCCTTGCGGGCGGCGGAGAGGGCGCCGGGCGGCGTTCAGAAGCGCACGGTGACGTCGGCGATGATACGGGAAGGCTGGCCGCGTTCGCGGACGGTCTGGACCTCGTCCTCGTCGGTGATGTTTTTCCAGGTCAACTTGGCGGACCAGCGGTTGCCGGCCGTTTTCCAATCGTAGCCGACGACGGCGTCGAAGACGGTTTGCGCCGGCAAATAGAGCCAGGGGTTGTTGGAGATCTCGGCCTTTTTGCCGGTGTAGTTGAAGCCGGCGCCGACCCAGAAGCCCTTCGATTCCCGGCCCTGGAAGCTGTAGCGCGTCCAGAGGTTGGCGCGGTCGCGGGCGGTGTACTGCGGGGCGGTGCCGAGCAGGTACTGCACGTCGCGCGACGAGATCGCGGTGTACTCCGTGGTGGCGTGGCTGGCGCTGAAATAGAGCTGCCAGGCGTCGGTGGGCGAGTACGTCAGCTCGAGTTCCACGCCTTCGCTGGCGACCACGTTGCCGTCCTGCACCTGCGTGCTGAGCGTGATGCCCGTGGTGCTGAATTCGACGTAGCTGAAGATGTAGTTTTTCTGCTCGTTGTTGAAGTAGGCGAGATTGCCGGAGAGGCGGCCCTCGAGGAAATCGGCCTTGAGGCCGGCTTCGTAGCCGCTGCCGAGGAAGGGGGCGGCGACGCGGTCGGCGACGCCGCGCGTGGCGAGCATGGAGTTGGCGGCGATGAACGACTCGCTGTAACTCGCGTAGAGCATGAGGTCGCGGCGGAGTTTGTAGCCGGCGCCGAATTGCGGCGTGGTGCGTTTGGTGGAGAACGCGTTGCCGGCGGCGCCGGTGAGGGCCTGCGTGGCCTGGGCCTCGGACTTGGACCAGCGGACGCCGCCGACAAAGATCAGGCGGTCGTCGAGGAGGGAGAGTTGGTGGGCGGAGTAGGCGCCGAGATTCTCGAAGCGGGAGAAGGTGTTGTTGTTGACCGGCCAGGAGGCGACGGGGGAGTCGTTGTCGATCCACGTGCGGCGGTCGAAAATGTTCCAGGCCGGGGCCCACAGGGCGGGCGCAAGCTGCGACTGGTAGATCTGGTTGAGGCCGGTGTTGCGCTGGTACCCGAAGAGGGGTTTCCAGGTGGCGCCGGCGAACTGGACCTTGCCCGCGGTCTCGAGCTGGAAGGTGCGGCGCTGGGTGTAGTTGGCCTCGTAGCGCATGCGGCGGACATTCTGCGAGCCGGTCGCCAGCGTGGAGAGATCGGCGGGCAGGTTTTCGTTCAGGAAGAGACTGGCGGCCTGGAACGTCGTCGGGATGCGGGCGAGAAAGGCGGCGGGCAGCAAAATGGTCACGTCGCCGCGGCCGGTCTGCTTCATCTTCTGCATGCTCTTGTTCCAGTCGAAGACGGCGCGCGTGGTCCAATCCTTGGCATGGCGGACAACGTAGTCGGCGGTGAGCGTCTCGACCTCGGTCTTCTTGTAGTCGAAGATGCTGGTGGCGTTGTAGCGACGGTCGGCGATCGCGTAGTGGCCGAAGTAGTTGAAGCCGTTCAGCGGAATCAAAATGCTCTGGCGCATGAGGGCCTGGGGCTCCTCGTTGCGGCGGTACCAGGTGTAGTCGACGTTGAGGGAAGAGTTGTCCGAGACTTTCACCGTGGCATTGGGATTCACCACGAGGATGTCGCCCTTGGTCTTGTCGACGTAGCGCTCGAGGTTTTCCCAGGCGGTGTTGAAGCGGAGGAAGGCGCGGTCGGCGACGACGGGCTGGTTCACGTCGAGCTGGACGCGGGCGAAGTCGTAGCTGCCCGCTTGCGCGGAGACGGTGCCGGCGGCCTTTTCGCCGGCCCGCTTGGTGATGTAGTTGACGACACCGCCGGGGGCGATCTGGCCGTAGAACAGCGACGCGGGTCCCTTCACGATTTCGACGCGCTGAACGACGGAGCCGTCGACGTAGAGCGGACTGTAGAGGCCGTTGCGCTGCGGCACCGACTGGAAGCCGCGCACCATCATGAAGGAATTGCCGTTGGAGAAGCCTTCGGAACCGCTCGTGACCGCAGGCGCGAACTTGAGCACGTCGGTCAGTTCGCGGGTGCCGATGTCGGCGAGGAATTGCTCGGTGTAGGCGCTGACGGCGAAGGGCAGGTCCTTGATCGGGGTGTCGATGCGCGTGGCGGAGACGGAATTGGAGGCGCGGTAGCCTTTGTCGTTCGTGGTGGAGACGGTGAATTTGCTGAGGACAATCGTCTCTTCCGCCTTGGCCGCGGCGGGGGAGGCGGCGGGGGCGGTCTGGGCGTCCAGCGCGGTGCCGGCGAGGAGCCAGCCGACGGCGAGGGCGAGGGCGTTGCGGGATGATTTCATGGTTTCGGGCTTGGGTTTGGGTTGCGGATCGGAAACGGGTCCGACCTCTCCCTTGGCCGACTTGCGGCTGACCACGAAGGCACCGGTCGCGGGATCGCGCGCGGCGCTCAGGGCGGTGCCCGCAAGCATGCGGTCGAGGGCCTCGCGCGCGGCGTACAGGCCGGCGACGGCGTTGGTCCGCTCGCCCTTGACCTTGTCCATCATGAAAATGATCTGCTGGCCGGAAGCTCCGGCGAACTGGGTGAGCGTTGCGGCGGCGTCGCCGGAAGGGAGGTCGTAGCTCCGCTTCGGCTCGACGGACGCCGCGCCCGACACCGCCGACGCGGCCAGCGCGCAGCCGAGGGCGGATGCGACGAGGCGGGAGGGGGCGAGGAGGCGGGGCGACATGAGCAGGAGCAGAACCGCCCCTGTAACGCAGCGCCGGACGAAATAGGTTAGTGCGACCCCGGACCGACGGGTCCAGTCCGCTGTGCGCCGGGCACCGTCGAGCCGGCTCACGGCGCGGAACGCAGCACGATCTCCGTCGCGCTCCGGCGGGCGACCAAGACGTCGCCGTCCTGCGCGAGCAGCCGCACGAAGGCCTCGACCTGGTCGGCGGCGAAGGCGCCGCCGATCTTGCGCTCGCCCAGCGCGGCGTCGGCGAGGACGAGCTGTTGCGCGTTGCGGCGGTTGAAGAGCACGACGGCGTCGCGCAGCGGCAGGTCCGTGAACGTCATGACGCGGCTGTGCCAGCGGCCGGCCTGCTGCAGCTCGTCCGCGGAGAGGCGTTCGACCCGCGCGGCGGCCGTCGCGGCGTCGCGGCCGACGCGCGTGCGTTCGCCGGCGACCAGCACCTGGCGCTCCGCGGGGGCCGGGGCGTCCGCCGGTTCGCGGCCGGGGCCGCGCGCGACGGCGACTTTGCCCTCGGTAACGACGACCTCGACGCCCGCTTCGCCGAGGCGCACCGTGAACGCGGTGCCGACTGCGCGGACGGAGATGTCGCCGGCGGTGACAATGAAGGGGCGCGCCGGGTCGGGCGCGACCGCGAAGTGCGCTTCGCCGGCGGAGAGGACGACGCGGCGTTCCTGCGGCGTGAGGGCAACCTGCACGTCGGTGCTCACGTTGAGGTCAAGGACCGAGCCGTCGCCGAGCGCGACCTGCTGCTGGCGGGTCGCGGCGGTCGCGAACCGCTGCTCGGCCTCACCGGGGGAGAAGGACCACCACGCGGCGGCGACGGCGATGGCGGCGGCGAGGCCGGCGGCCCAGGGGGCGGGTCGGAAATGAACACGGCGGACCGGCGGCGGCTCCGCGGCGAGCCGGGCCGCGAGCGGCACGCGCACGGCGGGCAGGTCGGCGAGCAGGGCGAGGGCGGCTTCGGTGCGGGCGACCGCGGCTTCGTGGCGGGGATCGGCGGCGCGCCAGGCGGCAAAGACGGCCGCGCGGCCGGGGCCGAAGCCGGCGTCCCGCTCCACCAGCCACTCGGCGGCGGCGGTTTCGAGGGCGTCGTCCTCGGGCGCAGGGAAGTCGGCGGCCGGGTTCATGAGGCGAGGCGACCGGCGGGCGTGTCGGCGCCGAGCATGCCCCGGCGCTGGAAGAAACGGGTGCAGTCTTTGATACCTTTGATCATGTGCACCTTCACGGTCTCGGGTGAGATGCCGAGGCGCTCCGCGATTTCCTTGTAGGCGAGGCCGTCGAGGTGGCGCAGCATCATCACCTGTCGGCAGCGTTCGGGCAGCGCGAGGATGGCTTCGAGCAAAACCTCGAGCCGCTGCTCGCGTTCGAGGGCCTCGCCGAAGCCCGGCGCTTCGTCGAGCAGCGGCAAAGCGGATGCATCGGAGATCGGCTCGTGGTCGCGGCCGCGGCGCCGGCGGAAAAGGTCGATCGCCGCGTTGCGCGCCGTGGTGAAGAGAAATGCTTTCGCGTGGGTCACGCGGCCGCCTTCGTAGGCGCGCAAGGTGCGCAGGTAGGTTTCCTGCAGCAGGTCGTCGTGGTCGGGCAGGGCCGGAAAGCGTTTCTGGAGGTACGCCCGCAGCGCCGGCTCATACGGCTGGACGTGCGCGGAAAACCAACGGGCCGGTTCTGTCGGGGGCATGGGGTGGATCGCGCAGGGACGCGACGGCCGCGAGCGTTGAACGGCGGGAGGGGCTGTCGAGAGCTATCCGGCAGAGCGGAATTTTTCCTAAAATGCGCTAACCCATTCCGGCGTCGGCTGCGTTTACGGTATTGGTATCCGGTCCGGGCCTTCCTCCCGGCCGGAGTGCCTGTTCGTTTCCGGCCCCGAAAACGGCCCGAAATCCGGGCGCCGGCGCGGCGGCGCGGTGCGGCCCAATCTCTGCTTGCTTCAGGTTACGAATAGCTTTCTTGTCGGCGACTTCTCCTTCCCTCCATGGACACCATTTCTCGTGAAAACAACAACATGCTGCCGGTCGGCGCGGTCATTGTCGGCGTAATCGCCCTCGTGCTCGCCGCGTACTCCGCGATTTCCCTCTCGAAGGTGAACCGGACGCTGGCCGAACATCAGGTGAAGGTCGACAAGGTCGACGGCATCGAGGGTCAGGTCGGCGGCGCCCAGCAGGCGGCCGAGAAAGCGGCGAAGGACATCGTCGTGCTGCAGCGTTCCACGCAGGATGCGTTCAACACCGTCAGCAACGAGCTCACCCGCATCAGCGGCGCCGTGCTGAAGCTCGAGGAAGCCGCCAAGAAGCCGGCTCCGGTCGCCGAAAAGGGCGGCAAGAAGGGCAGCGGCGAGCCCGTCGTCGCGGGTCCCGGCGAGTACATCGTCAAGCCCGGCGACACGTTCGCCAAGATCGCGCGCGCGCAGGGCGTCAGCCCGGCGGATGTCGCGGCCGTCAATCCCGGCGTGAACTCCTCCGCCCTCAAGGTCGGCCAGAAGCTCAAGCTCCCGAAGAAGTAATTCCGGATTTCCGGACTCTTTCCGAAATGCCTCTCGCGTCCGCCGCGGGGGGCATTTTTTTTCCCCGACCATGAGCCAAGGTTCCCGGTCCCCCGCCCGCTGGCAGCTGCTGGGCGAGCAGGTCAGGCACGAGACGCGCGTCTTCGACGTGCTCGGCCGCACCTACCTCCATCCGGTGCGCGGCACGGAAAAGGAGTTCGTCGTCGTGGCGCCTTCGGATTGGGTCAACGTCGTCGCGCTCACCGCCGACGGCCGCATCGTGCTGGTGCGGCAATTCCGTTTCGGCATCGACGGTTTTTCCCTCGAGATTCCCGGCGGCGTGATGGAGCCGGGCGAGGATCCGGTCGCGGCGGGCCTGCGCGAGTTGCGCGAGGAAACGGGCTACGCCGGCGGCGCGGCGCGGCTGCTCGGCTCGGTGTGCCCGAATCCGGCGATCCAGTCGAACCGCTGCCACTTCGTGTTCGTCGACGGCGCCGCCGCCACCGCGGAGCTTGAGTGGGATGCCGACGAGGAGATCGAGGTCGTGGCGTTGCCGGCCGACGAAGTCTACGCGCTCGCGCGCAACGGCGGCATCGTGCACGGGCTCGTGCTCAACGCGCTGATGCTGTTCGAGCCGGAGTGGCGCGCGCGGCGCGGCGGGACCGGCGTTTGACTTCGCTCCGTCCGCGCGTTCCCTCAGCAGTCCAACGATGTCCGCTCCCACGTTTGCCAATGCGCCCGAGGTTTTCGGGAATCCGATTTCCGATCCCGCCCGGGTGCCGGCGCCGCTGGAAAACGAAGTGCGGAAGATCTACGCGCGCAGCCCGCTCTATGGGCAGCGTTTCCCGCTCCATGCCGAGCCGCTGCGGTGGTCCTGTTTCCGCGAGATCCCGGCGCTGTCGAAAAAAGAAATCGTGACCCGCGGGCACCAGGCCTTTTTCGCCGACTACGCGGCGATCGAGCGCGGCCTGCAGGAAAAGAAATTCGAGTACGAGAGTACCGGCGGTACGACGCAGTCGCCCATGACCGTGATCATGGAGGACGGCTGGTGGAACGCCCAGACGGCCCGCGCGTACCTCGCGTCGCCGATTTTGCGTCCGTATGTGGGCCGGCCCTACCGCAAGTGCGTCCTCGCTCCCGTCGGCTGCTCGAGCAACCTCTGCCCGTACGAGGACCATCCGTTTCCGCACCGGTACTTCGACGGCGTCGTCTACCTCAATCTGTCGAGCGATCCCTTCGCGTTCCCGGAAGCGGAATGGGACCGCATCGTGGTCGAGTTGCAGGCGACGCAGCCCGAGGTGCTCGAGGGCGAACCCGTTTACCTTTCGCTGCTCGCGCGCGCGGCGCAGAAGCGCGGCGTCAAAGTGCCGAGCCTCAAGGCCGTGATCCTTACCTACGGCAAGGCGAGCACGCAGCACGGCCAGCGCATCGCCGAGGTGTTTCCCGCCGCGCAGGTCGATCTCTATGGCTCGACCGAGGCCGGGTATCTGTTCGTCGGCGAGGCGTTCAAGGACAACTCGCAGGTGATCGACGCCAACGCTTTCATCGAGCTCGTGCCGTGGCGCGCGGAGCTGCCGGATGTTTTCCAGATCTACGTCACGACCCGCGACCGCGAGGCGATGCCGTTGCTGCGCTACCATACGGGCGACATCGTGCAGCGCTGCGCGACGGGCTACCGCCTGCTCGGTCGCGAGGGCAACCTGTACTTCCGGGCCGACGGCTCGCTGGTCTCGCCGACCGACATCGACGCGGCGTTGCCGGCGGACTTCGCCTGCTGGCACTACTCGCTGGTGCAGACGAGCGAGACGCGCTGGGACTTCCATTACGTGGCCGACCACACGGCGGACCATGCCAAGGTCGAGGCCGCCGTGGCCGCCATGTTGGGCGGCGGCGCCCGGGTGAACGCCTTCCGGCGCCGGTTCATCGCGCCGGCGGCGAGCGGGAAATTCGCCCTCCTGAAACCGCTGGCCAAGTAGGCCCGCGGCCCGCGGGCTTCTCCCGCAGGTTAGGCTCGCTAATAAGCGAACGGTTACCAGCCTGCGCCTTTACAACCGCAGGGTGGTGGCCGAATTTTTCGCCGCCTTGCGCACCCACCCCTACGGCGAATTTCCGCGATGAACCCAGTCGGCTTCTTCTTCCGCTCCTCCATCGGCCGCAAAATCCTCATGGCCGTCACGGGCGCGATTCTCATCGGCTTCGTGGTCGGCCATCTGGTCGGCAACCTCCAGATCTTCTCCCACCCGGACAAGATCAACGGCTACGCCCAGTTCCTGCACCAGCTCGGGCCGCTGCTCTGGGTCGCCCGCATCGGTCTCCTGGTCGCGGTCGTCATCCATATCTGGGCCGCGACGGTCCTGACGTTGGAAAACAGGCGCGCCCGCGGTCCCGTGCCCTACGGTTTCAAGCACACGATCCGCGCCACGCTCGCCTCCCGCACGATGCGCCTCACGGGCTACGTGGTGCTGGCGTTCATCGTCTACCATCTCGCGCACTTCACCCTCGGCGCCGCCCAATCCGGCACCTTCAAGGCCAACCTGCCCAAGTATACGATGGCGCAGGACTACGCCGTCGCCGGCTTCCCGGTCGTCAAGGCCGGCACCCAGGTCGACGATGTCTACAGCATGGTCGCCCACGGCTTCCAGAGCCCCGCCGTCGCGATCTTCTACATCGTCGCCGTCGGCCTGCTTAGTTTCCACCTGCTCCACGGCTTCGACAGTCTCTTCCAGACCCTCGGCTGGCGCACGCACCGCTGGGCCGGCGCCCTGCGCGCCGCCGCGGTCGCCTTCTGTCTCGCCTACTTCGCCGGCAACCTCGCCATCCCCGGCGCCGTGCTCGCCGGCAAAGTCAAGCCCCGCGCCGTCGCCGCCGCCACCCGCTAACTCTCCGCCCCATGGCCACCCTCGATTCCAAGGTTCCCGCCGGCCCGCTCGCCGACAAGTGGCGCAAGCACAAGGCCGACATCAAGCTCGTCAACCCCGCCAACAAGCGGAAGTACGAGGTGATCGTCGTCGGTGCCGGCCTGGCGGGCTCGTCCGCCGCCTCGTCGCTCGCCGACATGGGCTACAAGGTCAAAAACTTCGTCTTCCACGACTCGCCGCGCCGCGCCCACTCGATCGCCGCGCAGGGCGGCATCAACGCCGCGAAGAACTACCAGAACGACGGCGACAGCGTCTACCGCCTCTTCTACGACACCATCAAGGGCGGCGACTACCGCGCCCGCGAGGCCAACGTCCACCGTCTCGCCGAGGTCTCCGTCAACATCATCGACCAGTGCGCCGCCCAGGGCGTGCCGTTCGCCCGCGAATACGGCGGCCTCCTCGCCAACCGTTCCTTCGGCGGCGCCCAGGTTTCGCGCACCTTCTACGCCCGCGGCCAGACCGGCCAGCAGCTCCTGCTCGGCGCCTATTCCGCGCTCATGCGCACTGTCGGCCAGGGCCTCGTCGAGCTCCACACCCAGAGCGAGATGCTCGATCTCGTGATCGTCGGCGGCCAAGCCAAGGGCATCGTCGTCCGCAACCTCGTCACCGGCGCGATCGAGCGCCACGCGGCCGACGCCGTCGTGCTCGCCACCGGCGGCTACGGCAACGTGTTCAACCTCTCGACCTACGCCCGCGGCTCCAACACCACCGCCATCTGGCGCGCCTACAAGCGCGGCGCTTGCTTCGCGAATCCTTGCTACACGCAGATCCATCCGACCTGCATCCCCGTCAGCGGCGACTACCAATCGAAGCTCACGCTGATGTCGGAATCCCTGCGCAACGACGGCCGCATCTGGGTCCCGAAAAAGAAAGAGGACCGGCTCAAGAACCCGGCCGAGATCGCCGAGGAAGACCGCGACTACTTCCTCGAACGGATGTACCCGTCCTTCGGCAACCTCTGCCCCCGCGACATCGCCTCCCGCGCCGCCAAGCGCGTGTGCGACGAGGGCCGCGGCGCCGGCACCTCGGGCCTCGGCGTGTATCTGGATTTCTCGGACGCCATCCGCCGTCTCGGCGAGAACGGCGTGCGCGAGCGCTACGGCAACCTCTTCGACATCTACCACGAGATCACCGCGGAGAGCGCCTACAAGACGCCGATGCGCATCTTCCCCGCCGTGCACTACACGATGGGCGGTCTGTGGGTGGACTACAACCTGATGTCCAATGTCCCCGGCCTCTTCGTGCTGGGCGAAGCCAACTTCTCCGACCACGGCGCGAACCGCCTCGGCGCCTCCGCCCTCATGCAGGGCCTGGCCGACGGCTACTTCGTGATCCCGTACACCATCGGCGATTACCTCGCGACGCAGAAGCCGGGCTCGCGGCCCAGCGCCGACGGCGCCGAGTTCAAGGGCGCCGAGGAAAACGTGCGCGCGATGACCAAGCGCTTCCTCGATTCCAAGGGCAAGCAGCCGGTCAGCCACTTCCACAAACGCCTCGGCAAGATCATGTGGGAATTCTGCGGCATGGCCCGCACCAAGGACGGCCTCGAGAAGGCGCTCCAGCAGATCCCCGCGCTGCGCGAGGAATTCTGGGCGAGCGTCTGCGTCCCGGGCTCCGCCGAGACGATGAACCAATCCCTCGAGCAGGCCGGCCGCGTGGCCGACTTCCTCGAGCTCGGCGAACTGATGTGCCGCGACGCGCTCACTCGCGAGGAAAGCTGCGGCGGCCATTTCCGCGAGGAGCACCAGTATCCGGACGGCGAGTGCAAACGCGACGACGAGAAATTCGCCCACGCCGCAGCCTGGGAATACCAGGGCGCGGGCAAGACGCCGCTCCGCAACGTCGAGCCGCTCAACTACGAGTTCGTGAAGATGAGCGTCCGCAACTACAAGTAAGCCGCGCCGCAAACCGCCGAACCCTCCGTTTCCCTTCCCGCCATGGTTGCCGCCAACAGCACCGCTCCGCTCTCCATCACCCTTCGCGTCTGGCGCCAGGCCGGGCCGAACCAGCCGGGCCAGTTCGTCGACTACCAGTCGAAGGATCTCAGCCCGAACATGTCGTTTCTCGAGATGCTCGACGTCGTGAACGACCAGCTCACCGCCAAAGGCGAGGAACCGATCGCGTTCGCCCACGATTGCCGCGAAGGCATCTGCGGCACCTGCTCCTGCACCATCAACGGCAAGCCGCACGGCCCGGGCAAGGGCGTCGCCACCTGCCAGGTTTACATGCGCAGCTTCCGCGACGGCGACGTCGTCACGGTCGAGCCCTTCCGCGCCGCCGCGTTCCCGGTCATCAAGGACCTGATCACCGACCGCAGCGCCTTCGACAAGATCCAGCAGGCCGGCGGCTACATCACCGCCCGCGCCGGTTCCGCCCCGGATGCCAATGCGATCCCGGTGCCGAAGCCCGACGCCGATCTCGCGATGGACGCCGCGACGTGCATCGGCTGCGGCGCCTGCGTCGCCGCCTGCAAGAACGCCAGCGCCATGCTCTTCGTGGCGGCCAAGGTCTCGCACCTCGGCCTCGTGCCGCAGGGCCAGGCCGAGCGCGACAAGCGGGTGCTCGCGATGGTTTCGACGATGGACGAACTCGGTTTCGGCAACTGCACCAACCAGTACGAGTGCAGCGCCGCCTGCCCGAAGCTCATCTCGCACGACTTCATCGCGCGTCTGAACCGCGATTACTTCAACGCCAGCCTGCGCGCGAGCTTCCAGCCCGAGTCGCAGAGCACCGGCGGCGGGGCGGGCTGAACGCCGGCCGCCGCGGCCGGCGGGAAGTTGACAGTTGAAGGGTGAAAGTTGAAAGCCGGGCGAATCGCCGGGCTCATTCTTTCACCTTGGGACTTTCAACTTTCACCTGGGCTCAGCCCTTCAGGTACAGCGGCGCGCCCGGGCCCATGGGCCAGCCGGCGGCCAGCCAGACGATCAGCAACAGGACCCAAGCGACGGTGAACGCCAGCGTGTAGGGCAGCATCGTCGCGATCATCGTGCCGATGCCGGCCTTCGGTTCGTAGCGTTGCACGAAGGTCAGAATGAGCGGGAAGTAGCTGAGCAGCGGCGTAATGATGTTGGTCACGCTGTCGCCGATACGAAACGTGCCTTGCACCATCTCCGGCGAATAGCCGAGCAGCATGAACATCGGGATGAAGATCGGCGCGAGCAGCGCCCACTTCGCGGACGCGCTGCTGATGATGAGATTCACCGTCGCCGCAAAGCCGACGAGCGCGACCATCAGGAGCGTCGGCTGTTTCTCGATGCCGAGATGCTGGATGGCCTCGGCGCCGCGCACCGCGGTGATCAGGCCGAGGTTGGTCCAGTTGAAGTAGGCGATGAACTGCGCGGCGAAGAACGCGAGGACGATGAACGACGCCATCGATTTCATCGTCGCCGTCATGCCGCCCATGATGTCGTGGTCGTTCTTCAGCGTGCCCGCGCCGAGTCCGTATGCGACGCCGGGCAACAGGCCGAAGAGAAAGATGAACGTGCCGAGGCCGACCATGAACGCGGACTGGTCGAAGCGCGGATTCTTCGGATCGAGGAGAAAACCGTCCGCCGGCAGCACGCCCCAGAGCACGAAGCCCGTGAGCGCGAGGAAGGCGGCGACCGCGGACCAGAGACCGCGTTTTTCCGCGGCGGAGAGCGGCTTCAGTTCCTCGCGCGCGGCCGTGCCGGTGTAGGCGCCGAGGCGCGGGGCGACGACCTTCTCGGTCACCCAGGTGCCGGCGGCCGTCACGACAAACGTGGATACGCCCATGAAGTACCAGTTGGCGAGGGCGTTGACCTTGTAGGCGGGGTTCACGATCTGCGCCGCGGCCTGCGTGAGGCCGGCGAGCAGCACGTCGACCGAACCGATCACGAGGTTGGCGCTGTAGCCGCCGGAAACGCCGGCGAAAGCCGCGGCCAGGCCGAGAATCGGGTGGCGGCCGAGGGCGTGGAAGAGCGCGGCGGCCAGCGGCGTGAGCAGAACGTAGCCGACTTCGCTGCCGGCGTTCGACATCACGCCGGCGAAGACGACCATCGGCGTCACCAGTTTGGCGGGCGAGGCGAGGACGAAGAGCCGCAGCATCGCGCCCATGAGCCCGGAGTGTTCCGCGATGCCGATGCCGAGCAGGCACATCAGCGAGATGCCGAGCGGCGGGTAGGCGAGAAAGTTGCGCACCGCTTCCGTGAGCATGCGTTGCAGGCCCTCGGCGGAGAGCAGGTTGACGGTGGTGATGACCTTGCCGGTGGCGGGATGCGTGACCGCGACGCCGGCGGCGTGGCACAGCGCCGACAGCCCGATCACGAGCGCGGCGAGCAAAATGAAGAGCGTCGCGGGGTGGGGGAGGGCGTTGCCGGCGCGTTCGACGCCGTCGAGGAGACGTTGGAACGGCGAAACCCGGGGCGGAGGATTCGGCATGGGGAACTACGGCCCGGGCTCCGCGCGCAGGCAAGCGCGCGGATATCGGTTTGGAGTTTGGGGTTTGGGGTTTGGAGTTGGAGAGGGAACCCGCGGATCGAGAAAGTCGCGGTCGCCCGGATTTGGCCTCCGGCAACTCCGAACCCCGAACCCCAAACTCCCAACCCGCCGAAATGATCCGCGCTTCGCGCGGATCATTTCGGCAGGTACAGTCCCGAGCCCGGTCCCATCGGCAGGCCGAGCAGGATCCAGCCGATGAGCATGGCCGTCCAGCAGACCATGAAGGCGAGCGAGTACGGCAGCATCGTGGCAATCATCGTGCCGATGCCTGTGCGGGGCACGTAGCGGCCGGCGAAGGTCAGAATCAGCGGGAAGTAATTCATCAGCGGCGTGATGATGTTGGTGCACGAATCGCCGACGCGGTACGTGCCCTGCACCAACTCCGGCGAATAGCCGAGCAGCATGAACATCGGCACAAAGATCGGCGCCATCAGCGTCCACTTCGCCGACGCGCTCCCGATCACGAGATTGATCGTGGCGGTGAGCAGCACGAGGGCGACCATGAGCAGCACGGGGCTGTCCTGGAGGTTCAGCGCGCGGATGCCCTCGGCGCCCTTGACCGCGAGCACGGTGCCGAGGTTGGTCCAGTTGAAGAACGCGAGGAACTGCGCCGCGAAGAATGCCATCACGATGTACGACGCCATCGTGGCCATCGAGGCGTCCATGCCGCGGACGACGTCGTGGTCGTTGCGCACCGTGCGGGCGCCGAGGCCGTACGCAAGGCCGGCGACGAAGCCGTAGAAGAAGATGAAGAAAATCATCCCCTTCATCAGGTAGGAGCCGAGGAAGGTCGGGTTCTTCGGATCGAGCAAAAAGCCGCCGGGCGTCAGCGTGCCCCAGAGGATGATTCCCGTCAGGCCGAGCACGGCGAGGAGCGACCACGCGAGGCCGCGTTTCTCGTCCGCGCTCAGCGGCACGAGCGGTTCGGGTTTGGCGTCGCCGGTGTAGGGCCCGAGGCGCGGTTCGACGATGCGTTCGGTGACCCAGGTGCCGACAACGGTGAGCAGCACGGTGGCGGCGACGAGGAAGTAGTAGTTCGCCGTGGCCGGGACGACGATGCCGGGTTTCACGACGACGGCCGCGGCCTGCGTGATGCCGGCGAGCAGCGGGTCGATGGTGCCGAGCAGCAGATTGGCGCTGAAGCCGCCCGAGACGCCGGCGAACGCGGCGGCGAGTCCCGCGATCGGGTGGCGGCCGACGGTGTGGAAAATCGCGGCGCCGAGCGGAATCATCAGGACGTAGCCGACGTCGCCGCCGGAGTGCGACATGATGCCGCCGAAGATCACGATCGGCGTGAGCAGCCGGCGCGGGGCGGACAGCACGATGAGCCGCAGGGCCGCGGTGATGAGTCCGGTGCGTTCCGCGACGGCGATGCCGATCAGGCAGGCGAGCACGGTGCCGAGCGGCGGGAAGCCGACGAAGTTGGGCACCACGTTGGTCAGCATCCGTTGCAGGCCTTCGAGCGAGCAGAGGTTCACGATCTGCACGACTTGGCCCGTCGCCGGGTGCGTGACCTTCACGCCGATCGAACTCAGCCACCAGGAAAGCAGCACCACCGCGCCGGCGAGGAGCGCGAAGAGGGTCGACGGATTCGGCAGAACGTTGCCGATCCGTTCGATCAGATTGAGGAAGCGTTGGAACAGGGTGGGGCGAGGGGACGCGTCGGGCATGCCCGACTACGGCGAAAGGCCGGCGGAGGCGTCAATGCCGACCGCACGGCCCCGCGCCCTCGCGTTCCGGCAGCTTCAATCGAATTGCGGATCGGGTACCCGGTAAACTTCCACGAGCAGTTCGCCGGCCGCGGGCGCGGGGCCGACGCTTTCGACGGAGACGGTGTAGGCGCCGGGTTGCAGTTCGACCAAGAGCGCGGCGTCCTTGCCGCCTTCGGGCAATGGAAACGCGCCGACGCGCAGGCTCGCGGCGCGGATGGCCGCGGCGTGGGGTCGTTCGTTCCAGTTGTCGTTGAAGTACTGGATCAGGTTGCCTTTGCGGAGCGTCAGGTACGGATCGGCGAGCGGGGCGGCGACGCCGAAGGCCGCGAGCGCGGGGCCGACGCCGCGGATGAGCACCCAGCGGGCGCGGCCCTCGATGACGAAACCGGCGGTCACGCGTTCGCCGCCGCCGGCGAGCCGGGCGCGGGTGGAGACGTTGATCACGGCGCCGTCGGCAAAGCGCGCCTCGGGGTTCGGTTCGACGACCCAGTAGTTCGAATCGCCGACGGCAAAGGCGACCGAGCCTTCCCCGAGCTGGAAGTTGGCGGTCGCGCCGAAGCCGAGGCTGCGGTACGCGAGCCAGTCTTCCTGGCGAATCAAAGTCCGGCCGAGCACGAAGGGTTGCACGTTGGCGGGGCGGGCCTGCTCGAGGGGCGTGCCCCAGGAGAGTCGCCCATCCAGATGCAGGACCCCCGGGGTGCGGAGCAGCCGGTCGGTGCCGACCGCGGTGAAGCGGGAGACGCCGACGCGGTCGAGGCGGAAGGATTCGGTCGCGGCACCGACGGCGGCGGCCGTGAGCGCGAGCGAAAAAACGAAGAGGAAACGGAGGGATTTCATGGCGGTGAAGTCCGTCGCAGGCACCTGCCCGCGACGGGGGTGCGGCGTTTAGCAACGCCCGTGCCGGCGTTTCGCCTGTGCCGCAAGGGGCGGCAATTCAGGAGCTAAGAAATTCCGTCGCCACTTTCAGGCCACGGCCGGACGGGGGCGGAGGTTCGCGCTTGGGAAACGAGGATCCCGATTTCGGGATCGGCGCGTCGTTCAAAACACCGACAGGGCCCGCGCGCTCTCGAGCACGACCCAGGCGCCGCCGCCGAAGAGGGCGAGCTTGAGCAGGGAACGCATGAGCTTCCGGCCCTTGAGCACGGTGTCGTGCAGGTCCGTGTCGAGCGACTTGCGGTTGCTGCTGCTCATGAAACTGACGAAACGCGGATCGCGGAAACGCCCGCCTTGGTCGCGCCGCAGCCCGAACCGGAGGGCCGGACGGGAACGGAAGTTGAACAAGGCGCGGAACACAGTTGGGGATTTCGAAATTTGAAGTGGTTTTTTCAAGGCGAAAGCCGCTACGTTCCGCGCTTTCACGCCCTTTTTCTCCTCCGTCCATGCACCACTTCCATTACTCCGGTTCCGATCTGCAGTGCGAATCCGTCGACCTCGCGGCGGTCGCCGGGCTCTACGGCACGCCGACGTACGTCTACAGCGCGGCGACGATGGAGGACAATTTCCGCCGCCTGCAGCGCGGCTTGGCCGGGCTCGACGCGCAGCTGTGCTACGCGATGAAGGCCAATTCCAACCTCGCGATCCTGCGCCATTTTTCGAACCTCGGGGCCGGCTTCGACCTCGTTTCCGGCGGTGAAATCCGCCGCGTGCTCGCCGCCGGCGGCAACGTGCAGACGAGCGTCTTCGCGGGCGTCGGCAAGACCGAGGCCGAGATCGCGCTCGCGTTGGAAAACGGGATCTTCTCGTTTCACGTCGAGAGCGAACCCGAGCTCGCCCGCATCAACCATGTGGCCGGCAAGCTCGGCGTGAAGGCCCCGATCGCGATCCGCGTGAATCCCGACGTCGACGCCCACACCCACGCCAAGATCACGACGGGCAAGAGCGACAACAAGTTCGGCATCCCGCTGAAGTACGCCGCCGCCGCCTACGAGGCCGCCGCGAAGTACCCGAATCTCAAGATCAAGGGCGTGCAGATGCACATCGGCTCGCAGCTCACTTCGGTGGCGCCGTTCGTCGAGGCGGTCGAGAAGGTCGGGCCCTTCGCCGCCGACCTGAAGGCGCGTTTCGGCATCACCTACTTCTCCATCGGCGGCGGCATGGGGATCATCTACAAGGACGCCCTCGCCAGCGGCCAGCAGGCCTGGTGGGACGCGCAGCCCGCCGACAAGCGCCCGCTCACGCCCGAGTCCTACGGCGCGGCCCTCGTGCCGCTGCTGCAACCCCTCGGGCTCAAGATTCTCCTCGAGCACGGTCGCTTTATGGTCGGCAATTCCGGCGCGCTGCTGTCCCGGGTCGAGCACCTGAAGCGCGGCGCCGGGAAGAACTTCCTCATCGTCGACGCCGCAATGAACGACCTCGTGCGGCCCGCGATGTACGACAGCTACCACGAGATCGTGCCGGTGCACCGCGATTCGTCGCGGCGCGCGCTCGTCACCGATGTCGTCGGCCCGATCTGCGAAAGCGGCGACTGCTTCGCCAAGGACCGCCAGCTGCAGGAAGTCGGCGAGGGCGAGCTCATCGCTTTCCTCAGCGCCGGCGCCTACGGCTACACCATGGCCAGCCGCTACAACACCCGCGGCATGGCCGCCGAGGTGCTCGTGAAGGGCAGTGCCTTCGAGCTGATCAACGCGCGCGAGACCTTCGAGCAGATGATCGCCGGGGAAAAGGTGCCGGCGTTTCTGAAGTGAGGCGGTAGGGCGGGGGCTTCTTCTCCGATGGGACTTATGGGACGGATAGGACTCATAGGACGGATAGCTTCGGAGCTATTCTGTCTCATCCGTCCCATGAGTCCTATCCGTCCCATGGGTCCTATTTCAGACCCCTGCTTGTCTCCGTGCCGGTTTCCGTGATTAACCCCACGGCATGAATTTCGTGGTCATCGGCGCCGGCGCCTGGGGAACGGCTTTCGCCCTCCATCTCGCCCGCGTCGGCCGCGCGGTCACGCTCGTGCCGCGCCGGCCCGAGCAGGCCGCCGACCTCGCCGCGCGCCGCGAAAACGCGGATTACCTCCCGGGCATTGCGTTGCCGCCGGAGGTGCGCGTTGCGGCCGACTTTGCCGCGGCGCTGGCGGACGCCGATGTCGTTTTGCTCGCCTGCCCGGCCCAGGCCCTCCGCGCGACCTGCCTGCGCTTGCGCGAGGTGCTGCCGGCCGTGCCCCGCATCCGGTTGCTCGTGAGCCTCGCGAAGGGCCTCGAACTCGGCACCCATTTGCGTCCGGCCGAGATCATCGCGGAAACGCTGCCCGGTTTCCGGGTCGGTTCGCTCACCGGCCCGACCAACGCCCTCGAGGTCGCGCGAGGGCAGCCGTCCGCCATGGTGCTCGCGGCCGCGCCGCTCGACGACGCCGTCGGGGCCGTGCAGACCGCGGCCAGCGGCCCGACGCTGCGCATCTACACGAGCGACGACCTCGCCGGGGCGGAATTCGGCGGCTGCCTGAAGAACATTTACGCGATCGCCGCCGGTTGCTGCGACGGCTTGAAACTCGGCGACAACACCAAGGCCGCGCTGCTCACGCGCGCGCTGGCGGAAATGGTCCGCGTCGGTTCGGCCCTCGGCGCGCGGCCGGAAACGTTTTACGGCCTCAGCGGCTTCGGCGACCTCGTCGCCACCTGTTACGGCGGTTGGAGCCGCAACCGCGATTTCGGCCAGCAAATCGGGGCGGGCCGCGGCGTCGACGAATTGCTCGCGCACCGCAAGACGGTCGTCGAGGGCTACAAGACGACCGAGGCCTTCGCGGAGCTGTGCGCCGCCCGCGGCATCGACGCCCCGATTTTGCGGGAAATGCAGGCGATCTTGATGCAGGGCAAAAAGCCCGCCGCCGCCCTCGCCGCGCTCATGACCCGCGAATTGAAACGGGAGCATGCCGGTGGCGGCGCCGGTGGCCGCCGCCAAGTTGAGAGTTGAGAGCTGAGGGTTGAGAGAGCGATCCGCCGGATTCCGGAAACCAAACTCCGAAACCCGAGACCCAAGATCCGAGACCCCAACCCCAACCCCAACCCCAAACTCCAAACCCCAAACTCCGAACCGTGAGCGTCGCCTCGGCGACGCTCAATGCCCGGCGCCGGCTTGCTGTTCCTGGATGTACTCCTGCTTCAGGCCGAGTTTCTCGGGCGCGTGGAGCACGAGCATCTTCATCCGCACGTCGCCGGGGATTTCCGACGCCGTCGCCTTCGAGACCACGATCATCAGCGTGATGGCGAGCGGCACCGTCCAGATCGCGGGCTGTTCGCAGAGGATGCGCAGCAGCGGGTGCTGGGCCCAGAAGTTGTTCAGCGGGGCGAAGACGGAAAACACCTTGCCCATCGGGCCTTTGTCGAGGGCGAGGGTGCTGAAGTTCGTCAGGGCCGCGGCCACGAGCGCGCAGAGGCCGCCCGTGAGCATGCCCACGGCCGCGCCCTTCATCGTCATGCCGCGCCACCACACGCTCATGAAGAGCAGCGGGAAGTAGCTCGCCGCCGCGATCGCGAAGGCTTGGCCGACCATGAAGTTGATCTCGAGCAATTCGACGAAGCAGCCGAGGCCGATGGACACGGCACCGACGAGCACGGCCGCGATCTTGAAGGCGAACATGCGTTCCGCGGGCTTCGACTGCGGCCGCAGCATGCGGCCGTAGACGTCGTGGGCCAGCGCGCCCGTCATTGAAACGAGCAAACCGCTGAACGTGCTCATGAACGCCGCGAAGGCGCCCGCGCAGGTGATGCCGCTCAAGATCGAGCCGAGCAGGCTGCCCTTGGCGGTGAGCAAGGTCGGCAATTCGAGCACGACCTTGTCCGTGCCCTTGGCGCCGACGCCGGCGTAGAGTTCCGGCATCAGATTGCGGCCGATCACGCCGAAGACCGGCGGGAAAACGTAGAAGATGCCGATCAAGATCATCACCCACATCGTCGTCTTCTTGGCGGCGACGCCGTCGGGGTTCGTGTAGAACCGCACCAAGATGTGCGGCAACCCCGCCGTGCCGCAGACCAGCGCGATGATCAGGGAATACGTGTAGAGCAACGAATAGGGTTTCTGGTGCTCCTCGAGATAGGCGGCGCGTTGCTCCGCGGGCAGCGCGGCGGCGGCGGCGTTGACGGCCTTGGTCGTGAGCGGGCCGAAGGGCGCGATCCACGCGTTGTCCTTCGGGGCCTTTTCGGCGAGCGGCTTGCGTTCGATGCCGTCGGCGTTGGCGGTGCCGATGATCGCGGCGGGTTCGCCCGCGGCGGCGTTGGCGCCGATGTGCTGGTTGTAATAGCCGAAGACCGACATCAGCACGAAGACGGGGATGCTGATCGCGAACATCTTCGCCCAGTACTGGAAGGCCTGCACGAGGGTGATGCCCTTCATGCCGCCGAGGGCGACGTTGAACGTGATCACGGCGCCGACGAGCACGACGCCCGCCCAGTACGGCATGCCGGGGAAAATATACGCGAGGGTCACGCCCGCGCCCTTCATCTGCGGCATCGTGTAGAAGAAACCGATGAAGAGCACGAAGCAGACGGCGATCTTGCGGAAGAGCGGCGAATCGAAACGGCCCTCGGCGAAATCGGGAATCGTGTAGGCGCCGAAGCGGCGCAGCGGGCCCGCGATGAAGAGCAGCAAAAACAGGTAACCGCAGGCGTAGCACACCGGGTACCAGAGCGCGTCGTAGCCGCTCGACATCACCATGCCGGCGATGCCCATGAACGAGGCGGCCGACAGGTATTCGCCGGAGATGGCGGAGGCGTTCCAGCCGACGGAGACGGAGCGGCCCGCGACAAAGAAGTCGCTCGCCGTCTTCGATTGGCGGGCGGACCAGAAGCCCATGCCTATGGTCACGACCACCGTCACGAACGAGAAAGCGAAAATCCACAGATCGACGCCGCCGAGCAAGGCGGCCAAGGGCAGGGCGGTCATGGCTCAGTTCCCTCCTTTGCCGTCCCGTTGCACATCGGCGACTTCCTGGTCCTCGAGCGCGATCGAGCGTTTGATGAAGATAAAGGAGATGATCCAGACGAAGGGGAAGAACAGCACCCCCAGCAGCAGCCAGCTCAGGGTGAAGCCGCCGACGCGCGTCGCCATCAGGGCCGGCGCAAAGTAGTTCAGGAGCGGGACGCCGAGCAGCGCCACGAAGAATGTCGCGGCGCAGGAAATCGAGAGCGCGAGTTGCCGGCGCATCAGGGAACGGAGAAACGACTCGCTGTGGATCACGTCGTCGTGATCGGGGGTGGGTGGGGGCATGCGGAGCAGGAGCTTGGTAACCGACCGGTGCTGCGCAAGCCCGCGTCTTGCCTGCGAGACGGACGGGGCCGCGCGCGCTGGCGGATTGCAGTCCGGCCGCCGGCGCGCCACGGTGAGCGGCTTCGCCCGATGTCCACCGCGCCCGCCGCCCTTCTCTACGAATCCCATTCCCACACGCCGCTGTGCAAGCACGCCCGCGGCGAGCCGGCCGAGTACGCCGCCGTCGCCCTCGCGCGCGGGCTCAAGGGCATCGTCTTCACCTGCCATTGTCCTTTGCCCGACGGCATTTCCCACGCGGTGCGGATGACGCCGGAGCAATACGGCACCTATGTCGACCTGATCGCCGCGACGCGCGAAGCCTACGCGGGCAAGATCGATGTCCGCCTCGGCCTCGAGAGCGATTTCTATCCCGGCGTCGAACCGTGGCTGGAAAAACTCCACGCGCGCGTGCCGCTCCACCACGTGCTCGGTTCCGTGCACACGCAGGTGCCCGACTACAAATCGCGTTACTTCCGCGGCGACTGGTTCGATTACCAGCAGACCTATTTCGAACACCTCGCGCAATCGGCCGAGACCGGGCTCTTCGATACGCTGGCCCACCCGGATCTCGTGAAAAACGAAGCGCCGCACGAATGGGTTTTTTCGCGGATCGAATCGCATATCCAGCGGGCGCTCGACCGCATCGCGAAGACCGGCGTCGCGATGGAGCTCAACACCTCGGGCGTGAACAAAGCGTTGCCGGAAATGAATCCCGGCCCGCGCATCCTCGAATTCATCCGCGCCCGCGGCATTCCCGTCGTGCTCGGCGCCGATGCGCACAAACCCCAGCGTGTGGCCGACGGTTACGAGACGGCGCTGCGGCTCCTGGCGGATATTGGCTTCCGGGAAATCAATTTCTTCCTCGACCGCAAACGGCAGACGGTGGCGATTCCGGATGCGTTGGCGTCGTTGCGGGCCGTGGCGGCGGCGTGAAGGCGGACGCGGCGCAGGGTATCTGCGGGCGCTTTGCAGTGAGGACAGGATGTACAGGATCGGGCCGGAGCGGACGAAGCAGGAACAGGCTTTGGGTTTGGTGTAGGGAGGCCGCGGTCTGCGGCGCGCTTGCGCTCGCGCGGCGGGTTGTTTCCGTTGGCTCCATGATGCGTCGCCCCTTCGCCGTTGCCTGCGTCCTCGCCCTGCCGGTCCTCTTTTCCGCCTGCCGCGAAAAGGAAGTCACCGCCTACCGGATTCCGAAGGAGAAAGACGCCGCGCCCGCGATGCCCGCGGCGTCCGCCCCCGCGGCTCCGTCCGCTCCGGCTGCGGCCCCGGCAGGTGCGCCGGCCGGCGGCGGCAATGCCATGGCGTCAACGCCGGTGGCGACGGCGTCCGGCTCCGGCCTCGGCTGGACCGGCCCGAAGCATTGGCAGGACAAAGGCGCCGGCGGCATGCGCAAGGGCACGTTCGCGATCGCCGGCGACGGCGGCGCGACCGCGGAGTTGGCCATCACCGCCTTCCCGGGCGACGTCGGCGGCGAGGCGGCCAACGTCAATCGTTGGCGCGGGCAGATCCAGTTGCCGCCGGTGGCGCCGGACGAAGCCGTCCGCTCGATCGAACGCGTCGAGGCCAACGGTTTGAAAATCGGCATCGTCGAGATGCTCGGCACGGGCCAGGGCGGCGCGACGCGCGTGCTCGGCGCCTTCGTGGCGTACGAAGGCGCGACGTGGTTTTTCAAGCTGACCGGCCCGGACGCGCTGGTGACGAAGGAGAAGGCGGCGTTTCGCGAGTTCGTGAAGTCGATCAAGCCGGCAGGGAAGTGACGCGGAGCGACGGCCGCGGCCGTTGCCAAAACGTGACGCGACGGCGGCGTTTCGTTGTTTCCGCCCGGGCGGCGCGGCCCTTGGCTCAGGCCCGATGAAATCCGTTTTTCTGGTCGGGCTCCTGTGGGCGGGCGTCGCGGGTATGCGTTTGCCTGCGGCCGAGCCGGTCGCGAAACCCGCCGCGCCGGCGCTGCCGCCGGTGGGGCAGCTGACGACACCGGGCTGGAAATTCGAGGAGTTGCGCCGTTTCAAGGCGCCCGAGGCGGGCCAGGGCGTGGCGGTCGATGCGGAGTTTTTCTACGCGATCAACAACCGCACGATCGCGAAGTACCGCAAAAGCAACGGCGAGCGCGTGGCCGGTTGGGATGGCGGCGCGGGCGGCGAGTACATCCATCTCAACGCCGGCATCGTGCGCGACGGCCGGCTCTACGGTATCCACTCGAACTTTCCCGGTACGCCGATGCTGAGTTCGCTGGAGATTTTCGACCCGGCGACGCTGACGCCCGTGGCCTCGCACAGTTTCGGCCGCATGGACGGTTCTTTCACCTGGCTCGACCGCGCGCCGGCGGGTGCGAAAGGCGCCGCAGCCGGACGCTGGATCGCGTGCTTCGTGCATTATTCGCCGCCGGTGCGCGGGGCTGAACCCGGGCGCACGATTGCGTGGACCTATCTCGCGGCCTTCGACGACGAATGGCGCCGCACGGGCGGCTGGGCGTTGCCGCCGGCGCTGCTCGAGCGTTTCGGCGACCGCGGCTTCAGCGCCTCGGGCGGTTCCTTCGGTCCCGGCGGCCTCCTGTATCTGACCGGGCACGACAACCCGGAGCTCTACGTGGTCGATTTCCCCGCCGCCGGCTCCGTGCTGCGTTGGGTGGCGACGCTCCCGATTCCGGCCGAAGGCCAGGCATTCTGTTTCGATCCCGCCGATCCGTCTTTGCTCTGGGGCATCGTCCGGAAAACGCGCGAGGTCGTCGTCGGGCACGTGAGCCGCCCGAATTGAGCGGACGGAACAGCCTCAGCGTGGCGCGGGGAAAAATTCCGCGACCTTGACGGTGCGGTAGTCGAAAATGGCGGCGAGTTGCCGGCGGATCCAGACGGCGTCGCCGAGGGCTCCGAACGGACCCCAGCCGGGATCGTACGTGATCTTGTCCGTCATCAGCACGCTGCGGCCGTCCGCCGCCGGGATGAAGCGGTGCTCGTGGTGCCAGAGCCGATACGGTCCGATGCGCTGCTCGTCGACGAAGTATTCGCCGTCGCGCACGTGGGTGATCTCGGTCAGCCAACGCATCTTCACGCCGGGCAAGACACCGATCCGGTACTCGATCATCTGGCCCGGGTACATCACCGGTGCGACATCGCCGATGATCTCGAAACGCATGTGCGGCGGCGTGATTGCAGCCAGGTTGCGCGGCGTGGAAAAGAACGCCCAGACGCGGGCCGGGTCGCCGGCGACATGCTGCTCGCGGAAAAGCGTACGGATCATGTCGGTGGAACGCGCGAGGCGGGCCCGCGGACGCGTCCGCTTCCCGCTTGGCGGCGCCTGGGCGGCGGTTGAAGGTGCGGCATGGATCCGGCGGGCGGCGCATTACCCTTTGCGTGGACGGTGGACGGCACCGTCGTCCGCCTCCGGTCGATCGGGCCGGACGATGGTCCGCGGCTCGCGGAGGGGCTCGCCCGGCTTTCGCCGGAAACGCGGTTCGCGCGTTTCCATTACCCGAAGGGCGCGTTTTCCGCCGGCGAACTGCGCCGCCTTACCTGGAGCGACGGCGTGCTGCAATTTGCCCTGGTCGCGGATCTCCCGCAGGCGCCCGGGGCGCCGCTGGTGGCCGTGGCGCGCTGGGTGCGCGATGCGCCCGACGCGGACACGGCCGAAGTCGCGTACGTCACCGGCGACGGGTGGCAGCGGCGCGGCCTCGGCCGTGCCTTGGTCCGGCAGCTGGCGGCGCAGGCCCGGCGCGCGGGCGTCGCGCGGTTCCGCGCCGAGGTCATCGTCGGCAACATCGCCGCCGTGAAACTTCTCGAATGCGTCGGCACCGCGGAGCAGGAGACGGATCTCGGCTCGGGCGTCGCGGAACTGGTCTATCGGCTGGACCCGGCGGGCGGGTGAGCGGGGCGCCTTTGCCCTTGCGGCACGGGCGGTGAACGGATTTGAGCATATTTCTCCAAACGCTCATGTTCGCTCAGGAACGCCACCAACGGATCGCCGCGCTGCTCGAGGAGCGGGGCCGTTGGTCGGTGCGGGACCTGCAGGCGCGGACCGGGGCCTCGGCGGCGACGCTGCGGCGCGACCTCGCGTTTCTGGCGCGGGCCGGGCGGCTCGTGCGCTCCCACGGCGGCGTCATGCACCCCGGGCTGGGCGGGGCCGAGCCGGATTTCGAACGCAAGCTGCGCACCGCGGCGGCCGGCAAGCGCGCGCTCGCGGCGGCGGCGCTGGCGCTTGTGCCCGCGCGGGCGACGGTCTTCGTCGACGCCGGCACGACGACGCTCGAGGCCGGCCGGCAGCTGCTCGGGCGCGCGGGCACGACCGTTTTTACCAACTCGCTTCCGCTGCTCGCGGAGCCGACCGGCGGGCAGGCGCGGGTCGTCGCCCTCGGCGGCGAGGTCCGCCCGCTGAGCCGGGCCTTGGTCGGCGGGCCGGCACTCGCGTGGCTGGAACACCTGCGTTTCGACGTCGCCTTGGTCGGCGCCTCCGGCCTCGAGGCCGCCGGGCCGAGCACGACGGAACTGCTCGAGGCGGCGGTGAAACGCGCGGTGCTCGGGCGGTCGCGCCGCGCCGTGCTGCTGGCGGATGCGACCAAGTGGGCGGAGCCGGCCGCGGTGCGCTTCGCCGGCTGGCGCGGGTTCTCCGACTTCGTGACCGACCGCCGGCCGGACCGCGCCGCGCGCACCGCGTTGGCGCGCCACGGCGTCCGTATCCACGTGGCCCACTGACCGACTTTCCCCGATGAAAACCGCCCGCCTCCACCGCCTCTTCAATCCCCGGAGCCGCCGCTGCTTCGACGTCGCTCTCGACCACGGCTTCTTCAACGAGCCGTCGTTCCTCGCCGGCATCGAGAACCTGCCGGCGGCGATCCGCACGCTGGTCGACGCGGCGCCCGATGCGATCCAGCTCACGGTCGGGCAGGCGCCTCACCTGCAGGCGCTGCCCGTGCGCGGGAAGCCGGCGCTCGTGCTGCGCACGGACGTCGCCAACGTCTACGGCACGGAGCTCCCGCGGACGTTATTTTCGCGGGTGATCGACGACGCCGTCGAGCAAGCCGTGCGGCTCGATGCGGCCTGCGTGGTGGTGAACCTCTTCCGCATCCCGGGCGAACCGGAGGTGACCGACCAGTGCATCCAGAACATCTGCCGCTTGAAGCCGGCCTGCGACCGCTACGGCATGCCCCTCATGGTCGAGCCGCTCGTCTTTCAACCCAACGCCAAGGCCGGCGGCTACATGGTCGACGGCGACCTGCGCAAGATCGTGCCGCTGGTGCGGCAGGCGGTCGAGCTCGGCGCCGACATCATCAAGGCGGACCCGACGGACGACCCGGCCGTCTATGGCCGCGTGATCGAGACGGCCGGCGGCATCCCGGTGCTCGTGCGCGGCGGCAGCAAGGCCTCCGAGGAAGAAATCCTCCGCCGCACGGTCGCGCTGCTCGCGCAGGGCGCCGCCGGCATCGTCTATGGCCGCAACATCATCCAGCACCCGCAGCCGGCGAAGATCACCCGCGCGCTGATGGCCGTCGTGCACGACGGCGCGGACGTCGCCGCAGCCCTCAAACTCCTCGCATGAACCCCGTCGTCCGCGTCGGCATCATCGGCGGCGGCCTCATGGGCCGCGAAGTGGCGAGCGCGTTCGGGCGCTGGTTTGCGTTGCTGGACCTGCCGGTCCGGCCGGAGCTCGTCGGCGTGTGCGACGTGAATCCGGCGGTGCTGGAGTGGTTCCGGCAGGTGCCGACGGTGCGGCATTTCGACACCGACCACCGCGCGCTGCTGGCGCGGGGGGACATCGACGTCGTCTACGTGGCCGTGCCGCACCACCTGCACGAGGCGATCTATGCCGACGTGCTCGCCGCGGGCAAAGACCTCTTCGCGGAGAAGCCCTTCGGGATCGATTTGGCGGCGGCGCGGCGGATCCGCGACCTCGGCGCGAAGTCGGGGCGCTTCGTGCGCGTGTCGTCGGAGTTTCCGTTTTTGCCCGGGGCGCAGCGCGCGTTCCAGCTGGCGCGCAGCGGGGCGCTCGGCCGGCTGATCGAGGTGCGCTCGGCGTTTTTGCATTCGAGCGACCTCGACCCGAAGAAGCCGATCAATTGGAAACGGCAGAACCGTTTTTGCGGCGAGGCCGGCGTGATGAACGACCTCGGCCTGCACGTGGCGCACCTGCCGCTGCGCCTCGGCTGGAAACCGGAATCGCTGTTCGCGCAGCTGCAGAAAATCTATCCGCAGCGGCCGGACGGCCGCGGCGGTATGGCGGCCTGCGACACCTGGGACAACGCGACCTTGCACGGCACGGCGACGATCGGCGGCGAGCCGGTGCCGCTGAAGCTGGAGATGAAACGGTTGGCGCCGACGGAAACCAACACGTGGATCTTCGAGGCGCTGGGCACGGACCACGGCGTGCGTTTCTCGACGAAGGAACCGAAGACGCTCTGGCGTTTCCGCCGCGATCAGGAGCAATGGTGGGAGAAGACCGACCTCGGATTCGCGACGCCGTTCAAGACGATCACGGGCGGGATTTTCGAGCCGGGGTTTCCCGATATCCTCCAGCAAATGTGGGCGGCGTTTCTGCTCGAGCGCGCGGGGTTGCTCGGCGACCGCTTCGGTTGCGCGACGCCGGACGAGGCCGTCGCCCACCATGAACTCTGGGCGGCCGCGCTGGCGAGCCACCGCGAACAACGCGTCTGCCGCGTCGGCTGAGCCATGGCGCGTCACGGCATCATCGCGGGCGGCAACTGGCTCATCGACCACGTCAAGCTGCTCGACACCTGGCCGCCGCAGGACGGCCTCGCGCACATCGTCGGCCGCACGGCCGGCAACGGCGGCGGTCCCTACAACGTGCTCAAGGACCTCGCGAAACTGCAGGCGCCGTTTCCGCTGGAAGGCATCGGACTGCTCGGCGACGACGCCGACGGCCGCGCGATCCGCGCGGACGCGGCCGCGCACGGAATTTCGGTGGCGCAACTGCGCACCGCTCCGACGGGAGCGACGAGTTACACGGACGTGATGACGGAGCGCCGCACGGGCCGGCGGACGTTTTTCCACGACCCCGGTACGAATGCGCAGCTGGCGCCGGAGCATTTCGATTTCGGGGCGACCTCGGCACGAAGGTTCCACCTCGCTTACATGCTGCTGCTCGATGCGCTCGATGCGCCGGGGGCCGACGGGTTGCCGCGGGCGGTCGAGGTGCTGCGCCGCGCGCGGGCGGCCGGGCTGGCGGTGTCGGTCGACTGCGTGAGCGCGCGGCCCGAGCGCTATGCAGGCACGGTGGCGCCGGTGTTGCCGGAAACCGATGTGCTGTTTGCCAACGATTTCGAGGCCGAGCAACTCACGGGCCGCGCGCTCGGGCGCGGCGAGGGCGTCGACCGCGCCGAGGTCGAGCGGGCCGCGCGGGACCTGATCGCGCGCGGGGTGCGCGACTGGGCGATCGTGCATTTCCCGGAGGGCGTGTGCGCGGCCTCCGCGCGCGGCGAGCTCGTGTGGCAGGGCGCGGTGCGATTGCCGGCGGAGCTGATGGTCGGGACCGCCGGCGCGGGCGATGCCTTGGCGGCCGGCGTGCTGTACGGTTTGCACGAAGGCTGGCCGATGGCGCAGTGCCTCGGGCTGGGTGTGGCGGCGGCGGCGGCTTCGTTGCGCGACGGCACGTGTTCCGACGCGATTGTTTCCGCGGCCGAGTGTCTGGCCTTGGCCGGAAGATACGGGCACCGGCGGATCTGATCGGGCGGGAGGGGGAGTGCCCGCGCGCCGTTTTGCCGTCGGCGCGCGGGCGGTTGTCCCTTGGTCGCTGTCCTGTACTTGTCCCGGATGGCGACGTTGCAGGAGCGATATCGGTGCGCACTCCCGCGAGTGAAGGGCTCTAAGGCATTCACTTAGGCGAATGGGCCGGATCGGATCTGTCGGGTCTTCGCGGGCTCGGATTGCCTGCGCAGAATTTGCGAACGCGGCGGGATTGGCTCGCAGTCGGGTTGCCGGCGGGATTGTTTTCCCCCGCGAAAGCGCGGCTCCTCGACGGTTCGATTCCCGGCGAAGTTCGATCGGCGCTTCCCTCATCCCTGTGTCCCAGCCCGAACCCCAAAAAGCGGATGCAACGCCGGTGGCGTTGGCGGATGACGGCCAATTGGCCACGGCGGCGCAATTTGCGGCGAACGTCGTGGTCGTTTCCGATGCGCAGGGAGCGATCACTTGGGTCAACGACGCTTTCACGCGGCTGTCGGGCTACCCGGCCACGGAGGTTATCGGCCGCCGGCCCGCGGACTTTCTGCACGGTCCCGCCACGGACCCGGCGGTGGCCGCGGAGATGCGGAACGCGGTGCGTCGCGGCGAAGGCTTCAACGTCGAGGTGCTGAATTACCGCAAAGACCGCAGCCCCTATTGGGTCGCGATCGACTGCCGGCCGGTCCGGGATGCCAAGGGCGAGGTCCAGCGGTTCGTCGCGGTGGAACTCGATGTCACGGCGCGTCGCCGGACCGAACAGGAACTGGCAGTGACGCACCGGCGGCTCGTCGATTTGATCGCGACGATGCCGGGCATCGTGTGGGAAGCGGATCCGGTAACCTTCCGTTTCACGTATGTGAGCCGGGCGGCGGAGGCGGTGCTGGGCTATCCCGTCGAACGCTGGTGCCACGAACCCGACTTCTGGGCGGAGCACATCCATCCCGAGGACCGCGCCCTGGCCGTGGAATCCTGTGTCGCCGCCACGGCGCGGGGCGAGGACCACGAAATGGAATACCGGATGCTCGCGGCGGACGGCCGCGTCGTGTGGATCCGGGACTCCGTCAAGGTCGTGCGGGAAGCGGCCGGCGGGCGTTGGCTGCGCGGCGTGATGATGGATGTCACCCGGCGGCGCGAAGCCGAACAGAAACTGGTCCGGATGAACGACCGGGTCCGGCTGGCGGTCGAGAGCCGCGGGGACGGCGTGTGGGAGTTCGACTTTGCGACCCAGCGGCTGACTTGGGACGCGCGCATGCACGACATCTACGGCCGGAAACCGGAGGAGTTCCTCGGGACCGTGCCGGATTGGCAGCGTTCGATTCTGCCTGAGGATCGGGCGATGGTGCAGGCGGCGTTCGAAAACGTCCTGTCGGCGGACGAACCCGTCTTCGGGGTCGAATTCCGGATTCGGCGCGGCGACGAAGTGCGCCTGATTTCGGGCAGCGGGATCGTGGAGCGCCACCCCGACGGCCGGCCGGACCGGGCCGTGGGCCTGAACCGCGACATCACCGAGGAACGGCGCCGCGAGACCGAGCAACGGTCTGCGGCCGAGAAACTCGCCTTGGCCCTGCGGGCGTCGCGTTTGGGCTACTGGCGGCGCAACCTGATCACCGCCGAGACGGAATGGGACGCCCGGATGTTCGAAATCTACGGCATATCCGAGATCCCGACATCCGAGGTCTTCAACCGCGCCGTCCTGCATCCGGACGATTGCTCGCGGCTGGCCGACCTTTCCGTCCGGGTGCGGGGTGGGGCGCGCGATTTCCAGATCGGCTTTCGGATTGTCCGGCCGGACGGATCGATCCGCCACATCGAGTCCCAGGGGTTTGTCACGCCCGACGCCGCGGGCCGGCCCGAGTGGGTGACCGGGGTGAACATCGACGTCACCCGATACGTCGAGGCGGAGCGCAACGCCGAGCGGGACCGGAATTATCTTTTGTCCGTGTTCGAGACCGTGGCGGAGGGCATCGCGGTCTTCGGGTCCGACGGCCGGGTGCGGGTCAACAACCGGGCGGCCGAGGAAATGCTGGCGTTGGAACGCGGGGCGATGATCGGGCGTTCGATTTTCAGCGCCCGCCTCCGGGTGTGGCGCGAGGACGGAACGGAAATGCCGCCGACGGAGTATCCGGTCGCCGTCACGCTCCGGACCGGGCAGCCGCGCCGCGCGGAGCGTCTGGGGATGGAGCGGGCGGACGGGAAACGCATTTGGCTGAAGGTGTACACGAACCCGCTGGCGAATGCCGACGGCGGCCGCGAAGTGGTCGCGAGTTTCACCGACCTGACCGAGCGCGTCGCCGCCGAGACGGAAGTGCACCGGACCACGACCCGGCTGCGCATGGCCCTCGAAACCGCCCGCCTCGTTTGGTGGGAATGGAATCTGGACCGGGGTGTGTTCCGGGTGACGGCCTGCGGGGCACCGTGCATTCTGGGCTTTCGGGCGGAAGACTTGGTCGGGGCGACCGATGGGACCTGGCTGGAGAAAACCCATCCGGATGACCGCGAGCGGACCAGTTCCTCGCTCCATTCCGTCCTGGAAGGACGCGAGGCGGAGTGGCGGTGCGACCATCGGCTGCTGGCGGCCGACGGCACGTGGCGATGGGTGCGCCAAGTGGGGCACGTCACGGCCCGCGGCCCCGGTGGCCAGCCGCTCCAGATGATGGGCACGACGCAGGAAATCGCGGCCGAAAAAACGGCGGAGGAAGAACGCCTGCACCTCGTCCGGCAACTGCTGCAGAGCCAGAAACTGGAAACGCTCGGCACGCTCGCCGGCGGCATCGCGCACGATTTCGGCAACATCCTGACCGGAATCGCCGGGCACATCTCGATGGTTGCGCACACGCTGCCGCCGGGGCATCCCGCGCTCGAATCCGTGGACGCCGCGCGCCGGGGCAGCGACCGGGCCCGGGAGCTCGTCAAACGCCTGATGCAGTATTCGCGGCGCGAACTGCAGACCGCCCCCGCCGTGCTCGACCTGCGCGAGGTCGTGAAGGATACCGCGTCGCTCGTCACCGCGGCCATCGGGAGCAACATCGCGTTGCGCCTCGGGCTGCCGCCCGAAGCGGTGCCGGTTGTCGGCGATTTCGGCCAGTTGCAGCAGGTGCTGACCAATCTCTGCGTCAACGCCGCGCACGCGATCGGGCGCCGGCCGGGCGAGATTTTCGTCGCGCTCGCGCGCGACGACACCGGAGGCGGCCGCGCGGTGCTCGCGGTGCAGGACGACGGCTGCGGCATGGACGCCGCCACGGCGGCGCGCGTGTTCGAGCCGTTTTTCACGACCAAGTCGCGGAGCGAAGGCACCGGACTCGGGCTCTCGATCGTGCAGGGCATCGTGAAGGAGCACGGCGGCACCGTCACCGTCCGGAGCGCCCCGCAACTCGGCTCCACGTTCGAAATCCGGCTGCCGCTGGCCCCGTCGGCCCGGCCGCCGGAAGCGGCGGCGGCCCCGCGGTCCGGCCGGGCCGTGCTGGTGGTCGACGACGAGAAAGTCGTGGGCGAGGTCATCCGCCTCGTGCTGCGCGGCGCGCGCCAGGACGCCGACTATTTCCAGCGCCCGGCCGACGCCCTCGCCGCCTTCGTCGCCCGGCCGCAACACTACGGCGCAGCGGTGCTCGATCTGGCGATGCCGGAGATCTCCGGCATCGAACTCCTCGGCCGCCTGCGCGAGTTGCGCCCGGGACTGCCCGTGGTGCTTGCGACGGGGGATCCGGGACGCTTCAACCTGACCGCGTTCGCCGCCGATGCGACCGTCGCGCTGATCGAGAAACCCTTCGAGGCCGACCAATTGCTGGCCGCGGTCGGCCGTGTGCTGGCGGCGGCCGACCGGGTGGCCGGTTAGCCCGGGACCGGGCGGCGTGCCGGCGGCTCAGAGCGTCGCCAGGCCCTCGCGGACCGCGATGCGCGTGAGATCGACGACGTTGTCGACCTTGAGCTTGCCCATCATGTTCGCGCGGTGCACCTCGACGGTGCGCGGGCTGATGCCGAGCCGGAAAGCGATTTCCTTCGCGCCGCGGCCTTCGGCGAGCATCTGCAGGACCTCGCGTTCGCGCGGCGTCAGCAGTTGGTCGATCGGGGAAAGCTGTTCCTCGCCCGAAAGCGGATCGGAAAGCTGCGGGCTGAACCACGTCTCGCGCCGGGCCGCGGCCGCGATCGCCGCGCGCACCTGCTCGAAGGCGTATTCCTTGAGCACGTACGCGTCGACGCCGGCGGAGCGGGCCTGGTTCACGGTGCGGCGTTCGCTGTGCATGGAGAGCATCACGATGCCGCCGGTGTAGCCCTTGGCCCGCAGTTGGCGGGCCGCTTCGATGCCGTTGAGCTCGGGCATGGCCATGTCGAGGAGGACGACGCCGGGCGCGAGCCGCATGATTTCGGCGACGCCGGTCCGCCCGTCCGAAGCCTCGCCGACCACTTCGAGGTCGGGCTCCCGCTGGATCAGCACCCGCAGGCCGTCGCGGATAATCTTGTGATCGTCGACGATGACCAGCTTGAGGGGCATTGCCCGTTGTGCGACGGCGCTGCGGGAAACGCAAGCCGCGCCTCCCGGCCGGAGTTGTACGCTGCGGCCGGATACGGCGATCCGGCGCGGCCCGCATTCCCCGGTTGCCTTCCCGGGCCGGCGGGGTGCAGTTGCGGGCATGAAGATCCTGGCGGTCGAGGACGATCCGGTGGCGCAACTCGTGATCGAGTCGGCGCTGAAATCGCTCGGCCACGAGGTGCTGCTGGCGGTCGACGGCCGGCGCGCGTGGGATCTGCTGGCCGACCGGGCGATCCGCGTGGTCGTGAGCGACTGGCGGCTGCCCGAGCTCGACGGACTCGATCTCTGCCGACTCATCCGGGGCCGGGGCGGCGATTACGTTAGCTTCATTTTGCTCACCCAGCTGTCGGCGAGCGAGGTCAACATCGACGCGGCGATCGAGGCCGGGGTCGACGATTTCCTGACGAAGCCCGTCAATATCCGCGACCTGAAGCTGCGCTTGCACGCCGCCGAACGGGTGCTTGGGCTCAATTCCCAGGTGCGGCAGCTCGAGGGCTTTTTGCCGATCTGCGCGCACTGCAAAAAAATCCGCGACGACCGGAATTACTGGCAGCAGATCGAGAGCTACCTGAATGCCCGCACCGGCACGCGTTTCAGCCACGGCATCTGCCCGGAATGCTACGAGAAGATCACCGTGCCCGAACTCGAGCGCTTCCTGAGCGGCATGCCGCCGGGCGATCCGCCGGGGCCGCGCGCGAACCCGTGACCGGCCTTTACGCCGGGGCGGCGAGCCGCTTGGCGCCGACGATGCTCCAGGCCCGCGCGATGCGACCGGCCCGCACCTCGTAGATCATCACGAGCTCGAGCGTACCCGGACCCTCGGGGAAGGTCCGCGTGACCGACTCATGGTCGACGACGACGGCGCCGCAGACGGTGCGATGCAGCAACGCGGCGTGCAGATTCGGCTCGGCCAGCCGCACTGCAAACCGGGCGCGCAGCTCCGCGGTACCGCGGGCGAGCAAGGTGTCGGGATGCTCGAAAAGAGCGGCGTCGGGTGCGTACACCGCGAGCAGGCGCTCGAGATCTCTCGCGTTGTACGCGTCCAGTTGGCGTTGGACGACGCCGGCCGGGTCTTCGGGCAGGTCGATCATCGGCACGGACCAATCACGGTTCCAGGATGTAGATGTAGCCGTCGGAGCGCTCGCGGAAATTACCCGTGCTCAAATCGCCGTCGTCGATTTTGCGGTCGACCTCTCTGAGCAGCTCGATGGTGGCCGTCGGTCGGTGAACCGAGATGCCGGCCGTCACTCCGAATTGCTGGAAATCCCAATCCCAGCGTCCGCCGAGCGAGGTCTCGCCGCTCCACGCCGCGGTCTTGAGGTCGCCCGTCATGCCGGTCGGAAACGAACCCGGGACGCCGTCGGGCGGCCAGCCGCCGTTGGTGGAGGCGTGGGCTTCGAAGGCCTGGGAGAAAGTTCGGAGATCGCTGACGAAGCGCGTGACCTTCGCGTTGCGTTGCACGCGGGTCATTGCGGGGATGGCCAAGGCGGCCAGCAGGCCGATGATCACCACCACGATCATGATCTCCACCAGCGTGAATGCCCGCGTCGCCCGCCGCGCTGACAAAGGAAGCCGGGGCGCGGTCGTGGGGGCGGCGGCGTTTTCCATGGGGCAACGGCCGCGCAGCGTTGCGGATGCCGGACTTTTGTCAGCGAGATTGTGAAATCGCGGCCCGAACGGGGCCGGAAAGCACCTGCCTTGCCGGCAAAATGCGAAAGAAGGATCCCGATTCAGCTCCGCTTATGGGTTGGCAGAGCGGTGTGCGGGGAGGGGGTTGCCTGTTCGGCTTGGATCGAAGGGAAGGAGTTATGATCCTATAAGATATTGGGGGATAGGATAATGAGTCGTTCCTTGGGGTGGACGGCAGCGTGCTTGGGGCCGGGTTTTGGGCTTCGATTCGGCCGCGGCCGAGCTTGGGGCTAATACCCTATGCCGATTTTGCTACTGGGTGATCCAGAGAGGCCGATTAGATTTGTGCGAACGGACAGGGTTCGCATGGTTCATCTCGTTCCTCCGCTTAGCGGAGGATTGGGGTAACTAAGAAAGCAATGCCCGCCGTGTAGGGGTACACGGCGGGCTCTTTTTTTGCCCAAATCCGGCGGTTCGGCCGGGTCTCCGGTCGCGGAGGACTTCCAGCCCCGGTGTTCACGGTTGAAACCCGCGGCGCGTCCGCCGTCATCGCGCCATGTCATTGGGAACCGTCGGCCAACGTTGCCTCAGCGAACGCGAACCCGAATTGGGCTTGGGCCGGGTGACGGCCGTCGATCCGGCGGCGCGCCGCATCGCCGTCGAGTTTCCCGCCACCGGCGAGAAACGCCTCTACGCCCTCGGCACCGCGGTGCTCAAACGCGTGCAATTCCGGGTCAGCGAAACGGTGACACCGCGGCAAGGCGCCCCGCTGGTGATCGAGGCGGTCGAGGAACAGGGCGGCCTGCTCGTCTATGCCGGCGCGGGCCGGCGCGTGCGCGAGGACGAGATCTCGGATGTCACGAGTTTCGATCTACCGGACGAACGTCTCCTGGCCGGGCAAACCGAGCCCGGCGAGGTGTTCGACCTGCGGTACCGGGCGCGGCAGATGCTCGCGCGCATCCGGCAGTCGGAAGTTCGGGGGTTCCTCGGCGGGCGGCTCGAACTGATCCCGCACCAACTCTACATTTTGCAGGAAGTGTCGTCGCGGCAGGTGCCGCGCGTGCTGCTCGCCGACGAAGTCGGCTTGGGCAAAACCATCGAGGCCTGCCTGATCTTGCAGCGCCTGCTGGCGGTCGGGCAGGCGAAACGCGTGCTCATCCTCGTGCCGGAATCGCTGACGCACCAGTGGTTCGTCGAACTGCTGCGGCGCTTCAACCTTTGGTTCAGCATCTACGACGAACCCCGTTGCCTCGCCTGCGAGCAGAGCGATCCGGGCCAGAATCCGTTTCTTGCCAGCCAACTCGCGCTCGCGAGCACGGACTACCTTGCGGGCAACGCCGAGCGCGCGGCGCAGGCGGTGGCGGCGGGCTGGGACGTCGTCGTGGTCGACGAAGCGCATCACCTCGAGTGGAGTCCCGAGGCGGCGAGCCCGGGCTACCGGTTGGTCGAACTGCTGGCGCAGCGCACGCCGGGCCTGCTCCTGCTGACGGCGACGCCGACGCAGCTCGGGCTGGCGGGACATTTCGCGCGGCTGCGGCTGCTGGATCCGGACCGCTACCGGGACCTCGAGGCGTTCACGGCGGAGGCGGCCGGTTACGGCGCCGTGGCCGGCGTGGCCGAGAAGATCGTGGGCGAACGCCCGCTGGACGCGGCGGATGCGGCGGCCCTGCGGCGGATTTTCGGAAAGGATCCCGCGCGGCTGGAGGAACACCTCGCGGCGGTGGCCGCGGGCAAGGCCGGGGCGCGCGAGGCGCTGCTGCGCTCGCTGCTCGACCAGCATGGGCCGGGGCGCGTGGTGTTCCGCAACACCCGCGCGGCGATGACGGGATTTCCGCAACGCCACTATTGTCCCGTGCCGCTCGACGCGGGCGGCAACCTGACGCTGCTGGCGCGGGTCGCGCGCGAGCTGAAGGCGGAGGAAACGGGCGGCGACGACGCGCTGCGGTATTCATTCCGGGACGATCCGCGGATCGAATGGCTCGTCGGCTTTTTGCTCGCGCAGAAACCGGCGAAGGTCCTCCTGATCTGCAAATCGCAGCGCAAGGTGGCGGCGATCGAAGCCGCGCTGCAGGAGAAGGCGGCGTTGAAGACGGGGCTGTTTCACGAAGGCCTGCCGTTGGTGCAACGGGACCGGAACGCGGCGTGGTTCGCGGAGCCGGACGGCGCGCAGCTGCTGATCTGCTCCGAGATCGGCAGTGAGGGCCGCAATTTCCAGTTCGCGCACCACCTTGTGCTGTTCGATCTGCCGCTGAATCCGGGCCTGCTCGAGCAGCGCATCGGCCGGCTCGACCGCATCGGGCAGACGCAGCCGATCCGGATCCACGTGCCGTACCTGGCGGGCAGCGCCGAGGAAGCGGTGGCCGAGTGGTATCACCGCGGCTTGGACGCGTTCGAGCAGCCGCTGCACGGCGGCAACGTCTACCGCGAGCGCTTCCTCGAGGCGCTGCTCGCGTTGGCCGCGCGGTACGGCGACGGCGCGCCGGCCCGGGCCGGGCTCGCGGCGCTGGTCGCGGAGACGGCGGCGTTCCGCGCCGAGCTGCGGGAGAAACTCGAGCGCGGCCGCGACCGCCTGCTCGAGCTGGCGTCGTGCAACCGCGCCCAGGCCGAGCGGACGATCGCGCGCATCCGCGCGGCGGAAGCCGATCCCGGGCTGCGCGCGTTCCTGATCGATCTGCTCGACCACTTCGGCGTGCGGATCCGCGAGCACGAGGAAGGCGACTTGCACCTCGACCCGAGCCATGCCTACATCGAAGGCTTCCCCTCGATCCCCGCCGACGGGATGCTGGCGACCTTCGACCGCAAGCGCGCGATCGCGCGCGAGGATATCCGTTTCCTCTCGGCCGACCATGCGCTGGTCGAGGATGCGATCGACCTGCTGCTCGAGGCCAAAGCGGGCACGACGGCGTTTGCGCGGCTCGAGGCGGACGAGCCCGACCTGTTGCTCGAGGCGATCTATGTGCTCGAGCCGGTGGCGGACACGCGCTGGCACGTGGACCGTTTCCTCGCCCCGACGCCGATCCGGGTCGTGACCGACCTGCGCGGCGACGACCGGACGCCGGAGTTCGAGGCGGCGCGGCTGGCGGCCGACGTCGAGGATGCCGATCTGCACCGTTTTCTCGAACGGCCGGGTTTCAACGGTGCCGTGCTGAAGACCCTGATCGAAGGGGCGACGGAACTGGCCGAGGCGGCCACGGCGAAGCTGCGCCGCGAGGCGACGCTGCGGGCCGACACGTTGCTCGGGGCCGAGGTGCAGCGGCTCGCGGACTTGCGGAAACTCAACGACCACGTGCGCCCCGAGGAAGTGGCGCTCGCGCGCGAACAGGCGTCCCAGACGCGCACCGCGATCGCGCAGGCCCGGCTGCGGCTCGAGGCGCTGCGGCTGATCGTCTGCGGCGAACCCGGCGAGGAGTGAGCCGGGATCATGCAGTTGAGGGGGGCTTGGCTGAGAGTTGAGAGCAAAACCGTTGGGTTCGTCGGCTCTCTGCTTTCGGTTGCGATGTCCGTGGCTCGGCCGATCGATCTCTCAACCCTCAACTTTCAACCTTCAACTGCCGGCGCCCGGCCGGGCGCCGGCCGCCTTACTGCTTTTTCTTTTTCGCCTGCTTCGCGGGCGCGGGCTGCAACTCGGGGCGGTTGGCCCAGGCGGCGAGGTAGGTCGCGTACTCCGGCGCCGTCTGCCAGTCGCGCGAGGCCGGATCGCCGGGGAGCAATTTGCCTTCCGGATAATCGGCGCCGGCGACGCTGGCGTTGACGGAGTCGTTCCATTTCCGGAAGTCCGCTTTTAAGCGGGCGAGCACTTCCGGTTTCTCCGCGGCGAGGTTCGTCTTTTCGCCGGGATCGGCGAGGAGGTCGTAGAGTTCGTAGGTGTCGGCGTTCACGTTCAGCGTGACGAGTTTGTACTGCGACTCGATCCAGGCGCCGCGGCGTTGATGGCGGAACGGCAACGCCTTTTCGCGGCGGGCCGGTTCGGCGGCGAAGAGCGGCAGGAGGCTGCTGCCGTCGACGGGAGCGAGCATCGCGGCGGCCGGAAGTTTCACGAGCGCGGCGACGGTGGGAAAAAGATCGACGGTGCCGGCGGGGTAGCCCGTGCGGCGGCCGGCGGCGATGACGCCCGGCCATTCGAAGATCGCTGGCACCCGCAGTCCGCCTTCGTAAACGGAACTCTTGAAACCACGGAGCCCGCCGACGGTGGAAGGTTGGATTTCCGGGAGGCCGCCGTTGTCGCTGCAGAACACGAGCAGCGTTTGCTCGGCGAGGCCGAGTTCGCGCAGGCCGCGGCGCAGGTTGCCAATGCTGCGGTCGAGGGCGACGAGTTCGCCGTAGTGGTTCTGCGAGAGCGGCGCTAGGTCGGCGAACGCGGCCTTGTCTTCGGCGACGGCGTTGAACGGCGCGTGCGGCGAGCCGAACCAGATCACGCTGAACGTGGGTTTGCCGCCGTCGCGATGGCGGCGGAGGAACGTCAGCGCCTCGGCCACGACGACCTCGCACGAGTCGCCCTTGAATTCCTCGATCTTGCCCTGGCGGCTGAGCAGCGGGTCGCGGTCGAAGAAATTCGTGACCGACAGCCATTCGTCGAAACCGAAAGCGCCGGGGTGGTGCGTGTCGGTGCCGAGAATCGGCGCGCCGGGACCGCGGTAGCCGTTGAGATGCCATTTGCCGAAGTGACCCGTGACGTAGCCGGCGGCGCGGAGGGCGGCGGGCAGCGTCTTCTCCTGGCGGCGGAGCGCGAAGCCGTGGTTCTCGACGCCGGTGCGGTCGTTGCTGCGGCCGGTCATGACCGTCGCGCGCGTGGGCGAGCAATTGGGCGCCCCGGCGTAGAAGCGATCGAAACGCAGTCCCGCCGCGGCCATCGCGTCGAGGTGCGGCGTCTTCAGCAGCGGGTGGCCGTTGTAGCTTGTTTCGCCCCAGCCCATGTCGTCGGCCATGACGAAGACGATATGCGGCCGCGAAGGCAGGTCGGCGGCCGCGACGCGCAGGACCAAGAGGGCGAGAACGGACAGCAGCGCCGGAAAACGAAAATTGCCGGAAGGGAATTTCATGGGGTGGGGGTGCGGGTTTGTGCGCCGCCCCACGCCGGCAGACAACGTTCAAAATCCGGACTCCGGGCTCGCGCCCGCGGCGGGGGCGGGCTGAGTTTCGATGCCGGCGGCGGAAAATTCCTTCCGCGCCAACCCCGCCCCGCCATGAAATCCCGTTTCGCCACGATCGTTGTGTGGGCCGCCCTTGCCGTGGGCGGAATGTCCGCGTTGCCGTCGCCGGCGTTGCGCGCGGCGCCGCCGAACATCCTCTTCGTCCTGACCGACGACCAAGGCTACGGCGATATCTCGGCGCACGGGAATCCCGTGCTGCGCACGCCGCACCTCGACCGGCTGCGGGGCGAAAGCGCGCGGTTCACGGATTTCCACGTCAGCCCGACTTGCGCGCCGACGCGGTCCGCGCTCTTCACCGGGCGGCACGAATTCAGGAACGGGATCACGCACACGATCTTCGAACGCGAGCGCCTGACCCTCGACGCCACGACGCTCGCGCAGGTGCTGCAGCGCGCCGGCTACACGACGGGCATCTTCGGGAAATGGCATCTCGGCGACGAGGCGGAGTACCGGCCGGAGCGGCGCGGCTTCGACGAAGTGTTCATCCACGGCGGCGGCGGCATCGGGCAGACGTACCCGGGTTCCTGCGGCGACGCCCCCGGCAACACCTACTTCGATCCCGCGATTCTGCACAACGGCCGCTTCGTGCGCACGCAGGGCTTTTGCACCGACGTGTTCTTCGCGCAGGCGACGCGGTGGATCGAGACGGCGCGGGGCACGCGGCCGTTCTTCGCCTACATCGCCCTCAACGCGCCGCACTCGCCCTACACCGCGCGGCCCGAGGACGCCGCGCTCTACGCGGACAAGACGCCCAGCCGCGACGTCGCCCACTTCTTCGGCATGGTGCACAACATCGACGAGAACGTCGGCCGCCTGCTCGCGCGCCTCGACGCGCTGGGCCTGCGGGAGAACACCCTCGTGATTTTCATGAACGACAACGGCGGCACGGCGGGCACGCGCGTGTTCAACGCCGGCATGCGCGCGCAGAAGGGCACGCCGTACCTCGGCGGCACGCGGGCGAATTCGTTTTGGCGCTGGCCCGGCAAGATCGCGCCGCGCGACGTGCCCGAGCTCGCGGCGCACCTCGATTTTTTCCCGACGCTGGCCGAGATCGTCGGCGCCAAGCTCGACGCCCGCACCGCCGCGCAGGTCGAGGGCCGCAGCCTGTGGCCGTTGCTGAAAGGCGAAAATGTTGCGTGGCCCGAACGCCTGCTCTTCACGCACGTCGGGCGCTGGCCGCGTTTCTCGGATCCCGATCTGGCCAAGTTTGCGAAGGGCGCGGTGCGTTCGCCGCGCTGGCACTTGGTTTCGGACGCCGGCGGCGCGAAGCCGGCCTGGCAATTGTTCGATCTGCAGGCCGATCCTGGAGAAAAAATCGACGTGGCGGGGCAGAATTCCGAAACGGTCGCGAAACTCGCCGCGGCCTACGATGCCTGGTGGGCTTCGGTCCGCCCCGGCATGGTCAACGAGCAGGCGGTCGGTCCGAAGCTGAATCCGTTCAAAGAGCTTTATTGGCAACAGTTTGGCGGCGGTCCGACCGACGCCGATTACGCGGCCCAGGACCCGCGCCAGACCCAGTTGCCCGGGGCCAAGGCGGGGGCGAAGAAGGCCGCAAAGTAGGCGGCCGGGCGGGGGCGGCGGGTGACAAAACGGTTACGGCCGCACATTTCGTCCCGAAAGTTGAACGAAACGAAGACGACCGCGTCTCTCTTGGTGTAGTTCAACGGTTTGCTTGGTGTTAGGTGCAAGGGCCGCCTAGGGGTAGGCGGCCCTTGATATTTTCGGGGTTCGAAGATCGCGGTTTCTCAAGACCGGAGTTCGGAAACCGGATACCGGAAACGGTTGGACGGGATTCGCGGGAAGGAACTTGGAAAAACGGAAATTGGAAAAACGGGAATTCGGTCCGGCGGAGAAGCAGTGCCGTACTTCCAACGCGGCCGCGGTTCAGCGGTAGCAGGCGCGGCAGAAGCGGTACGACGTGCCCGGCAGCATCGCGCGGCCGCAGCGTTGGCATTCCCGCCGCGCCAAGCCGTGCTCGCCCCAGTTGCGGCGCAGGATCGCCTGCGTCTGTTCGGTGACTTCGCGGCGCACGAGATCGACGTGCGGCAGATCGGTGAACGTTTCCGGAAACTTCAACGCGAGCCAACGGTACACGGTCACGAGTTGCAGCGTTTCCTCGAGCGCCTCGAGGCCGCCGCGGTCGGTGCGCGCGGGGAACTTAACGTCGACGCCCGCTTCGAGGCGGTCGAGCCAATCGAGAAACAGGCCGCGCGCGGTTTCGTTTTCCAAATCGACCGGCGTGCAGGCGAGCGCGTAGCGCGTCTCCACGGGCAAGGACGGCGCGTGCGCGTCGGCCAGCGCGGCGGCGGCGAGGACGTCGTTGCGCACTTCCGGATAAAACGTGCCGTCGGAAAACGTGAGCCGCGCGCGGAAGAATTCGAGAATCGGCACGAGGCGGTCGAGCCCGAGGTGCTCCGCGATGGCGCGGATGTGCATCGGCGTCGGCGCGGCGGGCAAGCGGTCCGGCGGCGGCACCGTCTGCGGCTGCGCGAGCGCGGCCTCGAGGCGCCGCGCGTCGCGTTCGGAAAACGCGGCCACCCAGCCGATGGCGCCCGGCCCGCGGCCGGCGCGGCCCGCGATCTGCAGCAATTCGCCGTCGTTCAAGGGGCGGTCGTTTTCGCCGTCGAATTTGTCCGTCTCGTAGAAGATCACGCGCTCGAGCGGCAGATTGAGTCCGAGGCCGATGGCGTCGGTGGCGCAGACGATGTCGGCGTCGGCCTCGCGGAAGCGCCGCGCTTCCTGGCGCCGCACCTCCGGCGACAGGCCGCCGTAGATCACCGCGACGCTGAGCCCGAGGCCCTCGAACATCGCCTTCAGCTCGAGCACCATCGCCCGCGAGAAACCGATCACGGCAGAGCGCGGCGGCACATGGCGCCAGTCGATCACGCCTTCGAACGCGAGCCGGCCCTGGCGTTCAAGCCGGTTGATCTCGATGTCGTCGCCGCACAGCCCGCCGAGTTTGCGGATCACGGCCTCCGCCGAGACCGGCCCCGTGATGATCAACGTTTCGGCGGCGACGCCGCAGAAGGCCGCGACCCAGGCCCAGCCGCGGTCGCGGTCGAAGGCCAGCTGCATCTCGTCGAGCACGCAGACGGAGAACTGCCGCGAGAAGTCGGCCATCTCGACGGTGCGGGCGGAGTGGGTGGGCGAGGTCTCGATGCGTTCCTCGCCGGTGATGAGCGAGCAGGGCGTGCCGAGCTCGACGAGGCGGTCGCGTTGTTCCAGCGCGAGCAGCCGCAGCGGCCCGAGGTACATGCCGCCGGGCGAGGCGGCGAGGGCGAGCATCGCGCGGTGCGTCTTGCCGGAATTGGTGGGCCCGAGCCAGGCGACGACCTTGCGCTTGAGCGCGCGGGCGACAGGGAAACAGCGCAGGTAGTCGAGGATGCCGGGGTTGATCCGCGCCAGGCCGTCGATGACCTCGCGCTCCGCGGCGATCGTGCACGCGAGCTGGAGCCGCCGGTAGATTTCCTGGCGGTCGGAAACGAGCGGCGTCCGCACCGGAAAGATCCGCGCGATGTCCGCGGGCGAAAGTTGCGTCCAGCCCGGATAGGTCGGCGGCGCGGTGCGCAGCCGGCGTTCGAGTTCGCGCACCGGCGGATGGTGCCGGGCCGCGAGTTCGGCCGCGATCGCGTCGGAGGACCGCGCGGCGAGGTCGTAGGCGAGCGGCGCGAGCTTGAGCGTGACGGCCGCGAGCACCGGAAAATCGAGGTCGGGGCGGACCGATACCTTGGCCGGCACGTGCAGCACCAGTTCGTCGCTCGCCTCGGTGAAACCGCCGAAGGCGAGGCCCGCGCCGGCCGGAGCGGCGGCAAGTTGGTCGGCGAGAAAACGGCCGAAGGCGGCGCGCACGCCGCCGGCGCGGATCCGCGGGCCGATGGGCGCGGCGAGAAACGCCGTGCCGAGCGGAGTGTCGTCGAGCACCAGCTCGGCCAGCAGGTCGTGTCGGGCGGCGGTGACGGCGTCGTCGTGGCGGTCGTGGGCGCGCGGATCGCTGCGTTCCATGCCGCAGAGTCGGAGCCGGCGCGCGGATGTCAAAGGCCGGCTCGACGCGGTGGTCCAAAATCGCCAATACCGCCGGAGCAAGTCCGGTCCCGATGTTCCCCGCCGTTTCCCCGTTCCCGTGGCCTGCCGCCCGCTTTGCCGGGGCGGCGCGGCGCGGGCGCCGGTGGGTGGGACTGCTCGCGGCCGCGCTGGTTGCGGCCGGGCCGCTCGGCGCGCAGACCGGCGGCGACCTGCCGCCGATCCAGGTCACACCCCTGCCGGTGTGTTTCCCTCCCTCCGCGCCGATCCTCGGCGACGAAATTCTCAACGAAGTCGCGCCCGGCATCCGGCGTTTCAGCCGCAACGCGCCCGCGGAGCTGGCGGATTACGTGGGCGAATGGTTCTACCCGGCGCTCAGTTCCCGCCTGATGGAGGACGACCTGGGCCGCCGGCTGGCGAGCCGCCTCGATGCCTACCGCAACGCGCGCGGCGCCCTGCTCAACGAACTTACGGAGAAGCTGGTGACGTTGAACCAAGCCGACGAAGCCGCGCGCGCAGCCGCGCTGCGGGAACTCGCGGCGGCGCAGCGGCCCCGGATTCTGGCGTTGGAAAAGGAGGCGGAAGATCTGCGCCGGGAACTGATCTCGGGCGGATTGATGGATTGGAACGTGCACTGGAGCCGCGACCGCGGTTGGCGCGTGGGCAACACGCGCTTTGCCGCCGATGTCTTCGAGCAGGAGGCGCGCTTCCAGGTCGTGCGGGCCGCGGCGTTCTACTACGACGGCCTTTTGCCGGAACAACGCGCGCTGCTGCTCGAGGCCGCGATGGAGCTGCGCACGCGGGCGCGCGCGATCCGGCCGCCGCCGCCGACGCGGAAGGAAGATCCGCGCGCGATGTTCTTTTCCCCGGCCACCGCGCGCCTGCGGCTTCCCGCCAACCTGTCGCCGGCGCTCACCGAGAAGATCGGGCACTACAACCGCGAGAAGGCGGAACTGAAAAACGAATTGCGCGACGCGGTGCTCGCGCACGACAGCTCCTGGACCATCCGGCGCAACCAAGCCCTCGTCGATTTGGCGGAGCGCCAGGAGCCGCGCCTCGCCGCCCTCGACCGGCTGGCGGAGGAGATCCGCGCGGGGTTGTCCGCGGTCCGGGCCGCGCCGCTGGCGGCGCCGCCGCAGATCCCGCCGTCGTTGATCCAGCGCATCGAAGGCTACAACCGCGACCGCCGCGTCATCATGCGGGAATTCGAGAGCGCCGTGCAGGCCGCGGAGCAGAGGGTCGAACGGCCGCAGCTCGACCGGTCGATGCCGACGGACGAACGCGAAAACCGCGTGCGCCAGTACGCCGCGGAGCGGGCGGCGGCGCGCGAAAAAGTTTCGGCCCAGTTCCAGGAAAGCGCGAAGGATCGTCTGGAGGAAATGCGGCAACGCTACGTGGCGATCCGCGAAGATCTCGCACTGGTGGCTTCGTCGCAGTTCGATCGCGAGACCGGCAAGCCCTTCGACGCCGATTCCCTGCTGCGGGCCTATACGTCGGCGATGGAAAAGTACGACGCCTTCGGGCGCGAGGAAGTGATCTACCGCGGTTACCGGCTGGCGATGCTGCTGCCGGGCCTGTCGCGCGAGCAACGGCGGCTGCTGTTCAACGCCGTCATGGTCGGCCTCGCGCAGCCCCTGCCGCCGAGCGAGCAGGCGCCGCGCGGGCAGCAACCGGAGTTCCGTTCCTGAGGAAGCGCCGCCGGCCGCGCGCCGGAGGCTTGGCATCGGCGGGGTTCCGTGCGTGGGTGCGGCGATGCGCCCGCTCGTCGAATTCACGCTCGCGGACTTGGAAAACCAGCTCGCCGGCTGGGGCTTCAAGCCGGTGCACGCCGCGCGCGTGCTGCGCGAATTCTACGCCCGCGGCGGCGAATTGGCAGCGGTCGGTCGGCCGCTTCCCGCCGGCCTGCTCGAGCGCCTGCGCGCGGATCTCCCCGCGGCGGCGGCGACGTTGGCGGTGCGGCAGGTCGCGGCCGACGGCACCGCGAAACTGCTGCTGCGGCTCGGCGACGGGCGCACGGTGGAGACGGTGCTGATGCCCGACTACCGGGCGGACCGCGCGGCCGGCTGCGTTTCCTCCCAGGTCGGCTGCGCCATGGCCTGCGACTTCTGCGCCACGACGAAGACCGGCTTCGAGCGCAACCTGACCGCGGGCGAGATCACGGAGCAGTTTCTCGCGCTGCGGCGCGAGGCCCGGGCCGCGGGCCGCAAACTGCAGACCGTCGTTTTCATGGGCATGGGCGAGCCGATGCTGAATCTCGATGCCGTGCTCGCGGCGGTGGAACGGATGGCGGACAACCGCATCGGCGGACTCGGCTGGCGGCAGGTCACCGTCTCGACCGTCGGCATCGTGCCCGGCATCGACGCGCTGATCGCGTCGGGCCTCGGCGTGCATCTCGCGGTTTCGCTGCATGCGCCGGACGACGCCACGCGCGCGCACCTGTTGCCGGCGGGCCGCCGGTTTCCGATCGCCGAGATCATGGCCGCGGCGGACCGCTTCCAGGCGGCGCGCGGCCGGCCGGTGACGATCCAGTATTGTTTGCTCAAGGGCGTGAACGATGCGCCGGGGCAGGCGCGGCAGCTCGCCGACGTCGTCGGCGCGCGGCGCATGCACGTGAACCTGCTGCGTTACAATCCGACCGGGCTCAGCCTGAAGGGTGTCGCGTACGAGCCGACACCCGACGCGACCGCGGAGGCCTTTGCGGCGGAGCTGCAGGCGCGCGGCGTGGTGGCGCACTTCCGCCGCTCGCGCGGGCCCGACATCGACGCCGCCTGCGGACAATTGCGCCGGCGGACCTTGGCGACGCCGCCGGCCTGACGGCGGCGTGATGAATATTCCGCACCCGCCGCATTGCCAACGGCGGGACGCGGCCCATGGAATCGGCGACCCCTATGCGCGCTCCCCGTTTCCTGCCCTGCCTGCTCGCCTTGCTTTTCGCCGCCGCCGTTCCGGCCGCGATATCCGCCGCGCCGGCGAAATCGGCCAAGGCCTCGCCGCCGTGGCGCGTGATGTCGTTCAATGTGCGATATGCCACGGCGCCCGACGGCGAGGACGCCTGGCCGAAGCGGGCGGAGAATCTTTTCCGGACGATCGAGACCTTCGGCCCTGACCTAGTCGGTTTCCAGGAAGTCGTCGCGCTGCAACAGGACGCGTTGGTCGCGCGTTTCCCCGGCTACGGTTTCTGCGGCGTGGCCCGCGACGACGGCAAACGTAAGGGCGAATTCTCGAGCATCGCCTACCGCAAGGACCGCTTTTCCGTCGTGGCGGAAGGCACCTTCTGGCTATCGGAAACGCCGGAAGTGATCGCGAGCAAATCGTGGGACACCTCGCTCACGCGTATCTGCACGTGGGTGCGGCTGAAAGAAACCGCCACCGGGCGCGAAGTCTTCTTCGCCAACACGCACTTCGACCACCGCGGCGTGCAGGCCCGCCGCGAGTCCGCGAAACTCATTTCCCGGCGCGCGACCGAGTTGGCGCAGGGTTTGCCGGCGATTCTGACCGGCGACTTCAATCTCAACGAAGACGACCCCGGCTACGCCCAGCTGGTGCGGCCGCCCGAGGCCGGCGCGATCCGCTGGATCGACTCGTACCGCACGCTGCACCCGCAGCGCTCGCCCGAGGAAGCCAGCTTCAACGGCTTCAAGGGCACGGTGAAGGGCTCGCGCATCGATTTCGTTTTCCACACCGCCGAATTCAAGGCGACGGCCGGCGAGATTGTGCGCACGGCGTACGCCGGGCGGTATCCGTCCGATCATTACCCGGTGACGGCGGTGCTGGAGCTGAAGTGACCGGCGCCGGGCCGCGGCCCGGCATTCGCGTTGCCTCGGACCGGTGCGCGCCGATGCTGCGGCCATGGCGGACGCACCATCGGCGCAGCGGTATTTCGAGGATCTGGCGGTCGGGCAGGAGTACCGGACCGGCACGGTCGCGGTGACGCCGGAGGAGGCGCGGGAGTTCGCGCTGCGGTACGATCCGCAGCCCTTCCACGTCGATCCGGCCGCGGCGGCGCAGAGCGTTTTCGGCGGCATCATCGCCAGCGGCTGGCTCACGGCCGCGCTGACGATGCGGCTGATGGTGCTCGGCGAACTCGGTTTCGGCAGCGGCGTGATCGGGCTCGGGATCGACACGATCAAGTGGCCCGCGCCGGTACGGCCCGGGGACACGTTGGCCGCGCGCATGGAGATCCTCGCGGCGCGGGCGTCGGAGTCGCGGCCGGAATTCGGCGTGATCAAACTTCGCACCACCACCGAGAACCAACGCGGCGAGACCGTGCAGGTGCTGGTGTCCAACGCGCTCGTGCGCCGGCGGCCGGCCGCCTGAACGCGGCCCGGGGCCGCGAAACGCCGTCTTTCATTTTCGGACCGGGGCGGTTTAGTCGGCCTCCGTGCCGTCCCTGATTCGCCCCCGTCTGCGGCTTGCCGATGTCCTGCGTTGCCTCGCCTTGCCCGCGTGGGCCGGTGCGACGGCGGTGGCGGCGGCCGCGGTCCTCGGCCCCGAGGATGCCGCGGCGCGCGCCGCGCTGCCCGAATTCCGGACCATTCCCGCCGCCCCGAGCGCGATGCTGACGCCGGCGGCGGACATTCCCTCCGGGCAATTCGCCCGCTGGACGCGCTCGCAGGGCGACAACGGCGCCCGCCGCTATTCCGCGCTGGCGCAGATCACGAAAACCAACGTGCGCGACCTCGCGGTGGCGTGGACGTTTCGTGCCGGCGACGGCGCGGCCAATATCCAGTGTACGCCGATCGTCGTCGACGGCGTCATGTATGCCCCGACGCCCGGCCGGGCGCTGGTGGCGATCGATGCGGCGACCGGGCAGGAGCGTTGGCGCCGGCAACTCCCGGCAATGCGGCCGGTGCGCCTGCAGGACGTGCCCGCGCGGCGCGGTCTGACGTATTGGCCCGGCGGAGACGGGCATGCGCCCCGGCTCCTGTTCGGTTACGGGGATTGGATCTATGCGCTCGATCCGGCGACCGGCGGACCGGTGGCGGGGTTCGGCACCGAAGGCCGGACGCCGATCGCGACCGGCGCTACGGCCGCGGGGGCGGTTTACCGCCATGTGTTCGTGACGACGGGGTTGAACGGCGACGTGTTCGGTTTCGACGTGCGCACCGGCGCGCCGCTCTGGCGATTTCGCTCCGTGGCGCGGGGCGAAGATTTCGGCGCCGATACGTGGGACGGTCCCCAGGCCGGGGCCAACGGCTGGAGCGGTCTGTCGGTGGACGACCAGCGCGGACTCGCGTTCGTCGCGCTCGGCGCGCCGCGGCCCGATATGGTCGGCGTCGGCCGCCTCGGCGACAATCTGTTCAGCAACTGTGTCGTCGCGCTCGACGTGCTCACCGGCGAGCGCCGTTGGCATTTCCAGGATGTGCGCCACGACATCTGGGATCTCGATGTGTGCGCCCCGCCGAATCTTGTCACCGTCGTGCGTGACGGCCGGCGCGTCGACGCCGTCACCTGCATGGCCAAATCCGGCCATCTCTACGTGCTCGATCGCCTGACCGGCCGACCGCTGTTTCCGGTGCGCCTGCGGCGCGCGCCCGCCTCGACCCTGCCGGGAGAGCGGACGGCGCCGTACCAGCCGGACCCGGAGTTGCCGGAGCCGTTGTCGCGGATGGAGTTTTCGCCGGACATGATCACGGAGCGCACGCCGGAGGCGCGGGCGTTTGTCGAGGCGGTGGTGGCGCGTTCGAACTACGGGTTTTTTGCGCCGTTCGCCGAAGGCAAGCCGACGCTCTATATCGGTTCGCGCGGCGGGGCAGAGTGGTCGGGCGCGGCGGTCGATGTGCCGACGGGCCGGCTCTATGTGACGTCGAACCGCTGGGTTTCCCGCATCACGGTGCTGTCGAACGAGGACCGGGAACGCGATCCGCGGCATCCGCCGTCCGCCGGCGAACTCCATTATCAGGCGCACTGTGTCGCTTGCCACGGACCGACGCGGACCGGTCTCGGCATGGTGCCGCCGCTCGTCGGCCTGAAGGCGCGGATGACGGATGCGGAGGTCCTCGATTTGCTGGCGAAGGGCCGCGGCGCGATGCCGCCGAACGTCGTGCTCGATGCGGTGCAGAAGCGCGATCTGCTGGACTATCTGTTCCGCCGCAACCAACCGCCGCCGCGTTCCGGGGGCCAGCCGGGCTCCGGGGAGCGCCCGCAGTACGTGTTCGACGGTTTCGGTTTTCTCACCGACCACGAGGGCTATCCGGGCATCAAGCCGCCGTGGGGTCTGTTGAATTGCTACGACCTGTCCACCGGACGTTTTCTGTGGCGGGTGCCGCTCGGGGAATTGCCGAAACTGAAGGCCAATGGCGTGCCGCCGACGGGCTCCCAGAATCTCGGCGGGGCCACGGTGACGGCCGGCGGCCTGGTCTTCGTCGCCGGGACCGAGGACGAAAAGTTGCGTGCGTTCGATGCGGATACGGGTGCGGAACTCTGGTCCGCCAAATTGCCTTTCGCCGGTACGGCGGCGCCGGCGGTTTACGAGGTGGGCGGGCGGCAGTTCGTCGTGATCACGGCGACGGGCGGCGGGCGCGTGGGCGGGCCCACCGGGGCGGGCGACGCCTATGTGGCGTTCGCGCTGCCGCGCTGAATCCGTTCAGCCGCGGGGATCGGTCACGAAGTGGTAGGCCGAGATGTGCATCCGCTCGCGGAAGTAGAAGCGGTGCGCCGCGAAGCGCTGCACGCCGGAGTCGAGCTCGAGCTGGGCGCAGCCGTGCGCGACCGCCTCGCGTTTCAACCAGGCGAGCAGGGCGCGCCCGTGGCCCTGCGAGCGCTCGGCGGTGTCGGTGACGAGGTCGTCGACGTAGAGATTTTTCCCGGAGAAAAGTTTGTCGTAAAACCGATAGCCGGCGACGGCGCGGACCGTGCCCGACGCATCCGTCAGTGTGGCGAGCCGAAAACCTTCCTCGCGCTGCATGCGCTGGATGCGCGCGACGAAGTCGGCGGCGACGAGGTGCGGCCGGAGTTGCTGCACGACGGGAAAGCACGCGGCGATGGCGGCGGGTTCGGTGGCGAGGGCGATGGCCGGGGCGGTGGGCATGGCGGGAATTCAGGCGGTCTTGGCGGCGGCGGATTTGGCTTTCTCGGTGGTGATGAGCGCGACGGCGGCGACGATGATCGCGGAGGCGACGAGGGTGCGCGGCGTGATCGGTTCGTCGAGAATCAGCCAGCCGAGGATCACGGCGACCACGGGATTGACGTAGGCGTACGTGGCCACGCGGGCCGGCGTGCTGTGCTTCATCAGCCACACAAAGGTGGAATAGCCGACCAGCGAACCTGCGGCGATGAGGTAGGCGAAGGCCGTCCAGGAACGGGCTGTGACCGCGGCGAAATCGAAACGGGCGAAGTCGCCGTGGAGCAGGGCCACGACGGCCAACGCCGCCCCGCCGCCAAGCATCTGCAGGGCGGCGGCGACAAACGGCGGTGCTCCGTGCTTGCTGTGGCGCGACTGGATCGAGCCGAGCGCCCAGAACACGCAGGCGGCGAGGATGGCGCCGACGCCGCCGAGGTGAAGGCGTCCGGCCGCGGCCGATTCCCAGGGCGCGGCCAGCCAAGTGACGCCCGCGAAACCGAGCGCGAGCGCGACGCCGGTGACGGCGGTGGGCCGGATGCCGCCCGGCCAGGCCCATTCGGTGAGCACGATGAAGAGTGGGCCGATGCCGATCAGCAGCGCGGTGATGCCCGAGGGCACGTACTGTTCCGCCCAGGCCACGAGGCCGTTGCCGCCGAGCAACAGCAGCGTCCCGGTCAGCGCGTTCGCCGCCCATTGCCGGCCGGTGGGCCAGGCGGCGCCGCGGAGTTTGAGAAACGCGAGCAGGAGCGAGCCGGCGATGAGGAAGCGGGCGCTGCCCATCAGGAAGGGCGGCAGCGATTCCACGGCGACACGGATGCCGAGGTAGGTGCTGCCCCAGATCAGGTAGATCGCCGCGAAGGCGAGGAGGATCGCCGCCCGGGAAGGGGCGGCGGCTTGGGCGGAGGTCATGCGGATCGGGATACGCGGCGTCAGAGTTGCTTCCGGGCGAGTTCGCCGATCGTGCGCACGGCGGCCGCGACGGCCTCCGTCCACGGCAGCCCGCAATTCATCCGGAGGCAATTGCGGTAGCGGTCCTTGACCGAGAACAGCGCGCCGGGCGCGGTGTTGATCCGGTACCGCAGGGCCTCGCGGTGGAGGCGCAGGGTGTCGACGCCGGCGGGCATCTCGACCCAGAGCACGAAGCCGCCCTCCGGCCGGCTGAGCCGCGAGCCTTCCGGAAAATGCCGGAGCACGGCCTGCGTGAACAGGTGCAGCTGGTGGTGATAGGCGCGCCGGATCGAGCGCAGGTGGTGGTCGTAGCCGCCGTTGCGCAGGAAATCGGACACCGTCTTCTGCAGCACGACCGGCGTGCCGAGCGTATTGGTGAACTTGAGACGCCGCACGCGCTCAAGGTAGCGCCCCGGGGCGCACCAACCCACGCGCAGCGACGGGGCGAGGGTCTTGCCGAAGGAGCTGCAGAGGATGACGCGGCCGTCGGTGTCCCAGGCCTTGAGCGGCTTGGGCCGGCGTTCGCCGAAGTGCAGGTCGCCGTACACGTCGTCCTCGATCGCGGGCACGTCGAACTCGGCGAGCAGCCGGTACAGCCCGGCCTTCTTCTCGTCGGGCATGCAGGAACCGAGCGGATTGGAGAAACTCGGCATCACGATCACGGCTTTGACGTCGTTCTTGGCGAGGGCCTCGCGGGTCGCGACCAGGCAGATGCCGGTGCGCGGGTCGGTGGGCACCTCGAGGGCCTTGAGGCCGAGGCTCTCGATCGTCTCGAGAAAACCGAAATACGACGGCGTCTCGACGGCCACGGTGTCGCCGGGCTTGGTGATGGCGCGGAGCGCGAGGTTGATCGCCTCGGTGCAGCCGCAGGTGACGACCAGTTCCTCGTGCGAGAGCGGGCAGCCGGCCTGCAGGTAGCGCCGGGCGATTTCGCGGGCGAGCGGGTCGTAGGCCCAGTTCATCGCGTAGCGGCCGAGCAACGACGGGTCGTTGCGGCCCACGGACGCGAGGATGCGCGCGAGCTTCTTCGTCGGGAAGAGGCTGGGGTCGGGACAGGCCGCGCCGAACGGCACATAGGCGGGATCGAAGGCGAGCGCGAGCACCTCGGCCGTGAGGTCCTTTACCCCGACGTAGCTCGGTTTGGCCATCGGCCGGGCCATGCGGGGCTCGGGCACATCGAACGGCAGCCGCGGCCGGACGTAGTAGCCCGACTGCGGCCGGGCCTCGATCCAGCCGCGGTTCTCCAGCAGCGTGTAGGCCTGGAGGACGGTGGAGATGCTGACATCGCGCTGCAGCGCCATCCGGCGGACGGACGGCAGGCGGTGGCCGGGGCGCAGGGTGCCCTGCTCGACGAGCTGTTCGAGGGAGCGCGCCAGCTCGACGTAGAGCGGGGCGGCGGCGGGAGCGGCGACGGTTTTGATCATGGCGGCGGGAACGGCGCGGAGCCTACGGCAGAACCGGCGCCGGCGGCAGGCGTAGCGCCGGGAGTTTGCCACCGGTACAGTTGTGGCAATCGACGATCTGTGCCCATGACAATTTGCGGGGCCGGCCGGGCCGTTGACACGGGTGCGTTGCTGCGGCGGGCTGCGGGGATGGACACGAGTCTGGCGGAATTCGAACGGCGGGTGCGGGCGGTGGCGGCGGGATTCCTCGCGCGCCACGGGCAGCCCGCGGAAGCGGCCGGGGCGGCCGCGGCGGCTTTGGCGCGCCGGCTCGCCGAACTGGTCGCCGAGCGGGGTCTGCCCCCGCCGCTGGCGCCGGGCGCAACCGGCGCTCCGGGCGGGCTGGCGGAGGCCGAAATCGCGCCGCTGGTCGCGCGGGTCGCGGCGGAGACCCCGGGCCCGTTGCCGGAGGAGGTGGCGCGGCAACTGGTGAAGGCGTGTTTCTATCCCGAGTTCACGGTGTGCCGGGATTCGTACTGCGAGCGGGCGAGGGACGGCGCGTGCCGGCGGCAGGAACCGGCGCGGGTGCGCGGCCGGATCAGCGGCACGCATTGCGTCGATTGCCCGCATTGGGTGCGGCTCGAGCCCGCCGCGCATGCCGCTTGGCTCGGGGCGCAGTGGCTGGCCGGTCCGGCGGCATTTGCGGCCGACCGCGAACTTTTCCTGCCGGAGAATTTCCGGGCGCTGCGCGTCTGGCTGCACGCCGCGGCCCGCGCTAGCCGCCGATCGTGATCACGTTCAGCGGGGAGCGTCCGACTTGCGCGAGGGGCGCCAGGGTCGGCTCGAGCCGGTGGCGGTGGGCGTCTTCGATGGCGCGGCCGGCATAGGGAAAGAGACCGGCGAAGGAGGAACGGTCGGCGAGGTTTTCCTCGGCGAGCCAGCGGGCGAAGTCGGCGAGCTCCGCGTGCGGCGGTTCGGAGATGTCCCACGCGATCGCATAGCGGTGCGCGACGGCGAGGGCCGCGCCAAGCGCGCGGGCGTCCGCCAGCGGGACGAGCAAGGTTATGCGGGCGAAGCCGGCTTCGCATTGCGGCAGCAGCTGCAGCGCGGAGCGCACCGGGGCGGCGGCCGATGGCAGCGCGGCGGCGGGCAGAATCGGCACGGGCAGGCGCGGACTCGTCCGGACCAGTTCGCCGAGGGTGCGGCCGCCGAACAGGCCGGCGATCCCGGGGAACCCGGCGGGCAGGTCGAGTTCGAGCACGGGGGCGAAGGCCGGAGCGAGTCCGCAATCGACCAGCAGATCGCCGCCGAGGTCGCGTCCGGCCGGGCTGCAGAGCAGCCGCGGAGCGGTGACGCTCGTGCAAAAAAGGCAGGTGAGCTGGGGCTTGGCCATGGGCCGGTCAGACGCAAAGCCGCGTGATCACCTTCACCGCGGGCTCGCGGCCCAGGTACGGCATGACGGTTGCGAGCCGCTCCGGGGCGGTGATGACGAACTCGCATTGCGCGCTGCCGCGGCGCACGCAGGCGATTTCCTCGCAGCCGAGGGACTGGCCGCTGATGTGCTCGAAGAACCCCTGCAGCATTCCGGCCACGAGCGGATCGGCGAAGTCGGACCCTTCCGGATCCGCCTCGGCGAAGCAGCTGTAGCTCAGGCGCGCAACCACGAGGCCGTGTTCCGCGGCATGGGTCAGATCGACGGACAACAGGCCCCAGCCATGGGACGAGAAGTGGTGCTCGAGGAAGCCGAGGCAGGCTTCGAGCGGGAGCGAGGCGAGGGCGGGCTGCTGTTCCGCCGCGAGGCGGGCGTCGAGGTCGCGGGCGATCTTGCCGCCGCAGGCATGGCCGGCGGCTTTCTGGAGCGTGCGCCAAAGTCCGGGCCGCTCGCCGTCGAGGACGAGCCGGAAGCTGCGGAGGGTCTGGGGACTGGCGAACGCGATGCGGTTGCCCGCTGGATCTGCGAAAGCGCCCTGGCCTTCGCGCTTGAAGCCCTTCTCGGCCACGATGTGGCCGAGACCGAGGGCGGAAAGGGTTTGGGTCGGGTCGGACATGGCCGTTCAGTTCATTTCTTCCACGGGATGCTCTTGAACATCGCGGCGGCGGTGACCGGCTTGGCCGGAGCGGCGACCGGAGCGGGCACGGGAAACGGCGGGACCGAAGCGGAAGGGGGCGGCGGCGCGAACGGAGTGGAGGAACCGCCGCTCTGGGCGAGGGCCGAGGCAACGAGCCGGACAAATTCCTCGGCGCGCGCGTAGTGGTGCGATTTCCACGGGGTCATCGGAAAATCAGCGGAGCTGCCGGACGATTTCGGCGGCAGCGATACCCTGTTGGCGCCAAGCTTCCGCCCGATCGATCGTTTCGCCGGGACCGATCAGGAAAAGGCAGGACGGCTCGCCGAGGGCCGCGCATTGCAGTTCGACCGCATGGCGTTCGGCGCGTTGGCGAAAGCTCATCGCGCCGGCGAACAGCCCGGCGTACAGGTGGCACATGGGCTGTTCCGCCCCGGCCAAGGCGGCCGCCAAGGCGCTGTTTTTCACCTCGGCGAGCACGATGCCTTTCTCGAATCCGGCGAAATCGAAGGTGCACGATCCCCAGCCGGCATCGGCAAATCCCGTCCACCAAAGCTCCAAGGCGGCCGGTACGTCGGTCTGCCAGATCGGCTGCTTAGTGCCATTGGGCTTCGATTGCAGCCGGGTGTTTACCTGGATCATTTCCTGCAGGGCCCACTCGTAGCCGCTGCGGTAGAGAGCGTCCTGGGCGAAGTCCGCCGCGTGCTCGATGAGCGCGACATGGAGGGCGTGGAGCAGCTCGCCGGAGAACGGCGCAACCCGGGTGCCGTCGGTCCGCCGAATTCCGCCGGTTGACGCATCTCCTTGAAACAAGGGATGACGCGAAAACAGGTCGGAGGGTTTGGCCGAGCGGAGCGACATGCGACAGGAGGAGGCGAACGATCGCGATACTGAGGCCGGAACCTGCCTTGAGACAAGGGGATTGCACAACCGGGCCCCAGATGGGGGCCGGTCAGGCCGGAGATTTCGGGGTCGCGGCGGCCAACGCGTCCGAGAGGCGGGCCGTGAAATTGAAGGCGGCCGAAGCCGGACGGAAGATGCTTTGCGCCGTCAGAACCTTCGGGGCGGGGGGCGCAGCCGGAGCGGCAGACGGCTTGGCTTCCGCGGCGAGGGCGCTGGTGATCGGGAAGGGCGGCCGGGCTTCCGCGGTGGGCGCTGGCTCGGCGGCAGGCCGAAGCGGCGCGGGTGCAGGCGGGGGAGTGCCGCGCGAGACGGTCGCTTTCGCGATCTCGCGGGCGGCCTGTTCGAGGGCCGCCACGGTGAGCGCATCGCCGGAGGCCTGGTGCTTTGCGGCGGCGAGCAACGTCCGCGTGAGTTGGTCGAAATTGCCCGGCCAGTCCCGGGCTTCGAGCCAGGCAGCGGCATCGGCCGTGAAGGCCAGCGGTCCGCCGGAATTTCCGGACTCGACGTGGCCGGCGAGGATGCGGAGTCCGTTGGTGACGATGTCCGCGCGCATTTCTCGCAGAGTCGGCACGAGGAGCGAAAGCGCGCTGATCTTGTAGTACAGGGTTTCGTTGAAGGAGCCGTCGTCGACGCGGTCCGAGAGTTCGTTCGTGGCGGCGAGCACGATGCGGAAACGCCGGGCGAAGGGCAGGAAGACATCCCGGCCCGTCATCAGGTTTTCCAAGGTCTTTTGCTGGGCCGCGGTGAATTTTTCGACTCCGGTCACGACGAGCGTGCCGGCATCATGGGAGAGGAGAGACGGGGCGAGGACCTCGATGAGCGCGCGGGTTTCGAAATCGGCGCCGCGGCAGAGCATGACGGGCCCGTCGCGGAAAATGGAAATCTCGGCGAGATCGCGCGCGATCGCCTCGAAGGGACTGCCGGCTTCGCCGTGGAGCAGCAGGGCGGCGCGGAAATCCCGCACTTTCCAGAGGCGGTGCGAGAACTCGCGGAACACGTCGGATTGCCCGAGCAGAAAGCGCGGCGTGTACGCGAGCCGGTCGGCCGTGGGCTCGGCCCCGGCGGCCGCGTCGCCGCCGGCGGCATTGCGCCGCGGCGCGATCGGGGAGTTGGAACCCATGCGCGCGGCGGTGTCGCGGACGGCGTTGCGGGCCAGGGTCTCGTTGATCTTCTCGAGGAGGACCTTCGGATTGGCGGGCTTGTTGAAGATGCCGGCGACACCCTGGCTGCTGAGCTGGATGGCGAGTTCGAGCGTGAGGGCGCCGGAAACGAAGACGACGGCGATGTCCGGCTGCAGCTTGCGCAGGCCGTGCATGAATTGCTGGCCGTTCATTTCCGGCAGTTCGTAGTCGATCACCACGAGGTCGAAGACCTGCTTGGTCGCGGCGGTCAGCGCACCCTGCGGAGTCTCGTGCAGCGAGACTTCGTAGCCCGCCTGACGGAGGAGCAGGCCCTGCATCTCGCGGAAGACCGAGGAGTCTTCGACCACGAGCACGTGGGCTTTGCCGGAACCGGAAGGGGCGTTGCTCATGGACGGTGGAACGAACCCGGGCCGGGCGTGGCGGCGGCGAGTGAAAGGGTAGCCAGCAATGTGTGCTTGAGTTCCGGCATCGGGATTGTCAGACGGAAGAGGTTAGCAGCCGCGGCCAGGACGTGCATCCGTAGTTGTGCGGACCCCGCGCTTGAATTAACGCTTACCTCAGTCCTCACCCGCTCCCGCATGCGAAAACTCCGCGCCGTTCTCATCGAAGACGAGACCATGTTTCGTCAGTTGATTTTGTTGACGCTCGGCAAGGTGAAGGACCTTCAGATCATCGGCGAATTCGGCATGGGCAAGCCCGGCCTTGAGTTTTGTTTGCGCGAGAAGCCCGATTTACTGGTGGTTGATCTGATGCTGCCGGACATCAACGGCATGGAAATCGCCCGGGAAGTGCGCCGCGCGCTGCCCGACCTCAAGATTCTAGTCATCACGGCCCATCCCAGCGAGCGCCTGCCCGCCGACCTGATGGTGCTCGGCGTCAACGGCTACGTCGACAAGACGGAACCGATCGAGTACGTCTTGAGCGCCGTCGAGACGGTGCGCGGCGGCGGGATGTTTTTCGCGAGCCGGGTGCGGGCGAAAGGCGGCGCCGGAGCGGCGTTGGCTGCGCCGCGGCCCAAGCTCGAAGTTCCGCTCACGGAGCGGGAGCAGGAAATCGCGCGGTTGGTGGCGGCGGGCCAGATGTCGAAGGAGATCGCGGCGAAGCTCAATCTCAGCGTCCGCACGGTCGAAAAGCACCGGGCGAACATCATGGAGAAGATCGGCGTCCGCGAAGTCGCGAGCCTCACCCGCTGGTGCATCCAGGCGGGATTGGTCGATACCTGACGGCACGGCGGCCTACTGGCCGACGAAGATCCGCAGCGGGCCGGCCACGGCCTCGAACTCTTGGCCGATGGCGGTTAGGTCTTGGGGCGTGACGTCCTGCCCGTTTTCGACGGAAAGCCGGTTCTCGAGCTCGGCCATGCGCTGAGAGAGGGCGTGTGCGCCCATCAGGCGGGCATTGCTCTTCATGCTGTGGGCCAGCCGATGCCGATTCTTGCGCTCGCCGCCGCCCAGTTCCTGGAAGGAGATCGGGAAATCGCGCAGGAAGGTGCGTACCAAGGTCTGCACGTTTTCCTCGCCCAGAACGGCCGCCAGCTCCGTAAGTTCCGGGGTGGGCGGGGGGCATTGCGACATTCCCGTGAGCGCACCGATTCCCCGGCACGGCGCAAAACAAAAAACTGGGTGGAAACGCTGACGCGCCCGACTGCGCGCGATCGATCGCAGGGACCGGACCGCGCGCGGCGACGGATCACGGCATGATCGGTTGGGAGGTCCCCATGCCCGGGCCGAGCACGAGGGCATTGACGAGCAGCCGCGTCGAGCCCGCGGCGGCGGCCCGATAAGTCGGGTTGGCGGCGAACAGAATGAGTTGGCCCCGGCCGATGCTTTCGCGCGTGACGTAGGCGGAGTTGGCGAGCCGTTCCGCCGCTTCCGGCCAGACCAGCCCGCTCATGCGCAGGCGCATCTCGTGGGCGGGTGGGGCAATCGACCAGCCGGCGGCGCGTTTCTTCGTTTCCGGCCCGTCCGGTTTCTTGGCGGCGTCCGGGAGCGGGGAAAAATGACCGAAGCGCGCAGGCACTTGCACCGAGGCCGGCGCATGCAGCACGGTGCGACCGGAGTAGATGACGGGCAGGTACTCGCCGCAGCCGGCGGTGAGCCAGTCTTCGGCGTCGAGCCGGGCGGCGAGCAGGGCGCCCAACGGCATGAACATCGCACGCCACGCGTCGCGGCGTTTCAGTTCCTCTTCGCCGGTCCGGTCGGTTTCGCCGAGCTGCCAGGGGAACGTCGACTCCGTCGGCGGCGCATGGGCCCAGATTTTCTCCGGATCCGGCGCGGCTTGGCGGGCTTCCCATTCGCGCACGATCGCCTGACGGTAGTCGTCGAATTTCGCGAGGACGTCGCCCAGTTGGCGCGTGCCGCCAAGACCGTCCTTCTCTTTGGCAAACGCAGCGGCGGAGCCGCCGAGCGCGATCAAGGTGCCGCCGGCGGAGGTCCAGGCGCGCAGGGTCTCGAGGCGGTCGGCAAGGACGGCGGCGGCGCCGTCGGGGATCACGATGACGTTGTAGCGGCGCAAATCGGCGCTGCGGAGATTCTGGAAATTCAAGTACGCGGCGCGCAGGCCGAGGGTGCGGTCGACGAGGTGCCAGATTTCGCCGTACGCATTCGGGTTGATCGGCTCGCGGCCGAGCACGGCGATGCTCGGCGGATGCAGCAGCACGAAGTGGCGTCCGCCGAGTTCGGGGGCGTCGCCGGGCCCGCGGGTGCTCCGGATGCCGACGGCGGCGAGCGCGAGGGGGCGGGCGACGTCGGCGACGACGGCGGCGAGATCGCCGGCGAAGCCGGCGTTGTCCTTGCGCGAAATCACGATGCTGCCGCGGGCGAAGTCGCGGCCGTCGAATTGGAAGGCGCGTTCGGCGGCGCGGACTTTGACGCCGCGCTCCATCAGCCGGCCGGCGGCGGTGGCGGCGTGGTCGTCGGCGCCGTCGAGCACGAAGGCGAGCGCGCCTTCCGGGTTCGCGAGCGGCGCGGGGGCGGGCGGGGCCGCGTGGGGCCGGGCCGCGGCGGCGGCGGGCACGTCGCCGTCGAGTTCGAATGTCTCCAAATCGTGCAGCATCGGCAGGCTCCAGCCGGTGGTGTCGTAAACGCGGCTGGGTTTGCCGCGCAGCAGTTCGCGCCGTTCCTCAGTTAGAAATGCCGGGGTCATGCGCGGATCGAATTCGAACAGCGTGGCAACGAGGCTCGCGAGCGGCTGGCGGATCGGGACGAGCAGGGTGTCGGCGGGAAATTCGCGTTCCGGCACGGGCCGGCCGAGACGGTCCTTGCCTTGGGCGCGGAAGGGTCGGCCGGCGGCGAGGGTTTCGATGCCTTGGATACCGAGGACCTCGAGGAAGCCGCGCAGGCGGGTGGAATTCGCGGTGGGCAGGATCGCCCACGTGCGGGCGGGCACGGTGGCGTCGGGCCCGACGCAGCGGCGCTTTTCCGCGACGAAGTCGGCGAGGATCTCCCGGCGGTGGCGCGCCAGCGTTTCAAGGTTCGCCATCGTGCTCACCAGTTGGTGGTGCACCGATTCCCGGTAGGTCTCGAGGGCGCCGTCGGCGTGGCGGACGGCGTCGGTGGCGATGCGCGCCTGTTCGTAGAGGTTGCCGATCGTCCCGCGCAGGGGGGCCCACGACGACGAGTAGCCGGGGTACCAGTTGTCGTAGGATTCGCCGTTGAAGTAGCGCCAGCCGCGGGCGTCGAAGGCGGCGGCTTGGTCGATGCCGAAACGTGCCTCCCACTTGAGATGGTTGTCCGGGAAGTGGGGATTGAGAGCCTCGCGCGGCGGATTGAAGAAGAACGTGCTCTGGGACCCCATTTCATGGCCCTCGATCAGGTAGTGCGGATTCCACGCCGCGATGGCGCGGACGCGGGCGCGCGATTCGGGCTGGGTGACAAACGCCCAGTCGCGGTTGAGATCGAAGAGATAGTGGTTGGTGCGGCCGGCGGGCCAGTAGCCGGTGTGCAGCAGGGACTGTTCGTCGAGGCCGGGCTGCAGGGTGCGGTTCTGCCGCATCATTTGGATGAAACGCTCGCGGCCGTCCGGGTTCATCAGCGGATCGATCACAACGACGATTTTCTCGAGCAACTCCGCCACGGCGGGGGAAGTGCCGGCGGCGAGATGGTGCGCGACGGCGAGCGCGGCATCCGAACTGGAGAGTTCGTCGCCATGAATCACATACGCCATCCACGCCAGCGCCGGCAGCGTGGCGGCGAGCTCGTCGGCTTCGGCCTTGGTGGTGCGGCGGGGGTCGGCGAGTTTGGCGTAGCCGGCCTGCAGCGCATCGAGCCGGCGGAGGTTCGGCTCGGAACCGATGACAAGGTAGTGCAGGGGCCGGCCTTCGTGGGTGCGCCCGTACTCGACCAGTTTGCAGCGCGCGCTTTTGGCGGCGAGGGCGCGGAAGACGGCCTCGATTTGCGCCGGATCGGAGGGTTTGGAACCGACCTCGAAGCCGAGGACGGCGGACGGCGTCGGCACCGCGGGATCGTAGGTTGCGCCGGGGAAAAACGGTTCCCGGTAGTCGAGGCCGGCGACCGGGGCCGGAGTGGCCGGCTCTTGCGCGAAAATCGAAACCGAAAATGAAACGAGTGCGGCGGCGCCGAGACGGCGGAGACGAAGCGAAACGGACATGGTCCGGCAGTGTGCGCGGTTGCAACCGTGCCACGAGCCGAATCCGGCCTCAGGCATACCGGGCCAGGCTTTCGCCGGTGAGCCGGCAAATCTGCCAATCGAGCAGACGATTGGCCCCGAGGGATTCGTAGAACGCGATCGCCGGCTTGTTCCAGTCGAGGACCGTCCACTCCATGCGGCCGTAGCCGCGTTCGTTCGCCAGCCGCGCCAGCCCGAGCAGCAGCGCCTTGCCCACGCCGCGGCCGCGGAACTCCGGCTTCACGAAGAGATCCTCGAGGTGCAGCCCGGGCTTCGCGAGAAACGTCGAGTAGTTCGTGAAGTAGATGGCGAAACCGGCGGCGACGCCGTCGACGAACGCCAGCCGGCATTCCGCCGCCGGCCGACCCGCGGCCGGGAACAGCGTGGCGGCAAGGCCGGCTTCGTCGGCGGTGACCTCCGCGGCCAGCTTCTCGTATTCCGCCAAGGCGCGGATGAATTCGAGCACGAGCGGAACATCGGCGGACGTCGCCGCGCGGATCGTCAGGTTCATCCGCGGGAACTTGCCGGCGGGTGCGGGCGGACGCACGCCGGAAACGGACGGTCGGCGCACAGCGGCGGCCGGCGTCGGCCGGCAGGTGTGCCGCCGGGGCCTTCGGTCCGGCGAGTTGCGGGCGCGGGAATTGCCGCCAAGCTGACGGCGATGCTGCGGCGCCTTTTCCTTCTGTTGGTTCTGCTGGGCTCCGTGCGGGCCACGGTCGCGGCCGAGCCGCGGGCCTCGACGGCGGCGATCCGGCAGGAGATCGTGGCGGTGGTCGCCGCGCAGCTTGCCGCCTTCCGCAACGGCGACCCGGGCGGGGCCTACGCGCTCGCGTCCGCCGATCTGCGGACGCAGAAATCGCCGGCGGCGTTCACCGAGATCGTGCGGCGCAACTATCCCGAGATCTGGGCGAACACGCGGGCGGAATACGGCATTGTGCGCGACGACGGCGCGCGCGCGGCCCTCACGGTGCAGGTGTATTCCCAAACCGGTGACGCGGCGTACGACTACGAGCTGGTCCGCGAGCGGTCCGGGTGGCGGATTCGCGGCGTGCTGCGGCGCACGGCCCGGCGGGAAAAAGCCTGAGCACGGTGTGCGGCGTTGACGTCGCCGGAACAGGCGATTTCCGTGCCGCGCCATGGCCGCAGGTAATCCGCGTCGCGCCGCGCTCCGTCTGGTTTTGGCCGGAGCAATCTGGGCTTTCGGCGCGGCGGCCGTCGCGGCCGCCGAGGCCGACTGGCCGGCCCGCCGGGAAGAGAGCTGGCGGATCGTGTGGTCGACGGTGAACGAGGCCTACTTCGACCCCACATTCGGCGGCGTGGATTGGACGTCGGTCGGCGAGCGCTACCGGGCGCGCCTCGACGACGCGGCGGATCCGGCCGCGCTGCGTGCGTTGCTGCAGGCGATGCTCGGCGAACTTGGGCGCACGCATTTCCAGATTGTGCCGCGGGAGGCGGCGGTGTTTTCCCCGGCGGAAAGGGATCGTGTCGGTGTGCTCGGGGCCGCGTTGGCGGCCGACGGGGAAAAGGTCCGGGTGGCCGCGGTTGCGGCCGATTCGCCCTCGGCCGCGGCGGGACTGCCGCCGGGAACGGAAGTGCAGGAAATCGACGGCGTGCGGCTGGCCGACGTGCGCGCCAAGTTGGCGGCGTCGGGATTCGATCCGGCCCGCGCGATGCGCCAGTTGCTGGCCCTTGCGGGGGCGCGGCTGCAGGCGCCGGTCGGGACGAAGGTCCGGATTGCCGGCGTGACGCCGGCGGGCGAACCGTGGCAGGCGGAGTTGGCGTGCGCGCCGCACCGCGGCGAATGGGCGGAGCCGATCGGCAACTATCCGTCGCTGCCGCTCGAATGGGAAACGCGTTCCGCCGACGGCATCGCGTACCTCCGGCTGAGCGTGTTTGCGCCGGCCGCGATGCGGCCGCTGCGCACTTTCCTGCGCGGTCTCAAGGCGGGGGACGGCCTGATCATCGACCTGCGGGGCAATCCCGGCGGCGTCACCGCGATGGCTCCGGGACTCGCGGGCTGGCTGGTCGACCGGGAGACCTCGTTGGGCTCGGTGCGCCTGCGGCGCGGCGGCATGGGTTATCCGGTCTATCCGCAGGAAGGGGCTTTTCTTGGTCCGGTGGCGTTGCTGATCGACGGCGGGTCCGCGTCGACCAGCGAGATTTTGGCGGCCGGTCTCAAGGACCTCGGCCGGGCGCGGCTCTTCGGCGAACGCAGCGCCGGCGCGGCGTTGCCTTCGCTCTTCAAGACGCTGCCGAACGGCGACCTCTTCCAGTACGCGATCGGCGACATCCGTTCGCCGCGCGGGCAGTCCATCGAGGGAGCCGGCGTGGCCCCGGACGAGCCCGTGGGGCGGACGGCCGCCGATCTGGCCGGCGGGGTGGACGCTCCGCTCGAGGCGGCGACGGCGTGGCTGCGGGGCCGGTTGCGGAACGAAAACCGGGAAACCAAACGAGAGGGCGGAAACGGATCATGAACCGGCTGATGGCAACGACGGCAGCGTTGGCTGCTTTGGTGGCAGGTTTGGCCGCGGCCGAGCCGCCGCCCGCGCCGGCTTCCGGCGGGACCCCGGCCGAGCGCGCGCGGGCCGTGGTGCAACGCTGGGAGCAGGTGCAGGGGCTGCGCCGCGCCCGCGCCGAGGTGTTCCCGCGCGATGCGGCGTTCGAGATTTCGACCGGCGACAACGGTCCGGCGATGAAGGTCCGTTTCATCGATTCCGGCGCCGGCGCCTACGCCTTGCTGGTGCAGCGGCCCGACGGTTGGCGCTACGGGGAATTCTCGGCGCATGCGGGCCTGTATTGGTTCGTGAGCGATACGCTCGGGCTCGGCCAGTTTGTCGGCACGAGCGACCTGGTGAATCTCATCCGACAGGCGCGTGTCACGCTGCTGCCCGACAAATTGATGGAGCAGGCAAGTCTGCCCGACGTCGCGCGGGACGGCCGGACCTTTCACGTTGTGGGGACCAAGGCGCCCGCCCAGCCGGTGCAATTCCGGCTGTTCGATCCCGAGCGCGGCACGCTGGTCCAAGTCGACACGATCGACGATCGACGCCAGGTTACGGAACGGATCCGTTACGGCGATTTCCGCGAAGTGGACGGCGTGCTCGAGCCGTTCGAGACGGTCTTCGGCGAGGGCCCGCAGCGGGTGACGCTCCGCGCCGTGAAATTGGCCAACCGTTTTGCGCCGCCGCCGAGATTTTTCGAACCTTCGGCGGCGCAGGTAAGCCTGTGGCAGCGAACCGAGGACATCCTGAAGAAATACGTCGCGGCCTCCGGCGGTTACGCGGCGCTGGCGCAGATCGTCTCGCGGGTGACGCGGATCGAAGTAACGAACGAAGGCTCGGGCCTGACCTACCAATTGACGCTGAGCCAGAAGGCGCCGGACTTTTTTCTGAGCGAAGCCGATGTACCCGGCGTGGGCCGGACCTGGCAGGGATTCGACGGCCAGGCCGGTTGGTCCTACGGCGAATTGCAGGGCTTCCGGCCGATTCGCGGCGAGGAACTCGAACTGTTCCGGCGCAACGGCATGCTCGATCTCGAGAATTTCCCGAAGCGATTCCCGATCCGCCGGTCGGCCGGCATCAAGGAGGTGAACGGGCGCAAGACCGCGGCGTTGGAACTGGCGAACCTGCGCCAGCGGACCGGCCTGCACTATTTCGATCTCGAAACGGGGCAGTTGCTCAGGATCGAGGCGGAGCTCGGAGCCGGCGGCGACGGGCGGGTGCCGGTGACGATCGATTTTTCGGATTTCCGCCAAGTCGACGGCGTCACGCTGCCGTTCCGCACCGATCTGCGGCATCCGGCCTTCAACACCGTCACGCGCGTCCTTGAGGTGAAGCAGAACGTCGAGCTCGACCCCGCGATTTTCCGGCCGCGCAAAGACGAATGACGCCGGCTCAATGGCCGCCGTCGAGATCGCCCGGTTTCAGCAGCGGCGCGAACGTGGCCTTGTTGGCGGCTTTCATGTAGGCCTCCTTCGGCTCGATGGTGCCGTCCTTCACGCGGTTCATGAGACTGTTGTCCATCGTGATCATGCCGTCGGCGCCGCCGCTCTCGATGATCGACTTGATGTTGGCGATCTGGCCGCTGCGGATTGTGTTGGGCAGCGCCTCGTGGGTAAGGAGGATTTCGTGCACGGCGCAGCGGCCCTTGGGGACGCGTTTGCACAGGAGCTGGGCGACGACGCCGGCGAGGCAGCTCGAAAGCATGACGCGGACCTGGTTCTGTTCGTCGGCGGGAAAGGTGTTGATGATGCGGTCGACGGTCTTGGGGGCGTTGTTGGTGTGCAGCGTGCCGAAGACGAGCATGCCCATGGAGGCGCAGCCGAGGGCGAGCTTGATGGTTTCCATTTCGCGCATTTCGCCGAGCAGGAGGATGTCGGGGTCGTGGCGCATCGCGCCCTTGAGCGCGGCGGCAAACGACGAGGTGTGCTCGCCGACCTCGCGGTGGACGATCACCGATTTCTTCACCGGGTGGACGAACTCGATCGGGTCCTCGATGGTGATGATGTGGCGGGCGAGGTTCGAGTTGATGTAGTCGATCATCGCCGCGAGCGTGGTCGACTTGCCGGAGCCGGTGGGACCGGTAACCACGACGAGGCCCTGGTCGAGGTGGCAGAGTTTCTTGAGGGCCTCGGGCAGCTTGAGGTCCTCGAACGACATGATCTTCGCGGGAATCTGGCGGAACACCGCGGCCTGGCCCCAGTGGTTGCAAAGGTAGTTGCCGCGGAAGCGGGCGACGCCGGGAATCTCGTGCGCGAGGTCGAGGTCCTTGCGCTCGAGGAAATCGAGCCAGCGCTTTTCGGGGCAGATTTCTTTCAGCAGGCTCTCCATCGTGCGCGCGTCGAGCGGCGTATCGGCGATGGGCTGGAGCGATCCCGAGATGCGGGACTTCGGCGGCAGGCCGACCGTCAGGTGGAGGTCGGAACCCCCGCGTTCGAGCATCGTTTTGAGGAGGGCGTCGATGGCGGCCATGGTCAGGAGGCTTTTTCCGCCGCGGCGCGGAGCCGGGCGACTTTCGAACGGAGATGCATGAAACGCATGATGTCGCGGCCGAAGACGAGCAGCGCGACGATGATCACCACGCCGAGCATCTGCTGCGGCAGACCGATGGCGCGGCGCACGCCGACCGCGATCACGAGCGCGACCACGAGAAAGCCGACGTGGCAGAGCACGGTGAACCGCGATTTGCGGTATTCGGTCTCCGCGGTCGGAAGATCGTCGTCGGGATCGGCCATGGCGTTCAGCCGAGTTTGCCCTTGAGCACGCGGTTCGTGATGTTGGCCTGCGCGGTCGCGACGGAGATCTTCCGTTCCTGGCCGAGGCCGAAGACGACATTGTCCATCAGGCACATGCCTTCCTTCACGCCGGTCTCCATCGTGTTGCGCAGGCCGGCCGTCTTGCCTTCGCGGATCAGGTTTTGGATCGCGGTGTTGCTCACGAGAATCTCGCAGGCGAGCACGAGCCCGCCGTCGATGCCGGGCAGCAGGCGCTGGCACACGATGCCGCGGAGCGATTCGGCGACGCTGGAACGGATCTGCGTCTGCTGGGCCGGGGGAAACACGTCGAGCAGGCGGTTGAGCGTCGTGGCGGCATCGCTCGTGTGCATCGTGCCGATCACCAGATGGCCGGTTTCCGAAGCGCTGATCGCCATCTCGATCGTCTCGAGATCGCGGAGTTCGCCGATCACGATCACGTCCGGGTCCTCGCGCAGCGCGCCCTTCAGCGCGGTGAAGAACGACTTGGTATGCGGGCCGACCTCGCGTTGCGTGACGTTGCAGCCCTTGGCCGGCTGCACGACCTCGATCGGATCCTCGACCGTGATGATGTGGTCGCTGCGGGTCTCGTTGAGGTAGGCGACCATCGAGGCGAGGGTGGTGGTCTTGCCGGAGCCGACCGGGCCGGTGATGAGGATGAGCCCGTTGTGGTAGGACAGCATCTTCTTCAGCGTCTCAAGGTGCTTGGTGTAGCCGAGGGCCTCGAGCGTGCGCGTTTCCGCGGGCACCATGCGGTAGGCGCCGGCGGCGCCGTTCTTGTGGAACATCAGGTTGACGCGGTAGCGGTCCTCGCCGCTCAGCGCCAAGGCGTAGTCGAAATCTTTGCGCTCGAGAAAGACCGCGCGTTGCGAATCCGTCAGCAGCACCGTGTTGAGCCGGAGCGCATCCGCGGCGGTCAGCGTGTAGTCCGAAAGGTAGGACAGGGCGCGGTTCCGGCGGATGAACGGCCGCGCCCCGGTCGAGAGGTGCAGGTCGCTCGCGCCGGAGGCGGCGGTGGCCCGCAGCAGGGAACGCACGCCGGCGGCGAGCGCCGCGTCGTCGAGCGCGGCGACGGAACCGAAATCGAAGTCGGGCAGCTTGCCGGGGGCGCCGCCGCCGGGCGCGGCCCGGCTGCCGGCCGGTCCGGTCTGCACAAACGGCACGCTGGATTCGTCGGTCTCGAACGGGTCGCTCGCCGGCGAGCCTTTTTCCGCCTTGGCGATCGCGAGTTCGGCCAGGCGCTCGAGCAGTTCCACGTCCTTCACGATCCCGCTGTCGATCATCTCCTGCGCATAGGTGACGACGTCGGCGTCGGGTCCGACCGTGGCGCGGATCTGCAGCGCCTGCGGCCGCGTAAGCAGACCTTGGTCGATGCCGAGACGGACAAGCCAGCGGGTGTCGTGGTTCATGCGGGCGGGGAGGATGGGCGCGTGCACGTTGCGCGGCGGCCCGGACCAAGCCAAGCGCGAAGCCTGCGGCGGGCTCCGCGGCGGAAACCCGCCGAAACCTGTCGCGAATCCGGCGGTCGCAGGCATCCTTCCTTCCTATGCCGACAAAAACCAACCGATTGACGAAGACGTTTTGCCTCGCGGCAATTTTGGCCGGCGCCGCCGTTTCCCAAGGCTGCATGATGGTGGTGGCGGGGGCCGGCGCCGGTGCCGCCGTGGCCTACGTGCGCGGTGACCTGGATGCGAACCTGTCGGCCAACTTGGAGCGTTCGTCCAAGGCCGTGAACCGCGCGGTCGAAGCCCTGCAGTTTGCCAAGGTCAGCGAGAACAAGGACGCGCTGCAGGCCATTTTCGTGGCGCGCAACGCGGCCGACAAAAAGATCGAGATCCGGTTGGAGACGGCCGGCGACAGCCTCACCAAAATCAAGATCCGGGTCGGGGTGTTCGGCGACGAGGCGCTTTCCCTGGCGATACTCGACAAGGTCAAGGCCGCGCTCTGACGCCGCCTTCCCGGCCGTACCCGGGGCCCGTCGGGGCGGCGCGGCGATATCGGTGGTTGCAATGGAGGCCGATTCGCGAAGGGTGTCGGGTCTCCATTGTCATGTTGAAGAAAATCTTTGCGAAGCTGCGCGACAAGCTCGCCGGCCCGCGTGCAGCGAAGCCGGCCCCGTCGGGCGGCAAACCCGAATCTCAGGCGAAGTCGACGCCCCATCCGTCCGTCCGCAAGTCCGAGCCCCGCCCCGAGCGGCCCGCCGGCGCCGGACGCGATTCGTCCCGCGGCGAACCGCGGCCGCGGCGCGAACACGCTTCCGGCCAGGGCGAACGCCGCGGCGGCGAAGAGGGCCGCGGCTACGGCGGCGGCCGCGGTGAAGGCGGCGGCCGGGGCGGTCGCGGCGGCCGCGGACGCGGTTCCGACCGCGGGTTCGGCGGCCACGGCCGGTCCGCCGGTCCGGCGGAGCGCCCGCGCAAGGACGACTCGTTCGACCATCCCCGCCGCGAACCGGTCAAGCCGGTCGCGCCCGTCGATATCCCGAAGATGGATACGGCGTTCACCGCCCTCGGGCTGAGCGACGCCCTTGCGTTCGGCGTGCAGGAAATGGGTTATGTCGAACCGACGCCGATCCAGAAGCAGGCGATCCCCGTCGTCCTCCAGGGCGGCGATGTGATCGGTTCCGCGCAGACCGGCACCGGCAAGACCGCCGCCTTTGCGCTGCCGATCATCCAGCGTCTCGGCGGCCACGGCAAACTTCGCTGCCTGATTCTTGAGCCGACCCGCGAGCTCGCGTTGCAGGTCGAGGACGCCTTCCAGAAATACGCCAAGTTCACCGATCTGCGCGTGACGATCGTCTACGGCGGCGTCGGCTACGGCAAACAGACCGAGGACTTGCGCCGCGGCATGGACATCCTGGCCGCCACGCCCGGCCGCCTGCTGGACCATCTCGAGCAGGGCAATTGCTCGCTCGACCAGGTCGAGATCCTCGTGCTCGACGAAGTCGACCGCATGCTCGACATGGGCTTTCTGCCCGACGTGAAGCGCATCGTGCAGAAGTGTCCGAAGGCGCGGCAGACGCTGTTTTTCACGGCCACGCTCCCGCCCGAGCTTGAGCAGTTGGCCGGCTGGGCGCTCAACAATCCGGTCAAGGTCGAGATCGGCCGCCAGCGCTCGCCCGCGGAGACGGTTTCCCACGCGTTCTACCCCGTCGTTGCGACGCAGAAGTTCGAATTGTTGCAGCTGTTGCTCGAGCGCACCGACTTCAAGAGCGTGATCATCTTCACGCGCACGCGCATGGGCGCGGACCGCATCGCGCACCGGCTCGAGAGCAAGGGCCACACGGTCGGCGTGATGCATTCCGACCGTTCGCAGCGCGAGCGCATCGAGGCGCTCGACGGCTTCAAGTCGGGTCGGTTCGAGGTGCTGGTGGCGACCGATATCGCCGCCCGCGGCCTCGACATCGCCGGCGTGTCCCACGTCATCAACTACGACGTCCCGGAAAACGCCGAGGACTACGTCCACCGCATCGGTCGCACGGGCCGCGCTTCGAAGACGGGCGACGCTTTCACGCTGGTGACCGAAGAGGACGTGCGCGACGCGCGTTCCATCGAGCGTTACATGGGCATGGCCGTGGAACGCAAAAAGATCGAGGGCTTCCCCTATATCTACTCCGCGCTCTTCGACGAGAAGGCGCTGGCCGAGACCGCCGCGGCGGCGGCCAAACCCGTCAGCCGGCTCCACCGCGGCGTCCGGCGCTGAACGGCGCGCAGTCCGTTCGCCCGAGGCCGGACGCTGGCGCGGCCGGCCTCAACCTGCGGCCACGGCGCGCAGATGGTCCAGGAATGCGCTCGCGGCCCGCCCCGGCGGTCTCGCGGCCAGCCAGACGGCGGCGATGGTGCGTTGCGGCGACGGCGGACCGAGGCGCCGGTAGGTGCGTCGTGCCGCCGGTGTATCCGGGCAGGCCATTTCCGGCAGGAGCGAAATGCCCATGCCGGCCCGGACCAGCGCGCGCAGGGTTTCGATCTGGGTGCCGCGGCAGAGCACGTTCGGCCGAAAATCGCGCCGCGTGCAGAAGTTGAGGACTTGGTCGCCGAGGCAGTGGCCCTCCTGCAGCAAGATGAAGCGTTCGGATTCCAGGTCCGCGACCTCGAGCCGGCGGCGGCCGGCCAGGCGATGCCCGGGCGGAAGGGCGACGCGCAGTTCCTCGCTGAACAGGGTGGCGGTGGCCATGCGATCGTCCGCGATCGGCAGGCTGGCGATCGCGAGGTCGATTTCACAGGTGGCGAGCAACTGCAGCAGCCGTGCCGTGGTGTCTTCCTGGATCACGAGTTCGATGCCCGGAAACCGGCGGCGGAAATCCGGCAGGACTCGCGGCAGAAAGTAGGGGGCGATCGTGGGCAGCACCCCGACGGCGACCTGCCCGCGGGCGAGCCCGCGCGCGTCGGCGGCGTCGCGTTGCGCCGCGTCGACCTCGGCGAGGATCCGTCCCGCCCGGCGGATCAGGGCCAGTCCGGCGGCCGTGGGGCGCGCGCAGGTCTTCAGCCGGTCGAAGAGCGGTTCGCCGAGCTCGGCCTCGAGTTTGGCGATTTGCTGGCTCAGGGACGGCTGCGCCACATGGCATTGCTCGGCGGCGCGGGAAAAGTTGCCGGTGCGTCCGACAGCGACGAGGTAGCGCAGTTGGTGGAGTTCCATAGGCAATGCCTATCGTGCGAGCCCACGGTGGGATTTCAATCCGCCGGACCCGCGGGTGGGGCGCATGCCGTTGCCGAGGGTTTTCGTTGCTTCGTCCGCCGCCGGCCGCACGGTGTCGGGTCCTCATGAAACTGGAGATTCCGGCCGGCGATTTCGCCGGGTACATTTTCGACCTCGACGGCACGCTCGTCGACACGATGCCGCTGCACTACCGCGCGTGGGATGCGGCGATGCGCAAGGTCGGGCTGCAGTGTCCGCTTGACGAAGAGCTGTTCTACGCACTCGGCGGCGTGCCCACATTGCGCGTGGCGGAGTTGATCGGGGAGCACTACAAGCTGAAGCTCGATCCGCACGAGGTGTTCCATCGCAAGGAGGCCCTGTTCGTGGAATTGCAGAAGGATGCGCGCTTGATCGAGCCGGTGGTGGAGTTCGCGCGCAAAGCCGCGCGGACGCACCCGGTCTCCGTCGCTTCGGGCGGCCCCCGCGTGATCGTGCGCGGCATGCTCGAGCTCAGCGGTCTCGCGCCGCTCTTCAATCGGGACGACTACCGCCTTGTGATCACGCCCGAGGACGTGAAACACGGCAAACCGGCGCCCGATATGTTTCTTTTGGCGGCCGAACGCATGGGTTTGCCGCCCGGGCGCTGCCTCGTGTTCGAGGATGCCGAGCCCGGAATGCGCGCCGCCGAGGCCGCGGGCATGCAATGGGTCCGGGTGCCGAGTCGTTTGCCGAAGGCGAAGGCGGCTACGAAGATTTGAAGCGGCGCGGCCTTTAGGGCGGCTGCGGTGGTCCGTCGGTCCGCTCTCCCGGCCCTTGGCCTGCCGGGGCTGCAAAGCGCCGGATTCTGACCCGATCGCCGACCTTGAGTTGGGCGCCGGCAGCGGCGTCCGCGAAATTCCGGGCCAGCCAGTAGAAACCGTCGGCGTTCGGGAAAACGACCCATTCGCCGCGCTTGACGCTGCCGAAGTCGCGGCCGTGCAACACGCGGAAGGTGCGTTCGCCCGCGATGAGTTCGAACCATGTCATGCGCTCGATACCCGCCGTCGCAAAGTCGGCCGGCTGCGCGTCGATGAACAGATTGCCGTAGATCGCGGAGACTTCGATCACCCGGGCCGTGAAACCGCGGGCGTCCGGATCCATGGCAACTTTCGACGGTACGGGCGCCGCCGGCTGGGTCACATCCGGAAACGGGGCTCCGGACTTGGGATTCGGCAGCGTGGAAGGACCGCGATCGAGCCATGCGTTCAACGCGCGGAGGGCGACGAGGCGTTCGGCTTGGTTGACGTTCACGTGGCCGTCGCGGGAAACCCGGAACAGTTGGGGTCGGACGCGAAGTTCGCGGGGCAGGTCGGCTGAGACGTAGTTGCGGGGACCTTCGAGCTCGGTTTGGTTCGTGAGGAAGATGAGCGGCAGGCGCGGTTGGAGGCTGAGGCCGGCCGAGGTGTTGGGTTCACGGATTTGCAGGGCGGCGCCGATCGCCACCGCGCCGTGGTAGCGCGGCCGGTCGCCGGGTTCGCGTTCGGCGATCAGCGTGACGATGAGTCCGCCCATCGACTCGCCTTCGAGCAAGACGCGATCCGGCGGACCGAAGCGTTCGACGATATGCTCGCGGAGGGCGTCGAGGTCGGCGATGGCGTCGCCGACAATCAGGCCGTTGCGGCGATAACTGGTCTTGGCGACGATCCAGCCTTCTTCGATCAGGGTCTTGTAGGCGAGATGGTCGGGGGCGAGGTCGGCGACCAGCGGGCGATCCTCGGAGCGCAGGCCGTGGGCGAGCAGCAGGACGCCGCGATTCCATTGCAGCGGGACGGCGATCTTGAATTTCGCCCCGCCGATTTCGCCTTCGAGCAGCTGCGGCGCGCCGAAGGCGGCGATCCGCACCAGGACAGTGACCGCAAAAAGGAAGGCCAACGTGCGACGCATGCGGGAGCATTTCGTGCTTTCTCGCCGCTGTCCAATTGTGTTCCTGTCACCGGATGAACATCGAGGCGCTCGCTAAACCCTCCGTCTTGACGCAGCCCGTGTACGAACCGGGCAAGCCGATCGAGTACGTCGCACGGGAGCTGGGTCTGGATCCCGCGGGTATCGTCAAGCTGGCGTCGAACGAGAATCCCTTCGGCCCATCGCCGCTCGGCTTGGCTGCGGCCCAGCGGGCGTTGCTCGACGGCGCGCTTTATCCGGATGGCGGGTGCTTTGAGCTGAGGCAGGCATTGGCCGGGCTCCGCGGCCTCGAGGCCGACCAATTCGTGATCGGCAACGGATCCAATGAAATCATCGAGTTGCTCGGCCATGCCTTTGTGGGACCCGGGGACGAAGTCGTCATGGCGTCGCCCGCCTTCGTAGTCTATAAGTTGGTGACGCTGCTGTTCGGCGGCCGGGCCGTGGAAGTTCCGCTCCGCGACTGGCGGCACGACCTTGGGGCAATGGCCGCGGCAATCGGTCCCAGGACGAAGTTGGTCTGCGTCTGCACCCCGAACAACCCCACCGGCACCGCCAACGAGGAGGCGGAACTGTTGGCTTTTGTCCGCGCGTTGCCACCGCACGTGGTGTGCGTGATCGACGAGGCTTACGCTGAGTACCTGCCGCAAGCGCCGGACATCCGCCCCTTGATTCGCGAAGGCAGGCCGGTCGTCGGCTTGAGAACCTTTTCGAAGATTTACGGGCTCGCTTCGCTTCGGGTCGGGTACGGCTACGCCAGCCCCGAGCTTTGCCGGCTCCTGAACCGACTCCGCCAACCGTTCAATGTGAACGCGATCGCGCAGGCGGCAGCCGTCGCCGCGATCGGAGATGAGGCCTTCACCCGCCGGTGCGCCGCTGCCAATGCCGCCGGACTGGCGCAGTTGGGAGCCGGATTCGGTTCCATGGGCCTGGAGACGGTTCCCAGTGTCGCGAACTTCCAATTGGTAAGGGTCGGGGACGGGATGTCGGTCTTCGGCAAACTTCAGAAGCAGGGGATGATTGTTCGGCCGATGAACTCCTACGGCCTTAAGGAGTGGATTCGGGTTTCCGTTGGCTCTGAGACGCAGAACCGGCGACTGTTGGAAAGTCTGAACCGGGCGCTCTAGAAATTTCCGGCGGCGGATTTGAAACCGGACCGGGAAGTTTGTCGCCACGACACTGAGCTGAGGGATTTCCCTGTGTCGATCGAACGGTCGCCCTCGGAATTGGGTTCAGGGTTGGCAGCAGGGACACATAAAAAACACTTGCGCCAATCGTACGCTTCTCGTTCAACCTTGGTCGAGTTGGGCCGAAACTAGGGTCTTTCCCTTGCATGTTTTGTCGCATGCGAGGAACGCCTCTCGAATCCTCCCGGCTCAGGAAGCCGGATTTTTTCCCGGAAGATTCCGCTTCCCACACGCATCCCTTTTTGCCTTAACCGTCGCACCATATCCGCACGCCAATGAAGAAATCCATCCGTCTCGCACTCATCTCAGCCGCCATGGGCGCCCCGGCTTTCGCCGCACCCTTCATGGCAATCGGCGACGGCGCCGAGTTGTTCGTCACCGGCACGTTGGGCCTCCGTTCGGATGACAACATCTTCCTCGCGAGCGGTCTCCCGCTGAACCCCGCCCGCGCGGCCAGCGCGACCAATCCGGTGCAGGAGGAAGTCGACGACGTCATTTTCGACATCAATCCGGGCGTCGACATCACCTTCGGCAAGAACTCGCAGTTGCGGGGCAACCTGTCCTTGGTTGTCGCGTTCGCCAATTACTCCGACAACAGCAACCTCAACACCACGCTGTTCGCGGGCAACTTCGCCTCCAAGTACGACGACGGCAAACTCAAGCTCGGTTTCAATCTCGGTTACAACGAGCTCAATCAGAACTCCGTCGACATCCGTGGTCTTACCCGCCGCGACGTGTTCAACGCCGGTTCCAACGCTGAAGTCGAGATATCGAAGATCACCTCTGTTGGCGGCGCCATTGAGTTCAAGACCGAGAACTACAAGCGGGCCACTTACTCCGATACCGACACTCTCTCGATCCCGCTCAATTTCTACTACGAGCTGTCCGAGAAGGTCGACCTCAGCGTCGGTTACCGTTATCGCGACACGCAGGTCAGCATCGGCAGCGACTCGACCGACCACTTCTTCAGCGTCGGTGCACGCGGTGAGTTTTCCCCGAAGTTTACCGGTTCCTTCGCGATCGGCTTGAACAACCGCGATCTTGATCGCGGCGGCAGCGACGATCAACTCGGTCTTGATGCCAACTTCGCCTACGAAGTCAGCCCGAAGACTTCCCTGACTTTCGGTGCCAGCAATGACTTCGGCACCAGCCCGCAAGGTGCCCAGCAAAAGAACCTCTCGTTCAATGCCGGTATCGTTTCCAAGCTGACTGCGGAGTTCTCCCTCAATACGGGCGTCAACTGGCGCGCGATCGACTATGGTACCCGCACGGATGACTACTTCGAATGGCAGCTCGGCGGTGCCTACACGGTCAATGCCAACGTCTCGATCGTGGGCGGCTACACCTTCCGCAATAACAGCTCCGATCTTGCCGGTTCCGAATTCAAGAACAACGTCTTCAGCGTTTCGGCGAACTTCCGCTACTGAGTTCGGCAAGCCGACTTGACCAAATTTGGACGGAAGAAGATCGTTTCGGTCTTCTTCCGTTTTTTTGTCTCCAGATGAAAAGCCTCATCTTTCGTCATATTTTTGCTTTTGCCGCGTGTAGCCTCTTGATGGCTAGCGCCTTGGCTCAATCGCGGGATTCGGAGAGATCCAAAACAGACTCTGGATCGGGTCGCTCCGGGTCGCCCGCCGTCGCGAGTGCCGCGGTCGACTATGTTCTTCAACCGCAGGACATCATCCGCGTGCAGGTCTTCCAGGAGGAGGAGATCAACAAGCAGGGTGAAGTGAATATCTCTTCGGAGTCCACGATCACGTTGCCGCTGATCGGAACGATTTCGGTCGCCGGTTTGACCGTTCGGCAAGCCGAGCAAAAAATCCGCGAACTTTACGACCGCGACTACATAGTGAATCCCGGCGTTTCGGTGAACGTGCTCAAGTATTCGGATCGCAGCGTGAATGTTGTCGGTTCGATCAAGAATGCCGGCCGGGTGCAGTTCCCGCCGGAGAAGGGGCTTACCATACTTGAGGCGATTTCACTCGCCGGCGGTCATGACCGCTTGGCCGACTTGAAGCGGGTGAAACTCACCCGCAAAAACGAAACGATCGTGGTCAACGTCGACGATATCGTGAAGGGAGGCGCCAAGGATGTGGCGCTCGAAGTCGGCGATGTTGTGTTCGTGCCGGAGCGTATTCTCTAAGCCAACAGTCGCCCAATATTATGTCGTCGGATTCCGGGGAAAAACAGCCGCAGAACAGCAGCGGCTACGGTTACAATTACGGGGGCAATTATGCCGGGTACTCTGCCGTCGGCTACGGCTACGGCGACGGTTCCGGCGGCGGCAGCCACTCCCAACGCACCTTTCAGGACTACCTGCTCATCCTGCGCGAACGCATCTGGTACATCGTGGTGGTGTTCCTGGTCGTCTTCTCGAGTTCCTTGGTTTACACGCTAAGCGATACCAAGATTTACCAGTCCAGCGCCACGGTGCAGATTTTCCGGCGCGATCCGACGGTGATGCAGGTGCAGCAGGTGGTGGATACCGACATCCGGTCGGCGGAAGATCTGAATACCCAGATCAAGGTGATCGAAAGCGTGACGATGATCCAACGCGTCGCCGAGCGCATCACGGGTGACGATCTGCGTGCGTTTCTTGCCCCCTACGAACGTGCCGGCACCGATGTCACCTACGTCGCCGAAATCCTCGCCAAGAACCGCAAAGTCATTCCCCAGCGCCTGACGCTGGTCGTGACGGTTGCGTACCAGCATCCCGATCGCTTTATCGCGGCCAAGGTCGCCAACCTGTTCGCGGAAGCCTATCTCGATCACAACATCTCGTTGCGAACCCAGGAATCCAACAACGCCGTCGAAGGCTTGAAGGGAACCGTCGAGGAGCAGCAGAAACGCGTGGAGCGCATGGCGCGTGAGCTTCAGGAGTACAAGGAGAAGAACAACCTCGTCTCGCTCGACCAGCGCAAGGACATCGTCAGCGAGTCTCTGAAAGCGATCAACGCCGAGAAGACGAGGGCCCAAATTGCATTGAATGCGGCGGAAGGCCGGATCAACCAGATCCGCGAAGTGCGCCAGCGCAAAGGCGACCTGACGGAGCTGCCGTTTATTTCCTCCCAGCCGCAGGTCATCCAGCTCGCCCAGTTGCTTGCCGAGCGCAAGATTGCCATCGCCACGGTTCGGGAGCGCTATCGCGACAAGCATCCGAAGATGATCGAGGCCCTCAACTCGTATCAGCAAACGGAGCGCGAGCTCAAACGTGCCGTCGAGAATGTCAGCGCCCAGGTCGAGTCCGATTACCAGGCCGCCTCGCGGACCTACAAGAACCTCGAGGAAGATCTCGCCAAACGGACGGAAGATTCGCTCCAACTCGACCGTGCGGCCCTCGAGTACAACGATCGCGAGCGGGAGTATCGCACCAACGAGAAGATTCTCGACGCCATCGTCGCCCGGAGCCGCGAAACTTCGATGACCAGCGGCATTACGACCCAGAATGCGCGGATCGTGGACAAGGCCGCCCCCAGTCCCGAGAATAAGCCGATCTCGCCGAACGTTCCGCTCAATCTCGGTCTTGGCATCGCCGGCGGCTTGGGTCTCGGTCTCGCGTTTGCTTTCTTCGTCGCGTTCATCGACGACCGCGTGAAGAGCTCCTACGATATCGAAGGTGTCGTGGGTTTGCCGCTCATCGGGATCATCCCGCAGATCAAGCGCATGGATCAGCCGGACAAGGCGCAGATCGTCGTCAACAACGCCGATCGGCAGGTATCCGAAGCCTTTCTCACGCTGCACTCCAGCCTGCGCCTGAAAGACGAAAGCAAGAACGCGAAGTGCATTCTAGTCACGAGCACTATCCCGGGCGAGGGCAAGTCGTTCACGACGACCAACCTCGCGCTCACCTTTGCCGCCCACGGGGAACGTGTCGTCGTGATCGATTGCGATCTGCGTAAACCCAATATCCACAAATCTTTCCGCCTTGAGAATCTCAAGGGCGTGATCGATATCTGCGCGGGCAAAGCCACGATCGCCGATGTCGCCATCCGGAACGTTCACCCGAACCTCGACGTTATTCCGGCGGGCGGGCGGGCCAAGAATCCGACGCAGATCCTGAACAGCAAGGGCTTCGAATTGATGATTTCGGATCTGCGCAAGCAGTACGACCGCGTCTTCGTCGACACCCCTCCGCTTGCCGCGGTCAGCGATGCCCTGATCATTTTGCCGCTGGTGGACGGTTCCATCTTCACGATCTTCTTCAACAAGGTGCGCCGCAAAGCCGCGCAGTTCAGCGCGAAGAAGCTTCTGGAGGCGAACGTGCCGAACTTCGGCGCCGTGCTCAACGGCCTCAATCTCGCCGTTTCGGGTTATTACTACGCCCAGTATTACGACAAGTCCTACAAGGATTATTATGTCGTGATGTCGAAGAACGACACCGAGCAGGAGAAGTGATTCCGGGCTCGGCCGGCGTCAGCGCGCTGCGGCCCGGCGCAGCCGGTCGTTGATGGCGGCAGCGAGACCGTCTCCGCCCGGAGCTTGCTCGATATGCAGGCGCTTGTATCCGGCGTGGTCCAAGCGGCGCAGGGTAGCGAACAGCGCGCGTGCCACTCCGACCAGATTTCCCCGGAGATCGAACCAGTGGCAGTTGGCGGATCGCTTGCCGGCCGGCTTGCGAAGAAAAACATACGCCTCGTCGCTCACGCGCGCGGCCATTTCGGCCGCGGACTTATGCAGACTTATCGGCGTGGCCGGACTGTAGTGCCGCGCAAGCATACCCGGGGCGATCTGCGGTCCGGTCGTGGTGCGCTTGGCCGAAGCTCGGAGCGCGACCCGGCAACCCAGCACCCGCGCGAGCTCGGCGGCCGAAATCGCCCCCGGGCGCAGCAGCACCGGCCGGGATGGCACACGGAGGTCGACAATGGTGGATTCCACCCCGATGCGCGAAGGGCCGCCGTCCAAAATGAATCCAATCTTGGATCCCAGATTGTCTTTCACGTGCTCGGCCGACGTTGGGCTGACATAGCCGAAGGGATTGGCACTCGGGGCGGCGAGGGGCAGATTCGTCCTTTTCAGCAGACGCCTGAAAACGGGGTGGGCGGGCATCCTGATGGCGACGCTGCGGCCCCCGGCCGTGACAATATCCGGCACCAGGGATTGCTTTGGCAGCACCAGAGTCAGCGGACCAGGCCAGAACGCATGCGCGAGCTTGAGCGCGGCCGGGTTGGGCACGGCCAACTCCCCGAGTTGATCGAGGCGATCGATGTGCACGATCAATGGATCGCTGACCGGTCGGCCTTTGGCCTCGAAGATGCGGGCGCAGGCGGTGGACGAAAGGGCATTCGCTGCCAGGCCGTAAACCGTCTCGGTCGGTACGGCGACCAAGTCCCCTGCCTGCAGTCGTGAGGCGAGGAAACCGAGATTTCGCGCCGTCGGGCGGAAGATCCTGGCGATGTCGCTCGGCATGATGGCGCAAAAAAGGCCGGAGCGGGCTCCGGCCTCTGAAACTGGCGATCGTCGTCGGCCTCTTACTGCGCGAGCAGCAGGTTGCGCGAGTGCTTGATCGTACGGGTGACGGCGCGCTGGTGCTTGGCCGTGAGGCCGGTGTACTTGCGCGGCAGAATCTTGCCCGTGTCGGTCACGTAGCGGACCATGGCCTGCGGGTTCGTGAACGGAATTTCCGCCGGCGTGGGAGTCTGCTGCTTTTGTTCGGTGGTGCTCATGGCTCGAAAAGGAAGGAAGACGGTGAAGTCGCCCCGAGCCATGTCAACGCGCATTTTGGGTTGGCATTCCCGGTGTAGTCCGGAGGTATGGGCCCGGCGCGTCCCCGTAGCTCAACTGGATAGAGCAGCGGTTTCCTAAACCGCGTATCCCGGTTCAAGTCCGGGCGGGGGCACCAGACTATGGTGTGCTCCGGTCCGAGGCCGATGCGATGCAGGCTTGCGGCCCGTTGCCTGCCCCCGCTTGGCTGGTCCCACCATGGCTCCCAAGAAAGTCGCAATCCTGACCGCCGGCGGTCTCGCCCCGTGTCTCAGTGCCGCCGTCGCCGGCTTGATCGGCCGCTATTCCGAGGTCGCGCCGGCGGTCGAGATCATCTGCTACCGCGGGGGCTACAAGGGCCTGCTGCTGGGCGACTCCATCAAGGTCGGGCCCGCGGAACGCGCCCAATCGCCGGTGCTCAAGGCGCATGGCGGCAGCCCGATCGGGAACAGCCGCGTCAAGCTCACCAACGTGAAGGACTGCGTGAAACGCGGGCTGGTGAAGGAGGGGCAGAATCCCCTGCAGGTGGCCGCCGAGCAGCTCGTCCGCGACGGCGTCGATGTCCTGCACACGGTCGGAGGCGACGATACCAATACCACCGCGGCCGACCTCGCGGCTTATCTCGCCAAGAACAACTACCAGCTCACGGTCATCGGTCTGCCCAAGACCATCGACAACGATGTGATCCCGATCCGCCAAAGCCTCGGCGCCTGGACCGCCGCGGAGGAAGGCGCCGCCTTTTTCGCCCGGGTCGTGGCCGAGTCCGGTGCGAATCCGCGGATGCTGATTATTCACGAGGTCATGGGCCGCAATTGCGGCTGGCTGACGGCCGCCACGGCCGCCGCGTATCGGCAGCGCTTGGACAAGGGGACCTTTGCCCCGGGCCTGGGATTGACCCGCGAGCGGCTCGACGTGCACGGCGTCTATCTGCCCGAGCAGCCGTTCGATGTGGCCGCGGAAGCCAAGCGGCTCAAGGCCGTCATGGACCGGGTCGGCAACGTGAACGTCTTTGTCAGCGAAGGTGCCGGGGTCGACACCATCGTGGCCGAAATGACGGCGCGCGGTCTGGAAGTTCCGCGCGACGCGTTCGGACACATCAAGCTGGATGCCGTGAATCCCGGAAAATGGTTCGGCGACCAGTTTGCGAAGATGCTCGGGGCGGAAAAGGTGCTCGTGCAGAAGAGCGGCTATTTCGCCCGGGCGGCACCGGCCAACGCGGCCGACCTCGAGCTGATCCAGAGCTGCGTCGACCATTCCGTCGCGTGCGCCCTGCGGCGGGAAAGCGGCGTGGTGGGCCAGGACGAGGAGCGCAGCGACGAGCTGCGGGCGATCGAGTTCGTCCGCATCAAGGGCGGCAAACCCTTCGATGTCTCGGCGCCGTGGTACGGCGCGCTGCTGCAGGCGATCGGGCAGCCGTTCGTGGCCGCCAAGACGCCGGGCGGGCATCACTGAGCGGCCGCCTGCAGGCGATTGGCGCCTGCACCCGCGCGGCGGCGGGCCCGGCATTTACCCGTGTTTCGCAAGCCGGCGCTCGACTTGCGGACGATCCTCGGGACAGTTTCGGCCGCCCCCTCCCGAGCTGCCGGGAGTTTCCCTCTGTCCGATGTGCCCGATGAAAACCAACCTTCGCTTTGCGTTGGCGCTGCTTGTTGGCGCCGCGAGTTTGATCCCTTCCGCCGGATATTCCGCCCAATACGACCAGCGGCTCGGCAACCTCTCGACCCGCGCCCAGGTCGGCACCGGCGGCAACGTGATGATCACAGGCTTCGTCGTGCAGGCGGGCGCACCCAAGCGCGTGTTGATCCGCGCGGTCGGCCCGCGGCTCGCCACGCCCCCCTTCAGCATTCCGGGTACCTTGGCCGACCCTCAGGTGCAGCTGTTCAACAGCAACGGCGTGCTCGTGCTGGCGAATGACAACTGGCTCGCCGACGACGCGGCCACGATGGCCTCGGTGGGGGCGTTTCCGCTGACGGCGAACAGCCGCGATGCCAGCCTGGTGGCCACCCTTTCGCCCGGTGCCTACACGGCGCAGGTCAGCGGTGTGAACAACACGAGCGGCGTCGCGATCCTCGAGATCTACGATGTGACCGGTTCGGCGCGCCTGCTCAATCTGTCGACCCGCGCGCTGGTGGGACCGGGGGCGAACACGTTCTTCTCCGGCCTGGCCGTGGCGCCGGGCGGCGGTGCGCGCCGCGTGCTGGTACGCGCCGCGGGTCCGGCTCTCGCGGCGCTCGGCGTTTCGGGTGCCTTGGCCGATCCCGCGATTGCGGTGGTCGATGCCGCGGGACGGCAGATCGCCGGCGGCGCGAACGACAATTGGGAAACGGGTGGGACGGCGGCCCTCACCGCGGCCTTCGCCCAAGCCGGGGCGTTTCCCTTCGCCCGCGGCAGCAACGATGCCGCGCTGCTCCTCGATCTCGCGCCCGGCAACTATGTGATCCAGGCCAACGGCGTCGGCGGGGCCGCCGGCACCGCGTTGGTCGAAGTCTACGACCTTACGCCGGAGACACTTTCGACCGTCAGTGTGCGCGCGACGGTGCCCGCCACCGACAACACCACGCTCACACCGGCGATCTTCACGATCTCGCGTGTCGGCGCGACGACGGCACCGATTACGGTGAGCTACACGCTGAGCGGAACGGCGGTGGCCGGGACGGATTTCGCGCCTCTGCCCGGGACGGTGACGATTCCGGCCGGCGCGACGTCCGCCACCGTCTCTTTCATGCCGCGGGCCAATCCGGCGAACCTCAACAACCGGACGGCCACGCTCACGCTGACGCCGCAGAGTTTCTACGGCGTCGGGGAAAACGACCAGGCGACGGTCACGATTTTTGCCAACAGCGGCTCGCTCTATGTTTCCACGCTGCGGGCCCTGCCTGGGGCCGCGAGTTCCACGGCCTACGGCACCGCGACCGTGCAGCTGGCGGGGGACGAGAAATCCGCGCTCGTCGGGGTGTCGTTTTCCAATCTGAGCTCGCCGCAGGTGGTCGCCCATCTCGCGATCGACGGCAACTACGTCTTCAACCTGCCGCAGGGCCAGGTCGGCAACGCGCTCTGGACGCTGGCTCCCGTGGGCACCTACTCGACCGCCGATCTCGTCGCGGCGATCAAGGCCGGGCGCGTGACCGTCAGCATCGACACCGCGCTGTATCCGACCGGCGAGCTCGGCGGCAGTTTTGTGCGCAGCAGCGGCAGCGCGGCCTTCAATCCGCCGGCGCCGGCGCCCGCGGTCGACCTTTCCCGTATCACTTCGGCGGATGCGGCGCGGTTCCTGACGCAGGCGACGTTCGGGCCGACGCCGGCGGACATCGCGGCGGTGACGGCCAAAGGGTACCAAACGTGGATCACCGAACAGATGCGGGTGGCGCCCACCTCGCACCGGGCGGAGACGATGCACGATTTCAACCGCAACCAGACCAACGGCGGCACCGGCAACCGCGACGCCATCACCCAGGCCTACGAGCGCCCGGGCGGACCGCACCGGCAGGCCGCTTGGTGGAAGATCGCGGTGACCGGCGAAGACCAACTGCGCCAGCGGGTCGCGTTCGCCCTGAGCCAGATTCTGGTGGTCTCCGACGCCAACGGCACCATAGGCCAGTGGCAGGAGGGCGCCGCCAACTACTACGATTTGCTGGTCAGCGGCGCGTTCGGCAACTTCCGCACGCTGCTCGAGCAGGTGACGCTGAGCCCGATGATGGGGATTTACCTCAGCTCGCTCCGCAACGCGAAGGCGACCTTTGATGCGCGGGGGCAGCCGGTGACGCTGCCGGACGAGAATTACGCGCGCGAGATCATGCAGCTCTTCACCATCGGCCTGCACGAGCTGAATCCGGACGGCACGCTGCGGCTCGACCCGAACGGCCAGCCAATCCCGACTTACACGCAGGAAACCATCGTCCAGGTCGCGAAGGTTTTCACCGGCTGGGGCTACGCCAACGCCGCCACCGGCGCGGCCGCGAACGCGAACCTCTTCCGCGGCAGTCCCGCCAACTACATCGATCCGATGATGCTGTGGCCGGCATTCCACGACGACACGGCCAAGACCATCTTCGGCGGCAAAGTGCTCCCGGCCGCGCAGGGCGGGGTGAAGGACCTGAAAGACATGCTCGACGCGCTGGTCGAGCATCCGAATACCGCGCCGTTCATTTCGCGCCAGTTGATCCAGCGGCTCGTGACCAGCAACCCCAGCCCCGGCTACGTTTACCGCGTCGCCCAGACCTTTGTGAACAACGGCGCCGGCGTGCGGGGCGATCTGGGCGCGGTGGTGCGGGCGATTTTGCTCGATTACGAGGCGCGGTCGCCGGCGGTCGCCGGCACGGCGACGTTCGGCAAGATGAAGGAGCCTCTGCTGCGCGCCACGGCGCTGTTCCGCGCGGTCGCCGGCGGTTCCAATTCCGGCCGCTTCAATATCCCGAATCCCGAGGGTTCCCTGGCGCAGGCCGCCCTGCGCGCGCCGACGGTGTTCAATTTCTACGAGCCCAACTTCGTGCTGCCGGGCGCGGTGGCCGCAGCCGGCCTCTATGCTCCGGAGTACCAGATTCTGACGGACACCACGGCGATCACGCAGCCGAACTTCTACTACAGCTACATCTACACCACGCGGTCGACCACCGATCTCGCGCAGCAAACCGTCGGCCTCGACCTTACGAACTGGATGGCGCAGGCCCGGACGCCGGCGGCGCTGGTCGACAATCTCAACCTGCTGCTGGCTGCGGGCTCGATGCCCAAGGCTGTGACCGACCGCATTGCCGCGGCAGTGACCGCCATGCCGACCAACTCCGTCGCCAACGACACGGAGCGCGTGCGCTCGGCCATCTACCTCGTGCTCACCGCGCCCCACGCCGCGATCCAGAAGTAAGTCCCCGCCGCGCCATGAATCCCAAGAACCCGACCTTCGATCCGAACCGCCGCAAGTTCCTCGGCCAGTGCTGCGCCGCCGTCAGCGCGACCGGCATGCTTTCTACGCTCGCGCAGCTGCGCCTCATGGGTGCGGCGGCGAGCCCCGACAACAGCCCCGTGCCTGCGCGCGCAGGCGCCTTGCCGCCGGACTACAAGGCGCTGGTTTGCCTGTTTCTCGCCGGTGGCAACGATGCCAACAACATGATCGTGCCGGGCGATACGGCCGGCTACACGGCGTACGCTTCGGCCGCGGGACGCGGCGCGATTGCGCTGCCGCAGAGCCAGATTCTGCCCATCAACCCGCGGCGCAGCGACGGCCGGGCTTGGGCGCTGCATTCCAGCCTCAACGCCGATGTCGCCGGCACCAACAACTCCGGCCTCAAGGCGCTCTTCGATGAGGGCAAAATGGCGATCCTCGGCAACGTCGGCACGCTGGTCGTGCCCACGTCGAAGCAGCAGTACACGTCGCGTTCGGTCCCGCTGCCGCCGCAGCTCTTTTCCCACAACGACCAGCAGGTCGAGTGGCAGAGCAGCGTGCCGGACAAACCGTTTTCCACGGGCTGGGGCGGGCGCCTCGCCGACCTGACAAATGCGTTCAACACGAACAGCAGCGTCTCGATGTCGATCAGCCTGAACGGACAGAACTCGTTTCAAGTGGGCAAAAACGTCGTGCAGTTTGCCGTCAACCCCGGCTCCGCGATCGCGATTTCCGGATCGTCCACCAGCCTCACGGCCCCCGCCGGGATCCGCACGCGGGCGCAGAACGAGCTGTTGGCGAGTCCCAACGCCAATCTTTTCGAAACGGCGTTCGCGGGCCTCACTTCCAACGCGATTTCGGACAGCGCGATGATCTCCGGCATCCTCAACGGCAATCCGCCGTTCAGCACGGCGTTCTCGACCTCGGGGCTGGGCCAGCAGCTGCGCACCATCGCGCGACTCATCGCCGCGGCGCCGCAGCTCGGCCTGAAGCGCCAGATCTTCTTCGCCCGGATCGGCGGCTGGGATCTGCACGACGCGCAGCTTGGCGCCCATGCGAATCTCTTCGCCGATGTCAGCCGCAACGTCGCCGCGTTCTACCGCGCGACTGTCGAACTCGGCTGCGCCGACCAGGTCACGACCTTCACGGCTTCCGATTTCGGCCGCACCTACAACACGAACGGCGACGGTTCCGACCATGGCTGGGGTTCCAACCACCTCATCGTCGGCGGTGCGGTCAAGGGCGGCGACATCTACGGCAAGATGGCCGATCTCACGATCCGCGGTCCGGACGACAGCGGCACGCGCGGTTCGTGGATCCCGACGACCAGCGTCGATGAATATTCCGGCACCTTGGCGACCTGGTTCGGCGTCAGCCCGACCAATCTGCCCGTGGTGCTGCCGAACATCGGCCGCTTCGCCTCGCCCAATCTCGGTTTCCTCTGAGGAAACGGGGACCGGGTCCCGCGACGAGAGCTCTTCCTGTTGTCCATGTCGACCCGGCGTGCGTTGACGGTGGCGGTGTTCGCCGTCGTCGGGCTGGCGGTCTTCAAGCTCTGGCCGCCCGGGCCGCGCGGCGAAACAGCGCCGCCGTCGTCTCCCGTTCCAACCGGGGAAACGCGGCCGGTCCCCGCGTCGGCCGCGGCCCCGCGGAGCGAAGCGGGCGATCTTGGGAAAACGGCGACGGCGGCAACGGGGACAGCGGCCGCGCGGGTTGTTTCCGGGGTATTCGCGGCGGAGGATTTTCCGATTGTGGCGCCATTGAACCAAGCGGGATCGACGCTGGCCCGGGACCTCGCGACGGTGGCGGCCGTGCTCGATGCGTGGCGCACCAATTTTCCCCGGGAAGGCAATCCGGTCGGGGAAAACGCCGACATCACGGCGGCTTTGGGCGGTGCAAATCCGCTCGGTCTCGTGCTGATTCCGAAACAGCACCCGGCGATCAACGCGCAGGGCGAGCTCTGCGACCGCTGGGGTACGCCTTTCCGATTCCATCAACTGAGCGGCGAGCACATGGAGATCCGCAGCGCCGGCCCGGACCGGAAGTTTGCGACGGAGGACGACGGCCGCTGGCAGCCGTTGCCGGGCGCACCGTAGACCGGTCGGCCGGAAAGTCGCTGCAACTTCGCGGCGCGCGGGCGCGTCTCGACAACCGAATCGCGTTTCCCAACGTTCCCCTCGCCATGTCCCTTCGCCTTCCCGCCGGTTCGGCCGGCACCGCTTCTTTCGCTGCCGGAGTCCGGCGGCAGTCCCGCCGGGCCTTCACGCTGCTCGAAATCCTCGTCGTGCTGGCGATCATCGGCCTGCTGGCCGGTCTCGCGATCACGAACGTCGACAAGATTTTCGGCGGCGCGCAGCAGTCGACGGTCCAGCTCTTCGTACGCGAGAGCATGAAGACTTCGCTCACCACGTACCGCATCCACATGGGCGACTATCCGTCGACCGGCGACGGTTTGCAGGCCCTGATCACGCGGCCCTCTGCCAAGGGCGACCGCTGGAACGGTCCCTACATCGAAGGCGGCAAGGTGCCGCTCGACCCGTGGGGCGAACCCTACCAGTACGCCTATCCCGGCACGCGCAACAAGGGCAGCTACGATCTCTGGTCGAAGGGCCCCGACAAGCAGAGCGGTTCCGAGGACGATATCGGCAATTGGGATTCCGCGGCGCCGGCGGACAAATAATCCCGCTCCGGACGGACCCGCACGCGCCCGCGGCGGTCTCGGGTCCGCGCGCCCTGTGCCTTCGCTTTCCGCCAATTCCATTCCCCGGGGCCGCCGCGGCGGTTTCACGTTGCTCGAGGTGCTGCTGGCGCTGGCGATCATCGCGTTGCTCGCCGGAGTGCTGATCGGCGGCTCGTCGCATCTGCTCGGCGAGCAGGCGGTGACGCCGCACGATGTCTTTTGGAAGGCGGTGCAGGAAGCCCGCAAGACGGCGCTGAAGTCGGAACAGGAGGTTCGCTTGCGGTTCGACGCCCAGAAGAAGCGGTTTGTCCTGCTCGACGGCCGGGCGCCCTCGCGACTGGCGGCCGACGGCGTCACCCGCGAGGAAGCGGCGTTGAAAGAATTTCCGGTGCCGGTGCCCGAAGGCTCGGAATTGGCGATCGATTTCCTCTCCGCCGCGAAAGGCGGCAACATGATCTTGGTCGGCGGCCTGATGATGGAAGGGCAGCCGATTCCCTATGTGACGTTCTACGGCGACGGCACGTGCTCGGCGTTCCGCGTGCAGTTCGTGCGAAGCAACGGCACGAGTACCCTGACCGTCGATCCCTGGACCTGCGCGCCGATGCTGCCGGCGGCGGATCCGAACGCTCCCGCGACGCCGTGACGATCTTGGGGCAACGCAAGGCGGCGGGATGGCAGCGGTTCGGGCGGCGGGCCCGGGCGTTCACGCTGATGGAAGTGCTGGTGGCGCTGACGATCTTCGCGCTCGCGGCCGTCGTGCTGGGATCCTCCTACGTCAATGTGCTGAACGGCTACGAAGTCGTTTCGCGCGGCGTGCAGATCGGCGAGGACTTTGCCTTTGCGCGGCAACTCGTGCTGACCGAGACGGACCGGAAGAAACTGGAGGAGGGCGGGGACTTCGAGACATCCGGCGGGCGGCGGGCGAAGTGGAGCGTGGAGATCGAATCCACGAACCTGCCCGACGTGTTCAAGGTCGCCTTCACCTGCGAGATCGCGGATCCGGCACGGATGGAGCCGGAACGGCTGGTCCAAACGTTCACCGTCCTGCGGCCGACCTGGGTCACGGACGCGGGCGAGCGCGGCAAGCTGAAGGAAGAGATCAAGACCCGCATCCTCGAGCTGCAGGGCAAGCAGCAGAAGCGATGAACCCGCGCGTCCCGAGTTTCCGTTTCGCCCGCGGCCGGTCCGGTCCGCGCCGGGCGTTCACGCTGCTGGAAATCCTGCTGTCGCTGGCGCTCGTCTCGCTCCTGCTCGTGGCACTCAACACGTTCGTTTTCTCGATGAGCGAGCTCTGGGGGCTGCGCACCGAGCACCGGCTTTTCGACCAGCACGTGCGGGCGGTGACGCGGTTCCTCGAGGGCGAATTGCGCGCGGCGGCGCTGCCGCCGGCGGCCCGGGCCAACTCCACGCCGATCGCGCTCCAGGAAGTGCGGCCGCAGAACGGCATGATGGAGAACCTGCTGACGTTCGAATTGCCCGCCGGCAGCCGGCTGTTCACGTGGCCGGACCGGCCGCTGCCCGAGGTCGTCTGTTCCTTCCAGGCCCGGCAAAACGAAGGCCTCGTGATGCTCTGGCATTCGCGGCTGGAGAAGAACTTCGAATCCGATCCGCCCCGCGAGACCATCGTCACGCCGCTCGTCAGCGGCTTGGCCTACGACTACTACGACGCCGACACGAGCCGCTGGACCACCGAGACGACGTTGAAGCAGGACGCGCAGGGCAAGCCGATGACGCCCCGCCGGCTGCGGCTGAAATTCACCTATGGCAAGATGACGCGCGAAAGTGTCGTCACCCTGCCGGCGCCAGGGGAGGGGCTGCCGTTGTTCTGACCATGCGCGCCGATTCCCGAGGCTCCGGTCCGCGCCGCGGCTCCGTGCTGGTGATCGTGATGGTCACGCTGCTGTTCGCGACCTTCGCGCTGCTGGCCTTCATGGAAAAAGCCAGCGTCGATCTGCTCGTCGAGCAGCGCGAGGCGGTGTCGCGGCGGCTGCGCACGGAGGCCTACTCCGCGCTCGAAGTCACGCTGGCGGTGCTGGACAACTTCCGCGAGGTGGGCAACGGCCTGCGCAGTCCGGCGGAAGGGTGGGGCGATCCGCTGGCGTTCGCGGGCTACGTCCCGGCCGACGACCGGCAGGTCGAAGTCGCCTTCGAGGACGAGAGCGGGAAGATTTCGCTGCCGCGGGCCAACGCGACGGTGCTGACGGCGCTGTTCATCAATTGGGGCGTGGCCAAGAACGAGGCGGAGACGCTGGCCGACGCGTTGCTCGGCTGGATGAAGCGGGGCCATGTTTACGCGACGTCCGTCTCCCCCGGATACGATCGCGGGGCGCTGCCCTATGACGTGCCGGGGCGGCCGCTGCGTTCGTACCACGAATTGGCGGCGATCGAGCAGGCGCGGGATTTCTTCTACGACAGCGACGGCCGGCCCAACGACTATTGGCGCCGTTTCGCGGACAGCGTTTCCCTGCTCGATTTCCGCCAGCCCAATCTCAACGGCGCCAAGCCCGACACCCTCGCCGCGCTCGGGCAATTCGACCCGCAGCAGCAGGAAAAGCTCGGCGAGTACCTGCGCGGCGCCGGCAGCTACCGGTATTCCGGCCCGGGCTACTTCCAAGCGCCGAAGGATGCGCAGGCCGTCGCGGGCCCCGCGGGCGACACGTCGGGTTTCGCGACCACGATCAGCGCCCTGCGCATCACGGTCACGGTGCGCGACGGACGCACGGTGTTTCGCACCTCGGCGGTGATCGCGGTCCCGCCCGGCGGAGCGACCTCGGTGCAAGAAACTGCAACTTCGACGCGGGTCCAGGCGTCTGCGGCGTCGGCGCAGACCTCGACCCAGCAGCAGAACCGGCCCAACGCGGCGACGGCGGCCCCGGCCGCCGACACGGCGAAGGGTCCGGCGGCCGCGCCCCGCAGCCTGCGCTATCCATTTACGCTCTTGGAAATCCGGGAAAATGATGCGATTCCTGCCCTCCCTGCCGCTTCGAACGCTCCGTTGAACTGAACGCCATGTGTGCCTCGCCTCTCGCCTTGCTCCGCGCCGGTCCGCCGCCGCCCAAGGTCGTGCTGTTGCCGGACACGGCGTTCTTCACGCGGGTCGTGCCGGTCGGCGCGGGCGTGGCCGCGGCCGAGGCCGCGACCCAGATCGAGTTGGCGTTGGAAGGAATGGCGCCTTTTCCGCTCGCGCAGCTCTATTACGGTTGGTTCCGGCCGGATGGCGCGGAGCAGGCGCTCGTGTTTGCCGCCTACCGCCGTCGGTTCACCGCCGAGCAGACCGCGGAATGGGCCGATGCGCAGGCCGTGCTGCCGGCGTTTGCGGCGGTGCTCGGCGCCAAGACCGCGCCGGGCACGACGATTCTGTTGGCGGCGCCGGGCTCCCTGACCGCCGTCCACTGGACCGCTCCCGGCGTGCCTGCGCAGGTGACGGTGCGGGCGGTGGCGCCGGACGCCTCCGACGAAGAACGCGCGGCCGGGCGCGCGGAGCTGATCCGCGGTCTCGGCGGCAGCGTGCAGGTGATCGATTTGGCCGCCGCGCCGGCGGCGCAACCCGTGCGCGGCGACGGGGAACTGGCGTTCAAAGCCGAGGGCTTCGATAGCCAACTGCCGGCGGCGATCGCGGCGGCGCTCGACGTGCGCGACAAAGCCGAACTCGCCGCCTTGCGGGCCGCCCGCCGGCGCGACGTGCTGCTCTGGCGCATCACCCTCGGCTGCGCGGCCGCGCTGGGCCTGTTGCTGCTGGGCGAATTCGCCCTCGTCGGCGGCAAAGCATGGCAGAAGGTGCGGCTCGGCCAGTACGACGCGCAGAAGGCCCTCGTGGAAAAGATCACGGGCCTGCACGAGCATTCCTCCAAGATCGACGACCTCGTGACGAAGCGGCTGCTCCCGATCGAGATGGTCAATCTCCTCGACGAGAAACGGCCGGGCGAGGTGCAGTTTACCCGGGTGCAGGCGGACCAAGCGCGCGGGCTCTACGCGATCGTCGTGGAAGGAACGACGTCGAACGCCGCCCAGCTCAACGTCTATGAGGCCGCCCTGAAGGCGCAGACGGCGGCGATCGACCGGGTCGAAAATTCCATCCAGATCCGCGGCGAACGCGCGACGTTCGTGATGACGGTCACGTTCAAGCCCGAAGCTCTCAAGCCGGCCGACAGCGCGGCCAAGCCCCCCGCATGATCCGCAGCCTCCGCGCCTATTTCCTCGGCCGCGCCCTGCGCGAGAAGATCCTGCTCTTTGCCTTCGTGGCCATCGGGCTGCTGTGGTGGCTGTCCGCGTTCGGCGGTCGCGCCGGCGCGTGGATGCGGGAGCAAAAGGTCACGACCGCGCGATTGTCCGAGCAGGCGCAGTGGATCAAAAACCGCGGCCAGATCGAGGAAACGGCCCGGCAGACCGCCGCGAAACTCGATCCGGCGCAAACCCTCAACGGCAACCAACTCGCGACGACCATCAGCCAGTTGGCGCGCGAGGCCGGCTTGCCGAACAGCCAGAGCGGCGTTCCGACCACGACCCGCAGCGGCCAATTCGCCCTGCATTCCGTCGACTACACGATCCGCGGGGCCGACTACGACTCCGTCCTGAAGTTCTACCGCTCCCTGGGCCTGCGTTCCCCCTACTTGGCGGTGGAGCGTTTCCGCCTCGAGGCGACGCCCAACAATCCCGCCCAACTGACGTTGGCGCTGCGGGTTTCCTCGGTGGAAATCGCGCGGCCCTGATTGCGGGGCGGGGCGATCTTGACGAAACTTTCCCGCGGGTTCGGCGACTAACCCGCGATCCGCAGCGCGTCCGGGCGGCGTGGGAACGGAACTGTTACCATTCTCCCGTTGCCTGACGATGCGGGTCCCTAAGCTCCACCTTCCAAGATCATGCCGTCCGCTTTCCCGACCCTGAGGGTCCTTGTTTTCTCCGGCTTCGTGGCCGCGGTCGTGCCGCGGGTTTCCCGCGCCGAGAATTCCGTCAGCTTCAAGCATCAGGATTACCGCGAATCCGGCGGCCGGATCGTCATCAAGACCGAGGGACTCTACGCGGAGCAGGACTTCGGCACCGCGACCCATCTCAAGGTCGAAGGCGTGATCGACGCCATCGCCGGGGCCACGCCCAACGGCCAGCCGGCGCCCGCCGGCAGCGACCAGGTGCCGCTCACGAAACTGACCGAACGCCGCAAAGCGTGGTCGACGGCGCTCAGCCATCAGTTCACGCGCACGGCCGTCACGGTCGGCGCCGCCAACAGCCGCGAGAGCGACTACGTTTCCACCGGCGCCTCGGTCAACACGGTCACCGATTTCAACCAGAAGAACACCTCGCTTCTGGTGGGCGTGGCGGCAACCGACGACGACATCCGCGTCTTCTACCAGACCGACCGCGTGAAGAAGCGGACCCAGGACCTCATCGTCGGCGTGACGCAGCTCCTCGACCCGCGCACGTCGGTCACGTTCAACCTCTCGTGGGGCCGGCAGCGCGGCTACCTTTCCGATCCCTACAAGCTCGTGCAGAAGGACACGGAGATCCTGCCCGGCCTGAGTTTGCCGCTGACGTTCGCCGAAAACCGGCCCGCCGAGCGCGACAAGACGATCGCGCTGGCTGCGCTCAACCGCGCCTTCCCGGCCGCCAACGGCGCCCTCGAGGCCACGTATCGCTTTTATCACGACACCTTCGGCACGGGGGCGCACACCGTCGACCTCGCTTGGTTCCAGCGGCTCGGCGAGCGCGTGATGCTGCGGCCCGGTTTCCGGTTCTACACGCAGGACGCCGCGGATTTCTACTACTACAAACTCGACGGCACCAAGGTCGTGCCGGCCGCGGGGGCGCCCCGCACCGGCGGTCCCTTCTATTCGTCGGACTATCGGTTGTCGCGGATGCAGACATACACTTACGGGGTGAAGCTCGTGTGGCGCGCGACCGATGCCCTCAACGTCGATCTGGCCTACGAGCGCTACGACATGCAGGGCAAGGACGGCGTCACGCCGCAGAGCGCCTACGCCGACGCCAACATCGTGACGGCCGGCCTCAAGTTCACCTGGTAACGGCTTGAACCGGTAAACATGGCCGTCGTCTCCACCACCCAGCGAGTGCCCGCGCCCGTGCCGCCCGGCGCGGCCGTCGCGGGGCCGTTGCGGAAGCTGGCGTTTCCCGCGCTGGGGACGAACTGCGAGGTGCAGTACGTGGCGCCGCAGGGCGACGAGCAGGCGCGGACCTTCGAGGCGGCCGCGACGGGCTGGGTGGCCGCGTTCGAGGCGAAGTATTCGCGCTTCCGGCCCGACAGCCTCGTGAGCCGCATCAACGCCGCCGCCGGCAAGGCGTGGGTCGACGTCGATCCGGATGCGGAGTCGCTGCTGAAGCTGTGCGACACGCTTTTTTTCATGACGCAGGGCATCCTCGATCCGACGGCGTTGCCCGTGCTGCGGATCTGGGATTACAAGGCGGCGACTCCGCGCGTCCCTGCCCGGGAAGAAATCGCGCGGGCGCTGGCGTTGGTCGGCTGGAAGAAAGTGCAGCGTTCTGCGGGCAGGGTCTTTCTGCCGGAGCCGGGGATGGCGCTGGATTTCGGCGGCTTCGGCAAGGAGTACGCGGTCGACATGGTGGGCCAGCTGGCGGTCCAGCACGGGCTGGCCTGCGCGCTCGTCGATTTCGGCCACGACCTGCGGGCGCTCGGAGTTCCGCCCGGCCGGCCGGCCTGGCACATCGGGCTCGAGGATCCGCACCGGCCCGGGGCGACGGCCGGCAGCGTGGCCGTCACCGGCAAGGGCGTCGCCTCTTCGGGCGACTACATCCGGCACTTCGTCATCGGCGGCAAACGCTACGGGCACATCGTCGATCCGCGGACCGGCTGGCCGGTCGCCAACGGTTGCCTGCAGGCGACCGTGATCGCCGGGAGTTGTCTGCAGGCGGGCGTGCTGTCGACGACGGCCTTCGTCCTCGGCGTGCCGAAGGGCATCGAGTTCATCCAGTCCTATCCGGGCGCGGAGGGATTGCTCGTGACCGAAAAGGCCCGGGCGCAAACGCGCGGATTTTTCAACTATGCGGTCGTACACTAAACTTCTCTGCGTCGCCGCCTTGCTCGCAGGCGCGCTCGCGGCGCGGGCCGAGATCAAGGTCGGGGACACATTTCCGTCGCTGGCCGAGGCGGGCGTCGTGGATTTGGCCGGCGGCGAGCTGCCCGCGTTGGCCGGCAAGGTCGTATTGGTCGATTTCTGGGCCTCGTGGTGCACGCCGTGCAAGGCCTCGTTCCCGGCTCTGGGCCGGCTGCACACGGAGCTGGCGCCGCGCGGTCTCGTGATCGCTGCGGTCGGCATCGACGAAAAGCCCGCGGCGGCGAAGACGTTTCGCCAGAAGCTGCAGCCGCCGTTTCCGACCCTGCACGACGTGAAACAGAAACTCGTCAGCTCCGTGGTGGTGCCGGCGATGCCGACGAGCTACCTGATCGGCCGCGACGGCAAGGTCCGCCACATCCACCAAGGTTTCCACGGCGATGCCACCGAACGCGACCTGCGCGCCCGGCTGGTCGCCCTCCTCGAAGAAAAGCCCTGAGCCATGAAAAAACGCCTTCTCCTCCCGTTGGGTCTCATCGCCGTGGCCGTCGGTTTTTCCGGCTGCGCCGGCGCCAACCTCGTCCGCGTCAAGCCGTGGGAGCGCGCCACGCTGGCCGACTACACCATGCGTCCCGACCGCGACCCGCTGGCGACCTCGATGTCGGAGCACATTTACTTTTCGCGGGAAACCGCAACCGGCGGCCGCGGCGTCGGCGGCAGCGGCTGCGGCTGCAACTGAGCGCAGGGGGGCTGGGAGGGCCGGCGGACGCTTGACCGTCCGGGCCGGGCCGGGAAGTGTGCGGGGACCCGCGGGACCATGCCCCATGTTTCCCCGCGTCCATGCGGATCCTGGTTATCGAAGACGAACGCCAATTGGCCGGCCACATCACCCGGGCCCTTGCCCGCCATGGCCACTGCGTCTCCGCGCAGGACGACGGCGCCGCCGGCCTGAAGGTCGCGCTCGCCGAGGCGCCCGATCTGGTGGTGCTCGACCTCAATCTGCCAGGCCTCGACGGCCTCGGCGTGCTCGCGCAGCTGCGCGCGGCGCAGTCGCCCGTGCGCGTGCTCGTGTTGACGGCGCGCGGCGAGGTCGAGAACCGCGTGAAGGGCCTGCAGGCCGGCGCCGACGACTACATGGCGAAGCCGTTTTCGATGGACGAATTGGTCGCGCGGGTGGAGGCGCTGGGGCGGCGCGCGACCTCGGCGGCGCCGTCGGATCTGCTCCGCGTGGCCGATCTGGTAATGGATGTCCGGCATCGGCGGGTGACGCGGGCGGGCCGGGCCGTGGCGTTGTCGCCGCGGGAATTCGATGTGCTGCAGGTACTGATGCAGGAGCCGGGCCGGCCGTTTTCGCGCACCGAGCTGTGCGAACGCGTATGGCAGCGCGACCATGAGTACGACACCCGCACGGTGGAGATCTTCATTACGCGCCTGCGCAAGAAGATCGACCCGACCGCGGCCGCGCCGCTGATCCAGACCTTGCGCGGCGTCGGCTACACCATCCAGGCGCCCGCATGAAGGCCTGGCTCGCGGCGCTTCTGTTTGCCGGCGCGTCGGGCGCCGGGCTGGCGGCCGCCACGGTCGAGGGCCGGGTGGCGCTGCCAAAGACGCGCACCACGCCAGTCGTGAACCAACGTTACGAGATCGTCGCCAAGTCCGGCGTGCTCTCGACGAATCCGCCGGTGGCGGTGGTCTACCTCGAGGGCGATTTCCCTGCGCCCGCGGCGGGTTCCGTCGTGCAGCTGCAGCAGAAGGACCTCGCGTTCGTGCCTTCGCTTTTGCCGGTGCAGGTGGGGACGCGGGTCGAGTTTCCCAACCTCGACGACACGTACCACAACATCTTCTCGTTCTCGCCGCCGAAGCGTTTCGATCTCGGGCGCTACCGCTCCGACGATCGGCCGGTGCCGTCGCAGGTCTTCGACGTGCCCGGGCTCGTGACGCTGCGCTGCGACATCCACGAGCATATGCGCGCGCTGATCCTCGTGCTCGCGACGCCGCACTTCGCGGTGACGGATGCCGCGGGGAATTTCCGGCTGACCGGTCTGCCGGCCGGGCGGTACAAACTGAAGGCGTGGGTGGACAGCCGGACGACGCACGAACGGCCGGTGGAACTGGCGGCGGGCGGCATCCTGCGGGTGGAATTTCCGTGAAGCCGAAAACCGAGCCGCCGTCCCGGGGGGTGGCCGGCTTCCGCTGGAAGCTCACCGCGGCGATCATGCTGGTGGTGACTTGCATCGCGGGAACGGCGCTGTGGCTGGCGGAGCGGCAACTGACCGCGGCGACGGAGGAGGAGCTGCAGGACAGTTTCCAGACCGAGTTCGCGGCCCTCGACCGCGCGCAGGCGGTGCTGCGGGCGGCCCTCGTCGAGCGCTGCCGCGCGCTGGTGCGGAAGCCGCGGATCCGGGCGGCGTTCGAGGACGATGCCCTCGACCTGCTGTATCCGAATGCCGAGGACGAACTGCGCGACGTCGTCGCGCGGGGTCCGGGCCGGGGCGACGAGGCCGGCGCCCGGCGGCTGCAGGGACGGTTCTACCGGTTTCTCGACCGCAAGGGCGCGGTCATTCCGCCGCCGAATTCGCGGCCCATCGGGGCGTTGGCGCGCGAGGAGGAAGCGAAGCTGGCGCTGCCGCAGCTGCCGACGGAGCCGCAGCTCGGTTTCCTGCCCCACGCGGACGGCCGGTTGAGCGAAATTCTGGCGATGCCGATCATATCGTCCGACACGGGCGAAGCGATCGCCGCGCTCGTGCTGGGCTTTCCCGCGTTCGGGCCCGAGAGCGACGGCCGCCATGCGTCGGCCCGTTCCGGCATTTGGCTCGGGGACCGGCTTCACCACGACGGGCGCCGGCCCGAAACCGGGCCGGCGTTGGAACGGGCGCTGCGCGGCGCGCTGCCCGAGGCGGCCCACGTCGAGCTGGAGTCGGGGCCGCACCTTGTCTTCGCCAGGGAGCTGAACGCCGGCTCGCTCTACCCGCGCGCGCACGAAGTCCGGGCGTACCCCTTGGCCGAACTCGCGGCGCGGCGCAGCCGGCTGCGCTGGCAGGTGGTCGGCCTCGGCGGCCTGCTGCTCGCGGTGGGCTTGGCGGGCAGCCACCTGGTTTCCATCCGGCTCGCGGCGCCGGTCGAGAGGCTCGCCGTCGACTCGGAGACGGACCGCGCGCGCCGGGCCGTCGCGGAGGCGGCGCTCGAAGTCACGAGCGCGGAGCTGCAGCGGTCGGCGCGATTTTCGGCGGACGCTTCGCACCAGCTGAAGACCCCGGTCACGGTGCTGCGGGCCGGATTGGAGGAGATGCTGGCGCGCAAAGACCTCACGTCCGAGGAGTGCGCGGCGTTGTCCGATCTGATCCACCAGACGTTCCGGCTTTCGACCCTGATCGAGGACCTGCTGCTGTTGTCGCGCCTCGATGCGGGGCGGCTGGCGCTGCAGGTCGGGGCCGTCGATCTGAGCCTGGTGATCGCGTCGGCCCTGGACGATCTCGGGGCGCAGCCCGATCCCTTCGGCCTGGCGCTGGAGACCGAGTTTCCGCCCGGGCTTGGCCTCGCCGGGGAGCGGCGCTACGTTGCGATGATCGTGCAGAACCTGCTGGAAAACGCGCGCAAGTACAACCGGCCCGGCGGCCGGATCCGGCTGGCGGCGACGGCCGCGGAGGGGATCGTCCGGCTGACCGTCGGCAACACGGGCGCGACGATCGCGCCGGAGGCGCAGACCCGGATTTTCGAGCGCTTCCACCGCGGGGCCATGGGTGAGAACGTGCCCGGCTACGGCCTCGGTCTCAACCTGGCGCGCGAGTTGGCGCGGTTGCACGGCGGCGACCTGCGGCTGCTGCGGTCGGCCGGCGATTGGACGGAATTTGAGGCGAGCTTCCGGCAGGCGGGGCCGTCGGGAGGGGCGGGACGCGCATGAAGGCGTGGCGGCGGATGGTTGCGGCCGGCGGTTTGCTGGCGGCGGGCTGGACCGGCGCGTCCGCGGCGGAGGAGAGTTTCGACCGGCTGGAAGAATTGCTGACGTTCAGCGGTCAACGGACGCAGTGGCGGGCGCGGCTCAGCGGCACGGTGGACGCCGAGGTCTATGCGATGCCGCGGCCGGTGCCGGGGCTGATCGATTCGGCGTCGGGCACGTTGTTCAGTCCGCGGCTCAGTGTCTTTCTCGACGCGCAATTCGGACCGGCGACGTACCTTTTTGCCCAAGCCCGGGCGGACCGGGGCTTCGATCCGACGGATCGAGGCGGGGAAATCCGTTTGGACGAAGTGGCGCTGCGGTTCCGGCCCTGGGGCGGCGGCGTGACCGTGCAGGCGGGCAAATTTGCCACGATCGTGGGCAATTGGGCGGTGCGGCACGGCAGCTGGAGCAATCCCTTCATCACGGCGCCCGCGGCGTATGAAGTGCCCACGGGGATTTGGGATACGGACGCGATCCGCTCGCCGAACACGTTGCTGCAGTGGTCGCACCTGCGGCCGGGATTGAACGCGGCGACGTTGGCGGCGGAGAAATCGCTGCGCGTGCCGATCATCTGGGGACCGGCGTACTCGAGCGGCGTGGCGGTGGCGGGCGGGTTCGGACCGTGGCGCTATGCCGTGGAAGCGAAAGCGGGATCGTTGGCCTCGCGTCCCGACGCGTGGCTGCATGCGCGCGAGCAGCGGCATCACCCGACGGGCGCGGCGCGGATCGGGTACCATCCGAACCCGACTTGGAATCTCGGACTTTCGGCGAGCGCGGGTTCGTACCTGCGCGAATGGGCGCCCGGCATCCCGGCCGGCTACTCCCGGGGCGACTACGAACAGCGGGTACTGGCCGTCGATTTCGCGTTTGCCCGGCGGCATTGGCAGGTCTGGGCGGAGGGCTTTGCGTCGCGGTTTACGATTCCGCGCGTGGGGGATGCGGACGTGTTTTCGTATTACGTGGAGGCCAAGTACAAGTTCGGCCCGCGGTTGTCGTGGGCGTGGCGCTGGAACCAACAGACCTACGGCGACATCGTGGATCGCACCGGGACGCGGGTGCGGTGGGGCCGCGACCTGTGGCGGATCGACGCGGCGCCGTGTTGGCGGTTCACGCCGCACACGCAGTTCAAAGTGCAGTACAGCTACCAACGCGGCGATTTCGACCGCGGGCCGGAGCAACATATCGGCGCCGCGCAGTTCACCGTGCGTTTCTGAACGGTCCGGAATCTGCAGGCGGTAACAGCCCTGTTACCGATTCCCCCTTTCGCCGCCGGGTTGCCTGATTATCGGTGGCGGCATAGTTTCGTTCCCATCTTCCCATGACGCCACTTGCCCGCCTCTACCGCCGCCTGCCTTGGCTCCACCTTCCGGCCGGAATCCTGATCGCGTTGCTGCAGCGCACGCCGGTGCTGAAGGTCACGGCCGCGGCGGCGGACCGCGTCGCGATCTCGCCCGTCGGGCAATTGCTGCGGGCGGCGTTCACGGCGGCGACGTTGGGCGCGATGCACTCCCGGGCCGGCGCGACGACGTTCGTGATTTCGCCTTCCCGCAACATCAACGGCACGGTCGGCACGCCGATCGACGTGGTGTTCACCTACACGGGCACGCCGAGTCCGCCGCAGTTCTTCAACGTCAACGGCGCCCTACCGCCGGGTCTGGCCTTCAATCCGGCCCTGACCTTCGGGGCCGTCCGTTCCGGGACGCCCACGATCAGCGGCACGCCGACGCAGGCCGGGACCTTCACGATCCGGGTGCAGGGCGTCGGTCTGGCCGGCCAAGGCCCGCAGGAAACCATCACGTTCACGATCACCGGCGGGGCCGCCGTTGCGCCGACGATCTCGACGCAGCCGCAGAGCCAGACGGTGCTGGCCGGGACCTCGGTCACCTTCACGGTCGCGGCCAACGGCTCGCCGCCGCTGACCTATCAATGGCGGCGCAACGGCACCGCGATCGCGGGGGCCACGGCGGCGACGTTCACGTTGCCGTCGGCGCAGGTCGCCGATGCGGGCGCGTACACGGTGGTCGTGACCAACGCCGCCAGCTCCGTCACCAGCGCGGCGGCCAACCTCGTGGTCAATGCCGGCGGCGGCGTCGGCAGCCCGGCGATCAGCCTGCAGCCGCTCCCGGTCGCCGCGGCCAACGGCAGCACCGTGGCGCTCACCGTGGTCGCGACGGGCACGCCGGTCCCGACGTATCAGTGGCGCAAGGACGGCGTGAATATCGCGGGGGCCACGAGCGCCACGTTGATTCTGCCCGGGGTGACTGCGGGCAGCGCGGGGTCCTACTCCGTGGTGGTGGCAAACAACGCCGGCACCGCGACCAGCAACAGTGTCGCCGTCACGGTCGGCGCCGGCACCTCGCGACTCGCGAACCTGTCCGTTCGCGCCAATCTGGCCGCGGCGCAGGCGCTGATCGTCGGCTTCACGACCAACGGCACCAAGAACGTTTTGCTCCGCGGCATCGGTCCGACGCTCGGGGCCTTCGGCGTGAGCGGCGCGTATCCGGATCCGCGGCTCGAGGTTTACGACGGTTCGACCAAGGTCACGGAAAACGACGACTGGAACGCGACGTTGGCGCCCGTGTTTTCATCGGTCGGCGCGTTCGGCCTGACGGTCGGCGCGAAGGACGCTGCGTTGCAGGCGCCGATTTCGGGCGCGCGCACGGCGCAGCTTTCCGGCACGGGCTCCGGCGTGGTGCTGGTGGAAGTTTACGATTCGGGCACGGGCACGGCGGTCCGGCTCGTCAATGTGTCGGCGCGCAACTTCGTGGGCACGGGCGACAACATTCTCATCGCCGGCTTCGTGGTCGACGGGAGCGTCGGCAAGACGCTGCTGATCCGCGCGATCGGCCCGCGGCTGGCGGACCTCGGCGTGCAAGGCGTGCTCGCGGATCCGAAACTCGAGATCTATTCCGGCGCGACCAAGATCGCGGAGAACGACAACTGGTCGGCGACGCTGGCGCTGACGGCGCAGTCGGTCGGCGCGTTTCCGCTCAATGCGGGTTCCGGCGACGCGGCGCTGCTGGTGACGCTGCCGCCCGGCGCGTACTCGGCCCAGGTCTCCGGCTTCGCCGCCGGCACGGGCGAGGCGCTGGTCGAGGTATATGAAGTTCCGTAAGCCGCGCGCGGCTTACGGAGAGTTTGGAGTTCGGGGTTTGGAGTTCGGAGTTGGCGGAAGATCGGAAGATCGGAAGATCGGAAGATCGGAAGATCGGAAGATCGGAAGATCGCATCGCGCGCCGAGTGAATTGGAATTTCGCAACTCCAAACTCCAAACGCCGAACTCCGAACCGCTGAGGTTGCGCCGGCAACGCCGGCGCAACCTCAGCCGCCCATCTTGAAGCTGGAGCTGACCTGGAAGACGGCGCTGACGATCGCGAAGGCGATGAAGCCGACGAAGATGAAGACGGCCATGAGCACGCCGGAGGCGATGACCTTCGTGAAAAGGCTGAGCTGGTTGGAAATCAGCTTTTGGTAGGCGAGGGCGATCTGCTTGAGGCTGGGGACGACGTTGCCGGTGTTTTCGCCGACGGCGAGGCGGTCGAGGACAAGATCCGGGAAGCAGCCGGTGCGCGTGAGCGCGACGGAGAGCGCCTCGCCTTCGAGCACGCGGGCGGTGGCGGTGTTGAACGCGTTCCGGTGAACCGTGTTTTCGATCTGCTTTTCGGTCATGCGCAGGGCTTCCGCGGCGGTGATGCCGTTTTCCAGCAGGACCGAGAGCGTTTGCGCGAAGGCGAGGACGGTCTGGGCGACGACGAAGGGGCCGATGAGCGGCAGCTTGAGGAGCCAGGCGTCGGTGGCGGCGCGGCCGGCGGCGGTTTGGCGCCAGCCGAAGAAGGAAACGATTGCGACGACGAGGCCGATGACGGTGAGGATGCCCCAGGGACTGAGGGCGAAGTTCGACAGATTGATCAGCAGGGAGGTCGAAGCGGGCATCTTGCCGCCGAGGGACGTGAGCAGCGTCTTGAGGCGCGGCAGCAAAAAGAGCAGGAAGAACAGAATCACGCCGCCGGCGACGGCGACCATGAAGATCGGATACGCGAGCGCGGCCATGAGCTGGCGGCGGAGTTCGCGTTGTTCGGTGAGGTGCGAGATGAGCCGGGCGAGCGTGTCGTTGAGCGAACCGGTGGCCTCGCCGGCCTGGATGAGATTCGTGATCGACGGATCGAAGACGGCGGGGAACGACGCCATCGCGCGGGACAACGGCGCGCCCTCGCTGATCTGTTCCCAGATGCCCGCGCAGAGGGCGCGCAGGCGGGGTTCCTTGATGCGGATCGAGAGGAGGCGCACGGCTTCGCCGGCGGAGAGACCGCTGGTTGCGAGATCGTGCAGGGCTTCGAGGAACGGCAGGCATTCCCGGCGGGACAGCGTCTGGGCGCCGGCGGTGCGGGCCGGGCGGACCGCGGCGTTGCCGGCGGCGGATTTTGAGGCAGCGGGGGCGGAACCGGATTTCTTGCCGGCGGGGCCGGCGGCGAGTTCGTTGATCGCGGTGACCTGCAGGCCGCGGGCGGCGAGGAGGCGGAGGGCGTCCTTGCGGCCGGGGGCGTCGAGCTCGGCGGCGACGGCTTGGCCGGCGCGGTCGCGGGCGGAGTAGGCGAAGCGCGGCATTTCAGGAATGCGGATCGCGGGTTGCGGAGCGCGGATTTCCCGGCGCGGCGGGGCGGGAAACTGCCATGGCTTACTTTTCCGTGACCGTGATCACGCGCAGGACTTCGTCGAAGGTCGTGTGGCCGGCTTTGACCTTTTCCCAACCGCTTTGGCCGAGAGTGCGCATGCCGTGCTGGCGGGCGCAGTCGGCGAGGGTGCGCGTGCTTTCGCGGCGCAGGACCATCTCGTGCATCTCGTCGTTCAGCCGGAAGATCTCGAAGATGCCGATGCGGCCGCGGTAGCCCGTGCCGCGGCAGCGGTCGCAGCCGACGGGGGCCTTCAACTGCTCGATCAGTTCCGCTTCCTTCGGATCGCAGCCCAGGATGGCGAGGTTCTCGAGCAGTTTGATTTTGGCGATGGGCGCGAGGCGCGCGCATTCCGGACAGAGGCGGCGCACGAGGCGCTGCGCGATGACCAACTCGATGGCGGAGGCGACGAGGAAGGGCTCGATGCCCATGTCGACGAGGCGGGTGATGGCGCCCGGCGCGTCGTTGGTGTGGAGCGTCGAGAAAACGAGATGGCCCGTCAGCGACGCGCGGATGGCGATCTCGGCGGTGTCCTTGTCGCGGATTTCGCCGACCATAATGACATCGGGGTCCTGGCGCAGGACGTGGCGCAGGGCGTCGGCGAACGTGAGACCGATCTCGGGCCGGACCTGCATCTGGTTGACGCCGGGGACCTCGTATTCGATCGGGTCTTCGATCGTGATGATGCGCAGGTCGGTGGAATTGATTTTCCGGAGGAAGGCGTTGAGCGAGGTGCTCTTGCCGGAGCCGGTGGGGCCGGTGACAAGGATGATGCCGTGCGGGTAGTCGAGGATGCCCGTGATCTGCTTCTGTTCCTCGGCGCTCATGCCGAGGCGGTCCATGGTGTAGGCTTCTTTCTTCTGGTTGAGCAGGCGGAGCGAGATGGATTCCGCGTAGATCGTCGGGACGGTGGAGACGCGGATGTCGAGGACGATGCCGGCGGCCTTGAAATTGATGCGGCCGTCCTGGGGCAGGCGTTTTTCCGAGATGTTCATCCGCGCCATGATCTTGAGGCGGGAAATGATGGCGTCCTGGAATCGTAACAGGTTTTCCGGTACGGGCACCGGCACGAGGAGGCCGTCGACGCGGTAGCGGATGCGGAGCTGCGTTTCCTGCGGCTCGAAATGGATGTCGGTGGCCTGGTCGGCGATGGCCTGCGAGATGACGTCGGTGACGAAGCGGACGACGGCGGCGTCCTCGTCGACGACCTCCTCGGTTTCCTTCTGCGCCTCGGGGGCGACGTAGGTGTCGTCGCTGTCGTCGAGCGAACCGGAGCCGACGCCGAAATTCTCGATGATGAGCTGGTGGATGCGTTCCGGAACGGCGAGATGCCAGACGAGGGCCCGCGGAGTGAAGGTCCGCAGCCAATCCGTCATGACGGCGTCGGGCAGCCAGGCGGTGGCGAGGTGGAGCGGCGCGTTGGCGGCGGGCGCCGCCGTGAGTTCGGAGTTCGGCGTTGGGAGTTCGGAGTTTTCGGCGGCATCCGCGGCGCCGAAGCGGATGGGGATGATCTGGTATTCGTGGACGAGGCGCGGCGGGAGGAGGCCGCGGGCGTCGGGGTCGGTCTCGAGGTTGCTCGCGATGTCGAGGCCGGCGGCCTGGGCGAGTTGCGCGATTACCTCGGGCTCGGGGCGGCCGAGGGCGGCGGCGAGGGCGGCGAGTTTCTTTTCGCGCGGGGCCTCGGCGAGGGTCTGGCGCTGTTCGTCCGACAGCAGGCCGGCGAGGGCGGCGGGCAAGGGATCGGAAACGAGGAGGGACATGGGGGCGTCGGGCGCGGTCCGCGGCGGCGAGTCGTCGCCGGAGGCGCGGACCGGGGCGGTCACTTGGCGAGGAGCCGGTCGAGCACGGAGGCCGGCGGGGCGACGAACTTGGGATCGAGCTTTTCCTTGATCTGGTCGCGGGTGGGGAGGCCTTCGAGGCGCTTCATGGCCTCGGCGTTGTCGACCGTGGCGTTGGTCGTGAGCACGTAGGGCCGCAGGAAGAAAATGAGTTCCTGGCGGTTCTTCTGGGTCTTGCGGGAGCCGAAGAGGTCGCCGAGGAACGGGATCGGGCCGAGGCGGCTGGTGCTCTTGGTGTCGGTCGTTTTCTGAAAACCGCCGAGCACGATGACCTCGCCGCTCTTGGCGGTGACGTAGGACGTCGTCTCGCGGCGGCCGATGATGTACTGGGTGTTCTGGTCGACCTGGACGTTGCCGATGACGTCCTCGACGGATTGCTTGATGTCGAGTTGGACGGAGCCGTCGACGCCGATGAACGGCGTGACGGTGAGCTTGGTGCCGATCTGCTGCTGCGTGACGCTGGAGCTCGTCGCGAGCCCGGTGGTGCCGGCGGCGGCGGAGGAAACGGTGCCGGTGACGACGGGGCGGGTTTCGCCGTTGAAGATATCGGCTTGTTTGCCGTGGCTCGTGACGATGGCGGGGACGGAGAGGATGGTGTTGTTGCTCTTGCGCGGCGTGGTCTTGATCGCGATCTCGGCGGCGAGGTCCCACTTGCCGGAGATGAGGTTGGTGCCGTTGGGGCGGGTGACGGTGCCGTTGGCGAGGGTGACGCTGTCCTCGGAGCCGCTGAAGCCGACGAGTTTGTCGCCGTCGAGTTTGAGGCCGAGGGCGCTGATGCCGCTCTGGTAATTGTCGCCGAGCGTGACCTCGGCGATGACGACCTCGATGCGGACCTGGGCGAGGGTGATGTCGAGTTTGTCGATGAGCTCGCGGATGAGGCGGATGTCGTCGGTGGTGCCGGAGACGACGACGGAGTTGGAGCGGTCGTCGTTCACGACCGTCATGAGGGCGCTGAATTCGGAGGAGCCGGCGTTGACGCCGTCGACCGCGGGGTTGCCGGCGCTGCTGGCGGAGATGACCTGCGGCTGGGCGGGCTGGGCCGGGTTCGCGGGTTGGGCGGGCTGCGGCTGCATCACGCCTTGGCCGGGGCGGACGGAGCCGGCGCTCTGGCGCTGGATGGCGGAAGTTTGGCCCGAGATAATGCGGCTGAGGACATTGACGACATCAGACGCCTTCGCGTGCTTGAGGTAGATGACGTCGTTGCGCGTGTTGGGATCGGCCTTTTGGTCGAGGCGGTTGATCAGATCGTCGAAGAACGCGTGCTGCCGCGGGTCGGTGACGAGGACGATCTGGTTGGTGCGGTCGTCGGCGTTGTAGGTGGTGGCGGTGCCGAGTTGCTGCTGGAGCGTGCCGGTGAGGATGGTGCGGATCTTGTTCACCAGGTCGCTGGCCTTGGCGTAGCGCAGCGTGTAGAACTTCGGCTTCATGCCGGCGGTCATCGGCTTGTCGAGTTGCTGGAGGAGCAATTCGACGCGCTGCAGGTTGCTGATGCTGTCGGTGATCAGCGCGGCGTTGGCGTTCTGCAACGTGACGGGCTGGCCGTAGAACGGGTTGAGGATGCCGGCCTGGAGCATCGGGATGATTTCCTGCACGCGGGCGAACTCGAGTTGGAAGATCTTCGAGGCGGCGCGGCCGCTGGGCGGACGGTCGAGGGTCGAGCCGTCGATCATCTCGGGCGCTTCCTGTTTCACCATCTGCAGGTTGACGACCTTGAGAAAACGGTCGCCGAGCGCGGAGATGCCGATGCCGTTGAGGGCGAGGACGGTCTCGATCGCGAGGATGGCCTCGGACTTCGGGATCGGCTTCGGAAACCGGAGATTGTAGGTGGCCGTGGTGAGTTGCTGCGGGCGCAGGACGATGCGGCCCGTGAGGCCCTCGAGCGTGCTGAGAATGGTGTCGATGTCGGCGTCGGGCAGTTTGATCTGGATCGGTTCATCATCGCCGGCCGGCGCGATGCGGCCGGGGACGGGAACTGGGCCGGGGGCGACGGCGACGGGAGCGGCGGCCGGGGCGGGGGCAGGGACCTGGGCGAAGGACTGCAACGCGAGGGCGGACGAAACGGCGGCCAAGCTCAGGCGGGCGAAACGCGGAGTCATGCGGGTATGGGAGGGAAGGAATGGCGGACGGCGCGCCGGGAGGGAGAGGAGAAAAGAATGGACCCGACTTGTAAACGGTCTTGTCGCCGCCGTTGAGACGGCAAGGGCGGCCGAAAGTTGCCGCGGTTTTCGACGGGGCGCGACCGGTCCGCACCGGATTTGCCGCTTGCCGGGTTCCGGGGCGCCGCCCACGTTCGCCGACCGCGATGCCGAACACGTTCGGAAAACTTTTCTCCGTCACCACTTGGGGCGAAAGCCACGGTCCGGCCGTCGGCGCCGTGATCGACGGCTGCCCGCCGCGGCTGCCGATTTCCGCCGAGGAAATCCAGGCGGAGCTCGACCGCCGGCGGCCGGGCCAAAGCGACATCGTGACGCCGCGGAAAGAGGAAGACCGCGTGGAAATTCTTTCGGGCGTGTTTGAGGGCCGCACGACCGGCACGCCGATTTCCCTGCTGGTGCGCAACGCCGACCAACGGCCCGGCGCCTACGACGAGATGCGGGACAAGTTCCGTCCCTCGCACGCCGATTTCACCTACCAGACGAAGTTCGGCATCCGCGACCACCGCGGCGGCGGCCGCAGTTCGGCGCGCGAGACGATCGGCCGCGTGGCCGCGGGCGCGATCGCGAAGAAACTGCTCTCCTCGGGCGGGTCGGCCACGCCCGCGGGCGGCGGGGTGGAGATCCGCGCCTACCTGACGCAGGTGCACGACATCGTGGCGCCGGCGGCGGCGCTGGTTGAGTTTCCGACGCTGGCGGCGGTGGAGGCGACGGCGGTGCGCTGCCCGCACCCCGAGACCGCCGCGAAGATGATCGAGCGGATCAAGGCCGTGCGCAGCGAAGGCGACTCCGTGGGCGGCGTGATCGAGTGCCGCGTGCGCGGCGTGCCGGCGGGGCTGGGCGAGCCGGTGTTCGACCGGCTGGAGGCGGATCTGGCGAAGGCGATGCTGTCGTTGCCGGCGACCAAGGGTTTCGAGTTGGGCAGCGGTTTCGCCGGGGCGGCGCTGCGCGGCAGCGAGCACAACGACGTGTTCGTAGCGCGCGACGGCCGCGTGCGCACGGAAACCAACCGGAGCGGCGGCACGCAGGGCGGCATCAGCAACGGCGAGGAGCTCGTGTTCCGCGTGGCCTTCAAACCGACGGCGACAATTTTGCAGCGGCAGGCGACGGTCGACACGCAGGGCAATCCCACGGAGCTCATCGGCCGCGGGCGCCACGACCCGTGCGTCGTTCCGCGCGCCGTGCCGATCGTCGAGGCGATGACGGCGCTGGTTTTGGCCGACCATTGGATGCGGCAAAACGCGCAGGTCGGGACGTTCCGGACGGAGTGAGGCGAGGGCGGAAACCGGAGCTTCGAATACCGGAATTGTGAAACCGGAGCTTTCGAAACCGGAATTCGGAAACCGGAAACCGGAAACCGGAGAGTTCGGAGTTCGGAGTTCGGAGTTCGGAGTTCGGAGTTCGGAGTTCGGAGTTCGGAGTTCGGAGTTCGGAGTTCGGAAAATGAGAGTGCGCGGGGGCGCGTTTTTTCGATTCCGCAAGGGTTCGGACGGAAATGTTTCCGGTTTCCGCAGTCCGGTTTCCGGTTTTCCCGTGTCTCCGGTTTCCGGTCTCCCAACTCCGGTTTTATAAAAAGTCCGCGATGTCGGGCAGTTCCTTGACGCGGCGGCCGCCGTTGCGGCGTTCGAGGTAGGGGTCCTCGGCTTGGTGCGCCTCGATTTCCTCTTCCTCGTCGTCGCTGCCGGTTTCTTCCTGTTCGTCGATCTCCTCGCCCTCGGCGTTGGTGAAGATCCAATCCGGCTCCTCGTCGAAGACGTGCGACATGCGCCGCGCCTGCGGCTCGAGGAAGAGGGCGGGATTGTGGACGCGGCCGTGCTTCACGAACTCGAAGAGGCAGGGGAAATACTGCTTCTTGAAGTGCGTGAGGAAGTCGCTGACCCACTTGTTTTCCACGCCTTCGCGGCGGTTGAGCAAAACGACATCCGAGAAATGCACGCAGGCCTCGTACCAGGCGAGCAGCGGCGGGTGCTGCGAGGCGAGGGTGACGTTGACGATCGTGAAGATGCGCGCGAGCTCCGCGCCCTGGGCTTCGATCCAGGCCTTGAGGATCTCGATTTGGTCGACGGGATTGCGACGGCCGTCGGTGACGAAAAACACGTGGGTCGCCCCGGCAGGGAGGGTCGCGGCGATCGCGCCTTCCGGAATCCAGGTCCAACGTTGCAACGCCGGCAGCGCCGCGTCGTGCGGGCTCGCGGACTCGGTGTCGGCGAGCAGGACGGCGGCGACATCCTCCGCTTCGAGCCCGCCCTCGATCAGGTCGGCGAGGACTTCCCGCCGACCGGAACCGGCGGCACCGAGGATCACATAAACGAGAGGTTTCGTCGCGGACATGGGAGGGAACTAACGTGGAAGGAGGAAAGGCGGAAGGCGGAAGATGAAAATCGGGAAAGCGGGAGATTGGAAAATCGGGAAACGGGAAAGTCGGAAAACAGGGAAAGCGGGAAAGTGGAAAATCGGAAAACCACCCCATTGGAGTCTTCGATCGCGGTCGGCACTCGGGAGTTTCCGGTCTCCGTTCTCCGCGTTCCGGTCTGCATCGCCGTTCTCCGCATTCCGGTTTGGCCAAGCCGGCTTCCGCCCTCCGGTTTCGTCTGCGCTTCGATCCGCAATCCGAAATCCGCATTCCGCAATTATCCGAATTCCGCAATTCCAAGCCCGCGCGCCGCGCGGGCTTTGGTGCCCAAGCCGGGACTCGAACCCGGATGCTTTTAGGCACAGGCTTCTGAGACCTGCGTGTCTACCAATTCCACCACCTGGGCAGTAAGCGGACGGTCAAGAGACACGGCGGGCGGACACGGCGCAAGAAAATAGATTTCCCTCCGGAAACCGCATCCGCAAGCTGGCCCTCCGCATGAAAAAAGACGCCATCCTCGCGAAATTCAAAGCCGAGAAAGTGATCGCGCTCATCCGCGCCGATTCGCCGGACGGCCTGCTCGATTGCGCCCGCGCGCTCGCCGCCGGCGGCCTCACGAGCATCGAACTCACGATGACCACGCCGGGCGCGATCCGCATGCTGGAAAAGGCGACGGCGGAGCTGCCCGATTTCCTGTTCGGCCTGGGCACGGTGCTCGACGCCGAGACGGCGCGGGCGGGCATCTTGGCCGGGGCGAAGTTCGTCGTCACGCCGGGCGTCCGCCTCGACGTGATCGAGATGTGCCAGCGTTACCGCGTGCCGATTTTCTGCGGCGCGTTCACGCCGACGGAAATCATCACCGTCGCCGAGGCCGGCGCGGATGCGGCGAAGATTTTCCCGGCCGAGTTCTTCGGCCCGAACTACATCAAGTCCGTGAAAGCCCCGCTGCCCCACGTCGAGATGGTGCCGACCGGCGGCGTGAACGAGAACAACGTCGGCGACTTCCTGAAGGCCGGCGCGTTTGCGGTCGCGGCGGGCAGCTCGCTGGTCGACGGCAAGGCCTTCAAGGAAAAGAACTGGGCGGCGATCACGGCGAAGGCGCAGGCCTTCGCGGCGGCGGTTGCCGCGGCGGGCGTGAAGTAAACGGCCGCGCGCGGCCGTGTTCTGACCATGCCATCGCGTCCGCCCGCGTCCGTCGTGCTTGTGGCGCAGGCGCACGGCGCGGTCGGCGTGGCGGCGGCGGCGGCGGGCGGGCTGGCGCATCTGTTCACGCTGGCGGCTCCGATCGAATTCGGATCGCGGGCCTACGTCTTCGCGGGGGCGATGGCCGTGCTGTACCTCGGCACGGCCGCACTCGTGTGGTTCGGCGTGCGGGGCGGCGCGGGGCTGAGCCGCCTGTGCGCGCTGCTCTACGTGCTGCGGCCGCGGTTCTGCGGCCTCGTCTTCGACCTGATGCGCACGGAGGAATTCCGGGCGCACTTCGCGCGCAGGCGCGACGGCGGTGCGGCGGGCCCGGGCCGGTGATCCGGCGGCGGACGAGCGGCGCCATTCGCGGTTCCAGGGGAGCCGTTGGTCACAAATCGAGGCAGGCGTGGCCAATTTCAGTTCAAAATGATTTGAACTTGGCCCGCCGTCCCGCTCCAGTGCCGGCCTCGATTCGCCCGGCCCCGAGGCCGGAAGCGATGGGGCGAAGCCATGCCATGTTCCGATCTGCACAAGCCGGAAACGAAGTCGGCCCCGCTGATGGCGCGCGCCGGCTCCGCCCGCTGACTCCCGCCTTGCCGCGGTTCCATCCTTGCCTTCCAGCGTACCCTTTCCGCAGGTGCCGGCGCCGTTGAAACCGGCCGTCCGGGCGGCCGAGACGTTGGCGTTCGAAGCGGCGGTCGTTTCGTTTTTCACCGATGCAGCAGACATTCTCGGGGTACCGAAGTCGGTGGCGGCGATCTACGGGATCTGCTTTGCGAGCCCGGAGCCGCTTACTTTTTCGGAAATTGAGTCCCGCCTCGACATCAGCAAGGGCTCGGTGAGCCAAGGATTGAAACTGCTCAAAGAGGTTGGCGCCATCCGGCCGGTAGCCGAGGAGTCCGCTCGGCTTGAGCGCTACGAGCCCGACATCGAACTGAGGAAGCTGGTGCTTCACTATCTGGAACAGCGTGTCAGCACGCAGCTGAACGCCGGCCGTGGCCGGATCCGCGAGATCAAGGCGGCCTTGCCCGGGACTGCGGCCGGCCGCGCGATCCTGAAAGAACGCGTTGCGTCCCTCGAAGGTTGGCATTCCAAGTCGGCTGCGCTCCTTCCTCTGATCAAGGGCGCGCTCAAGTTGACGGTATGAATCCCGCGCCTTCCCTGCCGCTTTTCCGATCTCGCCAGCCGGTGCGGGCGGTGCTGATGCTTTTCACGGGCGTACTCGTCGCAGGGATCGGTCTCGTCGTCTGGGGGGAGTTCGTCGCCGGGGGAGCCGCGAAGAAATCGGGCGTGCTGGCCGGTTTGGCGTTCACCTTGCCGGAGTGGACCACGTCGTCCCTGCCGCTCGGCAGTACTCCGGAGCTGAGTGAAACCGTGGAAAAAACTCTTCGCTACGACGAGGCGGCGAACGTGAATTTCCAGCGCGGCGACTTCCGGATCAGCGCCTATGCCGGCTACTGGGGCGCGGGCAAAGCCCCGGTGCACATGGTGGCGCGGCACACCCCCGATATCTGCTGGGTGGCGTCGGGCTGGGCGCCGTTGGCCCGGGAAACGCGGACGGATCTGGCCGACGGCGCCGGCGGGGTTTTGCGCCGTGCCGAGCACCGGATTTTCCGCCACGGGGAAACCGTCGAGCATGTGGTGTTCTTCCACGTCATCGACGGCGAGATCCGCACCCTCGCGGAAGCGGACGCGGCGGCGGGGCCTTTGCTTCGCCGGGTAAACGACCTGTTCCGTTACGAATTTCTTTTCTGGCACATCGGTCGCGACAAAACCGAGGGGCAGGCCGCGACTGTCGGTCCCGGCGCGATGCCGTCCGCCGCCCCCGCCCGATTCGGCCAGCGGCGGGAGCAGTTGTTTGTCCGGCTTTCGAGCAACCGGCCGCTCGCCGAGTTCTGGTCCACTCCGGTGGTGGCGGCCTTCTTGCGGCAACTGCCTTTGTCGCGCCCTGCCGTTTCGCCATGAATTCATCCGGTCCCCGTCTCCATCCGCAGGCGCTCGTCGATGCCGGCGCCGAAGTCGGATCCGGCACGCGCGTATGGGCCTTCGCGCACATCCTTCCCGGGGCCAGGATCGGCGCCGATTGCAATATCTGCGACCATACGTTTGTCGAAGGCGGCGTCACGCTCGGCGACCGTGTGACGGTCAAATGCGGCGTGTACCTTTGGACGGGCCTGACGGCCGAGGACGATGTCTTCATCGGTCCCGCCGTCGGCTTTTCAAACGACCTGCGGCCGCGCAGCCGGCAGCATCCCGCCGCCTACGCCCCGGTGCGGCTGCGCACGGGTTGCAGTCTCGGGGCCAACGCCACGCTGCTTCCCGTGACGGTCGGGCGCTGGGCCTTGGTCGGCGCGGGCGCCGTGGTGACGAAGGATGTGCCGGACTTCGCGTTGGTCACCGGCAATCCGGCGCGGATCCGCGGCTGGGTCTGCCGCTGCGCGCGCAAGCTGGTATTCGCCGCCGGCGCGGCGACCTGCGAATGCGGCCGCCGCTATCGCCAAGTTTCACCGGACTGTATCGAGGAAAACGGAAATCCCCCATGAATGTCGACGACTGCAAACTGATCAATCTGCCCAAGATCACCGATCCGCGCGGCAACCTCACCTTCATCGAAGGCAACCGCCACGTCGCTTTCCCGATCCAGCGCGTTTTCTACCTTTACGATGTGCCCGGCGGCGCCGACCGCGGCGGCCACGCGCTGAAGCGCTGCCACCAGTTCCTGATCGCGATGTCCGGCAGCTTCGATGTCATCCTCGACGACGGCACCCAGAAACGCCGCGTGCATCTGAGCCGCTCGTACTACGGTCTGCATATTCCGCCGATGATTTGGCGCGAGATGGACAACTTTTCCTCCGGCTCGGTCTGCCTGGTGCTCGCCTCCGAATGCTACAGCGAGTCCGACTATTTCCGCGAATATGCCGCCTTCGAGGCCGCACTGAAAAATGGCCGCTGAACCTATTCCTTTCGTCGACCTCGGTTGGTCGTACCGCGAACTGCAGTCCGAACTGGACGAGGCCACGCGCCGGTTCTTCGCGTCCGGCTGGTACGTGCTCGGCAAAGAGGTCGAGGCCTTCGAGCAGGAGTACGCCGCCTACTGCGGCGCGAAACACTGCGTCGGTGTCGCCAACGGCCTCGATGCCATGAACCTCGTTCTGCGCGCCTGGGATATCGGTCCGGGCGACGAGGTTATCGTGCCGTCCAACACCTACATCGCGACGTGGCTCGCGGTGTCCTATGCCGGCGCCACGCCGGTGCCGGTCGAGCCGGACCCCGCGACCTGCAACCTCGATCCGGCGCGGATCGAGGCGGCCCTGACGCCGCGGACGCGGGCGATTTTGCCGGTGCACCTGTACGGCCGCGCCGCCGACATGGGCCCGATCAAGGCGCTGGCGGCCCGCCGCGGCCTCAAGGTCCTTGAGGATGCGGCGCAGGCGCAGGGGGCGGTCTGCCGCGGCAAGCGGGCCGGCGCGCTCGGCGATGCCGCGGGCCACAGTTTCTATCCGACAAAGAACCTCGGCGCCTTCGGGGACGCGGGGGCCGTCACGACCGACGATCCGGTGCTGGCCGAGAAAGTCCGCTGCCTGCGAAATTACGGATCGCGGAAGCGCTACTACAACGAAGTCCAAGGCATCAATTCCCGCCTCGACGAAGTGCAGGCGGCATTGCTGCGGGTGAAGCTGAAGTACCTTGACCGCTGGAATGCGGAACGCGTGCGCTTGGCCGGGCTGTATCATCGGCTGCTCGGGGTTGAGAGCGGGGCGCCGGTGCCGGATCTGGTCTTGCCCGGCGTCCCGGGCGAGACGGGTCACGTTTGGCATCTGTTCACGGTGCGGCATCCGCGCCGCGATGCGCTGCAGGCGGCCCTGGCGGCGGAGGGGATCGGCACGCTGATCCATTATCCGGTGCCGCCGCATCTCTCCCAGGCGTACGCCGCGGCGGGATTTCCGCGCGGGGCGTTTCCCCTCGCCGAGCGGATTGCGGAAACGGTGCTGAGCCTGCCGCTCGGGCCCTGGCTCAAGGAGGCGCAGATCGAACGGACGGCCGCGGTCGTGCGCCGTTTCGGTGCCGGCGAAGGATCCGCGACGGCATGACGGCATCCGGCAGCGGCGGCAAATTCAAGGAGCTGTTCGGCCACGGGGCCGTCTACGGCATCGGGAGCGTGCTGCAGGCGTTGCTGGGTTTCGTCCTCATCCCGCTCTACACGAAAAACCTTTCGCCGGAGATGTACGGGGCCTGGGCGCTGATCACGCTCTGCGGGACGCTCGCGGGGGTGGTGTTCTACTTCGGGGTGAGTTCGGCGCTGGCCCGTTCGTATTACGACTATCCCGAAGGCCCGGGCCGCAAAGCGGCCGTCAACACCGCGCTTTTCATGACCGCGCTCGGCGCCGCGGCGCAGATCGCCGTCGGGGTGCTGGCGGGCGATCGGATCGCGGCGGCGGTGTTCGGCACGGTGGAGTTTGCGCCGCACGTCCGGCTGGCCCTCGTCGGCGCGGCCTTCGGTTTCCTGAACCAGCTCTTCTACGTGCTGTTGCGATTCGAACGGCGTTCCACCGCCGTGATCGCGCTCAACCTCGGTTCCCTCCTCTCGGGCATTTGCCTGATTGTCTATCTGCTCCTGGTCCGCGAACTCGGGGTGTTGGCGCCGGTGCTCGGCGAAGCGATCAACCAACTGCTGCTGTTGCTGACGTTGGCCTGGACCTGCCGCCATTGGCTGGGCGGCGGGATCTCGCGCCGCGAAGTCCGCCTGCAGCTGGCCTTCGGCCTGCCGACGGTGGCGACCGGACTGATGTACTATCTCCACACCGCGGGCGACCGCTTTTGGATCAAGAAATTCGGCGATCTGGCGGATGTCGGCGTGTACGCGCTCGCGGCCCGGATCGGCATGTTGATCCAGGTGCTGCTCATCATTCCGTTCGGGCAGATCTGGACGCCGGTGCGGCTGGAGATGAAGGACAAACCCGGAGCTGCGGAATTCTTCGGCCGCGTCCTGACTTACTATCTGCTGGCGGGACTGGCATTTGCCCTGGCGCTGACGCTGTTCTCGCCCGAGGTGGTCGGCTTGCTGGCGAGGCAGGCGGACTATGCGGCTGCCGCCAAGGCCGTGCCGCTCGTGGTTTGCGCGCACCTGATCTATGGGCTCGTCGGGGTGCTCGACGCCGGGATCATTTTCAGCCGGAGGATCTATCTGACGGCGACGATGGCGGCGGTGGCGCTGGCGGCCAACGCCGCGAGCAACATCGTGTTGGTGCCGCGGCTGGGATTCATTGGGGCCGGATGTTCGCTGCTGATCAGCATGTCGGTTTTTTCGATCGGAATCGGCCTGGTCTCGAACCGTCTTTTCCCGGTGCTGGTCGAATGGCGGCGCGTGGCGCTGGCGGCGATGTTGTTTGTTGCGGCCTTGTTGGCCGGCGCGGCCATCGGGGTCCAAGTCACGATCGCGGCTGTCCTGCTGAAATTGGCGGTGATTGCGGCGGTGGCGCTCGCCTTTTACCGGATCGTGCTCGGCCGCGACGAGCGGCGATCGGCGGGGGAAACTTTGAACGGCATGGTTTCCCGGTTGCGCCGTTTGGCCGCATAGGCGCGATGGTCCGATGAAATTCCTCAAACAACTCGGACGAAAATTCGTCGCGGCGACCAAACCGCTCGTCTGGCGTTTGGCGGAAGCCTACGATCTGCGCATCAACCGGCATTGCCTCGGCTCCGGACGCCACCCGGTTGTCATTCTCGGCGGGGAGGAACAGCGGCGGAACTACATTCCCAAATCCGTCTACTTCAACACGCGCTCCGGGCGCGTGGTGGTCGGCGCGGAGACGGTTTTCGGCGAGGACGTTTGCCTGCTGACGGGCAAACATCTCGGGCGCGACGAAGCCGCCAAAGCGGGCCAGCCGTTGCACGCGGTACCCGACGCGGGCCGCGATATTGTGATTGGGCGCGGCTGCTACATCGGCAGCCGGGCCATTCTCATCGGCCCCGTGACCGTGGGCGACTATGCCATGGTGGGTGCCGGCGCCGTGGTGACCAAGGATGTGCCCCCGGGCGTCTTTGTCGGCGGAGTGCCGGCGCGTCCGGTGAGGCCGCCGGCGGCGTCCTGATTGCACTTGTTCCAACCGACGTTTCCGCCGATATCCCCGAACTTCCCTTCATGGCCTCCAACGAACCGATCCATCCCCACCGCTATCCGGACCGCGCGCCGCGCGAACTGCTGCGCCGCCGGCTGGCCAAGCCGGAAGTGACGGTCGGTTCCTGGATGCAGCTCGGCCAAGCGGCCATCGCCGAGATCATGGCCGCGGCCGGTTACGATTGGATCGTGGTCGATCTGGAGCACAGCGTGATTTCGCTGCGCGAGGCCGAGGAAATGATCCGCATCATCCGCATGAGCGGGGTCGATCCGCTCGTCCGCCTTTCGCACAACGACCCCGTCCAGATCAAACGCGTGATGGATGCCGGGGCCGAGGGACTCATCGTCCCGATGGTGAAGACGGCGGCGGAAATTGCCGCCGCGGTCGACGCCGTGCGCTACCCGCCGCACGGCACGCGCGGCGTGGGATTGGCGCGGGCGCAGGGCTACGGCACGCGGTTCGAGGAATACCGGGCCTGGGTCGCGCACGACAGCGTCGTGATCGCGCAGATCGAGCACATCGAAGGCGTCCGCAACCTCGATGCGATCCTGCGCACGCCCGGCGTGGCGGGCTTCATCGTCGGGCCCTATGATCTTTCGGGTTCCCTCGGCGTTCCGGGCGAGTTCAACCATCCGGACATGCTCGCGGCCTTGGCGGAGATCCGGCGGGTCGCCGCGTTGCACCCGCAGATCGCCGCGGGCTACCATGTCGTGCCGCCGAACCCCGCGTTGGTCGGCCAGCGGATCGACGAAGGCTACCGCTTCATCGCCTATTCCACCGACATGATTTTCATCGGCGAGACCTGCCGGTCCGGGATCCAGGCGGTGCGCGCCGACGGTCCCGACGCCCGCTACCGCCGCCGTTCCCAAACTTCCTGAGCCGCCATGAAAGAATCCGACATCCGCAATCCCAACACCCATGAGCGCTACCTGCAGCTGGTGCGCGAGGACGCGCTGGCCTTCTTCGGCGACAGCAGCCGGCTCGAGGAAACCGCCTGCCCGGCCTGCGGCACGAGAAAGTTCCGCGCCGAATTCGTGAAGTTCGGATTTACGTACGGCAGCTGCGAATCCTGCCGCACGCTTTACGTCAATCCGCGGCCGAAGATGGGGCCGCTGACCGAATTCTATGTGAATTCGCCGTCGAGCCGCTTCTGGGTGGAGGAGTTTTTCAAGCCCGTGGCGGAAGCGCGGCGGGAGAAAATGTTCAAGCCGCGCGCGCAGCACGTCGCGCAGCTGCTGCCGGGCCAGAACCGAGGCAAAATCGGCGACATCGGGGCGGGGTACGGCCTGTTTCTCGAGGAGCTGCGCCGCTTCTGGCCGGACGCGGACTTTTTCGCGATCGAACCTTCGCCCGAGATGGCGGCGATCTGCCGCGGCAAGGGCCTCGGCGTCGCCGAGGTGATGATCGAGGATTTGCAGGGGGCCGACGGGACGTTCGCGGTGCTGACGGCCTTCGAGTTGCTCGAACACCTGCACACGCCGGAGACCATGATCCGGAAGGCGTTTTCGCTGCTGAGGCCGGGCGGATATTTTTTGGCGACGACGCTGAGCGGGGAGGGCTTCGATATCCAGGTCCTCTGGGAAAAATCGCGCAGCGTGTTTCCCCCGCACCACTTGAATTTCATGAATCCGGATTCGTTGGCCGGACTCTGCCGGCGGGCCGGTTTCGAGATCGAGGCGGCGGAAACGCCCGGCGTGCTTGATTGGCAGATCATCGAGGGCTGCAGCCAGCGGCAGGAGGCGCCGGTGGGCCGGTTTTGGGAAACCGTCGCCCGGCACGGCTCCGCTGAGGCCAAACAGGAACTCCAGGCCTGGATCACGAAGCACCGCTTCAGCTCCCATATGCGCGTGGTCGCCCGCAAACCGCTCTCATGAAATCCCCCACTGTTCTCGCCGTGGTTCCGGCCCGGATGGCGTCGACGCGCTTTCCCGGCAAACCCCTCGCCCTGATCGCCGGCTTGCCGATGGTCGAACATGTCCGCCGCCGGGTGCTCCTTTGCCCGCTGGTCAACGATGTGCTCGTTGCCACCTGCGACCGCGAAATCGTCGCCGCGACCGAAAAGCTGGGCGGCCGGGCCGTCATGACCGCCAGCACGCATGAACGCTGCACCGACCGCGTCGCCGAAGCCGCGGTCGGCGAGTCCGCGGATATCATCGTAAACGTGCAGGGCGACGAGCCGCTCCTCAGCCCGGATATGCTGGAGAAGGTGATCCGGCCGATGCTCGAGAATCCGGATCTGCCGTGCACGAATCTCATCTCGCCGATCGCGGAAGAGGAAGGGGAGAACCCCAACCTCGTGAAGGTGACCTTCGATCGGAGCATGCACGCCCTGTATTTTTCCCGCGAGGCCATTCCCTCGCGCAAGAAAGCCGGCAATCTCCCGCTCCAGCGCTACAAGCAGCTCGGCATCATTGCGTTTCGCCGCGAATTCCTGACGACCTACACGAAACTCGCGCCCACTCCGCTGGAGGAAATCGAGTCCGTCGACATGCAGCGGCTGCTCGAACACGGTTACAAGATCAAGCTCGTGCCTGTGACGAGCAACAGCATCGGCGTCGATACGCCGCAGGATCTCGTGAAAGCCACCGAACTCATGCGGGCCGATCCTTGGCTGCGGCACTACCATCAAGCCTCATGAGCTCGGATCAACCGGCAGGGAACAAACTGCGCGTCGGCATTGCGGGTTACGGCGTCGTCGGCCGCCGCCGCCGCCAGTTTATCGATCGTCATCCGGCGCTGCGGACTGTCGCCGTTTGCGATGCGAAATACACGGAGGACGGCAGCTTCGATGACGGGGTGAAATACTTCACCGATTTCCGGAAGTTGCTCGCCCAGGAACTCGACATCCTCTTCGTCTGCGTGCCGAACTTCCTGGCGGCGGAAGTGACGGTGGCAGGTTTGGAGCGCGGGCTCCATGTGTTCTGCGAAAAGCCGCCCGGTCGCGACCTGCAGGATCTCGCGCGGGTGATCGCGAGCGAGCGCCGCCACCCCGGCCGCAAGCTCAAGTACGGATTCAACCACCACTACCACGACTCGGTCCGCGATGCGCACCGCATCGTGAAAAGCGGCGAGCTCGGCCGGGTGCTGAACCTGCGCGGGCTGTACGGCAAATCCAAGATCATCAGCTTCGAATCCGATTGGCGGACCAAGCGCCGCGAGGCCGGCGGCGGCATTTTGCTCGACCAAGGTATCCACATGGTTGACCTGATGCGCATGTTCGCCGGCGAGTTCGGCGAGGTGCACAGTTTCGTGTCGAACGACTTCTGGCATCACGATGTCGAGGACAACGCGTACGCGCTGATGCGGACCAAGTCCGGCGTCGTCGCCCTGCTGCACTCATCGGCCACGCAGTGGCGCCACCGTTTCCACCTCGAGATTACGCTCGAGCGCGGCCAACTCATTCTCGCGGGCATTTTGTCCGGGTCCAAGAGCTACGGTTCCGAAACCCTCACCGTCGCCTACGCGAACGAGCACGACGGCGGCGATCCGCGCGAGGTGACGACGCGCTACAACGAGGACAACTCGTGGCGCGACGAGATCGCGGAATTTGCCGAAGCGGTGGTCCACGACCGCCCGATCGTCGACGGCTCGTCGCAGGAAGCGCTGCGGACCATGGCGCTCGTGTACCGGATCTACGGTGCGGACCGCGCCTGGAAGGACCGTTTTGCGATCGAGGACCAAGTCCCCGCCGCGGTGGCGGATCTGATGCGGGAGGCGCAACCGTGAGCGCGCCGTCGCCCTTGGCCGGCAAGTCGGCCCTCGTGACCGGCGGCACCCGGGGCATCGGCCGCGCGATCGCCGAGCGTCTGGCGGCCGACGGCGCCAAGGTCTGCATCACCGGCGTTTCGCCCGCGCGCGGACCGGTGGCGGGCATGGACTACCGTCGCGTCGATCTGTCGGACCGGGCGGCCACGGACGCCTTTGCCGCCGAACTCGCGGGCGCGGATTTCGACATTTTGGTGAACAATGCCGGCATCAACACCAACAATCCGTTCGAGGCCATCAAGCTCTCGGACTACGATTCGATCCTCGAGGTGAACCTGCGGTCGGTCTTCCGGCTCTGCCAGGCGGTGCTGCCGGGGATGCGGCGACATCGCTGGGGGCGCATCGTCAACATCGCCTCGATTTTCAGTGTGATCAGCAAAGAGCACCGTGCCACCTACTCCGCCAGCAAGTTCGGCCTCGACGGCCTGACCACGGGTCTGGCGGCCGAGGTGGCGCCGGACGGGATTTTGGCGAATTGCGTTTCCCCCGGATTCATCGAGACCGACCTCACCCGGAAGAATCTCGGCGAAGCGGGCATCCGGGAACTCACCGCGCGCGTGCCGATGCGCCGGCTCGGGCAACCGTCCGAAGTCGCGGCGCTCGTCGCCTGGTTGGCCGGGCCGGAAAACACTTTCGTCAGCGGCCAAAACATCGTCATCGACGGAGGCTTCACCCGTGTCTGAACCGTTCATCGTCCAATCGCACCAGGGCCCGTACCGGGTCGAGTTTTCCACCGCGCTGTTTCCGGGTCTCGCCGACGCCGGCCCGCAGCGCCACTATCTGGTCGATGCCAAGGTGGCGGCGCTCTACCCGGAGCAACTCGCGCCGGTGCTGGCCTCGAAATCGGTGCTGCTGATCGAGGCGAAGGAGGGCAACAAATCCCTCGAACGGATGCCGGAGTACGTGACGCATCTGCTCGGTCGCGGGATCAAGCGCGGCCACATCCTCGTCGCCGTCGGCGGCGGCATCGTGCAGGACATCACCTGCTTCATCGGTGCCGTCCTGCTGCGCGGCGTCGATTGGCACTTCTATCCTACGACGCTGCTGGCCCAGGCCGACTCGTGCATCGGCTCCAAGAGCTCGATCAACGTCGGTGCGTTCAAGAACGTCGTGGGGACCTACACCCCGCCCAAGCGCATCGTGGTGAGCAGCGCGGTCCTCGGGAGCCTGCCCGAGACCGAGATCCGTTCCGGCATCGGCGAAATGCTGAAGGTCCACGTCATCGCCGGCCCGGCCGAGTTCGACCGCATCGCGGCGGACTACGCCCGGATCGCGGCGGATCCCGCCGTGCTGCAGCGCTACATTGTCCGGTCTCTTGAGATCAAGCGGGGCATTATCGAGCAGGACGAGTTCGATCGCGGCATCCGCAACGTGATGAATCTGGGGCACAGCTTCGGCCACGCCATCGAATCGGCGACCGATTTCGCGGTGCCGCACGGCATCGCCGTGACGATCGGCATCGACATGGCCAACCATGTCGCCGTGCGCCTCGGGCGCCTCGAGCGGAAGCATTTCGACCGGATGCATCCGGTCCTGCGGCAGAACTACCGCGGCTTCGAGACCACGGATATTCCCGAAGCCGCGTTTTTCGCGGCCATCGGCAAGGACAAGAAGAACACCGATGCCAAGCTGGGATTGATTCTGCCGGATGCGGACGCGATTCCGCGCCGCACCGAATGTGCGAACGACGAGACGTTCAAGACCGCGTGCCGCGATTACTTCGCCGGCGTGCGCCGCAGCTGAGCCAACCGCCGCTTTTCCATGGGCCAATCCAATATCATTCTCATCGGTCCGACGACGTTCGGTTCGGCCGACCCCGCCCCGCTGCGGCTGATCGAGGCCGCGGGCTATGCCGTGCGCCGCAATCCGGTCGGCCGGAAAATGACCGAAGCCGATCTGGCGACGGCGCTCGACGGTGTCGTCGGGCTGATTGCCGGCTTGGAACCGCTGACGGACGGCGTGCTCGCCCGGTCCACGCTGCGGGTGATTTCGCGCTGTGGCGTCGGCATGGAGAACGTCGACCAGGTCGCGGCCCGGCGCTTGGGCATCAAGGTTTTCTCCACTCCCAACGCTCCCACGGTTGCGGTCGCGGAGCTCACGATCGGCGCGCTGATCTGCCTGCTCCGCCGGGTCGCGCAGATGGACCAGACGATGCACGCCGGCGGGTGGGAAAAGCTTTCCGGCCCGCAGGTGCGGGACAAGACGGTGGCCGTCGTCGGGCTCGGCCGGATCGGCCTGCAGGTCGCGGCCTATCTCCGGGCCTTCGGCGCGCGGGTTGTCGGGGTCGATCCGATGCGCAGCGGCGAAGTCGACGGTATCCCGATCGTCTCCCTCGCGGAAGCGCTGGCGCAGGCCCATATCGTCAGCCTGCACGCGAGCGGCAGCGCGGAGATCCTCGGAGCCGCGGAGTTGGCCCAGTTGCGCCGCGGGGCCTACGTCCTCAACACCGGCCGCGGAGGCCTGGTCAACGAGACGGCGCTGCAGGCGGCGCTCGATTCCGGCCAGATCGCGGGCGCGTGGCTCGATGCGTTTGCGGAAGAGCCTTACCGTGGTCCGCTGAAGAACTACCGGCAAGTGCTGTTGACGCCGCACGTTGGCTATTCCTCGGACGAGGCGAAGCGCCAGATGGAGATCGAAGCCGCCGACAATCTCCTGCGGGGTCTGCGGGAAACGGCCTGAGGCCCGCAAAGGACATTGCCCATGCTGTACGGCCGAATCGATCTCCCCGAGACCTACGCGATGCTGTCCGCGCACCCGGTTTGGGCCGAGGCCTTGGCTTGGCTGCGCGCGCTGCCTCCGGGCATCGCCCCCGGCATTTACCCTCTGCGCGGCGACGCGATGTTCGCGAATGTGCACGGCTACACGACGAAACCGCGCGCCGCCTGCCGCTACGAAAGCCACCGCCGCTACGTCGACCTGCAGTTTGGTCTCGCGGGCGGCGAATGGATCGAGTGGCACCCGACCGCGGACCTGCGGCCGACGGACGATTACGACCCGGCCAAGGATGTGATCCACTGGGCGGCGCCGGCCGAACCCGACGGACGGGTGCGTCTCGGCCCGCGCCATTTCGCGATCTTTTTCCCGGAGGACGGCCACATGCCGAAGGTGGCGGTCGCGCCGGATTCACGCGTGGACAAGTTGGTCATCAAGATCGACCGGGCGCTGCTGGCATGATTCTCCCGCCTCCCGGCGCGAGCACTTCGACCGCAGCGGCGGAACGGCGGCATCCGCCGACGGTCCCGGCGGGTCGCTGCGTTTTCTTTTTCCCCTACGTGCCGCCGAGCGGGGTCTCGAGCCTGTTTGTGCGGATGGCGCGGGCGATGGCGGCGGCCGGCAACCGGGTCCGGCTGGTGGATTTCGCCGGCGGCGCCATGGCGCGAATGGCGCGCGACGACCGCGGGCTCGAGCTGACGGAATACCGGCGCGATGGCCGAATCGAGATCGGGGCGGACGAGACGCTGGTGCTGCAGGCCGAATTGCCGGGCAAGCTGCGCCGCCAGCTGTCGATCCATCCCGCGGCCCGAATCGTCGAGTGGCAGTTGCATCCCTACAACCTGATCCCGCCGGCGCTGCCGATCTTCGGGCACCGGGATTTTCTGTTGCGGCGGCCCGGCCTCTATCGGACCTGCCTGCGTTGGTTGGCCGGAACGCAAACGGCGGCTACGATCGCTTTGGTGCAGCAGGCCGCCGCGCAACGGAGTCTGTTTTTCCACGATCGGCCGGCCCTCCGGGCGACGGAAACCTACCTGGGCACCAAGGTGCCGGACCCGATTTTGCTGCCGGTGCCGGTCGCGGTGCCGGCGACCCCGGAACGTACGGGCCGGACGGCCCACACTGAATTGCGGGTCGCTTGGGTCGGACGCCTCTACGATTTCAAAGTGCATATTCTGGTGCATGCGCTGCGGCGTTTCCGCGCGGCGGCGACCGCAACGGGGAAGACGGTGGTCTTCCATGTGGTCGGGAGCGGGCCGAAGGCCGGAATGTTGGCGGAGTTTTCCGTTCCTGGCCCCGGTCTGCGGGTCGTGCAGCACGGCGATCTGGCGGCGGTCGATCTGCGCCGGCTGCTGCTCAATGAAGCCGATTTGGTGGCTTCAATGGGAACTGCGGCGCTGGAGGGCGCGGCGCTCGGCTTGCCGGTGATTTTGCTGGATTTGGCCTACGCCGCAGTGCCGTCGGACTACCGGTTCCGTTGGCTCCATCACGCCGAAGGCTACGAACTCGGGCACACGATCACGGCGGAGGATTGCGGTGGCGAAGATACCTTGCCCGGCATGTTGGCGGACCTGGACCGGGACTACCCGGGGCTGGCGGCGAAAGCCTTCGCCTACGTGCGGGAGCATCACGCGATCGAGGCGGTGGCGGCGCGTTTTGCTACCCTTGTCGCCGGCGCCGGATTGCGTTTCGGCGCTGTGCCGCCTCGGATCTGGCGCAAATCCGCCGCGCGCCGACTCTACGAACAGCTGCGTTACTGATGACTCCGGCGCTTCCACGGAATCTGCGTTACCTCGACCTGAGCGGCTATGCCTTCACCGGCAAACACGCCGTGATCGACCTGGTGCGCGAATTCGCGGGTTACACGGTGGCCCACTTCCAGTTCGAGTTCAATTTGCTCCGGATCCAAGGCGGAATCCGCGACCTCGAGACCGCATTGGCGGATGACTGGTCTCCGATCCGGTCGGACGCGGCCCTGCGGAGGTTCCGGAAATTGGCGCGGCGGCTGGCGGCGAAGAACGCGTGGACGAATCCGGCGAGTTGGTTCGAGGCCGTGGGTTGGAACTACGACGATTTCTTCAAGGGTCGGTTCACGCCCGCCACCGAGGCCTATCTCAAGGGCTTGGTCGAGGCGACGTGGCGAACCGAGTGGCCGTATCCCGCGGGCGAAATCGGCGCCTGGGAACTCTTCCGGCGGAAGTTTCTGCAGCAGCTGCGGGTGCCGTCCGCCTTCGATTTCGACTACGCGCTGTCGGCGCCGGACGATTTTCTCGTCCGTACCCGGGCCTATCTGGCGGTGCTGCTAGATGCGTTTGCGGACCATGGCGACCACACGGTCGTGATGCACAATTCCTTCGAGCCTTTCAACCCGTCGCGGGCCCTGCGCTATTTTGCCGATGCGCGCTCGATCATCGTCGATCGCGATCCCCGGGACGTTTTTGTGGCCCAGAACCGCTATGTGCCGCCGGGCTCGAACGCGAAACCCGCGCCCTACCGGGCCGTGGCGACTACGCCGGAAGTTTTCTGCCGTCGGTTTCGGCTGATGCGCCGGGTGGCTGCGCGCACGGCGGACACGCCGGGACGCGTCCTGCGGTTGCAGTATGAGCGGCTGGTGCGCGACTACGAGCGGACGTTGCCGGAGATCATGGCTTTTCTGGGCGAAAGTCCGTCGACCCATGTCCGCGCGCGGCAGTACTTTGTGCCGGAAAAATCCGCGCGAAACATCGGGCTTTGGCGGACCTATCCCGATCAGGCTGCCATCGCGTTGATCCACTCGGAGTTGGCGGAGTTTTGCATTGAGTCGTAGGTTGATTTCCGATTCCGAATCCGGGCTTCGCGCGCCGCCAATCCCGTCCGTTTCCCATCTCCCCATGAACAATGTCCGACTCGCCCGTTCGATCGTCGGTGAACGCGAAGCAGCAGCCGTCGCCCAGATTCTGATTGGCGACGGCTATCTCGGCATGGGAGCCGAGGTGCAGCGATTCGAAACCGAGTTGGCCGCGTTTTTGGGCGTGCCGGCCGGACACGTCGTCTGCGTCAACTCGGGCACCGCCGCCGTCATGCTCGCGACGCAGGCCGTGGTGTCTCCGGGCGACGAAGTGCTGGTGCAATCGCTGACGTTTGTGGCGACGTTCCAGGCCTTGCAGGCGGCCGGTGCCGTGCCGGTGGCCTGCGAGGTGTTGCCGGAGACGGCCACGATCGATCTGGCGGACGCGGCGCGCCGGATCACGCCGCGGACGCGCGCCATCATGCCGGTGCACTACGCCAGCAATCCGGGCGACCTCGATGCGATCTACCGTTTTGCGGCGGAGCACGGGCTGCGGGTGATCGAGGATGCGGCGCATGCCTTTGGCTGCACCCACCGGGGCCGGCTGATCGGCAGCTTCGGGGACGTGCAGTGTTTCAGCTTCGACGGCATCAAGAATATCACGAGCGGGGAGGGCGGAGCGGTGGTCTCCGCCGATCCGTTGGTGCTGGAACGGGTGAAGGACGCGCGGTTGCTGGGCATCGAGCGCGACACGGAGCGCCGTTTTGCCGGCCAGCGCAGCTGGGAATTCGACGTGAAACGCCCGGGGCACCGTTGCCACATGAGCAATGTCCTTGCCGCCATCGGCCGGGTGCAACTGCAGCGCTTCGCCGGCGAGTTTGCGCCGCAGCGGGTGGCGTTGGCGCGACGTTACCGGGAGTTGCTGGCGCCGATTCCGGGCCTGGCCCTGTTCGCGACCGACCTCGGTCCCATCGTGCCCCACCTCCAGCCGGTGCGGGTGCTCGGCGGTCGCCGCGACGCCTTGCGGGCGCATCTGCAGGCCGCCGGGGTCGAGACCGGCATCCACTACAAGCCGAACCACCTGCTCACCCTCTTCGGCGGCGGCCGGATTTCCCTGCCGGTGACGGAGCAGGTCTACGGCGAACTGCTCAGTCTGCCGCTGCATCCCGGGTTGCAACCTGCGGACGTGGAACGCGTCTGCACGGCCGTGCGGGACTTTTTCCAAAGCAACTGAACGATGAAAACCGTCCTATTGGCAGGGGGGCTCGGCACCCGCATCAGCGAAGAGACCCAGCTCAAGCCCAAACCGATGGTAGAAATCGGCGGGATTCCGATTCTGGTGCACATCATGCGCTGCTATGCGGCGCACCAGTTTACCCGGTTCGTCGTGGCGCTCGGCTACAAGGGCGAAGTGGTGAAGGACTATTTCCTCAACTACCACCTGCGGACGAGCGACCTCGCGATCGATCTCGGCACCGGCAAGGTCGACTACAGCCGGCGGGTCGCGGAAGATCTTGCGGTCGAGTTGGTCGATACCGGCGACAAGTCGATGACCGGCGGTCGGCTTCATCGCCTCGAGTCGCGCCTGCGGCCGCACGGCACCTTCATGCTGACGTACGGCGACGGCGTCTCCGACGTCGACATCACGGCCTTGGTCGCCTTCCACCGCCGGCACGGCAAGCTGGCGACCGTGACGGCGGTCCGTCCCGCGGCCCGTTTCGGGACCATGGCGTTCGACGGCGAACGCGTCGCCAGCTTCAAGGAAAAACCGCAGGCGTCGGAAGGATGGATCAACGGCGGGTTCTTCGTCTTCGAGCCCGGCGTATTCGACTACCTCCGCGGGGACGACACCGTTCTGGAGCAGGATCCGCTCGAGAAACTGGCCCGCGACGGCCAACTCATGGCCTACAAGCACCAGGGCTTCTGGCAACCGATGGACACGGTCCGCGACCGCGATGTCCTCAACGATCTGTGGCGTTCAGGGCAGGCGCCTTGGGTGCGGACCAAGTAATTTTTCATTTTTCATGTTTTCCAACATCTACGCCGGCCGCCGCGTTCTCATCACGGGTCACACCGGTTTCAAGGGCACGTGGCTCGCCTCCTGGCTGCTGCAGCTCGGCGCCGAGGTCGGCGGGCTTTCGAACGGCCTGCCCAGCCAGCCGAGCAACTTCGAGGTGCTCGGACTGCAGAACCGGCTGAAGCACTATCCGGGCGATGTCACCGATGCGGCCCGCGTGGCCGAGGTGCTGGCGGACTTCAAGCCGGAGATCGTGTTCCACCTCGCGGCGCAGGCCCTGGTGCGGCGTTCCTACCGCGATCCCGCGGGCACGTTCGCGACGAACGCGATGGGCAGTCTCCACGTGCTGGAGGGCGTGCGCCGCACACCTTCGGTCCGCGCGCTCGTCATGATCACGAGCGACAAGTGCTACCGGAACGTCGAGTGGATCTGGGGCTACCGGGAAAACGACATGCTCGGCGGCGACGATCCCTACAGCGCCTCCAAGGCCTGCGCGGAACTGATCTCGCATTCCTACATCAAGTCGTTCTTCCAGCCGGCCGAAGGCGTGGCCGCGGTCGCGACCGCGCGGGCCGGCAACGTCATCGGCGGCGGCGACTGGGCCGAGGACCGCATCGTGCCGGATTGCGTGCGCAGTTGGTCCGCCGGCCAGGCCGTGCAGATCCGCAATCCCAACGCCACGCGGCCGTGGCAGCATGTGCTGGAACCGCTGAGCGGCTACCTCCAGCTCGGTGCGGCGCTCTGGGAGCGCCAGGGCAAGGTGCTCGGCCAAGCCTACAACTTCGGGCCGGACTCCACCGTCAACCATCCCGTGAGCAAACTGATCGAGGCCCTCGCCGGTTACTGGCAGGATGCGAAGTGGGTGTACGGGCAGCCCGCCGGCGCGCAGCAGCATGAGGCGACGCTGCTCAAACTCTGCTGCGACAAAGCCCTCGCCGATCTGGCGTGGCGGCCCACGCTGACGTTTGCGGGCACGGTGCAGTTCACGGGCGAATGGTACCGCCATTACTGCACCGGCGGCGGGGCCGGCCTGTACGCCCTCACCCAAAAACAGATCGGCGAGTATTGCCGGCAAGCCGAACAGGGAGGCTTGGCTTGGACGCGGTGACTGGCACGGCGGCCGCTGAGCTGGCGGGCGTGGAATGGCGACCGCTGCGCGTGATCGCGGACGAACGGGGTGCGGTCCTGCACATGGTGCGGGCGGATGCGCCGGGCTTTGTCGGCTTCGGCGAAGTCTATTTTTCGGAACTTCGTCCCGGCGTCACCAAGGGGTGGAAATTGCACCTGCGCATGACGCAGCGGTTGGCCGTGCCGGTCGGCCGCATCCGTTTTGTGCTCTTCGACGCGCGGGCCGATTCGCCGACCGCGGGCCGGATCCAGATCTGCCTCTCGGGGCGGCCCGATCGCTACGGACTCCTGATCATCCCGCCGGGTATCTGGTACGGATTCGAAAATCTCGGCGACGGCCCGGCCTTGATCGCGAATTGCGCCGATCTCATGCACGACCCGGCCGAGTCGAGGATCCTGCCGCTCGACACCCCGGAAATTCCCTACGCGTGGACCCCGCGGAAATCGTGATGGCCGCACCTGCGCACAACGCTTCCGCCGGCGGCGCCGCGTCGCCCGGTTCGCCCCCGCAGCCGCTCGTGAGCGTGCTGATGAATTGCTACAACGGGGAACAGTATCTGCGGGAAGCCGTGGAGTCCGTGATCGCCCAGACCTACACGAACTGGGAACTCATTTTCTGGGACAACCGCAGCAAAGATCGCAGCGCGGAGATTATCCAATCGTACGGCGATCCGCGCATCCGTTACTTTTACGCCCCGCGGCACACGAACCTCGCGCCCGCCCGCCGTTTGGCCGTCGACCAGAGCCGGGGCGATTACATCTGTTTCCTCGATTGCGACGACAGCTACCTGCCGGAAAACCTCGCGACGAAGGTGGCTTGGATGGAGCGCACGCAGGCGGCGGCCGCCTACGGCGGGGTGATCTATGTCGACGAGGAGAGCATCGAGCGGCGCCGGCGCCTGCCGGCGGTGCGGGACGGAATCATCTTCGAGGACCTGCTCCGCCAGTTTGACGCCGACATTTCGACCTTGGTCGTTTCCCGGGCGGTGATCCAGCGGCTGGGCATCAATTTCAGCGACGATATCGTCGGCTCGACGGAGTATGATCTGCTGATGCAGCTCGCCGCCACCGAACGGTGCGTTACCATTCCGGAATACATCGCCCGACTGCGCCACCATCGCGGGTCGCTCACCTATTCGCTGATCGGGGATTGGGCCAGCGACCGCAATCGGACCTTGCGGCGGGTGCGGGAGCGTGTGCCCGGCATCGAGACCCGGTACCCGGCCGCGTTCGCGGAAGCTTACGCCCGGGCGGATTACTACCATGCCCGCTGGCTGGTCGCCTGCGGCCGGCGGGAAGATGCCCTGGCGGTCCTGCGTTCCATCGTCGCCGCGGGGTGGCGGTATTGGGCGGTTTATTTTGCCCTGCGGATATCGACCGGTTGCTGGCACTTTGTGCACCGCCACCTGCCGAGCTCCCGTCAACTTTGACCGTTAACCGGTCCCGTCTCCCGAAACGATGCGCATTTTCCTCACCGGCGGAACCGGCTTTGTCGGTTCCCATTTCGTCAATGCCGCCCACGCCGCCGGCCACGAGGTCGTGGCCCTGCGGCGCAGCCGGAGCGTCCGCCCGCGGGTGGCGCTGGCGAAGTCGCCGGTGTGGTTGACGAAGACGATGGATCAGGTGTCGGAAAAGGACATGCGCGGCTGCGATGCCCTCGTGCATCTGGCGGCGGCCGGCGTGAGTCCGCAGGCGGCGAGTTGGGACGATCTGACCAAGTGGAACGTCTATGCGCCGTTCCGGCTGTGCGAGTTGGCGATCAACGCCGCGGTGCGCCGGATCGTGCTCTCCGGCAGCATCACCGAGTACGGCCATTCGGCCAACCGCTACCGGTTTGTGCCGCCGGCGGCGACCCTGCTGCCCACGTTTCCCTACGCGGCGTCCAAGGCGGCAAGTTTTGTTTTGGCCTATTCCCTGGCGGTCGAGCGCGGGGCCGAGCTCTACTACGGCCGGATCTCCGCGGCCTACGGACAGGGCCAGCATATCAAAAACATCTGGCCGGCGCTCCGCGAAGCGGCGCTGGCGGGGCAAGACTTCAAGATGACGCCGGGGGCGCAGATCCGCGATTTCATCCGCGTCGACCGAGTGGCGGCGATTTTTGTCGATGCGCTGACCCGCAAAGATGTCAGGCCGGGCCGTCCCCTCGTCGAGAATGTCGGCTCGGGGGTTCCCGAGGTGCTTTCCGAATGGGCGGAACGGTGGTGGAAACATTTCGGAGCGAAGGGCAAGCTGCGGATCGGTGCCATGCCCTACCGTGAAAACGAGGTGATGCGTTACGTCCCCGCGGTTTCGGCCCGGATCCGCCGGCTGGCCGAGGTCCCCGAGGAAACGGCCGCGCCCCCGCGCCGCCGGACCTGAACTTTTCGTTTCCCCCGGCAAAACCCCACCGCCATGGCCAACGCGCTCATCAGCATCGTCATGAATTGCTACAACGGAGAAAAGTATCTCCGCGAAGCGATCGATTCGGTGCGGGCCCAGACCTATCCGCATTGGGAACTCGTCTTCTGGGACAACCGCTCGACGGATGGCAGTGCGGCGATCGCGCAATCCTACGGCGACGACCGGATCCGCTATATTCTGGCGCCGCAACACACGACCTTGGGCGGCGCCCGGCGGCTGGCGGTGAACGAGTGCCGGGGCGATTTCATTTCGTTCCTCGACACGGACGACATCTATCTGCCGGAAAATCTCAGCCGGAAGCTGGAATTCATCGAGCGGGAAGCCGCGGCCGTGGTTTACGGCGGCGTCATCTACATCAACGAAGAAGGCGTGGAGCGCCGGCGCCGGCTGCCGCTCCATCGCAGCGGCATGATCCTCGACGCGATGCTGCGGCAATTCGAGACGGATGTCCCCACCATGATGATCCGGCGGGCGACATTGCTGGAGACGAACCTGAATTTCGACGAGCGCATCTTCGGCTCCGAGGAATACGACCTGCTGCTGCTGCTTTCGGCCACCCACCGGTTTGCCGTGGTCAGGGAATACCTTTCGAAACTGAGACATCACCGGTCGTCGTTGACCTATTCGGTGATGGAAAAATGGTCGGCGGATCGGCTGCTGACCCTGGCCAAACTCAAGGAGCGGCATCCCGGGATCGACGGCCGTTTTCCGGAGGCATTTCGCGAGGCCTACGCCCGGGCCCACTACTACAATGCCCGCTGGCTCGTGCAAGAGGGCCGCGTGGACGAGGCCCGGGCGGTGCTCGGGCCCCTCGGCCGTGTCGGCTGGCGCTACCGCGGACTTTCTCTGGCCTTGCGGATTTCCCCGGCGTTCTGGAATTTCATCCATGGCTATCTGCCCAGTTCGCGCCGGTTGTAAGCCGCCGGCGTCTTCGTTCGTCTTTTTTCCAACCAGACCATGAAAGATTGGATTTCCGCCTATACCGCCGCGCAAAACGAGGCGCTCCTGTCGGTTTCACCCGCCGCCATCGAGCGTGTCGTCCTGCGCCTCAAACAGGCGGTCGACGAGGACCGCCAGATTTTCGCCTTCGGCAACGGCGGCAGCGGCGCCAACGCTTCCCACTTTGCCACCGATCTGGGCAAGGGTTCGTCGGATGCCCTCGGCAAACGTTTCCGGGTGCTGTCGCTCAACGACAATATCCCTTGGTTGAGCGCCATCGCCAACGACTACAGCTACCAGGATGTCTATTGGCGGCAGCTGGACAATTACGCCCGACCCGGCGATGTCGCGCTCACGATGTCGGTCAGCGGCAATTCCCCGAACGTCGTCAAGGCGATCGAATGGTGCGCGGCCAAGGGCGTGCATACCGTCGCCCTGCTGGGCGGCGCCCGCGGCAGGGTCGCGGAATTGGCGGACGAGGTCATCGTGGTCGACTCGCGCCACTACGGCCGCGTCGAGGACGTGCACATGAACATCTGCCACATCCTCTGCTACGCGTTCATGGAGAAGCTCAAGGCGTGAATCCCGGCGCCCGTCCCATTCTCGAACCGCCAAGCGCGCTGTCCCGGCCGGCGGTGATCTTCGGACTGGTCTGGTCGGTCGTGGTTTTCCTGTTCCTCGTCAGCCTGCTGCGCGAGGACATGGCGCTGGAGCTCAAGACCGCCCTCCTCGTCGGCGGTTCGATTGCCGTCTTTTTCTACATGGAGCATTTCTTCGGATTTTCGAAGGACGGCAGCTCGCGGCGGCTGTTTTTCCCGCCGCCCGAGATTTATCAGCGTCAAGTTCTGTATATCCGGCGCCTGAAGCGTACGCTCCTGACGGTGTGGGCGACGGGCGTGGTGCTGACGGTGATCGTCCAGCGCGGCTTTCCCCTGCTTTGGGGCTTGATCGGCGATCCCCGCGGTTATGCGGACTTCGGCATCCCGACCCTCAACGGCGGCTTGGTCGCCTTGTATATCATTCTCACGCTGCTTTCGTTCCACGACTATCTGGCCTCCGGGCGGCTACGCTATGCGGTGCACACGGTGCTGCTGTGGAGCTATTGTCTCGCGATCATGAATCGCGGCCTGATGGTTTACCTCATCCTGAATCTCGCCGGTTATTACCTTCTGAGCCGCCGGCTCACCGGTCATCGGCTGCTGCGGATCGGGGCGATGGCGCTGGTTTTCCTCTATCTGCTGAATTTCGTGGCGGAAAACCGCCACGCCGAAAGCAAGGCAACGGTACGCCAGTACGTGGAGGAAACCTCGGAGGGCGTTTTCCAGGAGTCCGTGCTGGGCGATCTCAAGCGCGGATGGACGTGGCTGCTGTTCTATGCGACCGCCCCCTTGGTCAACCTGAACTACAACATCGATTCGGTCGAACCGAACTACTACCCCGACTATACGTTGCGGGCGCTGTTCCCCACGATTGTCCGCGAGCAGATTTTCCAAATGCAACGCCAGGAATATGAAAATCGCTACGCGTTGCAGATGGCGAACACGGCGTTCAACACGTTCACCTTTTACGCCAACTACCTCCGTGATTTCGGGCTCTGGGGCTGCGTCGGGATTCTCGCGCTCATCCAGGTGCTCGCGAGCCGGTTCTATCGTTCGGCGATCCAGGGCCAATTGGGTCCCAAACTGGTCTATTGCGGCATTTTCGCGGCGATGATTTTGACGCCGTTTACCGATTTCTTCGGCACGCTCATCATGATCGCCCAGATTTCCATCGGCACCTTGGTGCAGGCCGGCCTGCGCCGCGCCGGCGGCGAATTCATTCCGGTCGACCGCCCGCCGCCGCGGCGCGGCCACCGCCCGCGGCCCCGGCCGCTGCCCTCCCTGCCGGCGGCCTGAGTTCCCCTCCGTTTCAAATTCGATCGTCATGTTCGCCCAGAAAAAACTTCTCATCACCGGTGGCACCGGCTCCTTCGGCAATGCCGTCCTTCGCCGCTTCCTGAACACGGAGATCGGCGAAATCCGCATCCTTTCCCGCGACGAAAAGAAACAGGACGACATGCGGCACCAGTACCGCAGTCCGAAGGTGAAGTTCTACATCGGCGATGTCCGCAACATCGACAGCCTCCGCGAGGCCGTCTCCGGCGTGGATTATATTTTCCATGCCGCGGCCCTGAAGCAGGTGCCGTCCTGCGAATTCTACCCGATGGAAGCAGTGCGCACCAATGTCGTCGGCACCGACAATCTCCTCCAGGCCGCGCTGGAATCCGGCGTCGGCAAGGTGGTTGTGCTGAGCACCGACAAGGCCGCCTACCCGATCAACGCGATGGGTATGTCGAAGGCGCTGATGGAAAAAATCATGGTCGCGCGCGCGCGCTCCGCCGCCGGCCGCGGTCTTGTGTTCTGCGGCACGCGCTACGGCAACGTCATGGCTTCGCGCGGCTCCGTCATCCCGCTGTTTATCCAGCAGCTCGAAGCCGGTGCGCCGCTCACCGTTACGGATCCGGAGATGACGCGCTTCATGATGAATCTGGACAGCGCCATCGACCTCGTGCTCTTCGCGTTCGAGCACGGCCGGCCCGGCGACCGCTTCGTGCAGAAGGCGCCGGCGGCCACGATCGCGACCCTCGCCGAGGCTTTGAAGCGGCTGTTGCGCGCCGACAATCCGGTCAACGTCATCGGCACCCGGCACGGCGAGAAACTCTACGAGACCCTGCTGACCCGCGAGGAGCTGATCCACGCCGACGACATGGGGGATTATTTCCGCGTGCCGGCGGACACGCGGGACCTGAACTACAACCTCTATTTCTCGGAGGGCCAGAAGGGCGCGGCCCAGGTCGACGACTACCATTCGCACAACACGCGCCGGCTGGACGTGGACGCGATGTGCGAATTGCTCCTCACCTTGCCCGAAGTTCGCGAGGCCCGCACCCGGCGCGGGATCCGCTGAAGCGGGCGGCGGTTCCCTCAACGCATGAAAACAGTGCTCGTGACCGGCGCGGCCGGCTTCCTTGGCCGGCATATGGTGGAGTCGCTCCGCCGGCAACCGACGGTCCGCGTGCTGGAATACGACCTGGGAACCCCGGCGGCCGACTTCGAGGCGGCGCTGGCGCACGCCGATGCCATCGTGCACCTCGCCGGCGTCAACCGGCCGAAAGACCCCGCCGAGTTCAAGGCAGGCAATACCGATCTCACCGCCGACATCTGCCGCCGCGTCCGCGCAGCCGGCCGGCAGCCGACGATCATTCTTTCCTCTTCGATCCAGGCGGCACTCGACAATCCCTACGGAGAAAGCAAACGCGGGGCCGAGACGGTCTTGGAAACCTGGGCCCGCGAGGGCGGCGGCCGGGCAATTGTTTTCCGGCTGAAGAACGTCTTCGGCAAGGGCTGCCGGCCGAACTACAATTCGGTCACCGCCACCTTTTGCCACAACATCGCCCACGGCCTGCCGATCACCATTTCGGATGAGGCGAAGGAGCTGGAATTGGTTTACGTCGACGATGTGGTCGCGGCGATGACCGCGGCCGCGCTGGAGCCGGCCGGGTTGCCGGGAGCGGAGCACCGCGAAGTCGCGGAGTCCTACCAGATCACGCTGGGTGAACTCGCGGCCGCGATCCGGCGGTTCAAGGAATCCCGGCACACGCTCGTCATGCCGTCGTTCGAGACCGAGTTCACGCGGCGGCTCTACGCGACCTACCTCAGCTATCTGGAGGGCGCGGATTTCGCGTACAGCCTCGAGCAGCGCCACGATCCCCGCGGCAGCCTGGCGGAATTCGTGAAGTCGGCGCACTTCGGCCAAATCTTCGTCTCGCGCACCAATCCGGGCGTCACGCGCGGCAACCACTACCATCACACCAAGACCGAGAAATTTCTCGTCGTGGAGGGCGAGGCGATCGTCCGCTTCCGGCGGATCTGGGACGGCGCCGAGGTGGCGCACCGCGTCAACGGGCGCGATTTCCGGGTCGTCGATATTCCGCCCGGCTACGCGCACTCGATCGAGAATGTCGGGTCCGGCGAGTTGGTGACCATTTTCTGGGCGAGCGAGATTTTCGATCCGACCCGGCCGGACACGATTGCGGCGCCCGTGCTCCGGCCCGCCTGAACCGGTCGCCCGTCCGGGCTGAGACTTTTCCCATGCGTATCATGACTGTGGTGGGCACGCGCCCCGAAATCATCCGTCTTTCCCGCGTGATCGGCGCGCTCGACCGCCATGCCGAGCACGTGCTGGTCCACACCGGCCAGAACTACGACTACGAGCTCAACCAGATCTTTTTCGACGATCTCGGCCTGCGGAAGCCGGACCACTTTCTCGAGGCGGTCGGCCGGACCGCGGTGGAGACGATCGGCAACATCATTGCCCGGACGGATGCGCTGCTGGAAACGGTCAAGCCGGACGCCTTCCTGATTCTCGGCGACACGAACAGCTGCCTCGCGGCCTATGCGGCCAAGCGCCGCCGCGTGCCCGTCTTCCACATGGAGGCCGGCAACCGTTGCTTCGACCAGCGGGTCCCGGAGGAGATCAACCGCCGGGTGGTCGATCATCTGTCGGACATCAATCTGCCCTACAGCGACATCTCCCGCGAGTATCTGCTGCGGGAGGGATTGCCGCCGGATCGCGTGATCAAGACCGGCAGTCCCATGTTCGAGGTCCTGGCGGCGCACCGCGCGAAGATCGACGCCTCGGACGTGCTCGCGCGCCTTGGGCTGACGGCACAGCGTTATTTCGTCGTGAGCTCGCACCGGGAAGAGAATGTCGATTCCCCGCGCCAGCTCGGGCGGCTGGTCGGGATCTTGAACGGACTGGCCCGCGACTACGACCGGCGGGTGATTGTCTCGACGCATCCGCGCACGCGGAAACGGTTCGAAGCCGGCGGATTCGACTTCGATCCGCGGGTCGAGCTGATGAAACCGCTCGGTTTTCTCGACTACAACCACCTCCAGTTGCACGCGCAGGCGGTCCTTTCGGACAGCGGGACCATCGCGGAGGAGTCCTCGATCCTCGGATTCCCGGCGCTCAACCTGCGGGAAGCGCACGAGCGGCCCGAAGGCATGGAGGAGGCGGCGGTCATGATGGTCGGCATGGACTACGGCCTGATCCGGCGTTGCCTCGGGGTGCTCGCGGCCCAGGGCCGCGGGGCGGCCCGCGTGCTGCGTCCGGTCCAGGATTACAGCATGCCCAATGTATCGGAAAAGGTCGTACGCATTATCCTGAGCTACACGGCCTACGTGAACCGGACGGTGTGGCGGAGCGCCGAATGAACCCGGGCCCGGAACTGATTCCCGGCGGCCTGCACCGCGATGCCCGCGGGGAAGTGCTCCATGTGAACGGTTTCGATTTCGCCGGCGTCGACCGCGGCTATGCGGTGCGGCCGTCGGCGACCGGGGTCGTGCGGGGTTGGGTGGGGCACCGGCGGGAGACGAAGTGGTTTTTCGTCCTGCGCGGCGCGCTGGTGGTCGGTGCCGTCGAACCCGACGCGTGGCCTTTGCCCTCGCGCGACCTGCCGGTGCGCACCTTCGAACTCCGGGACAGCGCGCCTGCGGTGCTGCGGATCCCGGGAGGGTATTTCACCGCCAGCGTTGCGCTCGAACCGGGCACGATCCTGATGGTCTATTCGTCGGGCCGCATCGAGCAGGCGGGAGAGGACGACTTCCGATTGCCGCCGGACCACTGGAACCTGCCTCGCCCGGGCGGGGAGCAACCGATACCGTGAGCGAACCTGTTCCAGCCGGCGCGGGCCGGATCGAGCGTTGGGTGGTTTCCGAAGTCTATTACCCCGAGGAAACCTCGACCGGCCATTATCTGACGCTGATTGCCGAGGGACTGGCCCGCGACGCCCGCGTCGGGGTGATTTGCGCCCGGCCGAACTACAGCCGTCGCGGTACCCGCGTGCCGGCGCGCGAGACCCGCCGCGGCGTCGAGATCTTCCGGTGCTGGGGCAGCACCTTCGACAAAAACCGGCTGCCGCTGCGCGTCATCAACATGGTGACACTCGGAACCGTTATGTTCCTGACGGTGCTGCGCCGGATCCGGCGCCGGGATCTGGTGCTCGTCGGCACGAATCCGCCGGTGCTGCCCTTCCTGGTCGCCCTGGCGTGCCGGCTCCGGGGCGCGCGTTGCACCCTGAAGGTGGAGGACGTCTACCCGGACAATATGGTCGTGGCCGGTCTGATCGCGCCGGAAGGTTGGATGGCCCGCGGGTTGAATGCGCTCAATCGCCGGCTCTACTTGGGCATGGAGCGTATTCTGGTGCTCGGACGCGACATGGACCGTTGCGTGCGGAAAAAGGCCGGTCCCGGGGCGCCGCCCGTCCAGCGGATTCCCAATTGGTCCGACATCGACACGATCGTGCCGCTGCCGCGGGCGCGCAATCCGCTCCTGGCCGAGCTCGGACTCGGGGACAAATTCGTGATCGGCTACGCCGGCAACATCGGGCCGTTGCAGAATATCGGTTTTCTCTTCGCGTGCATGGTCGCTTTGCGGAACGAACCGCGGGTTCGTTTCCTGGTGATCGGTTCCGGGAAGATGGCCGGTTGGCTCGCTCAGGCGGTGGCTAAGGAAGGATTGGAAAATGTCGTGCTGCTCGGGCCCAAGCCCCGCGAAGAGCAGACGGTTTTTCTCGGCGCCTGCGACGTCGGCATCGTCTCCCTCTGCGCCGGCATGGCGGGACTTGGCGTGCCGAGCCGAATCTACAACGTGATGGCGGCCGGACGGCCGGTGGTGGCCGCGGTCGACGCGGATTCCGAAATCGCGGCTTTGGTGGCGGAGGAGGACATCGGTTGGGTGCTGTCCCCGGGAGACACGGCCGCTTTTGCCGGAGCGATCCGGGAGGCGCTGGCCGATCCCGCCGGGGTGGCCGCGCGCGGCGGGCGGGCGCGGCGGGCGGCGGAGCAGACCTATGCGCCGGCCACGGTGATCGGGCAGTACCGGCAAGTGCTGCGATGAAGCGCGTACTCGTGACCGGAGCCGGCGGATTTCTCGGGCGCGTGCTGTGCCTCGAATTGCGGGCGGCCGGCTGGCAGGTGCGCGGCACCCTGCATCGCGGAGCGCCGCCTGCGGTCCCCGGGGTCGAGTGGCGGCAAATCGCCTCGATCGGCGGCGACACGGATTGGTCGGAGGTGTTGCGCGACACGGATGCCGTGGTGCATGCGGCGGCGGTGGCCCATCGGATCGGGCCCAAGGCGCAGGTCGCGGATGCGGTCTACGATGAAGTCAACCACCGGGGTACGGCCCGGCTGGCGGCGGCGGCCCGTGCGGCCGGGGTGCGGCGTTTTGTTTTTGTCAGCTCGATCGGCGCGGTGACGGATGCGGCGGCGGAACCGGTGGACGAAGCGACGCCATGCCTTCCGGTCACGCCCTACGGGCGCAGCAAGCTGGCGGCCGAGCGCGCCGTGGCCGCGGCTTTCGCCGGCGGCGCGGGCGAGTGGTGCATTTTGCGGCCGCCCTTGCTCTACGGGCCGGGCAATCCCGGCAACATGGAGCGGCTGCTGCGGCTGCTGCGCCTGCCGCTGCCGCTGCCGCTGGGGGCGATCCGCAACCGGCGCAGTTTTCTCTACGTGCGGAATCTGGCCGCCGCGGTGCAGGTCGCCCTGGTGCATCCGGCGGCGGTCGGCGAGGTGTTTTGCGTGGCCGACGCCGAAACGCTCTCCACCCCCGACCTGATCCGCGCCCTGGGCCGGGCGGCGGGGCGGCCGGCGCGGCTGTTCGGCGTCCCGGCAGGCGTACTTGGAATTCTGGGACGCCTGGGCGACGGGTGCGCGCTGCTGCTGGGCCGATCGCCGGGCTTCGATTCCGAGGCGGTGCGCAAACTCGGTGCGTCGCTGCCGGTCTCGGCCGCGCGTTTCCGGGCGCGCTGCGGCTGGACGCCGCCGTTTCGGCTCGAAGAAGGCCTGCGGGCGACCGTGGGGCCCGAAGCTTCCGTCCGGACTACACCGCCGTCCCCATGATCCCTGTGTCGCTCTGGGCCCTTGGTTTCCTGATCTCCTCCGCGCTGCTGGTGCGCTTGGTCCGCGCGGTCGCCGTGCGTCGGGCCTTGCTGGATGTGCCCAACGAGCGCAGTTCGCACAAGGTGCCCGTGCCGCGGCTCGGCGGGGCGGCCTTCGTCCCCGTGCTCCTCGGGGCGCTCGTCTTTTGGGCGGACGCCGCGCGGGTGCCGGAGGGACTGCGCTGGGCGGTGGTGGGCGGCGCGGCGGCGATGTACGTTGTCAGCCTGCTCGACGACGTGTTCACGCTGTCGACGGGCATCCGTTTCGCGGTGCAGTTTGCGGCGGCGGGCGCGGTGCTGGCGACGGCGGCAAGGGCCTGGCCCGCCGCGAGCGCGATGTGGCCCTGGGTCCCGGTGCACCCCCCGGGCTTGGGCTATTGGGTGCTCTGCCTGTGGATCGTCGGATTGCTGAACATCTACAATTTCATGGATGGCATCGACGGGATCGCCGGTTCGCAGGCCGTGGTGGCCGGCCTCGGTTGGTGGTGGATCGGCACGCAGCACGGCGGCGCTTTCGTGGCCGGAGCCGGCTTGGTCGCGGCGGCGGTCGCGGCGGGATTCCTGACCCAAAATTGGCCCCCGGCGAAGATCTTCATGGGCGACGCCGGCAGCACGGTGCTCGGATTTCTCTTCGCGATCCTGCCTTTTGTCGCGGTGAGCGAGACCGGCGGGGCGGTGCCGTTCGAATGGGCCGGGCTGGCCGGAGCGTTGCTGGTCTGGCCGTTTTGGGCGGACGGGGCGTTCACGATTTTGCGCCGGCTGAAAGCCGGGGAGAACATCCTGAAGGCGCATCGTTCGCATCTGTATCAACGCCTGGTGATCGCGGGGCACCCCCATGTACTCGTCACCGCGGTGTACGCGGCGTTGGCGGCGGGGGGCGCGGCCTTGGCCCCGGGGGTGGCGGCGGGGAGCACGGCGGCGTTGGCGTTGGCGGCGATGGGGGTGCCCGTGGCCTTTGCGGGACTTTGGTTCTGGACCGGCCGGGCCGAGCGGGCGGCGGCTGAGCCGGGATCAGGCAGTTGAAAGTTGAGGGTTGAGCGATCGATCCGCCGAGGCACGTAAAGCGCAACCGCAGCACGGCGCGTTCGAAACCGGACGGTTTCGCTCCCAACGCTCAACCAAGCTCACTCAACTGCATGAGTTCGGCTGAGCGTCGGGCCTCGCGCGGAGCGACCTGATCCTCGGCGTTGGGCGTGGAAGGCCGGGGATTGGAACCGCTGACCGCTGATTGCCGAAAGCTGGACTGCGGCCGCCGCCGCGGCTCGGAGGCTTCAGCCGAAGAGGCGGTAGAAAACGTAGCCGTAGCACTCCCGGAGCGCGGTCTCGGTTTCCCAGAGCGATTCCGCCCGGGGCACGAAATCCAGAAAACGGATACCGCGGCCGGGTTCGGCGCGGAAGTCGACGGGGAACGGGACGCAGTCGAGGCCTTGGCGGCGAAATTGGGCCAGCGCCCGGGGCAGGTGCCAACCGGTGGTCACGAGAATGATGCGGCGCCAACCGTGCCGGCGCGCCAATTCGGCCACGGCGGCGGCCTCTTCCGCGGTGTTGGCGACGTCGCGCGTCAGCAGCACGGCGGACTCCGGGACGCCGCGTTCGAGGGCCGTGGCCCGCGCAAGCTCGCCGTCGCTGCGCGTCCGTGCGCCGGCGGAATTCCGGCCACCGGTGAAGACCAGTCGGGGGGCGGCTTGGGCTCGCCAAAGCGCGAGCCCGCCTTCGACGCGATCGACGGCGTCGGACCAATTCGGCAGCTGTCCCGGCGGAGCCGGCGGGCCCTGGAAGCCGCTCAGCACCACGATCGCGTCCGCGTGCGGCGCCTGGGCCGGCGGCAGGGCCGGGTGGCGGGTTTCCAGCAAACCGATCAGCCCGCCGGAGACGGCGCCGATGCTGGAGAAGTAAAGCACCGCCGCGGCGAGCGCCGCCGGCCAACGTTGCCGTTTCCAAAGCGCCCACAGTACGAGCAGCAGCGCGACGCCCAGCGGCAGCGCGAAGACCGAAAGCAATTTGTTCAGGAGCATGGGCGGAGCCGGCGGCGGCCGGAGTCCCGGAACATCACCCCTTGGTTCCCTGTTCCTCGAAATTGGTCCACAGCAGGATGGCGATCCAGAGCGCGCAGTAGGTGATGAGAATGGCGGGGCACTGGAAGGGAAAATCCCACCACGCATAGATGGTCAGGATCGCCAGGCCGAAGCCGAGACCCGAGGCGACGGGGTTCTCCCAGAAATAGCCGCGGATCAGCATGACGGCGAGGTAGCCGGCGCCGCCCAGCACGAAAGCGGTGCCGACCAGACCGAGCTCGATCGGAAATTGCACGATGTCGTTGTGGGCGTGTTCCCAGTAGAGATGACCGACCCCGATCTTTTTCAGCTCGGCGTTGCGGTGCTGATAAACCGGAAAGATAAAGCGGAAGCTGCCGGCGCCGGTGCCCTTGAGTCCCTGTTCCCGGAGCATCTCGAGCGCCGAGACGGTGATCTGCTCCCGGGATGAGAGCGAATAGTCCTGGCGATTGATGCCCTGCTTCAACTTGTCCCACGCTTCGCCGGTTTTGAGGGCATCCAGGCCGCTGTTGAGGAAGTAGCCGAAAATCAGCACCAGCGCGAGGGCGACGACGGATTTGCGGCTCTCGCCGGGCAAACGGATCTGGTGCCAAACAAAGGCCGCCACGCAGACCGCCAGATACACCAGCATCACCAGAGTGATCCCACGGGCATAGCTCGTCAGAATGGCGACGGCGATGCAGGTGGCCAGAAAGGCCAGAACCCCGCTGGGGTTGGATTTTTCCATCCGGCGGAGCCCGCGCAGATAGTACCAGCCGGCCAAGCTGACGGTCACGGCGAGCATCAGAATCAGATAGGAGGCCCCGTGGTTTTTGTAGACGAAGGACGCAAAGAACTGCGCGTTGGGAGACTCGAAGAACCAAAAAATCTTGCCGTTGCCCAGCAACCGCTGGGCGAGACCGAAAGCGGCGAGCAACAAACCGTTTGCCGCGAGGCCGACCAGCAGCACCTGCAGGGTGCGACGGCGGGTGAAACCGACCCAAAGGGTGCACATGGTGAGCCATGCCGAGGCATAGATGACCAGCATGCGCCAGGTATTCCATTGCGGGAACGGAGCTTCGTAGCCCTGCGGCAGCCATGCTTTGGCGGGAACGGATACCATCCAGAAAAGTTTGCCGTCCGTGCGGAAACTCCAGGCGGGATTCAGCCCCTGCAGGGCGACGTAGCCGAGGAGCAGCAACCCGAGCCAAAAGATCGGGAACTTGAGCAGCTTCGGCCACATGATCAGGCGGAAGCGGTTGCCGCCGGAATGCTCTTCCGTGTAACTGCGGGGGAGCAGGGAGGCGACGAAGCCGGCGAGAGCGAGAGCGAGGCTGACCAGTTGGGCCCACGGCCACATGGCGCCCAACGCCCAAGGCAGGAAAAGCAGATGCGCGAGCACGCACGCCAGCACCACGGTCTCCCCCGGATGGACCTTCAGCCGCTTCGTCTTCGCGCGGAAAGTTTCCAGCGGCTTTTGCAGGTCGGATAGGTCCCGGGAAGAATGCGGCGTGTCCACGGCATTGCGGAGCATGGGTGAAGTCGAGGCGCCGGGAAGCGCATTTTTCCACCGGCGACGCCGATTCGGATGAAGTCGACAATCGCAACGGTGGAGCTCTTTTTGCCGCGATGCCGCCGATTTTGTTTCGTCCGCTGCTGGCCGGCTCCGTGATGCTGGCCGCCGTGTTTGTCGCCGGCTTGTCGGCGCCGGCCGGACTGACGGTCGAGCCGGCCCGCTGGTTCGTGCCGGGAGCGTCCGGATATGAGCCGGGACGGGTATCGGCGGTGCGCCGGCCGGAAGCGCAGCGGGACCGTGGGTTCCTGACGCGGGCGATGAGCAGTCTGGCGGGCGAGGCCCAGCACACCTGGGCGCGGCGGAACGGGGTCACCGAGCCGCTGCCGTTCATGCACAACCTGACGGTTGTCTTTCCCGTTTCCCTGCGCGCGACGCGGCCGGAGTTCTTCCCGTTGGTCGCCGGCCGCCGCCTCGTGCCGCGACCCGGTTCCTATTTCTGGAATCCCGATCTGGCCCGGCCCGATGTGGCGGCCTTTGCCGCGGATGCGGCCCGTCGCCATTTCCGGGCCCATCCCGAGGCGGCCGGATTCGCGTTGGGCATCAATGACGGTCTGGTCTGGGGCGAATCGCCGGAGTTGCTGAAGCTGGCGACGCCGGTGCGCTGGTTCCGGGAGCGTCCGAATTATTCCAATCTGGTGTTCACGTTCATGAACCGGGTCGCGGCCGAACTGGCACCCGAGTTTCCGGACAAGTACGTTGGCGCACTGGCGTATTATTGGGCGGAGGAGGCCCCCGATTTCGCCCTGCATCGCCAAGTGGTGCCGTTCCTCACGGCGGATCGGTCGCAAGGTTACGATGCCGGATTTGCAGCCGAAGATCTGGCGCTGAGGGACCGCTGGGTGCGGCGCGTGCTCGGCTCACCCGGACCGGGTACGGCCCGGCCGAGACTCGGCCTGTACGATTATCTCGACGGGGAAGGATTCTTCGTGCCCCGGATCTACCACGGTTTGCTGGCCGAGAACCTGCGGGCGGCGCGCCGGGCCGGTTTCACGGACCACTTCGCCGAGATCCCGGCGAATTGGGGGCTCGATCCCGTGACGCCTTGGCTGGTGGCGCAGTTGACCCAGGATCCGGAGGTGCCGCTGGCCGAACGCCGGGAGGAGTTTCTCCGCCGATACTTCGGCGCCGCCGCCGGTCCGATGGGGCGGTTTTATGCGCGGGCGGAAGCTCAGTGGATCGCCCAGCCCGGCCCGCCCTATTGGATGAAGCACTACCGGAATGAATCGCAGGCGGTCGTCTTTCCCGCCGCTTCGCTCCAGGCGTTGCGGGCGGAGCTCGATGAGGCACTCGCCGGGCCCTTGGCGCCCAGGCACCGCGCCAGAGTGGAGCGCGTCGCGGCCGCTTTCGGGCTGACCGAACGGCTGGCGGCCCTGCATCGGGGCCGCGACGCCCTGGCCCGGGCTGCGCTGGCGGCGCGACCCGATCCCGTCGAAGTCGGAAACCTGTTGGAACTGTTCCGGACGAAGCAGTCCGACTTTGCGGCTTATCATGACGCGTTGCGACGTCGCGATCCCGAAGCCTTCTACGGCCTCAACCCCGGAGAATTTCTGAAGAACGATCCGACCACGATGGCGGCGGCGGTGCTGTCCGGCGGAGCGGCGGACATGTCCGGAAGGTCCCAGCTGGCTCGCAACCCGAATTGGCTCGGCCCGCTTGGCCGCGGGCAGCGGATCGCGGAGCTGATCTACGGTATCGACGAACCTCCCGAATGGGCCAGCCGGGTCGAGCCGGCGGAGAAACATCTTGCGGTGTGGCGGGACGAAGGCGACGCGCGGGTCCTGCGAATTGAAGGTACAAAAGATTCGTCGATCCAGCAGTGGGTCGAGCGGGGCGGCGCCCGGCCGTTGGCGCAGGCTGCGGTGCGAGGTCGGGTTTCGCCCGGCACGATTGTCTCCCTGAGCCTAGCTTGGTTGGATGTCCGGGACCGGCATGTAGGACACCGGCTCGTGCGACTGCCGGACGGCGATTGGCCGGACTGGGTCGTGCTGCGGATCGATGGACCGACTCCGGCGGGTGCGGTCAAGGTTGGGATCGGCATCCGTGTTCAGCACCAAGTCGCGGGCGATTGGGCGGAGTTCCGCAACTTGGCCCTCTACGGCGCGAAGTAGGCATTCATTCCGCCCGGTCCCGGCCGGCCGGCCGATGGCGGGACCGCGCGGTTTTTCAGGCTGCTTGCCTTGTGGGCGCGGGCTGCTTACTCCCGTCGTTTCCCATGGAAAACCGGCGCTATCCACGCAGACTTCCTTCTTCTCGGTGCCGAGGCGGCGACCGCCCGTTTCCGGCCGATCGGTACGAATCCGTTTCGGAATCCGCAGACCTATGCTCCTGAGCGCACCGATCTCGGCGCGGGCCCTGTTGCTTTGCGCCATGTACGCCGTTGCGGCCGCTGCCTGCTTCTTCGTGGCCTACGAAGTGCGGTTCGACTTCATCGTCCCCGAGTTTCACCAGAATGAACGCCTGCGGGTTCTGCCGCTGGCGGTGGGACTCAAGCTGGGCGCGCTGATCTTTGCCCGCCAAGTCGGGACGCTGATGACCTACTTCAGTCTTCCCGATCTGCTGCGGCTTTTTTGGGCCGTAAGCGGATCGAGTTGCCTCCTGCTGCTGCCGCGGTTCGTCGGGCTGCCGGACTATTCGTCGCCGCGCGGAGTGTTGCTCATCGATTTCATGCTGTGTTTCGGTTCGCTCGCGGCCGGCCGAGTGGCCTTGCGCGTGTATCGCGAGCGGCTCGGGGATGCGCGCCGTGCTGCCGAAGGCGGAGTCGAGCTGCAACTGCAGAGAATCGTCATCTTCGGCGCCGGCGACGCGGGCGCCGCCCTTGCCAAAGAATTCGTCGGTTCGCCGGCGCGCGGATTTCGCCCAATGATGTTTTTCGACGACGATCCGACCAAACACGGCAAATTGATCCATGGCATCCCCGTGGTCGGCCGCCCGGAGATGTTGCCTGAAACGAAGGACACGGAAGGACTCGCGAAGGCGATCATCGCGATGCCGTCGGCGTCCGCGAAACGTATCCGGGAAATTGTTGAGATTTCCACGCGGGCTGGCCTCAAAGTGGAGACCTTGCCGTCGTTGGTCGAATTGGCCTCGGGCAAGGTGCGGGCGAGCCGGGTGCGGCCCGTGGAAGTGCAGGATCTGCTTGGACGGCAGATGGTCGACCTCGATTCGGAGGGCATTCGCCACGCGGTCGAGGCCCGCGTCGTGCTCGTGACCGGGGCCGGCGGCAGCATCGGCAGCGAGTTGTGCCGGCAAATCGCGGCGCTCAACCCCAAGCGACTGTTGCTGGTCGAACAATCCGAAGGCGCGCTGTTCTTGATCGAGCAGGAATTGAACGAACTGGGTTTCGGCGGCGTGATCGTGCCGCTGGTGGCCGACATCCTCGACCGGCCCCGCATGGAGTTCATCTTCGGGCGCTACCGGCCGCAGGTCGTGTTCCATGCCGCGGCGCACAAACATGTCTACCTCATGGAACGGCAGCCGGCCGAGGCGATCCGGAACAATGCCTTCGGCACCCGCCAGCTCGCTCTGATCGCGGCGGAGTACGGGGCGACGGCGTTCGTGCTGATCTCGACCGACAAAGCCATCAACCCGACCAACGTCATGGGGGCCACCAAGCGACTGGCCGAGTTGCAACTGATGGATGTCGCCCGCCGACTCCAGGAAGGGAAAATCGAGACCAAGGTCAGGGGCGGCAGCAGCGCTCCGTTTGCCGTGACCAAGTTCATGGCGGTTCGCTTCGGCAATGTCCTCGGCTCTTCCGGCAGTGTCATTCCGATCTTCAAGCGCCAGATCGCGAACGGCGGGCCCGTCACCGTGACGCATCCCGACGTCACCCGCTACTTCATGACCATCCCCGAGGCGGTCGGGCTCGTGCTGCAGAGCTTTGTGCTCGGCCAAGGCGGCGAGATCTTCGTCCTCGATATGGGGCAACCGGTAAAAATCGTCGATCTTGCCAAACAAATGATCGAGCTCAGCGGCTTCCGGGTCGGCGACGACATCGAAATCAAGTTCACCGGGCTCAAGCCGGGGGAAAAACTCTTCGAGGAGTTGCAACATCACACCGAGGAATACGCGGCCACAAGTCACCCGCGGATCATGCAATTCAAGGCCAAGGCCACACTCGACGCCTCAGGTTTGTTGGAGCTCGAATCCCATTTGCACACGTTGGATTCGAACCAGCTCAAGTCGGCATTGAAGCAGTTGGTGCCGGAATATTCGCCGCATCTCGACTGAGGCGGAGCCGTGCAGTTGAGAGTTGAAAGTTGAGGGTTGAGAGATCGATCCGCCGAGGTCCGGAAATCGCCATGCCGCACGGTACGGGCGAAACCGGACGGTTTTGCGTTCAACCCCCAACCAAGCTTCTCAACTGCTTGAGTTCGACTGAGGCGGCGGACGGCGCGCGGCTCAGACGGCTGCGGCGTTGAGCTGCGGGGCGGGACGTTCGCAGGCGGCGCGGTCGAGGGCGGCGGCGAGGTCCGGGGTCTTGATCGGCTTGCTCACGTAGTCGTCCATGCCGGCGGCGAGGCAGAGCTCGCGGTCGCCTTCCATTGCGTTGGCGGTGAGCGCGATGATCCAGGGGCGGGCGATGCCCCATTCCGCGACGATGCGGCGCGTGGCCTCGGGGCCGTCCATCTCCGGCATCTGCATATCCATGAGCACGATGTCGTACCGGCTTTGGCGCAGCGCCGTCAGCACCTCGGCGCCGTTGGCGACGACATCGACCCGGAAGCCGAGCTTGGCGAGCAGGTGGATCGCGACCTTCTGGTTGACCGGATTGTCTTCGGCGAGAAGCAGGCGTTCCGGCCGGGCCTCGCGCTTGAGGATCGGCTTCACGACGGCGATTTCCGGTGCGGATGGACTCGCGGCGGTGGCGCCGATGCTGCGGACCAACGCGTCGAAAATCTGCACGGGCTTCGCCGGCTTCGACAGTTGCACGGCAAAGAGACTCGGGTCGTCGCCGGCTTCGCGGCGGCCGAGGGAGGTCAGCAAAATCAACGGGGTCGCCCGGTGCGCGGGACGGGTGCGCACGGCCCGCGCGAGTTGGACGCCGTCCATGCCGTGCATGTGCATGTCGAGGATGGCGAAGTCGAAAGCGGGGCAGCTGTCGAGGAGGGCGAGGGCCGCTTCGCCGGAGGAGGCGGACTCCACGGCGAGGCCCCACTTGGTGCCGAGGGCGGCGAGGATGCGGCGGCTGGTGGCGTTGTCGTCGACGACGAGCAGGCGGCGGCCGCGGAGGGACGCGGGGGCTTCGCTGCGCCAGCGCTTCTTGCCGCCCGGGGCGGCCTCGACGCGGATCGTGAAATGGAACGTGGAGCCTTCGCCGGCCTTGCTCTCGACCCACATGCGGCCGCCCATGAGTTCGGCGAGGCGCTTGCAGATGGCGAGGCCGAGGCCGGTGCCGCCGTATTTGCGCGTGGTCGAGGCGTCGACTTGGCTGAAGGAGCGGAAGAGGCGCCCTTGGGCTTCTTCCGGGATGCCGATGCCCGTGTCGCGCACGCTCCAGGCGAGTTCATGGCCGCCGCCGTCGAGCGGGGCGGAGCGCAGGGCGAGTTCGACCTCGCCGGTCTCGGTGAACTTGAGCGCGTTGCCGATGAGGTTGACGAGAATCTGCCGCACGCGGGTGGTGTCGCCGCGCACCTCGGCGGGCGTGCCTTCGGCGATTTCGTAGAGCAAATCGATGCCCTTCTGGGCGGCGCGCGGCGCCATGAGATCGAGCGTGCTCTCGACGCAGTCGCTGAGATCGAAGACCTCGGATTCGAGCTCGAGGCGGCCGGATTCGATCTTGGAGTAGTCGAGGATGTCGTTGATCAACGTGAGCAGCGTCTCGCCGCTGGTGCGGATGATCTCGGTGAATTCGCGCTGCTCCGCGTTGAGCTCGGTGTCGAGGAGGAGCGTGGTCATCCCGATGACGCCGTTCATCGGCGTGCGGATTTCGTGGCTCATCGTCGCGAGGAACTGGCTCTTGGCCATGCTCGCGTGCAGGGCTTCCTGGGCCGAGGTGTTGGCGCGGGTGATCGCGTTTTCGAGCTGATCGTTGAGGGCTTCGGCGGCGTACTTCGTTTGCTGGAGCTCGGTGACATCGGTGAGCACGCCGAACCAGGCGAGCCCAGCCTTGGCCGTGCGTTGCGCGGTGGCGCTGGCGCTGAGCCAGCGGATGGCGCCGTCGGCCGCGCGGATGCGGAAGATTTCCTGCCAGGGCGAGATCGCGGCGATGGCATTTTCGAGCGATTCGCGCACGCGCACGCGGTCGTCCTTGCAGACCATGGCGAGCAGGCGATCGGGGCGCTCGCGGATGCGCGCGGGCTCGCGGCCGAAGACGGATTTGAATCCTTCGCTGAGGAACGGGAAACGGCGCGTGCCGTCGGGCCGGGCCTCGAGTTGGAAAAATACGCCGGGGGCCTGCGCGGTGATGACGCTGAGGCGTTGCTCGCTTTCGAGCAGCCGTTGCTCGGCGGCATGGCGGTCGGTGATATCGCAGGCGATGCCGAGGAAGCCGGTGATTTCGTTTTCGCCGTGGCCGCCGAGGCCCGTGACGGAGAGCTGGACGAAACGGCGGGAGCCGTCGCGGCGCACGTAGGTCCATTCGCGTTCGTAGGTGCGGTGGCGGAGCGCGAGGGCCGAGAAGACGCCGAAGTCCGGCGCGAGGGGTTCGCCGAGTTCGGCGGAGAGCCGGGCGGCTTCGGCGGCGAGTTCGGCGGGATCGTGGAATTTCACCGGCGTTTCCCGGCCGACGACGTCCTCCGGCGCGTAGCCGAGCAACTCGGCGGCCGCGCGGTTGAAGTGGGTGATGAGGCCCTGCCGGTCGGTGGCGATGATGGCATACGCGGCGTTTTCAAGGATCGCGGCCTGCAGGCCGGCGAGGCGGCGAATCTCGGATTCGGATTGGCGGCGGGCGGTGATGTCGCTCGCGAGGCCCATGTAGTGGGTGACGCGGCCGGTCTCGTCGTGCAGCGGCTGCACTTCGGCGGCGACCCAGTACGGGGTGCCGTCTTTGCGATAGTTGAGGATTTCGGCCTTGAAGCCGCGGCCGGCGGCGAGGCCGGAGCGCATGGCGGCGATGGTGGCGCGGTCGGTGGCGGGGCCCTGCAGGAACGAGCCCGGGCGCCGGCCGCGGACCTCGGCCAAGGTGTAGCCGGTGATGCGCGTGAAACCTTCGTTGACCCACTCGATGCGGCCGTCGGCGTCGGTCAGCGTGACCGAGTTGTCCGTGCGGCTGGCGATGAGGGCGAGCCGGCGGGCCTCGGCCTCGGAGGCGCGGAGGTTCGCGGTCATTTCCGTGGCGAGCACGAGGGCGCGGCGCCGGCTGCGGCCGAGGGCCCAGACCGCGAGCGCAACGAGACCGCTGAGGACGGCGCCGACGCCGCCGACGAGCCAGGGCTTCGAGCGGTCGCTGCCGGCGGCGAAGGCGGCGTTGGAGCCGACCCGCAGGGTCCAGGCGATGCCGCCGACGTGCAGCGGCACCTGTTTTTCGAGGCGGACGTCGCGGCGCGGCGAAGACGATTCCGCTTCGCCGCCGTGGAGCAGAAGGGAGGCGGGGGCGACGGACTCGTTGTCGAAGAGATCGAATTCCACCTGGCCTTCCGCGGCGTCGGCGACGCCGGCGAGGAGGTCGGAGGCCAGCAACGGGGCGAACACGAGCGCGATCAGATCGGCGCGGCGGCGGGCCGGGGTCGTGGGGGCGGAGTCCGGGCGGTAAACGGGCAGGAGAACGAGAAAGCCCGGGGCCTCGGTGCCGCGGTGCCGGAGCGCGATGCGGCGGGAAAACGTGGGTTCGCCGGTGGCGAGGGTGCGTTCGACGGCCTCGCGGCGCACGGGATCGGACGCGAGATCGAAGCCCCACATGTCGCGGTTGGGCGCGAGGGGCGCGATGTACTTCACGACGAAGAGTTCGTCGGCCGTGCCGCTGGAGCGGACGGCGAAGTCGGGGGCGCCGTCCGCGCGTTCGGCGGCGACAAAAGCGTCGAGTTCGCCGCGCGAAACCGGGACCACCGCGCCGATGCCGAGGGCGCCGGTGAATTCGGTCGGGAGATCGCGCGAGGCGACGTAGGCGTCGAATTGGCGGCGGGAGACGAGACCGCGGTTGGCGGCGTAGACCCCGCGGGCGCCGCCGAGGCTGAAGATCGGCTGCGTGAGGCGGTGGCGGATCACGGCGGCGAGGCGCTCGGTGAGCCGGTCGAACCGTGCCTCCGACTCCGCGCGGATGCGGCGGTCGAGTGAGACCGCAGCCAAGGCGGACAGCAGCAGGCCGAGGCCGAGTACGGCACACGCGAGCAAGTCGGCCAAGCGCAGCCGCAACCGGGAGGACGGGTTCATGGACAATCGGGACAACGGGACAACGTGGGACGGAACCGCAGGCAAAATGCGGGAAAATCTCCCGGTTCTATCGGCATGAATGCAGGGGACTTGAGAAAAGGCGGGGCGGATCGGGCGAGTGTGCAGCTGCCCGATGCGACGTTGGATCGCATCGGTTCCTCCGTGCCGCCGCGGCGATGGGCCGAAGCGGAGCCGATGAGATAACGACGCGTGCACCGCGTGTCCGTGGGTTCGGGAATGCCTGCGCCCGAAAAAAAGCCGCCGCGCGAAACTTGAGGAACCGAACGGCGCTGCGCTCAACTATCTATCAGGTGCTCCCGACGGCGTAGGTTCGGACAAGGCATTCGGGACGAACCTAGGCGTGGACGCGAACCGCGTTTCAGCCCGACTCCGAAGCGGTCAGTCGGCGAAAGATCGTGCGGAGCTAGCGGGCGGCGGGGCGGCCGACGGCCGGATCCCAAGGGAAGGGGGGCGCGCCGTAGACCTTGTTGAGATCGAACTCGATGTTTCGGGTGCGGTCGGGATTGGCGATCGAGGTAAAGCCAATCCAGCGGCCACCGGTCGGATTTCCACCAACATTCACCTCACCGTGTATAACGCCGTAGAGGGCGCGGACCACATTCCCGGCGGCATCGCGTTCGGATCTGACCCGGAAGATGTAAGCGCGGTTTTGGTCGATCTTGGGTATGTCGATCCGGTCGCCGGCCGGTGTGTGTTTGGTGAACCAGCGGAAACTCGGGCTGTAGCCGGATTCGGGTGCGAGGTAGGGATACTTCAGGTCTGAACCATGGTTGCGAAACATCGTAGTTGGCATGATGCCGTCGCCCGGGTTGCTGAAGGTCAAAACAACCTCCTCCTCGAAGTCCTCATATCTGTTGTAGTAGCCTTGGACGAGAAACGTGAAATCGGCGGATACTCCGCGGCCGTGCGGAGAGGTCCAGTCGCCGACTTCGACGTCGTACGAGAAGGGCGTTCCAAAGGCAGGGAGTTTTGCGTTTGGAAAAAATCGTTTTCTGAATGGGGCGGGATTTTTGATCGGGAAGAGTTGGAGGGTGACCGTCATCTTGCCCGAATCCTCCAGTACACCTTGCACCGGGGAATCATCGTAATAGCGCCGGCTCTTATTGATATAGTAGCCGGCCTTGAGGGCGTAGACGTAGATTATTCCTTCCGAGCGGCCGGAAAGAGATACGCGTCCTTGTTTGTCAGTCAGGCCCTCGATCGAAACGTCCCGGCCATAGCCGGTGCGAGGCAGTGCTAGCATGACGTTCGCTCCTTCGATGGGCTGACCATCCGGCGTTGTAACAGTCGCGGTCAGAGAGATTCGCTTGGTGCCCAATCCCAGAAACTGGCCATGCGATGTTCCCGGCAACACCGTCGCGGCTACACCTAGCATCGCTAGCCAAGCGAGAGTTCCGCGTTTCATAGAAAGGATGAGTCGCCGGTGAGGAACCGGTAGAGATTGAAGTGATACATCAGCGGAAGATCAACGCAGTCACTATGCAGCCAAGCACCGGAACTACGTTTTCTTGGTCTTCCTTGTATGAAGTCACTTGAGTTCAAATCGAAGTTTCCGCCCATTCGCCCCAGCGACCTTGATGGGTTCGAACCGGTAGCATATGACAGCGCGGGGATCGATTCGCCGAGGAGTTTGGCTACGGTCATGATCTTGGAGGCTTCGGCGCTGCCGGCGGGATCGCCGATTTCACGGTGCAAATTGGCGCCGTTGTAGCCGGGGTAAAAGACGCCATTTTCGGTCGGCTGGAAGGGCGCGAAGAACGGGTTGGCGACCAAGGCGGCAGTTGGGATTCCATCCGGGGGACTTGTGTCGGCAAGCTCGCTGCCTCGCCGGGGACGAAAAGGGACCGAAGAATCCCGGTTGGCGACGTCCCAGTATGGATTGATTTTCCAGCCGCCGCTGCGGGAGCGGAGCAAAGGCGCGGCCGGTCCGGCGCCTCCTTTGTGTTTCTCCTGGGTAACCCAGGCGCGCTTGCCGCCGCGCAAAATGGGATCCCAGAACGGTGTGCCGTCGTCTTCGGGATTGGCGAGGACCTCTTCGCCGCTCGAATAGAGGTTCACTCCGAGCTCGAGGTGGCTGAACACGTTTTGCCACGTCAGGTTTTCCCGCTGGTCGCCGGTCCCGGAGAAGAGCCGGTGCCAATGCGTCGGCCACAACCGCGGCTGCGAGTCGTATTCGCGCCAGTCTTTGTGCCGCATCTTGGCCGTGCTTTCGACGGTCAGGTCGGCGGTATCGAGGGCTTCGAGCGGGATGGCGGCGTCGATGGCGTAGTAGGCGGCGACGCCCGGTGGTTTGCCGGCTTTGCGGAATCGCGTGGGGTCGGCGGGATCGCGTTCGTAGGCGAGCGCAACCATCGTGACGACGTTGCCCAGGCTGTGGGCGGCGATCGAGGTGGGCTCGGGCAGCGAGAGCAGGAAATCGCGCAGCAGCATGCCCTGTTGCCAGGCGTGGCCGACATTGCGGTGGTAGTCGGGGGTGCCGAAGTTGCGGCCGAAGGCGGTGAGTTGGCCGTCGTCGCCGCGCCAGAGCACGGCATGAAATCTGGCGTTCGAGCCGGCCCAATAGAGCCGCTTGAAAACGGTGAGCGCGGTGCCGACGGCCGCGCCGGCGTTCACGTTGTAGCCGTGGACCCAGACGAAGTTCGTCCGGTTAGGCTGCGCCGCGAACGGATCCGCCGGGGCTTCGCCGGGCCCGTTTTCTGCGAAGCGCGGTCCCTGGTTGGCCGGTTTTATCGGCGTGCCGTGCGCGGCGGCGCGAAGGTTGTGGAAACGGATCATGGCCCTGGCGTCGGTTATCTCCAGTTCGAGCGCGAGGCGTGCGATCACCTCGGCGCCCGAGGTAACCTCGAGGACCAACGGACTCGACGTGGACTGGCTCGCTTCCACAAGCAGTATGCCACCCGATCCGGCACGGAGCTGGGCCAGAAATGCGGGCGAACCTGTGGCGGCCGAGAAGAGCTCGAGTCCGTCCGCGGAGATTGGGTGCACCGGGGCATCGTCGATGCGCGTCGACAGTGACGGACCGAAAACGGGCGAGCGGGCTTGGGCGTTGCCCCGGAGGTAGGCGAGGGCGTTGTCGGGGGTGAGGGCGGTAAAGACAACGCCGAGCGCTCCGTCGGCCTGGCGAAGCCGGTAGCGGACGCCCGGTGTCTCGGGCGGAGCGAGGGCCAGAAGCGGGCCGACGTCGAGGTGGACCGGGAAAAAATCTTCCAGGTCGCGGATGCCGTCGACGGCGCTGTTGGCGGCGTTCCGCCGACGATGTTCCGCCGGTAGGGGCACGTCGTCCTTGGCGGAACGTTTCTCGTCACCGTCGTCGTCATCGTCGTTGACCCAGAAACGAAACGGGGCGGAGCGGGTGGCGAGGTCGGCCTCGCCCGGCGCGATGCGCCCGTTGCGATCGACATCGGTGCGCAGGGCCGCGGGCACCAACAGCCAGGGGCTGTCTTCGCCCGAGGCGCTGCGGGCGTTGAGCAGCACGGTGCCGTCGGACCCGAGCGCAACAGCCCGGGGCGCGAGTGCGGCCGAAAGCAGGGGAGCCAACTCGACGGCGTGGTAGGCTTCGTTGCCGGGAACGGATTGCCACAGAGCAACCGAGCCGTCGGTGTGATTGATCAGGATCGTGCCGTTGGCGGAAAGAGCGACGGGTATGCCCGGCCGGTCGCAGATCTCGTGCAGGACCCCCGCGCTCCAGCGGCACGGGCGGTCGGAATCGAAGTCCCATCCGGCCACCGTGCCCGACTCGTCGAGCGCGGTGGCGGCGAAGGTGAGCGGCGTGCCGTTGTAGGAGTCGGTTTCGAAATACAGCGAGCCGTCGATCTCGGTCCAGATTTCGGCGAGGTAGTCGCCGCGGTCGTTGACGCGGTAGGGAACCCAGGGCGCGTTGTGGCCCATGGCGCCGCGCGGTCCGACTTGGGTGCGGCCGCCGCCGAGATTCCAGAGGACGCCGGCCATGTAGAAGAAGGGATCGTAGTCCTGTCGGTCGGGATTGAAATTTCGCCCGGCTTCGACGCCGTCGGTCCCGGCTACGGTGGTGTTCGACAGAGCCTGCCATCGCGCGGCGCCGACCTGAAGCGGAGATGGGTCGATCCACTGTCCAGTCCGGGAAATCAGGCTGAGGTGTTCCGCGCCGTCCGCGTCGAGCCACGAGGCGGCGATGTCGCCGTTGCGGTTCATCAGCGGCAAGAGATTCCAGCCGGTCCTGGGCGAGACCGGACCGAATGGTTGCAGGCTGCCCGCGCGCCAGAGCCGGCAACGGCGCATCCACGGCAGCAGAGGATCCGGGGCATCGAGCAACACGCTGCCGTCGGCCGCGAGGGCGATGGCCCGGTACCCGACGGGAAGCGGCACGGCGATCCACGCAGCCGGGGCGGAGGGCGGGAGCGCGGCGGCGGCGAATTGAAACGCCGACTCCGACCAGCCTTGGCCGGACGCGGTGAGTCCGACGACTTTTCCGGCCTGGGCCGCAGCCGCAACAGGACCGGCAAGCACAGTGCAACCGAGCAGACGAATCAGGATGTTCATGGCGCGAGCGGTTCGAGAAACACATGGGCAACGCCGGTTGCGTCGGTGCGGACAGTGACGGTGCGGCGGTATTCGGCGGCAGGCCGGACCGGAGCAAGGTGACGTGTCCCCTGCGTGACGGTGAAGGTCACTGGGGCATCGGGCCAAGGATCGCCGTTGGGTTTGCGGACCCGCATTCCCAACCGATCGTCCGGACCCGGGACGCCGCCGTACAGCGGCTCGTGGATCGGGCGGACGCCGTTGAAGAAATCGTTTGGGTCGGTGCCGTCGCGAAATTCCTGCAAATTGGTTTTTCCGTCGCGGTCGGGATCGGCCGAAGGATCGGTGCCCAGCGCGCCGAAATGATCCTGCTGCCACTCATCCGGCAGGCCGCGGCCGTCCGAGTCGCGCTCCGGGGCGGGCGCCTTCGCCGGCTCGCCCAGAACGGATCGGTTCCCGGCGAAGTCGACGGCTTGGATCCGGTAGCCGAATTCGATGGCACGGGAGGCATCCGGATCCTGGAATAAGCCGATCGTCACCTGGTCCGCCAGGAGCAGGCCGTCGCGGAAGACGGCGTAGTGGGAAACCGCGACATTGTCGGTGGCTTCGCTCCACGTGACGAGATTGCCCGACTCGGCGGCGTAGACCCCGACGTGCTCCGGTGCGGACGGCGGCACGGAGTCCGCGACCGGGCCGGCAAGGCCGAGGCCGGTGTCGATCCGCACGCCGTCCGGGATGCCGTCGTCGAAGGAGGCGCGGCGATCGGGGCGAAGGCCGTGCCGGTATTCACGAATATTGGACACGCCGTCGCCGTCGCGGTCGTCGTAGCGGTCGTCGACGGTTGGATTCAGGCCGTGGGCGAGTTCCCAGATGTCGTCCATGCCGTCGGCGTCCCCGTCGGCGAACAGCGGGTGTTCGCGGCCCGCGGCCAGCGCGTCGAAGCGGGCGATCCCGCCGGCGGCGGAGAGAACGAGCGGCCCGGAGGCCGGTGCGGTGGCGGCGAACGGGAGATCGAAGGCGACGAGGCGGCCGTCGACATACAGGTCCCAGGCGCCGCTTGCTTCGGTTCGCCTGAGCGTCAGCCGTCGCCACGCCGGCGGTTGCCCCGGATTTTCCGCGGCGAAGGTACCCGGCAAGGACTGCCAGACCGTCCCGCCGTCGCGGAGCAGCCCGATCGTCTGGAGCTCGGTGCCGTTGCCCACAGCGACGAGCCCCAAGGTGATGCCGTCCCATTCGAGAAACGGCACGGGCCGGCTTGCGGCCGAAGGTACGGGTTGGGCCCGAAGATCGAGGAAAGAGGGTCGGGAATCGTCGAACGGCACCAGATCGTGGCGGGCCGCGGCGGTACCGTCGGTAGCGTCGAGCAGCAGGAGCCGTTCGCCTTCGGGCGACGGTTCAGGGACGACGCGGGCATTGCCTTGGGCGGACCAGCCCTGCTGGCCCTGCAGAGGTCCACTGGCGTAGCCGTCGCGGACTTCAAAGCCGGCCAGGAAGGCCGGCGCCGCCGGCACGACGACGACTTCCACGGCGGCCGATGAGGCGACATTGCCGGCCGCGTCGATCGCGCGTGCCGAAACGAGATAGTTGCCCGGTTCCGAGATGGTCCACGTGGCGGAATAGGGAGCGGTCGGGGTTTGGGCGACGATGAGGTCTCCGTGCAAAAACTCGAGGCGCAGCGCGTCGCCGTCGGGATCCGATGCTTCGGCTTGGAGCGAAAGCGTGACCGGGGCAGTGAGGCGGACGCCGGTCGCCGGGGCCAGCAATCTGACGGTTGGCGGGCCGTTGGGTGCGAGGACCGAGACCATGGCGGGCGACGAAGTGGCGGAGGCGCCGTGGTTGTCGTAGGCCCGGGCGATCAGCGTGTGGTTGCCCGGTGCGAGCGTCGCGAGGTCCCGCCGGAAAGGCGGCGCGGAGACGGAGCCGACAACTTCGCCGTCGGCGAGGAAGTCTACCCGTTGCACGGTACCGTCGCGGTCGGCGGCGGTCGCCTCGAGGCGCAGGGCCGCGCCGGCGGGGACGGTGGCGCCGGCAACCGGCGCGAGCAGGGTCACGCTCGGCGGCTGGTTCACGAGCACGGAGACGACGGCGGATTCCGTGCCGGCGCCGGCGTTGTCCGTCGCGCGGGCGGAGAAACGGTAGCTGCCGGCGGCGAGGCCTTCGAGCAGCCATTCATACGGCGGGGCGGGACGCTCGCCCAATCGGGCGCCGTTGCCGAAGAACTCTACGCGCGCGATGGCGCCGCCGGGGTCGTAGGCGTTGGCCGCGAGGACAATGCTCGCGGGGGCGGTGAAGACGGCGCCGGGTGCCGGCGCGATCAGCGTGACGACGGGCGCGGGGTTGGCGGAGCGGACGAGAATCGGTACCGGCGCCGAGAGGCCGACGGCGCCGTGATTGTCGACGGCGCGGGCCGTGAGGATGTACTGGCCGGCGGGCAGGGGGCCGAGGTTGGTTTCGAAGGGAGCGTGCGCATCTTCCGCGACGCGCAGAGCCCCGACATAGAATTCCACTTTGGCGACGACGCCGTCGGAGTCGGACGCCTGGACCCGCATCGGGACGTTGGCCGGAGCGGAGAAGGCTGCGGCCGCCGCCGGCGCCACGATCTGCACCGTGGGGGCGCGATTGCCGGCGATGACAATGGGCACGGCGGCGGATTCGACGGTTGCGCCGCGGCGAGTGCGGGCACGGGCCACGAGGGAATGCGTTCCAGGATCGAGGTTGCGGAGCGTGAAGTGCCAGGGCGGGGCGGAACGTTCCCCGACGGGTTCGGCATCGACGAGGAGGGCAACGGAGACGATGGCGCCGTCGGAATCCTCCGTCTCGATCCGCACCGGGATGGCGGCGGATTCGGGGAAGACCGTGCGGACGGCCGGAGTCTCGATGCGGAGGGAAGGCGGGCGGTCGTGGTCCGGAGCGGAATCGACGATGCGCAGCGTCGCGTCCTCCTCGATGGCCAGCCGGTCGGCGGCCAACCACCCGACGAAGCGCGCATCCTCGGAGAGCAAGACGGTGCCCTGCGGGGCGGTCGCACGGGCGGCGAGGGTGGCGTCTTCGCCGACGGTGAGACCTCCGCGGACGAAGCGCAGGTCCAGCCAGTCCGGTTGTGCGATGAAACCGGCGGAGCCGCGGAGCAGGAGGCCGGACCCGAGGGTGACGACGACCGGGCCGGCAAGCGTGAGCCGGGCGCGGCGGGCGAAGGCGAGGCTGTGAAATGAATATACCGCTGGGGTGCGGTCGCCGGCGCGGCCGAGCACGAAGCCGCTGCCGTCGGCGGCGGCGAAATCGCCGTAGTGGCCCGGCGGAACCGGGAGCAGTCCGAGATCCTCGCCGAGGGTGAGATGGCGGACGGTCGCGAAGTCGCCGGCTGCTTGCCGGGGCGTGCGGAGGGTCACGGTGCGGGTGCCGGCCGGGGCGGGGGGCGAAGGCACGTCCGGCAGCGGCTGCGGATCGGTGCGTCGCACCAACCGGCCGAGGGCCGACCGGTCCGCCAGCGTGACCAGGTGCGAGGTGGGCACGGCGGCGCCGGTGCCATCGCGGACCGCACCCAGTTCCGCGGTGCGGTCTTGCCGCACGCGGGGCAGGCCGGGAACGAGGAGGTCGCCGGCGATCTCGGCGGAACCGCGGAGGCCGACGTTTTCCGCGCCCAGCACCTGGAGGGAACCCTCGATGCGGCCGGCGACGGCGGGGGCGTGGCGGACGAGGGCGGGCGGCGGAGAGGCTAACACCGCGGGAGCGGCGAGGCAGACGCAGGCGAGGAGTGACGCGGACGACGAGGGCATGGCCGGGAAGGACGGGGCGAGCAGGGCGGGCGGCGAGGCGGCGGGCCAGCGGCGCCGGTACTGAAAATTAAGTACAGGCGTCCCTTGACCGGGGGCCGCGGCGAGCGCGCTTGCCACCTTCGGCGGGGGGCGGACATGCTGGCGGCCTAGCTTCGGGGCCCGGTTGTCGCTCCGCGTTCTTTGATCCCAAGGTGCGGCGAAAGCCGCGCCCGTTTGAGCAATGCGGAGAGGAAAGTCCGGACACCGCAGGGCAGGATGCCGCACGAGCCGCAAGGCAAGTGCGGGCGGCGCGTTTCAAGGCGCGCCGACGGACAGTGTCACAGAAAACAGACCGCCGGGCGGGCAACCGCCCGGCAAGGGTGAAAAGGTGGGGCAAGAGCCCACCGCGTATCCGCGCGAGCGGTACGGCACGAAAAACCCCGTCCGGTGCAAGGCAAAATAGGCGGCTGGGCGGCCCGTCCCACAGCCGCGGGTATGCCGCATCCGCCCGGACTCCCTCGGGAGCGAGGGCGGGCGGGCGGGCGCAAGTCCGCCCGAGAGAAATGACAACCGCGGCGCCGCGAGGCGCCGCACAGAATCCGGCTTACCGGCCCCGAAGCTAGACTTGCCCGGGCCGGTCCGCCGGGGCGGCGTCCGGCCCGCGGGCCGGGTCACAGGCCCCAGCTGGCTTTGACGGAGTCGTAGGTGGCCTTGGGGATGTCGTTGAAGTCGACGCGGCGGTACGACATGACGCGCGGGGTGAGCGGCGGGAAGCGGCCGGCGGCGAAGAGGGAGTGGAAGCCCCAGAGGCGGACGGGCGCGTTGAAGGTGCGCCAATTCCAGGGTTCGCGGGCGGCGCGGCTTTCGTACATGGCGACGATCGAACCGCGGATGCAGACCGTCTTCTGCGGATTCGTCGTGTAGAAGTCCTCGTTGAAGCGGGGGTAGTTGTTGGCGCCGCCGCTGTTCTGGCCGTTGCCGTCTTTGTTGGAAACGACGATGCCGGCGAGGAAGGCGGCCGAAATCTCGGTGTTGGCGCCCTCGAAACGGACATTGGTGTTGTTCGTGAGCGTCCCGGAGGTGCTGTCATAGGGCACGCGGTACGGGTTCGTGGACGTGTCGAGACCGTCGTAGAGGTTGGCGTTGCTGAGCGGGGTGGTGGCCCAGGCGCTGGTGTAGCCGGAGGTGCGGAGGCGCAGGTTGCTCGTGGCGTCGTTCCAGCCGCGGGCCTGGGTGATGACGGTGCCGTTGTTCTCGAAGTGCGGGGCGGAAAGGATCGTGATGGCGTCGCAGGCGATGGAGCAGGGGGTCTCGTTGACGCTGTCGGGGAAGCGGCCGTTGTTGACGGTGTTGCCGACCGTGGCGGTGGCGTCGATGAAGCCGTTGGCGTTGTAGTGGCCGAGCACATACACGGCGTCGTTGGTGGCGATGGTGAGGCCTTCGCCGCCCTCGGACGCGACCTCCCCGCGGCCGTTGATGAGGCGGACGCCGGACGGATGGGTGGTACCGCGGAAAAGGAGGCTCGTGGGGGCCGCGTTGGCGTCGATCGACTCGATGTAGACGCCGCCGTTCCAGGTGGCCGCGGCGAGGGTGCCGCCGGAAGGATAGTTGATGTCGTGGATGGCGGAAAGCGCGGTGGCGGCGGGCAGGACCGAGGCGCCCGTGCCGCTGGCGAGGTTGTTGTAGATGAAGCCGGTCCACGCGGCGGCGGTGCGGGCGGTGCCGTCGGCCGGCGTGGCGGTGTAATAGACGCGGGTGGAGGCCAGGCCGTTGATCGTGCGGTCGACGGCGAGTTTGAGCGCCGTCATGTCGATATCGATCATGTCGATCTGTTGGGGGGAGTAGGGGTTGCCGGCGGAGCGGACGGCGGACCAGTTGAAATTGGCCCGGCGCATGTCGTACATGGCGTTGCTGCGGATACGCACGACCGGGGGGCCGCCGATGTTGCCGGTGGCGTTGGCGGTGGCGTTGTTGGCGCCGTAGGTCGGTTGGCCGGGGAGGACGATCTCGGCGCCGAATTTGTCGAACACGCGGTAGGCGCCGGCGGGGATGTTGACGGTGGTGCCGGTGGGGGTGCGGCCGGTGCGCGTGATGGTGGAGGGATTGGCGACGATGTAGATGCCGCAGAGTCGGGAGTATTTCTGGGCCTCGACCTCGGCATCGTAGCCGGCGTCGGCCGCGACCAAGGGCGGCTCGATCATCTTGTGGGCGTCGTTGATGGATTCGTCGACGCCGTTGCTCGGAGTGGGGTCTTCCACATAGCGGCCGATGCCCGGGGGGTTCGCGACCTGCACGCCGTGGACGGGGGTGAGCAGGTTGCCCTGGAACGTCTGGGCGGTCCAGGTGCGGAAGGCGGTGTTGGTGGCTACGGACTCGGTGGATTGGCCCCACTTCTGGTCGCGCCACAGCGACGGCGAACTGGTCGCGGGGGCGGGGCCGTAGAGGGCGCCGAGGCCGCCGCCGGGCGTGGTGAAGAAGACGTTGTCGGTGTAGCTGCTGAGGTTGTCGGTGGTGCCGTTGTAGTTGGTGATCGCGACCTTGACGCCGGCGTAGAGGCCGGCGGGCCGGCCGCTGGTGACCGGAATGTTGCCGCCGCCGGCGACGGTAACGGGGCCGACGAAATTCAGGGCGAGGCCGGTGCTGCTCTGTTTCTTGACGTAGAGGCTGCCGTTGGTGTGGACGCCGCCGAGAATGTTCATGGTCGGGCCGGGCCAGAGCTCGAGGTCCATGTTGTAGAAGATGGCGTGCGAGAAGAGGGGGGAGGCGCGGGCGGACAGCGTCTGCGTCATGTAGATGGTCTGGCTGGCGCCGGAGCCGCCGGCCGGGGGGACGACGGTGGCCTTGGAGAGGACGCGGATGTCGAACCGGAACGCGTAGCGGCCCTTGAGCGGCTCGAACTCGTTGTTGGGATCGGCCGGATCGAAGTAGTAGAGACTGGTGCCCGAGGAAGAGATTTGGTTGATCAGGCCGATGACGAGTTCCGGGGCGTTGGCGCCGCTGGCGACCACGTTGCTCCCGCCCCAGAAGCCGGCGGCGGGCATTGCGACTTGGCTTTGGTTGGAGGTGAACCGGGTCGACGTGAAGTCGGAACGGGACTCCATCAGTTGGCGCACCTGGGCGAGGCCGTATTCGGAAATGGCTTCCGCGGCATTGCGGGCCTCGAGGCGGACCTGTTCGCGGTAGTTGAGGCGGCGTTCGTTGAGAGAGTAGGACAGGACGCTGGCGATGATGATGGCGAGCGCGAGGGTCAGCATCATGACCGTGACGAGGGCGCTGCCGCGCCGGGATGAAAACGGGAATGAGTTCATGGGTCAGCCGCGGGGGGAGACGGTGAAGTTGTAGGTGTTGGTGGCGGAGGCGTTGACCGAGTTGGCGAACGAGCCGCGGTGGATGAGCTCGCCTTTCACGATGATGCTGCGGTCGTAGAAATTGTAGAAGAGGCCCCAGGGGTTGTAGGAAACGGGCGTCGTGGCGGGGATGACTTCGACGAGGGGCGGGGACGCGACGGCAACGTCGTCGATCACGATCGGATAGCTGCTCGGGTTGCTGATGGTGGGGATGAGTTGGAAAACCGGGAGGGCGGAACTCGGTGAAATCGCGAGGTCGAGCTTGCGGATCGGGCCGCGGTTGAGCACGCGCACGCCGGCGGCCGGGGTGGGGCTCGAGGCGCCCGGAACGCGGAAGTAAACGAGGATCCGGGAGATCAGCCGGTCGTTGGTCGCGTCCTTGTAGACGAGCACGAGGCAGTCGCCGGAGGTGCCGTCGTTCAGCGACGTGTCCACGATCGCGGTGGTGTAGCCTTGGTCGGGATCGGCGGGGTTGATGAGCGTGTTGACGGAACGGGTGAGGTTCGTGTGCGAGGGGAAGATACGGAAGTAGTTCGCGTAGGTGGCGTTCTCCGACATCTCGGTCGTGAACGTCCGCATATCTTTGTTCACCAGCAGCTTTCCGATGTCGTAGTGGTAAATGCTGAGGGCCTGGACGAAGACACGGAGAATGCCGAGAGTGACGAAGCCCATCACGGTCGTGGTGATGAGAATCTCGACCAAGGTGTAGCCGGCGGAGCGGCGACGGCGGGAACGTGGGTGCATGGTGGGATTCAGAAGGTGGGAACGACGGAGCGAATGCTGCGGATGGAGCCGCGGAAGGCGCGGACGCGGCCGCCGTCGCGGAAGCGGTAGGTGTAGATCATGGTGATCGACTTGGCGTTGGTCACATTGGCCGAAACGCCGGTGAGGTCCTGGACCCAGATCCAGACGTTGATGGAAATGGTGTCGTTGGGATTAACGGCGGGATTCCGGATCGTGATGTTCTTGGTGTTGTCGATCGCCCCCGTGGGAACCGCGTTCATGGCCGGCAAGGACGACGGCGGGCTGCCCCAGGAGAGCGTGAGGGGGTCGGGAGTGACTTCGTCGATCTGGGTGGGAATCACGACGGTCGTGCCGGCGGCGGCGGGCGAGATCCGGAGCGAGTTGTAGTCCATGTTCTTCATCTGCTCGATGTAGCCTTGGAGGACATTGACGGTGGCCATCTGCACGATGCTGCCTTCGGTGAGGCGGCGCGTCTGCATGATCAGGGCGAGACTGCCGCCGAGCACGATGGCCATGACGAGGGACGAAATCAGGACCTCGACGAGGGTGAACGCGGAGCGACGGTGGCGGGGGCCCGGGACCCGGCCGGGAGCGGAAGGGGAGAGAATCACCCTGACAGCCTAGCGCAATTCATGCCCGGTGCGAAGGGGCATAGGTAACAGGCTTAAGGCCCTACCGCCCTAGGGGCGTTCGGCCCTAGCGCGGCGCTCCGCCGGCCTCAGAACGAAAGCAGCGAGGCGTGCGCAGCGCGGTCGGCGGCGGCGGTCAGTTCCCGCCAGCGCGAAATCCGCAGGGGATTGCCGCCGCCGAAATTGCCCAGCGATTCGTCGTAGTGGAAATTCGCATTGCCGGTGAGCGTGATGTTGTTGGCCACGACGGAGCCGGCGACGCTGCCGTTGCCGTTGATGGTCACGTTGCCTTGCGGCGCGTAGACGATGCCGCTGAAGACGCCGTTGCCGACGATGCGGATATCTTGGGTGCCGGACGTTTTCGTGCCCCAGATCTGGAGTTTCACCGGCTGGCCGGCTTCGGAGTCGGACAGGACGCCGTTGGCGTTGGCGTCGACGCCGTTGGACACGCCTTGGCCGGACATCCGGATGTCGGCCTCGGCGTAGATCGCGAGGCTGCCGGACGCAGTGATGTCGATGATCCCGGATCCGCCGCCGACATCGACCGCGAAGCCGCTGGTGGTTTCGAGTTTCAGCACCACCTTGCGGGTGACGCGGAGGTACTCGTTGTTCAGATTCACGCGCGGGGCGCGATAGTAGTAGTTGCCGTCGGCGTCCATGAGGCCCGCGGCGACGTCGGCCGGTCGCGGCAGCACCGTGTCGGCGTCGATGTCGGTCGCGAGATTGATATAGGTCTTGGTCGGGGCGGCGACGGGATCGAAGCTGGCGGAGAAGTCGGTGGAAACGCGCGCCGGGTCGACGTTGGGCGAGGACCACGTCGATGCGTCGTAGGTCGAGCCGGAGCCGAGCACGGAACCGCCGGTGCCGACCGTGGAGGTGGGGTCGGTGCCGCCGGTGGAGACGAAGCCCCAGATGTCGGCCTGTTTGACGAGGACGGCGTCGACGCCGACGGAAATGCTGCCGACGGTGCCGCGGTCGCGCCGGACGCCGGCGGAGTAGTTCACGGCGGCGGTGGCGGCATTGTTGTCGGGATCGGAATTCCAGCTGTCGACGGTCGTGTTGGTGCCGTTGAAGACGATGCTGTTGCGGGCGACGAGTCCGCTGGCGAATTTCGAGGTGCGGCGCAGGGTGACGTGGATCCACTTTTCGATCGGGGCGGAGTTGCTGCCGCCGAGGGTGATGGTGGCGCGGGCGACGACTTCCGGGGCGAAGACGGCGCGGTAATTGTAGACGTAGACGCGCAGCGTACCGGTGGCGTTCTGGTCGAACGCGATGCCCTCCCATTTGCGCCAGGCGGCGGAGGTGGCGGCGCTGCCGTCGGTGGTCCAGCCCGGCCACGCGTAGGTATCGTCGGCGATCATGCGGTTGATCGCGTACATCGCCTCCTCGAGACCGTTCTCGGCGACGTTGATCGCGGCGTTGTGGTAGAGGGAGCGGTTCGAGATCGTGAGGCTTGTGCGGCTCAGATGCAGGTAGCTCACGAGCGAGATGCCGATGACCGCGGACAGGATCATGGCGACGATCAGCAGGGAACCCCGGCGGGAAGAGAGGGAGGCATTCATGGCCGGGATCAGGCGGTGATGATCTTGTTGCGGAGGATGAAGCGCGCGGAGAGGACGGTGTTGGTGGCCGCGACGACCGTCTGTTGCGTGCGCGTCGCCTCGAGGGAGATCTGGAGCTGTTTGGTCTGGCGGCCGGCGGTGGTCAGGGCGGCGGCGGTGCCGAAGTCGGTGATTTCGGCGCCCGTAATCGTGTAGGCTTTGAACGCGAAAACCGTCACGCCGCTGACGAGGGCGCGTTCGCCGGTGCCGCCGTTGCGGAGGAAACGGCGCGTGGCGGCGTCGTAGCGGTAGCCGATCGACGCGGCGTTGACCGTGAGGGTGACTTGGTTGCGGTCGGTCCACGTGATGGCGCTCGCCTGGCGCACATCCTCCGCGAACAGCTCGAGCGCGCGGCGCGCCTCGGTCTCCATGTCGTTGTAGTTCTGCACGCCGATGCCGCTGCGGCCGAGGAACAGGAACGTCGACATCACGCCGGCGAGCACGAAGGCGGACAGGGTCGCGGCGACCAGCACCTCGACGAGGGTGAAGCCGCGCCGCCGCCGGCGCGGATCAATGGGCAACCGTGTAATAGTAATCATAAAGTCCGTTGCGGGCGTAGATGGAGCGGAAGGAGCGGACGTGGGTGCGGCCGTCGATGGAGCGCCAGCGGACGGAGATCACGATCTGCTTCACGTCCGCGGGGCGGGTCGAGTCGGTCGTGACGGCGCGCGTGACGGTGAATTTCGCCGCGAGATCGGCGGCGGACGCGAACATCGCCGCGAGGTCGACGGTTTCGGTCGCGGGCAATTCGCAGATGCTGTCCACCGCCACGGTGGACGGGTTGTTCCACGCCATCAGGCGCAGCCGCTCCATCTCGCTCTGGAGAATCTGGGAGGCGAGGGTGGTGTCTCGCGCGACGTCGAGAGCCTTGAAACTGCTTTGCAGCGCGGCGATCGAGGTCCCGAGGCCGAGGGCCATGACGAAGCCGGCCAGCGCGACTTCGAGGATCGTGAAGCCGGCGCGCGATCCGGGGCGGCGGCCGGCGGGGGGGGCGGAACGAAAGCGGCCGATATCCATGTCCGCATCCTATCGGACGCGGAGCGGAACAGTTAGGGGCGGACGCAGGCGTATTTCGCACCTGTTGCCGCTAGGCCCGAACAGACCATCCGGTGCAGGTGCAAACCGGCGGACTCAGCGTTCGGCGCCCGACTGCTGCACGAAGAGCGCGGCGGCCTGTGCGCGGCGCTTCACCTGGAGCTTTTCGAACACGTTCACCAGATAGTTCTTCACGGTGTTCTCGCTGAGCCCGAGTTTCTCGCCGACTTCCTTGTTGGTCAATCCGGTGGCCACGAGGGCGAGGACCCGGCGTTCCTGGGGCGAGAGGATCGAAAGATCCGCGCCGCCCGCGTTGGCGCCGCCTGTGCGGAGCAGCCGGAAAACGCGGTTGGTGGCTTCCGGATCGAGGATCGAACGGCCGGCGGCGACATCGTGGATGGCCTGCACGAGTCCCGCGGGATCGATTTCCTTCATCAGGTAACCCTGCACGCCGGCCGTGACGGCCTCGTACACGTAGGAATCGTTCGAATACGAGGAAAGCACGAGGAACTTGGTGTCCGGCAAGGCTTGCAGGATCCCGCGGCAGGCGTCGAAACCCGTGCCGTCGGGCAGGCGAACATCGAGCAGCACGACATCCGGTTTCAAACGGAGACTCTCGCTGACGGCCTCGATCACATTGCCGGCCTCGCCCACGACTTCGAGCGGCGGTTCGGTTTCGGCCGACAGCACGGTCTTGATCCCGCGGCGGACCAGTTGGCTGTCGTCGACGAGGAGAATGCGAATCGGGGTAACGGCGGTGGCAGTCATGGCTGGGAAGGGGTTGGGTTGGGTGTGAAGGTTGCGTTCGGCGAGAGCGAGCCAGGATTTCCCATCGGGACATTTCGGACGGAATAGAGGAAAGATTTCGGCGGCGAAACCCAGCGTGGCCGACAAAACCCTTGACTCCCGCCCGTGCAATTGAGTTTTTGGCCAGCTTCGAATCTCCGCACCACCATGGCCAACACCAAATCCGCCATCAAAGCCGCCCGCAAGTCGCTGCGCCTTACTGAACGCAACCGTGGCGTCAAAACCCGCCTCAAGACGCTGCGGAAGCGCCTCGACGCCTTCATCGCCGCCAAGGACGTCGCCGCCGGCAAGACCGCCGCGGCCGAATACGCTTCGGCGATGGACAAGGCCGTGAAGTCCGGCGTGGTGCACAAGAACGCTGCGTCCCGCGGCAAGGCCCACGCGGCCAAAGCCCTCGCCGCCAAGTAACGTTTCGCGCGGGATCCCCGCAGCGCAACGCTCCGACCCCGACCGGATTCCGGCCGGGGTTTTTTGTCGGCGTGGCCCGGCCTTCGGGCCGCGATCAATATGGGAACCAGAGCCGGATCTCGAAGCCGCCCTGCGGTCCGGTCTGGAGCGTCAGCTCGCCTCCAAGTTCCCGGGCCCGGGCCGCGATGTTCTCCATGCCGCGGCCGGTCTTGGCGCCCGTCGGCGGCGCGGGCGGATTGGCTCCATCGTCCGAGACCACGAGCTCCGCATGCGGACCGTAGCGGCGCAGTGCGACCCTGATCTCGGCCGCCCGGCTGTGCCGGACGCTGTTGCTGAGCCCCTCGCGGGCGATCGCGAGGATATGCAGGCGCTGCTGCGGGTTGAGCGCGGCGACAGCGTCGGGCTCGAGTTCAATCCGGGCATTGAAAGGCCGGATGCCCTGCAGCAAATGCGCCGCCGCGCCGATGGCCTCGGGCAGCGGGCGTTCCGGCAAGGTTTCGGGTTCGAGTTGGTCGATGAAGGTGCGCAGTTCGCGGATCGAGGCGTTCAGTTCGGCGCGCGTTTCCTCGAGAATCCGCTCGGCGTCCGCCGGCCGGGAACGGATGGCGTTGCGGGCGGCGACGAGATTCATGCCGGCCGCGTAGACCGTTTGGATCACGCCGTCGTGCAAATCGCGGCCGAGCCGGGTGCGTTCCGCGAGCAGGCCCTGCAGTTCCGCCTGCTGGGCGAACACGGTCTGGACGGATTGGGCGACGAGCCCGAGTTCGTCGGTGCGCCCGCCGAGCGACCCGACGAGGTTCGGATTGCCGGTGGAGAGGCTTGCGGAGACGGAGCGCAGCGGGCGCAGGACGGTCACGTACGGGATCCAGATCGCGAGGATCACCGCGCTCACACCGGTGGCGGCGAGGACCCAGAAGACGACGCGGTTCTGCTGGCCGGCGATTCTCAGTTCCTCCGCTTCGATGCTGCAGTCGAGGTGGGCGACGATCTCGCCCGACAGACCGCGAAACGGGTGCCGCAGGACGATCCCGTGCACCTTGGCCGATGGCGGCGGGGTTTGGGTGGCGGTGAGGGCGGTGCGCCCCTGCATGAGTTCGCCGATCTTCTCGAGCAGCGGCCGGTCCCAGGAGCGGGCGGCGAGCAGCCAGCCGAGCGGAGTGGAGCTGCGGGTGGTGTCCGCCGAAGGCACGATCGGCGCAAGATGGAGTTCGAGGATCTCGCCGCCCGCGCGAACAAAGGGCGGCCGGGCCGAGGGGTCGGCCAGCAGCGCGGCCAGGGCCGGGGCGGGCAGGGGCAGGGGAGGTTCCGGGGCCGGCGCTTCTCCGGCGGTCGAGTACACCACCGATCCGTCGACCCTGAGCACCCAGGCGCCGCGCAGTTTGAAGTTCTTGATCGAGGCATCGAGGTTGATGGCGGCCCACTCGCGGTTCGGCTGGCGGAGAAAACCGACCATCTCGTCCCATTGGGAATAGTCCGACGTGAAGTCGCGCAGCGCCTGCCCCGTCAGTTCCACGAGTTCCTCGAGCATCCGGGACCTTTCCCGCGTTTCCGATTCGAGCAGCGAATCGAAAGCCTTCCGCTGGCTGCGCTGGACGAAAAACAGCGTCGTGGCGGCGAGCGCAAAGAGCGCCACGGCGACGAGGGCGAAACGCAGCCCGAGGCTGGCGCGCAAGGGGATGGGCCGGAGGGACGGTCGCACGGGTCACCTTCGGCACCGCCCGCGCTTCCGTAAATTGAAATTTGCTGCGGAATCTGCGCAGTCGCAAATGCGGTTGTACTCGGCCCGGTCGTGCGTGTTCATGCCGCCGCCTTGAACCGAATTCCCGAGTTGCATCTCGCGCGGCACGCGGACGCCGCCTGGCTGGCGGTGATCCGTCCCTGGCTCGAAGCCGCGCCCGCGCGGCTGACGCGGAGCTACGTGATCGTCGCCACCCGCGGCCAGGCGCACGGTCTGAAGCAACGTTGCCTCCGGGAAGGCGTGCCGTTGCTCGGCGTCGAGTTCCTGACCCCGGGCTTGGCGCGCAAGAAATGGGCCGCGGCCGCCGCGGCGGGCCGGCCCGCGCTCGGCCGGGAAGTGCTGCTCTTCGGGCTCCGCGCGGCGATTGCGCGACGGTTGGCCGCGGCCGAGCCGGGCGGCCGCGCCTGGGGTTTCTGGCAAAGTCTGCAGAGCGATCCCGAGCGGGCGCTCGACGATTTCGATGCGCTCCTGCAAGCCGGTCGCGCGGCGGCGGATTTCCCCCTGGTGCCGTTGCGGGAGGTGTTCGGCGAGCTGGCCGGCTGGGTCGACGCGCTCGGCCACGTTTTTGCGGCGACGGAAGCGCACCGCGTTGCCGCGGCCGTCCCGCCCGACGCCGAACGTCGCGGCCGGGTGCTCGTCGTCGGTCTGGGGGCCGAGGCCGGCGGCGAAGCGGCCAACGTGCTCGCGTTCGTGCGCCGTTGCCGCGAGGTCGCGCTGGTCCTGCCGTTGCCGGAATTCGCCGGCTCCGCCTCGCCGGACGAACGCTGGACCGCGTGGTGGGAGCAACGGCTCGGCGCGGCGGCGCTGCCGGTCGACTTTCCCGAACCGGCGACCGCCGGCGCCGGGGCCGCGGCCTTGCTCGAAAGCGGGCAGGGCGACGCCGCGGCGGTGCGCGTCCTCGTCGGCCGCACGCGGCGGGACGAGATGGCGCTCGTGGCCGGCGAGATCGCGCGGCTGCTCGCCGCGGGGGCGGAAAACATCGCGGTGGTTTTTCCGCGGGGCGACGCCGCGCGCGCGGCGTTGGTCCGCGAATTGGAGCGCCGGCGGATCCCCTTCGCCGACCAGCTGCCCGTCGCCGGCCAGCCCGAAAGCGAGGTCGGGCTGTACCGTTCTCTGCTCGCCTTCTGGCGCGACGGTTCCTCGGTCGCCGGGTTGCTCGCTCTTTGGCCTTGGCTCGAGGCGGACGGCCTTGCGCCCGTGCCGCTGGCGGCCGCGCGGCGCGCCTGCGAGCGCAGCTTCGACCGCTGCCAGACCCACGGCGTTGCCGCGCACCTGCCGCAATGGGAGACCGCCGAGCCGGCGTTCGCGGCCTTCGTGCGGAGCCTTTGTCCCGACTGGCCGGATACAGTCACCGTGGCCGGCGCCCTGGGGCGCGTGCGGGCGGCGGCGCAGGCGTTGGGCCTCGCCGCGCCCGACTATTGGAACCAGCTGGAGCGGATTTTCGCGCCGGATGCCGCCGCGTATCCCGCCGCCATCGTGCTCTCGGCGCTGGATTCTTTTCTCCCCGCTGTCCAGGCGCCCGAGGAACCGCCGGTGCGCGCCGGATTTGCGCGCGTCACCCTCACGACCCGCCGGCGCGCCGCCGGGCTGGCGTGGTCGCACGTCGTTTTCACCGAGGCCAACGCCGGCCTCTGGCCGCGCCGCGAGGAAGCGAGCTGCTGGCTCACCGACGCCGACCGCGCGGCGCTCGCCGGCGCCGGCCCGGGCCTGCTGACCGCCGACGAACGCGCGGCGCTGGAGCGGGCGGGCTACGCGGCGCTGGCGCGCGACGCCCGCGACGGCATAGTCTTTTCCGCGTCCGCCAGCCTGCCCGAGGATCCGGAAGCGCCGCAGTCGCCGAACCGCTGGCTGGAATCGATCCTCCGCGCCCAGGGCCGCGCGGGTCCGGACGACGCTCCCGAGGCATTGCTGCCGCGGCTGGTGCGGGCGGAGGTGCCGGAACCGGTCGAGGACGACGCTGCGTGGCGGGCGATATGGGCCGGGCGGCGCGACGGGGACCGACCGTTCGACGAGTTTTTCTTCGCGGGCGATCCGGCGGCGATCACGCCGGAGCGGTTGCCGGCGCGCCTGATCGAGCGGGGCGTGCAGGATCCGGCGGAACTTTGGTTCGAAGCCGTGCTGCGCGTGCGGCCGGTGGGCTGGGAACCGTTTGCCCGCAACCGTCGGAAAGCCCTCGGCCAGCGGGCGCATGAAATTCTCGCCGCCGTCCTGCAGCCGGGCGGACCCGCGGGGCGCGGCTTCGGCGAAATGCCGAGCTCCGACGAGGCCTGGTCCCGGCTCGAGACGGCCTTGGCTGCGGTGCGGCGGGAGTGGCCGGAGAACCGCTATTGGGATTCGTGCGCCGAGGAGTTGGCGCGGGTGTGCCGCGTGCTGCTCGGGAACGCCTTGGCGCTCGACGCCGGGCCCTATGTGGCCGCGGAAACTTGGCTTCCTGCCGGGGCCCGGCTTGAGTTCGGCGGGTTGCAGTTGCCCATCGCGGGCCGCCTCGACCTCGTGCGGCTTGATCGTCCGGCCTGGCGGGGCGCGCAGGTCGACATCATCGATTTCAAAACCGGCAGCGACACCGAGCTTTCGGCCGCCCGCATGGCCCGGAGCGGAGCGTCGCTCCAACTCGGCGTTTACCTGGCCGCCGTGCGTTCGCTTGGGATCGCCGGCGGGCGCGTCCGTATGATCAAACCCGAGCCCGGGGCGGTCTCGGAGCTTCGCCTCGACGAACTGGACGGCGCCCTCGGCCGTCTGGCGTGGCTCGGCGACGCGCTGCGCCGCGGCGTTTACGGCGCGCTGACCCCGGACCGCTCGGACTACGCCCCCGCGGGGGCGCCGTGGCCGACGGCGTGCAGCCCGATTCCCGCCGCGGTGCTGGCGCGCAAATTCGCGCTTACGTTTCCCGCCGCCGTGCAGGAGGTCGCCGATGAGTGAGTTGCCGTCCGACTGGCGGGCGCGGGCGCGTTTCCGCGACGAGTGCGACGTCAATTTCGCGGTCAGCGCGAATGCCGGCTCGGGCAAAACTACCGCGATTTCCGAACGGCTGGCGGCGATCGCGCTGGGACCCGGCGCCGCCGAACGCCTGCGGCGGACCGCCGTCGTCACCTACACCAAGAAGGCCGCGGGCCAGATCGGCCAGCGCGCCCGCCAGGTCTTGCAGCGGCGGCTCGCCGCCGCCGGGCGCGCCGACCCGGCGCCGCTTGAGCATCTCGATCGCGCGTTCTTCGGCACCATCCACAGCTTCTGCCTCCAGCTGGCCCGGACCCACGGCCAGACGATCGGCATCAACCTCAACCCGTCCGTCGTGACCGACGGCGACGACGTGCAATGGGAGGAATTCGTCGAGACGGACCCGATGACCTTTGCGGCGTTGGGCCCCGCCGAGATGGCGGCGTGGCTGCGCCACCTGCCCCTCGAGGACGTTTTTCCGCTGGCGCGCAGCCTCGACCACGCCGCGGCGACGCAGCTTTTGGCAGGGCCGGGCCCTGGACCGGCGACGCCGCCGTCCGCGGCGGCCCTTGAACAGCTGCTGGCGCTGCCGGCGAAAGGGCGGGGCGCCGCCAACATCCTCGCGAGCCAGGAACGCGCCCGGGTCTGGGCAAGCGCATGGGCGGGGCGCGATTTTCTCCCGCTGTACCGGCCGGTCGGTGCGGCGGGGGCCGTGGCCGAATGCGCCGGCGTGTGGATGGCCCCGCTCGAGCGCTGGCTGGCGGCGGCGGCGGCGCGGCTGGCGGCCGAGTTGGCGGAACGCTACCGCCGCTGGCGCTTCACCCGCGGTATCCAGACCTACGCCGACCAGATCGAGGCGGCGCTCGCCGTGCTGGGCGACGACGTCACACTGGACCGGATACGCGCGGAAGGCTGGCGGATCGTGCTCGACGAGGCGCAGGACACCGACCCGCAGCAATTCGCGGTGCTGGTCGAACTCGCCCGTCCGCCCGGCGCCCCGCGCGGGACTTGGCCGGGCACGCCGGGCGCCGCCCCGCCGCGACCCGGCCATTTCTGCCTCGTCGGCGACGGCCAGCAGGCGATCTACGGCAGCCGTGCCGACCTCGGGAATTTTGTGCGCCACGTCGGGGCCTATCGCCGTGGCGACGGCGGCGAATGCCTGGAGTTCGACGTGACGTTCCGCACGCCGCACGCCGTCGTCGCGGCGCTCAACGCGTCGCTGCCGGCGGCCTTCGGACCGGATCGCCCGGAGAACCTCGGTTTGCCGCCCGCGCCCGGTGCGCCGGCGCCGTACCTGCAGGTCCCGTATGTGCCGTTGGTGCCCGGGCCGGCGAACCGCGCCGGCTGGGTGCGGCGCCTGCCGCTCCAGGCTCCGGCCGCGGCTCCGTCGGGTGTCGGTGGCTGGCTGGCGGAGGAGGCGCGCCAGGTCGCGGCTTGGCTGCGCGCCGCCGGACCGGAGGCACTCGGGGTGCGCACGTGGGGGGATGTGGCCGTGCTGGCGCCGCGGAACGACTGGCTGGCCGAGGCCCGGCGCGCCTTCGAAAGCGCGGGTCTGGAGGTCGCCCTGCAGTCCCGTCGGGCGCGGGCCGGCGACAACCCGGCGTACGCGTGGCTTACGGGTCTGCTGGCCGTGTGCGCCAACCCGGACGACGGCTTCGAGTGGACCGGTGTGCTGCGGGAGATCTTCGGCGTCAGCGACGCATTGCTCGCGGCCGAATTGCGCCGGTTGGGCGCTTTTTCCTGGCAGGAGCCGGATCAGCATCCGGAACCGTTGGCCGGCGCTCTCGCGACCGTGCGAAACTTCATCGGTCGGCGCGACGACGCCGGGCAAGCGCTGGGCGACTACGTGCGCGATTTGGCCGCGGCGACAGGGTTGGCCGCCAAGGCGGCGTGGGCGGATCCGGCGGGTGGGGCTGGCGAGGAACTGGAGCGTTTGCTGGCGGAGGCCGATGCGGCCGGCCTGGAAGGCGCGGGTTTGCGGGAATGGTTGGACGAACTTCGCCGCGGGCTCGACACGGGCCGGCCCGCGGGGCGACCGAGTGCGTCGTCGATCAACCTCCTGACTTCCCATTCGGCGAAGGGCCTCGAATGGCCGGTGGTGATCGTGCTCGGTCTTTGGCGGGGCATCGGCCAGGCCCCGGAGCGCGGGTTGAAACTGGTGCGGGATCCGGCCGGAGTCCGCGTTTTCTTCAACGCTTCGAGTCTGCCGGCCGAAACCCGCGCGGCGCGCGACCATGAGCGCGTGCGCGAACTGATCCGTTTGCTCTACGTCACGCTTACTCGTCCGCGGGAGGGCCTGCTTGTGCCGTGGCTCGCCGGCTTCGGCGGCCGGCAGCGCGAAACGCCGAGCTTTGCCGAACTTTGGTCGGCCGATTTGGATTCGTGGTCCGATCTGTCGGCCGTGCCGGTCCCGCCCCCGCCGCCGGCCCCGCCCACGGACACGCGCCGCGGGCCCGATTCGCCGGGCGAACCCGCGGAGGCGGAACCGTTGCCGCCGTTGCCCGAACGCTTGTTGCCGCACGAACTCGCCCACGAGCCGGACCGGACGCGGGCTGCCGGCCACGAAAGCGGGGAAGATCTGCGCCGGGCGCCTTCGTCCGAGGAAGCGATCGAATACGGCCTGTGGTGGCACGGCATGCTGGAGTTTCTGCCGTGGACTGCGGCCGAGTCCGTCGTGACGGCCCATGTCGCCGGTTTCCTGGCGGAGGCGGACCGGCTCGGTTTCGGCGAGCGCGGCCGGCGGGAATGGGAACTGTTCCGCGCCGGTCCGGCGTGGCCGGTCCTGCGGGATCCGCGCTGGGAGCGGTTGGCGGAACTCGGTGTGTTCGCCCCGTTGCGCGCGGAGGCGTGGATCGACGGCGTCATGGATCTCGTGCTGCACGATCGCGCGGGCGGCGAAGTCTGGGTCGTGGACTGGAAGACGAACCGCCGCCGTGCCGGCGAAACGGATACGGACCTGCTGGTCCGCTTGGCCGGGCTCTACGCGCCGCAGTTGCACGCCTACGGGGATTGCCTCGCCGTTTTTTTCCCGCGCGCGACCGTCAAACGCTGGGTCTTTGCCAGCGCGGCCGGCGCCTGGACCGAGGTGCCGGCGCGCGGCCGGTGACGTCCCAAATTCGGGCTTTACACTCCCGAAGCGGCTCCGCAGGGTGACCGTTCGCCAACTTTCAACCACCATGGGCAACCTGAAAAAGAAACGCCGTCTGAAGATGAACAAGCACAAGCGCCGCAAGCGCTTGAAAGCGAATCGCCACAAGAAGCGTACGTGGCAGAAGTGATCGCGCGGCCGCCGGCCGCCGATCGTTCGTTTCCCCTTTCACCCGCCGCGGTCTGCGGCGGGTTTCTTTTTTTGGCGGTTTTGGCCGTTCGCGGACCGGGGGCTTTCACCGGTTTCGCGGCTTGGATTCGTTTCGCGACGGAAACTCCCGGAGCGGCGGATTCGGGTCGGTACCACCGCCGATTCGCGGCGCTGCTCAAGATTCCGTAAATGGCCGGTCCTCCAAGTGTCGCCACAATGTTTAATCTTGTAAGGACCGGTCCGGTTTGTGACCGTCCGCGGCCGGCTTGCGACGTGGGTTACCTCCCGCCCAGGCCGTTTTTTTTGCTGAAACACCCTAAAACATGTGCCGGCAGCGCGACCTCCCGCCTTTGATGCGGTGACTGCATGCTTTTCTCCCAGAAAACCAAGGGATTCTTCGTCGAGCTCAACGATCATGCCGTGATGCTGGCGCGGACTTCGAGTCCGACCGCACCGTTCGTGGTGGAAGATCTGCGGGAATGCGCCCCGAACGACCCGGCCGCCCTCGAAGCGGCGATCTCGCAGATTCAGCCGAAGAAGAGCCCCAGCGGTTATCTTCACGCTTCCGTCGGAGTGTTTCCCGCCAAGCGCCTTGTTCGCCGTTACTCGCTCGAACTTAAGCGCGTGAAGGAGCCCGGTTACCTCGCCGAGGTTTGCACGCAGCAATTCCGCATCGAGCAGGACAAGTACACGATCGCGATTCTCAACGCCAACGACGGCGTCGATTTCGACGCCGCCAAGGCCGTCCAGAAAGATGTCCTCTTCTGCGGTCTGCCGAGCGACGAGGTGCTCGCGCTGCAGACCCAGCTGCTCGAGTCCGGCATTTACCCCGAGCGGCTCGAGCTCGGTTCCGTTTCCACCCTCGGCGGCGTCGTCGAGTGCCTCGCCCATGCGAAGGCCAAAACGCCGACGCTCGTCCTCGAGATCGGCGCTGAGTCGACGCACTCGTTTATCGTCACCTCCGGCGGCGTCGAGGCCTCCCGCCCGATCCCGCAGGGCCTCGATGCCATGGTGCCGATCGTGCAGAAGGAACTCGGCCTCAAGGACGAGGAATCCGCCCGAAAACTCTTCTATTCGAATACCTTCGACTTCACCGGCATGGGCCCGCTGCTGATCAAGAAGCTGCTCAAGGAACTGCAGTCCTCGATCGGCTTCTACGAGGTGCAGACCGGCCAGTCGGTTGGCCAGGTGCTGAGCACGCAGCTGTCGCCGAAACTCGCTTGGCTCGACGCCGCGATCTCCGGTTCCCTCGGCATTTCCAGTCTCAAGTTCGATCCCGTGCCGTGGCTCCAATCCCGGCAGATCACCCTGCCCGACGCGCTCGCGAAGAACGCCCAGGACATCCGTTGGTTCGGTTTGCTGAGCCTGATGGCCCAATCCACCTCCGCCCATGCTGCCGCTGCTGAAGAAAAAAAGTAAGGCCGAGGACGCGCCGCAGGTTTCTTCGTGGCATCCGAACTTCCGGAACTACGAAAAACTGCCCGACATCAAGGTCGTCCGCACCGCCTTCTTCGTCAACGGCGCGGCCATCTTCATCGCCCTCTCGCTCGCGATCTATTTCGGTTTCAAGGAATGGCAGCTGCGCGTGATCAACGGCCAGATCGCGACCGTGCAGTCCCAGATCGAACGCGACAAGCGCACCAGCGACCAGGCCGTCGCCGTCTTCAAGAAATTCCAGGCCGAAGAGGCCAAGCTCAACGAGGTGGACACCTTCGTTAAATCGAAACCCTCCTACGCCACGCTGCTCATGCGGCTCGGCGAAACCCTCCCGCCCAACATCGCGATCGACAGCGTCGATCTCCGCGACACCGGCATGTTCCTCCGCCTCTCCGTGCGCGGTGCGCCCGACGCCGCCAGCGGCTACGCCACCAAGTACCTCGACCTGCTCCGCGCCGACAAGCAGCTCGCGATTTTCGACACCTTCGAATTCACGAGCACGCCGACGCCCAATCCGGCGACCGGCAAGATGGCCGTGGAATTCTTCCTGCACCTCAAGGGCGCCCCGGGAGGACGACGCTGATGACCAACGAAGAACTAGTCGCGTTCGTGAAGAAGAACCCGATCAGCGTCGGCTGCGGGGCCTTCGCCCTGCTGGTCGCCGTCGGCATCTATTTCCGCAGCAGCGAAATCCCGGAAGCCGAAGCGCTGCTCGCCGAAAAATCCGCCGAGGCCGAGCGCTACGCCCTCAACATCAAGAATTCCGCCCAGCTCAAGGAACAGTACGAGGCCGTCGTCGCCGCCAACAAGGACGTCGACACCCGCATCGTCCGCGCCAGCCAGAAGGGCAACAACACGCAGTTCTTCTACAAGCTGCAGAACGACACCGGCGTCCGCCTCATCGATTTCCGCCAGTCCGAGGCCCTCGGCACGGCGTCGAAAACCAAGACGACCTTCACGCCGATCGCGTTCAACGTGTCCGTCCAGGGCACGCTGCCGCAGATCCTCGACTTCCTCCGCCAGCTCGAGGGCGGCACCCATTACAGCCGGATCCTCAGCGCTAGCTGCACCAGCAGCCCGACGAACCGCGGCGGCCCGCTGACGCTCGCCCTCAGCCTCGAACTGCTCGGTCTGCCATGAACCTGCGCGTCGTCCTCGTCCTCCTGCCGGCGCTCGTCCTGTCCGCCGCCCCGCTCGCCCGCGCCGCCGCCGCGAAGTCCGACATCGTTCCCGCCCAGCGCCGCCAGACCGTCGTCGAGACCGCGGAACGCCTCACGCGCCGCCCCGTGCCGCCGCCCGTCCCGGCCGACCGCCCCAATCCCTTCAACCCCGCCGATTTCGACCTGCCCGACCCCGACGCCCCCAAGCCCCCGGGCGCCGTGCCGCGCCCCGGCGCCGGTCCCGCCCAGCCCGCCGCGCCCACCGGGGACCGCGAGATTCTCGAGTCCCTCGCCCAGCGCCTCAATCCCTCCGGCATGTTCATGATCGGCGGCCGTCCGCTGCTCGTCATCGACCGCAACCGCTTCGAAGTCGGCACGAAGTTCATCGTGACCTTCAACGACAAGGACTACGAGCTCGAGCTCGTCGCCATCGACCGCACCACCTTCACGCTGCGTTACCGCAACGAGGAAATTACCCGGCCTATCAAACCCGTGAGATAACATGAGAACCCGCACGCTTCCGCCGCTTTCCGTTTTCGCGCTGCTGGCTGTCCTGCCCGCCGCCCGCGTGCTCGCCCAGGCGCCCGCCCAGCCCGCCGCGCCCGCGGACGCTGCGCCCGCGGCCGCCGCCCTCGCCGACAAGCCGGCCGCCGAATCCGCCGCGCCCTCTCCTGCCGCCGCGGCCGCTGCCAAGAGCAAAGACGCCTCCGGCCGCGACACCCTCTCCGTCGATTTTCCCGACGAGGATATCCGCAACATCCTCCGCAACGTCGCCGACCTCTTCGAGCTCAACATCATCATGCCCGAGACCCTCCAGGGCAAGACGACCATCAAGCTCCGCGACGTCACCTGGCGCCAGATCTTCGAGAGCGTCCTCACGCCCGTGAACTACACGTACCGCGAGGAAGGCAACATCATCAAGATCGTCAGCAACGAGAGCATCCTCCAGGAGCCCACCTCGACCGACGTCTTCATCATCAACTTCGCCCGCGCCTCCGACATTCTGCCCACCGTCTCGTCGCTCGTCGACGCCGCCGCCGGCGGCAAGATCGTCGTCGACAACCGCAGCAACAGCCTCGTCATCACCGAGCGCCCGTCGCGGATGAACCGCATCCGCCCCATTATCGAGCAGCTCGACCGCGCCACCGACCAGGTGATGATCGAGTCCAAGTTCGTCGAGGTCACCGGCTCCGACGTGAAGAACATCGGCGTCAACTGGTCCTCCCTCGCCAACTACCAGGTCTCCGCCGGCGGCCTCAACGGCACCTTCGCCCGCGGCCGCGACCAGACCGGCTCCAACGGTTTCAACTCGAACAACACGAACAACCGCAACGCGGTCAACGGCACGAGCAACGTCAACTCCACCGCCAACACCAATTCCCAGACCAGCGGCTCCACCAGCAGCAACTCCGTCACCTCGACCAACGGCACCCCCACCGCCACTTCGACCACCGGCACCACCGGCGCCCTGAACAACTCGACGACCGTCACCGGCACCCTCGGCACCAGCGCGACCACGACCGACACCGTCGACAACGTCTTCAACAATCTCAGCTCCCTCGTGAGCAACGACAACACCGCCCGCGCCCTCAACGCGGTGTTCTCCGCCTCCGATTTCCAGCTCGTTCTCAGCGCCCTCCAGACGCTCCAGAACACCAAGGTCGTTTCCAACCCGACCATCGTCACCCTCAACAACAGCCAGGCCGTCATCAACGTCGGCGAGGAGCGCCCGATCCCGTCCTACACCTACAACTCCGAGCGCGGCACCTACGAGGTCAGCGGCTTCCAGTACCGCCCCATCGGCATCATCCTCAAGGTCACCCCGCAGGTGAACGCCCGCGGCTCCATCAAACTCCAGATCGAGCCCGAGGTCTCCCAGTCCAACCGCGACGCCAACTTCCAGGGCGCCTCCATCCCGATCGTCGAATCCCGCAAGGCCTCGACCACCGTCTCCATCAAGGACGGCTACACGATGGGCATCGGCGGCCTCATGCGCTCCTCGTCCAACGACACCAACGCCAAGATCCCCGTCCTCGGCTCCATCCCCGTCCTCGGCCGCGTCTTCAGCCACAAGGCCAAGAACCTCGAGTCGACCAATCTCATCATCTTCATCACCGCCAAGACCCTCAGCGCCGACGGCGCTCCCATCGAGCAGGTCTTCGACTCCGACCGCGTCCGCCAGCTGCAACTCCGCCGCGAAGACCTCCCCGGTTACCGCGACGGTTCGAACCCCTTCATCACGGAAACCGCTCCCGCCGCCCCCGCGGCGAAGAAGAAGTAAGCCCCGCGGCCTCCCGAACCCGAAAACAAAGGATCCGTCATGAAACTCTGGCTCAGATTCCTGCTGGGTGCGGCCGCTGCCTTGGCCGCGATGGCCTCGGCCCAAGCCGCCGCGTCCCTCAGCGCGACCTCCGTCGCCGGCTCGCCCGCCTCGGTCAAACCCGGCGACAGCGTCAACATCACCGTCGGCCTCACCAACGGCGGCGCGGCTACCCCGGGCGACGATTTTCCCGCCGGCAGCACCGTCAATTTTTCCGTTCAGTTCACGCACATCACGACCGGCTACCAGTTCACCCGGACCGGCGTGGCCTCCGCTGCCGCGGCCATCGCCGGCGCCGGCGGCTCCGGCACCGTCACGGGCGCTATCACGATTCCGCTGCAGACGACGGAAGCCGGCGCCTATTCCGCCCGCGTCACCATCAGCGCTCCTAGCTCCGGTGCTGTTGCCACCGCGACCTTCAACAATTCCAACACCGTCCTTACCGTCACCGGTACACCCGATTTCCAGATCACCAATCTGACCTACGGTGCCAGCACGAGCTACGTTGGTGGCAACGTCATTCCCATGACGGTGACCTACCGCAATCGCAGCTCCAGCAACGGCCAACCGAACGTTCCGTGGGTCGCCAGCGCCGGCGGCACTGGCGCGACCTATTATCGCATCCAGGTCGTCCTTTCGTCCAATCCGGTTTACGGCGACGCCGACGATTTCCGGCTCACCCTCTTTGACCGTTCCGCCAAGCTCGACGCCAACGACGCCGATCAGCCCATCTCCTGGAACCAATTGCTTCCCGGCAATTTCTCCGGCTCGTACTACGTCCTCGCCAAGATCGACGCCCTCGACGCCACCACCGAGACGATCGAGAACGACCTGACCCAGAACGGTAACAACATCTGGCAGGATGTCGCCGCCACGCGCATCGCCCTTCAGCCCTCGACGTTCCCGACGATCTACCTCGCGAGCACGACCGGCACCTCCGGCACGAGCAACAGCGGCAACGGCTACAGCGACAACCCCTCGCTCACCGCCGATGGCCGCTACACCGCCTACGCCTCCGATGCCACCAACCTCGTCTCCGGCGACACCAACGGCGTCCGCGACATCTTCCTCTTCGACAGCCAGACGAGCCTCGTCCGCCGCCTTAACCTCTCGCAGCAGGGCGCGCAGGCCAATGCCAATTCCAATACGCCCGCGCTCGCCGGCAACGGCCGCTACGTGGCCTTCTCGTCCGACGCCACCAACCTGATCGTCGGCGACGTCAACGGCTTTGCCGACATCTTCATTGTCGATACCCTGACCGGCGCCATCTCCCTCCAGAGCGTCTCCACCGCGGGCGCCCAAGCCAACGGCTCCAGCTTCCGTCCCAGCGTCAGCCACACCGGCCGCTACATCGTCTTCGAATCCTCCGCGACCAACCTCGCCGGCACCACGACGCCGGGCGTCACGCACATCTACCTGCGCGACCGCGACGTGTCCGGCTCCGGTACCTTCGACACCGCCGGCAATACCTCGACCGTCCTGATCGACGTCAACGGCGCCACGGCCGGCAACGCCAGCGCCGTTCAGGCCCAGATTTCCGCCGACGGCAATTACGTCGTCTTCGCTTCCCGCGCGACCAATCTCGCCGGCGCCGCGACCACCGCCAATCGCCAGCACATCTACGTGCGCGATCGCGCCGGAGCGACGACCACGCGCGTCAGCGTCGGCCTCGCCGCCGCCGAACCCGATGCCGACAGCCGCACGCCGTCCATCAATCGCAACACCGGCGTCGCCGCCGGCAACGCGGCCGACGGTCTTTGGATCACCTACGGCTCCGACGCCACCAACCTCGTCGCCGGCGATTCGAACGCCGTCAGCGACGTGTTCGTCGTCAATCGCGCCACCCTCGCCACCGTGCGCGCCAGCGTTTCCGCCGCCGGCGCCCAGGCCAACGACCCGACCGTGATCACCGTCACCGGTTCGCGCCTCGGCAGCCTCAATCCGAGCATCAGCGCCACCGGACGCTTCGTCACCTTCGCCTCGCTCGCCGACAACCTCACCGCCGGCGATACCATCGGCCAGCATGTCCCCGGCGGCAGCGGCAACGGCGCCCTCAACATTTACGTGATGGACCGTGACCTCAATGCCTCCGGCACCTACGATACGGGCGGCAATCTCCAGGTCAGCAATGTCAGCGTGAACCGTTTCGGTTACCAATCGATCCGCGTCCTTGGCGTCCAAAGTACCGCCGCCGCCGACATCTTCCCGGTCATCAGCGCCGACGGCCGCTGGGTCGCCTTCCCCTTCGATGCGGAAGGTTCCTCGGGCCTCATCCACACGACGACGAACTTGATTTCGCAGGACAACAACACCGCCCGCGACGTTGTCCTCTTCGACCGCCGCACGAACTCGTTGCCCAACCCGAACACGCTGCCCGTGGTCACGATCACGAGCCCCGGCACCGGCGGCACCGCCCTCGTCAACACCACGATCGCCGTCCGCGCCAGCGCCACGACGACGATCGGCGTCGTCTCGAGCGTCCAGTTCTTCGTCAACGGCACGAGCCTCGGCACCAGCACGGTGTTCCCGTACAGCGCGTCGTGGACGCCGACCGCCGTCGGCAACTACACGCTGAGCGCCCTCGTCACCGATAACTTCGGCAACATCGGCGTTTCCTCCAACGTCGTCGTCACGATCAACGCCGCGCCTTCCGTCGGCATCACCAGTCCCGTCGCCGGCAGCTCGATCACGGCCGGCGTCGCCCAGACGATCACCGCCACCGCCGCCGCCTCCAATCCCGGCGCGACCATCACCAGCGTGCAGTTCCTCGTGAACGGCGCCGCGCAGGGCGCGGCCGATACCACCGCGCCCTACAGCGTGGCGTGGACGCCTGCCGCCGCCGGTTCCTACACCCTCACCGCCGTCGCGACCGACAGCGTCGGTACCCAGACAACGTCCCCCGCCGTCAACGTCACCGTCACGGCCGCCGGCGGCGGCGGCGGTTCCGCCCCGACGCCCCCGACCGTCTCCGTCACCGCGCCCACGACCGCCACGGTCAACACGGCGCAGTTCGTGAGCGCCACCGCGGCCGCCACCGGCGGCTCGATCGCGAGCGTCCAGTTCTTCGCCAACGGCACCGCGATCGGTACCGTCTCGACGTTCCCTTATTCCATCCTGTGGACGCCGGTCTCGACCGGCACCTACGCCATCACGGCCACCGCGACCGACAATCTCGGCACGCAGGCGACGTCGACGGCGTGGACGGTCACCGTCACCTCCGGCACCGCGCCCACGATCTCCATCGTCAATCCGTCCTCCGGCACGAGCGTACCCGTCGGCACCACGCAGACGATTGTCGCCAACGCCTCCGCCGGTGTCGGTGCCTTGGCCCGCGTCGAGTTCTACGCCAACGGCGTGCTCCTCGGCAGCGACACCGTTTTCCCGTACAACCAATCCTGGATGCCCAACGGCACCGGCTCCGTTTCCCTCGTGGCCGTCGCGGTCGACAACGCCGGCAACCGCACCACCAGCGGCGCGGTTGCGGTCACCGTTTCCGCCGTCAGCGCCACCGCCCCGACCGTGGCCGTCACCGCCCCGGCCGCCGGCGCCTCGATCCCGATCGGCTCCGCGACCAACCTGAGCGCGACCGCGACGGATTCGGACGGCACGATCGTAAGCGTCCAGTTCTTCGCCAACGGCGTTTCCGTCGGTGCCGCCGACACCGCGTTCCCGTACAACGCCTCCTTCCTCCCGCTCTCGCCCGGCAACTACGCCATCACCGCCCAGGCCATCGACAACGGCGGCAACATCGCGACCAGCGCCCCGGTAACCGTCAGCGTCGCCGGCGGGGCCGCGCCCAGCGTGGCCGTTACCGCTCCCGTCGCCGGCACCACCGTCGCCGTCAATACGACGCAGACCCTCACCGCCACGGCCTCGTCGCCGAGCGCCGTCATCGCCAGCGTGCAGTTCCTCGTCAACGGCATCGCCGTCGGCGCGCCCGACACGACGTTCCCGTATTCCGCGATCTGGACGCCGTCCTCCCTCGGCACCTACTCCGTCACCGCCCGCGCCACGGATTCCGTCGGCAACATCACCGACTCCGCCCCCATCGTCGTCACCGCCGGCAGTTCCGCCGCTCCGACCGTCGCGATGGTCAATCCCGCCGACGGCAGCGCCTACACGGTCGGCACCGCCGTGACGCTCAACGCCTCCGCGCAGGATCCCGACGGCACCATCGCCGGCGTCCAATTCCTGATCAACGGCGTCCTGCAAGGTGCGCCCGACACGACGGCGCCTTACGCCGCGGCCTTCACCCCGACCTCCGTCGGTGTCTACACCGTCGCGGCCCAGGCGACCGACAACACCGGCAACGTCACCACGAGCGCCCCGATCACGATCACGATCGGAGCGAATGCCGCGCCGACGATTTCGCTCACCAGTCCCTCTTCGGGCCTCAGCTTCGGCCTCGGCAACCAGGTGCTGCTCGCCGCCACGGCCGTCGATGCCGACGGCACGGTGGCCAGCGTCCAGTTCTTCGCCAACGGCCTCCTCCTCGGCACCGCGTCCTCGGCCCCGTACAACGTCAGCTGGCGCCCGACGGTGGCCGGCGCGTTCTCGGTGACCGCGACCGCGATCGACAACGTGGGCAACGCGACCACGAGCGCACCCGTCGCCGTTACGATCACCTCCGTCGCCGCCCCGAGCGTCGCGATCACGAATCCCGTCGCCGGCACGCCCTACGGCGTCGGCAACGCCATCCCCGTCGTCGCCACGACCTCCGGCGGCAACGGCCCGATCGCGCAGGTCCAATTCTTCGTCAACGGCGCCCCGCTCGGCGCCGCCGATACGTCTTCGCCCTACACGGGCACGTGGACGCCCTCGGCCCCCGGTCTCTACACCGTCCTCGCCGTGGCGACCGACAGCGCGGGCATTTCCTCCAATTCCTCCCCGCTCACCGTGACGATCGCCGGCAATGCGCCGCCGCTCGTCGCCCTCACGAGCCCGCCCTCGGGCACGATCGTGAACGGCGGTTCCGTGGTCAGCCTCACCGCCAGCGCCAGCGATGCCGACGGCACCATCACCGCGGTCCGCTTCCTCGCCAACGGCAACGTCGTCGCCTCCGCGTCTGCCGCGCCCTACATCGGCGCGTGGACGCCGACCGCCGCCGGTTCGTACTCCGTCGTTGCGCAGGCCCAGGACAATTCCGGCAACGTCACGAATTCCACGCCGGTGACCGTCGTCGTCGCCGCCAACCAGGCCCCGCGCGTCGCCATCACCGCCCCGGGCAACGGTTCGGCCGTCCGGCTCGGTGGATCGACAACCATCTCGGCCTCGGCGTCGGATGCCGACGGCACCATCGCCAGCGTCCAGTTCTTCGCCAACGGCGTGGCCGTCGGCGCCGCGGATACGTCCTCGCCCTACACGGCGACGTGGACCGCGAATTCCGAGGGTATCTACCGTCTGACCGCGGTCGCGCTGGACAATTCCGGTGCCGCCACGACGTCGTCGGTCGCGACGGTCCTCGTCGTAGCCGCCGGCGCGGGTGATGCGATCTACTCCGGCAACTACGCCGGCCTCGGCGAGACCGGCACGTTTGCCGCGGTCGTGGTTCGCGGCCGCACCGCCGCCTTTGTGGCTTACTCCGGCTCCACGCCGACGCGCACCTATTTCCATCCGGGCCTCGCGGTCGACGCGGGCGGCGGCTTCTCGAGCTTCGACTCGCTGGGCCGTTCGGTTGTCGCGGGCACGGCGACCGAAACCGGCATCTCCGGCACGCTCGATGCCGGGCGCCTGACCTTCATCGGCGTCGCCTCGTTCGCCGCCGGCACGACCTCGGTTCCCTCCGGCTATTACAACGGCAACATCGCCAACCGCCCGGACAGCGTCTTCGCCGCGATCGTCGCGCCGGACGGCAAGATCACCGTTTACGCGCAGGACGGCACTTTCCGCGACGCGGGCAGCGGCACGGTTTCCGCCAACGGTTCGTTCTCCGTCACCACGCTGAGCGGCAACCGCTTCACCGGCACCGCCGATCCGGCGACGGGCTTCATCCGCGGCAATCTGACCGGCGGGCCCGGCGGCGCGCTCGTGGCGGCCCTGACCTCCGGCGTTTCCTTCAGCGACGGTTTCCTCCGCAACCTCTCGACGCGCGGCCAGGTCGGCACGGGTTCGAATATTTTGATCGCGGGCTTCGTGGTCGGCGGCGATGTGCCGAAGCAGGTGCTCGTCCGCGCCGTCGGTCCCTCGCTCACGCAGTTCGGCGTGACGGGTGCGTTGGCCGACACGCAGCTGCAGCTCTTCCAAGGCACGTCGCTCCTCCAGACCAACGACAATTGGGGCGGCGCGGCGGCGATCAGCACGGCGGCCAACCAAGTCGGCGCCTTTGCCTTCGGCCCGACGAGTCTCGATTCCGCGATCCTCGCGACCCTGCCGCCCGGCGCTTACACCGCACAAGTCAGTGGGGTGGGCGGGCGCACGGGCGTCGCGCTGGTCGAACTCTACGACGTCGACAACCAGACGCCGTTCTCGACCCAAAAGGTCATGAACGTCGCGACCCGCGGCGTGGTCGGCGCCGGCCAATCCCAGCTGATCGCGGGCTTCGTGGTCAGCGGCAACACGGCCAAGAAGGTGCTCATCCGCGGCGTCGGTCCCTCGCTCGCGAGCGTAGGCGTGACGAGCGGCTTCCTGGCCGATCCGCTGCTGACCTTGGTCCGCGGCGAAAACGTCATGGTGCGCGAGAACGACAATTGGGAAACCGGCAACGACGCGGCGCTGATCACGGACGCCTCGACGCGGGTCGGCGCGTTCCCGTTGGTCGCCGGCGCCCGCGATGCCGCGATTCTCATCAACCTCCCGCCGGGCACTTACAGCGCGCAGGTCAGTGCGCCGGGCACGGCGACCGGTGTGGCGCTGATCGAAGTCTACGAAGTCCCGTAACGGCGGGTGTCGGACCGATTCCGAATCTTCAAGGCCGCACCTTCGGGTGCGGCCTTTGTTTTGCGGAATTGCCGCGAGGACAGTCGGGTTTGCGGGGCCCAACAATGTCGCGGGCTGAAGCTCCGCGCCACGGTGCGGTTACCAAAGGCCGGCCATGTGGCCGGTGGCGGCCTTGATGGCGACGACGCCGACGTTCTTGGCGGCGTGGGCGGCGAAGCAGGGCAGGAGGGAGCCTTGCGGATTCCACGGGCCGAGCCGCGCGGCGTAGAACCAAAGCGAGGCGAGAAACACGACGCCGAAGCTGAACCAGCCTTTGAGGTTGGCGGTCACGGCGAAGCCGGCGTCGTCCCAGCGCCAGAGAAACGGATGCAGCAAGCCGAAGACCACGGAGGCGGCGACGGCACCGGCCCATCGCCGGGCCATCGGCCAACGGTCGAAGCCGAGCCAGCCGCGAAAGATCACTTCCTCGATCACGGGCGCGGCGAGCATCGAGTAGAGCGCGAAGAGCCATGTGAGTTTCGCCTGCTGGTCGGAGATGCCGAGGGCGTATTCGCCGGCGGTTTCGCCGGCGAGCAACAGCAACGAGCCGGCGACGGCGATGAGACTTGCGCGGAAGGGAGCCGGCGCGGCGCCGGGGAAGGCGTTGGGATTGGGCCGACCGGTTTGCGCGGCGCGGACATCGTCGCGCCAGAGTTTGAAGAGCCAGACGCCGGCGCCCGTGAGCACGAGCAGAAGCAAAGGGTGGTTCATGGGAGGGTGCGGGAGGAATGCCCGGCGGCGGCGGGATGCATAGCAACTGATCTACGCCGAGCAATGTGCTTATGGCGCGGTTATTGATTGGTCATTTCGGGTTTCGTTTCTACGGTCTGGCATCCCGTCATGAGCAGCAGCGCCGCCGTCAATGTCCCGGCCAAACCCCACGCCTTCGCCGGGGTGTTCGGGATGCTCGCGCCGCATCTCGCGGACCTCGACCGCTTCCTGCACGCGCAGCTCGGGGCTTTCGAGCCCGAGATCCGCACGATGGTCGACTACTGCATCGATACCTCGGGCAAGCGCCTGCGGCCCGCGCTCGTGTTTCTTTCGGGTTGGCGGGAGGGCAAGGAGCCCCGCGCCGACCTGGTGCGGCTGGCGGCGGTGGTGGAGCTCGTGCACCTCGCGACGCTCGTGCACGACGACATCATGGACGAGGCGGACGTGCGGCGCAGCCGACGCACGGCGGCCCGCGAATACGGCCCGACGGCGGCGGTGCTGCTCGGCGACGCGCTCTTCGCGCACGCGCTGCATCTCGCGACCCAGTTTCCCACCACGGAGATTTGCGCGGCGGTATCGGAATCGACGCGCCGCGTGTGCGCGGGCGAGATCGTGCAGACGCTGCGGCGCGGCTCGACCAATATCACGCGGGCGGACTACCAGCGCATCGTCGATCTGAAGACGGCGGAGCTGTTCCGCGTTTCCTGTTTCCTCGGCGCCAAGCTCGCGGGCTTCGCCGGCGACTACGTCGAGGCCGCGGCCCGTTTCGGCCGCCACCTCGGGATCGCGTACCAGATTTACGACGACCTCGTGGATTTCTTCGGCGAGGAAACGCGCATCGGCAAGACGTTGGGCACGGACCTCGCGAGCGGGAAACTGACGTTGCCGCTGATCGCGTTGCTGGAACGCCTGCCCGAGGCCGAAGCGGCCGCGTTGGTCGCGGAGATTTCGGGCCAGCGTCCCCCGCAGCTCGCGCTGCGCCTGCAGCAGATGAACGAACTCGGCGTCTTCGGTGTCGTGGCCGGCGCGGTGGAAACCGAAATCGCGGCCGCCAAGGCGGCGTTGCGGCCCTGGCCGGAGCTGTCGCCGACGCCGCTGCTGCTCGGGTTGTGCGAGGGCCTCGAGGCCCAAGTCGCGGGTTTGGGGCATCGGCGCTGAGCGGGCGAAGGTCGGCCGCATCAATCCGGCCGGAATCGCAGAATCGGTTTGCGCCGACCGTCGGGTCGCGCTTGCTTCCGGCCGTGATCGACGCGGCCAAAGTCCTCGGCAAGACGCTCGTGGCTTCGCCCGAACGGCGGCAGGAAGCCGACGCCGATGTCGACGTGGTGCGCCGCGTGCAGGCCGGCGAAGTGGCGGCGTTCGATGTGCTGATCGGCAAGTACCGCGAACGCGTTTACGGCATCATCTACAACATGACGTCGAACCGCGAGGACGCGGCGGATCTGACGCAGGACACCTTCATCAAGGCGTTCCAGTCGATCCAGCGTTTCGGCGGCCAGTCGTCGTTCTTCACTTGGCTGTACCGCATCGCGGTGAACTCGACCCTGAGCCACTTGCGGAAATCGCGGCTGCGGTCGTTCTTCAGCCTCGATACGCTGCATGCGGACGAACCGGTGGCGAAGGATGTGGTTGAGGCGCTGACAGATAAGACCGGGGTCGACCGCGACACCTACGTCCGCGAACTTCAGGAAAAATTGAACGATGCGATGCTCAAGTTGTCTATCAAGCATCGTACCGTGGTAACGCTTTTCGAAATAGACGGCCTGAGTCATCAGGAAATCGCTGAAGTCATGGAGTGTTCGGTGGGCACGGTACGGTCCCGCCTGCATTACGCGAAGCAGCTGCTGCAGGCCGAACTTCAGCCCTACATTCGTCGATGAAGCACGAGAAGCGCCCCGTCACCCTCGAGGATTTGCTGCGCTTGAAGCGGGCGGAGCGTCCGCCGGCCGAGTTTTGGACCGAGTTCGACCGCCAGCTGCGGACGAAGCAGCTTTCCGCCTTGGTGGAGCGCCGGCCGTGGTGGCATGGACTTTCCGAGGCCTTTGCGGGCCTGCGGCGTTATCCGTTGCCGATCGGCGCGGCGGCGGCGCTGGCGATCACTTTCATCACGCTGCGCCAAGAGAACGCGGCGCCGCAACTCGAGCTGCGTCCGGAGGCTCCGGCGGTTGCGGCCGTACGATCCGCCGAGACTTCGGCGCCCGTGACGCGGGCGATCTTGGCCGAAAGCCAGCCGGCAGCGCCCGAAGCACAGACCTTGGTCGCGACGGCGACGACCGCCGAGCCCGCGGTCAAGGACGCGGCGGCGGCGCCCGTGGAATTGATGCCGGCCGCGCCGGCGGCGGCGATTGCCCAGAATGAATCGCCGCGGATGCTGTCGCTGTTGGTCGGGGCCGAGGAAGCGGATACCGCTTCGCCCTCCGCCCGGCACATTGCGGCCAACTTTGCGGTGGCGACGGCCAGCGAGCCGATCGGCACGATGCTGTTGGGCAAGGCGCGCGAGTTCGGTTCGCACCGCAGCGAAGTGCGGGTGGCGGCCATCGATCCTTTGCAGCAGATGGCGGCGCCGGCGGACATGCGCCGGGCGCGTTACCTGACGGCCATGGTTTCCACGACGGCGGTCGAGTCTTCGGCGCGCACGTCCGAGCGGATGGCCAACCGGATTTCCGCGGAGGAGCTCTACGACCAAGTCCAGCGCTTCGGCACGCGCCGCGGCGGCTTCAACGTGAAGTTCTGAGCGGGCGGTTCGCGCCGGGCTTGAACCGGCGGAACGGTCGGGTGTGCTGGACGGCATGGCTGTTCACCAAGCTGTCTTGCGCGTGCGGACCCGGGGACAGGGCACGTCGGAGATCACCGACGACGTCGCCAAGATTGTGGCGGCCGCGCGCGTGCGCGTCGGGCACGTCTCGGTTTTCTGCCGGCACACGAGTTGTTCGCTCGTGATCATGGAAAACGCGGATCCCACGGCGCGGCGCGACCTCGAGGCTTGGTTGAACCGGCTGGTGCCGGAAAACGATCCGCATTTCCGGCACACGCTCGAGGGGCCGGACGACATGCCGAGCCACATCAAGATGGCGCTGACGCGCACGAGCGAGACGGTGCCGATTGCGGCAGGCCGAATGCTGCTCGGCACGTGGCAGGGAATCTTTGTCTGGGAGCACCGCCGCGCCGCGCACGAACGTGAGATCGTCGTGACGGTGATGGGGGAGACGGAGTAGGGGCGGAAAGCGGGAAGCTTTAAGCTGAAAGCGGTAGGCCCAGAGCCCAATCACCGACAGCTCGGTGGTTGGGCTCTCAACTCTCAGCGCTCAACTCTCAACTGCGCGCCTGGGGTGCGCTAGCTTTTGGCGGGCGTGGGCAAACAGGCGCCGCAGCCGTTGACGAAGAAGTCGTTGCCCTTGTCGTCGACGAGGATGAAGGCGGGGAAGTTCAGCACTTCGATTTTCCAAACGGCTTCCATGCCGAGTTCGGGATACTCGAGGACTTCGACTTTCTTGATGTTCTCCTGCGCCAGGATCGCGGCGGGGCCGCCGATGCTGCCGAGGTAGAAACCGCCGTGTTTCTTGCAGGCATTCGTGACCTGCGCGCTGCGGTTGCCTTTGGCCAACATGATCATCGAGCCGCCGTGCGATTGGAAGAGGTCGACGTAGCTGTCCATGCGGCCGGCCGTGGTCGGGCCGAAGGAACCGGAGGCGTAACCGGTCGGCGTCTTGGCGGGGCCGGCGTAGTAGACGGGATGGTCCTTGAGGTACTGCGGCAGGCCTTGGCCGGCATCGATGCGTTCTTTCAACTTCGCGTGCGCGATGTCGCGGGCGACGATGAGCGGGCCGCTGAGGGAAACGCGCGTGGTCACCGGATACTTCGATAACTCGGCGCGAATGTCCGCCATCGGGCGGTTGAGATCGATCTGGACGATGCCGGTGTCCTTGAGCGCGCGTTGGGCTTCCGGGATGAAGCGGCCCGGATTCGTTTCCATCTGCTCGAGGAAGATGCCGTCCTTGGTGATCTTGGCCTTGATGTTGCGGTCGGCGCTGCAGGAGACGCCCATGGCAACGGGGCAACTGGCGCCGTGGCGGGGCAAGCGGACGACACGCACGTCGAGGGCGAAGTATTTGCCGCCGAACTGAGCGCCGATGCCGGTGGCGCGGGCGAGTTGGAGGACTTTGTCTTCCATCGCGAGATCGCGGAAGGCGCGGCCGTGTTCGTCGCCCGTGGTCGGGAGGGCGTCGAGGTATTTGGCCGAGGCGAGTTTCAAAGTCTTCATGCAGGCTTCGGCGCTCGTGCCGCCGACGACGAAGACGAGGTGGTAGGGCGGACAGGCGGAGGTGCCGAGGAGCGGGAGTTTGTCCGTGACGAATTTCTCGAAGCTCTTTGGGTTGAGGAGCGCCTTCGTCTCCTGGAAGAGGTACATCTTGTTCGCCGAGCCGCCGCCCTTGGCGACGAAGAGGAACTCGTACTTTGCGCCGGTCGTGGCGTGCAGATCGATCTGCGCGGGGAGATTGGTGCCGGTGTTGACCTCGCGCCACATGTCGAGGGGCGCGGTCTGCGAGTAGCGCAGGTTCTCCTTGGTGTAGCAGTCGTAGATGCCGCGCGAGAGCCACTCGGCGTCGTTGGCGCCGGTCCAGACCTGCTCGCCCTTCTTGGCGAAGACGGCGGCGGTGCCCGTGTCCTGGCACATCGGCAAGATGCCCTGCGCGGCGATCTCGGCGTTCTTCAGCAGCGTGAGCGCGACGTAGCGGTCGTTGGGCGAGGCTTCCGGATCGTCGAGAATCGCGGCGACCTGCTGCAGGTGCGCGGTGCGCAGCATGAACGACGTGTCGTGGAAGGCCTGCTGGGCGAGAAACGCGAGCGCCTCGGGGGCGACCTTCAGGATTTCGCGGCCTTCGAATTGCGTGACACTGACGCCGTCGCGGCCGAGCAGCCGGTACGTCGTGGTGTCGGGGCCGAGGGGAAACGGATCCTGGTAAGTGAAGGGGGGCGTAGGCATGACAAAACGAAGATTGGCGGGAAACGGCGGGAGTAAAGCGGCGGCCGCGGGCGGCACCGCGGATTGAAGGGCGGCGACTGGCGGCGGCGCGACGGCTACTTGCCGGCCATGGCGCGGACGACGTCGTGGAAACGCGCGAGATCGGCCGGCGTGGCGACGTCGCCCGCGGCGCGTTCCCAGCCGTTGGCGCCGGGCCACACGCCGCGGACGAGAAAGGCTTCCTGCGCGGATTTCATGCCGGCGACGTCGAGATAGTCTTTCTGCTCCTTTTCGTCGCGGACGCCGGTAACGAGCGCCGGCGGGATGGGCGCGATGCGGCCGCTGGAGACGTGGGCGAGGTCGTTGAGAGCAACGAAGGGCCGGGAATCGGCGAGCGTGGTGGCGGGGCGGGGCGATTCGCCGCGCAGGTAGCGGAAGTAGTCGAGGTGGTTGGCCTGCAGGGCGTCGAACGGTTCGAGCGGCGTGCGTTCGACGCGGCCGTCGTTCCAACGGATTTCGAGATCGCGGCCGACGGAGTAGCGGATGACGGCCTTGTCGCAGAGGACCATCTCGCAATGCGAACTCGCGCCGGTGCACGCGTGCGTGAGGGCGAAGCGCATCGTGATGCCGGAGGTCGTGTCGGTTTCGACGAAGAACGTGTCGGCGCCCTCGATGGCGTGCGCGCGATAAAGCTCCGCGCGGACGGCGGCGAGTTGGGCCCAACTGAGGAGATCGGGGCCGCCGGTCCAGAACAGCAGGTTGTGGACGAAGTGGGCCATCGCGTTGCCGAAGCAGGAATCGAGCACGATGCGGCCGTCGGGGGCGAGGAGGCGGCCGGCCCAGTTGTTGCGGGCGAAGTAGCTGGCGGGGCGCGGCCAGAGGGCGGCGAGGGTGGCGCCGCGGATGGCGCCGAATTCGCCGGCGAGAAGGCGTTCCTTGAGCGAGAGGCGGAGGCGCTCGATGATGAAATTGAAACCGACGACCGACGACTTCCGCGCGCGCGCGTCGTTGGCGATCATCCGCTCGAGTTCGGCGTGGTCGAGGGTCGGGGGTTTCTCGAGGTACACGGGCAGACCGAGCGCGGTGGCCGCGGCGTGCATTTCGGCGTGCAGCTGGATCGGCGTGGGCACGACGAGCAGATCGAGCTGCGCATGGCAGGTCTCGAGCATCGTGCGGTAGTCCTGGAAAATGCGGACGCCGCGTTGCGCGAGTTTCCAACCCTGCTGTTCGCCGGTGAACGCGGCGGCGTTGGGATCGCAGGTGCAGATCAGGCGCGCGTGGCCTTTTTCCTCGAGCCGCGCAATGGCGGTGTGATGCGAGCCGGCGAAGCCGCCCATGCCGACGATGCCGAGCCGGATCGGGGCGCTCATCGCTGGAAGAGCCGCACGCGGGCCGGGGAAAAGGTCGGGTGGTTCACGGCGGGGCAGGTCACACGATCTTCAGTTTGGGCAAGTCTTGGCCGTCGATCAGGCCGACGGGACGGCCGCGGCGGTCGACGACGATGAGGTCGTCGATCTTGTGCGCTTCGAAAAGGCGGAGCGCGTCGACGCCGAGGGCGTTTTCCGAGATCACCTTCGGTTGGCGGGTCATGAACGTCGCCACGGGTTGCCGGAGAAAGTCCGGGCCGGTGAGGGCGCTGCGGCGGAAATCGCCGTCGGTGAGGATCCCGGTAAGTTTGCCGGACTTCGGCGCGACGAGGGCGATGCTGCCGCTCTTGGCCTTGGTCATGGCGAGGATCGCGTCCTGCGTCGTGACGGTGTCGGGCGCGACCGGCAGGCGGTCGCCGGTGCGCATGATGTCTTTCACGCGGAGGAGGAGGACGCGGCCGAGATTGCCGGCCGGGTGGTAGCGGGCGAAGTCGTCGCGCGTGAGCCCGCGGGCCTCGAGGAGCACCATCGCAAGGGCGTCGCCGAGGGCGAGGGCGGCGGTGGTGCTGGCGGTGGGTGCGAGCTTGAGCGGGCAGGCCTCGCGCGGGACACGGTAGCGGAGCAGGAGATCGGTGTTGCGCGCGAGGTCGGAGTCGGCGGAGCCGGTGAACGCGACGAGGCGGACGCCGAAGCGCTTGAGCACGGGGACGAGGCGCAGGATCTCCTCGGATTGGCCGCTGTTGCTGAGAAGGAAAACGAGATCGCCCTCCTCGACCAGGCCGAGATCGCCGTGGAGGGCTTGGGTGGCGTCGAGAAAGCAGGAGGCGACGCCGGTGCTGTTGAACGTGGCGGCGATCTTCTGCGCGATGGGGGCGTTTTTGCCGACGCCGGTAAAGATGAGTTTGCCGCCGGCGGCGGCTACGCTCTCGACGGCGCGGGCGGTGGCGACGATTTCCGGGCCGAGGTTCCGGGCGGTGGCGGCCAACGCGTCGCTCTCGATCCGGATGCAGGCTTTGGCCCGGGAGAGGACGGTTTTCGGTTGCAGCGCCATTTAGAGTTTGAGTCCCGGAGTGAGCGGCGGAATTTAGGCCGAACCGTCGCCCGTTCAATCCCTTTCCCGAAACATGCCCGTCCGTTACCTTGCCGTCATCGCCGCCCTGCTTGCGCTGGGCCTCGGGGCGGGGTGTGCGGACCGCGCGGCGCCGCTCGTGGCGGAGACGGAGGAGCCGCTGTTCGCGCAGGGCGTGCAGATGAAGCGGCAGGGGCGGAGCGGGGAGGCGCTGGCGTCGTTCCTGCGCGTGATCGACAAGCGCGGCGGCAGCAACGCGGCGGAGTCGCACCTCGAGGCCGGCCTGATCTATCTCCATTCGACGAAGGACCCGGTTCTCGCGTACTACCATTTCCGCCGCTACCTCGAGCTGCAGCCGAATTCGAAGGAGGCGCCGCGCGTGCGCGGCATGGTGGATGCGGCGGCGCGGGAGTTCGCGAGCCGCATGCCCGGGCGGCCGATGACCGAACAGTCGGTGCGGTTGGCGGCCGACGAGGAAACGACGAAGTTGCGCCGGGAGATCGAGGAATTGCGCGCCGAGTTGGCGACGCTGCGCGGCGGCGGCGCCCAGCCCGTGGTGCGGTCCGTGCGGCCGGGCCTGACGGCGCGCCCGCCGCAGCCGGTGCCGATGTTGGAATTGCCTGCCGCCGAGAGTGCGCCCGCGGAGGAACCGGCGGCCGTGGCCTCGGTCCCGGTGCCCGCGCCGGCGCCGGTCCGTCCGTCCCAGATCACCGCCGCGCCGGCGCCGCGTCCGGCGGCGAAGGCCCCGGCGAGCCGCGGCGGCCGCGCGCATGCGGTCGCGCCGAAGGAAACCCTTTACAGCATTTCGAAGCGCTACGGTGTTTCGCTCGAGGCCCTCGTCGAGGCGAACCGCGCGGCGTTGCCGCAGGGCGCGCGTTCGCCCCTGAGGATCGGCATGGAACTGCGCGTGCCGTGAGGCGCGGCTGCGGGCTTGCCGCGGGGACGGCGTCGGGCAGCGTCGGATTTTCCGCATGCCGCGCACCTCGCAACGCACCGCCGTCTTCACCGAATCCCTGATCCGCGAGATGTCGCGGGTCGCCGCGCGCCACGGCGCGATCAATCTGGCGCAGGGGTTTCCCGACTGGGATCCGCCGGCCGAGCTGTTGCAGGCCGGCAAGGACGCGATGGACGCGCACCGGCACCAGTATGCGGTGACGTGGGGCGCACCGGAGCTGCGGGCGGCGTTGCAGACGAAGCTGACGCGCTTCCTCGGCGTGCCCGTCGAGGCGGACCGCGAGCTCGTCGTGACCTGCGGGGCGACGGAGGCGATGATGGTCGCGATGATGACGGTGTGCGACCCCGGCGACCGCGTCGGGCTGTTCTCGCCGTTCTACGAAAACTACAGCGCGGACGCGATTTTGTCGGGCGCGGTGCCGGTGCACGTGCCGTTGCACCCGCCGCATTACCGCTTCGATCCGGCGGAGTTGAGAAAAGCGTTCGCGGGCGGGTTGAAGGCGTTCGTGCTGTGCAACCCGTCGAACCCGTGCGGCCGCGTGTTCACGCGCGAGGAGCTGGGGCAGATCGCGGCGTTGGCGGAGGAATTCGACGTGTGGGTGCTGACGGACGAAGTCTACGAGCACATCGTGTATCCGCCGCACCGGCACACATATTTCTGCACGCTGCCGGGCATGGCGGCGAGGACGCTGATGTGCTCGTCGCTGTCGAAGACGTTTTCGATCACGGGCTGGCGGCTCGGCTACGTGCACGCGGCGCCGGCGGTGATCGCGCAGGCGCGGAAGGTGCACGATTTTCTCACCGTCGGCGCGGCGGCGCCGCTGCAGCACGCGGTGGTGACGGCGTTGAACTTTCCGGATTCGTACTACGCCGGGCTCGCGGCCGAGTATGCGGAATCGCGGGATGTGCTGCTCGGCTACCTTGATCGCACGGGGCTGGCCTACACGCGGCCGGAAGGCGCGTATTTCGTGATGCTGGACATCTCGCCGTTCGGGTACGCGAGCGACGTGGAGTTCGCGCACTGGATGACGCGGGAGATCGGCGTGGCGCCGGTGCCCGGTTCGAGTTTCTTCGCGAACGGCGAGAACCGCTACGTGCGGCTGAACTTCGCGAAACGACCCGCGACGCTGCACGCCGCGGGCGAGCGACTGCTGAAACTGCGGCGCGGTTGAAACGCGTTCCGTGCCGGCCTCGCGCCGGTGCCGGCGCTCAGTGTTTGGCGGCGCCGTCGTCGCCGTGTTTCACGGCGTGGACGCCGGCCATCATCAGCTTGTCCGTCCAGGCGAGGGCGATGGCGGAGAAGACGAAGACGCAGTGGATGACGATCTGCCACTTCACGCCGTCGTTGTTCACCTGGCCGTTGAGCACGGTGATGAAGGTCTTGAGGAGATGGATCGACGAAATGGAAATCAGCGCGGTGGCGAGCTTCACCTTGAGCACGCCGGCGTTCACGTGGTTCAGCCATTCGGGCTGGTCGTCGTGGTTGTCGAGATTGAGGCGGGAAACGAAGGTCTCGTAGCCGCCGATGATCACCATGATGAGCAGGTTCGCGATCATGACGACGTCGATCAGGCCGAGAACCATGAGCATCACGGACGTACTGAGATCGGGGCCGCCCTGCGGCACGCCGTGGATCGTGATGTGGAGCAGGTGCCAGAGCTCGACGAAGAATTGGTAAACGTAGATTGCCTGCGCGGCGATCAGGCCGACGTAGAGCGGCGCCTGCAGCCAGCGGGAGGCGAAGATGGTCTTTTCGAGAAGGGACTCAATTTTGCCGTCGGACTTGCTCATGGAGATAGAGGCCCGAACAAAGCGAGCCGGCGCCGGCCGGCGCAAGGCGAAAGCCGGTTCAGCCGAGCGACTGGCGCAGGGCCCGGGCCTCGGCGAGCAGGTCGCGGGCGGCGGCGAGGGCGTCGGAGTCGGCCGGCGCCGGAACCGGAGCCGCCGCGCCGGTTGCCGCGGTGCGGTCCTCGGGGTCGCCGAGCCCGGCTTCGCGGAAGCGCCGGAGCCGCTCGAGGATCAGGTCGCGGATCTCGGAAGCGTTGTCGACCCCGTGAAAAACACCCGTGTGGAGGGATTCGCCGCCTTTGCCGTGTTCCTCGTTGCCGCCGCCGCCGCCGCCGGCGGATTGGACGCGGACATCGGCGATGCCGAGCGCGCGCTGGAGGGGGCCCTGGGTGACGACGACCTGCTGGACGTTGGCGAAGCTCATGGTCGACTCGCGGACGGTTGTCAGGCCGGAGCGGATACGCAGGGAACGGTCGGTGACGATGTACCAGCGCAGCTCGTAGTCGAGGCGCACCATGGCGTAGGTGACCGGCACCTGCACGAGGTAGAGCACGATGCCGCAGAATTCGGCGAAGCGCAGGAGCGGGAAGATCCATTCCGGCCAGTGTTCCGCGATGCGCACGAGCGACTGCGCCGGACTCCCGTCGCGGGTGCGTTTCTTTTTGGCCTTGGGCGGGGGCGGCGCGGATTCCGCCGCGGCGGCGTCGGCGGCGGGCGGAGGGGAGGCCGGGATCGACGGAGCGGCGGCTTTCGCCCGGGCGACGGCCTCGGCGGCGGCGCGGGCTTGGCGGGCACCGGCCTCCATGCGATCGAGCATCACGAGGGAGAAAACGATGCCGGCGATCGCACCGAGCTGGCCGAAGCCCCAGCCGGCGAGGCGGAGTTGGTAAAACGTGCGGCCGGCGCGGAAGACGCGGACGCTGCCGGGGGCGCCGGCGGGCGGCGAAGGATCCGCCGGCACGCGGAGCCAGAACAGGAGGCGGGTCCGGATCAGTTCAAACATGGGGCGGCGGCGTCGACGGACCGGACTTGGCGGCGAGGGCGAGCCGGGTTTCGCGCAGCTCGCGGGCGACCTCGCGGAGGGCGGCGGCAAGTTCGCCTTCGGCGGCGCCGCCGGCGGGCGCGGCCGGAGCCGGCGGGCTGTGATCCTTCACGCCGCGCATGCGGTCGTAGAGGAAGTCGCGGATGGCCTCGAATTCCCGCAGGCCCTCGAGGGTCATTTCGGCGCCGCTGTTGCCGCTGGCGGTCTGGACGAGGACCTTGGCGAGGCCGAGCCAGCGCTCGACGAAATTGGAGCGGAGGTGGATGTCCTGGATCCGCGCGTAGTTCACGATGATCTCGCGGCGGAAGAGGATGCCCCAGCTCATCGAGATACCCTCGGCGGTGAAGCGGTAGCGCATGGTACGGTAGCGGAACCAAAGCGGCAAAATCAGCACCGGCAGCAGCGGCGGGAAAACCAGCAGCGACAGCGCGTAGTAGGTGAACAAGTTCCGGTGCGGCCGTTCGATCGCGAAGATCGCGGCGTCGTCGCGGGGCGGGTTCATGCCGGAGATAAGGCCGGGGTGGGCGGCGACGGCAAGGGCGGACGCAGGGGCGCGCGGCGTAGCCGGGTCACGTGGCGCAGAGCGCCTCGTCGAGGACGGCGAGGGCGAATTCGGCATCGGCGCGCGTGAGGTTCATCGGCGGACCGAAGCGGATCACGTTGCCGTGGAGCCCGCTCTTGCCGAGGAGGAGGCCGAGCGCGCGGGCGTTTTCCAGGACCTGCGCGCAGGCCGCGCGGGCGGGTTCCTTCGTCGCGCGGTCGGTCACGAGTTCGAGCCCGAGCATGAGGCCGCGGCCGCGGACTTCGCCGATCAGCGCGTGCTTCGCCTGCAGGCGGCGGAAGCCCTCGAGGAGGAAGGCGCCGAGTTCGCGGCAATTGGCCTGGGTGTTCTCGGCGGCGATCACTTCGAGCACGGCCTCGCCGGCGGCGCAGGCGACGGGGTTGCCGCCGAAGGTGTTGAAATGGACTTTCTGCGCGAGCGTGGCGGCGATGCGCGGCGTGGTGACGACGGCGGCGAGGGGGACGCCGTTGCCGATGCCTTTGGCCAAGGTGACGATGTCGGGGACCACGCCCTGGGTTTCGAAGCCCCAGAAGTGCGAGCCGGTGCGGCCGAAGCCGGTCTGGACCTCGTCGGCGATGCAGAGCCCGCCGGCGGCGCGGACGCTGGCGTAGACGGAAGCGAGGTAACCGGGCGGGAACTCGACGAAGCCGCCGACGCCCTGGATCGATTCGGCGATGAAGCCGGCGATTTTGCCGGGCGTGGCGTAGGCGATGAGGCTGCGGACGTCGTCGGCGTACTTGCGGCCGGCGTCGGGATCGTCGGCGCCGAAGTGTCCACGATACGGATACGGGGCGGCGGCGTGGTGGATGCCGGCCGGCGGCGGCAGGTCGAATTTCCAGGTGCCCTGGCCGGTGAGGCCCATGCCGCTGAAATTGCCGCCGTGGTAGCCGTTGCGGAGGGCGATCACGTCGTGGTTTCCCGTGGCGAGCCGGGCCATGAGCAGGGCGAGGTCGTTGGCCTCGGAGCCGGAGTTGACGAAGTAGCAGACCTTGAGGTCGCCGGGAAAGGTGGCGGCGAGTTTCTCGGCGTAGGCGCCGACGCGGGGATTGAGGTAGAGCGTGGTGGAGTGCTGGAGGAGTTCGCTCTGCCGGTTCACGGCGGCGACGACATGCGGGTGGCAGTGGCCGACGCTGACGGTGAGGATGCCGCCGATACCGTCGAGGTAACGCCGGCCGGTGTCGTCCCAGACCCATTGCAGACGGCCGGCGACGAGCATGAGCGGTTCCTTGTAATAATGGAACAGGCCCGGATTCAGGTGGGCGCGGCGCTGGGCGAGTACGGCGGCGGCGGACGGGCCCGTGTACGGAGGCGGGGAAAATTCGGCGGGCGGCAGCGGAATCGTTCTCATCGGCGGCGGGAAACTTGCACGGCGGCGGGCACGGGGGCACGGCGAAACCGGGGGAAGCGGCGGCGCCGCCTTCGGGCACCCGTATTGCGGATACGGCGGCGAATTGCCGGATTGAATGTCGGCGACGGGGTGGTCACGGTGCTGGCCGCACTCCGCCCCGGTTTGCTTCCCCACGACGATGCCACGGTTTCCGTTTCCCGAAGTTTGGCGCGAATGTCCGCGCCGGCTTGCGGCTTTTTCCGGCTTCGGGGAGGCGAAAGTGCTCAGACGTAAGACGAAGCGCCGGATTGCAGTCGGCCGCGGGGTGTTGTCATAGCATGCCGATGCCTGTGTTTCCCGTCGCCCTATTGCCGGCCGGACTTGTGCCGTTGGCGGCACTGAGCCCGATGGCGCAACACGAGCTGTGGCTGGGCGGCGCGGCGTTGGTGACGTTGCTCGGCGCGAAGCTGTGCTGGGACGGGCCGCGTTTCCGGATGTCGATGGAAGAACGCGTGAAGGACGGAGAAATGAGCGAAGATCGGGCGCGCAGCCGGATCCGGCTCATGACCTGGAGCGGACCGGCGGTGACGATCGTCGGGTTCGGCCTGATCGCGCTGGTGCTGGCGCGATCGCCCTGAAGCGGCGCCGAACGGCGCGGGGGATCATTCGTCCTGCAAACGCACGGGTTTGCCGGGCCGGGCGGACGTGAGGGCGCCGGCGCGAATGACGGGCGTGCCGTTGACGATGATGTCGCTGAAGCCGACGGCATAGTGGTGCGGATCGGCGAAGGTCGAGGGATCGCCCACCGTGGCGGGATCGAAAATCACGACATCGGCGACGTGGCCGGGCTTGAGTTCGCCGCGATTCTTGAGGCGGAACGTCGCGGCGGGGAGCGAAGTCATTTTGCGGACGGCGTCCTCCAGCGTGAGCAGTTTGAGTTCGCGCACGTAGCGGCCGAGGACGCGGGCGTTGTTGCCGTAGCCGCGCGGGTGGGGCACGCCGGAGCCGAAGCGCCGCACGCCGGAATCGGAGGCGATCATGGTGAGCGGGAGCGCGAGGAATTTGCGCAGGTCGGCCTCGTCCATGCCGTGGAAAACACCTTGGGCGCCGCCGCGGGTTTGGAGGTCGAAGATCGTCTCGATCTGGTCGTCGAGGGAATCGGAACCGCGGAGCTGTTTCGCGGCCTGCGGGATCGTCTTGCCGTTGAGGGAACGGTCGGCGGCGAAGTTGGCGATGACGGCGAAGCCGAAGTCGTCCTGTTTGTTGCGCACGAGCGTGGCCTTCATTTCCGCGACGTACTCGGCCTTCAGTTTCGGGTCGGCGATGCGCTCGCGGAAACGCGCGTTGCCGCCTTCGAGCGCGGCCTCGGGGATTCGCGAGCCGATGCTCGTGCTGGAGGCGGTGTAGGCGTATTGGTCCTGCGTGACGTCGAGTCCGGCGGCGCGGGCGCGCGCGAGGTAGGCGACGATCTCGTCGGCCCGGCCCCACGCGGCGGGCGAGGCGAGCTTGATATGGGAGACCTGGGCGCGGATCCCGGCCTCGCGCGCGATGGTCGTGAGTTCGTCGAGGGCCTCGGTGATGCGCGCATTTTCGTAGCGCATGTGGCTGACGTAGATGCCGCCGTATCGGGCGGCGACTTTGGCGAGGCCGACGATTTCCTCGGTCTTGGAGAACGTGCCCGGCAGATAGATGAGGCCGGTGCTGAGGCCGACGGCGCCGTCGCGCATGCCCTTGTCCACGAGGGCGTGCATTTTCGCGATTTCGTCGGCGGTCGGCGGGCGCATGAAACTGCCGCCCATGACCTGGCCGCGGACCGTGCCTTGGCCGAGGAGGGTGGCGACGTTGACGGCGACGCCGGTGCGCACGATCTCGCCGAAGAAATCGGCGACGTCGACCTTCGAGCTGCCGCAGTTGCCGGTGACGATCGTCGTCACGCCCATGCGCAGGAAATTCTCGGCGACGGGCAATTCGGCGATGTCCTCGGAGTGGGTATGGACATCGATGAAGCCGGGGGCGACGGCGCGGCCGGCGGCGTCGATCTCGGTGCGGCCGCGGCCGGCAAAGGTGCCGACGGCGGCAATGCGGCCGTCGCGGATGGCGACGTCGCCGACATTGGCGGGCCGGCCCGAGCCGTCGACGATGCGGCCGCCGCGGACGACGAGATCGTAGTTCTGCGCGAACAGCGGGGCGACGAGCAGACCGAGGCAGGCGAGGTGCGGCAGCAGGGGGAAACGCATGGGCCGGAGCTTGGCGCGGCGAAGGCGACGGACAACCGGGAATTGGCCGGACGGAAACGAAAAAGGGCCGGTCTGGCGACCGGCCCTTGGCAAAGCGCAACAAGCGGACGGATCAGGGCTTCTTGCCGCCGAGCAATTCGGCGGCGAGGGCGTCGGCGCCGTAGACCTTCTTCAACGACTCGATGATCGCGCGGCAATCGACGCTGAGGGCGCGGGCCTGCACGTCTTCGTAGGCGAAATCGCCGACGAGGCTGTAGATGTTGCCGTCGAAAATGATGCCGACGAATTCGCCCTTGGTGTTGACGACGGGGCTGCCGCTGTTGCCGCCGATGATGTCGGGCGTGTGCACGAAGTTGAACGGCACGCTCAGATCGAGGGCGCCCTTCTTCTCGACCCAGCGCGGGGGCAGGTCGAAGGGTTCCTTGTTCTTGTGCTCGGTGTTGCGCGCGTAGAGTCCGGCGAGCGTGGTGTACGCGGGGACCTTCTTGCCGTCCTCGACGTAGCCCTTCACGGGGCCGTAGCTGAGGCGCAGGGTGAAGGTGGCGTCGGGCGCGCGGTTCGGGCCCTCGATCGCGAAGCGGGCTTTCTCGATGGTGGCGTGGGCCTGTTTCTTGGTTTCATCGAGCGCTTCCCATTCCTTGCGGAGCGCGCGGGACTCGGCGTCGACCAGGCGGGCGAGTTCGATGAGCGGGTCCTTGGCCGCGGCGACGGCGGCGGCGCCGCCCTCGTACAGCTTCTTGCGGAACGCGACGTCGCGGACCTGCGTGCCGTTGATCAGGGCGGCGGCGCGGTCGCGGGGCGATTGGCCGGCGAGGACCTGCTGGACGACCGGATCGTCGAAACCGGCGATTTCGGCGAAGAACGTGAGCGCCTCGGCGAGGTGGATGATCTCGAGATCGGTGTAGACGGGCTTCTCGGAGAACAGCGTCTGCTCGAAGGAAGCTTTGCGGGCGTCGCCGAATTCGCGGAGGCGTTCGCCGTTGGGCTTGGGGCGCTCGTCGCCGGCGCGCAGGAGATTGCGCGCGAAGGTGAACGAATCGCTCATGAAGGCGTGGCCGCCCTCGAGCAGGCGGTAGCGGCGGTAGATCTTGGCCTGGGCGAGGGAGCTTTCGGCGATGCGGTCGAAGGCGGCGCGGACGGCGGCGCCCTCGGGGCGGTCGCCGACCTGCTGGAGGAAGGCCTTCTCGGCCGCGGCCTTGGGGCCCATGATGGCGGGCGAGAAGAGCCCGGCTTGGCGACCGTCGTAGACCTTGCGGGAATTCTGCAGGCCGAAGAGGTCGTCCTTGGCGCGGCGGGCGTTTTCCTCGCTGCGGTCGCCCCAGCTCTTGAGCAGCACCTCGAGGCGCTTGATGCGCGGGACGATGTACGGGTACTGCGTGTCGCGGAGGAAACGCAGTTCCGCCATCGTGAACTGGCGGTTGGTGCTGCCGGGATGGCCGGAAACGAAGGTGAGATCGCCTTCCTTGGTGCCCGCGGCCGACCACTTCAGGTAATGCTGGATCTTGGCCGGCAGGCCGTTCTCGTAGGCGCGGTAGACGGTGGCATCGAGATTGAAGCGGGGGAACTCGAAGTTGTCGGGATCGCCGCCGAAGAACGCGATCTGCTGCTCGGGCGCCCAGACGAGGCGGACGTCGGTGTATTTTTTGAACCGATACAGGTGGTAGGCGCCGCCCTGGTAGAGGGTGACGACGTCGCTGCGCAGGCCCGTTTTCTCGAGGGACTCCTTTTCGATTTCGGCGATCACCTTGCGGCGGGCGGCCGCGGCGGCGTCGCCCACGGCGCCGGCCGGGACTCCGGCATTGACGCGGGCGGTGACGTCCTCGATCGACTGCAGGACATTGAGTTCGAGATCGACGAGGCGCTTTTCCTCGGCGGGCGTGCGGGCGAGGAAGCCGTCGCGGAGGTAGTTGTTTTTCTCGTCGCTGATCTTCTGGAGATCGTCGGAAGCGACGTGGTGGTTGGTGATGACGAGGCCGTCGGCGGAGACGAAGGAGCCGGAACCGCCGCTGTTGAAGCGGACGGAGGACTTCATCAGGTGCTCAAGCCAGGCGTCGGTGGGCTCGAAGCCGTACTTGGCTTTGAGCTGGGCGCGCGGGGGCGCGGAGTAGAGCCACATGCCCTCGTCGGCCCGGCCGGGCCCGGCGACGGCGGCGAACAAAGCAGCGACCGCGGCGAGGCGGCCGGAGCGGAGGAAACGAAGTTTCATAGGGATCGAATAGGTGTCATAAACCGACCCGGAATCCAGCCGGAAGCGCAGGGGGAAAACCGGTGCGTTGGCTTGCCGACGGCGCAGGGGCAATGCGAAGAGTGGGGCGATGACTCCGCCCGAACCAATCTTCCGGTCGATGCGCTGCACCCGCCTGCTGGCGCTCCTCCTCGGGCTGTGGGTTGCGGACCAGGCCCGGGCCCAGAGCGCCCCGCCGTTGCAGTACTATGTGGCGGACATTGGCGCAGAACCGCTCAAGGCGGCGGCGCCGCCGATCTCCTGCTCTCGACGGATCGCGACGCCCTCGTCGCCGGGTTGCAACTCCTGCTCAACGACGGCGCCGGCCGCCTGCGCGAGGCCAATGGGCAGTTGAACGTGACGTTCGCCCGCACGGACCAGTGGGTCGTGCTGCCGCAGGTCGTCGACTTCAACCGCGACGGCCGGCCCGACCTCGTGCTGCGCATGAACTCGGCCAACTTTGCGCCGGTGAATTCCTCGCGGACGATTCTGCTCAACCGCGGCAACGCGGTCTTCGCGGACGTCAGCGAAGTGTTCCGCGAAAACGCCCCGACGGGCATCAGCGTCGGCGACTTCAACCGCGACGGCCTGAACGATCTGCTCACGCTCTATTCCGACAAAGTGATCGTCCATCGCGCGACCAAGCCGATCGACCTCGCGCTCTTTGCGGATGTCGCGCCGGTGATCACGACGCAACCGGCGGCGCAAAGCGCCACGGTCGGCGGTGCGGTCGAGTTGGTCGCCACCGCGGCGGGCGCGCCGTTGCCGACGTTGCAATGGCGCAGGAACGGCGTGGCGATCCCCGGGGCCACTGAAGCTATCCTGCGGATTCCGTCGGCCGCGTTGGCCGATGCCGGCAGCTATACCGTCGTGGCAACGAATGCGGCCGGTGCCACGACCAGCGCGGCGGCGGCGGTGACCGTGAGCGCCGAAGTGCCGCGGCTGGCGAATGTCTCGACGCGCGCGTCGGCCGGCAGCGGTGACGCGACGCTGATCGTGGGCTTCAACATTGCCGGCACCGGCGCGAAGACCGTCCTGGTGCGCGGCGTCGGCCCGCAGCTCGGGCTTTTCGGCGTGAACGAATTCGTCGCCGATCCGGCGCTGGCGCTTTTCGCGGGTGCGACGCAGATCGGGGAAAACAACAATTGGGCGCCGGCGTTGGCGGCGGATTTCGCCGCCGTGGGGGCTTTCGCGTTGGCCGCGAACAGCCGCGACGCTGCGATGAAGGTCACGCTGCCGCCCGGCGCGTACACGATCCATCTGCGCAACAGCGGGGCGCCGGCCGAAGCGCTGGTGGAGGTTTACGATCTCTCGCGCGATGCGGGTACCCAGCTGTCCAACCTTTCCTGCCGGCTGAACGTGGCCGCGGGCCAAACCGTGATCGTGGGGGCGGTGCTGGACGGCGGTTCGCGGCCGCTGTTGGTGCGCAACGTCGGCCCGGGGCTCAGCCAATACGGGGTCGCGCCGGTGCTCGACAATCCCCGGCTCGGCGTCTTCGCGGGGGCGACGACCGTGGCGGCGAACGACGATTGGGAAGCGGCGCTCGAGCCGGTGTTTTCCGCCGTCGGGGCCTTTCCGTTGGCGCGCGGCAGCCGCGATGCCGCGTTGCGCCTGGTGGCGACTCCCGGGGGGTACACGATCCACGCCTCGGGCGCGGGCGCCGGCGTCGCGTTGATCGAGCTCTACGCCGCGCCTTAGCCGGATCGAAGGGTCACACGGCCGGACGAACCGGAGGTTGAAGTCCGGCCGGCAACGCCCAACGTCAGCGTCCTGTGATGCGGCTCCGTATATTCCTGACCGTGGTTCTGGGGTGGGCGCTCGGTGCCGGTTCGGCGCAGGCCGCGCGGGCGCCGGAAATCGCCGGGCCTCGTTCCGGCAAGTGGGCGCACGAAACGATCAAGGGCGCGGCGCCGGATCCCGGCGTGGTCTGGGGTCGCCTCGACAACGGTTTCCGCTACGCGCTGCGGCCGCATCAAGGCGTACCGGGCCGCGTGGCGCTCCAGTTGGTCGTGCTCTCCGGTTCCCTCGACGAACAGGACAACGAGTTGGGCATCGCGCACTATCTCGAGCACATGGCTTTCGGCGGTTCGCGCAACTTCAAGGCCGACGACATGGTGTCGCTCTTCCAGCGGCTCGGCGTGGAGTACGGCAGCGACGTCAACGCGATCACGACGTTCGATTACACCGCGTACCGGTTGGATTTCCGCGAAAACGACGCGGCGCTGCTCCGCGAGGGTCTGCGGCTCTTCCGCGATTTCGGCGACGGCGTGAGTTTCGAGCCGCGCATCATCGAGCAGGAGCGGCGCGTGGTGCTGGCGGAATTGCGCAACCGCAGCTCGCTCTCCGACCAGGTGCAGCAGGCGTCGATGCCGGTGGTGTTCCGCGGACTGCATTTTCCGGCGCGTTCACCCGGCGGCAGCGAGGCCCAGATCGGTCGGTTTACCCGGGAGGATTTTCTCCGGTTCTACCAACGCTGCTACCGGCCCGACCTGATGGTGCTGGTGGGCGCCGGCGACTTCGATCCGACGGCGATGGCGGCCTTGGTCCGGGAACTGTTCGCCGACATGGCTAAGCCGGCGGTGCCGGTGCCGGCGCGGACCGAAGGGCGGCTCGATGCCCGGGGCTTGCGCGCGGGCATTTTCCGCATCGGCGGGGTCGGCTCGGCCTCCGGCGAGGTGGCCTCCGTGGCGGCGGTGCCGACGCGGGGCGACCCGCGGCAGCAGCAGATCGAGCGGCAGCGCCGCGAGTTCGTGATGGCGATGTTTTCCGAACGCCTGCGCACGCAGGTGGCCGCGGGCTTCGGCGCATCCGGGGGCTACGACGAGGTGCTCGGCTACGGCGTCGCCCAGGCCAGCGTGCGCATGTCCGCCCGGGATTGGGCGGCCGGGCTCCGGGCGCTGGACGAAATGGTGCGGCTGACGCTCGAGCGCGGCTTCGACGCGGTCGAGATCGAGAACGCCCGCCGCCGGCAGCTTCGGCTCGCCGGCGTGATGGCGGACCAGTTGCCGACGCTGGATCCGGGTGTGTTCTGCGAGGCGCTGACGGATTCGATCACCGGCCATTCGGTTTTCGCGGGGCTGGGCCAATCGTCAGCATGGATGCGCGAGGCGGTGGAGCGTCTCACGCCGGCCGAGGCGCTGCAGGTGTTCCGCGGTCTGTGGTCGCCGTCGGCGATGTCGTTCCACCTTTCCGGCGGCCTCGACTTGGAGCTGACGGAGGAAAAAATCATCGCCGAGGTGAACAAGGGGCGCCGGGCCGGGCTCAGCCAGGTCCAGGCCAAGGCGCACCGCGACACGCCGTTTGCGTTGCCGCGTTTCGCCCAGCCGACGCCGGTGGCGGAGACGCGCGAGGTGCCGGAGCTGAAGGCGAAACTCATGCGCTTCGGCAACAACGTGCGGTTCAATTTCGTGCCCAACCGCACGGAGCCGGGGCTCGTGCACGTGGTCGTTCGCGTCGGCGCGGGCCTGCTCGACATGCCGGGCAACAAACCGGCGCTGAAGGAATTCGGCCTGAACACTTTGATGGCCGGCGGCGCGGTGCATTTCCGCCCCGAGCAGCTCAATGCGCTGATCGAGGAACGCTTTCTCAGCTTCGGCTTCGACGTGGCCGACCGCGATGCGTTCACGTTCCGCGGCGTGATGGTCGCCGAGCAGCTGGAGGCTTTCCTCGGGATCGTCGCCGATTTCCTGCACGCGCCGCAGTTCAACAGCTACGTGCACAACGACCAGCGGATGATGGCCGCGCTCGGGCGCATGTCCGGGACGGTCGGCATGCAGGACGGCATGCGGGCGCTGACGGACCACCTCTTCAAGGGCGACGCGCGCTTCACCTCGGGGTCGCCGCTGGATTACGTTTCGATGAGCGTGCTCGACGTGAAGCGCTGGATGGAACCGTCGTTGGCCCGCGGATACGTGGAGGCGACGGTGGTCGGCGACACGACGGAGGAGAACGCCGTCGCGCTGGTGGGCCGAACGCTCGGGGCCTTGCGGCCGCGGGCGGCGACGAAGACCACGGCGGTGCCGCCGAAGCCGGTCGCGGTCACAGCCGACCCGGGGATCACGCGCATCGAGTTCATCGGCGAGCAGAACGTCGGCCTCGTGGTCGGCAGCTGGCCGGTGCTCGGGGAGCTGCACGTGCGGGACCAGGCCGCGCTTGAGTTGCTGGCGAAGATGCTCGAGCTGCGCGTGCGCACGGAGTTGCGCGAGCGGCTTGGGTTGGCCTATTCGCCGTCGGCGGAGTTTCGGCCCTACGACGGGTTCCCGCAGTTCGCGATGCTGCGGGCGCAGATCGACTGCGCGCCGAACGACGCGCCCAAGGTGGCGCCGCTGGTCGAGAAGATCGGCGCCGAGCTGGCGGAGCGCGGCGTGCAGAACGGCGAGTTCATCGGCGCGCGGGGGATCTTGAAGAGCCAGATGCGGAGCGCATTTCGGGAAAACGGATTTCTGGTGGGCGCCTTGATGCGGGCGCAGGAGCGACCCGAGGAAACGGCCGAGATCGTCGCGTTGAAGGGCGGGCTGATGGACCAGATTTCCCGCGACGAAGTGAATGCCTGGGCGAAGAAGATCTTGCCGGCGACGAACAGCCGCGCGGCGTCGATCGTGCCGAAGGCATTTGTCGGGATCTTCGACGGCGGGCGCTGAGGCCGGCGGCCGGGCCGCCGGCGGTTGAATGTCGAAGGTTGAACGTTGAAGGATCGCGAATCCGACCCGGCGACCGCGGGCCGATTCTGCCGGTCTTTCAACCTGAAGCTTTCAACTTTCAGCAGCGCGATCCCGCGCTCAGGCGGCGCCGAAGAATTTCAGGATGCGGCGGAGGCTGGCGACGAGGACGTCGATTTCCGCCTCGGTGTTGTAGACGTAGAAGCTCGCGCGGGTGGTGCTGGTAAGGCCGAGTTTGCGCATGAGCGGCTGGTTGCAGTGGTGGCCGCCGCGGAGCGCGACGCCGTCTTCGTCGGCGAAAGTCACGATGTCGTGAGCGTGGACGTCGGCGAAGGCGAAGCTCACGAGTCCGCTGCGGGCGACGCCGGCGCGGGGCCCGAGGAGGCGGATGCCGGGCAGGGCGGAGAGTTTTTCGTAGGCGAGAGCGGCGAGGGCCTCATCGTGGCGCGCGATTTCGATGCGGCCGAGGGCGTCGAGGTAGTCGCAGGCGGCGCCGAGGGCGATGGCATCGGCGACATTGGGCGTGCCGGCCTCGAAGCGCTCGGGCGCGGGTTTCCACTTGGCGCCGGAGTAGTCGACGGTGACGACCATGCCGCCGCCGGTTTCGTCGGGGGCAAGTTTGTCCAGCAGGACGCGGCGGCCGTAGAGCACGCCGATGCCGGTGGGGCCGCACATTTTGTGGCCGGAAAAGACGAGAAAATCGCAGCCGAGGGTTTGCACGTCGATCGGGGCGTGGCCGATGGACTGGGCGGCGTCGATCAAGGTGACGGCCCCGACGGCGCGGGCGCGGCGGCAGAGCTCGGCGGCGTCGTTGGTCGTACCGAGGGTGTTGGAAATATGCGTGAAGGCCAAGAGCTTCACGGCCGGGGTGAGCAGCGTATCGAGCGCGGCGTAGTCGAGTCCGCCCTCGGCATCGGCGCCGAGCACGGGGATGTATTTTAAGGTGGCGCCGGCGGCTTTGGCGGCTTGTTGCCAAGGGACGAGATTGGAATGGTGCTCCATCTCGGTGGTGAGAATGACGTCGCCGGGCTTCAGGTGCGCGTGGGCCCAGCTGCGGGCGACGATGTTGATGCTC
>JAIXWF010000022.1 GCA_027482185.1 Opitutaceae bacterium | reverse complement strand
GGAGAATTCCGCATGGAAGACGTCATCCCCAACGAGGGCTGCGTCATCACCGTCTCCCACCTCGGCTTCATCAAGCGCACCCCCGTCGCCGACTACCGCTCGCAGAAACGCGGCGGCAAGGGCGTCATCGGCGCCGAGACCTACGAGGAGGATTTCGTCGAGAACCTCTTCACCGCCTCGACCCACGATTACATCCTCTTCCTCACCAGCATCGGCCAGTGCCATGCGAAGAAGGTCTACGACATCCCCGAAGGCACCCGCACCGCCAAGGGCAAGTCCGTCTCCTCCTTCCTCCGCCTCGCCGACGGCGAAAAAATCGCCGCCATGATCTGCGTGAAGGACTTCGTCGAGGACCGCTACCTCGTCATGGCCACCAAGCGCGGCGTCATCAAGAAGAGCTCCCTCTCCGATTACGCCAACTGCACCCGCGAGGGCGGCCTCATCGGCATCAACCTCGCCGAAGGCGACTCCGTCATCGGCACCGTCCTCACCACCGGCAACGACGAGATCATCCTCGTTTCCCACCAGGGCCTCGCCGTCCGCTTCCGCGAACGCGACGCCGAATCCGGCGAGGATCTCTTCCGCCCCACCGGCCGCGCCACCGGCGGCGTCACCGGCATGCGCTTCAAACTCGAGAGCGATTGCCTCCAGGCCATCGAAGTCGTCGACCACCAGGCCAAGTTCCTCGTCGCCAGCGAGGCCGGCCTCGGCGTCCGCACGCGCTTCGAGGACTACCGCCTCATCAACCGCGGCGGCTCCGGCGTCTGGGCGATCACCTTGCCCGAAGACGGCTCCGTCAACCTCGCCGGCGCCCTGAGCGTGAAGGACTCCGACGAGATCATGCTCCTCACCGCCAAGGGCCAGAGCGTGCGCACGCGCGTCTCCGAGATCCGCGAGGTCAACCGCGGCGGCAAGGGCGTCAAACTCCTCACCCTCGCCCCCGGCGACAAACTGATGAGCGTCGCCCGCATCATCGAGACCGACGAGGAACAGGCCGCCAACGCCGAACCCGCCGCCGACTCGCCCGCCGCGACCTGAGCGCGGGCGCTGGCGCGGGCGCGCCCGCGCAGTTGAAAGTTGAAAGTTGAGAGTTGAGAGACCGATCCGCGGCCGGCGTCGCCGCCGCGGATCAACGTAGGCGGGCCCATTCCGGGCCCGCCTTTTTTGCGCCCCCGCCGCGGCCCCGCTCCTGCCGCGCACCCGGCCGGCGTCCTCGTCCCCGTCAGCATCTTCCTGTTCCTCCGCCGCCCCCGTCCTGTTCGTCCTGTCCCTCCGTTCAACGGTGCGCCATCCCCGACGTCCCTTCCTTTCAACGCCCCGCCGTCTTCCTGTTCCTCCGCCGTCTCCCGTCCTGTCCTGCCTTGTCTTCCGCACGCCGCGCCCGCCGCTTCCCCGAATTCAATTCCCGGTATTCAACGGCAGCACCCGCACGCGCGGCCGCACGCCTTCGATCGTCATGAAGAACGTCCCCATCATCCCGGGCACGATCTTCACCGCGGGCGAATTCAGCGGCGGCGACGAATACGCCTCCGTCCCCGACACCTGCCACCGCTGCCCGCTCTCCAGCGTGAAAATCGTCCGGTTGCCCCACCCGCGGAACTCGCCCGCGATCCGGCCCTCGACCGTCGTGTACTCGATCTTCGTCCCCGGCGTGAGCAGCACCTTCGCCCGCGCGAGCAAGCTCTTGTCGCCCTCGCCTTCCGCCGCCTTCGCCTTCTCGGCCTGCGCTTTCGCCTGGGCCTGCATCTGCGCCAAGGCCGCCGCCGCCGCCTTGGCCTCGGCCTGCGCCGCCCGCGCCTCGGCCGCCGCCGCCTCGCGCTTCGCTTTTTCCAACGCGCCGCTCTTGTAATCGCGCACCAGCGCGTCGAGCCGCGCGCGTTCCGCCGCCGTCAATTTCTCCAGCCCCGCGGCCGCATACTCGCCCGGCGGCAGCGCGCGCGTGAACGGCTCCTCCGCCGCGCCGAGCGTCCCGACCGTGAACATCGCCGCCAAACCCCACGCGCGCATTCGTTGCATGCCGCGTTTTCGCCGCCCCGGCTCGGCCGCGCAAAACATTTTCGGCCGCGCCGCCGCGGATCTGTCACGCCCCGCGCCAACTCCGCCCTTGCCAAGGTTTGCCCGCCTTCGCTCTCTGTTCCTCTCTTCCGCATGGCCGGCCGCATCACTTCGCTCCTCGATCCCGCGCGCATCACCCTGCGCGTGCAAAGCACCAAGCGCACCGCGGCGCTCAACGAGATCGCCCGCCAGCTCGACGGCCATCCCGACGTCGTGAACTACGCCGGTTTCTACGACGAACTGCTCGCGCGCGACCGCCTCGACACCACCTGCCTCGGCAACGCCGTCGCCCTGCCCCACGCCCGCACCGAGCACGTGAAGAAGATCGTCATGGCCGTCGGCCGCGCGGACAACGGCATCGCCTTCGACGCCAACGGCGAGATCGTCCGCCTCTTCTTCGTCCTCGGCACGCCCAAGACCAAGCCCGGAGACTACCTCGCCGTCGTCAGCGCCCTCTGCAAAATTCTCAAGGACCCCGCCGACCGCGAAACCTTCCTCAAAGCGGAAACGCCGGAAGCCTTCATCGCCGCCATCGCCGCCGCGGAAGCGAAGCTCGGACTCTGACCAAACCGGAGACCGGAGTGAGGAAACCGGAAATGCGGCAGGGATGAACCGTTCCGGTAGGGTTCCGGCGCTTTCCGGTTTCCGGTCTCCGCCTTCCGGTATCGGCACCGCTGCTCCCGCCGCACGCCGCACTCGACGCAACCGCGGCGTTTCCCCACGCTGCCGCCCGGCATGATCCGCTCCTTCATCTTCAGCGACGGCAAGCTCGTCGGGCAGGACCTCGAGGTCGAGGCGCTGCGGCTCGTCCGCGCCGACAAAGGCCTCCTGCTCTGGGTCGATCTCGACAACCCGACCCCGGAGGAAATCAAAACCATCCTCGAGGGCGTCTTCCAGTTCCACCCGCTCGCGATCGAGGACTGCGTCCAGCCCAACTCGCTCCCCAAGGTCGAGGACTACGAGGACTACCTCTTCATCGTCACCCACGCCGTCGATTTCACGCGCACCGAGAAGTTCAACACCACCGAACTGGATTTCTTCCTCGGCAAAGACTACGTCGTCACCTTCCACACCGCGCCGCTCCGCTCCGTCAGCACGCTCGTCGAGCGCACGCTGAAGAGCACCGTCGCCGGCCCGCGCGGCCCCGACCGCATCGCCCACACGCTGATCGATCTGCTCGTCGACAACTACGCCCCCGTCATCGACGAACTCCGCGCCGAACTCGAGGAACTCGAGGAAAGCGTGCTCGCGAAGGAATCCGCGCAGAAGAAACTCGTCGCCGAACTCCTCCACGTCCGCGGCGATTTCACCCGCCTGCGCACCATCGTCCGGCCGCAGCGCGACGTCATCGACCGCCTCGCCCGCGGCGACAGCAAGCTCATCCGCCCGAAACTGCTGCCGTACTTCCGCGATCTCCGCGACAACCTCGCCCGCCTCGAGGAAACCGCCGCCAGCTACCACGAACGCCTGATGATGGCCTTCGACATCTACCTCAACAAGGCGGCCTTCGAGGCCAACGAAGGCATCAAATTCCTCACCGCCCTCACCGCCATCACCATCCCCGTGATGGTCATCGGCACCTGGTACGGCATGAACTTCGAGAAGATGCCCGAGCTCGCCCGCGGCTACCCCTTCGCCGTCGGTCTCACCCTCGTGACCACGGCGATGATGTTCGTTTACCTGAAAAAGAAGAAGTGGTTCTGAGCCCGCCCCGCGCGGACGCGGGGGGAGCGGCCAGCCGTCAGCGTTCAGCTTTCAGCCCGAACCAAGGACAGGATACACAGGATAAACGAAACCGGATTTACAGGAAGAGGCGGCGGGCCGCCGCCTTTCCTTCCTGTTCATCGACCGTCCGTCTCCTGTCGATCCTGTCCCCGCCTTGATGCGGATGAGAGCGTTCAGCTTTCAGCCGTCAGCCTTCAACGCTCGGACCCGATCCAAGGACAGGATAGACAGGAAAAAGGGACACGGATGAACAGGACCAAGACGCGGAACGCCGCCTTTCCGTCCTGTTCATCAACCGCCCGTTTCCTGTCCATCCTGTCCCCGGATCGAACGCTGCTCCTCACTTGATCTTCGCCGCCTCGGCTTCCATGCGCGAAACGAGGTCGTTCATCTGGTCCACGACGGCCTGCACCGTTTCCCGCTTCGTCAGGTCGACGCCCGCCTTCTGCAGCTGCTTCATCGGGTGGTCGTTGCCGCCGCTCTTCAGCAGCTCGAGGTAGCGCGCCGTCGCCGCCGCCTTGGCCGCGGGTTCGCCCTCGGTCATGTCCTTGAACACCTTCGCCGAGGACGCGAAGCACGTCGCGTACTGGTAAACGTAGTACGGCGAATTGTAGAAATGCGGGATGCGCGTCCAGGTGTACTTGTAGAGGTCGTCGATCTGCGCCGCGTCGCCGTAATAGTCTTTCAGCAATTTCAGGTAGATGCCGTTGAGCACTTCGGCCGTCACCGGCTGGCCCTGCTCGACGAGCCGGTGCGCCTGCAGTTCGAAATCCGCGAAAAGCACCTGCGTGTAGAACGTGCCGACGATCGAATCGACCGCGTGCTGCAGCAGCAAAAACCGCTCCTTCGGGTCCGTCGACTCCGCGAGCATCTTGTTCAGGAGGAACCGTTCGTTGGTCGTCGACGCCACCTCCGCCACGAAGATCGTGTAGTCGGCCGTCGCGAAGGGCTGGTTCGCGTACGACAGCACCGTGTGCATCGCGTGGCCCGCCTCGTGCGCGAACGTGTACATCGCGTCCATCGTGTCGTTGTAGTTGAGCAACAGGTACGGCCCCACGCCGTACACGCCCGCGCAGTACGCGCCGCTGCGTTTGCCCTCGTTTTCGTACACGTCGATCCGGCCGCCGGAAATGAACTGACGGTACTGCGCCACGTAGTCCGCCCCGAGCGGCGCCACCGAGGCCAGCACCGTTTCCTTCGATGAATCGTACGGATAGGTCTTGTCCGTTTTGTAGATCGGGACCGCCCCGTCGTAGAGGCGGTAGGTCTCCAGCCCGAGCAGCTTCTTGCGCAGGCGCAGGTAGCGCTGCAACGGGGCCGTGCCGCCGCGCACGGTCTCGACCAGGTTGGTCACCACGGTCTCCGGGATGTCGTTGCCGTCGAGCGCCGCGGCGAGCGTCGACTTGTAGTTGCGCGCCTGCGCCGTGAACCACCCGCGCTGCATCACGCCGTTGTAGATCGCGGCGTACGTGTTGGCGGTCGCGGCGTAGGTCTTCAGGAAGGCCTCGAACGCCTGGCCGCGCTCGGCCTGGCTGTGGTTCGTCTGCAGCAAATGCTGGTAGGTGCCCGGCGTGAGCGTGATCTCCTTGCCGTCGCCCAGCGTGATTTTCGGAAACTTGATGTCGGAGGTGCTCAGTTCCTGGAACGTCGCCGTCGGCGTCTGGTTGAACCGCGCCGCGAACGAGAGCAGCCGCTCGCCCTTCTCGTCGAGCACGTGCGCCTGCTGGCGGTAGTTGTCGAGGATGCCGAATTTGTACGGCGCCAGCGCCGGCGTCTCCGCGATCCATTTCTCCATCGTCGCCTGCGGGATCGTCAGCAGCTCCGGCGTGAACCACGCGGTCGCCGTGCCGAACTTCGCGAAGATTGCGCCGACGCGCTGGAACCGGCCCGCGATCTCCTGGTTGCGGGTGTCGACGTCGCGCTGCAGCTGCGGATAGCGGTAGACTTTGTACTGCAGCATGCCGATCTCGTCGTACGCCTTGTAGGCCTTCAGCACCGCGGCCGGGCCCTGCGCCAGCGTACCCTTCAGCGCGGCAAACGCGTCCATCTTCGCCTCCATGTCCTTCGTGCCCGCCTCCCACGCGGCCCAATCGGCATAGATCGCGGTGAAGTCCCAGCGGTACTGGGCCGGGATCTCCGCGCGCACGCGGGTCTCGGGCTTGGCGGCGAACACGGTGGACGTGGCGAGAAACAGCGACGCGGCTCCCGCAACTCCGGACGGCATCAGGCGACAGTGATTCATAGGGCGCGCACCATGCCGGCACTGCCCGCTTGCGTCGAGCCGCCAGCGGCGAATCTTCGACCGCCATGCCGCTGTTTCGCCGCCTGCTTGCCTTTATCGGCACCGGTCTCTGCCTCGCCGCCGCGCTGCCCGCCCAACCCGCCGCCGTGCCCGCCCCGACGCCCGAGTCCGTGCTCGCGCGGATCTACGCCGAGGCCCTCGCCCACGGCGAAGCCTACGAAAATCTCCGCGCCCTCGTCGGTCGCCATCCGGGCCGCCTCTCCGGCTCGCCCGCCCTCGCCGGCGCCGTGACCTGGGCTGAAGCCACGCTGCGGCGGCTCGGCCCGGACCGCGTTTTTCGGCAGGACGTTCTTGTCCCCCACTGGGAACGCGGCGCCCCCGAGAGCGTCCACCTGCTCGGTCCCGGCGGCCAACGCGTCGCCCTGCCCGCCCTCGCTCTCGGCGGCTCCGTCGCGACGCCGACCGGGGGCCTCGAAGCCGACGTCGTCGAAGTCAAATCCCTCGCCGAGGCCGAAGCCCGCGGCGCGCAGCTCGCCGGCAAAGTCGTTTTCTTCAACCGCCCAATGGATCCCGGCATCGCCAACGGCGGCGCGGCCTATGTCGCCGCCGTCGACCAGCGCTCCCGCGGCCCCGCCCTCGCCGCGCGCCTCGGCGCCGCCGCCGTGCTCGTGCGCTCGATGACGCAGGCCCGCGACGACCTGCCGCACACCGGCAACACGTCCTTCCCCGGCGACGCAAAACGGATTCCCGCTCTGGCCATCTCCACGCTCGCCGCCGACCGGCTCACCGCCGCCGTGGCCGCGGCCGCCGCCGGCGGCCCGCCCGCCCGCGTCGCCGTTGTGTCTAACGCGCGCGTGCTCCCCGATGCGCCTTCGCACAACGTCATCGCCGAAATCAAAGGCACCGAATTCCCCGACCGCGTGATCTTGGTCGGCGGGCATCTTGATTCCTGGGACATCGCCCCCGGCGCGCACGACAACGGCGCCGGCGTCGTGCAATCGATCGAGGTCCTCCGGATCTTCCGCACCCTCGGCCTGAAGCCGCGCCACACGCTGCGCTGCGTGCTCTTCACCAACGAGGAAAACGGTCTCCGCGGCTCCACCGCCTACATCGACTCCGTCAAACGCACCGGCGAACGCCACGTGCTCGCCGTCGAAACCGACAACGGCGGCTTCCAGCCCACCGGCTTCAATCTCGGCAGTACGCAGGGCGACGCCCACGTCCGCGCCGCCGCCAAGTGGTCGCAGCTCTTCGCGCCCTACGGCATCGCCGCTTTCCGCAAAGGCACCGGCGGCGCCGACGTCGGCAACCTCCTGCCCCTCGGCGTCACCGTCGCCGGCCTCACGCCCGATTCGCCGCGCTACTTCGACACGCACCACACGACGGCCGACAGCTTCGACAAAGTTCACCCGCGCGAATTGCACCTCGGCGCCGCCGCCCTCGCCGCCTTGATCTGGCTCACCGACACGCAGGGTCTCTGAGGCGGAGCTGAAGTTGAGAGACCTTGGTTGAGAGTTGAGAGCGGAACCGTCCGGAAACCTTCAGTTTGCGGACTTAGCTTCCGTTCCCGATTCCGGTCCGATCTCTCAACTCTCAGCTCTCAACTCTCAACTGCCTGAGCCTACGGCTCAGGCCCCGCCGCGAATCCGCTCGCCTCGCCCCGGGCGCCGTGGCTCGCTCGCGCGCAGTTCCCCATCCGCGTTTTCCCCCGCGCGGTCCCACCCCATGACTTGGTCCCAAACCTACGCCCCCGTCGGCGGCATCGGCACCTCTGCGCTCATCGCCGCGATCCCCGTCGTCATTTTGCTCGGCCTGCTCGCGTTCTGGCACGTGCGCGCCCACCTCGCCGCGCTCATCGCCCTCGGCTCCGCGTTGCTGATCGCCGTCGCGGTCTACGGCATGCCCGCGCCGCTGGCCTTCGCTGCCGCCGGCTACGGCGCCGCCTTCGGTCTGCTCCCGATCGGCTGGCTGATCCTCAACGCGATCTTCATCTACCAACTGTCCGTCGAAACGGGCCAGTTCGCCGTCCTGCAAAAACAGATCGCCGGCATCTCCGGCGACCGCCGCATCCAGGCGCTCATGCTCGCGTTTTGCTTCGGCGCCTTCATCGAGGGCGCGGCCGGCTTCGGCGCGCCCGTCGCAATCTCCGGCGCGCTGATGATCGGCCTCGGCTTCAAGCCGCTCGAAGCCGCCAAGCTCGCCCTCATCGGCAACACCGCGCCCGTCGCCTTCGGTTCCCTCGGCATCCCGCTCACCACGCTCGCCCCGCTTACCGGCCTCGATCTGCTCGATCTCAGCGCGATGGTCGGACGCCAGTTGCCGTTCTTTTCGCTGCTCGTGCCGTTCTGGCTGGTCGCCGCCCAGGCCGGCTGGCGCGGCATGGTCCAGGTCTGGCCCGCCTGCCTCGTCGCCGGCGGCACCTTCGGCGTCATGCAGTTCCTCGTTTCCAATTTCCACGGCCCTTGGTTGGTCGACATCGTCAGCGCCGCCGTCGCGATGGCCGCCGTCGTCGTGCTGATGCGTTTCTGGCAACCCGCCGAGGAATCGCGCAACCCCGCCGCCCCCGCGCCCGCCGCCGCGGCCGACGTCGCCACCGGCCCCGCCTGGAAGGCCTGGCTCCCGTGGATTTTCCTCACCGGCTTCGTCTTCGTCTGGGGCCTGCCGTTCGTGAAGAACCAGCTCAACGCCTGGTACGCGCCCAAGGTACCCGTGCCTTATCTCCATCAGGCCGTTGTCAAGGTCCCGCCCGTCGCGCCGCACCCGGAAAAGGAAAACGCCCTCTTCACCGTCAACGCCCTTTCCGCCACCGGCACCGCCCTCCTCCTCGCCGGCATCGGTTCCGCCGCCTGCCTCGGCGTCGGCGTCCGCCGCAGCCTGAAGATCTACGGCCAGACTTTGCTCCGCGTGCGGATTTCGCTTCTCACCATTTCCGTGATGATGGCCCTCGGCTTCACCACGCGTTACAGCGGCACGGATACGACCATGGGCCTTGCCATGGCCGGCACCGGCTGGCTGTTCCCATTCTTCTCGCCGCTGATCGGCTGGCTCGGCGTCGCGCTCACGGGCAGCGACACGTCCTCCAATGTTCTCTTCGGCAATCTTCAGAAAGTCACCGCCGAGCAACTCGGCTTCTCGCCCATCCTCACCTGCGCCGCCAACAGCTCCGGCGGCGTCATGGGCAAGATGATCGATGCCCAGAGCATCGTCGTCGCCAGCGTCGCCACCGGCGGCCATCCCGAAAGCCCCTCCGCCGGCACGATTCTCCGCGCCGTTTTCTGGCACAGCATCGCGCTCGCCCTGCTCGTCGGCTGCCTCGTGATGGCCCAGGCGTATTGGTTCCCGGGCATGATCCCGGGCGCCAAGTGAGGCCGGCGGAATTGCATTTCCCCGCCCCGCGCCGGTCCGTCTAATCCGGGGCATGTCCGCCCGCTTCGGCCCCGCTTCCCCGCGCACCCGCGAGACCTGGCTCGCGGCCGCCGTGCTCGTTGTGGCGGCGTGGATCGCGTACCGGCCGAGTTTCGATGTCCCGTTCTTCTTCGACGACGTCGCCGCCGTCACCCACAACGCGAGCATCCGCGACCTCACGCGCCTCGGCACCGTGCTCGCGCCGCCGGCCGATGGCGGCGGCATGACGGGCCGGCCCGTCGTCAACCTGTCCTTGGCTTTCAACTACGCCCTCGGCGGCACCGACCCGCGCGGCTACCACGCCTTCAATCTCGGCGTCCACACCGCCGCGGCGCTGCTCCTCTTCGGCCTCGTGCGCCGGACCTTCGCTCTGCCGCTGCTCCGACCGCGCTTCGGCCCGCAGGCCACCGGCCTCGCCTTCGGCACCGCGCTGCTCTGGACCGTCCATCCGCTGCAGACCGAGTCGGTCACCTGCGTCATCCAGCGCACCGAGTTGCTCGGCAGTTTCTTTGCCCTCGCCGCGCTCTACGCCTTCGTCCGCGCCGCGACCGCCACCGAGCCGCGGCGCTGGCAAATCGCGGCCGTCGGCGCCTGCGCCCTCGGCATGGCCAGCAAAGAAACCATGGTGTCCGCCCCGTTGCTCGTGCTCCTTTTCGACCGCACCTTCGTCGCGGGCACGTTCGCGGGCGCCTGGACCGAACGCCGCCGCCTCCACCTCGCGTTCGCGGCTACCTGGCTCGTGCTGCTCGCCGTCCTGATCCAGATGGGCGGCAGCCGCGGCGCCGCGGCCGGCTTCGGCCTCGGTGTGCCGTGGTGGGCTTACGCGCTGAAGCAATGCGAAGCGGTCCCGACGTACCTGCGGCTCGCCTTCTGGCCGCATCCGCTGGTGCTGGATTACGGCACCGACGTCGTCACCGATCCGCGCGCGGTCGTCGGCGGCGGCCTCTTTTTGCTCGGCCTGCTTGCCGCCACGGGCTGGGCGCTCGTGCGCCGGCCGGGCCTCGGATTTCTCGGCTTCGTCTTCTTCGCTTGGCTCGCGCCAAGCTCCAGCGTCGTCCCGCTCGTCGCGCAGACGATGGCCGAGCACCGCATGCACCTGCCCCTTGCCTGCGTGCTGCTCGCGGCGCTGCTCGGGCTCGCGCGCCTGCCCGACCGGGTCCGCGCCACCGTGGTCGCCGTCCTCGCCGCCGCCGCCATGGTCGCGACGATCCAACGCAACCGGCTGATGCAGGACGAGGTCGCGATCTGGGCCGACACCGCCGCCAAGCGCCCGGACAATCCCCGCGCCCACGCCAGCCTCGGCCTCGCGCTGAGCGAGCGCGGCCGCCCCGCCGAAGCGATTCCTTCCTTCCAACGCGCATTGGCCCTGCGTCCCGAAGCTCCGGATACGGAACTGAATCTGGGCAACGCGCATCTCCGCCTCGGGCAATGGGCCGAAGCCGCCGCCGCCTACCGCCGCGCGCTCGCCGCGCGGCCCGGCTACGCGCCCGCGCACAACGGCCTCGGCCTTGTGCTCGCCGAGCAGGGCGATGCGCCCGCCGCCCTCGCCGCCTACGCCGCCGCCCTCGCGGCCGAACCCGCCCACACCGGCGCGCGCTTCAACCGGGCACGCCTGCTCTTCGCGCTCGGACGCTATGCCGACGCCGCGGCCGACTACGCCGCCGCCGCGAAGCTCCAGCCCGATTCCTACGACGCGCACTACAACCTCGGCCTCGCGCTCGCCAAAGCCGGCGATTTGGTCCGCGCCAAGCCCGCCTTCGAAACCGCGCTTCGCCTCCGCGGCGATGCCGCCGCCTACCGCGCCTACGCGGCCTTTCTCGTCCAACAGGGCGACCGCGCCGCCGCCCTCGCCGCCCTCGAAACCGCTTTGCGCCTGCGCCCTGATTTCCCCGAAGCAATCCGCGAACGCGACCGGCTGCGCGCACCCGCAAACTGATCCGTTCGCCGTAACTGCGGACGCCCGCTTGCCGATCCCGACCGGCCCGGAAGGTTAACCACGGATGACACGGAGCTCACGGATGACCGGAGCATGCGCCGTTCTTCGCGGCTCCCGCCCCAGTGTTGGGTCACAGAGATCACCGAGCGCTGTCCGGAGATCACGGAGGAGAGTCGGCTGGGCTTGAGGCAGGGTCAGCCTGCATCTGTCCGCTCGCCGAATGACAACGGGCTCGAATTCTCTGCCCTCCCTCGGTGCTCCTCCGTTTGCCTCCGTGCCCTCCGTGTCCACCTGCATTGTCCGGGCTCATCCATGCCCTCCGTGCCATCCGTGGTCAAAACTCCGACTCCTTCTCCGCTTCTCCCCGCTTCGCGCCGCCTCACTTCTTCCCCGGCACCGTGCTGTTGCCCGAGGGCCGCGCGGATTGCCAGGCCACGAGCCGCCACGAGCCGGACTCGTTGCGCCATACTCCGAGGTAGCGGAGCGTGATGTTGGACCATTCGGATCCGAGCCGCTTGCGCATTTGCTGCACGCCGAACACCACGACGACATCGGGCGCGATCTGCGTGGTCTCGACATCGAGCGTCTTCACGTCCGCGTAGGCGACGTCGCCCGCGAGGACATTCTGCACGTAGTCCTTCTTCGATTCCACCCGGCCGTCCGAGTGCACGAAGTTCAGCTGGTCGGACATCAGTTTGCCGAGCGCCGCGGCGTCCCCCGCCGCCATCGCCGCCAGCCTCGCCTGGTCGGCCTTCAACGCCGCAATCACGGCCGGCTCGGCGCGGATTTCCGCGGCGAGGACAAGACCGGCAAGCAACATCACCGAGGCCAGAAAACGGACAGGCAGGATCTTCATGGGACGGAATTCTTGGCCTCGTAGGCGTCGCGCAGCACCTGCAGCGTGTGCCGCACGCGCACGGGCGAGCCGCTCTGCTCGAGGTGGGATTTCAACTGCGTGAGGCAACCGATGTTGCCGGTCGCGACGACAGTCGCCTGCGTCGCCGTCACCGCCGCCGCCTTCTGGCGCCCGAGGGACGACGCCAGCTCCGGCTGGTCGAGGTTGTAGGTGCCGGCGCTGCCGCAACAGAGATGGCCGTTGGCGACTTCGCGCAGCTCGACGCCGCGAATGCCGCGGAGCAAATCGCGCGGTTGCGCCCGCACGCCCTGCGCGTTCGCGAGATGGCAGGCATCGTGGTAGGCGATCGCAACCGGCTGTTTCCACCCGGCGGGTTTTTCGCGCAGCCCGAGCCGCGCGAGGAAAACGCTGATGTCGACCACACGGTGCCGGAACGCCTCGGCCCGCGCCTCGTCCGGCGTGCCCTTGAGAATGAGATGGTACTCGTGCATCGCCGAGCCGCAGCCCGCGGCATTGGTGAGGATCGCGTCCACGTCGGCGGGAAACGCGTCGAGATTCCGCCGGGCCTGCGCCTGCGCCGCCGCGAGATCGCCCGTGTGCCAGGCAAGGCCGCCGCAGCAGCCCTGCGCCGCGGGGATCACGACTTCGACGCCGTTGCGCGTCAGCACGTCGATCGTGGCGACGTTGATGTCCGGCTCGAGCACCTGCTGCGCGCAGCCCGCGAGCAACGCGACCCGCGCCCGGCGTTCGCCGCGGGCCGGCGCCACCGCCGGCAGATGCGCCGCCGGCGGCACGGTTTTCGGCGCCAGCGCCAGCATCGGCCGCAGAGCCGACGGCACCAGCGCGCCGAAAAGCCGGCCGAGTTTCGCGCCCGCAAGGGCGAGGCGGAAGCGGCCCGGATACGGAATCGTTTGCGCCGCCAGCCAACGCCGCAGTTTCTCCGCGAAGGTCCGCGGCTGCGTTTGCTGCACGGTCGCGCGGTAGGGACTGATCAGATCGCGGTACGGCACGCCGCTCGGGCAGGCCGGCTCGCAGGCGAGGCAACCGAGGCAACGGTCGATGTGCGGCTGCGCGGCCGCGGCCGGCAGGCTGCCTTCGAGCACCTGCTTCATCAGCACAATCCGGCCGCGCGGCGAATCCATCTCCTGGCCGAGCTCCTGGTAGGTCGGGCACGCCGCCAGGCAGAATCCGCAATGCACGCAGGTCTGCACCGCCGCGGCCATCGGGTCGCCCAGCGGTCCGTGCTCCTTCGCTTTGATCGTATGCAGCATGGAAATACAGCCCCGCTCAGGCGCCCGTTTCGTCGAGGCCGGGAAAGCGGTTCACCGGATCCATCGCCGCCTTCACCGCGCGCATGACCTCGACCCGCGGCGGCGGCCCGAGCCACAGCGGCCCGTTCCCGCGCAGCGTCACGCCCGCGCCGCCCCAAGCGGGCAGCGCCGCGCCGGCCGGCCCGGCCGCATAGCCCACGTTGCCGCCGGCGCCGATCCAGCCCTTCGCTCCCGGCGCGGCCGCGAGCGCGGCGACAAACGCCGGCACCTGGCCCGGGGAAAGCGCAAACTTCGCCAGCGTCCCGCCCGCCGGCGCCCAGTCGAATTCGGAAATCGCCGTCCAGTGCGCCGCCGCTTCGTCGTCGGGCACCGTGCGCCCCGGCCAGCGCGCGAAGATTTCCCCGGCCAGCGCGTCGAGCGCCGCCGCGGGTCCGCCGAGGCGCAGCCACACAGCCGGCGCCGCCGGGTCGGCCTCGAGCGCATCGAGTTCCCAGCGCGCCGCGCCCGCCGCGGCGAACATCGCGGTCATCGCCTTGGTCTCGGCAACCGGCAGGCACAGGGTGCGCCGCACCGCCGGCCGCGGGAAAACCTTGAAGGTGATTTCGCCGAGCACGCCGAAGCGGCCCGCGCTGCCGACGAAGAACTTCGGCACGTCGAAACCCGCGGCGTTCTTCACGACGCGCCCGCCGAGCCGCAGCAGCCGGCCTTCGCCGTCGACAAACCGCACGCCGAGAATGAAGTCACGCAGCCCGCCGAACCGGAACCGTCCCGGGCCGCTCAACCCCGCCGCCACCGTCCCGCCGAGCGTCGCGCCGGCCCCGGCCAGCGGCGGATCGAAAGGCAGATACTGGCCCTTCTCGCCGAGCGCCGCGACAATCTCGCGCAGCGGCGTGCCCGCGAGCGCCGTGAACGTGAACTCGCTCGGCTCGTAGTCGACGATGCCGCTCAGCCGCACGGTGGAAACGCGCACGACGTCCGCGCCCACCGCCGCCAGCCGCGGCTTGGTCCCGGCGCCGACCGCGATCACGCGCGGCGCCGAACGCACGGCGGCGGCGAGTTCGTCGAGCGAAGCCGGTGTCAGCGGAGCGGGAGCGAGGGCGACCATCGGTTCAGTGGAAATTGCCGGAACGGGATTCGGGGCTGCGGTTGCGCGGCTTCATTCGCGCGCGATCACGCCGGCTTTCTCCAGCGGATGCAGGCCGTGTTGCGTCAGCGCCGGCGCACCGGGCCCGGGGAACATCTTGCCCGGATTCGCGATTTCGAAGGGGTCGAAGGCCGCGCGCAGGCGTTTGAGGCAGGCCACTTCCTCCGGGGAAAACATGTCCGGCAGGTAATCCCGTTTTTCCAGGCCCACGCCGTGTTCGCCGGTGATCGATCCGCCCATCTCCACGCACAGGCGGAGGATGCGGCCGGCCAAGGCTTCCGCGCGCTCGAGCGCCCCGGCTTCGCGTCCGTCGTAGAGGATCAGCGGATGGAGATTGCCGTCGCCCGCATGAAACACGTTCGCGCACCGCACGTTCATTTCCTTCGACCACGCGCTGATCTTGCGCAGGGCCTCGCCGAGGCGGCGGCGCGGGACGACGCCGTCCTGCACAATGAAGTCCGGCGACAACCGCCCCACCGCGCTGAACGCGCTCTTGCGGCCTTTCCAGATCGCGAGGCGTTCCGCGGCGTCGCGCGCGGGCCGCACCTCGACGGGTTGGCTCGCGGCCAGAATCGCATCGAGCCGCAGACGGTCGGCGGCAACGACTTCGCGCGGGCCTTCCAGTTCGACGATCAGCACCGCGGCGCAGCCCGGCGGATACTCGGCGTGCACCGCGGCCGACGCCGCTTCGAGCGCCAACGCATCCATGATCTCGATCGCACCGGGCAACAGGCCGCTGGCCACGACGGCCGCGACGGCGTCGCCCGCCTCCTCCAGCGTGCGATAGCCCGCCAGCACGGTGTGGAAAACTTCGGCCCGCGGCAGCAGCTGCAGCGTGACCTCCAGCGCGATGCCGAAGAGACCTTCGTTGCCGACAAACAATCCGGTCCAGTCCGGCCCGATGTTCTCGCGGCTCGGACCGCCCCACGTCACGACCTCGCCCGTCGCCAGCACGGCCTTCACGCCGAGCACGTGGTTCGAGGTCATGCCGTATTTGAGGCAGTGCGCGCCACCGGCGTTGAAGGCGACGTTGCCGCCGATCGTGCAGACCGACTGGCTCGACGGATCGGGTGCGTAGTGCAGGCCGTAGGGTTGCGCGGCGGCGGTGACGGCGAGGTTGATCACGCCGGGTTCGACGACCGCGACGCGTTCCGCGGGATCGAGACGGAGAATGCGGTTGAGCCGGTTGAGCGTGATGACGATGCCCTGCGCACAGGGCGTCGAGCCGCCGGACAAACTGGTGCCGCTGCCGCGCGCCACGAAGGGCAATTTCTCCGCGTGGCAAAACCGCACCGCGGCGATGGCCTCGTCCTGCGTCTCGGGCACCACGACGGCGAGCGGTCGCGCCTCGAAGGCCGTCAGACCGTCGCTGCCGTACGCCGCCAATTGGGCCGCGCCGTCGAGGACACGACCCGGCGGCAGCAGCGCCATCAGGCGGCGCAGCGTCGCGGTCCGGTCGGGCACAGCGGTGGTCTCCATGCAGGGACCGCAGCATGCAACGGCCGCGCCGGCGCTGACGAGCGCGGAGTTTTCCGCCGCCGCCAATCCGCGTCCGCGCGGACCACGCGCGTCAATTCACGCCCGCAACCGCCGGCACCGGTCGGCCTGCGCGCACCGCCGTCGACGCGCGCCCTTGGGACGCCGAAGCAGCCGGCGGCGGCGCCTCGCCGGTGCGGGCCCGCTGCGCTTCGCGGGTTTCCCGGCGGAACAGCAGCCAGACGAGGCTGGAAATCGAATCCGTGAGCCGATCGGTCTGCTCGTGCATCTGCGCGGCCAACGTCGTGGTCTGTTCGGACTGCGCGGCATTCGCCTGCGTGACCTGGTCCATGTCCGCAACGGCGGACGTCACCTGGCCGATGCCCTGGCTCTGTTCCTGCGAAGCCTGGGCGATCTCGGCGATGACTTCGTCGAGCTTGTGCGCGTTGGCCGCCATTTCGTTGAGGCTGTGCGCGACCTTGGCGCTGATCGTGGCGCCCTGTTCGGAGCGCGACGTCGCCTCGGAAATCTTCGCCGCGGTCTCGTGCGCGGCCTGGACCGAGCGCTGGGCCAGGCTGCGCACCTCGTCGGCCACGACCGCGAAACCGAGCCCGGCCTCGCCGGCGCGGGCGGCCTCGACCGCCGCGTTGAGCGCGAGGATGTTCGTCTGGAAGGCGATCTCGTCGATGGTCTTGATGATCTTGGAAATCTCCGCGCTCGAAGCCTTGATCGCGTCCATCGCGCGCTGCATTTCCTGCATGTCCACGGTGCTGGTATCGGCGGACTGGCGCGTGCGGTTGGCCAATTGCTTGGCGGCCTGCGCGTTCTCGGCCGTGCGTTTCGTCATGCCGGCCATCTCCTCGAGCGATGCGCTGCTCTCCTCCAGCGAGGCAGCCTGGGCCGAGGAACTGTCGGAAATCTTGCGGCTGGCCGTGACGAGCAGGTCGGCCGAGGCGACCGTGTCCTTCGTCGAGCGGTCCATGGATTGCAGGATCGAGAGCAGGACGCGGTGCACGTGGGTCGCGAGCCCCCAGGCCGCGACCGAAAAGATCACGCCGGCGATGCCGAGCGCGGTGATGATGATGCGGGAAAAGGTCGCCGCCAATTCCTCCGCCCGCTCGGTGGCGCGCGTGCTCGCGGCGGCCACCATATCGCTCACTTTGTCCTGCACGGCCTGCAGTTTGCCGAAAGCCGCCTCCACTTCCGGCTGCATCGCCTGCGCCTTGGCGAGATCCGAAAACGCGAGCATCACCGCCGCCTCGCACACCGCGATGTAGTCGGCGACCGGCTTTTCCAGCGCGGCAAAGCCCTCCTTCAACTCCGGCGTGAGCGGCAGTTCTTTGGTCGCCGCCACCATGGCGCGGAAATCCTTGCCGTGGTCCTCCACGGCCTTGCGCACGTTGGCGATGCGTTCGGCGTCCTTGGACTGGGCCGCCAGCAGCGCGGCGTTCACGTCCCCGCGCAGGGCGTCGTGGTTCATGTCGCCGCGCATATGGTTGCGCTGGGCCTGGGACGTCAGGTCCGCCACCCGCACGCTCTCGGCGAGCCTGAGGCTCAGCACGTAGGCACCGCCGCCGACAACGACGAGTGCGATCAAGGCCAGGCCGGCGAGGCCCAGGATTTGGAAGCGAAGGGTAAGTTTCATGACAGGCAAAAGGACGGCGGCGGAAGCATCCCGCGCGCGGCGACGGACTTCCGTTGCATCGTCACAAAGCGGCCCCGACTTGAGCCGCCGCTGCACCGGTCCGGGCCGACTCTGCGCTTTCGTTTTCGGGCGGCCCGCGTTTCGCTTCCGCTTCCCGATGAAAGACCTGCTTCGCGACTTCCGCGTCCGGCGGCTCCTGCTCGCGAATACTCTCGGCTCGATCGGTTCGGGCGTGACGATTTTCGCGGTGCCGTGGCTGCTCGTGCACCAGGCCGGCGGCAACGAGGCCTTCCGGTGGATCACGATCGCGACGACGATCGTGCTCTTCGTCACGACCCCGTACTACGGGGCCTGGGTCGACCACCATTCCCGCAAGACGGCCCTGCTGGCGAGCGAGGCCTGGGGGTTCTTTGCCACCATGACCATGGCCGCGACGGGATTGATTCTGGGCGGCTTCTCCACGTGGCAACTGATGGCGGTCTATTTCGCCGGCATGCTGTACTACACGCTGCACTACCCGGCGAAGTTCGCGTTGATCCAGCAGCTCTTCGACCGGTCGCAATACCAGTCGCTCACCGGCCTGCTCGAGATCCAGGGCCAGACCGCGATGATGATCGCGGGCGGCCTCGCCGGCCTGCTGGTCGAACACGTGCCGCTCTGGGGTATCCTGTTTTTCGATGCGGCCACCTACCTTGCGAGCTTCCTCATCCAGGCGACCCTGCCCTACGAGGCCACCCACCTCGCCGGCGGCGCGGCCGGCCGCGGCCGGACTTCGGTCTGGGGCGGCGTCGGCGCCGGCTGGGCGTGGCTCGCCGCCCGCCCCCGCGTGGCGATTTTCTTCACCTGCGCGCTGCTGCCGTTCCTGATCGTGATGGCGAGCAACTACCTTTTCCCGATCTACGTGGCGCAGACCCTGCAGGCCAGCGCCCTGTACTTCGCGGGCGGGGAAATCACCTTCGCCCTCGGGGCCATCGCCGCGGGCTTCTGGCTCCCGAAGCTCATCGGCCGCCACAGTGCCGGCGCCACGATCCCGGCGACCATGCTCGTCTTCCTCGGCGGGCTCCTCGTGCTGATCTTCGTGCAACTGCCGCTCGCGTTCCTCGCCGCCGGCATCCTCCTCGGCTTCGGCAACGCCGGTTGCCGCGTCGCCCGCAGCTCTTTGCTCCTGCACCTCGTGCCCAACGAAGTCATGGGCCGCGTCGGCGGCTTCTACCAGGTGCTCGACCGCGTGCTGCGCACCGTGCTCGTCATGGCGATGGCCGTGATCGACACCCACGGCCCGCCCGCCGGCTACGTCGTGCTCACCGGTGTGCTCCTCGTCGCCCTCGTCGGCGTGTGGCTGACCCGCGACGCCGTCCGCCAGGCCACCGCCGCCCCCTGAGTTTCCCATGGCCAAATTCTTCCCCGAGCTCTCCCCCGCGCACCGCGAGTTCATCGCCGCGCAGAAAATCTTCTTCGTCGCCTCCGCGCCCCGCGACGGCCGCGTCAACCTCTCGCCGAAGGGACTCGACGCCTTCCGCGTGCTCGGCCCCGGCCGCGCCGGCTACCTCGATTGCACGGGGAGCGGCAACGAAACCGCCGCCCACCTCGCGGAGAACAGCCGCGTGACGTTCATGTTCTGCAGTTTCGAGGGCGCCCCGCTCATCCTCCGGATCTACGGCCGCGGGCGGGCCGTCCGGCCCCGCGATCCCGAGTGGCGCGACCTGCGCCCCGCCTTCGGGCCGGATCTGCCCGGCGAACGCCAGCTCATCGTCGCCGAGATCGAAAGCGTGCAGACCTCCTGCGGCTTCGGCGTCCCGCTCTTCGCCTCCGCCGGCGAACGCACCACGCTGCCGGATACGTGGCGCCGCCGCGGACCCGACGCCGTCGCCGCCTACTGGGCCGAGAAAAACGTCCGCAGCATCGACGGGCTGCCGACCGGGCTGCTCGGCGAATAGAACCCGCCCGTCTCCGCGCTTCGCTTCCGCCGTCCTTTCCCGCACGCTCGTCCTTTCATGCTCCGCGCCCTCGTCTTCGACTTCGACGGTCTCATCGTCGACACCGAAACTCCCCTGATCGATTCCTACGCCGTCGTGCACGCGGCCCACGGCGTCGCCTTCGATCGGCCGCTCTTCATCCGCAGCGTCGGCCACGCGGACTACGCCTTCGATCCGTGGCGCGGCTTCGGCCCGGCCGCGGACCGCCCCGCCCTCGAACGCGAGCGCCAGGTCTCGAAAGGCGACTTGCTCCTGCGCCAACCGATTCTGCCCGGCGTCGTCGCGCTGCTCGACGCTGCGCGCACCGCCGGACTGCACGTCGCGCTCGCTTCGAACTCCGACCACGCGTGGGTCGAGGGCCATCTCGGTCGCCTCGGGCTGCTCGACCGTTTCGCGTTTCTCGCCTGCCGCGAAGACGTGCCCTCGCCGAAACCCGAACCCGACCTCTACAAATTGGTCCTGCGGCATTTCGGCCTGCGCGGCCACGAGGCGGTCGCGTTCGAGGATTCGCACACCGGCTCGCTCGCGGCCAAGCGCGCGAATCTATGGACCGTCGTCGCGCCCAACGCTTCCACCGCGCACCACGACTTCGCCCACGCCGATCTGCGCGTCGGTTCCCTCGCCGAAGTCGCGCTCGCGGACCTGCAGACGCGCTTCGCGGTGCGGAACTGAGACGGAGCAGTCTCAAGCTGAGAGTTGAGCGATCGAGGCAGCGGAGCGCCGCCCCTTGGCTCCGGGCAACGGCATCGACAACCCGCCGCCGCCCGCCTCAGGCTGCCGAACCCCATGAAATCGCCCCGCCTCCTCCTGTGCGTGCTGGCCGGAGTCGCCGCCGCCGCGTTCCCCCTCCGCGCCGCGGCCGCCGCGCCGGCCAAACCCAACGTCCTCTTCATCGCCGTCGACGACCTGCGCGACTGGGTCGGCTACTTCGGCCGCAATCCGCAGGCGCGCACGCCGAATTTCGACCGGCTCGCGAAAATGGGCGTCGCGTTCACGCGCGCCTACTGCGCGTCGCCCGTCTGCAATCCGTCGCGCGCCGCGCTCATGTCGGGCCTCCGGCCCTCGACCTCGGCGGTCTACGAAAACAACATCGACTTCCGCCCCCTCATCGATCCCGCGCTTACGTTGACCACGGCCTTCCGGAAGGGGGGCTACTACGTCCACGGCGCCGGCAAAATCTACCACGAATCCTACCGCCGCCCAGAGGAATGGGACGACTACCTCGGGAAAGAAGGAGCCTACCCGAGGGTCGCGGCCGGGCAAAGCGAAGGCGTCGGCGGCATCAAATTCGCCCCGCTCGATTGCCGCGACGACGAATTGCCGGATTGGAAAATCGCGGACTACGCCATCGCCGCCCTCGGCAAACCCCAGGCCAAACCCTTCTTCCTCGCCGTCGGTTTCCACAAACCGCACATGCCGTGGAACGTCCCGCGCAAGTACTTCGATCGCTTCCCGCTCGCCTCGATCAAACTGCCTCCGCATCTGGAAAACGACCTCGCCGACGTGCCGCCCGCCGGTGTCGCCATGGCCCGGCCGCAGGGCGACCACGCCGCGATGCTCGAATCCGGCCGCTGGAAAGAAGCCGTGCAGGCCTACCTCGCGACCATCGCCTACTGCGACATGAACCTCGGCCGCCTGCTCGATGCCCTGGAGCGGTCGCCGCACCGCGACAACACCATCGTCTGCCTCTGGGGCGACCACGGCTGGCACCTCGGCGAAAAGAGCCATTGGCGGAAATTCGCGCTCTGGGAGGAAGCGACGCGCGCGCCCTTCATCTGGGTCGCTCCCGGTATCACCAAAGCCGGTACGATCTGCGACCGGCCCGTCGACTTCATGAGCATCTACCCGACGCTCGCCGAGCTCTGCGGTTTGCCCGTTCCCGCGCATGTCGAGGGCCGCAGCATCCGCCCGTTGCTTGCCGATCCGCAGGCCAAGTGGGACCTCCCCGCGGTCACGACGTACCGCTACAAAAACCACACCGTCCGCAGCGCCGGCTGGCGCTACATCCGCTACGCGAACGGCAACGAGGAACTCTACGACGAGACCGCGGACCCCAACGAGTACGTGAATCTCGCCGCCAAACCCGAACACGCCGCCCGCATCGCCGAGCTCGCGCGCTACCTGCCGAAAACCGACGCCGCGGAAACCGAGCCGCCGGCGCAGGGCAACAAGCAGGGCGGGAAAAAGAAAAAGGCGGAGTAAGCGCGGCCCGTCCCAGCCGGCCAAAGAAAAAGCCCCGGCGGCGCCGGGGCTTCGCGGAAAGCGGGAATATCGGCGTTCGCCTCAGGCCTGCGCCCGACGGCGCAGCACCGCGAAACCGAGCAGCGCGAGGCCGAGGAGCGCCACCGTGGACGCCGCATCGGGCACCGGTGCGGAGCTCGGCGTGACCGTCACGGAACCGTCGACCGCAAGACCGTTGATGCCGAACCAGCCGTAGTTGTTGAGCCACTGTTCGGGATTGATATCGAGGGCGCTCGTGCCCACGCCGACCGCGAGGAAATTGAAGGTCGCCATCGTCGGGCTCGAGAAACCGCCGAGATACTGGAAGCTGACGGATCCCGTGCCGCTGTTGGCGGTGTTGAACGTCGCACTGCCGTAGGTCGAGGACGCCGACACGAACTGCAGGATGCTCGAATTGAAGCTCAACGGAGTCTTCAGGCCGCTCGTCGGGTAAGTGCCCGGCTGAAACATGAGATTGACCGAGAACGTATCGCCGACCTCAACCGTTTGCGCCGAGGGACTGAGCGTCGTCACGCCGAAGGGACCGGCATAGGCCACGTTGGCGCTGGCAAGACCGAGGCCCAGCAGCAAAACCGGCATCTGTCGGAAAAGGGAAAAGAAGGACTTCTTCATTGGATTGGTTTGTTCGTGGTGGTGAGTAAACAACAGGTCGCCCTTGATGCAGAATTTGGACCTCATCTTTCACATAAATTGCCGGAATCACTAACCACTCCTAACCAATTATTTGGGTAATACCCATCCGCTATGGTGCTATTACTTACGTCATTTCCAACCGCCAAAGTGTAAGCGATTCCGACAATCGGAGCCCACAATCGTACCTAATGTCCGGTCTAGACTTCTGGCTCTGCGTTCGGCGACGACGTTGTCCGTAACGACTGCGGATCAATTTCTCAATACAGCCCGGAAAACCTTGGCCCGGTAGCCGCGGGCACCAACGGGTGGCGGCGAGCAGCCGGTGCCGGTCCCCGGATCGATCGCCGCTGGCTGGCGGTCGCAGCTGCCCACGGCCGGACGCCTCGCACTCAATAACGCCGCCGGTACATGCGTCCGGTCGCGTCGGAAAACCACAGCTCCTTCTGGCCGCCGTCGATGCCGATGAAGCGCAGGCCGAGCGGGCGCTCCACGATTTCGTCGAGCTTCACGATCCGGCCGTTGAGCAGGGCCCGCGGCTCCGCGCCTTCGAAGACACCGCCGACCACCATCTGCGCGAGAAACTGGTCGATCGCCGCCGGCGCCGGGCCCTTCGGCGCCGTCTTGGGCGGAGCCGCTTTGGGCGCGGGCTCGGGGGCCGGCGCCGCGACTTTCGCGGCCACGTCCGGCACCTTGGCGTCGCTGGCAATCACTTCGTCGAGTTGCGCCACACGCGCGTCGTTTTTCGCCACGACCGCCCGCGTTTGCTGGATCACCTTCACCGCCGTCGAAGCCTCTTTGTCCACGACGACCGGCGCCCCCGGCGGTTTGTTCATCTCCCGGAGCAGCGGCAGACCGTACTTCACGGCCACGAAGCCGAGGCCCACGACGACGGCGACGGCGAAGCCGAGTTTGAACATCGTGGCGCCCGCCCGCAGCAGCGCCGGAGTCGACGAGGTCTTCAGCAGCGCGGTCGGAACTTCCGGCTCGGTCGCATCCGCAGCCGCTGCCGCCGGCGGAAACGGCGCGACGGAAGGCGACGGCGGGAGCGGCACCGCGCTGGCCGCCGCCAAGGGAGCTTCGGTCTCGGGAAGCGGCCTCGGCTCCGCGGCGGCCGCCGGCGGCGGAGTCGCCGGCAAGGCGGGCAAAACGCGGGGCGCCGGCTCCAGGCCCGGCGGCTTCGGCGCCGTCATCGGCCGCAGCAGCAGCGGCGAAAACCCGGACAGCTTCGGCAAGGTCGGACCCGGTTTGCCCGGCACCGTCGGCATCCCGCCCGGCGGAGTCGGAGCAGGCGGACGCACGCCTTTGAAAAGTTCGGCGGCCGACGGCACGTCGCCGCCGTCCTTGGATCCAGGTGGTTTGCCGGAATTCATGGCCGGAACCGCCCCGCGGGAAACGACACCGCGCCCGACCGGCAAGGCCGAGATTGGCGGAAGAAGCTCGTTCCCATGGCCTGCGACGAGAGCGGAACCGGAAGGGAAATCAAGGCTGCCGCGCCGGCCCGGGCAAACTTCGCGCTCCGACGTCGACCGAATCTCCCGCCTTGGAACCTTCGCCGCGCCTCGGCCGCGCGCCCGCCGTTCAGCCTTCGAGCTCGGACCAACGCGCGTACGCCGTCGCCAATTCCGTTTCGATTTCCTGGAGGCGGCCGGTGGCGCGCGCGACTTCCGCGCCCGCCGTCTTGAAGAACGCCGGATCGGCCAACTTGGCCGTCAGCGTCGCCTGCTCCGCCTCGAGGACCTCGATGCGTTTCGGCAGCGCCTCCAGTTCGGCCCGTTCCTTGTTCGAAAGTTTGCGCGCCGGCTTGGCGGGCGAGCCGGTGCCGGCCTTCGCAGTGGCGCCGCGGGCCTCGCGTTTCGCCTTCTCCTCCGCGGCCGCCGCGGCGGCGGCCTGCGCCGCGCGCTCCTTCTGCCAATCGTCGTAGCCGCCGATGTATTCGCCGATCCGGCCTTCGCCCTCGAAAACCAGCAGGCTCGTGCTCACTTCGTTCAGGAAGGCGCGGTCGTGGCTCACGAGCAGCACCGTGCCGCCGAACTCCACGAGCAGATCCTCGAGCAACTCCAGCGTTTCGGCGTCGAGGTCGTTCGTCGGCTCGTCGAGCACGAGCACGTTCGCCGGCTTCGTGAACAGCCGCGCGAGCAGCAGGCGGTTCCGTTCGCCGCCCGAGAGCGCTTTGATCGGCGTGCGGGCCCGCGCCGGCTCGAAGAGGAAATCCTCGAGATACGAAATCACGTGGCGCGTCTTGCCGTTGATGGTGACGGTCGCGTTGCCGTCGGCGACGGCGTCCTGCACGCGCATCGTCTCGTCGAGCTGCGCGCGCAGCTGGTCGAAGTAGACGATTTCCAATTTCGTGCCGTGCTCCACCGCGCCGGTCTGCGGCGCGAGTTGGCCGAGCAGCAGGCGCAGCAGGGTCGTCTTGCCGGCGCCGTTGGGGCCGACGATGCCGATCTTGTCGCCGCGCTCGATGCGGGTCGTGAAGTCGCGGATGATCCAGCGGTCCTGGTACTTGAAACTGACGTTCTCGCAGGTGACGACCTTGAAGCCGGTGCGCTCGGCCTCCTGCGCGGTGATCTTCGCGGTGCCCGCGCGCTCGCGCCGGGCCGCGCGCTCGGCGCGCATGGATTTGAGGGCGTTGATGCGGTTCTGCGCGCGCGAACGCTGCGCCTTCACGCCGCGGCGGATCCACTCTTCTTCCTGCGCCAGCTTCTTGTCGAACTGCGCCCGCTGCACTTCCTCGGCCTCGAGCACCGCCTGTTTGCGGACGAGAAACGTGTCGTAGTCGCACTGCCAGCCGATGAGCCGGCCGCGGTCGACCTCGACGATGCGGGTGGCCAGCCGGCGGAGGAACGCGCGGTCGTGCGTCACGAACAGCAGCGCCCCGCCCCATTCGAGCAGGAATTCCTCGAGCCAGCGGATCGACTCGAGATCGAGATGGTTGGTCGGCTCGTCGAGCAGCAGCAGTTGCGGTTCCTCGACCAGTCCGCGCGCCAGCAGCACGCGGCGCTTTTGTCCGGCGGAAAGGGCGGAAAACTCCATCTCCGGCGGCAGGCCCATTTTCTCCATCAGGGTCTCGACGCGGTCGTGGCGCTCCCAGTCGTTGTGCTCCTCGTAGCTGCCGCCCTCGCCCTCGACCACGCTGCGCACCGTGCCGGCCAAACCGGCGGGAACTTCCTGCTGCAGGGTCGAGATGGTGCCGCCGCCCGGCCGGAACACCTGGCCGTCGTCCGGTTTCAGGACGCCGGAGATCACCTTCATCAGCGTCGACTTGCCTGCGCCGTTGCGGCCGACGAGACACACGCGCTCGCCGCGGTCGATCTGGAGATTGACGCGATCGAGCAACGGGGCGCCGCCGAAGCTCAGGCTGACATCGAGGAGGCTGACAATGGCCATGGGAACCGGCCACCGTCGCGACCCGGCGCCCCGATGGCAAGGCCGCGCTGCCGGCCGGTGTTCCGCGGTTGCCGAACGCCCCGCGCCCGCCCTTGCTGGCCGCGATGCCGTCGGCGCTCTCGGTCCCTCCCCGTTACAACGTCCTCGGCGTCGGCATCTCCGCGCTGACGCTGGCGCACGCGCGCGATCTCGTCCTCGCCAACCGCGGCCGCCTGCGCCGCGGCTACATCTGCCTCGCGACGGCGCACGGCCTGACGGAGGCGCAGCGCGATCCCGCGCTGAAAGCGATCTACAACCGCTCCTGGCTCACGACGCCGGACGGCATGCCGCTCGTCTGGCTCGGGCCGAAGGGCGTGGAACGCGTCTACGGTCCCGACCTGATGCTGGCGGTCTGCGATGCCGGCCGCGCGCTCGGCCTGCGGCATTATTTCTACGGCGGCGGGCCCGGCACGGCCGCGCTGCTGCACGAGAAACTCGCCGCGCGTTTCCCGGGGCTCGAGGTCGCGGGCACGTTCACGCCGCCGTTCCGGCCGCTCGACGCCCGCGAGGCGGCCGTGCTCCGGACTGAAGTCGCGCACCTGCGGCCCGACGTCATCTGGGTCGGGCTCAGTTCGCCGAAACAGGAAAAGTTCATGGCCGCCTTCGCGGACGAACTGGAAGCCGGCGTGCTCATCGGCGTGGGTGCGGCTTTCGATTTCCACTCGGGCCGCGTCAGACAGGCGCCGCGTTTCATCCAGCGCAGCGGGTTCGAATGGCTCTTCCGCCTTTGCACGGAACCGCGTCGCCTCGGCCAACGCTACCTGACCACGACGCCGCTCTTCGCCCTGCGCGTGCTCGCGCAGAAACTGGGTTGGCGGGACTACCCATTGCGGTGAAGCGGCCGTCGCGCGGACGTCACAGCAGCCGCTGCAACGCAGCCCGCCCCGCATCCGTCGCGAGCGCGTAGGCGACGGCCCCGCGCTGCCACGAGGCCGCGGCAAATTGCCCGGCCGATTCGAAACTCACGCCGCGGTCCGGCCCCGTCGCCGGCGCCACATAAAGGTGGTACCAGATGCCGTCGCGCCGGAAACACAGCTCGAAGACCTCGCGGCCGCCGACGCGAAAGGCGCGGCAACCCTGCCGGCGCAGGTCATCGGGCCGAAGCTCGATGCGTTCGGGAAACGACCCGACGGCACTCGCCAACCGGATCTGCAAGGCCGCCAAGGCCGGCGGTTCCGCATCGTGATCGCCATGCGCGGTGATGAGTTCCCGCAGCGCCACCGCCGTCAGCGCATCGCCCTGCGGCGGCGCGGGCCGGCCCAATTGCACCACCGTCACCGTCAGCAGCACGGCGACCGCGGCCGCCGCGGCAAGCCACGGCGCCATTTTCCAACCGCCGGCGCGCGGCCGGCTGGCCCGCGCCCCGGCGAGAATCGCGGCGCGCAGTTCGGGCGGCGGTGCGATCTCGGCGAACTTCGCGGCGATCGCGGCATCGGTGCGTTGCTCGCGTTCGTGCCAAGCCTTGAGCCGGGGGTCTTTTTCGACCTCGGCCAGCGCTTCGGCAAACAGCGGGTCCTGCGCGTCGCGCTCGCCCGGACGGCGGGCGCGAAGGATGAATTGGGCGTCGTGGGAGTTCATGCGCGGGCGGACTTTTTCGGAAATTCGATGACTTCGCCGCCGCGCGATTTTTGCGCGAGCAGCACGCGGAGGTGCGCTTTGCCGCGGGCCAGCCGCGACATGATGGTGCCGATCGGCACCTCGAGCACCTCGGCAATTTCGAGGTAGGAGAGATCCTGGAGATAGAACAGCGCCAGCGGCTCGCGAAACGTCAGCGGCACCTCCTGCAACGCGGCCAGCACCAGCTCCGCGTCCATCTTGCCGATGACATCCGCGTCCGCGTCGGGCGGATCCTGCTCCGCCGGAGTCAGGTCTTCGAGCGCCGTGGTCCGCGCGTCGCGCCGGCGCAGCCGCAGAAATTCGCGGTACAGCGTCGTGAACAACCACGTCTTCGCCTTGCCGACCTCGCGCAGCGCCTGCCCCTTCGTGGCCCAAATATAAAAGGTCTGCTGCGTGAGATCCGCGGCATCGGCCGGGTTGCGCGCCAAACTCAACGCGAACCGGTAGAGCCCGGGATAGTGGCTCTCGACCAAACGGGGGAAAACGTCGTCCGGATTCACGCGGGCGGAGGCGTTGTTTTCAGGGTTTCGCCGGCGTCCGATCCGGCAACGCCGCCAGCACGTCCGCCGCCTTCGTGCGGCCGCCGTGCGTCTTGCTCACCACGGCGTAGGCCACGGTGTCGTCGCGGCCGATGATGAAGGTCGAAGGGTACGCCGTTTCCTTCGGCGCATCCCAGCGCAGGCCGTAAGCCGCCGTGAACGCGTAGTCCGGATCGAGCAACAGCTCCCAGCCCGCCGGCCATTGTTTGTCGGCGAGAAATTCCTTCGCCCGCGCCTGCAGCGCGGCGGCCGGTCCCGGGTAAACCATCACGACCTTCGCCCCCTTAGCGGCAAACTCCGCCGCGCGGCCGGCAAACTCGTGCACCTGCCGCGTGCACAGCGGACATTGGTATCCCGGAAATCCGCGCAACACGAGCAGCACAACCGGGCCGTCGGCCCGCGCGGCCCGCAGCGACACCGTCCGCCCGTCGAGGGTCGCCAAGGCAAAGTCGGGCGCCCGCTCCCCGATCGCCGGCGCGGCGGTCAGCGCCGGAATGGACGCCGCCCATGCCAGCAACAGCAGAATCGGTCGGGACAGCGCGGAAATGAAGGTAGTCATGCGGAAGAGTGTGCCGGGTGGGAGCCGTCGGCCCGAGATTTATTCCCCGGCGTTCGCCGTGGGCCTGCCGGCGGCGCAGCCGCGCGGACCGCCGAGCGGAGGACCGTGCGCCCCGCCGTGTCCCTTCAAAACAATTCCCGCTGCTGCAAGGCGTCGCGTTTCTTCGGATCCAGCGTGCTGAACGCCAACAGTTGCATCGTCGACAGCGTCGCGATCTGCGGCTCGCGCGCCAACGCCGCCAGCAGCACCGCGCCGGCCAAAGCGTCGTACAGCGCGCAGTGGTAGCGCCGCCGGTCCGGCGGACACTGCCGCGCGGCTTGCGCGTCGAGTTCGGGCTGCAGCCCCAGCGCGGCCACGAGGGCCTCGAGTTGGCCCGACGGCAGCGTCGGCACGAATTGGCCGTACAGCCGCGCCGTGTCGATCCACGGACCCCAGTCGATCACATGCTCGCCCGGCCGCGCGAAATCGGGCGAGTTGCGCGGGTACGGCCAGATTGCCTTGAGCAGCGCGTTTTCCACCCCCGCGTAGTGCGCGGCCAGCGGCCCCTGCTCGCGCAGGTCGGCGAAGAATTCCCATTCGTCGGCGAACGGCTGCCGGTCCCGCAATTGCTCCGCCGCCAATCCGTGCACCGCCGTATCCTCCGGCCGCACCCGGCCGGTCGGCGCACAGAGGCGGGTGTGGGTCTCGACAATCTGCGCGCCGAGCAACCGCACCACCCCGTACTCGAGCACGCCGGACGCGCGGCTGCCTTCGAAATCCACGAACGCGATCGGCTGTTCCAACCAAGACATCGTTGTCACCAAACACAGCAATGGGACCGAAACCAGACCGTTGTCGGGAATTTTCCGTGTCACCGCCGCGATTCACCTTTGCGAAACCCGGCGCCCCCGCCGCCTTCCCGGGCCGGCCGACTTCCGCGTTGTGCCCGCCCGACCGCCGCCCATGGTCGGGCTTACCCCCAAGCCCACCCCGCCGGCACCATGTCCAAACCCCGCGCTTTCCCCTCCGCTTTCCTTTCCCCGGCCGCCGCGTTCGTCGCCCTGCTCGTCGGCGCCGGCTCGGTCGGCGGCCAGACCGCCCCGACGCCGTCGGCCGCCGCCCGCCCTCCCGCCCCCGGCGAAACGGCCGCCCCGATCGAGCTCTCGCCGTTCGAAGTCAGGCCCGAGGACGACTCCGGCTACCAGGCGGCGAACACCACCAGCGGTTCGCGGCTCAATTCGAAACTCAAAGATACGCCCGCCGCGGTCTCGCCCTTCACCAAGGAATTCCTCTCCGACATCGGCGCCACCGACCTCGAGTCGATGCTCGCCTACGCCACCAACGTCGAACGCGAGGTCGAGGATTCGACCAACGGCTTCAACAACCCGCCCGGCCGCGATTCCACCGGCAACGACTTCCGCTTCCGCGTGCGCGGCGTCGCCGGCTCTTCGTCGGTGAACTACGCGCAGTCCGCCGTGCCCGTCGACCTCTACAACATCGAGCGCGCCGAGATGGCCAGCGGCCCCAACTCCATTCTTTTCGGCCTCGGGGCGCCCGGCGGCACCGTGGCGCTCTCGACCAAGTTCGCCCAGCTCCGCCGCACCACGACCAATGCCCGCTCCGTCGTCGGCTCCTGGGACTACTACCGCCACGAGCTCGACCACAACCACGTCCTGGTCCGCGGCAAACTCGGCGTGCGCCTGCTCGGGCTCTACCAGGACGCCAAGGGCTGGCGCAAATGGGACCTCAACGAACAGCGCCGCCTCACGGGCGCGTTCAGCTACCAGCCCTGGGCCAACACCGCGATCCGCGGCAGCTACCAGGGCGGCAATTCCGCCAACAACATTTCGCTGCCGTGGAACGCCGCCGACTCCGTCACGTCCTGGCTCGCCGCCGGCCGCCCCGCGGCCGACGGCGCCGCGGTTGCCGCCACCACGGCATTCGGCACCGCCAACCGCTACACCTTTGTCGCGCAGGACAACGCCGTCTACAATCTGCGTTCCGAGCTTTTCAGCCAGCGCGCGCCCAGCACCACGCTCGTTTCGCCCGCGCTGATGGGCTACGCCTACAATCTCACGGGCCCCGGCGGCGTGCGCACCCAGAATTTCAACGAGTGGCAGTTCAAGGTCGAACAGCGCTTCTCCCGCACCGTCATCGCGGAGTTCGCGTACTTCCACAACGTCAACCGCATCCTCACCCGCGGCAACGTTAACCCCAACCTCTTCCTCACCGGCGATCCCAATCCCAACGTGCCCACGTCCGCGCTCGCCGTCGTGCCCAATCCCCGCGTGCGCCAGCTCTACCTCGAGGACAACTGGAGCCGCGATCCCTTCAAGGACCGCAACGAAATCTACCGCCTGAGCACCGCCTGGGAACCCAACTTCGGCAAATGGTTCGGCCGCCACCGCCTCGCCGGCCTCGCCGAATTCACCCGGCAGGACCGACTCCGCCGCTGGCAGAACGAAATCCTCGTCGACCAGAACAACCTCGCCATCTCCAACTCCGCGAATCCCGAGGGCGCGGCCAACCAGCCGTGGCGCCGGCGCTACGTGACCGAGGGCCGGTTCGAGACCTACTTCGCCGGCGATCCCACGCAGCCGATGCCCGAGTTCACGCTCGGGGCCAACACCTACCGCTCCCACTACGCCTCCCGCACGCGCTCCAATTCCCACACCATCCAGGAAGCCCGTTCCTTCATGGTCGCCGCCCAGAGCTTCTGGCTGAAGGAGCGCCTCGTCACCACCCTCGGCTACCGCGTCGATCCGATCGAATTCCGGACCTTCGACCAGGCGCGCATCACCGACCCCCGCGACCCGCGCTACACCTCGCGCCGCTTCGCGCTCAACGAATGGGATTTCAACGGCGCGGTCGCGGTCAACAAGTACCGGCCCAAGACCTTCACCGCCGGCGCCGTGCTCCACGTGCTCCCGCGCGTCTCCGTGTTCTACAACGAATCGAAAAACAGCGGCACGCCGCGCCTCGACCGCACCGTGCTCCCCACGGGCAAGACGCCGCCGCCCACCGAGGGCCTCGGCCACGACGTCGGCCTCATGGTCGACGTGCTCGGCGACGACCGGCTCTTCTTCCGCTTCGGCGCCTACGAAACCCGCCAGACCAAGGACGCCGCCATCATCCCCGACGGCCTCTCGGTCAACACGTCCGCGTCCCTCGGCGGCACCGCGATGGTGAACATCTACAACGCCCTCCTCGCCGCCGGCCGCATCACGCAGGCCCAGTTCGATTCGGAGCTGAAATTCTACAACGCCGCCACCATCGACGCCGTCACCAAGGGCTGGGAAGCCGAGTTCATCGCCAACCCGACGAAGGCGCTCACGCTCCGCCTCGGCGTTTCCTACTCGCAGCGCAAGCGCGAGAATTTCTTCGGGGAGATCTACGGCTACTTCGCCGAATGGGAACCGAAGTGGCGCGCCGCCGCGGCCGGCGACGCCGCCCTGCTCGCCACCGTCAACCAGCAGCTCGCGACCGCGCACGAGAACATCGACGCCATGGCCGCCCTGCAGAACAGCGGCTTCGGCACCCGCCCCTACAAAGCCAACCTCACCGCGCGCTACCGCTTCGCCGAAGGCAAACTCAAGGGTCTCTTCGTCGGCGGCGCCGGCCGCTTCCAAAGCCGCAACCTGACCCGCATCTCCCAGATCGACGGCCGCGAAATCTGGGGCACGCCCACGCTGTTCGCCGACACCTTCGCCGGCTACCGCTTCACCGTGCCCGGCCGGAAAATTCCGATGAACGTGCAGCTGAACATCCGCAACATGTTCAACAGCTACCTCGTCGGCATCGGCCGCCTCAACGCCCAGGAAAACGGCTACCTCCGCATCTACCTGAACGAACCGCGCAACTACCGCCTCACCGTCAGCGCGGACTTCTGAGCGGGCGACCGCCGGGCGGAAACGCCCCGCACGCGAGCGGCCCGGGCCAAGCGTGCGGACACGGAATTTCGGCGTGCCGTCTCCCGAGGGTTCTTCCGCTCCGCCCGCCAGGTCGACCCCGGCAAGCCCGCGGCACGCACGGGAGGTTCGACGCCGGCATCCGCCGGACCGACTGGACCGGCCACCGCGACCCGCGCGGACCGGATTTCGGTGTCCGGAGCCAAGACCTATCTCACGCCGATCGACTCTTGGGCCGGCGCGAGCTCCGTGCTCACCGCACGGTGAACGTATGGCGGAACGGCGTCACACCTGTGAAATAAACCTTCTGCCCCTCGAGCCGCAGCTGGCCGCCGCGCCACGAATACTCCTCGCCGGCGAGGTTCCCGATCCGCACCGGCCCGGGGCGTCCCGGGCCCACTTCGATCGTATCCGTCCCGACCGTGTAGCGCGCGAAACCCTCGCCCAAGAGAAACGTATCCGGCTCTCCCGGCCGCGCCGCGACGCCGTCCAGGGTTCCGCCCGCGCGGAAAGCCAATTCGACCGTCACGCCGATCCCCGCCGTGCCGGTGCTCTCGATCTCGAGCGCAAACTCGCCCGGCCGCTCCGCCGATTCGCGCACGGTCACGCGCGTCGTGAGTTGCTTCTCGTCTCGCGGGCGTTTCGGGAAATCCATCTTGCTGTAGAAACGGCCGTCGTTCGTCAGCGGATAGTCGCCGCCCGGACGCCGCGCCTCCGCCGGCAGCGGTTGGTAGTACGCCGCCCGCTGCGTCTGTTCGAGTCGCCAGCCGGTGCCGTCGGCCAGCGGCACGAGGTTTTCGCTGCGAAAATAGCCGAGATTGAAAAACGACGGCGCGATTCGCACGGCATCGAGCACCGCCGCGCCCTTGCGGAAACGGAAGAACGTGGGGTTCGTCGCGAGGCCCGAGGAGAAATCGCGGTGCGCGGCGTAGTCGCCCCCGCCGAAGACCGTCGCGCTCACCGCGCCGCGCCGCACGCGCACGAGACCGGAATCCGGGAAGTGGCGCGCGAAATTGTCCGGCAACGGCGCCCGCGGCGGCAAGGGCCGGCGCAGCTCGGGCCAGAGCAGCCACTCCGGCAACGCGTCCAAGATCCGCGGCAAATCGGTTTGCTCCACGAGCTCCGCCGCCGCGGCGAAGCGGCCGTTGCCGTCGCGGACCGCGAGGTACCGCAGCGGCACGTAGTACGCCGCAAGGCGGCGCGGCTCGCGGCCGAGTTGGTCCTGCCGGCGCGAGGAAACGTGCTCCAGTTCGCCGTCGGGATCCGCGGTCAGCAGCGTGAACTCGAGGTTGCGCCGCAGCGGTTCGAGCAAGGCCGGACGCCGCAGCGCCACCGCCAGGTCGAGCAGTGCCTCCGAGGTGACCGCCGAATAAATGGTGCTGCGTTCGCTGAACTGGCCGTCGCGGTCCTGGTCGATGCCTTCGCCGAGCCACGCGTCGATCCGCGCGACGTTGCCCGGCGCCGGGACCAACGCCTCGAGATGCGCGAGCGCACCGCAGATCACCCAACGGTGATTCGGCGTGTGCACGCCGCCGGTCCGCAGGATCTGTGCGCCTTGGCGGAGCAGTTGCTCGAGTTGCGCGCGCAAGGGCGCCGCCGCGGCATGGTCGTCGGCGCGCAGCAGTTCCAGCGCGAACGCGAGATGCCTCAGCGCGAAGCCGCTGTCCGGCGGCGAAGCCGGATTGCCCGCGGCAACCTCGGCGTCGAACGAGCCGTCCGCATTCTGCCGCGCGGCGAGCACGGCCAGCAACCGCCCCAGCAGGGCCTGCACGGCGGGTTGCCGATGATGGCGCGAATCGCGGTGCGCGAGCGCGGCCGCCGTCATCTTCGCGAGCCGCGAGGCCTCCCGCGGCGAGCCGGCCCGCGACGGCAACGCCGCCAGCCAGCCGTCGACCTGCGCATCGTTGAGCCGGACCAATTCCGCGAGGACGGCCGGCGGTTCGGCCGCCGCGAGCGGACGGGCGGCGGCGCCCAATCCGACGATCCAAACGAGCGCCACGACAGCGAGGCGCCGCAGGCACGGCCGCGCGCCGCAGGCAGCGAAGTTTTCAGTCGGGACGGAGATCATGATCGGGCGGAGGAAACGGCAACGCCGCCGGCGCGGGTCCACGGCGGGGCATCGGGCAGCGTTCGCCATCGGACGCGCGGGCCCTCCTCGCTTCAATCCGGAACTTCCAACCCCGCGCGCTCCCCGGCGTTCGTGCGCGGCCGGGAAATGTGCGTGTCTTCCCCGCGATTCGCGGTTTCAAAACCGGCGTGGATTCCGCTCCCTTCCGTCCCTTTCTGACCGAGCTCGCCACGGCGAGCGGCGACTTCATCCGGCCGCTGTTCCGCGCGGCCGACGTCGCCGTCGAGACGAAGTCCGACGCCTCGCCCGTCACCGCCGCCGACCGCGGCGCGGAACAGTTGATGCGCGAGCGCATCGCCCACCGCTACCCGCAGCACGGCGTCATCGGCGAGGAATTCGGCAGCGACCGCCCCGACGCGGAATGGGTCTGGGTCCTCGATCCCATCGACGGCACCAAGTCGTTCATCACCGGCGTCCCGCTCTGGGGCACGCTCATCGCCCTGCTCCACCGCGGCCAACCCGTTCTCGGCTGCATCCACCAGCCCGTCCTCGGCCAACTCATGATCGGCGACGGCCGCACCACCGAGCTCAACGGCCAGCCCGTCCGCTGCCGGCCCGTGCGCCGGCTCGAGGACGCTACGCTGCTCACCAGCGATCCGCTCAACGCCGCGAAATTCCAACCCGGCTCCGCCTACGGCGCCGTCGAACGCCGCGCGCGCCTCGTCCGCACCTGGGGCGATTGCTACGGCTACCTGCTCGTGGCCTCGGGTTGGGCCGACGCCATGCTCGACCCGATCATGAATCCCTGGGACATCGCCGCGCTCGTGCCGATTATCCGCGGCGCCGGCGGCACGATCACGAATTGGCAAGGCGGCAACGCCTACCCCGCCGACTCCACGATCGCGACCGGCAATCCCGAATTGCACGCCGAGATCCAAGCCACTTTGCGAAACTGAAGCCCGCCGCGGCGCGGCGTTTTTTCGACCACGGATTTCACGAAACGCACGGATCAAGCCCTCCGCTTGCCATCCGTGAACTCCGTGCCCTCCGTGGTTCAATTCTTCCGGGTCCGGAAACCGAGAAACGCCGGCCGAAGCCGCCAGTCGGCCGACCGCGGCAGCGGCGGTCCGACTTTCGACTTTCAACCTTCCGCTTTCAACTCTTCCGCGGCCCCGACCAATCTGCGGTCACGCGCGACGTGATCCCGCCGCGGCCCTTCCAGTCGGCGACGATCGTGAGCGCACGCGGCGCCAAAGCCCCGCCGAGGTCGTCGCAGATCTTGTTCGTCACCGCCTCGAAGAAGATGCCCGCGTTGCGGAAAGCATGGAAATACAGCTTCAGCGACTTCAGCTCCACGCAGGTCTGGTCCGCCACGTAGCGGACCGTGATCGACGCGAAATCGGGATGTCCCGTGATCGGGCACATCGACGTGAATTCGTGGTGCGTGTGCTCGATCGTGTAGTCGCGATGCGGCGCGGGATTCGGAAACGTCTCGAGGATTTTCGGGTCGGCCATGTGGGAAAAGTAGTGGGTAGCGAGCAGCGGGTAGCGAGTAGATTTGCGAGCTCGATCGATCATGTTCCGCTCGGCACGGGAGGTCCGCAGACAACCCCATGCCCGCTCCGAGGTCTACCCGTTGCTCGCTACCCGCTACTCGCTACTTCAGCCAATCCGCCTACGTCGCCGTCTCCGTGAAACGGCTTTCGCGGATCACCGTGATCTTGATCGTGCTCGGGTACTGCAGCTCCGCCTCGATCCGCTTGCGCAGCTCCTTCGCGATCTCGCGGGCCCGGTCGTCCGTGACTTCCTGCGGCGACACCACGACGCGGATCTCGCGGCCGGCCTGGATGGCGAAAGCCTGCTGCACGCCCTCGAGCGACAGCGCCAATTTCTCCAGCCGGCCCAGCCGCTGGATGTAGCTCGTCATCGATTCCGCGCGCGCCCCGGGCCGCGTCGCCGAAATCGTGTCCGCCAGAATCACGAGGCCCGCGTAGACGGTCTCGGGCCGGACTTCCTCGTGGTGCGCGGCCACGGCGTTCACGACGATCGGCGTCTCGCCGAAACGCTTGATGAACTCCGCGCCGATCACGGCGTGGCTGCCCTCGAGCTCGCCGGGCACGCCCTTGCCGATGTCGTGCAGCAGACCGGCGCGTTTCGCGACGTTCGGATCGAGTCCGACTTCGCTCGCGATCACCGAGGCGAGGAACGCCGTCTCCACCGAGTGATCGAGCACGTTCTGGTTGTAGGAAAACCGGTACTTCAGGCGGCCGAGCAGCTTGATGATCTCGGGGTGCAGGCCGTTGATGTTGAGCTTGGCGACGGCGTCCTCGCCCGCCTGCGTCGTCACGAGCTCAATCTCCTCCTGCGCCCGCTTCACGAACTCCTCGATCGAAGCCGGATGGATGCGGCCGTCCTTCACGAGGCCGTCGAGCGCCACGCGCGCGATCTCGCGGCGCACGGGATCGAACGACGACACCAGCACCATCTGCGGCGACTCGTCGATGAGGAGCGTGACGCCGGTCGCGGACTCGAAGGATTTGATGTTGCGGCCCTCGCGGCCGATGATGCGGCCCTTCATCTCCTCGTTGGGCAACTGGATGATCGTCGCGGTGAGGTCGTTGTTCGGCTTGCTCGCGATGCGCTGCATCGAGGCGATCAAAATGCGGCGGGCGTCGTTCTGCAGTTCCTGCTCCGACTTCTCCAACGTCGCGCGGCGCAGCGCCCGGATCTCGTCCTGGCATTCGAGCTGCACCTCTTCGCGCAGCTGCTTACGGATCTCCTCGGCGTCGAGCTGGGAAACACCCTCGAGCCGCTTGCGCACGCTCTTCGAGAGCGCGCGGATCGCATCGCGGGCCTGCTTCACGGCGGCGTTCTCGCGGTTGAGCCGCTCCTGCCGCTGTTCCAATTGGTAATCGAGCAGCGCCAGCGATTCCTCGTGGGCGCGAATCTCGCGCAGCCGCACGTCGCTCTCGATCTCGCGGCGGTCGAACTCGCGGTTCAGCTCCGCCCGCTTCTCCTGGATCTCGGCCTCGACCTTTTGCTTCATCTCCTCGCCGGCCACCGCCGCCTCGCGGCGCGCCACCTCGATCAATTCCGAGGCCTGCTCGTGCGCCACCCGGCGCGTGTGGCGCGTCAGCGCCCAGACAATGAGAAACCCGATGCCGCCGCCGATGACGACGAAAAGCACCGCGAGCAACCACTCGGGCAGAGGGTCGCTCTCGGCGATCAGAAACGCGAAGTCGGCTGCGCTCACTGTCGTCAAGGAACGCGCACCGTAGGTGCGGCGAACCAAACCTCAAGTCTTTGTCTTAAAGGGAATCGCAAACGCCATCCGCTGGCCGAAACCCGGCCGGCCGGCGTGCTCCGCCACCTTCATTTGCTCGGAACCAAGATCCCCGGCAAAGCCCCGTCGATCACCGCTTGCAACCGCGCCATCGCCGCCGCTTCGCCGTCCGTTGCATCGGTTTGCATCAACACATAGGCCCAGCGGTCCGCCCGCGCCTGCGTCACGCGTTGCCAGGCGTCGAGCGCCATCCGGCCGCCGTGCGACGCCACCATCCGGTCCCCGCCGACAAACCAATACACCACCACTTGCGGCACGCGCGTCGGGCCCTTCGCCGTCGCGACTTCCCGGTCCACCCGCAGCCGCGTCGCCGGCATCTCGCCGCCGACCGCCCCCGGCCGCCGCAATGCCATCCGCGCCGTGTCGCGCACCGTCCAACCTTGCCCGACCAAACATAGCTCCGGCCGGTGGATCGACGTCCGATCCCGCCCGCTCAGCACCAACGAAAGAAACACCTGCTGCCGCGGGTCCGCGACGGCCACATACGTCTTGCGCGAAAACCCCGTGTCCGGCGGCAACAGCTCCCGCTCCACCGCCGAGATCTCCGCCCGGCGCCCGATCCACTCCGTGCCGAGAAACGCCGGCAACTCCGCCGGATTCGCGCCGTCGGCCGCCAGCACCACGCCCGCCTTGCCGCGCGGCGGTGCCTGCGTGAGCGCGTACAGGCCGGCCAACGTCAGCCCGGCGAGTCCCGCCGCCGCCGCCGCCGTGCGCCACGGGGCCGCGGCCGGCCCGTCCTTCTCCGCCCCGCCGCCGCCGTCGGCCGTCGCCCCGGCCGCCGGTTCGGGCGCGAATCGCTGCACGAGCGCATTCGCCGCCAGCACCCCGCCGAGCACGATCGCGAAAATCCCGTAGCCCATCAGGTCGTGCGCGCGGTCGCCCCACCCGGGGCCGCCGGCCTCCGCCGCGAAGATGATCGCGAGGATGCGCGCGACGTTGCCGACATACACCAGCGGCAGACAAAGCAGCAACCCGACGCCGCGGCGCCACGCCGTGCGGAAATTCAGGTATCCGGCGAGCAACGACAACGCCGCCAGCGCCGTCAGCGAACGGATCCCGGAACACGCCGCCGCGACGTCGTAATTGTAGGCGCCGTCCGGCGCCACGAGCTGCGTGCCGCTCTGCAAGACCGCCACGCCCGCCGCCCGCGCGATCGCCGCGCTCGCGTCCACCACCCACACGCGCAGCCAAAATCCCACGGAGTCGAGCGCGCTGACCGGGATCGCAAACACCATAAACGCCAGCGGAAACGCCGCCGCCCGCCCCCACCGCGGCCCGCCCGCCAGCCGCAGGACGCCCCAAGCAAAAACCAGGAGCGCCAGAATCGAGATCCGCGCCTGCTGCGCCGCAAACCCCAGCGCATGCAGCAGCAACGCACCGCCCATCGCCCCCAGCGCCGCCCGATCCCAAGATCTCCCCGGCCGGTTTCCCTGCTCCGGTTTCCGGTCTCCGGTTTCCGCACTTCGAAGTCCGCGCCAAAACAGCCACGCCGCCAACCCCAGCACCAGCGGCCCATGCTCCGTCTCCGAACCTTCGTTGAACCACTGGAAACCCCACCAATAGAACAGCGACGCCGTGTCGATGTAGCCGCGGTTGCCATTGCCGAAGAATTGGAAAACGACAGCGCCCGCCGCCGCACACGCCAGCGCGGCCCGGAGCGAACTGCGATCCGGCGCCTTCATGCCGCGCCCCTCCGTTGCGCCAGCATCGCCCGGATTGCCGTCACCCGCTCGCGCGCCAGTTGCGCAAAACTGAACGACTGCGCCCGCGCGAGGCCCGTCGTGCGCCGCGCTGCCGCATGTGTGTCATCGGCGCAGAGTCGTGTCAGCGCCGCGGTCGCCGCCGGCGTATCCGCAAAGTCGACATAGTCGGCCGCCGCCCCCGCCACCTCGCGCAGCACCGGCAAATCCTGCACGAGACACGGGCACCCGCACGCCATCGCCTCCGCGACGCTCCGCCCAAAGGTTTCCTCCGCGGTCGGCAATACATGCACCCGCGCGCCGCGATAGATCGCCGGCAGCAGCGCGTCGTCGACCCAGCCCGCAAAAACCAAATTCTCGGCCACGCCCGCCCGCCGCGCGGCCGCTTCCGCCTCCGCCCGCCCGCCGTGCCAGTCGCCGCCCACCAGCACGAGCGGGAAACGCCGCCGCAGTTCCGGCGCCAGTCGCGCGTAGGCCGCGACCGCGAGCGGCGCACGCTTGTAGGCGTAGAAGTTCGAGGCCCACAGCACGTATTCGCGCGGCCATGACGCCGGCAGCACGGGCATCCCGGCGGCCTCCGGACGGAACCGCCCGTGGTCGACGCCTTCGTGGCTCACCAGCACCGGCGCCGCCACCGGCCCGAGCTGCGCCGCCGTCCATTGCGAATTCGCGATCACGAGCGCCGCCCGGTCGAGGCCGCGCCGCACCGCCCAACGCCGGTACCACGCGCCCGGCCCGCCGCCCGGCCGACGGTGGTGCAGCGAGAAAACATGCATCGCGACCGGCAACCCCGCCGTCCGCACCGGCACGAAACCCACCGTCAGCAGGGCCGCCGCCCCCCGCGCCCGCGCCGCCGGGCCCACGCGGAAATGGTCCGCCCACAGCCGCGCCGCGCGGCGGTCGTTGGCCGGAAAATCCCGCACCACCTCGACCTCCGGATCGCCTTCGTCCCAAGGTTGCCCCGGACCGGCGAACACCACCCAGCCGACCTCGGGAAACTGTGCCCTCGCCTCGGCCACCAGCGCGTGGCCCAGCGTGGTCAGCCCCGTGCGCCGGAGCGGATTTTCGCAGAGCATGGAGAGGGCGAGTTTCAACGGCGTCCGGCCGACCGTGGCGGTTTCCCCGGCCGTGGCAAAGGCGAAGCGCCGCCGAAACGCTCGACGCTCGGCGCCCGGCGGTTATGCGTCCCCGGATGCTGCAACGCGCGCGCAACCATCTGGTCGCTTGGCTGATCGAACGCCACCCGCGCGTGTTCCTCCGCTGGAAGAAAATCGGGAAACACCGGCTCGGCGAGGAGGCCGGCTTCCTCCGCGCCCACGCCCACCTCGTCCGCGAGTTCTCCGGCCTCCAGCGCTTCGAGGAACGCTACAACCTCTGGGCCCTCGCCCGCAGCGTCGCGCGCTTGCCCGGCGCGTTCGCCGAGGTCGGCGTCTACCGCGGCGGCAGCGCGCGCATCCTCTGCGAGGCCAAGGACGCCGCCCCGCTCCACCTCTTCGACACCTTCGGCGGCATGCCGGACGTCGATCCGACCGCCGACGGCGCGTTCCGCCCCGGCGATTTCGCCGACTGCTCCGAGGCCCAGGTCCGCGCCTTCCTCGCCGGCTTCGCCGACGTGCATTTCCATCCCGGCATTTTTCCCGCCTCCGCCGCCGCGGCCGAGCCGTATCCGCCTTTCAAATTCGTGCACCTCGACGTCGATCTCCGCCGCTCGACGCTCGATGCCCTCGCCTGGTTCTACCCGCGCCTCGTGCGCGGCGGACTGCTCGTCTCCCACGACTACGGCGACGTCACCGTGCCCGGCGTGAAACAGGCCTTCGACGAATTCTTCGCCGACAAACCCGAGACCGTCATCCCGCTCTGGTTCTCGCAGGCGGTCGTAACCAAGCTCTGATCCGCGCCGCCGTGCCGCGCCCCTGGATTCTCATCCCCGTCCACCAGCGCCGCGAGCTCACGCTCCGCTGCCTGCGGCATCTGCGCGAAACCGGCAGCGACACCGGCGCGACCGTGGCGGTGATCGACGCAGCGTCGGCCGACGGCACCGCCGACGCCGTCCGCCGCGAATTTCCCGCGGTGCACGTGCTGCCGGTGTCCGCCGACCTTTGGTGGACCGGCGCGATCGCCCACGGCATGCAGGCGGCGGCGGACGCCGGCGCCCCGGCCGTCGTCTGGCTGAACGACGATTGCCTGCCCGACCCCGGCTGCATCGCCCGACTCCTCGCACAAACTGGCGGCGCTGCGCCGGCTGTGGCCGGCGCCGTCTGCCGCGACGAAGCCGGCCGCCCCGTGCCCACGGCCTTCGTCGGCCGCACCGCACTCTCCGCTCCGCCCGCCGGCACCGCCGCCGCGTCCGTCGACGGCCTGAGCGGATTTTGCGTCGCCGTGCCGCGGGCCGCGTGGACCGCCGTCGGTTTTCCGGACGCCGCGCGTTTTCCCCACTACTGCGGCGACACCGCGTTCACGCTCGCGGCCGGCCGCGTGGGTGTGCCGGTGCGGCTCGACGGCGCCGCATCCGCGCAGCTCGCACCGTACCGCGAGCGCGCGCACACAGTCGCGGACTATGTACGTCGCCTGCCGGCCAACGAGGCAACTTGGACGGCGGTGTTCCGCGCGCCGGGTTCGCCGTTCCGCGCCGCCACGCACGTGCACTATCTCCGGCTGCGCTACGGATGGGTTGCGGGCACGTTGCTGGCCGCGGGAAGGCTCGCGGCCTGGCAGCTCGCCTTCATTGCGGCGGCCACGGGTGCAGGCCGTGGGTCCGCAACGGGCCGGTGAAAAACAACCGCGCCGCCCGCGGGTGGCGCAGGGACCCGAGCGCTGTCGCCAGCGCGCGGATCGGAGAACCCGCGCCCGCCGCGCGCCGCGCGTGGTACGAGGCGAGCTCCGGCAGGCCCAGCTCCCGGCACAGCGCCGCCGCGCGCAACCAGATCGCGCCCGGCGTCGCCGCCGCGAGCCGCGTGCGCCAGCCCGACGTTTCCGCCCACGGCTCCGCCAGCCCGGCGCGGCGGCGCGCTGCGAGAATCCGGATCAGGACTTCGTCGGCCACCTGCTCGGGCCGGCGCCGCTGCGTCGTCTGCGCACCGTGCACGCGGTACCGGAAGAGCGTCTCGGGAATCACGCCGATATCGGTCGCCTCCGCGACCCGCGCCACAAAATCGAAATCGCTGCTGAACGGAAACGCTTCCCGCCGCGGAAACCGCTCGAACCACTCGCGACGGAACAGGTGCGACCCGAAGTTCGCTGCCTGCGAATACGCAGTGAACACGCGGTACTCCGCGGCGTCCGGCAGCGTGAAATCGCCAACGCGCCCGCGGCCGTCGGCGTCGATCAGTTCGGTCCGCGCCGCTACGCCGCCCGCGGCCGGATGCGCCTCCAGCCACGCGACTTGCCGCGCCAGTTTCTCCGGCGCGAGTTCGTCGTCGTGGTCGAGCACGGCGACGAAGCGCCCCCGCGCCCGCGCCGCGAGCCGGTTGGTACCGGCGGCAATGCCGAGATTCCCCGCCGCGCGCTCGAGGACGATCCGCGGATCCAAACCCGCCGCGGCCAAGGCCGGCACGGCGCCGTCGGTCGACGCGTTGTCGAGGATCAGCAATTCGAAATCCGACCGGGTCTGCGCCAACACGCTGCGCACCGCCGGCGCCAGAAAACGGCCGGCGTTGTGCACGGTCATGAGCACGGACACCGCCGGCTCGCGGACATGCCCGGCGTTCATGGCGCGGCCTCCGTTTCGCCGCCGAAACCGAGCGCGTGCACCGCGGCCGCGACGGCTTCGACCGTCACGCCCGCCACGCCCTCACCGATCGCCGCCTCCGGCTGCAGGACGCGCACCCGCGGACCGAAAGGCCGGCACTTCTCCGGACTGCCTGGATGGGTTGCAGGCACACCCGGCGCATAGGCCGAGATCACCGCGACCGGAATGCCGGCGGCCGCCGCCAGGTGCCCGGGTCCGCTGTCGTTGCCGACGAAGAACGCGCAGCGTTCCAAAATCGCCGCGGTCTCGCGGAGCGTCGGCGCCGCCGGGACCGCGACCGGAGTCCGCGTGCGCGCGCGCACCTCGGCCGCGAGCGTTTCCTCGCCCGGACCGACTACGAGCACCGCCGCCAGCGGCCGCCGCTCCGCCAGCCGGTCGATCAACGCCGCGAACCGCTCCGCCGGCCAACGCCGGAAGGCCTGCGAGGCTCCGAGCCCGAAAGCCGCCGGCACCCGCCCCGCCGGCAACGCCGCCAGCCACGGCGCCACCGCCGCGCGATCCGCCGCCGTCGCCCACGATTCAAGGCCCGTGTCGGCGGCATCGCCGCCCCAGTGCCGCGCGAGGGCCAGGCGGCGCCGGACTTCGTGCGCGATGTCGGGTGCGGGAAAAACGGATACGTCGAAGAACGGCGATCCCTGCAGGCGCCCCAGCCGGCGCAGGCCCGGCGGCGAGGCCGTGAGCGTGACCCGCTCCGCCGCCCCGCAGCGCGCCGCGACCCACGGGGCCCAGCCCGTGTCCGGATCCGACCGCGGCACCACCGCCAGGTCGCAACCCTCGGCGCGCAACCGCCGCGCCAGCGCCTCGGCCGCCGGCCGGCCCGGCGGCCAGTCGACGACCTCGTCGAGTTGCGGGCAGCCCCGCAGCAGCGGCGCAACCGACGGCCGCGCGGCGGCCAGCAGGCGCGCGGCCGGATACCGTTTCCGCAGCGACCGCAGCAACGGGCCGGTCATGACGACGTCGCCGATATACTCGGGCAGCAGCACCGCCACCGTGTGCGGCGCCGCGGTCGCCGGCCGCCGCGGCGGATGCAGGAGGGCGCCGAGGAAGCTCGGCAACCAGTAGCCGCCCCAGAAACCCGCGCGCGCTGCGATGTCCGCGCTCATGCGGCCGCCGCGCGTTGCGCGCGCAGCAGGGTCTGCAGCACCGCCGCTTGCACCGGGACCACGAGCAGCAGCAGCGCCCCCGCCGTGGCCCACGCCGCCCCGGCGGCGCCGCCGGGACCTACGAGCACCGCGGCCAAGCCGAGGCTGAGCGCGACCTGGCCCACGGCCAGCCACGCCTGACCGCCGACGTAGCCGCTGGCGTTGAGAAAGGTCGACACGGACGTCGTCGCGACGACGAGGAGCATGCCGACCGCGAACCCCACGTTGAGCGCCGGCAGCGGCCCGGTCGCCGTGCCCGTCCACCAGCGGATCCACGTCTCCGCCGTCGGCACGAGAATCGCGCCTCCGACCGCGGTCGCCCCGGCGACAAGGAGCGTGACTTTGACGAAGGTGCGGTGCGCCCACGCCGCTTCGCCCCGCGCGAGCGCGTCGCGATACGCCGGCCAAAGCGGCGCGAACCAGAAGGCCGCCAATTGCGGCGCGAGTTGGTACAGTTTCCCGACGAGCGTGTAGTGGGTCACTTCCGCGGGCCCGGCCTGCCGCAGCAGCAGGAGCGTCAACGCCGCCGGCAGCAACATCCCGCACACCTGCAGGACAAAGAAACTGCCTCCGCTCGCCAGCAGCCGGCGCGCGAGCACGGGATCGAAATCCGCGCACCGCGGCCGCAGGTCCGGCCGGAGCTTTCCGAAATACCAGAGCGCGCCGCCGATCGCGGCCACGGCCGGGCCCGCCGCCAGCGCCGCCGCCAGCGCGGTGAAATCGCCGCCGCCGCGGACCGCAAACCACACGCCGGCCACGGACACCGCCGCCCCGAGCGCGTCCCACGCCGGCACCCAATAGCCGGTCTGCCCCGCCGCCGCGACGCGTTGCCAGACGGAAAACGGCAGGCCCAGCAGCAGCCCGCCGACGAGCACGGCCGCCGCCGGTCCGAGCTTGGCGGCCGCCGTCGCATCCGGCGTTTGAAACAGGTTTGTCCACGGCACCGTTGCAAACACCCCGGCGACGACCGCGGCCACCGCGACCGCCAAGCCCGCCAGCACGCCGCAGCCGCTGGAAACCAGCTGCCGCGCGCGGACCGGGTCGTCGCGCCCGAGCGCCTCCGCCACGGCGTTGAGCAAACCGTAGCCGAGCCCGAGATCCGCCACCCCGAAGAGCCCGGTCAACGCGAGCAACGCCGCCCATATCCCGTAGTTGTCCGGGCCGAGTTGCCGCAGAATCAGCGCGATCGAAACCAACGAGCCCGCGACCGCACAGCCGCGGCCCGCCGCCGCCGCCACCACGGTCCAGCGCACCCGCCGCAACCGTTCCCGCCCCCGCGAGCCGGCCGCTTCCGCGTCGGCGGGCGGCGAAGGTTCGGTGGGCGCGGCAGACATTGTCGCATCCCAATCGTCCCCCCCGGCGGAGGCAAGTCGCCCGCCGCGCGATCCGCGTTGCCCCGCCCCGGGCCGGTTCTACGTTGGCGGCCCGTGAATCCTTTCCTGCGCACCGCCATCGCCGCCGGCCTCGGCTCGGTGCTGGCGGTGTGGACGGGATTCGGCGTGGCGAACCAGGACTACACTTTCGCCCTCGTTGCCTCGGCGGTCGGCCTCTGGGCCTTGCTCGAATGGTTGCGCGGCCCGTTGCCCGAAGCGTGGGTCCTCGCCGCCGCCCTCTTCGGTTACCTGATCGGCAACCGCGGCTTCGCCCAGCTCTCGCTGTCCAGCCAAGTGCCGCTGCTCCCCGCCGAGGCGGCCCTGCTCTGCGGCGCCACCGCCGTCGCGGTGCGCACCGCCCTGCACCGGACGTCGGCGTTCCACCGCGATTCGCTCAACGTCGCGCTCGGCGTCTGGATGCTGCTCGGGCTGGCGCGCCTATGGATCGATGTCCGCACCCACGGCGCCATCGCGGTGCGCGACTTCGCCACCGTCTATTACGCTGTTTTCTTCTTCATCGCCCAGTCGCTCGCCCGGCACCCGGCCTCGCTGAAACTGCTGCGCGGCACGCTGCACGCCGCGGCCATGGCGCTGCCGGTGTGCTACCTGCTCTACCGCCAGTTCCCCGACCTGATTTTCGCGCACCTTGTTTTCCGCGGCGGTCCGCTGATCTTCTACAAGGACGACCTTGTCGCCGCGTACTTGTTTGCCGGCTTCTTCCTGTTCTCGACCGTGCCGCACTGGCCCGTGCTGCTCCGGTACGGGTTCGCCGCCCTGAGTTACGCGACCGCATTCACGATCGATTCCTCCCGCGCCGCGATCGTGGGGCTCGTCGTGACGTCGACCTGGTGGGCCTTCGCGCGCCGTTGGGCGCCCTGGCGCGTCCAGGCCGTGCTCGTGCCCGCCGCCCTGCTCGGCCTCCTGTTGGTGGCCTTCACTTCGGAAAAGGAATTCGAACGCAGCCGCTTCTTCGCCCTTTACGAACACGTGCGCTCGATCGTCGACGTCGGCGGCACCGGCAACTACCGCAGTGCCGACCGCGAATATGTCGGCGACAACAACCGCTTCCGCGCCTTCTGGTGGCGCGCCGTCGCCGAGGAAACCATGGAGTACGGCCCGGCCTTCGGCCTCGGCTTCGGCGCCAACCTTACCGAGCGCTTCGTGCGCACCTACCAACTCGACCTTGGCGAGGAGTTCAACGTCCGCAGTCCCCACAGCATCTTCTTCACCGTCCTCGGCCGCATGGGCCTCGTCGGCCTCGTCGCCTGGATCGCCGTCGTCGTCGCCATGGTCGTGCGCACCCGCCGGCTCATCCGGCTGGTCGCAACCGATGCCGCCGCCCTGCCCATCCTTGGCTGGTGGAGCGTCGCCTGGATTTTGCTCGTGAGCGGCAGTTTCGGCGTCGTGCTGGAGGGGCCGATGGGCGCGGTGCTGTTCTGGACCGCACTCGGCCTGGCCAACGCCCTCACGCCGCGCCCGGCCGACGCGCCCGCGGTGGCGGAAACGGAAGCCGCGCCCGACCTCGCCCCCGCGGCCGAACCGGCTCCGGCCTTGCGGTTGACGCCGACGCGGCCTGAAGTGCCGGCGCCGTCCCCGTGAAACTCCCGTCGCCCACCGATTACTTCAGCGTCTTCAAGCCGACGACGCGGTCGAATTGGGATTTCTTCACGCCCCTCGCGCTGGTCGGACTGAGCCTGTTCGGGCTGGCCTTCATCTATTCCGCGCAGTTCTCGGTCGCCAGCCCGCCGCCTACGCGCGGGATCGCGTCGGTCCTGCCCTTGCTTGGCGAGGATTGGTTCAAGCAACTCGTCTTCCTGGCCGCCGGCGCAGCTATCTATATTACAGTATCGCTGATCGACTACCGCTTCTGGCTCAATCTCGCGCATTGGTTCTACGCCCTTTGCCTGCTGACGCTGCTGCTGGTTCTCATCCCCGGCGTCGGCCGCGAAGTGTACGGCTCCCGCCGGTGGTTGCTGTTCTTCCAACCGTCGGAATTGGCCAAGGTCGGCGTCCTCATGATGACCGCCACCGTGCTCATCCATTCGAAAGTCGGCTCCGTCAGCCAGTCGCTCGGCACCCTCGGGAAATTGGCCCTTGCGGTAGGCGCACCCATGCTCCTTATCCTGCTTCAGCCGGACTTGAAGTCGGCGATCGTGCTGCCCCCGATGGTGTTTTCGATGCTCTACGTTTCGAAGTTGTCTCCCCGATTCTTCGTGGGGGCGCTCGGCGCGTTCCTCCTGCTCGTCGGGTTAGTCGCTTGGGACAGCGCACGTTACGTAAACTTCATGGATGCGCACGGCTACAATTACGTGCGCGACCGGGGCAAGTTCGACCGCGAGGGCGACCCGATTCTGCCGCTGCACGATTACCAGCGGAACCGCATCCTCGCCTTCGCCGCCCCGAAGAAGGTCGACCCCACCGGCACGGGTGTCGCCTACAACCTTTCGCAGTCGCTCATCTCCGTCGGTTCCGGCGGTCTCACCGGCAAAGGGTGGACCGAGGGCTGGCAGGCGCAGCTCGGCTACCTGCCGCGCTCGGTGGCGCACAACGACTTCATCTTCTCGGTCATCGCCGAGGAAAAAGGATTTCTGGGAAGCATTACGGTCCTGGGCCTGTTTGGGATAGTGTTGTTCAACGGCATTCGCATCGCCGGTTCCGCCAGGGACCGCCTCGGGACCCTGATCGCCATCGGCGTGACGGTGCTCTTCGCGGTGCATGTGTTCGTGAACATCGCCATGACCATCGGGCTGGTGCCCATCACGGGCATACCGCTTCCCTTCATCAGCTACGGTGGCTCCTTTGTGCTCAGTTGCTGCTTGCTGCAAGGACTGGTCCAGAGCGTCTGGCGCTTCCGGAAGGATTTCACATGAAATCCCCGGTGCCATTGACCGCTCTGCCGGAATTTCCTGCGCTGCAACTCCCGCACCTGGGGGCCGTCGGGCAAAACCCACACGACACCCGCCATGAGCGATCAACCGCAACCCTCCGGCGTCCCCCAGGACGTCGCAGCCAAGTATGACGAAGAACTCGTCAACCCGCCCGTCGTCCCCGAGACGACCCAGATCGACGCCGCCGAACTGAAGGCCGGCGCCGCCGAGCGCGCCAAACAGCGTCCCCTCCTCCAGAAGATCCTCGCGGTCTTCCAGAAGGAAAAGGGCTCCTACCGGGAGCTCATCATCAATTCCGAGCCGCTCGAAAAGCGCGTCGCTCTCCTTGTCGACGGCCGCCTCGAGAAATTCGAAATCGAGCGCGAGTCCGACAACCGCATGGTCGGCGGCATCTACAAGGGCCGCATCAAGAACCTCGACCCCGGCCTCAAGGCCGCCTTCGTCGACATCGGCTACACCAAGAACGCGTTCCTCCACTACTGGGACATGCTCCCCGCCGCCGCCGACTCCTCCGTCGAGGTCGTGCGCGTCAACAAACGGAAAAACGCCCCCGAGCGCCCCGCCGAACCCACGGTCAAAGACATCCCGAATCTCTATCCCCCGGGTTCCGAGATCGTCATCCAGGTCACCAAGGGCCCCATCGGCACCAAGGGCCCGCGCACCACGACCAATCTCTCGATCCCCGGCCGGTACCTGATCCTCACGCCGTTCTCCGACGGCTGCGGCATCTCCCGCAAGATCGAGGACCCCGCGGAACGCAAACGCCTCAAGGGCCTGATCAACGAGCTCACCTTGCCCGAGGGCGTCGGCGTCATCGTCCGCACCGCCGGCGAAGGCAAGAAACCGCGCTACTTCGTCCGCGACCTCCACATCCTCCTCAAGACCTGGGAAGACATCCAGGCCAAGATGAAGAACGACCGCGCCCCGGCCTGCCTTTACCAGGAACCGGATCTCGTCGAGCGCACCGTCCGCGATTTCCTCACCGAGGAAGTCGACCGCGTCCTCATCGATTCCAAGGACGACCACGCGCGCACCCAGAATCTCGTCGGCCAGATCTCGAAACGCAGCGCCGGCAAGATCGCCCTCTACAAGGACAGCATCCCGATCTTCGAACGCTTCAACATCGAGCGCCAGATCGAGCAGACCGGCCAGCGCAAGGTCCCGCTGCCGTCCGGCGGCGAAATCATCATCGACGAAACCGAGGCCCTCATCGCCATCGACGTGAACACCGGCTCCCACAAGAACCGGGGCGGCGACGAGAAAAACGTCATCTACGCCGTCAACCTCGAGGCCGCGGCCGAAATCGCGCGCCAGATCCGGCTCCGCAATCTCGGCGGCCTGATCATCATGGACTTCATCGACATGAAGGAGCGCCGCCACCGCAACGCCGTCTACGAAAAGATGGTCGAGCTCATGGCGACCGACAAAGCCAAGAATCACATCCTTCCGATCTCCCAGCTCGGCATCATGCAGATGACGCGGCAGCGCCAGCAGGAATCCCTTTCCTCCAATCTCTACACCGACTGCCCGTATTGCCGCGGCCGCGGCATCGTGAAGTCGGCCACGACGATGTCGGTGGAACTGCAGCGCAAACTGAGCTCCGTCGTCCGCCGCCTCCAGCTGCGCAACGACGGCAAGGAGTATTCCCTCCGCGTCATGGTCCACCCGAGCATCCTCGAACGCCTCCGCACCGAGGACGCCGACCTGCTCGTGCGCATGGAGAAGCTCTTCGGCGTCAAGTTGGCCTTCCGCGCCGACCTCAACTACCACGTCGAGAACTTCAAGATCATCAACGCGCTCACGGGCGAAGAGTACCGCTGATCGCGGTCGATCGACCGCGTTTTTTCCGGGCCGCCCGATTTCGGGCGGCCCTTTTTTTGCCCCGTCTTTCCGCCTGTTCTCACCTGCCGCGGCAGGCCCGTCCAGCGATCCGACCGACTTCCCGCAGCCGGTTCTTGACCGGTTGGGATTCTCCGATTCATCGGGGACCAACAAACATATCCAAGTAATGATTACGTCGCTCCGCTCCGCCCTCCTCGCCGCGGCCCTGCTCGCCGGCACCGTCGCTTCCGCCCAACCCTTCGTCGGGCACGACGACTTCTCCGGCAACGACGCCAAGTGGGCCTACGCTTTCCGCGTGCCGTACCTGACCGTCGGCACCAACGGGGCCTTCGCCTTCCGCAACGGCGTCGCCGAATTCACCAAGGGCGCCGGCATGGGCAGCCAGATCATTGGCTGGGACGGCGACGGCGTCGCCGGCAATCCCGTTTCCCGCACCGTCGCCAGCGCCAACACCAGTTGGGTCGCCGATGTCACGCCCGTCATGCGCCACCTCCCCGGCCCCGACGCTTTCGCCGCCATCGGCTTCGAGATCGCCGTCGGCCCCACCGCCTACACCGAAATCACCCTCCAGCGCTTCACCGACGGCGTCCTCCGTATCTTCACGGAAACGAATTCGCCCACCACCGGCATCGCCCGCGTCGCCGTGCCCGACAACGCCGACGTCCGTCTCCGCCTCGCTTGGAACGCCGCCACCCGCGTAATCACCGTCGCCTACTCCTTCGACGGCGGCGCCACGTTCTCGACGCTCCGCACCGTTCCCATCACCGACTGGCCGATCCAACCGACCACGGGCTTCCAGTTCGAACTCGTCGGCTACTCCACCTCGCCCAACCCCGTCGTCGCGGGCGAAATGTCCCTCGACAATTTCTCCATCACCGCCGTCCCCGCCAACTACGCGCGCCTCGGCAATGTCTCCGTCCGCAACCTCACCGCCGCCGGCGACCGCACCCTCATCGTCGGCTTCACCGTCGACGGCGCCGGCTCCCGTCCCCTCGTCATCCGCACCGTGAGCGAAACCCTCGGCCGCGTCTTCGGTGTGCCCAACGTCGTCAGCGACGTCGACCTCGCCCTCTTCACCGGGGCCACCCGCATCCGCACCGCCGCGAACCTCGCCCCCGGCCTCGCCGCCGCCGCGTCCCGCGTCGGCGCCTTCGCCCTCGACGCCACAACCACCGACGCCGCCATCGCCACCCAGCTCTTCCCCGGCAGCTACGCCGTCCACGCCGTGCCCGCCCCCGGCGCCACCCGCCCCGAGGGCGCCGCGCTCGTCGAAGTGTACGAGGACGGACTCGCCGGCACTCGCCTCACCAATCTCTCCGCGCGCACCGAGCTCGGCAGCGAGCCGCTCATCGTCGGCTTCGTCGTCAACGGCACAACTCCCGCCCGCGTCCTCGTCCGCGCCGTCGGCCCCGGCCTCGCCGCCTTCGGTCTCAACGGCACCGCCGCCGACCCGCGCCTCACGCTCGTGCGCCAGTCCGACGGCCAAACCGTCGCGCAGAACGACGACTGGACCGCCGGCCTCGCCGCGTCCTTCGCCAGCGTCGGCGCGTTTGCGCTGCCCGCCGGCAGCAAGGACGCCGCCCTCGTCGTCGAGCTCCCGCCCGGCGCCTACACGGCCCAGCTGCAGAACGCCACCGCCGCCGCCGGCGTGGTCCTCGCCGAAGTGTACCAGCTACCGTGACGGACGGCATCCGCCGCCCGTCACAGTTCCTTGGTTTTGGGTTCGGGGTTCCGGGTTTCGGCACGGACACATGCTCAAGCCGTTCGACGCGCGAACTGAGGCGCTGCGTGTTCCCGCCGCTCCGTCCTTCAACTTTCACCTTTCAACCTTCAACGGCGCGCATCTGCGCGCCTGCGCGCGCCGCGCCTCCGCCACGCATAACCCAACCCCGCCAGCCCCGCGATTGCCGCGGCCGCGCCCGGCTCCGGGATCGCCGTCGCCGTCAGGCGCACGTCGTCGAAGTTCACCTCGATGCCGGAATTCGGCACGCCGAGATTCAGCAACCGGATCGTGATCGCCTCCCCTTGCCCCGCCGGACTCCCGCCCGTCGTGAACTCGATCGCCACCGGTGAAAAAAATCCGTCCGCCGGCGCCACCGAATTCTGGTCCTGCGCCAGCAAGGTGGACCCCGCCAGCAACTCGACCCGGTATCCGGGAAACCCGGACAGGCTGTAATTCGGGCTGCCGTCGGACGCGATGTTCCCCACCTGCACGCTGAACGTGTAACGCGTCGCCGCCTGCAACGTCGCGGCCAGCGTCTGCTGCAGCCCGACGGGCCGGTTGTCGTCGGCGGCGGTTTGCGGCCAGAGAAAGACAATCGCGACGTTGTTCCCCTCCGGCGCCCCCGCGGCGTACAGGCTCGTCCCGCCGGGCTTCAGCACGCCGACGTCGCTGTAGTCCCGACCCAACACGCCCGTCGGGTCGTACGTCGTCCAGCCCGTCGGCGTGATCGTCGCGTCGAAGGCCTGCGGCCCGGTCACGGTGTTCGCCTCGAATCCCGGGTTCACGATCGTCAGCGCCACCTGGGCCGCCAGCGATCCGCCGGACCCGAATCCCGCCGCCGCCATCAACCACCGGACCAGTAAGTGCCGCATTGCGGGGCGGGAGTTGGACCGCAAATCGTTCACGGAACGAGCGGAAAATCCCGCTGCGCCCGACCGCCTTTCCCCCGCGGCGCTTGCGCCCGGAGGCCGGCCGCCTTGTGTAGCCCGATGCTTCGACGCGTCCTGTTCCCCGCCGTTGCCACCCTGCTCCTCCTGCCCCTCGCCGGCTGCGGCAAGAAAACGGAATCCGCCTCCGCCGCCGCGGCTTCGTCCGCCGGCACCGCCGCCGGCCAGATGATCTACCGCATCGGCAACGGCAGCGAACCCCAGGACCTCGACCCACAGATCGTCACCGGCGTCCCCGAGCACCGCATCCTGATCGCGCTCTTCGAAGGCCTGCTCACCGAAAATCCCAAGGACCTCAGCCCCGAGCCCGGCGTCGCCGAGAAATGGGACATATCCGCCGACGGCCGCGTCTACACGTTCCACCTCCGCGCCGACGCCAAGTGGTCCGACGGCACCCCGATCACCGCGACGACCTTTGTGCGTTCGTACCAACGCATGCTCACGCCCGCCCTCGCGGCCGAGTACGCGTACATGTTGCACCACGCCGTCAACGCCCGCGCCTACAACGAGGGCAAACTCACCGACTTCTCCCAGGTCGGCTTCAAGGCCCTCGATGACCGCCGCCTCCAGGTCACGCTCGAATCGCCGGTGCCGTTCCTCCTCAAAATCCTCGCCAGCCATTATTCCTGGTACCCCGTCCCGATCCACGTCCTCGAAAAACACGGCGCCCTCGCCCGCAAGGGCACGGCTTGGACGCGCGCGGAAAACATCGTCTCCAACGGCCCCTTCGTCGTGAAGGATTGGAAACCCCAGCAGGTCCTCGTCGCCGCCCGCAACCCGCACTACTGGGACAAAGCCCGCATCCGCCTCGACGAGGTCCACTTCTTCCCCGTCGAGAATCAGGACACGGAGGAGAAGATGTTCCGCACCGGCCAGCTCGACATCACTTACGAACTCCCGCTCGCGAAGATCGACACCTACCGCAAGGAGTTTCCGGATACGCTGCGCCTCGACCCCTACCTCGGCGTCTACTTCTACCGCTTCAACGTCACCCGCCCGCCGCTGAACGACAAACGCGTGCGCCGCGCCCTCTCCCTCGCCATCGATCGCGAGCGCCTCGTGAAAAACGTCGTCCGCGGCGGCCAATCCCCCGCCTACGCCGTCAGCTACCCCGGCACCGCCGGCTACGCGCCCCGTGCCAAACTCGCCGGCACCGTCGAGGAAGCGAAACAGCTGCTCGCCGCCGCCGGTTTCCCCGAGGGCAAGGGCTTCCCGAAAATCGATCTCCTCTACAACACGAGCCAGAACCACCGTATCATCGCCGAGGCCATCCAGCAGATGTGGAAACGCACCCTCAACATCGACGTCGGTCTCCGCAACGAGGAGTGGAAGGTGTTCCTCGATTCCCAGGACACGAAGTCGTTCGACCTGCAGCGCGCCGGCTGGATCGCCGACTACCTCGATCCCCATGTCTTCCTCGATCTCTGGACGTCCCACAGCCTCAACAACGACACCGGCTGGAGCCACGCCGGCTACGACCGGCTCTTCGACCAAGCCCTCAAGGCGAAGAACGACGCCGAACGCTACGAGATCTACCAGCAAATGGACGCCATCCTCGTCGACGAACTGCCCGTCATGCCGATCTACCACTACACCAGCGTCCGCGCCCTCAGCCCGCGCGTGAAGGGCTGGTACCCCACCCTCCTCGACAACCACCCCTTCAAGTCCATCTACCTCGAGCCCGCGAAATAAGCAGGCACGCACGCGCCCGTAGGAGCGCGCCTCGTGCGCGCCCTCGACCTCGATCCGCGCCCCCGCCCAAAGTTCGCGAACCAACCGCTCCCCTCCCCCCCGGCCAACCGCCGCCGCCCCGGTTTGCCTTGTCATCCGCCCGCAATCGCCCGTCATTCCCGCATCCCAGATGTTACGTTTCATCACGTCGCGCTTTCTGCAGTCGCTCCTCGCCCTCTTCCTCGTCATTTCCGCGACGTTCTTCATGGTCCGCTTCGTGCCCGGCGGTCCGTTCACGGCGGAGAAAGCCGTGACCCCCGAAATCCTCCGGAATCTCGAGGCCCACTACGGCCTCGATAAACCGCTCTGGCGCCAATACCTCGACTACCTCGGCAGCCTTGCGCAAGGCGACCTCGGTCCTTCGTTCAAATACCCGAACCGCACCGTCAACGAGATCATCGGCGACAAGCTCCCCGTCTCCGCCGAGCTCGGCCTCCTCTCCCTCGGCGTCGCCCTCGTCATCGGCATCACCCTCGGCACCCTCGCCGCCGTCCGCCGCAACACCTGGATCGACTACGTCGCTTCCTCCTTCGGCATGATCGGCATCTCGATCCCGACCTTCGTCGTCGGCCCGCTCCTCGTCCTCGGCGTCGCCATCCACCTCGGCTGGCTCAACGCCTCCGGCTGGTACACCTCGGCCGACCGCATCTTGCCCGCCCTCGTCCTCGGCATCGCCTACGCCGCCCCGATCTCCCGCCTCACCCGCGGCGGCATGCTCGAGATTCTGCACCAGGACTTCATCCGCACCGCCCGCGCCAAGGGCGCCTCCGAATTCCGCGTCGTCACCCGCCACGCCCTCCGCGGCGGCCTCCTCCCCGTCGTCTCCTACCTCGGGCCCGCCGTCGCCGGCATCCTCACCGGCTCCTTTGTCATCGAGACCATTTTCCAGATTCCCGGCATCGGCCGCGAATTCGTGAACAGCGCCTTCAACCGCGACTACACCTTGGTCCTCGGCACCGTCATCCTCTACGCCGTCCTCATCATGGCGCTCAACCTCGTCGTCGACGTCGTCCAGGCGTGGATGAATCCCAAGGTCCGTCTCGAAGGCTGAACCATGGCCACCGCCGCCACCGCTCCCGCCGCCCCCGGCCTCCCCGCCGGCACCGAACCGATCGAAAAGGGCAACTCGCTCTGGCACGACGCCTGGCTCCGCCTGCGCAAGAACAAGCTCGCCGTCTTCGGCATGTTCTCGCTCGCGTTCATCACCGTCGCCTGCGTCGCCGGCCCCTGGCTCTCGCCCTACGGCTACGAGGAACAGAATCTCGATCTCGGCGCCTCCGCCCCCAGCGCCCAGCACTGGCTCGGCACCGACACCCTCGGCCGCGATCTCCTCGTGCGCCTGCTCTTCGGCGGCCGCGTCTCCCTCGGCGTCGGCCTCGCCGCCACTTTCGTCGCCCTGACCATCGGCGTGGTCTACGGCGCCGTCGCCGGTTTCTTCGGCGGCAAACGCGACGCCATCATGATGCGCACCGTCGACATCATGTACTCCCTGCCTTTCCCGATCTTCGTGATCCTGCTGATGGTCTTCTTCGGCCGGAATATCATCCTCCTCTTCGTCGCCATCGGCGCCGTCGAATGGCTCACCATGGCCCGCATCGTCCGCAGCCAGGTCATGGCCGTGAAGAAAATGGAATTCATCGAGGCCGCCCGCTCCCTCGGCTTCGGCCGCCGCCGCATCATCTTCCGCCACATCCTCCCCAACATCCTCGGCCCGATCATCGTCTACACGACGCTCACCATCCCCGCCGTTATGTTGCTCGAGGCCTTCCTCAGCTTCCTCGGTCTCGGCGTCCAGCCGCCCATGAGTTCCTGGGGCGTGCTCATCAAAGACGGCGCCGAAAAGATGGAAGAGTTCCCTTGGTTGCTGGTGTTCCCCGGCACGATGTTCTCCCTCACGCTCTTCTCGCTCAACTTCCTCGGCGACGGTCTCCGCGACGCCCTCGACGTCCGCTCCTCCAAGGACTGAGCCGCGCTGCCGCGCCCGGTAGCCCGGGCTTTCAGCCCGGGTCCCTATCCGCCCTCGCCGTAGCCCGGGCCTTCAGCCCGGGCCACCCTCCGCCAAAGATTGAGGTGGAACGCCCCGCCCCTTCCCCGTTTCTTCATCCGGCGCCCGTGCCGCCTTGATGAGTCGTCTCCGTCCCTACTTCCGCTACTTCCGCACCGTCCGCCTCGAAATCGCGGCGGCGATTTTCTACGGGATCCTCTTCGGCGCGGCCAGCGGCCTCGGTGTCCCGGCGCTGATCAAATACGTCTTCCCGCCGATCTTCGACCGCGACGGCGGCGCCCTCCCGCTCAATCTCGTCATCCAGATCGCCGCCGCCATCCCGCTCGCGTTTCTCCTCCGCGCCTTCAGCGGCTACCGCAACAGCTACTTCACCCAGCTCGCCGGCGTCCGCATCCTCGAAGCCATCCGCCTCGAGTACTTCAGCAAACTGCAACGCGTCCCGCTCTCGTTCCTGCAAAATCGCGCCAGCGGCGACCTGCTCTCCCGCGGTCTCGCCGACACCTCGCAACTCCAGTTCACGCTCACGCTCCTCGCCAACGACGGCATCAAGCAGCCGATGCAGCTCCTCGGTGCCCTCGGCTTCCTCGTCGCCCAGGCCTTCACCGAACAGGGCGTCGGCGTCGTCCTCGTCGCCCTCGCCGCCGTCCCGCTCACCGTCCTCCCCGTCCGCTACGTCGGCCGCAAGGTCCTCAAGCGCGCCGCCCAAATGCAAAGCCAGCTCGGCGGCGTCACCGCCCAATTCTCGGAAAACCTCTCCGCCGCCCGCGAGGTCCGCGCCTTCGGCCTCGAGGCCCGCGAGGAATCCCGTTTCGCCGCCGCCTGCCGCGAGCTCATCGTCTCGCAGATGAAGATCGTGAAGTACGCGCAGGCCCTCACGCCCGCCATCGAGTTCATCTCCGCCATCGGCATCGCCGCCACCCTCGTCTTCGCCTACGTCTACGATGTCCAACTCCAGGTCTTCGCCGCCGTCGTCGGCGCCCTCTACCTCTGCTACGAACCGATCAAGAAACTCGGCTCGCTGAACAACGAATTGAAACGCGGCACCGCCGCCCTCGACCGTCTCGAGGTCGTTCTCCACGAGCCGATCACCATCGCCGATCCCGCCGACCCCGTCCCCGTCGGCCGGCTCCGCGGCGATCTCGCCTTCGAAAACATCACCTTCGCCTACCAGGCCGACGCCCCCGTCCTCCGCGAGGTCTCCGTGCGCATCCCCGCCGGCACCGTCTGCGCCCTCGTCGGCCCCAGCGGCGCCGGCAAATCCACCTTCGCCAATCTCGTCCCGCGTTTCTACGAAGCCGCCGCCGGCCGCGTCACGCTCGACGGCCTCGACCTCCGCGCCCTCCGCCTCGCCGATCTGCGCCGCAACATCGCCGTCGTTTCCCAGGACACCATCCTCTTCAACGACACCATCTACGCCAACCTTCTGCTCGGCCGCGCCGACGCCACCCAGGCCGAGGTCGAGCAGGCCGCGCGCGACGCCTTCGCCCACGACTTCATCGTCGGCCTCGACGGCGGCCTCGGCTACGCCACCGTCGTCGGCGAACGCGGCAACCGCCTCTCCGGCGGCCAGAAACAACGCATCGCCCTCGCGCGCGCCTTCCTTCGCAACGCGCCGATTCTCATCCTCGACGAAGCGACCAGCGCCCTCGACTCCGACAGCGAGGCCGCGATCCAAGCCGCCCTCAAAAAACTGATGGTCGGCAAAACGGTGCTCATCATCGCGCACCGCTTCTCCACGATCCGCGACGCCACGAAGATCCTCGTCTTCGATGGCGGCCGCATCGTCGCCGACGGCACCCACGCCGAACTCATCGCCGCCAGCGCCCTCTACCGTTCGCTCTACGAACGGCAGACCGCCGCCTGAATCGGAGCATGTCTTCCGGCTTCACCCTTGAGCACCGGACGCATGGCGTTCGCCGGATCGCGCGCCACCGCGGCTATTCGACGCTTTCTCGGCCTGGGCTCTCAACGTTCAACCTTCAACTTTCAATCGCGTGAGCTCGCCTGAGCCCCGCATCTTGATCATCCGTCGCCGTTACCTCGGCGACATCGTTTTGCTCGGTTCCGTCCTGCGCAACCTGCGGCTCCATTGGCCGCTCGCCCACCTCACCGTGCTGACCGAGCCCGCCTTCGCCGGCGTGCTCGCGCTCAACCCCGACATCAACGGCGCCCTTTCCTTCCCGCGCAAACTCGGCGACTGGCCGCGTTTCCTCCGCGCCCTGCGCCGCGCGCGCTTCACGCACGTCCTCGATTTCGACAACACCGACAAGACCGCCCTCGTCACGCGCCTCACCTCGGCCCCGGTCCGCGCCACCTTCAACCGCGAGCTGATTCCGTTCCGTTATCCGCGCTTCTATACGCACCGCGCCGACGTCACGAACGCGTTCTACGATTCGCACCACATCACGGAAACCTACCTCGCCCTCCCCGCCGCGATCGGCGTGCCGATTGTTTCCCGCGAAGTCCGCCTCGTCCCGCACCCCGAGGATGTCGCCGAAGCCGAACGCCTCGCCCCGCGAGATTACGGTCGCAAAATCCTCATCCATCCCGGCAGCCGCAGCGAACACCGCATCTGGCCGCTCGAGCGTTTCGCCGCCGTCGCCGACCGCATCCAGAACGAACTCGACGCGCAGATCTTCCTCACCGCCGGCCCGCGCGAGGCGAAATTGATCGAGGAGATCCGCCGCCACGCGCACTCGCACCTCGTGATCGCCGACACCCCGCGCACCGTCGGCGCCTTCGCCGCGCTGCTCGCGCAGTTCGATGTGTTCCTCTGCCACGACAGCGGCCCGATGCACATCGCCGCCGCCGTCGGCACGCCCGTCGTCGCCCTCTTCAGTTCGCAAAACGCGACCATCTGGCGCCCGCTGGGCGAACAGCACACGATTCTCCAGCCGGCACTTCCCTGCGCCTGCCTCGGCGCCGCGACCCCGACGCCCTGCGTCCCCGGCGACTCCTACCGCAGCTGGTGCGTCCGCCACCTCACCGTCGACCAAGTCTTCGCCGCCGTCTCCACCCGCCTCGGTTTCGTCTGAAGTTCAACGGGGCGGTAAGTCGAAAGCAGAAAGCTGCCGGCCCCAAATCGGGATTCAGCTCCGAAGCCTCAATTTTGGGAAAAAGCGGCGACGGTGTGCATAACCGACATTACCCCACGTGCCACCGCGCCGGGGCTTGAATCGACCGATCAATGTGCGAGTTATCCCGGACATGCGCATTTTGGGCCCGGCGCGATCAAGGGCGCGATCAAGGGGTCACGTCCGGAATCCGGAATTTCACGCAGGAAAACGAGTGTGCATCGAAGCGATGCTATCGGGCGCACCCACCTTTAACCGCTCCGCAAGCCATACCTTTGGAATTCTCGATTCCGGACGTGACCCTTGGTCGCATCTGGACCACAACGCGACCCGAATCGATGTCAGCTTTCTTTACAGTTTCAGAAACGAACAACTGGCCGATCAAAATTCTAAAGTCCTTATATCACTCATAAAAGGTACTTTATGAAGATACTGACACTGGAAAAAACTACGGCCCACTTCTTGCAGTTGAGCATCTAACCATATGAAATCACATTTCAAAGGAATCCTTTTCGGCGCGGCCTTGGCCACGCTTTCGCTGTCGGCCCGGGCCGTTACCATCGTCGAGCAATCGGCGGTAAATGGCTCGTTTGTCATCGATTACTTTGATCCGGTTGGCCAGTCGTTCACGGCTGCGAGCAACCAACTCGTCAGCTTTGAGTTCTCCTTCGTTTCTTGGGTTCCGGCGGAGGCGAACAACGCGATGACCCTGTCGATCCGGCAGGGCGACGGACTAAACGGCTCGGTACTCGCTTCCTCCAGCCTCACCGTCAACAGCGGCGGCTATAACGGTGTCGTTTTCAATCTGAATGTCACTGCAGGCGCGCTCTACACCGCGGTAATCTCGGCCGATTCCTGGCGGTGGGGTCTGGCCGGCAATACGGCGAATGTTTACGCTGGTGGCCAACTGTACACGGGCGGCGCCAACCTTGGTTGGGGTGAGACAGTCTTCCGTGCCACCTTCGCCGACAACGTAAGCGTGCCGGAAGCTAGCAGCACAATCGCCCTGCTGGGCCTAGCCTTGGCTAGCCTGGCCATCGCACGCCGCTCCCGCGCTGCGACCTGATAAAGACCGGGCGCGAAGGGTCAGTTCGCTGAGCGCTGATTGCGTCGAGAGAGGAGGCCCCGAACTGCGCCCGGGGCCCCATCTCGAAGGTGACTGCGAATCCAGCCGCAGGGTGCGGCGACGGAGCCCCGGAGTATTTCGGCGGTCGCTGCCTTTAGCGCCTTTCGCTAAATTTCAGGATCGGAACGGGGTCACGTCGGAGGATCGGAACGGGGTCACGTCCGGAATCCGGAATTCCAAAGCGTAAGCCCGGCCAAACGGGGCCCGCCGAACGCTGCTTGCCTCGCGAGAATCCAGTCGGATGCGGGCGAGCCCGTGCCGCCCGAACCTGAAATTGCGAGGCCGGCCGACGGCTCAGACTTCGGCGCACGCGTGAAACCGGAGGTGTAGCCAAGTGGGTCCCAGCGACCCCGTACGACACATAGGCTTACCCCTTACGGGAGGTTCCCCCGCTACGGTTGCCGGTGTCCGTTGCAGAACTTCACGATCAGCGCCGGCCCTTCCTTCGGAAAAGTTCACGCCCGGTCATGGATCAACATGATCCCCGGCGCGCCCTGGTTCGAGAGGTAGAGCGTGCAATCCTTGGCGCCTACCCCTCCCGGATCCGTTCGAACGGGGAGTCAAGTTTCCCATCTGTTGGAAACAAACCTTCGCCGCGCCCTGATTTCCTGATTTCCAAATTCTCAGGCTCCGGTTCAAACGCAGCCGACACTCACGAAATCAGGTTCAAGCCCTCCCGGGTGCCCCACTGCTTCCGCCACCGCTTGGAGTGTTCGTCCTGAGCCCCCGCCAGCCACCCGAAGTCCCCCCGTTCCCATGTCGCACCTCGCTTCCCTGCGCCCGTCCGTCCTCGCCCTCGTCGCTCTGGGCACGAGTCTTGCCTCTCCCGCCCTCGCCACCGCCCACTGGCCCAACTGGCGCGGCCCGGCCGAGAACGGCCACGCGGCCAGCGCCAAGCTCCCGCCCAAAATCGACGCGGCCCAAGTGCGCTGGAAGACCCCGTTGCCCGGCAAAGGCTCTTCCACGCCGATCGTCTGGAACCAGCGCATCTATCTCACCGCCCCGCACCAGGGCAAAGACGCCGTGCTCGCGTTCGACTGGTCCGGCCAACTCCTCTGGCAAACCCCGCTCGGCACCGAGTCGCCCGGCCGCCACCGCAATGGCTCCGGCAGCAACCCTTCGCCCGTCACCGACGGCCAACGTCTCTTCGTTGCCTTCAAGAGCGGGAACCTCGCCGCCCTCGATCTCGACGGCAAACTCCTCTGGCAAAACGACCTCACCGGGAAATTCGGCCCGGTGAAACTCTTTTGGGATTTCGGCACTTCGCCCGCCCTCACCGAGAAGTTCGTCATCATGGCGCGCATGCACGAAGGCGATTCCTGGCTCGCCGCGTTCGACAAACAGACGGGCGAACTCCGCTGGAAGACCGCCCGCAACTACGAAACGCCCCGCGAGGTCGACAACGGCTACACCACCCCGCTCGTCATCCGCCACGCCGGCCGCGAAGCCCTCCTCACCTGGGGCGCCCAGCACCTCACCGCCCACGACGCCGCCGATGGCAAACTGCTCTGGTCCTGCGGCGGCTTCAACCCCGACTCCACTGCGCTCTGGCCGGCCGTCGCCAGCCCCGTGGTGGTCGGCGACATGGCCATCGTGTGTTTCGGTCGCGCCGACAAGGGCGCGCCGCGCCTGCACGGCATCAGGCTCGGCGGCAGCGGCGATGTGACCGCCACCCACCGCGTGTGGTCGCGCGACGACATCGGCGCCTTCGTGCCCAGCCCGGCGGTGTATCAGGATCGCGTGTACGTTTTGAGCGATCGCGGCCAACTCGATTGCCTCGATCCCCGCACCGGCAAGACCATCTGGAGCGGCACGCTGCCGCGCACGAAATCGAACTTCTACACCTCGCCCTTGATCGCCAACGGGATCCTCTACGCCGCCCGCGAGGACGGCGAGACCTACGCCGTCCGCATCGAAAACGGCTTCGAACTGCTCGGCGAAACCAAATTCGACGACCGCGTCATCGCCTCCTTCGTCGCCGCCGGCGACCGCCTCTTCATCCGCGGCGCCTCCCACCTCTACTGCGTGGCCAACCCGTAGCCCGGCCGCCCACCGGGACCTGCCGACGGGGACCTGCCGACGGGGTCAAACCGCGAAACGCGAACTTGCGAAACGTCTCCTCGGCGTTGCCGGTAGAGATTGGCCTCGAGTCATCGGTGTTCACGATTCGCGATTTGACCCCGAGGAGGCTCCCGCATCCCGGCACCGGGCCGGGTCCATCGCAATCGGACGCTTCGTGACGAAGCCCCAAAGCTGCGGTTGCCAAGCGCGCCCTGTGCGTCGACAAAGATCCCGGCTATCCCGCAAATCGCCCCGATTGCCGCCGACCGGATCGCGATTCACCCCGCCACAGTTCCAGTTTTCGCGTATGAATTTCCGCTGGTTTTCCCTCGCGCGCTTCGGGGCCGCATTGCTGGCCGCCGGCGTTGGTGGCGCGGCCCGAGCTGCCGATTCCTCCCGTCCGCCCGCCGCCAACGCGCCGGCCGAGGAAGATTGCGCCACGTTCGGACGCCAACTCGCCGCGCTGCTGAATCGCGGCGAGGGCGAGGCCGCCCTGCAGCTGCTCGACCAGTTCGCCCTGCTGGATCGCATCGCAAACGGACTCGGATTTTCCGCCCCGGAGGAAGCGGATTTTCGCGCCGGACTGTTCAAGACCCTGCCCGCCGCACTCAAGCAGCAGTTTGCGACGTTCTCCCAAACCAAGTTCGTCCGCATCCAGAATGTCGGCGGGCACCGCCGCGCCTTGCTTCGCCTCACCACGGACGACGGCGCCGTCAACTACATCGGCTTCGTCTGCACCCGCCGAGGCACCGGTCCCGTCCGCTGGGCCGATATGTTCATCTACCTTTCCGGCGAACTGCTCAGCGAAACCACGCGCCGGACGGCGTTGCCGCTGATCGCCCAAAGCCGCAAGGGAATCCTGGACCGCCTGACCGGCACGGAGTCGGCCATGGTCCGCTACTTCCCCGCCATCCAGCGCGCCACCCAGCTGATGCAGGGAGGAAAACGGATCGAAGCTTGGGCCGAATGCGAGAAGCTCCCGGAGGCGCTCAAAGTCGACCGCACCGTCCTGCTGTTGCGGATGCGGATCGCGCAAGGCATCGACGACATCAAATACCTCCGCGTGATCGACCAGTGGCGTACGGCCTTTCCCGACGATCCCACGCTGGAATTCATTTCCGTGGACGGTGCCTTCCTGAGGAAAGACTACGCCGCCGCGCTGGGCCACGTGGACGCCTTTGCCCGGCAACTCGGGGGCGATGCCTACCTGGATTTTCTCGCCGCCAACGCCCTCCTGATGGCCGAGCGTTATCCCGAGGCCCGTGCCCGTGCTCGCGCCGCCCTGGCGGTCGAGCCTGGCCTGACCTCCGCCTTCGACTCGCTGCTTACGATCAGCCTGAAGTCGCGAAACTATTCCGAAACCGTCGCCGTACTCGAAGAACTGCGCACCGCCTTTCCCGGGATCGATCTTTCCGCGATTACCAGCGACGAGTCCTACGCGGAGTTCCGCCTCTCGACCGCGTACCTCGCGTGGTCGGCCCGGCAAAAGGAGCCGTCGCTTCCGGCCTCATCCAAAAAATAGGGATGGGCGGAGCGATTCAGTCGATCGATCGCTGAACCTGTCGCACCCCGGGCCAAGGGGTCACGTCCGGAATCCGGAATTCCAAAGCGTGTGGCCGGCCAAACGGGGTCCGCCGAACGCGGATTGCCTCGCGCGAGCGGCCGACAGGGTTAAATCGCGAAACGCGAACCTGCGAAACGTCTCCTCCACGTAGCCTGTAGAGGTTGGCCTCCAGTCATCGGTGTTCGCGATTCGCGCTTTGACCCCGAGCAGGCGCACCGAGGAACCCCCGATGGGCCATGCCGCCGGTACCCGGCAAACGCCGTGGCCGGCCGGTCCGCCTCGCGCCGCGCGGGACTGCCGGTGATGACCCGGTTTTCCCTTCTCGCTGCTGCGCGCCGCTGCCAACGTCCCGCCCACCGGCCTATGTCCACGCCCGCCAGCCCGACTGCGCCCGCCCTGTTTGCCCTCGAGGGCTCGATCCCGCCGCGACAGATTCCCGCCGCCTACCGCGCGACCCTCGGCCTCACCGCCTTCGCGATGGTGCTGCTGCCCCTCGCCTACCTCGCGCTCATCGCCGCCGCCGGCTACGGCATGTACCTCTGGGCGATCAAGGGCACGTTCGTCTTCTCCGGCAACGGCGGCGGCTGGATCAAGCTGCTCGTCTATCTGACGCCGCTGTTCGCCGGCGGCGTGCTCGTGACCTTCATGGTCAAACCGCTCTTTGCGCGTTCGGCCAAGCGCAGCGCGCCCTACACGCTCGATCTCGCGCAACACCCCGAACTGCGCGACCTCATCGCCGCGATCTGCGCGAAAGTCGGCGCGCCCATGCCGGTGCGCGTCGACCTCGACTGCCAGGTCAACGCCTCCGCCTCGCTCCGTCGCGGACTGCTCAGCCTGGGGCGCCGGGACCTCGTGCTCACGATCGGTCTGCCGCTCGTGCAGGGTCTCACTACCCGGCAGCTCGCCGGTGTGCTCGCGCACGAGTTCGGCCATTTTGCCCAAGGTGCGGGCATGGCCTTCACGTATGTCATTCGCTCGATCAACCACTGGTTTGCCCGCGTGGTCTTCGAGCGCGACGAGTGGGACCGCAAACTCGCGGAGATCGCCGAGGGCGCCGATTTCCGTCTCCAACTCGTGATTCAGTCCGCGCGCGGCGGCGTGTGGATCAGCCGCAAGATATTGCACGGCCTGATGCTTCTCGGCCACGCGATCGCCTGCCTCCAGCTCCGGCAGATGGAGTATGACGCCGACTACTACGAGACCCAGCTTGTCGGCAGCGACGACTTCGCCGCCACGGGCCGCGAGATCGCGCGGCTGGCCGCCGCCGGCCAAATCGCCTTCAACGAACTCGGCTCCCTGTGGCGCACGCGGCAGCTCGTCGACGACTTCTCCGCGTTTGTCGTCGCCAAGCGCGCCGGCATCGACCCCAAACAGCTCGCCGCGCTCGAGGAACAGGATCTCGGCGGCAAGACCGGCTGGCTCGACACGCATCCCTCGAATCGCGACCGCAATGCCGCCGCCCAACGCCTCGCGCTCCAGGGCATCCTGCGCTGCGAGGTCCCGGCCTCCGCCTTTTTCCGCGACTTGCCGGAACTCGCGCGGGCGGTGACGCGCCATTTCTACCGCGGGCAGCTCGAACTCGCCTTCGACGACAGCGCGCTCGTTCCGGCCACCGCGGCGCTGGACGCGAGCAAGGCGAACGCCGCGAGCCACCGGGCCCGCGAGCGCCTGGTCGGCTCCGTCCTCGATCTCACGCGCCCGCTCGTATGGCGCGAACCGGACTTCGCCCCGCCGCCCGCTCTCACCCCGGATACGCTGGCCGTTGCACTCGCCGGCCGGCGCGCGGAGCTCGACCGCCTGCGCCCTGCCGCCGAGCGCGAAACCGTTACCTACGGCAGCATCCTCGAACACGTTCTTCTCGTCGAACAGGGCCATGCGCTGATCTCCGCCGGCGTGAAGGTCGTCCCGAAAGTCTTCAACCTCGCCGCCTCCGATCTCGCCGAGGCCGAGCAGGAGCGCGCCGCCCACGGGCAGCGGCTCGCCGCCAAGGCCGCGGAACTGAAACCCTTCGAGTCCGCCTTCCACGCGTGGATCGCGCTCGTCGGCCAGGCCGCCCGCGCCGAGGGCGTGGCGCCGCACCTGCCCGCCGAGGCGCGCGAAGACATCCTCCGGCTCAGCCGCGCACTCGCCGCGCTCGCGCCGTGGTTCGAACAGTTTCCCGCGTGGCACCGGCAGCAGGTGGCGCTCGCGGCTTTCTTCGCCAACCACAAGCTGCTGGGCGAAAACCACGCGGCGGCGCAGGTCTTCCAAGGTCGCTTCAACGCCGCCGCCGCGGTCGGCGAGACCGCAATCGGGCTCGTCGGCGAAGCACCCTACCCACTGGTCGGCTCCGGCGGCACCGCCACCGCCGCCGCCATTCTGCGCGGCGCACTCGAGGGAATGGACGGCGCCGCGCGCCTCGACGTCGTCCTCGATACGGTGGCCACCACCTACTTCCGCCTCGTGAGCCTGCTCGCCGCCCGGGGCGAAGCACTCGAGCAACCGGCGCTCGCGACAGGCCAAGCACCCAACGTTCCGGCACCCGTCCCTGACGCCACCGCGTGAGCCCACCCACGCCGGCAGAGCCCGAGTCAGTGCGCCAATGACCTCGGCGTCGGGCCGGAGACAGGTGTCGGAAGCAGACCGCCAGGGCCGGATTTCGGCCAGAGACAGGCGCAAGTGATCCGTCCGCTGAACGCTGATGGCGTCGCGAAAGTTCCGCCGGAGGAGGTCGGGCCAGTGCCACCCCAACCTGAGGTTGCGAGGCCTGCCCAAGCCTCGAGTCACCGCCGCGCAGGACCAATCGGGGGCGAAAAACGTCGGAATTCCTTACATTTTCAGCCTGTCGCGCACTTACGCATTTCTACGCCGCCGATGCGTAGATTCACTCCAAAAATCCCTTAAGTATATGGCTTATATATATCATACGAAACTTGCACTCTCTTGGCATCGGACTCGCTAGCAATGCACCTGCGTTAGCAACCCTCCCAATAGCCACCCTTACTCCAACTACCTCGATCCCATGAAGACTGCCCTGAAATTCATTTTGCCCTGCGCGCTCGCGGTGCTCGGCTGCGCGCCCGCGGCCCACGCGGCCCCCGTCATTACCGATTGGACCACTGTCACGTTGGGCACCACCGGGTCCGCCTCGGGCACGCTGGGCGGTCTCAACGTCTCTTTCTCCGGCGACGTGCGCGACCTGCAGAACAACCATGGCACCGTGTTCGACAACGCCGTCTACGGCGGACAGACGGTGTACACCCCCAACCTCGATGTTTCCGACGCGATCGGCACCTGGGGCACCCCCGGCGGCACGAACACGATCACGTTCTCGAGCGCCGTGGTGAATCCGATCCTGTGGATCAACAGCCTCGGCCGCGGCGGCGGTTGGCCGACCTCCTATATCCAAACGTGGACGTTCGATTCCGCGTTCTCGCTGCTCAGCTCGTGGTACGTGCCGGTTGCGGAAGGCGCCAACCCCTATCAGATGACCCAATCCGGCAACTCGCTGATCGGCCAGGAAGGCCATGGTGCCATCCAGTTCACCGGCACCTACACCAGCATTTCCTGGACCTCGAACACCTTCGAGCAGTCCGCCTATTTCCAGGTCGGCTACGACACCGCCAACGGCGGCGGTCCCGCTCCCGCCTCCGTCCCGGAACAGGCTTCGCTGGCGCTCGTTCCGATCGCCCTCGGTTTTCTCCTGCTCGCCCAGTCGGGCCTGCGGCGCCGCACCGGCCGCGCCTGAACATCTTCCCGCCCGAGCGATCCCGCCCCGCCCCAAAGGCGGGGCTTTTTTGTCGGGTGACGGACCGACGGCGTTAGGTTTCCGAAAGGGATCGGGGTCGGCCCCAAGCACCCCGCCGATCGGCGCCCGTGGCGGCGGATGACCGAGAGCCCATCGCAGGGGGGGACAAACGCGACCAGGCCCCGCAGTTGCCACCGGCCGACCCACCGGGCTGCGGTGCGCGGCCGCGCTTGGCGGTCGTCCCGCGCTACTTGGCCGCGTTGCGCTTCTCCTTCGCGGCGGGCGCGGCCGGGCGCTCGAGGGTGGGATCGCCTTTCAGCCAGCCGAGCGACGCCAGGAATCGGTCGGTCGCGACGAGAGTCGCGTGGTACGCCGTGTTGCCGCCGCGGCCGAAATTGAAAAAGCCGTGGCCCTCCCCGGCGAAGCCGACCAGTTCGCAGCGGTTGCCCGCGGCCTTCATCACGCGCTCGAATTTCTCGGCGGTCGCGTACGGCACCGTGGTGTCGGCCGTGCCGTGGAAGATGATCGCGGGCGGCGCGCCCTTCTTCACATGGTGGGCGGGCGAGAGTTTCTCCGGCGCCGCGCCGAGGCGCTCCTCGGGCACGCGCGTGCCGAAGCCCTCCAACGCCAACCCTTCCATCGGCGCAAGCACGAGCGCGGGGTTGAACAGCACCAGCGCATCGGGGACGGAGCTGACGGTCCTGTCCTCCGTGGGTTCATCGAAGTCCGGCAGCGTCGCCGTGGCGGCGGCGATATGGCCGCCGGCCGAACCGCCCCCCGCGGCGATGCGGGCGGGATCAAGGCCGAGGCGCGCGGCGTTGGCGCGCAGCCAACGGACCGCGGACTTCGCGTCGGCGACGCATTGCACGGGCTTGGCGCTCTGGCGCGAGGCCACGCGATAATCGGCGGTGATGGCAACGATGCCGCGCGTCGCGAGGTAGCGGCAATGCTGCTCGAACTGCCCGGGCGTCCCGCTGGTCCAACCGCCGCCGAAGAAAAACACGATCGCGGGGCGGTTGGTCTTGGGGCCGGCGGCGGGCTCGAAAATCCAAAGCGAGAGCTTCGTTTCGCCGACCGTCTTGTAGACTTCGGCACGCGCCCCGTCGAAGGCCGGCGGATACGCTTGGACCGCGCAGAGGGCGGCGACGGGAGCGAACGCGAGCAGCGTCGCGAAGCGCAGGGCGGGGTATTTCATGGTCCCGGTCTTTGTCCGGAAAGAACCGCCGGCGCGAGCGGGATCTCGACGGGTCGCGGGCGTGCCCCGCCCGTCACCCAAATCGCCCGCGCGGCCCGGGCGAGGAAACGCCCAACGGCGTCAGACAGCACCGCAACGGGGACGGCAACGGTCCTTCGCCTTTCACCCTTCGACATTCGACTTCTCGCGGCGGCGGGCGCCGCGAAACTACATCCGGAACGCGATGATCGTGTTCGCGACGCCGACGATTTCCGTGAATCGACCGGCCTTCGTCGCTTCGAAAATCGCGCGCGTCACGCCGTCCGCCCGGCTGCCGAAATCGTGGAACGCGATCACGCCGCCGCGCTTCACGAACGGCGTCCACGCCGCGATGTCCGCTTTGCACGCCTCGTACGAATGGTCGCCGTCGATGAACACGAAATCGATCGTGCCGCGCTTCGCCGCCAGCGTTTCCGCCGCCGCGAGCGAATCGCTCACCACCGGCTCGCTCCGCGCCGCGAAGCCGAGCGCCGCGAAGTTCGCGCGGAAAATCTCGAGCGTGCTGTTGGCCCCGAGCTGGCGGAAGTGGCGGTTGTACCACGCCGCATCCTCGCCGCAGGTGGACAGGCCCTGGAAATTGTCGACCGCGAAGATCTTCGCCTTCGGCCCCTTGAGTCCGCCGGCGATGAAGCACGTCGACGCCCCCATCCACGAACCGACTTCGATCACCTGCGCGTCCGCCGGCGCGTCGCAGGCCAGCTGATACAGGTAGCCGCGCTCCGGGAAGCTGCCCATGTCGTCCTGCTTGAAATGCCGCGCGATGCGCAGGAATTCGTCCCAGTTCAGATCCGGCCGGCGCTTCCGCGCGCCCCGCAGGTAGCGCCCGCATTTCTGCGTGAACCGCACGTCGCGGACGAGGGGCCAATGTTTGAACGCCATCGCGCCAAGGAACGCGCGCCCGCCCCCCGCGGGAAGCTTTTTCTGCGCCCCGCACCCGTAGGGGCGCGCCTCGCGCGCGCCCGCTTAAACTCGCGCGCGCCCGTTCAACCCGCATTTGCCGTCGGGCGTGGACGAGCCACGCCCCTACCGGGACCCGAAGAGGCGCCCGGCCCGCCGTCGCGGGCGCTTCGGCATTGCCCGCGCACCGCCGCCCCGCCCATTGTCCGCGGTCCGCATGGCCGTCCCGTCCCTCAAAGTCACCGTCGCGATCCCCACGTACAACCGGGCGGATTTCCTGCGCCAGACGCTCGCCGGCCTCGTCGCCCAGCAATTCCCCCGCGACCACTACGAGGTGCTGGTGATCGACAACAATTCCCGCGACCACACGCGCGAGATCGTCGCCGCTTTCAAAGACTGCCACCCCGCGCCCCGCTACGTCCTCGAGACCAAACAGGGCCTCGACTACGCCCGCAACCGCGCCATCGCCGAGGCCCGCGGCGAAATCATTCTCTTCGGCGACGACGACATCCTCGTGCAGCCCGACTGGATCGCCCAGATGGCCGTCCCGCTCATCGCCGACGCCGCCGCCCGCCGCATCGGTGCCGTCGGCGGCGAAGTCATCCCCGTTTTTCCCGACGGCCTGCCCGATTGGGTCCGCGAATGGCACGCCCCGCTCGCCTTCCGCGCCGACACCGGCCCCTTGCCCGCGAAGCATTGCCCGATGGGCGCAAACCTCGCGCTGCCCGCGTGGGTGTTCGAACAACTCGGCCCGTTTCACACCGCGCTCGATCGCGCCGCGGGCAACTACTTCTCCGGCGGCGACAGCGAAATGGTCCGCCGCGTGCGCCAGGCCGGCCTCGAGGTTTGGTTCGCGCCCGATGCGGCCGTGAAACACCAGATGCCCGCGAGCCGGACGACGTTTCGCTACGCGGCCCGGCACGCCTTCGATTCCGCCCGCTCGCGCGTGATCGACCGCGCCGGCCAACCCGGCGCCGCCGGCTACTTCGCCGGCCGCTTCGTCGGCAATATCGCCAAGACCCTCGGCTTCGCCGTCATCGCATTGCTCAACGGTCTCGTTTTCCGCCGCGGCGCCGCGAAAAAAGCCCTCGTCCGCGCGTGGCGTTCCTGCGGTTATCTTTTCCAGATTCCGCGTTCTCTTTTCGGCAAGATCTGACGCCCCTGCCCGTGCCCGCGCCCTCCCCGCTGCCCGTCTCCGTCGTCGTCGTTGCCAAGAACGAGGCGCTCAACTTGCCGCGCTGCCTCGCGAGCGTCGCCGGCTGGACCGCCGAGATGGTCGTCGTGCTCAACGACACCACCGACGCCAGCGAGACGATCGCACGCGCCCACGGCGCCGTCGTGCACCATTTGCCGTGGCGCGGTTACCGCGACACCAAGAACGCCGGCCTCGATCTCGCAGCGCACGCGTGGGTGCTTTCCCTCGATGCCGACGAAGAGGTCTCGCCCGCGTTGCGGCAAAGCCTCGCCGCGTTCTTCGCGCGACCCGACCGCGACTCTTTCGCCGGCGCTGCGTTTCCCCGCAAAGTTTGGTTCATCGACCGCTGGATCACGCACGGCGATTGGTACCCGGACTACAGCCTGCGCCTCTTGCGCCGCGACCGCGCGCGCTGGGGCGGCGACGCCTTCGTCCACGAGAAAGTCGAATGCCAAGGTCCGGTCGTGCGCCTGGCCGGCGATCTCCACCATTATTCGTTCCCGACGCTCGCGTCGCACGTCGGCAAGATCAACCCCTTCGCCGATCTCTTCGTGCAACAGCATCGCGCCCGCGGCACGAAGTTTTCCCTTGCCGCCGCGATCTTCCGGCCCGGCTGGCGTTTCTTCCGCGCCTACGTGCTGCGCCGCGGTTTTCTCGACGGTTTTCCCGGTTTCTACATTGCCTGGGCGACCGCGTTCGGCGCCTTCGTCCGCTACAGCCGCCTCTTCGAAGCCGAGCATCGCCGCGAGCCCGACGCGCCCGGCACCCGGTAAACTCCGGATTTGCTTTCGCGCTCCGCCGACTTCGGCCTCTTGCTCTCGCCCATGCCCGACCAGCCGCATCAGTTCAGCCGGATCGCCGAGGAACTCGTCGGCGACCTGCGCGGCGTCGCCTACGACGAACCGGCCCGGGCCAAACGCCGCGCCACCCAAAACCTCGCCGCCCTGATCGAGGATTTGCTCCAGAAGAATCAGATCGGCCGCAGTTCCCCCGAACAAACGATCCGCGAGCAGTGGGTCCAGATCGTCGGTTCCGCCGCCGCCGCCTATTCGCATCCGGCCCGGATCGAGCGCAACCGCCTCGTCGTCCTCGCCGCCCACGCCGTCGTGCGCAACGAGCTCTTCCATCACCGCGACGCCATCGTCGCCAAGATCCGCGCCCTCCCCGGTTGCGCCGACGTGAAGTCGCTGAACTTGCGCGCCGGTTGAGCCGCAAGCCTGCAGTTGAGGGTTGAAAGTTGAGTGTTGTGCGATCGATCCGCCGAGGTCCGGAAAACGCAATCGCGGCACGGTCCGTCCGAAACCGCGCGGTTTTGCTCTCAACGCTCAACCCAGCTCTCTCAACTCCCTGAGTCCGACCAAGTCAGGCCGGTCGGGCCACATCGTTGTTGGTCCGTTTTTGCAACAAGACCGTTTTCGCGGCGGCAATTTGACCGGCGCGACCCCGGTAGGATTACCCGGGACGCCACCCAAAAATACACTTGCGCGCCTCCGGGCCTTTCGGGAAGTTGGCGTCTTGCGTTAGTGAGACTCCGTCGGTTGCGGGGTCGCACCATGACTGGTCCGGCACTCCGCCGGATTGGAACGGTGAGGTCGGCTCAACCCGATTTCCAGTCGGGCGGGGCGGATTTCACGGTGCCTGCCAAGGTACCCTACAGTCGTGAACCAAACCAGAAAACCATGTCCACTACCACCGTCGTTAAGCCCGAAATCATCGCCGAATACAAAACCCACGACAAGGATACCGGCTCGTCCGAAGTCCAGGTCGCGTTGCTGACCGCCCGCATCAATCACTTGACCGAGCACCTCCGCACGCACCGCAAGGATTTCCACTCGCGCCGCGGTCTCCTTCAGATGGCCTCCCGCCGCCGCAAGCTCCTCGATTATCTCAAACGGCACAACCTGCCCAAGTATAACGAGCTGCTGCAGAAGCTGAGCCTCCGTCGCTGACGCTTTTTCTAACGGGCGACCCGATCCGCGGGTCGCCCGTTGTCTTTCCGACACTCGAATCCAGGCCGGGACATTTCCGTTTGGTTCTCTTTCGCAGAACCGGGCGCCAAACGGAAATCTCTCGCGTCTGAGCGAGCAGATTGAGCGGGGAATAGTATCACCCCGAACCCCGCAGCGGTGCGTCCCCTCGCCCCGCCGCCGCTTCCGCCCCGCGGAAGCCAAACGCCTCACCTCCCGGCCGCGTGTCGCCGGGACGAGACGTTCCATCCGCCGACACGCAGCCGAATCGTCCGTATTCCGTCCGATCCGTCCGAATAGAAAGCAGTCCAGTTCATGAAACAGAAATACTCCGTCACCGTGCCCGGCCTCGGGATCACGTTCTCCACCGGCACCTACGCCGGCCTCGCCAACGGCGCCGTCAACGTCAACGTCGGCGAAACCAACGTCTTCGTCACCGCCTGCATCGCCCAGACCACGAAGCCCGGCCAGGATTGGTTCCCCCTCACCGTCGATTACCGCGAAAAGTACGCCGCCGCCGGCCGTTTCCCGGGCGGTTACTTCAAGCGCGAGGGCCGTCCTTCCGAAAAGGAAATCCTCACGTCCCGCCTCTGCGACCGTCCCTGCCGCCCCCTCTTCCCCGAGGGCCTGCTGAATGAGGTCCAGATCATCGGCCAGCTCATGTCGGCCGATCAGCTCAACGAGTCCGACATCCCGATGGTCAACGGCGCCAGCGCCGCCCTCGCCATCTCCAACATTCCGTGGAACGGGCCCATCGGCTGCGTCCGCGTCGCCCTGATCGACGGCCAGTTCGTCGCCAACCCGACGATCGAGCAGATGTTCACCTCGTCCCTCGACCTGATCTATGTCGGCACCAAGGCCAACATGCTCATGATCGAAGGCAGCGCCGACCAGCTGCCCGAGGACGAATTCATCAAGGCCCTCGAGTTCGGCCACCAGGCCATCCAGCCGATCATCGCCGCCATCGAGGAGCTCGTGAAGCTCGCCGGCAAACCGAAGAGCACCTTCCCCCTCGTCGGCGCCACCCCGCAGGCCCGCGCCATCATCGAGCGCGTCGTCCCCACCGAGCGCCTCATCGCCGCCATCTTCGGCAAGGAAAAGGCCGAGCGCGGCGCCGCCGTGAAGCTCCTCAAGGAAGAAGCCAAGGCCGCCCTCCTCGCCGAACTCGGCGAAGGCAAGTTCACCGATGTCGACCTCAACGTCGTCTTCGAGGACCTCCAGTACAAAGCCTACCGCAAGAACGTCCTCGAAAAGGGCGTCCGCGCCGACGGCCGCGGCCAGAAGGACCTCCGCCCCCTCCAAGCCGAGGTCGGCGTCCTCCCGCGCGTGCACGGCAGCGCCACGTTCCAGCGCGGCGACACCCAGAACATCGCCATCACCACCCTCGGGCCGACCAAGGAAGCCCAGGAAATGGACGGCCTCACCGGCGGCGCGACCTCCAAGTCGTTCATCCTCCACTACAACTTCCCCCCGTTCTCCGTCGGTGAAACCGGCCGCTTCGGCGCCCCGGGCCGCCGCGAAGTCGGCCACGGCGCCCTCGCCGAACGCTCCCTCGTTCCCGTCCTCCCGCCGGAAGACGCTTTCCCCTACTCCATCCGCGTCGTCTCCGAGATCATGGCCTCCAACGGCTCGACCTCGATGGCCTCGATCTGCGGCGGTTGCCTGGCCCTCATGGACGCCGGCGTGCCCATCATCGCCCCCGTCGCCGGCATCTCCTGCGGCCTCATGACCGAAAACGCCGACGACGGCTCCATCAAGAAGTGGGTCACCATCACCGACATCCTCGGCGAGGAAGACCACTTCGGCGACATGGACTTCAAGCTCGCCGGCACGACCAAGGGCATCACGGGCTTCCAGCTCGACCTCAAGATCAACGGCCTGCCCTTTGAGATCGCCAAGACCGCGATCTTCCAGGCCCGCGACGCCCGCATCGAGATCCTCAAGGTCATGCTCGGCTCGCTGCCCGCGCCCCGCGCCGACCTCAGCAAGTTCGCCCCGCGCATCCAGACGATCCAGATCGATCCCGAAAAGATCGGCCTGCTCATCGGGCCGGGCGGCAAGACCATCCGCCGCATCACCGAGACGACCGGCGCGCAGATCGACATCGCCGAGGACGACTCCGGCAAGGTCTTCATCTATTCGAACAACGGCGACGCCATGGCCCGCGCCATCGCGGAAATCGACGGCCTCTGCGGCGGCGGTTCCGGCGGCGGCGGTGGCGGCGGCGTGCCGATCGAAGTCGGCAAGCTCTACCACGGCCGCGTCACCGGCATCAAAGACTTCGGCTGCTTCGTCGAGTGCACCCCGGGCAAGGAAGGCCTGGTCCACATCAGCGAACTCGCCGACTTCCGCGTCCGCCGCACCGACGACGTCGTCAAGATGGGCGAGATGATCTGGGTCAAGTGCGTCGGCATCGACGAGAAGAGCGGCAAGGTCCGCCTCTCGCGCAAAGCCGCGATGAAGGAAATGGACGCGCAGAAGCAGCAGGGTGGCGACGCCGCCCCCGCCGCTCCCGCCGCCCAGTAACCGGCCCGCGCTCCGCGCTTCGGTTTCAAGCCGCGACTTCGGTCGCGGCTTTTTTGCGCCCGCACCTATTTGACCTCGGGCTCAAAAAAGCTGACAGCTGACCGCTGATCGCCGAAAGCTTCCGGATGCGTTTTCTCGTCACCAACGACGACGGCATCCACAGCGTTTTCCTTCACGAATTGGTCCACGCCCTGCGCGAGGCCGGCCACGAACTCTACGTCGCCGCCCCCAAGACCGAACAAAGCTGGGTCGGCGCCGCCAAATCCCGCAGCCGCCCCGTTCACGCCGTCGCCGCCGACCGCGGTCTCGGTTGCGCCACCTGGATCATCGACGGGACGCCCAGCGACGCCGTGAACATCGCCGTCGGCCACCTGCTGCCGCGCGACGTGCAACTCGACGCCGTCCTCAGCGGCATCAACGTCGGTCTCAACGCGTCCCTCGGTTTCATCATCGCCAGCGGCACCGTCGCCGGCGCCTTCGAAGGCGCCCTCCACGGCCTGCCCGCGGTCGCGTTTTCCCAAGATCTGACCTTCGAGCTCTACAACGAACTCAAGGCCGCCGGCGACGTGCCGAGCGCCGAATTGCACGAGATCGTCCGCATCTCCGCGCGCCACGCCGCCCGCCTTGCGCCCGCCCTCGCCTCCGTCACCGCCCCGCGCAGCTTCGTGGTCCACAACGTCAATTTCCCGCTCCCCTGCACGCCGCGCAGCGAAGTCCGCCGCACCGTGCCCGCCCGCGTCGTCGTGCCCGGCCTCTTCAGCCCCGCCGGCGACGACGGCACCCACCGTCTCATCTTCCGCCTCGGCGACGATCTCTCGCCCGCGGAACCGCTGACCGACCGCGCCGCCCTCGCCGCCGGCTACATCAGCCACACCGTCCTCGACTACAAGCAACTGGGCCAGTGACGCGCCGCGCTCTCGGGTGGCCGCCGCGAATCTTTCCGCGGCCGCGAGCGTGAGCGGGTAGCGCCCCGATCCGCGCCCGCGAAGGTCCGCTCACTCGCCGACCGATCTGCCCCCGGCCGCTCCGCTCACTTCGTCGGTTTGTCCGCCTTGTGGACGACACCGTTGCGGAAAACCACTTCGCGGATGTCCGGCGGGGTCGGCGGCGTGACGATCGGTCCGCCGATGCCGGCACCGCCGCCCAGCCCGCCCATGCCGCCGATCGTCGGGCCGCCGCCGATGCCGCCGCCGCCCATGCCGATCCCGATGCCGCCGGTCGTGCCGATCGCCGTGCCACCGCGGCCCGTGCTGATGCCGATGCCCGTGCCGCCGACCGTGCCGATCGGTCCGGCCGTGCCCATGGTGCCGCCGGGATAATAGACACTGCCGTCGCTGCCGCCGATTTTGTAGACCCAGATCTCGTCGCCCGTGCGCGACTGCGCCACGACTTCGCTCGGCTCGCCCCACGCCACGCGGACCATGTCCGGCGTCATGCCCGCCTCGACGCGCCCATCCAGCACCGCCTGCCGCGTCTCGATCGGCCAAGTTTCGTAGATGTCGCGGTTGCGGTCGATGCGGCTCATCTGCGACGAGCCGCAGCCGGCCGTGAACAATCCCAGTGCCAGCAATCCCGCCATGGCGAAACCGTGCGTCCGTTTCATGGGCCGCCACCATACTGCGAAGATCGCGGACGTAAAGCCGCCACCCGCGTTTACCGCGCCGCCACCTTCCCGCCGGCCGCCCCCGCCCGGAACGCCCGCGGCGTCGCGCCCGTCTCGCGCTTGAACACCACGCCCAGGTACTCGACGTGCTCGAATCCCGTCCGCTCCGCGATCAGGTACAGCGGCAAATCCGTCTCGCCCAGCAACTGCTTCACCCGCGCCAGCCGCGCGTGCAGAATCTCCACCCGCGGCGTGTGCCCGAGCAACCGCTGGAAACGCTGCTCCAGCACGCGCCGCGACAACGGCACCGCCTTCAGCACGTCGCCCACGTTGATGCCGTCGCAGGCATGCTCCCGGATGAACCGCACCGCCCGCGCCACCTCCCGGTCGTCCACCGCCAGCACATCCGTCGACTGCCGCGCCTCCACCCCGAGCGGCGCGATCAACTGCGACCGCGCCGCCACCTTTTCCCCGCGCATCATCCGGTCCAGCAGCGCCGCGGCCTCGTACCCCGTGCGGTGCGCGTTCGGCACGACGCTCGACAGCGGCGGCGACGCCAGCTCGCAAAGCAGGGTGTCGTTGTCCACGCCGATGACCGCCACTTCCTCCGGCACCGCCAGCCCCGCCCCGCGGCAGGCATCGAGCACCTGCTGCCCGCGAATATCGTAACACGCCATCACTCCCACCGGCTTCGGCAACGCCTCCAGCCACCGCCGCATCTCGCGTGCCTGCCCCGCCAAATCGCCCGCCCCCGAGGTCGGCCGGTACACCTGCACCGGCTGCCCGGCCGCTTCGAGCCGCCGACGAAAATGCTCCTCGCGCCACGCCGACCACTTGAACCGCGCGTCCCCGCAGAACGCGAAATGCCGGAAGCCGCGCTCCAACAAATGCTCCGCCGCCAGCCGCGCGATCTGCTCGTCGTCCGTCTCCACCCACGGCAGCCGCGGCACCAGCCGCGCCGCGCTCAGATCCACCGCCGGCAGACCCGCCCGCACCACCGCCCGCGCGATGTTCGGCGTCTCGATGCGCGCAATGATGCCGTCGCCGCGCCACCGGGCCAGCCACGCCGGCGGATCGTCGCCGCGCCCCTGCTCCATCAGGTGGAAAGACCAAGGCTCGTGCTCGCGGATGTAGTGCACCACCCCCTGCAGCAGTCCCCGCGCGTACGCGTTCGAGGTCTCGATCAGCAACGCCACATTGCGCCGGGCACGGCGGGGAAAACGGGAGACGGCAGCCGGCATGGGACGGGGGAAGATCGGCATAAAAACACAACTCCGCCCGGCTGCAAACCTGCCTTCTCCCCGTAAACCTCGGCGATTTGGCGGTGAAAAATCTCCGGAAAATTGCGCCAACTCTCATGGTTGCCCGCCCCGTTCCCGGCTAGGATACCTCTCCCCTGTTCCGCGGCCGGCCCCCCTGCCGCTCCTTTCCGCCCCTTGTCCGCCCCCTGCATGAAAACCTCCCTGCTGTTCACCGCCTTCCTCGCGCTCGCGCTGTCCGCCGCCGCCGCCCCGCTCCGCGTGCTCTACCTCGGCACCCCCGACCGCGGCCCCCGCCAGACGGCGCACGTGCTGATGCGCGACCTCGGCCGCGACGCGATCTGGTTCGACTACATTTCCGATCCCGCCGCCGCGACGCCCGACTTCGTCGCGCGCTTCGATGTCGTCGTCGTCGACGCACCGGCGGAAAACTTCCCCGCCCTCGCCCGCGTCCCGGCCGAAAAACGCCTCGCCGTCGCCGCCCTCGGCGAACGCGACGCCCCCGACCTCGCCGCCTCCGCCAAGCCCAAGCTGCTCGCCGCCGCCGGCGTCGTGCGCACCGCCGCCTGGGAAAAATTCCTCGCCCAGCGCGAACCCGAGCAGCGCGAAGCCCGCCCCACCGTCGCCAACTACGAGAAACGCCCGCAGCCCGTCACGTTCCAGTTCCCCCTCGGACTCAAGGGCAGCCGCGAACGCACCCAGGTCGCTCCCGATCTGCGCCTCGAGCTCTTCGCCGCCGAACCCGACATCGCCAAACCCATCTTCCTCGCCTGGGACGAACGCGGCCGCCTTTGGGTCGCGGAAACCCGCGACTACCCGCACGACGTCAAACCCGACGGCATGGGCAACGACAGCATCAAGATCTGCGAGGACACCGACGGCGACGGCCGCGCCGACAAGTTCACCGTCTTCGCCGATAAGCTGAATATCCCGACCGGCTTCGTCTTCACCCAAGGCGGCATCGTCGTCGCCCAATCGCCGCGCTTCCTGTTCCTCAAAGACAACGACGGCGACGACAAGGCCGACGAACGCCGCGAGATCATGACCGGCTGGGGCATCAACGACACCCACGCCCAGGCCAACAATCTCCACTACGGCTACGACAACTGGCTCTACGGCGCCGTCGGCTACTCCGGTTTCAACGGCACCGTCGGCGGCACGGAAATGCGCTTCGCCCAAGGCACCTACCGCTTCAAGGCCGACGGCTCCGCCCTCGAATTCCTCCACCAGTTCACCAACAACACCTGGGGCCACAGCATCAACCAGTGGGGCGATCAGTTCGGCGGCACCGCCAACAACGCCCCCATCTTCTTCGGCGGCATCCCCGCCACCATCGTGCCCAAGGGCACGCGCGCCCAGACCGCCAAGCGCATCAACACCGAGGACAAGACCCACACGATCACGCCGAATTTCCGCCAAGTCGACGTGTTCGGCGGCTACACCGCCGCCGCCGGCAGCGCCTTCATCCACTCCGACAACCTCCCCGCCCGCCTCCAGGGCAAGGCCATGATCTGCGAGCCCACGATGAAGAACGTCGCCCTCTTCGACGTGCGCCGCGAGGGCGCGGGCTACGTCGCCGACGACGCCTTCAACCTCGTCGCCAGCAGCGACGAATGGATGTCGCCGGTCTTCGCCGAGGTCGGGCCCGACGGCGCCGTCTGGTTCTCCGACTGGCAAAACTACATCATCCAGCACAACCCCACCCCGAGCCTCGAGCGCGGCGGCTACGCCGCCAAGACCGGCGTCGGCGGCGCCCACGAAAATCCGCTCCGCGACCACGCCCGCGGCCGCATCTACCGCGTCGTCTGGGACCAGGCCAAACCCGCCGCCATCAAATCCCTCAAGGGCGCCTCCACCGCCCAACTCGTCGCCGCCCTCTCCAGCGGGAACCAGTTCTGGCGCGTCACCGCCCAACGCCTCCTTGTCGAGGGCCGTCGCACCGACGCCGCCCCCGCCCTCAAGGCCGCCCTCGCCGCCGCCGCGCCGATTCCCGCCCTCCACGCGCTCTGGACCCTTCACGGCCTCGGTCTGCTCGACGAAGCCGCCCATCGCGCCGCGCTCGGCCACGCCGACGCCGCCGTCCGCCGCAACGCCGTCCGCGCTCTCGGCAAGGACGCCGCCGCCGTCGCGCTGTTCTTCTCCTCCGCCGTCGTCAGCGACGCCGACCTCCTCACCCGCCTCGCCGCCCTCGTGAAGCTCGGCGAATTTCCCACCACCCCGCAGATCAAGACCGTCGTCACCGCCCTCGTGCGCAATCCCGCCAACCAGCAGGACGACTGGCTCCGCGAAGCCTCCCGTCTCCTCGGCAAGATCCACGGCGCCTCCCTCTTCCGCGAGGGCCCGAACCTCCTGCCGAGCCCCGGGTTCGAAACCTTCGCCGCCACCGGTCTGCCCGAGGGCTGGACCCGCCGCGACAACGGCACCCGGCCGGGCAACGCCACCGCGGAATGGACCGCCGTCGGCGGCCCGCGCGAGTTCCACAGCGGCGCCAAGGCGCTCCGCATCATCTCCCGCGAGGACGCCGACACGACCGTCTTCGCCGAAGTCCCGGTCAAACCGAACACCATGTACCGCCTCAGCGGCTGGATCAAAACCCACGCCTTCTCCGGCCGCGCCACTCTCGGCATCGCCGCCGCCGGCGAGTGGCTCCGCGTCGCCCGCAACGCCAACAACAACCGCGTCGAGGCCGACCCCATCCGCCGCCGCGACACCGACTGGACCGCCGTCGAGGTCGAATTCAATTCCGGCGAACGCACGGCCGCCTCGGTCTACGCCGCCCACGCCGCCCGCGGCGATGCTTTCTTCGACGACATCCGCCTCGTCGAACTGCTGCCCGCCGAAGACGGCGCCGTCCTCGTTGCCGGCGACGCCAAGCGCGGCGAACAGATCTTCCACAAACATCCCGCCGCCTGCGTCCTCTGCCACGCCCTCAAGGGCCAGGGCAGCGCCGTCGGCCCCGCCCTCGACGGCCTCGCTTCCCGCGCCACGCCGGCCTACATCCGCGAGAGCCTGCTCCAACCGAGCAAGGTCATCGCGAAGGGTTACGAGCAATACACCGTTTCCCCGATGCCGCCCATGGGCGACATCTTCAATCCGCAGGAAATCTCCGACCTCGAAGCCTACCTGCAGACCCTGAAGTAAACCCGCTCCGCGCGTTTCCCGTTTTTCCAATTTCCGTTTTTCCGATCTCCCGATTTTCCACCTTTCCAATTTTCACTTCTCCATGAGCAAGAAAATCAACGTCGCCATCATCGGTCTCGGCTTCGGCGCCGAGTTCATCCCGATCTACCAGAACCACCCCAACGCCAACCTCGTCGCCGTCTGCCAGCGCGATCCCAAGAAACTCAAAGCCATCCAGGAGGCCTTCGGCATCCCGAAGGGCTACACCGATTACGACGAGCTCCTGCGCGATCCGGAAATCGACGCCGTCCACATCAACACGCCGATCCCCGACCACGCCGCCCAATCCATCAAGGCCCTGCAGGCCGGCAAACACGTCGCCTGCACCGTGCCGATGGCGACCTCGATCGCGGACTGCAAAAAGATCGTCGAGCTCACGAAGAAGACCGGCCTCCGCTACATGATGATGGAGACCGTCGTCTACGCCCGCGAATACCTCTACATCAAGGAACTCTACGATCGCGGCGAACTCGGCAAAATCCAGTTCCTCCAGGCCAGCCACCAGCAGGACATGGACGGCTGGCCCAACTACTGGCCCGGCCTCCCGCCGATGTGGTACGCCACCCACTGCGTCGGCCCGATGCTCGCCCTCACCGACGCCGTTGCCGAATACGTTTCCTGCTTCGGCTCCGGCACCATCCGCCCCGAACTCGTGAAACACTACGGCTCGCCCTTCGCCGTCGAGACCGCGCACATCAAGTTCAAGGATTCGGATCTCACCGCCCGCATCATCCGTTCGCTCTTCGACGTCGCCCGCCAGTACCGCGAGAGCATCGACGTCTACGGTTCGAAGAAGTCCTTCGAGTGGACGCTCATCGAGCACGAGCAACACGTCCTCCACACCGCCAAGCTCCCCGAGCACAAGATCCCGAAGAAGATCACGGTGCCGGACTACGCCAAACGCCTGCCCGCCGGTATCCGGAAATTCACCACGAAGGGCGTCTACGATCTCGGCAAGAAGACGCACCTCAGCTTTACCCAGGGCGCCGGCCACGGCGGTTCGCACCCGCACCTCGCGCACGAATTCCTCACCGCCCTCGTCGAGGGCCGCGAGTGCTCCGTCAACGCCGTGAAGTCCGCCAACTGGACCTGCGTCGGCCTCTGCGCCCACGAATCCGCCCTCGCCGGCGGCAAGCTCGTCAAGCTCCCCGCCTTCACCCAGGGCTGACGCCCCGCCGCGACGGACCGCGTTTCTTCGGGGCGGATCTTCGGATCCGCCCTTTTCCTTTCCGGCCGCCGGCGTCCTCCCGTTTTTGCGGATTGCCTCGCCGCAACGCTCCGGCCACGTCCAGCCCTGCACCCCATGTCCGACCCCGCCCCGTCCGCCTCCGCCCTCGCCTGGCTTGAATTGCCCGGCGGCAAGACGCACGCCCTCGGCGGTCCGTGCGCCCTCGGCCGGTTGCCGGAAAACGATGTCGTCCTCGACTCGCCCACCCTCTCCCGCCGCCACGCCCTCATCACGCCCGAAGGCGGCGGCTACAGCGTCGCCGATCTCCACAGCCGCAACGGCACCTTCGTCAACGGCCTCGCCGTCTCCCGCCCCACGCCGCTCCGCCACGGCGACGAACTCCGCCTCGGCGACGTCGTCCTGCGTTTCGGCTGCGCCCGCCGGCTCGACGGCCCCGTCGCCGCCCCCGCCCTCGAAGCTACCCGCCGCCTCGACCAACTCCAGGAACGCGCCTGCTGGCTCCTCCTCCTCGACATCGAGGGCTCCTCTTCCCTCAACCGCGAGGTCGGCAGCGCCGCCGCCCATGTCCGCATCGGCTCCTGGATCGCCGGCGTCCAACCCCTCATCGAAAGCCGCGGCGGGCGCATCACCGGCTACCTCGGCGACGCCGTCTACGCCTACTGGCTCGCCGACACGACGCCCGCCGCCGTCGTGCTCGACGCGCTCCGCGCCTTCGAAACCTGGCGCCCCTCCAGCCCCCTCGCCTTCCGCGTCATCCTCCACTTCGGCCACGCCGTCCTCGCCCACGGCGACCGCGGCGAGGAAGCCACAGGCCGCGACGCCATTTACCTTTTCCGCAGCGAGAAACTCGCGAAGACCTTCAACACCTCCGTTTTGCTCAGCTCGGCCGCCGTGCGGGCCCTCGGGATCGCCGACGGCGCCCCCATCCTCGGCCACGCCGAGGTCGACGGCCAACCCGGCAACCTGCCCTTCCATTCGTTGCCGCCGTTCGCCGGACCCGCTCCGTAATCTCCGGCCCGGACCGGCACTTGCGGTTTCCGACCGGGCCGGCTGAATCGCCGCGTGGCCGAAACGCCCCCGTTCGACGAAACCGTCCGCCTCCCCGCCGCCGCCCCCGCCCACTTCGCGCGCTACCGCCTGAAGTCCGAGCTCGGCCGCGGCGGCATGGGCGTCGTCTGGTGCGCCGAAGACACAAAACTGCAGCGCGACGTCGCGCTGAAGTTTCTCCCCGACGAAGTCGTCCGCGACCGCGAGGCCATGGCCGATCTCGCCGCCGAGACCCGCCGCTGCCTCGCGCTCACGCACCCGCACATCGTCCGGGTGCACGATCTCGTCGAGGACGCCGGCCGCGCCGCGATCAGCATGGAGCTCGTCGACGGTCCCTCCCTCGCCGCCCGCAAACTCGAGGAACCGCACCGCTGCTTCACCGTCGCCGCCCTGCGTCCCTGGGTCGCGCAGCTCTGCGCCGCCCTCGACTACGCCCACACCAAGGCCCGCATCGTCCACCGCGACCTCAAGCCGCTCAACCTGCTCGTGAACCGCGACGGCGACCTCAAGGTCGTCGACTTCGGCATCGCCCGCAGCCTGCGCTCCGGCACCGGCCGCCTCACGCTCCCGCACGCGACGTCCTTGTCCCTCGGATACGCCGGACCGCAGCAGCTGCTCGGCGAGCCCGCCGCCGTCGCCGACGATATCTACTCGCTCGGCGCCACGCTCTACGAACTGCTCACCGGCAAGCCGCCGTTTTTCGAAGGCGACATCGTCCTCCAGGTCCGCGAGGTCGTCGCCCCGCCGCTCGCCGCGCGCCGCGCCGCCCTCGGCGTGACCGGCCGCGGCGACATCCCAGCCGCCTGGGAAAAAACGATCGCCGCCTGCCTCGCGAAGAATCCCGCCGACCGCCCCGCCTCCGCCGCGGACGTGGCCGCCCGCCTGGGCCTCGCCGGCGCAACCGGCAGCGCCTTCGTCCCCGCCGCCGCCCCGCCGGCCCGCCGTTCCGCCGTCCGCCTCGCGGCCGCCGCGGCCAGTCTCGCCGTCGTCGCCGCCGCAGTCTGGTTTTTCCGACCCGTTGCCCCCGCGCCCGTCGCCGTCCCCGTCCCCGTTGCGGCCGCGCCCGTCCCGGCGCCCCAACCTCCGCCGACCGTGCCGGAATTCGTCGTCCGCGTGCTCCCGGCCGACGTCGGCGCCCGCGTCTGGTTGGCCAAAGAAACGGATCGCCCCGTGCCCGATTCCGGCGAACTCCGGCTCGCCGCCGTCCCGGTCGGCGAACATGAACTCACGGTTCAGGCCTCCGGCTACCGCACCTCCCGCTCGAAAGTCGAAATGTCCGCCGCCGGCGGCACGACCACCGTCACGCTCGAGCCCGTTTACGCCGCCGTCGAGATCGTCGCCCGCCCCGGGACGCGGGTCGTCGCCGTCGATGCCCGCGGCCGCGAGCGCCCCATCGGGATCGTCCCCGACACCGGCCCGCTGCGCGCCCCCAAGGCGCTCACCGTCGGCACCTACCGGTTCCGGTTCGTTCACCCCGACTACGCCGACATCGAGTCGCCGGAAACCACGCTCGTCGCCGCGCGTCCGACCCGGCTCACGCCGGCCCAGACGCAGCGCCCCGGCGAGCTGCGCGTGTTTTCGGTGCCCGACGGCGCCGATGTCTTCGTCGGCGGCAAGAAGGTCGGCACCACGCCCGCCACCCTCTCGCTCCCGACCGACAAAGCGCAGGTCGTCGAGATCGCTCTTGCCGGCCATCGCACCGATCGCCGCACCGTCGTGCTCAAGCCCGGCCAAACCCAGACCCTCGACGCCGGCACGTTGGTCGCCGCCAGCGGCGGCATCGATTTGCAGACGGCCGGAAAACCGTTCGACGTCGCGCGCGCCTCGGCCCGGATCGACGGCAACGTTTTCCCGATCCGCCGCGGCCGCATCGACGGCGTCGACCCCGGCACGCGCAAACTCGAAGTCGTCCATCCCGACTACGAACCGTGGCAGACCGACGTCGTGGTCAGCGATCGCGGCGTCGCCACCGTGCCGGTTGCCCTCGTGCCGAAACCGGCCGAGGTCACCCTCACCGTCACCGGCCCGGCCGCCTTCGCCGTCACCGTCGACGGCAAACCCGCCGTCCCCCGCCGCAACCTCCTCTCCGTTCCCGCCGGCAAACCGATCGCACTGGAGATTTCAGCCCGCGGCTACCGCACCTCCCGGCGCGAACTCAACCTCGCCCCGCGCGCGAAGGAAACTCTCGCCGTCGTCCTCGAGAAGATCGCGGTACCGGAAATCGGGCAGCCGTGGACCGTCCCGGATCTCGGCCTCGTGCTGCTGCCGGTCGCCGCGGGTTCGTTCACCATGGGCAGCGCCACCGGCAATCTCGAGGAGCGTCCGCGTACCGCGGTGCAGCTGACCAAACCGTTCTGGCTCGGCCGCGCCGAGGTCACCCAGGCCGAGTGGCAGGCGCTCATGGAGGGCAACCCGTCCCGCGACCTCGGCGACAACCTGCCGGTGGAAAACGTGACCTGGCTCGATGCGGCCGCGTACTGCCGCAAGCTCACCGAACGCGAACGCGCCGCGGACCGGCTCCCCGCCGGCTACGTCTATACCCTGCCCACCGAAGCCCAGTGGGAGTACGCGTGCCGCGCCGGCGACACCGGCGACCGCCCCGGCGCCGAACCCGCGGTCCGTATCTGGCACGCGCAGAACAGCCGCGGCACCTCTCAACCCTCCGCTTCCGGCGCGCCCAACGCGTGGGGCTTCCACGATCTGTTGGGCAACGTTTGGGAATGGTGCTCCGACTGGTACGCCGACAAACACAAAGGCGGTTCGGTCACCGATCCGAAGGGCAATGCCACCGGCAACGCGCGCGTGCGCCGCGGCGGCAGTTATGTGATCGATCCCGGTCTCATCCGCTATGCCACGCGCGGCAAAGCCGAGCCCGGGTACCGGAACCACAACATCGGCTTCCGCGTTGCCCTCGTGCCGGGCTCCTGAAGCCGCCGCGCCGCGATTGCATCGCGCCGGGGACCCGCTTCACTGCGCGGTCCATGATCGAAGTCGAAAACCTCACGCGCGTCTTCCGCACCTACAAGAAGCAACCCGGCTTCTGGGGCGGCGTGAAGGGCCTCTTCAAACGCGACTTCGAGGAAACCGCCGCCGCGAAGGACATTTCCTTCACGATCAAGGAAGGCGAGTTCGTCGGCTTTCTCGGCCCCAACGGCGCGGGCAAGACCACGACGCTCAAGATGCTTTCCGGGCTCATCCACCCGACCTCGGGCCGCGCCCGCGTCGCCGGTTTCGATCCCACCAAACGCGAGAACGCCTACCGCCGTCTTTTCGCTCTCGTCCTCGGCCAGAAGAACCAACTCTGGTGGGACCTCCCCGCCATCGAGTCCTTCAACCTCCTCCGCGCGATTTACGCCATCCCGGCGGAGCAGTACAAGACGACCCTCGACGAACTCGTCGCCCTGCTCGACGTCGGCAAGAAGCTCAACGTCATGGTCCGCGAGCTCTCGCTCGGCGAACGCATGAAAATGGAGCTCATCGCCGCCCTGCTCCATCGCCCGCGGGTCCTCTTCCTCGACGAACCGACGATCGGCCTCGACGTCGTTTCCCAGAAGGCCGTGCGTTCGTTCCTGCGCGATTACAACCGCCGCTATCGCGTCACCATTCTCCTCACGAGCCACTACATGGCCGACATCAAGGAACTGTGCGAACGCGTCGTCGTGATCCACAAGGGCCGCAAAATCTACGACGGTCCCCTCGACCGCCTCGAATCCAGCGGCGGCGCCAAGAAAAAGATCATCTCCTTCGTCCCCGCGGCCGGCGGCGCCTTCCCCGAGACCTGGCAATCCGGCTTCGCCGCCAGCACGACGCGCAACGACGAGGGCAAGTTTACCCTCTGCGTGCCCGGCGAAAACGTCGTGGCCGTTTCCCAGGAAATCCTCCGCACCGGCCCCGTGGCCGATATCACGATCGAGGACGTCCCGCTCGAGGACGTCATCGCCGAGCTATTCAACGCGCAGGCCTGACGGCAGCTCCGGCCAGCGCCACGCGTCGCCGATCAGGCTCCGGACCAGCGCCGCGCAACCCTGCGCGCTCCGCCCCGCCGCCGCGCGCAGGCTCCGCGCCTCGAGGGTCGCCTCGATCCGCACCAAGCCGAGTTCAGCCCCCGCCGCCAGCAGTTCCAGCCGGCGCGCATCCGGAAAACTCGCCTGTCCCCGACGGCGCCGCAGTTCGTGCAGCAGCCGGTAGTTGGTCTCAGCCAACTGCGCGTGCAGCCAACGTTGCGCCGCGACAAGTTCGCCCCGCGCGATTTTCCGCATCGTGGACACGTAGTCGCAGACGAATCCCTCTGCCAGTTCGACAATCTCGGCCTCGCTGAGCCGCGGCGGCGGCAGGTTTTTCTCCACCCAGCGGAACAGCTCCTCCGCCGCGATCTCGTCCTTCATCCGCCGGAAGCCGCCCGCCAACACCAGGCCTTGGTCCCGCAGCGCGCTCCACACCAACGGGCTCTCGCGGTAGGTTCCCGCCTGCACCGCCGCCCGGACCGCCACGAACTGCGCCGCGGGAATGATCACCGCGTCGATCTCTCCGCCGGCGACCACCGCGGTCACCTTGCGCACGCCGCCGAGCCGGCCGCTCCTCAACACATAGGCGAGCGGCTTGCCCAGGCCGGCCTGCTCGCACCAACCCGCCTGGTCGAACAATGCCGGCTCCGCCGCGATGACCTGGTAATCCCAGTCCGAATAGATGTCTGCGGCCCCCGGGCCGCCGGCGTCCCGCGAGCGCGAGCCGATCGCAAAGAGCGCGCGCACCGTCGGCTCGCCTTCCGCCCAGGTTTCCAGCCGTCGGCCGATATCCGTCATCGTCAGAGGTGCCGCAGCGAAATCAGGATCTCCGTGCCTTCCATGCCCGGACCGGCGTGGATCTCGCCGCGGTGCAGCCGCAGGATTTCCTTCGCCAGAAACACCCCGAGCCGGCCCTGGTTCGGCACCGCGTCGTCCGCGGGCTCCGGCAAGATACCCTCGAGCTCGAGGTGCTTGCCCTTCAGCGACAGCAACGCCGTCAGCTCCGGCCCCGTGCCCGTCGAGCGCACCTTCAGCGCCAGCTCGCGCAAGCCGTGCTCGGGGCGGTTTTCGCCGATCGTCCGTACCAACGCGCGCAGCGCGAAATCGAGCAAACGCCGGCTCGCCATGAGCACCACCGGATCCGGCCCGACCTCCACGCGCAGGCCGAGGGCATGGCCGACGGTCTGGACGACCTCGCGCACGTCGACGGCCGCGGGCTCCGCCTCGTGCAGCACCTGCATCAGCGCGAGGTTGTCGTTCAACTGCTCCAGCTGGCCGACGTCGGTCTTCATCGTTTCCAGCAGCGCCGGCGGCAGCGGCCGGTCCGGTCCCGCCTGGCGAAAAGTCGCAAGCGAGACGATCGCGTTGCCCAGCTCATGGCTCAGCGTCAGCGCCAGTTCGCGCAGCACCTCGCGCCGGCTCGCGGTCGCCCGCACCTGCGCATCGTGCACTTCGCTGCTGGCCTCTTCCCAAAACGCCCAGATGCCGCCGGTCTCCGCGATGACCCCGGCGCTGGCGCGGAAAGGCTGCCCCGCCGTCGGGGCGACGCGGCAGATCTCCCGCGTCCGGCGCGCCTGCCCGATCGCATCGCGCACCACGAGCGGCACGTGCCGCGGCGCCGTGTCGCCCGGCCCCAGCACGAGCGTGCCGGGCAGGTACTTGGCCCCGAGGCCGACCTGTTCGGAGAGATGGTTCAGCCGGCTGAACTGCGCCGACTTCCCCAGAAAGTGCCGCAACAGCCGCGCAAAAAAGACGCCCCGCGAGCGGTCCGCTTCGTCGTAGGCTTGACCGTCGTCGCGCACGCCGAGGGCGATCAGACCGAGCAGCCGGCCGTTGTCGTGGACCGGGACGAGCAGCCGGGCACCCCAGAGCGCGAGCCGGTTGCGCACGGCGAGCTCCGCCACCGGATCGGCCGGTCCGTCCCAGTTGGTACCGTCGATCACCGCGGGATGGTTCTCGAAAAACGCCACCAGCGGATCGTCGGCCGGGAAAAACGAGGTCCCGCGGTCGGCGCGGAAACCGTCCGCCTCCCGCAGGAAGAACACGGTGTGCGAGGCGCGCAGCACGTGCCGCGACGCGCGACGGAACTCGGCGATCAGGCGGTCGCGCGTATCCAGATTTTCGATCGCGCCCTCGAGGAAATCCCACAGCTCCGCGTGGTCCGCCGCCGGGCTGCGCAGCGCCGGCCGGGGCAGGTCGCCGCGCCGGGCCTTCTCGACCAGCATCTCGACCATCGACTGCTTCTCCGCCACCTCCTCGACCAGCGGCAGCAGCTCGCGCAACCGCTGCGCGCTCTCCTCGTACGAAAGATAGACCTTGGCCCGGCCCGCCATGCGCGCCTGCTCGAACGGCAGGCTGCGCGGCTCGCCCACGAAAATCGTCGGGCAGCGCGCGAGCGAGGGCGGCAGCGAGGGTTCGCTCGCGGCGTCGAGCACGACCACCGCGGCGAACCCCGGCGCCGTGCCGCCGGGAAAATTCTGCGCCCCGAGCCGCAGGCAGATTCGCCCGACGGGCAGCTGCCGCTCCCACGCGTCCGCCAGGGCGGCGTCGGCGGTCGCTAGGATAACGAGGGTTGGCATGGGAAAGTGACGCGGAAGATGGCCCCCTGGCCGGGGACCGGCGGGTCGACGGCGATGGTGGCGTTGAGATTGGCCAGAATATCGCTGCAGATCGCGAGGCCCAGACCGAAACCGGAGGATTTCGTGGTCTGGAACGGCTGGAACAGCCGGGGCCGGATCTCCGGCGCGATGCCCGGACCGCTGTCGGCCACCGCCATCTCGATGCCCTGGGGCGTATTGCGGGTCGCGATTTTCACCCAGCGGGCGGGCGCCTCCCGCGCCTCGTCGACCGCCTGGATGGCGTTGAAGCAGAGGTTCAGCATCACCTGCTTGGCGGCGGACGCATCGGTGAACGCCGCATCGGGCGAGGCATGGAACTCGGTCAGAAACTCGATGTTCCGGTGGGCCGCCTTGGCGGCGACGAGGTCGAGGCTTGAGCGCAGCAGCGGGTGCAGCTCGATCAGCTTGGCCTCGTAGGTGCGCGGGGACGCGAGATCGAGCAGTTGCTCGGTGAGCTGGTCGATCCGGCCGACTTCGTCGCCGATCAGCTTGAAGAACTTTTCCCGGAAACGCGGATCCTGGTGGTGGGTCGGCAGCAGCTGGACGAAGGTCTTGATGGAAACGAGCGGATTGCGGATTTCGTGCGCGAGACTGGCCCCGAGCAGGCCGACGGTCGCGAGCTGTTCCGTGTGCTGAACCTTGGCGGAGAAGTGCGCGCGCTCGAGGGCGCTCTCCATGATGGAAGCCAGCTCCATGAGCTGCGTGACCTGCGGGTAAGTATAAGGCCGCCGCGAAGCCGGAATCCCCACGCCGACAACGCTCGTCAACGAAGTGCCCTCGACAATGACAACCACGCCGAGCTTCTTCTGAACAAGAAATTCTCTCAAAGCATCACGTTCAGGACTTCCGCGTTCGCGAACAAGACGCTCCGGGGTTGCCCAGCGCAATTGTCTCATCGCCTGAAACTCAAGCCCTGTTTCATCTAGAACAATAGACGAGTCGACGGCGAATGAACCTTTTCCTCCCGATAGAATTACCGCCGTTTCAGCCTGTCCCCAACCCTTAAGCACCCCCAGAAACGCAGACTCCAGCTTCTCAAGGCGGCTTTCTCTTTGGGCAACGGAGAATGCAGCCTTCCGCGCAAACATTGCCTTCGGATAGAACTGAAAATATCGATCCAGCAAAGAATCCAAAAATGTGGCGAGCCACAATGCCACCGAGGTTGTAATCAGAAACGAGAAGAGCTTCGGCACAAAGAGCTCGACACTGCTCTGCACAAAATAAGCAACGACAGCCACCGTAACTACTAGTATCCCCCTCTGGATCGAAACCAGAAATATCTGGCGAGCATCGAATATTCTGAAGCTTGTCACCGCATAGGCGGTCCCTGCGTAAAACAGCAGCACAGCCAAAGGCTGAAGTCTGCGAAAAATCGGATTCCCAGTGAACGCACTCAACCCCATCAGGGCATAGACGGTAACCGCGAGCACACAACCACCACCAAGCCAAACCTGGAGTTCGACCCTTTCCACACCCGAAACTTCCTTAGATCGAAAGAATGTATCACGAAACAAAACTATATATATTGCAACAAGTCCCCAAATATATAAGCCATAAGCCCAGCCATGGATCGGATTCTTCGGAGTCGACTCCGGCGGAATGAATGCATCGGTAAAAGGCAGAATTGAAAATACCGCAGGTACAATTATCCACGGGCAGCTCCGCATAAACCAATCAAACAAAGGCCTTCCGGGCCTATACAAAATGCACTCCTTAACGATCCAAAAGGTAAGCGGAGCCAGGGCGCCAACCGCACAAGTCCATCGAATCCAATAAAGACCATTTCTGGAAGTTGCCGCGAAATGCCAGCACAAGAGCCACGCAGCCATCTGGACCGCGCCGACAAACACAGCTCGGTTCACCCCTCTTTTCGGATTGGACCAAAGAATCGTCAGCCCAACAGCAGCCACTACAACCGTCACCAATAGGGCGAGTGTGATTACGAACATTTTTGCAATACTATCGAGGCATTTACTTTTCCGACGCCGTGAGCATTCACCAACTCAAAGTCGTGGGCAACCTGCCTACTACTCGATGAGAGATTCAATAGACACGAAGGATCAGGATACTGCCAATTTACCGTCCCAGGAACAAGTCCCGCGGCGAGCGCGAGGGCAGAGGCTCCAACTTGGATAGCAGGAGCAGCACCAAGCGCCGAACCGATCGAACCCTTAATAGAATACGCCAGCACATCTGACAACTGGGGGCCAAAGACTTTTCTCATGGACTCTACCTCAGCCTCGTCAATGAGACGATGCCCCGGGGCCCAAGCATTGAGCGCTTCGATCAAATTCGGGCGAATCAGAGCATCCGCAATAGCGGATTTCGCGGAATCGATAAGCCCACTGCACAACCTATCGGGAACATCATTAGCCACTCCATACCCAGCAACTAGGGCGTGACCTCGGCGAGGACTGTCCTCCGGCTCCAACACAAGAATGCACGATCCTTCACTTACCACACCAGTTGTCCGCCAAAGATCCAACGGTCGCGCGATTCGGTCCGACATATCATTGCTGCACGGCGTCAATCCTGCCGCCCGAAGCTCAAGCATAGGAAATTTGTGCAGCGGCGCCTCGGTCCCGCCACAAATCGCCAAATCGACCTCACCACTTGAAACCATACGAAACGCTTGGCCAATCGCATCCATCCCGGCGCAGCAGGACGTCTGAATCGACAAACTCCTGCCCGTAATGTCACACATTCCAGCGACAACTTCCGATATGCTAGTGAGAGTAGTAGTGTATACAACGCGCGCTTGGGCAGCTCTAGGTCCACGCTTTCCAACGCTGTCTATTGCAGCGCCGATACCACCAAAATCCAACAAAGAAGATCCTATCACAATCGCGCAATCACTGTCGCGAAGCTCTGCTCTTGTCAGCCGGGCATCGGCCAAAGCCAAACGGGCACCGACTGCCGCTAGCAAAGTCTGTCGGGATGTTCCCTTAGGCACCTCGAACTCTCCAAGATACTTCTTAAAGTCGGGTATAGATAGAAATGCCGCACAAAATGAACCAAACTCCTCTCCCAGCTTGCGATATGGCCGGATGAAACTTTGCCCCGACAGAATACCCCGCCAAAAATCCTCGCGTCCGATTCCGGCCGGAGTGACCGGCCCGATGCCGGTAATTTTGACTCGCCGCCGCTTCATCCCTGCGGCGCGGCGGGAAACGTTAGCCGCACCGTGGTGCCGCGCCCGAGGGCGGACTCCAGCGCGAAGGTGGCCCCGTGCGTGCCGGCCAAGTGCCGGCAGATGCTCAACCCCAGTCCGGTGCCGCTGGCCTTGCTGGTAAAGCCGCCGTGCAGGGCCCGCTTGACCCGCTCCGCATCCATCCCCGAACCGTTGTCCGCGACGCTGAGTTCCGTCTGTTCACCCCGCCGCGCGAACTTCACTTCGAGACGCGTCGCCCCGGCCTCGAGCGCGTTCTTGAAGAGATTCTGGAACACCCGCATGAGCTCGTACTTCGAGCCGCGGACAACCGCCTCGCCGAGCCCTGTCAGCTGGATCGCCGCGTTGTCGAAAAAGATCACTTGCCGGACTTCCTGGGCCACCTTCACCAGATCCACCCGCGTAAACTCCGCCGCCTGCTTCGAGGCCGCCCGCCAATTTTCGGAGAGGTGGTGACAATACTCGGCCGCCTTTTCCACCATGCCCGAATAATCGAGCAGTTTGCGCGCGGTATCGGGATCGCGCTGCGCCAGCGTCCGCGCTTCCTCGGCCACCAAAGCCGCGTAACCGATCACCACCGTCAGCGGATTGTTGAGATCGTGCACGAGCTCGACGGATGCCCGGGCCTGCCAGATCTGCGGCTCGTTGCGCTCGATCTCGCGCTTCAAAGCGGTGTTCAGGCTCAGCGCTTCCGCCGCCGCCTGGGCCTGGGCGCGCCGCAGCCGCGTGGCATGCGCCTGTTTCCGCACCGCCTCGATCAACTCGGGAATATCCGGCGGTTTGCGCAGGTACTGGTTGGCCCCGGCCACCATGGCCTGCTGCGCGGTGTGCAGCGTGCCGTAGCCCGTCAGCATGATCACCGAGACATGCGGATCGATTTTCCGCAGCTCCTCGAGCGCCCGGATCCCGTCCATTTCCGGCATGCGGATATCCATGACGACGGCGCTGTAGGAGCGCGTGCGCAGTTTGCCCAGCGCCTCCTTGGCCCGCTCCGCCGTGTCCACCGCGAAATCGGCGGCTAGACTGAACGCGATCGATTCCCGCGGTCCGTATTCGTCGTCAACCACCAGAACAGGTGGTTTTTCGGAGACAGCGCTCGGAGCGACGGCCGGAGGATTCTCGGTCAGCATGCGGACAGGTTTGGAGATGAAGCGGGCCGAGTCTCGGGGGGCGCGAAAACGCGGCGCTCCGGTGTTTGCAGCCCGCGAAATCCCCTGTCAAGGCGCGCATCGAGAGTTGCACCGCGATTCGCATCCGCTGCACTTCCCCGAGTGCAAAACACTGTAATCGCTCTGGTCGCGGCCCTGGTTTCCGGAACGGCGATTTGGTCGATTCTGCGTGCCCGTTTTGCCGCCCAAACCGCCCGGCACTCGATGTTGGCTGAGGAGAACACCCGGCTTGCCGCCGAAAATTCCACCCAGCAGGCGGAGCTGTTTCGCCTCACGGCCCGCAACGCCGAGCTTTCCGCGCAACTTGAAGCCGCCCGGCATCGCCACGAATCGCTCGCGCTTGAATTCCGCGCGCTGTCCGCCGATGCCCTCAGCGCGCAGCGCGCCGATTTCCTCGCCCAGGCCGGTTCGCTGTTCGCGCAGCTCCGGCAGGACGCCACCGGCGACCTCGCGAAGAAATCCGAGGCCGTCGGCGCCCTCGTGCAGCCGATCCATGAATCGCTGGCCAAGGTCGACGCCAAGATCGCCGAGCTCGAGCGCGCGCGGGCCGGGGCCTACGGCGCCCTGTCCGAACAGCTCCAGGCCTTGCAGACCGCGCAAACCCGCCTGCAGACCGAGGCCTCCCGCCTGTCGACCGCCCTGCGCTCCACCACCTACGCCGGCAGCTGGGGCGAATTGCAGCTGCGCCGGGTCGTGGAGATGGCGGACATGCTCCCGTATTGCGACTTCACCGAACAGGAAACCGGCGGACCGCTGCGCGCCGATCTCGTCCTGCGCCTGCCCGGCGGCCAGCGCATCGTCGTCGACGCCAAGGCCCCGATCGAATCGTTCCGCGCCGCGACGGAGGCCGACGCCCCCGAGGTCAGACAAGCCCGGTTGGACGAACACGCGCGGAAAGTCCGGGGGCACATCGACGCCCTTGGCGCGAAAAACTACTGGGAGCAATTCCAGCCCTCGCCCGAATTCGTGGTGCTTTTCCTGCCTGGCGACCACTTTCTGACCGCGGCTCTGCAGGCCGATCCCACGCTGTTGGACCGCGCCCTGACCCGGCGGGTGCTGCTGGCGACGCCCACCACGCTGATCGCCCTGCTGAAAGCCGCCGCCTACGGGTGGAACCAGGAGGCGCTCGGCCGCAACGCGGAGGAAATCAGCGCCCTTGGCCGGACCCTTTACGACCGGATCGCGACTTTTGCCGACAACCTCGACCGCGTCGGCCGCGGCCTCGAAGCCGCCAGCAAAGGCTACAACGCCGCGGTCGGGTCGTTCGAAAGCATGCTGCTGCCGGGAGCCCGCCGTTTCGCCGAACTCGGCGCCCGCGGCACCAAGGAACTGAAAGGACCCAATCCGGCAGAAGTAGCTCCGCGCACGGCTACGACGTAACTGCATCAAATGACAGCGGCGATCGTCCGCGAGTTGCAAGCAGGGCTTGCATTTACGCTTTGCGGCACAGGAATCCGCTATCAGAAAGTCAACAACGTAAACACCCCTCTTCGCGCAGGACACTTGTATTGATCGTCATCAACCAGTCGATCTCTTGAGCTGCTCACCGCCCCAGATCGAAAAACGATGTCTCCAGCCTAACCCCTCGATCCACAAAACGGACCGAATCAGACACTCGGGTTGTACCAGCAAGTAGAGCTGACCGGCAGCAAAAACCCAAAATGGGCACCATATTTCTTTGCGCTTCCATATTTACAGGTGGAGTTGCGCTTTTTGTGCTCTGGGCAAATCCGAAGAGGCCAACCAATCAAGCCTTCTTCGTCGGCGGTTTGGTAAATTGCATATGGCTTTTCCTCGTCGTCCAAACGTACCACGAGAATCAAAAATTGGCTGCTTTCGGGCACTCCAATTCTGATTTTTTCCATCGAGCAAATGCCGCAGTGGCGGCATTTCATATTTGGGCGCAATGGTTGGTCGCTCGTTCAATTACTTCGCCAAGTCTTGGCAGCCTATTTCTCCTCGCGAAATCCGTCCCGATTTTTGCCGTCAGCATAATTGTATGTTCACTGACATTTCACCGCGATTTTGTAATAATATCAAAATCTCATCCTCAAATCACGAGAGGCTTCGCCTACGCGGCTTACTCCATTTTGATGCTTTTTGGTACGCTGTATGTTTTGTATTACTCAAATGATGTACTGAAAAAGTTGAGCGGATCACGACGGCACGAGCTACGATTTCTCACACTGAATCTTTCAATCGCAGCCGTGCTTACGATTGTGTCGCATACACTCGGGGCCGCACTGCGAGTACCCGCCATTTCTCGACTAGGCCCATTAATTGCATTCGCGGCCTACGGAACATCAGCCTGGGCACTGAATTACTACAAAATCTTCAACCTCCAGCGCGTCGCCGTTTCGCTCCTGCATTGGGCGCTCAGCACGGCCACGCTGGTGATCGTCGGCATCTGGACTACTTTGCGGCTCGCGCCCGTCCTGCCGCTGCCCACCGCCGTCGGCGGGGGCACCTTGCTCGCGGGCACCGCCGCGCTTCTGCTGCATCGGTCGATTGCCCGGCATCTCGGCAAGGCGGACGAGATCTGGCTCGCCGGACTGCGCGACCGCCTCATCCAGCTTGGCGAAGCAACCAAGAGCGAGCCCGAGCTGGTCCGGGATTTCCGCCGGTTCCTCTGCGAACGGTTCTCCGCCACGGACGCCCGCATCATCTTCTTCCCGGCGGAGGACCGGAAACCCAATCCCGCCCGGCCCGCGCCGCCCCCCGTTCCTTCGCCCTATGCGCCGCTGGTCGAACTCGCCTGGGCGACGCCGGAATCGCTGCAACGCCGCGGCGGTCCGCCGTCCCACGCCGAGCTGGAAGCCTACCTTGAGGCGAACCGGATCGGGGTCGTGGTCGCCATCCCGCGGGGTTCCCCGCACCCGTCGCTGATCCTCGCCCTCGGCCGCAAGTCCAACGACTGGCCCTACGCCTACAACGAAGTGCAGCGCCTGCAGAATGCCGCCGAACTCATCGACAGCCTGCTCACCCGCTCCCGGTTGGCCGCCCAAGCCGAGCTCCAGGCCCGCATGGAGCACCTCGCCATGATGTCCCGCGGGCTGGCCCACGACTTGAAGAACCTCATCACCCCGGTCGACTCCTTCCTCGTTCATACCGCGGACAAGTTTCCTGCGGGCAGTTTGGAATTGGAGGTCCATGCGACCGCCAAGCAGTCGATCTCCAGCATGTCAGCGTATCTTCGCGAAGCCCTCTTCTTCTCCGAACGCCTTGCCCCGAACTACGCCCCAACCCGGGCGGACCACCTGCTCGACAGCGTGCGCGAGGTCATCCGGGAACGCGCGGCGCGCCGCAACGTCGGGCTGGTCTTCAACCCCGGCCCGGCCCCCGCGCTCCAAGTCGACGCCGTCCTGATCCAACGCCTCCTCGGCAACCTCGTCGCCAACGCCGTCGACGCCTCGCGGCCCGGCCAGGAGGTCCGGTTGGACGTCTCGGTCCCGCGCGAGGGCGCCGTCCGATTCCTGATCGCGGACCGGGGTTGCGGCATTCCCACGGCGGACCTCGAGCGGGTCTTCGACGCCTACTTCACCACCAAAGAATTCGGCAGCGAGGTGCGCGGCATCGGGCTCGGGCTCACCATCGCCCAGAAAATCACCCACCTGCATCACGGCCGGATCCGCATCGACAGCACGCCCGACGTCGGCACCACCGTCTTCGTGGACCTGCCGGCGGAGCCCCCGGTCGCCGCCGCGCCCGACGGCCCGGCCTCCCGGGAGCCGGCCCGAACCGCGGCTTGACCCACCCGCCGGCCTTTTCATTTTCCCGCCGCCCCAACCCATGCCCAACGATCCCGCCGCCGCCATGACGCCGCGGATTCTCGTCGTGGACGATGAGCGCCAGATCTTCGCCGCCATTCGGCTCCGCCTCGGCCGCGACTACGATCTGTGCCATCGTGCCGATGCCGCCTCGGCCCTTGCCTGCCTCCGTTCCGAGCGGTTCGACCTCTGCCTCGTCGACGTCCACATGCCGGGAAAGGACGGGCTCACGTTCATCGCCGAGGCCCAGCAGGCCGATCCCCACCTCGGCTTCGTCGTTATCAGCGCCTTCGACACCGCCGAGAATCTCCGCCGGGCGATCCCGCTGCAGGTCTATGCGTTCATCGGAAAACCCCTCCCCGACAAGCTTGGCTTCGAAGCCAAGGTGCCGGAGTGGATCGAACGCACCCGGCGCTGCCGCCGCGACCAGGGCCTTGCCCGGCGCGCCGATACCCTCGCCGACGATCTCGCCTCCGCCCGGATGGCGCAGGAAATCGAGTTCGTCGCCTCCGAGTCCGCCCGCGATGCGCTGCAGCAGACGGCGAACCTGCTGACCACGATCCACGCCCACCTTGCCTCCGCCACGACCGTCCTCGGCGGCCGCTCCCGGGGCGACCCCGTCCTCTCCGGCCTGATGCGCAACCTCGAACAGGCCAAGCGCACCGCGGACGCCGCGATGATCGTTTCCGCCGGGTTCTTCGATTCGGCCTACGGCAACCGCGACACCTCGCCGGCCCTCGTCGGCTCGGGTGTCCGCCACGCGCTCGAAATCGCGCGCCGCATCAGCCGGGCGGACGAGGACGAAAAGGCGACCGACTGCGCCGGGCTCGACGAACACACCGCGGCACGCGGCCTCTCCGGCATCGAATTCCTGCTCCTCATGGTCTGCGCGCTCGCGGTCGCGCTGCGGCGGGCCCGGCCGCGTTCCACCGTGGGCCTGAAGGCCGAACCGCTCGCCCGCCTCGAGCATGTCGCCCGGGAAAACGCGACCGGTCCCTTCGCCTGGCTGAACCGCAAACACCTCCTCTCCAGCCAGCCGGGACTCCAGATTTCGATCACCGCGGACGCACCGGCCATGAGTCGCGCCGACTTCGAAGCCTGGCTGCAGGGCGAATTGCCGTCGCTTCAGGGCGTGCCGGCCCACGGTCTCGTCGTCGGGATCCAAAAGAGCCGCGGCCTGCTCGGTCTTGCGACCGCCCCGCAGGCGGCGAGCTTCCGCCTTGTGATCGCCTTGCCGGTCTGAACCGCATTGCCGCCCCGGACATGATCGCCCTGGTCGCCTCCCGCGCGAGCGAGCGCCACGCCCTCCTCGCGCTGTGCGACAGCCGGAAACTGCCCGCCATCGAGTGCCCCTCGTTGCGCGTCTTCCTCCGCCGGCTCGCCGCCGATCGCCCCGGGGTCGTGGTCACGCGCGCCCGGCTCGACGACGGCTTCGCCGACCAGGTGATCGCGGCCGTCCGCCAGGAGACCGGCGGCCAACCGGCGCTCGTCGTGGTCATCGTCGCCGCCGGCACCCCGCCGCAGACCGAGGCCCGGCTCGTCGAGCTGGGCGCCGACCTGGTCCTGCGCGACCCCGTGCATCCCGACCTGCTGGCCGCGTACCTCGCCCGGCTCGGCGCACGCCCCGCCCCGCCTTCGGTGCTCCGGCCCGACCCGGCCGCGCTCGCAAACCTTCCGTTCGCCGGCGGGACGATCGAACCGCTCCGCCGCCTCCTGCGCAAGGGCCGGCGCCGCATCGCGCTCACGCCGCGCGAACTCGCGCTGGCCCGCCTGTTGGCCGAATCCGCGGGCGAGGTCGTCACCTACGACCGCCTCTTCGACGAGATCCTCGGCCGGCGTTTCGTCGGCGAAACCGCCAACCTGCGCGTCCTGCTCGGCAAACTCTGCGCCTCGTGCGCCGCGGTCGGTATCCCGCTCCGCGCCCGCGTCGAGGTCATCGCCAAGTCCGGCTACCGATATACCGCCGTCTGACCCGGCGCGGCGTCCGGCGGGTCTGCGGACCAACGCCGGCCGATACGGAAAAATTACAGACGAACCGTTGGCCGCGGCAGCGGACCGGTTCCGGATGCACCTGTCGACTGGGCCTGTTCCCACCTGCCCCGGTCCGGCCCCTCCCCCGAGCGTCACCCCTGTCTTCCCCATGAGTGCCATCCTGATCCTGAAGCCCGATACCCTGTATGCCGCGATCCTGCGGCAGCACCTCCTCGCGGTGTACCCCGCCGCCCGCATCGAAACCGTCGCCACCGTCGCCGCCGCCCAGGAAAAACTGACGACGGCCCGCTACGATCTCCTCGTCACCGGCGTCGGCCCGCAGCTCGGCGGCGATGTGCTGGATCTCCTGTCGGCTTGCCAGGGCCCCGCCTCGCGGGTCCGCCGCACCCTCGTGATCGCCAGCCCCTCCGACTACCGCGAGCTCAGCACCCTCCGCCATCTCGGCGTGCCCGCCGTCTTCGATTCCAGCACCGAGTCGCCCGAACAATTCACCGCCGCCGTCCGCGCCGTGGCCGACGGCAAATGCTATTGGAGCGCCTCCATCCTCGCCTTCATGCAGCGCAGCCGCGCCACGGCCAACGCGCTCTTCGCGCTGCTCACCAACTTCGAGCAGGTCGTCCTCTCCGTGATCGGCGACGGCTGCGACGACGTCGTCGCCGCGGAAGAACTCGGCGTCACCGTCGCCACGGTCTCCGCCGTGCGCCGCGGCCTCCACCGCAAGCTCGGCGTCCAGCACCGCGGCGAACTCGTCCGCGTCGCCGCCCAGCAGGGGTTCATCCGCTTCACACCGGTCGGCGTCGAACGCCCCGGCTACGGCCTGCTGCGCGCCTCCTATCACGGGCGCCGGACCAAGCCCACCGCCGCGGCGGAGTCCGCCGCCGCCGCGGGCAAGTAGGCCGCGGTCCGCCCGCGCGTCCCTTTCGCCTTGCCGCCGCCGGCGGTCCGGCGGGCAATCGGCGCGTGCTTCCCGTCGCGCAGGTCTCCGGCCTCTTCCTTTACCCCGTCAAGTCTCTCGGCGGCTTCGCCGTGCCATCCGCCGAACTCGACGATCTAGGCCTCGTCGGCGACCGGCGCTTCCTTGTCGTCGATGCCGCCGGTTGCTTCCTGACCCAACGCGCCCACCCGCGCATGGCCTTGGTCGGCACCGCCCTCACGCCCGACCATCTCATCCTGCGGCACGCCGACGCCGCCCCGCTCGCGGTCGCCCGCGCGCCCGATCCCGCCGCCCCGCTTCGGCCCGTGAGTGTCTGGAGCAGCGAGGGCCTGGCAGCCGAGGACTGCGGCGACGCCCCCGCCCGCTGGCTCGAAGCCCGGCTCGGCGTCGTCTGCCGGCTGGTCCGCATCGGCCCCGCCTTCCGCCGCCACATCCTCAAGCCGGGCAAGGCCCGGCCCGGCGATCTCGTCTCCTTCGCCGACGCCTACCCGCTCCTCGCCCTCGGCGAGGCTTCGCTCGCCGACCTCAACGACCGGCTCGTCGCCGCCGGCGAGGAACCCGTGCCGTTGGACCGCTTCCGCGCGAACGTCGTCCTCTCCGGCTGCCCCGCCTTCGCCGAGGACACCTGGCCGACCCTGCGGATCGGCTCCGCCGTCTTCCGCGCCGGCGGCCCCTGCGCCCGCTGCATTTTGACCACGACGGATCAGCAGACCGGCGAACGCGGCCCCGAGCCGCTGCGCACCCTCGCTCGCTACCGCCGCGATGCGGCCAAGCCGACCGACGTCAACTTCGGCCAAAATCTGATCCACGAAACCAAACACGGCCGCATTTCTGTCGGCGACGCCGTGCACGCCGCCTGACCGGACCGCGGTCCCGTCCCGCCGCTGACGTTTCCGTCTCCCGCCTCCCCCTCTTCTCTTTCTCTCTTTCACATGTCCCTGTCCCTCCCTGCCCGGAAGTCCGTCGTCTCTGCGTGCCTCTGCCTCTGCGTCGCGGTCGCCGCACTCGCCGCGCCCGATCGCGCGGAAACCGACCGCTGGCGCGAACAGGCGGGCCGCGTCACGATCTTCCGCGACACTTGGGGCATCGCGCATGTTTACGGAAAGTCCGACGCCGACGCCGTTTTCGGCCTCCTCTACGCCCAGGCCGAAGACGACTTCAACCGGATCGAGCAGAACTACATCGACGCCCTCGGCCGGCGCGCGGAGCTCGACGGCGAGTCCGCCCTCGCCTCCGACCTGCGCATGCGGCTCTTCGTCGATCCCGCGGACCTGCAGGCGCGCTACGCCGCGAGCCCGGCTTGGCTCCGCGAACTCATGCAGGCGTTTGCCGACGGCCTGAACTTTTTCCTGCACACGCACCCGGAAGTGAAACCGAAACTCATCGCGCGCTTCGAGCCGTGGATGGCGCTCTCCTTCACCGAGGGCAGCATCGGCGGCGACATCGAATCCCTTGCGCTGCCCCCGCTCGCGGCGTTCTACGGATTGCCGCCGACCGCGACCGCCGCACCGAAACCCGCCCCCGCCGCCCGGCCTACGTTGCCCGAATCCCGCGGTTCGAACGGCTTCGCGATCTCCCCCGCCCGCAGCGCCTCCGGCCATGCGCTCCTGATGATCAACCCGCACACGTCGTTCTATTTCCGGCCCGAGATCCACGTCGCAAGCGCGGCCGGACTCGACGCCTACGGCGCCGTGACCTGGGGCCAGTTCTTCGTGTATCAGGGTTTCAACGACCGCGTAGGCTGGATGCACACGTCCGGCGGCGCCGACGTCATCGACGAATGGGCCGAGACCGTGGCCGAGCCGGAAGGCCACCCCCATTTCCGCTACGGCACCGAGCTTCGCCCCTTCGCGGCGCGGACGATCGCGTTGCCCTACCGCACCGCCGACGGCGGCCGGGCCGTCCGCACCGTCACCGCCTGGTCCAACCATCGCGGCCCCGTCATCCGCAAGGACAACGGCAAATGGATCACCGTCGGCCTCATGTTTTCGCCGGTCGATGCGCTCTCGCAGTCGTACCTCCGCACCAAGGCGCGCACCTATGCCGAGTTCCGCCGCACGATGGAGCTGCGGACGAATTCCTCCAACAACACCGTCTACGCCGACGCCGACGGCACCATCGCCTACTTCCACGGCAACTTCGTGCCCGTGCGCGACCCCGCGCTCGACTGGCGCCGGCCGGTCGACGGCACCGTCCCGGCGAACGATTGGCGCGGCCTGCACGCGCTCGACGACCTAATCGCGCTGCGCAATCCCGCCACCGGCTGGATCCAGAATACAAACAACTGGCCCTTCGCCGCCGCCGGCGCCGCGAGCCCGAAGCGCGAGGCCTACGCATCCTATATGTGGCGCACGACCAACCCCGCCTACGGCGCCGAGAATCCCCGCGGCCTCAACGCCGTCCGCGTCCTCGACCGCGAGCGCGCCTTCACCCTCGATGCGCTGATCGCCGCCGCGTACGACCCTCGGCTGGCGGCCTTCGAATTCCTGCTGCCGCCGCTTTTCGCCGCCTTCGACGCGCTGCCCGCGGCCGATCCGCTCCGGACCCGCCTCGCCGGGCCGGTCGGGACGTTGCGTAATTGGGATTTCAATACGTCCGTCGGCTCCGTGCCCGCCGCGCTCGCGATCCTCTGGGCGCAGGATCTGGCGGCAACGTTCGCCGACCGGATCAAGGCCGAGGACGCCGTCGTGCACGAGTTCCTGCGCGACCGTCTCACCACCGCCGACCGCCTCGCCGCCCTCGACCGGACCCGCACGCGGCTCGAGCGGGATTTCGGCTCCTGGCAGACGCCGTGGGGCGAGATCAACCGTTTCCAGCGCCTGAGCGGCGACGTGAAGCCCGTGCACGACGACAGCAAACCCAGCCTGCCCATCGGCTTCGCCCCCTCGGCCTGGGGTTCGCTCGCCGCCTTCGGCACCGCCGCCGACACCGGCACCAAGCGCATCTATGGCAACCGCGGCAACAGCTTCGTTGCCGCCGTGGAATTCGGTCCCCGCGTCAAAGCCAAGACCATCCTCGCCGGCGGCGTCAGCGGCGACCCGCGCTCCCCCTATTTCAACAACCAGGCCGAGCTCTACGCCCAGGGCAAATTCAAGGACGCGCTCTACTACCGCGAGGACATCGAACGCGCCGCCGTCCGCCGCTACCAACCGGGCCAGTAGCCCGCCCCCGTAGCCCGGGGCTTCACCCCGGGCCTATTCCGGGGCCTATTCCGTACCGCCCCGCCGCCGCATCCGCGCCGCGCCCTGTGCTTCGCGCGGTGCTTCTTTGTCTCGATCATCCGGACTTTCTGGCCGCGGCTCTTCTGCCGGTTGCGCCTCCGCTCGGTGCCGGCGCTTCGCGCCAAGGCATCCGGCTGTTGCTTTCCCCTTGATCGCCAACCGTCGCCACATATCCCGGACGAACCCCATCCGTGCGCCAGACGCTCGGCCCATCCAATCGCCGGAGCCGCTTTCTCGGCCTCGTGCGCCCCAGCCTCCCCATGCCTACCCCATCTCGCTTGTCTCTGTTTGCGGCCAGCTGTCTGGCTCTGCTCGGCGCCATGCCCCGCGTCGTCTCGGCCGCCGCGGATTCGTCCGTCGCGCAAACCACGGGTGCCGTCACCGGTCGCGTGCAAAACGTCGCGACCGGTCAGTATCTCAACAACGCCCGCATCACCCTTCAGGGCACCGAGCGAGCTGTTTTCACCGACCAAAGCGGCAGCTATCGCCTGACCGGTTTGCCGGTCGGCCCGGCGGTTCTCCAAGTATTTTTCACCGGCCTCGATCCGCTCCTCGTCCCCGTCACGATCCGCGCCGGCGACATCGTCGAGCAGGACATCGGCCTCACCAGCGCCGCCCGCTATGGCACCGATGCCTCAGGCACGGTCAAACTCGACGCCTTCAAGGTCTCGACCGCCCGCGAGACCGACGGCGCGGCCATTGCCATCAACGAGCAGCGTTTCGCGCCCAACATCAAGAATGTCGTCGCGGCCGATGCCCTGGGCGACGTGATGGACGGCAATGTCGGCGAGTTCCTGAAGTTCATGCCGGGTATCACCGCCGAATACGACCGCGAGTCCGGCGGTTCGGTCGCTTCCGTTTCCGTTCGGGGATTTCCGACGGCGCAGGCCGTCGTCTCCGGCGACGGTCTCCAGATGGCCAATACCGGCAACCCGCAGGGCTCGTCGCGCGTGTTCCAGTTCACCCAGGTTTCAATCAACAACATCGCCCGGCTCGAGGTGACCAAGGTCCCGACGCCCTCGACGCCCGCCGACTCCATGGCCGGCTCGATCGACATGGTCAGCAAGAGCGCCTTCGAGCGCAAAAACGCCCAGCTCCGCTACAGCATCGGCATCTCCGGGAACCACCGCACCGCCCGCCTCCGCAAAATGCCGCACACGACCGACGAGCGCGTCTACAAGACCCTGCCGAGTTTCACCTTCGACTACACGTTGCCGGTCACGAAAAACTTCGGCCTCGTTGTCACCGGCCAAAGCCAGAACCGCTTCATCGAGATGCAGTGGGTGCCGCGCGGTTTCAGCACCGCCGCGACCGGCGTGGCCGGCGCCTCCATCAGCCGGCCCTACCTGCAATCCTTCCAGCTCAACAGCGTGCCCCGCACCAACGCCCGCAATGCCGTCGGCCTCAAGGCCGACTGGCGTCCGACGCGCAACGGCGTGCTCTCCCTCAATCTGGAGCGCAGCCGCTTCGTCTCCGACCGCTCCAATGCCTCCCTCTCCCTGACCACCGGCACCAACGGCGTACCCACCCCCGCCGACGGTGTACCGCTCACGTTCGGCGACAACTTCACCTCCGGCGCCACCGGTCGCGGCGCGATCACCATCGGCAACGGCGGCGCCGGCGTCCGCCAGCAACTCGACACCGAGGCCGTCGGCCTGCGCTACCGCTACGACGACGGCGACTGGCGCGTCGTCGCCGCCCTCGGTTTCTCGAATTCCTCCGGCGGCTACCAGGACACGATCCACGGCCGTTTCCGCGCGCTCGTGATCACCAACCGCGTGCCGGTCCGCGTGAGCTTCGCGGCGATCGACGACGTCCGCCCCCAGTCGATCCAAGTCTTCGACAACGCCGGGCGGCCCTTCGACCTTGCCAACCTCGACAATTACCAGGTCAACTCCGCGACTTCCACCCCGCGCGTCATCCGTGACGGCCTCGCCAACGGCAAATTGGACGTGCGGAAAACCCTGCCGGCCCTGTCCTTCCCCGCCGCGCTCCAAGTCGGCGGCCTGCGCCGCGAGCAGACCCGCGATGTCCGCCGTGAAAGCATCAACTGGAACTACAACGGCCCCGACGGAAACCCCGCGACGCCCGATTCGCCCGCGCTCTTCCGCAATTCGGTCTACGTGAACCAACCGGAAAACTTCGGTTTCCGGAACCTGCCCTATGTCTCCACCGCGAACGCCCTCCGCGCGTTCCAAGCCAACCCGAATCTCTTTTCCAAGACCGCCGCGCAGGCGACCGCCGAGGAACTCTTCCGCCTCAACAACTCCGAGTGGCTGCAGGAAAACGTGAACGCCGGCTACCTGCAGGCCGAACTCGGCCTCTTCCGCAACCGCCTGAAAGTTCTCACCGGCCTCCGCTACGAACGCACCGACGCCGCCGGCGAAGGCATCCGCAACGACCCGAATGCCGTCTGGGTGCGCAACGCCGACGGCACCTTCGCCCGCACCGCCACCGGCGCCCGCATCCGCCGCCCCGAGGCCGGGGCCGCCGGATCGTTGCAAGAACTCGCCGTCACGCGCCGGGAACGCGGCACCAAGGCTTCGCGCACCTACGACGGCACCTATCCGAGCCTGCACCTCACTTGGCAGATCCGCGAAAACCTCCTCGCCCGCGCCGCCTACGCCAAGACCTACGGCCGCCCCGATTTCTCGAGCATCGTCCCCAACACCACCGTCGACGAAACCGACTTCGGCAACTCCACCCCCGACCCCGGCCAGATCCCCGGCCGCATCACCACGCGCAACACCGGCCTGCGGCCATGGACGGGCGACAACTACGACCTCTCCCTCGAATACTACACGCCGCAGGGCGGCCTGTTCAGCATCGGCGCATTCCGCAAAGAAATCCGCGATTTCTTCGGCGACGCCGTGAAAGTCGCCACCGTCGCCGACCTTGAGTTGCTCGAACTCGATCCGCGCTATGTCGGCTGGCAAATCACGACCGCCTTCAACGTTCCCGGCACCGCGCGCGTCGACGGCATCGAGTTCAACGCCCGCCACTCGCTGCTCCTTCTCGGCGCCTGGGGCCGTCACTTCAGCGTCTTCGCCAACGGCACGAAACTGAAGCTGCAAGGCGGCCGCGACTCCGACTTCAGCGGCTTCATTCCGGAGAGCGCCAACTGGGGCCTCGATTACACCCGCCGGCCGTTCAGCGTGATGCTCAAATGGAACTACCGCGGCGAACAACGCCTCGGTCGCGTCGCCGCCTTCGGCCCCGACGCCTACGAATACTCCAAAGCCCGCACGCGCCTCGACGTGAACGTCGACTACCAACTCCGCGCCAATCTCTTCGTCTACGCCAGTGCCCAGAATATCTTCGACGTGCCGGAGACGTTGCTCCGCTTCGGTTCGCAGACCCCTTCCTACGCCCGCATTTCCCAGGTCCTGACCACCGGCGTCCAAATCACCCTCGGCATCAAAGGCACCTTCTAACCCGGCGGACCACGCGGCCCCGCGCGCCGTAGCCCGGCGCTTCAGCGCGGGCCTATTCCGATTCTCCCAAGCCGCTTCCGCAACCCGCCCCGCCGCGCCCGTTTCACCACTCCTGCACGCGCCCGCGCCGCGCCTTGTGCTTCGCGCGGTGCTTCTTCGTCTCGATCATCCGGACTTTCTGGCCGCGGCTCTTCTGCCGGTTGCGCCGCCGTTCGGCTTCGCGCTCATCGACGACCGCCGCCTTGGCCGAACTCACCTGCGCCTCGAGCCGGCCGCACAGCTCCTGCCACGCCTGCAAGCGGTTGGCCGCCTGCGAACGCTCCTGTTGGCAACGCACCTCGATCCCCGTCGGCCGGTGCCGCAGCGCCACGGTCGAACTCGTTTTGTTGATCTTCTGCCCGCCGGGTCCCGTGCCGCGCACGAAGCGCTCCTCCACGTCGCGGACACCGGTGCCGAGCGCGGCCAGACGGGATTCGATTTGGGGTGGCAATGCCATGGGAGCCGCGTTTCCTCGCAGGGAAACTTATCGGCGGTCCCCGAGTCAAACCACCCCTTGCGCTGCGGCCGGCCGCGCGTTTCTCTTTTCCGCTTCAACCCACGTCCCTCCCACCCGTTCTCATGCTGACAGGCCCCGCTTGGTCCCAGAAACTCCGCGCTGAAATTGGCAAGGCCGTGATCGGCCAGGATGCCGTGGTCGAACGCCTGCTCGTGGCCCTCCTCGCCAACGGCCACGTCCTCCTCGAAGGCATGCCCGGCCTCGCGAAAACCCTCCTCATCAAGTCGCTCGGCACCGCCCTCGGCGTCCAATTCGAGCGCATCCAGTTCACGCCCGACCTGCTGCCCAGCGATGTCGTCGGCACCATGATCTTCCAGCCGAAGAACGGCGAGTTCACCGCCCACCGCGGCCCGATCTTCGCCAACCTCGTGCTCGCCGACGAAATCAACCGCGCCCCCGCCAAGGTGCAGAGCGCCCTCCTCGAAGGCATGCAGGAACGCCAAGTCACGATCGGCGGGCAAACCCATCCGCTGCCGAAGCCGTTCTTCGTCATGGCCACGCAGAATCCCGTCGAGCAGGAGGGCACGTATCCGTTGCCCGAAGCGCAGACGGACCGCTTCCTCTTCAAGCTCATCGTCGACTACCCCACCGCCGAGGAGGAGTCCTCGATGATGAGCCGCTGGGGCCAGGTCACGAAACAGCCGTCGCTCGTCCCCGCCTCCAGCGGCGAGGAACTGCTCGGCCTGCGCACGCAGGTCGACGCCATCCACGTCTCGCCCGCCGTCCAGGGCTACATCCTTTCGCTCGTCCGCGGCACGCGCGCCCTCGCGGAACGCGGCGGCGCCCAGAAACGCTACCTCAACTTCGGCGCTTCCCCGCGCGCCTCGCTCGCCCTCTACCAATCCGGCCGCGCCCTCGCGTGGCTCCGCGGCCAAGACTACGTCTCGCCGGCCCTGATCCAGGATCTCGCCGCCGACGTCCTCCGCCACCGCATCGGCCTCACCTACGAGGCCGAGGCCGAGGAAATCTCCGCCGACAAGATCGTCGCCCAGGTCGTCGAACGCACGCCGGTCCCCGCCCAGTAAACCGCCGGCGCGTCCGCGCCCCGCGTTTTCCGATGCCTTCCGCCGTCGTCTCCCCGCCTCCCGCCGCCTCGCCGCTGGCCCTGCTGCGCCAGCTCGAATGGCGCGTGCGCCATGCGGTGGAGAACGTGCTCAGCGGCGAGTACCGCTCCGCGTTCCGCGGCCGCGGCATGGAGTTCGACCAGGTCGTGAAGTACGAGTTCGGCGACGATGTCCGCGACATCGACTGGAACGTCACCGCCCGCCTCGGCGAACCGTACCGGAAAAAATTCACCGAGGAACGCGAGGTCACGCTCCTGCTCGTGTTCGAGGATTCGCCGTCGCTCCACTTCGGCTCCGGCGCCCAATCGAAACGCGAAGCCCTGCTCGAACTCGCAGGGCTCGTCATGCTGCTCGGCGCCGTCAACCGCGACCGCGTCGGCTTCGTCCACGCCTCCCCCGCCGGCAATTTGATCCGCGAACCCGTCCGCGGGCGCGGCCAGATCATGCACGCCGCCGCCACCTTGCTCGCCCGGCCCGCGCCGGCGCCGACGGACGGTCCCGCGGAATTGCCCTGGCGTTTCCTCGCCCGCGCCGCGCCCAAGCACAGCATTCTGATTTGGCTCGGCGACTTTCCCCCGCAGGCGCGCGGCGGCAAGGGCACGCCGCAACCCGAGGGCTGGGCGGTGCTGCAGCGCCGCTACCAGACGATGGGCTTCCGCGTGGACGATCCCTGGGAACGCACGCTCCCCGCGGGCGAATCCTTCGCCGCCTACGATCCCGTTGCCGGCCGACTGGTGACCCTCGAGGGCAGCGCCGCCGAACGCGCCGCGCATGCCGCCTGGGTGCAGGAACGCGAGGCCGCCTGGCAGGCGCTGTTTCCCGACGCGATGAGCCGCCTCGTCGTCGGCACGGACCAGAACCGCCTCGACGCCCTCGTCCGCTTCTTCCACGCGCGGATGAAGTCCGGCAGCCGCTGACCGCCATGCCGCGTTTCATTTTCCACGACCCGCTCTGGCTGCTCGCGCTGCTCGCGCTGCCGTTGCTCGTCTGGCTCCGCGGCCGCCGCCGCGTGCCCGTGCTGCTCGTGCCGTTCGCCGCCGCCTGGTACCGGCCGTCGCTCGCGGCGCCGTCCCGCTGGCCCGTCGCGTTGGCACTCGTCGGCCTCGCCGCGCTCATCTTCGCCCTCGCCCGGCCGCAGGAAGTCGAGGACAAGCGCGAGGTCCGTTCGCAGGGCTACGATATCATGCTCGCGATCGACCTTTCGACGTCGATGCGTGCCGAGGACTTCGAACGCGACGGCGAACGCGTCAACCGGCTCCAGGCCATCAAGCCCGTCATCCAGGCCTTCATCGAGCGCCGGACCACCGACCGCATCGGCATCGTGCTGTTCTCCGGCCGCGCCTACACGATGGCGCCGCTCACCTTCGACCACGACTGGCTCTCGCGCCAACTCGAGCGCGTGAAGATCGGCATGATCGAGGACGGCACCGCGATCGGCGACGGCCTCGGCGTCGCCCTCACCCGCCTCGAACAGGCGAAACGCGACAACGGCGGCAAACGCATCGGCGCCTACGTCGTGCTCATGACCGACGGTGCCAACAACCGCGGCGCCCTCGCCCCCGCGCAGGCCGCCGAGCTCGCAAAGTCGCGCGGCATTCCCGTCTACACGATCGGTTCCGGCAAGGAAGGCTACGTACCCGTGCCGATCTACGACGACACCGGCCGCCGCGTCGCCACGCGCCGCATGCTGTCCGATCTCGACGAGGGCGCTCTCCGCCAGATCGCCGACGCCACCGGCGGCAAGTTCTTCCGGGTCTCCGACACCGGCACGATCGAGAACGCCTTCAAGGCCATCGACCGCGCGCAGAAAATCGAATTCCAGGCCAAGAGCTACCTCGTCTCGACCGAACTGTTCTGGTGGTTCGCCGCCCCGGGCCTCGCCTGTCTCGCGCTCGCCGCGGTGCTGGCCCGTTCGCCGTTCCGCCGCTCCGTTCCGGCCACCGCTGCCGCGCCGAAGTTTTCCCCCGCCGCCGCGCCCGTCGCCCAACCATGAGTTTCGCGTGGCCCCAACTCCTTTGGCTCCTGCTCGTGCCGGCCCTCTGGCTCGGCTGGGAACTCACGCACCGCCGCCGCGCCGCCGCGCTCGCGCGCCCGAAGATTCTCCGCGCCGAAGCCGGTATCCGCTCGCTCAAACTTTCCGACTTCGCCGCGGCCCCGGTCGCCAACGCGCAACCGCGCTTTTGGCTGTGCGCCGGGCTTGTGCTGGCCGTCGTCGCCCTCGCCCGCCCGCAGTGGGGCCGGATCGAGGAACCCGTCTTCGACCAATCCCGCGAGATCCTCCTCGCGATCGACCTGTCGCGTTCGATGCTAACGCCCGACGTCAAACCGTCGCGCCTCGACCGCGCCAAGCTGCTCATCCAGTCGCTGCTCGAGAAACTGGAGGGCGAGCGCGTCGGCCTCGTCGTCTTCGCCGGCACGTCGTTTCTGCAAAGCCCGCTCAGCGCCGACTACGAGATCCTGCGCGAATTCCTGCCGGCCCTCGGCCCGGACTTCCTGCCGCAGGGCGGTTCCAACTACGGCGCTTTGCTCGACGCCTCGCTGCAGGCGTTCAGCGCCACGGCCTCGGCCGACCGCTTTCTCGTCATTCTCAGCGACGGCGAAGCCACCGACGACATCTGGCGCGCCAAGATGGAGGAATTGAAGAAGAAGAACATCCGCGTCATCGGCCTCGGCGTCGGCACGGCGGGCGGCGCGATGATCCCGGACCGCAACGGCGGCTTCGTGAAGGACGAACGCGGCGCCGTGGTCCTCTCCAAACTCGAGAGCGCCACGCTGCAGGAACTCGCCCGCGCCACCGACGGCGTCTACCGCGACGCCAGCGCCTGGGTCGACGTCGCCGGCCTCGTCCGCGAAACCGTCGAGGCCGGCCGCAAGGGCGACTTCGTCGAGAAAAACACCATCCGCCTCGTCGAGCGCTTCCAATGGCCCCTCGCCCTCGGGCTCTGGTGCCTTTTCGTGAGTTTCTGCTATGAGTTTCCCGTGCGTCCCCGTCCCCGCGATTTGAAAATCACTCCCGAAACCGGAATGCGGAAACCGGAAGCCGGAAATGCCGCCGCCCGCGCCGCCGTTTCCGCATTGGCACTGCTGTGCGGCCTCGCGCTGTTGTATCCGGTTTCCGGTTTCGCCGCCGCCAAAGTCGCCAACCCGACGGCCGCCGCCGCGCCCGCTGCGGAAGCCGAAGCCTCGTCCCTCGCCAAGATCGTCGGCCGCCTCGCCGCCGCCGACGCCCCCACCGGCCGCGATTGGGCCGAGCTCGGCCGCGAGACCGTCACCTGGGGTTCCAAACTCCAATCTTCGCAGCAACCCGTGCCCGAAGGCCCGGTCCGCGATGCGCTCAAGGCCGCGAGCCTCGGCGAAAAGCTCGACCCCAAGACGGCGGATTGGCCGAAGCTGCGCGAGGAACTCGAGGCGTTGCTGAAGAAGGAAGACCAAAAGAACGACCAGCAGCAGGACAAGGATCAGCAGCAACAGCAGGACCAGAACCAAGATCAACAGAACCAGGACCAGCAGAAGCAGGATCAGAAAAAGCAGCAGAAGAACGACCAGAAGAAACAGGACAAATCCGGCAAGCAGGACGAACAGCAGGACCAGGATTCGAAGCCGGAGAACCAGGACCAGCCCAACGACAAACCCGAGAACCAGCCCTCGAAACCGGGCGAATCCGCGTTCGGCGACATGAAGTCGAAGGAAGAACCGCCGCCCCCGCCGCCGGAAAATACCCAGCAGGTCGGCGGCGCGCCCGAAAAGAAGCAGGAAGAGGCCAAGGAGCAGATGGATCCCGCCCTCGCCCTCCCGCTCCAGAAACTCGAGCAGCTGCGCAACCAGGACTCCCCCGCCCAACTTTTCCAGATGATGGAAGGCGAAAAGAAACCCGCCAAGAAAACCGGCAAAGATTGGTAACCATGCGTCTCGCGCGTTCCGTTTTCCTTCTCGTTCTCGCGGCCCTGCTGCCCGGCATCGCCGCCGCGCAATCCGTGCGCTGGGAAACTGCCGAGCAGGGCTCCCTCAGCAGCACGCTCCAATTGATCTTCGAGGATTGCGCGCCCGACGGCCAACCCGACCTGCCCCAGTTGCCCAACGCCACGCTCACGTTCGTCGGGCAGTCGGAGAGCATGAATATCGTCAACTTCCAGATGACGCGCTCCGTTGCCCTCACCTACATGGTGCGCTCGCGGCAGAATTCCCCGGTTCAGATTCCCGCCTTCAACGTCCGCACCAACAAAGGCCAGATCCGCGTGCCCGCTTTCAACGCCGCCGGCCCGTCCGCCTCCCTCGATTCCGTTGCCAGCGCGAAACTGATTCCCGAACGCACGAGCGTCTGGGCCGGCGAGGTCTTCGGGCTCAATTACGAACTCACCGCCTCGAGCCGCAACAACCCGCAAATCTCCCCGACCTTCGATTGGAACGCCGCGCCCCTCGTGGCCGAAGACTGGTCCAAGCCCGAGGTGCGCGAAGCCGTCGTCAACGGCGAACGCCGCGTCAACGTCACCTTCCGCGCCCGCGCCATCGCGAAAACTCCGAACACGGTGAAGCTCGAGGCCGCCAGCCACCTGCTCAGCATCCAGACCGGCACCATCGGCTTCGGCATCATCTCTCAGCCGCGCATGGAGCCCGTCTCCGTCACCTCCGACCAACCCATCATCGAGGTGCGCCCGCTGCCCGCCGCCCCCGCCGGTTTCGGCGGCGCCGTCGGCCAGTTCAAACTCGTTTCCAAGGTCGTGCCCGAAAAGGCCGCCGTCGGCGAACCGATCACCTGGACGCTCGAGCTTTCCGGCACGGGCAACTGGCCCGACCTCGACGGCCTCCCGTCGCGCGCCGTGTCCAACGACTTCCAGGTCGTGCAGCCCAAAGCAAAGCGCACGCCGGTCGAAGGGAAACTCTTCGATGTGACGCTGGCCGAGGACGTCGTCCTCGTCCCCACCAAACCCGGTTCCTACACGCTCGGTCCCGTCGCGGTCACCTACTTCGATCCGAAGAGCGGTTCGTACAAGACGCTGCAGGCGCCGCGGACGACGATCACCGTGACCGCCCCGAACGCGCCCCAATTCAACATCATGCCGCCGACCGCGACGGCGACGCCCCCGCCCGCGAGCGACACCGCCCCGGCCAAGGCCTCAACCCCGCCGAAAACTCCGCCGCCGCCCGCCGCCATCCCGCGCGATCCGCTGCCCGGCACCGCCTCAGCCGCTGTCCCGCTCACGCTCCCGGCGCTCGCCGTCTGGCTCGCGGCGCCGTTCGCCGCCCTGCTCGTTTTCTGGCTTTGGCTCGCCGTCCGCCGCGCGCAGGAAACCGATCCCGTGCGCCCGCGGCGCGAGGCCCGCGACCGCCTCGCCGCCACGTTGGCGCGCCTCGGCTCCGCCGACAACGCCGCCCGGCCCGCGCTCCTGCTCGCCTGGCAGCACGACGCCGCGATCCTCTGGCAACTCCGCCAAGCCGCGCCCGCCGCCTCCGCACTCCGCGATGCCGCGTGGTCCGATCTCTGGCGCGAAGCCGACCGCGCGCTCTACGGCGCAGGCAACCCGCTGCCCGCCGATTGGATCGTCCGCGCGCAGGCCGCGCTCGCCGCGGTCAAAGTTCCCGGGTTCCAACCGCTGCGGCTGTTCCTCCCGCGCAATCTGATGCCGTTCGCCGCCGCCGTCGCACTGGCCGGTATTTCCGCCGCCACGCTGCTCCACGCCGCCGCCGTCGCGCCCTCGACCGCCTATCGCAGCGGCGACTTTGCCGCCGCCGAAAAGGCCTGGCGCACCGCCGCGACGCAGAATCCGACCGACTGGATCGCCCGCCACAATCTCTCGCTCGCGCTCGCCCAGCTCGAACGGATCGGCGAGTCCGCCGCGCAGGCCACGGCCGCCTTCGTGCAGGCCCCGGCCGAGCCGGCCGTGCGCTGGCATTTCGGCCAGAGCGTCGAGAAATCCGGTTTCGCCGCCCGCGAGATCGCCGGCTTTCTCAATCCCGATTTCCGCTTCCGCCTCGCGCGCGCCGCTTCGCCCGCCGAGTGGCAGCACGCGGGTATTGGAGCCGCCTTTGCGGTCGCGGGCGCCTGCGCCCTCCTCCTGTTCCGCTCCTACCGGGGCGGTGCCGGCTGGCTCCACATCGTCGCCGCGATTGTCTGCGGCCTCGGCTTGGTCTCCGCCGCGGCCGCCGCCTTCGGTATCCACACTTATGGCACGGCCGCTCGGCCCGACGCCGTCATCGTCGCCCGCGCCGGCACCCTGCGCTCGATTCCCACGGAAGCCGACACCACGCAGAAGACGACGGCCCTCGCCGCCGGCAGCCTGGCCGTGGCCGACCGGACTTTCCTCGGTTGGACGCGCCTCAGTTTCGCCAACGGCCAGACCGGCTGGGTCCGCAAAGAAGAGATCGTCGCGCTCTGGAAATGAGCGCGACGGGAAGGCGCCTCAGCGCCGGAGCGCGCGCGTTTTCCGCACCATCCGCGCCATCGATTCCTCGGGATTGAGCGCGGTCACCTCGTCGACCGCCACCCAGGCGAGGTCCTTCGATTCGCTCGAAATCGTGAGCGGCTCCGCCGGATCCGCCTCGATCATGAAGCGCAGGTCGTAGTGCCAATGCGCCGGCTCGCCTTTGCGTTCCGGAATCCAATGCCGGTCGAGATCGAAGATCGCCGTCTCGACGGCGCGGATCCGCGCGAGCCCGCTCTCCTCCCGCGCTTCTTTAAGCGCCACCGCCAGCAGATCGGGTTCGCCGTCGGCATGCCCGCCGAGCTGCAGCCATTTTTCCAATTTGCGATGGTGCGTCAGCAGGGTGCGCGTGCGGTCCGGACTCACGATCCACGCCGATCCCGTGAGGTGCCCCGGCGCGCAGCTCCTCCACAAACACGTTGGCTCGGTCTCCACAAAACGCAGCGTCGCCGCCGTCATCTCGCGCTCATGCATTTCCCACTCCCGCGCCGCATGGGCCCGAAGCAACGCCAGCACCGGCCCACGTTCATTCCCGGCCGCGATGTCCGATGTAGGATCCATGTCCGTCGTTTTCAGCTTACAGCTTTCCGCTTATCGCCCGGATTCCAGCCACTCACCTGGTTTCAAACCACTTCGTCTCCGCCTGCGCCCCGGCCGCCGCCTCGATCTGCGCGAACACGTCCGGCACCGTCCGCGCCTCGCGGTACAGCTCCATGTTCGAAGGCTTGAAGAATTTCTCGGCCAGCATGCGCCGGAACAATTCGAGCAGCGGGTCGTAGAAGCCGTCCTGGTTGAAAATCACGCAGGGCTTACGCACGACATCGAGCTGCCGCAGGGTGAGGATTTCCATGATCTCCTCGAGCGTGCCCCAGCCGCCGGGCAAGGTGACGAACGCATCCGCCCGCGTCTCCATCAGCAATTTGCGCTCCCGCATCGTCACGACGGTCACGAGTTCGTCCGCCTCGTCGAAAGCGAGCTCCCGCGCCTTCATGAAATCCGGGATCACGCCGACCACGCGGCCGCCGCTCTGCTTCACGCTGCGCGCCACCGCGCCCATCATGCCGGTCTTGCCGCCGCCGTAGACCAGGCCCCAGCCCCGCGCGACCAATTCGCGGCCGAGCTCGGCGGCGGCGGCGTAGTACTTGGGATCGAGCCGGTCGCTGGACGCGCAGTAGACGCAGAGCAATTTGGACATGGGAAGAGATTGAGGGCCGAGCATCGGCGCACGAGAGTCCAAGGCAATCCATCGCTGCCGTGACGTTCCCCACCTACCGAGGCCGGCTCGCGCCCTCCCCGACGGGCTATCTCCATCTGGGTCACGCGCGCACCTTCTGGATCGCGGCCGTGCGGGCCGGCGCCGCGGGCGGGACCTTGCTCTTCCGCAACGACGACCTCGACCGCGGCCGCTGCCGCCCGGAATTCGTCGCCGCCATGCAGGACGATCTGCGCTGGCTCGGGCTGACGTGGGCCGAGCCGATGTTTTCGCAAAGCGAACGCCTGCCGCGCTACCGTCTCGCCCTGCAGCGCCTGCATGCCCAGGGCCTGATCTATCCCTGCCACCGTTCCCGCCGCGATGTGCTCGAAGCCGCCGGCGCGCCGCATGAAGGTCCGGGCGCGGACGACGAACCCGTTTACCCCTTGGAATTCCGTCCGCCCGCCGACGCCCCGCTGCCGCCGCTCGGCGAAACGGAATCCGTCAACTGGCGCTTCCGCGTGCCCGTCGGCCGCGAATTGGTTTTCCGGGATTTGCGCGCGGGCGACCAACGCGCCGTCGCCGGCCGCGACTTCGGCGATTTCCTCGTCTGGCGCAAAGACGACCTGCCCAGCTACCAACTCGCCACCGTCGTCGACGATCTCGAATTCGGCATCACCGAAGTCGTGCGCGGCGCCGATCTCATCCGCAGCACCTTCCGGCAGATTCTGCTGTTCGAAGCCCTGGGGCGGACGATCCCCGCGTTTTTCCATGCGCCGCTTGTGACCGACGACCACGGCGTGCGGCTCGCGAAGCGCCACGACGCCCTCGCGCTCCGCACCCTGCGCGCTCAGGGCGTGACTCCCGCGTCGATCCTCGCGAACTTCTCCGTCTCCGCATGAGCCTGCCCAAGATCGGCGTCCTCAACATCTCCGACCGCGCCGCCGCCGGCATCTACGCCGACGAACCCGGCCAAGCCTGCCTCGCGCTCCTGCGCAGCTGGCTCACCACGCCATTCGAGACCGAGTACAAGGTCATCCCCGACGAACGCGCCCTCATCGCCGCCGAGCTCCGGCGCCTGGCCGACGATGCCGGCTGCTGCCTCGTCGTCACCACCGGCGGCACCGGCCCGGCCCCGCGCGACGTCACCCCCGAGGCGACGCGCGACGTGATCGACAAGGAACTGCCCGGCTTCGGCGAACAGATGCGCGCGACCTCGCTGAAGTATGTGCCGACCGCGATCCTCTCGCGGCAAACCGCGGGGTTCCGCGGCCGCACCCTCATCGTCAATCTGCCCGGCCGGCCCAAAGCCATCCGCGAAAACCTCGAAGCCGTGTTCCCCGCGATTCCCTATTGCATCGACCTCATCGGCGGCCCGCGGCTCGAAGCCGACGACTCCGTCATAAAGGTCTTCCGCCCGAAAGCCTAGCTTGCCCGCGCCGCCGGGCCGGGCACGTTCGGGCCTATCGGCATGGAAGCAACCGATCCGGCGCCCAACCCACCCCCGCCGCCCGCCGCACCGCCGGCCGTGCCGGATTCGCCGGCTCCGGCTGCGCCCGCCGCGGAGGCTCCGCCGCTCCCGCCCGTCGCCGCGGAGTTCGCGACCGAGCCGCCCCCGCTGCCGCCGTCGGCCCCCGTGGCCCGTTTCTCGTTCCACGGCGACGCGCGGGAATTTTTCCGCATCTGGATCGTGAATACGCTGCTCACGCTGCTGACCCTCGGGATCTTCAGCGCCTGGGCCAAGGTGCGCAAACGGCGCTACCTCCGCGGCCACACCGAGCTGCTCGGCCGCCGCTTCGACTACACCGCCGATCCCCGCCGGTTGCTCGTCGGCAATCTCATCGTCGTCACGCTCTTCCTCGCCTACGCGCTGGTTGGCAGCGTCTATGTCCCCGTCCGCATCGGCGCCTTTTTGCTCTTCGTCGTGCTCCTGCCGTGGATCGTCGTGCGGTCGTTGGCGTTCAACGCCCACCACACCGTCTACCGCGGCCTGCGTTTCCGTTTCCACCCGAGCCTCAGCGCCGCGGCCCTGATCTACCTCGCGCAGCCGCTGCTCATCGTGCTTTCGCTCGGCTTCTATTATCCGGTCTGGGCCCGCAACCGGCAGCAATTCGTGCTCGGCCGCCACCGCTTCGGCACCGCCTATTTCGATCTCACTTTGCCCGCGGGCGCGCTCTACCGCGCCTACCTTGCCGGCGGCGGCATCGTGTTCGCCGCCGCTCTCGTCGGCGGCGGGATCGTGGCGGCGCTGACCTGGGCGAACTCCGGCCACGTCCCGACCGGCGCCCAGCTCCTGCCCGCCTTCGCACTCTACGGTTTCGGGGCCTTCCTCGCGAAGCAGCTCATCTTCGCGGAATCCTTCCGTCTGATCTGGAACGAGGCCCGCCTGGATCGCCACCGCTTCCGCACCTCGCTCGAAACCGGCCCCTGGGTGAAACTGCAGCTCGTGAATCTCGGCGCCATGATCGTCACCTGCGGACTCGCCTATCCCTGGGCCCTGGTCCGCTCGACGGAACACGTGCTCTCCCGCCTCGAAGTGCTGCCCGACGGCCCTGTCGATGCGATCGAAAGCCTCGAGGCCGGGCGCGGGAGCGCCGTGGGCGACACCGCGGCGGAGTTCGCGGGGATGGACTTCGGCCTATGAATACCGCCGTTGCCGCCCGCTACAGCGACGGCCGCCGCGCCGGCGACGAACCCGTGGCGTTGACGTTCCTCGCGGACGGTACCGTCGAAATCCGCGGCGAGACCTTTGCGCGCACCGAGCAACTCGCCGCCTTCCGGCCCGCGGCGCCGCTCGCGGGCGTGCCGTACTTCGTGCGTCTGCCGGACCGCGCCCTGCTCGAGATCCCGCGCTCGCCCGAAGCCGACGCCGCCCTCGGGGCGGCCGGATACCGCGGCCGCCTGCATCGCCGGCTCGAGTGGCTCGAGGCCCGGGCCGTCGCCGCCGCGGTGTGCACGCTGCTGCTGGTGGCGGGCGTGGCGCTCACGGTCTGGTTCGGCTTGCCGGCGGCCGCGGCCCGCGTCGCGCGCTCCGTGCCGGCCGACCTCGAGCGCCGCGCCGGGAATTTCGCGTTCGACACGTTTTCCCAGCAGGTCGGCGGCGGGGTGACCTTGCCGGCGCAGGACCAGATCCGCGCCGCGCGCATCCTCGGCCGCCTGACCAAGGCGCGCGGCGACCGCGTGAAGGCGGAATTGATTTTCCGGAATCTCAATGTGCCGAACGCCTTCGCGTTTCCCGGCGGCAAGATCGTCGTCGGCGAGAGCCTTTACCTCGCGTGCCTGAAGGAACCGCAGGGCGAAGACCTCTTCGCCGCGATCCTCGCGCATGAATTGGCGCACGTGGAGAGCCGCCACGGCCTGCAGCTCATTCTGCGCAACAGCGGCGCCCTCGTCGCGATGGCGGTGATCACGGGCGATCTCTCGTCGCTCACGGCGTTTTCCGCGACGCTGCCGATTTTGCTCATCCAGCAAGGCTACGCCCGCGAATTCGAGACGGAGGCCGACACGGTGGCGCTGGGCTGGTTGCGCGCCGCAGGCATCAATCCGACCGCCCTGCCGGCCGCCCTGCAACTGCTCGAGAAAATGCGGCCGAAGTCGGGGCCGGATTTCACCTACCTCAGCACGCATCCGTCGACGGACGACCGCATCAAGCTGCTCAAGGCCGCGGCGGCCGCGCCCGCCGCGCCGCCCGCCAAGCCGTGAGCGCGCCGGCGCGTCACTTCGCGCCCGCCGGATTGTGCCATTCCGCCGGCAGCACGGATTCCGGGCCGAGAATGTAGATCCGGTAGTAGAGCCAGAAAACGAGCACGCCGAGCAGGAGCAGGAAAAAAACTTCGCCGAGCCCGCCCGCGTTCTGCCGGCTTGTGCGGTGCAAGGTGCCGATCAGGAAACTGATCGCCGGCGCCACGAGGTACGTCACGAGCGAGGCGCCGAAGAGCACCATGCCCATGATGGCGCCGGTGCGGAGCATGACGTCGTCGATCATCCGCGCCTTGTAGCTCACCAGCTCGACGCAGAGGTTGAGCAGGAGCAGGCAACACGGGAGGACGTAGTAGTTGCGGACGACGTGGTCGGTCTTCATGGCGCGGCGGGACGCGGCGAGAAACCACGTCCGGCCGGCCGCCGCAATCCCGCGGGGCCGGCCGTTGCCAAATCGGTCCGCCCCGGCCAACGTCGTCGCGTCGATTTCCCGCTCCGCCATGACCACCTACGTCTACGAAACGATCCCCTCCCGGCCCGGCGCGCCCGTGCAGCGCTTCGAAGTCCGGCAATCGATGCAGGACCAGCCGCTGACCAAGCACCCGGAAACCGGCGAGCCCGTGCGCCGCGTGATCGCCGGCGGCTACGGCTTCATCGCGCAAAAAGCCGAACCGCCGGCCCGCCCCTGCGGCTCCCAATGCGGCTGCTTCGGCAACAACTGATCTCAAGTTCGCCATGCTCAATTTTTCCGCTCCCGACCTGACCCAGCATCCCCCGCGCAGCGTGCGCGTCCGCCTCGGCGGCTACGCCCACCTGCCGCGCCTGCTCGACAAGGCCCGGGCCTCCGCCGCGGGCAAATTGGCGGGCTACAAGTACAATTGTCCGCTCGACCGCCACTTCTTCGCCTTCGCCGGGATCAACCCCGAGGAGTTGCTGGCCGCGGCCGGCACCGGCAAATCCGATTCCGAAATGTTGGCGTGGGTCCGCGAGCGGGCACCGCGCGCCGCCCACGAAATCCGGAGCTGGTCGGAATGGCTCGAGTTGAACGGGCCCGGCGGCGCCGCCGGCCACGAATGGTTCGCCGAGTCGATCAAGGCGCACGCCGGCGACCGCGACGACATCCGTTCCTTCGCCGACCTGCTCGACCTCGACGACTACGTGAGCTTCGGCGGGAAAGGCTGAAGGATAACTGCGGAATGGGGAGACCGGAAACCGGAAACCCGCTCCACCGCTGCGTCGCTTCCGATTTCGGAATTCCGGTTTCCGGTCTTCGGTTTCCGGTTTCGAAAGATCCGAATTCCGCAATCCGCAATTGCCTAGAGCTCGTCGTACTTGTTCGAGCGGCCGCGGGCTTTGTCGACGGGGTACTTGAGGGCGTTGGCGGCCATCTTGCGGTCGATCGCGGCGGCGACGTCGAGGCCGGTCATGTTGGCGAACTCGAGGGCGTAGACGACGACGTCGGCCAGTTCGTCCGCGATCTTCGCGCGTTTCGCGGGATCGGCCGCGAGCGCGACGGACTGCTCGGGAGTGGCCCAGAGGAAGTGCTCCATGAGTTCCCCGGTCTCGGCGGCGAGCGCCATGCTCAGATTCTTGGGGTTGTGGAATTGCTCCCAGTCCCGCTCGCGCACGAAGGCGAGCACGCGGGCTTTGAGATCGGCAACAGTCGCGGTGGAATCGGTCGGAGCGGCCATGGGCCGAGGCTCGGCGGCAGGTCAGCGTCACGCAATCTTCACCGGTACAAAAAAATTCGGGCTTGGCATAAAGTCTGCAACGAACACGGTCGATACCAGATCACAGCAATGACCGCGACCCATCCGCATCTCGCCCGCCTCGCCGGCACCTGCTCCCAGCAGGGCCAGCAGCGTCGCGTTGCGATGCGTCCGGTTGTTTTTGCCGTTTGGTCCAAAAAAACCGGCACGGGCAACCAGAACTAAACTCCTTCCGCACAGTCGGAAACGTTTAGCCCTCTGAGAGCCCGGCGGTCACCAAACCGACGAGGGGACGTTTCCATTCCGTTTTCCTCCCATGCATACGATCATCAACTCCCTCCCGACCAACAGTCGCTCCAAGGTCCGCACGTCCGCTTCCGTCGCCGAAGCGTTCCGTCAACCGGCCTACGACTGCCAGGAGCACGAGGACGCGATGAAACTCGTCGTCTATGTCCCCGGCGTCGACGCCTCGGGCGTGGAGATCGAGGGCCGCGGCGCCGACCTGATGGTCACCGCCAAGAAGGCCCGCTTCGTCCGCGTGAATTTCGGCTCGCTGCACCTCGAACATGCCCAGCGCGACTACCGCCTGAAGCTGCGGCTCGGCACCGGTTTCGACTTCGCCGCGATGCAGGCCGAGATCGCCAACGGCGTGCTCACCGTGACGCTGCCGAAGCGCGAGCGCGACCCGCACAGCCACAGCGCCTCCCGGCTGCGGCGCGCCGCGTAAGCGGCCGCCCCGCCCTCCGGTTCCTTTCAGGTTCCGGCGGCGAAGGAACGCGTGATCCCGGCGGCTTCCGCCGCGCAGGTCATCGCCCCTTCGCCGCCGGACCTTTTTTTTGCGCGCTTCCGGCCACGCGCGCGCAAAAAAAGCCGCACCCGAAGGTGCGGCTTGAAAGTGCGGGCACCGGAACGGTGCCGACCTGACCGGCTCAGGCCTTCTGCTCTTCGAGCTTCAGGGGGCGATAGCCGCCGATGCTCTTGAAGTAGAGCATGAGGCCGAGGTAGATCGCGGCCATGGCCAGCGGGATGAACGAGTCGGCCTTCAGCGTGGCGCGGTCGCCCGCCTGATTGGCGGCGACGATCGCCTTCTGCTCCGGCGTGCGCTTGTCGCCCGCCTTCTTGGCTTCCTCGAGCTTGCCGCCGTCGACCGCGGTCACCGGCTCAAGGAAGAGGAACTTCGAAGGCGTGGCGGCCTTGTTGGCCTCGTACACGGCCGGGGCCGTGGCCTTCAGATTTTCGGAGGTGAAGCGGTCCTTGGCGTAGCCGAGGCCGGGGCCGCCGAGCAGACCGGCGGAGAGCATGCCGATGCCGCCCATAATGGACATGGCGACGGCGCCGGAGCGCGGGAAACGGTCGCCGACGACGGCGAGCATGGTCGGCCAGAAGAACGTTTTGCCGAGCGCGTAGATGCCGAGGGCGATCAGCGCGATGGCGAAGGATTCCATGCCGGCCGCGAGGCGCAGGCCGACGACGGCAAGCAGCGCGGAAACGAGCAGCAGGCCGACCGGGGAAAGGCCGAGCTTCGTCTCGATGAAGTGGGCGCAGAAGCGCAGGCCGAACATGATGGCCGAGGTCCAGATGAAGAGGATCTTGCCCTGCTCGGCGGTGAAGAGGTTGCCGGTGATGGATTCGATCCAGCCGTCGGTGCCGAGTTCGACCGCGCCGACCATCGCGTGCGCAATGAAGAGGATGAACAGGATCACCGAACCGATGGAAAACTTGGTCAGCACACCGACCGCCACCACGAGGACGCCGCCGACGACGTAGCCGATGGTTTCGGCCGCGCCGCCCGAGATGCCGAAGAGCGGGAGCGTGTTGCCGAGGAACACCATGATGAGGGCGCAGGCCACGAGCGCGCCGAGCATGCCGACGTCCTTGAACATTTCCGCGAAGCTGGCGCCCTTGGCGGCCGCTTCCGATTTCGGAAAGCTCTGGCCCATGAACATGATCGCGTAGACGGCGGTCGGGACGAGGTAGAACGCGAGCTGGCCCTTCCAGCCGAGGCCCATGACGGTGCCGAGGACGTAGGAAGCGACGGCGCCGACGACCATGCCGAGCGGCCAGGAGGCGTGGAGGATATTGAGATAGTGGGTCCGCGCCTTGGGGAAGATCGTGGCGACGAGGGGATTCGCGACCGCCTCGAGCGTGCCGTTGGCGTAGGCGAAGATGAACATGCCCCAGAAGAGGAAGCCGTAGGCGTTCTCCGGCGTGCTGGCGCCGAAGGTCACGAAGGCCGAGACGACGTGGCCGAGGAGGGCAAGGGCGACGAGTTTGCCGTAGCCGAATTTGTCGACCAGCACGCCGCCGATGATGATGCCGAAGCAGAAGCCGGAGAAACCGGCGCCGCCGATCGAGCCGAGCTGGGTCGCGCTGAATTTGTACTCGGACGCCCAGGATCCGAAGATTCCGCCGCGGAGGGCAAAGCCCACACCGGCGGCAAGAATGGCCATGAAGCCGGCCCACAACAGCCGCTTGGCGTTGGGGACGATCGCTTCGTTTGAGGTATCTGCGTTACTCGTCATAGGAGGAGGGTATCAACGTGAGGTTGTGAGACTGAAGGAACAGAGGGGAAAGGGGTTCCGGCGCCGCACCGCCCGGGCAAAGCGAAGCCCCGGTTCGCGAATCAGGGCATGACGGCGGGGAGACGTTGCGCGGGGTAGAAGCAAGCCGGAGCACGTTGGGGAGCGGTTCGGCGCTCGGCAAGGGCGCAATTTCGCTCAACCGCCCGGGCCCGGTGCCGATGACACACACGCCCCCCACCGCCCATGAATCCGTCTGACCACCTGCTGCGCCTCCTTTTCCAGTCCGCCTTTCCGTACGCCGACTGCGTGCGGAGTCCCGCCGCCACGGCCGAGCGGCGCCGCGCCCCGGCCCGTCGCCGCGTGCTGGTGGCGACGCCGCATCAATTGCTGGGCGACGTGCCCTACAGCGAAGCGCTCGTCGGGCGGCGCACGTCCCGGCGCTGACGCGAAAAAAACCACCCCGCCGCCATTTCGTCCGGCACCTTCCGGCCGAATCACGGTCCCCCAACACCCCACCGCTCCCATGCACCCGTCGATTCCTCACTTCCAAGTTCCGCCCGCGGCCGAGCCTTCGGCCCAGGTGCGGTACGTGGCGCGCGAGGACGTCCTTTGGAACCGTCCCATCTTCCGCGCGCCGCCGCTGGAGCCGTTGCTCCGCAATTTCAATCCCGCCGACTTGGTCGGCGAGTTGCGCACGGTCCGACTCGGCGAACGCTGAGCGGACTCATGCAGTTGGGAGCGCTTGGTTGAGAGTTGAGAGTTGAGAGCAGAACCGCTCGGTTCCGCAGGTTGAGGGCTGCGCCGACGGCTGGCGCGCCGCGACGGATCGATCGCTCGACCTTCAACGTTCAACGCTCAACCCCGTGATCGCGGCTGAGCGGACCGGAGGGAACCGCGCGGCGCGGCCGCGGGTTCACTTTTTCTTTTCCTCTTCGATCCGGCCTTTGAGCTTCTTGACCTTGGGGGCGATCACATAGGCGCAGTAACCGGCGTTGGGATTGAGGCGGAAGTAATCCTGGTGATAGGCCTCGGCCACCCAGAACTTCTCCAGGGGCACGATCTCCGTCGTGATCGGATCGCGGAATTCCGCCGCCGCCTTGGCCTTCGATTTTTCCGCCGCGGCCTTCTGCTCCGCGTTCGCGTAAAGAATGATGGACCGGTACTGCGGCCCGATGTCGTTCCCCTGCCCGCCGACCTGCGTCGGGTTGTGCACGTGCCAGAAGTAATCGAGCAGCTTCTCGAGCGAGATCACCGCCGGGTCGTAGTCGATTTTGATGACCTCGGCATGGCCGGTTTTTTTGGTGCCGATCTGCTGATAGGTCGGGTTGGCAACGTGGCCGCCGGCGTAGCCGCTGACGACGTCCACCACCCCGGGCAGAATCTCGTAGGCCGCTTCCGTGCACCAGAAGCAGCCGCCGCCGACGACGAGGGAAGCGAGTTTGGATTCGGCAGCGGAGGACATGGGAGAGAACGCGAGAAGCAGCGCGGGGATGAAGGTTGACCAAGCGGAACGTTTCATGGGCGTGAGAGCCCACCGTGCCCAAAGCTATTCCCGCCGCAAGTCGCCTCGTGTCGCTCTCCGTCCGCCCCGCCCGTTCGTCACGTGCGCTCGATCCCCGCCGCGCCGGCCGCCTTTCGCCGCCGCCACACCGCGAAGCCCAGCGCGGCCGCGCCGAAGATCGCGGCATACGTCGAGGGCTCGGGGATGGCACTGTAGAATCTCACTTCAGCCAGTCCCGCGTTCACAAAGCCGCCCGACGAGGGAAAGTCGATCAGCCTAAGCGTCAGGTAGCGGTAAGCGGTATTATCCGAGATCGGGAACGTCTGGCCCGTCACCGGATTGGATGTGCTGTTGGTCAGCGCCGTCGCCGCGAGCAGCGTGGTGGGCGAACTGACCATCTGGCCCTGGGAAAAGCCGGACGTGGTCGGGGCGGCGGTGATGGAGTTGCCCGCACTGAGGCTGAAGCTTCCGGTTGCCCGGTCGGCCTGGTTGCTGTTGAAGATCTGGACGTTCGAAAGCACGTAACTGGCGCCGAGATCGATCGTGACGAAGCGATTGCCCAGGCCGTAAGTATCGTCGGGAAACCACGCGTTGCCCGCCTGGGTGGACATATTCACCGCGCCGGATTGCTGGTTGAAGATGTTCCCCGCCTGGTAAACGCTGGAACCGGAGTTGTAGGCGGATTGGAAAAAAATCGGCGAACCGCCGATGACGCTCGCCGGCGTCAACGTGATCAAGGTTTGGGCTTGGATCGGAGCGAGGCTCGCGATCAGACCACCGAACAAGGCGGCAAAACGAAAAAAGGAGATCATGATAGAGGTGCGGGGGAGAGTTTGTTCCCCGGGAAAAACCCGTGCCCCAAAACTACCAAATCAGCCTTCCGGAATACCATGACCCAAACGGGTCAGGCCCCACCCGCTGCCGCGGCTGGGCTTCGTCAGCCGCGCAAAAACTTCGCCGTCGCCTCGGTGCGCGACGAGACCTGCAGTTTCTCGTAGATCTTCCGGAGATGGTTTTTCACCGTCTCGATGCTGATCGCGAGCTGGTCCGCGATCTCCTTGTAACGCGCGCCCTGCGCCAATCGCTGCAAGACCTCGGTCTCCCGCGAGGTGAGCCCTGCCGCCACCGGCGGAGCGACGGCCGCGGGCGCCGCGCCCGCGTCGGCAAAGTGCCGCACGACCTTCCGCGCGATGGCGCGCGACATCGGCGAACCGCCGGCCGCCGCCTCCACGACCGCCTCCACCATCGCGGCACCGGACTCGCTCTTCAGGAGGTAGCCCACCGCCCCGGCCTGCAACGAAGCGAAGAGTTTGTCGCTGTCATCGAACACCGTGAGAATTACGCCGATCAGTTCCGGGCGCAGCGCCCGCAGTTTTTTCATGGCCGCAATCCCCGATTCGCCCGGCAGATTGATGTCGCACAGCAGCACCTGCGGCCAAGCCTGCGGCATTCCCGCCAGCGCCGCCTCCGCGCTCGCGTAGTCGCCGACAACCTCGCATCGGCCCGACGCCCGCAGCAAGTCCGCCGCAATCTTCCGGAAGTGGCTGTCGTCTTCGATGATGGCGACGGAAATCACGCGGCCCAAACCGTTGCGGGAAGCACCGACCTCGCCAAGGAAAAGATCGGCGCGGTGCCGGTTCTCCCCTCTACGCTTTCGGCTCCTCGCCCCTTCGGCCCCGCGGCAACCGCAACGTGACCGCCGTCCCCTTTCCGACCACGCTCGCGATGTCCGCACTGCCCCCGAGCGCCGCCAACCGCGCCCGGAGATTTCCCAGTCCGTGGCCCGTGCCCTGCAGCTCACCGGGCGCAAAACCCACCCCATCGTCCTTGAGCGTGACCACAAGCTCCCGCTCGGTCAGCTCCACCCGCACGACGGCCGTGCGCGCCTGCGCGTATTTCGCGGCGTTGTTGACCGCTTCCTTGAAGGCCAAAAACAAGCCATGCCGGGCGGCCGCCCCGATGGGCTCCTCCGGCACGAGGGCCGGCAATTCCGCGCGCACGTCGACACCGCGATCCCCGAGCGTGCGCTCGGCATGGGCGGCGAGTTGCTCGATGAGACTCTCGAGCGAATCATGCTGCGGCGTCGCCGCCCACACGATGTCCCGCGTACGGTGCACCAGATCCCGGGTGGCCTCGTGGATGCGCGCCAGCGTCGCCTCGGGTTTCGCTCCGGTCCCGCCTTCCCCGGCGCTGAGATGCACGACCCGGCCAGAGTGGAGCCGAGATCGTCGTGCATATCGCGCGCGATACGCAGCCGCTCGTTCTGCACCGCGGCCTGCGCTTCCAGCACCGCAATCTTCAGCCGGAACTGCCGCCGCACCCACCACCTCACTCCGGCCGCCACCAGCGCGATTCCCGCGAGCACCACGCACGTCCGCAGCCACCACGTTTCCCACCAAAACCGCGGCACCACGAGCGTCATCATCGCCACCGGGCCCGCGACCCCGAGGTGATTGCGCGCCTGCACCTCCACCTTCGCGTCGCCCGGCGGCAGGTTCGTCAGCTCGCGCGCCGCACTCGCCGACCACGCGGTCCAGGCGTGATCCACCCCGCCGGCCCGGGTGCGGTATTCGACGCCGGTGCGTCCACCCACGTGGACGCGCAACGCCGGCGCGGAAAATTCCAACGCGACCGCCCGCCGGCCGGCCGGCAGTTCGACCACCGCCCGCTCCGCCGCTCCAGCGTAGACGATTTCGTCGCCCTCCAGGATTTTTACCCCGCGCCAGCGTGCCTCCGGCGCGCGAAACTCCGGCGACGGGGCACTCAGGTCGACGGAGAACGCCGCCTCGGGACTTCCGAGCCACAACGTGCGCCCGTCGGGCGATTCCCGCATGTCCTCCAGGCGCAGATTCACCCGCGCCTCCGGAAGCGACATTTCCGCGAAGGTCCACGGCGACTCCGCGCGCTCCCGCGTGCCGCGCCAAAACCGGTCGCGCCAAGCCAGCGCACCGGCAACATAGATTACATTCGGCGCACTTCCGGCCACGATCCACCGGATCGGTGTGGCCGCGCCGCGCGGCAGCCCGTCGAAACGCCGATCCGGCACGAGCGGGCCACCCGGTGCGGCGGTGCGCCAGACCCCGGCCGCGCCGAAGACCGCCGCCTCACCCCCTACGCTCGCCACGCGCCACGATGCCTCCGGAGCGCCCGCGCCCGCGCCGTCCATCCGCTCCACCTTCGCGGCGGTCCAATCGCCCGCGCTCGCGGTCGCGCGCCAAACGCCAGTCCCATATCCCGATGTCGCCCAAAGCGCCCCCGCCGCATCGCAGGCCGCATAATACATTCCGCCCGACATGCCGCCCAAAGCCGTCTCCTTCCGCCAGCCGGCCTCCTCCCCGCGGTAAACGACCACTTGATTCGTCGAACCGACAAAAACGCGCGCCCCGTCCCGCGGGTCCGACGCCAAAGAGAGTCCTCCCCCCGGAGCACCGGGCGCCCGGATCACCGTGCGGTCCCGCCACTCTCCGAAACGCTGCCCGGCCGCCATGAGCCAGCCGCCCGCCGGGCTGGGCAACAGATCCTGCTGGTCGGACGGACTACCGGCCTGCAGCTCAAATTTCCCGGTGGCCGCCTCGCGCACGAACAGGCCTTGGGCCGACGCGACGAGCAAGTCCGGTCCCGCGAACCGCAGCTTGCGCACCCCGCCGCGCAGCCCCTCGCCCGCGCTGTGACGGACGACCGCGCGGTCGATCTGCGCCCGCCGGATGCCCGAGGCGTTGGCGAGCCAAAGACCGCCGTCGCGATCCCACAGCGTCTGCGGCGTCACGCCGAAATTCACCCCCGCCGGCTCCGCGATCCGGCCCAACACCCGTCCGGCCGCATCGGCAAAAACCAAGGTGCGTGAACGGGTGTTGAAGATGCGACTGCCGTCCGGCAACCGCGTCGTCCGCGAGGCAATCTCGGCACCGGCCAATGTGATGCCGAGCTCCGCCGCCAACGGCACCCAGGACCCGTCGCGCAACTCCAGCACGCCGCCGCTGTGCTCCACCTGCAGCACCCCTGCGGCGGTGCGCAACACGCCATGCACCCAGACCCCCTCGGGCAAAGTCGGCACGGGCGCCGGTTCCAATTTGTCCCCCCGCACGCGCAGCAGCGCTTTGCCGCGGTGATGAATCCAGGTCTCTCCATCGACGGGCCCGACGATCGCCGAAGTACCCGCCAACGGCCAACGTCGGACAGCCCACGTTCGCACGTCGACCCAAATGACGCCGTCCGTGATCACACCGCACATCGCACCGCCATTGCGCAGCACCTGCCACACTACGCCCAGCGCCGGCTCCGTGGCAGGCAGCCGCGATCGCAGGGACTCGGGTTGCCACCGACCGCGCGCGTCCGGCGCATAGATCAACACGTCGTTGTCCGCCGCCGCCCACAACCGCCCCTCCCCGTCGAAATCCATTCCGCGCGCCACAACGCCCTCCTCCGGCGCTCCGGCCGGCAAAGGTAGCCGCCGCCAACGTGCGCCGTCGTATTCCAGCACACCGGCCTCGTTGCCCGCGTAGATGAGGCCCGTGGCGGGATGCTGGATCACCGAAAAACTCTGCGGCTTTCCGCCGGTTTCCTCGGGGGTCCACTCCTGCACGAAGAGACTGCCGGTGTAGCGCGGATTCGGCGGCCCTTCCGCTGCCGCGAGCATTCCGACCGCGCAACAAAAGGCGCCGCCAAGGCGAAGAGCGCGCAGACGTAGCCGTGGTGTCGCCGAAAACATACCGTGCGCCACACCGGCAAAAACTCCGCCGCGTGTCGAAAGCGATCTGCGCGGCCCGGGCGGCCGACCCGCTTGCCGGCACTGCAACGGCCCGCTTCGAAAGCTGACCGTTGCACGCTACCCGCTCCACCCTGCCCTGCTTACCGCGACAACTTCCGGTATTTGATGCGGTGCGGCTGGTCGGCTTCCTTGCCCTTCCGCTTCTTGTAATCCTCGAGGTACGCGGAGTAGTTGCCGTTGAACCATTGCACGGTGCTGTCGCCCTCGAAGGCGAGGATGTGGGTGGCGACGCGGTCGAGGAACCAGCGGTCGTGCGAGACGACGACGGCGCAGCCCGCGAAATTTTCCAGCGCTTCCTCGAGGGAGCGGATGGAGTTCACGTCGAGGTCGTTGGTCGGCTCGTCGAGCAAGATGAGATTGGCGCCGCTCTTGAGCAGACGCGCGAGGTGGACGCGGTTGCGTTCGCCGCCGGAGAGCACGCCGACTTTCTTCTGCTGGTCGGCGCCGGTGAAACCGAACTGCGCGCAGTAGGCGCGGGAATTCACCTCGCGGCCCGGGAGGCGCATGATCTCCTCGCCGCCGCTGATCGCTTCCCAGATGGTCGCCGAGTCGGGCAACGAATCGCGCGACTGGTCGACGTGGGCGAACTTAACCGTGTCGCCGACGCGCAGCGACCCACTGTCGGGCTGTTCGAGCCCGAGCATGAGCCGGAACAGCGTCGTCTTGCCGGCGCCGTTGGGACCGATGACGCCGACAATGCCGCCGGGCGGCAGGGAGAAATCCACGTTCTCGAAGAGCACACGGTCGCCGTAGCTCTTCGCGAGTTTCTGCGCCTCGACGACGAGCGTGCCGAGCCGCGGACCCGGCGGGATCAAAATCTCGAACTCCCGCTCCTTCTCGGTGACGTTTTCCTTGAGCATCTTCTCGTACGCGTTGATGCGCGCCTGGCCCTTCGCCTGCCGCGCCTTGGCGCCGGAGCGGATCCACTCCAGCTCGCGCGCCATCGCCTTCGCGCGTTTGTCCTCGGTGCGCTGCTGCACCGCGGCGCGGGCCTGTTTCTGCTCGAGCCACGAGGAGTAGTTGCCCTTCCACGGGATACCGTGGCCGCGGTCGAGCTCGAGGATCCACTGCGCGACGTTGTCGAGAAAGTAGCGGTCGTGCGTCACGGCAATGACGGTGCCCTCGTAGCGCGCGAGATGCTGCTCGAGCCAATGCACGCTCTCGGCGTCGAGGTGGTTGGTCGGCTCGTCGAGCAGGAGAATCGCGGGCTTCTGCAACAGCAGGCGCGCGAGAGCGACGCGGCGGCGCTCGCCGCCGGAAAGTTTGTCGACGAGGGCGTCGCCCGGCGGGCAACGCAGCGCATCCATCGCCATCTCGACCTGCGGCGCGACATCCCAGGCCCCGAGGGCGTCGATCTTTTCCTGGAGTTCGCCCTGCTTCGCCATGATGGCGTCTTTCGCCGCGTCGTCGGCGGCCTCGTTGAGCTCGTCCCAGGTCGCGTCGTAGGCCGCGGTGAGGTCGGTGAGGTGCTTCACGCCCTCCTCGACGGCGGCGCGCACGGTGGAACCGGGGGTGAGGTGCGGTTCCTGCTCGAGGAGGCCGACGGCGTAGCCGGGTTCGAAATGGAGGCGGCCGTCGATCTCGGTGTCGCGGCCGGCGAGGATGCGCAGGAGCGAGGATTTGCCGGAGCCGTTGAAACCGAGGACGCCGATCTTCGCGCCGTAGTAGAACGACAGGGAGATGTCGCGGAGGATTTCCTTGCGCTCGATCTTCTTCGAGACGCCGAGCATCGAGAAAATGACCGTGGGGGCTTCGTCGGGCTTCGCCATGGGCGCGACTCAAGCGGGCGCCGCGGCCGCCGCAAGCCCGCGCGCGGGCGCGGACTCAGGGCGCGGTCGCGCGTTCCCAGGCCGCGAGCGTCCGCAGCGCCTCCGCGCGATCCGCCCCGCACATCGCCGCGTGCGGCCGCAGGCTGGCGCAGACGGCGGGGCGTTCCGGTTTCCCGAAGAGAGCGCAGCTCAGGTCGGGCCGCAGCTGCACGCACGGAACTCCCGCCGGCTTGCCGCGGGGCATGCCGGGAATCGGCGACGTAATCGAAGGGGCGATACAGCAGGCCCCGCAGCCGGCGCGGCAGTCCATGCCGCCAGCCGGGCCGCGAAACGGTCCGGGTGCAAGCCCGCCGGCACGCTGGCCCATTGACCGCCGCGGCGCGGGGCCCACCATGGCCGCGGCCCCGCCGAAAAAACCATGACGCCCCCGCCCGTCCCCTCTCCCGCCGCGCCGGCGTCCGGCGCGGCCGCCGCCGGGCCGGCGGTCGGCACCGCCCCGATCCGCGTGCTGCTGGTGGAAGACAGCGAGATCGACGCTGCCCATGCCAAGGTGCTTTTCCGCCGGATCACGGCCCGGCCCCACCACGTCGAATGGCGCACGACACCGGCCGAGGCCCTCGCGGAAGCTCGCACGGGCACTTACGACGTGGGTCTCTTCGACCAATACCTCGGCCACGAAACCGGCCTCGATCTCCTCCGGCAACTGCGGCACGAGGGGATCGAGCTGCCGGTGATCCTCTTCACGGGCCTCGGCCTCGACGAACTCGACCAGGCCGCGCTGGCGGCGGGGGCATCCGACTATCTTTCCAAGCTCGAGCTCGACCCCACGCGGCTCGAACGCTCGATCCGCTACGCCGTGAACCACGCGCGTACGCTGGCCGAGCTGCGGGCCAGCCAGGCGCAGCTGCAGCTTTTCATGCGCAGCGTGCCCTGCGCGGTGTGCATCCACGACGCGGCCGGCGAGGTGCTGTTCCAAAACGAGATTTTCGCGCGCGATTTCTCCGTCGCCGACGTCCAGGCGGCGAGCGCGCGGCATCCCGCGGCCAGCGCGGTCCCGCTGCAGCTCGGCGCCCGCCACTGGCTCGCGACGCGGTTCCCGATGGTGGACCGCGCCGGCCGGCACCTGAGCGGCATCGCCGCGATCGACGTCACCCAGCGCGTCGAGGCCGAGACGGAGTTGCGCCGCACGACGGAGTTTCTCAGCGGCGTGCTCGCGACGTTGCCCGTGGCCGTGACGCGGATCGACGAACGGGCCGTGATCCGCGAAGCGCGCGGCCAGGCGCTGGCGGACTTCGCCGGCGGCGGCGACGCCCTCGGCGGCCGGAGTGTGTTCGATGTGCTGCCGGGAACCGAAACGCCGATCCGCGAAGCCCTCGGCGGCGCCGCGGTGAACTTCCCCGTCACCGTGCTGGCCGGCGGCAAGCCCAAGCACCTGGAAAACTACTACCGCTTCGACCGCTCGCGCGGCGCGGGCGCGATGGGCTTCGCGATCGACGTCACCGCCCGCGTCGAGGCCGAGCGCCTGATCAAGCAGCAGAGCCAGTTGCTCAACGGCCTGCTTGCCAACCTGCCGATGATCGTCGGGCGGCTCGATCCCTACGGCTACGTCGTCGAACTGGAAGGCGAACAGCTGGCCAAGTACGGCATCACCCGCAGCGCCCTCGTCGGCCATCCGCTCGCGGCGCTTTACCCGCAGCTGCAGCCGGCGGTGGCGGCGGCGTTGCGCGGCGGCGCCGTGAACTCGCTGCTCACGGCGCAGCTCGACGGCACGGAATGGTTCGCCGATTTCTTCATCTTCTCCGACCGCGAGAGCGGCCGCGGGGCGCTGTTCTTCGGCTGCGACATCACGCAGCGCAAACTGATCGAGCGCGAATTGCTGCGCATCGGCGATGCCGAGAAGAACCGCATCGGCAGCGACCTGCACGACGGCCTCGGCCAGTGCCTCACCGGCATTTCGTGCCTGAGCGCGGCCCTGCGCGACCGGCTGCGGCAGGAGGACCGGGCCGAGGCCGAGGACGCCGCGACCATCGCCGGCCTCGTGCAGGAAGCCATCGTGCAGACGCGCGCGCTGGCCCGGGGCCTTTCGCCGGTGCAGCTCGAGACCAACGGCCTCGAGGCGGCGCTCGAGGACATGACGTTCCATCTGCAGCGCCTCCACAACGTCGAGTGCCGCTTCGTCGGCGTCGGCGTTTGCGAGCTGCCGCCGCCGGTCGGCCTGCACCTCTACCGCATCGCGCAGGAGGCGCTGAACAACGCCCTCAAGCACGCGCGGGCGCGGCGCATTGTCGTGACGGCCGATTTCGCCGCGCCGGCCAAGGTCCTGCGGATCGAGGACGACGGCTGCGGCTTCGATCCCGCGGCGGACAACGGGCGCGGCTCGGGCCTGAGCCTGATGCGCTACCGCGCCGCGATGGTCGGCGGGACGCTTGCCATCGTCTCGCAGCCCGGCGCCGGCACACGGATCGCCTGCCGCTTTGTGACGCCGCCGGCGCAGCCGTGAGTAAGACGCGAAAAATCGAAAGAACCGGGTTGCGGCCCGGGGCCCCGGCCAATCCGTTGCTGGCCCGCCGCGCGGTCCGCACGGTCGGGCCAGCGCGACGGCGCGGTTTCCCAATTTCCTTTTCCACCTTCCACCTGCCCGAGTCCGGATGAGCACCGCCTTCAATCCCGCCGCTTTCCCCACGTTCGGCCACGCCTTCATCCGCCCGGATTTCACGCTGCCGCCGGAAACGTCCGGCGCGCGCCTGAAGATCCTGCTCGTGGACGACCATCCGATCACGCGGCAGGGCCTGAAGGTGCTGATCAACCTGCAGGCCAACCTGCGCGTGTGCGCGGAGGCCGACAGCGCCGAGGCCGCGCTCGCCCAGATCGAGGAACACAAACCCGACCTCGCGATCGTCGACATCACGCTCAAGGCGAGCAACGGCATCGACCTGACGAAGCAGCTGAAGGCCAAGGTGCCCCAGATGCCGATTCTCATCGTCTCGATGCACGACGAGGGGGTCTACGCCGAGCGGGCGTTGCGCGCCGGAGCCATGGGTTACCTGATGAAACAGGAGGCCGGCGAAAAAGTCGTCGAAGCGATCCAGCGCCTGCTGAAGGGGGAGCTCTACGTCAGCGCGCGGATCAAAGAGAAAATGCTGCACCGCGCCGCCCAGGCTAAGCCGGACAGCCCGGCCTTCGCGATCGATTCGCTGAGCGACCGCGAGATGGAAGTTTTCCAGCTCATCGGCAACGGCTACTCGACGAAGCAGATCGCGAAAAAACTCAATCTCAGCTCGAAGACGATCGATTCCTACCGCGAACATCTGAAGGAGAAACTCCATCTCGAGACGGGCCCCGAGCTCGTGCAGTACGCGATCCAGTGGGCCCGGGACGGCGGCGCCGGAAGCGCCGCGAGCGGCGCGGTTGAGAGATGAACGTTGAAGGTTGAAAGAACGGATCCGCGGGACGCGGAGTTCGGAGTTTGGGGTTCGGAGTTCGGAGTTGGGGAAAGGAGTTTTGAGTTTTGGGTTTTGGGTTGGTTTCCGGTCTCCGGTTTCCGATTTCCGGGTTTATCGATCAGCGCCGCAGGCGGGCGGCTTCCTCGAGTTGCTCGAAGGCTTCGCGGTTGCGGCCGAGGGCGCGCAGGACCTGGGCGTAGTTTTCGCGCAGCGCCGCATCCGCGGGCGCAAGTTTCAAGGCCGCTTCGAAGTGCGGCACCGCAGCGTCGAGCTGCCGGCTGTTGACGAGCGCGACGGCGAGCTGGGTGCGCGCGGCGACGGCATCGGGCTGCAGCCGGACCGCCGCGTCGAGCTGCGGCACCGCCGCGGCCCAATCCTGCCGGGCGCAGAGGACGGCGCCGTAGTTCAGCCGGGCGAGCGCGAAGTCCGGATCGAGTTCCACGGCGCGGCGGAACAACGGTTCCGCTTCGGCAAGGCGGCCGGCCTGCGCATGGGCGACGCCGAGGTTGGCGTGCGCTTCGGCCGAATCGGGGGCGTGCCGCACCGCCGCTTGCAACTGCGCCAACGCGTCCGCGGGCCGGCCCAGCGCGGCCAGCGCCAGCGCCAATTGGGAATGCGCGGCGACGAGATCGGGGCGCAGCGCGAGCGCGCGTTCGAAGTGCGGCACCGCCGCGGCCGGTTGCCGCCGGGCCATTTCCGCCAGGCCCAGGTTCGCGTGGGCGGAGGCCAGGCGCGGATCGCGGCGCAGCGCCGCCTCGTGGCGGGCGATCGCCTCGTCGAGGCGGCCCAAACGTCGCAACGTGCTGCCGTAGTTGTCCTCCGTCGCGGCGTGGCCGGGCCGCAGCGCAAGCGCGGTTTCGAAATGCGGCAACGCTTCCTCCGCGCGGCCGGATTGCGCGAGCAAGGTCCCGAGGTTGTCGTGCGCCTCGGCGTAGCGCGGCTGCAACGCGATCGCCTCCCGGTAACGCGCGATGGCCTCGGCGGTGCGCCCGAGGTCGCGGAGCGCGTTGCCGAGATTGTTCTGCGCTTCCGGAAACGGCGTCTTGAGCGCGACGGCGCGCTCGAGCGCCGGCAGCGCCTCGGCGGGCCGGCCGACGAGGACGAGTTCGCAGCCGAGATCGTTCCAGCCGTAGGGATCCGTCGGCCGCAGCGTGAGCGCATGGCGGAAGGTCGCGATCGCCTCGTCGTGGCGTTGGGCTTTGGCGAGGGTGTCGCCGAGATTGAGCCAAGCCATGATGGCGCCGGGGTTGAGGGCAACGGTGTGCCGCCAGAGGACTTCGTTGGAAAGAAACGTGCGGCCGTGCTGGGCGGTCGCAAACGCGAGCGCCGCGAGGACGGCGCCGCCGAGCCACGGCAGGAGGCGGGGCGCGAACTGCGCGAGCGCGGCGCCGGCGAGGGCGAGCGGGCCCATGCTCGCGAGGTATTGGAAATGGTCTCCGACAAACGAATACCGGAAGAAGAAGACGCTGAAGAACCCGAGCACGGGAAAGAGCAGCGCGACGAAGAAGGCGGCGGCCCACGTCACGGCGCGGAGCGGTCCGCGGCGCCCGCGCCAGACGAGCAGGCCCGCGGCCACGAGCACGCCGGCGAGGCCGAGGTAGGCGGCGGGATCGGTGCCGGAAATTTGCCAGCGCGGATAGATGAAGATCAGCGGCTGCGGCCAGACCAGCTTGCCGAGGTAGAACCAGATCACGCGGCCGGCGATGGCGAAGCGCTCGGGCAAAGTCTGGTTCCACTCGGGACCGATGGCGCCGGAGTTGAACTTCTGCTCCCAGATCGTCCAGCCGGCGGCGACGGCCGACAGAAAAAAGAACGGCACCAACGGCACGACGTCGGCCACGCGCACGCGGCCCCGCCGCCACCACGCGCAGAGCGCGAGCGCGACGGGCAGCATGACGGTCGACGGCTTGCTCAGAATCGCGAGGACGGCGAAGGCGAGCGCGAGGGCGTAGAACCGGGAGCGGACCGACGGACCCGAAGCGGCCACGGGGCCGGCGGAGGCGGTCGCGGGTCCGTCGAGCCAACGCACATAGGCCCAGGCGGCGGCGAGGAAGAAGACCGCGGACTGCGTGTTCTTCAGTTCGCAGATCCAAGCGACGGATTCGACCTGCACGGGATGCAGGGCCCAGAGCGCGGCGCCGAGCCAGGCGCCGGGGAGGCGCAGTTGCCGGAGGACAGCCCACAGCAGCAAGGCGGCGCCGACATGGAAACAGAGGGTGACGACGCGGTAGCCGAACGGATCGAGGCCCCAGAGCGAGTGCTGCAGTTTGAAGTTGGTGAGGACGAGCGGGAAGTAATTCGCGCGGGCGGACGTCCAGATTTCCTTCAAACCAAGGGGGCCGATGATCGTGGGGTTGGCGGTGATGTGGAGGTCGTCGTCCCAGAGAAATTGGCCGCGCAGGGTGTGCGCATACGCCGCAACAATCGCCGCCACGAGCAGGAGCGCGAGGGCGAGGGAGCGGCGGGAAGAGTTCCCGGGGGGCGGCATCGCGCGACGTTCGGGAGTCGGATCATCGACTTCAAGCGGGGAGTCGGCGGCGGCGGATTCCGCTTGGCGCAGGGGCAGGGTTTGTCGACGCCCGCGGGCGCGTGACCTGGACGGTCGCGGGCGCGCGCGAGGCGCGCCCCTACGCCGGAAATGGCGCGGAGATGCGTGGGGCACAAAAAAGCGCCGGCTCCCGAAGGAGCCGGCGCGGCAAATCGAACTCTCAACTCTCAGCGCTCAACTTTCACCTGCGCAGCCGGGCTCAGAATTGGCCGCGGACGCCGAAGACCCAGTTGGCGCCGTATTCCTGGAGTTGGCGGAGGGCGCGCTGCTCGCCTTCGACGACGCCGGGGGCGGTGTGGTACCAGAGGACGGGCTTGCCGGTGATGTTGCGGATCTGGGCGTAGAGGGTGGCGAAGCGGTTGAGGCGCCAGTTGAGCGAGACGTCGAACTGGGTGATCGCGCCCTGGTATTGGCCGTAGGTCGTGCTGTCGGGAGCATCGGGGCGATAGACCATACCGATGGAGCCGTTGAACTTCCGGTAAGCGTAGCCGAGGCGGGAGGTCACGCGATGGGGCGCGAGGCCGGCGCGGCGGCGGTCGGCGTAGGCGCGGGAGAAGGCGACGTTGAAGTTGATGCCGCGGAGGTACTCGCTCGGGAGGAAGCCGAGGGTCTGGTTGTAGGCCAAGTCCATCGACTTGAAGGTCTGCTCGTCGGCGCTGTTGACCGTGGTGCGGAACGTGTACGGCGCGAAGTCCGGATCATCGACGCCGAATTCCTCGGCGGTGAAGTCGAAGGTCTGGCGGAAGTTCGTGGCCTTGACCTGGGTGAGGTCGAGGGTGAGCTGGCCGGGCGAGCGGCCGCGGAAGTAGTACGCGAGGCGCGACTGGATCTTCTTGTGGTATTCCGGCAGCAGCGACGGGTTGGGCGCGGAGACGCGGAAGTTGACCTCGTCGATGCCCCAGAGGCCGGTGACGTTGTCGATCGGCGGGCGCGAGATGGATTTGTTGTAGCCGATCTGGAATTCGAAATCCGGCGTGATGTAGTACTTCGCCATGATCGACGGGAAGTAGTTCCGGTAGCTCGAGGTGCGCGTGATGCGGGGGTTGCTCTCGAACTGGTACTTCATGCCCTCGAGGGTGAGCGCGCGGCCGCCGTTGGTGCCGGGGGCGTTGACCGGGTAGCCGGCGGCGAGGACCTGGGCGCGCGTGAGCGGGTCGAACTCCTTCACCTTGTTTTCCGTTTCCTCCATGCGCACGCCGCCGAGGAGGCTGAGCCGGGAGTTGATCCGGATCGTGGCCTGGCCGTAGCCGGCGGTGACGATCTGTTTGAAGTCGCGCCGGTTGTTGATGTACGAGGTGAAGTAGTTCTCCGGCGTGCCGGCGTGGACGAATTGCTCGGGGTTGGAGCGGAAGAGCTTCAGGACGGCCTCGCGGTTGACGCGGGGCGGCATGCCGGGCTGGCCGTTGATGTTCTGGACGGTGAGGCCGTTCGTCGTGCCCATGTCGAACGGATGGGGCGAGATGAACTGCGGCCCGAGGTTGGCCCAGTTCCCGTAGGTCACATTTTGCCAGGCGCCCGTCGTGGGATTCTGGGTGACGGTGTTGCCGCCCGGCCCGACGTAGGACCAGATGTTCCAATCGGTGAGGTTGTTGTTGTCGCGGGTTTCCTCCGCCCACTTGCCGCCGAACTTGAGGGCGGTGGGGAAGCGTTTGAGGAACGGCACAGCCCAGCGGGCGTTGAGCTGGCCGCTCCAGATCGTGGTGATCCAAGTCCGGTCGTCGGTGTTGACGCGCGTGCCGCCGGAGCGGTTGTTGGTGTCGACGAAGCTGGCCCGGTCGAACCAGTCGTTGCCGCTGGTCTGGCGGATGTTCCATTCCCAGGATTCCTGGTGCGGGCGGGTGGCGATGAAGCCGGAGGGCACGCCGCCGCCCTCGCTGTTGATCCAGCCGCGCTCGAGCGACTCGTAATTGTTGGCCGAGCGGCTGTAGCCCATGTTGCCGTCGATGACCCAGGCGCCTTCCTTGAATTCGAACTTCGGCGAGAACGTGCGGGTGTAGGTGAGCTTGGAGGAAGAGCCGCCGCCGTTGTTCAGCGTGGCGGCGTTGGCCGTGCCCTCGCGGCGGGCGATGATCGTCGTGAGGCCGTCGCCGCCGACGGAATTGCGGCCGTTGTTGACGTTGGCGTTGTCGTTGGCGGCGACGAAGGTGAAGTTGCGGTTCCAGAACTCGCCCTCGGTGTAGGTGTAGATGCCGGTGAGGGAGAGGACGAGGCTGCGGGTGGCTTTCCAGTCGGCGGTGACGGTCATCGCGTCCTTGAGGATGGTCTTGTTGCCGTCCTTGAAATCGATCTGGCGGATGACCATCGGGCGCGGGTCGGTGGCGTTGGGCGCGCGGTTGTACGCGTTGTTGACGACGTACTGCTCGGTGTAGGAGTGCGCGTGGCTGGCGGAGAAGAGGACGCCGAAGCGCTGGTTGAAGAAGGATTCGGCGTAGTCGAAGGAGTAGTTCGGCTTCCACTTGTAGGAATCGCCGTCGCGCGGGCCGGCGGTTTTCTTCCACGTGAATTCCTCGGCGTTGAAATTGAGCGAGGTGTTGTAGCCGAGGACGCGGCCCTTGCGGTCGAAAGCGCGGCGGGTGCGCATATTGATCGTGCCGGCGGGCGAATCGGCATCGGAGTCCGGCGTGGTGGTGCGGTTGATCTCGATCGATTCGATGGCGGTGATGGAGAAGCCCTCGAAGGAGGTGGCGCGCGAGGCGGCGCCGCCGCCGCGGTTGGCGTCGGCGGAGGCGGAGCGGACGCCGTCGAAGGACACGCCGACGTACTGCGAATCCATGCCGCCGAGGCGGGGGCCGCGGGCTTCGGATTCGACGTAGTCGAGGTCGACGCCGGGGAGGTACTTCAGGAACTCGCCGACGTTGCCGTCGGTGACATCGCCGAAGATGTCGGAGGCGACGGAGGTGGTGATGGCCATGGAGCGGCGCTGCGACATGATGGCCTTGGCGTTGCCTTCGCGCTCGGTGGCGACGGTGAAGGCCTGGAGTTGGACGACGCCGTCTTTGCCGGCGACCGGGGCGGCGGGAGCGACGGCGGTGGAGGTGAGATTGATTTCGCGGACGGCGGCCTGGCCGGCGGTGACGGTGAAGGATTCCTTCACGACGTTGTAGCCGGTGTAGTTGACCGTGATGGAGGCGGAGCCCGCCGGGACGTTGGCGAAGGAGAAGGAGCCGTCGCCTTCGGTGTACGTCACGAGGTTGGTGCCATCGAGGCGGACCTCGGCGTCACGGACGTACTCCTTGGAGACGGGATTGAACACGCGGCCCTGAATGGTGCCGGTGGTCTGGGCGAAGGCGGTGAGCACGGCGGCCAACCAAGCGAAGACGAGGGCGAGGCCGCGGAGGCGCGAGGCAGTCGGGCAGGATCGGTTTGCAGTCATGGGGGGTCGGTGTTGGGCGACGCCGGAACACGGCGACGCAGGAACGCCACCGAAACCGGCAGTCAGGGGGATGTACGGGGCAAGCAACGGTCGCAGTCCGTCGCTAGTCGGAAACCAGTGGAAAGGATTCGGCCCGGCGCAAGCGCGATCGGCGGCCAGGTGAAAAAAAACGCCGCTCCGGAAGGAGCGGCGTCGCGGCAAGGGGACTAGGCGCGGATCAGAACGTGCCCTTGATGCCGAAGGACCAATTGGCGCCGTATTCCTCCATCTGGCGGAGGTGGCCGGACACGCCGTCCTTCACGCCGGGGGGCGATTCCATCCAGCGGTCCTTCACGTTGGTGATGTTGCGGCCCTGCACGAAGAGCTCGATGCGGCGGTCGAAGGCGTAGCCCAACGACATGTCGTACTTCGTGAGTTCGCTGAAGTAGCGGCCGTTCCAGGTACCGCCGTCCGGACGGTCGTCGGCCCAGATCAGGTTGAAGGAACTGGAGAACTTGCGGAACCGGTAGCTCAAGCCCGAGGAAATGCGGTGCGGCGTGACGTTGCTGCGGCGGATGGCCGTCTGGGTGCCGTCGCCGCTGGCGGTAACGTAGGTGCGGTCGTAGTTGATGAAGAACGTGGTGCCGCGCAGGTACTCGCTCGGGAGGAAACCGAGCGTCTGCCGGTAGGACAGGCTCATGTTCTTCGTCGTCGTAATGCGGTCGGCGATGTTGCGGTTCGAGGTGAAGGTATAGTTCTCGAAGTCGGGATCCTCGTTGCCGAACTCCGCGGACGTATAGGTGTACGACTGGAGCGTGTTCGTGAACTCGGTCTTGCTGAACGTCGCGGTGAGCGAGCCGGGCGAACGGCCACTGAAGTAGTACGCGAAGCGCGTCAGGTACTTCTTGTGGCGTTCGGGCTCGAGCGTCGGATTGGGCGCGGTGACGCGCTGGTTTTGCTCATCCACGACCCAGAGACCGGAGACGGAGTCGATCGAGGGACGGCCGATGCTGCGGTTGAAGCCCGACTGCCACTCGAGGTTGGGGAGGATGTTGTACTTGAGGGAGATCGACGGGAAGAAGTCGTCGTACTTGCCGGTGCGTTTCACGCGCGGCTGGCTCTTGTACTGGTAGTTGATGCCGGAAATCGAAGTCGCGCGGGCCGGCGTATAGGTGACGAGACCCGTGGTCGCGTTCACGTTGCGGGTGAACTGGCTGGAGAACGGCGAATTCTCGTACATCTGCTTCGCCGAGAGCGGGTCGTATTCGTTGGAAACGGTCTTGGTTTCCTCCCAGCGCAGGCCGTAGCGGATCTGGAGCTTGCGGGTGAGGCGCGTGTCCGCCTGGCCGTAGCCGGCCGTGATCGTCTGGGCGACGTTCTTGTTGTTGGCGACGAAGGCGGTGTAGTAATTCTCCACCGACGTCGTGTTGACGAACAAGTCCGGGCGCGAGGTGAAGAGCTCGGCCATGGCGTTGCGGCTGGCGCGGGCGGGGCGTCCGAGGACGCCGTTGATATTGGTGACGCCGCCGCCGTTCCAGGCGTTCGTCTTGCCGAGTTCGAACGGATTGGCGGACGTGAATTGCGGCCCGAGATTGGCCCAGTTGCCGACCGTCTGGGCAGTGTAGACTTCCGTGGCCGGGTTGTAGGTGACGGTGTTGCCGCCGGGTCCGATGTAGGACCAGGAAGACCACGCATTGCGATCATAGTTTCTACGTGTCTCCTCATCCCACTTGGCGCCGAATTTGACCGCGGTGGGGAATTTCTGGAAGAAGGGCAGAACGTAGCGGGCGTTGGCGGTGCCGGTCCATTTCTCGGTGACCCAGGTGCGGTCGTCGTTGGTCACGCGGGTGCCGCCGTTCCAATTGGCCAGCTGGGTCCAGTCGGCGCCGGAGGTCTGGCGGATCGTCCACTCCCACGCGCGCGGGCCGGAGCGGGTGGCGATCCAGCTGGCGGGGAGATTGCCGCCTTCGTTGTTGGAGAAGCCGCGCTCGAGGGATTCGTAGTTGTTCTTCGACTTGGAAAACGCGAAGGCGCCGTCGACGACGAGCCCGCCGTTCCGGTACTCGAAGCGGGGGGCGTATTGGCGGCTGTAGGTCAGCTTGGCCGAACTGCCGCCGCCGTTGTTCAGCTGCGCGACGTTCCACTGGGCGCCGGTGGGCAGGCGGGTCGCGACAACGGTGCTGATGCCGTCGCCGCCGACAGTGGAGCGGCCGTTGTTGACGTTGGTGTTGTCGTTGGCCGCAACGAAGGTGAAGTTGCGGTTCCAGAATTCGCCCTCGAAGTAGCTGTAGGTCGCGTTGAGCGAGAGCGTGAGGCGGGGCGTAACTTTCCAGTCGGCGGTGAGCAGGAGCGAATCCTTCACGATGAACTTCGGGCCGTCCTTGAAATCGATCTGGCGGATGACCATGGGCCGGTCATCGGTGGCGGTGGGCGTGCGATTGTAGCCCATGTTGGCGACGATCTGCTCGGTGTAGGAGTAGGAGTGGCTGGCGCTGAGCAGCACGCCGAACTTCTGGTTAAAGAAGGATTCCGCGTAGCTCAGGATGTAATTGGGCTGCCACTTGCGGGAGAGCTTGTCGCGGGGGCCGTCGGTGCGGCCGAGCGTGAACTCCTCGGAGTTGAGGCTGCCGCTGACGTTGTAGGTCATGACGCGGCCCTTGCGGTCGAAGGCGCGCTTGGTGCGCATGTTGACGTTGCCGGCGGGGGTGTCGCCGTCGTTTTCGGGGCTGTTGGTCCAATTGACCTCGATGGATTCGATACTGGTGATCGAAAAACCCTCGAAGCTGGTCGCGCGGGACGCCGCGCCGCCGCCGCGATTGGCATCGGCGTTGGCGGTGCGCATGCCGTCGAAGGCGACGCCCACATATTGGCCGTCCATGCCGCCGAGGCGGGGGCCGCGGGGCTCGGACTCGACGTAGTCGAGGTCGACGCCGGGCAGGTACTTCAGGAATTCGCCGACGTTGCCGTCGGCGACGTCGCCGAAGAGGTCGGACGAGACCGAGTTGATAATGTTCATGTCGCGCCGCTGGGCCTGGATGGCCTTGGCGTTGCCCTCGCGTTCGGAGGCGACGGTGAAGGCTTGGAGCTGGACGACGCCGTCTTTGGTGACGGACGGCGCCGCGGCGGCGCTGGTGAGATTGATTTCACGGACGGCGGTCTGGCCGGCGGCGACGGTGAACTTTTCCGTGACGGTGGTGTAGCCGACAAAGGTCACGGTGACGGAAGCCTCGCCCGCCGGGACGTTGTTGAACTGGAAGGAGCCGTCGTTTTCGGAGTAGGCAGTCTGGCCGGTGCCGTCGAGGCGGACCTCGGCGTTGCGGATATACTCCTTGGAAACGGGATTGAAGACCCGGCCCTGGATGGAACCGGTAGTCTGGGCGAGAGCCGCGATTGCTGTCGCGAGCCAGCCGCAGACGAACGCCAGAAGGCGCAAGCCGCGGGAATGCTGGGATTTCAGGGTATTCATGGGTTTAGGTGTCTCGGGCCCGGCCGGCAGAGCAGCGGGCACGAAAAGGCAGGGCAACGGAGGGGTACGGACGGGGTTTGAGAGTCGGCGCGAGACCGACCCGGCAACGGTAGACTTACAAAATTCCTGAAAGTTTCCTCAGGCGCCGCAAGAGAATACTGTGCCGGCCGGGCCCGGAGTCGGCGGCACCGGGCTGCGGGCACAAAAAAACCGGCCGCGATGCACCCACATGCACCGCGGCCGGCCACTATCGGGGTAACACAAGGTATCCGGATCAGAACGCGTGCTCGAGAGCCGCGTAGAACAGGGGTCCCTTGAAGTCGGAGTTGCCGCCGGCGGTCAGGTTGCGGCTGTCGACGTAGCCGACCTTGGCGGAACCGAGCAGCTTGGGCGTGAACTTGTGCTTCACGCCGAAGGAGACGGTGTAGTCGCGGCCGCCGGCGCCGTACGGATCGCTGGCGACGATGGCCGTGTTGTAGTTGTCGGCTTTGTAATACGTGGCCTCGATGAGAGCGTCGGTGTTCTTGTCGAGGACGTAGCCGGTGACGACGTTGCCGTTCCAGTAGTTGTTGTCGGCGTTGCGGAGGACGTCGTTGGCGGAGCCGCCGGCGCGGGGATACGCGGTGCTGGTCTTGTCGAAGACGACGTTCACGTTGGCCTGCACGTAGACCAGCTTGCTCGGGTTGAGGTCGAGCGTGGCGGCGATGTTGTGCCGGCGGGAATCGTTGGAGTCGCCCTCGACGTAGCCCGTGCTGGCGATGGCGGCCTTGCCGCGTTGCTGCACGTAGCGGGTCGTGAAGCCGACCTGCGGGTTGGGCCGGAAGGAACCGGTGAGCTTCACGCCCGAGATGTCATAATCGAGGATGTAGAAGTCGGTGCCGGTGATGTAGGCGTTGAAGCGGTTCTCGTGGTTCTTGGTGAAGAACTCGGCGCGGCCGCTGAAGAAGGAGTTGGGCGTCCAGGAGCCGCCGAGGCGGACATTGGTGTGGCTCTCCTTCACCTTGTTGTTGAAGAGGCTCAGGGTGCCGACGATGTTGGCGCCGGAGGGGCTGATGCCCGCGTAAGCGAACTTTTCGTCGCCCGGGGCGCGGCGATAGTCCCAGGTCGCGAAGAGGCTGACCTTCTTGATGCCGGTGTAGCGCAGGCTGATCTCGGGCACGACGGGCTTCTCGTCGACGGAGGAGGAACTCGGCGCGTTCACGAGGATCTGGGTGACGGAGCCGGTGGTCTGGTTGACGAGGTTGTTGACGTAGACGGCGTTGTTGCGGCCGTCGTACTTCAGATGCTCGAGCTTGAGCGCGACGTCGACGCGGAGGTCTTTGGTCGGCTTGGCGTTGAGGCCGACGCTGCCGACGAGGACATCCATCTCGAGGTCGCCCGTACTGTTGTGCGAGTACGGCGGGCGGCCGCCGGCGGTGAAGGCACCGACCGGGGAGACGGTACCCGCCAAGGTGGCGAGGCTGCCGGCGATCAGGCGGGAGGCGCTGGTGTCGATGGCGGCGTGCTTGAGGTGGGCGTGGACGAAGCCGGTGAGCTTGTCGCTGAACGCCGTCTCGACCTTGCCGATGAAGCCGTAGCCGCTCTCCTCGAAGCCCTGTTGGTCGAAGCCCTTGTTCTGGTTATTGGCCAGGGCGGGCGGGATGATGGTCGGCGGGTTGGCCGGGATGGCCGGGAAGGGCCGGAGCTCGCCCGGGTAGCGGTCGACGGAGCGCGTATTCAGGTTATCGATGCGGTCGATGACGAGGGTGAGCGAGCCGGTGGTCTTGCCGACGGTGTGCCGGACGGAGGCCTCGATCTGCTCCTGGCGTTCGCCGAGGTCGATGTAGGCGGGAATGATTTTCCGGTTGGCGGAAAAGACATTCTGCGAACTCAGGGAGCTGATGGGCACGCCGGTGAAGTCGGTGTCGCCCCAGATCGTCGAGTCCTTGCGGCCGGTGCGGGTCTGGTTCCGGTATTTGAACGTGAAGACCGGGGCCTTGGGCATCGCGATCGTGGCGTTGACGTAGAAGTCGCCGCGGTCGACGTGGAGCGCGCGTTTGTAGATCGGCAGCCAGGCGTTGTTCAGCGGGAAGAAGCCGCCGGCACCGTCGTAGAAGGTGCGGAAGCGCTTGTAGCCGACATCGACGGCGCCGACCTCGTTCTTCACGACCTTGAACTGCAGCCAGTAGTCCTCGCTGCCGGGCAGCACGCGGCCGTCGACCGTGGCGGTCGTGGTCTTGGACATTTCCTTGGTGTAGTTGAAGGCCTCGATCCCGCCGAAGCCGGTCGTGGCGTTGCGGGTGCGGGTCTGGTACGCGGCTTTGCTGCCGGTGACGTTGGGGACCTGGCCGGAAACCTTAATGTAGTTTTCGTCGAAGGTCGGGAAGGCGTCGGCTTCAGCGGCGTAAGCCCCGGCCCCGAGGAGGGCGCCGGTCAGCACGAGGGCCGAGCGGCGGAGAAACATGGACATTGCGTTCATGACGTTGCGGTGGTCGGGGGGTTAGTAACGCAGGGGTTTGCTGGAGTTGGAGCCGTGGACGGCCTCGTGGCAGCCGGCGATCCAGCAGGTGCCGTTCTGGAGGCGGGTCCGGTGGTCCTCGCCGCCGACAAAGATCACGCCGTTGCGATCGGTGGTCTGCAGGTGGCAGCGGAGGCAGAGATTCGCGTCGCGGGCGACGAGCATCTTCTGGTTCACCGAGCCGTGCGGGCTGTGGCAGGCGACGCAGCCTTCCTTCATCGCGTTGTGCGCGAAGATGAAGGGACCCTTCTGCGCGGTGTGGCACTTGGTGCAGGTCTCGTTCTGGGCCTCGAGGGAGGCGCCGGAGCCGGAGATCGCGTTGCCCTTGTGCGGGTCGTGGCAGTCGTTGCAGCTGACCTTGCCGGCCAGGACGGCGTGGCTGTTGGCCAGGCTGAATTCGCCGCGCTTGTCCAAGTGGCACTGGAAGCAGGTCTCGGGCTTCGCGCCGGCGTTGATGATGGTGGACTTCGTGCCGCCGGATTTCACGTGCAGGCTGCCGGGGCCGTGGCAGGCCTCGCAACCCGTGCTGCCGAGTTTGGCGTCGGCGAGGGTGACGTTGGCGTGCGTGGCGTCGGCGAAACCTTCGACGTGTTCGGCGTGGCACTCGGTGCAGGCTTTGTTGCCGACAAACGTGGCGCCGGGAATCAGGGGTGCCTGGAGCACCGTCCGGTTCACCATGACGCAGGAGATGAGCAGCAGTCCCCAGGCTGCGGCCCCTCCGAAGAGCAGGGCGTTTTTATTGAGGCGTGGTCGAAACTTCATGTTCGGTCAGGGTTGAGTTTGCTTGGGCGATGGGGAACGCGGACTTTTCCAACGCGTTCCTTTATGCCCCAACATCGGCCACGGGGCTGCGCATCACTTGCCAAGCAACGCGCAGGAGTTGGTGATTGCGGTCCCCCGCCCTTTTCCAAACCGCGCCGGAAGGCCAAGATCCGCGGGGGAAATACCAGTATCAGCGGAGCTTTCCGCGCCGGCCCGGGAAACACCCGCCGCGGGCCTCCGCGGGCCTCCGCCGCCGAGCAAAACAAAACCCGGCCTGGCGGGCCGGGTTCTGGGTTTGGGGTTTTGATTTTTGGGTTCTGAGTTTTGAGTTGGGGAGGAGTTCGGCGGTTCGATCTCTCAACTCTCAACTTTCGACTCTCAACTGCATTGCCGGGTTCAGTGCAGCACGCGGGTCAGCAGCGCGTAGACCATGAGGCCGAGGATCGCGAGGCCGGTGCCGAGGAAGACGAAGCCCATCGTGCGGTAGAGGGTCTTCCGGGACTCCCAGTCGCTGTGCAGGACGCGGTGCTGTTCCAGTTTCCCGCTCGCGACGAGCCGGTCGTACCAGCGGCGGCGCTCGTGGAGCATTTCCGTTTTCGAGATGTGGCCCGAGAAGATGACCGTATCCATCGGGAACTTATCCAGGCGGAAATGGGTGTTGAAGAAATGGAACGTGAAGATGAAGCCCGCGGCGAGCAGGGCCTCGTCGGAGTGCACCACGACGGCGATGTTGATCAGCCAGCCGGGCAGGAAGAGCGTGAAGAACTTCGGGAACCAGAGCACGAGCCCGGAGAGGCCGATGATGGCGACGCCCCAGAACACGGCGAAGTAGTCGAAGCGCTCCCAGTACGTCCAGCGGTCCCATTGCGGCCGCGGGCCGCGCCCGAAGAACCACTTCATATGCGCGACGAAATCGCGGCCGTCCTGGAGCGACGGCACCATCGAGTCGGGGCCGAAGACCGCGCCCCAGAGGCGGCCCAGGGCGAAGCGGCCCGTCGCGGGATCGCGCAGGGCGGCGCGCTCGCGCCAGCACTTCGTGACGAGACTCCAGACATGGAGGCCGAAGTAGAGGAATGTGACCAGAGCCGCGAGATGGTGCAGGACGCGCGCGGCTTCGGGGCCGCCGATGACGTCGAACATGAACCGCGCCCAGGCGGTGTCGTAGAACTTCAGCGGCATGCCCGTGATCACGAGCGTGAGGAAGCTCGTGACGACGAGCATGTGGAGGAAGCGCTCGAAGGGATCGAAGCGCCGGTAGGTCTCGGCGTCGGCGTGCGCCGCCGCGCGGGCGGCCATGAACGCGGCGGGATCGCGGCGCCAGGCGAGCCCGAAGCGCACGAGCCACAGGAGCGTGTGCACGCCGAAGAAGGCGAACACGGAGACCAGCAGCGACGTCATGAACACATACACGCCGTGGAGCGCCGGGTAGTGTTTGCCGTCGGTCGGATCGGCGTGCGGCTGGTACTGCGTGAACGACGCGTTGACGCCGGCGTGGCACTGCGCGCAGGTGGCGACGAGGTTGCCGGGAGCGAGCCGGGACTTCGGATTCGTGTGCGGCAGCACGTCGTGATGTCCGTGGCAGTCGTAGCAGGCGGCGACGTCGGGCGCGACGTTGGCGCGGCCGAGGGCTATGGCCTTGCCGTGGTAGGTTTCGCGGTAGTTCGCGAGGCGGTCTTCGTGGCATTTGCCGCAGCTCCGGTCGCTGGTCGCCTTGAAATGCGCGCTGCTCGGGCGCTCGATGGCGTGGGCGGAATGGCAATCGGTGCAGACCGGGCCCTTCTTGTCGCCCTTGAGCAGCAGCTGCCCGTGCACGCTGGCGAGGTACGTTTTTTCGACGCCGACGTGGCAGGTGCCGCAGGTGCCGGCGAGGGCGGCTTTGCTCGTGTGCGCGGCGGCATCCTTGATCGAGCGGATGTCGTGCACGCCGTGGCAATCGTTGCACGAAGGCGAAACGGTGAGCCCCATCTTGAAAAGGCCCTGGCCGTGGATGCTGTCGCGGAATTTCGCGATCGCCTGCGTGGGCTTGAGGCCGAGTTTCTTCGCGGCGGCCTCGTCCTCGTGGCACTTGGCGCAGGTCTGGAGGAGGTTGAACTTGAAGACGGGCGAATCGAGGTGCTTGACCGGCACCATCGTGTGCGCGTCGCCGTGGCAGGTCGCGCAGGTGGCGGCGGGTTTGCCGTCCGGCCGCACGACGCCGTGGATGCTGTCCTTGAACTGCGCGACGGCCTTCTCGTGGCAGGACGCGCATTGGGCCGGCGGCAATTTCGAGGCGTGCTCCGCCTCCTTGAGCGTGTGGTGGCAGTCGACGCAGTTGGTCTTCCCGTGGACGGATTTCGCGAAGAGCTCGGGCCGGATGCCGATCCACTCGGGCGGTTGGCCGCGCTTCTTCGGTTTGAACTCGGCCTCATGGCACTCGAGGCAGTCTTTGTTCGGCACCGCAGGCGGCGTCGAAATTGCGATCTCGGCTGCGCCCGCCGCCAGCGCCGTCAGCAGCAGCCCTAGGATCTGCGCTTTCATGCGGGGAGCATACGCCGGAACGGACGGGGACTCTGCGCACGCCTTGACCCTTCGTACGCGGTTATTGATCGAACCGGGAGCGACGGCGAAGGGTCGAAATCCGCGCCCCTTCGGCCAAACGCTGCGCACCGCGGCGGCCGCGGCAGGAGTATGTTCCGCCTGCAACCCAACCAGGAGGACCTATGCCCACCGTCAAAATCCAGCTGGAGCAGGCCGAGTTCGACGCCGTCAACCGCTACGCCGAAACGCTGGCCGTGAAACCGGAGGCCGTCGCCTACGCGGCCTTGAACCGCCTGATGCTCGAGGCGCGGCGCCCCGAGGTCGGCACCGACATCGTCGAGACCGCGGCCTGGCGCCGGGACAACCTGCCGCTGTGGAGCGACTCGGCGGGCGGGCCGCACGTGTACGAAGGCAAGGCGGACGACGAGCCCGAGCCGAGCCGCACGCACGGAACCCCGGGTTGATCGGCGGCTCCCGGCGGCCGCGCGGGGCGGTCACTCCCGGTTTCCGCAGTTCAGTCGGGTCACAGAGGTCACGGAGCGGAGGACGGAGTTCACGGAGAACTCAGCGCCGGATCGGAGGTCGGGTTTCCGGCCTCCACCGGATGGATGAACGTGGGCGATTTCGAACCGTCAACCGAGCCCCGGTGTCCTCCGGTTTGCCTCCGTGGACTCCGCGACCTCCTGCTCTATCCAAGCCTATTTTTGGATGCCGCCGGTGTGGCAATCGACGCAGGAGAGCTCCGCGTCCGGCTCGCCGTCCGGGTGTTTGAACTTCATGCCCTTGGCGCTGAGGAGTTCGAGATCGGCGCCCTTGCCCTGCGAGAGAATCGTGTGGCAGGAATTGCAGTCGCTGGAGCGCACGGGCTGGCCGGCGGCGGACTTGTGCTTGTCGTCGTGGCAGCGGAAGCAGCCGGCCCAGTCCTTGTGGCCGATGTTGTTCGGATAGACGCGCCAGTCGGCCTTGCGCTCGGGAAAGATGCTCGTCGCGAACACCTGCTGCACGGCGGCGATGGCGCCGGGGATCTCCGCGGCGAGCGCGGGATCCTTGTACTTGGAACGGATGAAGTCGGCGATCTTCTGCGGGGCCTCGGCCGTGGTCTCGATCTTGGACTCGGTCATCGCCTGGACGGCGACGCGTTTGATGTTGGGCAATTTGAGGCTGAGCTGTCCGGAGGCCATCGCGCGCTCCACGGCCTCATTGGCGGTGGGGAAATTGTGCGCGGGCCGGTTGTGGCAATCCATGCAGTCCATGGTGCGGATCTGGTCGGCGGGCGGCTCGCCCTTGAAGGCGGCGGTGCGGAAAACCTGCGAGGTGCCGTCCTTGAGATTGGTGACGCGGGTCCAGGGGATGTCCTGGCGTTTGAGGTCGGTGGCGTAATACTCGACCTTCACGGTGTCGCTCGTGTGCCAGTGGATGCCGCCGAGCGGGCTGCCCGGGGAGCTCTTGTTCACGTGCATGAGCATGCGGACCGTGTAGGGCGTGTTCTTCTTGTCGGAGAGGAAGTGCGTGAATTCCATCTCGGTGTTGCCGTGGAATTTCTCGGGCCAGTGGCACTTTTCGCAGGTGTCCTTGGCGGGGCGGAGGTTCTTCAGCGGCGTCTCGATGGGGCGCTTGTAGTTGTCGAGGGTGTAGGCGATCAGCTGGTGCGTGCCGTTGATCTTGGCTTTGATGAACCACTCGGCGCCGGAGCCGACGTGGCATTGCACGCAGTCGACGCGGGCATGGGCGCCGCGCTTGTAGGTGACGAATTCGGGATTCATCGCCTGGTGGCAGACCTCGCCGCAGAACGAATTCGACTCGGCGATATGGTAGGTCTGGTAGCTGCCGAAGGCGCTGATCAGGACGAAGCCGAGGGCGCAGCAGCCGAAGAGCGCGAGCCGGACGCGCTGTTTCGGATCGGCGAAGTTGAGGCGCCACTTGTCGGGCTTGGTCTCGGCGTGGACGATCGACCAGCGGCGCTGCGCCCACCAGCCGAAGCCGACGAGCCCGAGGCCCGCGAGGAGGAAGGCCGGGGCGACGATCCAGGTGAAGATCCCGAGGTAGGGATTCTTGTCCCCTTGCGTGAAGTCCATCCACGCGAGGAACCCGAAGGAAAAGATCGCGCCGACCGCGACCACGGCGCCGATGGCGCTGATCCAGTTGTTGAAATGCGAACGGTTCGGCGCGGGCGGGAGCGGAGTCGGCGTAGTCATGGGACGGTCACGGGGCAAAGTTCAGGCGGTTCCGCGGGCGCGACCCGCGGCGAAGGGCGGCGGGATCCGGGGAAGGATCCCGCCATGCCGGCACGGGAGGTTCAGGATTTGAACTTCCGGATGTAGGCGGTGAGCTCCTTGATTTCCTCGGCGGAGAGCTCGTCCTTGTACGCCTTCATGCGCTCCTTGCCGTTCTTGTCGACGACGCCCTCGGCCGTGGCCTTGATCATGTCGGCATCCTTCATCTCGGCCTGCACCTTGGCGTCGGTGTAGTCCTTCACGTTGAGTTTCTTGCCGGCCTTGGTCTGGCCCTTGCCGTCGGCGCCGTGGCACTTGGCGCAGTGGTTTTCCCAATTTTCCGCGACCGGCGCGGCCAAGGCGAGCGCGGCGCCGGCCATGAGGGCGGAACCGGCGAGGATGAGCTTCACATCGAGTTTCATAGGAGAGGTGGATTTGACGGTTTCCGAACGGCGCCGACTATGCTCCATCCGGCGCCGGCTGGCTGTGCATCGCTTGCGAAGGAAAACGCAGCGGTTGCGAAGCCGGCGGCGCGTTTTTTGGCCCCCGCAGCCGGTCTTCCCCAACCCCTGCGCATCGCTCCGCAAGATCCGCGCAGCGCCGCGGCGGGCCGCTCTGGCACACTCGAGGGATACCCGCCATGACTTCCCACCTCCGCACCCTCCGCGACTTGCTGGTGTCGCTCCGCCTTACGATCGTGCTGCTGGCCCTCAGCCTCGTGCTCGTCTTCGCCGCCACGCTGGACCAGGTGAACCTCGGCATCTGGGCCGTCCAGGCAAAGTTCTTCCGCTCGTTCGTCGTGTACCTCGACTTCGGGGGCCTCGCCCTCCCCGTGTTTCCCGGCGGCTACACGATCGGCGGCCTGCTCCTGGCCAACCTGACCGCCGCCTTTGTCTTCCGGTTCAAATTCACGTGGCGCCGCACCGGCATCGCCCTCTCCCACCTCGGGCTCATCGTGCTGCTGCTCGGCGAACTGCTCACCGGTCTGTGGCAGCGCGACTACCGGCTGCGCCTCGACCAAGGCGAAACGCGCAACTACGCCGAGAGCTTCCGCTCCTACGAATTGGCCCTGACCGATGTCACGGATCCGGCCTTCGACGACGTCGTCGCCGTCCCGGCCTCCCGCCTCGCGCGCCGCGGCGAGATCCAGCACCCGAAACTCCCCTTCCGCGTCCAGGCCCGCGCCTACTATCCGAATGCCCTGCTGCAGATGCGTCCCGCCGGCGCCCCCGCGCCCTCCGGCCCGGGTCCCGTCGCCACCCAGGGCATCGGCCAGCACATCGTCGCCGCGCCCCAACCCCTCGTCGCCGATCCCAACGAACTCGATCTGCCGGCCGCCTTCGTCGAGCTCGTCGGGCCCGACGGCATCCTCGGCACCTGGCTGGTGTCGCCGCAGCTGGCCGCGCCGCAGGAATTCACCGCCGCCGGCCGCACGTGGCGGGTCGCGCTGCGGCCCGAACGGCACTACCTGTCGTTCCGCCTGACGCTGCTGCAATTCAGCCACGACCGCTACCCGGGCACGCAGATCCCGAAGAACTTCTCCAGCCGCGTCCGCCTCCGCAGCGACGACGGCCACCAGGACCGCGAGGTGCTCATCGCGATGAACCAGCCGCTGCGCCACGACGGTCTCGCGTTCTACCAATCCGGTTTCGAAAACAACGACCGCACCACGATTCTGCAGGTGGTGAGCAACCCGTCCTGGCTTTTCCCCTACATCGCGTCGGGGCTGATGACGCTGGGCCTCACGCTGCAGTTCGGCATCCACCTCTTCGGCTTCATCGGCGGCCGCCGCGCCGCCGCCGCCAAGCCCGCCGCCCCGGCTCCCGCGCCGGTCCCCGCCCGCTCCGCCGCTCCCCGTCCCTCCGTCCCCACCTGCGCATGAAACCGCTCTTCCCCACTTTGGCGGCCGTCGCCGCCCTGCTCGCCGTCGGCTACACGCTGCGCCCCGTGCGCAACGCCGGCGCCTTCGATCTCGCCGGCTTCGGCGAGACGCCCGCGCTCGTCAACGGCCGCATCAAACCGCTGGATACCGTCGCCCGCACCACGCTGCTCACGCTCCAGGGCCGCCAGCGCGTGCAGGCGCCGGACGGCCGCCCGCTGACGCCGGACGAATGGTTCCTCGACGTCATGCTCCGGCCGGCGCTCGCGGACACCTACCGCACCTTCGAGATCGTGCACCCCGACGTGCTTTCGCTGCTCAGCCTCGCGACCGCGGAGGGCGACGGCGGGAAACGGTTTTCACTCGCCCAGATCCGGCCCAAGCTGGCGGAAGTCGACCGGCAGGCACGCCTGGCCGACGACGTCGAGTCCGCCGTCCGCACGCCCTTCCAGAAAGGCATCGTGCAGCTGCGCAACGCGATCGTCCTCTACCAGCACCTGCAACTGACGCTGATCGGGGACGACCCGCACGTTTTCCTCGGCCAGCTCGACCAACTCGCCGGCGGGCTCGCGCAGCCGGCGGCGGCCGCGTCGCCCGCGCAACAGGGCCTCGTCCGCGAACTGGGCACGGCCTTCGCGACGATGGAGCGCTTCAGTTTCCTGCACCCGATTCCGCCCCCGCCGGGCGGCGAGCCCACCGCCTGGGCCAGCATCGGTACCGCCTGGACGCGTGCGCTGGAATCGCGCCGGCCGGATCCCGCCGCGACGGATTTCGCGGCCCTCGCGCGGGCTTGGGTCGCGCAGGATGCGACCGCGTTCAACCGCGCCGTCGCGAGCCACCGGGCCCGCCTCGAGGCGGATTTCCCCGGCGTCATGACGAAGGCCCGGGTCGAGACCCGCTTCAACTCGGCCGAGCCGTTCTACACCAGCGCCGTGCTCTACGTGATCGCGTTTCTCTGCGCGGTGGTGTCGTGGCTGCGCTGGCCGGCGGTGCTCGGGCCGCTTGCCTTCCGCCTGGTCGCGATCGCCTTCGCCCTCTCGACCGCGGGCATCGTCACGCGCATGTGGCTCGAGGCCCGGCCGCCGGTCACCAATCTCTACTCCTCGGCGCTGTTCGTCGGCTGGGGCGCCGTCGCCCTTTGCCTCGCGCTCGAGGCCGTGTACCGCAACGCCATCGGCAGCGTGACCGCCGGGCTCACCGGTTTCGCGACCCTGCTCATCGCGCACCACCTCGCCCTCGGCGGCGATACCTTGGAAATGATGCGCGCGGTGCTCGATTCCAACTTCTGGCTGGCGACGCATGTCGTCACGATCGCGGTCGGCTACTCGGCCACGTTCCTCGCCGGTTTCCTCGGCCTGGTCTACGTGCTGCGCGGATTGTTCACGCGGTCGCTCGATGCGGCCACCGCGGAATCGATCCACCGCATGATGTACGGCGTGATCTGCTTCGCGACGCTCTTCAGTTTCGTCGGCACCGTGCTCGGCGGCATCTGGGCCGACCAATCCTGGGGCCGGTTCTGGGGCTGGGATCCGAAGGAAAACGGCGCGCTCATCATCGTGATCTGGAACGCCATCATTCTCCACGCGCGCTGGGCCGGCCTCGTGCGGGCCCGCGGTATCGCGGCGCTCGCCATCTTCGGCAACGTCGTGACCGCGTGGAGCTGGTTCGGCGTCAACATGCTCGGCGTCGGCCTCCACAGCTACGGCTTCATGGACTCGGCCTTCTGGTGGCTGATCGGCTTCGTCGCCAGCCAGCTGCTGGTCATCCTCGCCGCCGCCGTGCCCACCGAGAACTGGCGCAGCTTCCGGACCGCCGCCCCGGTTTCCGGCCGCGGGCAGCGCGGGACCCTCGCGGCCGCCGCCCGCTGAACCGGATTCGTTCGGAGGAACAGCCGGCGACGCGGCAAGAAGTGCCCCGCTGTCGCCAACGCGCGCGCAGCCGGGCCGCCGGAACGGGAGTAGGTTCCGCCCAACCCCTCCGGCCATGAAATCCAAAACCCTCCCCAACGACTTCGTCGCTTTCACCGACGAGCCGCCTGCGGTCCCGGCCCGCTGGCTCGCGCACCGCCGCACTTTGCTCCGCCTCCGCGAATCGCTCCTGCAGGAGCACGCCGAACACAGCGCCGCCGCCTGCACGCCGCACGAGCGCGGCGGCGCCGACGCCAGCGACGTCGCCGAGGACGAGGCCAGCCACCGCACCTTGCTCGCCGAGTTGGCCCACGAGGATTCCGCGTTGGCCGAGATCAACGCCGCCCTCCGCCGCATCCACGAAGGCACCTACGGGATCTGCGAGGACACCGGCCGCATCATCACCGCGGCGCGGCTGCGGGCCGTCCCGTGGACGCGTTACTGCCGCGACGCCGCGGCCGCGCGCGAAGCCAAGGGTCGCCGCTAGGAGACGGTCGAGGCCGGAAACCGCGGCTCGCACCGGCCGACCCACCGAGGGTCGGGCCCGGCGTGAAGCTCCGTGCCCGGCCGTTCCGCGGCCGCATTCGAATCGGCCGAATCAATGCCGCCGCGCAAGTGCGGCGGCTGCGTTGATCGGATCGATCCCTCAACCCTCAACGTTCAACTTTCATCTGCGGCAGCTGCCGCCTCAGACGTAATCGCGGTAGACCGGCTCGAACATCCGGCTGCGGATGTCGGCCTTGAGGTCGTCGGGCCGCGGCACCGTGGCCAAACCCGAGGCGTACGCCTCCTCCGCCACCGCCGTCGCGATCGCGAGGGAAACCTCCCGGATGCGCGTGAGCGACGGGTAGACGCGGCCGACGGCGAGGTCGGCCTCCGAAGCCAAACCGGCGAGCGTGCGGGCCGCGGCGAGGAACATCGCATCGCTGACCTCGCGGGAGCCGCAGGTGAGCGCGCCCATGCCGACGCCGGGGAAGATGTAGATGTTGTTACCCTGGCCCGGCAGGAAACGTTGCCCGCCGTACTCGACCGGCGCGAAGGGACTGCCGCTCGCGAAAACGGCGCGGCCGTCGGACCACGTGTAGGCCTGCTCCGCGGTGCATTCCGCCTTCGAAGTCGGATTCGACAGGGCGAAGATCGCCGGCCGGCGATTGAGCCGCGCCATCGCGGCGACGATGTCCTTCGTGAAGGTCTGCGGCATGCCGGAGACGCCGATCAGCGCCGTCGGTTTGATGACCTCGACCGCCTCGGCCAGCGTCGGCACGAACGGATGCGCGTGCGCGTAGGGCACCTTGTGTTCGGCAAGTTCGCCGAGCCGGGACTGCACCACGAGGCCCTTCGAGTCGACGAACCAGCACCGGGCGCGGGCGTCGGCCTCGCTCATGCCTTCGGCGCGCAGCGCCGCGACGAAGAGATCGGCGATGCCGGTGCCGGCTTCGCCGGCGCCGAGAAAGAGCAGGCGTTGCTGCGCGAGCGGCCCGCCGAGCAGCGGCAGCGCGGCCATCAGGCCCGCGAGCGCGACCGCGGCGGTGCCTTGGATGTCGTCGTTGAAACTGGGCAGGCGCGTCCGGTACTTGTTGAGCAGACGGAACGCGTTGGTGTTGCCGAAATCCTCCCATTGCAGGAGCGCCTGCGGGAAAACGGTGCCGACGGCGGTGACGAATTCCTCGATGAATTCGTCGTAGGCCGCGCCGCGGGCGCGCTGCTGCTTGATGCCGATGTAGAATTGGCCGTCGAGGAGCGGCTTGCTGTCGGTGCCGACGTCGAGGGTGATCGGCAGCGTGTAGTACGGATGCACGCCGGAGCAGGCCGTGTAGAGCGCGAGCTTGCCGATCGGGATGCCCATGCCCAAAGCGCCGAGGTCGCCGAGGCCGAGAATGCGTTCGCCGTCGGTGACGACGATCAGGCGCACGCCCTCGTGCGGCCATTCGCGCAGGATCTCGGCGATGCGGCCGCGTTCGCGCAGCGTGATGAAGAGACCGCGGGAGCGGCGGTAAATGGCGCCGTACTCGAGGCAGGCCTGGCCGACGGTCGGCGTGTAGATCAGCGGCACCATTTCCTCCACGTGGTCGACGACGAGGCGGTAGAAGAGCACCTCGTTCCGGTTCTGGAGGTTCGTCAGGTAAATGTATTTTTCGAGCGCGTCGGACTTGCGGCGCACCGCGGCGAGGCTGCGTTGCAGCTGTTCCTCGAGCGTGAAGACGCGCGGCGGCAGGAGGCCGCGCAGACCGAGGGCGTCGCGCTCGCGCTCGGTGAACGCCGTGCCCTTGTTGAGCAGCGGATCGGCCAGCAACGCCGCGCCGCGCGGCATCGAAACTCCGCCCCAAGCGGACAACCCGGAAACCGGACGGGAATCTTTCATCATCGGAGTCTAGCCGAACCGGCGCACGTCGCCTCCGCGCTTCTTGCCGATCCCTGCGCCGTCCTTGGCGGACCCGCCCGGCGACCCCGCAAAATCCGCGCGCTCTCGCGCAACGCAGGCGCAGCCGCCCGGGCGGCCATCTGCGATAGTTTCTTACCCACACCCATGCCCACCACCGCCGATCTCCCCACCGCCGCCGAGATCCTCGATCTCGACCTGATCCGCAAGTACTCGGTCCCCGGCCCCCGCTACACCTCCTACCCGCCCGCGACCAAATTCACCGCCGACCTGCCCGCCCTCCGGCTCGACGAAGCGATCGCCGCCGACAACGCCCCGGGCGCCGGTCCCATCTCGCTCTATTTCCACCTCCCGTTCTGCGAGACGCTCTGCTGGTACTGCGGCTGCAACACCGTCATCACCCGCCGCCGCGCCTCGGCCGGGGAGTACCTCGACGATCTCGCCCGCGAGATCCGGCTCACGGCGGCGCGCGTGGACCGCACCCGCCCCGTTTCCCAGATCCACTTCGGTGGCGGCACGCCGACCTTTTTCCCGCCGGCCGAATTGCGCCGGCTCGGCGCCCTGATCCGCGAGTCGTTCCCGAACCTCGCGCCCGACTACGAATTCGGCGTCGAGATCGACCCCCGCCGCCTGACCCGCGACCACGTCGAGGCCCTGCGCGAGATCGGCGCCAACCGCGCTTCGCTCGGTATCCAGGATACGGATCCGCGGGTGCAGCTCGCGATCCACCGCGTGCAGCCGATGGCGGCCAACCGCCAGGCCTTCGCCTGGCTGCGCGAAGCCGGATTCGATTCCATCAACGTCGACCTGATCTACGGCCTGCCGATGCAGACCGCGGCGACGTTTGCCAAGACGATCGCGGACGTGCTCGAGCTCGGGCCCGACCGCCTGTCGGTCTTCAGCTACGCGCACGTGCCCTGGATCAAGCCCGCGCAACGCATCTTCGACGACCGCGCGCAGCTGCCCGGCCCGGAGGCGAAACTGGAAATGTCCGCCCTCGCCCACGAGCGCCTCACCGCCGCCGGCTACGTCGACATCGGCCTCGACCATTTCGCGCGGCCCACCGACTCCCTCGCCCTCGCGCAGCGCGCCGGCACCCTGCACCGCAACTTCCAGGGCTACAGCACGCAGGCCGACGCCTCGCTCTACGGCTTCGGCATCTCGTCGATCTCGTCCACGCCCGACAGCTACCGCCAGAGCTTCAAGACGCTCGAGGAATGGCGCGCCGCGCTCGACCGCGGCGAACTCCCCGTCGAGCGCGGGCTGCGCCTCACGGCCGACGACCGGCGCCGCCGCACGCTCATCATGCGGCTGATGTGCGACCGTCGCCTCGATTTCGCGCGGCTCTCCGCCGAGCTCGGCCTCGACGTGCGGCACGAGTACGCCGCCGAGCTCGCCGGCCTCGCCGACCTTGCGGCCGACGGACTCGTGACGGTCGATGACGACGGCGTCGTCGTCACGCCGGTCGGCGTGCCGCTGCTCCGCGTCATCGCGATGCGATTCGACGCCACCTTCGTGCCCGGGAAAACCGAACACTCGCGCACCATCTGACTTCATTGCCCAGCGGCGGGCGTGCCGGGCCCGCCAGCGTTCCCGCCTCCGGATCGGCCGGCACCCGATCCACCCGTTACCCGCCATGAAAAAAATCAAGCACCTCCGCGCTTCGTGGTACTTTTCGTCGATGGCCGCGGCCGTCGTCGTCGGGCTGATGATCGGCAACGCCGTCGAGAAATCCTTCGGGCTCCACGTGCCGATGGTGCCGCTCGCGGCGCTCTGCATCGGGGCCGTCGCGCTCGTGGTTTCGCTGATTTACGACGGCAACGACTAGGCGGCCGCACGGCCCGACAAACCGCCGCCGGCCGGAATCTCACCGGCCGGACGGAGAATCTGCGCGCCGCCGCACTTTTCCAAACCCCTGCCGGCCAAAGCCGGAGATAATTCCCCGCGGCCGGCCTGAGTAGATCCGCTCCCGTGCCAGAACAACGGGTACGCGATAGAGTGGCGGCATGACGCTTCGTCAAACCTCCTCCTCCCGTACCTGGACCATCAAGGCCCGCATCGTTTTCGGCTTCGCCGGCGTGATCACGCTCACACTCGCGCTTGGCGCCGTCGCCCTTTTCGAGTTTTCCCGCGTCGACAAGACCACGACGTTCATGGCGAACGATCCCTATCCGGGGACCGTCGCGATCTACGAACTGGAGACGATGATCCAGCACCGCTTCGGCGATGTCCTCCGCTACCAGATCGCCGACGAATCCTCCCGCCCCGCGGTCGCCAAAGAACTCGCCGACGCGATCAAGGACGAAGCGAAGAGCGCCGACGCCTACGCGGCGACGATGACGCTCGACGAGGACCGCGCGATGTTCGCCAAGCTCACCGAGTACCGGCAGGCCTTCGACGCGGCGGCCGACGAAGTCGTCAAGCTGATCGACGCCGGCCAAAAGGACGCCGCCGCCGCCAAGATCAACGGCGAGCTCGCCCCCGCCTTCGCCCGCGCCAACGATCAGGTCGCGACCATGGAAGCGTGGAATCGCAAGATGGCCGAAAAGGCCCTCGCCGAAATCGACGCCACCGTGCACTCCGGCCAACGCTGGATCATCGGCGGCCTGATCGCCTCCGTCCTTGTCGCCGCCACCCTCGCCGGCCTTATCATCCGCAGCATCCGCCGCGCCCTCGACGAAGTCGCCGGTGCCATCTCCTCGGGCTCCGAACAGGTGGCCAGTGCCTCCGGCCAAGTGTCGTCGGGCAGCCAGTCCCTCGCCTCCGGCGCCAGCCAGCAGGCCGCCAGTCTCGAGGAAACCAGCTCCTCCCTCGAGGAAATGTCCTCGATGGCGAAACGTAACTCCGAAGGCGCCACCCGCGCCAAGTCCCTCGCCGGTGAAGCCCGCATCGCCGCCGATGCCGGTTCGGCCGACATGCAGGCCATGTCCGTCGCGATGGGCGAAATCAAGTCCTCGAGCGACGAAATCGCCAAGATCGTGAAGACGATCGACGAGATCGCGTTCCAGACGAACATCCTCGCGCTCAACGCCGCCGTCGAAGCCGCCCGCGCCGGCGAAGCGGGCCTCGGTTTCGCGGTCGTCGCCGACGAAGTCCGCAGCCTCGCCCAGCGCAGCGCCGTGGCGTCCAAGGAAACCGCCGCCAAAATCGAGAGCGCCATCGCCAAGACCGCCCAGGGCGTGAACCTGTCCGCCAAAGTCACGACCAACCTCACCACCATCGTCGCCAAGGTCCGCGAGGTCGACGAGCTCATCGCCGAAGTCGCCAATGCCAGCCGCGAGCAGACCGAGGGCGTCCAGCAGATCAATCTCGCCGTCGCCGACATGGACAAGGTCGTCCAAAGCAACGCCGCCTCCGCCGAGGAAAGCGCCGCCGCCGCCGAGGAACTCAACCAGCAGGCCGGCTCCCTGAACGCCGCCGTCGCCTCCCTGCGCGTCCTCACCGGCCATTCCCAGCAGTCCGCGGCGACGACCCGCGCCGTCCCCGCCGCCGCGCCCGTCCGCCCCGCCGCTGCCGGCTCCGGCATCCGTCACCACCATCCCGTCTCGCCCGGCCGCCGGACCGCCGCCCGGCCCGCGGCCGATCAGGACGAACACTTCGGCGATTTCGCGTCCTCGGAATCGGAAATCGCCTCCCTCGGCCGCCGTTGATCGCCCCGCGACCTTCCTGCAAATCGCCATGAGCTCCTCCGCGCCCTCCGCCCTCGCCCCGCCCGCCCTCGCCGGCAAATACCTCACCGTCGGCCTCGGCGACGAGTCCTACGCCCTCTCCGTGCTCAAGGTGCGCGAGATCATCCAGATCCAGAAAATCATTCCCGTGCCGCAGATGCCCCCGAGCATCAAGGGCGTCATCAACCTGCGCGGCCGGGTCATCCCAATCCTCGATCTCCGCATCCACTTCGGGCTCTCCGCCGCCACCACCGCGCAGACGTGCATCGTCGTCGTCCAACTGGCGGGCCCGGACGGCAAACCGCTCCCGATGGGAGTGATCGTCGACGCCGTGCACGACGTCGCCCTCATCGCCGCCGCGGACATCGAACCCGCGCCGGAATTCGGCGCCGCCATCCAAGCCGACTACCTGCTCGGTCTCGCCAAGAACAAGGGCCAGGTCCGCCTGCTGCTCAACCTCGACCGCATCATCGAACCGGCCGCCGTCGGCCGCCTGACCTCCGCATGACCTCGTCACCCGCGCTCCCCGCCAGCCTGCGTTCGCTCTTCATCGATCTGGCCAGCCGCCCCGCGGCCGCGCCGCCGCCGCCCGGTTTGCCGTACCTGCTGGTGTCCGCCGCGGAGACCACCTACGGCGTGCCATTCCTGCAGGTGCGCGAGGTCCGGGCCGCCAAGGACCTCGAGGTGGACGGCCGGCTGCCGGAAATCAGCGACGAGGCCGTGATTCTCCACGGCCAGACGCTGCCGCTTCTGAACCTGCGTTCGTTCCTCGGCACCGCCACGCCGCTCGCGGCGGATTCCCGTTTCGTCATCATCTCGCCCGGGCTCGCCGAATGGCAGCACGCCTCGATCGCCATCCTCGTCGACCGCGTCGGGCCCGTCATCAACCTCGAAGCCGGCGACCTGGAAACCACGGCCGCGTTCGGTCCGATCAGCTTCGCCTATCCGCTCGGCATCGGGCGCATCCGCAACGAGCGCCGTTTCCTGATCAACGTCGACCGCCTCGGCCCGGCCCGCGCCCATCCGCCCGAGGGCCGGCATCGCGGCCCGGCGAGCTGAGCCGCGCCGCGCGGCGCTTTTCCGCCGCGGCCGGCGCCGCACGCTTGCCCCGCCCGACGGTCGGGACCAAGCTGCCGGCGTGTTCACGTTCCGCCCTCGGCTGGTCGAGTGCCTGCGGGATTACTCGCGGGCCAAGCTCGCGGCCGACCTGCTTGCGGGCACCACGGTGGGCATTGTCGCGCTGCCCCTCGCCATCGGGCTCGGCATCGCGTCGGGTGTCTCGCCGGGCACCGGCCTCTTCACGGCCATCATCGGCGGTTTTTTGGTCTCCGCGCTTGGCGGCTCCCGCGTGCAGATCGGCGGTCCTGCCGGCGCCTTCGTCGGCCTCGTCTACGCGCTCGTCGTGCAGCACGGCCTGCCGCACCTGCTGGCCTGCACCGCCCTCGCGGGCCTCATGCTCTTCGCGCTGGGCGCCGCGCGCCTCGGCACGCTGATCAAGTACATCCCCCACCCCGTCACCACCGGATTCACCTGCGGGATCGCGGTCACGATCGTGCTCACACAGGTGCGCGATTTCCTCGGCCTGCGGCTCGACACCGTTCCCGCCGAATTCGGGCCCAAGCTCGCCGCCCTCGCCGGCGCGCTCCCGGGCTTCGATCCGGCCACGGCGGCCGTCGGCACCGGAGCGCTCGGCCTCGTCCTGTTCTGGCCCGCGCGCTGGTCGCGTTTCGTGCCCGGCTCCGTGGTCGCGGTGGCCGCCGGCACCGCGGTCGTCGCCGCGCTCGGACTTCCGGTCGCCACGATCGCCAGCCACTTCGGCGCCGACGCGTTTCCCGCCGGCCTCCCGGCGTTCCGCGTTCCGGCCCTCGATTGGGCTCATCTCGACGAACTGATCCGCCCCGCCCTCGCGATCACCCTGCTTGCCGCGATCGAGTCGCTGCTCTCGGCCGTCGTCGCCGACGGCATGATCGACGACCGCCACGATTCCAACCAGGAGCTGATGGCGCAGGGCGTCGCGAATTTCGCCGTCCCTTTCTTCGGCGGCATTCCCGTCACCGGCGTGCTCGCGCGCACCGCGACCAATGTCCGCAACGGCGCCGCCTCCCCCGTCGCGGGGATCGTCCACGCGCTGGTCCTGCTCCTCATCGTCCTCGTCGCCGCCCCGCTCGCGCAGCACATCCCGCTCGCCGTGCTCGCCGCCGTCCTCGTCGTCGTCGCGCTGAAGATGGGCGATTGGGGCGAATTCCGCGTGCTCTCGCGCCACGGCCCGAGCGACGCCGCGGTGTTTCTCGTGACCTTCGGGCTCACCGTCGTCTTCGACCTCACCGTCGCGGTCGAGATCGGCATGATCCTCGCCGCCGGGCTCTTCATCAAACGCGTGACCGACACGACGCAGGTCACCGCCCTCGACGAGGCGGGCGCGCCGGGCCAGGGCCACGAGCGCATCGCGGACGTGCCGCCCGGCGTGCTCGTCTACCGCGTCTTCGGGGCGCTGCTGTTCGGCGCCGCGGACAAACTGGACAGCGTGCTGCGTCGGGCCGGAACGGATACGCGCGTCGTGGTGCTCCACCTCGCGTCGGTCGCGGCCCTCGACGCCACCGCCCTCGCCGCGCTCGATTCCCTGCACGAGAAACTCCGCCGGCACGGCCGGCATCTCGTCCTCAGCGGCCCCCACACGCAGCCGTACTTCCTGATGGAAAAGGCGGGGTTCCTCGATCGCGTCGGCGCCGCCAACGTCACGGGCGATCTCGAGTCCGCCGTGGCCCGCGCGCGCGAGCTGCTGGCGGCCGCGCGCTGAACGGCGCCGCGCCGACCGGCCCGGTCGAACGAGCCCGCGATCCCGGACCCGCCCGTCCTACGCCTCGGCCAGTTCGCGCTCCGCCAGCGGGATCGGCGCCGCGCCGCGGGCGGCGTGGTCGCGCACCGCCGCCGCCAGGCGGCGGCCGGAAGCGAGGCAGTTGGAAAGCGAGATGCCGTCCCGGCTGTTGCCGCCGAGGAAAAGGCCCGGGGCGGCGCGTTCCACCGCCGCCATCGTGTCGAGTCGCGCGGCGTAGCCGAGCGTGTACTGCGGGATCGCCCGCGGCCAGCGTTGCAGGTGCACGTAGGCCGGCGCGCCTTTGGCCCCGAGCAAACGCCCGAGTTCCCCCTCGACGACCGCCAGCAGCTCGCGGTCGGGCAGCGCCGCCAGATCGGGCTGGCGGGTCCCGCCGACAAAGCTGGTCAGCGCGACATGCCCCGCGGGGGCGCGCCCCGGAAAAAGCGAACTCGAGAACAGCGTCCCGAGGATGCGGCCTTCCTCGACCTGCGGCATCAGCACGCCGAAACCGTCCAGCGGGTGGGCCACCGCCTCGCGGCGGTATCCGGTAAAGACGGACACCACCGGCGGGTGCTCGATCGTGCGCAGCGAACCGAGCCGCTCCGCGGCGGCGAACCCGGCCAGCGGGAGCCCGGCGAGCGCGTCGGCCGGCAGGGCGCAGACCACGGCGTCGAAGATCCGCGTCTCCGTCGCGCCGTCCTGCTCCGCGGCGATTTCCCAGCGGTCGCCGTGCGGCGCGATCCGGCGGATCGCGGTGCGAAGCCGCACCGCCGCGCCGAGCGACGCGGCGAGGGCCCGCGGCAACTCGTCGAGGCCTTCGGGAAAGGAGAACATGCGGCCCTTGGGGCCGCCGCTGGCGTTCCGCCGCGCGAACGCGCCGCGCAGCAGCGAGCCGTGCTCCTGTTCCAGGGCGTGCAGCTTCGGGAAGCCGGAGCGGACCGAGAGCCGGGCCGGGTCGCCGGCGTAGACGCCGCCGACGAAGGGGTTGACCGCGTAGTCGAGGAACTCGCGCCCGAGCCGCCGGACGACGAAATCGGCGACGCTTTCCTCGACGTCGGCCGGCGCCTTGGGCCGGAAGGGCTCGCCCAGCAGGTTCAGCTTCGCCCGCCAGGAAAACAGGTCCGTCGCCGCGAACGCCAGCGGCGAGGCGGGCATGCGCACGGGCCGGCCGCCGCGCACGATGTAGCGGTTGTTCGCCTCGGGGGCGCCGTAGAGCCGGCGCGCACCGAGGCCGATTTCGTCGACGAAGGCCGCGACGTCGGGCGAAGTTTCGAGCAGGGAATTCGGCCCGAGCTCGTGCAGCCAGCCGCCTTCGCGGTGGGCGCCGATCGCGCCGCCGACGCGGCCGCTGCGTTCGAAAACGGTCGGACTGAAACCCGCGGCGCGGAGGTGCCACGCCGCGGTCAGGCCGGTGATGCCGGCGCCGATGACGGCGACGGCGGGAGTGGGGGGAAGCGGGATCATGGCGGGAACGGGAACGTGGGGGCGGGATCAGTCGACCGGATCGAGGAGCCGGAATTGGATCGGGACGCGCATGCGGGTCGCGACCTTGCGGCCGGCGCGCATGCCGGGTTTGAACTTCCAGCGTGACACGCCCGCGACCGCGGCGTCGTTGAAGCCGGTGTGCGTGCTGTTGATCACGAACGGGTCGAGAACCACCCCCTGCGTGTCGACGATGAATTCCACGACCACGTTCGCCGTGTTCGCCTCGCGCCGCAGCTGGTGCGGGAAAATCGGCGCTGGTTGCAGCACGGGTTCGGGGATGCGGTCGAGGTCGTCGATATTGAAGACCTTGCCGATGCTTTCGGCCAGTTTGCGGCCGCCGCGGAAGTTCTCCGGGATGACGTTGATGTTGGCGTTGCTGAAATCGGGTTTCTCGATGAGCGAGGTGAAGTTGACCTGCTGGACGAAATCCGTCGGCCGCGGCAGTTGCGGCAGGTCGGCCTGCATCGGCACCAGCGTGGCCAGGTCCGGCGCGGGGGCGTTGTCGTCGGTCGCCACGGGCTCCGGCTCCTCGAGATCCTTGATGTCGGGCATCTTCATCGTCAGCAGCAGCACCCGTTGATCCGAGGCCTTCGGGGCGGCTTTTTTCGGCGGCGGGCCGAAGCCGAACAGCAACGCGAGGTGGAGGCCGACGGAGAGGCCGACCGATATTCCGACGAGCACGCGCGATCTCTTCTCGGTCGGATAGCGCCATGAACCGGGCTTGACCACGGCGGCCGCCTTCGGGCTCGTCTCCTTCGCGGCCGCGGTGCCGAGGGAGATGGGGTAGTGAGTGATCATGGGCGGAGTGTACGCCTGTCGGACCGCACCCGCTTCGCACGCCTTGCCGAGACCTGTGCATGCGTTGCCCGGGCGCAGGCCCCGGGCCCGGCGCCGGACAAGAAATGCACATCACTTCGCACGGCCTGCGCAGCATCCGCACTTTGCTCCCGGCGGGTGTTGTCCCACGGTGAAAACACCTTCTCGCCATGACTTCCGATTGGAAATCCCGGGCCGTCTCGGCCGCCGACGTGATGTCGGCGGTCCGCAGCGATACCAACGTCTTCATCCACGGCGCGTGCGCCACGCCCACGCCGCTCATCGAGGCCCTCTGCGCCCGGCGGGACCTCGCGGCGGTGCGGCTCTACCATCTGCATACCGCCGGCCCCGCGCCGTTCGCCGCTCCCGGCCGCGAGCAGGAATTTCGCTCGGTCTCGCTGTTCACGGGCGCCCCGCTGCGGCCCGCGATCCAGGAGAACCGCGCGGATTTTGTCCCCATTTTCCTGTCCGACATCCCCGGCCTCTTCCTTTCCGGCTCGGTGCCCCTCGACGTCGCCGTCCTGCAGGTCTCGCCGCCCGATCGCCACGGCATGTGCTCGCTCGGCACGTCCTGCGACGCCGCCAAGGCCGCCGCCGATACCGCCCGAGTCGTCGTCGCCGAGATCAACGAGCAGATGCCGCGCACGCACGGCAACAACGTCCTCCCTTTCGACCGGATCCACGCCTTCGTCGCCACCGACCGCCCGCTCTTCGAGCACCACCCCGAGCCCGAGACCGCCATCGAGGCGCGCATCGGCGAACTCGTCGCCGACCTCGTCGAGGACGGCTCCACGCTGCAGATGGGCATCGGCGGCATTCCCGACGCCGTGCTCAGCCGGCTCCACGGCAAACGCGACCTCGGGATCCACACCGAGATGTTCTCCGACCGCGTCGTCGATCTCGTCGAATCCGGCGCCGTCACCAACCGCCTGAAGGCCGTCGGCGTCGGCCGCATCGTCACCAGTTTCACCAACGGCACGCGCCGGCTGTTCGAATTCATCCACGACAACCCGCTCGTCGCTTTCTATCCCTGCGATTGGACCAACGACACGTCCGTGATCCGGAAAAATCCGAAAGTCGTCGCGATCAATTCCGCGATCCAGATCGATCTCACGGGCCAGGTGTGCGCGGACTCGATCGGCCACCGCATTTTCTCCGGCATCGGCGGCCAGATGGATTTCATCCGCGGCGCGGCCCTCTCCCGCGGCGGCAAGCCGATCATCGCCCTGCCCTCGACCGCCGCCGGCGGCAAAGTTTCCCGCCTCGTCGTGCAGCTGAATCCCGGCGCCGGCGTCGTCACCACGCGCGGCCACGTGCACTGGGTCGTCACCGAGTACGGCGCCGTCAACCTCCACGGCAAGACGCTGCGCGAGCGCGCCGAGGCCCTGATCTCGATCGCGCACCCGGACTTCCGCGCCGAGTTGCGGCGCGACGTCGCCCGCCTGCGTCCGCAGCCGCCGCCGGCCCCCTGACCCGTCCCGCCTTTTCCCATGTCCTCCTCCGTGCTCCCGTCCGCCCCTTCGCAGCCGCTGCCCGCGGCCGCCGCCCCGGCGCCGGCGCCCAGCCGGCTGTCCCCGCAGCAAAGCCGCACGCTCGTCGGCCAACTGCGGCGGTCCCAAGTGTACCGCGACTACGAACAGGCCTTCCGCGAGACGACCGGCATGCCGATCGCCCTCCGGCCGATCGAGGCCTTCGATCTCCCGCATCACGGCGATCCGAAGGAGAGCCCGTTCTGCGCGCTCATGTCCACGTTCAACCACTCCTGCGCCGCCTGCCTGCAGCTGCAGAAGCGCGTCGAGGAGGAAGCGCAGCTCGAGCCGAAAACGCTCAAGTGTTTCGCCGGCATGTGCGACTCCGCCGTGCCGGTCCGCGTCGGCGAAAACCTCATCGCCTTCCTGCAGACGGGCCAGATTCTGCTCCACGCGCCGAAGCAGACGGATTTCTCCAAAGCCACCCGCGAACTGATCAAGCTCGGCACGCAGATCGACCTGAAACGGCTCGAGGAGGCGTACTTCCAGTCGCGCGTCATCACGAAGAAACAGTACGAGTCGATCGTGCGCCTGCTCACGATCTTTGCGCAGCACCTCTCCGCCCTGAGCAACCAGCTCATGGTGCAGGGCGCCGCCGCGGAATCGCCCGCGATTTCCCGCGCCCGCGCCTTCATCGCCGAGCACCACGCCGACGAACTCTCGCTCACCGAGGTCGCGCGCTCGGTGAACATGAGCGCGTTCTACTTCTGCAAGTCCTTCAAGAAGGCGACCGGCATGACCTTCACCGACTACCTCGCCCGCGTGCGGATCGAGAAGGTGAAAAACCTGCTGCTCAACCCGCACAAACGCGTCAGCGAGGCCGCGTACGAGGCCGGGTTCCAATCGCTCTCCCAGTTCAACCGCGTCTTCCGCCGCATCGCCGGGGAATCGCCCACGACCTTCCGCGACCGGCTCCACACCCCGGCCGCGCGTTGAAAACGGCGCCGGGACTTGACCCGGATCAAGGCGGGCCCCGGCATCGGCCGCTAGCATTGTCCATGCCCCGCCCGTCCCCGCGTCCCTTCCTCGGTCTGCTGCTGGCCGCCTGCGCCGCCGGCGCCGTTTCCGCGCAGTCGCTCCCCGACTACGAGCAGCCGCCGGTCAGCTACTCCGCCACGGCGCCGGACGATGCGATGACGCGTTTCCAACGCCGCCTCGCCGCCGGCGAAATCGTCCTCGGCGGCGAGGGCCGCGACGTGCTCCGCGCCGTGCTGCAGGCGTTCGAGGTCCCGGTCGCGAGCCAGATCTTGGTCTTCTCGAAAACCAGCCTCCAGCGCGGCCGCATCCGGCCGAGCCGGCCGCGCGCGTTGTACTTTTCGGATACGACGACGGTCGGGTGGGTGCCGGGCGGCCTGATCGAGGTCGCGACCGTCGATCCTCGGCTCGGGCCGGTGTTCTACGCCGTCGACGCCACCGGCCTCCCGGCGCAGCCGGCGCGGATCGAGCGCGACGCCGACTGCCTCCGTTGCCACGGCGGCACGTTCGTCCGCGACGTGCCGGGCCTCTTCATCCGCTCGGTCTTTCCCGCGGAAAACGGCGAACCGCTCCTGCGCCACGGCAGCCTCGTCGTCGACGACCAGACGCCCTACGAACAGCGCTGGGGTGGCTGGTACGTCACCGGTTACCACGGCCCGCTCGACCACCGCGGCAACGCCTTGGCCCGCGAGCAGGGCGACGAACTCGTCTTCCGCCCGCACGCCGGCCGGCCCGACGAACTCTCGGAGTTCTTCGACACCTCCGCCTATCTTGCGCCGACCAGCGACGTCGTCGCCCTCGCCGTCTACGAACACCAGACCGCGATGCAAAACGCGCTGACCCGCGCCGCCTTCGCCTGCCGCCGCATGCTGCACTACCAGCATTCCCTGCAGCAGACATTCAAGGAACCGACGACCGACGAACCCGCGTACGACAGCGTCCGCAGCGTTTTCGCCGGCGCGGTGGAAAACGTCGTCGACCGCCTCCTCTTCCGCGGCGAAGCCGCGCTGCCCGCGGGCCTGGATGGCCATCCCGCGTTCCGCGCCGCGTTTGTCGCCGGCGTTCCGCGCGGGCCGGATGGGCGGTCGCTGAAGGATCTCGACCTCAAGGACCGCCTCTTCGCACTGCGCTGCAGCTACCTGATCTATTCGCCGATGTTCCGGGCGCTGCCGCCGCCGCTGCTGGCGCGGATTCTCGACCGGCTCGACGCCGTGCTCGCCGGCCGCGAAGCCGCGGACCGCTACGCGTACCTCGGCACCGCGGAACGCAATGCCATCCGCGCGCTGCTGCTGGCGACGCATCCCGACATTCGCGCACGCTGGCAAAGTCCCGCCGCGCCCTGACCACCCTAGGCACAGCGATGACCGCGTCCTCCACCCGATTCTCGGCACGGCGCGGGTTGACGATCGGACTCCCGGTGGCGACGGCCGATTCGTCCACGAAGCCCGGCGACGCGGCGGCAATGTCGTTACCCCCGGGCACGCCGCAATCGATCACCGATTGCAAGGCACGGACGTCCGGCACATACGTCGCGGGATACTCCGCCGGATTTAGCCTGCCGCCGCGGCGCGGCCAACGGACCTGCGGGCGTGCCCGCTCAGGAGACCGCGAACGCCGGCAACGGGCCCCCGACGGCACATTCGCTGCGGCCCGGTTCGCGCGTGCGGAACTGGCAGACGCCGCAGAAAGCCTCGATCTCGCGGCGCGCGATCGTGTTCAGCACGAGCCGCAGCTCCTCGAACGAGGCATCGCGGCCGATCGCATCGAGGCCGGGCTGCGCCGCCTGCACCAGAATCATCGCCTCCTGCAAGGCCTGTTCCGCGGCCGCGAAGTAGCCGAGCAGCGGGTTGCGGCCGCAGGGACATTCGTGGCGGTAGTCGACGGCGACTGGCCGGCGGCCGACGCGTTTGCGGGCGGACGGCTGCACGAGGGCCCGTTCGATTTCGTCGAGCGTCCAGTCGATCAGGTGCACAAGCGCATCGGGATTGCCGAGGGGCGTGACCGCGCGTTCCGCGTGCAGCAGATCGGCCCACCGTTCCCGGATTTTCGGGCGGCGAGAACGCAGGGCGTTCAGGAGCTCCTCTTGCATGGCCCCAGCCTAGGACAAACGCCTTTCGCCCGCTCCGCGCCCGTTGGCTGGGTTTGCGCATGCGTTGGCATGCGCCCGGCATGCGCTCCGTTTACGGACCGAGCTGCTGCGTTTCCACCCAGCGCACGGCGTGGCGGATCAGCGCGGTCGCATCGCGCAGCTCGAGCTTTTCTTTGATGTTTGCGCGGTGCACATCGACGGTCTTGGGACTGAGGTGCAGCTGCGCCGCGATGTCGCGGGTGCTTTTGCCCTGGCCGATTAGCTGGAAGACTTCGAATTCGCGGTCGGACAGTTTCTTGATCGGCGAACTCGAGCCCCGCGGCCGCACGCCGGACAGGCTTTCGAGCAACCGCGCCGACATGCCGGGACTGACGTACACCTCGCCGCCGAGCACCCGGCGGATCGCGGTCATGAGCCGTTCGCCGCCGGCCTCCTTCATGATGTAGCCCCGCGCGCCGGCCCGCAGCGCCCGTTCCGCGTAGACGGATTCGTCATGCATCGAGATCACCAGCACGGAAAGGCCCGGCGCCGCCGCGAGCAGGTCCTTGATGAACTCGAGCCCGCTGCGGCCCGGCATCGTGAGATCCGTCAGGACCAGATCCGGTTTCGTCGCCGCGACCTGCTGGAAAGCCTCGGTCGGGTTGCCGGCTTCGCCGCAAACGATCAGATCCGGCTGCCGCTCGATCAGCGCCGCCAGCCCCACGCGCATGAATGGATGGTCGTCGACGAGCAGCACCCTTTTCTTGGCGGGGACGGGAGTCGCTTTCTCATCGGACGCAGGCAGGCGTTTCTTCATGGGGACAGGGGCAGCCGGCAACGGACGGCGACTCCGCCGCCGCGGGGGGCCGACAGCGTGAGCTCGGCGCCGATCACGTTGGCCCGGTGGCGCATCACCCCGAGGCCGATGCCGGCGGGGACGGCGGACTTCGCTTTCGGCAGGCCGACGCCGTCGTCGGCGATCTCGAGCCGGAGTTCCTGCGCCGTTTGCACGAGGGAAATCACGACTTCGCTCGCCTGGGCGTGCTTGAGCGCGTTGTTCACCGCCTCCTGGGCGATGCGATAGAGCTGCCCGGCGCGGAAGGGATCCGGAAACGTGACGGCCCCGCGGGTCTCGAAGCGGCACTTGATGCCGCGCAGGCTGTTCGTGCGGTCCGCCAACGCCGCCAGGCCGATGTGCAGGGCGTCGGGGTCCTCGCCAACGGGCACGAGGCCGCGGGCCAGAAAACGCGTCTGCGTGATCGCCTCGCGCAGCATGCGGCACATGCGCTCGAGGCCGGCCGCGAGCGGCGGATTGTCCGCGGCGTCCTCCTTCAGCATGGTGCACATCAGCTCGAGCGCCGTGAGCTGCTGGCCGAGGTTGTCGTGGAGATCGGCCCCGATGGAGTGGCGCTCGCGTTCGCTCACGGCGATGATTTCGCGTTCGAGCCGTTTCTGCTCCGCCTGGGCGGCGGCGAGGGCGCGCTCGGCCTGGACGCCGGCGAGGGCGCGCCGGACGACCGCCGGCAGCAGGTCGAGCAGCGCCGTGTCCTTCATCACGTAGTCGAGCGCCCCCTGCTTCATCACCTCGACCGCGACTTTCTGGTCGCCTTGGCCCGTCACGATCACGAAAGGCACGGGCTCGCGGTCGAGTTGCAGGTCGGCGACCAGCGCGGGACCGGCGCCGTCCGGCAGCTTCAGGTCCAAAATCATCAGATCCGGCGGCGCGGCGGTCAGCGCCGCCCGCGCGGCCTTGGCGGACGCCGCCGTCGCCACCTCGAATTCCTCGGCCCGCAGGGTCTCGGCCATGAGAATCAGCAGGCCTTCGTCGTCGTCGACGACGAGAATGCGCGGCGGGGACGCGGAGGCAGCCACGGCGCTCAGTGGGCGCAGACCGGCGGCAGCACGAACAGCGAGACAAAGAGACCGAGCCGCCGGATCGCTTCCGCGAAGCGGTCGTAGTCGACCGGCTTCTGGATGTAGACGTTGCAGCCGAGCTCGTAGCACCGCTCGACCTCGCGCGAGTCGTCCGTGGTCGTGAGCATGATCACCGGCAGCTTGCACAGCTCGGGATCGGCTTTGAGCCGGCGCAGCACCTCGATGCCGTCGACCTTGGGCATGCGGATGTCGAGCAGGACGAGATACGTCGCGGGCATGGCCGGGTTCGGGAGCCGGGTGAAAAAATCGAGGATGGCCTGGCCGTCGCGGAAATGGAGGATCGGGTTGGGCAACCCCGCCGCCTCGAGATTCTCGCGGATCAAAATCGCGTGGCCCTCGTCGTCATCGGCGATGAGAATGGTGGGAACGATGGCGGCTTGGTTCATGCGGAATGGGGGACGGACTCTACGGCCGGCAGCGCGACAAAGAAAGTCGAACCTTCGCCCGGCCGGCTCTCAATCCAAATCCGGCCTTTCTGCCGCTCGAGCACCCGCTGCGCGATCGTCAGGCCGAGGCCTTCGCCCGGGCTCGCCTCCGGATTCAGCCGGTGAAAGATCTCGAAGATCTTGGCCTGGTGCTCGGGCGCGATGCCGAGGCCGTTGTCGCTGACCGCATAGATCGCCTGTCCCTCCTCGATGCGGCCCGTGACCCGGACGCGCAACGGCCGGGCCGGGTCGCGGTACTTGAGCGCGTTGTCGACGAGGTTGGCGAAGACCTGGCTTGTCTGGCCCACGTCGCCGAGGCAGGTCGGCAACGCTTCGACCGCCACCTCGGCCCGCGCTTCGTCGAGCTGGAACTTCATCGCGGCGACGATATCCGCCATCATGCCCTGGATGTTCAGCGGCCGGACGGTAAGTGCAACGCGGCCCAAGCGCGAATAGCGCAGCAGGCCCGCGAGCAGCGTTTCCATTTTGGCCACGCCCGCGTTGATGAACTTCAGCGCCTGCGGGATCGCGACTTCCACCGGCTGCCGCAGCACCGCGGTCGGCACCGCGCCACCCGGCCCGGCCGCCGCGGCCGCCGCACGGATCGTCTCGCAGGCGCGGTTGAGCTGCTTGCCGAAGCCCTGGACATTGACGAGCGGGGAACGCAGGTCGTGCGACACCGTGTACACGATCGCCTCGAGCTCCTTGTTTTTTTCCGCGAGCTCCCCGGCCACGCGCTGCAACTCCTCCTCGTTGGCTTTGCGCGTCGTGATGTCCGTGCGGATCGCCACATACTGCCGCGGTTTCCCGGCCGCATCGAGAAACGGGAAAATCGTCGTCTCCACCCAGTAGAGCGTGCCGTCCTTCGCGCGGTTCTTGATCTCGCCGCGCCACACGCGCCCGCGCCCGATGGTCGCCCAGATGTCGCGGAAAAATTCGCGGCCGTGAAATCCGGAATTGATGATCCGGTGGTCCTGCCCGAGCAGCTCCTCGCGCGCATAGCGCGAGATGGCGCAGAACTTGTCGTTCACGTAGGTGATTTTGCCGGACGCATCGGTGATCGCGACGATCGAATGCTCGTCGAGCGCCGCCTTCACGTCGTGGAGTTCCTTCAGCGCGGCGCGAAACTCCTGTTCCAGCTGAACATGTTCGCCGGCACGGGGATCGGGGGAGATGGACACGCGCACAGCGTTGGCGCCGCGCCCGCGCCGGCAAGCGCGGAGCGGAACCTCCGCCGGATCGACCCCCTAGGGAAATCCTTTAGCGAGATGCGGGCCCGGCCCCAATTACATCGCGCCGCATAAGCCGCTATTCTGGCGGCGCAATGAATGCGTCCCACTCCCCCGCCGGCCCCACCGGCACCCCCGACAGCCACACCCACGAGGTCGTTGCCCGGTTGCAGAATTCAGACCTCTTCCGCGACTACCAGGAAGCATTCGAAACCGCCACCGGCCTGCCCCTCGTGCTCCGCCCCGTCGGTTCGTTCCAGGCTCCCCTCTCGGGCTCCAAGCAGATCGCTTCGTTCTGCGGCCTGATGGGCGGCGAAAACAAAACCTGCGCCGCGTGCCTCAAGCTGCAGGGCGAGATGGAAGCGACACCCGTCTTCGCCACCACCACCGTGCAATGCTTCGCCGGCCTCAGCGAGTCGATGGTCCCGGTCCGCCTCGGCGACACCGTCATCGGCTACCTCCAGACCGGTCAGGTGCTGCTGCGCCCGCCGACCGAGAAGAACTTCCGCGCCGCGATGGGCGAACTCGAGAAATGGCGCCACGTCGCCGACGTCGCCACCCTCCACACCGCCTACTTCGAGACCCGTGTTCTTACCAAGGCCCGCTACGGCGCCGTGCTGCGGCTGCTCGCCAGCTTCGCCTCGCACCTCTCCCTGCTGAGCAACGAGCTCATGATCAAGTCGACGACCACCGAGCCGCCGGCCGTGGCCAAGGCCCGCGCGTTCATCACCGCGAACCTCGCCGAGCCGCTGTCCCTCGCCCAGGTCGCCCGCGCCGCCAACATGAGCGCCTTCTACTTCTGCAAGGTCTTCAAGTCGGCCACGGGCCTGACCCTCACCGACTACATCGCCCGCGCGCGGATCGAGAAGACGAAGCAGATGCTCCTGAACCCGCACACGCGGATCAGCGAGGCCGCATTCGCCGCCGGTTTCCAGTCGCTGTCGCAGTTCAACCGCGTGTTCCGGCGCGTCGCCGGCGAATCGCCGACCGCCCATCGCGAACATCTCCACGGCAAGCCCGAGGCGAAGCGCACCGGCCCGACGCTCGCCTTCGCCGCCTGACCGCCGCCCCAAGAAATGCGCAGCGCGCGCCAACGCCTGCGGAGCAAACCCCTCCCGTCTCGCCTAATCTGAAACCACTAGGAGGCCCTATGAAAACCAAGACCCCCACGCTCCTCCCGGAACCCACCGAAGCCGAAATCCAGCACACCGCCTACCTGCTCTGGCACGAAAGCGGCCGGATTCCCGGCCGCGATCTCGAGAACTGGTTGGCCGCGAAAGAATTGCTCCGCCACCACCACGCCCGCAGCGGCGGCAAACGCGCCCGCGCCGGCAAGATCCCGCCCGCGGTTCCCGTTTCCGCCTGACCCGCCCCGTCCCCCGGGATTCAGCACCCAAAACTCAGAACTCCGAACTCAAGTCCCCTCGTTTCCCATGGCCGTCGTCCCGCTCACCCTGTCCATCAGCCTCTGCCTCGTTTTCACCTTCGTGGTCTTCTTCCTCCGCGAACACGCCCGCGGCCGCTTCAGCAGCGCCGAACGCGACTCGCTCCTGCCTCTCGCCGAGGAAGGCGTCCGGGTCGCGGCCGACGGGCCGGCGGACGCCGCCGACCACGCCTGCGGTTGCCGCGACGGCAGCCGCACGCCCTGCGCCGGCTGCCTCCGCTCCTGAGCCGACGGCCAAGGGCCGGCCCGCGCCGGTCCGACGGGATGCCCTGACGGGCGTCCCGTTCCGTTTTTCCGGCCCGCCGCCGGGCCCTTTTTCCGCAGTCCCCGATTTTCTCCCGACATGTCCGCGCAAAAAACCACCATCGAGTTCAACGACAAGATCGTCCGCCAGTTCATCCTTGCCACCGTCATCTGGGGCATCGTGGGCATGCTGGTCGGCGTGATCGTCGCGACCCAGCTCAACTTCTGGCAGGTCAATTTCAAGACCTCCTGGCTCACCTTCGGGCGACTGCGACCGCTGCATACCAACGCGGTCATTTTCGCGTTCGTCGGCAACATGATGTTCGCCGGCGTCTACTACTCGACGCAGCGCCTCGTGAAGGCCCGCCTCGCGAGCGACTTCCTCTCCCAGCTCCACTTCTGGGGCTGGCAGGCGATCATCGTCGCCGCCGCCGTCACGCTCCCGCTCGGTCTCACGCGCGGCAAGGAATACGCCGAGCTCATCTGGCCCATCAACATCGCCGTCGCCCTCATCTGGGTCGTCTTCGGGGTGAACTTCTTCTGGACCCTCGCCCGCCGCCGCGAACGCAGCCTCTACGTCGCGATCTGGTTCTACATCGCGACCATCGTCACCGTGGCGATGCTCTACATCGTCAACCATCTCTCGCTGCCGACGAGCCTGACCCACTCGTATCCGCTTTTCGGAGGCGTCCAGGACGGCCTCGTCCAGTGGTGGTACGGGCACAACGCCGTGGCGTTCTTCCTCACCACGCCGATCCTCGGCATCATGTACTACTTCATCCCGAAGGCCGCCGAGCGCCCCGTGTACTCGTACCGCCTCTCGGTCGTGCACTTCTGGTCGCTGGTCTTCGTGTACATCTGGGCCGGCCCCCACCATCTGCTCAACACCGCCCTGCCCGACTGGCTGCAGACCCTCGGCATGACGTTCTCGCTGATGCTCTGGGCCCCCTCCTGGGGCGGCATGCTCAACGGTCTCCTCACCCTCCGCGGCGCCTGGCACAAGCTCCGCACCGATCCCGTCCTCAAGTTCATGGCCGCCGCCGTCACGTTCTACGGCATGGCCACTTTCGAGGGCCCGCTCCTCTCCATCAAATCGGTCAACGCCCTCGGCCACTACACCGACTGGATCATCGGCCACGTCCACGCCGGCGCCCTCGGCTGGAACGGCTTCATGGCTGCCGGCATGATCTACTGGCTCCTGCCCCGCCTCTGGAACAAGCCCCTCCACTCCGTTTCCCTCGCCAACCTCCACTTCTGGCTCGGGACCGTCGGCATCCTCCTCTACGTCGCCGCCATGTGGACCAGCGGCATCACCCAGGGCGTGATGCTCAACGCCACCACCGACAACGGCACCGTCCTCGCGTATCCGAACTTCCTCGACACGCTCAACACCATCCGCCCGCTGATGCTGATGCGCGTGATCGGCGGCGGGCTCTACCTCGCCGGCTTCCTGATTCTCGCCTACAACATGTGGCAGACGCTGCGCGGCGCCCAGCCCGTCAACGGCACCGTCGAGGTCTTCGCCGACGACGAGGCCCACGCCCCGGCCGACGCCAAGCTCGGCCTGCTCGGCACCTTCCTCAACCCGCCCGTCCTCTTCTCGATCCTCGGCGTCGGCTTCGCCTGCGCCTGGATGTTCGGCGCCAACGCCCTCAGCGTCGCCGGCCTCGTCGGCACCATGCTCTGCGTGATCCTCGCCTACGCGCACTGGGAGTCGCGCGGCAAGGCCTGGGCCGGCTGGTACGACCGCCTCCTGGTCAACACCGCGCCGTTCACGATCCTCACCTTCGTCGCCGTCGTCGCCGGCGGCCTGATCCAGCTCGTCCCGCTCGTCGTCTCCCACCGCGCCGCCAACGTCGAGGACCGTCGCCAGATTCCTTATACGCCGCTCGAGCTCGCCGGCCGCGACATCTACGTCCGCGAGGGCTGCTACACCTGCCACTCGCAGATGATCCGCACGCTCGTGCCCGACGTTCTCCGCTACGGCGACTACAGCCGCCTCGGCGAATCGATCTACGACCACCCCTACCAGTGGGGCTCCCGCCGCACCGGCCCGGATCTCGCCCGCGTCGGCGGCAAGTATCCGAATGTCTGGCACCTCCGCCACATGGAGGACCCGCGCCAGGTCTCGATCGGCTCCAACATGCCCAACTACCCGTGGCTGCTGGCCAACCCGACCGATGTCGCCGCCCTCCCGTCGAAACTCTCCGTCCAGCGCACCCTCGGCGTGCCCTACCCGAACTGGACGCCGGAGCAGATCCGCACCCGCGTCGACGACCAGGCCAAGACCATCTCCGCCGATCTCCGCGCCGCCGGCGCCTACGTCGCCCCCGACAAGGAAATCGTCGCCCTCATCGCCTACCTGCAGCAGCTCGGCAAATTCGAGAGCGTCGGCACCCCCGCCGCCAAGACCGCCGCCGGCCAGTAACCTTCACCGCCATGTTCCGCCGCCTCGTCTTCGAAAACACCGCCGCGCTGTTCACCTTCGCGGCCTTCATCACCGCCTTCTCGATCTACGTCATGATCGCCTGGCGCGCCTTGCGGATGAAACGCCCGCAGGTCGAACGCTTCGAGAACCTGCCCTTCGAAACCGCGACTCCTTCCGCCCGCCATGAAGTCTCCTGACACCTCCGCGAATCCCGCCGAGCCCGTGCGCCCGCACGTCTACGACGGCATCCAGGAATACGACAAACGCCTGCCCAACTGGTGGCTCTACACGCTCTACATCACGATCGTGTTCTGGGTCGGCTATTGGTCGTACTACGAATGGTTCCGCGTCGGCCAAGGCAGCGCCCAGACCGTCTCCGCCGCCATGGCCAAGATCGAGGCCGAGCGTCTCTCCGTCGCCAAACTCGACGACGCCAGCCTCTGGCAGATGAGCCGCAACGCCAACTTCGTCGCGGCCGGCAAGGCCGTCTTCGACACCAACTGCGCCGCCTGCCACCTCGCCTCCCTCCGCGGCAAGGGCGAGAACCCCGCCGCCATCGGTCCCGACCTCACCGACACCGCGTGGGTCCACGGCGGCAAACCCACCGAGATCCACGATCTCATCACCAAGGGCGTCCTCGCCAAGGGCATGCCCACCTGGGGCCCCGTGCTCGGCGCCAAAAAGGTCGGCGAAGTCACCGCCTACATCCTGAGCAAACACAAGGAAGGCGAACCCGTCGTCGTCACCCCGAACCCGTAGCCCGCTTCCCCGAAGCGGGCGCCTCCCCACGCCCATGCCCGCTCCCACTCTCGAACAGCCGAACCGCGATTCCGTCACGACCATCCGGTCGGACGGCTCGCGGCCCTTCCTCCACCCGAGCGACACGCACGGCCGCTTCACCACGGCGCGCAAAGTCTCCGCCTGGGCGCTGATCGTCTTCTACCTCTCGCTGCCCTGGATCAAGATCGGCGGCTTCCCCGCCGTCTTCCTCGATATCGCGGACCGGCGTTTCCACCTGTTCGGCGTGACGTTTGCCGCGCAGGACATGTGGCTCCTGTTCTTCGTCATCACCGGGCTGGGTTTTTCCCTCTTCTTCGTCACGGCCCTCCTCGGCCGCGTCTGGTGCGGCTGGGCCTGCCCGCAGACCGTCTTTCTCGATCACGTTTACCGGCAGATCGAACGCTGGATCGAGGGCGACGCCGTCAAACGCCGCGCCCTCGACGCCGCCCCGCCTTCGCCGGGCAAATTTGCGAAACGCGCCGTCAAACACGCGCTCTACCTGCTCGTTTCCGCCATCATCACCCACCTCTTCCTCGCCTACTATGTTTCGTTGGCCGAGGTCTGGGACATGGTCACGCATGCGCCCGCGGAACACTGGGGCGCCTTCGGCTTCATCTTCTTCGCCACCGCGATTCTCTATTTCAATTTCGCCTGGTTCCGCGAACAGCTCTGCATCGTCATCTGCCCCTACGGCCGCATCCAATCCGCCCTGATCGACGACCATTCGATGGTCATCGGCTACGACGCCAAACGCGGCGAACCCCGCGGCAAGGCCAACGACCCGGCCGCCGGCGCCTGCGTCGACTGCCACCGCTGCGTCCAGGTCTGCCCCACCGGCATCGACATCCGCCAAGGACTCCAGATGGAGTGCATCGGCTGCACCGCCTGCATCGACGCCTGCGACGACGTCATGGCCCGTCTCAAACGGCCGACCGGCCTCATCCGCTACGATTCGCAGAAGGCGTTCACCGGCAGCCGCACCAAGTGGATCCGGCCCCGCACGATCCTCTACTTTGTCCTCCTTCTCGCCGGCGCCTCCGTCGCCACCTGGGCCATCTCCACCGTCAAGCCCGCCAACTTCGGCCTCACCCGCATGACCGGCGCCCCGTACATCGTCGACGCCACCGATGTCCGGAACCAGTTCCTCGTGCGCATCGTGAACAAGCGCAGCGTCCCCGCGCGTTTCAACGTGTGCCTCGACCGCGTCCCCGAGGGCATCCGCCAGACCGGCTTCGAGCAGGTCGTCGAAGTCGGCCCGCTCGGCGAACTCGTCCAGCCGCTCATTCTCCAGCAACCGCGCGGCTCCTACACGGGGCCCTTCCATTTCGCGGTCCACGTCGAGGACGTCGACGGCAAGTTCACGCTGGTGAAGCCGGTGGAATTCCTCGGGCCCGAGGCCTCGCTCCTCCGCGAAGACAACGCCCCGAAAGGCAACAAATGAACCCGCCCGCCGCCAAACCCTCCCTCCTCTGGCTCTGGTTCGTCGCCGCCTTCGCCATCCAGGCTGCCGCCTGGACCACGTGGTTCGTCATCGCCTCGCAGCACAAAGTCCAGGAAGTGCCGCTGGCGGGAAGCACTCAGCGCTCAGCTGTCAGCACTCAGCCGTCAGCGGTCAGCCGTCAGCCTGACAACCGCTCAACGCCGCCTGCCCGCTGAAAGCCGATCGCTGACCGCTGATCGCTGACCGCTCAAATGGACCTCGCCGCCGTCAACTCCCCCTCCGCCGCCTTCGTGGCCGGGCTCGTCACGAGCCTCCACTGCGCGGGGATGTGCGGGCCGTTGTCGTGCACGCTCATGCCGGGCCGCGGCGACCGTTCCGACCCGCAGCTCGTCAGCACCACCTACCACGTCACGCGGCTGATCGGCTATGCCGCCCTCGGCGCCCTTGCCGGCGGCATCGGCCGCGCCCCGCTGCTGTTTCTCTCGGATTCCGCCCTGCGTTGGCTGCCCTGGGTCCTCGTGCTCTTCTTTGTCGGCCTCGCCCTGCGCTGGGATCGCCATCTGCCCAAGATCGCCGCCCTCGGGAAACTGACCTGGAAAATCCAAGGCTGGATGCGCGGCCGCTCCCGTGTCGAGGCCGCCGCCGCCCTCGGCTTCGCCACGCCCCTCCTGCCCTGCGGCCCCCTCTACTTCATCGTTTCCCTCGCTCTGCTCTCCGGCTCTTGGCTCCGCGGCATCGAGGTCATGCTCGCCTTCGGCCTCGGCACCGTGCCGCTCCTCTGGCTCGCGCAGACGCAGTTTCACTGGGTCCGCCAACGTCTCTCCCCGCTCTGGCTCGGCCGCATGCGCGTCACCCTCGCGCTCATGACCGCGGGCATCATCGGCTGGCGGCTCCGCGCCACCCTTGGGTTCCCCGGGCCCGATCCCCTGAACTTCGTCTGCTTCTGAAATGAGCGTCGCCGCCGTCCGCCCGTCCTTGGTCCCGCCGCCCGCAGGCCCCGCCCCGCGGGCCACCGCCCAGCCCGTCTGCCGTCACTGCGGCGCCGGCCTGATCGACGACCGCATGCGCGCCTCCGGCTTCTGCTGCGCCGGCTGCAGCTACGTGTACCGCCTCGTGCACGAAAACGGCCTCGACGGCTATTACCGCATCAAGGACGACGTCACGACGCCCGCCGACGCCGCCGTTTTCCAACCCCGCGACTACACGTGGCTCGAGGTCGCACAGCGCGAAGCCGAGGCCGCCCCGGCCACCCGCATTCCCGAGCTCCTGCTCGACGTCCAGGGCATCTCCTGCGCCGGCTGCGTCTGGCTGATCGAACGCGTGTTCCAGCAGGTGCCGGGCGCCCGCGACATCGTCGTCAACCCGCAGTACGGCTCGATGCAGCTGCGCTGGACGCGCGGCGAATTCTCCGCCGCCGACTTCGCCCGCAAGCTCCAGGCCTTCGGCTACCTCACGGGCCCCGCCGGCGAAGCCTCCGGCGAACCGGAAAGCCGCGGCCTCGTGAAACGCATCGGTCTCTGCGCCGCCTTCGCGATGAACGTGATGCTCTATTCCCTGCCGACCTACTTCGGCATGGAGAGCACCTTCGAGTGGGCCGGGCTCTTCGGTCTGCTCAACGTCGTCTTCGGCACCCTCAGCCTCCTCGTCGGCGGCGTCTACTTTCTCACCCGCGCCGTCCGCGCCCTGCGCGAGCGCGCCCTGCACATCGACCTGCCCATCGCCGTCGGCATCGTCGGCGCGTATCTGGGTTCCTTGTACGGCTGGCTGGCGAACGAGGAGCACTTCGTCTACTTCGACTTCGTCTCCACGTTCATTCTGCTGATGCTCGTCGGCCGCTGGGCCCAGGTCGCCGCCGTCGAGCGCAACCGCCGCCGCCTGCTCGCGCAGCAGCCGAAACCGAAGCTCGTCCGCCTCGCCGACGGCCGCGCCCTGCCGCCGGAGAAGATCGAAACCGGCCACACGCTGCTCCTTGCCGCCGGCCAGACCCTGCCGGTCGAGGCGCGGCTCGAAAGCGAGTCCGCCACCTTCTCGCTCGCCTCGATCAACGGCGAACCCGAGCCCCGCGTCTTCCGCGCGATGCAGCGCGTGCCCTCCGGCGCCCTCCATGTCGGCCGCGACGGGATCCGCCTCGTCGCCCTCCAGCCCTGGCGCGAATCGCTCCTCGCCCAACTCCTGCAGCCCGGCGACCGCCCCGCCGAACGCCACGTGCTCCTCGAGCGCATCGTGCGCGGCTACCTCATCGGCATCTTCGTCGTCGCCGCCGGCGCCGGCCTCGGCTGGTGGTTTTTCAGCGGCGACGCCCTCCGCACCTGGTCAGTCGTCACCGCCGTCCTCGTCGTCTCCTGCCCCTGCGCCGTCGCCCTCGCGTTTCCGCTCACCGACGAAATCGCCACCGTCGCCCTCCGCCGCCGCGGCGTGTTCGTCCGCCAGGCCGACCTCTGGACGAAACTCTCCCGCGTGCGGAAACTCGTCTTCGACAAGACCGGCACCCTCACGCTCGAGACGCCGGTCCTGCAGAATCCCGAGGCCCTCGCCGCGCTCGATGCCGATGCCCGCGCCGCGCTCCACGCCCTCGTGCGCGACAATCCGCATCCGGTCAGCCAATGCCTGCTCGAGAACCTGCTCGCCCTCGGGCCGCAGCCCGCCCTCGCCGGCGACGTCGTCGAAACCACCGGCTACGGCGTCGAACTCGGCGCCTGGTCCCTCGGCCGGCCCGGCTGGCGCGACGCCGCGGCCGCGGCCCCGGGCACCGTTCTCGCCCGCGACGGCGAGGTCGTCGCGCGCTTCGAATTCAAGGATTCCGCCCGGCCCGATGCGCGCGCGGAGCTCGCCGCGCTCGGTCGCCGCGGTCTCGGCACCTACATCCTCAGCGGCGACCGCAGCGACAAGGTCGGCAAACTCGCCTCCGAACTCGGCCTGCAAGCCGGCCACGCCCACGGCGATCTTTCCCCTTCCGGCAAGGCCGCTTGGCTCGACGCCCACGGCGCCGACCACGCGCTCATGCTCGGCGACGGCGCCAACGACAGCCTCGCCTTCGACCGCGCGCTTTGCCGCGGCACCCCGGTGATCCACCGCGGCGTCCTCGAGCAGAAGGCCGATTTCTACTACCTCGGCCGCGGTATCGGCGGCCTGCGCGCGCTGTTCGAAGTCGACGCCATCCGCCGCCGCACGCACCTCGTCGTGCTCGTCTTCTCGGTGCTCTACAACCTCGCCGCCGTCGGCCTGGCCGTCGCCGGCCACATGAACCCGCTCGTCGCCGCGATCATGATGCCGATCAATTCGCTGAGCACGCTGATCATCGTCACCACCGGCATGCGCGGCTGCGCGCGCGGCGAATAGAGGTTCGGAGTTCGGGGTTTGGAGTTCGGAGATTCGGGGCTCTGGTTCTGGGTTTTGAGTTTTGGGTTCTGGGTTTCCAGGCGGGCGCCGCCTCACGCGGGGGTGGAAAAGGGACCGGGCGCCGGCTGGAAATCCGCAACCCGCAATCCGCGATCCGCAATTCTCCGACCGCCGTTGACGCGGCGGCGGGATTCGGGAGGTTCACGGCACCCCGTTCTCCTTACCCCCGGCGACCATGCGTTTCCCGATTCTGCTTTCCCTTTGCCTGACCTTGCCGCTCGCGGCGGCCGACCGGCCGGCGCGGCCCAATGTCCTCTTCATCGTCGCCGACGATCTCGGCTACGGCGAACCCGGCTGCTACGGCGGCCGCGAAATCCCCACCCCGAATCTCGATGCGCTCGCCGCCGGCGGCGTGCGTTTCACGCAGGGCTATGTGACCGCCTCGTTCTGCGCGCCGTCGCGCGCCGCGCTGCTCACGGGCCGCTACCAGACGCGCTTCGGCTACGAGAACAACCCGACCGGCCTGCTGAACGCCGACCCGCGCATCGGCCTGCCCGCGGGCGAGCGCACCGTCGCCGAGCGCCTGCGCGGCGTCGGCTACGCGACCGGTCTCGTCGGCAAATGGCACCTCGGCGGCACGCCCGCCTTCCATCCGCTGCGCCGCGGCTTCGACGAATTCTTCGGCTTCCTGCACGAGGGCCACACCTACGTGCCGGCGCCGGGCACGGGCGTCACCACGTGGCTGCGGCGCACGGCCCTGCCGGACGGCGGCAAGGGTCGCTGGGTTTCGCCCGACGGACGCACCGTCTGGACCACGCACATGGGCAACACGGAACCGGACTACAACGCCGACAACCCGATCTTGCGCGACAGCCAGCCGGTGAACGAAACCGCCAATCTCACCGATGCGTTCACGCGCGAGGCCTGCGACTTCATCCTCCGGCATCGCTCGCAGCCTTTCTTCCTCTACCTTGCCTACAACGCCGTGCACAGCCCGCTGCAGGCCGCGGACCGTTATCTGGAGAAATTCCGCCACGTGCCCGACCTGCACCGGCGGATTTTCGCCGCCTTGCTCGCGCACCTCGACGACGGCGTCGGCGAAGTGCTCGCGACGCTTCGGGAAACCGGGCTCGAGCGCGATACGCTCGTGGTGTTCCTTTCCGACAACGGCGGCCCGACCCGCGAACTGACGTCGAGCAATGCGCCCCTCCGCGGCGAAAAGAGCACCGTGTACGAAGGCGGCATCCGCGTGCCGTTCATCGTGCGCTGGCCCGCGCGGCTGCCGGCCGGCGTGGCTGCGGAGATGCCGGTTATCTCCATGGACGCGACGGCCACAGCCTTGGCCGCGGCCGGCGTGACGCTCGACGCGAAAGCCCGCGACGGCGTCGACCTGGTGCCGCTGTTCGCGCCGGGGGCCGCGCCCACCGCGCCGCGCACGTTTTTCTGGCGCGCCGGAGCCCGCGCCGCCCTGCGGCACGAAGATTGGAAAATCGTGCGGCAACCCGTGCGCGGCGCGGAAGCCGGCTGGGAACTCTTCAATCTGGCCGCCGATCCCGGGGAACAAACGAACCTCGCCGCCCGCGAACCCGCGCGTCTCGCGGACCTCGTGGCGCGCTGGGAAACGTGGAGCGCCGAGCAAGCCAAACCGTTCTGGTGAGAAAATCCTGAAACTGACCGGCCGAGCCGGGCCGCGTTTTCCAGTTCGTCACCGCGACGGCACCGGGCTGGACGTCCGCGGACTGTCGCTCGCCTCAACCGAACTCACACCGGTGAGAGAGCTTGGCTGAGAGTTGAGAGCAAACCGGTCGGTTTCTCGGTGGCGTGCGGCGGCACCGTTTTCGGATCCGCGGCGGTTCGATCTCTCAACTCTCAAGGAAGCTCAGAAAAACGACCGAACCGTAGCCGCGAGCGCCGGCGAGTGGAGGGGAAATCGGCTTTCGCGCGGGGCCGGAACCACTCGCTGGCGCTCGCGGCTCCATTGCGCCGGCAGGCGCCGCGCTTTTCAGAGTTTCCTCAACTCTCGGCTCTCAACGGCATGATCCCGCTCAGGGCAGTTCGTAGATCTCGACGAGGGCAGTGCCGCTTCCGGTACCGTCGGCCGAGTCGACCTGACCGGTGTAGGCTCCGGGGGTAAGCGTCAGGATGACGGCGGCGTCGCGGCTACCGGCGGCCAGCGCAAATGCCCCCGTGTCCCGCGCCGCTTGCGCCGTGGCCGCGGCCGAGGCCGGGACGGTGCCCCAGTTGTCGTTTTCCCCGACCAGTTCACCGCTGCGGTAGATGCGCAGGCGCGGATCGGCCAGAACCCCGGTCAGACCGAAGGCCGCCAAACCGGGCCCGATGCCGCGGATTAGCACCCGCTTCGGCGCGTTGCCGGAGATGATGAATCCGCCGATCAGAACGTTTTCACCGGTGCCGGCCTCGCCGCGTGTCGAGATGTTCACCAATCGTTGGTAATCCGCATTGGGATTGCCGCTCGCATCGTAGATTTCGGCGAGCGCCACACCGGTGCCCCCGGTTTCGGTCACCTGCATGGTGTAGGCTCCGGGCACGAGGTCCGCCAGCAACGCGGCATCTCGGACCCCGTTCGCCAAACCGAAGGCGCCGACCCGGGCCATGGCTGCCGCGGTATCGGCGCCGCTCCAGTCGTCGTTTTCCGCGACGACGTTGCCCGCCGCGTCGAAGAGCTGCAGCCGCGGGTTGGGCAGCACCCCCGCAACGCCGAAGCCCGCCAGCGCCGGGCCGACCGCACGCAGGAGGACGCTCTTGGCCGCCGTGCCGCCGACCACGAAGCCGGTGATGAGCGGGCGGCCGGCGCCGATCCGCACCCGGGAGGAAAGATTGATCAGCCGGTCCGTTCGGACGGTCGTGATGGCGACGCCCGAGAAGTTGATCACGTCCCGACCGGGCACGGTGATCGATCCATTCACGCTCGTGGTGGGTTCGTCAACGCTGCCGCGAATCGTGGCCGTCCCGCCGGTCGTCGAGGCCTGCAGGTTGAAGCTCAGGTCGGAACCCAAGGTTGTGAGACCGCCCGCGGTGAGCTCCGGCGTGGAGGCCAAAACGAGGACTTGATTGTTCGTACCGACCACAGAGTAGGTCGTTCCGGACGCCGTCGCGAGGCTGCTGGAGCGGTAGAAACCGGCGGCATTGGCCGAAGCCCCGGTCACCGGCAACACCGCGGCCCTGAAGGCCAAGCCCAAGGGTTCGATCACTCCTTGGAGCACGCCGTTCACCACGGAGCCCCGCAGGGTCAGCGGCACCGGTGCCGCCGCGACGGCCGGAATCCGGTTCGGTACCGGCGCATTGCCCGCGTCGCCGGCGGCCACCGTCGAAAACGAGAACGTTCCGTCCGGGTTGAGCAGAAATTCGAAGAATGAGCTCAAGCCGAACGTCGGCGCCACCACGAGCAACGCCATCTGGTTCGCGTTCGGCGGAATCGCCGCCGCGATATCGCCGGAGCCCGGGGTGCCGCCGGGAGCCGTGAGCGACCCGAAGTACACGTTGGTGCCGGCGGCGGTGACGTCGAAGGCCGAAATCACTTCCGGCGCGGCTTCGTACATCGCATTTCCGGCCTGCGAAGCACGGACCTGCACCCGCCCCACCGTCCCGCCCAAATCGATCCGCGTGCCGGACAGGAGCGCCGGGCCCGACACCACCGCAAAGCTCACCGGCAAACCGCTGCTGGCGGTCGCCTGGAGCGTGAAGCCGCCGCTGTTGCTCAAGCGGTCGGGAAGCGGTCCGAACGCGATCGTCTGCGCGAGTTTGCCGGCGACGGTGACAGTCGCCGTGGCGGTCGCGGCGGCGACATTGTCGTTGCCGGCCTGCGTGGCCGTCAGGGTCGCGGTGCCCGGCGCCGAAAACGTCAATTGTCCGCCGGCCAGCCCGGCGGGCCCCGCCACCGCCAGGGTAACGGGCAGGCCGCTGCTCGCGGTGGCGCCGACCGCGATCGGAGCCGCCAAGGTCGCCGTCGCGGGTGCCGCAATGCTGATCGTCTGCGGCGCCTTCGCGATCACCAGCGTGGCCGTGGCGCTGCCGCTGTAATTCGGATCAAGGACATTGACCGAAACCGGATAGCTGCCCGCAGCCGTGGGCGAAACGCCCTCGCGAACATTGCCGTACACGACCGTGGTCGCCGCGGCCGGAGTCACGGCGATCGCAACGGTCTTCGGGCGACCGTCATAGGTCTGGTTCAGATTCGAGATCGCGATGGCGGCCGCCGCCGGGGTGATCGCGGCGGTCGCCGTCGGCTGGGTAAGCGAATAGTGGGAAGCGTCGGTGCCGCCCAAAGCGAGGCCGGTGATCGTGACGGTCTTGCCGCCGCCGACATTGGCATCGGCAAAAACACCGGCGGCCGAACCGGTCCCGAGGACCACGTTGTCGCCCCCGGCCACGCCAACCAGCGTCGCGCCGGCCAACGAGAGCACGGCCACGGCATTGCCGTCGTAGATTTTGTCCCGGGCCGCGGCCCCGGCGACGGTGAGGTTGATCCGGCCGACGGAGAGCGCGAGGTTGGCGGTGCCGGTGTTGCCGGCCGCATCGGTCGCGGCGAGCGCCACCGTGAAACTGCCGCTCGTCACCGGGGCCCCGGAGATCGTGGCAGCCGACAGGGATAGGCCCGCCGGCAAGCCGGTCGCGCTGTACGCTACCGCGGCGCCGCCGGCCGTGATCGTGTACGCATACGCCGACTTGTAGGTAAGATTGGCGGTGAGCGAGCCGGTGATCACCGGCGGCGTCCGGTCATACGTCACCGCCGAGGCATCCGTGGTGACGGTCACGGCCGCACCGACATTTCCCGCCGGATCGGAGAAGCTCAGCGAGAAGACCACGGCGCCTTCCGGATCGCCCGCGGCCAGCGTGATCGCGGCCGTATAGGTGTTGCCGGATACGGCGGTCACCGCGGCGGTCCGGCCCGCGATGGTCGCCACCGGCGCGACGATCGCCTCGTTCGCGGTGAACGTCACGGTGACGGCGTCGCCGGTCTTGGCCCATTGGGCGTTGGCGTTGCCCGAACCGATCGAGACTGCGGCCAGGGTCGGAACCGTCCGGTCGTAGACCACGGCGGACGCATTCGTCGCGGCGGTGACGGCGACGCCGGCATTGCCCGCGAGATCCGCGAACGAAATCGAGAACGGGACGGTCCCTTCCGCATCGCCCGCCGCGAGCACCAGAGCCGCCGAGTAGGTGTTGCCGGCCAGCACCGTGACGGTCGCGGCCCGGCCCGCGATCGTCGCGCCAGGCGCGGCGATGGGCTCGCTCGCGGTGAAGGTCACGGTGACCGTATCGCCGGCCTTGGCCCGGCCCGGGGCGGCGTTGCCGGACGCGACCGCCACCGCGGTGAGGGTCGGCACGGTCGTATCGACCAACACGGCCGACAGCGCCGGCGCTGTGAAGCCGAGGCCGACATTGTTGCCCTGGGTATCGGTCAACGTCCCGCCGTTCAGATCGACGTTCGCGGCCACCGCGATCCCATCGGCATCGGTGTCGCCGGATTGGACCGTGTAACGGAAGGCCAACGCGGTGGCGGTGCTCGCCGCCGGGTCATAGACGGCGTAGGCGGCCGCACTGCCGATGGTCAACGCGAGGCGCGGCAGACCGGTCACCGTGATCGCGCCGTTGTACGAGACGGTAAAACCGAGGACATCGGCAGCCCGGTAACGGGCGGCCGCGGGTCCGCTCGCGCTGCTGGCGGAGGGAACGACGTGGACGGCCGCCACGCTGCTGATCGCGGAGCCGGAACCTGCGGTCCGCGTCACGACGACATCGTAGTTGCCGGAATCGGCGGGCGAGACGGAGTTCAGCGTGAGGCTCGCACCCGTGGCCCCGGAGACATTCGTGCCCCCCTTGCGCCACTGGTAGGCGAGCGTGCCGCTGCCGCCGATGGCGGTCGCCGCCAACGTGAGGCTGCCGCCGCTCACGGTCTGGCTGGCAGGCGGAACGATCACCAGCGGGGCCCCGTCGAAAGGCTGGACCCCGGTCAGATCGTAGAGTTCGAACAACACGTCCCCGCTGCCCGCGGCCGAGGTGACCTGGGCCGTGTAGCTGCCGGTGCCGATGCGCAACTCGCCGAGCACGGCGGAGTCCTTGCCGGTGTTGGCCAGAGTGAAAGCACGCGCCTGCGCGAACGCGGCGGCCAACGTCGCGTCGCCGGCCCAATCGTCGTTCTGGGCGACCACCGTTGTCCCGTTGCTGTCGTAGAGCCGAAGCACGGGATCCGCCAAGCCGGACGAACCGAGCCCGGGGCCCACCGCGCGAAACAGCAGTTTCTTGCCGGCGGAGTTGACCATCGTGAAACCGCCGGTGAACGGCAGCGCCGGGCTGACCGGCCCGCGGATTCCAAGATAGGCGATGCGGGTCGCGGGGTTGAGGTCGGCATCGGCGATCGCCAGTCCCACCTTCCCGGTCGCGCCGCCGACCCCGGCAATCCGGATCCGGTATGATCCGGCAGGCAGGGTGGCATAGATCACGGCATCCTTGCTGTTGGCCGCCAGCGGCCTGAGCCCGAGCCGGGTGTAGGCGGCGGCAAACGTGCCGTCGCTGATCGAGCCCCAATCGTCATTGGTCCCGACCGTAACCCGCGTCGCGCTTTCAAGGATCAGATGGGGATCCGAAACCGCCGCCGCGTCGCCCAGCGCGGGACCGTAGGCCGCCAGAATGATTTTTTTGGTTCCGCTGCCTTCGATCGACAGGAAGGCGGCAACGCCGTCCGCCGTCGCCAGCGCCGTCGTCCCGAGGTAAACGGACGCGTTGGGCAACGCCGTCAGCACGGCGGCCGGCGAGGTTGCGGTGGCCGCGGAGGTGCCGTGCGACACGACCACATCGTAGCTGCCGGCATGGGACACCGCGACCGGATCGACCGGATAGGTCGCGCTGTTCGCGCCCGGAATCGCGGTCCCGTCCTTGCGCCACTGATACGCGAGGGTGCCGCTGCCTTCCGCGGCGACGAAGAACGTGTGCCGGCCCCCGAGGCCGACGGAGCGGTCCGGGGACGAATTGACCACGTAGGGCCCGACGGTCACGGCGGCCGGGTTGCTCGTGGCGGAGCCGGCGGCATTCGTGACCGTTACCTTGTAGGCGCCGGCATGCTGCACGAGGGCAAACGGCAACGTGTAGGTCGGAAACACCGCGCCCGCGATCGGAGCGTTGTCGAAATACCATTGGTAGGTGAACGGCGCGGTACCGGACGCCGCCACCGAGAGCGTCGCGCTGCCCTTGCCGGCCACCGTCTGCGTCGCCGGGTGCGCGGTGATGGCCGGCGGCGCCAACGGCGTCGCCGCGGCGCTCGCGCCCGAAGCCGCCCCCGTGCCGGCCGAGTTGGTCGCGGTGACCGTGAACGTGTAACTCGTGCCGTTGGCCAGGCCGGTCACCGTAACCGGCGACCCCGTACCCGAACCGGTGATACCGCCGGGGCTCGCCGTCACCGTGTAGCCCGTGATCGCCGCTCCGCCGTTGCTTGCGGGCGCCGCAAAGGTCACCGTCGCCCGCGCGTCGCCGGCTGTCGCGATGCCGATCGTCGGCGCCCCGGGCACCGAAACCGGAGCCGCATAGGTGAAGGCGCCGTTCGCCGTCGCCGTGCCGGCGGCGGTGGTGACGGTGACATTGACGGCGCCGGCGGCGCCCGCCGGGGTGATGGCGGTGATCGCCGTCGCGCTGTCGACGGTGAAGCTCGCGGCCGCGGTGCCGCCGAAGGCGACGGCCGTCGCACCCGTGAACCGCGTGCCGGCGATCACTACGGTCGTCCCGCCGGCCGTGCTGCCGGTTGCCGGGGTCAGCGAAACGATGGCGGGCGGCGGCGGCGCCACCGAAATCGAGCGGGTGGCAGCGGCACTGCTCGCAGTGCCGTTCGAGACGGTGAACGCGATGGTCCGGGCGGTGCTGGCCCCGCCGTTCGTGGCATCGGCAGCCGTGGAACGGTAACCCACCGTGCGCAGCACGGTCTGGTAGGTCGCGAGGGTGTCGGTACCGCTCAGCGTGAGCACGCCCGTGGCCGCGTCGTAACTCGACGTCACGCCGCCGCCGGTCGTCACGCCAAGCAAGTCGCCCGCCACGAAACCGGAACTGACGGCCACCCGTGCGCTCGCCAACGTGGGACTGAAGGAGTCCGACACCGTGACGGCGTTGTCGACCACCAGGACCGGATCGCCCGACGCGTAGGCCAGGGTTGCGGTACTGGAAGCGGTGACGGAAGGAATGGGCAATTGGAAGACGGCCACCGCCGCCGAACTTTGCCCCGCCGCGTAGAGATTGCGGCTTTGCGCGTCGGTGACCATGCCGGACACACCGTCGATCCCGTCGACGCCGCCGGCACCCTGCACCGCGCTGGCCGCAAACGTCAGCAATCCGGTGTTTTCATCCCGACTGAAAGCGGTGATGGCATCGGACGTGATCGAGCTGACATAGAGGAATTTTCCGTCGGGCGAAACCGCCAGACTCCGCGCGCCGGAGAGCGAAGTGATCCCGGCGTCGCCCTGCGCGACTTTGCCCACGTAGCTCAGGGCCCCGGTGCCGGCGTGCCGCGAAAAAATCGCCACCGCATGCTCGGCTTGGCCACTGACATAGACAAAGCGGTTGTCGGGCGACAGCACGAGGGACGAGGCTCCGCCGATGCCATCCACGCCGCCGACCCCATCGGCCACCACCGCCACGGGCGTCAGCAAACCCGTCGCCGGATTGCGGCTGAAGGTCATGACGGCATTGTCCCCGCCGCTCGCGATATACAGAAACGCCCCATCGTCCGTGACGCCGACCGTACGGATGACACTGTTGGTCGGGCTGAAATTCTGGCCCAGCGCATTCGTGAGGCCGGCAACGTCGCTGATCCCATCCTTGAAATTCTGGGCATAGGTCAGCCGGCCGTCGGTATTCGACCGGGTGAACACCACCAACCCGTCCGTCGCACCCGTAACGGCGTACACGTTTCTGCCGTCGGGGCTGACCGTGAGCGTGATGACGCCGTTGAGCGCCGCCAGAGTCTGGGTGTTCTGGGATTCGAGAAACGTCAAAAGGCCGCTCGATGCATCGCGGGAAAACACCGTCGCCGCGGAATTGTTCGGGGAGGCGACATAGACATTTCGTCCGTCCGGACTGACGGCCACGCCGAACGCCGCGCCAATGCCCGACACGCCATCCACCCCGTTTTGACGGACGCCCACGTAGGCCAAGGCTCCGGTCGACGGGGCTCGGCTGAAAATCGAAACGGCACTGTTCGAGTAGGACGCAACATACACATGCAGCCCGTCGGGGCTGACGGCGACATCGCTCGCGGTCGCGAGAGTCGAAATCCCGGGCATACCGTTCTTTTGCACTTCCAGATACCGCAGCGGAGCGGCGACCGCCGCGACGGCACCGTGGGGCGCGAAGCCCGTCGACACAACCAGGACGACGACCGCAAGCCAAGGGCCGGCCAGGCTGCGGCCGCAGGCGGCCACGGACGCCGTGAGGCGGGCGGGCAAGCCGCGGAAGGAGGAACGCCGGGAGCGAGGGAATGCCGTCATGGAGTGCTTGAGATCGAGTGGAAGCGGAGCCCTTGCCGGGTGCCGACCGGGCACCCGGGCAAGAATACCGCCTTCACCGCATCAGGAGCCCACAGGCGACCTACGGCTTCGAAGGGAAAGGGGTCCGATTTTTGGACCCGCGATGGGAATTATCCCGACCTGGAAAATGTAATTCTACCCAGGACCACGGCACGCGGCGGCGCGATCCGGCCGCCGTGCAGGCGCAAAAAAGGCGGCCGCGTTGCCGCGGCCGCCCGGAAGATCGAACTTGGAGCTCTCAGCTATCAGCTTTCAGCCGTCAGCTCCGAGCTTTCGGCTTACAGCTTTAGGCTTTCCTCAGAACTCGTAGCGGGCGCTGAGCATCATCGACCAGCGCGAGGCGGCGGGTTCGCCGCGGCCGAGGGACGGGTTGAAGGCGCCCGTGGCCAGCGCGTTGCTCACGTTGCTGTAGACGTACTGGTTGGCCACGCCGTCGTAGGCGGCGGCGGCGACGCCTTCGCGTTTCACGAAGAACTGGTTCGAGCCGCGGATCAGACCCCACTTGTCGTTGAGCAGGTTGCCGATGTTGAGGATGTCGAGACCGAGCACGACGCGGTGGCGCCAGCCGGGGAGCTTGATGTCCTGCTTCAGGCTGAGGTCGAACTGGTTGACGGTCGGGTAGCGGTTGGACGTGGCGGAGACGGCCTTGCCTTCCTCGAGACCGAAGCGGTCGACAATCTGGTAGAAACGGTCGCGGTCGGCCGGAGTGGCGAAGCGCACGAGGGCGTCGCCGCCGCGGCGCGGGACGTAGATCAGGTCGTTCTGCGTCTGGCTGTCGCCGTTGGCGTCGCTGGTGTAGACGAGGCTGAAGGGATAGCCGCTGCGGTTTTCGAAGAGCACGCCGATGCTGGTCTTGAAGCCCTTCACGAACTCGAAGTCTTTGTTCACGTTGATCAGCGCCTTGTGGCGGATCTCGAGTTCGCTCGTCTTTTCCTCGGGCTGGTTGGTGTTGAAGATGGAGCGGTTGTTCCAGTTCGACGCCGCGACGGAGGAGGTGCCGAAGAGGACTTCGGTCGCCTTGGTGTTCACGTAGGCGGCCTTCCAGTACCAGCCGTTGCGGGTGCGGGGCTTCTCGATCGCGAACGTGATCGCCTGGCTGCCGCCGACATCGGTGTTGCCGAGTTTGATCGTGCGATTGGTGAACCCGGTGTTCACGAGGCGCGTGCCGTTCGACGCGGCGGTGTAGTTGTTGAAGTACAGCAGGCGGCCGTCCGGCGCGGTGCGGGTCGTGGCCAGATTGATGTTCTGGTAGAAGATGTCCTTGTTGACCCAGGTCTTCTCGATTTCGGCGCTGACCTTGAGGTCCCAGAACGCGAGGCCGCGTTCGACCGCGAGGTTGGCCTTCCAGCGGGAGGGCAGTTCGAAGTCGGGATCGAGGAAGGCGACCTGCTGCGCGGGGGGCGTGCTGCCGGTGGTCGGCTGCGCGTCGGGATTGGCGGAGACGCGCGGGGCGAGCGTGCCGCCGGCGTTGGTGCCCGCGGTGTAGGTGCGGAAGTTCGAGCCCGTGTTCGAATAGCTGTTGGAGATCCAGACGCGGGGGGCGCGGCCGTAGAAGAGACCGACGCCGCCGCGGACAACGGAGCGGCTGTCGGAACCGCGGAGGTTGAAGCCGACGCGGGGTTGGAAGATCGTGTCGCCGTCGTAGGAGTAGTCGTTGCGCACGCCGAAGGCGGTGGCGAAGGACTGGTTGAACGGGATCGCGTCCGGCAGCTGCGGCATGTCGACGCGGAAGCCGAGATTGACCGTGAGGTTCGGGTTCACGCGCCAGACGTCGTTCACGAAGAGACCGGCGTTGGCCTCGGAGAAGCGGGCCGCGGGTTCGACGCCGGGGAGGATCTGGTTGTAGGTGTACTGGCGGTAATTGACGGTGCCGTTGTTGTTGGCGGCGACGGCAAGGAACTGGGCCAGATTGTCGAAATCGTAGCTGCCGAGCGCATTCTGGACGAAAAGATTATACACGTCGGCGGTGTCGTACTGGATGCCGGCCTGCAGGGTGTGCTTGCTGTTCAGCTCGTAGGCGCCGAACACCTCGAGCGTGTCGGTATTCACATCCAGGATATTCGCATGGCGGCTGATCTGGGTGCCGAAGTTGACGAAGGCGGTGTTGGAGGAGCCGGGGACCGGGATGTTGCGGACCTGCACGCCGGGCTGGCGCGTGTTGTTCTTCGGCTCGGAGTGGTACTCGGAGCGGGAGACGGAGACCTCGGTGTTGAGACGGTCGGACCAGCGGCTGATGAGCTGGCCGATGTAGGACGTGTTCTTGATGTTCTGCTGGTACCAGTAGGACGACAGCGAGAAGTTGTTTTCCGAGATGCCGGTGCCGAAGCCCTCGAAGGTGGGGCGGCTCGACTCGACCGTGTTGTAGCGGAAGGTGGCGCGGTGGTCGGCGTTGATGACGATATCGGTCTTCAGGAGGAGATTCTTGTCCTTGAGCTTGTTGCCGGAGGGCGGCTCGGCGGTGCCGGGATCGAAACCGAGGGCGCGGGCGCCGGCCAGGAGCTGGGAGACGGTGGCGGCGTCGACAAAACGCACGGGCGACGGGGCGACGCGGTCTTCGTCGACCTTCTCGTACGAGGCGTAGAAGAAGACGCGGTTCGGGATGATCGGGCCGCCGAGGGTGGCGCCCATGGTCTTTTCCTTGAAGTTCGGGAGCGGGAAGGCGCGGCCGTCGAGCTCGTCGGCGACCATGGATTCATCGCGGTAGGTGTAGTACAGCGAGCCCTTGAACTTGTTGGTGCCGCTCTTGGTGATGGCGTTGATCTGGGCGCCGACGAAGCCGGCGTTGCGGGAATTGTAGGGCGCGGTGCTGATCGAGAGGGCCTCGAGGGAGTCCATCGGGACGACGTTGCGCTCGGCGGCGGTGTTGTTGGCGTTGAGGCCGAAGGGATCGGAGGCGCTGACGCCGTCGACCTGGATGCTGTTGAAACGGTTGCTCATGCCGTTGACCGAGATGGCGCGGTCCTGCGGATCGCGGTTGTAGCTGATGCGCGGATCGAGGCGGGCGATCGAATTGATCGAGCGGTCGCCGGCGGCGAGGGCGCGGATATCCTCGTTGGTGACGTAGGAACCGGAACCGGTCTGCGTCGGGTCAAAGAGATTGTCGGCGGGCGCGGCGGTGACGGAGAACTTCTCCATGGTCACGACCTGCGTGGCCTTGAGGCGAAGGGTGACTTCGGCGCCGGTATCGATGTCGAGGGAAAGATCGCGCTGCTCGTACGGGACGAACCCGGCCGGGGACGTGGTCACCGTGTACGGGCCGCCGGGACGGAGGCCGCGGAGGGCGAAAGTACCGTCGGCGCGCGTCGTGGCCTCGGACTTTGTGCCGGTCTCGTCGTGCACCACGACGACCTTGGCGTTGGCGACAGGCTGGCCCGATTCGTTGAGGACGGTACCGTTCAGGGAAGACGTCGTGATACTTTGCCCGACCGCGGAGGCGGCGAGGGCCAACGCTGCGACAAGGGCGCAGAGTCGATTCAGCAGTTGCATCGGTTTCATTGGTTCCAGTGGTGGCTTGGTTGCGGTTCCGAAAGGTGCCGGCGTGGTCGGCGACAGCTTTAAGACACAAAACAAGGCCCGGGGAAATTGGCAGGTCAAGACCTGCCGCCGGAGATGGCGCGATCGGCACGGATTCGTAACGCCGCCGGGGGGACGAGTTGACGGGACTTGAGCCGCCGGCGGCGCACGGCTCAATCGGCCCATGCCCGCGCCGCTCGCCCTCGACCGCGACCACGCCCGCCGTTTCGCCCGGCGCGCGGTCGGGTTGGATGCGCCGTTCGCGGGCGTCCCCGCCGCCCTCGCCCACCTCGGCTACGTGCAGATCGACCCGATCAATGTCTGCGGCCGCATGCACGATCTCATCTTGCGCAACCGGGTCGCCGGCTACCGGCCCGGCGATCTCATGCGCACGCTGCACGGGAGCGATGAGGATGCCGGCGCCGCCGGCCCGCTCGGGGCCGATCGGCGCGTCGCCTTCGAGCACCATTTGCCGGACACCTCGATTCTGGTCGCCCTCACCTTCGACGCCTGGCCGCACCTGCAGGCCGCGATGCATGCGCGTTCGCGCCGGCCCGGCGCCTGGGCCGGCAAACTCACGGCCCGCGAACGCGACCTTGCCCCGCGGCTGCTCGCCGAGATCGCCGCCCGCGGCCCGCTCGGATCCGAGGACTTCGACGACCCGCGCCGCGCCCGCGCCGTCTGGGGCGCCGCCAAACTCGCCAAGGCCGTTTTGCAGAAACTGTTTTTCCACGGCCGGCTCCTGATCGCCGACCGCGTGCACAATCGCCGCCGCTACGATCTCCCCGAACGCATTCTGCCCGCCGCCGTGCTCGCGCAGCCCGCCGCGTCCGCGGCGGAGACGGCCCGCTGGCTCGCGTTGCTCAAGCTCCGCCAGCGCCGCCTCGCCGTCCTCAAACGCCCCGAGCTCGCCGCCGTCGCCGACCTCGTCACCGCCGTGCGCGTACCGGACTGCCCGCCCCTCCACTGCCTGACCGCCGATCTGCCCCAGCTGGAAGCGACCCGCGATCCCCCGGCCGAAATCCGCGCTTCGGCCGCGCCCCGGCTGCTCGCCCCGCTCGATCCGCTGATCTACGACCGGCGCGTCACGGCCGCGTTGTGGGATTTCGAATACACGTGGGAAGTCTACACGCCGCCGGCGAAGCGCACGCGCGGCTACTATGCCTTGCCCGTCCTCGCCGGCACGGACCTGGTCGGCCACGTCGACCCCAAGGCCGACCGCGCCGCCGGCCGCCTCCGCGTCGTTTCCCGGCGCCTTCGCCGCGGCCGCGCGGCCGCCGGCGCCGTGCGGGAACTCGCCCGCTGGTTGGGGCTGAAGTAAACCGACCGCAGGCTCCGGCCCACCGCCGAATCACCCCGGCCCGGCCCCGTCCGGCGGCGCCGTGATTCGATTCGGCCCCAAACCTGAGGGCCCAAGGCCTAACCGTCGGAGAACCTTACACTTCGAACACTTCGCGTTTTGCCGGTCCCCGCCGCGCCCCGAAAGAGAATCTTTCAAAAACTTATCCATCAACGGTTTTGCAAAATCCCATGGTCCCGCTCCGAAAATCTGGCATCGCGGCTGCTAAATCCGCTTTCGTTATCATAACTATCTAATCCAGAACAACTAACGTAAGTGTTAATACCCATGAAAGCCCTACGCAGCGCCACCCAGTCTCTCTCCCGCAATATGCGTGCTTCGCGCATCCTCGCCCTCGGCTTTGTCGCCTTGGGGGTCGGCTTGGGTTCCGCGCCCGCGGCCACGATTCTCGACGAGAACTTCAACGCCAACACCCAACCCGGAACGATGCTCACGGCCGGCTCCGGCGTTACCTTCAACAGCGGATCCGTCGCCTTCAACGGCGGCCGCTCGTACCTCCGGACCGCCCAGTCCAACTTCTTCAATTTCGACTTCGTCGCGGAAGTGACGCTCTCGACCGGCGGCGACATCTCGTTCTTCGGCATGGGCGCCGGCACGCCCGCCGCGCCGTGGAGCGAACCGGACGGGGCTTCGATCAATCTCCGGCTTCACCCGAGCCACATCGCCGGCGGCCGGTCCGACGCGGTCGGCGCCTCGCAGATGCCGTATGCGTTCGTCCAGTTCAATACCTTCGCCTACATGGGCAGCAACCCGGCGCAACGCCTGCGGCTGACGTGGGATGCGACCGCGAAGCAGGCGCAGTTCGCCATCGACAACAGCTACAACGGCATCTTCGTCGCCGACGCCACGTCCGCCCTGATCGATGGTTCCAACCTCGGCCTCAACGGCACCAACTCCGCCATCTTCTTCGGCGGCGCCGGCAATGCCCGCTACGACAACTTCGTGATCACGAGCTCGGCCCCGGTGGCGACGCCCGATTCCGCCGCGACCTTCGGCCTGATTTTGGCCGGTCTCGTTTCCCTCGCGGTCTGGAAGCGCCGGAGCTGATCCGCGCCGCGGCCCATTCCCGATTCTGCCAGGCGCGCCGTCACCTGCGGCGCGCCTTTTTTGTGCCCGCCCTCCGGCGCGCGCCGCGCTGTCAGACCCTCCGTTCCGCGATCCGGCCCATCACCTTGGTCACGAGCAACGGCGGCAAGTCCCGCAACATCGCCTGCAGCTTCGGCCCTTCGATCAGCAGCAGGCCGTGCTCGTTGCCGTAAGCGCGCGCCTCCGGCGCAAAGCCGCCGGGCGCCACGAACCAACCCACCGACACGCCTTCCGCCGTCAGCGACGCGAAGAGCTCCCGCACCGCCTTGGCCCCCACGGGCCCGCGCGCTCCTTCGGCGCAGGCCACCAGCACGCGCACGCGGTTTTCGCCCGCCCGCCGGAGCGCGAGATCGATGTCGCCCCCTTGCCGCAGCAGCCCCTGGTAGCCGTCGGTCTCCGCCATCGCTTCGACCAGCCGGGCGAGTTTGGCCCGCGGCCACGTTTTCAAATCCTCTTCCGTCGGGAGCCCGCTCGCCGCATCCGAGATACGGGCCGAAATTGCGGCGCGCGGCGTGGCCGGCGGCGCCGTGCGGTTGCGCCACACCAGCCAAAACAGGAGGCCCGACACCGCCAGCCCCGCCACGACGCCTCCGGTCAGAAGCCAACGCGCGGAGTAAAGCGACGACATCACAGCCGGGTCCGCCGGTGCCTTCGTGCTCCCGGCCGGCGCCGCGTTGGCCGGGGCGGCCGGAACCGCGACCGGCGGCGGCGCCGGCCTGGGCTTGAGCAAATCGCGCAGTTCCGCGACCGCCGCGATCGCACGCGCGCGGTACGAATCGCCGGGCTGTTCCTTCTGCAGGTCGACCGCACCGAGCAGTTCGCCGTTGTCCCGCAGGACCAGCAGCGTCGGGTAGGCGGTCACGCCGTAGCGTTCCCGCAACTTCGCGTTCTGCTCGCGCAGGTCCGCCGGCAGTTGCACGCGCGTCGCATAGTCGAGCCGCAGGAAAACAAAGTCCGCGGCAAACGCGGTCTGGAACTCCGGATGCAGCGCCACCTCGTCGGCGAAGCGCCGGCTCGCCGGCGACCAATCGGAACCGTTGAACAAAGCGAGAATCCGCACGCCCCGGGTCGCCGCCGTCTGCGTCGCCGCCGCGAAATTCGTCAGCCAAAAATCCGCCACTTGCTCCGGTTTCTTCGGCGCCGCCGGCGCCACCGTGCCGGGCCGCGGCCGCGGCGGTCCCCAGGGAATGTTCGGCGAGAAATTCACGCGATCCACGCGTCCGTTTTCCAAAATCACCTGCCCCTGCGGATAGTTCAGGATTTCCTTCGCGCCCGCCTTCGACTGCCCCGTCGGCCAACCGTAGAGGTCGATCACTTCGTCCTTCGTCGCGCCCGGTCCGAGCATCGGCCGCGGATCCGACGCCGCCGGCTGCGCCCAAGCCGCGGCGCAGCACCAGAGGAGAATCGGCACGAGGAAACGGGTCCGCACGCCCCGTTAAAGCGGCGGGATTGCCGCCTTGGCAACGCCAAGCTCCGGCGCCGCCCGGCCGCACTTACAGCAAACTCAGCTGCTCCGGCGGCCGCTCGCGTTCCGCCGGCCACACCGCCGGCTCCGGCACCGACGCGGTCCGCGCCCGCACGCGCCGCTGGAAATCCCGCGCCAACGCCGGCGCCAGCGCATCGTCCGGATGGTGCGTGAAGAAATAAGGCGAGCGCCCCTCCGCCAGCCACCGCGCCACGACGTCGGCCCAGCCGTCGAGGATCGCGGCGTTGCGCGCGATCTCCGGATCGCCGACGAACCGCACGAAGGGCCGCGGCGTCAGCGCCGTCGTCCGCTGCGGCACCCGCGGTTTCTTGCGCCGCGCATCGCGCGTGAACTCGTCCTGCGCCGTCGACGCGAAGAGCCCGCGCGTGTCGAAGTTGACGCGCTCCGCGCCGCAATCCGCCAGCAGCGCCTCGAGGTCGCGCTCCGCGGCCCCGCCCGCGAAAAACTCCGCGTGCCGCACCTCGACCGCATACTGCCGATCCGCCGGCAGCGCCCGCAAGTAGGCCTCCAGCTCCCGCCGCCGCGCCGGTCCGAAGCTCGCGTGCAGTTGCAGGAAAAACGGCCCAAGCTTTGCGCCCAGCGGCGCCACCCGGTCGAGGAACTCCGCCGTCGCCGCTTCCGCCCCGACCAACTGCAGGTCGTGCGTGATGGCGCGCGGAAACTTCAGGCAAAACCGGAACCCCTCCGGCGCCTCCGCGGCCCAGCGCGCGACGGTGTCCGGCGCCGGCAACCCGTAGAACGTCGAGTTGCCCTCGCTCGTCGCGAAGACCTGCGCGTACTGCGGCAGGAACTCCTCCCGCCGCGCGTCCCGGGTGAAAAATGCGCCGCGCCACGGCGCATGCGCCCAAACGGGGCAACCGAGATAGAGCCGGGGTGCGGACGCAGCCATCGCGCCCGTGTGCCACGCGCCGCCGGCGCTGCCAAACGAAAGATTTTCCGTGCCCTGCGCCGCGCCGGCTCCCTAGTGTTCGTTTGTTCATGCCAGCCGCCACCGAACTCGACTTCGTGCTCAAGCGCACCTTCGGCTACGGGACCTTCCGCCCGTTGCAGCGGGAGATCTGCGAAACGTCCCTCGCCGGGCGCGACGTGTTCGCGTTGCTCCCCACCGGCGGCGGCAAGTCGCTGTGTTTCCAGTTGCCTGCGCTCGTGCGCGGCGGCCTGACCGTCGTCGTCTCCCCTCTCATCGCGCTGATGAAGGACCAGGTCGACCAGCTCCAGGCCAGCGGCGTCGCGGCCACGTTTCTCAATTCCTCGCTCGACGCCGACGAAGCCCGCGCCCGCCTCCGCGGCCTGCACCGCCACGAATTCCGCCTGCTCTATGTCGCTCCCGAAAGGCTGATGCTCGAGGGCTGGGCCGAAAACCTGAAAGCGTGGAACGTCACCTGCCTCGCCATCGACGAGGCCCACTGCGTCTCCGAATGGGGCCACGATTTCCGCCCCGAGTACCGCCAGCTCGCCAAGCTCCGCGCCCTCCTGCCCGACATCCCGGTGATGGCCCTCACCGCCACGGCGACCGCGCGCGTGCGCGACGACATCGTTTCCCATCTCAAACTGCGCGAACCGGAAATCTTCGTCGCCAGTTTCAACCGCCCCAACCTCACCTACCGCGTCGTCCCCAAGGACGAGCCGCTCAAGCAGGTGATCGACTTCGTGCGCAAACGGGAAACCGAGAGCGGCATCATCTACTGCGCCAGCCGCGCCGCCGCCGAACGCGTCGCCGAGGGCCTCGCCGGCCGCGGCTTCTCCGCCAAGGCGTATCATGCGGGCTTGGACGCCGCCGAGCGCGCGCGCAACCAGGAGGCGTTTCTCCGCGACGACACCCGCATCATCTGCGCGACCATCGCCTTCGGCATGGGCATCAACAAACCCAACGTCCGCTGGGTCATCCACCACGACCTGCCGAAGAACATCGAGGGCTACTACCAGGAAACGGGCCGCGCCGGCCGCGACGGCCTGCCCGGCGACTGCCTCCTGCTCTTCAGCGCCGGCGACATCGCGAAACAGACCCACTTCCTCGACGAGATCACCGACGAGAAGGAACAGCAGATCGCCCGCGCCCAGTTGCGCCAGATCGTCCACTACGCCGAAAGCGCCGGCTGCCGCCGGGCCGAACTGCTCGCGTACTTCGGCGAGACCTACCCGCTCGACAACTGCGCCGCCTGCGACAACTGCTCCGAACCGCGCGAAACCTACGACGGCACGATCGTCGCCCAGAAATTCCTGTCCTGCATCTACCGCATCGCGCAGAACAGCCGTTTCAGCGTCGGGCTCAACCACCTGATCGAGGTCCTCACCGGCGCCGACACCGAGAAAATCCGCCGCTGGGGCCACGACCGCCTCACCACCTACGGCATCGGCGGCGAACTCTCCCGCCCGCAATGGGCCGCCGTCGGCCGCGAGCTCATGCGCCTCGGCTACGTCGCCGTCGCCGAGGGCGAGTTCGCCACCCTCGAGCTCACCGAGGCCGGCATGGACGTCCTCCGCACCCGCAAGCCCGTCACGCTCACCAAGCCGATGGACCTGCCGAAGGCGCGCCGCACCGCCGCCCGCCGCGAGGGCGACATCGCCTGCGACGAAATCCTTTTCGCCAAACTCCGCACCCTCCGCAAACAGCTCGCGGACGAACGCCGCGTGCCGGCCTACATCGTTTTCGGCGACAACACGCTCCGCGCCATGGCCCGCACGTATCCGGAAACCGTGGACCAGATGGAAGGCATCCCCGGCATGGGCGAAAAGAAGCGCGCCGAGTTCGGCGAGGCCTTTGCCGCCGCCGTCGCCGACTACCTGCGGAACAATTCCCGCCTCAGCTTCGGCGATTGAAGCGAACCGCCGGCGCCCCGGAAAAAGCCCGGAAATCCGCTTCCCGGCGGCCGAACGGTACCTTTCCCGGCCGGTCTTGAGTAGATTTACTCTCCCCGAGTTTCCAAACCGGACTTGAGCGCCGGCCGTCCGCGCCGAGTCTGGATAGATGACAACGACGGCTCTGGCTTGGACCGATGCGAACGGCTGGCAAACTGCCGGCCCCGCCGGCGCCACCCGCGCCCAATTGGTGCTCTACTTCGGCCAAGCCGCCCTGCTGGAAGACCCCGCCGGCCCCCTCCGCGATCTGCGCCTCCGCTATCCGCACGCCCGCCTCGCCGGCTGCAGCACCTCGGGCGAGATCCTCGGCGGCGCCGTGCGCGACGGCTCCGTGGCCGCCCTGGCGATCGAGTTCCGCCATTCCTCCGTCCGCACCGAGGCCGTCGCGGTCGCCGGCTCGGCCGACAGTTTCGCCGCCGCCGCCGAACTCGGCCGCCGACTGGCCGGACCGGATTTGCGCCATGTCTTTCTCCTGAGCGACGGCCTCGCCGTCAACGGCACCGCCCTCACCGAAGGCATCCGCGCCGCCCTCCCCGGTGTCTCCGTGACCGGCGGACTCGCCGGCGACGGTCCCCATTTCCGGCGCACCGTCGTCGGGCTCGACGGCGACGTCGGCCCCCACCGCGTCGTCGCCGTCGGTTTCTATGGCGAACGCCTGCGCGTATCCGCCGGTTCCGCCGGCGGCTGGGATCCCTTCGGACCCCACCGGCTGATCACGAAGTCGGAAGGCAATGTCCTCTTCGAACTCGACGGCCAACCCGCCCTGCCCCTCTACAAACGCTATCTCGGCGAACGCGCCGCCGGCCTGCCCGCCACCGGTCTGCTCTTCCCCCTCAGCTTGCTCGCGGACCGCGACGCCGAATGCGGTCTCGTGCGCACCATCCTCGCCGTCGACGAGGCCCGCCAGTCCCTGACCTTCGCCGGCGACCTGCCGCAGGGTCGCTACGTCCGGCTCATGCGCGCCGGCGGCGACGCCCTCATCGGCGGCGCCGGCCAGGCCGCCGAACGCCTGCAGGCCCCCTCCGCGCGATCGGGTTTCGCCCTCCTCGTCAGTTGCGTCGGCCGCAAGCTGATCCTCGGCCAGCGCATCGACGAAGAGGTCGAGGCCGTTCGGCTCGCCGTCGGCAGCGACACGCCCGCCGTCGGCTTCTATTCCTACGGGGAAATCGGGCCCCGCGGCGACCTCGCCCGTTGCGAGCTGCACAACCAGACCATGACGGTCACCGTGTTTGCCGAGGATGTCTGAACCGGCCCAACATCCGTTGCTGCTCCGGCAACTGCGCAAACACGCGCCCCACGTCGATCCGCTCGCCCCGGAGTGGCGCGGTTTCATCGCGGCCGTCGGCGCCACCTACCAGGAGCTGCAGCAGGAGAACGCGTTTCTCGCCCACACCCTGGAAGTCACCTCGAGCGAACTGACCGAGGCCAACGAACGTATCCGCCGCGACGGCGAACGCGAAGTCGCCTCGATCAGCGACTACTACCGCCAGGTCCTCGATGCGCAGCAGGGCATGATCGTGTGCGTCCGCAAGGTGGACGGCGAATTCATCACCACGCTGTGCCGCGGCGATCTCGCCCGCCGGCTCGGCCACACGCCCGAATCCGTCGAGGGCCGCACCCTCGCCGAGGTCGCCCACGCCGCCAATCTCGACGCGCTCCTCGCCGCCTGGGAACGGGCTTGGAGCGGCCAGGACACGTTCCTCACCTACCGCAACGGCCGCACCGGCATCGATGTCTTCGCGCAGATGCGCCCGCGCTACGAACACGGCCGCGTCACCGAAGTCGTCGCCTCCTGCGTCGAGATCACCGCCCTCAAATCCGCGGAATCCGAATTGCGCGAGGCCAAAGACCGCGCCGAGGCCGCCGACCGCGCCAAGAGCGAATTCCTCGCCGTCATGAGCCACGAGATCCGCACGCCGCTCAACGCCGTGCTCGGTTTCGCCTCGATGCTCCGCGAGTCCCACCTCTCGCCCGAGCACACCGTCTGGGTCAGCACCATCTGCACCGCCGGCGAATCCCTCCTCACGCTGATCGACGACATCCTCGATTTCTCCAAGATCGAGGCCGGCCGCCTCTCCCTGCTGCCCGAACCGGTCGCCGTCGCGCCGCTCCTCGACGCCGTCGGCTCCATCTTCCAGCAACGCGCTCTCGCCAAGGGCCTCACCCTCGAGACCGGCTTCGGCCCCGGCGTCCCCGCCGCCGTCCAGATCGACCCGCATCGCCTGCGCCAAGTCCTGATCAATCTCGTCGGCAACGCCCTCAAGTTCACCCGCGAAGGCTACGTCCGGCTCGGCGTCGAACTCGTGGCCGCCCCCGCCCGCGAGGGCGAACCCTGCACGTTGCGGTTCACCGTCGCCGACAGCGGCATCGGCATCCCGCCCGACCGGCAGGACCGGCTCTTCCGCCCCTTCAGCCAAGTCGATTCGTCCACCACGCGCCAGTTCGGCGGCACCGGCCTCGGCCTCGCCATCAGCCAACGCCTCGTGCGCCTGCTCGGCGGCGAGATCGGCTTCACCAGCGAGCCCGGCCGCGGCTCCGTGTTTCACTTCACCGTCCGCGCCCCGGTCGCCGCCCTGCCGGAACGCCCGCCCGCGGCCGCGGCCCCCGCCGATTTCCCGACCGGCGCCGCCCTCCGCATCCTCATCGCCGAGGACCAGCTGGAAAACCGCATGCTCGTCGAGGACTTCCTCCGCGACCGCGGCTACGCCCCCGACGTCGTCGAAAACGGCCGCCTCGCCATCGAAGCCGCCACCAGCCGCACCTACGATCTGATCTTGATGGACCTGCTCATGCCCGAGGTCGACGGCCTCGCCGCGTCCTCGGCCATCCGCGCCCACTTCGGCGCCAGCCGCGGCCCGCGCATCGTCGCCCTCACGGCCAACGTGTTCCCCGAGGACCGCGCCCGCTGCCGCGCCGCCGGCATGGACGGCCTCCTCGCCAAGCCCATCGACTTCAAACAACTCATCCGCGTCCTCGAAGGCGAAGCCCCCAGCCCCGAAACCCGTTGAGGCGGCGCCCACGCCGCCGGGTTGAAAGCCAGCCCCCAACTCCAAACCCCAAACTCCGAACTCCAAACTCCGAACTCTGCCGCCTCGCGCTCGCCCCGCTTTTCCGTTCTCGTCCGGCTCCCCGCCATGACTTCCGCCGACGACAACATGCTCGCCACCCTGGGCCGCATCGGCGCCGGCGCCCCCGAGGTCATCGAGCTCTTCGACTACCTTGAAGACACCCCGATGTGGATGAAGGACGAAGCCGGCCACTACGAGTGGGCCAACGTCGCCCTTCTCCTCAACTTCGGCCTCAAGACCCGCGCCGAACTCATCGGACGCACCGACTACGATTTCTGCGGCGAGGTTCTCGCCAACCAATACCGCATCGACGACGAACGCGTCCTCCGCGGCGAACGCATCCTCTCCCGCGTCGAGCTCGTCGGCCGCTTCAACCACACCGCCCGCTGGTGCGCCACGTCCAAGGTCCCGCTCCGCGACGCCGCCGGCCGCATCGTCGGCACCGCCGGCGTCACCCGCCCCCTCCATCCGCGCGAAGCCACCGCCCTCGCCCCGGCCACCCCCGCCCCCGCCGGCTCCCCGCTCAGCGTCGCCATCCGCTACATCAGCCAGCACTTCGCGGACCGCATGACCAACGAGGACCTTGCCCGCGTCTGCGGCCTCTCCGTCCGCGCTTTCGAACGCCAGTTCCAGGCCGCCTACAACAGCTCCCCCCACGACTACATCCGGCAACTGCGCGTGCGCATGAGCTGCAGCGCCCTCGTCTTCTCCCGCAAGGCCCTCGCCGAGGTCGCCACCGAGTTCGGCTTCGCCGACCAAAGCCATTTCACCAAGGAATTCCGGAAGTTCATGGCCGAGACCCCCCGCGCCTACCGGACCCGTTACCAGCAGCGCTAGGACCGGCCGCCCGGCCGCCGCCGCAATTTAACCAAAATCAGCCGCCGCCCTACTAGGCGTTTGCACGCGGCTGGGTTAGAGTCAGCGTCCCTGTCACCCCCGCGGTGAACCCCTCCCGCGTCCGCGTGTCCCCCCGCGCGCCCGCCCGTTTCCCGTTTCCCAATTTCCCTCTTTCCCGCTTTTCCACTTCTCCAACCTCCATGTCGAAATCCTCCGTCCTCGATCTCAAAACCGTTAAGTCCAAGACCCAGGGCCTCGTCGAAGGCGCGCTCGCCGAAACCGGCGGCCTCCTCCGCCTCGCCCCCGCCTGGGTCCCGCGCTCCTTCCTCCAGCCGGGCCTGCGCATCAAGCTCCACCCCGACGACACCTACGCCTACGGCCTCAACCGCGGCGGCATCGACGAACGCTGGTTCGCCTCAACCACCCCCACCGCCAACGAAGGCCGCGCCTGGGACGAAGGCCTCAGCTGGTGCGTCGTCGGCAACAAGCGCTTCACCCTCCAGCAGGCCGTCGCCGAAACCGGCGCCACCCTCGTCGGCTCCTCCATCTGGAAGAAGTACAAGAAGTGGCCCGTCTACTCGAAGTTCTTCGATAACATGGGCCCCATCCCCCACCACATGCACCAGTCGCAAAAACAGGCGAAACTGGTCGGCCAGGAGGGCAAACCCGAGTCCTACTACTTCCCGCCCCAGCACAACAACGTCGGCAACAACTTCCCCTACACCTTCATGGGCTTCGAACCCGGCACCACGAAGGAACAGGTCAAGCAGTGCATCCGGAATTGGAACAAGGGCGACAACGGCATCCTCGATCTCTCCAAGGCCTACCGCCTCAAGCCCGGCACCGGCTGGCTCATCGATCCCTGCATCCTCCACGCCCCCGGCTCCCTCTGCACCTACGAACCCCAGTGGGGCTCCGACGTGTTCGGCATGTACCAGAATCTCGTCGAGGGCCGCGAGGTCCCGTGGTCCCTCCTCGTGAAGGACATGCCCAAGTCCAAACACCACGACATCGACTTCATCGTCGACCAGCTCGACTGGGAAAAGAACGTCGACCCCAACTTCAAGGACAACCACTACCTCGAGCCCGTCCCCGTCGCCGACACCCGCAGCGAGGGCTACGTCGATCGCTGGATCGTCTACGGCAAGGTCGACGGCGAACAGCTCTTCACCGCCAAGGAACTCACCGTCGATCCCGGCGTGAAGTGCACGATCAAGGACACCGGCGCCTACGGCCTCATCTGCGTCCAGGGCTCCGGCAAGATCAACGGCCAACCCTTGAATTCCCCGAAGCTCATCCGCTTCCACGAACTCACCGAGGACGAATACTTCTGCACCGAGGACGGCGCCAAAGCCGGCGTCACCTTCGAAAACACGAGCTCCACCGAGCCCCTCGTCTGCCTCCGCTACTTCGGCCCCGAAGTGAACCCCGACGCCCCCGCCATGGGCGCGTATCGCCACAACAAATTCTGATTTCCCCGATCATTTCGTCACCGAGTTCACGGAGAGCTCACGGAGAACACAGAGGACTCAAATCGACTCGGTTTCCTCTGTGACCTCTGTGCCCTCCTCCGTGCTCTCTGTGTCCCAACGTTAAATCCCCGCTCCTTCCCCTCAACTCATCCTCCTATGCCCCAGAATAACTTCCCCAAACTGCACAATTCGATGTGGCCCGGACTCGTCGGCAAAAAGTCGATGGGCGGCGCCGAACCCGACTTCGACCTCGACACCATGCTGGACCTCACCGCGAAAGCGGACGTCGGCGGCGTGAAATTCGACGGCGTCGATCTCTTCGTCTATACGCCGCACATGGAGCTCGATGTCTCCGACGACGGCATCAAGGCCCTCGCGGACAAAATCAAAGCCCGCGGCCTCGTCGTCGGCTCCGTGGTCGCGCCGGTTTGGTTCTTCGGCAACGCGATGGACGCCGACAAGCGGGCCGGCTGGCTCGACAGCGTGCGCAAGACGATCCGCGTCGCCAAGAAACTCCGCGAGCTCGGCGTCCGCCCCTATGGCGTCGTGCGCATCGACACCGCCGCCGGGGTGACGGCGTGGGATGCCGATCCGAAGGGCAATACCAAGAAGATCGCCGCCACGTTCCGCGAAGCCGGCAAGATCGCCAAGGGCGAAGGCGAGCGCCTCGCGGCCGAGGGCGAGATTTGCTGGGGCGGAATGCACTCGTGGAAAAACATGGTCAACCTCCTCGAGGAAGTCGCCATGCCGAAGGTCGTCGGCTTCCAGGCCGACATGTCGCACACGCACCTCTACATCCTCGGCGCCAACGCCGAGCAACACCGCATCGTGCCGAAGGACTTCCACTGGGAACCCGACGCGTTCCACAAGGCCATGACCAAGATGACCAATGCGCTCCGCCCGTGGACGATCGATTTCCACGTCGCGCAGAACGACGGCACCACCTACGGCTCCGGCAGCCACGAGAAGACCGGCAAGCACTGCGTGGCCACCGATCCGAAGGGCAAGCTGAACATCCCGCGCGACGCCGGCTACTGGCTCCGTGACAACAAGGGCAAGGTCACGAAGAAGATGAAGCACATCTGCTGGGACGGCTGCATGTTCCCCAACGCCGTCCTCAGCAACCAGCAAACCTGGAACGACATCCTCGCCGCCATGATCGAGGTCCGCAACAACCACGGCTGGGTCGGCTGAGCGCGCGAGCGTGCTCAGCCGTAGCGAGGAGCGAGTAGCGGGTAGCGAGCATCACGCTCCGCTCCCGCTGCTTGCACTCGCCGCTCGGCTCGGCCCGCACGCCCTCGCTCACCTCGGCTTCACGCGCGCCAGCTACTCACTACCCGCTACCCGCTACTCGCTACTCGCCAATATGAAGAAACAACTCCGCATCGGTCTCATCGGCTACAGCTTCATGGGCCGCGCCCACAGCAACGCCTTCCACCAGGTCAACCACTTCTTCCCGTCCTCCTACGAGCTCGTCCTCCAGGCGGTCTGCGGCCGCGACGCCGCCAAGACCCAGGAGTTCGCCGACAAGTGGGGCTACAAATCCATCGAGACGGATTGGAAGAAGCTCATCGCCCGCGACGACATCGACGTCATCGACATCGCCACGCCCAACAATCTCCACGCCGAGCAGGTCATCGCCGCCGCCAAGGCCGGCAAAATGATCCTTTGCGAAAAGCCCCTCGCCCTCAACGGCAAGGAAGCCGAGAAGATGCTCAAGGCCGTCGAGAAGGCCAAGGTGCCCAACATGGTGTGGTACAACTACCGCCGTTGCCCCGCCGTCGTTCTCGCCAAGCAATTCATCGACGCCGGCAAACTCGGCCGAGTCTACCACTACCGCGCCAATTTCCTCCAGGATTGGACCATCAACGCCGACCTCCCCCAGGGCGGCACCGGCCTCTGGCGCCTCGACGCGAAAGTCTCCGGCTCCGGCGTCACCGGCGATCTGCTCGCGCATTGTATCGATACCGCGATGTGGCTCAACGGCGGCATCAAGGACGTCAGCGCCATGACCGAAACCTTCGTCAAAGAGCGCAAACACACGCTCACCGGCAAGGTCGAGAAGGTGAACATCGACGACGCCTGCATCTTCCACTGCCACTTCAACAACGGCTCCCTCGGCCTCTTCGAATCCACCCGCTACGCCCGCGGCCACAAGGCCCTCTACACCTTCGAGATCAACGGCGCCAACATGTCCCTCAAATGGGACCTCCACGATCTCCACCGCCTGCAGGTCTTCGACTACACCGACGAAGGCCCCGAGCGCGGCTGGAAGAGCATCCACGTCTCCGACGGCGACCATCCCTACTGCGGCAAGTGGTGGGTCCCCGGCCTCCAACTCGGCTACGAACACTCTTTCGTCCACGCGATGGTCGAGTTCATCTCCGGCCTCGAAAGCGGCAAGGGCTGCAAGCCCGACTTCAAGGACGGCCTCGCCACCGATTACGTCACCGACGCCGTCCTCAAGTCCGCCAAGTCCCGCCGCTGGGAAAAGGTCAAACAGACCTGATCCCCGCATCCTCAACGCCAAGACGCGAAGAGCCGCCAAGGATCGCAAAGCCAAGACCCGGGGAACTCCCTCCCCGTCTGCCCTCTTTGCGATCCTTCGCCCCCTTCGCGTCTTCGCGTTGAGTTACTCCACCCCGTCCGCGCCCCACTCGCCCTTCCGGTCTCCGGTTTCCGCCTTCCGGTTTGCTCCGTCCGCCTTCCGAAATCCGCGCTTCGCGATTCGCGCCCCTCCCCCTCCGCCCTCTTCGCGATCCTTCGCGTCCCTTCGCGTCTTCGCGCTTGGTCGCCTCTCTCGGTTCCCGGACTTCCTTTTCCGGTATCCGGTTTCCGAAGTCCGAATTCCGGCTCTCCGCCCCATGCTCCCCTCCGCTCTCCGCCTCGCCCTCTTCGTTTCCCTGACCGCGTTCGCCGCCGCGCAGTCGAGCCTCGTGTTCACGCCGCCCCCCGGCGTCCCCGCGAAGAACAAGCACGTCGTGCTGCTCACCGGCGACGAAGAGTACCGCAGCGAGGAGGCGCTTCCCATGCTGGCCAAGATCCTCAGCCAGCGCCACGGCTTCAAAACCACCGTCCTCTTCGCCCTCGATCCCGACGGCACCATCAACCCCGACAACCAGAAGTCCCTCGCCGATTCCGCCGCCCTCGACACCGCCGACGCCATCGTGATGGCGCTGCGCTTCCGCCAATGGCCCGACGAAGACATGCAGCGCTTCGTCAACGCCTACCAACGCGGCGTCCCGCTCCTCGCCCTCCGCACCTCGACCCACCCCTTCAATTTCCCCGCCGGCTCCAAGTGGGCCGCCTACAACTGGAACGCCAAATCCGCCCCGTGGGTCGGCGGTTTCGGCAAAGCCGTCCTCGGCGAAACCTGGGTCACCCACTGGGGCAAACACAAGGTCGAGGCCACCCGCACCGCCGTCGAACCCGGCGCCAAAGACGACGCCCTCCTCCGCGGCGTCGGCGAGATCTTCGGCGACACCGATGTCTACGAAGCCTACCCGCCCGCAGACGCCAAGATCCTCCTCCGCGGCCTCGTCCTCAAGGGCATGAACCCGACCGACGCCCCCGCCGACTACGTGAAGAAACGCGTCACCGACAAACAGGAGCAGCCCGTCAATTCCCCCGCCATGCCCGTCGTCTGGACGCGCCTGCACACCAACGAAACCGGCAAGCAGAACAAGATCTTCACCACCACCCTCGGCTCCGCCACCGACCTCGCCGACGAAAATCTCCGCCGTCTCGTCGTCAACGGCGTCTACTGGGCCCTCGGCCTCGCCGTCCCCACCAAGGCCGACGTCCGCCTCGTCGATCCGTATTCGCCGAAAATGTACGGCTTCAAAGCCTACCGCTACGGCCTCAAGCCCGCCGACTACGCCCTCGGCAAGACCGTCCCGCCCGGCGGCACGCCGCCCCCCCCGCCCCCGAAGAAGGAACCCGCGAAAAAAGAGCCCGCCAAAAAGTCGGCAGCCGTCAGCCCCACCCAAAACCCAGAACCCAAAACCCAAAACTCCTCCGCCACCGCCGCCGTCGCCGCGCCCGCCAAAACTCCGAACCCCGAACCCCAAACTCCAAACTCCAACAGCGGCTCCGCCGCCTCCGGTTCCCGGTCTCCGGTTTCCGGTTTTCAGTTAAACGCGGGCGACCGCATCGCCGTCGTCGGCAACGGCCTCGCCGACCGCATGCAGCACCACGGTTGGCTCGAGACCATGCTCCACGCGCAGCATCCGTCCCACCAACTCGTCGTCCGCAATCTCTCCGTCGCCGGCGACGAGGTCACGACCCGCGCCCGCTCCAAGGACTTCGGCACGCCCGACGAATGGCTCGCCAAGGTCCAGGCCGGCGTCGTGTTCGCCTTCTTCGGCTACAACGAATCCTTCGCCGGCACCGCCGGCCTCCCCAAGTTCCGCGAGGATCTCGAGAAATTCCTCCGCGACACCCGCGCCAAAAACTACAACGGCCTCGGCGCCCCGCGCATCGTCCTCTTCTCCCCCATCGCCGTCGAAAAGCACCCGGATCCGAATGTCGAATACAAGCCCGAGGTGAACGCCAACCTCGAGGCCTACGCCAAGGCCATGGCCGATGTCGCCCGCGACCAAGCCGGCGTCACCTTCGTCGATCTCTTCGCCCCGTCGAGCGAGCTCTACGCCGAAGCCGCCAAAAACGGCCAACCGCCCCTCACCATCAACGGCGTCCACCTCAACTCCGCCGGCGAAGCCAAGCTCGCCGCCAAGGCCTACCCCGCCCTCGTCGGCGCCCCCGCCCCCGACACCGCCAAACCCGAATTCGAGAAGCTCCGCGCCGTCGTGAATGCCAAAAACCTCATGTGGCATTCCCGCTACCGCACCGTCGACGGCTACAACGTCTACGGCGACCGCTCCAAGATCGCCTACGTCTCCCACCCCGATTCCCCCAAGCTCACCAACACCCAGATCATGATGGAGGAAATGGCCCAGCGCGACGTCATGACTATCAACCTCGAGCGCCAGGCCTGGGCCCTCGCCGCCGGCCGCACCGGCAAGGTCGAGATGCTGCCCCTCCCCGTCGTCACCGCCTTCGGCACCAACAAACCCGGCCCCAACATCGACGGCACGTACCCGTTCGTCGACGGCGACGAAGCCGTCGGCCTCATGACCCTCGCCCCCGGCCTCAAGGCCAACCTCTTCGCCAGCGAGAAACAATTCCCCGAACTCGCCAAGGCCGTGCAGATGAACTTCGACCCCAAGGGCCGCCTCTGGGTCGCCGTCTGGCCCAGCTACCCCGAGCTCACGCCCACCGCCAAAATCAAAGACAAGATCATCATCCTCGAGGATACCGACAAAGACGGCCGCGCCGACAAATGCACCGTCTGGCTCGACGGACTCAATTGCCCCACCGGTTTCCAGTTCTTCAAGGACGGCATTCTCCTCGTGCAGGCCCCCGATCTCTGGTTCGTCCGCGACACCGACGGCGACGGCAAAGCCGACTCGAAGGAACGCGTTCTCATGGGCCTCGATTCCGCCGACTCCCACCACACCGCCAATTCCCTCATCTACGAACCGGGCGGCGCGATTCTCCTCTCCGATGGCGTCTTCCACCGTTCCCAGGTCGAGACCGTCGCCGGCGCCGTCCGCAACATCGACGGCGCGATCTACCGTTACGAACCCCTCACCCACAAATTCGAAACCTACGTCGCGTACGCCTTCGCCAATCCCCACGGCCGCGCCTTCGATTATTGGGGCAACGACATCATCACCGATGCCACCGGCAACAACACCTACTTCGCCCCAGCCTTCTCCGGCCAACTCGACTACCCCGCGAAACACCCGCGCATGAAGACGCTCTGGGACCGCCCGTCGCGCCCCTCCGCCGGCTCCACGATTCTCACGAGCAAACATTTTCCCGACGAATACTGGGGCGACTATCTCAACCCCAACGTCATCGGTTTCCAGGGCATCTACCGCGTCAATCTGCAGGACGAAGGCTCCGGCATCCAGGGCACGCGCGAGCCCGATGTCGTCCAATCCAAGGATCCGAATTTCCGTCCCATCGACACCGCGACCGGCCCCGATGGCGCCCTCTACGTCGTCGACTGGCACAACCCGCTCATCGGCCATCTGCAAAGCCATCTCCGCGATTCCAACCGCGATCACGAACACGGCCGCATCTACCGTATCACCCACGAAAGCCGCCCGCTCGCCTGGCAGCCCAAGATCGACGGCGAACCCATCCCCGCCCTCCTCGATCTCCTGAAGCGGAAGGAAAACCAGATCCGCAATCTCGCCAAAGTTGAACTCGGCAAACACGACTCCGCCAAAGTCGCCGCCGCCGCCAAGGCCTGGGCCGCGTCCCTCGACCGCAACGATCCCGACTACGCCCACCACGTTCTCGAGGCCCTCTGGGTCCACCAGTGGCACAACATCGTCGACCTCGATCTCCTCTCGCAGTCGTTGCGTTCCGCCAACGCCGACGCCCGCGCCGCCGCCGTCCGCGTCCTCTGCTACTGGCGCGACCGCGTGCCCAACGCCCTCGCCGAAATCCGCCGCCTCGCCACCGACGAAAGCCCCCGCGTCCGCCTCCACGCCGTGCGCGCCGCCAGCTTCTTCCCCACCGCCGACGCCGCCGAGGTCGCCCTCGCCGCCGCCAAACTCAAGGTCGACTACTACCTCGACTACGTGATCGGCGAAACCCTCCGCCAACTCAGCCCGCATTGGCGCAAGCGCATCGGCGAAGGCCCCGCCATCGCCGGCGGCGATCCCGCCAGCATCCGCTATCTCCTCCGCACGCTCTCCGTCGCCGATCTGCTCAAGCTCCCCCGCACCGCCGACGTCGCGGAAAACATCCTCGGCCGCCGCGGCGTCAACGACGCCGTCCGCGCCGAAGCTCTCGCGAAACTCGCCGAGCTCCGCAAAACCTCGCCCGTCGCCCTCCTCCTCGGCGTCCTCGAATCGCCCGCCGAAATCGATGTCCGCGGCGTCGGCCGTCTCCTCCTCGCGCAGGATCCCGCCGAGTTGAAGTCCCAACGCGCCGCCCTCCTGAAATTCGGCCAGACCGACACCGCCGAGGGCCGCTCCTACGGCTGGGCCGCCGTCGCTCTCGCCGACAATTCCCTCGAACCAATCTGGGCGGCCGCCGCCGGCAACCCGCTCTCCCTTCAGAGTCTCGTCGGCGGGCTCCACCTCATCCCCAACGCCGCCCTCCGCGAATCGGCCTACGCTCTCGTCATGCCGCTTCTCGCGAAGCCGATCACCGAGTTCCAGGGCCCCGACCACATCATCGCCGCCACCCAACGCGACGCCATCAAGACCGCCGTCGCCACCCGCCGCGAACCCGCCGCCGTCTTCGCCGCCCTCGCGTCGATGATCGAACGCGGCTATCAGGTCCCCACCGCCGCCCAGGGCATCCGCTCCCTCCCGCGCACCGCGTGGACCGGCGAGCCCGCCGTCGTCGCCGCCAAAGCCCTCGTCGCCTGGGCCTCCAAAACCCACGTCAACGAACGCACCTCGCGCGACTACGTCGAAACCATCCAGGTCACCGACGATCTCGCCGGCGTCCTCCCCGAAGCCGACGGCGCGCCTCTCCGCCAAAGCCTCACCCGCCTCCGCGTCGGCTCCTACGTCGTCCGCGCCGTTTTCGAACAGATGCGCTACGACACCCCGCGCCTCGTCGTCCAGGCCGGCAAGGCCTTCGAGATCATTTTCGACAACCCCGACGTCATGCCGCACAACCTCGTCGTCGTGAAGCCCGGCACCCGCGAGAAAGTCGGCCAACTCGCGCAAAGCATGACGCCCGACGCCGACCGCCAGGGCCGCGCCTACGTCCCGGAATCCAACGACGTCATTGCCGCCACGAAACTCCTCGAATCCGGCCAAAGCGAAACCCTCAAGATGCGCCCCATCGCCGAAGAAGGCGTCTACGAATTCGTCTGCACCTTCCCCGGCCACTGGGCCGTGATGTACGGCCAACTCGTCGTCACGAAAAACGTCGAAGCCTTCCTCAAGGCCAACCCCGAAACCAAACCCGCCGCCCCCGCCGCCGCCCACACCGGCCACGGCAACCACTGATCCCCAAAAACCAAACGCCAAGCCGCAAAGAGCCGCAAAGTTTCGCCAAGTTTCTTCGCGCTCTTCGCCCCTTCGCGTTTAATTCAAAAACCGAAACGCCAAGCCGCGAAGAGCGCCAAGCTTCGCAAAGTCCAAGCCCCTTCGCGTCTCTTCGCCCCTTTGCCCCTTCGCGTTTCACTCCGAATTATCCCATGAAAACCCGCCTCGTCACCCTCCTCGCCTTCGCCGGCGCGACCGCCTTCGCCGCCGACCCCGGCTTCAAATCCATCTTCAACGGCAAAGACCTCTCCGGTTGGGACGGCGACAAATCCGTCTGGTCCGTGAAGGACGGCGCCCTCACCGGCCAGACCACCGCCGAGAAGACGATCAAGTCGAACACGTTCCTCGTCTACAAAGACGCCCAGCCCGCGAACTTCGAACTGCGCGTGTCCTTCAAGCTCACCGCGCAGAACGACAAGAACCAGGCCAACTCCGGCGTCCAATACCGCTCCAAGGTCATGGACCCCGCGACCTTCGTCGTCGGCGGCTACCAGGCCGACATCGACTCCACCGGCAAATACGCCGGCATGCTCTACGAGGAAAAGGGCCGCGGTATCCTCATGGGCCCGGGCGAAAAGATCAAAATCGGCGAAACCACGATGGTCCCCGATCCGAAAAAGAAAGACGGCAAACGCAGCCAGACCGCCGTCGAGAAACTCCCCGGCGCCACGCCTCCCGCCGAAATTCTTGCCGCCTACAAACTCGGCGAATGGAACGAGCTCGTCATCATCGCCAACGGCAACCGCCTCCAGCACTTCCTCAACGGCAAGCTCACCGCCGACGTCACCGACACCGACGCCACCCGCGCCCCCAAGTCCGGCGTCATCGCGCTCCAGCTCCACACCGGCCCCCCGATGACCGTCCAGTTCAAGAACGTGCAGCTCAAGACGCTGCCCTGATCGTTTGCCCAGCAGCCCGGCCCGGAAGCGCCGGGCTGCTTGTTTCCCCTCCCGGGCCGCCCCGCCCGTCCCGCTTTCGCCCCACCCCAAGCCCTACCCCGCCCCACCCCGCCGGTCTCCGCTTTCCGGTCTCCGCTTTCCGAACTCCGGTATCCGCCCTCCGGTTTCCGAACTCCGGTTTCCGGTTTCCGCATTCCGGTTTTGGCCCCCGCCGCCCCCGCCCCATGCCCCGCCCCGCCCCGCCCGCGCCGCGCGCCCACCCCGCCCGCGTCCTGTTGCTCCTCTGCTCCTTCTTCCTGTCCTTCCTGTCCCCTGCCTTGGCGCAACCCGCCCAGCCCGCCGACACCGCCTCCCTCAGCGGCAACATCGCCAACCTCGCCACCGGCAATCTCCTCGAAGGCGCCCGGATCGAGATCCCCGCCCTCGGCCGCACCGTCTTCTCCGATCCCACCGGCCGCTACGTCCTCGCCGATCTGCCCGCCGGCACCCACGAGGTCGTCGTCACCTACGCCGGTCTCGATCCCCAGCGCGCCGTGATCACGGTCGCGGCCGCCGCCGTCGCCGCCCGCAACTTCGATCTCACCACCGGTATTTATAAACTGGATGCGTTCAAAGTCACCGGCGAACGCGAGGGCGCCGCCGCCGCCCTCACCGCCCAGCGCAACGCCGACAATCTCCGCAACGTCGTCGCCACCGACTCCTTCGGCAATCTCCCGAATCTCAACGCCGCCGAAGTCGCCATCCGCCTCCCCGGCATCGCCGGCAACCCCGACGACGGCGGCACCTACACCGGCTTCACCATCCGCGGCATGGGCCCGGGCCTCAACACCGTCACCCTCGACGGGGGCCAGCTCACCGGCCAGGGCGGCATGGCCCGCAACACCATGCTCAACAATTTCAGCGGCACCATGCTCGACCAGCTCGAGCTCGTGAAGGGCCACACGCCCGACAAAGGCGCCGACTCCCTCGGCGGCACCATCAATCTCCGCAGCCGCTCCCCGCTCAGTCTCCGCGAACGCCGCCGCACGTCCTACAGCTTTATCGCCCGCCTGGCTCCCGGCTCCACGCCGCAGGTGCCCATGCGCGAGGACCACCGCGTCCACCCCGTGCTCAACCTCGCCCACCAGCAGGTCTTCGATGCCTTCGGCGGCGACCGCAACCTCGGCGTCTCCGCCAATCTTTTCTACAGCGAAAACGTCGTCAGCTATTTCCTCACGACCCGCGATTTCCAGAACACAACCGCCCAACCCGCCTACCTCTGGGACTACCGCACCCAGGATTTCTACGCCAACCGCAAGCAGTGGTCCCTGAATCTGAAAACCGAATACCGCCTCTCCCCCGCCACCACCCTCCGCGCCAACGCCATCTACAACGACACCAACGTCACCGACCGCCGCACCCTCGAGCTCCGCGCCTTCACCACCCAGCAGGTCGGCACCGCCGGCACCGCCGGCATCCTCCCGGGCTACACCGACCGCATCACCCGCGTCCGCCCCGCCCCGGGCTCCACCGTCGAGGTCACCGCCGGCATGGTCACCACCTGGAACCGTCTCCGCCATTTCGATACGGGCGTCGCCCACGTCTTCGGTCCCCTCTCGCTCGACTACGGCGCCCGCACCAGCCGCACCCGCATCAACTCCGGCAACGGCGGCGAATCCGGCACCCTCGTCCACCGCCTCGCCGGCGTCGGCTGGATCCTCGACCGCACCGCCTCCGACCTCTTCCCCCGCCTGATCCAGACCGACGTCACCCCGACCACCGACCTCGCCGTCGCCGCCAACTACCGCGTCCCCGCCGGCGGCCTCACCAACAACAACGTCGGCAACAACATCGCCGTCGGCGAAATCTTCGGCGACGCCCGCTACACCCTCCCGGTCCGTTTCCCCTTCCACCTCAAGACCGGCTTCAAGGTCCGCGAAACGGAAGCCGACGACTCCAGCGCCAACCGCCGCTGGAATTACATCGGCACCGCCGGCCTCCCCGCCGATCCCTCGATCCGTACCCGCGACGGACAGGAAACCGGCCTCGTCCTCCCGCGCTGGGAAACCGCCGCCTTCCTCCGCGCCCGCGAACCCGTCGACCCGTCCCTCTGGCGCGAGGACCTCTACTTCCGCGAACAGACGAAGTACACCGGCACCCGCGGTGTCCGCGAGGTCGTGACCGCCGGCTACGCCATGGCCCAGGGCCGCGTCGGCCGCACCGGCCTGCTCGGCGGCGTGCGCATCGAGCAAACGGATACGTCCAGCTGGGGCTGGGTCCGCGCCCGGATTCCGAGCAACGCCGCCCAGCAGGCCGCCGACCCCGTCGGCGCCGCCGCGCGCGACTACGCCGGCACCCGCCGCGAACTCGCCGGGGGCTACACCAAGGCCTTCCCCAGCGTCCACCTCAGCCGCGACGTCACCCCCGATCTCAAGGCCCGCCTCAGCTGGTCCACGTCCTTCGGCCGCCCCGCCCTCACCAGCCTCCTGCCCAACGAAACCATCAACGAGACCAACCAGACCCTCACCGTCAACAACCCCTCCCTCCTGCCCCAGGTCGCCGCCAACTGGGACGCCTCCCTCGACTACTACTTCGAACCCGTCGGCAGCGTCGGCGTCGGCTTCTTCCGCAAGAAAATCAGCGACTACATCGTCGCCGGGACGATCGACGGCACCGTCGGCATCGGCCCCGACAACGGCTACAACGGCGAATACGCCGGCTTCACCCGCCTCACCTCCGCCAACGCCGGCACCGCCTTCGTCCAGGGCTGGGAATTCAGCTACCAGCAGCAGCTCACGTTTCTCCCCGGCCCCTTCCGCGGCCTCGCCGTCGCCGCCAACTACACCCTCCTCGACACCCACGGCAACTTCGGCGGCACCGCCTACCTGACCACCGGCCAGGTCGCCGGCTTCATCCCCCGCACCGCCAACCTCAGCCTCGCCTGGCGCCACCGCGGCTGGAGCGCCCGCTGCCTCGTCAACTTCACCGGCGCCCATCTCCAGACCTACTCCGCCGCCAGCCTCGGCCGGAATCTCTACCGCTTCGAACGCACCATCACCAACGTCGGCATCGGCTACCAGGTCCGCCCCGCCCTCACCGTCACCCTCGACGTCGACAATCTCTTCAACGAACCCCAGCGCCGCTACCGCGGCATCCCCGACCAGATGCAGAGCACCAGCCTCACCGGCACCACCGTCACCGTCGGCCTCAACGGCCGCTTCTGAACAACCCCGAGCTTCCCTCCCCATGCCCCTTCGCCCGCCTTCCGTCCTGTCCCTCCTCGCCTGCGCCGTCCTGTCTTTCCTGTCCCCTGCCTTGGCCCAGCCCGCCCCACTCGCCGGCACCGCTTCCCTCAGCGGCAACATCGCCAACCTCGCCACCGGCAATCTTCTCGAGGGCGCCCGCGTCGAGATCCCCAAACTCGGCCTCGCCGCCCTCTCCGACAACACCGGCCGCTACGTCCTCGCCGGCCTCCCCGCCGGCACCCACGAGGTCGTCGTCACCTACATCGGCCTCGATCCCCAGCGCGCCGTCGTCGCGGTCGCGGCCGGCGCCGCCGCCGCCCGCAACTTCGATCTCACCACCGGTATCTATAAACTGGATGCATTCAAGGTCACCGGCGAACGCGAGGGCGACGCCGCCGCCATCACCGCCTACCGCAATTCCGACAACCTCAAGAACATCGCCGCCACCGATTCGTTCGGCAACTTGCCCAACATGAACGCCGGCGAGGTCGCCATCCGCCTCCCCGGCATCTACGGCGAACTCGACGCGGGCGGAAACCTCTCGGGCTTCACCGTGCGCGGCATGGCCTCGGGCCTCAATTCCGTCACGATGGACGGCGGTCTCATGACCGGCCAGGGCGGCCTCGGCCGCTCCATTTTCGTCAACAACATCACCGGCGCCATGTTCGACCAGGTCGAACTCATCAAGGGCCACACGCCCGACAAGGGCGCCGATTCCCTCGGCGGCACCATCAACTTCAAGAGCCGCTCCCCGCTCTCCATGCGCGAGAAACGCCGCGTCACCTACACCCTCAGCGCCCGGATCGCCCCGTCGTTCACCCAGCAGATCCCGCTCCGCGAGGACCGCCGCCTCCACGGGCTCGCCAACCTCGGCTACCAGGAGGTCTTCGATGCCTTCGGCGGCTCCCGCAACCTCGGCGTCTCCGTCACCCTCTTCAACAGCGAGACCGCCATCGGTTCGTTTTTCACCACCCGCGATTTCCAGAACACCGCCGCCTCGCCCGCCTTCCTCTGGAGCTACCTCACGAGCGATCTCTACAACCACCGCCGGCAGAAAAACATCACCGCCAAGGCCGACTACCGCCTCACCCCGTCGACCAAGCTCTCGTTTCTGGCGACCTACATCGACCACTCCGAAATCTACCGCCGCCAATACAACGTCACCGCCACCACCAACCAGGTCGTCTTCGATCCCGCGCTCAATACCGCCGCCAACACCGGCGCCGGCATCGCGCCCGGCTACACGTCGCGCGTGACCACCGTGCGCCCCGTCCCCAATTCCGTGATCGATGTCCAGATGACGGGCCCGAACAACTTCTTCAACCGCCTCCGCCGCGTCGACGTCGGCCTCGAACACCAAAAGGGCCCGCTGCTCGTCGAGGCCAACTTCCGCCGCACCCAGACCCACATCAACATCGGCAACGGCGAGGGCGCCGTCCTCACCAACCGCATCGCCAACACCGGCTGGATCCTCGACCGCTCGCAGTCGGATCTCTTCCCGCGCTTCCTGCCCAACGGCGGGCTCGATTTCACCAATCCCGCCAACTACCGCCCCGTCGCCAACGGCCTCTCCAACCAGAACGACAAACAGATCCATGAGGTCGACGAGGGCCGGCTCGATGTGCGCTACAACCTCCCGGTCCCGGCGCCGATTTCCGTCAAAGCCGGCGTCCATTGGCGCGAGCAGACCGTCGGCGCCCGCAGCGCCTCCCGCCGCTGGAGCTACACCGGCACCGGCCCGCTCCCGCACGATCCCAATCTGCTCACCATGGACGAGCGCATGACCCGCCGCGGCATCCCGCAGTGGGAGGCCTCCTGGTTCATCCGCGCCCGCGAGGTCATCGACCCGACGATCTGGCGCGAGGATTTCTATTTCCGCGAGACCACGCGCTACACCGCCTACCGCCAGGCCGTCGAGACCGTCACCGCGCCCTACGCGATGGCGCAGGGCAAACTCGGCCGCGACGGCTGGCGCGGCCGCACCGGCTTCCTCGGCGGCGTGCGCTGGGAGAAAACCGAAAACGAGGCCGACGGCTTCGTGCGCGCCCGCCGGCTCAGCAACACCCCCGCGACCGCCACCGAAGCCGCCGCCGTCGCCGCCGCGCAAAGCGACTACGCCAACAACCGCCGCACCGTGGACGGCGAATACACCAAGGCGTTTCCCAGCCTCCACGCTTGGCACGACATCACGCAGAATCTCAAGGCCCGCCTGAGCTGGTCCACGAGCTTCGGCCGTCCCGGCTTCGGCAATCTCGTGCCCGGCGAGACCCCCAACGAGGCCAATGCGGGGTTCGGCGGCCGCCCCACCCTCACGATCAACAATCCCTCCCTCCTGCCGCAGACCTCCAAAAACTGGGACGCCACCCTCGAGTACTACTTCGAACCCGTGGGCAACTTCACCGCCGGCTGGTTCCACAAGGAGATCCGCGACTACATCGTCAGCGGCATCGAGTCCGGCACCATCGCGACCGGCACCGACAACGGCTTCAACGGCGAATACGCCGGCTGGACCATCCTCACCACCGCCAACGCCGGCACCGCCGTCGTCCAGGGCTGGGAGTTCAGCTACCAGCAGCAGTTAACGTTTCTCCCCGGCGTGCTCAAGGGCCTCAGCGGCACCTTGAATTACACCCTGCTCGACACCCACGGCAACTTCGGCGGCACCGGCCGGCGCGAAAAGGGCGAGGTGCCGAACTTCGTGCCGGTCACCGCCAACGCCAGCCTCAGCTGGCGCTACCGCGCCTTCAGCACGCGCCTGCTCGTGAACTACGCCGACACCTTCCTCACCGCCTTCAATGCCGCGTCGCCCGCGCGCAATCTGTACCGCGTCGAGCGCAAGCTCATCAACGTCGGCTTCGGCTACCAACTCCGGCCCGCCCTCACCGTCACGCTCGACATCGATAACCTCACCAACGTCCCGCAGAAGCGCTACCGCGGCTCCCCCGACAACGTCGAACACTTCAACTACCCCGGCACGACGATCACCGTCGGCCTCAACGGCCGCTTCTGATTCGCCCCGCCGGTCTCCGCCTTCCGGTTTCATCCCAACCCTTCCGGATTCCGGGTTCCGTTTCGCCGATCCCCCTTCCGCAACCGTCCCGCCCCCCCCACCCCATGCCCCGCCGCCCATCTTCCGTCCTGTCCCTTCTCTCCGCCGTCCTCCTGTCCTTCCTGTCCCCTGCCTTGGCCCAACCCGCCTCGGCCCAACCCGCCGCCTCCGCCGTCGTCGCCGGCACCGTCAGCAACGTCGCCACCGGCAACCTGCTCGAGGGCGCCCGCGTCGCGATTCCCGCCCTCGGGCTCGAGACCTTCACCGATCTCACCGGCACCTACACGTTTCCCGCCGTCCCCTCCGGCAGCCACGAGGTCGTCGCCACCTACCTCGGCCTCGACCCCGCCCGCGCCGTCGTCGCCGCCGCCGCCGGCACGCGCACCGTGCGCAACTTCGATCTCACCTCCGGTATTTATAAACTGGATGCGTTCAAGGTCACCGGCGAGCGCGAGGGCGGCGCCGCCGCCATCACCGCCCAGCGCAATTCCGAAAACCTCAAGAACGTCGTCGCCATGGATTCGTTCGGCAATCTGCCCAACATGAACGCCGGCGAGGTCGCCATCCGTCTCCCCGGTGTCGCCGGCAATCCCTCCGACGAAAACCTCATCGACGGCTTCACCATCCGCGGCATCGGCCCCGGCCTCAACTCCGTCACCCTCGACGGCGCCCCCATGACCAGCCAGGGCGCCCTCACCCGCGGCACGAACATCAACAACCTCACCGGCACGATGTTCGACCAGATGGAGCTCACCAAGGGCCACACCCCCGACAAAGAAGCCGGCTCCATCGGCGGCACCATCAACCTCAAGAGCCGCTCCCCGCTCTCCCTCCGCGAAAAACGCCGCCTCAGCTACAGCGCCAGCGTCCGCGTCGCCCCGTCCTTCACCGAGCAGACCCCCACGCGCGAGAAACACCGCGCCCACCCGCTCTTCAACGTCCAGTACCAGGAGGTCTTCGATGTCCTCGGCGGCTCCCGCAACCTCGGCGTCGCCGTCAACGTGTTCTATTCGGAAAATGCCGTCGGCGGCTTCCGCACCCTCCGCGATTTCCAGAACACGACCGACCAGCCCGCCTACCTCTGGGACTACCGCACCTGGGACAACTACAACAACCGCAAGCAGGCCTCGATCAACCTCAAGGCCGACTACCGCCTCTCCCCGGCCACCAAACTCTCGTTCAACACCATCCTCAACGACGCCGTCGAAACCTTCCGCCGCCAGTACGAACACCGCGCCTTCACCACCCAGCAGGTCGGCACGACGGGCACCGCCGGTATCCTCCCCGGTTATACGGACCGCATCACCCGCGTCCGCGCCGCCCCCGGCTCCACCATGGAGCAGACCACCACCGGCCCCGGCAATTTCTTCAACCGCATGCGCCGGTTCGATCTCGGGCTCGAGCACACCGCCGGCCCGCTCTCCGCCGACGCCAACGTCCGCTACACCCAGACCAACATCAACGGCGGCGGCGGCGGCCGCGGCGGCATCTTGATCAACCGCCTCACCGGCGTCGGCTGGGTTCTCGACCGCACCGACTCCGATCTCCACCCGCGCTTCACCCAGACCGAGGGCCCCGATTTCAACAACCCCGCCAACTACCGCCCCGTCACCTACACCAACTCGATTCTCCAGAACGACGACATGATCAAGGAGGCCGGCGCCAATCTCCGCTACACGCTCCCGACCCGTTTCTCCGCTTCCCTCAAGACCGGCGCCGTCTGGCGCGAACGCTACGTCTCCGCCGAAAGCTTCGCCCGCCGCTGGACCTACATCGGCACCGCCGCCCTCCCCGCCGATCCCTCCATCGTCACCTACGACGCCGTCAAAACCGGCCGCCAACTCCCGTACTGGGAACCGCTCCAGTTCTTCTCCGATCGCCAGCCCATCAACCCCGCCCTCTGGCGCGAGGACGGCTACTTCCGGGAACAGAACAACTACACCGCCAACCGCGCCGTCACCGAGACCATCACGGCCGGCTACGCCATGGCGCAGGGCCGCTTCGGCCGCACCGGCTGGCTCGCCGGCGTCCGGACCGAGAAAACGGAAACGTCCAGCTGGGGCTGGGTCCGCGCCCGCCGCGGCAGCACCGCCGCCGAACAGACCGCCGACCCCGTCGGCGCCGCCCAGCGCGACTACGCCGGCACCCTCCGCCGCCTCCAAGGCAGCTACACGAAGTCCTTCCCCAGCGTCCACCTCGCCCACGATCTCACCCCGAACCTCAAGGCCCGCCTCAGCTGGTCCACCAGCTTCGGCCGCCCCGCCCTCAACAACGCCCTCCCCAACGAAACCATCTCCGAGGCCAACCAAACCCTCACCGTCAACAACCCGTCCCTCCTCCCGCAGGACGCCGCCACTTGGGACGCCACCCTCGAATACTACTTCGAACCCGTCGGCACCGTCTCCGTCGCGTGGTTCCACAAGACGATCAAGGACTACATCGTCACCGGCATCGCCTCCGGCACCATCGCCTCCGGCAACGACAACGGCTTCAACGGCGAATACGCCGGTTTCACCCGCCTCACCGCCGCCAACGCCGGCACCGCCTACGTCCAGGGCTGGGAACTCAGCTACCAGCAGCAGTTCACCTTCCTCCCCGGGATCTTCAAAGGCCTCGGCGCCTCCGCCAACTTCACTGCCATCACGACCCACGGCAATTTCGGCGGCACCGCCGGCCTCTCCACCGACCAGGTCGCCGGCTTCATCCCGCGCACCGGCAACGCCTCCCTCTCCTGGCGCTACGGCCGCTTCAGCACCCGCGCCCTCTACAACTTCACCGGCGACTACATCACCACCTACACCGCCGCCTCCCTCGGCCGGAATCTCTACCGCTTCAAGGCCGAGACCGTCACCGCCGGCGTCTCCTGGCAGGTCCGCCCCTCCCTCCAGCTCACCCTCGACGTCGCCAATCTCTTCAACGAACCCCAGCAGTTCTACCGCGGCGTCCGTACCCAGATGCAGAATACGATCATCAACGGCACTACCGTCACCGCCGGCATCAACGGCCGCTTCTAGCGCCCGCACCCCTTACCCTTACCCCTACCCCCGCCATGCCCCACCCCGCCCGCCTCCTGCCCCTCCACCCCGCCCCCGCCTCCGCCGTCCTGTTCCTCCGCTCGGCCCTCGTCCTGTCCCTCCTGTCCCCTGCCTTGGTCCGGGCGCAATCCGCCCCCGTTGCCCCCGCTCCCGCCCCCGCCGCCCCCGCGACCCAATCCGCCGTCAAACTCGAGGACTTCGTCGTCACCGGCGTCTTCAACGCCACCGAAGCCCGCAAGGCCACCACCGCCATCACCACGCTCAGCTCCGATATGCTCGCCGAGCAGGTCGCGCTCAGCGCCGATGAAATGCTCCTCAACGTCGCCGGCGTCTTCGTGAACTCCTCCCTCGGCGAGATCCGCGGCATGGTCTACTCCCGCGGCATCTCCGCCGATTCCTCCGACGGCGCCACCGGCCAATACTACGTCTCCATGCAGGAAGACGGCCTGCCCATCACCAACGTCAACTTCGGCAACTACAACGCCTCCTACTTCAACCGCCCCGACGCCACCCTCCAGCGCGTCGAGGCCGTCCGCGGCGGCTCCGCCTCCATCACTTCGTCCAATTCCCCCGGCGGCGCCTTCAACTACATCTCCCGCACCGGCCCCGCCCGCGCCGGCGGCGAGGTCCGCACCCGTCTCGGCCTCGAGGGCCGCGACGGCGGCCACTACCGCGCCGATCTCGTCTACGGCGGCCCCCTCGGCGCCAAGGGCTGGAGCTACAGCGTCGGCGGCTTCTACCGCTACGCCGACGGCCACCGCCCCGCCGACGGCTACCCGATGAACAACGGCTTCGTTGTCCGCGGCAATGTGTTCAAGGACTACGGCCGCGGCTCCCTCAAGTTCTACGGCAAGTACATGGACGACCGGAACCACTGGTACGAATACCTCCTCGCCCGCGATCCCCAGGACCCGAAACAATACCCCGGCCTCAGCCGCTTCAGCACCAACCTCTTTCCCAAGAGCTCGCACCAGTATCCGCGCGAGGCGGACAACCAATTCGCCACCTTCGACACCGCCGACGCCGTCCGCTCCCGCCAACGCTACGGCGGCATCGAATGGAAACACGACTTCGGCTCCGGCTGGTCCCTCAACCAAAACCTCAAGGTCAGCCGCAACTGGGCCGACTGGAATTCCTCCTCCGGCGTCACGCCCCGCTCCCTCGATTGGCCGAATTTCTTCAGCACGATGGCCATCCAGTTCAGCGGCGGCGGCCAGAACGGCCGCGTCCCCGCCGGCCTCTACCGTTTCTCCGATCGCAAAACCGGCGCCGTCCGCGCCGAGGTTTCCTCCAACGGCAACTTCACCGTCAACGCCAACGCCCTCTCCAACGCCGGCCTGATCGTCCGCTCCGCCAATCTGCCCAACAACCAGATCCTCCCCAACGCCCTTTGGACCAACGTCGGCCGCGTCGCCAACGAGCACATGGACGAGATCATGGAGCGCTTCTCCATCACCAAGAAGCTCGGCACCCACTCCTTCACCGCCGGCGGCTACTTCGGCTATTCCGGGATTTCCGACCGCCAGACCAGCGGCGGCCGCACCGCCTCGCCCCTCGTCGAGCAACCCGAACCGCTCGCCATCACCTGGATCCCCGCCACCGCCGCCACCGCGCCCGCCGGCACCCCCGCCGCCGCCCTCGCGGCCGTCGCCGGCTGGAACGGCCAACCCGTCCTCCTCACCAATCCCGAAGGCTTCACGTCCTTGGGCAACGGATACACCCGCGACGAGGGCATCGGCCGCCAGTTCGCCTACTTCTTCGGCCACAAATGGGACATCTCCCAACGCTGGGGCGTCGACTGGGGCTTCCGCGGCGAAAAATTCCGCGTCAAAGGCTTCAACCAATCCGGCTCCCTCAATCCCCGCGGCAACTGGGATCCCACCTACGGCGGCGCCGACGGCAATCCGTTCACCATGGCCGACAACCGCTTCACCGTCCCCAACCCCGCCGCCCAATGGTTCTTCGACAAAGACGTCCGCTCCTTCTCCTGGTCCGTCGCTTCCAACTTCGTCATCGATAACGAAAATTCGTTCTACGTCCGTTACGCCGACGGCGAAAAGGCCCCCGACTACGGCTTCTTCCGGAATTACAATTCCGTCTTCCGCCTCAACAACCTGAAGCCCCGCCCCCAGACCGTCGAACAGGCCGAACTCGGCTACCGTTGGAAAAAGACCAACGTCACCCTCACCGCCACGCCCTTCTGGTCCCGCCTCGCCAACATCAACAGCAACCCGCAGGCGACCGAGGCCGACGGCATCACGCCCTACTACCCCGACCCGATCTACAACATGGTCACCTCCTACGGCCTCGAACTCGAGGCCGAGGTCCGCGTCACGGAACGTCTCCGTCTCCGCTCCGTCTTCACCGCGCAGAAATCCACCAACACGATCTGGAAAGTCTTCGTCGCCGGGGCCAACGGCAGCGCCGACGACTCCTACCTCGATTTCTCCGGCAAGCCCGCCGACAACAACCCCGACTTCATCCTCAACACCACGCTCGATTACCGCACCAAGGACTGGTTCGCCAACCTCTCCTGGCGCCACATGGGCGAACGCGCCGGCAACATCGCCAACGTCATCACGCTCCCCCGCTTCAATCAGTTCAACCTCAACGCCGGCTACACCCTCTCCCGCACGCGTTCCCTCGGCCTCAACATCAACAACCTCTTCGACAGCGAGGGCGTCATGACCTGGCGCGGCTGGGGCGTGAACCCCGGCGACCGCCAAAGCTACACCTCCCTCCCCGCCACCGGCCGCGACACGATGCTCCAATACGTCCCCACCCAGCCCCGCTCCTATTTCGTCACCTTCACCCAAAAATTCTGAGCCGCCCCTTGCCCTCCCGCCCACCTATCCGTCCCATAAGTCCTATCCGTCCCCTAGGTCCCATCCCCGCCCCCGTCCGCGCTCCGCGCCCCCCTTTCCTCGCATGATCCCCCTCCGCCCATTCCCCATTCTCCTCGCCGCGCTCTCGGCCGCCGCCCTCCTCCCGGCCCAGACCCCCGAGCCCAAGGCCAAGGCCAAAGCCCCCAGCGCCGCCGGTGGCCAAGCCGCCCGCGCCGCCATGGCCGCCGTCGCCGCCCCCACCGATCCCGCCGCCCTCACCGTCGCCCCCGGCTTCAAGGTCGAGCTCCTCTACACCGTGCCCAAGGAGGAACAGGGTTCCTGGGTCGCCCTCGCCGTCGATCCCAAGGGCCGCATCACCGCCGGCGACCAATACGGCGGTCTCTACCGCATCACCGTCCCGCCCCTCGGCACCTCCGCCGGCACCAAGGTCGAGAAACTCAACGTCACCCTCCCCTCCGTCCCCACGCCCTCCGGCGGCGAAGCCCGCCCCACGCCGAAGCGCGCCGTTGCCACCGACGGCTCCGCTTCCCCCTCCGTCGGCGCCCACGGTCTCCTCTACGCCTTCGGCAGTCTCTATGTCATGGTCGACGAGGTCCCCGCCAAGCAGGGCATCTGGCGCCTGCGCGATACCGACGGCGACGACCAATTCGACGAAGTGAAATACCTCCGCGAAATGCGCGGCAGCGGCGAACACGGTCCCCACTCCCTCGCCCTCTCCCCCGACGGCAAATCCATCTACTTCGCCAACGGCAACCACACCGACCTGCCCACCAATCTGAACACGTCCCGCCCCGTGCGCTGGGACGAAGACCACCTCCTCCCCCGCATGTGGGACGCCCGCGGCCACGCGAAAAACAAATACGCCCCCGGCGGCTACATCGGCCGCATGGACCCCGACGGCAAATCCGTCGAGCTCTTCGCCCTCGGCTTCCGCAACCAGTACGACCTCTCCTTCGACCAGAACGGCGAGCTCTTCACCTACGACTCCGACATGGAATGGGACCAAGGCACGCCCTGGTACATGCCCACCCGCATCAACCACGTGATCGGCGGCGCCGACTACGGCTGGCGCTCCGGCGCCGGCCGCTGGCCCGACTACTACGCCGACAGCCTCCCCGCCACCGTCAACTTCGGCCCCGGCTCCCCCACCGGCACCGTCTTCGGCACCGGCGCCAAATTCCCCGCCAAGTATCAACTCGCCTTGTACGCCGCGGATTGGACCTACGGCACCCTCTACGCCGTCCACCACTCGCCCGACGGCGCCACCTGGAAGGGCCGGAAAGAGGAATTCATTTCCGGCAAACCGCTCCCGCTCACCGACCTCGTCGTGAATCCGGCGGACGGCGCCATGTACTTCGCCGTCGGCGGCCGCCGCACCCAAGCCGCCCTCTACCGCGTCACCTACACCGGCACCGAGAGCACCGCCCCCGCAAAACCCGCCCCGCTCAACGCCGACGTCCAACTCCGCCGCTCCCTCGAGGCCCTCCACGCCGAAGGCACCGGCCCCGAGGCCATCGCGACGGCCTGGCCGCACCTCTCGCACCCCGACCGCTTCATCCGCTTCGCCGCCCGCGTCGCCATCGAGCGCCAGATCACCGAGAACTGGGCCGACCGCGCGCTCAACGAAAAGAATCCCCAGGCCGCCATCGAGGCCCTCATCGCCCTCGCCCGCGTCGGCCCGAAATACCACCAGCCCAAAATCATCGAGGCCCTCTCCCGCCTCGACTTCGCCAAACAGCCCGCCGCCCTGCAGCTCCCGCTGCTCCGCGCCTGGCAGCTTGCCTTCGCGCGCGGCGGCAAACCCGACGCCGCCACCTGCGCCCGCGTCGCCGCGAAACTCGATCCGCACTTCCCGCATGCCGACGCCTTCGTTAACCGCGAGCTCCACGCCCTGCTCGTCTTCCTCGATTCGCCCTCCGTCGTCGCGAAAACCGTCCCGCTCCTCAGCGTGTCGGAACCCGCCACCGTCACCGGCGAAATGCTCGGCGGCGCCCAGCTCATCGCGCGCAACGACAACTACGGCAAAGTCGTCAGCAGCGTCGGCGACAGCCGCCCCGACCGCCAGCAGATCGCCTACGCGTACAATCTCCGCCACGCGACCGTCGGCTGGACGCCCCAGCTCCGCCTCCAGTTCTTCTCCTGGTTCGCCCGCACCGCCACGTGGCGCGGCGGCAACAGCTTCAGTGGCTTCATCCAAAACATCCGCACCGAGACGCTCGCCAACGTCCCCGACGCCGCCGAGCGCGCCGCCCTCAACGCCCTCTCCAAGCCCACCGCCCCGACCTTCGCCGCCGGCGCCGTCACGCCCAAGGGCCCCGGCCGCAACTACACCGTCGCCGAAGCCACTGCCCTCGTCGACGGCAAGCTCGTCGGCCGCGACTTCGCCCAAGGCAAGGGTCTCTTCACCGCCACCGCCTGCACCGTCTGCCACCGTTTCGGCAACGAGGGCTCCGGCATCGGCCCCGACCTCACCGGCGCCGGCAACCGCTACAGCGTGAAGGATCTCTTCGAAAACATCATCGAGCCCTCGAAGGTCATCAGCGACCAGTACGACAGCCAGCAATTCGATCTCGCCGACGGCAGCACGATCGTCGGCCGCGTTGTCGGCGAGGAAAACGGCGAGCTCGTCCTCATGAGCAATCCGTTCATGCCCGACGAAAAGACGAAGGTGAAAGCCTCCGACGTGAAGTCCCGCAAAACGTATCCGGTTTCCATGATGCCCCCCGGCCTCGTGAATTCCCTCAACGAAAACGAACTCCGCGACCTCGTCGCCTACATCCTCAGCGGCGGCAACCCCGCCAGCCCGATGTTCAAAAAGTGATCCCGTAGGCACGCGCCTCGCGCGAGCCCTCCGGTACGCGGACCGCGGCCCTGCGCCGCACTTCACCGCCGCAACCTCAGCCCGGGCCTCAAGGCCCGGGCTTTTTTTCGGAGTCGGCTCCGCCGGTCACGCTTCCCTCCGCCCGATCCCGGATCAGGTAAGCCAACACGCCCAACCCCGCCCCGGCCAAGTGCGCCATCGGCTCCGTCCGCACCGCCGTGCCCGCGAAGCCGGCGAAACCCGGCACCTGCCCGGCCAACTCAAGGCCGACCTTCAGCGCCACCAGCCCGAGCACCGCCTGCCAAAACCGGCGTTCGCCGCCGGCCGCCCCGCGCATCTTTTCCAGCGCCAGCCACGTCCACGCCGCCGTCGCGAGCCCCGACAGCCCGCCGTACTCGCGCAGCCCCGGCGCCAGCACCAGCAGCGCCGCCCCGATCACCCCCGGCCCCAGCAGCCAGAACCAACCCGCCGCCCGCGACCGCAGCCGCTCCAGCCATACTCCCGCCAGACCGAGCAACGCCAGATTCCAACCCAGGTGCGCCCAACCGAAGTGCACCGCGTGCCCGCTCCACAGGCGCCAGATCTCGCCGCCGAGAATCCGTTCGCGGCTCCACCCCAGCGCCTGCTCCGCCCCCGGCCACAGCGCCGCGCCGGTCGCCGCCGCGAGCCAAGCCGCCGTACCCCAGGGCCACCTCGACCGCGGGGTCGCCGCCGTTGCGCGGTCCGCGCTCAACGCCGCCGCACCGCCCACCGCGCCGCCAGCAGCAGCAGCAAGCCGCCCGCCCACCAGCCGTCCGCCGCCCCGCCGCCCTTGTAGCCGGGCTTGTGTTCGATCTTCGCGACGGCGTCCGGCGCCTGCTTCACGCGGGTCCGGAAATCCTCCAGCTGCGTCTTCAGGTTCGCGATCAGGTTGTCCGTCGCCTGGTCGAAGCCTTTCAGCCCGTCTTCGCGCAGCGCGTGCTGCGCATACACGAGCGCCGTCCCGGCCTTCACCTGGCTCACGCCCGGCGCCCGGAACAACAGCTTGCGGCTCGGGATGTCGTACACCGCCGCCTCCATCATCGTCTGCGTGTCGTTCCGGCTGCCCTGGAAAACGTAGGCACCGACGATCGTCCAATAGGCCAGCGACAGCAGGTTGTGGTCGGTGAACTGCACCTGGTCGAACGCCACCAGCGCGATCACGTCGAAGTTCAGCATCCGCCGGACCTGGTCCAAATTGTCGAAACCGCCGCCCTCGCGCAGGTACGTCGTCGGCACCACCTCGATCGACTCGATGTATTCGCGGCCTTTGAACTCCGCCGCCACGCGACCCAGCAGGGCCGATTTCTGCATCTCCGAAATGTCGAATCCCCGCGACGGCACAAACGCGACGCCCACGCGCAACGGCAGCCGCAGCACCGGCAGGCCGGGCGGCGGCAGCGGATTCGTTTCCTTCGGATAAAGAAACGCCACCACGCTGCTCGACTTCGCCTTCTTCTGCTGCGGCATCACCCCGTAGCAGCCCGCCATAACGAGCGCCGTCGCGGCCAAAACCGCGCCGGCCATCACCGTCCGCCCCCGCGCACCCAGGAATGTCATCTCGCGAGCCAAACGCCCGGGCCCCGCGCATCAACGCCATTTCCCGAACCGGTCCCCGCACTCAACTTCCCCCGGTCCGCGCCGATATGATCCCACCGGGCCCAACTTCATGGTTCCGGGAAACTCCCTCCGCCCATGGCCCGCACCGCCCGCTTCCTCGTCCTCCTTCCGACGCTCATCCTCGGCTTCCTCGCCCTGTGCCCGCTCGGCGCCAACGAAGTCGCCCCGGCTGCGCCGCACGCGGCCGCCCCCGCGGCGGCCGAGGAACATGCCGCGGAAGCCATCTCGCCCGCGCAGGCGCTCCAGCGCCTCGTCGACGGCAACACCCGCTTCGTCTCCGGCCACCCCGACCACCCGAACCAGACCCTCGCCCGCCGCGTCGAGGCCGCCGCCGGCCAGAAACCCTTCGCCGTCATCGTCACCTGCTCCGACTCCCGCGTCGCGCCCGAACTCTACTTCGACCAGGGCGTCGGCGACATCTTCGTCGTCCGCGTCGCCGGCCACGTGCTCAGCGACCACGTCCTCGGCAGCATCGAATACGCCGTCGAACACCTGCACGCTTCCGTCGTCGTCGTCGTCGGCCACGAGAAATGCGGTGCCGTCGCCGCCGCCGTCTCCTCCGATCGCGGCGAAGGCAAAATCGGCACCTTGCTCGACGCCATCCGCCCCGCCGTGCGCGACACGCGCAACCAGGCCGGCGACAAAACCGAGAACGCCGTGCGCGGCCACGCCCGCCGCACCGCCAAACTCATTCCCGCCGCCAGCCCCATCGTGAAAAACGCGATCGGCGCCGGCCACGTGAAAGTCTTCGCCGCCCGCTACGACCTCGTCAGCGGCAAAGTCGAACTCCTCCCGTAGGCCGGCATCGATCGCTGACAGCTGACCGCTGACAGCTGATAGCTTTCAGCCTAGCGCTTCCCGCTTTCCGCCCTCCGCTTCAGCGCCGCCACCCGCGCCGCGACGTCCGCTTCCAGCGCCGCCGCGTCGTGCCCGAGCACTTTGCCCGCCGCGACGACCCTGCGGCCGCCGACGTAGACTTCGGCCACGTTCCGGCTGCTGCAGGCAAACACGAGGTGCGCCGCCGGATCCCACACCGGCCCTGTCGCCGGTTCCGCCGGATCCACGACGAGAAAATCGGCAAACTTGCCCACCTCCAGGCTCCCCACCCAGCGCTCCACGCCGAGCACCTCCGCCGTCTTCAACGTGTGCAGCCGCAGCACGTCGATCGGTTGCAGGCCCCCTGAATTCTCCCGCCGCAACCGCAGCGCGTAGAGCCCGAAGCGCACGTTCTCGAACGGATCCGAGATGTCCGCGCTCGCCTGCCCGTCCACGCCCATGCCCACGCGCAGCCCGTCCTCGAGGTAGCGCTCGATCGGCGGCAGCCCGGAACCGAGCCGGCCGTTGGACAACGGATTCCAGATCATCGCCGCGCCGGCCGCCGCCGCCTCCCCGAGCATCACGTCGTCCGGATGGATGAAATGCGCGAACGACATGCCCCGGAATACCGCGCCCGCCGCCTTGAACTTGGGCCACGCCGCCCGGTCCTCCACCTGCGACGCCGCCGGCTCCAGGTAATGCACCTGCACCGTCAGCCCGAACTCCTTCGCCAACGCGATTTCCCGCGCGAACAACTCGGGCCCCTGGTAAATTCCCGTGGCGTTGATCGACAGCCCGAGCAAGGCCCGGTCGGGCGCCGGCCGCACCTCCGCCAACGCCGGCCGCAGCCGCTCGCGCCACGTCGCGTCGTCCGCCCGTCCGTCGTTCACCCACGCGAACACGAACCGCTGCGGCGTCTCCTGCTCCGCTTCGAATTGCTCGCGGTACCAGGCGAAATTCCGCCCGAACCAATGCGAGTGGTTGTACGTCGTCGTCACGCCGTGACGCAGTTGGTCGTAGGCCCCGTGCTTCGTATACGCCCCGAAATCGCCGGCCGCGAAGTGCGCGCCGTACGTGTAGTGCAGCGCCTGCAGCCACGCTTTCAATTCCGTCGCCGGCCCGATCCCGCGGAACGCACTTTGCCACAGGTGGCTGTGCCCCGAGACAAACCCCGGCAGCAAAATGCGCCCTTTCAGTTCGACCGCCGCAAAACCCGGCCGCCCTTTCGCCGCCGCCACCGCCGGATCCGTTTCCCCGTTGCCGGCACCCACGGCCGCGATCTTGCCGTCGTCGCCCACCAGCAGGTAACCGTCCGGAATCGGCCCCGCCGCCGCCGCGAGGGTCAGCAGCGTCGCGCCGCGATAAAGCGTGGCCGCGGACGCCGCGCCCGCCGCCCAGATGCCGATTGCCAGAAGAGCCAGTTGCCCGAAACGCATCCCTGCCGGAAGCAGGTTGCGTACTCGGCGCGCGGGAAAACGCCGCCGGTTACTCCGCCCGGATCTGGATGTCCGCCACCAGCCGGTGGCCGGAACAATTGAACAGAAAGAGATGCCGCGTGGCCGACTTGATCGCCGCCACCGCCAGGTTTTGCCCGCGTACGATCGTCGGCAACGTGAGCTTGCAGGGGAATCCCAGGTCGCAGAGCTGGTTCTTGAACCCGCCCACGGTCATATTGGTGACTTCGCCGATGACGTCCTTGAGGACGGCGTCGCCCTCGAACTCCACCTCCGCCCGGCTCATCCCGAGGATCGTCGTCGCCGCAAACAGGGCGAAATCCTCGGACAAACACAGGTAAACCACCCCGTTGGCGTCGCCGACGAAACCGACGTTGCCGAGCACCTGCCCGCGCAGCGCGTGCGCCTCCGGCGAATCGGCCGTGATGCGTTTTTCAAAGATGCCGTCGTGGCGCAGCATCGTCGCGCAGACATTCTGCACCGCCTTGGCGATCGAATCCTGGATGACTTGGTCGGTGATGGGATGGGTCGCGGTCATGCATCGGCGGCAACGCGCCGGTAAACCGGGAACATCGGCGCCGACGGCCCGAAATTGAGGCCCGATCCGCAAAAGTTATTCCCCACTCCACCCTCCGCACCAAGTAACCCATCGGGTTACCCTGCGCGGAGCCAACGCCGTGGCCGGACGTTCGGCGTCCTGCCTTCGGCCTTCCGACTTCGGCCTTCCGCATGCGGCCTACCGGTCTCGGCTTGCAGCTTGCCGCTCAAAACCGCCACTCCACGCCGCCGAAGGCCCCGAAGCCCAGCGCGGGATAGCCGTTCACTTCCTCGTAGCGTTCGTTGAGCAGATTTTCGAGGCGGGTACGGATACTCAGGGCCGCATTGACGCGGTAGGATCCGAACAGGCGCACCACCGTGAAATCCTCGCCGTCGATCGTCCGGAACGTCCGCGCATGCACGTCCTCGCGCTGCGCCACGTGGCGCAACCCGACGCCGACGTCGAGGTCGCGGCCGAACGTATGCACGACATCCGCCGCGATCCCGTGCCGCGGACGCCGCAGCAGCCGCGTCCCCGCCGTGAGGTTGTCGGCCTCGAGATAGGTATAGCTCGCGCGCACATCGGTCCCGCCCGCCAAAGCCAGCTTCGCCGCCGCCTCCGCGCCGCGGGTCCGCGCCCGCTGGATGTTTTCCACGCTGCGGAAACTCGCCGTCCCCGCGATCAGATCGGAGAAACGCGTCTCGAACCACGTCACGCCGACCGTGCCGCGCCCGCCGGCCAGGTAAACATCGACGCCCGCGTCCGTCCCGCGCGCCCGCTCCGGCCGCAGGTTCGGGTTGCCTTGGTAAAACGCACTGCGCCCGTACAGATCCAAAAAACTCGGCGAACGGAACGCCGTGCCGTGGCTCGCGCGCAGTTTCACCCGCCGCTGCGCGATGAGCCACGCCACCGTGCCGCGCCCCGTCGTCGCACGGCCGAAGGTGTCGAAGTCGTCGTTCCGCAGGCCCGCCGTCACGTGCAGGTTGTCCCGCACCGCCCATTCGTCCTGCGCAAACACCGCGAACAGGCCCTGCTTTTCGTCGATCGCGCCGAAGCCCGTGTTGCGCGTGTGGTTCGCTTCCGCCGTGAACCCCGCCGTCGTCCGGTGCCCCGCCCGGCCCGTGTACGTCGTCTGCGTATCCAGCACGCCGCGACGGTTTTTCACCACCGTGAACGCCGTGGCTCTGCCCGCCCGCGGGCTCTCCGCCGTGAAGCGCCGGTCCTGCCCGCCGAGCACCGCGTGCGCCGTCCACGCCGGCGCCAGCGCCACGGTCGCGAACGCCGTCGCCAGCAGATTCGATTCGCGCGTCTCGTTGTCCGGATCGTTCGTGTACCGGTCGCCGGGATCGCCGTACGTGCCGTGGAACCAACGCAGCGTCGCGCCGGCCTGCACGCGCCCGTTCACCCTGCGGTCGTAGCGCGCGGTCGCGTTCGCCGAGGCGAAGGCGTTGTTCGGCCGGTCGTTCGCCGTGCGTCCTCCCTGCACGGATACGTTCCACGCGTCCGCCCCGCGTTCGCCCTGCGCCGCCAGCGCGCCCTGCACGGTGCCGAAACTGCCGGCCTCGGCCGCGAGCCGGTACGCCGGCGCCCCGGTCCCGCGCTGCGCCCGCAGCGCGACCACGCCGCCCACCGCCTCGCCGCCGTACAGCGTGCTCTGCGGCCCGTGCGCGATTTCCAGGCTGTCGCACGCGCCCACGCACGCGCCGCCGAGGAAGACTTCGTAGTTCGTGTTCGGATCGCTCATGCGCAGGCCGTCGACCAGAAACAGCGTCTGGTTCGAGTTCGCCCCGCGCAGGAACACCGACGCCGTCGCCCCGCCCGCCCCGGAGGCGAAGACCGGCGCGCCGCCGCCCGACCCGAGCGCCGCACCCAACGAGGAAAGTTGCCGCCGCGCCAATTCCTCCGCGGTGAAGAAGTCGACCGCCGAGCCGACCGTGCGCGGGTCGGCGGCGGTGCGCGTGGCGGCGGTGACGAAGGGCGCGAGCTGCGCCGGCGGCGCGACTTGGGCGCAGGCGACGGCGGCCGGCAGGGCGCACGCGAAGGCGCCCGCCCGCCGCAGACGCGGGGGAAGGAAGGGAATCATGGAGGAGGACGGTGTCGGTCGGCGGCAAGAGCCGCACCCCCGGAAGCCGGAAGCACCGCTCTCACGCTTCATTTTTGCGATGAAGGGCACGGACGGTCCGCGCAATCGGACCGCCCGCGTGAGACTCCCGGGACCAGATATTCGGACTCCGCATGTGTCGGCCGGCGTTTCCGCCGGCCCGCCTCGCCTCTCGCCTTCACCGGCCGCCGAAGCGACCGATTGACTTTGCACGCGCCGTCCGCCGGCGCGCTGGAGGTCCGTGATGCGTTACCGCAGCGCAACTGTGGCCGGTTTTCACGGCCTTCCCTGTTTCCCGAAAATGACGAAAGAACGACGGACCACCCGACCTCACGCCACCGCCGCCCAAGGCACAAGACCCATCTGTGCCATAACGCATCAACGAATCCGAATGCGTGGATATGATGCCTTGCCAACCGAACGCTCCACCCTACGCTCCGCCGCACCATGAGTTCGTCCGCCCTCCGGTCCGCCGCGCGCGAAGACGCCTTCCGCCGGCTCTTCGCCACCCGCATCGCCGTCCTCGACGGCGCCATGGGCTCGATGATCCAGACCTTCAAACTCGAGGAACCCGATTTCCGCGGCGACCGCTTCAAGGCCCACCCCCACGACCTGAAGGGCAACAACGACCTGCTCTGCCTCACACGGCCCGACATCATCGAGTCCATCCACGCCGACTACTTCGCCGCCGGCGCCGACATCGTCGAAACGAACACCTTCAGCAGCACGTCGATCGCCATGGCCGACTACCGCTGCGAACCCCTCGTCCGCGAAATCAACCTCGCCGCCGTCGCCTGCGCGCGCCGCGCCGCCGACCGCGCCGAGGCCGCCGATCCTTCCCGCCTCCGCTTCGTTGCCGGCGCCATCGGCCCGCTCAACCGCACGCTCTCCATGTCGCCCGACGTCAACCGGCCGGATTACCGCGCCGTGACGTGGGACGACGTCGTCGCCGCCTACACCGAACAGATCGAGGCGCTGCTCGACGCCGGCGTCGACGCCCTCCTCGTCGAAACAATCTTCGACACCCTCAACGCCAAGGCCGCCCTTTTCGCGATCGACCAGGTCTTCGATCGTCGCGGCAACGAGAGCCGCGTGCCCGTCATGGTCAGCGTCACGATCACCGACGCCTCCGGCCGCACGCTCTCCGGCCAAACCATCGGCGCCTTCTTCGCCAGCATCGCGCACGCGCGGCCGTTTTCCGTCGGCATCAATTGCGCCCTCGGCGGCGCCGCCATGCGGCCCTACGTCGAGGAACTTGCCGGCCTCGCCGACTGCTACACCTCGTGCTACCCGAATGCCGGCCTGCCGAACGCGTTCGGCGGCTACGACGAAGCGCCCGCCGATATGGCCAAGGTCCTCGGCGACTTCGCCGCCAACGGCTGGGTCAATCTCGTCGGCGGCTGCTGCGGCTCCACCCCCGCGCACATCGCCGCCATCGCCCAGGCCGTGAAGGGCCGCGCCCCGCGCATGGTCCCGCAGGCCGCCCGCGCCCTCCGCCTCAGCGGCCTCGAACCCTTGGCCGTCGCCTGAACGCGCCCGCCGTATCCGTTTTCCCGTGTCTTCCTCGTCCGCATCCTCCGCCGCCTCGACGTTTCTCGTCATCGGCGAAAGAACCAACATCACCGGCTCCCCCAAGTTCGCCAAGGCCCTGAAGGCCGGCGACTGGGACGCCTGCCTCGCCATCGCGCGCCAGCAGGTCGAGAGCGGCGCCAACGTCATCGACATCAACGTCGACGAGGCCCTCATCGACGGCGAGGCCACGATGGTGAAGTTCCTCAACCTCATCGCCGCCGAACCCGAGATCTCGCGCGTGCCGATCATGCTCGATTCCTCGAAGTGGACCGTGCTCGAGAAGGGCCTCCAGTGCCTGCAGGGCAAAGGCATCGTCAACTCGATCTCCCTCAAGGACGGCGAAACCGAATTCCTCCGCCGCGCCCGCCTCATCCGCCGCTACGGCGCCGCCGCCGTCGTCATGGCCTTCGACGAACAGGGCCAGGCCGCCACCCGCGACGAAAAGGTCCGAATCTGCACCCGCGCCTACCATCTGCTCGTGCAGCAGGCCGGCTTCCCGCCCGAGGACATCATCTTCGATCCCAATATCCTCACCGTCGCCACCGGCATCGAGGAGCACAACAACTACGCCGTCGATTTCTTCGAAGCCACCGCGATCATCAAGCGAACGCTCCCGCACGCGAAGGTCAGCGGCGGCGTCTCCAACGTTTCCTTTTCCTTCCGCGGCAACAATCCCGTCCGCGAGGCGATGCACACCGCCTTCCTCTACCACGCGATCCGCGCGGGCATGGACATGGCCATCGTCAACGCCGGCATGCTCGGTGTTTACCAGGAAATCGCGCCCGACCTGCTCGAGAAAGTGGAGGACGTCCTCCTCAACCGCCGCCCCGACGCCACCGAACGCCTCGTCGCGTTCGCCGATGCGCTCAAATCCGAATCCGGCGGAACCAAGGCCGCGAACGCGGAACCCGAAGCCGCCGCCGCCTGGCGCAACGCCTCCGTCGAGGAACGCCTCAAACACGCCCTCGTCAAAGGCATCGACGCCTTCGTCGACGTCGACACCGAGGAAGCCCGTCAAAAGTACGCGCGCCCGCTCGAGATCATCGAAGGCCCGCTCATGGACGGCATGCGCGTCGTCGGCGATCTTTTCGGCGCCGGCAAAATGTTTCTCCCGCAGGTCGTGAAGTCCGCGCGCGTGATGAAGCGCTCCGTCGCCTACCTCACGCCGTTCATGGAAGAGGAGAAAAAGCGCCTCGCCGCCGCCGGCACCGCGTCCCGCCCCAACGGCCGCGTCCTCATGGCCACCGTCAAGGGCGACGTCCACGACATCGGCAAGAACATCGTCGGCGTCGTCCTCGCCTGCAACAACTACGAGGTCACCGACCTCGGCGTCATGGTCCCCGCCGACAAGATCCTCGCCGTCGCGCGCGAGAAGCAGGTCGACGTCATCGGTCTCTCCGGCCTCATCACGCCGTCCCTCGACGAAATGGTCCACGTCGCGAAGGAAATGAAGCGGCAGGGCTTCGACATCCCGCTCCTCATCGGCGGCGCCACCACAAGCCCCGCGCACACCGCCGTGAAGATCGCGCCCGAGTACGCGCCCGGCGTCGTGCACGTCCTCGACGCGTCCCGCGTCGTCAACGTCGTCAGCGCCCTGCTCTCGCCCGAGCAGAAACCCGCCTTCTTGGCCGAGACGACCGCGAAACAGGAACGCCAGCGCGTCGAGTTCGGCGAACGCCAGAGCAAACGCCCCGTCCTCCCCCTCGCCGCCGCCCGCGCCCGCAAGCCCGTCTTCGATTGGGCGACCACCGACATCCCCCGCCCCGAATTCCTCGGCACGCGCACCTTCTCCACCTCGGCGGATCGGTCTCTCAACCCCCAACTCTCAACGCTCAACTTCGAGGAACTCGTCGAGTTCATCGATTGGGGCCCCTTCTTCAGCGCCTGGGAACTGCACGGCCGCTTCCCCGACATCCTGAAAGACGAAGTGGTCGGTGCCGAAGCGACCAAGCTCTTCGCCGACGCGCAAAAGCTCCTCGCGCGCATCGTCGCCGAGAAACGCTTCACGGCCAACGCCATCATCGGTTTCTGGCCCGCCAACGCCGTCGGCGACAGCATCGAGGTCTACGCCGACGAAACCCGCTCCCGCGTGCTCGAGCGTTTCCACTGCCTGCGCCAGCAACTCGAAAAGCCGGCCAACCAATTCAACCATTCGCTCGCCGACTACGTTGCCCCGCGCGACTCCGGCCGGATCGACTATGTCGGCGGCTTCGCCGTCACGGCCGGCCACGGCGTCGAGGCCTTCGCCGCCGAATTCAAGGCCGTCCACGACGACTACTCCGCCATCATGGCCCAGGCCCTCGGCGACCGCCTCGCCGAAGCCCTCGCGGAAATGATGCACAAAAAGGCGCGCGAGTTCTGCGGCTACGGCCGCACCGAGAACCTCGCAATGAAAGACATCATCCGCGAGAAGTACCGCGGCATCCGCCCGGCCCCCGGCTATCCCGCATGCCCGGACCACACGGAAAAACCGACGCTCTTCCGTCTCCTCGACGCCACGAACGCCACCGGCATCACGCTCACCGAGAGTTGTGCCATGCACCCGGCGAGCAGCGTGAGCGGCCTGTATTTCAACCATCCCGAATCGAAGTACTTCGCCGTCGGCAAAATCGGCAAAGACCAGATCGAAGACTACGCCGCCCGCAAGGGCCTGAGCGTCGCCGAGACCGAACGCTGGCTCGGCCCCTACCTCGACTACAACCCGGCCTGAGCCGGGATTGGTCGGCCGGGAGGAGCCAACGAGGAAGCGATCCGCCGCAGCCCGAAAAGCCCGGGCCGCCATCTCCTGCCCCGCCCAGGTTCGCAACCGAAAGACCAACCGCGGAGGCACCGAGGACACGGAGCAAGCGTGCGCGGCCACGGTGGCTCGTCGATCCGCTTCCCCCGCCGCCGACGCGCCCGCGCCGTAGCCCGGAGCTTCAGCCCGGGCCTATCCGCCCCGCCCCCCCTGGGCCCTCCCGCAGCCCGCCGGCCCATTTCGCTTAAGTGCTTGCTTATTTAAGTTTGGTCTTAATTGTACCGGCATGCAAAGTCTTGCCGCCCTCGCCGACCCAACCCGGCGCCGCATTGTCGAGTTGCTCGCCCGCCGCGACCGCACCGCGGGCGAACTGGTCGAGGAGTTCGACGTCAGCGCCCCGGCGATTTCCCAGCACCTGAACGTGCTGCGCGAGGCCGGGCTGATCGTCACCCGCGCCGAAGGCCAGTCCCGCATCCAATCCCTCAACCCGGCCGGCTTCGACGAACTCGGCGCCTGGCTCGAAAAAACGCGCGCCGTCTGGTCCCGCCGGCTCGACGCCCTCGAACGCGAGCTGCTCGCCGAGGACGCGGCCGCGAAAAAGGCCGCCAAATCTTCCCGATGAAATCCGCTCCCGAAAAATCCACCCCCGCCGCCTTTCCGGCGCCCGGCGAGGTCCGCCTCGTCCGCCTCCTGCCCGGCCCGATCGACCGCGTCTGGGCCTTTCTCACCGATCCGGCCAAGCGCGCGCGTTGGTTCTGCGGCGGCCTGCTGGAGCAACGCGCCGGCGGCAAAATTGTCTTCGAGATGGTGCACAAAAACATCGCGCCGGGCGAAACGCCGCCGCCCGAATTCGCCCACGTCCAGGATCCCGGTGTGACCTTCGAGGGCAAGGTGCTGCGCTGCGAACCGCCGCACCTGCTTGTCTTCACGTTCGGCAGCGACGAATCCGAAGTGACCATCGAGCTTGCGCCCGAGGGCGATCGCGTGCGGCTCGTGCTGACGCACCGCACCCGCGGCGAGGAGCGCCGCGAACTCGGCAACTATGCCTCCGGCTGGCACATCCACTGCGACCACCTCATCGCCGTGCTCGCCGACGGCCCGCGCCCGCCGTTCTGGTCGAGCCACCGCATCCTCAAGGCCGAATACGAACGCGTGCTCGCCGCGGCGTCCTGAACCGCGGCCCGGGTGCGCAAAAAACCCGGCCCCTTGCGGGGGCCGGGCCGTAATCGGTTTTCCGGGCTCAGAGCCCGAGCGCCGACACCAGCGCGCCGAGGAACAGCGAGACGCCGGAGCCGATGCCGGTCACGCCGGCGGACACGAGGCTGGAGACACCGATCAAGATGCCGCAGTAGACCACGCCGATGGCGGCGTTGTTGCCCTTGAACTCGGCCTTCTCGTCGATGTTCGTCGTGAGTTTGTCCATCACGCGGAAGACCACGGTGATGGCGAAGCTCGCCACGCCGATGGCGACGAAGAGGTTGATCACGCCGGCGACCAGACCGATGACGCCGTTGAGCATCCCGCCGGCGCCAAGGGTGAACAGCGAGCGCGTCATGGCGTCGATGCCGCCGGAGATCACGCGCGTGTAGGAAATCACGACGCCGGCCGCGAGCAGGGCGACGGCGATGTTCTTGGCCTTGATCTCGGCCCAGATATCGAGGCCGCCGAGCAGCTTGGAAAGGAGCTGGAGCCCCTTGGTGATGGAAAACGCCGCCAGGCTGAGCCCGACGACAAGTTGGATCACGCCGAGCAGCAGGCCGCCGACGGAGCCGCCGACCGCGGCCCAGGAGCCGCCGCCGGTTTCGGCGTGCGCCGACGCCGTGAGAGCCAGCGCGGCCGCAGCCGCACCCAGGCACTTCGACCGGAAGGAAGAAGGAGTGGTGTTCATGGGAAAAGAGCCCGACCGATAAAAATCCCCGCCGCCGCCGCGCAACCCGGAAACATCGCCGCGCGCCGGAGAAATTTCTTGCCGCGCGCCGCCGAATTGGCCCGCGCGATTGATGCCTTTTTAGCGGTGCCGGAGCTCGCGCGCGCGGGTCGAACCGCTCCACTTCCCACCATGAACGCTCCGTCACCCGCGCCGGTCGTTTCGCCTCCCGTTCCCGCCGCCTCCGGCCGGCGGATCCTCTACGCCGACGATGTGCGCGAATTGCGCGACATCGCCCGCCTCTCCCTGACCCGCGACGGCCACCGCATCGAGTGCGTGGAAGACGGCCTCGCCGCCTTCGAACGTCTCGGCGCCGACCCCGCGTTCGATCTCGTCATCACCGACCACCACATGCCCCGCATGAACGGCCTCGCGCTCGTGCAGCAGCTCCGCGAAACGCCCTACCGCGGCCGGATCCTCGTCTTCAGCTCGGAACTGGATCCGCGCGTCGCCGCCCAGTACCGCGAAGCCGGCGCGCACCGGATTCTGTTCAAGCCGGTCTTCCCCTCCGAGCTGCGGCGCGTGCTGGCGGAAATGTTCGGGCCGGCGGTGCCGGCCGCCGCCGCGGCGAATCGCTGAACTTTGTGGTTCCCGGGGCCCCGCCGGCGGTGCTTAGCTCCGCGGCGTGTCGACCCACCCCACGCCACCCCCGGCCGCGCCCGCCCCGGCGCCCGCCTCAGAACTCCGCGCCGCCCCGACCGACCTCGGCGGCATCCTCCGCCAGATCGGCCCGGGCCTGATCATCGCCGCGGCGATCGTCGGCTCCGGCGAGCTGATCGTGACGCCGAAGCTCGGCGCCAGCGCCGGCTTCACGCTGCTCTGGTTCATCATCCTCGGCTGCGTGCTCAAAGTTTTCATCCAGGTCGAACTCGGCCGCGTCACGTTGTCCAAGGGCCTGTCGACCTTGGAAACGATGAACCTCGTGCCTGGCCCGCGCGTCGTGGTCTCGTGGCTCCTGTGGCTGTGGGCGGTGATGTTTGCCGCGACGGTTTTCCAGATCGCCGGCATGGTCGGCGCCGTGGCCAGCGTGCTCGCGATCGCGGGCCTCAACGTCAGCGTAAAGGTACTCGCCGTCGGCATCGGCCTCGGCACCGCGATCGTCCTGATCCTCGGCCGCTACAAACTGATCGAGTCCGCGTCCACGTGGATGGTCGTCGCGTTCACCGCCTGCACCATGGTGGCCGTGGTCGCCCTGCAGTTCACGCCGTACGCCGTGACGGCGGCCAATCTCGCGGAGGGCTTCAGCTTCAACCTGCCGCCTTCGTTCACTGTCGCGTTCGCCGCCTTCGGCATCATCGGCGTCGGCGCCTCCGAACTCATCTACTACCCGTACTGGTGCCTGGAAAAGGGTTACGCCCGGCACGTCGGCCGGCCCGACGGTACCCCGGCCTGGGACGAACGCGCCCGCGGCTGGATGCGCGTGCTGCGCACCGACGCCTGGGTGTCCTGCGCGGTCTACACGTCGGCAACCCTCGCGTTCTACATCCTCGGCGCGGCGATCCTGCACGCGAAGAAGCTGGACGTCACCAACGCCGACATGATCCCGACGCTCGCGCACATGTACCAGGAGACCTTCGGGGCCTGGAGCCTGCCGCTCTTCCTGATCGGCGCGGTGGCGGTGCTGTACTCGACGATCTTTGTCGCGACGGCGTCGAACGCCCGCCTGCTCACGGACGCGCTCGTCGTCTTCAAGGTGCGGACGTTCGCGTCCGACGCGGAGCGCCAGCGCACCGTGCGTTGGCTCTGCGCGATCGTGCCGGCGGCGTGGACCCTCCTCTATGTGATCTGGGGTTCGCCGGTGACCCTCGTGTTTGTGGGTGCGGTGGCGCAGGGCATGATGATCCCGTTCCTGGCGCTGGCGGCATTGTGGCTGCACTATACGCACACGGAACCGGCGTTGCGCACCGGCCTCGTGTGGCGGATCTGCCTGTGGGTTTCCGCCGCCTCGATGAGCGCCGTCGGCCTCTACCAGGTCGTGACGACGTTCAAGTGAGGCGGGAACGGCCAGGTTGGGAGTTCAGAGCCGAGCGTTGAGAGGTCGATCCACCGACTGCCGGCGAATGCCGCCCGGGATTCGGCTCGTTCTCTCAACCCTCAACGTTCAACTCTCAACGGCCTGAAGCGCCTCAGGCGCCGTGGCAGTTCTTGAACTTTTTGCCGCTGCCGCAGGGGCAGGGTTCGTTGCGGCCGACCTTCGGCGTTTCGCGCCGGATGGTGATCTTGGGCAACTGGATCTCCTGCTCGGCGGGCGCGGCGGGGGCTTCGACCGGGCCGCTGCTCGTCACCGTGGTGGTGAACTGCGGCGGCGGCAGCGCGGCGGCCTTGGCCGGCGCGGGGGCGTTGCCGGGACCGACGGCCTGGGCCGTGCGGCTCAGGAGGGCGAGCATGTTCTCGAAACTCTCGAGGTTCGAGGCGCTGCGGAACAGGCCGGTGCAGATCTGCAGGCGGACATTGTCCATCAGCTCCTCGAAATACTTGTAGGCCTCGCCCTTGTACTCGACGAGCGGGTCCTTCTGCCCGTAGCTGCGCAGGCCGATGGAGCGGCGGAGCTCCTCCATCTCGGTGAGGTGCTCCTGCCAGTGGTGGTCGATCGCGTTGATGACGACGTAGCGTTCGAGCGAGCCCAGCGCTTCCGGAATCTCGACGGACTCCTTCACCGCGTAGGCCTGCTTGATGCGTTCGAGCAGATCGGCGACGAGCGGCTCGGCGTCCTTGCCCTTGAGCTCGTCGACCCGGAGCGAGATCGGGAAATGGGAATTGAGCCAGCCGACGAGGCTCTCGACGGCGGTCTGGGTGGGGCCGGCCTTTTCGCCGAAGCCGGCGACCTCGAGACGGCGGTGCAGCTCTTCGCCGATCTGTTCGAAGATGATGTCCTTCGGGCGGTCGGCGTGGATGGCGGAGTTGCGGATGCCGTAGACGACCTCGCGCTGCTGGTTGAGCACGTCGTCGTACTGGAGCAGGCGCTTGCGGATCGAATAATTCTGCTGCTCGACCTTCTTCTGGGCGCTCTCGATCGAGCGGTTGAGCCACGGGTGCTCCAGCTCCTCGCCTTCCTGCATCGAGCCTTCCATGAGCTTCGAGGCCAGGTTGCCCTGGAGGAAGAGGCGCATGAGGTCGTCCTCGAGGGAAAGGTAGAACTTCGTGAGGCCCGGGTCGCCCTGGCGCGAGCAGCGGCCGCGCAGCTGGCGGTCGATGCGGCGGGATTCGTGGCGCTCGGTGCCGATGACGTAGAGGCCGCCGAGTTCGCGGACGCCTTCGCCCAGTTTGATGTCGGTGCCGCGGCCCGCCATGTTGGTGGCGATGGTGACGGCGCCGCGCTGGCCGGCGCGGGCGACGATGTCGGCCTCCTGCTGGTGGAACTTCGCGTTCAGCACCGTGTGGATGACGCCCGTCCGCTTGAGCATGCGGGAAAGGACCTCGGAGGACTCGACGCTCACGGTGCCGACGAGCACGGGCTGGCCGCGTTTGTTGGCCTCCTCGATTTCCTTCACGACGGCGGTGAACTTGTCGCGGCGGGTCTTGAAGATGGAGTCGTTCTTGTCGATGCGGATGCAGGGTTTGTTGGTCGGAACGACCTGCACGGAGAGGCGGTAGATGTCGCTGAACTCCGTCGCCTCGGTTTCCGCGGTGCCCGTCATACCGGCGAGCTTCTCGTACATGCGGAAGTAATTCTGGATCGTGATCGTGGCGTAGGTGCGCGTCTCGCGCTCGATGACGACGTTTTCCTTGGCTTCGACGGCCTGGTGGAGGCCGTCGGACCAACGGCGGCCGGGCATGACACGGCCGGTGTTTTCGTCGACGATGAGGACCTTGCCGTCGGGGGAGACGACGTACTCGACATCGCGTTCGTAGAGCGAATACGCGCGGAGCAACTGCGAGATCGCGTGGATCTCCTCGGAGACATCGGCGTAGCGCTGCTGGGAGGAAAGCTTCTTCGCCTCGCGTTCCTCGGGCGTCATCGACGTGTCCTTGTCGAGGTCGCTGAACTCGGTGGCGAGATCGGGCAGCATGAACGCGTCCGGATTGCCGGGCCGGAGCTTGGTGCGGCCGATCTCGGTGAGGTCGGCCTGGTGCTGGCGTTCGTCGATGACGAAGTAGAGCTCTTCCTTGATCTTGTAGAGCTCCTCCTTGTTGAGGTCGGAGTTGAGCTCGGTCTCCGTCTTGTCGAGGAGCTTGCGCCAGTCGCCCGTCTCCATGAGCCGGAGGAGCTGCTTGTTCTTCGGGTGGCCCATCTTCACCTGCAGCATCTTGTGCGCGGCGAGCAGGCGGTCGTCCTGGGAAACGTTCGGCTTCTCGAGCAGGTCCTTGGCCTCGGTGACGATCTTGTTGCAGAGGCGGATCTGGTCGTTGACGAGCTGCTCGACCCCCGGCTTGAGGCGGGTGAAGGGTTGCTCGCGCTCGATCGGCGCGGGGCCGGAAATGATCAGCGGCGTGCGGGCCTCGTCGACGAGGATGGAGTCGATTTCGTCGACGATGCAGAACCAGTAGTCGCGCTGGACCTGGTCTTCCTTGCGCGTGGCCATGCCGTTGTCGCGGAGGTAGTCGAAGCCGAACTCGCTGGCCGTGCCGTAGGTGATGTTGCAGCCGTACATCTCGCGGCGGACATCGGACGGCATCTGCTGCTGGATGCAGCCGACGCTGACGCCGAGGAAACGGTACAGGTGGCCCATCCACTCGGAGTCGCGGCGGGCGAGGTAGTCGTTGACGGTGACGAGCTGGGTGTTCCGGCCGGTGAGGGAATTGAGATAAAGGGGCAGCGTGGAGACGAGGGTCTTGCCCTCGCCGGTGGCCATTTCGGAGATCTTGCCGTGGTGGATGGCCATGCCGCCGATCAGCTGGACGTCGAAGTGGACCATGTCCCACTTAAGCTCGTGCTCGCACACGACGACGGTGCGGCCGCAAAGGCGGCGGGCGGCGTTCTTCACGGTCGCAAAGGCCTCGGGGAGGATCGCGTCGAGGGCGGCGTTCTTGTCCGCGGCGGCGGCGATGCGGGCGCGGAACTCGTCGGTCTTGGCGCGGAGTTGGTCGTCCGTGAGGGACTGATACGACTGTTCGAGCTCGTTGATGCGCGCGACAATGGGCCGGGCCTTCTCGAGAAACTTCTTATAGTGCCGGCCGGAAAACCGTTTGAGCAGGAACGAGAGCATGAGGAGGGTCGAACGTTAGGAGGGGCCCCCCGGTTGGCAAACGCAGAATCGGGCGGCGGCAAAGGGGCGGGACGCATCGACACCGGACTCCGTTTCGGCCACGAAAGCCCGCCGGAACGCCCCGCACTTTCCGCCCTCCCCACCCCGATGTCCCGCCTTTGCCTCCGACTTCTGGCCGTCCTGTTGCCGCCAACCGCTTGCCTCGCCGCAACCGCCCCGGCCCCTGGGCCTGATTTGCCGGCGCAGCTGCCGCACGCCCGCGACTACTTCGATCTGCGCGACGGCGCCGCAAACGCCCGCCTCCGGTTCGAACGCGACCGGACCGGGCGCGTCGGTTTTCTGGGCGGCTCGATCACCGCCGGCGCCGGCTGGCGCGACCACGTGATCCGCAATCTCCAGGCGCGCTTTCCGGAAACGAAATTCGATTTCGTCAGCGCCGGCATCGGCTCGCTCGGCTCCGTGCCGCACGCCTTCCGGCTCGAGCGCGATCTCCTGGCCCGCGGCCCGCTCGATCTCGTGTTCGTCGAGGCGGCGGTGAACGACACCACCAACACGGCCGCGGATCCGGTCGCGATGCTGCGCGGCATGGAAGGCGTGGTGCGGCGGCTGCGCCTGGAAAATCCGGCGACCGATATCCTGCAGCTCCATTTCGCGATGCCCGAACATCTGAAGGACCACGCCGCAGGGCGCGTCCCCGTCTCGATTGCCCAGCACGAACGCATCGCGTCCGCCTACGGCACCGTTTCCCTGAACCTCTCGCTGGAAGTCTCGGAGCGCATTCGCGCCGGGCAATTCACTTGGGACAAAGATTTCAAGAACCTGCATCCTTCGCCCTTCGGCCACCGCCTCTACGCCGCCGCCATCGAACGGATGTTCGCGGCGGCGTGGGCGGGCCCGTTGCCGGAGGCGATCCGGCCTCACCCGCTGCCTACGCCGGTCGATCCGCGGAGCTATTTCCGCGGACGGTACGGCAACGTGGCGGACGTCGTGCCCGGCCCGGGCTTCGCGGTTGTGCCCGCCTGGAAACCCGCCGACGGCAAGGGCACGCGGGCCGGCTTCGTCAACGTCCCGGTCCTCGTCGGTACGGAGCCCGGGGCGGAGTTTTCGTTCCGCTTCAACGGCACAGGCGTCGGTTTGTTCGTCGTCGCCGGCCCGGACGCGGGCCGGATCGAATTCAGCATCGATGGCGCGGAATTCCAAAAGACCGAGACGTTCACGCCGTGGAGCGCGAGCCTGCACCTGCCCTGGGCCGTGTTGCTCGACGACAACCTGGCGCCCGGCGAACACACCGTCCGCGTGCGCTTGGCCGCGGACCACGATCCGCGCGGCACCGGCACGGCCCTGCGCGTCGTGCACCTGCTGTTGAACTGACCCGGCGGCCAGGACCGCGACGGATCGATCTCTCAACCCTCGGCTCCAAGCTCCCAACGGCACGCTCCGCCTCAGCCGAACTCATGCCGTTGAGAGAGCTTGGCTGAGAGTTGAGAGCCCAAACCGTTCGGTTCGTAAGGCTGCTGGCTGCGGCGACCTTTTCCGTGGCTCGGCGGATCGATCTCCCAACCCTCAACTTTCGTCTCTCAACTGCCTGATTCCGCCTCAGACCTTCGTGCGGAAATAGGCGATCGTGCGCGCCAGGCCTTCTTCGAGCGGCACTTTCGGTTCCCAGCCGCCGAGGTGTTTCTTCGCCAGCGTGATGTCGGGGCGCCGCTGCTTCGGGTCGTCGGCCGGCAACGGCTTGTGCACGATCTTCGATTTCCCGCCGACCAATTGCAGCGTCTTCTCCGCCAGCTGCAGCATCGTGAACTCGCCGGGATTGCCCAGGTTCAACGGCCCGACGGTCTCCGTCTGCGCCATGAACCGGACGAAGCCCTCGATCAGGTCGTCGACGTAGCAGAACGACCGCGTCTGCGTGCCGTCGCCGTAGATGGTGATGTCTTCGCCCTTCAGGGCCTGGACGATGAAGTTCGAGACAACGCGGCCGTCGTTCGGATGCATGCGCGGGCCGTAGGTGTTGAAGATGCGGATGACGCGGATATCGACGCGGTTCTCACGGTGGTAATCGAAGAAGAGCGTCTCGGCGCAGCGCTTGCCTTCGTCGTAGCAGGAACGTTTGCCGATCGGGTTGACGTTGCCCCAGTAGGATTCGGGCTGCGGGTGCACGTGCGGGTCGCCGTAGACCTCGCTGGTGCTCGCCTGGAAGACGCGCGCCTTGAGCCGCTTCGCGAGGCCGAGGCAATTGATCGCGCCCATCACCGAGGTCTTGATGGTTTTGATCGGGTTGTACTGGTAGTGCGGCGGCGAGGCCGGGCAGGCCAGGTTGTAGATCTGGTCGACCTCGAATTTGAAGGGATCGATGACGTCGTGGCGGACGAATTCGAAATTCGGATTCGCGACGAGGTGGGCGATGTTGGCCTTCTGGCCGGTGAAAAGGTTGTCGATGCAGACGACCTCGTGGCCGTCCTTGAGCAGACGTTCGCAGAGGTGGGAACCGAGGAAGCCGGCACCGCCGGTGACAAGGACGCGCATGGTGCGGGGACCGTGCCGGAGACGCCGGTCCCTTTCCAGCAAATCCCTCCGCGCTCAGGGCGCGCCGGCGGCGATCCACGCGCGCAGCAGCGCCGTCTCGGCCGGCGTGAACGCGGGGTACTTCTCCCGTCGGTCCAACGGCGGCATCTCCAGGTCCTCGATCTTGCCCTCGATGTAACGAACCAACGGACTGGCATCCGGATCGCCCGGTACCACGGCCTTCTCGCCGCTCGCGCCGCCCTTCAGCAACGCCTCGCGGGTCAGGGCCGAAAAATCGGCGCGCGGTTTCTCGCTGCCGTGGCAACCCCGGCAGGAACGTTCCAACAACGGCAACAGGTCCCGCGTGAAGTCGACGGCGGCCGCTTCCGGCCCGGCGACTCGCGGCGCAGCGCGCGGCGCGCCCGCGGGGGCCGCGCCCAGTTTCCGCTCCGGGCCCGCGGCGGCCAGCACGGCATACGCAGGCCGGACGAAGCCGCGCGTTTCCGGCAGCACAAAGAGCAACGCCGCGGCCGCCCAGCCCGTGGCGCCTTGCGAAATCCACTGGTCCTTGCCGTGGGGAAACTTGCCGTCGAAGTGCGGCTGGAACGGCCAGGCACGGCTCCGCACCCACCACGAACCGTCCTCGAATTGCGTGCGGAGGAGAAACGCGACGCCGCGCCGATAGACCGGCGCGGCCGGCGCCATTCCTCCCGCGACGTGCAACGCGTACAACGCGGTGCCCGTGGCCCACGCGTCGCTTTGCAAGCCGGGCAACTGGGCCCAGCCACCGTCGGGGCGCTGGTTGCGGACGAGGCGTTCCACGTCGCCGGCGAGCGGCGCCGCCGGCTCGCCGCTCCAATGCCGGCCGAGCAGACGGAAGACGGCATCGTTGTGGGTCCGCGGTTCCTGCCGCGCGAGCCACGCGGCGGACTTCGCCTGGGATGCGGCGGCCTCGGCTTCGTAGCCGGCGGGCGCGTAATCGCGCACCGCGAGAGCCGCCCAGGCCGTGGAGTTGATCGGGCCGTCCTCCATCGGCGGCCGACGGTCCTGACTCGGCCAGCTGCCGTCGGGCCGCTGCGTGCGCAGCAGGTAACGCACGAACGCATCCGAGGTCGCGTCGCGGCCCGTTCCCGCCGCCTTGGCACCGAAGAAGCCGTAGCCGGCGCTCACCGGCATGTCGGGCAACGGCGCGATCATCTCGCGGGCCTTCGCCGTCTCTGGTTCCCACATCGCCCGGTGGGCGCGCAGGCGCCGGCCGGTCTCGCCGTCGTCGACGGCGAAGCCCCGCGCCCGCGCCGACTCCGTCACAACCGAGGTGAGGTCCTGCCCGTGGCAGGAGATGCAGTTGGCCTTTTGGACGAACGGATTGTCGAGAAACGCGAGCGAGCTCCGCTGCAGCAGATCGAGCGTCGCCGGCAGGCGCTCGCGCACGAGGGCCGCCACGCCGTCCGCCGCCTCCGGCACGGGCCGATTGGGCACGGCGCGGCGCCGGCTGGCCGCGGGTTCCTTCGCCCCCGCCTCGCGCAGCAGGGCGACGAGCGGCGTATCCGGTCCGTTGCGCAGGGCGTAGGCCAGCGCGGTGGCGCCGTCGGCGTCGGGCATGTCCGGCTCCACGCCGCGCTCGAGCAGCAGGCGCGCGACCGTCGGGTCGCCGTCCTGCGGATACGCAGCCCAGATGATCGGCGGCGTGCGCGGCCCGCGGGGCGAGCGCTGCAGCCGGTCCGCGCCGGCCTCGACGAGCAGTTTCGCGACCCCGGCATGGCCGGCGTAGAGCGCCTGGTTGAGCGAATGGCCGTTGAAGCCGTTGGAACGGTCGAGCTCGGCCCCGCGGGCGAGCAGTTGCCGGGCGGTGACTTCGTCGCCGTAGAAGGCGGCGGTCGTGAGCGCGCTGGAGCCCTGCCCGGCCTTCAGCTCGACGCCGCTCGCCAGCACAAGATCGATCGAGCGCCGGTTGCCGGAGGAAATCGCGCGCGCCACCATGGTCTCGCGGCCCTCGGTCCGCGTCGCGCGGACATCGGCCCCGGCCGCGAGCAGCAACTCCGCTGCCTCGAAGCCGTCGGGCTGGACCAGCGCGACCATGAGCGGCGTGGTCTTGGCCGCGGAGGCGGCGTTGGGATTCGCGCCGCGGGCGAGCAGCGCGCGCACCACCGCGGCGTCGCCGGCGCCGTAGAGCAGCGGCGTGGCGCCGGCGGAATTCTTCGCGTCCGCGTCCGCCCCCGCCGCGAGCAGCGCCGCGACGGCGGCGCGATCGTGGTGGAGCGCGGCCCAATGGAGCGCGGTGTTGCCGTCGGCATCGGCGGCCCGCAGGTCGGCCCCGGGGACAAGCAGCGGGCGCCACGCCGCCGCCTCGCGGCGCCGGAGCGCTTCGACGAGCGGCGGCGTTTCGGCCGCCGGCAGGCGGACGGCACCGATCGTGGCAAAAGCCGCCGATGCGGCCAGGAACATCCGGAAAAGGAACAGCTTCATGGGGCGGGAACGGACGGGCAGCGTGGCCCAAACCGGTCCGGCCGCCATCCCAATCCCGCGCCCGGCCTACTCGGGCAGCGCCGCGATCGGCGCCGACGCCCGGCCGGCCGCGGCGACCCGCGCGGCCGGCGGGGGCGTGCGAATATCGCGGACCAAGCCGGCCGCCTGCAGCAGGCGCAGCAGCAGGTACGACGGATCGACCTGCCACCACACGAAGCCGTGCCGGGCCGACGACGGAAAGGCATGGTGGTTGTTGTGCCAGCCCTCGCCGAGGGAAAGCACGGCGATGAAGGCGTTGTTCCGGCTGCCGTCGTCGGTGGCGAAGGGCCGGGAGCCAGCCACGTGGCAGATGGAATTCACGCTCCACGTCACATGGTGGACGACAAACATCCGCACGAGCCCGCCCCAGAGGAAGCCGGACCAGAACGCGGCGCCGTCGCCCGCGACCGCCGCGCAAACCGCCCCGGGCAACACGAGCCCCGCCGCGACCCAGAGGAAATAGCCGCGGTGCACCGCGAGCGCGACCGGGTCGCGCACGAGGTCGTTGACGAGGCGGAAGTAGTTTTCCGGCCGGTGCGCGAACATCCAGCCGACATGCGCGTGCCACCAGCCGAGCAGCACGCCCCGGGCGCCGGCGCCGTGGGGCCGCGGCGAATGGGGATCGAGCTCGGTGTCGCTGTGCCGGTGGTGGCGGCGATGGCAGGCCACCCAGAAGAGCAGCGGCCCCTGCGACGCCATGCTGCCCGCGATCCCGAGGGCGGCGCGCAGGACGGGACCGCACTTGAACGCCTTGTGGGTGAACAGCCGGTGGAAACCGACCGTGATCCCGAGCACCGTCGCCACATACATCGCGCCCGCGGCCGCGAGGTCGCGCGGTTCCACCCAGCGCCGCCAACCCAGCACGACGGCCCAGACCGTGGCCGCCAGGGGCAGGACCACGGTGACGACCGTTACCCACCGTTCGATCCGCTCCGCCCGCGGGTTCGCCGTATCGCCCGGAGTCATACGCGGTCGAGTTCGAGGAACACGAGCGAGCCCGTGGGATCGTCCGAGATCCGGCAACCGGCCAGCTCCGGCCCCGGCACCGCGGCCGTCAGCCGCTCCATGGCCGCGGCGTCCCGGTAGATCAAGCGCCAGTCCATGAACGCCTCCATGTAACCGACATCCTCCACGCCGGGGCGGAAATTGGCCACGAGCAGGCGCCCGCCGGGCCGCAGCATCGCGAACAGCCGGGCCGTCAGCCGCTGCGCGAACCGTTCGTCGAGATAATCGTAAAGGCCCGCCGTGTAGATGAAGTCGAAACGTTCGCGCGCCAAGGCGCCGCCGAACAGCAGCTTGACCGAGCCCGGCACCGTCTCGACGCCCGCGCCGGGCAGACTGCGCGTCACCTCCGCCAAACTGAGCGCGTCCTGGTCGAGGCCCACGAAGCGCCCGACCTGCCCGGCGCGGAACGACGCCGACAGCGCGAGTTCGCGCAGATGGCCGCAGGCCACGGAGAGGATGTGGGGCGACGGCGTCCGCGCGCAGGCCCCGTCGATCATGGTCGCGAGCAATTCGCGGCGGGCGCGCACCGCGGACGGCGCACGGCAGCCGATGGTGAAGTCGAAAATCGCCTGGCCGGTCGGCGACGGCGGCTCCGCCACGCCACGCCAGTCCCGGCGGTAGATGATGTCGAGCAACTCCGCGTCGCCGGCGTAGCCGCGCGGCTGTTCGTAGGTGCGGCGGGTGAGCGGGTCCTCGTGCAGGACGGCGCGCAGCGGGTGGGCGCGGCACCGCGCCACCGTTTCCGCCCAGGCCGCGGCATCCTGTTCGCGGTGGGCCGCGCAGAGGGCGCCGCTCAGCGCGGTCAGTGCCGCGCGCGTTTGCGCCGGGTCGGCGGCGAGGTCGTCGCGCACCCGGTCGAGCGTATCCGTGGAGAAGTTCATCGCCCGCAGGATAACCCGCGCACGGGACGCTTTTCCCGGGACGGCGGCAGCACGGGACGGGAAGAAACCCCGGTCCCGCGGCGCGAATTTCCCTGGCGTCAGCCCGCCAGCCGCGCGGCCGCCCCGGCCTCGTAGCGTTCGACACAGGCCCGGTGCCAGGAACCGTAGTCGCCGGCCTCGAGGTGCGCCCGCGCCTGCGCCATCAGATCGAGGTAGAAATGCAGGTTGTGCAGCGTCAGGAGCGTGCAGCCGAGAATCTCGCCCGCGAGCGTGAGGTGCCGCAAATAGGCGCGGGAGAAATTCGCGGTGTAGTTCGCCAGGCCTTCGACGATCGGCTTGGGGTCCGTCCGGTAGCGTTCGTTGCGCAGGTTCATCGGTCCGTCGGGCGTGAAGACGAGGCCGTTGCGCGCGACGCGCGACGGCAGCACGCAGTCGAACATGTCCACGCCGAGCGCGATCATCTTGAGGAGCTGCGGCGGCGTCCCGAGGCCCATCGTGTACCGCGGTTTGTGCGCCGGCATGAACGGCGTCGTGGCGCCGACCTGTTTCAGCATTTCGGGTTCGGGTTCGCCGACGCTGACGCCGCCGACGGCGTAGCCCGGGAAATCCAGCGCGGCCAACGACTCCGCCGCCTCGCGCCGCAGGTCGTCGAAGGTCGAACCCTGCGCGATGGCGAAGACGAGATGGCCCGCGGCGAGGAAGCCGTTGTCGACGGCGATCTGCTTGCACTGGCCGGCCCAGCGGTAGCTGCGGTCGACGGCCGCGCGGCATTCTTCGCGCGTGCACGGCCAGGGCGGGCATTCGTCGATCACCATCGCGATGTCCGAACCGAGATTGGCCTGGATCGCCATCACTTCCTTTGGCCCGAGAAACAGTTTCGCGCCGTCGAGGTGCGAGGAAAACGCGATGCCGTCGGACCGGATGTCGCGCAGCTTCGCGAGCGAGAAGACCTGGAAGCCGCCGCTGTCCGTGAGGATCGGTCCGTCCCAACCCATGAAACGGTGCAACCCGCCGAGCTCGCGCACGAGTTCGCTGCCCGGGCGCAGGTTCAGGTGGTAGGTGTTGCCGAGAATGATCTGCGCGCCGATCTCGCGCAGTTGCACGGGCGTCACCGACTTCACCGTGCCCTGCGTGCCCACGGGCATGAAGATGGGCGTTTCGACGACTCCGTGCCGCGTGCGCAGGCGGCCGCGCCGGGCGGCCGTGACGGAATCGGTTTTCAGGAGCTCAAAGACGGCGGACATCCCGGCAGCATGGACAACCGCCACCCCGGACGTCCCGCCGAAACTGCGGCCCCGGCTTGGCCGATCCCCGGAGCGGGGGCGCAGCGGGCGGATGCATCGGACGGGAACTGTGCCGGCCGGGCGGCCTCCGGGCCGAGCCCGGCGCTTGACCCTCGGGCGCGTTCCCGGGTTACTCGACGACCGTGCTCCTGGTCATCGACAACTACGATTCGTTCACGTTCAACCTGGTCCAATACTTCGGCCAGCTGGGCGTGACGCAGCGCGTCTACCGGAACAACGAAATCACGCCGGAGCAGGCCGTGGCCCTGAATCCCGAGCGCGTGCTGCTTTCCCCCGGCCCTTGCTCGCCGCGCGAAGCCGGGGTCACCCTCGACATCATCAAGGCCTTTGCGGGGCGGAAACCGATCTTCGGCGTCTGCCTCGGGCACCAGTCGATCGGGCATTACTTCGGCGGCAACGTCGTGCGCGCCGGCCGCCTGATGCACGGCAAGACCTCGCCCATTTTGCACCGCGACACGGATGTGTTCCGCGGCATGCCGCAGGGTTTCGCCGCCACGCGCTACCATTCGCTGCTCGTCGACCGCGCGACCTTCCCGGCCGAGCTCGAGATCACGGCGGAAACGGCGGAGGGCGAGGTCATGGGCCTGCGCCACCGGTCGCTCCCCATCTGGGGCGTGCAGTTCCACCCCGAGTCGATCGCGACCGTGGGCGGGATGAAGATTTTGGAGAACTTTCTCGCGCTGAACTAGTCTGGCTGCGCATGCGTTGCCCCAAGTGCACCTCCATCGAGGACAAGGTCATCGACTCCCGCATCAGCAAGGAGGGGTCGACGATCCGTCGCCGGCGCGAATGCCTGGAATGCGGCCACCGCTACAGCACGACCGAAATGCTGGTGCGCGACGGCGTCGTCGTCATCAAGCGCGACGGCCGCCGCGAGGATTTCGACCGCGAGAAACTGGTCCGCGCCGTGCGCGCCGCCTGCCACAAACGCCCGGTCGACGGCGAACAGATCGCGATGCTCGTCGAGGACGTGATGGACGCCATGGAAGCGCAGTTCGAAAAGGAAATCCCGTCCCGCGCCATCGGCGAAGGCGTGATGCAGCGCCTCCGCACCGTCGACCAGGTCGCCTACGTGCGGTTCGCCAGCGTGTACAAGGAATTCCGGGACGTCGCCGAGTTCGTCGACGAGATCAGCACGCTCGACAAGTTGAAGGGCAAAGAAAGCTGACCGCCGCATGGCCAAGCCGCCCGCCGACCGGGAAGACCTCCGCCGGCTCCATTTCATCAACGCGCTCTTCGCCCACACGACCGGGCAGGATCTCTACCTGGCGGCGCAGATCCGCGACGCCATCGCCCTGAGTCTGGCGGAATTCGTGCGGCAGAACGCCGCGCACCCGGAGTTCGCGCGCAAATACGACACCGCGTTCAACGCCGCCGCCGCCGAACTGCTCGCACGGCTCTTCGCGCGGCAGCCGCGGCACGGCTTCTTCCACTGGGACGCCTCGTTGACGCTGGCGTCGGCCACGCCGCTGTTCACGCGCGCGGAGATCATGGCCGGGTTGAAGAAGCTCGCGCCGTTCCGCGAGGCCACGTTGCTCGTGACCAATCTCCGTCCCGCCCTCCTGCCGCCCTCCGCCCGCGCGACCGCGCGGCGGAAACGCGACTACGAGGAGGCGCTGGCGTTCATCCGCGACCTCGCCGCCGCCCGCACCGTGCGCGGATCGAATTTGCAGCTGCTGCTGCTCTGAGGCGGAGTCATGCAGTTGAAAGATGAAAGTTGAGGGTTGAGAGATCGATCCGCCGAGCCACGGAAAAGGTCGCCGCAGCCGGCAGCCTGACGAACCGAACGGTTTGGTTCTCAACTCTCAGCCAAGCTCTCTCAACGGCATGGGTTCGGCTGAGGCGCGGACCAGGCGCCCGTTTCCGGCGGGCGAAACCTACCCAAAAAGCGCGCGGAAAATCCTCGCCCGCAACTGCGGCGGCCGCCCGGGCCCATGCAAACGGACCGGATGAAACCCATGGACCATTTTTCCCGGCGATTTCGGCCCGCCCCATTCAACCCGCGCGCCGCCGGACCGATGTAGTCGGGACCTTGAATCGCGCCGCTCGCCGCCTCCTTCCCATTCTGGTCCTGCTGTTGATCGCGCCGCTCCCGCTCGCGGCGCAGCAGTTTATCGACTTCCAGGTGACCCCGGGATCCGGATCCAAAAACAACGCGAACACCCTGATCGGGCAGACCTTTACGACCAACGCCGCGGCCGGTTCGATCGTTTCCCTCGACCTCTACGCCAACAGCAACGGTCTCGCCGTCGGCAACTTCACCCTTTCCCTCTACGCGGTGTCGGGATCGACCGGCAGCTATCGTCCGGACGGCACCGCGCTGTTCTCCGCCACCTACTCCAACGCCATTCTCGGCTCCGTCGTCGGATCGAACACGCTCTTCTCGGGCCTGAATTGGACCGTCTCCGGCAACACGACCTACATGGTCGCCTTCGAGTCGGCGCCGACCGCAACCGTCAAATGGAAGGCAGCCGGCACCGGCGAAACCGCCAATCTCCTCGCCGGCTACACCGGCCACAGCCGCTACGAGGCCAACCCGGAGTCGTTCACCACGAACAGCCTGCATGCCATGACGGTGACGACGTCGGCGATTCCGGAACCCGGCACCTACGCGGCGCTCGCCGGTCTCGCGGCCCTCGGCGTCGCCCTGTTGCGTCGACGGCGGGCCTGAACCCTGCCGCATTCCGGCGACGCGGCGAATCCGCTGCCGCCGAGAATGCCCTTTCCCCCGGCGGCCCTTTCCGCTGTCTCGTGGCGACGCACCCCGCGTTTCCGCCATGACCCTCTTCGAAAAAATCGTCGCCCGCCAGATCCCGGCCAAAATCGAGCACGAGGACGAACACTGCATCGTCCTGCACGACATCCAGCCGCAGGCCCCGCTCCACCTGCTGATCGTGCCGAAGAAACCGATCCCGCGCGTCGGCGAAGCCGAACCCGCCGACCAAGCCGTGCTCGGCCACCTGCTCCTCGTCGCCGGCACCGTCGCCCGGAAACTCAACCTCGCCCACGGCTTCCGCCTCGTCGTGAACAACGGCCCGCACGCCTGCGAATCCGTCCCGCACCTCCACGTCCACCTCCTGGCCAAACGGCAAATGAACTGGCCGCCAGGCTGAGGGATAAAACCGGAGTGCGGACTGCGGAAACCGGACTCGGAATTGCGGATTTCGGATTGCGAATTGCGGATTTTTCGGAGCGCGCGCGATTTTCCGATTTTCCGATTTTCCGATTTTCCGATTTTCCGATTTTCCGATTTTCCGCCCTCGCCGTCTAACGCGGCTCGAAAGTGCCGTCGGCGCGTTTGGCGACGAGGCGTTTGAGCTCCAACATCATCAGGCCGGCGGAGACGGTGGCGGGCGGCAGGTTTGTGATCTGCGCGACGGCGTCCGGTGCGAGCAACGATCCGCCGCGGAAGCAGGCGAAGATCGCCTCTTCCTCGGGATTGAGATTCGCCGGTTTGCCCGCGGGCGGTTCGCCGGCGGCCAACGTCGTCCCAGAACCCGGCTTCGCGGGAATCGCGGCCGGCCGCAGGCCGTCGAGGTAGCTGAGTTCGGCCAGCAAATCGTCGACGCTGGTCAGCAGCGTCGCACCGTCGCGTATGAGTTGGTGGCAACCGGCGCTCGTGTTCTGGTCGATGCGGCCCGGCACGGCGAACAGCAGGCGGCCCTGCTCGCCGGCGAACCGCGCCGTGATCATCGCGCCGCCGGCAACATCGCTCTCGATCACCACCGTCGCCTCGCAGCTGCCGGCGACGATGCGGTTGCGCATCGCGAAAGATTGCCGATCCGCGCGGCGGCCCAGCGGAAACTCGGAGAAAATCGCGCCACCCTCCGCCTCGATCCGGTGGTAGAGGTCCACGTTCTCCGGCGGATAAATCAGGTCGATGCCGTTGCCGAGGACGGCGACGGTGCGGCCGCCGACGGACAACGCGCCCTCGTGCGCCGCGGTGTCGATGCCGCGCGCGAGGCCGCTGACGACGCAAAAGCCGAGCCGGGCCAGCTCGGCGCCGAGGCGTTTCGCCGTCGCCTGACCGTAAAGCGTCGTGCGCCGGCTGCCGACGAGGGCGACACCGGGCGCGGCGAAGTCGTAGCCACCCTTCCGATACAGGCCGATCGGCGGATCGTGGATTTCCCGCAGCAGCCGCGGGTAGCCGGGGTCGCGGCCGACGATGAAGCCGGCCCCGCCCTGCGCCATGCGTTCCTCCTCGCGGGCCAGATCGAAGTAGTCGGGCCACGCGAGCAGGGTCGTCGCGATCACGGGGCCGACGCCCTTCACGGCCTCGAGCTGCTTGCGCTCCGCGGCCAGCACGGCCCGGGGATCGCCGCCGAGCTCCGCGAGGAGCCGGTTCAGCGTGATCGGGCCGATGTTCGGCAGGGCATTGAGGATGAGAAACGCCTGCCGCTCGGTCAGTTCACGACGCATCCGCGGACTCTCGGAGGGCCGCGCCGAGAAAGTCCAGCAGCTGGACTACCGTGACCGCGACCTGACCGTGCGTCCGCGCCAAGGTATCGGCCGCGAGGCCGTGCCACACCGCGCCGCGCGCCGCGGCCAGCAAGGGATCCCGCGACGTCTGCGCCAACAACCCACCCGTCAACCCGGCCAGCAAATCGCCGCTCCCGCCGCGCGCCAGCACCGGGCCGCCGAACGGCGAAACGTAAACGTCACCGCCCCCCGACGCCGCGATCCGCGTGCGCGGACCTTTGAAAATCGTGACCGTCGGAGCCGACGACACGGGCGCGGAGCCGATCCGCTCTGCCTCGCCGGCATGCGGCGTGAGGATGCGCGGCATCGACCCGGCAGCGACGATCTCCGGCTGCAACGCATCGGCGTCGATCACAAGCGGCACGGGGGAGTGCGCGACGATACTGCGCGCCAGCGCGAGGGTCTCCGGCTCGCGGCCCAGTCCGGGCCCGATCACGAGAGCCGTCGCGCGGTCCCACTTGGCGCGGAGCAAATGTTCGCCCTCGAGGGCGAGCCCGCCGGACGGCGTCTCGGGCCACGCCACCCACATCGCCTCGGGCGCCTGCGCGGCGAACGCCGGCGCGACCGACTCGGGCACGAACGCCGTCACCAGCCCCGCCCCGCTGCGCAACGCCGCCTGCACGGCGAGCAGCACCGCGCCGGGAAACGACCGCGAGCCGCCGACGATCATGAGGTGACCGTACGTGCGTTTGTCGGAGACCGAAGGCCGCAGGCCGGCGAGCGGCGCGAGCACCGCGGGCGTCAGCACGCGCGGACCGGCGACCGGATCCATCGCGCGGGCGGCGAAGAAGCCGAGATCGAGGTAACGGATCCGTCCGGCGACCGCGGATTCGAGCACCGGCGTTTTCAAGATTCCCGTCGCGTAGGTGAAATCGGCGCACAGCCGGTCGGCGCTCGGCAAGTCGACCGCCGCACGCAGGCCGATCGGCAACGCGTCGACCGCGGCGAACAACGCGAGCACGGCCGGATCCGCCGGCGGCCGGAATTGGAAGCCAAAGACACCGTCGAGGCTCGCGTCGTACCGCGTTGCGCCGGAGGGCAATTCCCGGTCCCTCGCCGTGACGCGGCTTCCCGCGGCTTGCTGCAGGTCGCGCCAGGCGCGGGCGGCAAGCGGTCGCAGGGCGCGGACGCCGAAGACAAACACGACATCCGCCGTCGCTGCCGGCAGGGCCCCGAGCAGGGCCTGCGCGGCGATCAGCGCGTCGCCGCCGTTGTGGCCCTTGCCGACGAGGACGAGCAGGCGGGCGGCGCCGGGCAGGCCGCCGATTTCCCGGGCATCGCGCAAAATCCCGCGGGCCACGGCGCGGCCGGCGGCCTGCATCGCGGGCCATTCGCGGGCTTCGTCCCCGCCGAAGTAGGCCGCCTCGAACTCGCGGGCTTCCGAGCAGGTCAGAATCGGATGGCTGGCGGCAAGCGGAGGCACGGTCACGGATTCGGTTTCGGCGGCGGCAGCAGCGGCAATTCCGGCGGAGCAATTCGCGGCGGCGGCACCTTCGGCGCGGCGGGCGCGGGCGCCGGGGCGGCGTCGGGTTCGGCGACCGGGCGCATCGAGCGCGTCGGGATGCGGTCGACGGGGCGTTCGCTGCGGCCGTGCCGTTTCCATTCCTCGTACTGCTCCTCGGTCTCGGTGAATTGCAGGGGCGAATCCGGGAGCGGCTTGCCGTGGTTCAAAATGCGTCGGGTCAGGCTCGGGATGGTGCGGAAGTAGTGCGTGCCGCCGACGCGCCGCACTTCGTAGAAGTTCGTGAAACCGCCGGCGGCGGAATTCCACAGCGCGACCTCGGTGGTGTCGTCGGACCAAACCGCGTACTGGCCCCACTCGGCGAAGACGGCCTCGATGGTCGTGAAGGGCGGCGGCTCGGCCTTGGCGGGAGCGGGCGCGGGGTCGGGCTCGAGGCGCGCGGTCACGGTCGCGGGCGCGGCCGGCGTTTTCTTGCCGAGCGGCGGCAACGCGAGCACGAACGCGACGCCGAGCAAAAACCCGAGCATGATCCACGACGGCGTTTTCGACAGCTTCGCGGCTTTCAGCGGGTAGGCGCTCTCCGGCGGCAATTCGGAATCGGGCATGGGCGGCGGGGGTCAGGCGCGGACGAGTGCGGCGACGGCCATGGCGACCGTGTCGGTGTGCGAGAGGCTGAGGTGCACGTGGGTGGCGCCGACGTGGCGGAGGAGGGCCTCGCCCTGGGCGTCGAGGCGGACGAGCGGCTGGTGGCGCTCGCCGTGGTAGACGGAGACGGAGCGCCAGCCGAGTTCGGCACCGATGCCGGTGGAGAAACACTTCGAGACGGCCTCCTTGGCGGCAAAGCGCGCGGCGTAGTGCTTGAACGGATGCTTGATGCCGTCGCAGTAAGCGCGCTCCTCGTCGGTGAAGACGCGGGCGAGGAACCGTTCCCCCTGCCGCTCGATCACCCCGCGCACCCGCTCGACCTCGATCACGTCGGTGCCGATGCCGATGAGGATGCCGCCGGGGGGAAGGGAAAGGTCCATGGTGCGCTGGGCGCGGCCGCCGGGCGGCGCGTGGCGCAGAGGTGACAGAAAATCCCCGGGCCGCAAACGCGGAAAATTGGTTAGACGCCGTCCGGCGCCGGCCTCATGGCTGTTCGCCCTTCCGCCCGTGACCGCTCCCAAACCCAAGCGCGAAAACCTGCTCCTCAACCTCGCGTGCAACATCGCGATCCCGACGATCGTGCTGATGAAGCTGAGCGACGAGAACCGGCTCGGCCCGCAATGGGGCATGGCGCTGGCGCTGCTGTTTCCCCTCGCCTACGGCGTGTACGACCTGATCCAGCGGAAGAAGACCAACCTGTTTTCCATCCTCGGCATCGCGAGCGTGCTGCTCACCGGCGGGCTCAACCAGGTGAAGGCCGACGGCATGTGGTTCGCGATCAAGGAAGCCTCGATCCCGACGCTGCTCGGCGTGGCGGTCCTGCTCTCGATGCGCACGAAGCGGCCGTTCGTCCGCGAACTGCTTTGGAACGACCAGGTGATCGACACCGCCAAGGTCGACGCCGCCCTCGCGGAACGCGGCAAGCAACCGGACTTCGAACGCCTGCTCGCGCGGGCGAGCTACGGGCTCGCGCTGTCGTTTCTCGTCAGCGCCGTGCTCAACTTCGGCCTCGCGCGCTACCTGCTCAAGAGCCCGGCCGGCACCCCGGAATTCAACGCCGAGCTCGGCCGGATGAATTTGCTCAACTGGCCCGTGATCGTGATCCCGAGCATGGCGATGACGCTCTACGTGCTCTTCAGCCTGATCAAGGGCCTGACGAATCTGACCGGCCTCCAGATGGAGGACATTTTCCACGCGCCGCCGGAGAAGGCGGGGGAAAACCGGAAAGCGGAGACCGGAGACCGGAAATCAACTAGCGGAGAAAATCGCTGATCGCTGACAGCTGAACGCTGAAGCTCTCCAGCTTTCAGCTTACCGCTTAAAGCTTCCCCGCGCGCTTACGCGCGGTGATCGATCGTCGTGTAGTCGCGCTTCTGGGCGCCGACGTAGATCTGGCGGGGACGGTAGATGCGGCCCTTGGGATTCGACGCGACTTCTTTCCAGTTGGCGATGTAGCCCGGGGCGCGGCCGATCGCGAACATCGTCGTGAACATGTTCATCGGGATGCCGATCGCGCGCATGATGATGCCGGAATAGAAATCGACGTTGGGGTACAGCTTGCGCGAGACGAAGTAGTCGTCCTTCAGCGCGGCCTGCTCGAGGTTCTTGGCGATGTCGAGGAGCGGGTCGCTGATGCCGAGCTTCTTCAGGACGACGTCGCAGGCGTCGCCGATAATCTTCGCGCGCGGGTCGAAGTTGCGGTACACGGCGTGGCCGAAGCCCATCAGGCGGTTGCTCTTCGAGCCGGACTTGGCCGCGGCGATGAAGCGGGTGCCGTCGTCGCCTTCGTCGTGGATCGACTGGAGCATCTGCATGACCGCGACGTTGGCGCCGCCGTGTAACGGGCCGGAGAGCGCGTTCACGCCGGCGGAGATCGAGGTGAAGAGATTGGCGGCACTGGAGCCGACCATGCGCACGGTCGACGTGGAGCAGTTCTGCTCGTGGTCGGCATGGAGCAGCAGCACGAGGTTCAGGGCCTTCGCGACCTCGGGGGCGGCCGTGTAATCCTGATACGGCTCCGAGAACATCATGTGCAGGAAGTTCTCGGCGAACGGCAGTTCCTGTTTCGGGAACATGTACGGCAGGCCGTGCGTGTAGCGATAGATCATCGCCACCATCGTGCGGATCTTCGAAATCGCGATCGCGGCCGCGAGGTCGAAGTTCTTCAGGTCCTTCTCGAAATTGTTCGTCGCGAGGTCGGGGTAGTAGGCCGGCAGCGCGCTGACCATCGCCGACAGCATCGCCATCGGCGACGCGTTGGTCGGGAAGCCCTCGAGGATCTTCTGCATCTGCATCTCGACCGCGGCGTTCTTGCGCAGGCGCAGGCCGAATTCCTTGCGCTGGGTCCCGTTGGGCAGTTCGCCGTAGATGATCAGGTAGGCGGTCTCGACGTAGTCGCTGTAGCGCGCGAGCTGCTCGATCGGGTAGCCGCGGTGGCGGAGGATGCCGTTGTCGCCGTCGAGATAGGTGATCTGGCTCTCGCAGGAGCCGGTGTTGCCGTAGCCCTGGTCGAAAGCGATGTAGCCGCTGGCCGCGCGCAACTGGCGGGTGTCGATGGCTTTTTCCCCTTCGGTGCCGACGATGACGGGCAGGGGGTATTCTTTGTCGTCCAGCTTCAGCGAGGCAGTGATAGCCATAGGCGGGCGAGCGAAGCCAATTCCGCGCCGCTGGCAAAGAAAAGTTTGTCCGCAACCCACTTTGTCCCGCGGAATTAGCCGCGCGCACCTCTCCGTCGCGCGGGAATTATCGCCGTTGGGGCCCGACGGCGTGGACGAAACCGCGCCCGCGGTCCGGACTTTCGACCTTCAACTTGCCGCTTTCAACCGGCCGCGCCCGGCGCGGCCTGCGCCGCCACCGCCGCGAAATTGCCGTAGATCCGCAGGCCCTTGGCCTGCGATTTCTCGGGATGGAACTGCGTCGCGAAAACGCGCCCCCGCCCGATCGCCGCACAGAATTCCCCGCCGTAATCGCAGGCCGCCAGCACGAGCCCCGGATCCGCGGGCACACAGTGGAAACTGTGCACGAAGTAGAACGCCTCGCCCGCCGGCGCGAGGTCCCGCGCCAACGGCGACTGGGGCTGCGTGAAACGCACCGTGTTCCAGCCCATGTGCGGAATCTTGAACTCCCGCGGCCGCCGGAAACGCACAACCCGACCCGGGAAAATACCCAAGCCACGGATGTCCCCTTCCTCCGAACTTTCGAACAAAGCCTGCATCCCGAGGCAGACCCCGAGGAAAGGCCGGTCCGCCGCGATCCAATCCCGAACCGTCGCATCGAGGCCCGTCTGCCGCAGCGCCGCGACGCAATCCCGCAACGCCCCGACCCCCGGCAGCACCAGCCCCGTCGCCCGCACCGCGGCGACGTCCGCCGGCGTGCGCACGACTTGGATCGGCGCGCCCACGGCCTCAAGGGCCTTGGTCACGCTGCGCAAATTGCAAATCCCGGTGTCGATCACGGCCACGCGGCCGGAGCGCGGCGCGGACGCCGCGGCGGGTTCGGAGTTGGGCGTTGGGAGTTCGGAGTTCACGCGGCTTGGGGGCGGGAGGGCGGAGCCGGACGGAAACGAAATTCCGCAACGTCAATCCGCCGGCTTTCTCCGACCGCTGCTGATTCGTTCAGATGCTGCCCTTGGTGCTGGGCACCTGGTCGGCGGCGCGGGGATCGATCTGCGTCGCGATATCGAGCGCGCGCGCGAGCCCCTTGAAGATCGCCTCCGCGACATGGTGCGGCTCCTCGCCGTACTCGAGGTGCACGTGGAGGTTGGCGCCGAGGGCGTTGCTGAAGGCGCGGCAAAATTCCTTCACGAGCACGATGTTGAAATCGCGCACGAACATCGTCGGCGGGTTCGCCTCGTACACGAGGTGCGGCCGGCCGCCGAGGTCGACGACGACGCGCGCGAGCGATTCGTCCATCGGCAGCAGGAAAAAGCCGTAGCGGCGGATGCCCGTCTTGGCCCCAAGCGCTTCCTTGAAGGCCTGGCCGAGCACGAGGCCCACGTCCTCGACGGTGTGGTGGTAGTCGACGTCGACGTCGCCCTTGGCCTTCACCTCGAGATCGAAGAGGCCGTGCTTCGCGAACAGCGTCAGCATGTGGTCGAAGAACGGCACGCCGGTGTCGATCTTCGCCGTGCCGCGGCCGTCGATCGCGAGGGTGAGCGCGATGTCGGTTTCCGCGGTTTTGCGGTTTACGGTGCTGGTGCGGGAGCCTGTTGCCATGCGTCGAGAGTTTCGCTGAGAACGCGCATCTCCGCGTCCGTGCCGACGCTGAGCCGCAGGAAACTGGCGGTCAAGGCGTGGCTCGGGAAGTAGCGGATCAGCACCTTGTGCCGGAAAAGGAAATCGTAGGCGGACTTCGCCACGGCCGGGCCGCTCGCGCCCCGGGCATCGCGCGGTTCCGTGAAGACGAAGTTGGCCTGCGACGGATACGTGAACCAGCCGCGGCGCCCCGTCAGGTCGGCCACGAATGCATCGCGCGTCGCCTTCACCCGCGCGACGACGCCGTCGTAGTACGCCGCGTCGCCCACCGCGGCGAGAGCGGCGGCCTGGGAGAGGCGGTTGACGTTGTAGCTGTCGCGCACGCGGTCGAGGACGCCGATGAGGTCCGGGTGCGCGAGCGCGTAGCCGACGCGGATGCCGGCGAGCGCATGGGCCTTGGACAGCGTGCGTACGATCACGAGATTCGGGAAACGCGCGAGCAGCGGCACGGCGTTCTCCGTCGCGAAGGGCGCGTACGCTTCGTCGACGACGAAAAGCCCGCGGTACGACGCGAGCACGCGCTCGAGGTCGGCGTTGGCGAAGGCGACGCCGGTCGGGGCGTTGGGGGAGGTCAGGAAAAACGCGCGCGCCGGCGAGGCCGCGATGCGCTCGACGGGGAGCCGCATGGAACGGTCGAATTCCACGACGGCGGTGCGGCCGTCCTGGATCTCGACGAGGACCGGATACAGCGAATAGCTCGGCAACGTCAGGCCGGCGGCGGCCTCCTGCGTGCAAAACGCGCGGATCAGCAGATTGAGAATGTCGTCGGAGCCGTTGCCGATGCAGACGTTGTCCTCCGTGAGCCCGGGCAGATCGCGGGTGTGGAGTTGCGCGACGGCGGCGCGGAGCGGGCTGCTCTTCGGATTCGGATAAAGCCGCAGCGCGGCGCCGTCGGCGCCGACCTCGCGCCGGATCGCCTCCGCCACGCGCGGGCTCGGCGGGTACGGGCACTCGTTGGTGTTCAGCTTCGTCCAACCCGGCTCCGTCGGCTGCAAGCCCGGCGTGTAGGCGTGGAGTTTCGCGATGTGCGGGAGCGCGAGGGACGTGGGAGCGGACATGGCGGTCGGCAAGCAGGCACGAACCGGCCGAAAAACAAAATCCTTTTCGGGCCGGCCGGCGCCGGGCGCATCAGAGCGTGCGGATGCGCACGCTGCGGCCGTGGGCGTCGAGTTTCTCCATCGCCGCGAAGGCGGCGACGACGGGCTCGGCCTTCTTCACGCTCGCGCGGTCGTAGTGGATGAGGCTCGTGCGGCGGATGAAATCGGCGACGCGCAGGCCGCTGAAGAAACGTCCGGCGCGGCCCGTCGGCAGCACATGGCTGGGACCGGCGGTGAAATCGCCCAGCGCGGTCGGCGAATAGTTGCCGACCATAATCGCGCCGGCCGTCGTGATGTCGGCCGTGAGTTTCTTGGCCGCGGCCTCGGCGACGATCAGCTCGAGATGCTCGGGGGCGACGTAGTTGGCGATCGACGCGGCCTGGGCGAGCGACTTGGCCTCGATGGCGACGAAGCCGTGCTCGAGCACGCGCTGCGTTTTTTCGGAACGGGTCAGGACCTGCAGCTGGGTGCGGATTTCCGACGCGACCTTCGCGAGGATGTCGCCCGAGGTGGCGACGAGGTAGATCTTCTCGCGGCCGGAACCGTGTTCGGCCTGCGCCAGCAAATCGGCGGCGACGAAGCCGGGCTTGGCCGTCTCGTCGGCGATGACCATGACCTCGCTGGGACCGGGGAGCGAATCGACGCCGACGGTGCCGAAAACCTGGCGTTTCGCCTCGCAGACATACGCGTTGCCCGGGCCGAAAACTTTGTCGACGGGCGCAATCGTCGTCGTGCCGTAGGCCATGGCGCCGATCGCCTGGACGCCGCCGACGCGGTAGACTTCCCCGATGCCGAGGAGGTGCAGGGCGGCGAGCATGCCGTCGGCGACCTTGCCGTCGGAATTGGACGGCGTGAACACCGCGATCTCCGGGCAGCCGGCGATCTTGGCCAGCGTGACGGTCATCAGAACCGTGGAAACGAGGGGCACTTCGCCGCCGGGAATGTAGAGGCCCACGCGGCGGATCGGGTCGAACTTCTCGCCGATCACGGCGCCGTGCTTGTTCTTGGCGGTCCAGTTTTCCGGCAGGCCGCGTTTGTTGAAGGCGACGATGTTTTCGCGGGCGGCCTGCAGCGCCTTCAGTTCGGCGGCGGGCAAACGTTTGGTGGCGACGAGAAAATCGTTGGCCGGCACGCGGAAATCGCGGGCGCGGAGCTTCGCGCCGTCGAACTTGGCCGCGTAGTAGGAGACCGCCTCATCGCCCCGGATCCGGACATCGGCCAAGATGGCCGCGACGGAATCGCTGATCTCCTTCGGGACAACCGAGCCGCGGCAAAACGAAGCCAGGTCTTCCGCAAAGGTCTTGGAGGCGTGATGAAGCGTACGCATGGAGGGGACGCCTCATGTAGGGAGCACCGGCCGGCGTCGCGAGAATTTTCTCAGGGCGCACCCCCGGTGGAGCGGGCCGCGGAGCCTCTGAATGCGGCTGCCGTCGGCGTCCGCCTCCGCGGACCTATAAACCCATTAAACCACTGACCAACCGCGCTTTACTGACCCTTGAGCGCCGGCACCCGGAATTGGTTCTCGGGGAATACAGTGTTCACCGTGATCTTCTCGAAATTGATCGTGACGGTCTGCGTCTGGCCTTGGGCGTTCTTCGTCGAGGTCACGATGCTGCGGGGGAAACGGATGCCGTTGACGATCATTTCGCCCTGCTCGCGGATGGTGCCGCCGGCTTCGGTTTCGGTGAAGACCAAGCGGCCGGTCGCGACATCGAAGTAGCGGTAGAACACGATCCCGGGGCCGTGGATGAAGGCGATCTTCTGGCAGGCCACGCCCTCGACGGTCTTGGCGCCCTGGTCTTCGAGGCGGCCGCCGACGCGCTCGATGCCGCGGAAGTAAGCGAGATTTTCCCAAGTGTTTGCGCGGAGGCGCTTGATTTGCTCGGAGCCAAGGAGGGTCTGGCGCCACTTGGTGGGGTTGGCGGCGTCCTGGATGCGCTGCCAGCCGTCGTAACCGTCGAGCGCCGTGGTCTCGATCACCTTGTCGGAGGTGGCGACAATGCGCTGCTGGCCGGGTTTCTGGAAGATGATCTCCATCGCCGCGCGCGTTTGTTTCGTGGCATCGGCCGGATCGGCGGTGATGAGGGTGCCGACGTAGTGCACCGATTTCACGGCCTCGAGGGCGGCCTCGTTGCCGAGGTAGGCGCGGGCCTTGGCGATGATCGCGGGTTCGGCGGCGGAAGCGACGGTCGCAAGCATCAGGGCGGACAGCACGGAAACGAGGCGGCGCGGGAACGAAGGGATCATGGGCGGACGGTGGCGGAGGTTCGGGGCAAAGGGAAGCGCGGGCGGGCCGCGGGGCAACTCACTCCCACTCGATTGTCGCCGGCGGCTTCGAACTCACGTCGTAGACGACCCGGCCGACGCCGCGCACCTCGTTGGTGATGCGGCTGGAGATTTTCTGCAGGAGTTCGTGCGGCAGCTTGGCCCAGTCCGCGGTCATCGCGTCGGTGCTTTCGACGATGCGCATCGCGATCACGTAATCGTAGGTGCGCTCGTCGCCGAACACGCCGACGGTCCGGACCGGCAGGAAAACGCAGAACGACTGCCACACCTTGTAATAGTAACCGCTGGCCAACATCTCTTCCTGGAGCACGTAGTCGGCGTTGCGCAAAATCTCGAGCTTCTCGGCGGTGATGTCGCCCATTACGCGCACGCCGAGACCGGGCCCCGGGAACGGCTGGCGCCACACGACCTCGCGCGGCAGGCCGAGCGCCTCGCCGACGCGGCGAACCTCGTCCTTGAAGAGTTCGCGCAACGGCTCGATCAGCTTCAGCTTCATGCGCTCGGGCAGACCGCCGACATTATGGTGCGTCTTGATCAGCGAAGCGGGATTGCCGCCGATCGAGACGCTCTCGATCACGTCCGGGTAAAGCGTGCCTTGGCCGAGGAACTGGGCGCGGCCCTTGATCGACTTGAGCGACTGCTCGAAGACTTCGACGAAGGTGCGGCCGATGATCTTGCGCTTCTGCTCGGGCTCGGTGACGCCCTTGAGGCGGCGGAGGAAGAGCTTCGACGCGTCGACCACGCGGAGGTCGATCTTGAAGTGGTCGCCGTAGAGTTTCTCGACCGCGGCGCGCTCGCCCTTGCGGAGCAGGCCGTTGTCGACGAACACGCAGGTGAGCTGCTTGCCGATGGCCTTGTGCAGCAGCGCGGCCGCCACCGAGGAATCGACGCCGCCGGAAAGTCCGAGCAGCACGCGGCCGGAGCCGACTTGGTCGCGGATCTTCTCGACCGCCTGGGCGATGAAGTCGCGTGTCGTCCACTCCTGTTTCACGCCGCACACGCCGAGCAGGAAGTTGCGGATCATCTCCACGCCGCGCTCGGTGTGGAACACTTCCGGGTGGAACTGGATGCCGTAGAAGTTGCGCTGGAGATCCTCGATCGCGGCGAACGGCGAATTCTCCGTCGTGCCGATCGCGCGGAAGCCCGGCGGCAGCTTCGTGAGTTTGTCGCCGTGCGAATTCCAGACCCGGACTTTCTTCGGCAACCCGGCGAAGAGCCGGCCCGCCTTCTTCACCGTGAGCACGCCGTGGCCGTACTCGCGGGCCTTGCTGTGCTCGACGACGCCGTCGAGGAAGTAGCCCATCAGCTGCACGCCGTAGCAGATGCCCAGCATCGGCACGCCCAGCTTGAAGATCTCGGGATCGGGATGCGGCGCCTGCTTCGAATAGACGCTCTGGGGGCCGCCGGAGAGGATGATGCCGACGACGCCGTCGGCGCGGAGCTTCGCGGCCGGGGTCGAGTAGTGGTAGATCTTCGAGTAGACTTGGCACTCGCGGATCCGGCGGGCGATGACCTGCGTGAGCTGCGAACCGAAGTCCAGAACGGCGATCGTGGAAGGCATGTGCGGCGGGAAAAACGTGTAGCAGAACGCGCGCCCCCGCCGGGGCAAGTGCGATTCTGCGCCGGGCGCGAAACGCCGGGCTCGCCGCCACGCGTTCGCCCCGCCAACGATTCCGCCCCGATGCGTTCCTTCGTCCCCCTTGCGATCGCGCTCGCGCTGCTGCCGCCCGTCCCCGCCGCGTGCGCCGCGCCCGCCGGCCCGACCGGCCCGATCGATCCCGCGAAGATCCAGGCCGAGGTCGCCGTCGTGCGCGCCCGCCTCGGGCCCCGCGCCGGCACGCCGGAGGTCGCGGACCGCCATCTGCCCATTCCGCGCGACGCCGCCTGGCTCACGCCCGCGGAGGCGCGGTCCGCCTTCGCCCGCACCCTGCCCCGGCTCGAAAAACTCCGGTGGTGGCGCCCCGGTCTCGAGCCCGCGAAACTCGAACACGCCCTGCGCGAACCCGCCGCCGTCGTCGCGGGCTGCGCCGCCGCGGCCGGCGCCGGGCTCGAAGGCGCCGACCGCGCCCTCCGCGAAGCGCGTCTCGCCGCCGACTACCTCCTCGCCGCCCAGGCCGAGGCCGGCGCCGGACTCTTTCCGTTTCCCGCCGTGCGCGGCGCCACCCGCGACCCCGCCTTCGCCGCCGCCGACCGCTTTTTGCGGCGCGCGGAACAAACCGGCCAACTCGACCGCTTCCTGCACCGCGGCTGGGTGATCGACGACGGCGACGACGGCGGCCTGCAATTCGACAACGCCGAGGCCGGCACCGCCCTCCTCGATTTGTATCGGGAAACCAAGGACGCGCGCGACCTCGCCGGCGCCCGCCGCGCCGCCGACTGGGCCCTCGCCCGCCCGCTCGCGCGCAACTGGAACTACAACAGCTTCAGCGCCCACCTGCTGGCCCGCGCCGCCGCCGCCACGGGCGAACGCCTCTACCTCGACGCCGCCGTCGCGAAGCTGCGCCACGGCGTCATCCCCGGCCAACTCGCCGACGGACCCCGCGCCGGCCGCTGGCTCGACCCGCACAACGCCCGCCCCGCCTACCACTACATCATGCTGCGCGCCCTCGCCGAGACGATCGGCGCGCTGCCGGCGGACGACGCCGCCCGCCCCGAGCTCGTCCGCGCGCTCGCGCTCGGCCTCCGCGCCCGCAACGCCGACTTCGCCGGCCCCGGCGCCCCGAACAAAGACAAGGCGATGGAAGCGTTGCTCGCCGTGCACCGGGTCTTCGCCGCCGATCGGGATTTTCTGCGGTCGACCTTGTCCGACTCGGCCCTCGACGCCCTCGGCCGGCTCGTGTCGGACGAATTCCGCCGCGGCCAGGCCCCGCTCGGCCCCCGCGAATGGGGCCAGTTTCTCGCCTTCGCGGCCGTGCGTTGAACCCGCGGCCGCCCGGCCGCGAATTGGGACTTGAGACCGCGGCGCCCGAACCCGATTTTCGCCGGACCCCGCGGCCCCGCCGCTCCACCCCGCCGGCAGTCGCCCCGGCTTCGCTGCAGCCCCGCTGCGCGCGGCCGCGCAACGCCCGTCTTACACCCCCGCAACCCCGCTCCCATGAACCGCCTCCGCTTCCTGCTTGGACTCTTCCTCGCCTGCCTCGCCGCCGTCTCCGGACCCGCCCAGGAGCCGGCGCTCGCGACGGTCTCCGGCCGCGTGCAGAACGCCGCCACCGGCGACTTCCTCGAGGGCGTGCGGGTGCGCGTCGCGGCCACGGGCCAGGAAACGTTCACCGACGCCGACGGCTTCTACCGGCTCGACCGCCTGCCGCCGGGCGAAACGCGCCTCGAGGTGTTCTTCTCCGGTTTTCCAACGCAGACCTCGGCCGTCACCCTCGCCGCCGGCGCCGCCGCGGTCCGCGACCTGACCTTCGGCGCGGCGCCGCGGACCGACGCCAACGGCGCCGTGGTGCAGCTCTCGCAGTTCGTCGTCGCCACCAGCCGCGAGATGAGCGGCGCGGCCTTCGCCATCAACGAGCAGCGCTTCGCCCCGAACATCAAGAACGTCGTCGCCACCGACGAGTTCGGCGACGTCGCCGAGGGCAACGCCGCGGAGTTCCTCAAGTTTCTCCCCGGCGTGAACATCGACTACGCCGGCGGCAACGCCCGCGACGTCTCCCTCAACGGCGTGCCCGGCGACTACGTGCCCGTCACGCTCGACGGCTTCGGCCTCGCCAGCGCGGTCGGCGGCGGCGCCGGCGGAACCAACCGCTCCGTCGGTCTCGACCAAGTCTCCATCAACAACCTCTCGCGCATCGAGGTCTCGTTCTCGCCCACGCCCGATTCCCAGGGCAACGCCCTCGCCGGCTCCGTCAACCTCGTCCCGCGTTCCTCCTTCGAGCGCGCCAAGCCGGTCTTCAACTTCAGCACCTACTTCATGATGCGGGACAACGCCCGCGACTGGGACCGCAGCCCCGCCCCGCGCCACCCCACCCGCAAGATCCACCCCGGCGCCGATTTCTCCTACCTCGCCCCCGTCAGCAAAACGTTCGGCTTCACCCTCTCCGCCGGCTTCAACCGCCAGTACTCCGGCGAACCGCTCGTGCAGAACACCTGGCGCGGCACCCAGGCCGCCACCAACGGCGCCGCCTTCCCGCACACGTCCTTCGACCGCCCCTACCTCTCGACCTTCGTGGTGCGTAACAGCGGCAAGGATACGAAGCGCTCCTCCTTCGGCGCCACCGTCGACTGGAAACCCACCGCGCGCGACCGCTTCGCGTTTTCCCTCCAAGCCTCGACCTTCGACGTGCTGATCAACCACAACCAGCTCACGTTCAACGTGAATCGCGTCGCCCCCGGCGACTTCACGACCGTCTCGACCCGCGGCGCCGCCGGCGCCGGCGATCTCCAGCTCCAGACCACCGGCGCCGACCGCTCCAACTGGACCTACATGCCCTCCGTCGTCTGGCGCCACGACGGCCCGGTCTGGAAATCCGACGCCGGCTACTCCTACTCCCGCGCGCGCAACCGCAACCACAACACACGGTCCGGCTTCTTCGACACCACCACCGCCCGCCGCACCGGCGTCACGGTTTCCTTCGCCGACATCTTCTATCTCCGGCCCCGCGTCGTCACGGTGACCGACGCCGCCGGCAACCCCGTCGACCCGTATTCGCTCGACAGTTACGTCATGACCGCCGCCACCGGCAACACCCGCGGCACCGACGACACCAAACGCACCGCCTACGCCAACGTCCGCCGCGACTTCCACGGGCCGCTGCCGTTTTCCCTCCGCGCCGGCCTCGACTTCCGCGAGGCCGCCCGCGACCAGCGCGTGAGCAACCCCGCCTACACCTACGTGGGCCGCGACAACCTCGCCAGCACCGCGCCCGCCGCGGCCTCCGACGACCGCGCGGCGCCGTTCATTGACCCGAGCTTCTCGAGCCGCATCGCGCCCTACGGTTTCCCCGCCATCCAGGGCGTCAGCAGCGAACTGTTCTACGGCCACTTCGTCGCCAACCCCGCGTACTTCACCACCAACGCGAACACGAACTACCGCTCCGAAATCAACCTGTCGAAACGCGCCCAGGAACTCGTCTCCGCCGCCTACCTGCGCGGCGACCTCGCGCTTTTCCGCAACCGCCTCAAGCTCGTCGGCGGCCTCCGCGCCGAGCAGACGAACATCGAGGCCGAGGGCCCGCTCACCGATCCGTCCCGCAACGTCCAGCGCGACGCCCAGGGCCGGCCCGTCCTCGGCGCGAACGGCCGCCCGCTTCCGCTGGTCCCCGCCACGAACGCCCTCGGCGTCTCGCAGCTCACCTTCATCGACCGCGGCGCGCGGGCGGAGAAGGAGTACCTCCGCTGGTTCCCCAGCCTCAACGCCAGCTTCAACGTGCGCGAGGATCTCGTTGTCCGCGCCGCCGTTTCCACCGCCGTCGGCCGCCCCGACTACAACCAGTACGCCGGCGGTCTCACCCTCCCGGATCCGGAGAATCCCCAGCCCGGCGACCAGATCACTGTCAGCAATGTCGCCATCAAGCCCTGGTCCGCCCGCACCTTCAACACCCGCCTCGAGTACTACTTCCAGGGTGTCGGCCAGATCTCCGTCGGCGCCTTCCGCCGCGACTTCGAAAACTTCTTCGGCAACGTCGTCTTCAACCCGCCCGACGACTTCTTCGCCCTCTACAGCCTCGATCCGAACGTCTACGGCAACTACCCGGTGGCGACGCAGTACAACCTCGACAGCACCGTGCGCATGCAGGGCCTCACGTTCGACTACAAGCAGGCGCTGACCTTCCTGCCCGCCTGGGCCCGCGGCTTCACCGTCTTCGCCAACGGCAGCGCCCAGCGTCTCCTCGGCCCCGCCGCGACCAACTTCCCGGGTTTCGTTCCCCGCACGGCCAACTGGGGCGTGAACTTCAACCGCGACCGCTGGACCCTGCGCGCGAATTGGAACTACCGCAGCCGCCAGCGCCGCAACGCCATCGCCGCCGGCGCCAGCATCGAGCCCGGCACCTTCGTCTGGTGGTCCAAGCGTCTCTACGTCGACCTCAACGCCGAGTACAAACTCACCCGCCGCCTCGGCCTCTTCGCCGCCCTGCGCAACATCGGCGACGCCCCCGACGACATCGAGGTCCACGGTCCCAGCACCCCCGCCCACGCCCAGTTCCGCCAGCGCACCGAGTTCGGCTCCCTCTGGACCTTCGGCCTCAAAGGCACCTTCTGATCCCGTATCCGTTTTTCTGATCTCAGCTCGCCGGACTCCGGTTTCCGGTTTCCGAATTACGGTCTTCCAGAAACTCCGGTTTCCGAATTCCGGTTTACAAATCCGCATTTCGCGATCCGCAATCCGCAATTTTCCTCCATGTCTTCCCGCCGCCACTTCCTCGCCGGCCTCGCCACCGCCGCCGCCGCCACCTGGGTCCAGCCGCTCCGCGCCGCCGATCCGAAAAAGGACACCGTCGTCGGCCACGGCCGCTTCCGCTACCGCGTGGTCCGCGACTGGGTCGCCCCCGGCCAGGGCCGCCACCACCCGATTCTCAATTGCCACGAGATGGTCCAGGTCGCCGACGGCCGGCTCTTCATGATCGGCGACCACCCGGGCAACCAGATGCTCGTTTTCAAACCCGACGGCACGATCCTCGAATCCTGGGGCACGGTCTGGCCCGGCGGCCACGGCCTCACGCTCAGCCGCGAGAACGGCGCCGAGTTCCTCTTCGTCACCGATTCCGGCCTCTGGAAATCCGGCAACGGCGGCTACCGCCAGACCGGGCGCGTCACCAAGATCGACCTCACCGGGCGCGAACTTTTCAGCCTCAGCCACCCGATGGCCGTCGGCGCCTACGAGCCGAAGATGCCGTTCAACCCCACCGAGACCGCCGTCGCGCCCAACGGCGATATCTACGTCGCCGACGGCTACGGCTCCAACTACGTGCTCCGCTACGACGCCCAGGGCCGCTTCATCTCGCGCTTCGGCGGCAAGGACGGCGTCCCGGAAAACCAACGCCTCAATTCCGCCCACGGCATCGCCGTCGACCTGCGCCAGGGTGCCGACCGCGCGACGCTGCTCGTCACGTCGCGCAGCGATCTGTGCTTCCAGCGTTTCACCCTCGACGGAAAATTCCTCGAGACCTTGCCCGTCCCCGGCTGCATGGTCTGCCGCCCCGTCCTCTCCGGCCAAGAACTCTACGCCGGCGTCTGCTGGTCCAAGGATCCGGTCGCGAGCAAACTCCCCGGCAACCCCTCCGGTTTTGTCGTCATCCTCGACGCCGCCGGCAAGGTCGTCAGCGCGCCCGGCGGCACGGCGCCGACCTATGTCGACGGCAAACTCCAGCCGCTCAATCGCGGCGAACCGATTCTCGAGCACGGCCACGACGTCTGCGTGCTGCCCAACGGCGACATCATCGTCTGCCAGTGGAACGCCCAGCAGACCTATCCGGTGAAACTCGAGCGGCTGGCCTGAACCGGACTCATTTGGTTGGGAGAGCTTGGCTGAGAGTTGAGCGCAAAACCGATCGGTTTCCCGACGGCGTGCGGCGGCAACGTTCCGGATCCTCGGCGGATCGATCTCTCAACCTTCAAGTCTCAGCTCTCAACAGCATGCTTCCGCCTAAGCGCAACGGCCCGCTGACTTGCGGGCCCGGCGGCACCGCCCATGGTGCCCGCATGCCGGAATTCCTGCCCTTCGCCGTCGGCGCTCTCCTCGCGCTTGCCGGGCTCGCGTATGCGCTCCGCCGCTACGTGTGTTTCCGCCGCCGCGATTGCTGCGGCAAGGGCTGCGGTTGCCTGTTTCCCAAGTCGCGCTGAGCCCGAGCGCCCGGTGCGCCGCGGCCTCAAAGCCGGCGCAACTCGACCACCTTGTTGCGCTCGTCGGTCGTCAGCTCGAAATGCCCGTGCACGCCCTCGGGCGTGACGAACTTCCGAAACCTCGCCGCCGGCAACTGCACGCGCAGGCCTTGGGTCGTGCGCACCACGATGACGGACGCCGTCCCCTGGTACACGCGGACGAATTCCTCCGGCGCAATCGCGAGATGGAATTCGTACGTCGGCATCGGCGGACGCCACCGTTTGCGGCGGCCGGCCCGAGGCAAGGCCGGAAAACGGCGCGCGTCAGCGGCGACGACGCCGAACCGCAAAGCCCGCGAGGGCCGCGGCAAGCAGGCCCGCGGTCGCGCCCGTTTCCGGGACGGGATTCGGCGGCGCGATGACCGGCGGCGTGCCGTCGAGATCGACGTCGATCTGCAGGTAATCGAGCCGCATCGAGCCGGTGCCGCTGATCGTGCTGGCGGAACTGTCGCCGATCAGCAGGAAGTTCGACGCCCCGGTGAACGCCGCGCCGCCGCCGAGGTAGGTGTTGTCGAAGAAATAGGAGACCTGCCCCGCCAGCACGTACGAGGTGAAGGTGTGGAACTGCGTCATGTCCGCCGCCACAAACGTACTCCCCGCCGCGGTGTAATACTGGAAACCTCCGTTCAGGAAATAGAAGGAGGATCCGTAGCCGCTCGAGTCGTACCAATACATGCTCCATTCGGTCGAATTCGGCGCCAGCGCCAGCCGCGCCCGCACGAGATTTCCCTCCGCCGTGTTGGTCAGCGAGAAACTCGACGGATCGAGGTAACCGTCGGTCCGTCCGAACCAGATCCCCTGCCCGAAGGTCGTGTTCATGGTCAGGATATCACCGTCGCTGCTCCACGTCGTTCCGGGAAAGTAGTAATTGCTCGGATGCCCGGGCCCCACCGTGGTGTACAGCGGGGCGTACGCGCCGACGGTCGGCAGCGTGTCACCGGAATACAGATACGTCGTCGCGGTCGCGCGGGAAACCCACGCACCGGCAACGGCAAACAGGAGGGCGAAACGGAGGGCTGGTGATTTCATAACTCGAACGGAGGTTGGATTCGCGCGCCGTGACGGCGCGGAACGAAAGGAAGCGGGTACATCGCCCAGCCAAGCGACGGCCCGCGTACCGCTCCGCAGTTCAAGTGCCAACCGGGTCCTATCAGGCCAAGCCGAATCTCAACCTTATGTTTTTCAGCGATTTGAAATCTCCGTTCGCCCACGTCGGCTTGCCGGCCGCAACCGATGGCGCCGCCGTTCTGTAAAGCGGGCCGACGCTCCGGGCTCCGCCTTTTGCCTTTCCAGACACGCCGCCGCCGCTACCTCTCAACCCATGCGCCCACCCCTCGCCGCCCCGGTTTCGCGTCGTCGTTTTCTCGGCCTTTCCGCCGCCGCCTCGTTGACCCTGCCCGTTTTCGCCCGCGCCGCCACCGCCGTCGCGCCCGTCGCCCCGAAGCATCCGCCGATCGGCCTCGAACTCTACTCCGTGCGCACCGAGTTGATGCGGAACTTGCCCGACACCCTCCGCGCCGTCGCGAAGATGGGCTACGAGGTCGTCGAGTTCTACGCGCCGTACATGAACTGGACGTTCCCCTTCGCCAAGGGCGTGCGCACCTTGATCGACGATCTCGGCCTCAAGTGCTGGTCGACCCACAATCCGGCGACGTCCCTCATCGCCGAAGACGCCCGCGCCAAGGCCATCGAGTTGAACCAGATTCTGGGCTCCCGCCACATCGTCGCCGCCAGCCCGCCGCGCGAGGCCAAGGATCTCGAAGGTTGGAAGCGCACCTGCGCCGCCTTCGCCGCCGCCAGCGAAGCACTCAAGCCGCACGGTCTCGCCGCCGGTTACCACAACCACGCGACGGAATGGAAACCCATCGAGGGCCCGAAGCATGTCATGGACATCATGGCGGAAATGACGCCGCCGGAATTCGGGCTCCAACTCGACGTCGGCACCGCCCTCGAAGCCGGCATCGATCCCGTCGCGTGGATCAAGGCCCACCCCGGCCGCATCCGCAGCGTCCACGTGAAGGATTGGGCCCCGGGCACCAAGGCCGAAGAAAAGGCCTACCGCGTCCTCATCGGCGAAGGCGTCGCCCCGTGGAAAGAAATCATGGCCGCGGCGCAATCCGTCGGCGGCGTCGAGTTCTACCTGCTGGAACAGGAAGGAGCACGTTTTCCCGAACTCGAAACCGCGCAGCGCTGCCTGGAAAACTGGAAACGCCTGCGCGGCGCCTAGGCCGTTTCCGTCGCGGGGTGGAATTCTCGTTTTGCGGCGATCTTTCGACTCCATCGCCGCCGGCTTCATGCCGATAGAACGGCATGAACCTGCTCCGCACGTCCTTGGTTTCCCTGTGTCTGACGCTGGCCACCGTCAGCTCGACCTTCGCCCAAGCCAACAATTCCGGCCTCGCCGCCCTGCCACCCGCCCTCCGCGCCGCCGTCCAGTCCGGCAACGCCGCGCAAGTGCAGCAGGCGATCAACGTTCTCGCGGGCGGGAATCCCCAGCGCTCAGGCCAACTCGCCGCCCAGGTCGTCGCCGCGGCCGAACAATTGCTCGCGACCAACCCGCAGGCCGCCATCAGCGCCGCGGGTGCCGCGGTCGAGAGCGTCCGCGCCACGGCCGTGCAGACCGGGGCGCCCCAGCAGACCCAATCTGTCGTCACGACGGCCGCCCGCATCTTCGTCTCCCCGCAGGCTCAGCAGGTCGCGCCCCAGCAGGCCGCCTCCCTTGCTTCCGCCACCCTCCAGGTCGCCACTACAACCGGGAACGTCACCGTCATTGCCAACGTCGCCGCCTCCGCCGTCTCCACCGCCGAACGTATCGTGGCCTCCAATCCCACCGCCGCCGTCCAACTGGCCGCTTCCGCGGTCCAATCCGTCAGCGCTCAGGCTGTTTCCCAGTCCGCTCCGTCCCAGACCATGAATGTCGCCGTCGCGGCAGCCCGGATTATTGTCCAGCCGGCAGCGCAGGCGGCGGCACCGAATATGGTTGGATCCCTCGCCGTCTCCATTGCCCAAGTTGCAACCAATCCGGCGGTATACCAAGCGGCGCCTCAGGCTGCCATCAGTGCCATGTCCAGCGCCTATTCCGCCGCCACGTCGCAATCGGTGGCGGCGGCGAATCCCACTGCCGGCCAGACGGTTACGACGACGCTCACCCAAGCTTCCGCCAGCACTTCGTTGGGCTCGGCCAACCCCTCCAACGCGGCGCAGGTCAACGCGATCCTGCAACAGACGGCAAATTCCTCGCCCGCTGCGACGTCGCAGCAACCAACCTCGAACAACGCGTCGAACCAGAATCCCAATCCGACTCAGAACACCCCGGCTGTAAATCCGGCCCTGAACGCGAGCCCCTCCGGCCCGACTTAATGCGTTCCGCCCACGGGTCTGGTCGGACCCGATTGGATTCTGCGCTTTCACGTCGCCGCTTCCGCTCGCCGGGGCGGCTATGTACGTAAGGGCCCCTCAACTGGCGTGTTGACCAATCTAGGGTCTTAACCCTAGATCAAGCCGTCGTCATGAAATCCCTCCCTTCCCTCACCGCTTTCGCCCCCAGCCGTCTCCCGGGGCATCTCCGCGGTGCCGGGCTTTGGCTTCTGGCGATTGCCGCCCTCCTCCCCTCCCTTTCCGCCCAGACTCTTTACTGGGATCGCAACGGCGCCACCGCCGGCGCCGGCGTCACGCCGACCGGCAATTGGAACACGTCCGGCGCCGCCAATTGGTCCACCTCTTCCACCGGCAATGTCGCCACGGTGAATTGGACTTCCGGCCGCGATGCCGTCTTCAGCGCCGGCACGTCGGCCACCGGCACCTACACCGTCACCCTCGGCGCCTCGATGAACGTCGGCAACCTTACCTTCGAGGAAGGCACCGCCACCGTCACCGCCAATACCCTCACCTTCAACCGCGCCGGCGGCTCCACCGTCGACGTCGCCTCCGGCCTCACCGCCACCGTCAACAGCATCCTCGGCGGCTCCGTCGCCCTGACCAAGACCGGCGCCGGCACCTTCGTCACCGGCGGCAGCGGCGGCAACACGCACACCGGCCCCGTGAACATCAACGCCGGCGTCTTCGAGATCGCCAAGACCGCCTACGTCGGAGGCATCAACAACGCCGCCGCCGTCACCGTCGCCGGCGGCGCCACCCTCCGTCTCAACGGCGCCGCCGCCTACACACAGGAAACCATCGGCTCCCTCAGCGGCGCCGGCACCGTCACCAACGTCGGCGCCGCCGCCGTCAACTTCGTCATCGCCGGCGCCGCCAGCACCACCTTCTCCGGCACGATTTCCGACGGCGCCAACGACCTCGTCCTGATCAAGAATACCGGCGCCGGCACGCTCACTCTCTCCGGCGCCAATTCCTACGACGGCGCCACCACGATCTCCGCCGGCGCGATCAACATCCAAAACGCCTCCGCCCTCGGCTCGACCGCCGCCGGCACCACCGTCGATTCCGGCGCCGCGCTCGAGGTCCAGAACAACATCGCCGTCGGCGCCGAAACCCTCTCCCTCGCCGGCACGGGCCTCTCCGGCAACGGCGCCCTCCGCAATATCTCCGGCACCAATTCCCTCGCCGGCGCCGTCACCCTCTCCGCCGCGACCGAGCTCCAGAGCGACGCCGGTTCCCTCACCCTCTCCGGCGCCGTCAGCGCCGGAAATCTCAACCTCACTGTCGACGGCGCCGGCAACACCACCCTCTCCGGCGTGGTCGGCCTCGGCACCGGCGGGATCACGAAGAACGGCTCCGGCACACTCAACCTCACCGGCACCGCCGCCAACACCTTCACCGGCACCCTCGCCGTCAACGACGGCACCGTCCAGCTCGCCAAAACCGGCGCCGTCAATGCCGTCGGCGGCACCTCCGTCGTGGTCGGCGACGGCGTCGGCGGCACCTCCACCGCCCAGCTCACGCTCGGCGCGTATCAGCAGATTCGTGACGACGCCGCCGTCACCGTCGCCTTCGACGGCCGGCTCAATCTCAACAATTTCAGCGAACGCATCGACACCATCGCCGGCACCGGCCTCATCGATCTTTCGACCAGCGGCTTCCTCACCGTCGGCGCCAACGGCGGCTCTTCGTCCTACGACGGCACCGTCACCGGCTCCGGCACGCTCATCAAGGAAGGCGCCGGTTCCCTCACCTTCAACAGCAACATCTCCTACGCCGGCAACCTTACGCTGGCCGGCGGCACCCTCGCCCTCAACGGCACGTCGCTCACGCTCGGCACGCTGCACATCACGGGCAACTCGATCCTCGATTTCGGCAACTCCTCCGCCTCCGTCCTCAGCGCCACCACCTTCATCATCGACGCCGGCGTCTCCCTCACGATCACCAACTGGGTGCACATGGTCGACTTCTTCTACGCGACCAACTGGACCGGCGGCACCGTCGACACGCGCAACGCCGCCCCGATGAACCAGATCACCTTTGCCGGCAATGCCGCCGCCGACACCGTCTGGCAAAGCTGGGATCGCCAGATTACGCCCGCCCCCGAACCCGCCACCTACGGCATGATCTTCGTCGGCGCCGCCCTCGGCCTCGTCGCCTGGCAGCGCCGCCGCGCCGCCCTCGCGGCCCGCGCTTGACGCCGTCGGCCGGAACCCGGCAACTCCGCGGATGGATTTGCCCGCCGACGAACTCGTTTTTCTCCGCGACCTGGTCAAGGCCTCGCGGCAACGCGTCCAGCATCTGACCTGGACCGACCGCGACGGCACGAAACGCCTCACCGCCGTGACCGCCGCCGAAGGCGCCAAACTCCAGGCCATCGCGCAACGGCTGAAGCTTTCCCGCGAAGCCCTGCTCCGCCAAGCCGCCCACATTCCCGTCGCGCCCGCCAAGCCCGCGGCCGACGCGCCCGCGACGCCGTAGCCCGGAGCTTCAGCCCGGGCCTATCCGCCCCGCCCTCACACCCCGCCCACCGCCGCCGCCAGAGCCAACCCCGACCTCGCCGCGCCCTCGATCTTCGGTCCGCCGAAAGCATCGCCGGCAAACCCCAGCCCCAGCTCCGGTCGCCACACGCAGGGCTCCGGATGCGTCGCCGCCGGTTCGCCGAACTTCCACCGGTGCAACGCCGTCGCGACCACCGGCGCCCCGAGCCAGGGCGCCGCGGCCGCGAGCAACTCCGCCGTCACGTCCGCCTCGGCCGTCGCGTAATGCTGCGCCGAATACTCGGGCGCCGCGTGCACCGTCACCGCCCCGGGCACGCCGCGGGCGATGCCCTTGCGCACATTGTCCGCGAGCCAACGCAGCGGCCCGCCCGCCGGCGCCACGCCCTCCGCCGGCACCGCGCTCGGACCCTTCAGCACCGCCAGCAACGCTAGGCAGGGATGGTAGGTCAGCCGGCCCAGCGCCGCCGCAAGATCCGCCGGCAGCACCGTCCCGCCGGCACCAAGCATGGCCAACGCCTGCGGCACCGGACAGGTCAACAGCAGGCGTCCGGCCGCCAGGGTCGGTTGGCCTTCGATTGCCAAATCCCACCCCCCGTCGTCTCGACGACGCGCCGCGGTCACCTTGGCCTCGCGCCGCACATCGAGTCCCTCGGCCAACGCCTTCGGCACCGCCGTCATCGCCGGCGAGCCGATCCAGCGCCGATGCTCCGTGCCCGGCCACGCGGTCGCAGTGCCGGCCTGCACCCACGTTTCCACGAGGCGCGCAAACTCGGGAGTCCGCGCCGTGAAAAACTGCGCCCCCTGGTCGAAGCTCGTTTCGCCCACGCGCTTCGTCGCCATGCGGCCGCCGACCCCGCGGCTTTTCTCGAGGACGACGACGGAATGCCCCGCTTCCCGCAGCTCGCGCGCCAGCAGCAACCCCGAGATTCCGGCTCCGACCACGACGCTGGGTAAAGAAGACATCGTCGTGATACGCGGCGGACGCCCCGGCGGACTCACCCCGACTACATCCGGCGCAGGGGAAAGATGCTCACGTCGACCGCCTCCGCCGCCAGCCACGAGGCCGGCGATCCCGCCACCGCCAACCCCGCTTGTGCCACCGGCCCGGCCGACCACACCGTCACCTCCGGCCGGCTGATCCGATAGGGTTCGTGGTGCACCCGCCCGGCATACAGGCCGCCCCGCGCGTCCGCAGCGAACAGCAGGTAGCGTTCGACGAGAAAAAACTCGAGGGTCCCCGGCGCGGCCGGGACCGCCGGGCCGCCCGCGCGCCAGGCAAAGCGCGCCGCCGCGCCGCCGACCCCGCGTCGCGTGCACGCGTAGTCCCAGCCTTCGTCCGGGCTGCCCGCGCACCGCATCGCCGCGTGTTCGTACGGCAGATGGAAAAACGTCCGCGCCAGTGCCACCGCGATCGGCTGGTTGCAATCGAGGGAATAGAACCAGACACCCGGCCGGCCCGCCGCATCGTGCACGTAGGTGCGCACGTTGAGCTCGAGGAACCACGAGAGCCACGGCACAGGCGGCAGCCACGCCGGACGCACGCGCTCCATGCGGAACGGCACCACGCCCACATACGCCGCGCCCCCGAAGGTATCCACCTGCAGTCCCAGCGGCAGCGTAGCCTGGATCGCCGCCGGCTCCACGGCCCAATGCCCGAAGAGCAACCGGTTCCAGCGTTGCCGACCGATCACCGGTTCGGCCGGGCGTTGCCGCTGCGCCAAACGGTCTTCCGCCGCGGGCGCGCGCCCGCCCGCGGCGGCAAAAGAGGAACGCGACAACGGCATCGGCCGACGGTGGCGGGAATTGCCGCGAACGCAAAACCCGCCGCGGCCATTCGCCCTGCCGCCGCGACCTCTCAACTCTCAACGCTCAACTCTCAACTCCCTCCAACTCAGAACCGCGACGTCACGCCGGCCTTGAAACTCGTGCCGGCGCCGGAGGCATACGACGGAATTTCGCGGCCGAAGGCGTGGACGTAGTCGTTGTTCGTCCAGTCGTTCGTCAGGTTGTAGACATCGAAGTAGAACGTGTACGAACGGTTGAAGATATACTGCAGCTTGAAGTCCCAGAGCATGCGCGAGTGCTGGTACACGTCGTAGAACATCGTGCCCGGGCGCACGCCGGCGCCGGTGCCGAAGTTGCCCGACGTCGAGCTGCGGAAGAACTCGCCGCGGTAGTTCGCCATCAGGCGCAGATCGAACCCGCCGCCGCGGAAGGTCAGGCCCGCGTTCGCGCTGTGCGGCGTGAGATTCGGCAACCGCGTGGTCGTCGCCGTCGTGCCGAAGTCGCCCTTCGTTTCGAGGAAGGTGTAGTTGGCGAACGAACCGAAGCCGCGCCAGAAGCCCGGGAGAAACGTGTACTGCTGCTGGTGGTTCAGTTCGAAGCCGCGGATGCGCGCCGAGCCGATGTTGCGGTTCTGCGTCACGGTCCAACCCGCGTACTCGCCGCCGAAACCGTTGTCCGGGCCGTCCGGCACCGTCGATTGGAACGAACGGAAGTAGTTTTTGATCTCCTTCAGAAACACGCCGGCCGACACCTGGCCGATGCCGGAGAAGTATTTCGCCACCGACACGTCGAAGTTGTCGGACGTGTACGGCTGCAACGCGGGATTGCCGGCGGAGAGCCGCTGGCTGAGTTCGTCGGGCACGAGCGTCGGCAGCAGGTTCACCGGGCTCGGCCGCGTGATCGAACGCGAATAGCTCGCGCGGGCCTGGATGTCGTAGCCCGCTTCGTAGACGGCATGGAAACCGGGAAACGTGTTCCGGTACTTGGTCCCCTGCGAGACCTTGCCCCGGAAATTCGCGATCGCGCGCGCCGCGTTCACCTCCGGCGAGGCGGCCGCCTGCGCGTTGTTGGTGGCGTTGGAAACGCGCAGGTAGTTCGTGCCGTTCGTCTCCGTTTCCTCGAGGCGTACGCCCGTGAGCACGCGGAGCCGGTTGAGCTTCACGCTGCCCTGCACGTACCCGGCGTTGATCGTCTCGTCGAATTCCGCGTCGTTCAGCCGGCTTTGGTACTGCGTGTTCCACGCGTCGGCCCCGCTCTGGGTCCAGTTCGCCGGATTCGCCCAAATGTCGTTCGCGAGGCCGGTTTGCGGCAATTGCAGGAACGGAAACGGACCGTATTTGCCGCCCGACATCCGCATGTTGTAACCGAGCCACGGCTTCACGCCGCCGTTGGCCACGGTGGTCGGCGTGCCGTTGTAGGTGTAATAGTTCAGGTCGCGGTTCGCCTTCTGGTAAAAGCCCGCCTGCTTCACGCCGACTTTCAGCACCGTGGGAAAACGCGTCGCGAAATCCTTCTGCAGGTCCGCGCGCCCGCCCCAGCGCTGCGCCGGCGCCGAGTAGCTGATCAGCTGCGAATCGGGGCGCACGGTGTAGTTCGCCGCGTCCGTCCAATCCGGCCCGCCCGTCTGCGTCACGACCGGCTCCCAGTCGCGGCGCCCGCGGCGGTCGAGCGTCCAGCTCACGCCCGTGAGCCGCGCGAACAACTGGTTCAGCTGCGGGTACATCGTGCGGTTCTTCGAATAGTTGAAGTCGAGGTTCAGTTTGCCGCTGCCGCCGAAAAGGCGCTGCTCGACGCCGCCCGACAGCGTCGTGCTCTCGCTTTCGCGGATGTAGAGGACGGACTCGAGGTCGATCGTGCCGTTGCGGGCGCTGACGAAGTCGTACGTGCTGCCCGGCAGGAAATTCGCCGCGGCCGCCGGCGTCGTGAGCTTCCAGCGGAAATACGAGGGCGAGGAGCCGCTGCGGCGCTTCACGCGGTTGTACGTGCTCTTGATGAAGACCGTCGTGTCCTCGCTGAGCTTGTAGTCCGCATTGAGGCCGAGGTTGAGCGTCGGCGACTGCTTGCCGACCGAGCCCCACTGCCCGGCGCCGTAGGCGCGCATCAGCGGTTCGTCGGGCGCGGCCGCCGCAGTGAAGAACGCGGTCTGCGCCGCCGAAGCCTGGCGCGGGCCGACCTCGGTGATAAGGCCGTTGCCGATGTTGCGCTGGAAGGTGCCGACGACGCCGAGGTTGTTTTTCCCGCCGAACACGCTGAACACGTCCGAATAGCTCAGGTTGATGAGATCGAGTTCCGGGCCGTCCTTGTACGGCACGCTGCCGTGCTCGTAGCTCTCGGCCCAGGCCGTGCCCGCCGTCAACGTGATCAGCCGGCCCGGCGTGCGGTCGTACGCGCGCTTCGTGCGCAGGTTCATGTAGCCCGCGATCGCGTTGCCGTCCATGTCCGGCGTCGGCGACTTGATGATCTCCGCCGAAGACAGCGTGCCCGTGCTCACCTGGCCGAAGTACACGTTGCCGTTGCTGATCGCCGTGCCGCCCGAGACCGCGATCTGCGCGCCGTCGACGAGCAGCGAGGAAAAGTCCTGCGTCATGCCGCGGATGTAGACCGCGCCGACTTCGCCGCCGCTGCCGTCGACCGAGACGCCGGGCAACCGCTGCAGCATCTCGCCGATCGCCGCCGCGGGATTGCCGAAGGCGTCGATCGCCGCGACCGTGCGCACGTTGGCCGCCTGCCGTTCCTCCATGATCGCCGCGGCCTGGCCCTCGCGCAGGCCCTTCACCACGAAGCGCTCCAGTTTGTAGAGGGAGGAATTGAGCGCGACGTCGCGCTTCACCGTCTGCCCGGCCGGCACCGCGACCGTGACGCGCTGCGCGTCGAGGCCCGGGTAGCTGACCACGAGCGTGTGCTGCCCCGCGGGCAACGTGAGCCGGAAACCGCCGTTCACATCGGTCGAATCGCGGCCCGCGCCGCCCTCGACGGCAACCGCGACATTGGCGAGCACGTCGCCGGTGGCTTCGTTGGTGACCCGGCCGGTGACGACACCGGCTTCGGCGGCGAACGCGGCGGGAACGGCCGCGGAGATCAGAATCGCAAGCCACAGGCTTGCGACCAGCCGGCCCAGGGCCGGCGACAGGTTGGCGGGGAACATCGGCCGCGAGAAATAAGTAACCGACCGGATAATTAAAGCCGAAAACCCGCGCCCGGTCCGGAAGCCCGCACTTCGGTGCTGACGCGCGCCGCGGGGCCGCCCAGCTTCGGGCCCGTGCCCGCCCGTCCCCTCTCCCGCCGCACGTTCCACCGGCTGCTCGCCGGCGCCGCCGCCGGCCTCGGCACCGCCCGCTGGTCCCCGCTCCACGGCGCCCCCGCCGTCGTCGTCTCCGGCCGCCCGCAGCTGCCCAGCGGCGTCATGGCCGGCGATGTCACCGCCGCCGGCGCCGTCCTCTGGAGCCGTTGCGACCGCGCGGCCGACATGGTCGTCGAAGTCGCCACCGTGGAATCCTTCCGCGGCGCGCGCACGTTCCGCGGCCCCGCCGCCGATCCCGCGCGCGACGGCGTCGCCAAGCTCGCCCTCGCCGGTCTGCCCGCCGGCGAACGCATCTTCTATCGCGTCCGCTTCGAGGACCTCGCCGACCGGCGCCGCGTTTCCGAACCCGTCGTCGGTTCGTTCCGCACGGTGCCCGCCGCCCCGCGCGATGTCCGCTTCGTCTGGTCCGGCGACACCGCCGGCCAGGGCTGGGGCATCGATCCCGCCCGCGGCGGCATGCGCACCTACGCCGCGATGCGCGCCCTCGCGCCGGACTTTTTCGTCCACAGCGGCGACACGATCTACGCCGACAACCCGCTCGCCGCGGAGGTGAAGCTCTCCGACGGCACTCTCTGGAAAAACCTGCTCGCTCCCGGCAAAACCAAGGTCGCCGAAACCGCGGCCGAGTTCCGCGGCGCCCATCTCTACAATCTGCTCGACGAACATGTCCGCCGTTTCGCCGCCGATGTGCCCGTGTACGCGCAATGGGACGACCACGAGGTCGTGAACAACTGGTACCCCGGCGAGATTCTCGACGACAACCGCTACACCGAGAAGAACGTCGACGTTCTCGCCGCCCGCGCCCGCGAGGCCTTTTTCGACTGCCTGCCCATCCGCGGCCAGGCCTCTGACTCGATCCACCGCGCCATCCCCTACGGGCCCGACCTCGAACTGTTCTTCCTCGATCTCCGCACTTACCGCGCGGCCAATTCCGCCAACGACCAACCCGTCGCCGGCGCCGCCACCGCCTTCCTCGGCCGCGCCCAGCTCGAGGAACTGGAGCGCCGCCTGATCGCGTCGCGCGCGACGTGGAAGATCATCTGCAGCGACATGCCCCTCGGCCTGATCATCCGCGACGGCCCGAAACACTTCGAGGGCTTGGCCAACGCTGACAGCGGCGTGGCCCGCGGCCGCGAGCTCGAGCTCGCCTGGCTGCTCCGCACCCTCCACCGCGCCAAGGTCCGCAACCTCGTCTGGCTCACCGCCGACGTCCACTACGCCGCCTCGCACCACTACTCGCCCGACCGCGCCCAGTTCCGCGACTTCGATCCGTTCTGGGAATTCGTCAGCGGCCCGCTGCACGCCGGCACCTTCGGGCCCAACTCACTCGACGCCACCTTCGGCCCCGAGGTCCGCTTCACCAGTCTGCCGCCCAATTTCAAGGGCGGCGGCGGCCCCGCGGCCGGGTTGCAATTTTTCGGCTCCGTCCACCTCGACGCCGCCACCAAGGCCCTCACCGTCACGCACCACAATTCCGCCGGCGCCAACCTGTGGTCCGTCACCCTGGCGCCGGAAAAGGCCTGATTCCAGCTTCGCACCTCTCCCATGCCCCGCCTCGCCCTTCCTTCCGCCTTCGCCGTTCTGCTCCTGCTCGCGTCGCTCCTGCGCGCCGCCCAGCCGCCCGCGCCGCTCGACTGGAACGCCCTCGACGCCGAGACCCTGAAACACTTTTCCGCCCTGGTCCGCATGGACACCAGCGACCCGCCCGGCAACGAACGCCCGGCCGCCGACTACCTGGTCCAGGTCCTCAGGGCCGAGGGCATCGAGACGCAGGTCTTCGCCCTCGAACCGCACCGGCCCAACGTCGTCGCCCGCATCAAGGGCAACGGCAAAAAGCGTCCGCTGCTGATCATGGCGCACACCGACACCGTCAACGTCGACCCGAAGAAGTGGAAACATCCGCCCTTCTCCGCCCACCGCGAAGGCGGCCACATCTACGGCCGCGGCACCGTCGACGACAAAGACAACGTCGCCGCCGGCCTGATGACCATGCTCCTGCTCAAGCGCAGCCGGGTCGCCCTTGACCGCGATGTCATTTTCCTCGCCGAAGCCGGCGAGGAGGGCGCCGTTCAAGTCGGCATCGAGTTCATGGTCCGCGAGCATTTCGCCGCCATCGACGCGGAGTTCTGCCTCGCCGAAGGCGGCAGCATCATCCGCTCCGGCGGCCAACCCCAGTACGGCAGCGTCCAGACCACGGAGAAAATTCCCAACCGCCTCCGCCTCGTGGCCCGCGGCGTCGCCGGCCACGGCTCCGTGCCCCTCCGCACCAACGCCGTCGTGCGCCTCGCGCGCGCCGTCGCCAACGTTGCCGATTGGCAAACCCCCATGCGGCTCAACGAAACCACGCGCGCGTTTTTCGAGCGCCTCGCCACCCTCAGCCCGCCCGAGGAAGCCGCCCGCTACCGCGCGATCCTCAAAGGCGACGAATCCGGCTCCGCCCAGGAGTACCTCGCCGACAAGCAGCCCCGCTATTACTCGACGCTCCGCACCTCCATCTCGCCGACGATCATGAACGCCGGCTACCGCGTGAACGTCATCCCCTCCGAAGCGGAGGCCACGCTCGATGTCCGCGCCCTCCCCGACGAGGACATGGAAAAGTTCATCGCCCAGCTCCGGCAGGTCATCAACGACCCCTCCGTCACGATCGAACGCGCCCCCGGCCACAGCCGACCCGGCGCCCCGCCCTCGAGCCTCGCCACCGAGGCCTTCGAGGTCCTTGAACGCGCCATCAAGAGCCACTACGGAGTCGTCACCCTACCGACGATGAGCACCGGCGCCACCGATATGGCCTTCCTCCGTTCCGCCGGCATCCAGTGCTTCGGCATCGGCCCCATGATCGACATGGAGGACGGCGCCAAGGGCTTCGGCGCCCACAGCGACCAGGAACGCATCCTCGAGGAAGCGCTCTACAAATTCGTCCGCTTCAAGTGGGACGTCGTCGTCCAGCTTGCCGGCACCCGCGCCGAGTGACGCGCGTATCCGCCTTCCCGTGACTACTGTCCGACGCGGTGTTCTTCCGGCCGCCCTGCTCGGTCTCCTGGCGGCCGGGTTCGGCATCCCTTCGCGGATCGCGGCCGCCGAACTCGGTTTCTCCGTCGCCGTCGAGACCGCCCTGGTCCACGACGACGGCAAGTTCCTCTGGTTCCATCCGCGCGTCGCCGCGATCCCGCCCGTCGGCGGCCGCGGCGAACCCGCGCTCGTCATGACGCTGCAGAAACACCTGCGTGTGTCCGACTACTACTCCGGCCTGCACGTCATGACGCGCGCGACGCCCGACGCCCCGTGGCAAGGCCCCGTGCTGCCGCCTGCGCTCGACTGGCAGCCGCAGCCCGACGGCGTCACGCTCAGCGTCGCCGACGTCACCCCCGGTTGGCATGCGCCGACCGGCCGCCTGCTCGCGATCGGCTGCCAAGTCCGCTACAGCCCCGCCGGCAAGCAACTCGAGGACGTGCCCCGCGCGCACCAGACGGTCTACGCGGTCCACGATCCCGTCGCGCAAACGTGGACCCCGTGGCGCCGCCTCGAATTGCCGCCCGGCGACGAATTCAACTTCGCGCGCAACGCGTGCTCGCAGTGGGTCGTGCAACCCGACGGCAAGCTCCTCGTCCCGCTCTACATCGGCCGCAGCACCAAGGAACCGTTCAGTACCACCGTCGCCGAGTGCACGTTCGACGGCCGCGAGCTCCGCTACGTGCGGCACGGCGACGTCCTCCGCCTCCCCGTCAAACGCGGCCTGTACGAGCCCTCGCTCATCCGTTTCGGCGGCCGCTATTTCCTGACGTTGCGCAACGACGAACGCGGCTATGTCGCCGCCGGCACCGACGGGCTCCATTTCGGGACGCCGAAACCCTGGGCCTTCGACGACGGCGCCGAGCTCGGCAGCTACAACACGCAGCAGCACTGGCTCGCCCATGCCCGCGGGCTGTTTCTCGTCTACACGCGCCGCGGCGCCAACAACGACCACATCGCCCGCCACCGCGCGCCGCTCTTCATGGCCCGCGTCGACCCGGACGCGTTGCACGTCCTGCGTGCGACCGAGAAAGTCGTGCTGCCCGAGCGCGGCGCCGACCTCGGCAACTTCGGCGCCGCCCGCATCTCCGACACCGAAGCGTGGGTCACCGCCAGCGAAGGCGTCTTCAAAGCCGATGCCCGCGCCCGCGGCGCCACCGGCGCCACCTTCGTCGCCCGGATCCGCTGGTCCGAACCTGACCGCGAGTGACGTAGCCCGGCCCTTCAGGCCGGGTCCCATCTCCGCGACCGGAAATCAGCTACCGGACGGACGCTGCCGGATTCCAGCCGTCCGTCCCGCCGAGCACCCGCGCCGGCGTCAGCGCCGCCGCTTCCGCCGCCGTCAACGGTTTCGACCACGCCGCGCGTTTCCCCGCCGCCGCGCCCGGCCCGGTGCTGCCAAATTCCGCGTAGAACGTCGTCTGCTCCGCCGTCGGCTTGTTCCAGTTGTCCCAACCTTCCGGCCGCACCGTCGCCGCCATCTCGGTCCGCAGAAATATCGTCCGCGCGTAATTCCGCCACGGCCGCCCCAGGTACGTCTTCACTCCGGCCGCGCCCGTGATTCGTCCATCCGCAAACACGAAACCGTACTCCGTCCCCTCCGGCGTCGACGCCGCCGTGATATAGCCGTCGCCCACGGCATGCACGTGGCAGCGCGCAAAGTACGCCGTCGCCGCGCCGAAGATGAAATCGACGTGCCCCTCGATGTAGCAGTCCTCGAAATAATGCCGTCCGCGGTTCACGAGAATCGTGTCCTGCCAGCCGAGAAACCGGCACTTCCGGAAAACCAACCGGTCGCCGTCCGCGCGCAACGCGAGCGCCTGCCCCACCGGCCCGGCCGAATTCGCGATCGTCAGGTTTTCCCAGACCATGCCGTCGCCGTCGATCTGCAGCGTCGGCGTGCGGAAGGTGCCGATCGGTTTGCCGTCGGGCCCGGGGAGATTGGCGTGCAGATCGAAGGTCACGACCGTCGTCGCCGCGTCCGCGCCGCGCACGACGATGTTGCCGCGTTCCCGCTGCACGTAGATGCGCTCCTTGTAAGTGCCCGGTTTCACCGCGATCACCCACGGCGCGTCGTTCCGGCCCGTGCGCATCGGCGCCGCGCTGATCGCGTCCTGCAACGAGCGATACTGGCCCGAGCCGTCGGCGGCGACCACGGTGTCCGCCGGGGCCGCGGCCCGCAGCGCCGCGAGGGTCGCGACGCAACCGACCAGCCACAGCAATCCGATCCGCAGGTTTCGGGGCAAAACGCGCATGCCGTGTTGAGCCCAACGCCCTCCGCGCCGTCAACGCCCGACGTGGCCCACGTAGCCCGACGTAGCCCGGAGCTTCAGCCCGGGCTATATATCCGCCCCCGGGCTAAAGCCCCGGGCTACGCCCGCCGCTCCGGCTCCGCCCAAAGCCGATTCACCATCACGATCAGCACCGCGGCGCTAACGACAAAGATACCCGTGTTGAGCCACGCCAGTCCCATCCGGCCGTAGAGGAATTGCCCGATCGCAAACAACGACGTCCAAATCGCCGCGCACCCCGCCAGCCACGCCACCGTCGCCGGCCCCATCGGGTCGCTTCGCTGCGCGGCTTCCGCCTCGCTCACGCCGGCCGCCGCGCGGATCTTCGCCCAACCCGGGCCCGCGGGAAACACCTTGCGGTAGAACGCGACCAGCGTCGCCTCGCTCGTCGGCGCCGTGACGAAGGCCGTGACGATCCAGCAAACGGTCGTGAACGCGACCGACGCGATCACCGTGTGGGCGAAGGGCAGATCGTGGCCGGATTTCCGCAGGACAAAGACCGCCACCGATACCACGAACGAACTCACCATCGCGACGACCTCGCACCACGCGTTGATCCGCCACCAGAACCAACGCAGCAGATAAAGCAGTCCCGTGCCGGCGCCGATCGAGATCAGCACCTCGAACGCTTCCTGCGCCGACGTGAGCACCGTGCTGAGAAACGCCGCGATCACGTACAGGCCGACCGTGCAGACGCGGCCGGCGTTGACGTAATGGCGCTCGCCGCGGTCCTTCGCCACGAAGCGCCGGTAGAAATCGTGCACGAGGTACGACGACCCCCAGTTGAGATGCGTGAGAATGGTCGAGGAATTCGCCGCGATCAGGCCGCCGACCATGAGGCCGACGAAGCCGACGGGCAGAAATTTGAGCATCGCGGGAAACGCACTGTCGTGGCCGATGAGTTTCGGATCCGCGCCCGGGAACGCCGCCTGGATATCCTTCAGATCCGGAAACACGATGATCGAGCACAGCGCCGTGATGATCCACGGCCACGGCCGCAGCACGTAGTGCGCGAAATTGAAAAACAGGGTGCCGCCGAGGGAATCCTTCTCCGACTTCGACGCCAGCATGCGTTGCGCGATGTAGCTGCCGCCGCCCGGCTCGGAGCCCGGGTACCAGTTCGCCCACCAACCGATCGCGATCGGCACGATGAAAATCATCAGCGCGAGTTCCCCCAGCGCGAAGTTCGGCAGCAGGTCGAGGATCGGCTGCCCGGTGCCGTCGCTCGCCGACAGCACGGGTTGCCCGCCGCGCAGGTTCACCTGTTGCGGCCCGAGCAACGCGACGAGTTTCTCGAGGCCGGCCCAGGCGCTTTCGCCGACGCCCGTGAGCCGCGCGACTTCCTTCAGGCTGAAGTACGCCGCCGCCACGACCGCCGTCATCTTGATGAAGAACTGGATCATATCGATCACGAGCACGCCCCAGAGCCCGGAGTGGGCGGCGAACACGACGTTGAGCACGCCGCAGATCACGATCGTCTGCCACGGCGGCAGACCGAAGAGGATGTTGGCGATCTTGCACGCCGCGAGCGTCACCATGCCCATGATGAAGCAGTTGAAGAAGAGCCCGAGGTAGACGGCGCGGAAGCCGCGCACGACCGAGGCCGCCGGCCCCGAGTAGCGCAGCTCGTAGAACTCGAGGTCCGTCATCACGCCCGAGCGCCGCCAGAGCCGCGCGAAGAAAAACACCGTCGCGACGCCGGTGAGCACGAAGGCCCACCACTGCCAGTTGCCCGCGACGCCGTACTGCCGGACCTGCTGCGTGACCCAGTTGGGCGTGTCGCTGCTGAACGTCGTCGCCACCATCGAGAGCCCCGCCAGCCACCACGGCACGGAGCGGCCGGAGGCGAAGAACTCCGTCGTGTCCTTGCCCGCGCGCCGCCCGAAGAAGAGCGCCGGGACGAAGCACACGAGCAGCGTGAGCAAGACGATGAACCAATCGAGCAACTGGAGTTTCATGCGGTAAACGGCGCCGCCGGCACAAAGCCGGGACGACCACGGGGTTGCCCCAGTTGGTGCTGCGTCCGCACCGGCGAGTCCAAACAAATTCCGCCCGCCGCCTGCGCGGGCCGGAACGTTCCGGCCGACATGCGGGAATGAAACGGCGCCCGCCGGCTCCCATCGATATGCACCTGCGCCTCGCCTGCCTCCTGCTGATTCCCGCGCTCGCCGGACAGGCTGCGCCGCAGATTCTCGCGAGCGGGGAAAACCGCACCCGCCTGATCGAGTTGTTCACTTCGGAAGGCTGCAGCAGTTGCCCGCCCGCCGAGGCTTGGCTGAACGGACTCCGCGGCGACCCGGGGCTTTGGCGGGATTTCGTCCCCGTCGCTTTCCACGTGAACTACTGGGATCGGCTCGGCTGGACCGACCGGCTCGCCAGCCGGGAATTCACCGGCCGGCAACACGCCTACGCCGAGGCCTGGCAGGCCAACACGGTGTACACGCCGGGCTTCGTCCTCGACGGCCGGGAGTGGCCGGGACGCACGCGCCGCCAACCGCCGCCGCGCACGGCCGACAAGCCGGGCGTGCTCACGGTGACCGTGGGGGAGCGCCGCGCCCGGGTGACGTTCGCCCCGACGGCGCCGGGGGACTACCGCGTCCACGCCGCTCTGCTGGGCGCCGGCATCGTCTCAAAGGTGAAGTCCGGCGAAAACCGGGGCGAGACGCTGCGGCACGAATTCGTCGCCTTGGCGCTGGTCGCGCATCCGTTGTCCGCCGGGCAGGCGGAGTTTGCGTTGCCGGACGCCCCGGCGGCGGGCCAGGCACGCCTGGCGCTGGCGGTGTGGATCACACGGCGCGATGCACTCGAACCGCTCCAGGCGACCGGTGGATGGCTCGACTGAAGATCTCCTCGATCCGGGCCCACGTCGTCTTTTCGGGCGGCAAGAATGGTGGACGCTCGCGGGCTCGAACCGCGGACCCCCTGCGTGTGAAGCAGGTGCTCTAACCAACTGAGCTAAGCGTCCGAACAGGAAGCGGGAACGTTGCGGGCCGCTGCCGGCGAAGCAATGCGTTTTTTCGCCCGCGGCCGTCCGCGTAGGGGCGCGCCTTGTGCGCGCCTAGCCCGACGCCACGCCTCGCCCCTTCGCCTTCAACCTCCGGCCCTATGGCTTCGCCCACCCGGGCGCGGTCGAGCCGCGCCCCTACGCCGGCGCGCCGCCGCCGGCGCGCTCACTTCTTCGTCACGACCGCGCGTTTGCGCCCGGGAAACAGCTCCCGGCAGAGCGGGCAGACGGTGCCGTCGCACGCGTGCGCCGTGCAATGCTCGCGGCCGTAGAAAATGATCCGCAGGTGCAACGCGTTCCAGTGCGCCTGCGGGAACAGTTTCTTCAGGTCCGTCTCCGTCTGCTCCACGCTGCGGCCGTTCGTCAGTTTCCAGCGCTGCGCCAACCGGTGGATGTGCGTGTCGACCGGAAACGCCGGCACCCCGAAGGCCTGCGCCATCACCACGCTCGCCGTTTTGTGCCCGACGCCCGGCAGCGCCTCCAGCGCCTCGAAGCTGCGCGGCACTTCGCCGCCGTGCCGCTCCAGCAGCAAAATTGAAAGATCGCGGATCGCCTGCGCCTTCCGCGGCGCCAACCCGCAGGGCCGCACGATCGCGTCGATCTGCGCCACGGTGAGCCGCGCCATCGCCGCCGGCGTATCCGCCAGCGCGAAGAGCGCCGGCGTCGTCAGGTTCACGCGCTTGTCGGTGCACTGCGCCGACAGCAGCACCGCGATCAGCAAGGTGTACGCGTCCTTGTGATCGAGCGGCACCGGCGTTTCCGGGTACAGCTCCGCGAGCCGGCGGTCGAGGTGCGCGGCGCGGTCGGCGCGGGTCGGAAACGGCAGGGCAGCGGCCATGGTTGCGCAGCCCAAACCGCCCCGCCGCGGAGCGCAAGTCGCGCCGGCGTTATCAGCCGCGCTTCCGCGCCCCGCCGCGGTTCCTTTGATGCCGCGGCCGCAGCCAAATCGCGGTTGCGCGGGTCTTCCCCGCGCCTACCGTCCGCCCCATGTCCACGCTCCGGGATCTGCTCGCCCCCACCGACACGTTTGCCCGCCGCCATCTCGGCGACCAACCGGCCGAAACCGCCGCGCTCCTCGCGACCCTCGGCCAGCCTTCCCTCGACGCGCTGATCGACGCCGCCGTCCCGCCGCAAATCCGCCTGCCGCGCCCGCTCAACCTTCCCGCCGCCCTCGGCGAAAGCGCCGCCCTCGCCGAGCTCCGCAGCCTCGCCGCCGACAACAAAGTTTTCCGCAGTCTCATCGGTCTCGGCTATTCGGATACCGTCACCCCGCCCGTCATCCAGCGCACGATTCTCGAGAATCCCGGCTGGTACACCGCCTACACGCCCTACCAGGCCGAGATTTCCCAGGGCCGCCTCGAGGCGCTGCTCAATTTCCAAACCTTGGTCACGGACCTGACCGGCCTCGAAATCGCCAACGCGTCCATGCTCGACGAAGGCACCGCCGCCGCCGAGGCCATGATGATGTGCCACCGCCTCAAGGAAGGCGGCGACGCCGGCCCGCGTTCGTTCTTCGTCTCCGCCGCCTGCCACCCGCAGACCATCGACATCGTCCGCACCCGCGCCGAACCGCTCGGCATCGACGTCGTCGTGGGCGACCACCGGACGTTCGCTTTCGGCGCCGGCTGCTTCGGCGTCCTCGTGCAGTACCCCGACACCACGGGCTCCGTCCACGACTACGCCGCGTTCTTCGCCGCCGCCCACGCCGCCGGCGCCTTCACCATCGTCGCCGCCGATCTCCTCGCGCTCACGTTGCTGCGCGCCCCGGGCGAATTCGGCGCCGATGTCGCCGTCGGCTCCGCGCAACGCTTCGGCGTGCCCCTCGGCTTCGGCGGCCCCCACGCCGGTTTCCTCGCCACCAAGGACGCTTTCAAACGCCAGATGCCCGGCCGCCTCGTCGGTGTTTCCAAAGACTCCGCCGGCGATCCCGCGATGCGCCTTGCCCTCGGCACGCGCGAGCAACACATCCGCCGCGACAAGGCCACGTCCAACATCTGCACCGCCCAGGTCCTCCTCGCCGTCATGGCGTCGATGTACGCCGTCTACCACGGACCCGCCGGCCTCCGGAAAATCGCCCGCCGCGTCAAGGCCCTCACCGATCTCCTCGCCGCCGGTCTCCGCACCGCGGGCGTGAAGGTCAACGCCGACCCGGTCTTCGACACGCTCACCGTCACCGGGGTCGCCGCCGCCCGGCTCCACGCCGCCGCCGAGGCGCGCAAAATCAACCTCCGCCCGATCGACGCCTACGCCGTCGGCATCTCGCTCGACGAATGCTCCACCGTCGCCGAGGTCGAGCTGCTCGCGTCGTTCTTCAGCGAAGCCGCCGCCGCCGAAGTCGCCCGCCTCGCCGCCGCGCCCGCCGCCGTTGCCGCCGGGGAATTTCCCGCGCCGCTCGCGCGCACGTCCGCGTTTCTCGCGCACCCGACTTTCCACCGCTACCACACCGAGCACGAGATGCTCCGCTACATCAAGCGGCTCGAGGCCAAGGACCTTTCCCTCGTGCACTCGATGATCTCCCTCGGCTCGTGCACGATGAAGCTCAACGCCGCGAGCGAGATGTTCCCCGTCTCGTGGCCGGAGTTCTCGAAACTGCATCCCTTCGCGCCCGCCGCGCAGACCCGCGGCTACCAGCGCCTCTTCAAAGATCTCGAAACGTGGCTCGCCGAGATCACCGGCTTCGCCGCCGTGTCGCTCCAGCCCAACGCCGGCTCCCAGGGCGAATACGCCGGCCTCCTCGTGATCCGCGCCTACCACCGCGCCCGCGGCGAGGGCCACCGCAACGTCTGCCTCATCCCCACCAGCGCGCACGGCACCAATCCCGCCAGCGCCGCCATGTGCGGCTTCAAGGTCGTCCCCGTCGCCTGCGACGCCAACGGCAACATCGATGTCGCCGACCTCGACGCCAAGGCCGCCGCCCACGCCCGCGACCTCGCCGCTTTGATGGTCACTTACCCGTCGACCCACGGCGTCTTCGAAAGCGCGATCCGCGACATCTGTGCCACCATCCACCGCCACGGCGGCCAAGTCTACATGGACGGCGCCAACATGAACGCCCAGGTCGGCCTCACCTCCCCCGGCTTCATCGGCGCCGATGTCTGCCACCTCAATCTCCACAAGACGTTCTGCATCCCGCACGGCGGCGGCGGCCCCGGCATGGGCCCCATCGGCGTCGCCGCCCACCTCGCCCCCCACCTCCCCGGGCACGTGTTTGGCTGCGGCCTTGGCACTCAACCCTCAACTCTCAACTCTCAACTGAGCGGCGCTGTAAGCGCCGCTCCCTTCGGCAGCGCGAGCATCCTTGTCATCTCGTGGATGTATATCCGCATGATGGGCCCCGACGGTCTCCTCGCCGCCACCAAGGCCGCCATCCTCAACGCCAACTACGTCGCCAAACGGCTCGAGGCGTTTTTCCCCGTCCTCTACCGCGGCAACGCCGGCCTCGTCGCCCACGAGTGCATCGTCGATTTCCGCGGCTGGAAAAAACACGGTCTCGAGGTCGAGGACGCCGCCAAACGCCTCATGGATTACGGCTACCACGCGCCGACGATGTCGTTCCCCGTCCCCGGCACGCTCATGATCGAGCCCACCGAGAGCGAAGCGAAGGCCGAGCTCGACCGCTTCTGCGACGCGATGATTTCCATCCACGGCGAGATGCAGGCCGTGGTGAACGGCGAATCCGACAAGACCAACAACCCGCTCAAGCACGCGCCGCACACCGCGAAAGCCGTGCTCGCCGACGAATGGACGCGCCCGTACTCCCGCGAGACCGCGGCATTCCCCGACCGCCACACCCGCGCGGCCAAGTTCTGGCCCGCCGTCGGCCGCGTCGACAACGTCTACGGCGACCGCAACCTCGTCTGCTCCTGCCTCGGCATGGAAGCCTACGCCGAAGCCGGCGAAAAAGCCTAGTCCGCCGCGCCCCCGCGTAGCCCGGGCCTTCAGCCCGGGTTATTCCTTCCTCACGCGCCTCCACGTAGCCCGGGCCTTCAGCCCGGGCCATCCCTCCCCCGATCCGCTCCCCAACGCTCGCCGCTCCCGGCGCCCGCGGATTTCCGTCTTTCCACTCCCGCCGTTCGACTTTCGACTGCCGGGTCATGCGCCTCGTCCGCCACCTCACCCCGCACGGTCCCGCTTACGCCGCTCTCCAGTCCGACGGCTCCGCTCGCGAAATCGCCGGCGATCTCTTCGGCGAATTCCAAGTCACCGACCGCGTCGTCGTCCCGGGCAAGATTCTCGCACCCGTCGTGCCGCCGAACCTGCTCTGCATCGGCCTGAACTACAAAAAGCACGCCGCCGAGAGCAACAGCCCGCTCCCCAAGTACCCCGTCCTCTTCATCAAGAACACCGCCGCCGTCCAGAATCCCGGCGATCCGATCGAGCTCCCGCGGAAATTGCCCAGCACCAAGGTCGACTACGAATGCGAACTCGCCGTCGTCATCGGCCGGCGTTGCAAGAACGTCAGTCGCGCCGCCGCCCTCGATTACGTGCTCGGCTACACCTGCGCCAACGACGTCTCCGCCCGCGACTGGCAGCGCGACGGCGGCGGCGGCCAATGGTGCCAGGGCAAGGGCTTCGACACCTTCGCCCCGCTTGGGCCCGTCCTCGTCACCCGCGACGAAATCCCGAATCCCAACGCCCTCCGCATCCGCACGATCCTCAACGGCGAGACGATGCAGGATTGGAACACCGACGACATGATCTTCGACGTGCCCGCGATCATCGAATTCCTCAGCGCCAGCAAGACGCTCCTCCCCGGCACCGTCATCTTGACCGGCACGCCCCACGGCGTCGGCTTCGCCCGCAACCCGCCCGTCTGGCTCCAGCCCGGCGACGTCGTCACCGTCGACATCGAGAACATCGGCACGCTCACGAACCCGGTGATCGAAGAGCCGCTCGGCTGAGCCGCGGCGGCGGCCGGCTCTTTGGGTTTTGGGTTTTGGGTTTGGAGTTCCGAGATCGGAATTGGTAATTCGGAGTTCGAAGTTCGGAGTTTGGAGTTTGAATCTCGGAAATTCCGCCGCCTCTTGCGACTCCTGCGCCTTCTTGCGGCCCCTTCCGGTTCCCCAATTCGCAACCCGCATTCCGCAATCCGCAATTCGCCCCTACTCCGTTTTCCGGTTTCCCAATTCCGGTCTTATTCCCATGCCCCGCGTCCACCTCCCCGATCTCCCGGAAACGGAACAGCGTTCGCCCCGCGGCACGTTCCGCTCCTTCGTCCGCGATGTGTCTCTCGCCCTCGGCGGACAACGCAACGGCGGCACGTGGTGCGGCGGCCATCCCTTCGACGTCCAGGTCCGCCGCATTCCGCCCGGCGCCGCCGTCTGCCCCTTCCATGCTCACCTCGCACAGTGGGAATACTTCGTTGTCGAGACCGGCACCGCCACCGTGCGCGCCGGCGCGGAGACGCACGTCCTCGGCGCAGGCGAGGTCTGGTTCCACCCGCCGGGCGAACCGCACCAATTGCTCAACCGCGGCGAGACCGACCTCGTCGTCCTGATCGTCGCGGACAATCCGCCGCTCGACGCCTTCCACTATCCCGATTCCGACAAGTGGGGCCTGCGTCCTCCGGGGATCTATTTCCGGCTGGCCGAAACCGGCTACTTCGACGGCGAGGAAGCGCCGTTGCCCGACGCCCCGCCCTACCGCCCCTCCGGCACGCCGCCGGCCCCGCCGCTCGCGCCGTTCGCGCAACGTCACCTGCATCCGGATACGTTGCCGTGGGATGAATGGGCTTCGCCGAAGGGCAAGTTCCGCGGCGCCTTCAAGGAACTGTCCATCGCCCTCGGCGCCCGGCGCAACACCCCGACGGGCCTCGGCGGCCATCCCTTCGATCTCGAACTCGGCCGGCTCGAGCCGGGCCAATCCGGCTGCCCGTTCCACAGCCACGCCGCGCAGTGGGAATTGTTTCTCATCCGCTCCGGCCGCGGCACCTGCCGCATCGACGCGGCGACCGTGGACGTGCGCGCCGGCGACGCGCTGCTCCAGCCGCCCGGCACCGCGCACCAACTCCGCGCCGCGCCGGACAGCGGGCTGACCTACCTGCTCATCGCCGACAACCCTCCCGTCGATTACTGGCACTATCCCGACTCCGGCAAACGCGGCCTGCGCAATCCGCGCCTGTTCTTCCGCCCGCAGGAACTCGACTACTTCGACGGCGAAGAGTGACCCGCGCGGAGCAATAGATTCACCGGACGCGATCGATCTGGACCACAGAGGTCACAGAGGGGGCGCAGAGTTCACAGAGGGATCCTTCGAGATCGGAGGATCGTTCCGCGCCCTGTACCCGTGGAACAATACCGAGGCGATTCCGCATCCCTGCCAACCCTCCGTGCTCCTCCGGATTGCCTCCGTGTCCTCTGTGGCCAGAGCCATGCTTGGGTTGGGCCCAACGACCCCGCCCCCGCCACTTCGCCTACTTTTTCCGCGCCGCCTGCAGCGCGCACAAAATCGCCTTCTGCGTGTGCAGCCGGTTTTCGGCCTGGTCGAAGATGATCGAGCGCGGGTTGTCCAAAACCTCCTGGGACACTTCCTCGCCGGCATGCGCGGGCAGGCAGTGCATGAAGAGCGCGTCGCGTTTCGCACCGGCGAAAACTTTGCCGGTGACGGCGTAGGGCGACATCGTGCGGATGCGTTCCTTCGTTTCCTCTTCCTTGCCCATGCTCACCCACACGTCGGTGTAGACGACGTCGGCGTCGCGCACCGCCTCCAGCGGATCGGTCGTGAAATGGTACTCCTTCTTCCGGCCCTCGGCCGCGAGCAAAGCGTCGAGCTCCGGTCCGGGCGCAAACGCCTTCGGTCCCGCGAGCGAGATCTTCATCCCGAAGAGGCTCGCGCCGAGAATCCACGAGTAGGCCATGTTGCAGGCCGTGTCGCCGAGGAACGCGATCTTGCGGCCGCGCAGCGAGTCGACGAGCGCCTTGCCCGTTTTCCCCTTGGCCCAGCGCTCCGCCATCGTGAACGCGTCGGTGTAGATCTGGCAGGGGTGCAGGAAATCGGTCAGCGCGTTGACCACCGGCACCGTGCCGGCCGCGGCCAGGCGCTCGACATCGCTGTGGTCAAAGGTCCGCACCACGAGCCCGTGCACGAAACGCGAGAGCACCTTCGCGGTGTCCTCGACGGTCTCGCCGCGGCCCATCTGGATGTCGTTTTTGTTGAGGAAAATCGCGTTGCCGCCGAGCTCGTGGATGCCGACCTCGAACGACACGCGCGTGCGCGTCGACGACTTGGAAAAGATCAGCGCCCAGGTCTGGCCGGCCAACGGCTTCGGGCTGCCCGCCCGGCCGCGCGTCCGCTTCAAGGTGTGCGCCGTGGCGAAGAGTTTCGGCAATTCGGCGGCCTTGAAGTCGGTTTCTTTGAGGAAGTGCTTCATCGGAAGCGGGTCAACTTAAGCCGCGGAAGGGCGGCTCACGAGTGAAAAATGGAGTGCGGGGTGACAACGGGATGGCGGCGCCACGGAGCGGAAGCCGTGCCAAGCGGCGGCGCACCGCCCGGCGGAACAAGGTCCTTCAACTTTCAACTGCCCGAGGCAGGCCCGCCGGCATCAGGCCTGCGCCTTCGCCGCGAGCACCTCGCGGAAGATCCGCACGGACGTCGCCAGCTCCTCGGGCGTCGCGGTGAGCGGCGGCAGGAGCCGGATCACGTTGCCGCCGGCAGACGGCACCAGCAGGCCGCGCTCGCGGAGCGCCGCGAGCACCGGCGCCGGATCGGCGGCGAACTGCAGGCCGACGAGGTAGCCCTGGCCGCGGAAGGCGACGAGCTGCTTCGGGAATTCGGCCACGAGCTGACGCAAGCCGTCGTGCCACGGACCGGACAGCGCGCGCACCCGCTCGAGCAATTGCTCGCGCTCGAGGATATCGAGGACCGCGTTGGCCGCGGCGCACGCGAGCGGCGTGCCGCCGAACGTCGTGCCGTGGTTGCCCGGATGGAAAAGTTCCGCGTGCCGGTCGCGCACCCACATCGCGCCGATCGGAAAACCGCCGCCGAGGCCCTTGGCCATGCCGATGGCGTCGGGCAGCACACTCGCGTGTTCGAAAGCGTAGAACCGGCCGGTCCGGCCGATGCCGCACTGCACTTCGTCGAGGAGGAGCAGCAGATTGTGTTGGTCGCAGAGCTGGCGCAGGCCGCGCAGGAATTCCGGCGTGCACGGATTGATGCCGCCTTCGCCCTGAATCGTTTCCACGAAGATCGCCGCGGTCTGCGCGTCGACGAGGTCGGCGAAGCTCTGCAGGTTGTTCAGTTCGCCGAATGCGAACCCGGGCACGAGCGGGCGGAATCCCTTCTGAATTTTCTCCTGCGGCGTCGCGCTCATGCCGCCGTACGTGCGGCCGTGGAACGCGCTCTTCGCGCAGATCACTTTGAAACACTTGCCCTCTTCGCCGCCGGCTTTCGCGACGCCGTGGAGCCGCGCGAGCTTGATCAGGGCCTCGTTGGCTTCGGCGCCGCTGTTGCAGAAGAATACGCGGCCCGGACCGGCGTAGCCGACGATCCGCCGGGCGAGTTCGCCCTGCTGCGGATTGCGGAACAGGTTGCTGACGTGGATCAGTTCCGCGGCCTGGCGCTGCACCGCGGCGACCCAATGCGGATGGCAATGGCCGAGCGCGCTGACGGCGATGCCCGAGGTAAAATCGAGGTACTTGTTGCCGACGTCGTCCCAGACCTGGGCGCCGCTGCCGCGGACCAGCGTGAGGGCGGCGCGCGCGTAGTTCTTGAGGACGTGCGCGTCGTAGTGCTCGGCGGTGCTGGTGCGGACGATGGAAGGAGCGGAGTGCATTGCGGATTGCGGATTTCGGATTGCGGAATGTCCCGACGCAAGCCGGCAACCGCACCCGCGGCATCACGCCGCCGCGCAAATTTTATCCGCACACTTCGACCGCCGGAAATCGTCCGAGTCCGAAATACGGACCCGCCCGCCGACCAATCCGCATTCCGCAATGCGCGATCCGCAATCGGCGTCAGCCGTGCACGATCTCGGTGCCGATGCCGGTGTCGGTGAAAATCTCGAGCAGCAGCGAATGCGCCAGGCGGCCGTCGATGAAGTGAACGCGCTGCACGCCTTCCTGCAGCGCCCGGATCGCGCTCTGCACTTTCGGCCGCATGCCCTTGTCGATCACGCCCTTCTTTTTCAGGTCGTCGACCTGGGAGATCTTGAGCGTGGAAATCAGCGACGCCGGGTCGGGCGGATTCGACAGCAGGCCGGGCACGTCGCTCATGTACACGAGCCGGCGGGCGCGCAGCGCGCTCGCGACGCGGCCCGCGACGAGGTCGGCGTTCACGTTGTAGGGCTTGCCGTCGTAGCCTTCGGCCACGGGGGAAATGATGGGAATGAAGCCGTCGCCGATTTCCTTTTTGATCAGCTTCACTTTCACCTCGGTGACGTCGCCGACGTAGCCGAGGTCGATCGTGTTGCCGTCGTCGTCGACCGTGAGTTTTTCGCAGACGAGCACCGTGTCGCCCGGCAGGCCCTTCGGCTTGCCCTTCGCGGACGCGACCGCGGCGCAGACGTCCTTGTTCACGACTTCGTCGAGCGTCTTCTTCACCACGTTGATCGTGGCCTCGTCGGTCACACGCAGGCCGTTGACGAAATTGGCTTTCAGGCCCGAGCCCTCCATCGCCTTGGTGATCGCTTTGCCGCCGCCGTGCACGACGACGACGTTGATCCCGCAGGCGGCGAGGAACGCGATGTCGTACGCCACGCGCGTGCGCACGACGGGATCCGGATCGTCCATGAAACTTCCGCCGTACTTCACGACGAACGTGGAGCCGCGGAAATCCTGGATGTAGGGGAGCGCCTCGAGGAGGACCTTCGCCTTGGCGGTGACTTCAGCGACGTTCATCGGCGGTCAGGACGCGCGGCACGCGGCCGCGGAGTGGTGGAGAAGAACGGAAAAGGCGTTCACTGGTTCGGAGAGAGCCCGTGACTAAGGCACAGGCCGCGCGCATTTCCATCACAATTTTCGCGCGGCACCCGCGGCGCGCGCCGCGCAAAATCTTCTTCACTCCGCGTCGCGCCGACCCAAGGTCTGCGGCGTGCCCAGCACGAATCTCACTTTCGCCCACCGCAACGAGCACCGCGCGTGGCTCGCCAGCCAAGGTGCGCTCCCCGCCGGTTTCCGCGTCGGCACCACGCGCTTCGACTTCATGCCCGCCGAGGCGCCGAAGCCCGCGAAGATGACGCTCACGCTGCTCACTCTCGACCAGCCGACGCCGAGTTTCGCCGCGCTCTTCACGCGCAACGCATTTCCCGGCGCGCCCGTCATCGTCGGCCGCAAGCGCCTCGCCGAACCGACGCTCGGCGCCGTCATCATCAACAACAAGATTTCCAACGTGTGCGCCCCCGGCGGCGTCGAGGCCTCCGAACGCATGTGCGCCGCGACCGCCGCGCAGCTCGGCCTCGCCCCCGGCCAGATCCTCCCCTGCTCCACCGGCGTCATCGGCTGGACCCTCCCCGTCGACGCCATGGTCGGCGCCCTGCCGCAGGCCGCCGCCGCGCTGACCAACGCCTCCATTCTGCCCGCCGCGGAAGGCATCGTCACCACCGACCTCTATCCGAAAATCCGCCGCGCCACGGTCGGCGGCGGCAGCATCGTCGGCATCGCCAAGGGCGCGGGCATGATCGAGCCCAACCTCGCGACGATGCTCGTCTATATCCTCACCGACATCGCCGTGCCGCGCACCGAATTGCGCCCGATGCTCGCGCGCGCCTGCGACGCTTCCTTCAACGCGATCAGCGTCGACAGCGACACCAGCACGTCGGACACCGTCGTCGCCCTTTCCTCCGGCCGCGTGCCGTTCACCGACTGGGGCGCCTTCGAGCGCGGCCTGCACCAGGTCTGCCGCGATCTCGCGGAGGACGTCGTGCGCAACGGCGAGGGCATCCGCCACGTGATCCGCGTGACCGTGCGCAACGCCGCCAGCCTCGGCCTCGCCCGCGCGCTGGGCAAAGCCGTCGTCAACGGCCCGCTCTTCAAGTGCGCCGTCGCGGGCAACGACCCGAACGTCGGCCGCCTCATCCAGGCCATCGGCAAGCACGTCGGCGCGCACGCCCCCGGCACCAACCTCAGCCAGCTCAGCGCGAAGCTCGGCGGCGTGGAGATTTTCGCCCGCGGCGTGTTCCAGCTGAATCCGGAAAAGGAAAAAGCGCTTGTCGCCCATCTGCGCGACGCGGAGCTCTACCAAAGTGCGCCGCCGAAAGACGGCGTGTTTTCCGCGCCGATCGATTTCCCGCCGCACGAACGCTGCGTCGAGCTCGAGATCGACATCGGCAACGGCGCCGCCTCCGCCACCGTCATCGGCGGCGACCTCACCCACGAGTACGTGAGCGAGAACGCGGACTATCGAAGCTAGCGATAAGACCGGAAATCGGGAAACCGGAGACCGGAAACATCGGAGATTGCAAATTCAGGATCCTTCGCGCGCGAGCTCCGAACTCCGACCTCAGGTTTCCGGTATCCGGTTTCCGAATTCCGGTCTTATCACAACCCCGCCGTTTCCGGAAACCCGCACCACAGGTTCATGATCTGCACGGCTTGGCCGCTGGCGCCTTTCACGAGGTTGTCCTCGACGGAGGTGATCACGAAATTGCCGGTGCGCGGGTCGTGGACGGCGGACATGTCGACGCGATTGGTGCCCACGACGTGGGCCGAGTCCGGCGTCTCGCCCGCGGGCAGGATCTGCACGAAGGGCCGGCCCGCATACGCCTGGCGCCACGCGGCGTAGAGCTGCTCGATCGTGCCGCCGGGCGAAGCGGGCACGGTGATCGTCGTCGCGATGCCGCGCCGCATCGGCGCGAGGTGCGGGTTGAACTGGATGATCGTCGGTGCGCCGGTGTGCAGCGCGAGCTGTTCCTCGATCTCGGCGAGGTGCCGGTGCTTCGCGAGACCGTAGGCCTTGATGCTCTCGGCGCGCTCGACGTAGAGGTACATTTCCTCCGCCTTCTTGCCGGCGCCGCTCACGCCGCTGTACGAGTTCACGACGATGTGCTCGCGCGTGATCACGTTGGCTTTGAGCAACGGCACGAGCGGCACGAGAATGCTCGTCGGGTAGCATCCGGGCGCGGCGACGAGTTTGACCTCGTCCTTCCAGCCCGGCGCCGTGAGCTCCGGCAGCACGAAGCGCGCGTGCGGCAGCAACTCGGGCGCATGGTGCTCGCCGTAGTACTTCGTGTACGTCTCCAGCTTCGCGATACGGAAATCGGCGCTGAGATCGATCACGCGCTTGCCGCCGGCGACGAGCGCCCGGGCGTAGGTCGCGGCCGCCCCGTGCGGCAGCGCCAAAAAGAAGAGCTCGATGTCGCTCGCGGCGAGGGCCGCGGCGTCGGAATCGGTGAACGTGAGGCCGCGGTCGGCGCCGCGCACCGACGGGATGACCGCCGCCAGCGGCTTGCCCGCGTGCGTGCGCGACGTGACCGCCGCGAGCGTGACCCGCGGATGGGCCAGGAGCAGTTTCACCAGGACTTCGCCCGAGTAACCGGATGCACCGACGATGCCGACTTTCATGGGAGGTTCAGATTCGCGGTCCGCACCGCGGGAATCGAGTCGGAATTTTCCGCGACCGGCACAGCCGGGCCGAAAAAAAGCCCGCCCCCGAAGGGACGGGCCGAAGCATGCCCGGCGGGAGCGGCGCGCCGCCCCGCGGACCGGGTGCGCTCAGAACGAGATCGAGTACGCGAGGCTCACCACGCCGCGGCCGATGGCGGCGCCGTTTTCCGTCTTCGGCAGCGTGCCCTGCTTGAAGTAGTTGCCGTCGCCCTTCACATAGGAAAAGCCGACCGTGATCTTGGAGGTCGTCGTAACCTGGAACGGCATCGCCACGCCGAAAGACCAGTAGTCGCCCCAGTTCTTGATCGACGGCGTGGTGTTTTCGGCCGCCTCATCCCACTTGTACGTGCCCCAGGTCGCGGTGAAATCGAGCTCGGAGCCGAGATCCTTCATCGGCACCGCGTAGAACGCCGTCACCTCGGCGGTCAGACCGTCGAGGATGAAGTCGTAATAGAGCTTCGGCGTCAGCTTCAGGCCGCCGACCGTGTAGTTCAGTGCGATGCTGGGCTCGAAGGTCGACTTGTAGAAACCGGCGGACTTGTTCGCGTCCGGGTAGGTGTACCACGTGAAGCCGGTGACGAACGTCGCCGCGTCGTTGATCTTCGCCGTGTAGCTGCCGTAGAGGTCGATCTCGGGATCGGAGACGCCGGGGACCTTGTCCTTGACCGGGGTGCTGGCCCAGACGCCGAAGGTGTAGTCGCCGTAGGCGGCCTCGAGCGTCGGCTGGAAGGCCGCGCCGCCGAGCCGCACGCCGCGGAACATGTACTGCGACACGAACGACGGCGTGAACGTGAAGCCGAGCGACGGTGCCGCGGGCGCCGGAGCCGCCGGCGCAGTCTGCGCCGACAGGAAGGAAGACCCGACGGCGAGGGCGCCGGCGAAGGTGAGGAGGAGTTTGGTGTTCATTGGTTTTATCACTGATTCGTCAGCCTGACATGAATGGAATCGCTGCGTCATAAGCAGACTCCGGGCCAACTCGGCCGGTGTCTCCGACGGGCGTTTTCCGAGTGAAAACACCCGGTCGGCGCCCGCCGCCATCCGGACGCAGGCCGGACGAACCGCCCGCCCTGACCCCGATTGCGTTCATGCGAGCCGTCCGTCCCATGTCATATTTTCTTGGCCGGCGAATTTGTTGGCAAGGGTGCTGCTAAAACCGGGCGCGGACCCGAATCGCTCGGATCCGCCCACCACCAAACCTCATCCACAGCCAATGAACCAACGTTCCAAACTCGCGGCCGGCCTCGGGCTCGCCGCCTTCACCCTGACGGCCTTCGCTGATATCAAGGTCAACGACCAGCTCTCCGTCGGCGGTTACGCCGTCGGCTCCTACCGCACCACGGATCCCGATCCGGGTCCGGCGACCGACCGCTTCGACCTCGACGCGGTGAAGACGTTGTTCACGACGAACTACAAGCCGGTCACCGGCGTGATCTCCCTCTTCTATCAGCCGGGCGCCCCGAGCGACGTCACCGTCCTCGACGCCTACGCCACGGTCGACGTCGGCGGCGGCTCGACCATCACGGCGGGCAAGTTCCTGAGCTACCTCGGCTACGAGGCGTTCGACATCCCGAACATGACCCAGATCTCGTACGCCAACGGCGACTTCCTGGCGCCGATCCCCGGCTACCACAGCGGCGTGAAGTGGGACTACTCCGACAAGGACGTCGGCTTCGGCCTCGCGCTCGTCGATTCCGTGTATTCGGGTCCCAACTACCTGAAGGGCGACGGCGAGCTGAAGAAGAACGGCGGCTTCGAGGGCTACTTCGTCTACAAGGGGACGGAGAACCTCACGCTCTGGACCGGCTTCGCCTACGACACCAAGGGCAACGTCCTCCACAAGAACGACGCCATCCTGACGCTCAACATCTGGCTCGGCTACAACCTGACCAAGACCTCGACCCTCGGCCTGGAGTTCGTGAACAAGGACGGCGGCAAGGGCGACACCGGCTACAACTGGCTCGCCTTCTACGGCGTCACCACCGGCAAGTACTACAACGCCTTCCGCCTCTCCGGCGAAAAGCTCAAGGACGGCGGCCCCGGCTTCACCAAGTTCACCTACAGCCCCGCCTACATCGTGAACGACAACTTCTCGGTCCGCGCCGAACTGTCGTTCTACGACTACAAGGACCACACCGCCGACAAGGCCATCTTCTTCGGCGTCCAGACCATCTTCAAGTTCTGATCCCCTTCCGGGCGGCGGCCGGCCTGCGCGCCCGCCGCCGCACCGGAATTTTCCGCGGGCGGCCGACTTTGCCGCCCGCTTGCCGCCGGGGCCCGCGCCCCGGCTCTCCCCGCCCCGATTTCCCTCCCGCGCCGACGGCGCCACGGCTCCTGCCGTGCCCGCTCCAACCGGCCTCCGTCAGTTTCTTCAGGTATGAACAATAAACTCGTTTCCCTCCTCAGTGCCGGCGCACTTGCGCTCGGCGCTTCGCTCGGCACCGCCCGCGCCGCCGAGACCGTCAAGGTCGGCGTCCTCCACTCCCTCTCCGGCACGATGGCGATCAGCGAAACTTCGCTGCGCGACATCCTCCTCTTCACCTTCGACGAGATCAACGCCAAGGGCGGCGTCCTCGGTAAGAAGATCGAGCCCGTCGTCGTCGACGGCGCCTCCAACTGGCCGCTCTTCGCCGAAAAGGCCAAGCAGCTCCTCGAGCAGGACAAGGTCGCCGTCACCTTCGGCTGCTGGACCTCCGTTTCCCGCAAATCCGTTCTCCCCGTGTTCGAAAAGAACAACGGCCTCCTCTTCTACCCCGTGCAATACGAGGGCGAAGAAGAGTCCCAGAACGTCGCCTACACCGCCGAGGCCGTGAACCAGCAGGCCACGCCCGCCGTCGACTACTACCTCGCGGAAGGCAAAAAGAAGTTCTACCTGCTCGGCTCCGACTACGTCTACCCGCAGACCACCAACCTCGTCCTCCTCGAGTACCTCCTCTCCAAGGGCGTCAAACTCGAGAACATCGGCGGCGGTTTCCGCAAGGACGGCTCCGGCAAGATCATCTCCGCCGGCAAGTACACGCCGTTCGGCCACACCGACTACCAGCAGATCGTCGCCGAGATCAAACAGTTCGCCGCCTCCGGCGACGCCTGCGTGATCTCGACGCTGAACGGCGACACCAACGTCCCGTTCTTCAAGGAATACGCCGCCTCCGGCCTCACCGCCGAGACCTGCCCGGTCGTCTCCTTCTCGATCTCCGAGGATGAATTCCGCGGCCTCCCCGCCAAACAGCTCGTCGGCCAGCTCGGCTGCTGGACCTACTTCCAGTCCATCGATACGCCCGCCAACAAGAAGTTCGTCGCCGACTTCCAGGCCTGGCTGAAGAAGAGCAACGTCCCCGGCCTCGTCAAAGAAGGCCGCGTCACCTGCTCCCCGATGGTCCTCTCCTACGTCGGCGTTTACCTCTGGAAAGCCGCCGTCGAGAAGGCCGGCTCCTTCGACGTCGACAAGGTCCGCGCCGCCTACAAGTCCGGCATCTCCTTCGACGGCCCCGGCGGCAAGGTCACCACCCAGAAAAACATGCACGTCACGAAGAACGTCTACATCGGCGAAACCAAGGCCGACGGTCAGTTCAAAATCGTGAAGTCGTTCAACAACGTCTACGGAGAACCCTGGCTCAAGGGTAAGTTCAAGTAAGCCGCCGCCCTCGTCCGCGGTCCTTTTCAAGACACACAAAGGCGGGCCCGATTCGGGCCCGCCTTTTTCGTTGGCAGACTTCCTGCAATGAGCCGCACGCCCGTGCTTCCCACCGTTCGAACAATTTGTCTCATGCTCGCCGCGGCGTCCGCGCTGCTCGTTTCCGCCGTGCGCGCCGCCCCCGCCCCGTCCGCCCGGCAAACCATCGCCGAGGCCGCCCTCGCCGAGGACGCCGCCAAGAAACGCGAGCTCATCGGCCGCCTCCTGGGCCAAGGCGATCCCGCCATCGCGCCGTTGCTCGAGGCCTGGCGCACCGACGCCCTCTTCGTTCTCACCGCCCCCGACGGCACCAAGATTCCCGTCCAGCTCACGGGTGAAAAGGACGCCGCCGGCACCCAGTCCGCCCTGCGCGTCGACACCGGCGCACCGCTCGCCGATGCCGCCGGCCAACCGCGCCGCCTCGCCGCCGCCGATCTCGCCGCCGTCGAACACACGTCCTCGCTCCGCCGCGCGATGAAGGCCGTTCTCGATCTCGCCGACCTCGCCGCGCCCGATCCCGCCGTCCGCACCAAGGCCATTCTCACCATCGGCCTCGCCCAGGACGCCGAAAAACTCCCCGCCCTCGTCGCGCGCCTCGGCGTCGAAACCGATCCCGGCGTCAAACGCGCCCTCCGCGAATCCATCGCGATCGCGCGCCTCAAAGATGCCGACGACGCCGTCAAACTCACCGCCCTCGTCGAACTCAAGGAACTCACCTCGCTCGCCAGCACCGACTTCATCTCGCGCGCATTGAAAGAAGCGGAAACCGCCGAGAAGCCCGTCCTCGTCAAAGCCGCCAAAGACGCCCTCCGCGCCGTCGAGGGCCACCGCTCCTTCGTCGACTTTTTCGGCACGCTCTTCCGCGGCGTCAGCCTCGGCAGCATTCTCCTCATCGCCGCCCTCGGGCTCGCGATCACGTTCGGCCTGATGCGCGTGATCAACATGGCGCACGGCGAGATGATCGCCGTCGGCGCCTACACGACCTACCTCGTGCAGAATATTTTCGGCGCCGGCCTTACGATCCCGTTCTTCGGTTTCAGTCTCCCGATCTTCGGCCTCAACCTCACCGGCGCAGCGTACCAGTGGTACTTCGTCGCCGCGCTGCCCCTCAGTTTCCTCGCCGCCGCCCTCGTCGGCATCGGCCTCGAGCGCTCCGTCATCCGCTTCCTCTACCGCCGCCCCCTCGAGAGCCTCCTCGCGACTTGGGGCGTCTCGCTCGTGATGCAGCAGGGCCTGCGTCTCATGTTCGGCGCCAACAACGTCCAAGTCTCCAGCCCCGTCTACCTCAGCGGCAACTGGACGGTGAACGACATCATCTTCGGCTGGAACCGCGTCTTCGTCGTCGGTTTCGCCATCCTCATCGTCTTCGGCATGTGGCTCGTGCTCTCGAAGACGCCGCTCGGCCTCCTCATCCGCGCCTCGATGCAGAACCGCGCCATGGCCTCGTGCATGGGCGTCCGCACCGAACGCGTGAACATGCTCACCTTCGGCCTCGGCAGCGGTCTCGCCGGGCTCGCCGGCGCGTTTCTCAGCCAGATCGGCAACGTCGGCCCATCCCTCGGCCAGGGCTACATCATCGATTCCTTCATGGTCGTCGTGGTCGGCGGCGTCGGCAGCATCGGCGGCACCATCATCAGCGCCTTCGGCATCGGCGGCATCGACCAGGTCCTGCAACAGTATCTCCCGACCATCGCGCCCGGCCTCACTTGGGTACCCGGCATCGGCAGCTTCCTCCAGAATCTCGCGCAGGACGCCGCCGTCTTCGGCAAAATCCTCGTCCTCGCCGGCATCATCTTGTTCCTGCAGTGGCGGCCCGCCGGGCTCTTCGTCACGCGCAGCCGCAACCTCGAGGACTGACCCATGAGCGCCGCCACCGTCCGCCGGGTCGAATGGATCGCCGTCGCCGTCATCGCGTTCGCGCTGATCGTGCTCGTGCCGCTGCTCCACGCCAACGGCGTGATCGGCAATTTCTGGATCAGCGTCTTCGGCAAATGGCTCTGCTACGCGCTGCTCGCCATCTCCGTCGATCTGCTCTGGGGCTACACCGGCCTCCTCAGTCTCGGCCAAGCCCTGTTCTTCACCCTCGGCGGCTACATGCACGGCATGTACCTCATGCGCATGATCGGCGACCTCGGCCAATACAAGAAGCCGATCCCCGACTTCCTCGTCTTCCTCGGCTGGGAACGCCTGCCCGCGTTCTGGGAACCCTTCTCCAGTTTTCCGTTCGCGCTCACGATGGTCTTTTTGGTCCCGGGCATTATCTCCTACCTCTTCGGTTTCCTCGCCTTCCGCTCCCGCATCAAGGGCGTCTACTTCTCGATCCTCACGCAGGCTCTCACCTACGCCGCGTCGATCATGTTTTTCCGCAACAACCTCCTCCTCGGCGGCAACAACGGCTTCACCGATTTCAAATTCATCCTCGGCTACAAGCTCAACGAACCCGGCACGATCCGCGGGCTCTACATCGCCACCGCCGTCACGCTGCTGCTCGTGTTCCTCTTCTGCCGCTGGCTGAGCAAAACGAAATTCGGCCTCGTCCAGCAGGCGATCCGCGACGGCGAAAACCGCGTCCTCTTCAGCGGCTACGCCACCGCCCACTTCAAACTGTTCATCTTCGTCGTCGCCGCCCTCATCGCCGCCGTCGGCGGCGCGCTCTACACGCCGCAGGTCGGCATCATCAATCCCGGCGAAATGCAGGCCGACAAATCCCTCGAGGCCGTCGTCTGGGTCGCCGTCGGCGGCCGCGGCACGTTGCTCGGCCCCATCGTCGGCGCCATCGGCATCAACGGCCTCAAGAGCTGGGCCACCACCGCGTATCCGGATCTCTGGCTCATCATCCTCGGCGGCCTCTTCATCCTCGTCGTGCTCTTCCTCCCCGGCGGCATCGTCAGCATCCCCGCCCGCCTGAAGACCCTCGCCCAAAAGCTCCGCGCCAAACCCGAAGCCCCCGCCCCCGCCAAGCCGTAGGCCTTGCCGCGGCCTCCGTCTCTCAACTCTCAACCTTCAACTCTCAACCGCGCGCCCCGCGCGCCCCCATGCCGCATCCCCTGCTCAGTGTCGAAGATGTCTCCAAGAGTTACGATGGCTTCAAAGCCATCACGAACCTCACGTTCTATCTCTTCGAGGGCGAATTGCGCACCGTCATCGGCCCCAACGGCGCCGGCAAATCCACGTTCTTCGATCTCATCACCGGCCGCGCCAAACCCGACAAAGGCAAACTCGATTTCGGCACCGACCCCTCGAAGAGCCACGACCTCACCGAGCTCAACGAATACGAGATCAACCGCCTCGGCATCGGCCGCAAATTCCAGACCCCGAGCGTCTATACCGAGCATTCCGTCTGGGACAATCTCGTCCTCTCGCTCAAGGGCCCGCGCGGCGTCTTCGCCTCGCTCTTCCACCGTTTGAATTCCACCGACCGCGACCGGCTCGACGAAATTCTCAAGACCGTCCGCCTCGACGCGAAGCGCGACTGGAAAGCCGGCCTGCTCGCCCACGGCGAAAAGCAATGGCTCGAAATCGGCATGCTCCTCGCCCAGGAACCGAAGGTCCTCCTCGTCGACGAACCCGCCGCGGGCATGACCGACGACGAGACCGACCGCACCGGCGAACTGCTCCTCTCCCTCGCCGGCAAGCACAGCCTCATTGTCATCGAGCACGACATGGCCTTCGTGAAACAGATCGCCCGCAACGGCCAGGTCACCGTCCTCCACCAGGGCACCGTCCTCTGCGAGGGCAAATTCGACGAGGTCCAATCCGACCCCAAGGTCCGCGAGGTCTACCTCGGTCGCGGCAAACACGGCACGCGATGAAATCGAGCCGAAGTCACAGAGCACACAGAGGTCCAATCCGAGATCGCGGAGGATTTCTCCGTGACCTCTGTGTCCTCTCCGTGACCTCTGTGTCGCGAAAAGAAAGCTATCCCAGTGCCTAGCCCGCTTCTCCAGCTCACCGGCGTCGAAACCTACATCGGCGGTTCCCGCATCCTCCGCGGCGTCGATCTCGAGATCAACGCGGGCGAGGTCGTCGCCCTCATGGGCCGCAACGGCGTCGGCAAAACCACCACGCTCCGCTCCATCACCGGCGTCCTCCCCGTCCGCGCCGGCTCCATCACCCTCGCCGGCCAACCGATCGAGAAACTGCCCATGGATGTCCGCGCCCGCGCCGGCATCGGCTACGTGCCCCAGGGCCGCGACATCTTTCCGCACCTCACCGTCGAGGAAAACCTCCGGATCGGCCTCGTCGTTCACGGCCGCAAGGGCGCCGCCGCCCAGGCGGGCCTCGACCGCGTCTTCTCCCTGTTTCCCGTCCTCAAGGAAATGCTGTCCCGCAAAGGCGGCGTCCTCTCCGGCGGCCAGCAGCAGCAGCTCGCCATCGGCCGCGCCCTCCTCACCAATCCCAAATTGCTGATCCTCGACGAACCCACCGAAGGCATCCAACCTTCCATCATCGAACAGATCGGCGACACGTTGAAGAAACTGAAACAGGAAGGCTTCGTGCCCAACCCGAGTCTCGAGATCCAGAACGCGATCAAGGCCCTCAAGGCCGAGGGCCAGCTCGCGATTTTGCTCGTCGAGCAATTCGTCGATTTCTGCCGCGAATGCTCCGACCGCTTCTACGCCATGGACCGCGGCGTGGTCGTCATCTCCGGCCCCATCGCCGCCCTCACCGACGACGTCGTGAAGGAGCATCTGCAAGTCTGAAGAAGACTTGGAAGACAGGAAAGACACGGGAGACACAAAAGACGCATCCATTCTGAAGGCTCGAATTCTTTCCCGTCTTTCCTGTCTTCCGCGTCTTCCGCGTCTTCCGCGTCTTCCAAGTCTTCCGCGTCTTCCCCATCTTCCCTTTCCGCCTCCATGCACCTCACTCCCCGCGAACGCGAAAAACTCCTCGTCGTCGTCGCCGCCGATCTCGCCCGCCGCCGCCAGGCCCGCGGCGTGAAACTCAACTACCCCGAGGCCGTCGCCATCATCACCTACGAGATCATGGAAGGCGCCCGCGACGGCCGCTCCGTCGCCGACCTCATGAGCCACGGCACCACGCTCCTCAAGGTCGCCGACGTCATGGAAGGCGTCCCCGAAATGATCCACGAGGTCCAGGTCGAGGCCACGTTCCCCGACGGCACCAAACTCGTCACCGTCCACCACCCGATCCGCTGACGCGACCAAAGGACCAGCGACCAAGGGACCAAACGACCTCCGAACCCAACTCAACGATGCCGCAATCCAAGTCCCTTGGTCCCTGGTCCTTTGGTCCCTTAGTCCTTTCCCTCCCATGATTCCCGGCGAAATCATTCCCGCGCCCGACGCCCCGCCCCTCGACGCCAACGTCGGCCTCGCGACCCTCGTCCTCGACGTCGTCAACACCGGCGACCGTCCCATCCAGGTCGGCTCGCACTACCATTTCTTCGAGACCAACGACGCCCTGCGTTTCGACCGCGCCGCCGCGCGCGGCTTCCGCCTCGACATCCCCGCCGGCACCGCCGTCCGCTTCGAGGCCGGCGACACCAAACGCGTCGCCCTCGTCGCCCTCGCCGGCCTCCGCGAGGTCTACGGCCTCCAGGCCAAGATCAACGGCAAGCTCGATCCCAAACCCAAGTCTTCGTCACGGAGGCCACAGAGGAGGAAATGAGGCCGCGGAGTCGCCTGACTTCTCCGATCTCCGTGACCTCTTTTCCGATCTCCGTGCCCTCTGTGTCTCAAATCAGATTCTCCCATGGCTCTTAAACTAAGCCGCCGCCAATACGCCGAAATGTTCGGCCCCACCGTCGGCGACCGGGTCCGCCTCGCCGACACCGAGCTCTTCGTCCAGGTCGAACGCGACCTCATCGCCGAGGGCGGCGGCTACGGCAACGAGATCAAATTCGGCGGCGGCAAGGTCATCCGCGACGGCATGGGCCAATCGCCCACCGCCCTCGACGCCGACTGCCTCGACCTCGTCATCACCAACGCCCTCATCCTCGATCCCGTCCTCGGTATCATCAAAGCGGATATCGGCATCAAACACGGTCTCATCGTCGGCATCGGCCACGCCGGCAATCCCGGCATCCAGTCCGGGATCGGTTCCGTCTACGCCGACCCGAAGACGAAAAAGAAAAACACCATGGTCGTCGGCGCCGCCACCGAGGTGATCGCCGGCGAGGGCTGCATCGTCACCGCGGGCGGCATCGACACCCACATCCACTTCATCTGCCCCCAGCAGATCGACGAAGCCATCAGCTCCGGCATCACCACCATGCTCGGCGGCGGCACCGGCCCCGCCACGGGCACCTTCGCCACCACGTGCACGCCCGGGAAATGGAATCTCCACCGCATGCTCGAGGCCGCCGAAGCCTACCCGATGAACCTCGGCTTCCTCGGCAAGGGCAACTGCGGCACCGCCGCGCCCCTCCGCGAACAGATCCTCGCCGGCGCCATCGGCCTCAAGCTCCACGAGGACTGGGGCACCACCCCCGGTGCCATCGACACCTGCCTTGGCGTCGCGGACGAATTCGACGTCCAGGTCGCCATCCACACCGACACCCTCAACGAATCCGGCTACGTCGGCGACACCATCCGCGCCTTCAAGGGCCGCACCATCCACACGTTCCATTCCGAAGGCGCCGGCGGCGGCCACGCCCCCGACATCATCCGCGTCTGCAGCGAACCCAACGTCCTCCCGTCGTCCACCAACCCGACGCGTCCGTTCACAGTGAATACGATCGATGAGCACCTCGACATGCTCATGGTCTGCCACCACCTCGATTCCAAGATCCCCGAGGACGTCGCCTTCGCCGAATCCCGCATCCGCCCCGAGACCATCGCCGCCGAGGACCGCCTGCACGATCTCGGCGCGATTTCGATGACGTCCTCCGACAGCCAGGCCATGGGCCGCATCGGCGAAGTCATTCTCCGCACCTGGCAAACCGCGCACAAAATGAAGGTGCAGTTCGGCCACCTCGCCGACGCCAAAGGTTCGCGCCACCCCGCCGCCGACAACTTCCGCGCCCTCCGCTATCTCGCGAAGTACACGATCAATCCCGCCCTCGCCCACGGCATCGCCCACATCGTCGGCTCGTTGGAAGTCGGCAAACTCGCCGACCTCGTCATCTTCAAACCCGCCCTCTTCGGCGTGAAACCCGAACTCGTGCTCAAGGGCGGCTTCATCGCCTGGGCAAACATGGGCGATCCCAACGCGTCCATCCCCACGCCGCAGCCGACGTTCTATCGCCCCCAATTCGGCGCCGCCGGCAAAGCCCTCGCTTCAACCAATATCACCTTCGTCAGCGAAGCGTCTTTGAAGAAGGGAAAACTCCGCGACCTCGGCCTCGCCCGCCGCCTCGAGCCGGTGAAACGCTGCCGCAAACTCGGCAAGAAGGACATGGTCCTCAACGGCGCGATGCCGAAGATCGAAGTCGATCCCGAGACCTACACCGTTAAAGCCGACGGCGAAATCCTCACCTGCGAACCCGCCAAGGTCCTCCCCATGGCCCAGCGGTATTTCCTCTTCTGATCGAAACGCCAAGACGCCAAGGAGCGCAAAGGCTCGCCAAGAAACCAATCCCGCTTCGCGCCCCTTCGCGAATCTTCGCCCTTCTTCGCGTCTTTGCGTTTAGCTCATGATCTTGGTCCAAGCCCCGCTCGCCGCTTCCGACCCCGCCCTGCCCGAGATCGCCCTCACCGTCGACCGCCTCACGCTCGCCAAGCGCCTCTGGCGTGGCACCGCCGCCGACGGCACCGAATTCGGTTTCGAACTTTCCGCCCCGCTCAAGCCAGGCGATCCGTTTTTCCAATCGGCCGCCGCCCGCTACGTCGTCCGCCAGCAACCCGAGCCCGTTGTCGAAATCTCGCTCGCGGTCGCGCCGTCCGCCGCCGCCGGCATCGGCTGGGCCGTCGGCAATCTGCACCTCGAACTTTCCGCGGAGCCGACGCGCTTGCTCGCCCCCGACGAACCCGCCGTCCGCCAACTGCTCGCTCGCCTGCAGGTTCCTTTCACACCGACCACCGCCGTCTTCCGACCGGGCCGCTTCGCCCGCGGCGCCCAAGCCAACCATGACCTCGGCCCCAGCCACCGGCACTGACGCCGCGTGGATCGTCGGGCTGCTTCAGGCCGGCGATTCCTACTACCCGACCGGCAGCTACGCCCACTCCTTCGGCCTCGAGGGCCTCGTGCAGGCCGGCACGGTGCACGACCGCGCCACGCTCCGGGATTTTCTTTTCCTCTCCGCCCTGCCGGCCCTCCGCCACGTCGAACTGCCGCTCGCCGCGCACGCGTGGCACGCCTACGGCGCCCCCGATTGGAACAAGATCGGCGAACTCTGCGTGCTGTCCTCCGCGCTGCGCACCGCCCGCGAGGCCCGGCTCGCTTCCGAAAACATCGGCCGCCAGCGCGCCGAACTCGCCGCCCACCTCCGCGCCGCCCCGCTCGCCCAGGAATTCCTCCGCCGCGGTACCGCGGAAAACTGGCCGCATTCCTCCGCCGTGTCCGCCGCCCTCGAGGGCCGCATTTTCGGCGCCCCGCTCGACGCCGTCCTCGCCGGCGTCGCCTACGCCTCCCTTGCCGCCCTGCTCGCCGCCGCCATGAAGCTGCTCCGCCTCGGCCAAAACGGCGCCCAGTCCCTGCTCACCGAAGCCCTCGCCGCCGCCCCCGCCCTCATCGCCGCCGCCCAAAACGTTCCGGTCGAGGAAATCGGCTGGTTCAACCCCTGGCTCGACATCGCCGCCGCCCGCCACGAAACCGCCGACGCCCGCATGTTCATTTCCTAGCAGTAGCGTGTAGCGGCTAGTGGGTAGCGAGCATTTCACTTTCACCAGACCACCTGCCATTCTACTCGCTACCCGCTAGCCGCTACTCGCTACTCGCTACTTTTCCCATGAATCGCCCTCCCCGTATCGGCATCGGCGGCCCCGTCGGCTCCGGCAAGACCATGCTCTGCCTCAAGCTCTGCCAGCGTCTCCGCACACGCTGGTCGATGGCCGTCGTCACGAACGACATCTACTGCTCCGAGGATGCCCAATTCCTCGTCAAACACAGCGCCCTCCCGCCCGAGCGTATCGCCGGCGTGGAGACGGGCGGCTGCCCGCACACCGCGATCCGCGACGACACGACGATGAACGAGCAGGCCTGCCGCGCCCTCGAAGCCAAATTTCCCGACCTGCAGCTGCTCCTCGTCGAAAGCGGCGGCGACAATCTCACGGCCACGTTCTCGCCCGAACTCGTCGACGCTTTCATCTACGTCATCGACGTCGCCGAAGGGGACAAAATCCCGCGCAAGGGCGGCCCCGCGATCCGGTTCAGCGACCTCCTCATCATCAACAAAATCGACCTCGCCCCGCTCGTCGGCGCCGACCTCGGCGTCATGGACCGCGACGCCAAGATCCAGCGCGGCACCCGCCCGTTCCTGTTCTGCGACCTGAAACGCGAGCACAACCTCGACGCCGTCATCGCCTGGATCGAACAGCAGGTCCTCTTCGCGCAGCAGCCGAAAGCCTGAGGCCGCGCCCCCGACTGCCCCGCCGATGGCTGAATTCTCCGGCCACCTTGCCCTCCGCGCCGCCGCGCGCCCCGACGGCCGCACCGTCCTCGCCGCGCAGGCCTTCCGCGCCCCGTTCCATATCGGCAAGCCGTACTGGGATCAGGATACGCGCACGCTCCTCGTGCAGGTCGTCAACCCCACCGCCGGCATCCTCGCCGGCGACCGGCTCGAATCCGAGATCGCCGTCGAAGCCGGCGCCGCCCTCTTCGTCACCACGCCCAGCGCCAGCCGCGTCTTCCGCATGCGCGCCGGCGAAGCCGCGAGCCGCCAGCACTTCGCCGTCGCGGCCGGCGCCTGGCTCGAGGTCTTGCCGGAGCCGCTCGTGCCGCACGGCGGTTCCCGTTTCCGGCAAGTCACGACGATCGACGTCGCCGCCGGCGGGTCGCTCTTCTTCGTGGATCAATTCCAAGCCGGGCGAATCGGCCACGGCGAGAGCTGGGCCTGGGAGCGCCTGCAACTCGAGCTCACGGTGCGCTGCGCCGGCGCCTTGGTCCTGCGGGAACGCTTCGACCACGGCGGCGCCGAACTCCGCGACCTCGCCGCCCTCGGCGGCTCCGGCCCGCAGGCCTGCTTCGCCAACGCGATCTTGCTCGGACCCGCCGCCGGTCCGTGGACCGCGGAAATTTCCGCGCTGCACTCCGCCGACGTCCAGGTCGGCCTCAGCGCGCTGCGCGCCGGCGGCTGGAGCCTGAAGCTCGTCGCCCGCGACAGCATCACGCTGCGGGAAACGCTCCGCCGCGTGCGCGCGATCGTGTCCGCCGCCGCCCCCCACCTCGCCTGCGACGCCAGAAAACTCTGACGTCACCAACTCCAAACCCCAAACTCCGAACCCCAAACCCTGACGCGCTCCGCGCGTCAGCGCGTCAGCGCGCGTCGCGGCGGCGATTCACCCGCTGCACGCGCAGCTCGGCGCGGTGGCGCCGGATCTGGATCGCGACAAAACAAGCGATGCCCAGAACCGCCCCGCAGGCCATGGTGGCGACCGGGTGCTGGGCCAGGTGGCCGAAGTCCCACGTCAACTCGTGCCCGTCGTGCCCCGGATGCGCCCGAACCATGGAAGCACCGGCCGCGAACACGGCCGACAGTGAAGCGACGCGGCGAACGAGGATTTTCATCGACCGCCTTGCTAGCAGGCGACGTTCCAATCCGCCAAGGGAAAACAAAAACGCCGCCCGCGGATGCGGGCGGCGTTTCGAAACAGGGTTTTGGTCGCGTGAAACAGTCCGGAAGCTCAGCGCTTCGAGAACTGGAAGCGCTTGCGGGCGCCCGGCTGACCGGCCTTCTTGCGCTCTTTCTCGCGCGGGTCGCGCTTGATGTGGCCGGCCTTCTTCAGGGCGGGGCGCAGTTCGGCGTTCATCTTCTGCAGCGCGCGGGCGATGCCGTGGGCGACCGCACCGGCTTGGCCGGCGACGCCGCCGCCCGACACATTGGCCGTGACGTCGATCTTTTCCCGGAGCTCCACCGTCAGCAGCGGCGCGTAGGCCTGCTTGGCGAAGTTCTCGTGGGTGAAGTAGCTGTCGAAAGTCCGACCGTTGACGGTCAGTTTGCCGGAGCCTTCGGTCACGCGCACGCGGGCGGTCGAGGTCTTGCGGCGGCCGGTGCCGAGGAAAACGTTGGCGGGAGTAGCAGCGCTCATGGTCTAGCGGGGATCAGACGGAGATTTTCTGGGGAGCGTTGGCGTCGTGCGAATGCGTCGCACCGGCGAAAACGCGGAGCTTGGTGAGCATCTTCGCGGCGATGCGGTTCTTGGGCAGCATGCCCTTGACCGCGTGCTCGATGATGAATTCCGGGTGACGCTCGCGCATCAGGGAAACCTTGCGGTAGCTCTCGCCGCCGACGAAGCCCGAGAAGAACATGTACTCGTTCTGGACTTCCTTCTTGCCGGTGAGCGCGACCTTTTCCGCATTGATGACCACCACGAAATCGCCGGTATCGACGCTGGGCGTGTAGGAAGCCTTGTGACGGCCGCGGATGATATTGGCGGCCTTGACGGCGAGACGACCGAGCGGAACCCCGGCGGCATCGATCAGATACCACTTGGGTTGCACCGTCTCCTTCTTGGCGAGGAACGTTTTCATGCGAAAAGAGGCCAAGAGCTAAGGTCCTATCCGAACCTGTCAACCCCCGTTTTGGCATCTTTTCCCCGCCGGCGTCCACCGGCGCTCCGTGCATCGCACCGACCGGGTTGCACTGCCGTCCACCGCAAACAGCTTGGCGTGCCCGTCTCGGGTCCTAGGGTCTGCGCCACTTTCAATCCCGTTTCCCCTCCCTTGAAAAACCGCTTCCGCCTCCTCGCTCTCGCCTTCGTTTCCGTTTCCGCGCTGCCCGCCGCCTTCGCCGCCGCGCCGTCCGTCCCGGAACTGCCGCCCCGCATCGTCGCCCCGACCGACCAGGCCGTTTTCCGCCGCTTCGTCCTCGATAACGGCCTGCGCGTCCTCCTCGTCTCGGATCCGAAGTTCAACAAATCCGGCGCCGCCCTCGTCGTGAACGTCGGCCAGATCGACGACCCCGCGGACCGCGAAGGCATGGCCCACTTCCTCGAGCACATGCTGTTCCTCGGCACCGAGAAGTACCCCGACGTGAGCGAGTACAGCGGCTACATCAAGGCCAACGGCGGCATCAACAACGCCTACACCTCCTCCGACGTCACCAACTACCACTTCGACATCCGCCACGACGCCCTGCCCGGCGCCCTCGACCGTTTCGCGCAGTTCTTCATCGCGCCGAAGTTCAATCCCGAGTTCACCGGCCGCGAGATCAACGCCGTCCACAACGAGGCGATGCGCCACGTCCAGAACGACCAGCGCCGCCGCATCGGCGTTGCCCGCGAGCTCTACGCCCCCGGCAGCGGCGAGAGCAAATTCTCCACCGGCAACAAGGACACGCTCGCCGGCGCCACCCCCGAGGCCGTCCGTGCCTTCTACGAAAAGCACTACTCCGCCGACCGCATGGCCCTCGCCATCGCCGGCAAAGCCCCGCTGGACGAACTCGAGAAACTCGCCCGGCAAAACTTCGCCGCCATCCCGCGCCGCAACGTCCCCGCCGTCGTCCGCGAAGCCGTCTTCCTCCCGCGCAAGGCCGCCCTGCGGTTCGCCCAGGCCGAGCCGGTGCGCGAACTCCGCCAGCTCACGCTCGAGTTCGTCATGCCCGCCACGCGCCCCCACTTCGCCGGCAAACCCGACGAACTCCTCGGGCAGCTGCTCTCCTATCCCGGCCCCGGCGGCCTGGTCGCGAAATTGAAACGCGACGGCCTGATCAACGGCCTCAACGCCGGGGTCTGGGAACGCACCGGCGACTACGGCTCGCTCCTCGTGAGCTTCAGCCTCACCCCCGCCGGCCAGAAGGAACACGCCGCCGTGCTCGCGCAGTTCTTCGCCTACGCCCGCTTCCTGCAGCAGGCGCCCTTCCCCGCCGACTTCTACCGCGACCGCGCGCGCATCGCGCAGCTCAACGAAACCTACGGCGACCGCGGCGAGGGCATGGATCTCGTCACCAAGCTCGCCAACCAGGCCCTTTTCTACCCGCTCGAGATCGCCGAGCGCGCCACCGATGTCTGGGGCCGCCCCGACGAAGCCGCCTACCGCAAACTCCTCGCCGCCCTCGCGCCCGACAATCTGCTCGTCACCCTCATGGCCAAGGGCGTTCCGACCGAGAAACGCGAGCGCATCTACCAGACGGCGTATTCGTACCGCGAAGACACCGGCCCCGCCTACGCCGCCCTCGTCAACCCGCCCGCCGGCGACTTCGCGCTCCCGGGCGCCAATCCCTTCATGCCCGGCGACGCCCCCCTCCTCGCCGAACGCCCCGTGCTCCTGGTCGACGATCCCGGCCTCCGCCTCTTCTACGCCGCGGACACGGAGTTCCAGCGCCCGCAAACCGCCGTGATCTTCCGTTTCGTCCCCGCGCGCGACGTCGCGAGCGCCGACGCCGCCGCCCTCCTCCGCCTCTACGAAGTGACGCTCGGGGATTTCCTCGACGCCGCCTCGGCCGACGCCGCCTTGGCCGGCCTCGAGGTCGCGTCGGAAGTTTCCTTCGAAGGCACCCGTCTCAGCGTCACGGGCTACGGCGATTCCGCCGCGCGCTTCGCCGCCTACGTCGCGGAAAAACTCCACACCTTCACGCCCGCGCCCGGCCGTTTCGAGGCGCTCAAGGAGGCGACGCTGCGCGGCCTCCGCAGCTACCCGCAGACCGAAGCCTACCTGCTCGCCCGCGGCCGCCGCGACGCGCTCGCCCGCGAGGTCGCGTTTCTCCCCGACGAAACCCTCGCGCGCACCGAGTCCGCCACGTGGGCGGACGTCCAGGCCTTCGCGAAGAAGTTCTACGCCCGCGGCAAGGTCGAGGCCGTGGTCCACGGCCATCTCACCCCCGAGGCCTCGGTCGCCGCGCTGCGCGGCATCGCCGCCAAAATCGGCGCCCAGCCGATCCCGGCCGACGCCCTGCTCCGCCGCCGCCACCTGCGCATCGACGCCGGCCAGAACATCGTCGATCTCGGTCCCATCGAAGGCGTGAATTCCGCGTTCATCGGCGATTTCCTCCTGCCGAACGACTCGCCGGCCCTGCGCGCCGCCGCCGCCGTCATCGGCAATTTCATGAGCGAGCCCTTCTACACCGAGCTCCGCACCAAACAGCAGCTCGGCTACATCGTCGGCAGTTCCGCTTCGTTCTCCCAACGCCAGCGCTTTCTCACCTTCACGATCCAGTCCAGCGCCTACGCGCCCGACGAACTCCGCCGGCGCGCCGAGACTTTCATCGCGACCCTGCCCGCCCAGCTCGCGGCCCTGACCGACGAGCAATGGAAAACGCTGATCGCCGGCGCCCGCTCCCAGCTCGAGGAAAAGACCAAAAACATCCGCGACAAAGCCGAGTCCTTCTTCGCCCGCGCCTACACCTACGACGGAGATTGGAACCGGCAGCCCGAGACCCTCGCCGCCCTCGGTACGCTCACCAAGGACCAGACGCTCGCCGTCCTCACGGCCGCCCTTGATCCGCAGGCCGCCCGCCGGCGCACCGTCCTCCTCGCGGCCAAAAACCACACCGTCACCGACGCGGCGCCGCCGACGTTCACCGACCGCGCCGCGTGGAAGTCCACCCGCACCTTCGATTGAGCCGCGCTACGCATTCCCGGAAGCCCATGAAACTCGTCTGCCTGGTCGCCGCTCTTGCCGGCGCGACGCTCGCGTTCGCCCAACCCGCCGCCGCCGACTTCAAACTCGTCCGGACCGTCGGCGACATCACGGAGTACCGCCTCCCCGCCAACGGCCTGACCGTTCTGCTGCTGGAGGATCACTCCGCGCCGGTCGCCACCCTCATGGTCACGTACCGCGTCGGCTCGCGCCACGAAGTCACCGGCACCACGGGAGCCGCGCACCTGCTCGAGCACCTGATGTTCAAGGGGTCGAAAAACTTCCATCCCGGCATCGGCAAGGGCTTTGACACCGTGATGAACTCGATCGGCGCCGATTACATCAACGCCACGGCCCGCCGGGACGCGACCAACTATTACGCGACTCTGCCGGCCAACCAGCTGGCGCTCGCCATCGAACTCGAAGCCGACCGGATGCGCGGCGCGCTGCTGCGGGAGGAGGACCGGCGCCCGGAGATGACCGTGGTCCGGAACGAATTCGAACGCGGTGAAAACAACCCGCTGAAAGCGCTGGAAAAGGAAGTCACGGCCGCTGCGTTCATCGCGCATCCGTACCGCCATCCGATCATCGGCTGGCGTTCAGACATCGAAAACATGCCGATCGAAAAGCTCCGGGAATTCTACGATGCCCACTACCGGCCGGACAATGCCGTCGTCACCGTGGTCGGAGATTTCCCGTCCGCCCGAGTCCTCGACCTGCTGGCGCGACACTTCGGGCCTATCCCGCGGGCAACGAAACCGATCCCGACGGTCTACACGAAGGAGCCCGCGCAAACCGGCCCGCGCCGCGTCGTCGTTCGCCGTCCCGGCGAGGTCGGCATCGTCCAGCTCGCCTTCAAGGTCCCGCATGCCCGCCATACCGACCACGCACCGCTCGAGGCGCTGGCCGCCGTGCTGAGCGAGGGCAAAACGAGCCGGCTCTACCGCGGCCTCATCGACACCAACCTCGCTACCGACGTCTACGCCTGGAAGGAGTTCTCCCAGGACGATTTTCTCTTCTTCATCCTCGCGTCCCTCGCACCAGGCACCGGCCACGCGCAGGCGGAACAGGCGCTGCTCGCCGCACTGGAAAAGATCCGGGGCGAAGGAGTCACCCCCGCGGAAACCGAACGTGCGGTGAACAAGATCCTGACCCAAATCGCCTTCCAGCGGGACGGATCGTTTGCCCAAGCCAGCCTGCTCAACGACATGATTGTCGCCGGCGACTGGACCCTATACCATACGCGCCCCGAGCGCCTGAAGGCAGTGACGGCCGACGATGTGCGGCGGGTTGCCCAATCCTACCTCGTCGCCGATGCCAGTACGACCGGCTGGTTCGTGCCGCGGAGCGACACGCCCGGCGCCGCCGCGGCGCCGGTTTCCGCCGACGGCCCGGCCGGGCGGCCGCTGAACGATCGCGATCCCGCCGTACCGGTCCCCGGACCCGTCGCCGCAGCCGAAGGTGTGCCCGCCGGCGGCGCCGGCACGGCCGCAAAAATCGGGCCGAGGGTCAAACGTCGGGAGATAGCCGGGCTAGATGTCCAGCTGCTCCGCACTTCGATCCGGGATGTCGTCACGATCCAGGGCTCGCTGGCGGCCGGCGGCATCTTCAATCCGCCGGACAACCCCGCCGTCGCCGATCTCGCCGCCGGCCTGCTCGACCTAGGCACCGTCCGGCGCGACAAATTCGCGATCTCCGAACTGCTCGAGCGGGCGGGCGCTACGCTCCAGTTTCAGGCCGGCTCGCATACGCTGGACTTCTCGGCGCAATGCCTCCGCCGGGATCTGCCCCTCGTGCTGGCGCTGCTCGGGGAACAGCTTCGGACCCCGCGCTTCGATCCCGCGGAGTTCGCCAAGCTGAAACAGCAGCGGGCCGGCGAATTCCGGCGCACCCTGGAGGATCCGGATGCCCGCGCGCTACGCGCCTTCGAACGCGCGGTATTTCCGCCTGGCCACCCGAACCGGCCGACCGGCGAGGACGCCTATCTCGCCGCGATCGAAAGCGCGACGCTCGCCGAAGTGCGCGCCTTCCACGCCGCCCACTACGGGCCGGCCGGGGGCCGACTCGTGCTCGTCGGCGATATCGACGCGGCCGCGGCGGAAAGCGCGATCCGCGAGGCTTTCGGCGGCTGGGCCGGCGGCCGACCGTTCCCGGCCGCCCGCCCCGCCCCGGCGCTGGCCGCCGCCCGCACCGAACGCATCGACATGCCGGGCAAGACCAGTGTTTCCGTGCTCATCGGCCAACCCTCCTTCCTGCGGTATCGCGATCCCGAATACCAAGCGCTCCGTTTCGCCACCGCCGTTCTCGGAAGCGATTTTTTCTCGGCCCGGCTGAACGACATCGTGCGCAACCGCGAGGGCCTGACCTACAGCATCACCGCGAAGCTGGCCGGCGACGCTTTCGGCGACGGATCCTGGCAGGTGCGAGCGACATTCGCTCCCGAACTGCTGGGACAGGGGCTGGAATCCAGCCGGCGCGAACTCCGGCGTTTCCGCACCGAAGGCATCGGCGCCGCCGAACTCGCCGCGTTCAAGCTCACCTTGGGCGGCTCCGCAAGGGTTAGCCTCGGTAGCACCACGGTGCTCGCCAAAACCCTCCTCTGGGCCGCGGCCCGGGGCTACGGCCCCGAATGGCTCGACGATTACCCGGAACGCGTCGAGGCCCTTACGCTCGACGAGGTGAACGCCGCGATCCGGAAATACCTCGATCCGGACCGGATGGTCACGGTCCTGGCCGGCAGCCTGCCCGATACAAAAAAGTAAAACGGCGGCCGCCCCGGGGCGGCCCCACTCGCCAGCGATTCTCACGTGGACTGGCCGGCGGGTTGGTCTTTGACCCTCGGACCGGCAGCGCCACAACCTCGTCGCCGTCCGATGAACCTCGATTTCGCTCCGCTGGAAAAGGCCTTCGCGCCGCTCTGGAAACAGCTCAAGCTGCTGTTCGCGGAGCATCATTTCCTCACGATCGTCTGCGCGTTCTTCGCGGTGCTGATGACGATCAGCTTCTACAAATTTCTCCGCAGCATCAGCCCGGCGCTCGTCGTCTTCGTCCTGCTGCTGATTCTCGTCATTCTGCTCATGCACTGGACGCAGACGCGCACCGAGCCGGCCTTCCTGAAGCCGTTCGTCGACTGGCTGTCGCCGTTCTTCCCCAGCGTGCCCTTGCCCGCCAAGCCGCCGTTGCGGCCCTGAGGCGCAAGCATGCAGTTGAGAACGCTCGGTTGGGCGTTGGGCGCAGAGCCGCCGGGTTCCTCGGGTTGCGTGCGGCGGCACCGTTTTCCGGGCCTCGATCGATCTCTCGATCCGCAACTTTCAGCTCTCGACTGCCTGATCCCGGCTGAGGCAGCCCGCCTCGCCGGCTAACGCAGCGTTGCCGGCTCGCTCTCGCACTGCAACGCGGCGCCGATCGGTTGGCCCGGCGGCACCTCCGGCGCAGGCGGCGGGGCAAACTCGGCGGGCTCGTCGAAGTACCGCCCGATCCATCGCAGTGCCTGCGCCCGGTGCGCCTGTTGCGCTTCGGGCAACGCGGGCGCCGGCGCCCGCAGCGTATCCGCCAAAGCAGACAGCGTGCGGCCCACGACGGACTGCACCTGCGGACCGGCCGCGGGCGACGCGCCGAGCCGGAACAGCTGCGCCAGCGCGGCCATGTCGACCGTGCGGCGGATTTCGCCCGCATAGTCGGTTCCCGCCGGCTGGGCCCAGGTGGCTTCCACCACGCGCCCGAGGACCTCGGCAAGCCCGGGCTGGGCCGCATCGAGGGCATGTTGCTGCACCAGCCGGTTGGCCCGCTGCGGATGCAGCAGCAGGGAAAACGCCAGGGTCGCCGCCGCCTCCGCCGGCGCGAACGCGTCGAACACCAAGCCCGTGCGCCGCGCGAAGAGCTCGCGCGTCGGTTCGAAACCGTGCGGCCGCGGGGGCAGCAGGCGCAGCACGGCCGGCGGCACCTGCAGCCGCTCCGGCGCCACGGTCCCGAGCACCGCGTCCAGCGCCCGCCGTTGCTCCGCCGGCGGCACCGGCGCCGCCGGGATCTGGCCGTCGCCGCGCAGGGCATACGTGTAGTCCAGACCGGCCACGGACTTCACCGCCGCCTCGAGTTGGTAACGGTGCGCCAGATACACCGGCACGAGCGCCTCCTCCAGCTGCGCGAGCGGCCGGCCCGGCGGGACGACGTTTTCCCCGAAACGGGCCAGCGCCGCGGCACGCACCGCGAGGATTCGCTGCAGTTCGTCGACGGCGTTGGTACCGTCGTCCCACAGATGGGTCCGCGGATGCGCGCCGCCCGCGGGCCGCGCGTCCTGGTCCGTCAGGTAGTGCAATCCCCGCTGCCGCGCCGCGGCCAAAATCCGCCCGACGGCCGCGACTTCGTCCGTGCCGGGGGCGAACGGCGTGTACATCGCCGCGATCGCCACCTTGTCCCATTCGCCGATCCCGGTCGCATACGCATCCGCGAGACTCAGGGTGCCGTCGGACTGCAGCCGCGCGCGCGGATGCGGGTAGTCCATCACCGAGGCGCGGTCGGACGGACTCGCGAGAAAGTTGTGCGCCAGGCCGAGGGTGTGCCCGACCTCATGGGCGGACAATTGGCGGAGCCGCGCCAACGCCATGCGCTGCATCTCCGGCGAAGCCGGCTTGCCCGTCTCGTACGGCGCCAGCAATCCCTCCGCGATCAGGAAGTCCTGGCGGACCCGCAGCGAGCCGAGCGTCACGTGGCCCTTGATGATTTCGCCGGTGCGCGGGTCGGTGACGCTCGCGCCGTAGGACCAACCGCGCGTCGCGCGATGGACCCACTGGATCGTGTTGTAGCGGACGTCCTGCATGTCGGCGTCCGGCGGCAGCATTTCGACGCGGTAGGCGTTGACGAAGCCCGCCGCCTCGAAGGCCTCCGCCCACCAGCGCGCGCCGTCGAGGAGCGCACCGCGGATCGGCTCCGGCGTGCCCGGATCGAGATAGAACACGATGGGCCGCACCGCCTCGCTGCGCGCCGCCGCCGGATCCTTCTTTTCCAACCGATGCCGGATCGCCAACCGCCGCACGATCGGCTCGGCGATCGGCACCGCGTAATCCGCGTAGAGCAACGGCAGCATGCCGGCCCGCGGATCAAAGGCCCGCGGCACATAGCCCGGCTCCGGCAATTGCACGAACGAATGCCGCGTCCGCACCGTCACCGCGCGCGGATCCGGCACGACGTCCCGCACGAACTCGCCCGGCTCGCTGCCGGCGAAGGTCAGCGTCACCTCCACCTCGGTGTTGCGGGGAAAGTTTTTTGTCCGCGGCAGGAAGAACGCGCTGCGCTTCGGATCGAGGGCAAACGTCCCCTGCTTCGTCCGTTTCAACGTGCCGGCCACGTCATGCGCGTCGCGGAGGAAGAACTCCGTCGCGTTGACCAGCACGCGGCCCGCTTCCTCGGCCTCGACCGTGAAACCGGCGAGCACCGACACCGCGAACGAATCCTCCACCGCGCGGCGTTCGCGTTCGTCCGCGGTGGTCGCCCGGAAAGCCTGGTTCGGCTGCACGAGCAGCACCTTGTTGCCGCTGCGGGAAAAGCGCACGATCCGCTCCCGGCCGAGCTGGCCGCGGTCGAGGCCGATGTCGTTGGAACCGACGCCGGCCGGCAGCGACGTGAAGTAAATGAACTCCTGTTCGAGGTGCGGGATTTCGAGCCAGCACTCCCCTTTGCGTTCGTCCCAATACAAAGGCAGAAATCCGGGGAGCGCCCGCATCGCCTTGGTTTTTCCGGCGATCGTCGCGGGACCGGTGGACGGCTCGGATTTTTCGGCGGCGACCGCAGCCGCCGCAAGCCAAGCGGCTGACAGGCAAATCAGGAGGGAGCGGAACATGATTGGAAAACCGGCACCGCCCGCGAACGAAGCTCAGGGCACGCGGGCCAGTTCGCTTTCGAGCACCGCCTTGAGCTCGCGCACCGAGCGCATCTGCTGCGGCTGCGGCGGCATCGCGGCGATCTCCGCCAGACCGGCGCGGAAACGCGCGCGCTTTTCCGCCGGATCGGCCGCGAGCAAACCGGAGCCCAGTGCGATTTTCGCCGTCTGTTGCCGGGTCGGATAGTCCTTGGCCCCGGCCGCCCGGCGCTTCCGGTTGAAGGCGTCCGCCAGCGCGAGCGTTTCCCGCGCCGCGGCCAGGTCGCCGTTGCGGGCGAATGCCACCGCTGCATCGGCTCGATCCTCGGCCAGCCAATCCAGGGCGCTGTCGGACGTGTCGTCCGGTGCCGGCCGGCCGGCGATCAGCTCGCGGGCCGCGTCGGCCGCCTCGGCCCAGCGGCCCAGCTTGAGACAGGCTTCGAGCTGCACCCGTTGGATCGCTTGCCCCAGTGCACGCTGGTTGAATTTCTCCACGCCGGACTTCGGCTGCAGCACCCGCACCCGCGCGTAGGCATCGCGGGCTCCCGCCATGGCTTGCTCGGTCTGGCCGACCCGCAACTGCAGATCGGCCCGGACCGCGTCGTTCCACACCGGCGTCATCGCCCGGTAGTAGCTCTCGGCATCGACCTGCGCCGCGCCCAGATCGCGCATGCGTTTTCCGGGGGCGAGTGCCGCCTCGATGTCCGCCACCCGGCCCAAGTCGGCCTCGATCGAATCCGTCCGCGCCAGCTGGAAGCCCACGCCGCGGATCGTGCTCGGGGATCCGCCCAGCGCCACCGCCTCGCGGAGGTTTTCCTTGGAGAGCACCAGCGCCGCGTCGATTTCGCCCTGCCGCCAGAGGGCCTCGGATTGAAAGCCACGCGCCACACGCCGGTTGTTCCGCGCCGTGTCGTTGTCGGCATCGAAGCGCAGGTATTCGTTCCAGTCCTCGACCACGAGGCGGCCGAACTGCTCGGCGGTCCGGTAGTCGTAGGTATCGAGCGCCGCCTGCGCCTTGCGGCTGCGCAGCAGGGCCCGCGACCGGAGCGCGCCGAGGTTGCCCGCCTCCTTGGCCACGATCTCGTCGGCGATCTTCAGCGCCGCCTCGTTTTCCGCCAAAGCTTCCTGGCCGCGGCCCATCAGGCGCAGCAGCTCGACCTTCCACGCCTTGGTTTCGCCGAAATAGATGCCCGCGCGGAGCCGGTGCACCGGATCCGCCAGCAGCCGGTTGAACACCGCCTCGGCCTGAAGATTGGCCTGCAGCGCCGGGTCGTTCTGGCGATCGCGCATGAGCACGAAACTGAGGTTCATCTGCGTCCGCCCGTACTCGAACATCACCGGCGCGGACGGCCCCGGCACCGCCGCCGGCACCAAAATGATTTCCAAGCCGCGGCGGGCGAGGTCGATCGCCAGCTGCGGCCGGTTCTGCAGGTACGCGTTGCGGCTCTGCTGGCGGAGCACCGCGGCAAGATCGACGATCACCTCATCGCCGGCTTCCTTCTTGGCCGCGAGCCGTTGGAAGAGATCGTGCGCCTCGCGCAAAGGTTCCTCGGCCTCGAGGGTCTTGCCCTGTTGCGAGAGCGCGAGGCCGAGGCGGCTCAGGGCCACGGCCCGGTAACGGTCGCTCCGCGCATCGCGCAATTCCGGGGGCAACGCATCGAAATACGCCAGCGCCCGGCGCGCCAACCCGCTCACAATCTCGATGCGGCCCGTCGGCTCGAGTTGCCGGTGCAGGTCGTCGAGCAGGAACGTCACCAGCTTCTCGGCCTCGCCGCGCGAGACCTGCACGCGGTCGCGTTCGGACGCTGCCCGATCCTCCGCGGCCTCGGCCCGGCGCAGATTGACGTAGCCCCAGGACGCCGCGCCGATCGCGCCGACGGCGAGCACCACGCAGCCTCCGGCCACCAGCCGGGCCCGCCACGCGTCGCGTCGCGCCTGCGCCAACTGGCTCTCGGTCTCCGCGCGGCGCCGCGCCTCGGCGGCCTTGGCTTCGCGCTCCTGCCGCAGGTCGCGGCTGGCCTTCACCACGCCGCAAAGCACATCGTGCGTGAACTCCACGCGCCGCACGTCGAGCCGTTCCTCGATGCGAAGCAAGCGGCGGTCGACCAGCCGCGCCAACGCATCCGCGCCGGCCCCGGCCGCGGCCAGACCCTTGCGGATCCGTTCCTCGGCGATGCTTTCGCGGTAGCCGGAATCCGTCAGCAGTTCGTCCTCGATAAACGCCCGCACCGCCGCCGGCTGGTCCTGCAGCGCGCGTTCGTAGAACTCGGCCAGAATGGAATCGCGCGAACCCGCCAGCAGATCGACCGAGATGGCGGGCCGCCCCTGGGCCCGGCGCACGGAATTGAGTTCGTGGCAGACCAGACTGAGCAGCGACGGCTCGACCTCGGCGCGCTCCAGCTCGGCGCCGCCCGCGACAAACCTCACGATGGCCGCGGCGACTTCCTCGTTCACCAGATCGCCGCCCGGTCCGGTCACGGCCGCCAGCGCCTGCGTTCCCGTCATCCGAGCCAGCCGCATGCGGTTCTGCGTGACCGAGGGCATCTGGGCCTTCAGCCCCTCGAGGTGCGCGAGGTAATCTTCGCGCAGCGAAATCAAAATCCGGTAGTCCGCCCGCGAAAAGTCGAAGCGCTCCAGCCCTGCCTCGTCCGCCTCGAGCCGCGCCTCGAGCGCCCGCGGCGGGCGGTTCTCGACGAGGTCGGAGAGATCCTCGATGAACTGCGCCGCGCGTCTGCGCCCGTGGTCGTCGCCCTGGGCGAGCGTGAAGATTTCCTCGAACTGGTCGAAGATGAGCAGCGGCACCAGCGTGCGTCCGGCCGCGTCTTTCAGCACGTCGTCGCGGTGGTGGAGAAACTCCCACAGCGACTCGCCGGCGGCGGCCGCCCCGGGCTTCGTCCAGTGCCCGGCCGCCTCGCTGGCGCGCAGCACCGCCTGCTTGATCTGGTCCGACGGCGGCGGCGATTCGCGGCCATAGTCGAGCCGCACATACACGGGGCAATAGCCCTCCGGCCGCAGCAAGGGCACGAGGCCGGCGCGGAGGATGGACGTCTTGCCGAGACCGGATTGCCCGAAGAGGATCGTGAGCAGTTTGCGCTGCACGCGGCGGCCCAGTTCCCCGACCTCGGCCTCGCGGCCGCGGAAGTAGGCGCGGGTCTCCTCGGTGAACGAAGCCAGCCCCAGCCAGGGGTTTTCGGGATCGGCGGCGGCGCGGTCGGCGGACATGGGGTTCAGCGGCGGGCGCCCAGCTCGGCAAGCCGGCGGGCGAATTCGGGCGGCGCTTCGCCGCCGGGAGCACGGGTGAAATGCAGCGCCTTGAAGCGCTCGGGCACAAGGGCCTCGGCCTCGCCGGTGCCGTCGATGCACACGGGCAGAATGAAGACGCCGCCTTCGGCGATATTGCGCGCGCGGTCCACGGCATAGCTCCACTCGCGCCGGAAGTACGCCTCGTGCCGGCGCTGGGTCGTCGCCGAGACCACCGGCAGGAAGTAGGCGCACCGCGCGATGTTCTGCCGGATCTTGCGGTCGTAGTCGTCGCCGCTCTCGAGCCGATCCATGTCGAACCACGTCGTCACGCCCGCCGCATCGAGCGCCGCCTTCAGCTTCTGCACCGCGGCCAAGTCCTCGCGGGCGTAGCTGATGAAGACGGCGTGCTCCGGCATTTCGCGTTCGGGCGGGAGAAAACGCTGCGTTTGGCCGGCGCCGGGCAGGCCGGAAGCGCTGCGGCCGCGCCGCGCCTGCCAGCGCGCATGCAGCTCCGCGACGAATTTCTCGGCGCCCGAATAGACGCGCGTGCGCACGCTCACCTGCTGGAGGAACGACATCAGCCGCCGGTCCCGCGGCGCGTGGCTGTCGGCCACGATCTCGCCGACGTCGCGCGGGTCCGACAGCCGCCGCCGTTTGGCCATGCGCAGGAAAAGCCGGGCGAGCCAGTTCGAGAAATTGCTCCCGATAAGGAGCAGGTGGTTGTGCTCCAGTTCGTGGAAAAGTTTTTCGGGCGTCAGGTGCTCGCTCTGCAGCGCGCAGACGAACTCGAGCGTGTCCTCGTCGGAGAGCACATAGGTCGGCGACGCCGAAAGCCGCCCGAGCAAGTGGTACACGACCGGCCGCTGCTGGCGCTCGCGTTCTACGGTCAGATCGGCGACGCGGTTGGGCGCATACGCGATCACCTCGGTGGAGGGTTGTCCGCCGAAGCGCTCGGCGTTGAGCGCGTTCTCCAGCAGCGGGTCGAACGTCGTCGAGACAAACAGGTCGAAGTCCGTGATCTGCGCGAGCTGCCGCAGGGCGGGCGGCGGGCCGAACGTCGTTTCCCGCAGGATCGTGCGCAGCCGCGTGTAGGCGTCCTCTCGCCGGCCGCGGGACGAAAGGAACCAGCACACCACGTCGTTCAACGTGTACGGCTGCGGCAACGCGCGGACATCGACGCCGAGGCGCGCCGCCAGTTTCTCGGCCATCCAGTCGTAGAGCAACCGCGAGCCCGTGTCCGTCTCGACGCGAAGCAATTCCGGGCCGACGATCGGGATCACCCGGCGCTCCTCGATGTAGTTGAGGAGGTCTTCCCAGGCGTCGTCGTCAAAGGCCGAGTCGACCGACTCGCCCGGCGCATCGGGGTCCGGTTGGATCATGGCATCCGACGCCGTCCCGCCGCGCGGTCGGCCTTGGAAAACAGAAAACGCACGGGCCCTTTGCTGAGAGGCGCCCGGCCGGGAAGCGAGCCGATTCTGGCCGACGTTGCCGGCGGCCCGGGCCCCTTCGCCGTTGACACCCCTCCGGCGGAAACGGACACATTGCGCCCCCATGGCGGAAAGCGACCAGTTGCCGGTCTTTCACGTGGCCGGCTTCACCGGCCACCGCAACGTGCGCGATCCGGCGGGCGTCGAGCGGGTGCTGCGCGAAACCCTGTCGGGGCTGCGCGCCGAAGCCGGCGTGGAATGGCTCGCGTTGTCGTCGGTGGCCGCCGGCAGCGACATGATCTTTGCCAAGACCTCGCTCGCACTCGGCCTCGGTTGGGAAGCGGTGCTGCCGCTGCCGCCCGCCGAGTTCCGCCGCGATTTCAGCGAAACCGAATGGCGCGAAGTCGAGATGCTGCTCGGCGAGGCCGAGCATGTCCGCGTGATCAGCGAGCGCGGCCGCCGCGAGGATTCGTACCTCGACGGCGGCATGGAAACGGTAAACCACTGCGACCTGCTGATCGCGGTGTGGGACGGCGAGCCGTCCCGCGGCCGCGGCGGCACCGCGGAAATCGTGGCCTACGCGCGCGAACTGCAGCGTCCGCTCATCATCGTCGACGCCCTGACCCTTGCGGTCCGGAAAGAGCATTTCGAATCCCTGCAGGTCGGCGACCGCCACCTCGCCAAGCTCAACGCCCTGCCCTCCGTGCCCGCGGGCAACCTCCCGGCGGGGGCGGACGAGGGTTTCCGGCGCGTCCAGGCCTTCCACCTCAAGGTCGACCATGCGGCCACGCACGGCGCGCCGCATTTCCGGCGGCTGATCACGGCGACCGTGGGCCTGCACGTGACCGCGACGGCGCTGGCCGCGGCCAGTCTCGCTTTCCACCTCCACCATGCCGCCATGCCGTGGGGCAAACTGCTCTGCCTCTTCGGCGCGCTCGGCGTGGCGCTGGTGGTGCGCCACCACCGGCACCAGCACGATTGGGTCCGCAGCCGCCTCGCGGCGGAGATCACCCGCAGCGCCCTCGCCACCTGGGGCCTGCCCCGGGCCGTCCGGCTCTTCGACGACTTCGACTGGGCCGGCCTCGAACCCCTGCGGCGTTCGCTCGACGTGCTGCAGCGCCGTTCCGCGCGCTCCCGGCCGGCGCCTTTCGACGAATTCAAGCAACGCTACCTGCGTGAACGCATCGACGGCCAGCGCGCCTACTTCGCGCGCCAGGAATCCAAAGCGGTGCCGCAGCTCGCGCGCCTGCGGCTCGGCTTCACGATCAGTTCCGTCCTCGCGATCGTGTTCACCGCCGTCTACGCGCTGCACAGCACGCTCGCGCACCCGATCGCGCCGCCCTGGGTGGAGATGGGAATCTTCGGCTTCGGTCCGATCGTGCTGCCCGTGCTCGCGGCCGGCTTCATCTCGCTGATCTCGATCAACGACCTGCACCGCCGCGTCGCCCGCTACCGCGAAATGCACATCCGCCTCGAGGCGGCCCGCAAGGAAGCCGCTTTCGTCCAGACCTGGGGCGCGCTCGAGCGCGTGATCGCCAAAGCCGAACGCGCCCTGCTCCAGGAAGTGTTCGAGTGGCACTCGATCACCAGCTTCTCCGAGACGCACTGAGGCGCTCCCCGCGGGGGCGCCGCGCAACGCGGGCTACTTCCCGAGTTTCTTCAGCGCCTTGTTGATCTTCTCCAGGTCGCAGACCTCGGGATGGTAGTCCGGCCCGAGCCACTCGAGCCACTCGCGGCCGAGCTCCGTATGCGGCTCCTTGATACAGGCCAGCATGTCGTGGAACGCCTCGAGCCCGCCGCAGTCCTCGGGCGGCCCGGCCCGCTCGCCGGCGAGGCAAACCGGATAGGTGGCGCCCTTCTCGGGGGCCGAGGCCTTCTCCACCTTGATCTCGACCTGCCAGCCCTCGCCGAAGTGGTAGCCGTAGGTCACCCGCTCGCGGTGCTCGAGATCGAGATCGCCGAGCGTGACGTCGCGGTCGTCCTCGATCGTGAGCTCGTCGCGCTTCAGCGGGTTGCCGTACCGCTGGTTGTCGAGGTTGAACGCGTGCGTCTGGTAATCGAACCAGTCGAAGGCGATCTGGATGCTGTCGTGCAGGCGCGAGAGCCACATCGATTCCCGCACCGCGAAGCGCCGCCAGATCCGCGGCTGGCAGCCGGTCACGGCCAGCCGCAGGGTCAGCACCCGCTCGGGCTGCTTCTTGACCTTCGGGCCCTTGCCTTCGTGCAGCGAAATCATGAAGGGCCGACGAAAACGCACCGGCCCCGACTCCGCAAGCGGGAGCTTGCCGCCGCCGCGTTCAGAAACGCCGGGCCAACGTCACGCCGACCTGCCGCGGATCCGCCCGCGTGGTGTAGCGGGTCGGCACGTAATCGGGGTCCTCGTTGCCGAAAAAGAACACCCGCTTGTCGTAAACGCGGTCGGTCAGGTTGCGGGCCCAGACGGTGAGCGTCCACGGCCCTTGCCGGTAGCCGGCGGAGGCGTGGAGCACGTCGAAGGCGCGGCGCGCCTCGTCCTGGTTGTTGGAATCGAATTGCTCGGCCCGGCTCACCCACTCCGCCTGCGCGAAAAACCCCGCCGCCGGCCGGTAGCGCAGCGCCAACGTGTGCCCGCGCGGCGGCGTGTTGGCGAGGCGCCGGCCGCCGCCGCGGTTGCCGTTGCCCAGCGTGAACGGCGCCAGCTCGGAATCCATCAGACCGAGCGACCCGTGCAGCGACCAGTCGCGCGCGAACGTCCAGGTCCCGGCCGCCTCGAGCCCGGACACCCGCGCCCGGTTCGCGTTGGCGGTGAAGAACCGGTAGTTGCCCCCGAAACCCGCGGAGTCGCGGACCTGCGCGGCGCGGCGCTCCAACAGGAATGCGGTCACTTCGCCGGTCACGCGGCCGTCGTGCCAATGGCCGCGGAGCCCGGCCTCCCAGTTCCACAGCGTCTCCGTGCCGTAGACGAGCGGGTCCGCGGGCGGGTTGATGCGCGCGTCGACGTTCACCCCGCCGCCCTTGTATCCGCGCGTCAGGGACACGAAGCCGAGGTGCCGTTCCGTGAGCAGGTGCTCGAGGGCCAGCTTGCCGCCGACCAGGGTGTCGTCGAACCGCGGCGCGAACGAAACGACGGGATCGAAGGTGCCGCGGCTCTTCCGGAAACGCGTGCGCGTGCCGGCGCCCGTCACGTCCAGCGACTCCCAGCGCAGGCCCGCGGTCAGGCGCGTGCGCGGGGAGAAATCGTGCGCCGCCTGGCCGTAGGCCGCGACGTTCCGCGCGGCGTAGTCGGTGACGAGGCCGCGGAGGTTCGACGGATCCTCGTTGGTGTAGCGGGTGGCCTCGTCGGTGCGCGCCGCAAAGAGGCCCAGCGTCCAGCGGTCGACCGGCCCGGCCGCGGCCCGGGCGGCGGCGGAATCGAGCCGCAGTTCCTGGCTCGCGCCGTCGCGCTCGCGCCGCAGGTCGCTGAACCCGTCGTACGAGGCCGCCGTCCAGTCGTCGTCGTAGCTGTAGCGCGATTTCGTGCCGTTCGCGGCGGTGATGCTGGTGAGGCGCAGCTCCGGCCACCCGGTGAACGTGCCGCGGAGGCTGCCGGCCAGCGACTGCTGCTCGTCGCGGCCCGGGCGGTTGCTGAACGTGCGGCGGCCGTTGTTGTCCAGGGCGAACTCGTCGTAGCCGTTGTCCGCCTCGGCATAGAGCAGCGCCGCCTCCCAGCGCCACGCGGGCGCCGGATTGAGCGTGACGCGCAGCCGGGCGGAAAGCTCGTCGCGGGCATTCGTGTCGGCGCCAAGGGTGACGTTGCGGCGGAAGCCGTCGGCGGAGCTGCGGTACAAGGCGAGACGCGCCATCAAGCGGTCCGGCCGGGCCCGGTCGAGCGGCCCGCCCAGCGCGAATCCGCCGGCGCGCAATCCGTCGCCGCCCGCCGTGGCTTCGACTTGGCCGGTCCAGAACGGCGTGGGCGCCGCGGTGACGAGGCGCACGACCCCGCCCGCCGCGTTCGCACCGAAGGCGCCGGCCTGGGGCCCGCGCAGCACCTCGGTCTGCTCGAGATCGAAGGTCGCGCCGACGGTGCCGAGCCCCGTGAAATCAAGGTCGTCGATCAGAAAACGAACGGTCGAGTCCGGCGTTTCGCCCTCGTACTGGGAGTTCTCGCCCACGCCGCGGATTTGGAAATAGCGCGGCCGCGAGGTGCCGCCGCTCCAGGTGAAATTCGGGATCCCGTCGACGAGATCGCCGAAGTGCCGCCCCGCCCCGCCGTCCAAAGCGGGCCCGGAGAATACACTGACACTGGCCGGAATCCGCACGAGCGGCGATTCCCAGAGGTCGGCCGTCACGCGCAGCGGCGCCAGAGCGACGGGAGGCACCGGCTGGGCACCCAGCGGCGCGCTGGCCGCGGCGAGCGCGGCAAGGATGGGCAGGAATGAATTCTTGGACGTCATGTGGATGCTGCCCGCAACCCGGCCAAACGTCCGTCGGAGGGGCGCCGCGCGCCCCGATGGCGCTCCTGCGGCGCCTGCTGTTTCCTTCGTCGGCATGATCCGTCCAGGTTCGAAGGGTCGAGCGGCCGGTCGCACCGCAATCTCAGTCCTCCGCGGAGGACACCCCTACAGGCAACGCGGACGAAAACCCGCGCGCGCCGCGGCGCAAGGTCATTCTGCGTCCGGCGCGCCAAACCGCGCGGCCGTCACCGCAGCCTTTCCGCGCTTACGGCAGATCGTAGACCTCGAGCAACGTGGAGCCCGGGGAACCGTCGCCGCTCTTCACCCGCACCGTGTAGGCACCGGGGCTCAGCGAAAGCGAAAGCGCCGCATCGTGGCTGGATTCGTCGATCAGGCGGAACGCTCCCGCCCGGTCGAACGCCGCCGTGAGCCGCACGGCCGCGCCGTCGGCGGCGCGGTTCGCGGCATCGAGGGCCCAACCGGAGTTGGCGGCGACGAGGTCCTCGCCGCGGTACACCGCCAGCTGCGGGAATTTCATCGCGTCCGCCACGCCGAACGACGCCAGCGTCGGGCCGACAGCCCGGATCAGCACATTGCGGTTGGCGCTGCCCGAGATCACGAAACCGCTCACGAGGGAATCATCGGCCGACGTCACTTTCGCGAGCGTGGAAATGTTGACCAGCGCCTGCTCGGAACCGGGCGCGTAGGCGGAGCTGCTGAAGATATGGGTCAGCTTCGGGCCTTCGCCGACGCGGATCCCGAGGAAACGGCAAGCGACGCTCGGGCCGCCGTTGTCATAGACTTCGAGGATGCCGTACTGCTTGTTGCCCGGCAGCGCGCCACCGGAATACGGGCCGCCCTTCACCGAACCGTCGCTGCTCAGCGCCGCCGCATGCAGGACCGTGAGCGGGGCGCCGCCGCCCGTCGCGTAATCGGAATTCGTGCCGTCGTCGAACGCGAGGCCGTGCATGTCGCCGGAGAGCATCACGACGTTGGAAATGCGGTTGTCGCGGATGAAGTTCGCGATCTCCACGCGCTCGGTGGCATGCCCGCCCCACGTGTCCGAGCCGAGTTCGGGCGGCGAAATCCAAGGATCGGGATTCACCCACAGGACGAGCGGGAAGCCGCTGTCGCGCGCATTGATGAGCTCCTGCTTGAACCACGCCTTCTGGCCCGTGCCCAAGCGCGACTTCGAAGCCGATTCCTTGGTCGCGGCCGGAGAGGAACCGCTGCGCAGGTCCGACATGATCACCCGGACGCGGCCGATGGAGAACGCCTGGGCAATCGTGCCGCCCGCCGAACCGATCGGATAATGCGGAACCCGTTCGCGGTACACGCTGCGGGCCGTGTCGCGACCGATCGCGGTCGAGTCGGCATCGTTGCCGCAGTAATCGTGGTCGTCCCACATGTAGGCGACGGGCAGCCCGCGGTACATCGCGCCTTGGTTGAGATGCCCCAGCACCTGATCGTAGTTGGCGCGGTAGTCGTCCGCATTGGTGCTGTTCGTATCGCTGTAATGCAGGTCACCCATGTGGATGAACAGCAGCGGGCGCTCGCGCAGAATCGCGTCGAAGGCGGACTGCTCGGGGTGCCGGTAGTCGCCGCAGGAACCGAATGCGATTTTGAAGGAGCCGCGGCCGAGCGGGAAGGTACGGAAGCGGCCGCGCGATTCGGTTTCCGCCCGCAAGACTCCCGCGACTTCCACACCGTAGTAATAATCGGTGTCCGGTTTCAGGCCCTGGACCGTCAGCTTCACGGCGTTGCCGGACGCGGCTGCCGTGGTGACGACGGACGAATACAGCGCCGGCAACAGATTGGGATTCACGCTGACCACAAGGCGGGCCCGCAGGCCGGTCGCCGTGAGGCGCGTCGCCACCGTCGCACTGGTCGGCGTCACGTTACCGCTCCACACCCCGCCAATGAACGGAGAAGTCCCTTGGGCGAACAACGCCCCGGACAGGGCCAGCCAGAGCAGGGTAACTCGAATCAACATAAACCGAGGGGGATAGGGTTAAGCTCGGCCCGCATTTCGGAGGCGCAAGGGAAAATTTCCGCAATGAGCCGGGCTACTTGCACGTAGTGGCGTCAACCCCGGGTAAAAGTTCCAACCGGACTGCGGCTCGGGACGAAATTACCTCGGCTTCTGTTCCCGAGTGCCGCGCATTCTTCCCCGTACATTTACCCAAATGTTTCTTAACCCGGACGGCAGATGCGGCGTCATGGGGTTTCGCCAACGCATTCCATGATTCCTCGGTCCTCCTTCAACCTTCTCCGCCCGCTGTGGCTGGCGCTCGTCTTCGTGGCGAGCTTCCCGCTCACCCGCGCGGAACCGTTGATCAGCGAATTCATGGCCGCCAATTCGCGGACGCTTTCGGACAGCGACGGCGCATATTCGGATTGGATCGAAATCCACAATCCCGACGCCGTCACGGTCGACCTAACCGGCTGGTATCTATCCGATTCCGCTTCCAACAAGACCAAGTGGCAATTCCCCGCCATCAGCCTGCCGCCGGGGGGATACGTGGTCGTTTTCGCCTCGAGCAAGAATCGCCGCGACCCGCTCGCTCCGCTCCACACCAACTTCTCTCTCAGCGCTTCCGGCGAGTACCTCGGTTTGACCAAACCCGACGGCGTGACCGTGGTTTCGGAGTTCGCCCCGAGCTATCCGCCTCAGGCCGATGATGTTTCGTATGGTTTCGCCCCCAAACAGGGCGGCGGCTTCTTTCCCGCGGCGGTGCTCGCGCAGGCAACCCCGGGAACAGAAAACGCAGCGTCCTCCAGCCTGATCCTCAGCGAAACCGTCACGTTTTCCCGCGCCTCCGGCCCATTCCGCAACACCTTCAGCCTCAATCTCTCCGGCGCTAGCCAAGATCAGGACATCCGCTACGTGCTCGCCCTCGGCCCCCAAGCAGCCACCGCCCCGGAACCGACCTTTGACTCCCCCATCTTCAATGCGGCCCTGCCGATCAGTCAGTCGACCTTGATTCGCGCGGCCGTCTTCAGCCGTGACGGTTCCCGCCGCGGCCCCGTCGCTACCGCCTACTTCGCCCACGTTAATTCAAGTCTCGCAACGTTTTCCAGCCAACTCCCGATTCTGGTCGTCGATAGCCTTGGCTCGGGCCCGTTGGCCAAAGACGGCGTCGATCATCCTTCCTGGATCTTCCAGTACGCGCCGCGCCAATCCGGCCAACCCAGCCTGAACGGGACGCCGGAGATGGTGAGCACGCTGACGTCCACGGTCCGCGGCTCTTCCTCCGCCGAATTTCCCAAGAAGGGCTACAATCTGAAGTTTACCGACCCCAACGGCAGCAAACGCGAGCAGTCGTTGCTCGATCTGCCGGCCTACGAAAAATGGGCGCTGGTCGCGCCGTGGTCTTTCGATCTTTCCTACGTCAACAATGCCTTCGTCTACTCCCTCTCCAACCAGATGGGCCGCTGGGCGCCGCGGACCCGGATGGTCGAAGTGTTCCTCAACGCCGGCGGCGACGACATCGACCAATCCGACTACGCGGGCATCTACGTCGTCACCGATCGCATCGAAATCGCCAAAGGCCGGGTCGATCTCGAGACGATGTTGCCGGGCGATGTCAGCGGCAAAGCGTTGACCGGCGGCTACATCCTGAAGCTCGATACCCAGGATCCCGACGAGATCGGCTGGAAGACGCAGCGCAATCTCCCCGACGATCCCCATTCCTCCGTGGTCTTGGTTTCGCCCAAGGCGGAGGATATCGCCCCGGCCCAACTCGACTACATCCGCAACTACGTGCAGCGCATGGAGGATGCCTTGGTACGCGACCGCGACGCCGGTTGGGGCCAACGCACCTACCTCGACTACATCGACCGCGCCTCGTGGGTCGACCATCACCTGCTCAACACGTTCGTGTGCAACCCGGACGCCTTGGTCCGGAGCGCTTACTTCAACAAGCCCCGCGGCGGACGCCTCGCGGCCGGCCCGGTTTGGGATTTCGACCGCGCCCTCGGCTCCTACTGGGACGAACGCTCTTTCCGCTGGGATGTCTGGTCCGGCCTCGGCGCCACCGATGTCTGGCGCAATGGCTGGTGGGGAATCTTGGTCCAGGATCCGGAATTCATGCAGGATTGGGTGGATCGCTGGCAGTCCCTGCGCCGCAACGAACTCTCCCGGTCCGGCCTGCTCACCTTGGTCGACTCCTTGACCCAAAATCTCGTTTCGGCCGCCGCCGACCGCGACGCCGCGAAGTGGCCCGACAACCGCAGTCCGCGCGGCAGCTACGCGGAACAGATCGAGGAAATGCGCCGCTGGGTCACCCGCCGCGCCGAATGGATCGACGCCCAATTCCTCGCCGCGCCCGCCATCGCCGCTTCCGGCGGCACCCTGACCTTCACGGCCCCGGCCGGAGCCCAACTCGTTTACACGCTCGACGGCTCGGATCCGCGTTCGCTCGGGGGCGAAATCGCGCCCAACGCCATCATCACCTCCGCCCCGCTCACGGTCCCGGCCGACGCCAACGTCCACGTGCGCAGCTACCGCGCCGATCTGAAAAACGTGTTCCCCGGCAGCCCTTGGAGCTCCGCCGTCGGCGGCGAAACCTCCTCGCCCCTCGCCCCGGTCGCCCGCTTGGTCAACATCTCCACTCGCGCCCTCGTCGGTTCCGGCGAAAACGCGCTCATCGCCGGCGTCGTGGTGGCCGACACCGAAGGCAAACGCTTCCTTTCCCGCGCCGTCGGCCCCGCCCTCGCCGCTTTCGGCGCCAGCGGCTACGTCCCGGATCCGCAACTCAGCATCTTCTCTCCGTCCGGCAGCGAACTTTTCCGCAACAACAGCTGGGAAACGGGCCCCGACGCCGTCGCCCTTCCCGCCCTCGCCCGATCCGTCGGCGCCTTCCCGTTGCCCGCCGGCAGCAACGATTCCGCCCTCGCCAGCCCCGTCTCCGCCGGCGCCTACACGCTTCAAATCAGCTCCCCGTCCGGTCAGAACGGCATCGGCCTCGCGGAATTGTACGACATCGACGGCTACGGCCGCACCGTGAACCTCTCCGCCCGCGGCATGGTCCGCAGCGGCGACGGCGTGATGATCGGCGGCTTCGTGATTTCCGGACCCGCCTACAAGCGCATGCTGATCCGTGCCGTCGGCCCGACGCTCTCGGCCTTCGGCCTGACGGACGCCCTCGCGGATCCGGTCGTAACGATCTACTCAGGCAGCAAAGTAGTCGCGACCAACGATCGCTGGGAAAACTCCGAGTTGGTCGCCGCGATGACGAGCGCCAGCAAGAACGCCGGCGCCTTCGCCTTGGCCTCAGGCAGCGAGGACGCGGCCCTGTTCATCACCCTCCCGCCCGGCGCCTACACCGTCGAGGTCAAGGGCAAGAACGGCGCCGAGGGCATTGCGCTCCTCGAAATCTACGAAGTGCCCTGAGCCGGGATCGGTCCGGCGGCCGCAATCCTCGTCGGCGAATCCGGCAACAGGCGGCCGCGGCCGTCGTTTCCCGTCGGTCGCCAGGTCCGGACACACAAGAGCCGCTCCCTGAACGAGGAGCGGCCCATGTGACCATAACACCAAGCAAACCTTTGAACATTCAAGTGCCTGCCGTTGCCGACAGCACTGACTACAACGGATAGACGGGCCCGCGCGCGAAACGCTCAAAATTTCCGAAAGAAATTTTCGGTCGCCCCAAAAAAATCTCCGGGCGCCGAAAACTCCCGGTCCTTCTCCCGGCGATCAAGCGCCGGTAACCCGCACCGCCTGCACCGCTCCGGCCACGCCATCGACGGCCGCAACGGCCGGCAGCGGCTTCGCCCGCAACGGATACCGGAACGTCTGGCCTTCGTAATTCTTCAGAACGACTTCGTTCTCGTTGAGGGTCTCGATGTAGTCGGGATTGATCGGCACCTTGCCGCCGCCGCCGGGGGCATCGATCACGTACTGCGGCACGGCGTAGCCGGTCGTGTGTCCGCGCAGGGCCTGGATGATCTCGATGCCCTTGCGCACATCGACTTTGAAGTGCGCGCCGCCCGTGATCAGGTCCATCTGGTAAAGGTAATACGGCCGCACGCGCATGCGCAGCAGGCGGTGGACGAGCGCCTTCATGACGTCGGCGTCGTCGTTCACGCCCTTCAGCAGCACGCTCTGGTTGCCCAGCGGCACGCCGGCAAACGACAACCGCTCGCAGGCCGCTTTGAGCTCCGCCGTGGCCTCCTTCGGGTGGTTCACGTGGATACTCATCCAGATCGGGCCGTACTTGCGGAAAATCTCCGCCAACTCCGGCGTGATGCGCTGGGGCAGGAAAACCGGAATCCGCGAACCGATACGGATGAATTCCACGTGCTTGATCGCGCGCAACCGCGCCAGCAGGTGCTCCAGCTTCTTGTCCGAAAGGAGCAACGGGTCGCCCCCGGACAACAGCACATCGCGGATCTCCGGATGCGCCTCGATGTACCGCAGGCCCTGCTCGTACTCCGGATGGAAATTGTAGTCCTGGGCGTTGGAAACCAGCCGGCTCCGCGTGCAATAGCGGCAATAGGCCGCGCAACGGTCCGTGACCAAGAACAACACCCGGTCCGGATACCGGTGGACCAAACCCGCCACCGGCGAGTGTTCGTCCTCGCCGAGGGAATCGAGCATTTCGCCCTCCGAAATCACCATTTCGCCCGAACGCGGGATCACCTGCTTGCGGATCGGGCAATCCGGGTCGTCGCGGTCGATCAAATTGAAGAAATACGGCGTGATCGCCAGGGCCAGCTTGTGGCTGGCGTGGGCGCAGCCGGCTTTCTCGTCGGCCGTCAGCGTCATCAACTGCTCCAGCTGGGCGACCGTGGTGATCCGGTTCTTCAGTTGCCAGGTCCAGTCGCGCCAATCGTTTTCGGGAATGTGCTGCCAGAGTCCCTGGCCTTCGAACCAGGCGGCGCGATCTTCAATGTAGGGCATGCGAGCGAACGAGAACTAGGGCGCGATCCGCCCCCTGTCAAACGGCGGACCGTGTCCGTTGCCCTCGCCGGCCCCGCCGCCATCCGGCCGCGCCAGGCCCGGAATGTCGCAAGATTTCCGCGAAACCACTTGGCAGCCCCCCGCCGAAGCTTTTTCGTTCGGCTTTAATGTCCACGCCCAAGCCCGCTCTTCTCGCGCTCGAAGATGGTTCGATTTTCCGCGGCCGCGCCTTCGGCGCCGACGCCACCGTTTCGGGTGAATGCGTGTTCAACACGTCGATGACCGGCTACCAGGAGATCATCACCGATCCCTCCTACTTCGGCCAGATCGTCACGATGACCGCCGTCCAGATCGGCAACTACGGCATCTCCCCGGAAGACAACGAGGCCTCCGCCCCGAAGTGCACGGGCTTCGTCGTCCGCGAACTCTCCCCCGTCGTCAGCAATTGGCGCAGCAAGCAGTCCCTCGATTCCTACCTGCTGAAGTACGGCATCCCCGGCATCAGCGAAATCGACACGCGCGCCCTCACCAAGAAGCTCCGCGTCGACGGCGCCATGAAGTGCTGCCTCAGCACGCGTCCGATTTCCGACGAAGCCGCCGTCAAACTCGCCCGCGAATGGCGCGACATGGCCGGCGCCGACTACGTCAAGGACGTCACCGCCAAGGAACCCTACTTCTGGCGCGCCGATGATCCCGCCAACTTCAACGCCCCCTATCTGCCCGTCGGCACGACGATGAACGCCGTCGGCGCCCCGGCGAAGAAGTTCCGCGTCGCCGCCTTCGACTACGGCGCCAAGCACAGCATCTTCCGCAAGCTCGTGAACCACGGCTTCGAGGTGCAGGTCTTTCCCGCCACCGCCACCGGCGAACAGATCCGCGAGCACAAGCCCGACGCCGTCTTCCTGTCCAACGGCCCCGGCGACCCGGCCGCCCTGCCCTACATCCACAAAACGGTGACGAACCTGCTGCCCGATTTCCCGATGTTCGGGATCTGCCTCGGCCACCAGATGCTGACGCACGCCCTCGGCGGCACGACGTTCAAGCTCAAGTTCGGCCACCGCGGCGGCAACCAGCCCGTCAAGAATCTCGAAACCGGCAAGGTCTCGATCACCGCCCAGAACCACGGCTTCGCCACCGAGCCCAAGTCGCTCGAGAAAACCGGCGCCAAGGTCACGGAGATCAACCTCAACGACAACACCGTCGAGGGCCTCCGCCACACCAAGCTCCCCGTCTTCAGCGTGCAGTACCACCCGGAAGCCGCCCCCGGCCCGAACGACGCCGACCCGCTCTTCGTCGATTTCTACAAGCTGGTCGAAGCCCGCAAAGCCGGGAAGATCTGATCGGCCCGGCCGCGTCGCGGCCGAGTTGAGGGTTGAGAGCTGAGAGTTGAGAGCCGGGATGCGTTTGTCCGCCTGCTCTCAACCCTCAGCTCTCAACTCTCAACTTATCCCGGCTCACCCGAGCCACTGCTCGAACTTCACCGCGTCCTCCGGCGTATCCACGCCGATGGTCGGATCCGCGGTGACATCGCAGGCGATCGCGTAGCCGTTTTCCAAGACGCGCAGCTGTTCCAGTTTCTCGATTTGCTCGAGGCGACCCGGCGGCAGCGTCGCGATTTTCTGCAGCAGGTCCGCGTGGTAGCCGTAGAGGCCGAGGTGCTTGAGGCAGGGACTCGCCTGCACCCAGGCGTCGTCGACCACGCCGCCGCGATCGCGCGCAAACGGCAGCGGCGACCGCGAGAAAAACAGCGCCCGCCGCGCCGCGGGCGCGAGCACGACCTTCACCTGGTTGGGGTTGTTGAAGTCGGCCGCGCGCAGGAACGGCGTCGCCAACGTCGCCATCGGCGCCCCGCCCGCCAATAGGCCGGCCAAGGTGCGGATCTGCGCGCCCGTCACGAGCGGTTCATCGGCCTGCACATTGACGACGTAATCCGCCTTCACGCTGCGGTTGGCTTCGGCGAGCCGGTCGGTGCCGGTCTGGTGCGCCGTGCTCGTCATGATCACCTGGAACCCGGCCGGCGCGAGCACGTCGCGGAGCAGCGGATCGTCGACCGCGAACCACAGGGGAAGCTCGGGGGCCTCGCGCGCGATCCGTTCGGCGACCCAGCGGAGCAACGGTTTGCCGCGGATCGGATGCAGCAACTTGCGGGGGAAACGCGTCGATTCGAGCCGGCAGGGAACGATGATGGCGGTGGCGGGCATCCCCGCGCAGCGTGGGGTCCGGTTTTGGGGTTGCAAGCCGCCGGCGCGACCGGGAAATTGACCGGTCTTTTCCGCGACCATGAACAAAAGCGACGCCTCCTCTGCTCCTCAGTCCTTCACCAAGGAACTGGTCGTGCAGAACAAGATGGGCATCCACGCGCGCCCCGCCGCCATGATCGTGCGCGTCACCAACAAGTTCAAAGCCGAGGTTCTGGTGGAAAAGGACGACGAGCAGGTGAACGGCAAGAGCATCATGGGCCTCATGATGTTGGCCGCCGGCAAGGGCTCGAAGGTCAAATTTGTGGTCAAGGGCGCCGACGCCGAAGCCATGCTCGGCGAACTGGAAGCGCTGTTCACGCGCAAGTTCGACGAGGCGTAAGGCCCTAAAGGGCGGTTGAAAGTTGAAAGTTGAAGGTTGAAAGCGGGGTACTGAGCCCGAATCGGCGCTCTCGGTTCACCACCGAGGCACGGAGAGCACAGAGAAAAACGGCGGGAGCCAAAGCTGGCCGAAGGGTCGATTTACCCCGCAGCTGAGCCCAACTCCAAGTTTTCTCCGCCGGTTTGGCTCGGTGTTCTCCGTGTCTCCGTGGTTCAACCCCGCTTGCTCGGTTGAAAGAGCGGGCCGATGCCCCGCCCGCCCCGCTCAAAGTCCAAAGAAACGCCGAGCGTTTTCCGTGCTCACGCGCGCCAATTCCTCGCCAGCAACGCCGAACACTTCCCGCGCCGCGAACTCCGCCGTGTGGCGCACGTAGGCGACTTCGTTGGGTTTGCCGCGGTGCGGCATCGGCGTGAGGTACGGCGCATCCGTCTCCAGCATGAACCGCGACAAGCCCTGGGCCTTCGCCGCCGCGCGGATGTTCTCCGCCGTCTTGTAAGTGAGAATGCCGGTGAACGAACCCACGCCGCCGCGCCGGTTCAGCTCCCCGATCTCCGCCGCGCCTTCCGTAAAGCAATGGAAGACGACGCGCGTCCAATCGACACCGCTGGCGTCGATCATCGCCACGCACTCCGCGAAGGCCCCGCGCGAATGCACCACGACCGGCGCCGCCAAGCGTTTCGCCAACGCCAATTGCGCCGCAAACGCCTCCTGCTGCCACGCAAAGATCCGCGTTGCCGCCGCGGCATCGTCCTTCGGCAAATGGAAGCGGTCCAAGCCGCATTCGCCCAACGCCACCGGCCGCGGCCCGGCGCCGGCCTCCCGCCAATACGCCTCGAGTTGCGCCACCTGCGCGGCCCAGCCGGCATCGACCGAACACGGGTGCAGCCCTGCCGTGAACGCGATCTGGGCCGGGTGCGCCGCCGCGAGGTCGCGGTAAAGGGTCCAGTCGTCCGTCGAGGTACCGATCGTGATCAGCGTCGCGACGCCGGCGGTTTCCGCCCGCGCCAGGATCTCGGCCAATTGGCCGCGGCGGACAAAGCTTTCGAGGTGGGTGTGGGTATCGATCAATGCCATGGCGGCAAGGCACGGGTTCAAACGCCGTAGAGGGTGCCGTACCGTTCTTTCAGATACGCCACGAGATGCCGCGGGGACAATTCCTCGCCCGTGACGCGGCGGACGAGCTCGAGCGTCCCGTAACGGCGGCCCTGCGTGTGGACCTGCTCGCGCAGCCAGCCGAGCAGCCAGCCGAATTCGCCGCGGGCAAATTCGTCCTCGAGCTGCGGCCGCAGGGTGCGCACGCGCGCCCAGATTTGCGCCGCGATCATGTTGCCGAGGCAGTAACTCGGGAAATAGCCGAACGCGCCGTCGCTCCAATGCACGTCCTGCAACACGCCGGTGCGGTCGTCCGCCGGCTCGAGTCCGAGCAATTCCTTGGCCGCGGCGCGCCACGCCGCGGGCAAATCCGCCACCGCCAATTCGCCGGCGAAGAGGCGTTTCTCGATCTCGAAACGCAGGACGATGTGGAGGTTGTAGGTCACTTCGTCGGCATCGACGCGGATGAGCGTCGGCTCGACGGCATTGATCGCGAGGTAGAGTTCCTCGGAACCAACGCCGGCGGTCTGCGCCGGAAACAATTCGCGCCAGCGCGGCTCGAAATGCGCCCAGAAGCCGCGGCTGCGGGCGACTTGGTTTTCCCAGAGCCGGCTTTGCGATTCGTGCACGGCCATGCCGGCGTTGATCCCGAGCGCGGTGCCGAGTTGTTCCGCCGGCAGGCCCTGTTCATAGAGGCCGTGGCCGGTTTCGTGGATCGAACCGAAGAGCGCGTCGAGCGGCTGGTCCGCCTTGTACCGCGTCGTCATCCGGACATCGGAGCCGGTGCCCGAGCAGAACGGATGGAGGGAAACATCGATCCGGCCGCGGTTGTAATCGAAGCCGAGCTTGGCCGTGACTTCGCGCAAAAAGACCTGCTGCGCGTCCGGCGGAAAGCCCTGCAGCTTCGCGGCGGCGGCGCGGGCGCGTTCCGCCTGCGGCGAGGCCGTGATGGCCCGCACCAACGGCACGAGGTCGCGTTTCAACTCCGCAAACAGGCGGTCGACGGCGGCGGCGGTCAGACCGGGATCGTGTTTGTCCAACGCGTAGTCGTAGGGCGCGTCGCCGCGGCCGAGGTAGGCGGCTTCGCGGCGCGCGAAATCGAGATTGGTCGCGAGCACGGGCGCGTAGCCGGCGAAATCGTCGGCGGCTTTGGCCCGCGCCCACGCGTGGTAGCCGCGGCTGCCCTGGGCGGCCTTGGCGCGCACGAAATCCGCCGGCAGGCGCGTGGCGCGGTCGTAGTCGCGGCGGGCCTGCGCGACGATCGCGCGGGCGTCGGCGTCGAGGCCGCCGGCGGGCCGGGCTTCGAGCCGCGCGAGCAATTCGCCGATCCGCGGGTGGCTCGCGGCGGCGTGCAGGACTTCGGCGAGGGCGGCATGCTGGCCCGCGCGCTGTTCGGCGGCGCCGGGCGGCAGGTTCACCTGTTCGTCCCAGCCGAGCAATTCGGCGACGGTGCCGAGGGTGTGCGCGCGTTGCACGGCCTGGACGAGTTCGGCGAGTTCGGGATCGGACGACATCCCGCGACCGTGGCAGGAGCGCCGCGCGCGACGCGAGCGCGGAGTGGCGGCGTCAAAGCCCCGCGAACCGCGCCGAGGCCGGAAAAAGGAATTGGCCCGCCGCGCGCCGCCCGCACGATGCCGGCGTGTTTTCCGCGTCCCGTCGCCCGTGGCTTGTCGCCGGCTTGGCCTTCTTGGTGCCGTTGGTTTTCGCGGCGTTCACGGGCCATGCGTGGGAAGACTACTTCATCACCCTGCGCTCGAGCCGGAACTTGGTCGAAGGCCACGGCCTCGTCTTCAATCCCGGCGAAAAGGTGCACACGTTCACCTCGCCGCTCGGCGTGCTGCTACCCGCGTTCTGCACCTGGCTCGCCGGCCCGGGCCGGGAGGAGGCGGCGCTGTGGCTGTTCCGTTTCTTCAACGCCGGCTTCCTCGCCGCGGGGGCCGCGCTGCTGTGGCGCCGGGTCGCGGAACTCGGGTTGGGCGCACCGGGCCGCTGGCTGCTGTTCGGGTTGCTGGTCGCGGACGCCAAGCTCACGGACTTTTCCATCAACGGCATGGAGACGGCGATCCTCGTTTACTTCCTGCTGCTGCTCTGGACCGAAATGGAAAGGACCGCCGGCCCGCGGATTTTGCGCGTGGCGCTGGCGGTGGGCGGGTTGATGTGGACGCGGCCGGATGCGTTCATTCTCGGCGCGGCGGTGCTGCTGCCGCACCTCGCGATCCGCGGCGGCGAACCCGATCGGATCCGCCGGCACTGGCCGCAGTGGTGGCGCGGCGTGCTGCTGGGCGGTGCGCTTTACGTGCCGTGGTTTGCGTGGGCCTGGTGGTACTACGGCACGCCGGTGCCGCATACGATCACCGCGAAATCGGCCTACATGGCGGCGGCGGATTGGCGCGGCCTGCTCATGCTGCCGGTGCAATTGCTCCGCGGGGATTCGATGCTGAACGATCTGTTCATGCCGTCGTATTGGGTCTTCGGCGGCTGGCCCCCGGCCCTGAAACACGGCGCGCATGCGTTGGCGGGCATCGCGGCGCTGGCGTGGGTCGTGCCGCAGTTTCCGGCCGCGGCGCGGCGCGCCTCGCTCGCGCTGTTCCTCGGCATGTTCTACGTGTGCTCGATCATCCTGTTTCCGTGGTATGTGCCGCCGTGGACGGTGCTGGCGGCGCTCGCGTTGGCCTTTCTCGCGGACGCGCTTTACGCGGCGGCGGCCGCGGCCGGGAAGCCCGCGCTGCTCGGCACGATCCGGATCGCGGTGGCGGCGACGCTCGTGCTGCAGTTTGCCGTCTTTGCCGCGACGGCGTGGCAGATGCGCAACCACCAGCGCATCGTGGAAACGGGCGTGCGCCGCGACGTCGGCACGTTTCTCCGCGAGCAAGCGAAGCCCGGCGACACCCTGTTCCTCGAGCCGCTCGGCTACATCGGCTATTTCTCGCAACTGAAGACCTACGATTTTCCCGGGCTGAGTTCGCCGGAAGTGGTCGCCGCGGTGAAGGGCGGGGCGCGGCGCTACGCCGACATCATTGCGACGTTGAAACCGCGGTGGGTGGTGCTGCGGCCGGCGGAAGCGGCGCGGCCGGAGTTCAAACAAACCGGCGTGCTCGGCGACTACCGGCTCATCCAGTCGTGGGATGCGGTGCCGCAACTCGACCAAGTGGCTTGGTTGCCCGGCCGGCCGTGGGTCGAAGGCGAGGCGCGTTACCTGTTGTTCCGGCGGCGTTGAACCGACGGAACGGCGGCCGCGGGGCTCACGAACCTTCGAACAACGTCTCTCCCGGCTCGATACGGACTTGGCCGCCGTCGGCGCGAAGGGAAAGCGTCGGACCGCCGGCGTTGAGGCGGCCGCTGAGCCGGCGCGTGCCGGTGGCGCCGTCGGTCACGGCAAGCGGCAGCTTGGAAGCGACGCGGCCCCAGCGGCTCGAGGCGCGCACGTCGCAGGCGGCGAGCGGATCGATGCTGACCTTCACGTTGCCGCCGGAAGTGACGAGGTCCGCGGGGCCCGCGATGGTGTGCGGAAAACCGACGATCAAATCGCCGGCCTCGGCGTAGCCGTCGAGGGGCCCGCGGGCCATCATGACCTCGATGTCGCCGCTGGTATTCTTCAACGTCGACGGACCGCCGATGGTGCCGGTGCGGATCAGACCGCGGAGCACGCGGGCGTGCACGGGCCCGAGGCAGCGGGAAACAATGATGTCGCCGAACTGCGTCGCGGCGTCGACCGAGCCGTCGATCCGGCGGAAGGTGATGTTGCCGTTCTCGGCGCGGGCCTTGACGTGGCCGGCGAGGTTGCCGACGACGATGGCGCCGTTGATGGTGCGCAGATCGAGCGTGCTGCCGCGGGGCACGGTGAGGCGGAAGGCGAGGTCGACCTGGAGTTTCTCGTTCCAGATGAAGCGGGCGCGGGAGTCGCGCGGGTTGCGGGCCGTGATCGTGACGGCGCCGGGCGAGGCTTCGGCGGAGAATTGGACGGCGTCGAAGAAACGGTCGATTTCCGCCGGCGTGGCGGCGTCGATTTCGAGATCGGCGACGAGCTTCACCTCCGGCGTTTCGCCTTCCTCGACGGTGATGGAGCCGCGGTAGGTATCCAGCACGACGCGGCCTCCAGGGGCCAACGGCAGCGTGCGCTCGAAACGCCGCTCCGCCGCCCCGGCCCGGGGCAGGAGCCCCACGAGCGTGGTCAGAAGGAGTAAGAGACGGACGAGCCGACCGGCATGCATCGCCGCCACTCTCCTGTGCTTCGCCGTTCCGGCAAGCCGGGAGCGCGGCGAACGTTACGCCCGGCCGGGCGTGGTGACCGCAGGCCCGGGCCCGCGCCGCCGCGGTCAATTCGTGCGGACGGAAATGTTGCCGCCGCTGGAGCGCAGCTTGAGGACGGGGCCGCCGCCGTTGACGGCGCCGGCGAGCTTGGCGCGGCTGCGCGAAGTGCCTTCGAGGGTGATCGTGAGACCGTCGGCATCGACGCTGCCGCCGCTGGTCGAGGCATCGAGGCGGAAGGCGGCCTTGGGATCGACGGTCACGCGCACGTTGCCGCCGGAGGTGCCGAGGGACGAATCGGCGGTCAAAGGCCCGACAAGGGCGGCGCGGATGCTGCCGCCCGAAGTGCGGGCCTGGAGCGAGCCGCTGGCGGCATCGATGCGGATGTCGCCGCCGGAAGTCTCGAGTCGGGCGGGCCCGGCCACGCGGCCGACAGCGATATTGCCGCCCGAGGTGTCGAGGTTCACCGCCGCGGCGGCCGAACCGAGGGCGATGTTGCCGCCGGAGGTGCGGGCCTCGACGGTACCGCCGAGATTGCCGAGCTTGATGGAGCCGCCGGAGGTGCGGGCGTCGAGTTTTCCGGTCAGGTCGCCGACGGTGATGTTGCCGCCCGAGGTTTTGAGCTGCGCGGCGAAGGCGGCGGGCACCTGGACGACGATATCGACGCGGACGGGATTGCCGTTCCACGAAAAGCCCGACTTCGACGGGTACTTCGAGATCACGGTGACGTCGTTGCCATTCTGCTCGAGGGTGAGCTCGAGTTTCTTGAGGAGTTCGTCGGCGTCGGCGTCGGTGTCCGCGCGGATTTTCTGGCGGAGCACGACCTTGACGGCGGAGCCGCCGGCCGGATCGACCTGAATGGCGCCGCCCTGCGTCTCGACGCGGAGCAACCCGGCGCCGGAAACGGGAAACGTTTTCTCAACGGTCCGCTCGATGGCGGCGGAAACAACGGCGGCCGCGGCGAGGAAACCGGCGGCGAGCAAGGAAGGGCGCAGAGGAAGGATCATGGGAAAAGGCGGGTGTGAACCAAGAACCCGGCTCGGGCCGGAAAGTTACGGACCAAATTCAAGGACAGGAAAGACAGGAGGGGGAGGAGCGGAGAAACAGGACGAGAGGGCGGATTGGGAATTGCGGATTGCGGATCGCGGATTTCGAAACGCAGAGGTGCGCGGTTGTGAAGAGGAGGCGTTCTTCCTCCGGTCAATCCGGCTTCCCCTCCTGTCCTTGCTGTCCGCCAAGACAAACCGCCCCCCGCCGGAACAGCAGCCGATGCCGCGGCATCAATTTCCGCCGTTCAAACCTTGGCGCTGTTGTCGCACTTGAAGTGGACCTGCGAGCGGCGGAGGCCGTGGGCCTTGAGGGCGGAGGTCTGGGCCGGGTCGCGGCGCTGGATCAGGAAACGGCGTTGCTCCGCGGCTTCTTCCTCGGCGGCCAGTGCGGCGATGCACACGAGCTGTTCCGCGCGTTTCTCCAACCGATAAACGGGGAAACCGACGTACCGGTGCAGCCAGCCCAAGGTGGCGGCCAGCGGATCTGAAGAAGGCGAAGACATGGAATTCAGCCGGCGACCCTACGGCCGGACCGCCGGGGTGCAACCCTGCGGATTGGCGCCGCGGGATTGCCGCGGAACCAACGTCACTTCGGCCCGAGCGCTGCGGCCCAGGTGTCGGGATCGAAACCGACCAGCGCGACCTTGGGCCCGACGAGAAAGGGACGCTTCACCAAGTTGCCGTTGCCGGCGAGGAGCGCGAGGACGTCGGCGTCGGCCATGGCCGGGAGTCTCTCCCCGAGTTTCAATTCGCGGTACTCGCGGCCCGAGGTGTTGCACAGTTTGCGGATCGCGCCGCCCTGGGCCGCGAGCATGCGTTGCAATTCGGGCAACGACGGCGGCGTCTCGCGGATGGCGCACACTTCGAACTTCGCGCCGCGGGCCTCGAGCCACTTCACGGCTTTCCGGCAGGCGTCGCAGGTGGCGAGGGCGTAGACTTTGAGCATCGGCCGACGGGAAGTTTATTTCACCCAGCTCGGATGCTGGATCACGAATTGCCAACGGCCGCGGAAGACGCCGAGTTCGCCGTAGAAACGGATCGTCGACCCTTCGGCGAAGTCGGCGCGGAGTTTGTTGCGCAGGGCTTCGTCGTAGGTCCACACGTCGTAGGTTTCGCCGAGAAACTCGACGGCGAGGCGCGTGCCCGGGACGACCTTGCCCTCGACGCGGAAGAGCTTCCCCTTGAATTCGTCGTTCCGGATGTTGCGGCCGGCGGGAATCGTCGCGGGCGTGAGCGCGGCTTTCGCGAGGTCGATCTTGTCGTAGGCGATCTTGTTTTCCGTCGGGGCGGCGGCTTCGGATCCCGGCTTCGTCAACGCGAGCCAACGGTCGGCGCGGCCGTCGGCAACGGTGACGAATTTGGCCGCGACCGGAAAATGGTCGGAGAAACCGCTGCCGGTCGGGCCGTCGCCGCTCCAGCGCACGGGCAGGCCCATGGCGTCGGCGTTGAGGCCGGGGAACTTCGCGACGGAGAACGAATTGTCGACGTACTGGACGCCGCGGTAGTCGTACACGCCGCGGCTGACGATGAGGTGCATGAGCGTGCCCCACTCGCCGCGGAAGGTGTCGCTGCCGCGTTCGCCCGGGGGCAATTCGTACCAGAGATTATAGAGCGGGCGGTCGGCCTGGCGCACGGCGAGTTCGTTGCCTTGGGAGCCAAGCACGTCGTTCATGCCCGTGGTCTTCATCGCGGGGTAGCGCTGGCGCTGGTTGTACTGCGAATTGAAATCGCCGCCGAGGACGATGTCGGCGTTGGGATCGGCGCGGAGGATCTCGTCGAGCCGCGTGCGCAAAGTGCGGGCGTTGGCCATGCGGGCCGGCTCGGTGGCCGGGTCGCTGGCGCCGGACTTCCAATGGTTCGCGAAAACGTAGAGCGGCGCGCCGTCGATCTCGACGAGGACTTCGAGAATCGCGCGGGCGTCGGTCGTCGGGTGCGAACGGACGCTCTTCACCGGGAAACGCGTGAGCACGGCGTTGGTGATGGCCTGCTTCCGGCCGGAGGCGGGATCGGTGACGTTGTCCGCGACCACCATGCGGTAGTCCGTGATGCCGGCGTCGGCGAGGGCCTTGAGCAGCAGCGCTTCGGACGGAAGGTCGGCGACTTCGCGGTCGAATTTCGGCCCGATCAGGAGGTCGGCGAGTTTCACGCCGGCATAGCGCTTCAGAATCGCGGCGTAGTCCGGCGGAGTTTTCCCCGGGGTCGCGTCGGCCTCGAGCTCGGAGAGGATGACGATGTCGGGCCCGCGGCCGCCTTCGAACTTCGTCACCACGCGCGCGATGTTCTGCAGCTTGGTCAGCGCGTGCGCGGGCGTGTATTTGTCCGACTTGTACTCTTCGTAGGCGGCGACGCCGTCGAGGTCGAAGAGGTTCTCGACGTTGTAGGCGACGACCGTGAACGGACGGGCGGACGCCGTCAGGCCGGAAGCCAGGGCCAGAAGGCCGAACAGGGCGGATCTCATGGGGCGAGACTGGACGCGTCCGCGGCGGGAAAGCAACCGCGCGGGCGGCGCCGCGATCCCCGTTTGACCCCGGCCGATCGGCTGCGGCATGGTCGGCGTTCCATGACCGCCATTCTCGATGTGACCGACCTCCGGGTGAACCGCGGCCGCGCGGCCATTTTGCGCGGGATCAATTGGCGCATCGGCCGCGGGGAGCACTGGGTCGTCCTCGGCGCCAACGGCTCCGGCAAGACCACGTTGCTCAAGGCGCTGACCGGTTACCTCTCGCCCACGTCGGGCGGATTCGCGGTGCTGGGCCTGCGCTACGGGCACTGCGACTGGCGCGAGCTGAAGTTGAAACTCGGCGTGGTCACGAGCGCCTTCGCCCTGTCGATCCCGCCTTCGGAAACCGCGCTCGAAACCGTGGTCAGCGGCAAGTACGCGCAGCTCGATCTCTGGCACGCCGTGTCCGCCGCCGACCGCGCGGCCGCGCGCCGCCTGCTGAAGACGACGGGGCTGCTGGCCCTCGCGGACCGGGAATGGGCGTATCTTTCCCAGGGCGAACGCCAGCGCGTCCTGATCGCGCGTGCGCTGATGGCGAAACCGAAACTGCTCATTCTCGACGAACCCTGCGCCGGGCTCGACCCGGTGGCGCGGGCGACCTTCGTGCGTTTCCTCGACCGGCTCGCCCGCCGCCGCGGCCCGCGCATCCCGGCGCTCGTGCTCGTCACGCACCACGTCGAGGAGATCACGCCCGCCTTCACGCATGCGCTGCTGCTCCGCGAAGGGCGCGTCCACGTCGCCGGCCCGCGCGCGCAGACCCTCACGTCGCGCAATCTCAGCGCGATTTTCGGCGCCCCGCTGAAACTCAGGCGCCAGCACGGGCAGCTGAGCCTGCGGTAAGGGCAAGCTCTTCGGCGGCCTCGGCCCGGAGGGCGCGCGCGAGGCGCGCCCCTACGTTTCAGCGGCGTGCGGCGAAGATCTCGCCGAAGAAGACCTGCATGTGCTGCCACGAACGGCGGTCCGCATCGGCGTGGTAGCCGACGCCGCCGACCAAACCGGCTGTGCGCGCGATCTCGTCGGCCTTCGGATTGGTGAACGCGTGGATCGCCCCCGCGTAGCTCACGAACTGGTAGTCGAGTTTGCCGGCGTCGACGGCCTTGGTGAACGCGGCGAGTTCCTCGGGCTTGATGAAGGGATCGACGGCCCCGTGGCAGATGAGGACCTTGGCTTTGTTTTTCGCCACGGCCTCGGGCGAGGGCGGGATCAGGCTGCCGTGGAAACTCACGATGCCGGCCAGCGGCGCGCCGCTCCACGCGAGCGACTGGGCCGTCGCGCCGCCGAAGCAATAGCCGATGGCGGCAACGCGGTTCGCGTCGACCAGACCGGTCGCGAGCAGGCGGTCGAGCGCCGCGCGGGCGCGGTCCGCCATCAGCGGTTTGCCGTAGAACTGACCGGCGAGTTCGCCGGCTTTCTTCGGGTCGGCCGTGACGACGCCCTTGCCGTACATGTCGGCCGCGAAGGCCACGTAGCCGAGCTTGGCCAGCTGTTCCGCGCGGCTCTTCGGGTAATCGGTCAGGCCCCACCACTCCGGCAGCACCACGACGCCCGCGCCCTTCGCGCCGGCGGAAATCTTGGCGTCGTCGTAGGCGAGGAAGCCCTCGAGCTGCACGCCGCCGTGTTCGTAGGCGACGGCTTGGGTGACGATCTTGGCTGAAGCGGCCGGAACCAACATGGCCGCGAGCAAAACAAAAAGGCTGGGTTTCATCGGGGCGACAAAACCCAGCCGGGGAAGGGCGTCAAACGCGCCGGCGAACCGCGGAGCCGTTCAGGCCGAGAAACCCGTCGTGATGTAGTTCTTGAGGTGTTCGGCCTCGGCGCGGTGCACGTCGCCCATCCAACGCGTGATGTCGCCGATCGAGATCGAGCCGACGAGGGCGCCGTTTTCCAGCACGGGCAAATGGCGGCAGCGTTTCTCGGTGAAAATCGCCATCGCCTGCTCGACGGTGGCGTCGGGCCCGATCGTGATCAGGTTGCCGGTCATCACGTCGCGGATCGCGGTCGTGCGCGGGTCGCGCCCTTCGCCGACGATGCGCCGGAGCACATCGCGTTCGGTGAAGATGCCGACGAGGCGGCCCGACTCGAGCACGAGCATGGAGCCGACGCGGTGCCGATTCATCTCCGCGACGGCGTCGAAGACGCTCATCGCCGGAGTCACGGAGAGGACATGGCGTCCCTTCCGGTCCAACAATGCGGATATTGGAGCATTCATGAGGGGGTAACTGACAGGGGTGACCCCACCCTGTGCTCCGGCACCCGCGGCGCAACCCCCAATCCGCAGCTCAGCGTTCGTAGATCGCGGCCGCGGCGGTGAAGCCCGTCACCTGTGCCGCGGTGCGGTTCGGGAAAACTTCCATGCGGAGGCGTTCGCCCTCGAGCACCTCGAGGAGCACGGTGCCGAAAATCGTGGGCGGAATGCCGTCGAGCGGCCGCGGACCGTCGATCCGGTTCAGTGCGCCGAGTTCGTATTTCACGGGCCCGGTCGCGCGGGTCACCGTCTCCGGCAACGGCGCGTTGCCCTTCACGGAAAACTGCGCGGACCCGCGGCCCGGGTAGTCGCCGATGGACACGATGATCGTGCCGGCGTCGATGAAGTGGTACGCGATCGAAAGGTGGCCGACCCAGTAGCCGCGCGGGTTGTTGTTCCCGGAGTAGCCGCCTGTGCCCTCGCGGAACCAATTGCCCACGAGCCGGCCGGGGAGGTCGTAGCCGATCTTGCCGCCGCGCGGCGCGGCCGTGCGCGGGGCAACCGCGAGCAATTGCGCGCGCACCGCGGGCGCGAAGGCCTCGAAGGCATCGACCGTGAAAACCTTCCACGGCTCCGCCAGATAGAAGTCGGGATTGTTGAAACCGCGGTCGGGCCGCTGCGTGTCGACCACCGCGAAATCGAGGGACTTGCCGCCGACGCCGCCCACGCGCTGGCCGCCCCGCACCGGTACGCGGACACGCACGTTGCCGCCGCGCGGGATGCCGCCGGGGATCTGCGCCACGATCGCCGGGTCCACGTTGTCGAGCAGGTCGTAGTAGGAGAAAAACGTCCCCGAGTGCTCGAACGTCAGGCGGTAGTCGTTGAACTCGCGGGCCGAAAGATCGGAACCCTGCAGCGAAACCCGGTGCTGGATCGTGGTGATGACGCCGTCCGCCGGCGCGAACACCGAATACGTGCCCGGCGCGGCATTCCGGTTTTGTCCCCAGAAATACAGGTGGTCGGTCGGCGTCACGTGCTCGAAAATCATCAGCCCCATCGGCAGAATCTCGGCGAGATCGGCCGGCGCCATCGGCGCATGGGTCAGCACCACCGGCCCCGCGGGCGCAGCCGCGGAAATGCCCCAGTTGGCAAGCAGGCTGGTGCGATTCGAAACATAGGGATCACCGGCGGTGACATCGTACACCTCGACGAGCGCCTCGCCGGTGCCGCCCCTTTCGTCGGCCACCTCGACGGTGTAGGATCCGGCATTCAGGAGCGCGGTCATCGCGGCGTCGGTGCTGCCCGCCGCCAGAGCGAAGGCCCCGACCGCCGTGGTCGCGGCCGCCAATCCGACCGGATCCCCCGAGCGGCCCCAGTCCCGGTTCTCGCCGGCGGTGCGCTGCGCGCTGTCGAACAACCGCACCTGCGGGTCGGCGAGCGTCCCGCTTACTCCGAACGCCGCCAGCGTCGGACCCACCGCGCGCATCAGCAGCGTGCGCGGCGTACCCCGCCCGGCGAAGCCGACCGTGAGCGTATCCGCGCCGGTGCCGGCAAAGCCGCGGACCGAAAGATTCACCAACCGCGGGCCGTCGGTGCCGACGGCGTAAAGTTCGATCAGGGCGACGCCCCCGCCGGCATCCGCGCCGGCCACATGGATCGAATAGCTGCCCGCCGGGACCGTCACGAGCGCCGCCGCATCGCGGGAACCGGCCGTCAGCCCGAAGGCCCCGACGCCCGCGCCGGCCGACGCCAGGGTCGAGCCGGCACCGCCGGCATCCCAATTGTCGTTGGTGGCGATGATCCGCTGGTTGGAATCGTACACCGTCAGGCGCGGGTCGCCGAGCGTTCCCGTGACGCCGAAAGGCGCAAGGCCGGGTCCGACGGCCCGGATCAACAGCGTGCGCTGGCCGGTGCCGCTGACGGCGCAACCGACGATCGCCGGCGTGTCGCCGCCGGGCACCCGGATGCGCGTGGAAAGATTCACCAACGTGCCGGCGGCACCCTGCGCCAAGGCGGATGACCCGGCGCCGGCACTCGCCAGAAACAACATCGCCGCCACGCGGACGGCCCGGGGAAACGAAAGCAACATGGCGGCAAACGGTTGGCGTGGCGTCGTCACCGGGCAAGCGCGGGCGAGCGCGGAAACCGCGTACCGTCGCCCAAAAAACTCTCGGCCGCCGGAGTTCGGCTCAGCTCCGGAACAACCTGTCCAGCGCCCCGAGATTCTTGAGCGGGGCGGTCTTCTTCGCGGGACCGACGGGCGCGGCCACGATCGGCTTCGCCGCCGCGGGCGGGGCGGCCGCCGGCGCCGGACCGCCGCGCAACGCCGCGAGCGCGCGGTCGAGTTTCACCACGGACACCGGCTCCGCCGTGCCGAGCTCCTGCGCAAAGAGGCTCACCTTCAATTCCTCGACCAACCAGCGGAACGTCTCCGTTTCGGCACTGCGCGGCAGCTTCGGCAGCGCCGCGACGAACGGCGCGAGCTGCGCCGCGCGCTCCGCGTCCTTGGCCGGCTGCTTCCGCGCGCGCTCGGCCCGCAGCTTCATCGCCTTCAGGTAGCGCGGAAAATGCGCGAGCTGCGCATATGGCGTCGCCGCGAGAAAATCCGGCGGCAGCAACGCGTTCAGCTCCGCGGCCAAGGCGGGCGGCGCGTCGGGCAGCACCTGCAGCTCGAGCCGCAACGTCAGGATTTCCTTCAGCAAATCGGTCAGCCGCGGCACGAGGCCGCGGAGATCCGCCTTCGCGCGATCGAGCACGGTCGCGAAGACCGCACCCGTCGGCGGCGCCACCGGCCGTTGCGTCACCCAGCGCCGCACCGCCGCAAACGCCTGCTCCTGCAAGGTGTCGATCGGCGCCAGCGTCGCGGTCAGCGGTCCGAGCGTCTTCAAGGCGCGCAGGTCGCGCTGCGTCCACATCAGGTCGTGGCCGAGCTGCCGTTCGAACAGCGCCGCCAGCCCGCCGCGCGTCGCCGCCGCCGCGTCCTCGGGCGTGCGGAAAAGCTGGCGGGCGACGCCGTCGCGGCCCGCCTGCAACCCGGGAAACGCATACACCGGCGCGCCCGCCGGCTCGGCGACGAGCACGCGTTCGGGCATCTCGGTCCACGTCCACGCGGTGTGCTCCGGGGTTTCCCATTTCGCCCGGATCGCGCGCCACGCCACGGGATCCTCGCGCGCCACGGCCACGCTGGCCTCGCGCGATTGCGAGACGAGCGCCGTGCGGATCTCCGCGAGGTCGCGGCTCGCGGCGAGTTCCTTGCCGGACGCATCGACGACCCGCACGCGCACGCGCAGATGGTCGGGCGGCGGCTTGTCGGCCCAGACCGCGGGATCGAGCGCGACCCTGTGCCGCGCCGCGATTTCCGCCGCGAGCGCCTCGGTCAGGCTTTCGCGCCGGCCCGTCAGCCGGTCGCGCGAGGCGAGCTGGGTCGCGAGCGCCTTGGCCGTTTCCGCGAGCGGCACGAACCCGCGGCGCAGTTCCTTCGGCAACGCCCGCAGGTAATGTTCGACCTTGGCCTCGAGGTGCCCGGGGACGGCCCAGTCGAGCGCGGCCGGGGTGAGATTCTCCGCTTCGCGCACGTTCACCTCCAGGGTCACGCCATCGTCGGCCTGCCCGGGCTTGTACGCGTAGTTGAGCGGCATCGCCCGGTTCTCCAGCGGCAGCGCCGCGGGAAACGCCTCTGCATCGTGCGCGATCGTGTCGGGATCGCGCAGGTCCTCGGGCGCCATCATCAGGAAACGCGGCTCGGCGCCCTTGCGCTCGCGCACGAGGTCGACGAGTTCGCCGACGCTGCTCACGCCCTCCGCCGGGCCGCCGTGGTCGGGACTCAGCCGCGTGGCATAGAACCGGAACGCAGCCTCGTCGAGATTCAGGTAGCCGCTGTCGCGGGCGCGCGTGAGCAGGTCCTCGAGTTTCTCCCGCACGGCCCGGTTGTGCAGAATGAAGTCCAGCGGGAACATCACGGTGTCGTTCACCAATCCCTCGCGGATGAAGATCTCGGTCGCGTGGCCGGGATCGATTTTGCCGTAGCTGACGGCGCGGGATTCGAGTTCGAGGCCGTAAAGCCGCGTGCGCTGTTTCACCATCACGCGGCCGCCCGTCTCGTTCCAGAACGGTTCGCTGTGCGCGACGCGGACGATGTGCGCGCCGAGCTCGAGCGCCCAGAGCGGATCGAGCCGCGCGCAGGTGCGGGCGAAGAGCCGCGTCGTTTCCATGATCTCCGAAGCCATGATCCAGCGCGGCGTCTTCGGGCCTTTTTTCGGCGCCTCGCGGGCGGCGCCGTCCGCCGGCCGTTTGCGCGGCTCCTCGCGGCGGAACAGCACGGAGCCGGGAAACAGGTTCACGCGCCGGTCGTGCGTCGCCTTGTAGCCGCCGTTTTCCTCGTCGAGATGCGCAATGTTGCCGAGCAGGCCGGCGAGGATGCTGCGATGGATCGCGCGGTACGACGGCGTGCCGAAGACCGTCGTTTTCTCGTCCATTTCCTTCAGGCCGTGGAAGGCCGAGGTGAGCCTGAAGTCCTCGCGTTCCTTCAGGACGTCCAGCAACTGCGTGTGGATGTCGCGCCACTCGCGCATCCGCGTGTAGCTGAGGAAATGGTCTTTGCAGAAACGCCGCAGCTTGGCCTGCGAGAGCGACTCGACCTGGTCGTGGAACGCGTCCCAGACGTTGAGGAGCGTAAGGAAATCGGAATCGGGATGGACGAAGCGGCGGTGCGCGGCGTCGGCCTGCTGCTGTTTGTCGAGGGGCCGCTCGCGCGGGTCCTGGATCGACAGACCCGCGGCGATCACGACGACCTCGCGGAGGGCCTTCTCGGTCCGCGCCTGCAGAATCATGCGGCCGACCGTCGGGTCGACGGGCAGGCGGGCCAGCTCGCGGCCGAGCGGCGTCAGCGTGCGCACAGCCTCGCCGCTCCCCGTCGTCTCGTCGAGCGCGCCGAGTTCCTCGAGCAGCGCGTAGCCCGCGCGGATCGATTTGGCCGCGGGCATGTTGATGAAAGGGAAGCGCTCGATGTCGCCGAGGCCGAAGGCCTTCATCCGCAGAATGACGTCGGCGAGGTTGGCGCGCTGGATCTCGGGCTGCGTGAAACGTGGGCGTTCGAGGTAGTCTTTCTCCGAATACAGGCGGATGCACACGCCTTCGGCGACGCGGCCGCTGCGGCCCTTGCGTTGGTCCGCGCTGGACTGCGAGACGGGCTCGATCGGCAGCCGGCGCGTGCGGGCCTGGGGCGAGTACCGGCTCAGGCGCGCGAGACCGGTATCGACCACGAACCGGATGCCCGGGATCGTGAGCGAGGTCTCCGCGATGTTGGTCGCGAGCACGACCTTCCGCCGTTGGGTCGCGGCGAAGACGCGCTGCTGCTCGGCGTTCGAGAGGCGCCCGAAGAGCGGCACCGTCTCGATCTCGCGCAGGCGCCGGCCGTCGAGCAACTCGCGGACTTCGCGGATGTCGCGCTCGCTGGGCAGGAAAACCAAGATATCCCCCGCGCCGCTCTCGCGCACGATGCGTTCCACGGCCTCGACCGCGCCGTCGATGTAGTGCAGGGCCTCGGCTTTGGCCGAGGCCACGGCCGCGGCGTCGGCGCGGTCCTCGTTTTCGTCGTTGTCGGTGTAGTCGCGGCCGAGCGAATCGAGCGGGGCGTAGATCACCTCGACGGGATAGGTGCGGCCTTCGACGAGGATGACGGGCGCGTCGTCGAAGGCGGCGCTGAAGGCCGCGGTGTCGATCGTCGCCGAGGTGATGACGACCTTCAGCTCGGGGCGCTTGTACCGCAGCGTGCGCAGGTGCCCGAGGAGGAAGTCGATGTTGAGGGAGCGCTCGTGCGCTTCGTCGATGATGATGGTGTCGTACTCGCGCAGCAGCGGGTCGCCCTGCACCTCGGCCAGCAGCATGCCGTCGGTGAGGAACTTGATGACCGTCCGCGGCGTGGTCTGGTCGTTGAAACGGATCTTGCAGCCGACCTCGCGGCCCCATTCCACGCCGAGCTCCTCGGCGACGCGGCGCGAGACGGAGAGCGCGGCCACGCGGCGCGGCTGCGTGCAGGCGATGCGGCCGCGGGTGCCGCAGCCGGCGGCGAGGCAGAGCTTGGGGATCTGCGTCGTCTTGCCGGAGCCGGTTTCGCCCGCGAGCACCACGACGCCGTGGGCCTGGATCGCGGCGGTGATTTCCTCGGCGCGCGCGCTGATCGGCAGCTCCGGCGGGAACTCGAGGCGGAATGGGAAGGGAGACTGGTCGCGGGACGAGGACACGAAGAGGCTTGAGCTTCGATGCCGCCGCGGGAATGACAAACCTTCCATGCGGCCACCTCCGCTCCTGCCCGAAGAAACCCTGGTCCGTGTGCTGCGGCTCGCGAAGCTCGACGGCATCACGGTGCTCGTGCTCGGCGGCGTGTTCGCCCTGATGGCGGCGGGCAACGGCCAGGCGCCGTTCGCGGTCGTCGGCCTGCTGGCCGCGGGTGCCGGCGCGATCGAGTTGCACGGCGTCGGCCTGCTCCGGCGCAACGTCCCCGCCGGCATGCAGTGGGTCGTCGCCAGCCAGCCGCTGCTCCTCCTCGTGATCTTCGGCTACTGCGCCCTCCGCCTCACCCACTTCGAAATGCCGCCGATCCCGGATTCGCTGCGCGAGGCCGCGACCGCCAACGCCCAGGCCCTCGACATGACGCTCGACGAGTACTTCCGTCTCATGAACCGCGTCAGCGCCGGCCTCGTCGCCTTGGTCGCCAGCGGCTACCAGGGGTGGATGGCCTACTACTACTGGAGCCGGCGCCACGCCGTGGCGCAGGCCCTCGAGACCGTCGTTTTCGAAACCGAATCCGAGGATTGATTCCGGCCGCGGCGCCGGCGCTTGCGCGGCGCCCCGCGACCCGTAGCGTGCGCCGCATGTCGAAGCAGCGCTACATCGAGGCCAAACAACGCTGGGCCGAAAAACAGAAAGCCAAGGGCGTCACCGCCCGGGCCGAACCGTCCCACGACCGGCTCCCGCCCGGCCAAAAACTCACGGACGGTTTTCCTGTCCTCGATCTCGGCGTCCAGCCCGACATTCCGCTCGCCGACTGGCAGCTGAAACTCGACGGCCTCGTCGAGCGCCCGCAGGCGCTCTCGTGGGCCGCCCTCGGCGCGCTGCCGCAGGTCGAGGATGTGAGCGACTTCCACTGCGTGACGACGTGGAGCAAGTACGACTGCCGCTGGGGCGGCGTCGCGTTCACCTCGCTATACGAACTCGTGCAGCCGAAGCCCGAAGCCAAGTTCGTCTATTTCACGAGCTACGACGGCTACTCGACCAACGTCGCGCTCGCGCAATGCCTCGACGACGACGTCCTCATCGCCACGTCCTTCAACGGCGCCCCGGTTCCGCGTGAGCACGGCGGTCCCGCGCGCATCATCATCCCGAAGCTCTACGCCTGGAAGGGCGCGAAATTCGTCAACGGCATCACCTTCCTCGCCGAGGACAAATTGGGTTTCTGGGAAGTGCGCGGCTACTCGAACACCGCCGATCCCTGGACCGAAGACCGCTACGCCTGAGGCGCGGCGCGGAGCGCGGCGCCGCGCAGTTGAAAGTTGAAAGTCGCAGGTTGAAAGCCGGCCCCCGGCCCGGTCGCTGCGACTTCCGTACTTTCAACCTTCAACTTTCAGCTTTCAGCTTTCAACCCCGCCGCCGCCCCGGCGGCTTCCGGCCCCGGTTCATTCCGGTTGTCGAACCACGGCAATTCCGTGGAACCAATTTCCCGTTCGCGCAGCAGTCCCGCCGCGATTCCCGCCGCGACGAGTTTCTGCAGGGAGTATTCCCCTTTCGCCAACGCCTCCCACGCGAGCCACTTGAGTTCGCGCGGATAAATCGCGGCCAGCGGCTCGAAGAATTCCCCGCGCCGGCCGACCGCGCCCACGCCCTGGCCGCACATCTCGCGCAGCCGGACAAACCACGCCGCCGGCAGCGCCGGCAGATCGATCGCCAGCACGGCGAGATGCGGGTGCGTCGCGCGTTCCAGCGCCGCCGTCACGCCGATGATCGGCCCGCCGACGGAGAAGCCGTCCACCACCAGCGCGGCCAAACCGTTGGCCTGCGCCACCCACGGCTGTTCGGGCCGCGCCGACAGCAGGATTTCCCCGACGCCCGCCGCCGCCAGCACGTCGCGTTGCCGCGCCCACATGGGCCCGCCGTCCGGCGCCGGGAGGAGCGCTTTGTCGGAGCCCATGCGGGTCGAGCGCCCGGCGGCCAAAACCACTCCGCTGCAGGAAACCGTCATCGCGGCCGGACCCTAAATCCCGTTCGACAACAATCAATCCCCCTCCCACCTTTCGCCGCACTCCCATGGCAGAGACCAACCGCCCCCTCGCCAACCGTATCCTTCTCGGCTTGGTCATCGGCGTCATCGCCGGCGTCGCCACCCTCGCCCTCGGCGGCGTATTTCCTGGGCTCGTCCCGGCCATGCGGACGTTTTCGACCAACGTCCTCGATCCGTTCGGCCAGATTTTCCTGCGGATGCTGTTCTTCGTCGTGATCCCGCTCGTGTTCGCGTCGCTCGCCGGCGGCGTGCTCCAGCTCGGCCGTCTCGACAAACTCGGCCCGCTCGCCGGGCGCACCTTCTTTCTCTTCTTCCTGAACATGGCCATCGGCGTCGGCCTCGGGCTGATCATGATGAACGTGCTCGAGCCGGGCAACCATCTCGACCCCGCCGCCAAGACACGGCTCATGGCCGAGTTCGGCGGCGCCGCCCAAAAGCACGTCGCCAACAGCCAGCAAGCCCAGGCGATGACGTTCGCTTCGATCGTCGAAATGTTCATGCCGAAGAATCTCTTTGGCGCGGTCGTCGGCCAGACCAAGACCGTCATCGGCGATGTCCTGCCGCTCATCCTGTTCGCGATTTTGGTCGGCGCCGTCGGCACGCAGTTCGCGCTCGAGCGCCGGCAGAAATTGCAGGACTCCCTCGAGCTCGTGAGCGATCTGATGACCGGCATCGTCAATTTCGCGCTCAAACTCGCGCCGTACGCCGTGCCCGCGATGATCTACAGCGTCATCGTGAAGATCGGTCTCGAGATCCTGCTCGCCCTCGGCGTCTTCGTTCTCGGCTGCGTCTTCGTGCTGCTGCTGCACCTGTTCGGGACGATGTCGCTTTGGATCAAGTTCATGGCCAAGCGCAGCCCCGCGCAGGTCTGGCGCGAAATGCGTCCCGTGCTGATCACGGCTTTCTCCACCAGCTCCAGCAACGCCACCCTGCCGGCGGCCCTCGCCTGCGCCAAAGACAACCTGAAACTTCAGCCCAGCGTCGCCGGCTTCGTGCTGCCCCTCGGCACCACGATGAACATGAGCGGCACCGCCCTGTACGAAGGCTGCGTCGTCCTCTTCGTCGCCCAGGTCTTCGGCGTCGATCTCACCGCCTCTCAGCAGATCACCCTGCTTCTCCTCTCCGTGCTCAGCGCCGTCGCCGTCGCCGGCATTCCCGGCGGCTCGCTGCCGCTGATCGCCGGCCTCCTCGCCACCTTCGGCATTCCGCCGGAAGGCATCGGCATCGTGCTCGGCGCCGACCGCATCCTCGATATGACCCGCACCATGACCAACGTCGGCTCCGACGTCGTCACGACCCTCGTAGTCGACGCCCAGGTCGCCCGGGCCGAGGGGCGGGAACCCGCCGCCTGAACGCCGCCGCCGCGCGGGCCCCATCGGGTTCTTCAGGTGGTGCCCACCCCGGCCGATAGCGAAAACTACGCAGGGCTCCCCCCGGTTAATCCCAGTCGACATGTCCCGCGTACTTTTCGGTCATATCGGGTAAACACCCTAGTCAAGATGCCGCGCCTCTCCTTCTTCCCCGCTTCGCTGCTCCGGACGCTCGCGTTCGGCGCCCTGCTGGCGGTGAGCGTGACGACGTCGGCTCCGGCCGCCGAGCGTCCGTTGCCGCGCACCTACCCGACCTTGGTGCTGAAGGACGGCCGCAAGCTCACCGACGTGAAGGTGATCAACTACACCGCCAAGGGCATCCTCGTCCGCCATCCCGGCGGCGCGACTACCCTGCCGCTCGCCCTGCTGCCCGACGCCGTCCTGGCCGATCTGCACCTTTCGCCCCGCGAAGCCGCCGAGACCGCCCGGCCCGCCGTCGCCGCCGATCCGCTCGCAAACAAAGCCGCCGTCGTGCTCGACGAACTCGCCCTCAAGCCCGCCGTCGATCCCGCCACCGTGGCCGACGCCCCGGCGGTTTCCCCGGCCGACGCCCCCGCGGTCGACGCCGATGCGTCCGCCGTCGCCAACGCCCCGGCCGCCGAAATCGCCCCCGCCGGCGAAGGCAACATCCCCGATTTCTTCGCTTCCCAAGTCGTCGTCGCCAATGCCGCCGCCGCCACCACGGCCGATATCGTCGGCCGCGTGAAAATCACCCTGCCGCACGGCGAAACCAAGCTGCTCGCCGACGTCGAGGTCCGCGCCTACCCGGCCGAGCTCCTGGAAAATTACCTCAAGACCGCCAAGTCCCGCGCCGCCGAGGCCGCCGCCCGCCTGCAGGTGCAGGTCGAGGCCGCGGCGAAACAGGGGCGCCGCGCCGAAGCCGACGCGCTCGCCGTCCAGGCCAAGCGCACCGCCGCCCACTTCGTCGACCTTATCCCGCCCGCGCCGTTCGCCGCCAAGACCGACGCCTTCGGCCACTTCACGATCCGCCACAACCTGCCCAACGTCCGCCTCGTCGCCGTCGGTTTCGTCGAAGGTCTCGGCAAAGAAGGCCGCGTCGAATGGGTCGCCGTCGCCCCGACGCCCGGGTTGATCCTTTCCGAAAGCAACGCCACCACGATCGCGTCGGCCGGCCGGCGCACCGGCTTCGCCGCCCGATGAATCCTTTGGTGCTCACGTTGCAGTTGGTCCAGGCCGGCGCCCTGCTCGGGGCCGCCTTCGGCTTGAGCAGCGCCATCGCGCGCGCCCCGCGGACTGTGCCCGCTCTCGCCGGGGCCGGCGCCTTGGCCGCCGCGATCTATCTCGCCCGCGCCACCGGGGAGATCGACCACCACCGCGCCCTCTGCTCCGTCGGCGATTGCCTGCTGCTGACGTTGGGCGTCGCCGCCATCCGGATGGTGGCCCTCAGCCGCGAAACCAACCGCCTCCTCGAGGAGAGCCGGCTCGCCGCCCAGGCCGCCGCGGAAGCCGCGGCCTTCGCCCGCCGCGCCGCCGCCGACGACCTCGTGCGCGCCGCCGCCGCGGCCCTCGAGGACAAAGCCCCGCCCACCTCCCGCCCATGGTCGGGTTGAATCCACGCCGCAGTCGCCGCGGCATGACCCTGGTCGAGGTCGTGACCGCCACCTGCGTCATCGCCATCGTTTCCACCGGCCTGATCGCGACGTCGATCCTCACGCGCCGGCTCACCGAGATCGCGGTCTACCAGTCGTCGGTCGCCTCGATCATGCAAGGCTACCTCGAGCAGATCAAAAACATGCCGTACGACCTGCTGCCGATCTCGCCCGCCGCCGGCGCGAACATGGCCGATGCCGCGTACGCGACGCAGTATTCGCTGCCCACCCAGAAGGACGACATCACCGCCGATCCGCTGGTCCTCTCGCCGCTTTCGCCGCTCAGTCCCGCCAACCTCTCGCCGCCGACGGTGCCGTCGACCGTCTACGACAACGTCAAGGTCTTCGACGTCAACCGGGCCGGCGATCTCTCCATCCACATCTGGGTCTGGATCGAGGACCGCACCCCCTCCGGCTACGGCGCCACCCAGCAGTGCAAGGCGATCACGCTGCTCTACATGTGGCAGATCCAGGACGGCAGCGCGACCCGGTCGTACACCGGCGTGATCAAGAACCTGCGTTCGCTCGTTCCGACCTACTGAGCGCCATGCGGTCGCCCTTCCGTCACCTGCGCCGACCCCGCCGCGCCGATCGCCGCCGCGGCTTCTCCCTCGTCGAGGTGATGGTCGCCACGGCGATTCTCTCCCTGGTGGTGGTCATGATCCTGAGCCTCTTCATCAACCTGATGAAGAGCTACAAATACAATTCGTTCCGTCTGAGCATCAACCGGGACATCCGGACCTTCACCAACGAGCTCACCGACACCGCCACCTACGCCAACTACTTCGTCATCCTCGACGACTTCTCCACCCGCACCACCGGACCGGAAGGCAGCGAAGTGCTGGCGACGATGGGCGACGGCGAATCCGGCGACTGCCTCCTGCTGGTTTTCAAGGACCCCGCCGACGACACGAAAATTTCGCGCCTCGTGGGCTACTACCACGACCCCGACTCCGACGGCCTCGGCCCGGTCCGCAAGTTCGACACCACGTTCTCCCCGAGTTCCTCCTCCACGCAGCTGTGGACCCTGATGCCGGCCACCTCCACCCTGCACACGAATCCCGACATCATCTCCGCCGGCATCGTCGGCCGCGCGACCGGCACGTCGTCCGTGCGCAAGCTGTTCTACAATTTCTTCAACCGGAGCGTCATGGTCAAAGGCCAGATCAACTACGTCTCCACCGACGGCCTCACCCGCCGCGCCGTGTCCACCTACAACTTCACGGTATCCCCCCGGGGTTGACCCATGCCGAAGCCTCCACCGCGCTCCCTCTCCGCCCGCCGCGGCTCCGGCCTCGTGATGGCGATCATTTTCTCGACCCTGCTGGTGCTCGTCATCGGCAGCATGCTCAAATGGGTCGTCACCGAGGCCAATCTCAACCGCCGCGCCCTGCTCCGCCTCGAGGCCCGCAATGCCGCGGAAGGCATCGCCGAATACGGCATGACCCAGATCCGCTACCGAATGGAGAACACGAGCACGTTCTCCGCCAACGCGTTCACCAGCACCGGCACCCACCCGCTCTCGCTCCCGTCGTCCGACCTCTTCGCCGGTACCAACATCGTCGTCGCCTCCAACGCGATCAACGCCGGCCGCATCAACAACGTCACCTCCAACGGCTCCGCCTCCCTCTACTACGTCGACGCCAACGACCCCAACCACATCAACGACCCGCTGAAGGGAAAATGGATTTTCCGCCGCGACATCCCCATCTACGCCAAGGCCGTCGCGACCACCCCCAACAACCGTCCCGTCGCCGCCTACGTGCGCGAAAAAATCAGCGTGCGCGGCGCCCCGCTCTTCGCCCACGCCATCTTCTACAACATGGACATGGAGCTCGCCCCCGGCTCGACCATGAACATCTACGGCCCCGTCCACGCCAACGGCGATCTCTACGTCTCCTCCCAGGGCACGGCGGTGAATTTCTACAACATCGTCACCACCACCGGCAACGTCTACCACGCCTGGAAAAGCTACCTGCCCACCGCCCAGGGCCAGACCAACGGCACCACGGGCGAGTCGCTCAACATGACCTCCGACGTCACGTTCAAGACCCGGCTCAACACCCAGGTCTCCCTCGACGCCAGCGGCACCTGGAAAGACAGCACGATGGGCGTCTCCACCACGATCCGCGAAAACAATGTCAGCGGCAACTACACGACCCAGGCCCAGTACGCCGCCGCCCTCGCCAACGCCGCCGCCACCAACCTCAGCAGCTTCAAGACCCACGCGTCGTCGACCTGGCACGGCAACCTCCAGACTTCCGCCAACGGCGTCCAGAACTACACCCCCGTCGCCATCGGCCGCTACGCCGAGGACCCTTCGCCGACCGACGGCACCGACCAATCCGTCAACACCGGCCGCCTGCTCATCGAGCCCCCCACCGCCTCCACCAGCCCGCAGTACAGCTCCGAGGTCGAGGAACAGAAGTACTCCAACCAGGCCGGCATCTACATCACGGTCGTCCCCGCCTCCGGCTCCGTCTCGACGCTCGTCAGCTCCAACAGCACCCACACGACCACCGCCAACAATCCCGTCGTCCCCGCCGTCATCACCGTCCGCGCCGGCGGCGCCAACGGCACCGTCGCCCTCACCTATCCGTCCAACCTCGTCCGCTACCAGCCCTACCAGGAAACCGTCGTCACCCGCATCTCCACCGGCAACGTCACCTCCACCACCGTCTCGCGCGGCATGTACGACCAGCGCCGCGGCGTCGGCATGGACCTCGTCGAGTTCGACCTCACCGTCCTCAAGGAGGCCGTCGCCCAGATGCAGCTCTCCTCCGGCAGCCGCGATGTCACCAAGGCCATCGGCCCGCTCGAGACCACGCATTGGACCGGCATCCTCTACGTCGAGGTCACCAGCAACCCCACGACCAACCTCGACGGCTCCACCGTCGCCGCCGCCGGCGGCGACCGCGTCGGCATCCGTATCATCAACGGCAATACTCCCGTGCCCTCGTACGGCACCGTCGAGGGCTTCACCTTCGCCACCAACGCCCCCGTCTACGTCAAGGGCCACTACAACGACGACGGCACCTCCCCCAGCGCCTCCGTCTCCAAGGTCGGCGAGACCCCCGCGGCCATCGCGGCCGACGCCATCACGCTCCTTTCCGCCGGCTACAACGACGCCACCAGCAAATCTTCCGTCCGCCCCGCCGCCACCGCCAACAGCGTCGTCGCCGCGGCCATGCTCACCGGCATCACGCCGTCCAACAAGGACGGCTCCGCCCGCATGAGCGGCGGCGCCCACAACCTCGTCCGTTTCCTCGAGAATTGGACCACCGGCAGCCGCATCGTCTACATCCGCGGCTCCCTCGTCTCGCTGTTCGAAAGCCGCGTCGCCGACGAGCCCTGGAAGATCGACTACTACTCCGCGCCGACCCGCAACTACGGCTTCAACGACCTCTTCATGAACGGCCGCTACCCGCCGGGCACGCCCCGCGTCATCTCGTATCGGCGAACCGACTACGCCGACATGACCCAGGCCGAGTACGACGCCGCCCTCGCCGCCCTGAACTGAGCCCGCATCGTGGCCGCGAGCGCCGGCGGGCGGCCCGCTACTTCGCCGGTTCCACCGTCGCCAGCACGATCGCCCCCGCCCGGTCCGTGTCCTTGCGCAGCAGCAGCGTCAGCCGGTGGCGCGTGAAATCGATCTTCCGCTCGATCTGGAAATAGGTCCCGCCCGCGAAGATCGGCGGATAGCCGTGGAACGCCGTCAACGGGTTCCACATCGGCGCCGCCACCGTCACCGTGAACGTGTCGCCCGGCTTGGCCTGGCGGAACGCGTCCAGCAGCTCCCCCTGCAGCACGATGCCGCGCGGGTAGATCTCCGTGCCGCCGTGCGGCCTTTGCCCCAGCACCGCCCCGCCCGCCGCGCTGTAGTTCTTCAGGAACGCCTGGAGCCACGCGGCCTCCTCCGCCCGCCGCGATTGCTCGACCACCACCTGCCCGGGCGCCCGCATGAACGCCAGCAGCGCATAGATCGCGACGAACGCCGCCACGGCCCAGAACGACGGCCCCGACCGGAACCGCCGCCACGCCTCCCCGAGATTCCGCGCCGCGCGCCGGAAATTGCGCAGCGAGTCGTCGGCCGAGGCCTTCACCCAGCCGGGCTGTTCGCGCAACGCCTTCTCCCGCGCCGCGCGCACCGCCGCCGCCGTCGCCTCCGCATCGAGCTCCGGCATCGCCTCGAGCGCATCCTTCAACCGGTCCGGCGCCGCCGGTTTCGCCCAGGCCGGCGAGGTTTCCCCCGTCGCCGGCGCGGCCGGCGCGGGCGCCGGGGGCTGCGGGCGCGCCGGCGCCTTCGGCCGCGGCGACTGCGGCAGCTTGAAATTCACCTTGGCCGCTTCCTTGCCCGCCCCCAGCGCCGATTCCACGCGCGGCCGCACCGCACTGTCTCCCTCGGCGGGAACCGCCTGAACCGCAGCCGCCGCGCTTGGCTCGGCCGGCGGCGGCACAACCGCCGGGGCCGCGCCCGGCAACGGCGGCGCGATCGGCAATTGCCGCACCGGCATCTTCGGCAGGAGGCCGCGCGGCTTCGCCGGCTTTTCCGGTTCGTTGCTCACGGGCTCGGGCGCCGCCCGGGCCGGCCGGCGGTCGGAAGGAAGAATTCGGCGTTGAAAGGCGAGGTCATGGCTGCGGCGCGGTCGGCCACCGCCGCGCCCGACTCCATAGCCTCCGCCCCGCCGGCGAAGCAAGCGCGCAGGCCCGGCCGCATCACCCTTCCCGTCCGGATTCGTCTGGCTGCCGCCGCCCCCTTCGCTTCCCTCGGTCCACCCCTCCCCATGTCGCTCACCCGCCGCCAATGGCTCGCCGCCGCCGGTTCCGGCTCGCTCGGCCTCGCCTCCGCCTCCGTCCTCCCCGCCGCCCTCCCCGGACTACCGGCCGGCGCCGCCCGCGACCTCCGCCGACTCCGTATCACCGGCCTGCGCGTCACCCCCGTCGCCCTCCCGGATCCCCCGCTCCTCGCGGCCTCCGGCGCCCACGGTCCCTACTTCCTCCGCACCATTCTCGAACTGGAAACCAACGCCGGCCTCGTCGGTATCGGCGAAACCCGCGGCGGCGAAGCCACCGTCCGCGCCTTGCAAGCCGTCGCGCCGAGCCTCGTCGGCGAAAGCCCCTTCGCCTACCGCGCCTTCGCCGCCCGCCTCGCCAAGGCACCCGCCGGGGCCTACGCCGGCCTCGAGCTCACCTGCCTCGACCTCATCGGCCGCGCCACCGGCCTGCGCGTGTGCGATCTTCTCGGCGGCCCCGTCCGCGCCGAGGTCGAGTTCTGCTCCTACCTCTTCTATCGCTACGCATCCGACCACCCGACCGTCCTGGCCGACACCGCCCTCGTCGACTCCCGCGGCCGCGGCGAGGCCGCCCTCGATTCCTGGGGCGAAGTACGCACCCCCGAAGCCATGGCGGAGCTCGCCTGGCAGTTTAAACGGAAATGGGGCTTTCGTTTTCACAAACTCAAAGCCGGCGTCCTCGCCCCGGAGGTCGAACTCGAGACCATGCGGGCCATCAACGCCCGCCTCGGCGGCAAGGAACCCCTCCGCATCGACCCCAATGCCCGTTGGACCGTCCCGACCGCCCTGCGCATCGCCGAAAAACTCCGCGAGCTGCCCCTCGACTACTACGAAGACCCCGTCGCCGGCCAGGCCGCCATGGCCGAAGTCCGGCAAAAGACCGGCCTGAAGATGAGCACCAACATGTGCGTCACCACCGTGCCGCACCTCGCCGAGGCCGTTGTCGCCAAGCCCATCGATATCCTCCTGCTCGACCACCACTCGTTCAACGGCCTGACCGTTTGCCAATCCGTGGCGACCATCGGCGAAACCCTCGGCTGGAGCTTCAGCCAGCACAGCAACAACCACGCGGGCATCACCATGGCCGCCATGATCACCCTCGGCGCCGTCGTGCCGCAACTCACCTACGCTTCCGACACCCACTACCCGTGGCTGCCCGAGGGCCACGACCTGATCGTCGGCGGCAACCTGCCGATCAAAGACGGCAAAATGGCGATCCCCGCCGGCCCCGGGCTCGGCGTCGAACTCGACCGCGCCAAGCTCGCCGTCGCCGCCGACCGCTACGTCCGCAGCGGCGTGCGCAACCGCAACGACGCCCAACTCATGCAGCGGCTCGAACCGGGCTGGAAACGCTCCCTGTTTTGACCGGTCCGCGCGCCCTTTTCCCTCCTCCGCCGCCCCCGGCCTACGCAATCCATGCTACGCAATTTTCCATCCGGAAACCCGATTTGCGCTCTTGCGTGCCGGCCCGGAGTCGGATGCCTTTTCACTGTTGCGTTACGCTTTTGACGGTTTGGCCGCCCGCCGGTCAGCCGAAAATCCGCCGACGCTTCCCGCCATGTTCCGCTCCCGTTCACCTTTTCTACCCCAGCCGGCCGGCCGCCCCCAGGCGGACCGCATCGGTTTGGGCTGCCGGAACCGGCAACGCCGGCAAGCCGGTTTCAACCTGATCCAGCTCATGCTGAGCTTGGCCATCGGCAGCATCGTCGTTTCCGTCGCCGTCCCGAAGGTCAAGCAGTCCGAACGCATTTCCCGTTCCACGATCATCGTCGCCGACCTCCGCACTTTCGCCTCCGCCTTCGAAGCCTACGCCCAGGAACGCGGCGGCTGGCCCGAGGAGCAGCCCGCCGGCAAGATGCCGCCGGAAATGAACGATCGCCTCGGCTCCACCTCGTGGCTCCGCACGACGCCGATCGGCGGCCAGTACAACTGGGACGCCAGCCAGCTCCACGCCGGCACGCGCTACAAGGCGGTCATTTCGATCAGCGAAACCGACGCGGCTCCCTTCCCGGTGAACGAGGAAGTGCTGCTCGAAATCGACAAGCTCTTGGACGACGGCAATCTCGCGACCGGAAACTTCCGGATCGGCGTCAACAACGACCCGATTTTCATTCTGCAACAATGAGCGAGAGCGCGACCCCAGCATTCGAGCTCCAACTCCGCCAACTTTCGAACGACGCCCGCGAGGCCAATCTAGAACTCCCCGTAGTCCAGCGCTCCGGGGTCTCCAGCAAGGAGCTGCGCAAGCTCCTCACCGCCGCGGCCGCGACGTCGTTGAAAGTGGAATACCCGTTGACCCCGGAAATCCGGATCAACGGCCCCACCGGCAGCTTTGTCGTCCAGCTCAAGGAAAAGCGGCTGAACTTGGTCAGTTGGGCCTCCGCGAAGTCGCGCAGCGGCATCATGCCGGCCGACGACATCTACTCGGCCATTACCGGCGAGGTCGAGGAACGCGAACCGATCTACGTCCCGCCCACCCCGGCCGCCGCCGCCAACCGCGGCGCCGCCAGCCGCAAGGAACCGAAGGCCCCTCTCCGCAAGGGCCTCATCATGATGTACACGGGCATTCTCGGCCTGATCATCATCGGCGTTAACCTTTTCACCCTGTCCGAGCTGCGCCGCCCGCCGGGCAATTTCCTCCCGCCCTACCGGCTGCTCGAACCCGGCCCAGCCGAACGCCTCCTGACCAGCGTCGCCGGCGCCTATGAAACCGGCTCCGGCAACGGCGACCGCCGCCTGCAGATTTCCAAGGACGGCAAGGTGAAGTGGATCAAGTTCGGCAACGGCCGCAGCAGCGCCGAGGAGCGCAACTTCACCGTCCAAGGCGCCGAATCCAACGACCGGCCTTCCCTGCTCACCAGCCGCAAGTCGATGATCAAGGTCAAGGACCCGATCACGTTGACCTACTTCGGCGACACCTACGTCCGCGTCGCGCAGTAAGCGCCCGCGGCCTCCGCGTCGGAACCAAACAAAAGGGCGACCCGCGGGTCGCCCTTCGTCGTTTCGGATTTCGCGACCGCGCCGAAAATCTCGGGTCGCGCGGGTTGCCGGAAGAGCGGAGCCCGGTACCGCTCTCCGGCAGCCCGGACTCTCAACTCTCAGTTCTCAACGCTCAACTTCTCCGCCCCTCAATGCGGCGCACTGCTCGCTCCGCCCGCCGTCGCCGCCGTGTCCTTCGGCGGATGGAAGAAGAGCGCCAGCGCCACGGCCGCAATCGACGCCGCCGCCAGCGGCACCAGGAAGAGACCCTTGAAGTCGACCACGTTGTTCACGGTGTAGACCGACTGCATCAGCCAGGGGCAAATCGAGAACGCCAGCAACGCGCCGACGCCGAGAATCTGGAGGTTGAAGAGGCCCTGCGCCGACGACCGGATGTCCTTCGGGAAATACGCGTCCACGAAGATGTACACCGTCGCGAAGAAGAACGCGTAGCAGATGCCGTGCAGCACCTGGATCAGAATGATCGCCCCCGCGCTCTGCGGCATGAAGGCGTACACCGCGAACCGCGCCGCATGCCCGAGAATGCCCACGATCATCGTCGTGCGCCAACCGAAGGCCTTCAGCGTCGCGCCCAGCACGAACATCGTCAGGATCTCCGCCACCTGCCCGATGCTCATCACCGGCGCGATCCAGTTGGACGCGATGCCCACGCCGCCCGCCTCGCGGGCCGTCCCGAGGAACACGCCCGTCCAGCTGAAGTAGCAGTTGTGCACGAAAGAATCGACCAGCGTCACCAGCCACAGCACGAGCACGAAGGGGTGCTTGAGCAGTTTCAGCGCCTCGAGCCACGCCAGCTTCTCCGCCGTGCCGGCCGCCGCCTTCTTCGGCGGCGTGTGCGGCAGCGTCAGGCTGAAGGCCGCCAACGCCAGCGACGCGATGCCCGCCACGATGAAGGTCCACTTGGTCGCGGCCTTCGCCGCCTCGCCCGTCAGCGGGTTTGCCAGCGCCGCGCCGATCCACGCCACGAAGCCAGCGGGATTCGCCGCGTCGACCTTCGCCCAATCCACAAAGATGAACGTGAACGGCCACGCCGCCAGAATCCACCCGATCGTGCCGCCCATGCGCACGAGACCGAATTCCTTTTCCGGATCCTTCATGTTCGCGAACGCGATCGAGTTCGTGATCGAAATCGTCGGCACGTACAGCAGGCAGTGCACGAGCATCAGCAGGAAGAACGGCCAAAACTCCTTCGTGAAACCGCAGCCCAGAATCGCGAGGCCGCCGATCAGGTGCGAAAACGCGAGGAACTTCTCCGCCGCGAATTTCCGGTCCGCCCACTGGTTGCTGAAGAACATGCCCACGATGGACGCCACGGGGAACGCGTTCAGAATCAGCGACTGCTGGCCCGGCGTGAAACCGAGGCTCGGCAGGTAGCCGAAAATCAGGGGCAGCCACGCGCCCCATATGAAGAACTCGAGGGCCATCATCGCGAAGAGCGACCCGCGGGGTGTTTTGGTAGGAGATGTCATCGGGAAAGGGGAAGTCGGGACCGGCGGACGCCGTCGGCCGCGCGCCGGCGGCGGCGGGGGTCCGGCGATGAAGCACGACGCCGGGCCGGGAGGAAAAGCAAAATCGCCGGCCGGGCCGCGGCGACGCATTTCCGGTTGTGGACTCGCCGCCCCTTCCTACGTTGCGCGCGTGAAACCGTTCCCCCGCCTCCTCCTCGCCGTTTGCTTCGCCTTCGGTCTCGCCGCCGCCGCCCGTGCCGCGGACACCTACAAGGTCGGCGACACCTTCGCCGCCTTCTCCGCCAAGGATCAGCACGAAAAACCCTACACCTACGAGGGCGGCGCGCGCCTCGTGATCGTCTCCTTCGAAATGGGCGCCGGCAAAGCCGCCAACGCGTTCTTCGAGAAGCAGCCCGCCGACTTCCTCGCCCAGCAACGCGCCGTCTTCATTTCCAATATCTACGGCATGCCCGGCGTCGGCCGCTTCTTCGCCCTGCCCAAGATGAAGGGCTACCCGCACCGCATCATTCTCGCCGACGCCGAGGGCTTCCTCGCCCGCTACCCGGCCAAGGAAGACCAACTCACCGTCCTCAGCCTCGACGACAAGGGCGTCATCACCGGCATCCGCCACGTGAATCCGAAGAAGGAAATGGCCTCGATCTTCGCCGCGGCGAAGTGAGGCCTGCCAAGGCAACGGCGCCCCGTAGCTGCGGGCTCAAGCGAGCGGCTCGCGCCGCCTCGCCGACGTTGCGCCCCTCCGCTCGCGGGCGCTCGCGGCCACGGCACCCGCTCCGTGCCCTCCGGTCTTTCTCCGTGCCCTCGGTGACCCTGCCTCAGGTCGGGGAAACCGGCCGCCGCAGCCCGATTTTCCAGAGCAGCCACGACGCCGCCATCGTCGCGAGGAACGTCACCGCCGCCGTCGTCGCCGATTCCTCCGCGGCAAACGAATAGATCGCCGCCACCACGAGGTTCGGCAGCAGCGTCGCCACAAAGATCCGGCGCACCGGAATCCCCATCGCCGCCGCCACGATCACCGAGGTCTCCGCCAGCACGGGCACGCTGCGCAGGCAGGCCAAGGTCAACGCCAGCCGGTCCTGCAGCGACGCCCGCAGCCGCGCCAGCTCCGCATCGGGAAAAAACTTCGGCGCCAGCCGCCCCACCGCCGCGCGCCCGACCCACGCCGCCGCCAGCACCCCGAGACTCATCCCGATCGTCCCGCCGACAATGCCCGCGAGCCAACCCGCCTTGGCCCCGAGGTACATGATCACCAGCGTCGCCGGAATCGGCGCCACGGAATCGCAGGCCAGCAACGCGATCGCGATCAGCACGAGCGCTCCCGTCTGCTGCGCCCGCGATTCCAGCAGCGGCAAAACGAATTCCTCGCCGAACACCGCGAACGGCAAACACACCAGCGTCATCACGAAGATGACGAAGAGCACGGCTTTGACGGTCGCGGGCGCAGGCGTTTTCACGGGCAAGTCAGGCTTGGGATTCGCAGCTTCGTTCTGCGGCGTGGCTATTCGGACACCTTCCCCGTCAGCCGCAGCAGGAACTTCAACGCATACAGGTACGCGCGTTCGCGCACGACGCTCGGATCGCCCGCCGTGCCTTCGATGCCGAGTTCGGAGATGTCGTCGATCACCATGCCCGCCTCTGGATTCAGCGCGATGTAAGTAAGCATCTTGATCAGGCGGTCGCGCGGATACGTGTCGATCATGCGCTCGTACACCACGCGCGGCAAATACCGCTCCACCGGCATCTGGATCGCATCCGGCACCGCCGCCACGTAGAGCAAATTCCGCACGCACCGCAGCTCGTCGCCCTCCGCGCCCGGCGGCCAATCCGGCAATTTCGTGCGCACGCCGTCGACCAGCTCCTTCATGAAATCCTCCGGCGCCTCGTCGATCGGCGCAAACGGCGCCACGATCCCGTGGTCCGGCGGCAACCGGTAGTCCAGGCCCTCCGTATCCTGCAGCGTCAATTTCATCCACAGCGGCTCCGGCGGCGGGGGCGGCAACGGCCGCGTCACCGCCGGCGGCGGGGTCAACGCCGGTGCCGCGGACACGGGGGCCGGCGACGTCGCCGCGGGAGCATTCGCCGGACTCGCTGCGGGCGTCGGCGTCTTCGCGGGTTCCGCCTTCGGCGGCGCCAACTCCTTGTCCGCCGGCACCGCGATGCGCCCGCGCCATTCCGCGATGCCGCCCACCGCCACCCACGCCGCGAACGCCGGCACAAGCCAGAGCTTCCCCGGCCGCGCCGCGAACCGCTCCTGCGCATCCCAGCGGAACAATTTCGCCCCCGCGATCACGCCCGCCAAACCCGTCAGCGTCAGCGCGAGCAAACAGAACTTCGCCCCCGCCAACCCCGTGCCCGTCACCGTCGCCTGCAGGCCTTCGACCGCATAGCGCCCCGGGAAAAACGCCGAAACGTGCTGCGCCCATTCCGGCAGCGCCGCCAACGGCACCGCCACGCCGCCAATGATCAGCATCGGCAAAAAGATGCACTGCCCCAGCGCCTGCACCGCCGGCACCGTGTCCGCCAGCGCCGCCAACACGAGCCCGAGCCCGATGAACGCGAACGCCGTGAACGTAAACACCACCCACAGATCGAAGGGATGCACCGGCAACGTCATGCCCAGCGCCAACGCCAACCCGAGCTGCAGCAGCCCCGCCGTCAGAATGATCGCGTACCGCGCCAACGCCGTGCTTGCGATCACCACCCACGTCGGGATCGGCGTCAGCCGGTACCGCCGCCACACGCCGCGTTCGCGCTCGCTCACCAGCGTCGTCGGCAATCCGAAACACGCGCCGCCCAGCACCGCCACCGTCAGCAATTCGCCCATGTGCCGCAGCAAGGGCACGCGCTCGTGACGGTACAGCACATAGAACGCCACGAGGAAAATCAGCGGGAAGAGATACCCGTACAGCAGCGCCATCCGGTTCCGGAAATGCAACCGCAGCGCCAACGCCAAATGTTCGCGCAGCGCCTTCATCCGTGCGCCTCCGTCGCCGCCGGCGTTTCCGTCAGGTTCAGGAACACGTCCTCGAGCGACGCTTTCCGTACCGTCAATTCCACCGTTTCAAGCCCCTGCGCCGCCAACAACGCCGTCAGCGCCGCCAAGGTCTCCGTCGCCCGCGCCGTGCGGAACGTCGCCGCATTTGCCGTCGGCCCGATCTGCAGCTCCGCCACGTGCGGCAGCGCCGTCAGCCGCGCGCGATCGAGCGGGCCCGACGCCGTCAACGCCACCCGCTGCGCCCCGCGCGCCTCCGCGATCAACGCCGCCGGCGTCCCCGTCGCCACCACCTGCCCGCGGTCGATGATCGCCAGCCGGTCGCAGAGCCGCTCCGCCTCCTCGAGATAGTGGGTCGTCAGCAACACGGTGCAGCCGTCGCGTTTCATCTGCTCGATCGCGCCGTGCAATTCGCGCCGCGCCTGCGGGTCGAGTCCCGTCGTCGGTTCGTCCAGCAGCACGAGCTCCGGCCGGTTCACAAACGCCAACGCCAACGCGAGCCGTTGCCGTTGCCCGCCCGACAGCGTCGCGAACCGCGCGTCCGCCTTGTCCTCCAACGCGAACCGCGCGAGCAGCGTTTCCGGTTTCTCATTCTGCCGGTAAAACGCCCCGAACAATCGCAACGCCTCCCGCGGTGTGATCTGGTCCTGCAATGCCGTGCTCTGCAGCGCCACACCGATGCGTTGTTTCACTTCCTCCGGCTGCGTGCGCACGTCGAAGCCGCAGACCTGCAGGTCGCCCGCGTCCGCTTCGCGCAGCCCGATCAGACATTCGAGCGTCGTCGTCTTGCCCGCCCCGTTGGGCCCGAGCAGGCCGAAGATCTCGCCCGGCTCGACGGCAAACGACACGCCGCGCACGGCTTCGACGCCGGCGTAGCGTTTGCGGAGGTCGCGGACAATCACACGGGCGGACATGGGGAAGCGGCAGGACGGCGCCGACGGCGCAAGGGTGCACGCAAACAACTTGGCCCCCGGAATCAAGCACCCCGCCGCCGCGGTGGTGTCCTAGTTTGAAATCCTAATTGCCGCCCGCTTTGGCTGGCACAAGTCCAGCGGCATGACTCCGGAAGAACGTGCCGCACTATTGCGCCGCCGGCTTGCAACCATCCGGCCGCTTGCCGTGGCACCGCGGCCCGCGGCGTCAAAGCCCCGCTTGGTTGAGCCCGTCGGCAGGATTGCCAACCTTTCGCTCGGGTTGGCTACGTCTTGGAATTGGGGCAAAACGGATTGGGTTCAGTTGCCCGATCCGGCACCGCCCAAACGAGAAAAGCCCAACATCGGCCCGTCGCTGGTTGGGCGCGTTGCCGCCAAAACCGAACCGCAAAAGCTCGTCAGGAGGTTCGCGAGCGCGGAGGGCCCGATTGCTGAGCGTAGGTCGCGATAGCGGTTTAGCGTTGATGCCCAATAAGCATCAATGGATGCGTTTTGATTTGATCCAGCTATCACCAAGCGCAAGACTATTGGGCATGCGCAATTCCCATATCGGTCTGGATATGGCACGTTGGGTCTGGCAAGACACCGCGGTGCCCGCATTTTTGGAGCGCTACATCCTGCCGCTATTGGCAACAACAACCGTTGCGATCATCCTGAACAATCCAATGGGATTTGACCTTACGCAGAGGGTAACAGCATGCATTGCCATACTAAGCGCGGCATATGGCGTGGGCCATACCCTGCACAAGAAAAGGACCAGCAACCCCGCGGATGGATCGGGCGCAAATAGTGATTTGTCGGCAGCAAAAGCTGATGCGGCATCGATGAGGGATGAAACGCTTCGGCTTCAGGTCGGCCCCGGTAGCATTGTAACGCACGGCCAATCGGGTGGGCAAAATACGATAATAAAAACCGACATCCCGCCACCTTCAGTAACCATAGAAAAGCGCTACATGAACGAAAAGGACGGTGAGCAATTCCGGTCTGAGTTTGTGCTCAAACTGGAAACAAGGGCGCCAGTACCAAGCCTTGCCTTGGTTGTGCGATCTCCTGCGCTGAAAAATCTCCTAGTGCTCCAAGGCGGAGTGCTTATGGTCAGCTACAGCCGCGGCCCGGCAATTCAATCTGCCACGATTCAGAACGCTGCGGGGGAATACGTTGTTCGGCTGTGGTCTGCTTCGCCGGAATCGAGCTTTGACGTGCAATACGAAATAGGTGGCCGTTAGTGGCCAATTCACCGGCGTTTTGCGTAAGCGGCAATAGCGGCCTTTACGGCTAGCTGTGGCGTGGTGATCGGCGGCACAGCCAGGACAGCGGTAACGTCCCACCCTTTGTCATCGTCGCGCCTGACGCCCCACGCAAAGCAGCGTCCCGCCCTCGGGTGGCCCTTGACGGAAAAAACCTCCACCTCGCCATCCCACACCACCTTGCCGTTGAAAACCTCTTTGACCGGCACGGACTCAATCCAAAGGGCGACACCTCCGTGCATGGAGGCAATCGCTTCCTTTATGGCGTCTTGGTACTCAAACATCTTCATGCGAGGGCAACCAAGTCCTCCACCTTCCACAAGCGGGAAGAGACGCCGAGCGCCATCGCGGGCGTGCAGCGGATAGAGGAGTGAGTTTTGACGAAGTTGTAGTAGGCAAAATGCAACGCGGTCGCGGCCTTGAAGTTTTCGAGCTTTTTGGAAAAGGCGAGGGTCAGCCGGGCAAGGCGCTTCATGTGAAGGCGCATCGTCAGGTTTTGGCGCTCAACGTAGGAGGTGCAGGTTCGGAACGCTTCGCCGGAAATGCGGGTACGGACAGCGGTTTCCATTTCGCCGGGCGAATAACGCCCTTCCCCGTCAGTGGTTCGAAAAGTCTTAACGACTGTTCCGTAGTCCACTTCGCCGCCAAAGGCGGCCTCAACAGCGGGCGCATACAGCGCAAGGCCATCGGAAGAAAGTTGAATGCGGTTTTTCATCCGCGCGGCGACGTTGGCAACAAACGCGTTGGCGCATTCGGCGTTGCGCTTGCCGACATGAAAAACCGGAACGGCCTTGGTTTCCGGATCAATCGCAACCCACGTCCAAACGTCGCCCTTTTCGGAGCTGTCGGCTTCCGTGACGTTGCGCTGCTTCTTGCCGATGAAGCCCCAAATTTCGTCTACCTCGATCTTGGCGCACGGCAGCTCGCGCATCGTCTCGTCCATCAGGTTCCGGCAGGCTTCGCCAACGCGAGCGCCGAGGCGCATCACCGTGTCACGGTGAATGCCGGTCATCCGCTCAACGCTGCGGATGCTGTTGCCCTCGCACAGAGCACCGATTGCGACCGCTTGTTTTTCGATGGGGAGAATGTTGGCCATGGCTTGACTTGTGTTTGAAATACGTAATACGGTATTCAAGAGACGATGCAATCGAAATCGGAAAATTCGACATGGGGCGGCCGGCGCGAAGGTGCGGGCCGCCCGCGCTGCAAAGCCGGCAATGTCAGGAACAAACCAACCGCCTTTAGGACCACTGAGGCCGAGCGCAGAATCCTTCAGGAAAAGGCACGGGCTGCGGGCCTGGATCTTTCGCTTTGGATTAGGAAAACCCTTCTTGGTGACGATTATATGAACGCACCGGCCACTACTACGCCATGAAGCCTATACCCATATTCCGCGAACGTGTTGACAGGTTAATCATGCGTCCGGATGGTCGTCGTAAGGTGGTCGACGCACGTACAATCCCCATGTACCCGGCAGCGGAGGCGGCACGCATCATCGGTGTGCCGCCCGCGACTTTGCGTAGCTGGTTCACGCCCCTTCGGGCCAACAGTCTAACCTTCCTGCAACTGGTCGAGGCATACGCGATCCAAGTGCTTCGCAAAAAGCACGGCTTGAAAATGCGGCGGATCAACAAAAGCCGTGAGTTCTTGAGAAAAAAGACGGGGCACAAGTATCCCTTTGCCGTGGAAAACCTCGGTTTGTCCGCAGATGCCGCAGGGGTTTACTTCGATGATGGCGGCAGCCTTTCGACCGCATCGGAAAACGGTCAACTGGCAATGCGTGCAATGCTGGAGAAATACCTTGATCGCCTTGAGTACGGGGCGGACGGACTTGCGCTTCGGCTTTATCCGTTCACGGCGGGGTACAAGAGCAACAATCCCAAGCTGGTTATTGTAGATCCGAGGGTGAACTTTGGCCGGCCGTGCCTAGCAAACAGCGCGATCTCTACGCTTATGATCGCACGGCGCGCTAAGGCCGGCGAACCGAAGCGGGAGATTGCGGACGACTACAACGTAAGCGTCGCGGAGATTGACGAAGCGATCAACCAAGAGACTGCTAGAACAGCAGCAGCCTGATCCGGTTTTCTTTGTGGATCGCAACCTCGGGGGCAAAAAGCTCCCGGCCGCCTTGCGTGCTGCCGGATGGAAGGTGGAGGCGCACCGCGACCACTTTCCCGAGCACGACATAATCAAGGAAGAGGACGATACTGAGTGGATTCATTACGCAGGTGAACGCGGTTGGGTGATACTGTGCGCAGACCTCCGAACGCTCTACAATCCACTTGAAAAACAAGCCCTCCAGGCCAGCGGAACGCTAGCGTTCATGCTCCAAAAAAAGGAAATGACCGGAGAGCAAATGGCCCAAGCCTTTATCGACGCAGGCTCGGCCATCATGCGAAAGATCAAGAACGACCGGCCGCCCGCAGTCTACAAGGTCAGAAAAAACGGCGTGGTCGATCGGTGGGAAATCGACGGATTCTGATAGCGGCTAAACCAAATTAGGACACCACCGCCGCCGCCCCATCGTAGGGGCGCGCCTCGCGCGCGCCCTCCGCCCTTCTGCCGGCACGGGCCCCACTCCGATTTCGCCACCCTCGGGCGTGGACGAGCGCCCCTACCCCTTCCCTGCGCCATCATCCCGCCATGCCCCCGGGTCCGGGCTTCCCTTCGCCGCGCGTTTCCGTTTTTCATCAACGCGATGAAGCCCCGTACCCTCTCGCTCTCGCTCGCCCTCGCGTTTGCCCTCGCTCCGGCCGGACTCGTTTTCGCCGCCGACAACCAGCTCACCGCCGCGGAGAAATCCGCCGGCTGGGAGCTCCTCTTCGACGGCCAGTCGTTCAAAGGCTGGCGCGGCTACAAGAAGCCCGCGATGCCCGATGCCGGTTGGGAAACCAAGGACGGCACCCTCCGCACCGTCGCGAAGGTCAAAGGCTCCGACATCATCTTCGAAAAGAAATTCAACGACTTCGAACTGTCGTGGGAATGGCGCGTCACGACCGGCGGCAACAACGGCGTGAAGTACTTCGTCACCGAGGAACGCGCCTCCGCCCCGGGCCACGAATACCAAATGCTCGACGACGTCGGCCACCCCGACGGCAAGATCGGCGCCCACCGCCAGACCGCGGCGTTTTACGACGTGCTCCCGCCCGCCGCCGACAAGCCGCTCAAGAAACCCGGCGAGTGGAACCACTCCCGCATCGTCGTCAAAGGCCTGAAGGTCGAGCATTGGCTCAACGGCAAGAACGTCCTCACCTACGAACTCGGCAGCCCCGAAGTGAAAGCCGGTTTGGCCAAGAGCAAATTCGCGAAAGTCGCCGGCTTCGGCGACAAGATCGCCGGCCACATCATGCTGACCTACCATCAGGACGAGTGCTGGTACCGGAACATCAAGATCCGGGAATTGAAGTAAGCCCGGCGCTGCGCGCCAAGACAGGGTACAGGATTCACGGGAGCGTCCGAACCGGGATTAACCGGAACGAATTCCCGTCCCGTTGATCTCCGGCCTCATCTTCCTGTTTTTCATGTCCTCCAAGGCAGAGGACAGGATGAACAGGAAATGCCCAAACCGGGATTGACCGGAAGGCATTCCGAATCCTGTCCCTCCTGTCCTTCGCCTTGGTCGAAATCCTCGCACCCATAGGCGAGACCTGAACGAACGGCCGCCCCAGACCCGGATTAACGGAACGGAATTCCCTCCCGTTAATCCCGGCCCGGAAATCCTGTCTCCTCCTGTCCTCCCCAAAAACCGGCCGCATCCCCTCGGCGCGTCCGGATTCGCGGAATCAGAACCAAAGATTCGGCCAAAACGCCGCGGCCACCAGCGCCTGCAGCAGGCCGACGACGGAGATGATCGAGAGCAAGATCGTCCAGCTGCGCAGCGCCTCGCCCTGCGTCAGGCCGCCGAGTTTGCTGATCACCCAGAAGCCGCTGTCGTTCATCCAGGAGCAGAACATCGCGCCGTAGCCCACGGCCAGAAAGATGTAGAACGCATGCACGCCGAAGCCCTGCGTGCCGGCAATGGAGAGCATGATCGAGGAGGCCGTGATCATCGCCACCGTCGCCGACCCCTGGGCCACGCGCACCACGACCGCGAGCACCCAGGCCAGCAGCACGTAATTGACGCTGTTGCCGTTGGCCATCGCGCGCACGGAATCGCCGACGCCGGCGTTCTTGATCATCGCCCCGTACGCGCCGCCCGCCGCCGTGATCAGGATGATCACGCCCGCCACCTCGAGCGGCGCTCCGAGCGCGTCGCCCACTTGCTTGATACCGAGTTTCTTTTGCGCCGCATAGACCCAGAGAGCGATCACCGCGCCGATCAGCAGCGCGATGTTCTTGTTGCCGAAAAATTCCACGGCCTGCAGGAGCCCCGGCGGCACGCTCGCGCGCACCGTGCCGAGCGCGGAAGCGAGACCGATCAGCACCACCGGCAGCACCACCGGCGCGATCGAAACCCAGAAACCGGGCAGCTCGTCCTCGTTGCGACCCGCGATTTCGTTCAGCGAGGCCAGCGACGAACCCGACGTCTCGCGCACCGGAATCGGCATCCGCGCATTGATCCAGCGCGCCCAGCCCAAGCCGGCCAGCGCCGGCAGAATACCGAACAGAATCCCGCCCACGATCGTCACGCCGAGGTCGATCTTCAGCGTTTCCGCCACCACCAACGGCCCCGGCGTCGGCGGCACCGTGCCGTGCGTGATCACGCCGCCCGCACAGATCGCGAGCACGTACATCATGTAGTTCTTGCCCGTGCGCAGGCTCAGCGCGCGCGCCAGCGGCACGAGGAGGAAAAAGACCGTGTCGAAAAACACCGGAATCCCGAGCACGAAGCCGCAGGCCAACAGCGCCAAGGCCGCCCGCTGCTCGCCCAGCACCGCGATGAACCGGCGGATGATCTTGTCGGCCGCGCCGCTCTCCATCAGCGCCACGCCGATCACCGACGCGATCGCGATCGTGAAGCCGATCGCCCCCGCCGATTTGCCGAATTCGACCATCACCGCCTCGACCGTCTTGATGAAACGCCCGTCGCCCGTCTGCCCGGCCACGGTGAGCAGGCCCACGAGCATGCCCGCGAAAATCAGCGCGAAGAACGCGTGCAACCGCAGCCACGCGATGGCCGCGATGATGAAAACGACACTGATCACCAGGACGGTCAACGGTCCCAGAGTGAACGCCAGGGGTAGAGCGGACATGCGGGCATCACCGCGCCAGCCCCCGCCGGCCGCCGCAAGCCATTAATCGGCCGCTGACACGCCCCGCCGCGTCACTTCGCCCGCAACACCTCGACCACGGCCGACATGTCCTGCTCGCCGTGCCCCGCCGCGATCGCCGCCTGGAACTGCGCCAGCGCCCCTTGCGCCGTCGCCAGCGTCAACCCGCGCTGCGCCGCCTCGCCGAGCGCATAGCCCACGTCCTTCGCCATGAGCTTCAGCAGAAAATTCGGCGTGTAGTCCGGCGTCATCATCCGCCCGGCCATCAGCTTCACGATCGGGCTGCCCGGCGCGCCGTCGACGATCACCTTCATGGCCGCCGCCCGGTCGAGGCCGCTGCGCTCGACCAAAGCCAAGGCTTCGGCAAACGCCACCACCTGCACGGCCGAGACAAAATTGTTCGCCAGCTTCACGAAGGCCCCGCTGCCCGCCGGCCCGAGCGAAATCACGTTCTTCCCCATCGCCAACAACACGGGCCGCAGCCGCTCCACCGTCGCGGCATTCCCGCCGACCAAAAAATTCAATTCCCCGCCCGCCGCCGCGACCTTGCTGCCTGTCACCGGCGCATCCGCAAACTCCGCCCCGCGCGCCGCCGCCGCCGCCGCGAGTTCCTTCACCCAGGCGACCGTCAGCGTGCTGCACTCCACGGCGACCGCCCCGCCCTTCAGCCCGGCCAACGCGCCGTCGGCCCCGAGCCACAGCCCGCGCGACGCGGTGTCGTCCGCCACCATGCCGAAAACCAAATCCGCGCCATCCGCCGCCGCCCGCGGGGTATCCGCGATCCTGGCCCCGTCCGCCGCCAGCGCCTCGGCCCGCGCGCGCGTGCGGTTGTATACGGTCACCGGATACCCGGCGCCGAGCAGCCGCCGCGCCATGCCGCCGCCCATGATGCCCAAACCGAGAAACGCGATCCGCGGAGTCGTCATGCCCCCGGTCTTGGCAGGCTCCGCGCCGCCGCGCGATGCGCAAAAAAACCGCCGCCGGAAAAATCCGGCGGCGGCAAGGTGACGAAAACGGAAGGTCCGGCGGACCGGCTTACTTCTTGTCCTTCTTCTTGAAATCCTTGTGCCCGGCCTTCTGCGCGTCGGCCATGGCGCCGAGGATCTTGGCGGCTTCCTCGTTGTTGTTCGCCTTGAACGCGGCCTCGGCCTTGTCGACCAGCGCGACGAATTCCTTCATCTTGGCGCGGTAGTCGGCGACGAACTTCGCCTGCTTGTCGGCGGGAATCTCGGCCTTCATCGCCGGCTCCAGTTTCTCGGAGGCGATCGCCATTTCGCGGATCGTCTTCAGCTTCGCCAGCGAGTCGGCATTCTTGGTGGCGTCGGCAGCCTGGCGGCGGAGGGCGCGGAAGGCGCCGCTCATCTTGTCCATCTGCTTGCCCATTTCGGTTTCGGGCTCGGCGGCTTGGACGCCCGACCCGAAGGTGAGGGCGCAAACGAGGGTAACGAGGAGAACACGGAGTTTCTTCATGGAAGTAAGGCGGGGTGACAGGTCGGTTGACCGGGTTCAGGAATCGCCAATCCGCTCCGGCAGCGCAAACGGATTTTCGTCCCTGTTCCCGGGATGACGCGCTCGGACGCAGCCCGGCGGAAAAGTATTCGAACTATTTTCGCCGCCGGCTCCCGGCGCGCCGATGCACCGGTCGGTTACCTCCGCCGCTTCGGGTTTGCCCCGCGCCCACCGGCCCGGTCTAGTCCCGCCACCCCGCTCCACCATGTCCCTCCCCGCCCTCTCCCGCCGCGATTTCCTCGTCTCCGCTTCCGCCGCCGCCTTGGCCGCCGCCCTCCCGGCCCGCGCCGCCGCCGCCAAGGGCCCCGCCTGGAAAATCGGCTGCTTCAACCGCCCGTGGACGAAGTGGTCCTACGACGAGACCCTCGACGCCATCAAGGGTGCCGGCTACGGCACCACCGGCCTCCTCTCGCCCACGAAGGCCGATATTTTCACCCACGCCAACGCCACCCCCGACTACCTCGCCGGCCTCAAGCAGAAGATCGCCGCCCGCGGCCTCGCGGTAAACATGACCTCCCTGCGCATGCGGCACGAATTGCCCCTCGACGGCCTCATCGCCGACACCCGCAAGCAACTCGCCAACGCCCACACCCTCGGCGTCGAGTTCGCCCTCACCTTCGGCGTCGACAAGCCCGAGCACTACGACGCGTATTTCAAGACCATGGCCGACGCCGCCGCCTTCGGCCAGGAACGCGGCATCAAGCTCGTCATGAAACCGCACGGCGGCGGCAGCGGCGCCTCCGACGAAATCCTCAGCGCCCTCAAGCGCGTCGGCCACGCCAACTTCAAGATCTGGTACGACGCGGGGAACATCATCTACTACACCGGCAAGGACCCGATCGCCGAATTCAAGCCCATCGCCGAACACGTCACCGGCTTCTGCGCCAAGGACTGCGGCGCCCCCAAGGGCGACGTCATGATCCAGTTCGGCACCGGCAAGGTCGACTTCGTCGCGATGTTCAAGGCCATGAAAGCCGCCGGCTTCAACGGCCCCCTCATGGTCGAATGCTGCAAGATCGGCGCGACCCCGCAGGAAACCATGGAAAACGCCCGCGCCAACCGCCTCTTCCTCGAAAAGGCCCTCGCCGCCGTCTGAGTTCCATGCGTTTCCCCCGTCTCTTCCGCGGCGCCGCCCTCGCCGTCCTCGGCCCCGCCCTCGCCTTCCTCGCCGGCTGCGGCACCACACCCCCCGCCGCCGACGCCCCGAAAACCGCCGCGCCGGCCCCCGCGCCACTGCCGCCGCTCAAGGCCGACAAACTCGCCGCCGTCGACGCCGCCGTCGCCCAGGCCATCGCCGACAAAAAAATCCCCGGCGGCGTCCTCTGGTTCGAAAGCGCCGGCCGCACGTACCGGAAAACCTACGGGGTTCACACCGCGTCTCCCGCGCCCATCCCCGCCGTCGAGGATACGATCTACGACTTCGCTTCGCTGACGAAGGTCACCGCCACCACGACCGCGATCATGCAGCTCGTGGAACGCGGCCGCCTCGAGCTCGACGCCCCCGTCGCCCGCTACCTCCCGGCCTTCGCCGCGCACGGCAAAGGCGCCGTCAGCGTCCGCCACCTCCTCACCCACACCTCCGCGCTCCGCCCCGGCATCCCCGCCACGCCCGCCTGGTCCGGTTACGAGGCCGCGATCGCCCGCGCCTGCGACGAAAAACTCAACGGCACGCCCGGCACCGCCTTCGTCTACAGCGACATCAACTTCATCGTCCTCGGCGAACTCGTCCGCCTCGTCTCCGGCCGCACCCTCGACGTGTACGCCCAGCAGGAGATCTTCGGCCCGCTCAAGATGGCCGACACCGGTTACCTCCCGCCCGCCGCCAAACGCAGCCGCATCGCCCCGACGGAACTCGTCGACGGCGTCATGCTCCACGGCGTCGTCCACGATCCCACCGCCCGCCGCATGGGCGGCGTCGCCGGCCACGCCGGCGTGTTCGGCACCACCGCCGACCTCGCGCGTTTCGCCCGCATGATCGTCAACGGCGGCGAACTCGACGGCGTGCGTATCCTGCGTCCGGAGACGGTCGCCGCCATGACCCGCGCCCAGTACGACGGCAACGACCGCCGCGGCCTCGGCTGGGACATCGACACGCGCTACTCCACGCCCCGCGGCCGCTGGTTCCCCTCCGGCACCTCCTTCGGCCACACCGGCTGGACCGGCACCAGCCTCTGGATCGAGCCCGCGACGCGCACGTTCGTCATCTTCTTTTCCAACCGCACCTACCCCGACGGCAAAGGCGACGCCGTCGGCGTCCGCCGCGAGATCGCCACCGCCGCCGCCGAAGCCATGGGCCGCGAGGCCGGCGCCCTCCGCAACGGCATCGACGTCCTCGTCGAGGAAGACTTCGCCCGCCTCCGCGGCCTGAAGCTCGGCCTCATCACCAACCAGAGCGGCCGCGACCGCCAGGGCCGCCTCACGCTCGATCTGCTCCACGGCGCCAAGGACGTGAAACTCGTCGCGCTCTTCAGCCCCGAGCACGGCATCCGCGGCACCGCCGACGACAAGGTGAGCGACAGCATCGACGAAAAAACCAAGCTCCCGATCTACAGTCTCTACGGCGATACGCCGCGCCGCCTGCCCAACCAGAGCCAGGCCGACTACGACCGCGCCGCCATCCGCGCCCGCGCCCCGAAGGCCGAACACCTCGCCGGCCTCGACGCGCTCGTCTTCGACATGCAGGACATCGGCGCGCGTTTCTACACCTACTCCGCCACCCTCGGCGCCGCCCTCGAGGCCGCTGCCGCCGCGAAGAAGAAACTCATTGTCCTCGACCGCCTCAATCCCATCGGCGGCGCCAAGTTCGAAGGCCCGATCCAGACCCGCCCGCCGAGCTTCATCGGCTACCACCCGCTGCCCGTCCGCCATGGCCTCACGCTCGGCGAATTCGCGCGTTTGCTGAATCTCGAACTCGGCCTGAAGGCGGACCTCGAGGTCGTCGCGGTGAAGAATTGGTCCCGCGGCACCTGGTTCGACACCACCGGCCTTCCTTGGGTGAATCCCTCGCCGTCGATGCGCAGCCTCACGGCGGCGACCCTTTACCCCGGCCTTTGTCTGCTGGAAAGCACCTCGATCTCGATGGGCCGCGGCACCGAGCGTCCCTTCGAACAGGTCGGCGCGCCCTTCGTGAACGGACCGCAACTCGCCGCTGCGCTCAACGCCTACAAACTCCCCGGCGTCCGCTTCGAAGCCGTCACGTTCACGCCCTCGATGGCGTGGTATCCCGGGCCGGCCTCGGCCCTGAAGTACAAAGACCAAGCCTGCGGCGGCGTCCGCGCCATTCTCACGGATCGGGATCGTTGCAACGTCGTCGACGTCGGCATCGCCCTGGCGTTGACGGTGCAGAAATTGTATCCGGCCGATTTCAAAACCGACCAGATGGGCCGCCTGCTCGGCGACGACGAAACGCTCCAGGCCATCAAGGCCGGCGAATCGCTCGCGCAAATCAAAGCCCGCTGGGCGGCCGGCCTCGCCAAGTTCGAACAGCGCCGCAAACCCGCGCTGCTGTATTGAAGATTGGCGTTGGGGAAAACGCGGCGGTCATCCGGATCAATCCGGAAGGACCACAGAGTTCACAGAGAGAGTCACAGAGGCCACGGAGGAAACATTCCCATATCGGCAATCGAAGCAGGAATTGCACCTCCGTTCCCCCAATCCCAACTCCGTGACCCTCCGGTTCGTCTCCGTGCCCTTTGTGGTTCAATCTTCCGAACCCAGAGCCGATTGCGCCGCGGCAAGAATACGCGCGTCTGTCTTTTGACCACAGAGGTCACGGAGGAGTCACAGAGGTCCCGGAGCAGAGTGTTTAGAGAGGCTACGCTCCGTTCGCTCCGCGACCAAACCAACGGCCGATTCTCCAGAATCAACCAAGCGTACTCCCTCAATCCTCCGTGACCCTCCGGTCCGTCTCTGTGCCCTCTGTGGCAAAACTCCCCATTCCCTTTGCCGGTCTCAGCGGCCGAGGAAACCGATATCCACATTGCTCGCGACCTTCGTGCCGTTGGCCGCGATCAATTCGAGGCCGCCTTTGACCGCGCGGATCGTCTTCACGCGGTCGAACTTCGCCGGGATCTCCGCGATGCCGACGATGTAGTTCACCGCCGTCGGTTTCTTCGGATTCAGCTTCAACGTCGTCGGCAGGCCGCGGCGGTTGAGCGGATTGGCGCCGGCGGATTCCGCCAAGCCATAGTGGAAATAGCTCGTCGTGTCCTCGATGCCCATGACGTCGGTGTGGCGCCCGTTCCACGGCGCGTAGTGCCGGCCGCCGTTCGAAATCCAAAGAATCGTGTGCCGCAGCACGCGCGGATCGCGCAGCGCGAAGTAAACGTACCGCTCCGCGCGGAACGTCACCGCCGTCCAGGCAAACGGCAGCGTGGCGTCGGCCGTCAGCATCACCAAATCGTCATACCCGCGCCGGGCCGGATACGTTCCGACGTCCGTCGTGCCGCCCGCCGCCAGCGGCACGCGGTCGAGCCGGCGGAAGGCCGCGCCCGTCTTCAGCGCCGAGTAGCCGCGCTGCTCCGGCCGCTCGAAGGGGTCCGGCAGCACCTGCGCCGCCGTGAATTTGCTCGTCGTCACGACGCCGCTGCCGGGCTGCTCCGGAAACTTCAGCATCGCGTGATGGCCGACGCTCATCGTGCCCGCCGCCGTCAATTCGTGCCGCTGGTAAACCGCCGTGTGCCCGTCGACCAAGGTGATGAACTTGTCCGCGCGGCCGCGGCGCACTTTCAGGTCGAGCTCGGCATGGAACGTCAGCCGGTCCGCCGCGCGCTCGAAGGCCTTGAGTTTCCACGCGACGTTCGCCGTCTCGCCGTGCGGCGGGTGCTGCTCGCCGCGCCACGGCGTGCCGTTGCCGCCGAAGGGCGCGCAGAAGAAATCGCCGCGCAACGCCTTCAGCAGGCCGGGCCACTCCGCGGGAATCTTTTCCTCGGCCCAGGGCGCGACGGAAAACGGCGTCACCAACCGGTGCGGCAGCCGGAACGCCACCGGCCCGAGATGGCCGCCCAGCTTCGTGAGGTGGGCGTGGACGTGGCTCGAACGGAAGGACCAGGACGGCTGGCCGTGGACGGTGTGCAGCGTGGGGGCGCTCATGGGAACGGAAACGTTTTCCCCCGCCGCGCCGGAGGCAAGCGCGGACGCCCGCCGTTTACTTCGCAGCCTCGAGATAATCGGCCAGCAGCCGCGTGTTGAAAATGAACGTCTCCGTGCGGATCGCCGGCGTGCCGCGGTAGTTCGAGATCCAGCGGCCCGTCGCGTCGAGTTCACCGACGATCCGTTTCACCTGCGGCTCGAGCTGCCGCGCCCGCGCCGCGCGGCTCTCCGGCGTCCGCGCCTTTTCCGCCGCGGCCTTCTGCCGCGCGAGGGTCGCGTCGCGGCCCGCCGTCTTCACCGCCTCGTAGGCCGCGATCGCCCCGGCCACCCCGTAGGCGCCCTTCCACGAATACCCGGTCTGGCGCTCGGGGCTCAGGTCCTCGATGCGGTATTTGATCTTCCCGTCGCGGTCGCCGTAGATCGGCGTATTCGTTCCGAGCTCGTACATGCGGGCCCAGATCCCGGGCGCGATTTCCGAACGCCGGAACCACGCGATCGCGCGCGGCAGGCCCTCCAGGTACTTCGCGTCGCCGCTTTCCAGATACAGCTCGACCAGCAGACGCATCGCGCCGGCACTCTCGTTGGTGCAGACGCAGGGCGGCTCGAAGGCCCGCGCCCACGCCGGCTCCATCCGCGCGTTGTACTGCTGCGCCCACGCCGGCTGCGGCTCCGGCAACTGCGCCTGCAGGAGGAAGTCCCCGCCCTTCAGCGCCGCCGCCCGCAGGTCGGGCCGGCCCAGCGCCTTCGCCGCCTCGAGCAAAGTCTGCACGCAGTCGCGCTGCGTGTTGTCGTTGAGCGTGTAGTGGCCGTAGTAGTTTTCCTTCGCGTGCTCCCGCGGGTAGTCCTTGGGGAACCGCGCCGGCTGCACCGGATACTCCGCCGCGGTCACGGGCTGGCCCGTCCACCGCTGCGGCCAGCCGCCGTTGGGCCGCTGCGCCGCAACCAGTTTAGCCAGGCCGTAGTCGAGCGCCTCGCGCAGGCGCCGGTCGCGCGGCGTGTCGCCGGGCGCAGCCGTCACGACCGCGGCCAGAAACCGCAGCGCCGCCTGCGTGTTGTCGTCGTCGTAGGTGCTCGCGTTGCGCCGCTTCGCCGCCTCGGCCGGCGGCACGCGGCCGACGTCGCTGCGACGGTACCACGCGGTGCTCTTGGCCGGATCGAAATCGATCAGGTAGTCCCAGCCGCCCGACTCGAGCTGGCCGGTCGCCAACGCGTCGGCCGCCGCCTTCGCCGCCTCGAGGTGCGCGGCGTCGCCGGTAACCTGATACAACCGCAGGAACGCCTGCCCGACGCTCGGCGTGCCCGGCGGCTGGATCCAGATCTGCGACGGCGTCGCCGGGTTCTCGCCCGCGCGCTCGCTCAGGTCCGGCGCGTAGCGCCAGAGATAGCCGCCCTCGGTCGCGATCGAGCGGAAATAGGCGCCGGCCTTGGCCGCGGCCGCGATTGCCTCGGCGGCGGGCCCCGTCGCCGGCGTCGCCGCCCGCAGGTGCGAGCCGGTCGCGGCCAGCGCCGCGGCAACGGCGCCCGATTGGAGAAAGCGACGGCGGGGCAGGGAGGTGGACATCGAAATTCGGGGTTTTGGGTTTGGGGTCTTGGGTTTTGGGTCGGAGCGACGGGCGCGGGGTCAGGGCGGCGCGAGGGCGGCGAGGGCGGCGGGGCCGAGGCGGTCCTCGAGTTGCGCGCGATACAGGCTCCGGGGCAAGACCGGGCGGCCCTTGGACTCGACGATGCCGTCGGGCGAATCCGTCGACCAACTGCCGGGCACCCAGGTGCCGATGCAGCCGATCGCGTAGTTCCGCGCCGTCGGCGGCTGCTGCAGCGTGAGCGATTTCGACGTGCTGTTCCACAGCACTTGCTGCGCGCCGGCCCAGCCGTGCCCGGAACCGGACCAGAGCCGGTTCTGCACGCGCAGCTGATTGTCGTCGGACACGTTGTCGTAGAGCGTGCCGACCACCCAGCGGTGATGCGGACCCGAGTCCGCCTTCGCGTCCACCGCCGTGCAATCGACGAACGCGCTCGGCCCGCGCGCCCGCGAGCCGTTCACAAACGAGTGCCGCGCCCCGCGCGCGAAGCACCGCAACGCGAGCCCGTACTGGCCGTTGAGCGCGAAGGAATACCGCCGCCCGCCCGTCAGCCGCGACACCGGCTCCAGGTGCCGGCAATCCTGCAGCGTCACGAAGATCGACTCCCGGTCCGCGTCCACCGCGTGGCTGAAATGCACCACGGTGACGTCGCGCACCCACGCGTTTTCCGCGTAGCCGAGCTCGATGCCGACCCAGGCATGCGCCTCGTCCTCGGTCTCGCGGCCCTTCTCGTACTCGGAAACGAGCCGCAGCGATTCGACGCCGCACTCCGCAATGCGCGGCAGCCGGTATTTGAAAATCGCCCCGCCGCCGAACTCCGCGTCGAGCGCGTTCATCACCGGCGCATCGACCGTGACGCGGTTGCCCGCGATCGCCGTCACCGTGCGCTCGAACGCGAGGTCGTAGTCGCCCGCTTTCCACGACTTCGTCTCGCCGGCGGGCGCGCCGGGCCGGTTGGGAATCTTGTCCATGCCGATCGCCGCGATCCACGCCGCCGTCGAGGGCCGGTAAACGATGATCCGGTCGCCCACCGCATAGCCGGCCGCGGAGTCGACGTTGAAAGAACGGGAATTCGAAGGGACATACGCATCCGTCACACGCCGCCGCGTCCCGGCGATCTCCGTGCGCGCGGCCCGCGGCCCGCCGATCTCGATCAAGGTGCGCTGCGTCTTACCCGTGGCGAGGATCACGGTGCCGCCGGTCTCGCCGGCGCCTGCCCCGCGCAACACGACGCCGCCCGCCTTCATTTCCAGTTTCCCGCCGATCCGGTACGTCCCCGCCGCGAGCAGCACCGCGCCGCGGAAGCCGCGCGCGTTCGGCGTGCGCGCGCCGACTTCATCGAGCGCGGCCTGGATCCGCGCGCCGTCGTCGCCGGCCGGATGCGGTTGCAACGTGACGACCGTCGGCACCTGCGGCAGCACCACCCCGCCGCCACCGTAACCCGCACGGGAATAATCCGGGATGCCCTCGCCGCGGGCATCGACGCGGTAGACCCATTTGCCGTCGGGGCCGCGCCGCACCCACGTGCTTTCGGCGGCCTGGTCGGCGGCCGAAACGGACGCAGCTGCAATCGCACCCAGGCAGAGAAGCAGGAAAGGGGAATTCATCGGCGGGCCCGCAGCCCCGCAGGACGCGGCGCCCACGGCAACGTTGCGTGCCGTCATGCATCCTGCCTGATTCCCCGCAACCCCGCCGCCGGCCGTGCGTCCGGCCGGAGTCCCGCCTCCGTTAGTCCGTCTTTCCCCACCCATGAAACGTCTGCTGCTCTCCCTCACGGCCCTCCTCGGGCTCGTCTCCACCGCCGCCGCCCAGGATTGGGCCAAGGCCCGCCTCGAAAAAACGCCGCGCCACCTCGAATGGGTCACCGTGAAAAACGGCGACCGCGCCGTGAAGGCCTTCGTCGGTTTCCCCGAGGTCAAGAACAAGGCCACCGCCGTGGTCGTCATCCATGAAAACCAGGGCCTGACCGATTGGGCCCGCAGCGTCGTCGACCAACTTGCCGAGGCCGGCTACATCGCCATCGCCCCCGACCTCCTCTCCGGCACCGCACCCGGCGGCGGCGGCACGGCCGAGCTCGGCAGCCGCGACGCCGTCGGCAAGGCCCTCTCGTCGCTCACCCCCGAACAAATCACCGGCGACCTCGCCGCCGTCGCCGCCTACGTGGGCAAATTGCCCGCGAGCAACGGCAAGGTCGTCGTCGGCGGTTTCTGCTGGGGCGGTCGCCAGACTTTCCGCTTCGCCACCAACAACAAAGACTTCAAGGCCGCCCTCGTGTTCTACGGTGACGCCCCCGCCACCGCCGAGGAAATCGCCCGCATCGCCGTCCCGGTCTACGGTTTCTACGGCGGCAACGACGCCCGCATCAACGCCTCCATCCCGAAGACCACCGAGTTGATGAAGGCCGCCGGCAAGCTCTACGAGCCCGTCACCTACGAGGGGGCCGGCCACGGCTTCATGCGCAGCGGCGAACAGCCCGACGCCACCGAGCCCAACAAAAAAGCCCGCGACGAAGCCTGGGTGCGCCTCAAGGCCATCCTCGCCAAAATCTGACGTCGTCCGCGCCGACCCGGGCCGGCCGCCGCGCCGGACCACCCTCTCAACCCGGTCCTCGGACCGGGTTTTTCGTGCCCCGCTCCCGGTTTCCGAAGGGAAAACTACTTGGCCGGCGGTCGGAAAACCACCGGCGGCTAAATTTGCCCTCCCCGCGCGCCGATTCTTGCCTTTCCCTGCTTCACCGCGCCTTGAACCCGCCCGTCCCTCCGCCGCAGCGCCCGCAGCCGCGCCTCCTCTGGCTCGGCCTGCTCCTGCTTACGACGGTGACCGCCTGGGCGGCCCTCAAACCGAGCGACCGTTTCCGCCTCCGCGATCTCGAGGCCGAGCCGGGCCTGACGCCGAAGCAATTCGCCGGGCTCTTCGAAAACTTCGCCTACGACTACAGCCCCCTCGTGCTGCCGCCGGACGAATTCCTGCGCGACCGCTCCGGGGACTGCGACGACTACGCCATCCTCGCCGACCACGTGCTCCGGCGGAAAGGATTCAAGACCCGGCTTGTTCGCGTCGTTCTGGTAGGGACGAACATCGGTCACTCCGTGTGTTACGTGACGGAAAACAAAGCCTACCTCGACTACAACAACCGCAAGTACTTCATCAATCTGGCCCGCAGCGGCGAAAGCCTCCGCAGCATCGCGACCAAGGTCGCCGATTCGCTGGAGCGCAATTGGACCTCGGCAACCGAGTACACCTACACCTATGATGAGGGGATCAAGCACTTCGTCGTCACCGTTGTGAAAAAAGACCCGCCCGAACGCGATGCCGACCTCCGGCAGAACGCCGCGCCCTGACCCCGCCGCGCCGTGAAGGACTCTTTTCTCCGGATCGTGTACGGCGGCTTTGCGGCGATCTTCGCCGTGGTGCTGGTCGTCGCCTACTTCGCCGTCCGCCACATCAACCGCTCCGTGGCCGCCAGCGACTGGGTCAACCACACCCACGCCGTCATCTACGAACTCGAGAACGCCGGCACCACCTTGCTTTCCGGCGATGCCCTCGTCCGCACCTACGTGCTCACCGGCGACGCCCGCGACCTCGCCGCCGCCCGCGAGGCCCTCGCCGCCCACACCGAACATTTCGAAACCGCCAAGGCGCTCACGCGCGACGCACCGGCCCAGCTCCAGGCGCTCCAGCGAATCGAACCGCAGGCCCTCGCCCGTGCCGCCTTCGCCCGCGAACTCGGCGCCGCCCGCGCCGCCAACCAAACCGACGAAGTCCGCCGCCTGCTCGCCGCCGATGCCGGCACGCCCGGCGTCGGCGAAGTGCGCCGCGGCCTCGGCAAACTGCGCGACGAGCTCTTCGAGCAACTCAGCGCCCGCGACCGCGCCGCCTTCCTCCAGGCCGAGAACGTCCGCTGGCTCGTCGGCAGCGGCGTCGCTCTCAATCTCCTCCTCTTCGCCGCCGTCGCCTGGCTGATCCGCGACGACCTCGCCGCCCGTCGCCGGCTCACCGCCACGTTGCGCGACGCCAACGCCGATCTCGAGGCCCGCGTCCGCGAACGCACCCGCGAGCTCTCCGCAGCCAACGACCGGCTCACCACGGAAAACATGGAGCGCAAATGGTCCCTCCAGTCCCAGGAACACCAGCTCCGTTACAACCAGCTCATCGTCAATTCCGTCAACGACCTCGTCTTCGTCCTCACGAAGGCCCTCAACGTCACCCGCATCAACGCCGCCGTCCGCCAGGCCACCGGCGCCGAGGACCAGGCGATCCTCACCCAGCCGCTCGCGCAGGTCGTGCGGTTCCGCCCGCGCGAAGGCGAACCCACCGTCGAGCCGTTCCGCCAGGCCCTCGCCGACGGCCGCGAGCTCCGCGACCAACCCGCCCTGCTCACGACCCGCCACGGCGCCGTCCTCCCCGCCCGCGCCTCGCTCGTGCCGCTCCGCGACCGCGACAAGGTCGTCGGCGGCGTCCTCATCGTCCAGCTCCACCCGACCGCGGCCAACGCGCACGCCTGACGCCGCCCCTCCCGACCATGACCAAGACCATTCTGCACCTCGACGACGAGGAGGATATCCGGACGCTCATCGCCGAATATCTCGGCCGCCACGGCTTCCGCCTGGTCTCCGTCAACACCCCCACCGCCGCCTTCAAAGCCGTCCAGCTGGAGAAGCCCGACCTGATCATTTCCGACCTGCAGCTCGACGACGCGGACGGCCTCGAGACCGTGAAACAACTGCGTAAGGTGCTTCCGGATACGCCGATGATGATCCTCACCGGCGTGCTGCTCGACGCCAAGACCGCCGACGAAACCGTCGGCAAAGTCGTCTCCGCCTACCTCGAGAAAACGACCTCGCTCTCGAACATCCTCGCCGAAGTCCGCCGCCTCACCGGCGGGTGACGACAGACTGCGGATTGCGGAATTCGGATTGCGGATCGCCGGGGTGCTGCCGAGCCCCATGGCCGTGAGCGGGGGAAGGGGGGATCGATCTCTCAACCCTCATCTCTCAACTCTCAACTGCGCCGGCGCTCACGCCGGGACATACCTCGCCCGCGCCGGCACCTGCACCAGCTCGCGGCCCGGGAAAATGCACGCCGTGAGCGCGCCGCCGTTCACGCAGGCCGTATCGATCCCGAGCGATCCTTTCCGCCGCACCGGCTCCGGCCCCGGCGTGTGCCCGTAGACGACGAACGGCGCCCCGTTCCACCGCTCCGACCAATGCGGCGCCTCGGGAAAACGCGCGCGTTTCTGCGGCTCGCCGTCCGGCCCGATCACCTGGATCCGCGTGACCACGCGCGCCGGCTGCCCCCGCCACGGCCGGTCCGGCAAAAACCCGCCGTGCACCAGCACCGCGCCGAATTCCCCCAGTTCATGCGTCAGCGGCATCGCCGCCAAGTACGCCCAATCCTTCGGCCCGAGTTGGCGGAGCGTCTCGTAATCCGATTTCTTCAGGTGCGTCGGATCGCCCGTCCGCCGATAGTTGAGCAGCCGCAGCTCGTGGTTGCCCAACAACGACCGGTGCGCGTGCTGCCGCGCCAATTCCAGCACGCGCGCGCTCTCGGGCCCCCGGTTGACCAGATCGCCGAGCAGAATCACGCGATCGTGGCGCGTCGGCGCCACGGCGTTCAGCAGGTCCTCCAGCTCCTGCGCGCACCCGTGCACGTCCCCGATTGCGATCACCCGGCCCTTCATCGCGCGACGGTGCCACGCGGGCCCGACGGCGCGACGCCGTTCCCCGGCCGTTGCCGATTCGTAACCGAAAACGTAACATTTCCGCGTTTGCGCCGCGCTCCCGCGCCTCGCTAACCCTGTGCGCGCCGCTCCGCCCGCCGTTCCGCCTTTCTTGCCCATGCCCTCCAAGTCCGCCGCCACCCCCGCCCCGTCCGCCCCCGTCGATCTCAAGGCCCTCCGTGCGGAAATCGCAAAGGCCCGCGCCGCCTCCGAACACGCCGCCTCCGAAGCGCAGACCGCCAAAGCCGCCGCCAAACGGGCCCGCAAAGTTCTCAAGTCGGCCAAGAAAACCGCCAAGGCCGCCAAGAAACACCTGAAGCGTCTCCTCGCCGAACTCGCCGCCGCCCCGGCCGCCAAAAAGCGCACCGCCCGCCCGCGCCGCGCCAAAGCAAAGCCCGCGCCCGCCCCGTTGCCGCCGCCCGCGGATGTCCCGCCGGCACCTCCGTCCGCCTGATCGCCGCCGCCCGCGTCGGGCGGCCCGGCTTTCAACCTTCAGCTTCCAACGTTCAACAGCGCGCCCCGGCGCGCAAATGCCCGAGCAACGCCTCCGCGCAGGCGCGGGCGAAAATCGGGTCGTTGATCGCGACGTCCAGTTCCACGCGCGGGATATCCGCGCGCAAATGCTGCCGGATCGCGCCGAACAAAGCCGCGTCCGCTGCCGGATCGTGAAACGCGCCGCCGGGCGCACTGATGATGCTGATGCCCTTCAGCGGCAGCAGCACCGTCGCCGGCGCGGTGTAGCGGTTGACCTTTTCCGCGAGAACGCGGCCGAGCTCCGCGCACTCCGCCGGCGTCGTGCGCATCAGCGTCACCTGCGGGTTGTGCTGGTAGAACAAACGCCCGGCGAACTTCGCCGGCACCGTCGCGCGCTCGCCGAAATTCACCATGTCGAGGCAGCCCGGCGTCACGATCGCCGGCACCTTCGCCTTGCCCGCGGCCTCGAGCCGCTCCGGCCCCGCGCCCAGAATCCCGCCGACGAGCTCATCGGCCCATTCCGTCGTCGTGATATCGAGCACACCCGCCGCGAGTCCGCTCGCCACCAACGCTTCCAGCGCGCGCCCGCCCGTGCCCGTGGCGTGGAACACGAGCACCTCGTAGCCCGCCGCCTCGATGAGGCGCTTGGCCTCGGTGACGCACGCCGTCGTGTTGCCGAACATGCTCGCGACGACCAGGGGTTTGTCGGGCGCCGGTTCGCTGCGGCGCCGTTCCGCCGCGGCCACCATGCCGCAGATCGCGCCCGCGGCGTTCTCGAAGATGATACGCGAGACGCGGTTGATGCCCGAGACATCGACGATGGCCGGGATCATCACGATGTCGGTCGTGCCGACATACGGCGCCACATTGCCGCTGGCCAAGGTCGAGACCATCACCTTGGGAAACCCGATCGGCAGCGCGCGCATCGCCGCCGTGGCAATGGCCGTGCCGCCGCCGCCGCCGAGCGAAACCATGCCGTGGATCAAACCCCGTGCGGCGAAGCCCGCGATGGTCTTGGCCGCGCCGCGCGCCATCAGCGCGACGCACTCGCCGCGGTCGCGCCGCGCGAACACCTCGCGCCACGCCGGATCCGCCGCCTCGGCCAGAATTTCCGCACTGATGTCCGGCTGGATCCGCGGCGCCTCGAGGCAACCGGCGTTGATCAGCAGCGGCGTGCAGCCCTGCCGCCGGATCAATTCGGCGAGAAACGCGTGTTCTTCCCCCTTGGTGTCGAAGGTCCCGAGAATCGCGACGGTGGGCATATGATATAAAACCGGAATTGGGAGACCGGAAACCGGAGACTCAATGGCAGCCGGAAACGATCCAGACAGGTTCGAAAGCCTTCATCCGGTCTTCAGTTTTCGGTTTCTGGTTTCTGGTCTGCGGTCTCCGGTCTCCGGTTTCCGCATTCCGGTCTTATATATCATTTCCCTCCCGCCCATTTCGCCGCGTTGGCGAGCAGCGTCTTGAAGGCGGGGTGGTCGTGGACGCGCTGGTCGTGGCCCAAGGTGATGCCGACGATCCGCGCTTTCTCGTGCTGCGTGATCCAAACGGCCGGATGCGGCGCCTTGAATTTCACGCTCGGCGATGTTTCCGCGAGGACCGTGATCGGCGCCGTGCCCGGCGGGATCTTGTCGGGCTCGGCGTTGAAGTAATACAGCTCGTCCTCGACCTCGAAGCTCGCCGGCACGCCGCGCATCACGGGGTGGTCGGGTTTCACGGCGTTGACGGAGAACTTCGCGATCTTGTCGTGGCCGCGCGCGCCGCCGCCGACGATCTTGGCGTTGAGCTCCGGCCACTGCGCGTAGCCGTACCAGGTTCCCGGATGCAGCATCACGAGGCCCTTGCCCGCGGCCGCGAAGTCGAAGACCGCCTTCCGGTACGCCGGCGTGTCGAAGAACTTCCGGTTCACGCTGATCACCGCGACATCCGCGCCGGCCAATTCCGCCGCCGCTTGGTCGCGGTCCTCGGTGTAATGCACCGCGAAACCCGCGGCTTTGAGAATGGCGCTGTCCGCCGCGCCGAAAAACTCGGCAAACTTGTGCGAACTGCCGCCGCCGATCAGGAGCACGCGCACCTTGCCCGCCTCCCACTTCACCGGCTCCGTCGCCGGCAACGGCCCGTCGCCGCGCCCGCCTTCCTTCGGCCCCTCGTTCGAAACCGCCGCGGCCCCGGCTTGCCGCGCCGGAGCCGGCACGGCGGAGGCGGGCGCGGCGGCGGAGGCGGCGAGATACGCCACCATATCCCGCAGGCCCTCGGCCCCGAAACCCTCGAAGCCTTCCGGCATCAGCGAGCGCCGCGTGTTCTCGCGGTTCGCGATGTCGTCTTTGCGGATTTCCGTGTCGCCGCCCTGGTTGCGGATCGTCACCGCGGCGGCGTTTTCGTTCACGATCACGCCGACGAAGGTGTCGCCCTTCTTGGTCGTGATGTTCCACTGCCAATAGTTCGGCTCCACCTGGCGGTTCGGATCCACGATGTGCGCCAGCAATTCCGCCGCGCCCTTCGCGCCGATGCCGGCGAGCGGGGGGCCGACGTCGCGGAGGCCGACGTCGCCGAATTTGTGGCAGACCGCGCAGGCCGACACGAAAAGCATGCGGCCGTTGGCCACGTTGCCCGGTTTCTGCACTTCGGGCAGCAGCTTCGCGATGAGTTCGTCCTTGGCGCTCGTCTGCGCCGCGAGCACGGCCTGCGCCTCGGTGGCGACGCGGCGGATCGGGTGCGTGCGCAGGCGCGCGGCATTCGCCGGCCCAAGATCGGCCGCGCGCACGCTGCCGTCCTTGATCGCCGCCAGCAGCGCGAGCGCGGACTCCGGCCGTTTCAAGAGTTGGTCGAAGGCGCCGGCCGACGCCGTCGCCCGGTAGGCCTTGAGCAAAATGTCGATCGCGTCGCGGCCGGGGAAGTCGCCCACCGCCGCCAGCAACGGCGCCTTGAAGGCCTCGCTAGCCGCGGGGTCCGCCAGCACGGTGCCGATCTTGGCCAGCGCCTCGGCCCGCTGGGCCGGCAACGCGAGCAACGCCGACGCCGCCTCGGCGCGACGGCCCGCGGCCGCCTGCGCGTTGGTCAGATCGGCAAAGAGAGCGCGGGAAGCCGCCGCCGTCTCGGCCGACAACGCGCCCGCCTTGTCCCACTTCGCCGCCAGCATCAGCGCCGCCGCCGCGCTGTCGGGCTTGCCGATCAACGTGCGCAGGGCCGCGGTCGCCGCGGCGTCCAGCGCCGGCAGGTCCTGCACCGTCTGCGTGAGACCGCGGAGCACCGCGGACTTGAGCGGGCTCGCCGCTTGGGCCGCGGCGGCCACGGTGCGGGCGACATCGGCCGACGGCACCGTCGGCGCAACGGCCGCGACAAACGCGCCGAGCGCCTCGCGGGCCGTGCCGTTCATCGCCGCGATCAGGAAATCGGCGGCGTGGTCGGAGGCGCCGGCGACGAGCGCGGTGCGCGTCCAGTCGTCGGTCGCGGCGGCGAATTCCGCGAGGATCGCCTCGCGGGCCGCGGGCGTCGTCGCGGCCTGCGCCGCGGCGTAGCGCGCCTCGGCGCGGCTGCCGATCGCCGGGCGCTTCAGCGCGGCGAGGGCCTTGGCGCCGGCGGCGCCGTGGTTCTCCTGCACCAACCGCCACGCCGTCTTCTTCACGTGGGCGTTGGGACTCGTCTCCATCGTGCGCACGAGGGCGGCGAGGTTGCCGCCGTCGAGCTTCGGCACCGTGAGCGTCTTCGCCTGCTTGTGCTGCACGCGCCAGATGCGCGCGAAGTAATGGTCGCGGTCGGGCCGGACCGCCGCGTTGGCCGGGCCGTGGAGCGGGCCGCGCGTGTCGTTGTGGATCACGGCCTGGTTGTAGAAATCGACGACGTAGAGCGCGCCGTCGGGCCCGATGCGCGTCTCGATCGGCCGGAACCAGAGGTCCGTGCTGCGCATGAACTCGGTTTCCTCGCGGCCCGTTTCCTTGACGGTCTTCACGCTGACGCCGTCGGGCTGCACGAACTGGTGGTGCACGATGTTGAGCGTGGGCTCGCCGGTGAAGTAGCTGTAGTTCCACTTTTCCGGCCAAGCGCCGCCTTCATAGATCGCGCAACCGGCGGCGGCGGTGAAGCGGCCGACCTGGTCGATCTGCACGTACGCCTGCTCGGGCCACGTCATCGCGGGGAAAGTGCGTTCGTTCGTGATCATGCCTTTCCACGAAGTCGCACCGGGGATCTTCGCCTTCGCGAGCACCGCCTCGGGCAAAACGCCGTGGAAGAAAACGGTGCCGCTCGTCGGCTGCGTCCAGAAGACCTGGCCGTCCCACGTGGTCTCGAGGCCCCACGAATTGCCGTTGCGGCTGTTGTACTGTTCGAAGGCGGAACCGTCGGGTTTGAAACGCACGACGCCGCTGCCGGCGGCGCCGAACTTCTTCGTGCCGTCGCCGTTGCTCACCTCGCCGCGGCTGTAGCCGTGCGTGCCGTAGATCCAACCGTCGAGGCCCCAGCGGAGGTTGTTGAGGACGGCGTGGGTGTCGTTGATCCCGAGGCCGGTGTAGAGCTTGGTGCGTTTGTCGGCGACGCCGTCGTTGTTCGTGTCCTCGAGGAACCACACGTCCGGCGCGGTCGCGGCGATCACGCCGTTCTTGTAGAAGACAAAGCTCGTGACCAACTCGAGCTTGTCGGCGAAGACGTGCTTTTTGTCCATGACGCCGTCGCCGTCGGTGTCCGTGAGAATGGAAATCCGGTCCTCGGGCTCGCGCTCGACCTGGGCGCCGCGGAGCGAACCGCTCTCTTTCCAAGGCGCGGTGTTGGGCGCGCGGCGGCCGTTGGGATATTCGGGCGTTTCGCAGACCCAGAGGCGGCCCTGCGCGTCCCAGTCGAGATTCATGACCTTGTTCACGAGCGGTTCGGACGCGACGAGGGAAATATTGAATTCGGGATGAACCTCGATCTTGGCGGCAGCTTTTGCCGGATGGATCGGGCCGCCGGCGGGGTAGCGGAGCGTGTCGCCGAGTTCCTCGGGTTTGCAGAGTTCGTCGACGTTGGCGCGCTGGCCGGCCCAGGCGATGCCGCGGAGCAAGATCGCGCGGTAGTTGGCGCGGTTGAAGTTTTCGTAGAGGTGGCCGGGGATCGAGACGAAGGCGCGGTAGGGTTTGCTGCCGCCGGCGACGGTGCGCTCATAGGTCCACATCTGGGGTTGGATGTCGTAAATGTTCACGCCCTTGCGCTGGGCCACCGCCTCGGCGGCGCGGGCCTGGGCCTCGCGGTTGCCGCGGCCGCCGGTGTCGATCGCCTTCGGCGTGTAGGCCGTGGCGAGGACGCGCGCGTCGGGGTGCATGTCGAGGTCGTAGTAGATCTCGTCGTCCATGCCCCAATTCGAGGCGCCGTGCGTGATCGGGTGCGCGCGGTCGGTGAAGTAGAGGTGCATGGGCGCCTCGAGCCAGCGCGTGGTGCCATTGCGCCAGGAGCCGCCGACGATGCCCTTGAACCAATCCGGATCGCGCGAGACGACGCCGGCGTGGATCACGACGAGGCCGCCGCCGCGCTTGAGGAAGGCGTCGAGGTTGGCGCGGTCTTCGGCGGCGGGGATGTTGCCGGCCTCCTGCGCGTGAAGGATGAGGACGTCGGTCGCGGCCAATTGCGCGGCGTTGGGAAACGCGTCCGCGCCCGTGGCCTGGGCGCCGCGGGCATTGAGCAGCGGAACCCATTCCTTGAGGAAACGCGGATAGTCGTGCGCGCCCGGGCCGTGGGATTTCGGGCCGGAGCGGATGAAGATGCGGAGCGGGGCATCGGCCGCGGAGGCGCAGGCGACGAGCGCAAACGTGGCGAGCAACAGGAGACGTTTCATGGCGGGGTATTGGAAAAACGAAAATCCGGGAACGGCCGGAACCGAAGGGACGGAAAACGAAAACTCAGATTCGCGTGCGGCAAGCGGGCCGGCCTTTTCGCAGGCTGGCCCAAGGCTCCTGGTCCGACACATCGCAGGGATCGGCGACCGCGGCCTGCGCGTCGGGCAATTTCGCCGGCGACAGGATCGCGAGGAAAACGAGGGGCTCGGCGTGGGGGTTGTAGGTGGCGTGGACCGTGCCGGGCGGGATGTGCGCCATCTCGCCGGGGCCGAGGATGCGGCATTCGTCGCCCACCCACTGTTCGGCGCGGCCGTAGATCACGTAGATGATTTCCTCGCGGTGCGGGTGGTGGTGGAACGGATGGCAATGCATCGGTTCCATGTTGGCGCGGACGAGCAGGAGTTTCTCCGCCGCCACGAGGTCGGGACGGCACAGCCACTCGTTGTTGGTCCAGGCGTTGGGCTCGCGGAGCGCGTCGGCAATGGCGACGAAGCGGCGGTCGGCGGGGTTCATGGGGCGATGGATTGCGGATCGCGGATTGCGAATTGCGGATTGGGAAAACGGAAATCGGTAAGCGGTGCGCGAAGTCCGGCGGCGCCGCGGGCGGCGGGGTGCCGGCGAAAATTGCCGCATGCCCGCTACCCGCTACTCGCTACCCGCTACTTCTTCAACCCGATCGTCTTGAACTTCCGCGTCAGGTTCGTGAGCGATTCCTCGACGCCCATGCGCTCGAGGCTGCTCGCGCCGACGAAGCCGACGCAGGGCGTGGCGGCGATGACGCGCGCGGCGTCCTCCGGCGTGTTGATGGGGCCGCCGTGGCAGAGGTAGAAGATGTCGTTCCGCACCGCGCTCGCGGCGGCGATGATGTCGCGGGTGACTTTGAGCGTGTGCTCCCAGCTCACGACCGCGCTCTTCACGCCGATGCTGCCGCCGACCGTCGTGCCGACGTGGGCGATGATGGCGTCGGCGCCGGCCTTCGCCATTTCCGCGGCTTCCTCGGGGGAGCCGACGTAGACGATGGAGAACAGGTCCATCCGCCGCGCGAGCGCGACCATCTCGTATTCCTTCTTCACGCTCATGCCCGTCTCCTCGAGCACGCCGCGGAAGTGGCCGTCGACGATCGTGTGGGTCGGGAAATTGTTCACGCCGGAGAAACCCATTTCCTTCACCTTCCCGAGCCAGTGCCACATGCGGCGGCGCGGATCGGTCGCGTGCACGCCGCAGATCACGGGCACTTCCTCGACGACGGGCAGCACCTCGAATTCGCCGATCTCCATCGCGATCGCGTTGGCGTCGCCGTAGGCCATCATGCCCGCGGTGGAACCGTGGCCCATCATGCGGAAACGCCCGCTGTTATAGATGATGATCAGGTCGGCGCCGCCCTTCTCGATGAACTTCGCGCTGATGCCGGTGCCGGCGCCGGCGGCGATGATCGCCTGCTGTTTCGCGATCGTGGCCTGCAGCCGCGCCCGCACTTCCTCGCGGGTGTAAGGGTTTCCTTTTCCGGTCCAGGGATTGGGCATAAAATCTGAAGGTGGGGTCTCGCCGCCGCGGAGCTTGACGCCGCCGGCGGCCGGGTGAACACACACGCTGTGCGACGCGCCCGGCGGAGAAAAGCCCGCGTTTCACACGTCCGACTGACGAATTCGCACCCCGGCCCCTTGAACCACCCCGCCTGGCAGGAAACCACGATCGACGGCCCGCGCACGCGGCGCTGGAGCCTGCACGCGCGGGAGTGTCCCGAGCTCGCCTCGCACCACATCGCCTGGCTCGGCCTCGACACCGTCCACGCCCCCTACCGCCGCGTCCGTCTCGCTCCTACCGGCAGCTTCTTCCTCGCCTGCCTCGAGGGCGAGGGCCGCATGCTGCTCGAGGGCCGCTGGCAGCGCGTCGGCGCCGGCCAACTCTGCCTCGCCCCGCCGCGCGTCCTCAACGCCTTCCACGCTGTGCCCGGCCGCCGCTGGGTCTTCGCCTGGGTCCGCTACGAGGAGGCCGCCTGGACCCAGCCCCTCGTCGGTGCCGGCTCGCCCCTCCGCCTCGCCGCCGGCGCCGAGGACCTCGGCCGCATGCTCGCCGGCCTCCGCGCCGAATGGTTGGGCGAACGCGACGCCGCCCACGTCCGCCATTGGGTCGGCCTCATCCACGGCCAGACCACCCGCCTCGCCCGCCCGTGGCGCACGGAGTCGCGCATCTCGGACCTGTGGTCGCTCGTCGCGCGCGATCTCGCTGCCGACTGGAAACTCACCTCCCTCGCCGCCGCCTGTTCCCTCAGCTCCGAGCACCTGCGCCGCGTTTGCCGCCGCGAACTCGGCCGCACGCCGATGGAGCACGTCACCTACATGCGCATCCAGCGCGCGCAGGAACTGCTCGAGAGCAGCGACGAAAAACTCGAGGCCCTCGCCCCCCGCGTCGGATACCGCAGCGCCATTGTGTTTTCCCGCGCCTTCGCCCGCTGCGTCGGCGTCACGCCGTCCGCCTACCGCGACCGCCGCCGCCGGCCCGCGTCCTGAAGCCGGCCGCCCCGTCCTTCTTTTCCCCGTCCGCCCCTTCCGCCCCATGCGCCTCGCCGCCCCGTTCGCCGCCTGCTGCCTCGCCCTCGCCGCCCCGCTCGCGGCCCAGACCCCGCCCGCGGCGTTCACGCCGCCCAAGGTCATCCCGCCGCCCGGTCTTACTTTGGCGGATACGGACAAGGCCGAGCTCGCCGCCGGCGCCGCCGCCCTCCGCGCCGACCTCGACGCCCTCGCCCGCGACCTCGCCGCGCCCGAGTCCGCGGCTCTCGCGGCCCTGTTGCCCGACGCCGAGATCTTCCACAAGGCCGTCGACTGGGCCCTGCGTTACGACGAGTTCATGGCGCCCAAGGACCTCGCCTATGCGCGCCAGCTCCTCGCCCGCGGCCGCGAACGCGCCGCCCAGCTCCGCGACCGCCGCTCCCCCTGGCTCACCGCCACCGGTACGATCCTCCGCGGCTACCGCTCGAAAATCGACGGCTCCGTCCAGCCCTACGCCCTCGTCGTCCCGCCCACGTGGCCCAAGCCGCACCGCCAAATGATGGTCTGGCTGCTCGGCCGCGGCGAGAAACGCACCGAGCTCGCCTTCTTCGCCGAACGCGAGGCCGCCCCGCCGCAGCTCGCGCCCGCGGACACGCTCACGCTCATCCCCTACGGCCGCTTCTGCAACGCGACCAAGTTCGCCGGCGAGACCGATGTCTTCGAGGCCCTCGCCGCCGTCCGCGCCCAATACCACATCGACGCCGACCGCATCGCCGTCGCCGGTTTCTCGATGGGCGGCGGCAGCTCCTGGCATCTCGCCGCGCACCACCCCGGCCTCTGGGCCGTCGCCTCGCCCGGCGCCGGCTTCGCCGAAACGCCCATCTTCACCAAGGCCCTCGCGCCCGGGAAAGAACCGCGCCCCGCCTGGGAGCAAATGCTCTGGCGCCAATACGAGTCCACCGGCATCGCCGCCAACTTCACGCACCTCCCCACCCTCGCCTACACCGGCGAACTCGACGGCCAGAAGGAAGCCTCCGACCTCATGGCCGCCGCTTTCGCCGCGCAGGGCCTCAAGCTCGAACGCTTCATCGGCCCGCAGACCGCGCACAAATACCACGACGCCACCAAGGCCGAGCTCACCGCGCGCTTCGAATCCCTGCTCGCCGCCGGCCGCGACCCGGCCCCGCGCGACGTCCGCTTCAGCACCTACACGCTGCGCTACGCCGACGGCCCCCGCGGCCTGCGCGTCGAAGGTTTGGAAAAACACTGGGAACGCGCCGACCTCCGCTTCACCGCCGCCCCCGGCGCCGATCCGGTCATCGTCACAAAAAATGTTTCCGCGCTCTCCTTCCCCGGCGCCCCCGCCGCCGTCACGATCGACGGCGACACCGTGCGCCCGCTCCAACCCACGGCCCCCGTCCGCACCGTCCTCGTGCGCCGCGACGGCCGCTGGCAAAACGCCCCCGCGGATTTCGCCGACCCGACCGCGTTGCGCAAACGTCCCGGGCTCACCGGCCCCGTCGACGACGCCTTCGTCGATGCCTTCCTCTTCGTCCGCCCCTCCGGCAAACCGCTCTCGCCCGAACTCGGCGCCTGGGTCGAGGCCGAGCTCACCGCCGCGCGCCGCCTCTGGCGCGACGTTTACCGCGGCGACGCGCCCGTGAAGGCCGACCGCGCCGTGACCGACGCCGACCTCGCCGACCGCAACCTCATCCTCTGGGGCGACCCGTCCTCCAATTCCGTTCTCGCCAAGATCATCGCGCAATTGCCGGTCGCGTGGGACGCGAAGACGCTGACCTTCCGCGGCACCGCCTACGACGCGAAACACCACGCGCCGATTTTGGTTTTTCCGAATCCGCTCAACCCGCGCCGCTACGTCGTGCTCAACAGCGGCATCACGTTCCGCAGCGAAGGCTACGGCAACAACGCGCTGCAAACGCCGAAGCTCCCCGACTGGGCCGTCGTCGACCTGCGCACGCCGCCCGGCCCCCGCTGGCCCGGCAAAATCGTCGCCGCCGGTTTCTTCGACGAATCCTGGCGCTGACTCCCGTTTCCCCAATTCCCCTTCCGGCAATTCCCGTTTTCCAATTTCCCGATTTCCCAATTTCCGGGTTTCGCCTTCCGCCTTTCACCTCTCCTCCCGTTTTCCGATTTTCCACTTTTCCGCTTTTCCCATTTCCCGCCCTTCCAATTCCCACCGCGTCAAAGCCGTCAAAGCCGACCACCCGCTGCAATGGCTCGCCGATCCGTTGCTCGCGGAGCCGTCCTTTGTCCTGAAGTCGTGGTTCGGCGGCCGCACGATCATGCTGCACGGGAAACACCATCTGTTTCTCACCACCCAGGGCGAACCGTGGCAGGGCGTGCTCGTCTGCACGATGCACGAGCACCAGCCGAGCCTGCGCGCGGAATTCCCCGCCCTCGCTCCGCATCCAATTTTGAAAAAATGGCTCTACCTGCCTGAAACCGCCGACTCGTTCGAGCGCGACGCCAAGCGCCTCGTCCAACTGGTCCGCGCCAACGACCCGCGCCTCGGCATCGCCCCGTCCCCGAAAAAGCAGCGCGCGAAAAAGAAATTCCGCTTCGGCGACAAACTCTGAACCGGAATCATGGAGTTGAGAGTTGAAAGTTGATGGTTGAGAGACCGATCCGTCGAGCCACGCCCCCAACTGTATGCTTCCGGCCGAGAATCCGTGCCCGTCCGTGAAATCCGTGGTTCCAATCTCTGCCCTGCGGCCCAGCCCCGATTCTCACGCCACCGACTTCCCCCGGCCGACCTCGCTCCCTCCGCCCCAATCCGCACTTCGCAATCCGCCTTCCGCAATCCCCCGCCCGCCCTCCGTGCTCCTCCGGTTCGTCTCCGTGCCCTCTGTGTTCCAATCCGTTTCCGTCCTTTCGCCTTCCGCCTTTCGCCTTCCGCCTTTCCCCATGCCCCGCGCTCTTCCCCTCGCCCGCGCCCTCGCGCTGACCCTCGCCTTCGCCTCCACCCTCGCCGCCCAAACGCCCCCGCCGCCCGCCAAGCGCCTGCCGCCCGCCGGTATCGCGATTCCCGACGCCGCCCGCGCCGAACTCACCGCCGGCGCCGCCGCCCTCCGCGCCGATCTCGATGCCGCCGCCCGCGAACTCGCCGCCCCGGGCAAGACGCGTTTCGCCGAGCTGCTGCCCGACGCCGAGATCTTCCACAAGGCCGTCGACTGGGCCCTGCGCTACGACGAATTCTTCGACCTCAAACAAGTCGACGCCGCCCGCCGCGCCCTCGCCACCGGCCGCGAACGCCTCGCCGATCTCCGCGCCGGCCGCGCCCCCTGGACCGAGACGCCCGGCACCTCCATCCGCGGCTACAAATCCGCGCTCGATCTCTCGATCCAACCCTATGCGCTCACGTTGCCCGCGGGTTGGAAAAAGACCGGCGACGCCCCCCGCCGCCTCGATGTCGTCCTCCTCGGCCGCGGCGAAAAACGCACCGAGCTTGCCTTCATCGGGGAACGCGAGCGCCCGCCGCGCGACAGCGAGATCGTGCCCGCCGAGGCGATCATTCTCACGCCCTACGGCCGCTTCTGCAACGCGACCAAGTTCGCCGGCGAGACCGATGTCTTCGAGGCCCTCGCCGCTGTCCGCCGCGCCTACAAGGTCGACGCCGCCCGCACCGTCGTGCGCGGTTTCTCCATGGGCGGCGCCAGCACCTGGCACCTCGCCGTCCACCACCCCGACACTTGGGTCGCCGCCTCGCCCGGCGCCGGCTTCGCCGAAACCGCCGTCTACGCCAAGGTCCTCGCGCCCGGCAAACCGCCGCGCACGCCGTGGGAGCAGACGCTGTGGCGTTGGTACGACGCCACCGGATACGCCGCCAATCTGGCCAACCTTCCCGTCGTCGCCTACAGCGGCGAGATCGACCCTCAGAAGCAGGCCGCCGACATCATGGCCCAGGCCATGTCCGCCGAAGGCCTGACCCTCGAACACCTCATCGGCCCCAAGACCGCGCACAAGTACCACCCCGAAACCAAGGCGACCCTCGCCGCCCGCCTCGACACTCTGGTTGCCGCCGGACGCGACGCGTTTCCGAAAGACGAACGCTTCACCACCTACACGCTGCGTTACGCGAAATCCGGCCGCATCCGGCTCATGGAATTGGAAAAACACTGGGAGCGCGCCGACGTCCGCCTGCGTTTCACGCCGACCGGCGAACTCGCCGTCACCACGAAGAACGTCGCCGTCTTCAGCCTCGTGCTCGAACGCACCGAAGGCCTCCGCGTCGTCATCGACGGCCAGCCCGTCGTCCTCGGCGACCTCGAGCCCTACTACTGGTTCGCCAAGACCGACGGCCGCTGGGCCTTCCAGGACAAAACCTTCGCCGCCCGCTGGCGCACCGAAACCCGCAAGACCCCCGGCCTCACCGGTCCCGTCAACGACGCGTTCCTCACGCCGTTCCTCTTCGTCAAACCCACGGGCCGCCCCCTCAACCCCGCCGTCGGCGCCTGGGCCGACGCCGAGTTCAAACACGCCGTGAAGATGTGGCGCGATTTGTTCCGCGGCGAAGTGCTCGTGAAGGACGACACCGCCGTCACCGCCGACGACCTCGCCCAACGCAACCTCGTCCTCTGGGGCGACGTGAGTTCCAACCGCCTCATCGCGCAATTCGTCGCCTCCGGCAAAACCCCGCTCGCCTGGGACGCCGGCAAACTCACGGTGCGCGGCACCGCTTACGACGCCGCCCACCACGCGCCCGTCTTGGTTTTCCCGAATCCGCTCAGCCCGCAACCGCGCTACGTCGTGCTCAACAGCGGAATCGATTTCCGCGACGAAGCCTACGGCACGAACTCCCTCCAAACTGCCAAGCTCCCCGACTTCGCCGTCGTCGATCTGCGCGAAGCCCCCGGCCCCCGCTGGCCCGGCAAAATCGTGAACGCCGGCTTCTTCGACGAGTCCTGGAAGTAGGCCCGCGGCGGAATTCCGTTCCTTCAACTTTAACCCTCCACCGTTCAACCCGCGCACCCCGCGCGCCTCCACCTCCGTGCCCTCCGTGTCCTCTGTGGTTCAATTCCTCCGGTTGGAATCGCTCTCGTTCGTTCGTTTCCTCGCCCTCGCGCTTCTCCTCCCCGCCGCCGCGCGCGCCGAAAGCGCCTACCGCCTCCTCGCCGCCGGCGATCTCGCCTCGCTCACGAACCGCTTCGAACCGGGCGACGTCGTCCTGTTTCCCAACGCGACTTGGGAAAATGCGACGCTCACTTTCCGCGGCAAAGGCACGCGCGAGAAACCGATCACGCTCCGCGCCACCAATCCCGGCCAATTCAAACTCAGCGGCAAATCCCGTCTCGTCATCGACGGCGAATGGCTCGTCGTCGAAGGCCTCGTGATCAAGGACGGCGGCCCCAACGGCGACGGCATCTTGATCAAAGGGAAAAACAACCGCCTCACCGCCTCGGTCGTCGACGGAGGCACCTACAAGTTCTTCGTCCACGTCGAGGGCACCGACCACCGCATCGACCGTTGCTACTTCGCGAACAAGTCGAGCGACGATCCGACCCTGCAGATCGAGGTCGATCCCAAGACGCCGAACAACCACCGCCTCGAGCGCAACCACTTCGGCCCGCGCGCCCCGCTCGGCCGCAACGGCGGCGAAACCATCCGCATCGGCTACAGCCACCAGTCGATGAGCAACTCGCGCACGACCGTGCAGGAAAACCTCTTCGACCGCTGCGACGGCGAAATCGAAATCATCTCCTCGAAATCCGGGGAAAACGTTTACCGCGCGAACACGTTCCGCGACTGCGACGGCATGCTCACCCTGCGCCACGGCGACCGGAATGTTGTCGATGGCAACTTCTTCTTCGGCGGCCGCAAACCCAACTCCGGCGGCATCCGCATCATCGGCGAGGACCACGTCGTCACCAACAACTACATCGAAGGCGTCATGAAGGGCGGGATCTGGATCACGAGCGGCGTGCCGAATTCCGCCCTCAACCAATACTTCGTCGCCAAGCGCGCCGTCATCGCCGGCAACACCGTCGTCGCCTCCGCCGGCCCCTGCCTCGATCTCGCCGCCGGCCTCGGCGGCGCCGGCCGCACCCTCAAACCCGAAGCCATCGTCGTCGCGCAAAACCTCTTCGTCGTCGGCGACGGCGGCAGCCTGCTCGCCGGCGAAGCCGGCGCGGATTGGACCTGGCAGGACAATCTCGCCTTCGGCCCGACCGCCGCCGCCCGTCCCGGCATCGCTGTCGCGGACCCGCAGCTCGCCCGCGGCCCCGACGGTCTCCTCCGCCCCGCCGCCGCCGGTCCGGCGCGCCGCGCCGTCGCCGCCAACCACGCCGCCCTGAAGACCGACCTGGACGGCCAACCGCGCACCGCCCCCGGCGACCTCGGCAGCGACCAACTTTCCGCCGCCCCCGTCATCCGCCGCCCCCTCGCCGCCGCCGACGTCGGCCCCGCCTGGTACAAGCGCTGATCGCGAAAAACGCGCCGCCCCGTAGCCCGGGCCTTCAGCCCGGGTCCCCCTCCGCCGACGATCCCATCACGTAGGGGCGCGGCTCGTCCGCGCCCAATGCCCCCAGGCGCGCACGAGGCGCGCTCCTACGCAAACCAAGCCACCCACCCGCCGCCGGCATGCCGGTGTTCGGGAGCGCGAGCGGCAGGCAGTCCTCCGCACCCAACGACTTCGTCCCAGCCGCCGCCGCGGAACCAGTCTGAAGCCCCGCTGCTTGACTGCGAACCGCCCGAGGTCTGTCTCATCGCATCGTGACTGCCAAGACCGACGTCCGAACCTCGGCCTGCGCCGGGCCGAGCTCGGGCCCGTTTTCGAGTCCCTCTCCGGGTCCCTTCGCTAACCCGCACTTCGCGCCGTGGCTCGGTCGGCCCACTTGAGGGCCGGGGTGACGCGAGGAGTCCGACTCCGTTTTCAGCCGTCACCCGCTCCTTCAAACCCCTCCCGCATCCGATCCCGCTTAAAATCCGGCTTCCTCTCGGTTCAGTTTATCGCGTCGCTCCTCCCCCTGGCCGGAAACCCCGCTCCCCCATGCTCCGTTCCCCGTTCCTCGTTTCCCTCGCGCTGTTCGGCGCGATCTCGTTCGGCGCCCTGCGCGCCGCGGAATCGCCGCCCGCCTACACCGAGATCCTGAAGATCGATGTCCATTCGCACATCTTCGAGGACGTGCCGGCCATTCACGCCCTTTTCCGCCGCATCAACGTGCGCACGATCAACGTCTGCGTGCCCGGCGGCGACGGTCAGCTCGCGACGATGGACCGCATCGCGTTCGAACTCTACCGCGCCCAGCCGCAGCTCTACCCGGTGACCACGACCTTCGATCTCCGCGGCCGCGATGAACCGGGCTGGGCTGCGCGCACGATCGCATGGCTCGACGCCGCGTTTGCCCGCGGCGCCGTCGCCGTGAAAATTTGGAAGGAGGTCGGCATCGAGATCAAAAATCGGGAGGGCAAATTCATTCTGCCCGACGATCCGCTCTTCGATCCGATCTACGCGCACCTCGCCAAAGTCGGCAAACCGCTCCACGCCCACCTCGCCGAGCCCATCGACGCCTGGCTCGCCCTCGATCCGAACAGCTCCCACTACGGCTACTATTCGCAGAACCCGCAGTGGCATCTCTACGGCAAACCGGAATATCCGAGCCACGCCGCCATCATTGCCGCCCGCGACAACATCATGCGGAAACACCCGGCGCTGGTCGTGGTCGGTGCGCACCTCGGCAGCCTCGAACACGATCTCGACGGGATCGCCGAACGGCTCGCGCGCTATCCGAATTTCCAGATCGAGGTCGCCGCCCGCACGCGCAACCTCACCCGTCACCCGAGCGAAAAGGTGCGCGCGCTTTTCCTGCGGTTTCCCGACCGCATCATGTATGGCGTGGACGCCGGCTGGATGCCGCACCGCCGCGACACGCCGCCGACCGACCCGCAGCGCCAGGCCCATGCCGCCAGTCTCGAAGTCCGCTATCGCGCCGACTTCGACTACTACGCCGGCCAAGGCGAAACGACCTACAACGGCCGCAAGACCCAGGCGCTCAACCTCCCGCGCGCCGTCCTCGAAAAATTCTATCACGCCAACGCCGAACGCATCTACCGGCTCGATGCCGCGTGGTCGCGGCGGTGATCTGCTGAACTTCCGCCTCGCGCTCGCCGAATTGGCCGATTCCGAACCGGGAAGTACGCCGTCGGTTCGGCCGCGCCCAAAGCCCGACCCCGCCGCACCCGCCGCGCAGCAAAACGCCGCACCGTAGCCCGGGCTTTCAGCCCGGGTCCACTCTCCGCATTCGAATACCCCGGCGCACCACGCCGCCCATTCCGCTCCACAGGCGCGCGCCTCGTCCGTGCCCATCCCCTCGGTTGCGCTCCAAGCGCGCCCCTCCGCGCTCGACGGAGCCATTCCCGGGCACGGTGCATTCGAACCCGCGGAGCCTTCCGCCCGGTCCGCGCAACGATTTTTGCGCCCTCGGACAAAACGTTTGGCACTCCCGTCCGTCCGGCAGGCGTACTCCCCAATACCCCATGAATACCCTGCGCACCCTGCTCGCGGCGCCCGTCGCCGCCTTTGTCTTCACCGTTTCCGCCCAGGCCGCCGAAGCTTCCCCGAACGGCACCTGGAAATGGTCCCAAGCCGGCCGCGGCGGCGGCGCCGCCGTCGAGCGCACGCTCAAACTCGAGCTCAAGGACGGCAAACTGACCGGTACGCTGCTCGGCTGGCAGGCCGGCGAAATGCAGATTCCCGATACACCGATCTCCGCCGCGTCGTACAAAGACGGCACGCTCGCCTTCTCCGTGGAGCTCGCCTTCGGCGACAACAAGTTCGTCGTGAAATACGCCGGCAAAATCGACGGCGACGCGATCAAGGGCCAGGTCGAGCGCCCCGGTTTCAACGGCGGCGAGGCCACGAAGACCGACTGGATCGCCAAGCGCGCGAAGTAGTTCGCCCCAGCTGCGCGACGCCCTCGGCCCCGCGAGGGCGCCCGCGGCCACCCCAGGTCGAGGAACCCAGGGAGACCGGGCGGTTGCCTCGCGATCGTCCCGGCTCGCACTTCGGGACCGGCGGATTGGCGCTCGTTTCGCCAACGGGCACTCCGGCGCGCGGCGATTTCATCGTTTCGCGCCGCCGGCACTTCGGATATCCGACGATCAGAACCCGCACCCCATGAGTACGACCACCCGTTTCCGTCTGCCTGTTGTCGCCGCCTTCGCCCTGGCCTTCGCAGCCCCGGCCGCGGCCGCCGAAAGCTACGATGTCGTCCTCGCCGGCGGCCGCGTGATGGACCCGGCCACCGGTCTCGATGCCCCGCGGAACATCGGCGTGAACGGCGGCAAAATCGCCGCCGTCGCCGAGACGGCCTTGGCCGGCAAGGTGGTCGTAAACGTGGCGGGCCTCGTCGTGGCGCCGGGTTTCATCGACCTGCACCAGCACGGCTTCAAGGTCAGCGACCTCGAACTCAAGGCGCAGGACGGCGTCACGACCGCGCTGGACATGGAGGCCGGCAACTCTCCGGTCGGGCCCTGGCTCGCCGAGCTCGAAGGCCGCGCGCCCGTCAACTTCGGCACAACGGTCGGGCACCTCGCGGCCCGCTTTCATGCGTTCCGCCCCGGCGCGGTGATACCGAAGGAAACCACGGTGCTCGGCCTGGTCGGCACCTTGGGGGTGGCGCGCGAGCCGGAGTTGCGGGCCATGGAATCCGAAGTCCAGACCGGCCTCGACGAAGGCGCGCTCGGAGTCGGTTTCGGCATCAACTATTCCCCGGCCGCGACCACGGCGGAGATCGAGCGGATCTTTCGCGTCGCCGCGCGGAACCGTGTGCCCGCCTTCGTGCACGTGCGCACGAACGGCATCGGCGCGATGCGCGAGGTCATCGGCGCCGCCGAGACGACCGGCGCTCCGCTCCATATCGTGCATGTGGGTAGCAGCGGCGCGCGCGACGTGCCGGCCATCCTGGACTTGATCGACGCGAAGCGGAAAGCGGGCCTCGACCTGACCACCGAAGTTTATCCGTACATCGCCGGTTCCACCCGGCTGGAGTCGGCGATCTTCGACGAGGGTTGGCAGCACCGCCTGCAGATCGACTACGCCGACCTGATGTGGCCCGTGACCGGCGAACGCCTGACGAAGGATTCTTTCGACCGCTACCGCCGGCAAGGCGGGTGGGTGGTGATTTTCTCCATGAAGGAGGAAAACGTGGCGCGCGCCATCGCCCATCCGGGGGTCATCATCGCGAGCGACGCCATCCCCTATGTGGACGGCGCCGGTCATCCCCGCGGCGCCGGCACCTTTGCGCGGGTTCTGGGCCGCTACGTGCGCGAACAGAAACTCCTCCCGCTGATGGACGCTCTGGCGAAGATGACGATTCTGCCGGCGCGCCGTCTCGACCACGTGCCGGCAATGCAGGCCAAGGGCCGGATCGCCGTCGGTGCGGACGCCGACATCACCGTTTTTGATCCCGCCACCGTGATCGACCGCGCCACGTTCACCCAAGGCAGCCTGCCCTCCGCCGGAATCGCCCATGTGCTCGTGCACGGCCAATTCGTGGTTCGCGGCGGCGAACGGATAAAAGAGGCCCTTCCCGGCCGCGCCGTGCGGCGAGCAACCCCCTAGCCCAAAAGCCACAACGTCGTCGCAGCTTCGAGGAACCTCCGAAAAACGCGCGGCTGAGTTTCTTGCCCGGCCCCGGAGGGCAGATTGCCGCCAAGCGGCGCAAAGAGCGCAAAAAATCGGCTGCCTCGGCCGCGGATTTTGCGTGTTTTTGCGGCCATCCCAAGGGCCGAATTCCGCCGACCGCCCAATCACCCGCAGGTTTTTCAGAGGCTCCTCGACGTATCGCACCTCTTGCGCCCTTTGCGCCGCTTGGCGGCCGAATCCCGTCGCCGCGCAAACGCGGCGTCGCCGCCCCGACGCCGACCGCTGAGCGCCGACCGCTCCCCGCTTCCCCTTTCCCAATTATCGGTTTGAGCTGAATCCGCCTCCGGGCCCCAATCGCCGTATGCCCGTCCCCGCCTTCCCGCTCTTCGCCGCCGGCGAATTGTCGAAGGCGAATTCCCCGGCGGGCCTCGTCCTCGGCGGCGCCGCCTTCGCCCTCGCCGCCTTCTTCGCCTGGCAATGGCGCCGGGCCGAACAGCTCCGCCTCGAGGAAAACGCCGCCCAGGCCCGGTTTCTCGCCGAGGCCCGCGAGGAAACCCTCGCGGCCCGCAAGGACCGCGAGGGCACCGCCGCCGAGAGCCAGGCCAAGAGCGAGATGCTCGCCACCCTGAGCCGCGAGACCCGCGCCCACCTCAACGGCATCATCGGCTCCGCCGACCTCATGCTCGACGCCCGCCTCACGCCGTCGTCGCGCGAACACCTTTCCACCCTCCGCGCTTCCGCGGAATCGATGCTCCAGACGCTCAACGACGTCCTGGACTACGCCAGCGTCGAAACCGGCCAGATCCGGATCACGCAGTCCGCCTTCGATCTCCGCCAGCCGCTGATCGAGGTCGTCGAGGTCCTCTCGCCCCTCGCCCTCCTCAAGAAACTCGATCTCGTCCTCATCATCGCGCCCGATGTCCCGTCCCGCGTGGCCGGCGACGCCGTCCGCCTCCGCCAGGTCCTGCTCAATCTGATGTCGAGCGCCGTGCGCTCCACCGCCCGCGGCCGCGTCGTGCTGCGCGTCGGCTTGCCGCCGGCCGACGCCGTCGAGGCCCAGCGCGCGCCCGGTTGGCTGCAGTTCAGCATCACCGACACCGGCCCCGGCATCCCCGAGGCGATGCGCGAAACCCTCTTCGACCGCCTCACCGCCGCCCAGGCCGCCTCCGCCCGCAACGCCGGCGGCTCAGGCCTCGACCTCGCCATCAGCAAACGGCTCGTCGAACTCATGGGCGGCCAAATCGGCGCGCGCAACCTGCCGGAAAGCGGCTCCGAATTCTGGGTCTACCTGCCCCTCCCGCCGGAAACTGACTCCGAACCGATCAACCACGCCGCCCTGCGCGACTACCACGTCATCGTCCTCGACGAACTGGCCGCCGCCCGCGTCGCCGCCGCCACGCTGCTCGCCCGCCTCGGGATCGAGCACGATGTCACCGACAGCGTCGCCGAAGCCCTGGGCCTCCTCCGCGACACGCTCGAGGACGAGGAGGAGTGCACCCGCGTCCTCCTGCTCGACGAGCACCTCGCCCGCACCCACGCCGCCGAACTTTCCGCCGGGCTCGCCTCCGACCCCGGCCCGAATCCGCCGCGCATCGTTTTGCTCAGCCGCGATCCCGCCGCCGTGCCGCTCGCGGACCTCGCCCTGCCCGTCGTTGTCGTGCTCCGCAAACCGCTCCTGCGCGCGGAACTGCTCCTCGAGGCGATGTCGCAGCAATCGGCCCCCGTCCTGCTCGAAAGCCGGCCCGGCCGCACCGCGCCGCCCAGCACCGAACGCTCCCTGCCGCCGTTTCCCGTCGCCGCGACCGCCGCGACCGGCGCGCGCGTGCTCGTCATCGACGACGACGAGATCAGCCGCTCCGTCAGCTCCCAGCTGCTCGAACGTCTCGGCTGCACCGTCGACCGCGCCCCCGGCGCCCTCGAGGCCCTCGAACGGATCCGCGGCACCCGCTACGACATCGTCTTCATGGATTGCCAGATGCCCGTCATGGACGGCTTCGAGGCCACCACGCGCATCCTCGAGGAGTACGGCAAGAACGCCCCGCCCGTCGTCGCCCTCACGGCCAACACTTCCCTCAAGGACCGCGAACGCTGCTTCGCCACCGGCATGAGCGACTTCGTCGACAAACCCGTCCGCCGCGCCGAACTCGTCCGCGTGCTGAATCGTTGGATACCGGGCCGCGCGGCCCGCTGAAGCGGGAGATCCCGCGGTCAAAAGTTGAGGGTTGAGAGATTGATCCGGAGCGGCCGGCATCGCCGCCGTCCCGTCACTTCCCCGCCGGCTCCGGCCCCAGCAGCGCGTCGACCGCCGGCGCGAGCGCCACGAGGTAGTCCTCGCCCCGCGCCCCCTGCGTCATCGCCGCGAGCACATAGTGCCGGTCCAGCCCGGTGATCACCGCGGTGTCGTGCACCCACGTTTCCCACCAGCCCGCCTTGCGCCGGATCTCGCGCGGCCGACCCGCCAGCCCGCGCACAAACTTGTCGTCGATCGGCGCGATTTCCGGCGAGGCAAAGATCTCCCGCATGGCCGCCGAGGCCGCCGGTGAAACCAGTTTTCCCTGCTCCAGCAGGAGGTAAAACCGCACGAGCTGGCGCACCGTCGCCGCGTGCGAATGCCCGCCGACCGGATCCAGCCGGCGCTCGCCACCCTGGCCGTAGTGCTTGCCGATCCAAATCCCGCCGCCGCGCGCCGCGTCGTAGAAGCCATGCGCGTCCAGCACCTCCTGGATCGCCGCCAAACCAAGCTGCCGCGAAAACGCCGCCGCGGTCGCGTTGTCCGAACGCTTGATCATCAGCCCGAGGTCCCGCCGCACCTCCGGTGGCGGCGCTTCCGCGACCGCCCGCGGTTGCTTCGCAGACCACGCCAGCAAAATTCCGATCTTCGGCACGCTGGCCGCATAATCGATCCGGTCCGGCCGCAGCGCCGCCCAGCGGCCCGTGCGCAAATCCAGCAGTCCGACGGCGGTCGCCTCCGCGCCGAGCCCAAAGTTCTCCCGCAGTTCCGCGTCGAGCGCGACCAGCCGTGCCTGCAACGCCGCATCGGTCGGCGTCGTGTAATCCAGAGTGAGCGCGGCGAATCCGGTCGGCATCGTTGGCACCGCAGCCTTCACCGCCGCCGTGCCCAGCACCAGCCCAAGCCACAGGCCCGCGACGATCCGCGCCGTCATGCAAGTTCCTCCGCCGTCACGACCAAGGCGCGCGCCTGCTCCGCGCGTTTCCGCGACAGCTCGACGCCGATCGCGTCGAGCCCGAGCGCGTTCGCCGTCGCCGGCACCGTGCCCACGCCGCAGAACGGATCGAGCACCACGCGCGCCTTCGCCTGGTCCCGCGCAAACCGCACCGCGTGCGCCGCGGCGCGCACGCCCATCGCGCGCACCCACGGCTGCCGGCCCGGGTCGACGATCACGTCCGGAATCGGCACCGGTTCCGGGCAACGCAGCGCCCGCGACACCGCGATCAGGTGCGTGTACGCCGGCCGCCCCGGCGTCGGCCGCCCGGGCGGGCACCGGCACACGATCTTGTGCAGCAGCACGTGCGCGCCCGCATCCTCCGCCGCCCGGATCACCATGCCGCCTTTGTCGATCCAACGGCCGTCGTGCTTGATATCGGATTGGAAAAACAGCGCCGCGCTTTCGTCCGGCACCGCGTCGATCACGCACCGCACCGCCGCGAGAAACCACGCGCGCCACTCCGCCATTCCGAGCCGCAGCTCCGAGACATCGGGCAGCGAGGTGATCGCGCATGCGCCTTCGATCCGGCCGCGCGCCGCCAGCCACGCGATTGCCTCCGCGGCATGGATCTCCCGCCGCGGCCCGGCGGGCAAATTCGCCGCTCCCGATTCGCCGCTCATGGTTCGTTCGCGATCACGCGCTTCACGCTGAATTCAGCCGTTCATTTTCACCACCGAGACACAGAGGACACAGAGAAAGGCTTGGGGCAAAGGCGGCTCGAAGGACGGATTCTCAGGGGGCAGGCCCAAGTCCAGATATCTTCGGCGGGGTTTGTCTCCGTGTTCTCCGCGTCTCCGTGGTTCAACGGCGTTTTCCAGTTTCATAGTTCGAGAATCGCCCCGAGTTCACCCTGCAGCAGATCCACGAGCGCCGGATCCATATAACCGTAGTCGTCCGGAATCCGCAGCACATGCAGCGGCTTGTCGCCCAGCTCCTCCGCAAACCGCTCCGCCACGCGGTCTGCATGTTTCTTTTCCATGCAGATGATCACGTCCGCCCAACCCACGTGCCCCGCCGTCAGCTTGATCCGCGCCCCGGCTTCCGTGCCGGCCGAACGCGCCTCGTAATTCGCATGCTCCTTCAGCAACGCCTCCGCCGTCGGCGAACGCCATTGGTTCCGGGAACAAAGAAACAGTACTTTCGTGCGCATGCGTCGACCGCGTTCATGGGTTGGCTGCGGCGGAACTCAAACGCCGAATCCGCATCCCGCGCACCGCCGCCCGCGTCATGTACGTCGCGATCCCGAGCGGCAACGACCGCTGGATCTCGCCCGGCCGCAGGCTCACCACCCGATCTTTCAACGCCACGTCCACGATCGGCTCGTCGTCGATCCAGGCTTCGAGGTGCGCGTCGGTGACGCGTACGCGGATCCGGTACCAGCGGTTCGGCGCAAACTCCCGCGTGCGCGAGGTCTCGTTTTCCGCCGCGTCGATCCGATCCAAACTCGAAATCCCGACCACCGTGCCGCCCCAGCCGCCCACCACCAACGTCGCCGCGCTGCGCCCGACGGGAAACGTCAGCCCGCAGAAAAAATCGTCCCCCTCGAGCTTCATCGCCTCGACTTCCACCTCGTAGTTGCTCCGCGGCAATTCGCCGCCGCGCTGCCACGTTACGCCCGACAGCGTCAGCCCCGCCTCGATCACGATCGCGCCCGGCCCGCCGCGGAACGCGGGCTCCACCTTCACCGCCCCGCCCGCCTCGAACCCCGACGCCGCCCACCCGCCGAGCGTCTTGCCGTCGAACAACGGCGTCCACGCCTCCGCCGCCCGCCCCGCGGCCAACCCGACCCACCACCCGGCAATCAACAGCATCCAGCGCATTCCCCAGCCTGACACCGCCGCGCTCCACCTGTCACCGCCGTTCCGCCGCCGCCGCGTAGCCCGGGCCTTCAGCCCGGGTCTATTCCCCATCCCCCGCACCCACTCCGCGCGCGGCATTGAAAATCTCCGGCGGACCGTCTCACTCCGCTCACCCCGCCGGTCCGTTTTCTCCGCGCCGCTCCCTCTCCCCGCCCGTCGCATTCTCCCCGCGTGTCCCCCGTTTCCATGTCCCGTCGTACGTTTCTCCAAGGCGGTCTCGCCGCCACCGCCGCCGCCGCGGCCGCTCCCGCGCTCGCCGCGACCCAACCCGCCGCGAGCTACACCGGCGCCGAGATCGACGAGCGGCTCGCCTCGGGCCGCGGCCTCGACGGCCTCACGAAGGCCGACCTCCCCACGCCGGCGCTGCTGCTCGATCTCGACGCTTTCGAAGCCAACGTCGCCCGCATGCGCGACCACACGCGCGCCGCCGGCATCGCCCTGCGCCCCCACGCCAAAACCCACAAGTGCCCCGAGATCGCGCGCCGCCAACTCGCCGCCGGCGCCCTCGGCATCTGCGTCGCCACCATCCGCGAGGCCGAATCCATGGCCGCCGCCGGCATCGGCGGCCTCCTCGTTACCTCGGAACTCGCCGGGCCGGAAAAAATCCGCCGCCTCCTGCGCGTCGCCGCGCGGCAGCCCGACACCGCGGCCGTCACCGATTCCCTCGAGCACGCGCAGCAACTCGATGCCGCCGCCGGCGCCGCCGGACAGAAGCTCAACGTGTTCCTCGACATCGACCCCGGCAGCCGCCGCACCGGCGTCCAGGCCGGCGAACCCGCCAAGCAACTCGCCCGCGCGATCCTGCGCCTGCCGCACCTCACATTGCGCGGCGTGCATTGCTACTCCGGTTCCTCCGCCCACGTCGTCGGCTACGCGGCCCGCCGCACGCATTCGCACGCGGCGATGACCCCGGCAATCGCGACGTTCCGCGATCTGCGCGCCGAAGGTATCCCGCTCGAGATTCTCTCCGGCGGCAGCACCGGCACCTACAACATCGATCCCGAGCTCAAAGCCATGACCGAACTGCAATGCGGTTCGTACGTCTTCATGGACGTCGACTACCGCCGCATCGGCGGCCGCGGCGGCGCGCTCTACGACGACTTCGCCCCCGCGCTCACCGTCCTCGCCACCGTCATCAGCCGCAACGAACCGAAACGCGCCACGATCGACGCCGGCCTCAAGGCCTTCGCCACCGACAAACGCTTCGGCCCCGACGCCAAGGATTTCCCCGGCCTGAAGTACAGCTGGGGCGGCGACGAACACGGCATCCTCGACCTCGCCGAAGCCCCGCGCGACCTCCGCCTCGGCGAACGCCTCGAGTTCATCGTCCCGCACTGCGATCCCAACGTGAACCTCTACGACCGCCTGTATTGCCTCCGCGGCGACAAGATCGAGGCCGTCTGGCCCGTCGCCCGCGGCTACGCCTGACGGCCGGCCGCCGGCCGGCTGCTGAAGGTTGAAAGCTTCAGGTTCAAAGCCGCCCCGACCCCACCCCGACCCCACCCGTCTTCCCAACCCCTCATTCTTCCATGCAACGCCGCCGTTTTCTCGCCGCCGCCGCCCTCGCCGCCGGCGCAGTTTCCCTCCCTGCCGGTCTCCGCGCCGCCGCGGGCGCGGCCCCCGCCCGCAAATTCCGCATCGCGCTCACGCCGGGCTCCATCGGCGTCACCGCCGCCTCGCAACGCGAGCTCAACGACCTCGCCCACCGCCACCGCTTCGAGGCCGTCGAGCCGCGGGCCGACGAACTCGCGGGCCTTTCCCCCGACGCCCTCGCCGCCCTGCTCGCCGATCTCAAAACCAAGCAGCTCACCTGGGCCGCCGCCGGCCTCACGGTCGATTTCCGCAAAGACGAAGCGACCTTCCGCACCGGCCTCGCCGCCTTGCCCCGCCTCGCCGCCGGCCTGCAGCGCGCGGGCGCGACCCGCGTCGGCACCTGGCTCATGCCGAGCCACGCCGAGCTCACCTACCGCGCCAATTTCCGCCAGCACGCCGCCCGCCTCCGCGAGATCGCCACGATCCTCAAAGACCACGGCCTCCGCCTCGGTCTCGAGTACGTCGGCACCCAGCTGCTGCTCGTGCGCAGCCGCTATCCCTTCGTCCACACGCTCGCCGAAACCCGCGAACTCATCGCGGAAATCGGCACGGGCAACGTCGGCCTCGTGCTCGACACTTGGCATTGGTGGCAGGCAGGCGACACCGTCGCCGATCTCCGCACGTTGACGAACGCCGATGTCGTCAGCGTCGACCTCAACGACGCCCCCGTCGGCGTCCCGAAGGAGCAGCAGAAGGACAACGCCCGCGAACTGCCCGTCGCCACCGGCGTGATCGACGCCGCCGGCTTCGTCGGTGCCCTCGCCGCGCTCGGCTACGACGGCCCCGTCCGCCCCGAGCCCTTCAACCAGGCGCTCAACGCCCTCGACAACGACCCCGCCTGCGCCGCCGCCTCCGCCGCCCTGCACCGCGCCGCCGAGCTCGCCCGCGGCTAGGCCGCGGGCGAAAGTTGAAAGTTGAAAGGTGAAGGTTGAAAGCCGGACGGACGAAGCGATCAGCGATCAGCGCTCAGCGTTCAGCCATCAGCGCTCGGCGGCCGGAACCATTTCCCAATTTCCCAGTTTTCCGCTTTTCCGATTTTCGCCGTCCGTACCCGCTTTCCCACTACATCCGCGCGTTCCGCTCCGCTGGAGAAACGTCGCCGCCGTGTAAGGCCCCGCCCGTTGACACGCCGTTTTCCCGCCCGCAACGTCGCCCCCGTTTTCCGCTCGCCGCCATGAAATCCACCGTCCTCCCGCTCCTCCGCCGCGCCGCGCTCGCGCCCGTCCTTTTCGTCGCCGCGCGCGCCGCCGAGCCGGCCGCCCCCGCCGACTGGCACGCCCAGTCCCTCGGTCAGGCCCTGCTCTACGTCGTGCTGTTTTCCTTCGTCGGCATTGCCGCCGCCATCGTCGGCTACAAGCTCTTCGACAAGTGCACGCCGGGCGACCTGCACGGCGAAATCTTCGAGAAGAAAAATTCCGCCGCCGCCATTGTCGCCGGCGCCGTCATCCTCGGCGTCTGCCTGATCGTCGCCGCCGCCATCGTCGGCTGAGTCCCGCCCGTGAAACGCAGTTCCAGCGTCCGCCGGATCTTGCTCGGCGGCCTCGCCACCGGCGCCCTCGCCGCGACCTCCGCGGCCGACGCCCAGACCGCCGGGCGCATCACCGAATCGACGTACCTCACCAACGAGGACCACGTCCCCGGGGCCGGCCACTACCACGCGCCGTTCCGCGCCTTCTACCCGCATCCGTACAACCACTACGACTCCGTCCGGCAGCTGTACTTCTACGGCGGTACCTGGGGCCCGGCCCCGCACCGCAGCATCGTCAACATCTCCACGCCGGGCAGCGACGCCGCCCGCCTCGCCGCCGCCGCGCTCGCCGCGCAGAACCGACCCGTCTCGGGGAACAATTACATTCACCGCAACGGCTTCGGCGGCACGTCGCGTTCGTTCAGCACGCCGTCCTGATGCAACGCCACCGCTGTCCGCCGCGACCCGGCTGGCGCGAACGGGTCGAGGCCGTCGGGCTCACGTATCACTCGCACGAGGACGGCCCTTACTGGGACGAATCCGCGGCCTACGAGTTCACCGCTGCCGAAATCGCCGTCTTGGAAACCGCCGCGCGCGACCTGCACCGGCTTTGCCTCGACGCCGCCGAAGCCGTGGTCGAACGCGGCTGGTGGGACCGACTCGGCCTCCCGCCGGCGGCGATCCCCGCGATCCGCCGCTCGTGGGAACGCGACGACTTCAGCCTCTACGGGCGCTTCGACCTCGCCTTCGACGGCCGCGGCGCGCCCAAGCTGCTCGAGTACAACGCCGACACCCCGACCGCCCTCGTCGAAGCCGCGGTCGCGCAGTGGTTCTGGTTGCAGGACACGCGGCCCGACGCGGACCAGTTCAACTCGATCCACGAGCGGCTGATCGCGGCGTGGCAACGCTGGGGCGGCCCGGAGATCCATTTCAGCGCGATCAAGGACCACGCCGAAGACGAGCAAACCGTGCTCTACCTCCGCGACACCTGCGCCCAGGCCGGCCTCGCGCACCACGCCGTCGCGATCGAGGACCTCGGCTGGGACGAATCCCGCCGCGCCTTCGTCGACCTCGCCGGCAAGCCCGTGAAGAACTGCTTCAAGTTGTATCCGTGGGAATGGCTCTGGGCCGAACCGTTCGGCGCCCACCTCGCCGCCGACCCCGTGCGGTTCCTCGAACCCGCGTGGAAAATGCTGCTGAGCAACAAGGGGCTTCTCCCGATCCTGTGGGAGCTGTTTCCCGGCCATCCCAATCTGCTGCCCGCCTACGAAACGCCGGCGGCGCTCGGCGGCCGCTACGTGCGCAAACCGAAACTCAGCCGCGAGGGCGCCAACGTGTCCTGGTTCGAGGGCGGCGTCGCCGTCGAGGAATCGCCCGGCGACTACGGCGCCGAGGGCTACGTCTATCAGGAACCGGCCGCGCTGCCCGACTTCGACGGCCACCGCGCCGTGTGCGGCGTGTGGATCGTCGACCACGAACCCGCCGGCCTCGGGCTGCGCGAGGACACCCGCCGCATCACCGGCAACCTGAGCCGCTTCGTGCCGCACTTTTTCCGCCCATGAGCTACGCCAATCCCACTCCCCTCTACATCGGCGCGCCCGGCACGCTCAAAGGCTGGCGCACGCGCGTCGCCGGCCGGGCGGTCATGAGCATGGAGGACGGCGGCGCCCGCTATTCGTGGCACGAGTTCTTCCTCGTCGGCGACGACGGCGAAACCGCCACGCTCGTGCACGAGGAAGGCGAGCAGGGACCCGAGTGGAAACTGTTCCGCTGGCTCGAGCCCCGCGCGCCGATCACGGCCGCGGAAGCGCGGAAGAAAAAGGTCGGCGACACCGTCGCCCTCGACGGCCATCCCACGCCCGTGACCCTCGTCGACCAGTCGCGCGTCGACTATCTCGAAGGCGAAACGCCCGAGGGCGTCACGGTCGGCGACATCGCGAACTACTTCAACGCCGACGCCGGCAACCGCATGCTCGTCGCCAGCTGGACGGGCGACGAGATCGAGTTCTACCAGGGCTTCGACCTCGCCGACGCCGACGTCGCGCAGGCCTTCGGTTTCTCCGACAAAGCCAGCCGCTCCGCCGGCGTGGCGCGCTCGCAGGAGGCGCTGGCCGCCTCCACGCGCCGCGCCACCCGCATCACGATCTTCGCCGGCGCCGTGGTCGTGCTGGTGGTGATCCTGGCGGCGGGGTTGTTCTCGCTGCGGAAGGTCAACCGCACCGCGCGCCCGGGGACCAACGCCGCCCCGGCGCCGGCGGGGAAGCCGGTGTTGATCCTCAAAGCCGGCGACCGCCTAGTCTTGGCCGGGAACGGTTGGACCGTCGCCGACGCCGCGCTCGCCCAGGTCGGCCGCAAGGTGCAGACCGGGGCCTGGCGCGAGTATCCGGTTACCAATGACACCGGGGGCCGCGCGCTGCTGGTCAACGGCCTGTCCGGCAGTCCCTACAGCTGGCACCTGCTCGCGCCGGTGCGGCTGCCGCTCAACCTCGGCCCGGTCGAGGCCGCGGCCCTGCGCACGCGCACCGAGCTCACCTGGACCGGCAAACCGCTCCGCATCCGCGAACTGCTGACCACCGCGGAGTCCGCCACCCCGGGCAAGCCGGCCCCGGCCCGGCACTACGGTTTCATCGCCGGCGACGTGAAGGAGGCGCTCCTCGTCCGCTGGACCGAGACGGAGATCGCAGCCCACTCCGGCCCGCAGATCCCCGATCCCGACATCCGCGCCGCCGTCACGCCCGCGCCGCCCTGAATTCAGCGGCGGGTTTCGTCTGGCGGAGCCGCGGGAACGGCCGAAACGGCACAGGCCCAGCGTTTGCTGCAGCCGAAGCAGGTCGGCAGCAGCCGCAGCGGCGGCCGTTCGATTGCCCCGGCCGCATGCACGTCCCGGAAACCGAGCATGTCGTCGAAACGATCTTCCCGCTCGGCGTCATAGCCGCAACGGGTCGGCTCGGCGCCGGGCCGCGGATTGCGGAAGGTGCCGAAAAGAAAATCCCAAATCGGCAGATCGGCGAAGTTCTGCGTGTGGTGCCGGTAGCGGTGGTGGATGCGGTGCGATTCGGGTCGCTGCACCAGAAAACCGATCCAGAAAGGCGTGCGCAGGTTCAGGTGATAGAAGTACTCCGCCACGGCGGTCAGAAACGTATACACCGCACCCGCTTCGACACTGCAGCCCAGCAACGCGTAGACGAGGCCCGCACTGAGCAGCGAGTTGACCGCAATTTCCACGGGATGCTTGTAAAACGACGTCAGCAATTCGATCCGTTGCGGCGAATGGTGCAATTGGTGGCACAGCCGCCAGAACCATGCCGACTCGTGCCGCCAGCGGTGCCACCAATAGTAAACGAACGTCGAGACAAAGTAGGCGATGCCGCCCTGCGCCAGCGTCCCGAAGGAGGTGCGCAAGGAAAAGACCGAGGCCTCCCGGAACCACCGGTCCCAGGTGAAGCCGGCGACCACCACGATCGCGAGCTGGACCACGTTCACGAAGACAACGCGGGCCCACCAGCCTTCCACCGCCGGCAACGCCCGGGCCGGCCAGCGCCGTTCGACATAGAACAGGGCTGCGGCGATCGCGATCAACAGCGCGAGCATCATGCGGTGCCAGCATCGCGGACAGGAGCCGCGGCGGAAAGCGAAATCCCGGGATTGCGGCTGCCCGCTCCAGCGGTCTGAGTCGGCAGGAAGATGCTCCGCCTCACGCCGACCGCGGCGAACGTCGCCGCCTTGATTCTGACGGCCGCCGGCACCCTGCCCATGCTCGGCTACGTGGTCGGCTCACGGTCTTTGCGCGGAATCGGCGCCGCCACGGCCGCGGCACCGTTCCCGAAGGTGTTCTCCGACGTCGACGGACTCGAGACCTTTGCCTCCGACTTCACGCTGCACTGGCGCGACGCCGCCGGGGCCGCCCGGTCGCTTCCGATCACCCCGGAGCTCTACGCCCGGCTCGCCGGCGCCTACAACCGTCGCAATGTCTACGGAGCCGCCCTTTCCTACGCGCCGCGCCTGCCGGAACCGCTGTGGCAGGCGGTGTTCTGCCACGCCTTTGCGCCGGACGGCCCGTTGCGCCGGGACTTCGGGCTGCCGACCGACGCCCGCGACTTCGCCGTGGAAATCCGCACCCGGACCCGCGGTCGCTCCGACCGCTGGTTGCTGCGACCCGCCTGCCCCTGAGCCGCCCCGATGCTCGCCGCCGTCAAAGCCCTTCCGCCGGTCCAGTTCGCACTGTTCCGCATCGTCTTCGGATTCTACCTCCTGCAGCACTTCGTCCTGCTCCTGCCGTGGGGCGGCGAACTCTTTTCGACAGCCGGCGTGCTGCCGCAACCGGAGCTCAACGCCACCCACGGACTTTGGCCGAATCCGCTCGCGACCGCCTGGGGCGGTACGCCGGCTTTCGTCACCGTCTTCCTCGGCGCGCTGTGCATCCTCAGCCTGCTCTTCCTGCTCGGCGTCGGCCGACGCCTGGCCGCGCTGTTGCTGTGGTTCGGCTGGGCCTGTCTCTTCAACCGCAACAATCTCATCTCGAATCCGTCGCTGCCCTATGTCGGCCTGATTCTTCTGGCGTGCGTGCTGATTCCCGACAGCGAACCGATGCGGCTTTTTCGCCCGGCCTCCGCGCCGCGCGAATGGTTTTTCCCGGCCTGGCTGTTCCGCGGGGTCTGGTTTCTGATGGCCGCCGGATACACGTTCAGCGGCCTAGTCAAACTCGGCAGCCCGAGTTGGCTCGACGGCACGGCGTTCCGCCACCTGATCGACAATCCTCTCGCCCGGCCGGGTGCGATCCGGAACCTCTACCTCGGGTTGCCCGACTGGGTGCTCGCCCTGCACACTTGGACGGTGCTGGCGCTGGAGATCCTGTTTCTGCCGCTTGCACTTCGGCCGACGGGGCGGTGGGTCGCGTGGGTGCTCATGCTCGCGATGCATCTCGGCATCATCGTGATGGTCGACTTTGCCGACCTGAGTTTCGGCATGGTCATGCTGCACCTCTTCACTTTCGACCCGGATTGGCTCCCGGCACGCCGGGATGAACGCCGGCCGGTGTTGCTGTACGACGGCGAGTGCGGCCTGTGCAACGCGGTCGTCCGGCTCCTGCTGCACGACGACGCGGCGGGCCGCCTGACCTTCGCGCCCCTGCAAAGCGAGCCGGCGCAGGCCTACCTCCGCGCACAAGGCCTGCCGATGCGCGACTTCGACAGCCTCGTCTTCGTGCCCGACTGGAATCGGCCGGAACCGGGCGCGTTCCGCCTGCGCACCGACGGTGCCCTCGGCGCCGTCGACGAACTCGGCGGCCTGTGGCGGATCGTCGCCGCCGCCCGTGTGCTGCCCGCCGGCCTGCGCGACGCGGTGTACAAGCTCGTCGCGCGTTCGCGTTACGCGCTCTTCGGCACGTACCGGCCGACGCCGTTGCCCGATCCGGATTGGGCCCGGCGCTTTCTCGCCCGCTGAATCCGCGCGCGCCGGGGAAATTTCCCGCGGATTTCCAACCAGCCGAGCATTGAGATTCGGCCGGCGGCGGATGCACTCGCCCGCTTCACCCCGCCCCGGAGGTCCCCGTTCCCCGATGTCCGCCACCGCCGCCCCGCAGCTCAACACCGACGCCGAACAAACTTCCCCGCTCGTCCGCAACACCGGCCTCGTGCTGGGTGTGGTGCTGTTTGCCCTGACGTTTGTCCTGCCGCCGCCCGAAGGCATGAGCGCCCAGGCGTGGACCGTCTGCGGCTTGGCCTTCTGGCTCGGCATCTGGTGGATCACGGAAGCGATGCCGCTGCCGGTCACGGCCCTGCTGCCGCTCGTGGTCATGCCCCTCTGCGACGTCATGCCGCTGCGCAAAGCGGCCGCGAGTTTCGCCGCGGACCTGATCTTCCTGTTCCTCGGCGGTTTCATTCTCTCGATCGCGATCCGCAAATGGCGCGTGCACGAGCGCCTCGGTCTCGGCCTCCTGCGCTACGTCGGCTGGAATCTGCCCAGCCTGCTCGCCGGCCTGCTCTTCATCACGGGCTTCATGGGCATGTGGATGAGCAACGCCGCCACCGCCATGGTCATGATGCCGATGGCGCTGAGCATCGCCGCCCTCGTGGCGAAGCAAAGCAACGGCGGCACGCCGGCCCCGAAGGCCCTCATCCTCGCCGTCGCCTACGCGCCTTGCCTGGGCGGCCTCGCCACGTTCATCGGCACCCCGACCAACGCCGTGCTCGAGGGCTTCGTGGCCAAGACCTACGGCGTCAACCTGAGCCTCGCCGAGTGGATGGCTTTCGGCGTGCCGATCGCCGCCATCCTCCTCGCGCTCTGCTGGCTCCTGCTCTACACGACGCTCTTGCGCAAGGCCCCGCCCGTCCACGGGCTCGCCCCGCTGATGGCCGACGAATACCGCAAACTCGGCGGCTTCACCCGCGGCGAAATCGCCACCACGGCCGTGTTCATCTTCTGCATCCTCGGCTGGGTGTTCAGCGATTTCTGGTCCGGCCTCATCGGCGCGAAGATCGAAGATGCGGTGATCGCCATCCTCGGCGCCCTGCTGCTCTTCGTCATCCCGCTCGACCGGAAATACTCCGCCACCGTCCTCACGTGGCAGGACACGGAGAAATTGCCCTGGGGCATTCTGCTCTTCTTCGGCGGCAGCCTCAGCCTCTCCGGCGCGCTGACCGAAACCGGCGTCACCAAGTGGCTGAGCCAGGAACTGCACATTCTGCACGGCGTGCCGGTCTGGCTCGTCGTCACGATGATCGTCGTGCTCGTGGTGATCGTCTCCGAGATGATGAGCAATTCCGCCACGATCAGCGCGTTCTTGCCGATCCTCGCCGGCCTCGCCGGCGGCATGGAATTCCATCCCTTCCTGATCATGATCCCCGCGACGCTCGCCGCCAGTTGCGCCTTCATGATGCCGGGCGCCTCGCCGACCAACGCCATCGCCTACAGCACCGGCGCCCTGCGCGTGAGCGACATGATCAGAACGGGGCTTCTCCTGAACCTCATCTGCGGCGTCGTGATTTTGCTCGCCGCGTTCTATCTCGTGCCCGCGGTGAAGGACTTCGACCCCTACGCGCTGCCGGCGTGGGCGGTGAAGCCGTAGCCCGGCCGCATGCGGCCGGAGTTGAGAGTTGAGAGCTGAGTGTTGAGAGCACGGCAGCAGCCGCTGCGTCCCTTGCGTACCCGCAATGCGCGGTCCGATCTCTCAACTCCCAGCTCTCAACTCTCAACCGCGTGAGCGCCCACGCTCACGCCAGCTCCAACCCGCGCATCGTGCCCGTCGACGACGCGAACTTGTCCGCCTCGATGCCCATGCGCTGCAGCATCGAAACGAAGAGATTCGGCAGCGGGTAATTGTGGTTGGTATCGAAGCCGAGGTGCTGGCCGTGGCGGAAGCCGCCGCCGGCAAACAGCGTCGGCAGGTTCGTCGTCACGTGGGTGTTCGCGTTGCCCAGATTCGAACCGTACAGGACCATCGTGCGGTCGAAGAGCGTCTCGCCGTCCTCCTTCACCGCCTTGAGGTCGTTGAAGAGGCCATTGAGCAATTTCATGTGCCACTCGTCGATCGCCTTCAGCTGCGCGATCTTCGCCTCCGAGCGGCCGTGGTGCGAAAGGTTGTGGTAGCCGTCCGTGATCTTCAAGTCGTGGTCGAGGTCGATCGCGGGCGAGTTCACGCTGTCGAGCATCAGCGACACCGACCGCGTCGAGTCCGTCTCGAACGCCAGCCGCGCCATGTCGTACATCAGCTTCACCTTGTCCATGTACTCGCGCGGACTCGCGGGATCGAGGGGCACGGACGCCGTCACTTTCGGCTTCGGGCGTTTCTCCCACTCCTTCGCCATCTCGAGCCGGCGCTCGAGCTCGCGCACGCTGGTGAAATACTGGTCGAGGCGGTCGCGGTCGCGCGCGCCCACGCTGCGCTGCAGGTCCTTCGCCTGGCCGCCGACCGCATCGAGAATGCTTTGGCCCTGGGCCAGCCGCCGCAGCTGCGCCTCGACCTCGGCGGGCGTGCCTTGGACGAAGAGTTTTTTGAACACATCCGACGGCTTTTCCTCGCAGGGAATGAGCACGCCGGACCGCGTCCACGAGAGACTGCGCGTGCCCTGCTGCACGTTGACGCCGAGGGTGAGCGACTGGAAACGCGTTTGGTGGCCGATGCGCTCCGCGATGTATTGGTCGAGCGAGATCGTGTTGCGGAAACCGCCGCTGCCGGGATGCGGCGCCGCGGTGAGAAAGCAGATGTCGGCCGGATGGCCGCCGTCGACGTCGGGGTGCGACACGCCGCTGAACACCGTGAAGTCCTCGCGGTGCGCCTTCATCAATTCGAGGTACGGCGAGAGCGCATAGCCGCGGCCGGTGGCCTTCGGGAAAAATTGCTCGGGCAGCAGGCCGAGGTTGTTGCAGATCGCGAACATCCGGCGCGGCTTGCCGGCGGGGCCTTGGTTGTCCGCAGCGACCGCCGCCTTGGCGAAGGCGGGCAGCATCGAATCGAGCCAGGGCAACGAGAGCACGATGCCGGCGCCGCGGAGGAATTGCCGCCGCGACAACGCCCGCTGCGTGGAAACGAAGGAACCGGCGGCGGGACGGGAAGCGCGGGCGGGGGCGGTGTTCATGGGGCGGCGGGGACGGATTACTTGTGCAGGAAAAGTTCACTTTGCACGACTTCGTGCACGAGGGTGCGCACGCCGTAGCCGCGCGCGGCGGCGCGGTCGAGGAGGCGCTCGATGGCGGGGCGGTCGCTGAAACGCACCGGCGCGCCGGTCGCATAGACCGCGAATTGCCGCGCGAGGTTGCGCGCGAGCTGGCGTTCGTCCGCGAGCAACAGGCGCTTGAAATCGCGGATATCGCGGAAGGCACGGCCGTCCCAGAGTTCGCCGGCGGCATCGACGGGCTGGGCATAGTGGAAGGTGAATTTGAGACCGCCCTTGCCGATGCCGGTCACGGGTTTCACGCCGTCGGCGATGGCCCGGTACTGGTTCCGCCAGCCGCCGAGCACGTCGAAATTCTCCAGCGCGAATCCCGCGGGATCGATGCGCGCGTGGCAGGCGCCGCAGCTCTCCTCGCTGCGGTGCTTCTCCAGCAATTGCCGGATCGTCGTCGCGCCGCGGATGTCGGGCTCGACCGCCGGCACGCTCGGGGGCGGCGGAGGCGGCGGCATCCCGAGGATGCGTTCCATGATCCACACGCCGCGCAGCACCGGCGAGGTCGTGGTGCCGTTGGCCGTGACCTTCAGCACGCTCGCCTGCGTGAGCAGGCCGCCGCGCGGGGAATCCGCGGGCAACGCCACTTTGCGCAGGGCCGCGCCGGCGACGCCGTCCAGGCCGTAGAGATCGGCGAGCCGTTCGTTGGCGAAGATGAAATCGCTCGCGACCAAGGTGCGCGCGGGCAAATCCGCCCGAAGCAATTCCGCGAAGAACAACTGCGTCTCCTCCTGCGCCGCTTCGACGAGCGCGTCGTCGAGGTAGTAGTCGTTGTAGAGCGAGGCGTCGGGCGAGGTCGCCTGCATCTTCCGCAGGTCGAGCCAGTAATCGAGAAACGCTTCCTGGAATCGCAGCGCGCGCGGGTCGGCGAGCAGGCGTTCCGTCTGCGCGCGCAGCACGGCCGGCTGCCGCAGCTCGCCGCGATCGGCCACGGCGCGCAGCGCGGCGTCGGGCGGGGAATTCCACAAAAAGAACGCGAGCCGTGCGGCCACGGCGTGGTCGTCGAGCGGGCCGGGCGTTTCCTCGAGGCAAACGAAACCCGGCGAGCACAGCACCGCCGTGTACGCCGTGATCATCGCCTCCGCGAAACCGGCGCCGCCGGCGCGCGTGCGTTCGTAAACCGGGAAAAAGCGGTCGACCTCGCCCGCGGCCACGGGCCGGCGGTAGGCCTTGGCCAAGAAGCCGGCAAGCAGGCGGCGCGCGTCGCCGGCCGGGTCCTTGGAGTCGACCTCGAAGCCGCCGCCCTTCGTTTTCCGCACCGGCAATTGCCCGAACATCAACGTGTGTCCGGCCGTCGGCCACTTTTCAAAGATCGGTCCTTCGACCTCGAGCCAACGGAACGCCATGCCGGGCTGGCCCTCGCGCGTCGCGAGCGGGTTTTGCCAATTGGAAGGACGGGAACGGAAGAAGCGCACCGCGTCGGGCCGGATCGTCTCGCCCGCGAGCAAGTGCACGTCAAGTTCGCCGACCGTCGGCTCGGTGCCGACATCGAAGGCGCCGAGCCGGCGCGTGCCGCGGGGCTGCAGCTCGGCGTAGAGCGTGAGCGGTTCGGGGCGACGGCCCGGAGCGACGTCGTCGAAGTCCGGGATCCACCAGCGTTCGGCTTTGCCCGGGAGTTGTTTGCCGGGGCCGACCCAGACGGAGTAGGCGTTGACGCGCACCTTGTAGCGGCCGGACACCGGCGCCTTGAATTTCTCGAAGCGCAGCTCGATCGGCTCGTACGAGCTCGCGACCACGCCCATCGCCTCGCGCTCGCGCACCGCGGGGTCGGCGTCGCCGACGGTGATCGGCGCCTTGGTGGAACGCACATCGGGCTGCGCCTGCGTGCCGAGCACGGGAAACGTCGCGCGCTCGGCCCGCGTGTTGAAAACCGAATACGTCATGCGGCCGGCGAACGAACGCTGGTCGCGCGCGTAGTAGCGGACGACCTTGGCCTCCGGGGGCTGCGCGTCGCGGGCGATCACCTGGCGCAACGCGTCCTCGGCCACGGCGAGGTAGCGCGCCATCTGCACGTGCGAAATGTCGAGGGCCTCGCCGACCTTGTTGAAACGGTACCGCTCGCCGTCCTCGGGCAGGCCGTCCTTGAGCTGCAGCCACGGCGCGCCGAGCAGATCGCGCACGGCGTTCTCGTACTCGTAGCGGTTGAGGCGGCGCTGCACCGCGCGGCCTTCGGCGCCGGTGCGCTGCTCGGCCGCGACCAACGGAGCCGCAACCGCCGCGGCGAATTGCCCGACGGCGTCGGCCGCCGGCCGCGCCTTTTGCTTCGGCGGCATTTCGCCGGAGACGACGCGGTCGTGCACGGCCAGCCATTTCGCGAAGTTCTTCGGATCGTCGGGCTTCAGCGCGAGCGCGGTCAGATCGAGGCCGCCCTTTTTCTCGATGTCGTCGTGGCAACTCGCGCAATGCGCCTCGATGAACGCCGCCGCGGGCGCCGGCAACGCAGGTTCGGCCGCGGTCAGAGCGGGCAGCAGCAGGCAACCGGGAAGAACGAAACGGAAAGCGCGCACGGGGAAGAAAGCGCCACGACGCTCGGCCAGATTGCCGACCGCGGAAAGGGGAAAATCGGAAAAGTGGGAAACGGCCGATCCGAATGCTGACGGCTGATCGCTGATGGCTGACAGCTGATAGCTTTCCGCTTCCCGCTTTTCCAGGCTGGAGCTCCGCGCCGGGGCCGCAAAGCGTGATCCCATGCCCGAATTCCCGATCGTCGATGCGCACGTCCATTTTTGGGATCCGGCCGGCGGCAAGTATCCGTGGCTTGCCGGCGTGCCGCCTCTGTCGGTCCGCCGCACGCCGGCCGAACTCGACGCGGCGCGCGGGAGCGTCGAGCTGGCGAAGATCGTCTTTGTGCAATGCGGCCGGACCAATCCGTTCGAGGAGGTCGAGTGGGTGGCGGACTTCGCGCGCACCGATCCGCGGATCCGCGGCATCGTCGCGCATGCACCTTTGGAAAACGGCGACGCCGTCGCGGCCGATCTCCGCCGGCTCGCGACGCAGCCGCTGGTCAAGGGCGTGCGGCGGTTGCTGCAGGACGAACCGGACGATGCGTTCTGCCTGCGGCCGGGATTTGTGCGCGGCGTGCAATTGCTGCCGTCGTTCGGATTCTCGTGCGACCTTTGCATCTACCACCGCCAATTGGGCGCCGTCACGGAGCTCGTGCGGCGTTGCCCGGAGGTGAACTTCATCCTCGACCACGGCGGCAAGCCGGGGATCAAGACCGGCCTCGCCGAGCCATGGCGCACGCAGCTGCGCGAATTGGCGGCGCTGCCGAACGTGGTCTGCAAACTGAGCGGTCTCGCCACCGAAGCGGACCACGCCGCGTGGACGCCCGCGCAACTGCAGCCCTACCTCGAACACATCCTCTCGTGCTTCGGCCCGGAGCGGACGATGTTCGGCAGCGATTGGCCCGTGAGCACCCTTGCGATCGCCTACCCGCGCTGGGTTGAAGTGGTCGACGCCGTCCTCGCCGGCAAAACCGCCGCGGAACGGCGCCAAATCTACGTCACGACCTCGGAACGCGTTTACCGGATTTAGGGACGCGCAAAGAATCTGCCGCAAAGAAACGCAAAAGTCGCAAAGATCCGTTTCGGAAACGGCTTGCCGCGCCGCAAAGCCCTGCCGCTCCTTCGCGTCCCTTTGCCGCCTTTGAATCTTTGCGTTTAGCGAAGCCGATTCGCTCCCACCAACGCGCGCAGCTGCGGCAGATCGAAAGCCTCGAGCAAACCGAAGCAGAACAGCTCGGGCTTCTGGTCCACGGACCAACTGAGGCGGATCACGTCGTGCAGACTCGCGAGCGGCTCGACGGTGCGCACGCCGGCGATCGCCTTCGGCTCGAGCACCGCGGCCGCGAGCGCGAACACGCTGCTGCGCGGGCCGCGCGATTCCACGACGATCGGACCGAAATCCGGCTGCGCCGCGGCCCAACGCGCGACGGCCGCCACTTGCCCGGCTTGAATGCCCAGCGGCCGCCGGCCGACCGACGACAGCAACAGCGCGTGCAGGAAATCCCGCGGCGCGACGGCCGATTCCCCGAAGTAGAACGGATCCAACGCCAGCACGCGTTGCCCCGCGGCCAACAGCTCCGCCACGCGCGCGGCCTGGGTTTTCCGCCCTGAATCGGCCACGAGCAACGTCGTGCCCATGGGCCGGCCCGTCCACACTTCCACGACCGGCACGCTCCATTCGCCGCCGAGGCGCAGCACGCGGGTTGAGATTTGGAGTTCGCCGATGCGTTCGACGGGCACGGCCGGGGCGACGACGGCGTCCGCGCGATAACCGAGGACCGCGGCCAGTTTCGCCGGCGTGGCGAGGCCGGGGCGCGGCAGGTCGCGGGCGGCGGCGAGGGCGAGCCGGTTGAAATCGAGATTGTCCTCCGGCAACGCCACGTGGAGTTGGGCCGCGGTTTTCAGTTCCGCGGTCGCGTCGAGCTCGGTCGCGGCATAACCGGCGCGGCCGGGGAAAAATTCGTCGCCGAGAAACCGATACAGTGCCTCGCGGTTGTCCTGCTCGAAGTTGTGCGTGCCCGGCACGTGGTTCACGTGCGAACGCAGGTGCGCGGCGCGGCCGTGCAATTTGAAAATCGGCTCCGCGGCGGCGAGCAGCGGGGGCAGCGCGTGGGCGGCGGCGAAGCAGCAATTGTCCTTCGCGTTGTAGGTGAGCAGCGCGGAGCGGTCGCCGAGCAAAGCCGTGAGGTGCGTGTAGTCGGCGACGCGCGCGAGGTCGCTCGGCGTCTGCTCGGAGTCGCCGAGGTCGCTCGGATATTCGGCGCGCGTCAGGTAGCTCGAATAGCCGGCGACGGGATTGCTCAGCGTCACGCGCGGGTCGAGCGCGCTGATCACGATCGTCTGCCAGCCGCCGCCGGAAAGGCCCGTCACGGCGACGCGTTTCGCATCCGCGTAAGGCAGCGCGAGGAGCAGGTCGAGGCCGCGCGACATCGCGAGGTAAAAGGGCGCGAGGCCGCTGACGCCGGCGAGGTCGAGTTGGTTCATGCGGTAGTGCATGAAACCGTCCGTGCGCAGCTGGCCCTGGTGGAACCACTCGACGTTGAGAGTGGCGATGCCGCGGCGCGCGAGATTGATGCAGCGGGCCTGCTTGTAGCCGACGGCCTTGCCTTCCTTGTCGTGGCCGTTGACGGCGAGGTGCACGGGGATTTTGCCCGTCGCGCCGGTCGGCTCGTAGAGAATCGCCGGAATCCAAAGTCCGGGCAGCGCCTCGTAGCGCAGCTTCCGCAGCCGGTAGCCGTCGCCGCCCGCGACGTCCTCCAGCCACACGACGCCGGCCTGGGCGTCGCGCCACGCGCGCGAGGTAGGATCGCGGAAAACGACTTCGTCGAGCACGCGTTGCCGCAGGCGCGCGGCGTAGGTTTGCCATTCCGGCATCGTCGCGAACTCCGGCAGCCGCGCGACGCCGCCACGGATCACGGCGCGCGCGTCGTGCAACGGCTGGCCGGGCTCGAGCAGCGGCCGCGCGAGCAAGGGCGCGAGCTCCGCCGCCGTCGGGGCCGCGGCGAGCTGCAACGTTGCAACCAGGGAAATTGATACCGCGGCAAAGGTACGAAGCAGCATGGGGCGAAGGGGGTTGCCCCGAGCTCCGCGGGAAACCGCGCCGGCGTCGAGCGCGTTTCCCGTTTCAACCCCCTGTTCCGTTCTTTCAACGTTCCACTTTCAACTTTCAACTGCGCGCGCAAGCGCGCTCAGGGCACCTCGTAGATTTCGATCAAGCTCAGGCCCGTCGCCTCGGCGGCCGGGCTGACTTGGACGCTGTAGACACCCGGATCGAGCACCGCGACGACCGCGGCATCGCGGCTGCCTTCCGCGAGGGCGAAGGCGCCGGCGCGGGCGGCAGCGGTGCGGTTCTCGGCGGCGGCATCCGTCCAATTGTCGTTGCGGAAAACGGCGCGGCCGGCCGCGTCGAAGACCGCGAGCACCGGATCGGCGAGGGCGCCGGTCACACCGTAGGCGGCGAGCGACGGGCCGACGCCGCGGATCAACATCGTCTTCGGGCGGGCGCCGGCGACGACGAAGCCGAGCGTGTGGGCGTTGGCCCCCGCACCGGCCTGGGCTCGGCTGGAAAGATTCACGAGCCGCGAGGGCAACGTGATCCGGTAGACGAGGACCATGCTGTCGTTGTCGACCGTGGCCGTATAGGCGGCGCCGACCTGGAAGCCCTGCGTCGTGAGGAAATCGTTGTCGTTGCCGATGAAGAGAAACCAATCGTCGGGCGCGGCGGGATCGAGCGCCGGCACGAGGGCGAGCGCCTCCCACTTTTCGCTGAGATTGTTGGTGTCGTCGGTCGGGCCGTTCTTCAGGCCGAACTTCGCGAGCTGGGCGGGATCGTTGAGATCGATCCATTCGGTGCGGGTCGCGGGCACGACGCCGGCCGCGAGCACGCCGCCGGGCGCGAGCGGCGTCGCGGGCGAATCGTAGTTGGTGCCCGCGAGGTTGGTCGCGTTGGCGATGTCGTACACGAGCACCTTGCGGTAGAGGGAAGTCGGGACGAGGCCGCGGCCGAAGCCGCTGTCGCGCGCGATGACGAGGACCTGCGTGTTGTTCACCGCGACCAATTCGCTCTGCGCCGCGACCCGGGTCGCCGTGCCTTGGACAAAGGTCGGCAACTGCAGGGCGTATTCACCTTTCAACGTCGGCGTCGGCCCGGTGAGGTCGTACGCCAGCAGCCGCGTGGTGAAGCGCACCGCGCTGGCGCCGCCGGTGCCGCCATCCTGGCGCGTCGCGGATTGGAGCAGGCCGAAGAGCGTGCGGCCGTCGGGCGAAACGGCGAGGCCTTCCATGCCCTGGTTGTTCTGGCGGCCCGTGGTCGGGTCGGGCGGCACGGGCGCCGGCTGGCCCTCGGAAGGATTGTTGGAAGCGAAGGAATCGGCGCCGTTGCGTTTCGGGATCAGGGCCTCGGGCGGACGGATCGCCGACAGCAACCGACCCTCGGCGGAGAACTTGAAAATGTACGGACCGTACTCGTCGCTGACCCAGAGGGTGCCGTCGGGATTCACGACGATGCCCTCGGCGTCGAGGCTGAGGCGGCCGTTGAAGGCCTGCGGCAGGGCCGGGAAACCGGCGCGCGTGCCCGTGCCCGCCGACGTCGGATCGAGCGAGGTCATCGGCGTGCCGTTGGCTTCGGAGAATTGGATCGTATCCGCCAAGGTCAGACCGACTTGGTTCTGCGCGACGCCGCCCGCCGGGGACGGGGCGAAGCGGACCTCGATCTTGTTGAAACGCGGAACGTAGTTGGTGGTGCCCACGGCGTTGTAGCCGCGGTCCGGCTCGGCGAAGAGCGTGCCCGAGTAGGTGCCGTCGGCATTGCGGCGCCACGAACCGGGCTGGAAGGCAAAGGCGGAGAACGAACCGAAGGTCTCGCCGAACTTGTCCTTCAAGCTGTGCGACATGCGGCCGACGCCGACGAGGCCTTGGTTCACGAACGGCCGTCCCCCGACGTAAACGGTCGCGGGCGCCGTCTGGGCCTCAAGGCTGCAGGTGGCCAACAGGGAAATCGTGAACGTGTGGACGACGAGACGCGGGAACAGACGCATATCCCGCCAGCCTGCGGCCGTTCGGCGACAACGCCGCGACGCTTCGGCGACAATCAGGCAACAACGGGAACCAGGCCGGCGCGGTTTCGCCGTCGGCAATTCCGCTCCGCCCATGCCGCGGAACCAATCCTTAGGAACCAATCCCGCGGGACCAATGCCGTAGGACCAATGCCGTGGAACCAATCCCGTTCCGGCAACGTCGCAGCTACGGCCCGCGCAGGCGCCGCCGCAATTCCGTTTCGCCGATCACCGCGACGCCGAGGCGGCGCGCCGCCTCGAGTTTCGCGCCGGTGCCTTCGCCGGCGACAACCAGCGTCGTTGCGCGCGTGACGGTCGACGCCACCGCGCCGCCTGCGGCCTCGATCGCCGCGGCGGCCTCCGTCCGCGTCAAGGTCGGCAACGCGCCCGTGAGCACGACGACCTGGCCGGCGAGCGGCCCCGCGGACTCCGGCGGCGGCGTCGGCCGCACGCCCGCCGCGGCCAATTCCCGGAAGAGCAACGCGTGCTCGGGCCACGCGTCCGCCAACGCCGCGAGCGAGCGGTGCCGCCGCGCCCATTCCTTCGCGCGCGTTTCGCCGACCTGCGGCAGGCCGAGGCCGTAGAGCCAACGCCACAATTCCGCGCGACGGCTGGTCTCGAGCGCCGTCAACAAACGCGCCGCCGTCTCCGGTCCGACGCGCGGCAAGGCCGCCAGATCCTGCGCCTGCAACCGGTAAAGTTCCGGCACGCGCACCGCATGGCCGCTCGCCACCAGCGCCGCAACCAAGGCGGGGCCGAAGCCCGGAATATTCACCGCGGCCGGCGATACGAAGTGCTCGAGCCGCCGCCGTTGCTGCGCGGGGCATTGGTCGTTGGGGCAACGCGGACCGGCGTCGGCCGCGCGCTCCTCCGTCGCCGTGCGGCACTCCGGACAGGCGCGGGGAAACACAAACGGCACCGCGTGGCCGGGGCGCTTCGAGAAATCGACGCCGGCGACCGCCGGGATCACGTCGCCGGCCTTCTCGACCCACACGGTGTCGCCGATGCGCAGGTCGCGGCGCGCGAGGTCCTCGCGGTTGTGCAGCGTCGCCCGCGTCACGGTTGCCCCTCCGAGTTTCACCGGGGCGAATTCGGCCACGGGCGTCAGCGCGCCGGTGCGCCCGACCTGCACCGTGATCGCGAGCAGCACGGTCGCGACGCGGTCGGGCGGAAACTTGAACGCGAGCGCCCAGCGCGGCGCGGACTCGCTGCTGCCGAGCGCGCGCTGGCGCGCGAGGTCGTCGACCTTGATCACGGCGCCGTCGGTCGGAAACGGAAAGTCCCGCCGCGCGCGGCCCACGGCGGCGACGGCATCGGCGACCTCGTCCGCCGTCGCGGCCGTCCAGCTGCGCGGCGGCACGGGCAGCCCCCACGCGGCCAATTGCGCCAGCCGGAGCCGCAGCGACCCCGGCAGGGCGTCCGCCGGCGCGACGGTGCCGACGCCGAAGCAGACGAGCCGCAGCCCGCGGCGCGCGACCTCGGCGGGATCGCGTTGGCGCACGGTGCCGACGGCGAGTTGGCGCGGATGGACGAAACGCGCGGCGCCGGCGGTTTCGCGGTCGGCGTTGACGCGCACGAAGTCGGCCCACGGCACGTAGATTTCGCCGCGGACTTCCAGCTGCGCCGGCAACGCGATGCCCGGCACGGCCGGCAAGTCCGCCGGCACGCCCGGCAAGGCGCGCACGGCGGCGGTGATGTCGTCGCCGACGGTGCCGTCGCCCCGCGTGAGCGCACGTTCGAGGCGGCCGCCGACGTAGACCAGATTGACGGCGAGGCCGTCGAATTTCGGTTCGATCACCCACGCGGGTTCGCCGACGCCGGGCGCGGCCGCGGTGCGCACGCAGAAGGCGCGCAGGGCGTCGTAGTCGTACGATTTCTCGAGCGAGAGCAGCGGCGTCGGATGCCGGTGCGTCGGCGCGGCGCCCGTGCGGTCGTCGCCGAAGGGCGCGAGCGGCGGCACGCGCGCGGCGAGGTCCGGATGCGCGGTCTCGAGCGCCGCGAGGTCGCGGCGCAACGCATCGTAGGCGGCATCGTCGATCACGGGTGCGGCCGCGCGGAAATAGCGCTCGTCGTGCGCGGCGATTTCGGCGCGCAAAACCGCGATCCGCGCGGCGGGATCGGACGGGATTGGGGAAACGGTATCGGCCGCGGACAAAGTCCGGACCGGCAAGAGCGCACCGGCAACGGCGACGCCAAGGACGAGAAGACAACGCGACAGCTTCATGGGGACGGGCAGGTTTCGGAGCCGCGCATGAAGCGGCGCGGCGGACGGCGGACGTGAATCCGGGGTGCGCCCAGCCCGCGCGGGCGCAGGCCCGGCGTCGAGCCCGCAGAAAGGCGGAAAAGGGGCAGGAAGCTTTAAGCGGTTAGCTCAAAGCTCGGAGATCCGAGCCAACGACCGCGCCGCGGCGGAGAATCGGGGCGCGGTGCCGGGCGGCCCGATCGCGGCTGTCCGCGGATCGCTACCCTCTGCTTCTGCAGTAAGGCGGACGCCGGCGGACACGGTAGCAAGGACCGACGCGGGCGGAGGCAACGCAGCGGGCATTCGGATCCCCGGGCCCGGATGCGGGCGGATCGGGCTCAGCCTTCGACCCGCAGCAAACCTTGCTCGAAGCCGCGCGCGACCGCCTCGGCGCGGTCGGCGGACTCGAGTTTCTGGAGGATCGCCTTCACGTGGGCCTTCACCGTGTGTTCGCTGATGGAAAGGGCGACGGCGATGTCGCGATTCGAGAGCCCGCGGCGCATGCCGTCGAGGACCTCGATCTCGCGCTGGGACAAGTGCCGGCGTTTGGCCAGTTCGCCGAGCCGTCGTTCCGTGGCTTCCGGCACATAGCGGCCGCCGGCGTGCACCTGCCGGATGGCCCGCACCAATTCCTCGCGCGTCACGCTCTTTTGCAGGTAGCCGGCGGCGCCCGCGGCGATCGCCCGCTGCAGATCTTCGTCGAGATCCGAGGTTGTCAGCATCAGCACCCGGGCGTCGGGAGCCACGCCGCGGAGGGCCCGCAGCGCCTCGAGGCCACCCATCCCCGGCATGCGCACATCCATCAGCACGACGTCGGGACGCTCCGAACGGAACCGCTCCAAGGCCTGCGCGCCGTCTTCCGCCTCGGCGACCACGGTCAGGCCTTCGTCGAGGGCGAGCACCGCGGCCAGCCCCATCCGCACGACGGAATGATCGTCGACCAGAAGGATGCGGATGGTGGCCGGGGAGACGGACATGGTCGCGGATCGGAAACCGGGATCATGGCCGGAGCCATCGGCTTCCGCAATCGCCCAAACGGGCAATACCGCACGACTTGCGGCGCCGCTTTGCCCGTGCGAAGAAACCGTGTGCTTTCCCCGCCCCGCCCCAGCCCGCCCCGACGGCATGACGCAGGGTCACGTCCCGCGCCGGGCCGCCGCCGCGGCGGCCTTGCGCTTTTCGCGGCGGCGCTGGCGCTCGCCGCCGGTTGCACGCGTCCGCCGCCCCCGGCCTCCGCCCCGCCGCCGCCGTCGCCGCCGGTTCTGCGCCCGGAACCCATCGGCCAGCGCGTCGCCATCACCCCTTGGATCGCACACGTCGCCGCCGTCGATCTCGACCGCGACGGCCGGCTCGACGTCCTCGCCTGCGAGGCCCAGGCCGGCCACGTGCTCTGGCTCCGGCAAAACGAAACCGGCGGCTTCGACGAAAGCCTGCTTGCCGCCGAACTGCGCGCGCCGGTGCACGCGGAGGCGGCGGACTTCGACGGCGACGGAGATCTCGACCTCGTGGTCGCGAGTATGGGCTTCGTCTTCCCCAACAACGACCGCATCGGCACGGTGTTCATCCTCGAGAACGACGGCCGCCAGCGTTTCACGGTCCGCCCCGTGCTGGAAAACACCGAGCGCGTGACCGACGTGCGCGTGGCAGACTTCGACGGCGACGGAAAACTCGACCTCGCGCTCGCCCAGTTCGGCTACGACCAGGGCTCGGTTTCGTGGCTGCAGCGGACGGGCGCGTGGACGTTTCGCCGGCACGCTCTGCTCGAGCTTTCCGGCGCGGTCGCCGTCGCCGTCGCCGACTTCAACGCCGACGGCCGGCCCGACCTCGCCGCGCTCGTCTCGCAGCAATGGGAAGAACTCCACCTTTTCGAGAACACCGGCGGCGCCTTCAAAGCCCGCCGCCTGTGGGGCTCGACCAACGAGGACTTCGGCAGCAGCGGCCTGGGCGTCGGCGACCTCAATGCCGACGGCCGGCCCGACCTTGTATTCACCAACGGCGACGGTTTCGGCCCCGCCGCCACCCCCGGCCCGCGTCCTTGGCACGGCGTGCAATGGCTCGAGAACCGACAGGACGGCACGTGGCACTACGCGCGCATCGGCGATCTCGCCGGCGCCTACAGTCCCGTCGCGGTCGACCTCGACCGCGACGGCGTCCTCGATGTCGTGGCCGTGGCCGCCTACGCGAGCCGCGGCCTGCCCGGCGGATCGCACCCGGCGCTCGTCTGGTTCCGCCACGACGGGCGCGGCGGCTTCGCCGCGCACCCGCTCGCCGTCGCGCCCCGCGACCAGCTGACGCTGGCGGTCGGCGACTTCGCGCGCGACGGCCGGCCGGCGCTCGTGACGGGCGGGTTCTTCCTGGCCGCCGCCTACGACGGCCTGGGCCGGATCACGCTGTGGCGTCCCTGATCCCGGCCATGGCCTCCCGCTTCCGCCGTCTCCGGCCCGCCGCCATCCTCGGCCTCGCCGCCCTCGGCGCCGGCGGCGGCTGGTTCGCGACCGCGGCGCGGCGCGACCGGCTGGCGGCCGCGCTGCCGGCCGAGCCGGCGGCCGCGGCCCTGGCCGCGTTGCCGGATTCGTTCCGGCCCGCGCACGACGCCCTGCGCGCGCGCGCCGCTTCCCTGTGGGCCGGGCCCGCGGATCTCGGCGCGCTCGCGGCGCTGTACCAGGCCAACGGATTCCTCCGCGAGGCGATGCGCTGCTACGCCGCGCTCGAGACGCTCGAGCCCGCGGAGCCGCGCTGGCCGCACCTGCACGCCACGCTGCTCGCCGGTTTCGGCGACGCCGCGCCGGCAATCTCCCGCTGGGAACGCGTGCTCAAGCTCGCACCCGACTACGGGCCCGCGCGCCTCCGCCTCGCCGAGCTGCTGCTGAAGAACGACCGCCCCGCCATCGCCGCCGAACTCTTCGCCGAAGTGCTGCGCCGCACGCCCGACCACCCGCATGCGTTGCTCGGTCTCGCGCGGCTCGACTTCGACGCCGGCCGCTGGGCCGACGCGCGCGGGCGCCTCGAGCGCGTCGTCGCCCTCACGGACTATGCGCTCGGCTACGACCTGATCGTGCCGGTCTGCGAAAAACTCGGCGACCACGCCCGCGCCGCCGCCGTGCGCGGACGCGCCAAAGCCTCCGGCGCCCACCGCGACCCGCCCGACCCCTGGGCCGAGGCCGCGCTCGAATCCTGCCACGATCCCTACCGGCTGGCGCTGCTGGCCGGGGAAGCGGCCCGTGCCGGCGACCCCGCCGGCGCGATCCGCCGCCTCGAACGCGCCGTCGAACTCGCGCCCGGCGACACGCCCGTGCGTTTCCAGCTTGCGACCCTGCTCGCCGCCCGCGGGGACGCCGCGGCCGCACAGCGCCACTTCGAACGCTGCACGCAGGCGATGCCCGGTTTCGCCGATGCCTGGGTGCACTGGGCGGACCTCAGGCGGCGCGCCGGCGACCCGGGCGGCGCGGCCGGACTCGTGGCGACCGGTCTGCGGCAGTGTCCCGATTCGCCCGCGCTGCACCTGCTGCGCGCGCGCGCGGCCCGCGAGGCGGGCCGTGCCGAGGAGGCGGTCGCCGCCTACCGGGAGTCGATCCGGTTGCGCCCGACCGAGGCCGACGCCTACCTCGAGCTGGCCACCACGCTCTTCCGCCTCGAGCGCGTGGCGGAAGGCGTCGCCTGGCTCGAACGCGGGCTCGCGGCGGAGCCCGAACACCCGCCGACCCTCGCGTTGCTCGCGCTCCATGCGATCGGGGCCGGCGACGAACCCCGCGCGCGGGCGTGGCTCGGGCGCGTCGCGCGCCAGCCGCGCGTCCCGCGCGAGCAAACGGAGCGGCTCCGCAGCGCGTGGCGCGAGCGTTTCGGCACCGCCGCGCCGTAGGCGGCGACGGGCGCGCCCCCAACGCAGGCGGGGGCGCGCGGGGCTCAGGCTCATTGTGGCAACGCCCGGGGCGCGGGACCAAGGACGCCGTTGATCTCGCCTTGCTCCCGGCAGCCGTTCGGACGCGGAGACCGCAGATCGGGCCCAGCGGCCGCGCCGCGGCGAAAACAAAACGCCCCCGGCGCGGGCGGCGCCGGGGGCGGAGGGATCAGCCGGACGAAGCGGCCGGCGACATCAGAACTTGAACGTGTTTTGCAGGGACCACGTCTCCACCGGCGCGATCCGGAAGCCGGCGGGCGTGCCGTCGGGCTGCGCGGTGACGGGGATCAGGCTGTCGTGCTGCGCGACGTTGCGGACGTTGAGCTGCACGCGCCAGTCGATACCCCGCCACACATTCTTCCGGCCGTAGCCGACCCAGAGGTCGACGTTGGTCTCGGTGGGGCCGCGGTAGGGATTGGCGATGTCGAAGCTCACGTCGCTCGCCGTCTTGCCGGGGAGCGGCTTGTAGCCGATCACGACGGAGTCCTGCCAGCGGATGCCGCCGCCGACATCGACGCCCTTCAGGCGGCCTTCGGTGAAGCTGTAGGTGTTGATCGCGTTGAAACGCCACTCGCGCAGTTCGGGCGCGTTGGTGCCTTCCTGGAGGCGGCGGGACGTGAACTCGGAGCCGACGTTGCTGTTCCACTGGAAAAGCGTGGTTTCGTTGCCCGCGCCGCCCCACCAGATGCGGAGATCGCCCGCGGCCGTATTCTTGAGCGCGTCCTCGTACTTGGCGACGAAGTCGGCCAGGGCGGCGCCGCCGATGTTGCGGCGGGTGGCGTCGGTCTTCGCCGCGTTAGCGCTGATGCGCCAGTTGCGCGTCGGCTGGGCCCCGAACTCGATTTCGTAGCCCTTCGAGAGACTGTCCTCGGTGAGGGTGAAGCCGTTGGGCGCGCTGGCGCCGAGCTCGCGCACCTGGTCGATCGGCGCCAGAGCGGGATTGAAGTTCACGCCCCACGCCCGGTAGAAACGCGGGTCGATCTTCTTCTGCCAGGCGCGCCACGCGGCGACGGCGTTGCGTTCGCGGGCGTCGGCCTGGTCCTGGTTTTCGCCGGGACCGGGGCTGTAGGTGAAACGGCCCGTGCTGCCCTGATTCTGCGTGGCGAGCGTGGCGCCGCCGAGGTTGAACTCGAAGATGTTGGCCCAGTTGCCGGCCCAGGCCTGCGACGTGCCGAGGAACCACGCGCCGCCGAGGGCGTTGCTGGAGGCGTTTTCCGCCGAGGTCTCGTAGCGGTTGATGCGCACGGAGAAGCGGCCGTTCTTCGTCTCGAGGTAAATGCCCTTGTCGGTGGTGCGGCCCTGCGGCGCGGCGATCGGCTCGCCGTAGAAGTCGACGCGGTTGGCGGCCGGCTGGAAGTTCTCCGACTTGCTGTAGAAGAGGCTCACGTTGAAGGGCAGGCTGTCCTTCGGCAGGAAGCGGTTCAGGTGGGCGACGGCGCTCCAGGTCTTGGAATCGACCTCGAGGCGGTTCTGCGGGTTGTCGGGGAGACGGAAGGTGGGGCCGAGGTCGAGCTGGCCGAAACCGGGGCTGCTGTTGGAATCGCGGCTGAAGGCCCAGGCCTTGGCGACATCCTTGCGGAGGCCGTAGGTGCCCACGAGGGCGTTGTCCCAGAAGTGGCCCTGCCAGACGGCGACGCGCGAGAAGACGCGGGAGCGGGTGAGGCGCGCGCTGGTCGTGAGGGCGTCGCGGTTGCCCTGCTCGGAGTCGGTGACGTTGAACGAAACCGTGCGCCAGCCGACGTAGTTGGCGGGATTCTCGGACTGGGTGGAGGCGCGGCGGGTGTCGCCGGCCACGTAGTAGTCGTTGTCCCACGGCGCGGAGGGATCGACGCCGGGCCGCGCGGCCCAGGTGGAATCGAAGACCCTGATCGCCGCGCTGGAAACGGTGGCGCCCTGCATGGCGCGCGGGATGGAGGCGCCCGCGGCGGAGCTGCGGCTCGCGAGGGAGGGCCCGAGGTAGATCACGGGGTTAACCGCGAGGAGGTTGTCCGTGAACTTGGTGGCGGCAGGCGCGCCGATCAGCTGGCGGTAGGCCGGGTCGAGGATGGCGTAGCGCTGCCAGTTGCGGCGGTCGGTGCCCTGGCGGTCCTGGCTGTAGAGACCGGTGACGGTGTGGCGGCCCAGCAGGCGGTTGAGGACGGTACGGCCGCCGGATTTCACGAAATCATGCGTGCCGAAAAGCGTGACGCGGCCGGACTCGCGCTCGCTCTTGTAGGAGTTGTTGCCGAACTGCCAGCTGTCGCTGATGAAAGGGCGGCCGACGTTGGGATTGGCGGTGCCGTCCTGGAACGGTTCGCCCCCGCGGCCCGCGGGTGTGCCGTCGGCCAGCACGTTCATGAAGTCGACATGGATGGCCGCATTGTCGCCGCCGCTGATGAGCGAAAGCTGGCCGTTCTTGTAGAACTCCCGGTTGTAGGTGGCCTCGAAACCGATCCGGTCCCGGAGGAACGTCTGGGCGAGGCTCACGTTGAACACGCGGAAATTCTGCCACTCGCTCTTGTTGGGACCGTCGAGGAGGTTGTTGTAGAAATCGAAGACGGAGGAGTCGGTGAGGTTGTAGTTCTTGTAGACGCCGAACTCGGAGAACGGCAGCCGCGCGGCGCGCGCATAGGCCGCCTGGGTGGCGACGCCGCCCTGCCGGTGGAACGCGAAGCCGCCGATGTTGCCGTCGACCGCGCCGGTGGGCCCGATGCCGCGCGTGGTGCGGATTTCGCCGACGAAGAACGTCGGCGCGCCGTTGCCGGAGAAGTAGGCGAGCGGTCCGCCGAAGCTCTGGGCGAAGTTGCCGACCCAGGGATTGTAGGCGGGGTTGACTTGGCCGGCGTTGGGCCCGCCGTTGATGCTCGGCCGCTGCTGGCCGTGGTTGGGCCGGCCCGTGTTGTCGTCCTGGAGCTGGAACGGATTGAACGTCTCGCGGTTGAGGTAGGAGAACGTGCGGGCGGAGCCGTCGAGATTGCGGCCCTGGTAGGTGCCGGAGCGGAACCACGGCGTGATGCGGTCGATCGGCGGCAGCGAGCGCGGGCGGTTGCTGCTGATCGCGCCGAACTCGAGGTTGGCCTTCACCACCGTGCGCGCTTCCGCCCGCTTCAGGAGGGCGGGCTCGTAGCGCAAGGCGCCGTAGAGGCGCTTGTCGAGATTGTAGGCCGGTTCCTGCTGGAACTTCTCGTCGTTGTAGAGCCCGAGGACGCGGAACGCCAATTGGTTCTTCACCAGCGTGCGGTTCACGTCGAGCGACGTGCGGAAGGAACCCCAGTTGTCGAAACGCGCGTCGACTTCGCCGCCGTTCCTGAACACCGCCTGCTTGGTGCCGGTGTTGATGATGCCCGCGGGACTGCCTTGGCCGAACAGGATCGAATTGGCGCCGCGCTGGAGCTCGACGCGATCGACGGCGTAGCCGTCCCACGGGATGTCCGTCAGGAAGAAGTCGCGGGTGTTGTCGGCCGAAGTAAGGCCGCGCACGCGGGTGTTCTGGTTCGGGTTGGTGAAACGGCCGGACTCGTTGAGCGTGGCGGAGTCGCCGACGCCGGCGAAGTTGCCGCCGATGTTTCCGACCTCGGTGCCGAGCGTGTACTGCAGCAGGCTCTCGTTGCTGGTCGCACCGATGTCCTGCATGAACTGGCTCGTGATCACGCTGATGGAATTGCCGAGGTCGCGGAGATCCGCGTTCAGGCGGTTGCCCGCGAGCGTGGTCGAGGCGACATAACCCTTGTCCGCCTGGGCGGCGACTTCGAAGGGCGTCAGTTTCACGACCGAATCCTCTTCGGCGGCCCCGGCGGCGGGGGCCACGGGCACGGTGCCGCCGCGGGTAGCGGCGGCCGTCGGCGAAGGCGCCGGGGCTTGCTGGCCCCGGAGCGGGTGCGCCGCGAGGGCGCAGGTGGCGACCAAGGCGGTCGCGGACAAACGATGCAGTCGGTGGATCATGGGGTGGGCGGAAAAACGCAGGCGCGGGGTGAACGGAAAGGGCGGCACCGGGCGGGAGGCGGATCGAGGGGTTCGCGCGCCGGCACCGGGACGGGGGGAAGGGGAAGCGGCAGGATAACGCGTCGGGGCACCGCCTCGCTACTACCCGAACGAGCTAGTCGGGAGCCCCGCGTCGCATCAGCGCGGGCTCGCCCGAACGAGCCATGCCGGGGGACTTGCCCCGGCGACCGGTCCATGCGAAGGACCGATGTGCCCCGCGCGCTTCGTCTGACCCCGCTTGTCGCCTGGCTTTGCCTCGTCCCTCCCACCGCGCCCGCCCAGCCCTCGCCGCCGGCGGCCGGGAATCCGGCCCCGGCCGTGCTCACTTCCTGCGGCGCGGTCCGCGCCCTGCCGCACCAGGATGCCTCCCGCGGCCTGCCCGTGCGCGTCGAGGGCGTGGTCACGCTCGCCCCCGAGGATGCTCGCGGCAAACTCACTCTCGACGACGGCACCGGCATCTGGGTGAGCCCGCCGACGGGCAGCGGCATCGAGGCGCAATTGGCGTTGGTCCGGCCCGGCGACCGCCTGCGCATCGAAGGCCGCACCGCCCGCGGCCACTTCGCGCCCATTATCATTCCGGAGCACGTCGTCCCGCTCGGCCGCGCCCCGCTGCCGGAGCCCACGCTGCTTCCGCACCTGGGTCAAACGTCCGGCATCCACGACAGCCAGCGTGTCACGCTCCGCGGGATCGTCCAAGCCGCGGAAATCCAGACCTTCACCACCCGGCAGGAGCTCAAGCTCGTCGTGTCCACGGACACCGCCCCCTTCACGTTCGTGCTCTTCGGCGCCAACACCCTCACCGCCGTCGATCTCGTCGATTCCGAAGTCTCCCTCACCGGCGTGTTCCTCGCCTACTTCAATTCCCGCCGCCAGTTCCTCGGCGCCCGCGTCTACAGCAACGATCCGGCGAGCATCCGCATTCTGCAACCGCCTCCGGCCGATGCGTTCGCCGTGCCCGAGCTTTCGCTGGCGAACGCCTCCGGCTTCTCGCGCGACGGCGTCACCTTCCACCGCCGCCGCGTGCGGGGCACCGTCACGCTCTCGAAGCCCGGCGACTATTTCTACCTGCAGGAGCACCCGCACGCCCTGCGCGTCAACACCCGCCAGCGCGACGAGCTCCGCCCGGGCGACATCGTCGAAGCCACCGGTTTTCTCCAGCTCCAACATCACCGCGCGGAGATGAAGGAGGCTGTCTTCCGCGTCGTCGGCCGCCAATCCCCGCCGGTACCCGACGAGATTCCCCGCCACGCCGCATTCGGCCCCGCGCCGTGGGCCGGCGACGCGCCCGAGCGCGACTACGACGACTCCCTCATCGCCCTCCGGGGCCGCCTCGTCAGCGTCGACCACAAGCAGGGCGAACCGCTGCGGCTCAACCTCGAGGTCGACGACGCCCTCGTCCCGGCCGAGTTCACCGGCCCCGCCGATCCGAAGTTCATCGCCGCGCTGCGACCCGACAGTCTCATCCGCGTCACCGGCATCTGCGCGATCACGTTTTCCGAATCGCTGCCGGTCGTGAACTGGCCGAAACCCATCTCGCTCCGCCTGCTCCTGCGCGACGCCGCCGACGTGCAGGTCATTGCGGCCGCTTCGTGGTGGACGCAGGATCGCCTCGTCTCCGCTCTGGCCCTCGCGGCCGTCGTGCTTCTGCTCGCCCTCGCCTGGGTGGCGATGCTCCGGCGCCAGGTGGCCCGCCGGAGCGAGGAACTCGCCGAGGCGATGCGGGCCCGGCGCGACGCCGCCGTCGAATTCGACTCCACCCTGCGCGAGCGCAACCGCCTCGCGGCCGACCTGCACGACACGACCGAACAGGCGCTGACCGGCATGGCCCTGCAACTCGAGGCCGCGGACGCCCTCCGCACGCGCGCCCCGGAGCGCAGCGAGCAGCACCTCGGCCTCGCCCGCCACCTGCTCGACCGCAGCCGCGAGGACCTGCGCCGCAGCATCTGGAACCTTCGCGCCAACCCGCTCGAACAGCACACGCTCGCCGAGGCCCTCCGCGAGGTCGCCGCCGACCGCAGCGCCGGCCTCGGCCTTGCCATCGAGGTCGCGAGCCGCGGCGAGGAACGGCCGATGCCCGACTTCGTCGCCGGCAACCTGCTGCTGCTCGCGCAGGAAGGCATCACCAACGCCCTCAAGCACGCCGCGCCCACGCGCATCGACCTGCAGCTCGAGTTCACGCCGCAGGAAATCACCCTCGAGATCCGCGACGACGGCCGCGGCTTCGATCCGGCCACGGCCGACGGCCCCAAGGACGGCCACTTCGGCCTGCAGGGCATGCGCGAGCGCGTGAAGCGCCTCGGCGGCCGGCTCACCCTGCGCAGCGCGCCGGGCCGCGGCACCGCGATCACGGCAACCGTCCGGCAATAGCCCGCGCTACTCCGCCCGCCAGCGCGCCCACGCGGCGGCGACCTCGGAACCGCACACGACGGCGAACACGGCGAGGCAAAGCGCCAACGCGACGTTGCCGCGCCGGCCGTTCGCCAAGGCGCCGACCCAGGCGCGCCGGTTGTTCAGGTAGAGCAGCGTCGCCGACAGGAACGGCATGAAAAACGCGCCCACGATCGAGAAAGCCACCACCACCGCCACCGGCTGCTTGAACCAGAGCAGCACCAGCGGCGGAAACGCGAGAAACCCGAGGGCCGCGAGCGAGATGCGGCGCTCCGCCGCCGGCGCCGAACCCATCGGCACGCCGTGCCACGCCGTGATCAGGTCGACGAACACCTGCGGCACACCCTGCCAGACGCCGAGCATCGCGGTGAACACCGTGCCCCAGAACCCGACCAGAAAAATCCACCGCGCCGCCGGGCCGCCCACCCCGGCCAGCCGGTCCGCGATCTCGAGCGCGATCCGCGGCCCGCTCGCCGCCGCGGCGTGCACGCCCGCCGCGATCACGACCAGCGCGATGCCGAAAAGCCCCGTGAACACATACGCCAGCCGCACGTCGCCGCGCACCTCGGCCAATTTCTCCGCGCCGCGCCAGCCCGCCGCCCGCATCCAGTAGCCGTAGCAGATCACGGTGAGGCTCCCGCCGATGCCGCCGAGCAAGGCCAGCACCTGCGCGCCGCCGCCGTTCGCCGGCACCACCGGCACAACGAGCCCGCGCAGCACGTCGGCCCAGGCCGGCGCCGCGAGCACCGCGCAGCCGAGCACGCACAGCGCCATCAGCGCGATCAGGGCCTTCATCATTTTCTGGAAAACGGCGTAGCGGTTGGCCGCCACGAGCAAAGCCGCCGCGCCCGCGTGGATCGCGCCCCACGCCGGCACCGACAGGCCGGGAAACAGGCTCGCCCCGGCGAGGCCGCAGGCGCTGCTCAGCGACGCCCCGACCATGAAGGTCCAGAAAACGAGATAGACCGCGAAGCCCGCCGCCACCCACCGCGGCAGCCGCGTCGCCCAGGCCCGCACCACCGTCTCGCCCGTCGCCAGCTGCCACCGCGCCAGCGCCTCCGTCAGCACAAACTTCAACGCCGCGGTGCACGCCACCGCCCACAGCAGCGTCGTGCCGAAACGGATACCGGTGACGGACGCGACCACGACATCGCCCGCCCCGATGCCGGCCGCCGCCAGCACCAGGCCCGGACCGAGCTGCCGCAGGCGTTCGCGCCAGGGAAGGGGCATGGGCGCGGAGTGAAGACGCGCCGCCGGCCCGGGCGCGAACGAATTCCCGCGCCCCGCGGCGGATCGATCTCTCAACCTTCAACTTTCAACCCTCAACTGCCTCCGCCCGCCTCAGAACCGCCGCACGCCCTGCGCCTGCGCCGGCGCGGGCACGCCGAGCAGGCCCGCCAGCGTGGGCGCGATGTCTTCTACCCCGACGCGGTCCTTCCGCACGCCCGCCGGCACCCCGGCCCCGAACCAGACCTGCGGCACGTGCGTGTCGTAGCCGTAGGGCGTGCCGTGCGAGGTGCCGTTGGCCACGCGCGATTGGAAATACGGTTTGTAGACCATCACGACGTCGCGGTCGCGCTCGGGGAAATAACCCCGGCGCACCGCCGCGAGCACGGAGGGGCCGTCGGGCGACGCGGCCATGATCTGGTCCCGCGTGTAGGCCTGCGCCACGAAGGGCAGCGCCGCGACCGCATCCCGCAGCACGGCGGCGACCTCGGAGCGGTTGAGCTTCTTCGCCGCCAGCACCGGCGCGCGCAGATGAAAGCCGTTGTTGTCGCGCGTAAACCAGTACTCCGGCGCCTCGGGCGCGCCGAACGCCGCGTCGAGCGCCTTGCGCCCGGCCGCATCCAGTTCGCCCACCTTGAAGCGGCCGCCCGGGCCGTCCGTACGGCCGGCGTTCACGCGTTCGGGCAGCGGGGCGACGCCGTGGTCCGCGGACAGCACGACCACGCAGTTGGCCAGACCGACTTCTCGGTCGATGCGGTCGAAAATGCCCGCCAGCACGCGGTCGAGCCGCAGCATCGCGTCCATGACCTCGTGGCTGTCGGGCCCATAGTTGTGGCCGACGGTGTCGACCTGCGAAAAACTCACGCACAGCAGGTCGGTCGCGCCGTTGCGGCCGAGTTTTTCCTCGACGATCGCGCGCTGCACGAATTCGCCGAGGAATTCGGTGCTGAACGGCGAATTGTCGAAGGCGGTGAAAAATGCCGGGCCGATCGCGTCGCGCCCGCCCGTGATCTTTTTCGGAAACGTCCGCGTGAAACCGGACTCCGCCCACTCGCCCGGCGCATCGTCGGGGCCTTGCACCGCGTCGTAGATCGCCGGCTCGAGCAGACGCTCCCAGACCTTGCCGAAACTGGCGTGCACGCGGCGTTCGGCGTTGAACGCCGCGACCCACGCCGGCACCTGCTCGCGGTAGTAGCGCGACGTCACCATCACGCCGTTTTCGTCCCAATAGGCGGCGTCCGCCAGCCGGCCCGCGAGGAGCATCGCGGAACGGTCCTTGTTCGAGGCCGCGAAAACCTTGGCCTTGGCGCCGTGGCGCAGCTTGAGCTGGTCGCCGACCGTATCCGCCCGGAGCGTACGCGGGGACCGCCCGGCCTTGGGCGCCAGCAGCGCGGCCGTGGCGTCCGCCGGCGTCAGGCCCACGAGCGGCGAGGTGCGGTCCTCGACGTTGTTGACCTGCTCCCACAGATCGCGGTCGAGCCATTCGTTCGCGATGATGCCGTGCGTCATCGGATAGGCGCCGGTCAGAATCGTCGCGTGCCCCGGCGCGGTCTGGGTGAACGCATGGGCGTAGTGGCATTCCTCGAACACCAGGCCGCCTTTCGTCAGGCGCCGGAAACCGCCTTCGCCGAAGTAGGGCCCGAAGCGCTGCAGATAGTCCGCCCGCAGCTGGTCGACGGAAATCACGACGGCGAGTTTGGGCGGCGCCGCGGCGAGCAGGGTCGCCGGGCCGCACGCGAGCAGGAAAAGCCGTAAAAGGAACGACATGGAAGACATCCAGCGAGGGCTGACGCAGCGGCGGAGGCAAGCGTTGCGCCGCAAAACGTCGCGCGCGGTTTCGTCCGGGATCCTTGCCTCCGAGCGGTCGCGACACCTATCAACGACGTGCGCATGGCACGGTTTTGCGAATGGTTCGGGGCATGGTGGCGGACGTTACTGTCCGGCCTTCCGCCACTTGCGCCGCAGGTCGCCGCCGCCCCGGCCGGATTTCCGGCGCGTTGGGCGATGGCGGAAGAATCCTGCAACTTTCCGCCGCGCTCCGGGGTTGTGAGGCAGAGCGATGCTTCCCCACCCGTGCACACCACCGAAGCCGGCCTGAAACCGGCGACCGATTTCACCACCTTCATGCGCAACTACCAGGACATGGTTTACTCGACCGCCGCGCGCCTCACGGGCAACGACGCGCAGGCCGAGGACATCGCGCAGGAGGTCTTCCTCAAGGCCTACGAAAACTACGACCACCTCGCCACCAGCCCGACCGCCGGCGGTTGGCTGAAGACCGTCGCCACCAACCTCTCGCTCAACCACCTCTCCCGCTACCGCAACCGCTGGCGTTTCTTCTCCGAGTTCAAACGCGACGACGCCGGCGACGACCGCGACGCGCCCGAGGTCGAGTTCGCCGCGCCGGATACGTTTTTCAGCGGGGTCGATGCCGACGACCGCCGCGCCGTCGTCGAGGCCGCCCTCTCCGAATTGCCCCCGCACCAACGCGTGCCGCTCGTGCTCTACCACTTCGAAGACCTGCCCTACGAGGACATCGCCAAGAAACTCGGCGTCTCCCTCGCCAAGGTGAAAACCGACATCCTCCGCGCCCGCGCCGCCCTGGCCAAGATTTTGGTCCGCCGCGGCACGGCCCACGAAAAAATCTCCCTCTGACGCCCATGAAGCCCGAACCCAAATCCCCCGCCGACCTGGAGCGTCTGATCCACCGCACCCTGCGCGAATTGCCCGCGCGCCGCGCCCCGTCCTCCCTCGAGCAACGCGTCCTCGCCGAGCTCGCCCGCCGCGCCGCCCTCCCGTGGTGGCGCAAGAGCTTCGCCCACTGGCCGCTCGCCGCCCGCGCCGTCTTCCTCGTCGCCTGCGTCGGCCTCGTGAAGCTCGCCCTCATGGGCTCGGTCTGGGTCATGGCCGGTTTCGACTCCGTCCAATACCACGAGGCCTTCGCCCAGCCCGTCGTGTGGCTCGAAAGCCTCCGCGCCCTCTTCCACGCCGGCACCGGCTTCATCGAAGTCATCACCCGCAACATCCCGCCGCTCTGGCTCTACGGCGGCCTCGCCTTCGTCGCGTCCCTCTACGCCGCGCTCTTCGGCCTCGGCGCCGCCGCCTACCGGTTCCTCTACGCGCAACGCTGACCCGTCCGCCCCATGAATTCCCGTCCTTCCGATTCCCTCGCCATGCCCGCCACCTTCCGCCAGCTCATGCTGGGCGCCGCCATCGCGGTGTTCTTCACCGCCGCCCTCGCGCTGATCGCGCAGGAAAACCCGGCCCCGGTTCCGCCTCCGCCCAAGGTTGCGCCCGCCGCCGAACCCGCCGCGCCCGCCGCCGAACCGCCGGCGCCACCCGCGCCCGCGGTCGCCGAACCGCCGCTGCGCCGGCTCGACGAAACGGCTGCACCCGCCGCCGCGGAAACCGTCCCGAATGCGCCGAAAACCCCGACCAAGAAGAAATCGGACCGCCGCCGCGTCGAGGCCCGCGGCGCCTCCGAGGCCCCCTTCGGCGATCACAAGGTCAACGCGGGCAGCGAAACCGCCGAAGCCGTATCCATTTTGGGATCCACCCGCGTCGACGGCAAAGTCCGCAACGACGCCGTCTCCGTTCTCGGCTCCACCTTCGTCGGCCCCGCCGGCGAAGTCGGCGGCGCCGCCGTCGCCGTGCTCGGCAAGCTCGATATCCAAGGCAAGGTGGCCCAGGAAGCCGTCTCCGTCCTCGGCGGCGTCACGCTCAACGGCCCCGTCGGCGGCGAAGTCGTCTCCGTCCTCGGCAACATCGACCTCGGACCGAAGGCCGTCGTCGACGGCGACCTCGTGATCGTCGGCGGCCGGCTCACGAAGCATCCCGACGCCGTCGTCCGCGGCAACGAGGTCAAAGTGCCGTTCCCCGGCCATTTCGGCGACGTCGAATGGATCGTCACGTGGTTCAACCAATGCCTGATGCGCGCCCGGCCCCTCGCCTTCGGCGCCAACCTCGGCTGGGCCTGGATGATCGCCTTCGGTTTCCTCGGCTTCTACGCCCTGCTCGCGCTCATCTTCCCGAAGGGGATCGACCGTTGCGTCGCGACCTTCGAGGAGCGCCCGGGCTATTCGATCCTCGCCTCCGTCCTGACCACATTCCTCGCCCCGGTGGCGATCGTGCTGCTTCTGGTGACCGTGGTCGGCATCGTGGTGGTGCCGTTCGCCGGCGCCGGCCTGTTCGCGGCGGGCCTTTTCGGCAAGGCCGTCATGCTGGCCTGGATCGGTCGCCGCCTCACCGGCCTCGCCGGTCCCGGCGCGCTGCGCCATCCGGTCTTCGCCGTGCTCGTCGGCGGCCTCGTCGTGATGCTGCTCTACACGGTTTGGGGCTCCTTCCTCCTCTACAAACTCCTCGGCTGGCTCGGTGTCGGCGTCGCGCTCTACACCCTCCTGCTCGCCATGAAACGCGAGAAACCCGCCGCCGCCCCCGCCGCGCCCGGCGGCGAGGCCGGCCCCGCGGCCCCCGCGCCGGTGGTTCCGCACGTCGCGCCGGACCCCGTCCCCGCCCCGTTGGTCGCGGCCCCGATCGCCGCCGTCCCGGCCGTTGCCAGCGGGTTTGCCGCTTCCGCCGCCGTCACCCCGGACCCGGTCGTCGTCGCTCCCCCGACCGTCGTTCCGGACGCACCCATCGCTCCGCCGGTCGTGCCGCCGGCCCCGGCCGCCGCCGAGATCCCGGCTCCGCCGCCGGTCTCGTCGTCCGGATTTGTCGGTGCTGGGTTCACGCCGCCCCCGCCGCCGCCGCTTGCACCCGCACCCGCGCCTACTCCTGCGGCCGCGAGCGCGGCTTCCGTGCCGCCCCCCGTCGCACCGGTCCCGCCGCCGATCGCGGCGCTGCCCGCCGCCGTGGCCGCCACGCTGCCCCGCGCCTCGTTCTGGATCCGGATGGGCGCCTTGCTGATCGACGCCATCCTCGTCGGCATGGTCACCGGCATGGCCTCGGGCATGCTCCCGCGTTTCCTGCAGTTCGGCGACGGGCCCTCGCCTTTTCTCGTCGCCCTCGCCCTTTACGGCGCCGTGCTTTGGAAACTGCGCGGCACCACCATCGGCGGCATCATTTGCGGCCTGCGCGTCGTGCGCATCGACGGCCGCGAGTTCGATTGGCCCACCGTCGTGGTCCGCGCCCTCAGTTGCTTCCTGTCCCTGATGGTCGGCGGCCTCGGCTTCATCTGGATCGCGATCGATTCCGACCGCCAGGGCTGGCACGACAAGATCGCCGGCACCACCGTCGTCCGCGTGCCCAAGGGCACCTCGCTGATGTGAGCGCCGGAACGGAAGCCTGAGCCGCCCCGGCACGCTCGGGCTCCGCCGGCTCCCGGGCTCGATCGCTCAACCTTCAACTTCATTCCTTCAACCGCCCGCAAGGGCGCACCCGCCCCGCCTTTTCGTTTGCCGGTGCCGCCGCTTGTCGCCTACTGCCTCCCGCGCATGGCCAAGCCACTCGTCGGAATCATTATGGGCAGCACGTCGGACTGGGAAACGATGCAGCATGCCGCCGCGCAACTCGACGCCCTCGGCGTCCCCTATGAGAAACGCGTCGTCTCCGCCCACCGCACCCCGAAGCTGATGGTGAGCTACGCCGAGTCCGCGGCGCGCCGCGGACTCAAGGTCATCATCGCCGGCGCCGGCGGCGCAGCCCACCTGCCGGGCATGACCGCCTCGCTCACGCCCCTCCCCGTCCTCGGCGTCCCCGTCGAATCCCACGCCCTCAAGGGCATGGATTCCCTCCTTTCCATCGTCCAGATGCCCGGCGGCGTTCCGGTCGGCACCTTCGCGATCGGCAAAGCCGGCGCCATCAACGCCGCCCTCTTCGCCGCCTCCATCGTCGCCCTCTCCGACGCGAAAATCGCCCGCGCCTGGCAGGCCTTCCGCGCCGCCCAGACCGCCAAAGTCCTGAAGGCCAAACTGCCCTGACCGCAGTCGCGCCTGGGCGGCGAGCGCCGCCGCAGGCATTTCGCAATCCGCTCTTCGATTTCCGGTCTCCGCCTTCCGGTTTCCGGTTTTATTCTCCCATGCTTCCTCCCGGCAAAACCCTCGGCATCCTCGGCGGCGGCCAACTCGGCCGCATGCTCGGCCAAGCCGCGCAATCCCTCGGCTACCGGGTCCATGTCTACGAGCCCGCCGCCCGCTGCCCCGCCGGCGCCGTCGCCAATCGCGAAGTCAACGCCCCCTACGAAGATCTCGCCGCGCTGACCGACTTCGCCCGCGGCTGCGATGTCGTCACCTACGAGTTCGAGAACATCCCTTCGGAACCGCTCGCCGCGATCGCCCCGCTCGTGCCGCTGCACCCGACGGCCGCCGTCCTGCACATTTGCCAGAACCGGCAGCGCGAAAAAGCCTGGCTGCGCGCGAACCAATTTCCCCACGTCCGCTACGCCGAGGCCCTCGACGGCGAGATCGCGCCCGCCGTCGCCGCCGTGGGCCTGCCCTGCGTCGTCAAGACCGCCGACTTCGGCTACGACGGCAAGGGCCAGATGAAACTCGCGACCGCCGCCGACCTCGAGCAGGCCGCGGCGATTTTCCGCGGCCGCCGCTGCGTCGTCGAACGCTGGGTCGAGTTCACCGCCGAAGTCTCCGTCATCGTCGCCCGTTCCGCCGCCGGCGAGACGCGCGCCTTCCCCGTCGCGGAAAACATCCACACGCACCACATCCTCGACTTCTCCCTCGTGCCGGCGCGCCTTGCCCCGCCGGTCGCGGCCGCCGCCGAGGCCCTCGCCGCCGCCATCGCCGGCCGCCTCGGTCTCGTCGGTCTCCTCGCCGTCGAGTTCTTCGTCACCGCCGCCGGCGAGGTCCTTGTCAACGAACTCGCGCCGCGCCCGCACAACAGCGGCCACTGGTCCCTCGAGGGCTGCGAAACCAGCCAATTTGAACAGCACGTGCGCGCTGTCTGCGGCCTGCCCCTCGGCGGCGTCGCCGTCCGCGAACCCTCCGTGATGGTCAACATCCTCGGCGACGCCTGGCGTTGGCGCGACGGCGCCGTCGCCGGCGATCCCGCCTGGGCCGAGGTCCTGCGCGAGCCCCGCACCAAGCTCCACCTCTACGGCAAAGCCGAGCCCCGCCCCGGCCGCAAGATGGGCCACTTCACCGTGCGCGACGCCACCGTCGGCGCCGCCCTCGCCCGCGCCGCGGCCCTGAAGGCCCGCCTTTGAGGCGGCCTCGGGCAGTTGAAAGTTGAGGGTTGAGAGAGCGATCCATCGCAACCCGGAACACACCGCCGAAGTCCGCCGTATCAGGCACCGAACGGCGCCGCTCTCGACCTTCACCGCCGCGCTACTCTTTGGCCTTCGGCTCCGGGCTTTCAGCTTTCAACTTTCAGCCTTCAACCGCGCGGGCGCCGCGCCCGCGCCCGCCCGCCACGCCGCCACTTCCGCCGGCGTATCCAGATCCAAGGACAACTCGGGCAGGTCCACCGTCGCCACTTCCGCGGCGGATCCGTTGAGCAGCGCCCGCGCACCGGCTTCGCCGGTGAGATTCGTCAGGGTCGCGAAATGCGTCCGGAGAAAAAGCGCCGGCGCCCCGTTCCGCCCCGCGTAGCGCGCCGCCACGATGCTGCGGCCCGTCGCCCGCTGCGCCGCGACCAGCGCCGCGATCGTGTCGGGCCCGAAAGCCGGCTGGTCGCACAGCGCCACCAACGCCCCCTCCAGCCCGCGGGAAAACTGCGCCAACGTCCGCACCCCCGCCCGGATCGAGGCCGCCATGCCCTCGCTCCACTCCGGGTTCTCGGCCACCAGCACCGGCAATTTCGCCAGCACCGGCCGGATCCGCTCCGCCTGCGCGCCCAGCACCACCACCACCGGCCAGGCCGGCGAAGCCAGCGCCGCCTCGACCGCGCGCACCACCAGCGGCCGGCCCTCGAGTTCCAGCAGTTGCTTCGGCTCGCCCATGCGCGTCGATGCGCCCGCGGCCAAGATCACCGCGCCGAAACGGAACCGCCCCGGCCCGCCGCCGTTGCCCGCCGCGTCAGCCATGGATCGGGCGCGTCCGTTCGCGCAGCGGCCGCGCGTCGCGGCCCGTCAGGAAAGCCTGCATCTCGGCGAGCATCGCCAGCGCCACCTGCTCCGGCGCGTCCGCGCCGAGGTCGAGCCCCACCGGCGCATGCAGGCGGGCCCGCTCCGCCGGCCCGATGGCCGCGCCCGCCGCCGCCAGGTCCGCGAGGATCTTCTCCGCGCGCTTCCGCGGGCCGAGCAGCCCGATGTACGGCGCCGGCCCCGCCAGCAGGTCCCGCAAAATCGGCCCGTCGTGCACGTAATGGTGCGTCATCACGACCGCGAGCGTGCCTGCGTCCGGCGCCGCCCGCGCCACCAGTGTATCCGAACTTCCCGATACGATGCGCGCTTCCGGAAACCGCGCCGCCGTCGCGAACGCCGCCCGCGGATCCGCCACCGTCGCGATCCACCCCAGCTCCCGCGCCAGCCGCACCAGCGGCTGCGCGTCGTCGCCCGCGCCGAACACCGCCAGCGCCGTCGGCGGCGGCACCGTCTCGAGCCGCACCCCCGCCGCGGGCGCCGCGTCGGCCGGCGCCGGGCGCGTGCCCCGGGCCGGGCCCGCGTCGTCGCCGTGCGCGATCGCCAGGCGCGTCGCCCGCCGCGCCGCGAAATTCTCCCGCAGCGTCTCGGCCCACGCCGGCCGGGCCGGCAGCGGCTCCAGCAGCACGCGCACCACGCCGTGGCACCCGAGGCCCACGCCCCAGACCAGGTCGTTCTCCGAAGTCGTGTCGTACACGACCGTCTCCGGCGCGCCGCTCGCCGCCACGCGCCGCGCCCGTTCGAGCACGTCTTCCTCGAGGCAGCCGCCGCTGATCGAGCCGATCCGGCTGCCGTCCGCCCGCACCAGCAGGCGCGCCCCGGGCCGGCGGTACGACGAACCTTCCGCCGTCACCAAAGTCGCCAGCACACTCGGCCCGCAATCGTCCCGGCAGAGCGCGGCGACGATGGCTTGGAGTTCTTTCATGGCGGGCCCGGCAATCCGGCCCGTCCGTACCCAAAATGCAAGCACGGGGGCCTCTTCGCCTCTGGAAACCGGTGCCGGCACCGGTCCCGGTTTCGTCGATTTTCCCTTGAAGAATCGCAACTCCGGCACTCCTTCCCCTCTTCCGGTCCGCGGCGGCGCAAGCCGCCGCGGACAAACACAACCAGACCACACCGACCTATGAACACCCGATCCGCAAGGATTACGCAGGCCGTGCTTTGCTCCGTTTTGGGCACCGGCCTCGCCGCCGTCGCCTCGGCCCAGAGCCCCGCCGCCGCCCCCGCCGCCGCCCCCGCCGCCAACAAGCAGCCGGCCGAAATCACCCTCGAGAAATTCGTGGTGACCGGCTCGAACATTCCGACGGCGGGCGACGCCCTTGCCGTCCCGGTCACGATCATCGGCCGGCCCGATCTCGAAGCCACCGGCCTCGACACCAATCTCCTCGAAGTGCTGCAAAAGCGCATGCCGATCTTCGCCGGCAACGGCAATCTCGGCGCCACGAACTCCAACGTCGGCATCACCAACACCTACGGCGGCTCCAATGTCGCCCTGCGCAACCTCGACACCCTCGTCCTTCTCAACGGCCGCCGCCTCCCCACCAGCGGCGCCAACGGCCGCGGCGGCCGCAGCTTCGTCGACCTCAACCAGATACCCCTCGCCGCCGTCCAGTCCGTCGAAGTTCTCACCGACGGCGCCTCCGCCATCTACGGCTCCGACGCCGTCGGCGGCGTCGTGAACGTCAAACTTCGCAACGATTTCAACGGCGCCGAAGCCGGCGGCCGTTACGCTTTCTCCTCCCGCTCCGGCGACTACGAGGAACGCTCCGGTTACGTCGTGGTCGGCGCCAAGCGCCCCGGCCTCAGCATCACCGTCGCCGCCTCGAAGTCGGACACCACGCCGATCTACCAGGCCGACCGTCCGTTCTCCTCCCCGATCGTCGGCCGCACCGCCACGATCTCCGGCGCCGTGAGCTCCTCGTCGGCCAATTTCCCGACGAACTTCCTCCGCGCCGACCTCGGTTCGCCCAGCCAAGCCGTGCCCACCGGCACCGCCGCCACCGCCGCCGACCTCGCCGCGCTGCAGGCCTCGGGCGTCTACCCGGCCGGCACCTTCGCCTCGATCGCCAACACGTTCGACCTCTCGCCGATCGTCACGTTGCTCTTCGACAGCAAGAAGGCCTCCGCCTCCCTCGCCGCCGGCGTCACGCTGATCCCCGAGACCCTCGATCTCTCCATCGAAGGCCTCTACTCGTCGAGCAAGAGCTTCTCGCAGCTCGCCGCGCAGCCCACCACATCGACCGTCCCGGTCAACTCGCCCTACAATCCGACGCGCTCGAGCATCTTCGCCGCCTTCCGCTACACGCCGGCCCCGCGCCAGTATTACAATGAAGGTATCCTGAAGCACTTCGCGACCGAGCTGAAGGGCAACATCGCCAAGCGCTTCGACTGGAACATCGGCTACAACTACAACGGCAACCGCCTCGTCAGCGACAACGCCAACGTCATCTACGGTCCCAACCTCCAGCTCGCCATCGCCGGCGGCTACGACGCCAACGGCAACGCCGTCACCGGCGGCCGTTTCGCCCGTGTCTTCCGCGACTTCGGCACGCCCCCGGGCCTCAACACCCTGGCCCAATACCAAGCCGCCATCACCCCGGCCAACAGCGTCCTCCAGCCCGCGCTCGACATCTTCGCCCGGCCCAACGCCGTCAGCGCCGCCTCCATTGCCAACCTCTTCGGCGTCTCGACTTCGGTCTTCGACAGCAACCTGACCCAGATCGACGCCAAGATCGCCGGCAAGGTCTTCGAAATCCCGACCGGTGACATCGGCGCCGCCCTCGGCATCGACTACCGCGAGGAGACCCTCAAGGGCACCCCGGATAACAACTCCCGCAGCTCCGGCCCCACCGCCGGCCGCTGGCAGGGTTCCACGTTCTTCGATCCCTTCGCCCGCGATCGCGAGATCAAGGCCGCCTTCGCCGAAGTCCGCGTGCCGCTCATCGATGAACGCAGGGGCATCCCGGGCCTGAACCTGGTCGAATTCACCGCCGCCTGGCGCTACGAAGACTACAGCGACGCCGGCGAATCCAAGGTCCCGAAGTACGGTCTCCGTTGGCAGCCCTTCGACAACCAGCTCACCGTCCGCGGCACCTACTCCGAAGCCTTCACCGCCCCGACGCTGTTCGCGCTCTTCGGGCCCACGACCCAAGGTTTTACCCCCACCGCGGTGATTCCGAACGTCTTCGGTATCAACGGCCAAGCCCAGCAGCGCACCGGCTCCAACGCCGGCCTCAAGCCCTCCGAAGCCAAGACCAAGTCCTTCGGCTTCTCCTTCTCGCCCAAGGCGATCAAGGGCCTGACGGTCACCATGGACTACATCGACGTCGACCAGACCAGCCTCGTCGGTTCCGCCGGCGTGACCGAGATCCTGCGCAGCGTCGAAGCCCTCGGCACCGCCTCGCCGTACTTCAGCCAAGTCACAATCGGCAACTGGGCCACCAATCCCGACACCACCCTCACGACGACCGCCTCCCGCGTCACCGGCCCCGGCCAACTCAGCTCGTACCTCCGCGCCGGCAACACTGCCAGTCTCATCTTCGTGAGCGACTCTAACATCAACATCGCCGGTCAGAAGGTTCGCGCCCTCGACCTCGCGGTCAATTATTCCTTCCCGGTCAACGATTACGGCAAGTTCAAGGCCGGCACCACCGGCACGTTCTTCCTGGACTACCAGTTCCAGGCCCTGCCCTCCCAGCGGTACTATGAATATGCCGGTCACGTGACCAACGGCGGCACCGGCGCCCAAGGTGCCGTCCCCGGCATGCGGTTCTATACCACGCTGGATTGGTCGAAGGGCCCCTGGTCCGCCGTCCTCGCCAACACCTACATCGACGAGCTGACCGACATCGGTCCCGGCGGTATCACCTTCGCCTCCAGCACGACGCTCACCCGTCGCCCGGTTGCGTCCTACTCCAGCTGGGATACCTCGGTTTCGTACACGTTCTCCCGCAACGCCGCCGATTCCAGCTGGCGCAAGTGGGTCGGCGGCCTCCGCGTCTCCGTCGGCGTCAACAACATCGCCGACAAGATGCCCTCGCTGTCGCCCCAGGCGTTCAACGAGTCCAACGCCGACGTCTCGACCTACAGCCCGGTCGGCCGCCTCTGGTACATCAGCGGCCAGTACAAGTTCTGAGCCCGGCCTCCCCGCTCGGCTTTTCGGCGGCCCGGTTTATCCGGGCCGCCTTTTTTTGCCCCAACCTCAATCTGCTCTACTGCAATAATGCGGCAGATGGCCCTCCCGGATAATGTCTTGCCTATGACACGGACGTTTCACTCTTGTCACACTAAGCAAATGCGGCCGCATGCCGCGTGGGCTGACTACCACACCAACCACACAACACACTGATCCTACTATGAACCTCCGCACGCGGAAAGTGAAAGCAGCGCTCGCCCTTCTGGGCACCGGCGCCGCTCTGATTGCCTCCAAGGCCTCGGCGCAGACCGCCCCGGCCGCGGGCGCTCCTGTCCAGAAAATGGAAAAGTTCACGGTCACCGGCTCGTACATCCCGACGACCGAGACCGCTTTCAGCGCCGGCATCTCGCCGGTTGTCCGCATCGACCAGAAGGTCATCGAGGAATCCGGTCTGACCAACACGGCCGATCTCCTCCAGAAGATCACCGTCTCCAACGGCGGATCCGTCCCGATCTCCAACAACGCCACCGGCTTCACGCCCGCCGCGTCGTCCATCTCCCTCCGCGGCCTCGGCGCCGAAGCGACCCTCGTCCTCATCAACGGTCGCCGCGTCGCCAGCTATCCCGTCGGCAACGGCGGCACCACGGCCTTCGTCGACCTCAACTCCATCCCGCTCGCCGCCGTCGATACGATCGAAGTCCTCAAGGACGGCGCTTCCGCCATTTACGGCGCCGACGCCGTCGCCGGTGTCGTGAACATCAAGATGAAGAAGGGCCTCGATGGCACGCAGGTGATGCTGAACTACGGCAACACCACGACCAAGGATTCCTCGGAGTTCACCGCCTCGCTCATCACCGGCGTCCAGACCGACAAGGCCAGCGCCCTCATCGGTTTCAATTACTTCAAGAAGAACGCGATCTTCAATTCGGACCGCAAGTACTCCGAAATCCCGCCGTTCCTCAGCTCGAACTCCAGCCCGCTGAACCTCCAGATCACCCGCGCCGCCGCCTTGGCCGCCGGCGTTCCGGCCAGCTCGCTGCCCGCCACCGGCGACTCGTTCTTCGCCGCCTCGCCCTCGACTTCGAGCAACAACGGCGCGACCCCGGCCACCGGCTACCGGTTCACCGCCGGCCGCTCGTCCGCCTTCAACTTCAACGAATTCTCGATGTCGTATCCGCGGCGCGATAACCGCGGCCTGTTCGCCTATGCCGATCGCAAGATCCTCGGCACGGACAACCTGTTCGCGTACGTCGACCTGAACTACCAGAACGCCGCCACCGAGAACCAGCTCGCCCCGTCCGCCACCGGCAATTTCTCCGGTTCCGGCACCGAGCTCGTGATCCCGGCCCGCACGGCCACCCCGCTCCCGACCGCCGACGGCCGGGCCCGCGCGGCCGTCGCCGGCGCCTTCAATCCGTTCAACCCGTTCAACGTCGACATCACCGGCGGCACCCGCGCCCGCCTCGCCGAGTTCGGCAACCGCATCTACCGCAACCAGACCGACGCGATGCTCATCACCGCCGGTCTCCGCGGCGAGAACATCGCCGGCAAGTGGAACTTCGACTCGGGCTACACCCACTCGTCGATCCGCGACACCTCGCGCAACACCCTCGTCTCCTCCAGCCGGTTCAACCGCCTGCTGAACGCCAACGACTCGTTCTTCCGTCCGGGCAGCGCCGACTACCTCGGCACCACCTCGCCGTATAATCCGTTCGGATACTACAAGGTCTCGATCCCGAACAACGCCGCGATCGTCGACGCCGCCAAGATCACCGTGAAGGACGTCAACGAGTCCAAACTCAACGCCGTCAACGCCGTCGTCTCCACCGGCGACCTCGTCACCCTCCCGGCCGGCAGCGTCGGCTTCGCCGTCGGCGCCGACTTCCGCCAGGAACAGCTGAACCAGTTCCCCGATCCCTACGCCGCCACCGGCGATCTGATCGGCAGCTCGCCCACCGCCACCACCCGCGGCCACCGCAAGGTCTGGGGCGCCTTCACCGAAGCCAACGTTCCCCTCATCAAGAACTCCCCCGGCTTCTACGACCTCAGCTCCACCCTCGCCGTCCGGCATGAGAATTTCATGACCGAAAAGCAGAAGACCACGGTGCCGAAGGTCGGCCTCCGCTGGCAGCCGATCGACCAGAGCCTCACCGTCCGCGCCTCGTGGTCCAAGGGCTTCCGCCAGCCGTCCCTGTACGAGCTCTACTCCTCGCCCACCTCCGGCCTGACGCCGATCATCCATCCGCTCCTCCGCACCAACGAACCCGAGCAGGACGTCACCGTCGCCGGCAACCGCCGCCTCCAGCCGGAAAAGACCAAGTACCTCAACACCGGTATCGTCTGGTCCCCGCAGTTCGCCGCCCTCAAGGGCCTGACCATCGGCGTCGACTACTGGGAAATCAACCGCAAGGGTACCGTCACGAACAACTACCAGGACACCGTCAACCGCGCCTTCGGCCGCGTCCCCGGCGGCGCCGCCGGCTCCGCTCCGGGCGGCCTCCTCCCGGGTGAAAGCGTCACCCTCTTCCCCGACGGCACCATCCGCGTCGTGAACTCCGTGTTCTTCAACATCGGTGAAACCAAGGTCTCCGGCTTCGACTACTCCCTGAACTACTCCAAGCGCACCGACCACTTCGGCCGCTTCGAGTTCGGGACCTCCTGGAGCCAGTACTCCAGCTACCTGCAGCGCACCACCACCGGCGGCACCTTCGCCCAGCTGGTCAACCAGCCCACCCCTGAAGGCACCGGTTCCGACAACGGCTACCTCCGCTGGAAGGGCCGCGCCCAGATCAACTGGACCCACAAGGGCATCTCCGCGGTCTTCGGCGGCAACTACACGGACGGCTTCTGGGACGTCGACGGCAACACCGGCAACAACTTCTTCGTCTCGCCGACCTGGATCTACGACCTCCAGATCTCCTACAACCTCGGCAGCAAGTTCGCGCCGTTCCTGAACGACACCAAGCTCGCCCTCGGTGCGCGCAACCTGTTCGACCGCGATCCGCCGTTCGCCTCCGGCAACGCCGGCAACTCGACCGGCTACCCGGGCTTCCTCTACAGCTCCGAAGGCCGCTTCGTGTACCTGTCGGTCACCCGCAAGTTCTAAGTCCCTGGGACGCACCTGACGGAGCCCCGCTCCGCCAAGTCCGCCTTCCGGCCCGCCGCTTCACCGCGGCGGGCCTTTTTTTCGCACTCGCCCGCCCCTCTCCGCCGCGGCAAGAAAAAGTCCATGCTGCGCCGCTCCGTTTCCCTCGTGCTCGTCCTGCTGTTCGGCACCCTCGCCGCCGCCGCCGAAAACCGGATCCCGTTTTCCCGCACCCTCACCGCCGAACAAAAACAGCGCCTCGGCCTCGCCGGCCTTTCGCCCGAGCAACTGGCCGAACTCGACCGCACGGTCGGCGCCTACGCCCGCGGCGAAGCCGCTGTCGCCGTCGAAACCGCGGTGAAACAGGTCGAGCAAACCGCCGCCCAAAAAATCGTCGCCGCGGAGCAAAAAGCCGCTGTCGCCGCCGAGTCCGCCGTCGCCGACTACAAAAAGAAACAGGAGCCCGGCGTCATCGCCCGCACCCTCGAGGTCTTCAAAAAGAAACAGGAAGAGGACAAACGGGAGCGCTTCACCGCCAAGGTCGTCGGCCCCTTCCACGGCTGGGCCGGCGGCACCTACTTTCCCCTCGAAAACGGCCAAGTCTGGCGCCAAACCGGCACCGAAACCAACGAATTGCCCACGGTCGAAGGCGCCGAGGTCGAGATCTACCGTTCGAACAACGGTTACTGGCGCCTCCGCTACGGCGACCGCTGGATCACCGTCAAACGGCTCCAGTAAACCCGGGCTCCGGGGCCACCTCATCCCGCTTTCTGCGGCTTTGCCGCGGCTGCTCCAAGTCACAGAGGACACGGAGGAGGCATAGAGGCCACCGAGCGGACATGGGATGGAAGTTCGCCGGCCCTCCGAAACGGGTTCGCTCGGTGGGTGCGTGCCGTTGCGCCCACATTCCTGCCCTCCTCCGTGTCCTCGGGTTCCCCTCCGTGCCCTCTGTGACCCAAAACCATCGCGGCTTCCGGACTCATCCCCGCCCGATCGCGAATTCCATGGTTCCAACGCCCGCCCCCGGCCCGGAATCGCCGCCCTGTTACATGTGGCAATCTTGTGAATTCGACATTGCAAACCGGTTAACTCGCCTAGTGTCATAACCTGTCGACACAACGCCCGCCGGCCCCTTTGCCGGCGGTTGGACACACCAACACAACACACCAACCATGAACAAACCGTCGCTGACGGCTGCCGAGGCAGCCGCTCGTCTCGGTCTGGTCGCGATCTTGGGCGCCGGCGCCCTGGTTGCCCAGACTCCCGCCCCGGCCGCCAAGACCGAACCGAAGAAGGAAGAAGTCCAGAAACTCGAGAAATTCGAGGTCACCGGTTCCCGCGTGAAGCGCCTCGATGTCGAGACGCCCCAACCGGTCCAGACCTTCACCGTCGAAAACATCGAGGCCAAGGGCTACGCCAACATCGGCGACTTCATCCAGAGCCTGCCGTTCAATTCCGGCACCGCCAACTCGATCTACCAGACCGCCAGCTTCACCCGCGGCGCCGCCACCGCCAATCCCCGCGGCCTCGGCTCCAACCGCTTCCTCACCCTGATCAACGGCCGCCGCGCCATCACCTACGGGCTCACGAACTCGAACAACCAATCGGTGTTCGACTTCAACTCCATCCCGGCCGCCGCGGTGGACAGCATCGAGTACCTCAAGGACGGCGCCTCCGCCATCTACGGCTCCGACGCCATCACCGGCGTGCTGAACATCAAACTGAAGCGCAACTTCAGCGGCGTCATCGCCACCACGATGTACGGCAACACCATCGGCCACGACACCGGCTACCTGAATCTCAATGCCATCGTCGGCACCGGCGTCGGCAAGACCAAGGCCGTCGTCGCCCTCGACTACAAGACCCAGAATTCGAACTTCCTGCGCGATTACGACGTCACCACGACCGACTACTCGTCCGCCGGGATCAAGGGCCTCAACCAGAACAGCACGCTGAACTTCCCGGCCAACCTGACGCTCACCCGCGCCCAGGCCACCGCCCTCGGCCTCGCTTTCCCGGCCACGGCCACCGCCGCCACCAGCTGGACTTTCGTCCCGCGCGGCGGCGCCCTCCAGGGCACCCCGACCCTCGCCGGCTTCACCGCCGCGCCGCAGAATCCGGCCAACCCCAACGCCGTCCTCATCGGCAACGAAAACCGCTACAACTTCGCCACCTCCTACCAGCGGTATCCGGCGTATGACTACGGCTCCGCCTACACGTCCTTCGAACACGAGTTCTCCGACGTGCTGACCGGCTTCGCCGAAATCACCTACGCGAACAACCGCACCTACTACGCCTTCACCCCCGCGGTCATCAACTTCCCGACCGAGGGCCTCGTGCTCCCCGCGACGAATCCGTACAATCCGTTCGGCATTCCGCTCACGACCCTCACCGCCCGCACGAACTTCGGCCCCGTCCGCAAGTTCGACACCGAGTCGACCACCGCCCAATTCCTCGGCGGCCTCCGCGGCACCATCCTCAACAAGTGGAACTGGGAAGTCGGCGCCGCCTACGGCAGCGGTCTCGTGACGTCGGTCTCCCGCAACGCCGTCCGCGCCTCCACCTACCAGGCCGGCCTCAACGGCACCACCCTCGCCAACGCCATCAACCCGTTCGGCCCCTCCAACCCGGCCGCCCTCGCGAACCTGTTCACGATCTCCTCCGCTTCGAACAAGATCGAGGCGGTCGGCTATGACGCCGCCATCGACGGCACCCTCTGGGATCTCCCCGGCGGCACCGTCGGCATCGCCGGCGGCCTCGAATGGCGCCGCGACAAGCTCCAGACCAACCCCGACACCGCGGCCTACCTCGGTTCCGGCGGCGGTCTGCCCCTCCAGGGCCTCCGCAACGTGACCTCGGCCTACGTCGAAGTCACCGTCCCGGTCACCCGCGCCCTCGAGCTCCAAGGCGCCGCCCGCTTCGAGGAATACTCCGACTTCGGCAACACCACCAAGCCCAAGATCGGCGGCAAATACCGCCTGCCGAACACCGAAATCGCCAACGTCATCCTCCGCGGTTCCTACTCCGAATCCTTCAAGGCCCCGGACCTCGGCCGCCTCTACGCCTCCCAGACGGTCGCGTTCTCCCAGGGCGTCCTCCAGGATCCGCTCCGCCCGCAGGATCCCCCGCAGCAGCAGCGCATCGTCACCGGCGGCAATCCGAACCTCCTCCCGGAAACCGCCAAGGTGAAGTACGCCGGCATCGTCGTCGAAATCCCGAAGATCAAGGAACTCTCCTTCAACATCGACTACTTCAAGTTCCAGATCGACCAGGTCATCGTTACCCCGAGCGTGAACTTCCTCCTCACGGCCAACGGCATCGCCCAGTTCCCGAACGCCATCGTCCGCGATTCCGCGCTCGGCAACCCCGGCCCGATCCTCCGCATCGAGACCGTCCCGCAGAACAATCCGCGCGCCTTCGTGAAGTACGAGGGCATGGACTTCGGCATCAAGTACACCCTCCGCAACACCCGCTACGGCAACTTCAACTTCGAGGTCAACACGACCCGCATCCTTGAAGTCGGCTCCGACAGCGGCCTCGGCGGCGGCTACTTCAACAACACCGGCCTCTTCGTTAACCCGAAGTGGCGCGGCAATGCCTCCGTCAGCTGGCGTCACAAGGACTGGGGCGCCTCCGTCAACGCCGACTACATCGGCAAATACTTCAACGACGGCTTCGTCGCGCCGGGCTGGGGCGAGAACCCCTACACCCTGGTTTCGCCCCAGATCAGCTACCGCGGCTTCTGGAACAGCACCATCCAGCTCGGCGTGAACAACGTCTTCGACAACCAGCCGCCCTTCAACGGCCGCGACACCGGCGGCTTCGACCCGAACACCTACGGCGCCGGCGCCCTCGGCCGCTTCGTCTACGTGCGCGTCCGTCGCGAATTCTAAACGGTCACCCTCCGTGATCGGTTAGGACCACAAAGCGTGCTCCCTCACCCCGGGGAGCACGCTTTTTATTTCGCCCCGGCCCCCGAGCCGAACGCCGAATCCGGCCCCGCCGGCTTCCGCCTTCCGCTCCCCCGTTTGCCAATTTCCCAAACCGGTTTCCCGTTTCCGCGTTTTCCGATTCTCCGATTTTCGCCTGCCGCCCGCTGTTTTCCGATCTTCCCATCTTCCCATCTTCCGATCTTCGCCTCCCGCCTTTCGCCTTTTCCCATGCGCTCCTTCCCCCTCCTCGCCGCCTGCGCCGGCCTCTTCGCCGCCGCCTCCGGCCTCTTCGCCCAACCCGTGCCTGTGTTGCCCGTCGAGACGTTTTTCCAGGCCCCGGCCATCACGTCTCTCTCCTTCTCCCCCAACGGCAAATACATCCTCTGCCTCGTCCCCTTCGAGCGGCGCATGAACCTCGCCGTCATCGATCTCGAGAAGGGCACGAAAAACCTCATCACGAATTTCAAGGACAAGCAGGCCACCCGCCCCTCCTGGGCCAACGACGACCGCATCCTCTTCCGCGTCGATGACGACGGCAAAGAGTCCTTCGCCCTCTACGCCGTCAACCGCGACGGCTCCGACCCCGTCATCCTCGCCTCCGGCTACTCCAAGGTCGCCACCACCTCCGAAATCAACGCCCGCTTCCGCGAGGTCATCGGCACCAGCAAAAAAGATCCCCGCGGCATCAACGTCCTCGCCAACATCGAACGCATCGACTGGTCCGACGTCGCCCGCCTCGACCTCCGCACCGGACGCATGAACGTCGTCGTCCGCGCCCCCGGCGACGTCGAACGCTACGTCTTCGACCGCAACGACGAGGTCCGCTTCGCCATCATCACCAACGGCCGCAACCGCCGCGTCCTCTACCGCGACGCCGGCGCCAAGGACTGGACCGAGGTCGCCTCCCGCGATGTCGACGGCGAGGGCTGGGAACCCGTCGTCTTCGACGGCGACAGCCGCACCGTCTTCGTCTGGTCCGACATCGGCCGCACCAACCGCGCCCTCTACAAATGGGACGCCGCGACCCGCCAGCTCGGGGAACTCGTCGTCGCCGACGACACCTACGACATCGTCATTCCCAACTTCGAATCCTTCCCCCGCAGTTTCCAAATCGTCTTCGATCCCTCGAAGAAAAAGATCGTCGGCGTCGGCTACTACGCCGACCGCCTCCGCTTCAAGTGGCTCGATGCCGAAATCGAAGCCATCCACAAGACCGTCGAGACCTCGCTCCCCGACACCGTCCACTCCATCCGCCAAATCTCCGAGGACGGCAACAAGCTCATCTTCCTCTCGTACAACGACCGCGATCCCGGCGTCTACTACCTCTTCGACAAGTCCCGCAAGAAGCTCACCGAGATCGCCGTCATCTCCCCCAAGATCGATCCCGAGCAAATGGCGCCGATGCAACGCGTCGTCTTCAACGCCCGCGACGGCCTGAAGCTCCACGCCTACCTCACGCTGCCCAAGGGCCGCCCCGCGAAAAATCTCCCGCTCATTCTCCACCCGCACGGCGGTCCCTACGGTCCCCGCGACGACTGGACCTTCAACGCCGAGGTCCAGTTCTACGCCAACCGCGGCTACGCCGTTCTCCAGGTCGACTACCGCGGCTCCGGCGGCTACGGCCGCCAATTCGAGATGGCCGGCTACAAGAAATGGGGCCTCGAAATGCAGGACGACCTCACCGACGGCGTGAAGTGGGCCATCGCCCAAGGCATCGCCGATCCCGCCCGCGTCGTCATCAGCGGCGCCTCCTACGGCGGCTACGCCGTCATGGCCGGCCTCGCTTTCACCCCCGAACTCTACTGCGCCGGCATCAATTACGTCGGCGTCACCGACATCGAACTCCGCATGCCCAAGGCCGTCGCCTCCGAGCGCATGTGGTGGGTCCACTCCCGCATGGGCGATCTCTCGAAACGCGAGGACAAGGAACGCATCTACAAAACCTCGCCCGTGAACTTCGCCGACCGCATCCGCGTCCCCGTCCTCATGGCCTACGGCAAGAACGACCCCCGCGTCGTCATCGAGCACGGCTACGACATGGAAGCCGCCCTCAAGAAGCACAACAAACCCTACAAGATGATCATCGAGGCCGACGAAGGCCACGGCTTCCGCAAAGAGGAACAGCGCATCGCGTTCTACCGCGAGATCGACACCTTCCTCGAAACCGTCGTCGGCAAACCCGGCCGCGTCGACGTCGGCGAAGCCAAAGTCGTGCAACCGAAATCCTGAGCCGCATGGCGCAGGAAGTTGAAAGGTGAAAGTCGAAGGTTGAGAGACCGATCCTCTCACCAACGAAGGCCGGCCGAGCCCCCCGCTCCGCCGGCCTTTTCATTTCCCCAACCCCAAACCCAGAACTCAAGACCCCAAACCCAAAACTCAAAACCCAAAACTCAAAACTCCGAACCCCGAACTCCAAACTCCAAATTCCAAATTCGGGAACACCCACGGGAACGGGATGGCAAAACCTCGCGCAGAGCGCGAGGTTTTGCCATCCCGTTCCCGTGCAGGCCACCGTCACCGTCCGCCATCTCTTCGTTTCCCCCGGCCACAATTATTTCGGCCGGCACGGCCAGCCCGCCGGTGAACACCCGACCCTCGACGTCCCCGTCGTCCGTTGCCGCGCCGGCCAAGGCATCGAGGGCGATCGCTTCTTCGGTTACCGCCCCGACTACAACGGCCAGATCACCTTCTTCGCCTGGGAAACGCTCGTCGCCCTCCGCGCCCACTTCCGCGCCGACACGATTTCTCCCGCCGTCTTCCGCCGCAACGTCGTCACCGAGGGCCTCCCGCTCCCGACCCTCGCCGGCCAACGGTTTGTCCTCGGCGAAATCGAGTTCGAGGGCATCGGCGAAGCCAAACCCTGCCACTGGATGAACGCCGCCGCCGTCCCCGGCGCCGAAGCCTGGCTGCGCGGCCGCGGCGGCCTCCGCGCCAAGATTCTCTCCGACGGCGAACTCCGCCCCGGCCCCGTCGCCGTCCGCGCCTCCGGCCTGCTCGATCTTTCCGCCGCGGGCTGAACCGCTCCCCGCGCCGCGCGCCCGCGCGGCGTCCTACCTTTTCCACTACAAGACCGGTTTGCGGGGCGCCGTTGGTCGCTTTGGCGTTGCGCAGGCCTTCCGCCGGACCGTATGACACGGGAGCCGTCACCGCCGACCACGGCCGGCCCACCGACACCACCTATGAACGAACGCCACTCCGCCGGAGGCGCCGCCGCGCGCCTGCTTGTTTCCCTCGCCTTCGCCGCCCCGCTGGGCGCCTGGGCCGCCGCCGCTCCGGCCGTCCCCGCCGCGACCGATGCCCCCGCCGTCCAGACCCTCGAACGCTTCGAGGTCACCGGCTCGCGCGTCCGCCGCCTCGATGCCGAGACGCCCTCGCCCGTCATCGTCTTCACCGCCGCTTCCATCGAGGAAAAGGGCTACGCCACCCTCGGCGAGTTCATGCAGAGCCTGCCCTACAACAACTCCACCGGCGTCTCCGAATTCACCACCGGCAGCTTTGTCACCGGCGCCGCCACCATCAATCCCCGCGGCCTCGGCTCCAACCGCGTCCTCACTCTCGTCAACGGCCGCCGCGCCGTCCCCTACGCGCTCACCAACAGCGCCAGCGGCACCGCCCAGACGGTCTTCAACTTCAACAGCATCCCGTCCTCCGCCATCCAGCGCATCGAATACCTCAAGGACGGCGCCTCCGCCATCTACGGCTCCGACGCGATCACGGGCGTCTTCAACCTGATTCTGAAGAAGAACTACGAGGGCTCCTCGATCGACATCACGTTTTCCAACACCCTCAAGCACGACACCCTCCGCCGCACCGTCAGCATCTTCACCGGCCTCTCCAAGGACGGCTGGGAAATCACCGGCGGCATCACCCTGCAGGACCGGAATTCGAGTTTCATCAAAGACTACGGCGTCACCACCACCGACTACCGCTACCTCGGCCCGAAGGGGATCAACCAGAACAGCACCATCTACCACCCGACCTACCTCAACCTCAGCACCGCCCAGGCCGTCGCCTCCGGCCTCGGCACCGCCGGCGGTTTCTACATCGTGCAGGGCCCCGACGGCGTCGCCAATCCGACCAAGGCCAGCTTCCGCTACGTCGGCACCTCGACCGCCGTCTTCACCAATGAAAACCGGCAGGACTTCGCCAACGTCACCCAGCTCTACCCCTCGAGCGAGAGCGGCGGCGCCTACGCCAGCCTGACCCGCCGTCTCACGCCGTACGCGTCCGCCTTCGCCAACTTCATCTACAGCCGCAGCCTCACCCACTACGAGCTCCAGCCCTACGGCTACACCAACTCCCTCGCCGGCATCACGCTGTCTGCCACCAACCCCTACAACCCCACCGGCCTCTCGTTCACGAATACCGCGACCACGTTCCCCTTCACCTTCCGCGGCCGCTATCTCCCCAAGCGCGAGGTCGTCAGCACGACGTCTTCCAGCGTCGCCGGCCTCCGCGGCACGCTCTTCCGCGTGTGGAATTGGGAAAGCGCCGTCAGCTACGGCCAAAACGAAACCGTGCGCGACACCGACCTGATCGCCGCTGCCGATCTGCAGGCCGCGCTCAACGGCACCACCCGCGCCACCGCCTGGAATCCCTTCGGCCCCTCCGACAATCCCAACCTCGAACGCAGTCTCTACACGCGCTCCCGCGGTCTCGACGGCAAGGTCGACAGCCTCAGCTACGACGCCTCCGTCAACGGCACCTTCTACCAACTCCCGTGGCGCGGCGCCGGCGAACTCGGCCTCGCCGCCGGCTACGAGTACCGCCACGACAACCTCCGCTCCAATCCCGAGCCCAGCAACTTCATCGGCTTCACCGCCACCACCCCGTTCAAGGGCGACCGCGACATCCACTCCGCTTATCTCGAGCTCACCGTGCCCGTCCAGAAGTGGCTCGATTTCCAATTCGCCGGCCGCCACGAGCGCTACAGCGACTTCGGCAACACCACCAAGCCCAAGGCCGCCGTCAAACTCCGCCTCCCCTCGACGACCCTCCTCAACATCGTCCTCCGCGGCTCCTACTCCGAATCGTTCAAGGCCCCCGATCTCGGCCAGCTCTACGCCCCGCAGTCCAACGCCGTCACCACCACCGCCTACCTCGATCCGCTGCGGCCGCTGGACGCCGCGCGCCAACTGCCCTCCACCGTCGGCGGCAATCCCGCCCTCAAACCCGAAGAGGGCAAGGTGCAGTACTCCGGCGCCGTCTTCGAAGTGCCCGCCGTCAAGGGCCTCAGCTTCAGCATCGATTTCTTCGATGTGCAGATCACCAACGTGATCAACTCCCTCGGCGCGACCTACCTGCTCTCCGCCGAAGGCCGCCGCCTGTTCCCCAACGCCATCACGCGCGAAGCCCCCGCCGCCGACGGCACCCCCGGCCGCATCACCCGCGTCGCCGCCATCTCCAACAACCTCGGCCTCCAGCTCTACCGCGGCATCGACTACGGCTTCCGCTACGGCCTCCGCAACACCCGCCTCGGCAGCTTCTCGTTCGACGCGACCGCCAGCCAGGTCATCAAGAAGGGCTCCGACGCCGGCACCGGCGCCGGCTTCTTCAACAACACCGGCCTCGCGTTCGACGTCGAGTGGCGCTACAACTACAGCCTCTCCTGGAGCCGCAAGAACTGGAGCGCCCGCGTCACGGCCGACGTCATCGGGAAATACTTCAACGACAATTGGCTCACGGTCGGCGGCTGGGGCGAAAACGTCTTCGCCCTCGTCAATCCCTCGGTCAGCTACCGCGGCTTCAAGAAGACCTCGCTCACGCTCGGCGTGACCAATGTCTTCGACGCCCGCCCGCCCGCCATGGGCCATCGCGCCCTCGGCTTCGACGACCGTGTCTACGGCGCCGGCGCCCTCGGCATCTCCGCCTTCGTGCGCGCCCGCCGCGAATTCTGAGCCGGACTCATGCAGTTGAGAGAACTTCGTTGAGGGTTGGGAGCGGAACCGTCTGGATCCGCGGGTTGCGCGCTGCGGCTGCGTTTTCCGCCGTTCGGCGGATCGATCTCTCAACCCTCAACGTTCAACGCTCAACTCCACGAGCAGCCCCGCCTGCCAACCGCGGCTGCAGCCACGCCACGGCGCCCGCCTCGTCGGCGAAGGCGCCGTCGAGCTGCGCCTCGAACGCGGCGTCGAGCAGCGGCGTGAACTTCGGCCCGGGCTTGAGCCCGGCCGCGATCAGGTGCCGCCCCAACAAGATCGGCCGCGGGGCGCTCGCCTCCAGCTCCAGCGCGCGGGCCCGCGCCGTCAGCGCGTCGATCATCGCATGCACCTCCGGCGTCCGCAGCGGCGGCCGTCCGTCCGCATCCGCCCGCATCACCGCCGCCAATTCGTCGATCGTCGCCGGCGCCAGGCGCCGCGCCAGCCGCCGCACCGCGGAGTCCGTCGGCCCGCCGGCGCCGTGATGGTGGGCGAGGTGGTTCACCACGAGCGCCGACACCGGGTCGTCGAGTTCGAGCGGCGCCCCCAGCCGGCGCAGGAAATTCCGCGCCGGCGCCGCCCCCGCCGCCTCGTGCCCGGGACTCAGCCACCGCTCCCGGCCGCGTTTCTCGCCGCGCACCGTCGTCGCCGGCTTGCCGAAATCGTGCGCCAGCACCGCGAACATCAGCCGCCGCCGCGTCGGCGAGGCGGCCTTCCGCCACGCGGGCTGCGCCGCCAGCGCGTCGAGACAATGGCCCGTATGGTCGAACACGTCGCCCTCGGGATGCCACTCGGGCTCCTGCGGCGTGCCGCGCAGCGCCGCCACCTCCGGAAAATGCGCCAGCCAGCCCGTCTCTTCCAGCACCGCCAGGCCGCGCGAAGGCCGCACCGCCTTCGTTGCCCATTTCTCCCATTCGCCCCAGACGCGCTCGGCCGGCAGTTCCGCAAACGTATCCGCAATCCGGCGACCAAGCGCGGCCGTCTCCGGCGCGAGCGCGAAGTCGAGCCGTGCCGCCAATTGGAACGCGCGCAGCACCCGCAGCGGATCCTCGGCGAACGCCGGGCCCGTGTGCCGCAGCACGCGCGCCGCGAGGTCGCGTTGCCCGCCGTGCGGATCGATCAATTCGCCGGTGAACGGATCGAGCGCGATCGCGTTGACCGTGAAATCCCGCCGCGCCGCCGCCTCGGCGTCGCTCAGCTCCGGGTCCGGCTCCACCGCGAATCCGCGGTGGCCGCCGCCCGTCTTCGATTCGCGCCGCGGCAGCGAGAAATCGTACTCCGCCCCGCTCGCGCGGCTGCGGACCTTGATCACGCCGAAGCTGCGGCCCACGACATCGGTCGCGCCGAACGGCGCCAGCAACCGGTGCAATTGCTCGAACGTGACGCCCCCGACCTCCACGTCGAAATCCTTCGCCTCACCCCCGAGCAGCCAGTCGCGCACGCCGCCGCCCACGAGCCGCGGCCGCGCCGCGCCGCGCAACGCCTCCAGCATCGCGCGCAGATCCGCCGGCAACTCCAACTCGCCCTTCATGCGCCCTCCCTCCCTCGGCCGCCCGCCCCGGACTCCCGCACGCCCGGCACAAAGTGACCTATAGGGTTGCTTTGTCGCGGAGGAGCAGCGCGCAGGGACACGGGGAAAAGGACGGCCGAAATCAGCGGCGGCGCCACGCCTGCACGGCGACGAGCAACCAACCCAGCATGAAGGCGAGGCCGCCGAGCGGCGTCACCGGCCCGAGCCACCGCGGGCCGCCCAACGCGAGCCCGTAGAGCGAACCGGAAAACAGCACCGTGCCCGCCACCCACGACCACGTGATCGCACCGACCTTGGTTTTGCCGTCGGCCCGCGCCCACGCCGCGAGGCCGAGCAGCGAGACCGCATGGATCGCATGGTAGCGCGCGGCCGTTTCCCAGGCCTGCGTCATGCCGCGTTCCGTCAATACGGCTTTCAAGCCGTGGGCGCCCATGGCGCCGAGACCGACGGCCAGCAGGCCGAGCACCCCGGCGGCCAAGAGCGGCCCCCGGTCCGGAGAGGAAGCGGACGACATGCCCGCGACGTTCTCACCTTGGGCCGCGGAGACAAGCGCGCTGTCGGCCCCCGGCGCTGCCGACCGCGCGCCAAAACCCGGCCGGACTCACGACCTGCGACTCGATCCCGCAACCCAAGCCCGACCACCGGACGTGAACCACCGAGGCACAGAGGCCGCGGAGAAAAGGCGACGGAGGAATGGCGAACCGAGGTGGCGAGTTACCCCGCAGGCGGTCCGATTCCGGATTCCTCAAGTCGGCTCGGCTCCGCGTTCTCCGTGTCTCCGTGGTTCAAAGGCGTTTTCCAAACTCAACACCCGACTCCCAACTCCCGCCTCAGGCCATGCTCGCGCAAAGGAGCACATAGTGCGCCCGTGCGCGGTTCGCGCATTCCTCGAGGTCGGCTTCGCTCACGCCCGCGAGCGTCAGCTTGGCCGGCGAGCAGAGCCAGTCGCCTTCCTCGCCGGGCAGATCGAGTCCGAAACGGGCCGCGACCCCGCAGGCGAGGTTGAGCACGCAGGCGCCGACGTTGGATTCGTCGACGTTCGCGAGCGGCTCGTAGTGGCCCTGGATCGAATTCACGAGTTCCACCGGGAAACGCCAGTGGTTGAGCAGCGTGGTCGTCACGTCCGCGGAGGTGACGCCGAAGGTCTTCTTTTCCCACTCCGCGACGGACGGCCATTCGGCTTCGCCGGGATAAACCTGCCCGAAGGCGGCGCCGTCGAGGATGACGCGGCCGATCGTGCGCATGAGGCCCGCGGAATACGCGAGGCCTGGCTCGAGCCCGGCCCGCTGCGCAAGCAACTCGGAGGCCGCGGCGGTGGCCACGGCGTTTTCCCAGAGCCGGCTCGCCTTGAGGCGGTAGGTGACAAGGTCCCGCTGGCAAACCTGCTGCGTGGCGGCGAGGCCGACGAGACGGAAGATTTCGCCGAGCCCGACACGGCCGACGGCGACGTCGAGGGAATCGGTCTTCTCCCGCAGGCCGAAGAGCACGCTGTTGCTCATGCGGACCACGTGGAACGTGAGCGCCGGATCGAGCCGGATCAGCTTCGTGATCTCTTCGAGCTCGGTATCCGGATCGAGGAGCAGCGCCCGCAGGCGGCTGAAGGTGGAAGCCGAGGGCGCCAGCTTGTTGCCCAACGTGATGATGGTCTCGCGTGAAAGTGGCATAGAGGGGACAACGATTGTTCCCTCTAGTCGGCACATCCGGCCGGGCGGATTAGCAAAATCGTGTCGTCAGGGCGCGGACTTGAACCGCGGCCCGGACATTTACGCCTGCTTCAAAAATCGATCGTTTTCAGAGTCCCGATCTGGACCTCGAAACGCTCGTCGTAGGGCCGCACGTGCTTCAGCTCGGTGCGCTTCAGATCGACGGAGCCGCCGACGCTGACGAAAAACACCGAGGCGGAAGCGTCGCCCTCCACCTCGACCATGGTCGGCGGATATTTCGGGTCCACGACGGCGAAATCGATGCTGGCATCGCCCGACTTCACCTTCACCACCAGCTTGGAACGGAAGGAATCGCGGAGGAGCACGGCGATGTTTTCCAGGACCTGGCCCTCCTTGCGGACGCGCGCAAAGACCTCGAACTTCTCCGGCGGAAAACGCTCGTTGCCGAATTTGCGCAACGGAATCGAGAAAACCCAATGCGTGGCGCTGACGGAACCGATCGAGGCGCGGGCGACATCGATGACTTCGCCGAGGGCGGGTCGGGTGCGTTTCGAAAGTTTCGGATTCTGCGGATCGGACTCCTCGCCGCGGCGGCGGAAGCGGGCTTTCTCGCGCTCCGTGGGCTCGCGGCCGTCGATCTTCAGCGGCGTCCATTGTTCGGCATACGGCAGCGACGGATCGAAACGGACGATCTGCTCCGACTTCAGTTTGCCCTTCTCGTCCCGGATCACGCGGTGCTCGGTGTAAGCCCAGCGGGGCAGGTCGTCGGCCGTCTTCTGGAGCACGGTGTTGAGGAGCGAGATTTCCTCCGGTGTCGCGGGGCGCGCGGTGCCGTCGGCCGCCGGGCGCGCCGGTTCGGCCCGACCGGGCACGGCGGCGATCAACACCAGCAGAAGGAGAGCGGGAACGCGGAACATGGCGGCAGACGCGGAACGATTCCCGCGGACCTGCGCTTGCGCAAGCGGTTCCTCGCATCCGCCCCGGCGCTGCCGCCGCCCGCCGCCGGCAAACCGCACGGTTTCGCGCTCAACGCTCAACCCAGCTCACGCCACGGCATGCGTTCGGCTCAGTACAACCCGTGCCGGTGCCGCTCGAAGGCAGCCCGCGCCTGCTGGCTCGCGAGTTCGAGCTGCCCGGCGGTGAGCCGTGCAACCGCGAGCTTTTCCTCCGTGACCTGCCACGCCTGCTGTTCGCCTTCGAGGCAGAGCCCGTTCGCGGCGACGATGCTGCCGGCCAGGTTCAGCACGGCGGGAAAAACTTCGTCCTCGGGCGGAGCGAGGTGCCGCTCGATGCCGCGGATCAGTTCCGCGGGAAACCGCCAGTCGTCGAGCACCATGGTCGCCACCTCGCAGGCGGTGACGCCGAAACGCTGCCGCTCCCAGGCGGCGTAGCTCGTGAACTTGGCCGGATCGTAATTCGGCGCCTTGGCGTCGCGGCCCCGCGCCACGCGATCCAGCACCATCATCCCGATGCCGCGCAACAGGCCGCCGGCATACGCGGTGTGGGGCTCGACCGAGGTCTCGCCCGCGATCGCTTCGCTCGCGAGGGCGTGCAGCAGCAGCGATTCGCGCAGACGGTCCGCCGTCAGCCCGTACGCAGTCAAAGAGCGATCCACCAGCCCGGCCACCGTCGCGACGCCGACCAACCGGACGATCTCGCTGAAACCGACCCGGCTCACGGCTTCGTCGACCGAGGCCACGGCGCCGCGGCCGCCGAACACGACGCTGTTGCTCATCCGGATGACGCGGGCGGAAAGCGCGGGATCCATGCGCACCTGTTCCGCGATCTGCTCGAGGTCGGTATTCACATCCTGCAGCAATTCGCAGAGCCCTCCGAGCACCTGGGGGGCGGCGGGCAACTTGCCTGCATGCAGCAGGATCACGTCGCGGGATACGGCAAAAGCGGCGGGCATCGCCATGGTATCGGCACTATCGCGAATCACTGTAGGTACATCCGCTCAGAGCGCGGCGCGAAGTCTCCGGCCTCAACTGCCCCCGAGAATCGCAACCGCATGGGCGAACGCGCGTTCCGTCTCGACGACCGCCGGTCCGAAATCGTCCTCGGTGAGTCCGGCGGCCTCGAGCTTGGCCGGCGTGATTTCCCACCAGCAGGCTTCGCCGGCGAAGGACCGGCTGACCCGGTGCGAGAGACCGTTGGCCAGATTGAGCAACACCGCCAACGGCGTGCCGAAATCGTCCGGCCGCGCGAGGTAATGGGCCCGGATGCCCTCGGATAATTCCGCGGGAAAACGCCATTCGCCGAGGATCAGCGCCGCGACTTCGCAGTTGTCGACGCCGAACATCTGGCCTTCCCACGCGGAGTAACTCGGCCACGCGGCGGCCGAGAAGGCCTCGGCGGCGGGGTGCCCGCGCGAGGCGCGGTCGAGGACCATAATGCCGAGCGGACGCAGCAGGCCCGCGGTGTAGGCGATGCGCGGGTCCGCGCCGGTCTGGCGCGCGAGGGACTCCGCGGCGAGCGCGCCGTAGAGCATGTTGGCCCGCAGGCGGTGCGCGCCGATGCCGTAGTGGTCGAGGGCGGATTCGGTGAAACGCGCCGCCGTGGCGGTGCCGACCAACTTGAGAATCTCCCCGAAACCGACGCGGTTCACGGCCTGTTCGACGGACGCGATCGCGCCGCTGCCGCCGAACAGCGGGCTGTTGCTGATGCGCACGATCCGGGCGGCCATGGCCACATCGCGCCGCAGCAAATCGGCCACTTGGTCGAGGTCGGAATTCGGATCCTGGAGCAGTTCGCCGAGGGAGGCGAGGACCCGGAGGTCGGCCGGCAGCGCACGCGCCACCTGCAGGAGCTTCTCGCGGGGAAAAATCGACGACGGGGCCGGGACAGCGGACATGTCCCATGCTATCGGCACAGCAGGCCGGAATTTAAGGGTCCGGCCCCCGTGCGTTTCTACCCAAACCGGGGCCGGGCGGCCCCGGCGCCGGCGGTCACATGCGGCAGATCAGCAACTCGCGCTCGTAGACCATCTCCTTCGGCAAGTGCGAATGCAGGTCGATGAAGAGTTCCTCGTGGCCGAGGACCTCGGCGCGCCAGGCGGCGCGGTCGAAGGCCTGCAGTTCGTCGAACTTGGCTTCCGGGAAATCCATGCCGGTCCAATCGATGTCCTTGTAACGGGGCACCCAGCCGATCGGCGTCTCCTTGGCGCGGCCGCCGGCCCGCACGCGGTCGACGATCCATTTGAGCACGCGCATGTTTTCGCTGAAGCCCGGCCACATGAATTTCCCGTCTTTGTCTTTGCGGAACCAATTCACGTGGAACACGCGCGGCGTCTCGCTCAGGCGGCGCTGCATGTGGATCCAGTGGCGGAAGTAGTCGCCCATGTTGTACCCGCAGAACGGCAGCATCGCCATCGGGTCGCGGCGCACTTTGCCGATCGTGCCGGCGGCGGCGGCGGTCATTTCCGAGCCCATCGTGGCGCCGACGTAGACGCCGCTGGACCAATTGAAGGCCTGGTAAACCAACGGCATCGTCGTCGCGCGGCGGCCGCCGAAAATGAAGGCGCTGATCGGCACGCCCTCGGGTTTCTCCCAATCCGGATCGATCGTCGGGCACTGCGAGGCCGGCGCGGTGAAACGCGCGTTGGCGTGCGCAGCCTTGGCGCCCGTCGCCTTCGCGATCTCGGGCGTCCAGGGCTTGCCCTGCCAATCAATCGCCGACGCCGGCGGCTCGTCGGTCATGCCTTCCCACCAGACGCCGCCCTCGGGCGTGTAGGCGACGTTCGTGAAGATCGTGTTCTTCGCGAGCGCGGCCATCGCGTTCGGGTTGGTCTTGTTGCTCGTGCCGGGCGCGACGCCGAAGAAACCGGCCTCGGGATTGATCGCGCGCAGGCGGCCCTGGTCGTCGGGTTTGATCCACGCGATGTCGTCGCCGACGGTCCACACCTTCCAGCCCTGCTGCGAGAAATGCGCGGGAGGGATGAGCATCGCGAAATTGGTTTTGCCGCAGGCGCTGGGGAACGCGGCCGCGACGTAGGTCTTTTTGCCCTCGGGATTCTCGACGCCGAGGATCAGCATGTGCTCGGCCATCCAGCCTTCGTCGCGCGCCATCGCGGACGCGATGCGGAGCGCGAAGCACTTTTTGCCGAGGAGGGCGTTGCCGCCGTAGCCGGAGCCGAAGCTCCAGATCTCGCGCGTCTCGGGGAAGTGCACGATGTACTTCTCCTTGTTGCACGGCCACGCGACGTCGGCCTGGCCGGGCTTGAGCGGGGCGCCGACGGAATGGATGCAGGGGACGACGCGCTTGAAGTTGCGGTCGATCAGCTCGAAGACCTTTTTGCCGATGCGCGCCATGATGCGCATGTTGACGACCACGTAGGGCGAATCGGTGAGCTGGACGCCGATCTGCGACATCGGCGAGCCGACCGGGCCCATGCTGAACGCGAGCACGTACATCGTGCGGCCGCGCATGCAGCCGGCGAAAAGCCCCTTCAGGGTCTTCCGCATCTCGAAGGGATCGACCCAGTTGTTCGTCGGGCCGGCGGCTTCCTTGGAGAGCGCGCAGATGTAGGTGCGGTCCTCGACGCGGGCGACGTCGCTCGCGTCGGAGCGGGCGAGGTAGCAGCCCGGCCACAGCTTTTGGTTCAGCTTGGTGAACGTGCCGGCCCCGACCATCTGCGCGCAGAGCGCGTCGTACTCGGCCTTGGAGCCGTCGACCCAATGGATCGCGTCGGGCTTGCACAGGTCGGCCATCTTTTCGACCCAGCGCAGGAGGTGCTTGTTGGTCGCGAGCGGTTTCGCAGCAGGGCTCTTTTTCATAGCGATCGAGGGTGTTTCGGGAGGCAGGGAGAGTAAACGGCAAAGCCCGGGGGCGGACGGCAAGAAGCGGACGTGGGCGGGAAGATTAGATGCGAGAACCGGCTCGCGGGCGGCCGCGGGAGCGGCCACGGTCGGACCGTGAACCGCCTGTGCATCTTGGTCGGGACGACGCTCGGCGGGTACGCCGGCTGGGCCCTGGGCGAGGCGGTCGGCTTGGGTTTCGGCGGGGCGTTTGTGCTGAGCGGGATCGGCAGTCTCGCGGGCGTGTATGCGGGTTGGAAGCTGGCCCGGAAGCTCGGCGAGTAGCCGGCGGCCGGGCAAAAAAAGGGCCGGTCCGAAGACCGGCCCCGGAACGGGTCAGAGTTTCTTGGTGACCTGCAGCGTGTAGGTGCGGCCGCGGGCGATCGTGTTGTGCACCGACGGCTCGTAGCCGCGGGAGTCGGCGGAGAGCGGCGGCTTGGCATCGAAGAGGTTGTTGATGCCGACGCGGATCGTCATCTGGTTCAGCCAACGGCTGGAGGCCGAGACCCGGTACGAACCGAAGAGGTTGTAGGTCTTCGAATCGCGCACGACGTAACGGTAGGACATGGCGCCGTTGTTGAAGATCGGCTGGATGTAGGCCGGATTGCCCAGCGAATCCCAGACCGCCTGGGTCGTGGTGGCGTTAAGGTCGGTGAAGCGGCCGATGTAGTAGAAACCGAAACCGCCGCTCCACTGTTTCTTTCGCCAGGTGAGGGTCGAGCCGCCGCGCCACTTCGGCGTCGCGCCGCCGACATTGGCGCTGTTGCCGTCGCGGTATTCGGTCCGCGGAGACGACGCCGTCGCGTAGCCGTGGAAATCGTTCAGGTAGGACCAATTCGTGTTGAGGTTGAACTGGCCGACCGCGAACGACGGGAAACGGTAGTTCACGTCGAAGTCGAAGCCGTTGGTGAACTGCTCCGAGCGGTTGAAGTAGGACGTGCGGAGGATGTCGATCGCACCGACGACGGCGCGCTGGTTGCCGGGATTGGTCTGGCGCGCGTTGTAGGCGGCGAAGGCGTCGCGGTCGGCCTGCGTGACGGGCAGGCGGACGACGGACTGGTCGCCCTGGTAGGCGGCGGTGCCGCTGCCGAGGTCGATCGAGCCGATGGCTTGGCCGGCGGCGAGGGCCCGCTGCGTGGCGGCCTGCAGGGCCGCGGTGTCGTCGGGGATGCCGCCGCCCGAGGCGATGAGGCTCTGCTGGCGGATCTCGTAGTAGTCGACGGAGACGGAGAGGCCGCGGACGCCGGGGACTTCGACGACGACGCCGGCGGATTTGCCGGTGGCGGTCTCGGGCCGGAGCGCGCGGTTGCCGGAGGCCACGCTGCGGCGGTTCGAGGGCCCGTCGGTGATCAGGCCGGTGACGGCGCTGCGGTAGGTGTCGGTGCTGCCGGTGACGGTGCGGATGAGCGTGCCGGTGAAGAGCTGGGCGAGATTGGGCGCCTTGAAGCCTTCGTTGTAGGAAGCGCGCACCATGACCCAGCGGGCCGGGCGCCAGTTGACGCCGTATTTCGGTTTCGTGGTCTCGCCGAAGTCGGTGTAGCTCTCGTAACGGGCCGAGGCGGTGAGCTCGAGGGATTCGACCAGCGGCAGGCGCGATTCGCGGCCGACGAGGGGAATGACGGTCTCGGCGTACAGCGCGGAGACATGGCGGTTGCCGTGGGTGTCGGAGTTGGGCGAGAAGCCGAGGAAGTCGTTCGACGTCGGATCAAGGCCGGAGTCGGCCGGGTTCAGGCCGGCATAGGGCGGACGATAGTCGTCGTAGGCCTCGAAGCGGAATTCGCCGCCGACGGCGCCGCCGACCTTGTTGCCGCCCCAGAGGGAGAAGAGATCGCCGTTGGCGCGGAAGTCGAAGCTGCCGAGGCGGGTGATGCCGTTGCGGATGAAGCTCGAGCGGAAGGTCGACTGCACGCTCTCCGGGTTCACGTACGGCCCGGTGACGACGAGATTGCCGTTCTGCACCCCGAAGGTGCGGGTGAACGGATTGAAGGCGCGGGCCGGATCGGTCTGGTTGATCGCGGCGATCAGCTGGCTCTTCCGGGTCGGGCCTTCTTCGTTTTCCGTCACGCGGGCGGCGGAATAGAGGACGACGGCTTCCCAGCTCCAGGAGCCGGAGAGCTTGCCGCGCAGGCCGGCGAGGCCGCGGTAGACGGCCGTATCGACGTAGTCGGTACGCGTGGCGAGATCGGTGAGGCGCTTGTTGGTGATGGAAACCGCGGAGGGCGTGCCGGTGAGGCGCGCGGTGCCGTCGGCATTGGGCGCGCCGGTCGGGGACCAGAAACGCGTGCCGAAGGGATTCCACGGATTCGTCGCCGGGACGATGATGAAGCCGTCGGTGCTCTGCGTGATGCCGTCGGGTTCGCGGTAGGTGACCGAGTGGGCGCGGTAGAGACTGGCCTCGGTGAAGACCGTGATGCGGTCCGTGGCATCGAACTCGGCGCTGGCGAACACGTTCGTGCGGTCGGAAGCGGGCTGGATGACGCGGTAGGCGTTGTTGTTCCAGTAGTAGTCGCGCGTCACGCCGGCGCGGCTCGGGGCCGCGGTGCCGAAGACGGCGCCGCCGCTGCCGTTGGGTTGGAGGACGAAGAGACCGGAAGCGGCCGCCATGGTCGCGGGCACGCCGGCGGGGCGGGCGCCGGCGAAGCCGGTGACACTGCCGAAGGCGTTGGTGGCGGTGACGGTACCGAGCAGGAAATTGCCGAACGCCGTGGTGGCGGAACGGGCGTTGAAGGTGGTGTTGGTCGCGACGTTCCACGGGGCCGGCGCGACGCTGCTGTGGTCGTTGTCGGCGGCGAAATCGCGGTCGCGCGCGTACATCGCGGCGCGGCTGTAGAAGTCGGCGGTAAACATCGCGCGGCCGCGGCCCTTGGCGAAATCGAAGCCGTGCGTGAGCGTCGCGCGGTACTCCTCGCCGTCGTTGTAGCGGGTCTGGCCGTAGCGCAGGGAGAGCTCGGTGCCGCGGAACATCCGTTGCGTGACGTAGTTCACGACGCCGGCGACGGCGTCGGTGCCGTACACCGAAGAGGCGCCGTCGCGCAGGACCTCGACGCGGTCGAGGCCGCGGTTGGGCAGCGTGTTGACGTTGGTGGAGAGCGTGGGGACGCCGGCTTCGCCCTGGCTGATCGGGTGCGGCACGAGGCGGCGGCCGTTGAGGAGAATGAGCGTGTTGCTCGACGGGATGCCGCGGAGCGAGACGCTGGCGTTGTCGCCGCGGGCGGTGGCGCCGAGCGTGGCGGTTTCATTGCCGGGCATGCCGGTGACCTGCGGGAGCGCGGTCAGCAATTCGGAAGGCTGGGCGGCGTCGCGGACCTCTATCGCGGCCTGGTCGAAGACCGTGACGGGCAGCACCTTTTCAATGTCGAGGCGCTTGATGTTCGAGCCCGTGACCGTGAAGGCCTCGAGCTTCAGGGGCTGCTCGGGCGCCGCGGCGGCCGAGGGGACGGGGGCGGTCTGCGCACGGAGGCCGGCGGCCGCGGCCAGCAGCAGGAGGCCGCCGGACCAGCGACGGAGGTGGGGGGAGGGTTTCATGGTTGGCTTGGTGTAAAGGGGGGACGCGTGGAAGAAACCGACGATTCAGAACGAAAATGCCGCGAAAGCAAACCGCGCCCGCGGCTCCGGTCAGGCCGCCGGGGCGGGTTCGTCGGGGGCGGGCGGCAGCGGCTTGGCCAGCACGGCGGCGGCGAGGCGCGGGTCGAAATCGCCGTTCCATTTCGCGACCACGAGGGTGGCGACGGTGTTGCCGATGAAGTTCGTGATCGCCCTGGCCTCCGACATGAAGCGGTCGACGCCGAGGATGAGCGCCATGCCGGCAACGGGAACCGTGCCGGTCGCGGCCAGCGTGGCGGCCAAGGTGATGAAGCCGGAGCCCGTCACACCGGCCGCGCCCTTCGAGGTGACGAGCAGCACGCCGAGCAGGCCGAGTTGCTGGCTCAACGTGAGGGCCGTGTCGGTCGCCTGCGCGATGAACAGCGCCGCCATCGTCAGGTAGATGCAGGTGCCGTCCAGGTTGAACGAATACCCCGACGGCACGACGATCCCGACGGTGGTGCGCGCGCAGCCGGCACGCTCCATTTTCTCCATCAGGCCCGGCAGCGCCGATTCCGAGGAAGAGGTGCCGATCACGATCAGCAGTTCCTCGCGGATGTATTTGATGATCTTCCAGAGACTGAAGCCGAAAAGCCGGGCGATCCCGCCGAGGATCACCACGATGAAGATCGCGCAGGTCAGGTAGACGCAGAGCATGAGCTGGCCGAGCTGGGCCAGAGTGCCGATGCCGTAGCGGCCGATGGTGAAGGCCATGGCGCCGGCGGCCGCGAGCGGCGCGAGCTTCGTGACCAGGCCCACGATACCGAAGAAAACCCGCGCGACCTCGTGGAGCAGATTCATCACCGGACGGCCGTGATCGCCGAGTTTGCCGAGGGCCAGGCCGAAGAGGATGGCGAGCAACAGGACCTGGAGAATCTCACCCTCGGAAAAGGCGCTGACGAAGGTCTTCGGGATGATGTGGAGCAAAAAGTCCACGGTGCTCATGCCCTTGGCCGCAGCCTTGGTGTACTGCTCGACCGCCTTCGCATCGAGCGACTCGGGCGTGGCGTGGAAACCGGCGCCGGGCTGGAACACATTCGCCACCACGAGGCCGATGATCAGCGCGATCGTGGTGACGATTTCAAAGTAGAGCAGCGCTTTGCCGCCGACGCGGCCAACCTTCTTCATTTCGCCCATGCCGGCGAGGCCGACGACGACCGTCGTGAAGATGATCGGGGCGATCAGCATCTTCACCAAGTTCACGAACGCATCGCCCAACGGCTTCAGCTGGGCGCCGAACGTCGGCCACACAAACCCGATCGCCCCGCCTACGATGATCCCGATCAAAACCTGGACGTAGAGGTGGCGAAAGAAGCGCATACGCGAAAGGCTCCGACAAATTCGGAGGAGGTAGCGAGGGAAAGTCTGGATTGTATACACGTATGCAAGTAGATTTTCCTCCCGTTAACTCCCGTGTTTACGCATCCCGGAATGAACCTTGTCCGTCCCTCGCTGGTTGAACTCGGCTCGGCCGAGATCCGCCCGACCGCCCTGCCCGACCACCTCTACGCCGTCCTCAAGCAGAAGATCCTTTCGTGCGTCCTGCTGCCGGGGTCCCGGCTGGTGGAGAAAACCCTCTGCGACGAATTCGGCGTTTCCCGCACTCCGCTCCGCGAGGCCCTCAACCGCCTCAACCACGAGGAACTCGTCATCCTCCAACCCAACGCCGGCTACCGCGTCGCCCCCATCACGCTCGCCGGCTTCCGCAGTCTCATCGAACTGCGCCTCATCATCGAGCCGCCGGCCAGCGCCCTCGCCGCGGTCCGCGCCACGCCGGCCGACCTGGCGGACCTCGCCGCCTGCGCCGACTTGCCCTACGACCCCAGCCACGACCAAGGCTTCGCCGACTACTGCCGCGGCAACGCCCGCTTCCATCTCCGCATCGTCCGCACCGCCCGCAATCCGCGGCTCGAAAACCTCGTGATGTCGGCCCTCGACCTGTACCAGCGCCCCACCTACCTCCGCGTCGGCCGCCAACTCGATCCGGCCAATCCGTCCGCCCGCCACCGCGAAATCGTCGCCGCCCTCGCCGCCCGCGACGCCGACCAAGCCCGCCATCTCATGGAACAGCACATCCGCCGCGGCGGCGAACGTATCCTCGAAGCGATGGCCGCCGCCGGTTACCCGGAGGCCTGAGCCCGCGCCGCGGGCGCGGCCTCAGGCTCAGGCGGTTGAAAGGTGAAAGTTGAAGGTTGAAAGACCGATCCGGGTTGCGGCGGCAGGTCCTCGGCCGGTTTCCGATCCTTCAACTTTCAACTTTCACCTTTCAACCGCCGGCCCAATCGGCGCCGGTCCCGGCGCCACATCCGCCGGCTCCACGTGCACCGTCACGTCGCTGATCCGGTGCGGCTCCGACGCGAGCAACGCATCCTTCACCGCATGAGCGATGTCGTGGCCGGCGCGCACCGAGAGATCGCCATCCACGCGGATCTGGATGTCGACGAGGTGGCTCAGGCCGCTCTTGCGCATGCGCACCTTGTCCAGCGCGCGCACGCCGGGCACCGCCAGCGCCAGGGCGCGGACCTCGCGGTCGAAGGCCTCCGGCACCGCGGAATCCATCACGTCGCCGAGCGCTTTGCCGATCATCGCGAAGCCGTTGAACGCCACGATCACGCAGGCAAACAGCGCCGCCCAATCGTCCGCCGTTTCCCAGCCCGGCCCGCCCCACAGCGCGATGCAGATGCCGACAAACGCCGCCGCCGAGGTCATCGCGTCCGACCAATGGTGCATCGCCTCGACGCCGAGCGCCGTGCTGCCCGCCTCCTCGCCCGCCGCGCCCAGGCGCCGCGAAAACCAGACCTTCGTCGCGACCACGCCGGCGAGCACCAGCAAGGTCCACCACGCCGGCCCTTGGTGCGGCGTGATGATCTCGCGCACCGCGTGCACCGCGATCCAGCCCGCCATCGCAAAAATGAACAGCGCCACCGCGAGTCCCGCCAACGGCTCCGCCTTGCCGTGGCCATAGGGGTGGTCGGCGTCCGGCGGCCGCGACGCCACCCGGAACCCGGCCCAGACCAGCGCCGAGGAAAGGATGTCGAGCAGCGACTCCGCGCCGTCCGCGATCAGCGCGTACGTGTTGCCGAAAATGCCGCCGGCAAACTTCACCGCCGCGAGCACGGCGTTGAGCAAGATCCCCCGCAGCACCAGCCGCGCGCTCAGCTCCGCCCGGAGCTGGTTGGCGGCATGCGGATCGGGCGGGGTCGACGGCACCGCGCCACCGTGAGTCCCTCCCGCCGCCGGCTCAACCTGCATTTGCCCCGGCGCGCGGACCGGACATTGACCCTGCCGCCGGTGCGCGCCACTCTCACGCCGCCATGGGTTCAAAGACCAGCGCCGCCCGCAACGATCCGGTCCGCCAGTTCTCCGTCTTCACCGAGAACCGCGTCGGCCGGCTCCACGATCTCACCTCGCTCTTCAAAGCGCACAACGTGCACATCATGGCGCTCACCATTCTCGACACCACGGACTGCGCGATCGACCGCCTGATCGTCGACGACCCCGACAAGGCCCGCGAGCTGATGGTGAACAACGATTTTCCGTACTCCGAATGCGCCGTGCTCGCCGTCGAGATCGGCGACGAATCGGAACTCAACGGCGTCCTCGCCGCCCTGCTCGAGGCCGAGATCAACATCCACTACATCTACAGCTTCATCAAACGCCCCGAGGGCCGCTGCGCGCTGGCGATGAACGTCGAGGATCCCGACGTCGCCTCGCAGGCCCTCGCGCAACGCGGCTTCCGCATCCTCACGCAAAGCGACATCTCGCGCTGAAGCCGGCCCGCAGGGCCGGCAGTTGAAAGCCGAAAGCTGAAGGTCGAAAGACGGAGCTGTCGGCTTTCAGCCGTCAGCGGTCAGGGCAAAGCACCCGTTTCCACCTTTTCGCCCGGCGATAGGGCGGATCGATCAATCCGCACCCCGCAATCCGCAATTCCTCCGACTCCGGTTTCCGGTCTCCGAATTCCGGTTTTATAGATCAGCTTTGCACTTCCGCCATCCGGTCCGCCTCGAGTTCGTAGAGCCCGGTCATGTAGCCGTTCTCGAACATCGCGCCGACCTTGAGCTCGCCGAAAAACGCGACGGGCACGTCCATCATCGGCGCGACACCCTTCTTCATTTTCACGACGACCCATTCGTTCATCGCCGGCACCGTGCCGAAGCAGCAGGCCATCGTGTTGCGCATGAGCAGAAATTCCGTGACGAGGCCCTTGTCCATTTTAACCGGGACCATGTAGCCGGTGATCATCGCCTTCTTGCCGTTCCACGATTTCACGAGATCGGGAATCTGTTCCTCGCCGGTCGGCGGCTTCACCTTCGGGTCGGCGGCCGGATCGAAAGGCGGCGGATTGAACGTGTACGACGCCAACTGCTCGAACCCGAGCTTCAGGTAACCGTTCTCCACCGCCGGAGCGGTCAACGGCGCCGCCGGCGCCGCGGGCTTTGCCGCCGGTTCCGCCCCCACCGCCGCCAACGGCAACCACACCGCGCAAGCCAAAGAGCCGAGGAGGGAGCGACGCAGGGTAATCATGCTGCGACCGTACGAGCACCGCCGCATTCGTCAAAAGCGATTTTGCCGGCGCCTCGCCCCGTAGGGGCGCGGCTCGTCCGCGCCCGATTGCCGACGCCCCGCCACACGCACCCCGAAAATCCCCGCCCCCGCCGGACAGTCTGGCACACATCCGGCCCCCTGCGGCCGGCTTTGCTTTTGACCCATCCCGGACGCCGCGGCACGGAAACGCCGAACCCCCATGAGCAAGTCCTACCGCGCCGTGCTCGTCGGCACCGGCGCCGTCGCCGATTCCCACGTGCGCGCCATCGCGGAGAGCGCCGGAAAAGTCCAATTGGTCGCGGCCGTCGATGTCGACGCCGCCCGCGTGAACCAATTCTGCGCCCGCCACGGCCTCGCCCGCGCGCACACCGACTACCGCGAAGCCCTCGCCGCCGTGCGGCCCGACCTGCTCGTCATCGCCGCGCCGCCCGCCGAACACGCCGCCATGTGCATCGCGGGGATGGAGGCGGGCGCCTGGGTCTGGTGCGAGAAACCGTTGTGCGCGTCGCTCGCGGAGTTCGACCGCATCGCGGCCGCGGAGTCGCGCACGGGCCGGTTCACCGCCTGCGTTTTCCAGCAACGGTTCGGCCCCTCGACCGCCCACGTGCGCCGGCTCGCCGCCGAGGGTCTGTTCGGCCGCCCGCTCGTCGCCGTCTGCCACACGCTGTGGTACCGCGACGACGCCTACTACGGCGCGCCCTGGCGCGGCCGCTGGTCCACCGAGCTCGGCGGCCCGACCCTCGGCCTCGGCATCCACGCGATGGACCACCTCCTGCACCTGCTCGGCGACTGGGCCGAGATCCGGGCCGACGCCGCCACCCTCGACCGCGCGATCGAGGTCGAGGACGTATCCACGGCGCTGATCCGTTTCGCCAACGGCGCCGTCGCCGCCGTGGTCAACAGCGCCCTCAGCCCGCGGCAGGAAACCTATCTTCGCCTCGACTATCAGCGCGCCACGGTGGAGCTCACCCACCTCTACGGCTACAGCCGCGACAACTGGAAACTCACGCTCGCTCCCGCCGCCGCGGAGGAAGGCAACCCCCTCGCCCAGGCATGGCAAAATTTCCCGCCCGACGGCACTTCGGCCCACGGCGCGCAACTCGCCGCCGTGCTCGCCGAATTCGACGCCGGCCGCCGGCCCTTCGCCAGCGGCGCCGACGCGCGCCGCACCCTCGAACTCGTCACCGCGCTCTACAAGAGCGCCTTCACCGGCCGGCCCGTCGCCGCGGGCGAGATCAAACCCGGCGACCCCTTCTACGCCGCCCTGCACGGCGGCCTCGCCGCCGGTCACGTCGGCCGCTGAACGCCGTCGGTTCTCTCAACTCTCAACCCTCAACTCTCAACTTATCCCCCTATTCCTCACGACACCGGCGCGAGCGTCTCCGCCACCGGCGTCCGGTACGCTTTCCACGCCGGCACGATGCCGCCGAGGGCGCAGAGTCCGATCATCGCCAGCGGGCAAATCCACAGCACCGGATGTTTGGCCGCGAGATCGAGCACGACGCCGGTCTCCGCCCGGATGACCGCCGCGACGCCCGCGAAGAGCCCATAGTAGACCGCGAAGCCGACCGCCGCGCCGAGCGCCCCGATCGCCGCCGCTTCCGCCAAGACCGCGCCGAACACCGTCCGGCGCCGCGCGCCGAGCGCGCGCAGAATCGCCAGATCGCGCCGCCGCGCGCTCATCGAATTGTAGATGCTCGCGAGCACCGAGCCCGCCGCGACCAGCGCGACCAGGTACGCCACGAGCGCCAGCACCTGGTCGAACCACGCGATCTTGCCGAAGAGCTCCGCGACGATCGCGCCCACCGGATAGGCGAACGTGAGCCGGTTGCCCTGCTTGTTGTACATCATGTCGAGCTGCAGGCCCGCCATCGGCGTCCGCAGCTGCAGCAGCACCGCGCTCACATCCGTCGCCGCCTTCGGATCGTGTCCGCTCATCGTCTGCAGGCCGCGCAACGGAATCCAGATCACGCGGTCGACCGGCGTATTCGTCGGCTCAAGGATGCCCGTGACTTTGAAATCGTCCGCATGCTCCGCCTTTGGATCGAAGGCGAGGCCGTGGAACGGCCGGAACGTATCCCCGACTTTCAACCCGAGCCGCTGCGCCGCGAAGCTGCCCGCCAACGCCTCCTTCGCATCGGCGGCGAACACTTTGCCGCCGGCCCGCACCGTGAACTTCTTGCCCGGCGCATATTCGACATTCGTGAACAACTCCGGCGCCGTGCCCACCAGCCGGAAGCCGCGCAGGTTGTCGCCCACGGCCAGCGGAATCGCCGTTTTGATCATCGGATGGCGCTTGATCATCTCGAAGTCCGCCGCGGCCACGTTGCCGGGCGAGGCCTCGAGGTGGAAAATCGCGTTGAGCACGAGCTGCAGTTTCGAGCCGCGCGCGCCGAGCACCGCGTCGAAGCCCGACGTCGTCGAGGTGAACGCCGCCTGCGCCTGCGTCTTCACCATCCACACGCACATCAGGAGTCCGCAGGCCAAGGCGATGCCGCCCGCGGTGACAATCGTGGACAGCGCGTGCTGCCGCAGCGAACGATAGACAATCAGCGGGAGCGTCACGACCGCACCTCCTGCCGCGCGCGGTTCAGCGCGGCGAAATCGCTCCGGTTTTCGAAGGCCCCGAGTACTTCCTCGTCGTGGCTCACCAGCAGCAGCGCCGCGCCCTGCTCCTTGCTCACCTCGCGGATCAGCGCCAGCGCCTCGCGGCTGTGCTTGCGGTCGAGGTTGCCCGTCGGTTCGTCGGCGAGCACCAACTTCGGCCGGTTCGCCAGCGCCCGCGCCACGGCCACACGCTGCTGCTGGCCCGTCGACAATTGGTTCGGGAAATGGTCGAGCCGGTGCCCGAGGCCGACGCGCCCGAGCATCTCGCGCGCGTGCGCCCGGTCCGCGCCGCGCGGCCCGAAACTCATGCCGAGCAGCACGTTTTCCAGCACCGTGTAGCCCTGGAGCAAATTGAAGGTTTGGAAAATGTACCCGAGCTTGTCCGCCCGCAGACGGTCGCGCTTCGGCTCCGACAACGCCGTCATCGCCGTGCCGTCGATCTCCACCGTGCCCGCGTCCGCCGCGAGAATGCCGGCGATCAGATTGAGAAACGTCGTTTTCCCCGACCCGCTCTCGCCGCGCAGCGCGAGTTGCTCGCCGGCCGCGAGGCGGAAGGACGCGACGTTGACGATTTCCACCCGGCCGCCCTCGGGCGACGGGTACGATTTGATCAGGTCGGTGACGGCAAGCATGCGGGGTAGGATGAACGGTTACTAGGAACCAAGATTGCCGAAAAACAAACGCCGTTTTGCAAACGGCGCGCGCCGGCCGTTCCGCTGCGCCCGAGCCTCGCTTTGGCGCGTATCTCTTTTTACCATCCGCCATGTCCGCCGCGCCCGTCTCCGCCGTCCTCGAGGTCAACGCCGTCACCAAGGCCTACGGCCCGCGGCGCGTGCTCGACGGCGTTTCCTTCCGGGTCGCCGCCGGCGAACGCTTCGCCCTCACCGGCCCCTCCGGCAGCGGCAAGACCACGCTTCTCAATTGCCTCGGCGGCATCGACCGTCCCGACAGCGGCAGCCTCGAGCTCCACGGGCAACGCATCGACCGGCTCGATTCCGACGGCCTCGCCCGCCTGCGCCGCGAAAAGATCGGCACCGTTTTCCAGTTCTTCCATCTGCTGCCCACGTTGTCCGCGGCGGAAAACATCGAGCTCCCGCTCCAGCTCCTCGGCCTGCCGCCCGCGGAACGCGCCCCGCGCGTCGCCGCCCTGCTCGAACGCGTGGGTCTCGCCGCCCGCGCCCACGCCCGCCCCGGCCAACTCTCCGGCGGCGAACAGCAGCGCGTCGCCATCGCCCGTGCCCTCGTCCACCGCCCCGCCCTCATCCTCGCCGACGAACCCACGGGCAACCTCGATACCGCCAACGGCGAAAACATCCTCCGCCTCCTGCGCGAGCTCACCGACGAAACGCAGACGGCCCTCGTCCTCGTCACCCACAGCGAGGAAGCCGCCGCGATCTGCCACCACCGCATCCATCTCCGCGACGGCCGCGTCACCGGATGAATCCAGCGTACACAGTCATCTTGGGTCACAGAGGGCACGGAGCAGGAAAACGAGTCCACCGAGCGGCCGTTGTTGATCCGACGGTCCTCCGGTTCGGATTCACGCGGTTCATTCGGTGGATGATGAATGCCGTCGCGGCAACATACTCACCTTTTCGCTCTGTGTCCTCCCGGTCTCCCTCCGTGGCCTCTGTGTCCATCGGCGGCTGTTAAGATGACCTCCGCCGCCGCCACCGTCCTGTTGCTGCTCCGCCGCTTCGCCGCGCGCCACGCCCGGCTCGCGCCGCGCCAGACCGCTTTGCTCGCCGGTATCCTCGCGCTCGGCGTCGCCGTCTTCATTTCCATCCGCCTCGCCAACCGCGCCGCCGTCGCGAGCTTTACCCACTTTACGGATACGCTCACCGGCCAGAGCGATTGGCTGATCCAGGCCCCCGCCGGCACTTTGCCGGAAAGCGTCCTGCCCGAGCTGCGCACTGCCCTCGCCGGCCAAGCCGTGCTCCTGTTTCCCGTCGTCGAATCCACCGCCGCGCGACCGCCCGGGCCCGACGACACCGCCGCCTTCGGCCGCGCCACGTTCACGTTGCTCGGCGTCGATCTGATCTCGCTGACCAACCTCGCGCGCCAGCAGACCGGCGGCGATTCGATCTTCACCCAGCGCACCTCCTCCGCCGCGCAGACCGGCCGCGCCCCCGATCCCAACGCCGACTTCTGGCGCAGTTTCCGCAGCGGCCCCCGCGCGTGGGTGAGCGACGCCCTCGCCCGCGAGCTCGACGACCGGGCCGTCCTCGATCTCGTCATCGACGATACGCGCCACGCCATCCCCGTCGCCGGCACGATCCCGTCGGCCAAAGACGCACCCCAGGCCCCGGCCAATCTGCTCCTCTTCGATCTGCCGCATCTGCAGCAACTCACCGGCCGCCTCGGGCGCCTCGACCGCGTCGAGTTCATCGTCGAGCCCGGCCCGCAGCTCGAGGCCCGCCGCGCCCAACTGGAGCAAACGCTTTCCGCCCTCGGCCAAAACGGCACGCGCTGGCTCGTGAGTTCGCCGGGCGCGAAACGCGAAACCGCCGACACCATGACGCGCGCGTTCCGCCTCAACCTCACCGTCCTCTCGCTCATCGCGCTGCTCGTGGGGCTGTATCTCATTTTCCAGGCTCTCGACGGCGCCGTCGTCCGGCGCCGCGGCGAGATCGCGATTCTGCGTTCCCTCGGCGTCGAGGAACGCGCCATCCGCCGTGCCTGGCTCGCCGAAGCCGCCGTCCTCGGTCTCGTCGGCGGCGCCCTCGGCGTGCTCCTCGGCTGGGCCGGCGCGCAGTTCTCTGTCCGCGCCGTCGGCCAAACCGTCAACGCCCTCTACTACGCCACCACCGTCGCCTCCGCGACGCCCGGCCCCGGCGAAATTCTGCTCGGCCTCGGCCTCGGACTCGGCGCCAGCCTCGTCGCCGGTTGGTGGCCCGCCCGCGCCGCCGCCGCCACGCCGCCCGCCCAGGTGCTCGTCCGCCACGCCGCCGCCGCGCCCGGGCAGGTGCTGTTCCGCCACGCCGGGCTGGGACTCGGCTGCGTCGCCCTCGGTCTCGTCTGCGCGGCGCTGCCGCCGCTGCGCTTCGCCGGCGGCGGCGGTTTTCCGCTCGGCGGCTACGCGGCCGCGCTGCTGTGGATTTTCGGCGGCGGCATTCTCTGCAGTTTCCTGCTGTCGCCCCTCGCATCGCTCGGCCGCGGGCTGGCGGCGCGTTTCGCCACCGCGCGCATCGCGCTCAGCCACCTCGCGCAACCTTCCGGCCGCCACCGTCTCGCCGTCGCCGCTTTGCTCTGCGCCATCGCGATGACCGCCGGCATGGCCATCCTCGTCGCGAGTTTCGAACGCACCGTCCAAGGCTGGGTCGCCCGCACGCTCCACGCCGATCTCTACATTTCGAGCAACGGCGCGCAAAACGCCTCGACCCAGAACCGCGTTTCCCCCGCCACCTGGCGCGCCCTCGCCGCCCACCCCGCCACCGACGTCGCCGCCGTCCTCGCCGCCCTGCCCATCGAGCTCGCCGGCACCTCGACCGTCCTCAGCGGCGCCGACCTCGCCCTCGTGCGCACGCGCGCCGATCTGCCCTGGGTCGAGGCGCCGGCCGACGCCGCGGTCTACGACGCCGACCGCAACGCCGGCCTCGTCCTCGCCAGCGAAAGCTTCACCGAACGTTTCCGGAAAAAACGCGGCGACACCGTCGTCCTCCCCACGCCCGCCGGCCCCAAGACCCTCGTGCTCGCCGGCATCTTCGCCGACTACGGCAACGAACGCGGCTCCCTCCTGATCGACCGCCGCCACTACGTCGCGTGGTTCGCCGACGACTACGCCGCCAACGTCTCGCTTTACCTCAAGCCCGGCACCGACGCCGCCGCCCTCCGCGCCGAATTGCTCGCGCAGTATCCCGGCCTCGCGATCTACACGCACGCCGCGCTGCGCACCGAGATTCTCCGGATCTTCCGGCAAACGTTTTCGATCACCTACGCGCTCGAGGTGATCGGCGTGGCCGTCGCCGTCATCGGTCTCGCACTCACGCTCGTCAGCGTGCTGCTCGATCGGCGCGACGAACTCACCACCCTGCGCGCCCTCGGTTTCACGCACCGCGAGATCGCCGGCGCCACCGCCCTTGAAGGCACCGCCCTCGCCGTCTGCGCCGCCACCGGCGGCCTCGCCCTCAGCCTCGGCCTCGGCTGGCTGCTGATCTACGTCATCAACAAACAGTCCTTCGGCTGGACCCTCGGCTTCGCGTTGCCGTTCGGCCAACTCGCCGCCCTCGCCGCCGCCGTCGTCGCGACCGGCGCCGTCGTCAGCTACACCGTCGGCCGCTGGGGCGCGCGCCTGCCGGCCGACCGCGAAGAATGAAACCGCGTCCCTTCCGCCGCATGCGCTCTTCGGTCCGCCTCCTCCTTGTTTTCTTGGTCGCGATCCTCGCGCTGCCGGTTGCCCATGCCGCCCAGCCCGCCGGGCCGCCGCCCCCGCCGTTCACCGCCGACGGTTTCGCCGTGCCGCAGCCGGGCACCCGTTTCCAATTCCCGCGCGACCACGGCAGCCATCCGGATTTCAAGATCGAGTGGTGGTACCTCACCGGCCATCTCTACGCCGCCGCGCCTGCGCCCGGCGCGCCCCCGCGACGCTTCGGTTTTCAGGCGACATTCTTCCGGCAGGCCGGCCCGCGCGGCGGCACCGACGCCAATCCCGCCTTCGGCTCCGCCCACCTCTTTCTCGCGCACATGGCGCTGGTCGATGTGCAGACCGGGAAATTCGTCCATCAGGAACGCCTCAACCGCGAGGGCTGGGACGCCGCCGCGGCCACCGCCACGCTCGACGTGCGCAACGGCGATTGGTCGCTGCGCCTCGCCGATCCCGCCGACGCCACCTTGCAACCGACGCTGTTGCTCCGCGGCAGCGTACACGCCGACGCCGCCTTCGCGCTCACCTTGAAACCGGCGAAACCGCTCGTCGTGTTCGGCGAGAACGGCGTTTCCCGCAAAGGCGCCGATCCCACCGCCGCGAGCTACTACCTCACGTTCTCGCGCCTGCTTGCCGACGGCGAACTCGTGCTCCGCTCCGAGGGCAAAACGGAAAACCTGCGCGTCGCCGGCGAAGCGTGGATGGACCACGAAATCAGCAGCAGCCAACTGAGCGCGGGCCAAGTCGGCTGGGATTGGCTCAGCGTGCAGTTTACCGACGGCCGCGAGCTCATGCTCTACCGGTTGCGCCTGCGCGACGGCACCGCCGATCCCGCCTCCTCGCTCACGTGGATCGACGCCGCGGGATTGCCGCGGAAACAACCGTTCACCTGGGAAGTGGTCGCCCGCTGGACGAGTCCGCAGACCGGCGCGACCTACCCCTCGCGTATCCGGGTTTCCACCACCGATCCGGCCAACGGCCGGCCCGTCGAATTCCTCGTCGAACCGCTCGCCGCCGCGCAGGAACTGCCCGGCACACTCGGCGGCGTACCGTATTGGGAAGGCGCCTGCCGGATCGTCGCCCCCGACGGCCGCGTCCTCGGTTCCGGTTACCTCGAGCTCACCGGCTACGCCAAGGAATTGAAACTCTGACCGCCCGCCGCGCCGATCCCGTCCCGCCCATTTCCGTTTTTCCAATTTCCCTCCCTCCAATCCGCCGCAGTTCCGATTTCCCAAATTCCCGATTTTCCAACCTCCGCCCGCGGCCGTTTCCCGATTTTCCGATTTTCCACTTTCCCAATTCTCATGACCGCCTCCGCTCCCGCTCCCGTCGCCCTGATCGCCGGCATCACCGGCGGCATCGGTTCCGAACTCGCCCGCCGCCTCGCCGCGGCCGGCTGTCAAATCGCCGGCTACGCGCGTTCCGCCGAGAAACTCGCCGCCCTGCAGGCCGAATTGCCCGGGCTGCACACCCTTGTCGCCGAAGCCACCGATGCCGCGCAGGTCGAGGCCGCCGTCGCCGGCACGGTCGCGCAGTTCGGACGCCTCGACGCCTACGTCCATTGCATCGGCTCGATTCTGATCAAGTCCGCGCACCTCACGAAACTCGAGGAATGGCACCGCGTGCTCGACGTGAACCTCAACTCCGCCTTCTACGGCCTGCGCGCCGCCGTCGGTCCGATGCAGACGCAGAACGGCGGCGCCATCGTGCTCGTCAGCTCCGCCGCCGCGCAAACCGGCCTGCCCAGCCACGAAGCGATCGCCGCCGCCAAAGGCGGGATCAACGGCCTCGTCCGTGCCGCCGCCGCCAGCTACGCCCCGCGCCGCATCCGCATCAACGCCGTCGCCCCCGGACTCGTCGACACCCCGCTCGCCGCCCCCTTGCTCGGCACGGAACAGGCGCGGACGTTTTCCGAAAAACTGCACCCGCTCGGCCAGGTCGGCCGCCCCGCGAATGTCGCCGGCCTCATCGCCTGGCTGCTCTCCGCCGACGCCGATTGGGTCACCGGCCAAGTCTGGTCCGTCGACGGCGGCATGGCCCACCTGCGCCCGCGCCCGAAAGTCTAAGCGTCGGCGCGCCCGCGCGCCGCCGCAGGTGAAAGTTGAAAGATCGGTAGCGCGCTCGGCGATCAGCGATCAGCTTTCGGCTCTCAGCTTCCGCTTTCGGATCTGCGGTTTCCGAATTCCGGTTTCCGGTTTCCGAACTCCGGTCTTTCAGCGGCGCCTACGCCGTCGCCAGCTGCGCGAGATCTTCCTCCATCTTTCCGGCCGCCGTTTCGATTTCCCGGGCGATGAACGGCGTTTCGTCCGCCAGCGCGACCAACTTTTCCAGCGCATCGCCCAGCCCCGCGAGTTCGCGGTGCGTGCGTTCGATCTGGCCGCGGATGTCCGCGAAAACCGCGCCGAATTTCTCCTGCTCCACGAGCCGCGTGCTCTCGATCACGCCGCCGAGCTGGGCCACCTCGAGCCCGAGCATGTGCCGGCCGAGATCGGTCGACGTCGCGTTCAGCCCCACGGCGCGCTCTTCCAATTCGTGCAGCGCCTCGCTCGCCCGGCCGAGCGCCGCGGCGAAGGCACCGTGCAGCGTGTGCACGAGGGCATGGCGCTGCTGGCGCAGCTCGACCGACGGCGGCGCCGTCACGAGTTCATGGATGAAGCCGAGCACCATCTCGATCTGCAGGCGCGCCGCGGCGAGGTTGAAAATCACCGCCCGCAGCCGCTGCGACACCGTGTGGATCCCGTCGCTGAGGATGCGCACCGCCGACGCCACCTCGAGCGACGACGCGCCCATGAAGTGCGAGATCACGCCGAGGCCGACGCCGCCGCTGCCCAGCCGGCTCGACGCCAGCGCGACGTTCATCGAGGCCAGGCGCAGCTCGCGGGTCAGGTTGTTGACGAAAGAGGATTTGTTCTCGAGCGCCGCGTGCACGGCCACGAAATCGTCCAGCCGCCGGTACAACAAATTCAGGTGCTCGTAGGCCCGGCAACCGTCGCCGTAGAGCGATACGAGGTGCGCGAGCGCGCCCTGCCGCCCGCTCCCCGGGGCGATGGTCCGGACGATGCGCCGGTTCTCCCGCCGCAAGGTCTCGTCGCGGGCCTTCAATTCCCCGCACAGCAATTCCTGCATGAAGGTCCCGTAGTCGGCCTGGCCGCTGCCGCGCAGATAATTCGTCAACACCGCGGCGCCCGCGTCCATCGCCGCCGTCTCGTCGCCGCCTTCGCCGCGCACCCGGCGTTCCTCCGCCAGCATCTCCGCGTACAATCCCTGCACCGCGGCGAACAGTCGGCCCGTCGGCTTGAAACGCACCGACAAATACCCTCCGTCCGCCGTCGGCGCGATCAACGCCACCACCCAATAGTACCGCCCGTCCTTCGCCCGGTTCTTCACCAGCGCCGCCACCGGCTGGCCCGCCTTGAGGAAACCCCACACGAGCCGGAACGCCGACCGCGGCATGTCCGGGTGGCGCACGACGTTGTGCGCGCGACCGATCAGCTCCTCCGGGCGGTAGCCGCTGATGCGGACAAAGACTTCGTTCCCCGACGTGATCACGCCGCGGGCATCGGTGGTGGAAAAGAAGACTTCGTCGGCCGCAAAGTGGCACGATTCGTCTTTCGTAAGAGGCAACGTCGCTTGCATAGGGCGCCGGGGAATTGGGCAAAACCCGGCGTTGCTTTCCTTTCGGCACGTTTCGGATCGAAATTGAGAACTGCTTGCCTTGATCACGGCCCTTAAACCCGTCCATCAGTTCGCTTTCCGGATTTGCTTCGCCACCGGGTGACCGCTTCGCTGCGCCGCAAAACTCCATGTCCCGCACCCTCGTCAAAGCCGCCCTCGCCGCCACCGCGCCGGCGGACTCGATTCTCCTCCAAGGCTGGGTCCGCACCCGCCGCGACGCCAAAGCCTTTTCGTTCCTCGAAATCAACGACGGCTCCTGCCTCAAGGGCATCCAGGTCATCGCCGATGCCGGCCTGCCCGACTACGCCCAGATCCAACGCGCCAACACCGGCGCCTCCATCGAGGTCCGCGGCAAACTCGTCCCCTCCAAGGGCCAGGGCCAGCAATGGGAGGTCGTCGCCGAAAGTTTCAAGATCCTCGGCGAAGCCGACGCCACCTACCCGCTCCAAAAGAAGGGCCACACCCTCGAGTTCCTCCGCGAAATCGCGCACCTCCGCCCGCGCTCCAACCTCTTCGGCGCCGTCTTCCGCGTCCGCAGCCGCCTCGCCTACGCCGTCCACCAATTCTTCCAGGAACGGCATTTCCACTACGTCCACACGCCCATCATCACGGCCAGCGACGCCGAGGGCGCGGGAGATATGTTCCGCGTCACCACCCTCGACCTCGCGCATCCGCCGATGACCGAGGACGGCGCCGTCGACGTCACCAAGGACTTCTTCGGCAAGAAGACGTTTCTCACCGTCTCCGGCCAGCTCGAGGGCGAGATCTTCGCGCACGCGTTGTCCAACATCTACACCTTCGGCCCGACCTTCCGCGCGGAAAATTCCAACACCTCCCGCCACGCCGCCGAGTTCTGGATGATCGAGCCCGAGGTCGCGTTCTGCGACATCCACGGCAACATGGACCTCGCCGAGGAGTTCGTGAAATACCTCATCCGCGACGCCCGCACGCACTGCGCCGCCGACCTCGAATTCTTCTCCAAGTTCGTCGACAAAGAGCTGCTCACGCGCCTCGACTTCGTCCTCGAGCGCCCCTTCCAGCGCTGCAGTTACACCGAAGCCGTCGCCATCCTCGAAAAGAGCGGCCGCACCTGGGAGCACCCCGTCTCCTGGGGCGCCAACCTCCAGGCCGAGCACGAACGCTACCTCACCGAGGAGCACTTCAAGTGCCCGGTCACCGTCTACAATTACCCGCGCGCGATCAAAGCGTTCTACATGCGCAAAAACGACGGCGAGACGCCCGAGCGCCAGACCGTCGCCGCCATGGACCTCCTCGTTCCCGGCATCGGCGAAATCATCGGCGGCAGCCAACGCGAGGAACGCCTCGACGTCCTCCGCGAGGGCATGGCCCTCCACCACCTCGACGAAAAAGCCTACTGGTGGTACCTCGACCTGCGCCGCTACGGCAGCGTGCCGCACGCCGGCTTCGGCCTTGGCTTCGAACGCATGCTCATGTTCGTCACCGGCGTCGGCAACATCCGCGACGTCATCCCCTTCGCCCGCACCCCGGGCACCGCCGACTTCTGACCGTAGGGGCGCGCCTCGCGCACGCCCTTTCCGTCCGATTCCTCCATGCTCGCGCGTCGGCCGCTCCTCGTCTGCTTCGCGGCCGCCGCGCTCCTCGCCGCCGGCTGCGCGAAACGCGAGACCGCCGTCGCCCGCGGCAACCGCGACGGCACCCTCCACGTCGGCAACGGCGCCGAAATCCAATCCCTCGATCCGCACCTCGCCGGCGGCGCCGTCGACCACAACGTCCTCAGCGCCCTCTTCGAGGGCTTGGTCACGCTCGACGAAGCCACGCTCCAACCCCGCCCCGGCGCCGCCGCACGCTGGGAGCTCTCGCCCGACGGCCGCGTCTACACGTTCCACCTCCACCGCACGGGCAAGTGGTCCAACGGCGACCCGCTCACCGCAGGCGACTTCCTTTTCGGTTTCCGCCGCGCCCTCACGCCCGCCCTCGGCTCCGAATACAAAGACGCCCTGTATCCGGTCCTGAACGCCGAGGCCTTCGCCAAAGGGAAACTCGCCGACTTCGCCGCCGTCGGCTTCCGCGCCCCCGACGACTTCACCGTCGAGATCACGCTCGAGCGCCCGACGCCCCACTTCATCACCGTCCTCCGCGCCAACGTCTGCTTCCCCGTCCACCCGGCCTCCGTCCAACGCGACGGCGCCCGCCCCGACGACCGTTCCGCCAAGTGGACGCGCACCGCGCCCTTCGTCGGCAACGGCCCTTTCCGCCTCCGCGAATGGGCCGATCACCGCCACGTCGCCCTCGAGAAAAACCCGCACTACTGGGACGCCGCCAACGTCCGCCTCAACGCTCTCTACTTCTATCCGAGCGAATCGACCCAGGCCCAGGAGCTGGCGTTTCGCGCCGGGCAATTGCACACGACCTGGGACGTGCCCTTGAGCAAGGTCGAGGCCTACCGCCGCGAGTCGCCGGAGCTCCTCCGCACCGAGCCCTACTTCGAAAGCTACTTCTTCCGTTTCAACACGCGCCACCCGCAGCTCCGCGATCCGCGCCTCCGCCGCGCCCTCGCCCTCACGATCGACCGCGAGGCGATCGTGAAAAACGTCCTTCGCGGCGGCCAAAGCGCGGCGACGTCGCTCACGCCGTCAGGCCTCGGCGGATACACCCCGCCCGCCGCCGTGCGCACCGACCTCGCCGCCGCCAAGGCGCTGCTGGCCGAAGCGGGATACCCGGAAGGCAAAGGCCTGCCCGTCCTCGACCTCGTGACCATTTCCTCGGAAATCAACCAGCGCATCGCCGAGGCCGTGCAACAGATGTGGCGCCGCGACCTCGGCGTCGAAGTCCGGATCACGCAGAAGGAATTCAAGGTGCTGCTCGATAGCCTCGACACCCTCGACTACACCATCGCCCGCGGCCGCTGGATCGCGGAATACCCGGACCCGCTCACCTACCTGACCATGTTCACCACCGGCAACGGCGTGAACGGCACCGGCTTCGCCGACCCGCAGTACGACGCCCTCCTCGCCGCCGCCCAGACCGAAGCCGCGCCCGCCGCCCGCCTCGCCGCCTTCCAACGCGCCGAGACCTACCTCATGGACCAGATGCCCGTCGCCCCCGTCTATTGGGGCTCCCGCACGACCCTCGTCGCCCCCTCGGTGCGCGGCTGGAAACTTTCCCCGCTCGGCTTCCGCAACTACAAAGACCTCCGGCTCGAGCCCTGATCTGGGATCATCCAGTTGGGAGTTCAAAGTTGAGGGTTGAGAGACCGATCCGCCGAGCCGCGGAAAACGTCGTCCAAGCCGGCAACCTCGCGAACCGGACTGTTTCGCTCTATCCTCTTAGCCAGGCTCTCTCAACTGCCTCAGTTCAGCTCAGCCGCCCTCGCCGTTCTCTCCGCCCACCGCACTCGCCGCCCGCGTAGCACGGAGCTTCAGCCCGTGCCCTTCCGCCGACACCCCGGTCCGCTGCCGTCAAGTCCCGCCTCTACCGAGATTTCGGGCCTCCGCCCGCTTCCTTCCGCCCCGGCGCCGCCTGCGCTGGGCCCGTGTCCGCCCCCGCCCCTGCTGTCGCCGATCTCCGCCCGGTCTCGGGCCGCCGCGACTCCGCCCGCACCGGCGCGCGGCTCGTCACGGTGCGGCTGGCCGACAGCCTCGCCGCGGCCTCGCGGTTGCGTTTCCGCGATTTCGAATCCGCCCCGGCCGATCTCCGCCTTCGCCCCGCCGACCTCGCCGGCTGGCAACGCCACGGCTTCCGCCTGCTCGAAATGTTGCTCCACGCCGACGGCGGCGCCTGCCGGCTGCGCGATCCGCAGGCCGCCGCCGCCGTGGTCGCCGAATTCGAAGCCCTCGCCGAGTGGGACATCGCCGTCCCGCATTTCGCCGTGATGCCGAACCACTGGCACGCCCTCCTCGTGCCCGGGCCGCGCTGCGCGCAGGCCTGCGCCGACGCCGTCCGCCGCCTCAAGAGCCGCACCGCCGCCGCCCTCCGCCGCCTTGGCGCCCCTCCCGGCCCGCTCTGGGAATCCGCGTGGACCGAACAACGCCTCCGCCATCCCCGCAGCTGGGCCGAGGCGGTCGCATTGCTCCGGCGCAATCCCGTCTTGGCCGGCTTCGCCCATCCCGGCGAAGCCCACCCCTCGACGCGCTGACCGACACGCGGCCTCGCGCGCAACCGCGCCCCCAACTCCGAACCCCCAACTCCGAACCCCAAACCCCAAACTCCGAACTCCGAACCCCAAACCCAGAACCCAAAACTCAAAACCCACTATCCGCTCCGCGTCCGTTTCCGCCTCACACCACCCGATCCATCATCGGCGCGCCCTTTTCGAAGGCGGCCAGATTTTCGAGGAAGTGCCGCACGATCGCCGTATCCTGATCGTGGCGACCGCCCGCCGTGTGCGGGGTGATGAAACAGTTCGGCTCGGACCAGAGCGGGTGGTCGACGGGCAACGGCTCCGTCGCGAACACATCGAGGTAGGCCGCGCCGAGGCGTTTCGAGCGCAGCGCCTCGAGCAACGCGTTCTCGTCCACCGTGACGCCGCGGCCGACGTTGTAGAAACGCGCACCCGGCTTCACGCAGCCGAGCCGGCGGGCGTTGACGTAGTTCCGCGTGCTCGCGTTGTCGGGCAGGATATTCACGACGTGGTCCGCCTGCGCGAGCGCGCTGCTCAATTGCTCTTCCGGCAAGATGCGCACACCGCGTTCGCTGCGCACCTGCCGCCGCACGGCGAGGATCGTCATCCCAAAGGGCGCCAGCAGTTCCGCCAACCGGCGCCCGATCGCGCCGAAACCGAGGAGGAGCACCGTCTGGCCCGTGAGCAGGCGCGACTCGTAACGGCGCTCGTCGTAGTGCCAACTGTGGTCGCCCAATTGGTCCCGGAACGACGGCAACAATTGGCGGCCGAGCGCCAGCATCATTGCGAGCACATGCTGCGCGCAGGAATCCGCGAAGACCGACGATACATTGGAAAAAGCGGAACCGCGGGCGCGGAACGTCTCCTGGAATTCCGGCGTGTCGTACCGCGTGTAGCCCGCCGTCGTCACCTCGACCCAGCGCAGCCGCGGGTTCGCGAGGCATTGCGCGACGTCGGGTTGGCCGAACGCGATGTCCGCCGCGGCGAGCACGGGATCGGGTTTTCCGGCGGCCAGATATTGCTTCGAGGCCGCGGCGGAAAAAACAAGCCGATGCCGCCCCGTCCCTTCGGCCAGCAACCGCGTGTCGGCCTCGCCGAACTGCGCGTTGCACCAGATGGTGAGCGGGGCGGTCGGCTTACTCATGTTCGGAAAAAGCGCAGAGGGTGTGCACGCCGAGCCCGTCGGCCCGCAGTTTTTCGGATCCGCCGAGCCCGGGCAGATCGATCACGGCGGCCACGCCCACGACTTCGCCGCCGAGCTGGCGGAAGAGTTTCGCCGCCGCCAGCAGCGTGCCGCCGGTCGCGATGAGGTCGTCGACGATCAGCACGCGGTCGCCCGGCGCGCAGGCGTCGGCGTGGATCTCGATCGTGGCCTTGCCGTACTCGAGCGCGTACTCGGTCGCGACCGTGCGGTACGGCAGCTTGCCCTTCTTCCGCACGAGCGCGAAGGGCGTGTGCGTGACGTACGCCACCGCGCCGCCGAGCAGAAAGCCGCGCGCATCGACCGCCGCGATCCGCGCGATGCGCAGCCGCTGCGCCTCCGCCGCCAGCGCGTCCACGATGGCGCGGAACGCATCGGGGTCGCCGAACAGCGTCGTCACGTCGCGGAAGTTCACCCCCGCGATCGGCCAATCGCGCACGGTGCGCACGCGGGATTTCAGGAAAACGGCCAGGTCGGCGGAAGTCATCGGGGCGGGAGGGGGAAAACGAAAACCACAGCGGCCCGGTGCGCCCGGGGCAAGCCGGCGAAACCGGATTCCGCGGCCCGCCCGCTCACCACCACCGCCGCGCCGCCGCCGTGCGCAACGCCTCGTCCAAGGTCGGCAGATACGGGTGCCACAGCTTTTCCCACTCGAGGCTCACCGGCCCGGCGAACGCCTCCGCCCGCAGCGCCGCGAGCAACGGCGCCACCGGAAACCCGCCGTCCCCCGGCAACACATAGGTGAACGGATGCCGCGCGCTCGGCACCGGGATGCTGTCCTTGATGTGGACGTGCACGGTGCGCCCGCGGATCGCCGCCCAGGTGACGAGCGGGTCCTCGCCGCCCTTGCGCCAGGTGTGGTGCGCGTCCCACAGGATCGGCGCATCCGGCACGGCCTGCAGAAAACGCTCCAGCGCCGCCGCCGTGAACAGCGAATCGTGCGTCTCCACCGCCAGCTCCGCCGGCCCCGGCTGCGCCGCGCGCCACTCGCGCCACCATCGCCACGTCGCCGCCGCCGCCGCCAATTCTTCCGGGCTCGCCGTCGCGCCCCCGTCGAAGACCCGCAGCCGGCACGCCCCCAGCGCGTCCGCCCACGTCACGTAAGCGAGCAACGCTGCCCGGTCGGCCGCGGTCGCGTTGGCCAACTTCAGCGAAGCATTGAGCCCGACCACCGGCACGCCGCCCGCCCGCACCGCCGCGGCCAACTCCGCCGGCGTGCCGAAGCGCCGGGCAAACAATGCCGGCAGGTCCGTCGTGCCTTCGAGCGCCCGCAGCTCGATCGTATCCACGCCGTGCGCCCGCGCCAACGCCTGCGTCTCCGCCAACGTGAGGTCGGCGCAACCGAGCGAGGAAAGACAGCGCAGCAAAGGCATGACGCCGACGTTGGCCGGTGCCGCCGCCGGAGCGAAGCGCAGAATCGCCGGCGGCATGACACGAAAACCGCCGCGCCCGCCGCGGTTTTCCGGTCGACCCGACTGTAGGGGCGGGGCTCGTCCACGCCCGAGGGCGCCCACGAGGGACGCCCCTCCCCCAAACCGCGCCGCCGCCCGCCGCCGCGCCAACTTCCGCCTTGCGCCCTCTGGGACGCGCGGGAGCATGCTCCGTCCTTTCTCAATTACCATGCCCCGTACTGTCACCCTGTTCACCGGCCAATGGGCCGATCTCCCGCTCGAAAAACTCGCCCCGCTCGTCAAGAAGATGGGCTACGACGGCGTCGAACTCGCCTGCTGGGGCGATCACTTCGACGTCGATGCCGCCGCCTCGAGCAAGAAGTACGTCCATGACAAATGGGCGCTGCTCAAGGACCACGGCCTCACCTGCAACGCCATCTCGAGCCACCTCGTCGGCCAGGCCGTCTGCGACCTGATCGACGAACGCCACAAGTCGATCCTTCCCTCCGATGTGTGGGGCGACGGCGACCCCGAGGGCGTCCGCAAGCGCGCCGCCCGCAAACTCGCGCTCACGGCCAAGGCCGCCCGCGCCTTCTTCGACGCCAAACCCGGCCGCGGCGCCAAGGACGACTTCCCCGCCGTGGTCAACGGCTTCACCGGCTCCAGCATCTGGCACTCCATCTACGCCTTCCCGCCGACCTCGCAGGCGTTCTGGGACGCCGGCTTCGCCGACTTCGGCAAACGCTTCGGCCCCATCCTCGACGCCTTCGAAAAGGCCGACGTCAACTTCGCCCTCGAGGTCCATCCGACGGAAATCGCCTTCGATATCGCCAGCTCCCAGCGCGCGATCGAAGCCGTCAAGGGCCACCGCCGCTTCGGTTTCAACTACGACCCCTCCCACCTCGGGTATCAGGGCGTCGATTACGTGAAGTTCATCCGCACCTTCGGCCCCCGCATCTTCCACATGCACGTCAAGGACGTGTGGTGGGGCCACGGCGACGGCACCGTCGGCGTGTTCGGCGGCCACGTCAGCTTCGGCGACGCCCGCCGTTTCTGGGATTTCCGTTCGCCCGGCCACGGCGACATCAAGTTCGAGGACATCATCGTCGCCCTCAACGATGTCGGCTACCGCGGCCCGCTTTCCGTCGAATGGGAAGACAGCCGCATGGACCGCATCCACGGCGGCACCGAGGCCGCCGCCTTCGTCCGCAAGATCGACTTCCCCTCCAGCGCGATCGTCTTCGACGCGCAGTTCGACAAACAGAAGTAGTAGCGGGTAGCGGGCAGCGGGTAGCGAGCATCACGCTTTCGATACCCGCTCTGCTTTCGCGCCTTCTTTCTACTCACTACCCGCTAGTCGCTACACGCTACTTCATATGCCTATCAAAATCGCCATCATCGGCGCCGGCGGCATGGCCGCCTATCACGCCAAGGGTTTCCGCGAGGCCGGCGCCGAGATCGTCGCGCTCGCCGACGTCAACCAGGCCGCCGCCGAAAAGGCCGCCGCCAAACACGGCATCCCGCGCGTCTTCTCCGACGTCGCCGAGATGCTCCGCGCCGTGCCCGAGCTCGACGCCGTCTCCATCATCGTCCCGAACAAATTCCACGCGCCCCTCGCCCTCCAGGCCCTCAAGGCCGGCAAGCACGTGTTCTGCGAAAAGCCGCCCGCCCTCAGCGCCAAGGAAATGGCCGCCCTCAAGGCCGCCGGCGAAAAGGCCAAGCGCACCCTGATGTTCAACTTCAACAACCGCGCCCGCCCCGAGAGCTACGCGATGATGGAGTACATCGCCCAGGGCGCCGTCGGCACCATCAACACCTGCCAGGCGAAATGGATCCGCCGCGCCGGCATCCCCGGCTTCGGCGGCTGGTTCACCACCAAGGCCCTCTCCGGCGGCGGCCCCCTCATCGATCTGCTCCACATGATCGACCTCGGGCTCCACTTCATGGGCTACCCCGAACCCGCCCACGTGCTCGCGCGCACGTACAAAGACAACATCGACAACAAGGCCTTCAAGGGCCCCTGGGGCATCCCCGATGTTGCCAAGGGCGTCACCGATGTCGAAGCCGCCGCGCACGGTTTCGTCACCTTCAAGACCGGCCAGTCGATGTCGTTCGCCGTTTCCTGGGCCGAGCTCAACCACCGCGAGGAAGTGTCCGTCACCTTCCAGGGCACCAAGGCCGGCGGCCTCGTCCGCCGTCTCTTCGGCACCGACGGCATCGACGCCACCGCGCTCGACGCCTGCCAGCTCTACTCGCTGGAAAACGGCCGCCACGTGAACCGCGACATCATCGTCCCCGCCGACGAGACGATGGGCCGCGTCCGTTCCGCGACCAACTTCATCCGCGTCCTCGAAGGCACCGAGAAACCGCTCAACACCCCGGACCAGGCCCTCTCGCTGATGAAGATCATCGACGGCGCCTACAAATCCGCCGCCACCGGCAAGCCGGTCGCGCTCTGATCCGAACCGTAGCGAGGAGCGTGTAGCGGGTAGCGAGCATCACCGCTCGCGCCCGCCCATCACCTACTCGCTACCCACTACCCGCTACCCGCTACTTCCCCCGCACATGAACCTCCCCCGCAAACTCCGCATGGGCATGATCGGCGGCGGCCGCGGCGCTTTCATCGGCGCCGTCCACCGCATGGCCGCCCGCCTCGACGGCGAGATCGACCTCGTCGCCGGCTGCTTCTCCTCCGATCCCGCCAAGTCCAAGGCCTCCGGCGCCGACTTCTTCCTCGATCCCGCGCGCGTCTACGGCACGTACCAGGAAATGGCGAAGGCCGAGGCCGCGCTCCCCGCCGACCAACGCATCGACTTCGTATCGATCGTCACGCGCAACAACACCCACGCCGCCGTCGCGAAAACGTTTCTCGAGGCCGGCTTCCACGTCGTCTGCGACAAGCCCCTCTGCTTCACCCTCAAGGAAGGCCTCAAGCTCCGCGAGATCGTGAAGAAGTCCGGCAAGGTCTTCGCCCTCACGCACAATTACACCGGCTACCCGATGGTGAAGGAGGCCCGCGACTGGGTCCGCGCCGGCAAACTCGGCAAGCTGCTCAAGGTCGTCGTCGAGTACCCGCAGGGCTACGCGACGAGCGCCTTCGAGGACGCCAAGCCCTCGCAGATCGCCAACTGGCGCATGGATCCCAACGTCTCCGGCGTCTCGAATTGCATGGGCGACATCGGCACCCACGCGCACAACCTCGCCCGCTACATCACCGGCCTCGAGATCGAGGAAATCTGCGCCGAGCTTTCGACGTTCATTCCCGGCCGCCTGCTCGACGACGACGGCAACTGCCTCGTGCGTTTCTCCGGCGGCGTGAAGGGCATCCTCTTCGCCTCGCAGATCTCCAGCGGCGAGGAAAACAACCTCAACATCCGCGTCTTCGGCACCCAGGGCTCGCTGCAGTGGTTCCAGGAAAATCCCAACGAGCTCATCTGGAAAAAAGCCGACGCCCCGCAGCAAATCCACCGCCGCGGCAACAGCTACCACAGCGCCGCCGCCAAGGGCGCGATCCGCACGCCGTTCGCGCATCCGGAAGGCTTCATCGAAGCCTTCGCCAACGTGTACCGCAGCGCCGGCGCCGCCATCGCCGACTCCATCGCCGGCCGCAAAGCGCCGAAGACCGGCTACGACTTCCCGAATATCGACGACGGCCTCGCCGGCATGGCCTTCATCGAGACCGCCGTGAAGTCAGGCAAAGCCGGCGCCAAGTGGGTCAAGTTCCCGAAGTTCTGAAAGAGTTGAGCGCTGAGAGTTGAGGGTTGAGAGCCAAACCCTCCCGACGCCCGCCCACCCCGGCGGGCGTTTTTTCATGCCCGCATTTTCCCAACTCCCAACTCCAAACCCCGAACCCCAAACTTCCGCGCCTCCGCGCTCCAACCCAAAACCCAGAACCCAAAACCCAAAACCGCCGCGCTCCTCCAACTCCAAACTCCGAACTCCAAACTCCAAACAAGAAACTCCACGTCCCCGTGCTTGCGCGCGGCGACGTGGAGTTTGGGCACATCAGGACAATCCACCACGATTGTTGATGTTGGTTTCTTGAGTTCGCGGCCAAGGCGGCCCCGACCCTCGCGGAATTCCGACGCCAAATCACCCGCCGCTCCGGTGAACCCGTCGGTCCGCCGGCTGCGTCTGGGGCAATCCATTGCCCGGCACGTTCGCCGTTTTCATCCTTGAAGACAGAGGCAGCGTTCGCTGCTTGCCCCTAGAATCGGCCGCCCCCGCCGCCGCGTGTAACCCGGAATCTACTCAATCCCGCCTCGCGTAGCCCGGGCATTATTCCGCCGTAGGGGCGCGCCTCGTGCGCGCCCATTCAACCTGGGCGCGCACGAGGCGCGCCCCTACACCCCCACCGCCCGCGCAAATCCGCCGCACCGTTCCGTTCCTTCAACCTTCAACCTCCCCCCTTTCAACCGCGCCGCGCCCGCGCGGCGCACGGCGCTTACACCTGCTCCGGCCAAACCCCGTGGCACCGGTACTTCGCCCACAGCGGCGCCGTGCGTTCGTTCTTCCGGAATGCGATCGCCGCAATGCCGACCACCGTGCCGCCGCACCGCTCGATCAACGTCGCCGCCGCCTGCGCCGTCGCCCCCGTCTCGATCCATTCGTCGCACAGCAGCACGCGCGTGCCCGCCGGCCACGGCTCCGCCCTCAACTCGAAGGTCTTCTCGCTCCCCGAATAATCCCGGAACGTCACCCGCTCGTTCCGCACCGGCAATTTCCCGCCTTTGCGGACCGGCACGAACCCGACGCCGAACTTCAACGCCAGCGCCGTACCCACCACGAACCCCAGCGCATCCGTCCCGACCACCCGCTGCACGCCTGCGTCGCGGAACGGCGCCGCCAGATCCTCCGTGAGCGCCGCGAACGCCGCCGGCTCCGCAAAGATCGGCGTCACGTCGCTCCGTTTGTAGTGCAGCTTGCTGCGGTCGATCAGGCTCAGGTAATCCACCCCGCCACCTTCGCGCGATCGCCCCGCCGCCAGCCAGAATCTTTTTCTCCGCCTCCGCTCTCTTTCCCGCCAACCTCCCCGCCTGCATGTCGCGCCGCGCCCTCATCATCGACCAGGACACCCACGGCCCCGCCGGCACCAATCTTCAGGCCGTCGCCCTCCTGCTCAACGCCCCCGACACCGACGTCCTCGGCGTCACCGTCTGCACCGGCGACCACTGGCGCGACCATCAGGTCCGCCAGGCCCTGCGTTTCCTCGAGGTCGCCGGCCGCCCCGACATCCCCGTCGTCCCCGGCGCCGAAATGCCGCTCGTCAACACGCCCGACGCCGTCGCCGCCTGGGAAGCCCGCCACGGCAAACTCATCTACAACGGCGCCTGGGACCTCGCCCGCCCCGGCCGTTGGGCCGACCCGCGCCACACCCCCGATTTGCCCGAAGGCAATCCCGCGACCGCCCCCGCCGCCGAATCCGCCGCCGCCTTCATCGTGCGCCACTGCCGCGCGCGCCCCGGCGAAATCTCCCTCTGGTGCGCCGCCCCGTTCACCAATATCGCCCTCGCCCTCCGTCTCGAGCCGCAGCTGCCCGCCCTCGTGCGCGAGCTCCACTTCATGGGCGGCTCCTTCGCCCCCGCCACCGCCGACCGCGAATTCGCCCGCACGCCGCGCCGCGAATTCAATTTCCGCTTCGACGCCGAGGCCGCCCGCGCCGTCATCCGCGCCCCCTGGCCAAAGGTCGTCTGCTCCCCGATCGACGTCTCCCAAAACGTCCGCGCCCACCCCGATCTCTTTGCCGCCATCGCCCGCGCCAACACCCCGCTGGCTCGCTACCTCGACCGCTTCGGTCCCCGGAACCGGCCGATGTGGGACGAAGTCGCCGCCGCCACCTGGATCGATCCCAGCCTCGTCACGCGCGCCGAAACCCTCCTGCTCGACATCGAGCTCGATCCCGGCGCCCACTACGGCGACACCTTGAGCTGGCACCCCGGCACCGGCCCGGGCCACGGCGAACGCTCGGCCCGCGTGGAATTCGCCATCGACGAAGCCCGTTTCCGGGCCCTGTTCGTCGCGCTTTGCTCCCGGTAAACGGATTCCGCCGCGCCACCCCCAGGCTGGCACCGCCGTTGCTGCACGGACGCATGGTTCCGCGTCCGTTTCGAATCCGGGAGTATTTTTCCCGCCGCCGGTCGTTTGCTGTCCCGGCAGTTGCAGCGCGCCGCGAATCTCCTTTGTGTCCCAAACGCATGCGCCTTCTCGCCCGCCCGGTCTTTCTGCTCGCCGCACTCCTCGCGGCCGCCGCCGGCGCCGTCGCGCAATCCCCCGCCGTGATCCCCGCCGATCTCATCGTCACCCGCGCCCGCGTCATCACCATGAACGCCGCCCGCGAGGTCATCGACGACGGCGCCGTCGTCATCCGCGGCGAAAAGATCCTCGCCGTCGGCCCCGCGGCCATCGCCGCGGCCTACTCCGCCCCCCGCACCATCGACGCCCGCGGCGGCATCGTGATGCCCGGCATGGTCAACACCCACACGCACATCCCGATGACCGTCTTCCGCGGTCTCGGCGACGATGTGCCCGACCGCCTCCGCCGTTTCATTTTCCCGCTCGAAAAGTCGTTCGTCACCCGCGAGGTCGTCGCCGGCGGCGCCCTCCTCGGGCTCCTCGAAATGATCGAGGGCGGCGTCACGACCTTCGCGAACATGTACTACTTCGAGGACGAGGTCGCCCGCGCCACCAAACAGGCCGGCCTCCGCGCCGTCCTCGGCCAGACCATCCTCAACTTCCCCGCCCCCGACAGCCCCGAACCCTACGGCGGCCTCGCCCTCGCGAAGAAATTCATCGCCGAACACCGCGGCGATCCGCTCATCACCCCCGCCTTCGCCCCGCACGCCCCGTACACCGTCGACGCCGTCCACCTCCGCCTGATCGCCGAGGCCTCCGCCGCCCTCGACGCCCCGGTCATGATCCACCTCGCGGAAATGACCGAGGAAATGACCTCGCTGCGGAAAGACCATAACATGACGCCGGTCGAGTACCTCGACTCGCTCGGCCTCCTCAACCGCCGCCTCCTCGCGGCGCATTGCATCTTCGTCACCGACTCCGACATCGCCCTGCTCAAGGCCCGCGACGCCGGCGTCGCCCACGCCATGGTCGCCAACATCAAGTCCGCCAAGGGCGTCGCCCCCGCGCTCAAGATGTTCAACGACGGCCTCCGCGTCGGCCTCGCCACCGACGGCCCCATGAGCGGCAACACCCTCGATATCGTCGGCCAGCTCGGCTACGTCGCCAAGGTCCACAAGCTCGACCGCAAGGACCGCAACGTCATGCCCGCCGCCGCCGTCGTCGAAATGGCCACCCTCGGCGGCGCCCGCGCCCTCCACCTCGAGGACAAGATCGGCTCCCTCGAGCCGGGCAAACTCGCCGACCTCGTCATCGTCGACACCGACAGCACCGCCATGCTGCCGCTCTACGATGTGTATTCGGCCCTCGTGTACGCCGCCAGCCCCCGCGACATCCGCACCACGATCGTCCACGGCCGCATTCTGATGGAAGACCGCGTGGTCAAGACCCTCGACGCCCCCGCCGTGAAGGCGAAGATGCGCGTCCTTTCCGCCCGGATCAACGCCGCCATCGCCGCCGGCCTGAAATGATCCGCCCCGTATCCGATTTTTTGACACCAACCATGAAAACCAGCACTCCCGCCCTTCTGCTCGCGGTGATCGCCGCGGCCGCCCTGCCCCGGGCGGCCTCGGCCCAGACCAACGCCGCCCCGGCCGCCGCCGGCGCGCCGACCAAACTCGAGGCCTTCACGGTCACGGGCTCCAACCTGCGCATGGGTGAATCCACCGGCGCCGCCAATCTCCGCGTGCTCACGCCCGCCGAGATCGAGGCCTCCGGCCAGGTCAACCTCGCCAACCTCCTCCGCAAAATCCCGGAAATCGGCGCCCAGGGCTTCGCCGAAAACCGCGTCAACACCTCCTCGCCCGGCTCCGCCGCCGTCTCCATGCGCGGCCTCGGCGTCAACTCCACCCTCGTCCTCCTCAACGGCCGCCGCGTCACCCTCGCGCCCTTCGGCCAGGGCGGCTCCGCCGCCGGTCTCGGCACCGAGCAATTCGTCGACGTCAACATGATCCCCGTCGCCGCCATCGCGCGCATCGAGGTGCTCAAGGACGGCGCCTCCGCCGTCTACGGCGCCGATGCCGTCGCCGGCGTCGTGAACATCATCCTCAAGAAGGATCTTGCCGGCAGCACCGCCACCGTCAGCTACGGCGACTTCACCGGCGGCATCACCGCCCCGACGATGCGCGGCTCCTTCACCGTCGGCGCCAAGTCCGGCCGCACCACCCTCTCCGTCATCGGCGACTGGTACGAGCGCGACGAATTCCTCTTCCGCGAACTGCCGCAGCCCGTGAAGCGCCAGCTGCTCCTCGCGAGCAACACCCCGGGCTCCTTCGTCGTCCCCGCCGGCGCCACCGACCCGATCACCGGCCAGGTCATCCCCGCCGGCGCCGCCGCCGCGGCCCGCACCTTCACCGTCGACCGCAACTCCACGGGCCCGAACGCGACGTTCACCCGCCAGCTGCAGACGCAGAATACCTTCGACGCCAACGCCGCCATCCGCCCGCAGACCTCCGCCGAGCGCCGCGGCCTCGTCGCCACGCTGCGCCATGAGTTCTCCGAAAAGATCGCCGCCTTCGCCGAGCTCGGCTGGCAGCGCAACGAGAACGTCGAGGGCCTCTCCCCCGCGCCGATCTCGACCCTGAACACGATCACGTTGCCCGCGAGCAACCCGTTCAATCCCTTCGGCGTGCCGGTCGTCTCCAACGCCACGCAGACGATGTTCTTCCGTTTCCTCGAAATGGGCGACCGCCTCACCACGACGACCAGCGAGATGTCCCGCCTCGTCGCCGGCCTCGACGGCCAACTCGGCGGCGGCTGGACCTGGGACGCCTCCGTCACCTGGAACCGCCAGACCTCGCACCTCGACCTCAAGAACTTCCCCGGCCAGGACAAGGTCAACGCCGCCCTCGCCGACACCAACCGCGCCACCGCGCTGAACCTGTTCGCCAACGGCACCACCATCCGCAACAACCCGGCCACCCTCGCCGGCCTTGAAGGCGGCGTCACCCGCGACGCCAAGACCGAGCTCACGGCCTTCGACGCCCGCAGCACCGGCTCCGTCTTCCAATTGCCCGCCGGCCCGATCGCCGTCGCCGTCGGCGCCCAGTGGCGCGAAGAACGCTTCCGCGACCAGCGCACGCAGATCCAGCTCCTCAATCAAGGCGCCCCCGTTCCGATCGCCCGCGGCACCCGCCGCGTCAGCGCCGCCTACGTCGAGGCCTCGCTGCCCGTGATCTCCGCCGCGCAGAAAGTCGCCGGCTTCCACACGCTCGAGCTCAACGCCGCGGGCCGCCTCGAGAAGTTCTCCGACGCCGGCGTCGGCGACACCACCGTCCCGCGCCTCGGTCTGCGTTGGCAGCCCGTCGCCGAGCAGATCACGTTCCGCGCCTCCTGGGGCAAGGGCTTCCGCGCCCCCGCCCTCGCCGAGCTCTACCTGCCCCAGACGGTCGCCGTCACCTTCAACATCCCCGACCCGCTCCGCTTCGGCCGCCCCGGCGCCAACGTCAACGACAGCGGCACCGGCCAGCGCCTGATCCGCTCCGGCGGCAACCCGCTCCTCGCCCCCGAGAAATCCGAGTCGAAGAACTTCGGCGTCCAACTCGCCCCCAAGTTCCTCAAGGGCCTCTCCCTCAGCGTCGACCTCTACGAGGTCGAAGTCACCAACCGCATCGGCCAGCCCGCCACGCCCGCGATCATCCTCGCCAACGCCGCCCTCTTCCCCGGCGCCGTCGTCCGCGCCGATCCCACCGCGGCCGACACCGCCGCCGGCCTCTCCGGCGAACTCCGCGAAATCCGCACCGTCCTCGGCAATTACGGAAGCACCAAAGCCAAGGGCTTCGACTTCGCCGCCGAGTACCGCTTCGCCCCGACCCGCCTCGGCCGCTTCACCGCCCGCGGCGTCGCGACGCTCATCAACTCGCAGACCCTCCGCACGCGCCCCGACCTCCCGCAGGTCGAAACCGTCGGCCTCTACGAAATCCCGCGCTGGCGCGGCGACGCGTCCCTCCTCTGGACGCACCAGCACGCCTCCGCCGCCCTCAATGTGAACTACATCGGCGGCTTCCAGGACACGTCCCCGAGCCTGCTCTTCGTGAAACAGCAGGTGACGACGGATGTGCAGTTCAGCCACGACCTGCCCTGGGGCCTCCGCGGCACGATCGGCGTGAACAACATCTTCGACCGCCTTGCGCCCGCGACGTCCTTCTCGACCGGATACGCCGAGCGCGCCAGCAACTTCCTCCCCCGCTGGGCCTACATCCAGCTCACGAAGTCGTTCTGATCCCTTCGGGATAAGTTGAGAGCTGAGCGCTGAGAGTTGAGCGATCGACCCACGGCCCCTCCTCCCAATTCCCCACTTCCAAGGCGCGCCCTAACCGGCGCGCCTTTTTTCATGCCCCCCAACTCCGAACCCCGAACTCCGAACTCCAAATTTCGCCCCCCTCCGCCCCAGAACCCAAAACTCAAAACCCAAAACCTCCCTCCGTCTCCGCCCCCAACTCCGAACCCCAAACCCCAAACTCCAAACCTCCGCCCCCCGACCTAAACGCAAAGTCGCGAGGCAGCGCAAAGGCTCGCCCCTGCGCTTTGCGTTTCTTCGCCTCCTTGGCGTCTTCGCGTTTCCCTCAAAATCTTCAAAAACGCCGAACCGCGCTCAGCGCCGCCAACTACCCTCCACAAAGAAATATCCCCCGCCGCGCCGTTCCCACCGCGGTTCCACCCACGCCACATACCCCCGCGGCGGCAACGTATAGTGCCCCGCGATCCACACGTGGCGCCCCCCGCGCCACGACCAATAGCCCGGCACCCACACGTGCCGCGGCGACGGCCGCACCAGCACCACCTCGCGCCGCAGCGCCGGCGGCGCCATCACGACCACGACGTCCGGCGCCGGCCGCGTCGGAGCCGCCACCACCACCTGCGTCGGCGAGGTCGGCGCCGCGCGCACGACTTGCCCGACCGCGGGGGCCGGGGACGTCACGGCCGCCGGTGCCGGCGCGCTCACATTGCCCGCCAGCCAATTCCCTTCCTTCAAGACGTACCCGTTTGTCTGCCGCTGCCACTCCGGCCCCTGCCAGATCGCCCCGGCCGCCGGCGGCACGGTCCAACGCCCGCTCTCCCACACATACGCGCCTTCGCTCCACCGCCAATGCCCGGGCACCCACACGTGTTGGTCCGAAGGCCGCTCGTCCGGCGTGTCGTTGGCCACCGGCGCCAGCGGCTGATCGACCATCGGCGCCGGCGCCACCGTCGGCGCGTTGCCGATTCCCTGCGCCGCCAACCCGCCCGCCGCGGAAAACACGAGCACCGCGACCCCCGAACCCAACACCACCCGCCGGCAAAATCGAAGCATCATGCCGCTTGGGACGCGCATCGCTCCCAAAGGTTTCGCCCTCCGCCCGTAGCCCGGGCCTTCAGCCCGGGTCATCCGTCCCATCCCCCCGCCCCGCCCTACCGCCAATCGCCTGAACCTCCGCCCTTAACCGCATGACAGATTGGAATTAACCCAATCCTCACGTTCCTGCCATTGCGGCCCGGCTCCTGCTAAATGTTCCTGTTCGCCGCGCAAAACCCGCCCTCATGGCCATCCACGTCGCCCTCCACCACAAGACCGCGTACCGCTACGACCGCCTCGTCCGCCTCGGGCCCCAAGTCGTCCGGCTCCGCCCCGCCCCGCATTGCCGCACGCCCGTCCTCAGCTACTCGCTCAAGGTCGAACCCGCCTGCCACTTCATCAATTGGCAGCAGGACCCCCAGGGCAACTACCTCGCCCGCCTCGTCTTCCCGCAGCCCACGCGCTCGTTCTCCATCGAGGTCGATCTCGTCGCCGAGATGGCCGTCTACAACCCCTTCGACTTCTTCCTCGAACCCGCCGCCGAGAAATTCCCCTTCGCCTACGAACCGAAACTCCAGGTCGAACTCGCCCCCTTCCTCCGCAAAGACGACCTCGCCGCCACGCCCGCCTTCGCCGCCTTTGTCGCCGGCATCGATCGCAAGGAGGTCCGCACGATCGATTTCATCGTCGGCCTTAACCGCCGGATCAACCAGCTCGTCCGCTACATCATCCGCCTCGAACCCGGCGTCCAGTCCCCCGAGGAAACGCTCACGAAAGCCTCCGGCTCCTGCCGCGATTCCGCCTGGCTCCTCGTCCAGGCTTTCCGCCACTGCGGCCTCGCCGCCCGCTTCGTATCGGGATACCTGATTCAACTCCGCGCCGACCAGAAATCCCTCGACGGCCCCTCCGGCACCGAAAAGGACTTCACCGATCTCCATGCCTGGTGCGAGGTCTACCTCCCCGGCGCCGGCTGGGTCGGCCTCGATCCCACGTCCGGCCTGCTCGCCGGCGAAGGCCACCTGCCCCTCGCCTGCTCGCCCGAGCCCTCCAGCGCCGCCCCCATCTCCGGCGGCGTCGACAAGAGCGAAGTCACCTTCGACTTCGCCATGTCCGTTTCCCGGATCTACGAGAGCCCGCGCGTCACGTTTCCCTACACCGATCTGCAGTGGGCCGCGATCGACGCCCTCGGCGAAAAAATCGACGCCCAGCTCCGCGAACGCGATGTCCGCCTCACCATGGGCGGCGAACCCACCTTCATCTCGATCGACGACATGGACGGCCCCGAGTGGAACACCGCCGCCGTCGGCCCCCGGAAACGCCAACTCGCCGAAGCCCTGATCAAACGCCTCTGGAACCACTACGGCGCCGGCGGCTTCATCCACTACGGCCAGGGCAAATGGTACCCCGGCGAATCCCTCCCGCGCTGGGCCTTCAGCGCCATTTGGCGCCGCGACGGCCAACCCGTCTGGAAGAATCCCGCCCTCCTCGCCGATATCGCCCAGCCCGCCGGCCGCACCGCCGCCGACGCCGAACGTTTCTCCCGCCGCCTCGCCCAGCACCTCGGCGTCGACTCCAAATGGCTCCTCCCCGGCTACGAGGACAGCTGGTACTACCTCTGGAAAGAGCGCCGTCTCCCCGCCAACGTCGACCCGCTCAAGAGCAACCTCGCCAACGCCGAGGAACGCACCCGCCTCGCCAAGATCTTCGAGCAGGGCCTCGACCGCGTCGTCGGCTACGCCCTCCCGCTCGAACGCGCCGCCCCCTGGGGCTGGGCCAGCGGTCCGTGGTTCCTCCGCCCGGAAACGATGTTCCTCATCCCCGGCGATTCGCCGATGGGCTTCCGCCTGCCCCTCGATTCCCAGCCGTGGATCGCCCCGACCGATGTGCGCCACCTCGCGCCGCCCGACCCGCAGCTCGATCTGCCGCCGCTGCCCGACGCCGCCGCCCTCGCCCGCCAGTACTCGATTCCCGCCGCCGGCCGCACCGTCTCCTCGTCCGAAGCCCTGCGCGCCGCCCGCGGCGGCTCGCCCGGACTCGACCACGACCCGCGCCCGCAATCGCTGCCGCCCGCCGACCGCGTGCCCGCCGCGCAGGAAAGCGCGGCTTGGATCGTGCGCACCGCCCTCTGCATCGAGCCGCGCGAAGGCCATCTCTTCGTCTTCATGCCGCCGGTCCGCACGACCGAGGACTACCTCGATCTGCTCGCCGCCCTCGAAGCCACCGCCGCCGACCTCGACCTGCCGATCGTCATCGAGGGCTACCTCCCGCCCTACGATCCGCGCCTCAATTCCATCAAGGTCACGCCCGATCCCGGCGTCATCGAGGTCAACATCCACCCCTCGTCCACCTGGCGCGAGCTGTCCGAGAAAACCGAATACCTCTACGCCGCCGCCCGCGAATCCCGCCTCGGCACCGACAAGTTCATGGTCGACGGCCGCCACACCGGCACCGGCGGCGGCAACCACCTCATTCTCGGCGGCGAACGTCCCGTCGACAGCCCGCTCCTCCGCCGGCCCCACCTGCTGCCGAGTCTGCTCGCCTACTGGCACAACCACCCGTCGCTCAGCTTCCTGTTCTCCGGCCTCTTCATCGGGCCCACGTCCCAGGCGCCGCGCGTCGACGAGGCCCGCAACGATTCCCTCTACGAACTCGAAATCGCTTTCCGCGAACTCGCCAAACAGCAGGAAAACCTCGCCGCCGTCCCGCCCTGGCTCGTCGACCGCATCTTCCGCAATCTCCTCACCGACGCCTCCGGCAACACCCACCGCGCCGAGTTCTGCATCGACAAGCTCTACTCGCCCGACAGCGCCACCGGCCGCCTCGGCCTGCTCGAGTTGCGCGCCTTCGAGATGCCGCCCCACGCGCGCATGAGTCTCGCGCAGCAGTTGCTCCTCCGCGCCTTCGTCGCGCGCTTCTGGGATCACCCCTACGCGCCCAACCGCCTCGTCCGCTGGGGCACCGACCTCCACGACCGTTTCCTGCTGCCGCATTGGTGCCGGCAGGATTTCGCCGACGTCATGGCCGACCTGCGCGCCTGGGACCTCGGCTTCGAGGACGCCTGGTTCGACCCGCACTTCGAGTTCCGCTTCCCGCTCAACGGCCGCGTCAACTACCGCGGCATGGAGCTCGAGCTGCGCCACGCCCTCGAACCCTGGCACGTCATGGGCGAGGAGGGCGCCGCCGGCGGCACCGTGCGTTTCGTCGACTCCTCCGTCGAACGTATCCAGATCAAGGTGACGGGCCTCGTGCCCGAGCGCTACTACGTCGCCTGCAACGGCGCCCGCGTCCCGCTCCGGCCCACCGGCGTCAACGGCGAGTTCGTCGCCGGCGTGCGCTACCGCGCCTGGCAGCCGCCGTCCTGCCTCCACCCGACCATCGGCGTGCACAGTCCGCTCGTCTTCGACCTCGTCGACGCGTGGAACGACAAGGCCCTCGGCGGCTGCACCTACCACGTCGCCCATCCCGGCGGCCGCAACTACGCGACCTTCCCCGTGAATTCCTACGAGGCCGAAAGCCGCCGCCTCGCGCGCTTCTTCCCCTACGGCCACACGCCCGGCCGCCCGCTCCCCGCGGCCCCGCGCGAAATCGCCCCCGAGCACCCGCACACCCTCGACCTCCGCGATCCCTTCAAAGTCGCCCGCCCCTGACCCGCCCGCCCCTGATCCCGCCGCGCCTCCCGTAGCCGCGGGCGCCGGCGAGTGGCTTCATCGCCGGCGCCTCAGCCCGAGAAGCCGGCTTGCCGCCGCCGCGCCCGCCGCGAAGCTCCCCCTTTGATGTCCGCCGCCGTCTCGTCGCCCCCCGCCGATCCGTTCGCCGCCTACGCGGCCGCGGACGACCGTCACGACGAGTGCTTCGCCGCCGACGGCACCGTGCGCCCGCATTGGGCCGAGTTTCTCCGCCTCCTCGGGCCCGACCCCGCCGCCGCCCTCCGCTCCGCCCACGCCGCCTGCCAGCGCGCCGTCGTCGAGCAGGACGTCAGCATGAACGTCTACGCCGGCGAACGCTCCGCCGTGCAGGCCTGGCCCCTCGACGTCGTTCCCTTCCTCATCGCGCCCGACGACTGGGCCGTCCTCTCCGCCGGCCTCCGCCAGCGCGCGCGTCTGCTCAACGAGATCTTCCGCGATCTCTACGGCCCGCAGCGCCTGCTCAAGAAAGGCACGCTCCCCGCCGCCCTCGCCCTCGCCAATCCCCACTTCCTCCGGCCCTGCGCCGGCCTCGGCCGCCCGAAGGATGTGATGCTCCACACCTGCGCCGTCGACCTCGCCCGCTCGCCCGACGGCCAATGGTGGGTCCTCCGCGACCGCATCGACGCTCCCTCCGGCCTCGGCTATTCGCTCCAGAACCGGATCATCACGCGCCAGTCCCTCCCGCAGGTTTTCAACCGCGCCCCCGTCGAGCGCCTCTACGATTTCTTCCGCGGCTTCCGCACTTCCGTCACCGAGCTCTCGCCCCATCGCCACGGCATCGATCCGCGCGTCGTTTTCCTCACGCCCGGCCCCGCCAACGAAGCCTACTTCGAACACGCCTACCTTGCGCGCTACCTCGGCTACCCCCTCGTCGAGGGCGCCGACCTCACCACCCGCGACCGCCAGGTCTTCCTCCGCACCGTCGGCGGCCTCAAGCGCGTCGACACCGTCATCCGCCGCGTCGACTCCTCCTTCTGCGATCCGCTCGAGCTCCACGGCCACTCCCTCCTCGGTGTACCCGGCCTCGTGAACGCCGCCCACGGCCAGCGCGTCGCCGTCGCCAACCAACTCGGCGGCGGCGCCCTCGAAACCAACGGTCTCCTCGCCTTCCTCGCCCCGCTCGCCCGCGAGGTCCTCGGCGAGAAACTCCAGTTGCCGAGCGTCGCCACCTGGTGGTGCGGCCACGAGGACGCCCGCGAAACCGTCCTCGGCCGCCTCGACTCCCTCGTCGTCAAACCCACCTTCCGCCTGCCCGGCCCCTCGACCAGCCGCTTCGGCCAACTGCTCGACGCCGCGCAACGTGAAAAACTCGCCGCCGAAATCCGCGCCCGCCCCTTCGCCTACTGCGGCCAGGAACGCGTCCATCTCGGCACCACGCCGTCGTGGACCGACGGCGCCCTCCGCCCCGTGCCGTTCATTCTGCGGCTCTTCGTCACGTGGCAGGACGGCGACTACCGCGTCATGCCCGGCGGCCTCACGCGTTTCCACCCCGACGGCGACGACGCCATCGTCACGCTCCAGCAAGGCGGCATCACGAAAGACACCTGGGTCCTCCGCTCCGGCGGCGCCGATCCCGCTCCGCTCCCGCCGACCGTGCCGTTGGCGGATCAGGTCAGCCGCGCCGCCGACACGCCGAGCCGCCTCGCCGACAATCTTTTCTGGCTCGGCCGTTACCTCGAGCGCACGAGCCAGCTCACACGCCTGCTCGGCAAACTCGATCCGCTGCTCCGCGACGAAATCGCCGCCCTCGATCCCGCCGTCGCCGGCGCCGCGATCCGCCTCCTGCTCGACATCCAGGGCGCGCCGATTCCGCCCGGCGCCAAGCTCGAGGAACTGGATACGCTGCTCGACGCCTCGATCGACAACCCCGCTTTGCCCGGCAGCCTCGCCACCAATCTCAACCACCTGATCCGCAACCTTGATCAGGCCAAGGTCCGCCTGCCCCCCGAAGCCTGGCGCTGCCTGCGCCTTCTGCGCCAAGCCGCCGACTCGCCCGAGCCGCCCGCCGCCCTCGAACTCGCGCCGCACCTCGCCGCCCTCGAGGCCATCGTCAACGAAACCCTCGCCCACGATCTCGCCTGGCGCTTCCTCATGCTCGGCCGCCACCTCGAGCGCGGCCAGCAGCTCGTCTTCCTCGCGCGCCACTTGCTCGGCGGCAACGTCGCCGCCCCGGCCCCCGCTCCCGCCGCCGGCGCGAGCCGCCCGCCCGTGCCGCCGCCGGCGCCGGCGGTGCCCGCGGTGCCGTCGGAGTTCCGCCTCCAGTCGCTCCTGCATTTCGCCGACAGCCTCTTCAGCTACCGCACGACCTTCCACGGCATGTTCCAGCCCGCGCCGGTGATCGCGTGGCTGTTCTCCGCGCCCGAGAATCCGCGCAGCCTGCGCTTTCTCGCGGACCAGATGGACCAGCACCTCGCCGCCCTGCCCGACGACCTCGCCCCGCGCGCCGTCTCCGCCCTCCGCGCCACCGCCTTCCGGCTCGTCAGCCGCGTGCGGCTCCTCGACGCCGCCGCCCTTGTCGCCGCCCCGGGCCAGAGCGCCGCGTTCTTCAACGAGAGCTACGCCACCCTCGCCGAGATCAGCGACCGCGTCACTCAGGTCTACTTCACCCACGCGGAAACGCCCGGCGCCCGGACGACCTGACGATGCCCGCCTACCACGTCATCCACACCACGCGCTACCGGCACACGTTCTCCACGACGGTCGCCTGGCAGGCCCTGCACCTCGAGCCGCGCAACGAAGCCGCCCAGCGCCGCGAATCCTTCGAACTCGAGATCGCGCCCCATCCCGCCGACCTCGCCGCTCGCACCGATGTCTTCGGCAACCGCCAGCATTTCTTTTCCCTGCGCGAGCCCCACACCGAGCTCGTGATTACGAGCCGCAGCCTCGTGCAACGCGAGGAACCCGTCCTGCCCATGCCCGGCCTCACGCCGACCCTGTCCGCCGCGCGCCGCCAGGTCGCGGACCTCATCGCCGCCGGCACCGAGTATTCGCTCGAGCAATACCTGCACGCCTCCCCGCAGGTGCCGCTCGTCCCCGGCGCCCGCGAACTCGCCGCCGGGCTCGACGCCGACGACCCCACCGTGCTCACGTGGCTGACCGCGCTCGGGGCGCGCTTCGCGACGCAGTTCACGTTCGACGCCAAGGCTACGACGATCGCGACGCCGCTCACCGACGTCCTCCGCCTCAAACGCGGCGTCTGCCAGGACTTCGCCCACCTCTTCATCAGCTGCATCCGCCAGCATGGCCTCCCCGCCGCGTACGTGAGCGGCTACCTGCTGACCACGCCCCCGCCCGGCAAACCGCGCCTGCGCGGCGCCGACGCCTCGCACGCCTGGGTCTCGGTCTACGTGCCCGGCACGGGCTGGATCGACTACGACCCGACCAACGCCTGCTACGTCGCCGCCGGCCACATCGTCGCCGCCCGCGGCCGCGACTACTCCGACGTCAGCCCCGTCAAAGGCCTCTTCACCGGCGGCGGCCACCACACGCTGACCACCGGCGTCACCGTCGAACCCGCCGCGTAGCCCGAACGCGGCGCCGACCACGTAGCCCGGCGCTTCAGCCCGGGTCTTATTCCGCCGTAGGGGCGCGGCTCGTCCGCGCCCACCCGTCCGCCCCAGGCGCGCACGAGGCGCGCCCCTACGCCTGCCCGCCCGCGCGCCGGCCTCACACCTTCACCGCGACCCGCTTCCCGCCCCCCGCGGCCGACGCGTAGATCGCCTCGATGATCACCATGTCGCGCCGCCCCATTTCCCCGGACACGGGCGACTCTCGGCCTTCGCGCACGCACTGCGCGAAATGGTCCATCTGCACCGCCTGTTGGCTCGGCGGCACCGCCAGAGCCAAGGGCCCGCGCGCCGTCGTCACCTTCAGGCCGCCGTACGGAAACGCCGGCGCGAACTCGATCCAATCCTTTGCCCCCTCGGCGCGGAAGCGGTCCGCGCCGACGTTGTAGCTCGTCATGAATTCGCCCTTCGCGCCGTTCGCGAACTCCATCGTCCAGTCGATGCCTTCCTCCACATCGAGGAAGAACTCCGGCCGCGTCTTCGGGTGCTCGCGCGCCGTGATCGCCACCGGCGCGAATTTCGCATGATTCGTGCCGGTCGTATCCGCCGCCATGCCCGCCGCCTGGATGCAGTAGATGCCCACGTCCATCAGCGGTCCGCCGCCCGCCAGCGCCTTTTCCACGCGCCACACGCGCCGCCGGATCGGAAACGCGAGCGCCCCGCTGAGCTTCAGGTAAGGGCCGAACTCCGCGCTCCGCGCGCGTTCCTTCATCGCCAGGTTATGCGGCTCGAACTGCAGGCGGTAGCCGATCGAAAGTTTCACCTTGGCCGCGCGGCAGGCCGCCAACATCGCGTCGCACTCGGCCACCGTATTCGCCATCGGTTTCTCGCAGATCACGTGCTTGCCCGCCTTCGCCGCCGCGATCGTGTGCGCCGGATGCAACGCGTTCGGCGTCACGACATAGACAAGGTCGATGTCCCGGTTGTCCGCCAACCGCGCCATTGTGTCGTACGAGTAGATGCTCGTCTCGGGAAAACGGAAATGCTGCGCCCATTCGCGGCCCTTCGCCGGCGTGCCCGTGACAACCCCGCGCACCTCGCAGTGCTGCGTCAGCTGCAGCGCCGGCGCCAATTGCCCCGCCGCGTAACCGCCGAGTCCGGCGATCGCGATGCCGAGCTTGCGCGGCGCCGCCGGCTGCCCGCGCACCGACGGCGCGAACGCCGCCACCGCCGCGCCCGCGGCGAGTTCACCGAGAAAGGATCGACGCGAACGCAGGGCCGGCAGTCTGGGAGTCTTCATGGGGCGGGGTGCCCTCGGTCTGGCCCAAGGCGCCTCCGCCTCCAAGCCCTAAGACAGGTCACGGAGTTCACGGAGCGGAACACCGAGGCCACGGAGGACAACAGCCGACCTTCTCGATTGCTCCGAGGACTCATCCCTTTTCCCAAAGCGAAACAGCCCCGAAAACCCCACCACCCTCCGTGCCCTCCGGCTCGCCTCAGTGACCTCTGTGTCCCTTCCGTGATCTCAGTGACCTCCGCTCATCCCTTCACTTCGATCCGCTTCCCGCCCGCGGCCGCCGAAGCGTAGATCGCCTCGACGATCACCATGTCGCGGCGGCCCATCTCGCCGGGGATCCGCGATTCGCGGCCTTCGCGCACGCACTGCGCGAAGTCGTCCATCTGCAGCGCCTGCTGCACGACCGGCGGTTCGAAACTCAGGGTCTGCCGCGAGGTCTTCGCCGCCAGTCCCTTGTAGCTGTACGCCGGCCCGATCTCGAACCAGCCGCCCGCCGCCTCGGCGCGGAAGCGGTTGTAACTTTGCTCGTAGCTCGTCGCGAACTCGCCGCGCGCGCCGTCGGAAAACTCCGTCGTCCACGTCAGCGTTTCCTCCACGTCCTTGAAAAACTCCGGCCGCGTTTTCGGCTGCTCCTTCGCCGTGATCGCCACTGGCTTCGCCTTCGTGGCCATGTACGCCTCCTGGATCACGTACACGCCGAGGTCCATCAGCGGACCGCCGCCGGCCAGCTTCCGCTCCGCGCGCCACTGCGGCCGCGTCATCTTGAACGCAAACCCGCCCGTCAGCTTCGTGAACGCCCCGAACTCGCCCGTGCGCACCAGCCGGCGCAATTCCTCGTGGTACGGATCGAAGTGCAGGCGGTAGCCGATCGAGAGTTTCACCTTGGCCGCGCGGCACGCCGCGAGCATCGCGTCGCACTCGGCGACGGTGTTCGCCATCGGCTTCTCGCAGATCACGTGCTTGCCCGCCTTCGCCGCCGCGATCGTGTGCTCGGCGTGCAGGGCGTTCGGCGTGACGACGTAGACGATGTCGATGTCCTTGTTGTCGGCGAGCCGCGCCATCGTGTCGTACGAATACACGCTCGTCTCGGGAAACCCGTGCTCCTTCGCCCACTGCACGCCTTTGTCCTTCGAACCCGTGACGACGCCGGCGAGCCGGCAATCCTTCGTCACCTTCAACGCGGGCAACAATTGGCCTTTCGCATAGCCGCCGAGACCGACGAGTGCGACACCGAGTTTGCGCGGCGCCGCCGGCTGCGCGCGGATCGACGGCGCAAAGGCCGCCACCGCCGCACCGGCAGTGAGCTGGGCCAAAAAGGAACGACGCGAGGCGGGAAAGCGGGGAGTCTTCATGGGGAGATCGCAACAGGTGCCGCGGAGCCCCGATTCGTCAACGGACGAAAACGTTTCGCCCGTGAGGACAGGAAGGACAGGACGGGCGGAGACCGGATCAACAGGAGTGGAGCAGAGTCACAGTGGGCACGGAGGAGAGATGGAGTTCACCGAGCCAAACCCCGAGGCCTTGCTCCGTGACCTCCGCCTCTCCCTCCGTGCCCTGAGTGACGAACTCAGGATCATAGCTCACCTTTTCCGGTTCATCCCGTCTCCGTCCGTCCTGTCGATCCTGTCCTCCCGACCGACATATCGCTCTTGGCAGTCGCCTGCGCCGCCCCGCATCTTCGTCCCCGCCCCTGCGTCTCCATCACCGACGCCCCACCCCATGCTCTCCCTCCGGTTCGCTTTGCTTCTTTGCGTTTCCACCGTGGCTGCCGTCGCCGCGCCCGCGGCTTTGCGTTTCGGCAAACAGATTCTCACCGCCGAATATTGGTGCGACGGCATCAAAGCCGCGGACATCGACGGCGACGGCCGCCGCGACATCGTCGCCGGACCCTTCTGGTACCGCGGGCCGGACTTCAAGGTACGGCATGCGTTCTACGAACCCGTGCCGCAGGCCCTCGAGGCCAACCCCACGAACAGCATGTTCACGTTCCCCTACGACTTCAACGGCGACGGCCGCACCGATCTCCTCGTGCTCGGCCGCGTGCTGTTCCACGAAGCCGTCTGGTACGAAAATCCCGGCCCCGAGGCCGCGCTCCGTCCCGACGCGCGCTGGAAAAAACACCTCGTCGCCCGCCGTGTCTTCGGCGAATCGCCGCTCTTCACCGACGTCGACGGCGACGGCAAACCCGAGCTCGTCTCGATCTCCGGCGAAACCGCCGCCGACAAAATCAAACAATGGGGCTGGTACGCGCCCGATTGGAAAAACCCGACGCAGCCGTGGCGCTTCGTCGCCGTCACCGAAAAAGCCGAGTTCAACCATTACTACCACGGCGAAGGCATCGGCGACGTGAACGGCGACGGCCGCCACGACCTCGTCCTCAACGAAGGCTGGTGGGAGCAACCCGCGCCCGGCGCGCCCGCCGGCACGTTGTGGAAAAAGCATCCCTTCGTTTTCAGCACCGATCGCGGCGGCGCGCAGATCCTCGTCTTCGACGTCAACGGCGACGGCCGCAACGACGTCGTCACCGCCAAGAACGCCCACGGCTGGGGTCTCTCTTGGTTCGAACAAATCCGCGCCGCCGACGGCACGATCTCGTTCTCCGAACACCGCATGATGGGCACGCGCGAGGAAGAAGCCGCCTTCGGCGTCGCGTTTTCCCAACCCCACGCGCTGACCTCGGCCGACCTCGACGGCGACGGCCTCCCCGATGTGATCACCGGCAAACGCCGCTGGGCCCACGGCCCCAAGGGCGACGTCGAACCCATGGCCACGCCGGTGAACTACGCTTTCCTCCTGCGCCGCGATCCCAACGCCCCCGGCGGCGCGAAGTTTGTGCCGACCTTGATCGACGACGCCTCCGGCCTTGGCACGCAGATTGTCGCCGAGGATGTCGACGGCGACGGCGCGCCCGACGTGCTTGCCGCGTCGAAACTCGGCGCCTTCTTCTTCCGCACCCTGCGCTCCGCCCGATGAATCCCCGCCTCGCCGCCTCGGCCGCGTTGCTCGTTGCCGCGGCGCAATTCCCGCTCGCCCTCGCCCAACCGCGCCTCGCGCCCGACGAAGTCCAGATCGAGCGCACGATGCTGCCCGAGGCCCACGCCGGCAGCTTCGCCTTCGGCCTGCCCGGCGGCGTCAACGTCTGCTACGACCCCGTCCGCGGCGGCGTGAACTACATCTGGACCGGCGGCTTCATCGACCTGACCAACATCCGCCCCGTCAACAAACTCATCAAAGCCGCCGACCTCCTCGGCCCGGTCGTGCACCGCGAAGCCGGGCCCGGCCCGTTGCGCCGCGGCGACGCCGCGCGCGTGCCCGTGCTCGAATTCTCCGGCTACACCCTGCGCCCCGGCGTGGTCGAGCTGCGTTACACGGTCGACGGCGTGCCCGTCCGCGAAGAACTGCGCGCCGCGCCCGACGGCCGCGCGTTGGTGCGCACGTTCCGCTTCGACCGCACCGGCGCCGACTCGCGCTGGTGGTTCGTCGTCGACGGCCAACCGCCCCGCGCCGTCACTCCGCAGGCCGACGGCACCTTCGTCCTCACGACCCCGTTGCCCGCCCGCTCCGCGCCATGAAACGCGTTTCCCGATTCCCCCGTCTCGTGCGTGCCGCCGCCCTCGCCGCCGTGGTCGCCGGACTCGCCGCCGCACCCGCGCTCCGCGCCGGCTACCGCATCGAAAATGTGCCGCGCCCGGCCGAACTCCGCGGCGGCATTTCCGCCGTCGCGTTCACGCCGACCGGCACGCTCGTCGTCGCCACGCGCTACGGCGAAATCTGGCTGCGCGCGCCCGACGGTGCTTGGCGTTGTTTCGCCCGCGGCCTCAACGAACCCCTCGGCCTCGTCGCCGAATCCGACCGCGTCGTCTACGTCGCGCACCGGCCCGAGTTGCTGAAATGCGCCGACACCGACGGCGACGGCCGCGCCGAGACCTTCGACGCGCTCGGCGGCCAATGGGGCATCTCGCACAATTACCACGAATTCTTCTTCGGCCTGCGCCGCGACGCCGCGGGCGATTTCCTCGGCGTCATCGGCCTCACGTCGCTCGGCGACAAACTCGCGATCAAGCAGAACGAAGTCCGCGGCACGCTCGATGCGCGGCCGATCCTCGAAACGGCCGGTCACCACGCCGACCTGCCCTACCGCGGTTGGGCGGTGAAGATCGGCGCCGACGGCAAACTCGTGCCGCTCGCCACCGGTTTCCGCCAGGCCAACGGCGTCGGCCTCAGCCCGACAGGCGAACTCTTCGTCAACGACAACCAGGGCGAATACAAACCGTCCTGCGGTCTGCTCCACGTCGCGCCGGGCGATTTCCACGGCCATGTCGCCGGCCTGAAATGGGAACCCGGCTTCGATCCCGCGACATTCACGACCGAACAGGCGTGGCGCCGCTACAAGGGCCCGGCCGTCGTTTTTCCGCACGGCGCGATGGGCGTGTCCGGCGGCGAACCCGTCTGGGATACCACCGGTGGCCGCTTCGGTCCCTTTGCCGGCCAGGTCTTCGCCGGCGATTACACGCGCCTCGTCGTGCGCGCCTCGCTCGAGCAGGTCGCGGGCACGTGGCAGGGCGCCTGTTACCCGTTCCTCGGCCGCAACGAGACCGCGCCCTTTACCACCGGGGAAAAACTCCTCGCCGGCGCGATGCGCGCGGCCTTCGCGCCCGACGGCAGCCTTGTCCTCGGCGCCACCGGCGGTTGGGGCGCGGGCGCCGACGGCCTCCAGCGCGTCGTGTTCGACGGGACCGTCCCCGCCGAAATCCGCGAGGTCACGCTCACGGACCGCGGCTTCCGCGTGACGTTCACGCAGCCGATGTCCGCCGCGACGCTCGCCGCCGCCGCCAATTTTTCGGTCAACCGCTTCCGCTACCTCTACCAGCACAAGTACGGCTCGCCGTGGGTCGACGAAGCCCGCGTCGCCATCACGGCGGTCCGGCCCGCCGCCGACGGCCGCGCGGCCGAACTCGAGGTCGCGGACCTTGCGCCCGGTTTCGTCTATGAGCTTTCGGTTGCCGCGCTGCGCACCGCGGGCGGCGAGCCGCTCGCCAACCCGCTCGCCTACTACACGGCCAACCGCCTGCGCGACGGTCGCCGCGCGATCGGCGACACCACGCGCCTCCCGCGAGCCGACGAAAAAGCGCCCACCGCCAAGGAGGAAGCCGCCGTGAACACCACATCCGCCGCCGCACTCCTGGCCGCCGGCGAAAAAGTTTACCGCCTCTACTGCGTCGCCTGCCACCAACCCGACGGCCGCGGCATCCCCGGCGGTGCGGCCAATTTCCGCGACGACAAGACGCGCCTCGCCAAATCCGACGCCGACCTCCTCAAAGTCATCGCCGACGGCAACGACCAGAAAGGCATGCCCGCCTTCGGCGCCATCGTGACCGCCGGCCAACGCCGCGCCGTGCTGGCGTATCTGAGAGCGGAGTTCGGGGGGGGTGGGAGGCAGTAAGCTGTAAGCTTAAAGCCGTAAGCTCTGAACCCAATCCGCCAGCGGCACAGCCCTCACCGAAGCCGACCGCTGAGAGCTGACCGCTGACAGCTCCCTGCTTACCGCTTACAGCTTAAAGCTTATAGCTTTCCTTCAATCAAACCACTCGTCCCGCGGGTCGAATGCGGGGATCGCGACATTAACGATCTTGAATTTGCCGACGAGCCGGTGGCGGCAGCCGGGCTTGATGAAAATCGACATCATGGGCTTCGCGGGAATGCGTTCGCCGTCGAGCTCCATGAAGCCCTCGCCCTCGAGCACGAGGTAGATCTCGGTCATCTGCTTGTGGTAGTGCGTCCGCGCGTCGATCGAGATGTCGACGAGGTGGATCGTCGCGAGCTTGTTGTCCGGCGTCGCGAAGCCGCGGCGGGATTGGCCGCAGGGACAGGCCACGGGGGGCACTTCGTCCAGCTGCGTGATCAGGTAATTCTTCGCGGGGACGTTCGGGGCGGCGGTCGCACTCATGGCAACGCCACGGTGGCCGCCGCCGCCGGCGTGTCAAAGCCGCGGCGCGGAGCGGCCCCGCGGCCGCCCCGCCCGCGCGGAACTCAGAACTTCGTGGTCAGCGACAGTACCGCGCGGCCGGGCATGCCGCGCTGCTGGTTGGCCGGGAAGTACTCGATGTTTTCCATGTTCATCCAGTTCAGCGCCGCGCTCGTCGGGCGGCCGTCCCACTTCCAATCGTAGCCGACGGCGGAGTTGAACAGCGTCTCGGCCGGCAGGAACAGCTTCGGGTTGTTCGTGCGCTGCGCCTTCTTGCCGGTGTGGTTGAAACCGCCGGCGACCCACAGGCCCTTCAGGTTGCCGGTGGAGAACGTGTAACGCGTCCACAGGTTGAAGAGCGCCTTGGCCGTCGCCTCGGGATGCGCGCCGAGGAAGACTTCCTCGCCCTTCGGGACCTTGACGGTGCGGATGTCGTTCAGCGCGCCGGTCAGGTAAACCTGCCAGTTGTCGCGCGGCGACCAGGTGAGCTCGGCCTCGATGCCGTTCGCGCGGTCGAGCGTGCCCTGCAGGCTGTTCGTCACCGTCACGCCCGCGGCGTTGAACGAATTGAAACGCAGCACGCGGTCCTTCTGCTCGATGCGGTAAACGGCGACGGTGGAAGAAACGCGGCCGTTGAGGAAGTCGGTCTTCACGCCGACTTCGTAGCCTTCCGAGGTCGTCGGCGCGGCCGGGCCGATCGGCGTGTTTTCGAACGTCAGCGCCGTGGCGTTGAGGACGTAGGATTGGCTGTACGACGCGTAGACCATCAGGTCGCGCGACGCCTTCCAGCCGAGGCCGACCTGCGGCGTGGTCTTCTTGTTCGAAACTTTCGAGAGACTCGTCGCGGGATTGAGGAAATTGTCCGTCGAACCCGACGATTCGTTGTAACGCGCGCCGACGACGGCGTTCAGCCGGTCCTCGAGGAAGCTGGCGTTGAGCACGGCGTAGCCGGCGCTGTTGCGGCGGACGGAACGGTTGTTGGTCGAGAACGGCAGCGTCACCGGATCGAAGTCCGTGGTGTAATCCCAGGTCGCCGGATTCTTGATGTCCCAAACCGGGAAGAACTGCGCCGTCGCGCTCTGGCGGAGCCGGCCGTACCCGTACGATTCGTTGTAATAGGCGCCGATGAGCGGCTTCACCTTCATGCCTTGCAGCGTGTAGTTGCCCGCGAGCTCGACCTGCGACGATTTGCCCTGGCCGAAGTCTTCCTGCAGGCGCTTGCGGCGGCCGAGCTGGGCCTGCGGCGCGAGCAACGCGAGGTTCGGATTGCCGAGCAGGTCGTTGGCGTAGGCCTGCGCGGCGATGAGGTAGTTGGCCGCGGAGATCGGGAGCGTCGCGCCCGCCGGGTAGTACGTCGTGGGCACGGTGATGCTGACGGCGCCGAGGCCCGTGAGCTTCTGCGCGGTCCGGCGCTTGTCCCAGTTGAAATTCGCGCGCGCCAGCCAGGTGTCCGTGAGCTTCACCGTCAGCTCGGCGTTGATCGACTCGTAGTCGCTGAAGCGGTGGTCGTTGTTCGAGACGTAGTTGAACTTCCGGGAAAACGGATACGCGCCGAGGAAGCCGGGGTCGCTGTTGTCCGGTTTGATCAGCACGCCGGTCGCGCTGAGGATGCCGCTCGCCGGCGGCAGCGCCACGATCTCGATGTTCGGCTTGATGTGGGCGTACGGCGGCGTCTCGCGGCGCGAGAACCAATTGTAGTCCACGGTGAGGGCGACCTTCTCGTTGATGCGCCAGGTCACGACCGGCGCCAGCACCGTCGTCGTCTGCTTGCCCGGGGTGATGTACTCGAGGCCGTTCTCGAACGCGCCGTTGAAACGGAAGAGCAGGTTCTTCCCAGCCAGCGGCTGGTTGTGGTCCACCGTGGTGCGCCAGAAGCTGTGCGAGCCGACCTGCGCGCCCACCGTGGTGGAACGCTTCGTGCCGGGCCGCTTGGTGATGTAGTTCACCGTGCCGCCGGGCGCGACCTGGCCGTACAGCATCGACGACGGGCCCTTCACGACCTCGACGCGCTCGAGGCTGACGGTGTCGACGTAGCCTTCGCCGACAAAGCCGTTGCGCTGCGGCGACTGGTCGAAGCCGCGGATGTTGAAGACGGCGTTGCCGGCGTTGAACTCGCGGCCCGCGCTGGTGACGCTCGGCGCGTACTGCACGACGTCGAAGAGGTCGCGCGCGCCGATGTCCGCCATGAACTGCGGCGTGAACGCGCTGATCGCGAACGGCAGGTCCTTGATCGGCGTGTCGATGCGCGTCGCGGAAACGGAATTGCCGGCGCGGTAGCCCTTGTCCGCGGTCGTCGAGACCTGGAACTCGGACAGCTTCACGACGTCGTCGGCCGCGGCGTTCGCGCGGGCCTCCTGGGCGCGGGCGCCGACGGCGGCGCAGGCGAGGGCCGCGCAGCCGGCGCGTTGCAACAGGGAGCGCACGGCGGCGCCCCGGAATCTCGGGTAGGCAGGGTTCATGTGGGATCGGGCGGCGGGCCGCTACGGGCCGGGAAAGGGGTTCGCCGCTTGCCTGTTAATTATTAATAAGCGGGTGCTGCCAAGCCGAATCTGCGGCCGCCGCCAAGCCGCGCCTAGTCCGCCTTCAGGCCGACGTCGCCGTCGGCAAAGGTCGCCTTCACCGCCGCGCCGGGCGCCACCGCGGCCCGTCGCGTCACCGGCCGGCCGGCCGCGTCCTTGATAATTACGAAGCCGCGGTTGAGCACGGACGCCGGGCTGGCCGCCTGCAGGCGTTTCCAGAGCGCGAGCAGCCGGTGCGACTCCAGTTCCACCCGCCGGGCCGGCGAACGCTGGGCCAGCAGCGCGCGCAACTCGCCGAGGCGGGTGCGGCGCTCCTGCGTCGTGTGCCGCAGCGCGGCGCCCAGCCGGTTCGCCAGGTCGTCGAGGCGGAGGAAGCCCTGCTCGATCTGGGCCGACGGCGTGAGCAGCCGCAGCCGCGAGCGCGCGTGGTCGAGGGCCGCGGCCGCGTCGCGCAGGCCCGCGTCGGTCCGCGCCGCGAGCGTTTCCGCCGCGCGGGCCGCCCGCTCGGCGGCGTCGACAAACCGGCTCGTGATCAACTCGGCGGCCGCGCTCGGCGTCTCCGCGCGCACGTCGGCCGCGAAATCGCACAGCGTGAAATCGATCTCGTGGCCCACCGCCGAAATGACCGGCAGTGGACACGCCGCCACCGCGCGCACGAGCACCTCCTCGTTGAAAGCCCAGAGATCCTCGAGGCTGCCGCCGCCGCGGCCGATCACCAGCAGGTCGAAAATCCCCAGCTCCGCCGCCAGCTGCAACATCGCCGCCAGCTCCGCCGCCGCGCCTTCGCCCTGCACCTTCGCCGGCAGCACGACGATCCGCCCGCGCCACCCGCGCCGCATCACGATGCGCGCGAAATCCTGCACCGCCGCGCCCGTCGGCGACGTGATGAACCCCACCGTCCGCGGCAGCGCCGGGATCGGCCGCTTGCGCGCCGCTTCGAAGAGTCCCTCCGCCGCCAGCCGCGCTTTCAGCGCCTCGAATTCGCGCTGCAGGCGGCCCACGCCGTCGTCCACCACGACCCGCACGATGAGTTGGTACTGGCCCCGCGCCTCGTAGACGCTGACCTCGCCGTAAACCACAACCTGCAGGCCGTCGCGCAGCTTCACGGTCTGCCGCGCCGCGTCGCCGCGGAACATCACCGCGCTCAGCTGCGCGCCGGCGTCCTTGAGCGAGAAATAGAAATGCCCGCTCGCCTGCGCGCGCAGATTCGACACCTCGCCGCGCACCCAACCGGGCCGGATGCCGGCCTCCAGGAGTTCCTTCACGCGCCGCGTGAACTCCGTGACGCTGGCCGGCCGCTCCGCGCCGGCGTCGTCCAAGCCGGGCCGTTTCACGCCGCCGCCTTCTTCTGGGCCAGCCGCTTGCGCGCGATGTTCAGCGCCACCGACACGGCGACGAAGATCAGCACCGCCGTCAGCACGGTCTTGCCCTTGCCCTGGTTGAGCGCGTTGCCGAAGAGCATGAACGCCACGTTCAGCGTCCACTGGATCCCGCACGAGATCACGAGATAGCGGACAAACGGCGCGTTCGCGAGGCCGAGCAGGTAGTTCTGCACGAGAAACGGCACGCCCGGCGTCGCCCGCAGCAGCACGATCAGGTCGGTGATTTCGCCGGGCCCGACCTGCGGCAGCGCATAGCCGAAGCGACCCAAAACCTTCGTGAAGAACGGCCGCAGCCAACGCCGCGCGAGCCAATAGGTGAACGTCAGGTTGATCGTGATCGCGATCACGCCGAAGAGAATCAGCAGCGGAAACCCGAGGCGCTCCCCGAACAACGGCCCGGCCGCGAGGGCAAACGGCGCCATCGGCGCCCCGACTGCCGGCAGCACCGCCATCGCGGCGAAATACACGCCCGGCCCCGCTCCCGTCACGAGCGCCACGCCGTGCTGCAGCATCCGCTGCGCCTGCGCCAGCACCGCCTGCCAGCCCAGCGCGTAGACCAAACCGGCCAAAAGCACGGCCGCGAGGCCGGCGGCCAGCGCGAGTTTCGCCAGCGGAAGTTTTTTGGACGGCACGGTCGGTGCGACGGACATTGCGCCAGCGTGCCGTGCCGCGCCGCCCACCGTCAAGTGTGCGGCCCGCCCGGGACCGGGCTTGCGCGCCGCCGCGCGCCGTCCTGTCATCGGCCCCCGATGCTGCGCCCCGCCGTCCCCGAATCCGCCGCCGCGGCGGCGTCCGGCCGCAGCCCCGGTCGTGCGGGAGTCGGCGCCCTCCTCGCGGCCGCCGCCCTGCTTGCGCTCACGTTCGCCCAGCCTTCGGCCACCCGGCAGCACACGTGGCCCTGGGCCGCGTGGTTTCTCGTTCTCTGGCTGTTGCCGCTCGCCGGGGTGATCGTCGCCGCCGCGCGCACGTCCGGGATCCGCCTTCCCGGCCCGTGGACGCTCGCCGGCCTCGGTCTGCTTGTCGGCGGCACATTCGCCTCCGCCCTTCTCAGCCCCGTCGCCGCAGCGTGCCTCCCACTGGTCTGGCCCACCCTCGGCGGCGCCGCCCTCTGGCTCGGCCTGCACCACTTCGCCTCGGAACCTCCGGGGCCGCATGCGCCGGACCGCCGCGCCTTCGTCGCCGCCGCCCTTGCTGCGATCGGCGGCATCTTCGCCGTCGGCAGCCTCGTCCTCTGGGCCGCGGCCAACGCACCCACACCGTGGGCCACACGCAATACCGTCCCTTTCGGCCACTCCAACTACGTCGCCGGCGCCGCCGTACTCGCGTTGCCGTGGCTGGCGTGGGCCCTGTGGCAACGGCGCGGCGCCGCGCGGCTCGCGGCGTTGCTCGGCACGATCGCCGCGCTCCTCGTGCTCGCCTCGACCGGCAGCCGCGGCGGCATCGCCGGGGCCGCGGCCGCCGCCGGTATCGGTGTCGCCGGCGCGCTTGCCGGCAGCATCTGGTCGCGGCGGACCAAAGGCCTCGTGCTGGCGGCGGCCTTGGTCGCCGGTCTCGCCCTCGTCGCCTCGAACTCCCGGCTCCGCGAGCTCGTCCTGCACGGCACGTGGAGCGAATCCGCCCGCGAAAGCAACGCCCAGCGCAACGCCATGCTCGCCGCCGGCGGGCATCTCGGCCTGCAGCGGCCGCTCCTCGGCTGGGGCCCCGGCAGCGTACCGCTCGCCTACCCGCAGGTCCGCGCCGCCCTCGACGCCGGCGTCGACAACGTCCTCCAATTGCACAGCACCCCCGCCCAGCTCTGGGCCACGCTCGGCGGCACGGGCCTCGGCGCCGCGCTGCTTCTCGCCGCCGCCCTGCTCGGCGCCGCCCGCCGCGCGCCGCGGGACGGCGTCACCCTCGCCGCCCTCGCGGCACTCGCCGGCGGCGCGGCTTTCGCGCTGACCGACCACGCGCTCGATCTCCCGCTGGTGAACGCGTTCGGCGTCGCCGCCGCCGCCCTCCTCACCGCCGGCGCCTCCCGCGCCGCCGCCCCGGGCGCCTCGGTATCCGCCGTATCCGTTTTCCCCGGACCACGCCTCGCGGCCGGCGCCCTGGCCTTGGCCGCGGGCCTCGCGCTGCCGGCGACGGTGCGCGACCTCGCCGGCCGCGCCCGCTACGAACAGGCCTTGACCGCCCTCGCGGCCGGCGATGCCACCGCGGCTGCCGCCGCCCTCGACCGGGCCGCGGACCTCGCCCCACACGATCCGTTCTACCGGCACCAGCTCGCCGGCCTGGCGCTCGACGGCCCGGCTGCCGGCGCCGCGAACGAAGCCCGGGCGCGCCAACGCGCGGCGATCGCCGCCTTCGAACACGGCCTTGCCGCCGGCGTCCATCTGGAGATCGCGCACTTCAACCTCGGCTGGCTGCGGCTCGGTTTCGGCGAGGCCGACGCCGCCGCACGCCAATTCGCCGCCGCCGCGCGGCTCGTGCCGGACAAAGGCGGCGTTTACTTCGGGCTCGGCCTCGCCCACCTCGCCGCCGGACGCAAAGCCGATGCCGTCCGCGCCTTCGCCCTCGAACCGCTCAACGATCCGCGCCACCTGACCTCGCCGGCGTGGGAAATTCCGCTCCTTGCCGAGCTCCGGCCGGCGATCCGGGCGGAAACGCTGCGCCTCGCCGACGACCTCGCCCCGCGTTTCGCACCCGCGCGCACGACCGCGGCTTGGCTGCGCTGGTGGACCGGCACCGGCACCGAACCGCCGCCGGCCAACCTCGCGTTCAACACCGAGAGCGCGACCTTCGTTTCCGCCTGGCCGACGCTCGCGCAACGCGCGCCGCTGCCCCCGGCAGCCCGGGTCTACCCGTGGGCCGACGCCTACGAATCATGGCGCCACGGCGGCGGCGCGGACCGTTTCCTCCGTCTGTCCGGCGGCGACGCCGCGTACGCCGCCGCGCTCGCGCGCCGGGCGCAACGCGCGGCCGACTTCGTGGCTTTTCTCCGCGCGCCGGCCGGCGACGATCCCGCACTGGTCCGCACCTTCCGCCGCGAGCGCCCCGGCTACGGTGTGCTCGCGCGGCATCCGGATGGTCCGCCGCTCCGCGACGCCTACGTCGTGCAGGAGCACCGGCTGGCCGCCGACGTCGCCGCCGGCCTCTTCCCGCGCAAAGGCTGGCTGCCCGGCCGTTTCCTGCTCGCCTTGCTCCCGCCCGATCCGCGATGAGAGCAACCCGATGAGCCGCACCCGCTCGAGCCGACTGCGCAAAGTCATCCTGCCGGCCTGGCTGGTGGTGGGCGACGCCGTGTTCGCCTTCGCGGGCCTCGCGCTCGGTTTTTGGCTCCGCTACGGCTCGCCGCTCGGCCGCATCGGCATGGACGTGCCCGACGCCACCTTCGCCGCGTACCTGCCGCTCCTGCTGCTCGGCACCGCCTTTCTCATCGCCGGCTACGCGCAGCTGAACCTGTACGAGGAGCGCCTGCTGCTCCGCAAATACCAGAGCGTCGCCCTGATCGTGAAGGGCACGACCTTCTGGCTCGCCGGCTACCTGGCCCTTGCGCTCGTGATCAAGTTCGACCCGCCGATCTCCCGCGCCTTCATCCCGATCGCCTACGGCTCCGTGCTCGCGGTGATGTTTGTCTGGCGCACCGCGTTCTACGAACTCCTCGTCCGGCCCGCGTGGCGCGATCAAGTCCGGCAGCGCGTCGCCGTGCTCGGTTGGAACGACGAAGCCCGCGCCCTCGCCGCCGAACTCGCCGCGCAGCCCGCGCATCCGTATCAGTTTTGCGGTGTCGTCACGCTGCCGGGCGACCCCGCCCCGCCCGAGGCCCTCGGCGGCTTCGACGACCTCGCCGCCATCCTCGAACGGCACCAGCTCGATATTTTGATCGCCGCCCGCACCGATTTGCCGCGCGAGCAATTGCTCCGCGTCGTCGAGGCCTGCGAACGCGCGTACGTCGAGTGGAAGGTCATCCCGTCGTCGTTCCAGATTCTCCTTTCCGGGCTGCGCCTGCACACGATCGGCCGCCTGCCCGTGCTCGGCGTCGAGGAACTCGCGATCAACCGCCTCTTCAACCGCGTGCTCAAGCGCCTCGTCGATCTCGTCGGCGCGCTCGTCGGCCTCGTGCTCTCGGCCCCGCTCGTCGCCGTCCTCGCGGTGCTCATCAAACGCGAATCGCCGGACGGCCCCGTCTTCTTCGCCCAGACCCGCGTCGGCACCGGGCATCGGCCCTTCACGCTGTGGAAATTGCGCAGCATGGTGCCCGACGCCGCCGCCCGAGACCGCGAGCGGCAAAGCACCGCGCGCGGCGACGCCCGGCTTCTGCGCATCGGCGCCTTCATGCGGCGCTGGAACCTCGACGAGCTGCCGCAGTTTTGGAACGTCCTCTGCGGGCACATGAGCCTCGTCGGCCCGCGGCCCGAGCGCCCGCACCACGTCGACCGCCTCTCCGGCGAAATCGCGCACTACCTGCCGCGCCACCTCGTGAAACCCGGCATGAGCGGCTGGGCCCAGGTCAACGGCCTCCGCGGCGACACCTCCATCGCCCAGCGCATCCAGCACGACATTTACTACATCGAAAATTGGTCCCTCTGGCTCGACCTGCAGATCTTGCTCCTGACCTTCGTCCGCTGGAAAAACGCGTACTGACGCCGGCTCGGAAAAACGAGTACCGCGGACCCGGCTTCGGGCGCACAACCCACCGGAAGGCCGGCCCACAGGGAAACTCGACCCCGATCTACCGTCATGCCAGCCGCTCGCGTCCGAACTCCGAACTCCGGTCTCCGGTCTCCGCATTCCGGTCTTATCTCAAAGCGGCTTCACCCGCCGGTACCCCCGCAGCCGCGCGCGCAGCGCCGCCACGCGCTTCCACGCCCCGAAGGCCGCGACGTACTTCCACCGCACGAACGCCGACCCGCGCGGGTTGAAGTGCTTCAGGTAAACGTCGCGGTTCGCATCGAAGATCGCCGTCGCCATCGCGTCGTAGTTTTTCGCCACACTCAGGCCCTTCAGGTGGATGATTTCGTGGCTGCCGTCGTAGACGATCCGGTAACCCGCGCGGCTCACGCGCAGGCAGAGATCGAGATCGTCCCCGTACATGAAAAACGCCTCGTCGAACACCGCACCGTTCTCCGCCACCGCATCGAACACCGCCCGCCGCCCCAGCATAAAAGCGCCGTTGATCGCCCCGACGTCGTAGGTGCCCCCGACCGGCAGGTGCGTGAGGTTGTAGCCGGCAAACCGCGCCGTCCCGGGAAACGCCGCCGCGAGTCCGCTCGCCCGGCAGAATCCGTCCCACAGCGTCGGGATCGAGCGCCGGCAAGCCAGGTCCATCGTGCCGTCGGCCTGCACCAGCCGCGGCGAGAACAGGCCGATCGTATCCTCGGCCCGGATTCGCCGCACGCCGTGCGCGAGCGCGGCCGCGTTGGCCACCGTGTCCGGGTTGAGAAACAGCACGCACTCGCCGCGCGTCGCGCGGTAGCCGAGATTGTTGGCCCGGCCGAAACCGAGATTTTCCCCCGGCGCGTGGTACGCGACTTCCGGATACCGGCCGCGCACCAAATCCCCCGTGCCGTCGCCGGGCGAATTGTCCACCACCGCGATCTCGACGCGGCGCCCCTCCAGCTCGCGCGGGAGCGAGCCGAGACAGGCGCCGATCTCGTCGCGCGAACGGTACGCGACAATGATGATCGAGAGCAGCGGCAACTCCGGCATGGACACGTGCGGACGCTGCGGAATGCTCCCGCGAACGCAATGTCCAGCGCGCCTCCCCTCAGCGTGATTCTCGTGCACGATCGCGGCTCCGACCGCCTCGACGCCACCCTCGCCAGCCTGCGCGCGCAACGCGGTGTTGAGACCGAGCGCATCGGCGCGTCGCTCAACGCTGCCGCGGCCGCGGATTTCGCCGCGCGAAGCGCCGACATCGCCGTCCCGCCCGACGCTGCGCCCGCCCCGGACCGCACTTCCGCCATCAACCGCGCCCTCCGCGCCGCGACGGGCGAATGGGTGCTCGTCCTGACCTCCGGCGACCGCCTCGTCGGCGACCTCGTTCTCAGCGAATGCCTCAATTGGATGCGCAAGACGGAAGCCGGTATCGTCGTGGCCGAAGTCGCCTGCGACGACGGCCGCATCGTGAAGATGGCCGCCGCAGCCAATCCGATTGCCGGTCCGTTCCTGCCCGAATCCGGCACATTCTACCGCCGTACCCTGTTCGCCGAGAACGGCGACTTCGACGCCGCCTGCGGCCCGGCCGCCGCCTACGAATTCCATCTGCGGCTTTGGAAAAGCCGCATTCGCTTCAAGCCGATCCCGCTCCGCGCCGTGGCGACCGACCGCCTGCCCGGCGACGAAGCTCCCCGCTGGGCCGCCTGCCGCGCCGAACGGCTCGCCCGCCGCCGGTATTTTTCGTTCGGCCGCGCCTGGCGCTGGGACCTCGCCGCCCTCCTCGGCTGCCTCCGGCCCGGGCGCCGGAGCTGACCGGCCGCGGCCGCTGCGAAAATTGTGTCTGATTCGCCGCGGTCCGAACCGAGAATTGGCTGGCGGGAATTCCGTCGCCGAGGCTCCATGCTTTCGCCTCCTGCATGAAAACCGTCATCGTCGGCCTCGGCTACGTGGGTCTGCCCCTCGCGCTGCAATTCTGCCGCTCCGGCCTGAACGTCGCGGGACTCGACATCGACCCGGCCAAGGTCGCCGCCCTGAACCGCGGCGAAAGCTACATCCGCCACATCCCGGGCGCCGCCGTCGCGGAGCAGCTGCGTTCGGGCCGTTTCGCCGCCACCGCCGATTTCTCCGTGGTGCGCGAGGCCGACGCCGTCGTCATCTGCGTGCCGACGCCGCTCAACAAGAACCGCGAGCCCGATCTCACCTTCGTTCTCAACACCGGCCGCGCCCTCGCCCCGCACCTGCGCCGCGGCACGCTCGTCGCCCTCGAATCGACAAGCTACCCCGGCACCACCGACGGCGACCTCCGCGCCGTGCTCGAGTCCGGCTCCGGCCTCCGCGCCGGCACCGACTTCCATCTCGCGTTCTCCCCCGAGCGCGAGGATCCGGGCAACCCGCTCTCCGACGTCGCGACCTTGCCCAAAATCGTCGGCGGCTACACCCCCGCCTGCCTCGCCAAGGCCCTCGCCCTCTACGGCCAGGCCGTCGCGAAACTGGTCCCCGTCTCCAGTTGCAAAGCCGCCGAGGCCGCCAAGCTCCTCGAGAACATTTTCCGTTCCGTGAACATCGCTTTGGTCAACGAACTCAAGGTCGTGTACGCCGCGATGGGCATCGATATCTGGGAGGTGATCGCAGCCGCCGCGACGAAGCCCTTCGGTTTCATGGCGTTTCATCCCGGCCCCGGCATCGGCGGGCACTGCATTCCTGTCGATCCGTTCTACCTCACATGGAAGGCGCGCGAATTCGGCCACAGCACGCGCTTCATCGAGCTCGCCGGCGAAATCAACGAAGGCATGCCCGCCCACGTCGTCCGCCGCACCGCCGAGGCCCTCAACGCCCGCCGCCGCGCCGTCAACGGCAGCCGCGTCATCGTCGTCGGTCTCGCCTACAAACCCGAGGTCGACGACATCCGCGAAACGCCGAGTTTCCACCTGATGAATCTCCTGCGCGCGCAGGGCGCCGACGTCGGCTACTACGATCCCTTCGTGCCCGTCATTCCGCCCACGCGCGAAAACGCCGCCTGGTCCGGCCAGCGCTCCGTTGCCTGGGAAGAATCCGTCTTCGCCGCGGCCGATGCCGTCGTCATCGCCACCGCGCACCGCAGCGTCGACTACCGCGCCCTGCTCGGTTGGTCCCGCTGCATCGTCGACACCCGCAACGCCCTCCGCACCCACCTCGGCGGCCAGGTGCCCGCGGAATTCGCCGACCGGCTCTGGCTCGCATGAACGGCGCCGCGCCCACGGGTCACCGGCCGCCGCGCCTCGCCGTCGTCGGCTGCGGCTACTGGGGCAAAAACCTCGTCCGCAACTTCCACGCCCTCGGGGCCCTCGCCGCCGTGGCCGACGGCACCGAAGCCGGCCGCGCCACCGCCGCGCAACTCGCCCCGGGCATCGAGGTCGTCGACGACCTCGCCCCGCTGCTCGGCCGCCCGGAGCTCGACGCCGTCGTCATCGCCACGCCCGCCGCCACGCACGCGCCGCTCGGCCTCCGCGTCCTCGCCGCCGGCAAAGACCTGCTCGTCGAGAAACCGATGGCGCTCACGCTCGCCGAGGGCCGCGCGCTCGTCGCCGCCGCGGCCGCCGGCGGCCGCATTTTGCAGGTCGGGCATCTGCTCGAATACCATCCCGCGTTCCTCACGTTGCGCGATTGGCTCGCGACCGGCCGCCTCGGCCGCCTGCTCCGGGTCCATTCCCACCGCCTCGGCTTCGGCCAAGTTCGCACCGAGGAAGACGCGCTCTGGAGTCTCGCGCCGCACGATCTCTCGCTCGTCCTGCGGCTCACCGGCAAATTGCCCGAGGCGGTCTCCTGCCACGGTTCCAATTCCCTCGGTACGCCCCGCGCGGATACGGCCGTGACGATCCTCCATTTCGCCGGCGGCCCCGACGCCCACCTGCTCAGCAGCTGGCTGCACCCGGTGAAGGAACAGAAGCTCGTCGTCACGGGCGACCGCGGCATGGCCGTCTTCGACGACGCCGTGCCCGAGCACAAACTCGCCTTCTTCGACCAGCACGTGGCCTGGACCGACGGCCGACCCCACCTTCACCGCGGAGCCGCCCAGCCCGCCGAGTTGGCGCCCGCGGAACCGCTGCGCCTGCAATGCGCCGCCTTCCTCGAGGCCGTGGCCTCGCGGCGTCCGCCGCTGGCCGACGGCGTCAGCGGCCTCCGCGTCATCGCCGTGCTCGAAGCCTGCCGGCGTTCCCTCGAACTCGGCGGCCAGCACGTCGCCGTCGAAGCTCCCTGACCATGGCCGCGCCTTACCAAGCCCACCCCTCCGCCGTCATCGACGCGCCCTGCACCATCGGCGCCGGCACGAAGATCTGGCATTTCTGCCACATCTGCGCCGACACCGTCCTCGGCGAAAACTGCAACCTCGGCCAAAACGTCATGATCGCGTCCGGCGTCCGACTCGGCCGCAACGTCAAGATCCAGAACAACGTCTCCGTCTACGCCGGTACGGTCGTGGAGGACGACGTTTTCCTCGGCCCGTCCTGCGTCCTGACCAATGTCTCCAATCCCCGCGCCGCGATCAACCGCCGCGCCCTGTACGAACCGACCCTGATCCGCCGCGGCGCTACCGTCGGCGCCAACGCCACCATCGTCTGCGGCGTCACCCTCGGCCGCCATTGTCTCATCGGCGCCGGTGCCGTCGTCACCCGCGACGTCCCCGATTACGGCCTCGTCACCGGCGTCCCCGGCCGCCGCCGCGGCTGGGTCAGCCGCCACGGCCATCCGCTGCGCACGGCGCGCGACGGCGTCTATACCTGCCCCGAAAGCGGCCTGCGCTACCGCGAAACCGCGCCCGGCGTGCTCCGTTGCCTCGACCTCGACGAGGACGCCCCGCTCCCCGCCGCCCTCGCCGTCGGCACCCAGCCGTACCGGAGTTTCCAGCCCGCCCCGCCCAAGGCCTAGCCGTCGCTCCGTCTTCATTCCGGTCTCCGGTCTCCCCTTTCCGGTTTTCAAAACATGCCCGTCCCGCTCCTCGACCTGAACCGCCAAAACGCCGCCCTGCACGGCGAACTCACCGCCGCCTTCGAACGCGTGCTCCGTTCCGGCCACTTCATCCTCGGGGGCGAGGTCGAAGCCTTCGAACGCGAGGCCGCCGCCTTCCTCGGGGTCCCGCACGCGATCGCGGTTTCCTCCGGCACCGACGCGATCCTCGTCGCTCTCATGGCCCTCGATCTGCAGCCGGGCGACGAGGTGATCTGCCCGACCTTCACGTTCTTCGCCACGGCCGGCTGCATCGCGCGCGCGGGGCTCGTGCCGGTCTTCGCGGACATGCGCGCCGACACCTTCAATCTCGATGTCGACGATGTCGCCCGCCGCATCACGCCCCGCACAAAGGCGATCATGCCCGTGCACCTCTTCGGGCAGTCCGCCGACATGGCGCCGCTGCTCGCGCTCGCGCAACGGCATGGCCTCGCCGTGATCGAGGACGCCGCACAGTCGCTCGGTTCCCGGCACCACGGGCAGGCCTCCGGCACGATCGGCGACGCCGGCTGCTACAGTTTCTTTCCTTCGAAAAACCTCGGCGGCTTCGGCGACGGCGGCCTCGTCGCCACCCCGCGCACCGATCTCGCGGAACGAATCCGCCTGCTGCGCACGCACGGCGCGAAACCGAAGTACTACCACGCGCGGATCGGCGGCAATTTCCGCCTCGATGCGCTGCAATGCGCACTCCTTCGCGTGAAGCTGCCGCACCTGCCCGCGTACTGCGCCGCGCGCCGCGGCCACGCCGAGTTTTACCGCGCCGCCCTCGCCGGCCTCCCCGGCTTCGTGCTGCCGGCCGCGGCTCCGGGCAACGAGCACATCTGGAACCAGTTCACGCTGCGCGTCCCCGGCGCCGGCCGGCGCGACGCGCTGAAGCAGCACCTCGCCGCGCACGGCATCGGTCACGAGATCTACTATCCGTTGCCGCTGCACCGTCAGGCCTGCTTCGCCCATCTGCCGCCCGTCAGCCTGCCCGTCGCGGAACAGCTCGCCGGAGAGGTCGTCAGCATCCCGGTGTTTCCGGAACTGCGGGAAGATGAGCGCCAGGCCGTCGTTGCCGCGCTCGCAGCCTGGGCGGCGTGACGACCCCGGCGTCAGGCCTCTGGCGACCCGTCGCGGTGCTGATGTCCGGCACCGCGCTGGCGCAGGCCGTGCCCGTCCTGCTGTCGCCGGTCCTGACGCGCCTGTATTCACCCGAGGCGTACGGCGCGCTTGCTTGGTCGGTTTCGCTCGTCACCGTCGCGGTCCTGCTCGCCGGTGCCGCCTACGACCAAGCCGTGAGCCTGCCCGCCGACCGCGCCGAGGCCGCCGCTTTGGTCGTCGGCATGGTCCGGCTTGGCGCCGTCGCATCCGTCCTGCTGCTCGCCGCCGGAATCGGCGAGTTCCTGCTTTTCAACACGCGCTCGCACCGCCTCTGGTTCGTGCCCGCGGCCACGGGCCTCACCGTGATCTTCAACGCTTGCTCCGCGTTCGCCACGCGCGAGGCGCGCTTCCCGACGCTCGTCCGCGCGCGCGTTGCGCTCGCCCTCGGCACCGCCGCCGCGACGCTTGGCTTCGGCCTCGGCGGCGCCGGCGAAGCCGGATTGCTCGGCGGCAATTTGCTCGGCCTCGTCGCCGGCTGCGCGGCCATCGGTACCGCGACCTGGCGGGCCGACGGCCCGTTGCTCCGCGCCGTCGGCGGCCCCGCGATCCGCGCGGCGTGGCGCACGCACCGGAATTGCCCGCTTTACCTGCTGCCCAGCAGCCTCCTCAACACCGTCACCAACCAACTGCCCGTCTGGTTTCTGGGCCGGCTCTTCGGCGCCGCGCCGCTCGGCCAGTACGCGTTGATGAACCGCGTCCTCGGCGTCCCGCTCGGCCTCGTCGGCTCGTCCGTCGGCGATGTTTTCAAATCCCAGGCCGCGGCGGAATTCCGCGCCACGGGCGGCTGCGCGCGGACTTTCGGCCGCTTCGCCCGCGGTCTCGGGCTCGCCGCCCTCGCCCCCACGCTCGCGCTGCTCGTCGCCGGCCCCGATCTCTTCGCCTTTGTTTTCGGCGAACCGTGGCGCACCGCCGGCCGCTACGCGCAATTGCTCGCGGTGCTGTTCGCCTTCCGGTTCGCGGTCAGTCCGCTGAGCTACGTCGTCATCATCGCCGGCCGCGCCCGGCTCGATCTGATTCTGCAGGGGCTCTGCCTCCTCGCCGCGGTCGCCGGTTGGGCCGCCGGGGCCGTCTCCGGCTCCGCCGAGACCGCCCTGCTCGTGTTCGGGACCTTGTACAGCGTCGTCTACCTGCTGTATCTCGGATTCAGCTACCGCCTCGCCCACCGTCCATGACCGCACCTTCCGCCCTCGCCGCCGTTCCCGCCGGTTCGCCGCCGCGCCGCTGCGTGCGCTGCATCATGGATACGACCGACGCCGACATCGCGTTCGACGCGGAGGGCGTCTGCTCCCACTGCCGCCGTTTCGACGAGCTCTTCCGCCCGGCCTGGTTTCCCAACGAGGAAGGCACGCGCCGGCTCGCCGCCACCGTGGACCAAATGAAGGCGGAAGGCCGCGGCAAAGACTACGACTGCATCATCGGCCTGAGCGGCGGCGTCGACAGTTCCTACCTCGCCGTAAAGGTGAAGGACCTCGGCCTGCGTCCTCTCGTCGTGCACGTCGACGCCGGCTGGAACTCGGAACTCGCGGTGAAAAACATCGAGGGCCTGGTCAAGGCGCTCGGCTTCGACCTTTTCACGCTCGTCATCGATTGGGAAGAAATGCGCGACCTGCAGGTCGCGTTTTTGCGTTCCGGCGTCGCCAACCAGGACGTGCCCCAGGATCACGCATACTTCGCGGGCCTCTACCGCTTCGCGACCGAAGCGAAGATCCGCTGGGTCCTGAGCGGCGGCAATTTCGCCACCGAGGGCATCCTCCCGCAGTCCTGGGGCTACAACGCCATGGACGTGCGGCACCTCCGCGGCATCCACGCGCGCTTCGGCACGCGGCCGTTGAAGACGTTTCCCACCGTCTCGTTCTTCAACCTCTACTTCGGCTACCCGCTGATCCGGAAAATGAAGGTCGTGCGGCCGCTGGACTTCATGCCGTACAGCAAAGACGCCGCGATGCGGGAACTGTCGGACCGCTTCGGCTGGCGCTACTACGGCGCCAAACACCACGAATCCGTTTGGACGAAGTTCTTCCAGGGCCACTGGCTGCCGTCGCGCTTCGGCTTCGACAAACGCAAGGCGCACCTCTCGAGCCTGGTCGTCGCCGGCCAGCTTACGCGGGACGAAGCCCTCGCCGAACTCGCGAAGGAAATCTATCCCGCGGACGAATTGCGCCGCGATCGCGCCTACGTCGCCAAAAAACTCGGTCTGACCGAGGACGAGCTCGAGGCGCTGCGCACCGCCCCGCTGCGTACGTACCGCGACTTTCCGAACAACGAGGGCCGCCAGCAGCTCCTGCGCGCGATCTGGAAACGCCTCCCGCTCCAGCTCGTCCGCCGCCGGGTGAACCGCTTCTGACCGCCATGCCGTCCGCGCTCGTGCTCTGCGCCGCCGACCCGGCCTCGGATCCCCGGCCCAACCGGATGATCCGCTGCCTCGCGCGCGATTTCGCGGTGAACGTGATCTCGCGGGGCGCCCTCGATCTCTCCGGCGTGACCTGCGAGCGTATCCCCGCCGCGCCGCGCCGCCCGCCGCTCGCGCGCGTCGCCAATCTCCTCCGCCTCAGCGCCGGCCATTACCGACATCTCGTCTGGGTCCCGGGCCTGCGCGAACTCGCCGCCCGGCACCGCAGCCGGCACGACTTCATCGCCGTCCACGATCTCCGGCTCCTGCCCGTCGCGCTCGCCATCCGCGGCCGGCGCGGCCGAGTCTTTTTCGACGCGCGCGAGTACTACGCCCGGCACTACGAGGACCTCCTGTGGTGGCGGCTCACCTACCAACGCTTCAACCGCGACCTCTGCCGGCGGTACCTGCGGCGCGCCGACTTAGTCGCCACTGTTTCCCCGGGCCTCGCGGCCGAATACAAGCGCGAGTTCGGCACGGAGTGCGAGGTCATGCCAAGCCTTCCCGCCCCCCTCGACCTCGTCCCGCAGCCCGTCGCCCCCGACCGCGTGCGGCTCGTGCACCACGGCCTCGCGAGCCCCTCGCGCCGACTCGAAGGCATGATCCTGACGATGGATCACCTGCCGGAACGCTTCACCCTCGATCTCATTCTGGTGCCGGCCGATCCGGGCTATCTCGAAAAACTGCGCCGCCTCTGCGCAACCCGCCCGCGCGTGCGGTTGCTGCCGCCGTTGCCGTTCGCGCAACTCGTCGCCGCGACCAACGCCTACGATGTCGGCGTGTTCCTCGTCCCGCCGGTGAGTTTCAATCTGCGCTTCGCCCTGCCGAACAAGTTCTTCGAGTTCGTGCAGGCCCGGCTGATGATCGCGATCGGCCCCTCGGTCGACATGGCCCGCTACGTCCGCGAGCACGACCTCGGCGTCGTCGCCGCCGACTTCCAACCGGCCAGTCTCGCCGCCGCGCTGGCGCCGCTCACCGCCGCCGACGTCGCCCGCTTCAAGGCCAACGCCCACCGCGCCGCCGCCGTGCTCAATTCGCGGCAGACCGACGCGCAGATCCGCGCCCACGCCCTCGGCGCCGGCCGCCCTTCCGCCGCATGAATGTCGTCGTCGATGTCGGACTCGGGAACGTCGGCTCGCTGCTGAACATGCTGCGCCACCTCGGCGTGGAAGCGAAGGCCAGCGCGGATCCGGCCGAGATCCGCGGCGCGACTCGCCTGCTGCTACCCGGCGTCGGCGCCTTCGACACCGGCATGGCCCGGCTCAACGCCCACGGCCTCGTCGGCGTCCTGCGCGAACGCACCCTCGAGGCCGGCGTGCCGCTGCTGGGCATCTGCCTCGGCATGCAGCTGCTCGGCCGCACCAGCGAGGAGGGCCAAGCCGAGGGCCTCGGCCTCCTCCCGTTCCGCACCGTGAAGTTCGCGTTTCCGCCCGGACGCACGCTGCGCGTCCCGCACATGGGTTGGAACACCTGCGCCCCCGTCGGCGAGGGCTCGCTGCTCCACGCCGTGCCGGCGCCGCGGCGGTTCTACTTCGTGCACTCGTATCATGCGGTCTGCGACACGCCCGACTGCGTCGCCGGCACGACCGACTACGGCGGCGAATTCACCGCCGCGGTCCGCGGCGGCCGCATCCACGGCGTCCAGTTCCACGCCGAGAAGAGCCACCGCTACGGCATGGCCCTGCTCGAGCACTTCATCCGCCACGGCTGACCATGCTCGCCCCCCGCGTCATTCCCGTACTCCTGCTCGACGGTCCGCGTCTCGTGAAGACGGCGCGCTTCCGCGAGCCGCGCTATCTCGGCGATCCGATCAACGCAGTGCGCATCTTCAATCGCAAGGAAGTCGACGAACTTACCCTGCTCGACATCGGCACGGCGGCAGCGGAACGCGGGCCGGATTTCGGCTTCATCCGCGAAATCGTTTCCGAGGCCTTCATGCCCGTCTGCTACGGCGGCGGCGTGCGCAGCCTCGATCAACTCGAGAAACTCTTCGCCCTCGGCGTCGAGAAGGTGGCGCTCAACACTGCCGCCGCAACGCTCCCGGGACTAATCGGCGAGGCGGCCCGCGTTTTCGGCAGCCAGAGCGTCGTCGCGGCGATCGACTTCAAAAAGAAGCTGCTCGGCGGCGTCACCGCCGTCGTCGGCCGCGGCACCCGCGACCTCAAGATGAGTCCGGCCGAAATCGCCCGCGCCGCCGTCGCCGCCGGCGCCGGGGAAATCTTTCTGCAATCGGTCGACCGCGACGGCGCCATGGCCGGCTACGATCTGGGCGTGATCCGCGACGTCGCCGCCGCCGTCAACGTGCCCGTGATCGCCTGCGGCGGCGCCGGCAATCTCGCCGACCTCGCCGCCGCCCTCGGTGCCGGGGCCAGCGCCGCGGCCGCGGGCAGCCTCTTTGTTTTCCAAGGCAAGCTGCGCGCCGTGCTGATTTCCTATCCGGCTCCGGCCGAACTCGCGCAGCTCGGCGGCGCCGCCCGCCCCGGCCCATGAAGGCGACATCGCCCGCCCAACGTCTGCTGCGGCGCCTGCGCGGCGGCGATTGGCCCGCCCTCGGCCGCAGCCTGTGGGCCCGGATCCGCGCGCCGCGCCTCGCGGCCGCGCCCGCCATCGAGGCCGCCCTGCGCGGCGGCTGCGGCCTCGAGCTCGGCGGCCCAAGCGCGGTCTTCGGCCCGCGGGGTTTGGCCCGCGTGTACGCCAGCGTCGCCCGCATCGACAACGTGAACTTCGCCGCCCGCACCGCCTGGGAGAACGGCCTGCGCGACGGCGGCGACTTCGTTTTCCACCCGCAACGTCCGCCCGGCCGCCAGCATCTGCGCGAGGCACGCGACCTGCAGGGCTTCGCCGACGGCAGCTACGACTTCGTCGTTTCCTCGCATTGCCTCGAGCATGTCGCCGATCCGCTCGGCGCGCTCCGCGAATGGCGGCGCGTGACGCGCCCCGGCGGCCATCTCCTGGTGGTTGTGCCGGATCCGGCACGGTCCTTCGACCATCGCCGCCCGATCACCGCGCTCGCGCATCTCGAGGACGACGCGCGCCGGCGCACGGCGGAGGACGATGCGACCCATTTCGCCGAGGTGCTCGCGTTTCACGACCTCGCCCGCGATCCGGGCGCCGGCACGCCGGAAGAATTTGCCGCCCGCGTCGCCCGCAACGCCGAGCACCGCTGCGTGCACCACCACGTCTTCGATCTGCCGCTGCTGCGCGCGGCCCTCGGCGCCGCCGGCTGGGAAGTGCTGGCGGCGGAACGCGCCGCGCCGGTACACCTCGCGGCTTTCGCCCGCCACCCGGCCGCATGAAAATCGCGTACCTCGGGCAGATGGCCGACGTGAGCCGCGAAAACGGCATCGTCAAAAAAATCCGGCAACAGGCGGGCGCCTGGCTCGCCGCCGGCCACGAGGTGCGGTACTTCGGGCTCGAACCGACGACAGCCGTATGGCCCGGGCTCGCCCCGGTCGGTGCGGAGCTCGTCGCCCGCGGCACGCCGTGGCAACGGCCTTTCCGCTCCCGCCAACTCGCGGCGCGGATCCGGGCGTGGCGGCCCGACGTCGTCTACTTCCGCTACGCCTACCACAGCGCCGGCCTGCCCGCGCTGTTCCGCGACCTTCCCACGGTCGCCGAACTCAACTCCGACGATCTCACCGAGTACCCGCTCACGTTGTCCCCGGCCAAGGTGCTCTACCACCGGTTGACCCGCGCGCGGGTTCTCGGCCGGATGGCCGGATTTGTCGCCGTGACCGGCGAGCTCGCGACGCGCTTCGCGACCTTCGGCCGGCCAACCGAGGTGATCGCCAACGGCATCCCGCTCGCGGAATTCGCGCCGCTGCCGGCGCCGCCCGCCGAGGGCGCGCCACGGTTGCTCTTCGTCGGCAGCGCCGGCTCACCGTGGCACGGTCTCGAACGCGTCGCGGAGCTCGCGACCCTGCTGCCGGAGGCGGGCTTCGACCTCGTGGGCTGCGCGCGACCCGCCGGCGCCTGGCCGGACAACGTCGTGTTCCACGGCGCCCTCCCGGCCGCCGCCTACGCGCCGCTGGCCGCCCGCGCCACCGCCGCGCTCGGCACGCTCGCCCTGTATCGGAAATCCATGGACGAAGCCTGCCCGCTGAAGGTCCGCGAATACCTTGCGCTCGGCCTGCCGGTCATCGCGGCGTACCGCGACACGGATTTCCCCGCCGACGCCGACTTTTTCCTGCGCCTGCCCAACGACGGCCGCCCGCTCGCGCCGGAGCGCGAACGGATCGCCGCCTGGCTCCGGGCCTGGCACGGCCGCCGCGTGCCCCGCGCCGCCGTGCAGCACCTCGATGCAGGCGCCAAGGAAGCCCGGCGCCTCGCGTTCCTCAGCCGGTTCGCCGCCGGCCGCCGCCCATGAACCCCACGCCCTCGATTCCCGCGGTGGTGGTGACGTATCATCCCGACGCCGGCTTCGGCGACCGCCTCGCCGCGATCGCCCGGATCGCCGCGCCCGTCCTCGTGGTCGACAACAGCGCCGACCCCGCCGCCCGCGCGGCCGTGTCCGCCGCGGCAACGCGGCACCGCGCCGACTATCGCCCGCAGGCGGTCAATCGCGGCATCGGCGCGGCGCTCAATCTCGCGTTTGCCGAACTCGCGGCGGCCGGCTTTTCCGCCGCGCTCGCGTTCGACCAAGACAGTGTGCCGGCGCCCGATCTGGCCTCCGCCCTGGCCGCCGTCCATGCCGCGGTGCCACGGTGCGCCGCCGTGGGCGCAAATTGGACCGACGCGGCCCGGCCGGACGAGCCCTCGCGCCACCTGCAGCGCCATCCGACGTGGCGGAGTGCGTTTACCCGCACCGCGTCCGAACGCGACCTCACCGCCGTGCTCTGCGTGATCACATCGGGCACGATGTTCGACTTGGCGGTCTGGCGCGCGTTGGGCGGCTTCGCGGAAGACCTGCAGCTCGATCTCGTCGATTCGGAATATTGTCTGCGGGCCCGGGCCGCCGGTTTCGAGATCGCCGTCGCGGCGGCGGGGAAACTCGAACACCGCCGCGGCGCCAAACGCGCGGTCCGCCGCTTCGGCCGTACGTGGTGGCCCGCGTTCATGCCGCCCGCGCGCCTGCGGCTCCTGTTTCACAACCGCATGCTTGTGGGCCGGAAATTCGGCCTGCGTTTCCCGCCCTGGGCGGCCTTCGAGTGTGCCTTCGCGTTGAAGATTTTGACCGAGATCTGCCTCTGCGAGGATCGGACCGCCGCCAAACTCGGAGCCTGCGTCCGCGGCACATGGGAGGGATTGCTCGGGCGGCCGCCGCCGCCACTGTCCTCGCTCTGAACCGATGCCGACTTCCTCCGCTTCCCCGCGCCCCGGCGTAATTCTGGCCGCCGCCAGTCTCGCTGCCGCGGTCGGCTGGCTGCTCGCCAAGGTGCGCCTCGGCCTCGATTTCACCGACGAGATGCAGTACTACGGCGAGATCGCGAGCCTCGTCCGAACGGGAAAATTTTTCCAGGACGACCTGTTCCTCCAGCAACTCGGCTACCTCTGGGTCTGGCCGTTCTTCAAACTCCACGCCGCGCTTTTCCCCGACCAAAGCTATCTCGTGCTCTTCGGCCGCGCGCTCTGCGTGGGCGCTTACGCCGCGACCGGCTGGCTGCTCTGGCGCATTCTTGCGCGCGACGGCGGCTTCGGCCTGCCGGCCCGACTCACCGCGCTGGCCGTCTTCGCCGCGTGGATTCCGTTCCAACTGCTGGCGTTCAGCTACAACAGCCTCGCCTATCTCTGCCTCGTCGCGCTCGTCGCACTGTGGTTTGGCCGGAGACAAATCGAGCCTGGCCGCCGCCGGCTCGCCACCGCCGCCCTGCTCACGTTGCTTACCTACAGCTATCCGCCCGCGGGTTTGGCGATGATCCCGCTCGCCGTCGGCGAGTTGGCGCTGCGCGAAGGCCGCGGCCCCGCGCTGCGTCTGCTCGGCCTCACCGCCGGCGGCGGCGCCGCGGCGGCGGGTGTCATCTTCGCGACGCACGGCTTCGGCTTCGTGAGCGACGCGCTCGTGTCGCTGCGTTTCAGCGGCGGCTTCAGCGGCGGCCAGATGTTTCGGAATCCGCTGCAGATCGGCCAACTGCTGCTCCTGCTCGCGGGCGCGGGCAGCCTCGTGCTGCGGCTGCGGCAACGGACCGGCTGGGTGGCCGCAGGCGCGGCGCCGTCGCCCGGCTTCGTCGCGGTGGCCGGGGTCGGTTGCCTGCTGCTGCTCGGCCTGGCCGCGGGTTGCTTCCGGGCCGGCTACTTCGTGCCGCTGTGGTTCGGCGCCGCGTTGTTCATTTTGGCGCTGCTTGTGCGACCCGACGACGACGCCCGCGCCGGCGACCTCGCGGCCTTCGGCGTCTTGCTCGCGGCCGTCTTCGCGATCAGCGGCGGCGACGGTTTTCTCAACGCCAGCACCGGCCTCGCCGCCGTGCTGCCGTTCCTCGCGCTCTGTGTCGCGCAGCAGGTCGCCGACCGCACGGCCGGACGCCTGCCCGCCTTGCTCGCCGCGTCCGTCGGTCCCGCCGCCGCCGTTGCACTGCTGCTGAACGGCGCGACGCATCCCTACCGCGACCAACGCGGTTTCGCCGGTTTCGGGCCCGTGGAGGGAATTCCCGCTTTTGCGGGGCTCCTGCTTTCGCCGACCAAACTCGAGACGGTGCAACGCCTCCGCGAACTGACGCCGCCGCAGTCCTGGCGCGGCCGCCGCCTCTTCGTGGCCGGACCGCATCCTTGGCTCTACTTTGCCACCGGCGCCACGCCCGCCACCTGCATGTTCTTCCTGCACTTTACGGCGGACCCCGACAAGGAGGACATCTACGACCTGATCGCGGAACGCATGTTCAAGGACGGCGAACCCGACGCGGTCATTTTGACCAATCAGGTCCCGCCCGCGATCGGCCGGCGCATCTTGCAATGGGCCGAGGCCGGCAAGAGCGAACACGGCGTGCTGCTGCCCGTCGGCTTCATCCGCCGGCATCGGCGCGAAATGGAGTACGAGTTCGGCGGCCAACTGATTCTGCTCACCCGGACGCCGCGCGCCTCCGCCGCGCCCGCGACCCCATGAACGGCGGACCCTACTTTGTCACCGGCGCCGGCGGCTTTGTTGGTCGCGAATTGTGCCGTCGGCTGCGGGCCCGCGGCGCCAGCGTCCGCGCCCTTCTGCGCCGGCCCGATCCCGAACTCTCGGCCCTCGGCGTCGAGGTCGTATCCGGCGACCTGGCCGCGCCGGCCGCTTGGCAAGCGGCCCTCGCCGGCACCGCCGCCGTCATCCACTGCGCCGCGCGCGCCGACTTCAACGGCGCCCGCGGCGAAAGTTACGAGACCGCCAATGTCGCCGGCACCGCCGCCCTGCTCGCCGCGGTGCGCGCAAACGCGCCGAACCTCCGGCGTTTCGTCTTCGTGTCCACGATCGGGGCCGTCGACCGCGCCGCCGGCGACGCCTGCGTCCGTCCCCTCGACGCCGGCAGCCGCCTGTGTCCGAGTTCCGGATACGGCCGCTCGAAGCGCCGCGCCGAGGCGCTCGTCCAGGAATCGGGCCTGCCCTTCGCCATCGTCCGCCCCGCTCTCGTCGTCGGCCCCGGGATGCGACCCGACAGCCACTTCGCCGTCTTCGTGCGCGCGGCCCTGCGGCACGCCCCGCTCGCGTGGGCGGCCTGGCCCGGGGCCTTCGGCGTCGTCCATGTCGCGGATCTCGCCGAGGCCCTCGTGCTCGCCGCCGACGCGCCCGCCGCCGCCGGCGCCCCCCTCTTCTGCGCCGGCGAGGCGATCACTCTGGCGCAGGCCTTTGCCCAAGCGGCGCCCGGCCGCGCGCGCCTCGAGATCGGCTGGGCTGCCGCCGCGCTGCGCGCCGCACCGTTCCTGTTTCCCTTCCGCCTCAAGGCCATGCTCGGCGCCGCCCTCACCGCCGACGACCAACCGCTGCGCGACCTGGGTTGGACGCCCCGGTACACCGCCGCGGCGGCCCTGGACGAAGTCATCGTGCGCGAACGTGCCCGGCTGGATCCGGAAACCGATCCCGGCGGCCAAACCGTGATCACGGGCGCCGCCTCCGGCCTGGGCCGGGCCTTGGCCGAACGATTGGCGCCGCAGCGCGCGCACGTGCTCCTCGTCGATCGCGATTCGGCCGGTCTCGCCGATCTGCAGGCGCGGCATCCGCATTGCCGAACCGCGGTCGCCGATCTGGGCGATGAGCACGCGGTCAACGCCCTGGTACAAAGCCCGGCTTGGAACGCGCTCCCGGCCCGCGAAGTCTTTCTCTGCGCCGGTCTCGGCGTGCGCGGTGCCGTGCTCGACCATGCCGTCGAGCGCCAGTCCGCCGTCTTCAAGGTCAACGTGCTCGCCCGGCTCGCCCTGACGCATGCCGCCGCCGGCGCGATGCGCCGCGAACGCTTCGGCCGCATCGTCTGGATCAGCTCGTCGTCGGCCTTCCAACCGCTGCCCCACCTCGCCGGCTACGCCGCGGCCAACGCCGCCCTGCTCTCGCTCGGCGAAGCTTGGGGCGAGGAAGTGCGGCGCGACGGCATCCACTTTCTGACCGTGTGTCCCGGCGGCATGCGGACCAATTTCCAAGCCAGCGCCGGCGTGCGCGTGCTGCCGGACGAACGCCTGCTCGAGCCGGCCGAGGTCGCCGACGCCGTCGTCGCCGCCCTGCGCCGCGGCCGCCGGCTGGCCGTGATTTCGCCCCGCGCCCATGCCATGGCGCTGCTCGCGCGCATCCTGCCGCGCGCCTGGTCGCTCGCCCTCTGGACGCGGCTGATGCAGCGGCTCCGCTGATGAACCCGTCCGTATCGTGTCCCGTCTGCGCCGGCGGCCTCGGCCCCGCCTCCGTCCCCGACTACCGACGTTGCCCCGGCTGCGGCCACGAACTCCGCACCGGCGACGGCGGCCAATCCCTCATGCTCAACGAGCCGCTCGATGCGGCCCAGGTGCGGCGCCGCAGCAGCCTCGATCGCTTTCAATCCGGGATTGCCGAGCGTTGGTTTTCCCGATCCCGCCACGGCAAGCTGGTCGACCTCGGCTGCGGTTCCGGCCGATTTCTGCTCGGCCAACGCGACTGCTTCGCCGCCGCGCTCGGTGTCGAGATCACGCCCGCCGCGCGCGAGTTCTGCCGCCGCGAGCTCGGGCTCGACGTCGTCGCTGACCTCGCCGCGGTCGAAGGTCCGATCGCCGCCGCCGCCGCCTGGCACAGCCTCGAACATTTTCCCGTCGCCGCGCTCGGTCCCGCGCTCGACCGCCTGGCCGCGCTGATGCCGCCCGGCGCGACGCTCGTCGTCTCCGTGCCGAACGCGGCCTCGTTCCAAGCGAGCTGGTTCGGAAGCCGCTGGGCCTTCTTTGACCTGCCGAACCACGTGCACCAATTCACGCCGGCGTCGCTGGCGCGCCTGCTGGCCGACCGCGGCTTCGTGCCGGCCGGCTCGGCCGTTTCGTGGCCGTACAACATATTCGGTTACACGCAGTCGTTGCTCAACGTCGCCGTCCCGCGCCACAACCGGCTCTACCTGCGCCTCAAACGCGGGGCGCCGCCGGCCCCGCTCGCCGACCTCGTTTCCTTCGCGCTGCTGCCGGTCGCGTTGCTGGTCGCCGCGCCGCTCGCGTTGCTCGACGCGCTGGTGCCCGCGCGGCAGGGCGTGTTGACCTCGGCGTTCGCGCGGCGAGCCTGACCCCGATGTTTTCCCGGCTGTCCAAGCTCACGCTCGCCCGCGCCGCGCTCCTTCACGACGCGCCGGTCTACGTGCAGTTCTACGTGACGGCGCGCTGCAACCTCACCTGCCAGCAGTGCAACATCATCTACGCCAACTCGGACGTGCGCGAATGCACGCTCGATGAAATCAAGCGCATCGCGGACAACTTCGCGCGGATGGGCGTGGCGGTCGTGCTGCTGACGGGCGGTGAGCCTTTCACGCGCCAGGACCTGCCGGAGATCATCCGGGCCTTTTCGGAACGCGGGGTGCACGTGCGCATGCAGACCAACGGCCTCGCGACCGACGAACAGATCCAAGCCGCGATCGCGGCGGGCGGCCGCGACATCTCGATCTCCCTCGATTCGCTGCGGCCGGGCAACCAGGACGCAATCAACGGCGGCTTCGCCCGCTCTTGGCACGATGCCCTGCGAGCCATCGCGGCCTTCACGCAGCATCTGCCCAAGGAAGGCAGCTTCGGCGCCCTCGGCTGCGTGATCCAGCGCGAGAATCTCGCCGAGATCGAGGACGTGATCCGCTTCGGTACCGAGATCAGTTGGTTCACGTCGCTCGTGCCGATCCACGTCACGACCTTCGACAAGCCGATGAACTTCCGGACCTTCGACCAGACCAAGCGCTGGCGGCCGGAGGAATTGCCGGCGGTCGACGCCGTCGTCGAGCGCGTCCGTGCCCTGCGCCGCGAAGGCGCGCTGCTGTACGACTCCGACCAATACCTCGACGACATCAAACGCTTCGCCGCGGGCCGGCCGACGACCTGGCGCGACCGCAACGACGGCGTCTGCGACAGCCCGAACCTCTACTTCGCCGTTCTGCCCAACGGCGACTTCGCGCCCTGCTGCGACCATCGGATCGGCCGTGCCGTCTCGTGCTACGATCCCGCGTTTCCCAAGATCTACCGCGAGCGTAGGTTCCGCCAGGCGGTCCGCGAGGTGACAGCCGCGTGTCCCGGTTGCATGTACGGCAGCTATCCCGAGATGAGCATCGCGATGCGCTACCTGCGGGCGAAGTTCGAGCGGATGAAACTCTTCCTCGTGGCGCCTCCGGCCAAACGCTGGCCCGTGACCTACGAGCACCTGCTCGCGACCGCGGAACGCATCCGCCACGAGCGCCGCGACCGCGCCGGCACGCCGGCCGCGGCTTCTTCCTGACGATGCCGAAGAAGATCCTCTTCGAAAGCGCGGTGCACCAGTTTCTCGGCGCCGGCAGCCGCCTCCAGCAAGCGTGGCGCGCGGAATCGCCGGCCCGGGCCCAGCGGCTCGCCCGCTGGCTCGCCGCGCTCCGGCTCTCGCATCCGGGATCGGGTTTGCTGCACGTAGCCTGGACGGAACCGTCCCCCGGCGAGACCACCGTCGATTTCCGCGGCGCGCGCTTCTACACGCGCGGCGACACCGCCACCCACGTCGAGCTTCAGGCGCAGCGCGGCTTCGCGAATGCCGGCGACGCCGTGCAGGCCGAGAACCGCGCGTTTTTCGATTCCTGCCTGCAAACCGTGCTGCAAACCGCGGGTTTCGCGACTGCCGACGCCGCCGCTTCCCCCGACGGCCATCCGCCCGCCGATGCCGCGCGCAAGGCGGCGGAGGAAGCGTTTCACGATGCCTGGGCGGCCGGCGAGGACGTCGCTCAAATCGATCTCCGCCAACGCAACGAAGCCTGCACCGCACCGGAAATGCGCCACATCATGCGCACGCTCGGCGACCTGCACGGCAAGACCCTCCTCGATCTCGGCTGCGGGCTCGGCGAGGCCGCGGTGTACTTCGGCCTCTGCGGCGCGACCGTGACCGCGACGGATGTTTCCCCGGGGATGTGCGACCTGACGCAGCGGTTGGCGGCGCGCCACGGCGTGAAATTGGAAACGCAGGTGTCGGCCGCGGAGGACCTGCGGCTCGGCGACCGGCAATTCGACATCGTCCACCTCGCGAACACGCTCCACCACGTCGACCTCGAGGCGACGCTGGACCGCGTGCTGCCGCACCTGCGGCCCGGCGGCGTATTCGTAAGCTGGGATCCCGTCGCGTACAACCCGCTGATCAATGCCTACCGCCGCATCGCGACCGACGTGCGCACGCCGGACGAACACCCGCTGCGGCTCCGCGACGTGCGCGCGATCGCCGCGCGGCTCGAGCGGCCGGAGATCCGTTGGTTCTGGCTGACGACGCTCGCGGTGTTCGTCTGGATGGTCGCGGTGCAGGGCCTCCGGCCCAACCGCGTGCGCCTGTGGAAACGCGTGATCGACGACGCCGACCGCCTGCGCTGGCTCTACGCGCCGCTCGCGCGCCTCGACGCCGTTCTCTTGGAATGGCTTCCCTTCCTCCGCCCCCTCTGCTGGAACGTCGTCATCGTCGGGCGCAAGCCGTCGCGTCCGACCGCCGCCTGATGTCCACCCCGCGTTCGCTTTCCCGCTGCCTGCTCTCCGTCGTCGCCCCGGCGTTCAACGAGGAAGCCGGGCTCGCGGAATTCGTCCGCCGGACCAAGGCCGCGCTCGCGACGCTGCCTTGCCGGCACGAGATCGTCCTGGTCAACGACGGCAGCCGCGACGGCACCCTCCGCATCGCCCTCGCGCTCGCGCAGGCCGACCCCGCCGTCCGCGTCGTCAATCTCCTGCGCAACTTCGGCCACCAGGCCGCCGCCACGGCCGGACTCGACGTCGCCGCCGGCGACCTTGTCGTGCTCATCGACGCCGACCTGCAGGATCCTCCGGAATTGATCCCGGTCCTCGCGGCCGAATGGGAAAAGGGCGCCGACGTCGCGTACGCCCAACGCCGCTCCCGGGCCGGCGAGTCGCCGCTGAAACTGCTCACCGCGCGGCTGTTTTACCGGCTGTTGCGCGCGACGACGCACAGCGATATTCCGGCCGACACCGGCGACTTCCGGCTCATGGACCGTCGCATCGCCGACAGCCTGCGCCTCATGCGCGAACGGCACCGTTTCATCCGCGGCATGGTCAGCTGGGTCGGCGGCGTTCAGGTGCCCGTGCCCTACGACCGGCAGCCGCGGTTCGCCGGCGCGACGCATTACCCGTGGCGGAAAATGGTCTCCTTCGCCCTCGACGCGATCACGTCGTTTTCCGTCGTGCCGTTGCGGCTCGTGACCTACCTCGCCCTCGTGATCATCGTGCTCGCGGTGCTGGCGACGTTGACCGTGTTCATTGTGAAGCTGGTCAACCCGGACTACTTCATCCCCGGCTTCCCCGCGATGATGCTGACGATCATCTTCTTCGGCGGGGTGCAGTTGCTCGCCCTCGGCGTGATCGGCGAATACATCGGCCGCATGTACGAGAGCGTGAAGGCCCGCCCGATTTATTTGGTCGAAGGAATTTACCGCGCCGACGCCGCCGGCCGCGGTGTCGTCAGCATCCCGACCGCACCGGTGCCGGAAGCCAAACCCTGACGGCTGCGCCGCGGCAAAAAGCTTTCCCTCGGCGGGCGAGTTTCCAAGGCTCCGCCCCTCACCGATGAAACTCTCCGTCGTCATCCCGTGCTACAATGAAGCGAAAACGATCCGCCTGATCGTCGATCGCGTCCGCGCGGCTCCGGTGGCGGAAAAGGAAATCATCATCGTCGACGATTGCTCGCGCGACGGCACCCGCGACATCCTCCGCACGCAGATCGCGCCGCTCGTGGACAAGATCGTCTACCACGAGGTCAACCAGGGCAAAGGCGCCGCCCTGCGGACCGGCTTCGCCGCCGCGACGGGCGACATCGTGGTCGTGCAGGACGCGGACTTGGAATACGACCCCAACGAGTACCCCGTGCTGATGAAGCCGATCCTCGACGGGAAAGCCGACGTCGTCTTCGGCTCGCGTTTCCAAGGCGGCCAGGCGCACCGCGTCGTCTATTTCTGGCACATGGTCGGCAACAAGTTCCTGACGTTGCTCTCGAACATGGCGACCAACCTCAACCTCACCGACATGGAAACCTGCTACAAGGTCTTCAAGCGGGACGTGATCCAGCGGATCAAGATCGAGGAAAACCGTTTCGGCTTCGAACCCGAGATCACGGCCAAGGTCGCCAAGCTCGACGTCGTGATCTACGAAGTCGGCATCAGCTACTACGGCCGCACCTACGCCGAGGGCAAAAAGATCGGCTGGCGCGACGGCTTCCGCGCGCTCTGGGCGATCTTCAAATACAACTTGCTGAGCTGAACGGCGCAGCCGGCGGGAGTTCGCACTGGACTCCCTGCGATTGATTCCGAGGCTCCCGGGACCGAGGCGGCCGACGGCGCCGCGTTTTTTTCCCAGCCGCTGTGTCCACGCTTCTCACGCTCCTCGTCTGTCCGTTGCTGGTCGGCGGCATCGGCTTCGGCCTTGGCTGGCCCTGGGTGGCCCGGACGAAACTTGCCTCCGGGGAAAAACTCCTCGCCGCCCTCTTCCTCGGCCTGACGGCGGTCTTTTTGGCCGGTTGGGCGATCTACGTTTTCAAACTTCCGGCCGTCGCCGCCGGACTGCTGCCGGTGCTCGCCCTCGGAGGCATCCTGTACCGTTGGACCGAACTCCGGCCCGTCGCCGCCGATCCTCTCGTCCGCGGGCTCCTGCTGGGCCAAGCCGCGGTCTTGGCGTGGACGCTCGGTTGGCTTGCGACCATCGCGAGCTACTCGGGCGGCGGCTGGGCCGGCGATTGGTTCGAACACTGGGAACGCACGCGCTTCTTCCTCGAGCGCTGGCCCCTCGAGACGAAGTTCATCGCGCAATACCTGCTGCCGGCCCGGCCGCCGTTGGTGAACGTGGTCACAGGGGTGTTCCTCGGTTTCGGTCCCGCGGACTTCGCGCACTACCAAATCGTCGGGACGGTGCTCGCCGCCCTCGCGTTTTTGCCCGCCGCCCTGCTCGCCGCCCGCTGGGGCGGACCGGCCGCGGTGCCGGTCGCGGCCGCGCTCTTTTTCGCCAGCCCCCTCTTCGTGCAGAATGCGACGTTCGCTTGGACCAAGCTGCCGGCCGCTTTTTTCATCCTCGCCGGACTCTGGTTTTTCCTGCGCACGCGCGACGCCGCTGCGCCGCGCGGCGCCGGCGTGCTCTGCGCGCTCGCCCTCGGCGCGGGCACGCTCGCGCACTACTCGGCCGGGCCCTACGTCGTGATGCTCGTCGCCGCGTGGCTCGTCGGCGGCTGGACCCGGCGCCGCGATCCGGTCTGGTGGCGCGGCACGTTCGTCGCCGCGGGCGCCGGCGCGGCCCTGCTTGCCGTGTGGTTCGTTTGGTCCGCGTCCGCCTACGGTTTCAACGGCACTTTCCTGAGCAACAGCAGCGCCACCGCGGTCGCCAAGCAGTCGGGCAGCCAGTGGGCCGTCATCGGTCTCAATATCTTCGATACGGTAGTGCCCCCGCACCTGCGCACACTCGATCCCGCGCTTCTGGCGCAGACGAGTCCCTGGGGCCGTTGGCGCGACTGGGCCTTCGTCGCCTATCAGGTCAACCTGCTCTTTGCCTTCGGCGCCGTCGCGTGGCTCGTGATTTCCCGCGAGGCGGCGCGCGTCACCGCCGGCGCGGCCGCACGCGACGTTTGGTTTTGGACGGTGTTCTCCGTCGGCACGGTGCTGCTCGGTATCGGGACCCACGGCGACCGCGACCATTGGGGCCTCGCCCACATCTCGCTCCAGCCCTTCGTTCTCCTCGGACTCGCCTTTCTCGCGGCCCGCTGGTCCGCCCTCGGCCGCGGCGCCCGCGCGCTGCTCCTCGGCGGCGGCACCGTCGATGTCCTGCTCGGCATCGGTCTTCAGTTCGGCGTCCAGGGTTTCGCCTTCGACCGGTGGTTCCGGCCCGACGGCATCACCGCCGGCAGCCTCTCCAGCTACAACGTCGCCGCCGGCATGAACCTCGCGAGCAAGATCCACCATCGGCTCGCCTTCGCCTCCGACCTGCTGCCGCCCTTCGCCTCGGCCGGATTGCTGCTCGGCGGTCTCGCCTTGCTCGCGGCCCTTTTCCGACTCGTCGGTCCACGCACTCCGGTCGCCGCCACGCCAACGCGGCCGGCGGCCGCGAACGACGCGGGCTTGTCGTGGGCCGTGGCCGCTGTCACGTCGGCTGCGGCCGGCGCCTATCTTTGGTTCGGCTGGTGCGTGTTCCCGCTCTCGAATTGGAACGACATCCGCCTCGCCCCCGCCTTCGCGCTGCGGCACGGGCTGTCGGTCTATCCCGCGGAAGGCGCCGGGCCGCTCGGCACGTGGATCTACGGCCCGCTCCCGCTCCTGCTGAATCTGCCCGCGACCTTCGCGGCAAACGCGGTCGACGCCGTCCTCGCGGCCGGGGTGATCAATCTCCTCATCTTGGTCCTGCCGCTCGGGCTGCTCTGCACCGTGCTTCCGGGCGCCCGCCTGCGTCTGCTCGCCGCCGCCCTCGCCGTGCTTTGCCTGCCGCCCCGCAGCCTGGCGTTCCAAGTTGCCGATCACACGGCCATCACGTGCGGCCTGCTGGGTTGCTGGCTGCTCGTGCGGCAGGCGACGCCGTCGGCCCGCGCCATCGTCGCCGCCGCGCTCTGCGGCGTTCTCGCCGCAACCGCCAAACAAACCGCCGTGCTTTTGCTGCCCGCCTTCGCGATCGTGCTCGCCGGCCAAGGCCGCGCCACCCTGCTCCGCTTTGCGTTCGCCGCCGTGTTGTTTGCCGCCGTCGTCGGCCTGGGAGCCATCGCCGCCTTTGGCTGGTCGCCGCTGTGGTTCAACTTGGTCCAGATCCCGGCCCGCCTGCCTTGGGCCGAACTCATGGACAAACTCGGCCCGCGTTGGCCGCAGGTCCTCGGTTACGTTGTGCTCCCGCCGCTCCTGTGGGCTTTCGTAACGCGCAGCCCGTTCGCGCCGCCGGCCGGTTCCGCGGCGGCCCGCCTGGTGCGCGCGGCCGGCATCGTCTACCTCGCGCTGCTGCCGCCGGGCCTGCTTTCGTTTTTCAAAGTCGGCGGCGACACGAACGTCCTGCACGGCTCGTTCTACCTGATCCCCGCCGCGCTTGTCGCCGGACTGGCCTCGGCCCCCGGGGCCGCGTTCCGCACCGCCGCCGGGCTCGCGGTTGCCGTGATCGGCCTCCGCTGGACCGAATTGCGCGACCTGCCGCCCGGCCCGCTCACGCGGGTGCTGGCCGAGGCGGAGAGCCTCGCCCGCGTTGCGCCGGGCACGGCCTGGTTCCCCACCCAACCGGTGGTGACATGGTACAGCGACGGCCGGCTCTACCACGCCGAGGACGGGCTCGCGACGCGCCACTTGGCGGGCTCGGGGATCGGCGCCGCCGCCTTCCGGCGCGACCTGCCGCCGCGGCTCGGCACCGTGGTGTATCCGGCATCCCACGACCAACCGTTCGCGTTGCAGCTGCTGCCGGAGTTCCGGCCGGCGGCGCGGCTCCCGGCTTGGACGCTTTACCAGCCGCCGGCACCCGCCCCATGACGGCCGCCCTGCTCGCAAATTTCGTCCTCACCGGGCTCGGGCTCGGCTGGTTCCTCGCCCATCGTCTCCGCCTGGCGCCGCTCGACCGGCTGGTCGCCGCACCCGTCCTCGCGCTGCTGGCGGCCTGGCTTTTCGCGTGGACCGTGTACGTCTTCGCGCTGCCCAGGGGGCTCCTCGGCGCTCTGCCGCTGCTCGGCGGCGTCGGGTTGCTCGTCACTTGGCGGAGTTTCGTCCCGCTCCTGCGGGATCCCGCCTGCCGCACCGTGCTCGCGGGGCAAATTCTCGTGTCGGCGTGGAGCCTCGGCTGGCTCGCGCTGGTGCCGAGCTACTCGGGCGGCGACTGGGTCGGCGATTGGTTCGGCCACTGGGATCGCACCGTGTTCTTCGTCGAACGCGGGCCCGTCGGGATCCTATTCACCGGTTTCGATCCGCTGCCGTCCCGCCCGCCGCTCGCCAACGTCGTCGTCGGCGCGCTGCTCGCCCCCTTCGGTCTCACGTTCGCCGGCTACCAGGTTGTGCTCTCGCTGCTCAACTCGCTCGTGTTCCTGCCCGCGGCCGTCCTCGCGGTCCGCTTCGGCTCCCCGCGCGCCGCCGCCCTGCTTGCGGTTCTGTTCATGCTGAATCCGCTCTATGTCCAGAATTCCACCTACGCCTGGACCAAGCTCGTCACCGCCGCCTGCGTGCTGACCGGACTGTATTTCTACCTGCGCACGCGGTCCCCGGAACCGCCGCCGGCCGCCGGTCCTCTGACCGCGGCATCCCTGGGCACGGGGATATTGGCGCACTATTCCGCCGGGGTCTTCGCCTTGCTGCTCGCCGCGGCGTGGTTGGTCCGGGTCTGCCGCGCGCGGCGGGATCCCGCGCTGCGCCGCCGAACCTGGCTCGCGGCCGGCACCGGGGCCGCCGTGCTCCTCCCATGGTTCGCCTGGGCCTTCGCCACGTACGGCTGGCGGGGAACGGTCCTGAGCAACCCGAGCGTCACCGACCAAGCCCCGGGATTCACCGCCCAGGCCGCGCGCGCCGCGCTCAACCTCCGCGATACCCTGATCCCGCATGCTTGGCGTGACGTCGCGCCCGTCCGCCCCCCGGCATCACCCTGGGCGGCCCGGCGCGACTACTGGTTCCAAATTCACCAGCGCAATCTGTTCGCCGCCGCCGGCCTCGCGGGCGGACTGCTGGCCGCGGGACTCGCGCTGCGCGCGGCCCGCCGCGCCCCGCCCGCGGACGTCCGTTTCTGGACCGCGTTCGTCGCCGGTTCGGTCGTACTTGGGGTCGCGGTCCACGGCGGGCGCGACCTCTGGGGCAACGCGCACATCTGCCTCCAGAGCATCGTGCTGCTCGGTCTCGTCGTCGTCGCGGCGGCGTGGTCGCGCCTGCCGGCGCCTTGGCGCGCGGTGGCGGCGTTGGGCTTCGCGGCCGACTTCATTCTGGGCATTGCCCTGCACTTTGCGGTCCAGTCGACGTGGCTCGACCGCTGGTTCGACCCGCAACTCAACCCGGACGCCGCCTTCGCGCGGCTCGGCGAATTCGCGCTGATGAACCTCCGGGCCAAGGCGGCCATGGACGCGGCTTTCTGGTCCGACGCCGTGCCGCTCGGCGGCGCGGCGGTGTGCGCCGGACTCGGCGCGATCTTCGCGCTGGCCCTGTGGCAGGTCCGGCTCACGCCTCTTTTGCCGAATGACCGTTGATCCGTTGTCCGTTGCCCTCGGCGGCGCCGCCTGCCTCGCCACCGGCGCGCTCGCGGTCTCGCGCCTGCGCGGCGGCGACGCCGCCGACCGGCTGGCGCGCCTGCTGCTGCCGCTGCTGCTGTTTCTGGTCGCCGTGGCCGCCTGGTCGGCGTTCCGCCTCGTGCCGCATTGGAATTGGAGCGCGGCGCGGCTCGCCGCCTCGGTCCGATTGCTCGAAGGCCTGCCGCTCTACCGCGGACCCGGAGATCCCGCGGTCAACGGCTGGATCTACGGTCCGGTCGCCGCCGCCGCCTACGCGCCCGCGGCGCTGCTCCGCGAGCCGCTCGCCGCCCTGCGCGCGGCCGCGTGGCTCAATGCGCTGTGGTTTCTCCTGCCGTTGCTGCTGCTGACGTGGACGCGCCTGCGGCGGCGGGGCAGCCGGGCCGACGGCCTGCTGCTGGCCGCCGCCGGTCTCGCGGCGCTGCTGGCGCCGTTCGGCACGTGGTACGGCGCGGCCGCCCTCGGGGCCGACACCGCCGCGGTCGCTTTCGGAGCCGCTGCCGCCTTCGCGCTCGCGCGCGGCCGCGATCCGGCGTGGGCCGCCGCGCTGGCCGTCCTGGCCGCCGGCACCAAACAGATCGAAGCCTGCCTGTTGCTCGCGCACGCGGTCTGGCTCTTTCGTGCGGGCGACCGGGCGCGCCTGCGGCGCTACCTCGGCGCCTACGCGCTGTTCGCGGGAATCTTCGCGGTTGGTTCGATTCTGAAATTCGGCTTCGCCCCGCTCTGGCATTGCCTGATCACCATTCCCGGAGCCCACCCGGTCGACGGATCGCGGATCGGGCCGCTGCTCGGGGCGTTTGCCGCCGGCACCGGCTGGGCGTGGCTCGTGCTGGTCGTCTTTCGACGCCCGCCGGCGGGCGACCACGCAACGTCCGCCCATCCGGATCGCGCCCTGTCCGACCTGCTCGCTGGGAGCGCGCTGGCCGTCTTGCCGCTCGGCCTGATGGCCGCCGCCAAGATCGGCGGCGACCAAAACTCCCTCCACGCCCTCACCTATGCGATCCTCGCCGGCCTCGCCCGCCTCGGCGCCGCGCTGGCCGATCCGCTCCGCCGGCGGACCGCTGCGCTCCTGCTCGTCTGCGGCGGCATAGCCGCCGCGGGCTTCGCCGTGCAGCGCGCCTTCCGCGAATCGCATCTGGCGATCCTCGATCCCGGCGCGCAACACCGGGAAGCGTTCGCGTTCGCGCAAACCCATCCCGGCGCGGTCGCGTTTCCCAACAATCCGCTGATCATGCTGCTGGCCGAGGGCCGCGACGATCCGTTCGACTACGGCCTCTACGATTGGCGGCTCGCCGGCCGGCCCGCGGATCGGGCGGAAGTCCGCCGGCGCTTCCCGCCGGGCCTGGCGTTTCTGGTCTACCACGAGCAGGACCCGTCGCGGGAACTGCGGCACGTGTTCACCGATTTTACGCGCGTTTACCAAAGCGGTCCTTGGGACTTCTTCACCCGGCCGGCTCCCGGCGTCCCGGCCCCCTCCGCCCCAGGCCGCTGACGGCGCGCTTGTGCTCGCACTCGCGCCGACAATTTTCATGCTGCCCGCGTCCATGGCCGACCCAGCTCCGACCCTCGCCGTCGTCATCCCGGTCTTCAACGAAGAGGCCGTGCTGCCGGAGCTTTTCACCCGGCTGGCGCGGCTGTTCGACGGCAACCCCGACGTGATCTGGCGGGCCGTGCTGGTGGACGACGGCAGTCGCGACCGCTCCGCCGCCATGCTGCGGGAACAGGCGGGCCGCGATCCGCGTTTCGAAGCCGTGGAGCTGTCGCGCAACTTCGGTTTCCAGGCGGCGCTGTCCGCCGGCCTCGCCCACGCGGCCGACGCCGATGCCGTGGTGACGATGGACGCCGATCTCCAGGATCCGCCGGAGCTGATTCCCGAAATGATCGCCGCGTGGCGCAACGGCGCCGAGGTCGTGCGCGCCACCCGCCGGACGCGAAGCGAGACCGGCCTGCGCCGCGTGGGCTTCGACGCCTTCCACCGGATCTTCGGCCTGCTGTCCGATTACCCGATCGAGCCCAACACCGGAACGTTCGGCCTGCTCGGCCGCAACGCCGTCGTCGCCTACAACAACCTGCCCGAACGCCACCGTTTCTTTCCCGGCCTGCGGGCCTGGATCGGGTTTCCCGCCGCAGACGTCATGTACGACCGGCAGGAACGCGCCGCCGGCCAACCGCAGCAGACGTTTCGCCGTCTCGTCCGCTACGCGCTCGACGGTCTCTTCAGTTTCTCGCACCTGCCCCTGCGCCTTCTTACCTACTGCGGTTTGTTTGTCGCGTTCATGGGCTTCGCGGGCGGCTTGTTCTTCACGCTGTGGCGCCTGCTCGGTTTCGAAAATTCGCAGCAGGGCTTCACGACGACCATCGTCGTGGTGCTCTTCCTCGGCGGCGTGCAACTCATCGGTATCGGCATCCTCGGCGAATACCTCGGCCGGGTTTACGACGAAGTGAAACGCCGGCCGCCGTACATCGTGAAACCGGCCCCGTCGGGCTCCCGTCCGGCCTTCCGCGCCGCGCCGCGTGCCTGAGTCGAAGCCGATCGCCGCCGCCGGCTGGTGGCGCACGCTGGTCTTCACCGCCGCGCTCGCCGCGCTGAGTTACGCCGCCGCGCGGCTGATGTTCAGCGCGTTCATGTTCTACGACGACGAGGGCTACGTGCTCGTCTCGTTGCGCAACTTCGCCGAATACGGCGGCCTCTACCGCGACGTTTACTCCCAGTACGGCCCGTTTCCCTTCGTCGTCTACTACGTGCTGCATGGTCTGGGCCTGCCTTTCACGCACATCGCCGGCCGGCTTGTGACCCTCGCCTCCTGGATCGGCACCGCGCTCGCCTGCGCCGCCGTCGCGCGGCAGGCGACCCGCAGCCTCCCCGCGGCGCTCGCCGTCCTCGCCGGCACCTTCGCCTACCTGTGGATCATGGTGAGCGAACCGTCCCACCCCGGCAGCCTCATCGCCGTCACGGTCGCCGTCGCGGGCGCTCTCGGCTACCGCTGGCTGACGGAGGGCCGCGTGGACCGCTGGGCCCTGCTCACCGGCGCCGCGGCCGCCGCCCTCGCCCTGACCAAGGTCAACGTCGGCGGCTTCGTGATCCTCGCCGGTAGCGCGTTCATTTTGCTCCATCACCGCGACGACCGGCTACGGCGGATCGCGCCGTGGCTTCTAGCCGTCGGCGCGCTGCTCGTGCCGCTCGCCCTGATGCGGCCGATGCTGTCGCTCGGTTGGGTGCAGACGTTCGCGGGAGTCTTCGCCGTTTCCGCCTTGGCCGCGCTCGCGGCCGCCGGGCCGAACCGGCAAGCCGTCGCCGGCTGGCCGACCCTTGGCCGCTGCATCCTCGGCGGCCTCGGGGTCGTCGCCTTCGTGTGCGCCGTGGTGCTGCTCCGCGGCTCCGGGCCCGCCGACATCCTCGAGGGAGTGCTCCTCGGGCCGCTGCGGATGCCCGCCGCCTTCAACCTCAGCTACACCTGGCCCGCGGCGACGCCGGCCTTCGCCGCCGCCGCGGTGCTCGCCTGCGCGTGGGCGGTCTGGCGTCGCCGGCGCGGCGACGCGCGCGCGGATGTCGTCGTCGCTTGGCTGCGGCTCGCGGCCGCCGGCGGTGCCGTCTACGCCGTGCTGCAGTTTCCGGATTCCAGCCCCGACCGCGTGATCTTCGGCTTCGGCGCACCCTGCCTCTGGCTCTTTCTCTGGCCGCTCGGCGGCACCGCGGGACCTGAGCGCACCGCGACGAACTGGCTCGGGTTGCTCTGGCTCGGCCAATCGCTCCACGCCTTTCCCGTCGCGGGCAGCCAGATCGCGTGGGGCACTTTCTTCGCCCTGCCGCTGGCCGCCGCCGGCGCCGCCGACGCGATCCGCTGGCTCGCCGCGCGGCGCAATTCCCCGCCGGATACCGCGGGCGATCGGGTCCGCCGCTACCTGCCGGCCGCGGCGGCCGCCGCCCTCGCCCTGCTGGTCGGCAGCCGCTTCCACGACGCCGCCCGCCGCTACGACGACGGCAGCGACCTCGGCCTGCCCGGCGCGGAATTCCTCAGGTTGCCGAGCGAGGCCTCGGCGCTGTTCCGCGTCCTCGTCTACAACGCCGCGGCCCACGCCGACGTCGTCTTTTCCGAGCCCGGCATGTTCAGCCTCAATTTCTGGAGCGGCCGGCCCACGCCGACGCTCGCAAATGTCACGCACTGGTTTTCGCTGCTGAACCGAGAGCGCCAGGAGGCGATCGTCCGCGCACTCGAGGCCAAACCCGACGCCTGCATCGTCGTCCAGCGCGAGCACATCGAGTACCTCACCAAGCGGAGCTTCGCGCCCGCCGGCGTGCTGCACGACTACATCGACCGCAACTTCGCGATCGCCTTCAAACTGGATAACTTCGAGTTCCGCGTGCGCCGGGGCCGCACAATCGATCCGCTGCTGCTCGGCGAAATGCTCGTCTATGGGGAAGCCGCCGGGAAGGAGAACACGGCCCTCAAGCTCCGCCTCGCACTGCCGCCGGGCCGGACCGTCGCCCGCATCGAGATCACGGACCCGCGCCAGCCCGGCGCCAAGGGGCTCGCGTTCCATCCCGGCAACGCCCGCGTCGAGGTCACGCCCACGGATCTCCGCGGCGTTCCGTCCGGCGCGGCGAAAACCGCGGCCTGGCCGTTTCCTTCGCCCGGGCCGGCCACGGTGATCGTGCACTTCGACCGCTTCGCCCAGCCGCGTCCGACGGCCGGGGCCTTGATCACCTTGCGCGATGCCGCCGGCAACGAGGTCGCATTGGCCCGGCTCAAAGAGTGACGGCGACCGCGCGGTTCAGCCGCGACGGCGCGCAACCAGAATCAGGCTGACGCCGAAGGGAAACGGCAACCGCAGCCGCCCGCAACCGACGAAGGTCGCCCGCAACAGGCGGTTCAGCCACGGCGCGGGAATGCGATCTTCGGTGCGGACCGCCGCGCCGCCCCAGCCGGCCCGCGCGCGCCATGCCCGCCACTTCCGGATCCACCACACCGCGGGATAGATCAGCGTGTTCGTATAGTTCACGTGCTCGATTTCCCATTCGCCGGTGGGAAACAGCGCCGCCAACTCCCGGCGCGTGTAACGCCGGTAATGGTGCAACGTGACATCCCAGTCGCTCCACAACGCCCGTCCCGCCGGCACGGTGACGACCGCGACGCCGCCCGGCCGCAGCAGGCGGGCAAAACCCGCGACCACCGCGCGGTCGTCGGGCACGTGCTCGAGCACATCGAGCGCGGTCACCGCGTCGAGCGAGCCATCCGGCAGCGGAATGCGGTCGCCGGCAAGGCTGAGGATCTGTTCCGGCCGGAACCGCCGGCGCAGGAGCCGCAGCGCCTCCTCGTGGTCGTCCAGCACGAGCACCCGGCAGCGAGCCGCCAGCTCCGCCGCAAAACATCCGGTGCCGGCGCCGCAATCGAGCAACACGTGCTCCGGCCGGAGCGGGAAGGTGCGATCGAGCCAATGGCGGACGACGTCGCGCTTGCCCGCGTAGTACCAATGCTCGCCTTCGACGGCTGCGAGATTGGCGTATTCGGCGGGATCCATGCGCTGCGGCACAGCGTTGTTTTGCCCGCGGGACTTGTCCAAGGTGAAACGAATGACCGCCCCTTCCGCGTCCCCTTCCGGCCCCGTTACCGGGACCGTGCGGCGCGGTCCCAAACGGGCGGTCTGGATCGCGGCGGCCGTGCTGCTCGCGATCCACTTTGCGCTGGCGGTCGGAGGCAAACGCGAGGCCAGCACCACTTCGGATGAATTGGTCCACCTCACGGCCGGCCTCAGCTACTGGCGCAACCACGACTACCGGCTGCATCCGGAAAACGGCAACCTGCCGCAGCGGTGGGCGGCCCTGCCGATTTACCTTGCCGGCGCCGAACTGCCGCCGCTCGAAGGCAACGCCTACTGGCGCACAAGCGACGCCTGGATCTTCGGCCACCAATTCTTCTACGAAACGGGCGCGGACCATTTCCCGCGGCTGATGGCGGGGCGCGCGATGATCGCGCTGTTCAGTGTTGGCACGGGCATTTTGGTCTTTTGCTGGTCGCGCCGGCGCTTCGGCGACGCCGGCGGTCTGGTTTCCCTCGTGCTGTTCGCGTTCAGCCCCGACTTCCTCGCGCACGGGGCCTTGGTCACCAGCGATGTGTGCATGGTGTTCTTTTTTTTCGCGGCCCTCGCCGCGTGGTGGCGCCACCTGCACGACGGCGGCGCAGCCTCGTGGTGGCTTTCTGCCGTCGTGCTCGGACTCGCGTTCGTCGCCAAGTACTCGGCCGTGCTGCTCATTCCCATGATGGTGCTGATGGCGGGAGCCCGCGCGCTGGCGCCGGAGCCGTGGCGGATCGCCGGGCGGCAATTCTCTTCTCCCTTGGGCCGATTTTCAGCCGCCGCCCTTTCGGCCGCCGGCCAGGCGCTGGTCGTCGCCGCCGTGATCTGGGCCTTTTACGGATTCCGCTACTCCGCCTTCAATCCCGCCCTGCCGCCGGCGGACCATTTCATCCGGCCCTGGGCCGACTATGTCGGCCGCACCGGCCTGGTCGGTGAAATCACCCGCTGGCTCGCCGCCCTGCGGGCACTGCCCGAGGGCTTCCTCTACGGCTTCGACTACGTGCTCGCGACCACCGGCATGCGGTCCGCGTTTTTGAACGGCGAACTGAGCATCACCGGCTGGCGCACGTTCTTCGTGTGGACCTTCTTCCTGAAAACGACGCTGCCGGTGATCGGCCTTGCGGGCCTGCTCGCCGCGGGTCTTGCGCGTCTCGTTGCCTCGGGCCGAGCGGGCTGGCCGCGCCTCTACCCGTGGACGCCGCTGCTGGTCCTGCTGGCGGTCTACGGCGTCTCATCGCTCGCCAGCCAGCTCAACATCGGCCACCGCCACATTCTCCCGCTGTATCCGATTCTCTTCATCGCGGCCGGCCGGCTCGGCCGCGTATTTGTAACACCGTTACGCTGGCCGGCCGCCGTCGTGGCGACGCTGCTCGGCTGGCACGCCGCGGCCGCGGTGCACATCGCCCCGCACCACCTCGCCTATTTCAACCCGCTCGCCGGCGGCCCCGCCAACGGCTGGCGCCACCTCGTCGACAGCTCGCTCGACTGGGGCCAGGATCTGCCCGCGCTCCGGCGTTGGCTCGAGACCAACCGGAACGACCGCCCCGCGTACCTCGCCTACTTCGGCACCGGCCAGCCCAACTACTACAACCTGCCCGTCCGCCGGCTCGCGTTCGTCGACAACTTCCGGTTCGAGCACCGCTACGTGCCGCTCGAGCCGGGCGTGTACGCGGTCAGCGCCACGGTCCTGCAGCAGGTCTACACCGCGGTGTACGGCCCGTGGACGCCCGCGCGCGAAAAGGAATACCAGGAACTCCGCGGCTATGAACCGCTCTTCGCCGCCTACGCCTCCGATCCCGCCCGCCGGGCCGAACTCGAACGCAATCTCGCGCCGGAAAAATGGCGCGACGCCATCAAGCGCCACGAGCTGCTCCGGCTCGCGCGCCTCACGGCATACCTGCGCGTCCGCGGCCCCGACGACCGCGCCGGCTATTCGATTTTGATCTTCCGTCTGAACGCGGAGGAGATCCGCGCCGCGACCGCCGGCTCCTGGTCGGAGTGGTCCGGCCTGATCGAAAAAACGGCCGCCGCCCGCCGTTGATGCGCCGCCATCTGCCAGGTTCGCCGTTCTTCCTCTACGCCCTCGCCGGGCTGGTCGCGCTGGCCCACGCGCTGTTCGCGCTGACAGCGGCGGCGGAAAAATCGATGACCGCGGACGAGATCGCCTACCTCGTCGCCGGCCACACCTACAACACGCGCGGCGATTTCCGTTTCCATCCGGAAAACGGCATCCTCCCCCAACGCCTCGTCGGCCTCCCGCTCACGCTCGCGGGCGTCCCGCTGCCCGACTATCCCGACTTCTGGGCGAAGGCCGACATCTGGACCTACGGGCACCGTTTCTTCTACCGCCACGGACTTCCCGCCGATTTCTATCTGTTCGCGGGCCGCGGCGTCGTGGCGCTCTTCAGCGCCGCCCTAGGTTTCCTCGTCTTCTGCTGGGCCAATTCGCTCCACGGCAGGCGCGGCGGCTTCCTCGCACTCGGGCTCTACGCCGCGTGCCCGGCATTTCTCGCCCACGGCGCCCTCGCGACCTCGGACGTCGTCATGGCCTTCTTCTTCCTCGCCGCCCTCGGCGCGTGGTGGCGTCACCTCGCGCGTCCCGGCCCGGCCGCCGCGGCGATCAGCGCCTTGGTTTTCGGGACCGCCTGCGTGGCCAAGTTCTCCGCCGTCCTGTTGCTGCCGATGATGGCGATCTGCGCGGTCGCATGGTGGTTCACGTTGCCCCGGGCGGATCGCAGCCGCGGCCTGTTCCGTTTGGCGGGAAGCGGCGCGCTGCATGCCATCGCGGCCGCGGCGATCATCTGGCTCTGGTACGGTACGCGTTTCTCGGCCTTTGCCCCGGGCGAAACCGGCGCGGGCTTTTACCGCGGAGATTGGAACTGGATCCTCGAGGACCTCGGCCTGCCCGGTCTGGTCGTCGCGACGCTGCGCGATCTGCGGGCGCTCCCCGAAGCTTTCCTCTACGGTTTCGCCTTCGTGCTCCAGTTCTCGCGCGAACGCGCCGCGTTCTTCGCGGGCGAGTACGGCACCACCGGCTGGCTCGGTTTCTTCCCCTTCGCCTTTCTGGTCAAAACCACGCTGCCGTTGCTCGGCCTCTTCGCGCTCGCCGCCGTCGCCGCCGGCGCCCGGCTCCGCCGCCTCGCCCGCACGTCGGGCCGCCCCGCCGTATGGGCCGCGTTTCAACCTTGGGTTCCGCTGGTCGCGCTCGTCGTCGTGTACGGCATCACCTCGCTGCTCAGCCATCTCAACATCGGCCACCGCCACCTGCTGCCGATCTACCCCGCGCTGTTCATCGGCACCGGCAGCCTGGCCGCTTGGCTTACCCGCGCGCGCCCGTGGGCCGCGGCGGGCATTCTGGCCCTCGGCGCCGCGCACGTCGCGGTCGCCGCCTCCAACCGGCCGCACCATCTCGCGTTTTTCAATTCTCTGGTCGGCGGTCCCGCGCAGGGCTGGCGCTACCTCGTGGACAGCTCGCTCGATTGGGGCCAGGACCTCGCCGGCCTCGCGCGCTGGCTCCGCACCGCCGCGCCCGGCGAACCGGCCTACGTCGCCTACTTCGGTGCCGGTGATCCCTCCTACGAAGGCATCCGCGCCACCTTGCTGCCCGGCCTGCCCAACGTCGGCGAACCGAAGCCCGCCCGCGCCCTCGGACCCGGTGTCTACGCCGTCAGCGCGACCCTCCTGCAACAGGTCTACAGCGACCTGCGCGGACCGTGGACCGCCGCCGCCGAACAGGAATTCCTGCGCCTGCGCGCCAACGAAGCGGCGATGTTGCGCCAACTGAATCCGGGGCCGCCCCGGCGCGATCCGGCCGCGCCCGCCGCCGCAGCCTTCGCCGCGACCGAGGTGGCTTGGAAGCGTTACGAGCTCCTGCGCTTTGCCCGGTTGGCGCACTACCTGCGCGTCCGCGGTCCCGACACCTCGATCGGCGGGTCGATCTTGGTGTTCCGCGTCGATCGTACGGAACTCGACGCCGCCCTCGGCGGATCGATTGCCGACTGGCAGCGCCTGCTCGAGCGCACGGTCGCGGCCCGGGCCGCGGTCACTGGCCGCTGACCGCCGGCGCCGGCGACAATTCGATTGCCGTCACGCGGCTGATCAAAATCCAGCGGCCGCCGAACCGCTTCCGCGCGATCGGCTGCAGCTTGAAGCTGTCGGGCAAGCGGTCGTCCGGCGCGACGATGATGTCGCCCTCCGCCGAAGTCGGCCGCAGGACCTGGACCGTCACGACCTCGCGGAACGTCCCTTGCTCGAGGTGCCATTTGATCTGGGCCGCCCGCCCCTGGGCCAGCGCGGTGTTCACCGCCGAGACCCGCTCCAGCAGATAGGGAATCGTCGCCTTGTTGGTCACCACCAGCAGCCGGCCGCCCTTCGCCTGCTCGCGGATCTGGGCCAGTTCCCAGCGCAATTCCTGCAGAACGAGATTCTGCGTCGTGTAGAAACGCCGAGCATACGCCTGCACGCCGCAGGCCGCCAACCACAGCGCCAAGGCGCCGAGCGCAACGCGCAGCGCCGGGATGCGCCGCACTTCCCACGCGCCCACCGCCCACGCCGCCAGGAGGGCGAGCACGAAGTAGAAAGGCAGGGCAAACCGCGCCGTGATCAGTTCGTCGAGCCGCGCCCAGTAATAGAACATCAACAGGGCAAGGTTGCCCGCGACCGTCAGGCCGAAGAGCACGGTCGCCGTCGCGGCCGGCGGCACCGCCCAGGCCCGGGCCCGGCAACGGCGAACCAGCGCGACCGTCGCCCATGCGCCGCCGGCCAGGCCGAGCAATGTCAGCACGAGCGAGTTCGGCTGCCCGGGCGACGTATTGAAAAAGAAATTGCGCGCGCCCTCGAGGTTGCCCGGCAGGTAGTGGAACGCGAAACGCGCCGTTTCGCCCTCGCGCAATTGCCAGAGCAACGGCTTGGATTGCACGAACCGGTCGAGCCACGCGTACGGCACCAGCAGCAGCGGCGCCGCCACGGCCGGCCACGGCAGCACGAGCCGGCCGACGCGCCACCAACCGAACACGATGACCGCCGCCACCGGCGCGACAAAGGTCACGGATTCATAGCGGCATTGCGCGAGCAACACCGCGCCCAGCACCAGCAGCGACAGCCGGTCGTCGTCGGGCGCCCGCAGGTAAAGCACCGCGCTCGCCATCACCGCCGCGATCATCGCGAGGTTGTGCATCTCCATGCTCGCGCCCGACGCGTTCTGCCCGAAAACGGGCAGGCTCGCGAGCAACCCCACCGCCAGCAGCGCGGGACCGCGGCGGCCGGTCAACGCGTGCGCCAGCCAATAGGTCAGGCCCAGCGTGACGTAGGCGAGAATGACGTTGAGCACGTAGGCGTTTTCCAGCCGGTAGCCGGTCAGGTCGTGCAGCAGCGAGACGAGGAACGTGAAAAAATACGGCCGCTTGTCCAGGAAGGTGTCGATCGCCAGCCACGTGCCTTCGAATTCGTAGGCGCGGATCGGCGCGCCGATTTCCTTGGTCGCGTGCATGTGCCACGCCGTGCCCTGCAGCACGTATTCGTCGAACAGCACTTTGTGCGCGAAGTCGTCCGTCCAGACGGCGAACGCCGCCGCGCCGATCAGCGCCGGCAAAACCCAGGTCGGCCGTTGCAGCCATGGCAGCCACGCGTCGCGTCGCGCCGCCGCCACGCGCCACGCGAAACCGCACCACGCGGCGAACACCGCCAGCATGAAGTAGTACCCGCCGTGCACGATCAGCCGCTCGATCGTCGCCGGCGGCACCAACTTGAATCCGACCGCGACCGCCGCAACGCCCGCCGCGGCCAGCAGGCCCAGCCGGCGCGTCAGGCGGCGATCCGCCAGCAGTTCCTGCAAACGCGAAATCATGCGCCGGCCGCAGCGTTCACGGCAGCTGCTTCATGTAGCTCTCGAGGAACTGCTGCCGCGCTTTCTCGATCTCGGCGGCGTTTTTCGGCGTCCGCGGCGGCGCCGCGTTCTCCGTCGCGGTCAGCGACTCGCTGGCCGAGCGGATTTCCTTCACGCGGCTGATCCGCGAGACCGTGAGCAATTGGAGGCGCTGCTCGGTCACGGGCTCGAGCACGAAGGCCGGCCCGAGGTCGTCGCCCTCGCGCAGCGTCTGCTTGCCGGTCTCCGGATCGACGGTAAGCCGCTGGAAAACGAACACGTCGGAGAACGTCCGGTTGCGCATGTGGAACACGAGGTCGTTCTTGCGCTTCACGGCGACGACGGTCGGCGTCGCCGACACGAGGTGGGTGATCCACAGCGTCGCATCGTTGTCGATCATCAGGTAGTCCGGCCGCGGCTGCGCCGCCATGAACTCGCGCCGCCACGCCGTCTCCCGGCCCGGCAGGTACTCCTGGCTGTACGCATGCGCCGCCATGGAAGGCACGCTGCGCGTGAGCAAGGCACCGCCGACCAGGACGAGAATTACGCGGACCACGATCGGCCGCGAGAACTGCGGGAGCACCGAGAGGATCGCGACCACCAGCGCGAGGTGCGTCGGCAGGCTGAGCCGGCGGATCACGGCGTCGTCGAACTTGCCCCAGAAGTAGCACATCATGAGCGCGAATTGCAGCGCGAGCCCGACGCTGAAGAAAAGCACGGTCACATTCGCCGAATTCTCCTCCCCGAGCCGCCGCACGCGTTTTGCCAGCAACAACGCGAAAAACGGCACCGCCAGAATCCCGAGCGCCGACAGCACGATGGAATTCGGCTGGTCGGACGCACGGCCGAAGAAGAATCGCAACGCGCTCTCCAGATTTTCCGGGATGTACGCCGCCGAAAACGGCTCGGAGTACCCGGGCTTGCTCATCATCTCCCACGACGAAGCCCGCAAATCGAAGATCCGGTGATGGAGCGGATAGTGCACCATCAGCAACGGCGCCGCCAACACGGGCCACGGCCACAACGCGCGGCCCTCCCGGTACCAGACCCACAGGACCGTCAGCGCTACCGGCAACAGGTAGATCACCGATTCGTAACGGACCTGCGACAGCAGCATGCCCGCGTAGCAGAATGCCGACAGCGAGTCCGCGTCGCGTCTTTCGACGTAGCGCCGGCCGAGCAGGAGCGTCGCCGCGATCATCACGAGATTCAACAATTCGAACCCGCCGCCCGTGGCATTGTGCGCCAGCAACGGCAGGCCGGCAAAGAGCGCGACGCCGATCCACCCGCCGATCCGGCCCGCCGTGAGGCGGCCGATCACGAACACGAGCCACAGGAAAACCGCGGTGAGGAGGGCGTTGAGGACGAAGGCGTTTTCCGGCCGGTAGCCGGAAACATCGTGCAGCAGCGAAACGAGAAACGGGAAAAACAGCGGGCGTTTGTCGACGATCCCTTCGACGATCATGAACGCGCCCTGGATGTCGTTGCCGCGCAGCGGCGTGAGCACGGACTTGTCGAGGTGCATGCTCATCGAGGTCCCGAGGAGCATGATTTCGTCCATGACGATCTTGAATCCGAAGCGCTCGTGGACGAGGAGCACGACCGTCCCGAGTCCGACGATGCCGAGCGACAGCCAATCCGCCCGCCGCCACGACCAAGCGGCCCAGTCGGAGGCGAAACTCCGCAGCAAAGCATGCACCCAGATCGCGAACGTGACGAGCACGACCCAAAACCCGGCGTGCGAGACGAACGTGATCGCCCAGCGGTCCGGCACGGCGATGAACGCGAGCACGATCGCGAGCGCCGCCGAAGCCAGGAACAGCTGGCAGCGTCGGTCGGCGAGGACCGCGATCAGGGGCGAACGGGACGTTGCGGGCGTGACGGCAGGTTCCACGGGAATCGGTTCAGCTCAGACCAACACCCGCGCGCGTGCGCGGCAAGCGCGCCGCTCCGCGTCCTGCGGCCGCGGGCCGCCGGGCATCACGGCGAATAGGTGATCGTGCGGGAACTCGCGACCCCGGTGATGGTGATCGTTACGCCCTGCGTGTAGAAATCGGGATAGGATTCGCCGGCGACCTGACCGAGCGACTTCACGTAATTGGACGCGCCGACCAGGTTGCTCGACGCCGCAAACTGCCCGCCGTTTTCCAGCAAGTACTGATCGGCGGCCGCCGCCATCTGGCGCGCATTGTTCATCACGGCCTTGTCCTGCGAATTGGTGCGGACCTTCTGGAAAGCCGGAATGGCGAGCATCGCAAGCAGGCCGATGATCACGACAACGATCATTATCTCCACGAGGGTGAAGCCGGCACGGGAGCGGGACGGGAATTTCATGGGCAAGTCGGGGGTTGCGACAGGCGGACGGAAGCGGCGAGCGAACGGGCGGGGCCGGGCGTCGCCGCAAGGGGGCGGCGGAAGTCTCGGGGCTCCGGGAGCTCAGGTCAAAGGCACAAAAAAAGCCGCCCGAAAAACGGGCGGCTTGGGAAACTTCATTCCGCAGCTTCAGGGAGCGTACGTGATCGTGCGGGCATTCGCGACGCCCGTGATCGTGATCGTGATACCCTGGGTGTAGCCGGCGGGATAGGTCTCGCTGGCGACGGTGTTGAGGGCCTTCACGTAGTTCGTCGCACCGACGAGGCTGGACGAGTTGGCGGAGGTCGCACCGTTTTCCAGATAGTACTGGTCGGCGGCGGCGGCCATCTGGCGGGCGTTGTTCAGCACGGCCTTGTCCTGCGAAGCAACGCGGACCTTCTGGAACGCGGGAATCGCCATCGCGGCCAAGAGGCCGATGATGACGACGACGATCATGATTTCAACGAGGGTGAAGCCCTTGGATTTCGAGTTACGGAGGTTCATGTGAACTTTGATACGGACTATCGATTTACTGAGTATGATAAACGCTCAAAAGCGAGCAGTGTGCGAGAAGCTGCCAGCGCGAACCAAGGGCGCAATGTAAAAAAAGGGAGGAATCTACGCAGCTCTAGGTAATTATGCGTATCACGGGATTTCCCGGCCAGAGCCAAGGAACATCGGGCCCGTTGCCTCCCTTACTTGGCCTTCTTCTTAGTACGTGCCGGCGGCTTGGACTTGGCCGGCGCCTTCGCCTTCTTGGCCGGTGCCGGTTTCTTTTTCGGAGCAACGTCCAATAGCTTGGCCACGTTGATCTCGGAGGCATCGCGCCAAAGCCTCTCAAGACCATATCGTTCACGCGTTTCCGAAAGGAACAAGTGAACCATGACGTCGAAGGCATCCAACACCACCCAACCGCTGTCCTGCGGGGCTTCGACGCCGACGAGGTGGATTTGGCGGGAATCGAGCAGCTTCTCCAATTCAACCCGCAGGGCGCGAAGGTGCGGCGACGAGGTCGCGGTCGCCACGATCAGAAAGTCGGTGATCGAAGATTGCTCGGACACATCGAGGACGGACAGTTGCTCCGCCTTCTTCTCGTCCAGGAGCCGGCAGCAAACTTTTGTCAGCTCCAGCGCCGCCTTGGTGGTGGGTTTCATGCCTCGTTGCGATACAGCGCGTGCTCGTTGATGTAAACAATCGCCTTGTGCGGAACGAAATAATCCAGCGACAGGCGTCGGCGCGTGCGATCCCGCAGTTCCGTGGAACTGATGGCCAAAAGGTGGCCGTCGCACCGATGGAGCCGGAGACCGGGAATATCCGGCTGGGCCCGTACCGGGTAACCGGGGCGTTCGAGAAAGATAAACTCCACGAGTGTCGCCAGCTCGCGGATATCCTTCCACAGATGCAGTTTGGGCAATTGATCGCCGCCGATCACCCAATACAGATCATCATGCGGATAGAGCGCGCGAAAGTGCCGGGCCGAGTCGATCGTGTAACTGACGCCACCCCGGCGCAGCTCCAGGTCGGAAATCTCGAAGCGGCTGTCCCATTCCACCGCGGCGCGCAACATAGCCAACCGATCCTCGGCCGAAGACTGCACGTCATTGGGCTTGAGCGGCGCCTGCGCCGCCGGAACAAGGATCAAGCGATCCAGCTTATGTTGCTCGTACGCATCCTGGGCGGCGAGGAGATGCCCGAAGTGCACGGGATCAAAGCTCCCGCCAAGGAATCCAATTTTCACCCGGCGGACCGTGGTTGCGGGGATGACTCCCCGCAAGTCACATTTCCCCGCCGATGATCGGGTCGAAGTTTGGCTGGTGCCGGCCGGCCTCGTTCGATTCCTTTGCCGACACGATCTGGCCCGGGTGGTGGAATGGCAGACACTAGGGACTTAAAATCCCTTGCTCGCAAGAGCGTGCGGGTTCGAGCCCCGCCCCGGGCACTCGGCCGCAAAAAAAAGACCGGATCCGCATGGGATCCGGTCGGAGCGGAAAGGGAGGCAGTGTCCTTACAGGGAAGCCGGGCCGTTCACCGTCCCACCGTGGCTGTTATTGTAGGCGTCGAACCAATCCTTGGCCCAAAGCACGTAGGAGCTCGAATACTGGCTCGGATTCTTGAGCACGTACTCGCCCCACCACAGGAAGAGCATCGTGAGGGTACGGTTGCCGTTGAGATATGCCCCGTGTTGGTAATTGTATTCGGAGGCGATCAACTGCTTCGCCAGCAAGGAAGTCGGCGAAGAACCGGAGTACCCCATCGTCGAGGAGGCCGACTTGAGAGAAACGCAATCGAACGGCTCCAGCGCAAAGTCGCCGATCCGGCACGTATAGGTGGACAGTGTCGACTTGCTGACCTGGATCCCGCTCGTCTTCCCGGCGATGGCCTTGTCCAGGTTGTTCTTCCAGAACCCGATTGTGCTGCCATTGGCGGTCATCGTCCGGATCGCGTTGAAGTTCAGCCCGAAACCGAAATCGGGCACGACCACGTTGCTGCCGACGATCGTCACCGACCGTTCGTTCAACGTGGTGGCGCTGAGTCCGGCCGGGAGGACCGCGGAGACCACATAGGTGCCGGGCGCCAGGTTGCTGAAGGAATAGTTGCCGCAGGCATCGGAAACGTCCGTCGCGATGACTTGGTTCGCCGAGTTGAGCAAACGGACCGTCACGCCGCCCAGACCGAACTCGCCGCAATCCTCGCGGCCGTCGAAGTCGATGTCGAAGAACGTATCGCCGCAAATCGTCCGGCCCTGGACAACGCACACGACAAAGGTCCGGGTCGCCGTGGCCGTACCGTAGGCGTCGGTCGCCGTCACACCGATCGTGTACGTGCCGGCGTTGGTGACGTTCATCGTCGCGGTGCCGACGCTCACCTTTTGGTTGGCGGGGAACGTGACGGCGAGCGGGGCGCCGTTCAGCGTCGCTTTGAGGTTCGTGATCACGCCGTTGGCGACGTTGCTCGTGCCGGTGAACGTAAGGGGAATGCTCAATGCCGGTCCGCCGGAGACCCGCGTGAACGTCGAGCCCGCCGCCGGGGAATTGATCACCACCGAAGGCGGCTGATTGGCGCTCGCCACGGTGAAGGTCACGGAGGTCGTCGCAAACACCCGGGCCGTCCCGGCCGAGTAGACCGTCGCCGTCAGGGTATGCGTGCCGGCGCCGACGTTGGTCAGCGTGCCCGTCGAAACGGCCGAAGCGGTGCCGAGGCCCGTCGTCGAGGGCGCGAACGCGGCGCCGTTGTCGAAGGAAACCGCCACCTCGTCGACGAAGAAGCCGTTGTTGGAGGCGGAGACGATGTTGAAGGGAACCGACATCGTCGTCGCGCCCGCGGGCAGCGTCAGTGTCGTCGCGGTCGGCGAAACGATGCTGATCGTGGGTGTCGGCGAAACGACATTCACCGAGAAGGTCGAGGTCTCGGTGTCGGTGCCGTAGTCGTCCGTGGTCGTGACCTCGATGGTGTGGACGCCCGCGCTCGAATACTGCAGCGGGATCGAACCCGTCGCCGTCAGCGTGCCGATGCCGTTCGGCGCGAAGGCCACCGTCGCGCCGTCGATCTTCGCCGTCAGCGTGCGGATGCCGCCGAAGGTGCTGCGGGCCGTGAACCCGACCACAACCGGCACGGGAGCCGAACCGGAGCGGTACGTGAAGATTTCGCCGTTGCTCGGCGTATTGATGGTGACGGTCGGCGGCTGCGCCGTGGCTACGACGCGGAAACCGTTGGTGTCGTCGCTGCTGCCCGCGGAGTTCGTGGCGCGCGCCGTGACATTGAATTGGCCGGGCGCCTCGATCCGGAGCGTGCCGGTGCCGACGACCGACGTCGTGCCGAGGCCGGTGAGGGAGGTGAGCGCCAGCGTCGCGCCGCCGAACTCGGCGGAAGCGGCGGTGATCGGCGCGGGATTGGCCCCGGACACCGTCGCGCGGAAGCGGAAATTGACGTTGAGCGGGAAGCTCGAAGCCGCGGCCGAGATCACTTCGGCGTCGGTCGGGGCTTCAATCACCACTTCGGGCGGATTGAGAACCCCGGCGGGAGCCGTCACGGAGCCGTTGATTTCGGAACCCTCGTTCCGCAGACCGACGGTGTTCGTCCAGCCGACTGCGATGACCTTGAAGGCATAGGTGCCGGGAACCGCGTTTGCCGGATAGTTGACCCGCACCCGCACGGTCTGGGTTTGGTTCGGACCCGTGAAGGTCAGCGACGAGACCGGCAATCCCGAAATCGGATTGGAGAAGGAGACATAGCCGATGGCGGTCGTGGGGCTGACCCCGTCCGGCACCGTGGTCGGCGTCACCAGGAATGTGATCGGAAGATTCACCCCGGTCGCCACGTTGAACGGCGAACGGATCGAAACGTTGAACGAAGTGTCGACCGGCAACTGGCCCTGGACCGGAGTCAGCGTCGGCGTGTACTCAACCGTGGGAACGGGATCCGGATCCTGCGCAAAGCCAACTTGGGGAATCGCAGCGAAACCGAGGGCCGCGCACACAAACGCCAACCGGCGGAGCAAGGAATTCTTGAGTACTTTCATGACGAGGGACGTGGATTTTCGGAAAACGGGCAGGGGATAATCCCGTTTGATTAGGGTAAGAACCCCATAAGTCTACTGAAAACCCTCAGACTGCGTGTTTCCAACCCTACCGTACGTACCGGCCGAGCCAAACGCCAATCCTCCCGCCAACGACGATAATCCTGCCATGCCTTGGAGCGATTCGGCTGCTGACTACACCCGAACGGACTCATACCACCACCCACCGTCTGCCCGGCCCAAACCGGAATGTAAATTAGGTATATCACCCTAATCTCATCTTGACCCGGGAACCAAGTGCTGGCTTGTTCCGTTTGCCGCAATCGGTTCCGCCGTGCCCTTGTCTCCCGCTCATTCCCAAGCCCGCCTGTTTCCCCGTTGCGGTGCGGCAAAGGCATCGCGGGCAAATCTCGGTCGGTATGCGAGGATGCGCCCGGGATTCGCGGCGCTCGTTTTCGCCGCGTGCATCGGGCAGGCCGCCGCCGCCACGTTTCTATGGGATGGCGGCGCCGGCGCGCCTTTCAATTGGTCGGCGGCCAACAACTGGAATCCCAATACCGCGCCTACGCCGGGCGTGACCAACGACTACCAGTTTGGCGGCGGCACCGGCGGCAGCAATGTCGCCGACGGCGTGACGGCGTGGAACGTGAATTCGATCACGTTGCTGAACACGGCAACCGTGAACTTCACGATCTCCAGCGCCACCACTTCCCTCAACCTCGGAGCCGGCGGTGTCGTCAACAACGACGCCAGCAGCATCACCATTTCGGCCCCGATCAACCTGACGGCCAATTCGGTGCTCAGCACCACCTCGACCGGCCAGATTACCCTCAGCGGCGCCGTCGGTGGCGCCAATTTCGGCTTCAACAAGACCGGCACGGCCAACGTCACCCTTTCCGGAACCACCGCGAACACTTTCACCGGCGTCACCACTGTCACGTCCGGCACCCTCAATCTCAGCAAATCGGCCAACATCGTCGCCGTCGCGGGCAACATCACGATCGGCGACGGTTCAGGTACCGACACCCTCCGGACCACCGCCACCAACCAGATCGCGGCCACCTCGGCACTCACGTTCACCAGCGGCGGCGTGCCGACGTTCAACCTGAACAACACGGCCCAGCAAGTCGGCTCGATCGCTTCCACCAACACCGCGGCCTTAATCTCGGTGGGCAGCGCGAACCTCACCGTCGGCGCCGCCAACACGAGCACGTCGTTCGCCGGCACCGTGTCGGGCAGCACCGGCGGCCTAATCAAGGTCGGGACCGGATCCCTGACCCTCTCCAACACCGGCTCCACCTTCCAAGGCCAGTTGCAGGTACAGGACGGCACCGTCTCGATTTCCTCCCTGACCAACGCGACGAACAATTCCCAGATCGGGCGCAACGCCACCATCTCGCTCGGCAACCTCGCCACGACCGGCACGCTGCAGTACACCGGCACCGGCCACTCGGTGAACCGCGGCATCAACCTCGCCGGCACCACCGGCGGCGGCACGATCGAAGCCAACGGCACCGGCGCCCTCGCCCTTAGCGGCGGCATCGCCGCCGGCGGCGCCGGCAGCAAGACCCTTACGCTCACCGGCACCAGCACCTTCGCCAATACGCTGTCCGGCGTCATCGCCAACAACTCCGGCACCAACCTCACCTCGGTCCTGAAGAGCGGCACCGGCAACTGGACCCTTTCCAACGCCGCTTCGACTTACACCGGGTCCACGACGATCGCCGCCGGCAATCTCACCGTCTCCACGCTCGCCAACGGCGCCGCCAACAGCTCGATCGGCGCGTCGTCCAACGCCGCGACCAACCTCGTCCTCGACGGCGGCACCCTTCGCTACACCGGCGCCGCGGTATCCACCAACCGCCTCTTCTCCGTCGGCAACGGCGGCGGCACGATCGAATCCGCCGGCTCCGGCGCCCTCGTCTTCAACAACGCCGGCGCCCTCGGCTTCAACGGCGAAACCGGCGCCCGTACCCTGACGCTCACCGGCACCAACGACGGCAGCCTCGCCGCCATCGTCGGCGACAACTCCGGCGCCACCGCCGTGACCAAGAGCGGCACCGGCACCTGGACCCTCAACGGCTCCGGCAGCAACACCTACACCGGCGCCACCACCGTCAACGACGGCACCCTCGCCCTCGGCAAGACCGGCGGCGCCACCGCCGTCTCCGGCTCCCTCCTCATCGGCGACGGCGCCGGCACCGACACCGTCCGCCTGGACGCCGCGAACCAGATTGCCGACACCTCCGCCGTGACCCTCGGCGCCGCCGGCACCCCGGTGCTCAACCTCAACGGTTTCTCCGAGCGCATCGGCTCCCTCGCTTCCGCCAACTCCGCCGCCGTCGTCCAACTCGGTTCCCCCGGCGCCGCCACCAGCTTTACGGTCGGGGATTCCTCCTCGACGACCTACAGCGGCACCTTCACCAGCGGCAACGCCAACCCGTCCCTCGTCAAGGAAGGCACCGGCACCCTCAGTCTCGCCGGCTCCAGCACGGGCTTCACCGGCGGCGCCACGGTCAACGCTGGCACCCTGCGGCTGCAAAGTGACAACGCCCTCGGCGTCGGCACCGCCGGCACCACCGTGACCAACGGCGCCACCTTGCAGATCGACGGCGGCCGCCTCACCACCAGCAACGGCCTGTTGACCGTCGCCGGGACCGGCAGCGGCAGCGGCGCGCTCATCGGCTCCGGCGGCAACAACCGCTGGAACGGCAACATCACCCTCTCCGGCAACACCACCGTCTCCACCAGCGGCACCGGCTATCTCGCCCTCGGCATCACCACCACCGCCTACAACCGCGAACTGGATCCGCCCGCGCCACCGTCCGACCCGACCACACTCAACCTCGGTTCCAACACCCTCACGATCACCGGCACGACCACCGCCGTCGACAACCGCGCCGTCTACGTCAACTCCCGCATCACCGGCACCGGCAACGTGGTCGTGAACATGACCAACCCCGCCGACGAAGCCCGCTTCACCGCCAATCTCAACACCTACACCGGCACCACGACCATCGCCAACGGCACCCTCAGCCTCCGCACCCTCGCCAACACCTACCCCAACGATCCGGTCGACCTGAATTACTTCGGCATCAACGGCCCCGTCGTCATCGGCGACGGCACCGGCTCCGCCGGCACCGCCCGTCTGCTGATGCAGGCCGGATCCCTCTACGGCGAGCAGATCAACTACGCGACCACGATGACCATCAACCAGGATGGCGTCTTCAATCTCCTCAACGCGCAATCGATCAGCGGCCTCACTTTCAACGGCGGCGCGGTCGACCTTGGTACCGTCGGCGGCCTCTACCTCAACGGCGATGTCACGGTCAACGCCTCCCCCGGCAACACCGCAACCATCTCCGGCACCGGCACGAGCACGCTCAGCCTCACGATCCACCAGGGCCCCATCCCGAGCCCCAACGCCAACCGCGTCTTCAACATCGTCGGCGGCGCCGGCAACACCTCCGACCTCACCGTCAGTTCCGTCATCAACAACGGCTCCCTCACCAAGAACGGCGCCGGCACCATGACGATCACCAGCGCCAACTCCGGCGGCTACGAGGGCACCACCACGATCAACGACGGCATCCTCAGCATCCAGAACAACACCGCGCTCGGCCAGGCCAACGGCCTTGCCGACACCGCCACGACCGTGAACACCGGCGGCACGCTGCAACTGAGCAACGTGGCCAACGGCAACCTCACCGTCTCCGGCGAGAAACTCACCCTCAGCGGCACCGGCTACAACGGCAACGGCGCGCTCCAGAACCTCGCCGGCAACAACACCTGGAGCGGCTCCGCCGGCATCGCGCTCGCGGCCGACGCCACCGTGAAGTCGAACGCCGACACCCTCACCATCTCGACCGCCATCACCTCGAGCAGCTCGACCCTCACCGTCGCCGGCGCCGGCAACACCACGATCTCCGGCTCGATCGGCACCAACACCGGCGGCCTGATCAAGGACGACACCGGCACCCTGACCCTCTCCGGCAGCAACAACTTCAGCGGCAGCACCGCCGTCAACGCCGGCGTCGTCAGCGTCCAAAGCAATTCCGCCCTCGGCACCACCACCGGTTCGACCACCGTCGCGGGCACCGGCGCCGCCGTCCACCTCGACAACACCGCCATCGGCGGCGGCTCGAACCAACTCAACGTCAACGCCGAGCCGCTCACCCTTAACGGCAGCGGCGTTTCCGGCACCGGCGCCCTCCGAAACGTTTCCGGCAACAATACCTTCCAGGGCCTCGTGACCGTCGGCTCGTCGACGTTGATCGCGTCCAATTCAGCCAACACGCTCACCCTCAGCGGCGGCATCACCAGCACCGCCGGCACCACGCAGCTCCTCACCATTGGCACCACCGCCCAGAACGGCAACGTCGTCGTCAGCGGCAATATCACCAACGGCACCACGTTCGCCGACGCCGTCGACCTGCGCAAAGACGGCTCCGGCAACTTCACCTTCGCCGGCGCCGGCGGCCTCACGGCCACGGTCGGTGCCGTCAACTTGGCCGGCGGCACGATGACCGTCGGCACCGGCAACGCCAACACGATGACCTCCGCCGAATTCGCCTCCGCCGGCGGCACGACGCTTACCATCGGCAGCGGCGCCCAGGTCGTCGGCAACTACGGCACCGGCACGACCACGTATTTTTCCGGTGCCCTCGCCGGCACCGGTACCTTCCAGAAAAACGGCACCGGCACCCTCGTCTTCGACAACGATTTCACCGCGCCCGACGTCACCCTCGTTCTCAACGGCGGCACCCTCCGCCTCGAGACCGCCCAGATCACCGTCGGCACCATCCGCATCACGGGCAATACGATCCTCGATTTCGGCGCCAGCGGGAACACGTTTCTCTCCTCTGCCAACCTCATCATCGACCCCGGCGTCACCGTCACGGTCAACAACTGGATCAGCGTCGCCAACAACGCGTCGGCCAGCACGGTCTGGTACCTGCGCAACTACCCCACGCTCAACTCCGGCGGCCTGCTCAACAACTCGGTCACGATCGGCGGCAGCGACATCCTCGGCGGACCCGGCCTGGCCAACATCACCTTCACCGACTACAACAACCTCACGACCACGTGGGTCTCCGGGAACCACAGCGGCTGGTTCGACCGCGAAATCCGCCCCACTCCCGAGCCCGCCACCTACGGCGCACTGTTGATCGGCGGTTGCCTCGGCCTGCTCGGCTGGCGCCGCTGGCGCCGCAACGCCGCGGCGCGGCGTTGATTTGGGCTGGTCGGGACCGGTCCGGTTCCGCGAGCCTGCGGGGAGCATGTCCGCACCTCCTTCCGTTATCCGCGTCCCGCGTCGCGCGTGGTACGGTCTCGCCTGCGTGCTGCTCGTGCCGTGGGTGCTCGTCGTTTGGCTCCTCCTCCGCGAAACCTCGGGACCGAAACCGGCCGCGCCGGCCGCCGCCGCCACCCGCAGCCCCGGGACCGGCGCCACGGTTCCCGGCGAAAATGCCTCCGGCCCCTGGGGCCGCCTCTCGTTTTCCCGGGTGCTGATCGAGCCGCCGGAGGATTTTATTCCCGTCGTTTTCACCACCCCCCAGCCGATCCGCTGGCACCTGCCCGCCGCCGATGCCGCCGCCGCCACCCGCTTCTGGTCCGAGCTCGGGCTCGCGCCGGCCGCAACCGCGCCGCTGCAGCGCGCCGCCGAACCCGCCGGACCCGGCGGCGGCTGGATTGTCCGCCCCGACCCCGAGGCCGTCCTCGCCCTCACCGCCGCCGATCGCACCAAACTGTACACCGCGCTCGCCGCCGATCCGCGCAACGCGCTCCAGCGCGATCCGTTCCGCTGCCGCACCGAGGCCGTCGAGGATTGGTTCGAGGGCAGCGGCCTCCCGGACGACGTCGTCGCCCTCACCCGGCGCCTCCTCTACGAACGCAACGGCTCGATGTATTTCTCGGACCACGATCTCGTCCTGCCCCGGATTCCCACCGCCGCCGGCCGCATCCGCTACATCAAGGTCATGTCCCGCAAGACCGCCCTGCTCGGCCAACTGCACGTCGACCGCAGTTCCGACGTCGACGCCCTCGTGCGCTACTGGGGACAGGGCCGGCGCTCGAAGGACATCGAGCCGCTCCTGCAGTCGCTCGCCCGGCGGCCCGAGGGCGGCAGCCTCGATCTGGTGCACCTCCTGCCGCCGTTCGCGCGGCGGCTGCTCTACACGTATCCGATTCCCTCGGACGACCCGGCCGACCTCGCCCACGATTGCCACTGGACGTCGCTGAACTTCTACAGCACCCAGCCCGACAACCGCTTCGCCGACCTCGAGCAGGCCCGCCTCGCCCTGCTGCGCGACTACTACCAGGTCAACGGCGCCCCCGCTCTCGGCGACATCGTCATGTTCGTCCGGCCCGACGGCCAAGGCGTGCACTCCTGCGTGTACGTCGCCGACGACGTCGTTTTCACCAAGAACGGCGCCGCGTTTTCCGTGCCCTGGACCCTCGCCCGCCTCGAAAACGTCGTCGCTTTCTACACGGTCACCGAGCCGCTCGAGGTGCGCCGCTACCGGCTGAAACCGCGCTGATGCGGCACCGCCGCAGGAAAGCATTGCCGGGGCGGCGCCCCGTGCAAAACCTGCCGCCGTGCCCGCCCCCGCCAAGAAGGTCTCCCAGACTCAGCTCGCCCGCGAACTCGGCATTTCCCAGGCCCTCGTTTCGCTCGTCCTCAACGGCCGGCGCCAAGGCATCAACGCCGAGACCTACGACCGCATCTGGGCCCACGCCGTCAAACGCGGCTACCACCCGAAGGGCATGCACCTGGCGTCCTCGCCGGCCGCCCAGGCCCGCCAGGTCGGGATCATCTTGCGCGCGCCGCTCCGGCTGAACACCCCGACGATGTACTTCGGCCACGTGCAGCACGGCCTGCACTCCGGCATCGAGGCCCGCGAGCACACGACGGTCTTCCTCGGCGCCGAGGACCAGCTCGACGCCGCGAAACTCCGCCGCCTCTTCGCTCCCGGCCACGCCTTCCACGGTCTCGTCCTCGTCGGCGAAGTCACCCGCGCCTTTCTCGACCAGCTCCGGAAATTCGGGCTGCGCATCGTGGCCGTGTCCGCGCGTTACCCCGGTCTCTGCCACTCCGTCCTCGGCAACGAACCCCAGGCCCTGGAATCCCTCGTCGACCACCTGCACGGGCTCGGCCACCGGCGCTTCGGCTGGATCGGCGGCAACGTCGGCCTCGGCCGCCACGAAGCCCGCCTCCAGGCCTACGAGGGCGCCCTCGGCCGCCTCGGGCTCCGCCTCGACCCCCGCTACACGGTAAAACTGAAGGAAGGCGACCGGATCGACGGCGCGGACGGCGTGCGCGTCCTCCTCGCCCACCGCCGCCGCCGCGACTTCCCGACCGCGTGCATCTGTTACAACACGCTGATGGCCTCCGGCGCCGTGCGCGAATTCAACCGCGAGGGTTGGTCCGTGCCCGGCCGGGTCAGCGTCGCCAGCGCGGACCTCTCGCCGGTCGCCACCGACAGCCGCCCGCGCATCACCGCCGCCGGTTCGAACCCGACCACCCTCGGCGAAGCCGCCGCCCGCCTCCTGCTCGAGGGCGCCGGCGTCGCGCCGGAAGGCTGCACCGACCTGATGCTCCCCGCGCAGCTCTTCGTCGGCGACACCACCGGACCGGCCGCCTGACGCCGTCGCCCCGCCGGCACCGGCCGCGCTCCTCCCCCCCGCCGCCGGCAAGTTTGCCCTTGCCGACTGATAATTATTAACAAACCGTCCCGCAACCCCGCCGGTTGCCCCGCCCCATGACTTTCGCCGACCACGCCGTCATCGTTTTCTACTTCGTCTACATGCTGGCGATCAGCTGGGTGTTCCGGAAGTTCGTCACCAACGTCAGCGACTACTTCCGCGGCGGCGGCAAGGCCCTCTGGTGGATGGTCGGCGGTTCCGCCTTCATGGTCCAGTTCAGCGCGTGGACGTTCACCGGCGCGGCCAGCAAGGCCTACGCCGACGGCTGGCCCATCGCCGTGATCTACCTCGGCAACGCCCTCGGCTTCACCCTCAACGCCCTCCACTTCGCCCCGCGCTTCCGCCAGATGCGCGTCGTCACCGGTGTCGAAGCCATCCGCCAGCGCTTCGGCCGCGCCAGCGAGCAGGTCTTCACGTGGCTCCAGTTGCCGTTCGGCCTGCTGCAGGCCGGCATCTGGCTCAACTCCCTCGCCGTGTTCTTCGCCGCGGTCTTCAACCTCGACCTTTCGCTCACCATCGTCGCCACCGGCCTCGTCGTGCTCGTGATGGCGCTCGTCGGCGGCAGCTGGGCCGTACTCGCCAGCGACTTCATCCAGGTGCTCATTCTGATGCCGGTGTGCCTCGCGGTCACCGTGCTCGCCGTGCTCAAGGTCGGCGGTTTCGCGTCGTTCCTCGATCAGGTGCCCGCCCGGCATCTCGACTTCGGCCAGGTGTTCTCCGCCGATTTCCTCGGGCTCTGGTGCGTCGCGATGCTGATCAAACAGATCCACACGACCAACAACCTCGCCGACGCCAACCGCTACCTCTGCGTCAAGGACAGCCGCCATGCCCGCCACGCGGGTTTCCTCGGCGCCGCGCTCTTCATCGTCGGCATCGTGATCTGGTTCACCCCGCCGATCGTCGCCGCCATTCGCTTCCCCGATCTGCACGCCGTCTTCCCCCAGCTGCGCAATCCCGAGGAAGCCGCCTTCATCGCCATCGCCCGCGATGTCATGCCCGTCGGCATGATGGGCCTGCTCGTCAGCGGCATTTTCGCCGCGACGATGTCCTCCATGGATTCCGGCCTGAACAAGAACACCGGGTTCTTCATCAAGAATTTCTACCAGCCGGTTCTGCGGCCGCACGCCACGGACGCCCACCTGCTCAAGGTCGGCAAAGTCACCACCGTCGCCTTCGGCCTCCTCATCGTCGGGGTCGCCCTCGAGATGAGCCAGCTCAAGGACCTCACGCTCTTCCAGCTCACCCAGCGCCTCAGCATTTTGATCGGCATCCCCATCATCGTGCCGCTCTTCCTCGGCCTGCTCGTCAAACACACTCCGCCGTGGTCCGCGTGGAGCACCGTCGCCGTCGGCTTCGTCAGCTCGCTCTTCATCACCCATCGGCTCACCCCCGAATGGGCCGCCGCCTTCTTCGGCCTCGGCCATCCGCTGTCGGCGACCGCCGCCGAATACTGGCGCCAATCCATCGAGCTCTTCGGCAACGTCGGCATCTGCTCCCTCTGGTTCGTCGGCACGAAACTCTTCTGGTCGCGCACCTCGCCCGCCCACCGCGCCCAGGTCGACGAGTTCTTCCAGCGGCTCAACCGGCCCGTCGACTTCGCCCGCGAGGAGGGCAGCGCCGCCGCGAACGACTCCCGCCAATCCCGTGTCGTCGGCTGGCTCTGCGTCGCCTACGGCGGCTTCGTCTGCCTGCTCGCCCTGATTCCCAATCCGCTCGCCGGCCGTCTCGCCTTCGTCGGCTGCGGCGCCGTCGTGCTCCTGATCGGCGGCCTCCTGCTCGGCTCCGCCCGCCGCTCGGCGTCGCCCGCCGCCTGAAAATCCCGACGTCCCCCGCTTACCGCTTTCCCATGCCGCACCGCGGACGCCTCGTCCTCCTCCCGCCCAACCGCGTCTGGCGCACCTACCCCGGCGGCCGCACGCTCGAGCGGCTCGCCGGCGCCGCCGCGCCCGCCGATTCCCATCTCGCGGAGGACTGGATCGCGTCGACCACCCGCGCCGTCAACCGCGGCCGCGAACACATTCCCGAGGGCATCTCCCAGGTCCGGCTCGGCCACGATCCCGCGTCGCACGACTTCGCCGCCCTCCTCGCCTCCGACCCGGAGTACTTCCTCGGCGCCGCGCACGTCGCCAAGCATGGCGCGCAGCCGCAGGTGCTGGTCAAGTTCCTCGACAGCGGCACGCGCCTCCATTTCCAGGTCCATCCCACGCGCGAGTTCGCCCGCCGCGTCCTCGGCGCCCCCAGCGGCAAGACCGAGGCCTACCACGTCCTCGGCGTGCGCCCGCCCGGCGAGGTCGCCGGCGGCGAAGCCGTCGGCTACATCTACGTCGGGTTCCAACGTCCGCCCCACCCGGATACGCTCAAGGCCGCGATCCTCGCGCAGGACCTCGCCGCGATCGAGGCCTGCTTCGACCGCATCCCCGTCCGCGCGGGCGACACCTTCATCATCCCCGGCGGCACGCCCCATGCCCTCGGCGCCGGCGTCTTCATGGTCGAAATCCAGGAACCGAGCGACCTCGTCATCCGCTTCGAATTCGAACGCGCCGGCTACGTCCTGCCGGAAGCCGCGCGGTTCATGAACCGCGACGTCGATTTCGCCCTCACGGTTTTCAATTTCGAGCCCCTCGACGCTGCCGCCCTCGACCGCCGCGTCCGCTGCCGACCCCGCCTGCTCCGCGATCTCGGCAACGGTTCGCGGCAGGACGAACTTATCGGGGCCGCCGAAACCGACTGCTTCCGCGTGCGCAAGACCCACCTCGCCGCTCCCGCCGTTCTCGCGGCCGCGGAGCCGACGATCCTCATCGTTACCGCCGGCGAAGTGACCGCCGAGGTCGGCGGCGAAAGCCACCGCCTGCGCACCTTCGACAAAGTTTTCCTCCCGGCCGGCCTCGGGCCGGTCCGTTTCACGCCGCACCCGCACGCCGAATGGCTCGAGTGCCTGCCGCCCGCCTGACCATGCCCAAACCCAGCGCCCTCCTCGCGGTGCTCACGCCGACGGAAGTCCGCGAGTTCCTGCCCGAGCCCATGCTCTCCGAAATCCGCGCCCTCGCGGCGGATTTCCGCCTGCTCGACCCGACGGGCATGGACGCCGCCGGCCTCGCCGCCACGCTCGCCGCCTACGATCCCGAGATCCTCCTTGGCTGCTGGAAAACGCCGCCGCTGCCGGCCTCGCCCAACCCGCGCCTGCGCTACGTCTGCTACCTCGTCGGCTCCGTCAAACGCCTACTCACCCGCCGCCATCTCGAGGCCGGGCTGCTCGTTACCAACTGGGGTAGCACCATCAGCCGCACCGTCGCCGAAGCCGCGCTCTTCCACATTTTGGCCTGCCTGCGCAACGCGTCCCACTGGGCCGTCGCGATGCACCAACCCGGCGTCGCCGCCTGGAAAAACGGCCTCACCGACGCCCGCTCCCTCTTCTGCCGCCGCGTCGGCATCCACGGCTTCGGCCCCGTGGCCCGCGAACTCGTCGCCCTCCTGAAACCCTGGCAGTGCCCGGTTGCCGTCTTCGCCCCCGACCTCACGCCGGAACTCGCCCGGGCCCACGGCGTCGCGGCCGCCGCCTCGCTCGAAACGCTGTTCGCCGAAGCCGACGTCGTCGTCGAACTCGCCCCGCTCATCCCCGCGACCACCGGTATCGTCACCGAAAAACTGCTGCGCCTGATCCGGCCCGGCGGCGTATTCGTGAATGTGGGACGCGGCGCCGTCGTCGACGAGGCCGCCTTGCTCCGCGTCGCCCAGGAAGGCCGCATCCAGGTCGGCCTCGATGTCTACACCGTCGAACCGCTCCCGGCCGACAGCGGCTTCCGCGCCCTGCCGCGCGTCAGCCTCACGCCGCACACCGCCGGCCCGACCATCGACCGCTACCCCGACGCCGGCGCGTTCGCGCTGAAAAATCTTCGCGCGTACGCCGATAATCGCCCGCTCGAAGCCGTGGTCACCGCCGACATCTACGACCACTCGACCTGACAAAGAAGAGACGGCGGAAACATCCGAAAGCAGAAACCCCGCCGTCCGCCCCAAGCCTTCCACCCCCGTTTCGACCGCCGTCCCAATTCTTCTTTCTCCCTTCCCCCTTTCTTCTTTTCCCCCTCCGCCTCCGCCGACCCCATGTCCTACCTTCGCTGGCAAAACGCCGCCCGCCGCCTGCTCGAACCGCTCGCCGCCCTGATGGTGCCGGGCCGCGCCGACCTCGCCATCCCCGGACCGCCCAGCGACCACGACGCACAGGCCGACCGCCTCGAAAGTTTCTCCCGGCCGCTCACCCTCGCGGCGTTTTTTTTGCGGAGCCGTCCCGGAATGCCCGGCGCCCCGGCCGACGACGCCGCGTTCCGCGCCAAAGTCGCGGCCTGGTTCCGCGCCGGCCTTGTCGCCGGCAGCGATCCCGCCTCGCCGCAATTCTGGGGCCCCGACGCCAGCTACCACCAGCACCACGTCGAGATGGGCCTGATGGCGATCGCGCTCCAGGTGGCGGAAAACGAACTTTGGGCGCCGCTCTCGCCGGACCAGAAAGCCGGCGTCGCCCGCTGGTTCGCGACCTGCCGCGGCGGCGGCATCGTCAACAACAACCACCTCTTCATGTCCGTGCACATCCTCGAGTTTCTCGGGCGGCACGGCTTCGGGCGGCGCACGGACCGCGCCGTGATCACGGCCCACCTGAACCAACTCGAAACGATGCACCGCGGCGGCGGCTGGTTCGAGGACGGCATCAACCAGGCCTTCGACCACTACAACGCCTACGCCTTCCACTTCTACGGCCTGATGTGGGCGCACCTGCACGGCCGGCAGGACGCCGCCCGCGCCCAACGCTGGCGCGACTGGGCCCGACCCTTTGTCCGCGACTACCAGCACTTCTTCGCCGCCAGCGGCGAGCACCCCGCTTTCGGCCGTTCAATCACCTACCGTTTCAACTGCCTCAACGTCTTCGGTCTCGCCCTGGCGGAAAACTGCACCGACCTCGACCCCGGCCTGCTTCGCCGGCTCTGCACGCGGAATCTCGAATTCTTCCTCTCGCGCCCGATCTACCGCGAGCAGGGCACGCTGGCCCCGGGCTTCACCGACCGTTTCGAGAAAATCATCGAGCCATACTCCGCGCCGGGTTCGCCCTACTGGGCTGCCAAGGGCTTCACGCCGCTCCTGCTGCCGCCCGAACACGCGTTCTGGACCGCGCCGGAGCAGCCGCTGCCCGCGGAACGCCCGGGCGGTTTCGTGCACCTGATGCCGACCGCCGGGCTTGTCACGCGCAGCACGCCGGACGGCGAAGTCGAGATCCTCAACGGCGGCTCCATGGTCGGCAACACGCAGCTCCGCTACGGCGCCTGGAAGTGGAGCAAGCTCAGCTACCGCACCGGCGTGCACTTCGCGTATGCGTTTCCGGAAATCACAAATTTCTCCTTCGACTGCGCGCTCACGCAGCAGACCGACGACGGCCGCCGCTTCGGCCGGCATTCGACCGTCGTGGTGGAAATGGACGCCGCGCACCTCGGTTACAGCTGCAACCTCGGCTTCAAGACCGGGCAGGTGAACACCGGCGTCGAGACCTTCGTCTTCTGGCGCGCCGGCTGGCTCCTCCACGTGCATCACGTCGAGCCGCAGCAACCCGTTGTCTTACGCCTCGGCGGGTTCGCGTTGCCGCTGACGGAAGCGCACGTGCTGCGTTCCGATCCCGGTCAGGTGCTGTCGGCTTGGTCCGGCGACCAACGCGGCTCCGTGCAGCAGGCCCTGCTCGGCGCCACGTTGCCGGAATGGGATGCCCGCCTCGACGACGCCTCCGAGCGCCGCCACGTCGCCGCGCCGTGGCACGCCGCGCCCGTGCACCGCAGCGCACGCGTGCCTGCCGGCGCAAAGCTCGCCCTCGCCGCGTTGACTTGGTCCGGGCGCAATCCCGCCGAAGCCGCGCCGTGGCAGGTCGTCAGCGCCGCGGCCGGCCGCTGGTCCCTCGTCCATCCGCACCTTGGCAAATGGGAAATCGCCCACTGGGCGCTGCCATCCCTGCCGGTCTGATCGCTTCCCTGCCGCCGCCATGAACCTGCGCCTGTTGCTCCGCTGCCTCCTTGTCCTCGGCACCGCCACGATTGCCCTCGCCGCGGCGGATCCGGCGGCCGTGGTGCCGGCGACCGCCCCGCGCACCGGCGTCCTCGCCGGCCGGACCGAGGCCTTCCGGGCGTATTGCTCGACCGGAGACGGCGCCAAGGCCTTCGCGAAAATCAAAGCCGATTTCGACCGCGACTACGCCGGCTTCACCGTGCCGGCCGAACCTGTGACCTACGGCGATCCGTCGCCGTCGAAACGCAGCTCCGACATGGCCGACCTCTGGCGCGGCCAGCAGGATGTCTGCGGCCGCATCGCCGGCGTCGCCGAAGCCGCGGCCTTGATCTGGCTCGTGACCGGCGAGGAACGCTACTTCGCCAAGGCCCGCGAGATCCTCCTCGCCACCTCCGCCTGGACGCTCGGTCCCCCGGACCAACCCGTGGATTGGCGCCGCGGTCCCGTCCCCGGCGCCGCCGACATTTACTACAACGACGAGGCCCACTTCCGCCTCTGGCGGAAACTCCCGCTCGTCTACGACCAAGTGCGGGAAAAACTCTCCGCCGCCGACCGCGCGACGATCCTCGCCCACTTCAAAGCCCGCGGCGCCCGCTCGGCCGCATGGATCGCGGACAAAGGCGACATCGCCAAAGTCCGCCGCAACACGATCGAAGGCGCGGACCTCTCCTCGCATCCGATCCGATTCATGCCGATGACGGGACTGGCCGGACTCGCGCTCTGGGACGATCTGCCCGAGGCCCGCGCCTGGTGGCGCTTTGCGTACACGTTCTACCGCGACCAATTCAGTCCCTGGGGCGGCGACGACGGCGGCTGGGGCGAAGGCAGCGCCTATTGGCGCGGCACCTTCGAACACGCCACGTTCCAGGACGCCCTCCTCGCGCTCGGCGATCCCTCGGCCTACGCGTCGCCGTTCTGGAAGAACTCGCCGTACTTCTGCCTCTACAACGTGCAGCCTTACCTGCACACGATCGTCGGCGACGCGTCCAACGCCGGCCGCTTCAATCTCGAGCCGACGACGGCCGACTATTTCGAGTACCTCGCCCGCGTGCAGCAGAACGGCCACTTCCTCAGCTACGCCGCCCTCTGCACCGACAAACGGCCGCGCCCGATCGACAAGGGCCTCGCCGGGCTCGACCGCGGCTATCCCGTCGCGGCGGAATTTCTCCTGCGCAATTTCGCCGTCGCCGGCCGGCCCATGCCCGCGCCGCGGCCGCTCGCGGAATTGCCGCCGCAACGCCACTTCGCCGATGTCGGCTGGGTCTCGCTCCACAGCGCGCTGGGCCGGCCCGACGACGATATCCACGTCACCTTCCGCGCCTCGCCCTACGGTTCCTTCAGCCACAGCCACGCCGACCAGCTCGGCTTCATCCTCAACGCCTACGGCGAGGGCCTCGCGATCAACTCCGCCTACCGCGAGTACCACAATTCGCCCCACCACGACCAGTGGACGCGCCAGTCGCGTTCGAAAAACGTGCTGCTCATCGACGGCGTCGGCCAATTGCCGAAATCGAAGTCCTCCACCGGCAAGATCACGCGCTTCGAGACCGCGGAGCGCACGGTCTGGGCGACCGGCGATGCCACCGCGGCCTACCGCGCCGCGCAAAAGGACAAGAGCCGCGTCCGCCGCGTGACGCGCGACTTCGTCTTCGTCGATCGCCGCTACCTCGTGATCCGCGACCGCGTCGAACTCGCCGCGCCCGGGCGGTTCACGTGGCTGCTCCACGCCGAGAAGAATCTCGTCTGGGACGAAACGCGCCGCGCCGCGCAGATCCGCGGCGCCGAAGGCAAGGCCTCGCTCGCCGTGCAACTCGCCGCCGCCGGACTCGAAGGCTGGAGCGGCACCGTCACCGACCGCTTTCCCGTCCCCGTCGACCCAAAGTACGCCGTCCCCGCCGGCAGCTCGGCCTACATCACCGGTTCCTGGCACGAGCACGCGCACCTCGCGGTCGAATCCGCCGCCGCCGCAACTTCGCTGACGCTCTACGCCGTGCTCTGGCCCGAACGCGGCCCGCAGGCCCCGGTCCCGCAGGTGCGAATCCGGGAAACGGATACGTTGGAAATCGTCCGGCCCGACGGCAAAACCGACATCCTCACCGTCGGCGACACCGCCCTCGGCCTGCGCTGAACGGGGATAAAGTTGAGAGCTGAGAGTTGAGGGTCGAGAGACCGATCCCGGCAAACGGCCGCCTTCGTCGTGGAGACGCCAATCGCCCGGCTCTCAACTCTCAGCACTCAACTCTCAACTGCGCGGCCCCGCTTCCGCGGGACCGCGCTTACCGCACCGGCTGCACGTTGACGTCCTGCCGGAACGGCGAGCCCGCGAGCGTGACAACGTGCGCGTTGACCGTGCGCAAACGGAGTCTGCCGCCGAAGGAAACGCGCACGTCGAGATTGAGCCCGCGGCGCAGCACCGCGTCTTCGGCGAAGTACTCGATCTTGAAGGGCACGGGCTGCATCGCCGCGGCTGCGAGCGTCTCGCGGTACTCGCCGAGCAGACGGTCCGGACGGGGACCGGCCGCCGGGGAGGCCGCGGGGAAATCGGCTCCCGCACTCCGGCCCTTTTCGTTCGGCGCCGACTCGAGCAGGCGGACGATGATCTCGGTCCCGGCCGGGAGCGTGCCCTCGAACACGACGGCGCCGTTGAGCACGCGGTCGGGATTCCCGGCCGGCGTGGTGTCGAGATGGGAGCAGCCCGCGGCGCCGAGAAGAACGGCGGCCAACGCGGACAGCAGGGCGAGACGGCGGAGTTTCATGGGGAAGAAGCGGGGCGTTCCGGACGGCGCAGAGTTTCGACGCGGGCGTTGAAAGGGGCGAGCAATTCGGTGTGTTCGCGGGCCTCGGCGCCGTCGCCGTGGACCAGACCCCGGGCGAACGGCGGCACTTCGCCGGCGGCGTCCTGCCACTGCGCCCAGGCATAGCCGACGACCGCCGGATGCCGGGCCGTGCGGTCGAGCGCGGTCCGCGCGCGCCGCAGCATGCGCTCGACGGACGTGAGCCGCCGCGCGGGGCCGGTCGCCGGCGCCTGCTGGAATTCCGCGCCGTTCCAAGCCACCTCCCCCGCGATCACCGGGTGCAGCGTCTGGCCCTCGGCCCCGGGCAAATCGGTCCAGACCGGCAGCGCCACGTCGACCGCGGGATAAACGCCCTCCGCCTGGACCGCGGCCGGCGCCGGCCCGGCAAAGCGGCAGCCGAGCACAAGGTGGTCGGGATCGGCGGCGCGGATCGCCGCGGCGGTCGAGAAAAAGTAGCGGCGCGCCCATTCGCGCACCCAGCGCGCGTCGTCGCGCAGGCAGCCGCGGGTGACGACGCCGCGGTCGCCGCGCGTCCAGTCGCGCACCGTCTCCTTGTTGGCCACGGGCACGCCCCACGCGCGGGCGAGCGCATCGAGTTTGCCCCCGTGCAGCGCCAGCACGAATTCCCACGCTGCGTGGTACGCGGCAAATGACGGCTCGAGGCTGAGGCAAACCTGCAGCAGCCCGGGCCGGTCCGGCCGCGCCTCGCCCCAGAGGAGTTGCTCGTCCGTGATCCACCCCAGCAACGACGGTTCGCCCCGCAGGGGCGAACACACCGCGCCCGCCCGCTCCGCCGCGCCCCCGGACCATTCCGCCGCGTACACGTCGGGCAAACGCACACCGGGCGCCGCCACCATGGCGGCGCCGGCGGCGAAATCCACCGTGGCCACGTAGGCCAAACCGTCGTCGCGCAACCCCGCCTCGGACCCGGCGCCGAGCGTGTTGAAACCCCAGGCGCGCAGCCGCGCCGCGCTGTCGGGCGCCGCCGGGCGGTCCGCCGCGGGCGCCGCGGCTTTCACCCCGTTCACAATGCGCGCGAAGAAAGGCGCGCCGTCCGGCGCCAGCAGCGACCAGCGGCCGTCGGGCCGCTGCGCCACCCGGAAAAAGCCCTCGCGGCCGCGCCCCGTGCCGGAACGCCAACGCGACGCGGACTCCGCAAGGGACTCGGGCGCGGACGCCATCTCGGCCCGTTACTTGTCCTTGCCGCCGCTCTTCTTGGCGCCGCCGGATTTGCCCCCGCCGACGGCGAGGATGGTGCCGGCGACCAGGCCGACGGCGAAGATGCCGAAGTACACCAGCGCGGCCGACGCGTGGATCGGCGTCTTCGTCGTGGTGCCGGCGATCGGGAAATGGAAATCGATCGCCTGGGTGTTGTGCATGCCCACGTAGAGCATCACGAAGAGGATCGCGAGCAGGGCGATGGTTTTGACGACGGCTTTGAGCATGGCGGAAAGGGAATGCGGATCGACCTCAGGGGCTAGCGGCGCCCGCGCGGTGCCGCAATGGGAATCCTGAATTCGCGCGGCGGATGTGCCGGCCCGGACGTGCTGCGTCCGCTCAACGTCCGCCGCGGGCGATCCTGTCCCGGACAATTTCCTCGAGCACATCGAGGGGGACCGCGCCGTCCCGCAGCACGAGGTCGTGGAATCGCCGCAGGTCGAACCGCGGGCCGAGTTCGCGCTGCGCCAAAGCCCGCAATTCGAGAATCTTCAGCATGCCGACCTTGTAGGCCGTGGCTTGGCCCGGAAGGACGATGTAGCGGTTGGTCTCCGTCTCGATTTCGCGGTCGGTGTTGGGCGTGTTGGCCTTGAGCCACGCGATGGTCTGCACGCGCGTCCAGCGCTTGGCGTGAAGGCCCGTGTCGACCACGAGCCGCGCCGCGCGCCACAGCTCCATCGAGAGCCGGCCGAAGTCCGAATACGGATCCGCGTACAGCCCCATCTCCTTCGGCACGAGTTCGCAGTAGAGCCCCCAGCCCTCGACGTAGGCGGTGTTGCCGAAACCGAAGCGGCGGAAACGCGGGATGCCTTCCAGCTCCTGCGCGATCGCGATCTGCATATGGTGCCCCGGCAGGCCTTCGTGGTACGCCAGCGCCTCCATCTCGTAGATCGGCAACGCGGACGTGTCGTAAAGATTGACGTAGTACATGCCCGGCCGCGAACCGTCGGCCGCCGGCTGCTGGTAGAACGCCGAGGCGCTTTCCCGCTCCCGGAAGGGCTCGACCGGCTTCACGACCAACCGCACCCGCGGCTTCGTGATGAAGAGCTCGTCGAGCCGGCTGCGCATCGTGTCGATCAGCTTGACCGACATTTCGAGGTAGGCCGCGCGGCCTTCGGGGGTGTTGGGCAGATAGAACTTCGGATCCTCGCGCAGGTATTTGAAAAACGCGGTCCGGTCGCCGGCGAAGCCGACCTTCGCGCGGATCGCGTCCATCTCCGCGTGGATCCGCGCAACCTCCTTCAGGCCGAGTTCGTGGATCTCCGTCGCGCCCAGGCCCGTGGTCGTCGCGCCGCGCAGCTGGTACGCATAGAATTCGGCGCCGGCGGGAAACTTCCAGACGCCGTCGTCCTCCGTCGCCTCCCGCTCCAGCGCCTCGAGCTTGGCGATAAGCGCGTCGTATCCGGGTTTTACGGACGTCAGCAGCGCGTCCTTCGCCGCGGCGAGCAGCCGTTCCTTCACGGGCGCTTCGGCGCCCGGGAGCTTGGCGAGCTTGCCCTCGAAATCCTCGAGCAAGGCGCTCGGTTTGCCGGAGGCGTCGAACGGCGCGCCCTGCACGATGCCCCGCGACGATTCGAGCACGATGGGAAACACGAACTTCGGCGGCACGATGCCCTTGGCCCGGCGGATTTCCAGATTCTCGACCAAGGTCGCGAGCTTGGCTTTGAGTCCGCGCAGGCGCTCGACGTACGCCTCGGCGTCCTTCACGTCGTCGACCCGGTGCTGGCTGATCAGGAGCGCGACCAGCGACGTGTGCTGGCCGAACATCTGGTTCACCGGATAGTCGTGGTGCCGCCACCGGAAGCCCTCGATCGCGCGCTCGGCCTCCCGCACCCAGAGCCGGTAGCTGAGCTGCGTCTGCGGATCGAGCGCGGCGAAGTTCACTGTCCGCTTCAGCTCCGCAAGCAACGCCGCCTCCCGGGCGAAATCCTCGGTCGCCCGGGCCTCGGAGTCGTCGTCCCAGCGCCCGTAGTCCTTCTTCACCCCGAGGTAGGTCTGCAACTCGGGACTCCGGTCGACGCGGTCCTGGTATGCGCGCTCGAAGAAGTCGTTCGCCTTTTTCGACTCCGCCGCGATCTCCGCGGGCGAATACGTCGCGGCGGCGCCGAGCGCCGACGCGCAGATCGAAACCGCGGCGACCGCGGCCCGGACAAAGAAGTTACGCATCCCGCCAGCGAAACCGCGGCGCGCCCCGGCGCAACCGGGGAAACGCGCCGGCGGCGGCCATTCTTCGCTTCGCAGCCGCGACCAAAGCTGCTGGCCTCGGCCCATGTCCGCCTGCGCCCCCGCCCTCTCCGCCGCCGCTCTCGACCGGGCCGATCCGCTGGCGCCGCTGCGCGACGAATTCTTCCTGCCCGCCGGACGCCTCTACCTCGACGGCAACTCGCTCGGGCTGCTGTCCCGCCGCGCCGAGGCCACCTTGCTCCGCGCCGTCGAACAATGGCGCACGCTCGGGATCGACGGCTGGACCGGGGCGGATCCCGCCTGGCTCACGCTGGCCGACCGCGCGGCCGCCGCGCTCGCGCCGTTGGTCGGCGCCGACCCTTCGTCGGTCGCGATCACGGGCCAGACCACGGCCAACCTGCACCAGTTGCTCGCGACGCTCTTCGAACCGGCCCGGCCGGGGCGTCGCGTCATCGTCGGCGACGTCCTCAACTTCGCCTCCGATGCCTACGCCCTGCAAAGCCACCTGCGGCTGCGCGGCCTTGATCCGGCGCAACACCTGCGGCTGATCCCGTCGCGCGACGGCCGCGTGTTGCGGCTCGACGACCTCCTCGCGGCCTTCACCGACGACGTGCAACTCGCGGTGCTGCCCGCGGTCGTGTTCACCAGCGGGCAATTGCTCGATGTCGCGACCCTCACGCGCAAAGCGCACGAACGCGGCATTTTGGTCGGCTTCGATTGCTCCCACAGCATCGGCGCCGTGCCGCATGCATTCGACCGCGACGGCGTCGATTTCGCCTTCTGGTGCACCTACAAATGGCTCAACGCCGGCCCCGGCGCCGCCGGCGGCCTGTATCTGAATTCCAAGCACCACGGGCGCGCCCCCGGCCTCGCCGGCTGGTGGGGCGTGCGGCCGGACCGGAGATTCGCCATGGCCCCGCGGCACGAACCCGCGGACGGCGCCGCGGCCCTGCACATCGGCACCCCGCCGATCCTCGCGCTTGCGCCGCTGCTCGGTTCGCTGGAACTGATCGCGGCCGCGGGCGGCGCGGCGGCATTGCGGGAAAAGTCGCTCGCGTTGACGGATTTCCTCCTCGCGCGGATCGAGGCCGAGCTCGGGGACTTCGGGTTTACCGTCGCGACCCCGCGTGGCCATTTGGCGCGCGGCGGCCACCTCGCGCTGGCGCACCCCGACGCCGCGCGGATCTGCCAGGCCCTGAAAGCGGCCGGCGTGGTGCCCGACTTCCGCGGGCCCGACCTCATCCGCCTCGCGCCCTCGCCGCTCTACACGCGCTTTGCCGATTGCGCGGAGGCAATCTCGCGCCTGAGGGAGATCATGGAAAAGCGGGCGTACGAAGCGTGGGGCCGCGATCCGGGACTGGTGCCTTAGGACGAACGGACGGGATTCGGGGTGAGGACAGGATTTACAGGATGTCCGGAGGACAGGATGGACAGGATGCATGGAGAACCATGCCGACCTGACCGCGCGAATCATCGGGGCTGCCATCGCCGTGCACAAGAAGCTGGGGCCGGGGTTCCTGGAGTCCGTGTATCGTCGGGCACTGCAAGTGGAACTGGCGCGATCCAGACTTCGGGCCGAATCCGACGCAAAGCTAAGCGTAACCTACGATCAGATTGTCGTGGGAGAATTTATTCCGGACCTGTTGGTTGAGTCGCAAGTCGTCATCGAGCTGAAGGCTTCGTCCGCGCTGACACTTGCGCACGAGGTACAAACGGTGAACTATCTCACGGTCACCGGAATCGAAGTCGGCCTCCTCTTGGGATTCGGCGGTGCCCGGCTTGAATTCAAGCGCAAGCACCCTCACCGCCACGCCCACTACCGTCCTGTCCATCCTGTCTCCGCCCGTCCCGTCCATCCTGTCCCGTCGCTCCCTGCCATGAATTCCCCTCCGAACTACCGGATCATCGACATTTCCCGTCCGCTCTACACGGGGTCCCCGCATTGGCCCGGCGACAGCGCGACGGCCCTCGACCTCACGGCCAGCATGGCGGCGGGCGCCGCCTGCAACGTCGGCCGGCTCTCCTGCAGCGTCCACAACGGCACGCACCTCGACGCCCCGTTCCACTACAATTCCCGCGGGCTCACGACCGACCAACTCGACCTTTCGCTCTATGTCGGCCCCGCCCGCGTGATCGATGCGCGCGGCCACCCGACGTTCACGCCGGCGCTCTTCCACGGTCTCACCGACGCCGATCTCGCCGCCGTGCCGCGGATCCTGTTCCGCACCGACGCGTGGTCGGACCTCACGACCTTTCCCACCGTGTGGCCCCTGCTCGATCGCGCCCTGCCCGCGTGGCTCGCCGCCCGCGGTGTGAAACTCATCGGCCTCGACCTGCCCTCGGTCGACGAACTCAACAACAAGGACATGGCGATCCACCACCTGCTCGACGACGCCGGGATCCTGATCATCGAAAGCCTCGACCTCCGCGACGTCGAAGCCGGCGTCTACGAATTGATCGCCCTGCCGCTCAAGCTCCGCGGCGGCGACGGTTCCCCGATCCGCGCGATTTTGCGCCGTTAGCCGGTTGCCGTTGCGGCACCCGGCGGTTGAAAGGTCCAAGTTGAAAATTGAACGCTGAGAGCGCCGTACCGGGACCGCCGGCACAGGTCCGTTCCTTCAACCTTCACCTTTCAACTTTCAACCGCGCGCGGCGCGCGCTCACGGCAGTTCGTACGCCTCGATCAAACCAACGCCCGTCGTGCCACCGAGGCCGGCGAGCTGCACCGTGTAGGCCCCGGGAGCGAGCGTCAGCAACAGCGCGGAATCCAGCGAGCCGTTGACGAGCGCGAAGCCGCCCGCCTGCTGCGTCGCGGTCACGATCGCCGCGGCATTGGCCTGGGCGGACCAGTCGTCGTTGGTCGCCACCGTCGTGCCGTCGCGCACTACGGTTAGCACCGGATCCGCCAACGCACCAGTCACGCCAAAGACACCGAGCGTCGGACCGACGCCGCGGATGAGCAGGCGTTTGCTTTCCGTGCCCGTCACGACCACGCCGGCAATCATGATATCGCCGCCGGCGCCGATCTGGCCGCGGGTCGAAAGATTGATGAGCCGCCGGCCGGTGGCGTCGGCGTCGGCCGCCGTGTCCGCGTCGTAAATCTCGACCAACGCCACGCCGGCGCTCGAGGTGCCGGTCGCCGCGGTGATCTGCGCGGTGTAGCTGCCGGGCGACAGCGTCGTCAGCAGGACGGCGTCCTTGGCGCCGGCGGCGAGGGCGAACGCGCCGGTCTGCCGGGCCTTCTCCTCGATGAGCGCGCGGCTCGGATTATCCTCCCAGTTGTCGTTGGCGGAAAGCCGCGCGTCGCCGCGGAAGAGCGTGAGCACGGGATCGGCGATCGCGTTGCCGACGCCGAAACCGCGGAGCGTGGGGCCGACGGCGCGGATCAGGACCGATTTGGCCGAGGCGCCCGTGATGCTGAAGCCCGCGATCATCGTCGAGCTGCCGCTGCCCGCGAGGCCGCGCGTCGCGACATTGATCAGGCGCGCGCGCACCGGGCTCGCGGGAGCGCCGCCGCCGGCGAAGGTCAGGTAAAGCAACGCCGAGCCGGCGGCGCGGTTGTAGCCGTCCACGGCGATCTGATACGCCGTGCCGGCCCGCACGGGCAGGGCCAGCCGGCTGCTGCCGGCGTCGCCGCCGTCGTCGTCGGCCCCGACCAAGCTGAGCGCGTTGAACGCCGTGCCGGTGTACACGGCAAGCACCGTGTCGAAACTGCTGCCTTCGGTACTCAACGTCAGCGTGCCGTCGCCCGGCGCGGTCCACGACCACCACACGGACGAGCCGCCGGCGGAACCCGCATGGTTGGGTTCGCCGGTTTCCTTCGTCGCTCCGGCCGTCGTCGCCGCGACGGAAATCTGCGAACCGGTGAGCACCGTGCGCGCCGCAAAGTTGTCGTTGGCCGGGCGCGCGCCCGCCGCTAGGAAGCCCAGCACGAGACGCACGCGGCCGTTGGCGCCGCCGTAGCCGTCCACCGCGATCTGATAGGCGGTGCCGCGCGTCACCGCGAGCGACAGGGCCGAAGTGTACTCCGGCCCGCCGTCGTCGTTGGCGGCCACCGCCGTCAGCGCACCCACCGCGCTGCCGGTGTAGACGCCGAGCAAAGTGTCGAAAGTGGAGCCCGCCGTCGACAGGCTGAGGGTGCCGTTGTCCGGCGCGACCCAGGTCCACCAGAGCGAACGCCCGCCGGCCGACGCATGCGTCGGCTCGCCCGTCTCGCGGGTCGCCACGATGTTGCTGGCGGCCACGTCGAGGGCCGTGCCCGCGAGGTTGGCGCGGGCGGAGAAGGCGTCGTTCGGCGAGGCCGACGCGGAATGCAGCGCGGTCAGGGCGACGTCGCCGCCTTCGCCGTTGTAGCCGTCGACGGCGATGAAGTACGTCGCGCCGGCGACGGTCGTGAACCGCACGTAGCTGCTGTAGGAATCGTCGTCGTCGTCGTTGCTCGCGACGGCGGCGAGGGCGCCGACGGCGCTGCCGGTGTAGACGCCGAGCACCGTGTCGAAACTCGAACCGCGCGTCGCGATCACCGCGGTGCCCGCGGCGGACGGCGTCCAACGCCACCACAGCGAGCGGCCGCCGGCATTGCCCGCATGCGCGGGTTCGCCGGTCTCGCGCGTGGCGCGCAACGACGTCGTGGTCACGATCGCGCCGGCCGGGGCGAGCACGGACGCGCCGGCGAAGGCATCGTTGTTGGCGGAGGCCGCGGCGACGACGCGCACGCGGCGGTCGACAGTCGTGGTGGCGCCGCGGTTGTCCGTGGCGATCGCGCGCAGCGTGGCGTCGCCACTCGCGCTGAGGTTCACGCCGCGCAGCGTCACGAAGGTCCCGCCCGACGGCACGACGCGGCCGAGGCTCACGGCCGGCGAGCCGAGCAAAATGAATTCCACGGCTCCGACTGTGCCGTCGCTGTCGCTCGCGGCCACCGAGAGATCGACCGGATTGCCGGTGAGCAACTGGGCGTTGTCGTACTGCGGCGAGGACCAGCCCACGACGGGCGGGGCGTTCACCGCGGTGACGTTGACGGAAACCTCGGATAGGAAGCCACGGTTCAGGGAATCGACGCCGCTGACCATCAAGCGGTACGTGCCCGCCGCGGTCGGCGTCCACGTCGTCGAATAGGTGTTGCCCACGCGGCCCGCGGGCTGGTTCGCATCGGGGGCCGTCGCGGTGCGCAGAATCGTGTCGCCGACGCGGAAACTGACGCTGTTGACGCCGACGCCCGCCGCGGTCGTGACCCGCGCGATGTAACTGGCGGCGCTGCCGACGGAGAGGGTCGAGCCGTTGGTCGGCGCATCGATCACGACGGCGGTCGCGGAGGGCGGGGCCACCGCGGGCGGCACCACCTTGATGAAGCTGTTGGTGGTCGCGAAGTCGACGTAGGGCTCGTCGGGATTCAGGTACGGGTTGGTGAAGCTGCCTTTCCAGTTGTCGTGGATGATCGCCCAGGTGGCGCTGGTGATGTTGCCCACCCGGCCCGAATAGTAACCGACACCGCAGACGGCGTGGCCGCCGGTCGTGCCCGCGTAATTGAGGATGTTGAGCTGCACGGGCCGGCCGGCGTCGATTTCCGAAGTGAATTGGGAAAACGCCATGTCGGTCGAGGTCACGCCGCGGAAGTTGCCGCGCGCGTGCAGGGCGAAGTTGTAGCCGGCGACGCCGCGTTCCTGCACGTAGGTGCGGGTGCCGCTGAGCTGCTTGTCGGCGTAGGTGCCGTTGGTGGTCCATTCCATCAACGTGCGCAGCCGCAGGCGCAGGCCGGTGAGGTCGTTCTCGTTCACCAAGGTCGGGAAACCGTTGGCGTCGTGGTAAAGCAGAATGTCCATCATGCTAACGATGCCGCAGTCGGGCGAATCCGTCTGGTTCAGGTAAGGCACGCGCGGAATGTAGCGGGTGAAACCCGACTGCGGGGTCGCCGCGACGGGCCGCGGCCGGTCGGCCAAGTGCACGCCGGCGCGGTCGACATCGGCCCATGCCGCCGCCACGTACGCGGCGGCGTCCGGGGCCAGGACCTCGCGCCGCGCGGCCCGCGCGGCGACATCGGTGCGGGTGAGTTCCACGCGGTCGCGCACGGCGGCGAACGTTTGCTCGGCCGCGGCATCGACGCGCGGCACCCAAAGGTCGAGCGGCCCCTCCCAGCGGAGGTCGGCCCAGTCGGCTTTGGCATCCGCGCGCCGGTAGGCCGCGAGGCTCTCGCGGGCGCGGGCCAGATAGGCGGGATCGGCGTGCCACGGCAGGCCGCGCCAGTGCATGACCACCGGCGGCAGGGCGCGCGTTGCGGCGGCCACCACGGTGTAGGGCGTGTCGCCGTCGGCCGCGCGGAACTCGAAAACCCAGACCGCCGGGGCGTCCTCGAGATTCCGATACAGCTTGGCCGAGGCCAGGGCCGCGCCGGGCAGGCGCTCCTCGGCCACCGCGAGCGCGACGGCCTTGGCCACCGTGAGCGGCACCTCGGGCTTGACCGCGGTCTCGGCGGCCAGACGGGCGGCGCAGAAAAGGAGCAGGACAACCCGGCGGAGCAACGTGGTCATGGCGGAAAATCAGCGGCGGGCGGACCACCATTGCGGGGCGAAGCCGGGCAGTTCGGCCGCGGCTCCGTCCGGATGGACCTCGACCCATTCGCGGCCGTCCGCCCGGCGGGCGACGGCGAGGCGGCGGCCGTCGGGACTCCAGGCGAAACCCGCGGCCCGCGGCAATCCGGAGGGCAAGCCGGGCCACGCCGGCCCGATCCAGCGCAGGCCGGCCTCGCCGCGCTGCACCGCGGCGAGTGTTTCGCCCCACACCGCGGCGAGATACCGTCCGTCGGGCGAGGCCTGCAGCGTGCCTTCCGCGAAGTAACCCGTCGCCAGCACAGCCAGCCCGCCCCCGGGCGCCGCCAAGCGCAGCAGGCGCCGGGGCGAACCGTCGGCCGGAACTTCAAGCACGAACACATTTCCCGCCGCCGCCACCGGCTCGGCCAACCGCGTGTCCCCGGCGACGCGGTGCCACGTCGCGGTCACGGCGCCGTCGGCCGCCAGGGCAACCACGCGGCTGCCGCCCGGCTCGCGCAGCACGACGAGCAGCCCGCCGCCGGGCAGCCAACGCGGCGCCGCCGGCTCCGCGCCGGCCGGCAACGGAAAATCGGCGGGCCGCCATTCGGGCGCCTGCGCCGTGCGCAGCCGCCGGGGGGCATTGCCTTCGATCCACGCGGCGGCGGCGCCGTCGGCTCGCAGGGCGACGTCCCACACCCACTCCTTGGCCAAAACCGTGGGCGCCACCGCGGTGCCGGGCTGGAGCAGGCGCAACTCGGCCGCGCCGCTTCCGGCGGCGCCGATCGTCGCGAGCGCCGTGCCGCCCGCGGGCGCCAGCCGCAGGTTCCCTGTCGCGGCGGGCAGGCCGGGCTCGGTCCACGCGCGGACGCCCGCGGCGTCCCGCACAAAATAGGTCTGCCGGTCGGCTTCGCGGCGGGCCAGCACGAGGACGGCGTCGGCCGAGGCGGATTGGCAGCCGCCCAGCCACAGGCCCGAAACAAGAACACAACAGGCGGAAGCGAAGCGCATCATGGCGGGGTGGTCGCCGATTCGGGACGCGCCCGCGGGCGCACGCAAACCCGAAGCGGCGGGAACAAGTCCCGCGGACCCGGGACGGGCGCCGGGGCCCGGCCGGGAATCAGAGCCAGCGCGCCAGCTCCGCCTCGCACTGCAGCCAACTGCGGCCCGCCGCCGCTTCGTCGCGGGCGACGGCGCTTTCCTCGAGTTTCGCGCAGGCCGCGCCCAGCGCGGCATCGCTGACCGCGAGGGCGCTGTTGCGCAGGTAGTGGGCCTGGCGCTCGAGCGCGGCCCAGTCGCGCAGCCGCCACGCGGCGCACAGCGCCACGCGGGCCGGCGGGACTTCCTGACGGAACCAGCGCGCCAACGAAGCGGGCGCCAGATCGGACTCGTCGGGCCCGGCCACGCCCGGCACGCAGCCGAGGGCCGCGGCGAGGGCGCCGAGGTTCACGGGCTTCGTGACAAATGCATCCATGCCCGCCGCGATCGCGCGCGAGCGGTCCGCCGCGGCGGCGTGCGCGCTGGCCCCCACGATCCGGACCGTCGGCCCGCACCGCGCGCGGATGCGGCGCGCCGCCTCGAGGCCGTCGATGCGCGGCATCGAGAGGTCGAGCACGACGGCGGAGAACTTTCCGCTGAGCGCGAGCGCCAGGGCCGCTTCGCCGTCGCCGACGGTCTCGCACTTGGCCCCGAGCCGCGCCAACTGCGCGGCCAAAACCTCGCGCACGAGCGCGTTGTCGTCGGCCACGAGCACCCGGCGGCCGCCCAGCGAACCCGGTTCCGGCGCGGCGGCGGCCGCCGGGACCGCGGTGCGCAGCGCCGCGAAGCGCGCGTAGAACGTCGAGCCGCTGCGGCCGTCGCTCGTCACCGACAGATCGCCGCCCATGCGGCGGCAAAGGTGCGCCGCGAGCGCGAGGCCGAGCCCGAGTCCCTCCGTGCCCGACGCTCCCGCCAGCCGCGCAAAAGGCTGGAAGATTTTCTCCTGCTCGGCCGGGGAGATGCCCGGGCCGGTGTCGGACACCGCGAGCTCCGCCCCGCCGACCTCCGCGGCGGCGTTGAGCACGACGTCGATGCGGCCCTGCACCGTGAACTTGATCGCGTTCGCCACCAGATTCAGCAGCACCTGCCCGAGCCGGTCGCCGTCCGCCAGCACCCAGCCCGGCGCGTCGGCCGCGACGGTGCAGCGCAGGGCCAGGCCCTTCGCCGCGGCCGCCGGCCGGCAGCTCTCCACCGCCTGCATCACGAGCGCGGGCAGGTTCACGGGTTGCAACCGGATCGAGAAGCCCCCCGCCTCCATCGCCCGCAGGTCGAGCAGATCGTTGACCAGCCGCAGCATCAGCGCCCCCTGCTGGCCGATCGTCGCCAGGCGGGCGCGGCTGGTTTCGTCGGCGGCATCCCGCAGCAGCAATTCGCCGCAACCCATGATTGCCTGCAGCGGCGTGCGCAATTCGTGGCACACCAAAGCGAGAAAATCGGGCGGCACCTCGGCTCGGGACGGCGCGGTCGTGGTACGGGGGGCGGGACTGGCGGTCATGACGTGGTCGGCGAGGGGTTCCGTGGCCTGCAACGACGGCGTCCGGGTTGATCTTTCAGAAAAACGCGAAAATTCTCCGCCGTGCCCCTGCCGCACGAATTCTGTAAGATCCGCGCCCCGGCCCGCGTTTCGAAGGGTACATGATCATGCCCTCCGACCCCACCGCCGCCTCCACCGCCGCCACGCGGGCCAGCCTGCTGTTCCGACTCCGGGACTGGCAGGATGCCGCCAGCTGGGGCGAGTTCTACCGGCTCTACGAAAAGCTCGTCTTCAATCTCGCGCTGCGCGCCGGCCTCGCGCGCCACGAGGCCGAGGAAGTCACGCAGGACGTGTTCAAGCGCGTCGCCGAGACCATCCACGAATTCGAATCCGATCCCGCGCGCGGCTCGTTCCGCGGCTGGCTCATGAACCTCACCCGATGGCGCATCACCGACAAATTCCGCGAGCGCCAGCGCCACGCCGCCCACCGCGCCCCGGGCGGCGCCGACTCCGACCGCACCGCCACGATCGAGCGCGTGCCGGATCCCGCCGGGCAGGCGGGCGACGAGATCTGGGACGACGAATGGCGCCGCCACGTGCTCGACGCCGCCCTCGCGCGCCTCGCGCAACGGGTGCCCGCGCGCCATTTCCAGGCCTTCGAGCTCTGCCACCGTCAGGGCTGGCCCGTGTTGCGCGTCGCGCGCGAACTCGATCTCGCCGTCGCCACGGTCTACGTCATCACGCACCGCCTCACCAAACAGCTGAAAGCCGAGGTCGCCCGCCTCGAGCAGCAGCTCGGCTGAGGCGCGCCCGGCGGGTCCGGCCGCCGCGATTTCGACATCGACGCGACCGCCGGCCGCCGCAGCGTTGGCGGGCGTGACTCCGCCGGTCGCCGCACCCGCGATTCCAGACTACGAGCTCCTGCGCCTCATCGGCCGCGGCAGCTACGGCGATGTCTGGCTTGCCCGCGGCGTCACGGGCATCTACCGCGCCGTCAAACTCGTCTGGCGCGAGCGATTCACCGATCCGCAGCCCTACGAGCGCGAGTTCAACGGACTCAAGGAATTCGCCCGCGTCTCGCTCGAGGAATCGCGCCAGCTCGCCCTCCTCCACGTCGGCCGCGGCGAGGCGTTTTTCTACTATGTGATGGAGCTGGCGGACGACGCCGTGTCCGGCCGCGACATCGATCCCGCGAGCTACGTCCCCCACACGCTGCGCGAAACGCTCGCCCGCCGCGGCCGCCTCCCGGCCAAGGAAGTCGTATCCCTCGCCGCCGACCTTGCCCGCGCCCTCGCCGGCCTCCACCGCCGCGAACTGGTCCACCGCGACATCAAGCCCTCCAACGTGATCTTCGTCGGCGGCGTGCCGAAACTCGCCGACATCGGCCTCGTCGCCGCCGCGAGCGAAGGCCTCACCTTCGTGGGCACCGAAGGCTACGTCGCCCCCGAGGGCCCGGGCGCGCCCGCCGCCGACATCTTCAGCCTCGGCAAACTGCTGTACGAACTCGCCACCGGCCTCGGGCGCCACGACTACCCGCGGCTGCCCACCGAATTCCACACCTGGCCCGACCGGAAGGAACTGCTCGAGCTCAACGAAATCCTCATCCGCGCCTGCGACCCGCTCGCCGCAAAACGTTACCGCGACGCCGCCGCGTTGCTCGACGACGTGCTGCTCCTCCAGGCCGGGCGTTCAGTCCGCCGCCTCCGCGCCGCCGAGCGCCACCTCGGCCGCGCCCTCCGCGCCGCAGCAGCCCTCGCCGTCGTGGCCGCAGTCGCGGGCGGCGGCGCCTGGATCGAGCACCGGCGCGCGGCCGACGAACTCGACCGCCGCCGCACCGCCGAGGCCGAGCGCGACACGCTCGCCCGCCGCGCGGTCTACGCGGCGACGCTGGCCCAGGCCCAGCGCGCGATCGAACGCAACGACTTCGGCCGCGCCCGCACGCTCCTCTCCCAGGTTGCCAACGACCCCGAGCGGCCGGGCGAACCGCCCCCCTTCGAGTGGCGCGCGCTGCGGCACGCCGCCGCCGGCGACCCGAGCGAGCTCCTGATCGCGAGCGGATCGCCCATCGGCCGGATGGAATTCTCCCCCGACGAATCCCTCGTCGCGGTCCACGACGACGCGGGCAACCTTACGCTGCTCGAGGCGGAAAGCGGCCGCGCGGTGCGCCGGATCGAGGGCGTGCGCAAATTCGCCGGCTTCTCGACGGACGGAAAGTGGCTCGTCGGCACGAGCTCCCTGCCGTTGGCCACGCCGCAACGTTGGTCGGTGGCCGACGGCCGCCCGGACCGCAGCGGCCACGGCCACTTCTGGGTCCGCCCGCTCCTGGCCATCGGCCCCGACCGGCTCGTCGCTTTGATCGACGCCCAACCGACCAGCCCCAGCCGCAAGCGCGGCCCGATCCCGCTCACGCTGGTGGTCTGGGACTTCACGGTGAACCGCCCGGTCGTCGAGCTGCTGCTCGACGAGCCCAGCGAGTTGCCGTGGGAGTTTTTCCGCAGCGGCCACAACGTCGCCCGCGACGAAATCGCCTTGGTCACCGTCCGCGGCCGCTACCCCGGCGTCCAGTCCCGGCTCACGCACCTCAAGCTCGGCGATGCGCCGTCGTTTCGGCACCAGGAAGTCGGGGCCGCGGTCCCTTGGGTGCTGTACTGCCGGCCCGAGCCCGGTACGCCGGGCGACTGGTACGCGTCGCCCCCTGCCGGTAACCAGAACTGGAAACTCGACCGGGTAGACGGAACCTGGAAGGCGGCCCGGCCGCTCGCGTTGGCGATCGGCGCCGTGGTCCCCGACACGCTGACCGCCGACACTTTGCTCGCGGCCACCGGTTCGCAGATCGTGACCGTGGGTCTCTCCGGCCAAGTCGCCCCGGAGGCCCGGCGATTCCGCGGGCACGACGGCGCCGTCACCGCCCTGCTCGCGGCGCGGAACCGGCCCTGGTTGTTCAGCGCGAGCGCTTCGGGCGAAGTCCGGCGCTGGGACTTCGCCGCCATGGATGCCGCCGCCCCCAAGCTGACCCTGACCGGGGCCACCCCGACCAACCAAAGCATGGTCTACGGCGCCGACGGACGCCATTTTTTCGCCACGATCAATGCTCGCGAAGCCGCGATGTTCGAGACGGCGCGTCTCCGGCAGATCGCGCCGGCCGGCGCGATCCGGCAGCCGGTCGCCTTCGTGCGCGACACGCTCTGGGGCCTCACCGCCGACCTCCAGGCCGTGGCCCGCTGGCAACCGTCGGCCGCGCCGGCGCTGCCGCTGCTCGCCGCCGGCGATACACCGATCACCCACACCGTGGTGGCGGAGACCGGTCGCCATCTCGCCGTCAACCGCACCAACGGCGAAATCTGGACGGTCGATCTCACCGACCCGGCCCAACCCGTCGAGCGCCGCTCGGCCGGCAAGTTCCGCGACGTGTGGCTGCGGCATCTGGCGCCGGACGGCTCCCACGTGTTCGCCATCGGCAACGTCGCGGAAATCAGCTGCCTGAACCTGCCCGACGGCGCCGTGCGGTGGAAACACCTGCTGCCGGCCCTGCCCATCGGCCTGGTGGCCATTCCCGGCCGGGACGTACTCGCCGTCTCCATGCGCAACGGGCGGATCCAGTTCCGGGCCAAGGCGGACGGCCGCCTGCTCCGGACGGTCGAGTCCGGCAGCGCGGCTCCCGCGTCGCTTGCTCCCACGCCGGACGGACGCCGCCTCCTGGTCGGCGCGCCCGAGGGCGAAATCCACGTGCTCTCCGTCGAGACCGGCGACCTGCTCGCCACGCTTCTGCGCGTGGGCGAGGAACAGGTCCAATCCGTCCGCGTCGCGCCGGACGGCCAGGAAATCCTCGTGTTTTTCCGGTCGGGCCGCGTGCGGATCCTGCACGCCCCGGAGACGGCCGCCGGAGCGCGCTGATTGCGGTTACTCGGAGTCGCCGTCCTCGCCGCCCGATTCCGGCGGGGGCGGGCAGTCGCTGCTGTCGTCCGTATCGCCCGGACGCTTCGGCTTCCGCAGCTTCGGGCGGTACGATGTCACCCACAGCTCGCAGGAGTCGCCCGCGAAAGCGAGGGACCAGACCTTGGCCGGATCGACGCCCGGCGAGCCTTTGGGCTGAGCCCGGGCCAAAACCAGATTCACCGGCTGTTTGATCCCGGTGATTTCCTTCGCGACGGTGCCCTTGGGATCGATGAACGCCACGTTCTCACCCGAGGCCTGCGTGATCTCGACCCGCCAACGCCGGCCCTGGATGCACAGGGTGTAAAGGCTGTAGCTCGGCGTGGCCGGGGCGCCCTCGGCGCGGTTGATCGCAACGCGGTAGGAGATCGGGTCGTTGGGACCGGCGAGGGTCCGCAGCGTCGAGCGGACCGTCAGCGTGGGCCGGCCTTCGGTCGACGCGAACGTGCGTTCGCAGTGCGCCGACGTGGGCAGCAGGGGTTCGGACAGGAGCACCGGAACCGGCGCGAAGGACTTCTTGGAACGGACGGATTTCATGGGGCGGGACAGGTTGGAGAAAAAGCGGGGCCGGCGGCCCCGTTGTCCTGCAACGCGGCCGCCGGCCCGAATCTTTCGCGAATTCTCCCGGCGGCGAGCCCCGGGTCCGTCATGGCCGCCGGAATCAGCCCTGCTTTTCCGTCAGCTCGTCGTAGGCGGCGGCCAGATTGCCGCCGAGGCGGTTGGGCAGCGCCTGATGGAAATCGGCGAAGCCGGGCAGGTTCTCCAGCGCGACGATCTTCTCCTTCGGCTCGCCCGCCTTGATTTTCTTGTCGGTGTAGTCGAGCAGGCCGCTCAGGTAATCGCGGAACGTGAGCAGGTCGGCGGCCGTGCCGGTGACGCCGAACTTGGCGTTGCCGTGGCCGAAGATGTAGATCGCGTCCTTCGGATAGGTCTTCGCCACTTCCTCGAGGACCTTGATCCAGCCCTTGAAACGGCCGCCGCTGCCGCGGTCGATCACCGGGTACAGGCGGTTGAACATCAGGTCGCCCATGTGGATCACGTTGGCTTTCTCGAACAGGGTCACGATGTCGCCGCTCGTATGCGCAATCCCGTGGTACTTGGCGGAAATCACCTCGCTGCCGACATCCATGCGCCACGTCGCCGCGAACGTCGTGTCGGCGTAGACCTGGGCATCGACGCTCTTGGAGCGCTCGGCGGCCGCCTTCTGCAGGGCCGGGACATTCGCGTGGGCGACGATCTTCTTCGTCGCGGGCTTGAAGACGCCGTTGCCGCCCGTGTGGTCGCCGTGGTGGTGGGAGTTCACCAGCACGTCCAGCTGCCGGCCGCCGCGGCCGGGCAAGCCGTCGAGAAAGAGCTTCGCCGTATCCGCAAACTGGGTATCCACGGCCGCCAGGCCGTCCTTCGCCGCGAGGTAGCCGATGCTGCCGCCGCGGGCGGAAAACACGCCGACGTCCCGGCGCAGGAGTTTGAAGTCGGGCACGACCGGGGCCGGGGCGGCCTTCGGCGCCTGCGCGGAAACCAGGGGCCGGGCAAGGAGGCCGGCGGCGGTGAAGAGGGAGGAACGGATGAGGAAGGAACGACGGTTCATGGTGGGGAGGGGGGCGGTTGGCCCGTTACCGGTACACGCGGCGGGCCGAAGGGCAATCCCGCAGCGCCGCCGGGGCGGCCGGCGGAATTTCCGCGGATTTTCCGTAACCAATCCGCGCGGTCCGAGTTCTCTCCGGACAACCACGCCATGTCCCGCCGCCGTGATCGCCGCCCTGCCCGAAATCCCTGTCGCTCCCGTCCCCGCCGTTCGTAACGTCGGATCCCGCCCGGCCGCCGTGGTTAACGCTCCCGCCCAACGCTCCGACCATGCCTTGATGCTCGCCGTCCGCGACGGCGAGCTCGACGCCCTGGGCGAGCTCTTCGAGCGCCACCACGGCCGGCTTTTCGGCTACCTCGCCAAGCTCACGGGCGACCGGTCCGCCGCCGAGGACATCACCCAGATCGTCTTCCAGCGCATGCTGAAATACCGCCACACCTACCGCGACGACGGCAGCTTCACCGCCTGGATGTACCACCTCGCCCGCCGCTGCGCCACCGACCACTACCGCAAGGCCAACGCCGCCCCGCAGGCCACCGATCCGGCCGATCTCCACGACCACGCCGACGAGGCCCCGCACGCCGGCCACCGCGCCGCCGCCCGCGACGACCACGCCCTTCTGCATACCGCCCTCGCCCGTCTCGACCGCGACGACCGCGAGGTCCTCCTCCTCGCCCGGTTCCAGGAGCTCTCGTTCGCCGAGATCTCCGGCATTCTCGAGTGCTCCGTCGGCGCCGCCAAAGTCCGCGCCCACCGCGCCCTCCGCCAGCTCCGCGATCTCTACTTCCGGCTCCAGCAGGAAGCCGCCGACTGAAACGCCCGCCCTCTTCCGCCCCGCCATGAACTGCCAACGCGCCCGCGAAGTCTTTCCCGAACTCCTCGACGCCCGCACCGCCGCGACCGCCCACCTCGACGCGCGCACCCACCTCGCCGGCTGCCCGGACTGCCAGCGCGACTTCGCCACCTTGTCACGCACGGCGGACGCCCTCGGCGCCCTGCCCGATCCTGCCCCTTCGCCCCGGCTCCGCCGCAACTTCTACGCCCTCCTCGAGGAGGAAAAGAACTCCGCCGCCAGCGTCCGCGCCACCGTCGAACGCTCCCGCCGCACCTCCGTCTGGCGCTGGATCCTCGCGCCGCTCGCCGGCGCCGCGCTCGTCGCCGGCGGCTTCTTCGCCGGCCAGCGCGTCGCCGCGCCCGCCGCCGGTTACTCCCCGGCCCTCGCCCAGACCGACGCCGCCTCCCGCCGCGAGCTCGAGGATCTCCGCCGCAAGGTCGATACCATGGGCCAGCTCGTCGGCTACTCCTTGCTCCAGCAGCAGCAGCGGCCGACGAACGACCGGCTCCGCGGCGTCCTCACCTCCGCCCTCCGCGCCGACGAGAACCCCGACGACCGCGTCATCAACGAACTCATCAGCGCCCTCGCCCTCGACCCCAGCGTCAACGTCCGCCTCCGCGCGCTCGACGGACTCTTTCCGCATGCCGACCGCGAGGTCGTCCGCGCGGGCGTCCTCGCCTCCCTCCCGCGCGAAGAAAACCCGATCGTCCAGGTCTCGATGATCGACTTCCTCGCCACCGCCCGCGACGCCGAAGCCCGCCCCGCGCTCGAGAAACTCGTCCTCAACGAGGGCGCCGACGCCTCCGTCCGCACCGCCGCCCGGCGCGCCCTCGCGCAGCTCTGAACCCGACTTTCCACAACCGACCCGAACGCGGCCCAACCGCCAACCCTCCGTCCGTATCCGCAGCATGAATTCACCACGTCCCCGTCCCGCCTTTGTCCTCGCCGCCGCCCTCGCGCTCGCCTTCGCCGCCGCGGTCCGCGCCGCCGACGAGGAACCGTCCGTCGTCCGTTTCTCCGATCCCGCCAAACCCGGCACCCTCCGGATCCAGGTCAGCCGCGGCGACGTGAAGATCGTCGGCGCGGACACCGCCGCGGTCTCGGTCCGGTCCGACACCCAGCCCGCGCTCGGCAAGCCGCGCAAGGACGGTCTCCGCGTGCTCTCCGCCGCCTCGGGCTTCAGCCTCACCGAGAAGGACAACGTCGTCGTGCTCGACGCCCTCGCCGAGGGCATGGCCGGCGCCCCCGCCGATTTCACCGTCACCGTGCCCCGCGGCACCCATGTCGTCGTGCAGAACTCGTTCGGCGGCGACATCCAGTGCCGCAACCTCGCCGGCGATCTCGAGATCACCACCCTCAACGGCGACGTCCGGATCGAGGATCTCGCCGGCGGCGCCGTCGTTTCCAACATGAACGGCGACATCACCGCCGTCGTCCGCGAGCTCCGCGAGGGCAAGCCGATCTCGTTCACCTCGCTGAACGGCGCCGTCGTCATCCGCGCCCCCGCCGACGCCAAAGCCAACGTCCGGCTCCGGACCCAGAACGGCTCCGTCCTCACCGATTTTCCCGAGCAAGCCCTCGTCACCAAGACCGAGAATTCCCCCCGCGGGAACATCCGCGTCCGCCACGGCACGGCCGAGGCCGGCGTCCTCCCGCCCGAGGCCCGCGAAGCCCTGCGCGAAGCCGGCCGCGTCGGCGCCGAAGCCGCCCGCGAAGTGGCGGTCGCCGTCCGCGAGGCCGCGCTCGCCGCCCGCGAAGGTATCGAGGCCGCCCGCCAGCGCGAGGGCGCCGAAAAGCCCCGCACCCCGTTGCCGCCCGCCTCGCCCAAGGCCCCCCGCCCGCCCGCCGTCCCCACCATCACCGGCGGCAAGCTCGTCACCGGCGCCCTCAACGGCGGCGGCCCCGAGATCAGCGTCGCAACGATGAACGGCGACGTCACCCTCCGGCAGCTCGATCCGAAGTGAGCCCCGGCCCGGCCGGCGGCCGGCGCCCCAGCGCCGCCGCCGCGCCGAACCCGGCCGCCGCCAACGCCATGCCGGCCAGGCCGTCGATCACGTAGTGGTGGTTCAGGTACACCGACGCGAACGCCGTGACCGCCCACAGCCCCGCGAACACCGCCCGCAGCGACCGGTACCGCCACGCGAACAACAGCCCGAGGAACGTCGTGCCGACGTGCAGCGACGGGATCGCGCCGAAGACATTCGTGCTCTTGCCGTAGTAGCCGGCGAAGACTTTCACGCCGAGAGCGGCGTCGAACCGCGCCGCGCCCGCGGCCTCCGGCGGCGCCGCGAGGACCGCCGGCCCCAGCCCGTAGCGATCCGTGTACCACGGCGGCGCCGCCGGGTAGGCGAACTGCAGCGCGTAACCCGCCAGATAGAGGGCCAGCAGCGTCCACATCGCCTCGCGGGCCCGCGGTTCGCGCCGTCCGAAGCGCCACCACGCCGCCGCCGCGAGGTACGCCGGCACGAAACCGAGGTAGGCCGCCCCGCAGATCACATCGAGCACGGGATGCGTATGCCGTTGCCACCACGCCGCCGGTGTTTCCAGCCGGCCGTCCGCGGTCCCGATCCCGAACCAGACCAATTCCCACGCCAACGGCTCCGCCACCCGAATTCGCCCGCGCCAATCGTCGATCACATGGCGCTGCGCGTCGTACACCGCGAGGATCAGCACGAAGGGCACGAAGAACCGCGCCGCCGTCCGCACCTTGCCCCGGGCCCACATCGCCGCCGCCCCGGTCCCGGCAAACACCAGGTGCTCCGCCTGCAACGCGCCCGCCGCCGCCAGCACCGCGGGATAAACGGCCACCGCCGCCGTCGCCACGATCCGCCCAAGGCGGTCCGCGGCGCTCAACGCAGGTCCTTTCCGTAGAGCCGCAGGGTCTGCGCACAGCGCCCGCCGAACCGCTCGATGCCCGCGATCACCTCGTGGTTGTCGTCGAGCACCCAGGACAGCTCCAACAGGGTCGCGCCCCGCCGCGCCAACTCGTCCCGGCAGCGCTGCACGAAGATCAACGGCAGGCCGAGCCGGCGGAACTTCGGCCGCACCCCGAGAATCATCGCGCGATAACGCGTCACGGTGTGCCGTGCCCGCAGCAACCGCCACCAGCCGAAGGGCCACAGCCGGCCGTCGATCGCTTTGATCGGCACATTGAAATCCGGCATCGTCACCCACACGCCCGCCGGCTCGCCGTCCACGTCGGCCAGCAAAACCAACTCCGGCACCAGCAGCAGCCGGTAACGCCGGTAAAGCTCGAGAAACTCCGCCTCGCTGATCGGCACGTGGCCCCAGTTGTCCCGCCACGATTCCGCAAACACGATCGCGAGATGCCGCGCCGCGCCCGGCAGATCGCCGAGATCGAGCGTGCGCACCCGCACCCGGCCGCGTTCCTCGACCTGCCGCGCCACCTTCGCCAGCCGCGCCGACTGCTCCCGTTGCTCCGACGCCCAGTCGCAGCGGTAGACCCGCAGGTCGCGGCACGGCGTGTACCCCGCCTGCTCCAGCAGGTCGCGGTAGTACGGCGGCGTCCACGCCATCCCCACCATCGGCGCGAGGTCGAAGCCGTCGAGCAGCACGCCCGCCTCCTCCTGGATATTGAAATTCGCGGGCCCGCGCACCGTTGTCAGGCCCGCCGCGCGCAGCCACGCCTCCGCCGCGGCCAGCAACGGCCGCGCGACCTCCGCGTCGGACTCGCATTCGAAGAAACCGAAGAAGCCCGCGCCGTCGCCGTGCGCGCGCAGGTGCGCTTCGTTGCGGAACGCCGCGATCCGGCCCACCGCGCGGCCGTCGCGCCGGGCCAGCCAGCACGCGCCCGTGTTGCCCGCCTTGAAATAGTCCCCGCGCCGCGGATCGAGCGCGCGCCGCTGGTCGGAAAGCAACGGCGGCACCCACGCCGGCGTCGCCCCGTGCAGGCGCCAGGGCAGCCGGAGAAACTCCTCCCGCTGCGCCGCCCGCTCGACTGCCTCGATCGCGATCACGCGCGCCGTTCTGCCCCCGCCCGCCGGACCTGTCGAGCCGCCGCGCCCACAACATCGGTTGGACTTGCCCCCGCGCCCGTGGCTGCATCGCGGCACGCATGACCTGGACGCCCGACGCCGTCGCTGCCGCCGCCCTCGCCGGCACCGTCGGGCTCCTCGCGCTCGCCGCCGCCCTGCGCCGGCCGGCCGCCGCGGCGGAGCGCGTCACGCGGGAAGGCGGCACCGTGTTTCTCGGCGCCGCCGTGATGCAGCGCGGCTACGCCCTCGCGCAACCGCTGGTCGCGGGCGCGATCCGGCTCGGTGTCTCCCCCGATACGATCACGTGGACCTCGTTGGTTTTCGGTGCCGGCAGCGGCGCGGCCCTTGCCGCCGGTTTGCCGGGTTGCGCCGCGTGGCTGCTCGGCCTGAGCGGACTCTGCGATTTGCTCGACGGCGCCGTCGCCCGCGCCACCGCCCGCGCCTCCGCCGCCGGCGCGGCCCTCGACTCGGTCCTCGACCGCTACGTCGAATTCTTCTTCCACGCCGGCGCGCTGTACCTGTTTGCCGGACACATGCCCGCGCAGCTCGCCGTCCTGGCTGCGCTCTTCGGGGCGATGATGGTCACGTACTCGACGGCGAAGGCCGAGGCTCTCGGGCTCACGCCGCCGCGCGGCTGGATGAAACGCCCGGAGCGCATCGTCTGGCTGCTGGGCGGCGCGACGGCCGCGGGTCTCGCCGGGCCGGCGGCGCTCGTCGTCGCATTCACGGTCGTGGCCGCGGCCGCCAATGTCTCGGCAATCCTGCGCCTCGCCGCGCTGCACCGCGCCGCCCGCGGCTGATCGGCCGGGACCTTGGAGTTGAAAGTTGTAGGTTGAAAGTCGAAGGACCGGAACGAGGACCGGAGAACATCGCCGCAGCGCGCGGTGCGAAACACCGAACGGTTTCGCGCTCAACTCCCAGCCAAGCTCCCCCAACTGCCGGCGTTCGGATCAGCGCCACGCCAGCAACTGCCGCTCGAGCGCGGCGAGCTGCACGTGCACGTCGTTGGTCGGGATCTCGCCCGGCCGCGGCGCGGGGTTCTTGAAATAGTTGCCCAGCCACGACTGCACGCCGGCCGCGCCCTTCTGGGCCGCCAGGTCGATGAAGCGCGCGAGATCGAGCACCAGCGGCGCCGCGAGGATGGAATCGCGGCACTGGAAATTGATTTTCAATTCCATGCCGTAGCCCAGCCAACCGAAGAGCTGGATCGCGTCCCAGGCCTCCTTGTTGTCTCCCTTCGGCGGGTAGTAGTGGATGTGCACCTGATGCTCCATTCCGGCGTAGAGCTCCGGGTGGCGCTTCGCGTCGAGCAGGTCGTCGAGCACGCCGCCCTTCGTGATTTCCTTCGCCCGGAAGTTTTGCGGTTCGTCGAGGACAAGGCCGTCGCGATTGCCGAGAATGTTCGTGCTGAACCAGCCGTGCACGCCGAGCAGGCGTTTCCCGAGCGCCGCGCCCACAATCGTCTTCATGTAGGTCTGCCCGCTCTTGAGATCGGAACCCGCGATGGGCAACCCGCGCCGCTCCGCGAAGGTCACGATCGCCGGCGCATCGAGCACCGGGTTCGGCGTGCAGTTCACGACCGGGTAACCCGCTTCCAGGGCCGCCCACGCGTAGAGCTGCGACGGCGAAACCGCCGGATCGTCGCGGTCGACCGCGGCGAGAAACGCTTCCGGCGTCGCATGCAGCTCGCCCGGATCGCGCCACGCCTCCGTCGACAGCGTCAGCAACACCACGCCGCGCGCGCAACCCGCCCCTGCGAAAAAAGCCCGGTACTCGCGCACCATCGCCCCGAGCTGCGCCCGCTTGCCCGTTTCGGGCCGCGCCCGCACCGCCGGCAGCAACCGCACGTAGCCGGGATCGTGCAGCCCGCGACCGGCCTTAACGGTCGCCAGAAAGTCGGCCGTCGCCGCGAGGTCGGCGGCGTCGAGCACCCCGGCGGTCCGCGCCGCGCCCGCGGCGTCGGTCTCGATCAGATCCACGCCGCCGAAGACCAGCGCGTCGAGCGGCGCCAAGGGCAGCACATCCGCCCAGCGCCGCTCCGCCGCCTCGCCGGGCACGGCGCCGAGCTCGCTCAGACTGCCCACCGGCACCCGGCCCGCGCGCCGGGCCAATTCCACCCCCGCGATCATCGTCGAGGCCACGGCGCCCATGCCGACGCAAAACACTCCGACGCGGCCCGAGGTCGCCTGTTGGTTCATGAACGCCGAGTGGAGCCGAGCGGTCCGCCCCGACGCAAGATTAAGGGTTGCAGGCCCGCCGGCCCGCTGGCGCCTTCGCCCCATGCCGCCGCCGCCCGCCCCCCGCTGCTCCGCCTGGCAGCGGCAGCTGCGCCTGCTGGGCCACCGCGTGCGGCTGGCGGGCCGCCGCGACGCCGTCCGCGGCCCCGCCCTCGCCGCGCTGTTCCGCGGGGTCAACGCCTGGCTCCGCGCCGTCGGCACCGACCACTGGCTCGCCTACGGGACGTTGCTCGGCTGGCACCGGGAAAAGGCGATTTTGCCGCACGACACCGACGTCGACTTCGGCGCCCCGCTCGCCGCGTACGAGATTCTCCGATACGCCGGCGGGCGTCTGCCGCCCGGCTTCGTCCTGCGCGACAGCTCGCACCGCCACCACGGCCCCAAACTCTACGTCACCCACGCGGGCTGGGAGGCCGATCTCTACTTCTATGCCGAGTCGGACGGGCGCCTGCGCTCGACCGAACGCTCGCGCAATCCTGGGGAAACGGAGCCGTTTCCGCGCGCGTTGGTTTTTCCGCTGGCGGCCGGCACCTTGCTCGGCGAAGCGGTCTCCCTGCCCGCGCAACCCGAAGCGCTGCTGCGCCACCACTACGGCTACCTCGGGCCCGACGCGGTCCGCGATCCGGTCACGCGCTACTTCCGGCCTCGACACCCCGCGGGCCCCGCGGCACAGACCGAAGGCACCCACCGATGAACGCCTCCGACCCAGCGAGCCGCCTGCAACGCGCCCGCGACCAGCTGCGCGGTTACCCGGACGGCACCTTGGCCGCGGCGGAAGCGTTCTTCGGCGCCGGCGATGTCGCCGCGCTCGACCGGCTGGTCGACGGCGTTCTCGCCTTCCATTTGCCCGCCAAGCCGGGCCGGCCGCCGCTCGGCGAATTGCCGGCCGACACGCGGCTGGTGGAGGACATCGGGCTCGATTCCCTCGCGATGGTGGAGATGACTTTCCTGCTCGAGGAATTGCTCGGGGCGAAGTTTCCCGACGACGAACTCCGCCAGCTCCGCACGCTCGGCGACCTGCGCGCCGCCGTGCGCGCCAAGGCGGTCGCCGCCTGATCTCCGATGCCCGGCCGCGTCGTCATCACCGGTCTCGGCTTCATCACTCCGATCGGCAACGAGCGGGCCGCGGTCGTCGCCAGCCTCCGCGACCTGCGCCACGGCCTCGAAACCGTGCCGTGGTTTCCCGAAGCCGGCGTTTCCGTCGCGGGCACGGTCAAAGACTTCGACCTCGCGGACTTCAACTGCGCCGCCTGGCGCTGGCCGGAACGCTACGCCCTCGCCCGCGAGACCCTCCGTTCGCTCCCGCCGCACGGCGTCTACGCGTACTGCGCGATCGAGCAGGCGCTCGCGGAAAGCCGGCTCACGCGCGGCGAACTCGGCGACGGCGCCACCGGCCTGTTCTGCGCCTCGGCCGGCTCGCCGCGCTTCCTGCACCATCATCTCGGCGAAATGCTGCACTCCGAGGGCCGCCGGCTCCACCCGTGGGGTGTGGTGCGTTCGATTTCCGGCACGCTCAATTTCAACCTCGCCGCCCACTACGGGATCCGCGGCGCGGTGACGGGCTTCGTCTCCGCCTGCGCCGCCAGCGCCCACGCGCTCGGCTACGCCCGCGACGAAATCGCGCTCGGCCGGCACAAACGCATGATCGTCGTCGGCGCGGAGGAACCCACCGTCGAATCCATCTTGCCCTTCGCCGGCCTGCGCGCGCTGTCCCGCCAGGCGGATCCGCTCCTCGCCTCGCGGCCCTTCGACGCGGCGCGCGACGGCTTCGTCGGCGCCGGCGGCGCCGCCGCGTTGGTTCTCGAAGACGCCGACGTCGCCCGCGACCGCGGCGCCGTGGCGCTCGCCGAATTCGCCGGCTGGGGCCAATCGGCCGACGGTCACAGCGTGGCCCAATCGGAACCGACCGGCGCGGGCCTCGAAGCCGCGATACGCCGCGCGCTCGCCGCCTCCGGCGTCGATCCGATGGATGTCGACTACGTCAACGCCCACGCCACCGGCACCCCCGTCGGCGACCGCGCCGAGGCTGCGGCCCTGCGCCGGGTGTTCGGCGAACTCGGCCCCGCCGTGAGCAGCACCAAGGCCCTCACCGGCCATCCGCTCTCCATGTCCGGCGCCCTCGAGGCCGGCATCGGCACGCTGGCCCTCGACCTGGGATTCGTGCCCGGCCAGGCCCATCTGCAAAACGTCGATCCGGACTGCGAGCACCTGCGGCTCCCGTCCACGACGCTCGATGTCCCGATCCGCACCGTCCTCAGCAACAGCAGCGGTTTCGGCGGCAGCAACGTCGCGCTCGTGTTGCGCGCCGTCCGCTGACCTGCGTCTTCGTCCCCTTCCCGCGATGCCGTCCCTTCCTCCCTCCCACGGCCCCGCGTCCGACGCCGGGCTTTCGCGCCGCTCCTTCCTGCACTCCGGCGCCGCGGCGACGCTGCTCGGTTCCCTCGCCGCCAACGCGGCCGCGGCCGCCGCCGGCCGCGGCCGCGATGTCATCGCCCGCGAAAACGCCCGCGAGGGCTCGCGCGATTGGCAACTCACCCGCGTCCGCGTCGACGCCCAGGGTTTCCGTTCCCCTTGGATCGAGGGCTATTGCTCCCGCCAAAGCGTCCGCGCCGGCGAAACGATCGACATCATGGTCTCGGCGAACCCGGCCCGCGCCTTCCGCCTCGAGATCTTCCGCACCGGCTACTACGGCGGCCGCGGCGCCCGCAAACTGACCGAACTCGGGCCGCTGCCCGCGAAAACGCAGCCCACGCCCAAGCCCGGCGAAAAAAATCTCCACGCCTGCGCCTGGGAACCCTCGGCTTCGCTGACAATTCCCGCCGACTGGGTCAGCGGCGTCTACCTCGGCCGCCTCACCACGATTCCCGAAAGCCCCAGCGAGCCGTACTGGCAGAGCTACGTCGTCTTCATCGTCACCGACGACCGGCCCGCCGACATCCTCTTCCAGTGCAGCGACAACACGTGGCAGGCCTACAACCGCTGGCCCAACAACTTTTCCGTCTACACGCACCCGAAGGGCAACCAGGGCCCGTGGGCCGACGTGAGCTTCGACCGGCCCTACGGCCGCGAGGCCCAATGGCAGGGCGTCGTCAACGACCCGCGCACCGTCGGCTCCGGCGAATGGCTCTGTTTCGAATTTCCGCTCGCGTATTGGCTCGAGCAGCACGGCTACGACGTCGCCTATTGCTCCAACAGCGACCTGCTCGTGCCGGATCGCGCGCTGAAGTGCCGGACCTTCCTCAGCGTCGGCCACGACGAATATTGGGATATTCGCCAATTCCGCAGCGTCGAGCGACTGCGCGACGCCGGCACAAGCCTGCTGTTCCTTTCCGGCAACTCCGTCTGCTGGGTCTCGCCCTTCCGCGCAAACGACGCCGGCACGCCCAACCGCATTTTCTTCCGCGGCGGCCCCTACGGCGCCGACCAGCCCTACGCGCGCGAACGACAGGAACGGCACGGGCCGTTTCCGCACCGCGGCCCCGACGAGGGTTTGCTCATGGGCGCGCGCAACGTCGAACCCGTCAACGGCGGCGGCGACTGGACCTGCACCGCCCCCGACCATTGGCTCTTCGCCGGCACCGGCATGAAGCGCGGCGAAAGCATCCCGGGCCTCATCGGCTGGGAGTACCACGGCATGCCCGCGACGGAAATTCCCGGACTTGAAATCGTCGGCGCCGGCCAGGCCTGGGTCGGCGGCGTGACACCGCAGCAATGGGCCGCGACACTGTACCCGGGACCGAAGAACAACTTCGTCTTCAACGCCGCCACGATCTGGTGGCCGCAGGCGATGGCCTCGCCCCCGGGCCACGTCTTGCCTTGGTCGCATTGGAGCCGCCCCCACGGCCCCGACGAACGCGTCCAGCAGATGATGCGCAACTTGCTCGCGCGCGCCCTCCGCTGAAGCGCCGCGCGCGGCGCAGTTGAAAGTTGAAAGACGCAGGTTGAAAGCTCGAGCCGGAGGGCGGCGTTGCCGCGGGCATCCACGGCGCGGCGAACCTCCGACGGTTCGAGCGCTCAACTCTCAACGCTCATCTCTCAACTTATTCTACCTCACGTCGCGGCGGCGAGGCGTTGCGCGACTTTGCCGAGCGGCACCGCGATGACGCAGGCCAAAGCCGGACCCCAAGCGCCGATCCACGCGAGGGCGGCGGCGTCGACCAGCGGAATGAAAGCGAGCAATTGGCCCACGGCACGGCCGAGCTTCGCCGCCGGCGCGCCCGGTTTGTATTCCCAACGCGCAATCAGGCTGAGGGCCACGATGTAGACGAAGAGCGCGGCGACCCACGTGTTGAGCGCCGGCAACTGCGCCTGGCCGGGCAACGACGCCACCGTCAACGCGAGGAAAACCCGGCAACCCGCCATCAGCACGACGGAGCCGAGCCAGCGTTTGTGAATCCAGTCGTAGGCCAAGATCGTCGCGGCCAACGCCGCGGCCAGCAGCGGCGACGCGCCGAGCCAAACGAGCAGGGCCAACCCAAGAAGCATTTCCACGCCGGCCAACCCGCCGGCCGCCCCGCGCGAGATCACGCCGCTCGGAATCGCGCGGCCGGGCCGATGCTTCGCGTCGAAGCCCGCGTCGAACACGTCGTTGAACGTCGCCCCGCCGGCATACACGAGGCAGCCCGCGACCACCGCGCCACCGAGCAGGGCAGGAGCCGGAAAGCCGCCGCCAACGGAATCCGATAGGACCAACGCCGCGAGCACGTTGCTCGCGACCGACGGGAAATTGCCGGCCCGCGCCAGATCGAAACCCGCCCGCAGCGGCGAACGCGTTTTCATGCGCCAGCGCCTAGGCGAGACCGCGGCCCTGCAGCGCCGCCAAGGTCCAGGCGTACTCGCCCGCCAATTGATCCTCGATCGGCACGCGCAGGGCTGCCGGCAGGACTTCCCACGTGTAGGTTTCCATTTCGAGATGGCCGCAGGCGCCGGGATGCGCCGCCAGCCAATCGAGCGCCGCCTCGAGGTGGTCGCGCGTATCCGAAAAAGGCGCCCCGGGCGCGGCGTGCAGCGGCACGTGGAAATGCACGCGCCATTCGTCGTCGGGCGCGGACGCCGCCGTCGCCAACGCGTCGGGCAAATCGACAAAACGCCGCCGCACCTCGCCGCCGCCGGCGGGGCCGACGACCACCTGATGCAGATAGGTCGGCTCGGCGAAGGCGGCCAAGGCGGCGCGGCCGGCGGCGTCGGGCCGCACGCGCAGCGCGGAGCTGAGATGCAGTTTGCTCAGGCGCAATCCGGCCGCGGCCAGGCGGTCGAGCGCCTCGCGGGCCGACTCGAATTCGACGGCGAGGTGGCAGCAGTCGTAGTTAACACCGACGAAACGCAGCAGGCCCTCGCGGTCGACGGCCGGATCGCTCGCGCGCCAGGCGGCGAAGAAGCGTACCGTTTCCTCCGTCGTTTCCAGATGGCAACACGGCTCGGGCTCGAGGCCGAGATGCAGGTCGTGCCCCGTGCGCGCGGCCAAGGCGGCGATCGCGCGGCCGCAGGCGGTGAGGTGGCCGAAAATCTTTTCCAGGCGCGCGGGCTCGGCGACAATCCAAGGTTTGAACGAGGCGGGCACGGTGCTGACGCTGCCGGCGACGCCGGGCGGCAGCAGTTGCGCGAGCAATTCGAACAGTTGCAGCGTGTAGGCGAGCCGCTCCGGCGTGGACCAATCGGGCGCGTAGACCTGTTCCTTCACCCGCGTGCCGTGGAAACTGCCGTAGGGAAAGCCGTTGATCGTGAAAACGTAGCAGTCGTGCCGCGCGAGCCACGCTTTGAACGCCGCGAGCGTCGCCGGCGCGGCGAGTTCGGCGGCGGCGCGCTGGCCGAGGCGCAGGCCGATGGCGTAGCTGCGGCCGGGGGCGACGCGTTCCCGCACGGGCAAGGTGTGGCGTTCGAGGGCGGCGAAGGTCTCGGCCCAGGTCTCACCCCGGTGGACGTTCGTGCAGTAGGCGAGGTGCAGGCCGGCGCGCAGGTGCATGCGGCGGGATCAGGCGCCGAGCTTGAACTTCGGGCACTGCGAGAGGAAGCGGAGCGGATTCCGGTAAAGCACGGCGTCGACGAAATCCTCGCTGTGCCCGCGGCGGCGGAGTTCGAGCGCCGTCTTCGGCACCGCGAGCGGATCGCTCACGCCCCAGTCGCACGCGGAATTGAGCCAGATGCATTCCCCGCCCGTGATCTCGAGCATGTCGACGGCGCGCGGGGGCGAGGATTTGGAATCCGGATACAGCGTGATCCCGGCCCAGAAGCCGCGGTCGAGCACGCGTTTCACGGTGTGCTCCTCGACGTGGTCGATGATCACGCGGCCGGGATTCACGCCGCGGTGCGAGCCGAGCAGGTCGAGGATGAGATTCGTGCCCTTGAGTTTGTCCTCGAGGTGCGGCGTGTGGACCAAAATCAGCTGGTCGTGCTTCACCGCCAACTCCACGTGCTGCTCGAGCACGGCCATTTCGTTGCGCGTGTTCCGGTTCAGGCCGATCTCGCCGATGCCGAGCACATTGGGCCGGCCGAGAAATTCGGGAATCAGCGCCAGCACATCGCGGGCAAGCGCGAGGTCCTCGGATTCCTTCGGATTCAGGCAGAGCCAGGAAAAATGCGGCAGGAGAAACTTCGCGGCGCGCGCGGGCTCGTACTCGGTCAGTTGGCGGTAGTAGTCGCGGAAACCGTCGACCGAGCCGCGGTCGAAGCCGGCCCAGAAGGCGGGTTCGCAGACGGCGACGCAGCCGGCCGTGACCATCGCCTGATAGTCGTCGGTCGTGCGGCTGACCATGTGGCCATGCGGTTCGATGTAGCGCATCGGTTCAGCGTTTCGCTTTCGGTTTCGGCAGCGCGGCCGGCTTCCGCCACGCGCCGAGCGCGGCTTTGCCGGAGGAAACAAGTTCGGGCCGGGTGGTCGGGTCGCTCAGCGACTCGAGGATGCGGCGGGCGCGCTCGGGGCGGCCGTCGCAGAGCAGCTTGGCGGCGCGGCGCAGGGCGGCGCAGCGGAAATCGTCCGCCACGCCGTGCCGCTCCGCGCGGTCGAAGAAGGCCGCGACCTCGATCAGCTTCGCGCGCACGGCGATGAAGCCGTGGTCGACGACGGCGCGCACCGGATCCGCGACGGGGGCGAGGGGGGCGGGACGTTGGGGATTTTTTTTGGCCACGGGCGGCTGCGGGAGGGAAACTCAAATTGACGAACCCGGGGCAACGCAAACAAACATCTCCCCCGTGGCAACGCCGCGCGCACCGATTTCCCTTCCCGCCGAGCAACTGATCCTCGTCGACGCGCGCAACCGTGCCGTCGGCCGGGCGGAAAAATGGGCCGTGCACCGGGACGGCCTGCGGCACCGCGCGTTCTCGATTTTCCTGGTCGACGAAAAGGGCCGGCTCCTGCTGCAACGCCGTTCCCGGGCGAAGTACCACTCGGCGGGCCTGTGGGCGAATTCCTGCTGCGGCCATCCGCGGCCCGGCGAACGCACGCTGGCTGCGGCCAAGCGGCGCCTCGGCGAGGAACTCGGCGCGACGGCGCCGCTGCGGTATTGTTTCCGGGCTACCTACCGGACCGAGCTGCCCAACGGGCTGACCGAAAACGAAATCGTGCACGTGTACTTCGGCGCGAGCCCGGCGGCCTTCGCGTTGAATCCCGAGGAGGTCGACGCCGTTGAGTTCCTCACGCTGGACGAATTGCTGGCCGACACGGCCCGCCGGCCGCGGCGCTACGCGTACTGGTTGCGGCACTACCTGCACAACCACCGTGCCGGCATCCGGCGCGCGATCGCCGGGGTGCGCCGGCGGCGGCGCTGACGGACCGGGGCGTTTCCGGTCAGGACGACGAGGCGCCGACGGACACGTAGGGTTCCTCGCGCAGCCGGGCCTCGCGTTTGCCGGCGATGAGCTGCCACCAGGTGCGGGCGTTGGCGAGGACGACGATCGTGACGAGAATGAGGAAGACGGCGGTCACGCCGGCATCGACGCGGTTGTTGAACAGCTGCGCGCCCCAGGCCTTGAGTTCGGCGGGCGTGCCGCCGGCGGCGATTTTCTTTTCGAGGCCGCGGGCGATGTCGAGGAAGCCGAGCGGGGCCGGGCTGAAGATCTTCATCAGGCCGGCGGTGATCGTGACGCAGAGCAGCCAACCGAGCGGCAGGAGCGTGGCCCAGATGTAGCGCGTGCGGCCCATCTTGATCAGCACGGTGGTGCCGAGGGCGAGGGCGAGGACGGCGAGCAGCTGGTTGGCGATGCCGAAGATGGGCCAGAGGGAATTGATGCCGCCGAGCGGATCGACGACGCCCTGATAGAGGAACCAACCCCACGCGCCGACGAAGAGCGCGGTGGCGAGCGAGCCGCCGAGGGCGGAGCGCGTGTCGCCGAGCGGTTTGTACGCGGCGCCAAGCAGATCCTGGACGAGGAAGCGGCCGACGCGCGTGCCGGCGTCGATCGTCGTCAAAATGAAGAGCGCCTCGAACATGATCGCGAAGTGGTACCACAGGGCCAAGGCGGCCTTGCTGCCGACGACTCCGGCGAACATGTGCGCCATGCCGACGGCGAAAGTCGGGGCGCCGCCGGTGCGGCCGACCATGGTCTTTTCGCCGACGCTGTCGGCGAGGGCCTGCATTTCGCCGGTGGTGACCGGGAAACCGAGGGCGGTGACCTTGGCGGTGACGGCTTCGGGCGTGCCGGCCATGTTGATCGCGAAGTATTCGCCGGGGGTCATGGCGCAGGCGGCGATGAGAGCCATGATGCCGACGCACATTTCGGTGACCATGGCGCCGTAGCCGACGATCCGGATATGCGATTCGCGGGCGAGCAGCTTGGGCGTGGTGCCGGAGGAAACGAGGGAGTGGAAACCCGAGATCGCGGCGCAGGCGATGGTGATGAAGCAGAACGGGAAAACGGGCCCGGCGAACACCGGGCCGGTGCCGTCGATGAACTTCGTCACCGCCGGCATCTGGAGCTTCGGCGCCAGCATGACGACGGCCACGCCGAGGGCCATCACGGTGCCGATCTTCATGAATGTGCTCAGGTAATCGCGCGGGGCGAGCAGCAGCCACACCGGCAGAACGGAGGCGAGGAAACCGTAGCCCATGATCCACCAGGCGAGGGTCGTGCCCTTGAGCGTGAGCGTTTTCTCGAGTTCGGTGCCGTGGAGGAATTGGCCGGCCCAGACGGAGCCGAGCAGGGCAATGACGCCGAAGGCGCTGATCCACGCGAGGGCTTTGCCGCTGTGGCCGGCGTTCTTCATCGCGAAGCCCATGATGACGGCGATCGGCATCGTCATCGCGATCGTGAACAGGCCCCACGGGCTCTCGGCGAGGGCCTTGACGACGACGAGCGCGAGGACCGCCAGCAGAATGACCATGATCGCGACGATGCTCACGAGGGCGATCGCGCCGGCAAAAGGACCGACTTCGTCGCGCACCATCTGGCCGAGGGATTTGCCGCGGCGGCGCGTCGAGCAGAAGAGAATCACCGAGTCATGGACGGCGCCGCCGAGCGTGGCGCCGACGAGCATCCAGAGCATGCCGGGCAGGTAGCCGAATTGGGCGGCGAGCACGGGACCGACGAGCGGGCCGGGGCCGGCGATGGCGGCGAAGTGATGGCCGAAGACGACCCACTTGTTGGTTTTGACGAAGTCGCGGCCGTCGCCGTGGACCTCGGCGGGCGTGGCGCGGAGATCGTCGAGCGTCAGGACCTTGGCCATGAGCCACGCGGAATGGAAACGGTAGGCGATCGCGAAGACGCAGAGCGACGCGACGACCATCCAGAGCGCGTTGACGGGTTCGCCGCGCGACCAGGCCAGAACGGCGATGGAGACGGCGCCGGTGAGGGCGACGGCGGTCCAGCCGAGGATGGAGAGGACACGGTTGCCGGCGGGGGGAAGGGCAGCAGCGGAGGTCATGGGGCGAAGGGAACGCGCGACCTTGGGCGGCGGAACGGCGCGGTGCAAGCGCACCGGCGTGCGGCGCGCGCGGTGGGAGGGTTTTGCGTTTGGGGTTCGGAGTTTGGGGTCTCGGGTCCGCGATCTAGAGTTTGGAGTTTGGGGACTGGTCTTCCGTGGCCGGCCGTGAAATCCGTGGTTCAGATTTCTGGTTTCCGGGCGGAAGTTGGCGGAATTCGGGCAACAAAAAGCCCGCCTCCGGGAGGAGGCGGGCTCGAAGGGGGGACTACTTGGCTGCGTTTACGGCAGCTCGTAGACTTCGATCAGGGCGACGCCGGTGGCGCCGCCGACGCCGGTCACTTGGGCGGTATAGTTGCCCGGCGCGAGCGTCACGATCACCGCGGAATCGGCGGCCGCGAGGCCAAAGGCGCCGACCTGCTGCGAGGCGGCGGTGATGGCCGCGGCATCCGTCGACGTATTGACGCCCGTGTTGGTCGCGGCCGTGGTGTTGCCGCTGAGCACGGTGAGGACCGGCTGGGCAATCACGCCGGTGACGCCGAAGGCGGAGAGGCCGGGGCCGACGCCGCGGACGAGGACGCGCTTGGAGGGCCCCGGAGGAACGACGAAGCCGGCGATGAGCGTGGCTTCGGCCGTGCCCGCGGAGGCGCGGGTGGCGATGTTGAGCAGTTTCTGGCCGGTGGCGGCGGCGGACAGATCGTACACCTCGACGAGGGCGATGCCGGCCGTGTTGGTCGAGCTGCTCACGATCGCGGTGTAGTTGCCCGGCGCGAGGGTCGTGAGGATCGCGGCATCGGCGCCGGAGGTACCGAGGGTGAACGCGCCGGCCTGCGCGCCCGCGGCATCGATGGCGACGCGGTTGGCGGCAATCCCGGTGTTGACCGCGAGCGAGGTCGAGCCGCGGAAGAGCTCGAGGCGCGGGGAGGCCAGCGCGCCGGTGAGGCCGAAGGCGGAGCCGAGGGTCGGGCCGACGGCGCGGATGAGGACCGGCTTGGATTCCTCGCCGGAGATCACGAAGCCGGCGATGGCGACGGAGTCGCCGGTGCCGACGCGGGCGCGGCTGGAGATGTTGACGAGGCGCTGGCGGCCGAGGGCCGCTTCGCTGCCGCCGTTGAAGCTGGCGGCGACGCCGCCGGCCACGCTGCCGGTGATCGTGCCCGTGCCGGGGACGATCGTGGCGCTGATGACGGAGCGGTTGGTGACGACGCTGACCGCGCCCGTGTTGCCGACGCTGCCGGGGCCGCCGTCGGAGGCGTTGCCGGCTTGCGTGACGACGAAGGCCTGGCCGTTCGGGCCGGCGATCGTGTACGAGGTGGCGGCGCTGGCGGCGGCACCGGCGGAGTAGAAGCCGGCGACGGTCTGCGTCGTGCCCGTATCCGGGGAACGCGCGCCGGAGAGCGAGGCGTTGGCCCCGCCGAGGAGGGAGCCGGTCACGGCACCGTCGGTGCCGATCGAACCGACGACCGTCACGCCGCCGAGGGCGGCGGCGCGGGCGGGTCCGCCGGCGACGGCGGCTTCACCGGCGATCGCGGCCTGGGCGAAGTTGAAGGTGCCGGCGTCGCTGACGAGGATGTTGAGGCTGCTGACCGGGGCGGAGGCGCCGGGGACGTAGCCGAGGAAGACACCCGTGTTGTCGTCGCGCACATAGATCGCGAAGCTGCCGACGCCGCCGCTGAAGGCGCCGAAGTAGTAGCCGGCGTAGCTGCGGGCGATGACGCGGAGGGCGGCCGGCACGGAGGTGACGGAGCCGGAGGCATTGGTGACAATGACATCGTAGTTGCCCGAATCGCCGGAGTTGGCGGCCGGCAGGGTGAACGTCGCGGCGGTGGCGCCGGCGATCGTGGCGCCGTTCTTGCGCCACTGGTAGGTCGGGCTCGGGACGCCGGAGGCGGACACGCTCAGGGAAACGGCGTTGCCGGCCAGCGCGGTGCGGGCGGCGGGCTGGGCGGTGATGACCGGCGCGCTCGGCGTCGACGTGACGTTGAGGAGGGCGAGCGAGCTGGTGACGGAGCCGAGGACGTTGGTCACGACGACGTCGTAGCTGGCGGAATCGGCGGCGGTGACACCGTTGAGGGTAAGGACCGGGGAGGTCGCGCCGACGATCGCCACGCCGTTCTTGCGCCATTGGTAGGTAAAGGACGCGCTGCCGGTGGCGGAGACCTCGAAGGTCACCACGCTGCCCGCGAGGGCGGACTGGCTGCGGGGCTGCGAGGCGAAGAGCGGCACGGTGTTCACGATCAGCTCGGCGTTGGCCGAGGTGACGGAGCCGGCGGCGTTGGAAACGACCACCGAGTAAACGCCGGAGCTCGAGGGCTGGGCGTTGCCGACCGTATAGGTGGCGGAGGTCGCGCCGACGATCGCCGCGCCGTTCTTGCGCCACTGGTAGGCCAGCGGGGCGGTGCCGGCCGCGGTGACGCTGAAGGTCACGTTTTCGCCCTGGCGGATCGAAGCGGAAACCGGCTGCGTCGAGATGGTCGGAGCGATGACGGCAGGCGTGACGGTGAGCGTGAACGCCTGCGTGACGGTGGCGCCGTTGTTGGCCGTGATCGTGAAGGTGTACGTGCCTTCGGCGCCCGCGGGGGCCGTGCCGGAGAGGACACCGGCCGACGAGAGGGTCAGCCAGGCCGGCAGCGCGGTGCTGGTGAAGCTCGAGGACGGCGTGCCGCTCGCGGTGACGGTGAAGGTGCCGGCTTCGGTGGCCTTGAAGGTGGCGACGGCCGCGCTGGTGAAGGCGGGCACTTCGCCGATGGTCAAAGTCGCGGCGCCGGAGGTGGCGGCGGGATTGATGCCGTTGGCGAGGATGACGCGGTATTGGTCGCCGTTCATCGAGCTGACGACATTCGCGACGGTCAGGGTCGCGGTGGTCGCGCCGCTGTGGATGCCGTCGTTGGTCAGGTTGGTGAACGTGACCTGGCCGGCGAGCTGGCGCTGCCACTGGTACGTCGGAGCCGGAGCGCCGGTGGCGACGACGGTGAAGGCCGTCGTGCCGCCGACCGGAACCGTGCGGTTCTGCGGCTGGGTCTGGACGCCCGGGGCGGACGTGGTGCCGCTGCGGCGGATCACGTTGTTGCGGGTGTCGGCGATGTAGAGGTTGCCGCTCGTGTCGACCGTGATGGCGAAGGGCTGCGTGAAGCGGGCGGTGGCGCCGACGCCGTCGGCCGTGCCGGAAGCGCCCGCGGCGCCAGCGAGCGTGGTGACGTCGCCGTTGACCGCGATCTTGCGGATCGTGTTGTTGAACGTATCCGCGACGTACACGACGCCGGCGGTGTCGACCGCGACGCCGGTGGGCTGGTTGAAGCGGGCCGCGACGCCGTTGCCGTCGAGGCTGCCGGCGGAACCGGCGCCGCCGGCGATCGTCGTGACGACGGCGGCGGCGTTGACCTTGCGGATGAGGTGGTTGAACGAATCGGCCACGTAGAGGTTGCCGGCGCTGTCGATCGCGAGATTGTTCGGATACGAGAAGCGCGCGGCGGTGCCGGTGCCGTCGACGCTGCCGGCGGTGCCGCCGGTGCCGGCGAAGACCGTGACGACGCCGCCCGTGGTGACACGGCGGATGGCGTGGTTCGAAGAATCGGCGACGTAGATGTTGGCGCTGTTGTCCACGGCGATGCCGGCCGGGAACGAGAAGCGGGCGGCGCCGCCGGTGCCGTCGACGAAGCCGGTCGCGTTGGCCGAACCGGCGATCGTCACGACTTCACCGGCCGCCGAGATCGAACGGACGGTGTGGTTGTAGGTGTCGGCGACAAAGACGGTGCCGACGGAGTTGACGGCGACCGCGGAGGGGCCGTTGAAGCGGGCCGCGGCGCCGGTGCCGTCGACGCTGCCGCTGACCCCGGGCGAGCCGGCAAGGGTGGTGACGACACCGCCCGCGGTGATCTTGCGGATCACGTGGTTCGCGGCGTCGGCGACGTAGAAGTTGCCGAAGAGGTCGACCGCGATGCTGGCGGGGGTGTTGAAGCGGGCGGCGGTGCCGGTGCCGTCGGCCGAACCCGCAAGGCCGGCCGTGCCGGCGAAGGTCGTGATCGTGGTGCCGATGTTGACCGTCAGCGTGGCGACATTGGAGGTCGCGGTGTTGGTGGTGCCGCTGATCGTGTTGGTCGCGATGACGCGGAACTGGTCGCCCGTCATGCCGGCGACGGCCGCGGCGACGGTGAGCGTGCCGGTCGTGGTGCCGCTGTAGGTGCCGTCATCGGAGAGGTCGACGAAGCCCGAGGTCCCGGCGGGCTGGCGCTGCCAGCGCAGGGTCGGGGCGGGCGTGCCGGTGGCGGCGGCCGTGAAGGTCGCGGCGGCGCCGAGTTGGACGGAGATCGAGGACGGCTGCGTCGAGATGGCGGGAACGACGTCGGCGAGGCTGACGTTGAGCGTGAAGGCCTGCGTGGCGGCCGGGGCGACGCCGTTGCTGGCCTGGATCGTGAAGGCAAACGGCGCGCCCGTGGTGTTGGTCGGCGTGCCGGTGATGGAACCCGTGGTGCCGTTGATCGAAGCCCAGGGCGGGAAGGTGCCGGCGATGATGCTGTAGGTCGGGGCCGGGGTGCCGGTCGAGGTGACGGTAAAGGAGCCGGCCTGGTTGACGACGAAGGTCGTCGAGGCGCCGCTCGTGATGGCGGGCACTTGGGCGGCCGTCAGCGTCGCGGTGTTGGACGTGACCGGGGAGCCGACGCCGTTGGTGATGACGACCTGGAACTGGTCGCCGTTCATTGCGCCGGAGACGGAGTTCACGGTGAGGGTCGCGGTCTGGGTGCCGGTGTAGGTGCCGCCTTCGGGCAAAGCGGAGAAACCGCCGCCCGCGGCCGGCTGGCGCTGCCATTGGTAGGTCGGCGCCGGGGTACCGGTCGCCACCACGGCGAACGTGGCGTTTTGGCCGATGAGCGTGGAGGAATTGGCCGGCTGGGTGTTGATGCCCGGGCCGTTGTTCACCGTGAGGGTGAAGCTCTGGGTGGCGGCGGTGCCGACACCGTTGCTGGCCTGGATCGTGAACGTGAACGGCGAGCCGGTGTTGTTGGTCGGCGTGCCGGTGATGGCGCCGGTCGTGGTGTTGAGGGAAGCCCAGGGCGGGAAGGTGCCGGCGCTGATGCTGAAGGTCGGCGCCGGGGAACCGGTCGCGACAACCGTGAAGCTGCCGGCATTGTTGACCGAGAAGGTCGCGGCGTTGGTGCTCGTGATGGTCGGCGGCTGCGTGACGGTCAGGGTGAAGACCTGGGTGGCCGCCGGGGCCACGCCGTTGCTGGCCTGGATCGTGAACGTGAAGGGCGAGCCGGTCGCGTTGGAGGGCATGCCGGAGATCACGCCGGTGGTGGCGTTGAGCGTGGCGAAGGACGGCAGCGAACCGGAACTGATGCTGTAGGTGGCGGCCGGCGAACCGCTCGAAGTGACGGTGAACGAACCCGTGACGCCGGAGACGAAGGTCGTGTTGTTGGCGCTCGTGATCGCCGGGGCCGTGGTCGGCGAGGCGCGGCGGATCGTGTGGTTGTTGCTGTCGCTGATGTAGAGGGTGTTCACACCCGTGGCGACGATACCGAAGGGACCTTGGAAGCGGGCGGAGGCACCGACGGCGTCGGTGTTGCCCAAGCTGCCCGCGGAACCGGCGATCGTCGTGACCGTGGCGCCGGAAATCTTGCGGATGATCTGGTTGACCGTGTCGGCGACGTAGAGGTCGCCGGCGGCGTCGACCGTTATGCCCTGGGGATTGCGGAAGAGCGCGGGGGTATCGGTGCTGCCGGCAGTGCTGACCGTGCCGGCGACGGTGGCGAGGACGTTGCCCGCGAGGGTGACGCTGCGGATCGAGTGCGTGCCGAAGTCGGTCGCGTAAAGGATCGTCGCGCCGGTATTGAGCGCGACACCGTAGGGCTTGAAGCCGGTGGCGATCGTCGTGACGGCGTCGCCGGCAATATTGATCCGGCGAATGACATCGTTGCCGGTGTCGGCGACGTAGACGAAGGCGCCGGCAGCATCGACCGCGATGCCTTGGGGGCTCGAGAAGCGGGAGGTGGCGAGCGTGCCGTTGACCAACCCGGAGGTGCTCGCGACGCCGAAGGTGGCCTCGAGGGCACCCGCGGCGGAGTAGCGGCGGATCACGTGGTTGCCGGAGTCGGCGACGTAGACCTTGCCCGCGCCGTCGACGGCGACGCCGCCGGGGCTGCTGAGGCCGGTGCTGATCAACGTGGAGACGGCACCGGTCGCGATCGTGAGCTTGCGGATCGCGTTGTTGGCGGAATCGGCGATGTAGATCGAAGTCGCATCGGCGGCGAGACCGGCGGGATTGTTGAATCGCGCGGAAGTGCCGGTGGCGTTGTCCACCAAGCCGGAGGTCAACGCCTGACCGGCCACGGTGGAGATGCCGACGGTTTGGGCGACCGCGGTGGCGGCGCCCATGGCGCACGCGACGAGCGCCAGCAAGAGCCGCGACCAGCGCGACTGCGGTTTCTGCCCTGAGACACAACCAACGGGGATGCTCTTCATATCGAAAATACCAACAATGAGGTTTTCTGGCGGAGACAATTTCGGCCGCCGGACACGCCACCCTGTCCAAACAGACCCGGGCAGGGCAAGACGCGACTGCGTCCAAAAGGTCTCGCAGATCGCGGGGCCGAGGCGGGAAAAGCGGCCGGCATAGAGGGACCACGCCTTCGCAGGCGGCGTGCCACGACTCGAGCGACGGCGGGTTTCACCCCGGCGGCCAGAGGCGGAAAGCGGCGCGAAGCCAAGCCGGGCCAAGTCGGCCGCGGTGCGGAATTCTCCGCACTTGGCCGGATCGGCGCGGGTACCTCCACCCAAGCGGAGTCGGATTTTGGAGAGCGGGAACGAATCAACCGCGATCGCACCTTTGCGTGGAGTCACAGAGATCACCGAGCGCAGCCTTGAGGTCACGGAGTCGGATTTTGCGATTCGAAGCGTGGGTTCGCGGCATGCAACGGAGGGGTCCATGCCGGCGACCACGAATTTCCGGCCAACCCCCGGTGTTTCTCCGGTTTGCCTCCGTGCACTCCGTGACCGCCAGCGTTCTCCGGGTTCAATCGGCGGCGCGAAACCGCTCCGCGGCCCGGTGCCACGTGCGGGCATCGCCGAAGCCGCCGGGCTTGACCGCCCAGTCCATCGGGCAGGCGGCGGATTCCGCCCGCGCCAAGGCCAGACCGGGCTCGATTTCGCCGCGGTAGACGAAACGCGTGACGCCCAGAACCTGCGCCAACGCAAACGCCGTTTCCCCGCCGGTCACCAGCAGGCGCGTCACACCGGCCGCGGTGATCGCCGCTGCTGCCGCCCGAATCAACGCCGCCAGGACCACGCCGCTGTCCCCGCGGACCGGCGGCGCCTGCAAAATCGCCGCACCGCGCGTGCGCAACGCCGCCGCGAGCGCGGCCGCGGCCTCGCCGCCGGCGTTTCCCGCAGATTCAAACCGCGGCAATCCCGCGTCGCGGGCCCAGGTGTCCGCCTGTTCGCGGCTCCGCGGATGGCCGCTGCCGTTGAGCCAGAGCACCGGACCGGCGCGCAACGGCGCCGGCGCGAACCGCGTCGCCTCCGCCGGGGCCGGCAGCGTGGCCGCCACCGGCCGGGCCAATGCGCCCGAACCGACCGCCACCCACGGCCCGGGTTGCGCCGCCATCGCCGCCACGGCGGCGGCCAAATCGGCGGCGCTCGCCGCATCCGCGAGCGTGACCCGCGAGGTCGCGGCGGCGCCGAGCACTTCGCGCAGCGAACTGACGCGCACCGGGCTCACCGGATCGCGGGCGAATTCGGTTTCCGCCACCGGCACGCCGTGCACGCGCAGGATGCCGTCGACGACGGTGCGGCCGACCGCGGGATTGGCGGGAGTGAACAAAATCCGCCGGGTCGGATCCGCCGCCGCCAACGCGGCGAGTTCGGCGGCGACCGGGCCGCGCAGGGTCGAATCGATCTTCTTGTAAACCAGCCGCGCTCCCCTCGCCTCCCCCGCGGCCAACGCCGCGCGCACGGCGGCCGCCGCCGCGGCCGGCGGCAGATTGCGGCTCTCCGTCGTCACCCCGACCACCGTTCCGGCCGCGGGCGCGGGCCACGCGGCGGGCGTCAACGGCACGACCACCGTCCGACCAGCGGCATGGAAGGCCGCGGCGGCATCGAGGGCGCCGCTGAGATCGTCCGCGATGAAGTAATCCATGCGACCCGAGGCGTCCGCGCGCGGGGCGCTACTTGCGCGCGCGCTGCGCGGCCAGCAGCGCCGAGAGCTCGGCCACCGTCGCGGCGTGCCGCGCATCGGCGGCGAGGTTGTTGGCCTCGGCCGGATCGGCGTCTTCGTCGTAAAGCAGGCGGCCGGCGGCACCGGCGACGCCGAACTCGGTGTAGCGCCAGCGGGTCGTGCGGACGGAATAGCCCTCGAGGTTGGCGCCGCGGCGCACCTGCGTGAACGCCGCCGGTTTCACCTCCGCCTTCGGATTGTCCAGCATCGGGCGCAGGTCGGTGCCGTCGACATAGGCGGGCGCCTTGAGGCCGGCGGCCGCCGCCAGCGTGGGATAAAGATCGACGAGTTCGACGACACCGCCGGCCGCCGCACCTTTCGCCTTCGCTCCCGGATGCGCGATGATGAGCGGCACACGGGCGCTGCGTTCGAACAGGCTCTGCTTCATCCAAAGGCCATGGTCGCCGAGATGATAGCCATGGTCGCTGGTGAAAACGACGACGGTGTTGTCCGCGAGGCCGAGGCGGTCGAGGGCGGCGATGACGCGGCCGACCTGCGCATCCATGAACGAAATCGACGCGCGGTAAGCCTGGATCGCGTCGCGCTTCTGGTCGTCGGTGGCGCCGTCGTGGGGCGGATTGGCGCTTTGGTAGGCGGGCTTGATCGTCCGCGCGCGGTCGTCGGCCGAGAGGGCCGGCAGCTCGATCTTTTCGCGCGGATACAGATCGAAGTACTTCTTCGGGGCGACGTAAGGCGTGTGCGGGCGGTAGAAGCCGACGGCGAGGAAGAAGGGACGGGACTCGCGTTTGAACTTTTCCAACAGCTCGATCGCCTCCGCGGCGCCGATGCCGTCGGTGTGCTCCGCATCCGCGCCCTCGTCGTCGCGCAACCAGCTCAGCGTGCCGCCGAATTGGCCGGCGCGCAGCGAGAAGATCTTGTCGTGCAGCTCGCGGTCGCGGCCGCGGGGATTCACGACGCGGTCCCAGGAGGCGTAGTCGTCGAGGCTCGAGGTGCCGATGTCGTTGGGCACGCCGTAGTGGTAGAGCTTGCCGACGCGGGCCGAGTGCCAGCCGCCCTGCTTGAAGAGCTGCGGCAGCGTGACCGTATCCGGAATCGTGTTGCGGAAGTGGGTCGCGTAGGGATTGCCCTGGCCGGGATTGGTCAGGACGCCGGTGGCGTTGGGCCGGCGGCCGGTCAGCATCGAGGCGCGGCTCGGGGAGCAAAGGGGAAACTGGCAATACGCGCGGTCGAAGCGCACGCCGCGGGCGGCGAGGGCATCGATCGCGGGAGTTTTCATGTGGGTCGCGCCGTACGCGCCGAGCTCGCAGTTGAGGTCGTCGGCGATGAGGAAGAGGACGTTCGTTTTCGGCGCGGCCGGGGCGGACGCGGCGAAAGCGGAGGCAGAGAATCCGGCGCAATAAAAGCCGGCGAGCGCGGCGAGGAGACGCAGTTTCATGGGTGTGACGGGGTAAATTGCCGGAGGTTCAATCTTCGGTCTTCTTCTTGCCGAAGCCGTGGAGCACCTCGGCGTCGACGGATTTGAGCAGCGTCATCAGGCGCGCATGGAGTTCGGCGGTTTTCTCGGGTTGAAGCGTCGCGAGGTTGGTCGTTTCGCCGAGGTCGTTCTTCAAATCGTACAATTCCAACGCCTCCGTTTTCCAAACTTTCACGAGCTTCAGGTCGCCGACCCGGAGCGCGGAATGCGGGTAGCCCGTCGCATAGCGGTGGAAAACGAATTCCTCGCGCGGCCGCGCCACCCGGCCGGTGCCGTCCGCGAGCAGGGAACGGAAACTGCCGCCGTCGAGATCGGCGGGCAGCGTCCCGCGGTAGCCCGCGAGATCGGCCAACGTCGGCAACAGGTCCCAGCCGACCACGGGCACATCGCACCGCGCGCCGGCCTTCACGCCGGGACCGGCCACGATGAAGGGCACGCGGAGGCCGCCTTCGTAGAGCGTCCACTTGCCGCCGCGGAGCGGATGGTTGCGCCGCGGGACGGCGTCCTCCGAGGGATGGGCCATCTTGTTGCGGAGCTGGGGCACGGCTTCGACGCCGCCGTTGTCCGCCATGAAGATCACGTACGTGCTGCCGGCCAAGCCGAGGCGGTCGACCTCGTCGAGCAAGCGGCCGATGCCGGAGTCGAGATCCTCGAGCATCGCCGCCCACGACGGCTCGCGGTGCAGGCGGCCGGGCGGCTTGGCTTCGTACTTCGCGAGGGTCTCGGGCCGCGACTGCATGTCGACGTGGGTGGCGTAATGCGAAAGCTGCAAAAAGAACGGCGCGCCGGCGGCGTGCTGGCGGCGGACGAAGTTCACCGCGCGGTCGGTCAAGGTGACGATGCGCTTCGGATCGGTGTTGGTGTGGTGGGCCGACCACTTGTCGTCTTTGCCGCTCATGTCGCCGTGACGGTTGCCGGTGTTGCCGTCGCTCTCGTCGTAACCGAGGTCCTCGGGAAAGATGTCCGACCGCAGGTCCCATTTGCCGTAGTGGGCGGTCCGATACCGCGGATCGGCCGCCTTCAGCGCGCGCGGGATCGTGAGCCGCGCGCCCTTGACGGGTTCGTAGCGCGCCGGGAAACGGTCGTCGCCCTGGCGCGTCGGCGTCTGCCCGAACTGGATACTGCGGCGCGTCGGGCAGCAGAGCGCGTCGGGGGCATAGCCTTGGGCGAAACGCAGGCCGCGGCGCGCGAGTTTCTCCAGGGCGGGCGTCTCGTGGAAATCGCTGCGCGCGCCGGGCACGCGGTCGTCGAGCGCCACGGAGAGATTCGTCCAGCCGAGATCGTCCGCGAGGATGAAGATGAAATTCGGCGGCGCGGCGACGGCCGCTGCGCCCGCCAACGCGGAGGAGAAAACGAGCACGGCGGCGCGGAACAGATTCATGGAGCGGGAAAGGAGGCGGTCCAGGCGAGCTGCGGCCACGGGCCGGCGGCGTTTGGCTGCGGCGCGCCCGGGGTGCTGCGGCCGCGCTCGATGTCGGCGCGGAGCAGGCGGCCGAGGCGTTGCACGACGTCGGGATGCGCGGCGGCGAGGTTGGTTTGCTCCGCGGGATCGGCGTCGAGGTCGTAGAGTTGGAACGGCGGAAATTTGGCCAGATCGGCCTTCTCGACCTTGAGCCAGGGGCTCGGTGTGGGCGTCGGGTGGCTCCAGCCGCCGGAGCCGGGCCAGAGGAGCAGTTTCCATTTGCCTTCGCGGATCGCGAAACGGCCTTCGCCGCTGTGGTTGACGAGCGTGGTGCGCGCGGTGGTTTTTTCCCCGCGCAGCACGGGGAGGAAACTCACGCTGTCTTCCGCGGCCTCGGCCGGCAGCGGGCGGCCGAGGATCTCGGCGCAGGTCGCGAACAGATCGTGCAGACCGACGAGCGCGGGGCTGACGGTGCCGCCGCGCGCGACGGCGGGCCAACGGGCGATGAAGGGGACGCGGTGTCCGCCTTCGAAGAGATCGGCCTTCACGCCGCGGCGGCCAACCGCGGGATCGTGCCCAATCTTCTGCAGGCCGTCGAGGCCGCCGGGCGGGGCGAAGCCGTTGTCGGCCGTGAAGATCACCAGCGTATTGTCGGCGAAGCCGTGGCGCTCGAGGGCGGCGAGCAGGCGGCCGACGTCGGCGTCGACCTGCGCCACGAAATCGCCGTAGGGCGTCGTGCGCGTTTTGCCGTCAAACTCACCCGTCGGCAGCACGGGCGTATGCGGCGACGCAAGGGGCACGTAGAGGAAGAACGGTTTGCCGTCGCGGGCCGCGGCGCGCGCGTCGACAAACGCGATCGCCTCGTCGGTGAAGCGCGTCTGCACGGCGTCCATCTTGAAATCCGGGCCGATGGGTCCGCCGCGCCACAGCTTGGGCGCGGGGCTGTCGCCGATCTTTGCGGTCGGCACGGCGGTGGCGCGGTCCTGGTCGAGCCACACGTAGGGCGGCATGTCGAGCGAGGCGCTGATGCCGAAGAAACGGTCGAAACCGACGGCCAGCGGGCCGCCGCCGAAAGGCTTGGCGAAATCGACGTCCTCGAGCTGCGGGCCCGTGCGCACCCAATCGAGCCCGAGGTGCCATTTGCCGACGACGGCGGTGGCGTAGCCCGCACCGCGCAGGAACGCGGCGACGGTTTGCCGGCCGGGCTCGATCAGGGGCCCGTGGTAGCCCTGCAACACGCCCTGTTTCAGCCGGCTGCGCCACGCGTAGCGGCCGGTGAGGAGCGCGTAGCGGCTCGGGGTGCAGAGCGCGGACGCGGAGTGGGCATCCGTAAACCGGATACCGTCCTGCGCGAGGCGGTCGAGCACCGGCGTGCGCCAGGCGCTGCGGGGATTGTAGGCGGAGACATCGCCCACGCCCATGTCGTCGGCGAGGATGAAGACGACGTTGGGCTTGGCGGAACGGGATTCGGCGGCAAAGCCGGCCGCGGCGAGGCAGCAACCGAACAGGGCAAGCAGGCGCGCGACCATGGCGTTCAGGCGATGCGCAGCGTGAAGTCGAACGGCGTCGTGCCCGTGATGTACACGGACTGGCCTTCCCATTTCGGCACGGCGCCGCGGACCTGCACGTAGGTGTGGTCGGCGCGGCCGGGGCCGAACTCGATGACGTCGTTGCCGACGGTGTAGCGGCCGGTGCCGTTTTCCAAAATCCACGCATCTTTGAGTCCGGCGACGGGCACCACGCCCTGCAACGTGCCGCCTTGGCGGAACGCCAATTCGATCGAGACCGGCACGTGGTCGGTGCCGCGGACCGAAATCGCGAGGTCGAATTTGCCGGCGTTTTCCGTGACGGAAACGACGGCTTTCTGAATTTGGATTTCCGACTTCGCGCGGAGGGCGCGGCTGTTGTTCGCGAGGGTGCCGTTGGGGGCCATCTTGACGTGGTCGCCGTCGGCGATCTGCGCGGCGGAGAGCGGCTGGAAATACGGCCCGTCGAGTTCCTGGCTCATCACATACTTGCCGTCTTTCAATTCGAGCGTGTCGCCCTGGAATTGGCCCTTGCCGAAAAACGCGGATGCGAAGCGCACGGCCTCGAGGGCGGCGGAGCCTTTGCGGAACGAGAATACGGTGGTGTTGCCCGCGAGGATGGTGCCGCTGGCGGCGCCGCGGCGGATGCGCGCGAGGGCCGAATAGGAAAACAGTTTCGCGTAGTCGGTCGGGAGCGGCGCGTCGGGCGGGAGCGGTTGCCCGAATTCCGGTTCCGTCAGATAGACGCCCAGCTCGCCGGGATGGCGCGGGGCGACGTTGCGCTCGATCCAGCGGCACATGGCGGCGAAGCGGCCGTTGCGGTCCTGCAAAGCGAGGGTGCGGTAGGCGTAGTAGTAGCGCGCCATGCTGCCGCGCGTGTAACGGTCCTGGCGCTTGGAGGCCTCGGTGACGACCTCGCCGTCGGGGTGCACGTAGTAGAGCGTCATCTCGAGGTTCTTCCGGACGGCATCGAGGAGCGCGGGCCGGCCGAGCAGGCGGGCGACGGTGATCAGCGCGCGGTCGACGATGGGGGAATACACCGTCGTGCTCTTTTCGGTGTACTGGCCGTCCGGATCGAGATCGATGCCCTCGGCGAGCCATTGGTCGGCACGGGCGACGTAACGGCGGTCGGGATACAGGGAGTTGACCCAGGCGAGGGCGGCGCAGACGACCCAGCGGTGGTTGGGCGTATGCACGCCGCCGGCGACGAGGGCCTCGCCGCCGCGGCGGATAAACTTGCCGTACTCCTCGGCGACGGCGGCAAGTTCCGGCACGGGGCTGGCGCGGAGGAGCGCGCAGGCCGGGCAGGCGCCCTCGAGGATGAAGGCGAGATCGGGCGTGGAGTGGAAATTGGTGGCGAAGTAGTCGACGGTGCCGTCGGCGTGCTGCGCCTTGAGCATGTAGGCGAGACCGAGGCGCATGGGTTCGGCGAGCGCGGCCGAGCCGAAGTATTTCGAGCCGGGGGCGCAGGCGGCGGCGGCGAGGGCGGCGACGAAGCCGTTGGTGCCGGCGACGGTGTGGATGCCGAATTCGTTCATGATGCCGCCGAGCCAACGGTGGCCGGGGCGACGCTCCTGTTTCGCGAGCAGCGCGGGGATGGCCGCGTCGTGGTCGGCGACGATTTTGGCCAGTTCCGGCGCGGGCGCCGCGGCGGCGGCGGACGCGCGCGGAGCGAGGGCGGCGAGGGACGAGGCGGCGGCGGACGAGACGAGAAACGAACGGCGGTTCATGGGGTTGAAACGAAGTTGGGGGATCGGTTGCGCGGGGCGAAGCCCAGATTGAAAAAATCGGCGGCGGCAAGGCGCCGGGACCGGGGCCGAAAACAAAACGCCTCCCGTGATCGGCGGGAGGCGCTGGAAGCGGGAGGACGATCGCGGGCTCAACCTAGAAGACAAAGTTGAACCACAGAGACGCGGAGGACACGGAGACAAACGGTCGCAAAACACCTTGGGAGCAGGCTCGATTGCGGGGGTGAATCGATCCATCAAACCAACTTTTTCCCGCAGGCGTCTTCTCCGTTTTCTCCGTGCCTCCGTGGTAAAAAATGAAGGGTCGAGCCTGGGCTCGACCCTCCACGTTCAAATCCCAACTTTCCGGGCCCGGCTCAGAGATCGAAGCTCGCGCTGAGGATGAAACGGCGCGGTTCGATGATGCGGTAGGCGAACGTCGAGCCGTCCGGATTGGCGCCGACGGGCTGGAGGCGGCCGTCCTCGAAGACGTCCTTGATGTTCAGCTGCACGTTGCAGCGCAGCTTGTCGTTGCCGAAGCGGAATTTGTAGCCGACCGACAGATCGAAGAAGAACTGGGACTTCGAGTAGATCGGGCGGTTGGGATCGAGTTCGAGGATGACGCCGTTGAAGGAGCCGGGGTTGGTCGAGGGCTTGGCGCCGAAGAAGCCGATCGAGCCCTTGTCTTCCCAACGGACGGAGCCGCCGACGTTCCAGCCCTTGAGACGGCCCTCGGTGAACGAGTAGTTCGTGACGGTGCTCCAGCGGTACTTGCGGACCTGGGTGCGGGGCTTGCCGACGTTGGCGACGCCGAAGAGGTACGGCGAGAGGAGGCCGTTGAAGTAGGCGGTCTCGGGCGTGTCGCCGCCGAGGACGGGGATGGTGGTCCAGTAGGGCGCGCCGCGGCCGTCGCCGTTGCCGGGGACGGAATCCGCGCGGGCAGTGGTCCAGACCGGGAGGCGGGACTGCCAGTAGTCGAATTGCTCGGAGCCGATCTTGGCATCGATGGCGACCTGCTGGGCGCCGGTGAACTTGATGCGCCAGTTGCGGGTCGGGTTGTAGGTCGCCTCGACCTCGTAGCCCTTGGAGAGGACGTCGGAGAGACCGTTGGTCTGGGGCTGGCCCGGGCCGGCGGCGAGGAAGACGGCCATCCAGTCGTCGGTCACGCCCATGATGCGGGCGGTGGCGGCGTTGAGCTGGGCGGTGGTCGGCGTGACGCCCTGGAAAGCGAAACGGCTCTGGGCGAGATTGAGCGCCCACGGGTAGAAGCCGTTGGCGTCGCGGATGCCGTTGTTCTCGGGGCGGCCTTCGAGACGGAAGGTACGGTTGCCGATGGTGCCGATTTCGCCGGCGCGGCTGCCTTCCTCGAGGACTTCGTAGCGGTTGATCTTCACGTTCAACTTGCCCTGGAGGGCGGTGAAGCTGACGCCGTAGTCCTTGCCCTCGCCTTTGGCGTTCGGGATCACGCCCTTGAGGTCCATGCTGTAGCGCACGACCTGCGGGAAGAAGGAATCGGAGCGGTTGTAGAAAAGATTCAACCAGCTGAGCGGGCGGACGACGGCGCCGTAGGTCTTGGTGTCGCCGCGCTGGGATGCGCGGGTGGCGGCGCCGAGCGGGCCGGTGGCGTCGTCGGTCCACGCGCCCCAGGTCGCGTAGTTGTTGTAATTCACGAGACCGGTCGCGGGATCGACGGCGGCCTGGGCGGAGGTGCGTTCGCGGCGGCGGTCGCGGCGCCAGCCGACCGTGGTGATCAGGCGGTCCTTGAGGAAGTAGTTCTGGGCCGTGAGGCTGATCGTGCGGAGTTCGTTGCGGGCGCGCGTGGTCGTCGGCCGGGAGAGGAGGTCGACGCGCGTCGGCTCGTTGACCCACTGGCCGGTGAGGTTGTTGAACCAGGTCAGCGGGTAGGTGCCGTTGATGTTGTCGAGGGCGGCCGGACCGTAGTCGATGTTCTGGCCCTGGTTGTCGCCGAGGTAGTAGCGCTGGTTGATCTGGGGCACGGCGACGCGGTTGGCGCGGTTGGTCCAGGCGTGGTCGGAGGCGATCCACTGGCCGTAGGTGTAGCTCTCGGTGTCGTTGACGTAGCGCTCGAGGTGGGAGTTGAAGCGCTGCGTGCCGATCCAGGAGAGCCACCGCGGCAGGTCGCGCGGCGTGAACTGGTAGGCCAAGTCGGCGTTGACGACATCGCGCTTGTCCGGGTTGCGGTTGGCGAAGGGACCGGTGGCCTCGACGTAGGGCCGGAGGAAGTACGGGTTGGCGCGGCCGTCGAGCAGCTTGGAGTTGATGTCGAGGTAGATGATCGTGTCGGTGTTGTCGATGTAGCTGAAGCTCGTGCGTTCGAACTTCTGCTGCATCCAGCCGGCGCGGGCGGCGACGAGGTGGGTCGCGTTGTTGAAGACGACCTGCTCGGCCTCGAGGCGCACCGTGTTGGCGGTGTCGATGCCGTAGTTGGCGGCGGTGAAATTCGTGTCGGACCAATCGTAGAGGCTCTTGTCGTTGGTGGCCGGGGCGAAGAACAGCGGGTACGGGTTGGCTTTGCGGCGCAGGATGTCGGTGCCGGTCTGGAGGTACCGCACGTTGCTGTTGTTGGTGTACGGGGACGGCGTGCCGGTGGTGACCGGATTGGCGATGCGGCCGACGGTGAACAAGCCGACGCCGCTGGGCTCGATGTAGGCGACGGTGCGGCCGTAGCCGGTGCCGGCCATGAGGCCGATGGGAAGGAGCGTGTTTTCGTTGGCCACGGCGTAGGGACCGGACGAGGTGCCGTTGGCCAAGGTCACGCGCTGCGTGGTCGGATCCCAGGTGGGCCGGCCGCCGGCTTTCCACTCGAAGGTGGTGTCGCGGGGCGTGAGGGCGTTGGGCCGGCGATAGCTGTTGTCGTACTTCTCGAAGGACGCGCTCAGGTTGGTCTGGCGGAAGGGCCGGGCCTGGATGGCGCCGAAGTAGCGGCGGATATCCTCGCCGGACGGCTTGCGGGTGAAGCCCTTGTGCTCGTCGACGGCGGCGAAGCGCAACGCGAGCATGTCTTTGACGAGGGGCCGGTTGACATCGAGGCTGAAGCGGTGGCCGCCTTCGCTGTCGGCGCGGGCGGTGAAGCCGGTGGACGTCCGGGTGAGGTTCGCCTTGGACGGCACCAGATTGACGGTGCCGGTGGCGGCGCCGAGGCCGAACAGATTGGAGTTGGGACCGCGGGAGATTTCGACGGAATCGATGTTGTACGGATCCATCGGGATCCGGGGATTGGTCGAGAAATTGCCGATGGCGATATTCACGCCGCTGCCGCTGATCGGGCTGCCGACGCCGCGGATGCGGTTGGCGGTGTTGGGGTCGCCGGCCACGCCGTCGATGACGCCGCCGTTGCGGTTGGGCGTGAACTGCGTGTAGTTGCCGGTACCCTCGGTGCTGGCCTCGTAGAGGAAGATGTCGTTCAGATCGAGCGCCGCGGTGTCGAACATCTGCTGCTTCGTGATCACCGTGATCGAGGCGCCGAGGTCCTCGAGTTTCGAGTTGAGGCGGGTGCCCGAGAGCGTGTTGAGGGCCTGGTAGCCGCGGTCGGTCTCGGCGGCGACCTGGAAGGGGGACAACTGCAGCACTTCCTCGGAGGAGGAATTGCCGGAACCGGCGACGACCGGGATGGGCTTCGCCGGGGCGGCCGGGGCCGCCGGGGGCGGCGCGACCTGTTGGGCGAAAGCCGGCACGAGCAGCAACGAAACGGCGGCGTACCGCAGCCGGGACGAAGACGTGGGTCGATGGTAGGTTTGCATGGGGTTCAAAAGGTGCCCGGCGGCGGCGGCGCGGGGATGCGACGGAGTGCCGGCGGGGTGACGGACCGATCAGGTTAGCACAAAGCTCCGGCGGCCGACAGGGAGCAGGCAATCAATTTTCATACAAAATCGAGCAACCGGCACAAACCCCTCCCGGCGAAGCTCCGAAAACGCCGGGACGCCGCATACGATTCCGCGCAGGCAAACTTTACAGGCGGTCCCGCCGGCCTAGGGTCGGCGCATGTTGCGCTACCTCGGTTTCGGCCGGCGGCAGTTCGGCCGCTTCCCGATCAAACCCTACGCCCGCATCAACTGGGAGTTCTTCGCGGTGGTCCGGGGCCGCTGCGCGCCGCAGCAGGGCCCGGCGCATCGGCCGGCCCTGGCCACGAACACCCTTTGGGTCACGGCGCCGGGCAGCGCCCACACCTGGGCGGCGCAGGGGGCGCAGACCACCGACGTCGCCGTCTTCCACTTCGGCACCGTGCCCGCCGTGCTCCAGGCCTGCGTGCGCAAACACGGCCAGCTCGCCGTGCCGCTGCGCGCGGCCGAGGCCCGGAAGGTCGCCGCCCTCGCCCGCAGCCTCGAAAGCCATTACCAGCAGCCGAACGGGCTCAGCCCCCTCGTGTTCCAGGCCGCCCTGATCGAGCTCACCCTGCTCGTGCTGCGGAAGCTGCCGGCCGCCGAGACGCCCCTCCAGACCGACCACGGCGAGCGCATCGTGGAGCGCGCCAATGCCTGGTACGCGGAGAACATAGCGCAGAACCCCTCGATCACGGACGTCGCCCGCGAGGTGCACGTCTCCCCCAGCACGCTGCGCCGGCTCTTCCGCCGGCTGCTGCGCGAGAAGCCGGCGCGGGCCTTCGCCCGGCTGCAGATCGAGAAAAGCATGCGGCTGATGACGGAGACCGACCTGAAACTCGAAAGCGTCGCCGCCGAATGCGGCTACACGTCGTCGAGCGACTTCTGCCGCGCCTTCAAGGCCTTCACGCGCGTCAGCCCGACGGCGTGGCGCCGGCTCGTGCTCTCGCCGCCGCGCGCCGGCGGCGAGACCGGGGGCAAACGGCGCTGACGCCGGCCCGCCCGCTTGACAAGCCCGGGGTTCGGCCGGTTTTCTCTGATTATACATGCCGAATGATTATTCAGACGATCGTCTGCGGCTCGTCGCCCGGCTCTACTACGTGGACGGCCTCGGGCAGAACGAGGTGGCAAAGTTCGCCAAGGTATCCCAGGCCAAGGTCTCCCGCCTGCTGGCCCTGGCCAAGGAACGCGGGATCGTCCGGATCACCGTCGCGGACTACGAACCGCGCCGGCGCGAACTCGAGGACCGGCTGGCCGCGCGCTTCGGCCTGCACACCGCCGTCGCGATCAAAGCGAGCGAAGGCCTCGAGAGCGCGGACCTCCGCCGCTCGGTCGGCCATTTCGGCGCCGCCCCGGTCGATGCGCTGATCCCGCCGCGGTCGGTGGTCGCGCTCGCGGGCGGCCGCACGATCCACGAACTGGTGCACCACCTGCCCGCGGTCCGGACGAAGTCGCTCACGGTCGTGCAGGCGATGGGCAGCGTCGACTCGAGCGTGAACGCCTTCGACGCCCAGGAGGTCGGCCGCACGATGGCCCAGCGTCTCGGCGGCAGCTTCCTGGCGCTCAACGCCCCCGCCTTCATCCCGGAGAAGCGCACGCGCGACGCGCTGCTCGCGCTCGAGCAGGTGCGCGGCGTACACGAGCACCTCGGCCGCGCCGGCGTCGCGCTCGTGGGGCTCGGCACGCTTTCCAACTCGGTCTTCGTCGAACGCGGCACGATCGACGCCGCCATGGCCCGGGAGCTCGAGCGGGCCGGCGCGGTCGGCGAGGTCTGCGGCCGCTTCTTCGACGCCCGCGGCCGCGAGTGCGCCACGCCCTGGCGCGACCGCGTGATCGGGATCCGGCTCGACCAGCTCCGCGCCATCCCGCAGGTGATCGCGCTCGTCTCCGGCAGCGACCGCACCGCGGCCCTGCTCGCCGCCATCTCCGGCGGCCTGATCAAGTCCCTCGTGATCGACGAGCCGGGAGCCGCCGCCCTGCTCGCCGCCGCCCCTGCCCCCAAGCCCGCCCCCAAACGACCCCGGCCATGAAAGTCCCCGACCCCGTCCGGTTCCTGCTGGCGCTCGCCGCCGCGGCCGCCGTCGCCCCCGCGGCGACGCCGGAATGGAACATCACCGACCACATCCCGCTGGAACGCGTCATCGTCCAGGGCCACCGCGGCGCGGGCTACCTCGCGGAAGAAAACACCGTGGAAGCCTTCGAGCTCGCCTGGAAACTGGGCCTCTACCCGGAGTCGGACCTGCGCATGACGAAGGACGGCGTGATCGTGCCGTTCCACGACAACACTTTCGCGCGCGTGGTGAAGGATGCGTCGCCGGAACTGAAGAAGAAGGGCGTCAAGGATCTCACCTACGCCGAAGTCGCGCAACTCGACGTGGGCGCGTGGAAGGGCGAGCAGTTCAAGGGCCGCCGCGTGCTGCCGATGGCGACGATCTTCGAACTCATGCGGGGCCGGCCGGAGCGGCATCTGTACATGGACATCAAGAGCATCGAGTTTCCGCGCCTCGCCGCCGAGATCCGGAAGTACGGCCTCGAAAAACAAATCGTGCTCGCTTCCCGCAAGGTGGAGGAATTGCGCGCCTGGAAGGCGCTCGTGCCGGAATCGGAAACCCTGCTGTGGATGCACGGCAACGAAGCCGAGCTCAGCCGCGACCTCGCGGCCCACCGCGCGGCCAAATTCGCCGGCATCACCCAACTCCAGATCCACATCTACCCCAAGGTCACCGCGGATCCCTGGGCCCCGCCCGCCGACCCGAGCCCGGCCGACAATCCCTTCCGCCTGCGCAACGATTTCCTGCGCGAGGTCGGCCGCGACCTGCGCGCCCACGGCGTCCTCTTCCAAACCTTTCCCTACACCGACGACCCGACCGTCTACGGCAAACTCCTCGACCTCGGCGTGATGTCGTTCGCCACGGATCATCCCGACCTGACGCTGCGCGAGCTCAAGGCCTACTACGCGGCGAAGACCGCGGCCAAAACCGCCCGATGAGCGCCGCCCTGGACCAACCCGCCGCCGTCCGGCTTTCCCTCGCGGACGCACTCCGCAGCGCGCGCGAAACCCGCGCCCTGCTCGTCGGGCCCGGCGTCCTCGGCGAAACCGGCCGCCTCTTCCGTGAACAGTTTCCGGGGCGCCGCGCCGTCGTGGTCGCGGACCCGGAGACCCGGACCGTCGCCGCCGACGCCGTCGCGGCCGCCCTCGCCGCCGCCGGGATCGGCACGGAGCCGATGTACCTGTTTCCCGGCGCCGGACTGTATGCGGAATTCGGTTACGTAACCCGCCTCGAGGCGTCGCTTTGCCGGCACGACGCGATCCCGGTCGCCGTGGGCTCCGGCACGATCAACGACCTCGCCAAACTCGCGGCGCACCGGACCGGCCGCGAAGGCTACCTCTGCGTCGCCACCGCCGCCTCGATGGACGGCTACACGGCGTTCGGCGCCTCCATCACGCACGAAGGCGCCAAGCAGACGTTCAACTGTCCCGCGCCCCGCGCCGTCGTGGCGGACCTCGACGTGATCCGCCGCGCGCCCGACTGGCTCACCGCCGCCGGCTACGCGGACCTCTCGGCCAAGCTCACCGCCGGCGCGGACTGGATCCTCGCCGACGCCCTCGGCGCCGAACCGATCGAACCGCGCGCCTGGGCCATCGTGCAGGGCGGGCTGCGCGCCGCGCTCGCCGACCCCGCCGGGGCCCGCGCAGGCCGGATCGAGGCGATCGGCCCCTTGGTCGAGGGTCTCATGCTCGGCGGCTTCGCGATGCAATGGACGAAGAGCAGCCGGCCCGCCTCGGGCGCGGAGCACCAGTTCAGCCACCTGTGGGACATGGAACACCACGTCCACGGCGGCGAAGCTCCGTCCCACGGTTTCAAGGTGGGCGTCGCGACGCTCGCCGTGACCCGCTTTTACGAGGCCGTGCTCGCCTGCGATTTCGAGCGTCTCGACGTGGCGGCGGCCGTCGCCGCCTGGCCCGCGCCGGAGACGGAGGAAGCCGCCGTCCGCCGGATGTTCGCCGGCACGGACTTCATCGCCACGGCGGTGACGGAAACGCGCGCCAAGCACCCTGCGCCGGCCGAGCTGTCCGCCCAGCTGGAACGCCTGCGGCGCGATTGGCCCGCGCTCCGCCGCCGCCTGCAGGCGCAGCTGCTGCCCGCCGCGGAGATCGAACGCCGCCTGGCCTTGGCCGGCGCGCCCACCGCGCCGGAAGCCATCGGCATTCCGCCGGCCCGGCTCCGCTCCGCTTTCCGGCGCGCTTACCACATCCGGCGCCGGTTCACGGTGCTCGATCTCGCAGTCCGCACCGGGCAACTCGAACGCCTGCTCGACGCGGCGTTCGGCGCCGCCCCCGCCTCCACCGCCCCATGAGCACCGCCGTCACCCTGCCCGCGGACGACGCCGCCGTCGCCGCGCGTTTCCGCCACTGGCAATACCGCACGCTCATCGCGACGATGTTCGGCTATGCGGCGTTCTACTTCGTCCGCAAAAATCTGAGTTTCGCCATGCCGGCGATGCAGACCGATCTCGGCATCACGAAGGCGGACCTCGGCCTGTTTCTCACGCTGCACGGTTTGCTCTACGGCGTTTCCCGGTTCGTGAACGGCATGTGGGCCGACCGCGCCAACGCCCGATATTTCATGGTCGCGGGCCTCATGCTCTCGGTCGGGGCGAACGTGTTCTTCGGCTTCAGTTCCACGGTACTGCTCCTCGGCGTCGCATGGATGATCAACGGTTGGGTCCAGGGCATGGGTTTCCCGCCCTGCTGCCGGCTGATGACGCATTGGTTCCCGCCGGAGCAACTCGCGACCAAGATGTCCGTCTGGAACACCTCGCACTCGATCGGCGCCGCCGTCGCGGGCGTGTTCTGCGGCTACATCGTCGCCTTCGGCTGGCGCTGGTGCTTCTTCGGCCCGGCGATCCTGTGCACGGTCGCGGGCGCGATTTTGTTCTGGATGCTGCGCGACACGCCGACCTCGGTCGGCTTGCCCGAGATCAAAGTCGCGGGCGCGCAGGCCGGCGACCACGAGGACCGCAGCTCGGCGGGCTACAAGGAATTCGTCCGCCGGCAGGTGTTTCTCAATCCGTTCATCTGGTGGATCTCGCTCGCGAACTTCTTCGTGTACGTGCTGCGCTTCGCGATCCTCGACTGGGGCCCGACGCTGCTGAAGGAGATGAAACACTTCCCCGTGCACAAAGGCGGCTGGATGGTCGGCGCCTTCGAGGTCTCGGGCATCATCGGCATGCTGCTCGCCGGCTGGGCGACCGACCGCTTCTTCAAGGGCCGCGGCGCGCGCATGTGCGTCTTCTGCATGCTCGGGGCCTGCACCGCCCTGTTCCTCTTCTGGCAGATCGGCAACACGCCGGTCCTCGCCACCGTGCTGCTGGCAGCCGCGGGCTTCTTCATCTACGGGCCGCAGGCCCTGATCGGCATCACCGCCGCCAACCTCGCCACGAAACGCGCCGCGGCCACGGCCGCCGGTTTCACGGGCCTGTTCGGCTACGCGAGCACCCTCGTCTCCGGCTGGGGCCTCGGCCTGCTCGTCGAACGCTCCGGTTGGCAGGCCGCGTTCGGCGCCCTGCTCGGCATCGGCGCCATCGGCACCTTCATGTTCATCCTCGCCTGGCCGGCCAAAGCCCACGGCTACACCGCCGAAACCGAACGCTCCGCATGAACTCCGCCGCCCCCGCCGCCGATGCCGCCCTGCTGGCGCGGCTCCGCGCCATCGCCCACGTCGCCCTCGATCTCGACGGCACCGTCTACCAGGGCGGCACATTGTTTCCGTGGACGCCCGCGTTTCTCGCGCAACTGCGCGCGCTCGGCATCGGCTGGTCCTACCTGACCAACAATCCGTCGAAGAGCCTCGCCGACTACCTTGCGCACCTGCGCCGCCTGGGCCTGCCCGCCGAAGCGGATCAAATCTACACGACGGCCCTCGCCACGATCGACCACCTGAAACGGGCGCACCCGGACGCGCGGCGGCTCTTCGTTTTGGGCACGGCGAGCATGCTCGGGCAATTCCGCGAGGCCGGATTCGAACTCACGGCCGACGATCCGGCCGATGTGCCCGACGCCGTTGTCGTCGGCTTCGATCTCACGCTTTCCTACGCACGCGTTTGCCGAGCGGCCTGGTGGATCAAGCAAGGGAAACGCTACCTCGCGACCAACCCCGACCTCGTTTGTCCGACCGATCAGCCGACCGTGCTGGTCGACTGCGGGGCGATCTGCGCGATGCTCGAACGCGCCACCGGGCGCGCCCCGGATATCGTCCTCGGCAAACCCGATCCCACGATGCTCGCCGGCATCGTCGCCCGGCACGCCCTCGCGCCGGCGCAAGTCGCGATGGTGGGCGACCGTATCTACACGGACATCCGCATGGCGCAGCGCGCGGGAGCCCTCGGTGTGTTGGTGCTTTCCGGCGAAGCCACAGCCGCGGATGCCGCCGCGGCGTCCCCGGCCCCCGACCTCGTTTTGCCCAGCCTCGCCGAATTCGGCGCCCTGCTCGCCGCCTCGCGCCGTCCCGTTTCCTGAATCATGAAGCCGTCCGCCCAACCTGTCCCGTCCCGCGTCCACGCGTTCGCGCGTCTGACCGAGGCCCCGCTCGACCTCCTCGTGGTCGGCGGCGGCATCGTCGGCAGCGGCGTCGCCCGCGATGCCGCCCTGCGCGGATTGCGCGTCGGGCTCGTCGACATGCAGGATTTTTCCGCCGGCACGAGCAGCCGCTCGAGCCGGCTCCTGCACGGCGGGTTGCGCTACCTGGAACAGGGCCGCGTCGGGCTCGTGCACGAGGCGAGTGTCGAAAAGAAAACCATCCACCGCATCGCGCCGCACCTCGGCGAGCCGCTCGGTTTCATGTTTCCCGCTTACCGCGGCGAGGGCCGCCCGCTTTGGCAGCTGCGCATCGGCGTGAAGCTCTACGACCTGCTCTGCGGCGGCCGCAATTTCCAGCCGTCCCGCGGCTTCAACCGCGAGGAGACCCGCGCGCTCCTGCCCGACCTCGATGCCGAAAATCTTTCCGGCGCCGTCCGCTACTTCGATGCCCTGACCAACGACGCCCGGCTCGTGCTCGACAATCTGCGCTCCGCCGAACGCCACGGCGCCGCGCTCGCGAATTACGCGAAACTCACGGACGCCCGGCCCGACGCCGCCGGCTGGGTCGCGACCATTGCCGATGCCGCCGGCACCGGCACGCACACCGTCCGCGCCCGCACGATCGTCAACGCCACCGGCCCCTGGGCCGACCAACTCCGGCCCAGCGCTGTGAAGCTGCGCCTCAGCAAGGGCATCCACGTCGTCGTCGACCGCTCCCGCCTGCGGGTGCCGTCCGCCGTCGTGATCACCGAAGGCAAACGCATCCTGTTCGTCCTGCCGTGGGGCGAACGGATCATCATCGGCACGACGGACACCGACTACCGGGCCGCGCCCGAAGCGGTGGTCACGGAAGCCGACGACGTCCGCTACGTGCTCCGCACCGTCAACGAGTTCTTCCCGCAGATCGCGTTGCGCGAAGCCGACATCGTCAGCACCTGGGCCGGCGTGCGGCCGCTGATCGCGAATCCCGACGGCTCGCCCTCCGACATCTCCCGCGCCCACCAAATCCGCAGCCCGCAGCCCGGCTGGTGGGACATCGCCGGCGGCAAACTCACGACCTACCGCCTGATGGCCGAACAGGCCGTCGACCAATTGGTCCGCCACCTCGGGATCGCCGCGGCGCCCTGCCGGACGGCCGAAGAACCGCTGCTCGATCCGACGGAAATCGACGCCCACAGCGGTCTGATCCCGCCGCCGATTTCCGCCGCCGCGGTCCGGCACTACGTCGGAAAAGAGTGGGTACAGCATCTCGACGACATCCTGCTCCGCCGCAGCGGCTGGCACTATTACCACCGCGCCGAGGCCTTGCCGCTCGAGGACATCGCCACGTGGACCGCGGAAGCGGCCGGGTGGAGCCCGGCGCGCCGCGCCGCGGAATTGGCCGCGTGGCACGCGCTGAAACTGGATCCGTGGCGCGAGCCGGCCCTGGCCGCCCGTTGAGGCCGGCCCCGACCGCGCGCTTCGCGCCGGCGGCCGGAGTTCGCAGTTGCATCGGAAAAGCGGGCCGCGCATCCCCTTGGACCTCACGTTCCAAGTAACCGCTTCGTCACTTGCCCGCCCCATGCGCCTGACCCGTCTCCTTCGCCCCGCCGGCCTCGCCCTCTGCGCCCTGCTCGCCTGCGCCGCCCGCGCGGCCGATCTGCGCGTCGGTCTCATCGGCCTCGATACGTCGCACGTGATCGCCTTCACCAAGGCGCTGAACGACCCCGCCAACAAGGACCACGTCCCCGGCGCCAAGGTCGTCGCCGTGTTCAAGGGCGGCAGCCCCGACATCGCCGCCAGCGCCACGCGCGTCGACGGCTACACCGCCGATCTGCTCAAGGACCCGAACATCAAGCTCTACGAAACCATCGCCGAACTCGCGCGCAACGTCGACGCCATCATGATCGAGTCGGTCGACGGCCGCCCGCATCTCGCGCAATTCAAGGAAGTCCTCTCCGGCGGCAAGCCGGTGTTCATCGACAAGCCCGTCGCCGGCTCCCTGCGCGACGCGCTCGAGATCTTCCGCTTGGCCAAGGAGCACAAGATCCCCGTCTTCAGTTCCTCCTCGCTCCGTTTCAACGCGCTCGCCGCCCTCAAGGGCGCCAAGTACGGCGACCTCCACGGCGCCTTCGCCTACGGCCCCGCGTCCCTCGAGCCGACCCACCCCGACCTCTTCTGGTACGGCATCCACGCCGTCGAGACCCTCTATACCGTGATGGGCCGGGGCTGCCAGACCGTCACGCGTACCCAGACCGCCAATACCGAGATCGTCACCGGCACCTGGGCCGACGGCCGCGTCGGCACCATGCGGGGCAACCGCAACAGCAAGGGCGCCTACGGCATCACCGTCTTCGGCTCCACCGCCGTCGTCGCGCCGGAACTCAAGACCGGCTACGGCGCGCTGCTGAAGGAGATCGTCGCGTTCTTCAAATCCGGCGTGCCGCCCGTGTCGGCCGAGGAAACGATCGAGCTGTTCACGTTCATGGAAGCCGCCGACGAGAGCAAACGCCGCGGCGGCGCCCCCGTCGCCCTCGCCGACGTGCTCAAGGCCAACCAGCCGAAAAAATAACCGCCGTCCCTGCCGCTCTCGCTCCGGTCGCCGTTTTTCCAACCCCCGCCGCATGAAGTTTCCCGCCGATTTCACCGTCATCTCCGACGAAGTTTCCCAGGACCTGCCGGACGTCGTCCGCTTCGTGAAAGAGTTCGGCCTGCCCGGCATCGAGCTCCGCAGCATGTTCGGCCGCGCCTTCAAGGACCTGACCGCGGCGGACCTCGCCGAAATCAAACGCACCGCGCAGGGCGAAGGCTGGAAGATCTACGGCTGCGCCTCGCCGGTCTTCAAATGCGACCTCGACGACGCGCCCGCCATCCGCGCCCACGTCGAACAGTTCAAACGCAGCCTCGCCGTCGCGCACGACCTCGGCGCCGGCCTCGTCCGCGTGTTCACATTTCTCCGCCGCTCCTCGGCCGAGCACCCCGCTCTCCTCGCCCGCATCGCCGGCCACCTCGAGGAACTCCGCGCCGCCGCCGCCGGTTCGTCCGTCGTCATCGGCGTGGAAAACGAAGCCTCTTGCATCGTCGGCACCGCGGCCGAATCCGCCGCGCTGTTCCGCCTGTTGCCCGATCGCCAATTCGGCCTCGTCTGGGATCCGTGCAACGTCCTCTACGTGCCGGAGCCGCGCGTCGACGCCGTCGCCGATTTCGCCGCCGTCGCGGACCGCGTCGCCCATATCCACGTCAAGGACGCCGTGCGCACGGCCCCGAAACCCGGCGGCCTGCCCGCGATCGCGGCCCCGGTCGGCCTCGGGGAAGTCGGCTGGCGCCGCCACCTCGCGGCCGTCGCTCAGGCCGGCTACCGCGGCGCCTTCTCGCTGGAAACGCATTGGCGCGTCGTCCAGATCGCCGAAGCGGACCTGCACCTGCCCGCCGGCTACGGTTTCTCCCGCGGCGGCGAAGAAGCCTCGCGCACCTGCTTCCACAACCTGCGCGAGCTGCTGCCCGCGGGTTGAAGCGGTCGCGGACCGCTGGCCCGGAATTCCGAATCCCGGCAAGTTGCCGGACCCCGTTTTCACCGCGGCAAGCGTCCGCCGTCCCCTACCGGACAAAGCCGCCCACGGCCATCGCGGCTCCTTCGAGTCGGCAAGATCTTCTCCGGCCGGGGTCTGGGGCCCGCTGAGCGGCGGCAGCTGTGCCCAAGTCCAAAGTCTCGCGCTTCCCGCTTGCAACCCGGTCAATCAATCGGGCGGTGCCGACTGGGCCGGGGTATGGGGCTTGGGGGTTTCAGGCCGTAAGTTTTCGCGCTGAAGGAGAATCGCAGCGGCAGGGAGGGCCGCCAGGAACCCAAGCCCCGGCCCCATTTCGGTTCGTTTCTCCGTCTTGCCGGATCCGTTTGGATGCACTCCACGATGTTGGCCTCATTCTTTGGGCTATCCTGAAGGAGCCGCCATCACTGCTGCCGATCCTTAGGATAAACGTCGGAAAAGTTAACATATTCCAACGCAAGTGAGTCGGCCCAGAATTAAGCGAATAACTTAAATATTTCTAAAACAAAACTATACAGTTTACATCGCCCTGCTGGCACATGCATTGCAACCCGCCGGCATACCCCATGAAAATTCTGAAATCGCTGCTGATTACCACCTTGCTCGGAGTCAGCTCTGCGCTCGCTGCCCCGTTAACTTTCTCCACACGTTCGGCATTCGATTCCGCCGCGGGCACGACGAGCCTGATCACCTTCAACGGACTTGCCGGCAGTGGTGGCGCCTTCTTCGGGAGTTCGATCACCCAAGGTGACGTCACCTTCACGAACGGCGCCGCCCGTTACTTTGTACTGCCCGGCAACGCCTACAATGCCGGCCTGACCTCCGACTACCTCAATAACAACGCCGGTTCGCAGAACCTCGGGATTGTTTTCGGGAGCCCGGTGTATTCCTTCGGCATGGATTTCGGCACGGTCTTCACTTGGGGCGGCGGCAGTTCGCTGCAGCTGACCCTTTCCTCCGGCGAAAGCTTCAGTCTGGGCTTGGGCGCCTATCTGGCGGGTTCCGGCAGCGGCACACTGTCTTTTTTCGGCGTCGTCAGTGACGTCGCCATCTCGAGCGTGTCCATGGTGGACACCAGCCAGGGTATGATCATCGACAACTTCGCGTATGGCCTGACGCCGAACTCGGTTCCCGACGCCGGGGGCACCGCCCTGCTGGTTGCGCTGGCCGGTGTTGGCATGGTTGTCGCCCGCCGTCGTCGCGCCTGAGTCGGTTGGATCAAGGATTTTTCAAGGCACCGGCCGCCAGCCGGTGCCTGCTTGTTTTTTGGGGTCCGGCTTTGAGACATAGGCTGCCGGGGGCATTCCGAACGGGACTACGCGGCCAGTCCGCTGACCGCCCGGCGACCGCACCCCTTCGATGTTCAGGGAACGCAGAAGAGGAACTGCATTTGCCCGCCGGCTACGGTTCTCCCGCGGCGGCGAAGAGGCCTCGCGCTCCTGTTTCCATAACCTGCGCGAGCGGCTGCCCGCAGGTTGAGCCCAAAGGCAATTCACCGGAGCGCAGCGGATTGAGCGTGGGCGCCGCACGCACGCGTCCAAAGTTGGAGTTACTCCTTTTTTGCGCGCTTTGCGCTTCTTTGCGGCCACCGCCTTCGGCGGTTCGGCCTATCGACTCTCGGCTCTCAACGCTCAGCTCGTCATGAGCCTCCGGCGCCTGACGCCCGCGTTACCTTTTCGGCGTCGCCAGCGGACCCGGCCTCGCCCGTGATCGCGTTCGCCGCCGCGATGGAACCTCCGGGCCCTCCGCAGCGTCCCGCCCGGGGAATTTTCCCGGGATTTGCGCCTCGAACCATGACCCGCCACCTTACCGCCATGCCGCTTCGCCGTCTCTTGCTTCCTCTGCTCCTTGTTCTTGCCGGACCCGGAAGCCTACTGACCGCCGCGCGCGCCGCGGTGGCGACTCCAAACCACGTCAAGGCCTCGCTCGTCGCCGCCGACGCCTCGATCCGCCCCGGCCAACCGCTGACCGTCGCCCTGCGGCTCGTGCACGACGCGCACTGGCACACGTACTGGCTCAACCCCGGCACCGGCCTGCCGACCGCCATCGAATGGAAACTGCCGCCGGGCTGGACCGCCGGTCCGATCCTCTGGCCCGCGCCCTCCATTCTCCGCGACAGCAAGAAGAACGTCGTCGGCAACGGCTACGAGGGCGACTTCCTCCTCCCCGTCGTCCTCACGCCGCCCGCCGACCTGAAGGCCGGCGCCACGGTCACGCTGACGGCCGACGCCGACTGGCTCATGTGCGAGGATGTCTGCATCCCCGGCAAAGCCACCGTTTCCCTTGCCTTGCCTGTCGCTGCCGACTCCCCGAAGCCCGACGCTGCCTGGGGCGAGAAAATCCGCGCCGTCGTCGCGGGCCTGCCGCGCGCGGACGCCGCCTGGACGCTCACCGCCGCCCGTGGCGAGAAGGTCGCGACACTCGCCGTCGCGCCCGCCGCCGGCACCAAGCCCGCGGTCGCGCCGTCGGGCCTGCACTTTTTCTCCGCCGACGGCTTCATCGCCTTCGACGCGCCGCAAACCGTGAAACCCGACGGCAAGGGCGGCTTCGTCCTTGAACTCAAGATCGCCAGCGACGGTCCGGCCGACGCCAAGCAACTGCTCGGCGTGCTGGTTTCGGAAACGGGCTGGCTTGCCGGCGGCCAACTGCGCGGCCTCGAAGTCGCCGCCGCGTTCACCGGCCCGGCGCCGCAGGCCAACGCCGCGGCTGCGACGGCCCCGGGAGCCAAGTCCGCCGGCGGTTCCGGGCCCGGCACGCCGGTCGCCGCGGGTTCGCTGCTCGGCACGCTGTTTCTCGCGTTTGTCGGCGGCCTGATCCTGAACCTGATGCCCTGCGTTTTCCCGGTGATCGGCATCAAGATCCTCGGTTTCGTGAACCAATCCGGCCACCAGCGCGGCAAGATCGTCGCGCACGGGCTCGTGTTCGCGCTCGGCGTGCTGCTCTCGTTCTGGGCGCTCGCCACCGTGCTCGCGGTGCTGCGCGCCGGCGGCGACCAATTGGGCTGGGGCTTCCAACTGCAGTCGCCCGTCTTCGTCTACGTGCTCGCCGTGCTCATGCTCGTCTTCGGCATGAACATGAGCGGCGTCTTCGAATTCGGCCTCGGCGCCACGGCCGTCGGCTCCGACCTGCAGACGAAGTCGGGCTACGCCGGCTCGTTTTTCACCGGTATCCTCGCCACCGTCGTCGCGACGCCGTGCAGCGCGCCGTTCCTCGCCCCCGCGCTCGGCGCGGCCCTCGCGGTTTCGACCTTCGAATCCTACACGATCTTCACCGCCATCGCGGTCGGGCTGTCGATGCCGTACCTCACGCTGTCGGCCTTCCCGCAGGCCGTGAAAATCCTGCCGCGGCCCGGCGCGTGGATGGAAACGTTCAAGCAATTCATGGCCTTCCCGCTCTACGGCACGGTCGGCTACATGATCTGGGTGCTCGCGGCGCAGACGAGCGACGAAGGTTTCCTCAACGCGCTCTTCTCCTTCGTGCTGATCGCGCTCGCGGTCTGGATCTACGGCCGCTGGAACGCCCCCGGAGCCAAGCCCGCGCGCGCGCGCTTCGGCCAAATCGGGCTCGTCGCCGTCGGCGCCCTCGGCCTCTGGGTCGGCTGGCCCCGCAGCACCGCGGCGGCTCCCGCCGGCAGCGCCGCAGCCCTGGCCCCGGCCGTGGTCTGGGAACCGTGGAGCCCCGAGGCCGTTGCGAAACTGCGCGCCGAAGGCCGCACGATCTACGTCGATTTCACGGCGCGTTGGTGCGCCACCTGCCAGACGAACAAGAAAATCGTCTTCGGTTCCGACGAGGTGCTCCGCCATTTCGCGGAAAAGAAAATCGCCACGCTCCGCGCCGATTGGACCAACAAGGACCCGCGCATCACCGCCGAGCTCGCGAGCTACCAGCGCAGCGCCGTGCCCTTCAACTTGATCTGGGCCCCCGGCAAAGACGCCCCGGTGATTTTGCCCGAATTGCTCACCCCCGGCATCGTTCTCGACGCCCTCAAAGCCACGGCCGCGCCGGCGAAATAAGCCGGCGTCTCGTCAATCGACCCGGCGCCACGCCCGGCCGCGCGCGGAGAGGTGCGTGATCAAGCCGGCGGCGTCGGCCACGAGCGTGAACTCGAGCGCCGGCGCGGTCTTCGTCGCGGCACGAACAAACTGCTGCGGCCCGCGTTTGGAAATTTCGCCGCCCGTCGCGGCCACCAGTCGGCCGTTGCTCACCCGCAGAACCAGATTGGTCCGGCCGTTGGTGTAGGTGCCGGCATAACGGGCCATCTCGGCGGCGTCCATCGGCAGGACCTGCCGCACCGGCGCCGCGGATCGCGGAATCCCGAGCGCGAGTTCCGCCGCGCGATCCGCGATGGCCGGGAGACTCGCGCCGGTGCGATTGCACAAAATGATCACCGCGAACTTCCGGTCCGGGCACAGCCGCACGAGACTGCCGTAGCCCGTGCGGCTGCCGGAATGCGACCACCAGCGCAGCCCGTCGGCGACCCGCACATTGAGCCCGTAGCCGTAATGCCGGTCCTCGTTGGGCAAAGGCACATGGGGTTGCGTCAGCTTGGCCACGACCGCCGCGGGGATCGCCTGCCGCCCCTCGAATCGGCCCGCATCCATCAGCGCGATGCAGAAGCGGGCGAACTCGGGCGCACTGCTGAACAACTGGCCCGCGGGCCAGGCGCCGGCATTGTCGGCCAGCGGTCGCACCACCTTGGGCGGCGAACGGTCCTCGGGCCCATGTCCCACCGCCAACGGCCACGTCATGGCCATCGTCGGCCGGAACGTCGACCGCGTCATCCCGAGCGGACGAAAAATGCGTTCCTGCAACAGGTCCGCGTAGGGCCGCCCGCCCGCTTCCTGCGCGACGAATCCGGCAAGCCAGTAACCGGCGTTCGAATACGAGTAGATCCGGCCCGGTTCATCGAAGAAGTCCGCCGCCCCGAGCGCCCGCACGCGCTCGCCCAATGCGGCATCGTCGTGCGGACCTTCCATCGCGTTCGGATCCGCGAGCCCCGCGGTATGCGTCAGCAGCTGGTGCGCCGTGAGGCGGGCGATCTCCGGCGCCAGACCCTTGGCCGGTCGGCCAATGGGTTCGTCGAGCCGGAGTTTTCCCTCTTCCGCGAGGCCCACGAGGCCGGCCGCGGTGAACATCTTCGTCGTCGAGCCCAGCCGGAAGAGCATGTCGGCCGCGACCGGCTGCCCCGTATCGACGTTCGCCACGCCGAAGCCGCCGGTCCAGGCCAGCCGGCCTTCGTATACCACCGCCACCGCGCAGCCGGGCACCTGTGCTTTCCGCAATTCCTGTTCGGCCGTGGCGGCGAGCAGCGACCAATCCGGCGCCGCGCCGCGCAGGCCGGCGGCCGCGCAACCAACGACCACGGCGAACAGGGTGCGAAACAACGGGCGGAATGGTTTCATGGCAGCGAGGGTGAAATTCTTTCGGAAAAGCGCGGCGCCCAACGACGCGGTCCTCACATCCGGACGAAACGGATCCGCCGTTCGCCGGCTGCGGCCGCCACGCGAACCAGCAGCGAGGCATCGTTGCCGTCCTTCGCGATCCAGAGACCGGCGGGTTCGGCCAACCGGAATTCCTTCGGCACGCGGAGAAACACATTCCCGGGCCGCGCCGCCGTGAAGCGCAACTCAAGCGCCGCTTCGTCCCACGCCACGCCGGCCAGATCCGCCTGACCCTGCCGGATATGGATGTCCGTCGAAAGCACCCACGGGTGCGCGCGCGCCGGCGCCACGCGCAGCAGCTTCACGCTCCGCGGCGGCACGACCACATCGAGTTTGCCCGCGGCCACGCCCGTGTAGCGCTCGTCCCAGAAATCCCATACCGCTCCCGTCGCCGGCAGGACGCGGTGCAGGGCCTCCGCGCCGAAATTGAAGACGGCAAAGAGATCCCAGGTGTCCCAATCCGTCCGCACGCGCAGGCGGAACGTTTTCACGTAATCGGGCTCGACCGACTCGAACAGGTCGAGCGGCTCCCCGGCCTCGGGCAAACGCGGGAATTGCTGCCGCAGCAAAGCGAGGCGCTCCGGCGCCATGCGGTCGACGTCGTCGCCGATCATGAGCGGGCTGCCGTTGAGGCCGAAGATCGTCGCGCTGATCTGCGCGTCCGGCAACGGCACGGGTTTGTCGACGGTGAGCACGTTGCCCGAATCGGCGATGAAGAGCCGGCGGTGCGCGAAGAAGTGCGTTGCCCACGCCTGCACGGCCCGCAGGTGCGAGGTCCAGTAGTCGGCCTTGTTGACGACAAAGGTCGCGGGGAAAAAGCCCTTGCCCGGCCCGTCGAGCGGACGGCCCTCGCCGTAGTCGGTGCCGGCGCGCACGGCGTCGAGCAAACCCACGGTCTGGAACGTCGGCCCCGTGCTCACCAGCAGGTAGGTGTCGTCGCCCGCGGCCTCGCGGATGACCTTCAGGGAATCGCGCATCGCCTCGACGCTCGGGACGAGCGCGCGGTTGTGGTAGCCGTCGGCCACGAAGCGTCCGGGCGTCGTGCCGGAAACCGAGTGCACGAAATCGATCATGTAGTAGCGCACGCCCCATTCGCGCCAGGTGCCGAAGATCTCGCGGAACCACGCGTGCGTCAGCGGATGCGTCGGATCGAGGATGTACTGCGGCCCGAGGTCGCGGTGCGGCATGCTCATCGGCTTGCCGTCCTTCAGCAGAAACGCCGGCCGCAGCTGCGCCGTGCGCGCCTCCAGCCGCGAACTCACCCAGTAGGCCCCGGCCCACAGCCCCAGCTTGAAACCCTGCGCGCCGAGATCGCGCACGAGCGCCTGCGGCCCGCTCGGGAAGAGCGCGCGGTTCCACTCCAGCCACGCGCCGGGTTCGCGGTCGAGCAGGTTGCCGATGCTGACCCAGATGTAGCCGAGGTCGGCGCCCGGCAATTTCTCGCGGATCGCCCGGGCGTTCCGCCGCACCACGTCCTCGTAACGTTCCTGGTTGAACGGATCGACCCAGGACCAACCGACCCAGCCCGACGGCGTCGCCGGCCACAGCCGCGGCCGGTAATGCGCCGCAGCCGCCTCGCCCCAGGCGTGCAGGGCCGCAACGGGGTCGGCGTCGCGCGCGAGGCGCAGGCGTTCGCTCGCGATCGTTGCGCCCGGCGCGAGGGCGAAGCCCTCGAAATCGCACACCGCCGACACCGTGCCGTTTTCGATTTCGATCTCGGTGTTGATCCGGTCGAACGTCGTGAAGCCGAATTGCACTGCGGCCGGCGCGGGGCCCGCGGGATCCCAAAGCTGCAACAGGGTCTTCGAAACCAATTTCTTCCCGGCCGTCGGTTGCACGAGATTGGGCAATTGCCAACCGCTCATAACCAGCGCGCGATCGCCGGGCACGCCGGTCGCCTGCGCGAGCACGAAGCGGCCCAATTTGACGGGCGCCGCGGAGCGGTTGCGCAAGGTGGCTGAGACAATGCCCGCTTCGCGCCGCCACTCGATTTCAATGCCCCCGCCCGAGAACGTCGCCTGCGGCGCCAACCCGGGGGCAAAAGCATACCCGCGGCCGTCGGCCTGAAGACTGCAACCGAGCGGAAAATCGGCGACCGCGCCGGCCGCGGCCCGGACCACGACCAACGAAAGCAAAATCCAAAGGAGGCGCATGGGGCATCCGACGAATGCGCGGAGTGCGGGTCCGGCGCAAGGCCGCGCGCCGCCGCGGACCTCGCCGCTCTCGCGTCCGCCTACTTCAGCTTGCGGTTGAAGAAATCGAGCTGGGTCTGGAGCGAGTGGCGGGACTTCGCGCGCGTGCTCGTGATGCTGTGGCGCTCGCCCGGATACAGCATGACCTCGAACGGGATCGCCTTCGCCTGCAACGCGGCCATCAGGCGCGTCGAGTTCTCCAGCACCACGTTGTCGTCGGCCATGCCGTGCAGCAGCAGCAGCGAACCCGGCTTCATCGCGTCGAGCCGCGTGAGCACGTCGGCCTTCGCGTAACCGGCGGCGTTGTCCTGCGGCGTGCCGAGGTAGCGCTCGGTGTAGTGCGTGTCGTACAACGCCCAATCCGTCGGCGGCGCACCCGCCGCGCCGGCAACAAACGGCGTGCCCGGTTCGCTCAGCAGCAGCAGCGTCATCAACCCGCCGTAGCTCCAGCCCATCACGCCAAGCCGTGTCGGATCGACGTACGGCAAAGATTGCAGGAAACGCGCGCCGACGAGCTGGTCCTCGACCTCCACCGTGCCGAGCCGCCGGTGCAGCGCAGTCTGGAACGCGACCGAGCGGTTGCTCGTGCCGCGGTTGTCCAACTTGAAGACCACATAGCCCGCATCGGTCAGCACGCGGTCTGTCGGACTGCCCCAGCTCCGGCTCACGCGCGGCCGCGCCGAGGGTCCGCCGTAGACGGAGACGATCACCGGATACTTCTTCGCCGGGTCGAAACCCGCCGGCCGCTGCAGCGAATAGTGGAGCGGCTGACCGTCCACAGCGCGCAGCGTGCCGTACTCGGCGGTCCCGAGTCCTTCCCGGTACGGCCAGAAGGGATGTTTCTCGTCGAGACGGTTCTCCTCGATCCAGCGCACGCGGCGACCGTCCGCGGCATAGAGCGCCGTCTGCGGCGGCGTGCGCGGATCGGAATACGTCCCCGCGAAAGCCCCGCCCGACTTCGCCACCGTCGCCGTCCACCAGCCGCCCGCCGGCACGAGCGGTTTCGGTTCCTGCGGTTCGCGGAACGACACTTCGTACAGGCGCCGTTCCACCGGCGTGTCCTTCGAAGCGGAGAAAATCACGACGCCGCGCGCTTCGTCGAGGCCCTCGACGTCGCCCACCGGCCAATCCCCTTGCGTCAAGGTCCGGCGCAGCGTGCCGTCGGCCGCGTAAAGGTAGAGGTGCTTGTTCCCCGAGCGGGACGACGACCAGAGGAAATCCCCGCCGGCCAAGGCGCGGAAATCGTCGGTCACATCGACCCACGCCGGGCTGCGCTCCGTCAGGATCACACGGCCGCGGCCCGTGGCGGGATCGAAGGCGATGAGGTCGAGCGTCCGCTGGTCGCGCGTTTGCCGCTGCGCGTAGAGCGTGCGGCCGTCGCGGGACCACGCGACGCGCGCAAGGTAGATGTCGCGGTCGGGACCGAGGTCCATCGTCACGGTCGCGCCCGTCTCACGGTCGCGCACGAGCAGCTCGACCACGGCGTTGGGCCGGCCGGCGCGCGGATATCGTTGGTTGACGGTTTTCGCGCCGGTCGGACCGAGTTCGAACCGCGGCACAAGATCGACCTGCGCCTCGTCGACCTTGGTATAGGCGATCCGCCGCTCATCGGACGACCACCAGTAGCCGGTGAAGCGGTGCATCTCCTCCTGCGCGACAAATTCCGCCGTCGCAAACGTCACCGTGCCCCCGCCCTCCGTCGTGATCGCCGTCTCGGCGCCCGCGGCCACGTCGCGCACGTACAGGTTCTGGTCGCGCACGTAGGAAACGAAGCGGCCCTGCGGCGAGACCTTGGCGTCGACTTCGTCGCCCGGCGTCGCGGGCAACGGCCGGACCTGCCCGGCGGCGACGTCGAAGAGGAAGAGGTCGCCGTCGGCCGGCACGAGAATGAAGCGCCCCTTGTCGTCCCACGCATACGCGACGATGCCCCGCGCCGAAATCCGCTGGCGCTCGCGCCGCGCCTTCTCGGCTTCGGAGAGTTCCTTCGTGCCGGCGGTGAGCGACCGCGCGTCGATCAGCCGGTACGGTTCGCCGCCGGCGACGTCGATCGCCCACAGGTCCTGCACTTGCTGGTCGTCGTCCTTGGCTTTCAGATACGTGACGCGCGAGCCGTCGGGCGCGAGCGCGACGCCGCGGGCCGCGGGACCGGCGAGGCTGCGCGGGCCGAAGGCCTCGGCGGGCGTGAGTTTTTCGGCGCGGACGCCGACGGCGGCAACGGCGGCAAGCGAGGCGGCGGCAAGGAAACGGAACGTCATGGTGCGGGGCGGACCCGCAACGGGTCCGGCGGCCATCGCACGCAGGGCCGGGCCGGTGGCAACCGTTTACCGTCCGACGGCATTGGGCTTGGCCCGGCGTTTGCGGCCGCGATGGTGGAAACACCCCTCACCCCATGATGCGTTTCCGCCCCCTGTTTTCAGCCTTCGCCTGCGCTCTCGCCGGCGCGTCCGCCGGTGCCCAATCGGCGCCCGCGCCGATTCCCGTCTCGATCCGCGTCGACGCCGCGAACCCGCGCAGCGAACTGAAACCGATCTACCGCTTCTTCGGCGCCGACGAGCCCAACTACGCCTACATGAAAGACGGCCGACGCCTGCTGCGCGACATCGGCCAGCTGGGCGAGCCGCAGGAGTATTTCCGCACGCACAGCCTGCTGGTGACCGGCGACGGCACCCCCGCGCTGAAATGGGGCAGCACCAATGTCTACACCGAGGACGCCCAGGGCCGGCCGGTCTACGACTGGACCATCGTCGACCGCATCTTCGATGCCGGGCTGGCCGCCGGCGTGAAACCCTACGCGCAGATCGGTTTCATGCCCAAGGCGCTCTCCGTGAAACCGGAACCCTACCAGCACGAGTGGCGGCCGGGCCTGCCCTACGACGAGATCTACACCGGCTGGGCGTACCCGCCGAAGGATTACGCCAAATGGGCCGAGCTCGTCTACCAATGGGTCCGCCACTGCGTCGAACGCTACGGCGCCGCCGAGGTCGCGACCTGGTATTGGCAGGTCTGGAACGAAGCCAACATCGGCTACTGGAAGGGCACACCGGAGGAATTCCGCAAATTGCACGACTACGCCATCGACGCCGTGCGCCGGGCCCTGCCCAACGCGCGGGTCGGCGGGCCCGACACGGCCGGCGACGGCGGCAAGTTCATGGACGAGTTCCTCGCGCATTGCCTCCGCGGGAAAAACCACGCCACCGGCGCGACGGGCACGCCGCTCGATTTCGTTTCCTTCCACGCCAAGGGCACGACACCTGTCTTCGTCGAGGGCCGCGTGCGCATGGGCATCGCCGGCCAGCTCCGCACCATCGACCGCGCCTTCGCGCGCTTCGCCTCGTATCCCGAACTCAAGGGCAAGCCCATCATCATCGGGGAATCCGACCCCGACGGCTGCGCCGCCTGCCAGGGCCCGCACCTCGGCTACCGCAATGGCACGATGTACTCGAGCTACACCGCCGCCTCGTTCGCGCGCAAACACCTGCTGGCCGAAAAGCACGGCGTGAACCTCGAGGGCGCGCTGACTTGGGCCTTCGAATTCGAGGACCAGCCCTACTTCGCCGGCTTCCGCGTCATGGCCAGCAACGGCCTCACCCTCCCGGTCTTCAACGTCCACCGCATGATGGCCAAACTCCGCGGCCGGCGACTCGACGCCGTGAGCAGCGCCGATCCCGGGGTCGAGGCGATCGTCCGCGACGGCGTGCGCGGCGCGCCGGACATCGCCGCGCTCGCCAGCCTCGACGCGGAGCGCCGCGAGCTGGGCGTGCTCGTGTGGCACTACCACGACGACGACCTCGCCGGCCCGCCCGCCGCCGTCGACCTCGCGATCGCAGGTCTGCCCGCGGGCGTGACGCGTGTGAACGTCGCCCACCATCGCGTCGACGAAAACCACAGCAACGCCTACGCCCTGTGGCAAAAACTGGGCTCGCCCGTCGCGCCTTCCAAATCGCAATACGCGCAGCTAGCCGCCGCGGCGAAACTGGAACGCCTCGCCGGTGCCACGCCGTCCGCCGCCGTCGAGAACGGCACCGTGCGCCTGCCGTTCTCGCTGCCGCGGCAGGGCGTTTCCCTGCTCACATTGACGTGGTTGGACTGACCCGCCGCGCCCGAAGTGCGGCGGATCGTTCCTTCAACTTGCACCTTTCAACTTTCAACCGCGCGTCAGCGCTCACGGCGCGCGGACCAAATTGATCACATCGCTCGGCGACAGCGTCGCGGCGCGCCGTTCGATTTCCCCGCGATGCAGGCCGAATGCGGCGCGGCCGTCGCCGAGGAGCTTCGCGTAGGTGTCCTTGAGCACCGCGGTTTCCATCCGCCGGCCGCCGCCGTAGTAGCGGATCGCCAAATGCCCGAGAGCGTACGTGGCCGCAAAGGTCACGGCCGCTCCGGTCGCGGCGCTCGCCGCCATGCGGCCGAGCCCGCCCATCATGCCGCCGCCGAGCGCGCCGCGGACGAGTCCGCCGAGCAACTTGCGCGCGTAGCCCTCGACGGCCTGGGCGGCGAGTCCCGCGCCCGCGGTCGCGAGAAAGTCGCGGATGTGGCCGCGGTCGAGGGTGTAGCCGTGCGCCTTGCCGACGCCGTAGACCATCTTCATCTGCAGCGGCACGATCGCCATGGTCGCGAGGTTCTGCGGCAGCAATTCGAGCGCGCCGTTGAGGATCGCATGGTTGAGCACCGATTTCTCGAGGGCCGCGGTGTTCACGGCCGCGACGGACGGCGCCTTCGTTTCCGCCGGCAGCACCGGCGGGACCGGGCCCGCGGCAATCTGATCCGCCGCCTGCTCGACCGCCATCGTGCTGCCGGGCAACGCCAGCGCCGTGCGCAGATCGGCAAGGAAGCGTTGTTCGGCCGCGTTGGGCGGACCGTCGGTGTCGCACACCCCGAGCGCCATCTCGTAGGCGAGCATCTTTGCCTCCGGAGTCTTCAGCGCCACGACGGCCGTCGCGACGGGCAGGCGGCCGCCGAGGACTTCCTGATAGACGGTCCACGGATTGAAGCCCGAGCCGTCGGCCCCGGAGAATCCTTCCGTGATCCTACGCAGGGCGGCGCGCTCGGCGTCGGATTTGAGGCCGTCGGCGAGCGCGGCGTGGAGCAGGAGGGCGAAGGTGGCGCGTTGTTCGTCGGGATGCATGGAGGCGGCGAAGGTAACGCCATTCGCCGCCGCCCGCCATTACGCAACCGCCGGCGGTTTCGAAACCGCGCCGCGCCGGCCGCTCACTTCGCCTTCAACTTGGCCGCGAGCTGCGCGGTGTGCCGGCCCTGGAAGCGCGCGATCGCGAGTTCGTTGGCGCTGGGCAGGCGGGCGCCGGTGGGACCGGTGATCGTGGTCGCGCCGTAGGGCGTGCCGCCGCTCAGCTCCGCGACGTTGCTCAGCTCCGGCGCCGCGTAGGGTACGCCGGCCACGACCATGCCGTGGTGAAACAGAAAGGTCTGCATGCCGATCAACGTCGTTTCCTGGCCGCCGTGCTGTGTCGCCGTCGACGTGAACACGCCGCCGACTTTGCCGACGAGCGCGCCCTTGGCCCACAGGCCGCCGGTGTTGTCGAAGAATGCCTGCAGCTGGGCGGAGGCGCTGCCGAAACGCGTCCCGGTTCCGAAGAGGAGGGCGTCCGCGTCGGCGAGCGTGCGCGGATCCGCGAGCGGGATGTGCGCGAAGGCTTTTTTCGCCTCGGTCGCGCCCATTTTGGCGAGGACGTCGGCGGGCAGCGTCTCGGCCACCTGGAGAACTTCGACCTCGGTGCCCGGGACTTCACGGGCGCCGGCGGCGATGGCCTCGGCGAGCTGCCAGACATGGCCGTAGAGACTGTAGAAAATGACTTTGACGCGGGTATTCATGGAGCGGAGGGGACGATTATGGGACGGGAGGAAAATGGGAACGGGAGGAATTCGGAGAAACGAAGCGGCCGAGGCGCGCGGGTGGGGATTGGGCGGCGGGACCGAGGGTTCCGCTCCTTCTCGTGAAGGCCGGCGGATCTCCCCGCCAACGCTCAACCGCCAACGCCCTGCCCGGCCGGATGGATTTCGGGCAAAGCGGCTTCGATCTCGGCGCGGTGCGGCTCGAACTGCGCGGGCAGTTTGAGCGCGGTGCCGAGTTCGGCGGCGGGTTCGTCGACGGCAAAACCGGGGACATCGGTCGCGATTTCGAAGAGGATGCCGTTGCGTTCGCGGTAGTAGATCGAGCGGAAGTAATTCCGGTCGCGTACGCCCGAGACGTGGTAACCGGCGAGCGCGAGGCGCGAATGCAGCGCGAGTTCCCCCGCGTCGTCGGCCACGCGAAACGCGACATGGTGGACCGTGCCGGAGCCGCCGGCGCCGGGCCGGGCGGCGGCGTCGGCGATGACGTCGACATAGCGGCCGGAACCGCCGGGCCCGGCTTCGAACCGGGCGCGGTTGCCCTCGCGGCGCACAAGGCGGAAATCCATCTCGCGGACCAACAGTTCTTCGGTAGTCGCCGCGGCACGCACGGTGAGTTGCGCGGTGTGGAGGCCCCGGATCGCGTACTCGGCCGGGATGCCCGCCTGGGCCCAGCCGGCCCGGCGGTCGGCGGCGTCGGCCACGAGTTCGACCGGGATGCCGTCCGAGTCCGCAAACGCGATCACCACCTCGCCGAAACGCGTGCGTCGTTCCGCGGCGATTCCGCGGGCGGCCAGGCGGTCGGCCCAATAATCGAGCGCGGCGGGCGCGACCGAAAACGAAATCGCCGTCATCTGGCCGGCGCCGACGCGGCCGCGGGCCGCCTGGCCGGGCCAGTAGAAGAACGTCAGGATCGTGCCGGGGGAACCGGAACCGTCGCCGTAGTACAGGTGGTACGCGGACGGGTCGTCGAAGTTGACCGTCTTCTTCACGAGGCGCAGACCGAGCAGCCCGGTGTAGAAATCGTGGTTCGCCTGCGGGTCGCTGGCGATGGCCGTGACGTGGTGGAGGCCGGAAAGAGAGGCGTTCATGACGGGAAGGGGAACGGACGTTTTTGACACGGAGTACCGATCGGGCCGGCGCGGGGCCGGCCGAAGCGGGGAGAAAACAAGCCGGCGGCCGGAAGGCCCGCCGCCGGCGCAGGAACCGATCAGGCGCGCGGCGCGGCGCCGGCGATGCTCAGCGAGAGCTGGATCGCTTCGGAGACCTTGTCGGTCATCTGGCCGGGCTTGATGCCGAAGTCGCTGCGGTTGATCTCGAAGTTGGCGCGGAGTACGAGGAGGTCGCCCTTGACCTTGGGATCGTTGACGCGGGCGCCGAGCTTGTCGGCGAGGTAGGTGAGCGAAACGGGAACCTTCACTTCCTTGGTGATGCCCTTGACGGTGAGCTTGCCGGTGACCTCGGCCGTGGTGGCCGTGCCCTGGGTGCGCACGTTGGCAAGGGAAACGGCCTCGAACGTGATCGTCGGATGCTTGGCGACGTCGAGCCACTGGTCGCTGCGGAGGTGGTCGCCCATCATCGGGTTGCCGACGGTCAGCGACTTCGCGTCGAGCACGATGGTGCCGGTGGTCGCGCCGGGCTTGGCCGGGTCGAACGAGATCTTGCCGGAGATACCGGTGGCCGTGCCGGTGATCGACTCCAGGGGAGCGTCGAGCTTGAACTGGACGTTGTTGACGCCCTTCGGGTCCTTGAAGTCGAAGGACAGCGGCGCGGCAACGGCGGCGGCCGCGGCGGCGGAGAACGCGAAGGCAAGGCGGAGGGAGGAACGGAGGGTGGTGGTATTCATGGGAAAAGCGGAAACGGTTTTGGGTTCTGGGCTTTGGGTTTTGGGTGCCGGAAAAAATGGGCCGGGCTCAGTTCTGCGGCGCGGGCGTCAGACCGGCGGCGGACCGGCGCCGGGAGATCAATGAAACGCCGGCCAACACCGCGGCCAAGCCGGCGGCAGCGAGCGGGATCTCGACGCCGGCGACGAAGGCGTCGCGGCGGACCGGGTAGTCGATGCCGGTGATCTCGTCCTTCTGCATCGTGACGGCGCTGGTCTGGGTCCAGCCGCGGTGGGCGCCGGTCGCGACCCAGGTGCCAAGGCCGGCCAGCAGCACGGCGGCGGCGGTGCCGCGGAGGGCGAGGTTGAGGCGGGAGCGGTTTTGCATGGGCCGACAGTAGCATCGGTCCGCTTTCCCGGCCACTGCGCGGACCGGCTTGCCGTCATGCGTTTTGCGCATAACCCTGCCGGCGATGAACGTCGACCTGCTCCGTTCCTTCTTCGCCATGGCCGAACACGGCAGCCTCAACCAGGCCGCCGCCCGCCTGCACGTCTCGCAGTCGACGCTGACGCGGCAGCTGCGCACGCTGGAGCAGGCCGTGGGCGGCAGCCTGTTCGAGCGCAGCCCGGGCGGCGTCGCCCTGACGGCGACGGGCCACGCGCTTGCCGCCGGGATGAAGCCGGTGCTGGGCGCGTTCGACGGCGCCCTCGAGCACGTACGCAAGACCGCCCGCGGCCAGAGCGCGCGGCTGCGGGTCGGCTACCTGATGTCGGCTGCGGCCGAATACCTGCACCCCGCCCTCGCCGCTCTGCGCCGGACCCACCCGGAGGTGAAAGTCCAGCTGCTCGACCTCTCGCCCGGGGAGCAGATCGGGGCGCTGCGGCGCGGCGAGATCGACCTCGCCATGATCGACAGCGCCGGCGCCTTCCTCGGGCGCGAATTCTACCTGCGCAAACTCGCGACCTTCGCCGGCTACGTCGCGCTCTCGGAAAACCATCCCCTCGCCGCGCGGCCCGCGCTGAAACTCGCCGACCTGCGCGGCGCGCTCTTCGTCGGCGCCAACGAGCGCGACATGCCCGGCCACAACGCCTGGCTGACGAAACTATGCCGCCGCGCGGGCTTCCGGCCGCACCTCGTCCTCGACGCCGACAGCCTCACGCACGCGCTCGCGACCATCGTCACCGAGGGCGCGGTCGCGCTTTTGCCGGAGTACACCCGCAAGACCGCCGTCCCGGGCGTGGTCTTCCGCCCCCTGCGCGAATCCGGCGCGACCTGGGACCTGTGGCTGGCATGGCAGCGCGGCAAGGTCTCCGCACCCGTGCGCGCCATTCTGGAAACCCTCCCGCAGCGAACCTCGGTCTGAGCGGGGCGTGGGGTCGGTTGAGAGCCGAGGGCTGAACGTTGGGAGACCGGCTCTCCGCCGGGAATTCCGGCGCAGGCAACCGGGGCCGGCATTTGACCAAGCGCGGCGGGCGTTCCACGGTGCGCGCATGCTCTCCGACGCGTTCGCCGGTCTGCAGAAACTCATGCTGCCCGACCGCTGGCAGGCGCAGGCGCTGGCCGCGCTGCGGGCGGGGCATGATGTCGTCGTCGACGCCCCGACCGGCGCCGGCAAGACCTACGTTTTCGAACGCTGGGCCGAGCAGTCGAACTTCGCGAAACGCGCCCTCTTCACCGTGCCGACGCGCGCGCTGGCCAACGACAAGTTCGCCGAATGGCGCGCGCGCGACTGGGACGTCGGCATCATCACCGGCGACCTCTGCGTCAATCCCCGCGCCCCGATCGTCGTCGCCACCCTCGAAGCCGTGCAGAGTCTCGTCGTGGCCGCCGCGACCGCGGACGATACCGCGGCCGGCCCGCGCGACCCGCGCCACGCGGACGGCGCGCCGTTCCAGCTCCTCGTCGTCGACGAGTACCACTGGCTCGCCGACAACCACCGCGGCAACCACTACGAGGGCGTGCTGCTTTGCGCGCCGCGGACGCTGCAGCTGCTGCTCCTCTCCGGCGCCGTCGCGAACCCGCAGGACGTCGCCGCCTGGCTGCACCGCCTCGGCCGGCACGCCGAAGTGATCCAGCACCGCGAGCGGCCGGTGCAGCTCGAGGAAATCGACGTCGACGACCTGATCCACGGCCTGCCGCGCTGCATCGAGGGCTTCTGGTCGAAACGCGTCGCCGGGGCGCTGCGCGAGGGCCTCGGGCCCGTGCTCGTGTTTGCCCCGCACCGCGCCGATGCGGAACGGTTGGCGCGGCAGTTCGCGCGCGAATTGCCGCTGGCGGAACCGCTCACGCTTACCCCGGAGCAGGAACAGCTCTGCGGCCCGCAGCTCGCGAAACTCCTCGCCCGCCGCGTCGCCTACCACCACAGCGGCCTGAGCTACGCCCAGCGCGCCGGCGTGATCGAGCCGCTCGCGAAAGCCGGCCAGCTCCGCGCCGTCGTCGCCACGCTCGGGCTCAGCGCCGGCATCAATTTTTCCCTGCGCTCCGTGCTCATCACGGCCGGCAGTTTCCGGCACGACCACCTCGACCGCGAAATCGCGCCGCACGACCTGCTGCAGATGATCGGCCGCGCCGGCCGCCGCGGGCTCGACGACTGCGGCTACGTCCTCGTCAGCGCCGGCACCCCGCGCATGCGCCGCGCCGAACCGCTGCGGCTCAAGCGCGCGGCGCCGCTGCCATGGGCGTTCTTCCTGCGCCAATTGCGCGCCGGCCGCGACGCCGCCGAACTCGCCACCACGGAAGCGACGCGGTTCTTCAGCGAGGAACGCATTTTCCTCGGCACCGACGTCGGCGCGCCCGACCCGGCGACGCTGCCCTGCGGCGAACGCACCCTCACCGGCCGCGCCCGGCTCGTGCGCCGCGAACGCAATCCCTTCGCCGGCTGCGCCGAATGCGCGCTCCGCGCCGAATGCCTCGCGCTCCCGCCGACGCCCACGCTGCTGTGGCAATGGCAACGCACCGGCGTGCTCGACCGGAGCCTTCGCCTCACCGTGCGCGGCGAGATCGTATCCTGTTTCCTCGGACCCGAGGGGCTCGCCCTCTCCGCCGCCCTCGAGGACCGGCGCTACCCGCTGGACGACCTCGTCTTCGACGCCGCCAACCTCTTCGCCGCCGACCGTTTCACCGGCACCAATCCCCGCCGCATCGGCCGGCTCGCCGACGCCTGCACGCACGCCTACCGGCGCCTCACCGTGGACGGCTGGCTGCACGAGGGCCTGCCGATCAACTACGGCTCCGGGGCGGCGGAATCCGTCCGCGCCATCGTCGCCGAAGGCGCGCGCAGCCGCGAGGTGCTCGACGAAGTCGAGAGCGCGGGCCGCGGCGATCTCGACCGGCTGCTGACGGAGTGGCGCAGTTTCCTGCGGCAGGCGGCCGCGGCCGGCCCGCTGCGCGGCGACGGCGCCCCAATGACCGGACGCGACCACTTCATCGCGGAGCGCTGGGACAATTTCCGCGCCCTCGCCCGGTCCTGGCTGCGCGACGTGCGGGCGGATACGTTGCCCGACCTACCGCCGCTGACCGCGGACCAGCGCCGGCCGGTGAACCATGCCGTGCTCCGTAACCCGCGGCCCCTGCCCCCGGGCCGCCTCGCGACCGTGCCGGCGGAGCGTTGACGGCGGCGGCCCGAGCCCGCCAACTCGCGGGTCCACCTTTGAACGCCGCCCACAACCGTGCCGTCCTGCTGCTCATCGGAGCCGCGCTGTGCTGGAGCCTCGGCGGCCTGCTGATCAAGGCCGTCACCTGGTCCCCGCTCGCCGTCGCCGGCGGCCGCGGCCTGATCGCGGCGCTCTTCCTCCTCGCGACCAACCGCGGGCTGAAATTCCATTTTTCCAAGGTGCAGGTCTTCGGCGCGCTGGCCTACGCGGGTTGCACGGTGACCTTCTGCGCCGCGACCAAGCTCACGACCGCGGCCAACGCCATTCTCCTCCAGTACACGGCGCCGGTGTGGATCGCGCTGTTCGGCGTCTGGTTTCTCGGGGAACGCGCCACGCGCGCCGATTGGGCCACCATTGCGGCCGTGCTCGCCGGCATGGCGCTGTTCTTCGCCGACGGTCTCGAGCTCACCAATCTGCTCGGCAACACGCTCGCCGCGGTCAGCGGCCTCTGCTTCGCCGCGATGACGATCGCGCTGCGCAAACAGAAAGATTCCTCCGCCGTCGAATCGATCATCATGGGCAACCTGCTCGCCTTCGTGATCGGGCTGCCGTGGATCATCTCGGCCCCGGCGCTCTCGCCCGGCGGCTGGGTCGCGCTGCTGCTGCTCGGTACCGTGCAACTCGGCGTTTCGTATTGGCTCTACGCCATCGCGATCCGGCAAGTCACCGCCCTCGAGGCCGTGCTCATCCCCGTGATCGAGCCGATTCTGAATCCCGTGTGGGTGCTGATCGCGATGGGCGAAAAGCCGACGCGCCTCGCGCTCCTCGGCGGCGCGATCGTGCTCGTGGCGATCACGCTGCGCGCCGTCGCGTCCGTCCGCGCCCGCCGCGCCGAAGCCGCGGCCTGAACTTCGCGGCACCGCGGTCGGTGTCGCCGGTCGGATTCCGGCAGCCATGTTGAAACTTTTCGCCGCGGCGATGGTTATGCTCCTGCCAACCATGACTTCCGCCCAGCCCGTTTCCGCGGCTCCCGCGACCGAAACCGTGGTGCTGCTGCACGGCCTTGGGCAAACGCGCTGGTCGATGGCGAAACTGGCCTCGGCCCTGCGGCAATCGGGCTACCGCGTCGTCAACCGCAGCTACCCGACCTATCGCCAATCCCTCGAAACCTTGGGCGGAGAATGGCTGCCGGCCCTGCTGGCCGAAACCGCGGGCCCCGACCGCACCGGCCGCGTGCATTTCGTGACCCATTCGATGGGCGGCATTCTGCTGCGGGTGTGGCTGGAGCGCCACGGCGCCCCCGCCCACCTCGGCCGCGTCGTGATGATCGCGCCGCCCAACGCCGGCAGCGAACTCAGCGACCGGCTCGGTCCGCTTGCGCCGTTCCGCTGGTTGCTCGGACCAAATCTGACCCGCCTCGGCGAGGCGCCGGATGCCCTGCCCCGCCGCCTCGGGCCTTGGCCCGCAACCGGTCCGGAGCTCGGCATCATTGCCGGCACCGCGCCCCTCTGGCCGCTGCGTTTCGGGCCTCTCCGCGGGGAGCATGACGGCATGGTCACGGTCGCCTCGTCGCACCTCGCGGGCGAACGCGACCACGCCGTGCTGCCGCATTCGCACACCGGCATCCTGTTCCGGCCCGCCACGGCGGCGCTCGTACACCGGTTTCTGCACGCGGGGCGTTTTTCCGCGGCCGAAGAAATCTCCGGACCCGTGCAGACAAATCCCGCGGACGGCGGCGCTTTCGCGCGGACCCGTTCCCTATCGCCGTGAAACCGACCTCCCTGCTGCTCGCCGCTTCCCTCGTCGCCAACGTCGCCCTCGTCGGCGTTTACCTTACCCGCCCCGCCTCCGGCCCGGCCGCTTCGGCCCCGGCGGCGGCCCCGCGCCCGACCGCCGGCCCAACCGCCGGCGCCGCCGCGGTGTCCGACGCGCTCCGCGCCGCCCTCGAGCGCGGCGATGCCGCCGCCCTCGCCGCGGCCGGCCTTTCGCCCGAGCTCGCCCGCGAAATCGCCCTCGGGCGCTCCTTCGCCCGCCTCGCCGAACGCATCCGCACCCAGCCGGCCGGCGACGCCCGCTGGTGGCGCACGCGGGCCACGAACACCACGCGCGAACAGCAACTCGTCGCCCGCCGCGAATTCGCCGACGCCCTCACCGCCGCCTTCGGCGACGACCTCGGGCTCTTCACCGCCGGGGGCGACCCCGCGCTCTCGTTCCTCTCGCCGGAGAAACGCCTGGCCCTCCGCCGCATCACCCAGGACTACGACGAGATGATGGCCAAGTTCGGCGCCGGCGGCATCCAGCTGCCCTCCGACCGCGAACGCCTCAAATTGCTGCGGGCCGAACGCGACCGCGACATCGCCGCCCTGCTTTCCCCGGAGGAACGCGAGGCCTACGAACTCCGCACCTCCGCCACCGCCGCCAACGTCCGCGCCCGCTACGGCGACGGCCTCGAAACCGAGGACGACTTCCGCAAGGTCTACGCGTTGCAGAAGGCCTTCGACGAAAAGTACCCGCTCGACGCCGCCACCGGCAGGGTTTCCCCCGAAACGCTCCGCCAACGCGCGGATGCCGCGCGCCAATTGCAGGACGATCTGCGCGGCGCGCTCGGCGAACAGAAGTACGCCGCCCTGCGCCGCGCCTCCGACAGCGACCTGCGCAACGTGGAATCCCTCGCCACGCGCCTGAATCTTGCGGCCGACACCACCGATCGCGTCGCCGCTTCGCGCGAGGCGCTCGCCGCCGAATCCCAACGCCTCAACGCCGACGCCGCCCTCACGCCCCAACAGCGCCGCGCGGCGATCCAGGACCTCGCCGCCAAGGCCAAAGCCGATCTCAACCGCACCCTCGGAGCCGAGGCCGGCGAGGCCTACGCGCAGCGTTCCCCGTGGGTCAGCATGCTGCAGGGCGGCCTCGCCTACTCGACCACCCCGCAGGCCGGCAATCCCGCCTCCGCGCTCGCGACCGGCCAAACGGTCTACCCCGTCATGCCCACCGGCGGCGTCCCCGGTGCCACGCGGCAGGCCGTCTTCGTCGGCGGCACGCCCGCCGCCGAGATCGGCGGGCTCGGCGAAGCCGGCGGCCCGCGCGAAGTGGTGACGTTTTCCACGTCCATCGTCGAATCCACCGGCGGCACGTCCCCCGCCGGCCAACGCGTGATCGTCGCCCCGGGCCCGGTCACCGCGCCGCCGGCCAGCCAGACGGGTTCGACGCCGGCGCCGAAACCGTAGCGACGCGCCGCCGCGTCGGTTGGTGCGAGTTGAGAGTTGAGGGCTGAGAGTTGAGTGGACGGATCCAATCCGAAGGATCTCGATTCCTTACCCCTCGATAAAAAGGCCCGTTGGGATCGGCGCCCGCCTCTCAACTCTCAGCCCTCAACTTCGAACTCTATCCTAGCCTTTCGCCGGCGGCCGGACCTGCAGGAGAATGTTCGCCAGCGTGATCAGGCCGCCGCCGGCAAGCAGCGTCCACGTCGCGGTTTCGTTGGGATAATGGATCGCGGCCCACGCGGAAAACAGCGCGGGCAGAAAGCAGGCCATCAACGATCCGAAAATCGGCTCCACGCAATAGATCAGCCCGGCCTCCGTCGCCGTGATCTTCGGCTGCCACGCGTTCATCAGCGAGAACGAGCCCACGGTGCAGAGCAGCGTCAGCACCAACGTGAACCCGACCCACGCGCCGTTGCCCCACGGCACGGCGAGGGTCGCGAGGTCGGGCGCCACGACGACGGCGAGCACCGAGAAGACCAGCGCCTCCGTTGCAAACATCACGAGCGTCAGCTTCGCGGCGCGGTTGGCGGCGAATTCCTTTTTCTCGAGCCACAGGATCTGGCCCATGAAGAAAAGGGAACTGAGCAGCGTTTCCCATTCGCCGCGACCGAAGGTCAACGTGCGGAAATCGAAATTCCCGAGAATCGCGACGCCCGCGAGGACCAGCGCGCAGCAGGTCCAGATCAGCGCGCCGGGATTGCGCCGGCTCCGCAATGCGACCCACACGGGAATCAGGATCGCGTAGAACTGCGTGAGAAACGCCGACGTGCTCGCGGCCGTGAACTGCAGCGCATCGTTCTGCAGCAGCATGCCCGCCGCGGCGAACAACCCGATCACGATGCCCTGCTTCAATTCGCCCGGTGTCACGCGCCAGAACCCGCGCGGTTGCCACAGGATCAAGATGGCCGTCGCGAGCACGAAGCGCGGCGCCACCGTGTAGATCGCGGAAAACCAGGTGCCCGCCGCCGGCACGAGGCGTTCGTGCAGCAGCACGATCGCCTTGATCAGCGGGAAACTGATTCCCCAGAAGAAATTCGCGAGCAGCAGCATCCCGAGGGCGCGGGTGTGTTCGGCGGATCGCGGCGAGGTCATGGCGAGGGACGAAACCGCCAGCCTGCTGTCCGTCCCCGCGCGGCGCCACTCCGTTTTCGCCGGCCGAAATTCCCATATTACCCACTTTGCCTTTGCCCATCCCGCCATCGGCCTAAGAAATGCCGGCCTCGGGCGTTGTCTCGGCGGCGCCTTTGCCTCTCCCCTCCCCCGCGTCCGCTTTGTCCCGCCGCCCGCCATGAAGTTGCCCGCCCTGCTCCTCGCCGGTTCGCTCGCGGCCAACGCCGTCCTCGTCGGCCTCTTCGTCGCCCGGCCCGCGCTCGCCCCCGACGCTTGGCAGCATTGGTTCGAATCCGCGGCCGCGCGCGCCGCCCGGCTCGGGGCCGCCGCGGCCCGCGAGACCGCGGTCCGGGAAAAAATCGCCGCGGCCGAATTGCGCCGCGCCGCCGCCGCCCAGGCCAAACTGTGGCCCACCCTCGCCACCGACGACCTCAAGTCCCTCGTCGCGCGCCTGCAGGCCGCCGGCTTCCCGCCCGACGTCGTCCGCGGCGTCCTCATCGCCCGCATCGCCGCACTCACCTCCGACCGGCTCAAGGCCCTCAACCGTGTCGTCGAGGACACGCCGTACTGGCAGCCGGGCGCAACCAACTCCCTCCGCAACCCGAAGTACTTCGAGGAACGCGCGCAGCTGTTCCGCGACCGCGCCAAGCTGCTCCGCGACGCCCTCGGCGAACCGCTGTTCGCCCGCGACGCCGACACCGCCCGCAGCCTGAGCCGCGAATTCGGCGACCTGCCCGCGGCCAAAGTCGACGCGCTCCGCCGCATCAACGACGACTACGCTGAGCTGGCCGCCGAGGTCCGCGCCGCCGCGCAGGGCATCATGTTGCCCGAAGACCGCGCCAAACTCGCCCTCCTCGAACGCGAGCGGCGCGCCGACCTCGCCGCCGTGCTCTCCCCGGCGGAACTCGAGCACTACGAGCGGCGCAGCTCGCCGCTGACGGAACGGCTGCGGCAGGCGATGACCCTGATGGACGCCACCGAGGCCGAGTTCCGCGCGATCTACGAGGCGCAGTACCCCTACCGCGACCTGGTGGTCCCATCGATCGGCACCGGCAGCGTCGACTTCGAGACCCGCCGCGCGGCCAACCGCGAGATCGAGGCGCGGATCGCCGCCGCCCTCGGGCCCGCCCGCGCCGCGGAGTTCCAGCGCGTTTCGAACTACGAATTCCAGCAACTCGCCAACCTCGCCCAGCGGCACAACCTTCCGCCCGCCGCCGCCGTCGAGGCCTTCGACCTCCGCCAGCGCACTGCGACCGAATCCGAACGCATCGCCCGCGACCAAGCGCTGTCCAACGAACAGAAACACGCCGCGATGAAATCCCTCGCCGACCGGACCCGGGCGCAACTCGCCTCGACGCTCGGTCCCGGCGGTTCGGGCTACCTGCAGACCGCGACCTGGCTGAACGCGATCGAGCGCGGCACGTCGGTCACCTTCGACGGCACCACGACGATGTTCCGTTCCCTCCCGCCCCCGTCGCCCCGTCCCGCCGCGCCGGTGGCGCCGCCCGTTCCCTGAGCCGCCATGAAATCCCCGCTCCCCTACCTGCTCGGCGGATCCCTCGCCCTCAACGCGATCCTCGCGCTCGGCCTGCTCGCCGGCCGCGACGCCGCCCCGGCGGCCGCTCCCGCCGCCCCGGCCGCAGCCCCGGCGACCGCGGCGCCGAAGATCGACGCCGAGATCTGGCCCGCACTCGAGGGCGGCAGTCTCGCCGAGCTCGCCGCCCGCCTGCGCGTTTCGGGTTTCCCGCCGGACATCGTCCGCGCCATCATCGCCGCGCGCATCCAGGAATCGTTCGCCGCCCGGCGCCGCGCGCTGTTCGCCGCGGCGGAATCGGTGCCGTTCTGGAAAGAACGGCCGCGCGATCCCGCCGCGCAGGCGGCGCTCCTGCAGCTCGACCGCGAGGCGCGCCGCCAGTTGCGCGACGTGCTCGGGGAAGACCCGGACGACGAATTGCCCTCGCGCCTGCGGCAGATGGATTTCCTCCCCGCCGCCAAAGGTAACGAGGTCCGCCGCCTGCTGCGCGATTTCGAGGAGCGCCGCGCCGAACTCTCCGCCGGCGGTGCCAACCGGACCACCGACCGTGAAAAGTTCGCCGCCCTCGACCGCGAGCAGGAAGCCGCCCTCGCCGCCGCGCTCTCCCCGGCCGAACTGCAGGAATACAATTTCCGCCACAGCAGCCTCGCCGCCACCCTGCGCGATGAACTCGCCGCCTTCCGCCCCACCGAGGAAGAATACCGCGCGATTTACGCCCTCCGCGCCGAGCACAACGCCGTCCTCGCTCCGTCCATCGGCCTGATCACGCTGTCTTCCGAGGAAAACCGCGCGCGCACCGCCGCCCAGCAGGCGATCCAGGAGCAGCTCCGCGCCCGGCTCGGCCCGGAGCGCGCGGCCGAGTACGAACGCGCCATCGATTCCAACTACCGCCGCACCAGCCAATTGGTCGCGCGCCTCGACTTGCCGCCGGAAACGACGGGGCAGATCTGGAACGTGCAGAAGGAATTCGAGCAGCGCCGCAACGATCTCTACCGCCGGTCCGCCCCCGGCGACGCCGCGGAACGCAATCGCCAGCTCGCCGCGCTCCAGCAGGAGGCCGTGGCCCGCCTCACGCCGCTGCTGGGCACCGTCGGGGTGGAGGCCTACCGCCAATACGGCGGCTATTGGCTCCGCAGCATCGTTCCGCCGCCCGCACCGGCCACCCCCGGCCCGCGCTGACCGCCGGGCCTCGTCGCGGGCCGCGGGCTGCGTCCGCAAAAAACCCGCGGCCGGATTGGCCGCGGGCGAAATACGAATCCTCGGGGATCGCTCAGCGGCGGCGACGGGCCAAAGCCATCAGACCGAAACCGAGACCAACCAGAGCGAGCACCGAACCGCCCTCGGGCACGGCGGCGGGCTGGCCCTCGCGGATGATCACGGCCGCATTGCCGCCTTCACCGAACGTGGCGAGCACGGACACACCGCTCAGACCGGACATCGAAGCGCCGAACTCAACCGACGGCGGGTTGTAGCCGTTCGCGAGACCGGAGGTGATCGAGTGCGAGGTACCGGCCGCCGTCTTGTAAAGCCCGAGGCCCGATCCGCCCGCGCCACTACCGAGGCTGCCCGCGGAACCGGAGATCAGACCGAGAGGATTGAAACCGTTGGAGTTGGACGTGAGCGCCGCCACCGAACCGTTGAACTCGCCGATGAAGCCGCGGCCGCTGGCCAAAGCATACGTCACCGAGTTGGCAATGAGGGCTTGGATCGACGCATCGCTGCCGACGCCGTCGGCGAAGTCACCGTTGAGCAGCACCACATTGCCGCTGCTGCCGACGAAACTCGAGACGTTCGCCGAAGCCGCCAACGAAAGGCCCGTCCCGAAGGAGGAACCGGCGCGCGTCATGAAAAACGCATCGAAGGAGGAGAGGAAACCCGAGGTCGCCAGTTGGGAGTCCGAGACCAGCGTCACCGAGTGACCCAAGGTCGCCAGATAGTTGTCGATGCCGTTGTCGCCAAAGATGGCGATGCTACCGGCGCTGGCGGACGACGCGAACGTCAGACCGGCGGCCACAGCCGCGATCGAAATGCGGAACTTCAGTACGGAGATACAATTCATGAGAATAAGTAAGGCTACGCACGCAGTCTTTATGCCACGGAAGTTAATCAAAATCCAAGCATGTCACAAATTATTGTATACCATTATTTTCCAACACTTCCAATTATCCCAAAGTCATTTACTCGTATCGACGAGGTAATCGGAGTGTAAACCTTTTCGACACTGTAAGCCGCCCCGCCGCAGCACGTTCCAGTGGCCAAGAACAGGATTCGGAGAATCCCGCGGCGGAGTCTTTCGGCTGATTTCGCCGTACTCGCCGAGGAGGATCGGCGCCCACGAAGTTCGTCCCATCACCCCAGGGGTCAACTGCCGCCGATTTGGGGCTTCGTCGGCTCCCCCGGCTCGACAACCGCGCGGGCGCCCGGCACGAGTCTTGCCCGCATGGCCAAGGCGAGCGCTGCCCCCGTCAAATTGCCCAAACGCGTCTACGAGGCGCGCGTTCCCGCCCTGCGCGAGGAACTCGTCCGCATGCAGGTGGCCCTGCAGTCCGCGCCGTTTCCCGTGTTGCTCGTCATCGCCGGCAACGAAGGCGCCGGCAAAGGCGAGGTCGTCAACCTGCTCAACGGCTGGCTCGACCCGCGCGGCGTCGAGACCTTCGCCTTCAACGAGCCCACCGACGAAGAACGCGAACGCCCGCTGATGTGGCGTTTCTGGCGCTGCCTGCCGCCCCGCGGGCGCATGGCGATCTATGCCGGCGGCTGGCACGCCGAAGCCCTCGCCGCCGAACCCCGCGGCCGCCGTGAATTCGACGAGTTCGAGCGCAACCTCGCCCACCTCGCCCACTTCGAGGAAATCCTCGCCGCCGACGGCGCCCTGATCGTCAAGATCTGGCTGCAACTCTCCCGGCGCGAACAACGCGACCGCCTCCGCGCCCTCGAGGCCGATCCCGACACGGCGTGGCGCGTCACCGAGGACGACTGGAACCACCACCGCGACTACAAGCGCCGGAACACTCTCGCCGAACGCATGCGTCGCGCCACCTCCGCGCCCGCCACGCCTTGGCACATCATCGGCGCCGCCGACACCCGCGCCCGCAATCTCGCCGTCGCCGACCTCCTCCTTGCCCGCTTCGCCGCCCACCGCAAACTCCGGCCCGAACCCGCGCCCGGCAAACCGCAGCCCGTCCGGCCCCTCCGGCCCGCCGGCCTCCGCCGGCTTCGTGCCCTGCCGCTGCAACGCGAGCTTTCCGAGGACGACTACGAGTCCAGCCGCGACAAATGGCTCGGCCGCCTCAACCGCGCCGTGCGCGACGCCGCGCAACTGGGCCGCTCCATCGTCTGGGTGTTCGAGGGCTGGGACGCCGCCGGCAAGGGCGGCGCGATCCGCCGCCTCACCAGCGCCATCGACGCCCGCGACTGCCGCGTCATCCCCGTCGCCAAACCGACCGACGAGGAAAAAGCCCACCACTACCTCTGGCGCTTCTGGCGCCACATCCCGCGCGCGGGCCGCGTCACCGTGTACGACCGTTCCTGGTACGGCCGCGTCCTCGTCGAACGCATCGAGGGCTTCTGCACGGCCGCGGAATGGCGCCGCGCCTACGACGAACTGAACGAATTCGAAGCGCAGCTCACCGACCACGGCACCATCGTGCTCAAATTCTGGCTGCACCTCTCGAAGGACGAACAGCTGCGCCGTTTCCGCCAACGCGAGGAAACCGCCTACAAGCAGCACAAGATCAACGCCGAGGACTGGCGCAACCGCCGCCGCTGGGACGCCTACGAGATCTGCGTCGGCGACATGCTCGCCCTCACCGACCGGCCCAATGCCCCGTGGCAACTCATCCCGGCCGACAACAAACGCTTCGCCCGCCTCGAGATCCTGAAAACGTCCTGCAAGCAGATCGCCGCCGCCTTGGCCTGACGGAGTCGCGCCGCCGGGCGCGGCGCGGGTTGAAGGTGGAAAGCTGAAAGTTGAAGGTTGAGCCCAGAAGCCGCAGCTGAACCACAAAGACACAGAGGCACGGAGAGGAGGAAACGGAAAAACTCCGAGCAACCGGCCTCAACCGCCGGGGGAATGCTCCGTTGCGTTCGGTTCCTCGAGAAGTCGCTTTCTCTGGGCCCTCGGTGCCTCTGTGGTTCAATTCCAACGGCGGGATTTGGGTTGAACGCCGGACCGCGCGCCACAACGCCGCCGCAGTCCCGTCCCGTTCATCCTCCCGGCTCGAAAGTCCTGTCCGTCCTGTCCTTTTTCCGAAAAGCCGCGCCGCACCGCGCGGGCCCGCTCACGGTTTCCGCGCCAGCCGGTCGTCTCGGAAACGCCGCAGCGCCGCTTCCAATTCCGGCAGGCGCAGCGGTTTCGTGAGGTAGTCGTTGAGTCCTTCCGCCAGCGCCTCCGTGCGCTGCTGCTCCCGCGCGTCGGCGGTCAGCGCGACGATCCACATCACCTGGGCCCGCGGCCCGGCCTTGCCGGCGCGGATCTCGCGCAGGGCGCCGAGACCGTCGAGTTCGGGCATGTGCAGGTCGAGCAGCACGAGGTCGTACTTGTCGGCGTGGGCGGCGAGGTTGTTCAACGCCTCGCGGCCGTTCTCCACCAGCGTGGGGTGGCAGCCGAGGTTCGCCAGCACGCGGCTGATCAGCTTCCGGTTCACCGGATTGTCCTCCGCCACCAGCACGCGGAAACCGAAATGCGTCGGCGGTACCGGCGCCGCAACCTCCGGGCGGGAACCCGACAGCAGCCCGAACAGCGCCTCGCGGTGCACCGGCTTGTTGACCAGCAGATGGCAATGGGTCCGCAGCGCCGTGCGCGCTTCGTTGCCCAGTGTCACCGGCACCAGCCCGATCAATTTCGCGGGCGGCAACCCTTCCAGCGGCGCCGAAGCCGCCCACTCGCGCGCGGCGTCGCTGTCGATGTCCACCAAAGCAAGCGACCAGTCGCCCCCGGCCAATTGGTCGGCCGCATTCGCTTCCCGCACCGCCACCTCCCAGGTCCGGAGCAGGGCGGCGAGTTCCTCGCGCCACGGTCCCGGCCGCGCCGCCAAACCGACCTTGAGCCCGGGCAGGCGCCGCGGCGCCGCCGGTCCCGCGGCCACCTCGGCCCGGATCGTAAAACGGAAGGTCGAACCGCGGCCGGCCGCGCTCTCGAGCGCGATCGTGCCGCCCATCAGCTCGACGAGGTTGCGGCAGATCGCCAGGCCAAGGCCCGTGCCGCCGTACCGGCGCGTCGTCGATTCGTCGACCTGGCTGAACGCCCGGAACAGCCGGCCGTGGTGCTCCGGCGCGATCCCGATGCCGGTGTCGCGCACGCTGAACTCGAGCACGCAACTCTCCGGTCCGTCCGCCGCCGGCGTCTCCGCCGGCTCCGGCACACGCCGCACGCTCACCTCGACTTCGCCGCGGTCCGTGAACTTGAGCGCGTTGCCCACGAGGTTGACGAGAACCTGCCGCAGGCGTCCGCCGTCGGTCACCACCGCCGCCGGCACGTCCGGCGCGGTGCGATGGAGCAGTTCGATGCGTTTCTCCGCGGCCCGCGCCGCGAGCAGGTCCAGCGCGTCCTCCACGCACTCCGTCGGGTCGCAGGCCAACGGATCGAGTTTCAGTTTGCCGGATTCGATCCGCGCGAAATCGAGAATGTCGCCCGTCAGCTGGATCAGCGCCTCGGTGCTCAGCCGGATCGTCTGCACGCATTCGCGCTGCTCCGACGTCAACGGCGTCTCCAGCAGCAGGCTGGTGAAGCCGACGATGCCGTTGAGCGGCGTCCGCACCTCGTGGCTCATGGTGGCGAGGAACTGCCCCTTCGCGCGGTCGCCCGCCTGCGCCAGATCGCGCGCCTCGCGCAGCTCGGCCTCGCGGCGCTTCGTCTCCGTCACGTCGTCGAGCACCGCCACGAAACAGGCCAGCGAGCCGTCCTCGTGTTTCACCGGCGTCACCACGCCGCGCACCGGATAGACGCTGCCGTCCTTCCGCCGGTTGAACCATTCGCCCTCCCAAGAACGCCCCGCGCGCACCGTCGCGACCATTTCCGCGAGCACGCTCTCCGGCGTCTGCGCGACCTGGAAATCGCGCCAATTGCGCCCGAGCAATTCCCGCCGCGTGAACCCGATTTGCCGGCAGAGGCCGCGGTTCACGTACTCGATCCGGCTGCCGGGATCGACGATCATCATGGCCGAGGCGCTCTGCTCCATCGCCTGGCTCAGGTTGCGGATGACCTCGCGCTGCTCGTCCTGCCGGCGCGTCACCAGCAGCGCCGCGAACGGCAGCCCGAGCACGAGCCAGACGTAGAGCGTGCCCTCGAAGGCCGCCCACCAGAGTTCGCGCCGCCAATGGTCCGCGGCGATGTCGATCCCGAGGATGTCGCGCCGCCCCGCCGGCGTTTCGCCTTCCGCCAATCCCACCGCCGCGTACGCCGTCACCCACGTGCCGAAATCGTCCGCCAGCGGCCCCTCCGTCGCCGGCTGCCCCGTGCGCAGCACGTCCTGCAGGCCCGGCGACGCCGCCGCCTGCGGATACGGATCGCCGGGCAGCGATTCATCCTTGGCGCCCGGCACCGCGGAGTCGGCGAGGTAAACGACGTTCACGCCGTCGGCCGCCGGCCGGAACAGGTACGCGAAACGCACCCGCGGATCCACCGCCGCGAGCCGGCGCAGGCGCGTCTTCACGCCGGCATAGATCGGCGCGTCCATGTCGCCGCGCGTCGCGGTCAGCCGGCCCAGCTCCGCCGGTTCGAAAACCAGCACCGAGCGGCGCACGTCCTGCACCAATTGCCGCAGCAGCACCGTCTCCTCGCGGCGGTAGCCCGCATAGCCCATCGCCAATCCCGCGAGGGCAATTGCGCCCCAGACGGCGGCGCGGCGGTTTCGTTTCAGGAGAGTCTGCAACAGCGACATTCGGCGGAACGGGGTGCGCTCAGGCAATCGGCCGCCGCGCCGCCCTGCAACCCAAAGCCGGCCGCGGCTCAGCCGACGGTGCGCGTCGCCGCCCGCCGCCGCGCCGCGTCGCGGCCGAATCGCCCGAGCCACCACGCCGTCGCCAGCGTCTGGTACGTCGCCATGCCGGCCAACAGCCAATGGACGCCGCCCAGCGCCGCCGCCACCGGCGGCCCCGCCAGAATCACGAGATGCTCGAGCGTGCGGCAAACCGTGCCGAGCGCGGGACCGCCCGCACCCACCGGCGCGGCCGGCGCGAAATCGATCCGCTCGCGGAACGCCGCCTCGTAACGGTCCTCCGTCCGGCGCTGCCACAGCATCAACGCGGCGATGCCCAGGCCGATCTCGCGGCCGTGCCCGCCGATCCAACCTTGGCCCTCCGCCTGCGCCAGCACCCCGACCGCCACGAACGCGGCGACCCAGAACAGATGCGAGGCCACGCCGTCGAGAAAATCGCCGATGCCGCTGCGCTCGCGCGTGACGCGCGCGAGATTGCCGTCGACGCAGTCGAGCACCTGGAAAAGCAACGCCGCCGCCGCCAACGCCGCGCCGCCGCCGGCCCACGCGGCCAGGGGCAGCGCCGCCGCCACGCCGATGGACAGCAGCGTCGCGCCGTCCGCGGAAATCCGCAGCGCCAGGAACCAGGGCGTGACGGCGAACGAAAGCGGCCGGTAGAGCCAGTGGACCACGGGGTCCGTCGCCCGCTCCCCTGCCGCTTTCGCCGGCGGCATGGCAGCGCGCACCCGCGCGCAACTGCGAACGTAGGCGCCGATCATCGCGGCCCCCCGCCGCGCCGCGCCGCGACCGCCGCCGCCGCGATCCGCTCCGTCCAGTAGCGGAGCGCCAGTTTTTCCGCGACGCCGTCCAGCCGCGGCGCCAGCTCTGCGCGCCAGCGCGCCAGATTTTCCGGCCCGATCTCGCGCCAATCCGACACGATCGCCACCGGCAGGCCCTGGTCTTCGTACAGCGGGTCGAGCGTCGACGTCATCACAATCGGGATACAGCCGAGCGCCAGCGCCTCCCAGGTCCGGAAGCAATCGAGCCCGTTGCCCGGCGGCGACACCTCGAAGGCGAACCCGCCGTGCAATTCCCAGCAGGCCCGCTGCGGCAGCCGGCGCGGCACGAAGTGGCAGCAAGGATTGTCCCGCAGCGCGGCCGCCGCCGCGGCCCGCGCCGGCAGCCCGGCCAGATCCGGCCGCACGATCTTCTGGTTCTGGTGGAAGGTGCAAAGCGCCCGCGCCGCCCGCGCCGCCGGCGGCGGCAGGACCGCCCGCACGCGCTGCAGCTCCGCCTGGTCGCCGATGTCGTTGCGCCGGCACGAGAGGTCGAAGGGCGTGCGCCCCAGCGCCATCGTCGCGGCGAAGCCCAGGCGTTTCTCGAGTTTCGTGTACACCGGATTGTCGAGGCCGATCGGGATCCGCGTCAGCCGCGGATGCCGGCCGGGCAGGTCGCAGTTCTGCGCGAACCAATGCGCGATCCGCGCATCCTCCAGCAGCGCCCCGTGGCGCCGCCCCACCGCGGCATCCGAGTCGCCGGTGACCAGCACGATCGGCCCCGCGATCGCGGGCAACACCGCCGCGGCAAACGCCTCGAGCCGATCCGCCTTCACGTGCACCGTCGCGCCCACCGGCAGGCCCGCCGCCGCCGCCGCCAGTTCCTCGACCGGCACCGCGGGCCGGCCCGGCGCCCGCACGTTGGTGCCGAAGTCGACGACGAAATCGCAGGCCTCGCGCAGGCCTTCGCTGTGGACAAAGTGGTGCGCCAGACCCGGCGGGCAATGGCAGCGGCCCCGGCCGCGGAAATCCTCCGCCGCGAACGTCCGGCCCGCGGCCTGCCGCCGGCCCCACCACGCGGCCCCGGCCCCGAGCCCGCGCTGCAGCAGCCGCTCGCCGGCCAATGCCAACGAACGGACGCCGGCGGAAACGGAACTGCGGGCGGCCATCGGGCGCACGTTGCCGGCGGAGCGCCCGCCGTGTCAACGCACCGGCCCGGGCGAAAAGCGCTCGCCTGCCGCCGCCGCCGCCGCGCACGCTGCGGCGATGAATTCCTGGCGCCTTCTCCTGCGGTACGGGGGCTGGCGCCTCTTCGTGTCCGCCGGCTTCGGCCTCGCCGCCGGTGCCGCCCTCGCCGCGCTCATGCGGCTGGTGCACCGGGTGCTCACATTGCCGGCCGCGGAAACCGCCGGCGCCGCCCCGGCCTTCCTCGGCTTTCTCGCCCTCTATTTCGCCGGCACCCTCGCGGCCGAGTACCTGCTCACCGACGCGGCCGAGCGGCTCCAGTGGGAACTGCGCCGCAAAATGCTGCGCCAGATCGTCGCCGCCCCCCTGCGCCAGCTCGAGGCCGCGGGCTTCGCCCGCCTCCACGGCCTGCTCAGCCGGGATGTCCACGACGTCGCCGAGTTCCTGCGGCAAATCCCCGACGTCACCATCAATTTCGCCATCGCCGGCGGTTGTCTCGCCTACATGGCCTGGCTCTCCCCCGCAGTCTTCGCCTTCAATCTCGGCTTCATCGTCCTCGCCGCCGGCTGCTACCTGCTGCCGCAGCGCGCGGTCCGCCGTCTGGGCCTGCAGGCGGGCGCGGCCTGGGACCGGCAGATGGCCCAAGTGGCGTATGCGCTGCACGGGCTGAAGAGTCTGCAACTCAGCCGCGCGCGCCGCCGCGGGTTTTTCCGGGACCATTTTTCGCCGGCCGGCGACGGCCTGCGCCGGCTCAACCGCCGCACACGGTTGCTCCACGTCCTCACGGAACGCACCGCGGAAATCCTCGTGCTCGGGAACGTCGGCTGCCTGCTCTTCGCCCTGCCCCGGCTCATCGACCTCTCCCCGGCCACCGCCACCGGCTTGCTCCTCGCCGCGATGTTCGCCCGCCAGCCGCTCAAGGATTCGCTGGCCCTCGTCGGCCGCACGCAGCGCCTCCAAGTCGCGGTCCGGCGCCTGCGCGACGCCGACCTCGATCCGTTCGCGCCCGAACTCCCGCCCGAATCGCCCGAACCGCCGGCTTCGTTCCGCGAACTCGCGCTCGAGCGCGTGACTTTCCGCTACGAGGGCGACCACGGGCAGCCGGGCTTCGCCGCCGGTCCCTTCAATCTCCGGCTCCGCGCCGGCGAAATCGTCTTCGTCGTCGGCGGCAACGGCGCCGGCAAGACCACCTTCGCGAAACTGCTCTGCGGACTCTACCCGCCGGCCGAAGGCACCGTTGCGATCGACGGCTCGACCGTGGCCGACGCCGACGGCCGCACCCGGCTCGCGGCGCGATTCGCCGCCGTGTTTCCCGACGACCCGCTGTTCGATTGCCTGCTCGGCGCCGAGCCGGACGCGCTGCGCACCTCCGCTCCCCGCTGGCTCGCCACCCTCGGCCTCGAGAAAAAACTGTCCCTCGCCGGCACCGCCTTCTCGACCGTCGACCTGTCGCAGGGCCAACGCCGGCGGCTCCTGCTGCTCGGCGCGATCCTCGAAAATCGCCCGATTTTGCTCCTCGACGAATGGGCGGCCGACCAGGACCCCGCCTTCCGGCATTGCTTCTACCGCGAGCTGCTGCCGCAGCTCCGCGCCGACGGCAAAACCGTCGTCGTCATCACCCACGACGACCGGTACTTCGACGCCGCCGACCGCGTGATCAAACTCGACGGCGGCGAAATCGTCCCCGCCGCCTGAGCCTGACCGAGCCCCCCGCGCCCATGTCCGCCTCGCCGCCGCCCGTGCCCGCATGAACGCCCCCGGCGTCACGCTGGTCACCGGCGCCAGCGCCCCCTACGCGCGCACGCTCTGGCAGTTTCTCCGCAGCGCGGAGCGCCGCCTCCGTCCGGCTCCCCGGCTTGTCGTCTTCGACCTCGGCCTCGACCCGGCGTGGCGCGCCCGGCTCGCGCGGCGGTTTCCCTGCGTGCTCTGGCGGGATCCGGACTTCGCCGCCCTGCCGGACCAGGCGCGGCCCGCCGCCCGTACCTACGCCTGGAAACCCGCCGTCATCCACGCCGCCGCCGCGGAATTCGGCGGCGTCCTCGCGTGGCTCGACAGCGCCACGGTCTGCTGCGGGCCGCTCGACGCGCTGTACGCCGGCATCGCCCGCGACGGCGTCTTCACCCTCGCCGGCCAATCGTCGCTCCAGGACCGCTGCGATCCCGCCGTCTGGTCCGCCTTCGGCGCCCCGCTCGAACATCTGGACCGCCCCGAACGCCCGGCCGGCGTGATCGGCTTCGACCTCGCCCGGCCCGCCGCCCGCGCCCTGCTCGACGAATGGCGCGCCGCCGTCGACCGGCCCGAACTCTGGCGGCCGCTCGACCGCCGCCATCGCCCGGAGCAGGCGCTGCTTTCCTTCCTGGTGTACCGCTACGCCGACGCCGGCCGGCTCACCGTCGGCGCCGAAACGATCGACATCAGCTGCACCGATCCGGTGCGCTGGCTCAGCACGCGCAACAAAGTCTCGAACCGCATCCCGGTCGCCGCCGACCCGCTCGTCCGCGCCGCCTACGCGGTTGCGAAGGCCGCCGACCGCCTCGCCCTGCGCAGCCGCGCTGCGTGGCACCGGCGTGCCGGCGGCCTGCATCGCCGCACCTGCGAACACTACCGGCTCTGGCTCGCAACCGCCGGGGAACCGGCCCGCGCCCTGCCCGATGCCGCCGCCGGCTACTACGCGGATCCATTCATCGTCCGTCGCGACGGGAGGCAGTGGCTTTTCGCGGAAGAATTCAGCTACGCCGCCAATCGCGGCCGGCTCGTCGCGCTGCCGCTCGACGCCGATCTGCGGCCCGGCGCCCCCGTGCCGCTGGACCTGCCGCCGGGGCATCTGTCCTTCCCGTTTCCCTGCTCCGTCGCCGGAGCGCTCTGGCTCATTCCGGAATCGTCCGCGCGCCGCACGCTCGACCTGTACGAGTGCGAGCGTTTTCCCGACCGCTGGCGGTTGCGGCGCCGGCTGTTCGCGGACCTCGACGCCGCCGACTCGGCGCTGCTGCAACACGGCGGCCGCTGGTGGCTGTTCACCTCGGTCCGCGGCCGGCCCGGCGACCCCGGCCGCGCGCTCGCGTTGTTCCATACCGACGATCCGCTCGCCGGCACCTGGATCCCGCACCCGGTGAACGCTTCCCGCCTCTACGCCGACGCCCCGCACGGCACGGGCCGCTGCGCCGGCGCCCTCTTCACCGACGCCGCAGGCCGGCTCGTCCGGCCCATGCACGCCAGCACCCATTGCTACGGCGAAGGGGTTCGCCTGCGCCACGTCGTGACGCTCACGCCGGAGCATTTCGAGGAAACGGACTACAGCGGCGACCACCCGGCGCAGCGCGTGCTCGCGGTGCGTTCGCCGCACCATCTCGTCTGCGCCGACGATCTCGTCGTCTGGGACGAACGCGACCGTTTCAGCCTGCGTTCGTGGGTTTTTCCGCCGTCGCCGCCGCCGCTCCCCAGCGGCCCGCAAAGTGCCGCAGCGCCCGCGAGTTCGCCCGCTGTGCCGGATCGGCGGCGCGGTTGATCCGGCCGAGGCTGCCGGCGTCGATCTCGCGCCGGTGGGCCCACGGTTTGAAGTCCGTGAACGCGAGCGCGAGCGGCACCACGAGCCGCGGCACGCGGCAGTGCGCGCTGAGCCACACGTCGTCCACGGTCTTCGGATACGCAGGGTGCGCCGCGAAATCCGCCAGCGCCCGCAGGTCGAAGAATCGCGGCCGCACCACGTACCCGTGCACGCCCTGCACGATATCGACCGACCGCGGCCGCCGCAGCTGGTTGCCCCGCACCGGCACGTACGGCGCGCCGCGCCACCGTGCCGCGAGCGTCGTCGGGCGGTCGATCAGATCCGCCGGCGCCGACCACCCCGCGGCCGCGACCACGCAGTCGGGCCGCACCGCCGCGGCCGCCGCCATCGCCGCCACAAAGTCGCGGTGGTAGATCCGGTCGTCGTCGACCACGAGCACCGCCCGATCGGCCGGCAGCGTCGCCAGTGTGGAGAGAAATTTCGTCGCCGGCCCATCGTCGGCGCACCGCACGCGCCCGATCCCCGGCAGCGTTTCCAGCCAGGGCGGCAGGACATACGCGCGGTTTTCGCGGACACTCCATTCCGGCAGGCAAACGCGGATCTCGGCCGGCGCCGTGCTCTGCCGCAGCAGGCTCTTCAGCGTCGCCTCCAGCAGGTGCAACCGGCTCGGGATCGAGGTCAGGGAAACGACGAGGTCGGTCCGGCGCGGGTTGGCGGCGCGGAAGGCCGCCAATTGCCCGAGCTCCGTCCGCCGCAGCCGCCACTCGTCCCACGCCGCCGCCGCCAGGTTCTCGCCCGTCAGCCGGCACGCCGTCGCGTAGGCGGCGGCGGCCGCCCCGCCGAGCACCCAGCCGATCATGGACTCCGCGCCGTCCGCGGCGCGCCGTTGCGTTCCATCCCGCCGAGGCTGCGGTGGCCCGCGGGCACGTCAACGCCGCCGCCCCGCGCCGCGAAAACGCTGGCCCCCGCCCGCCGCTTGCGGCGTGCTTCGCCTCCGCATGGCCGCACCGTCCGCTCCCGTCGACGTCGTCTACACCTGGGTCGACGGCACCCGGCCCGACTACCTCGACCTCGTGCGCCCGCACGCCCGCACGCCGCAGGACTGCAACCCCGAGCGCTTCCGCGACACTTTCGAACTGCTGCGCTACAGCCTGCGTTCGCTGCTGCGGTTCGCCCCGTGGATCCGCCGCATCTATCTGTTTACGTGCCGACCGCAGGTTCCTGTCTGGCTCGACGCCGCCCACCCGCGGCTGCGGATCGTGCATCACGACGAGGTCGTCGCCGAACCCGGCGTGCTGCCGATGTTCAACAGCAACGTCATCGAGACCTACCTCCACCGCCTGCCCGGATTGTCGCCGCACTTCCTGTACTTCAACGACGACTACTTCCTCGGCGCCCCGGCCGGACCGGAGGCCTTCTACGCACCCGACGGCCGGCTGCGCGTCTTCGGCACGGTCTGCGGCGAACGGCTCCGCGGTCGCGTTTACGAAAAACAACTCGTAGGCCTCGGCCTGCTCGAACACGGCCCCGTGCTGATCGACGCCGCCGAATGGGAGCGCGCCCAGGCCGGCGCCGCGGACGAGATCCGCGCCCTGCGCCGGCACCGCTTCCGGCAACCGGACGACCTCCGCATCGACCGGCTCTACCGCTGGCACCTGCTGACGCATGGCCGCGACCGCGCCGTCGCCGAGCCGTGCTGGCGCTACCTCCCGCAGGCGAAGTTCCTCAAACTCACGCCGCAGCCCGCCCGCATCGCCCGCGCGCTCGCCGGCCTCGCGCGTTCCCCGCGGCGTTTCGTCTGTTTCAACGACGACCTCGGGCCCGTGCCGCACCCCGACGTCGTCGCCGCCGTCAAAGCCTATCTCGCGCGCACGTTTCCCGAGCCCGCGCCTTGGGAAGTCGCTGCTCCCGGCCCGGCGGCGCGCTGAGGAAAAACTCCGCCCGGGAAAAGGCTTGGCCTCGGCCCGCGGAATCCGGCATGCCCCGGACCGCTCCGACCGGCCTCCGTTCCCGCCCCGCCCCAAAACCGATTCCTTCGCCATGCGCCTCCCGCCGAACGCCGGCCCCGCCGGCCGCCGCCATGTCTGCACCCGCGTCCGCGGCGGCGTCGGCAACCAACTCTTCATCTACGCGACCGCCCGGGCGCTCGCCCGGCGGCACGATGCGGAACTGTGGCTCGACGCCACCTCCGTTCTCGGCCGCGACCGCCGCCGCACGTTCGTGCTGGACGCGTTTGCGACCCGCGGCCGCATCGCGCCGCCGGATTCGTTCTTTGTCTCGACGCCGCGCTGGCGCCGCACCCCGATCCGCTGGTGCAGCCGCCTGCTGCCCTGGTCCCGGCGGCGCTACCTCGAACAACCGTGGCTCCGCTATGTGCCGCAGTTGCCCGGATTGAAACTCCGCCACGACGTCTACCTCGACGGTTTCTGGCAGCACGAAAACTACTTCGCCGACTGCGACGCCGAACTGCGCGCCGAGCTTGTGCTCCGCGCGGCCCCGGGCCCGGAGGACCAAGCTTGGCTCGAACGCATTCGGCGCGGGCCCGCGGTCGCCGTGCACGTGCGCCGCACCGACAGCCCGGTCTTCCTGCCGTTGTCCTACTACACCAACGCGCTCGCCCGGCTGGACCTGCCCGGGGCCGTTTGTTTCGTGTTTTCCGACGACATCGTCTGGGCCCGCGAGAACCTGCGGCTGCCCGGCGAGGTCGCCTTCGTCGGCTCCTCCGGCCCGCGCGGCGAGCTCGACGATTTCCGTCTGATGACCGCCTGCACGCATTTCATCGCCGCCAACAGCACCTACAGCTGGTGGGCCGCCTGGCTCGGCGCCGCTCCCGGGAAACGTGTTCTTGTGCCGGTTCCGAATCACGAATGGGGCCAGGCTCCGGCGCTCCCCTCGGCCTGGGAGCGCATCCCGCTCGCCTGACCGGGAATCCTCCCGCGCCCGGCCGGTTTTTCCACCCCGGGGGCGTTGACTTGCCCGCGCCGCAACGTCCATGACTGACCCAGTGAAGCTGCCGTCCGCCGCCGCGTTGCTCGTGTTCCCCGCCGTTGTTGCCGCGGCCGCTGGCCCGGCCGACCCAGTCCGCTTTTCCCTCGACCAAGCCGTCCGCCAGGCCCTCGCCCAGAGCCCCGCGCTGCGCCTGCAGGAAGCCGAGATCGACCGGCGCGAGGGCGTGCGCGACCAGGCCGCCGGCGAGTTCGACTGGATCACGACCTTTGCCGTTTCGCGGGAACGCGACCGGACGCCGGCGGTGGACGCGCTCGGCCGCGAGAGTATCGACGCCGGCGATACCACCGCCTACACCGCCGGCACGCAGCGCCGCCTGCGCAACGGCGTCGTGCTCGGGCCCGTCGCCGATGTCGCGGTCTCCGACCGCTCGTCCCCCGACGCCCCCGCCTTCGGCCGCTCCCGCGTGAATTTCGAGATTCTCGTCCCGTTGCTCCGCGGGCTCGGCGAGGAAAGCGCCGGCGCCAACGAGGCCGCCGCCCGCGGCGACGTCGAAGTCGCCCGCCTCCTCTACCGCCACGCCCTCGCCCGCCAGGCCTTCGGCACCGCCCAGGCCTACTGGTTCGCCCGCGCCGCGGAAAACGCCCTTGTCGTCCGGCGCGACGACGAAGCCCGCGCGCGCCGGCTCCACGACGGTATCCGCGTGCTGGTCGATTCGCGTGTGTTCGCCCCTTCGCTGCTCCTGCAATCGGAAGCGAACCTGCGCCAGAAATCGACCAGCACCAACGAATCCGAACTCGCCGCCCTCGAGGCCCGCTATGCGCTCGCCCGCACCATGGGCCTGCCGCCGGAAGGCGTGGCCGCCGCGGTCGCGCCGGAGCAGGATCTCCCGGATGCCGCCGCCCGATTCCCGGCCGACTCCGAACCTGCCGTCCGCCTCCGCTGGATCGGTCGCGCCCTCGACCGCCGCGCCGATTTCCTCGCCGCCCGCCAGAGCGAAGTGCCGCTGCGCGTGCTCGCCCGCCAGGCCGAGATCGATCTCAAGCCCCGCGTCGATCTGAGCGTCCGCGCCGGCTACGCCGGCTTGAACCGCGGCACCGGCCTCCTCGCCCCGCTGGGCGAACGCGCCACCGGCACCAACGGCGAGATCGGCGTCGCCCTCGAATGGCCCGCCGCCAACACCTACCAGCGAGGCCTGCTCCGCGCCCGCCGCGCCGCCCAGCGCCAGGCCGAATTTTCCGTCGCCCAGGCCCGCAGCGACATCGCCGCCGAAGTTTGCGCCGCCCTCGCCGAGGTCCGCGTGCGCGCCGACACCATGGCCAACGCCGCCGCCACCGTCGCGATCGCCCGCCAGGCCGTCGACCAGGAGCAGCTCCGCCTCAAGTCCGGCGAAACCACCGTGCTCGACGTCATCAACCTCGAGAACCTGCTCAGCTCCGCCCGCCTCGCCGAGATCGACGCCCGCGCCGGTTACGCCGTCGCCGTCGCCCGGCTCCGTTTCGCCGTCGGCGAGGTTTTCCTGCCCGACGCCCCCGACCGTTCCTTCGCTCTTGCCGACCTGACCGCGCCCCCCGCCGATGAAAAGTAACGTCCGCCTCCTGCTCGCCTTCCTCGCCGGCGCCGCCGCCCCTGCCGGTATCCGTGCGGCGGACACGCTCACCGCCCTCGGCCGCGTCGTGCCCCGCTCCGGCGTAGTCGACGTTTCAGGTCCGGCCGGCGATACCGTGGAGCAAATCCTCGTCCGCGAGGGCGACTGGGTCGAGGCCGGCCAGCCCATGGCCCGGCTTTCCTCCGCCGCCGCGGCCGCCCGCCGTGTCGCCGACGCCGAAGCGGAAGTCGCCGCCGCCCGCACCGCCCACGCCCGAGATCTCGAACTCGCGCGCGCCCGCCTCGCCCTCGCCGAAACCGAGGAGAAACTCGCCGCGGAGCGCTTCACCCGCCTCGCCGCCGCCCGCACCAGCGACTTCATCTCGCCCGACCAGGTCGAGACCCGCCAGCTCGAGCAGCGCCAGGCCGAGGTGAAACGCGACCAGGCCAAGCTGGACCTCGAACGCGCCGACCGCGCCGGCCTCAAGGCCCTCCGCGCCGCCGAGGCGGAACTCGCCGCCGCCCGCACCGTCCTCGCCGCCGCGGAGGTGCGCGCCCCGCTCAAGGCCCGCGTCCTCAAAGTCCGCGGCCGCCCCGGCGCCACGATCGGCCGCACCGAGCTGGTCAAGCTCGGCGACACCTCCGCCATGCTCGTCGTCACCGAGGTCTACGAAGCCGACGTCCTCAAGGTGAAGCCCGGCCAGAAGGCCGTCGTCACTTCCTCCGCCCTGCCGAAAAAACTGACCGGCACGGTCGAAAGCGTCAGCCGCATCGTTTTCCGGAACGCCCTCGAAAGCATCGATCCCAACGACAACGCCCAGGCCCGCATCGTCGAGGTCACGCTGCGCATGGACGAGGCCGAGCCGCTCGACCGGCTCGTGCTGCTGCAGGTCGACGTCGTCATTTCGCTCTGATCCCGCCGCGCGTCCCGCCCGCATGCGCACGCCGCTCGCCTGGTACAATTCGATCGAGCAGCCGCGGCGCACCGCCGCCGCCGTCGGCGGCATGAGCTTCGCACTCCTGCTCATCTTCATGCAGGCCGGCTTCCTCGGCGCCGCCCGCACGAACGTCGCGGTCATCTACCTCGCCCTCGACTTCGACCTCGTCATCCACTCGCGGGCCTACCTCACGTTGCCGCGCAGCGAACCGTTCGACCGGCTTCGACTCAACCAAGCCGCCGTCGTACCCGGCGTCGCCCGCGTCACCCGTTTCCTCACCGACAGCTTCGGCTGGCGCAACGCCGCCAGCGGCGACTCCGCCGGCGGCTTCATGCTCGCCGTCCCGGCCGACGCCCCCGTCTTCCTCGACCCGGAGATCAACCGCCAACTCGCCGCCGTCCGGCCCACGCTCACCGCCCTCGTCGACCGCAAATCGCGGCCCGGCTACGGCCCCTGGCGCGTCGGCGACAAAGCCGTCCTCAACGGCCAGCCCACCCTCATCGCCGGCAGCTACGAACTCGGCATGGGCCTCCTCACCGAGGGCAGCGTCATCGTCAGCGACGAAACCTACGAGCGCCTCCAGGGCCCGTGGCACGGCCGCATCGCCAATCTCGGCCTCGTCAAGGTCGCCCCCGGAGCCGACGTCGCCGCCGTCGCCGACGCCCTGCGCGCCAAGCTGCCGCAGGATGTCGTCGTGGCCACGCGCGCCGACATCATCCGCCGCGAGCAAAACTACTTCATCAACGTGAAGCCCGTCGGCATCATGTTCCAGGTCGGCATGGTCGTCGCCTTCGCCGCCGGCGCCGCGATCCTCTACCAGATCCTCGCCAGCGAAATGAACAACCGGCTCGGCGAATTCGCCACCCTCAAGGCCCTCGGCTACCCCGCCTCGGCCATCTACGGCATCGGCATCCAGCAGGGCCTGATCTACGCCCTCCTCGCCTACGGCCCCGCCCTCCTGCTCGCCGCGGGCTTCTACCGCGTCGCCCGCGAGCTTTCGGGTTTCCCGCTCCACCTCGACCTCGGCCGCGCCGGCTTCGTGCTCGGCCTCGCCCTCGTCATGTGCGCCATCGCCGCCGTGCTTTCGCTGTGGAAAATCCGCCGCGCCGACCCGGCGTCGCTCTTCTGAACCATGGGACCGGCCGCCCAGTTCATCCTCGCCTGGCGCATGCTCGCCGACCGCCCCGGCCGGTTTCTGCTCTCCGTCACCGGCGTCGCCTTCGCCGTCGTGATCATGTTCACGCAACTCGGTTTTCTCAACGGCATCACCGACAGCTCCATCAACCTCGCCGACCGCCTGCGCGCCGACCTCGTCGTTGTTCATCCGCAGCAGGAACACCTGAAGTCCGGCGTCGAATTCAGCCACTTCCTCCTGCAGCAGGTGCGCGACGTCCCGGGCGTCGCCGCCGCCCTCCCGCTCTACCTCAGCGCCAACTACTGGGCCAATCCCCAGGACGGCGGCCGCAACCGCGTGCTGATCATCGGCGTCGATCTCGACGACCCGATGCTCGATCTCCCGGAGCTCGCGGCCCACCGCGACGCGCTCCGCGGCCCCGACACCGCGCTCTTCGACCGCCGCGCCCGCGCGGAACTGGGCGCCGTCGCGCCCGGCACCCGCTCCACCCTCGCTGGGCGGCCCGTCCGCGTCGTCGGCCTCTTCGAGCTCGGCCCCAACTTCGCCTACGAGGGCCATCTGCTCCTCGGCACCGCCAACTTCCTCCGGCTCCCGCGCCAACGGCCCGACGACGTCGACCTCGGCCTCGTCCGCCTCGCCCCCGGCGCCGATCCCGAAACCGTGCGGCAACGCATCCGCGACCGGCTGCCCGGCCGGCTCGACGTCCTCACCTCCGCCGAGGTCGCCCGCCGCGAACGCGACATCACCACCCGCAAGGCCCCCGTCGGCATCGTCTTCGGCCTCGGCCTGCTCGTCGGTTTCGCCATCGGCACCGTCGTTTGCTACCAGATCCTCTTCAACGAGGTCAGCGACCACCTGCCCCAATTCGCCATGATGAAGGCCATCGGCCACCGCCCGCGTTTCCTCGCCGGCATCGTGCTCTCCGAAGCCCTCATCCTCTCCGGCGGCGGCTGGGTCGCCGGCCTCGCGGGCGGCTGGGGCCTCTACGCGTTCCTCGAGGACCGCACCGCCCTCCTCATGGACCTCACCGCGCCCCGCGCCGGCGTCATCTTCGTCCTCACCGCCGGCATGTGCCTGCTCGCCGGCCGCCTCGCCCTCAAGAAGGTCCAGGCCACCGATCCCGCCGACCTCTTCTGACCCGGCCGCCCATGTCCTCCCCCGTCCCCCGCGAAACCGCCATCGCCGTCGCCGACGTCGACCACCACTACGGCGCCGGCGAAGCCCGCAAGCAGGCCCTCTTCGGCAACCGCCTCGACGTCCGCGCCGGCGAGATCGTCATCATGACCGGCCCCTCCGGTTCCGGCAAAACCACCCTGCTCACCCTCATCGGCACCCTGCGCTCCGTGCAGGCCGGCAGTATCCGTTTGTTCGGTACGGAGCTCGCCGGCCTGTCCCCCGCCGAGCAGGTCCGCATGCGCCGGCAGATCGGCTTCATCTTCCAGGCCCACAATCTCCTCGAGGCCCTCACCGCGCGGCAGAACGTGAAGCTCGCCCTCGAGCTCTCGGACACCCCGCCCGCGGAACACGACCGCCGGGCCGACGCCATGCTCGAGGCCGTCGGCCTCGGCCACCGGCTCCACTACAAGCCGCGCCACCTCTCCGTCGGCCAGCGCCAGCGCGTCGCCATCGCCCGCGCCCTCGTCAACCGCCCGCGCATCGTCCTCGCCGACGAACCCACCGCCGCCCTCGACCAGGAATCCGGCGCCAACGTCGTCGCCCTGCTCCGCCGCCTCGCCGACGACCAGGGCGCCGCCGTCATGATCGTCACCCACGACAACCGCATCCTCGGCGTCGCCGACCGCATCGTGAACATGGTCGACGGCCGCGTCGTCTCCGACATCCGCATCCGGGAAACGATGCTGATCTGCGCCATCCTGAAGCAGTGCGACGTGTTCAAGGAAATGAGCCCCTCCGATCTCACCGACGTCGCCCAGAAAATGGCCGAGGAACGCTTCCCCGCCGGTGCGGCGATCATCCGCCAGGGCGAAAGCGGCGAGAAATTCTACGTCATCGCCGCGGGCCGGGCCGAAGTGCGGCGCACCGCGGAAGGCTCCGCCCCCGCCGTCGCCATCCTCGGGGCCGGCGGCTTCTTCGGCGAGGTCGCGCTCCTCCGCGACCAACCGCGCAACGCCACCGTCGTCGCCCTCGAACCCGTCGTCGCCTACACGCTCGCCAAGGCCGACTTCCTCGGGGCCTTGCGCACCCACAAGTCCTTCGAGGACCAAATCTCGGCCCAGCTCTTCCACCGGGGCTGACCGCCGCCCCGCCCGCGATGCCGCCGCTCCCTTCCTGGCCCGGGTTCGTCGCCCGCGTCGTCCTCGACTTCGCCGCCGAACGCGCCGGCGTTGTGCCCCGGCGCCTCGCGGCGCCCGGCCGCTTCCTCAGCGGTTTCCAACTCGGTCTGCGTTGCCGCCATCACGGCGGCGACGCCTACGCCGTCTACCACCGCGGCTTCTTCGACCCGCGCACCTACCTCGGCGCCGGCCCGGGTGCCGTCTGTTGGTTCCGCAGCGACGAACTCCCCCGCTTCAACCGCGAGGTCCTCCCGCACCTCCGCCACCCCGTCGTGGTCGTCAACGCCGAGTGCGATCTCGCCATCCCCGGCGATTTCGGCACCGACGCCGAAACGCTCGTCGCCAGCGGCAAGGTGCGCCGCTGGTTCGCCGTCAACTACGACCACCGCCGCTACGCCGACCTCGTCACGCCCCTGCCCCTCGGCCTCAACTACGGGCTCAAACGCACCCTCGGCCGCCGCGGCCCGCGGCTCCGCGACGGCTGGTACCGCAGCGACGCGCCGCCCATCGCCGAGCAGGACCGCGTCTGGGCCGAGGCCGCCGCCGCCGCCCCGCCGGTCTCGCGCCGCCGCCTCCTCGCCTTCGGCGAATTCTGGCTGAACAACAGCTCCCGCGAACGGCGCTACGGCGAGTCGCGCGCCGACATCCACGCCGTGCTCCGCGGCAACCCCGCCGTCGTCTTCCCGCCCGCGCCGCTGCCCAAACCCGACCTGCTCCGCGCCTACTCCGGCCACGCCTTCGTGATCAGTCCCCACGGCCGCGGCCTCGACTGTTTCCGCACCTGGGAGGCCCTGCTCTGCGGCGCCATCGTCATCGTCAAACGCTCGCCCCTCGACCCGCTCTACCGCGGCCTCCCCGTCGTCATCCTCGACGACTGGCGGGAAATCACCCCCGCGGCCCTCGCAACCTGGGCCGACCGCTTCGGCGACCATTTCGACCGCACCCGCCTCCGCCAGGTGCTCTCCGCCGACTATTGGTGGGACGAAATCGTCCGCGCCGGCCGCCCCGCGTAAAGCGCCTCCACCTGCGCCGCCACGGCGTCCGCCCCGTACGGCGCCGCCGCCCCGGGCGCCGCCGCCGCCGCCCGCGCGTGCCGCCCCGGATCCGCGAGGGCGCGCAGCCCCGCCGCCAACGCGCCCGCGTCGCCCGGCGGCACGAGCTCCGCCGCCGGCGTGCCCGCGAGCCAGTCTTCGTATCCGCGGATCCGTGACGCCACTGCCGGCACGCCGTGCGCCAGCGCCTCGAGCGCGACGTAGCCGAAACTCTCCCCGCCCCGCGACGGCACCGCGCACACATCCGCCGCCGCGTACGCCGCCGCCAGGCCCGCCGCATCCACCGGCCCGCGCGGCGTCGCCGGCCCGACCGCCTCCAGGACAAAAGCCCCCGGCGTTTCCCGTTCCAAGATCCGCAGCGCGGCCTCCAGCACCGCGTAGCCTTTCCGCGGTTCGTCCGCGCGCCCGACGAAGAGCACGCACACCGGCCGGCCCGGCGGCCGCGCCGCCCGCCGCGCCGCCGGCGGCGGCAACGCCAGGCCGTTCGGCACCACGGTGCACGGCGCCGGATGCCAGCGCGTCGCGAAATCCCGCGCCGCCGCCGACACCGCGATCCGCACGTCGAGCCGGCGGTTGATCCACCGGCACCACGGCCACGCCCAGAGGTAGCCGCGGCTCGTTTCCGAATAAGTGTGGAACGTCCCCACCCGCCGCGCCCCGCGCGCCGCCAGCAGCACCGCCGGATTGAGCAGCGGCAGAAAAGGTTCCTGCAGGTGCACGACCTCCGGCCGGAACTCCGCCGTCAGCCGCCGCACCGCCGGCCAGATCCGCGGATCGAGCGTCACCCGGCTCCGCGCCCCGTTCAGCGCGCCGACCCAGATTCGCCCGCAGGTCGTCACCCGCGGATCCGTTTCGCGCTCCGGCGCCGACGACGGCCCGAGCAGCCGCACCTCGTGGCCGCGCGCCGCCAGCGCCCCCGCCAATTCCCGCGCGTGCCGGTTCACCCCGCCCGGCACCGCCAGGTCGTAGGGCGTCGTCAGCAAAATGCGCATCGCCGCATCGGACGGCGCCCGCTCCCGCCGCGCAACACCGGAGCACGCGGGCCCGCGATTGACTCGGACCCTCGCCGCGCGACGCTGCCGCGTCCGCCTCCCCCGATGCCTTCGCCCGACCCTCTCGAAGCCGCGCAAATCGAAGCCTTCCGGCGCGACGGCTACATTTTCCTGCCCGGCTGGTTTTCCGCCGCCGAAATCGCCGCGGCCGGCGACGCCATCGCGGCCCTCGCCGCGCGCCCCCCGCGCGTCGGACACGAGATGGTCTACTACGAGGACAGCCTCGCGGAACCGGGCCGGCGCGTGCTCTCCCGCATCGAGAAATTCGTCGAGGAAGACGCCGTCCTCCGCCGCCTCATCCTCGAACGCGGCCTCGACCGCCTCGCCGCCCAGCTCCTCGGCGGACCCGCCGTGCTCTTCAAAGAGAAGATCAACTTCAAGCTGCCCGGCGGCCAAGGCTTCGCCCCGCACCAGGACATCCAGCCCGGCTGGGACGCCTACGCGCCGTATTTCGTTTCCGTCCTCGTCACGATCGATCCGAGCACGATCGCCAACGGCTGCCTCGAACTCGCCGCCGGCCACCACCGCCGCGGCTGGCTCGGCGAACGCCTGCAGCCGCTCACGCCGGAACAGCTGCGCGGCGTCGACTTCGTGCCGTTTCCCACCGCGCCGGGCGACGTCGTCGCCTTCGACTGTTTCGCCCCGCACCAATCCGCGCCCAACCGCACCGACCGGCCGCGCCGCAATCTGTACCTGACTTACAACCGCGCCGACGCCGGCGACTTCCGCGCCAAGTATTTCGCCGACAAACGCGCCGCGTTCCCGCCCGACCACGAGCGCGCCCCGGGCACGTCGTATTCGTTCAAAGTCTGAACCGGGGACGCGCGGCCTGGTTCGGGGTTCGGAGTTCGGGGTTCGGAGCCGAACAGGTTCGCCCCCCTCCCGCCGTTCCCATCCGTGCCTTCGCGCCAACTCGCCGCGCTTTCACTCTTCCAATCTTCCCCGGGCAACGTCCACGTCTCAATCGCCCCCGCCCGCCGACGACGGATCGGTCGCGACCAGCGCGGTGAGAAGGAGCAGGACGATGACAACGGGAAGCATGGCGGGCGGGACGTTGGAAATTGGGAAACGTCCGAGCCTAGTTTGTTTCCCGGGTTTCGGGAATACGTCTCCCTGCGTAGGGCGCCGCCCGGCACGTCATAAAAAATACAGGGGCAGCCCCGCGGACGGGACTGCCCCTGGTTGTTTTCTTGGGATCGATCAACGCGCCGCGAAGTACGGCAGCGTCTCAACTTCCGGCGTCTCGACGATCTTCACGGGCAGGGAGACCTTCGTCTCCACCGCCACGCCGTCGCGCAGCACCGGCTTGAACCGCCACTTCTTCACGGCATCGAGGACGGTCGCCGCGAGCGTGTCGTCCGGAGCGGACTTCACGGCCAGGTCGACCGGCTTGCCGGTTTCATCCACCACGAACTCGAGCTGCACGATGGCGCCGGAGTATTCCGGGCCGACGCTGGGGGTGACCACAGCGACGGGAACCGGGACTCCGGGGTCCTTGCGGCAGGACTCGAGGTAAGCGTCTTCGGCGGACTTCGCGGAAGCGAAGGTCGCGGTGAAAACGCCCACAATGAGGAGGACGACGAGTTTGCTGACTGCTTTCATGGTATTAAACTCCGCGGATAAGGCGGAGAGTTTGGTTTTCTCTGTCGGTTATTGAACGCCTCCGCGCCGTGGAAACGGCGCTCGGGCGGTTTCGGCCCGGCCGCCCGCAAAGGCTGCCGGACCAAAGGATCCGTTCTGGGGGAACCACCGACGACCGGCGGCATCGCGGGGCGATGCCTTGGACCGGCTTGCTTTCGTACCCCTTGCAACCGGCGCACTCGTCCCGCCGGTTACCGGGTTCGCATCGCCGCGCCGCTTTTCGGCGTCCGGCCATGCAAAATCAAAGAACGTCTGTTTGAGACTCCTTCGAAAGCACCTCCCACCAAGCAGCCGCCGTGCCGGACCGGCAACTTCCTTCCGCGGCCGTCGCGCAAACGTAACCCGCCGCACCCAAACACCCTGCGTCCGGCCCGCGCCGCGCCTCGCCCTGCGCGTCCCTTCCCTTGGCCGTAAAGATCCGCAAATCCTGCCGCAAAATTCGCGCATTAATTCCGGAAACACGGCTTGCACGTGCCGATACGAGACGGTTGCTTCAGCCGTCCGTTTATCATGTCCGAATCCTCCTCTTCCGCTCATCCCCCGCTTACGTTCCGCCGCGTTGCCGCAGCTTTGGTGCAATGGTTTGATTCCGACCACACTCCGGATGGCCCGGAGAAGATGCGTCAGGAGCCCGACAAGGTCGATTGGATGCGCTGCATCCCGTTCATCATCCTCCATGGCGGCTGCCTCGGAGTGATCTGGGTCGGGTTCAGCCCCTTCGCCGCCTGGTGCGCCGTCGCCCTCTACGTGGTCCGCATGTTTGCCGTCACCGGCATCTACCACCGCTATTTCTCGCACAAAACCTACAGCACCTCGCGCTTCGGCCAGTTCCTCCTCGCGCTCTGGGGCGCGACGACCGTCCAACGCGGTGCCCTCTGGTGGGCTTACCACCACCGCCACCATCACCAGCACTCCGACGACCCGGAGGACGCGCATTCCCCCCACGTCCACGGCTTCTGGTGGTCGCACATCGGCTGGATCACCAGCCGCCGCAACTTCCCGACCGACTACTCCAAGGTCAAGGACCTCGCCAAATTCCCCGAACTGGTGTGGCTCAACCGCTTCGACACCGTGATCCCGATCCTCTTCGCGATCGGCACCTACGTCGTCGGCTCCCTCCTCGCCGCCTACGCGCCCCAACTCGGCACCAACGGCCCGCAACTCCTCGTCTGGGCCTTCTTCATCAGCACGACCGCCCTCTTCCACGGCACCTCCTGCATCAACTCGATGGCCCACCTTATGGGCAAACGCCGGTTCAACACCACCGACGACTCGCGCAACAGCTTCATCCTCGCCATCATCTGCCTCGGCGAAGGCTGGCACAACAACCACCACCGTTACCAGTCCTCGACCCGCAACGGCTTCTACTGGTGGGAAATCGATATCACCTACTACGGCCTCAAAGCCATCTCCTGGACCGGCCTCATCTGGGGCCTGAAACCCGTCCCGCAGTCCATCATGGAGGAAGCCGCCCGCGCCGACCATCACGCCACGATCGCCGCCGCCGAACGCGCCGCGCATTCCCACCCGGAATACTCTTCCCTCAAGAAGGTCGTCCCCGCCGCCGCCGCCATCGCCGTCGCCACCGCGACCGCCGCCCAGGCCAATTTGCCCAAGAAGGCCGAAGGCCCCGCGATCCACAAGGACGTCTCCAGCCTCAATCACCCCGACGCCAAGACGCCCCCGTCGGCCTGAGCCGAATTCATGCAGTTGAGAGAACTTCGCTGAGAGTTGAGAGCAAAACCGTTCGGTTCGTCAGGTTGCTGGCTTCGGTTCCCGGTTCCGTGGCTCGGCGGATCGGTCTCTCAACCCTCAACTTTCAACTCTCAACTGCGCGACTCCGGCCTGAGCGTCGGCCCTCACCGGCCCTCGCGTTTTTCCAAGGCGCCCCACCCGGGCGCCTTTTTTGTTTCCACCCGCACCGCGCGCGCCGGCGGATCGATCTCTCAACCCTCAGCTCTTAACTCTCCACTGCGGCGGCATCCGCCGCCGCCGACCGGCCGCCATGCGTCCACCCGCCGCCCCAAGCCGTAGCATTTTGCCACTCGTTCCGCTCTCCCTGTCTTCATGCCCACCCTCGCGATCATCGGCACCGGCATTTCCGGCCTCGGCTGCGCCCACTTTCTCCATCGGGATTTCGACCTGACGCTCTTCGAGCAGAACGACTACGTCGGCGGCCACACCAACACCGTCGAAGCCGCCGAACCCGGCACCGGCCGCGCCCTTCCCATCGACACGGGGTTCATGGTCTTCAACTACGTCACCTACCCGCACCTCACGCGGCTGTTCAAGGAACTCGACGTCGCCGTCAAACCCACGTCCATGTCCTTCAGTGTCCGCCACGCGGATACGGGCCTCGAATTCGCCGGCACTTCGGTCAACCACCTCTTCGCCCAGCGCCGCAATCTGCTCCGGCCTCGTTTCTGGCGGATGCTCTCCGCCATCAACCGCTTCAACTCCGAGGCCGTCGCCGCCCTCGACGACCCCGCCGTGCAAAAAGAAACCCTCGGCGACTACGTCAAACGCCGCGGCTACGGCCAGGACTTCTTCGATCTCTACCTCGTGCCCATGAGCTCCGCCGTCTGGAGCACGCCGCCCGAGCTCATGCTCGCGTTTCCCGCCACGTCCCTCCTCCGCTTCTTCCACAACCACGGCTTCCTCGGCATGCACACGCAGCACCCGTGGTACACCGTCGTCGGCGGCGCCCGTTCCTACGTCGGCAAAATCACCGCCCCTTGGCGCGGCCGAATCCGCCTCAACCAAGCCGCCACGCGCATCGTGCGCACCGCCGACAGCGTTGCCGTCACCGCCGCCACCGGCCACACCCACCATTTCGACAAAGTCATCGTCGCCTGCCACGGCGACCAAGCGCTCAAACTCCTCGCCGCCCCGACCTTCGACGAGGAACGCCTCCTCTCGCAGTTTCACTACCAGCCCAACGTCGCGACGCTCCACACCGACGCCTCCGTCATGCCGCGCAAATCGCTCGCGTGGTCGAGTTGGAACTACGAGATTAACCGCGACGCGTCCGGCCGTGTGTCCGCCGCCACCCACTACTGGATGAATTCCCTCCAAGGCGTCTCGGACCGCGAAAACTACTTCGTCTCGATCAACCGGCCCGAGGCCGTCGCGCCCGACCGCGTCGTCCGCCGCATCAACTACGAGCACCCGCTCTTCAGCCTCGGCGCCGTCCGCGCCCAGGAAGAAATCCCCGCCCTCAACGCCTCCGCCCGCGGCAACACCGAGACGTATTTCGCCGGCGCCTGGCAACGCTTCGGCTTCCACGAAGACGGCCTCCTCAGCGCCGTGCGCCTCAGCGAACTCCTCCTCGGCCGCGATCCCTGGTCTTCCGCCGGCGCCAACGTCGCCGCCGCCGCCCGCTGATTTCCGCCCCATGATCTCCGGTCTCTACGAATGCCAGGTGCTGCACGCGCGCTTCACGCCGCAGCCGCACCGCTTCGTTTACCGGATCTTCCTCTTCGCCCTCGACCTGGACGAAGTGCCCGACGTCGCGCGCCGCACGGCCCTCTTCTCGTTCAACCGCCGCAACGTCTACTCCTTCCGCGACGCCGACTTCTTCCCCACCGCCTCGGCCCTCCACAACCCCGCCGCGTCGCCTTCCTCAATCCGCAATCCGAAATCCGAAATCCCCAATTTGAAAGCCCGGGTCACCGCCTACGCCGCCGCCCACGGCGTCGATGTTTCCGGCGGCCGCATCGTGCTCGTCACCCTCCCGCGGATCTTCGGCTACCTCTTCAATCCGGTCTCGTTCTATTTCTGTTTCGACCGCTCCGGCCGCCCCGCCGCCGCCATCGCCGAAGTCACGAACACCTTCCGCGAGGTAAAACCCTTCTTCCTCGGCCCGTCTTGTCTGGCCACCCAGATCCAAGACCCAAGACCCGAGACCCAAAACCCAGAACCCAAAACCCAAAACTCAAAACCCCAACCTCCGCCCGCCGACGGCGTCGCCGCCAACTCCGAGCCCCAAACCCCGAACTCCGAACTTCAGCCGGAACACCCCGGCGCCAGCGCCGGCGTTTTCCGGCTGCGCGTGCCGAAGCACTTCTACGTTTCCCCGTTTTCCGACGTCGACGTCGCGTTCGACTTCACCCTGCGCGTCCCCGGCGACCGCCTCTCGATCCAGATCGACGACTACGTCGGCGCCGAGCGAACCCTCACCAGCACCCTCGCCGGCCCGCGCCGCGAGCTCACCACCGCGCGACTGGCGTGGTTTACGCTCAAGTACCCGTTGCTCACGGTGCGCATCATCGCCCTCATCCACTGGCACGCCTTCCGCCTCTGGTGGAAGAAGCTGCCGTGGTTCGCCAAAGCCGCCCGCCCCGCCGACCAACGGGACCTCTATCGGCCCCACTCTTCCCTGCCCCGTTCCCCTTCCCTCGCCCTTTCTCCCGCCGCCTTGCCAAGCCCAAGCCTGGGCGAAAGTCGGTAGCCCGTTTTTCGAAGCCGCATGAGTTCGCAGTCCAGCTCCACCACCCTCGAAGGCCGCCTCGCGCCCGCCGCCAAACCGTCCGCCGCCCGCGCCGCCGTGCTCCAGGCCTTCTCGGCCATGCAACGCGGCCACCTGCGCCTGGAATTGCCCGACGGCACCGTCCACGAAATCGGTTCCCGCGCCGACGCCGCCACCCGCTCGTTGCCGCTCGGCCTCCCCGCCGAAGTCCACGTGCGTGTGAAGCGCGAGGCCTTCTTCAAGAAATGCTTTTGGTCCGGCGACATTGGCTTCGCGGAATCGTTCATCGACGGCGATTGGGAAACGCCCGACCTCGCCGGCGTCATCGCCTGGTTCATCCTCAACGTCGATAACGCCCCGACCCTCTCCGGCTCGCAGCGCGCCCAGTCCGTCGCGCTCAACCTCCTGCGTTTCGCCAACCGCGTCGGCCATCTCCTCCGGCCCAACACCCGCGGCATTGCCCGCCGCAACATCAGCGAGCACTACGATCTTTCGAACGACTTCTTCGCCCTCTTCCTCGATCCCTCGCTGATGTACTCGGCCGCCCGGTGGCCCGCGCACACCCCGCAGCTCTCCCTCGAGCAGGCCCAGCGCGAGAAGAACGACGCCCTCTGCCGCAAACTCCAGCTCCGCCCGACCGACCACGTCCTCGAAATCGGCACCGGCTGGGGCGGCTGGTCCCTCCACGCCGCCGGCACCTACGGCTGCAAGGTCACCACCGTCACGATTTCGCAGCAGCAATTCGACCTCGCCCGCCGCCGCGTCATCGACGCCAAGCTCGCCGACCGCGTCGACGTCCAGCTCCGCGATTTCCGCGACATCGACGGCCGTTTCGACAAGATCGTCTCCATCGAGATGCTCGAGGCCGTCGGCCACCGCAACCAGGCCGCCTTCGCCGAAGTCGTTTCCCGCGTGCTCAAGCCCGACGGCCTCCTCGCCCTCCAGTTCATCACCTGCCCCGACTCCCGCTACGCCGAGTTCCGCCGCGGCGTCGACTTCATCCAGAAGCACATCTTCCCCGGCTCGCTGCTCCTCTCCCTCAACCGGATGAACAGCCTCCTCGCCGACGCCGGCGGCTTCGTTCTCCACGGCCTCGAGGACTTCGGCCCAGACTACGCCCGCACCCTCCGCATCTGGCGCGACAATTTCCACGCCCGCCTCGAACAGGTCCGCGCCCTCGGCTTCGACGACCGCTTCGTCCGCAAGTGGACCTACTACCTCTGCTACTGCGAAGCCGCCTTCGCGATGCGCAACATCTCCGTCGTGCACACCGTGCACACCCGCTCGAACAATCTGAGCCTCCGGTAAAGGGCGTCGTCCCGCCGCGCCGCGCCCGCGCGCATCCCGCCGCGCGCTCTGCACGTTTCAGTACTGTCGTGGGCCTCGGTCTACCCGCTACCCACTACTCGCTACCCGCTACTCCCTTCATCCCCCGATGATCCTCTTCCTCCGCGCCCTCTTCGTCCTCATCATCGTCTCCATGCTGGCGGTGACGACGTGGGCCAGCCTGCACACGCCGCTCTTCGCGATCCCGCGGGCCGTGTGGACGCACCCGTGGTTCATCGCCACGCTCTTCGATGCGTACTGGGCCTTCGTTTCCTTCTACGTCTGGGTCGCCTGGAAGGAACAGACCCTCGCCGCCCGCGTACTCTGGTTCGTCGCCATCATCGCGTTGGGCAACATCGCCATGGCCGCCTACATGCTCCGCGAACTCTTCTCCGTTCCCGCCGCCGGCCCGCTCGCCGACGTGTTCGTGCGCCGCAACCCCGGCCGCCTCGCCCTCCCCGTCGGCCTCGCCGCCGCCGGCGTCGGCATCTACCTGCTCGCGTGAACGTGGCCGCCCTCGACGCTCCTCCCGCGGTCCCCACGCCTGCCCCACCCCCGGGCTTCTGGCGGCGCCGCGTCGTCGCCCCGCTGCTCGCGCAACTCACGCAGGGCGTCACGCCCGACAAACTCGCCTTCACGCTCGGCGTCGGCACCGCCTGCTCCCTCTTTCCGTTCCTCGGCTTCACCTCGTTGCTCAACCTCGGCGTCGGCCTCGCCCTGCGCATGAACCAGCCGATCTTGCAGGCCCTTAACCAACTGCTCGGCCCCGTGCAGCTCGCGTTGATTCTCGTCTACGTGCGCGGCGGCGAACTTCTCTGGGGCGCCGGTCCCTCGCAGTTCACTTTGGCCGAGATGCTGCGGATCTTCCGCGAAGCCAGCCTCGGCGAATTCTTCGCCCGCTTCGGCTGGGCCGGCGTGTATGCGTTCACCGCCTGGGCCGTCACCGCGCCGCTCGTCGTCGCCGCGCTCACCTTTGCCGTGCGCCCCGCCCTGCGCCGCCTCGCCCGGAAAGGCACCGCATGAGCGCGCTCGTCCTCGCCCTCGTCGCCACCGCCGCCCTCTGCCTCGCCTTCGCCGGCGTGTTCTGGCTCGCGCGCAAAATCGACAACTACGGCATCGTCGACGTCGCCTGGTCCTACGCCTTCGCCGCCGTCGCCCTCTTCTACGCCCTCGCCGCCGCCGGCACGCCGTCGCGCCGCGCCCTGATCGGCACCATGGCTGTGCTCTGGAGCCTCCGCCTCGGCACCCATCTTTACCGCCGCGTGATGGGCCACCATCCGATCGAGGACGGACGCTACGTGCAGCTCCGCCGCGATTGGGCCGCCGACTTCGGCCCGCGCATGTTCCGCTTCTTCCAGATGCAGGCCGTCTCCGTCGTCCTGCTCGCGCTCCCGTTCCTCTTCGCCGTCGTGAATCCCGCCCCGGCCCTCCACCCGCTGGAGATCGCCGGCGCCGTCCTCTGGCTCATCGCCCTCGGCGGCGAAGCCCTCGCGGACGCCCAGCTCGCCGCCTTCAAACGCGATGCCGCGAACAAAGGGAAAGTCTGCGCCGTCGGCCTCTGGGCCTACAGCCGCCACCCGAACTACTTCTTCGAATGGCTCGTGTGGGTCGCCTACTTCGTCTTCGCCTGCGCCTCGCCCTGGGGCTGGATCGGCCTCCTCTCGCCCGCGATCATTCTCTATCTCCTGCTGCGCGTCACCGGCATCCCGCTCACCGAACAGCAAAGCGTCCGCAGCAAAGGCGACGCCTACCGCGCCTACCAGCGCACCGTCAGCCCCTTCGTCCCCTGGTTCCCCAAAGGCCCGGCGCGCAGCGCCTGATCCCGGCTCTCAACTCTCAGCTCTCAACGCTCAACTCCTTCTCCCATGCTCGACACCCTCCTCGAAAAGAACCTGCTCCCCGACAGCCTCGTCCGCATGGGCATCCGCCGCCTGCTCGCCGAGCGGATCAACGACGAGCGCCGGCAGTACAACGCCGCCGCCTACGTCGCCGATCTCAAGCGGCGTCCCCTCGCCGAGGAAACCGCCGCGGCCAACGAACAGCACTACGAGGTGCCGACGGCGTTTTACCAATACTGCCTGGGCAAGCGCCTGAAGTACTCCGGCTGCCTCTACCCCACGGGCCGCGAATCCCTCGACGAGGCCGAGGAGCACATGCTCCGCCTCTACGTCGAGCGCGCGGAGCTCGTCGACGGCCAGGAGGTCCTCGAGCTCGGCTGCGGCTGGGGCTCCCTCTCGCTCTATCTCGCGGAACGCTTCCCGCGCTCCCGCATCACCGGCGTATCCAATTCCCGGACGCAGCGCGAATTCATCGAGGGCGAGGCGCGCAAACGCGGCCTCTCCAATCTCCGCATCCTCACCTGCGACATGAACGCCTTCGACATCGACGCCGGCCGCTTCGACCGCGTCGTCTCCGTCGAGATGTTCGAGCACATGAAGAACTACCGCCTGCTGCTGGCCAACGTCGCCCGCTGGCTCAAGCCCGGCGGCCGCCTCTTCGTCCACATCTTCACCCACCACGCCTTCTCGTACCACTTTGTCGCGCGCGACGCCTCCGATTGGATGGCCCGCTACTTCTTCACCGGCGGCCAAATGCCCGCGCACGACCTGCTGATGCAGTTCCAGGACGACCTGAAGCTCGTCTCCGACTGGAAGGTCAACGGCACCCACTACCAGCGCACCGCCGAACATTGGCTCGAGAACATGGACGCCCACCGCGCCGAGATTCTGCCGCTCTTCGCCGACACCTACGGCGCCGGCCACGAGCAGAAATGGTGGGCGTACTGGCGCACCTTCTACATGAGCTGCGCGGAACTCTGGGGCTACCGCGGCGGCGAAGAGTGGCTCGTCAGCCACTACCTCTTCCGCAAGCCGTAGCCCGGCGCTTCAGCCCGGGCCATAAGTCGTATTCCGAATCCCCCGCCCGGTCCGTTTCGCCGCTCAGCCTCCGCCTCACTCCTCCTTTTTCCGCTCCGCCAACGGCGCCGGCTTCGGCGGCTCCACCGCCGCCGGCGTCTTGAACTCCAGCCGCCGCCGGTCCGGGTCGCGCACAAACAGGCTGCGGCCGCCGTGCACCCACTTGGTCTCGCGCTCCACCGGCACGCCGCATTTCGCGAACCACGTTTTCCAAAGTTCGTACCCCGCGGGCTCGATCGTGAACGTCAGCGTCGCCGGCGCCTCCTCCGCGGCTCCGGCCGCCATCGGCGCGATCGAACCTTCGCGCTTCACCAGCACGAGCACGCCGCCGTCGCCCGTGTCGAATTCCGCGTACCGCCCCGCATCGCCGTCGCGCGCCTGCAACCGCACGCTGCCGCCGTAAAACGCAGCCGACTTCGCCACGTCCTCGACCAGGAGCACGGTCTGCGGACCGCCGTCGAGCCGGGGAATGTCGGGACGCTTGCGCACGGGAGCCCGACCATGGACCGGATTTCCCGCCGCTGCAAACCGTCCGCTCGCCCTTGCACCCGCGCGCCGTGTTGACACGTATCTACGGCATGCTCCGCCGTCTCGTGTCCCTCTGCCTGCTCGGACTCGCCACGGTGCTCCCGTCGCGCGCCGAATCCCCCGCCGATCTCGTGCGCGCCGGCCTCGCCGCCGAAGCGAAACTCGAGGTCCGCCGCGCCCTCGACCTCTTCCTCGCCGCCGAGAAAGCCGGCCCCGCCGACGCCTTCCTTCTCCAGAAAATCGCGCAGCAGTACTCCGACCTCACGCCGGAGCTCCCGACCAAGGAGGAGAAACGCGCCTCGGCCGAACGCGCCCTCGCCTACGCGCAGCGCGCCGTCGCCGCCGACGCGAAAAACGCCGTCAACGTGCTCTCCGTCGCCGTTTCCTACGGCAAACTCGCCGTCTACAGCGACACGCGCGACAAAGTTCGCTACTCCCGGCTCGTCTTGGAAAACGCGGAGCGTGCCCTCGCCCTCGATCCCGCCTACGCCTGGGCCCACCACGTCGTCGGCCGCTGGAACTACGAGGTCGCCGACCTCGGCGCGACCGCCCGCTTCTTCGTGCGGCTCTTCTACGGCGGCCTGCCCGAAGCTTCCGTCCCCACCGCCGTGCGCCACCTGCGCCGCGCGGTCGAACTCGAGCCCGGCGAACTGCAGCACCATCTCGAGCTCGGTTTCGCCCTCCGCGCCGCCGGCGACAAGGCCGGCGCCCGCGCCGCGTGGCAACACGGCCTCGGTTTCCCGTCGAAGGGCATCCACGACGAGCCGGCCAAGGCCCGCGCCCGCTCCGCCCTCGCCGATCTCGGGCCCGCTTGAATTCCCTGCGAAACCGGTGTCGGGCCGCCGCGAGGTCTTTACGCGACCGCCGCCGTCGGTCTTGCTGCGGCGAATGGCCGACTCGGACGACCCGCCGCGGAAACTCTACCAGCTCAAGCCGCGGGACTTCGAACGGGTGAACGCGGCGCCTTCGTCCGACGACACCGCCGCTCCCGGCGCTCCCGCCGAACCGGGGCCCATCGATGTGCGCGACCTCGCGCGTCTCGCCGCCAACGGCCAGCCCCTGCTCTCGCCCCGCCGCGATCCGGCCCCGGGCCGCACCGATGTCCACGGGGTACTCCAGGAGAATCTCGCCCGCGCCAACGCCGCCGGCCTCAACGACGTCGACCTCACCCCGCGGCCCCCGTCGCGCCGCAAACGCGACTACTGGTTCTGCTTGGTCGCCGGCAACGCCTTCATCGTGGGCCTCGTTTTGCTCCTCGGGCTCAATCCGATGACCGTCATGTTCGGCTTTGGGGGCGTGATTGTCTTCTCCGTCGGCCTGACGTGGATCATGTGGTTCGTCATGGACCGCTACTGAAAACGCGGCGTTAACCGCCGCGTTTTCAGGGTTTGGAGTTTGGGGTTCGGAGTTTGGAGTTCGAAAGACCTCCGCGACCCGACGGCTGCTCTGGCCGCGAACGCCAGCGAGTGTCCGACGCCCGTCCTTTCAACCTTCACCTTTCAACCTTCAACCGGCCGCGCCGCGCGGCGCGGCCTTCGCCACCAATTCCCACAGCAGCACCGCGGCCGCGACCGAGACATTCAACGACTCGACCGCGCCCCCGCCGGGAATCGTCACGAGCCGGCTGCAGGCCGCCGTGAGCTCCGGCGCGAGGCCGTGCTCTTCGTTGCCCAGAATCAACGCCACCGGCTTCGCGTCCGGCCCGCGTTTTGCACCCGCTTCCGGCCGGCCGCCGCGCGTCGCCGCGCCGACCACCTCGAAGCCCGCCGCCTTCAGCGCGGCCGCAAACGGCACGAGTGCCGGCACCGTCCACACTTCCACGTGGTCGAGGCCGCCCTCCGCCACGCGGAACGCCGCGTCGTTGGGCCGCGCCGCCGCCGGGTCGTCCGGAATCACGATCCGCGGCACGCCGAAAAACGCCGCCGTCCGCGCGATCGCCCCGAGGTTGTGCGCGTTGCCGATGCGATCCAGCACAAGCAACGCTTCGCCGCGCCGCGCCCATTTTGCCGCGTCCTCCGGCGTCGCGGACCGCAACGCCGGCGGCGTCACCACTGCGACGATCCCGCCGTGGTGCACCGTGCCCGCCACTTTTTCCAACTCGGCCGGCTCGACGCAGCGGTAGATTTTTTTCTTCTGCGCCAGCACCTTGCTGATCACGCCGACCTGCCGGCCCGTCGCATAGTCGAAGAACAGCCGCTGGATCGAATCCGGGTCCTTGGCAAAACGCGCGCGCACCGCCGTGAGGCCGCAAACTTTCAATTCGTGCCGCGCCGGTCCGCTCCGCGAACCCGGCAAATCGTGCGCCGGGGCTGCCGGCGGCGGCGCCGCAAACTCGTCCGGCCCGCCCGTCTCGCCGCGGGCCCGCGGCCTTGCCATCGCGGGCGCCGGTCGCGTCTCGGGCGTCCGGCGCGCCGCCGGCCGTTCATCGCCGCCGCGAAAGGAAAATTTGCTCATGCCGCAGCCTGTGCGGCCCCCCGCCACAAAACCAAACAAAACCGCGGCGGAGCGGAAGGTCACTGTGGGTCACAGAGGACACGGAGGCGGGAGGAGGAGATCCCAGAGCACAAACCGGCTTGGTGCGGAGACGCACCTGCCCGGCGAAACCTTGGCGCCACCGAAGTCCGCCGCAGCCTCCGTGACCTCCCGTTCCTCCCTCTGTGACCTCTGTGTCCCATCCCTCCGCACCGCCCGAGGCCCGAACTTCCGATCCTTCAACTTTCACCTTTCAACTTTCAACTGCACCAGCCCCCGCCACTTCCCCGACCAACGTGAACTCCTCGCGGTCGTGGTACAGGTGGCGGATCTTCGTCGCCGGCGCGTACCGCGCGAGCGGCGAATCCGGCGCGCGCAATTCGCGCAGCAAGGCCACGGCGTCGACGCGGCCGAATTTCAGATTGATCACGAACCGACGGCACCAACGCCGCGCCAACCACGGCTCCACGATGTGCCGCAGCACGTGGTGCGGCTCCTCCACCATGTCGCAGAACAGCCAGTCGAAAACCTGCCCGTCCGCCGGCGCGAACCGGAACGCGTCTTCCCGCCGGTGCTCGATCTGCGGGTGGTCGAGCGCGCCGCCCTTGAGCGGGCCGTTGTCGAGCGCGAGGACCCGCGCGCCGCGCTTCGCCGCGCTGAAACTCCAGCCGCCCGGCGCCGCGCCCAGGTCGCACACCGTCTCGCCCGCCGCCGGCTCGCGGCCCAGCACCGCGTACGCTTCCTCGACTTTCAGGTACGAACGCGACGGCGCCCGATCGTCGTCCGCCATCCGCCGCTGCCCGTGGCTCACGATCTCGCGCGTCGCATAGGCCCGGCCGAAATCGACAAAAAACACGCCGAGCCCGCGGCTCGCACCCGCCCCGCGCGGCAGGTCCGACACCGCGAGCTTCGCGACCCGGCCGAGTTTCTTCTTCAGGATCTCGCCGAACGCGGATTCCACGGCGCCGAGGCGCCGCCCGAGCCCGACCAACTCCTGCGGTCCCAGCCAAAGATTCGGCCACGCGCCCTCGATGCGTTCGCCGCGCAGGCTGCCGAGAAAGTAATCCGCGATCTGGACCGCGAGCGCGTTGACCGACTCGCCCTTCACCTCGACCGGCGCCGCGAAAGCGAGGCTGCAAAACGCCGGCTCCGGCCCGCCCGCCGGCAACGCCGCCGCCGTGCGCACCCAGCCCGGCCCCTGCTCCGGCACCGTGGCGCCGTGCACTTCCTTCAGCTCGCGCGCGAGCAAATCCTCGAATCCGGCCTGGCAGGTAAACAGCACCTCGCGACGCTGCTTTCCCTCGGCCCCACGGCGACAAAAAACGGCCCGCGCGCCCGGACGGGCGGACGGCGGACCCGGCTCACGACGGCGGCAGCTTCGCCAGCGCGGCCCGGACCGTTTCGCTGTTCGGCGCCAAGACCAGCACCTTCTCGTAGCGCGCCCGCGCTTCGGCCGTGCGGCCTAGTTTGGCCAGGACGCGGGCCGCCGCCGCGTGCGTGCCGGCATGGTCGGGCTTCAGCGCGGCCGCCGCTTCGTAGTGCTGCAGCGCACCGGCGAAGTCCTCCGCGCGTTCCGCGATCTGGCCCAACTCCTGTTCGCCGACAAACGGCACCAGCGCGCGAATCCGTTGCGCGTACTCGCGCGCCTTCTCGCTGCTGCCGCCCGCGATCTCCGGCGCACTGGAATAATAGCGCGTCAGGCCGATCAACCCGCCGATGTGTTTCGGATCCAATTCCACCGCTTTCGCGTAGGCCTTGCGCATTTTGCCCGAAAGCAACGCCAGCTGCATGAAGTTCGCGCCGCGCATCTGCTCGGCCACCGCCGTGCCTACCGCGACATGGTAATCGGGCTGCGTCGGATCGAGCGCCGTCGCCTGCTCCAGCAGTTTCAATGCTTCGGGCAAACGGCCCTGTTTCTGCCGGACCAACCCGCGATAGTACACCGCGGGCGCCGAGGGCGGTTTCGCTTCCGCCAGCGGGGCCACCGCGGTTTCCACCGCGGCCAGATCGCCCTTTTGCCAAGCAACCTTGGCGGCGGCGATCGCTTCGTCGGCACTCGCGGCCGGCAGCCGGCCCGGCGTACCAAGCAGCGCGAGCAAGGGAAGGAGGAACAGGATCGGGTATTTCATGGGAAAATCAGTCGTGCTGCAGCGCCCGCACGGGATTCAGCCGCGACGCCGTCCACGCCGGCAGCGCCCCGGCCGCCAACGCCACCGCCGCGAGCAACGCGGCCAGCCCCGCGAGTCCGACGCCCTCAAGCGGCACCAGCCCGGGCACGGTGGCCTGCAACATGCGCTCCGTCCCCACGGCCCCCGCCAAACCGAGGACCACTCCCGCCGCGGCCACGCGGCCCGCGCGTCCGAGCACGAGGGCCACGATACCCGCCGGCGTCGCGCCCAGCGCCAGCCGGATGCCGAACTCGCGCGTGCGTTGGTTCACCGCGAACGCCATGCTCGCGTAGAGCCCGAAGGCGGAAAGCCCGAGCGCGGCCGCCGCGAAAACGCCCAGCAACCACGCCCGCAACCGCGGCTGCGTCGTCGTCAGGGCGATGTTGTCCTCCAGCGACCGCACCGTCATTGCCACCGTCGGATCCGCCCGGCGCAGCGCCGCCTGCACGGTCGCGGCCCCGGTCCCGGGCGCCGTCTTCACGAGGTACGTCGTGAAGAACCACGGCGACTGCGCCGCCGGCACGTAGAGCTGCGGGGGCGGCGGATCGGAGAGGTTGTCCTGGCGGGTGTCGGCGACGACGCCGACGATCTCCCGGTATTCACGGTTCAACCACGGCAAAGTCTGGATCTTCTGGCCGATCGGGTCGCGGTCCGGGAAAATCCGCCGCGCCAGCGTTTCGTTGATCACGCAGACGCGCGGCGCCTGGAAATCGTCCCGCGCCTCGATGAACCGGCCCTGCCGCAACGGAATCCGCAACGCGCGCAGGTAATCGGGGCTCACGCTCGCGAACACCGCTTCGTCGGCGTTGCCCTCCGTGCGCGGCCGGCCCTGCACCCAGAACGGATACCGCAGCGTGATTCCGGAAAGCGGCGCGCTCGCATTGATCGCCGCCGCCTCGATCCCGGGCGTCGCCTGCAGCTCCGCCAGCAATCGGTCGTAGTAGCGCGCCAATTCGGCCGGCTGCGCCCACGCGTCCTGCCCGCCCGCGATCCGCACCGTCAGCACGTTGGCCGCGGAGAATCCCGTCGCCGTCGCCTGCAACGCGAACAACGTGCGCGCCAGCCCGCCCGCGGCCGCCAGCACCGTAAGTGTCAGCGCCAATTGCAGCGCCACGAGCGCCGTCTGCGCCTTGCCGGTGAAACCGCCCGGCGTGCCCCGCGCGCCCGCGGATTGGAGCAACTCCGCCAAATTCGTCCGCCGCACCTGCCACGCCGGCAGCAATCCGCACAGCAGCCCCGTCAACGCCGTCGCCCCGAGCGCAAAGCCCAGCGCCGCCCCGTCGAGGCCGATCTCCTGGGTGCGCGGGATCAGGCCGGCCGGCAATCCGCGGACGAGCAGCGGCAGGCCCGCGGCCGCCAGCGCCGTACCCAGCGCGCCGCCCGCCAGTGCCAACAGCATCGCCTCCGCCCACACGCCCCGCGCCAACGCCCCCAGCGTCGCACCGAGCGCGAGTTTCAACGCCAGCTGCGGCATCCGCCTCAGGCCGCGCGCGAGCAGCAGGTTCGCGAGGTTCACGCAGGCCACCAGCAGGACGAGCCCGACCGCGCCGACCAGGAGCAGCAGGGAACGGCGCAGCGAGCCGACGCGCTGTTCCAACAGCGGCTCCGCCCGGAAACTCCAGCCGCGGTTGACCGCCGGGTACTCGGCCTCGAGCGCGCGGGCGATCGTCGCCAGCTCGGCGCGCGCGGACGCCGCCGCGACCCCGGCGCCGAGCCGTCCGACCGTCGTCCAGAAACGCGAATCGCGCGCGAGGTTCTCGCCCGACTCCGGCGGAAACGGCAGCCAGAGGTCGACGAACTCCGGTTCGCGAAAACCCTCGGGCATGATCCCGACAATCGTCGTGGGCTGGCGCTCCAGCGTCACCGTCGTGCCGATCACATCCGGCCGCCCGCCGAAATGGCGACGCCACGCCGCCGCCGACAGCACCGCCGTCCGCGGCGCCGCCGCGGAAAACTCGTCCGCACGGAACACGCGCCCGTGTGTCGGATTCGCGCGGAAGACGGCGAAGAATTCCTCCGTCACCAACGCGCCGACCAGTTGCCGCGCCTCCCCGCCGTCGGGCCGGTAGCCGACAAACTCCGGCCGATAGGCCGCGAGGGCCGGGAAACTGCGCGCGCGTTCCCGCACGTCGCGGAAATCCGCCGCCGACAATGCCGGTTGATCGAGCGCCTTGGTCGCGTTGACCGAACTCAAGCCGACGAGCCGTTCCGCTTCCGGATACGGCAGCGGCGAGAGCACGATCGCCTCGAAGATCGAGAAAACGGCAACGTTGGCGCCGAGCCCGAACGCGAGCAGGCCGATCACCAGCGCCGAAAATCCGGGCGCCCGCCGCAGCGTGCGGAACGCGGATTGAAACTCGGAGAAAATCGGAACGGCGGACATGCGGCGGAAAACGATGCCGCCACGATAACGCGTCCCGCCGCCGCCCGCATCGCGCGGAAGTCATGGCCGAAGGTCATGGCCGGACGAATTCTAAAACCGGAACGCGGAAACCGGAGACCGGAAACGCAGACCTACGACCGAGCCGGCAATTGGCGGGTCCGGGCTCTCAACTCTCAGCTCTCAACCTATTCCTCAAATCAACCCGAGCTCCCGCGCGCGCAGCGCGGCCTGGGTGCGGTCGAGGGCGCCGAGTTTGCCGAGCACGTTGGTCATGTGGTTCTTCACCGTGCCTTCGGAAATTTTGAGTTGGGCGCCGATTTCCTTGTTGCTCAGACCGCTCGCGAGGAAACGCAGCACGTCGAGTTCGCGCGCGGAGAGCGGATCGGCCAACGGCGGCGCCGACGGGCGCGGGGCCGCGGGTGCGGGCGCGGTTGCGCGCGCCATCAATTTCGCGGCAATACTCGGCTCCAGCACCGACGAGCCCTGCGCCGCGGCGCGGATTGCCCCGCAGAGTTTCTCCGCCGAACTGGCCTTGAGCAGATAGCCCACGGCTCCGGCCCGCAGCGCGGCGAAGACTTCTTCGTCCTCGTCGAACGTCGTCAGCACGATCACACGCGGCTTCGGCCCGGCGGCGACGATCCGCCGCGTGGCCTCGACGCCGTTGAGCACGGGCATGCGCAGGTCCATGAGGACGACGTCGGGCTTCAGCTTCGCGGCCGCCGCGACGGCCGCCTCGCCGTCGGGCGCTTCGCCGACGAGATCGAAATCGGGCTGCAGCGAAAGCAACGTGCGCAGCGCCTCGCGGAACAGCGATTGGTCGTCGACCAGCAGCAGGCGGATCTTCGGCGCGCTCATGCCGGCACCTCCACCTCGAGGCGGAAGCCGCCGTCCGGCCGCGGGCCGCTGCGCAGCGTGCCGCCGAGCAAGGCGAGCCGCTCGCCCAAGCCGCGCAGGCCGTAGCCGCCGGAACCGGCGGCGGCCGGGGCCGCGCCGCGGCCGTTGTCGAGCACGGTAAGCCGGACGCGCGCCGGATCGCGGAAATCGAGGACGACGGCAGTCGCGCTCGCGGCGGCGTGCTTGCTCACGTTGGTCAGGCCTTCCTGCGCCGCGCGGTAGAGCGCGTGCTCGGTCGCCGCCGGCAAGGGCCGCGGCGCACCCTCGATCCGCAGGTCGGGTGCGGGTTGCACATCGGCGGCCAGCTTGCGCAGCACCTCGGGCAACGGCGGCCGCGCGGCATCCGCCGCGAGCGAACCCACCGAGCGGCGCACGTCGTCGAGCGCCTCGCCCGCCAGCCGCGCCGCCTTGCCCACCGAATCCGCCGCGCGCGCCGGATCGGCGGCCAGGAGGGCCTGCGCGGCGTCGAGCTGCACCTTGATGGTCGTGAGGTAGTGGCCGACGCCGTCGTGGATCTCGCGGGCGAGGCGGTTGCGCTCGCGCGTCGTCGCCAGCTCGGCGGTGGCCGACGCGTGGGCCCGGAGCTGTTCGTTGGCGGCGCCGAGTTGGGCGGCCAGTTTCTCGGATTGCTCGCGCGCCAGCAGCGCCTGCCGCGAGATGAACGTGAACGCGATCGTGAAGAGATAACCGGGCGCGAAGCTGACGACCCCGCGCATCATGCCGGCCCAGCCGTAGGGAAACCAGACCGCTACCGAACCGACATAGACCAAGGCGCCGACCGTCGGCAGCCCGCGCCAGCCGTAGTCGAAGATCGATTGGCTGACGAGCGGCAGCCCGAGAATGCCGAAAAAGCCCTGCACCGGGCTGAGCCAGATCGCCGTCAGCACCACGGCGATCTGCACCGCATAGTAGGCCCGGAGCCAACTTGGCGGCCGGCCGGCGGTGAGCCGGTCGCACACCACGTTGAGGGTCAGGTAGACCGCGCCGAGCGCGAACACGACCGGCACCTGCCACGGCTCGCCGTTCACGCGTGTGTTGAATGCAAAGTCCGCATAGCAGGCCAGCACGACGCCCGCGAAGGCGCCATGGCCATAGAGCGAGGAGCGGTTTTCAGGCAGCCATTGCATCGGAGGCGGCGACCCTAGCGGGTTTCCCGCCCGTTGGGAAGATGACCAAAGTCATGGTCGCGCTGGGGATCTCGAAAGGGTCGGTTCATCGCTCGTCGGCGCAGCACCAGCGGATGGAAATCGCCCACGGGCCCCATCCCGACGGATTTGCTCCGTGCCCGTCCCCGGACTCGGTGTCCTCCGTGACCCGCTCCGGCCCACTCCCGGGCCCGCTCAGAACGCCCGCCGCACGGCCGCGGCCAGAAACTCCGCCCCGCGCGGCAAAGCTTCCGCCAAGGGCAGCCCCGCCGGCGTGATCGAGTGCAGCGCAAGCCGCGCCGGGGGCGTATCCACCGCGGCCTGACCCGCGAAAACGTGCACCGCCTTGCCGAGGGCGAGCGCGCGTGCCGCCACCGCGCCCGGGCCCTTGCCCTGCAACGACGTCGCGTCGAAACGGCCCTCGCCGGTGATCACGAGCTCCGCCCGCGCGAGGTGCGTCTCGAGGTCGAGCCACGCCGACACGAGGTCGAAACCCGGCAGCAACTTCGCGCCTGCCGCCGCCATCAACCCGAACGAAATCCCGCCGGCCGCCCCCGCGCCGGCCGCATCCATCAGCGCGTCGGGCTGCCGACATTGGCTGCACAACAGCAGCGCAAGCCGTCCGCTTTCGTGGTCGAGCCGCGGCAGGTCGGCCGCCTTGAGTCCTTTCTGCGGACCATAGGTCGCCGCCGCGCCCCGCGGGCCGAGCAGCGGGTTGGTCACGTCGCAGGCGATCCAGACCGGCGGCAACGGCGGAGTCACCGCTCCGCCGATCCGCTCGATCCCGGCCCAGCGCGCCGGCACCGGATCTCCGGTCCGGCCGGTCGGGCCATGAAATTCCAGACCGAGCGCCGCCAGCGCGCCGAGACCGAGGTCGCTCGTCGCGCTGCCGCCGACGCCGAGCACGATCGCCGCCACGCCGCGCGCCGCGGCCAGCCGCAGCACTTCGCCCGTGCCGCGCGTCGTCGTTTGCCAGGGATCGCGGTCCGCCGGCGCCAGCAGCGCCAGGCCCGAGACTGACGCCATGTCGATCACCGCGATCCGCGCGCCGTCGTGCTCGGCCGCGGCGAGGCCGAGGCTGCGCCGCGCCGCCGCAGGTACCCGCGCCACGGACACGAGGCCGTAGCGGGCGGCCACCGGCGCGCCCCGCGGGCCCGTAACCGATACCGCCACGTGTTCCCCGCCGGCGGCGTCGGTCAAAATTTCCGCGAAGCCTTCGCCGCCGTCGGCAAGCGGACACGTCGTCGTCGTCCACGCCGGTTGCCGTTCGCGCAGGGCGTCGGCCGTCAGCCGGCAGGCCTCCGGCGCGGTCAGGCAGTCCTTGAATTTGTCGAACGCGATCAGAACGTGCATCCGGGAAACGTTCCTGTCCGCTTACGTCTCGGCCACAAAAGCGAACCGCGGCACGCGGGGCGCCCCGGGCGCGCCGACATCGACCTTTTCGGTGAACATCGCCGCCGGCCGCACCCAGAGGCCGCGCTCGCCGTAGAGCGCCTGGTACACGACAAGCGCCTCGCCGGTTTCCGAATGCCGCGCCACGCCGAGCACGCGGTACTCGTTGCCTTTGTAGTGACGGTAACGGCCGGGACGCGGCTCGGTCGGGGCGGGCGGATACGGGGTGGCCATGGTAGTCGGGAATCGGGCTTACTTCGCTTCGACGCGGAAGATGCCCTTCATCAGGGCGGAATGGCCGGGGAAGGTGCAGACGAAATCGTAGTCGCCCGGCACCGTCGGCGCGTTGAAGAAGATCGTGTCGCTTGTCTCCGGCTGCACGAGGGTCGTGTGGTAGAGCACGTCGTCGGTCTCGGGCACATAGCTCTTCGCGGTGCCTTCGACGCCGAGCGCCATCGCGGCCTCGCCGACGGCTTGGCCGCGGCCCGGCGCGCAGAGGACGAAGTTGTGCAGCATGTCGTCGCTGTTGCGGAAAATGAGGCGGATGCGGGCGCCGGCCTTCGCCGTGAGCAGCGGCTGGTCGAACTTCAGGCCGGGCTGCGTGCCGAGGATGATCTGCTGCTCGCCTTCCTCGTTGGGCCAATCGGCGGGGGCCTTCACGGGATGCTTCTTCGTGTTGGCCGCGGCGATGGCCGGCACCGGCGCGACGCAGAGGTCGGCGTCCTTCGGATCGAGCGGGATGATGCGGTTGCCATCGGGGATGCGGTTCAGCGTGTAGTAGAACGTCGGATGCAGCAGCGCGGTGTCCGGCGCGCCCGCGGCGCGAAGGCCGGCGGCCTTGAGCTCGTGGACGAAGCCTTCGCGCAGGCAGGAGAGCGCGACGCGCACGCTGAGGCCGTCCGGGGCGACGACGACCTTGCGCACCGGGCAGGCGACGCGCTGCACGGGCGCGCTGCCGTAGGCCTTGTGATAGAGGTAGGTGAAGCCGGCGGCGGTGTAGCTTTCCGGTTTCTCCGCGGTGGCGCGGTCGACCGGCTGCGTGAACGTAAGCACGAAGCCGTCGGGCTGCGCGCGGACTTCCTTGATCTCGAAGGGCGTCTTGCCCGTCCACGCGAGGCGCTCGAGGCCGTATTGCTTCGGGCCGACGGAACCCCAGCCGCGGGCCGTTTCGCCGGCGAAGAGCACGCCGCCTTCGCCGAAGGCGAGGCGGATGATGCCGGCGTCGAAACCCTCGCGAAACGCGAACGCCGCGCCCTGCCACACGCCTTTCACCTGCTCGAGCGCGATGCGCACGATCTTGCTCTGGCCTTGGTCGCCGAGGAAGAGCTGGCCCGCGAAGGGACCGAATTTGCCCCCGGTCAGGTCCTCGACGAGGCCCGCGTTGGAAATGCCGAGCACGGTGTGCGGCAGCCACACGGCCGGCGGCTTCACGCCGGGCACGCGTTTCGCCACGTCATGCATCGGCGCCTCGAAATCAAGAATGTCCTCGGTCCGCAGCCGGACCGTGGAGCCCGGCAATCGGCTCGACGCCAACCCCGCCGGATGGCCGCTGAAATCGCCCGGCGCCAAATGCGTGATCCGGCCGGAGCCGACCCACTCGCCCTGGTTCTCGGACGCGAACCACGCGCCCTGCGACGTCACCAAGAACCCGGCCGGCGAACGCAGGCCCGCCGCGACCGGCGTCGTCTGCCCGTCGGGCGTGATCTCGAGCATCCAGCCGCGCCACGGCGCCGGCGCCTGCGTGGCGCCGCCGAAGGCGACGTTGAGCGTGACGCGGAGGTTGCCGTCCGGGCCCATGACCGGACCGAATGCATATTCGTGGTAGCTGCCGGAAACCGGGATCTTCGCGACGGTCTCGAACACATCCGCGCGGCCGTCGCCGTCGGTGTCCGCGATCCGCGTCACTTCCTGGCGCTGCGCCACATAGTACCCGCCCTTCGGCGACGGGATGATGCCGAGCGGCTCGTGCAGGCCGGAGGCAAACAGCGTGAACTTCGGTTCCGGGTTCGGGGCGTACGCGCCGTCGACCCACCAGATCTCGCCGCGCCGCGTCGTGACGAGCAGGCGCTGCCCGGCGACCGGCACGATGCCGCTGACCTCGAGCACAATTCCGGCGGGCACGGGCAACGGCGTGCGTTGCCAATGGATTTCCTCGCGGGCCACGAGGTCGTTGGACGGCTTTGCGAACCGTTCCGCAGACGAGGGATTGTTGACGAGGACGACCGGCTCGGCCGCGGCGGCGGCAGCGAGCGTGGCGACACAGAGGACGGGGAGAAGGGAAAGGCGGGACATGGGCGGGATCACCAGACGATCGAGTAGCGGATCGGCTTCGCGAGGGAGGAGCCGGCAAGGGGCACGGCGAGTTGTTGCCGGCCGTTGACGGTGCGGAGCACGGGGCGGTGCGCGGCATCGGCGGGCCAGTCGAGGAACCACACGCGGTCCCCGACGATCCAACCGGAGCCGTCGGGCTGCGGCACGATGCGGTCGGCTTCGGCAAGCAGCACCCAGGTGGACCACGACGGCAGTTTGCCGCCCAGGGTCAGCGTGCGCTCGAGCCCGGTGCCGGCGGCGACGGGCGCGAGCCGGTCGGAGATCGTCAGCTCGTAGAGCGCGGCCTTGAAGACGGGCGTGCCGTCCGCCTCGAGCGCGTAACCCTGCGGCGTCCAGAAAGTCTCGGGCTGCGCCGGCCAATCGCCGTTCGCGGCGTACTCGATCAGGCCGACGGTGGGCTTGCCGTGGAACGCGAGCAGCGGGCCGGCCGGCTTGGCGGTCTGGTCGTTGCCGCGGCCGTCCCACATCTGGAACGTATCCGCAAAAGGCCCGCGCCAGACCTGCAGCACCGAGCCGGTCTCGAAATCATAGGAGAAATGCACGCCGGCCGGGGTGCCGACGACGGCCGCGTAGAGTCGCTTGCGCGGCTCGAAGGGCACGAACCCGCGCTGCAGCAGCGTGCGGTCCGTCGGCTCGACGGGGAGCACGCGGCGATTCGCGGCGCCGCGGTTGCGCGCGGGCCCGGTGCCGGCCGTGAGCGTGTGCGGGGCGATGCCCGGACCTTCGGCGACCAATTCGAAGGCCGGCCGCGCGTTGGTGCCGTGCGCGAGGTCGAGGCGGAATTCATGGCTGCCCGCCGCGAGGGTCACGATCCCCGGCTGGCTGCCCTTGTCGATCGGCAGCACCACCGGACGGCCGCCGATCAGCAGACGGCCGGCACTGCCCGACTCGATCGCGAAACGGTAGTCGCCGGCCTTCGGCACCTTCAGCGTGCCGGTGAACACGACGGCGAACTTCCCCATCGCGCCCGCCCCGGCCAGCGAGAACGACTCCGGCACGCCCTCGGCCTTCGGTTTTTCTTTTTCGTAGCTGCCGCCGACGCTGCCGTAGGCGCCCGGGTAGAAGCGGTATTTGAGATCCGCGACCTCGACGCGCGCGCCGGCCTCGAAACGCTTCGCCGCCAGCCGGCGGATCGCGACCGGGCCGTGGTCGCCCTGGATCATCACCGGCCCGAGCGGCTGCTCGTCGTTGAAGGCAGAGGACCGCGTCGGCCCGGAGATCTCGACGTTCTCGTGGATCGTGAAGCCGTTGAGCACGACTTTGCGGAAGCGCGCGTTGGCGGTCTTCTTGCCCGCGGCATCGAACCGCGGCGCTTCGAACTCGATCTGCAATTTCTGCCAAAGGCCGGGCGCGCGGGCGGCGTTGGCCGAGGGAGCCTGGCCGTCGAAGAGCTCGTTGCCCTTGCCGCGGGCGGCGTCCCAGCGCTGGTAGATGCCGCCGCAATCCGCCGCCGTCGGCGTGCGTTTGCCCCAGCTGTCGAAAAGCTGCACCTCGTAGCGGCCCTGCAGGTAGACGCCGGAGTTGGAGCCCGGCGCGAGCAGGAACTCGAGCTCCAGCTCGACGTCGCCGTGCTCCCACGCCGTGAACAGGTGGCCGCGCTGCTCCTTGGTCGGATTGCAGACGAGCACGCCCGTGCCGGGCGCGGCCGCGAGCACCTTGTCGCGGCGGGGGTTGCCCGCGACGTCGCCGGCGAGCCGCCAGTTGCCGGCGAGGGGCTTGAGCTCGGCGGCGGAGTCCAGCGCGACGGGCAAAGGCGGCAGGACACTCTGGGCGCGCAAGGCGCCCGCGAGGGCGAACGCGACGGCGAAGGCGCGCAGGAAGAAGGCAGGGGCGGGCATGGGGCGGAAAAGCGCGCCGGCACGGATTGATTCCGCCGGCGCGAACCGTGAGTGCGGCGGGGCCCGCGCGCCGAGTCAAGCGGCCCCCCATGGACCCCGCGCAAACTTTCGCGGCGACAACCGGCGGCGCCGCGCCATCGTCGCGCCGTCGCCATGCTTGCCGCCGCCCGCGCCGTCCTCGTCCCGCTTTGCGCGCTCGCGGCGGCCGCCGCGGCGCCCGCGCCGGAAATCCGGCGCGAGCTTTTCCTGGCTTCGCCGCAGCCGGGCACCGCCGTCCTCGCGGCGACCTACGCCACGCGGGCCGGGGGCGGCGACCTGATCTCGCTGCACCAATTCATGTCGCGCTCCGACACCGTCGACCGCGCCTTTCTCCGCCTTTCCCCCGACCATGGCCGCACCTGGTCCGAACCCGTCGCCGTGCCGACCCTCGAGGTGCGTCCCGACGGAAAATTCCGGCGCGCCCTGCGCGGCGGCGCCGCCGACCCGCGCACGGGCCGCTTCGTGCGTTTCCAGATCGAGGGTCTGCTGCCGACCGACGATCCGCTCGAGGGCATGCGGCAATGGTACGTCACGTATCAGGTTTCCGCCGACGGCGGCCGCTCCTGGCCCATCGACGAACCGGTGGTGCAGCGCGGAGCGGAATTCTCCGCCCGCCACCCGCTCCCCGGCGTCCATGTCGGCCGCAACTGCGTCATGGTCGGCGATCTCGCCTCGGCGCCGCTGTGGCTCGCGGACGGCACCATGCTCGTGCCCGTGATCATCTCGCCGCTTGGGCCCGACGGCACCTACCACAATCCCGGCGGCGGCTACACTTACACGGACGCCGCCGTCCTGCGCGGCCGCTGGGGCGACGGCCTGCGGCTGGAGTGGGAACTCTCCGCCCTCGTGCGCGGCGATCCGGCGCGCAGCACGCGCGGGCTCGACGAGCCGACGGTGGCGCCGCTCGCCGACGGCCGGCTCCTGCTCGTGCTGCGCGGTTCCAACGGCGGCAAACCGCACCTGCCGGGCCGGCGCTGGGCGGCGTTTTCCTCCGACGAAGGCCGCACTTGGACCGAAGCCGCGCCCTGGACTTACGCCGACGGCGGAGACTTCCATTCGCCGAGTTCCTGCTCGCAGCTCGTGCCGCATTCCTCGGGCCGCCTCTTCTGGATCGGCAACCTCGTGCCGGAGAATCCCAACGGCAACCAACCGCGCACGCCGCTCGTGATCGGCGAGGTCGACCGCCGCTCCGGCCTCCTGCGGCGCGAATCCGTCCGTGTCATCGATGCGCGCCGCCCCGGCGACAGCCCGTTGCTCGCGCTGTCCAACTTCGCCGCGCGCGAGGACCGGGAGACCGGAGAGATCGTCGTGAACCTCACGCGGCTCTTCGAGCGTTCGCCGCCCGATCCGGACCGCGACTGGACCTCCGACGCCTACCTTTACCGCATTCCGGTCCGCTGACCGCGAGCGCGGGCGCTGTGTGTGCAACGGAGGCGGGCACTGTGATGCCGCCGGGCCAACCGGCGTTTGCGGTCCGCCGCCCGCCCCGCAGGCTCGGCCCTCCGCCATGTCCACCGCCGTCTTCCCGTTTCGCCATCTGCTGCTCGCCCTCGGCGTCGTGGCGATCTGGGGCGTCAACTTCGTCGCGATCAAGGTGGCGCTCCGCGAACTGCCGCCGCTGCTGCTCTGCGCGGTGCGGTTCATCCTCGTCGCGGTGCCGCTGGTCTTCTTCCTGCCGCGCCCAGCCGTGCCGGTGCCGAAGCTCGTGCTCTACGGGCTGACGATGTTCGCGCTGCACTTCGGTTTCCTGTTCCTCGGCATGAAACTCGGGATGTCCGCCGGTCTCGCTTCGCTCACGCTGCAGTTCCAGGTCGTCGTGACGCTCACGTTGGCCGCGGCGGTCCTGCGCGAACGCATCGCGCCCGTGCAAATTCTCGGCGCGCTCGTCGCGCTCGGGGGCTTCGCGGTCGTCGCCGTGCACACGGGCGGCGACGTCAGTCTCGCCGGCCTCGCCTGCGTGCTCCTCGGCGCCTCGTCGTGGGGCTACGCGAACTTCATTTCCAAACGCCTCGGCCCGGTGAACCCGCTGGCGCTCGTCGTGTGGGGCAGCCTCGTCGTACCGGTGCCGATGCTAGCGGCCTCCGCGATTTTCGAAGGCCCGGCGCTGATCGCCCACAGCCTTGCGCACCTCGGCCGCGAGACGCTGCTCGCCGTGGGCTTCATCGTGTACGCGTCGACGCACCTCGCCTATTCGACGTGGAGCTGGCTGCTCTCGCGCCACCCCGCGTCGTCGGTCGCGCCGTTCACGCTGCTCGTGCCGATCTTCGGCCTGATCAGCTCCGCGCTCTACCTCGGCGAACCGTTGCCCGTTTGGAAACTGCAGGCCGGCGCGCTCGTGCTCACCGGCCTCGCGCTGAACGTCTTCGGCGTGCGCGCGCTGGCGGCGATGGGCCGCCGCAGCGGCGGCAGTTGAGAGCTGAGGGTTGAGAGTTGAGAGACCGGAAAACGGCCGGCGCGGTTCGAAACCGATCCGCTCTCAACTCTCAACTCGGTACTCTCAACTCCTTCCCCGCCGGCCCTAGAACGCCCCGCCGTCGGCCTTCGTGCCGCAGAGGCTGACCTCGAGGCCGAGTTCGGCGGCGAGCGCGGCCTTGGCGTAGAGCGCAAGGTCGGCCTCGCGGGCCGAATTCGCGTAGGCGACCTGGATGTGGTTCGCCTGGTGCCGCGCCATCATCTGGTCGCGCGTAACACCGTAGGTCACGGCGTGCATGATCGGCCATTGGACGGTCGTTTCCTGCCAGCGGCGCTCGGTTTCCGCGCGGGGCAACGCGATGACCTTGGCGCGGCCGAGGTCCATTTTGAGTTTGCCGTCGGCGACGAAGACGCGGCTCCAGACGATCTCACCAGGCTTCGCGATGCCGCGCACCGTGCCGCCGCCGAGGCGGAAGTACATCGGCGGCTGGCGCAGCGAATCGGTGCCCTTGTAACCGCCGATATGGTGCGCCGGGGGCGCGCTGCCGGAGATCAGGAAAACCCACACGTAGTCCTCCGTCGTGCCGCTGCGGTCGCGATCGCCCCAACGCAAATCGTGGAGTGTGTTCTCGACCGGCTGGCCGAGGGCGGCGTGCACGCGGTTGGTGAAGAGGCCGTCGAGGCCGGAGCACTCGTCGACCTCGTTGAAATGCGGCAGCGGCCGGCCGGGCAGAATGACTTTGCCGGCGGCGTTCTTCACCGGCGGCCGGTCGGAATTGTTGAGGATGCCCTCGACCAGATCGCTCGCGGGCAACAGGTCCTTCAGGCCCTGCTGGTACTGGATGCCGATCGTCTCGCAGCCGAACTCGTCCGCGATCCGCAGCGCGGCGATGTAGGTCTTGCACTGCCAGATCACTTGGCGCTCGGTCAGCTCCGTGGCCTCGTCGGTGCCGAGGTGGAAAGTCATGCCTTTCTTGCGCAGCCAATCGTACACCGCACGCGCCTCGCGGTCGTCGACGGAGGTCGCGGCGGCGTAAAGCGCGGACTGCGAGAGACGTTCCTTGTACACGCCGGTCTGGAACAGCAGCTCGTCGGGGATGATCGCGTTGAACATGCCCATGCAGCCTTCGTCGAAGACGCCCATGATCGCCTTGCGGCGGCGGAGATCGGCCGCGATCCGTTTCGCCAGCGCTGCGGCCTTGGCCGGCACCTTGGCCTTCGCCAGCGGGCGCACGTGATCGACCGGATGTTTCACGACGCCGGTCTTCAGCCAGGCGGAAAGCCCGGCGAGGAACTTCGCGTCCGTGAAGTCCTCGCTCCACAGCGTCGAATAGCGCACGCCGGCCTTGGTCAGCGAGCCGTTGAGATTGAGCATGCCGACGAGGCCGGGCCAGGTGCCGCTCCAGTTGGCGACGGTGAGGATCGGGCCGCGGTGCGAGATCAGGCCGGCGAGCACGTGGTGCGAATACTGCCACACGGCCTCCGCCACGATCAGCGGCGCGTCGGGGTCGAGGCCGGCGAAGACCTCCATGCCTTCCTTTTGCGAGCCGATGAAGCCGTGCTTCAGCTTCGGCTTGTACGGGTGGGCGCGCACGATCTTGGCGCCGAGTTTGGCGACGGCGGCCCCGAGGGCTTTTTCCATCGCCTGCTGGGCGGGCCAGCAGACTTCGTTGGCGGATTGGCGCAGGTCGCCGCTGGCGACGAGCAGGACGGTTTTCGTTTTGGCCATGGCGGAAATTCGGGGTGGCGGGACGCGGGACAGGACGTGCTTTGCGCCGCCCGCCCGCGGCCCGCAAACCCATTTTTGAACTGGATAAACTCGGCCGGTTTGACGGCGGGAAATCGGCTCGAAAAACAGAGCCGTGGGCCGCACCTTGGCCGGCATCATGGATAAAATCGGCCCACCCGACACCTCGGGGCTGTTGTCGCACCAGGTCAGCGGCGCGCGCTATTTCTTCCTCAACCTCGCCCCGCATCCGAAGGAACGCCTCGCGCTCGTGATGGGCGGCCGCGAGCACTGCAACCCCGACTACGTCGTCGCGCGGCGCACGTTTCCGTTCCACGTGCTCGAGTACGTCGTGGCCGGCGCCGGCTCGGTGCGGCTCGACCGGCACCGCCACGAGCTCGGGCCCGGCACCGTCTTCGCGTACGCCCCGACAACCGACTGCGAAATCCACACGGATCCGCGCAACCCGATGGTGAAGTACTTCCTCTCGTTCAGCGGCGCCGGCGTGCCGTTGCGGCTGCGGCGCTGCGGCGTGCCGCTCGGCAGCGCGCGCCAACTCGCCGCGCACGCCGAGGTGACGAGCGTGCTCGAGGATCTCGTGCGCGAAGGCCAACGCTCCGGCGCGCTCGCGCCGCGCATTTGCGCCGCCCTTTTCGAACTGCTGCTGCTCAAGATCGAGGACACTTCGACCCTCGCCCCGCAGGCCAGCGAGCCCGCCCGCGAGGCGTTTCTCCGCTGCAAGGCCCTGATCGACGCCGGCGCCGAGCAACTCTCCACCCTCGAGGAAATCGCCGCCGCCGCCGGCGTCGAGGCCTCGAGTGTCTGCCGTTGGTTCCGCCGCTACCAAGGCACGAGCCCGTACCAATATTTGCTCCGCCGAAAAATGAACCTCGCCGCCGAATACCTCGTGGAGCACGGCGGCCTCGTGAAGGAAGTCGCCGCGCGCGTCGGCTTCGCGGACCCCTTCCACTTTTCCCGCGCCTTCAAGTCCGTCCACGGCGTCGCCCCGCGCGCGCTGCTGCAATATCGCGCCGGCGGCAGCGGCGGCGGCTGACGCCGGCGCCGCGGTTCGGAGTTTGGAGTTTGGAGTTTGGAGTTTGGGGTTCGGGGTCAGCTCGGTTTTGGGTTTTGGGATGGCACTCAGCTCTCAGCTCCAGCTGACCGCTGACAGCTGAAAGCTGATCGCTCCCTTCCCCCGACATCGCGATTGCCCCGCGCGCAGCCGCGCGGTGTGCTGACCGGATGCACGCTGCGCCGGCCATCCGGGCCTTCGACGTTTCTCTCCTCGATATTCCGCTCTTCGAGCCGTTCGGCATTTCCGGCGGCGCCCAAGCGATGGCCAACAACGTCCTCGCCCGGCTCGAACTCGCCGACGGCACCGTCGGTTACGGCGAGGCCGCCCCGCTGCCGCCTTACAACGGCGAGACCCAGGCCGACGCCCTCGCCGTCCTGCGCGCCGCGGCCGCCTGGCTGCCCGGCCGCAGCGTCGGACTCGATTCGTGGACCGCGCTCGCGGCCGAATTCCGCACCCGCGGCGGCGCCGGCTGCGGCTCCGCGCAATGCGCCTTCGAGATGGCGCTGCTCGACGCGCTCACGCGCCAGGCCGGCCTCCCGCTGTGGAAATTCTGCGGCGGCGCGGGCACCGAACTCGAGACCGACATGACCGTGACGACCGGCACTGCAGCCGAGGCCGCGGACGCCGCCCGCTCCATCCGCCGGCGCGGCATCCGCATGATCAAGGTCAAGGTCGGCGGCAAACTCGGCCCCGCCCACGACCTCGCGCGCATCGCCGCCATCCGCGACGCCGCCCCCGATTCGCCGCTCATCCTCGACGGCAACGCCGGCGTTTCCCGCGCCGCCGCCACCGAGCTCGTCCGCGGTCTCAAGCAACTCGGCATCGTGCCCGCGCTGCTCGAGCAATGGCTCGCGAAGGACGACCTCGACGGCGCCCGCGCCCTCATGGCCGAAAGCGGTTGGCTCGTCGCCGCCGACGAAACCGTCACGACCGCCGCCGACGCGCGCAAGGTCGTCGCCGCGCGCTCCGCCCAGGTGATCAACATCAAGCTGATGAAGGGCGGTCTCGCCGAAGCCTTCGCCATCGCGCAGGTCGCGCGCGATGCCGGCCTCGCGCTCATGATCGGCGGCAACGTCGAGTCGATTCTCGCGATGACCGTGTCCGCGCATTTCGCCGCGGGCCAGGGCGGCTTCCGTTTTGCCGATCTGGATACGCCGTTCTTCCTCTCGGAAAACCCTTTCGCCGGCGGCTACGCCGTCGACGGCGGCCGTCTCTCCGTCGCGCACATCCCCGCCGGCCACGGCGTGAGCCCGCGCGCATAGCGCGCGGGCGGTTGGAAGGTTGAAAGTCTGAAGTTGAAAGACCGGGCCCTCGCAAGGGGCCGCGTCCATCGCGCTGTCCCGCTTTATTTTTGAGGACAGGATGAACCGGACCCAAACCACGGATTGACCGGACACGCCTTTGTCCAGCGCTTCGCCCTCCGTCCTGTCCATCCCGTCCTCCGCCGTCCTGTCGATGCTGTCCTCCCCAAGAACCGTCCGCCCACCCCACCCCGCCCGCATCGCCCATCCAGCCCTCCCGCCTGCAAGCTTGCCCGCGCCCAACGCGCGCGTTTGCCTCGCCGGCCATGACCCGGAAATCCGCTCTCGTCACCGGCGCCTCGCGCGGCATCGGCCGCGGCATCGCCATCGAACTCGCCCGCGCCGGCTACCGCGTTGCCATCAACTACGCCGGCAACGCCGAAGCCGCCGCCGAGGCCCTCGCCCTCGTCAAGGCCGCGGGCGGCGACGGTTTCATCGTCCAGGGCGACGTCGCCGTCGCCGCGGACCGCGAGCGCCTCGTCGCCGAGACGGTCGCGCAGTTCGGCCGCATCGATCTCCTCGTCAACAACGCCGGCGTCGCCCCCAAGGTCCGCGCCGATCTGCTCGATGCCGGCGAGGAAAGCTTCGACCGCCTCTACGCCATCAATCTCAAGGGCCCGTTCTTCCTCTCGCAGTTGGTCGCGAAGCAGATGCTGAAACAGGAACGCGACGCCGAGGGCTTCCGCGGCCGCATGGTCAACATCACCTCGATCTCCGTCTACACCGCCTCCATCAACCGCGGCGACTACTGCATGGTGAAGGCCGGCCTCGCCATGATGACCAAGCTCTTCGCCGACCGCCTCGCGAACGACGGCATCAACGTCTACGAAATCCGCCCCGGCGTCATCGCCACCGACATGACCGGCGGCGTGAAGGAAAAGTACGACAAGCTCATCATCACCGACGAACGCGGCATCACGCCGATCCGCCGGTGGGGCAAACCCGAGGACATCGGCCGCGCCGTCCGCGCCATCGCCGAGGACCGTTTCCCGTTCTCGACCGGCGCCTGCTTCGACGTCGACGGCGGGTTCCACCTGCACCGGCTCTGAGCCGAACGCATGCCGTTGAGAAAGCTTGGCTGAGAGTTGAGGAAGCTCTGAAAAACGCCCCGGCCGCGACCGACGTGTAGCCGCGAGCGCAAACCCGTTCGGTCCGTCAGGTTGCCGGCTTCAGCCGATTTTCCGTGGCTCGGCCGATCGATCTCTCAACTCTCAACTTTCAACGCTCAACTGCACAATTCAGGCTGAGCCGGCCGGCCCGCGGAGGCGTCTCCCTCCGTCATAAGCCGCCGACCCCGACTGTCCGACAGCCGGGTGCATCGTACGGGCGTGCACCGCATCCCACTTTGGGACTCTGGATGCTTCCGCCCCGACCAACCGGTCCCGCGCGGGGGTGTCCGACACCAACCAACCCCCGTATGAAACTCCTCCGTTTCCTGATCCCGGCCTTCCTCTGCCTGGCCGCCGCCCGCGCCCAAGGCCCCGCCACCGGCACCATCACCGGCCGTATCCTGAACCAGGGTACGGGCGAGTATCTCCGCAGCGCCGCCGTCGCCGTCGTCGGCACCGATCTCGCGACCGTCGCCGAAGCCGGCGGCGTGTTCACGCTGAGCAATGTCCCCGCCGGCCCGCAGCGCGTGAGCATCTCCTACGTCGGTCTCGATCCGAAGGAGGAGACGGTCAACGTCGTTGCCGGGCAGACCGCCAAGCTCGACGTCTCGCTCACCAGCGCCGCCTACGCCGAGATCCTGAAGCTCAGCCAGTTCGTCGTCGCCGCCGAACGCGAGGGCAACGCCAAGGCCATCATGGAACAGAAGCAGTCCATCGAGGCCAAACGCGTCCTCGCCACCGACACCTTCGGCTCCATCTCCGAGGGCAACGTCGGCGAATTCCTCAAGTACCTGCCCGGCGTGCTCATCGATTACGTCGAAGCCGACGCCCGCTCCGTCTCCCTCGGCGGCCTCGATCCCAAGTACACGTCCGTCACCCTCGACGGCTCGCCCCTCGCCAGCTCCGGCATGGCCGCCGCCAGCGGCGCCACCGCCAACCGCGCCTTCGAATTCGAGCAGATGTCGATCAACGGCATCGAGACCGTCGAACTCAGCCGCACGCCCCAGCCCGAGAATCCCGGCAGCGCCCTCGCCGGCACCGTCAATCTCCGCAGCCGCGGCGCCTTCGACCGCGCCGGCCGCCTCATCGGCGTCCGCGCCGGCTTCGCCTTCAATTCCATGAGCGGCACGCCGTGGAAGAAACAGCCCGGCTGGGACGACGAGGACCACTACCGCGTCCAGCCCAACTGGGGCGTCGACTACAGCGATGTGTTTCTCGGCAAACGTCTCGGCGTCCGCGCCGGCTACAACTATTCCTACACCTTCGCCGAACAGAAGGCCGAGGTCGTCAACTACGCCTTCGACACCGTCCAGACCAACAACGACTCCGAGATCCCGCGCGTCACCAGCTTCAGCTTCCGCGATTCGCCCAAGCCCACCGTCCGCTACAACGGCAACGTCCGCGTCGACTACAAGTTCTCCGACGCGTTCTGGATGTCCGCCCGCGCCGAATACAACAGCTACCACGCCAAGTTCTTCAGCCGCGACCTGACCTTCAACTTCACCAACACCCTCAACGTACCCGGCGCCACGACCAACCTCCAGCCCGGCGTCGAGTACTCGCTCAGCAGCCAGAGCACCACGCCCACCGGCGGCGGGGTCGGCATCCAGCAGGGCGGCGGCGCCACCAACAAGTACGGCTCCACCGCCAACTTCGGCCTCGCCTCGTACTACAAGAAGGGCGCCTTCCGCGCCGACTTCGGCGCCAGCTTCTCCCGCTCGATGACGTGGTACAAAGACCAGCAGTTCGGCTTTTTCTGGTCCATCGAGCCCGGCACCCTCTCCAACCTCGGCCTCCGCTTCAACCGCAACGGCCCCGCCGATCCCGCGCTCTACATTACCCAGACCGCCGGCCCCGACTACCGCAACCTCGCCAACCACCCCAACGGCTTCGCCGCCCGCATGAACGACCGCCAGGGCGAGGACCAGCGCTACCAGTTCAAGTCCGACTTCCAGTACACCCTCCAGGCCAAGCTCCCCACCATCTTCAAGTGGGGCCTCCACATCAGCGAGTGGGTCAACAACAGCGACCGCCCCGTCAACAACTACGCCGTCGCTTTCCGCGGCCGCGACGGCGTCGCCGCCTCCGCCGACGAATCCCTCGCCCTCTTCGCCGAGCCTTCCTACCGCATGAACTTCGACTTCGGCGGCAACGTCGACGGCATGGCCAATGTCGACCGCTGGGCCGCCTACAAGGTCTTCCAGGCCAATCCCAACGCGTGGACGCCCCCGTCCGCCGCGCAGGTCGTCGCCTTCAAACTCCAGAACGCCCGCGACGCCCAGGAGCAGATCGACGCCCTCTACCAGCAGACCGTCTTCCGCCTCGGCAAACGCCTCACCGTCGCCCCCGGTATCCGGTTCGAGCATACGCGCGGCCGCGCCGCCGGACCCTCCGACATCGGCCAGCGCGAGGCCGACCGCCGCGTCTACGGCACGACCAATCCCGCCGCCGCCGTCCCGCCCATCGCCGTCGACCGCAACTCCGCCGAATACCTCACCACCCGCTACGGCGGCGGCCGCCAGTTCGCGCGCACCGATTACGACACCTGGCTGCGCTACCTCCACACCACCTACCGCTTCACCGACAACCTCGTGCTGAAGAGCTCGTGGAACCAGGCCATCTCCCGCGCCGACATGAACCGCCTCATCGGCGGCCTCGTCGTCACCAACGACGACCCCGCCAACCCGCTCCCCAACCGCGCCAACGCCGGCAACGCCAACCTCAAACCCGAGCTCTCCAAGACGATCAACGTCACGCTCGAGTATTACACCCGCGGCATCGGCCAGATCTCCGTCGCCGGCTTCCGCCGCGATTTCAAGGACCTCATCCGCAGCCGCACCTTCCTCGTGCCCGCCGGCGGTTCGTGGAACGGCGAGCCGCTGCCGTCCACCGTCTCCCCCGAGGACTGGGAAATCAGCACCGTCGACAACGTCGGCAAAGCCCACATGACCTCGCTCGAATTCTCCTTTGCCCGCGAGCTCAGCTTCCTCCCCGGCCCGTTCTCGCGCCTCCGCGTCAACGCGAACTACAGCCGCATGCGGTACGACAGCTACGAGAACTACTACCGCCCGACCAACGTCGCCAATCTCAGCTGGTTCATGCCGTACCGCGCCTTCCGCCTCCAGTGGAACACCAACTGGCGCCCCGGCTACCGCACCGAAGTCGTCACCGCCTCGAACGGCTGGCCCAACTACGTCCGCGAAAGCCTGAGCCACACCGTCGACTTCACGTGGAACTTCCGCCGCAACCTCGACTTCTTCCTCAACGCCCGGAACGTCTTCAACCAGGACGGCGGCACCTACCGCCTCCGCTCCGATCTCCGCACCCGCTGGGTCGAGACCGGCGCCATCTGGGCCACCGGCGTCCGCGCCACGTTCTGATGCTGCTGCTGCGGCAGCAGCAGCAGTTGAAAGTTGAAAGTTAGCAGTTGAAAGAGCCGAGCCGCCCCCGCGGTTCGGCTCTTTGCTTTTCGCCCGGGCGCGCGCCCAAGCCCGCGCGGAGCGGTCAGCCGTCAGCGTTCAGCTATCAGCCAGAGAATATTGGCCCCGCGGCATTCCCGTTTTCCCAATCCGCATCCGGCAATTTCATCTCCAGTTTCCGGTCTCCGGTCTTGAACCAATCCGCAACCCGCAATTCGCATTCCGCAATTCCATCTCCGGTCTCCGGTTTCCGAATTCCGGTTTTCCCACTCTCCGGTTTCCGGTCTCCGCCTTCCGGTTTCCATATTTTCCCTCGACCGCCCGCCCGGCCTTCCCCGAATCTCCGCGCCGATGCCCGGCGCCGCCCGCCCCTTCTCGCTCCCCAATCTGCTCTCCTGCCTGGTCGTCCTCTGCGGCCTCCTCGGCTGCAGCTCCAGCTCGGCGCCGAAAAAGTCCGCCGCCCCCGCCAAGCCGCTCTTCACCCCGCCGATCGCCGTCCCCGCGCCCGCGCCGGCTCCCGTTCCCGCCTCCGGCCCGCGCGTCCTGCTCGGCATCGATGTGCTCGAAGCCGACGGCTTCGCCGCCGTGAAGGGCAAAAAAATCGGCCTCCTCACCCATCCCGCCGGCGTCAACCGCAAGGGCGTCCCCACCATCGAGGTCCTCCGCCGCGCCCCCGGCGTCCAACTCGTCGCCCTCTACGCCGTCGAACACGGTCTCTACAACGAGCACCCCGCGGAGAAATACTTCCCCGACGCCGTCGACCCCCGCACCAACATCCCCGTCTACTCGCTCTACAGCGGGAAAGGGAAAAACTTCCGCCCCACGCCCGCGCAGCTCAAGCCGATCGACGCCCTCGTCATCGACCTGCAGGACATCGGCACCCGCAGCTACACGTTCAGCGGCGCGATGAAGAGCGCGATGGAGATCTGCTTCGCCAACGGGAAAGAAGTCATCGTCCTCGACCGCCCCAACCCCCTCGGCGGCCTCAAGGTCGGCGGCCCACCCATGGACGCCGAATGGATGAGCGACGTCGGCCGCTTCCGCGTCCCCTACGTCCACGGCCTCACCATGGGCGAACTCGCCCAGCTCGCCAAAGCCACCCAGCCCCCCGGCGGTCTCGCCATCACCGACGCCCAGCGCGCCGCCGCCAAACTCACCGTCATTCCCATGCGCGGCTGGACCCGCGCCATGCGCTGGAGCGAGACCGGCCTCACGTTTGCGCCCACGTCGACGCGCGTCCGCGACTTCGGCGCCGTCCAAGGCTACCCGATGACCGGCCTCGGCACGATGTTCACCGGCTTCAGCCACGGCGTCGGCAACCAGCACGACTTCCGCGGCGTGTGGCACGCGAAGATCCCGTTCGACGTTTTGGAAAAAGATCTCCGCGCCCTGAATCTCCCCGGCCTCGGTTTCCGCAAGATCAGCGTCCCCAACGCCAAGACCGGCAAACCTTCCGTCGGCCTCTACGTCGAGATCAACGACTACGACGCCTGGCAGCCCTGCGACCTCAGTTTTTGGCTCATGAAGTTCGCGTGCAAACTCGGCCCGAAAAATCCCTTCGCCGGTCTCACCGACGCCCAGCGCCGCACCTTCCTCGTCCATGTCGGCTCCAAGGCTTTCTACGACGACCTCGTCGCCAAAGGCGCCCGCATCGACATCGACGCCTGGCTCCGCCAATGGCGCGAACAAGCCCGCGTCTACCAGGAACAAAGCAAGAAGTACTGGCTCTATCGCTGACCGCGCTGGCGCGGTCAGCGGTTTGGAGTTCGGAGTTCGGAGTTGGGGATTCGGGTTTCGGGTCTCGGGTTTGGGTTCTCGGAAGATTGGGTTCTGAGTTTTGGGTTTTGAGTTTTGGGTCGTAGCCGCCCCCGATTCGCGCCCGCTTTACCCGCCCGCGGTTGCGATTGTCGCGATCCCGAAGTACCGACCCTGCGCGCCCGGTTTCCGGTTTCCGGTTTCCGGTTTTCCAATTTCCCGCTTTTCCGCTCCCCCATGCCCCGCCCCGCCGTCCTGCTGCTCGCTCTCGGCCTCGGTGTCGCCGTTTCCCCGGCCGTCGCCCAGCCCCTCGTGCGCACCACGGCCACCGGCCTGCGCCTGCCGCTGGCCGCCCCGGCCACCGCTTACACCACGGCGCGCGCCTTCCCCGGCCTCACGTTCACCCAACCCGTTTCCGCCGTCACCCCGCCCGGTGAATCCCGCCGCCTCTTCGTCGTCGAGAAAACGGGCCGCATCGCGCTCATCCCCGACGTCGCCGCCGCGGCTCCCGAACGCCGCGTCTTCCTCGACCTGACGGATCGCGTCGCCGTCACCCCGACCAGCACCAGCGACGAACGCGGCCTCCTCGCCCTCGCCTTCCACCCGCGCTTCGCGACCAACGGCTTCTTCTACGTCTGGTACACCGTCAACGCCACCACCGCCGCCGGCTCCGGTCTCCACAATCGCCTCGCCCGTTTCCGCGTGAACCCCGCGGACCCCAACATCGCCGATCCCGCCTCCGAAACCCCGCTCCTCACCCAGCGCGACGAAGCCTCCAACCACAACGGCGGCGAACTGCTCTTCGGTCCCGACGGTTACCTCTATCTCTCCCTCGGCGACGAAGGCGGCGCCAACGACCAGTACGCCAACAGCCAACGCCTCGACCGCGATTTCTTCGCCGGCGTGCTGCGCCTCGACGTCGATCTCCGCCCCGGCTCCCTCGCCCCCAACCCGCACCCCGCCGTCCACCCCGGCACCTACGCCGTCCCGCCCGACAACCCCTGGGTCGGGGTGACGACCTTCAACGGCACCGCCCTCAACCCCGCCGCCGTGCGCACCGAATTCTGGGCCGTCGGCCTGCGCAACCCGTGGCGCATGAGCTTCGATCCGGCCAATGGCCGCCTCTGGCTCGGCGATGTCGGCCAGGGCTCCCGCGAGGAAATCAATGTCGTCGTCCGCGGCGGCAACTACGGCTGGAGCTTCCGCGAGGGCAATCTCGCCGGCCCCCGCGCCAACCCGCCCGCCGCCGCCGGCTTCCTCCCGCCCGTCTGGGACTACCCGAATCCCGCCCAGGGCCAGTCGGTCACCGGCGGTCTCGTGTATCGGGGCTCCCGATACCCCGACCTCGTCGGCAAATACCTTTTCGCCGATTTCGTCAGCGGCCGCATCTGGAGCCTCGAGCCCGACGCCGTCCGCCCCGAGGCTCCTGTCGGCGCCGACCGGGTCCGCCTCCTCGCCGCCGACGGCGGTATCGCCGGCTTCGGCCTCGATCCCGCGACCGGCGACATTTTGCTCTGCGACCTCACGGAAAACAGCCTCAAGCGCCTCGTCGCCGCCCCGGCCGCCGGCGCCGCGCCTTTGCCGGAAACGCTCTCCGCCACCGGCGCGTTCGCGAATCTGGCCACGCTCGCGCCCGCCCCCGGCCTCGTCGCCTACGAACCCAACGTTTCGTTCTGGTCCGACCACGCCGTGAAGCGCCGCTGGTTCGCGCTCACCGATCCCGCCGCCCGCTTCGGTTTCTCCGCCGACGGCAACTGGAACCTCCCCGCCGGCGCCGTCTGGGTGAAACACTTCGACCTCGAAACCACGCGCGGCAATCCCGCCACCGCCCGCCGCGTCGAAACGCGCTTCCTCGTGAAAACCGCCGAGGGCAGCTACGGCATCACCTACCGCTGGAACGACGCGCAGACCGACGCCGTCCTCGTCCCCGACGCCGGCGCCGACCAGACGATCACCGTGGTCGAAAACAGCCTCGCCCGCCCGCAGTCGTGGCGTTTCCCGAGCCGCGCCGAATGCCTCGCCTGCCACACCCCCGCCGCCGGCCACGCGCTCAGCTTCAACACCCGCCAGCTCAACCGTAACGACTTTCTGGCTACACTCGCCGCCGCCGGCTACCTCGCCGGCGCGCCCGCGTCCGCCGCCGGCCTGCCCGCCCTCGCCCGCGCCGACGACCCCGCCGCGTCGCTCGAGCACCGCGCCCGCTCCTACCTCGACGCCAACTGCGCCTCCTGCCATCGCCCCGATGGCACCGCCCTCGGTTCCTGGGACGCCCGCTCCCTCGTGCCGCTTCCGCTGGCCGGCCTCGTCAACGGCCAGCTGGTCGACCACGGCGGCGACTCCGCCACCCGCGTGATCGTGCCGGGCGACCCCGCCCGCTCCCGCCTCCTGCAACGCATCTCCGTCCGCGGTCCCGGCCAGATGCCCGCGGTCGCCACCCGCGAACGCGATCTCGCCGGCGAGGCATTGCTCCGCGCCTGGATCCTCGCCCTCGCCGCGCCCGCACCCGCCGCCCCGCCCGCGCGCATCGTCAACCTCGCCGCCCGCGCCCCCGTTTCGCCCGCCGGCGAGTTGATCGCCGGCTTCGTCCTCGGCCCCGGCGCCACGCGCCGCCTGCTCGTCCGCGCCGCCGGCCCCGCGCTCGCCGGCTTCGGCGTCGCCGCCGCCCTCGCCGATCCCGCGCTCACCGTCTATGGCCCCGACTCCTCCATCCGCGTCGCCGCCGCCAACGACGATTGGACCGCCAATCTGCCCGGCGTGACGTCGGTCGTTCTCGGCCGCGCCTTTCTCGCCGCCGGCGCGTTCGCGTTTCCCGTCGGCTCGGCCGACGCCGCCGTCCTCGCGGATCTCGGTCCCGGCGCCTACACCGCGCGCGTCACCGGCGCGAACGCCTCCGGCGTCGCCCTGGTCGAGGTCTACGATGTCGAGGATGCCACCGTCGCCGGCGGCGGCGCCCGCCTCGTCAACACCGCGATCCGCGCCCATGTCGGCACCGGCGCCGAGGTGCTCATCCCCGGATTTGTCGTCGGCCCCGGCGCCCCGAAGACGCTCCTGCTCCGCGCCGTCGGCCCCACGCTCGGAGCCGCGCCGTTCAACGTGCCCGGCGTCCTCGCGCAGCCCGGGCTCACGCTCTTCGTCGGCAGCCAGACCGTCGCCGCCAACCGCGGCTGGAACGGCGCCGCCAACGCCGCCGAGATCCGCGCCGCCGCCGCGCGCGTCGGCGCCTTCGCCCTTCCCGAAGGCAGCCGCGACGCCGCCCTCCTCGTTACGCTCCCTTCCGGTTCCTACACCCTCCAGGTCGCCGGCGAAAACGGCGCCACCGGCAACGTCCTCGTCGAACTCTACGAAGTCCCCTGACCCCGCGCCCGCTTCCCGTCTTCCAATCTCCCCGTCTTCCAATCTTACCATCTTCCCCTCTTCCCCGTCTTCCGATTTTCCGCCCTCAGCTGTTCAACGCCACGTACAGCGTGAGCCCGGCGAGCGAGAGGAAATAGACACCCGACGCCGCGAGCCCGAGGCGCGAGCCCCAACCCGGACGCAATTCCGGCGGGAGCAACGTGACGTTGACCGCGAGAGTGTGCAGGCAGCTCAGACCGAGGGCCAGATTGCCGACGTTGGCCGAGACAATCACGAGCCAGAGCGGATTCGCGAACGACAGGAAGATCGCCGCCATCACGAGGTAAACGAGCAGGAAGCCGTAGTAGAGCCAGCGCACCCGCCGCGGATCCATCTCCCGAAACGTGGCAAACGCCGTCCACGTCACGTCCACCCAACGCCGCAGGAAGCCGTCCACCGTCGTGATCACCACCGGGAAGAAAACGAGGAAGCCGCACAGCAGCATGCCGTACCACAGCACCTGGCCCAGCGCCCCGCCGACGCGCTCGCCGACGCCGCCCGCCATCATGCCGGCGAGCACCCAGCGGTCCGCCACCGTGCCGCGCGGCAGCATTTCCACCGAGATCATCGCGGGCAACGCGAGCCCGATCAGCGACGCGGGAATCCACACGTACCATTGGTCGAGCCGCACCAGCCGCAGCCAACCGCGCCAACGCTCCAGCGCCGACGGCGTCGGTTTGAAAACCGTGCCGCTGTGCGCGAGCTCGAGGGCGCGGCCGCCCACCGCGCTCGGAATCGCGCCCACCTGCCCGCCCATGCCCCAGCCCTGCTCGCGGATATAGGCGCAGATCGTCGACTGCGTGAGTCCGCCGACGCCCGCGATCGCCGCCAGCGTCGTGATCAACTTGAGCGATTCGAGATCGAGCGCCGGCAGCGTCTCGCCGCGCCAGAGCGCCATCGGCACGTTGACCACGGAGCCGTCGGCCGCGGGCAGGGACCCGAAAGCGAAAAACCCGGACAGCACGTCGATCACGGTCTTGCTTGAGCCGAGGAAAATCACGATCGCGAGCGTGAACCCGAGGACGAAGAACACCTTCACCACCACGAGCGCCTTCACCATGCGGTAAACCGTGCCGCCGAAAATCAGCGGCAGCGGAAACAGCAGCAGCACGACGTAGGTGATCGTCCGCATCAGCTCCGTCTCCGTGGCGGGATTGGGTATCCGGCCGAGCAGGACGGCCGCGAGCGTCACGGCGACGCCGGCCAATTGGTACGGCAGCATCGACCAGATATCCACGAGCGCGTACGTGACGGTCCAGAACCGCGAACCCGGCCGCAGCCGCAGTTTGCCGGTCATGATGCCTTCGCCGGTGTACAACGTGTAGCGGCTGGCCTCGACGTTGTAGATGTACTGCGCGATCAGCGTGAGCGCGGCGATCCAGAGCAAGGCGCCGCCGTAGCGGGCGGTGACGGCGGGGCCGATCAGCCATTCGCCGGCGCCAAGGGAGGCGCCGGCCATGACGATACCGGGGCCAAGGAGGTCGCGGGCGGTGCGGTGCGGCGGCGCCGGCAATTCGCCGGTCGACCACGGCGGCAGGCCCGTGCGGGATTCGGGCAGCGGGGTGGCCGCGCCGTCAGCGGGGGTGGACATGGGATGCGAAAGCGCACCCAGTGAAAACGCGGCGCCGCCGGCTTGTCACGAACCGACCGCGCGGCCGGTTGGAAACCGAATTCCGCTTTTCCTGCGGCGGAATCCTTGCGCAACCGTCCGGCCACCCCATCCGTAACACCCCCGAACCTATGTCCTCCATTTTCCGCCTCCGCCGTTTTCTGCCGCTCTCGCTCCTGACCTTGGTCCCGGCGCTTCTGCCCGCCCAGACCATCACCGCGCCCGGCGGCCCGGGCCCGGCCTTCGCCTGGAGCACGGAGTTTTCCGCCTCCGGCAAGAGCGCCATCGCCGAAGGCACACGCGCGCTCGGCGACATTCGCCACAGCTACGCCGCGGCCGAAGCCTCGACGACCCTTGCGCTCGACCAAGGCTCCGCCCTGATCCTCGGCGGCTCCTGGAAGCGGTTCGATTTCTCCGGCAGCCGCGCCGATGCCCCGGAAAGCCTCACCGCACTCTCCCTCAAGCTCGGCTACGCCCGGCAACTTTCGCCGCAGTGGTCCCTGCGCGCCGAGATCGATCCCGGCGTGTACAGCGACTTCGAGGACGTGAGCGGCGACGATTTCAACGCGCCCTTCGGCGTGCGCCTGCTCTACGCGCAGAGCCGCGAGCTCCAGTGGGGCTTCGCCCTCTTCGTCGATCCGCGCGGCAGCAATCCCGTCATCGGCGGGGTCGGCGCCCGCTGGGTCTTCGCCCCGGATTGGACGCTGCTCTTTTTTCTGCCGGAACCGCGGATCGAATACGCCGTTTCGCCCACGGTCAGCCTCTACGCCGGCGCCGGTCTGCGCGGCGGCACGTTCCGCGTCGCCGAAGACTTTGGCCGCAAGCGGGGCCGCGCCGCGCTCGACAACCAGGACGTCGACTTCCGCGAACTCAGCGCCGGCGTCGGCGTCCGCTGGACGATCGACAAATCGATCACCGCCGAACTCGGCGTCGGCCGCCTGCTCGACCGCCGCTTCGAGTACGAGAAACGCAACCTGCTCCTCAACGGCGACGGCGCCGTCCAGTTCAACCTCTCCGTCTCCGGCTCGTTCTGAACCGGCCTGGGCGGACCTGTCAGCGGCCGACCGGCTGCTCCGCTTCGGCGTCGTGAAACGCGTCGGCGGCCGCGCCGGCCGTCTTCGCCGAGAAACCCCGCGACGGCGCGGAAGAACCGGCGGTCGGGCGGATCGGCGCGGGTTCCGCCGCGGTTGCCTGCGCCGACGCCCCGATCCCGCCGATCAAAGCGCGCAGTTCGCCGACGGCCCGGCGCAGCGTCTCGACTTCGTTGTGCATGTCGGAAGTGGCCGAAGCCGTCTCCTCCGCGCCCGCGGCGTTGGCCTGCGTAACTTGGTCGATCTGGCCCACGGCCGATTTGACCTGGACAATGCCTTGGCTCTGTTCCGCGGAGGCGGTCGCAATCTCGCCGACCAGGTCGTCCACTTCGCGGGCCTTGCCGACAATCTCGTGGAGGCGTTGCGCCACCTGCGCGCTGATGGTGGCGCCGCGTTCGCTCTTCTGCACCGAATCCTCGATCTTCTCCGCGGTTTCGCGCGCAGCGTGGGCCGCGCGTTGCGCGAGGCTGCGCACCTCGTCGGCGACGACGGCGAACCCGAGCCCGGCTTCGCCCGCGCGCGCGGCTTCGACGGCCGCGTTGAGGGCAAGGATGTTGGTCTGGAACGCGATCTCGTCGATCGTCTTGATGATCTTGCCGATGTTGCCGCTGGCGACCCGGATGGCGTCCATCGCCTCGGTCATGCTCCGGACGTCGCCCGCGCCGGCATCGGCGGCGGCCCGCGTTTGGCCGGTAAGGTGTTTCGCGCGGTTCGCGTTCTCGGCGTTGCGGCCGATCGTGCCCGAGATCTCCTCCAGGGAAGCGCCGGTTTCCTCGAGCGAGGCGGCCTGGGTGCTGGCGCCATCCGCCACGGTCTGGCTCGTCTCGGCGATGCTGCCCGAAAGATGCGCGAGCGAATCGGCGGTGCCGCCGAGCCGGCCAGCAATGGCGGTCAGGGGCCGCGAGATCGCGCGCTGGAACCGCCACGCCGCAAGGGACAGGCCCAGTACCAGCCCCGCGATCGCCGCGCCGGAGAGCTGCAGCAGCCGCCGCGTCGCCGCAGCCGTGGCTTCCAGTTCCGCGGCCCCCGCCCGGTCGGCGACCTCGGTCCGCAGGCGGAGCGCGGCGAGGACGCGGTCGACCTGCGGGTTGAATTTGCCGACGTAGAGATCGAGCGCGCCGGAGGCGTTGGCTTTCAGCACTTCATCGATGATCAGCTGCCCGATCGCCGACAATTCGGCGCCGAGCGGCTTCACTTCCGGGAAGCCCTCGAGCGCGCCCGTCATCGCGGCGCGCGCCGCCTCGTACTGCTTCAGCGCGGCCTCGAGCTCGTCCGCGTCCTTGAGCCGGAGCAAAATCTGCACCGTGGACTGCGTCGCGACGATCCGCTCCAGCGAATGCTGCGCGACCCGGTAGTTCCCCGTCATATGGCGCGTCAGTTCCGCGTGCCGGTGCGATTCGGAGCGCACGAGCCAGCCCGCGCCGAGCGCGACCAGCAGTGTCGCGAGGATCGCGGCGCAGGAAAACCCCAGCAGACGGGAACGGACGGTGGTGAACATCGGGAAACAAGGCGGCCGCGGTGCGGCCAGGTTGCCGGCCGGGGCCGGTCAGGATTTCAGACCGGCGATGCTGACTCCGACCACCAGCGACCCGATCGGCTTGCCGCCGTCGAGAATCGGCACGGCGAGCTGGATCTGCTGCTTGCCGGTGGACTCGTCGACCTCGACGGCGCCGAACCAGACTTTGCCGGTCATCGGAACTTCGTGTTTCGGCGCACCGGCGTGGGACCAGTTCGACGTCTTGGCGATGAAGCCCAGCTTGGCGCCCTTCGCATCGGAGGCGAAGGCCTCCGTGAGGAGATCGCCCTGCTTGGTCTTGAGGAAAGCCCCGACGGGATTTTTCGCCAGCCCGCGGACCAACGGATCGAGGACCGTGAGTCCCTTCCATTTTTCCTTGGTCATCGCGGCATAGTCCGCCGGCGGCGCGGCGTTCTGCTTGCGGGCGGCCTCGACCAGAACGGGGTCGGCGGCCCAGCCGGCAACTTCCTTGGCCTTGGCGTCGAGCTTGGCCTGGAGCGCGGGATCGAGTCCCTGGGCGGATACGGCGACGGTGGCGACGGCGGCAGCCGCGAAGACGAGACGGCGGAAGAGGGAAACGGAATTCATGAATGGGAGGGGTTGGCGGAATCGGGTGGAGCGGGAATCAGAAGGCGACCTGCACGCGGGAGAAGAACCGGCCCTGGTCGGAGAGCGGGCCCGCGGGATCGCCGAGGTGGTAATTGAAGACCAGTTTGATGTCGTCGCCCTTGACGTAGTAGTTGAGGCCGAGGACCCAGCCGTCGCTCGTCGTGCCCGCGACGGCGGTGTTGGCGCGGTAGCGTTCGTAGCGCACGATCGCCTGGAGCGACTTCGGCACGAAGTACCAGCCGACGAGAGCGCTGCCGCCGTGGGCGGTGAAGTCGGTCCCGAGCAGGCGGTCGGAGTGCACCCTCAGCAACTCGATCTGCGTGTCGAAGCGGCCGAAGGTCGCCTGCGCGTCGACGCCTGCGCCGGTGCGGCGGCCGACGAAGGTGCCGTTGTCGCGGGTGGTGAAGCCGTCGAGGCCGACCGCGACGCGGTTGGAACCCTTCGACCAGACCGTCGCGGCCAGTCGGCCGGCGTACATGAACTGGTCGTTGTCGTTGGCGCCGTTGTTGACGCCGTTGCCGTTGAAGGCGCCGACCGAATAGGCGAAGACGTTGCCCGGCAGCGTACCGGAAGCTCCGATACCGATCTGGCGGCTGACGGTGAGCTGGTCGTTGGGCAGCGAGCGCTCGACGGTGAAGACCTTGGTGTCGGGCAGCAGCTGTTCGAAACCGAACGGGGTCTTGAACTGGCCCACCTGGACGTTGAAGGCCGGGTAGCGGGTCCACGCGATCGTCGCGTCGGCGAACTGGGCACGGTAGCCGCTCACGCCGGAAATGGAATTGTTGCCGAACTCGGGCTGAAGGGTGAATTCGAAGTTCTCCTGGAACGCGCCCTTCACCGTGATGCGCATGCGGCGCAGCTGGAAGCGGTCGCCCACGCCGTTGAAGCGCACGTCGGGCGAATCGCCGAACTCGCCCTGGATCTGGGCGTAGCCGCCGACGGACAGTCTCTGCTCCCGGCCGGCCGCTTTCACGACCGTCAGCGGAGATTTGCCGTCCCAGCCCAGCTGCTGCGAGAGATCGCGGAATTCCTTGATCGCAGGGGCCACGTCCACCGGGGTCGGCGCGGCGGCCAGCCGGGACTCGATCCGCGCCAACTGTTCCTCCAGCCGCGCGATCCGGTCCACCAAAGCGGCTTCGGCACCGCCGGCCGGCAGCACGCCGGCCGCGGCCAAAACCCCGGAAAACAGGTGCTTCAGGGTCGATTTGAGATTGGGCAAGAACATGGGATTCAGGATTTTGACAACGGCGGGAACGGATTGGGAACATGCCGCCTGAACCCCCGGAGCGCGGGCTCGCGGGCGACACAGGCCGGGCCGCGAAACCGGCAATCCGATTCCGGGCGCACCGCTGGCATCGGTTGGCCCGGACGTCCCCTTGAGAGATATATGGAAATCCCTTAGGTATCCCCGCATCTGTTGCAGGCCGGTTGCGCCGCCGGACCTGCCGATCCGGGTCCGCGCTTGCCCTTTTGCCCCCCTCTGGAATCACCGAACCCGCCCCGCACCCTATGACCGAAAACCGCCGCGCCGTCTGGTCCTGGGCGTTCATCGATTGGGCCAACTCCGCTTTCGCGATCGTCGTGATGACGGCGTTCTTCCCGATCTTCTTCAAAGACTACTGGAGCGCGGTGCCCGGCATGACCCCGGAACGCAGCACCTGGTACCTCGGTCTCGCCAACACCGGGTCCAGCCTCGTGATCGCCCTGCTCGCGCCGTTGCTTGGCTCCATCGCCGACCAAGGCAACGGGAAGAAACGCTTCCTGCTCGGCTTCACGCTGCTCGGCTGCGCCGCGACCGCCGCCCTGCCGCTCGCGGCCAAAGGCGACTATGCGCTCGCGGCCTGCCTCTACGCCGCCGCCGCCCTCGGCTTCTCCGGCAACAACATGTTCAGCGATGCCCTCCTCACCGACGTCGCCGCGCCCGAGCACTACCACCGCATCTCGGCTCTGGGCTACGCCCTCGGCTACGTCGGCAGCGGCGCCCTCTTCGCGGTCTGCTCGTTCATGGTCGCGAAGCCGGCGGCGTTCGGCCTGGCCGACGCCGTCGCCGCCGTGAACCTCTCGTTTTTGCTCACCGCCGGCTGGTGGTTCGTCTTCACGCTGCCCTGCCTGCTTTGGGTGCGCGAGACCCCGGCCGTGCCCGCCGCGGGCGGCGGTTCCGTCCTCGGCCGCGGCTTCCGCCAGCTCGCCGCGACCTTTCGCGAGATCCGCCGCGAGCGCACGCTCCTGCTCTTTCTCGCCGCCTACATCCTGTATATCGACGGCGTGAATACGGTGATCAAGATGGCCGCCGACTTCGGCAAGGCCCTCGGCCTCGACACGGCGGGGCTGCTGACGGCGCTCATCGTGACGCAGTTCGTCGCGTTTCCCGCGGCCATCGCCTTCGGCCGCATCGGCGAGAAATTCGGCGCCAAACGCGGCCTCATGCTCGGCATCGCGGTGTATGCGGGCGTGTGCGTTTTCGCCACCCAGCTCGAGACCACGCGCGGCTTCTTCGTCATGGCCGTCGTCATCGGTCTCGTGCAGGGCGGCGTGCAGTCGCTGAGCCGCTCGTACTTCGCCCGCCTGATCCCGCCGGAAAAAGGCGGCGAGTACTTCGGTTTCTACAACATGGTCGGCAAGTTCGCCTCCGTGATCGGTCCGACGCTCATGGGCGCGACGGCGCTGCTCACCGGCACGCGGGCCTCGATTCTGGCGCTGCTCCTGCTCTTCGGCGGCGGCATGTGGCTGCTTTCCCGCGTCCGGGAAAACGGCCCCGCCGTCTGAGGCGGAATAAGACCGTCGAAAGTAGAGGAAGCTCTGAAAAACGCGTGGCTGAGTTTCTTGCCCCAGCGCCGGAGGGCAGATTGCCGCCAAGAGGCGCAAAGAGCGCAAGATCGGCTGCCTCGGTCGCAGATTTTGCGGTTTTGAGTTTCTTTGCGGCAATCCCAGGGGCCGAATTCCGCAGACTGCCAAATCACCCGCAGGTTTTCAGAGGCTCCTTGAAAGTTGGGAGTTGAGAGACCGATTCGCCGAGCCACGGAAAACACCGCCGCAGCCAACAGCCTGAAAAACCGAACGGTTTTGCTCTCAACTTTCAGCCAAGCTCCCTCAACGGCTTGAGTTCGCCTGAACCCGCCTCGGCGATTGCGCCGCGGCCGCCGGCCCCTTAGTTCCCTTTCTCCCACATGTCCCCCCACCGTTCCTCCCCCGCCTCCCGCGCGGCGCTGGCGGCCCTCGCTGCCGCCTTGCTGCCCGCCGTCCTCCCGGCCCAGACCCAGAAGCAGCCGCGGCCCAACCACATCGCCGCCACCTACGCCCAGCACTGCGCCAGCTGCCACGGCGACAAGATGCAGGGCGCGCAGGCGCCCTCGATGCTCGACGACATCTGGATCAACGGCGGCGACGACGAGAGCCTCGCCCGCAGCATCCGGAACGGTTTTCCCGACAAGGGCATGCCCGCGTGGGGCGCTTCCCTCCCGGAAAAGGAAATCCGCGCCATGGTCATTTACATGCGCGAACAGCGCGCCGCCTTCGCCCGCGGCCAGATCGAGTTTCCCAAGCCCGCCGACAACGTTGTCGCCAAAAGCGCCCTCCACGACTTCCAGCTGAACACGTGGGTCGACGGCGTCGCCGAACCCTGGTCCCTCGCCTTCCTGCCGGACGGCCGCGCCCTCGTCACCGAGAAGAAGGGCAAACTCTTCGTCATCGAGAACGGCAAGGTCGCCAAGGAACCGATCGGCGGCCTGCCCGCGATCGACACCGGCGGCCAGGCCGGCCTCTACGACGTCGTCCCGCACCCGCGCTTCGCCGAAAACGGCTGGCTCTACTTCGCGTTCTCCGACCTCCAGAAGGACGGCGCCGACAAGAACATCAGCATGACCCGCATCATCCGCGGCAAACTCGCCGGCGGCCAATTGGTGCAGCAGGAAACGATCTTCCAGGCTCCGCTCGACCTCTACCGCCCCGCCGGCGGCGTGCATTTCGGCGGCCGCATCGCCTTCGACCGCGCCGGCTACCTGTTCTTCAGCATCGGCGAACGCGGCCAAGGCCCGCACGCCCAGGACCTCTCGCGGCCCAACGGCAAAATCCACCGCCTCCACGACGACGGCCGCCTCCCCGCGGACAACCCCTTCGTCAACGACCCGAAGGCGATGAAGTCCATCTGGAGCTACGGCCACCGCAACCCGCAGGGCCTCGTGATCCACCCCGAGACCGGCCAGATCTTCAACGTCGAGCACGGCCCCCGCGGCGGCGACGAACTCAATCTCGTCCAGAAGGGCCGGAACTACGGCTGGCCCGTCATCAGCTACGGCATGAACTACGACGGTTCCACGATGACCGAGCTCACCGCCAAGGAAGGCATGGAGCAGCCGGTGACCTACTGGGTCCCGTCCCTCGCCGTCTGCGGCCTCACGGTCTACTCCGGCAGCCAGTTCCCGAAGTGGCAGGGCCATCTGTTCCTCGCCACCCTCGCCGCCCAGGAACTCCGCCGGCTCGAGGTGAAGGACGGCAAGGTCGTGTATCAGGAAATCATGTTCAAAGACCTCGGCCGCATCCGCCACGTCATCGGCGGTCCCGACGGCGCCCTCTACGTGCTCCTGCCCACGCGCATCGCCCGCCTGTCCGCCGCCGGCAAGGCGATGGCCTCGAACTGAGCCCGCGTTGCCCTTACATCCCCGGCCCGCCAGGCCGGGGATTTTTTTTGCCCGCCCGGAAACTCACGGGTCACGGACCTGACTTTCGCGGGGGCGCGCGGTCCCGGGGATCGCCGGGCAATGCACCGGGCAGCGGAAAACGACTCGCCGGATCCTAGGTTGGGTTCGCGGCCTGCACCGGTCGTGTGGACCCAAAACGATCTCCCGTCCGCCTCCCTCTGTGTTTCTCCGGTTTGCCTCCGTGTCCTCCGTGTCCAACGGCCTTCCCCGGCCTCACTCCGCCACGACCTCGCAGCTCACCTTCAGGGGCACCGCCGTGATCCGGCCGAAGATCGTCGTCAGCGCCGCGCTCGCCGCATCGCGGCCGCGCGAGATCACCGCGATCTTTTCCGGCGGGATCTCGTCCGTCGGATCGAACAGCCGCCACTCCCCGCCGAGGTAGGCCTCGAAACAGGCGTGGAAATCCATCGGCTCGAGGCCGGCCGCGTACCCGCCCACGTAGCGCGCCGGAATGCTCAGCGCCCGGCAAAACGCGATCGCGAGGTGCGTGCAATCGCGGCACACGCCCTGCCGCGAAAGCCACACGTCCCACGCCGACGTGCGCGAATCGGTCGCGCCCGGCGCGTAGGCGATCTTCTCGCCGACCCAGCGGGAAATCGCGCGCACCTGCTCGCCGCGGTCCTCGGTCTTGCCGAAGAGCTCCCAGGCGATGGGGCCGAAGCGGTCGCTCTCGCAGTAGCGGCTCGGCAGCGTGTAGGTCAGAATGCTCAGCGGCAGCCGGCCGGGGTTGTCGGCCTTGATCGCCGCGGGCAGCGGCGGCCGCGCCACCTCGACGGTGGCGGCGTAGCGGAACTCGAAAAGGCCCGCCGGCGCCTCGCAGCGCAGCACGCGCACGCCCTTCGCCGTCTCTATGATCTCCGTGGCGACCTCGGGGGTGCACCGGATCTCCTCCGCCAGCAGGCGCTGCTGCGCATCGGTGTTCGCGAGCACGTTGAACGTGAACGCCGCGGTGGGTGTGGCGATCTGGTATCCGAGCGTGCAACCGACGGAGAGCTTCATGGCAGGGCCGGCGAGCTTGCCCGCCGCCCTCCCGCCGACAACCGCAGAAAATCGGCCCCTCAGGCCGCGCGCCGGCGCGCCCAGGCCGCCGCCGCCAACGCCGCCAGACACAGCGCGAACGCGAGCGCATTCGGGGTCCGCGCCGTCCACGGCAACCACGGCCACGGAAATTGGAAAAACGCGAAGTTCAGCCCGAAGCCGAGCGCGGCGAGCACTGGCAGCGCCCGCGCCGCGGCCGTTTCCGCCGTCGGCGCCCGCCGGGCCCAGACCGCGCCGGCCACGGCGACGGCCATGGGCAGCGCGAGGTAAACGGACCAGCCCACCGTGGGTGCGAGCTGCGACTCTTCCCCGACCATCCGCCGCAGCGTCTTCCCCGCGAGCGGCAGCAGCGTGACAGGCAACACCAGTGCCGCGGGCCAGATCCGGTCCCCGGCCACGGCAAGCAGCGGGATCGCCGCCAGCACCAGGCCGGGATCGTACAGGGCGTTCGCCCAGGCGACGGCGGTGAAGTGGCTCAGGACGAGCAGCACGACGTGGAGGCCGAGGAGAGACCACGCGACGGGAACCGCCAGGCGGTCCGCGGCCTCCGTTTCCCGCCAGCGGATCAACGCCCGGTTGCGCCACAGGCCGGCGCCGAGGGCGGCCCCGAGCACCGCGCCGAAAATCGTTTCCATCCAGTTCCACCAATTGATCCGCGCGGCGATTTCCGCCGCGGCGCCAGCAACGAACCAGTCGCGGTGCCACGCGTGCCATGCGGCCGGCAGCTGGCCGAGCGGAAACCCGAGCCCGCCGAGCGCGCCCCACGCCGCAAGCCGGCGCGCAAGGACATCGCCGCGGCGCCACCCGGCCCAAACCCACGCGCCCGCGAGCGCGCACAGCAGGCCGCCCCACACCTCGGGCCGGGGCTTCAGCTCCGGCCCCGCCTCCGGCTGCCACGACCACGAAGCGGAAAAGTAGACCGCCGGCAGGACCCGCTGCGCCGGCTCGAAGGGCGAATTCAAGATCCGGATACCGAGCCAATACAGCAGACCCATCCCCGCGAGCAGCCCGGCGATCTGCCGCCACGTGTAGCGCACGCCGCCGAGCCCCATGCCGAGCAGCAGGCCGGCGAACGCGACCCAGATCGCGCCCTTGAGCCCGAGGCCGAGCAGGCCCCAGGCGAGGGCGTCCCAGCGGCCGACCAACCCGGCGCTCTGCGTCAGGCCGATCGTCTGCCCGTAGGTCATCGAGCCGCCGATGCCCATCGCGACCGTGCCCCACGCGGCGGCGCGGAGGGCGGGCCCGGGCGGCGCCCCGCGGCCCGCGAGCATGACGAGGACGAGGGAAACGAGCCCGCCCGCGAACATCGCGCCCGTCTCGTGGCCGTATTGCCCGCGGATGCCCCACCCCAACGCGCCGGCGGCGGCCGCCAGGCCGATCCAGCGGCCGGCCGGGGGCGCGGAAGCTTCGGGGGTCGCAGCGGCGGGGTTCACCACGGTGGCGGGGAGTGGAGGCCCCGTCCCGCCGGGCCGCAAGGCCGCAAAAAAAAAACGGGGCGGACCGAAGTCCGCCCCGCGCAAGATCGAATCGCCCGGCCGGCTCAGAACTTCCAGCTCACCTTGCCGTAATAGAAGGCGCCGTTGAAACCGAAGGGCGAGGTGCCGGTGTACGGGAAGATGCCGACGTTGTCGGAGCCCGCGAACGCGGCGCCGCCGGAGACGACGGAACGGATGTTCTGCTCGGCGACGACGTCGAAGACGTTGTTCGCGCCGATCGAGACCGTCAGCTCCTTGTTCACGCGGTACGTGACATCGAGGTCGGTGATCCACTTCGCGCCGAAGGTCTGCACGACCTGGCTGTTGGCGCCGGCGGGCACCGTGGGCGCGAGGTAGAAGTCGCGGCCGCCGAGCAACGCGGTCTGCTGGGCCGGCGTGAGCGACGTGAACGCCACGGACTCGATTTCGCCGTAACGGATCGTGCGCGCGAGGAAGGAGAACGCGCCGACATCGTAACCCGCGGAGAGGTTGACGATGTTCTTGGGCTGGCTGGCTTCCATGCGGACGAGCTCGGTGAGGTCGAAGAGCGGCGTGGTCACGCCGACGGCGGCGAGCTGCGGCGGCGTGGGCTTGAAGCCCGTGACCTTCGTCTTGTTGAAGTTCGCGCCGGCCGTGAGCGTGAGGCGGCGGTTGGCGTCGAAGCGCAGGGTGTAGCGGCCGTTCAGGTCGACGCCGCGGGTGCGGGTGTCGACGGCGTTGGTGAAGTAGCGGCCGCCGGTGGTGCCGAAGAGGCCCTGCGAGTTCAGGTAGTTGAGGAACGGGCTGCCCGCCGCGCCGGTGAAGTTCGACGAGAGCACGATGCGGTCGTCGATCTCGATGCGGTAGAAGTCGACGCTGCCCGTGAAGGCGGAGGTCGGCTGCCAGGTCAGGCCGACGCTCTGGTTGACAGAGGTCTCGGGCTTGAGCGGCTGGGCGCCGAGGGCCTTGGCGACGGGATCCGTGACCGGGAAGGTCTTGTTCTCGAAGGGCACGCCGCCGATGAAGTTGGTCGCCGTCGAGCTGAACCACTGCTGCGCAAGATGCGGGGCGCGGAAGCCGGTGCTGACGGAGCCGCGGAGCGCGAAGGGCTCGCTCAGCTTCAGGCGGGTGGCGAACTTGGCCGTGGTCTCGTTGCCGAAGTCGGAATAGTCCTCGAAGCGCACCGCGCCGGAGACCATCCACGCCTCGGTCACGTTCTGCTCGGCATCGGCGTAGAACGCGTACGAGTCGCGCGTGTGCGAGCCGGAGTCGCTCGGACGGAAACCGGGGAAGACCTGCGCGCCGGGTGCGCCCTGGGCGCCGGCGTTCGGGCCGTCGAGGATGCGCACGCCGCCGTCGCGGTACGAATCCGGCGTGCCGGGGCGGATGTTGTAATGCTCGTGGCGGAATTCGCCGCCGAGGGCGACCTTGAGCGGCGACTTGAAGCCGGTGGCAAACTGGTTCGTCAGGTCGAGGTTGGTCGTGTGCTGTTTGAACGTCAGCGTGCCCGCGTAGAAACTCTTCGGGCTGGCGGTGCCGAGGGTGACGTTGTTCGACTGCGCCGTCGTGTAGGCGAGGGCGTTGGAGCCGAGGACCGTGCTGGCGTCGAAATCCCAGCCGCCGCCGAGCTTGCCCTTGAGACCGCCGCCGGCGGAGAGATCCCAGATATTGGACTGGATGACGGGCAGGAAACCGTCGGGCCAGATCGCGCGCACGGTGCGGTCGTCGCCCGCGCGGCGGAAGAAGCCCGCGCCTTCGGCGTGGCGCTGCGTCGCGCCGCCGAAGAAGTAGCCGGTGAAGCCGGCGACGGGGGTCTCGGCGTTGACGAACACGCCGCGTTCCTTCGCACGCGGGTCGCCGTAGCGGTGGTTGAAGCGGTTCACCGCGAGCTCGCGCGAGTCGAGCGTGCCGTTCGACGGCGTGAGGCCCGTGCCGGAACCGTAGTTGCCGGAGATGGCCGTGAGCGCGCCGGTCGTGGCGTTGCGCCCGAAATACTGTTGGCGCGTGTCGGGTTCGATGCGGTTCGTCGGCGTCTTTTGGCGGGCGTAGGCCGTGACGAAGAGCGAACCCTTGGCGCCGAGCTTGGTGCCGGCGAAACCGCTGACCTTCATGTCGCGGCCGTCGCCCTCGGAGGTGGAACCGTAGGTGGCGTCGAAGCCCCAACCCTGGTCCTTGCGGAGGATGACGTTGATCACGCCGGCGATGGCGTCGGAGCCGTACTGGGCGGACGCGCCGTCGCGCAGCACCTCGACGCGCTCGATCGCGGACGAAGGGAAGGCGTTGAAGTCGACGGAGACGGAGCCGCGGCCGACGGAGCCGTTGACGTTGACGAGGGCGCTGGAGTGGCGGCGCTTGCCGTTCACAAGCACGAGCACCTGGTCGGGCGCGAGGCCGCGCAGGGTCGCGGGGCGGATGTGGTCCGTGCCGTCGGTCAGCGACGGGCGCGGGAAATTGAAGGACGGCACCTGGGCCTGCAGCATCTGCGAGACTTCGGTGTAGCCGCCTTTCTGCAGCTCCGTGCCGAGCACGATATCGATCGGGACGGGGGATTCGATGACCGTGCGGTCGGAGAACCGCGTGCCGGTGGAAACGAAGGCCTCGAGCTTGATCGGTTCTTCTTTCGCCGGCGCGGCGGCAAAAGCGGAACCGGCCAATGCGAAGCCGGAGACAAGGGCGGCCAACGTCGCGCGGGACGTCGACCGCAGGCCGGCGCGCGGGGCGCCGGAACGATGCGGGTGGTGGTCGTTCATGGTTGCGGTGGTGGGTGCCGGCCCGCGGGGTTCGGAGCCGGCACCGCGCAACCAAAGCCGAAACCCGCCGAATTTCCAGCCGTCAGCCCTCGCGCCGGACGTTTGCCTTGCGCGGTCCGGCTTCTCTTATTGCCCGCATGTTCACCCGCCCCCGCCTCCGCCGGCTGAAACCGGTGTTCGCCGCCGTCGCGCTGCTCGTCGCCGCCGGCCCCCTGCCCCTCCGCGCCCAGCGCCCGGCCGTCGAGGCCGAGCGTGGCGTGGTCGTCTCCGCCCACCATCTCGCCAGCGAGGCCGGGCTCGAGATGCTCCGCCGCGGCGGCAACGCCGTCGACGCCGCCGTCGCCACCGGCCTCGCCCTCACCGTCGTCTATCCGATCGCCGGCAACATCGGCGGCGGCGGCTTCATGCTGGTCCACCTCGCGGACGGCCGCGACCTCGTGATCGACTACCGCGAATCCGCCCCGGCCGCCGCCACCCGCGACATGTACGTCGACGCCAAGGGCGAAGTCATGTCCGGTCCCGGCTCGTCCACCGTCGGCTGGCGCGCCAGCGCCGTGCCCGGCTCCGTCGCCGGTTTCGCGCTCGCGTTGGAGAAATACGGCTCCGGCAAACTCACCTGGGCGGATGTGTGCGAGCCGTCCCGCCGTCTCGCCGCCGAGGGCCACGTCGTCACCCAAGGATCGGCCGCGCAGCTGCGCGGCAGCGCCAAACTGCTCGGCCAATTCGCGGAATCGCAACGCGTCTACCTCAACGGCGGCGCGTATTGGAAAACCGGCGACATTTGGAAACAGCCCGACCTCGCCGCCACGTTTGCCCGCCTGCAAAAGCACGGCCCCCGCGAATTCTACGAGGGCGAGACCGCGCGCCTGATCGCCGACGCGATGGCCAAAAACGGCGGCCTCCTCACCCTCGCCGATCTCAAGGCCTACAAGGTCGCCGAACGCACCCCGCTCCGCGGGAAATACCGCGGTTACGACATCGTCACCATGCCCCCGCCCAGCTCCGGCGGCATCGCCCTGCTGCAGATGTTCGCGATGCTCGAGCCCTTCGACCTCGCGCAAACCGGCCCGACCTCCGCCGCGAAATACCATCTGCTCGCCGAGGTCATGCGCCGCGCTTTCCGCGACCGCGCCGAATACCTCGCCGATCCCGATTTCTCGCCCGTGCCCGTCGCCGCGCTGCTCGAACCCACCTACCTCAAACGCCGCATGGCCGACTACTCGCCGGTGCAGGCGACGCCGTCGGACAAAGTCGTCCCCGGCCTCGGCGCCTACGCGCCGGCCAAACCGCGCGACGGCGCGGACGCCCGTTTCTTCAACCGCGAATCGCGCGAGACGACGCACTTCAGCGTCGTCGACGCCGCCGGCAACGCCGTCGCCAACACCTACACCCTCAACGGCAATTTCGGCAGCGGCGTCACGATCCCCGGCACAGGCATACTGATGAACAACGAAATGGACGACTTCACCGCCAAGGTCGGCGTGAAGAACATGTTCGGCCTGCTGCAGGGCGAGGCCAACGCGATCCAGCCCGGCAAACGTCCGCTGTCCTCGATGACGCCGACGTTGGTCTTCAAAGACGGGAAGTTGCTCCTTGTCACCGGCAGTCCCGGCGGTCCGACCATCATCAACACCGTGCTCCAGGTCGTGCTCAACATCGTCGACCACGGCATGCCCGTCGCGCAGGCCGTCGAGGCGCCGCGCGTGCATCACCAATGGATGCCGGATTCGCTCTCGTTCGAACGCTACGGCATCTCCGCCGACACCCTCGCGATCTTGCAAAGCCGCGGGCACACGGTGCGCGAACGCCAATCCTACGAGGGCGGCTACCAAGGCGACGCCGGCACGATCTACGTCGACCCCAAGACCAACCTGCGCCACGGCGCCGCCGACCCGCGCAAACCGGATTCGCGCGCACTGGGTTACTGAGCGGGATCCGAACGCCGGGGCGGCGCGCCTACCGCCCTGATCCCCGATTCCCGCAGGCCGAAAGTCCGCAGCTGGTAGCGTCCGGACCCCAGCCGGACGGCAGCGCGATCCGACGTGAGATAGAAGTGGTTCACACCCGGCTGCAGTTCGAACCGGTCGAGCTGGACCGGAGTCCGCTCCCCCCGCCCGATCTCGAAGGTCCGGACGACCTTCTCTTCCCAAGCCAGCGTCACGCGCCGGCGATCGATTCCCTCCAGCACCAGCTTCAGCTCGACCGGCAAGGGCACGGGATACGGATTGTGGTAGGAAATCACGGCGTCGTCGTTGGCCCAGCGCACGCCGTCGGGCGCCCGCGGATGCCAGCCTTGGCCGAACGTCAGGCTGCGCCCGAGCGGCCATTTCGGCAACGGCACCGGCCGCAGCGGAATCACGACCTGATGCCCGCGCGCGCCTTCGATTCTCTTTTCGTAGCCGAGGCCTGCCAGCTCACGCAAAAGTTGGTCCGCGCGATCTTCGTAGCCCTTCCGGTTCAGATGAATCGCTGCGAACCCGTAGCTTTCCAGCCGTTTCACGAGCGTCGCCGGCGGCACGTTCTCCAGGTCCCGCTGCCATCGGCTCCGCGCGCGGAACTTTGCGGCGCCGTAGCTGAAGCGCAGCGTCTCGGTCGTCAGATAGGGACGAAACAGCTCGTAGTCCGACAACTTCCCCGGCGGGACCACTTCGGGAAAACCCATCACCGGCAGCTGGAAAACCAGCGCGTGCGGCCCCAAGGCGGCCTCCATTCGCCGGCCCAAATCCAGATCGGAGGCGACGCGGGCCGCGATCTCCGCCCGATCCGCTGCCGGCACCGCGCGCGGAATCTGATCCAACAGTCCGAAGCCCCCGAGTCCCGCCGCCAAACCCAACCGCCAACCGGCGGGCCATGCCGCCGTCCAACCCGACAATCGCCGCATCAGGTAAAGCAGGACGATCGCCGAGACAAAAATGGCCACCCGATTCGTCGCCCGGAAGACCTGTACCTCCATCATCAGCGCCACCAGATTGGTGATACCGCCGACGGTCGCGTAGACGACCAGCCAACCCACCGACATGGCAGCGCCGGGCACGCGGCGGCCCTGCAGCAGCCGGCGCACCGCCCCGGCCAGCAGCAGCAACAGGCCCGCGATCCCGACCAAGCCGAGATAGGGGAAAAACACTTCGCCCCGCCAAATGGACCAGCGCACGTATCGCTGGCCGAGAAACGCCACCGCATCCCACCGGTGGAAAATCGGCGGGATCAGCATCTCCATCGGCTTCAGCGCATACATCTCGGTCCCCGCGTAATTGCGCGTCACCAACGGCAGAGCTTCCGGCTCCTGCACGTGGATCCAATACTCGATGTTCGCGAGGAAGAAGGTGGCCACCGCCACCGCCATGGCCGCCAGGCCGATCGCCAAATTTTCGCGGCGCTTGCCGCCGACCCACTGGAACAGCAGCGCCCAGCCCATCAGCTGCAGCCAAAAGAAGAGGTTGTAGGGGTTGCCGGCCCCGAGCACCGCGGCGGTGGCGAGACAAAACCACGCCGTCGGCCGGCCCCAGCCAAGGCGGCGGCTCCGCGCGACCAATCCGGCGGCGAGCACGCCCAACGGCACCGTCCAGCTGATGGCCACGAAGAAGTGCGCCAGCCCCCGGTGAAACGTGTGGTACGAGAACGCAAACAGCAACGCCCCCGCGAAGGCCCATTCCCAGCGGCAACGCAGCCACCGCGCGACCCCGAAGAAAGAAAGCGCGGCGAGCACCTGCGCCAAAACCATGCCGAAATTGGCCGCGGCAAAAACCCCGAAGCGGCGCGCGAGCCCGCCCAGCAGTCCCAGGAGGGGTTTTTCGGGGGTGGGATAGCCGTTCCAATGCGCCCCGAACGGGGCCCCGAGCCGATCCACCACTTTGGGCTGCAACGGGCCGATCGCCCCCTCGGAGGCGGCCCTGATTTCGGCGAGCACCTCCGGGGCGTCGCCCTCGTAGTCGGTCGGCAGCTGCCACGCCGCCCACGACCAACGGTCGTAATGGGCGCACCACACCAGCACGGTGACCAGCCCAAGCAGAACCAGCCGCCAGGGGCGGCGCCGGAAAACGGAAAGCAGCGCGGATAGCGTCATGGGGTGGGGGCTGGAACGACGCCTCAGCCGATACTGCCAGCAAACCGGCGCCGCCGGGCGGGCCGCAAGTCCGGATAAAAAAAGACCGGGATGCGGGAACCACTCCGCATCCCGGCCGGCGCCGCTCGCGCGGCGCGTCTGCTGACCAAGTCTAGAACCTCAGAACTTGTACGTGACGGACGCCTTCCAGTCGCGCGGCGTGCCGACGGTCACGGCACCGCGGCTGCCGGCGGCAAGGATGTACTCCTTGTCGAGGGCGTTGTGCAGCATGAGCGCGCCGGACCACTGGCCGCGGCGGTAGGTGAGACCGGCGTTCACCAGCGTGCGGCCTTCGACGAGGAAGGACGGCTGCACGGGCACGAAGGCCGGGCCGGTCGGCAGCGGGCGCGTCGTGGTGTAGCCGGACGCGTTCTCGCCGGCGACGTCGCCCTTGTAGTCGACGCCGACGTTCGCGCCCCAGCCCGTCAGCGGGCCGGTCGTGAAACGGTAATCGGCGTAAACGGCGTAGGACTTGTCGGGCACGCCGCGGAGGCGGACGTTGGTCACGGGCTGGCGGATCTTCACGTCGGAGAAGTTGCCGAGGATCGTGAAGTTCTTGCCGACCGAGTACGTGGCCTCGAATTCCCAGCCCTTGGAATTCAGGTCGAAGAGCAGGAACTGCGGCAGGCCCGCCGTCGACTGGCCCAGCGCCTGGAGACGGAAGAACTCCGAATTCGTGACCGAGGTGTTCTTCTGCGCGATATCGAAGTACGCGAGCGAGGTCGTGAGCCGGCCCTCGAGGAACGACGTCTTGATGCCGTACTCGCGTTGGCCGCCGGTCGCGAGCTTGAGCGCCGGATCGGTGACGCCGGCGTTGAGCGAGCCGGGCATCGTGCTGCCGGTCGTGTTGCGGCTGAAGAAGAACGAGACTTCCTTGATCGGCTTGGCGACGACGCCGAAGGAGGTGGCGTTGTTCGTCAGGTTGTAGGCCGGGGAATTCGGGAAGGCGGGATTGATCGCGGTGCCGGTGTTGTCGGTGCGCGCCAGCGTGCCGAAGAAACGCGACACGCCGCCGGACACCTGCAGGCGGTCCTTCCAGAGGCCGAGCGTTTCGTAGAGGAAGATCTGGAGATCGTCCTGCTTGCCGGTGCGGTCGGTGCCGAGGCCCTGCGTGGTGAAGCCGGGGAGGATCGGCGGATACACATAACCCGGATACGTGATGGAGCCGAGGTTGTTGGCGGGGACCGGCGGCCGGGAGGCCGAGGCCGGCGTGCGCCAGCGGACCTTGGACGTGTTGGCGGCGAAGCCCGCGAGCGTGGTGCTCTTGAGGAACGGCGTCTCGAAGGTGGCCGCGTAGTCGTTCTTCACGTGGCCCTCGGTGTACTCGAGGTCGTTCTTGCCGACGTTGCGGACGTAGATCCAGGTCGAGGGATCGGTGACCGGCGCGGGCGTGCCGACGAGGGCGACGGCGCCGTTGGCGTTGAAGGCGGCGGTGTTCCAGTTGACGCCGGGCTCGTAGAGGCCGGTGAACGGATTGCGGCTGCCGCCGCCGGCGTTGGTCAGGCCGGCGGAGGTGCCGCCGATGTCGTAGCGGCGGATGTGGTCGCCCATCACGTAGAGGCGGGACGTCACGTGGTCGCCGAGGGTCGAGAGCAGCTCGGCGCTGACGCGCTCGGTGGAACGGTGGCGCGTGTCGGTCTTGTCGCCGAACTGCCAGTCGCGCGGGAGGCCGCGCGGGATGCGGGCGTAGCTCGTGCCGCCGACGCTCGGGTCGATGGGCAGGCCGCCGAGGTTGGTCTCGCGGTTCTGCACGAAGTCGGCCTTGAGGGTCAGCTTGTGCGCGGGCGACAGCTGGTAGGAAAACGACGGCGCCAATTCGTAGCCGTTCCGGTACTGGCCCTTGATGTAGTAGTCGACGCGCCACAGCGAATACACGAGGCGCATGGCGGCGCGGCCGTCCTTCGTGAGCACGCGGTTGTAATCGAGGTCGAAGGTATTGCCCGAGTAATTCGAGGCGCCGACCGTGATCGACGCGGCGTTCTTCGAGAGCGGCGACTTCGTGATCGGGTTCATCACGCCGCCGGGGCTGCCGCCGGGGACGAGGATGGAATTCGGGCCCTTGATGATCTCGAGGCGCTCGATGTTGGCCGTCGACTGGGACATGCTGTAGCCGTCCGCGCCGGAGATCATCGTGCCGTCGATGAACTCGGCGGAAACCTGGAAGCCGCGGATCGTGTAGCGGTCGCCGCCGAAGGGCAGCGTGTTCTCGACGATCGGCGTGACGTACTTCGCGGCGTCGAGCATGCGGTTCGCGCCGGTGTCGACGATGAACTCGCGCGGCACCACGGAGATTGTCTGCGGGATGTCCTGCACGGCCATCGCCACGCGCGAGGCCGAGAGCGCCTGCTGCGATTGGTAGGGATTGGCGGCGTTTTCGGTGATGACGAACTGGGCGAGCATCACCGCGTCCTCCTTGGGCTTGGCGGGAGCGGCGGCCGGCGCGGCGGGCTGGGCGGACGCCGTGGCAACGAGGGCAAACGCGGTCGCGGCCGCGGTCAACGGATGGCGCGTCGAGCGCCGGGAACGGTGGGTCATGGTAGGGGTTCGGCGAATTTGCGCGGTCGCCGGCGCGGCCCGGATTCTGACTGTCGGGCGCCGCAAGCTGGAATCGGCGTTGCCTGCCCCTGTCCACGCCGTGAAGTGCCGGATTGTTCGGCATGCTACCCCGCCCGCCTTCGATCAACACGCTGGCCCGCACCCTCGGCGTCTCGCGGACCACGGTCTCCGATGCCCTCCGCGGCAAGGGGCGCGTCGCGCCCGAGACAGTCTCCCGCATCCGCGCCGAGGCCAAAGCCGCGGGTTACCGCGTCAATCCCCTCGTCGCCACCGTCCTCGGCTCGATCAACCGCGGCCCCCGCCCCGGCGCCTGCCATGGTTCCCTCGCGGTCATCGACCTCGTGGAACCCGGCCACCCGCACGGCCCGTTTCCCCTCGAGCTGATCGCCGGCGCCCGCGAGCGCGCCGCCGCCATGGGTTTTGCCCTCGCGGAATTCTCGGTCGGGCCCGGGCATCTCGCGTGGTCGCGCCTCGACGGCATCCTCCGCTCGCGCGGCACCCACGGCGTGATCGTGCTGCCGACCTGGTTTCCCGCCGATTTCTCCGCCTTCGACTGGTCCCGCTACGCCTGCATCAACACGGACTACGCGACCGCCGGCCCGGAAATGCACTCCGTCAGCCCCGACCACTACGGCTCCATGCTCGCCCTCGGCGCCCAGCTCGCCGCCCGCGGCTACCGCCGGCCCGGCCTCGTCTTGGAGCGACAGCGCGACGTCCGCATCGCCCGCCGGCAAAGCAGCGCCTTCCGCGCCCTCCAGACCGATCCCGCCGGCGGCCCGCCCGTCCCGCCGTTGATCACGGCGGCGTATCCGGATTTTCAACGCGAGTTCGCGCCGTGGTTCCGGGAGCACCGGCCCGACGTCGTCCTCAGCCATTTCCCGGAAACGCGCGACTGGATCCGCGCCTGCCGGCCCGAGGGCGAGCCGCCGGGTTTCGTCCTCCTCAACATTTTGCACCGCACCGAACCCTGCGCCGGCCTCGACCTGCAACCCCGCCTGCTCGGCGCCCGCGCGGCCGAGATGGTCGTCGGCCAAATCCTGCGCAACGAATTCGGCATCCCCGCCTGGCCCTCCCGCACCACGGTCCAGGCCCGCTGGGTCGAAGGCCCGACGGTCCGCGCGTTGCCGGCGGGGCCGGAGCTTTCGGCTTTCAGCGGTCAGCCTTCAGCGCTAGCCGCGGCAGCCACCGCTGACCGCTGACCGCTGACCGCTGACCGCTGACCGCTGACCGCTGACCGCTGACCGCTGACCGCCTTCAGCTTCATGCTTCCCCTGCCGCGCACGCCGCGGTTTGCTCCGGTCGTGTCCGTCCTCGTCGCCTTCGCCCCGCTGTTTTTGATCTTCGAGATCTGGCAGCTTGTGCTCAGCGAACGCTACCTCGGCATCAAGCAGATCGCCCGCGGCGCCGACCCGCGCACCCTCGGCCTCGGCGAACCCACGGCCTTTGTCTGGAGCGTTACCCTGCTGGGCTACTGGGCGTGGATGGCCCTGCTCCTCACGGTGCAGTTCGGCCGCATCCATGGTCTCGGTCTGCTCATCATCACGCTCATCGGCTACTCCCTCCGCCGCGGCAGTCCCCTGAAATGGATCCTCGTGATCCTCACCTTCGAAGGCGCGATCCGCATCGGACTTCTGCTCTCGCTCTCGGTGATGGCCTGGCGCCGGCTTTAGGCGGCGGCCGGTGGAGTTGAGAGTTGAGAGCTGAATCGGAATTCCGCCGGATCGATCTCTCAACTCTCAGCTCTCAACTCTCAACCGCCCTTCAACCCAGCGCCGCGCGGAAGCGCCGCATCGCCTCGACCAGCGTGGCCCGCGGGCAGCCGAAGTTCAGCCGCACGTGCGTCCCGCGCGCCGCGCCGAACGCCGCGCCGTCGCTCAACCCGAGGCCGTGCTTTTCGAGGTGCGCAATTGGGTTCTCCCATCGGAGCGCCGCCACGTTGAGCCAAAGCAAATACGTCGCCTCCACCGGCGCCTCGACGTGCACGCCGGGCAATTCGCGCGCGATCGTTTCGAGCAGGTAGTCGCGGTTGCCCCGCAGGTACGCCAGCAGCCCTTGGCGCCACGCCTCGCCGTCGCGGTAGGCCGCCTCGCAGGCCGTGAAGCCGAGGCTCGTCACTTCCGCCACGATGCCGGACGTCGCCCGCAGGAAACGCGTGCGTCGCTCCGCGTCCGGGATGATCGCGAACGACGTGCCGAGGCCCGGCACGTTGTAGGTCTTGCTCGGCGCCATCAGCGTCACGGTCCGCGCCGCGATCTCCGGCGCCACCTTCGCCGTCGGCAGATGCGGCAGCGCCGGATCGAGGATGAGGTCGCAATGGATCTCGTCGGAACACAGCACCAAGTCGTGCCGCTCGCAGAACGCCGCCAGCCGCACGAGTTCGTCGCGGCGCCACACGCGCGCGAGCGGGTTGTGCGGATTGCAAAGGTAGAAGAGCTTCGTCCGCGGCGTGACGGCCTTTTCCAACGCCTCCCAATCGATCGTCCAGGTGCCGTCCGCGCGGCCCGTGCCCGGCTGCAGGACAAACGGCACGCTCACCGATGCCCGCGCGCTGTTCTTCGGCGCGCTCATGAACGGCGGATAAACGGGGGACAGCGTGAGCACTTCGTCGCCCGGCTCCGCGAAGGCCTGGGCGGTGACGTTGAGTCCGACGACGAGACCCGGCAGCCACACGATCCACGCCGGATCAATTTCCCAACCGTAACGCCGCGCCATCGCCTCGACGATCGCGTCGACCGTCGACTTCACCGGCCGGGCGTAGCCGAAAATGCCTGCGTCGACCCGCGCGTGCAGCGCCGCCATCACCGCCGGCGGCGACTTGAAGTCCATGTCGGCCACCCACAGGGGCAGGATATCGCGGCCGGCGTACTTCTGCCATTTCTGGGAATCGGTGCCGAGGCGTTGCGGGACGGTGTCGAAATCGAAGGAGCTCATGCCAAAACCGCCACAGCAGCACGGAATGCCGGCCCGGCGCGACGATTTTTCCGGGTGCGACGGCACAGTCTGTGACGCATCGGCCCGGTGCAGCCGCGGACCGCCGGCGGCAAACTGCCGTCGCCGCGCCACTTAAGGACCGGCACGCGCTTGGTCCGCGGGATGCAAGAGGTGCGTCACCAACCATCCACTCACAGGAGAACCCATACCATGAGACTCATCCGCTACACCTATCCGACCGCCCGTTCCTTCTCGCCCGTCTTCGCCCGCTCCCCGTGGGCCGGACTCGAAAACGAGATCGACCGCTGGTTCGCCTCCACCGTCACCGACCTCGCCGCCGCGGCCCAGCCGCAGCGCTTCCCGGTCGATCTGTACGAGGACAAGGACAACACCTACGTCCGCGCCGAACTCCCCGGCGTCAACCGCGCCGACGTCAACGTCGAGCTGGTCGACGGCTACCTGACCATCACCGCCGCCCGCAAGACGCCCGCCCGCGACGGCCAGCCCGAGCAGTCGGTCGCGTTCACCCGCTCCGTCACCGTCTCGGACGCCGTCCAGACCGACAAGATCTCCGCCCATTACGAAAACGGCATCCTCACCGTCACGCTCCCGAAGCGCGAAGAGGCCAAGCCGAAGAAGATCGCGATCAGCGTCCAGTAAACCCGTCCCATCCACCTCCAACCTTCCCTCCCGCCATGTCCCTTCTCCAATCCATCCTCCCTGCCCTCAACCGCAACGCCGAGCCCGCCGCGCCCGCGCCGGTCGCCGAGACCGCGCCCGCCGACCTCGGCCCGACCGTGAAGCCGGTCTACCAGGTGCGCGAAACGCCCGAGGCCTATGCCGTCACCGTGCATCTGCCCGGCGTCGCCAAGACCGGCCTCGATCTGACGGCGTCCGCGGACGAAATCCGCGTCGTCGGCCGCCGCGCCTGGTCGCGGCCCGCCGGCTGGACGCCGCTGTATCGGGAATCCGGCGACGAGACGTTCGAACTCGTGCTGGCCCACGACCGCACGGTCGACACCGACCGCATCGCGGCCGAGTTGAACGACGGCGTCCTCCGCCTCTCGCTCCCGAAGGCCGGCGCGGTCAAGCCGCGCCGCATCGCCGTCGCCTGAACGTTTCCTTCCCGCGGCCGCGGGATCCGCAGAACCCAACCGCCGGGTGCAGCCGCTGCACCCGGCGTTTTCGCGGCCCCGCGGGACGGGGCCGGCCGGCGTCAATGCGACTTCTTTTGCGGCGCGGCCTTGATCAGGACCGACATCAGCACGGACACCGTCAGCACGCTGCCGATGACGGCCAGCGAGGTCGTCGTCGAAACTTTGAACCAATGCTCGATCAGCATCTTCACGCCGATGAACACGAGGATGAAGGCGAGCCCGACCTTGAGGAAACGGAAGAGCTGCATGATGCCGTTGAGCGCGAAGTAGAGCGACCGCAGGCCGAGGATCGCGAAGATGTTCGAGGTCAGCGCCACGAATCCGTCCTTGGTGATCGCGAGCACCGCCGGGATCGAATCGAGGGCGAAGACGACATCCGTCGTCTCGATCACGATCAGCACGATGAAGAGCGGCGTCGCCATGCGGCGGCCCTGGTGCTGCGTGAAGAAATGGCCGTGTTCGTTGTGCGGCGCCACGGGATAGAAGCGGCGGAACAGTTTCACCACGGGATTGTTCTCGGGATGCACCTCCTCGTCCTTGCCCGGCAGCGCCATCTTGATGCCGGTGTACACGAGAAACGCGCCGAAGATATACAGCACCCAATGGAAGCGCTGGATCACGCTGACGCCGACCAGAATGAACACCGCGCGCATCACCACCGCGCCGATGATGCCCCAGAACAGCACGCGGTGCTGCCATTTCGACGGCACCTTGAAGTACGCGAAGACGAGGATGAAGACGAAGACGTTGTCGATGCTCAGGCAGAGCTCGATCAGGTAGGAAGCGAGGAACTGCTGCCCGAGCTCCGGCCCGCGCCAGTGCCACACCAGCGCGTTGAAGCCCATCGCCAGCGCGAACCACACGCCGCACCAGACCAGCGCCTCCTTCATCTTCACCTCGTGCGAATCGCGCTGGAAGACCCCGAGATCGAGCGCGAGCATCGCGGCGATGAACACGAAGAAACCGACCCACGCCCAGATCGGCATCACATCAAGCACGGCGAGCAGCGAAAACATAGCCGGCAAACGGGGCACGGAGTCTTCCCGCAGGCAAGCGGGGAGTTGATGCGCGCCGGGCCGGGCAATGCCTTTGACAACCTCGCCCCCCCTCCTTCGATCACCCGCCCATGCTGACTCGGTTGCACGTCCGTTTCGCCTGCCTGCTGCTCGGCCTCCTCGTCTCCGGCCTCCGCGCCCAGGAAACCCCGCCGCCGGCCGGACCGGACAACTCCACCCTTGCCGCCGCCGCCGTCGCCTCGGGCAAGGTCCCCGCGCCCCACACCCCGGATTTCCTCGAGCACCTCGTCGACTCTATCCTCGGCGCCTTCAACATCCGCGCCAGCGGCAACACGCTCACCCACTACACCATCAGCATCTTCCTGCTGGTCGTTGCCCTGCTCGCGCGCCGTCTGATCACCAACGTCGTCTTCGCCGTTCTCCGCAAACTCGCGGCCAAGACCGAAACCACGCTGGACGACAAACTCTTCCCCGCCCTCGAGGCCCCGGCCGCCACCTTCGTGATGGTCGTCGGCGTTTTCTCCTCCCTCAAGGTCCTCAAGCTCTCCCCGCAGGCCGACCTCTACATCGCCTCCGGCTCCCAGGTCGCGTTTTCCCTCGTGATCTTCTGGGGCCTCTGGCGCGGCCTCGCCGCCCTTCTCCAGCACGGCTCGGAATTGGCCCGGGAGAAATCCCTCGGCATCGCCGCGTTCATGCCGTGGATCTCGAAATCGCTGCTCACGGCCTTCGCCATCGTCGGCGTCCTGCTCACCGTCCAGAGCCTCGGCTACGACGTGAAAGCCATCCTCGCCGGTCTCGGTATCGGCGGCTTGGCCTTCGCCCTCGCCGCGCAGGACACCCTCGCGAACATCTTCGGCGCCATCGTCGTCGCCGTCGACCAACCCTTCAAGGTCGGCGAAACGGTGAAGATCGGCGCCAACACCGGCACCGTCGAGGACATCGGCCTGCGCTCCACGCGCATCCGCCTCGTCGACAAATCCCTCATGGTGATCCCGAACAAGACCGTCGCCGCCGAGACGATCACCAACCTCTCCCGCTTCACCCGCCGCCGCATCGAGCAGGTGGTCGGCCTTACCTACGACACCCGCCCCGCCCAACTCGAATCCCTCGTGCCCGAAGTGCGGAACCTCATCTCCGCCCAACCCGAGGTCGACGCCGCCGGCGTCCTGGTGTTCTTCCGCGACTTCGGACCCTCGTCGCTCGACCTCTGGTACGCCTACGAGGTGACCTCGCCCGACCTCCCCCAATCCCTCGCCGTCCGGCAACGCATCAACCTCGGTCTCATGCGTCTCGTCGAATCGCGCGGTCTCGCCTTCGCGTTCCCCTCGCAGACCGTCTACCTCGCCGGCAACACCGCCGGTCGTCCGCCCGCGGCCTGATCCCTTCCGGGTTTGGCTGGCGGCGCGGACCGTTCGCGCTTAGTTCCCCCGCGTTCCCGCGCGGCCATCCCGGCCGCGCCCCGCCCCACCCGATGCGCTTCTCCCGCTCCGCGGTCCTTCTCCTTGTCGCCGTCGCCGCCGGCTCGCTCTCCTGGCTTTACCGCGCCCCCGAGCGCCCGGCTCCCGCGGCCTCCCGGCCGATCCTTCCTCCCGCCCCGGCGACTGCATTCGCCGCCGCCGCCACCCCGGCATCCTCCCCCGCCGCCACCGATGCCGGCGATGTCGTCGCTCGCCGCGCCGAGCGCCGCACCCGGCTCGCCTACGCCCACCGGTGGGAAAACACGTCCATCCCGACGCTCGCCGCCTTCCGCGCCTGGACCGAGCGCTACCGCCGCGCCGCCGATCCCGCCGCCCGCGCCGCCCTCGAGGGCGAAGGCGTGTTCCTCGCCCGCCAACGCCGTGCCGCGATGCTCCATCTGATTCGCCGCCAACCGGCCGAGGCCCTCGCCGTCACCGTCCCCGCCGCCATCCGCCGCGAATTGCCCCCGGCCGTCCTCGCCCAACTCGAATCCCGCGTCGCCGGCACCGGCGAGTTCGCCCTGCAGCAGGCCCAACTCGCGCCCGACGCCGCCCCGGGCCGCGGCGAAACCAGCCGCCGCACCGTTTATCTCGAGGACACCACCTTCACCGCCCATCCCTACGGCCGCCGCCTCGCCCAGACCACCGAGGAAGGCGCTTCGCTCCACGGCATCGCCCTCGCCGGCGAATTCGCCCTCCACGAGAGCCCGCTCCGCCTCCTTGAAGCGGACGAAATCCCGGGCGCCGACATCGTCGACCGCTGCCCCGTCACCCATCGCGCTCTCGCTCCCGCCGATCCCGCCGCCCCGGTCGGCGAAGCCGCCCTCGTCGTCTTTGCCCACGGCCGGCTCTGGCAACTCGACGCCGGCGACGACGCCCTCGAACAGTTCGAACAGCGCCTCATTGCCGCCGAGGAACGCGAGGGTCCGATCGTGCCCGCCCTCGCGCCCAACGGCACCGTCGCCCCGCCCCGCGCCGCCGACCCCGCCACGCCGTGGACCATCGGCGCCAAGAAGATCCTCGTGATCCGCGTCGACTTCCCCGACTTCCCCGGCGAACCCATCGCCGCCGGCACGTTTTCCGACACCATCAACGGCCCCGTCCGCGAATTCTTCGAGGAAAACAGCTACGGCCTCACGACGTTCACCGCCACCGTCAGCCCCACGGTCTACCGGATGCCCGCCACCGGCGCCAGCTACGCCACCGCCAACAACAGCAGCGGCCTCCACACCGCCGCGCGCACCGCCGCCGCCGCCGACTACACCATGGCCGACTACGACCGGATCATGGTCGTGTTCACCAATCTCCGCTCCACCCGCGTGCCCGGCTCGCAGTTCGGCTTCGGCGGCCTCGCCACCGTCGGCGGCACCAACTCCTGGCTCAACGGCTCCTTCGGCCTCGGCGTCACCGCCCACGAACTCGGCCACAACTGGGGCCTCAAGCACTCCAGCCTCTGGGTCGTCAACGACGGCAACCCCCTCTCCGCCGCCGGCAGCAGCCGCGAGTACGGCGATCCCTTCGACATGATGGGCGACAACGCCTCCCGCGACGGCCGCTACCATTTCAACCACTGGTGCAAAAACCAGCTCGGCTGGCTGCCCGACGCCGCCGTCACCGTCCCGGCGGCCAGCGGCACGTACCGCATCAGCCGATACGACAGCCCCGCCGCCAACCGGGCCGCCCCGCTCGCCCTCCGGGTTTTCCGCGACGGCGTCCGCTGGTACTGGGTCGGCCACCGCCAGGCCCTGCCCGGCAGCACGCTCGGCGGCGGCGCCAACGTCATCTGGGGCTTCAACGCCCAGCAGGAAAGCCAGCTCATCGACTTCGCGACCCCGGGCACCAACCCCAACGACTCCGCTCTCCCGGTCGGCGCAACCCTCGACGACACCGTTGCCGGCGTGAAACTCCGCACCGCCGCCCAGGGCGGCGCCGAACCCGCCCAGTGGCTCGACATCGAGGTCACCCTGCCCGCCGCGCCGCCCGACGTCGCCGCCGCCTGGGGCACCGGACTCAATTTTCTGGATACGCCCACCGCCGTCACCAACACGCCCATCGGGCTCAACGGCATCCGCGCCCTCGCCGGCGGCACCGGCCACGCCGTTGCCCTCCGGGCCAACGGCACCGTCGTCGCCTGGGGCGACAACGTCTTCGGCCAGGCCACTGTCCCGCAGATCAACGACCTCGTCGCGTCCGTCGCCGCCGGCGGCAATGTCAGCGGCGCCGTCCTGCGCGACGGCCGCGCCATCCTCTGGGGCTCCGGCATCGGCCAACTCCTCACCCCGCCCGAAGGGCTGTCCGGCGTCCGCAAACTCGCCATCGGCAACAACCACGTCCTCGCGCTGAAGACCGACGGCACTGTCGTCGCCTGGGGCAGCAATGCCGTCGGCCAAACCGCCCTGCCCGCCGGGCTCGACGACGCCGTCGACATCGCCGCCGGGAACCAGACCTCCGTGATCCTGCGCCGCAACGGCGCCGTCGTCGCCCTCGGCGGCACCGGCATCCGCACCGTCCCGGCCGCCGTCACGGGCGTCGTCGCCGTCGCTGCCGGTGGCACCCATGCGCTGGCCTTGCGCGGCGACGGCACCGTCGCCGCCTGGGGCAACAACGGCAACGGCCAGATCAACGTCCCCGCCGGCCTGAACAACGTCGTCGCCGTCGCCGCCGGCGATTTCCACTCCCTCGCCCTCAAGTCCGACGGCACCGTCGTCGCCTGGGGCAGCGCCACCGGCGGCAAGACCACCGTGCCGTCCGGCCTGCCCCGCGCCCACACGCTCGCCGCCTCGGCTCAGGGCAGTTTCGCCGTGGTCGGCGCCGGGCTCTACCTCACGCAGGCTCCGGCCAACGCCACCGTCGCCGCCGGCGGCACCGCCGTCCTCCGGGCCGAGGCCGCCGCCGCCGGCGCCGTGACGTATCAGTGGCGCAAGGACGGCGTCGCCGTGCCCGGCGCGACCGCCGCGACGCTCACTTTGGCCGCGGCCACCGCGGCCAACGCCGGGCGCTACACCGTCGTCGTCACCGGCGCCGGCCGGACCATCGAAAGTTCTCCCGCCGTCGTCACCGTCACCGCCGTCGCCGCCGGCCCCGAGGTCAGCCGCATCGCCAACCTCTCCATCCGCACGAACGCCGGCACCGGTGCGCAGACCCTGATCGTCGGCTTCGTCGTCGGCGGCGGCGCCACCACCGGCTCCAAGCCGCTGGTGATCCGCGGCATCGGCCCCACCCTCGCCGCCTTCGGCGTGACCGGCGCCCTCGTCGATCCGCGCATGGAAGTGTACGCCGGCACGGTCCGAGTCGCCGAAAACGACAACTGGTCGTCCTCGGACGCCGGCATATTTGCCAGCGTCGGCGCCTTCGCCCTGACCATCGGCAGCCGCGATGCCGCGATCTACAATCCCACGGTTGCCGCCGGCGGTTACTCCGCCCAGATCTCCGGCAACGCCGGAGCCACCGGCGTCACCTTGGCCGAGATCTACGACGCGACGCCGTCCGCCGCCTTCACCGCGACCACCCCGCGCCTCGTCAACGTCTCGGCCCGCACCGTCAGCGGCTCCGGCGCCGAGACCCTCATCGCCGGATTCGCGATCGCCGGCCCGACCCCGAAGACGGTCCTCATCCGGGCCATCGGTCCGACCCTCTCCGCCTTCGGCGTCACCGACGTCCTCGCCGATCCGAAACTCGAACTCTTCAACAGCTCCGCCGTGAAGGTGCAGGAAAACGACAACTGGGGCGGCACCGCCGAACTCACCGCCGCCTTCGCCAGCGTCGGCGCCTTCGCCCTGCCGGCCGCCGCCCGCGACGCCGCCCTGCTCGCCCGCCTCCAGCCCGGCACGTACACCGCCCAGATCAGCGGCAACGGCGGCGCCAACGGGGTCGCACTCGTCGAGATCTACGAAGTCCCGTGACGCGCCGAAGGGCGCGTCACCGTTAACGGTTCGGAGTTTGGAGTTCGGAGTTTGGAGTTGGGAAGCGTCGCGCCTACCTCGGGCGCAGATTCAGCCGCACCAAGGAGCCGATCACCGGAACTCCAAACCCCAAACTCCGAACCCCAAATCTGAAACCGGCCGCGAACGGCCGGTTTCAGTAGCGGCGCGATACAAACGCGCCGGACTTGTCGCGGAAAATCAGCTGCTTGGTCTCCGCGTCGACCGCCTCGAAGACGATCCCGAGATTCGGCTCCACGGTTTCGCCGGCGCGGGTCAACCGGCCGTTGATGAAGGCGCGGGACGGCGCGCCCTGGAATACGCCGCTCACGCGCGCATTCGCGACAAAGGATCGGAACTCCTGGCTGGCCTCGGCCACCGCGTTGACCTCGATCATCGCGGTCAAACCCTGGCCCACGGAGCGGGTACCCGTCGACGTCGTCATCGCCGGAGTCGCAGGTGTCGCCGCCTGCGCCGGCTTGTTGCCGAGATCCTCGGCCGCCAACGCGGATTCGACGCGCCCTTGGCCGCTTTCCCGCCGGGCGGCGATCGCATCCTGCGCCTTCTGGATCGCATCCGCCGGAGCGTGCGCAAGTTTGTTCAGCGCGTCGACGGGCGTCGCGTTTTCCGCCGATCCCGCCGCAGGGGCCTTGGCCGCGGCTGCGGCCGCCGGGGCAGGCGCCGGCGCGGCCGGAGCCGGGGCCTTCGGCTTAATCACAAGCGGCGGCGGCGGGGGAGGTTCGGGCTGGAGGAACAACGTCCACGCCGCGAAGCCGCCGCCACCGAGCACCAGCACCGCCGCGGCCGCGATCAGCGGCAGCTTGAGATTCTTTTTCCCCTTCGCCTTGGGCTTCGCCAACGCGGCGGGCGGCGGCGCATCGACCGCCGCGGCCTTCATCGCGACATGCGGGATCGGCGGCGTGGTTTTGCCGCTGGCCGGAGGCGCCATCACCGGGAAAGGCGGCGGAGCTTTGGGCGCACCGTCCGCCGCCGGAGCCGGAGGAATTCCGGCCGGCGCCGCCGCCACCGGGGGCACCGCAGCCGGCACGGCCGGGATCACGGCCCCGGGCACCGCCGGGACCGCCGGACCGCCGAGCGGGGGGACCTTGGGCTTGAGTTTGAATTTCCCGCCCGGCTCGACCGCCACCGCCGGCAGCGCGGGCGGAGGCGGCAAGGGCAACGGCGGCCGCGAACCGCCGGGCACCGGCCGCGGCACCGCGGGCGGAGGCGGGATGACCGGCGCAGGCGGAGGCACCACGGCAACCGGCGGCGGCGGCGCAACGGGCTCAACCGGCTCGACCGGCGGCGCAGGAATCACAGCGGGCGGAGGAGCGACGGGGACCGGCGCCGCACCGGCGGCGGTTTCACCGCCCAGCCTCGACTTCAACCGGATCCGCGGCGCTTCCCCGGACGCCGCCGCGGGCGGAGGCGGCGGCACCGCGGCCGGAATCACCGCCGGGATAACGGCCGGCGGCGGCGCCGCTTCGGCCGGTGCCGCTGCGCTTTCCGCCGCGGCCGGAGCGGCCGCTTCGGCATTCAGCCGCGGTTTGAAACGGATTTTCGGCGCCGCCGGCGGCTCGGCCGGCACCTCGGGAGCAACCGGCGGCACGACGGCCGGCGGCGGACTCGGCGGAGCGGCGGACTCGGCGGGGGCCTCCGCCGGGCGCAAGCGTGGCTTCAGGCGCAGCGCGGGGGGCGGTGGCGTTTGCTCGTCGCTCATGGCGGCCACGAAAATGAAAATCCTCCGAAGCGCGAAAACAAAAAGCCTACCCACCGCCGCCCGGCCGCGAATTGCGCGAACCCAAAAGTTTCCCTCGCGGTCGGAACCCCTGCTCCCCACGTTCACCACCCCCGCGCCACCATGACCAAACCGTCGCTCCTCGTGCTGCTCACCGCCGCCGTTGCCCTGACCCCGGGCTGCTCGCTTTTCCGCAAATCCGACAAGCCGAAGGAAAACCCCGCGATCGCCGGCGACGTCGAAGCCACTTTCCGCCGCCGCTGGGTCGAAAAACGCACCGGCGAACTCGCCGCGGCCGGCACCGCCGCCGAAGCCGCCCGTGCGCAAGCCGAGAAGGAATTCGAGGATCGCTACGGCTTCGGCAAACCCGGCGCCAAAAAGTGACCGCGGCGTCGACCGCCGGCGGTTGACGCTTCCGTTTCGCTCTTCCCGACGGTCCGGCCGTGGCTGCACCCGCTTCGTCTTCCGACCCGCTTCGCGGCGCCGGTGCCGCCGCCCTCTGCTACTTTCTCTGGGGCCTCGTGCCCCTGTATTGGACGCGCCTTTCGGCCGTCGATCCCGTCGAGCTCATTGCCCATCGCCATGTCTGGTCGCTGGCGCTGCTCCTCGGCCTGCTGGTTTTCCAAGGCGGCGCCGCCGAGATCCGCTCCACGCTCCGTGATCCGCGCGCCGTCGGACTCAATCTGCTCAACGCCACCTTCTTGACCGGCAACTGGCTGGTCTACGTCTGGGGCGTCAACACCGGCCACGTCATCGAGTGCAGCCTCGGCTACTTCCTCGTCCCGTTGGTCAATGTCGCCGCCGGCCGCTGGATCCTCCGCGAGCACCTGCGCCGCGCACAGTGGTTCGCCATCGCCCTCGCGGCCACCGGCGTCGTGCTTATGTTTGTGCAGCTCGAGCGGCCGCCGTGGATCGCGCTCGCGCTGGCCGGCACCTGGGGCGCATACAGTCTCAGCCGCAAACGCTCGAAACTCGGCGCCATCGCCGGGCTCGCGGTGGAATCGCTGCTCCTCGCCCCGGTCGCCGTCGGTTTTCTCGCCTGGCAATTCGCCCGCGGCCACGGCGTGCTCGGCCATGCCGCACCGGGTGTGCAGGGGCTCGTGCTCTGCTCCGGCGTGGTCACCGCCGTTCCTCTGCTGCTCTTCGCCTACGGGGCGAAACGCATCCGCCTCTCGACGCTCGGCCTGCTGCAGTACCTCGCGCCCACCGTGCAATTCATGCTCGGGATCTGGGTCTACCGGGAGCCGTTCCCGCTCTCGCGCGGTCTCGGCTTCGCCTTCATCTGGGCCGCCTTGGCCCTCTACACCGCCGACAATCTCCTCGCCGCGCGGCCGAAGCCGGCGGCCACGCCTCAGTAGCGGCGCGCCACGAGGCGGCCGAAGGCGTCGTTGAAGATCACGAGCCGGTTGTCCGTGTCGACGGAGTGCAGCATCACGCCGGACGTGGCATCGACCGCGGCGCCGAACGTCAGCACCTTGTCGTTCACCATCACGCGCGGCGGCACCACCGCCGAGATGCGCAGGTTCGCCACAAAGCTTTCCACCACCGACCGCTCCGGCACTTCCGCCACCGCCGGCTCGATCGCCGGAGCCGCGGTCGCCACGGGAGCCGCCGCGGGCGCAACGGCCACGGGGGCAACGGGGGCGGGCGCAGGAACCGGCACAAACGCCGGCTGCTCGACCGTCGCCGGACGCTCGGCGAGTTCGGCCGCAAACGGCGTCGCCGCCAAAGTCGCCACCGCCGGGGCCGCCTCGGCCGCGCCCTCGCGGGCCGCCACCGTCACGATCTGCGGCCGCTCCACCGTCAGAATCGACTGCTCCATCGACGTGCCGGACGCCACCACGAGGGTCTGGAAAAGGAAACCGCCGGTCAGGACCACCGTGGCCGCCACCGCGGAGAGGATCAACCGACCCTGCTTGGCCGAGGCCGGCACCGTCTTGGCCTGGGGCGCCGGAGTCGCGGCCGGGATCACCACACCGTCGGCGCGGGCCGAACCCGTCGCGCCGCCCGCCGGCAACGTGTAACCCAAGCTCGCCAACATGGCCTTCACTTCGGCGTCCGACTTGGCCGGAGCGCCGGCGGCGGCAACCGGATCGACCGGGCGGGAGGGGAACTTAACGGAGGGGCGGATCTCGCTCATGCGGAACAGCAAGACAGGGGTAAAATTTTTCGAAAACACCGGAGCCTACTTAGAGGCATGGGAAGAAACGCGCCCTCCGGTTCCGCCTTGCAGGGTGGCCGCTACGCCCGGCCCCGGCCGCCGCGCTCAGTCCTTGCCGAAACTGAGCAGCTCGATCTCGAACACCAACGTCGCGTTGCGGCCGATCTTCGGCGGCTGCCCGCGGGTGCCGTAGGCCAATTCCGGCGGGATGATCACGAGGCGCTTTTCGCCCTTCTTCATCAGTTGCAACACCTGGTCCCAGCCCTCGATCACCGCCTCGCGCCGCACGCGGAACGTGAACGGCTGGGTCGGATCGCCCGTCTGGTCGAAGATCTTCCCGTTGATGAGGCGCCCGACGTAGAGCACGTTGACCTTGTCGCCCGGCTTCGGCGTCTCCGTGCCTTCGCCCGGCCGCATGACGATGTAGCGGATGCCCGTCGTCGTCTTCTTGGCCTCGGGCCAATTCTTTTCCACGAACTCGAGATCCTCCGGCGGCAATTTCTCGCGCTGCGCGTGCAGCGCCGGCGCGGCCAGCAACGCCGCGAAACTGGCAACGAGGAGGAAGCGGGCGAGGGATTTCACAGGGTTCACGTTTGGGACTTCCGGCATCCGTGGCACCCGTGTATTCCGTGGTCAAAGGTTTTCCCCCGATGCCCCGCCCCACCGTCGTCATCCTTTGCCCCAAGGAATTCAAATTCACCGACCACGCCGCCAGCGTGGAACGGCCCTTCCTCGCCGACGTCGCGGACGTCGAAACCGTCTGGGTCGACTTCAACGCGCCTTTCCCCGACGTCGCCGCCGCGGCCGACGCGTTGATTCTGTGGCACGGCCCGCAACTCGACGCCGCCGTCGTCGCCCGCATGCCGCGCTGCCGCGCCATCATCCGCAACGGCGTGGGTTTCGACACCGTCGACACCGCCGCCGCCGCCCGCGCCGGCATCCCCGTCTGCAACGTGCCCGACTACGGCACCGAGGAGGTCGCCGACCACGCCATCGCCCTCACGCTCGCGCTTTACCGCCAGCTCTTCCCGCTCGACGCCGAAGCCAAGCGCTTGGGTTGGAAAATCGACGTCGCCCCGAAGATGCGCCGCCTCCGCACGCAGACCTTCGGTCTCGTCGGCCTCGGCCGCATCGGCACCGCCACCGCCCTGCGCGCCAAGGCCCTCGGCTTCCGCACCGTCTTCTTCGATCCCTACGTTCCGAGCGGCACGCACAAAGCCGTCGGCATCGAACGCGTCGGCTCCCTCGCCGAATTGCTCGCCCAATCCGACACGCTCTCGATCCATTGCCCGCTCACCGCGGAAACGCGCGGCTTCATCGGCGCGCCGGAAATTGCCGCCCTCAAACCCGGCTCCTTCCTCGTGAACACCGCCCGCGGCGACATCGTGCAAAAAGCGCCCGTCTTCGCCGCCCTGCACTCCGGCCACCTCGCGGGCGCGGGCCTTGATGTTGTCGAAGCCGAGCCGCTCCGCACCGCCGAGGAAGCCGCCACGCCCAACCTCATCGTCACCTGCCACGCCGCATTCTGCTCGCCCGAAGGCATGATCGAAATGCGCAGCACCTCCGCGAAAATCGCCCGCGCCGCCATCCTCGGCCAGCCCGTCTGGAACCGCGTGAACTGAGACGCCCGCGGACGCCCAGCCGCCGGTACCTTAGGCCGCCACCGCCGGATGCCGCGCGAGCAATGCCAGCGCCGCCGCGAGCAAGGTCTTGCCCGGTTCGGTGCGGTGCCACGTCGAGGCGCCGGAGGGATGCGGCAACGGCAGGCACGTCGTCGCGTGGCCGCGATACCGGATTTCAAACGTCCGCCCGATCGTCTCCGCCAACGGCCGTTCGCCGAGAAATTGCCCGATCGCCAATTTGCCCACGGGCAACACGAGCTGCGGCCGGAGCAACGCGAATTCCTTTTCCAACCAGCCCGCGCAACGCGCGATCTCGTCGGGCGCCGGCACGCGGTCGCCGCCTTCAGGCCGCTTGCCGGGAAAGCAACGGCACACGGCCGCAAAATAGATCCGGTCGCGCACCTTGTCCTCGGACCAGCCGAGCGCCGCGTCGAACCACTTGAACAACGTCTTCCCCGCCGTCCACGCGAACGGCCGGCCCAGCTTCGGCTCCTTGTCCCCGGGCGCCTGCCCCACGAGCAAGATACGGCCCGTCACCGCGCGGCCCACCACCGCCGGCCGGTGCATGCGCGGGCATTGCCGGCACGCACGCACGGCGGCGAGGTGGCGTTCGACAACGGCGATCGAGGGCATGGCCCGCGAAGCTAGGCGACAAATGACGTCGAACAAAAGCCCCGCCTGCACCGGGACGCGAAGACGCAAAGGTGCCGGTCTTTCAACCTTCACCTTTCACCCTTCAACCCGGCGACGCCATAGGCGTCGCGCGCTCCGGCTCAACGCCGGCTGCCGAAACGGCGGAAGCCGCTGCGGGGCCGCATCGTGCCGGGCAGGCTGCCGCGCGCGCCCTGCTGCACCGGCGGGGCCGGGCGGGCGGAGAGCGGCTTGTAGTCGAAACCCTCGAGTTTCAGCTCGGGAATCTTCTGGCCGATGAAGCGCTCGATGTCGCGGATGTCGCTCGCGTTCTCCGGCGTCACGAGGGTGAACGCGTCGCCCACGGCCTGGGCGCGGCCGGTGCGGCCGATGCGGTGCACGTAATCCTCGGGATTCTCCGGCACATCGTAATTGATCACATGCGTCACGCCCGCGACGTCGATGCCGCGCGCGGCGATGTCGGTCGCGACCATGATCTCGTACTTGCCGCTCTTGAAACCGGCCAGCGCCTCGATGCGCTGGTTCTGCGAGCGGTTCGCGTGCAGGACGGCGACGCTGTGGTTGGCCGCCTTGAGCCGGCGCGCGATTTTGTCGGCGCCGTGCTTGGTGCGGGAAAACACGAGCACGCTGTCGAAATTCGTTTTCTCGAGGAGCGCCACGAGCAGCTCGAACTTCTGTTCGAACGACACGAGGTACATCGCGTGGTTGACACTCTGGTTGACGGAGCGGTTGACGCCGACCTCGACGCGGGCCGGGTTGCGCAGCGCGAAGGACGCGACGGCCTGGATCTCCGGCGGCACGGTGGCCGAGAAGAACAGCGTCTGCCGGTTCTTCGGGCAGCGCGCGATGATGTCCTTCACCACGGGCAAAAAGCCCATGTCGAGCATCCGGTCGACCTCGTCGAGCACGAGCACGTTGATGTCGCGCAGCGTGATCGTGCCATCCTTCAGGTAATCCATGAGGCGGCCGGGCGTGGCGACGATGATGTCGACGCCGCGCTTCAGTTCGGTGCGCTGGACGCCGTAGCCGACGCCGCCGAAGACGGCGACGGCGCGGAGATTGGTGAAACGGGCGAAATCGCGGAACGCGGTCTCGACCTGCGCGGCGAGTTCGCGCGTGGGCTCGAGGACCAGCACGCGCGCGGGCATCCCGGGGCGGTGGTTGGCGAGTTTCGAGAGGATCGGCAGCGCGAACGCGGCGGTCTTGCCGGTGCCGGTCTGGGCGGAACCGATGAGGTCGCCGCCGCCGAGCACGACGGGAATCGCGCGGAGCTGGATGGGAGTCGGGTCGGTGTAGCCGGCGGCCTGGATGCCGCGGAGGACGGACTCGGAGAGATTGAGTGCTTTGAAAGGCATGACTTGCTTCGGACGGATCGGATCATTCTGGGCGCAGCGAAGAATCCAGAGGGACTTTCGATGCAGAGGAGCGGTCGGGACCGCCGTGGATTCTTCGCTCCGCGCAGAATGGCGACACGGAGGAAGCGGAAAACAAAAAGGACGAAGCCCCGGAGGAGCTTCGTCCCTCGAAAAACCGTTTCGTTGAAAAACGACTCAGTAACGACGATCGCCGCGATCGCGATCGCGACCGCCGCCGAAACCGCCGCGACCACCGCCGCCGCCGCCGAAGCCGCGACCGCCGCCGCCGAAGCCGCCACCCGGGCGCTCTTCCTTCGGACGGGCTTCATTGACGGTCAGCTGACGGCCGCCGAGATCGGTGCCGTTCATCTTTTCCGCGGCCTGCTTGGCCTCGTCGGCCGTGCCCATGGTGACGAACGCGAAACCGCGGGGGCGGCCGGTCATCTTGTCCATGGCGACGTAAACGTCGGTGACGGAACCGAACTGGCCGAAGGCCGAACGGAGTTCATCTTCGGTCGTCTTGAAGGACAGATTGCCGACGTAGAGTTTGGAGTTGCTCATGTGATGTCTCGTAGATCCACCGTCCGCTGCCAGTCCGTTCCCACTATTGGGTTTCGAAATCATCACTTAAGCCAAACGCTCAGCCAACGACTCACCAGATACTGTCACCTAACGCTTTCTCTAACGAAGGCCGCCGAACCTGCATGGTGCTCCGGGCGACGCAAGGGAATTCGCGGCGACAGTTGCAGGCCCGGTGCCATGGGCGTGTTTTCCCCCGCCGCTTTTCCGATCCGCTCCGGCTCCCTAAATCCCTCCGCGGAAGGCAACTGCGGGACCGGCTGCGCCGGAAACCGGCCGCCGTCTGATCAGATCGAGTACTTCTCCTTCACATCGTCGGGAATCGGCGTCGCGCGGCCCGTGGCGAGCGTGACGAGCACATAATCGCAGTAGCCGTCGCACACGCGTTTGCCCGTCGGCAGCTTCTCGATCTCGAACGCCACGCGGCAGCCGTTCTCGGTGAAATGCACGATCCAGCACCGCACGTTCATGCGGTCGCCCCAGCCCAGCGGCCGCTTGTAGTCGATGTGCGCCGTCGTCATCCACCACCCGAGGCCCCGCGCCGCGAAGGCCTGCATCGACATGCCGTAATGCTTGTCCATCTGCTCGAATCGCGCCGCGAGTACATAGTCGAGGTACCGCGTGCTGTGCACGTGCTGGTACAGATCGATGTCGTCGGGCCGGACCGAAAGCTCGGTCTCGAATTTGGAGAAAACATTCATGCAGTGCCTCGCCGCAGGAAGGCGCATGCGGCGCCAAAGGGAAATGCCTTAATTCGCCGAACGCCTGCCGGCGCTCAGCCGAACAACCCGTCCAACAAACGCCGGTCGCGCTTCGTCGGCCGGCCGCTGCCCTTCTCCCGCGCGAGAATCTGCTGCACCTTCTGCACCTTGGCTTTGGCGAATTCCTCCGGCGGCGTCAGGTCCGCGCAATACTGCGCCACGACCTTCGGCCCCACGCGCGAACGCGGCACGCCGACCACGCGCAACGTGCGCAGGACCAGGCCCTGCCGCACGAGAATCGTCTCGCCGGGCCGCACGTCGCGCGCGGGTTTCGCGGCGAGTTCGTTGATCGTGACGCTGCCCGCGCGGCAGGCATCCGTCGCAAGCGCGCGCGTCTTGAAAATCCGCACCGCCCACAGCCACTTGTCGAGGCGTCCGGCGGCGGCAGGTTCGGGATTCAAGAACGGGAAAACAAAAACGGCCGCGCGCGTTGTCAACGCGGCGGCCGGAGGAAACGGAACGCCCGACGCCGGAAGTCGAAAGCCGTCTGGATCCTTGGACGAGCCGCTGCCTCGGTGTGTGCCGCGGCAACGGCTCGATCTTTCAGACCTCAACTTCCAACTGCGCAGGGCGCCTCAGGCTTTCTTCACGCGGGTGAATTCCTGGCCGAGCCAGTCGTCGAGCAGCGCTTTCTCGTGGCGCATCGTGTCGTCGCGGAAACCGCCGTGGATCTTCATCAGGAAGGCCAGGTCGCGCAGCTCGCGTTTGCCCTGGGCCACGACGTTGCCGGCGGCGTCCGTCAGCTGGAACGCGATCACCAGCCGCGGCGGGTAGATGTCCTTGACGATGCGGATGTCGCCGAACTGCGGTCCGCGCCACGGCTCGAAGTCGCCGGCCATGTCGATGTCGAGGAACGTCACGGCCAACTTGCCGCCGGCCGGCACGTAGAGCGCGCCGCGGCGCTGCAGGTGCTCGCGCAGCTGGTCGAGGTAGGTCGTGCGCTCGTAATTGCCGTAATCGCGGTCCCGGACGTCGGTGAATTTTTCCGGTTCGAGGAAGACGACTTCCACCGCCGGAGCGGGCGCGGGCACGGTTGTCGCGGAGAGCGCCGGGGCGGCCCCGGCACCCGTCGCCCAGGCGGCTGCGAGAGCGGCCCAGGTCAGGAGGAGTTTGCGGGAGGTTTTCATGGTGCGATTTGAGACGTTGAACCGGACGCAAAGTTCCTGCGCGTCGCCCGGCAGCAAGGCGGAAGCGGCGGAAAGTGGCGACGCTTTTGTCGCACCGCCGCCCTTGCAATTTCCCGTTCCTTCAATCGCGCGCCGCCGCGATCGTCACCTCGACGAACTTGCTCGCCGGGGTGTTGCTCTGGGCCGCAGTCGAGCCGATCGGCACGAGGACATTGGCTTCCGGGAAATACGTCGCCACGCAGCCGCGCGGAATCCGGTACGGCGCGACCATGAACCGCCGCGCGACGCGTTCCGCGCCGCCGTGGTCGTTGCGCAGGTCGACCCATTGCCCCGGCTGCAAGCCCGCCGCCGCGATGTCCTCCGCGTGCATGAAGACCACGCGCCGGCCGCCGAACACGCCGCGGTAGCGGTCGTCGAGGCCGTACACGGTGGTGTTGAACTGGTCGTGCGTGCGGATCGTCATCATCACGTACGTCCCGGCCCCGGCGGGCCGGTCGAGCCAATGGCGCGGGATCGGCGCGACGGCGAAGTTCGCCCGGCCCGTGCCGGTTTTCCATTCGCGGCGGTCGCGCGGCGCGTTGGGCAAATGGAAGGGACCGGCGCGCACGCGCGCATTGAAGTCGTCGAAGCCCGGCACCACGCGCGCGATCCGGTCGCGGATCAGGTCGTAGTTTTCCGCGAAGTCGCGCCACGGAATCCCCGTGCGGGCCGACGCCGTCGCCGCCGTCGCCTCGGCGAGCCGGCACACGATTGCCGGCTCCGAAAGCAAGAACGGCGAAGCCGGCTCGAGTCGGCCCCGCGACGCGTTGATCACGCCCATCGAATCCTCGGTCGTGACGAACTGTTCGCCCGCCCTGCGCGGGTCGCGTTCGCTGCGCCCGAGGCAGGGCAAAATCAACGCGGTGCGCCCCGTCACGAGGTGCGCGCGGTTCAGCTTGGTCGCCACTTGGGCGGTGAGCGTGCTGCGCCGCAGCGCGGCGGCGGTAAACTCGGTGTCGGGCGTGGCCGAAAGGAAATTGCCGCCCATCGCCAGGAACACGCGCACGCGGCCGCCGTGCAGCGCCCGGATCGTGTCGACCGTATCCAAACCCTCCCCACGCGGCGAACGGCCGCCGAACTCCGCGTCGAGCCGGTCGAGCCACCAGCCCGGCATCTTTTCGTAGATGCCCATCGTGCGGTCGCCCTGGACATTCGAGTGCCCGCGCACCGGGCAGACGCCCGCACCGGGCCGGCCGAGGTGGCCGCCGAGCAGGAGGACGTTCACGACCTGCCGGATCGTCGCCACGGCCGCGGGCTGCTGGGTCAGGCCCATCGCCCAGCAGGCGATCGTCGCGCGCGACTTCGCCGCGATCGCCGCGGCGGCGCGGATCGCGGCCTCGTCCACGCCGCTCGCCGCCGTGATCTCGGCCCACGACGCCGCGCGCAGATCGGCCGCGAGGGCCTCGAAACCGTGGGTGTGATCGCGGATGAAAGCGTGGTCGAGGACTGTCCCGGGCGCCGCGGCTTCGGCTTCGAGCAACGCCTTCGCGAGGCCCTTGAACAGCGCGAGGTCGCCGCCGATCCGCGGCTGCAGCCAGAGGTCGGCCAGGCGCGTGCCCTCGCCGGCCAGGGTCTGCACCATCTTCAGCGGATTGAGGAAATCCTGCGGGTTCTTGAATCGCTCCGTGCCGATCTCGGGCAGCGGATTGACGGCGACGATCTTGGCGCCGCGGCGTTTCGCGGCTTCGAGCGCGGCGAGCATGCGCGGGTGGTTCGTGCCCGGATTCTGCCCGATCACGAAGATCGCGTCGGCGAGGTCGAAGTCGGCGAGTTTCACCGTGCCCTTGCCGATGCCGATGCTCTCGCCGAGGGCCACGCCGCTGGATTCGTGGCACATGTTCGAGCAATCGGGCAGATTGTTGGTCCCGAAGCGCCGCGCGAACAGCTGCCACAGGAACGCCGCCTCGTTGCTCGTGCGGCCCGAAGTGTAGAACGCCGCCGCGTCGGGCGACGGCAGCGCCGCCAACTCCGCCGCGATCAACGCGCACGCTTCGTCCCACGCGATCGGCGCATAGTGCGTCGCGCCCGGCCGCAGCACCATCGGCTCGGCGAGGCGGCCCTGGGCGTTGAGCCAATGGTCGCTCTGCGCGGCGAGGTCGGCGACCGCATGGCGCGCAAAGAACGCGCGGTCGACGCGGAGCGGCGTCGCCTCGTCGGCTACGGCCTTGGCGCCGTTTTCGCAGAATTCGAAGACGTGCCGGTCCGTGTCCGGGCTCGGCCACGCGCAGGATTGGCAATCGAAGCCGTCGCGCTGGTTCACGTCGAGCAAGGCGCGCACGCCTTTGCCCACGCCCATGGCGCCGACGAGACCGGCGGTTTTCGCCACCGCCGTCAGGCCGGCGGCCGCGGCGCTCGCGGCGCCAAGCCGGGGCGGCACGGACTCGGGCGGAGGCTGGGCGGCGGGCAACGCGGGATCGGGCATGGGGCCGGCAAATCAGACCCGCCCCGCTCAGCTCTTCAAGCCCTGCCGGATCATCGCCACCGCGATCGCCGCCAGCAGCATGGAGACGATCTTGGAAATCGCGCGCATGCCCGTTTCGCCGATGAGGCGGCCGAGCGGATCGCTGTAAGCCAGGGCGAAGACGACGATCACAAGGTTCGCCACCAGCGCGGCAAACGCGATCAACCACCCGTGCGTCTGGGAAACGAGCAGCAGCGTCGCGATCAGGGCCGGGCCCGCGATCAACGGCATGCCGAGCGGCACCACGCCGAAATCCGCCGGCAGTTTCTCCGGCTCGGCAACGGAATGGACGAGATCCTTCGCCGCGAGAATGAAGAGGATCAACCCGCCCGCGATCTGGAAGTCGCTCACGGAAATCCCGAGCGCCGTGAAGATGCTCGCGCCGAGAAAAAGAAACAGCAGCGCCACCCCGCCGCCCGTCGCCGTGGCCTGGCGCGCGATCCGTTGCCGCTCCGCCGCCGGCAGGCCCTGCCCCAGCCCGAGAAAAATCGCCGCCAATCCGATGGGATCGATCGCCACGAACATCGGGATGAAAGCCTGGATGAATGCGCTGAGCCAACTGGGCATGGCGCAGAAATTGGGCAGGAAGGACCAAAAGACCAAGGGACAAAACGACCTGGCAGCTTTCAGCAGTCAGCGTTCAGCCTTCGGCTCTCGGTCCGCGGTTCTTGCTTCACCGTCCCGTTCGTCCTTACCCCCATCCGTCCGGTCGATCCTGTCCCCGGCTTTCTTCCTGCCCCTTTCCCGCGGTTTCTTCTTTTGCGATCTCTCCGGCTTCCGGTTTCCGCATTCCGGTCTTTTCGCATCCGCCTCGGACCGTCCTGAGTCGGCGACACAGTTTAGTCTTTTGGTCCCTTGGTCTTTTGGTCTTTGGTCTCTTTCTTCCCTCGCCGCATGAAGATCAACGCCACCCTGACCCCGCAGAAGCTGCAGAAGAAAACCGCCCGCGTGTTCGAACTCGCCGGGCAGAAAATCCGCGCGCTCGACGCCGCCTGGGATCCCACCAAGGGCACGCCCGTGTTCACGTGGAAGGGCAAGTACACGTCGCGCGGCTGGACCGAATGGACCCAGGGTTTCCAATTCGGCATGGCGTTCCTGCACTACGACGCCACCGGCGACGAGGCCATGCTCAAGCTCGGCCGCGAGAAGACGGTGAAGTACATGGCCTCGCACGTCTCGCACGTCGGCGTCCACGACCACGGCTTCAACAACGTCTCCACCTACGGCAACCTCCGCCGCCTCATCCTCGAGGGCCGCATCGCCAAGGACCAAGGCGAGCTCGATTACACCGAGGTCGCGCTCAAGGCCTCCGGCGCCGTCCAGGCCGCCCGCCACGTCCCCACCGCCTACAAGCAGGCGTGGTCGCCGATTCCCGGAGCCGCCGGCGTCGCCCCCAGCGGCTACGTCTATTCTTTCAACGGCCCGCAATCGCTCTTCGCCGACACGATCCGCTCCATGCGCTCGCTCGTCGTCGCCCACCAGCTCGGCCACGTGCTCATGGGCGAGGGCGACAAGCCCATCAATCTGCTCCACCGCGCCGTCGAGCACGCCGCCACCACGGCCCGATTCAACGTCTTCTTCGACCAGGGCCGCGACAGCTACGACGTCCGCGGCCGCGTCGCCCACGAATCCGTTTTCAACCGCAACGACGGCCAGTTCCGCTGCCCCAGCTCGCAACAGGGCTACTCGCCGTTCACGACGTGGACCCGCGGCGCCGCCTGGATCATCGCCGGCTACGCCGAACAGCTCGAGTTTCTCGAAACGGTGAAGGGCTCGGACCTCGACGCCGTCGGCGGCCGCCGCGCCGTCACCGATCTCTTCCTCGAGACCGCCCGCGCCACCAGCGACTACTACATCGACGGCTATTCCGCGAAGGACGGCGTGCCCTACTGGGATTCGATGGCGCTCAACAGCCACAAGCTCGGCGACTACACGAAGAAGGACGCCGATCCCTACAACGCCCACGAGCCCGTCGACAGCTCCGCCGCCGCCATCGCCGCGCAGGGTTTCCTCCGCCTCGGCACCTACCTCGCCGCCAAGGGCGAGAAGGCCGCGGGCAAAAAGTACTTCCAGGCCGGTCTCACGATCGCGGATACGCTCTTCGCCGAGCCGTACCTGTCGGCCGACAAGAAACACCAGGGGCTGCTCCTCCACAGCGTCTACCACCGTCCCAACGGCTGGGACTACGTCCCCGCCGGCCGCAAAGTTCCGTGCGGCGAAGCCTGCATGTGGGGCGACTACCACGCGATGGAGCTCGCGCTCCTGATCCGCCGCCTCGCCGACGGGAAGTACTACACGTTCTTCTGATTTCCTGCCGGAATTTCCCCGCGCCGCCGCTCGCTTTGCCGGGCCGGCGGCGTTTTGTTTTCCGCGTTTTCCCGCCATGGCCGCCGTCCCGACGAACCTCTACGACCTGACCCGCGCGCAACTGCTCGCGCGGTTCGAGGCCTGGGGTTTCGCGCCGGTGCACGCCGCGACGCTGTGGAACCGGCTCTACCTCGGCCCGATCGATTCCCTCGCGGACGAGGCCCTCGCCGATCTCCCGGCCAAGGTCCGCACCAAGCTCCGCGCCGAGACGGCCCTCGGCGTCCTGCCGACCGCCCTCGCCACCGATTCGAGCGACGGCTTCACGCGCAAGTACCTGCTCGCGCTCGCCGACGGCGAACGCATCGAGACCGTGCTGATGCGGTTCACCGGCCGCGTCACCGCCTGCGTCAGCTCCCAGGTCGGCTGCGCCATGGGCTGCGTCTTCTGCGCCACCGGCCAAATGGGCTACATGCGCCACCTGACGCCCGGCGAGATCGTCGCCCAAGCCGTGCACGTCGCCCGCGCCCTGCGTTCCCCGGCCGACGCCGCGCGCTCGCCGACCGCCCCGGGCGAGCGCCTGCGCAATCTCGTGCTCATGGGCATGGGCGAGCCGCTGCACAACTACGACGCCGTGATGCACGCGGCCGACATCCTCCGCGATCCCAACGGCCTCGCCCTCGGCGCCGAGCGCATCACGCTCAGCACGGTTGGCGTGGTGCCCGGCATTCTGCGGCTCGCGCAGGAACAGCGTCCCGTCCACCTCGCCGTTTCCCTGCACGCGGCAACGCAGACCGAACGCGCGGCCCTCGTGCCGGCGGCGAAAAAATGGCCGCTCGACGAGCTGATGGCCGCGTGCCGGACCTACAGCGAAACGACGGGCCGCCGCATCTTCTACGAGTGGACGTTGATCGCCGGGAAAAACGACACCCCGGAACACGCCCGGGCCGTCGGCGCGCTGCTCCGCGGCCTGCCGGCGCAGGTCAACCTGATCCCGTTGAATCCGACGACCGGATACGACGGGGCCCCGACCCGCAGCGAGGCGGCCAAGGCCTTCCAGAAAATTCTCGGCGACGAATTCGGCCTGCCCAGCACCGTGCGCCAGCGCCGCGGCATCGACATCGCCGCCGGCTGCGGCCAGCTGGCGATCGGGGCCTGAAGCAGGCCCAGGTTGAAAGTTGAAAGGTGAAGGTTGAAAGATCGATCAGCCGCCCGACCACGGCGCCGGGCCCGGTACCCGACTTCCGATCTTTCAACTTTCAGCTTTCGACTTTGACCTGCGCCGCTCTGCGGCGCCGCCCCACGGCTTCGGCCAATTGCCCGAGCACCGGGAGCGTCTGCTCCCAGGACAGGCACGCGTCGGTGATGCTGCGGCCGTAGACCAGGGGTTTCGCGTCCTGGGGCTGGGTGCCGGCGAGCAAATTGCTCTCGAGCATCACCGCGGCGACGGTCCGGTCGCCCGCCGCGATGCGGGCCGCGAGGTCGGCGGCCACGGCCGGCTGGCGGGCGGCGTCCTTGCCGCTGTTGGCGTGGGAGCAATCGACCATCAGCCGCGGCGGCAGATTGTTTTTCGCCAGCAACTCGGCGGCGGCCTGCACGGCAGCGGCGGAGAAATTCGGTCCGGCCGAGCCGCCGCGCAGCACGAGGTGCGCGTGGTCGTTGCCCGCCGTGCCCATGACCGCCGGCGCGCCCTCGCGCGTGAGCGAGGGAAACCAATGCGGGTGGCGCGCGGCGCGGATGGCGTCGATCGCGACCTGCACGTCGCCGTCGGTGCGGTTCTTGAAGCCGACGGGCATCGAGAGACCCGACGCGAGCTCGCGGTGGATCTGGCTCTCGACGGTGCGGGCGCCGATCGCACCCCAGGACACGAGGTCGGCGTAGTATTGGCCGAGCGTCGTATCCAGAAACTCGGTGCCGACCGGCAGGCCGCGGGCGACGACGCCGAGCATGAGTTCGCGGGCGAGGCGCAGGCCGGAGTTGATCCGGAAGCTGCCGTCGAGGAACGGATCGTTGATCAGGCCCTTCCAGCCGACGACGGTCCGCGGCTTCTCAAAGTACACGCGCATCACGAGCAGGAGCTCGCGTTCGTAAACCGGCAACGCGGCGCGCAGCCGGTCGGCGTAGTCGAGCGCCGCCGCGGGATCGTGGATGGAGCACGGCCCGACAACGACCAGCAGACGGTCGTCCGCGCCGGACATGACCGCGGCGATTTCCTGCCTCGACCGCGCGACCAGCGCGGCGCCTGCCTCCGGCAACGGCAATTCGTCCTCGAGGACAGCGGGGGCGATCAGCGGTTTCTGGGCGACGATCCGGAGATCGAAGGTGCGGGCGGACATGAGGGTCAGGCCGTGAGTTTCTCCGCCTGCATCACGAGCGGCGAACGCGCGAGGGCGATGCCCGCGGGGGCTGCCACGCCGAGCTTCGCGGCGCGCGCGCGGAGCGTGAGGTAAGCGAGCGACGCGCCCTCGCCCGCCGCGGCCCGGGCCCCGGCGGCCTGCAGATCGGCCTCGACCGGCGGCAGGATTTCCCGCGGCAGCAGCGTTTTCTCGACCAGAAAAAGCCCGAGCGAAGCGCCGAGCGTCTCGAGCCAGGCCCGCGGCTGCGGCGGCACGATGTAGGCGAAGGCGGCGCTGTTGGGCGACCACTCCATGTAGGTGCGAAGCTGCGTGTGCAGTTGCGTCAACGCCGCGTCGGCGGTCGACGGCGTCCAGCGAATCGTGAACGCCTTGCGCTCGCGGAACGACTTCACTTCCCAGACGCGCAGGGTAACCTCGTAATCGCCGGCCGTGCCGCGCAGCGCGCCGGTCACGATGTAGTCGAGGCCCTCGCTGCTCGACTCAACGAGCTGGCGCAGATTTTCCGTGGTCCATTCGGCCCCGAAGATCACCGGGTGGTTGGCCGCCGGGTCTTCGGGCGGCGTGACGAGGCCGACGGCGGCGACCGCGGCGTAGGCCGCGGAAAAGTAGAACGTCTCGGCGAACCACAGCGGCAGCGCGCGAGAGAGGCGGGCCAATTCGTCCTCGGGTTGCTTGGCGCGTTCGGCGGCTTTGTCGCCGTAGCCGGGCAGCGCGAGTTGCGCGAACGCGAGGCGCCGCAACCGGCCTTCCTTCGGCGGGAGAATCTGGGCCGCGAGCGGATCGAGGCCGTAGAACCAGACCGGCTTGCTGAGCGTGATGAGACCGATTTTGGGGGCGTCGCCCGGCGCGCCGCCGCCGGGCATGCCGGCGACCTGGTCGGGCGAGGCGAGCATCTCGGCGATGGCGTTGGAAAAACCGTGCAGGCGGTCCTCGAGTTCAGGCCGCCCGAGCGCGAACAGGATATCGAGCACGTGCTGGGCGGCGTCGGGATTGCGGACCGCGAGGTAGGCCTGGAGCAGATTGAGGCCGGTGGCGGGGCCGTGGCGGTCGGCGTCGTAGCGGGGCGCGATCAGTTCGATGATCTGGGCGACGTGGCCGTGGGAACCGAGGTCGCCGGAAATGGCGACAAGGACGTCGGCACGGTCCCCGGCCGCGGCGAGCACCTCCTCGTAAATCGCGAGGGCGCCGGCGAGGTCCTTCATTTCGAGCTTCTCGCGCGCGGCGGCGATACGGGCCTTGCTGCCGACGGCGGAGCCGGCCGGCGCAGCGGCGGCCGGATCTACCGGAGCGGACGCGGGCGTGACGGCCGGCACCGGAGCCGGAGTCGCCGGGACGGGCGCGGAGTTCGTTTTCTTGCCGGAGAAGCGGTCGAAAAATCCCATGCGCGAGGGAAAACCGCCGGGACCGCGGTGGCGAATCCGATTTGCTTCGCGGCCGGACTGCCCCCGGCCGGGAGGATTTCCCGCCTGCTCGGCCATCGATCCCGGGATTGTCTCCGCCTTCTCATGCTATAACTACCTCCGCCGGATCTTCGCCCGGCGTTCCGGATTTTCTTGAGCCCACTTCCCCCAACACCGCTTGAACCGTCAAGGGCCGGGCACTTTCCCGCCAACGACGCCGCAAACTTCATGGCCGAGATCCAAGGCGGCATTTTGGCGGGCCGGGGCCGCGGCCGGTATGTCGGCCTAGTATTCTTCCGCTTCGCCGAACCGGCGAAAGTGACGGCCCATCGCGCCGCGCTCGCCGCGGCCGCGGGGTCGGTCACCACCGCCTTGCAACAGTACCGCCGGGTCGGCCGAGGCCGGGCGGACGCCTTGCGCAGCCTTATGCTCACACGAGACGGCTTGGCCGCGATCGGGATCGATCCCGATTCGGTCCAGCCGAATCTGCCCCGGATGAGCGAGCCCGGTGAATGCCTGCTGCTCGGGGACAAGCTCGCGCAGAATGGCAAACCCGAGACCTGGCAGCGAGCCTACCGGGACCGGATTGACGGCGTCTGGCTGCTCGGCCACGACCGTGCAGCGAAACTCGCGCGCGAAATCTCGCTCCGCCGGCAATGGTGCCTGGACAACGGAGCGTTCCCGGTGAAGGTCGAAAGGGGGCGCGTTCCCGCCGACGGCCGTGAGCCTTTCGGATTCCGCGACGGCATCTCGATGCAGAAATTCTTCCGCCGCGACCCCGAGGCCTTGCCGACTTCGCTCGACGAAGTTTTTTTTCGGCACGCGGACGAATGGTGCTCGTTCATGGTTTTCCGGAAGTTGGAGCAAAATGTCGCCGCGTTCCGCGCTTGGGAACGGTCGCAGCCGGAGGGCGCCGCGGCCGCCCTGGTGGGACGCCGGCGGGACGGCCGACATCTGCTGGGCACACCGTCCGGCCAGAAGCCGACGCTCAACGGTTTCGATTTCTCTACGGATCCGGCGGGCAAAGCGTGCCCGTTCCATGCCCACATTCGCCGCACCAATCCCCGGGCCATGGTGCAAAGTGCCGACTTCAGCCGCCGCCACCACCTTGTCCGCCGCGGCGTGGTGTACGGCACAAAGAGCGATCTTGCCCGTGAGGGCGGCGCCGCCGCCGGGGTCGGATTGCTCTTTCTCGCGTACTCCGGCGATCTTGCCGGTTTCAAGGAAATCCAAGGGACGTGGATGGCCAGCCGAGACTTCCCGGTGCCCGAGTCGCAACAGACCGAAAAGAAGGACATGCTGATGTTTGGACCGCCGGAAACGGCGGTCCCGCAGGGTATCCCGCACGTACCCTGGATTGTGCCCAAAGGAGGCGCTTACTTCATTGTGCCTTCGCGGCCTTGGCTGGGAAAACTCTCCGCACAAGCGGGAACCGCTTGAGGCACGAAGCACTCAACTTTCTCGCCGCGCGCCAAGACTACTTTTGGTTCGTGGCGTTGCTCGTCTGGCTCGTCGCCGGCGTCCTGTGGTGGCGATGGGCCCGGGACGATCGCCACTGGCGCTGGCTCGGGTTCAGCGCCGTAGCCGGCATCGGAACCTGCGCGGGAGAACTTGCCATGCTGGCAATACCGGTCGCGGGAGGACCGCAAGCCGCACCCCATCTGGCGGGCGACCTTTGGCTGGGCGTTTGCCTTGCGGTGCAAGCCGCGGGTTGGTGGCAAACTGTCGCCGGCTCCCGCGCCGCCTCCGCCGGATTCTGGGTTTTCGCGGCAGGCTTGGCCACAGCCCGCTACTCGCTCGCGGACGAGGCCAATCTGGCGCTGGCACTGCTGGTCTCCGCCGCGGCCTTGGCGTGGAGCCGCCGGCTCCGGGAAGCGGACCGCGAAACCCGCGTCGCGCTTGCCGCCGCCTGGCTGGCCGCCTGCCTCGCATCCTGCGGCCCGCTCGCGGACGCCCTCGAGCAGCGGCGCCGCTGGATGGAGATCAGCCACGCGGGTCTGTTTGCCGCCATCGCCCTCGGAACCGCCGGTCTGGCGGCAGCCGTCGGCCTGGCGCGCGCCATGATCGCGCGGTGGCCGGCCGAGGTGCGCCTTGAACGCCAAGCCGATATCCGGGCCCTGGGTCGGCGCGGTGCAGGCTGGTTGCTCGCCGGCTTCCTCCTGTCCGCGCTGGCCGGCAACTCCGCCCAGCGGACCTTCGAACGCAGCGCTCTCACCCGATTGCATGCGATGTCGCTTGCCTTCGAACGCCACGAACTCGAGCGATGTCTCGGCCCGGAATTGCGGATCGAAAGCACGATCGAACGCCGCCAGCCGAGCGGCCGGCGGACCGTGTTCGGCGTCTCGCAGTTTCAAGCCGGCCCCGAGGCCGAGCCAGTGCGGCGCAAGTTGCGCGAGCTTCGGGCCGCCAACCCGGACGCACGAAATCTCCGCATCCGGACCTTTCGGGACGGCTACGTGCTGCTCGGACCGGGCGCCCGGCAGGAGTGGCTGTTGACGCTCGAACACGCCATCTCTGACGCCGACCGGGCAGACTGGCGGGATCGCGTCGGCGATTTCCGCGGCATGGTCTACACCAGCTACGACGAGGTCGCACAGGCCCGTTGGCCCCTGCTCTCGCCGCAAGGCGAAATGCTCGGCTGGCTGGTGATGGACCTGGGGACCTCGGCGTGGATGGCAGCCCAAACCCAGGCGCGCGGCTCCATCTACGCCGTCGTCGGACTCGGACTCGGTGTGCTCGCCCTGTGGTGCGTGCAGCGCTGGCGGGAACGTGAGCGCGCCGCCGCGAAGGCGGCCGCCGCCCTGGCCACCGCGGCGGACCGGCTGAAAGTCTCCTTTCTCGCGAAGGTAAGCCACGAGCTGCGCACTCCATTGCAGGGCATTCTCGGGTTCGGCGAACTCGCCCACGCAACGGCCTCCGATCCGCGCCAAATCCACCAGCTGGAATCGCTCCTGCAACACGGCCGGCTGCTTACCCGGCTCGTCAACGACCTCATCGATCTCAGCGCGGTGGAGGCGGGTGGCCTGAGCCTACGGCCGGCCGCCGCTCCGGTGCCGGAATTCCTTACCCGTCCGGTCTCAGGCCTGCTGGCCCGCGCCAAGGCCAAGGGACTGGAGCTCGCGATCGAAACCAACGGCCCGGCCGGAGTCTGGGTGCTGGTCGACGCCGAGCGCGCCAGCCAGATCGCGCTGAACCTCGTTGGCAATGCCATCAAATTCACTGACTCGGGCCGCGTCGTCGTCCATGTCGGCTGGGAAAACACGGCCGAACACGAAGTCCTTCTGCAACTCGACGTGCGGGATTCGGGACCAGGCATCGCTCCAGACCAACGCGCGCGGCTATTCCAGCCGTTTTCCCGGCTGCACGCCGGAGCCGGAAAAGAAGGCGCCGGGCTCGGCTTGGCCATCGCCCAGGGACTTTGTCAGCGCATGGGCGGCCAAGTGGAGCTTCTGCATACCAGCGCCGACGGCACAGTGTTCCGCGCGACCCTGCGGCTACCGAGCACCGAGGCCCCGCGGGCGAACGAGGCGATACAGGAAAAGGTGCACCTGCGCGGGTGCCGGATCCTCGTCGCGGACGACAATCCTTTGCTCCGCGAGCTCTTCGTCACACATCTGTCCCAACTCGGAGCGGATTGCACCGGGGCCGACGACGGCGAAGAGGCCTGGGAATGTCTGCAGCGCAAAGAATTCGATGTCGTCGTAGCCGATCTGTCCATGCCGGTGCTCGACGGTCTCGCCCTTGCGCGCCGCGTACGGGCGGGCCCCGGCCGGCGGCCGCGGCTGGTCGCAGCCAGTGCCCACGCCGGACCCGGTCATCGGCAGGAAGCAATCGCCGCCGGCTTCGACGACTTTCTCGGCAAACCTGTACCACTGGGCGATCTTGTCCGTGCCGTCGCTCCAACGGATGCGGCTGCGTCCCCGTCCCCTTTGGAGCAGTTGCGGCAAACTCTCCGCGAGCAATTCAGGAAAGAAATCGCGGGCCAGGCCGAGAGCCTGCGGCGTCATCTCGCGCAAGAGAATTGGCCGGCCGTCCAACGGCTGGCCCATTACCTCCGGAACAGCGCCTTTGCTGTCGACGATCAGGCCCTCGCCGCGGCCTTGAACCCGCTCGAACTGGCCGCCGCCGCCGCCCAGCCGGAATCCACGACCGCTGCTTGGCCGGGGGTCGCGGCGGCCCTGACGGCCTGGCTGCCGCCGGATGCGGCCATCCACTTTCCGCCGGGCCATTCCGGCCCGGCGGCTGCTCCGACCTCAAACGCTCCGAAATCCTAGTCCCTATGTCGCACTACCCTTCAGCCAAGTTCGCCGACCGTACCCTCGGGCTCGTCCTGATCCACGACCCAAAAACCGCTACGTTCAGCATCGGGCGCTTCCGCCGCCAGAAGCCCTTCGCAACCGCCAACCCGTTCCCGCCGCAAGATGCCTACGAGAAGCTCGTCCCGCTGAATGGTCCGCTCGAATGCGACCTCTCGGTCGACGCAAAGGGCGTCGGTATCTTCTCTGTGGAAAACCTCGGCTGGGCCGAACTGTGGATGGCCGACACCGCCGTTTTCCTGGGCGGCAGCGGTTCATTCACCGGCAATGGCACCGAGTTGCCGTCTCCTCCCAATTGGCCAAACACCAGCGACGGCTCGCTGCGGACACTCAACCTCAAATACGCAGCGCCCACGGCCAACGCGCCGGCGACCGTGACCTGGCGGTCCTCGGAAGGAGCCAGCGGCACGATGCCTTTCCGCCGCCTGATGCATGTGAAGGAAATGTACGGCCTCGCCGTGGTGCTCCGGCTCTGCAATCCGCACCGAGGCAGGCTGACTTGGAAATCGGGCAACCCTTGGCCCCAGAATCCCGAAATCGTCTTCCCGTAGGCCGGTATCGCACCGAATGCGGCGGCCCTCAATTCGGGGCCGCCGCGTAGTGATGTTTGACAATGATCCGGTGGCCGGCGGATCCGTCAGACCGGAGCCGCTCCCTCACCCGCCCGTGCCTCCGCCGCCGCCTCCGCCAGCGCGTCCGCGATCACGCGCGCGGCCGTTTCGCATTCTTCCGGAGTGTGCGTCGCCATGACTTGCAGCCGGAAGCGCGACGCGTTCCGCGCCACGGCCGGAAACTCCACGAGGTTCACCAAGACCCCGCGCTCGCCGCAGAGCTTCACCGCCCGCCGGCCCACCGCCGCCGCCCCGATGTGCGCCGGCACGATCGGCGAGGCCGCGCCGAGCACCTCCACGCCGTGCGCGACCAAGCCGCCGCGCAGCGCGTGCACTGCCCGCAGCAACGCCGCCCGGCGGAGATCTCCCTCCTCCGAACGCACGATCCGCAGCGCCTCGGCCACCACCGCGAGCTGCACGGGGCCGAGCGCGTTCGAAAACGTGTTCGGCGGCGCGAAATACCTCAGGTAGTCGTACACCGCCCGGTCCCGGCACGCGACAAAGCCGCCGTTGCTGGCAAAGGTCTTCGAGAAACTGCCGATCACGAGGTCGACCCGGCCGAGGCAACCCTGCTGCTCCAAGTGGCCGCCCCCGGTCGCGCCGAGACAGCCCAGATCGTGCGCCACATCGACCAGCAACCGGGCGCCGAATTCGGCCGCGAGTTCCTGGAAGGCGGCGATCCGCGGCGTGTCCGCGTCCATCGAAAACAGACTCTCCGTCACCAACAGAATTCCCGCCTGCGGCTCGCGTTCGCGGATGCCCGCCAGTTTCTGCCGCGCATGCGCGACATCGAGGTGCAGGAACGGCACGACCTTCCGCGTCGCCGCGAGCGCCCCTTCCATCAGGCAATTGTGCGCGAGCAGGTCGATCACCACATGGTCCGTTTCCCGCACGAGGCCGCGCACGACGCCGTAGCCGGCGGCCCAACCGGTGGGAAACAGCGTGACATGCGGCATGCGCAACAACTCCCCCAACCCGGCCGCCACCGGCCCAGCCAGGTCCATTTCCCCGGCCAGGGCCGAGGACCCGGCGCTGTGCACCCCGTAGCTTCCGACCGCCGTGCAAGCGGCCGCCTTCACCGCGGGATGCGAGGCCAGCCCGAGGTAGTCTTGGGAAGAAAAGTTCAGGCCTTCCTGCAACGAGCCGTCGAGCAACCGCAGCGCCGTCCGCGGCGCCGGCGCCCCGGTCAGCCGTTTGGCATAAGGGAAACCCCCGAACCCGATGCGCGCATCGTGCCAGCGGGAAAACGCCACGGCCTTCGCCGCGAGATCCGGCTCCGGCCGGGTCAGGAAATCGCGGGTGCTGCCGGCCAAGGGATCGGGGAGTTCGGCTGCTTTCATGGGATTGGGCCGCAGAAACAGAGGTTCACTGGCCGGTTTGCGCGCCCGCCTTCCGGGTCAGCCCGAGCAGGTTCCCGAGGACGATGCCGTCGAACGACGCACCCACGAAGGCGCGGCTGTGCCGGAATCCACTGTTGGGCGAAATCGTGGCGCCCACGTCGATGCAAACCAGCGAGGACGCCTCGTCGCCAAAGCCCCAGCCCAAGCTCAGCCCGGCCAGGTAGGGACGTTCTTCTTTGCTGCCGAACCTTACCCGTTCACCGATGATCGCTGTGCCGAAGAATGGTCCGAAAGTTGTGAGCTCAGGCAAGGTCACTTTCCGCCGCATTGCCGGCCTCTTCCGGGTATACGGATAGCCAACAAGATCCGGACCGCCAAGGTGCTGTTTGTCGTCTTCAACGAGCCAAAACTCAACCACGCCCCGGAAGGGAATGAGGAGATTGGACTCGTCTGCGTTTTCCCCGACCCAGCGGTTCCACTTTCCCGCCGCCGATCTCTGAAACATGTTCCAACGCGCGAGGAGCGTACCGATTGACGCCTCTTCAGCACCCTTGGCGGAAAAAACCACCCCGAAGCCTTGGGCAATAACGACGCCCATACCCCTCAGCTTTACCTCTTCGGGAGTCTTGGCCACCCGTGCCGACCCCGAAGTCTCCTTGCCGCCGGTTTGCTCTCCCGCCGCCGAAACTTTTAACGGATCGGACAACCCAAAGCTGCGTCCAGTCTCGAGCGAATCGGGGTCGATTCCGCTCCGACCCAAAAAGGCACGGGCCTGATAGGGACTCATCGAGTTGAGGCGTTTGCGAGTCAGACTGCTCAAATCGATATCCTCCGTTCTGCGGCCGCTCTCGGCCGGCAACGACCGCACCGCCGTCCGCTCGGCCGCTTCGCGTTGCTGGCGGGCGATCTGTTCGAGCTGCGCCTGCAGCGTCGCCAGATTTTTTTGGACGTCCGCCAAGGTCGGTTCGGCGGCCCGGAGAGACAAAGCCGCAAACAGCGTCGCGGCGAGGACAAGGGCAGTGGGACAGGTTTTCATCGCGATGCCACTGTACCCTCCGGCCCCGCGGAATACGTGGGAACGGACGGCACGCCGGTCGGGAAGATTTCCCGGTTCCCTTTCCGGAACTCCCGCGCAAGATCCCGCCCCGGTCCGCTACTCTCAATCCATGACCGAACGCCCGCCCGTCCGCATCGTGATCGTCGAGGACCACACCATGGTGCGGCAGCTGTTCGCCTTCCTCATCAACGAGGAACCGGGCTTCGCGCTCGCGGCCGACTGCACCACCGTCGCCGAAGCCGCCGCCGCCCTCGTGCGGGAAAAACCCGACCTCGCGATCGTCGATTGGATGCTGCCCGACGGCCGCGGTTTCGATCTCGTGCGCTCCGTCGGCCCGAAACTCCCGCGCACGCGCTGGCTCTTCATCTCCTCGAACGAACAGGGCCATCTCGTCCGCGAAGCCGTTTCCCTCGGCGTCCAGGGCTTCGTGATGAAGCGCTCCGATCTGTCGACGCTGCGCGAAGCGATGCGCCGCGTCGCCGCCGGCGAAAAGTACTACTGTCCCGCGAGCGCCCGCCTGCTTGTCGACAAGATGGTCGACGAGAGCCGCGCCGTCGCGGTCAACCTCACGTCGCGCGAACGCGAGGTCCTGCGCGCCTTCGCCCGCGGCGAAAATCCCAAGGCCGTCGCCGACCGCCTCGGCGTCAGCGCCAAGACGATCCAGAACCATCTCTCGCAGCTGCGCGACAAACTCGGCCTCCACGAACCCGCGGAACTCGTGCACTACGCCATCCGCCACGGCTACGTCGAGGCGCCGTAGGCCGGAATCATGCAGTTGAGAGTTGAAAGTTGAGGGTCGGGAGATCGATCCGCCGAGGCGCAGAAAACGCCGCCGAAGCCCGCAACCTGACGAACCCGGCGGTTTTGCTCTCAACGCTCAGCCAAGCTCTCTCAACTGCATGCGTTAGGCTAAGCCGGGCCGGGCCGGTTTACTTTTTCCGCGGCGGCGGGATCCGCTCCGGCGTCACGCCCGCGCGCGTCGCAATGAGCGCGCAGACTTTCGGCACGTACATCCGCGTCTCCGCCGGCAACGCGTCCGCGATCGCGGTGAAAGACTGCGCGCCCTTCGCGGCCAGCGTCCGGCTCACGCGGCCCTCGCCCGCATTGTACGCCGCCAGCGCCAGCGCCCAATTGCCGAAGCGCCCGTGCAACGCGCGCAGGTAGCGCGCCGCCGCCCGCGCCGCCTTCGCCGGGTCGGTGCGTTCGTCGGGGAGAAACGTCGCCAGCCCCATCGCCTTCGCCGTGTCCGGCATGAATTGGAAAAGTCCCTTGGCCCCGACCGGGCTGCGCGCCGCGGGATTGAACGAGCTCTCCGCCTCGGCCAGCCACACCAGTTCCGGCGGCACGCCTTCCGCCGCAAACGCCGCCCGCAGCACCGGCAGCAACTTCGCCGCCCCCGCCGGCACCGGCCGGTCCCGCACGCGTTCGAGCCACGTTTGGTAGTGCGGCACCGGCTGGTAAGGCGATGTCGGGCGCGGCGCCTCGGGCCGGGTCGGCGGCGCGGGCACCGGCGGCGGCCGAGGCGCCGTGATCGTCTGCGCCGCCTCGATTTCGTCGAGCCGCTGCTCCAGCCAATCCGCCAGATCCGCGTAGTCGGGCAGGAGCCGCAGCAACGCGAGTCCCTGCCGCGCCTCCGGCGCCAACGCCGCCAACTCGGCCAAAGAATCGCCTTCGAGCGCCCGTTGGATCCGGGCAAACTTCGCGTCCCACTCCGCGCGCGTGGGAAACGCGTACTGCGTCTTCACCTCGTCCGGCAATTGCTCGAACAGCTGCCGGCCGAGTTCGAACAGGGCCGCGGAATCGACCGGCGGCGCGGCCGGCTCCGCCGCAGGCAATCGCCCCGCCGACGCGAGCAACGCCACCGCCAAACCGAGGGCGGCCGACTTGCGGCCACGGCGGCGGGCGTGCGCGTTCACTGCATCGTCGACGTCCGGCGGGCCGGCGTCGCCTCGCCGCGCTGCGCGCGGAGCAATTCGCGGCGCAGCCAATCGAGGGCGGCGTTGACCGCGCGCACCTTGATCGTCGGCCGCGGGCCGGGGTAGCTGAGTTTCTTCGACCACACGCCCGCGGGCGAAAACAGGGCCACGAAAATCGTGCCGATCGGGTTGCCGTTCTGGCCCGTCGAGGCCGAGCCGGCGAAGCCCGTCACCGCCAGCGCGTAATCCGCGCCGAGCGTTTCCGCCGCGCCCGTCGCCATCGCCACCGCCGCCTCGTCGCTCACCGCGCCGTGTTGCATCAGCAGGCATTCCGGCACGTCGAGCAGCTGCATCTTCGCGTCGTTGGAACAGCACACGACGCCGCCGGCGAAAAATTTGCAGGCCCCGCAGACTTCGGTGAACGCCTGCGCCAGCAGGCCGCCGGTCGCGGTTTCCACGACCGCGAGTCGCTTCTCCTGCGCCCGCAGCAGATCCGCGCAGACGCGCGCGATCGAATCGTGGCCGTAGCCGACGAAGTCGTCGCCCAGCAGCGCCGCGCATTCCGCGGCCACGCCCTCGAGCTGCGCCTGCGTCAGCGCCCCGCTCGGCGAGCTCACGCGGCAATCGACCGCGCCCTGGTGCGCGCAGAACGCCACGCTCAGGCCCGGCCCCGCCCGGTCGAAGATCGGCTGCAGTTTCGTCTCGAGCGCGGATTCGCCGACGCCGGCCGTGCGCAGCTGCACGTACGATTCGCGGTCGAGCAGCAGGCCGAGCGCCGCCAGCCGCGGCACTACCTGGTCGATGAACATCGGCTGCAGTTCGTTCGGCGGCCCGGGCAGCATCACGAGCACCTTGCCGTCCTGCTCGAGCCAAAGGCCCGGCGCCGTGCCGTTCGCGTTCGGCAGCACCGATCCGCCCTCGAAGACGTACGCCTGCTTGAGATTGTTGGCCGTCATCTTCCGGCCGAGCCGGGAAAACCGTTCCGTGATCGCCTGCTCGGTGACGGGGTCGAACACCAGTTTCCGCCCGAGCACTTCGGCGAGCGCGTCGCGCGTGCGGTCGTCGCAGGTCGGCCCAAGTCCGCCCGTCGTGATCACGACATCGGCACGCGCCCAGCTCTCGCGGAACTGCGCCGCGATGGCGTCGGCCTCGTCGGTGATCGTGACGTTGCGCTGGAGCAGCGCGCCGCGCCGGCCCAATTGGGCGCCGATGAAGGTCAGGTGGCCGTTGGCGGTCAGACCCAGGAGCAGCTCATCCCCCAGCGTGAGCAATTCGTAGCGGACCTGGCGGGCCGATGGGCGGGGCGAATCACCGGCGGAGTTGTGGGCTGAAACCATACTTGCGAGCGGCCAGATTAGACGGATTCTGCGAAATTGCCAGCGGTCATCAGGAGGCTGCCGGCGAACGCATTCGTCCTTGCCGAAATCCCGATGTCCGACCACCAGCCGATCACGCTGAAGGAGAAAGTCCGGCAATTGCCGGACAAACCCGGCGTGTACCTGATGAAGGACCGGCTCGGCCGCATCATCTATGTCGGCAAGGCGCGCAGCCTCAAAAAACGCGTCTCCTCCTACTTCCAGCGCGGCCGCGCCCGCACCGTCGCCCAGCCCAAGATCCGCGCCCTCATCGGGCTCATCGCCGACGTCGAGACGATCGAGGTGAAATCCGAGCCCGAGGCCCTCCTGCTCGAGGGCAAGCTGATCAAGCAGTGGCGCCCGCGCTACAACACCGACTTCACCGACGACAAACGCTTCCTGCTCGTGCGCGTCGACCCGGGCGAGGAACTGCCGCGTTTCCGGCTCACGCGCCTGCGCAAGGAGGACCGCTCCCGCTACTTCGGCCCCTTCGCCCACAGCGGTCTCCTGCGCAAGACGCTCGCGCAGATGCGCCGGCAATTCGGCATTTTGCTCGGCGACGGCACCCCGCAGGCGCAGCCCGACGGCACCTGGCGGCTCTACGACGACGTGCGCGAGGAACTTTACGGCACGGAAAACACCGTCACGGCCGAAGCCTACCGTCGCCGCGTCGAAGACGCCTGCACCTTCCTCGAAGGCAAATCGCGCGAATGGCTCGAGACGCTCCGCACCGAGATGGCCGCCGCGGCCGGCCGGCAGGAATTCGAGAAGGCGGCGGAGCTCCGCGACGTCGTCTTCGCCCTCGAGGAAACGCTGCGCAAGACGCGCCGCTTCGAGCGCACCGATCCCACGCGGCCCGAAGGCGACGGCGAGGCCCTCGAGGCGCTGCAGCGCGCGCTCGGCCTGCCGCAACCGCCGCGCACCATGGAGTGCTTCGACATCTCGCATATTTCCGGCACCTTCGTGGTCGCCTCGATGGTCCACTTCGCCGACGGCAAGCCGGACAAAGACCACTACCGCCGTTTCCAGATCAAGAGCTTCGTCGGCAACGACGACTTCCGCGCCATGGAGGAGGTCGTGGGCCGCCGCTACCGCCGCCTCGCGGAGGAAAAGAAGCCGCTGCCCGACCTCGTCGTCATCGACGGCGGCCGCGGCCAGATCGGCGCGGCCCTGAAGGCCTTCGTCGCCCTCGATCTCGAGCCGCCGCCCCTCATCGGCCTCGCGAAGCAGCACGAGACGATCATCTTTCCCGACGCGCGGCCGCCGCTGAATCTGCCGCTCAACCACCCCGGCCTAAACGTCCTCCAACGCCTGCGCGACGAGGCCCACCGCTTCGCCAACACCTACAACGCGGACCTGCGTTCGAAGAAGATCCGCGAGAGCGTGCTCGACGATTTTCCCGGCCTCGGCCCGGTGCGCCGCGCCGCCCTGCTCGCGACCTTCGGCGACATCGACAAGCTCCGGGCGGCGTCCGTGGACGCGATCGCCGAAGTCGACGGTTTCGGCGGCCGGATGGCCGCGGACCTGCACGCCTTTTTGCATCGCCCGGCGCCGCCGCCGGGCGAACCCGCGGATCCGAACGCGTGAAGCCGGGCGGCCTCCGGCGTCACCGTTTCTTCATTACGCGATCGGCGTGGTCGAGGTACTGCCGCCAATCGTACGGCGTGATGTCGTGCGCGCCCGTCCGCACATGGTACGCGAGCCCGTCGCCGATCACCGGCGAATCGACCGCGGGCTGGGCCGCGACGCCGAGTCCCTTTTTGCCGAAGAGCGCATACACCGGCTCGGCGTGCTTGGCGCCGAGGAATTCGCCTTTCGGGTCCGCCCATTCGTCGCCGGCGGCGCTGGCCACGTGCACGGGCCGCGGCGCCATCAGCGCGATCAGGCAATGCGTGTCGACGGGCAGGCGGTCCTCGCGGCCGTTGTAGGCGCGGAAATTCTTCGCGAACCAGAACGGGAACGAGCGGTTGATGCGTTCCACCGTCTCGCCGAAATTCCGCCGTTCCAACGCCGCGCCGCCGCAACCGGAGTTGTTGGAAATCACGAAGGCGAAACGTTCGTCCTGCGCCCCGGCCCAGAGCGCCGCCTTGCCCAAACGGGAATGGCCGTGCACCGCGACCCGCGTGCCGTCGATCTCGCCGTCGGCGACGAGATAATCCAGCGCGCGGCTCAGGCCCCAGGCCCAGACGCCGATCGCACCCCACTCGTCGCCCCGCCGCGCTTCCATCGCCGGCGTGCCGAACAGCTTGGCGATGCCGCCGGACAAACCCTCCGGGCGGTCCTCGCACAAATCGCCGTAGTAGAGCGTCGCCGTCGCGTAGCCGCGGGCGACGACGTTCTCCACGTCCCAACGCGAGGCGTGCTTGCCCCGCGTCGCCTCCGTCACGCGGTTGTTCACGATGCCGAATTCCGCGTTGGTCCGCATCCATGCCGCCGAAGGCGTGATGCCCGGGTCGGCATTGACGCAGGAGTTGCCGTAGTAATTGAGCCCGAGAAAAGCCGGCCACGCGACCTTGGCCCCCGCGGGCGCGATCGGTTGGTAAATCAGCAAATGGGCCTTGGGGCCGTCCTTCGCGGCAGTGAACCAGATCGTCACTTCCTTGCGCACGGCCTTGCCGCCGAGCGCGGCGCGGTCGACCGAGGTCACGGCCCAATGCATCCCCGCCGGCCGGCCGCCGGGCGTGCGGCCGTAGATTTCGCGCGCGTAGATTTCCAGCAGCTCGGGGCGGCGGTCGCGGCGCCACGCGGCGGCATCGCGCACCGGCGTGCCGTCGTTGCGCACGAGCGGATCCGGCAGCGTGTAGGCGCCGACCTTGCTTTCGTCGTAATTGAAACCGGGGGGATTGGCGGCGAAGGCGGGGCCGGCGAACGCCGCGGCGAACACGGCCGCGGCCAGGGAACGGGGAAGGGGCATGGCCGCGACCGTTGCCCACGCCGGCGCGCCGGGCAAGTTCCCGCTCGGAATCGGCGCGGCGGCGGTTAGCGTCGAGGTTGCCGTATGAAGACCCCGCTCCGTTTGGTCCTGGCATTCCTGATTTTCGCGCTCGCCGCCGCCGGCCGGGCCGACGTGACGCTCGCGCCGCTCTTCGCGGACGGCGCCGTGCTGCAGCGCGACAAACCGCTGCCGATCTTCGGCCTCGCGGCGCCGGACGAAAAAGTGACGGTGGAGTTTGCCGGCCAACGGCGCGAGGCGACCACGGGCCGCGACGGCCGCTGGCTCGTGATGCTGGACGCGTTGCCCGCCTCGGCGCAGGGCCGCGAGCTCACGGTGCGCGGCGCCAACGCGATCACGATTCGCGACATCCTCGTCGGCGAAGTTTGGCTTTGCTCCGGCCAATCCAACATGGCCTTCGCCGTCAGCCGCGCGACCAACGGCGCGGCCGAAGTGGCGGCCGCGAAGTATCCGCTCATCCGGCACCTCGCGATCGAGCGCACGGTCGCCGCGAATCCCGCTCTCACCGTCAAGACCTCGGGCTGGCAGCCGGCGCTGCCGGACCGCGTGGGCACGTTCACGGCGGTCGGCTATTTCTTCGCCCGCGACCTGCACCAGAAACTCGGCGTGCCGGTCGGGCTCGTGAACAGTTCCTGGGGCGGCACGCCGGTCGAGTCATGGCTCAGCGGTGCCGCGTTGGCGTCCGATCCCGCTTTTCAGGTCGTCGACCAACGCTGGATGCAGACGGTCGAGTCGTTCTCCGCGCTGAACGCGGACTATCAGGCGAAACTCGCGGCGTGGAACAAGGCGGACACCGCCGCCAAGACCAAGGGCAAGCAGGCGCAGGATGCGTTCCGCAAAAAGGAAGCCCGCCCCCGCGCGCCGCGCGGGCCCGGCGACCCGTGGACGCCGCGCGGCCTGTTCAACGGCATGATCAATCCGCTCCTGCCCGCCGCGCTCGGCGGCGTGCTGTGGTACCAAGGCGAGAGCAACGCGGAGCGCGCGGGCGAATACCATGCGCTGTTCCGCACGCTGATCACCTCGTGGCGCGCGCACTTCGGCCAGGAGGATCTGCCGTTCTATTGGGTGAATCTCGCGAACTACAAAGTCCCGGCCGACGCATCGGGCACGACGTACGCCTTCCTGCGCGAGGCGCAGACCAAGGCGCTCGCGCTGCCGCACACGGGCCAGGCGCTGGCGATCGACATCGGCGACCCGAACGACATCCACCCGACGAACAAACAGGAAGTCGGCCGGCGCCTCGCGTTGCTTGCGAAGACGCGGCGCTTCGGGATCGTCGGCGACGACAGCGGGCCGGTGTTCGAAAGCGCGACCCGCGAAGGCGCCGCCCTGCGCATCCGTTTCCGGCACGCCGAGGGCGGCCTGATCGCGCGCGACAAACCCGTGCAAAGCCTCCAGCTCGCCGGCGCCGACGGCGTGTGGCAACCGGCCGCGGGCAAGATCGAGCGCGACACCCTGGTCGTAAGTTCCCCGGCCGTGCGCGAGCCGGTCGCCGTGCGCTACGCCTGGAGCAATGCCCCCGAAGCCAATCTTTACAACGGGGCCGGCCTGCCCGCGACGCCGTTCCGCACGGACAAACCGTAGCGCCGACCCCGGTGGGGCCGGCCGTTGAAGGTTGAAAGTTGAAGGTTGAAAGTCGGGCAGAACGATTTCCCGACGCTCAACATTCATTGCCTTCCCGGCAACGCAGGTGAGCCGGCCGGCGCGTAGCGCCAGCGCTGCGCCCAGGCCAAGATCGGGCGTTCGAACCAGCGCCACGAGATTGCCGCCGCGGCAACCGAAACCACGAAGCTCAGCGCGATGAGGGCGAGGTCGGTCGCGTTGTTCAACGACCGCGCCCGACCGACGAGCGCGTAGAACACGACGCACGACACCGGGATATGGCAGAGGTAGAGCGCGTACGAGATCCGGCCGAAGAAACGCAGGACCGCGCCCTCGAACCAACGGGCGCCGGGCAAAATGCCGAAGTGGCCGCAGAGAATCGCCGTCGCGAACAGCACGCCGAAGACCGAGAAGCCGACGGTGTGGGTGAAACGGTCGTGCAACGACGGCGCGAAGATCGCGAAGCCGGCGGTGACCGCAAAGGCGACCGCCAGCACCGTCCGCAGCCGGCCGGAGTTTTCCTGCAGCCGCTGCCGCCAGCGCGGGTCGCGGATCGCCCACGCGGCCAGCACGCCGAGAAACAGCGAATCCCAACGCGCCGGGAGCAGCGCGTACGCCGCCAACTCCTCCCGGGTGGCATTCTCAAATGCGAGGCAGGCAACCCGCACCACTGGAGCCGCCAAGACGAAACCGACGAGCAGACCCGGGAGTCGCGCGGCCGGGACAAACCGCACCAGCAGCGGCAGCAGCAGGTAGAACTGTTCCTCGACCGCGAGCGACCACGTCGGCGCGATCCACGCCTCGCCCCAGGAGGCCTGCACCGTCATCGCGATGTTCTGCAAAAAGAGCGGATACGTCCACGCCGGGATCGCGCCCGTGTCGACGAGTTTGCCGAGCGCGGGAATCTGCCGGCCGAGACCGGTCAACGGCACGATGAGCAGCGGCAGCAGGAAAACGAAGTACACCGGCAGAATGCGGGCCGCGCGGCGCAGGTAGAAAACGGGAAACAGGTTCGGCGCCCCGCGGTGATCCAGCAGAATTCCGCCGAGGAGAAAGCCCGACAGCACGAAGAACAGGTCGACGCCGATCCAGCCGAGATCGAGCAGATGGTGGAAAGGAATGTACCAGCTTCCCGGATGCGCCGCGGGGTAGAACAGGTTCTGCAGGAAATGGTCCGCGACCACCATGAGCACGGCCAAACCGCGCAAGCCGTCGAGGTACGGGATGCGCGCCGGGGCAGGAGCAAGGTTCGGGGTGGGACCCATCCTAACCTACCTAACAGGAGAAGATCCCGGCGTACCAAGGAAAAGTTGCCGAACGCGCGCCCGATCGGCGGCGGCGCGGTGCATCCGGGCAAAAAAAGACGGGCGCCGCATTGCGGCGCCCGTCGGCAAATCGGTTCCGCGGCCGCCTTACGGCACGTCGTAGATTTCCAGCAATGCCGCGCCGGCCGTCGCGGACCGCACCTGCACGGTGTAGGCGCCGGGGGGAAGCGTCGCGAGGACGGCGGCGTCCTTGCTGCCGGCCGCGAGGGCAAAGGCCCCGGCGCGCTGGGCGGCGGCGGAAACATCCGTCACGCTCGAAACCCAGTTGTCGTTGCCGCCGAGTTCGAAGCCCGCGGCATCGTAGAGGGAGATCGCGGGATCGGCCACGGCGCCGGCGGCGCCGAATTGCGCGAGCGTCGGGCCGACGCCGCGCAGGAGGACGCGTTCCGCGGCGGCGCCGCCGATCACGAAGCCGCTGATCAGGGCCGCATTGCCTGCGCCGGTGGAAGCGCGGCTGGAGACATTGGCGAGACGGGATTCGGCCCCGCCGCCGGCGTCGTAGATTTCCGCGAGGCCCACGCCGCCCGTGCCGCGGGCGTCGACGACCTGCGCCGTATACGTGCCGGGCGCGAGGCGCACGAGCGCGGCGCTGTCGGCGCTGCCGGCCGCGAGCGGGAAGGCGCCCGTCCGGGCCGCGGCCTGGATGGCGTCGGAAGCGCTGGCGCCGCCGGTGACGGAGGCGACGAGCACGCCGGCGGAATCATAGATGCGCAGGTTCGCGCCGGCGAGGGCATCGGTGACGCCGAAGCCGGCGAGCGCGGGACCGACGGCGCGGACGAGGAGGTCGCGGGCGCCGGTGCCGGTGACGGCGAAGCCGAGGATGAGCGGCGAATCGGAGCCGACGCGGCCGCGGGTGGAGAGGTTGACGAGACGGCCGGGGGCGACGGAACCGGCGGCATCGGAAGCGCGCGCGGCGATGATTTCGACGGAGTCTTCGCCGGGCACCATGCGCACAACGGAGCGGGCGGCGATGCCGGTCACGGGATCGATGGCGGGGGACTGGGAAGCAGCCGTCACCGGGACCTGCACGGAGCCCGCGGGCGCGGCGCCGAGCGGATTGGCGTAGGTGAATTCGCGGACCAACTCGATCAGGCCGGACGAGGTGCCGGCGCCGGGCAAGATGCCGACGGCGCGGATGTAGAAGAGACCGCTGGCGGGCAGAGTCAGGCCGGTGAGCTGCCAGTCGCCGCTGCCGGCGACGCGCGTGCCTTCGCCGAGGCGGGTCCAGGAGGCGCGGTCCGTCGAGCGCTCGAACGTGACGCCGGACAACTCGCCGAGCGGGCCGGAGCGCGTGAGCGTGACGGAATTGCGGGCGGCGCCGACGCCGAGCGTCTGGGTGACGCGATCCGAGGTGCCGACGCGGGCGAGGCCGACGCGGCTGGCGCCGCCGACGGAGGAGAAAGAACCGCCGATCATGAGGCGGCCGTCGTTCTGCAGCGCGAGGGCGGAAACGGGACCGTTGGGCGCGGGGGCGAAGCCGGTGTCGACCGAGCCGTCGGCATTGATCCGGGCGAGGTTGGCGACGGCGCGGCCGTCGATCGTCGCGAAACCGCCGGAGATCACGATGCGGCCGTCGGCTTGCAGCGCGAGGGACGGGTTGCCGGTGACGTTGGTCAGGACCTTCGGGGCGAACGAACTGTCGGCGGCGCCGTTGGTGCCGAGGCGCGCGAGTTGGTAGGTGGCTCCGCCGGTGATCTGGGTCCGGGAGAGGACGAGCACGCGGCCGTCGCGCTGCACCGCGAGACCGTGCACGCGTTGCACGGCGCCGGCGGCGGCGGCCGGGCCGGTGAACGTGGCGTCGGCCGAGCCGTCGGCATTGAGGCGGACGACGGTGGTGGCGGGCGCACCGTTGGCCGTGGCGAGACCGACGAGAATCCGGCCGTCCGCCTGGCGGGCGAGCGCGGTCACGGCGCCGCCGACGGTCGCGTTGAACGCGGCATCAAGGGTGCCGTTGGCGTTGAAGCGGGCGAGGCGCGCGCGGGCGGTGCCGGCGAGGTTGGAAAATTCGCCGCCGGCAAGGAGTTTGCCGTCGGGAAGCACGAGGAGGGCGTGGACGGCGCCGTCGGGCCGCGGCTGGAAGGTCGTGTTGACCGAGCCGTTGTCGTTCAGCATCGCGAGATTCCGGGCATTGACGCCGCCGATGGTGTTGAAGCTGCCGCCGACCACGAGGGAACCGACGACCTGGAGTTCGGTGAAGGCGCCGCCGACCAAGATCGTGCCGTCGGGGCGGGCCAGGAGCGCGGAGACGGCGCCGTTGACGTCGGGATTGAAGTCGACGTCGACCGCGCCGGCGGAGGTGACGCGGGCGAGGCGGTTGCGGGTGATGGTCGGGCCGGTGGCGCCAGGTTGGAACGAGGTGAACGCGCCGCCGAGGAGCAGGGCGCCGTCGGCCTGCAGCGCGAGGGTGGCGATGGCGCCGTTGGGATTCGGGTTGAAGGCGGCGTCGACGGCGCCGTCGCTGTTGATGCGCGCGAGGTTGTTGCGGGCGACGGTGGCGCCGCCGTTGGGCGTGAGGGAGGTGAATCCGCCGCCGACGATGAACTGGCCGTTGGGCAACGCGACGAGGGCGTTGACCGAGGCGTTGGCGTTGGGGTCGAAGTTCTGGTCGAGGGTGCCGTCGGTGTTGAAGCGGGCGAGGCCGTTGCGGGCGACGACGCTGGTGCCGTTGTTGGGCTGGACGCTGGTGAACGTGCCGCCGGCGAGGAGCTTGCCGTCGCTTTGGATCGCGAGGGCGTTGACCGTGGAATTGGGATTCGGGTTGTAGTTCGCGTCGACGGTGCCGTCCGCGTTGATCCGGGCGAGGTAGTTGCGGGCGACGGGCGTGGTCGTGAGATTCGGCGTGAGGGTGGTGAAGGCGCCGCCGATCAGCGCGCGGCCGTCGCTCTCGAGGACGAGGGTGTTGATGCGGCCGTTGGCATTGGGGTCGTAGGTCACGTCGACCGTGCCGTCCGTATTGATGCGGGCGAGGCGGTTGCGGGTCGTGCCGTTGATGCCGGTGAAATTGCCGGCGACCAAAATGCGGCCGTCGGTCTGGACGGCGATGGCGGTGACGGCGCCGTTGGGCAGCGGGTTGAAGAAGAGGTCGAGGGCGCCGGCGGGGCTGAAGCGGACGAGGTTGCCGCCGGTGGTGTTGGAGAGATTGGTGAACGAGCCGCCGAGCAGCACGGCGCCGTCGGCCTGGACGGCGACCGCGTTGATTTCGCCGCTGAGGCGAGTGGCGGCGGCGGCAAAGGCGGCGCGGAGGGTGCCGTCGCGGTTGAGCCAGGCGAAGCCGGCGAGCTGCGAGGCCGTGGCGGCGGCGTCGGGACGGACGATGACGGCGTTGACGGCCCCGTCGGTCGCGAGGGACGGGCTGAATGCGGGATCGGCCGTGCCTTCGGGATTGAAGCGGGCGATGTTGGTGGTCTTGGCGCCGCCGAGGTCGGAGAAGTTGCCGACGGCGACGACCTTGTTGTCGGCCTGGACGGCGAGGGCGTTGACCACGGCGCCGGTGGCGCCGCCGGCCACGACGTTGAAAGCGGAGTCGACGCCGCCGGCGGCGGTGAGGCGGACGAATCCGGGGCGGGCGACGCGGCTCGCGGCGCCGATCGGCTGGAGCGACGTGAACGCGCCGCCGACAAAAACGCGGCCGTCGGCCTGGACCCGGATCGAATCGACGCGGTTGCCCGCGAGCTCGCTCAGATCGAGGTTGAAGGTGCTGTCGACGGTGCCGTCGGTGTTCAGGCGCGCGGCGTATTTCCGCAGGGTGAACGTCGCGGCGTCGTTGGGCTGGAGCGTGGTGAAGGCGCCGCCGACGAGGAGTTTGCCGTCGGACTGGAGAGCGAGGGCGAGGACGTTGCCGTTCGCGTTCGGATTCCAAGCCGTGTCGATTTTGCCGTCGGTGCCGAATCGGACGAGGCGGTTGCGGGTCGTGGAGTTGATATCGTCGGTGCCGAAGACCGCGGTGAAGGCGCCGCCGGCGACGACCTTGCCGTCGCTCTGCGCCACGATGGCGCTGACGCGGGCGGCGGTGCTGGGATTGAAGGCGGTGTCGACGGTGCCGTCGGCGTTGAGCCGGGCGAGGTTGTTGCGGCTGACCGAGGTCGCGGACGTGTTGGCCGCGAAGCCGGGCGTGAAGAGGGTGAACTGGCCGCCGACCAGAATCTTGTTGTCGGATTGGACGAAGAGGGCGGCGACGGCGGCGTTGGGCGACGGGTCGAACGCGGTGTCGAGGGTGCCGTCCGCATTCAGCCGGAGCAGATTGGCGCGGGCGGTGGAGGTGGAGGCGCGGGCCGGCGTGACGTTGGAGAAGGAGCCGCCGACGAGAATCTTGCCGTCGCCCTGGATCGCGAGGGCGCCGGCTTGGTTATCGAGGCTGGGGTTGAATTCGGAATCGATGGTCCCGTTCGGGTTGAGGCGGGCGAGGTAGTTGCGGGGTTCGCCGCCGATGGTGGTGAAGGTGCCGGCGGCGACGACTTTGCCGTCGTTCTGGATGGCGAGGGCGAGCACGCGGCCGTTGAAGTCGGGCCGGTAGGCTTCGTCGACGCTGCCGTCGGCGTTGAGCCGGGCGAGGTAGTTGTGGGTCGTGCCGCCGACGCTCGTGAACGTGCCGCCGACGACGATCTTGCCGTCGCTCTGCGTCACGGAAGCGAGGATACGGCCGCCCGCATCGAGCTCGAAGTCGGCGTCGAGGGAACCGTCGGCGTTGAGCCGGGCGAGGTGGTTGCGGACGACGGTGCCGGTGCGGCCGGCCGGCGTGGCGCGGGTGAAGTAGCCGCCGATGACGATGCGGCCGTCGGCCTGGAAGCCGACGGCGGCGACCTGGCCGTTGACGACGGGGGCGAAGTCGGCGTCGAGGGAACCGTCGGGCCCGAACCGGGCGACGTAGCTGCGGCTGAGGGTGGCGCTGCCGCGGCCCCAGACGTTGGTGAAGGCGCCGCCGACGAGCAGGGTGCCGTCGGGCGCGACCGCGAGGACGGTCACCGCGGCGTCGGCGCGCGGGATGTACTCGGAATCAAGGGTGCCGTCGACATTGAGCCGGGCGAGGCGCTGGCGGCCCGAGGGGGCGGAATCGCCGATGGGCTGGAGCGTGGTGAAGAAGCCGCCGAGGACGATCTTGCCGTCGCGCTGGACGGCGAGGGCGGTGACGCCGTTGTTGGCGTTGGGGTTGAACTCGGTGTCGAGCGTGCCGTTGGCGTTGAGGCGGGCGAGGCGGTTGCGCACGGTGGCGGAGGAATCGCCGGCGGGCTGGAAGGAGGTAAAACCGCCGCCGACGACAATCTTGCCGTCGACATGGGACGCGAGCGCGAGGACGAGGGCGTTGGGATTCGGATTGAAGGCGGTGTCGAGCGCGCCGTTGGCGGCGAAGCGGGCGAGGAAGTTGCGCGTCACGGCGGCGGCGGCGCCGTTTGACTGGGCGGTGGTGAATGTGCCGCCGGCGACGATCTGGCCGTTGGCCTGGCGCAGCAACGCATGGACCTGGGGCAGCAGCGTGCCGCCGAGGTTGGGATTGAAGGCGGCATCGACGGTACCGTCGACGTTGACCCGGGCCAGCAGGCCGCGGGCGACGGCGGCGCCGGTGCCGCCGGGACGCAGCGAGGTGAAGTCGCCGCCCACGAGAAGGCGGCCGTCGGGTTCGAGCACCAAGGCCCGCACCGGGGCATTGGGGGACGGATCGAAGGACTCGTCGACGGAACCGTCGGCGTTCAGCCGGGCGAGATTGGCCCGGGGGAAACCCTGGACGGAGCTGAATTGGCCGCCGATGACAATCCGGCCGTCGGTCTGGACCACGAGCGCGAACACGTTGCCGTCGACCGCGGGGCTGAACCCATCCGCCGCCAGGGACTGGGCCCGGGCACCGGCCAGCAAAACGAAGGAGACGAGGACGGCGGCGCCGACGGGGCGGAAGAGGCGCGCGGCGGACCGAAGAAGCGAGGCGAGGAGCATGGAAAAAGGAACCGTCAGACGGAGTGGGTGGCGGAAACGGACATCAGGGTCGGCGAGGTTGGGCGCCGGCCGGGCGCAAGGCAAGCGGGGCCTCACGCCGGGCGCAGGACGGCGCGCGGCGCCGGAAGTTGGGCGGAATCGGGGCGAAGCGGAAGGGGCAAAACGGGCCGGCGTCGGGACATGGGCAACGGTGGGAGCCGTACCAAGTCCGCCGGTTCCGAAAAACTGCCGCGGCCTCCCGCCAAATCCTCAACCGCGACCGGCTTCGGCCCGCCGCAAGATCGCCCCGAGGGCATCGGCCGCGAACGGGCTGCGCACGGGGGCCAGCGAACGCGTTTCCAGCGCCAGCAAACCCGCCCGCGCCTGCCGCGCAGCCTCCGCCGTTTTGCCCTCGGCCAACAGCACGGCGGCCTCGGCCCGCAACCGCGTGGCGGGATCGAAGTCCACGGGGCCGACGCCGTCGAGCCAGGCCCGGCCGGCCTGCGCCAGAGCCGTCCCCTCGCCTAGCGCAGAGCCCAAGCTCGCCTCGGCCAACAGCCAGGCGTACTCCGCCCGGGCGACATCGCGCATGAAGGGCGGCAAAACCGCCTCGCCGGCGATGACCCGGTCGAGGTGAAGCTGGGCCGACGGCAAGTCGCCCCGGTCCGCGGCGTGGTGAAACGCGTTGAAGTGGCCGTAGACCGCGTTGAGGCAGCCGTCGTCGACCGCCGTCCCCGCCGCAACGACCTCCGGCGGGTAGTCCGCCGGCCGCATGCCGCCCAGCGACAAGACCGTCAGGGACAGCAGGGCCGCCTCTTGATCCGCGGCCGCATCCCGCTGCAGCAAGGCCAGGAAACGCCGGCCGTCGGTCTTGAAGCCGCCGGCCTCACCCGGAAAAGCCGTGACGGCCAGAATCACGAGGGAAACGAACCCGAGAAGCGTCGCGCAGCGTTCGGCCCAAGCCCAGCCGCCGGCTTGCAACCAAGGCACCGCCCCGAACGCCAGCAGGGCCAGGACGAGGCTCGCCAGCGGTCCGCCGGCCACCATCACCGCCATGCGCCGCCGCAGGTCGCGATCATCGGTCGGCAGGCAAGCGGCCAAGCCGCCGGCGAGGTTGAGACTTCGGTTCCAACTGAAACGCACCCCCGAGGGCGTACGCTGCCAGCGGAACGGCCCGACGATGTAGAGCAAAAACCGGCCGCCGACCGCCCAGCCGCCGGCCAAGTGACCGGCTTCGTGCCAGGCCACCGCCAGCAACCACCCCAACGGCAAGGTCGCGAGGAGGCCGGCCTTGGCGACCGGACTCAGCGCCGGGGCCCGAAACAACGTCGCGCCGTAGCGGCCGACGAAGTAGCCCGCCACGGCCCCGACCAAAGCCAACGCCAGCAGTCCGGCCCAGCGCCGGGCACTGCGCGGCGCGGCCGTCGGGCGGGGCGGCGGTGGCACCGCCCTGACGCCGTCAATCGCCACCGCCGCCTCCGCCATCGCCGCCACCCCCGCCATCGCCGCCGGAGTCGCCCCCTGCGTCCGACCCGGCCTCGGGCGCCTCGGCCGGCGCGCCGTCGCCGTGGTTCGGCTTGGCGGAGCCGGAGTCGGCCGAGAAGATCCCGGCAATCCAACCGACGAAACCATCGTCGCGCCGGCGGCGCGGATCTCGCGGCTCTGTCTCGGACGGCGGGGGCGTTTCCATAGGTAAGTTCTGAACGCCGCCGGACCCGCCGCCAAGGATCGGCTGGATGAACGGCGGATCTGGTCCACGGGCGGGCGGATCCGTGACGATCCGGTGACGACCGCGCGGGCAGCGGGCCGCGAAATGGGATCGCCGCTTGCGCCCGGACGGCGGCGCGGTAGCCTCCGTCTGCCATGAATCTTCCCCGCACCCTCGTTCTCATGTCCATTTTCTCGCTCCTGTTCGGTTTCGCCCGGGCCGAAGCCCTCAAAGTCGGCGAAAAAGCCCCGGTCCTCGCCGCGACGACCGACGCCGGCACGAGCCTCGATCTCGGCGAGACGTACAAGAACAACAACTACACGCTGGTGTGGTTCTACCCGAAGGCGCTGACGGGCGGTTGCACCAAGCAGGGCTGCTCGCTGCGCGACGCCGCCGCCGACCTCAAGAAACACGGCGTCGCCGTCGTGGGCGTGAGCACCGACACGGTCGAGAAGCAGAAGGAATTCAAGGACAAGAACAACTTCCCCTTCCCGCTGCTCGCCGACACCGAGAAGAAGGTGCTCAAGGCCTTCGGCCAGAGCGCCGCGATGTTCGCCAGCCGCGAGGCCTTCCTCGTCGACCGCAGCGGCAAGGTCGTCTACTACGACAAGGGCCAGACCGACAAGCAGGCCGAGATGGTCCTCGCGTTCCTCAACGGCAAGAAGAGCTGAACGCCGCGGCGCCCGGCGCCGCAGCTTGAATTTCAGGGGGCGGATCGCCGATCCGCCCTTTTTTGTGCCCGGGCCGGTCGCGATCTCACAGTTCGTCGTCGTGCGCGCCCGGCAGGGCGCTCGCCGCGGGATCGAGCCGGACGCGCTCCAGCCAATCCGCGATCGCGGCGTCCTGGTTGGCCAAGCCGCGCGGCCACGGCGCCGCGACCAAGTCGATGACCCGCAGCTCGCCGTCGACGGAGCGCACGAGGTTGCGCGCGTGCAGGTCGGCCACGAGCCACGCGCGCTCGCGGATGAAAAACAGCCGCGGGTGGTCGCGGTTGGCGCGGAGGAAACGCGAGGGAATCTCGATCAGGCCGGCGGGCAGAAATCCGGACGTGTCCGCGCCCTGCGGCAACGGTTCGCCGAGCGTCTGCTTGGCAACGACGATGCCCTCGGGCGTCACCGCGACGACCTCCGTCGCCATCCCGCCGAGGGCCTGCACGAGGAGCAGTTTCTCGAAGAGCGCCCGGTAGCCGCCGAGCACGGCCTCGGCGTACAGCACGGTCTCCTCGCCTTTGCGGAAGCCGAATTCGCTGCCGATGAAGTGGCCTTCGCGGGGCAGGAAAAACTTGTACACGGAGCTGTCCACGACGGCCATGAACGCCGAGGCCTCCACGCCGCTGTGCAGGTAACGCAGGCGCGCGTTCGGCTCCTCCAGCGGGTGCTCCACGTCGGCGTGGAATCCGAAATCTTCGAGCCGGTGCAACGGCAGCCGCGCGCGGAAATCGCGGATCGCCGCCCCCAGTTCCTGCCACTCCGGCCCCGAATGCTCCAGCAGCGCTACTTCGTCTTCGGCGAGGAGGACGAGGTCCCGGTCCGGGTCCGAATGCGCTCGGAGATCGCATTTTTCTGCTGCCGCGCCGAGGCGAGCGAGCGCTTCCAGTCTTCGCTCGTGATCGTCTTGAAGACGGGCGCGTGCTTCCGGCCCGGGGAGTGCGCGCCCTTGGATGACGGTGGGTTGTCCGGTGAAGGCATCTTGCATGGGTCCGCCATGCGACGGACGGTCGGCGGTCGCATACCGAAACGCAAAGCCGATCTCGCGACAAGTTTTTCGCCGGCCGCGCGCGTCACAAACCGGCGAGCAGGCCGCCGTCGACGACGATGATCTGGCCGTTGACGAAGTCGCTCGCCGCCGACGCGAGGAACACCGCCGTGCCCGCCAGTTCCTCCGGCCGGCCCCAGCGCCCCGCCGGCGTGCGGCCGCAGATCCAGGCGTTGAACTGCGGATTCGCCACCAGCGGCGCCGTGAGCTCGGTTTCGAAATAACCCGGGGCGATGCCGTTGGCCTGCAGGCCGTGCTTCGCCCACTCGACGGCCATCGCGCGCGTCAGCATCTTCAGGCCGCCCTTTGCCGCCGCGTAGTTGCCCGTCGTCGGCCGCGCCACCTCGCTCATCACGGAGCAGACGTTGATGATCTTGCCGCGCCCGCGCGCGATCATCCGCGGCGCCACGGCCCGCGCCGCGAGAAACGCGCCCGTCAGGTTCGTGTCGATGACCTCGCGCCACTGCGCCTCCGTCAACTCGAGCAGCGGCGCCCGCCGCTGGATTCCGGCATTGTTCACGAGGATGTCGACGGGGGCGAATTCGGCTTCGATCCGCGCCACCGCGGCCGCCAGGCCCGCCGCATCCGTCACGTCGCACGCCGCCGTCGCCACGCGCGCGCCGGCCGTGCGCAATCCGGCCGCCGCCGCGGCCAGTTTCGTCTCGTCGCGGCCGTTGAGCACCACCGCCGCGCCCGCGGCCGCGAGCCCGCGCGCGAACGCGAGCCCCAGACCCTGGCCGGAACCGGTGATCAGCGCGGTGCGGCCGGAAAGATCGAACGGCGACGAAGGCATGCGGCAAACTTTGGCGCTCCCGCAGTTCCGTCAATCCCCGCGCCCGCGCTTTCCTGCTGCAACCCCGCCGCGGAACCGTTCTCGTGCCGTCTCCGCTCCCCCGCCCCATGCCGCCCACCCCGCCGCTGTCCCGCCGCCGCTTCAACGCCACGCTCGCCGGCGGCCTCGCCGCCCTCGCCCTCCGCGGCCGCGCTGCGCCCGCCGCCGGCCCCGACCTCGTCGCCGGCATCGAGAAGGTGACCTTGCGCCGCGGCCGCGACGGCTCCGGCCCCACGTGGTTCCACCCGCGCGCCTGCCTCGTGCCGGGACCATCCGGCCCCACGGTCTTCATGACGCTCCAGACGATCGGCGGCTCCGACTATTTCGGGCCGCTGCACGCGATGACGTCGCCCGACCTCGGCCGCACCTGGACCGAGCCCGTGCCCGTGCCGCCGCTCGGCCGCGTGCCCGCCGCGGACGGCGCGGAAGAGGGCGTCTGCGACGTCGTCCCCGAGTGGCACGCGCCGACCGGCACCGTCCTCGCGCTCGGCCACAACGTTTTCTACCGCGGGCCCAAGTTCTCCGCCGACCAGCCGCCGCGGTGGCCCGTGTATTCGGTTTGGCGTGACGGCCGCTGGGGCCCGCGCCGCAAACTGGAGTGGGCCGACCCGCGCGGCGCGTACATCTACACCAACAACTGCGGCCAGCGCACCGTGCTGCCCAACGGCGACGTGCTGCTCGCGTTCACCTTCGGCGCGACCAAGACGCAGCCCCGCTCGGTCTGCAGCGCGATCTGCCGCTTCGACGGCGAAACCTTGGCCGTGAAACAAACCGGCCCGGCGATCCCCCACGACAAAGGCCGCGGCTTACTGGAGCCGTCGCTCACTTTCTTCAAAAACCGGCATTACCTCACGCTGCGCGCCGAGGACGAACGCGGCTACGTCTGCGCCAGCGACGACGGCCTGAATTGGTCGCCGAAGCAGGCCTGGGCCTGGGACGACGGCGAGCCGCTCGCGATGTCGACAACCCAGCAGCACTGGCTGCCGCACTCGGATGCGCTCTGGCTCGTCTACACGCGGAAAGATCCAAGCAACGTCAACGTCACCCGCTGGCGCTCCCCGCTCTGGATGGCGCAGGTCGATCCCGCGACGTTGCGCCTGCGCCGCGCCACCGAGCGGGTGGTGCTGCCGCTCGTCGGCGACGGCGTGAAGGACCCGAACCGCGTCGCGATCATGGGCAATTTCCATCCGCTCAACGTCACCCCGCACGAATCGTGGGTGACCGTCGGCGAATGGCAGCCGAAGAACGGCATCAACGGCGACCTGCTGCTCGCGCGCATACGCTGGACGCGGCCGAACGGCGCGTTGCTCGCGCCGTAGTTGAAAGTCTCAAGTTGAAAGTTGAAAGCCGGAGGCAGTACTCGGCTATCAGCTATCAGCTATCAGCCGTCAGCTATCGGTGATCGGAGCCTTCAACTTTCAACCGCAGCTCGGCTCGGCGAGGCGGCGTTCGCCGCCGCTTCAGCCGCCGAGCTGCTTCAGGCGGTTGGCGACGTCGGCGCGGAAGCGTTCGACGTGGTCGAGGGCGAAGGCCGAAGTCGAGAGGGTGTCGTCGGTGACAAGCGGCGTGAGGTCGACGGCGAACGAATACGCCGTGGCCGCATCGGTCGAATGCGAGGCGAAGAACGTCGCGTTGGCCGTGCGCCGGCCGAAGGCGGCGAGGTCGTAGCGTTTGCCGCCGGCGATCTGGGAATCGAACACGGCGACGAGGTCCTGCGCCAGCTGCGGGTAGGCGCTGGCGTCGAGCGGCACCTTGCGCGTGTCGTCGAGCCAATCGAGGTCGCGCCAGCCCTCGACGCCGAGGACGCGGCGCGGGCGGCGGTCGCGCGGCAACGCGCGGATCGCCTCGATGCAGCGGAGGAAACAACCGACGTGCGTGTCGTGCTTGTCCATCGGCTGGTGCAGGTAGACGACCTCGAGTTGCGGGCCGCAGCCGCCGAAGATCGCGGCGAGATCCGCCATCACGCCCGCGTGGCCGGCCGACTTCACGTCGCGGCTCGCGTGACCGAGCTGCAGCTGGAGATTGTATTTCCCGAGGTCGGCGGCGGTGCGCTGCTCCTGGCGGCGGATGCCCTGCATCTGCTCGTCGGTGACGGCGGCGTACTTGCCCGTGCGCGCCGAGCCCGCGCCGTTCGTCATCACGACGCCGGTGAAGAATTTGTCGGTGCGGCCGTAGCAGGCGGCGACGCCGGGATAGGCGTTGATCTCGATGTCGTCCTGGTGGGCGATGACGCAGAGGTGCGTCGTGCGTGCGAGCGCGGCCGCGGGCGTCAGGCCGGCGGAACCGGCGGGCAGATAGATATCGGCGTCGGGACGGGACAGTTTCATGGCGAACCTTGGATTTCGGCGACGATGCGGCCGAGGGCAACCTCTTGCGTCTCGAGACCGCGCACGAGGGCAAACTGCGCGCGCGTGCGGTCGAGATTCTGCGCGGGGCGGTGGATGCGGTAATAGGTGTCGCCCTGCAGGTAATCGGTCAGGAAGCGCAGCCCCTGCTCGTACGCGAGCAGCCGGCCGGCAAACGCCAGGTGCGCGCGCTCGGCGACGTTGAGCATCCCGCCCGCGGTCTCGAGGTAGCCCTCGACGAGGGCGCGGAAGAACGGCAGCCGCACCTCGACGCGCGCGGGATCGGGTTCGTCCTCGGCGGCGGCGGCCACCGAAGTCCGCACCATGTCGCCGAAATCGTAGAGCGAGAGCCCGGGCATCACGGTGTCGAGATCCACCACGGCGACGCCGCGGCCCGTGGCGTCGTCGAGCATCACGTTGTTGAGCTTCGTGTCGTTGTGCGTGATGCGCTCGCGGATCTCGCCGCGCGCCAGCAAGCCGAGCAGGCGGTCGGCGTCGGCTTCGCGCGCGGCGGCGAAGGCAATCTCGGCGCGCACGCCTGCGGCCCGGTTGCACGGATCGGCCGCCACCGCGGCGGCAAACGCATCGAACCGGCGCCGCGTGTGGTGGAAATCCGGGATCGTCTCGTGCAGGCGGCCGCCGGGCAGGTCGGCCAATTGCGCCTGGAACAGGCCGAAGGCCCGCGCCGTTTCCCGGGCCTGCGCCGGATCGGTGGCCTGCTCCACGGTGTGCGCGCCGGCGATGAACCGGTAGAGCCGCCACGCCTCGCCGGCGGCGTCACGCACGAAGACCGTGCCGTCGCGGGCCGGCACCAATTCGAGCCCGCGGGGCGACCGGACGCGCAGGTGCGTCGTCACGCGGCGGATGTTCTCCATCAGTTCCGGGATGCGTTTGAAAACGCGGCCGTTGATCTGCTGCAGGACGAAGCGCGCGCCGCCTTCCGCCGTGAGGACAAAGGTGCGGTTGATGTGGCCGTGGCCGAAAGGCTGCGCCGCGACGAGTCGCCCCGCCGCGGGAAACTCTGCGGCCACGGCGGCCAATTCGGGCGAAAGGATTGCGGACGGCATGCGGAGAGGGAAACCGGCAACGGACGCGCAACGCGCCGCCGGCTTCAACTGTAAACCCGCACCTCGCAGATCCGCGCGTGGTCAAGGCCGTTCGTGGCCAGGACCGTGATCCGCAGGGCCGCGACGCCCGCGAGCGGCTCCGGCAGCCGGTGCACTCGCCGACGCCGGTAGTTGCCCGTCTCGGTGTGCACGTGGCGCCAACCGGCGGCCGTCTCCGCCTCGATCCGGTAGTCGCGCACGGTCTCGGGCTGGGGCCGGCCCCACTCCATTCGCGCGGTGTAGCCGTCCGCCTGCGACAGCGTCAGGAAGCGGTGCAGGCCCGTGTCGAACACGAGCTGGAGCTCGGCCACCGTAACGGGCTCCGGCCAGCGCAGCTCCAGGTAGGCGGGCAAGCCGGCCGCGGGCTCGCTGAGCCACCGGTGCAATCCCGGGAAGGCACGGTCCGGCGGCGCGCAGGTATGGAGCGCGCGCGCCCGGCCGGTCTCGAGCTCGCGCAGTACGTTCTCCCACTGGTTGCCGGCGGGCGCAGGTCCCGCTGCGCCGGAACCTTGGACGGAGCGCGTCTGGCCCGAAAGCACCTGCACCGCTTCGCCGCCGGGCTGCGCGCTCGACGCCGTCGCCTCGGCCCGGCGCGCGAGGTCGTCGGGGTCTTCGTTGCGGCAGCCGAGGAGAAAGGCGTCGTCGCGCAGCAGCCGCTGCCGGATCCGCGCCAGCAGCGCCGGGTCGTCCGCGACGGCCGAGGGCTCCGTCCCGGCCTGCCGAGCAAGCGCCGCGGCGGTGCCGACCCCCTGGCCGATCGCGGCGCAGGTCGCCATCACGCGGGTCGAAGCGAAGGCGAGGTGCGTCGCCGAAAGATTGCGGCCGGCGAAGAAGAGGTTGCGCACGTTTGCTGCGACGCAGCTGCGCAGCGGCACGTCGTAGAGCCAAGGCAGATGGTGCTGCGTACAGGGCGGCTCGGCGGGCGCGTCGACACCTTCCGGCGGATGCGTGTCGATCGGCCACCCGCCGAAGGCGATCGCGTCGGGAAAGGCCCGCGAGGAAAACAGGTCGTTCTCCGTCAGCACGTGCTGCCCGACGAACCGGCGGCTCTCGCGCTTGCCCGGCACGAAGCCGATCCAGTCGAGGGCCCAGTGGGCGACATCGAGACCGGACTCGTTCTTGATGTGGTTCCACACGCCGAGCGTGATGCCGAGCAATTCGTCGCGGATGCGCTCGCCGTCCTTGATCGAATCGAGGCAGCCGCCCCACTCGATCCACCAGTAGCCGTACTCGAGCCCGAGATCGGCGCCGCTTTTGCCGAACGGCCGCAGCTTGAAGTCGGCGGCGGTGAAACGCCGCACCCAGGGCGGCGCGACAAACGGCATCGGCCGGTCGTGCCTGCGCGCCTGGAAGAGAATCGTGGAGCCGAGGGTCTTCGTGTCGCCGGCGGCCGGCGCCAGCGGCTCGCCGAACGCGTCGCGCCCCTCGCGGCCCCGCATCGCGGGCACGCCGGCCTCGGCCCCGAGCCGGCCGTCGCCCGTGCAATCGGCAAACATCGCCGCCGCGATCCGGAAACGGTCCTCGGTCGACGGCCGTTCCGCGGTCACCTCGGTGATGCGGCCCGATTCCACCCGGGCCGCGACGACGGTGGTGTTGAGCAGGAGCGTGAGATTCGGCTCCGCCCGGCAGAATTCGTACAGAATGAGATCGAAGACCGCGGGCGAGCGCTGGGGATTCCGCACCGCGAGCTCGAGGCGGATCTCCTCGATCAGGCCGCCCTCGCGCGGCTCGAGCTGCAGCGGCAGACCGGCGTGCAGCCCGGTGGCGCCGACGATGTGCATCCGGATCTCGCTCGAGGCGTTGCCGCCGAGGACCGGCCGGTCCTGCACAAGAATGACGCGGCTGCCCAGGCGCGCCGCGGCGATCGCGCAGCACACGCCGGACATACCGCCGCCCGCGACGAGCAGGTCGCATTGCAGGGAAGTCTCGGCGAGAACACTCATGGCTTGCGGGCGAAAAACTCCGCGGCGTCGGCCAGGACGAGCGGCACGGCCTGTTCGACCAAGGCGAACTCGTGGCCGCCTTCCAACCGGTGCACGCGCGCGGGCACCGGCGGCCGCGCGGCGGCGAGCGCGGCGAGGAAGCGTTCGTTCATCGTGAGTTCAAAACCGCGGGTCGCGAGCACGAGCGTCAACGCCGACCCGCGCAGCCTTTCCACGGCGCCGAGCGGATTGAACGCGGACCACACCGCCGGATCCGCCGTGAAACGGGCCGTCGGCACCCGGTAATTCTGCCCCGCCGGCAGGTCCTCGGACCGCGGAAAATCGAGCAGCCCGATCACGCTCGCCACAAAACCGAAGCGTCCCGGCTCGGCCTGCGCAAAACGCACCGCGCCGTAGCCCCCCATCGACCAGCCCGCGATGCCCCGCCGCGCCGGCGTGCGGCCCACCGGCAGTGTGCGCTCGGCCCAGGCCACGACTTCGGCGATATAGGCCCCGTAGCGCGCGGCCGGTTGCGCCGGCGAATCGATGTACCAGCCGTCCTCGCCCTGCGGCAGCACGACATGGCAGCGGGCCTGCAACAGGGCGGCGCGGGCCGCCGGCGATTCGAGCAGCGAACGGTGATGGCGGCCGCGCCCGTGCAGAAAATAGAGCACGGGCAGGTCCGCCGTCGCGCCCGCGTCGGGAGCCGGCGCCACCACCGCCACCGGCAAAGTCCGGCCGAGGGCGGCACTCGCCACTTCGCCGAAGGTGATGCGCGCGGCCGCGGAGTCGGCCGCGGCCGGCAAAACCGAGAACGCGAGCAGCAGGCCGCCGAAGCAGAACCACGACATTGTCCGCCGCGGCGTCATGTCACTTCACGTCGGCCCAACGGAAATCGAGCCGCACGATCGCCGGCGGTGCCCCGGCAATCCCGCGGTACGTGATGATATGCATGAGCTCGTCGGTGCCGGCGCCCGAGAATTCCGCGACGGCATAGTAGCCGTCGGTCACGCGCCGGTGGTCGGCGTTGTCGAGGATCACGCAGGCTTCGGGCAAGAGCGTCTCGAGGTCGAAACGGATCAGGCAGAGTTGCATCGGCTTCGCCGCCGCGCCCTTGGCCGTCGGATTCGGTTCCGTCCAATTGCGGCCGAGCAAATAGCCTTTGCCGTCGCGGATCAGCAGACGCGGCCGGCCGATCAGGTTCTGGATGTACGGCGTGTGACCGGTGAGATCGCGTTGCCGGAGCAGTTTGAAATCGGCGTCGGTCCGGTGCAGGCGCGCGATCCGGTCGTAGCCGCGGGTGGTCACGATCCAGCCGTCGCCGTGGCGCGCGAAGCCGCTCTCGTTCGCCGGGATGCGGCCGAATTCCTCCGTCAGATCGCGGACAAAACTCCACGAGCGGCCCGCATCGTCGCTGCGCAACACGTCGACGCCCCAGCGTCCGCCCTCCATGTAGCCGAACTTCATCACCAACTGCCACGTGGTCCGCCCCGCGGAAACGAATTCGAACGGATAACCGTAGCGCACCCCGGCGACGGTCGGCAGCGCCTCGGGCGGCCCGAAGGCCCGGCGCGTTTCGTCCCAACGGAAGACCTCGGCACCCGAGCGGTAGTGGCGGCCGTCCCAGCCGACCGCCTGCACGTCGACATAGATCGCGATCGTGCCGTCGGGCAGCCGCGTGATCTCGCCCATCTGGTAGAGCTTCGGCTGCGGCGCGGGCAGCCGCTGGATCAACTCCGTGGTGCCGCCGGCCAGCGAATGCCGCACGACCTCGAGGGCGGCGCCGGCATCGGTCGCGTGGGTTTTCCCGGCCTTGTATACGATCCAGACTTCGTCGGGGCCGACGCGCAGGGCGACGGGAAACGCGGTGTAGCGGTACTCGGCCGGCTGGCCGGCCTCGGTTACGAGCAGCTTTTCCGCCCGCGGCGGCACGGCACGCACCGCGGCCTCCGCCGCCCGGCCCGGGAGGGCGACGCAGGCCGCCAAAGACACGGACAGCAACGGGGCGACGCGGCGCGACAGGGGAATCATGGCGGCGGGAGCGAGCGTCGCGGTGGTATACCACAAGTCAAACCCGCAGCCGGCCCGGGGCCCGCCGGCGGCGCGGCCGAACAAGGACTTGCTCTGGTATACCATCGCCGCATCGTCCGCCGCAGTCCGCCCCTTCCCCGCCGCGCATGAGTTCTTCCCGCCTGCACCGCCCCGGCCCGCACCTGATCGTCGCCCTCGTCACGCCGTTCGCCGGCGCCGGGGAAGTCGACCACGCCGGCCTGCGCCGGCTCGTCGCGCACCTGCAGGCCGGCGGCGTCGACGAGTTTTTCGTCAACGGTTCGACCGGCGAGGCCCCGTTGCTCGACGAGGCCGACCGTTTGGCCGTGCTAGAGACGGTGCGCGCCGCCGCCCCGGCCGGCACGATCTACGCCGGAGTGAGCGGGCTCGGGCACCGGCACGCGATCCGCAACGCCCGCGCCGCGGCCGCCGCCGGCGCCGATGCGGCGGTGGTGATGAGTCCGTTCTTTGTCGCCCTCGACCAGCGCCAGCTCGGGGACTTCGCCGCGGCCATTGCCGACGCCAGCCCGGTCCCGCTCGCGGTGTACCACCACCTGCGCATGCCGACGCCGTTCGCGGTGCCGACGGTGGCCCGGCTCGCGGCGCATCCCAACATCTTCGCGGTGAAGGACACCAACGGGGGCGACCACGACCGCTGCGCCGAAATCCTCGCGGCGACCGCGGGCCGGCCGTTCCGGTTTTTCCAGGGCGTCGAGAAATTGGTGCTCTCCACCCTGCAGGCCGGCGGCCACGGCTGCGTCGTCGCCCAGGGCAATCTCGCGCCTCGCCTCTACCGGGATTTGTTCGACGCCTGGCAGGCCGGCGAAACCGCACGGGCCGCCGGGCTCCAGCAGCAGATCGATGCACTGTGGGCCATCTTTACCCGCCCGGAAGTCCGGCAGTCGTTCGCCCATTTCCTGCACACGCTCAAACTGCCGCTGCACGAACGCGGCGTGCTCGCGTCGACGGCGGGCGCGTTGCCCGGGGTCGTGATCGAGCCGGAGTTTTCCCGGCTGGTCTCGGAATTCATGCAAACGCGGCTCGAGCCCGCGACGGCGTCCCGCGGGCCGTGAGCCGGCCCGTCGCCATCGCCAGCCGCTGGGGCGCGGGTGCCTGGTGCACGGCCCTCCACGCCGTCGCGGCGGCGGCGCCGTGGACCGCGGAGACCCCGCTGCCCCACGGCCTGGCCGGGCACGCGGCCGCCGTGCACGAGGGCCGGCTGAACGTCGCCGGCGGCAGCCACTGGTCGGGCGAGACGAAACGGATCGAAAACGCGGTCTACCGCCGGACTCTGCGCGGCGCCGAGGCCGGCCGTTGGGAAACCCTCCCTCCCCTGCCCGCCGGCTTCGCCCACAGCGCAAGCGCGACCGGGGCGGGCGCGCTCTGGCTCGTCGGCGGGGCCACGGACGCGATCCAAAGGCTCGACCTTGCCACCGGCGCGGCGCGGCGGATCGGCGCGTTGCCGGAACGGCGCACCTATGCCGGGGCCGCCTTCGCGGCCGGCGCCGTATGGGTTGTCGGCGGCACGCCCGTCGACACCGACTTTTCTGCCGCCTTGGCCACGATGGTCCGGATCGATGCCGGCACCGGGGCCGTGACGCCGGCGCCGGCCGGTCCCGCCTGGATCAACCCCGTCGTGCTCGCGCTCGGCGACGAACTCCACGTGCTGCCGGGCAGCCGCTGGTCGGCCGAACGGCGCCGGCTCGAAGCCCCGCGGGAAACGTGGATCTACTCCCTGTCGGGCGGGCAATGGACGCAGCGGCCGCTCGCGGCGTCCCTGCCGCGCGGACTTTCGGGCGTGGCCCTCGACCGGTACCGCGCCCTGTTGGTCGGCGGTGTGCCGGCGGACAACGCCGGCGCCGGTCCGATCGCCCGCGATGTCTGGCTCTACGACGGCCGCACCGGCGTGCTGCAACCCCAGCCGCCCTTGCCGGCGCCGCGACTGGCGGCCGCCTTGGTCCATGAAGGCGGGGAAGTCTGGCTGGTCGGAGGCGAAGAGCGATCGCGCGGACGAGCCGACACGGTCTGGCGGTGGACGCCGCCGGCGGAAGGCGCACCATGAATCCGGGGAACATTCCCGCCTGGCGCGAGGCGCGCTGGCAGGTGGCCGGGTTCCTCGCCTGCGCCGCAGCCCTCAACTACGCGGACCGCGCGGCGCTCTCGGCGGTGCTGCCGGCGCTGCGGAGCGACTTTGCGCTGACGGATGTGCAACTCGGTCTGCTCGGATCGATTTTCCTCTGGGCCTATGCCCTCGGGTCGCCGTTCGCCGGGATTTTGGCGGACCGTTGGTCGCGCCGGGCCCTCGTGGTCTGGAGCCTGGCGCTGTGGAGCGCAGTCACGGCCCTGATGGGAGCAGCGTCGGGCTTTGTAGCCTTGGCGATCCTGCGCGGCGCGCTCGGATTGGCGGAATGCCTGTACCTGCCGGCGGCGACGGCGCTGCTGGCCGACCATCACGGGCCGGCGACGCGCGGCCGCGCGATGAGCCTGCATTCGGTCGGCCTCAACTTCGGGGTCGTGCTTGGTGGCGCCTTCGCGGGCTACCTCGCGGAACATTTCGGCTGGCGCGCGGGTTTCTGGGTGCTCGGGCTGGGCGGCGTGGGGCTCGCACTGTCGGCGCGGTTCTTTGTCACCGACGGCCCGGCCGCGCGCGCGCAGTCCGCCGGCACGGCGCCGCGGGCCGCGGTCGGCGAGGCGCTGCGCTACCTGCTGCGGGTGCCTTCGTACCACGTGCTGCTGGCCAAGGCCATGCTCGCCGGCGTCGGTGTGTGGGTGTTCCTGAACTGGCTGCCGCTTTATTTCCGCGAGGCTTTCGATCTCAGCCTCGGGGCGGCGGGCTTCGCGGGCACCTTCATGCTGCAGATCTCGACGGTGCTCGGTATCGCGCTCGGCGGTTGGATCTCGGATCGGGCGGCGGCGCACGGCGCGAAGCAGCGGCTGCTGGTGCAGGGCCTGAGCTACCTCGCGGCCGCGCCGTTTTTGCTGCTGTTCCTCGCCCGGCCCGGGTTCGCGGCCGTGACCGTGGCGGTATCCGTGTTTTCGTTACTACGCGGGGTCGGCCAGGCGAACGAGAACCCGGCGCTCTGCGAGCTCGTGCCGGTGCAGTTCCGCTCGACGGCGATCGGCGTCATGAACACCTGCGCCACGGCCGCCGGCGGCGTGGGCGTGCTGCTCGCGGGCGTGCTCAAACGGTCGCTCGGGCTCGACGCCATCTTCGCCGGCATCTCGGTGCTCTTCCTTCTGGCCGGCGCGGCGCTGGTCGCGGCCTACCGTTTCGCCGCGGAACGCGACCTGGCGCGGGCCGCGGCCGCGAGCCGCTGAGCGGGCGGATGCGGCTGAGCGTTGAGGGTTGAGCGTGGGAGCTCGAGCCGCCGAATGCCGAGCGGCGCGGCCGCGGACGGGCGAAGGTGGAACGATTACGTTCAGCGCTCCACTCTCAGCCAAGCGCTCTCACCTGCCTGAGTTCGGCTGGGCCGCGCTCAGAACGTGCCCTTCACGCCGATGGTCCAGAGCGCGCCGTAGTAGTTGTAGGTGCGCGGCCGGGTGTAGGCGGGCGCGTTCGGCGAATAGGTGATGAGCGGCCGCGGTTCGTTCGTTAGGTTCCGCACCGAGGCGTAGACGGCGAACTTGCGGTGGAAGCGGTACTCGACGCTGCCGTCGGCGACCATGCGCGTGTCCTGCGCCTGGTAGGTCCCGGGCGGGACCGTGGCGCTGACGGGGTCCAACGCCGCGCGCTGGCGGCCGATCCGGGAGACATTGTATTTCAGGAGGAAGCGGGCGGTGGCGTAACTGGCGCCCCAATTGATGATGCGCGGCGAATAGCCGGAGAATTCGTCCGCGCCCGAACCGCCGACGTCGAGGTGCGTGCCGTTGACCCAGAGTTGGATGCCGCGGGTCCAGGCGGGCAGGCCGGCGAACGGCTTGAGCGACTGGCGCCAGCTCCATTCGAAGCCGTCGACGCGCACGGAATTCGCGGAGTTGCGGGTCGTGATGACGTCGTAGTCGAGGTAATCGTCGCTGAGCCCCATCTCGGCGAGCAGCGCGAGGGTGGCGTCGCTGCGCGTCGCGACGAAGAAGCCGGAGATGTTCTTGCGGAACAGGCTGAGGGCGACGGTGGCGCCCTTCACGCCGTAGGACTCGAAACTGAGATCGTAGTTGTCGGCGGACCAGGGCCCGAGGCCGGGGTTGGTGGCGTTGATCACGCGGTTGTTTTCCGCCGCGGCCGGATCGGCGATCGAGCGGGTGGGCACGATGAAGTTGACGTCGGGCCGGCCGATGGTGCGGGCGTAGGCGGCGCGGGCGACGAGGTTCTCTGAGAACGACCAGCTCGTGTTGAGGCTGGGGTAGAAATCGCCGTAGTGCTTTTTCCCGGACGCGGCGCGTTCCCGGTACTGGAGCCGCGCGAGCGCGAGGGCGTCGCCCGGGACGCGGACGGGTTGGCCGGCGGCATTGCGGATCAGGTTGCCGGCGGCATCCTGCTGGTAGGTGGCGCGAATGTCGTTGAGGCCGCCGACGCCCTCGTTGTCGGTGCGCTCGTAGCGCACGCCGCCGGCGATCCAGAGCCGGTTGTCGAGGAGCTTGAGATCGGTGCGGAGATACGGAGCGGTGATTGCCTCGTCGAGCGCCTGCGAGCCGTTCACGCGGGAGGTGTGGTAGGCGGCTTCGTTGAGGACGAACCAGGACGGGTTGGCGGTGTAGAGGGCGTAGACCTTGCGCGGATCGATCCAGCGCACGCGGAGCCCGCTGGTGAAGGCGCGCTGGTCGCTGTAACCCTGGTTGATGAGATCGTAGCTGCCCGCGAGGCGCTCCGGCGAACCGGCGGCGAAGGTCGGCCGGAAGTTCCAGGTGCGGGTCTCGGTGCGGAGATCGCGCTCGTTGAGGGACCAGTCGACGCCGGCCTTCACGAGGACGGGCAGGCGGAACGGCAGGGCCCGGCTGACGGCGAATTTCGCCGTCGTGAGCGCGTTGGTCATGAGCGGTTCCTGCGGCGAGGTGGCGGTGTTGAGCGTGTAGAGGCGGCCGTCGTTGATATCGACCGGTTGGCCGGTGCGGGTCGTGCCGACGACGGTGGGCGGCGTGCCGAAGCGCTGCTCGCCGAAGTTGTCGGCGCGGAGCACGAGGCCGGCAAGCGTGGCGCTGGTCGTGCCGAAGAACTCGCGGCCGGGTTCGGCGCTGCGGGTGCGGCGGCGGGACTGGGAGCGCGCGAGGGTGGACTCGATTTTCCAACCCGCGCGTTCGAAACGGTGGCCGAGCGCACCGTGCCACGTGTCCTTGAGCTGCTCGCGGTAGGTGGTGGCGAGGGTCGTCGTGCCGACGGCCGTGGCGGCGCCCTGCGTGAAGTTTTCCCCGCCGGTGGCGCCGGCGCCGTAAGCCTGGGTGAAGGTGTAGATGCGCGACGAGACGTTGTCGTTCGTGAATTGGAGATTCGCAAAGAGCGTGTGGGAGGCGCCGGGGCGCCAGTCGACGCGCACGGAGGCGACGTTGCGTTCGCGGGCCGCGATCTGCGCGGCGACCGAGCTCTGCGTCTGGATGCCGGCCACGCGGTTCCAGGTGGGCGCGAGGTTGTCTTTGTCCTCCCAGCGCACGTTGCGGCCGCCGCTCAGCGACACCGCGAGGCTGCGGTTGATCGGCCGCACGTACGTGAAATCGAACCCGGGCCGGAAATGCGCGCCGCCGGTCGAGGCGTCCGCGCTGCCCGAGGAGAACAGTTCGCGGCCGAGCCGGGAAAACGGCTCCTTCGTCGTGAGGAGGCCGAAAACGTTGTAAGTGAACTGGGCTTCGCGGCGGCTGAAACCGCTCTTGCCGACGACGTTGATCATGCCGCCGACGGCGTTGGCGGGCATGTCGGGCGTCGGCACCTTCGTGATCTCGATGCGGTCGATGTTGGCGACATTCGAAGCCGTGAAACCGGCGCCGCGGCCCGCGGGTCCGTCCGAGGAAAGTTCCACGCCGTCGATCGTGAGCAGCGTGCCGCTGCCGGGCATGCCGCGGATCGAGGCTTCGCTGGGAATCGCGGGCGACATCGCGACCTGGATGCCGGGCACGAACTTGAGGAACTCGCCGGGATTGCCGTCGCCGAGATCGCCGAATTCCTCGAAGGCGACGACGTTCTTCAGATTCGGCGCCGTGCGCTGCTCCTGGAGCGCCGCGGCCTGGGCGCTGAGTTCGCGTTCCGCCACCGTGAAGGCGTCGAGCACGACCGTCTGGTCCTTGGCCGGGGCGCCGGGGCCGGCCGGGGCCGCGGGCCGCGCCCCGAGATCGAAATCCTGCCGCACCGTGCCGCCCGGGGCGACGCGCACGCGCACCGCCTGCGGGGCGAACCCGGCCACGGAGGCACGCACGGTGACCTCCCCGGCCGGCACGCCGGCGAGCCGGAACTCGCCGGCCTCGTCGGTGAACGCCTCCAGCACCGTGCCGTCGACCGCGAGCCGCACCTGCTTGAGATTGGCGCCGGCGGCGGCGTGGCTCACCCGCCCCTCGATCGTGCCGGCGGCGGCCTGCGCGGCCAGCCGGACCGGCAGCAGCAGGACGAACAACACGGCGCAGACGGACGGCAACAGGAGCTTGGGCGGAAGCAGGGACATGGCGGGAAAGGAAACGGCCGGGGAATCCGGAGCGCGGGGCGGGGACACCGGCGCCGTCCGGCCGACGCCATTTAGGTATACCAAACGGCGACGACGGGAGCCGGTCAAGGGGTTTCCCGGTCGTCTCCCGGAATTCACGCAGGAGAAATCGGCTGCGCCGGGCGGCGCCGACGGCGGCGGTCTGGCATACCACGGGCGCGGGCGCGGCCGCGATTAGGCCTTTTCAGGGCCGGGGCCGGCGTGTTGGCTCCCGGGCGAAATGCCGAAACGCCGCCGCGTCTTTGAACCCCGGATCGACCGCACGCCGCCCAACCTGCAGAAACTGGTGCGCCTGATCTTTTCGGAGGCCTACCTGCCCGGCGACCGCCTCGTGGAGCGCGACCTCGCCGCCAAGCTCGAGCTGAGCCGCATTCCGGTGCGCGAGGGCCTGCAAAAGCTGGTTTCGAAAGGCATTTTGCTGAAGGACGAGGTCAACCGCGGCCTCCGGCTGCGCGACTACGGCCCGGCCGAGGTCACCCATCTCCACGAATACCGCGAGGCCATCGAACTCGCCGCCGCCCGCGCCGCCTGCCACAACCGCTCCGCCACCGACCTCGTGCAACTCGACCTGATCTGCGACGCCATGGTCCGCGAGGCGCCGAACGCGCCTTCCCCGCGCTGGCTCGAGCTCGATTGGCAATTCCACCAGACGATCGTCGAGGCGAGCGGCAACGAGAGGTTCGTGAACGACTTCGATCTCCTCATGATCGAGTGCAACTACGTCTTCTACCGCCTGCCGGAAACGCGGATCCCCGCGGCCAGCCGCGACCATCCCCTGCTCGCCACGCTGGTGCACGGCGTCGTCGAGGCGCACCGCGCGATCGGGAAACTCATCGCCGCCCGCGACACCAACGGCGTCGTCGACGCCATGCGCCTCCATCTCGCCGGGCTCAGCAACCGCGTCCACCGCGACGTCGTGAAAACCCAACTCGGCAAACCGGCTTCGGGCCGCTGAAGCGCCGTCGCCCGCCCGCCGACGGCCCAGTTCAGCTGCCGGCCAAACGTGCCGGATAAAGCCCGCGCGCGACCAAGTCCGCAATCGCCGCGGTCACACGCGGCTTGTCCTCGCGATAGGTCACGCCGAACCACGTGCTCGCCGTCGGCAGCACGCGCACCGCGGCCTCGCCCCGCGCGATCATCGTCGAGACCGCGGCCGGCAGGTAGAATTCGGATTTCGGCTCCGACCCGCGGGCGGCGAGAAACGCGCGGAACTGCGCGTCGAGCCCGGCGAACAGCGCGGGCGTGAAGCCCCAGCAGTTCATCGAAACAATCTCCTCGCCGGAAAACTTTCTCCCGGCCCCGACTTCCGCCGGCGCGATGCCCGTGTGCTCCGTGATTTCGCGCAGCGTGCCGTCGGCATCGGCGCGGCTCACCCCGCGGGAAACGACGCCGTGTTCCGAGAGCGTGTTGGCCAGGCGGAATCCCACCATCGCGAACGCCCCGCCCTGCGCGGCGCGCAGGAAACCGGCGAGCTGCGCGAAGGAATCCGCGCCGTAGAAATCGTCCGCGTTGATCACGGCAAAATTGCCCCTCAGGGCATCCCGCGCGCACCAGACGGCGTGGCCCGTGCCCCACGGTTTCTCCCGGCCGGCCGGCGGCGTGAACCCCGGCGGCAACGCGTCGAGGGATTGGAAAACGTAGTCGACCGCGATGCGCCCCGCGTAGCGCGCGCCGATCTGCTCGCGGAAGAGCGCCTCGAAATCGCGCCGGATCACGAACACCACGCGCGTAAAGCCCGCGCGCAGCGCGTCGAAGACCGCGTAGTCGAGCACCGTTTCGCCGTGCGGCCCGACCGGATCGATCTGCTTCAACCCGCCGTAGCGGGAACCCATGCCGGCGGCCAGGACGACGAGCGTAAGCGACATAAGGGCGCAGAGAAAACGGACGGCTCCGGCCGGGTCAATCCGCGACCGGGGCGCGGCGGCCTCAGGCGCCCCAGAGCCGTTTCTGCAGATCGACAAAACGACCGACGATCGGCCCTTGGTTCACATGGCGGCCGCCATTGATGCGCTGCCGGCCGCCGATCCACACGTCGCGGATCGCGCGGCGCTCGAGATTCGACAGGAGCAACGCAGGCAACGTGGCCAAGGAGCCGCCGGCCAAAGCGGGATCGAACAAATTGACGGTGAAGAAATCCGCCGGCCGGCCCACTTCGAGCGCCCCGCCGGTGGCCCCGAGGCTGCGCGCGCCGGTCACCGTCGCGGCCTGCCACCACGCCGTCGGCGCCGTGTCGGGCCGCGCCTCGTGCAGCTGCCGCGCCTCGCCGAGCAGGTCGCAGCGCCGGTTGCCGCCGGTGCCGAGCGCAAGGCCCGCGCCCTGAGAAGTGAGTTTCGCGATCGCCGCCAGATCCGTGCCCGCCGGCAACGATCCGGGGCAAACCGCGGTCGCGGCGCGCGCCGCAGCCAAAACCTTGAGGTCTTCGTCGCCGAGGCCGCCGCTCACGATGGCGGTGAAGCGTTTGTCGACCGCCCCCTGTTCCGCGAGCCAGGCGAGGGCGGTGCGGCCGTCGCCGAACGTCGCGGCTGCGTCCGCCGGCAGCGGCACCTGCAGGCGAAAGCGTTGCGCGCGCGCGTAGGCGGCGAGCGTCTTCAATTCGTCGGGCGTCACCGCATCGACCGCCGCCACGCCAAGTCCGAGCCAGGCCTCGTCGGCAGGATAGTCGCGCTCGACCGCGGCGCGCAGGAGCTCCGTCTCGCGCACGAAGGCGTCCGCCGTCGCGACGGTTTCGCGACGCAAGCCGGCGTCGCCGCGGGTTCGCGCCACCGGGAACAGCGCGAGGCGGATGCCGACGTCGTGGGCCGCGCGGAGAATCTCCCGCGCCGCGAAAGCCGGTTCCGGCCAAGGCGTGCCGTCGGGCTGCCGGAGCAACGTGTGAAACTCGCCGACCACGGTCACGCCGCCGAGCAGCAGTTCGAGAAACACCATCCGCGCGGTGTCGAAGATATCCTCGCCGGCCAAGGCCTCGCTCGCGCGGGCGGACGCCGCCGCATCGAGCCGGCCGCGCAACACGCGCTGCAACGCCTGGGAGTGAACGTTCACCAGACCGGGCAACGCAGCCTGGCCGGCCAGCCGCCGCGCCTGCGCAAGATCGGCCGCCTCGCGGGAAAACCGCGTGATCCGGCCCTGCGCATCCGCAAAGAACGCCAACCCCGTTTCCCACTTTTCGCCGGCCCAGACGACGTCGGGCAGCCAGCCGAGTTCCGTCGCGCCGTGCGGTACGCCCGCCTGCGCCACCGCGGCGGAAACCGGCGCGGGCCGCGGGACGGCCGCGCCCTGCGGGGCCCGCGGTGCCGGCTGGACCGGCGGCAACGGCTGGCGGGAGGCCTGGGGGCCGCGGCCGCCGCCGTCGCGGCGCGGGTCGCGCCCGCCGCGGAACTCGCCGCCTCCCCCGCCCCGCCGGAAATCTCGCCCACCCCGGCCATCGCGCCCGCCGCGCGGTTCGCGGCCCTCGCGGCCACCCTGAGGACCCGGTTGCGCGCGCGGGTCGCGCCGCGGCTCCCGCGGGTCGCGGGGATCACGCGGGTCGCGCGGCGGCTGGGACGAAGGCTCCATGGGAGAGGGCGTCATGCGCCCTCGCCGGGCCGGACACAAAGCCAAAAACCGCACCGCAGGCGGGCCGGGGGTAAGCGGAAAGCGGTCCTATGGGTCCTATGTGACTTATGGGACTTATGGGACGGATACAGCGACCGTTGGGCGCGGTAACGTGGCTTTAGGCGGCACGGGCCAGGCGTGGCGCTGCGGCGGCGGCATCGGACCAACCATCGAGTACGGCGCGGTGCGCAGCCGGGTCGATATTGCGGCCGCTCACGACCAGGACAGCGGAGCGGGCGCGCACTTTGCCGGCCACGGCGGCGGCGAGCGCCGCGGCGCCGGCCCCTTCAACCACGGCGCCGCAGCGGCGGGCGAGCAGCGCGATAGCGCGGGCGAGTTCCTCCTCGGTGACCGTCACGAGGTCGTCGATCAGCGGCGCGGCCAGCGCGAAGGTGTTCGCGCCCATGCGCGCGACGGCGAGGCCGTCGGCCAAGGTCGGCGCCAAGGCCGCTGGCGCGGGCCCGCCCGCGAGGTAGGCGGAGACAAAGCCCGCGGCGTGGGCCGGCTCCACCGCGACGACCCGTACGTCCGGCCGCAACGCTTTCACGGCCGTGGCCACGCCGGCGATCAGGCCGCCACCGCCGACCGGCACGACGATCGTGTCGAGGTCCGGCGCCTGCTCCAGCACCTCGAGCCCAAGCGTGCCTTGGCCGGCGATGACGCGCAGATCGTCGAAGGGATGCACCAGCGTGGCCCCGCGCGCGGCCACCAACTCCGCCGCCTCGGCTTCGGCGGCGGCGAAGGTGGCGCCGGACACAACGACCTCGGCGCCAAGACTGCGGCAGCGGGCGAGTTTCACCGCGGGCGCGCTGGCAGGGACGACGACGGTCACCTTCAATCCGAGTTGGGCGCCGTGGTAGGCAAGGCCCAGGGCGTGGTTGCCCGCGGAAGCGGCAACGACGCCACGGGCGCGTTCCTCGGGCGAAAGGCAGAGCAGCGCGTGGCGGGCGCCGCGTTCCTTGAAGGAGCCGGTGCGCTGGAGGTCGTCGCGCTTCAGCCGGATTTCCATTCCGGCAATCTCCGTCAGGGCGGGCGCAGGCGCGCACGGCGTGAGCCGGAGCCCGTGCGCCAAGCGGCGGCGGGCGGCGGCGACAGCGGCAAGACCGAGGGTCGGGACAGGGAGCGGATTCATGGCGGAAGGCGATTCGGGAAAACAAAAAGCCCTGAGCTTTCGGCTCAGGGCTTCGGTTGAAAGTGACTGTTGGTTTCTCGTTATGCAGTCACGCGCCGCCGCCCTGATTCGAGGCGAATCATAATCATGGCGGCAATAATGATGGCGCGGATGGACATCGGAATGGTCGGAAGAGAACAACCGGACCGCACGTTGTCGAGCGCGCAGTCGGTCACGGGTGCGGGGGAAGTTGAAAGGTGAAAGGTGAAGGTTGAAAGAACGGACCTGTGGCCGCCGGGACTTATCGAGTGGCTACAATCTCCGCCAACCACGCGCGGAGGTCGCGGCGCTCGGGAATATCGCGCAGCACCCAATCGGGGGAATGGTTGCGGAACGGAATCGCGCGGAATGTCCAACGTCCCGGCACGCCCGTGCCGCGCAACCAGGTTTCCGTCGCGGCTACGGAGCCCTCGTGGCTGATCCACTGCGGCCGGTCGCCGAGGCGGCGCAGGCGCGCCAAGGCCGACGCACGGTCGGCGTCGGGATACGGCCAGCGTTCGCTGACGCCGTCGTAGTGGCTGTGGCAGATGAAGCCGCGCCAGAGGCCGGCAACCTCGTCGTCGTGCAGGCCGATGAAGTTGGCCGCGATGGCGCCGCGCGAGAACCCGGCCAGAATCACGCGCGCCGGATCGCCGCCGAAACGGGCCGCGACGTCGCGCACCGTGGCGAGCAGGTAGCGTTTCGTTTCCGCGACATCGCCCCACCACGTGACGGCGTTGGTCCGGGCCGCGCCGGTTCCGGCCACGAAGGGCAACGCGATCCAGATGAAGCCCCGGCCGCCGCTCGCGCCGTAGCCGAGGCGGCAACCCTCGGGGGTGCCGTCGGACGTATCGCCGAATTTGTTACGGTAGTTGCCGTTGCCCGGGTACTCGACGAGCACGGGCCATTTTTTCCCCGGGGTCCAATCGGCGGGAAGATAGACGGTGTGGCGGACGGCGGTGCCTTCCCAGCCGGGCGTGGTCGCGAAGACGCGGCGGCCCGGGGCGGGGGCGGCGGATTCAACCGCGGGCACGACGAGATCCGCCGGCACGGACGCGAGGTCGGGCCATGTCGGCGCAACCGCTTTCTCCGCCGGCTCCGCCGCCGGCGCCGCGGTGGAAAGCGCCCAGACCGCGACGGCGAGGAGGGAACGGCCGAAAGATACAGTCATGGCAACGGGGGGCTACGGACAGCGTGAAGCGCCCGGCGAACCAAGCGACGACGGCGGCCGCAGGCAATCGGAGAGGAAACCGGGCCTCCGGGCGAGGCCGCGCACGCCTCGTACCCGACGCCATCCCCGCACCCCGGTGGGCCGGCTCAGAAGCTGATGGTGTTCGAAACGCTCCAGCGGCGCGGCGTGAGATAAACGAAGCGGTAGGGGCGGGTCTGGTCCGCGTCGGTGACGAGCAATTCGTCTTCGCCCAAGGCGTTGTCGAGATTGAGCTGGATGCGCCAGTCGAGCTTCTTGGCGGTGATCTTGCGGGCGTAGCGGACCATCGCGTTCACGAGGATGTGGCTGCTGCCGTAGATGGGCCTGTTGCGCTGCGAGGAGTCGTAGCCGATGACGGTGTCGCCGCGGTAGTTGGCGCCGGCGCCGAGGCCGAAGCCCCGGAAACGGCTGTCGCGGGAGAAATTGTAGTTTGTGAACAGATTGCCGGACTGCTCGCGCAGGCCGCGGCGGATGTTGCCGTTGCCGGCGAGCAGGCTGTCGACGATGACGGTGGCATTCTGGAGGGCGGCGGCCACAGTCGGCGCGGTGAGCGCGGTGCCGGTGCGGTCGAGATCGAGCGCGCCGCGGGCTTCCCAGGTGGCGCGGTGGGCGGCCATGTAGGCGACGGTGCGCGGGGAGACGTTGTCGGTGATCTGTTTCGTGATGCTCCAATTGAACGACGTGCGCCATTCGGGCGTGATATTGGCGGTGAGTTCGAATTCGTAGCCGTCGCCGGACAGATCCTGGCTGTCGGCATACACGCTGATCTGCCGGCCCGGTTGGCCCAGGGTGCGCCAGATGGCGTTCACGTGGTTGGTCCAGGCGGCATCGATGCCGGTCTGGCGGTTTTGGTCGGTGGTCTCGTACCAGCCGAGGTTCGCGTTGATGCGGTTGCCGAAGAGGCTGAGTTTGATGCCGGCATCCTGGCCCTCGCCGTTGCGGTTGCCGATCAGGCCGCCGTCGATGAGATCGCTGCGCTGGCTGTTGGGCAGAAAGTTGCCGGAGTTGTTGTAGTAGAACGAGAGCCACTTCGTCGCGTGGAACACGCCGCCGTAGGTGCGCGTGCTGCCTTCGTTGTAGGTGTAGCCCGCGTTGCGGACGCGCTGGCTCCAGACGCGCGTGACCGGATCCTGCGTGGCGCCGCCGGAACCCCAGGCGCGCTGTTTGTCGGTGCGGACGCCGCCCGTGAGCCAGAGGCGATCCTTCCAGAACGAGCTCTGCACGGCCACCATCGTGGAATCGAGCCGGGTCAACTCGTCGCGCGAGCTGTCGGCGTTGCGGATGAAGCCGCTGGTCACGCCGTTCTGGCCGGTGATCCGGTGGAGGCGGATATCGTGGAGGCCGCGGCGGTCGAGGTCGCTGCTCGAGAAATCGAGGTAGGTGCGGCGGACGACGGTGTTGTTGCCCGAGGTGAGGTCCGCGGGGTAGATCGCGGGATTGTTGAGCAACTGCGGCGTGAGATTGCGTTCGGTATAGTTGCCGGGGGTGACATTTTCGTTGTCGCGGCGCGCGAGCAGGGCGGCGAAGCGGTGGCGGCCGAGCCATGGGCTGCGTTGGGTGAGATCGAGCTGGTAGGAAGCGGTGATGCGGAAGTCGTCGCGGATCTGGTTGCGGTTTTCGACCTGGGCATTGCCCTCGACGTAGTAGCGGCCGGCGTTGGGATTGCGGCGGCCGTCGGGGAGCAGGGCGTTGGGATCGCCGCGGAGCGCGATGCCGTCGAACACGATCGGGCGCACGGTGTAGCGGCGCTCGTGCTGGCGGTTGAAGGCGGCCTCGAGGTCGAGATTCTCGACGAGGCGCTGTTCGAGGAAGATCGCGTAGTTGTAGAACGACTGGTCGCTCATGAACGCGGGGCCGGCGAGATTGGAACGGCGGGGCAAAAGGGTTTCGTCGGTGATCGCGATGGGATTGTTGGCGAGGCCGATCGCGACGGGGCCGCTGTTGGAGATGCGGCCGCCGAAGTAGGAGATCGGACCGAGGCCGGAGGTCGGGTCGTAGACCAGGGCGCGCGAGGTGTTGTTGCCGGTGCCCGCGACGGCCGCGCCGTAGGTCTGCGAGAGCGGCGAGCCGGCGTTGAGCCACGGGCTGATGCGGTCGGCGGCGGGCCACGGCTGGGCTTTGTTTTCCTTGATGTCGGAATACTCCGAATCGAGGCGGACGGTGGTGTGGCGGAAGGGACGGAACGTGAGCGCAAGCGCGCCGCCGAGGCGTTTCTGGTATTCGAAGTCGCGCCAGGAGGCTTTGTCCTGCCACACGCCGTTGACGCGGAGCGCGAGCGTCCTGCCGAGCGTGCGGTTGACGTCCAGGGTCGTGCGGTAGTCGTCCCAGCTCGCGACGCGGGCCTGCACCTCGGTGCGGTCGCGGCCGAGGCGGGCCTGCTTGGTCGTGGTGTTGACGATGCCGCCGGGGCCGCCGACGCCGAAGAGGATGGAGTTGGGGCCGCGCGAGAAATCGAGGCGCTCGACGTTGTAGCTGTCGTGGGCGCCGAACCAGCCGAAGTAATTCCGGCCGAGCGAGGCGCCGACGAATCCGCGCATCTGGATGATGAGGTCGTTGCTGTAGAGCCCGTTGCCGGTGAAGTCGGAGAAATCCTTCTCGGTATTGAGGCCGTAGCCGAGGGCTTCGGTGACATTGACCGCGCCGATATCGATGAGGAATTCGCGCGTCATTACGGAGATGGCGGCGGGGGTGTCGCGCAGGTCCGTATTGAGGCGGCTGCCGGCGAGCGTGCTGGTGGCGGCGTAGCCGGTGTCGGTATCGGTCTGCACGACAAACGGCGAGAGCTTGACGGCCGGCTCTTCGGGCGCGGCGGCGGAGCCGGGGGCGGCGGCTTGGCCGTGGAGTTGCGGAGCGAGGGCGAAGGCGAGGAGGCTCGCGAGTTGGCCGAGGGGGCGCTTGGGTTTCATCGGGGGCGGGTGGGAAGAATCGGGGGCGGCGGAGCGGCGCCGCAGCAGCAGCGCACCGGTGCGGTCGTCGCGGGCCGCGACGATGTCGGTGCCGCGAAACATCCGCGCGAGCGCCTCGAGAGGGACGAGGCGACCCTGCACCGCGCGCGTCCGCACGCCGGCCACGATCTCGCCGGGATAAATCAACAACACGCCCGCCTGCCGGTTGAAGTGCCCGAGAGCCGCCACGGCGTCGTCGGCCGGGATATCAAACGGCTGCGCGGCCCCGGGCGCCGGAACCGCGTCCGCCGCGGCCGACGCGGCAGCCGCCGAGGCAGCAGCCGTCTGCCCGGCGAACCCGGGAGCGATGAGGAAGGGGAACAGCAAGACGAGGAGTTTGGGGATACCGGGCCGCAAGGGATCGGACGGACGGCCAAGATTACAACGCGCGAGGCGACCAGTCTGACAATCGCGGCCCGGAAAAAGCGCCAAAAACTTCCGTCACCGGGGCGCGCCCTTGCATTTCGCGGCGACGGACCTAGTCGATGCGGTGCCCCGACACCGGCGGCCGCCATGCCCCCGTCCAACTCCGATCACGCCCAGTGGTTCGCCGAGGAAGTGCAACCCTGCGAACCCACGCTCCGCGCCTACCTGCAGCGGCGTTTTCCCACGCTGGGCGAGGTGGACGACGTGATGCAGGAGTCGTATCTGAAACTGCTCCGCCGGCGCACCGCGGGGAATTTCCGTTTTGCGCGCGGGACGCTGTTCACCGTGGCGCGCAATCTCGCGCTGGATATTTTCCGGCGGCGACGGAGCGCGCCGTTTGCAACCGATGCGGCCGAGGAGGTGCCGCAGGTGGCGGCCGAAGCGCCGGGGATCGCCGAGACCGCGTGCCTCGACCAGGAGCTCGCGTTGCTGGCCGAGGCTTTGGCGACCTTGCCGCCGCAGTGCCGCGAAGTGCTCACCTTGCGGAAATTCCACGGGCTGTCGCACCGGGAGATTTCCCGCCGCCTCGGACTGCCGGAGCGCCGGGTGAACTACGAAGTCGGCAACGGGATCCGCCGCTGCGCGGACTATCTGCAGGCGCGCGGGGTCGAGTGGCCGAGGCGGAGGGTCGCGTCATGAGCGCGCGCCGTTCCGGCAGCATCGACGACCAGGCGGCCGAGTGGCTGGGCGCCCTAGACGGCGGCCCGAGCGACGCGCAACGCGCGGACTTCGAGCGCTGGCTGCTGGCGGATCGCCGGCACGCGGACGCGTTTGCGCGCCTCGAACGCTGCTCCCAGTCGCTGGACCGGCTGGCGGGGTTGCAACCGGAACGGACCGTGGCACGCGCCCGGCCGGGCTGGCGGCGGCCGGCGCTCGCGCTGGCGGCCGCCGCGGCGCTGGCCGTCGGGACATTTTTCGGCTGGCGCGGTCCGGCGCCGCGGGATTTCGCGACCGTCGCGGTCGCCGCAGCCGGCGCGGCGCGCACCGTGCCGTTGCCCGACGGCTCGGAGATCGTGCTGAACACCGGCAGCGAAGTGGCGGTCGTCTACGGGCCGGACGCGCGGTCGGTCGATCTCGTGCGCGGCGAAGCGCATTTCAAAGTGGCGCCGGATGCGCGCCGGCCGTTCACCGTGCGCATCGGCGGGGTGGCGGTGCGCGCGGTCGGCACGGCGTTCAATCTCCGGCGGCGAGCCGACGCCGTGGAGGTGCTCGTGACGCACGGCCGCGTCGACGTGCAGGAGTCGCGCGACGGCCGTTCGCTGCTCGGCGGAGCCGCGGCGGCCACGGACACTCCGCCCGTGCTGGTCGCGGGCCAACTCATGGTCGTGACCGGGATCGCCGCGACCGCCGCGGCGCGCCCCGTGCCGACGCCGCCCGAAACCGTGGCCGCACCCGAGATGGAACGCCGGCTCGCCTGGCGGGAGCGACGGCTCGAGCTCGGACCCACGCCGCTGGAACAGCTCGTGGCCGAATTCAACCGCACCAGCCCGCACCGGCTCGTGATCGCGGATCCGGCGATCGCCCAGCTCAGCGTGGGCGGCGCTTTCCGGATCGGCGATGCGGAGACCCTCGTGCAATTGCTCGAGACCAACTTCGACCTCGCGGCCGAACGTCGCGGCAACGAGATCCGGTTGCGCCGCGCCACCCCGGCGCCGGCCCGTCCGGCCGAGCCGCGGAACTGATCCCGGGCAACGTCGGTAGCCGCCGAGTCCACCGGGGCAGACCGCGAACCCGACCGCCGGCCAAGCCGGTCGTTCCCCGCGAAAGCAGGGCCGGAGCGCGCCGTTACGCGATGAGATCTTTGACGACCTCGCCGGCGATGCCGGTGAGGCGGACGTCGAGGCCCTGGAACTTCGTGTTGAGCCGGCGGTGGTCGACGCCCATGAGGGCGAGCATCGTGGCGTGGAGGTCGTGCACGGAGACGACGCGGTCGACGGCCTTGTAGCCGAGTTCGTCGGTGGCGCCGTAGACTTGGCCGGCCTTCACGCCGCCGCCGGCCATGAAGACGCTGAACCCGAGGATGTGGTGGTCGCGGCCGGTGCCCTGGCCCATCGGCGTGCGGCCGAATTCGCCGCCCCAAAGAATCAACGTGTCGTCGAGCATGCCGCGTTGTTTCAGGTCCTTGATGAGCGCGGCGGTGGCCTGGTCGACTTCCTTGGCGCCGGCCTTCATGCCGGGCTCGAGATCGCCGTGGTGGTCCCAGGCGCGGTGGTAGAGCTGGATCATGCGCACACCGCGTTCGGCGAGGCGGCGGGCGAGCAGGCAATTGGACGCGTAGCTGCCGTCGCCCGGCTCCTTGATGCCGTAGAGATCGAGCATGGCCTGAGGTTCGTTTTTGAAATCGGTGAGCTCGGGCACGCTGCTCTGCATCTTGAACGCCATCTCGTACTGCGCGATGCGCGTGGCGATTTCGGGATCGGCGCGTTCCTCGGCGAGGAGGCCGTTCATGCGCTTGATCTCCTCGACGACGAGCCGCTGCGTGCTCTGGCAAACGCCGTCGGGATTGCCGACGTAGTGGACGGCGTCGCCGCGCGACTGGAATTGGATACCTTGGAAACGGCTGGGCAGGACGCCGCTGGACCATTGCCGCGCGGAGATCGGCTGGAGGCCGTATTTGCCCTGGGAGTTCAGCACGATGAAGCCGGGCAGGTCCTGCGTCTCGGCGCCGAGGCCGTAGAGCAGCCACGAGCCCATGCTGGGCCGGCCCTTGATGATGGAGCCGGTGTTCATGAACGCGTGCGCGGTGTCGTGGTTGATCTGCTCGGTCTGCATCGAGCGGACGACGCAAAGATCGTCGGCGACGGTGGCGAGGTGCGGGAAGAGTTCGCTGATCTCGATGCCGGCGTGGCCGTGGCGGGCGAAATTCGTGAAACTGCCGCGCGCCTTGAGCACAGTGTTCTGCAGCTGCGCGAGCTGCTGGCCCTTGGTGAACGATTCGGGAAACGGCTGCCCGTCGAGCGCCTTGAGCTGCGGTTTCCAGTCGAAGGTCTCGAGCTGCGAGGGACCGCCGGCCATGCAGAGGAAAATCACGCGCTTGGCGCGCACGGGGAAATGGGCCTCGCGCAGGGCGCCGTTCCACCCCGGCGGCAATTTGCCGGGGGCGGCGCCGGCCGCGGCGAGTTTCTGCTGCAGCAACGCGAAGGCGATGCCGCCGAGACCGTAGGCGCTCTGCGTCAGGAAAGTGCGGCGGTTGACGCTGCGGGCGTGGGCGGAGGGATCGAAGGAAAACATGGGGAAAACAAACCGCAGTTCGGGGTTTGGAGTTCGGAGTTCGGAGTTGGGGCGGGCGGGGCTCCAGCGGTTCAGTAGCGGGTGATGACCTCGTGGGTGTTGAGGAGCACGCGGGCGACGCTGGTCCACGCGGCGAGTTCGGCGGGATCGCCGGCGGGCGCGGGGGCGAGGCCGACGGCGAGGACCTTCTGCGCGTCGGCGACGTTGGCGCGGTAGTGCTCGCGCTGGGCGGCGAGCAGCGCGGTGAGCGCGGTGCGTTCGGCGGGTTTCGGCGCGCGCGCGAGGGCGAGGCGGAACGCCTCCGTGAGGCGCGCGGCATCGGTCGCGGCGGCGGCGTGGACGCGCACGGCGAAGAGTTTCGCGGCTTCGACGAAGGTCGGGTCGTTGAGCAACGTGAGCGCCTGCTGGGGCGTGTTGCTGACGACGCGCTGGGCGGCGCATTCGTCGCGCGCGGGGGCGTCGAAGTTGGCCAGCATCGGATGGAGGAAGGTCCGCTGCCAGTGCATGTACACGCCGCGGCGCCATTGGGCTTCGGCGCCGCTGGCGACGTAGGTGCGGTCGGGGAACTGGAGGGCGGCGTAGTAACCGTCGGGCTGATACGGCGCGGCGCTGGGTCCGCCGATGTCGCGCAGGTCGAGGCGGCCGGCGATGAAGAGGGCGTTGTCGCGGACGAATTCGGCCTCGAGCCGGCGCGGGTTCTGCGAGGCGAGCAGGCGGTTGGCGGGATCGGATTCGCGGAGCTCGGGCCGAAGCTGGCTCTCCTGGCGGTAGGTGTGGCTCGTGACGATCAGCCGGATCACGTGGCGCAGATCCCAGCCTTTTTCCCGGAACTCGACGGCGAGCCAGTCGAGCAATTCGGGGTGCGACGGCAATTCGCCCTGCGAGCCGAGGTCGTCGACGACGGCGCTGAGGCCGGTGCCGAAGAAGAGGGCCCAGAGGCGGTTGGCGACGGCGCGGGCGGTGATCGGGTTCTCCGCGGACATCAGCCAGCGCGCGAGGTCGAGGCGCGTCAGGCGTTTCTCCGGCGTGCTCTCGATGCGACCGGGGAGGAAACTCGGGGTGGCCGGGAGCACGAGCGGGCCGGATTCGTCCTGCCAATTGCCGCGGGGCAACACGCGCACGGGCAACGGCTCGGTCGCTTCGGTGACCATGGTCCACGCGCGGCCGCGGCGCGTGTCGCGGAGTTCGGCGGCGACGCGGTGGTAGGCGGCGACGGCGGCGGGCTCGGGCGCGGCGCTCAGGCGCCACGTTTCGAGGAGCAGCTCGCGCTGCGCATCGGTCGGGGCGGCGGCATGGAGCGCGGCAATCACCGGCGCGGCGGAGGCCTCAAGCGGACGGCCGGCGCCCAAGGCAGTGACGCCGAGGCGGAATTCCTTCGCGGCATCGCCGCCGAGCGTAACCTGCAACGTTTCGCCGGCGGCAAGGGCCAAGGGTTCGCGCAGGAGCCAGACGGCGGCGAGCGGTTCGGCCGGGCGCAGGGGCGGGAGTTTCCAACCGCCGGTCACGCCGTGGAGCTCGACGCCGTTGATGTAGCGCGGCGACTTGGCGGTGGCGTCGGCAAAGACAAAGGCGAGTTTGCGCTCCTTGCCGTCGGCACCGCGGACGGCGGCGGCGAAGGTAACGGCGCCGCGGGCCATGGCTTTCTCGAAAGGAACGTCCCCGACCGGATCGCCGGGCAGCTCGAGGCGCAGGGCGGCAACCGGGCCGGCGAGGGCGGAGAATGCGAGGCGCAGCGTTTCCTGGCGGCCAAGATTCTGCCCGAGGGCAACGGTGCCGTCGGCGGCCACGCTCGCGGTACGGTTGCCGGCGGGTTTGCCGGCGCGCAGGACGGCGGCCGTGGGCGCGGGGAATTCCCAGCCGGCCGGCGCGGCGGCGAGGCGGGCGCGGGCGGAGTCGGTCCAGGCGGCGAAAGGCGCGGGGTCGGCGGGCGGGCGGCGGAGGGCGGCGACCTGCTCGCGCAGGGCGGCCTCGGCGCGGTCGCGGCGGGCGGCGAGGTACGGGCTGTCGACCTCGATCTCGGGCGGGAACGGGAAGTCGTTGTTGAAGCCGGCGAGCTCGGGATTCTTGGTGTAACCGTAATCGGAATACACGCCCCACTGCTTCACGTCGGCGAAGAAGGACTGCAGTTCGTAGAAGTCCTTCGCCTTGATCGGATCGAATTTGTGGTCGTGGCATTCGGCGCAGCCGAAGGTGCTGCCGAACCAGGCCGCGGCGACGGAGCGCACGCGTTCGGCGCCGTACTTCGCGAGGTACTCCTGCGGCTGGGCGCCGCCCTCGCGGGTCATCATGTTGAGGCGGTTGTAGCCGGTGGCGACGCGCTGCGCGGGCGTCGGCGCGGGGAGCAGGTCGCCGGCGAGCTGCTCGACGGTGAAGCGGTCGAAGGGCAGGTTGCGGTTGAAGGCGCCGATGACGTAGTCGCGGTACGGGAAAATGCGCTGGTTCTGGTCGCCGTGGAACCCGACGGTGTCGCTGAACCGCGCGATATCGAGCCACCAGACGGCGAGGCGTTCGCCGTGGTGCGGCGAGGCGAGCAGGCGATCGACCTCGGCGCGGTAGGCGCCTTCCGGATCGCGGGCGGAGGCGGCGACGAAGGCGTCCACTTCGGCCGGGGTCGGCGGCAGGCCCGTGAGATCGAGGGACAGCCGGCGCAGCAGGGCGGCGGGCGCGGCGACGGGCGACGGCGCGATTTGTTTCTCGGCCAGGCGAGCCTGGACGAAGGCGTCGATCGGATTGCGGATTTCGGATTGGGGATTGCGGATCGGACGGACCGTCGGGACGGCGGGGCGGACGAGGGCGGCGTAGGCCCAGTGCGGTTCGTAGACGGCGCCCTCGGCGACCCAGCGGCGGAGCAGTTCTTTTTGTTTCGGCGTAAGCGTCTTGTGGGCTTCGTCCGGCGGCATCGGGTCGAGGGCATCGGTGATGCGCAGGATGATTTCGCTCTCGTCGGGCTTGCCGGGCACGATGGGCACGACGCCGTTCTTCGTGGGCTTGAGCGCATCCTCGCGGAGGTCGAGCCGCAGGCCGGCCTCGCGGGTCTTGGCGTCGAAGCCGTGGCAATGGAAGCACGTATCCGACATGATCGGACGGATATCGCGGTTGAAGGACAGCTTCGGCTCGGCGGCGGCGAGCGGCGCGGCGGGCGCGAGGAGCGCCAGGATGAAGGGGAGACGCTGCGAGACGGTCATGCGGACGATGAAAGGGGTGGATTTGTGCCGCGAAATGCCGGATCTCACCGGGAGACGCAGCGAAAGGGCCAGGCGGAGGATGAAAGGGGGGCGGAGGGAGGCCCGGGCTGAAGCTCCGGGCTACGCGGGCTACGCGACGAAACTGTAGTCGTAGGGGGCGCGCATCTCGCGGCGCACGTAGCGGTTGGCCTCGGCGGCGTGGGCGCCGACGAACTTTTCCGCGGCGCCGTCCCAGGTGAGGCTGTGCCCGGTGCGCAGCGAGATGGCGCCGAGGTGGCACATGGTGGCGGAGCGGTGGCCGGTCTCGACATCGCAGATCGGATCTTTGCGCGAGCGCACGCAGGCGATGAAGTTTTCCATGTGGTTCTTGCTCTCGTAGAGGCGGACCGCGTTTTCCGGGAGCGGAGCCTTCAGGATTTCCGGATCGCTGGCCTTGATGCCGTCGCGATTGACCCAGATCCAACCGGCGGTGCCCTCGAAACGGATGCCGTTGCGCTGGCCGTCGGGTTTCAGTTTCGCGCCGTAGATGCTGTCGTCGCGGGTGGTGAAGATGTTGAGCTTGGTGCCGTCGGCGTAGGTGTAGTTGACCTCGTATTCGCTGATGGCGTCGTAGCCGCCGGGGATCGGCGCGGCGAGGACGCGGGAGGCGACTTCGCGGGGCGCGACTTGGCCGATGGCCCAGTAGGCGATGTCGTTGTGGTGGGCGCCCCAGTCGGTCATCGTGCCGCCGGAGTAGTCGTACCAGAAACGGAAAGTGCGGAGGCAGCGTTCCTTCATGTAGGCGACCTTCGGCGCGGGCCCGAGCCAGTAATCCCAGTTCAGGGTTTCGGGGACGGCGGCGGTCTGGAAGGGACCTTCGCGCAGGCCGGCGGGCAGCCAGACATTGGCGGCCTGCAATTTGCCGAGGCGGCCGTTGCGCACGAGCTCGCAGGCCTGGCGGAAACGCGCGGAGCTGCGCTGCTGCGTGCCGGTCTGGAGGACGATGCCGCTCTCGCGCACGGCGCGCACGAGCACGCGGCCCTCGTCGATCGTGAGCGTGAGCGGCTTTTCGGAATAGACATCCTTGCCGGCGCGGGCGGCGCCAAGGTTGACGAGCGTGTGCCAGTGGTCGGGCGTGCCGTTGACGAGGATGTGGATGTCGTCGCGGTCGAGCAGCCGGCGGAAGTCGGACACGATCTCGGGTTTGCGGCCGTCGACGGCGAGGCGCTCGGCGGCCTTGGCGGCCTGGGCGGAGTCGACGTCGCAGACGGCGATGACGTTGCCGTGGGCGGCGGCCATGAGGGCGACGTTGGTGCCTTGGCCGCCGCAGCCGACGAGGGCGATGCCGGGGCGGTCGTTGGGCCCGAGGCGACGCGCGGCGCGCGGCATCGGTTTGACGGCGGGGCCGGCGGTTTGGCAGCCGGCGAGGCCGGCGACGAGGGCGGCGGCGGCGCCCTGTTGCAGAAAGGCGCGGCGGGAGAAGCGGGGGGTCTTCATGGCAGGCGGAAGCGGGGTTGGAGCCGGGGCGGGCCGCGGCGAAAATGCGGCGCCGCCCACCGAACGCAACGTGGGCGGGCCGATTCCGGTCGTCAAAGGCGATCTGGGACGGGGCGGCCGCGACGGGCGTTTCTTGCGGTCCGCGGCCGTTGCGTTCAGTTCCGTCGCAACGCCATGGCCGATTCCACCCTGCCCCGTCTCCGTTTGCTCGCCACCGGCGGCACCATCGCCGGCGCGCAGACCAGTCCGGCGCAGCGCGGCTACAAGGCCGCGGCGTTCTCGATGGAGGCATTGCTGGCGGCCGTGCCGCAGGTCGCGGCGCTGGCGCGGCTCGAGGTCGAGCAGGTGGCGGCCCTCGGTTCGCAGGACATGGACGAGGCGACGTGGCTGAAGCTCGCGACGCGCACGCAGGCCGCGCTCGACGCGCCGGACATCGCGGGCGCGGTGATCACGCACGGCACGGACACGATGGAAGAGACGGCGTTTTTCCTGAACCTCACGGTAAGGTCGGAGAAACCCGTGGTGCTCGTCGGCGCGATGCGCCCGGCCACGGCGATCAGCGCGGACGGACCGATGAATTTGTACAACGCGATCGCGGTTGCGGCCCAGCCGCAGGCGGGCGGGCGCGGCGTGTTGGTCGTCGCCAACGACGAGATCCACTTCGCGCGCGAAGTCTCGAAAACCAACACCACGCAGGTCGGCACGTTCCGCGCCACGCACCGCGGGCTGGCCGGACTCGTCAACGCCGGCCGTCTCCACCTCTACGGCCCGCCGGTGCGACGGCACACGCTGCGGTCGGAGTTCAGTTTGGCGGGCACAACGGCGCTGCCGCGGGTCGAGATCGTGTACGCGTACGCGGGCATGGGGCGCGACCTCGTGGAAGCGGCGGTGCGGGCGGGCGCGCGCGGGCTCGTGATCGCGGGCGTGGGCGACGGCAACCTCGGCGCCGCGGCGCTCGCGGCCTGCGCGGAGGCGGCCAAGGCGGGCGTCGCGGTCGTGCGCGCGTCGCGCACCGGCGGCGGCGTGGTCGAGCGCAACATCGAGGTCGACGACGATGCCCTCGGGTTCATCGCGGCGGACGAACTCAATCCGGCCAAGGCCCGCGTGCTGCTGCAGCTCGGCCTGACGCGCACGCGCGACCCGCGGGCGCTGCAGGAGATGTTTTTCGCGTATTAGGAGGCCGGGGGCAGGGAGTTGAGAGCTGAGAGTTGAGGGTTGAGAGACAGCAGCCGAAGGGCGGTTAATCCCGAGACGATGCCCGAACCAGAATCACGATTTGAGCCGCGCCTGAAGCCGTCTGAGCAACCGGTCCGATGACTGCCACGGTGTTCACCTTGCCGGTGTGGTTCGATCTCGGGGCGGTGTTTGCCTTTGCGCTCACGGGGGCGCTCGCGGGCATCCGACGCGGCTACGACATCGTGGGCGTGTTCTTTCTCGCGCTGGTTTCGAGCATCGGCGGCGGATTGATCCGCGACGGCGTGTTCATCCCGAGCGGGACGGCAACGCCGCTGCTGACCGATGCGCGTTACATCCAGGTGATTGTCGCGGCGACGATCACGGGCGCGCTGTTCGGCAACCACGTGAAACGGTTCCACCGGCTCGTCGCGCTGATCGATGCGCTCGGGCTCGGGGCGTATGCGGCCTTCGGCACGCAGAAAGCACTGCTCGCGGGTTTGTCGGTGCCGGCGGCGGTGCTCGTCGGCGTGATCAACGCCGCGGGCGGCGGTTTGCTCCGCGACATCATCGTGCGCGAGGAGCCGCTCGTCTTCAAACCGGGCCAATTCTACGTGCTCACCGCGGTGGCCGGCGCGGTGGTCTTCGTTTTCCTGAGCGTGCACCTGAATCTCGAACCGACGCCGGCGGCCTTCGCGGCGATCGCGTTCACCTTCGTTTTCCGGGTGCTCACGATCATCTTCAACTGGCGGACGGCGGCGGTCGCCGCGCCGGAAGCGGAAACGAAAGCGTAGCTTTCGTTTCCGTTTCCGGGGAGTTCTGGGTTTTGAGTTTTGGGTTTTGGGTTAAAGGGCAGCGCGGAGTTCGGAGTTCGGAGTTCGGAGTTCGGAGTTCGGAGTTCGGAGTTCGGAGTTCGGAGTTCGGGGAAATGGGAAATTGGAAAGACGGCATTGCCCGCGCCGCCGGGTTTCCGGTCTCCGGTCTCCGAATTCCGGTCTTGGAACAATCCGCATTCCACAATTCGCAATCCCCAATCTATCTCTTCGGGTCCGACTCGTAGCCCTTGGCCGTGCGGGCCCATTTCGCGAGGGTAAGGCGGTGGATCTTGGCGTTGTGGCGCACGTCGACGGGGAAGATCGGGCGGAAATAGAAGATCTTGATTCCGGCGGTGTGCGTGTGCGCGGTGCCGAGGGCGCGGAGCTCGCGGGCGAAGGCGCGGGCCTCCGCGGATGTCGGCACCGCGGCTTCGACGACGAGGGCCGCGCGCAGGCGGCCCGGCTCGCCGACGCCGACCAGGGCGCAGCGCGTCACGCGCGGATGCCGGCGAAACACCTGCTCGCAAGGCTCGGTGTAAAGCGTGCCCGCGGCCGTCTCGACGCGCTCGGCCTTGCGGCCGCAGAACCAGAGGCGGCCCGCTTCGTCGCGGAAACCGCAGTCGCCCATGCGGTGCCACAGGCCCGTCGTCGCGCCGGGCGCCGGGGCGATCTTCGCGAGCGCCGTCGCCTCGGGCTGGCCGTCGTAGGCTTTCGTGACGACGGGACCGCGCACGACAAACTCGCCGATCTCGCCGGCGGGAACCTCGGCGAAGTCGTTTTCCGTCGCGATCGGGCCGTCGGTCACGGCGACGACCTTCACGTCGACGCCCGGCACGGGCCGGCCCACGCAGGCGCCGCGCACGGAGTCGGCGGCGATTTCGGCGGAGGAGACGGACGCCACGGGCAAGGCCTCGGTCGCGCCGTAGGGACTGTGCAATTGGCCGGAGGGCAGAAACGCGCGCGCGTTTTCCCAGAGTGCGGCGGGGACGGCGGCGCCGGCGCAGAGCACGCGACGCAGCGACGGGAGCGCGATGTTTTCCGTCCGGCAATAGTCGCCGATCTTGCGCCAGAGCGTGGGCGAGCCGAAGGAGTTGGTGACGTTTTCCTGGCGAATGGCCTGGACGATGTGCGCCGGGTTGAACGCGGCGGGCCGGCTCGGATCGATCTCCGGCACGATGGTCGTCATGCCGAGTGCGGGATTGAAGAGCGCGAAAATCGGCAGGAGCGGCAGGTCGATTTCGCCGGGTTCGATGCCGTAGGTCTCGCGGATGAGGCGGACCTGCGCGTCGAACATGCCGTGCTCGTAGCGCACGCCCTTCGGGGCGCCGGTGGAGCCCGAGGTGAAGAGAATGGCCGCGAGTTCGTCGGCCGCACTGGCCGCGAGCGGCACCGCCGCGGCGGCGGGCGCGCCCGGGACCGAGAGCCGGGCGGTGAGCGCACCGCTGGCGCCGACGCGGACCTTCACGGAGCGGAAGGGCCGGCGGAAAACATGGCTGACGAGGCGGGCAAGCGGGATGCCGACGAGCGCGGTCGGCTGCGCGCGGGCGACGCAGGCGAGGAAACTCTTCAAGCCCATGCCCGGGTCGATGACGACCGGCACGGCGCCGAGGCGGAAGAGCGCGAAAACCGAAGCGATCAACGGCAGGCCCTGGCGGACCATGACGAGGCTGCGGTCGCCGCGGCCGACGCCGGCGGCGGCCAGACGCGCGGACCAAGCGGCGACCTCGGCGTCGAGTTCCGCAAAGCTCAACGCGAGGTAGTCGATGTCGCCGCCGCGCGTGCGCCCGCGCGGCACCTTCAGCGCCGCCCGCTGCGGGTGCGCCGCGGCCATGAGGCCGAGGTGGCGGGCGATGTTGGCGTTGGCGGCGGGCATGGCGGCGGGAGTGACACAGCGGGACCCGGCGGTGGGAAGTTGAAAGTTGCGAAGCGGAGGGGAAAACCGCGTCACCGCCGGACCGGTTGCCCGCGACCGCTTCGTCGCCGCGGGCCCAGGCGGTTCTTCAACTCACGATGCCGAGCGGTTTCGCCGTTTCCCAGGCGCCGCGGGTGAAATCGGGGATTTCGGCCGGCATGCCGCCCTGCGCGACGGATTGCTCGCTGAGCGGGCCGACGACGCTCCACGCGGCGGCATCGTAGACATCCTGGTCGAGCGGGAGCCCCTCGCGCAGGCACTGGATGATCCGGTAGCGCATCACGAAGTCCATGCCGCCGTGGCCGCGGGCGGTGTCGCCGAGGTTCTTCGCGACCTCCGCGACCTTGCGCCAGAGCGGGTGCTCGAATTCGGCCGCGTACTTCGCCAGCGCCTCCGCGGAATCCTCCCAGGTGTGCTCCTTGGGACTGCGGCCCTCGATGTACACGCGGTCGGGGAAACCCGAATACAGGCCGCGCGTGCCTTGGATCAGATTGTGCCGCGAATAGGGCCGGGGGCTCGTGGTGTTGTGCTGGAGCAGAATGGTGCGGCCGCGGGCGGTCTTGATGATGGAGGTATTGATGTCGCCGCAGACATAGTTGGCGGTGCGGCGCGGGTGGCCGGCGGGAAAATTCTTCGCCGCGTAGTCGGGCAGGCCGAGCGACGGGCTGCTGAACGAGACGATCCGGGCGAAACGGTCGCCGCGGTTGATGTTCATGTACTGCGCGACCGGGCCGAGACCGTGGGTGGTGTAGAGGTTGCCGTCGCGTTTCTCGTGTTCCGGGATGCGCCAGCTGCCGGTGCCGTGGGCGAGCTGTTTCGACTGGGAACGCAGGTCGTGGAGGTACGAGGCTTCGCCGTGGATGAGCTCGCCGAAGACCCCCTCGCGGCACATGCGCAGAACCATCAGTTCCTCGCGGCCGTAGTTCACGTTTTCCAGCATCATGCAGTGGCGCTGCGTGGCTTCGGCGGTGTCGACCAGTTCCCAGCACTCCGCGACCGTGATCGCGGCCGGCACCTCGATGAAGGCGTGTTTGCCCGCGCGCATCGTCGCGACGGCCATGGGCGTGTGGTCGCGCCACGGCGTGCAGATGAAGACGGCGTCGAGGTCGTCGCGCCCCAGCAGGCGCTTGTAATCGTCGGGGCCGTCGCCGTACGCGGCGGGAGCGGACTTCTTCGCTTTGGCGACGTTGTCCAGGGCGCGCTTGAGGCTCGGGGCGTGCGGATCGCAGACGGCGCGGACCTCGCAGCCCTCGAGGGCGAGCAATTCGCGCAACGTGCCGCCGCCGCGGGCGCCGAGGCCGATCACGGCGCAGCGGACGACATCGAGCTTGGGCGCCCGCAGGCCGAGCACGCTGCGGCCGGTGCGCGGCGGCACGGCGGAGGTGGCCGGGGCGGCGCCGCGGGCGGAGGAACCGGCGAGTGCGAGCGACGCGGCGCCGGCGGTGGAAACGGTCTTGAGGAAATCGCGGCGGGAGAAACGGGCCATGGCAGGGAGGGGTTCAGGGTTGGGGCTTCGGCAACTGCGCGCGCACGGCGGCGGCGACCGCCTGGGCGAGGCCGGCGGAGCCGGCATCGGTGAAGTGGACGTTGTTGGGCCGCTGCCATGAAGCCAGGTGCGGCGTGACGACGGCGTGGAGGTCGTTCACGGCGACGCCGAGCTCGCGCATGACGCGGACGGCGGCGGCGTTGTAGGCGAGTTCGTCGCGGGCGACGCGGCCCTGGGATTTCTCCGGGACGGGCGTGGTGGTGGCGAAGACGAGCTTCGCGCCCGTGCGGCGGAGGCGCGCGACGAGCTCGCGGAGGTTGGCCTCGTAGACGGCGACGGGGGCGACCTGTTTGCCCTGGTCGGGCGGAACGTACTTTCCGGCGGCATCGAGGTACTTGAGGTCGTGGAGGCCGAAGTTGAAATGGACGACGTCCCACTTCCCGGTCCCGAGCCACTTGTCCAGGGAACGCAGGCCGCGGACGGTTTCGCCGCAGTTCTCGGCGGGGCGGTGGACGTTGGCGACGCCCTGCAGCGCGGCGCGGACGCCGAGGGTGTAGCCGATCGATATGGAATCGCCGAGCAGGAGCACGCGGGGCAGGCCCGGCGTATCCGTGATCTGGACATACGCGGGATCGGGGGCCTTCGGGGCGGCGGCCTTCTTCTTCGGCGCGGCGTCCTGGGCAAGGGCGGCGGCGGCGCACACGGCGCCGAGCAAAAACAGGGTGAACGGGGATTTCATCGGGGCAACGGGGGCAAAAGAGAAGGCGGGCGGAAACGGATCCCGCGGGCGACCGCCGCGGCGGGGAGCGTCAGTCCTGGCGATCGGCGCGGACGGCGCCGCCGGGACCGCCGGCGGGGGTGGCGGCAGGGGCAGCCGGTTTCGCGAAGATCGAGGCCCAGACCCGGGAGGCGTACTCGCGCAGGTCGTCGAGCACGACGTAGAACAGCGGGACGATGAGGAGCGTGAGCAGGGTGGAAGCGACGAGGCCGCCGATCATCGTGCGGCCGAGCGGGGCGTAGGCCATGCCGACGACCTTGGACGTGCCGACGGCCATGGGGATGAGGCCGCAGACGGTGGTCAGCGTCGTCATCATGATGGGCCGGAAACGGTGTTTGCCGGCATCGACGAGGGCATCGAAGCGCGACATGCCCTCGGCGCGGAGGCGGTTGGCCATGTCGACGAGGACGATCGCGTTGTTCACGACGACGCCGACCAAGATGACGATCCCGATGCGGGCCATCATATCGAGCGGGGTTTCGGTCAGGTAGAGCGTCCACACGACGCCGAGGTAGGCGAAGGGCACGGCGACGATGACGGCGAGGGGCAGGACGAACGATTCGAAGAGCAGGCCCATCAGCAAAAAGACGAAGGTCACGGCGAGGATGCCGGCGAACATCATCGCCTTCTCCTGCTCGGAGGCGTCGCGGTATTCGCGGCCCTTGTCCCAGCGGTAGCCGCGGGGCATCTCGAAATCGGCGAGGGCCTTGTCGACGGCCTCGAAGAGCCGGCGCGAGTCGGCGCGCGGGGCGCGGGCCGTGATCTGCAGCATGGTCTGGCGGGCCTCGCGGCGGATTTGGCCGAGGGTGCGGGAGACGTTGAGGTCGGCGATGGTCTCGAGGGGGACCTCGATGCCGGTGTCGGTGCGGAAGGTCATGCTGCGCACGTCGTCGAGGCCGGCGCGGTCGGCCTCGCCGAGCTGGGCGAAGATGCGGAGCTCGCGGCCGTCGGGCCCGGGGAAGCGGCCGACTTCCTGGCCGCGCATGGTGTAGCCGATGCCGCTGGAGACGGCGCGCGGGTCGACGCCGAGGCGGCGGGCGCGGTCGCGGTCGAGCTGCACCTGGAGTTCCTGGCCGCCGCGTTCGGTATCGATGTCGACGGCGATGAGGCCGGGGATGGCGCGGAGGCGGCGGACGACTTCCTCGGCGAGGCCGAGCAACGTGCCGGTGTCCTCGCCGTAGAGGTTGAGCGACATGCCGGCATCGGGCGTACCGCCGCCGCCGGCACCGCGGCCGCGGTGGACGATGCCGGCGGGCAATTTGAACTTCTCGCGGAAGTCGGTCTCGATGTCGTTGCGGTCCATCGGCGGCGGCGGCGGCGCCCAGCCGAAGAGCCCGCCGATCCGGCGGACGAGATCGGTGCGGATGAAGGATTCCCAGCCGCTCACGTACCACTGGGTGCCGGAGTTGTCGCGGAGCCGGATCTGGATGCGGCCGTTGTTGTAGGTGAAACGGGTCTCGATGCGGTCGAAGTTGTAACGCGCGGCGTTGGCGGCGAGGAAGGTCTCGACCTCGGTGAAGAAAGCGTCGGCGCGCTCCAGCGTCCCGCCGGAGGGCAATTCGAAGAAGAACCACATCGTCGTCTCGCCGCTGCCGCCGAGGCCGCCGGTGGGCATGCGGATCTGTTTCTGCGCGTAGGGCAGCGTCCACATCGCGGCGATCACGACCACGAGGGCCTCGATCCGGTGGCTGAGGGTCCAGCGCAGCGCGGCCTCGTAGCGTTCGCGCAGCCAGGCGAAGGCGCGGAATTCCCGGTGCTGGTGGCCGCGGGACAGGCGCTGCGCGGCAAGAGGAACGAAGACAAGGGCGATGAAGAGCGAGGCGAGCAGCGAGGCGATGACGGGCAGGCCAAGGCGCAGCATCCAAAAGGAGAAGTCGCCGCCGCCCTTCATCAGAATGAGCGGCAGAAACACGACGATCGAGGTGAACGTCGACATCACGACGGCGAGGCCGACCTCGCCGGCGCCGACGATGGAGGCGCGCGTGGCTTCCACGCCCTCCTGCCGGTGGCGGTAGATGTTTTCGACGATGACGATGGCGTTGTCGACGACCATGCCGACGGCGAGCAAGAGGCCCATCATGGTCGCGATGTTGAGCGACCAGCCGGTGAAAAAGAGGACGACGATCGTGCAGAGCAGCGACAGGGGAATCGCGAGGGTGAGGATCGCTGTCATGCGCGGCGCGCGCAGGAAGAGGTAGATGATGAGCGCGGCGAAAATGCCGCCCCAGAGCCCGGACTCGGTGAGGTTGTCGATCGACTGCTTCACCTGCACGCCCTGGTCGAAGAAAATGTTGAACGTCATGCCCGTCAGCTGGGGCAGTTTCTGCAACTCGACCAAGGTGGTGCGGACCTCTCGGCTGATGCGCTCGATGTTGCCGCTGGAGTCGCGCGTGACCTGGATGCCGACGGCGGGCTGGCGGTCGACGCGGTAGACCCATTCGCGGCGCGGCGGCCGGAAACGGACGAGGGCAACGTCCGAGAGACGAAGGCGGCGGTCGGGATCGACGATGAGGGAGGCGATATCGTCGAGGACGGTGAACTTGCCCATCGAGCGGACGTAGATCTTGCGGCCGCCGTCGCGGACGTAGCCGCCGGAGATGGCGAAGTTCTGGTTGCGCAGGAGGGAGAGCATCGCGCCGACGTCGATGCGATGGCTGCGCAGGCGGTCGTCGAGGAGCTCGATCTGCACCTCGCGCGACTGCGTGCCGTAGATCTCGACGTTGCCGACGCCCTCGATGCGCTGGAGGGCGGGTTTGACGAAGTTGTCGAGGCGGTACGCGGCGTCCTCCATGCCCGGCGGCACGGCGGCGACGAGGTTCATCATCGGCTGGTCGTTCTGGTCGTAGCGGCGGACGTCGATGCGGTCGATGTCGTCGGGCAGCGTGGGTTTCACGCGGTCCATGCGGTCGGTGAGCATCGCGTAGGCCTCGCGCAGGCTGGTGCCGGTCTGGAACTCGACGCGCACGTAGGCGTAGCCGTTGCTCGAATAGCTGGTGAGGCGCTTCACGTTCGGCACGGTGCCGATCATGTCCTCGATCTTGCGGGTGACCTTTTCCTCGACGTCGCGGGGCGAGGCGTTGGGGTAGCGCGCGGAGATGTGGAGCTGGTTGCCCTCGTAGCCCTCGGGGAAAAGGGCGAGCGGGATGCGGTCGAGCGCGATGAGGCCGACGACGAGGATCGTGGCCAGAATCATCACGATCGTCACCGGGCGCTCGACGGCGAAACGCGGGATGGCGTACGCGAACGGCTCGCGTTTCCGGGACGGCTCGGGGTCCGGCGCGCTCATTTGCCGGCGGGGGCCGGTTCAAGCCCGACGGGCGGCACGGTGGGGGCGCCGCGCTTGCCGGGGAACAGGTAGTAGAGCGTGGGGATGACCACGAGCGTGAGCAACGTGGAGACGGAGAGACCGACGATGACGGTGACGGCCATCGGGGCGCGGATCTCGGCGCCCTCGCCGACGCCGAAGGCCATCGGGATGAGGCCGACGACGGTGGTCAGCGCCGTCATCAGAATCGGCCGTAGCCGGGCGCGGCCGGCTTCGGTGATGGCCTCGGAGAGTTCGACGCCGCGGTCGCGGAGCAAATTGATGTAGTCGATCAGAACGATGGCATTGTTGACGACGATGCCGGCGAGGATGATCAGGCCGAGGAAGACCATGATGCTGACGGGAATGCCGCCGATCCAGAGCGTGAGGGCGACGCCGATGAGGGCGAGCGGCACGGTGATCATGATGAGGAGCGGCTGGAGCAAAGACTCGAACTGGCTCGCCATGACGATGTAGACGAGAAAGAGGGCGAGACCGAAGGCGAGCAGCAGGCTGTTGAGCGAGGTCTGCATCTCCTTGTTCTGGCCGGCGATGACGTAGCTGAAGCCGGCGGGAAATTCCATCGTGTTGAGAACGGTGACGATGTCGCGGGAGACGGTGGAGAGATCGGCGTCGCGCAGGTTGGCGGTGATGAGCGCCATGCGCTGCTGGTCGACACGGCGGATCTCGCTCGGGCCCTCGTTGATGGTGAGGTCGGCGACGGCGGAGAGCGGGAGCGGCACCGCGCCGTTGGGATTCACGATGAGGTTGCGCAGTTCCTCGATGCCGAAACGGTCCTGCTCGCGGAGCCGGACGACGATGTCGATGAGCTGGTCTTCCTTGCGGAACTCGGTGGCGGTGCGGCCCTGGACTTTGTTGCGGACGAGGTCGGCGACGCTGCGAAGGTTGAGGCCGTACTCGGCGAGACGGTCGCGTTTGTAGACGACCTGGATCTCGGGGTGGCCGGATTGGAGAGTGGAGCGCACGTCGACGAGACCGGGGACGGATTCGGCGAGCAGGGCTTCGGCCTCGCGGCTGAGGCGCTTGAGGGTGGCGAGATCGTGGCCGCGGATCTCGACTTCGATCGGATTGCGGAAGCTGAAGAGCGTCGGGTAGGCGATCTCGAGCTTGGCTTCCGGCAAATCGGCGAAACGGGCGCGCACGCGGTCGATCAGGCGGCCCTCGGCGTCGGGCCGGAGGCCGGATTTGAGCTTCACGTTGAGGCGGGCCGTGTGTTCGCCGGCGTCGACGGCGGTCGAAGCGCCTTCCTCGGCGCCGACGGTGAGCGAGGTGCGCTCGACCTCGGGTTGGGCAAGGACGACGGCATCGATCCTGGCGACGGTTTCCGCCGTGCGTTCGAGCGGCGTGCCGATGGGCAGCGTCACATCGAGGAAGAATTCGCCCTGGCTGACCTGGGGAATGAGTTCCTTGCCGATGCGGGGAACAACGAAGAACCAGCAGATGAAGAACGCGGTCGCGCAGCCGCCGAGCACGGCGAAGCGGTGGCGGAGCGCGCCCGCGATCAGGCCGGGATAGAAGCCCTGCAGGGCCTGGTAGCCGCGCTCGAACGCATTGAGGCCGCGGGCGAAGATGCCGCCGCCCACGCCGTTCGCGGCCCGCCAGCCGCCGAGGCCGAGCAAGGCGACGGCGAGCAGCAGCACGAGCAGCGCGGTCCCAAGCCAGCGCAGCACGGCCTCGATGGCCCCGCGTGCGGCGGCGAGGCCGAGCGGCACGGAGCCCGGCACGAGCAGCAAGACCAACCACCACCAAGGCTGGATCACGAGCCAGTGCCAGACGGCGAGGTGGAACGGCTTCAGGACGGGCAACGCGGAGCTGCCGTACGGAATCGGCGGGACGGGCGGGACCGTCACGCCTTGGCGGAACCACAGCACGGCGCCGACGGCGAGGCCGGGCACGACCAGCAGGCCGATCCAGCGCCAGGGTTTGGCGGCGAGCCAGCGGCCGACGCGGCCGAGCCCGGCGGCAAGGCTGGCCGGCGCGGAGAACGAGAGCAGACCGGGCCAGACGCGGACGCCGGCGACGGGGCCGAAGCGGTCGGCGGCGGCCCAGGCCTCGAAGGCGGCCCAAGGGGCGATCCGGGACCGTGCGGCGAGGCGCAGCAGGGGCCAGAGGATGGCGCCGAGCACGACGGCGACGGCTTTGGCGGTGACCGCCAGCAGGAGCACCACGGCCCAGCCGAGCCGGACGCCGAGCGTCGCGAGCACGGCGAGCGGGCGGGTGCCGGGCGCGAAGCGGAGGTAGTCGCCGGTGCCGGCGGCCATGCCGCCGAGCGGGGAATCGAAGCGCCGCGAGGCGAGCATCGGGATCAAGAACAGCGCGGCGATCAGCGAGGCGACCTGCGAGAACACGACCGTGAGGGCCATGTCGCCGAACATCTGGCCGGCGACGCCCTCGACGAAGACGATGGGGAAGAACACGGCGACGGTGGTGAACGTCGACGCCGTGACCGGCATGGCGACCTCGCTGGTGCCGCGCACCACGGCGGTGACGTGGTCGTCGCCCTCCTCGCGGCAGCGGAAAATGCTTTCGAGCACGACGATGGCGTTGTCGACGAGGTTGCCGATGCCGAGGGCGAGGCCGCCGAGGGAGATGATGTTCAGCGAGACATCGGCCATGTACATCGGCGCGAAGGTCGCGAGGACGGAGATCGGGATGCAGAGGCTGACGATGATCGTCTGGCCGAGATTGCGGAGGAACAGGTAGAGGACGGCGATGGCGATGGCGGCGCCGGAGATGCCGTTTTCCTTCACCTCGTTGATCGAGTTCTTGATGAAAACGGATTGGTCGGAGAGCAGTTCGATCGTGGCGCCGGGCGGCAGCTGCTGGCCGATGAAATTGTTCATCGCGCGGCGGGTGAGCTGTTCCTGCGCGGCGAGGCGGGCGCGCTCGATCTCGGCCTGCGCCGCGGCCTGCGCGGCCTTGCGCGCCTCGATCTGCGCTTCGGTGCGCTGCTTGTCGGTCTTGGGCGTTTTCTTTTCGGGCGTGGTCCGCTTGCTGTCGGCTTTGCCGGAGGCGATCGCCTGCACGTTCAGGCCGGACGCGCCGGCGCCGCTTTTCGCCACCTTGCCACCGGCGGCGCCCGGGACATTTCCGCCCTCGCGGTCGCGCTGCAGCCAGGCCTGCTGTTCGGGTGTGCCGAAGAGGGCGTTGCGGACCGTCTCGGCGACGACGAGGATGTTGGCGTCGGCTTCCTTGAAGATCTCGATCTCGACGCTTTCGCGGCCGTTGACGCGGGTGATGACCTCGCGGTCCTTGTGGTAACGGGTGACGGTGGCGATGTCGCGGAGCCGGATGTCGACGCTGTTGTTGCTGCGGGAAACGATGAGCGCGCCGATCTCCTCGATGCTGCGGAATTCGTTCAGCGTGCGGATGACGTACTCGGTCTGGCCCTCGCGCAGATTGCCGCCCGGCATGTTGACGTTGCCCGATTGGAGGCGCTGGCCGATCTGCGTGATGTCGAGCTTGAGGTTGGAGAGTTTGCTTTCGTCGAGGGCGACGAGGAATTCCTCCTCGAGGCCGCCCTTGACCTGCACGGCGGCGACGCCGGAGAGCGATTCGAGGCGGCGCTTCACGTCCTGCTCGGCGATGTGCCGCAGTTCGAAGAGCGACTGCGGGCCCGAGAGGCCGACGCGGAGGATGGGGTCGAGGGACGGATCGAAATGAAGCAGCAGCGGCCGTTGCGCGCCTTCGGGCAGGCGGAGGCGGTCGATCTTTTCGCGCACCTCGGCGGCGACGAGGTCCATGTCCGTCTTCCACTGGAACTCGAGGGTGACGTCGGACTGCCCCGCCTTGGAAACGGAGCTGATGGAAACGAGTTTCGGGATGACGCCGAGCTGCTGTTCGAGCGGGCGCGAGATGACGCTCTCGATTTCCTCGGGAGCCGTGCCCGGGTAGACGGTGCGCACCGTGAGCGTCGGGTAGCTCATGTCGGGCATGAGCGTGAGCGCGAGGCGCTGGTTGGAGACCCAGCCGAAGACGACCACGGCCATCACGACCATGAGGATCGAGACGGGCCGGGTGACGGTGAACGAATAGAACGAATCCGAAACCCGGAACGTGGGGGGGCGGGAACTCATGCGGCGGCGGGGCGGACGGCCGGGGCGCGGTCAGGATTTCTTCGCCGCGGGGGCGGCGGAAGCGGCGGGCGTTTCCGGCGTCGCGCCCGACTCGGGCTGCAGCGGAATCGGGGCGAGGGCGTTGACGGAGCGGACCTGGGCGCCGTCCTTCAGGCCGTTCTGGCCGACGACGATGACCTCGGTGCCGGGCTCGATGCCCTGGACGGCCTCGACGTGCTGCGGGTCCTCGAAGCCGACCTGCAGTTTGCGCTTGGTGGCGACGTCGTTCTTGACCGTGAAGACATAGCGTTCGCCGCCCTCGTAAACGACGGCGCGTTTCGGAATCAGCACGGCCTGCTCGCGCGTGTCGGTGATGATGCGCACGCCGACGAAAAGCCCCGGCGGCAATTCGGCCGGGCGGTCGCCGCGGACGCCGACGGTGACCTTGAAGGTGCCGCTCTTCGGATCGATGACGGGGCTGATGCGTTTGACCCAACCCTTGAAGACCCGGTCGGGCAGGAATTCCGAGGTCACGATCGCGTTTTGGTTGATGGCGACGACGGGCAGGTAGCGGCCGGGCACGAAGACGCGCGCGACGATCTCGTCGAGCTTCACCATCGAGAACAGCTTGGTGCCGGTGGCGACGCGGGCGCCGACCTGGGTTTCGCGGGTCGCGACGACGCCGTCGAAGGGCGCGCGCACAGTGGTATACGAATGGCGCAGCGTGGCGCGTTCGAAGCGTAGCCGAGCCTGCTCGAGCTGGTAGGCCTGGGTCTCGTAGTCCTGCTTGTTGATCAGCTTGCGCGCGTAAAGGTCCTCGGTCCGGGTGAAATTGCGTTTCAGCTGCTCGTAGTTGCCGCGGCTTTCGTCGGCATCGATCCGCATTTCCGAATCCTCGATCTTCAGCAGCGGCTCGCCGGCTTTCACGATGCGGCCTTCCTCGACGAGCAGGGCTTCGACCTGACCGGTGGTTTGCGGGTAGATGTCGACCATGGCCTCGGTTTCGAGGGTGGTGTTGAAGGAAAGGAACGCGGAAATCGGACCGCGGGCGACGACGGCGGTCTCGACCGGCGCCTTTTCGATCGAGCTCAGCCGATTGCGCTCGCGTTCGGCATCGCCGGATTTGCGCGCGGGGGGGACGGCCGGTGCCGGGGCGGGCGTTGCCGCGGTTCCGCCGGCCGGCGGAGTAGCCGAGGCTGCCGCGGGGGCTGCAGGTACGGCGGGCGCGGCCGCCGGAGCGGACGCCGCGGGCTTGGCCGGGGCGTCGGCGGACGCGGAACGGTTGCAGCCGGAAACCGCCGCGATCAGGACGAACGCGGCGAAGGACAGACGGAAAGGAAGGGGCAGCACAGCGAAAGGAGTTGGCCGGGGATACCGCTCCGGCAACGGGTCGGGGAGCGGGTTCTCAAGTAACCGACGGGATACGTCAAAGGTTTCGGCGAATAGGACGGAAAAAGAGCGCGCACAAGCCCCGGCAGCCGGCCCGGGACCCACGCGCCAGCGAGACGAGCCGGCGCGGGTTGCGTTACACGCGAAGTTGTTCGCGGACGGAAAGCCGGCGGGACGGTTTTCGGGGAGGACAGGAAAGACGGGAACGGGGCGGAGGATCTACAGGAGGGACGGGTTCACGCCGGTCCATCGTCGTTTGGACCTACTTTTCGGAAAAGCCGTCTCCTGTTTCTCCCGGATCGATCCCTCCGGTCGATCCTGTCCCTACCGAAAAACCAAGCCTGCCGCCGGGAAGGCCACCGCTTCGCGCTTACGGATCGAGATCGTAGACTTCGACGAGGGCGCGGCCGATGGCGCCGCCGACGCCCGAGGCGACGGCGGTGTAGGCGCCGGGCGGGAGGCGGACCAAGACGACGGCATCCTTGCTGCCGGCGGGCAACGCGAAGGCGCCGGCCGAGGCGAACGCAGCTTGCAAGGTCGCGGCCTGGCCGCCGTCGCCCCAGTCGTTGTTGGTTGCGACAGCGAAGTCCTTGCCCAGCGGGAAGATCGTCAACTGCGGGTCCTCGAGCGCACCCGCGACATTGAAGGGCGCGCCGCTCAGGGCCGGACCGACGGCGCGGATGAGGAGCAGTTTCGGGGCGCTGCCGCCGATCACAAAACCGGGGGTGAGACCGTCGGCCGTCACGGCGCCGAGCGTCGACACGTTGATCAGCCGCACCGGGGCGGCGAGGCCGTCGGCGTCGTAGATTTCCGCGAGCGCCGTGCCGGCCGTCGCGGTGCCGGCGGGGGTGATGCTCACGGTATAGCCGCCGCTGCCGTTGACCGGCAGCGTGGCCAGGGCGGCGGCGTCTTTGGAACCGCGCGTGAGCGCGAAGGCACCGACGGAGGCACTGCGGGCCTCGAGGGCGACGACGTCGGCCGCCGGGGCCGTGCCCCAGTCGTCGTTGGCGAGGATGACGTTGCTCTGGCCGAGGGGAATGACGTCCATCTTCGGGTCGGCGAGGGCGCCGGCGACGCCGAAGGCGCCGAGCGTCGGGCCGACAGCGCGGACGACGAGATTCTTGGTGCCGGTGCCGCGCATCACGAAGCCCGGGGTAAGCGGTTCGCCGGCGCGCACGCTGCCGCGCGTGGACACGTTCACGAGGCGGCTCGTGCCGGGCACGCTGACGGTGAGGGCGGCGGGCTCGGTGACCGTGGTCGCGCCGCCGGAGGTGAGCGCGACGGCGTAAAAGCCCATGTCGCCGGCGGTCGCGGCGGGAATGGTGTAGCTGGCGCCGGTGGCGCCGGGAATGGCGACGCCGTCCTTGCGCCACTGATACGTCAGGGCGGCGGGGCTCTGCGCGAGCACGCTGAAGGTCGCGGCCGTGCCGGGCGCGACGTGGCGGGACTGCGGCGGGGTGACGATGGCGATGCCGGCGGTGACCTCGACGGCGAAGGTGGCGTCGGCGATCGCGTTGTTGGTATCGGTCGCGCGCACCGTGATCGTGGCGGAGCCGAGGCCGAGCGGGGAAACAGTGAGCGTGCTGCCGTTGAGGATGACGGTTGCGACGGCGGGATTGGAACTTTGCGCGAGGAAGGTGATGACGGAGCGCGTCGCCGGCGGGTAGACCGGGATGGCGGTGACGCTGTTGACGATGATCATGTTCCGGACCTCGACGCTGGTCTGGGACGCGGTGACATCCCGCAGCGGCAATTCGGAAAACGCCGTGCCGCTGATATTGTACCGCGGCAGGGCGGCGATGGCGTCGACGACGTTCATGCCGGAGCCGAGCACGCGGGCGAAGACGGTGAAACCGCCGTTCTGGTTGTCGAGGTTGGCGGAGTTGTCGGCGAGGTTGACGAACCACTCGCTGGTCGCGCTGTCGGGATTGCCGCCGACCTTGGCCATGGCGACGGTGCCGCGGAGATTGGAACGGCGGTACTCGTTGCGCACGGCCGCGAACTTCGGGACGGCGTCGAACGTGGTCCGCGCGTAGTAGCCGCCGCCCTGGATCACGAAACTGGAAACACTGCGGTGGATGATCGTGCCGTTGTAACGCTCGGCGGCGACGTAGGCCAAAAAGTTGGCCTTCGAGAGCGGCGTGTCGTCGAAGAGCTCGAAGTTGAAGCGCCCGAGGACGGTGTCGATTTGGACGACTTGGCCGGTCACGCCGGGCAGACCGAAGTGGTTGCGCAGGTCGACGGTCGCGGCGGCGCCGCCGACGAGGAGCGAACGCGCGGGCAGCGGCGCGGTGACGGTCGGGATGGTCTGGGCGCGCAGGGATGGCAGCAACGCGGCGGCGAGGAACAGGGCGGGAACGAAACGGCGAAGGGAACTCACGGCGGGAAGGAAGACGATTGTTGGCTCCGGAGCGACGGCGAGGCCAGTTCCTTTGTTCCGGAATTGATGCGGCCGGCGTCCGCCGGGCCGGAACCGGCAGTTGAGCGTTGAGAGTTGAGCGTTGAGAGACCGATCCACCGACGGAAAGGCTTCGTTCGTCAAAGGAGTCCGGAACCCGCGCGTTTCCGCTCTCAACTCCTAACACTCAACTCTCAACTCACCCTACACATCGATCACCGGCGGGGCCCCGGCGCCGCCGGTCCGCACGATGCCCCAGCGCTCGCGCGTCGAAGCGATGCCGCAATGCAGACACGGGATCGTCGGCTGCACGTTCGCGCAATGCGGGCAGACGCCCTGCGTCGAGAACGGATCGAACCGGTTGCCGCAGGCGCCGCAGGCCCAGATCGGGCCGCCGGGTGGACGCTCGCCGCACTCGGGGCATTTCACGCCGGCATGGCGCGGCAGTTTCTCGAGCTGCATGAGCGCCTGCGCGTGCCGGAAACTCGCGAGGCATTGCGAAGCCAGAAAGCCGCCCATCAGCAGCACGAAGAGCGCGCGGTTGGGATTCGACCAGATGAAGTAGGCCGCAATCACCGCAATGCCGACAAAGCCCGTAATCGTGGCGAAATACAGACTGCGCGCCCGCCCCACGCCGAACCACAGCAGCGACCGCAGAATCTGTCCGCCGTCGAGCGGGTAGACGGGGAGCATATTGAAGATCAGGAGGCTGAGATTGATCCAAAACAGCGCCCCGAGGAAGACCCGCACATCGACGGAGGCGTCGCCGATCTGGAACTGCGCCCGCGCCCAGATCGCGCCCGCAATCACCGGGATCAGCAGCACGTTGACCAGCGGGCCGGCCGCTATGCTCCAGAGCTCGGCGCCCGGACGCGGCGGCGGTTGCACGAAGGCCACGCCGCCAAGGGGCCAGAGGATGATTTTGTCGGCCTTGCCTCCGGTCTGACGGCACGCGAGCGCGTGGCCGAACTCGTGCAGCAGCACGATCACGAAAACCGCGACGTACTCCGCGATCTTCCAGCCGATCGACGAGTAGGGATTCCGCCGCACCGACAGCTCCACCACGGCAAACAGGAACCACCACCAGTGCAGGTACACCTGGATCCCGAAAATGCGGAAAAGAGGAAACGAGCCGGACGACGAAGGCAGCATCGCGCCCAGCAGGCCGGAAACCCCGCGGCAAGCCCACCAAAAACCAACCGTTGCAGCGGGCGCCCGCCGCGCCGAGGCTCCCGCATCCCGTCCGCCATGCGCCCCCGCCCCGCCTCTTTCCGGTTTTGCGGCGCCCTGCTCGCCGCCCTCTGCGCCCTCGCCGCTTCTTCGTTCGCACCGGCCGCGGCGCCGTCGGCCCCGCCCGCGACTCCGCCCGCCCGGTTTACCTTCGCCGCCCTCGGCTGCATGCCCTACGGCCGCCTCCCGGGCAGCCAGGAAGGCTTCGCCCGCGTCATCGCGGAAATCAACCGTCACCGCCCCGCCTTTGCCGTCCACCTCGGCGACATCTTCGGCGGCGACGAGGACGCGACCGACGCCCTCTACCTCAAACGCCGCGCCGACTTCGACACCTTCGCCACCGCGCTCGTCTACGCGCCCGGCGACAACGAATGGACCGACGTCCACCGCTCCGGCCACGAGCCGCAGGAACGCCTCGCCTTTCTCCGCCGCACGTTCTTCGCCGACGAACGCAGCCGCGGCGCGCAACCCATCGACCTCGTCACCCAGCGCCGCGATCCCGCCTTCGCCGCCTACGTCGAAAACGCGCGCTGGTCCCGCGGCGGCGTGATCTTCGCCACCCTCCATCTCGTCGGCAGCGCCAACAACTACCAGCCCAAGTTCCCCGGCGCCGTCGAGGAATGGCGCGCCCGCGAAGCCGCCAACGTCGCCTGGCTCCGCGCCGTGTTCGCCGAGGCGACCGGCACCGCCGCCCCCGGGATCGCGTTCTTCTTCCAGGCCAACGCCGTTTCCGAACGCGGCGGCCCCACCCACGACCCCGGCTTCACCGCCGTCCTTGCCGCCCTCGAAACCGAGGCCCGCGCCTTCGGCAAACCCGTCCTGCTCGTCCACGCCGACGAACACCGCTACCGCCTCGAACCCGGTATCCGCCTGCGCCGCGACGGCGACCCCGTGCCCAACGTCACCCGCCTCGAAACCTTCGGCGCCGGCGACTTCCACGCCGTCCTTGTCACCGTCGACCCCGCCTCCCCCCGCGTCTTCCTCGCCGGCCCCCTCCTCGTCCCCGGCAACCCCTTGCCCGCCATCCCGGCCCCGCCGGCGAAGAAGTAGAAAGCTTTGAGCGGTAAGCTTTAAGCCGTAAGCGGACAGCCGTAGGCCTCCCGGAAACTTACCGCTTAGAGCTTACCGCTTTCCCCATACAGCTTTCCGCCGCCGCGCCGATGATTGGCTTTCGTGACGCCCCTCTCGGCCCAACAGACCATCGACCGTGCCCAGACGGCGCTGAAATCCGGCGCCGCCGCCGGTTTGCCGGAGTTGCTGGAACTGATCGAGACCCTCTCGACCGACATCTACAAAGTTTCCCTCTCCGAGCTCGCGGCGGTGATTGAGAAGGACGCCACCGTCCTCGCCAAGGTCATCACCGCCGCCAACACGCTCACGCACAATCCGGGCATCGCCCCGATCGCGACGGTCCAGCAGGCCATCCACCACGTCGGTTTCACCCGCATCCGCAGCCTCGCCGTCTCGCTCCTCCTGCTCGAGAAAAACGGCCGCGGCCGCAACCATCCCGAGCAGCGCGACGCCGCCGCCCTCGCCCTCACGTCCGGCCTCGTCGCCCAAGGCTGCGCCGAACAGCTCGGCACCATCGACCCCGACGTGGCCTTCGCCTGCGCCACGCTCCGCCACTTCGGCGAGCTCGTTCTGCCCATCGTCTCCATCGAACACACGCGCGCCGCGCACGAACGGCTGAAAACGAAACCCGCGGACATCGCCTGGCGCGGTCTGTTCGGCCTCACGCCGATGGAGCTCACCCGCAAGCTCCTCGCCGCCGCCAAACTGCCCGAGGAAGTCGCCCGCGCCCTCCGCGACTGCGCTCCCGAATCCCTCGCCGGCACCGCCACGACTTTCGACACGCGCCTGCTCTGCGTCACCGAACTCGGCAGCCGCCTCGCCCGCAACGCCCTCGATACCGGCATGGGCTGCGACGCCTACGCCCACCGTTCGCGCGAGATCGCCAAGACCTTCGATCGCATCTTTCCGGGCGCCGAGAGCCTCGTCGCCCCCGCCCTGCTCAAGACCGGCGACCGCCTGCAAAACTTCGTCTCCGTCAGCGGCCTCGCTTCATTGCCGACGGCCGGTCTCCGCCGCATCCGCGTCCACGCCTACCACCTCAACCCCAACCACGCCCCGGTCACCGAGCCCCCGCCCGCGGCCCGCCCCGCCGCCGAAGCCGCCGCGGATACACCCGCCGCCGAAGCCGTCGCCGCACCCGCCTGGCCGGACGAGCCCGCCGCCGCCGCAACGCCCGAGCCGCCGCCGGCCGAAGCCCCGCCGGGCGAGCCTTGGGAAGCCGCCCTCGAGCGCGCCGGCGCCTTCGCCGCCTCCGCCGCCCCGGCCCAGGCCTCCAGCCCGCTTTCCAACACACTCGCCCTCGCCCGCGACGCCGCCCAGGCCGACACCTGCTGGCTCATCGAACGCCTCCCCGGCGGCGCCTCGCTCACCCTCACTGCCGGCACCGGCCCCGAGTGGAAATCCCTGAAGGGCAACGCCGCCGTCCGCGCGGACGAACGCAGCGTCTTCGGCGTCTGCCTCGCCCGCCAGGAGGTCGTCGTGCTGCATGACACGCGCGAGCCGTCGATCCAACCCTACCTGCCGGCCTGGTGGCGTACCGCCGCCGTCACCCCGCGGGCCGTCGCGCTCGTGCCGCTCCGCCTCGACGCCAAGACAACCGCCATCGCGCTCCTCGGCTGGGGTTCGCCCCGCCGCGTGAACCTCGCCGCGCCGCAACTCGCCCTCGTGCGCCAGATCCTCGCCGGCGTCACCACCGACACCGCGGCCGCCGCCTGAGCGTTCGCGGCTGCGCCGCGAACGCAGTTGGAAGTTGAGAGTTGAGAGTTGAGAGAACGATCCGCCGCGGAACGGAAGTCGTGGCCGCCGCACGCAGCCCGAGTAACCGCATCGTTCGGCTCTCAACTCTCAACCAAGCTCTCTCAACTGCCTGAGCCTTGCTCAGGCAAATTTCAGCACCGTCCCCGTGCCGCGGTAGCGGTCGTCGTGGCAGGTCAGAATCACGATCTGCAGGCGCGCGGCCGCGGCGCCGAGCACGTCGAGGATCCGCTCCTGCCGCACCGGATCCGTGTTCACCAGCACGTCGTCGAGGATGAGCACCTGCGGTTCGTCCGCCGCCAGTTCCTGCGCCACCGCCAGCCGCAGGCAGAGCAACAGCTGCTCCTTCGCGCCCTGCGAAAGGAGCTCGAACGCATGCGCCGACTCGCGCGTCGGGCCGACGCCCGCGATCTGCAGCTGTTCGTCGAGGAAGACCCGCCGCCCCGTCTCGCCGCTCAGCTCCGCCAGCGCCGCCGTCAGCCGTTCCTCCAACGGCGTCAGCACCGCCTTCGTCGCGGCCTGCTTGCGGCGGTCGATCAGATCGTGGGCCAGGCGCGCGCACCACGCCTGCGTCCGCGCCGCGTCGCGCCGCAACGCCGCCTCGTTGAGCCGGTCGGTCAGCTCCGTCTCCCGCGAATAAAGCCCCTGGCCGCCGAGCGATTCGAGTTTGCCCTTGGCTTCGTCGCGCTCCGACCGCCGGGCCGTCAGCGTGTCCGCGATCTGCTGCAGCGCCGCGGCCGCGCGCTTGTTCCGCTCCGGCAGTTTCTCGAATTCCGGCGGCAACGCCAAGGTCGTCGCGGCCACCCGCGCCTCCGCCTGCGCGAACGCCAGCTGCGCCGCCTGCTTCGCCGCGTCCAACCCGGCCGGATACCGCGCCGCGAGGTCCGCGATCTGCGCCTCCAGCGTGCGCACGGCCGCGCGGCCGCGCTCGAGGGCGAGTTGCGCCGCGCCCACCCGTTCCCCGGCCGCCCGCTCGGCCGCCGCGAGCGCGTCGAGCTGCCGGCCGAACTCCTGCAAAGCCTGCTCCGCCCCGGGCAGCGCCGCCGCGGCCGCGGCCTCCGCCGCTTCCCATTCCGCCGACCCGAGCGCCTGCTCTTCCGCCGTGGCCGCCACGGCCGCCGCCTGCGCCTCGGCGCGCCGCGCCGCGCCGGCCGCCGCCGCCTGCAACGCGGCCGCATCGGCAAACTCCCCGAGGTGCGGCGCCAGCGCCGCCTCCTTCGTCTTGAGCCGGTGCGCGAGCTCCTGCCGCGCGGCCAACGCCTCGCGGCCCGCCGCCACATCCGGCACCTCCGCCGCCGCGAGCGCCTCGGCCAACGCCGTTTCCGCCCGCGCCAGGTCGGCCGCCGCCGTCTGCGCATCCCGCGCCCCGGACCGCACGGTCACGCGGCCCCAGCCCGCCAGCCTCAGATCGAGCGCCTGCGGGCTCTGCAACCGCCGCGTCTCCCCCGCCGGCAGCTCCTCGCGCCGCGGCGCGGCGCCGCCCTCGCCGATTTCCACCGCGGCCGCCCGCTCCGGCGTCAGCTCCACCGTCAGGCCCAGCGCCTCCGTCTGCGCGCGCAGGGTGCGGACCGCGTCCGCGCGCTCCTCGAGCTGCCGGAGTTTCGCCGGCGTCAACGCCGGCAGGGCCGCCAGTTTCGCCGCCAGCTCCGCCGTCTCCGCCGCGAGCGCCGTCGCCTGCGCGACCCGGCGGTCGAGCGCCCCGGCTTCCTCGGCCAGCCGGCGCCCGCGCAGCAGGGCCTGCGCGCGCCGGTGCTTCGCCCGCAGCGCGGCCACCTCCGCCTCGCGGCCGGGCCGCGCCGCCTGCGCCGTTTCCAGCCGCGTCCGCGCCGCGGCCTGCGCCTGCGCCGCGGTTTGCGTATCCGTTTCGGCCTGACGCAGCGCGGCGCGGGCCGCCGCCAGCGCGGCCCCGCGCTGCGCCGCAGCGTCGGCGTCGGCCGTCACCGCCCCGAGGCGTTCCTGCGCCGGCCCGAGGGCCCGGCGGTGCGTTTCCAAATCGTGCCGCAGCCGCTCCGCGGCCGCCGCCTGCTCCCGCGCGGTCCCCGCCGCGGCCAGGCGCTCGGCGTGTTCCTGCTCGAGGCGGCCGACGTCGGCGTCGGCCTGACGGTACCGCCGGTGGATTTCGTCGAGGTCGGCCTGCGTCCGCCGCACCGCCGCGAGGTCGGTCTCGAGCGCGGCGAGATCCGCCTCCGCCGTCGCCCATGCCCCGCCGACCTTGGGTTTGCCACCGCCCGTGAGCAGCGCGTCGGCGGTCGCGGCGAGCTGCGCCTGCAGGCGCGCGATCACGGGATCGAGTTCGACGCGCGCCAGGCGGGCGCGGATTTTTTCGCCGAGTCCCGCGCCTTCCAGACCGGGCCACTCCGCGGGCTCGCCCTGCCGCGCCCACAGGAAACCGAGCAGTCCCCAGTGCTCCGGTTTCGTCGCGCCCTTGCCGGGCAGGCCCGATTGCAGCAGCTGCTGCAACCGCTTGTCAGCGTGGTCGGCTTCGGCGACCGGCTGCCACGCGCCGCCCTGCCATTCCTTCAGCAGGCTGCGCGGGGTCTGGAGAAACGTTTTCTCGATCCGGAAACGCCCGGCGGCCGTCTCGAACTCGACCGCGACAAACGGCGCCAGGTCCGTGCCCGCGGGCTGCAGCGCCTTGATCTCGTCGCTCTTCGTCGTGTGCCGGTCGAACAGCCCCCGCGCGGCGGCGCGCAGCAGGGTCGATTTCCCCGCCTCGTTCGGCGCCGAGATCACGTTGAGCCCGGGCGCGAAAGGCCCGAGCCGCACCGGCGTGCGGAAGCGCCCGACGTAGGCGAGTTCGATCGCGTGCAGAATCATTTCGCGACCTCCTGCAGGGTCCGGAACAGCGTCCGCCGCAGCTGCGCCAGCACGGGCGGCGTCAGCGCCGCGAGCTCGACCTTCGCCGGCGCGAGCAGGGCCTGCGCCTCGGCCAGCGTCAGCGGCGCCGCGCCGGCCCCCGGCTCCGCCGCCCCCGCGACCGTGCCGTTGGCAAACGCCTCGAGCCGGTCCACATCGGCCAGCACCTGCGCCAGAATCGGATGCCGCGCCTGCAAGTCCGCCAGCTCCACCGCGCTCAACGCAACGCGCGTCTCGTCGCGCAGTTGGTGCACGGCGAAATCCGCGAGCTTCGCCTCCAGCCACGCGCGCACCTCGGCGGCCGCGGCGGGCGACGCCGTCCCCGCCAGCGTCACGCGCACCACCGTGCGTGCCGCGGCCGGCGCGAGTTCCGCCAGCGCCGCGCCCAAAGTCGCGCGCGCCGCGTCCGCCGCGAGAAAATCGAAATCGAAACTCCGCCACGCCAGCGTCGCCACCGGCAGCGGTTGCACGCGCGCCGGCCGGCCCGGGCCGTCGAACTCGACGAGCGCCACGCGCCCGCTCGCGTCGTTGCCGAAGTTGTCCGGCTCCGGCGTGCCCGGCATGACCATCTTGCCGCCGTCGGTGTCGGCGAGCCAGTTGTGCCAGTGGCCGAGCGCCAGGTAATCGAGACCGGCGCGCGTCGCCGCGTGCAGCGCGATCGGGAAATCGTCGGGCTTGTGCCGCGCCTCGATCGCCGGCGAACCGTGCGTCATCCCGATCCGGATCGTCCCCGCCGGCAGGGCCGCAGCCAATTCCGCCAGTTTCAAGCTCGGGTCCGTGGTCGATTGCTTCTGGTGCAACGGCGACGCGAGCAGGTGCACACCCGGCGCGAGCTCGACCGTGCCGGCGGCGCGGAAAACGTGCACGTGCGGCGGCGCCTTGAGCCACGCGGCCCGTTGCCAAACGCAATCCGGCCCCGTGAACGGGTCGTGGTTGCCCGGCAGCACGTAGACCCGCACCGCCGGCTCCGCCGCGAGCACCGCCACGGTCGCGGCGACGAGCGCGTCGTCGACCTGGTTGTCCTCGAAGAGATCGCCCGCGATCAGCAACGCATCCGCTTCGCGCGTCCGCGCCAGCTCCACCGTGCGCCGCAGCGTCTCCAGCCGCACCGCGCGCAGCCGCGGCGCCGCCGCCCCGAATTGGGCGAAGCGGGCGCCGAGCTGCCAGTCGGCGGAATGGATCAGGCGGAACATGGAAAAGGGGATTACGCCGCCGCCCCGGAAGTCGGGACCGCGGCGGCGCGAACGCAACGTCGACAAGCTCCCGCCCGACGACAAACCTCAAGTGCACCCCCGCGAGAATCGTGCCCCGCTTTCTTCCGCCCCGCCTGCTGAGTTTGTTCTGGCTTCTCCTCTGCACCGGCGCGCCGCTCCTCCGCGCCGCCGCGCCTCCGCGACCCAACGTCCTCTTCATCCTCACCGACGACCAAGGCTACGCGACGCTCTCCTGCTTCGGAAACAAACTCGTCGCCACGCCGCACCTCGACCGGCTCGCCGCCGAGGGCGCCCGCCTCACGTCCGCCTACGTGCTCCCGCAGTGCACGCCCACGCGCGCCGCGTTGCTCACGGGCCGCAATGCCCCGCGCAACGGCATGTGGCATGTCATCCCCGGCTACGGCTACCCGCACGCGCGCCTGCGCGAACCCGTTTTCCGCGACCAACTCGGCCGCGACACGTTCACGTTGGCCAAGGGCCTCCGCGCCGCGGGCTACGCCACCGGCATCGCCGGCAAATGGCACCTCACCACCGGCGCCGACGGCGACTACACGCGGCTAAAGCCGGAAGCCGCGACCCACTACGGTTTCGATTTCGCCGCGCCCAACGGTCCCGGCACCCAGAACGAGGGCGACAAGTGGGTCGACCACCTCACCGACCAGGCCCTCGGCTTCATCGGCGCGCACCGCGATCGCTCCTGGTTCCTCTACCTCTCGCACCACACGATCCACGGCAAAGTTTCCGCCCCGCCCGATCTCGTCGCGAAGTACCGCGCCCGCGGCGCCCCGGAAAACGGCCTCCACAACGCGACCTACCTCGCCGCGATCGAGCACCTCGACACCTCCGTCGGCCGTCTCCTCGCCGGCCTCGAACGTCTCGGCCAAGCCGAACGCACGCTCGTCGTTTTCCTCACCGACAACGGCGGCATCGACACGCAGTACGACCCCGCGCCCTTCCTCGCCGCCAACGTGGGCGCGGCGTCCGCCACGCCCGAGCGCCTGACGGAAAAGGAACGCGCCTTCAGCAACGCCCCGCTCCGCGCCGGCAAGGGTTCGCACTACGAAGGCGGCATCCGCGTGCCCTGCGTCGTGCGTTGGCCCGGCGTCGTCAAACCCGACACCGTCGCCGATACCCCCGTCCACGTCGTCGACTGGCTGCCCACGCTCTTCGCCGCCGCCGGCGCCCGCGCACCCGCCGGCCTCGAGCTCGACGGCCGCGACCTCGGGCCCCTGTTGCGCGGCGAACCGTTTCCCGTGCGCCCGCTGTTTTGGTATCTGCCATTTTACGAAGTGCGCTGGGGCGCCACGCCCTGCGCCATCATCCGCGACGGCGACTGGAAACTCATCGAGTTCTTCGGGGACTGGTTCGATCCCGACGGCCGCTATGTCCCCGGCGCCCGCCTCGAACTGTACCACCTCCGCGAGGACCTCGGCGAAACGCGCAACCTCGCCGCCGCCGAGCCGCAACGCGCCGCGGATCTCCGCCAACGCCTCCGCGCCTGGCTCGCCGCCTCCGGCGCCGAGATCCCCGGACCCAATCCCGACTTCAATCCCGCGCGCCACTTGCTCGAAACCCGCGGCATGCCGGCACGGCGGTGAACCCGATCGGGCCGTTCGAGGCGACCGCGGATTTCACCGATGGCACGGATTCCTCAAACTGCCGCCGCATTCTTCCGTGCTGCTCTCGCCTCCGAAGCAACCGACGTCGGCGTTGCCGCAAACCGATCATCCGTGCCCGGCCGTGAAATCCGTGGTTCCAAAGCCTTTCCTTGGCCGGATTGGGGTTTCGGGAATTCCGTTTTCCCAATTCCGTTTCTTGAATCCCGCCGCCGGCCCTGCCGGACTCGCTCCGTGAAGCGCTCCGCCCCCGCCTTCCGCTCCGCGCTCCTGCCCGCCCTGCTCGCGCTTTGCTTGGCCCCGGCCGTCGGCGCCGCCGACGTTGCCATCGCTTCCCCCGCCGACGCCGAAGCCCACTTCGTCCGCCGCGTCTGGCCGTTGCTGAAAAACAAATGCCTCGCCTGCCACGGCGACGACGAAGCGAAAATCAAGGGCGGCCTCGATCTCCGCACCCGCGCCGACACCTTGCTCGGCGGCGATAGCGCCCTCCCCGCCTTCGTCGCCGGCCAACCCGACGCCAGCCCGCTCTTTCTCGCCGCCACGCGCACCCACCCCGATTGGGAGCCGATGCCGCCGAAGGAAAACGACCGCCTCTCCGCGGACCAACTCGCTTGGCTCAAAACCTGGATCGCCGCCGGCGCCCCTTGGCCCGACGAAACTCGCCGCCGCGAAATCGCCGCCGCCCACGCCTCCGCCTGGTCGGCCGAAGACGGCGTCACCGTCCGCACCAGCGGCGGCCTCTCCGCCGATTGGACCAACCGCCCCTACAAACCCGAAGACCTCTGGGGCTACCGCCCCGTCGTCCGCCCGCCCGTTCCCGCGCTCTCAACGCTCAACGCTCAACGCTCAACTTCAGCTCATCCCATCGATTCCTTCCTCGCCGCCAAACTCCCCGCCGGCCTCAACCCCGCCCCGCCCGCCGACGCCCGCACCGTCCTCCGCCGCCTCACCTTCACCCTCACCGGCCTGCCCCCCACGCCCGAAGAGATCTCAACCTTCGCCGCCGATTCAATCCGCGATCCGCAATCCGCAATCCGCCATGCCATCGATCGCCTCCTCGCCAGCCCGCACTACGGCGAACGCATGGCGCAGCACTGGCTCGACGTCGTCCGCTACGCCGACAGCGCCGGCTTCGCCAACGACTACGACCGCGGCAACGCCTGGCGCTACCGCGACTACGTCGTCCGCTCCTTCAACGCCGATCTGCCCTACGACCGCTTCATCCGCGAACAAATCGCCGGCGACGAACTCACTGAGCCCGCCGACTCCGCGGACTCCAGCTCTCAACCCTCAGCTCTCAACTCTCAACTCCCCACTTCCAACTCTCAACTCCAGATCGCCACCGGCTTCCTCCGCATGGGCCCCTGGGAACTCACCGGCATGGAAGTCCCCAAGATCGCGCGCCAGCGTTTCCTCGACGACGTCACCAACGCCGTCGGCGAAACCTTCCTCGCCCACTCGCTGCAATGCGCGCGTTGCCACGACCACAAATTCGATCCGATCCCGACGCGCGACTATTACGCGCTGCAGGCCGTGTTCGCCACGACGCAGCTCGCCGAGCGCCCCGCCGCGTTCCTGCCGGAGGAAAACACCGCCGGCTTCGCGGAAAAGAATTACCTCGAGCCCCGCCGCGCCGCCTACGTCGCCACGTTGCAGCGCCTCGACACCCAGCTGCTCGCCGCCGCGGAAACGTGGTACGCCGCGCAGAAACTCGATCCCGCCCCGTGGCACGCCGCCGTTGCCCAGGCCGAGAAGCAGGAACGCGGCGCCAACAACCGCCGCGACTTCAACGGCGTCTTCAACGCCGCCCGCTCGATCTTGCTGCGGCAGAAAATCCCGGAGGACCGATTCCCCCCGAAGTTCGTCGGCTTCAGCCCCGAGGATTACGGCAACGAACGCGTCGCCCGCAAAGGCCTCGAACGCCTGCGCTGGGAACTCGAGCGCTACGAACCCTTCGCCCTCGCCGTCTACAACGGCCGCACGCCCGACGTGAAATCCGTCAACGCCCCGCAACGCCCGCCGGCCAACCGCCTGACCGCCGGCGAACTCGAGGAAACCGCCATTCTCACCGGCGGCGATCCGTTCTCCCCGGGTGAAAAGGTGAAGCCCGGCGTCCTCAGCGTCCTCGGTGAAATCCAAAAAACGCCGATCCCCACGGAAATCACCGGCCGACGCCGCGCCCTCGCCGACTGGATCGCCGACCCCGCCAATCCGCTCACCACGCGCGCCATCGTGAACCGCGTCTGGCTCTGGCATTTCGGCCAACCCCTCGCCGGCAATCCCAACAACTTCGGCGGCACCGGCAAAAAACCGACGCACCCCGAGCTCCTCGATTGGCTCGCCGCCGAATTCGTCGCCTCCGGCTGGAGCTTCAAAGCCCTCCACCGTCTCATTCTTACCAGCGAGGCCTTCCGCCGCAGCACCGTGCACCCCGACCGCACCCGCCTCGCCGCCCTCGATCCCGCCGGCACGAGCTACGCCGTTTTCCAACCGCGCCGTCTCTCCGCCGAGGAAATGCGCGACGCCATGCTCGCCGCCACCGGCGAACTCAACCCCGCCGTCGGCGGCATCCCCAACCGCCCCGAGATGAACCTCGAGGCCGCCCTCCAGCCGCGCCAAGTCATGGGCACCTTCGCCGCCGCCTGGGTGCCGAATCCCCTCCCCGCCCAACGCCACCGCCGCAGTCTCTACGCCCTCAAACTCCGCGGCCTGCCCGATCCCGCCTTCGAAATCTTCAACCAGCCCACGCCCGATTTCTCCTGCGAACGCCGCGACGCCTCCGTCGTCACGCCCCAGGTCTTCAGTCTCTTCAACAGCCAAGCCTCCCACCACCGCGCCCTCGCCCTCGCCGCCCGCGTCGTCCGCGAAACGACCACCGCCGCCGCCGCTGTCGACCGCTGCTTCGATCTCGTTTTCTCCAGAAAACCCACCGCCGCCGAACGCGCCGCCTGCCTCGCGCATTGGGAAAACGCCCAGGCCCAACTTCCCGCCGCGCCGCCCCCCGTCTCGCGCCCGCCGCGCTCCGTGCGCCGCGACGCCGTCGAGGAAAACACCGGCGAGAAATTCTCGTTCCACGAAGAGCTCCCCGCCTACGCCGACTTCGTCCCCGACCTCCAACCCGCCGACGTCCCTCTCCGCACCCGCGCCCTCGCCGAGGTCTGCCTCGTCCTCTTCAACGCCAACGAATTCGTCTACCTCCACTGACCCCCGCCGCACCACCGCGCTTCATCAGCTCCCCCCGGCATCAGTGCCCATGAGCGCCTATCAGTGGTTCCCCTGCTTCCGTCTCAAAGTATCCATTCCCCCACCTTCCCCTCCCTTAGTGGCCCGCCTCCCGCCGTTTCCCAATTTTCCGCTTTCCCGCTTTCCCCATTTTCCGTCGATGTCCTCGTTTTTCCCCTGCGCCGGCGGTCGCGCCCTCCACGCCCCGACGCGCCGCGATTTCCTCTACAGCCTGGGCGCCAGCCTCGGCAGCGTCGCCTTCACCTCCCTCCTCGCCGCCCAGACCGAAACCCAAAACTCAAAACCCAAAACTCAAAACTCGAACTCGAGCGCCAACTCGAGTTCGCCACATTTTCCTGCCAAAGCGAAGAACTGCATTTTCCTGATGATGGAAGGCGGCCCTTCGCACGTCGACACGTTCGACCCGAAGCCGCTCCTCGAGAAATTGCACCTGCAGGAATTCACGCGCGAGGGCCGCCAAAAGTCCGCGATGGAAAGCGGCAAACGCTACTACGTCCGCAGCCCGTTCTCGTTTCACAAAGTCGGCCGCAGCGGCGCCGACATGGCCACCAACTGGGAACACCTCGCGCGCGTCGCAGACGACCTTTGCTTTTACCGCGGTTGCCAAGTCGACAGCGTCAACCACCCGACCGCGATGTACCAGATGAACACCGGCAACCGCTTCGGCGGCGACCCGGGCATCGGCGCCTGGGTCAACTACGGCCTCGGCACGCTCAACCGCGATCTCCCCGGCTTCATCGTCCTCCCGGAAATTTCCTATCCCCAAGGCGGCGCCGCCAATTGGAGCAACGGCTACCTCCCCGCCAATTTCCAGGGCACGCCCCTGCGCGCCAAGGGTTCCCCGATCCTCGATCTCGCGCCGCCCGCCGGCGTCACGCCGGAACGCCAACGCGCCAACCTCGATCTCCTCGCCCGCCTCAACGCCGGCCACGCCGCGCAGTATCCCGGCCACGACGAACTCGCCGCGCGCATGGACAGCTACGAACTCGCGTTCCGCATGCAGGCCCAGGTCCCCGAGACTCTCGACCTCGCCGGCGAATCCGAAAAGACCAAGGCGCTCTACGGCATCGGCCAGGACGCCACCGATGCCTTCGGCCGCAAATGCCTCCTCGCCCGCAAGCTCGTCGAGAAAGGCGTGCGTTTCGTGCAGTTGTACAACGGCACCTGGGACAGCCACGACTACATCGAACGCGCCCACGGCAACCTCGTCCGCGGCGTCGACCAACCCATCGCCGCCCTCATCACGGATCTGAAACAACGCGGCCTGCTCGACAGCACGCTCGTCGTCTGGTGCGGCGAATTCGGCCGCACGCCCGACAACGGCGTCCGCGGCGGCACCGCCTACGGCCGCGACCACAATCCCAACGCCATGACGCTGTGGTTCGCCGGCGGCGGTGTGAAAGCCGGCCACACGATCGGCGCCACCGACGAGACCGGCATGGTCGCCGTCGACAAGGTCCACCACGTGCGCGACGTGCACGTCACGCTCCTCCGCCTCCTCGGCCTCGACGACAACAAGCTCACGTTCTACCACGCCGGCCGCTTCAAGCAGCTCAGCCAATTCGGCGGCACCGTGATCAAAGAACTGATCGCCTAGATCCGTATCCGCGAGCGCCAGGGAGTCGCCCACGCCGGTCTCCTCATCCGCCCCGCCCGCAGTGAGAGCGCCCTTCAAGAGTTGAGAGCCGCCCCGGTCGCCCTCCCGCGACCCTGTCTCCCCATCTCCTCGATCCCTCACCTTGCGCTCATCATTCCGGAGTTCCGACATCAGCGCCCATCAGCGCCATTCAGTGGTTCCCTTCCTCCCATACCCCTCGCCCATTCCCCCTCATTCCCTCCAATGAGTGTCCCTTAGTGGTTCCCCTTCCGCCCTTCGCCTTCCACCTTTCGCCTTTCCTCCCCCATGCCCCTCCGCTCCCTCTTCGTTTTCCTGATCTTCCTCCTCGGCGCATTCCCCGCGCTCCGCGCCGCCGCCCCCGCCACCCCCAACGTCGTCCTGATCTTCGTCGACGATCTCGGCTACGGCGACCTCGGTTGCTTCGGCGCCAAAGACATCGCCACGCCGCAGATCGACAGCCTCGCGCGCGACGGCACCAAATTCACCGGCTTCTACGTCGCCCAAGCCGTCTGCACCGCGTCGCGCGCCGCGCTCATGACCGGCAGCTACCCCAACCGCGTCAACATGAGCGGCGCCCTCAACCACACGAGCCCCGTCGGCATCCACCCCGCCGAGAAATTGCTCGGCGAACATTTCAAAACGCGCGGCTACGCCACCGCCGCCTTCGGCAAATGGCACCTCGGCCACCACGCTCCCTTTTGGCCGACGAACCGCGGTTTCGATGAATTCTTCGGCATCCCCTATTCCAACGACAACGGCCCGCTCCACCCCGTCACGCGCGGCATCCCCTCGCTCCCGCTCTACGACGGCGACCGCATCGTCGAACGCGATCCCGACCAGGCCCACTTCACGCGCCGCTTCACCGAACGCGCCGTCAGCTTCATCGAACGCCACCGCGACCGTCCCTTCTTCCTCTACCTGCCGCACGTCATGCCCCACGTGCCGATCTTCGCCTCCGAAAAATTCAAGGGCCGCAGCGGCCGCGGGCTCTACGGCGACGTCGTGCAGGAACTCGATTGGGGCGTCGGCGAAATCCTCGCCGCCCTCCGCCGACTCGGCCTCGAGCAAAACACGCTCGTGATCTTCACCTCCGACAACGGTCCCTTCCTCTCCTACGGCGAACACGCCGGTTCCGCCGGCCCGCTGCGCGAAGGCAAACTCACCACGTTCGAAGGCGGCATGCGTTCCCCCTGCCTCGTCCGTTGGCCCGGCCGTGTGCCCGCCGGCCGCACGAGCGACGAACCGTGGTCCACGATGGACCTCAACGTCACACTCACGCGCCTGATCGGCGCGACACCCGCGGCCGTGAAACTCGACGGCACCGATGTCCTGCCGCTGCTCGAAGGCCGCCCCGGCGCCAAGGGCCGCGGCGAATTTCTCTTCTACTCCGGCGAAGAGCTCCACGCCGTGCGCGCCGGCGATTGGAAACTGCACCTCCCCCACGACTACCTCACCGTCGCCGCCGAACCCGGCCGCGGCGGCAAACCGTCGAATTGGGCCAACATGAAACCGCAGGCGATCGAGAACTCCGGCATCCGCGGCATCGCCAGCCGCCACGGCTACCGCGTCGAAACCATCGGCCTCTCCCTCTACAACGTCCGCACCGATCCCGGCGAAACCCGCGAGGTCGCCGCGGCCCACCCCGACATCGTCGCCCGCCTGCAACAGCTCGCCGCCGCCGCCCGCGCCGACCTCGGCGACAGCCTCACCGCCGCCAAAGGCTCCGGCCTCCGCCCCGCCGGCGACATCCGCAAACTCGCCCCCTGATCTCCGACGACCTATCCGTCCTATCCGTCCCATAGGACCCATAGGACATATGAGACCTATAGGTCCCATCAGTCTCATCCGTCCCATCCCTATCCGCCCGCCGCCGCTTGCCCCCAAGTCCCCGCTCCACCAAAAAGTCACGCGCTCCGGCGTGCATTTTCGCGTCCGCCGCCTCAACTTCCCCTCCGTGTCCGCCTTCCGCTTCCGCCTCCTCCCGCCGCTCGCGCTCGCCGCGCTGCTGGCCGGTTGCGCCAGCGTGAAGAACACCGCTCTCGATCAGGTCGGCGACACCCTCGCCGCCGGCGGCACCGCCTTCTCCGCGGACGAAGATCCCCAACTCATCGCCGCCGCCGCCCCCTTCAGCCTCAAGCTGATGGAAAGCCTGCTCGCCTCCCGCCCCCAACACCGCGGCCTCCTCCTCGCCACCGCCAGCGGCTTCACCCAGTACGCGTACGCCTTCGTCCAGCAGGAAGCAGACGAGGTCGCCGACAAGGACTTCGCCGCCGCCCAGGCCCTCCGCCAACGCGCCCGCCGCCTCTACCTCCGCGCCCGCGACTACGGTCTCCGCGGCCTCGATGTCGCCCACGCCGGCTGGTCCGCCAAATTCCGCGCCGATCCCCGCGCCGCCGCCGCCCTCGCGACCCGCGCCGATGTCCCGCTCCTCTACTGGACCGCCGCTTCCTGGGGCGCCGCCATCGCCCTCGCGAAGGACAACCCCGACCTCCTCGCCGACCAAAGCCTCGTCGAAACGCTCATCGACCGCGCCCTCGCCCTCGATCCCGGCTTCGACGGCGGCGCCATCCACGCCTTTCTGATCACGTTCGAAATGGCCCGGCCCGGCGGCGCCGCCGACGCCGCCGCCCGCGCTCGCCGCCACTTCGACCGCGCCGTCGCCCTCGCCCAGGGCAAACAGGCCGGCCCGTGGGTGTCGTTTGCCGAAGCCGTCTGTGTCCCCCAGCAAAACCGCGCCGAATTCGAAGCTCTGCTCAAACAGGCCTTGGCCCTCGACCCCGACGCCGCCCCCGAATATCGCCTCGTGAATCTCGTCCTCCAGCGCCGCGCCCGATGGCTGCTCGCACGGATCGACGACCTGTTTCTCCCCGCCCTTCCGGAACCCGCCAAATGACCCGCCTCGCCGCCCTGTTCGCCGTTTCGCTGCTCGCCGCCTCCGCCGCCTTCGCGGCCGAGGCCGGCAAGGCCGCGCCGGTCGAAATCAAACTCGCCACCATCTTGCCCGCCGGCACCTCCGGCCACCAGCGGCTCATGGAAATGCGGGAAACGTGGGCGACGTCGTCCGCCGGTGCCGTGAAGCTCACCGTCTACGCCGGCTCCGCCGACGGCGAAGCCCTCCTCGTCCGCAAACTCCGCGCGAAACAGATCCACGCCGCCGTCCTCTCCGCCGTCGGCCTCGGCGCCATCGACCGCTCCGCCACCGCCCTGCAGCTCATGCCCATGGCCTTCCGCAGCTGGGAGGAAGTCGACCACGTGCGCGAAAAAATCCGCGGCGACCTCGAGGGCCGCCTCCGCGAAAAGGGCTTCGAGGTCCTCTTCTGGGCCGACGCCGGCTGGGTCCGCTATTTCTCCAAGGAAGCCGCCGTCCGCCCCGCCGACTTCAAGCCGATGAAGATGTTCGTCTGGTCCGGCGAACCGCAGCACCTCACGATCCTCCGCAGCCTCGGCTACCAGCCCGTCGGCCTCGAGACCGAACAGATTTTGCCGTCGCTCTCCACCGGCATGATCAGCGTCGTGCCCGTCCCGCCCTTCCTCGCCAACGCGCTCCAGTACACGCGCTACACCGGCCACATGGCCGACCAACCCTGGGTGCCCCTCGTCGGCGCCGCCATCGTCCGCACCGACACCTGGAACCAACTCGCCCCCGCCCTGCGCGCCGAATTGCTCAAGTCCGCCGGCGTCATCGGCGAAAAGGTCCGCCGCCGCTCCCGCGAGGAAGACGACGAAGCCATCGTCGCGATGAAAAAACGCGGCCTCGTCGTCCACGCCGTCACGCCCGAGATCACCGCCGAATGGCAGGCGCTCGCCGAGCAGGCGTATCCGAAAATCCGTGGCACCATGGTGCCGGCCGACCTCTTCGACCGCGTGCTCGCCGAAGTCGCCGCCCACCGCGCCGCCAAAGCCCCGGCGAAGTGATGCTGCCGGTCCCCGAACCGGCCGCGGGCCCCGGCACCGCCGGCGGCCGCCGCCTCGCCGTCGAGAATACCGCACTCGCGCTCCTGCTCGGCACGATGATCGTGCTGCCTCTCGCCGAGATCGCGTTGCGCCAATTCTCCGTCGGCATCCCCAGCGCCCCCGAGTTTCTCCGCCACCTCACGCTCATCGTCGGCATGCTCGGCGGCGTGCGCGCCGCCCGCGACGGCCGGCTACTCGCGCTGTCCGCCGCCCCCACGCTGCTCGCCGGCTCCGCTCGCACCGTCGCCCAGCTCTTCTCCGCCGGCGCCGGCGCGGCCGTCAGCGCCTTCCTCGCCGTCGCCAGCACGCGCTTCGTTCTCGAGGAACGCAGCGGCGGCGGCGTCCTCGCCTACAATATCCCGCTCTGGGTCGTGCAACTCGCCATGCCGCTCGGCTTCGGCGTCATCGCCGTCCGCCTCGTGTGGCACGCCGGCCCTTCCCTTAAACTCCGCTGCCTCACCCTCGCCACCGCGCTCGCCCTCGGCGCCGCCGGCGCTTTCGCCCCCGTGCCCGTCGCCCTCGGCGGCCTGCTGGTTGCCCTCCTGCTCGGCGCGCCAATCTTCGCCGCCCTCGGCGGCGCCGCGCTCATTCTCTTCACCGGTCACGACGTCCCCATCACCGCCGTCGCCATCGATCACTACGGGCTCGTGACCAATCCCGCGTTGCCCGCCCTCCCGCTCTTCACTTTGGCCGGCTACTTCATGGCCGAGGGCGGCGCCTCACGCCGGCTCGTGCGTCTGTTCCAGGCGCTCAGCGGCTGGTTCCCCGGCGGCCCCGCCATCGCCACCGCCCTGATCTGCGCCTTCTTCACCGCCTTCACCGGCGGCTCCGGCGTCACGATTCTCGCGCTCGGCGGCCTGCTCATGCCCGTGTTGCTGTCGGCCAAGCTCTCCGACCGCGACGCCCTCGGCCTCATCACCGGCGCCGGCTCCCTCGGCATTCTCCTGCCGCCCTGCCTGCCTGTCATTCTCTACGCGATCATCGCGAAGGTGGACATCGCCACGATGTTCCTCGGCGGCCTGCTCCCCGGTCTCCTGCTGATCGGCCTCACCGCCGGCTGGGGCGTCTGGGCCTCGCGCCGCGGTCTCCGCGCCGCCGGCACCGCCGCCGCTCCGCGCGCACGTTTCGATCCCGCCGAGGCCCGCGCCGCCCTCGTCGCCGCACGCTGGGAATTGCTCATCCCCGTGGTCTCGCTCGTCGCGCTCTTCAGCGGCTGGGCCACGCCGGTCGAAGCCGCCGCGGTCACCGCCGCCTACGCCTTCATCGTCGAGGTCGTCATCCACCGCGACCTCGGTTTCCGCGATTTGCCCCGCGTCATGGCCGAAGCCGGCCTCCTCATCGGCGGCATTCTGCTGATCCTCGGTGTCGCCCTCGGCCTCACCAATTACCTCATCGACGCCCAGGTACCCGCCGCCCTCGCCGACTGGAGCCTCGAACACATTTCCTCGCGCTGGCTCTTCCTTCTCGGGCTCAACGTCGTCCTCATCATCGTCGGCAGCGTCGTCGAAATCTACGCCGCCATCGTCGTCGTCGCCCCGCTGCTCATTCCGATCGGCCTGCGCCTCGGCATCGATCCCGTGCACCTCGGCATTCTGTTTCTGGCCAACATGGAACTCGGCTTCCTCGCCCCGCCCTTCGGCCTGAATCTCCTGCTCTCGTCGTCGCGCCTGCGCCGCTCCGTCCCCGAAGTCGCCCGCGCCACCCTCCCGCCCCTCGCCGTGATGTTCGTCGGCGTCTTGCTGATCACCTACTTCCCGCCCCTCACAACGTGGCTGCCGAGCGTGTTTGCGGGGAAGCCGTAAGCCATAAGCGGTAAGCGCTAAGCCGAAAGCTTCGGCAGCGGAGAAGCGGAGAAGCGGAGCAGCGGTCGGCGGTCAGCGGTCAGCGGTCAGCACTCCGGTTTCCGGTTTCCCAATTCCGGTTTTGGCCACCTCCGGTTTCCGGTCTCCGCATTCCGGTTTTCCTATTCCAGCCTTCCCTCGTCGAAATCCATCAGGTCCGGCACGCTCTTGATTTCGCCGACGCGGTCCGCGCAGCCCATCGCCGTCAGCGCCTCCTTCAGGAAATCCGCCCCGGCCGTCGTCATGCCCATCTGCACGTAGCGCCGGTTCCACTGCGGCGCCCGCACGTCCGCCGGCAAAATCGCCGCCAGCTTCGCTTCCGCCTCCGCCTCCGTCGCCGCCTCGAGGACGATCTTTTCCACCGCCACCGGCTCGATCCCGAGGTGCTGGCACAGGAAACGGTCGCACCCGCGCTTGTAATTTTTCGCGTAGCTCGGCGGCAACGCCCCGTTCTGCTTCACATAGCGGATCTTCGCCAGAAACCGCGGCAGGTGCAGCAGGCCCGTGGCGGGATGCGGCAGATAGGGCGACGGCAGCTCCGCGAGAATCGCACCGCTGGATCCGGGAATGGGTTTCGAAGGCACCCCGCACGCTCGCGAGCCCGCGCCGCCCGCGTCAAGCTCCGCGCCCCGCGTTTGCCGCGTTGAATCCGCCGCATTCGTTTGCTGCACTGTCCCGTTCCCATGACCACGCCCGCCGCCGCACCGTCCTTCTTCACCCGCCTCGGTCTCGCTTTCCGCGTCCTCGGCGACGCCTCCCTCGCCGCCAAACTCGTGGCTCCCGCATCGGTCTCCGCCCCCGCCGCCGAACCCACCGCCCTCGGTCTCCTCGCTTTGCTCCAGCGCGAGGGCCGCCTCGTCGATTTCCTCGAGGAAGACGTAGCCGGTTTCTCCGACGCCGACATCGGCGCCGCCGCCCGCGTCGTCCACACCGGCAGCCGCAAGGTCCTCCGTCAGTACCTCAAGCTCGAGCCCGCCCTCGACGGCACCGAAGGCGATCCCGTCACCGTCCCCGCCGGCTTCAGCGCCGAACGCATCCGCCTCACCGGCAACGTCACCGGCCAGCCGCCCTTCCGCGGCACCCTCAAACACCGCGGCTGGTACGCCGCCGCCGTCTCGCTCCCCGTCGTCTCCTCCGCCCTCGACGCCCGCGTCATCGCGCCCGCCGAAGTCGAACTCTGACCTGCCATGCCCGCCCGCTTCGCCCTCGGTATCGACCTCGGTACCACCAATTCCGCGGTCTCCGCCTTCGAACTCGCCCGCACCTCCGCCCGCGGCCGCGACCAGACGATGCTCGCGATTCCGCAGCTCACCGCCGTCGGCACCGTCGAGGCGAAACCGCTCCTCCCGTCCTTCCTCTACCTGCCCAACGCGCAGGAATTCCCGCCCGAGGGCCTCGCCCTCCCCTGGCACAAGAAAACCAAGGCCGCGCTCAACGAAGCCGCCTCCGCTCCCGTCGTCGGCGAATTCGCCCGCACCCACGGCGCCAAGGTCCCCGCCCGCCTCGTCGCCTCCGCCAAAAGCTGGCTCTGCCACGCCGGCGTCGACCGCCAGGGCCCCATTCTCCCCTGGCAGGCCCCGCCCGATGTCGCCCGGCTCTCCCCCGTCGACGCCGCCCGCGCCTGCCTCGCCCACCTCCGCGCCGCCTGGGATCACCAGAATCCGGATACGCCCTTCGCGGACCAGGAAATCGTCCTCACCGTCCCCGCGTCCTTCGACGCCGCCGCCCGCGATCTCACCCTCGCCGCCGCCCGCGCCGCCGGCCTCGCCCATGTCACTTTGCTCGAGGAACCGCAGGCCGCGTTCTACGCCTGGACCGAACAGCTCGGCGAAAATTTCCGCAAACACGTCCGCCCGGGCGATGTCATCCTCGTCGTCGACGTCGGCGGCGGCACCAGCGACTTCTCCCTCATCGCCGTCACCGACCGCGCCGGCGAAGTCGAGCTCACCCGCGTCGCCGTCGGCGACCACATTTTGCTCGGCGGCGACAACATGGACCTCGCCCTCGCCTACGCCGTGAACCAACGGCTCGCCGCCGACGGCAAGAAGCTCGACCCCTGGCAATTCCACGCCCTCACCCACGCTTGCCGCGGCGCCAAGGAGGCGATGTTCGCCGACCCCAAACTCGCCCGCGCCCCGCTCGTCGTCCCCGGCCGCGGCTCCTCGCTGATCGGCGGCACGATCAAGGCCGAGCTCACGCGCGACGAACTCACCCGCCTCCTCACCGACGGTTTCTTCCCCGACATACCGGTCACCGAAGTTCCGAAGACTGCCCGCAGCTCCGGCCTCGCCCAAATCGCCCTGCCCTACGCCCAGGACGCCGGCATCACCCGCCACCTCGCCGCCTTCCTCACCCGCCAAGCCAAGGCCCTCTCCGCTTCGGATCTTTCAACTTTCAACCTTCAACTTTCAACCGGCGGCGGCGCCAACGGCGCCGCCTTCATCCGCCCCACCGCGATCCTCTTCAACGGCGGTGTTTTCAAATCCGCCGTCCTGCGCGAACGCGTTCTCGCCGTCGTCAACCGTTGGCTCACCGCCGCCGGCGCCCCCGCCGCCAATGAACTCGCCGGTGCGGAACTCGACCTCGCCGTTGCCCGCGGCGCCGCCTACTACGGCTGGGCCCGCCACGGCCACGGCCTCCGCATCCGCGGCGGCACCGCGCGCGCCTACTACGTCGGCATCGAATCCGCCATGCCCGCGGTTCCCGGCATGGAACCGCCCGTCCGCGCCCTCTGCGTCGCGCCCTTCGGCATGGAGGAAGGCACGCAGGCCGACATCCCGCCGCAGGAATTCGGCCTCGTCGTCGGCGAGCCCACGCGCTTCCGCTTTTTCTCGAGCTCGGTCCGCCGCGACGACGCCGTCGGCGCCCTGCTCGACGACCCCTCCGGCCACGACGACTTCGAGGAAGTTGCCCCGATCGAATCCACGTTGCCCGCCACCGCCGACAACGCCGGCCGCCTCGTCCCCGTGAACCTCCAGGCCGCCGTCACCGAAATCGGCACGCTCGAACTCCGCCTCCTCGAACGCGGCGGCCCCGGCCGCTGGCAACTCGAGCTCAACGTCCGGATGAAGGAGTAACCGCAAGGCGAGGACCAAAGTACCAGGGACCAAAAGACCAAAGGACTTCCCATCCATAGGTCCCATTCCCCGGTCCCTTGGTCCCTTAGTCCTTTGGTCCCTTCGTCCTTTAGACCCTTGGTCCCTTAGTCCTTTCCAGCATGCCTTTCACCGTCGGCATCGATCTCGGCACCAGCAATTGCGCCGTCGCGTCCGCCGATCTCGCCGCAGGCGCCGACGCCCCGATCGTCGATTTCCCGATCCCGCAGGTCCAACGCCCCGGCCAGGTCGCCGCGCAACCGCTCCTGCCGTCCTGCCTCTATCTCCCGGGCGCGCATGAACTCGCCGCCGGTGCCGCCGCGCTCCCCTGGGATTCCCCTTCCGGCAATTCCGCCGCCGCCGCGCCCGCTCCCATCGTCGGCGAATTCGCGCGCTGGCAAGGCGCCCGCATCCCCGGCCGCCTCGTCGCCTCCGCCAAGAGCTGGCTCTGCCATGCCGGCGTCGACCGCACCGCCCCCATCTTGCCCTGGGGCGCCCCGGCCGAGGTCGCCAAACTTTCCCCCACCGACGCCTCCGCCCGCCTGCTCGCCCACCTCGCCGCCGCGTGGGACGCCGCCCACCCCGACGCCCCGCTCGCCGCCCAGGAGGTCGTCATCACCGTGCCCGCGTCCTTCGACGAAGTCGCCCGCGCCCTCACCGTCACCGCCGCCCGCCAGGCCGGCCTCGAAAAATTTACCCTCGTCGAGGAACCGCAGGCCGCGTTCTACGCCTTCACCGCGCGCCACCGTCACACGTTGTCGGATACGCTCGCCGGCGTGCGCCTCGTCCTCGTCGTCGACGTCGGCGGCGGCACCACCGATTTCACGCTCGTCTCCGTGGGCGTCGGCGAGGACGGCCCCGTCCTCAAGCGCCTCGCCGTCGGCGACCATCTCATGCTCGGCGGCGACAACATGGACGCCGCCCTCGCCCGCCGCGCCGAGGAACGCCTCGCCGCCGCCGGCCACAAACTCAACGCCGTGCAATGGACCCAACTCGTCCAAGCCGCCCGCACCGCCAAAGAATCCCTTCTCACCGAATCCGCCCCCGGCGAGACGCCGAAAACCAAAGCCATCCTCGCCCTCGCCGGCTCCGGCTCCCGTCTCATCGGCTCCGCGCTTTCGACCGAACTCACGCGCGAGGAAGCCGAGCAGCTCATCGTCGAGGGTTTCTTCCCCGCCTGCACCCCCGACGCCGCCCCCCGCCGCGCCGCCCGCGCCGCCCTCCAGGAACTCGGCCTCCCCTACGCCCAGGACCCCGCCATCACGCGCCACCTCGCCGCCTTCCTCGCCCGCCACGCCGCCGCCGCCCGCACCGCGCTCGGCTCCTCCGCTCCTTCAACTTTCAACCTTCAACCTTCAACTCCCGGCGCCGTCCCGGCGCCGGTCCCCCGCCCCGACGCCATTCTCCTCAACGGCGGCGTTTTCAATTCCCCGCGCCTCGCCCGCCGTCTCGTCGAGGTCGTCTCCGCCTGGTGGCCCGACCAGCCGCCGATTCCGCTGCTCGCGCACGACCATCTCGACCTCGCCGTCGCCCGCGGTGCCGCTGCCTACGGGCTTGCCCGCCGCGGTCTCGGCCGGCGCATCGGCGGCGGCGCCGCCCAAGCCCTCTACGTCGGCATCGCGGAAAAAGCCGCCTCCGCCCCCCGCGCCGTCTGCGTCATCCCCCGCGGCCACGAGGAAGGCCGTCTCCTCGACCTCACCGAACTCCCGTTCCAGCTCACGCTCGGCCAGCCGGTGCAGTTTCCGCTCTACGCGACGTCGTCCGACCGCGTCGACGCCCCCGGCGCCGTCGTCGCCCTCGACGACGATTTCCGCGCCCTGCCGCCGTTGCACACGCTGCTCCGCGCCGCCGCCGGCCAAGCCCGCACGTTGCCCGTGCACCTGCGTTCCGCCCTCACGGAAATCGGCACGCTCGAACTCTGGTGCGTCTCGAATGTCGGCGATGAACGCTGGCGCCTCGAATTCGATCTCCGCGGCGCGGCCGCGCGGCCCGACGCCACCGTCACCGAATCGATGCCCGCCAGCTTCGGCCAGGTTCGCGATCTCGTCGACCGCGTCTTCGGCCCGGCCCCGCGCACCGTCGATCCGCGCGACGTGAAACGCTTCGGCGAATCCCTCGAAACCGCGCTCGGCGAACGCGAGACCTGGAGCGCCCCGCTCCTCCGCGAGCTCTGGGGCACACTCTTCGCCGGCGCGAAAAAACGCCGCCGCTCCGCCGTTCACGAGCGCAACTTCTACCGCTTCCTCGGCTACGGCCTCCGCCCCGGCTTCGGCTATCCGCTCGACGACTGGCGGTGCGCGCAGAGCTTCGCCCTCTTCGCCGAGCCGATCGCGTTTCCCGGCGAAACCTCCGTCTGGAACGAATTCTGGGTCCTCTGGCGCCGCATCGCCGGCGGCCTCACCCCCGACCAACAGCAGGCCATCTGGCGTTTCCTCGAACCGCACCTCGCCCGCCGCATCCCGCCCCTCGGCGCCAAATCCGCCGCCAAGCCCAAGGGCGTCCAACCCGAAGGCCTCGACGAAATGGTCCGCACCGCCGCCGCCCTCGAGCACCTCGAGCCGGCGCAAAAAATCACGCTCGGTTCCTGGATCGTCGCCCGCCTCTCCGCCCCCGGCGCCGCGGGCACCGGCCCCTGGGCCTGGGCCCTCGGCCGCCTTGGCGCGCGCGTGCCGCTCCACGGCAGCGGCCACCGCACCGTCGCCCCCGACCAAGCCGCCGCCTGGCTCGAACTGCTCCTGCAACGCGACCTCCGCGCCATCGACGGCGCCGCCTTCGCCGCCGTCCAACTCGCGCGCCTCACCGGCGACCGCACCCGCGACCTCGACGCCGACCTCCGCACCCGCACCGCCGCCGCCCTCGTCGCCGCCAAAGCCCCCGAACGCTGGCTCCGCCTCGTCGAGGAAGTCGTCGCCCTCGAAGCCGCCGACGCCGCCCGCGCCCTCGGCGACACCTTGCCACTTGGTTTGAAGCTCTGAGCCGAGGACCATTGAGCATGGAGAATCCTCCCGCAGCGACAACGAACCCGGCCCCGACAGAGCAATCGCCGCAAAAAGACACAAAACGCGCAAAAACCGGCGCCAAGAGGAGTGTTTCGCCGTCCCGTCCCTACACGCCCCGAGTGCAACCGCATCCGCTGCCGGTGGATTTCGTTGGTCCTAGCTTTTGCGTCTTCTGCGACTCTTTGCGGCGACCGGAAAGACTGAGCCCGAGCTGCTGACGCCCGAAGTTCTCCGCGCACTTGCACCACCGCACCGCTCGGTTACTTCGGAAGCTATCACCGATAGCTATCAGCTATCAGCGGTCAGCCTTCAGCCGCTGGCCCAAGCTGATCGCTGACCGCTGACAGCTGACCGCTCCCCCCTCCCCCATGCACCGCCGCACTTTCCTCCGCCGCTCCTCCCTCGCCGCCGGTACCGCCCTCCTCGCGTCCGCCTTCCGGCCTTCCGTGCACGCCCAACCCGCGGGCGCCAACTCCGCCATCCGCCTCGGCCTCATCGGCCTCGGCCGCAAGGGCGTCCCCCATCTCAAGAACATCCTGAAGATGGACGGCGTCCGCATCGCCGCCCTCTGCGACGTCGATCCCGCCCTGCTCGCCCAGGGCGCCGCCCTCATTCCGGCCGACCGGCCCGCGCCGTTCAAGACCACCGATGCCCGCGCGCTCATCGCGCGCGACGACGTCGACGCCGTCATGATCGTCACGAGCAACCACTGGCACGCGCTGCTCACCGTATGGGCCTGCCAGGCCGGCAAGGACGTCTACGTCGAGAAACCGATGTCCCGCACCGTCTGGGAAGGCCGCAAGATGATCGAGGCCGCGACCAAGTACAACCGTATCGTACAAGTGGGTACGCACTACCGCTCCGAGACCGGCCTCGCGGAAGCGATCCAGTTTTTGCACGGCGGCGGCTTGGGCAAAATCGACCACATCCGCGCCGTCGTCTACAACCTGCGCCCGTCCATCGGGCACAAGCTGCCGTGGTACCCGGCCGATCTCGACTACGACCGCTTTTGCGGCCCGGCCCCCGTCGCCCCGCTGCAGCGCAACCAGCTCCACTACGACTGGCATTGGTCCTGGGACACCGGCAACGGCGAGCTCGGCAACAACGGCGTCCACGTCCTCGACATCGCCCTCCGCATCGCGAAACACGCCGGCTCGCCCCGCCGCATCCTCAGCTTCGGCGGCCGCTACGGCATCGACGATGTCGCCGAAACGCCCAACACCCACGTCGCCGTCTACGACTACGCGTCGATCCCGCTCATCTTCGAGCACCGCGCCCTCCCCGCGAAACCCGGCGTCAACTTCATGGACCAGCACGGCGGCCTGCGCGTCGGCGTCGTCGCCCACTGCGAGGGCGGCTCGCTCTCCGGTCTCGTCGGCGGCACCGCCTACGACCGCAGCGGCAAAGTGATCAAGAAGTTCACCGGCGACGGCGGCGCGGGCCACGTGCCCAACTTCTTCGCCGCCGTCCGCTCGCGCCGCAAAGCCGACCTCGCCGCCCCCGTCGAGACCGGCCACCTCAGCGCCGCCCTCTGCCACTACGGCAACATCTCCTACCGCGTCGGCAAAGCCGCCGCCCCGGCCAAGATCGAAACCGCGCTGAAAGATTTCCCCGCCGCCCAAGGCATCCAGCGCGAGCTCCAGGCCCACCTCGGCGTCCACGGCATCGATGCCGCCGCCCAACCCTTCAAACTCGGCCCCTGGCTCGACCTCGACGCTACCGGCGACGGCATCGCAAAACTGGATACCGACAACCCCGCCGCCCTCGCCCACGCCCGCTTCCTCCTCCGCGAAGCCCCCCGGCCGCCGTACGTTATTCCGGACGTGGTCTGATCGATAAAACCGGAATGCGGAGACCGGAAACCGGAAACATCCGGAATACCGACTTCACTTGTACCTGTCGCCCGACGCTCGGATGCGCTAGGGCCAAAATCCTCCGGTCTCCGGTCTCCGGTCTCCGGTCTCCGGTCTTATCCTAGATACGGTTCGATCGCCCGAAAGCCCGGCCGCGCGCAGGCCGCGTCGCGGGCCGCCGGTTCGCCGAACAAATACACCGCGTAGCCACCGAAGCCGCCGCCGCAGTATTTCCAAGCCGCCGCGCCCGGTAGGTGCGTTCCCGAAGCCGGATCGCCCGGCAACGGCGCCATCCCTTCGGCGCGCTGCACCGCATAGGATTGCCGCACCGCGTCGGCCAGGAGCCCGAAATCGTTTCGCCAAACCGCATCCCGCGCCGTCGCGCCCGCCCGCGCGATCGCGTCGTAGTCGCGCGCGCCGTTGACCATGCCCGGCGTGTCGTGCGGCACTCCCGTCCAGAGCAGCGCCATCCGCCCGCGCAGAAATTCTCCGCCCGTCTTCACGTCGAGCACCGGCCGCGGACCGCTCCGCCACACGCACAGCCCCGTCTCCGCGATCACCGCCGGATCCTGCCAACCCACGCCGAGGTCGAGCTCCGCGCCCACGCCGTCCTTGCCGTTCAGCAACGCCCACGCCCCCGAGCCGCCGAGGCCGGCGTTCCGCTCGTAGGGCCAGTCGCGCAACGACACGGTCGGCGAGATCGCGCAGTTCACGATAAACGCACCCGGCCGCGCCAACCGCGGCACATCGAGCCAGCCGCCGCCGAAATCCACGCGCAACGGCGCCGTCTCCGGCGCCCGGATGAACTTCACGATCTGCGTCGTCGAGATCGGTTCGAACTGCGGCGGTGTCTTCGGCATCACCACGTACTTCGCGCCGACTTCCGCGCACAAGGCCCGCTTCAGCGGCCCGTACTTGTCGTCGTCCGTCACCGCCAAAATGTCCGGCCGCAGCCGCAGGAAGTGCGCCTTGAAATCGATGCCTTCGTCGTGGCCTTCGCCGATCACGACGTCGTCCACCGGCTCCAGCGCCGCGATCAACGCGCGCTTGTGTTCGTCCGGCAGAGAACTCCGCCGCCGCTTGTGGATCCACAGCACTTCCGCCGAAGCAAAACACACCGTGAGATGGTCGCCGAGCGCCCGCGCCTCCCGGAAAAACTGCACGTGCCCCGCATGCAAAATGTCGTAGCAGCCGGAAACAAAGACGCGGGTCATGCGGGAAAGCGCGCACCTTCGCGCGCCCCCCGCCGGTCCGTCAACCGGCGATTTCCCGCGTGCCCTACTCTAGTGTCGCCTTTCCGTTCGCGGAGGGGCGCCGCTCGTCGGCGCCCGAGGCCCACGTCCTTCGATCCGAAGCAGGAAAACCACGTTCTCCGCCGCCCATCTCCGCAGCTTCCCTCCGAATCAGTGCCCATCAGCGTTCATCCGTGGTTAAGAATCCTCGGGATTGTGGTTCTCGGAGTTTGGGATTCGGGGTTTGGAGTTCGGAGTTCCCAAACCGTGAACCGCTGATTTCGCTGATGCCGGAGAGGCGAAACGTCCGGATTGCCGCCCCACCGCCGGCTGCACCACGGCGCCCCATCCGGTTTCTCGCCCCGGCAAGTACCTTCGCGCGGTCCCATTTTCGGGAATCCCTTATTCCACAAACGGGTTGCGGCCCCTGTACCGGTTCGGTTCATCGCCGGGCTATAAATTTCTAATTTATTCGCTGCAACGGTTTACGTAACCGCAATCCACCCGGCACACACGTTGCTAAACCGGTGGCGCTTCCCGTCACGTTCTCCGCCTCGCTCCCGCCTCACCCGCCATGAAGACCCTCCTGCTGCTCGTGTTCCTCCCCGCCGCCGCCCTGACCCGCGATCAGGTCGCCCCGTCCGCCACCGCCCCCAAGTTCACGGCGCCGATGTTGTCGGCCTGCGCCCCCGCCCCCGAAAAAGCCCCGGCCCCACCCTCCGCGCGCCCCGACGCCAAGCGCAACACCCGCGACCGCACCCCGCGCCCCGCCCACCTCTTCATGTAACGCCCCGTACTTCCAGTTTCCCGCTTTCCCCTTTTCCCAATCTTCCACCTTTCACCTCCGGCCCTCCCCGTCCTGTTCCTCCGCCGCCTCCCTCCGGTCGATCCTGTCCCCGGCTTTCTTCCTTCTTCTTTTCCGCCCCGTGATTTCCCTCCGCCACGTCGACCGCGTCTACCCGCTCAAGGGCGGCCCCTACTACGCGCTTCGCCACATCGACCTCGAGGTCGCCGAGGGTGATTTCCTGTCGATCATGGGCCCCTCGGGCTCGGGCAAATCCACGCTGCTCCACATCCTCGGGCTCCACGACGCCGCCTGGTCCGGCGAATACCATCTCTGCGGCCAAGCCGTCCATCGCCTCGACAAAAAGCAGCGCTTCGAACTGCAGAAAAAGCAGCTCGGCTTCGTTTTCCAAAGCTACCACCTCCTCGACGACCTCACCGTCTACGAGAATCTCGAGATCCCGCTCTCCTACCGCGACACGCCGAAAAAAGACCGCGAGAGCATCGTCTGCGACCTGCTCGACCGCTTCCACATCGTCGGCAAAAAAGACCTCTACCCCGCCCAGCTTTCCGGCGGCCAGCAACAGCTCGTCGGCATCGCCCGCGCCCTTGTCGCCAAACCCGCCCTCATCCTCGCCGACGAACCCACCGGCAATCTTCACTCCGACCAAGGCCGCGAGATCATGGAACTCTTCCGCCGGCTCAACCGCGACGACGGCGTCACCATCGTCCAGGTCACCCACTCCCACGAAAACGCCGCCTACGGCACGCGCATCGTCCGCCTCCAGGACGGCATGCGGGTCGACGCCAAGTAATCCCGTCCGCCCCCTCATGGCCTCCGCCCGTCCGTCGCCGTCCCGCCGTCCCGCCGCCGTTTCCACCGCGCCCCGCCCGCGCGGTCCCGCCGTCGCCGCCACCGCCGCCCGCCGCACCCGCTCCGCGCGCCGCGTGATCTTGGCCCTCGGACTCGTCACGCTCGCTTTCGGCGCCCGCGCCGCCGCCGCCGTCCTCACGCTCGACGACGCCGTCCGCGCCGCCCTGCAGAAAAACCAAACCCTCAAGGTCAGCGCCTTCTCGCCCGAGATCGCCCGCGCCAACGTCCTCGCCGAGTACGGCCGCTTCGACCCCGCCCTCACGTTCCGCCGCACCTACGGCGAAACCGAATCCGCCGTCACCCGCGCCCCGCTCGTCAATTCCCTCGTCCAAACCGACGACGCCGCCCTCGCCCTCGGCGGCCTCACGCCCTGGGGCCTCAGCTACTCGCTCGCCGCCACCGCCGAAAACCAGCGCGGCACCTTCAACCGTTTCTCCGACCGCTACGTCACCTTCGGCGGCGTCACCGTCACCCAACCCCTCCTCCGCGGCTTCGGCTTCGGCGCCAACCTCGCCGCCCTCCGCATCGCCAAAGCCGACCGCTCCCTCGCCGACTGGCAGCACCGCCAGACCGTCATCGACACCGTCACCGGCGTCGTCCTCGCCTACAACAGCGCCCTCCAGGCCCGCGAAAACGTCCGCATCGCCCGCCTCTCCCGCGACCTCACCGCCCAGCTCGTCGCGCAAAACGAAACGCGCAACCGCATCGGCCAGATCTCCGACGCCGACGTCCTCCAGGCCCGCGCCCGCCTCGCCGGCCGCGAGGAAGCCGTCCTCATCGCGCAACGCAACGCCGCCGACCTCGACCACCGCCTCCGCCAGCTCATCGGCGAAACGAGCTTCCCGCTCGACGGCGCCGCCCTCGAACTGGAGCCGCTCCCACCCGCCGTCCCGCTCACCGTCGACGCCGCCGCCGACCTCAAACGCGCCTACGCCCTGCGCCCCGACTTCCAGGCCGCGCGCCTCGGCATCGTGCGCCGCCAAGCCACGCAGGCCCTCGCGCAAAACCAACTGCTCCCGCGCGTCGATTTCGTCGGCAGCTACGGCTACGGCGGCGACGACCCCGATTTCGGCACCGCGCGCCGCCAGGTCCGCGACCGCGACTCCCGCGCCTACTCCGCCGGCCTCGTCGTCAGCGTGCCGCTCACGTTCGCCGAAGGCCGCGGCCGCGCCCGCGCCGCGAAACTCGCCGTCCGCCAGGCCGAAGCCGACCTCGTGCGCACCGAACAGGACATCGCCGTCGACGTCGCCGCCGCCGCCGGCCAGATCGAAACCACGCGCCTCCGCGTCGAAGCCACCCGCCGCGCCCTCGACCTCGCGCAGCAGTCGCTCGAGGCCGAGCAAAAGAAATTCACCGCCGGCACGAGCAGCACGTTTCTCGTCCTGCAGGCGCAGGAAATTTTGGCCGGCGCGCAGAGCAGCCTCGCCCGCGCCCTCGCCGACGAACGCCGCGCCCGCGCCGCCTACGAACGCGAACTCGGCACCACCCTCGAAGCCCGCGGCCTGAAGGTCGAGTGATTCGAGACCGGAATGCGGAAACCGGAGACCGGACTGGCTCGGAAAGGAGCTGGATTTGATTCTGTCGTCAGAAGCGCAATTCAGCTAGCCGCGCTCATCTCCGGTCTCCGGTCTCCGGTCTCCGGTCTCCGGTCTCCGGTCTCCGGTCTCCGGTCTCCGGTCTCCGGTCTCCGGTCTCCGGTCTCCGGTCT
>JAIXWF010000001.1 GCA_027482185.1 Opitutaceae bacterium | reverse complement strand
GGAGTTCGGAGTTCGGAGTTCGGAGTTCGGAGTTCGGAGTTCGGAGTTCGGAGTTCGGAGTTCGGAGTTCGGAGTTCGGAGTTCGGCCGGGCGCGGCTAGCCTGATTGACGCTGAGGGTCGAGCAGCCGGAGGCGTTTTCTCAAAGTAACCCAATAGGTTACTTTGCGGCGGGGAGTGGCGGATAGATTTCCCGCCTCGCGGCGCCCGACTCCGGTCGGTTCGGCCGAACCGATCCCGCGGCGTGAGTTTGGTTGGGAGCGGAGCCGTTCGGTTTTCCGGATGGCGTGGGCCGGCCGCGTTTTCCGCCGCCTCGGCGGATCGATCTCTCAACCTTCAACTTTCAACCGCCCGCTGCGGGCTCAAGCGGCGGCGTGGAGGGTGCGGTCGAGGGCGTCGAGCAACTCGGATTCGCTGCAGGGTTTGCCGACGAAGGTCGTGACGCCGAGGTCGCGGAGGCGTTTGCGGTTTTCCGTGTCCTGGTCGGGCTCGATCAGGCCGGACATCACGATGATGGGCAGGCCGGGGCGGAGCCGACGGGTTTCCTCCGTGAGGCGGATGCCGTCCAGGCGGGGCATCATCACGTCCGTGATCACCGCTTGGATACGGTTGCCGAGGGCAGCCAGCGACTCGAGGGCGGCGGCGCCGTCGGGGGCGCGGTGCACCTGGTAGCCGTGGCGTTTGAGGATGGCGGCGACGACGGCGACGATCGCCTCTTCGTCGTCGACGACGAGGACGCCGAGGCCGGCGCCGGCGGAATGCGGCCGGACCGCCGGGGCGGCGACGACGGAGACGGTCTTTTCGGCCTGCGGGATGAAGACGCGGAATTCGGCGCCTTTGCCGACCTCGCTGAGGACCTGGACGAAGCCGCCGTGGCCGCGGACGAGGCCGTGGACGGTGGAGAGGCCGAGGCCGGTGCCTTTGCCGCGGGGCTTGGTGGTGAAGAACGGTTCGAAGAGGTGGTCGAGGACGGCCGGGGCGATGCCGGTGCCGGTGTCGATGACGCTGAAGCAGACGAAGTGGCCGGGCCGGGAACCGGGCACGTGCTGGACGCGGGTGTCGGTGAAGATCTCGTTGCGCACGCGGACGGTGAGCGTGCCGCCTTCGGGCATGGCGTCGCGGGCGTTGACGGCGAGGTTGAGGAGGACCTGGTGGAGCTGGGTGGGATCGCCGAGGACGGACTTGGTGCCGGGGGCGAGTTCGAGCCGGTGCGTGATGTTGCGCGGGAAGGTCTCGCGGATCAGGTGCATGAGCTCCTTGAGGAGGAGCATGGGCTCGATGACGACGCGTTCGCCCTCGGCGCCGCGCGCGAAGGTCAGGATTTGCTGGACGATGGTGCTGCCGCGGCGGGCGGCGGCCTCGACCGGGGCGAGGACCTCGCGATCCTCGGCGCTGCGGTAGCGGAGACCGAGAATATCGACGGAGAGCAGAATCGGGGTGAGGACGTTGTTGAGGTCGTGGGCGATGCCGCTGGCGAGGAGGCCGACGCTTTCGAGGCGCTGGGCGCGGAGGGCCTGCTGCTCGCTGGCGCGGCGTTCCGTGATGTCGCGGGCCGAGCAGTAGAGGTGGGGCAGACCGTCGAGCTCGACGCGGCGGGCGCAGACCTCGACGGCGAAGACGGTGCCGTCGGTGCGGCGGTGCCGCGCCTCGAACGTGACCATGTCGGTGCCGATGGTGGCGAGCTGCGTGGCGCTGCCGCCGTCGCCGGCGATTTCCCAATCCTCGACGCGGAGGCCGCCGAGGCGGGTGCGGTCGAGGCCGCGCTGGCGGAGAAAGCTTTCGTTGGCCTCGAGCAAACGGCCCGCGGGATCGAGGATGTAGATGCCTTCGGTGGCGATATCGAGGAGGTGGCGGTAGCGGGCGGCCTGGTGGGTGAGGGCGTTTTCGGCCTGGCGGCGCTGCTCGATGTTGCGGGTGACGCCGAGGAGGAGCGGGGTGGTGCGATCGAGCGGGTTGAAATCCGTGGTGACCAATTCGGTCCAGACGGTGGTGCCGTCGCGGCGCAGGTGCTCGAGTTCGAGGACGAGGGTCGGCAATTGGCCGGTTTGTTCGAAGTGGGCGCGGGCGCGGCCGAGTTCGAAGGTGATGCGGCGGGCGGAGGCGGGGGTGAAGCAGCTGGGGAAGGGGCGCGGGAGGATTTCGTCGACGGAATAGCCGAGGAGGGGGCGGACGGAGGGGCTGACGAAACGGAGGGTGCCGTCGAGGCCGAAGGTCCAGATGACGTCGTGCGAATGCTCGGCGAGCATGCGGTAGCGGGACTCGCTTTCGCGGAGGGCCTGCTGGACGGCGGTGCGGGCTTCGCGTTCGGCGACGACGTCGAAGCCGTGGCGGAGATCGTCGGCGAGTTGGCGGACGAGGACGAGGTTTTCGCCGGTGAAGAAATTCGGTTCGCAGGCGCCGGCGGCGATGACGAAGGTTTCGCCCTGGGCGGTGCGGAAGGGCAGGAGGGCGCAGGAAAGAAGGGCGTCGGAGCCCGGGATGGGACCGAGGATGGACGGACCGACCTCGACCTCGCCGCGGGTGGCGACGGCGACGAGGCGTTGGGCGCAGCGCTGCTCGAGATCGGGGTGGGCGGCGAGATGCCGGCGGACGGATTCGGTGCCGGCTTCGCCGACGGCGACGATGCGGTTGCCGGCGGGATCGTGCCGGCCGATCCAGGCGTAGGCGAATTGGCCGGGGTCGAGCAGGGCGCCGCAGATGGCGCGGGCGATTTCCGGGCGAGGCAGATCGCGGACGAGGTGGCCGTTGATCGCGCTCTGGGTGGTGAAGTAGCGGCGGCGGCGCTCGCTGCGCTCATGCTCGTCGGCGAGCAGGGCGGCGTCGCGTTCGGCGAGGCGTTTCTGGCGGGCGAGGAGGCCGAAGAGGGCGCCGGCGGTGCAGACGACGAAGAAGATGCCCTTCACGCTGCCGATCCAGTGCTCGGTGTCTTCGGCGCCGTGGAGCCAGACGGCGAGGAGCCGGTCGCTGACAACGATCCAAAGGGCGGCGATCAGGGCATAGGCGAGGGCGGCCCGGAGCGGGGTGAGCTTGTCTTGGCGCAGCATCGGCGGACCGGGGTGGGTCCGCGTGCACTATGGCGGAAGGGCGGCGGCGGCGCGCCGCGCGGCTTGTGGTACGATGCGCGGAAATTGCCGGGGCGGGGCGATGGGTCCTATAGGACCTATAGGTCCCATGGGTCGTATGGGACGGATGGGACCCATACGACGGATAGGCGGCCCGAGGCGGGCCGGGCGCTTACTCGCCGGGCTTGGCGGCGGGGAGGCCGCGGAGGGCGCGGGGGAGGTTGGTCTCGGCGACCGTGGCCTGGGACTTCAGGCTGACCATGTACTCGACGACATCGCGGAGTTCGCGGCGGGTGAGGATGGTGCCGTAGATCTCGGGCATGGCGGAGGGGGCGCCTTCGCGTTTGGCGATGTCGGTCTTCTTGACCGTGACGACTTTGTTTTCGGTGTTGCGGAGGGAGAGTTCGGCGGCGGTTTCGTTGGCGACGATGCCGGCGGCGACTTCGCCGTTCTTTAAGGTGACGACAATCGTGTCGAAGCCCGGGGCGATGTGGAGGTTGGGTTTGACGATGGATTCGAGCAGGTACTCGCGGGAGTACTTCTTGCCGACCTCGGCGAGGTTGGGACCGGCGTCGCCGCCGTCGGCGCCGGCGCGGTGGCAGCGGATGCAGGCCATGACGGGTTGGTTGCGGAAGATGCTTTCGCCGCGGCGGGCGTCGCCGCCGGCGAGGGCTTCGCGGTAGGGGGCGAGGGGATCGGTGCTGGTGGCGACAGCGGCGTCGTATTGGGCGACGAGGGCCTTGACGGCGGCATCGTTGCGGCTGCGGGCGGCGGTGAGCACCTCGAGTTGGACCGCGGGAGCGACCTGGCCGGCGATAAGGGCGCGGACTTGGTCGGCGAGGAGGGTGTTGGCGCTGGGGTGGCGGAAATTGCCGAGGGCGCGGAGGGCGGTCTTCTGTTCCTCGACGGAGCCTTTGGCGACGAGGTTGGCCAAGACGGGCGCGGCGGTCTCGGGCGAGAGCCGCGAGGCGATCGGGAGGGCGGCGAGGCGGAGGGCGGGCGCGGAGGAGGCGCCGGCGAGCTTCACGGCTTCGGCGAGGCGCGGATCCTTGATCTTGTCGAGGGTGGCCAGAGCGGAGGCGCGGGTGGCGGGCGAGAGGCGCTCGTCCTGCAGGGTGGCGAAGAGGGCGTCCTTGGCGCCGGCGATTTCCAGATCCTGAAGGGCCTTGAGGGTGGCGGTCTGGACGGCGGCGGGGGAATCCGGCGCGAGCAATTTCGCGGCGAGGGGTTCGAGGGCCTGGACGGCGACCTCGCGGGGGCGGGTGGCCGGCGCGAGAGGACGATAGATGCCGACGAGGCGGTCGCGTTGCGGGGGCTTGGACCAGAGGGCGAGTTGGGCGACGGCCTCGGCGCGGAGGTTGGCGGGTTCGGCGGGGTTGGCGGCGAAGCGCGCGAGGGCGGCGGCGTTGGCGGGTTGGCCGAGGCGGAAGTGGGCGTTGATGACGCGGAGACCGACGGCGGTGTCGGTGAGCGCGCGGTCGATCAGGGCGGCGAGGGCCGGGAGGGCGGCGTTGATCGGGGCGTCGTTGATGGCGAGGGCGGCTTCGCGGACAAGGTAGGGATCCCGGTCGTTGAGGAAGTCCGCGATTTCCGGGCGTTCGAGGCGGCGGAAGGCGAGGAGGACGCCGAGGCGGACGGCGGCGGAGCTGTCTTTCGCGGCGGCCTGGAGGGCGGCGAAGTTGTTGCTGCCGACGAGGCCCATGACGAGGGCGTGGCGGAGGTAGGCGTCGGAGTCGTTGTTCGCGCGGAGGGCGGCGAGGAGGGCGGCGGTGTTTTCCGGGCGGGCGATTTTGCCGAGGGACAAACCGGCGAAGAACTTCACGCGCGGTTCCGGATCATCGAGGAAGCGGGCGAAGGTCTTGAGAAACGCCTCGGAGGGATAGCCGACCTTGTGGTGGTCGCCGACGAGTTTGACGGCTTGGGCGCGGACCTCGGCGTCTTTGCTGGCGGTGGCATCGGCGACGACGACCATGGCCACGGGGTGGCGGGCGGCGAGTTGGCCGAGGGCCCAGAGGGCGTGGAGGCGGGCGAAGCGGGCGGCGGATTCGTTGGCGGCGACGGACTTGAGGACGGGGGTGCTGGCGGCGCCGCGGTCGGCGAGTTCGAATTGGGCCTCGAGGCGGACGCGCCAGTCGGCGTGGCCGAGAAGTTTCGCGAGTTCGTCGGGGCTGCGTTTGGTCCAATCGCCGCCGATGAGCGCCTGCGTTTCCTTCACGAGCGGGTCGTTGACGTGCTTGGGATCGGAGATGGCGTAGATGCGGCCGCGCTTGGACTTCGGCCAACCGTCGGCCCAGTCGGAGGTGTAGAGCCGGCCGTCGGGGCCGAACTTCACATCGGTGGGAAGGGCGGAGGTGAGGAAGGGTTTGGCGTCGCCGATTTCGTAGGACGAAGCCTTTGGTTTGACGCTGTAGGTGTAGACGCCGGAGCGGGCGATGGCGCCTTTGAAGTGGGTGATGAAGAGATTGCCCTTGTAGGAAGAGTTCAGGCCGGTGCCGGGGTAGTAATCGATGCCGGAGGGGCCGTCCTCGATGTTGCAGATCGGGGGAAGAATGTAGGCGGCCTGGCCGGGGTGGCGTTGTTGCCAGAGACGATCGGCGAGCCAGGGGCTGCCCTTCTCGAGGGGCGGGAATTGGTAGCCGACGCGCCAGCCGGCGTCGCCGCCCTCGACGACGTGGACGAGACGTTCTTCGTCGCCTTGGTCGCAGTCGTTGTCGCCGGTGAGGAGGTCGCCGTTTTCGGTGAAGAGGAGCGACTGCGGATTGCGCAGGCCGGACATGACGAGCTCCATTTGCGAACCGTCGGGGTTGCAGCGGAAGACGGCGCCGGTGTCGGGCACGGAAATGGTTTTCCCTTCCTTGGTCTTAACGGTGGCGCCGCGGTCGCCGTTGCTGAAGTAGATCTTGCCGTCGGGGCCCCAGGCGAGGCCGTGGAGATCGTGGCCGGTGAAATTGAAACGCACGCCGTAGCCGCGGCTGATTTCGGTGCGGGTCTCGGCTTTTTCGGTGCCGGAGAACTGCCAGACGCTGGGGATGTTGGTGAACCAGACCTTGCCGCGGCGGGCGAGGACGCCGGAGCCGATGCCGTCGAGGGGCGAGTTGAAACCGTCGGCGTAGACGGAGGATTTGTCGGCGACGCCGTCGCCGTTCGTATCGGCGAGGAGGCGGACGATTTCGCCTTCCTGGGAGAGTTCCTTTTCGCCGGCGGGCCCGAAGGCCTTCTTGATGAGGGCGGTGCGGTCTTCGATGGTGCGGCAGGCGAGTTCCTCCTCGAGGAGGTACATGTAGTCGCGGATATCGAGCACGCTGGAGCGGTAGCGGTAGGTTTCGGCGACGAAGATGCGGCCCTTTTCGTCAAAGGTGAACGCGACGGGATTGGCGAGCATGGGCTCGGCGGCCCAGAGTTTGATCTCGAGGCCGGCGGGGACCTGCATGCGTTGCAGGGCCTGGGCGGCTTCGTCGGAGGCGGGGGCGATCTCGGGTGCGGCGACGCGCGTGCCCATGGCCTTGAGGGTGCCCTTGGCGGCGGGCTTGTCATCGTCGCCGCCGAGTTCGGCGGCGCGGAACGAAACGGGGAAACAGACGAGGCCCGCGAGCAACGCGGCGCGAAGGACGTGGGGACGCTTCATGGGGAGGGGCAGGACGGTTGGCGCGGAGCAAAGGTGACGCAAGCCGGCGGGCGGATTGGCGGCGGAATTTTCGCGGGCCGGGCCGGGCGCGGAGTGCGGGGTGCGGTGGGGTTGGAACCACGGAGACACCGAGGGCACGGAGGCAAGGCAGCGGGCGGGGAGGATGGGACCGGGAGGGAGATTGCGGGATCCGGGCGAGTCATGCCGCCGACCTTGGGATTTTGGGCCTGGGAGGAAGAGCAGGGTGGACCACGGATTTCACGGATGGGCACGGATGACCGAGGTCGCGTCGGTGCGTGCTTTACGGGGCTACCGGCAGTTCAGCCGGAATCAGGCGGTTGAAAGTCGAGGAACGTCTGAAAAACGCGCCGCGGTGTTTCTTGCCCCACGGGGCTTGGGGGGAGATTGCCGCAAAGAAGCGCAAAGGGCGCAGGACATCGACCGCTTCCGCCCAAGTTCAGGAATTCTCGCGAGGTCGTTCGGGAGCTTGATCGCATCCGCTGAGCGGCTGGGTCCCGAGGCCGCAATCTTTGAGAGTTTTGAGCTTCTTTGCGGCGATCCCAAGGGCCGATCTCCGGGGTTTTCTAAATCACCCAAGGGGTTTTCAGAGGCTCCGGGAGGGTTGAACGATCGATCGGCCGAGCCGCGGAAAACGTAGCCGAAGCCGGCAACCTGACGAACCGAACGGATGTGCTCTCCACTCTCAGCCAAGCGCTCTCCGCTGCCTGCGTTCAGGTCAACGCGCGGGGCGGCGGAGTTGGGCGCAGACGATGCCGGCGGCGACCGCGGCGTTGAGCGATTCGGCGCCGCCGTGGCGCGGGATGGTGACGAAGCGGGAGACGGCGGCCTTGACCGCGGGGGCGAGGCCGCGGCCCTCGCTGCCGATGACGACGACGGCATCTTGCAACGGCGGCAGTTCGTGGACGGCGGTGCCGTCGAGATCGCAGCCGAGAATCGGCACGTCCGGCGCGGTGCGGCGGAGGTCGCCGAGGGCGGCGGCGAGGTCGGCGGTGTGGGCGCGGACGCGGGCGAAGGAGCCCATGCTGGCGTTGATGGTTTTCTGGTGGAACAGGTCCGCGCATTCGGGCGAGAGCACGACGCGGGCGAAGCCGAACCAGTCGGCGATGCGGAGGAGGGTGCCGACGTTGCCGGCGTCCTGCACGCCGTCGAGGGCGAGGGTGAGGCCGGCGGCGAGCTCGCCGGGGGCGAGGGGCAGGCGGGCGAGGGGGCCGACGGCGAGGACGGAGGACGGCGTGGGGAAATGCGAGGCGCGCGCCATTTCGTCGGGCGTGAGCGCATGGGTGCGCGGGCCGGACCAGGCGTCGGTGGCGTGGATCTCGTGGAACGGGAACTGGGCGGCGAGCAGTTCGCCGACGACCTTTTCGCCCTCGATGACGAAGAGCCCGAGCGCCTCGCGGTGTTTCTTTTCGCGGAGGGAGCGGAGGCGTTGCAGGGCGGCCTTGGTCAGCACGCCGGGATGCTCCGCCGGCTCAGTCGCCGGTGGCAAGCAGGGCCTTGCCGGGACCGCGGAGGTCGAGGCGGTGGGCGGTCATGATGTATTCGCCGCCGTCCGAGTTTTCGATCAGGAAGCCGACCTGGAAGAGACCTTCGGGCAAATTGTCGCGGCGGCGGGCGAAGCGGAAGCCCGCGTGGAGCCAGCCGCTTTCGCGCGTGGCCTGCACGACATCGGGGCGGCTGACGGTGACGGTGGTGAAAACAAAGCGGCGGTCGCCGTCCTGGAGCACGAGATGGACCGTGCCGCGTTTGACGATGTGTTTGGGGATGGCGGCCCAGCCGGCGACGAAGGCCGCTTGGGCATCGACGGTCATTTCGTCCACGAAGTAACTGATCCGCGCGCTGGGTTTGGCGTCCGGGTAGGAACGCGGTTCCGAGACCGGGGGCATGCGGTAGACGCCGCGGCGCTCGGCTTCCTGCAGCAGTTGCGTGGAGCGCGCGGGCACGGGGTACAGTTTGAACGGGCCGAGACCGTCGGCGCCGTGCTGCTTGAACCGGGAGGCGGCGCGGTCGCGGCACTCGATCCAGGAGTCCGCGGAGGCGGCGAAGGCGTGGTTGGCGGCGAGATTGAAGGCGGCGAGGACGGGCAGGGCCGGGACGAGGAGCATGAACGGCCGGCGCGGGTGCGACCAGCGTTCGAGGACCATGAAGATCGCGAGGGCCCAGGCGAGGGCGCCGAGCACCAGGTAGCGCGAGTGGAGCACGCCGCCGGATTGCTCGGCGCGGCCGACGGCGATCAGGGCGAGCGAGCCGACGGCGAAGAGGGCGAGCGGCAGCGCCACCGGTTCGCGGCGGACCGCGCCGCGCGCGGCGACCCAGGCGAGCAAGCCGAGGAGGGCGGCGCCGACCCAGGGCGCGAGTTTCGCGTGGCCAAGGGCGGGCACGGCGCCGAGGAGCGAGAGCCAATAGTGGAAGATCGCGACGACACCGCGGCCGCTGAAGCCGGCGAATTGGTGCGCCTGGTTGCTCTGGAAACCGGCGAGGAAGAGTCCGATCGCCGCGGCGCCGGCGGCGAGCCAGGCGCCGAGGTCGCGCCAGCGGCGACGGACGGCGAGCATCGCCGCGCCCACGGGCCAGGCGAGCATGCCGTGGGCGAGGGTGAAGCCGGCGAGCAGGGCGCAGAGGGCGCCGATGACGAGGCCGCCGCGGGTGCCGCGGGCGAGGCCGGTGATGGCGCCGGCGGCGAGCAGGACGACCTGGAAATGGTCGATCGAGGAGCCGGACCAGAAGAAGTTCTCGTAGTGCTCGAGCTGGAACAGCAGGAACGCCAGCGGCAGGGCGAGCCGGAGCCGCCGGGCGGCGGTACCCGCGCCGGCGACGAGGACGGCGCAGAGGGCGACGAGGGAGGCGTTGCCGACGGCGCTGAGGACTTCGAAATTGACGGTGCCGGTGAGCCAGTAGCCGACGGCGAACATGAGGCGGCTCGTCACCATCCGGTGCTCGTTGTTGACGGAGAACAGGTCGCGGAAGAAATCGGCGGCGCCGACGCCGTCGTGCAGCCGCAGGACAAACGCGAGCGCCGTGTCGAACTCGTCCCAGTACACGATGTTGCGCGCCGCTTCGCCGCTCATCGCGAGGATGTGGACAACCGGCGCGGCGGCGAGCAGGGCGAGGACGAGCCAGCCGACGGGGCGCATGCCGCTGCGCGGCACCGGCAGGCTCAGGAGCGAGCCTTTGGCGGCGGCGGGGCGGGGGACGGCGTCGGACAGCATGGGCCGCGGCAAATCAGCGGAGGCCGGACGGACGTAACGGGGTCCGTCGGGGCGAAGGCTGGGTGCAAAGGTCGGACATAGGGCGGTCGGGAAGGACGCTGACCGCGGCAAAACGGATCGCGCTGGAGTGTGAAAAGTGAAGACGGTGACAGGGGCGGCAAGTTCCGTTTCATAACTATACCGTTACCGAAAACCTGCGGGCGCAAATCGGTCGCGGTTGCCGTCGGGGCGCTCACCTTCGCACTTCCCACGCGCATCGCGGACCGTAAGCTGCCGCCGATGAAACGCCTTGCCCCGTGGACTTTGCTCGTCGTCACGCTGCTGGTAATCGTGGTGCCCTTTGCGCTGGCCGCCACGGCGAAGCCGGCCCCTGCGCCGGCGAAGGGCGACCGCTCCCCCGCCGCGCCGATCGCCACCGCCGTCTCCACCATCACCGGCATCGCGATTTCGCCGCTGCTGGGCACGGGCGGCTACGGCGCCTACCAATGGATGACCGCCAAGGACGAGGCCGCCCGCGCCGCGCTGCCGTGGTACGCGCAGATTTCTTTCTGGTTGCCTGCCCTCCTGCTCGTCGGCGCCTGCGCGGCGAAGGATGCCTTCGGCGCCGCCGTGCCCCCGGGTCTGAAGAAGCCCCTCGATGTGATGGAAACGCTGGAAAACAAGTTCAGCGGCCTCATCGCCGCGGGCGCGGTCGTGCCCTTCGCGGTGAGCACGATGAGCAAGATGATCCTCGACAGCGGCACGCAGGTCGCGGCCGACACCGGCGCCGCCGGCGTCCATCTGGCCGCGGGCGGATTCGCGACGCTGCAGGTCGCCGCGGTGGATTTCTCCGGCCTCGTCAACCTGCTCACCGTGCCCTTCGGGCTCGCCGTGTTCGTCGTGGTGTGGCTCGCCTCCCACGCGATCAACGTCCTCATCCTCGTCAGCCCCTGGGGCGCGATCGACGCCGGCCTCAAGGCGGCGCGCACGGGGTTGCTCGGGCTCGTGACGCTGTCCGCCACGATCAATCCGTGGATCGGCGCCGCGCTGTCCGTGATCGTGATCATCGTGGCGTATCTGGTCGCGGGCTGGGCCTTCCGGCTCACGGTGTTCGGTTCCGTGTTCTGCTGGGAATTCGTTTCGCGGCGCTGCCGCCGCTTCACGCCGCAGGCCGACGGCAACGCGATGTTCGCCGGCTCCGCGCTGGCGGGCGTGCCGATCCGCACCTACGGCCGCCTGTTCCGCGGGAGCGACGGCAAACTCGAATTCCACTACCGGCCGTGGCTCTTCCTCGCGCCGCGTTCCCTGACGCTGCCGACGGAGCGCGCCGGGATGGCGGTCGGCGAAGGCGCGTTTTTCACGGACATCCTCGACGGCGACGACCGCACGCTCTTCACGTTGCCGCCGCGGTACCGCGGCCACGAAGCCGCGGTGGCCGCGGCCTATGCGCTCGGCGGCGGCGTGAAACCCGCGGGCCTGCGCAAAGCCTGGAGTGCGTTGCGCGAATTGCTCGGCGGCCGCGCGGCGCCGGTCGCGCCGTGACGGCGCTCTGGCGGCGCGGTTGAAAGTTGAAAGGTGAAGGTTGAAAGAGCGGAAACGGAACGCGACGCAGCGCTATGCCGACGACCGATCACCGAAGGCTGATCGTTGATCGCTGAAAGCTGAGAGCTGGAAGCTGGAAGCTGATCGCATACAGCCGAGAGCTTTCAGCTTAACGCTCACAGCCGACCGCCCCGTTTCCGTCATTGCCTTCCGGGCGGCGGCGCGGACGCTCGCGGCGGATTGGTTTCGGCCGGCCGTCGCGCCGGTTTCACCCCCGCCGTTTTCCCCATGAATCGCCGTTCGTTCCTGCAGACTTCCCTCGCCGCCGGTTCGCTCGCGGCGCTCACGATCAAGGTCCGCGGCGCCGTGCCCGCGGGACGCAAGTTCCGCACCGCGCTCGTCGGCGCCGGCTGGTACGGCAACAACATCGTGCTCGAAGCCATGGCCAGCGGACGCTGCCAGATCGTCGGCGTGTGCGACGTCGACCGCCGCAACCTCGAGCCGACGCTCGAACGCGTGGCGAAACTGAGCGGCGACCAGGCCCGCGGGTACCGCGATTTCCGCGAGCTGATCGACAAAGAGAAACCGGAAATCGTGATCGTCGCCACGCCCGACCATTGGCACGCGCTGCCGTCGATCGCGGCGGTGAAGGCGGGGGCGCATGTGTTTGTCGAGAAGCCCACCGCGCACACGATCGGCGAGAGCCAGGCGATGGTGAAGGCCGCGCGGGCGAACAACCGCGTCGTGCAGGTCAACACGCACCGCCGCTCGTCCCCGCACATGCTGAGCGCGCGCGAGTTCATCCGCAGCGGCAAGGTCGGCACCATCGGCATGATCCGCTGCCACCTGAACAACGTCGGCACGGGGCCGGAGACGCCGCTGCCCACGCAGGCCGTGCCCGCGGAGCTCGACTGGGATTTCTGGTGCGGCCCCGCGCCGCTGCGGCCTTTCAACGGCGGCGACCCGCGCCGGCCCGAGGTTGCGCCGGGCAACCGCGGCATCCACCCGCGCGGTTTCCGCCATTACCTCGACTACGCCAACGGTTCGCTCGGCGACATCGGCGTGCACTGGTTCGACCAGGTGCTCTGGATCATGGGCGAGAAGGCCCCGCGCACCGTATCCGCCACGGGCGGACGGCCGATCCGCGGCAAGCCCGTGCTCACGGCGCAGGAACAGACGAGCGACGCGCCCGACCACGAGGTCGTGCACTACGGGTTCGAGCCGTTCACGATGACGTGGGAGTCGCGCCTCTTCGGCGGCAACGGTTCCGAGCGCGGCGACATCGCGGCGACGAATTTCTACGGGACCAAGGGAACGTTCCACCTCGGCTACCGCGGCGGCTGGACCTTCTATCCGACCAACGGCACGCCGATCTCGGAAAAAGCGACCCTCAACCAGCCCGACGGCCAGAACATCAAGGAGCACTGGGCCGATTTTCTGGGTGCGATCGACACGGGCCGGCGGCCCGTGAGCGACATCGAGGACGCGCACCATGCGACCAATTGCTCGCTGCTCGGCGTGATCAGCCTGCGTCTCGGCCGCAGCCTGGTGTGGGACGGCGCCAAGGAACGCTTCGTCGGCGATCCCGCCGCGGACGCGTTGCTGCGGCGCGAGTACCGCAAGGGTTGGGTGTATCCGGTTTGAGTAAGCTATAAGCCAAAAGCCGTAAGCGGAAAGCTGCCCCAGCCACTTATATATAGCTGATTGCTTACCGCCTACCGCTTACAGCTTTCCGCCCCCCAAAAAAACCATGTCCCATTCCTACGTGATGAGTTCCCGCCGGGTCGCCGGCCGCGGCGCGGCGGCGGTCTTCGAGGCCGAGCCCGGCAAAATGCGTTTTCTCAAGGTGCCGGCCGGCGAAGTGTACCGGCCCGCGCACGAGATTTCCCCGGCCGTCTGGTTCCAGGAAGTGCGCGATGCGGCCGACGGCATCGCGGACAGCCGGGTGAGCGAAGGCGGCGACGTCGTGATCTTCATCCACGGCTACAACAATTCGCCGCAGGTGATCTCGGAGCGGCAGAAATTCCTCTCCGAGGATCTCGCGGCGGAGGGATTCCGCGGCATGGTCGTTTCCTTCGATTGGCCGGCGGCAAACTCGACGTTGAACTACCTCGAGGACCGTTCCGATGCCGCGGCGGTGGCGAAATTGCTCGTGACCTACGGCATCGCGCGGCTCGTGCGCGGGCAGGAGGAAGGCTGCAAAACCAACGTGCATTTGCTCGGGCATTCGACCGGCGCGTACATCATCTGCGAGGCGTTGGCGCAGGCGGAAAAGGACGGCGCGTTGTTCAAACAGGATTGGCGCCTCGACCAAGTGGCGTTCATCGGCGGCGATGTGTCCGCGGCTTCGTTGGAGCGGGACGCGGCGTGGTCGAAGCCGCTCTTCGACCGCTGCGTGCGGCTGACGAATTACCAGAATCCCTTCGACCATGTGCTCGCGGTCTCGAACGCGAAACGGCTCGGCACGAGCCCGCGCGCGGGGCGCGTCGGCGTGAAGCCGGGCAGTGCGCACCCGAAGGTGGTGAACGTGGACTGCGGCGAGTATTTCCAGACGCTCAACCCGAAAAAATCCCGCTTCAACGGCACCTTTGCGCACTCGTGGCACATCGGGAACCGCGTTTGGGCGCGGGACTTCGCGTTGACGCTGACGAGCGGCATCGACCGCAACGCGCTCCCGACGCGCCGCGACGCCGGCGGCGGCCGCCTCATGCTGCAGGACAAACCGCGCCCGACCTTCATGGCGGATTGGGCGATGGAGCGGAACGGGTAGTCGCGGCGGCCGGGCGGGACTGAGGAACTCGGTTTCCCGCCCGTTGGCGGAGCCATGCCGCTGTCGGGATTGTTTACGAATCGCAAAGCCGCGCCGAATCGGAGTGCCGGCCGGCGGATATTCAATCGTTTACCAAACAGTGGTTTAGGTCGATCCCGGGCTGCGGCCGGCATGATGGCAGGGCCTTTGCTTGCAGGGCGGGCAGCGCGCGTGCGCGCCAGCCCATCCCTTCATGAATTTCCCCCGGTTGCTCCGCTCCTCCTTCCTTTCGATGGCCGTCTTGGCCGGTGCCGCTACGGCGTCCGCCACCGTGGTTTACAGCGAGAACTTCGATGCGACGAACTTCCGCTCCGGTTCCCTGCTGCCGAACAATTTCAGCGAGCGTTGGGCGCAGACAGATTACTATTTCATCAACAGCTTTGCCGGATGGACCTTCACCGGCTCCGCCTATCTCGCCAAGGAACACGCGACCGCCAACCAGGCTGTGCTGCTCAACGAGACCACCGGCGTGGCCCGGTACACGGCGAACCTCGCGGCGAACACCCTTTATCAGCTCCAGTTCAATCTTTCCGGGGACAACATCCGCAATCAGCCCTACCGCTTCCTGCTCGATATCGGCAGCAGCAACGTCATCGACCTGACGCAGAGCTGGTCGGTCGCCAATCCGGCCGGATACGCGCAGTCGGTTTTTTTCAACTCGGGCAGCAACGGGGTGGTGAACTTCAAGTTCTACCAAGCCTCGGCCTCCGGAGCGTCCGCGATTTTCGACGACGTCGTCATCAGCACAGTAAACGTGCCGGACGAAGCGTCGCTGGCCGCGTGCCTCGGTCTGGGCCTGGCGGCGTTGTTCGCGGGCCGTCGGCGGCGGGCCTGAGCCGACGTGGCGGCGTTCAGCGCCGCAGGAAGAATTTGGCTTTGGGGCCGGTCGGCGGGTTTCCGGCGTAGAGCAGCGGGCCGAGTTCGCGGGGGAGGTCGGTTTCGATGAACGCGGCGCCGGACTCGAGGACGGCGCTGTAGTCGGCGCGCTGCGGGGCGAGGGTGGCGGCGCGGCCTTCGAGGATGGGGCGGTCGAGATTGCGGGAGGTGCCGGCCAAGGTCGCGGCGCCCTTTTCGCGGATGAGGCGGCAGAGCTCGGGATCGGGTTTCGCCGTGTGGCCGACGAAGGCGACGATGTTGGCCCAAGGGACGCCGGAGCGGTCGAATTCGTCGAACTTCGCGCGCGTGCCCATCATGACTTCCATCATGATTTCGGGATTCACGGCGTGGCAGTCGGTGACGTCCTTGATCGAATAGGTCATCACGAGCACGTGGGCTTCGGCGCGGTGCGCGGTGACGATTTTCGCGACCTCGGCGGCGGGGACTTCCTTGCGATCAAGGACGAGTAGCGCTTTGCCGCGGGCCCAGGCGATTGCTTCGTCGAGCGTCGGGATGCCGTGATCGGTGAGTTGGCCCCGGCCGTCCTTGAGCCGCAGGGAACGCAGCTCGGCGAGGGTGCGCGCGCTCACTGGGCCGGTGCCGTTGCTCGTGCGGTCGAGGGTGGCGTCGTGCATGAGGACGACGGTGCCGTCCTTGGTCCGGCGGAGATCGATCTCGAGCATGGCCCAGGTCGCGCCGACGGTGGCCGCGAAGGTGGCGAGGCAGTTTTCCGGCAGACCGGGGCCGGCGCCGCCGCGGTGGGCGCTGACCAAGGGCAGGCGGACGCCGTCGGGGCGGAAGAGCGCGCGCAGGCCCGCGGGGGTTTGCGGATCGAGGGCGAAGGCGGCGGCGGGCGCGGGTTGCGCGCGTATGCCGGCGGCTAGGCCGAGGAAGAGGGCGACGGCGAGGAGGGGGTTCACGACGGGCCGGCGTTGGGTGGATGGAGGGTGGAGCGGGGAGGCGCAGAGGGACCCGGAATGACCCGGGCTGAAGGCCCGGGCTACGGTGGGCTACGGGCGCGGCGGCGCCGGGGTTTTCAGCTGTCGGCGAGCTTCTTTTGGTGGGCGAGGATCGCGAGGCGGAGGCGCTCCTTGGCGGCGTGGTCCTTCCAGCCGAGTTTGTCGTAGAGGGCGGCGCGCTGGGTGCGGAGTTTCTTGTCGGACGGGTCGTCCTTGATCCGGGCGTTGAGGGCGTCGAGGGCGAGGCCGAGGTGGCCGGCTTCCTCCAGCATCGCGGCTTCGATCGCCTTGGTCTGCTTGTCGCCGGTTTCCGGTTCCCAGCGTTTGATTTCGGCGAAGGCTTTCCAGGCGGCGTCCCATTGCGCGGTGGCGCGGAGCACATCGGTGCGGAGGCGTTCGATCTTCGCGAGGGTGTCGCGCTGGGCGGTGAACTTCTTCTTCTCGCGCTCGAGCGCGGGCTTGGCGGCGGCATCCGCGGCGGCGATCGCGGGCGGGGCGCCGAAGTAGCGGGCGACGGCGTCGGGGTCGGCGAGTTTGCGCGCCTCGTCGAGCAGGGCGACGACGGGGGCGGCGGTCTCGGCGGAAACGGCGGCGGTTTTCTCGGCGGGCTTTTCGTCGTCGTCGGTCTTGGGCTTGGCGTCGTCGGCTTTGGCGGGGGCGGCGGGTTTGGCCTTGGGCCAGGTGTCGCCGGCGAGCTTGGCGGCGAGGGCGGCGTCGAGCGCGGCTTCGAAGGCGGTGGCGGCATCGGCGGGGCGTTCCGCGCGGAGGGCGGCGAGGACCTCGGTGCGGCGGGCGAGGACGGCGGCGTCGGTCGTGCCGCGGTGTTCGCGGACAAAGGCGAGGCGGCTGTCGTAGAGGGAGTCGGCGAGTTTCTCGACGTCGCTGCGGTCGTCCTTCACGGGCTTCGCCTTGGGCTCGACGTTGACGACCTTGGAGGGCGCGGCGCCGCCGATGTAGACGAGGGCCTGGCGGGCGAGCTCGCGGTTCTCGGTATCCTTGATTTGGATATCGCCGAGGAAGTGGGCGGGCTTGGGTTCGTGTTTGGCGAGGTCCTCGACGGCTTTGTCCTGCAGGAAGATCACTTCCTGGCGGCCGGCGACGAGCTTGAGCTCGGTGGTGTCCTTGCCGAAGAAGCGGTCGCGGAGGCTGGCGCGGACGGGCACGGCGCGGACGGTCTTGAGCGGTTCGGCGAGGCGGAGCGGCAGCGTGGCGAGCGAGGCGAGGAGCTCGGGCTCGGCGGCGACGAATTCGCGGACGGCGACGGTCTTGCCCTTGGGCAATTTCACGGCGGGGCGACCCGGGGCGGAGCTGTTGCTGCCGGTGCCATCGAAGAGTTTTTCGCCGGATTCGTGGATGAGGGTGATGCGGCCGCCGCCGACGGCGTCGCCCAGATCGTAGTCTTCGTTGGCGAGGACGTGGACGCTGACGGATTCCTTCAGGTCCAACGTGAAACGCTGGCGGAGGAAGGCGGTCCGAGTGGGGCCGGGGGTTAGGGCGGACGCGGGAAACTCGGCGCGTTCGTCCATTTTGAGGTTGGCCGTGGTCTCGGGCAGAAAGACATGGACGGCGCGGTCGAGCTTGGCCTCGACCTTGACGTCGCGGTCGGCGAACGGATCGAGATCGACGGAGGTCCACGGCGTGTTGGCCGGCATGACGACGGGGGAGGAACCGAGGCCGGGGCCGATCCATTCGAGTTTGGTGACGAGGGTGGCGTCGCCGACCGCGCTGAAGAGCATCGAGAGGGCGATTTCGGCGACGGCGCCGGGCCGGACGCGCAGGTCGAAAGTGCGTTCCTCGCCGGGCTCGAGGGTGAGATTCTGGTCGGTCTCGAGGGCGGCGATGTGGGTCTGCGCGGCGTAGGCTACGGCCTGGACGACGAAGCGGCGGACGAGGGCGTCGGCGGCGCGGTGCTGCACCGTGATGCGAAGGCGGGTGGCGCCGTCGGGGGCGGCGACGAAGAGGCGTTTGGTTTGCGCGGGCTTCAGGTCGACGGCGGTTTCCAGTTTGTGATCTTTGAACGCGTCGGCGGGCGCGGGCTGGATGACGGTGACGGGAATCGAGAACACGGGGCCGAGCTCGGGTTTGGCGGCGAGGCGGGCGTCGATGCGCGCGACGTGCAGGGAACCGAGTTGGCCGGCGGGCACGGGTGGCACGTCGACGATCAGGCTGAGATTGCGGGGGCCGTTTGTGACATGGACGAAATCAGGCGCAGTGATCCAAGGAACGGAGGGCTTGAGCACGACATCGCTTTCGAACGCGAAGCGCGCGGCCGGCGGCACGGATTCGGGCCAGTACGGGGTGACGCGGGCGGTGAAGCGGCGGCGGGGATTTTCGATCGCTTCGCGGAGCAGGAGGCCGCGGCCCTTCGAGGTGAAGGTGCCGCCGTCGACTTCGAGATCGTAGTAGGCGCCGAAGGCGGGCTGGCCCTGGAGGGCCTGGAGTTTGGCCCAGCCGCCGGGGGCGTTGATGAGGCCGGAGCCGCGGGTGAGTTCGTCTTCCTGCGGGAGAGGCGAGGCGCCGAGGATGAGGGCGGCGCGGAGGCGGGCGGGGGAGGCGTCGAGTTTCTGCTGTTTGGCGGCGCTGAGGACGAGGGCGGCGACGCCGACGGCGGAGGGCGAGGCCATGGAGGTGCCGTTCATCATCTCGGCGCCGCGCAGGCCTTCGGCGGAGGTGGAGGCGAAGGCGGCGCCGGGGGCCACGAGATCGACGCCGACATCGCCGTCCTTGGTCGGACCGCGGCTGGTGAAGCCCTGGGCGGAATCGGGGCTGGCGGCGAGGGTCTGGTAGAGGACGCGGCCCATTTCGGTGGACATGTAGGCGCCGACGCCGAGGACGCGGCTGGCTTCCGCGCCGCCGTTGCCGGCGGTGCCGAGGGCGGGGCCGTTGTTGCCGGCGGACATGACGGCGAGGATGTCGAAGCGCTCGATGAGGCTGTCGTAGAGGCGGGCGTTGCGGTTGCGGCCGTCCTGCAGGAACGAGCGGCCGCCCCAGCTGGCGTTCATGAGATCGACCTTGTAGCGGGCGGAGAGGGCGATGGCGCGGGTCTCGCTCAGGCCGTAGGAACCGCCGCCGGTGCGGATGTCGCCGATCTTGATGGAGAGGATGCGGGCGCCGGGGGCGATGCCGTCGCGGGCCCGTTCCGCCGGGAAATGGGCGGCGGCGATGGCGGCGACGTGGGTGCCGTGATTGCCGCTGACGGTGACGACGGAGAGGAGGTCGCCGTTTTCGTAAACCTGGACGCCGAACGTGGTGAACGTGATCTCGCCGAAGGAGGCGTATTCGCCGGCGACGCCGAAGGGGCGGAGGATCTTTTCGTCGGCGAGGTCGCCGTCCTCGTCGGTGTCGACGAGAACGCGCCAGTCCTTGCCGTCGTTCCAAACCACGCAGTCGTAGACGGCGCCGGGTTCCTCGCCGGCCTTGCCTTCCTCGAGAGCGGCGAGGGCGGTGTCGCGGGCGACGAGGTCGCGTTCGGCGCGGGAGCGGTCGTCGGCGGCCTTGGCTTTGGCGGATTTGACTTTGGCGGCGGCGTCGCCGCGGTCGCGTTCGGCCTGGCGAAGGGAGGTGGCGGCGGTGCGTTCGGCGGCGCGGCGGTCGTTGAGGCGTTTGAGAACGTCGCCGTAGAACAGTTCCGACGCGGGCTTGAGGCCGAGGCGGTATTCGCCCGACGGATTCGTCAGGCCGGCGGGGAGCGTGAGGGAGCGGCCGCTGAGACCGGCGAGTTTGCCGTCGGCGCCGGGTTTGCGTTTCACGGTGACGGGCACGTCGCCGGAGCCGGAGGCGTCGAGGATGTCGACGATTTTGCGTTGGCCGGTGGAAGTGACGGCGAGGCCGGCGGCGGCGGGATCGACGCCGGTGTCGAAGACGGCGATCACGACCTCGCGGCCGTCGAAGGTGGGGTTGGCCTTGAGGAATTGGTCGGCCGCGACCTCGCGTTTCGGAATCAGGGCGGAGCGCAGCGCGGAGACATCGGGCTCGGCGGCGGGCACGGGGGCGGCCGGGAGCGAGGCGGTGAACGCGAGGGCGGCGCAGAGGAAGGCGCGGGCGGTCGGGGGAATCATAGGGAAGGAGAAAGGGGCGGTAGGCGGTAGGCTTGGGCGGAACGCTGAAAGCAGGGGGCGGGAAGGTGCGCGATCGTTCAGGGGGCGGGGACGAGGGCGCGGAGGCCGCGGACGAGCCGGCCGACGCCCTCGGCGGCGGTGTCGGCGGCGAGGGATCCGTAGGCGACGCGCAGGTGGCAGCCGCGGTCGAGGCCGAAGGCGTTGCCGGGGATGACGGCGACGCCGTGTTCGCGGATGAGGCGTTCGGCGAGTTCCTGGGGGCTGCGGTCGGTGCGGATACGGAGGAGGAAGTAGAAAGCGCCGTCGGCCCGCGGGACGGCGGCGAGGCCGTCGCGGACGAGCGGGGCGAGTTCCGCAAGCACACGGGCGCGGACGGCGGCGAGGGCGGCGAGGTGCGGCTTGATGTAGGCCGGGCCCGCGGCGAGGGCGCCGGCGGCGGCGAACTGCGAGATCACCGGCGGGCAGATGAGGAGCGTATCCTGGATCTTGCGGAACGCGGCTTCGAAGCGGGCGGGGTAGACGAGCCAGCCGATGCGCCAGCTGGCGAAGCCGTAGGCCTTCGACATGGAGAAGAGCGAGATGGTGTGCGCGGCGGCCGAGGGGCTGGAGGCGGGGGAGAAATGGCGCGCACCGTCGTAGGTGAAAGCTTCATACGCCTCGTCGCTGAGGTGGCAGATCCGGTGTTCGGCGCAGAGGGCGCCGACGGCGCGGAGATCGCGTTCCGGGTAGACGGCGCCGGTGGGATTGTTGGGCGAGACGGTGACGATGGCGCGGGTGCGCGGGGTGATGGCGGCGCGCAGGGCCGGCAGGTCGAGCTGGTGGTCGGCGTCGGTCGGCACGAGGACGGCGCGGCAATTCGCCAGCGTGATCGCCATCTCGTGGTTGAAGTAGTACGGCGTCGGCAGAATGAACTCGGCGCCGGGGTCGGCGAGGGCGAGGACGGCGGCGAAGAACGCGTTGTTGCCGCCGGCGGTGACCATGACGCGCAGGCCGGAGTCGCCGCGCGGGCCCGCGGTGCCGGTGGCGATGCCGTTTTCCGCGGCGAGTTTGCGGGCGACGGCCTCGAGCAGCGGCGGGATGCCGGCGACGGGCTGGTATTTGTGTTGCGTTGGGTCGGCGTGGAAGGCGCCGAGGGCGGCGAGCGCCTCCGGCGGCGGGCCGTAGCCGACGACGCCCTGCCCGAGGGAAATCGTGCCCGGATGGCGGCGGATCAAATCGGCGATGACCGGGATGATCGGAGCCTGGACGGCACGGAGCCGGAGAGATTCTTGCATCGGGGAACGGCGGAAGCCGGGGAAGCGGACCAGCAAGGCGGATGCCGGGCCCAGTGCAAGGCGGCGTCGCGGGCCGGGGTCTGCCCGGCGCCGGACCCGGTTCAGGGCACCTCGTAGACCTCGATCAACGCGGAGCCCGCGGCGTTGTTCACCCCGCTGACCTGGGCCGTGTAGGTGCCCGGCGGCAACGTGGCGAGGAGCGCGGCGTCGAGGCCGAGACCGTCCGCCAGCGCGAAGGCTCCGACCGCGGAGAACGCCGTGCGGAGGGCGGCGGCGCTGCTTCCGCCCGGGCCGGGAACGCCCCAGTCGTCGTTGGCCTGCAGGAGGATGGGGCCGCGGTAGAGCTCGAGGCGCGGGTTGGCGAGGGCGTCGTCGACGCCGAACGCCGCAAGCGCGGGGCCGATGGCTCGGATCAGGACGCGGCGGGGGACGTTGCCGCTGATCGAGAAGCCCGCGACGAGGAGGTTGCCGGCGCCGACTTGGGCGCGGGCGGAGACGTTGACGAGCCGCGCACCGGAGGTCGGGGCCGTGTCGTAGAGCTCGGCAAGGGCGACGCCGGCGGCGGCGGGATCGGTGCCGGAGATCTCGGCGGTGTAGCTGCCGGCGACGAGCGGCCGCAGGAGCGCGGCGTCGCGGCTGGACGGATCCAGACCGAAGGCGCCGGAGCCGGCGAAGGCGGCGGAGAGGGCCGCGGCGCCATCGGCCGGAGCGGCCCAGTTGTCGTTGGAGGTGAGGACCGCGCCGCCGGAATAGAGGCGGAGCTGGGGGTCGGCGAGGGCGCCTTCGACTCCGAAGGCGGCGAGCGTCGGCCCGACGCCCCGGAGCAGGACCGCCTTCGCCGGCGTGCCGGCGAGGGCGAAGCCGACGGTCAGGAGCCGGACTCCGCTGCCGGCGGTGGTGCGGACGGAGAGATTCACGAGGCGGCCGGGATTCGGGATCTCGACGGCGACGACCGCGGCCGCGCTGACGAGGGTGCCTTGCGGGCCGGTGACGGCGACCGTGTAGGAACCGGCGGCAGCCGCCGAGGCGGTCGGGATCGTGAAGCTGGCGGCGGTGGCGCCGGCGATCGCCGCGCCGTTGCGGGACCACTGGTAGGTGAACGGTCCCGGGCCGCCGGCAACGACACTCAGCACGAGCGGCTCGCCGGCCAGCACGGTCTGCGAACGGGGCGCCGCGGCGATCACGAAGGGTTCGACGAGGGCGCGGCCCGTGCGGCGGGCATTGTGGCGGAGCTGGGGCCACGGGCCGCCGGCGGCCGCCGCGGGCAGATCGTGGGCGTAGAGCTTGTGGTCGTTGCTGGCGAAATAGAGCCGGTTGCCCGCGATGACGGGCGACGAGCGCACCCAGCGGCCTGCGGCGTAGGTGCGGTTGAGGGAGCCGTCGGGGTTCACGGCGTAGAGCAGGTAGTCGTAGCAACCGACGTAGACGACGCCGTTGGCGTCGATGGCCGGAGAACTGGCGCGCACTTCGTCGCCGAGGGGAAATGTCCACCGCACCGTGCCCGTGGCGGTGTCGACGGCGTGCAGTTTTTTGTCGTAGCCGCCGAAATAGGCGGTCCGGCCGTCGGCGCTCAGGGCCGGCGAGGAGGTGATCGGCGAAGGCGTGCGATAGCGCCAGCGCAGGGCTCCGGCGGGCGTCAGGGAATAGAGCGAGTCGCCCGAGGTGGCGAAGTAGACGTTGCCGGCGGCGTCGAGCGCGGCCGTCGTGTAGATGTCGCCGTCGGCGACGTACCGCCACTTTTCGGTGCCGTCGGGATTGAGGGCGAAGAAGCGGTCGGAATCGGAACCCACGTAGACGGTGCCGTCGGCGCCGACCACGGGCGAGCCGTAGGACAGGCCGCCCGTGTCGAACGCCCATTTGCGGGCGCCGTCGGCGGGGTCGACGGCGTAGACGCGGAAATCGTCGGCTTTGATGTAGACGGTGCCGTCCGCCGCGAGCGCTGGGCTGTTGTAGAGCGAGATAAAGCGCCCTTCGGCCGACTCCGCGGCGGTGGGGATCGGGACCTGGAAGATCCACTTCTGCGTGCCGTCGGGCCGATAGGCGCGGAGCCCGCCGTCGCTGGCCCCGAAGTAGACGGTGCCGTCGGTCCCGACGGCCGCGGAACTGGTGTCCATGGAAACCGGATACTCGGTGCCGGCGAAGGTGAACGTGATCGGCGGCGTGGCCCACTTTGTGGAGCCGTCGGGATTGAAGGCGTAGAACCGGCCGTCGTTGCCGCCGAGGTAGACGGTGCCGTCGGCGGCGACGGCCGGGGACGTGGTCAGGTTGTCGCCGGTGGGGACCTGCCAGGCGGCGTCGGTGAGCGAGAGGGTGAATTGCCCGGAGGGGACGCCGAACGGCCCGGGTTTGGCGTCGACGGTGAAATAGTAGGTCGTGCCGGCGGCGGCGGTGAACGCGCAGAGCACGGTGCGGGCCGTGTCGGGTTCGGCCGGCAGGGCCTCGCCGGCCGCGACGGGGGCGAGTTCGGCGAAGCCGCGGGCGGCGACGGGGCCGGAGTAGACGGCGACGAGGGGATCGAGGTCGTCGCTCACGAGGGAGAGCTGGAAGGGGCCCGAGGCGGGCGCGGTCCAGCGGTACCAGAGGGAGCGGCCGCCGGCGGAGCCGAGGATGCGGGGTTCGTCGGCCTCGCGGGCGGTCTGGGCGTTGTTGGCGTTGACCAGCACGCTGCGGCCGACGAGGGGCGCGGCGGCGGCGAAGCGGTCGTTGCCCGGGACGATGCCGACGTTGAGCAGGGTGAGGCCGGCGCCGCCGCCCTTGCCGTCCACGGAAATCTGATACGTGGTGCCGGCGACGGCCGCGAAGGCGACGCGGCTGGTGCGGAGCGCGCCGTCGTCGTCGTTGCCGGCGACGGGGACGAGGCTGCCCGGGGCGGTGCCGGCGAAGACCGAGAGGACGGTGTCGTAGCCGCTGCCGGCGGTGTCGAGGTTGACGGGGGCGGAGACGGGGGCGGTCCATTCCCACCAGAGCGAAACGGCGCCGGCGGCCTCGCCGGGTTCGGCGGTGGCGCCGACGTTGCTGCCGCGGGTGGCGACGTTGTCGCCGACGAGGCGGCCGCGGTTCGCGAAGTCGTCGTTGAAAGGCCGGTTGTCGGCCGAGGTGACGGCTTTGAGCAGGTTGAGGCGGCCGCCGGTCTGGCTGCGGCCGGCGAAGGCGGGCAGCGGATCCGTGCTGCGCAGGAGGCGGTTGATGAGCTGGCGGTAGGTGTCGCGGGGAAACCGGGTCTTCATCAGCGCGAGGGCGCCGGACACCATGGGCGCGGCCATCGACGTGCCGCTGGAGTTCACGGGCACGGTGTCGCTGGCGTAGTTCAGCGACAGCACGAAGTCGCCCGGGGCGAAGAGCTCGACGGCGCCGGAGCCGTAGTTCGAGAAGGTCGCGCGGTCGTCGAGCCGGGTGGAGGCGCCGACCGCGACGACGTTGTCGAGGGGATTGCTGGCCGGGAAGTGGCGCGAGACGTCGAGGTTGGTGGCGGTGTTGCCGGCGGCGGCGACGTAGATGATGCCGGCATCGCGGGCGCGGGCGACGAGGGCGAGTTGGCGGGGATCCGGCGGGGCGGAGGCGGATTCGCCGTAGCTGGCATTGATGATGTGGGCGCCGTTATCGATCGCGTAGTTGAGGCAGGTGAGTTCGTCGGAGAGCAGGCCGAAGCCGTCCGGCCCGAGGAACTTCAGGATCATGAGCTGCACGCGCCAGGCGACGCCGGCGATGCCGTTGCCGTTGTTGCCGACGGCGCCGATCAGGCCGGCGACATGGGTGCCGTGGCCGCTGTCGTCCTCCGGCGAGCCGCTGACGCGGCCGTTGATGACGCGGACGCCGTGGACGTCGTTGACGCCGGGGCGCGGGTTGGGATTGCGCCAGAGGTTGGGGGCGAGGTCGGGGTGGGTGAGGCGGGCGCCGGAGTCGAGCACGGCGACGACGATGTTCGGCGCGTCGGTGATCACATCCCAGGCGGCCGGCGCGGAGATGTCGGCGCCGGCGCGGCCGCCGTTGGCGCCGGTGTTGCGCAGGGCCCATTGCTGGTCGAAGCGCGGGTCGTTGGGGACGGCGGCGGCCCGCAGGATGCGGTCGAATGCCACGGATTCGTAGCGGCCGGAGGCCTGGAGCCGGGCGGCGGCGGCGGCGGCGGTTTCGCCGTCGGCGACTTCGAGGACGCGCAGGTCGTCGAGCCGGGCAAAACGCGTGCGGACCCGGAAACCTTCGCGGGCCTCCGCGGCGACGAGGTCCTCGGGCGCGAGGGCGGCGCGTTCGCCGGCGCGGGCGGGTTTGGGCCGGGCGAGCAGGGTGCGGTCGGAGTAGCCCTGGCGGATTTCTTTCGCGGTGAGCGGCCCGCGGTCCGCGCCGGGATCCGGCCAGCCGTCGGTCCGGGATGCGGCGCCGAGGCCGGAGGGAAGCAGCAAGGCGAGGACGAGTGCGAGGCGGCCCGCCGGCAGCCGGCCGGCGCGGAGGAGAGCGAAAGGACCCATGGGAGAGACGGCACAGGGAGCGTCTCGGCCGCGGCCGACACCGGCAACCGCGAAGCGCGGCATAGCTGCGTCTGCGGCGTTGAAACTTGCGCGGCCGCCGGCCTTGTTGGGTGCCATGCACCCCGTACCCCGTTTCCTGCGCGGCCTGATTTTCTGCTGCGGCGCGACCGTCTTGGCGGCCGCCGCCCAGCCGGCTTCGCCGCCCAATATCATCTTTATTCTGGCGGACGACCTCGGCTACGGGGAACTCGGCTGCTACGGCCAGCAGCTGATCGCGACGCCGCACCTCGACCGCATGGCGGCCGAAGGCATGAAGTTCACGCAGGTCTACGCCGGCAGCACCGTGTGCGCGCCGTCGCGCAGCGTGCTCATGACCGGCAAGCATCTCGGCCGCACCACGGTCCGCGGCAACGCCGGCCGGATCAACATGGATGCGCAGTCGCTGGCGGCGGACGACATCACGGTCGCGAAAGTCCTGAAGCAGGCCGGCTATGCGACCGGCCTCGTGGGCAAGTGGGGGCTCGGCGAAAACCACCAGACCGGCGAACCGCGGAAACAGGGCTTCGATTACCATTTCGGTTTCCTCAACCAGGCCCACGCCCACAACCACTACCCCGATTTCCTCTGGCGCAACGGCGAGAAGGTGCCGTTGCCCAACGACCGCGTGCCGGTCGGCGACGTCGCCGGCGTCGGCTATGCGACGAAGCCCGTGGTCTATGCCGGCGACCTGTTTGCCGAGGAGGCGGTGGCGTTCGTCGAGCGGAACCGCGCGCGGCCCTTCTTTCTTTTCTATTCGATGGTGTCGCCGCACGCGAACAACGAGCGCAGCCGCGAATTGGGCGACGGCAACGAGGTGCCCGATCTCGGGATCTACGCCGACAAGCCGTGGAAGCGGGCGCACCAGGCGCACGCGGCGATGGTGTCGCGGCTCGACCGCGACGTCGGCACGCTGCTCGCGAAACTCAAGCAGCTCGGGCTCGACGAGAAAACGCTCGTGATGTTTTCCAGCGACAACGGGCCGCACCGCGAGGGCGGACCCGAGTACGATCCGGCGTTCTTCAAACCGAGCGGGCCGTTCAGCGGCCTGAAACGCAGCCTGACCGACGGCGGCATCCGCGTGCCCTTCCTCGCGCGCTGGCCCGGGCAGATCAAGGCCGGCTCCGTCTCGGGCCATGTCGCCTACTTCGGCGATCTGATGGCAACTTGGGCCGAACTCGCGCGGGCGAAAACTCCCCCGGATCTGAACAGCGTGAGCATGGTCCCGACCTTGCTCGGGCGCGGTGCGCAGGCGAAACACGATTATCTCTACTGGGAATTCTACGAGCAGGGCGTCAGCCAGGCGCTGCTGCTCGACGGGCGTTGGAAGGCGATCCGGTTGAAGACCACGACGGCGCCGATCCAGTTGTTCGACCTGCAGACCGATCCGGCGGAAAAGAAAAACGTCGCCGCGGAGCAGGCCGCCCTCGTGGACCGGGCCGAAGGCCTGATGAAGACCGTCCGGACCGACAACAAATTCTGGAAACTCGGCACGCCGCCGGCGGCCGCGCCGTGAACGTCGCGCCCGCGGCGGGCGCCGTCAGTCGCCGAGCGGGAGCGTGAAATAGAACCGGGCGCCTTTGCCCGGTTCGCTCGGCGCGACGCCGATCTTGCCCCCGTGGTCCTCGACGATCTTGCGGCAGATCGTGAGGCCGAGGCCGGTGCCGTGCTTCTTGCCGTGGGTGGCGAAGGGTTGGAACAGCGAGGCGGCGATTTCGGGCGCGATGCCCTTGCCCGTGTCCTCGACCTCGAGACGCAGTTCGGTCCGCGAGGGTTTGTAACGCAGCGTGACGCTGCCGCCGTCGGGCATCTCGTCGACGGCGTTGTTCACGAGATTGTAGAAGAGCCGCGAGAGCCGGCGGGGATCGATCCGGACGAGGACCTGCGGCGGGGTTTCCGAATCGAGTTTGACGTGGCGGGCGGCGATTTCCTCCCGGATTTCCTCCGCCAGCGGCTGCATGAAATCCGCGAACGGCGTCGGCTGCAGGTCGGGCCGCTGGCCGCTCGGTTTGGTGAACTCGATGAGTTCCTGGAGCATGTTGGTCATGCGGTCGATCTGGCGCGTGATGCTGCGCTTGGCCTTCGCCTTCATCGCGTCGGGGGCGTCGGCGTCGCAGAGCATCTCGGCCGTGAGGCCGATGATCGTGAGCGGATTCTTGAAATCGTGCACAATGGTGCCGGCGAAGCGGCCGACGACGGCGAGGCGTTCGGCCTGCAGGATTTCGTCGACGTACTTGCGGTTCAGCGCGCGCATGCGCGCGCTGAACTCCCGCAGGAGGTTGAGCGCGAGGTGCGGGCGTTTCTCGAGCAGGCGAAGCAAAACATCGCGGCCCACGAACAGCGTCGTCGTGGCCGTCTCGGCCGTGGCCGTCGCGGAGCGCGGGGCTTCGTCGACCACGGCCATCTCGCCGAAGAAATCCCCGGGACCGATCACGGCGAGGGTGCGGGGCTCGGTCTGTCCCACCACCGCGGAGATGCGGACCTGTCCGGTCTCGACGATATGGAAACCGTCGCCGGCGTCCCCGGCGGAAAAGATCACCTCGCCCGCGCGGTATTTCTTCCGGCGACTCTCGGGGGCGAGCGCATGGAGTTCGTCGCTCAGGACGCCGGCAGGTCGCGGGCCGCTGGGGGAAGACATGGCGCCGCAGCCTAACCCGGTGCCGCGATCCGACAAGCGGGGAGATGGGAAAGTGCGGCGCGAAAAGGGCGGAGCCCGGAGCGCTCCGGGCCCCGCCCCGGAACCGTGCTACTTGATCGCGACCAAAACGGATTCCGCCGGCACCGGCGGCAGCGCGGCGACCAACGCCGGCGCCGCGAGCCGGAGCTCGCTCACCCGGCCGGCGTCGAATCGGACGACCAGCGTGCCGGTCGCGGTGCTGTCCGCGACGCGGCGGCGATGGTAGAGCCAGGTGCCGTCGGGCAGCACGGCGTCGGGCCGGCCGAGCCGGGCGGAAACGTGGACGCGGTACGAACCGGTCTCCACGTGGTCCCCGACGTTGGCGACGGGGAGGGAGCCGTGGCGCTGCAGCAAGTGCGCGGCGGGATCGGCGGGGACAGCGGGGGAAGCGGCAACGGCGGCGGCGAAGCCGGCGGCCGCGGACAGAGCGAGGATCTGGCGGAGGAGGGATTTCATGGCGGGAAATCCGCGCGTTGGCGGACGCCGGGGAACGTGGCCGCGCCGGCCGGCCAAGCCGATGGCTTCCGAGCGAACGGCTCGCCGCGGCTGCGAACCGCGGTCGCGACCGAGTGAACGGCTCGGCGGGCGAGCCAACGGCTCGGGAACCGTCTCGACGGCCCCGGCCCGCGCGGCGAAGCTCGGGGCGATGCTGCGGCGCATTCTCCGGCTTCTGGTTTTGCTGCTCGCCGTCCCGGTCCCGGCGGCGGAGCCGGGCCCGTCGGCCGCGGCGGGGATCCGGCCGGCGGGCGAGCCCGGGCTGCGCTTCCGGGTCGGCGACGACCCGCGCTGGGCGGATCCGGCCTTCGACGATTCCGATTGGCAGCCGATCTCCGGTCGGGAGCTGCCGGCGCGGTCGGGCATCTATTGGGTGCGTTGGCGCCTGCGGGCGCGGCCGGTGCCGCCGCTGCGCCCGCCGGACGGGCTGCTGCTCAAGGTCGTCGCGAGCTACGACCTCTACTGGGACGGCCGGCTGATCGGCCGAAGCGGGCGCGTGAGCGCCGATGCGGACGACGAGAGTCCGGGTTTCGTGGATACGCTGTTCCAGCTTCCGCCCGATCTGCTCGGCCCCGGCGAACACATTGTCGCCCTGCGGATGTCGAGCTGGCATACCGGGTTTCCCGGGCCGACGTACGGCCTTAATCTGGCCCGGGGGAACTTCCGCGCCATGCTGGTGGAGCGTTCGCGGACGGCGCTGTTTTCCGTGATGGCGGTCGGCGCCGCCCTGGTCGCCGCGGTGGTCTTCGGGCTGATGTGGCTCCTCGCCGGACGGCGCCGTTCGCTGCTGGTGTGCAGCGTGCTTTTCGCCGTCGTGGCCCTGCTGCAGGCGCTGCAGGCGTGGCGCTGGCTCTACGAGTACCCTTACGACTGGCACTACCCGCGCCTCGTCGTGATCACGGCGCTCGCCACGGCGCTCGCCGTGCTGCTGCCGGTCTTCCTGCTGGAGCATTTCGAAATCCGCCGCCGGCGCGCGTGGGCCCTGGTTCCGCTGGCGGGGGCGCTGGTGCTCGCGTGGTTCAGCACCCCGTTCTACAACGGCATCAGCCTCTTTGCCTGCGCCGCCGGGTTCGCGGTCGCGCTGGGCGTGGCGATCGCCGCCGTGGTGCGTCGCCGGCGCGGGGCCCGCGTCGCGGCGGCGGGACTGGCCGCCAGTTTGGTCGCCCTGATCGCCGCCCCGCGGGACTTCCTCGACTACGCCTTCTTCCTCAGCGCCGGTCCGGCCCTGCTCGGCCTGCTTGTCATGGTCGTGCTGGACTTGCGGGAAGAACGCCGTGCCGCCCGCCGGATGCAGCTCACCGCGGCCCGCCTCGAAACCGAGCTGCTCAAAAAGAATATCCAGCCGCACTTCCTGCTCAACACGCTGGCGACGATCCAGGAAGTCATCGAGCAGGAGCCGCGGACGGCGGTGACCCTGATCGACGCCCTCGCGGCCGAATTCAGGATCCTGAGCCGGGTGGCGGGCCAGACTCTGATTCCGCTCGGGGAGGAACTCGAACTTTGCCGGGCGCACCTCCGGGTGATGAGCCTGCGCAAGGGCGCGGTCTGCGAACTCGTCGCACGCGGCGTCGACGAGGCGGCGCCGATCCCGCCCGCGCTGTTCCACACTCTGGTCGAAAACGGCCTCACGCACCTCGCGCCCCGGGGCGGCCGGATCGAATTCGACCTGCGCGCCGATCGCCTGGCGGGCGGCGTGCGCTACACGCTCACGGCCCGCGGCGAGCGTCAGGCGGCGGCCGCCGAACCCCGCGAGGGCACCGGGCTGCGCTACGTGCGCGCGCGCCTCGAGGAGAGTTTCACCGGAGCCTGGTCGCTGGCCGGCGTGCCCGTGCCCGAGGGCTGGGAAACGATGATCGAACTCCGCACACCCGTCGCCGTCGCGCCGCTGCGCGCAGCCGCGGCGCCGGCTTGGCCGCAGCCGCAGCCCGTTTCGCCGTGAGAATTTTGATCGTCGAGGACGAGCCGCTGCTGGCGCAGCGCCTGGAACGGTTCTGCCGGGAAATCCTCGGCGAGAAGCTGGAGTCCGTCCGCTGCGCGAATCTGTGGGCGGAGGCCGCGGCCCGGCTCGACGAGTCGCCGATCGACCTGCTGCTGCTCGACCTCAACCTCCACGGCCGCGACGGCATGCAGCTGCTGGCCGCGAGCGTCGCGGGTTCGTTCCACACGGTCGTTGTCTCCGCCAATACCGACCAGGCCCTCCGCGCCTTCGAATACGGCGTGATCGATTTCGTGCCGAAACCGTTCTCCCAGGAGCGGCTCGCGCAGGCGCTCCGGCGGGTCACCGAGAAGGACGCCCGTACCGCCGGCGCCGCCAAGTACCTCGCCGTGCGCAAGGCCGGCCGCGTCGAACTGATCGCGATCGACGAGATTGTCTATGCCGAGGGTGCCGGTGCCTATGCCGAGCTCGTGCTGGCCGACGGGCGGCGTGAGTTGCACGACAAGACCCTCGAGAAACTGCAGACCCTGCTGCCGCCCGGTTTCGAACGGATCCACAAGAGCTACCTCGTGCGCTGGAGCGCGATCAAGGCGCTGCATGCGCAGGAGGGCAGCCGCTACGAGGCCGAGCTGCGTTCCGGCCTGCGTCTGCCCGTGGGCCGCAGCCGCTACAAGGAACTGCGCGCGCTCCTTGGCTGAGCCGGACTCATGCAGTTGAGAGAGCTTGGTTGAGCGTTGAGAGCAGAACCGTTTGGTCCCTCAGGTTGCGAGCTGCGGCGACGGCGTCCGTGACTCGGTCGATCTCTCAACCCTCAACTTTCAACTGCACGATCCCGGCTGAGGAACGCGAGGGCGTCACTTCTTCGTGTCCGGCGGCGGCACGCGGCAGGATTGCCACGCGAGGAAACGCCAGCGGCCGTTTTCCTGCCGCCAGACGGCGAGGTAGCCGAGGTCGAGTTTGTTCACGCCGGACGCGTTGCGCACGGTGGCCAGCACGCGGCCGTGCTGGAGCACGATGCCCGGGCCGGCGGGGACGAAGGTGCGCTCCTTGTGCTCGAACGATTCGTAGACCGACTTCTTCCCGACGAGGGCCTCGACGAAGGTGGCCTTGGTGTCGACCTTGGTGTTCGAGTGCGCGTAGTGCAGATCGTCCGAGAAAATGGCGTCGAGCCGGGCGCGGTCGCCGGCGGTCGTGGCCGCGAGTCGTTCGTCGTCGGCCGCGCGGACGGCGGAGATCACAGCGGAGTCCGCCGCGCGGAGCGGCAGGAGCCCGAGGAGAAGGAGGGGCAGGCAGCGGAGCAGGGTCTTCATGGGGTACGTGGGGCAGCGAAGCCGCCGTTTGGCCCGCGGGCAAGCCGGCCGTGGGCCGGAGCGGGAGTCCGGTGCGGCTTTCAGGTTTCGGTAGGGGCGCCGCTCGTCGGCGCTCGACGCCGCACCGAAAAGCCGCGCGCACATCGTGCGCCTACTTTCGGTCGTAGCGCATGAGGCGTTTCGTTTCCTCGGAGGCGACGAAGATCGCTTTGCCGTCGGCGGAGAAGCAGGCCGCCTCCGCCTGCGGCAACGCGTGCGGCGCCAGCCGCACCGGCGTGCGCCCAAGCGCTTTCGCCCACGTTTCGCCCGCGGCGCGGGGAAAGACGAGCGTGTCGCCGTAGGTCAGCACGACCGCCGCGGAACCGTCGGCCGCGAAATCCAGCGCGCAGGGCCAGCCGCGCATCCGGCCGAGCCGGGCGTTGAGCAGGAGCTGGCCGGCGCTGGCCTTCGGGAGGTGCGGCACGGTGCCGACGAACCGCGCGCTCACGGCGGCGGAGACAGGCGGGCCGGCGGGCAGGGGAATGCGGTAAAGGCGCGGGGCGTCGTCGCGTTTCGAGAGCAGGTAGATCGCGCGTTCGCGCGGATCGACGGCAAGGGATTCCACGTCGCGGGGTCCGTCTTCGTAGGTGACCGTGAGCGTGGCCGCGGGCTGCTCCGCCAGCCGGCCCGCCGCGGCCAGGGCGGCGCGGTCCGGCTCCGCCACGAAATGGATCGCGACGCTGCGGCGCACGGCGTCGTTGTCGCCGACGTCGCCCACGACCAGCCACGGTTTGCCGTCGAGCGTGACGGACGCGAGGTCCTCCCAGTCTGTGTTCTTGATCCCGCCGACCTGCAAGGTGCCGACGGGGGTGCCGTTGGTCTCGATCGCGTGCAGCACGGGCTGGCTGCCGCTGTCGTCGTGCAGCCAAAGCAGGCCGGGGTTCCGCACCGACGCGGCCAAGCCGCTGGTTTCGCGCCGCGTCGGCGCCTCGACCTTGCCGGCCTCGACGGGACCGGCGAAGACCGGATCGGCGGCGCGGCCGGCGGAGGCAAGAACCAGCCCGGCGGCGACGGCAAAGGCGGGAACGAGAAAACGGCGGAGCGGTTGCACGCCTGTGTCGACGCGGTTCCGGGCCGATTGTTCAAACCAAAACGCAGACGCGGCTGCGGGTGCCGGGCGCGGACTTTTCGTTTGTTTCGTCCCTTGCCCCGCCGATAGTGCCCCCATGCTCGCCAAGTCTCCGTCCGCCGCGCTCCGGCGGTTGTTCGACGCCGTCGGCCCCGTGGACGCCGTCGGCATCGAGGAACGCGTCGCCAAGTACGGCACGCGTTCGATCAAGAAGCACGCCAAGCTCTGGGGTCTGAAGACCGCCGTCTCGATGGTCGATCTCACCACCCTCGAGGGTAAGGACACCCCGGGCAAGGTCGCCTCCCTTTGCCGCAAGGCCTTGCAGCCGCACGATGCGGGTCTGGACGTCCCGCGCGTCGCCGCCGTCTGCGTTTACCCGGCCATGGTGCGCCACGCGCGCCGCGCCCTCGGGACCGGCACGGGCGTGAAGATCGCGTCCGTCGCGACCGCGTTTCCCAGCGGCCAGGCGCCGCTCAAGACCCGGCTCGCCGAGGTGCGCGCGGCCGTGGCCGACGGCGCCGACGAGATCGACATGGTGATCAACCGCGGGGCCTTCCTCGCGGGCGAATTCGCGACGGTGCAGGACGAGATCGCCGCAGTCGTCGAGGCCTGCGGACCGGCCGCGCTGAAGGTCATCCTCGAGGTCAGCGAACTGGAAACGTACGACAACATCCGGGCCGCGTCCTTCCTCGCGATGCAGGTGATCCGCCCCGGCGATTTCATCAAAACCAGCACGGGCAAGACCTCGCTCAACGCCACGCTCGGCAACAACCAGGTCATGATCGACGCCATCCGCGACCACTACCTCGCGACCGGCGTCGCCGTCGGCATGAAGCCCGCCGGCGGCATCCGCACCGCGAAGCAGGCCCTGACATTTCTCGTCGCGGTGAAGGAAACGCTCGGCGACGCCTGGCTGACGAACATGCGCTACCGTTTCGGCGCGAGCTCGCTGCTCAACGACCTCCTCCGCCAACTCGCCAAAGAGAAATCCGGCGCGTATCAGGCGCCGTATTACTTCAGCGAAGCCGCCGAGTCCTACTGAGTCCCCGTCCGCGAATTCCGAACTTTCCATGCCCACCTTGGCCAAAAAAACGCCCGCGCGCCCCGTGTCCCGTCCGGGCCGGCCCGCGCCGGAACTGATCTTCGGCGACCTCTGGCCCTTCGATCCGGCCCCCGAGACGGCGGATCCGAAACTCCAGCCGCGCTACGACCTTTTCATCGGCGGGCGCTTCGTCGCGCCGCAATCCGGCAAGTACTTCGATTCGATCAACCCGGCCAACGAGAAGAAACTCGCCGAGATCGCCCTCGCCGGGCCGGCCGATGTCGACGCCGCCTACGCCGCCGCCGCCAAAGCCGCCGGCCCCTGGGCCAAGCTGCCCGGCCGCGAACGCGCCAAGTACCTCTTCCGGCTCGCCCGGCTGTTGCAGGACCGCGCCCGCGAGTTCGCCGTCGCCGAGACCCTCGACGGCGGCAAGCCGATCAAGGAATCGCGCGACTTCGACGTGCCGATGGCCGCCGCGCATTTCTTCTACCACGCCGGCTGGGCCGACAAACTCGAGTACCTCGCCCCGGGCCGCCGGGTCGCGCCGCTCGGCGTTGTCGGCCAAGTCATCCCATGGAATTTCCCGCTGCTGATGCTGGCGTGGAAACTCGCCCCCGCGCTCGCCGCCGGCAACACCGTCGTCCTCAAGCCCGCCGAGACCACCAGCATCACCTGCCTGAAGTTCGCGGAGATCATCCGCGAGGCCGGTTTGCCCCCCGGCGTCGTCAACTTTGTCACGGGCGCCGGCGAAGTGGGCGCCGCCGTCGTCAACCACCCGGTCCCGGCCAAGATCGCGTTCACCGGCTCCACCGACGTCGGCAAGCTCATCATGCGCGCGCTGGCCGGCACGGACAAGAAGCTCACCCTAGAGCTCGGCGGCAAGGCGGCCAACATCGTGTTCGACGACGCCCCGCTCGACCAAGCCGTCGAGGGCATCGTCAACGGCATCTTCTTCAACCAGGGCCATGTCTGCTGCGCGGGCTCGCGCCTGCTCGTCCACGAACCGGTGGCCGACGCCGTCCTCGCCAAACTCAAGCGCCGCCTCGCGGTGCTGAAGGTCGGCGACCCGCTCGACAAGAACACCGACATCGGCGCCATCAATTCCGCCGCCCAGCTGCAGCGCATCCGCGACCTCGTCGCCGCCGGCGAATCCGAGGGCGCGGAGCTGTACCAGCCGGCGTGCCGGCTGCCGGACAAGGGCTACTATTTCCGGCCCACGCTGTTCAGCGGCGTGACCATGAGCCACCGCATTGCCCGCGAGGAAATCTTCGGGCCCGTGCTCAGCATCCTCACATTCCGCACCGTCGAGGAGGCCGTCGAGAAGGCGAACAACACCGCCTACGGCCTCAGCGCCGGCGTCTGGACCGACAAGGGTTCCCGCATCCTCAAGCTCAGCACCGAGCTCAAGGCCGGCGTGGTCTGGGCCAACACCTACAACAAATTCGATCCGACGTCGCCGTTCGGCGGATACAAGGAAAGCGGCTTCGGCCGCGAGGGCGGCCGCCAGGGCCTCCTCGATTACGCGCAACTCACCTGAACCGCCGGCCCGATCCGGTCGCAACCATGTCCCGTCTTCCCGTCACCAAAACCCCGAAGCCCTACGTCGGCGGCGCCTTCATCCGCTCGGAAAGCGGCCGCACGTATCCGCTGGCCGACGCCGCCGGCGCCTTCTTCGCCCACGTGCCCCAGTGCACGCGCAAGGACCTGCGCAACGCCGTCGAGGCCGCCGCCAAGGCCGGCCCCGGCTGGGCCAAACGCACCGCCTACAACCGCGGCCAGATCCTCTACCGCCTCGCCGAAATGCTCGAGGCGCGCGGCGACGAAATGACCGGCACGCTCGTGCGTTTCGGCGCCGCCCGCGCCGCCGCCGCCCGCGAGGTCGCGGCGAGCGTCGACCGCCTCGTGTACTACGCCGGCTGGGCCGACAAGTACGAGCAGGTGCTCGGCAACGTGAACCCCGTCGCGTCGCCGCATTTCAATTTCACCGTCACCGAGCCCATGGGCATCGTCGGCGTGATCGCGCCCGACGCGCCCGCGCTGCTCGGCCTCGTTTCCCTCGTCGCTCCCGTGATCGTCAGCGGCAACACGGTCGTCGCGCTCGCCTCCGAGGCGACGCCGTATCCCGCCGTGCTGCTCGGCGAAATGCTCGCGACGAGCGACCTCCCCGGTGGCGTGGTCAATTTGCTCACCGGCTTCCGCCGCGAGCTCGTGCCGACCTTCGCGACGCATGCGCACCTGCGCGCGCTGAGCGCGGCCGTCGGCCCCGAGGACGCGAAGACGCTGCGGCTCGGCGCCGCCGACAGCATCAAACGCGTGCGGATCGTGGACGCGACCAAGCCCGCCGATTGGCTCTCCGCCCGCGCCGAGAGCGTCTACGCGGTCCGCGATTTCCTCGAGTTCAAGACGACCTGGCATCCGATCGGCGCCTGAGCCGGACGGATGCAGTTGAGAGTTGAAAGTTTGGGTTTGAGAAATCGATCCGCCGAGGTTCGGGGCGGAAGATAGGCGAGGGGATGCATTCCCATCATGATCCATGGGAAACCGGGCGGCTCGGATCTCAACTCTCTACCCAGCTCACTCAACTGCAGGAGTGCGCCTGAGCTTGCGGAAAACGGAATTCCCGCCGCCGCGGCGTTGACGCCGGCCCGGCGTTGCTTCGACGTTCCGTCCATGCCGTTCCCCCGCCTGCCCCGCGCGTTCGCGCTGGTCTTTGCCGCCGCCCTGCTGGTTCCGGTCGTCACGCCCCGCCTCCGCGCGGCCGAGCTTTCCCCCGAAGAAATCCGGGCCCAGCGCATCGTCGCGTCGCCGTCCTACCAGGCTGCCGTCAAGGCCTTCGACCGCGACTTCGCCCGCTATGTGAAAGATCTCATTTTCCTGACCGAGATTCCCGCGCCGCCGTTCAAGGAACAGCTCCGCGGCGAGGCCTACGCGAAACTGCTCCGCGAGGTCGGCCTCGAGGACGTCACCACCGACGCCGAGGGCAACGTCATGGGCCTCTGGCGCGGCCGGCCCGGCAACACCGTGCCGCTCCTCGCCGTCGCCGCGCACCTCGACACCGTGTTCCCCGAGGGCACCGACGTCACCGTGAAGCGCAACGGCACGCGCCTCTCCGCGCCCGGCATCGGCGACGACACGCGCGGCCTCGCGTTTTTGCTCGCGGCGATCCGCGCCATGAAGGCCGCGAAGGTCGAGACCCCCGGCGACATCCTCTTCATCGGCAACGTCGGCGAGGAAGGCCCCGGCGACCTGCGCGGCATGCGTTACCTGTTCGGCAAGGGGCCGTGGAAGGACAAGATCAAGCGCTTCATCTCCGTCGACGGCGGCAACAACGACCTCATCACCAACGGCGGCCTCGGCAGCAAACGCTACCGGGTCACGTTCAAGGGCCCCGGCGGCCACAGCTGGGGCGCCTTCGGCCAGGTCAGTCCCGCCTTTGCGATGGGCAATGTCATCGCCCGCCTCGGCAAGATCGTCGTCCCGAAGCAACCCAAGGTTTCCTACAACGTCGGCATCGTCAGCGGCGGCACCTCGGTGAACTCGATTCCCTTCGAGGTCTCCCTCGAGGTCGACATGCGCTCCGTTTCCCCGGAGGAACTGCAGAAGATCGATGCGCAATTCCTCAAGCTGGTGGACGAAGCCGTCGTCGAGGAAAACGCGGCGCGCGCGACCACGTTCGGCAAGATCAGCGCGGATGTGAAACTCATCGGCGAGCGCCCGTCGGGCGTCACGGCCCCGGAGACGCCCCTGCTGCGCCAGGTCGTGGCGACGATGAAGTCGTTCGAGAAAGTGCCCGTCTGGAACGTCGGCAGCACCGACGCCAACATCCCGATCAGCCTCGGCATCCCCGCCTTCGCGATGTCGCCCCAGTCCGGCAACCGCGGCGGCCGCGCCCATTCGCTCGACGAATGGATCGACGTCGACCAGCCGGCCTCGGTGAAGGACTTCGGCCTCGCACTCGCCCTGCTCCTCAGCGTCGCCGAGGCGCCGTAACCCCGGTTCGTTCCGGGTTCGCCGTTCATCCCGGCGGCGCTTCCGTTCATCCCGCCCCGCGGGCCAAGGCCGGCGTTTGCGGGTAGGATGGGTTCATGCCGTTCGAAGTCATGTTGCCACCGCCGGGCTGCCCGTCTCTTTAGCCGCCATGTCCGCGTTCGCCGCCCCCACGTCCGTCCTCCTGGAAAGCGACGCCCGCCGCCGCCGCGCCCAGGAGCGGTTGTACGTGATCTTCCAGACCGTCGGTTGGACCTTCTTTCTGCTGCTCCAGACGTTCTTCGTCCTGATTTTGCCGCAGAAGCCGCAGACCTTCGACCAGAACCTCGAGACCCTGTCCACCGTCGTCTTCGTGGTCGCCCTCGGCCTGCTGATCACGCACTTCACCCGGCCGTGGCTGGTCCGGTGGGGTTGGAAAGACCTCGGCTGGCTCGCGCTCGGACCGCGTATCCTCGGTCTGAGCACGCTGCAGTCCCTGGCTTGGACGCTGATCGGTTTCGCCTACCCGTACCTCGTGCTGCAGACGCCGTGGCCCGGCAAGACGCCGATCTGGGTCGCGATGATCCTCAGCATCGTCAACGGCGTCATCCTCCTCGCGGGCTGGCTCTGCGTCTACTTCTTCTACCACCTCTTCGACCGCTTCAACCGGCTCCAAATCGAGCAGCTCAAGCTCGCCACCAACGTCAAGGAAGCCGAACTCCGCGCGCTCAAGTCGCAGGTCAACCCGCACTTCATCTTCAATTCGCTCAACTCCCTCCGCGCGTTGATCGACGAGGACCCCGCCCGCGCCCGCGAGTCGGTCACGCACTTGGCCAACTTGCTCCGCTACTCGCTCCAAAGCGGCCAGCTCGAGACCGTGCCGTTCGAGGACGAATTGCGCACCGTCAACGACTACCTCGCGCTCGAGCAGGTGCGCCACGAGGAACGGCTGCGTGTGCGGCTCGACATCGACCCCGCCACCCTCGGCCTGCCGATCCCGCCGCTGCTGCTGCAGACCCTGGTGGAGAACGCCGTGAAGTACGGCATCTCCACGCGGCCCGAAGGCGGCGAGATCGCCATCGTCGCGCGCCGCGAACACGACGCCCTCCGCCTGCGCGTGAGCAACCCCGGCGAACTCGCCCCCGCGGCCGCCGCCGGCGCGCCCGCCTCCACCGGCCTCGGCCTCCGCAACGCCGCGGAACGCCTCCGGCTCCTCTTCGGCGATCGCGCCTCCCTCCAATTGCGCGCCGACGCCCCGGCCCTCGTCGTCGCCGAGGCCGTGCTCCCGCTCCACCCCGTCCGCGCATGAAAGCCTTGGTGATCGACGACGAGCGCCTCGCGCGCAACGAACTGCGCCGCCTGCTGGCCGCGTATCCCGACATCGAGTTCGCCGGCGAAGCCGCCAACGCGAAGCAGGCCCGCGAACAGCTCGCCGCCCTCGGCCCGGATCTGCTGTTCCTCGACGTGCAGATGCCCGGCGAGACCGGCCTCCAGCTGCTCGAGACGCTCGAGCCGCCCGTGCCGCACGTGATCTTCACCACCGCCTACGACGAATTCGCGGTGAAGGCCTTCGAACTCAACGCGCTCGACTACCTGCTCAAGCCCGTCGACCCCGCGCGCTTCGCCGCCGCGATCGACCGCCTTCGCGCCAAAGTCGCCGCCGGCGGCGCCGGACCGAAGGCGCCGCCGCGCGAACGGCTCGCCGCGGAGGACAAGGTCTTCGTCCGCGAGGGCGACCGCTGCTGGTTCGTCGAGGTGAAGGCGATCCGCCTGCTCGAGAGCGAAGGCAACTACACGCGCGTCCATTTCGACGAGGCCCAGCCCCAGCTCTTCCGTTCCCTCAACGCGATGGAGGAACGCCTCGACCCGAAGTACTTCTTCCGCGCCAACCGCCGCCAGATCATCAACCTCGCCTGGATCGAGAAGATCGAGCCGTGGTTCAGCGGCGGCCTGCTCGTCCATCTCAAGGGCGGCGCCAAAGTCGAGCTGAGCCGCCGCCAGGCCCAGGACTTCCGCGAGAAAATGAGTCTCTGAGAATTGCAAAAACGGGAAATTGGAAAATCGGGAAACGCCGGGCCCTTTCGGGTGGCGCTCCGGTTTCCGCCCCGGTCCCGGTTTTCCAATTTACCGCTTTCTTCCGTTTCCACTTTTCCATCTTCCATGATCGAAGCCCGCCAACTCACGAAAACGTTCCGCGACAAAAAGCGGGGCGAGATCATCGCCGCGGAGGACATTTCCTTCCGCGTTTCCCCGGGCCAGATCTACGGCCTGCTCGGCGCGAACGGCGCCGGCAAGACGACGACGCTCCGCATGCTCGCGACGCTTCTGCAGCCGACGCGCGGTGGGGCGACGGTCGCGGGGTTCGACGTGGTCCGCGACGCCGCCAAGGTCCGTGCCAATGTCGGCTTCCTCGCCGCCAGCACCGCGCTCTACGGCCGCCTCACCGCCCGCGAGATGATCGCCTACTTCGGCCGCCTCAACGGTCTCACCGGCGCCAAGATCAAGGAGCGCACGCAGCAGCTCGCGGCCGATCTCGAGATGGACGATTTCCTCGACCGCCGCTGCGACAAGTTCTCCACCGGCATGAAGCAGAAGACCTCCATCGCCCGGACGCTGATCCACGATCCCGCGGTGATGATCTTCGACGAACCGACGCTCGGCCTCGATGTCATGGCCGCGCGCACGATCGTCCGTTTCGTCCGCGACTGCCGCAACCGCGGCAAGACCGTGATCTACTCGACCCACGTCATGAGCGAGGTCGAGAAACTGTGCGACGTCGTCGGCATCATCCACGGCGGCAAGCTGCTCGCCGAAGGCACGCTCCCGGAACTCCGCGCCCGCACCGGCGAGACCGACGTCGAGGAAATCTTCGTCAAGACCGTCGGCGGCGACCAACCCTGAACCCGCGCTCCCCATGAACTGGCCCAACATCGCCACCATCTACACCAAGGAGCTGCGCGACATGCTGCGCGACCGGCGCACGCTGCTTTCGATGATCATCATCCCGACGCTCGTGATGCCCGCCATCATGGCCCTGATCGGGTTCATTTCCTTCAAGATCGTGCGCGAGGCGCGCGCCACCGCGCCGACCGTGATGCTGATCGGCGGCGACGACTCGCCCGCCGTGCGCGCCGCGCTCGCCGCCAACGACAAGGTGAAGATCGTGCCCGCCGCGGCGGATTGGAAGCAGCGGATCTCCGACAAGAAGGTGCGGGCCGCGGTCGAGTTGCCCGCCGGTTTCGACGCCGCGCTCGCGCAGGGCGCCTCGGCCGCCGTGAAGATCTACAATTACGAAGGCGAGATGCGGTCCGCGTTCGCGGTCACCGAGCTCCGCCGTTTCTTCAACGACTACCGCGACAAGGAGATCGCCGGCCGCCTCGAGCGCCGCAGCCTGCCGGCCGAGCTCGTGAAGCCGTTCGAACTGAAGACCGAGAACGTCGCCCCGCCGGAAAAGGTCGGCGGCAACGTCATCGGCGGCCTGATCCCGTATCTGTTCATCCTGCTCGCCTTCACCGGCGCCATGTACCCGGCGATGGACCTCACGGCCGGCGAGAAGGAACGCGGCACGATGGAGACGATCCTGTGCAGCCCGGTGGCCCGCATCGATCTCGTGCTGGGGAAATTCCTGATGGTGCTCACGGCCTCGCTGTCCACGGTCCTGTTCTCGCTGCTGTCGATGTCGCTCACGTTCCTCGTCGGCGGCTCGTTGTTCGCCAAGTTCGGCGCCGGCGCCGCCGCCGGGGCGGCGAAGACCGCCGCGGCCGCGGGCCCGGCCCTGCCGTCTCTCGACCCGCTCGGCATGCTGGCCGTACTCGGAATGGTGATACCGGTCGCGGTGCTGTTCTCCGCCGCGCTGCTCGCGATTTCCCTCTTCGCGAAGAGCTTCAAGGAGGCGCAGAGCTACGTCTCGCCGCTCATCATCGTCATCATTTTGCCCGCCGTCGTCGGCATGCTGCCCGGCGTCGAGCTCAACGCGAAGCTCGCCCTCGTCCCGATCCTCAATGTCTCGCTCGTGAGCAAGGAACTCGTGTCCGGCGTCTGGCAGTGGCCGTACCTCGCGCTGATCTTCGGCTCGACCTGCGTCTACGCCGCGGCCGCGCTCGGGCTCGCGGTGAAGATGTTCCAGCGCGAGGATGTGATCTTCCGTTCGTAAAGATCCCGGCAATCGTCCGCCGACGTCGTCGCTTGAGGTAAACTCCGGGTAAAAACCGGTTCGGGCCGTAGCGGCCGGGACCGGAAAACGCTAGGGTGGTCCCGCAGCAAGCAGGATCACCACATGAACCCGACCATCACGTTTCCGCCGAACGGCCCCGCCCTGAAACTGGCGCGCACGTCGCCGTCCACAGAGAAGTGGGCCGCGACCCTCGCGGAGGAGCGCCGGCGCCTGCAGGAAGACCAGGATGCGCTCCGGGAGCGCGAGCAGAACCTCCGCGACTACGAGGCCCGCCTCCGGGCCCTCCAGGCCGAGATCGAGGCCGGGCGTTCCGGCGCCCCCGAGTCCCGCGCCGCGGCCGCCGCGCCGGCCCCCGCCGCCGAAACGCGCGCCCCGCGCCGCGAGGTTTTCGCCGACGAATCCGCCCTCGCCGCCGGCTGGGAAAAACTGCACCGCGCCCGCGAGCTCCTCGAGGCGGAGCAGAACAATCTCCGCGACGACCGCATCGCGATCCGCGAACAGGAGACCGCCGTCCGCCGCCGCGAGGCCGCCGTGTCCGAACGCGAGGCCCGGCTCGCCGCGCGCGAGGCGCTCGTGACCGCCGCCACGCCGGCGGTGTCCGCGGAGCCGATGGCCGGCGAGCACACGCTGTCCGCCGTCACGCGCCTGACCCGCGCGCCGTTCAACATGGCCCGCTCCGTCTTCGGGGCGAAGAAGACCTGATTTTTTGGAGTAATCACGACTCGTTTCCAGGGCGGCGGCCGCAAGGTCGCCGCCCTGTTTTTTGGCCGCGCCGGCGCGCACACCGGTTGGCGTGCCGGCGCGGAATTTCCGTCCCGCGGGAAAAATCCGCTTGCGCGGCGCGCGCCGAACCAACATCGGTTGCGCCGATGAATTTTTCCGCCCGAGCCGCCGTTTGCGTCCGCGTCATGAAGATGACGACGGTCAAACGCGCCCGTTGGCACGGGTCGGCTTGGCGACGAGGACACCGCGCGGATACCGCGCCCAACGGCTGAAAAAGCCGCTCCCGTTCAGCGCCAAGCCCGACTCAACCGAGTCGGGCTTTTTGTTTTCCCGATTTTCTCCTCCCGCACCACGTGACCCGCCTCCTCCCGCTCCCATGCCCGCCCTCGCCCTTGCTCCCTCCCCCCGGTCCCGGACCGGATTGATCCCCGCGCCCGCGCCGGAACTCGAACTGCCCGGCGTCGCCTTCTTCGGCCGCTCGCTCGCCGAGTACGCGCAGTTCTTCGCGCTCGATCCGGCCGCGCTGCGCGGCCGGGACGTGCTCGACGTCGCCGCCGGCCCGTCTTCGTTCACCGCCGAAGCCTGCGCGCGGCGGATCGACGCCGTCGCCGTCGACCCGTGGTACGACCGCACGGTCGCCGAGCTGACCGCGCAGGTGCAGGCCGACTACGCGCGCATGGCGGCGCAGATGCACGCGAAGCCGCGGCTGTTCCGGCTGAAGGCGTTTCCCTCGCTCGCCGCCGCGGAAACGGACCGGCGCGGCGCGGCGGAGCGGTTCCTCGCCGACTACGCGACGCATTTCATCCGCAACCGCTACGTCGGCGCGGCGCTGCCGCGGCTGCCGTTCTTCGACGGCACCTTCGACCTCGTGCTCTGCGCGCACCTGCTCTTCCTCTACGCGGCGCGGTTCGACTACGACTGGCACCTCGCCGCGTGCCGCGAACTGGTGCGCGTCACGGCCGACGAAGTGCGCATCCATCCGCTGTGCGGCCTCGACGGCCGGCCGTATCCGGCCCTCGCGCGGCTGCGCCGGGAGCTGCGGGAAGCCGGCATCGCGAGCGAGGTGAGGACGGTCGACTATGCGTTCTTTGCCGGCGCTGATTCCATGCTCGTGCTCCGGAGGGCCGCCGCATGAGCGCCGCCGGACTCGCCCGCACCCCCGAGCCGCCGTACTACGCGGTGATCTTCACGTCGAAACGCGCCGCCGCCGATGACGCGGGCTACGGCGCCGTCGCGCAGCGGATGGTCGACCTCGGTGCGCGTTACGACGGGTTTCTCGGGATCGAGAGCGCGCGCGGGGCCGACGGCGTCGGCATCACCGTCAGCTATTGGCGCGACGAAGCCGCGTTGCTCGCGTGGAAGCGCGACACCGAGCACCAGAAAGCGCAGCGCGGCGGCCGGGCGTCGTGGTACGAGGCGTACGAAGTGCGCGTCGCGAAGGTGGAACGCGCGTACCGATTTCCCGACGGAGCGGCGGTGCCGTGAGCCGCGGGCGAAGGGCGGGTTGCCTCGGCGGCGGCGCGATGCTGGGGTGAGGCCATGTTCCCCCAGCACATCATCGCCCGCAAACGCGACGGCCACGCGCTGACGCGCGCCGAGATCCAGGCCTTCGTGCGCGGCGCCACCGACGGTTCGTGGGCCGACTACCAGCTCAGCGCGCTGTTGATGGCGATTTTCCTGCGCGGCATGACGCCGGAGGAAACGGCGGCGTACACCGACGCGATGATGCGTTCCGGGACGGTGGCCGATCTCTCGGCGGTGCCGGGCATCAAGGTCGACAAGCACTCGACCGGCGGCGTGGGCGACAAGATTTCCATCCCGCTGGCGCCGCTCGTCGTCGCGTGCGGCGTGCCGGTGCCGATGATCAGCGGCCGCGGCCTCGGCCACTCGGGCGGCACGCTCGACAAACTGGAATCGATTCCCGGCTTCCGCACCGATCTGTCGCTGGCGGAGTACGGCGCGCAGATCGCGCGGATCGGCTGCGCGCTCATCGGCCAGACCAAGGACCTCGCGCCGTCGGACAAGAAACTCTACGCGCTGCGCGACGTGACGGCGACGGTGGAGTGCATCCCGCTGATCTGCGGCTCGATCCTCTCGAAGAAACTCGCCGAGGGCATCGACGCGCTCGTGCTCGACGTGAAGTTCGGCCGCGGCGCCTTCATGAAGCGGAAGGCCGACGCGCAGGCCCTCGCCGAAGCGCTCGTCGCCGTGGGCCGCGCCGGCGGCAAACAGGTGCGCGCGGTGCTCACGGGCATGGACCAACCGCTTGGCCGCACGGTGGGCAACGCGTTGGAAGTGGCGGAATCGATCGCGTGCCTGCGCGGGACGGGACCGGCCGATGTCATGGAAGTCACGTACACGCTCGGCGCGCACATGCTCGTGCTGGGCGGCGCGGCCGCGGACGAAGTTTCGGCGCGGCGCAAACTCGAGTCGGCGGTCGCGGACGGATCGGCGCTGGCGAAGTTCCGCGAGATCGTCGTGGCGCAGGGCGGCGACGGCCGTGCGATCGACGAACCGGCGCGGCTGCCGCAGGCGCGGCTGCAGGTGCCCGTGCCGGCGCCGCGGGCGGGGACGGTCGAGGACGTCGACGCCATGGAAATTGCCTTGGCGGCCCTGCGGCTCGGGGCCGGCCGGGCGCGGGCGGAGGACAAAGTCGATCCGGCCGTGGGCGTGAGCGGACTTTGCAAGATCGGCGAGACGGTCGCGGCCGGTGCACCGCTCGCGGTGATCCATGCGAACGACGAGACGGCGTTGGCCGCGGCACAGGCGCAGGTGGCGGCGGCGATCCGGATCGGCGCCGGCCCCGCCGTCGTGCCGGAGTTGATCGGCGAGACGCTGCGCTGAAGCTTTGAGGCGGGAGAAGTTGAGCGTTGAGAGTTGAGAGCTCGATCCGGGTTCGGATCGCTAGGGGAGGGGGCGCGGGCCGGTGCCGTCGTCTTAATCTGCTCCATTCAACCGCGTGCTACGGCTGATCGATCTCTCAGCTCTCAACGCTCAACTCTCAACTTGCCACTGCCGCAGGCATTCCGCCTTACGGCTGTTCCATTTCCGCGAGTTTCGAGGCGGCGTCTTCCCAGGCGGCAGTGGCGGCGGAGATTTCGTCGACCACGGTGCTGAGCTCGCGGTTCAAATGGTGGAATTTGCCCTTGTCGGCGTAGGTTTCCGGCGCCTCGAGGGCGGCGGTGATCTCGGCCTGCTTCGCTTCAAGATCGACGACCTTCTTTTCCAGCTGGCCGACGTGCTCGCGGAATTTGCGGATCTCGGACGCGTTCGGCTTCTTCGCGGCGGGCGCGGACGGTTTCGCGGGCGCGGGTGCGGCGGCTTTTTGTTGCACGGGCCGGGCATCGGTGAAGCCGGCGGTGAGGGCGGCGCGGGCGTCGGAGGCCTTCGATTTCTCGAGGTAGTAATCGTAGTTGCCGGCGTAGGGCGTGAGCCGGCCGCTGTGCACGTGGAGCACGGTTTCGGCGAGCGACTTGATGAAGTGCACGTCGTGGCTGATGAAGATCAGCGTGCCCTCGTAGGACTTGAGCGCGCCGATGAGGGCGTCGATCGAGGCGATGTCGAGGTGGGTCGTCGGCTCGTCCATCAGCAGCAGGTTCGGCGGCTTCACGAGCAGCCGGGCGAGGGCGAGACGGGATTTTTCGCCGCCGGAGAGGACGCCGATGGGCTTGTGGACGTCGTCTTTGCGGAAGAGGAAAGCGCCGAGGATGGCGCGCGCCTGCTGTTCGGTGAGCTGGTTCTCGTTCGTCCGCAGCTCCATCACGTTCTCGAAAACCGTCAGCTCGGGCTTGAGGTTGTCGAGGCGGTTCTGGGCGAAGTAGCCGGGCACGACGTTGCTGCCGAGTTCGCGGACGCCGCCCTGCGTCGGGATGACGTCGGCGAGGATCTTGAGCAGCGTGGATTTGCCGGCGCCGTTGGGCCCGACGAGCACGATGCGCTGGCCGCGTTCGGCGGTGAAGTTGAGGTCCCGGTAGACGACGTGGTTGCCGTAGGCCTGCTGGATGTTTTTCAGCTCGATGACCTTGAGGCCGGAGCGCGGCGGCTGGGGAAACTTGAAGTTGATCCGCTTGAGTTCCTCGTGCGGTTCCTCGACGGCGACTTCCTGCAGGCGCTCGATCTGCTTTTCCTTCGATTTCGCGCGGGAGGCCATCGAGGCCTTGGCGCCGAAGCGGTCGACGAACTTCTGCAGGTGCGCGATCTCGCGCTGCTGGTTTTTGAAGAGCGCGGCCTGCTGGGCTTTCCGGTCGTCCTTTTCCTTCAGGTACGAATCGTAGTTGCCGTGGTAGTAATTGAGGCGGCCGGAGCGCAGCTCGAGCATGCCCGTGCAGAGGGCGTTGAGGAAGGCGCGGTCGTGCGAGATGACGACGAGGCCGCCCGGATAGCGCGTCAGATAATCTTGGAACCAGAGCAGCGCCTCGAGATCGAGGTGGTTGGTCGGTTCGTCGAGCAGCAGGAGCGCGGGTTCGGCGACGAGCAGGCGGGCGAGGTGGGCGCGCATGACCCAGCCGCCGGAAAACGTTTTCGCGAGCTTCTCGGCGTCGCCTTCCTTGAAGCCGAGGCCGGCGAGGATTTTCCGCGCGCGGGGTTCGAGGGTGTAGTCGATGTCCCAGTCGTCCTCGTCGGGCTCGAGTTTCTTCCCGCTGGTCGCGATCTGGAGCACGGTCTCGTCGCCGGCCGGCGCGCTTTCCTGCGGGAGGAAGCCGAAGTCCGCGCCGCGTTCCCATTCGATCGTGCCCGTATCCGCTTTTTCCTCGCCGAGGATCAGGCTGAACAAAGTGGACTTGCCGGCGCCGTTGGGACCCACGAGCCCGAGCCGGTCGGTGCGCGCGATGAAGAGCGACACCTCGGCGAACAGTTCGCGGGTGCCGTAGGACTTGGAGACATCGGCCAGAGTGAGCATCGGAACCGCACAGCAGACCCGCGGCGGGCGGCGCCGTCAACCCCGGGCTCCGCTCAGCGGCTGGCGGTCAGGGCGACGCAGCCGGCGACGGCGATGACGCCGCCGACGAGGGCGCGGCGGGTCGGGCGGTCGCCCTCGAGCCACCAGGCGATGGGAATCGCGAGCAGCGGCGTGGTCGCGGCGATCGGCAGCACGATGCCGCTCGGGGTGGTGGCGAGGGCCCATTGGTAGCAGCCGACGCCGAGGACGGGACCGGCGCAGCCGTTGGCGAGCATCCACCACAGCCCGCGGCGCCGGTCGGCGGCGGAGACGCCCGCCGGGGCGGCCGGCAGGCGGCCGAGCCAGCGCAGGACGGCGAACCAAAGAATGACGAAAACGAAACCGGCCAAAATGCGCTGGTAGGCGGCGGTGAGGCCGAACGCGGCGTTGTGGGCCGCCTCGCCGGCGGCGTCGGCGACGTTGACGCCCTTGCGGCTGACGAGAGCGCCGAAGCCCTGGCCGGCGGCGGCAACGAGCCCGAAGAGGAAACCGATCGGGCGGACCTTTACCTTGGGCGGATCGGACCGGCTGGGCATGATGGCGACGGCGACGCCCGCGAGGATCACCACGCCCCACGCGACTTGGGCCGCGGTGAGCCGCGTGCCGAGCCAAAGCCATTCGCCGAGGGCGGCGAGCGGGGCGGCGAGGCACTGCGTGATGAGCACGGTGAGGCGCGAGCCGAGGAGGGGCAGGGCGGCGAAGACGCCGAGGTCGCCGAGCCCCATGCCGATGACGCCGCTAAGCAGAAACCACGGCAGGCTCGCGCTGGCGAAACCGCCGCCAAGCGTGTGGGCGAAGAGCCCGAGCAGCAGCGTCGCGATCGCGAGGCGGCCGAGGTTGGCGACCGCCGTGCCGTGGGTGCGCACGCTGCGGGCCGCGCAGGTGGCGTTCAGCGCGAAGAAGCAGGCGGCGAGCAGGGCGGGGAGCATCGGAGCCGGACAGCCAGAGCGGAAACCGGCCGCGGCGGAAATCTTTTCCGGCGCGGAACCGGTACAGCGCCGGCGGCCAAACCCGGCGATTTGCCGGCGCCCCGCTTCATGGAGAATACGGCCGGCGCGAAAATTTTTCTTTTTTCCCCGCGGGACTTCCTCACTTTGCGGGGCACATGAAGAAAGCGAAACGCCAGACGAAACGCCCCGAGGACCTCAACGCGAAGCTCGCGGCCAAGAAGGGCCCGATCTCGCAATTCCTCGCGCACAGCTACCGCCATTTCAACGCGGCGGCGCTCCTCGATTCCGCGAAGGGTTACGAGACCCACCTGGCGGCCGGCGGCAAGATGCTCGTCACCCTCGCCGGCGCGATGTCGACGGCCGAGCTCGGCATCTCGCTCGCGGAGATGATCCGCCGCGACAAGGTCCACGCCATCGTCTGCACCGGCGCGAATCTCGAGGAGGACATCTTCAATCTCGTCGCGCACGACTACTACGAGCGCGTGCCGCACTACCGCGACCTGACCGCGGCCGACGAGCAGGCGCTGCTCGACCGGCACATGAACCGCGTCACCGACACCTGCATTCCCGAAGGCGAAGCGATGCGCCGCATCGAGGCCGCCGTCGCCGAGGAATGGGTTGCGGCCGACCAGGCCGGCGAGCGCTACTTCCCGCACGAGTTCATGTACAAGGTGCTCCGTTCGGGCAAAATCCGGAAGTACTACCAGATCGACCCGAAGAACTCCTGGATGCTCGCGGCGGCCGAGAAGAACCTCCCGATCATCGTTCCCGGCTGGGAAGACGCGACGCTGGGCAACATGTACGCCGGCCGCGTGATCACGGGCGAAATCAAGAACGTCCACACCGTCCGCACCGGCATCGAGTACATGACTTGGCTCGCCGAGTGGTACACGAAGACGGCGAAGCTGCTGAAGAACGGCGAGGGCTCGATCGGTTTCTTTCAGATCGGCGGCGGCATCGCCGGCGATTTCCCGATCTGCGTGGTGCCGATGCTGCACCAGGACTTGGGCCGCACCAGCGTGCCGCTCTGGGGCTATTTCTCGCAGATCAGCGATTCGACGACGAGCTACGGCAGCTACTCCGGCGCGGTGCCCAACGAGAAGATCACGTGGGGCAAACTCGGCCAGAAGACCCCGAAGTTCATCGTCGAGAGCGACGCCACCATCGTGGCGCCGTTGATCTTCGCCTGGGTGCTCGGCCAGTAAACGCCGCGCGGCCCCCGGGGAGAATTCGGCCGCCGCCATGCCGGAACTCCCCGATCTCCAGGTCTACCTCGGGGCGCTGGAAAAACGCGTGCTCGGGCGCCGGCTCGAGCGCCTGCGCGTGCACCATGTGTTTTTGCTGCGCACCGCGGTGCCGCCGGTGGACGACGTCGTCGGCCGGCGCGTGACCGGCCTGCGGCGGCTCGGCAAGCGGCTCTGTTTCGGATTTGAGCACGGCCGCTGGCTCGTGTTGCACCTGATGGTGGCGGGGCGGCTGCAGTGGGCCGACGGCGCGGCCAAGCCCGCCGCGCGCAATGTCCTCGCGGAATTCGGCTTCGAGACCGGCACGCTGGTCCTGACCGAAGCCGGCACCAAGCGCCGCGCGGCGTTGCACGTGGCGGCCGACGAAGCGGCGCTGGCAACGCACGACCCGGGCGGACTCGAGCCGCTGGCGGCGACGGCGGAGGAATTCGCGGCGCAGTTGCGGCGGCGGAACCACACGCTGAAGCGGGCGCTGACGGATCCGACGCTCTTCAGCGGCATTGGCAATGCGTACTCCGACGAGATCCTGCACGCGGCGCGGCTTTCGCCCGTGACGCTGACGCAGAAACTGGCGGACGCCGACGTGGCGCGGCTGTTCGCGGCGGTGCAGGCGACGCTGACGGCGTGGACGACGCGCCTGCGGCGGGAAACGGGCGACGGTTTCCCCGCGAAGGTCACGGCGTTCCGCCCGGAAATGGCGGTGCACGGCAAATTCGGCCAACCCTGTCCGGAGTGCGGCACCGCCGTGCAGCGCATTGTCTACGCGGAGAACGAGGTGAACTACTGCCCGCGCTGCCAGACCGGCGGACGGTTGCTGGCGGATCGGTCGCTGTCGCGGCTGCTCAAGTCCGACTGGCCGCGGACCATCGAGGAGGCGGAGACGCGGCGCGGAAATTCCTGACTCATGCAGCTGAGATTCGACCGTTGAGAGTTGAGGGTTCGATCCGCCGAGGTCCGGAAAACGCCATCGCCGCACGGCACGGGCGAAACCCAACGGTTTGGTTCTCAACTCCCAACCAAGCGCTCGCAACGGCATGGGCCCGGATAATGGCTCGCCTGCGCCGCTCCCGCGCCTAGCTTCGGCCCGCTTGTATCCGGAAACATCAGACCGGGGAGTGCAGCGGAGCCTCGGCGTCGTCGGCGCCGGCCTCGGAATCCTTGCCGCGACCGTGCTGGTCGGACGCTTCACGGGTCGGACGGAGCTCGTCACCCTGACGGCGGGAGGCGTGCCGATGGCGTTTCCGACCGCGCTGGGTTTTCTGCTGGTGGCGGCGACGCTGCTGTCGCTCGCCCGGGGTTGGCGGCGCTCGGCCGTGGTTTTTGCCGCCCTGACCGCGGCGGTCGGCTGGGGTACACTCGCGGCCTATGCCCTGGCGAATGCGCTCGGTTGGACCTGGCTGGTGCACAATCCGGCGATGCCGTTGCGCTCCACCGGCATCGGCTTCGACGGGCGCATGTCGCCGGCCGTCGCGGCCTCCTTCGGGCTCTCCGGGCTCGCGTTCATCGCGATGGTCCTTCGGCCGCAGTGGCGGCGCCGGCAGTCCTTCGCGGCGGCGGGCCTGCTGGCGCTGGCGGGTTTGGCTTTGGCGGGGCAGGCCGCGGGGCTGCGCGATGTGCCGGAGTGGTGGCACGTGACCGGCATGGCGGTGCACACGGCGCTGGCTTTCGTGGCGGTGGGCGTGACGGTGCTGTTCTGCGTGCTGCGGCTGACGCCGGAGAAGGAGCGCACGGCGGTGCGGCTGTTCCCTTTCTTCGCCGTGGCGGGGGCGATTCTGGGCATTCTCGGCCTGATCGTGCCGGAGAGCAACGAGGTGCGCTGGGCCGCCGGCCAGGACGTGCGCACGACGCTGGAAACCAAGGCCGCGATCGAGCGGTTCATCTCGGCGATGGCGCGCATGGACACCTCGGCGCGTAATTTTGCGCTGACCGGCGACGAACGTTTTGCCGGGCGCGTGGCCGTGCACCGGGAAAGTGTGCAGGCCGCGCTGCGCGAACTGGAGCAATTGGCCGGGACCGACGTGCGGGCGTCCGGCCTGCGGGTGGCGGCCGAGCGGAACATCGCTTTGAAACTGGCTGAACTGGACGCCCGGCGGCGCGGCGGGGTCGAGGCCGCGGTGGCGGCGTTTGCCGCCGAGCCCGCCGAGGTGATGGACGCGCTGCGGGCCGCGACGGCCGCGATCGGCGCGGCGGCCGACCGGGAATTGGCGCGGCGCGACGCCGTCACGCAGGCTCGCGAACTGCGGCTGCAGGTCGTGCTCGCGCTCGGCGGGAGCGCCGCCTTCGGCCTGCTGCTTACGGCCCTGCTGATGCTGGCGCGCGCGCAACGCGGGTTGCGCCGGATGAACGACGGACTCGAGCAGCGGGTCGCGGAGCGGACCGCCGAATTGGCGCGGGCGAGCGCGCAACACGAGGCCGCGGAGGCCCAGTTCCGCTCCGCTCTCATGGAGGCGCCGATTCCGGTGCTGCTGTGGACCGAGGACGGGCGGATCGCGCTCGTGAACCGGGTGTGGCAAGAGCTGTCCGGCCATGCCGCTGCGGATCTGCCCACGCTGGCGGCCTGGGCCGGTCTGGCTTTCGGGGCGCGTTCCGCTTTGCCGGATCCCGACATCGTCCGCCATTACGGCACAGGATCCCGCCATCACGAGGGCGAACGCGTGGTCCGGACCCGGGCCGGCACGGAAGCGATCTGGGATTTCCATACGGCGCTCATCGGCCGCAGCGCGGACGGTCTCCGGCTGTTCGTGACCAAGGCGGTCGATGTTACGGAACGGCGGCGAGCCGAGCAGGCGGTGCGTGAACGCGAGGGACGGCTGCGCTTCCTCGCGGATACGATGCCCCAGCTGGTCTGGACTTCCGCGGCCGACGGCCCGGCGGAGAGTTTCAACCGCGGCTGGGAGGATTTCACGGGCCTCAGCGAAGCCGAGTCGCTCGGGTCGGGGTGGCTGAGGGCCCTGAATCCGGAGGATGGTCCGCCGGCGTCCGCGGAGTGGCAGGCGATGTTGCGCGAAGGCCGGGCCGGCGGCGGCGAATACCGGCTGCGGCGCGCGGCGGACGGCGCCTGGCGCTGGCACCTGTGGCGCGCGCACCCGCAGCGCGACGAAGCCGGCCGGCTCGTGCGCTGGATCGGCACCTCGACCGATGTCCACGAGCAGAAAATCGCCGCCGCCACGCTCGAGCGGCGCGTCGCCGAACGCACGGCCGAGCTGTCCGTGTCGCGCGAGCGCCTGGCCACGATCTTTTCCACGGTGGCGGACGGCATCGTGGTGCACGGGCCGGACGGCGCGATCGTCGAGTGCAACGAGGCCGCGACGCGGATCCTCGGCTTGACCATGGACCAGCTCACCGGTCGGAGCAGTCTCGATCCCCGCTGGCAAACCGTGCGGGAAAACGGCGAGCCGTTTCCCGGACCCGAGCATCCCGCGTCCGTGGCCAGCCGGACCGGGCGGGCCGAGGAAGGCCGCATCATGGGGGTGCAGAAACCGGACGGCACGCTTTCCTGGATTTCGATCTCCGCCCGTCCGCTCGTCGACGAACACGGCCGCGTGCGGCTGACGGTCGCGAGTTTCTCCGATATCACCGAGCGCCGGCGCGTCGCATTGAACCTTGCCGAGCAGGAAGCGCGGCTGCGCTTGGTGGTGGAGGAAATGCCGGTCGGCGTGCGCTGGATCCGGAAATCCGAGGGCAAGGTCGAGATCGTCACCAATCCGGCCCACGAGGAAATCACGGGCGTGCCCCGCACCAAGGCCGACGTGCCCGGAATCTATCTGCGGAGCACGCACCCGGACGACATCGCGCCGCAGGAAGCGTCCATGGAGCGCATGCGGCGCGGCGAACTGAGCCACTTCGCGATGGAGAAACGCTATCTGCACCCGGGCGGCCGGGTGCGCTGGGCGATGGTGACGTGGTTCCGCCGCATTCTGCCCGGCGCGGGCAATTTCGAGGAGCTGTCGGCCGTCGTCGACATCACGGCGCAGAAAGAGGCGGAGTTGGCCCTGCGCGCGTCGCTGCGCGAGGTGAGCGAACTGCGCGCCGCGCTCGATGCGCACGCGCTGGTGCTGATCACGGACCGCGACGGCGTCGTGCGGCAGGCCAACGGCCGCTTTTGCGCGGTGTCGGGCTACATGGAGTCGGAGTTGGTCGGCCGGAAAGCCAGCCTGCTCAAGTCCGGCCACCACGCGCCGGAAGTCTTCGCCGACCTCTGGCTCACCATCGGGCGCGGCGAGGTCTGGCGCGGCGAATTGCGCAACCGGGCGCGGGACGGTTCCGATTTCTGGGTGGCGACGGCGGTCGTGCCCTCGCTGGGCGAGGACGGCCGGCCGCGGCAGTACATCGCGATCCAGATCGACATCACGGAACGCCGGCGCCTCGAGGAACGGCTGGCGCAGGCCCGCGATGCCGCGCTCGAGACCTCGCGGTTGAAATCGGAATTCATGGCGACGATGAGCCACGAGATCCGGACCCCGATGAACGCGATCGTCGGCATGGCGGAATTGCTCGGCGATTCGCGGCTCGACGAGGCGCAACGGGAGATGCTGCGGTCGATCACCGCGGGCGCCGACGGCCTGCTGACGATCGTCAACGACGTGCTCGAGTTCTCCAAGCTCGACGCCGGGCGCCTCCAGCTGCGCCTGGCCGGTTTCGATCCGCGGCGCGTCATCGAGGACACGTTTTCCCTGCTTGGGCCGCGCGCGCGGGAGAAGGGTGTGGCGCTCGCGATTGTCTGGGCGCCGGACCTGCCGTCGCGGCTGCGGGGCGACGCCGGGCGCGTGCGCCAGATTTTCACCAATCTGCTGGGCAACGCGATCAAGTTCACCGACGCCGGCGCCGTGCGCGTGGGCGTGCGGCGGGCCGACGAGCCGGCCGCGCCGGGCCGCCTCCGGCTGCGGTTCGAGGTGCGCGACAGCGGCGTGGGCATCGGCCGTGACTTCCAGGCGCGGCTCTTCGAGCCGTTCCTGCAGGAGGACGGCTCGATGACGCGCCGTTTCGGCGGCACGGGCCTCGGCCTCGCGATCTCCCGGCAGCTCGTGCTGCTGATGGGCGGCACCATCGGTTTCGCCAGTCCGCCGCCCCCGGTCCCGGATTTCGAGGAGCTGACCGGCGGGCGCGGCGGCCCCGGCACCGAATTCTGGTTCGAAGCGGAGTTCGAGCCGATGGCCGGGGCCGAACCCGCGGCGGCGGCCGCGCCGGCCGCCGCCGGGCGGGCACTGCGGGTTCTCGTCGTCGAGGACAATCCGCAGAACCAACGCGTGGCCGCGCTCCTGCTGGAACGGCTCGGCCACACCGCGGAGCTGGCCGACGACGGCGTCGCCGCGCTCGACCGGCTCGCGCGCGAGCGCTTCGACGCCGTTCTCATGGATTGCCAGATGCCTGGGCTCGACGGCTACGAGACGACGCGCCGGATCCGTGCCGGCACGATCCCGGGTGTGGACGCCGCGATCCCGGTCATCGCGCTCACCGCCCATTCGATGCTCGAGGACCGCGAGCGCTGCCTCGCCGCCGGCATGGACGACTACGTGCCCAAGCCGGTGCGCAGCCACGAGCTCGCCGCCGCCCTCGGACGCCGCGTGGCGGGTGCGGCCGCGGTGCCGCCCGCGCCCAAGCCGGCCGCGGTTGCGCCCGCGGTGCTCGACGAAACCGTGCTCGCGCAGTTCGTCGGGCTGCGCGCGGCCGGCGGGCGCCCGTTGGTCACGGCCATGATCGCCGCGTTCGCCGAGGAGGAACCGGCGCGGCTGGCCGCCTGCGCGCGGCACCTGGAGGCGAGGGCGGCCGACTTGCTGATTGCGGATGCCCACCGCTTCGCCGGCAGCTGCGCGAGTCTCGGCGCGATCGAGTGCCGCGAGGCGCTGCTCGGCTTGGAACGCGCGGCCCGCGCCGGCGATTGGGACGCCGCGCATGCGGCCTTCGTCGCCGTGGAAGCCGCGCATGTCCGGCTGCGGCCGGCGCTCGCGCTCCGGGCCTCCGGTGCCGTCTGAACGGAGCTCACGCAGCCGAGAGAGCTCGGTTGAGAGTTGAGCGCGGAACCGGTCGGTTTTTTCGCATCGCGGGCGGCGGCCGCATTTTCCGTCCCTCGACGGCCCGATCGCTCACCCCTCGGCTTTCGGCCCTCAACTCTCAACGGGATGATCCAGGCTGAACGGTTCCGCCAACCGGCTCGCTTTGGCCGGATTCGTGTGTTTCGTCCGGCTTTCCCCATGCCCAACGCCCTTGCGCAGGAAAAGTCCCTCTACCTGATCCAGCACGCGGAGAATCCCGTCGACTGGCTGCCCTGGGGCGAGACGGCGTTTGCGCGCGCGCAGACGGAACAGAAGCCGATCTTTCTCAGCATCGGCTATTCGACGTGCCATTGGTGCCACGTCATGGCGCACGAGTCGTTCGTGCACCCGGAAATCGCGGCGCTGCTCAACACGCACTTCGTCCCGGTGAAGGTCGACCGCGAGGAGCGGCCCGACGTCGACAAGGTCTACATGGCCTACGTGCAGGCGATGACCGGCCGCGGCGGCTGGCCGCTGAGCGCGTGGCTCACGCCCGACCTGAAACCGTTTTTCGGCGGCACCTATTTTCCGCCCGAGGACCGCCACGGCCGCGCGGGCTTCGCCTCGATCCTCCGCGCCATCGCGGGCGGTTGGAAAAACGAGCGCGACAAACTCGTCGCCGAGGGCGACCGCGTGCTCGCCGCCCTGCGCGGGCATCAGGCCGAGGCGGGCCGCGCGGACGCCGCGGCGGGCGCGGCCAAGTCCCTCGTCGAGGCCGCCGGTTCAGCCTGCGAGCGCGGTTTCCAGTACTTCTACGAGGCCTTCGACGCGGCCCACGGCGGTTTCGGCGGCGCGCCCAAATTCCCGCGCGCGGCCAACCTCGCGTTTCTCTTCCGCCTCGCGGCGTTGCAGGGGCGCGACAGCGACGTCGGCCGCGAGGCCGTGAAACTCGCAACTGCCACGCTCCGTGCCATGGCCCGCGGCGGCATTCACGACCACGTCGGCGGCGGTTTCCACCGCTACTCCGTCGACGAGGCCTGGTTCGTGCCGCACTTCGAAAAAATGCTCTACGACCAGGCGCAGATCGCGGCGAACTGCCTCGAGGCGCGCCAGGCCTCGGGCGACGAACGCTTCGCGTGGCTCGCGCGCGACATTCTGGATTACGTGGCCCGCGAAATGACCGAACCGCACGGCGGGTTCTGCACCGCCGAGGATGCCGATAGCGCCGTCGGCCCCGGCGCCGACGCGACCCACGCCGAGGGCGCGTACTATGTTTGGACGGACGCCGAACTCCGCGCCGTGCTCGGCGAGGACTACGCCTTCGCGGCCGAGCATTTCGGGGTGAAGCCCGCCGGCAACGTGCCCGAGTCTCTCGATCCGCAGGGCGAGCTCCGCGGCAAAAACATCCTCGTCATGCGCCGTTCGCTCGCCGAGACGGCCCGTGCCGCCGGCCTCGATCCCGAGGCCGCCAGCACACGCCTCGTCGCCGTGCTCGCGAAACTACGGGCGGAACGCGAACGCCGGCCCCGGCCCTTGCGCGACGACAAGATCGTCGCCGCCGGCAACGGCCTCATGATTTCCGCCCTCGCCAAGGCCCGTCAGGTCTTCGGTGCGGAGGCGGCGCCCGCCTATGCGGCGGCGGTGCGTGCGGCGGACTTTTTGCAGCGCGAACTGTACGACCCCGCGACGGGCCGCCTTGCCCGCATGTGGCGCAAGGGCCGCGGCGCCGCGCCCGGTTTCGCGGAGGACTACGCCGCCGTGATCCAGGGCCTGCTCGATCTCTACGAGGCCGGCTTCGAACTGCGCTGGCTGCAATGGGCCGACCGCCTGCAGACGACGATGGACGAACTGTTCTGGGACGAACAGGACGGCGGTTACTTCAACTCGGCCGCGGACGCGCCCGACATCGTGCTCCGGCTGAAGGAAGACTACGACGGCGCCGAACCCGCCCCGAGCAGCCTCGGCGCGCTCAACCTGCTGCGCCTCGCCGGCATGCTCGGCGACGAGAGCCGGCGGGCCCGCGGCCTGCGTTGCCTCGAGGCCTTCCGCGGCCGCTGGGAAAACGCGCCGCACGCGATGCCCCAGATGCTTTGCGCCTGCGAACTCGCCTTCGAGGCGCCCCGCCATGTCGTGCTCGCGGGCGATCCGTCGGCCGCCGATTTCGCGGCCCTCGCCGACGTGCTGCACGAGACGCTCGGCCCGCGCCGCCTGCTGTTGGCCGCCGACGGCGGCGCAGGCCAGGCGTGGCTCGCGGCGCGGCTCCCGTGGGTCGCGGAAATGAAACCGCTCGGCGGCCGCGCGACCGCCTACGTGTGCGAGGACTTCACGTGCCGCGCGCCCGTCTCCGAGCCCGAGGCGCTGCGCCGCGCGCTCGGGGGCTGAAAGTAGAGGCGGAGTTCGGGGTTCGGAGTTTGGGGTTCGGTGTTGAGAGATCGGGCGGTTGTGGCCGCGAGTGCGAGCGAGTGGCGGTGGGAGAGGGCCGCAAGGAGGCGCAGAAGGCGCAAGAAGAGGGGATCGCCCGTCGTGCGCGCTTCAGGTTCTCCGGCTTTTGCGCCGCTTGAGCCTTCTTGCGGCGATCCGAGGAGCAGCTCGGTGCTGCTGGAATTCGCTCTCAACCCTCAACGCTCAACCCTCAACTCATATATCCTGCCGAACCGTCACGTTTTCCGCGTTGCGCAGCCCGCCGAGGCCGTCAGCCTCCGCCCTCGCGTGAAGATCCTCGCCGTCGAAGACGATGCCGTTGCCCGCGCCGTGCTCCGGCAGGCGCTCCGCCGCCTCGGTCACGATGTTGTCGAGGCCGCGGACGGCGAGGCCGCCTGGTCGGTGCTGCAGGACGAACCCGTGCGCGTCGTCGTGAGCGACTGGATGATGCCGCGGCTCGACGGCCTCGAGTTGTGCCGGCGCATCCGCGGGCGCACGAAGGCCGAGTATCTCTATTTCATTCTGCTCACGAGCCGCGACGCCTCGGAGGAAAACCAGCGCAGCGCGGCCGATGCGGGCGTCGACGATTTCCTGACCAAGCCGCTCGACCTGCCGGAGCTCTGGACGCGGCTGCGCGTGGCGGAGCGGATCCTGAAGTACACGACGCAGGTGCGGCAGCTCGAGGAGATGATGCCGATCTGCTCGTACTGCAAAAAAATCCGCGACGACCAGAATTACTGGCAGCAGATCGAAGGCTATATCAGCGAGCGCACGGGCAGCGATTTCAGCCACTCCGTCTGCCCGGATTGCTACCAGCGCGTCGTCATTCCCGAACTCGAACAGGTGAAGGCCGCGATGGCCGCCCGCCATGTCTGCGCCGTTGAACGAAAACATCCGGCATCTTGAGGAAAAGATCGCCTACCTGGAGCGGCACGTGACCGAACAGGACAAGGCGATGCTGGAAATGGCCGAGGACATCGCGCGCCTGCGCCGCGAACTGCTGCGTTTCCGCGAGCGCCTGTCGACCGGCGGCGCCGGCTCCGGCCCGGAGGAAACGTCGCCCGTGGACGAACGGCCGCCGCATTATTGACGGAGCGTTCAGCTTTCAGCGGTCAGCGGTCAGCCTATATACAAACCGGCGCGGCCCTAAAGATGATCGATTCCGGCCTAACGCTGATCGCCTAGGACTGATCGCCGACAGCTGAAAGCTGATAGCTGAACGCTGATAGCTTATAGCTGACCGCTCCTTCACCCTCACGCCGGATACAGCGTGGCGACGATTGTGGTGGCGGCTTCGAGTTTCGGTCCGGGGACGAACACGACCAGCTTCGAGCCGGCGGGGTTGAACCCGAGCACGAGTTCGGAGTCGCGCATGGGCCGGCCCAATTCGTGGTGGTCGGATTCGATCTCGAACTCGATGCCGGCGGCTTCGAGGGCGGGGGCGATGCGTTTGAGTTCGGCCGGTTCGAAGGCGCCGAGCTCGTGGAGGAGGTTGTCTTCTTCGGCCATGCGGCACTCAAAACGCAGCCGTGACTTCCTGCAAGTGGCCGGGTTCGAGAGTTTGGTCGCCGAGGGTCGTGCACTCGATCTCGTCGTTCTTGTAGAGCCGGTAGGCGACCGGGGCGGTGGCGTCGTTGGTTTCCCAGCGCCACTTGCCGATCGAAACGAACTGCAGCGGCACGCCCTTTTCCCAACTCAGGCCCGGGCCGTCGCCACGGATGAAGAGGCGGTTGCCGATCCCGATGTAGGCGGTCGCGATCAGGCGCGTCGCGCCGTCGGAAGTCAGCGGGCTCTCCGGCGGCGGCACCTGGCTCGCGCCGTCGTCTAGGTCGAGGCCGAGGCCGGGTTCGTCGTCGACGACAACCGGACGGCTGCGGCCGCGTTTCGGGGCCGGGGGCGCCGGGGCGGGCTCGGGCTCAGGCTCGGGTTCCGCCGCGGCGGCCGGGGAAACGATTTCGGGTTCGGGCGCCGGGGCCGGCGCGGGCTCCGGTTCGCGTTCCGCTTCCGGTTCGGGCGGCAGTTCGGCGGCGGCCGCGGCGGCGACGCCCGGGGGCAAAGACCAATCCGGCTCGGATTCCGTTTCCGGCTCCGGCGCGGGCGTGGGCTTGGGCTCGGGGGCGGGCGTGGAGGGAGATTCGGGCACGATTTCCGCGGCTGGGGTGGCGTCGGCGGGCGCGGCGGTTTCGAAGGGCTCCGCGGTCGACGGCGCGACGGGCGCGATTTCGGGAATGGCGGCGATCACCGGGGCCGGTTCCTCGGCCGGAGCCGGGGCGGTTTCGACGGCGGGCGTTTCAACGCCGGCGGGCTCGGGCGTCGGCTCCGGGGTCGGGGCGGCCGGGGGCGTCACTTCAGCGGCGGCGGCGGCAACCACGGCCGCGGCGGCTTCGGGTGGCGCGACCGGTTCCTCGCGGCGGGCGCGGCGGGAACGTTTGGCCGGCGGAGGCGAGGCGGGGGCGGCCGGTTCCGTTGCGGCGGCGGGCGGCGGCGTATCCGTCGGGACGGGCGCGGGTCCGGCCGGAACTTCGGGCGCGGCGGCGGCGACCAGGGCGGCGGGCTCGACCGGCGGCGGCGGGGCGACCGGGGCCGGGGGCGGCGGGGGGACTTCGGCGGCGCGGGTGGCAGCGGCTTCGAGGCGGGCGATCGGGCTGTCGAGCGCGGTGCCGATGGCGGCGAAGCGGGTGGCGACGTCGGCCGCCACGCGGTCGACGAGTTGGCTGCTGGCGCGGGCGAGGGCGGCTTCGAGGGCGGCGAGGGCGGCCTGCTGGGCGGCCTCGAGGGCGGCGGTGGCCTGCGCGGTGGCGGCGGCGAGCTCGCGCGCGGAGTCGGTGCGGGCGGCGACGAGCGAGGCGGAGAGGGCGGTCGTCGCGGCGGACTCGGCCTCGCGGATCGCGCCGGCGGTGGCGGCCGAGAGTTGCTGCAGGGCGGCGGTGGCGGCGGCGAGGTGGTCGCGCGTGGCGGTTTCCAGTTTCGCCCATTCGGCGGCGGACTTGGCGATGCGGTCGGAGACGGAGTCGAGGCGCTCGCTCTCGGAGGTGCGCAGGGCGAGCAGTTCGCGTTCGAGCTCTTCCTTGTCGGCGTCGGCCGCGGCGGCGAGCTGCACCTGGAACTCGGCGATCTTTTCCTGGAGTTTCTGCGGCAGGCCCTCGGCCTGGCGCAGGCTGCGCTGGGCGAGTTCGCCGATTTCGTGGAGGCCGTTGGCGGCGATGCTGATCTGCTCGGCGGAGGACGCGACGGTGCGGGAGAGGGATTCGAGCGCGCGCTGGCGGTCGTCGAGGGTCTCGTTCTTCTGCCGCTCGTAGTGCATCACGAGGGGCACGAGGCCGACCACCGCGCCGGCGAGCACGCAGGCGACGACCGAGAGGATCGCGGTCTGCGACAGGGGCCGCGCGCTCTGGGCGGCGATGAAGGCTGCGGCGGCGAGCAGCGCGAGGTCGGTCGCGACGAAGATCCACAGCGAGGGTTTCGGGGACGAGGCGGAGGAATTCATTGAGGAGACGGCGGGAGCGAAACGTCGGCGCGGGCCGGCGGGCAGGGACGGATTCCGCGGGACGGGCCGGGGCGGGGACGGTCGCGCCGGCGGCGGAAAGCTTGTGCGCTCCGCCGCGGCGCGGCTCAAGGGGAAAACGGCGCCGCGGGAAATCGGGGATTGAGCCGCGCCCGCCGCGGGACCACGGTGCGGGCGCGCGATGAACACCTCCTCATTTCTGCGCGTCGAGCGCGAAGGCCGCGACGGTTCCCGCCACTATGTGGTGCACACCCACGATCCCAAGTTCTCGCTCGAGCTGACGCCCGACGGCGCCGCGCCGGACAAGATCGGCCGGGGCGTGATCAAACGCCTCGCCGTGCCCAACTCCTGGGCGGGCGACTACACGAAGTATTCGAAGTACATCGGCGCCGCGCAGGAATTTTTCGCCGCCTCGTTCCAGCCACCCGAATCCGGAGCGGACGGCGGCCGCGTCAGAAGCTGACGCGGCGGAAAACCGGAATGCGGAGACCGGAGACCGGAAAAGCGGAAAAAGGCGGGGACAGGATCGACCGGACGGAAGGGGCGGAAAAACAGGACAGGAAGGCGGCGAAAGGCGAAAGGCGGAAAAGAAGAAACGAGGGGAAAGAAGAAGGAAGAAAGCGGAAGCCTGGAGCCGCTCATTCTTCCGATCGCTGAAAGCTGACCGCTGACCGCTCAAAGCTCCTACTCCCCCAACAGATTCCGCAGCGCGGCGAGGTACTTTTCCTGCGTGCGGGCGATGACCTCGGCGGGGAGGCGGGGGCCGGGGGGCTGCTGGTTCCAATTGATCGCGAGGAGGTGGTCGCGGACGAACTGTTTGTCGTAGCTCGGCGGGGATTGGTCGGGGGCGTATTGGTCGGCGGGCCAGTAGCGGGAGGAGTCGGGCGTGAGGACTTCGTCGATCAGCCAGAGGCCGCCGGCGGCGTCGGTGCCGAACTCGAACTTCGTGTCGGCGAGGATCATGCCGGCGCGGCGGGCGCGGTCGTGGCCGAATTGATACAGCGCGAGGCTGGCGGCCTTGATTTCCGCGTAGCGGGCGGCGCCGACGAGGGCGATGCCCTGGGCGTCGTCGATGGGTTCGTCGTGCTGGCCCTTGGGGGCCTTGGTGGTCGGGGTGAAGAGCGGGGCGGGGAGTCGGTCGGCTTGGCGGAGGCCGGGGGGCAGGACGTGGCCGCAGACGGATCCGGTTTTCCGATACGCGGCCCAGCCGCTGCCGACGAGGTAGCCGCGGACGACGCACTCGATGGGGACGGTCTTGAGTTTGCGCACGATCATGCTGCGCAGCTGCAGGTCGGGATCGGCGAGACCGCGGCGCGCGAATTCGCCGGCTTGGTCGGGGAGGAGGTGGTTGCGGATGAGACCGGCGGTCTGGGCGAACCACCAGTGGCTCATCTGGGTGAGGATGGAGCCCTTGCCGGGGATGCCGTCGGGGAGGACGACGTCGAAGGCGGAGAGCCGGTCGCTGGCGACGAGGAGGAGGGCATCGCCGAGGTCGAAGATATCGCGGACCTTGCCGGAGGCGATCTTGGGGAAGGGGAGACGGAGGTGGTCGCTGGAAACGACGGCGGAGCGGGGCAGGGCGGCGGCGATAGCGGAAAACGTCATGCGCGGGTGTTTTTTGCCGGAGCGGGGCCGGAGGTCGCGAACAAAGTTCGTCAGCATGCGGGCGGCCGGCGGAACCGAAATTTGCCCTTGCGCCGGGTGGGTCGGAACCTAGCGTGCCCGACTCCACGCTGGTCCCCATCGTCTAGCCTGGTCCAGGACACTACCCTTTCACGGTAAGAACCGGGGTTCGAATCCCCGTGGGGACGCCAGCTAAACTTCTTAGCAATAAGGAGTTACGTTTTTCGATAACAGATTGGGACGTTGACCGGCCAAATCGGTCATGAAACAGGTCACTCCCTTCGTCATTTCTGAGTTCACGAATCCCTCCGGGAAAATCGTTTTTCAGCTCTACGCGCGCATCGACGGTCAACGTTTCCGCAAGAATTTCCAGACCCGCGCGGAGGCAGAAGCAGAGCGTCAGGTTCAAGAAGTAAGTTGGCTCCAGCGCGACACGGGCACGCGTGCGGCCGTCACTCGGCTCAACGAGGATCAGCTCCACGAAGCTGAAGCCGCCTTCCGCCGGATCGCGAACCTGCCGCGCCCGCTGTCTTTCTATCTGGATTTCGCGCTCACAAATTACCGCGAGCCGGAAAAGCAAAAGCCATTGGCAGATGCAGTGGCCGAATACGTCACCGCCAAGGAGCACGAATTCGCGCAAGACCAGCTCTCGCCGCCGCAGATGAATCGGATTCGGGAAGACCTAAAACGGTTGGTCACGCGGTTTCCTCGCAAATCGGTCGCTGAGCTTACCGCGACGGCGCTGACGGAGTTTCTTGAGAAAGACCGGCCCGGGATGAAGACGCACAACAACCGGCGCGGCATTCTCTCCACGTTCTTCAAATACTCATTCCAACGCGGTTGGATCGCGGAGAATCCGATTTTGAAAGTGCCGCACTACCGCATCCGTCGGAAGCGTGGCGTGGCTCAGACGTTCACCGCCGAGCAGGCCGCGGCGCTCATGGAGCACATGGAAACTTACGATGGCGGCCGTTGGGTGCCCTATTTCGCGCTGTGCCTCTTTGCCGGCATCCGTCCCGGCGTGCCGTATGGTGAAATCACGAAGCTCAAGCCGGACGCGGTGAATCTCGACGATGGCGTGATTCATGTCTCCGCCGAGGTCTCGAAGGTGCGGGAGCCGCGCAAGGTGACGATTCAGCCGAATCTCGCTGCGTGGCTGCGCGCTTACCCGTTGGAGAAATTTCCGATCATCCTCGGGAATTTCAAGAAGCGGCGCGACCGCTTCGCCAAGAAATTCAACCTCACGCATGATGTGCTCCGGCACACGTTCATTTCGATGTTCGTCGCGAAATTCCGCTCCATCGGTGAGGCGGCGATTCAGGCGGGCAATTCGGAGAGCATCATCCGCAAGCATTACCTCGATCTGAAAACCACGAAGGAGGCCGAGGCGTTCTTTGCCATTCGGCCAAAGCACATTCCGAAGTCTGTTAAGGAAATGCTGCAAACGTCCGTCGTAAAGAATTCAGTGACCGATACCATACCTTCGCTTGCCGCTTAGCATCTCGCCGGGCGAAATCACGAGCCGCCATCCATGCCCAATTCATCGGCGGCCTCGAACCCCTCGCGCGTTACCTTGAAAATTTCGCTCTTGTGACCCACGTCCGTGATATAACGTCGCCGCCGCAAATCCTCAAGGCCACCCACCCAGCGTGCAATCGTGCGGGCGTCAGCGTCGGGTATCAGGGACTTTCCGCTCGTCTGAATTAGTTCTCCCCCCAGATGCTTCAGGTGCATGATAAGTCCGTCGCCTTTGGCCGCGACTGTGAGGATGGCTTTCGCCTCGTTCGACAGCTCGGATACCGTAGACTTGATTTTGGGTGTCGCCACGACGTCACCGATGCCTTCCCTCCAATCGGCCGTGCCGACAGTAAGAGGCAAGGCGCGGACGATTTCACGCAGCGCCTCGAGTTCGGACTTGGGGCACTTCCACACATAGGGCTTGAGTAGGCCGGGAATTTCACCGGCGTTTCCCGCGGCATCGGCGAACTGCAGGGTGACGATCGCAAACCGGTCGCCTTTGTCGCGTTTCTGCTGAATGGCGTAGTTGATCTCCGATTCCAAAAAACCCGCGTCCTTGAAGGATGGCGTGATAAAGAAAATGACCGCGCAGGAATCTTCCATGCCCTTTAGGATGCTGCGCTCCAGTGGCGCACCCGCCGGCATCGCGTCCTCGTCGAGCCACGGGGAGAATCCTAGTCCTTCGAGCGTTAGTTTGAAATTAATGACCTGAGCCTTATCGACGCCCTTATGGCTCAGAAATACCCGTTTTGAATCGCTGTGTTTCATTTCGTATGAAGTGCCGCAGATGATGCAGAAATTGGTCGCTAAACGATGCAATTTGACCGTCTCGTTGCAGCATCGAAACCTCACGATGTCGTAGGGCTCATCAACTTCAATGGGAGGCGGAGGCGGTCGGGAAATGGTATTCTTGACACTCACTTTGAGTAAGCCGCCGGCCGAACTGGTGAGCTGTCGGTTGAGGCGATCCAATTCCGGCGCGACGACTGTGCTAAGGGCCACAGCTTTGGCATACTCGATTTGTTCGGGCGTATGCCAGCAGTCGTGCCCGCGATGCCCGCAATGAGGACAGGCAGAGATCGGCTGGTCGCTGCCTTCGCCAACAATCACCTTGAAGTAGCGATTACACGAAGGGCACTCGCGCGAGAAGAAGCCGTCGGAGTCCGTAGGAAAACTCAGTTCCACGGAATTCAGCTATAGGGCGCTCGGGGCCGAAAGCAATGAGTCGTGCGCATTGACGCGTAGGAAAGGATATGGAAACCCAACTCCCTCCCTCCACGGAAAACCAACTCACGGACATCGTCGGCCTGCGCAGCAGCGGGATTTTTCCCAAAGACAAAGAGCCGTCCATAGCCACCCTGCGCAATTGGACCAAGCTGCGGCGAATCCCGCATCATCGCGTCGGCCATTTCGTCTACTACGACGCCTCCGAAGTCGCGGCGCACATCCGGACTCGGCTCAAGGTGCCGGCGCGTGGCTGAGTTCTTGGACCGGAGCGAATCTCGCACCGCGCGGGTTGTTTCTCGCGCGGTGTTTTCGTTTTCAGACAAAGCGACACGCACCCTGTCGCACGCCTTTGGAAGCAGTGCGAAAATCGGATCAGCCGGCACCGCGCACGCTGTGCCTATTAGGATTTGGTTTTGGACGGTATGGTTGGGCGAACCTAAATCTCCCTATGAAAACCAATCTTGATTCGTTTTTCTCGGAGCCGGTCGATCCCACGCAGGAGGCGCGCCTTCTCGCCTCGGAAGTGGTTTGCCGGCTTTTGATCTGGATGTCCGAAGCCGCGTCGCTCGAAGAGCGCGGCGTGCGCGCGACAGTCGCGCTCTACTGCGTGCGGCCCGATCTCATCACTGAAGCCACCCTCGAGGAAATTGGCCACGTGGCCGGCCGCTCCAAACAGGCGGTGCATCACATGGCGAATAGCTTCCGTGAAACGACGGGACTCGCGTCATGAACGCCGCGGCCGTCACCACCGCGGCGGAAATCAACCGTCTGCACGAAGAGGCCAAGCGGTGTGCCTGCGCCTCTCGCCAATCTTTGCACGAGGCGCTGGGCGCCGCCTGGCGTGCCGGACAGTTGCTCGTTGAGGAAAGAAAACGGGTATTTCACACGATGGGGCCGGGTGCCTGGCTGCTCTGGCTGGAAGCCAACTTCCGCGGCACGGCCCGAACGGCCCAACGTTATATGCGCCTTGCCCACAGCGTTTCCGACATATCGGTCTTGCGGGGCATGAGCCTGCGTCAGGCCTATGCCCGGCTCGGGATTGCCACGGAGCCGAAAACACCCGGCAAACGTCGGCTGCGGCATACGCTGCCGGCGCACATCGTCCTCGCCAACCGGCTCGTCCGCACACTGAAACGCCGACCCGGTCAGTCCGACGAGGAGCACGGTGAAGCATATCGGCGCGACCTTCGGACTCTCTACGAAAAGCTCCGCCCTTGGTTCGAATCGCCAGCCGCATTGTCGTCGCCAACGAACAATTTCGCACCTCAACTTTCTCACCGGGTATGACTGCCGCCGCCTCAGCTTCATCGGGTCGCGCTTCGGAGCGCCGTAGCCGCGCATTTCTGCGGTTATTGGCCAACATGTGCCGGCAGTTTCCCGACCTGCGGACCTGGCTACTGGAGGATTTCGGCCAAGATGCCAAAACCCGGGCCAGTTTCCTCGCTCTTGTTGAGCGTGGAGATCTTGCCGGTGAACCGGAGTCCAACGGCTTCGCTGAACTGGCGGGCGAACTCGACGGGTGGCGTGAGGAGAAACGCCGGATGAAAGCACAGTTGCCTGAGCGAGCGGCGCACCCGTTTGGCGGGCTTACTCGGGACGAAATGGAAGCGTTGGTGCGTCGCTATGAGGCGCGCACGATCAGCCTGAATGCCTTTCTCCTCGCCCGCGACTGGCGCAAGGCCGGCGAGGCCGCCAAGGCGTCGCCTCGGCTGCTCCAAGCCGGGTCGGATTTGTTGGATACGGCGATCCGATCCGGCGAAACTCGTGCACTCGCCGATCTCGGCCATGCCGTCGAGTTACTTGCCGGCCTCGATCCCCGCCGCCTGCGCACGGCGTTCGGTTACGCGGACTGGTGGAAACTGCACGCGCTTGTCTACATGCTGCGGCATCCCCGCGAAGCCTATCGCACACGCGAAGTGCGGGCGCATCTCGAAACGCTGGGCCTGCGAATCAGCTCTCTCGACTTCCGCCGTTTCTGCAAACGCCACAGCATCCGCCGTGACGAACGCGCGGGCCGTCCGCCGAAACTCGCATGAGTTCCGTCGGCCTTACAAAACCTCGGAGAATATACGCAAATGCCGATGCTGTGTAAGGAGTGCGTTGCGAGATAAACGGGGGCTGGGGCCGGACTCGACCCAGATAGGCGCTGGCAGCATTCGGAGCCGCGCGCGCCGTGGCAAAGCATCGCAGGGAACGATGCGCGAAGCTCCGGCGACACCCGCAAAGCCAGGCCCACTTCGCGAAAGAGCCCCTTCAACAGCAATTCCGGAGCTGATGACCGACGAATTGCGCATTGGGAAGCATTTCGGTGTAGCCTCACATGTGGACCTTCGTCGCTCGCCAAACTAGAGTTCGATGGGTGGGTCGTGGTGACAAGCTGACCGTTCATGCGGCGGGCTTCACCATGTCGAACACAAGAAAGTCACCCGCCCTTAAACGTAAGCGTTCTTGCCGCTGTTTGTAGTCGGGCATCGCCCGGCCGAACATTTCCCAGAACGCAGGCCCATGGTGGCGTTCGCGGAGATGGATCATTTCGTGAACGAGCACGTAATCCGCGAGTCCGACCGGGAGCTGAAGCACTCGCCAGTTGAAGTTTAGCCGGCCTCCTTTGCTGCATGAGCCCCAACGAAAGCCAAGATTGCCGACCACGATTCTCTTGGGCGTCGCACCCACTCGCGGTGCCCAATACGCCACGCGTCGAGCGAGCCAGTCCGTGCCCTCGTGCGTGAACCACGCTTGGAACAGGCTTTCCGCGTCGGCTTCATGGCTGCGGGAAAGGTGGAATTCGTCTCCGGCGTAAACCAGCGGTTCGTTCTGAGCAGTCTTCACCTTTAGCCGATAACTGCGGCCGAGGAAGTGAATGACCTGGCCCGACACAAACTCGGGCGGCGTCTCGCGGGGCGCAGACTCCCTCTTGAGCGCGAGCTTACGATGCACCCAGAGCAACTTGCGTCGCACCCAACGCTCCAGTTCACCGGTAGCGGTGACCTCCGGCGCATGAACGATCAACTCACTCGCCCGGCCCACGGTGAGTCCGAGCGTCTTGCGCCGACTGCTGCGACGAATCTCGAAGTCCAATCCTTCGACTGTGAGCGTGTCGTTCACGATTTGCTGAGGTATTCGTGATTCTCTTTGGCGAGAGCGACTAGGCGCTGGGCGATCTCGCGCTCTTTCTTGGGCGGGCAGAGGCCTGACTTATCGAGATCGCGAACGAGTGTCTTGGTGAGTTGCTCGCGCATGGTGTCGTTTTTCCAGAATCCGATTTTGCGGATTTCCTGTTGGACTCGCTCAACTATTTCAATTGCGAGGCCGATGAGTTTCTTGGTTTGGGCGTCGTCCAGTGTCCGGCTCTTGCCGCATTCATCGAGGAGCAGTCGCACAAAGGGCACCTGAGCCTTGGGGTCGAGATCGGGGAAGTCGTTGCTGTCGCCTTTGCGCAGGTCGGCGACAAACGCCCGCAAGGCCTTTTCCAAGGCATCGGCGTCGTCTTTGAAGCGTTGGAGGATTTCCTCCAGCTTCTCGCTCATCTTTCGCGCAAACGACGGGTTTTGGTTGATGAAACCGATGATGTGGAAACGGGCCGCGTGCTGCATCTGCGCGGCACGGGCACGGCTGCTGGTCTGCGCCTGCAACACCTTCTCGAATTCGGCGTCCGTGATCGTGGTCGGCGGTATCTTGGGATCGACGCCTCGCGCGGAGATGTGCGCGTTGATGAGCGCCTTCACCTTCTCGCCTACGCCTACAAGGTTGAGCGCAGGGTCGCGGTAGAGATTGGCGGCCACCTTGTTGATGAATCCGAGAAGTTTGGCGTCGCGAAAAACATCGCCGGGGACTTCAGGACGGTGCTCCAGCATGTTGAGCTGGTCGTAGAAAGCCCGCACCTTGTTGATGAAGTCGGCGCGGATTTTGAGGTCGGCCAAGAGATCTACGCAGGCCGGGACTTGGGCCTTCAAATCGGTGATGCCTAGGTCGGTAAAGACCGCGACCGCCCTGGCCCGGCGGTCAAGCAGCTTGGGAAGCTCGATCGAGATGTCGATGAGCGCACCGCGTGTGTCCTCTTCATCGTAGTCGGAGAGTGCTTCGTGAAGATGGCGCGCGACGCCGACATAATCCACCACGTAGCCGCAACGTTTTTTGCCACTGGTGCGGTTCACGCGGGCGATAGCCTGCAACAGATCGTGCGCGACGATCTTACGGTCGAGATAAAGCACTTGCTCCACCGGGGCATCGAAGCCGGTGAGGAGCATGTTTTTCACGACTAGGATGCTGATCGGGTCGGCTTTTTCCGTGCGGGTGAGGCCGAATTTCTTTTTGAAGCGGCGAATGCGGTCTTCCTGTTTGTCGCGGTCAGACCATTCACGCCATGACTCCGGATCGTTGTGGTCACCGGAGAAGACCGCGCCGATTTCCAGCGCTTTGATTCGCGGCAAGATTGGCCGGACACGAACCAGTAACTTCGTCGCAGCTGGCAGGGCGTCGATCTGCTCGTCGGTCAGATTGTCGTAGGTTGCCGGCAGCGCTTCGATCTCAGTTACCAACGCGTCGCGGGCTTGGCTGAGCTTTTCCTGATAGGTGATTGCGGCCTCGCGACTCGTGGCCACGACCTGGGCTTTGTAGCCGGAAGGGAGCACCACGGACGCGAAGTGGCGGATCATGTCGCGAGCCTTCTTCTCGATCAGAAGCGGTGCGGCGAGCACGTCGCTCTCGGTGGCATACTTGGCCTTGATGACGGCCAGTTCTTCCGGCGAGTAGTCCTTAAACATGTCCTCGAACAGCTCGTCGAGGTCATCGGCATCCTTGACCATGCCGTCGGCGGTGCGGCCTTCGTAGAGGATGGGCACGGTGGCACCGTCGAGTTCCGCGTCTTGCAGGATGTATTTGTCGATGAAGTCGCCGAAGATGTCGCGAGTCTCACCTTTCTCCTTGCTGAGGATAGGCGTGCCGGTGAAGCCGATGATCGCGGCGTTGGGCAGGGCCTTGCGCAGATTGCGATGCAGCGAACGGGTGTGTCCGCGATGCGCCTCGTCAACGAGCACGAGGATTTTTTCAGAGCCGTTCAATTCGGCGAAGTCCTCGAACTGGATCGTTTCCTCCAGCGTGATTTCCTTCTCCTCGATGCGCTGATCTTTGCCCGGCTTCCGTTCTTTTCGAACTACGGTCATCGACACTCTCTCGGTGTTGTCGCGCTTGGATGCGTCTTGGTATTTTTGGAGCATCGCGAAAACGATGTCCGGTGTGGGCTCGGAGAGAATGCGCTGCGTGCGCTTGCTCGAGGATTCACGGGCGCGCTTGTCGTCATCGTTGGGACGCAGGGTTTCTCCACTCAGACGGGCGGTGTCGCGAAGCTGCCCTTCCAGGTCGGTGCGGTCCGTGACGACGACGACCTTGAATTGCTTGAGCCCCTCCAGCATCCGCATTTTGCGGACGAGGAAGATCATGCTCAGGCTCTTGCCCGATCCTTGGGTGTGCCAGATGATGCCGCCGCGTTCGTCCTTGGACGCGCCTTGCGGGCGGGTGCGGCCCTCGGCGAGCCGCTTCGTTGCCTTGTGGATGGCGCGGAATTGTTGGTAGCGGGCGACGACTTTGCGGGTCTTGCCATCCACCTGCTGAAACACAGTGAAGTTGCGGACGAGGTCGAGCAGGTGCGCCGGGCGCAACATGCCGGCGACCATGACCTGCTGACTTTGCAAGGTCGTAGGACGTTGCTCGGGCTTGCGGAAAAACAACGGCGTGCCCATGCGGCCCGACTCCTCCGGTCCGGACTCGGTCAACTCTTTGGCGGCCTCCACCACCTCGGGCGTGGCGGGGATGAGACCGACTTCTTGCGCGACGGTGGACAAGGGCACGGGGCTGGTATCTGCCCATTCAAGGTAAGCCTCGGGCGGAGCGCCGACGGTAGCCGCGCGCGCCTCGAAAAGGTCGCTGGCGATGAGGAGCTGATTCGTGTGGAACAGACGCTCAACGCCTTCGTTTTCCTGATAGTTCTCCGGGTAGAGTTCGCGGCGTTGGTTGGAGTAGCGAAGAAGCTGGTTGATGGCCTCTTCGATGGGGTTCTGAATCGACGGGCTCTTGAATTCGGCGACGACGAGAGGGATGCCGTTCACGAAAAGCACGGCGTCGGGGATAACATGGCCCCGGTCGCTGCTCAGGGAAACCTTGAACTGATTGATGACGAGGAAGTCGTTGTTCTCGGGATGCTCGAAATCAATAAACCGGATCGGTTGCTGGCGACCGGAGTCCCAGCCCGCCACGCCATCGGTGACAGTGCCGGTGAGGAGGAGTTTGGTCGTGGCCTCGTTGATCTCCATGACCGCGTGACCCGGAGCCTGGACGAGTTCCTGGATGATTCGGTGGATGCGGTCGTCGTCGAGCCACGGCTGACCATTGCGCAAGTTGAGCTTGCGGAGGGAGGAAGCGAGACGGCCCCGGAGCATGACCTCCCGGAAGTTCGCGCGCTCGGTCAGCTCAGGGACATCGACGTCGCCCTCGATCCACTGCCACCCCATCGCCTTGAGCTGCTCGCAAAAGGGGCGCTCCACCACGTCGTATTCCCATTTGGTTTTGCTCATTTGGTCTTAAAGAGGGTGGTCGGACTTTGGCGCATTGGCATACGGACGGGTGACGGAAATAGGTCTTTCGTTATCAGGGGATTGCTGGGTTATGGGCCAATTGGGTTTGGTCCATTGAGCCAATTAACGTCGATCGCTAAGATCTAGTAAGATAGAATCTTACGTAGACTGAGACTCATTTGGTTTTGGTTCATTGATTGGCTCATTGGTGGCTAGTGAGCCAATGGGCGGCTTCCCTGTCTGGGCGAACCAGCGCGCCGACCGGGTGATGCCCTGCAAATTTACCAAACCCGCCGCCGATAGCTCTTGGAGTAGCCGTTTGATATGCGCCCGAGAAAGTGCCGGGAGCACCTGGACTAGCTCGGCCATCGGCGCGCCCTCTTCCTGATTGTCCGAAAGGTGCTTCATCAAAAGCGCCTTGTTCGTCTCGTGATCGAGGCCGCGCTTGCGGGTGTAGGTGCCTTTTTTGCCCAGAGTGGCGTGCAGGGCGCGGGAGAGCAGGTAACGCACGCCGCGTCCTCGTCCCTGCGACTCGATAGCCCCCACCTCGACCAGACGGGGAAGGCTTTCGCGCAGCGCGTCGGTGAGCGGCGTGTCGGCGGCAATCGCAGCCAAGGCGAGAAAATCGTGAGTAGAAAACGTAGCCAGCCGCTCCTCCCCCAAACGTTCCAAGTAACGAATGAAAGCCGGATCGCGCACCGTGCCCTCCAGCGTAAGCCGCACCTCGTGTGCGGCGGTGCCGACGAAGCTGGGCAACGCCTTGCTCTGCCGGATGGCCCGCTCGACCATCAAATTCATGCCCTGCCCGGAACGCTCAATCAGGCCGCACTTCGCCAGCGCCTCGGCCAGGCGGCGGTTGCGCGGGTTTTGCTGGTCCACGATGTTTTCTGCCGTGATACCGGGTGGGAAGCCGCCGGGGCTGACCAACTCCAGACGGCGGGTGTATTGCCGCACAAACACCGACCCGCCTAAGCGATAGTCGCGATGGGCGACGGCATTGAGCAGCGCCTCGCGGACGGCAGTCTCGTCGAAGGTAGGGATGTCGTAGCGGAACAGCCCGTCCTGATAACTCTGCCGGTCGTTGCGCAGGTTAATCTTTTGCCAAAGCGCATCGTGGCAGAGGAAAAATCCTTCACGGAACTCGGTGCGGTCGGCAGCCGGCCCCGAGGCCTCGCTGGAGCGATATTCGAAGACGATTTCGGCCTGGGCGAGGTGCCGTCCGAGCGCGGCGCGGGCGCCAAAAAGGATCAAGGCCGCGTAGGTGAGCCGTTCCTCGATCAACAGCTCGGCATCGGCGAGTGTCTGGCGGTCGTCCCACGCGGCGATGCGCGGATTGGCGGCTTTGCGCGCCCAGCGGGTGCGGAATTCGGCCACCGCTGCCGGATCGAGATCGGCCAGCTTGGCGGCAGGACAAATTTCAGCGGAGAAATCCGGCCCGGTCTCGGCGAAAATCGTCCGCAGCTCGTCCCCGCTCAACACGGTGAGTTCGTCGCCCGCCCGCTTGAGGAAGCGGCCCTTGTGGTGCCACGCCGTGCCTGGCAGGCGTGCGGGCACATGGACGATGAGCAGGCGTTTGCCCTCGTGGAAAAACTCCTCGACCGGGATGCGATGGCCGAGGCGCTGATGGAGCCCGGCTTCAGTGCGGCCCGGCTCGGCAAAGGCGGCGGTGCCGACGACCTGACGCGGTCGCCGGTCGGTGACACCGAGGATGATCACCCCGCCACCCTCGTTGGCGAGGGCCACGCAATAATCCACCAGCTCCTCGAAGTGGTAGTTGTTGCTGGCAGTCTTGAATTCCAGCCGCGTGCCCTCTGGGACATTGATCCAAGTCTGAAACTGTTCGGGGGCGGTCGTCACGGGTTGTGTCAGCGTTTCATGATTCCAGCCTTGATGAGGCGCTCGCGTATTCCGGGGTATGCATACATATAGTCGCGCTCGTTGCCCTTGACCACTTCCGCGATAAACTGACGCCAACGCTCACCCGTCTGGGCAAGTAGATGCTGGGTATCGTCGTAGAGTTGTTCAATGATCGCTGGTGAACCCGAAGCTGTCTTGATTTGGCTATTTGTTTCAACGGCCGAAAGTATTTCGCCCACTTGGGCAGCAGTGAAATATTTCGTCAGAGGCAGCACAACCGCCGCGCCCAATGATTCAGCATGCCGGAAGCTAGCAGCGCGGGCGTAAAGAGCTGCGGCGAATGGCGCAAACTCCGGACGCGGGTGATCCGCGATGACGCTTTGCTGCCAGTCAGGAGACTGACTTTGGAATTTTCCCCAGATTATATTCTTCAAAGGGGCCACGTCTAAGCCATCGAACAGATCAAAGGCTTTGATGTGTTCGGGCTTTGCTTCCGTTACCAGCTTGGTGATGCGAATCTGCGCTGCGCTTCCTATCCACTCCCAGAGGCGCGGCTCGGCGGCTATCATGCGGACGAATGCGAGAATCCGGTCCTCGCCTACGCTGTTGGCTTTAATTAAAGCGAATGCAGGCAACTCTCGATCATAAATGACAGGCTTGGCGCGACCCACGGCCGCCAGTGCCGCCGCAATTTGGCGTTCCTTGCCGACATACTTGGCGTGATCTGCGCCGATGGGCCGGACAAGCAAACTCTTGAGCAGCACAACGACCAAGGACTCTTTTGCCCGGTCGAGATACCGCTGACGCAGGAAAGTTTCGATTTCTGTTGGGTCCGTTGGGAATGACGCACTCAGAAGATCCGCTTCGATCCTGTTGATGGCGTTCTTCCCCTGGAGAGGCGCGTGTCGCAGGAGGTGGTTGATCGCATGCACGATGTGCGCACGAACAAGTTCCGGGGCGGGTTGAAACAGGTTGTCCTCGGATACAAAGGCGGGGTGCGCGCAGAGATTTCGGTCATCTTTCAACCGATCAAGATCGGTAAATTCGTGAGGGGCGAAGAACTGAAAGTCGTCTCGCGCCGTAACCAACAAATCGACCTCAATTGCCATCAACGTTTTGATATCCTTGGCGGTCATAGCTCCGTCGAGCTTGGCGATAAATGCCTTTGGCACCGCCTCCCCTTGAACGGCGAGTTCTCGCGCTTTCGCGATAATGTCGTAAGCGACCGCGATCCAGACCGACATGATAGCGGAGCGTAATGCACCGCCCCGATATGCAGCGACAGCCTCTTGGATGAGGCGCGACGACTCCCGGTCGCGAACGGAGAAAACAAGCTGGTCGAGATCGGAAAGGCCGGTGGTGGTCATATGGTGGTGGCGGGCACGCGGACGCGGCCGGTGAGGAGGTCGTCCATCAGGCCGGATTTTAGTTGGATCAGTTTTTCGAGATTCGCGGCTTCGGGTTTTTCGATGGCGACAGCGGTGTCAATTCTTGCGGCAATAGACCGCTGTTCGTCTGGCGACCGGGGAATCACGACGAGGGCTCTATCTATCAATCCCTTGCTCAAATTTGGCTGCCCTGAGCCGGTCGCGAGGGTGATGATTTGAGGCGCAACGAATCGGAGCATCCAGAAAAGGAACCGGGCGACCGTGTCATCGCTACGCGGAATAATTGCCAATACGGCCTGATTTGCCGTGGCGCGAGTGGTCAACCAACTTACTTGCCCAGCGGTGGCACCGTACATGGCCATCAGCGGATTTTCGGGGGCAATCCATTTGGCGCTGCTGACGGCCAAGCCTCGTTCCGAGAGTGTCTCTTCCGTTGTCGAGATAGCGTCCTGATTTACCTCGCCGGATTTGATCCACGGGACATTGCCGCCAAAAAATTCCGGGCTGCCACGGGGCGGAGTTCCTCCGGCGTAGGTTTCGCATTTGGTGCCAATCGGCGCGATCTCCCAATCGCGAGGGCGTAGTCCCATGACCGTTTCCTGAAATTGCTCGGGATGGGCGAAGGGGTCGCGGAGATGGCCGTTTTCGTCGAGGCCGCAGGTTAGCAAGTCGTGGATCAGGCCGGTGCGGACCTGACGCAGCTTCGCGATCACGGCCTCGGTTTTGGCGATGGCCTCGTCGGCTTGGTCGAGCACGGCGGCTGCTTGGCGTTGCTCAGCTGGATTTAGTTTCGGCACGCGGTAGCGGTCGAAAAACTGAGGCTGCACGCGTTGTTGGCCGGCCGATCCGCCCATGTAGGAAATCGCTTTTGCGCGCGTCGTCCGGGCTTGTAGCCAGTGATGCAGGTAGCGGGCGCTGGTTTCGCCCTTGGCGCGTAAAACATGGAACTCGGTCGAGCCGCACCCAATTCCGTTTTTCAGACCGACGGCGTGCGCGCCCTTACCGTTTTCCATGCACGGCGTGATCTTTGCGAAGAGGAGGTCGGATTCTAGGAACGCCGTGTAGCCAAATCGCACATCACCAAGACGCCGTTCTTGGTGAACTGTCCATTTTCCGCCCTCGGAAACGTCGGACATGGGGATGAATGAAACGAGCATGTCGTCGCCGTATGTCTGAAGGCTCAGGCGCGGATTCACCTCGGCGAGTTCTGAAAAAGCAGTGGTGCCGACGTTGCTCATAGGTAGGTGAGGCGATTGAGGGCAGTCGCGAGTTCCGTTTCGTGGTGTTCCCGCGCGGAGCGCAAGCTCAGCAACGTGCACGAATACTTGTCCCAAATTACCTCAAAGGAGTTTTCGAGTAACTTGCGTTTTTCGGTCAGCGAAACAGTCAGACCGGAAAAAAGATCGTCGGCGAAAAGCCCCAAGACCACGGTTCGTTTTTCATCATCCGGCATCGCGCCGCACCGTGTCTTTAGCTCCCAAACGAATTGCTCGATCAGTGAGCGGAACCGGGCGCGGGCTTCGGCGAGCTGGGTTTTTGTTCGTTCGTAGGGCGCTAGGCTGGCATCCAGCGACTCGATCTCTTGGCGGATCGGATCGAGGGCGGCGCGCAGCGAGTCGGCCAGTTCGATGGCTTCCTCAGACGCGCCTTTCTTAGCGGCGGCTTTTTCGGCTTTGGCCGAGTCCTTAAACGCGTCGCGGTGCTCGCGTTTTAGCTCCTTGGCGCGGGCGTCAAGGTGCTTGGCGTAGTTCCACTCGGTGGCTTCCTCTTCGTCGAGGTCGTCGGGAAGGTTGCTTTGCTCAAAGGACTCTTTCTCGCCCTTGAGACGGGCGATGTCGGTCTTGGCGGTGGCGATCTGGTCGAGGTAGTCGGCCATGACGCGACGGGTGAGCTTGTGGGTGAAGGGATCGAGGGTGGCCCCGGCGGCGTCTTCATCCTCCAGCGCGTCGGCGATGGCATCCACCCAGCCGTCGATCACGCCGGCAAAGCCGTTTTCCATGAGCGTCTTGAGGTCGGGCAGCGTCTCCGTCCACCAGGTGGCGATGACGCCCGCGAGTTTGTAGTGGTCGAGCACGCCGACCGGGGCGAGGGCGGTGTTAAAACTGCGGAGCAGATCGGTGCGCACGGCGTTAAGCTGGCGGCGGGCAGGCAGCTCGACCAATCGGGCGGAGTGCTCGCGCCACCACGCGGCGAGCGCCTCGCGCAGGACGGCCGCACGGGCGAGCACGCCGTGATCGGTCTCGATCAAGGCGCGAATGGCGGCGCGGTCGGTGAGCGCGGGGGCGAAGTCGCGGTAGCGGTCGTCGCCGGCGCGGGGCGTGAAGGCGCGGGCGGGGTCGAAGCCGAGGGCGGAGAAGAGCGCCCGCCGGGACTCGATCTCGCGCACAGGCACACCGCCGAGCAGGTGGGCGCGCACATCGTGCGGCTCGGGCGCGGGCGAGTTGTCTACGTAGCGGCGGATGTTGAGATTGGCGTCGTTGGCCTCGGAGAGCAATTCGGCCACGGGCACGACCTGGGCGTAGGCCTCCACGGCAGCGAAGCGCTCGTAGGTGGTGACGATCTTTTCGACGTGCTCGGGGCGGAGGTAGTTTTGCGCGCGACCGGCGAAGAACTCGGCGTCAGCGTTTATGAAGAGCACGCGCTGGCGACGGGCCTCGGGCTTGTTGGGGTTGGCGGCGTGGCCGGAACGGTTGGGCCGCATGACGATGACGCAGGCCGGGATGCTGGCCCCGTAGAAGAGATTTTGCGGCAAGCCGATGACGGCCTCGATAAGATCCTCCTCCAGCCATTTGCGGCGAATCTTGCGCTCCTCGCCGCCACGGAAGAGCACGCCGTGGGGCATGACAGTGGCGACCATGCCATCCTCGCGACAGACGGAGAGCATGTGCTGGGCAAACATGAGGTCGCCCTTCTTGCCGGTGGTGGGGCACCAGCCCCAGCGGAAGCGCTCCTTATGCTCCATCTCCTCGGTGGAGTAGTTCATGGAGAAGGGAGGATTGGCGATGACGCGGTGGAAGCGTTCCAGGTCGCCGCCGTCCTTGTGCCGAGGGTGCAGGAGGGTGTCGGCGAGTTGGATGTCGGCCCCGGTGACGCCGTGGAGCAGCATGTTGAGCCGACAGATCGACCAAGCGGAGGCGTCGTTGACCTGGCCGCAGAGGCGGAGGTCGGTGGGGTCGCCCCCGCACTGCTCCACGTATTCGCGGCTTATGATGAGCATACCGCCGGAGCCCACGGTGGGATCGTAGATGCTCATGCCGGGGCGGGGATTTAGGATGCGCACGATGAGGCGCACCACATCGCGCGGGGTGTAGAAATCGCCGCCCTTCTTGCCGGCCGACTCGGCAAACATGTTGATCAAAAACTCGTAGGCCGCGCCAAGGAGGTCGGAGAACTGGAAATCTTCGTTGCGCAGGCGGTAGGCGGAGAAGTGGCGGACAAGGGCCTTGCAAGCCTCGTCGGAGATGACGCGTTTACCGCTCTGAGTGCGGATGAACTGAACGTGGTCGAGGACGTGTTCGAGCGCTTCGGTGTTGGCTTCGGCGAGGGCTTGCAGGGCGGTGTCGAGCACGTGGCCGAACTGCACGGTCGCGTCTTGAAGTTTTCCTTGCAGGTAGCTCCAGCGCGCGCGTTCGGGAACAAAAAAGCCGTCGTAGAAATCAGGGTCTTCGCCGTATTCCTCTTCGGCCTCATCCTTCAACATGCCACTCTCGATTTTGCGCGTGACGAGCTTCTCGCGCTCGGCGTCAAAGACGTCGGAGCAACGTTTCAGGAAAAGGATACCGAAGATGTAGTCCTTGTAGGTGGCGGCATCAAGGCCCTCCTGACGAAGCCGGTCTGCGGCTTTATAGAGGTGGCGTTCGAGCTTCGCGAGGGAGAGCTTGGGCATGGAAGAGCGAGAAGTAGGGTTTAGGGCGCGATGCGGGCAGCTTCAACCTTGGTGCCTTTGCACCGGCGAAGACTGAAATCGGAAGCTTCGATGGAGGCCCAGGATTCGGGCGGATAGTAAATGTCGAGGCCGCGACCGATGTTGACGCGCCAACCGTTGCTGAAACGGACTTCGCGGTCGTGGCCGCGGAACTCGTAGTTGTAGGTGAGCTCGACACCGCGCGACTTGAGATCGCGACTGAGCGTTTCGAGACGCGAGCGCACCTCGTCGATGTCCTCGCCGAAATCGCAATAGCTACGGAGAGCGATCTTGCGCACCACGCCGGAACGGAGGGCGAGGGCACAGAAGCGCGCGAAGTTATCGAACTGGTAGATTTTTCGGATGTACGGATCTTCGACAATTATCTCTTCGGCGGTGTCAATGTAGGGGCGGAAGATGCGTTCGTAAGTGTAGCCGGTGGAGCCTTCGACGATCTCGTAACGGGTGGGTTGAAGCATGACGGGCCGGGAATCAGGGACGCCGAGGGCATCGCCTGCATCGAGCACGGTATCGGCGGCGGACGTGTGGGCGGTGATGGATTCGGGCCGGGCGGCGAAGTTGGAAACGAGGCCGTGCATCCCTTGGAGGTAGGCGAGCACGCGCTGTTTCTCCTCGGCGCTCTGCAGGGTGAGACTCGATTCGATCGCGGCAATACGCTGCTCAATGACGCCGAGACTCTCGGCGCGGAGACGGGGCGCCAAAGATTGGGCGTGCGTCACGATGGCGGCGGCAAACTCCTCGGTGCGCTCAGTCAGATGCTCACGCAAGGCGTCGGCGAGGAGGGTCTTCACTTGGTCATAGAACTTCCGCACCTCGCCGGTCTGGCGTGTCGTCGTGCCCTTACCCCATACAGTGGCGACGCTGGTCTTGGCCACGTCGAGGCGAGTGAGAACCTGCTCGGTGACGAAATCGTCGAGGTGCTCAAGCACGCTGTCGCGCGCCGCTTCGGACATGCTGTCGAACTCCTTTTCCAGTTTCTCGAACAGAGGCCGCTGCTTGTCCGCGAGGGAAAGGGTCTCCAGGCCCGAGATGTGGTGTTCGGTTTCCAGCTCGCGAATTTTTGTCTGGAGTGAATCCACGCGGGTGCTGAAGAGGCCGACGAACGTGGAGAATTGGTCGCGAAGTTCCTTCAGGTTGGATGCAACCCGGGGAAAGACACGGTCGGCGACACGGCCCTGAAGATCCTTGAGGTATCCCCAGTTGCCGTGCCGTCGTGATTTCCAATGCGTGCCCACGTCGTCCAGCTCGTTGGAGCCGATGACCTCGCGGGCGGCGTAGCAAATGGCGTCCAGCTTGAGTGGGAGGGTTTTATGGAAGGCGGCTTGCTGCTGCTCAAGCTGTTGAACCAGAGTGCCGGCTTCATCCTCGAAAACCTCCAGTCGCTTGGAGAGGGCAGTTTTGATGGACTCAATCTCCGCTTTCACTCGCTGCGGGTCGTAGTCCTTCTCGATGGCTGAGATACGGTCGGAGAACCGGGCGCGGATGGAGTTCAGTGCCAGATCTAGACGCTCGACCAGAATCCGCCGCGAATCGGCAAAGCGGCGGCTCGTCGAAAGCACGCGGTAAAGCCCCTCGCGAACGGCATCGATACCGCCCTCCTCGATTTTCCCCTCGTCGTGGAGCTTGGTTGAAATGAGGTGAACGCCAATGCTGTCCAACTGTTCGATGAAATAATAGCCCTCATCTTCCTTGGTTTCATTCGAGGTGAGGAGTTCGTCGAGCGTCTGGCGCACCTCGCCGCGCACGCGAGAAACTTGCGCGGCACGAAACTCCGCAAAGGTGGGCGGTGACTCGTCCTTTTCCTCGGCGTCGCGCAGCGTGTCGGCGTAGGTGTGGTCGGCCTTGGTGACGATGAGCTGAAGGTGGCGAAGCTGCTGCTGGCGTAGCTGGCGGATGATAAATTCTTTGTCGGTCTGACCGTAGGCAGCACCGCTGGTGGTGAGATAGAGAATGGCATCCACTTCGCGGACCAGCTCCTCGGTCAACTGCACGCGGAAGCGCTCGGTATCGTCGAGGCCGGGCGTATCGATGAGTTCGATGTGATCCCGGAGCAGTGGAATGGGGGCGTGAATCGTCAACTTTTTGACGAGGTAATGAAGCGGCTCCTGGCTGGAGGTGAACTGGCGAAGCTCTCTACGGAAAGCTTGTTTGCCGTCTCTGGATTTCCAGTTCTGGGCGCGAATGGTGTGGGTGAGGCCGCCGGGCTTGATCCACTGTGCGGCAAGGCCGTGGAGATCGACCGTGGTGCGCGGGATTTCCTTGCCGTCCTTGTCCTTGGCGGCGGGGCGGGCGTTAAATCCCATAAAACCGGCAAAACGCTTGGCCTCGGGATCCTTGGGGTTCTCCGCGTGAGTCGCCGTCAAATTCTGCCACTCCTCTGCCGTGACGAATTCGATTTCCGCGCGTGTTTCTTCGCTGAACCGAAAAATCGAGATAGCCGCGGTCTCGGGGTTGGCGTCAACGGCGGCCAAATTCTTCTCTTCGGTCAGTTTGTTGATGAACGAAGACTTGCCGACCTTGAAGCGACCAACAACAGCCACGCGGTAGGAAGGTGGGATGCGGGCGTCGTCGAGTGCCTTGTTTAGGACGGCGACCTGCTCGTCGAGATAGTCGCGGTAGGAGGGAATTTCCTGCTGACGGGCGGCAAGTAGCTTGTCGCGGAGGAGAAGAAGGCGGTCGCGCGCTTCGTGAAGTTCGTGGACGAGGAGGACGCTCATGGAGTAAGGGTTGCTCTGAAAATCATTTGGAAAGCTGAGGAAACGAACCATAACGGAAATTCTGTGGTATTGAAGTTTTGTCCATGCTCCATACATAATGTCGGCGTTATGCTCACCAATGATTCGGAGCTGATCAAATGGGCGCGGAAAGGATCGCGAGAAGGCGTCTCCGTCGGTCAGCTCATAACCCTACTGGAACTGACTGGAAGCGAGAGTGTTGCAGCACTATCCGCCGGATCAACGAGCCATGCGGTGAACTATCGCCAAAAGTTGGATCGCCTGGAAAAAGCCCTCGGAATCGGTCGGCTCACGAGGCGTGTGGGTAACGCAACGCAACCCAGTGAACTCGGTCGCCGAATTGCGGGGGAGGTTCGGCTGTTGCTGCTGGAGCTCAGCCGTAAGAGCAATGCCACGAGTCAGGAAACGACATGGGTCTTCGGAGCGGGAGATACGTGGCTCCAAAGCGTTGTCATTCCCACCCTCGCCAGATGGCCGAAAGCAGGAGCGGCGGCGCGATGGCAGGTTGCGAACCTGCGAACGCACGCTCTCTGCGATGCTATTCGGGAAGGCCGTGTTCACTTCGGACTACTGCGTGTAGCAGACCTTGCAGACGAAGTTGGCCTCGATCAGGTGCGGATATTTCCCGGTGTCGGGCAATGTGTGGTGATGTCGGGGTGTCCCGCGGTTGGCTCGCTGCGAGAAGCAATTTCGTGGGCCACTAAAACCGGGCATCCACTCATTCAGCAGGGTTCAAGCTGGGCCGCCTTCCGTGAAATATTGGCCGACGCAATGGCCGACAAGGCCTTGGTTAACCTCGAACCAAGTGTCATCTGCGAAACACATCCTCAAGCCGCGGGTAGTGTCATGAACGGGCGTGGATGGGCCATGGTGCCAAGCATCGTGGCACGAAACATCGAACCTTCGCGGGCTACTGTCTGGCAGGTTACACGTAGCAAGGGAGAGGATGATGTTGCGTTGGTCGTATGTAGGCGCGTGCTCGAAAAATTAAGCGGTGGAGCCGACGCGGCGAATGCCTTGAAGCTAGAAATTGGGCTCACCATCTCGGGTGTGAAGAGATAGCGCCCAACTGAGTGGGTATTCTCGGTCATGGGCTCTCCGTCTTAGCTTCGGTTTCTCAACGCGGCGACTCCATGCGCACCCGCTGGCCACCGGCGCTCGGACGTTTCAGTTTCTTGCGTGACCCGCTGGCTAGAGAAGTCCCGCACTGCGGAAGCTGTAGTAGCCCACGCCAGCAGGGTCGGATGCGGCGGCTCCAATCACCACGTGATCCAGCAACGCGATGTCCAGGGCTCGGGCCGCCTCCCGGAGTTGGCGGGTGACCTGCACGTCTGCGCTCGATGGCGCGGGATCGCCTGACGGGTGATTGTGGATACAGGCGATGGCGCTCGCCCCATGCTGGACCGCAGTGCGAAAGACCTCGCGCGGATGCGCCAGTGCGGCGGTGGCGGTGCCCGAAGTAACTTCCACCAATTTCTTCAGCCGGTTTTTCCGATTTAGGCAGACTACCCAAAACTTTTCGACCTCCAAGCCTCGTGCATACGGAGCCATGTAGGCCGCGATCAAGTCCGGGCGATTGAGCATGGGCGCTTGTCCGACCGGCTGTTTGATCATCCGTCGGCCGATTTCAATGAGTGCGGCCAATTGGCGTGCCTTGGTCGGACCGATGCCTTTCAGCCGGCGAAAATCTTCGGGCTGCCAACTGGCGAGTCCGGCGATGGACCCGGCTTGGGTAATCAATTGTGAGGCGATTCCGAGAACCGACTGTCCTCGTGTTCCGGCATTTAGCATGAGGGCGATCAATTCCGTGTCGCTGAGTGCGCCGACCCCGAAAGCGTCCAGCCGTTGCTGCGGTTGCTCGCCGCAGGCGATGAGGGGCGTCGGGCGGTGCTGATCGTAGAGGTCTAACGTGGATTGCTGCATGTTGCCATGCGCCCGTGCGCACCCTGTTCGGGCTGGCTTGCCCGGATATCAAGGCGCACTCCGCGCGCTGGCCCTTGAAGGCACACCCAGCCACGGCCGAGGCCGCCGAGCGAGGAGCCCTGGTGCTCCTCGCGAGGGGGAAGGCCGAAGGACGGGATGGAGGAGCGCAGCGAAGCGAGAACTCCATGGCGGGTGTGACAGAATAGGGCAGCGAGCGGAGGCGGAGAATTCTTTACCCTCGCGACGGTGTTCGCGGATGCCGGTCTGAAATCGGTTCAGCGACCGGTTCCGCCGTCAGACTTGGACACTACGAGCGCTGCAATCACGGAAGGTGCGCACCGCAGATTGGGCATCGGGGTGGCCTCGTGTTCGGATCTTCGCAAGGGGGCGGAGGTATCGACAAAGTCGGCCGGCGCGGCGTCTTGGGGACGCGAGGAGCGCAGCCGAGCCAGGAGCAGCAGCATGCTCGCCCAATGGCGGCAAGCGAAGGCGGACGGTCGGCGAAGCGAAGAGCGGGCCCAAGTCGCCGCGCGCGTGCCGGATGGCCCGGACCTCCACGAGGGCGCGCCGAAACAGCGTAGCGCGGCGCGTTTTCGTGGCGGTCGGAAATCGGCGCAGCTGCCAAGGCGGCGACTGCCCGTATTTACTTCGTGGCCCGCGTCGTATGTCGCCCACGTCGGCGTCGGGGTTGATGCTCCTCCGAAGGTAACCACCACAATCGTTTGGGGAGCGAATGCCCGTTGGGTGTTCCCATTTCCTCGCTTGGCGCAGGTGCGCCACGATCGTCGGCCGGCGCGGAGTCTTGGGGACGCGACGAGCGAAGCCGAGCCGCCCGCCGCAGCGTGCTCGCCAGGTGGCGGCCAGCGGAGGCGGACGGCTGGCGAAGCGAGGAGCGGCCCCATGTCTCCGCGCGCGTGCCGCTCGCTCCGAGATCTCGACGAGGGCACGCCGAAACAGCGTAGCGCGGCGGGTCTTCGTGGTCGTCGGAAGACGGCGAGTCTGGCAGACCGGCGACTGCCGCCATTCTACTCCGGCGCAGGTCGCGCCGGTTGACGCTGCGCATGGTGCGACACGAGCCGTGTCGCGCTTACGGAAATCGAAACCTTACGCGCAGCGTTAAGGGGTCCTGTGTCTCAGGCAAAAAGTAACGTGGCTACGTTACATAAATCACAACCGCCAAGTCGGAATTCACCACGATGATTCAACCACGCATCCAGTTCAGTCTCGCGAATGCGAGGCAGTATTTCCGCGAGCATTTGAGCGTGGGTGACTACTACTCACAGGGGATGAAAGTGGCGGGTGAGTGGCTCGGCGAGGGGGCGAAAAAACTGGGCCTGAGCGGCAGAGTGAACGAGGCGGAATTCCTCGCGTTGTGTGAGGGCAAGAACCCAGCGACCGGAGAAAAACTAGGCCTGCGAATGAACACGGTCCGCGATGACGGGAAGAGGGATACAGTCGCTAACCGCCGCATCTTTTTTGATTTCGTGGTCGCGCCGCCGAAGAGCGTGTCGGTCGTCGCCCTTCATCAGGATGATCGTATTGTGGGGCTGCACAATCAGGCGGTCCAGCGAGCGATGGATGAGCTGGAAAAGTTCGCGGAAACTCGCGTGCGAAAATCCAAGGCGAACAACGAGCGGGTCACCAGCAATCTCGTGACCGCGTGTTTCCGTCACGATACCAGCCGGGAACTCGATCCGCACCTTCACACGCATTGCGTCGTGTTCAACGCGACCTTCGATGCGGTCGAAAACCGATGGAAAGCGCTGCATCCGGCGGGCATGTATCGCGCGAAGGAATTCGCCACGAATGTCTACCGACACGAGCTCTGCAAGGGCCTCCGTGCGCTCGGCTACGAGATCGAGAACACCGCCCGTGGCTTTGAAATCAAAGGCGTCCCCGCATCCGTCATCGCGCGATTCTCGAAACGAAACCGGCAGATCAACGAAGAGACTCGGCAGCGTTTGGAAATGGGATCACCCGTCTCGAATGTCGGGGAGCTGCGGAAGCGCATCGCGCATGGAAACCGGCGGAGAAAACTCAAGGACGCGACGGTGGAACGGTTGAGACCGGCGTGGGAAAAACAGTTGACCGTCGACGAATCAAAAGCGCTCGGCGTATTGCGATCTATCCAACCGAAACAGGCGAAACCGGCCAACGTGGCGGGCATCGCCGCGTGGGCGGATGAGCACCTGTTCGAGCGGCGCTCCGTGGTGAACGACTACGAGTTGATGTCGGCAGCGCTGGCCCGCGGGCGTGGCGAGGATTTCGATTTGGCGACGTTACGCCATGCGATTGAGCAACGCGGCTACGTGCGCGAAGTCGGAACGTCGAAGATCACGTCACGCGAGGTCCTGCGCTGTGAAATCGGGATCGTGATGGCCGCGCGCGACGGTCGTGGGCGACACCTTCCCCTGAACCCCAGTTTCCCGCTGGCTGCTGATTTGTCCACGGAGCAGGCGGCGGCCGTGAAGCAGATTCTGGCCAGCCGAGATTTCATCACGCTGTTTCGCGGCAGCGCGGGCACGGGCAAAAGTTTCACCCTCCGCGAAGTGATGCAGGGACTTCGTGCCGCCGGCCATCCCGTGGTCGTGCTGGCTCCGCAACGTCAGCAAGTCGCCGATCTTTGCGCAGACGGCCTCCCGGCCGAAACGCTTTCGCGCCGCCTCGAACTCAAATCTTTGCCGCCGCGTGCGGTGGTGCTGGTGGATGAGTCCGGCCAGATTGGCGGGAAGCAACTGGGCGATTTGGTGGCTTTGGTGAAAACTCAGGGTGGCCGATTGATCCTCTCGGGCGACACTCGCCAGCATGGCGCCGTGCAGGCATCGGATGCGTTGCGCGCGATCGAGGAGTTCAGCGGTTTGAAGGCGGCGGTGTTGCGGGAGATTCGCCGGCAAGACCCGGCGCGCGCCAAATCGACGGCAGAACGCACGTTCGTCGCGGCCTACCGCCGGTCGGTCAAAGCGGCGGCGTCCGGGCACATCGCCGAATCGTTCGATGGCCTGGATCGGCTGGGATGTATTCGCGAAATCGCGGCCGATGCTCGCCGCGCTACAGTCGCTCGCGAGTATCTCGCCAGCACTGATCGCCACGAACGCACCCTCGTTGTGGGCCAAACGTGGGAGGAGGTGAACGGCATGAACGAAGCCATCCGGGCAGAACTTCAAGCAAGCGGACGGATCGCCAGCGGGGTCGCGTTGAAGACCTACCAGGCCGTAGATTTCAACGAAGCTGAGAAACGGGATGCCCGGTTCTATCAACCCGGCCAATTTGCCTACGTCATCAAGCGCTATGGCCGATTTGCGAAAGGCGATCTCTGCCCCATCGCTGGGACGAACGAACGCGGCCTGGTGCTCATCAAGGATGGCCGGCGTTCAACCATGAGTTACCGCCATACTCATCGGCTGGCCGTCGTAGTCGAGCGGGAGACCAACGTCGGCCCCGGCGACCGGCTGCAATTGAAATTCAACGGAAAGTCCAAGGAGGGACTTCCCATCGCCAACGGCGAACTCGTCACCGTGCGCCGCGTCGCCGCCGATGGCTCCATCACGATTGAAGACGACCGCCACGCGTTGAAGACGCTTTCGCCGCAACAACGGCTGTTTAATCGTGGCTATGCCGTCACGTCCTATGCTTCTCAGGGCAAGACCGTTGACACCGTGCTGGTGGCGGACGCGGGCTGCCGCGCCGCGACGAATCGGAATCAGTGGTATGTCGCTATCTCGCGCGGGCGGAAACGGGTCATCGTTTTCACCGACGACAAAGCCGGGCTTCGTGCGAGCATAGGGCAGAGCGGCGACCGTGGCCTCGCTTTGGAAATGAAGCTGAGCACAGGGGAGCGATGCGGCCGACCGGTGTTGCGTGAACGCCTCTCGGATTGGACGCGCCGTGCGCTTGCTGTGGCGGAACGCGTGAAGCTGCACGAATCTGTCGTGAGACCCAGCGGTGCCAATCTGATCCGGCAAAAGATCACCCGATGAGCACGCTGCAAGAAACGCTCGATCACCGTCGCGCCGGAGAACTGCGGGCAGAGAGTGGGTGCCATTCAGCGGAGGCCTCCGTTCCGGCCTTGTTGGTCTTCGCCGCGGATGGCGAACAGTGGGTGTTGCCGTGGTCACATTTCGTGTGTGCTCGCCACTTGGGTGATGGGGAAAACGACCGGCTGGTGCTCTCCTTCGCCAACCACGAAGTGGAAATACGGGGTAAGCTCCTCACGACGCTCATGCCGGCGATTGCGCAGTTCCATCTCAACTCGCTCCGCAGCCTTCCGGCAAAATATGAACTTCAGAGCAATGCGGCCGAGCCCTTCATCGTGAACCTATCGGTCAGGTCAATGGCGCCGCCGCCTTCCACTGGGATCGCGCCTTCGGGCTGAAAAAAGCCGGTTTCGTCCAACGACGGGCGCCGTCGAATCGGGTATGATTTCAATCAATGGAATTGGTGAAGCATGTTTGTGTGATCGCAGCTTGTGCGGGTGCCTTATCGGTACTCTGGCTGTTCGATCCCGACGCCGGGTATACCCCGCTCTGGGGGCTCGGCCTACTGTGCTTGTGGCCGTTGTTTCGCATGCTGCCCGGCCAATGGCGCGGCCCACCGATCATCCTCGAAATTGGTGGACTCAAGTGGAGCATGGACGACTTCTGCCGCGGCTGGCTGATCACGGGCCGGCCTGGGACAGGGAAAACGACCGCGGCCATCAACCGGATGCTTTGGCAGGTTTCCAGGAACTGCCCGACGTGGGGTGGCGTGTGTGCTGACGACAAAGGCCTCTACTGGGAAACGCTGTCGTCGATGTTTCGCCATCTCGGGAGGGAGAAGGATTTGATTTTGCTGCAGGTCCGGCCCGAGGGCGCGGGAGCGGGCTGGAAGCCGGCCCACACCTTTAATTTTCTCGAAGATTCCTGCCTGCCCGATTCCGCAAAAGCGACGCTTGTCTGTGATGTGGCGTCGTCGCTCGGCCAGCGCTCGGAACAGAGCTTCTTCAAAACGCAGGCGCAGATTCAGATCGAATTCGCCTTCAAGGCGCTCCGGTGCGCGGAGTTTCCGGTTACGCTCGCGAACACGTATGAATTTCTGTCGTCCGAAACACTGCTGAGTGAGGTCATGGAGCTCGTGGCAAAGAAGGCCACGCGTGAGGCGCAGTCGCTGATGGATCACTTCAAAAGCAATTTGCTCGCCCAGCCGGCCGAGCAATTAGGCGGGGTGAAGACGACCATTGCGAACTACCTGAAGTATTTCACCGACCCCGACATCGCTGCCGTCTTCTGCCCCGAGAAATCGAGCTTTGCGTTCAGCGACATCGACCGCGGCAAGGTCATTTGCGTCTCAATTCCGCAGCGCTATCAGGTCGAACGTCGCTACATTAACACGCTCCTGAAGCTCTCGTTTTATTCCCACGCCCAGCGACGTTTCGACAAATCCGAACGACAGCGCGCTGGCGATAATCTGATTATTTTTTGGGCCGATGAAGCGCAGCGAATTGTCACCGCCAGTAGTGAAGGAATGAGTGACCACAACGTGGTGGACGTGATTCGCGAGGCTCGCGCAACCGTTGTGGCGGCGACCCAATCTTACACTTCCCTCATCCCCCCAATGGGCGACGAGCAAAAGACCAAAGTGCTGATCGCGAACCTCGCGAATCGGATCACCTTTTGCGCGGCTGACGAAGACTCGGCAAAGATCGCCGCCGATACGCTCGGCAAATACGAAGGGAAAAGACGCACGGTTGGCTACTCCGGTGGGCGGCGCACCTCTTCGTGGACCGCGGAGGACAAGTATTTTGTCGAACCGCACGAGTTCAGGAAATTGACCAAGTTCACAGCGGTCGTTCAGCACTGTGAGGGGAGTTTCAAGAAATTGAAGCTGTCACCTGTTGGGTCGGACGGGCGAGCGCCGGCGTGGTATTGAAAATCTCCTCATTTCAGCCTATCTTGTAGATATGTCATCGCGCCATCACCCTGAACCCACCGGCTGGGATTCGCTTCCCGGCGACCCGTGGGAACAGCCGTATGGCCTGCCTTTTTTCCGTGGCGAAAAGGTGAGTGTCAGTTGTGGTCGGCTGGGACCGAGCAATTGGTATGAACATACCTTCGGTGTGGTGCGGTTTGCTTTTACCTTCAACGATGGGTGGGGTCTAATCGAAGCCACCCGGGGTGACAGGTGGAGGATGCCAGCGGCAATTTTGGATCCGCATCAGTTCTGCATCATACCCCCGCAGTTGGAAACGACCCTCGTGTGGCGGGACCGGGCAGAGCTGGTCGTGCTTTACGACGAGTCAGATTCATTCTGGGGGGGTGAAAATTCTCTGTCCGATCCGATCGTCGGGGACTATCTGCCGCTCGTGCGGCGCGACCCCCACTTCGCCCGCCTCATCGAGATGTTCTTTGCCCTCTGTCGGCAAGGGGACCAGCCCGAACCCGAATTTGTCGAAGGAATTGGCATCGCCCTAGCGTCCCGGACGCTCGCGCACGCTCGCTCTCGTGGTGTATCCAGCCGGGAGGCGCGTTCGGGGCTGCCGCTCGATACGGTCGACGAGATCGCTAAATACATCGACGAAAACCCGCATGACGCGATCCCGACAACCGATCTCGCGCGGAAAGCCGGATTGAGTCCGGATCATTTTGCGCGTCGCTTTAAAATTACCACCAAGATGAGCCCGAAGCAGTTCGTCCTCCGGCGCCGGATGGAAAAGGTGCGTGAGCTGCTCAGCACCGGGAACTACAACGTGACCCAGGCGGGCCAGGAAGTCGGCTTTCACGACCCGAGCCATTTGAATCGTTGCTTTCGGAATGTCTTTGGCTGCTCGCCCATGACCGTGCTCAAAGCCGCCTTAGTGGCGCCCGGCGACAACTAGACAACTTCGCCTTCGCCCGCTGGCGTGAAACCACAGGGCGTGTGGCCGGTGGCGTCGGATTCATCCCAATAATGGACGGTTCCGTCTATGGCATTGGCGGTCTCCGAAGTGTAGAATGGTGCCATCGAAAATGAGCACCGAAATTTCCAACGCAGCGACGACGATGGAGGCTCCGCCGGTCGACGGCTTGCCGCTCGTGTTGCCGGCGCACCTGACGGCGAATTTTGAGAAAGCCGACCGTCAGCTCCTGGAGTCTTACGGCAGCAGTCCAGGCGTGGCCGGGTTGGTTCGGCTTTGGGTGGCGTGTGGCACCTCGCGTGAGATCCAGCGCGAATTCGAACGGGCCGTCCTGGATATCCGACGCAAAACCCTCAATCCGCCGGCGAGCGGAGAATTCGATGAAGACTGCCTCTAATTTTGGGCGATTCTCGCCTAAACAAGGTCAAATGCCGCTGGCGACCAGCCGCCTTGTTCAAAAAATGGCTGGGGAAAAACAGGAGGCATCATGCCATCGCTAAAACAAGCCGTCGCCGAGAAAAAGGCCCAGGAAAACACGCTCCGGAGAAATCCGGAGATCGACGCCAAGTTGGATAAGTTCATCGGGGAGAATCCGAAGCTCGCCGAGTATTACAACGGCCTCAGCAAGGATGATCTGATCCGGAAGCTGATGCTCGGAAAAATGCAGAAGGCCGAATACTCGAACGGCCGAAACGAAGAACTCCGGGCATGGGTCGCGGAGCACCCCGAGATCAAATCGAAAATCGAGGAACGCCTCCGGAACGTTCCCGAGGCCAACCGCGAACGGGCGTTTATCAACGCGGCGAAAACGGAGGCCATGAATCAGACGGTGCGGCCTCACGGCGTCCGCGTCTGACTGCGTGGACTACAAGCGGCGGGTGCTTCGGCACCCGCCGCTTTTTGTTGGAGATTTGTCCGTCTGTGCCGACGACTACGAACACGCCGGCCCCTCTTGTTGGCGCGCCATGTTTTTTGCTGCCTTCGTGGGGTAGTCCTTCAAACTCCTCCCGATCTTAACCAGCGACTGATTTCACCGTGAACGAGAAATTGGAGAAAGCCCGTGCTGACGCACGTCGCGAATCATTCCGCCTCGGTGGAGCAATGGCGGACCTGCAGCGAGCGAGCGACGAGCTCAAGGCCGTCACGAGACAGCACGGAATCGACTTTGATGACCTCCCTCCAACGTTCCGCGTTATTGATGGGAAGCGTGATGATAACAGGGTGTAAGCGAGTTCAATGAGCCGTGTGTAAAGCTCCGCCAATCGGATACCTGAACATTGCAATCGGAATCAAGGAGCACCCGCTCGTCCCCGTGAGCTACGGATTGGTAGGCGGTGGCAGCGTCTGGCAAGTGGTGTGCGGCAAAAAAGCATCCGAACCTAATCAGAAGCTGTTATTTCTGCCGCCTGTGCTTGTCGGTGCATCCTGCTACAAATACGAACTGAAGGATAAGACAATTGGGCTGCACGCCCGTAACCCCGGTAGTGGCGATCTTGATATCGTGCGCGAGGGCCGTGCCAAATTTGCTCTAAGCCAGCCGTAGAACGCTGGCTATTCGCGGTGATGCTACGACGTCCATTTGATCTAACCGCGGCCGATTTTCCGATTGTCCATCGGCCATTGGGAGAGTTTGCCGCCGTCGAGCCCCTGCTGGCGCTGTGCCTGAGCGGTAAGCTCTACGAAGTTGAACGTTGGATTGCCGACGGTCGTCCCCTGCAGTTTCCTCCGCCCGGTGATCGCAAACTGCAGCGCCGCTCAACGGCTCTGCAGATCGCAGTTGAGCGACGCTTTTACAGCCTAGCTGCGCTACTTCTCGCGAACGGCTACGATCCCAACGGTGACTACTACGAATGTTTGACGCCTGCGGTTCGGGCGAAGGACCGCGAGATGGTTGATCTCCTCTTCAGATTTGGTGCAGACCCGCAATGCTTGGACTTTTGCACCGTGCTGGAAACTTGCGACCGGGCGCTGATGGATCGTTTCATCGAAGCTGGCATCGATCCTTGCCGAGGAAACGCCGTAGCTCGGGCGTTGGGTTACAGAGGCCGGCCAATACTCGGCTTCGTGAGGCAATACCGTGATCGCTTTCCCGGGTTTCAACGACAAGTCGACATCGCGCTTCGGGTCGCCACCGAGGCGGAAAATCCGCGGCGCATCGCGCTAATGCTTTGGCTCGGCGGCAATCCTCATGCCGAGGTGCCCGCGACTGCGGAGGAGGACGACCGGAGAAACACGGTCGAGGATACGGCATTCGAAAGCTCGCTGTGGGCACGCAAACCGGAAATTCTTACGCAGTTTCTGAAGCGGCCCATACCGAAGGAGCGGATTGAACCGTTGCTTTTCCGGGTTTCCTATCGCGCTCGCCCTGACCTCATCCGCCGTTTGTTAAGTGAGGGAGCCAACCCCAATGCGATGGGCGAGGAGGGCTACCCGGTGCTGCACGGATTTATCACGTCGTTACTCTGGCGGCATTCGCGACCTACGACCGAGGAAGGCGAGCGTGGGATTGAAGCACTGGAATTGATGCTGAAGGCGGGTGCAAAATGGGCGCTCGACGAACGCCAATTGAAAGGGCTCCGTCGCGATTTGGCCGACGGGGAAAGTAAAATCGTCGTCCGGCTCCTCGATCTCCTACACCAATACGACGCGGTAACCCCGGTGCAACTACAGGAACTTACGCGCACGCCTGCAGTGAGAAAGGTCCTGAACGGCATATCGAAACCGCGGCGCGACCCGTTCAGCACCTACTATGCACCGCCGCCATTGATCGCTGCTCCTGCGGTGGAGCAGCCGCGTTCTGGCTATTGGAAACGCCACTGGTCCCAGTGCTAAGGCGGACAATTCAGTGCCGGGTGCTCAAGATTGATTCAGCTCAGCCTCAGCCTCGCGCAAGATCGCCCGCAACTCGTCGAAGGAATGCGCCAGGATACTGGCCGTCCTAGTGGCATAGCCCGCTCTAGCTAGGCGGGCATTGCGCCGTAAATTCCGCGTAGCAACTTTTCGGGGGGCTTTACCGTCTTCAAGTCCTTCAGTTGCTCGATGCCGAATTCATGGCACGCTTTCGAAAGAGCGCGATTGAACGCTTTGTTGATAGCGAACGGTGGCGGCGTGCACTCACGACCGGTCCAGACTTGGACGGCTTCAAACGGAAAGGTCTCATTCTTACGACCGGCCCGAACCACGAAATTAACAAATAACCATTTGGCCGGATACACGCGCTTTTTCGTCACGCAAAACGAAAGCACCCAGTCCCCAGTCACGTGCTCCCTAGCTCGCCCCCAGATAGAATTCACGGGACTTCTGCCAAAGTCCGCTTTGGCGGTGGTTCGCGCTTGGGGCGAGTAGTTTACCGCGCTGTCCCACCACCCGAGTTTCCAGCGACTGCGGGCTTGCATCTCAAACCAGTCCCGGAACGAGATGCTGATTCCTGAGCCGGTAATTTTTCGCCCGAGTTTTCGGTGCTCCAATTCGAGTCGGTCCAGCTCCTTGTTCGATACTTTTCGTGAAGATACGGATCGCAGCACTTGATCGATGTCGACGCTCCTTGCCGGGAGGAGAGCGGCCAGCTCTTTCAGGCCGCCCGATCCTAGCGCGTTCGTGCTCAAGTTTGCTGAACCGATAATCGCCCCCCGGCCTTCGGCCCAATAGAGCTTCATGTGAAGCCGGTCGGCGAAAAGCACGTTGGCCCCGCGTGCGAGTAGATCCCGCACGGCGGCAGGATTGGTCCCACCTGCCTTTGGCCAGCAAACGACTGTGACGCCTTCCGGCTTGGGAATATAAGCAGAGGCGCCTGCTCCGACGAACGCGGTAATTGCCACGCGCCGGACTCCAGGCTGCATAAGCCGAACGACCGCGCTCTGAATCTCGGCGGTCGTAGAAAGTATGCGCATGTAGGGAGACGGGATGGGCGAACGTGTGCGTGCTACCAGTCGGGATTTGTGCCTTCCCGTAGGTAATTTCTCAACGTTGAAAAAACCAAGGCGACGACGACGGCAAAATTGTCTCCGGGGTCTCCAGTCCCCGTGGGGTGCCAGCGGAAAAAATTCGGACAAGATTGGGACGAAACCTTATTTCTGGTTTGATTTCGTTGTGTCTCATTGCATCTTTTTCCCTGTTCTAACTCACTCATAACAACACAAATACTCGGTTAACGAACCAGTTGTGTTATCGACGTTTTCACGGTTCGAATCCCCGTGGGGACGCCAGCTAAACGCCGCCGCAAGGCGGCTTTTTTGTGTCCCCACGGGGATGAGAATCGCCGCCGCCCGGTGGCGACAGGTGCGAAGCACCTGCCCTCGGGTTCGACGGAGCGCAGCGGAGAAGGGGCACGGCGCAGCCGTGAGTGCGCAGCACCGGCCGCTGGCCGCCAATCCCCGTGGGGACGCCAGCTAAACGCCGCCGCAAGGCGGCTTTTTTTGTGTCCCACGGGGATGAGAATCGCCGCCCCCGGCGGCGACAGGTGCAGGGCACCTGCCCCTGGGTTCGACGGAGCGCAGCGGAGAAGGGGCACGGCGCAGCCGTGAGTGCGCAGCACCGGCCGCAGGCCGCCAATCCCCGTGGGGACGCCAGCTAACGCCGCCGCAAGGCGGCTTTTTTGTGTCCCACGGGGACGAGAATCGCGGGTCCAGCGGCGACAGGTGCAGAGCACCTGCCCGCGGGTTCGGCGGAGCGAAGCGGAAGATTGGGAAGGCACGGCCATTTTGCCCGTCCGACAAAATCAGCGTTCAGCGGACTGACCCCTTACGCCCGTCCTCGGCTAGGTAGATCCAAAAGAGATCATGCGTAGCGTGCGTCCCTCGAATGAATTTCCGTCCTGAGATATTCCGAGGTAACTACAGCAATGGATCGGACAGGGCCGAAGAACCCACTTCAGTTATAAATTTCTTCGCAGCCTTCTTCTTCCCAACCGACAAATAATAAATGAACCAACCAATGACGATTCCCAAAACAAGGAACATGCCGCAAATAAAATAGAACTCTGTTCTCGTTAGAAACACACCAGTTCCTGTGTCTTCAGACCCAATCTTCACGGAACCAGAAACTTTACCCCCCGCGCCCTTGCCCATTACAACATAGTCAGACCTCGAGAATTTCTGAAGCTTTACTCCTTCGATTCTCACATAGCGACTTTGAACAATTGGTCGAAAATCCTCCTGAATCGGCTCCAAGCTGCCGACGCCAGTGAGAATTTTAGGTGCCCCAACTTCATTTACCTCCAAGGTTACACTATCAGAAATGCCAAATCCGTCTTTTACCAAAAAGACCACCCCTACATCGTCACCGGCAACCGCTGAGCGAGTGCCAGCATGCAATTCCTGGGAGCGGTCAATCGGGACAGTTAAAGCCCCGACTCCTTTCAGCGCCAACAATAACTTTCCGGCGACCAAGGCTAACGCGAAAAAAATTAATGCACGATACGTGGTTCCAAAAACAAACTGGATAAACTTTTTCATGTTGCCAGCTTTCGAACCACAAGAGGGTAAATCGCAAAGGCAATACACTGGGCAACGAGGCCCACCAAGATTATGTGAGGTGCGAGCGCTTCGCTCTGATGCCAATTAAGCGCAATTGAAATTGCGGTAGCTAACATACCACTCGCCCAACCGAATTGATACCGGCGACCAGCGCCAGGGATGCGCCATGATTCTCGTAGTTTTCCGAAAAAAAGAAATGCATTAAAATACAAAAACGGAAAAAGAAAAAGACCCGAAATGTATACAACCTTGCCCGACATCAAACTACTTACTCCGACCGCGCCAATGCTCGCACCAAACAGCAATGCCATTGAACTCTTGGCATCCTGGAATCGACGGTTGTCTTTCACGTACTGAAGAAGTCCGATTAGCCACGTGTCTATAGTTGTTATAAACACACATAAAAATGCGGCGGCAATTAGCCACTTCGATAGCGGAGGGATCGAAGCTGTAAAGAAAAGATTCTGAAATCGGTCTAATGACCGCTGCACATTATAGCTGCGATCAAATGCAGCCTCCATCTCTGCGCCATAGCAGGTCAGTGCTAGAATCGGGACTAGGGCAACTAACAGCAGAATGAAGCTCAGCGGGAAAAACCAACGCGAAGAGAACCTCTCGGTGGACAAGGTTCCGAAATTCCTAATCCACACGTCGGGAAATGAAAGGAAGGCTGCAAAGGTGAAAGTCGCCCATGTGATCGGACCAACTAACGGTGGCCATTGCCACGCTCGACTGTCCTTCATTGCAACAACAATGGGGCTTTCGGCAGAGAAGATTACCGGAATAAAAAGACAACAAGCTCCTACGAAAATTAGAACCTGAAAAATATCTGTTTTAAGAACGCCAGAGTATCCACCAACCGCAACGTAGCCAGCGCAGAGGCACCCTACCATTAGACCGGCAATCAAAGCGAAGGACGGAAAATCAGTCTCCATCCCGACAAGAAAGCTCTGGAAAACGGCAAACTCACAGACGAGTGCCAGAATGTATTCACAAATTATCAACTTATTGAGCGGTGCCTGATCTTTCTCTTCAAGATGACTTGTCAGCAATAAGTCAGGACCGCGCGCGTCAGAGTTTCTTCGCAATTTCCGCCGCGAAAGGAAGAATGTCAGATAGGCCGCAAGAATGCCCACTAAGGTCGAAAAAAAAGTGGCAAACCCGTATCCAGTCATGCCGACTGCAAAGAGCGAGAAGACCACCGAGAGAGACAGCAGTGAGCCGATGTTGCTCGACATTGCCAGCGGCGATGAGTTGCCCCCAAACAAAAAGGTTGGCGGGTCATCTGCAAGGGATGCTTTGCGAGCAGCGACAGCAATAGCGAAGCTGAACAACATCACCAAAAGAAAAACGAAAAATATGCCTACACTCATGACGTTAAGGCACCATGAATTGAGGGAATCACTTTTGACCAAACCGATGGCCACGCAGAGCGAAAATAGTGATCCTCAGCGTCTCCACATAGTGTGTATGGCACATGACTGTAATCCGCTATGTCGACTATAAGTTTTGGGTCATACCAGTGATCGCGCATGGAGACAAACAGACTGGCACCTCCGAAGCTAGCAAGAGATCCACTGACATCGTGGGTATGAAGATAGAAATCTTCCAAAAACTCGCCAAGCAGGATTCCCTGGGAAATTTTATCGATGCGGTGTCGGAGTTCGTTCGAATCCCAGTGCTCTCGATCAAGCCATTGCTCAGTAGATAGAAGGTCTGTGAGCAGCCTAACGTCTGTTACCCATTTTGATATCGCCGCAATTAGCTCGGTTTGAAAGCCGTTGCGATACATGTATTGAGCAGAGTGCCTAAATTCAAAAACAGGCTGAACAAAAAATGCGGCCCTCGGCTTCAAATCCCCAAAACGGTTCGCATATTGCATTACGGCATTTGCACCTGCGCTATGGCCCAAAACAAACACGGGGCCGCGGACATGAAAATGAGCTAACAACCACTCGAAACATCTTAAGGCTCTAGCCATTGTCATCTGCCCTGAGGATCGTCCGTGCGCTGGAGGATGAAATTCTAGCACTGAAACACCAAGTTCATTAAGCTCAATATAGGGAATTCCATACATTCGGGAAGTTCCACCAATGCCAGGGTAAACAATCAAGGTAGCGCGGTGGTTAGCCGCGCCACTATACGGCGCGTCAATTTGCGTTCCGTCGGGCATGGAGAGCAATTTATTTCTCGCCATTGTTTTAATTTAAGGTGTTGCACCGCAAAATCATTCTGCGAAGGAAGTAGCGGGCTGGAAGAGTTGCGACAAAAAACAGCAGGCGCGGCCAAGGGGTTACGTCCGGAATCCGGAATTTCGCGCACGAAAGCGAGTGATCGGCAAAGCGGACGCCATTGGTCGAACTCATCTGCTACCGATCCGCAAGCCTCCCCCTTTGGGATTCTGGATTCCGGATTCCGGACGTGACCCTTTGGCGCGCCTACGAACCAGACGGGACTGGCTTTTTGACCGCTCTTGGCGTGAATCAAGGCGTCGCCCGCTGGAGGACCAGATTGCCGCAGCTGCATCGATAAGCGCTGCCTTGCGCTGTAACCAGCTTCGTGCAGCCCGGGCAATGAAGCTGGCTCTCGAAAGTTTTCCAGTTGGCAACGACGGCGCGAATCTCCGGCTCCGTGATTGGTGAGACGGGGTTCTTGCAGTGGATCCCCCAGTTGCGGTAGGCGTTATCCTGGGTGATGCGACCCATGGCGGTGACCAACGGATGGGCCGCGCCAAGTTTTTTTTCGAGGCGGGTGCGAATTGCGGTGAGCAGCGGATCGAGAGTATACTCGCCGCGGCGGTTGAACTTCACGTCGATTTCGAGGGCTTCGCCGATCTCCTGGGCGGCATCTTCAAGCAAGAGCGCGAGTTTGCCGGAAGCGGCATTCACCTCGTCGCGCTTGAGGTCGTCCTCGATGCGTTCGTAGGCGTCCTTCGCGGATTCCATGATAGGACCGGTGCCGGCAGCGTAGCGGACGAAGTTAAGCCTGCGCCAAGTGTTGAGCCGGCGGTGCAGCAGGTCCCGCCAGAAAGTGTCGTGCGTCATCATGAGGACCTGCACATCAGCGAGCTTGGAGGTCAGGACCTCGATCAGTTGGGGGCGCTTGTAGGCGTCGCAACTGTTCACCACGTCGTCGAGGATGAGAAAGGGGAACTGCTTATTGAAGTGGGTGGTGGACGCGAGCGAGACGGCAAGGCCGAAGCTGTTGAGTTGAGATTCGCTGAGGTAGCGGTAGGCAGGGCTAATATTCTGGCCCTGAAACTCCACTTGGAGGATAACGGAACGGTCGGACGCCATGTCGAGAACGAGCTTGGGCTTACCAATGCCAGGCGTTCCGTGTTCGAGGATTTCAAAGATCTCCGTCACCTTGTCGGAAATCTGGCCGAAACGGGCATGGACGTCGGCGAGAGCGCGAGCGACAAAGTGGTCAGTCAGGTCGGTGAAGCGCTCGCTGGTCTTTCTGACCGCTAGGCCCTTTTCCTTGGCGGCGGCGTATTCGTTGACGAGCGTGATACCCGTGACGACATACTCGTTGTCGTCTACAAGCTTCTTGCGCTTCGGATCCTGCTCCAGGGCCGTGACCAAACCGTCATAGAGCTCGATGGCCACCTGCTTGGCATCCGTCATCGCCTTCTGGCTTTGCTCCACCTCGAGGACGCAGCTTTCCATCGAAGGCACCAGCTTGACATCAAGCGCCGTTGTATCGAAGGCGAGGAGGTCGCGTGCGGATACGAGCGCATCCTTCCAGCGTTTCACTGCTTTGCGAAGCAGGTCGAGGGCGTTGGTTTCCTCCTTCGAAGGAGTATATTTTTCAGGGAGCGTGACAGGATTTTCGAGCGTGTGGTCAACCAGCGCGACCCGCACCGCCTCCTTCGCCGAGCGCACACGGGCAACCAGCGTCTCCAGACGTTCGAGGGCGTCCAGCTCGGTACCGACATGTTCCTTGAGGTCGCCCGAGAAAGTTAAGCGGCATAGCGGGCACTGGCCGGTGGGAGGCAGCTTCTCAAGAACGTCTTTCGCGGATCGGAGGAGGGGAATACGAAGGAGCTTTTCGCGATCGGCCGCCTGGCTCGCCTTCAGCTCGGCGACGGCGGCTTTAAGCGCGGCAATCTTTGGCGCTATGCCGGTGGTCGGCCGGAAGCCTGCCAGTTGCGTCTTTGCATCGCGCTGGACGCCAAGTCGCTTGGTGTTGCGATCGGAGACGACCAATTTCTTCAATTCCGCCGCCGCGGCCGGCAGTGTCTCCGGAGTCTCATTGAAAGCGATCTCATGCTCGGTAAACCGCCGGCCGAGGAGTTGCATCGGCGTAAATTTTTCCCCCGGTAAATTCGTGAAGTGCCTATTATGGCGGCCCTCGACATCCCTGTAGAGCGTTCGCTGGCTCTCAAGGTCGACGTTGAGCTTCTCGGCGATCCGACGCAGGCCCTTGAGGTAGGTCATTTGCGGGACGAAGCCCATAAGTGAGGCGAGCGCATCGAATCGCTCAGCCTTCGTCAGCAGGACGAACCGGGTTAGGTCCCCATGACGGATGTGGCATGGGTGCGCAATGAGCGTGCGCACTCCCGCGAGGTTGCCGGAGACCTTCGGCGAGCGCATGCCCTTCGGATTGAAAGTGAGCCGGACGGTGCCGAGAGTGGCATCGGCGAACCGGACCTCCACGTAGGTGTCGCCCGGCTTGGCGTGCATGTTCGGGTAGGAACTTTCCTCCGCGCCCTCGCGGGCGAGGTGCGCGATCTTGCCGGAGGTAAGCCACTCCCAACCGTCTGTGACTGAGCTCTTGCCGGTTCCGTTGCGGCCGTAAAGGATGAGCGACTTCGGATTCCGGCCTTCAAGAAAGGAAATCTCCAGGGGAACCGGGATGCCGCGAAAGCCTGCGATGGTGATCCGTTCAACCGGCGGCATCGGCCAACCCCTCCCTTTGTTTCACCGGTTCGCACTGGAGGCGGAGTTTCGCCAGCAGCGACGCTTCATCGAGGCCGGCTGGGCGTGTGGCCGCCGTGATCGCGGCCAGCACCGGGCATCCGGGGTTGCTCTTGGCCTCGTCGGCGAGCCAGTCAGCGATGATGTCCGGTTGGGATGCCATGGGTGGCGGGGTGGTGTTTTAGCATCCGCCAGCTTAATCGGACTGCAACGCGGAATAACTAACCGCGATTGTCGTGGGGCAGGGCCAAGGGGTCACGTCCGGAATCCGGAATTTCGCGCAAGAAAGCGACTGATCAGCGAAGCGACGCTAGCGGGCGCACCCATCTGCCGCCGCTCCGCAAGCCTCCCCCTTTGGGATTCTGGATTCCGGGCGTGACCCCTTGGTCGCAGCGCGGAGTCGATCGACTATGACGTTCCGATGATCTTGCGGTTGAGGTGTCGTCGCTCCGCGCGACTTCCCCGCCCAATTGCTCCGATGAAGCGAAGAGTCGCAAGGAAACCTGCTAGGAACGGAAGCTTGACGTGTCGTGGCCGGGGCGAACGGTGAGGCTCCGGATTCCAATGAGCGACATCCACTATTTCCAGCGCTACACGAGTCGGGAAAATGCGGTGACCAATGCCACGCTGCATTTGTTTTCCAGAATTTATGAACACTCTACCAAGCGGCTGAAGGACCTACTCAACGAAGTTTTTGATGCCGACATGCCGCTCGGCGTGGAAATCCGCCAGCAGACCCGGTCCGGCGAGTCGGTGCCCGACGGCTTCATTGCTCAAGCGCAGGTCAGGATTGCAATCGAGACGAAGGTCGATGCGGCGGTAAGCAGCTCGCAATTGGAGCGTCATCTCAAATCGCTCGGCGAGGGCGGCGAACACTATCTCCTCCTGATTTCCAAGCATGAGCCGAGCAGAATCGACATGGAGCGAGTTGCCACGGCGGCGCAGCAGGCGCACGTGAAGTTCGTGAGTTGCACGTTCGAGGAACTGTGCATCCACCTTGGCAAAAGTGTACGCGACTTCGAACTGAGCCTGAAGCCTATCGTCGACGATTTTATCGCCTATTGCGACGACATGGATCTCCTCCCTGATCGGCGGGCACTTATGCGGGTGGTGCCGTGCAGCCAGAGTTTTGCTCAGAATCGCGCCTATGGCATTTACTATCACCCGACTAGCCGCGGATACACGAAGCAACAGTTCATCGGTGTCTATCGAGACAAGTCGGTTCGATTGCTCGGCGAAGTGAAGGCGGTCTTCGACTGCACTTATAACGGAGTTCTCAGCAAGACGCCGGTGAATGGCGCGAGCACCAACGAGTTCGACGACAAGATCATCGCGATTATCCGCGATACCCAAAGAGACGTGGGCTGGGACATCTCTTGTGGGCATCGCTTCTTCTGTTGCGGGGAGTTTGTCGAAACTGATTACCGGAAAGTCTCGCCTTACGGGATCCAGGGGGCCCGCGTTCATGACGTGTCTATGTTCCTCGGCGAAGCGAAAACCCTCGCGGGCTTGGCCGACCTGCTCCGGCGTAAGACGTGGGAATGAAACCCGACACCAAGACGATTCTTTGGCGGGTTTGCTGGAACGATTGCGGCTGGCAGAAGCCAAGCGGCGGCTTCAAGGAAGCCGGTTATCCCGCCGATCACGGATTCGGCCACGAGGAGTGGAATTTTTGTCGGGATGACGCCATCGACGGCTGGGTCTACGGCTATGTTTACAAGACGACACTGAAAAGAGCGGACCCAATTTTCCGCATTGTATTCTTCGCGATCGATCCAAGCACAAAGGAACGGATCGTCGTTGGTATATATCATGCGGCGGAGTTCATCGCCGACGACGATCGGGAAGATATTGCGGCTGCTTTCGAAAGGCGGGGAATTTTCCGACGTCGCGCCGCGGAGCTGAAGCGCGCGACCGGCAAGCGTTACTCGCAGCGAGAGGCATTGGGATTTGTGCGCAATGCGGTAAGCGACCCCGTGCTGATGGTCCGCTGCCGCGAGACAGATATTGAAATTCCACAAGCGCGCTTTCCGCTGAATCGAATCAGCGGCATGCAGTCCGTGGGGCATCGATTCAAGAGCTTCACGTATCTGAAAGACGAGGCCTACTTTGGCGGTTCACATAGGCGTGTGGTTAGGCCGGCGCGGCGATGGGTCACGCCCCGCAAAGGCGACCTTTCCGAAGAAGCCTACCAACGGATCTCTTCCGCGGTATTGAAGATTGTCATCCCGCGGCACCGGCGACTTTCGAACGCTTATTGTCACTGGCTGAAGTCAGAGTTTCACGCGATCGGTATACAAGAGCGCGATTGTATCGATGTTCGCTGCGAAATACATGGTCGCGACGTGCTTTCTGAGCTCAAGATTTGCCACGGTACGACCCCGCGAAAAGCGATTCGCGAGAGTTTGGGTCAACTTCTCGAATACAATTACTACGCAGCCCGGCAACCGGCGCAGGATTGGGTGATTGTGCTCGACGAACAGCCGGAGGGTGCGGATTTGGACTTCATCGATACGCTGCGTACCATTCGGAAGTTGCCGGTAGTTCTAGGATGGCGGACGCCACATGGCTTTTCATTCCATCCGAGTCTACCTGGCTGCAAATGATGAAAAACGTCAGAGGGCATTCGTCTCTGCTTGGGTCCAAGGTTTCGTTCCGATTGCAATTGTACGGGCGCAAAGGGCGAATCCGCTGAATGCTGATTGGGTCGCGAGACGAGGACCCGAAGTGCGCTCAGGTGGCCTACCAGAGAGGGCGGCACCTGTGGTCTGTGGGCGGGGAGGTGCTGGGCGGAGCGACGCGCGACGGCGGCGACTCAGCGCTTGCGTTGCGCCAGGGCGTCCCGGATCCGGGCGGCGACTTGGCGGGCGAGGAGGGTCGAGCCTTCCTTCGTGAAATGGACGTTGGCTGGCTGTTGCAGGCCGGGCGGCTGGCTCAGCGCGAAGGCGTGGAGGTCGTTCACGCCGACGCCGTTTTCCTGCATGACTTTCAGGGCGACCGCGTTGTACGCGACCTCGTCGCCGGGCCGGCGCGGCGGATCAAGTTTGCCGGCGGGCACCGGCGTCGTCGCGCACCAGATGAGCGTGGCGCCGGTGGTCTTCAATTTGCCCACGATCGTGCGCAGGTTCTTTTCGTACTCGGCGAGCGGCACCTGATGGCCGTCGGAGGTCGGGTACGGTTGGTTCGTTTTGCCGCCCGTGCCGAGCTTGAGGTCGTGCAGCCCGAAATTGAAGTGCACGACGTCCCAGCGGCCTTTGCCCGGGGCGATCCACTCGTCGACCTTCAGGACGCCGCTGCTGCTCGGGCCGGCGTTGCCCTCGACGCGGTGCACGTTCGCCAGGCCCTCCAGTTCCGCGCGCACGGCGTCGGTGTAGCCGACGCTGATCGAGTCGCCGATGAGCATGACGCGCGGCAACCGCGGATCGTCCTGCGGCGGTTGGGGCCGGGCAGCAGGAGCCTCGCCGGGCTCGGCCGCCCAGAGACCGCAGCAGCCCAGGAGCAGGCTCGTCCAGACAAGCTTCAGCAAGGTCAGCACAAGCGGCGGATGCGGGCGGCGGGGGCGCGGGGTCATGCCGTTACGGTTGTCGCGGCGACGGCGAAGTCGAGGCGGACGACGGAGAAGGCGGTTTGTCCCGGCGCGTTTCGCTATGGGGCGCGGGAATCGGCAACGGCGGGACGCCGGGGAGTGAAACGCGGGCTGGAATCCGGCGGGGGCGGCGGGCAGGGTGAGGGCCGCCGGCGGACGGGTGGTCCGCGCCGGACTTTCTTCTCCCCCATGCGTTGTCTTCGTTTCGCCGGTGTCGCGGCGGTGGTGCCTTGGTTGTGCGTGTTGGCTTTGGCGCCAGTGCACGCCGGGTCCGTGCCGGTGCGCGCGTCGCTCGGGCTCGTCGTTTCCCAGAGCGATCTCGCCTCCGACGTCGGCTTCGCGGTCATCAAGGACGGCGGCAACGCCATCGACGCCGCGGTCGCCACGGCCTTCGCGCTCGCGGTCACGCACCCCACGGCCGGCAACATCGGCGGCGGCGGTTTCCTCGTCTACCGGCCGGAGCACGGCGAGCCCGTCGCCTACGATTTCCGCGAGACCGCCCCGGCCGGTTCGCATCCGGAGATGTGGCTGAAGGACGGCGTCTACGACAAGGAACTCCACCACAACAGCCACCGCGCCGTCGGCGTCCCCGGCTCCGTCGCCGGCCTGCACCTCGCCTGGCGCGAGCACGGTTCGAAACCGTGGGCCGACCTCGTCGCGCCGGCGATCCGCCTCGCGCGCGACGGGTTCGAGGTGACGCATGGCTTGGCGCGCTCGCTCGCGGCGCAGATTCCCCATTTCCGGAAATACCCGGCCTCGCTCGCGCAGTTCACGCGGGCCGGCGACCCGTACCGCGCGGGCGACATTCTGCGCCAGCCGGATCTGGCGCGTTCGCTGGAGCGCATCGCGGAGCAGGGCCCGGCGGGTTTCTACGAGGGCGAGACGGCGCTGTTGTTGGAAAAGGAAATGGCCGCGCACGGCGGGTTGATCACGCGCGCCGATCTGAAGGCCTATGTCGCGAAAAAGCGCGCCGTCGTCCGCGGCACGTACCGCGGTTACGACGTCATCAGCATGCCGCCGCCGAGCTCCGGCGGCATCGCGCTCGTGCAGATGCTGAACGTGCTCGAAGGTTTCGACCTCGCGGCCAACGGCTACGGCTCGGCGCAGAACCTCCATTTGATCGCGGAGACGATGCGGCGCGCCTTCGCCGACCGCGCGCGGCACCTCGGCGATCCGGATTTCGCGGCCGACTTGCCGGCGGCGCGCTTGGTCGCGAAGGACTACGCGGCGGAGCTGCGCCGGACGATCCATCCGCAGCGGGCGTCGCGGTCGGAGCCGACGTCGTTTGCGTGGCCGGCGGAGTCGCAGGAAACAACGCACCTCTCCGTCGTCGACGCGCGGCGCAACGCCGTCGCGCTCACGACCACGCTCGAGGCCGGCTACGGTTCCAGGATCGTCGCGCCGGGCACGGGTTTTCTGCTCAACAACGAGATGGGCGACTTCAACGCCGGGCCCGGCCTGACGGATGCGGAGGGCCTGATCGGTACGGCGCCGAACCTCGCGGCGCCCGGCAAGCGCATGCTGTCGAGCATGACGCCGACGATTTTGGCGAAGGACGGGCGGCTCTTCATGGTCACGGGTTCGCCCGGCGGCCGCACGATCATCAACACGGTGCTGATGACGATTCTCAACGTCGTCGACTTCGGCATGAACGCGCAGGAGGCGGTCGACGGCGGCCGCATCCACCACCAGTGGCTGCCGGACCGGATCAACGTGGAGCGCTACGGTTTCTCCGCCGACACGCTCGCGGCGCTGCGGGCCCGCGGCCACACGGTCAACGAAACCGGCAGCCAGGGCGTCGCCGAAGTGATCGTGCTCGATCCGAAGACGAACCTGCTCGAGGGCGGCCTCGACCGGCGCGCGCCCGACGGCGGTGCCAGCGGCAAATGAGCCGGGCGGATGGGGGGCGGCTGCTCCGGCGGGCGCTCGCGTTAACCGTGCGGATCGGGGCGGCGGTGGTCGCGTGGGCCGGCGGGAGCGCGGGGGCGCAGGCGGCGCCGGTGGGCGCGTGGCCGAAGGCGGACTACGTCGTCGCGGCGGACGGCACGGGCGATTTCACGACGGTGCAGGCGGCGCTGGATGCGGTGCCGAAGGACAACCGCGAGCGCACGGTGATCCGGATCCGGAACGGCGTGTACCGCGAGCACCTGCGGCTGGAGCGGTCGTTTGTGACGTTGCAGGGGGAGGACCGGGCGCGGACGCGGCTGGAGTTCGAGGTGCACGACCCGCGGTACGATCCGGACGGCGCGGCCGCGCGGCGCGGGCTCGCGACGCTCAATCTGGTGGATGCGAGCGACGTCGTGATCGAGGACCTGACGATCGAGAATCCGTCGACGCGGGGCGGCAAACCCTTCGCCGTTTTCAGCCGCGGCAGCGGGACGCGCGTCGTGATCCAGCGCGCCGACATCCTTGGCCGCGGCGGGGACACGCTGTCGCTGTGGACGCGCGGGCTGTATTACCACCGCGACCTGTATGTGACGGGGACGTACCACTTCGTGGGGCCGCGCGGGACGTGTTACCTGGCGGATTCCGTGCTCGAAGTGTTGGGGCCGGTGAGCAACGCGCTCTTCAACGAAGGGATGGAGGACGAGCGGCAGAAGTTTGTGCTGCAGCGCTGCCGGCTGGTGTCGCGGGTGCCCTTCGGGCTCGGGTCGCATTTCCGGGACGCGGCGTGGTACTTCATCGCGTGCGAGTTTCCGGAGACGCTGCGGCCGGAGGGGAAGATCTTCGTCGCGCAGTCGAACCCGGCGCGGCCGCAGCCGGCGGAGCGCATGTTCAAGTGGGGGACGGACCGCGTGTATTTCTCGGGGGCGAAAGGGCCGGCGTATCCGTGGCTGCGGGATAACCTGGAGCGGTCGGAGGCGCGGTCGGCGGCTGCGATCGATGCGGCGTGGACCTTCGGCGGGGCCTGGGATCCGGAGCGGACGACGGGGCCGGAGCTGGTGCGCGCGGCGCGCGGCGACGGCGCGGTGCGCTTGGTCTTTGCGGAAGCGGTGACGGTGAAGGGCGGCCCGCGGTTGCGTTTGGCCGACGGGAGTTTCGCGGTGTACCGGTCCGGGTCGGGCACGGCGGAGCTGGAATTTGCGGCGGCGGGGCCGGCGGCGCCGGTGGCGCTGGAACTCGCCGGCGGCGCGATCGTCGCCTCGCAGGCGGGCGCGCGGCTGCGGATGGTGGCCGATGGTGCGCCGGTGCCGCCGGGGGCGGCAGCGGCGGTTGAGAGGTGAAAGTTGAAAGGTGAAAGATCGGGGAGGCGTTTGCGGGCGGCGAGTTGCGTTCGGGGTGGGACGGCGTCCCTTCCCGCATGCGCCGGTTCACGTTCCTCTTTGCGTTGCTAGTGTCCCTTCCCCTTATGGCCGCCCAAGAAGCTTTCCCGCCCACCGCGCCCGGCACCAGCGAACTCAAGACGCTGCCCGCGGGCGTGCTGCTGAAGTCGGCGGGGCGCGGCAATTATTTCGAAGGCGCCGACAATCTTTTCGGCCCGCTCTTCCGCTATATTTCCAAGCACAACATCGCGATGACCACGCCGGTGGAGGCGCAGGTGGACAACGCGGCGATGTACTTCTGGGTGGCGCCGTCCGAGCGCGCCAAGGTCGCGGGCAACGAAGCCGGCGTCGAGGTGATCGAGATCCCGGAACGGCGCGTCGCGAGCCGCGGCGAACGCGGCGGGTATTCGCGCGCGAACTTCGAGGCCGCGCGCGACGCGCTGCGGGCGTGGCTCGACGCGCAGCCCGCGCTCGAGGCGGCCGGCGAGCCGTACGCGGTGTATTGGAATGCGCCCTACGTGCCGTTCTTCATGAAACGCTTCGAGGTGCACATTCCGGTGCGCGCGCGCCGGGCGTGAGGGGGGATGGAGTTGAGGGTTGAGCGCTGAGAGTGGAGAGGAGAATCGTTCGAGAGCTTACGCGCGTCCTGACGGAGAGTTTTGCGGATCGCAATGGGCCGATCGCTCGGCCCGCAACGCTCAAATCTCAACGGCATGGGTCCGGTGTGGAGTGGAGAGACCTCTTGCCCCGGGGGCCGAAAGAAGCAGGCCGCAAAAAAGCGCAAGAGGCGCAAGCAGGCGGTTCCGGGCCGGGTGTTTTGGCTTCCGCGCGGTCGCGCCGAGGCGCAGCCGGATTGAAAACGAAGCGATCTTCGCCCGTGGGATTCCTGCGCATTTTGCGCTTTTTAGCGGCCATCCGAAGAAGGGGATCGAGGTTGCAGGGGCGTTGCCCGCGGCCGGATAGCCGCCGGAGCTTTCAAACGCTCCTTGAGCGATCGCGCCGGATCGGGCGTCGTGGCGGCCCGCGGGCCCGCGCCAAAGTAACCTACTGGGTTACTTGCTCTCCACCCTCGCCGCCTCGGGCGTTGAGGAACCTGCGGTCAAAGTAACCCAATAGGTTACTTTGGCGGGAAGGGTGCGGCAGACGTGGCGGCGCGCGGGAAGGAGGGGGGATTTCCGGCGCGGTTCTGGGGGTGGAACAGTCGGCCACTCGCTGGCGCTCGCGGCAACGGGGCCGGGCGCGATCAGCCCGCCGGCGGGTCTGAGACGTGCACGACGGCGCAGCCGCGTTTGCGGCCGGTGGAGACGTAGGCGTGGGCCTCGGGCAACTCGGCAAACGCGAAGGTGCGGCCCACGGCGACGCGCAGGTCGCCGGCGGCGGCGAGGCGGGCGAGCTCGCGCAGGTCCTCGGGTCGCTCGGAGGCGGCGCCGGCGAGGGAGCGTTTCGTGCCGACGGGGCGCGCGAACATCCCGGGCAGGTCGGCGGCGAGGGCGAGGTAGCGGCCGTGCTCGTGCAAATGCGGGTGCGCGCGGGCGAAGGTCGTCGCGCCGACGGTGTCGGCGATCACGTCGTAGGTTTCGGCGGCCGCGGTGAAGTCGGTGCTCGCCCGGTCGAGCACGCGATCGGCGCCGAGGGCGCGGACGAAATCGAGGTTCGCGGCGCTGACCATGGCCGTGACGTGGGCGCCGCGGAAGCGGGCGAGCTGGAGCAGCGCGGTTCCGACGGCGCCGGCCGCGCCGAGCACGAGGACGCGTTCGCCAGTGCGGAGGTCGGCGCGCCGCAGGAAATCGAGGGCGGCCATACCGCCGAAGGCGAGGCCGGCGGCTTCCGCAAAGTCGAGGTTGGGCGGCTTGGCGACGAGCGCGCCGTTCGCCGGCAGGATCCGGTATTCGGCGTGGCAACCGAGGCGGCCGCCGGTGAAACCGATCACGGCCGCACCGGGCTGCCAGGCGGCGACGCCCGGGCCGACGGCGGCGACGACGCCGGACAGTTCCGTGCCGAGGACGGGTTGGCGCGGGCCGGTGAAGCCGAACATCGCGCGGCCAATGAGACCGAAGCCGCGCGGCAGCGTGCACGAGCGCAGGCGCGCGTCCGCGGAGGAAACCGTGGTCGCGACGATGCGGACCAAGACTTCGCCGGCCCGCGGTACCGGGACGGGACGATTCTCCAGCGCGAGCACCTCGGGTCCGCCGTAGTGCGGACAGGTCCAGACGCGCATCGAGCGGGACGACATTCGGCGACGGCAGCCGGGGCGGCGTGCGGCGTCAACGCCGCAGCCACGGGCAACCGGTTTCGCGCCGCGCGACTCGATCCCGGGGCGATACAACCGGACGCCGGTTCGGGGTTTGCTTGGGCGGCGGGAATCGGCGGCGCGGGCGCGCTTGCCCGGCCGCAGGGAACTCAGCGCTCCGCGGCGCGGGCGATGGCGGCGAGTTCGCGGTCGAGCACGGTGGCGACGTCGACGAAGAGCGGCAGCACGCGCGCGAAGAAGTCGCGGTTGAGCCGGGCGAAGGTGTCCGTGGGCCGGTGATAGTCGGGGTGGTCCTCGACGCCGAAGTAGACGAACGGGATGCCGGCGAGGTGGAACGGACCGTGGTCGGAGGCGTAGGTCCAATCCTCGAGTTTGTTGCCGGAGTTGGGCGGGGCGTCGTGGCCGTAGAGCACTTTGACGGCGGCGCGGCGGACGGCGGGGTCGAGGATCGGCCGGAGCCAGGGCCGGTGGTGCGTGCCGGCGAGGTAGATCTCGTTGCGGTGGCCGGCGCTGACCATGTCGAGGTTGAGCACGGCGGCGATGCGGTCCACGGGCACGGGCGGGCGGGCGAGGAAGGCGCGGGCGCCCTGCAGGGAAAGTTCCTCGGCGTCGAAGCAGGCGAAGAGCACCGAGTGGGCGGGCGGGTGGGCCTTGAAGTGGGCGGCGAGGGCGAGAACGGCGGCGACGCCGGAGGCGTTGTCGTCGGCGCCCGGATACACGGCGCCGTCGACGATGCCCAGGTGGTCGTAGTGCGCGGAGATCACGAGCCAGCGATCGGGGTCGCGGGTGCCGCGGACGGCGCCGAGGACGTTGGCGGCATCGGCGAAGGCGCGGCCGTCGCGGAGCTTGAACGAGAACGGATGCACGAACGAGGAACCGAGCGGCGCGAGGCCGAGGTCCGCGAAACGCTGCGCGAGGTAGGCCCGGGCGCGGCGGCCGCCGTCGGTGCCGGTGGCGCGGCCGGCCATCTCGGGGGCGGTGAGCGCGGCGAGATCCGCGAGCGGGGTGCCGGGGGCGGGCGCCGCGGCCGGTGCGGCGGAGGCGAGGATCGCGGCGCCGGCCGCCAAGGCGGCGAGGGCAGCGATTAATCGGCGAAGCGGGGCAGAGCCGGGAAATCCGCGGAGCGGGGTGCCGGAAGGCGACGGGCGGTTCACCGGTCGACGAGCACGAGGCCGAGCTCGTAGGCGACGCGCGTGAGGTCGGCGGCGTTGCGCGCGCCGAGCTTGGTCATCATGTTGTGCCGGTGGTTCTCGGCGGTGCGGACGCTGATGCCGAGGAGGTTGGCGACGTCCTTGTTGGAACGGCCGCCGGCGACCAATTGGAGCACCTCGCGTTCGCGGTCCGTGAGGGTCGCGGAGCCCTGGGGCAGGGCGTGGCGCAGCAAGGATTTCTGCAGGGCCTCGATGACGTAGGGACCGAAGAATGGACGGCCGGCGGCAACGGAGGCGACGCCGGCGAGGAGGGTGGAGATCGACGCCGTTTTCTCGACCATGCCGAGGGCGCCGCGCTCCGTGACCTGGCGGACGACGGCGGGTTCGAGGCGGCTGGAGAAAACGAGAATGTGCAGGGAGCTGCCGGCTTCCTGGAACTGGCGCAGGATCTCGAGACCGTCGACGGCCGGGAGACCGAGATCGAGGATGAGCAAGTCGGGTTTGAGGGCGTTGCACTCGCGGACGACGTTGGCGCCGTCGTCGGACTCGCCGACGACGCGGTACGTGTTGCCCATCTCGATGTGGGCCCGGAAGAGTTCGCGCAGGGCGCGCTGGTCCTCGGCGAGGTACAGCGTGATCTTTTTGTCGGCGGACTCGGAGGCGGCGGCCACGGCGGAAACGAAGGCGAGGCCGGCGGGAAGGTCAACGGTGCGCCCGGTCCCGTTGCCGGCGATTCAAGGCGCGGCGGGCGGGTCAATCTTGGGCGACCGGCGGCGGAGGGCGGCGAACGGGGCCCAGAGTTGGCCGAGGTAGCCGGTGGGCATGGGCTCGTGGATGCCGAAGTGGTCGGGCCAGCGGCCGCGCGGCATGTAGTAGGTGCCGAAGAGGAGGTCCCAGAGCGGCAGGAGGCCGGCGAAGTTTTTGTCCCAGGCTGCGCGTTCGCGCGAGTGGTGCCAGCGATGGAAGACAGGGGTGGCGATGACGGCGCGGAGGGGGCCGAAGTCCCAGTTCACGTTCGCGTGAAGAAAGATCGCGTAGAGCGTGAGCACCGGGGCGGTGCTGAGGGTGACGGCGGGGTTGTAGCCGAGGAGGAGAATCGGCGTGGCTTGGGCGAGCTTGTTGACCAGGTCGTTGACCGGGTGGACGCGCAGGCTGCCGAGCCAGTCGAGGTCTTCGGAGCTGTGGTGCACGGCGTGGAACGGCCACCAGCGGCCGGTGTGGAAGAGGCGGTGGGTCCAATAGCCGATGAAGTCGGCGAGCAGATAGATCTGCACGGCTTGGAGCCAGAGCGGTTGGCGGCTGAGCGGACCGTAGCCGCGGTAGTCGCCGAGCTTGAGCAGATCGAGGGAGGTGATGTCGGCGAGGATCAGGAGGCTGACGGGCAGCAGCAGCATGAGCCGGACGAACGGCTTCGTGAACAGGAGGGTCGCGAACCAGTAGACGACGTCGGTCCACCAGCCGCGGCGGAGAATCGGCTGGGAGCGGCCGCGGCCGAGGAGGCGTTCGACGACGACGAACCCGAGCGCGAGGACGACGAACGCGACGAGGGCGCGGAGGAAGGAAGAGTCGGCGATCATGCCGCGGGGTACGGCCGGGATACCCGGCGGAGGGCCCGGCGGTTACAGCGACGGCGTCACGGCCGGCGTCCGGGCACAAAAAAGCCGGCCCGGTTTGCGACCGGGCCGGCGGAGAGCAGACGAAGGTTGCGACTCAGCGACGGAGCTGGCGGCGGCGGGCCGCGGCGAGGGCGGCGAGGCCGAGACCGATCAGACCGAGGGTGGCGGCGGAGTCCGGGGCGCCGACGGGATTGAAGGTGTCGCGGAATTCCCACTTGAGAATGTCGTGGTTGCCCCAGGCGGCGCCGGTGGCGGCGGTGAAGCCCACATAGGCGGAGGTCTGGCCGAGCACGCCGGCGCCGGCGAGATTGACGTTGTAGGAGAGCGTGGCGGCGACCGGGCGGACATCGACTTGGGAAAGGCGGACCTCGAGCGCGTTGGTCGAGCCATTGTAGTCGATCCAGGAGTACCAGATGGCGCCGTTGTTCAGGCGCGGCGCGACTGCGACGCTGGCGACCGAGTTGACGCTGCCGTTGAGGTCGATGCCGACGTGGTTGCCGTTGATTTCGCCGTTGTTGTAGGTGTCGAATTCGACGGCGACGCTGCGGTTGATGCCGAAGTAGCCCATGCCGCCGCCGACGCCGCCGACATTGTTGGCGACCGTTTGCACGACGAACGCGAGACCGTCGGCGCCGGCGCCGTCACCATCGCTGATGCCGCCGGAGTTGCTGATCCGGAACTGGAAATAGGTGCTGAACGACGCGTTGTTCAGCAGGGAAATCTGGTTCGTCGAGAAGGCGCTGCCGCCTTGGCTCTGCTGGGCGTTGGTGAGGCGGAGGACGGAGCCGTCGCCGGTCACGACCGGAGCCGAGGCGTGGCCGTTGATCTGCAGGCCGGACGTGTTGGAGAAATCGTTGAACGTGAGGACCGTCGCTTGGGCGGACAGGCCGGTGAGAGCAACGGCGGTGGCAAAGAGGAGTTTCTTCATGTGGGTGCGGGTAAATGTCGCAGGCGAAAAGGCCTGTCCCGCACATACATGCAAATTATGAACCAATCACGTCGTATCGGAAGCGATGTATCTGTAAATCCTTTAAGAGCAATAATATCAGTTGAACGCAAAAAAATGACCATCCCTGCCACATCTCGGTATTTGTAAGAAATTCCGACACTCCCGACCAGCCAAGCGGGGGCTTTGCGGGACCGACGCCGGGAGGGCCCGACATTGCGGCCGGACCCGAGGCGATCGCGAAGCCGGAGGACTCGACCGGCCGGGCCGGGAACTCAGCTGGCGACGCGGAGGCGCGAGTCGAGACTGGGCAGCGGGCCGGTCGCGATGCGCGCGGCGTCCGCGGCCTTGGCCAGGGACTGGGCGGTCGGGAGGCGGAACGGTTCGACGCAATCCGCCGGAGCGGAGGCGGGCAGGCGGGGCGGGACGAAGGCGCGGCCTTGCGGATCGATGCTGAAACGCGGCCAGACGGGGAACGGGGACGACGACATGGGGGAGGCGGAACGGTGGCGGGTGGGACCGGCAGTCTCCGGATTCCGGATACTGCCGGGAGGAACGGGACCACGATGCCAGCAATTCGCAGCGGCTCCTAGTCGGGGGGACCGCAAACCCGCTGGGTAGAAACGCGAAGCGGCGCGCGGTTCAGCGGAGCGCCGCGAGGTCGGCGCCGAAGTCGAGGTGCAGCGTCTGTCGGCCGACGACGAGGGCCGGCACGGAGCGGACGCCGGCCTGTTCGGCCTCGGCGAGGCGGGTTTTGTCGCGGCCGAGGTGGACGATCTCGAGCTCGACCTTGCTGCGGTCGAGGTAGGAGGAGACGAATTGCTCGGCGGCGACGCAGACCGGGCAGCCGGCGTGATAGAAACGGGCGGAGGTTTTCATGGACGAGGTTGGATTGGGATTTCGTTTCGAAGCCGGCCCGGGAATCGGTCCGGCGCCCACAGTCTAGCGCAGCCGGGCGCGGCCGGGCAGGGGGCACAAAACGGAAGGCGGGCACCGTTTTGTGCCCGCTGGACGGCGCCGCGGCGCGCGGCAAAGATGGGCGGTATGAAAGCTTCCCACCTCTCGTTGGCCGAGCGGGCCGCGTACCGGAGCCTCGAGGACGTCGTCGGTTGCAAGTGGTCCGCCGCCGTGGTCGGGGCCCTGCGCCGCGGCGTGTGCCGTCCGGGCAAGCTGGAGCGCTACATCCCCGGCATCTCGACGAAGATCCTGACGGAGCGCCTGCGCCGGCTCGAGGCCTACGGGCTGGTGCGGCGGGAGGATCGGTCCGGCGCGGTGCTGCACGTGGAGTACCGGCTGACGCCGACGGGCGAGCGGCTGGGCGGGATCATCGAGCAGCTGCACGCGTTGCAGGCGGAGCACACGCCGCCGGTGCCCGCGGCGCCGGCGCGGCGGGCGGTCAGAAAGCCAGCGTCGTCGTGAGGCGGTAGGTGCGCGGCAGCGGGAGCGAGAAGTAATTCGGGAAGGCGGTCGTGTTGTTGTAGACCGCGGTGCCGCCGAAGACGGGCTTGGTGTTGTCGAGGAGGTTTGCGACGTTGAGCTGGAAATCGAGGGTGCGTTTCTGCGCGAGGCGGAACGTGTAGCCGGCGGTGGCCGTGGCGGTGGTCGACGTCGGCGCGTAGACGTAACCGGCCGGCTCGTTGAGCGGCGTGCCGATGACGCGTTTGCCGAAGTACTGCACGCCGCCGCCGACGCGGAGGCCCTTGAGGGCGCCGGTCTGGAGCGTGTAGTTGCCGAAGAGATTCACGCGGACCTTGTAGGTGCGGAGGGCGGTTTTGCCGACGCCGCCGCCGTTGAGCAGGGACTGGCCCGAGGTGATGGCGGTGCGCGCGCTGGTGCGGCGGTTGTCGGTGGCGAGGTAGGCGGGGTTGGCCGCCCACTGCTCGAAGGTGGGCAGTTTCCCGAGAAACCAAGCGGTGAAGGTCGGGGCCTGTTCGACGATCTTCACGTCGGGGAAGGCGACGTTGGCCATGAGGCGGAACGATTTCGCGAGGGCGGCGGTGGTGCGCGCCTCCCAGCCGGAGCCCTCGGTGATCTGGGAATCGGCGATGGAGACGTTCTGCGTGAGGGTGTTGCCCGCGGGGATGAGGGGCTGGCCGTTGGCGGCGAGGGCGGCGTTGTAGTTCTGGACGCCGACGTTGAACACGCTGGTCTGCTTCGTCTCGTAGCGCTCGACGGCGCCGACGATCTTGCCGGAAAGGAAATTGAACCGCAGGCCGGCGGTGAAACTGCGCGCGGGCTGGATGGCGGTGGGGCGGTAGGTGCCGTCGAGGCTGGGGTTCGGATTCGAGACGACGGTGAAGCCCTCGGCGTAGCTGGCGGAAAGCCCGACGGGGCGGATCGGGAAATAGACGAAGCCGGCGCTGGCGGAATTGTTCATGGCGCCGAGCTCGGTGTAATTGTAGCCGGTGACGGCGCCGGTGGCGGCGTCGCGGCCGGCGATGGCGCCGGAGGTCGAGCGGTAGCGTTCGCGGCGGAAGCCGCCGATCAACGAGAGCCGGTTGCCGAAGTAGCTGCCGGCGGAGGCGAGGGTGGCGGAGGCGTTCTCGGTCTTCGCGGTGTTGTCGGTGTCCCGGACCATGCGGACCAGCGGGATCTCCTTCGCGAGATCGGGCAGGGCGGGGGTCGGGTCGTCGAGGTAGCGGAAGACGTAGATGACGTTGTTGGTGCCGAAGAGGGGGCCGGTGAAATTCGCGTTGAAGGCGCGGTTGATGCGCGTGCGGTTGCGGTTCTCCTGGTGCTGGAGGATGAGGGAAAGGTTCTGGGTGCCGAGGCGGCCGACCTTGAAGGCTTGGTTGGCGGCGACGCGGCCGGCGTGGGCGACGCGGGAAGTGCCGTCGAGGTTGTAGTCGTATTCGAGCTGGCCGTACAACTTGCCGTAGTTGGGGTTCGGGGCGCCGGTCGGGAGGAGAAGGTTGGGGTCGTATTTCAGCGAGTTGATCGCGGGGGAGAAGCTCGACTTCCAGCCGTCCTGGCCGATCCGGGCGTACGCGTAGGCCGCCTCGACGGTGAGGCCGGAGTCGAGGCTCTTGACGAAGGACGCCTGCACATCGGCGGTGCGGGCGCGGACGTTGACCTGTTCGGGGGCGAGGTTGAAGGAGCGGCCGGGGGAAACGGGCATCCGCGGGATGCCGCGGGTGTCGGCGTAGTCGCGCGGGTAGAGGTTGTGGCTGGTGCCGGTCGTTTGGCCGTAGCCTTTCCAGTTCATGAGGCCGAGGCCGTTGATCCAGACCCAGTAGCTGGGCTGGTTGGCGTTGGGGGCCATGATGCTGAGGCCGGCGGCGGCGGCCTGGGCGGCGGTGAGGCGGCCGCTGACGGCGGCGCCGGTCCAGAGGGAGGCGCCGTCGACATAGGCGTCGTAGTTCCAGGAGCGTTGGCTGCGGCCGAGATCGGCCTCGAGGGTGAGCTCGGACTTTTTCCAGGGCCGGTAGACGACGCTGAGGGCGTGGCCGCGGACGTTGTTTTCGACGCGGTCGCGCAGGGTGCGGCCGGCGTTCCAGAAACCGTTGTAGCGGAGGTCGGCCTTGTCGCCGAGGCGGCGGTTGACGTCGATCGAACCCTCGAGCGAACCGAAGGAGTCGGTGCGGAGACGGGCGCGCGCGAAATTGAAGCCGCGGGCGCGTTTGGTGATGTAGTTGATCTGGCCGCCGGCGCCGCCGACGCCGTAGAGGATGGCATTGGGGCCGGCCGCGCCCTCGAGGCGCTCGACGTTGTAGTCGCCGGGCGTGGTGGAGCTCGGGAAATAGTTGCGGGTGCTGGCCTGCGTGGCCTGGCCGCGGAGCTGGGTGTTCACGCCGCTGTCGCTGGGGTCGACGTTCATCGAGGAGCCGTTGACGGCGCCCTGCGGCAGCTCGATGCCGCTGGTGAGCCAGGACGAAGCCTCGACCAGGGTGGCGGCGCCGAGGTCGTTGAGGAAATCGCGGGTGAGGGCCGTGGTCGACGACGGCGTCATCAGCAGATTGGTGCTGAGGCGGCCGGAACTGATGGTGTCGGCGGCGGTGTAGCCCGTGTCCTTGTCGGTCGCGACGAGGAAGGGCAGCATCGCGACGGTCTCGGACTTCTCCGGTTCGGGGGCCGGGGCGGGCGCGGGGGCCGGGGCGGCCGGCGCGGCGGCGAACGTGCAGACGGCGAGGGGCAGGAGGCGCAGGACGGTCGGTTTCACGGCGAAAGGGGCGGGGTGCCCGGACCTTGGCGGAAAGGGGCCGCGGCTGGCAAGCGCGGGCGCAGCCGAGAAAGTTGCGATTGACAACCAAACTTAAATAGATGCTAGTAGCAACGAAATCTGCAAACCGTCGCTCCCATGACCACCGCCGCGTTCATCGCCTTGCTCCGCCAGCATCCCGCCCTGCCGCTCGTTTTCGGCGCCGGGGCCGAAACCCTGCCGCCCGGCTACCACCTCACGGAGGTGAAGCGGGTGGCTTACGAAACGATGGACTGCGGCGCCGCCACGCACCGCTGGCGGGAGACGCAGTTCGAGCTGTGGGTGCCGGCTGGGGCGGCGGAAGATCCCGCCCGGCCGCCGATGGGTGCGGGCAAATTCCTGCGCATCGTCGATCGCGTTGCCGCCGAACTGCCCTTGGCGGGCAAGGCGGAGGCGAGGGTGCTGGCCGACCTGGGCGGGGGAGCGGCGGTGCTGCACGACGTCGTTGCCGTGACCGCGGCCGACGGTTGCCTGCGGGTCGAGTTGCGGCCGGAGCGCACGCGGTGCAAGGCCGCCGAGCGCCGGGCCGCCGCCGCGACCGCCGCGGAACCGAAGGCCGGCTGCGGATGCGGCAGCCCGGGGACGGCGGCCGGGGCGGCGGTCTGCTGCGCGTGAGGGCACGGCGCGGGTGCGCCGGGACTGTACTCGGGCGGCGGTTCCGTTTTCCTGAGGCCATGCCTGCTTCCGCTCCCCAGTCCCGCCGGACCGACGCCGTGCTGCGCGACGTCGTCCGCCTCTACGCCGAGGCCCGGCGCGCGTCGACCGCCTGCTGCGGCGACGCCACCGCGCGCGAGAGCGAGGCGCTGCTGCTGCTGGGCCGGCAGGAGGGGCTGACGGTGCAGGCGTTTGCGGAGCAGATGGGGCTCGAGAAAACGTGGGCCAGCCGGCTCCTTGTGCGCCTCGAGGAGGCGGGCCTGGTCCGCCGGGCGGACAATCCCGCCGACGGCCGCAGCCTGCTGATCGAACTCACGGCCAAGGGCCGGGCGGGGCAGCGCAAGCTCGCGGCCGGCGCGGAGGCGCAGGCGGTGAATCTGCTGGACTGCGTGCCGGCCGCGGAACGCGCGAACGTCGAGCGCGCGCTCGGCCTGTTGCGGGACGCGCTGGCGGCGTGCGTGGCGGACTGCGGGCCGAAACGGCGGAAACGCTGAGCTCCGCCCTTGTGCCCGCGCCGCGGGCCGGCAACCTGCGCCGCCGTGGACCTCGACCGGATCTACCAGTGTTTCTCGGACCGCACCCGTTTGCGGATTTTGCATCTGCTCGGCGCGGGGCCGCTGTGCGTCTGCCATTTCCAGGCGCTGCTCGGCGAGCCGCAGGTGAAGATCTCGAAGCACCTCGCCTACCTGAGGAGCCGCGGCCTCGTCGAGGCCTCCCGCGAGGGCAGCTGGATGGTGTACCGGCTGCCGGCCAAAATGCCCGCGGTCCTGCGGGCCAACCTCGCCTGCCTGCGGGCCAGCGTGCGGACGGATCCGGTCTTCCGGGGCGACGCCGCGCGGCTGCGGGCGGGCCGGCCGGATTTCGAGAAATCGAGCCCGCTGTGCGCCGCGCGGCCGCGGCAACGGCGGCGGGCTCCCGCGATGACGCAATCGTAACCCGTCGCCGCTTGACGCATATTCCCAAAGAGGAATATGCCGGGCCTGCCGTTTTCCGGCCTTCCGCATGAAAAAAATCCGCATCGGCATCAACGGCTTCGGCCGCATGGGGCGCTTGGTTTACCGCGCGGCCTGGGATTGGCCCGAGTTCGACTGGGTCCTCGTCAACGAGGTGAAGGGCGGCGCGGAGTGCGCGGCCCACCTGCTCAATTTCGATTCGTTGCAGGGCCGTTGGGCGCAGGAGGCGAAGGCCGAGGCCGGAGGTTTCCGCGTCGGCGACCGCCGGATCGCGTTCACCGAGGCCGCGAAGCCGGGCGACGTGCCGTGGGCGGACCACGGCGTCGATCTCGTGCTCGAGTGCAGCGGCAAGTTCCGCAAACCCGAGGACCTCGCCGTCTACTTCGAGCGCGGCGTGAGGAAAGTCATCGTGGCCGCACCCGTGAAGGGCGAGGCGCTCAACGTCGTGATGGGCGTCAACGACCACCTCTACGATCCCGCGCGGCACCGGCTGCTGACCGCCGCCTCGTGCACGACCAACTGCCTCGCGCCGGTGGTGAAGGTGGTCCACGAGGGCCTCGGGATCGAGCACGGCGCGATCACCACGATCCACGACGCGACCAACACGCAGAGCGTCGTCGACAAACCCGACAAGGACCTGCGCCGCGCGCGGGCGGCGGGGTTGTCGCTGATCCCGACGACGACGGGCTCGGCCACGGCGATCGGCATGATCTACCCCGAGTTGCTCGGGAAACTGAACGGCCACGCCGTGCGCGTGCCGCTGCTCAACGCGTCGCTCACGGACTGCGTTTTCAAAGTGAAGCGCAAGACGACGGCCGCGGAGGTGAACGCGTTGCTCAAAGCCGCCGCCGCCGGTCCGCTCCGGGGCATCCTCACCTACGAGGAACGGCCGCTTGTCTCGATCGACTACCGGGGCGACCCGCACAGCGTGATCATCGACGCGCTTTCGACCATGGTCGTAGACGACACGCTCGTGAAGATCTACGCGTGGTACGACAACGAGTGGGGCTACGTGAACCGCATGGCGGAACTCGCGCGCAAGGTGGCGGCCACGCTGTGAACGCCGGCGTCCGCAACTACGCCCTCGTGACCGGAGCCTATTGGGGCTTCACGCTCACGGACGGCGCGCTGCGGATGTTGGTGCTGCTGCATTTTTTCCAGCTCGGGTACACGCCGGTGAAACTGGCGTTCCTGTTCCTGTTCTACGAGTTCTTCGGGATCGTCACCAATTTGCTCGGCGGGTGGCTCGCGAGCCGCATGGGGCTGCGGCTCACGCTGCTCGCCGGCCTGTTGCTGCAGGTGCTTTCGCTCGCCTTGCTGGCGCTGTTGCCGCCGACGCTGACGGCGGGGCTGGCGGTGGCGTACGTGATGGCGACGCAGGCGCTGTCGGGCATCGCGAAGGACCTGACGAAGATGAGTTCGAAGAGCGCGATCAAGGTGCTCGTGCCCGGCGACGCGCAGGGCGCGCTGTTCCGCTGGGTGGCGTTGCTGACGGGTTCGAAAAACGCGCTCAAGGGCGCGGGTTTTTTCCTCGGCGGCTTTTTGCTGCACGTCGCCGGCTACCAGGGCGCGCTCTGGATCATGGCTGCGGCGCTCGGGCTGGTATGGTTCGGTTCGTGGCGGGCCCTGCCGCCGGAGATCGGGCGGGCGAAGGCCAAGGTCGGATTCCGCGAGCTGTTTTCGAAGACCCGGGAGATCAACGTGCTCTCGGCGGCGCGGTTCTTCCTCTTCGGGGCGCGCGACATCTGGTTCGTCGTCGGCGTGCCGGTGTTTTTGCGCGGCACGCTGGGCTGGAGCTTTTCCCGCGTGGGCGCGTTCATGGCGCTCTGGGTGATCGGCTACGGGATCGTGCAGGCGGCGGCGCCGTTGCTCTTCCGGCGACGCCTGCCGGCGGGCGCGGCGGCGACGGGACTCGCGTTTCTGCTCGCGGCGGCGGCGGCCGCGGTGCCGCTCGGTCTGGCGGCGGGCTGGCCGCCGGCGGCGACCGTGGTCGGCGGGCTGGCGGCCTTCGGCGCGGTGTTCGCGCTCAACTCCGCGGTGCACTCGTATCTGATTCTCGATTACACCGACGGCGACAAGGTCGCGCTCAATGTCGGCTTCTACTACATGGCCAACGCCGGCGGCCGGCTGGTCGGCTGCCTGCTGTCGGGCGTGCTCTTCCAGCTGGCCGGGGTGGCGGGCTGCCTGTGGGGCGCGGTGGCGTTCGCGGCGGCCGCGGCTGCGATCTCGCTCGGGCTCCCGCGGCAACCGCTGCACCCGGGACGGGCGGGGGCGGCTAGCGAAGTTGAGAGTTGAGGGCTGAGAGTTGAGAGCGGTCAGTGGTCAGCGGTCAGCTCTCAGCTCCGAACCCCGAACTCCGAACCAACTATCCGCGCCCGTTCAGGGCGCCGCCAGCGCGGCGAGGGTGCGGAGCTCGGCGGCGGAGAGGGCGCGGTCGAAGACGGCGACGCCGCCGATCCAGCCGGTGAAGCCGACGCTGCGGCTGCTGTGGATCACGCGGCCGATGGTGAAGGGGCCGCCGCTTTGGGCGTCGGGCGGGGCGTACAGGGCATGTGGATACCACCAGGGGTTGAGGCGCAGGGCGGCGAGCGTGCGGCCGGTTTCCTGCCAGGTGCCGGCGGCATCGCGGCGGAGCGTCACCTTGACCTTGGTGTAGCCGTATTCGCGCAGTTCGGTGCGCTCGGCGGCTGTTTCTTCAAGCACCTTCACGGCGACGGGCACGGTCTCGGGCGGATTGTAGAATTGGTCTTTCGGGAAAGCCGGATCCTCGCCGGGCTGCAGGCCGGTTTCGCGGTGCAGGCGGCCTTGCAACCAGGCGTTGGCGGCGGAGGAGATCAGCCGGTCCGCCTGCGGGTTTTCCTGCCAGCGGTCGCCGGCCTCGCCGTTGAGCCAACCGGCGAGTTCCGCGCGGGTGTGGTCGAAGGTCATCGCGAAACATTGCCACGACGTATCGAGGACCGCGGCGGGGGCGTCGGCGGGAACTTTGGGCGAAGTGCCGGCGGAGTTGGATTTGTGGAGGGCGTAGCGGTTGAGGAAGGAGCTGGCGCCGTTTTCGGAAACGTGGCCGCAGGCGGAACCTTCCTTGTTGAGACCGGCGAAGAGCGCGTATTGGCGCTGGCCGCGCTCGACCTTGCGGATACCGGCGGTCGAATCCTGTTTCAGGTCCGTGCCCTCGTGCCAGATGCCGGCGAGGGCATGGTTGCCGCTTTCGCGGATGGCCCAGACGACGACGGTGACGGAGCGGCCGGGGCCCTTGATGTCCAAGGGCGAATCGTGGAGGCGCGACCGCGGCACGAAGAGAAACGGGCGGAAGGTCGCATCCGTTTCCGCACGGATGCGGATCGCCTGGCCGAAGGGGCCGCGGCCGAGGAGCGGGAAGTCGTCGTAGGAGGCGGTGCGGCCCTCGCCCCAGTAGTCGTGCACGTAGTTCGCGGCATCGAGGGCGTAGGTGTTGGCGGCGCCGGCGGGGACGTGGGCGGTGAAGCGGCGGGCGCCGTCCGGTTCGCGTTGCACGAAGTCCCAGAACGCCACGAGGCCGGGCGTGCGCTTCACGGTGGCGAGGCGCGCGGCGGGATCGGCGGCCGGAGCGAAAGGCACGCAGGCGAGCAGGGCGGTGCAGGCAAGGATGGGGCGGAGATTCATGGCGGGAGGCGCGTGCGGATTTTCCCGGTCGCGGGGCCTGCGTCGAGCCTCGGCGGGCGCACGGGCGTGCGGGTCGAATTTGCGCGACGGCATTTCGGGGATTGCGGCCGGAGCCGAAACCAAAACCTTCGACGTTTCCGTTCCTCAACCCGCACCCCTCCCGTTCCATGAACTTCGAGACCCTGCAGCTCCACGCCGGCCAAGCCGCCGATCCGACCACCGGTTCCCGCGCGGTGCCGATCCACCAGACGACCGCCTACCAGTTCAAGGATTCCGCCCACGGCGCGCGGCTCTTCGCGCTGCAGGAATTCGGCAACATCTACACGCGGCTGATGAATCCGACGACGGACGTGTTCGAAAAACGCGTCGCGGCCCTCGAGGGCGGCGTGGCGGCGCTGGCGACGGCGTCGGGCCATTCCGCGCAATTCATCGCGATCAACAACATCGCGTCCGTCGGCGACAACTTCGTCACGACCTCGCACCTCTACGGCGGCTCCTACAACCAGTTCAAAAACGCGTTCAAGGCGATCGGCGTCGAGGCGCGTTTCGCCGACGGCGTGAACGTCGCGAGCTTCGAGCCGCTGATCGATGCGAAGACGAAGGCGATCTACCTCGAGACGATCGGCAACCCCGGGTTGACGGTGCCGGATTTCGCGGCCTTCGCGGCGTTGGCGAAGAAGCACGACCTCCCGCTCATCGTCGACAACACCTTCGGCGCCGGCGGCGCGATCTGCCAGCCGCTGAAGCACGGCGCGCACGTCCTCGTCGAGTCCGCCACGAAGTGGATCGGCGGCCACGGCACGAGCATGGGCGGCGTGATCGTCGACGGCGGCACCTACAATTGGGGCAACGGCAAGTACCCGCAGTTCACCGCGCCGTCGCCGAGCTACCACGGCCTCGTGCTCAACAGCGTCTTCGGCATCGGCGGGCCCTTCGGCAACATCCAGTTCATCATCCGCTGCCGCATCGAGGGCCTGCGCGACTGGGGTCCCTGCCAGAGCCCGTTCAATTCGTTCATGCTGCTGCAGGGCCTCGAGACGCTGTCGCTGCGCGTCGAGCGCACCTGCGAAAACGCCCTCGCCCTTGCGCGTTGGCTGGCGGCGCACCCGGAGGTGCAGGCGGTCAATTACCCCGGCCTCGAGAACCACCCGACGCACGCCCACGCGAAGCAGTACCTGACGCGCGGCTTCGGCGGCGTGCTGTCCTTCCAACTCAAGGGCGACCGCGCCCGGGCGGAGAAATTCGTCAACAGCCTCAAGCTCATCTCGCACCTCGCCAACGTCGGCGACGCCAAGACGCTCATCATCCATCCGGCGTCGACGACGCACTCGCAGCTCTCGCCCGCCGAGCAGGCGGCGGCCGGCGTCGCCCCGGGCGGCCTGCGCGTGTCGCTCGGCATCGAGCACATCGACGACATCAAGGCGGACATCGCGCAGGCGCTGAACGCGTAAGTCCGCGCGCAGTTCTGGGTTTTGGGTTCTGGGTTCGGAGTTCTGGGTTCGGAGTTCTGGGTTCGGAGTTCGGAGTTCGGAGTTCGGAGTTCGGAGTTCGGAGTTCGGAGTTCGGAGTTCGGAGTTCGGAGTTCGGAGTTCGGAGTTCGGAGTT
>JAIXWF010000005.1 GCA_027482185.1 Opitutaceae bacterium | reverse complement strand
CCGAACTCCGAACTCCGAACTCCGAACTCCGAACTCCGAACTCCGAACTCCGAACTCCGAACTCCGAACTCCGAACTCCGAACTCCGAACTCCGGTCTTGTCCTCAGTTCCGGTTTCCGGTCTCCGCATTCCGGTCTCGACCCTCCGGTCTCCGCATTCCGGCTTCCCCGCCCGGCGCACCGCCGGGTCCGCCGCCGCCCGGCCGCGGGCCCCGCCCACGCCGCAACTGCCGCGCCGCATCTTCCAGATCCGCATCCGTAAACGGCTCCGCGCGCGAGGCCGTCGCCGTCCGCGCCGTCGCCACCGTCGCCGGCGTCACCGGGTCTTCCTCGTGGCCCCACGAGCGCCGCACAAAGGTCAGCACCGCCGCGATCTGCTGGTCGTCCAACGCCGCCTTCCACGGCGGCATCACGAGATTCTCCTGCACCTTGCCGTTGAGCACGATCCGCGCGAGCAGCCGGTCGTCGCCCAGCACCCACTTCGAATAAACCAACGACGGCGCCAATCCCGCCAGCCCCTGCCCGTTCGGCTGGTGGCACGCCGCGCACAGCGCCGCGAATTGCGTTTTCCCCTGCTCGAAGAGCGCCGTCTCCGCCGCAGTCAGCGGCCGCACCGGATCGCCCTGGCCGACTTTGCCCGGCCACTTCAACTGGTCCAGCATCGGCCGCACCGCCGCCGCGTCCGGCCCCGTCCCCGCCGCCAACGCGACCAACGCCTTCGGCTCCACCGGCAAAAAGGCCTTCAACGCCCGGCCGTCCGACGAACGCGGCAGAAACTGCTTCACGCCCGCCACCACCGCCGTCCGCGCCCACGCCGGCATCGTTTCCGCGGCCACCAGCGACAGCACCGCATCGATCCGCGCCGCCTGGCCCGTCCGCAACGCCGCCGCCGTCGCCGTCGCGATCACGTCGCCGACCGTCGCGCCGGCCGCCGCCCGCGCCGCCAGCCCCGCGATGAACGCCGCCTCGCGGCCCGCCAATCCGCTCACCACCGCATCGGTGAAAAACGGCTGCGCCGCCGCCGCCGCGACCAACGCCGCCAGCGCCGTATCCGCCTTGGCCTCACGCGTCTCGCCCAGCGTCAGCGCCAGCTGCAACCGCAGCGCCGGCTCCGGCCGCGCCGCCAGCGCGATCGTGCGCTCCAGCACAACCGGATCCGACGGGGTCTTCAAAAACCGCTCGCCCACGCGCACCGCCGCCGCCGCCACGCGCGCATCCGCGTCGCCCAGCGCCGCCAGCACCGTCGCCCGGTCCAGCGCTTCGCCGCCGAAGCCGTCCAGCGTCCACAGCGCATGCACCCGCGCCAACGCCGGTTGCCCCGCCGCCGTCGCCAGCGCCCGCAGCGGCGCCACCGCCGCCGCGTCCTTGCGCTCGACCAACAGCCGCTGCGCCGTGTCGCGCACCCAGCCGTCCGCCGCCGCCAATTTCGCGACCAACGCCGCCGGCGCCTGCTTGGCCAGGCCGGCATCGAACTTCGCCCGCGGCGCGCCCTCCGGCACGATGCGCCAGATGCGCCCGCGGCCCCGGCCCTCCGCCAACCCGCGCGCCTCCACCTGCTGCCGCAGAAACGACGTCAGGTAGATGCGGTGCTGGATCAGGCCGCGGTAGAAATCGACGACGTAGAGCGCGCCGTCGGGGCCGTTGTACAGATTGACCGGACGGAACCGTTCGTCCGTCGACGTCATGAACTCCGTGCCTTCGTAGGCATTGGCCCCGACGACCACGCCGTCCTTTTCCTGCACCTTGATCCGCTTGATCAGATTCGCCGACGGCTCCGGCACAAAGGCGTCGCCGCGGAATTCCGCCGGAAACAACGTACCGCGGTAGACGACCGGGCCCGACGCCGCCGTCATCGACGTGATGCGGCCCGTCTCATCGAGAATCCGGTAGCCGCGGTTCACGCCCGGCGTCACGCGGCCCGGCCAGATGCGCAGATTCGACGGCACGACGGCGACGTTGGTCCCGGCCGCCTGGAAACCGGAATGGCGTTTCAGGTACGCCGAAGGAATCGGGTCGTGGCGCAGCGGGTCGCTGTTGCTGTTGTAGAAAATGCGGCCGGTGTCGTCCTGCGAAATGCCCCATTGCCCGCGCGTCACCGTCGCCTCGCGCTGGAACTTGCCGTCGCCGAGATAGCGGAACCGGCCCGTGTAATTCGCGGAGTAAATCCAATTGTCCATCGCCCACATCAGGCCGTTGGCATTGTGCTCGGGATTCTTGAGGTCGGCGTAGTCGTTCGCCACTTCGGTCCGGGCATCGGCTTTGCCGTCGCCGTCCGTGTCGCGCATGAACCAGAGCTGCGGCGGCGCCGCCACCAGCACGCCGTCGCCCACGAGCGCGAGCGCGCGCGGCATCGCCAGCCCGTCGGCGAACACGCTGCGCTTGTCGTAGCGCCCGTCGCCGTCCGTATCCGTCAGCACCGCGATCACGCCGACGGGATCCGTTTCGCCCTCGGCCGCCGGATTCGGCATGTAGCCGCGCATCTCGACGACCCAGAGCCGGCCGTCGGGCCCGAACTGCATCGCCACCGGATCGCCGAGCAGCGGATCCGCCGCCACCAATTCCGCCCGGAAGCCCGGCGCCAATTTGAACGTCGCCGCCTCCTGCTCCGGCGTGAGCACCGGCGCCGGCGGCACCACGATGTGGGCCGGCAACGGCGCCTGTTCCTCGCCGGCCCGGTCGCCGTTCTGGGCAAACACCGGCGCAGCCAACATCACGACGCAAGGCAGGGTACGAAGAATTCGCAGCATGGGGAACGAAGCCCGCAAGACGTTCACGCTGCGGAAAAGGTGTCAATCAATGCCGCCGGCCGCAGGCCGGCGGCATGGGTCGAAGGTTGAAAGTTGAAAGACCGATCCGCTGCAATCCCCCAACTCCTCTCCGCATCCCAAAACCCCGAACTCCAAACCCCAAACTCCAAACTCAGCCTCAACCCAAAACCCAAAACTCAAAACCCAGAACTCATATCGATCGCCCCCAGACCCAAGACCCCGGCCCCAAACCCAATGAGTCGCTGAAGAACGCGCCGCTGCGTTGCTCCCTCCAATACCGGCAGGGACATCGCCGCAAAGAGGCGCAAAGGGCGCAAGAAGCCGACGGCCTCGACCGCCGTTTTTGCGCATTCTGCGTTTCTTTGCGGCAATCCAACGGGCCGAATTGCAGAGACCGCAAAAACCCGAGCGCCGCCTGCGCGGCGCTCAATACGGTCCGCGGATGCGCGCCGAAACGCGTTCCCGATAGAAAGCCGCCAGCTGCGCATGCAGCTCCGCCGACAACGGCGCAAGGTCGGACACGCGCGCATTCGCCTGCGCCTGCGCCGGATTGCGCGCCCCGGGAATAATCGTGCTCACCGCGTCGAAATCCAGGCACCACCGCAGCGCAAAATCGCTCATCGCCATGCCCGCCGGCACCATGGGTTTGAGCGCATCCGCCAATTCCACGCCCGTCTCGAACGGCAGCCCCGCGAAGGTCTCGCCCACGTTGAAGCGGGCGCCGTCGCGGTTGAAATTCCGGTGGTCGTCGGCGGGAAACACCGTCGCCTTGGTCATCTTGCCGCCGAGCAATCCGCTCGCGAGCGGCAGGCGCACCAGCAACGCCACCTGCCGGCGTTTCGCTTCCTCGAACAGGGTCGCGATCGGCTTCTGCCGGAAGATCGAGAAAATGATCTGCAGGGCCGCGACGCCGTCGGTGCGCACGCAGAAATCCGCTTCTGCCATCGACTCCACGCTCACGCCGAAGGCACGGATCTTCCCCTCGCTTTGCAATTCGCGCAGGTGCGCGAACACCTCGCCCTGTTTGAGCACCGCGAACGGCACGCAGTGCAGCTGCGTCAGGTCGAGCGCGTCGACGCCGAGGCGCCGCAGCGACGCCTCCGTGTGCTGCCGGATGCCCGCGCGGGAAAAGTTCTCCGGCCACCCCGGCGGCGAAAAACGGCCCAGCTTCGTCGCGACGCAAACCCGGCCGCGGGCCGACGGCGTTTCCTTGAGAAACCGGCCGATCAGCGTTTCCGCGCGGCCCATGCCGTACACGTCCGCCGTGTCGAAGAGCGTCGTGCCTGCTTCCCACGCCGCGCGCAGCGTCGCGAGCGCATCCGCCTCCGAAACGTCGCCCCAGCCCGCGCCGAGCTGCCACGTGCCGAGCCCGACCTCGCCGACCTGCCGGCCGGTTTTTCCGAAGCGCCGTTTTTTCATCGTCCCCACCCTGCGCCCCGGCCGCCGCCGGTCAACGTCGGCCGCGTGCGGCCTCGGCGCGCCCCACCGTCGCCAGCAACGCCGCACCGATCAAAGCCGAACCCGCGTAAAACCAAAGCACGCCGTCCCAGCCGCTGCGGTCCGCCAGCACGCCCGTCGCCACGCCGCAGAGCGACGCCCCGAGGTAGCCGAAAAGCCCGGTCAGTCCGACGGCGCTCGACGAAGCCGCCTTGGTCGCGAAGTCCGCCGCCGCCACCGCGATCAACATCTGCGGCCCGTAGACAAAGAAACCGAGCGCCACGAAAACCGCCGCCATCGTGCCGACCTCGCCCCGCGGCACGGTGAACAACGCCGCCACGCTCGCGATCACGAACAGCATGAACGCCACCGACACCGGGCCGCGCCGGCCCTTGAACACGGTGTCGGAAATCCAACCCGCGGCGTAGGCGCCGAAAATGCCCGCCAACTCGAAGCCGGAAAGCGACCAGCCCGCGCTCTTCAGATCGAAGCCCTTCGCCTCCTGCAGGTACTTCGGCGCCCAATCGAGAATGCCGATGCGCACGATGTAGACGAAGAAGTTCGCGATGCTCACGACCCAGACCCACGGGTTCGCGAGCACGTAGCGCCGGAACACGCCCCAGAACGGCGCGCCCGTCTCCGCCACCGTCCCCGCCGGCGCGCCCTCGCGATACACTTCCACCGGCGGCAGCCCCAAGGCCTCCGGCGAATCGGTGAGCCGTTCGTAGAGCCAAAAGGCGCCGACGAGGCAGACCGCCGCGGGCACCCAGAACGCCGTCCGCCAGCCCCAATGCGTCACGAGCCAACCCGCCCACACGACGATGATCGCGCCGCCGATCTGGTGGGACGCGTTCCACACGCCCCACGCGCGGCCGATTTCCTTCGGGCTGAACCACGCGGTGAGCAGCCGCACGCACGGCGGCACGCCCGCCCCCTGGAAGAGGTTGTTCAGCGCCCAGAACGCGACGAAGAATCCGAGACTGGCGCCGAAGCCGAAGGCCACGTTGACGAGCGCGGAGAGCAGCAGGCCCAGCGCGAGCAGGTAGCGCGGATTGGCGCGGTCGCCGATCACGCCGCTGAGAAATTTCGAACCCGCATACACGATCGTCGCGACACTCAGCACCACGCCCCACTGCGTGTTGGAAAAATGGAATTCGTCCGTGATCGCCTTCGCCGCCATCGAGAGGTTCTTCCGCAGGAAATAGAAGAGCGCGTAGCCCGTCGTCATCGCGTACATCACGCGCAACCGCCAGTGGCGGTACAGCCGGTCCACCTCCGCCGGCGGCAGCACGACGGGCCGGGCGGGCTGCGCGCGGAGCTCAGCCGCGAGGCGGGCGAAAATGGACGGGGGTCGGGCCGGATTCATGCGCTGAGCTTCGGGGTCGGGGTCCGCGGGCCTCGCGAGCGCGACGGCGCCCGCGGCGGCTTCGGTTCAGAACTGCAGGTGCTTCACGGTCAGGCCGCGGTTGATCAGCTGCTTCAGGGAATCGAGGCCGATCCGCAGGTGCGCGTCGACGAAGGTCGTGTCGATCTGCCGGTCGCTCTCCGCCGTCTTCACGCCCTCGGGCGTCATCGGCTGATCGGAAACGAGCAGCAGCGCGCCGGTCGGGATGCCGTTGTAGAAACCGGTCATGAAGATCGTCGCCGTCTCCATATCGATCGCCAGCGCGCGCATCCGCCGCAGGCGCTGCTTGAATTCCTCGTCGTGCTCCCAGACCCGGCGGTTGGTCGTGAACACCGTGCCCGTCCAATAGTCGCGCGCGTGGTCGCGGATCGTCGTCGAGATCGCCTTCTGCAACGCGAACGCGGGCAGCGCCGGGACCTCGGGCGGGAAGTAGTCGTTGCTCGTGCCCTCGCCGCGGATCGCGGCAATCGGCAGAATCAAGTCGCCGAGCGCGGCGCGCGGTTTGAGCCCGCCGCATTTGCCGAGAAACAGCACCGCCTTCGGCCGGATCGCGCTGAGCAAGTCCATCACCGTGGCCGCCGTCGCGCTGCCCATGCCGAAATTCACGATCGTGATTTCCCCCGCCGTCGCGCTGGGCATCGGTTTGCCGGCGCCGCGAACCGGCACGCCGTGCCACTCCGCGAAAAGCCGCACATAGCGGTCGAAATTCGTCAGCAACACGTAGCCGCCGAACTCCGCCAGCGGCACGCCGGTGTACCGGGGCAGCCAGTTCTCGACGATGTCGCGCCGCGACTTCATGCGCCGGTCCGGCCGCCGCTCACTTCGCGGGCCGCGCCGCGGCTTCTTTGGCCAACCGCGCCCGGATCTCCATCAGCTGGAGCCCGAGCAGGTTCTTCCCCTGGCCCTCGTGCACGCCCCAGATGCGGTCGCCCCACCAATTCGTTTCCTCCAGCACGCGGTCGCCGGTGGCCGCGAGCTTTTTGGCCAACTCCGGATTCTGCGAAAACTTGGCCCAGAGCACTTCCTTCATCGTGCGTTCCTTCCGCAGTTCCCACGCCGCCGTGTCGTAGGGCTTGGTGCGCGACAGCTTCTTCGCGGGATCCGGGTCGAGCGTGGTGAAAACGTCGCGCTCGGCGGGCGGGTATTTTCCCGATTGATACGCGGCCTCGGAGGAACCGTACACGCGGCCCTCCCACTCGACGCGCGCGGGGTAGAAATTGCTGAGCCAGCGGTACTCGCCGACGAAGCCGCCGATCTTGGTGTCGTTGTGCACGACGCCGGGAAACGGTTCGTCCCAGTTCGGTTTGCGGGCTGCCGGGGCGGACGGGGTCTGGGCCCAGGCCGAGCAGATCAGGGAACAGAAGAGGAAGACGCGGAGGGTAGTCATGGCGGGAAGGAAACGGCGAAGATCCAGAAACGGGTTTCGGTCGCGGGAGAGAAATTGTTGTCGGAGACCACGACGAGCGTCGCGCGGCCGTCCGGCAAGCGGCGGCCCCACGCCAAGCCCTCGAGGTTGTCGCCCGGCGAGTCGCCGGGCGGCGCGAAATCGTACAGCAGGCGTTTGGCGGCCGGCTTCACCCCGGGCCGCACGGCCAACGCAGGCCGATCCGCCACGTCCGTCGCCCCGGCCAAGTCCGCCAAATAAAGCCGCGCCGCAAAGCGCCACGTGTCCGGCGCGCGCTCGGCCCCCGAGCGTTCAAGTGCGAGCAGCCGGCCGTCCGGCCACGCGAGCAATTCCGCCAGGCCGTTGTCCGCCCTAAGTCCCGCCGCCGGCTCGAGCTGCCACGGGTCCAGATGGTACGCCTGCTGGGCCAAAACGCGGCCGTCGCGCGCGAGGCGCGTGAGCCGGACCACGCCGCCCTCCGTCCGCGTCGCCACGGGTCCGTCGGCGAACAGCGGCGCTTCGGTGGCGGTCCAGAGCGACGCGCCGTCGGGCGCGAACGCGAGCGACTCGAGCGCCAGGTTGGGCCGCGGGCCGGCGGTGCCGTCCGCCCGGAACCGCCATGCCTCCGGCAAGGGCAGCGTCGCGGTCCAGGCACCGTCGCGCGACGCCCGCCGGACAAACGGATCGCAGCCGAGCGCGCGGTCGCCCTCGCTGGCGTACCACAGGGCGCCGTCGCGCGGATCGAGGCGCACGGCTTCGCAATCCGGCACCTCCCCGCCGCGGGCGGGACGTGCGCCGCGGCCCGCATAGGCGGAGCCGTCGGGTTGCCGGAGTTCCGTGACGCCGACAATTTCCGCGCCGCGGACGCCGTCGGCGCCGTAGTCCAGTTTCACCGTGTAGACACGGGCCGGGCCGTGCTCGGCGCGGTCGTCGCTGATCGCGACCCAGCGGTCGGCCGCGGCATCGTAGTCGAGCCCGGAGAGACCCCCGACCGGCGTGCCGGCAAAAACCGCGGCCGCGGGCAGGGCCGCGACGCCGATCAGCCGCAGCTCCGGCGGGGCCGCCGCCGCCGGGACGGCCAGCGCGGCGGCGAGCAGACCGCGGCGGAGCACGGAACGGAAGGACGGCATCGCGGCGGGCGGACTCAGAATTCTTTTTTGACGCGCACGTAGACGAAACGGCCGAGCGACCAAGCCGAGTACGTCGCGATGTCGAAGCCGTAGCTCGGGATCGCTTTGCCGTTTTTCGGCGGCTCGGTGCCGAGCAGATTGTTGCAACCGAGGGTGACCTTGAGACCCCACGGCACGTCGACGGACACCGTGCCGTTGAAGAGGAACTGGGCGTTCTCGTCCCAGGCCGGCGCAAATTGGTCCATGCGGTAGTGGCCCTTGAACTGCGTGCCGAGGGTGGCGCCGACCTTGTCCTTTTTCCAACCCACCTGGCCGGAGCCGGCGAGCCGGGGCGTGTTGTAGCGGCCGGCGGAATTGACGTAGCCGGCGCCGCTGCCGGCGTTGAGGGCGAAGTAGTCGGTGTAGGTGATCTGTGCGCTGAAGTTGAAATCGCCGAGGCGCGTGCGGCGCAGCCGGTAGTCGGCGCCGACATCGACGCCTTTCCATTTGTAGCCGGCGGCATTGATGGTGCGGGCGTCGAAATACTGGATTCCGCCGGCCGCATTGCGCACGACGCGCTCCGGGAAGAAATTGAAGAACGTCGTCGGCGTCGTGAACGCCGTGATCACGTTCGTCAGCGCGAGGTCGAAGTAGTCGGCGGAGAAACTCAGCCCCTTCGCGAGGCGGCCCGCGTCGAGCACGATGCCGCCGTACCAAACGCGGCCCTTCTCGGGCTGGAGCCCGCGGTTGCCGGAAGCGACGAAGGGATAGGTGTTGAGACCGGCGGCGGGGTTGCGCGGGTCGGCGATGGCCGCGGTGAACGTCGTGATCGCCGGCTGGTACAGCTGGCCGATATCGGGCGCCTTGAAGGACGTGGAGTACGAGCCGCGGACTTTGAGGAAATCGACGGGCTGGGAAACGACGGCGTACTTCGGATTCACGGTGGAGCCGAAGGAATCGTAGCGGTCGTAGCGGCCCGCGACCTGCAGGGTCAGGTACTTCGGCAACACGGGCACCTCGAGTTCGGCGTAGCCCGAACGCACCGACCGCTCGCCCGCGTAGGGCAGGTCGCCGACGGTCACCAGGTAGCCGACGGGGTCGGAGTTGTTGTCGAGGTCGTCCTCGCGGTTTTCCACGCCGACGGCGAGGGCAACCTTGCCCGCGGATTTGCCGCCGAGCAGCGCCGGCATCTCGAAGAGCGGGCCGGTGGCCGAGAGGTCGTAGCCGAGCGTGCTGCTGCGCGAATTCGCAGTGGAGGTGACGAAGAGCGCGTTGACCAGCGCGGGATTGGCGGACGGGCCGAAGGGGTTGAAGTACTGTCCGGCGAATCCGGCGAGCGTGCCGTTGAGCGCCGCCTGCATGTCCGCGGTGCGGATCTGGTTGCCCGCGACCTGGTCGAAGCGGCTCGTGCCGTAGATGAAACCGGCGTGCCACGTCCAGTCGGCGGCGAGGTTGCCGGCCAGCCCGAGGATCGTGGTCGCGCCCGTGGTTTCGACGTCGAAGAGGCGCGTCGGGCCGAAATTCCCGCGGCCGCGGAAATTGTTCAGCGCAAAGCCGAAGGGGTTGTACGGATTGGCGGCCGGGATCGTGAGGAATGAACCGTCGGCGTTGACGATCGACTGGCTGTTGATGGAGATCGGCGTGTAGACGATGCCGGTGCGGTTCTGGTTCGCGAGCACCTGGACCGAGGCCCGGAGCGTGGAGGTGAGTTCGCGTTTCGCGCCGAACATCAGCGACAGGTTTTCCTGGTCGGGCGTGAGCTGCGTGGTCGGGGCGAAGTCGTAGCGGTTGGCGTTGGTCGCGGCGTTCTGGTTGGCGCCGGCGTAAGCAAAACCGGATACGCGCGGGGTCGCCGCCGGCACCCCGCCGGCGACGACGTAGAAGCCCGCCCCGTTGGCGAACCCGGCCGCGGCCGCCTGCGCCGCCGTGAGCGTGAGGTTGAACGGGAAATTCGACGGGCTGTTGTTGTTCTGGCCCTTCACCGGGCCGAAGGCCGCGAGGTAGTCGGTGGTCTTCGACCGGCCGTAGTCGCCGGCGAAATTGGAGTTTTGCCGGAACCAATTCACGTTGAGCAGATACGAACCCTTCGCCGTCGTCTCGCCGGTGAGCAGGCTGAGGCTGGCGGTGCCGGTGTCGTGGCCGAGGGTGTTGCCGTACATCGCGGTGGTCGTGAAACCGCTGTAGTTCGGGCGCAGGCGAATGTTCATCACGCCGGCGATGGCGTCGGTGCCGTAGATGGCCGAGGCGCCGTCCTTGAGGTACTCGATGCTCGCGATCGCCTCGGTCGGGATGCTGTTGAGGTCGAAGACCGCGCCGCCGCGGTTGTCCGGCAGGCCGTAGCTCGAGGGCCGCTTGCCGTCGAGCAGCACGAGGAAACGGCCCGCGCCGAGGCCGCGGGGATTCAGCGTCACGGCGCCGCGCGCGAAGGGCACGTTGCTCACGGGATTCGCCGCCGGCACGCCGATGGAGTTGGTCGTGCCGTTGTTGAAGGAAAGGCTCTGCAGGAAATCGCCGGTCGTCTGGAAACCGCGGGCGTCGATGTCTTCCTTGGGAAACGCCGCGATCGGCTGGGGACCTTCGCGATCGAGCCGCCGGATATGGGAACCGGTGACTTCGAAGGCCGCCATCGCCACCGCCGGCCCGTCAGCGGTCGCGTCGCGCTTCGCCGCCGGGCTTGGGCCGTTTTTTTCCGGTTCGCTCCCCGCCTTGCGGCGCACGGCGAACGCCCCGGTCTTCTGCTCCTGGCCCGCGGCCAGGCCCGTGTCGGCCAGCATGGCCTCGAGCGCCTCGCGCGGCGTGAGCCGGCCCTGCACGGCCCGCGTGCGCACGGCGCCGACGACGTCGGGCGAAAACACGATCTCGCTCCCGGCCTGGGCGGCGAACTGCTTCAGCGTCTGGGCGGCCTCGCCGGCCGGGACGTCGAAGACCCGGGCTGCGGCTTCGGCCGCGCGGACGGGCACGGCGGCGGCCAAAACGGCCGCCGCAAGCGGAAACAGGCGCCCGAGCAGACGGCGCAGGAAGGGAAACGGAGCAAGGTGCATGGCGTAGGCGGTGCGGATTCGGAGAGACAAACCGCCACCGCCCGATTTCCGCTAAAACAATTTCGCGCGCCTGCGCTTCGTCACCGCAACGCGACCCGACGCCGCCTACTTCGCCCGCCGCAGCACGATCTCGCCCCCGCTCCGCCACTCCGCCCGCAGGCCGAAATCCGATTCCATCAGGCGCACGAAACCCTCGACGTTGTCGGAACGGAACGCCGCGCTCAGCCGCAGCGCCGCGACCTCCGGCTCGTCGACCCGCAGCCGGACCGGGTTGCGCCGGTTGAACTCCGCCACGATCTCGCCCAGCGGCGCGTCCGTGAAATCGAGCAGGCGCGGCTGCCAGGCCAACCGGGCCGCCAACTCCTCTGCGTTCAAGGTGACGACCCGCGGCGCCGCCGCGGCCTCGGCCAAAGGTACGACCGTGCTCTGGCCCACGGTCAGCAACGACGTCTCGGCCGCGCCGCCGGCCGGCGGATCGACCCGCACCTTGCCCTCGGCCACCACGACCTCCACGCCGGCGCGGTCGAGGCGCACGTTGAAAACCGTCCCGACCGCCCGAACCGAGACGCCCGCGGCCGTCACGATGAACGGCCGCGCCACGTCGCGGGCGACGGTGAAATTCGCCTCGCCCCGCACCAGGGTCACGCGGCGCTCGCCCGCGGCGAACGCCGTCTCGAGCACCGCGCCGCGGTTCAGGTCGACGACGGAGCCGTCTGCGAGCGTCCGGCGTTCGCAGGGCGCCGCGAGCGCGGTCGGCGGCAGCGGCGTTGCCGAGGCGGGCGGAAATGCGGAATCGGTTTTCCGGCCGGGCAGAAAAATCAGACCGATCGCCGCCGCCGCCATCGCCGCGAGCGTCGCCCCTCCCGCCCACTGCCACCACCGGCGCGAACGCGCCCGGGCCCGCGGGGCGAAGAGATCCGGATCCGGCACCGCCCCGAGCGAAGTCTGCAGGCCGGTCAGGCGGTCGAGTTCGTCCCAGCCCCAGCGGTGCAGCGCCAGCGCCTCGCCGTGCCGCGGATCGGCCGCCAGCCATTGCGACAGCTCGTCCTGCTCGGCGGCGGTCAGGCCGCGGTCGCGCCGCAGCACCCAGCGGGCGGCGGTTTCGGCGATCTCCGCGGACGGAGTCGGGTTTTGCGGGGAGGAATTCATGGACGGGGTTTCGGGCGGTAGCCGTGGCGCCGGAAGTACTCGATGCACTTGCGCAGCCCGATGCCGCCCTGCGCCTCGACGGTGTGCTCGGAAATGCCGAGGCGGACCGCGATTTCCTGCTGCGAGAGGCCGTAGATTTTCCGCAGCGTCACGATCTGCCGGCAACGCTCCGGCAACGCCTCGATCGCCCGGATCAGCAGCTGGAAGTCCTCCGCCTGCGCCAGCGCCTCCGGCGCGCCTTCGCGCTCGTCGGCCACCGCCAGCGCATCGATCTCCGCGGCCCCGTCCGGCCGCTCCACCCGCCGGTGGCGGAGCTGGTTCAGCGCCAGATTGCGCGCCGTCACGAAGAGCAGCGCCCGCGGGCAGGCGATCGGTCCCGTGGCATAGGCCTGCAGCAGCCGCGCATACGCCTCCTGCACGAGGTCGTCCGTGTCCCGAATCGCGGGAAACCGTCCGCGCAGCCACGCGCGGAGCTTCGCCTCGTGGGGGAGCACCTCGAGGGCGAACCAGCGTGCTTGATCGGGAGAGGGAGCGGACACGGCGGCAGTTTCCTTCCCCCACAACACCCGAACGCGGCGATTCCGCTAAACAAATCCGCCGCGCGCCGGCACGCTCGGCTGCCGGACGGTCGTTCTCGGATCGACCTCCGTTTGTTGCGCCCCGCGGCCCAACCCGGCTCAGAGTTTCAACAGTCGCCGCACTTCGCGCTCCAGCGCCTCGCCGCGGGCGTTGGTGCTCACCACCCGGCCTTCCTGGTCGATCAGGAACATCGCCGGGATCGCGCCGATGCCGTACTTCGTCGCGAGTTCGTTTTTCCAATACCGGCCGTCGAAATGCTGCGGCCACGGCATCTGTTCCTTGGCCGTGAAATCGTTCAGCACCTTCTTCGCTTTTTCCAATTTTGCCGCCGTCTGCTCCGCCGTGTCGCCGGGCAGCAGGCGCGCATTCTCGAGCGTGATGCCGATGATCTCGAACCCTTTCGCGTGCAGCTCCGCGTAGACGCGCTTGATGTTCGGCAACTCCGCGATGCACGGGCCGCACCAGGTTGCCCAGAAATCCACCAGCACGACCTTGCCCCGCAGCGCCCGCAGGTCGACCGCGCGCCCGTCCACCGCCGTAAACGCCAGCTCCAGCGGCTTCGCCAGCCGTTCCAGCGATTTCAATTTCTCCTCCGCAAACGCCCGCACCCCGGCATCCGGCGCCGTCAGAAAATGGCGGCAGCCCTCCTCCAGCGAGCCGGGCACGGCGTCCTTCCAGGCGTTCAGGAAATTCTCCGCCTCGCCCGCCAGCCGCGCGTTGCCGGCGTAGCGCGCCACGTGCGCGTCGAATTTCGCCCGCAGGCCCAGCCACGCCGCCCGCGCGTCCGATGCTTCGCCCGATTTCAAACGCGCCCGCAAGCCGCGCGATTCCGCCGCGAAATCCGCAAACGCGATCGCTTCCCGCTGCTCGGCCGTGCTGTCCGGCGCCGCGGCCAGCGCCTGCTTCAGCCGATCCGCCTGCGCCTGCCACGCCGCCTTCGCCGGCTCGTCGACGATCACGTCCGCGATGCTCTGCTGCTTCCCTTCCTGCGGGACGAATCCCTTCATGAAAATCGGTACCCGGCCGAGCAGGGTCATCACGACATCCCACCGCCGCGGGTCCTCCGGATACGCCGCGTGGAAGGCCAGCGCCGCCGCCGTGACTTCCTTCGCCTTGGCGTCCACCCACACGAAATACTTTTCCATCCCGCCCATCTCCTTCGGATTGCCGGGCGGGCGCTCGGCCCGCAGCGCGACGAACGCCGCATAGGCACGGTCCGCCGGCTTCTCCGCGGGCGCCGCGCCGGCCGCCGCTTGGGGAGCCGCCGCCTTGGCCGGAGCGACCGCCGCGGCGGACGCCGCCGCTTTCGCCACCAACGCCATCATCTCCGGGGTCGGCAGGTCCTCGGGCTTCACCTTGAGGCCCGCCCGCCGCACCAACTCCGCCAGCCCCTGCGTCGACGTCGCCACCTTCGGGGCGACCTTGCCGAGCAGCCGGCCCTCGGCATCGAGCACGAGCACGACGGGCATCGGCGTGATCATGCCGATCGCGAGAAACAGCGCCGACTCGCGCACCGCCGCCGCCCCGGCCGGATCGAAGGCCGTCGGGAAACGGTGCCGGCCGCGGTGCAGTTCCTGCCAGTCCCGGTAATTCTCCGGTGTGTCGCGCACGACCAACGCCAGCGTCCGCAGGCCCTGGTCCCCGTAGCGCGCCAACGCCGCGTCGAGAAATTCCCCCGGGATCGATTCGGCCGGCGAGAAGCTGAGCACCAGCGGCCGGCCGCGGAGGGACGAGAGCCGGAGTTCCGTGCCGTCGGCCGCGCGCACCGCGAGATCCGCAAGCGCCGTCCCGGCCTTCAGCCGCACCGCGTCTTCGGTGAACGGGGGCGGCACGACCCGCGTCGCCGACGCCGCCGGCGCCGCGCCGCGCGCGGCCGCGAGTTTCGCCTCCGTGGCCGCGGCCTGCGCCGGCGCGTCCGCCCCGACCCGGATGCCCGCCTTGGCCAGGGCCGCCTCGAGCCGGTTGTCGCCGGCCACATAGCCCTCGATCGTCGCGACGATGCGGCCGTCGCGGCCGATCACGAACTGGGCGGGAATCGCCGGCACGCGGTAGAGCGCCACCGAGGCGCGGTTGCCCTCGAGCGGCGTGTCCTGCTCGTAGGGATCGCTGGTGAATCGGAGGTTCGGATACGACTTCGCCTTGAGCTTCACCCAGTCCTCGAACTTGCGCCGCTTGTCGCCCGTGCAGACGGCGAGCACCGCGACGCCCTGGTCGGCGTACTTGGCGGCGATCTCCTGCGTGTGCGGCATCGACGCGAGGCAGGGCGAGCACCAGGTCGCCCAGAAATCGAGCACCAGCACCTGCCCGCGGTAGTCGGCCACGCGCACGGTCTTGCCCGCGAGGTCGTGCGAGACGAAATCGGGCGCCATCGCGCCGGCTCCCAGCATGGGCGCGGCGACGGCCGCCGCGGGGGCCGGAGCCGTCCCCTGGCCGACCAAGGGGGCGGCGGCAAACAGGCAGACCAGACAGGTCGGGAAGAGGGAACGAAGGTGCATGGCGGCGGGGCGGTTCAGAATTGCCGGCGGAGCGACAGCGCGTACCGGCGCAGGCGCGAATCGAGCACGGTGTTGTCGGGCATGAAGTAGAAATCGAAAGGCGGCACGTCGTTGAGGACGTTGAACACCGTGAGGCTCAGCTTGGTATTCGCGAAGGCCCGCCCGTACCAGCGGTCGCGCCCGGCCTTCACCCAGGCAAGACGGCCGAGGTCGCAGTTGCCCTGAAGGTCCCAGCGGATGGCCGACGGCGTCGGCCGCACGTCGGGCCGGGCGCGGTTCGCCGCCCGGTAGGTCGTGAGCACGCCGGCGCCCCAGGCCCCGCGCGTGAAGAACGCGGAGCCGCTGAGCTGCACCGGCAGGCTGTCCGTGTTGACGGTGGCGGCGGCGGCGAGACCGGGCACGGGCACGAATTCGTTGCGCGTGTACTTCGTGCCGCCGAGGGCGGCCTGCAATCGGCCGCCCGCGAGCGCGCGGTCGTAACGGAGACCGAGATCGTAGCCCGTCGTGCGGCTCTCGTTGATGTTCACGGCGCGGAGGTCGGCCGCCGTCACGACGCCCGCCCAACCGGCGGGATCGGTCGGCAGATTGGCCCCGCGCGTGATGCGGGCCGGGTAGAACTGCGCCATCTGCCCGAAGAGCAGCGTGCCGATGCGGTCGGCGAAGACGTTGTCGAAGTGGTCGAACGAAACCGAGAGCCCGGCCACGGCCGGCACGTCGAGCACGAGGCCGAAGGTCGTGTTCTCCGATTTCTCGGGCCGCAGCCCGGGGTTGCCGCCGCGGGTGATCTGGGCGGCGCCGGGATTGAGGGTGTTGCCGCGCAGGGGATCGAACGACGTCGCCGTCACGCCCAGCGAAGCCGTGGTCACGGTCGTCGGCGCGTTGCGCTGCGCCAGCGTGGGCACCTTGAAGCCCTCGCCGTAACTGCCGCGCACCAGCAGCCACGCCGCCGGCCGCCAGGCGACGCCGCCGCGGGGATTGGCCGTGGCGCCGCCGGTGCTGTAGTCTTCGCGCCGATACGAGCCGGAGAAATTCAGCTGGTGCAGCAGCGGGAGGCGTTTGCCTTCGCCGAAGACCGGCACGTTGGCCTCGGCGAAAAAGGCCGTCACCCGCTGGGCGCCGTCGCGGGCGCTCGCGGTGTCGGTGGCGGCGCGCCGGGGGAAATCCGTGTACTCCTCGCGCCGCTCGGCCCCGAGCGCGAGGCGCACGGCGCCCGCGGGCAGGGCGAAGACCGGGCCGTTGGCCTGCGCCTCGTAGGACCAGGTTTCGGCCCGCTCTTCGTCGACCGTCGGCGAGGTCAGGGCCTCGAGCACGCCCGGCGCGTTGGGGTTCGCGACCGTGCGGCCGTCGTAGAACAGGTTCGGCGTGCGGCCCGCCGCGATCGCCGCCGCGAGGGCGGCCGCGGTGATCTCGACGCCGGCGTCGGCGTCGCTGCGGGTGCGGCCCTCGACACGGCCCACGAACACATCGTACCGCCAGTCGCGCGGAAGGTCGCCGCGGGCGCCGAGCACCGCCGCGGCCGTGTCGTCGGTCGCCACCCGCTCCGGCTGCAGGTCGGTGAAGTAGCGGTTCAGCGTGACCGCGATGCCGAAGGGATTGCCGGGGTAGCCGGCCGGCACGGCGAGGTTGCGCGCCTGGATCGGCTGCGGGAGGGAGGTGTTGCGGTTCCGCGCGAAGCGGAGCTCGAGGTACGGCTCGAGCCACGTGCGATGCCGGTAATTGAAGACCGCCACCGCCGCGCTGCGCCGGTAGGCGGCGGCGTAGTCGACATAGGCGCCCAGATCGAGCGGTCCCGGCGGCGCCCCGGCCGCGGCGTAGTCCGCGACCGTCAGGCCGGTGCCGGACGTGCCCGGCGGCACCGCGGCGGCCGTGGTCGCCAACCCGGGCAGCGGCACGGTCCCCGTCCGCGAGACCTGGCCGGCCCCGCCGGCGATCGCCGGCCGCAGGTCGAAACCGCCGTAGGGCCGGCGATCCCAGCTGGCGGTGAAGGCGCGGTCGCGCATGGCCATGGTGTTGGATTTCTCGGCGGACACGGTGATGAGCCCGCTGAGTTTGCCCGCGCCGAAACCGTGCGTAAGGCTGCCGCTCACGATGCCGGCGTCGCCGTCGAAGGTGTTTTCGTAACCGAGACGCACCTCGGTACCGCGGTAGTTTTTCTTGAGGACGATGTTGATCACGCCGCCGATCGCGTCGGCCCCGTAGATCGAACTCGCCCCGTCGAGCAGCACCTCGACACGCTCGATGGCCGCGAGCGGGATGCCGTTGAGATCGTAGCCGTCGTTGCTGCGGGCCTGGTTGTTCTTGGGCGCGCGTCGGCCGTCGATGAGCAGCAGCGTGCCGCCGGCCGGCGCGCCGCGCAGCGTCGCCGTCGTGCGGCCCGCCGCGCCGTCGATCTGCGTCGAGCCGGCCGTCTGCGTGGTGGCGCCGGTGACGGTGTTGAGCAGGAGATTGCGCGTCGGCATCGTCGCGGCCTGGCCGGTCGTGAACGTCGAGACCTGCGGAATGTAGCGCAGGAGGTCGCCGAGCGACTGGGCGCCGGTGCGGTCGATCTCGGCCGCGCCAAGGGAGAAGATGGGCTGGGCCGTCGCCCCGGCGAGCAGGCCGCGGAGGCGGGTGCCGGTGACCTCGAGCTCCTGCATCTTCACGATCGGCCCGGCCGAGGCGTCAGCGGCCGGGCGACCGGCGTTTTTTTCCGCCGGGGCGGCCGTTTGGCGCCGCACCGCGACGGCGCCGGTCGCGGGATCGACCGCGGCCGTCAGGCCGGTGCCGGCCAACAGCGCCTCCAGCGCCTCGGCGGCCGTGTAGCGGCCCTTCACGGCCGGAGTCTTCACCCCGCGCACGATCTCCGCCGCAAAGAGCGTCTCCCGGCCCGTGGCCGTCGCGAATTGCCGCAGGGCCGGCCCCGCCTCGCCGGCCGGAATATCGAAGTCCTTCCGGACTTCGTCCGCCGCCGCGGCGGTGGCCAGCGCCGCCAGCAAGGCGGCCAACACGTGGAAAACCCGGACCAAGGAAACGGATTGCATGCGAAAGCCGGGATGCCCGGCGCGCTCTTAGACGAACCGCCGGTCCGCAGCCGTAAGGATTCGCGCGGGAAAGTTGGCCGGCCCGGCGCCGTCCGTTTCCCCCTCAGCGCGGACCCCGCAGCCGAAGCGAGCCGTCGGGACCGGCTTCCGCCACAATCCCATGCGTGGTGCCGAGCAGCCGCACGAAGCCCTCCACGTTGTCGGGCCGGAAGGTGCCGCCGATCAGCACCGTCGCCAACGCCGCATCGCCCAGGACCAATTGCCGGCGGTTCAGCCGGTTGAACTCCGCGATCGCCGCCGCCAACGGCGTCTCGTCGAACTGCAACCGCGGCGCCTGCCACGCCAATTCCTGCCGGATCTCCTCGCCGGAAACCGCCACCACGACGGGCGCCGCAGGCGGCGCCGCGGTCTCCGTCGGCCGGACCACGGTGGCGCGATCGCCGGCCCCCAGTTCCGAATCCGCCGGCCCGGTCGCCGCCACCTTCACCCGGCCTTCCGTGACCAGCACCTCGACGGCCGCCCCGCCCAGACGGACGGCAAACGCCGTCCCGACCGCCCGGACCGTCACGCCGCCCGCTTCGACCACAAAGGGCCGCGACGGATCTTTCCACACCGTGAAATGGGCTTCGCCGCCGGTGAGCCGCACGCGGCGCTCGGTCTCCGAATACTGCACCACCACCGCGCTGCCGTCGCGCAATTCCGCCCGCGATCCGTCGGGCAACGCGAGCCGCTCGTTCACCTTCAAGTAGGACCGCGGCGCGGCCGCCGGCGCCGCCGGCGGGTTATCCGGGCCGAAGACCGCCAAAACGCCGGCGACCAGGGCCGCCGCGAGGCCCACGGCGGCGGCCAAACGCCACGGCCGGCGCGACGCAGCTGCCGGCGCAAAGAGCGCCGGATTGGGTTCCGCCGTGTGCGACGGTTGCCATTCGTAAAGCCGCATCATGCGCTCGAGCGCGGCGGCCTGCTGCGCGACCGCCGCCGCATGCTCGGGCGACGCCTGCAGCCAACGCAGGTAGTCGTCCTGCTCCGCCGCGCTCAACCCGCGGTCACGCCGCGCCAGCCACAACGAAGCCTGCTCGGCGGCACTGCCGGATCTTGAAGACGAAACGGGGTCGTTGGCGTCGGCCATCGGAGGGAGCGTTCAACGCGGGCCGCCGGACGCAAAATACGCCGCGCAGAGCCGGATACCGAGGGCCATCTGCTTCTCGACGGTGCTCTCCGACACGCCCAGTTTGGCCGCGATTTCCTTCTGCGGCAGGCCGTAGGCGGTGCGCAGGGTTAGAATTTCCCGGCAGCGGCCGGGCAGGTGCTGGATGGCGCGGGTCAAGAGCTCGAGTTCCTGGCGTTTGCTGACGGCGGCGAATACATCGGCGGTGTCGGCTAAGACGAACGAGTCGTCGCTTTCCGTAAGCGGTTCGAAGGCCACCACGCGTTGCCGGCGGACGGCGTCGAGCGCCAGGTTGCGCGCCGTCGTGTAAAGCAACGCGCGGGTGGACCGGAGCGGACCGGCCTGCCGCGCCCGCAACACCCGCACGAACGCCTCCTGCACGAGATCGTCCACATCCGGCAGCGTCGGGAACCGCGCCAGCAGCCAGCCGCGCACCGCCGGACGGTGCGGTTGCACCTCCGTCTCGAACCAGCGGCCCAGATTGTCGGCGTCGTTTTCCATCCCGGCTTGCGGGGAAAGGTCGTCCGCCCGGCCGGAAAGCAAGTCGAGCGGATTCTTGCCGCGCCCGCCGCCGCAACTTTACGGGTGCAGCCCGCCGGTCCGTCTCACACGGTGCCGCTTCGGCCATGTCTTCCCTCCCCGCCCGCCCGCCCGTCCTCGATCTCATCGGCCGCACGCCGCTCCTGCGGCTGCAGTTCCGGCCGGAAAACCTGACGGTTTTCGCCAAAGCCGAATTCCTCAATCCCTCCGGCTCCATCAAGGACCGCCTCGCGCTCACCATCGTCGAGGACGCCGAGCGCCGCGGCTTGCTCCGGCCCGATTCGATCATCCTCGAATGCACCAGCGGCAACACCGGCATCGCCTTCGCCATGGTCGGCGCCGCCAAGGGCTACCGCGTCCGCATCCTCATGAGCGAATCCGCCAGCGTCGAGCGGCGCCACCTCATCCGCCAGCTCGGCGGCGAGGTCGAGCTCTTCGCCGCCCGCCAGGGCTACGGCACCGGGATCGAACTCTCCCGCGAACTCGCCGCCCGCGACCCGCGCATTTTCCTCCCGCGGCAATTCGAGAATCCGCTCAACGCCCTCGACCACGAGCTCCACACCGGCCCCGAGATCGTCGCCCAGCTCGGCGCTCCCGCCCACGCTTTCGTCGCCGGCTACGGCACCGGCGGCACCCTCACCGGCTGCGGCCGCGCCCTCCGCGCCGCGTATCCGGAAATCGAAGTCGTCGCGATGGAACCCGCCGAAGCCGCCCTGCTCTCGGGCGAAAGCCCCTGCTGCCACTTCATCGAGGGCGTCGCCGGCGGCTACGTGCCGCCCCTTCTGCGCGATGCTCCCATCGACCGCGTCGAGAAGGTCGCCAGCGCCGACGCCCTCGCCATGGCCCGCCGCCTCAGCCGCGAATTCGGCCTGCTCGTCGGCACCTCCAGCGGCGCCAACATCGTCGCCGCCCTCCGTCTCGCCGCCGCCCGCGGCCCGGAGGCCCGCGTCGTCACCATCCTCTGCGACCGCGCCGAACGCTACTATTCCACCCGCCTCTTCGCCGCCGCGGAATAATCCCGGCCCAGGCCTTGGTTCACAGAGGACACAGAGGCCAACCGGAGCGGCACGGAGGAGGCATGGGAAGGACAGGATCGATCGCCTCGCCGGGGCCCGTGCCTCGCGCGGTCTCCACCTCCGGTCCGGCAATTCCTGCTCCGTGAACTCGGTGCCGCCCTCGGTGATCTCCGTGACCCAACCTACCTGCGGGAACCGGGAAACTTCCGGTCCTTCAACTTAAGTCTTTCAACTTTCAACTTTCAACTGCCGGCGGCCGGCCCTCCGGCCGCCGGCTTCACCGGCAGCTCCTCCAGCGCTTGCAGCGCGCGAATCTCCGCCAGCGCCTCGCGTTGGTCCATCGCCAGCAGGAATTCCCAAGCCGCCAGCACGCGGCGGTAAAACAGCACCCGCTCCGCCGCCGTCTTCCGGCTCATCGGCTCCGGTTCGCCTTCGGCAAACTGCGGGCCCGGCCCGACCTTCTCCGCCGCCGCCCGCAGCGCCGGATCCGCAGCCGCTTTGCCCCAGGCCACGATCGCCGCGCGCCGTTCCGCCGCCCACCGCGTGACCGCGGCGGCAACCGCCGGATTTGTCTTCGCCGGCTCCGCATAGCCCGAAGCCCAGTAGATCTCGTTCAGCATCGCGGTGCTGTCCGCCGCCCGCAGGAGGAAATCTTTCCCGTCGGCCTCGGCCTTCGTCAGCGCGCGTTCGAACGCCAGCGCCGCCGCCGGCACGGGCGCGTCGCCCCGCTCGACCGCCGCGCGCCACGCCGGCCGCAGCGCGGTGTTCCAGGCCGTGCGCGCTTCCCCGGCCCGGCCCCGGCGGCCCGGTCCGCGGGATCCGCCGCCACCCCGTTCCTCGCGCGCCGCCTCCAGCTGCGCCCGCGTGCCGCCGGTCAGCACCGTCCGCGCCGCCGGCACCGCCTCGCCCCACGCCGCCGTGAATCCGGCAAATTGCTCCGCCTTCGCCCGCAGCGCCGGATCGGAGGCCGACACCCGGCCCGTATCCATCGTTCGATGATACGCGGCGACCGCCGCCTGCGTCCGCGCGGTTACGGCCAGCGTTCGGGCGAGGTGCGTTTCGATCGCCTCGGCCCAGGCCTCGAGCCGGTGCTCCGACGTCGCCCGCGGCTGGTCGATCGTCCGGTCGACCAACGTCGCCGCGGCATGCGCCGCCGCGAACGTCGGCTGCCCGGTGCCCTTGGCCGCCCCGGACATCAGATCCCGGCCGGCCAACGCCTCCGGGAAAAACCGTTCGTACCCGGCCCAGCGGTCCGGATCCGGATCCGCCACGCAGCCCGCCGCCGGCAGCGCCGCGATCGTCGCCGTGAACCCCGCCACCGGGAGTTTCGGCCCCGCCGCCGGCGCCGGCGGCCGTTCCGCCCCGGCCGCAAACCAACCCGCCGGCAGCGCGACGCCCGCGCCGGCGCCCAGATCATGGAAGCCGCCGGAATGGCACTGCGTCATGCAGAAGACCACGCGGCCCCGGCCGAGCCCCGCCGCCAATTCGCGCCGCAGTTCCGCGACGCCGAGGATTTCCCGGCCGTCGGTGAACCAGCCGTCGCCGCGACGGTTGCGCTTCAGCTGCCAGAGCGTGATCGCGCTTTCCTTTTTGCCCTCGGCGCCGGCGAGTTCGCCGTGGTCGCCGACGAAGAGGAACAGCGTCCCGCCGTCGCGCACCGCGGGAAGAATTTCCTCGCGCAAGGCCTTCAGCAGCACCGCCCGGGTCGCGGGCCGGTTGTCCGGCAGCACGCCGGGCAGCCAGGACTGCACGAGCCGGCCATCCGTCTTGGTCTCGCGCCGCACGTCGGCCAGCACTGCCGGTGCGTCGGGCCGGTTGCCGGCCCCGAAAAACGTCCAGGTTTTCGCCCCCGGCAATTCGCGGGCGAAGTACTCGGAGACGCCCTTTGCCTGCAGGTACTGCGAGTAATTGTTGCTCAGCGGCGTGCCGCCGCCGGACAGCAGCACGTACACTCGCGGCCCGGCCCCGGCCGGTGGCGCCGCCGTTTCGGCGGCAGGCCCGCGCTCCGGACCCGACGCGCACCCCGCCAGGCACGCGCAGAGCAGGACCAACGGGAGCCAGCCAACGGGGAATCTCGGCATCCCCGCACCGTGCACCGGCCGGCGCCTCCGGCGCAAACGGGAAACCGCTCCGTTCCGTCCGGGCGAAAAAAAACCGCCGCACCGTAAAGTGCGGCGGCCGGGAAAACGGATTTCCGACTCAGGAAACGTGGCCCGAGACGAGCTTGGTCATCTCGAACATCGAAACCGACTTCTTCTTGTTGAAGATCGGGAGGAGCTTCTCGTCGGCGTTGATCTGGGTCTTCACCTTCTTGTCCTGGAGGCCGTTCTTCTTGATGTAGGCCCACAGCTTCTTGGTGAGCTCCGTGCGGGGGAGCGGGTTCGCGCCGACGATCGCGGCGAGCGCGGCATCGGGCGTAACGGGTTTCATGAACGCAGCATTCGGTTTACGAGCTGATTTTTTAGCCATAATATTTCGGGTGTTTTTTGTTTTGTCCCTTGGACTCGGAGGCTCTTTTAGAGCGAAAACTCCGCGTTTGCCTAGGAAAATCTGCAATTTTTCAGAGGAGCGGCCCGCCGGCCGCCCTCGGGAAAACGCCCCGCCGCCGCCTCAGGCCCCCTCGTCGACCTGCACGAACTGCCGGTAGAGCTGCGCGTAGCGCCCGCCCCGCGCGAGCAATTCCGCATGCGTACCCCGTTCCTGGATACGGCCCTGGTCGAGCACGAGCACCAGGTCCGCGTGCCGGATCGTGCTCAGCCGGTGCGCCACCACGAAGCTCGTGCGCCCGCGCAGCAGCGCCGCCAGCGCGCGCTGCAGCCGCGCCTCCGTCAGCGCGTCGATCGCGCTCGTCGCCTCGTCGAGGATCACGAGGCGCGGGTCCGCCAGCATCGCCCGCGTGAAGCACACCAGCTGGCGCTGGCCGGTCGAGAGCGCGGCGCCGCGCTCGCCGGCGTCGGTGTGCAGGCCCTGCGGCAGGGCCTCGAGCAGGTCGAGGATGTCGAGCGCCGCCGCCGCCGCGCGCACCTCGGCGTCCGTCGCCTCCGGCCGCGCCATGCGGATGTTCTCCAGGACCGTGCCGCTGAAGAGGAAGTTCTGCTGCAGCACCATGCCCGTCTGCCGGTGCAGCGACTGCCCGCGCACCGCGCGGATCTCGCGGCCGTCGACCAGGAGTTCGCCCGCCGTCGGCAGGTAGAATTTCGACACGAGGTTGATGATCGAGCTCTTGCCGCTGCCGGTGTGGCCCACCAGCGCGACCGTCTTCCCGGGCTCGGCCGTGAAGGTCACGTCGTGCAGGACGGGCCGCGCCGGGTCGTAGCCGAAAGTCACGCCGCGGAACTCCACCCGGAGTCCGGCCGCCTCCGTCCCGGCCGCGCCCGGCGCCCGCCGCGGATCCGGCAGGTCCGCGACGTCCGCGGGTTCCTCCCAGTCGGGCTTCGTATCGATCAGACGGAAGACGCGCTCGGCGCCCGCCATCGCGATCAGCGCCTGGTTGTACTGGTTGCCGATGATCGCGATCGGGGCGAAGAACTGGTTCGCCAGCAGGAAGAACGTGATCAGGTCGCCGACGCCCATGTCGCCGTGCGCCACGCGCCAACCGCCGAACATGAGCAGAATCGCGACGAAGAACTGGCTGTTCAGCTCCAGCAGCGGCGTGAGGATCGCCGAGGTCCGCGCCAGCGCGATGCTGAAGCGCGAATGGTCCGACAGCAGGTGCCGGAACAGCCCGGCGTTGTGCTCCTGCCGGACGAAGCCCTGCGTCACGCGGATGCCGTTCACCGACTCCGCCAGCGTCGCCGTGATGCGCGAGAAGCTGTCGCTCGCCGCGCGCGAGTAGTGGCTGAGCTTCACGCGGAAATGGCGGTTCAGCACCCACAGGATCGGCGCCAGCCCGAGCACCACGAGGAACAGCACCCAGTCCGACCACGCCATCACCGCCGCCGCGAACAGCATCTGCCCCGCCTGGATCGCGCTGACAAACAGCACGTCCTGGATGCCCACGCGCAGCGCCTCCACGTCGCTCGTCACGCGGCCGATGATCCGCCCGAGTTTCACGCGGTGGAAAAAACCCATCGGCTGGCGCTGCACGCGCGCGAAGACCTCCGCCCGCAGGCCGTTGACCACCGTCTCGCCGATCTCGAGCGCGTAGCGCTGCCGGTAGTGGAAGAGCCCGTCTGTCGTCAGCGCGAGCAGCGCGTAGCCGGCGACGCCGAGCGCGAGCGCCGCGGTGTCGCCGCGGGTCACGGGGCCGTTGATGATGAGCGAGGTCAGCCAGACCAGGGCCGGCAGCTGCGCCGCGCGGATCACGGTGAGCACGGTGAGGGCCGTGAGTTTCCGCCGCACGGGCGCGGCGTAGCCGAACATCCGCCGGATCAGCGACCACTCGAGCGGCTGGAGCATCGGCTCGTCGTCGTCCTCGTCGCGGATGCGCCGCACGAGGCCGAGGTCGCGGATGCCGCCCGGGACGGGCGCGGGTACGGGTTCGGCCGGCTTCATGCGGCGCCCTCCCCGGCCTTCGGCGGCTGCAGTTCGCGGCCGTCGACCAGCTGCAGGCTGGCGACGTGCTGGTAGGGCCCGGTCTCGCGCATCAGCTGCTCGTGCGTGCCGCGCTGCACGATCCGGCCGCGCTCGAGCACGATGATGAAGTCCGCCCGGCGCAGCGTGCTCAGCCGGTGGGCGACGATGAACGTCGTCCGCCCGGCAATGGCCCGGTCCAGCGCCTCGAAGATCTCGTGCTCCGTCTCGCTGTCGATCGCCGCGGTGGGATCGTCGAGCAGCAAAATCGCCGGTTCGAGCAGCACTGCGCGCGCGATCGCGAGCCGCTGGCGCTGCCCGCCGGAAAGGCTGTTGCCGCTCTCCCCGAGCACCGTGTCGTAGCCCTGCGGCAGCTTCACGATGAAGTCGTGCGCCGCCGCGATCCGGGCGGCCTTTTCGATCTGCGCCGGCGTTGCCTCCGGGTGACCGAAGGCGATGTTGGCCGCGACGGTGTTGGAGAACAGGAAGCTTTCCTGGAAAACGAGGCCGATGTTCCGCCGCAGGTCGTCGAGGTCGAGCTGCCGGAGGTCGATGCCGTCGATCAGCACCCGGCCCGCCGTCGGGTCGAAAAACCGCGGTACCAGGCTCATCAGCACGCTCTTGCCCGCGCCGGTGGCACCGAGAATCGCGACGCACTGGCCCGGCTGCACCTCGAGGTCGATGTCGCGCACCACCGCCTCGGCGCCGCCGTAGGCGAAGGAGACGTTTTCGAACCGCACCGCGCCCGTCAGCCGCGGCCGCCGCACCGGTTGCGGCGGCGACTTCACCTCGACGGGCGCGTCGAGGATCTCGAAAACGCGCCGCGCCCCGATCAGCGACTGCTGCACGGAGTTCACGATCGTCGCGACGTTGTTCACCTGCCCGGAGAACTGCTCGAGCAGGCCGGCGAACACCACGAGACCGGCGCCGAGCGGCAGCTGCCCGTGGATCACGAGCCAGCCGCCGTAGCCCAGCAGCACCATCATGTTGATCCGGGTCAGGAAGCCGACCGCCGGCGAAAACAGGCTCACGCGCCAGAAGATGATGTTCTGCTGCGCGAGCACGGCGTTGTTCGCCGCCTCGAAGCGCGCCCGGTCCTCGGCCTCGCGGCCGAAGGCCTTCGTCACGGCGATGCCCTGGATGCTCTCCACGAAGATCTGCACCATTTTCTCCACCAGCGTGCGGTTCTGCGCGTACTCCGGCTGGGTCTTGCGCGTGTGCCAGGCGGAGAGCACCCAGAGCAGCGGCGTGGTCGCGAGGCAGGCGACGGTCAGCGACGGGCTCAGGCTCACCATGTAGACGACGTAGACCGTGAGCGAGATGACCATGATCACGCTCTGGATCAGCACCTGGTCGACGAACATGCGCACGCTCTGCACGTCGCTCGTCACCCGCGTGATGATCGAACTGGTGGTGTTGGCGTCGAAGAACCGGAAACTGAGCCGCTGCAGCTTGTCGTAAACCTCGCCCCGCAGGTCGACGACGAGGCGCTGCTGCACGAGCCGGTTGACCGAAACGGCGTAGGTGTAATTCAGGTACGCGCGGCAGAAGGCGAGCAGCAGAATCAGTCCCGCCAGCAGGGCCAGCACCTGCCAGTAGGCCCACGCCTCGGGCAACGTGAGGTGGAGCGCATTGTCCCCGAGCGGCGTGCCGTCGATCTTGTGGCGGATGTAATCGATGCCGACGCCCGTCAGGCTCAGGCCGCCGATACCCATCGTCAGGAGGACGAGCTGGATCGCGAGAACCTGCACGCAATGCAGCCGGTACCGCCAGGCGAGGGCGAAGAGCCGCCGGACCAAGGCCGCGTTCGACGGCCCGGGGGCGGTCGGTGGCGGTGCGGCGGCGGACATAGGTCGGCCAAGGTAACCGCCGCGCCCGCCGGCGCACGAAATATTTCCGCGGCCCGGGCCGCGGAGGCGCTCAGCGCGGCGGCGGCGGACTCGCCCGGCCGGCCGGCACCCCGACGGGGGCCGCGGGCGCCGCATTGGCGGCGGGCATCGCCTGGATCTGCTGGGCCGCCTGCTCGCGCAGGGCCCGGCGCCGCGCCACTTCGGAGGCGACGGCCTCGAGCCGGCGCTGTTCGTCGGCCGGAGTCGGATTCAGGACCACACTCTGGGTCACGGCCGGCGCGACGTTTTGGGCGGGCATCGGCACCGCCGCGGGCGGCGGCATCGCGGCCGCGCTGCCGGCGGAGACGACCTTGGCCTCGCGTTCCGCCAACGTGATCGTCCGGCCCTGGTGCTCGAGCGTCAGCGTGCGGTAGTTCTCCCCGTGGGATTTCGCCGTGACGTCGAACTCGGCGTTGCGTTCGTTGAGCTTCAACCAGACGCCGGCCTTGCGCGTCGGGCTGTAGATGCGGAACTGCACACCGTCGGAAGATTCGATGTAGCCGCGGTACTCGAGCGGCGCCCCGGCCGTCGGAGCCGCCGCGGCGGCCCCGGCCGCGGGCATAAACGGCGAACGCGCGCCCTCGGCCGCCAACGCCGGACCCGCCGCCGCGAACGCCCCGGCGAACAGGGCGGGACGCAGAATCGACGTGGGCAAACGGCAACGCATGGGCGGGGACACGGACCATTAGGACGGCTGCGGGGTCCGTCAAGTGACGCGACTTTCCGTTCCGGGAACGCGGCCGGGCAAACTTGCCGATTGCCAAGGAAACTTAAAATACTTTATCAGTTTCCATAGTTTCTATGGCCAAAGTCGACCCACCGCTCGCTGTCGCCGCCGCGCCCGACCTCCGCGCCCGCATTTTGCGGCAGGCCCGGGTCTTCCTCTTCACGCACGGCTACGCGCGCTGCACGATGGACGACCTCGCCGCCGAGTTGGGTCTGAGCAAAAAGACCCTCTACGTGCACTTTGCCGGCAAGGACGAGATCCTCGCCGCGGTCGTCGACGACCTCGCCGTCGAGATCCGGGCCGAGGCGGAGGCGCTGCTGGCGAACCCGGACCTGAACTTCGCGGAGAAGCTCCGCGGCTTCGTCGCCGGCATGGCGCGGCGCATGGCCGCCGTGCAGCCGCAGACCTTGCGCGAGCTCCAGCGTTTCGCGCCCGCGCTGTACCGGCGGATCGAGGAAATGCGCGCGCGCACCCTCCCCTACGTCTTCGGCCGCTTCGTCGCCGCCGGCCAGCAGGAGGGCCTGGTCCGCACCGACCTGCCGCCCGGCTTCGCGATCGAGTACTTTCTCCATGCGATGCAGGGGCTGCTCCAGCCCGCCGTCCTTGAGCGCCTGCAACTGGCGCCGCCCGCCGTGCTCGGCGCCGGCATCGATCTCTTTTTCGGCGGTCTCCTCACCCCCGCCGGCCGCAAGCAGTATGAAAAACTCGCTCCCCGCTAGGGCCGCCGCCGCGGCCGCCGTCCTGTTCCTGCTCGGCGCCTGCACCCGCGAAACGCCCGCCGGCTGGCAGGGCTACCTCGAAGGCGAATTCGTCCACGTCGCCGCCCCGCTCGCCGGCCGCGTGGAAAGCCTCGCCGTCCGCCGCGGCGACCGCGTCGCCGCCGGCGCCCCGCTCTTCGTCCTCGAGCACGCCGCCGAAGCCGCCGCCTTGCGCGAGACCGAGGACCGCCTCCGCGCCGCCGAGGCCCGCCTCGCCGACCTGCGCCTCGGCGCCCGGCCCTCCGAGCTCGCCGCCCTCGAAGCCCGGCTCGAGCAGAACCGCGCCGCCGCCGAACTCGCCCAGCGCGACCTGCGGCGCCAGGAGGACCTGTTCAAATCGGGCGCCCTGCCGGCCAGCGACCTCGACCGCGCGCGGCTCACCCACGAACGCAACCTCCGCGCCGTCGAGGAAACCGCCGCCCAGCTTGCCACCGCGCGCCTCGGCGGCCGGGCCGATGCCCTCGCCGCCGCCGCCGCGGACGCCGCCGCCGCCGGAGCCGCCCGCGAACGCGCCGCCTGGGCCGTCGCCCAGAAGAGCCAAGCCGCGCCGGCCGCCGCGCTCGTGCACGACACGCTCTTCCGCCCGGGCGAGTTCGCCGGCGCCGGCCAGCCCGTCGTCTCCCTGCTTCCCCCGGAAAATCTCAAGGTGCGCTTTTTCGTCCCCGAGGCCGACCTCGCCCGCCTCCGCCCCGGCGCCCGCGTGCAGGTCTCGGTCTCAGGCCGCGCGGCCCCGTTCGCCGCCACCGTCGCCTACGTGTCGCCGAAGCCCGAATACACGCCGCCCGTCCTCTACAACCGCGCCAACCGCGCGAAGCTGGTGTTCATGGCCGAGGCGCTCTTCGCCGCCGGCGCGGCCCCGGATCTCAACCCCGGCCAGCCGGCCGACGTCGCTCTCGCCGCCCCATGACCGGGGAGCTCGCCATCGACGTCGCGGGCGTCACCAAGCGCTTCGGCGCCAAGACCGTCGTCAACCAGGTCGACCTCCAGGTCCGCCGCGGCGAGATCTACGGCTTCCTCGGCCCCAACGGCTCGGGCAAGACGACCTTCATCCGCATGCTCTGCGGCCTGCTCACGCCCGACGCCGGCCGCGGCACGTGCCTCGGTTTCGATGTCCTCACGCAGCAGGCCGAGATCAAGCGCCAGGTCGGCTACATGACGCAGCGTTTCAGCTACTACGAGGACCTCAGCATCCGCGAAAACCTCGACTTCATCGCCCGCATCTACGCCGTGCCCAACCGCCGCGACGCCGTCGAACGCAGCCTCGAGCGCCTCGGCCTCGCCAACCGCAGCCATCAGCTCGCCGGCCAGTTGTCCGGCGGCTGGAAACAGCGCCTCGCCCTCGCCGCCAGCCTCATCCACGCGCCGCAACTCCTGCTCCTCGACGAGCCCACCGCCGGCGTCGACCCGAAGGCGCGCCGCGAATTCTGGGACGAGATCCACGGCCTCGCCGCGACCGGCCTCACCGTTCTCATCACCACGCACTACATGGACGAGGCCGAGCGTTGCCACCGGCTCGCCTATCTCGCCTACGGCAATTTGCTCGCCCGCGGCACGGTGGCCGAGGTCGTGGCATCCGCGCAGCTCACGACTTGGATCGTGCGCGGCCCCGACCTGCCCACCCTCGCCGCCGCTCTCCGCGGCCGGCCCGGCGTCGAACAGGTCGTCGCCTTCGGCAACACCCTCCACGTCAGCGGCCGCGACGCGGCGCAACTCGAGGCGTCCGTCGCCGCCGCGCGGACCGACCGCCACACCTGGACCCGCGGCCAAGCCGGGCTCGAGGATGTGTTCATCGGCCTGATGGACGCCGCCCAAGACAACTTTGCCTGAACCCGCGATGCGCCGTTTCACCTTCCATCGCCTCTGGGCCATCGTGCTGAAGGAGTTCATCCAGATGCGGCGCGACCGCGTGACCTTCGGCATGATGGTCGGCATCCCGCTGCTGCAGCTGATGCTCTTCGGGTTCGCGATCAATTCCGACCCGCGCCATCTGCCGACCGCGCTGCGCCTCGGCGACCAAGGGCCCTATGTGCGCACCTTCGTCGCCGCGCTGCGCCAGAGCGACTACTTCGCGATCACCCGCGAGGCCGCCACCGAGGCGGAAGCCGCGCGCCTGCTCCAGCGGGGCGAGGTGCAGTTCGTGATCAACATTCCCGAGGACTTCACGCGGCGCCTGCTGCGCGGCGAACGGCCGACGATTCTGCTCGAAGCCGACGCCACGGATCCGGCCGCAACGGGCCCCGCCGTCGCCGCCGCACGCGTGCTCGCCGGCAATGTCTTCGACCGCGACCTGCAGGGGCCGCTTGTCGCCCTGCGCGGCCGGCCCGGCCCGGTCGACCTCCAGGTCCACGCCCACTACAACCCGGAGAACATCACGCAGTACAACATCGTGCCCGGCCTCATGGGCGTCGTGCTGACCATGACGATGGTCGTGATCACGGCCCTCGCGATCACCCGCGAACGCGAGCGCGGCACGATGGAAAACCTGCTCGCGACGCCGGTGCGTCCCGCCGAAGTCATGGTCGGGAAAATCATCCCGTACATCATCGTCGGCTACATCCAGGTGACGCTGATCCTGGTCGCGGCACGCTTCCTCTTCCAGGTGCCGATGGTCGGCAGCCTCCCGCTCATCTACGGCGTGGCCTTCCTCTTCATCACCGCGAGCCTCGCCGTCGGCGTGACGTTCTCGACCTTGGCGCGGAACCAACTGCAGGCGGTGCAGATGGCGTTCTTCTTCTTCCTGCCTTCGATTTTGCTCTCGGGTTTCATGTTTCCTTTCCGCGGCATGCCCGAGTGGGCGCAGTGGATCGGCAGCATTCTGCCGCTGACGCATTTCCTCCGCATCGTCCGCGGGATCATGCTCAAGGGGAGCGATTTTTCCGACATCGCCCCGGAGCTCTGGCCGCTGCTGCTGTTCCTCGCCGTCGCGATGACCATCGGCGTGAAACGCTACCGGCAGACACTGGACTGAGCGCGGCCGGTGCGGCGCGGCCGAAGGCCGCGCGGTTGAAGGTTGAAAGGTGAAAGTTGAAAGATCGGAAACTGGAAATCTGCGCGGTTTGATCTCCGGTCCTTCAACTTTCAACTTGCCGCTTTCAACTGCAGAAATGAGCCGCCGCTCATTTCTGCAAAACCGCATCGCGGATCGCGCGCACGACGGCGGGGTCGGTTGCGACGCCGAGCACGCCGTTCACGACGAACTGGATGCCGATGCACAGGATCAGGAAACCCATCACCTTCGAGAGCGCGTTCATGCCGTTGACGCCGATCACGCGCACCACGCGTTCCGACAGGGCCAACGTCGCGTAGGAGATCAGCGCCACGATCACGATGCCGAGGATGATCGCGACGTAGTCGGACCAATGCGTCGCCAACGACGTGAACCCGATCGTCACGGCGATCGAGCCGGGGCCGCTTAGCATCGGCATCGCGAGCGGTGAAAACGAAATATCGCGCTTCGCCCGCGCCTCGGCCTCGGCGACGGAGTCGCCTTTGTTCGAACCGCGCGCCGGGCCCATCAGCATCGTCGAACCGATGCCCGCCACCAACAGGCCGCCAGCGATTCGCAATCCGGGAATCGAAATGCCGAAGAAGCCCATGATGAAGGTCCCGCCGATCAGGAAACTCACGAGGATCGCCACCATGTAGAAGCACGCGTGCCGCAGCTGCTGCATGCGGCGCTCGTGCGAATCGCCTTCCGTGATCGCGAGGAACGTCGGCGCCGAGGCGAGCGGATTGATCAGCGGCAGCAGCGCGATGATCGTGCCGAGGATCAGTTCCCAGAAATGACTGACGTTTTGCATGGGGTCGGAGGAAGCGGCGGGCCGGCGTTCACCAGGTGTCGATCGGCCCCTTCGGGACCGGGATCGCCTCGCGCGCCGTGCTCGCGGGCTCGTCGGGATCGCGGAGAAACGACGCCGTCAGCGGCGCCGGGGCAAACTTCGCCAGCAACTCGCCGCGCTCGTCGCAGAACTGCGCGCGCCACGCCGTGTACTCGGCGATCGCCGCCTCGAAATCCGCCCGCGACACGATCGTGATGATCCGGTTCTTGAACGGCTTCGCCGGGCCGAACCGCTTCGCGTACCACGGCGCCACCTTGCGGAACAGCCGCGCGCCGTGCTCCTCGCCGTAGAATTCGACGTAGCGCTCGAAATGCCGCCGCAGCACCCGCAGGCGCTCCGCGAAATCCGGCTCCGGCAACAGCTCTCCGGTCCGCAGATAATGCCGCGTGCGCCGGAAAATCCACGGATCGTAGAACGCCCCGCGCCCGATGCTCACGCCCGCGCAGCCCGTCTCGGCGAGCATGTGCTGCGCGGCCTCGGGGGTCGTGACGTCGCCGTTGCCGATCACCGGAATCCGGCGCACCGCCGTCACCACGCTTCGGATACCCGCGAGATTGACGGTGCCGGCAAAGCCCTGCGCGCGCGTCCGCCCGTGGACAAAGATCGCCGCCACGCCGACATCCTCGAGGACCTGGGCCAGATCGGGCGCGGTCAGGTTGTCGTCGTCCCAGCCGAGCCGCATCTTCGCCGTCACGGGAATCTTCACCGCCGCGACCATGCCGCGGACCAGCGCCGCGGTCTTGTCGAGCTCGGTCATCATCGCGGAGCCGCCGCCGATCTTCACGACCTTCTTCACGGGGCAGCCCATGTTGATGTCGACGGATTCGGCGCCGAGCTCCTGGCACATCACGGCGGCGTCGCGCATTTCTTCCGGCACGCTGCCGAAGAGCTGGATCGCCAGGGGCCGGTCCGCCGTCGCCGACGCGACGAGCTTGAGCGCGGTGGGATTGCGCTCGAGCAACGAGCGCGCGTTCACGAGATCCGTCGTCGCCCAGCCTAGCCCGCCGAGTTCGCGCACCGTCAGCCGCATCGGCAGGTTGGTGTAACCCGCCAGCGGCGACAGAAACAGATTCGACGAAAGTTCGTAGGGCCCGAGGCGCACGCCGCATCCATGCCCCAGCCCCCCGCCCGCTTCAAGCCCCGCGCCGGCCGGTCACGGCGCCAGCGCCCGCAACACCGCCGCCTTCAGCCGCAGCCCGGGCACCTCCGCCAGCGCCGGCGGATTCTCGCCGAGGTATTGCGCGGCGTTCTTCGCGATCCAGTCGGTCGTGACGAAACGGTAACGCCGTCCGTCCTCGAACGCCTGCGGCCCGGCCGCCGCCACGAGATTCTCGCCCGTCCGCGCCGCGAACGGCGTATCCGGACCGTGGTTGCAGCGCGCAACCAGCCGCCGCAGCCAGGCCCCGTCGACCTCCGCCGCGAACAGCGGCCCGTCGAACCGCACGCAGGCATCGAACGCGAACCGTGAAACTTCGCCCGCCGGCAATCCCGCGCCGAACGTCGTCGCGCCCACAATGGCGACGTCCGCCCCGGCCGCCGCCCGCGCCGCCGCCACCGCAAACGCCGCCGCTTCGCTCGGCCCCAGCGCCCGCGCCGTGCGGCCGACCGCGGCCGTTTCCTCCGCGGTCAGATGTTCCGCCAGCGTCGCCGCGATCCGCCGGGCGAAGTCCGGATCCGCGGGATCGTCGGCCCGCAGCACCCGCGACTCCACGTGCCACGCCGGCGCGCTGCCGGCCGTTTCACGCCGCAGCTCGGCCACGGATACGGTTTCAAGCCAACTGCCGGAATGGAAATAGAGCGGTCCGCCCGGTTCGCGATGCACGAGCCGCAGGTGGTCGTGCGCCCCGGCGAACAACGTGCCCGCCGGCACCGCGCCGAACAACGCGCGGTCCGCCTTCAGCCCCGCGTGGCTCAGCACCACGGGCAGTCGCGCCCCGCGGAACAGCGCCGGGAAATTGGCGCGGCCCCACACGACGGGATCCGCCAGATCCAATTGCGGCCGGATCGCGACGCGGAAGGTGTTCAGCCGGTCGGTTGTGATACCGACGAGCGTCAATTCGTGTTGCCCCAGAACCAACGTCATCGTCGCCGGCGCATAGGGCTGGCCGGTCGCCGGATTGCGCAAATTGCCGCTGATCACTTTCAAACCTGCGGCCTCGAGCCGCCGCACGGTTTCCGCGACATCGTGGAACTCCGGTTCGTGGTTCCCAAGATTGATCACGGTCGGCACGCGGTCGGCCAAGGCCTTGAACCATGCGAAATCAAGCGCCCCGGCCGTCCGCCGCGCCACCAAGTTGCCGTATTCCAAAGCGTCGCCGTTGATCAGCATCGCCAGCGGCACACCGGGCTCCTGCGCCTTCAGACGATCAACCAGCCCGAGCACTTGGGCTGACCGCTCGTACGCCGAATGCGCGTCGCCGACCACGAGCAGTCGTGCCTCGGGGGCGGCCGCGGCTCCGGCGTGGAGCAGGCAGGCCAACCCGATTCCGGCTAAACCAAGACGAAACATGGCGCGCATCCGGCGAGTTGAGGAAACCGCCGGGCCGCAGGCGAGCCCCGAGGCGCGGGAATCCGTTCCGCCCACTCCGCCGTAGGGGCGCGCCTCGTGCGCGCCCCCGGGCGCGGACAAGCCGCGCCCCTACGCAATGCGCCCCGGGGCGCGGCCGGTTTCCCGCGTTGACCCCTCCGCCCTGCCGGCTACCTAGGACCCTTCCCGGAAGTGAACCGCGTCCACATCAAAACCTACGGGTGTCAGATGAACGAGCGCGACAGCGAGGCTGTCGCGGCGATGCTGCGCGCCCGCGGGTACCGGATCGTGCCGGACGAACACGACTGCGACATCCTCCTGCTCAACACCTGCAGCGTGCGCGATGCCGCCGAGCAAAAGGCCATCGGCAAGGCCGCCTACCTCCAGCAACGGAAGAAAAAGCAGCCCGACTTCGTCCTCGGGATCCTCGGCTGCATGGCGCAGAACCGCGGCGCCTCGCTTCTGGAGCAATTGCCCGACGTCGATCTCATCGTCGGCACCCAGAAATTCCACCAGGTCCCCGGCTACCTCGACAACCTCCGCGCCGCCCGCGAGGCCGGCGTGCCGATCGGCCGCAGCATCGTCGACATCGCCGAGGAAGCCGGTTCGCAAAACACGATCAAGGACCACCTCCTGCCCGAGATCGCCGCGGACGCCGCTGAGACGGACCGGCAGGTCAGCGCCTTTGTTTCGATCCAGCAGGGCTGCAACATGGACTGCGCCTTCTGCATCGTGCCGAAAACGCGCGGCGACGAACGCTCGCGGCCGATGGACGACATCGTCGCCGAGTGCCGCGCCCTCGCCGACCGCGGCGTGCGCGAGATCACGCTGCTCGGCCAGATCGTCACCAGCTACGGCCGCCGCGACTACGCGCACACCGGCGGGATCACGCCCTTCGTGCAATTGCTGGAACGCGTACACGCCCTCGACGGCATCGAACGCATCCGGTTCACCTCGCCGCATCCCCGCGGTTTCAAGGACGACCTCGTCGCCGCCTACGGCCGCCTGCCGAAACTCTGTCCCTACGTGCACCTGCCGATGCAGAGCGGCAGCGACCGGATTCTCCGCGCGATGAACCGGCCCTACACGCGCGATCGCTACCGCGAGATCGTCGCCGCCCTCCGCGCGGTGCAGCCGGACATGTATTTCTCGACCGATGTCATCGTCGGCTTCCCGGGCGAGACCGAGGAGGATTTCGCGCAGACGCGCGAGCTGTTCGAAACCTGCGATTTCGACATGGCCTACATCTTCAAATACAGCATCCGCACCGGCACGCCGGCCGCGGAGCTCGGCGACCAAGTCCCCGACGAAGTGAAGGAAGAACGCAACCGCATCCTCCTCGAAGTCCTCCAGGCCAATTCCCTCCGCCGCACCGCGCGCCTGATCGGCACGAACGAGGAAGTGCTCGTCGAAGGCCGCGACAAGAGCGGGCTGCATTTCACCGGCCGCACCCGCGGCAACCGCGTCTGCGTATTCGACGCCGACCCGCGCCTCGTCGGCCAGCTCGTGCCTTTGAAAATCGAGCGCGCCACGGTCAGCACGCTGTACGGCCAGCTCGTGCTCGCCGGGGTCGAAACCTGAAGCCCGGCCCTCGCCCAACGAATTCCCTTTTCCGGATGTCCCTCTCCCTCGCCACCCTCATTCCCGGCCTGCTGCTGCTGGCGCTCGGCGTTCCGTTGCTCCTGCGGCATTCGGGTTTCGCCGCGATGCTCAAGGCCTTCCCGCGCTCGACGCCCGCCGCCTACGTGTTCTTCGGCGCCGGCGCCGCCTGGTTCCTCTATCAGATCTGGCACCTCTCGCCCGCGGACTTCGGCGAATACCGCACCTACCTCTTCATCGGTTTCCTCGCGGTCGCGGTGCTCTCGTTCAAATGCGTGCCGGACTTCCTCGCCGTGCGCGGGCTGGCCACGCTCGTGCTGCTCGGCGCGATGCCGCTGCTCGAGGCCGCCTACATGGAGTACGCGAAACCGCAGCGGCTCTTCATGGTGACGATCGTCTATGTCGCCCTCAGCGCCGCGATCTGGCTCGGCGCGCAGCCGTGGCGCCTGCGCGACTTCATCGCCTGGCTCTTCGCGCGGCCCGGCCGCGCCGCCGGTTTCGGCGGGGCCTGCGCCGGCTACGGCCTGCTGCTCGCGGGTGTTTCCTTCACCTACTGAGCCGCGCATGTCCGCCCCCGCTTCCGTCCCTCCCGTGCTGATCGTCCTGGCCGGGCCTGCCGGTTCTGGGAAGAGCACGCTCTGCGACCGACTGGTGGCCGAATGCCCCGAGTTTTCCCGCGTCGTCACCAGCACCACGCGCCCGCCCCGCCCGGGCGAGGTCAACGGCATCCACTACCACTTCTTCACGCCGGAGGAATTCGAACAGCGCGTGCAGGCCGGCGCCTTCCTCGAGTGGGCCCAGGTCCATGGCAAGGACGCGCACCGCCGCTACGGCACGCTCGCCGCGTCCGTGCTCGAGCCGCTCGCCGCCGGCCGCAACCTCGTCATGAGCGTCGATGTGCAGGGCGTGGAGAGCTTCCGCCGCGCCGCCCGGATCAACCCGCTCCTCGCCCGCCACCTCACGACCGTCTTCATCGTCGTCGACCACGAGCGCCTCGTCGCCCGCATGCGCGACCGCGCGCAGGACAACGAGGCCGAGATCGCCGGCCGGATGCGCACCGCGGAACGCGAACTGCAGGAGGCGCCGAAATTCGATTTCCGCATCGAGAGCCGCACCCGCGACGAAGACTTCGCCGAACTGCTCCGCATCGTCGGGCTCGCGCGCGTGAAGGCCGGCGCTGCGCCGCGGGCGGACTAGGTTGAAAGTTGAAGGTTGAAAGAACGGTCCCGGACCCCCTCCGGCGCTGAGGCCGGTTCGGTTCCGATCTTTCAACTTCGGACTTTCAACTTTCACCTGCGAGCGAAAGCGCGCCGGAGCGCGCCTTACTCTTCCTCGGTCACAAAGTGGCAGCCCTTGCTGCGCGGGTTGAGCGCGGCGGCATGCACGACGAGCAGCGCGGTCTGCACCGCGTTGCGCAATTCGATCAGCTCCCGCGTCAGCCGGCAGCCGCGGTAGAAACTTTGGATCTCCTCCCGCAGCTCGATCAAGATGCGGCGCGCGCGGGTCAGCCGCTTCGGCGAACGCACCACGCCCGCGTAGTTCCACATCGTATGCTGGATCTGCAGCATGTCCTGGCGGATCAGCACCGGATCGGCCTCGCGCGTCGGGCTCTCCCACTCGCGCGGATCCGGGAGACGGAATCCACCGCGCGCGATGTCGGTGCCGTCGGCCAACGCCGCGAACTTCGCGCTCACCAGGCATTCGAGCAGCGAGGTGCTCGCGAGCCGGTTCGCGCCGTGCAGGCCCGTGCAGCCGGTTTCGCCGATCGCGGACAGGTTGCGCACGCTCGTCCGGCCGTCGAGGTCGGTGTGCACGCCGCCGCACGCGAAATGCGCCGCCGGCACGACCGGGATCGGCTCGCGGGTGATGTCCACGCCGTGTTCCAGGCAGCGCGCATAAATCGCGGGAAACCGCGTGCGCACGAAGTCCGGCGCCAGGGCGGAAAGATCGAGAAACGCGCAGGGCTCCCCGCTCGCCGCCAACTCGTGCTTGATCGCCCGGGCCACGACGTCGCGCGAAGCCAGCGAGCCCCGCGGGTCCACCGCGTCCATGAAAGCCTCGCCCCGCGCGTTGCGCAGCACCGCGCCCTCGCCGCGCAGCGCCTCGGTGATCAGGAAACGCGGCGCGTTCTTCTTCGCGAAGACCGTCGGGTGGAACTGCACGTACTCGAGGTCGATGAGGCGCGCGCCGACGCGGTAGGCCATCGCCACGCCGTGCCCGACGCTGCCGGGCTGATTCGTTGTGTGCAGGAAAATCTGCCCGAGACCGCCGGTCGCCAGCACCGTCTTCTTCGCCACGATCGCGATCGTCTCGCCCGTGCGCGTATCGAGCACGTAGGCGCCGAAACACGTCAGCGGTTCGTAGCGGTCGGCCAGGTCGGCGGAATTGTGCGACAGCGTCAGCAGGTCGATCGCGACGCAGCCCGCGCGGCGGCGGATCCGCGGCGTCGCATCCACCTTCGCCGCCACCGCCGCGAGGATCGCGTGGCCGGTCGTGTCCTTCGCGTGGATGATGCGGCGTTCGCTGTGCCCGCCCTCGCGCGTGAGATCGAGTTCGCCGGCGGCGTCGCGGTCGAAGCCGACCTGCAGTTCGTCCAGCAGCAATTCCTTCACCGCGGCCGGGCCTTCGCGGACGAGGTGGGCCACCGCCGCCGGGTTGGCCGTGCGGTCGCTCGCCTCGTGGATGTCGCGGGCGAGGGCCTCGGGCGCCGGCGCGGTGTCGTAGATGATGCCGCCCTGGGCCCAGTCGCTGTTCGCCGCCAGCGGTTCGGACAGCGACAGCAGTTCCACCGACAACCCGAGCCCGGCCGCGCGCAGCGCATAGGCCGAGCCGGCCAGGCCGGCCCCGATCACGAGGCAGTCGGTGCGCAGAATCTGCATCAGCGGCGGCGCTTCGGCGCGGACTTCCTCGCGGGCGCGGCGGCCACGAGATCGAGGCTGAGGTCGACCGCGGTCGCGGAATGCGTGAGCGCGCCGATGCTGATCACGTCGACACCGGGCATAGCGTAGGCGCGCAGGGTCTCGTAGCGCACGCCGCCGGACACCTCCACCGTCGCCGCCCCCGCGATCGTCGCCACCGCGGCGCGGACCTGGTCCGGCGTCATGTTATCGAGCAGAATCACGTCGGCCGCCGCGCGCAGCGCCGCGTTCACTTCGGCAAGAGTCTTTGCCTCGACCTCGATCTTCGCGAGGTGCGGGGCGGCCGCGCGGGCCTTGGCCACCGCGGCCGCGATGGAGCCGGCGGCGGCGATGTGGTTGTCCTTGATCAAAACGTGTTCGCCCAGGGACGAGCGGTGGTTGGCGCAGCCGCCGCAGCGCACCGCGTATTTCTCGAGCGCGCGCCAGCCCGGCGTCGTCTTGCGCGTATCCACGATCCGGACGCCGGTGCCCGCGACGGCCGCGGCGTAGTGCCGCGCTTTCGTCGCGATGCCCGAAAGCCGCTGCAGGAAATTGAGCGCCGTGCGTTCCGCGGTGAGCAACGACGCCGTCGGCCCCGCGACCGCCAGCACGCGCGCGCCGGCGCGGACGCGGTCGCCGTCCGCGGCCAGCAGTTTTACCTTCAGCTCCGGATCGGTCCGCGCGAACACCCGCGCCGCCACGGCCAGGCCGCAGAGGACGAGGTCCTGCTTCGCGTCGATGAAGGCGCGGGAACGGTGGCTCGGTACGAAGATCGCGCGGCTGGTGACGTCGCCCAGGCCGGCGTCCTCCTCGAGGGCGAGGTCGATCAAGTGGTCGGTCCGGGGGGAAATCATGGGCGGGCGCCGGCTCAGTCGGTCGGCGAAAGTTCGAACATGCGCTCGATGCAGCGCGCCGCGCGCCGACGCATGCCTTCGTCGAGCGTCACGATCTGGTCGGGCCGCGGGGTCGCGAGCGCGTCGCGGATCTTCTCCAGCGAATTCAGCTTCATGTACGGGCAGAGGCGGCAGCCGCCGATGAAGTTTTTTTCCGGCGCCTCGACCTGCAGGCGTCCGACGAGCCCGCATTCCGTCAGCATCAGGTAGTACGGCGCGCCGCTGGTCTTCACGAACTTCATCATCGCGCCCGTGCTGCCCACGAAATCGGCGGCGGCCGCGACCTCCGCCGTGCATTCGGGATGGGCGACGACCTTGAGGCCGGGGAATTGCGCGCGCGCGGCCGCGATATCGGCCGGCGAGAATTGGTCGTGCACCATGCAGGTGCCGTCGGAGGTGATGATTTCCTTGTCGACGCCGCGGCGGCGGAGTTCGTCGCGCACGTTCTGGCCCATGAGGCGGTCGGGCACGAAGAGGATGCGGCGCGCCGGCAAATTGGCCACGATGTGGTAGACGTTGCCCGAGGTGACGCAGACATCGGACTCGGCCTTCACTTCCGCGGTGCTGTTGATGTAGCAGACGACGGTGGCGTCGGGGTACAGCGCCTTCAACCGGCGCAATTCCTCTCCGGTAATTGAATCCGCCAGCGAGCAACCGGAGCCGCGGTCGGGCACGATGACGGTGGCGTCGGGCGAAAGGATCTTCGCCGTCTCGGCCATGAAGACGACGCCGGCGAACAAGATGACCTTCGCCTTGGCCTGCTTGGCGGCGAGGCTGAGGAAGTAGGAATCGCCTTTGAAATCGCCGACGCCGTAGACGATCTCGGGGTCGACGTACGAATGCGTGAGGATGACGGCGTCCTTCTCCCGTTTCAGACGGTTGATTTCGAGCGTGAGCGGCGCGAGGGCGAGGCAAGTCTCGTAGTTCCAACGCCGGCCGGAGGGCTCGCAGTCGACGTGCAGCAGCGCCTTGAGGAGGCGGTCGGCCTCGGCTTCGAGCGTGGCGGCGGGAGCGATCATCGGCGGGAGAGGAACCGACACAGTCGGCCACCCCCCGGGCTATTTCAAGCCGCGGAGCTGTCATTCCGGAAACCCATCGGACACAGAGGACACGGAGGGATTCCGGGATCACGTTGTGCCCGCAGCATTTTCGCCCCGCGGGGAGTCGCTCCGGAGCACGGCAGAACTCGCGCGGTGACCTCCGCTTTCTCCTCCGTGCCCTCCGTGACCGATCACAACCCCGGAAAAACGGAAAACGGTCCTTGGGGATCGGGCCGCGGAAAACCGCGAACGGCTTGCACCGCGCGGCGCCGTGGACAAATCACTGGTCATGCAATCGCTGCTCGCGCTGCCGCTCGCCGCCGCCCAGGCCACGCCCTGGGAGCAGCTGCAGCGCGTCCCGAAGCAGACCTGGATCAATCTCGCGATCTGCGTGCTCACGGTGATCGTGATCGTGAAAGTCTGGAAACTGCTGAAGAGCATGAACGATTTCCTGCCCTACATCGCGGCGTTCGTGGCCTTCGTGCTGATTTGCTTCTACTGGATCTACGAGCGCGCGGAGCCGAAGTTCCTGACGCCGGTGGTCGAGAAGATCGCGCCGTTCTTCCCGAGCGGCGTTTCCCCGCAGCAACTGCAGGAACGGCGCCGCAGCGGAGGCGGCGATTGAACGCCGCGGCCCGCCGGCTCGTCGCCGCCCTCGGGCTCCGGCCATTGCCGGGCGAAGGCGGATTTTTCCGGCGGCTCTGGGTCGCACCGCCGGCCCGGCGCGGCGGCCGCCCCGCGGCCTCGGCGATCTACTTTTTGCTCACGCGCCGCGATTTTTCCGCGCTGCACCGCATCGACACGCACGAGATCTGGCATTTCCACGCGGGCGACGCGGTCGAGCACGTGTGCCTCGGCCGACCCGGGCGCGCGCCCACGGTCGTGCGGCTGGGAACCGCGTTCGCCCGCGGCGAAGTCCCCCAGGTGCGCGTGCCGGCCGGAGTCTGGCAAGGCGCGCGCCTCGCCGTCGGCGGCCGGCACGGCTGGGCCCTCGTCGGCTGCACCTGCACGCCGGCGTGGACCGCGGCCGGTTCGGAAATCGCGGACCGCGCCGCTTTGCTCGCGCGCTATCCCGCGGCGGCGGCGCTGATCCGCGCGTTGACGCGATGACTTTTGACAGGGCCTGAGCCGGCGGCCACGTTCCGGGCGTGACTCTGGCCGACCTCAGGAAGGAATACTCGCTCGCGGGCCTCGTGGAGAAGGACCTCGCGCGCGATCCGTTCCGCCAATTCGAGAAGTGGTTCCAGGAAGCGGAAGCCGCCAAGTTGACCGAGCCCAACGCGATGACCCTCGCGACCGTCGGCAAAGACGGCCGCCCGTCCGCGCGCACCGTGCTCCTGAAGGGCCTCGACGGCCGCGGCTTCACGTTTTTCTCCAACTACGAATCCCGCAAGGGCCGCGAACTGGAGCTCAACCCGCACGTGTCGCTCGTGTTTCCCTGGATCGCCCTCGAGCGCCAGGTGCTCGTCGAAGGCACGGTGACGAAGATCTCGCGCGAAGAGAGCGACGCCTATTTCCACTCGCGGCCCCGCGCGAGCCAGCTCGGCGCCTGGGTCTCGCAGCAGAGCGCGATCATCTCCGGCCGCAGCGTGCTCGAGGAAAGCATGAAGGCCCTCGAGAAGAAGTACGCCGGAGCCGAGGTGCCGCTCCCGCCCCACTGGGGCGGCTGGCGCGTGGCGCCCGAGACGGTCGAATTCTGGCAGGGCCGCCGCAGCCGATTGCACGACCGGCTCCGGTATCGGCGGCATCAGGACGGCTGGACCGTCGAGCGGCTCGCGCCGTAGGTACTATTGTCCGGGCCGCCGGGCCGCTTTTTTGCTGTCACCCGCGGCCCGGCCGCGGTCTGCTCGTCTCCCGCCCGTGCCCGCCGCGAAAAAACGTTCCCGGTCCGTCTGCCCGCCCCGCGCCGAACGCGTGCCGGCCACGTTGCTGGCCGACGCACTGCGGGCGCAGAGCGAGGGCGTCTTCATCGCCCGCCGGCAACTCGGCCCGCGCGGCCTGCGCATCCTTTTCGCCAACGACGCCTTCTGCGCGATGACCGGCCACGCCGCGTCGCAACTCGTCGGCCAGCCGCACGGCATTCTGCACGCCGACCGCGCGGAACTCGACCGCCTGAAACGCTGGCTGCCCAAGGCCCTGCCCGGCCAACCGCTCGTCGGCGAGGGCTTCCTCCTGCGCCGCGACGGCACCACGGTCGGCACCGCCTGGAGCTTCGACCCGCTCGCCGACGCCGCGGGCAAAGTGACGCACATCGTCGCCACCTACCGCGACCAGACCGAGAAGCGCCGGCTCCAGGAGGCGCTCGTGCACGCGCAGCGGCTCGACGCCGTCGGCCGCCTCGCCGGCGGCGTGGCCCACGATTTCAACAACCTGCTCTCCGTCATCAACGGCTACTGCGAGATGCTCGCCGCGCACGTCGCCGCCAACCCGCAGGCCCTGCGCGAGGTCGCGGAGATCCACCACGCCGGCCGCAAAGCCGCCACGCTCACGCAGCAGCTCCTCGCCTTCAGCCGCCGCCAGCCGCTCAACGCCCGCGTCATCAACCTCGGCGCGCTCGTGCAGGAAAACGCCCCCATCCTCCGCCGCCTCATCGGCGACGCCGGCGAACTCCACCTCGATCTCGCCCCGCAGCTCGGCAACGTCCGCACCGACCCCGCGCAGTTCCAGCAGGTCGTCCTCAACCTCGTCATCAATGCGCGCGACGCCCTGCGCGACAAGGGCCGCATCGTCGTCTCCACCGCCAACCGCGAAATCAAGCCGGGGCAGAACCGCCGCACCACCGACACGCCGCCCGGCCGCTACGTCGCGCTCACCGTCACCGACAACGGCACCGGCATGGACGCCGAAACGCAGAAGCATCTCTTCGAGCCGTTCTTCACCACCAAACCCGAGGGCAAAGGCACCGGCCTCGGTCTCGCCCTCGTTTACGGCGTTGTCCAGCAAAGCGGCGGCTACATCTCGGTGCGCAGCGCCGTGCTCGTCGGCTCCACGTTCGAGATTTTGCTCCCGGTCACGGGCGAACCCGTCGAGGCCCCGCCCCCGCCTGTCGAGCCCCTGCCCTCGCTGCGCGGCAACGAAAGCGTGCTGCTCGTCGAGGACGACGACGTCGTCCGCAAGATGGTCGAGGGCATGCTCACCGCCGACGGCTACCGCGTCACCGCCGCGAAATCGTTCGCCGACGCCGCGCGCGAGCCCGCGCCCGCCCGGCCCTACCAGATTCTCATCGCGACCCTCGCCGGCGAAGGCGAACGCTTCGCCCGCAAGCTCCTCGGCACCTGCCCCGCCCTTCGCATCCTCTGCACGAGCCAGCACGATGTCCGCCTGCCCGTCGATTGGCTGCCGGCAGGCCGCCAGGCCATGCTCAACAAACCCTACGCGCTGAGCCAACTGCTGCGCGCCACCCGCAAGCTGCTCGACGCATGACCGCGCCGGCGCCGATCCCAACCCCGCCCAGCCGCACCGCGGCTTGAGTCCGAACGGACTCCCGCCGAGCCTCCCGCTTTCCCGTCCGCCATGCTGCTCTACCTCATCCGCCACGCCGAAGCCGTGGATTCCATCCCGGACGCCGCGCGGGCCCTGAGCGCCCGCGGCCGCCACCAGGTCAATCTGCTCGCCGCCTTCCTCGCCCGCTCCCGCGCCTTCGCCCCGCAGGAAATCTGGCACAGCCCCTACGTCCGCGCCCGCGAGACCGCCCTCCAGCTCACGCAGGAACTGCGCACGCGCACGCCGCTGCGCGAGCTCCCCGGCATCACGCCCGACGACGACCCCGCCGCCGTCCTCGCGCTGCTGGCCGACGAACGCCGGCCCGTCGCCCTGGTCGGCCACGAGCCCCATCTCAGCGGTCTGGCCTCGCTGCTCGTCACCGGCTCGGCCCAGCCCGTCGCCTTCGCGATGAAGAAGGCAGCCGTCCTCGCGCTCGAACGCGCCGGCTCCCGTTGGATCGTGCGCTGGCATATCGAACCGGGATTGATCGGGGAATGACGATCCTGCTCGCCGGCGCCTCGGGCCTCGTCGGCTCCGCCTTTGCCCGCGCCGCCGCCCGCCGCGGCCATCGCGTCGTCGGCACCGTCGCGTCCTTCGCCGGTCCGCTCGAGGGCCTCGCCCAGCGGCTCAAACTCGACCTCGCGGATGCCGCGACGACGACGTCCGCCGTCCTCGACGCCTTCCCCGAGGCCATCGTCAACTGCGCCGCCGTCTCAGTCCCGGAGCAATGCGACGCCGACCCCGCCCTCGCCCAGGCCCTCAACGTCGACCTGCCCGCGCTGCTCGCGCGCCTCGCGCACCACGTCAGCGCGCGATTCGTCCATCTTTCCTCGGAGCAGGTCTTCGACGGCGCCCGCACCGCCCCGTTCGCGCCCGGCGACACCGTCCGCCCCATCAATCTCTACGGACGCCAAAAGGTCGAAAGCGAACGCCTCGTCCACGCCGCCGCCCCGGAGTTCGCCGTCACGGTCCGCGCCCCGCTCCTCATGGGCAACAGTCCCGGCGGCCGCCGCAGCCTGCACGAGCGCCTGCTCGCCGATTGGGCCGCGGGCAAGACGCCGCGGCTTTTCACCGACGAATTCCGCCAGCCCTGCACCGCCGAGAATCTCGCCGAGGTCCTCGTCGAACTCTGCGAACGCCCCGACCTCCGCGGCGTGCACCACTGGGCCGGCACGGACCTGCTGTCGCGCTTCGAACTCGGCGAACGGCTCCGCGCCCACTTCAAACTCACGCCCGCGCAGGCCCCGCTCGAGGCCGTCGCCCGCGCCGCCGTGCCCGAGATCGCCGCGCGCCGCCAAGCCTGCCTCGCCCTCGCCTGCACGTCCCTCACCGGAAAACTGAAAACGCGCCCGCAGGCCGTGGCCGAGCAGCTCGGCGAACTGCAGCTCCCGCCGGCCGTGCGCGAGTGGTACTTCAAACTTTGAGCGGCCGACCCCGCCGCACCGCATAGGCCCGCATCCGGCCGATTTGCTTGGTGCACGGATCGCGCGCCTCTGTTCTCTGACGCCATGGTGCTCGAACTCCTGCCCGTCCGCTCCGCCGGCGCGGCCGAAAACATGGCCGTCGATTTTCTCCTCCTGCAACGCTACCCGCAGGCCGCGGCCCCGCGCTTCCGGCATTACGGCTGGCACCGGCCGGCCTTCACCTTCGGCTACAGCCAGAAACTCGCCTTCGTCCGCGACCAAGTCGCCGCCCTCACCGGTGATCCCGAAGCCCGGCCCGAGCTCTGCCGCCGACAAACCGGCGGCGGCGTGGTCGACCACCGCGAGGATTGGACCTACGCCCTCGTCATCCCGCGCGGCCACCCGCTCGAGGAAGTCCGCGCCGCCGAAAGCTACCGTCTCATCCACGAGGCGTTGGCCGCCGCGCTCGCGGCCCAGGGCGTCCCGGCCGAGGTGAAACGCGCGTGCGAGCCGCCGCCCGAGGGCGCCGACTGCGCGCCCGGCGGAGTCTGTTTCCAGCGCGCCGAACTCTACGACGTCGTCCACGCCCAGAGCGGCGCCAAACTCGCCGGCGCCGCCCAGAAACGGAACAAGCACGGCCTCCTCTTCCAGGGCTCGCTCTGGCAACCGGCCGTCGGCGCGGTCGCCGTCGACTGGGACCGATTCGAAAACGACTTCGTCGCCGGCCTCGCTTCCGCCCTCGGCACCGAGGCGCAGCCCGTGCCGTGGCCCGATTTCAACGAGGACGAAGTCGCGGGCCTGACCGAACGCTACTCGGCCCCGGAGTGGAACGAGCAGCGCTGAGCCGGACTCATACAGTTGAGTGAGCTTGGTTGAGAGTTGAGAGACGAACCGTTCGGTTTCGCCCGCACTTTGCTGCGACTAGGTTGTCCGTGCCTCGGCGGATCGATCTCTCAACTCTCAACTTTGGACTCTCAACTGCATGATTCCGGCCGAGTCCAACGACGCAGTTGAACCACAGAGACCCGGAGGCCACGGAGACAAACGAGCTGAAACGACGGGGCCTTGGGTTCACGTTCACGCCAAGGGTGCATCGGTTTCCCGAGCCTCCTTTGCCTCCGACTGCCTTTCTCCGTGTTCTCTGTGCCTCAGTGGTGAACTTGGATTTGCGAAGCTTGGGCTGAACAAAGCCGCCGTTTACTTCTTCGCTTCCGCCGGAGCCGCCGCGGGCGCGGGGGTCGCCGCGACCGGTTTGGCCCGCTCCTGCCAGAAATAGCGCGCTTCGCCCTCGGGCGTGCGGTGCTTGGTCGCATCCCAACGGATCCAGATCGCGGCCGCGGCCAACACGGCGAGCACGAGGAAGGTCACGATCCGCCGGCGCTGGCGCGCGGCTTCCTTGTCCTCGTACGGATCCTCGAGCGAACGGTGCGAGCCGGGCGGCAGTTTCGCCATGTCGGTCAGCGCCGTGCCGAAAGGAATGTTGATCTTCACGCGGCCGTTCACCGCCCAGCCGTTGCCCTCGAGAATCGGGCCGACGGTGCGCTGGCGCAGCTTCAGCCACGCGATGATCATCGAGGGACCGGAGATCGCGAGGATGATGCCGAGGATACCGACCGGCATCCAGACCCCGAGGCCGAAGAAAGCGCCGACGATCGCGCCGAAGGCCGCGGTGATGCCGCCGACGGCGACGCCGAGGGCCGCCACCGTGCCGATATCGATCTTCTTGGCTTCGGGCTTCGCCTTGTCGGCGTTGGCGGTCTTCTCTGCCGTGGACGCGAGCTTGCTGGACGCTTCCGCATCCGCCGCAGCCGCGCGCTTCGCCACCTGCTCCTCGATGAAGCGGACGAATTTCTTGTACGGCGCGAAAAATGCCTGCCGGATGCTGATCGGGTTGTCGACGATGCCGGTTATCACGACATCCCAGTCGCGGCCCAGCCGGTCGTAGAACACGCCGTGGCGGCCGACGAAGAGGTAGTCGCTGTCGCCCTGGGTGAAGCAGGCGGCGACGGTCATGGGCGCGCAGCCCGGGCGCGTGCACGCGCAGTAGGCGATGTAGGCCTTGCTCATGGCCGCGAGCGGATTCTGCCCGTCGACGCGGATGCAGAACTCCGTCGAACGGCTGTCGAGATAGAGCGTGCCGGCCTGGAACACGGCCCAACGGTCGTGCGAGTAGAAGTCGGCGAAGTTGACGAAATTGTGGAGCAGCGCCCGCAGGTCGCGGTGGTAGCGCGCGAGCCGCTCGACGGCCGCGATGGCCGCGAATTCCGGCGCCAGCGCCGTGTCCTGCGCGAGCAGCGCCGCCAGCGCCTCGCGGCTCTTGCCGGCGAGGATTTCCTTGGCGCGGGCCGCACCGAGCTTCTCGCAACTGCCGCCGGCTTTGGCCGCGGCCCAGGCCTCGTGCGCGGCGAGTTTCGCCTGCAGCGCGGTCCAATCCGCTTCCGTCAACGCGGTCTTCTCCGCGCCCAGCACCGGCGCCACCGCCGCGGCGTGCAGCGTCGCGAGCGCACCGGCCCAGGCCGGATTCACGCCTTCGAGCAGCGGCAGCGGCCGGCCGGCCTCGATCCGGGCCAGCGGGAACCCGGCGACTTCCTCGCTCGTGATCTTCATGTCCTTCGCCGCGATCGCGAGGTACTCGGATTCGCTGCGGTTCAGCGCCGCGAGCGCGCGGGCATCGAACGCCGCCAGCCGGCAGCGCGCAAAATAGTCGCCGACCTTGGTCCGCACCGCCGCGAGCGCCGCCGCGGCCGCCGCCGTCCCCGCCCCGAGCGGCATGATCTCGGGTTTGGCGCCGGCATCCGACCACGCGACGAAGGCGGCGAGGTCCGCGTAAAAGGTCTCGATCTTCGCCGCCGTGATGCCGACGGCGCCGCCGCGGTCCGGCACGCCGCCGAGGCTCGCGATGATCTCGCCGATCACCTGCTTGGTCGGCGCGTCGGCCGCGGCATCGGGCGTGATCACGCCGTCGCCGTTCAGCGGCGAGGCCGCGAAAATCTTCGCCGTGTCCGCCGCCTCGGCGACCGTGATCTCGGTCGCGTCCTTGCGGCCGAGGTTGGCCAGAATCTGTTTGGCGGAAGCAAGGATCGCCTTGCCCTCCGCGTCGCTCTCGTCGATCGCGGCCAGCGGCAGACCGTCCTTGCCCGCGAGGATCACGGCCGGATCCCTGAGCCGCGCGCAGGTCCATTTCACCGCCGCCAGCAACTCGGCCACCCGGATGCGGCTGTCGCCGTCGTTGTCGATCAGCGCGAGCGTCTTCTCGTCGAGGTTCAACCCCTTCACCGGGCAGGCCAGCGCGACCCAAAGCTTGGGATCGAGCTGGTCGAGGTGGCGCAGGTCGTCGGCCGTCGTGAGGGCGACTTGGTCGAGTCCGCCGGTGCGGAAGAAATTCCAGGTGTGGGAAGCGGGAGCGGAGCCGAGGAGGGACATGGGGAAGGTGCGGTAAGTCCGCCGACTCTGCGGCCCACCCCGCGCTTGGCAACACCTCGGGCAGCGGCGGCAAAACCGCCGGCCCGCCGGGTTCAACCCGTTGCGCCCGGCGCCAGCCGCCGCAGGGTCAGCACGCACTCGAGGTGCCGGGTCTGCGGGAACAGGTCGAAGGGTTGCGCGGCTTCGAGCGCATAGCCGGCGGCGAGGAAATGCTGCAGGTCGCGCATCTGCGTCGCCGGATCGCAGGAAACATAGACCACGGCGCGCGGCCCGAAGGCGAAGAGCTGCCGCAGGAAAGATTCGTCGCAGCCCTTCCGCGGCGGGTCGATGATCACGGCCGTCTCCGCCGGGACAAAGGCCGGATCGAGTCCGGCGAAGATCGCCGCGGCGTCGCCCGCCGTGAAGGTCGCGTTCGCGATGCCGTTGGCCTCGGCGTTTTTCCGCGCGAAATCGACGGACGTCGCGCTGATCTCGATCCCCGCGACGCGCGCGAAGGCCGGCGCCGCCGTCAGCGCGAACAGCCCGCTGCCGCAGTAGGCGTCGACGAGGAAACGCGCCCCGCTCGCCGCCGCCTGCTCGCGCACGTAGCGCGTGAAGGCCGGGAGAATGAAGGGGTTGTTCTGGAAGAAATCGCGGGCGAGAAAACGCAGCTTCAGGTCGCCGACCGTCTCGGTGATCACGGCGTCGTAGTCCGTCGTCACCTCGCCGCTCGCCTCCCGCAGCAGGAGCGTCGCGCCGCGCGAATAGCTGGCGCGCTCCGCCTGCACCCGCGCGCGCACTTCCGTCAGCCGCCCGTTGATCGCTTCGGTCGCGATCGGACACTGCGGCACGTCGACGATATCGAACCGCGTGCCCTGCCGGAGAAACCCGATCGGCAGCGGCAGGCCCTCCCGCGGAGGATTGAAGTGCGGCGTGATCTTCGAGCGGTAATGCAGCTCGCGCGGCGACCCGACCACCGGCGCGACCGGGTAGTCCGCGATTCCCGCCATGTGCTGCAGCAGCTCCGCCACCTGGCGGCGTTTCCACGCCAATTGCTCGGCGTAGGCGAGGTGCTGGTATTGGCAGCCGCCGCAGCGCGCGAAGATCGGGCATACCGGGACGACGCGGTGGGGCGACGGCGACGTCACGGCCACGAGGTCCGCTTCGGAGAAATTCCTGTGGTTGCGGAAAATCCGGGCGCGCACGCGCTCGCCGGGCAGCGTGAAGGGCACCATCACGACCCACTTCGCTTCCGTCTCGCCCGGCAGCGCGACGCGGCCGAGCCCGGAACCGAGGTTCGTCAGCGTCGCGATCTCGACCTCGAGCTCCGTATGGTACGGGAACGGCTGGTCGTTGAACTTGGATTTCTTTTTGCCCACGGCCCCAAGGAATACACCGCCGCGCCGGCCGCGAGGAAAAGGATTTTGTCTTTTCCGCCGATTCCGTGTCTTCCGTTCCGGACGTGGCCGCCCCCGAACTCATCTCCAGCCTCCAGAATCCGCGCGTGAAGCAGCTCGTGAAGCTGCGCGACCGCCGGCCCCGCGACGAAGCGGGCGTCTTCCTCGTGGAAGGCTACCGCGAGATCCGCCGCGCGCTCGAGAAACAGGTCCCGCTGCAGGAGCTCTACTTTTCCCCGGGGTGGTTCCTCGGCGAAAACGAACCCGCCCTCCTCGCCCAGGCCGAGGCCGCCGGCGCGCGGCTCTTCGAACTGTCGAAAGACGCTTTCGCCAAGGTCGCCTACCGCGAACGCCCCGACGGCCTCCTCGCCGTCGCCCCGCAGTGGCGCCGCGCCCTCGCCGATCTGGCGCTGCCCCCGGCGCCGTTTCTCCTCGTCGTCGAGGCGATCGAGAAACCGGGCAACCTCGGCACGATTTTGCGCAGCGCCGACGCCGCCGGCTGCCACGCCGTGATCGTCTGCGATCCCGTCACCGACATCTTCAACCCCAACGTCGTCCGCGCCTCCACCGGCGTGCTCTTTTCCGTGCCGCTCGTCGTCGCCGACAGCGCCGGCGTGCACGCCTGGCTCAAGGCCAACGGTATCCACACCGTGGCGACGACGCCGGCGGCGGAGAAAATCTATTCCGACGCCGACCTCCGCGGCCCGCTCGCCGTCGTGATGGGCAGCGAGCAATACGGTCTGAGCAAGTTCTGGCTCGAAAACGCCGACCTGCCCGTGCGCATCCCCATGGCCGGCCAAGCCGATTCCCTCAACGTCGCCATGGCCACCATCATCACGCTCTTCGAAGCGGTGCGGCAGCGGAGTTGAGGACAGGAGGGACAGGAACCACGATCCTGATTAACAGGAAGGAAGCGGCTGCAGGTTGCTCCCGCGTCCGGGGCGGGATTGCTCCCGAAATCTCAAGAAACAGGTCCTGTTCATCCGCTCCCCCGTCTCCTGTCCATCCTGTCCCCTGCCTTGGCCGACTCAACGCGACCGCAGACTCGCGACCAACTCGGCGGTGCCCTGCGCCATCGTCACCTTCGGCTCGTAGCCGAGATCGCGCCGCGCCGCGGCGATCGAGAACCAATGGTCTTTCGCCAATTCCGCGGCCACGAAGCGCGTCATCGGCGGTTCGCCGCGCAGCGGGAGCACGCGCCACAGCGCCTCGCATACGCCGCCGACCGCGCTCGCGGCCCCGAGGGAAATCCGGCGCGTGACCGGCGGCTCGCCGAGCGCGACCAGCAACCCGTTGATCCAATCCCACAACCCGACGGGCTCGCCGTTGGTGATGAAGTACGCCCGCCCGCCGGTTCCGCGCCGCAGGGCCGCCTCGGCGTCCAGGTGGGCGTCGGCGGCGTTGGCGACGTGGACCATGTCGACGCGGTTGCGGCCGGGGCCGACGATGCGCAGGCGCCCGGCGCGGGCGCGGGCCAAGATCCGCGGCACCAGGTGCGGATCGCCGACGCCCCAGATGAGGTGCGGGCGGAGCGCGACCGTGCGCAGCGCGGGCGAATCCGCGGCGAGCACCTCGCGTTCAGCGACGGCCTTGGTCAGCGGATACGGACTCGGGCAGGCGGTCGTGAGCGGCAATGATTCGTCGGCGCCGGCGAGGTCGCGGCCATTGTAGACCACGCTCGGCGTGCTGGTGTACACGAGGTGTTTCACGCCGTGGCTCCGGCAACCGGCAAGGATGGCGCGCGTGCCGAGGACATTGGCGCGGTGGAAATCGGCGTAGCGGCCCCAGACGCCGACCTTGGCCGCGACGTGGAAAACCGTTTCCGCGCCGGCGCAGGCCGCCGCGACCGCCGCCGCATCGTCGAGATCCGCGGCGACAAACCGCACGCCCCGCGCCACGAGATCCGGCGCCGGCCGGCGCGCGAGCACGGTGACCGGACGCCCCGCCGCCAGCAGCCGATCCACCAAGTGCCGGCCGAGAAAGCCTGTGCCCCCGGTGACCAACACGGGGGCATGGCGCGGAGCGAAGGCGGACTCGGCCGGTGGCATGGGAGAAGAGGCAAGAGCTGAAAGCTATCAGCTGTCAGCTTTCAGCGTTCAGCACGAAGGTCCGGCGTTTGCCTCCAAGCAAGGCGCTTCTGTGCGCGTGCGATCGCACAACCGAAGTCGCCCTCGGCGTGAGGGCGGCCTTATGATATCCGCGCCTTGCGACCGCTGACCGCTGACCGCTGACCGCTGACCGCTGACCGCTGACCGCTGACCGCTGACCGCTGACCGCTGACCGCTG
>JAIXWF010000003.1 GCA_027482185.1 Opitutaceae bacterium | reverse complement strand
GTGAGACAGTTCGGTCCTCTATCCGCTGTGGGCGTCTGTGATTTGAGGGGTTCATTCTCTAGTACGAGAGGACCGAGAATGACGAACCTCTGGTGTTCCGGTTGTCGCGTCAGCGGCAGCGCCGGGTAGCTATGTTCGGAAGGGATAAGCGCTGAAAGCATCTAAGCGCCAAGCCCATCCCAAGATAAGATCACAATCCCCGCAAGGGGTGAAGGGTCCGGGTAGACCACCCGGTTGATAGGCCAGAGATGTAATCGGGGTAACCCGTTGAGTTTACTGGTACTAATGACCCTTCCGGTTTATGCAAATTTCTACAAATAAAACGTCTAGGCGTTTAATTTACCTACTTCCCCTAAATTTTCGTAGTCTTACCCAGTGCAAGCTGGGTTTCCCTTCCTGGTGATAATATGCCGGGGGTCCCACCCGTTCCCATCCCGAACACGGCCGTTAAGCCCCGAGCAGCCAATGGTAGTAGGACGTTAGGTCCCGCGAGAGTAGGTCGTTGCCAGGTTTATAGCCCGGTTCCCGTAATGGGGAACCGGGCTTCTTTTTTTATTTCCGGAAGCCTTGCTCCTGGATGTCTCTTGCCGTGCCGCAAGACTCGGTTTCTTGTGCGCAGATGGCGCAGTTGATTCGATTAACCCTGGTTTTGGCCGGGTTGGCGTTTCCGTGTCAGTTCACTATAGCGGCGAATGGATGGCTTTTGCGTCCAGTCGAGTTTATGGTGCGAGACGGAGTTGGGAAATGCCACCTGATCGATGCGGAGGGGAAGAAATTGCCGGCAGCAGCCGGTGTCAGGATTGGCCCAGGTACAGCTTTGGCTACGGAACGCCGATCGAGGTTCGAACTTGAGTTTCCGAACGGGATGAGAGTACGGCTCGGCGCCGAAACCTACGTCAAGGTCGATGAATTCCTTCAGGCGCCCGTAGCTTCAACGGGTGCCAAACGAGAGGACCGAAAGGAGCCGAGTACGTCCCAAGCTGCACTTTCCCTGCGGAACGGTGACGTCTTTGTTGAACTCAGAGAATTGGCAATTGAGCGCGGTTCCTCATTTTCAATTACGACCGACGCCGGCGTGCTCTCCGCGAGGTCGGGTTCCTTTGGGTTGAGATTGGAGCGATCCGCAAAAGGTTTTGCTCTGCTGACTCTTCGCACCACGACCGGAAGCGTTGATTTTGAGCCGATTGGTGGGCGCCTTCTAACCATTCCGGAGAAATCCGAGCGGATGTACGCCATCGAGCCGACCGACGGTGGATCCGGTTTTCGGGTTCGGGAGTTCTCGGCTAACCGGTGATTGAGTTCAGGTTGTTCGACTTCGGAGGTCGGACGTTCATCACGGAACTTCATAAACTTCAACGAGTGCAGTTCCGGCCGATCCATTGAGACCACTGATCTGGGCGGTGTACGTTCCGGGAGGAAGCGACACGAGGAGACAGGCATCCAAGCTATCGTTGGGGAGGGCGAAGGCGCCGACGCGGGAAGCTGCGGCGGCAACGGCCGCAGCATTCGCGGCGGTTCTCCAATTGTCATTTGACGCCTCGGCAACCGCAGTGCCGCTGCGGTAGATCTCGAGCCGAGGGTCGGCCAGCGTATCGCCGACACCGAAAGCCGAAAGAGTAGGGCCGATGCCGCGAATCAGGACGGTCTTGGCTTGTGATCCCGCGATCGAAAAGCCGGCGATGAGCACGTCGCCGTCGGGGCCGACCCGGGAAAGCGCGGACACATTCGTCAAGCGCGGCGTCCTGGAGGTGAAGTCATCTCCGGTGGTTCCGTCGTATACTTCCGCCAAGGCGACGCCATCGGCGCCTTCGGCAGCACCGATCTGCACGGTGTAGCCCCCGGCTGCAGCGCTCAGGAGCAGCGCGGCATCCTTGGAGGCAGCGCCGACAAAGCCGAAGGCTCCGACATTGCCGTTCGCGGCGGAGATTTCAGCGCTGCCCGACCAATTGTCATTTTGAGCGATGGTGGTTTCGCCTTTGAAAACCTTGAGTTGGGGGTCAGAGCTGGCGTCGCCAACGCCAAACTCCCTGAGTGTGGGGCCGACGGCTCGCAGCAACAGCGGTTTGGTTCCTGTCACACCGTCGCCACCCACCGTAACGCCTACGGTCAGCAGTCCGGTGCCGCTGACCCGGGTGCGGATCGACAGGTTGGCGATGCGGGTGATGGGATTCACTGTGATTGCCGCGGTGCGGCTATTCAAGGAGCCGGCAAGGTTGGTCAGGGTTACAGAGTAGCCGCCGCGGTCGGTCGGCCGGGCCGAGGCGATTTCGAACGTCGGGCCGGTCGCACCTGCGATCCGCGCACCGTCCTTGAACCACTGATACGAAATGGGATCGGTCCCGGTGGCTACGACCTGAAGCCGCAAACGTTCGCCGGTCAGGACGGTGGTGTCGGCGGGTTGGGTGGCTACGACCGGAGGAAGGAGCGGGGTGGTGACGGTCAGCGTCGCGGCGATACTGGTTACCGAGGATTGGGGATCCGATACCCGGACCGAATACTGCCCGCGGTTGGCATGCGTAACTGGATCGATTTTGAGGGTGGGCGACGTGGCGCCGGCAATCGCTTGGCCGTTGAAAAACCACTGGTATGCGAGCGGTTCACCGCCCACGGCGCCGACGGTCAGCGAAACGGTTTCGCCCACTTCCGAACTGATGTTCCGGGGTTGGACGCCGATTCCGAGCGGGCGACTCTCCTGGCGACCCGAGCGCAGGGGGTTTTGCCGGTGCATCGGCCAGGACGTGCTGGCCGGCACGAGGCCGAGATCGACCGAGTAGAGCCGCGAGTCGGCGCTGCTGATGTACAACCGGCCGTTGTGCAGGAACGGCGAGGACGCGATTTCGCCGGCGGTCGCGTAGGTGCGGCGGAGGGTGCCGTCGCTTTCCAGCCAGTAGATCTTGCCGTCATCGCATCCGATGCCGACCGATCCGTCGGACGCAACCAGCGGAGACGTGAACCCGATCTCACCACCGGTCTCGTAGGTCCACCGCAGTTCCCCGGCCGAGTTGAGCGCGTAGAGTTTCCGATCGTCGCTGCCGAAATAGACGGTCCCGTCTGGGCCGACCACGGCGGAAGTGGTAACCGACCCACCGACGACGTACTCCCAGCGCAGTGTACCGTCGGGCCGGATGGCGAAGAAGCGCCGGGTCGGCGCGCTCGTGCCGATGTAGATGGTTCCGTCCGCCGCGAGCGCCGGAGAACCGGCCATATAGTCCGTGGAGAAGGACCAGCGGCGCACGCCGTCGGGGCTGATGGCATAGAGGCGCGAGTCGCCGCCGGCGCAATAAATCGTGCCATCCGGGGCGACGACAGGAGAAGAGGGCGTCGCGGTGGTGGCGGTACCCATGCTGAAGCTCCATTTCACGAACCCGCTCGTCGGATCGAAGGCGTGCAGGCGTCCATCGTCCGCCCGGGCGTAGACGGTACCGTCGCGCGCGATCGCCGGAGACGAACGGATGACGGCGGAGACCTGCGTGCGCCAGCGGCGGGATCCATCGGCGTTGACGCCGTGCAGATAGCGGAGGTCGTCGGCGACATACGACGAGCCGTCGGCGGCCACGGCCGGCGCGGAGGTGGTGCCGAAGCCGGTGAGGATGTAGCGCCACTTGCGGCTGCCGTTGGTTTCGACGGCATACATGTAGCCGTATTCGTCCGACACCCGCATCGTGTTGTCGGGGGCCAAGGCGACGGTGCCCGGATCGCCGATGGTGAAATATTCCCATTCGGAATCGACGCACGACAGCTTGAACTCGCCCTTGGCATAGACGCCCGAAGAGGAGGCCTCGCTGTCGACCAGGATGTGATAGAGCGTGCCGGCGGTTGCCGTGAAGGAGACGGCGGCGGAGTTGAGCAGTGCGTTGCTGTCGCCGGCCGTGTTGGCGGCGGCGATTTCGTTCAGGGCGCCGAGCGCATCCCCGGTGTAGACGCCGAGGAGCGTGTTGAATTCGCTGCTGTAGGTGGCGAGATGGTAGCGCCGCGTAGCGGGGGCGCGCCAGCGGAACCACACGGAGTGCGCGCCGCGGCTGCTCCGGATCACGGGATCGGCGGACTCGCGCGTGGCGTTGCGATTGTCCGTGCGGACCGACCAACTGCGACCGGCGACGGTGCGTCCGCCGTCGAAGGAATCGTTGCTGGCGAGCAGGGAGGAATTCAGCACGGCGAGACCCGAAGGGGTGCCTTTCATGTCGACGACCAGATAGTAGGTCGTGCCGGACACGGCGTTGAAGGTTACCTTGCTGGTGCGGAGCGAGTCGGACTCGTCGTCGTTGGCCGAAACTTGCACGAGGTTGGCCAAAGCGGTGCCCGTGTATACGGCAAGCAGGGTATCGCCGCCGGTGCCGCGGGTATCGAACGAGACACTGCCGGAGCGCGGGGCGGTCCACTGCCACCACACGGAGCCGGTGCCGCCGGCGCCGCCGTGGGCCGGTTCGCCGGTTTCGCGGCTGGCAAACTGCATGCCGGCACGGGAGGCGCCGAACTCGCCGGAGAAGACCGCGGGGGAGGAGAAATCGTCGTTGAACGGGCGGGCGCTCGGCGAGCGCAGGGCGGCGGAGATGTTGAGCCGGCCGCCGGTGATCGTCTTGCCGGCGAGGGCGGGAATGCAGTCGACGCCGCGGAGCAGGCGGTTGATCAGCTCGCGGTAGCTGTCCTGGGGAAAGCGGGCTTTCAGGAGGGCCAGTGCGCCGGTCACCATCGGGGCGGAGAACGAGGTGCCGGACATGATCCGGTACTCGTTGTCCGCGGTGTGGCCGGCGGTGAGGATCGAAGTTCCCGGGGCGCCCAGCTCGACCATGCCGGAGCCGAAAGCGCTGGACGCGGCGAGGGTGTCGTTGCGCGTCGTGTTGGCGACCGCGACGATGTTGTCCAGGAGGAAGCCGGACGGGTAGTGGCTGCCGACGTCGTTGTTGTCGGAGTCGTTGCCGGCGGAGCACACGACAATGATGGACGCATCGCGCGCGCGTTTCATCGCGTCGAAGAGGGCCTGCGAGTAGCTGGAGCCGCCGAAGCTGGCGTTGATGAGATGGGCGCCCTTCGCGATGGCGTAGTCGATGCACTCGATCTCGTCGGAAACAAAGCCGCTGCCGCCGGGCCCGATGAAACGGAGCGACATGATCTTCACGTTCCAGGCGACGCCCGCGATGCCGAGACCGTTGTTGCCGACGGCGCCGATGACGCCGGCGACGGCGGTCCCGTGGCCGTTGCTGTCGGCCGGATTGCCGTTGCCGGCCGTGTTGACCGGCCGGGTGGAGTCGAAGCCGTGCGTGTCGTCGATGTAGCCGTTGCGATCGTCGTCGCGGCCGTTGTTGCCGAGCACGCCGCCGTCGCCGGAGTTGACCCACAGATTGGCGGCGAGGTCCTCGTGGGTCGTGCGGATGCCCGAATCGATGACCGCGACAACGACACCGGGGGCGGCCGACTGGATGTCCCACGCGGCTTCGGCGCGAACATCCGCGCCCGCCGTGCCGTTGGCCTGGCCGAAATTCCGGAGCGCCCACTGTTCGCCGCTCAGGTAGCGCGGATCGTTGGGCGTCGCGCGGGCGGTCATGACAAAGTCGGGTTCCACGTACTCGTAGCGTCCGGTGGCGCGCAGCCGCGCGATGGCGGCGGATACGGTTTCGCCTTCGGGCACTTCCATCACGCGCAAGTTGCCCAAGCCGGGAAACGTCCGCCGGACGCGGACACCTTCGGAGGACTCGCGGCGACCGACTTCAGCGAGGGGCAGCGAGGTCGCGGGTTTCGCCAGAAACGAGCGATGGCTGAAGCCGGCCCTGATTTCCTCGACGGTCGCATCGCGGCCGGGAGCCGGTGCCGCCGCGAGCACGGCGGACGCGGCCGTCACAGCAATGATGATACGGCCAAAAGTGCGGAGCAGGGCGTGCGCGGGGCGCGGCAGGAGGGTGCGGGCAGGCATGGAGGTCCGGGGGAGGTTGCGGAGGGGAGGGATGAAGCGATCGGCCGGCGCGCAGCGCGCCGGAGGCGATTCCAAATTTCCGCCTCCGATTTCGGCGCGCAGAAACATCTGCATTGCGCGCCGGCAGGCTAGCGAATTTTCGGACGGAATCGTGTCCTAAGCGCGGCTTGCGCTGCACCGATAAATTTGCTCGGGAGGAACCGGGAATCATTCCCGATTCCAGGGCGCAGGTCGCGCGCGGACGAACCGCGGATCAAGGCACCTCGTAGATCTCGACGAGAGCGATGCCGGTGGCCGTGCCGACTCCGGCGATCTGGACCGTGTAGCTTCCGGGTTCGAGGGTGGTGACGAGAGCGGCGTCGCGGCTGCCGGCGGGCAGGGCGAAGGCGCCGACGCGGGCGAAGACCGGGGCGTCGGCCTGGTTCCAATTGTCGTTGGTTGCGACCACGGTTCCGTTGCGGACGACGTCCATCCGCGGGTCGGAGAGCGCGCCGCCGACGCCGAAATTGCCAAGGGTCGGCCCGACGGCGCGGATCAGAACCCGCACCGGGCTGGCGCCGCCGACAACGAAGCCCGCGATCAGGATATTGTCGCCGGTGCCGACGTGGGTGCGCGCCGAGACGTTGACGAGGCGCGGCGTGGCCGCGGTGAACGCCGCCGCCGGGGTGGCGTCGTAAATCTCGGCGAGGGCGATGCCCGTGCCGCCGTCGCGGCCGGCGATCTGGATCGAGTAGGAGCCGCCGGCGAAGTTGTCGGCGGCGAGCGCGGCATCGCGCGCGCCGGGGGTGAGCGCGAAGGCCCCGACGGCGGCGAAGGCCGGTGCGTCGGCGAGCCGCCAGTTGTCGTTGGCGGCGACGGAGTTTCCGTCGCGGAACACCTCGAGCGCGGGATCCGCGAGGGTGCCGGAGACGCCGAAGGCGGCCAACGTCGGGCCGACGCCGCGGAGGACGACGGCTTTGTTCCCGGTCGTAGCGGCGCCGCCGATACCGAGACCGACGATGAGCGTGTTGTCGCCGCTGCCGGCGTTGGTCCGGACGGAGAGGTTGACGAGTCGGCCGGGTGCCGGGGCGACTCCGCCCTCGGTCGCGTTGACCGCAAGAACCGGGCCCCACTCAAGCGGATAGGCGCCGAACATGACGGCCCGGGCCTGGAGCAGAAACGGGCCGGCGGCGGACGGCGTGAACGCAAACGTGCCGCCCGAGGCGACGCGGGAGGCGGCGGCCGGCACGGCGGCCTGTACGCCGGAGACGGCGATGTTGTCGATGAACCAACCGACCGAATTGCCCGGAGTCGGCACGAATGCGGTGCCGGCGGCTTCGATCGTGAAGACGAAGCGGAGGAGGACGGTGCGATCGACGAACCGCGCGAGCGGCAGGCTCCGGGCGACGAACGCGGGTTCCGTCGGCGCGGGAGTCGAGGTCCCGGTCGACGAATTGCCCGTCTGGCTGAAGAGGTCGATCCAGGATGTGCCATCGTCGACGGAGACCTGGACGCGGGCGGTCTGGATCGCCGTCGCGATGCCGAGCCGGCTTTGGAAGGTGAGGGCGGCGGCGGAATTCTCGACGCGGAAACTGCCGGGCAGCTGCAGGATTTGGTCGGTGCGCGGAGTGACGTGGGCCAGCCGGTAGGCGGATGCGCCGGCGGCCACGACGGTGTTCTGGACCACGGCGTAGGCGGCCGAGGTCGTGGCGACGAGTCCGTCGAGGCCCGCTTCGGCGCCGAAGGTTCGGGTGAACGGCGAGACGGCAACGGTCCGCCAATCGAGGCCGGCGGCGAAAGTCGGTTTTGCCACGGTATAGGTGTTGGCCGACCCGCGGGCCGGGTTGGCCGGGCCGGAGATCGCGAGGGTGGCGGCATCCGGCGAGGCGACGTCGGGGTCGAAGACGACCACATCGTAGGTGAACGACTGCGTTGCGCCGCCGACGCGGACGTTGCCGAGGTTGACGGTGTAGACCGTATCGGCCGACGGGCGGGGGTGCGGCGTGTCGACGGCGGAATCGAGGCCGCCGTAGACCCAGACAAGGGTGGGCTCGCCGACGGGGACGGAGGAGAGCGGCTCCCGGACCAAGGGCACCGCTTGGCCGGCGCGCGTCATGGTCACCGTGGCGGCGGAAAAATCCGCGCCCGGCAGGCTGAAGGACCAGCGGGGCCAGACGAGCGGGTACGGAGTGAATCCGGGAGGCGGATACGCGACATAGGGTGCCCGCGTGGCGGGGCGCGGGTCGCCGAAACGGCCGCCGGGCGTGGAATCGAGAATCCAGACGCTGTTGGCGGCCTGAAGGGTGCCGTCGCCGGGGACGTCGCCGGTGCCCATGGAGAGCGTCTGCGGATAGAAGAGCCAGCGGCGGTGGCCCACGACGGCGTTGTTGGCGCCGGCGTCGGCGATGTAGTTGTCGACGGCGTCGGGGCCGGCGGAACCGAGGGCGAGATTGCCGTTGGCGGCGCCTTCGGCGCCCTCGGCGGTGAAGAAAGTCCAGGAGGCGGGCGGAAAATGGTCGAGCGCGCGGTTGGCGCTCATCATGAGCGCGGCCTGCTGGGCCTTGCGGTTGTAGACGGAATTGAAGGCGATGTCGGCGGGCACGCCGACGAGGGCGCGGAAAAAGTTGATGCGGAGCCGGGTGGCTTCCTTGAAAGCGGAAGCGGTGTCGCCGGGAGTGCCGGAGGCGTAGCTGCCGGTCCAACCCATCGGCACCGCTTGCGAGGCGAAGTAGACCGAGCGGTAGAATTGGCGGACCTGTTCGCGGGAGGCCGCGTTGACGCTGAGCGCCGTCGGCTGGGCAGGGAGCCGGCCGGCGGCGAAAAGAAAAAATCCCGCGACGGCAGGAAGGACCACCCGCGACCAAAGCATCGCGCGACAATGGAACGGGGCGACCGCCGCGCAAGCCTGCGGCACGGGAGTCCGCGCTAGGGCGCGAGGTCGACGAACTTCCAGGACCGGTTGTCGAGCACGTTGGGCACCCAGCGGACCTTCGGGTCGATGGCGTAGACTCGCGTGTAGAAGTAGATCGGCAACATGGGGAGTTCGTCCATCAGGATGGTCTCCATGCGATTGTAGAGCGCCAGGCGCTCGGCGTCGGTGGGCGCGGCGTAGGAGGCCTTGAGCAGGCGGTCGTACTCGGCGTGGGACCATCCGGTGTCGTTGTTGCCGCCGCCGGTGACCCACATGTCCATGAAGGTGTTGGGATCGGTGTAGTCGGCGATCCAGCCGGCGCGGGCCACGCCGTAGTTGAGCGTGTCCTGGGAATCCAAGTACACCTTCCACTCCTGGTTGATCAGGCCGATCTCGACGCCGAGATTCCGGCGCCACATCTGCTGGATGGCCTCGGCGACGGCGCGGTGGTTCTCGGATGTGTTGTAGAGAATCTCGATGCGGGGAAAACCTTTGCCGCCGGGGAAACCGGCTTCGGCGAGGAGTCGCTGGGCCTCGGCGAGGTCGCCCTGAAGGCGCGCCTGCGGCGTGTATTGCGCGGACGGCGGGCAGAAGTGGTAGGCGGGAGTCTGGCCGCCGCGGGTGACGTTGCGGACGAGGGATTCGCGGTCGAGGGCGAGGGCGAGCGCGCGGCGGACGCGTTTGTCGTTCAGCGGCGGGCGGGTGACATTGAAGCGGTAGAAATAGACCCCGTAGTACGGGTCCTGGCGGTAGCTGTCGGGCAATTCGCGCCGGTAGACGTCGATCTTGGAAATCGGGAGTTCGTTGGTTTTGTGGAGTTGGCCGGTGCGGAACATCCGTTCCTCGGTCTCGATGCTCTCGGCGGCGTAGAAGTGGATCTCGTCAAGTTTGACGGCGGCGCGGTCCCAGTACGTGGGGGAACGGGAGACGACGATCTTCTGGTTCGGGCGCCAGGATTTGATCAGGTAGGGGCCGTTGCCCACGAGGTTTTCGGCGCGGGTCCACGGGGTGCCGCGGCGCTCGAGGCCGCCGAACTTCTGCACCGTTGCCAGGTGCACGGGAAACCACGCGTAGTGTTTCATCGATTCGATGAGAAACGGCGCCCGTTGCCGCAGGCGCACCTCAAGGGTCGTGGGGTCGAGCGCCTTGAAGCCGACTTGGGAGAAGTCGGCGAGCCGGCCACGGTTGAAGTCCTCGGCGCCAACGACGGGGAAAAGCTTGTAGGCGTATTCGGCGGCCAAGGACGGCGTGAGGATGCGCCGGTAGGAGCCGACGAAATCGGCGGCGGTGACCGGATCGCCGTTGGACCAACGGGCTTCCGGCCGGAGGTGGAACGTGTAGACCAGACCGTCGGGGGAAATCTCCCAGCGCGCGGCGGCGGCGCCGACGGTGTCGGAGCCGGTCGGGCCTTCGGCCACGAGGCCTTCGAAGAGGCTGTTGATGATCTTGTTTTCCGGCACGCCGGTGACGATCTGCGGATCGAGATCCTGGGGTTCCGTGCCGTTGCCAAAATGGAGGATTTTGGGGGCGGGAGCGGAAGCGGCCGCGGAAGAACCCGCCGGGCGGGCCGGTTCGGATTTGGAGCAACCGGCCAGAAGGGTAACGGCGACGAGGAGTAACGGCGTCAGGGGGCGCATGCGCGGAGAGAAAGAGGAAGCGTCCGCGCTGCAAGGCGGGCGAACCGATTCGCGCCCCGCGGCGCCCGGTCGGCCCGGACGACCTCAGCCGGCGGTACCGACGCGTTCGTGGAGCAGTTCCCGGATCCGCTCCATGCGGTAGGATTTCGCGAGGCCGAGCAGGGCGTCCGCCAGGGGATCGCCGCGGTGCATTTCCAGTCCTTGACGCAGCGCGGTGATCTCGCCGCGCCGGGCGATGGAGAGCAAGGTTTCCAGTTCCTGGACGGGAATCGTCGTCGTCAACGCAAACGGCGGGCGCGAATCGGAGCGGGCGCGCGTTGCCGCCGGGGGAGGGGACGCGGCCGGGCCGGTCCATTCGAGGCGGAGGGCGAGACCGATCCGGGCCAGCAGGTCCGATTCGCGAAACGGTTTCGGCAGGAAATCGTCGCAGCCGGCGGCGAAGGCATCCGCGCGGTTGAAAGCGAGGACCGAGGCCGACATGGCGATCAGCTTGAGCGGGCGAGCAGCCGGCAGGGCCCGGAGGCGACGCGCCAATTCGAAACCGTCCATGCCGGGCATGCGCAAATCGAGGAAGACGAGATCGGGCGGGGCCTCCGCGACCGACCGGAGCGCGGCCGGCCCGTCGGCGGCTTCGGCGAAATCGAAGCCGAGAGGAACGAGGAGATCGCGGAGGACGTGGCGGTTGGTCTCGACGTCGTCGACCACCAGAAGTCGGCGGCGCAGACCAGCATAGCCGGTGATTTGCCGGGCGGGCGCCGGAGCGGCGGATGCCTCGGAAGCAATCACCGGCAACGCCAGCGTGAAGTGGAAGCAACTGCCGGCGCCCGGGGTGCTCTCGACCTCGAGGGTCCCGCCCATGAGGCCGACGAGGCGTTGGCTGATGGCGAGCCCGAGGCCGGTGCCGGGTTCGGGCGGGCGGCCGTCGCCGGCCTGCTGGAACGGTTGGAACAGTTTTCCCAGATCGGCGGCGGAGATGCCGACCCCGGTGTCCGAAACTTCGAATCGCACCTGTTCGGCGTCGAGCAGGATCGCCCGGAACCGGACCTGTCCCGCGGGCGTGAACTTCACGGCATTGCCGAGCAGATTGTCGACGACTTGGCGGAGTTTCAGCGAATCCCCCAGAACCAATTCGGGCAGTTCCGGCGCGGGTTCGAATGCGAAATCGAGCGCCTTCTGCTGCGCGCGCGGGACCATGGCGGCGGCGATGTCGCGCAGGAGCTGCGGCAGGTGGAACGGGGCGTTGGCGACCTCGAGCCGGCCGGCTTCGATCTTCGAGAAATCGAGCACCTCGTTGATCATGCGCAAGAGGTGTTCCCCGCTGGTCTGCACGACGCGCAGCCGCTCGCGGTTGCGGGTGGAGAGATCCGGATCCTTCATCAGCACCTGGGCGTAGCCGATGACGCCGTTGAGCGGCGTGCGCAGCTCGTGGCTCATGTTGGCGAGGAAGGCGCTCTTGGCTAGGCTGGCGGCGTCCGCGGCCTCTTTCGCCAACTGCAGTTCCGCGGTGCGGGCCGCCACCAGGCGTTCGAGGCGCGCCCGCTCGCGTTCGCCGACGCGCAACCGCCAGGAAACCAACCCGCCCACCAGCGCGAGGGCGACGACCACGTAGGCCGCGTAGGCGAGCGGCCGGCGGGCCAAGGGCGGTTCGACGCTGAAGGTAAGGGCGGCGGCGGGTCCGGGGCGGCCCTGCCGGTCGACGGTGCGCACCTCGAAGCGGAACGGTCCGCCTTCCAGGTTGGTAAACGCGATGTCGTTGCGGCCGACGGGTCGGCTCCAGGCGGCGTTGAAACCGAGGAGGCGGGTCTGGAAGCGCTCGGAGTCGGGCCGTTGGAACAGGCCCGAGGTCCACGAAATCGTGATCGGCTCCCGGGAGAACTTCAGCTGCAAGGGCGGTCCTGCCTGCGGCGCCACGGCAATTTCCCGGCCCTCGGCGCCGAAACTCCGGAAGACCGGCGCCACGGCGAGCCGGCGGCTCTCGTGCCGATCGAGTTCGAGGCGGAGCAGGCCGTTTTCGTTCTTGGCCCAGAGTACCCCGCGGGAGCCGGGCGGGCCGGCTTCCCAGCGGATGCGATGCGGGGCTTGGGGGGAAAAGAAGTCCTGGATTTCGGGGGCGGGAAACTCCGCGGCGAAGGTTCCGTCGGCCTGCTGGCGCAGCCGCACCAAGGGAAACGGCGCTTCCTTGGTGCGGATGTCGGTGGCGAGTCCGTTCGTCCAGATTTCACCGGCGGCGCCGCGCCCGACCGGATTCAGCACGATCGGTTGCTCCGAGAAAGCGGTGAGTTCGCGATAGAGCTCGATCCGGCCCGTGCCGCGATCGTGACGATAAATGCCTTTGGCAGTATCGATCAGTACGCCGAGCGCCGTATCCCAAAGGAAAATCGTGCCGTGGCCGTCCGGCATGCCTTCGGCGGGGCCGAGGCGCGCGACGCGGGGATTGCGCCAATCGGCGGACCCGGCGGGGCGTTCGATTCGCAGGGCGCTGCGGCTGACGGTGCCGACCCAGAGGACGCCGGCATCGTCCTCGATGACGTCGTGGCATTCGGCCTCGATCCCGGGCAGATCGCCCTCGTCGCGCCAGACATCGTCCGGGCCGAGCACGGCGGTCCCCACGCCGCGACCGTGCGCAAAGAAGATCCGGCGCGGATCGGATTTGCCGGCGGAGAGGCCGACGACGCCGTCGGGGCGGGCCGCAATCAAGTCGAGACCGGCGGGAGCGAGGCGTTGGACGCCGCGGGCGCCGGCGAGCAGCAATCCGCCCGGAGTACCCAGCAACGACGAGAGTTTGCTCTGCACGGCGACCCGCGGATCGCGCTCGAAGCGCGCCGGCGCCAGCGGTTCGGTCGCGGGAACCAGCCGGAACAATCCGTCGGCGGAAAGATAGTAGAGGGTGCCTTCATGGCGCTCGATGTCGGCGGCCCGCGCATCCGTGAGGCCGCTGCGCTGGTGTTCGAAAACGGTCGCGGCGGAGCGCCACAGGATGCGGGCGGGGGCGTTGTTGGTGCCGGCCCAAAGGCCCCCTTCGCGATCCTCGGCGAGGGCGAAAACCGTGTCGTGGGGCAGGCCGTTGGCGCGGTTGACGCGGCCGAGCAGCCGGCCGGCGGCATCGAGGATCAGCACGCCTTCGGCCTCCGTGCCGACGGCGATCGCGCCGCCGGCGAGGGGCAGGCCGGCCAGGATGGCGGTGCGTCGCAGCCAAGAATCCCCTTCCGTGGACCAAGGCTCGAGCCGTCCGTCACCGGAAACGCGATACAGGCCGGCCTGGCCCAGGCCGACGACGACACCGTCGGTGCCGGTGCCCAGCACGAACCCCGAGACGGCGGCCGCAATCTCCGGCGCGCGCGCGACCGGGACCAAGGCGTCGGCTTTCAGTTCATGCAGGCCTTCCCCGAGGCGCAGCAGCAACAGCCGGTCGTGCACGACGGCGAGGCGGTTGCGGGCGTCGCCGGAGAGCGGCCAAACCCGCAGGCTGCGGTTGGCCGGACGGTAGCGGAGCAGATTCCGGTCGGTGGCGAAGTAGATGTCGCCGCGCCACGCGCGGATGTCCCGCACGCGGCCGAAGGGTTTCGCTTCGGGCGGCACGAGGTCGAGGAGCGACGTGAAGCGCGGCTCGCCGGAGTCGGGTTTGGCGAGAACCCCGAGTTGTTCTTCGTCGCCGAGGTAGAGGTCGCCTTCCGGTCCGGGGGCGAGCGCGCGGGTGAACGGGAGCGGAACCGGGAGAACGCGCCAAGCGCGGCCGTCGAATTCCATTACGGCCAGCTGATTGCCGAAATACATCAGGCCGTCCGCGCTTTGGTGCGGGGCGTGGAATTGGGCGTGGGCCTTGTGTTCCTGGCGGGTGTAGGTCCGCACGAGGGGCTGGCCGCGCTCGTGCTCCGCGGCGAATCCCGCGCCGGCCCACGAAAGGCCGAACAGAAGCAGGCGGGCGAGCCCGAGGCGGGGCGAGGGCGACATGCGGCGCGACGGAAAGAAAAAAACGGGACGACGAAGGCGGGCCGAGGGCGGCCGCGGCAAGCTCTCGGGAATTCGGCCCCCGGGGCAAGAGTGCCGACGGCGTCGCGGGCCCATCCGTATACGCAAACTTGCGTATGCGGCTCAGCGATTCAGCCAACGGGCGAGGTCGAGATCGTCGTTCAGCTCCGTCGCGGAACGATACTCCGGGGCCAAGAGTGCGGCGTACGTCGGCTCGAGAAAACGGCGGCAATGCAAAATGACGCGGGCCCGCTGGCCGGGGGCGCGGACGAGGCGTCCGAGGGCTTGGTTTACCTTGTTCATGCCCGGGGCCTGATAGACCCGGCGGAAGGCGGCTTCGCGCCCGAGACCGGCGCGGCCGGCCTCGGCGAGGCGCGCGCGTTGCACCGCATTGACCTCGGGCAGGGCGGGGCCGACGACCATGGCGTGGGAAATGCGGCCGCCGAGGGCGTCGATGCTTTCGGCGAAACTGGAACCGAGCACGAGGAACAGCGCGTCCGCGGTACGCAGCGAATCCTCGACCCAGGCGGATTGCGCGGCGAGGTCGCGCAACTTGGGTTGCAGGGCGACGCGCAGAGCGGCCGGCCCGCGGCCCAACTCGGCAGCGATGGCATCGGCGTAGGCGTACGAGGGAAAGAAGACCGCGACGGCCCGGCCGGCCGCCGCTTGCAACGCGGCGACCGTGGCGGCGGTGAGCGCGTGGAAGCGGTGGCGTTGCTGGAAGGTGGTGTCGCAGCGGGCATCGACCGCAAGGTCGTACGCGTCGTTGCGCCACGGGGCGTGCGCCGGCAGGTGCAACGGCGCGGCCGCGTCGTTGGTTTCCTCGACCCGCAGCAACTCCGCCGCACTGGTGAGCTGGCGGTAGAGTTTCCGGGTGTCGCGTTTGTTCAGTTTGCCGAGGCGTTCCGGTGCGTTCGACACCGGAGCGGCGGGCGGCTTGGCCGGCGGCGGCGAATCGAGACCGCAGGCGGCTGCGAAACCTTCGATCGGGCTCAGCGTGGCGCTCGCCAGCACCACGCCGCCGAAGTCCCGCAACGTCGACGCGATCGCCGGCGCGGCGTCGAGGCAGGTCAGGTGCAATTCGCCCGGCTGCGGGCACCACCAGAGCCGCGGCAAAACGGACTCCCGCAATTCCTCGAGCAGAGCGGGAACCGACCAAAGGGCATCCGCGACCTGCGGCCCCAAAGCGGCGTAGTCGAGCGTCGCCCCGCCCAGGGCCGAGGCGATCTGGGCGAGCAGGTGGCGGGCATCGTCTTCGTCGCCCAAGGGCAAGGCGTCGACGGGGCGGCGTTGGCGGAGGAAGTGCGTCCAATGATCCCACGCGCGCAGCAGCGCCGCCGGCGGGCGAACGCGGTGAAGTTCGGAGAGCACCGCATCGGCCGCGGGGGCGGAGAAAGCGTGCGAGTAGGCGTCGGCCACGCGGGTCGGCAGGTTGTGCGCTTCGTCGACGAGGAGGAGCGTGCGGCCGGGCAGAAACCCCGGCTGTTCGAAAAACAGACCGCGGTTGCGCGGGGCAAAGACGTAGTTGTAGTCGCCGACCCAGACATCGTTGAACGCGAGTGCGGTGCGCGTGATCTCGTAGGGGCAGATGCGCGCGTCTCGGCCGGCGGCGCGCAGTGTGTCGAGGTCGCGGGCATGGCGGTCGTCCAGATAGAAGCGGGCGAGTCCGCTGGCGGCCCAACGTTCCGCGGCGCCGGCGAGGAAGGTGCAGGAATCGCGGACGCAGTGGTACACGTGGTTCACGCAGTGCTCGGCTTTGTTGCGGACGTGCCAGGCGGCGACGGGGGTGGTGCCGGCCAGGCGCGACGTTGGTTCGGCGGAATTCGCTTCGGCCGCATCGGGGGCCGTCATGGCTTCGAGCGTGCGGATCACCTGCAGTTGGCCGGTGGCCTTGCTCGTAAGGTAGAGCGCGCGGTCGAAATGGCCGGAGCGCAGTTGGCCGAGGGCGAATTCGAGGAGCACGCCGGTTTTGCCGAAGCCGGTCGGCGCTTCGAAAAACACAACGGGCCGGGTGGCGAAGCGGGCCGTGAGCTCGGCCTGGGTAGTTTCCTGGCCGGGCCGCGGCGCGGCAAACGGGGGCCGGTAACGCAGGCTGCGGAGGCGATCGCGGGCGCGGCGGCGCAGTTCGAGAAACTCCGCGACCTGCTCGAGCCGGTGGCGGAACGGCGCCTCGTCGTGGCGCGTCAGCGCGACGGTTTGCAGCAGGCCGCTGCCGGGCTCGACGAAGACGAGTTCCGTGGCGGTCGCCGCGGAGCCGAAGGCGGTCGCGGCCGGACCTTCGATGAGCCCGGAGCGAATCAACGCGGCGTAGGTGGCGGCCTGGATGAAGTAGGAATCGTATTCGGCCCGCAGTTCGGATTCGTCGGCGGGCAACGGGCGGATGACGGTCTTGATCTCGCGCAGCACGTTGCCCGCGGGCAACCGGAGCAGCTGGTCGACGCGGCCGCCGAGGGCGATGGTCCAGCCGCGGTGCACGATCCGGCCGTTGAGCGGGAGTTCGAATTCCGCGGCCGTGCCGTGCTCGGCGACGGCGCGGTCCCGCAGTTCGCGGTGCCATTGCGTGCCGAGTTGCGCCCGCCACAGGCCGCCGGCGCCGCCGCCGGCCTCGCGCGGGCCGACGGAAAACTCGGCGAATTCGCCGACGCTCAGCGTGGCGGTGCGAAGATCGAGATCGAACACCATGGCGGCGGGGGCTCAGCTCAATCGAGCAGGATCTCGGTGTGGCCGCGGAGGTATTCTTCGAGGCGGCGTTGCAACCGCAGGACGGCCTCGGCCGAAGCGGTTTGCTCCGCGAGAGGCCGGTTGAGCAGGACGGCGACATCGCCGCGGTCCTCGGCCGGCAGCGAGGGAAACCAATGTTGCTTCAGCGGATAGCCTTCGTCGCGCGCGAAGCGGTACAGACTCTTGAAGTACACGATGTCGGGCCGGACTCCGCTCTCGAACGCGCCGAAGGCGCCGCGCAGCAGGTCGGCGACGGCCGGGCGGCTTTCCTCGGGCACGGGGTTGCGCGCGACGAGCGCCGCGAGATCCGACGCGAGCTGCAGCGCCTCGTAGCTGCGGCCGATGCCGGTGTGCCGCGCGATCAGGCGCGACTCGCGGATGAACCAGGTGCGGCCTTGGTTCGAGGACTCGAGCACGAGGGCGACGGCGTCGAAGAGATCCAACGGCGCGGAGGCGGGATTCTTTTTGGCGATCCGGCCGAGCACGAGGAGCGCGCCGTGCTCCGCCGAGAACACGGTGAAGGTTTGGAACGACTCCGCGGGCGGGCGCTTGTGCAGGACGAAGGCCTCGGTCTGGAGCGACGGTCCGGCCACGGCGGCGCGCCGGTCAGGCGGAAACGGTTTCCGGCTTCGTCGCGGCCGGCCAGGGCGGCAGGACGGCCCCGCCGGAAATGATCATCTTCATGCCGTCGCCGACGCTCATCTCGAGTTCGCGCACCTCGCCGGCCGGCACGAGCAGCAGGAATCCGCTGGTGGGGTTCGGCGTGGTCGGCACGAACACCGTCAGCACTTCCCGGCCCGTCCGCAGCTGCGCCTCGGCCTGCTGCCGGTTGGTGAGAAAGCCGATCGCCCAGCAGCCGGGCCGCGGGAACTCGATCATCACGACCTTGCTGAACGTATTGCGATTCTGGGTACCGAAGGTCGCGACGATCTGCTTGACGGAGTTGTAGACCGCGCCGATGCCGGGGATGCGCTGGATCGCGCGCTCGCCGACGCTGAGGAAGACCTTGCCGAAAACGTAGTTCGAAAGATAGCCGAGCGCGGTGACGAACAGGACGACCACGACGGTCGCCGCGAGGTCCCAGAAGAACGGGAGGTTCTGCAGCGACTGCGGCAGGTAGCTTTCGTAGAGCGGACGGAAGGTGCCGCCGACGACGTCGATGATCGCGCTGAAAGCCCAGATCGTGACGATCAACGGCGCCAGCAGCAGCGCCCCGGCGAAGAAGGCGTTGCGGAACCGGGTGAAGGCCGTGGTGGGGGGCGGAGCGTCGGACATGGAGGCGGACGGCGGAAGGTTCGCGGCGGACTCCCGGGAGGCAAAAGAAATTCGTCCGTCCCGCCCAAACAACTCCGCCGGCCGGCTCCGGGGATGGCCGCCGTCGGGCGGCCGGGCGCTCAAGGCACCTCGTAGATCTCGAGCAGCACCGCCCCGGCGGTGCCGTCACCGCTCGTCACCGTGGCCGTGTAGGACCCGGGTGGAAACGGCCGCATCTCGACGATGTCGCGGGTGCCGGCCGGGACGGGGAAGGCCCCGATACGCGGCAGAATGGCGGCCAATTCGGATTCGTAGGTCGGGGCGCCGACCACCGGGAGATAGACGTAGGCGTTGTCGTAGATCCGGCCGTTGCCGTCGTAGATGCGCAGGACGGGTTGGCGCAGCGGGTTGGCGACGCCGAATTGCGCCAAGGATGGACCGATCGCCCGCAGAACGATGCGCTTCGAGTTGGCGCCGGCGACGACGAAGCCGGCCGTGAGACCGGTGTCGGCCGTGGCGCCGACATTGCCGCGGGTGGATAGGTTCAGGAGCCGGTCCGTCGGGCCGACGCCGACGATCGCCGCCTGGGAAGGGCGCGGCGATGTGGCGGCCGTTGAAAACTGGCAAACATACGTCCCGGCGTCGGCGGCCTGAACTCGGGGCAGGACGAAGACGTTCGAGTCAGGGGCGCCGGAAATGGGCTGGCCGTTCTTCGTCCAAACGTAGCGCGTGCCCTCGGGTTGACGCGCCACCGTGAGTCTGAGCAGGTCGCCGGCCGGCACGGTGAGGCGCGCGGGCTGCACCGGTCGAATGCCGAAGGCAAGGTCGAGCGCCACGGTGGTTTCGCTTTGCTGATCGGATTGCGCGAGCGCCCGGCACGGGGCGGCGGCGAGCAGCAGGCAGGCGAGGGTCAGGGTAGGGATTCGCATGGTTGTAAGGAGCGCGGTGCGACCGCCGCGGAGGCAACGTGTGCCGTGGAGAAATGCCGAAAAACCGATCTTCAAACCGGTCTCGGCGGTGCAGCTCCGCCGCGCGATGCACGGACCGGCTCAGCGGCGCGACCGCAGGGAAAACGCCGGCACGGAATCCGCGGCGGCGAGGACCTTCATCGCCCGGGCCTCGGCGCGCCGCATGGCCCGCTTCTTCGCGGGCTGGAGATCGTCGTAGCCGCAAAGATGCAGCCAACCGTGCACGAGGTAGAGCGTCAGTTCGGCGGCAAAGTCGCGCCGATGTTCTCGTGCGTAGGCGGCGGCCGTGTCGGCGGAAACGCAGATTTCCCCGGCGGTGGCCGCTTCCACCGGCAAACCCTCGGCCCGGTCGCCCTCGAAGGTGATGACGTCGGTTGTGGTCGGATCGTCGAGAAACTCCGCGTGCAGGCCGGCGAGCGCGGCGTCGGTGAGAAAAACGACCGACAATTCGCCCCGCGGCAGGGCGGCGGGACGGACGCCGATGCGGCCGGCGTTGGCGTCGAGGCAATGCACGGCGCGGATCACGGCGCGGCGGTCGAGGCGCAGCCGCGGGTGGCGGTTGGCCAGCGCGATAGCGCGGCCGGTTGCGGCACTCACGCTTTGGCCTCGAGCGGAGGCTTTTCGGCGGGCGGATACGCGACGCGGGAATGCAACATGTTCAGCAACGTGAACTGGAAGCTCTGCTTGACCTGCGTGATTTCGTGCAGGGTCAGCGGCGCCTCGTTCAATTGGCCGTCGGCGATGCGCTCGGCCACAATGCGGTCGATGATGCCGTCGATTTCTCCGGCTGTGACGTGCTGCATGGAACGGGACGTCGCCTCGACGCCGTCGGCCAGCGAAATGATGGCGCTCTCCTTGGATTGGGGCCGCGGACCGTCGTAGCGGAACGCGCTTTCCGACGGCAGCAACGCGGCCGGGACGGCGGGCGGATCGGCGGGGGCGTTCTTGCCGCGCGCGGCCGTGGTTTTCGCGAACGGCGCGCGCGATGCCTCGACGGCGCGGTGATAAAAGTAGCGGACGAGCGACGTGCCGTGGTGCTGCTTGATCACGTCGATCACGGCGCGGGGCAGGCGGTGGCGCAGGGCGAGTTCGACGCCGTCGGCCACGTGCTGCTTGATCAGCCGGGCGGATTCCTCCGGCGGCAAGTGGTCGTGGGGATTCGCGCGATCGCGGTGGTTTTCCCCGAACATCTGCGGGTTGGCGGTCTTGCCCACGTCGTGGAAGAGGGCGCAGACGCGGGCGACCAACGGGTTCGCGCCGATGGCGTTGGCGGCGTTTTCCGACAGCTGCGCGACCACGAGCGAGTGGTGGTAAGTGCCCGGCGCCTCCAGCTGCATTTGGCGGAGGAGGGGATGGTTGTAGTCCGTCAGCTCGAGGAGCGTGATGTCGGTCGTGCGTTTGAAGAGCGATTCGAGGACGGGCAGGAGGCCGACGACGCCGATGCCGGTGATGATGCCCGTCGCGAGGCCCGCGACCATCTGGCGCGTGAGGGTGTCGAGCTCGGTCTGGTCGGCGATGCCGATGAGGGCGGCGAAGGCGGCGACGGTCAGACCGCCCGCGGCGGCGGCACGGACGACGATGCCGCGGCGCCGGGCGTCGCGGCCGAAGTAAATCGTGACGAGCGACGCTAGGAAGGTGAGGACGAGCAGGTCTAGGCGGTTGCCGTAGATGACGCCGGTGAAGATCGAGATGAGCAGCGCCATGAAAATGCCGGAACCGGCATCGATCAAAATCGCGACGATCAGGGGCGCGAACGCCGTCGGCGCCACGTAGGGCAGGGTCGAGGCCCAGGAGCCGTCGCGCAGGAAGAATTCCGCGCCGCCGAGCGAATAGTTGGCGCGGATCAGGGCGAGGTTGCCGATGACGACGAGGGCGAGCAGGCCGCAGCGGACGTTGCTCCGGAGCGTCTCCGGATCCTCGATCCGGATATAGATCAGCGAGGCGACGACCATTGCGAGCACGAGGAGGACGCGCCCGAAGAGCGTCAGGCCCTCGCTTGTCTCGGTGTCGGCGTGGTCGCGGAGGAACCGGCGGTGCGCCGTGAACATCTCGTAGATCTCGGGGGTGACCTGGTCGCCCGCCTCGAGGATCGTCTGGCCGCGTGCGACGTTGACGATGACCGGGCGGACGAGTTTGGCGGCCGCCGTCTGGCGCGCTTGGGTGGCGGCGCGGTCGAAGACGAGATTGGGCGTGAGGCCGAAGCGGAACAGGCGGAAAACGGCCTGGGCGGAGGTGCGCGGCACCTGATCCGTCGCGAGGCTGACGCGGAGGACGGTGAGGGCGTCTTCCATGGATTGCACGGGGCGCGCGGCAACGCTGCCGTTGGTCCGGGCGATCTGGAAGGCGACGGCGGAGCCGGGATTGGCGCTGCCCAGCGACGAATCGGTCACGCCCTGCGCGTAGATGTCGCGCAAGGTGGCGAGGCCGTTGTCGAACAACGCGGAGCGGGCCTTGGCGTCGCCGATGCCGAGCAGGGCGAATATGTCTTCCGGGGTCGCGTGGTAGGGCCCGTGGGAGTTGAAGGTTTCGGTGATGGCCGCGAGTTCCGCGCGGCGCGAACTCAGCAGCGGCGTGCCGGCGGGATGTGCGGCCTCGAACGTCGCCAGCTGCGTGAGGAGCATGCGCGCGGCGGCTTCGAAACGGCGCAGCGCCTCGTTGTCCAACCGGTACACCGGCGGCACCCGGTTCAGCACCTGTTCGCGGGCGGCGCGGGTGCGCTCGGCGCTTTCGTAGCTGAAGGCGGCGAGGGCGGTGACGCGCGAGGTGGCGGTCTGGTTGGGCAGCACCGGCACGTTGAGGGTGCTGATGCCCGCCGAGCTGATGAGCACGATCGCCGCGACGGTGAAGATGAAGATCAACGCCGCGATCGCCCGGCTGCGGTCGAGAAACTCACCCATGGCCGACGGCGCGACCGCCGGACCGCCGCGGCCCTGCCGGCGGGCGTTGAGGCCGCCGACGATCAGCTTGAGTTGGTTGCGGACGGACACGGCGGGAGGACGGCTCAGGCTTTGTCCGCGGCGGCGGCGCCGGCCATCGGGTTGCGGTAGGCTTCGTAGGCGGAGATGATCCGGCCCACGAGCGGGTGGCGGACGACATCCGCACCGCTGAACGTGTGGAAATCGATTCCGGGGATGTCGGCGAGGATGTTGCGCACCTCGATCAGGCCGCTCTGCTTCGAGCGGGGCAGGTCGACCTGGGTGATGTCGCCCGTGACGACCATGCGCGAATCTTCGCCGAGCCGCGTGAGGAACATCATCATCTGCTCCGGCGTGGTGTTCTGCGCTTCGTCCAGAATGATGAAGGCCCGCGAGAGGGTGCGGCCGCGCATGTAGGCGAGGGGCGCGATTTCGATCACGCCCTTTTCCGACAGGCGGGTGACGTCCTCGGCATCGAGCATGTCGTGGAGGGCGTCGTAGAGCGGGCGGAGGTAGGGCAGGATTTTCTCGCGCAGGTCGCCCGGGAGGAAGCCAAGGGCCTCGCCGGCCTCGACGGCGGGGCGGGTGAGAATGACGCGTTCGACTTCGTTGCGCAGGAGGGCGTTCACCGCCGCCGCCATCGCCAGGTACGTCTTGCCCGTGCCGGCGGGGCCGATGCCGAAGACGACGGGGTGGGCGAGCATCGACTGCAGGTAGAGTTTTTGCCCCAGTGTTTTCGGCACGATCGTCTTGCGGTTGGTCGCGATGACGAGCGGCTGGTCGAGCAAGGTCTGCAGCTGGGTGCCTTCGCCGCGGGCAAACGCGTCCGTGATCCGGTGGAAGTCCGGCGTCCGGATCGTCATGCCCTGCGAACGCGCCCGATCGAGAAAGCCGAAGAGCGCCTCGACCTTGGCCGACGGTTCCGCCGGGCCGTCGATGCGCAGCCAATCCTCGCGCGTGACCAACGTCACTCCGAGGGCCCGCTCGGCATGCAGCAGGTTTTCCTCGCGGTTGGCGAAGAGGGCCGCGAGGTGGCGGGGACTGGGGAAATGCAGCGTCTTGGAGGGCAAGGGAAGAAGTGGCGGCGGAGTCTCAGCGGCGGGCGCGCGGGGTGGTCCGGTCGGCGCGGGCCGGGCGTTTCGCCTTGGTCCGGGGGACGGGGCGGAGCCGGGCGACCGCCGCCGCGAGCTTCTCCCAAGTGGACGTCAGCGCCTGCGGCAGGATCCGCGTTTGGGCGAGCACCGGCATGAAGTTGCTGTCGCCGTTCCAGCGGGGCACGATGTGGCCGTGGAGGTGGGCAATGCTGCCGCCGGCCACCTGGCCGCCGAGGTTGAAGCCCACGTTGAAGGCATCCGGCTTGAGGGCGGCGGCGAGAATTTCCTGCGCGAAGATCACCGTCTCGAACAAATCGGCGCGCTCCGCGGCCGTCAGGGCCGTCAGCTCCGTCACCTCGCGGAACGGCACCGCCAGCAGATGCCCGGGGTTGTAGGGAAAGCGGTTGAGAATCAGGTAACTGAGGCTCGACCGGTAGACGATCAGGGCCGCGCGGTCGTCGCCCAAGGCGGGGAGCTCCGTGAATGGACGCTGCATCTTCGCCGGGTAACGCGGCGCCTCGATGTATTCCATCCGCCAGTAGGCGTGAAGCTGCTCCATGGGTGCGGGTCGTTCGTGGCAGGCCGCGGGATGCGGAGGGCCAGACAAAGATGCCTGTCCGGGCTTGTCAAAGCCGGCTTCAGTCCGGAGCCCGTCGCCCGCGACCCGAAAATCCGTGATTGCTTTGGTATGACGAACGTCATTTAAAGTCCGGAATGCGTTATCCGCCGGCCCACAAATTGGCGACGCGCCGCCGGATCGTGGCGGCGGCGAGCGAGGCGTTCCGGGAGCGCGGGGTGGCGGAGACCGGCGTGGACGAAGTCATGCGCCGGGCGGGCCTGACGCACGGGGGCTTCTACGCGCATTTTGCCGACAAATCGGAACTTGTGGCCGAGGCCTGCGCGGCGGCTTTCGATGCCGCCATGGGCAATTTGGGCCGGATTGCCGCCGCCTCCACCGCGGCGGCGCGGGCGCGGCTCCTGATCGATAGCTACCTGGGCAAACACCATCGGGATCACCGCGGCTCCGGGTGCATCGTCGTCGCGGTCGGGGCCGACATCGCGCGGCTCGGCGGACCGGCCCGCGCCGGCTACGCCCGGGGCTTTGCGCTGCATCTGGAGCGTCTGGCGGCGGCGCTGCGGCTCGATCCCGACCCCGTCGTGAATCTCGACCGCGTGACGTGGCTGATGAGCTCGTTGGTCGGCGCCCTGCTGTTTGCGCGCGCCATCGACGATCCGGTCCGGAGCGATGCCGTGCTGCAGGCGATGCGGCGGCAGTTGCGGGCCCAATTCTGCCGGCCGGAACCCGCGGCCTCCGCGCCGGCGGTTGATTTCTTGCGCACCTGTTGAGCCGCGGTAGCACTTCTTTTTCCCATGCAAAACCCGTCTTCTTCCCCCCGCCGCGTGGTCATCACCGGCATCGGCGCGGTCACTCCCTGCGGCAACACCGCGGCCGACACGTGGAGCGCGCTGGTGGCCGGCCGCAGCGGTATCGGGCGGATCACCCGTTTCGACGCCACCGCCTGCAACGCGCAGATCGCCGGAGAGGTGAAGAATTACGATCCCGCGCGCCTGCTGCCGGCGCCGCTGCATCCGCGCGGTCCGGGCACCGAACCGCTGACGCAGGCGCTCACCCCGAAAGACATCAAGAAGTTCGGCCGCTTCACCCACCTCGGGGTCGGCGCGGCGGTGGAGGCCTATGCGGACTCCGGGCTCGATGCGCACCGCGCGACGTTGGCCGCCGACCGCATGGGCGTGAACCTCGGCGTCGGCCTCGGCGGCCTGCCGGAAATGGAAGCCATGCACGACACGTGGAAGGCCGGCGGCTTCCGCAAGATTTCGCCCTTTTTCATCATCCAGATCGCGCCCAACTTGCTCGCGGGCCAGGTCAGTCTGCTGCTCGATTTCCGCGGCGCCAACATGAGCGTGGCCTCGGCCTGCGCCACCAGCGGCCACGCCCTCGGGGAGGCGGCGGCGGCCATCATCCGCGACGACGCCGATGTCATGCTCGCCGGCGGCGCCGAATCGACCGTCACACCGCTGGCGGTCGGCGCCTTCGCCCAGATGCGCGCCCTGTCGACGCGCAACGACGCGCCGGAACAGGCCTCGCGGCCCTACGACAAAGACCGCGACGGGTTCGTCCTCGCCGAAGGTTCGGTCGTGTTTGTGTTGGAGGAGTTGGAACATGCCCGTCGGCGCGGCGCGCGGATCTACGCCGAACTGCGCGGCTACGGTGCGTCGGCCGACGCCTACCACCTCTCGTCCCTCGCGCCCGGCGCCGAAGGCTCCGCGCGCTCGATGCGGGCCGCGTTGGCCCGCGCGGGCCTGGCGCCCACCGCGGTGGATTACGTTTCCGCCCACGCCACGTCGACGCCCGGCGGCGACGGCGAGGAAGCCGCGGCGATCGCGGCCGTGTTCGGGGAAAACAAGGCTTCGCTCCACGTCAGCGGCGTGAAGTCGATGACCGGCCATCTGCTGGGCGGGGCCGGGGCGATGGGCGCCTTCGCCGCGGTGCTGGCGATCCGGCACGGGATCGTGCCGCCGACGATCAACCTCGAGAACGTCGATCCGGCCTGCGAGACCCTCGGCCTCAACTTCACGCCCAAGACGGCCGTGACCAAGCCCGTGCGCGCCGCGTTGGCCAACAGCTTCGGCTTCGGCGGCACGAACGCCTCGCTCGTGTTCGCCGCCCTCTGACCCGCGTGTTCACCGAGATCCGGCATGTCCGCCAGGAACCCGGCGCCGGGCGGCGGCGCTGGTTCGAGGCCGACGATCTCGACCTCGTCGTCTGGTTCGACGCCGCCGGAGAGATCGCCGGTTTCCAGCTTTGCTTCGACGTGCCGGAAGGGCCGCGGGCGGCCACCTGGCGGCCCGGGTACGGCTTCGCGTTCAGCCGGGTCGATGCCGGTGACGACCATCCGCTGCGCAACGAGACTCCGGTGCTCGAGCCGGCGGCGGCCGTGCCGTTGCCGGACCTCGCCCGGCGCTTCGCCGCGCGCGCCGCGGGCCTCGAGGCGCCCCTGCGGGCCTTTGTTGCCGCGCGTCTGGCCGGCGCAGCCGGTGCGGATCAGTGTTGATTAAAAGTCCACGGGTGTTGCCGATTTGACCGCGCCGTCGGGAAGCCTGCCCCGGCGGGGGCCGTGGCACAACGGGTGCTTGGCAGCGGCTCCGCTCTCCGCCCGCATGCACTGTCGCTCCCATTTGCCTGTCCTGCCCTGCGGCCGCCGAACCGGTCCGGCGCCGGAATTTCCGCGGGCCGCACTTGCCGCGGGCACGGGCGGGAGTTTCCTCGATCTGCCCCGGTCCGAATCTCCCCGCGCGTCCGTCTTCCGGGCGCCCGGTCCCAGCCCGATCCCTTCATGAACACCAAGCTCACGACCACAGCCGCCTGTCTCTGCCTGGCGGCCGCCGGCCTGTTGCCGGCCCAGACCGCTCCTTCCGTTCCCGCCGCGCCGGCGCCCGGCGCGGGCGCGAAGCGCGAGACGCAGATGATGGAGGCGTTCACCGTCACCGGTTCCAACATCCGCCGCATCGACGAGGAAAAGATTCTGCCGGTCTCGGTGTTCAACCTGGACGATATCGACCTCCGGGGCGCGGTCACGCCGGCCGAATTGTTCGACACGCTATCGATCGGCGGGCCGATCACGCTCGACGAAGGCAACACGCTCGGCGCCGATGCCCGCGGCGACAACGCCACCGTCAACCTCCGCGGCATCGGTTCCGGCAATTCGCTCGTGCTGCTCAACGGCCGCCGCCTGCCGCCGCACCCGATCAGCCAGGCCGAGTCCGGCGTGCCGTCGCTCTCCGTCAACATCAACACCCTGCCCGCCGCCGCCATGGCGCGCGTTGAGGTGCTGCGCGACGGCGCCTCCGCGATCTACGGCACCGATGCCGCCGCCGGCGTCGTGAATTCGATCACCCGCAGCAACTACGACGGACTTTCGATCCGCGCCCGCGCCAGCGCCACGCAGCACGGCGGCGGCGGCGACTGGAACGTCGAGATCACCGACGGCCGCAACTTCAACGGCGGGAAGAGCAACCTGCTCCTCACACTCGACTACTATCACCGCGACTTCCTCTGGCTGACCGACCGCAAATTCTCCAGCCACCAGGACCTGCGCCGCACGCGCAACGTGCCCGCGCCGTGGAACGGCCTGCCGCTGACCGACTCCGCCGGCACCGTCGTCCGCGACAACGATTTCGACAACACCGCGAGCACCGACTCGAGCTACTTCGGCGCCTTCATCCGCGGTTCCTACGACGCGACCGGCGCCTTCGTCGGTGCGCGCCCGACCGGCAATCGCGGCATCATCACGACCTCCGGCAGCACCTCGGCGACGATGGCGACGAACGGCACCTTCTATCTGATTCCGCTCGCCGACGGAAACATCGGTTTCCGCCAGACCCTGCCGTCCCACAATATCGACGACTTCACCGTCAACTGGTACCAGAATCCCAACGAGCATAAGCCGATTCTGCCGAAGACGGACCGCTTCAACTTCACCGCCATGCTGCGGCACCGGCTCGCGGACGGACTCGAGCTCTTCGGCGAATTCATGGGCTACCGCGCCCGTTCCGAGACCGGCCGACTTCCGTCTTCGTTCGACGCCTCGACCGACCACAACATCTACGTCAGCGCCGCGAACCCGTTCAATCCCTTCGGCGAACGGTTCTACCACCCGACCGGCGCGCCCAACGCCGACGGCACCCCCCGCCTGGTGGGCGCCCCCGCCGACATCCAGCTGCTGCCCGGCGTCGGCGTGATCCCGCGCGATTTCCAGCCCCGCCGCATCATCGTCGACTCGGAGGCCTTCCGCGCCGTCGGCGGTCTCCGCGGCCGCCTCGGCGGCGGTTTCGCCTGGGAATCGGCCGTCCTTTTCGGGCGTAACAAGTCCCATGATACGGAGAAGTTCGCCGTCCGCGAAAGCCGCCTGCGCGCCGCGCTGACCAGCGCCGATCCGGCGAAGGCGTTCAATCCCTTCAACTACACCTTCAAACTCGTGCCCCAGCCGGGCAACACCGCGAATCCTTACCTGCTGATGGTCGACAAGTCCTACAGCAATCCGGCCGCGCTGACCAATTCGCTCTACGACGACTTCGAGCGCGAGGGCCGGACGCAGCTCGCCAGCATGGATCTCCGGGTCAACGGCTCCGTCTTCGAACGCTTCTGGGGCGGGCCGGTCGGCCTCGCCTTCGGCGCCGAGATGCGCTGGGAGGATTACCGCGATTACCGGCCGCCGTACGCCGGGCTCAATCCGGCCTCCGCGCCCTTCAACGGCAATGCCTCCGACCCGACCAATCTCTTCTTCGGGCCGACGGAAAACGACTTCCTCGCCGTCAGCCCCAACGTGAATCTCTACTCGTCCCGGACGAATCTCGCGGGCTTCGCCGAGACGCTGCTGCCGCTGGTCGGCCCGCGAAACCGCCTGCGTTTCGTGCGCAATCTCGATCTTTCGATCGCCGCGCGCGCGGAGCGTTTCTCCGATTTCGGCAGCACCGTGAAGCCGAAGTACGGCCTCAACTACCGCGCCTCCAACTGGCTCTCGTTCCGCAGCACCGTCGCCGGTTCGTTCCGCGCGCCGAATCTCGTGCAGACCAACGTCACGCCGCTCCAGCGCTCGGGCAACACCTACAACGACGTCTACCGCTCCGAGGTCACGGGGCTCAACCGCGACTCCGTCGTCAATCCCGTCGTGTTCCGCCAGGGCAGCGCGAATCTCCGGCCCGAAACTTCGAAGTCGTTCACCGCCGGCGTCGTGGTCTCGCTGCCGGTGTACCGCGATTTCACCGTCACCGTCGATTATTGGCGCATCAAGCAGAAGGACGTCATCGACGACGTCACCGGCACCACCCAGCTCATCCGCGACGAGGAACTCCTCGACGCCGCCGTGCAGAAGGCCCTGGCCGCCGGCATGCCCCTCAACCAAATCAACCTCGGCAGCGGCACTCCGGCCTACGTCGGCAACCCGAAGGTCGTGCGCAACCCCGTTACTCCGGCCGACGTCGCCGACTTCAATGCCTTCAACGCGTCCCGTCCGCCCACCCAGCAACGTGCCGTCGTCGGCGGCGTGCGTTCGATCGTCACCGACTACGTCAATCTCGCCGGCCGCGAAGTCGAAGGCCTCGATTTCGGTTTCGAACTGCGCCTGCCCAAGACGCGGCTCGGCCAAGGCACGTTCCGCGGCGATGCCTCGTATCTTCTGACCTCCGACACCGAGGATGAGCCCGGCGCGCCGAAGGTGAACAACATCAACCGCGACGGCCGCACGCGCACGCGCGGCAACCTCGGCCTCACGTGGCGTTACGAACGTTGGACGGCCGGCTGGTTCTCCAGCTACTACGGCAAGTATGTCGACACCGGCACCGCCACGACGCGCGAGGTTTATGAAGCGCTTGGCCGGCCGTCCTACATCTCCGTCTACGACGATTCCGGCGGCGTCCGCCGCTATCGCTACCTCGTGTCCTCGTACGTCACCCACAACACCTACCTGAACTACGCCTTCCCGCGGCGCCGCGGGAGCAACTTCAGCAGTCTCTCCCTGCGGGTCGGCGTGAACAACGTCTTCGATACCGAGCCGCCCCTCGCCGACGAAGATTTCGGCTACCGGCGCGGCGCCGGCACCAATGCCCGCGGCCGCGCGTTCTACGCGCAGGCGACGAAGTCGTTCTGAGTTCGCCGCCCCGGCCCCGCGACCGTCAAGGACAGGTCCGCCTGTCCTTTTTGTTTTCCGGGGCCGCCGGTGTCGCGTAACCCTTCCGCATCCCCATCCCGCCCATGCCACGACTCCTGCGCAGCGTCGTTCTTCTCGTTGTTTCGGTCGCTTGGCTCGCCGCCGCGCCGACCCCGGTCGAGATCAAGCCGGTGCATGCCCGGCACGGTGCGGTCGTCGCCGCGCACCCGCAGGCGGCCGCCGCGGGCCTGGCGGTCCTGCAGGCGGGAGGCAACGCGATCGACGCCGCCGTCGCCACGTCGCTCGCTGTCGGCGTGGCCGAGCCCTACGGGTCCGGCCTCGGCGGCAAACTCATGCTGCTCTACTTCGAGGCGGCCACCGGCAAGGTCCACGTCGTGGACGGCATGGATGCCGCCGGTTCCGTTGATGTCGCGGCCTATCTGAAGCGTCCCGAGGAAGACCGCAGCTACGGCTACGCCTCCGTCTGCGTGCCCGGCCTCGCCGCCGGACTCTGGAGCGCGCACCGGTGCTGGGGCTCCAAACCCTGGGCCGAGACGGTCGCGCCGGCGATCGCGCTCGCCCGCGACGGTTTCGAAATCCTGCCCAAGAGCCGCGAGCAGTTCGCGGAACAGGAAAAGAAACTCCGTCGCGGCGATCCGGAGATCGCGCGCCTCTATCTTCCGGGCGGCAAGCTGCCCGAAGTCGGCACCCGCCTGCCCAATCCCGACCTCGTCCGCACCATGGAGGCCCTCGCCCGCCACGGTCGCGACGGGTTCTACCGCGGCTGGGTCGCCGCCGCGATCGCGACGGCTTCGGCGCACGGAGGCGGCGCGCTCACCCTCGAGGACCTCGCCGGTTACGAGGCCCGTATCACTGATGGCATGACGATGGACCTGCGCGGTTACCGGCTGTGGTGCGCGCCTCCGCCGGCGAGCGGCGCCGCGTTGTTTTTGCCGATCCTCAAGGTGCTGGAAAACGAATCCTTCGGCGGCGGCCCGCTGCGCACCGCGGCGAACATCCACCAAATCGGGCGCGTCTGGCGCGTGGTCTCGCCGCTGGTGGCCCGTACTGTCGGCGACGCCGAGGAATCGCGTTTCCGTTTCGAGAAATTGCTCGCGCCGGATTCGATCGCGGAGCTCCGCGCCAAGGCCTTCGGTCCGCCGGAAGCGAAGAAGAAGGTGGCGCAGCGGGACACGGCCTGGTCGCCGTTTTTCGAAAGTTCGCAGGCCGCGACGACGCACTTCCTCGTCGCGGACGCCAAGGGCAACATCGTCTGCGCGACCCAGTCCCAGAGCCTCCACTTCGGCGCCGGGGTCGTGCCGCCGGGCACGGGGGTCGTGATGAACAATTCGATGAGCAACTTCACGCTCTCGGAACCGACGAGCCTCAACTACGTGGCGCCGGGCCGCCGGCCCCGCAGCACCATTTCCCCGACCATCGTGCTGCGCGCCGGCAAGCCGGTCTTCGCGCTCGGCGTCCCCGGCTCGTCGCGCATTCCGACCGCCATGCTGCAGGTTTTGGCCGACCGGCTCATTCTGAATCGCCCGCTGGCCGAGGCCATCGGCGACACGCGTTTCCATTTTTCGCTGCCGTTCCGCAAAGACGAAACCGAGGCCTTCGAGGCCGAGCAGGCGTGGCCGGCGGAAGAGGCCGAAGCGCTGCGGGCCCTCGGTTGGAAGGTGAATTTGCCCGAGCCCGCGGGCACCGGGAAGTATTTCGGCGGGGTCAACGCGATCGAATTCCATGCCGACGGCTCGATGACCGCGTACGCCGACCCGCGCCGGACCAACGCGGCCGCCGGATTCTGAACGCGGGCCGGACCGTTTCCCTCGCTTCGGGTCTCGCCCGGGTGGCGGCCGCGGCTCAGCGGCTTTGCCGCCGCAGATGCTGGCTCACCGCCTGGGGGCTGATGCCCAGCAAGCGGGCGGCCTGGCTCTGGTTGCCGCCGGTTTTTCGCAGCACGCTGCGCACAAGATCGTGTTTCACCGTGCGCAGGTAGTCTTCCAGGGAAAATCCCTCGCGGATCCGCGGCACGGCCTGGGCGAAGACGTTGGCGACGTTGAGCGCGAGGTCGAAGTCGAGGTCCTCCGGCTGGATCACCGGTGATTCGGCGTGAATCACGGCTTGCTCGATGACTCTGCGCAGCTCGCTGATGTTGCTGGGCCACGGGTGGCCGGTGAGGCGGGCGAGGGCGGCGGGGGAAAAACGTTTCTCCCGGGGCAGGGTGCGGTTCAGCCGATCCAGTTCGTCGCGCGCGAGGAGGGCAATGTCGCCCGGGCGTTCGCGCAGCGGCGGCAGCCGGATGATGCCGGCCTGGAGCGCCCGCCACAGGTCCGCCGGGAAACGGCCGGCCCGCGCCTCGGCCTCGAGGTCGCGATCCGTCGTCGCGATCAGCCGGATCCTCACCGGCTCCGCCGTGCGGCTGCCCGGCGTCTGGAAATGCTGGGCCGCGACCGCCCGGAACAGCCGGCCGAGCAGGTCCGCCGGCGCGTGCTGCACCTTGATGAGCACGAGGGTGCCGCCGTCGGCCTGGCGCAGTTTGCCGAGGGTCTCGTCCCCGGCCGCGCCGAAGACCGCGGATTCGAACAGCGATTCCGGAACGGCGGCGCAATTCAGGATGACGAGCGGGCCGTCGTGCCGCGGGCTGAGCTGGTGCACAAAACCCGCCATCAGCTGCTTCTGCGTCCCCGGTTCGCCCTGGATCAGGACCGGGCCCGCATGACGGCCGAGTTGCACGGCCTGCTCGAGCGAGTGCCGGACGAAGAAATGCCGGGGCAGCTGCGCCGCCGCCCCCTGCAGTTCGGCGTCGTCCCAACGGTCGCGCCGCGCACTCAGCATGGTGAGCGTCTCGGGTTTGAGCGCGGCCAGCGGCTCGCTCCAGTCCAGCTCCCGCAGCAGGCGCGGCCCCGCGAGTCCCTGGTGCACCGTGCGCCGGAAATTGATCAGGCGGGCGGGAAGCTCGCCGGCGGCGACGAGCAACACCCAGCAGGCGTGGACCTCGGGCGGACCGGACAAGAGGGAAACGGTGTAGTCGTCGTTCGGCGCCGCCCGGCGGATCCGCGCCAGGACCGGACGCAACGCCCCGAGGATCTCGGAGTGCAGGGTGGCGTCCGCCAGCGGCAGTTCGTGCACCTCCGTCGCCAGCTTGGGGTAACGCTCCCGCAGCGCGGCCCGCGTGCGCTCGACGTGGTCCTGCCGGTGGGGCCGCGCAAACAGGACGACCCGGTCGAACTTCCGGCCGTCGAGGACGGTCAGGAGCGGTCCCTTCAACCGGCCGTCGTCCTGCGGGTCGGCGGTGAACGGGTCGCGCTGGCCGACGAAGGTAAGGAGGGTTCTGCGGCTCAAGACAGGTGGGGGCGGTGTTGCTCAAGGTACGTTGATGGAATCAACGGAAGTTTAAATCATTCTTTTTGAAACCTCCGGGGCCGCCGCCCTTTGCTGTCATAAGGCCGCCGGCGCAGTCCGCCGAATCCGGGCCTCCGACCTGCGTCCGCGGTCCGGTCCCAGCGAACCAACCCCACCCAACCGTCATGAACAACCGTGTCCTCTCCCTCCGCCGGATCGCCGCGGCTTCGGCCTTGGCCGCCCTGCTGACGCCGGGCTCCCTCCTCGCCCAGGCCGCGCCCGCCCCCTCCGGTCCCGCCGTCAAGACCGACGACGTCGTGAAGCTCGAGGCTTTCAGCGTCACCGGCACCAACATCAAGCGCCTCGATCAGGAAAAGGTCCTGCCTGTCACCGTCTTCAATCTCGACCAAATCGAGGCCCGCAACGCCCTCACGCCTGTCGAGATGCTCACCGCCCTGCCGCAGGTGACCAACCTCCCGCTCAACGAATCCCAGAACGGCGGCGCCAACTCCCGCGGCGACAACGCCAACGTCAACCTGCGCGGCATCGGCGCCGGCAACACCCTCGTCCTCCTGAACGGCCGCCGCCTCGCCCCGCACCCCGTCACCTCCAACGACGGCGGCGTCCCCGCGTTCTACACCAACGTCAACCAGCTCCCCACCCAGGGCATCGAGCGCATCGACGTCCTCCGCGACGGCGCCTCCGCCATCTACGGCTCCGATGCCGTCGCCGGCGTGATCAACTACGTCACGCGCCGCGACCTTCGCGGCACCGAGGTGCGCACGCGTTTCGGCGTCCCCGAGCACGGCGAAGGCCGCAACTATCAGGTCACGCTCACGACCGGCCGCGAATTTGCCGGCGGCAAGGGCCGGTTGCTTGCCACCTTCGACCTCCTCGAACGCGGCGAAATTCCCTATCGCAGCCGTTCGTTCTCCGCCAACGGCGACCGCACCGCCCGGGCTCCCGCCGGCTTCAACGCCCTCGGCGGCCAGTTCGACGACCGCTCCGCCGTCAGCATCTATCCCTCGTTCCGCATCGGCGCCGCCGCGGCCACCAACTACTTCCGCCCGGTCAACGGCACGCTGGCGTTCACCACCGTCAATCCCACCGCCAATCGCGCGGCCAATCCCGAGTCCTTCACCAATCTCAACCAGTACCAGAACACCGGCCAGAGTAAGTCGGACCGGAAGAACTTCTTCACGCACCTCGAATACGACCTCTCCGACCGCGTCACCGCGTTCGGCGATTTCTCGGTCTATCACTCGAAGTCTCTCCTGCAGCGCCAGCCCGTGCAGATCAACGGACCCAGCGCCGACCAGGTCGCGCCCGTCAGCGTCGACAATCCCTTCAACCCCTACGGCTCCCGTTTCTATCACCCGACCGGCGCCCCCAATGCCGACGGCACCGCGCGCCTCACCGGCACGCCGCAGGGCATCGTCCTCCTTTCCCTGCTCCTCGCCGAGGTCGGCTCCGAGTCCGTCGAGGTCAACTCCGGCGTCTACCGCGGCGTCGCCGGCCTGCGCGGCAAGCTGTTCGGCGATTGGACCTGGGAGTCCGCCGCCCTCTACACCCGCGCCTACACGGCCGATGTCTCCAACAACGCCGCCCGCGAATCCCTTTTCCAGCGCGCCCTGATGCGCACGGACGCCAGTGCGTTCAACCCCTTCGGCTACACCTTCCGCGTCGCGGGCGGCGCCGTCGTCCCCGACCGCCCCTACACCAATCCGAAATCGGTCCTCGACACGTTCTCGCAGAAATGGCGCCACGACGGCTTCAGCGCGATCACCAGCGCCGACGCCCGCTTCGCCGGCCCGCTCTTCCGTTACTGGGACAACACCGTCTCCCTCGCCGGCGGCGTCGAGTATCGCCGCGAGCAATACCTCGACACCCGGCCCGCCTACGTCGGCAGCAATCCCCCCGGCGTCGGCCTCAACGTCGACGACAACGACTACCTCGTCGCTTCCTATGCGCCCGATTCCACCGGCAACCGTGTCGTCTACAGCGCCTACCTTGAGACGATCATTCCGGTCGTCGAACCCCGGCGGAAGATCCCGTTCGTCCACTCCCTCGAACTCTCCGGCTCCGCCCGCTACGAAAACTACAGCGACTTCGGCACCACGACCCGGCCCAAGGCCGGCGTGAATTGGAAGCCCACCGAAGGTCTCATGATCCGCGGTTCCTACAACCAGGGCTTCTCCGCGCCCAACTTGCCCACGCTTTACGCCCCGACCCGTTTCATCGTGGACAGCGCTCCCGGCTCCAACGACGCCTACCGCACCCAGACCGTCGGCAACGGCACCTACGTCATGAAGCGCTACTCCACCGGCAACCTCGCGCTCAAGCCCGTCACCTCCACCGGCAAGAGCGTCGGCGTCGCGCTCGAAGTCCCCAAGATCAAGGGGCTCTCCGTCACCGCCGACTACTGGCAGGTCGACCAGGCCAACGTCATCGGCAGCTACTCGGACGCCCAGCTCGTCAACAGCGACGTCGCCAAACTCAACGCCTACACCCAGTCCCAGCTCGCCGCCGGCCGCACCATCGCGCAAGTCGACCTCGGCTCCGGCACCGCCAACTACAAGGGCGATCCGGGCATCAAGCGCCTGGCCCCGACCGCCGCGGAAATCGCCGAATTCGCCGCCTTCAACGCCACCCGTCCCCCCGCCCAGCAAGCCGCCCCCGTGGGCCGCATCGATTCCCGCAACATCCAGTTCCAGAATCTCGCCAAGGGCTACGCCAGCGGCATCGACCTCAGCCTCAACTACATCGTGCCGAATCTCCCCATCGGCCGCTTCACCTTCAACGCCGACTGGTCCTACATGATCCGCACCTACCAGCTCCGCGATGTTCCCGGCGCCGCCCCGGCCTTCATCGAGCGCCTTAATGTGGACGGCACCACGCGTTGGCGCGGCACCACCTCGGTCAGCTGGCGCAAGGGCAACTGGAGTGCCAATCTCGGCGGCTACTACACCGGCCGCTTCGCCGACACCGCCACGGTCACTGCCGCCGCCTACACCGCCCTCGGCTCGCCGGGTTACATCTCCAAACAGTTCGACAGCGGTTCCTACCTCTACCGCTACGTCGTCCGCGACGTCGTCTCCTTCAACGCCTCCGTCGGCTACCGCTTCAAACAGGAAGCCCCGCGCGTGCTGCGCAACAGCTCGATCCGCCTCGGCGTCATCAACCTCACCGACCGCGAGCCGCCGCACACCTCGGACCAGATCGGCTTTTCCGCCGGCGTCCACGGCAGCCTCTTCCAAGGCCGCGCTTGGACGCTCGAACTCACGAAACAGCTCTGATCGGCACGACCCGTTCAACGTCGGGGGTCGACCGCGCCCGTCGGTTCGGGTGCGGTCGAGCCGCGCCCTTCCCGGTAACCCCGACGCCGTTCGCTCCCGCCGCTTCAACGACTCCTTTTTCAACCATGACGTTTCGCCAATTTGCCCTCTTCGCCGCCCTTGCCGGCACGGCCTGCGCCCAAACCACCAAACCTGAGGTCTTCCAGCAGATCGACGCCGGCAAAGCCGCCTATGACCGCATCGCCTTGAAGATCTGGGAACTCGCCGAAATCGGCTACCAGGAAGTCAAGAGCACGGCCTTGCTGCAGGAGCAGCTCAAGAGCGAGGGCTTCACGGTCCAGGCCGGTGTCGCCGCGATTCCGACGGCGTTCGTCGCCACCTACGGCAGCGGCTCGCCCGTGATCGCCATCCTCGGCGAATACGACGCGCTGCCCGGCGTTTCCCAGGCCGCCGTCCCGGAAAAAAAGCCGCGGCCCGAGGTCAACGCCGGCCACGCCTGCGGCCATCATCTCTTCGGCGCCGGTTCGGCGCAGGCCGCGGTTGCCGTGAAGAATTGGCTCAAGGCCACCGGCACCAAGGGCACGATCCGCTACTACGGCACGCCCGCCGAGGAAGGCGGCTCGGGCAAGGTGTACATGGTCCGCGCCGGCCTCTTCAACGACGTCGACGTCGCCGTCCACTGGCACCCAGGCGACCGCAACGGCATCTCGATGTCGAGCTCGCTCGCGAACAAGTCGGGCAAGTTCCGGTTTACCGGCGCCGCCTCCCACGCCGCCGGCGCACCGGAGCGCGGCCGCTCCGCCCTCGATGCCGTCGAGGCCATGAACATGATGGTGAATCTCATGCGCGAGCACGTGCCGGACTCCACGCGCATCCACTATGTCATTACGCGCGGCGGCGAGGCGCCCAACGTCGTCCCGGCCTTCGCCGAGTCCTATTACTACGTGCGCAGCCCGAGCCGCGACATCGTGCGCGAGGTCTGGGAGCGCGTCGAGAAAGCCGCCCAGGGTGCCGCCCTCGGCACCGGCACCAAGGTCGAATGGGAAGTCACCGGCGGCGTCCACGAACTGCTGCCCAACGAAGTCCTCGGCCGCGCCATGCACGCCAACCTCTCGGCCGTCGGCGGCGTCGTGTACGACGCCGAAGAGCGCGCCTTCGCCGTGAAGATCGGCCAGAGCGTGTTCGGCAAGGCGCCCGCCCCCGAGACCGCCGCGATCATCCCGCCCTTCGTGGCGAATCCGCCGCGCGAAGGCGGCGGCGGTTCCACCGATGTCGGCGACGTGAGCTGGACGGTCCCGACCGTCGGGATGCGCGCCGCCACCTGGGCCCCCGGCACACCCGCCCACAGTTGGCAGGCCGTCGCCTGCGGCGGCACCTCGATGGGCCTGAAGGGTATGAACGTCGCCGCCAAGACCATGGCCGGCACGATTATCGACCTCTTCTCGAAGCCCGCCGTCATCGCCGACGCCAAGGCCGAGTTCCTCAAGCGCCGCGGCGCCGACTTCAAATACACGGCGCTGCTCGGCGACCGGCCGCCGGCGCTCAACTACCGCGATTGATCCGCCGGCCTCGCGCCGGCCCACCGCCCCAATGACCCCGCTGCCGCCCCCGGGCGACGCCCTCGTGTTGCGCCTGCCCGATCCTTGGCCGGCGCCGGTGGTCTTCGATTCCCCGCACAGCGGGCTCGAGTATCCGCCCGGTTTCGCTCCGGCGGCGTCGCCGGCGGCGATCCGCACGACGTGGGACGCCTACGTCGACGAGTTGGCGGCGGGCGTCGTGCCTGCGGGGGCCGCCTTGCTCGCGGCGCGGTTTCCCCGGGCCTGCATCGACGCCAACCGCGCCGCCGACGACATCGATCCCGAGGTACTCGCGGAACCTTGGCCCGGCGACGTCGTGCTCAGCGAACATAGCAGCCGCGGCATGGGCCTGATCCGGCGCTTCGCTTTGCCCGGCGTGCCGATGTACCGGGAGAAATTGCCGGTGGCGGAAGTGCGGCAGCGGCTCGACCGGCTCTATTTCCCGTACCGCCGCACGCTCCGGCACCTGATCGACACCGCCCACGCCCGCTTCGGCGAGGTCTGGCATTTCGACCTGCATTCCATGAAGTCGCGCGGCAACGCGATGAACCGCGACGCCGGCGCCGCGCGGCCCGATTTCGTGATCGGCGATCGCCTCGGCACCAGCGCGCCCGCCGCGCTCACGGCGCGGGTCGCGGCGTTTTTCGAAGCCCGCGGCTTCGTCGTCCGCATCAACGATCCGTACCGCGGCGCCGACATCGTCCGCGCCGAGGGCGCGCCCGCCCGCGGCCGCCACAGCATCCAGATCGAGATCAACCGCGGTCTCTACATGGACGAGGCGACCTGCGAGCGCTCGGCCGGGTTCGGCCGCGTGCGCGACGCGTTGACCGCCTTGGCCGAAACGTTCGTCGCGCGTCCTCCGGTCCTGGCCGAAACGAGCCGCCGCGCATGAAGCCCGCCGCCGTCCCGTCCGAAACCGCGCTCGTGCAACGTTGGCTCAACCGCCTCGAGCGGATGGGCAATCTGCTCCCGCATCCCGCGTCGCTGTTTCTCATTCTCTGCGGCGTGATGCTGATCGCGTCGTGGCTGCTCCACACTGCCGGCGTCAGCGTGAAGCACCCGGTCACCGGGGCGACGGTGCAGGCGTTCAATCTGCTCTCGGTCGAGGGCCTGCGGAAAATCATCCTCGGCCTGCTGCCGAACTTCGTGAACTTCGCGCCCCTCGGGCCCGTGCTCGTCTGCCTGCTCGGGCTTTCGCTCGCGGAACACAGCGGCCTGCTCGGCGCCTGCCTGCGGCTCGTCGTGCACGCCACGCCGGCGCGGTTGCTCACCTGGGTCGTCGTGTGGTGCGGCGCGATTTCCCACACGGCCGGCGATATCGGCTACGTGCTGCTGTTGCCGCTGAGCATGGCGCTCTTCCACGCCGTCGGGCGGCATCCGCTCGCGGGTCTGGCCGCGGCGTTCTCCGGCGTTTCGGGCGGCTTCGCGGCGAATTTGCTGCTGTCGACGAGCGACGTCGTCCTCGCCGGCTTCACGCAGGAGGCGGCGCGGATCATCGACCCGAAGTACGGGGTCAACGCCATGGCCAACTACTATTTCCTGGCCGTATCCGTTTTCCTGATCACCGCGCTCGGCGCCTTCGTGACCGAGAAACTGGTCGAGCCGCGTTTCGGCCCCTACGTCGGCGCGATGCAGCCCGAGGCGCTGCAGCCGCTCGGGCCCGCGGAACGCCGCGGCCTGGTCTGGGCGTTGGCGGCCTTCTTGGTCCTGACGGCGGTCGTGCTCGCCGGCCTGCTGCCGGCCGGCGGGCTGCTGCAGGATCCCGCGAAGCCCGGGTTCATCGATTCCTATCTCCTCAAGGGCCTCGTGTTTTTCATTTTCCTCTTCGGGCTCACGACGTCGTTGGCCTACGGCATCGCGGCGGGCACGGTCCGGCGCGACACCGATGTCTACAAGGGCATGCAGAAAACGATGGAACTGGCCGCGCCTTACCTCGTGGTCGTTTTCTTCATCGCGCAGTTCGTCAATTTCTTCGCCTGGTCCAACGTCGGCGTGATCCTCGCGGTCAACGGCGCCGCTTTCCTCAAATCGCTCTCGCTCGGCCCCGTGCCCCTGCTGATCGGCCTTGTCATGCTGACCGCCGCGACGGATCTGTTTCTCGGTTCCGCCTCGGCCAAGTGGGCGATTCTGGCGCCGGTCTTTGTCCCGATGTTCATGCTGCTCGGCTATTCGCCGGAGCTGACGCAGGCGGCGTACCGGGTGGGGGACAGCGTGATGAACGTCGTCACGCCGCTTGCCTCCAATTTTCCGTTGGTGCTGATGTTTGCGCAGCGGTACGAGCCGAAGGCCGGCATCGGCACGATGGTCGCGTTGATGCTGCCGTATTCCCTGTGTTTCATGGTCGGCTGGACGTTTTTGCTCATCCTCTGGACGTGGTTCGGCTGGCCGCTCGGGCCGGGCGCCCGGCTTTTCCTGAATTCCTGACGGCAGGAAAGTTGGACAAAAGCCTTGCCAAGGGGTGGGGGGCTCTCTGTTTTCGAACGCTCTCCATGCAAAAGACCAAGAAGTCCATTGCCAAGCGGTTCAAACTCACCGCCAAGGGCAAGCTCGTGCGCCGCACGCCTGGCTTCCGTCACTTGCTTGGCGCGAAGAGCACGAAGCAAAAGCGTCGTGCCTCTCGCGACAAGCTGGTCGCGGAAGGTCATGCCAAGCCGCTCAAGCGCGCCCTCCCGTTCGGTCTCTAACTCGTTAGCCAGACCGACGCTCAACCCAAACTTCGTCCGCGGGTGATTTCCCAGCCGACCTGCGGCGACTAACCTACAAAGGAAAACTAACATGGCTCGTGCAACCAATGGTCCCGCGTCGCGCAAGCGCCGCAAGAAAGTGCTGAAGTACGCCAAGGGCTACTTCGGCAACAAATCGAAGCTCTTCCGCTACGCGAAAGAAGCCGTTCAGCACGCGTGGCAGTACGCCTACGCGGCCCGCCGCAAGAAGAAGGGCGATTTCCGCGGTCTCTGGATCGTGCGCCTCAACGCCGCCTGCCGCAACGCCGGCATCAGCTACAGCCGCTTCATGGAAGGCCTCAAGGCCGCCAACATCGGCCTCGACCGCAAGGTCCTCTCCGATCTCGCGATCCGCGACGAAGTGGCGTTCAATGGCCTGGTCAAACAAGCCCAGGACGCGTTGAAGGCCAAAGCCGCGGCGGCGAAGAAGGCCTGAGTCAGTTCAACGCGAGCCCCGGGCGGGCTCGCCTCCCTGTTTCCGAATTCAGGAAGGACGGGTCCCGTACCGCGGGATGCCGTCCTTTCTTTTTGTCCGCGCCCCGAGCCTCATTCCGATTTCTCCCATGCAGGAACAACTCTCCGCTCTCCTCGCCAAGGCCGCCGCCGAATTGCCGGCCGTCAAAACGCGCCCCGAGTTCGAGGCCGCCAAGGCCCGCTACGTCGGCCCCCACGGCGAACTCACCGCGCTCATGAAGCAGATGGGCGGCCTGCCCAAGGAGCAGAAACCCGTCGTCGGCAAACTCATCAACGAGGCCAAGACCGGCCTGCAGACGCACCTCGACGCCGCCCTCGCGCGCATCGCCGACGCCGAACTCGCCGCCCAACTTGGGCCGGCCGTCGACGCCACGCTCCCGGCCCCCGATTTCGGTCCCGGCACGCACCACCCGCTCACGCTCGTGCGCGAGGAGATGTGCCGCATCCTCCGCAAGGTCGGCTTCACCGTCGCCGACGGCCCCGAGGTCGAGACCGAGTACTACTGCTTCGACGCCCTCAACACGCCCGCCGACCACCCGGCCCGCGACGAAAAGGACACGTTCTATTTCCCGGCCGCTTCCCGTTTCGGCAACGTCTCGAAGAAGTCGCCCGAAGAGAAGTACCTCCTCCGCACGCACACGTCCTCCGTGCAGATCCGCACCATGCTGAAGGGCGAGCCGCCGATCCGCATCGTCTCGCCGGGCCGCGTTTACCGCCGCGACACCACCGACGCCACCCACAGCGCCAACTTCCACCAGCTGGAATGCCTCTACGTGGACAAGAACGTCACCGTCCGCGACCTCAAGGCCCTGCTCGACTACATCTTCGCCTCGCTGCTCGGGAAGGACACGAAGACGCGTTTCCGCCCGCACTACTTCGGCTACACGGAGCCGAGTTTCGAAGTCGACCTCACCGCCTCGCACCTGCCGAAAGTGAAGAAACCGTGGATCGAAATCGGCGGCTGCGGCATGGTCGATCCCACGGTCTTCGAGGCCGTCGGCTACGATCCCGAAGTCTGGAGCGGCTATGCCTTCGGCATGGGCCTCGAGCGCCTCGCGATGCTCCTCTACGGCATCGATGACATCCGTTACTTCTACCAGAACGACCTCCGTTTCCTGAAGCAGTTCGCCTGACCTACCGGCGTTGTAGCGAGTAGCGCGTAGCGAGTAGCGAGCATCATTCCTAACCGCTGCCCGGACTACCCGCTACTCACTACACGCTACCCGCTACTTCACATGAAAATTTCCCTCAACTGGCTCCGCGACTACGTCGCCCTCGACGCCTCCGTCGATGAAATCTCCCGCGCCGTCACCTTCCTCGGTTTCGAGGTCGAAGGCGTCGTCACCACGGGCGCGCCGAAACTCGAGCACGTCGTCGTCGGCGAGATCCTCACCCGCGGCAAACACCCGAACGCCGACAAACTCTCCGTCTGCACCGTCGACATCGGCCCCGCCGGCGGCGTGAAGACGATCGTCTGCGGCGCGGCCAACTGCGACGCCGGCCACCGCGTGCCCGTCGCGCTGCCCGGCGCCGTCCTGCCCGGCAATTTCCAGATCAAGCAGTCCAAGATCCGCGGCCAGCTCTCCGACGGCATGATGTGCGCCCCGGACGAAATCGGCCTCGGCTCCGACCACGCCGGCCTCCTCATTCTCGAGGGCAAACCCGCCCTCGGCACGCCGATCAACGACGTGCTGCCGCCGGGCGACACGGTCTTCGACATCGAGATCACGCCCAATCGCCCCGATTGCCAGTGCCACCTCGGCATCGCGCGCGAGCTCGCCGCCTGGTTCAAGCTGCCGCTGGTTTACCCGCAGGAGCAATTCCGCGGCGAAGTCGGCGGTCCGGCCCGCGCCGACCTGCTCGCCGGCGTCGAGGTCCACGCCCCCGAGGACTGCCCGCTCTACACGGCCCATGTCATCACGGGCATCAAGATCGGCCCCAGCCCCGCGTGGCTCCAGGAACGGCTCAAGGCCGTCGGCCTCCGCCCGATCAACAACGTCGTCGACGTCGGCAACTACGTGATGCTCGAAACGGGCCAGCCGTTGCACGCCTTCGACGCGAAGAAGCTCGGCGGCAACCGCATCGTCGTCCGCCGCGCCGCCGCGGACGAGAAAATCGTCACCCTCGACGGCAAGGAGCGCGCGCTCACGCCCGACATGCTCGTCATCGCCGACGCGGCCAAGCCCGTCGTCGTCGCCGGCATCATGGGCGGGGAAAACTCCGGCGTGTCCGCCGACACCACCGACCTGGTGCTCGAATGCGCGATCTTCAAGAAGCAGTCGATCCGCGCCACGGCCCGCAAACTGGCCCTCAGTTCCGATTCGTCCTACCGCTATGAACGCGGCGTCGATCCGCACGGCGCCCTCGAAGCCGCGTACCGCGCCGTCGATCTCATTCTGGCCACCGCCGGCGGCCAGGTTGTCGGCCCGGCGTATCGGGTCGGCGGAGACGTACCGTGGCAGCGCGAGATCGTCGTCACCGAGGCCTTCATCAACGAGAAGCTCGGCTTCGCGATTCCCGCCGCGCAGATGCGCGCCGCCTTCGAGTCCCTCGAGCTCAACGTCACCCGCGAGGAGCCGACCGAGCAGCCCGCCCGCGGCTTGGCCTGGACGGTGTCCGTGCCGAGTTGGCGCGACGACCTCGACCGCCCGATCGACCTCGTCGAGGAAGTGCTGCGCCTCTACGGCACGGAGAAGATCCCCGCCGCCGTCGTGCAATCGCCCGGCCTGCTGACCGACGACGACCCGATCGTCCTCTTCAACCGCCGCGCGACCGACTACCTCGTCGGCCACGATTTCCACGAGTGCGTGAACTACACGCTCCGTCCCGCCAAGGAAGTCGCCGCGTGGACCACCGCCGCCGCGACCGCCGAACTCGGCTTGGCCAATCCCTTTGTCGAAGAGCAATCGCATCTCCGGCCCACCTTGGTCGGCGGTTTGCTGGCTTCGTTGCAATTGAACCAATCCCGCGGCGTCGCCGTGTCCCGGCTCGCCGAGACCGGCCGCATCTTCCTTGAGCGCAACGGCCAAACGGTCGAGTGCGCCGCCGTCGCCTTCCTCCTCGCCGAGGCCGTCGACGAACGTTCCTGGCTCAAGCGCGAAGGCGCCGATTTCTACGCCGCCAAGCACCACCTCGCCGCCATCGCCGCCGCCGCCGGCGTCGATTTCGCGCGCCAGCCGCTGACGCCGCTCGCCGGCGTGCCCGGTTGGCAAGAGGGCCAGTCCGCCGGCGCCGGCGACATCGCCCACGGCTGGCAGGCCCGCTTCGGTCTCGTGAATCTGGCGCTCGTGAAATCCCTCGGGATCAAGGGCAAGGTCTATGCCGGGCTCTTCGCGATTTTGCCGGAGAAACTCTCCGCCGACGCCGCGCGCCGCCGTTTCGCCGACTTCAGCCTTTTGCCGGCCGCGCTGCGCGACGTCGCCCTCGTGGTCGACGCCGCGACGACTTCGGCCGAAGTGCAGAAAGCCCTGCTCAAGTCGGCGCGCGCCGCCGCGGGCAACACGTTCGCCGTCGAGAAGGTCGCCGTCTTCGACGTGTACACGGGCCCCGGCCTGCCCGAGGGCAAGAAGAGCCTCGCGTTCAACCTCGTGTTCCGGTCCGCGGAACGGACGCTGACCGACGAGGAAGTGAATGCCGTCTTCCAGAAGGTGCAGGACGACGTCGTGCAGACCACCGGTTGGCAGATCCGCAAGTAACGCCATGTCCTCCGCGCCCCAACTCGACATCGACCACGTCGCCAAACTCGCGCGCGTCGCCCTGACGCCCGAGGAAAAGGCGACCTTCGCCGTGCAGCTCGGCAGCGTGCTGCACCACATCGAACAGCTCGCCAAGGTCGACGTCGCCGGCGTCGAGCCCTCGGCCCACGCGTTCGCCGTGCACAATGTCTGGCAGGAGGACGTCGCCCGTCCGGGCTTGCCCGCCGACCAGGCGCTCCGCAACGCGCCGGCGCAGCGCGAGAACATGGTCGTCGTGCCCAAGGTCGTCGAATGAGCGCCGCCATGTCCGCCGTCCCGCTCCACTACCGCACCATTGCCGAGCTCGCCGCCGCCCTCGCGGCGCGCGAGGTGAGCGCGGTCGAACTCGCGCAGGCCGTCATCGCCCGCGCCGCCGCCGTCGAACCGCGGGTGCGCGCTTTCAATTCCGCCGACCCGGCCGACGCGCTCGCGCAGGCCGCCGCATCCGATGCCCGCCGCGCGGCGGGGCAGGCGCGCGGACCGCTCGACGGCATCCCGATCGGTTTCAAGGACGTCATTGCTGTCAAAGACCAGCCCCTGACCGCCTCGAGCAAGATGCTCGCGAACTTCGTCTCGCCCTACGACGCGACCGTGACCGCGCGCCTCAAGGCCGCCGGCGCCGTGCTCTACGGCCGCCTGAACTGCGACGAGTTCGCGATGGGTTCGTCGACGGAGAATTCCGCCTTCCACCCGACGGGCAATCCGTGGGACGTCACGCGCGTGCCCGGCGGTTCGTCCGGCGGCAGCGCCGCGGCGCTCGCGGCGGGTGAGGCGATCGCGACGCTCGGCTCCGACACCGGCGGCTCGATCCGCCAGCCGGCCGCGCTCTGCGGCGTCGTCGGCCTGAAGCCGACCTACGGATTGGTTTCCCGTTACGGTCTGATCGCATACGCGTCGTCGCTCGACCAAATCGGTCCCTTCACGCGCACCGTCGAGGACAACGCGATCGTGCTCGGCGCCATCGCCGGCCACGACGAACGCGATTCGACGTCGTACCGGGCCGAGATTCCCGATTACCGCCGTGAACTCGCGGCGCGGCGCGGACCTTGGAAGTTGGGCATTCCGAAGGAGTACTTCGGCGCCGGCCTCGATCCGGAAATCGGCGCGGCGGTGGAGCAGGCGATTGCGTTTTACAAAGCCCAAGGCTGCGAGATCCGCGAAGTCTCGCTGCCGCACACGCAGTACTGCCTCGATACCTATTACATCATCGCGACGGCCGAGGCGTCCTCGAACTTGGCGCGCTACGACGGCATCCGCTACGGCCACCGTTCCGCGGACGCGAAAGACATCGTCGACCTCTACTTCAAATCGCGGGCCGAGGGTTTCGGCGCGGAAGTGAAGCGCCGCATCATCCTCGGCACCTACGTGCTCTCGAGCGGCTACTACGACGCCTACTACCTGCGCGCCCAGAAAGTGCGCACGTTGATCCGGCAGGATTTCCTGAATGCGTACAAGGAAGTCGACGCGCTGATCACGCCGACGTCGCCGATCCCGGCGTTCAAACTCGGGGAAAAGAGCGACCCGCTGGCGATGTACCTGTGCGACATCTACACGATCGGCGTGAACCTCGCGGGCCTGCCGGCGCTGAGCTTGCCCTGCGGATTTACGAAGTCGTCGCTGCCGATCGGTGTGCAACTCATCGGCCAGCCCTTCAAGGAAGCCGACCTCCTCGCCATCGCCCAAGCCTACGAACGCGGCCACGACTGGAAGCTGCGCACCCCTGTGCTGTGATTTTGGAGCACAGAGGTCACGGAGGAGGCACGGAGGCCACGGAGATGAATCCCGATATCAATCACCTCACGGAGCAGGTGATCGGAGCTGCGATCGAGGTGCACCGCGAACTCGGGCCGGGGCTGCTGGAGTCCGCATACCAGTGTGCCTTGGCCCACGAATTTGTCCTGCGCGGTCTGGCTTTCGAGGAACAGAAACTCTGTCCGGTCGGTTACAAGGACCTGGTGATCGGGGATGCCTATCGCCTCGATTTTGTGGTCGGCGGCCAGGTGGTGGTCGAATTGAAGGCGGTCGATGCATTGCTGGACGTCCATGAGGCGCAGGTCCTCACCTACCTGAAGTTTTCCCGCTGCCGGATCGGACTGCTCCTGAATTTCCGCGCAACGATTTTGACCCGTGGCCTGAAGCGCCTTGCTCTGTGAACTCCGCGATTCCCTCCGTGTCCTCTGTGTCTCTTTCTTCTTCTTCCTACGAAGCCGTCATCGGTCTCGAGGTCCACGTCCAGATCAAGGCCCGGTCCAAGGTCTTCACGCGCGTCGCCACGGGGTACGGCCACGAGCCCAACACGCTCACCGATCCCACCGTCCTCGCCCTGCCGGGCGCGTTGCCGGTGATGAACAAGGCCGCCCTCGACGCGATCATCAAGGCCGGCCTCCTCCTCGGTTGCCGCATCGCGCCGGTCTGCAAATGGGACCGGAAAAACTATTTCTATCCGGACTCGCCCAAGAACTACCAGATCTCCCAGTACGACCAGCCGATCTGCCTCGGCGGCGAGGTCGAGATCGAGCTGCCCGGCTCCGCCCGCAACGTCATGGGCGAGCACAAGCGCATCCCGCTCACGCGCATCCACCTCGAGGAGGATGTGGGCAAACTCAACCACGGCGCCTCCGACTCGCTCGTCGACTACAACCGCGCCGGCACGCCGCTGATGGAGATCGTATCCGATCCGGCGATGCACACGGCCGACGAGGCCTTCGCCTATCTCACGTCGCTGCGCGCGACGATGGTCTACGGCGGCATCTCGGACTGCGACATGGAGAAGGGGCAGTTGCGCTGCGACGCCAACATTTCCATCCGCCCCGTGGGCCAGACGAAGCTCGGCACCAAGGTCGAGCTGAAGAACCTCAACTCGATCTCCTTTGTGCGCGACGGCATCGCGCACGAGATCAAGCGCCAGCTCGCCGTGCTCGAGCGCGGCGGCACGATCGTGCAGGAAACGCGCGACTACGACGGCATGACCGGCACGTCGCAGTCCCTCCGCACCAAGGAAGAGGCGCACGACTACCGCTATTTCCCGGATCCCGATTTGATGCCGGTCGTCGTCGACGAGCCGTGGAAAACGCGCCTGCAGGCCGAATGCCCCGAGTTGCCGTTCGCGAAGCAGCGCCGGTTTTTCGAGCAGTACCAGCTGCCGTACACGTTGACCTCGGTGCTGGTGTGGGACCGCGCGCTGGCCGATTACTTCGAGGCGGCCGCAACCGCCGCCGGCGCCGGCAAGGCCCAGGCCGTGGGCAACTGGATCGTCAACGACCTGCTGCGCGAATTGGGCGCCGCGAAATTGGAACTGGGGCAATCGAAGGTCGGCCCCGCGCAGCTGGCTGCGCTCGTGAAGCTCGTCGATGCGGGCACGATTCTGAACCAGGCCGCGAAGGAAGTCTTCGTCGAGATGTTCGCCACGGGCGATTCCCCGGAAGCAATTGCGGATCGCAAAGGCCTCAAGGCGGCGCCGACGGACAGCAACGAACTCGAGCAATGGTGCCGCGATTCGATCGCGGCGAACCCAAAGGCGTTGGCGGAGTTCAAATCCGGCAAGGACAGCGCGATCAACGCGTTCAAGGGCCCGATCATGAAAGCCGCGAAGGGCAAGGCCAACCCCAAGGCCGTCGATGAGACGCTGCGGAAGCTGCTCGCGACGAACTGAGCGTTAAGGGCGGGCGGAAGTTTTTTGCTTTGGACAGGAAGGACAGGACGGCCGATCCGGGATCGACAGGAAGGAATCCCGTCCCGGAATTGCGTCCGGTGAATCCGGCTTGGTTGTCTCCTGTCGATCCTGTCCCCTGTCTTGGAACGAAGACAGCGGCTCAGTAGCCGAGCATGTGACCGACTTCGACGATGCCGTAGGCGAGCATCGCGGTGACGGGGAGGGTGAGAACCCAGGCCCACAGGATGCGTTCGACGACGCCCCACTTCACGGCGCTGAGGCGCTTGGTGGCGCCGACGCCCATGATCGAGGTGGAGATGATGTGGGTCGTGGAAACCGGCACGCCGATCGAGGACGCGCCGTGGATGACGAGGGCCGCGGTGGTTTCGGCGGCGAAGCCGTGCACGGGCTGCAGTTTCACCATCTTGTGGCCCATGGTTCGGATGATGCGCCAGCCGCCGGCGGCGGTGCCCGCGGCCATGACGAGCGCGCAGGTGATCTTTACCCAGAAGGGAATCTCGGCGTTGGGTTCGACGCGCAGGAAACCCAGCCAATCGGGCAGCGTGGCGAAGGCGCCGGAGGCGGTGCCGGTGGCGAGGGCGAGCGTGATGATGCCCATTGTTTTCTGGGCGTCGTTGAGGCCGTGGCCGTAGCCCATGAAGCCCGCGCTCGCGAGCTGGGCTTTGCCGAAAACGAGGCCGACGAGGCGCGGCGTCGCTTTGCGCAGGCAAATCATCAAGATGTACATGAGCAGTCCGCCGGCGATGAAGCCGAGGACCGGCGAGGAAAACATCGGCAGCACGACCTTGGGCCAGAGGCCGACAGCCGCGCCCTTCTTGTCGACTTCGGACCAGATGAGGACGCTCCAGTTGCCGTTGGCCGTGGCCATGGCGCCGCCGCAGAGGCCGCCGATGAGGGCGTGGCTCGAGCTCGAGGGCAGGCCGAGCCACCAGGTGATGAGGTTCCAGATGATGGCGCCGAGCAGGGCGCCGAAGACCGTGATCATCGACACCGACGAGGCCTCGACGAGGCCGCCGCTGATCGTCTTGGCGACAGCGGTGCCGGACAGGGCGCCGATGAGGTTCCAGAACGCAGCCCACATGACCGCCTGGCGCGGGGTGAGGACCTTCGTCGAGACGACAGTGGCGATGGAATTCGCGGTGTCGTGGAAGCCGTTGATGTACTCGAAGACCAGCGCGGCGAACAGGACGAGAAGGAAGAGGGTCATGGCAGGCGGAGGGGCGCGGGACCCGGGAAGGGCGGCGGCATCCGCCGCACGTCGGACCGCGGGGCGGATTACGAATGCTTCAGGACGATCTGGACGACGATGTTGCCGGCGTTGCGGCAGCGGTCGACCGCCTGTTCCACCATCTCGTAAAGTTCCTGGAGGATCACGAGCTCCTTGGCGTCGTAGGGGCCGTGGTACAGCTCCTTGAGCAGGGCGAGCATGACCTTGTCGGCTTCGCCTTCCGCGTACTGCAACCGGTCGTTGGCCTCGCGGATCTTCTCGATGTTCGTGCCGCCGCGCAGCTGTTTCACCATGAACACGACGGCATCGGCCGCCTGCAGCATCAGTTCCGCCTGGCGCTGGAACGCGGCGGTCGGCACGCGGCCCGGGTAGATCGAGAGGCGCTCGACGATTTTCTCGACGATCTTGGGAATGCGGTAGAGGGCGAAGGACAGGGCCTCGATGTCCTCGCGTTCCAGCGGGGTGACGAAGGTCTTGCTCAGCTCCTCCGTCATCGTCGCGCGGATGCGTTTTTCCTTCCGGCGCGCCTGGATGAATTCGTCCAGCTGGAGCGGCGTGGAGCCGCCGGCGCTCTGCTTCAGGTAATTGGCGAACAACGTGACGCTCGTCTTGGCCTCTTCGGCTCCGGCTTCGAGCAGGTCGAAGAACTTGTCGTCTTTCCCGAACAGTTTTTTCAGCGAGAGCATCGTAACGCGTGAGTAGCCGCGCAGGTTACGATTGCGAAACTTTTCGGTGACGAATTTCGCGCCCGGCGTGTCATGGGCCGCCGCCTTTCAACTTTACCCAAAGGGCGCCGAGGCGTTCGCGGACGGCCATCGTGCTGCGTTCCAGCGAATCCAGGTCCCAGAGCAGCGTGAAGAGGTGGAACGAACTTTCCGCATGCGACTTGTAGTCGGATGGGCAGGCGACGGTCCGTACGCCGGCCCGGGCGAAGAGCGCCATCGCCCGGGGCAAATGCCAGGCCGAAGTGACGAGGGCGACCGGAGCGTCGCCGACCGCCAGCTTGACGGCGCGGGCCTCGTCTTCCGTGTCGCGGCCCTGGTCGAGATGGAGAATGCGGCCGGGCGGAATCCCGAGTTCGCCGGCGGCCCGGGCGAGAATCGAGGCATGGGACGGGCGGTCGCCGGTCGCGGGCCCGGTGACGATCAATTTGGCCTGCGGCAACGCGTGCATGATCCGCACCGCCTCCGTCGTGCGGGAAAGCGCGGAGCTCGAAAGCAAATTGGTCGCGGACATGCCCGGACTGAAACCGTTGCCGCCGCCGAGCAGGACGACGTAACGGCATTCGCGGATCGCCGCCGGCACGGGATCCCCGGCGGCGAACGCAGGGACCGGCGGATACTGCGTTTCTAAGGGCCGGATCAGCGCGCGGCTCACGTGGGCGTTGCCGAAAAGCATCAGGAGCAGCAGACCCGCCGCGACGAGCCCGCGGCCGAAACGCGCGGTGCGTGGCCGAAACAGCAAAATCGTCCCGGCCAAGATGAGCACGGTGCAGAGAGGCAGCGGCATCAGCCAGTAGGAGACGAATTTCTTCAGCATGAACCCCATGGCCCGAGCGAAACGGCCGGCGCCGCGGCGCGCGAGCCTGCGCTGCGGCGGCGAAAAACGGCCGCGCCGAGAATGGCCATGGCTTGGGCGAATTTATCCATTCTCGGTCTTGGCGATTGCCTGTAGTCTGCGCGCGCTTTTGGCTTCGGTTCCTCCGCCTCTCCCCGGCGGGTCCCGGTCCCCGGCTTTCATTCCCCCATGAAAAAACTCCTCCAGCTGCTTTCCCTTTCCTTGGCCGCCGCGGTTTCCGCCGGCGCCGCCGAGTCCTACAAGATCGCCGTGATCCCGAAGGGCACGACGCACGAATTCTGGAAATCGATCCACGCCGGCGCGAAGAAGGCCGAACAGGAACTCAAGGCCGAGGGCGTCAACGTGCAGATCATCTGGAAGGGCCCGCTCAAGGAGGACGACCGCGAGCAGCAGATCCAGGTCGTGGAAAACTTCGTCGCCCAGCGCGTCAGCGGCATCGTGCTCGCCCCGCTTGACCGCAAGGGCCTCGTCGCCCCGGTCGAGACCGCGGTCCGCGGCAAGATCCCCGTAATCATCATCGACTCCGGCCTCGAGTCCAAAGCACCCGTCAGCTCCGTCTCCACCGACAACCGCGAAGGCGGCCGCATCGCCGCCCGCAATCTCGGCAAGATGCTCGGCGGCAAGGGCAACGCGATCATGCTCCGCTACGCCGTTGGCTCCGCCAGCACCGAGGAGCGCGAGGAAGGTTTCCTCGAGGTCATGAAAAAGGATTTCCCCGGCATCAAGCTGCTCTCGACCGACCAGCACGCCGGCGCCACCCGCGACAGCGCGAAACGCACCGCGGAAAATCTGCTCAACCGCTACGGCCGCCAGGTCCAGGGCGTGTTTGCTTCCAACGAATCCGCCGCCGCCGGCATGCTGCTGGCGCTGCGCGACGCCGGTCTCGCCGGCAAGGTCTCCTTCGTCGCCTTCGACTCCGGCGAGACGCTCAACGCCGGGCTCAAGGCCGGCCACGTGCAGGGCATGGTCGTGCAGAACCCGATGCGCATGGGCTACCTCGGCGTGAAGACCATGGTCGCCGTCCTCCGCGGCCAGAAGGTCCAGGGCTTCGTCGACACCGGCGTCGGTTTCGTGACGAAGGAAAACTTCAATTCCCCCGAGATGGCCGAGATCGTGAATCCGCCGCTCGACAAATACCTGAAGTGACGTCCCCGGCCGCCGCCACCCTCCGCCTCGACGGGATCCGCAAGGCGTTCGGCGCGACGCAGGCCTTGCGCGGCGTTTCGCTCGAGCTCGCGCCCGGCGAGGTGCACGCGTTGATCGGCGAGAACGGCGCCGGCAAGAGCACGCTGATGAAGGTGCTCAGCGGCGCGCACGCCGCGGATGCCGGCACAATGACCCTGGGCGGCGCGCCCTACACGCCGCTCAATCCGCACGACGCCCGCCTGAAGGGCGTCGCGATGATCTACCAGGAACTGAACCTGGCGCTGCACCTCAGCGCGGAGGAAAACATCCTCCTCGGCGCCGAGTCGGCCCGCGGCGGGTGGGTCGACCGCCGGGCTTCGCGCGAACGCGCGCGCGCCGCGCTCGCCCAGCTCGGGCACGAAAGCCTCGACCTCGACCGGCCGGCGGGAGCGTTTTCCATCGCCGCCCAGCAGGTGATCGAGATCGCGCGCGCGCTCCTGACCAAGCCGAAGGTCCTGATCATGGACGAGCCGACGAGCAGCCTGACGCAGGCGGACACGGAGTTGCTCTTCGCCGCGATCGGCCGCCTGCGCGCGCAGGGCGTGAGCGTCATCTACATCAGCCATTTTCTCGAGGAATGCCGCCGCATCGCCGACCGCTTCACCGTGCTGAAGGACGGCGAGACCGTCGGCTCCGGCGACATGAAGACGGCGGGCCTCGACCGCATCGTGACGCTCATGACGGGCCGCGAGGTCAAGGACCTGTATCCGCGCATCCCGCACACGCCGGGCGCCGTGGTGCTCGACGTGAAGGCCTGCGCCTCGGCGCCGCGGCTGAAGCGCGCGACGCTGCAGGTGCGGGCGGGCGAGATTTTCGGCCTGGCCGGCCTGATCGGCGCGGGCCGCACGGACCTGTTGCGCACGGTTTTCGGCCTCGATGCCGCGGACGCGGGCGAGGTCTGCGTCGTGGGCGCGCCGGCCGGGGCCGCGACGCCGCGCGACCGCTGGGACCACGGGGTCGGTTTCCTCAGCGAGAACCGCAAGGAGGAGGGCCTGATGCTGAGCCAATCCATCGCCGACAATCTCACGCTGACCAAGCACGGCGCGTTCGGCCGTTTCGGCTGGATCGACGGCGGCCGCCAGCGGGCGACGGCGCAGCGCTGGGTCGACACCCTGCGCGTCAAGTGCCGGAACGCGGCGCAGCCGATCGGGCAATTGTCCGGCGGCAACCAGCAGAAAGTCGCGCTCGCGCGGCTGCTCGAGCACCCGGCGCGGATCTTTTTGCTCGATGAACCGACGCGCGGCATCGACGTCGGCAGCAAGGCGCAGATTTACCAATTGATCGGCGAGCTGGCCGGCGCCGGCAAAGCCGTGGTCGTGATCAGCAGCTACCTGCCCGAGCTGCTCGGGCTCTGCGACACGATCGGCGTGATGTGCCGCGGCGAATTGGCGGCGGTACGCCCGCGCGCCGAGTGGAGCGAGGCCGAGATCATGCGCACGGCCACCGGCAGCGCCGGCACGACCTGAGACTTTATGCGCACAGCAGACGCCCTTTCCGTCCCGTCCCGGCGCCCATGAACGACTCCCTGAAATCCCTGCTCGCGAAGGCCGGTCCCTTTCTCGGCCTGCTCGTCGTGATTGCCCTGTTCTCGATCCCGGCGGAGACGCGCGAGTTCTTCCTCACGTATCACAACTTCAAGACCATCTTCACGCAGACGGTCATCGTGGCAATCGGGGCCCTCGGCATGACGAAGATCATCGTCAGCGGCGGCATCGATCTGTCGGTGGGTTCGAGCATCGCCTTCACGAGCGTGGTCGGCGCGTTGCTCATCCAGCAAGGCTGGAGCACGGCGCCGGTGGTGCTGGCGATGATCCTTTCGGGCGGCCTGATCGGTTTGCTCAACGGCGCGGCGATCGCGGGTCTGCGGATGACGCCGTTCATCATCACGCTCGGCACGCTCGGTGTCGCGCGCGGTTCGGCCAAGTGGCTCGCGGACAACCAGACCGTCAATTACGAGAGCTCGCCGATCAATGCCTGGATGACCACGGCGGATCCCTTCGGCTACGCGCTGCCGGCCGGCGTGTGGGTCGCGTTGGTCCTGGCGGTGCTCACCGCGGTGATGTTGCGCAACACCGTCTTCGGGCGGCACATCTTCGCCCTCGGTTCGAACGAGGCGACGGCGCGGCTCTGCGGCATCCCGACGACGCGGTTGAAAATCTGCATCTACGCGCTCGCCGGCTGCTTCTTCGGTCTCGCGGGCTTGTTCCAGCTCTCGCGGTTGCGGCAGGGCGATCCGACCGTCGCCGTCGGCCTTGAACTCGATATCATCGCCGCCGTCATCATCGGCGGCGCGAGCCTGAACGGCGGCGTCGGCACGATCCTCGGCTCGATGATCGGCGCCTTGATCATGGCCGTGCTGCGCAACGGTTCGCAGCAGATGGGGTGGCCGACCTATTTCCAGGAAATCATCATCGGCCTCGTGATCATCGTGGCCGTGTTCGTGGACCGGCTGCGGCAGGGGAAGGAGAAGGTGTAAGGTTTGAGCTATCAGCTGTCAGCGATCAGCGGTCAGCTGCCGGAAACTAAGAGCGATTCGGGGATCGGTCTTTCGACTTTCAACCTTCACCTTGCCACTGCCGCCGCAGGCGGTCGGCGACCGCGGCTTCAATTGAAAAAGGCTCGGTCGCCCTTCTTGTAAGGCTCGGCGCCGTTGTAGCGGCCGGGGGCCTCGACGTAGCGCAGGGCCTGCGTGGCGCCGATTTCGGAGGAGAAATAGCCGAGGACGGTCATTTCCTTCACGATCCGGAACCAGTGCGCGGGCTGCTCGGGTTTCTTGCCGGCGGTGTACTTCTTCTGTTCCGCGTCGAGTTCGTTGAGCAGGGCGGTGCGGTTGGCGGATTTGCCGCCGACGAAGGCCTCGTTGAAGCGCGCGCGATAGTCGGCGGTGAGCTTGGCCACGCCGGCTTTGATCGCGGCCTGCTCCGGCGGGTCGTAGCAGTCGGTGATCATCATATTCAGGAACGCGCCGATTTGCACGGCCTTGGCCCCGGGGATGTCGGTCGCGGGAATGATGGTTTCGCCGATTTCGTCGAGCAGCGGCAGATCGGCGGCGGCAAACGCGGGGGTCTTCGCGGATTTGGCGGCGGTGGCGGCGAGCAGGCGGGGCGCGACGACGGTCGTGCCCAGCAGCGCGGCCAGGGAGAGGAGTGCCTCGCGGCGGGTGAGGTCCATGGCGGGGAAGATCAGAGGTTGCGGCTCTTGAGCTGGGCGACGGCGTGGTCCGCCGCGCGCGCCGTCAGCGCCATGTAGGTGAGGGAGGGATTGATGCAGGCGCCGGAGGTCATGCAGGAGCCGTCGGTGACGTACACGTTGGGCGCTTCCCAGACTTGGTTGTGGGCGTTGAGCACGGAGGTCTTCGGGTCGCGGCCCATGCGGGCGGTGCCCATCTCGTGGATACCGCGGCCGAAGTTGTAGCCGGCGTCGGCGGGCTTCACCTGCTTCACGCCGGCGGCCTCGAGCATCTCGGCGGCGTCGGCCATCATGTCGACGCGCATCTTCTTTTCGTTCTCCTTGATCTCGCAATCCATGACGAGGACGGGCTGGCCCCACTTGTCGCGCGTGTTCCAGTCGAGGGAGATGCGGTTGGCGTGGTACGGCAGAATCTCGCCGAAGCCCGTCATGCCGATGGTCCACTGGCCGGGTTCGCGCAGCGCCTCCTTGAGCGGGGCGCCGATGCCGAGCTCGGCGACCTCGCGGGCCCAGCCCTCGCGGCTGGCGTTGCCCTGGTAGCCGAAGCCGCGCGTGTAGCCGCGTTGGTCGCCGAACAGATTCCGGAAACGGGGAATGTAGAAACCGTTGGGGCGGCGGCCGAAGACGATCTTGTCCTCGAAGCCTTCCACGCGGCCGCTGGCGCCGGCGCGGAAGTGGTGGTCCATGACGTTGTGGCCGAGTTCGCCGCAGCTGCTGCCGAGGCCGCCGGGCCAAACGTCGGTGGCGGAGCGCATCAGGATCGTGGTCGAGTTGAAGGCCGAGGCGCAGAGGAAGACGACCTTGGCCTTGTACTCGACGGTCTGGCGCGTCTCGGTGTCGAGCACCTCGACGCCGCGGGCGCGCTTCGCGTCTTTGTCGTACACGAGCCGCGTGACGAGCGAGAAGGGCCGGAGCGTGAGGTTGCCCGTCTTCATTGCGGCCGGGAGGGTCGACGACTGGGTGCTGAAGTAGGCGCCGAAGGGACAGCCGAGCCAGCACTTGTTGCGGAACTGGCAGTTCACGCGGTCCTCGTGCGGCTGGGTGAGATTGGCCGCGCGGCCGATGATCATGCGCCGCGTATCTTTGAAATGGGTACGGATGCGGGCGGCGACGTGCTTTTCGACGACGTTGAGCTCCATCGGCGGGAGGAACTGGCCGTCGGGCAGCTGGGGGAGATTTTCCTTCGAGCCGCTGATGCCGGCGAAGCGCTCGACGTAGTCGTACCAGGGCGCGATGTCGGCGTAACGGATGGGCCAGTCGATCGCGACGCCCTCCTTGGCGTTGGCCTCGAAATCGAAATCGCTGAACCGGTAGCTCTGCCGGCCCCACATCAGGGAGCGGCCGCCGACGTGGTAGCCGCGGAACCAATCGAAGGGCTTCTTCTCGATGTAAGGGCTGTCGGCTTCCTTCTCCCAGTAGTCGTAGTTGACCTCGTTGAGGATGTAGTCGCGGCGCTGGACCGGATGCGCGTCGCGCAGATCGGTCGGCACCTTGCCGCGGTGCGGGACCTGCCACGGCGGCAAGGTGGCGTTCTTGTAACCGGAGACATGCTCGATGTTGCGGCCGCGTTCGAGAAGGAGGACCTTGAGGCCCTTCTGCGTGAGCTCTTTGGCGGCCCAGCCGCCGCTGATGCCGGAGCCGACGACGATGGCGTCGTAAGTGAGATTTTCCATGGGGAACGAGAAAGGGGTGGGGAAAACGCAAACTCCGGGCGGGGGGAGCCGCGGAGGACGGGCGGAGTGTGCGCAGCGCGCGGGCGCGCGCCAGAAATTTGTGCAGCCGGCACGCCGCGCCTTGGCCGGGATTATGCAGCTGAGAGTTTGCGGTTGAGAGTTGAGAGAAAAATCCAGCGGCGCTCAGGCCCTGGCCAGAAAAGAGATGCGCCGAGGCTGTTCGGTTCTGCTCTCAACTCTCAACCAAGCTCTCTCAACTGCCTGTATATGGCTCAGAACTGGCCGCGCACGCCGAAGGTCCAGGCGGAGCCGTAGTCGACGCGTTGGCGGAACTTGGCGTACGAGGGCGTGTTCGGGCCATAGATCTTCGAGTCTTCGGTCTGGTTGTGGATGTTGCGCATGCTGCCGAAGAGCGTGAAGCGGCGGTTGAGGATGTAGTCGGCGGTGACGTCGAGGTAGAGCCGCTTGGAGCCCCAGTTGTAGGTGTTGGGCTCGATGCTGCGGCCGACGGCGATGAGGCCGCGCCGCTGGGCGCCGCGGTAGTTCCAGTTCATGCGCAGCACGTATTTCGGGCGGGTGAGGCTCCAGCCCCAGCTGCCGGAGCGCGGGACGTAGCCGGCGAAGTTGGCCGCGCCTTCGCCGGTGGCGCGGAGGGCGCTGGCGTTGGCGAAGACCTGGATGCCGCGGGCCCAAGGCGGGAGAAACGTGAGGGCCTGCTTGTAGTCGAATTCGAGGCCCGTCATGCGCACGGTCGAATCGAGGTTGTGGTTCGTCGTGACGTCGTAGACGCCGTATTCGTCGGGATCGAGATCGTAGAGGGAGAGGAACTCGGGCGTGGCCGGGAAGCGGACGCTGCCGAAGAAATTTTTGAAGTCCCGGCGGAAGGCCCCGATGTTGATGGTGCCGACTCGCTCGAAATAGTACTCGAGGCGGACTTTGTAGGTCTCGGCGCTCCAGGCCTTGATGCCGGCGTTGTTGACCGAGATCACGGTGTTGGACGTCACGGGCACGGAGGTGTCGGGCAGCGTGAGGCCGCCGGCGTACTGGTTGAAATCGGGGCGGCCGACGGATTGGTAGTAGGCGAAACGCGCGGTGACGTTCTCGCGCAGCAGGTAGCTGAGGTTGGCGTTGGGGAAGAGGCGCAGGTATTCCTTCTGCGTGCGCTGGCCGCGGTCGAGGTAGGTGAGTTGGGAAACGCCGAGCGCGTCCGTGGTCGGCACGATGAGGGCGGGCTGGACGATGCCCTGGGCGTTGCGGACGATGTTGCCGGCGGCGTCGCGGCGGGGGACGACGTTGCCCGCGGCGTCGCGCTGCCAATTGCCGGAGGGATCGGTGAGCGGGCCGGCGGCCTTGATGTTGGTCTGCTCGGCGCGCAGGCCGCCGACGAACTGGAGGCGGCGGTTGAAGAAGGCGGCGTCGGTGCGGAGGTAGGCTGAGGTGATGATCTCGCGGGCGTACTTTGAGGCGCCGACGCCGGCGCGGTAATTGGTGTTGGCGTTGGTGGTGAAGTGGCCGGGCGTGCGCTTGTAGAGATCGTAGTAGTCGTCGTTGGAGAGCCATTGGACCTGCGGGAAACCGTAGGCTCCGGTGCGGCGGGAGAACTCCTCGTCGAGGGCGATGCCGGCGTTGTCGTCGCCGCGCTGCGGCGCGTTGCCGGCGAAGCTGTTGATGCCGTCGGGACCGACGTAGGTGTAGGTGTCGGTGGTGGCGCGGAGATCGCGCTCGGCGCTGCGCATGTCGCCGCCGGCTTTGAGGGAGACGGGGATGCCGCGCAGGACGAGATCGCGGCGGATGTTGGCACGGACGCTGCGCTTCAGGTCGACGGAGTCGCGCACGACGCCGTTGGCGGTGTCGAGGGAGTAGTTGTCGAGCCGATACGGGTCGACGGGCAGGCCGTCGGCGCCGGTGACCGTGATGGTGTTGGGCCGGAGGTAGAAGATGTCGGCGAACGAGACACGCACGCCGGTGCGGCGGGCCTGGGAGGCGCCGAAGAAGCCCTTGTCGACGTTGCGGGTGTGGAGGCTGGCGCGGGAGAAGCCGAGGCCGGCGTCCATTTTCCAGACCGGGCCGTCGTGCCGCCAGACGAGCGAGGGCGTGTAGGTGGTGCCGTACCAGTCCTGGGCGGAGCCGTTGACGCGGACCTCGTCGAAGCCGCCGACGGGGCCGAAGCCGCCCGGCGTGAGCGTGCCGGTCGAGGTCGGCGAGCCCGCGACGTAGCGGGTGCCCTCGGTGTGGACGGGGCTCCAGGCGCCGGGCTGCACGCGGTTGATGAAGAAGGAGAGGGTGCGGTTGTTGTGCACCACGCCGATCCACGTGTATTGAAACGAGAAGGACACGGTGTCGTTGCGCGAAAACTTGTAGTCGACGGTGAGGCCGGCGGAGTCGGCGCGGTTGCCGCGGGTGCTGTCGCGCAGGGCGAAGTCGGTGAGGTAGGGTTTGTCGGGCGTGGTGTCGGGGCGGCCGTTGAGGGCGGTGGCGGCGACGCTCGTGGCCTGGCCGTTGCCGCGCCAGGTGGAGGTGGCGACGTCCTCGTAGCTGTACTGGTCGACGTGGTTGCCGGAGAGGGTGAAGCCGAACTTTTTGTTCACCGGGACGACGGAGGAGAAATTGAAACCGGGGGTGACCTTGCGGGTGGGTTTGTTGAGCGGGCCCGGGGTTTTGTGGAAGCTGCGGTCGCCGTCCTTGAGGGTGAGGAATACGCTGGCGGTGTGGATCGGGCGGGAGCGCTCGAAGGCGGAGCGCGGGACCATGTTGACGGAGCCGGCGAGGGCGGACCCCGTGGACTCGGGCGTGGGGGAGTGGTGGACCTCGATGCGGGAGATGCTGTTGACGGAGAATTGGTCGAGGTTGGTGACGCGGCCGGTGCCGTTGCCCGCGGCGCTGGCGAGGTCGAAGCCGCCGACGGTGATCGGGACGTTGGAGGCGGGCACGCCGTTCATCGAGATGGTGCGGGCCTCGCCGGCGCTGTAGTCCATCGTGATGCCGGGGAGAAACTTCATGACCTCGCCGGGCGTGCCGTCGACGACGGTGCCGAATTCGTCCGCGGCGACGACGTTCATGATCGTGCGGGCGAAGCGCTGCTCGTTGATGGCGATGGCGGCGCCGTCCATTTCCTTCGTGGTCGAGACGACGAACTGGCTGAGCTGGACGGTACCGTCGGCCCCGGCAGTGGCGCGGCCGGCCGGGGCACCGGCGGCGGGAGCGGCGGAAAGGGTGACGTGGTGGGTGGCGACGGCGCCGGGGGCGACCGCGACGGCGGCGGTTTGCGCGGTGAGGCCGGTGAAGAAAACGCGGACGCGGGCGGAGCCGGCGGGCACGCCGGTGAGGCGGTATTGGCCGGCTTCGTCGGTAAACGCCTCGAGGGCGGTGCCCTCGACGGTAAGGCGCGCGTTGACGAGGTATTCGCCGCGTCCGGAATCGAAGACGCGGCCTTCGATCGTGCCGGTAGCCGGGGTCTGGGCGCGTAGTACGGCGGCCAAAATCAGAAATGTGCCGGCGCGGAGGAAGGCGCGGAAGGTGCCGGTGCGGAAGACCGGGCGGAGCCAGAGGTTCATGGCGGTCGGGGTTGCCCGCCGGGGGAGACGGGGAGGTTGGGGTAGATTCGCCAACGCGGGGTGGCGTCGACGAGGTGCAGCGCGGCGACGAAACGGCGGCCGGCGGGCGGGGACAAGCAGATTGTCCCCCGGCGGGCGGCAAAGTGCGGGCGGGGTCGCGCGCCGCGTTCGCCGGCGGCCCGGCCTCAGCGGCAGGGAAACGGTCCGAGGATGTCGACCACGGTGTCCGTTTCGTCGCGGCACTCGGTGACGTAGGCCGTGAAGCTCGCGCCATCGGCCGCGACGCGCAGGACGACGTGGCCGAGGGTGGCGCGGACCTGTTTCATGAAGCGCTCGTTCATCAGCGCGGTGGCGGGGAGGAGGTCGGTCGCGACGACGTCGCGCGGCCCCGCGTAGAGCCGCGGGCTGAGCATGCGCTCGAGGACGCCCATATTGAGATGCGTGAGGTGCCAGGCCTGGGTGATCCACAGGCGAGGTTGGAGGGCGCGGACGGAGTCGGGGCCGACGGCGTCGAAGTAGGCATGGTGGTTGGCGGTCGCGACCTCGACGGGGCCGGCGGCGCGCGCGGCCGGGGTCTCGACATCGCGCCACGGCATCGTGCCGAAGGCGGTGTCGCAATGGAGGTCGCCGCCGGTGAAGTAGTCGAATTTGCCGTACGAAATGCGCAGGGCGACCGAGCACATGTTTTCGTCGGGGTAATCGGCGGGGGCGAGGTCGGCGAGCGGCGGCACCGCGGTGGCGGTTTCCGCGGCGCGGCCGGTCCAGACGACGCCGTTGGCGGCGAGGTTTCGCACGGCGAAAGCGGGAAACTCCTGAGGGGCGCGCAGGAGACGGATTTGGTCGGCGGAGCCCGGCACTAGCCGCGCATCCGGGGCGCCGGCGCGGCGGCGGCCGGCGATGAAGGCGTGGTAGTTGCGCGCGAAGCCGGCGGGCGAGAGGCGCGGGTAGGAATAATCCGGATACCCGCGGTCGATGACGGTGCGGACCGGCAGGAGTTCGGCGACTTCGGTCAGCCCCGCGAGCGCCCAATCGCCTTGCCGGGAGCGCGGCGAATCGGGCTGCGGGTTGCCGAGGTGGTCGGGATGGAGGTGGGTGACGACGGCGTAGTCGAGCTCCGCGCGGCCGGTCGGGGTGAGACGGCGGCGGGCGTAGCGGGCGATCCACTCGCCGGGCCGGCGGGAACCATCGGGGCGCGGCGGGCAGAGCGCTTCGGCGGTGCCGCCGGCTTCGCCCGCGTCGATGAGCAGCGTGGTGCCGTCGGGTCCGATCACGAGGGCGGCATTGCCGCGGCCGGTGGCGATGTGGTGGATCTCGAGTTGGCCGCGGGTCCACGGGCCCAACGGCCGCCCGACGGCTTCGGCGGCGCCGCCGGCCGCGGGCCACGCGACCGCGAGGACCAGCGCGGCGAGGCCGAGAGGGAAACGGACGGGGGAGCGGAGTGGCATTGAGTGGATGGGGCAGCAGGGGGCGTGCCTTCGTGGTCGGGGCGCACCTCGTGCGCGCCCAACGAGGAAAGGGAGCGCACGAGTCGTGCCCCGACGCAAAGTTCAAATCGGGCTGGCAACGTCGCCGTACCCTCGCACGGTAACGTTTCCCCTTCCGTCGTTGTCCCGATGAACTTCCGCTTTCTGCTTTCAGTCCCGGTGCTCGGTTTGGCTCTCGTTGCTGCGGCGTCCGGCAAGCCGTTGCCCCCCGACGTGCTCGCGCGTTTGCCGGCGGCCAAGCCCGGCAAGGTCGACTTCGTCCGCGACATCCAGCCCATCTTCCTCGCCAGCTGCACGCAGTGCCACGGCCACGGCAAGAGCAAGGGCAGCTTCAATCTCGAGACGCGCGCCGATTTCCTCGAAGGCGGCGACAACGGCGCCGCGGCCGTACCCGGCAAGAGCGCGGAGAGCCCGGTGCTGGCGATGATCGCGGGCCTCGATCCGGACATGGTGATGCCGAAAAAGGGCAAGCGGCTCACGGCCGAGCAAGTGGCGGTGTTCCGCGCCTGGATCGACCAGGGCATGGCTTGGCCGGACAATGTGGCGTTCCACATTCCCGAGCGCGCGAACCTGCAGGCCAAGGCCGTGACGTTGCCGCCGGCGAAACCCGGCTTGGAAAATCCGGTGGACCGGGCGCTCGACCGCTACCTCGCGGCGAAGGGCCGCTCCTGGCCGCAGCCGGTGGACGACCGCACCTTTGCCCGGCGCGCTTGGTTGGACGCCATCGGCCTCCTGCCGAAGCCGGAGGAGTTGGCGGCGTTCCTCGCCGATCCGGCCCCGGACAAACGCAGCCGGCTCGTCGCGCGCTTGCTCGCCGACGACCAACGTTATGCGGAGCACTGGTTGAGTTTCTGGAACGATCTGCTGCGAAACGACTACAAGGGCACGGGCTACATCGACGGCGGCCGCAAGCCGCTCACGCCGTGGCTCTACACCGCGCTCGCGCGCAATGTGCCGTACCATCAATTCGTCCGCGAATTGGTCGATCCCGGCGCCGAATCCGAAGGCTTCACGCGCGGCATCCTGTGGCGCGGCGCCGTCAACGCCAGCATGGTGCCGCCGATGCAGGCGGCGCAGAGTGTCGCGCAGGTGATCCTCGGCGTGAACCTGAAGTGCGCGTCCTGCCACGACAGTTTCATCGACGATTACACGCTCGAGGACGCCTACGGCATCGCGACGATCTACGCGGACAGCCCGTTGGAAATCGCGGAGTGCGACAAACCCACCGGGCATGTCGCCCGCGTGAAGTTCCTCTACAACGAACTCGGCGCGATCGACGTCGAGGCCAACGCCGCCGAGCGCAAACGGAGGCTGGCGGACATCATCACGGGCCGCACGAACGGCCGCATGCCGCGCACGGTGGTGAACCGCTACTGGCAACGTTTCTTCGGCCACGGGCTCGTCGAGCCGGTCGACGAAATGGACCGGCCCGCATGGGCCCCCGAGGTGATCGACGTTTTGGCGGAGGACTTCGTCGCCCACGGGCACGATTTGAAGCACCTGATCGCGCGGATCCTGACGTCGCGGGCATACCAGTTGCCGGCGACCGAGACGGCCGGCGACGCGCCGTATGTGTTCCAGGGACCGACGGTGCGCCGGCTGAGCGCGGAGCAATTCGCGGATGCGGTGCGGCAGGTGACGGGTTTGAATTACGGCAAGCCCGACGCGAAACTGAACCGTCGCGCGGCCTTCGGCGGCGAGGTGCATGCGACGCTCCCGCTGGCGCCGAAGTGGATCTGGATCGCGCCGGGCGCGGCCCGGAAGGCGGCGCCGGCGACGGTGCTGTTCCGGCGGACGCTCGAGCTGGCGACGTTGCCGACGGAGGCCGTCGTGACGCTCGCGGCCGACGACAACTGGAATCTCCGCGTCAACGGCAAGAACCTCGGCAGCTCGGCGCGGCGCCTCAGCACGTCGGCGGTGGCGGTCGACGTGCTGGCGGCCCTGAAGGTGGGCGCCAACACGATCGAAGTCAGCGCGGCGAACCTGGCCCCGGACGAAGGGCGGTTGGTGTCCGCCGGCGATGCGCGGCTGGATCCCGACAGCCCGGCCGGGTTGATCGTCTACGGGCGCGTGCGCGCGGGGACGCAGGTGCTCGATTTCGTGAGCGATGCGCGGTGGACGGCGCAGATCGGCGTGGACCCGCAGCCGCTGAGCGAACTCGGCGGGCTCGACCTCGCCCCGTGGCGGCTGGGCCAACCCTTCCTCGATTTGGCGGCGGCGCCGGCGGACACGTTGCCCGTGGAGCGGGCCTCGCTGGTGGCGGCGGATCCGTTGATGGCGGCCCTGGGCCGGCCGAACCGGGAACAGGTGACGACGGTGCGGCAGAGCGAGGCGACGACGCTGCAGGCGTTGGAACTCACGAACGGCAGCACATTGGCCGCGCTGCTTGCGCGCGGGGCGAAGGAATGGCTGGCGAAACTGCCGCCGGACCAAGGCGCGGACGCCGTGGCGCGGACGCTTTACCTGCGCACGCTCGGGCGCGAACCGAACGCGCGCGAACTGGACCTCGCACGGCAGGTGCTCGGCACACCGGTGCGGGCCGACGGCATCGAAGACCTGTTGTGGGCGCTGACGATGTTGCCGGAATTCCAATTGATCCATTGAGCGCGATGAACCTCGAAAATCTTCTCTTCCAACGCGCGGTGCGCGCGGCCCGGGCCGACCGGACAACGCGGCGCGATTTTCTCAAGACGGCGTCGTCGGCGACGCTGGCCGCCTTGGCCGCGGGCACGCCGCGGCTCGCGCGGGCGATCGAGACCGGGCCGAAGCCGAAGGCCACGGCGGACCGCGTGATCGTGCTGTGGATGGGCGGCGGCATGGCGCACACGGAGACCTTCGATCCGAAGCGGTACACGCCGTACGCGACCGGGATGAACCCGGACACGGTGCTGAGCACGTTTCCGTCGATCCCGACGGCGGTGGACGGCGTGAAGTTTTCCGCCGGCCTGGAGCAACTCGCGCAGGTGATGGACCGGGGCACGTTGATCCGGACGATGCAGGCGGCGGACCTCGGGTTCATTCTGCATTCGCGGCACCAGTTCCATTGGCACACGGGCTATGTGCCGCCGCAGACGGTGGCGGCGCCGCATCTCGGCGCGTGGATCGCGCGCACGCTCGGACCGCTCGATCCGGCGGTGCCGGCGTTCATCAACATCGGGCAACGCTTCGACAACGGCGAAGCGGAGGAGCTGAAGGCGTTCACCACGGCCGGATTCCTCGGCAGCGAACATGGTCCTTTCAATATCGCGTTTCCCGAAGATGCGGCGGACGCCGTCCGTCCGCCCGGCGGCATGAGCCCGGGGCGCTTCGCGGATCGCAACAAACTCTACAAGCAGCTGCTGGCCGAGAGTCCGGTGGGGCAGCACGGGAGCGCGTACCAGCAGGAGTCGCTGTTGCGCGCGATGGACAACGCGCACCGGCTGCTGAGTTCGCCGGCGGCGAAGGCGTTCGACCTGGCGTTGGAGCCGATCGAGAACACGCGGAAGTATTTTCCCGGGTACGAACCGGGCATGCGGTTCAGCGCGCCGCGCGACCGCTTCGGCGGCAAGTACGAGGAAGGCATGGTCGGGCGCTTCGGGCTCGGCTGCCTGCTGGCGCGGCGGCTGTGCGAAGTCGGGGCGCGTTTCATCGAGGTGACGACGGAGTACATCCCGTTCCTCAACTGGGACACACATGAGAACGGCCACTCGCGGCTCGTGGGCATGAAGAAGATGATCGATGCGCCGATCGCGCAGCTGGTGCGCGATCTCGAGGAACGCGGGATGCTTGACCGCACGCTGATCGTGTTGGCGAGCGAGTTCAGCCGCGACATGATGGTCGAGGGCAAGCCGGAGAAGAACGTGAAGAACCAGGTCGACGTGCCCGAGCTGATCACCGATCCGAAACACTACGGCATGCACCGGCACTTTACCGCGGCGGGCAGTGTGCTGCTTTTCGGCGGCGGCATGAAGCGCGGGTACGTCCACGGCGTGACCGCCGACGAACGGCCCTGCCGCACGATCAAGGATCCGGTCACGATCACCGACCTGCACGCGACGATCTACCGCGCGCTCGGGATCCCGGCGAACCACGGCTACGATATCGAGAAGCGGCCATTTTATGTGACCGCCGATGGCAAGGGTGTGCCGGTGGATGCGGTGTTTGGGTGAGCGGGGAGGGGCGGGAGGATAGGACCGATAGGACGGATGGGACCTATCGGGCCGATAGGTCTGCCAGGTATCATGAAGGCCAGAGCGTCCATCGCGCATACGGGCCCGGGCCAGCGGGCTTGACCGCGCCAGGCTGTCCTCGCGGCGCGACGGCTTGCGGGTGGCCGTCTGGCCGGGATAAGCGCAAGCCGCCGTGCCCGAGCAATCTCGGCGCGCGACGGAGCGCATCGACCGAGTTCGAATCAGGGAACCTCGTAGACTTCGATCAACGCTTCCCCGGTCGTATTGGATACACCTTTGACTTCGACGCTGTAGTTGCCCGGCGGCAAGGTCGCGAGCAGAGCGGCGTCTTTCGACGTGCTCGTCAGCACGAACGCCCCGACCGCAGCGAACGCATTGACGAGCTCCGAGGTCCCACCCCAGTCGTCGTTTTCGCCGATCTTGGTCGAAACGGAATTGAAGAGCGTGAGTTGAGGATCGGCCACGACACCCGGGACTCCGAACGCCCCCAGCGTCGGACCGATTCCACGGATCAGGATCTTTGTCGGGGAGCCGCCGCCGAGGACAAAGCCGACCGTGAGCCCGGTGCCGAGATGTTTGCGCACCGAGACGTTGATCAGTCGCGGCGTCGAGATCGTAAAATCACTCGCGCGCGTCGCGTCGTAAATTTCAGCGATCACCAGTCCCGTTCCCGTGCCGTCTCCGGCGGCCGAGACAGACACGGTGTTGTCGCGGGTGAAAATATTCGTGGTGAGAGCCGCGTCCCTCGACGTCGGTCCGACGAAGGGAAACGCCCCCACCGCGCCGAATGCCGCCGCAAGCTGGCCCGATCCGCCCCAATTGTCGTTTTCTCCGCTCCGGCCCGGGCCGGCGAAAAGTTCGAGCTTCGGATCGGCGAGCGTGCCGTCCACGCCAAGGGCCCCGAGCGAGGGACCGGCCGCCCGAATCACCAGCGGCTTCGCCCCGGCGGTACCGGCTCCGCCGACGACATAACCCATCGTGAAAGAGTCCCCCGCCGCCGCAATCGAGGTGAGTACCGAGAGGTTGCTGATGCGCCCCGGGGGCGTGACCGTGACAGCGGCACTCGTGACGCTGCCGACATAGTTCGAGACGACCACATCGAACGATCCGCCGGCGGATCGCTGGGCGTTGGTCAAGGTATAGGTGGCGGCGGTCGCCCCGGGGATCGCGGTGCCGTTGTAACGCCATTGGTAGGACGGCGCGGGTTCGCCGGCCGCTGAAATTCTCAGGGTCGCCGGTTGACCGGCAACGCCTCCGACGATCGGCAACCCCGAAATCGCGGGCGCAACATCGGAGGACGCATCACGGAGAGCCAGGGCATGGTTCGAGCCGAGCGAGACTGAGAAAACTTTGGATAGTCCCGGCGGAAGCTGGCTAATGCTCGATCCCGCGTTGCCCCAGACGGAGACAGTGCCGTCGGCCTTGACGCCCACGAAACTCGTCGCGCTCGAAGCGATCATCGCGAAACCCGATTGGGCCGGAGGAAAGCCCGCCGTATCGCCCCAATGAACGATCGTTCCGTCCGATTTTAGCGCGGCAAAACGTCCGAAACCTCCCGCGATCCCACGGACCTCGTTCAAACCCGCCGGAACCACGTTTTTCCGATCTGCGTTTCCGCCCCAGGTGACAACATAGCCATCCGCCTTGATCGCGAATCGTTCGTTGACGGCTCCGGCGATCGCAACGACGTTGCCGAGTCCTGCCGGAACCTCGCTGGGCAAGTTTGCGCTGCGCCATTCGACGACCGTGCCGTCCGACTTGAGCGCCATGGCGGTGGTTCCAGCGGTCGCGATGGCGATGACATCGCCCAACCCGCTTGGCGTATAGTTGATCAGCCCCCAACAGACCACTGTACCGTCGCCTTTGAGCGCCATGCTGAAGGTATAACCGGCGGCAATCGCGGCGACGTCGGCCAGACCGCGGGGAATATTGGCTTCACCCATCTGGCCTTCGCCCCATACGACGACCGTGCCGTCGCTTCTCAGTGCCAAAGAATGGCCGAGGCCGGCGGCCACCGCGACGACATTGCGCGCTTCCGCGGGAATCGTGGTCTTGCCCGATGAACCATCGCCCCAGGCAACCAACCGTGTCGTTTGCGGGACCATGACAAACGTCGGCGCGCTCGTCGCCGTCCCGGAAGCGCCGGTCACGACAACCTGATACACGCCGGAATCGGCGCGGGTCGCTCGGGTGATGGAAAGACTTGCGGTCGTTGCACCCGCGATCGCCCGTCCGTCCCGCCGCCACTGGTAGGTGACCGGGCCGGTCAGTGCCGAAGTTGCCGCGAGGGTGACACTCTGCCCCGGCGTGATGACCTGACGGCCGGTCAGGTTGACCGAGAGCGCGGGCGTCGCGCTATACGCCACGGTTGCCGTGGTGCTGGTCACGGAGCCGAGGCGACTGGTGACCACGACATCATAGTTGCCCGCATGGGTCGGTCCGAATTTCGGCAAGGTGAGCGTGGCGGCGGTCGCGCCGGCCAGGGCAACGCCGTCCTTGCGCCACTGGTAGTTCAGGAACGTCGTGCCCGCGTTGACCGTGACTCTGAGTTTTACTTCCTGGCCGTTGAATCCGGTAACGCCGACGGGTTGGTTGCCGATCGACGGCGGCAGATCGCCCGAGGCGTCGCGCAGGACAGCGGCCCGAGAATTCCCGGCCGCGATCGCAAGGACCGGAGCGAGGGAGCCAGGCGGCGTGGATAGGCCGTCGGCGTTGTTGCCCCAGGCGACAATCGTGCCGTCGGTTTTCAGGGCGACGCTGAACCACCCTCCCGCCGCGATGCCCGCCACATTGCGCAAGTCCCCCGGCACGGCAATTCCACCGAAAGCACTTGAACCCCAGGCAACCACGGTCCCGTCCGCTTTGAGCGCAAGGCTATGGTACAAGCCGGCGGCGATCGCGACGACATTGTTCAGCCCGGCGGGCGCGCTGCTCTGTCCCGATTCATTTGCCCCCCATCCGACCACCGTGCCATCCGACAACAGCGCCAAGCTGAAGCCGACGCCCCCGGCGATCGCCACTGCGCCGGCGAGCCCCGCCGGAACTGCCGTGCCCCCGCTGGCCGAGTCGCCCCACGCATGCACGGTACCATCGGCCCTCAGGGCCAGAAAGTGGTTCGTGCCGGCAGCAATATCCACGACGTCGCTCACCTCCACGGGGTTGGCCGTGGTCGGGACCCCCGCACTCGTCCATTGCACGACGCTGCCGTCGGCCTTCAGAGCGATATTGCCCGCGTTGCCTTGCGCCACGGCCACCACGTTCGCGAGACCCACCGAAAGAACGTTCCCATTGGGCCGAGCAACCGTCCCATCCGCCTTTAGGGCCAAGTAATTCGTACTGCTCGCCACGGCGACACATGTCGTGAGGTCGGAGGGTACCGCCGAAATGGAGGCGGGCCCCCCGCCCCAGGTCACCACCTGGGTGTTCGTCGGTGCGACGATCACGAAGATGGGCGCACTTGTCGTCGTGGTGGAGCCTACTTGGTAGACGGCCTGGTAGTAGCCGGACATCGCCGGCGTGGCCGCGGAAAGAGCAAACGAGCGCCCGGTCGCTCCCGGAATCAGGCGGCCGCTGCGCTTCCACCGTACGGTCGCCGCCGCGTCGATCGCATCGGAAAGTTCCAGGCGAAGGTTTCCGCCCGGGGCCAACACGTAGCGCCCCCGGTTGGTTGCACTGACGACGGGTGCGGGGTTGATCGAAACGGTCGCTGCCGAGCTGGTTGCCGAGCCGAGACTGTTGCTGACAACCACGTCGTAGTTGCCGCCGGAGCCGACCTCGGCGCCATCGATCACGTATCGGCTCGAGGTGGCTCCCGCGATCGCGGCGCCGTTTTTCCGCCACTGGTAACTGTTCATCGAGGTACCCGCACTGACGGAAGTCGATAGCTCGATTTTCTCACCCAGGTTATAGGCCCGCCCGCCGATGGTCGTCCCACCGATGGCCGGGGCCAAATCGCCCGAAGCACTCCGCAGGATCACCGAGTGAGCGCTCCCGGCCGCGATTGCGACCACCGGGCCCAAACCGGCAACCTGAGTTTGGCCCGCCGTGTTGGTTCCCCAGGCGACCACCGTTCCGTCGTTCCTCAGGGCAAGGCAATGGCCATCGAAGCTCGATCCGCCGATGGCGATGGCGACCACGCGCTGCAATCCTTCGGGAATCCTCAGCAGCCCCGCGTAGGAAGTACCCCAGCCCACCACCGTTCCGTCGTTTTTCAGGGCGAGCGTGGCATGCATGCTGGCCGCCACCGCCACCACGCCGGTCAACCCCGCAGGCACATTGGTTTGGCCGCTGGAACTGTCACCCCAGACCACGACGCTGCCATCTTCCTTCAACGCGACGCTGTGCCGATTGCCGCACGCGATCGCGACAACACCGGACAGACCAGGCGGAGGGCTTTGCAACCCGTCCCGTTCGCCGCCCCAGGCAACGACCGTTCCATTGCTTCTCAGTGCCAAACTATGGGCGGTTCCCGCGGCCACGGCGACAACCCCGTTCAGGCCGGTGGGTACGATCGACTGGGGATTGCCGCTGCGGCCAATCGCGACGACGGTTCCATCTGACCGCAATGCCAGATTGAAAGCGCCGCCGGCCGCCACCGCGACGACGCCGGAAAGACCCGACAAGACTGACTCCGGAAAATCCCGATACCCCCAATAGCTGAGGGTGCCATCGCTCTTCAAGGCAACGCTGTGCAGTTCTCCGCACCCGACGGATACCACGCTGGTCAATCCGGACGGAGTGGTTGTTTGGCCGTAGGTATTGCTCCCGATCGAAATCGTATTCGAGGGGGTCACCGCCACATTCACAAACACCACGGCGCTCGTCGTCGAAACGCCGCCATTGGTCGCGACGGCCTGATACCAGCCGTTGTCCCGATACGGTATGGCGGCGGTGATCGTATAGCTGGCATTGGTCGCACCGGGGATAGGGAGCCCGTTGCGTTTCCATTGGTAGCCGGTCGCGTTCGCCGCGGTGACGCTGAGCGTGAGATTCTGCCCAATCGCCACCACCTGCCGCGGGGCGGAAACTGCCGTGATCAGGGGCGCCTGGGCCAGAGCGGTGCTGGCCATAGCCAGCCCGGCCAGGCCAAGGCAAGTGAGGCCGGCAAATTTCCGCCACAGGCCGAGAAAAATGAAAAACGGCACCATAGATTCCGGGGGAATCAATGGCCGGGCTGCGCGGCAATCCACACCAAAAGACAGGCGCCTTCCTGCCGGTCCATCACCGTCCGGGCCGACAAAGCTGGGCGGGCGGAGCGGCGCAGAAAGCGCGCGGGACCGCGCCCAGTTGCCGGCGGATTGAGCATCCCAACACGGATAGCACGCAGGCGACTGGCGGAGGGAGGTCCATATCGTGGTCGTGAAGGAACAGGACCCATGGGACGGATGGGACTTATGGGACCTATGGGTCCAATAAGTCCTATGGGTCCTAGGCCAGGGAGCCCGCTACCGCTTCAGCAAGAGCGCCGCCTGTTCCGCGATCAGGAAGGGCGAATCGTAGACCGGCAGATTGCGGAAGACCGTGCCGGCGGCGGTCTGCTCCCAGGAGCCGGCGGGCACGGCGTAGACCTGGCCGGTGCGCAGATCGACGAGCACGGGGTTCTTGAACTGACCGGCGCGGAGGGTCAGTTCGATGCGCGTGACGCCGAGGCTGTCATCCGGCGGCGCATCGCTGAACCAATACGCGGCGATCTGGCCGCCGCTGGGCGTGTGGCGGTAGCCGCTCAACGCGACGGTGCGCGGGGCGGTCGACATGAAGGCGTAATCGGGGAGGCGGACCACGGTAGAATCGAAGATCGAGAACACCGTCTGCGCGGCGACGTACGCGGGTTTCACGTGGGACACGGTCTGGTCGGGGTTCGTGCCGAGCAGGCCCTTGTAGTTCATGCGGAGCACGCCGTCGGGGCCGCCCTGCGCGCTCGCCGTCGTGTAGTGCATGTCGGAGAGCGTGAAGAGGTTCATCGGGATGTCTTTCGCGCGGTGCGCGAGCAGGCGGCGCAGGTTCCACTTCGCTTGCGTCGTCTCGGTCCAGGAGAGCTTCGAAAGGGCGAAGTTTTCCTGGTACTTCGACGGCGCGCCGGTTTCGCCCTGGCGGAGTTCGATCGGGCGGCCGTGTTTGGCGATGATGGCGCGGAGGCGGTCCACGAGGGTCGTGTCGTCCGGGTTTTTCGGATACCCGTGGAAGGTGATCGCGTCGACGAGGTGCAGGGCATCCTTGGCCTTCAGGCCGGCGAGGAACTTGTCCGCGTAGTCGGGATTGTGGGCGAGGGCGAGGGCCCAGACCTTGCCGGCCGGCTGCACTTCCCGGACGATGCGCGCGGTGCGGATATAGAGGTCGACGTAGGCGTCGGCCGCCGCGGCGCCGGTTTTGTTGAGGTCGGGTTCGTTCCAGACTTCCCATTCGGCGACGCGGTCGCGGTAGCGCTCGACCAGGGCGCGGCACCAGCGGTCCCAGGCCGCGAGGGCCTCGGGCGAGGTGGGCAGGCCGCCACCGAGGCCGGTGTCGCCGCCGCCGGGGTAGATCGTGTTGCCGTAGTTGAATTCCAACCACGGGTGCACGCCCTGGGCGACGGCGTCGTCGACGATGGCGTCGAGCCAATCCCAGGAATAGACGCCCTTGGTCTTTTCGCATTTCGCCCACCCGGCCTGGAGGCGGACGCGTTTGGCCCCGAGGGGGCCGAGCCAAGCCTTGAAATGGGCGTAGACCGTGAAGTCGCGGTCGATGGTCTCGGCGCCGATGGACCAAGGGGAGTCGGCGATATCCTTGGCGTGGCGGGGCTGGATGTGGCCGAGGACGGGGAGGCCGAGACCGGCGGTCGGCAAAATCTCCGTCGCGGGAACGGCGGCGGAGACGGCGGCCGCGAGGCAGAGGCAGACGAGCAAAGAGCGCGTGATCATAGGACGGAGTCGGGGCGGGAGCCGCGGACAACTGCCCGCCCCAACCAAGGTCCGGCCGCGGCGGTTTTGGACACCCGGCCCGTCACTTTTCGCGTGTGCCGCCGGCCCGGTTCAGAAGCTGAGGCGCGTGGAGAACGTGAACTTGCGGCCTTCGGCGATCGAATAGACGGCGGCTTTGCCGTCGGGGTTGATGACGACGGGGACGAGTTCGTTGTGCGTGAAGAGATTCCGGACGTTGAGCTGCACCTTGAGGCCGACTTTGCCTTTCAGGATTTTGCGCTGGTAGGAAATCCAGCCGTCGTAACGCATCTCGGTCGGGCCGTAGAACGGATTGCGCACGTCGGAGACGCGGATGTCGCTGGCCAGGGCGGGACCGCCGGCGGGGACGCGCGTGACGAGGTCCGAGCGGAACGACGCCACGGGAAATCCGACGGCCGCTTTGTCGAGCCAGCGCAGGCCGGTGCCGACGCCGAAGCCCTTGAAGAGGTCGTTTTGGAATTCGTAGTTGGCGACGGCGTTGGCGCGCCATTTCCGGAGTTCCTGGACGAGGGCACCGTCGGCCGAAGCGGCGGTGTTGAAGCGGTTGAGCGCGTCGCGCTGGAACGCGTTGGCGAGGATGTTGATGTCGGAGCGGCTGCCGATCGCAGGGAGGGCGCCGACGTTGAGCGGGACATTGTAGGCCCAGTTGCCCTTCCATTCCTCCGCGATGGATTTGCCGGTGGATGTCGGCGTATCGAAGAGAAGTTTGCGCACGGCCGAGCCGGTGTTGCTGCGGACCGATTCCTGTTTGGACACGTTCAGGACGAGCGAGAGTCCGCGCACGGGACGCACCATGAGTTCGACCTCGGTGCCCTTGGTGACGAAGTCGCTCGTATCGCGCACGCCCGGGTTGGTCGTGCGGAGGGTGCCGTTGACGATGGAGGCGCGGAACGTATCGATCAGCGCTTGGGGCGGGGCCACGAAGCCGACGGGATTGCCGCCGCCGCCGTCGGGGATGTTGCCGGTTCGGACCATCGTGACCGCCTGGCCCCACAGGTTCATGATGTTGGCGGGGATGTTGCCGACGGTGTCGTTGAACTGGCCGGTCTGCGTGGTCTCGTAGAAGTTGATCCGCGTCGTGACCTTGCCGCCGAAGGTTTCCAGATAGAGACCCTTTTCCTTCGTGATGCCGCGGGGCGGTTCGAGTTCCTTGCCGAAGGCGTCGACCGACTTGAAGGTCGGCGGGCTGAAGTTTTCCGAGCTGCCGTAGTAGACATTCAGGGCGGAAACGAGCGGCACGCGCTGCAGCCACTTTTCGGGCAGCTTCACGACGCCGCTCCAGGCGAACAGCCGTTTCTCGAAGCCCTGCGCGACGACGGAGGGGTTGGACAGATCGTAGAGGGGATCGTTGACGAGGCGGTAACCCTCGCCGCTGGGTTCGAAAGGGGCGCTCACGCTTGCGATCGACGACTTCTCCTTGCGCCAGCCCACGGTGGAAACGACGCGGTCCCAGAGCCAGTTGCTCTGCACCGCGAAGGCCTGCGAATCGAGGGTGCGCTCGTTGATGATGGCGCCGCCGGCGGTGTTCGAAACCTCGCGGTCCTCGCGCAGCACGGTGATCGGCGTCGTGAACGGGGCGTAGGCGGGATCGCGGGCGACGCCGACGGTGGGGGCCTGGAGGCGGCCGAGCACGACGCCCTTGCCGTTCACCTCGTGGTGGAAGTTCATCAGGTTCTGCTGCAGGCCGCGGAGGTTGGCCCCGCTCGGCGTGGCGGCGTTGAGCAGGGAAGGCCCGATGTACACGAGCGTGACGATCTGTTTGCTCTGGGCGGCGGTGCGGGCCTGGTTGTTGCCGTTGGCCCAATTGTCCGGCGTGTAGAACATCGAGCCGCCGGTGCGGGAGTCGGTGGTGAACGTCTCCTTTTGGCCGAGCAGCGAAAACACGTGCTTGCCGAGCGCGCCGCCCCAGCGGCCGCGCAGTTTCTCGGCGAGATTCAGCTCGTAGAAGAGCTTGGCGCGGACGGTTTCGACTTCCTGCTCGCTGTAGCTCGCGGCGCCGGCGGTGGAGATGAAGGGGCGGCCGAAATTGGGATTCACCTCGCCGGTCCACATCTTCGTGTTCGGGTCGATGGAGATGTACGGCGCGGCCTGGTTCATGAGGGACTGGTAGCCCTCTTCCCAGCGCTGGCGGTTGTAGGAGACTTCGATGCCGGCCTGGCGGCGGAGAAGGAGTTGCTGCAGGGAGACCTCGATGTTCTCCAGATTCGATTTCGCCTCGGAGTTCGGACCGGCGAGCAGGTTGTTGAAGAAATCGAAGACGGTCGGGTCGGTGAGATTCTCCGAAGTGTAGAAGGCTTGGTCGGCGAGGCCGTAGTCGGCGCGGACGCGGCTCAATTCCCGGGAGTAGGCGCCGACGGCGGTGCCGGTGAGGCCGGAGGACGGGTAGAAGACGTTGTTGGAAACGAGGGGGCGGCCGAGGAGGACCTGGCCGGTCGCGGTGGCGGGGATGTTGTCGCGCGGGGCGGTGGCGTCGACGTTCTGGAAGAAGAACGTGGGCGAGCGGTTCACGTTTTCCGGAACGCCGAGGGTGGCGTTGCGCAGGGCGGCGGTGAAGGTGTTGAAGGGACCGACGGTTGGATCGTAGCCGACTTTGCCGCGGGCGCCGGCGGCGCGGAGATCGGCGGGGAGGGTGGCGTCGAACCAAGACGAAATGCGGTCCGAGGGCGTGAGGGTGCGCGGGCGGTTGGACTTGATGTCGCCGAGTTCGTAGGTGGCGCGGACAACGGTGGAATCGAGGAGCCCGCGGTTGCGCAGCGATTTGATATCCCAGGCGGCGGCGAGGTAGCGGCGGTCGGAAGTCGTGTAGGTGAACTTCTGCTGGAACTTGTCGTCGCTCTTCACGGCGGCGACGCGGACGGCGAGTTCGCCGCGGCGGAGGACGAGGTTGTGGTTGAAGGCGAAACGGCTGCTGCCGTAGCTGCCGGCCGCGGCGTCGAACGTCGTGGTCTGCCGGCTCAGATTGGCGGCGGCGGTGGAGGTGTTGATGATGCCGGCGGGGCTGCCGACACCGAAGAGGAGGGCGTTGGCGCCGCGGTTCACTTCGACGCGGTCGGTGTTGTAGCCGTCCATCGGAATGATGGAGCGGTAGAAGTTCAGCGCCTGCGTCGCTTCGGCGAGACCGCGGACGCGGGTGCCGACGGGGCCGTTGCTGAGCGAGGGCTCGCCGGTGACGCCGCCCAGCGCGGGGGTTGCGCCGGAGTAATTGCCGCCGAAGCCGGTCGTTTCCATGTTGGCCTGGTAAACGAGCACGTCGCGGAGATTAAAGGAGGCCGTGTCCTCGAGAAACTTCGAGGTGATCACCGAGACCGCCGCGCCGAGATCGGTGAGCTTGGTCTTGAGCCCGGTGCCCGAGAGCGACTCGCTGGCCTCGTAGCCGACGTCCTTCTCGGACGTGATGGTAAACGGAGAGAGGATGATGCGTTCCTCGGCGGATGGCGCCGGCGCAAGGCCGGGGGCGGGGGGCGTCTGGGCGCCGAGGCCGAGGGCGAGCCAGGGCGCGAGGGCAAGGCAGCGGCCAACGTGGAAAAAGCGGCGCAAGGCCGCGGACTGGTGGGAATCCGTGGGGGGCATGGGGTAGGAAAAAGGACCGAGCGGTCGCGCGGGAACGCGACTCGACAGAGCGATAGGTCGCGGGCGGCGAATTTCGGACGAACTATTTTCGGGGGCGCCGGGCGGGGAGGGGTAATAGGACGGATGGGATGGATGGGACTTATAGGACCTATAGGTCTCATAAGTCCCCTGGGGCCCATAGCTGGCCCGCGGGCAACGCGGGCCCCCGCGCGGGCACGAAAAAGGGCGGGTCCAAAGGACCCGCCCCGAGAATGAGACCTATGGCGCGTTCAGCGGCCGAGGTAGAGGTCGCGGCCTTTGACGAGGGCCTCGATCTTCCGGTCGGCGACGGAGCGCTTGAGCATCCAGAAACCGCAGTCGGGGTGGATCCACTTCACGCGGTCGGGGCCGACCTTCTTTTCGACGGCGGCGATGCGCGCGGCGATTTCGTCGGCGGTTTCGATGTGGTTTACCTTGATGTCCACGACGCCGATACCGAGGGCGATCTTGGCGTCGATGCCCTTGAGGGCGGTGACATCGGACTCCGGCCGGTGCGCGAGCTCGAGCACCAGGTGGTCGGTGTGCAGGGCGTTGAGGAAGGCGTGGAGCGCTTTCCAGGACCCACGCTGGATGGACTGACCGCCGTAGTTGCCGAAGCAGAAATGCACGGCGCGCTCGGTGCCGGCGTCGATGGCGTCGAGCACCTTGTTCATGGTGGCGGCGGCGAGCGGGGCGTCGGCGGGATTGCCGGGGATGTTGGCTTCGTCGATCTGGATGCAGGCGGCGGGCAGGCCGCGGACCTGGTCGGCGAGCACGTCGGCGATCGCGTGGGTGAGGGCGGCGAAGTCGCGGTAGTGGTGGTCGAGCAGCGTGCGGGCGAGCATGTAGGGGCTCGTGACGGTGAACTTGAAGGGACCGCCGGAGACGGCGGCGGCGCGCTGGCAGTCGGCGAGCAGGTTGAGCGAGCCTTCGCCGAGCGGGCCGGTGACGACGCCGGCGGGCTTGCGGCGGAAGCCCATGGGCGAGTGGCGCTGGAATTCCTCGCCGACACTGCGGCCGACGACGGAGGAGATGCCGGCCATCGGACGGATGAAGTATTCGATCATGCCGTTCGTGTCCGGATGATTGACGTCGAAGCGGTAGAGCTCGCCGTCGGTCGGCAGGTCGATGCCGGCCTGGCGCTGGAGACCGAAGACGACGCGGGTGGCGTCGATCACGGCCTGTTCGCTCGGGAGGGCGGCGAGCCAATCGGGCACGGGGTAGGAACCGACGGTCGTCGTGAGGATGCGGGGGCCCTTGGCGAAGAGGGATTTCGCGGGCGCGGCTTTGGCCGATTTGGACGGCGCGGGCTGGGCGGCGAAGGCGCGCGTTTGGACGCGGCGGAATTGCGGGGCGGACTTGGCGGCCGGCGCGGGGGCGCAGCCTTCGCAGCAGGATTCGTTTTGCATAGGAATTAAGGGAAAAAAAAGGGTCGGAGCGGAAAAGGGAAACGCGATCAGGGATTGTGATCCACGGGATCGCCGGGCTGCTGGTAGCGGGTGCGGTAGGTCTTGGCGCCGGCGGCGAGTTTGAGAAACACATCGAGCGGGACGACCTCGACGGGTTCGCTGAGGCTGTTGAGGACGGCGGAGACCTTTTCGACCGTGTTGCTTTCGCGCACGTGCATGAGGAGGAAGTAGGGGCGCTGCGGATTCAGCTGGATCAATTCCTCGAGATCGGCGGCGGCCTCGGCCTCGGGGCGGGCGACATCGAGATAGTAATCGTAGCTGATGAACGGACGCGTGTCGCGCAGGTCGAAGGTGCGCGCGGTGCCGTAGCCGTTGATGAAACCGAGGACATCGGGGAATTCGGCGTAGTAGCGGTCGACGACGGATTTGGGGAGGTCGGTGTTGCCGACGTGGCGGTTGCCCTCGGAGTAGTCCATGATCTCGAGGACCCGGAGATCGAGCTGGCGCATGAGGTCGCGGGCGTCGCGCATGAGGGCGGGGAATTTGTCCGCGGGAATCGACTTCGGGTACATGTAACCCGGGCCGCTGAGGCCGCCGACGAAGTAGTCGTTGGGGGATTTGTCCTCGTAGAAATATTGGAGCACGGGCGGATTGAGCCAGACCCAGTTCATCAGGACCTGCCAGCCGTAGGGGATTTTGCCGCGGCCGGGTTTGGTCCAGGTGCCGATGCCCATGGAGTCGGTGGCGAGGGCGGCGACGTAGACTTTCTTTTCGGCGACGCGTTTTTCGTCGGGGCGGACGCTGTGGTTGTTGGCGAATTTGAAATCCGGCGTGAGCGGGATCTGGCAGCTGAACGAGACGTTCGGCAGATTGTGGAGGCCTTCCATCTTGAGGCCGTAGTTGCCGGTGAGGGTGGTGTGCTGGCCCTCGGTGTCTTTGGCGTAGGAGTGCCAGCCCATGACGAGGCTGGCGGGGTTTTGGCCACCGAGGATGCGTTTCAGCAAGGCGAGTTCCTCGGGGTGCTTGGGATTGGCGGAGAGGTCGGCACAGAACGCGCGCTGCATGACGGCGAAGTCGGCGACGGCGGGCTGCATCTCGGCGCCGGCGTGGCCGCCGAGGACGACGTAGTAGTCGCGGGAGCAACGGGCGTGGTAATTGTCGTAGGCCCATTGGTAAATGACGTGGTCGGGCTGGCCGGTGAATTTGCCGCGGAGGTCGACCTTGGGTTGGAGGCCGTGCTTTTGCGCCAAGGCCAATTGGTCGGCGCTGACGACGACGAGGTCCTCGACGCCGGCGATGGTGAAGGCGACGATGAGGGAGGAGCGGACGGCTTTGTCCCAGACGACGCAGCCCTTGGCGTAACGCGCGAAACGGGCGAGGGCGCCGTCGGCGTCGTTGACGGGGAGGCGTTCGAAGGCGACGCCGTGGCGGCGGGCGAGGAAGTCGCGGAGCGGGTGCACGATTTCCCACTGCCAATTTTTCGGGTATTCGAGAAACAGGCGCGGTTGGTCGCGGTTGGCGAGGCCCTGGAGGGAAAGGAGCAGGGAGTGGACGGGGACATCGCCGTCCATGCGCCAATTCTCCGAGGTGGGCACGAGGACGGCGGTGGCCGGGGCCTTGGGCACTTTCTTCGGGACCGGTTGGGCGGAGACGGGGCCGGCGAGAAAGACGGCGCAGGCGGCGAGCAGCAGGAGGCGGAAAGTCGGCATGGCGCGGATCAGGGCAGGCGTTTGAAAACGTAGACGACGGGGCGGCTGCGCGTGCTGCGGAGCTCGGTGAGGGTGAGGACGGCGCCGCTGGCGGAGACCTTGTAGTCGCTGAGGATGTTGACGTCGCGGGGGCCCTGCTGGGTCTCGAGGACGAGGTCGGCGCTGATGCGGAGGAGGCGGCCCTGGTCGAGGGTCTCGACGCGGACGCGTTTGGTCTTTTGGTCGCCGAGATAGGCGCCGAGGTGGCGGTTGTCGGCCCACCATTCGATCGGGACGGTGTTTTCCGCCTTGGCGAGGTCGAGGGTCATCGTATCGGAAAACGTGCGACGACCCCAGGCGAGGTCGCGCTGGACGCGGAGGGTGTTGCCCGCGAAGGCGAGCGTGAGGTCGAGGGACTTCCACGGGCTGAGCTCGGTGGAGAGGGCGGGGTCGATGCGCCAGCGGCCGGCGAGCGGCGACGGGCCGGCGGCGGGCGCGGGGGCGGCCGCGGCGGTCGCGGCGCAGGCGAGGAGGAAGAGGAGACGGCGGAGCATCGGGAAAACGGGAGCGGGAGGGCGGAGCGGCGGAGGCGAGGGAACGGCGGCGTTCGCTCGGGTCCGCCGCCACGGGGAGTGGCGGCGAAGGTCGGAAAAAAAGCGGAGGCCCGCGAAGGCCTCCGCTTGAAGCTGTCGGGTCGAACGCGCGCCGCTTAGAAGCGGAGCGTGTTGCGGAAGACCCAGTTGCGGGCGGGCGACTGGGCGAACGAGCCCTCGGAGTACTTCTCGTCGGTCACGTTGTAGAGGCCGAACATGGACTCCAGCTGGTAGCCCATGATCTTCCAGGGGTAGCCGACCGTGAGGTCGAACACGACGTAGTCGCCGGCCTGGTAGCCGCCGTTGAGCGGATTCCAGTCGACGGCGCGGGAGACCACCGTCTTCGACGAGTAGCGCATGCCGAGGCCGATATTGCCGCCGCGGCCGAAGCCGCCGACGAGGTTCTCGGTGAACGTGTACTTCCCGAAGAAGTTGAAGCGGAATTCCGGCACGTTCTCGATGCGGGCGTTGTAGTAGATGTCGGAGGCGACCTTGCCGGCGGGCGCGAGGGCGTTGTACGCGGCCGTGCCGGGGGCGGCGCGGGTCTTGTCGTACACCGTCTCGGCCGTCCACAGCCAGGAGCCGTTGATGACGGCCTGGAAGTTGCGGCGGGGGCTCCAGATGACTTCGGCTTCGCCGCCCTCGATGCGGTTCTTCAGGTCGGTCGTGCGCCAGCGGAGCAGGCGGGTGTTGCGGTACGGGGAACCGACGGGGAACAGCGTGGTGCTGAAGTTGAGCGGTTCCTCGAGGTTCGACTGCTTGGCGCCGTCGTCGAGCATCTGGTTCTCGCGCTCGCCGCGGAAGAACGACAGGGTGCCGACGATGTTGCCGCGCGAGATCTTCGCGCCGACTTCCCAGTTCATGCCCTCTTCGTTCTTGATGAGGTCGTAGACGCCGCGGCTGCCGAGGAGCGTCTGGAACTGCTGGAGCGAGGTGATCGTCTGGCCGAGGTAGCTGAAGGACTGGCCGGGGGTGCCGCCGGCGCCGAAGGCGCGGGCTTCGTTGTACCAGAGGACTTCGTCACCCACGAACAGACCGCCGACGCGGCCGGAGTTGAACTTGAAGGTCTTCGAGTTCGACGCGTAGATGCTGAGTTCCTTGGTGATGGCGTACGAGAGGCCGCCCATCCAGGAATTGCCTTCCTGGTCGGTCGACAGGCCGCGCTGGTAGTTGATCGAGTGGCCCCACACATCTTCCGGATAGAGGTCCGGGCGGAGGTGCATGTCGGGGAAGTAGATGAACCACGGGTAGTTGTTCGGCTGGAACTGGCCGCGGGCCCAGCGGCGTTCCTTGCGGTAGCCGGCGAGCACGGTGAGTTTGTCGTCCAGCAGCGTGGCCTGGTAGTTCAGGTACGCGGAGTGCTGCTTGTCCTTGTAGCCGTCGAGGGCATTGCGGTCCGTCTGGTGGTAGACGCTGATGTCCGGATAGATTTCGAAGCCCGGGTCGAAGTTCGAATAGATCTGGCGGACCGGCTTGATGGCGCCGTCGCGGTCGCGGATGACCTGGTTGACGGGCACCGCGCCGTGATTGTAGATGCCGACGTTGGTTCCGCGGTAGTCCGGGTTGGACACCGTGTTGCGGGCACCGGGGAGGAAGGCCCACTGCGCTTCCGTCGCGGTCTGGCCGCCCAGGAACTGCTGGTACGGGTTGATGCGCTGGAAGCCGGTGAGGAGCTTGCTCTTCACGCCGAGGAAGTTGGCCTTGAAGACGGCGTCGATGTTGTGCGTCTGGGCGAAGCGGTAGTAACCCGAAAGGTTGCCGGTCGCGACGTTCCAGTTGGTGCCGTTGGCGTAGGGCGTCGTGATGGCGCCGCCCTGGCCGATGGAGTAGTTCTTGGATTTCTCCTTGAAGTAGTTGTAGCGCACATCGAGCCAGCTGAACGGGCTCATATCGGCCGTGACCGAGAAGTTCTCGATCTGGTTGTCGAAGTTGGCGCCGCGGCTGGTGTAGTTGAAGGCCTCGTCCTTGTAACGCTGGCCGTTGGCGCCGGTGATGTAGGCGCCGCGGGTGACACTCGTGTACGCCGGCAGGGCCCAGTCGCCGGTGGCGATGCGCTTGTTGTTGATGTACGTCGCGTAGGCGAGCGTCGGGGTCGTCGTGTTCTGGACGACGTTGGCCGCGAGCCCGTTGCCGGTGTTGGCGACGATGGTGTTGGCGAGCGTCGCGGTGGACGAGTTGTAGCGGCCCGTGCGGGCGGCTTCGTTCCAGCCGGCGAAGTCGGACCAGATCCAGTCGTAGTCGTTCCAGCTGAACTTCTCGCGGGTGATCTCGACTTCGGCGGTGACCTTCACCTTGCCGCTGTCGAACGGCACGAGGGACAGCGACGGGTTGGCGGTGAAGCCGCGGCGGTATTCGAAGCGGCGCTCGCCCTGCGTGTCTTCCCAGGAACCGAGGACGCGCATGGCGGCTTTCTTGCCGACGGCGACGTTCTGGTCGAAGGTCGATTTCTGGCCCGAGTTGTCGTTCACCTGGTAGGTGACGGAACCGAAGGTGCGGTCGAAGTTCGGGAGCTTGCTGATGTAGTTGATGACGCCGCCCGGGTAGCCCTGGCCGAAGAAGACGGCGGCGGGGCCCTTGACGACCTCGACGCGCTCGACGTTGTCGAGGTTGTACGAGGTGTAGCGGAAGACGCCGTTGCGCATGAGGCTGTTCACCACGAAGCCGCGCATCGTGAACGTGCCCTGCGGGGTCGCGGAGTTGGCCGGGACGCGCATCGCGAAACGGGTGTCGCCGGAGGCGGCGGCCGAGTAGCGGAAGAGGTCCGTGAGCGAACGGGCGTTGGTGTCGGCGAGGAACTCGGCCGAGAGCACCTGGACGTTCAGCGGGATGTTCTGGATCTCCATCCCGATCTTCGTCGCGGTGGCGGAGTTCGTCTTCAGGTAGCCGTAGTCCTTGTCGGTCTTGACCTCGAAGGGCGTGAGGGTGGCGACGCCGGAGTCGGTCGCGAGGCGGGCCGGGGCGGCGCCGGTGGCGGCCGCGGGCGGCGTGGCGGTGGCGGCGGCGGGGGCGGCGGCCGGCGTCGGGGCCACGCGGGCCTCGAACTCGGCGAGCCGCTTGCGCAGCGCGGCGTTCTCTTCCTGGAGTCGGCGGAGCGCGGCTGCGTCCGCCGTCTGTCCGGAGACAGAGGTGGCCGCAATCAGCGCCGCCAGACTGGCGGCCAGGGCTTGCCTGGCGCGATGGACTGGTTTGTTGATGGTCGGGTTCATGTTGGTTGGGGTGGTGATCGGGCCCGCGGAAGCGGAGCCAATCGTAAGTGGGATCAGGATACGGCCGGGGCCCCGTTGGGGCGGGGCCGGAGCACGGGCGAAACGGAAATGCCGACGCGGCCGACGGCGTGGCGGTTCTCGATCCGCCAGAAGAGGTGGTCGACGACCTTGCGGACGAGCGTCGGCAGGTTGATGTCGATGACCGCGGGCTGGTAGTCGAGATTGTGGTAGATCACGGGGTTGTAGTTCCCGAGGACGGCCTCGATGTCCTTGCCGGGCTTCTTGCCGGCGGCGCGCAGCGCGCGGAAGAACGAGCCGCAGAAATGGTCGACCGGGATGTAGAGGCCGGTCGCCTTGGGATGGCTGCCGAGCAGCGTCCGCACGAGCGTGTCGCTCTCGCTGTGCGCCGGCGTGATCTCGAGGTAGCTGACGCCGGGGTTGGGCTCGCCGAGGATGGTGTGCACCGGCAGCTTCAGCTCGGCGGCGCGGGCGACGAAGGCGCGCACGCGGCGGGAAATCGCGGAGTACTCCGGGTCGGTGCTGATCACGGCCGCGACCTTGTGGCCCTGGGCGACGAGGAAGTCGGCGGCGAGGCGGCCGTTTTCCTCGTTGTCGGGCTCGACGTAGTCGCCCGGGTAGGTGGCGGAGCGGCGCGTCATGAACCACACGTGCGGCAGTTCGCGCAGCTGGGCGAGGCACTCGGCGGAGGGTTCCTTGCCCTGGATGATGAGGCCGTCGAGCTTCTCGGACGCGAGCCCGGGCGGGAGCTCGTCGGGGGTGTTGGAAAACAGGATACGCAGGTCGACGCGGTAACGCGTGTCGGTCGATTGCACCTGCAGGAGCTGGTCGTGGAACCAGTTGAGGCTGGCGTTGCCGGCCTTGGCGCCGACGAACCACACGCCGATCCGGCGCTGTTCCGAGGCGGCGCGCTTCGGTCCGCGGCGGCGGTTGATCGGGGCCGGCACGTAATTGTGCTGCTCCATCACCGCGCGGATGCGCGCAAGGCTGTCCGGGGCCACAATCTGGGGTTGATTGATGGCGCGGGAGACAGTGGCAGGCGAGACGCGGGCCTTGCGGGCGATCTCGGTGATCAGCATGGGGTTTTGCTCAACCGGATGAAATTTTCACGAAAGGGAATGAAACGGCACCTCGCCCCGTCAAGCGCTTTCATCACCGACCGGTGACTTGCGGCGCCCGGGGCGGACCGGGATCGCGCCCGGCCGCGGGGGCGGTTTCCGGCCGTTTCAGCGGGCGAGCGCCCGGCGCCAGGCCCCGCGCAATTCGCGGCCGGCGCGGACGGCGTCGGGCCAGGCGTGCGGGTCGGTGCTGACATGGTAGCCGTGGCTCATGCCGAGCTCGGGGCAGGCCCAGAGTTCGCGGCCCGGCCGCGGGCCGGCGAGCCAGCAGGCGAAGAGGTCCTCGGCGAAGGCGAGGTAGTCGCGGAACTCCGGCGTGAGCCGGCCGCGGCCGTCCGTGACGGGCACCTGGCAGTGCTGGCTGTTGAAGGGCCGGAGATGGAAGATCTGCGAGGCCTGGATGAGCTGCGGCCAGGCGAGCAGGCGCCGCGAATAATCGGGCGGCAACATGTGCTTCGAGACGGCGAAATGCGAATGGTCCCAGGTGACCGGCAGCAGCTCGCCGGTGGCGCGGCGGTAGAGTTTCGCGAGTTCGTCGAATTTCTCCGGCGTCTCGGTCGCGGTGTCGCGATGCGTCTCGAGATGGACCGCCAGCCCGAGGCGGCGCGAGGCCTTGAGCAGCTGCACGGCGACGCGGGCGGCCTGGGCCGGCGGCGTGTCGTGGTTGAGCAGCTGCACGTTGATGAAACGCACGCCGAGATCGCGCTGGGCGCGCAGGCGGGGCAGGGCGTCCGCGACGCTCTTGGCGTCGAAGCCGCTGAGCAGCTCGAGGCCGAGGGCGTCGGCGCCGGCTTTGAGCTCCGGCGTGATGTAGGCGCAGACGCCGTCGAAGCCCGCCGCCTTGATCGCGCGGAGCTTCTGCGGCACCGACCATTCGCGGCGCGCCGACGGGTAGCCGATCATCGACCACGTGGCGGCGCAGAGCACGAGGCGCGGGGCAGGGGAAGCGGTTTTCATGGGGTTCTGAAAAAACCTGAAAACGGTTGTTGAATTTCAGAACCGCGCCAGCTTATTCCGACCGCGATGGCGCCCCGGCGCGCCCGCCCCTGCAACCCCCGGCGCATGTCGCTTCCCTTCCTCAATCACGCCTCGTGGATTTGGTCCGCCGAAGGCACCCACGCGGTACCCGCGCCCGGCGCGGCCTCGCCCTCGCATTACCAGGTGCGCCTCTTCCGGCGGACCTTCGCGGTGGCGGATCCGGCGGCGGCCCGGCTGACGGTGCACGTGTCGGGCGACAGCCGCTACCTCTTCTGGTGCAACGGCACGCTGCTCGGCCGCGGACCGGCCAAGGGCGACGTGAACCACCACTTCTACGAGACCTTCGACCTGGCGCCGCACCTGCGGTCCGGGACCAACGTCCTGGCGGCGCTCGTCCTCGACATGTCCCGCGTCGCGCACCGGCCGGCCCTGCTGGGCGCCCCGTGCTCGGTGATGACCTACGCCGGCGGCTTCGTGCTGGAGGGGGCGCTGGCCGACGCGGGGGGCAACGTGATTGCCGACCTCAGTACCGATGCGCAGTGGAAGGTCGCCGTGGATACGGCGCACCGTTTCCAGAACGACGGCACGACCTTCGAAGGCTACCAGGGATATTATGAGCACCGCGTGGCGGCCGAAGCGCCGGCGGGGTGGACGGAGCCGGGTTTCGACGATGCCGGCTGGCCGGCGGCGCTCGTGCTGTACAAGGCGGAGCGTTACGAAAACCGTCGCGACCCGACGAGCCCCTACGGCCTGATGCCGCGGACGATCCCGCTGCTCGAGGAAGGACGGGCGGAGCCGTTCGCCGATGTGTTTGTGCCCGGTGGCGGCGAGGCGCCGGCCGGTTGGCGGGAGCTCCTGACGGGCGGCGCGGCGGTCACGGTGCCGCCTCATGCCGTGGTCGAGGTTGTCCTTGATGCGGCCGACCTGACGACGGCGTTTCCGGAGCTCGCGATCGACGGCGGCGCCGGCGCGAAGGTGAAACTTTCCTATGCCGAGGCCTTGCGGCTGCCGTGGAGCACGCCGGGGGCGAAACTGCTCGGGCGGCAACAGCCGCTGGCGAACCTCGCGTCCCATTTCGCCGACGAGAGCACGGGCTGGACCTTCGACCGCCGCGGCAAAGTCACCGGTTGGTGCGACCGCTGGGAACCGGCGGGCCGCGCCCGCGCGGACGGCCCGGCCGAGATTTTCGAGCCGCTCCATTGGCGGGCCTTCCGTTACGTCGGCCTGCGGATCGAGACCGGCGCCGCGGCGCTGCGCCTGCGGTCGGTGCGGCACCGCTACACGGCGTATCCGTATGCGGTGACGGCGTCGTTTGCCTGTTCCGATCCGAAGCTGGAAAAGATCTGGGACCGCGCCCTGCGCACGATGCGGCTCTGCTCCCACGAGACCTTCGAGGACTGCCCGTACTACGAGCAGATGCAGTATGCCGGGGACACGATGATCACGGCCCGGCTCGGCATGCTGACGGCGGGCGACTACCGGCTGACGGCGCAGGCGCTGCGGCATTTCGACTGGTCGCGTTTGCCGGAAGGCCTCACGCAGAGCCGCTATCCCTCGCGTCTCGTGCAGGTGATTCCGTCGTGGTCGCTGCATTGGATCACGAACGTGCGCGACTACACCTGGTGCTCCGGCGACCTCGCGGTGGCGCGGGAACTTTTGCCCGGCATGCGCGCGGTGCTGGATTGGTTCCGGCGTCATGGCGACGCCGACGGCCTGCCGGAAAAACTGCCGTTCTGGAACATCACCGACTGGTGCCCGTGGTGGCCGCGCGGCGTGGTGCCCGGTTCCGAGACCGGGCCGACATGTATCATCGCGGCGCAATACATCGTGGGCCTCGCGGAAGCGGCGGAGCTCTGCCGCCTGCTCGGCAAAACGCGCGAAGCCGACGAACTCGCGGCCGAGGCGGCGGCCCTGCGGCCGAAACTGCACGCGCGGTTCTGGTCGGAGAGCGAAGGACTGTATTTCGACCGGCCGGGCGGGCCCGAGATTTCCCAATACGGCAACGCGTGGGCCATCATCTGCGGAGCCGCGGGTGCCCGGGAGCGCGCGCGGATCATGGCGCGGTTTCCGCAGGATCCGAAGTTGGCGCCGGGATCGTTCTTCTGGTGGCACGCGGGTTTCCGCGCGTTGGAATTGGCGGGCAGCTACGACCGCATGCCGGAATTTCTCGGCCCGTGGCACGAGATGGTGGACTACGGGCTGTCGACCTTTGTGGAGGAAAACAGCTACTGGCGTTCGCTCTGCCACGCGTGGAGCGCGCACCCGGCGCTGGAATTCCTGACCCGCGTGCTCGGCGTCGAACCGCGCGCGCCCGGCTTTGCCACGATCGCGATCGCGCCGCACCGCTGCGGACTCACGCACGCGAGCGGCGAGGTGGCCACGCCGCGCGGGCCGGTGAAGGTCGCGTGGCGCGAGGCCCACGGCGTCTTCAAGATCGAGATCGAGGCCCCGGCGGCGACGCCGGTGACGCTCCGGCTGCCGAACGGCCAAGAACGGCATTTTGCCGGCGGTCGCTTTGCGGCGGAAACCAAGCTCGGCTGAACCGATGACATCGCCGTTGTTGCTCCGGCACGAAGCGGGCCGCCACCTCGAAGTCGCGACCGCGGCCGGCGCGCAGCTGTGGCGCTACGTGTACGCACCCGACGTGCCCGCCAACGAGTCGCCGCGACCCTACGCGCATCCGGTCTGTTCGGCGGCGGGCGACGTGCTGACCAATTTCCGGCCCAACGATCATCCGTGGCACCACGCGCTGAGCCTGACGATCGCGAGTGTCGGCGGCGTCAACTTCTGGGGCGGCCCGTCGCATCGCCGTGAAGACGGTTACCAGTGGCGCGCGGACCACGGCGTCCAGCGCCACACGGCCTGGCTGCGCCTCGCGCCCGAGGACCTGCTCGAGACGGTCGACTGGCTCGGCCCCCGCGGTGAGCCGCTGCTGGCGGAAGAGCGCCGGCTGCGGACCGAAGTTTCCGGCGCGGGCTGGGCGCTGCGGTGGACGAGCGAGCTGCGCAACACGAGCGGCCGCGAGCTCGCGTTGGAGAACTACCACTCGCTCGGCGGACTCGAAGGTTCGCACTACACGGGCCTGCAGTTCCGCGGGGCGCGCGACCTGCTCGACGACCACGGCGACGTGACGATCGGTATCGCGGCCGACGGCGGGCTGGCCGGCGAGGCGGCCGTGCACGGCGCGGCGAGCGCGGCGATGGAGTGGACGTGCCAGCACGACACGACGCTGCGGCGCACGCGCATCCGGTTCGAGAACTTCGGCGGACCGCTGCCGTGGTTCGTGCGGCGGAAAAACCCGCTCGCCGCGTTCGCGTTTCACCGCGAGGCTCCGGTTCCCCTCGGCTCCGGCGCCGTCTTGCGCCTGGATCACCGTCTCACGTTCGCCCCGGCATGAACCTCGACCGCAAAACCTTCCTGCGCACCGCCGTCCTCGCGCCCGCGGCCCTCGCGGCCGGGGCGAAGCTGGGCGCCGCGCCTGTGGCGGACCTGCCGGCTTTCGACGCGCGCGAACCGGAGCGTTTCTGGCAGGCAGTGCGCGAACTCTATCCGCTCACGCGCGAGCGTACCTACTTCAACACCGGCGGACTCGGACCGGCTTCGCGGCCGGCGCTCGACGCCGCGGCGGCGGTGACGGCGAAGCTCCAGGAAAAGTGCGAGCACGGACACGAGCAGTTTGCCGGCCACCGGAAGACCGTGGCCGATTTCCTCGGCGCGGATCCCGCGGGGATCGCTTTCGTGCGCAACGCGACCGAGGGCAACGCGACTGTCGCGGTCGGACTGCAACTGAAGGCGGGCGACGAGGTGATCTTCGACGACCATGCGCACCCGGGCGGCTCGTTCGTGTGGTACCAGCAGGCGCGGCTGCGCGGGCTGACGGTGAAACTGTTCACGCCCGACGCGGGCGACCCGGCGGGCAATGTCGCGCGGATCGCCGCGCTGCTCACGCCGCGCACGCGCGTTGTGCAGGTATCGCACATCACGGCGCCGACCGGGATCGTGTTGCCCGTGGCGGAGATTGCGCGGCTCTGCCGCGAACGCGGAATCTGGTTCCACATCGACGGCGCGCAGTCGGCGGGGATGCTGCCGTTTTCGCTGCGCGAGATCGACTGCGATTCCTTCGCCACCAGCGGGCACAAGTGGCTCGGCGGGCCGTTGGAAACGGGCGTGCTTTACGTGCGGCCGGACCGCCTCGACGCCGTCGCGCCGCTGCTCGTCGGTTCCTATTCCGGCGAGCTGGAATTTCTGCCCGGCGAATTCCGGATCGCGCCGACCGCGCTCCGCTACGAGTACGGCACGCGCAACGTCGCGGCCGCGGCCGGCCTCGCCGCGGCGATGCAGCTGCAGGAAAAGATCGGCCGCGACCGGATCGCCGCGCGGGGCCGCGAGTTGGCGGCGCGGGTGCGCGCGGGCTTGGCCCGGATTCCCGGCATCGAGGTGCTGACGCCGTCGCATCCGGCGGCGAGCGGCGCGATGGTGACATTCCGCAGCGCGAAGGTGCCGCAGGATACGTTGTTCACGCGGTTGCTCAAAGAGCACTCGTTCCGTTGCCGGCCGGTCACGGAGCAACGCATCAACGCCGTGCGCGTGTCGCTGCACGTTTTCAACTCGCCCGCCGAGTGCGACCGGTTGGTCGCGGCGACGGCCAAAATCACGGGGGCGGCGTGAGGCGCGGGCGCGCCACGCCGCCGCGGGCGTCACTCGATCTCGGCGACGAGATCGATCTCGACGACGGCGCCGAGCGGGAGGGACGACATGCCGAGGGCGGCGCGCGCGTGGCGGCCTTTGTCGCCGAACGCGGCGACGAGCAGGTCGGAGCAGGCGTTCATGACCTGCGGGTGGTTCTGGAAGTTTTCGGTCGCGCGCACGTAGCCCGTGACGCGCACGATGCGTTTCACTTTCGCGAGATCGCCGATCTCTTTTTTCAGCGAGGCGAGGAGCGCGAGCGTGGTCTGGCGGGCGGCGGCCTGGGCCTGGGCCTCGGTGAGGTCGGCGCCGACGCGGCCGGCGATCACCTTGCCGTCGGCGCCGCGCGGGATGTGGCCGGCGAGGAAGACGAGGTTGCCGGTGCGGACGGCGGGCACGTAGTTGGCGACCGGGGCCGGGGCCGCGGGCAGCACGTGGCCCAGAGCGGCGAGTTTTTCTTCCGGCGTGAGCGGGGCGGCGCCGAAGCCGGCGGCCGCGGAGCACAGGGCGAGGGACAGCAAGACAAGGGCGCGGGTGGGGAACGACATGCGGCCAAGCGTGCGGGCGCAGCCCGGCTTGGCGAGCGGACTTTATGCAATTGAAACAACCCCGATGGCTCCGGGCCCTGCTGTTGGCCGCGGCCGGCACCGCCGCCGCGCTCGCGGCCGCGGCCGAGCCGAAACACGACCTGTATGTTTGCGCCAACGTCTCGGGCCAGGCCCAGGTGATGGGCAGCCGCGTGGCCTCGCCCAGCGGGCTCTACCGCTCCGTCGACCGTCAGACCTTCGTGCCGATGGGCTTCGCCCACATCCGGCTTTTCACCCTCACGCACGACGTGCGCGAGCCTTCGACGCTCTTCCTCGCCACGCTCGACGGCGTGGTCCGCGCCCGCAACCACGGGGCGAATTGGCGCATCATGACGGGCTGGGACATGACGGAGCCGAAGAGCATCGCGTTCGACCCGAACGCCCCGGACCGCATCTACGCGGGTTTGCCCGACGGCATCGCCGTCTCGACGGACCGAGGGCAGACTTGGCGGCGCCAGAATGAAGGCATTGCCCGGCGCTACACCCAGACCATCACGGTCGACCGGACGCGCGCGGGCCGCGTGCTCGCCGGCACGGAGAAGGGCATCTTCCTCACCGAGGACGGCGCCAAGACGTGGCGGCTCGTGCAGCCGACGGACAAGACCACGTACGACCTGCGGCAATCGCCGCACGACCCGAAGGAATTCTTCGCCGTCACGTCGAGCGACGGCGCCTTCCGTTCCCGCGACGGCGGCGCGACGTGGCAGCCGGTGCCTTCGGTCCCGAAGGAGCGCACGTTGCACAATTTCGACTACGACCGCCGCGAGGCGAAGCGCCTCGTCTACGGCGGCTGGGGCACGGGCGTGCAGCTGAGCGAGGACGGCGGCGCGACGTGGACGGACCGCACGGCCGGGTTGCCGAACCGCGAGATTTGGCGCGTGGCCCTCGACCCGGACATCCCGGGCCGGCTCTACGCCGCGCCGTACCAGCAGCCGCTGTTCGTGTCCGACGACCTCGGCGCGACGTGGCGGCCGCTGCACTTCGAGAAAGCCATCGTGTTCGACCTCGTCTTCGTCCCGCGCTCATGAACCCCGCGACCTTTTTTCCCATGCGCTTTTCCCGTTTCCTGACCGGCGTTGTTTTCGGTGCGCTCGCGGCGGCGGCCTCGGCGCAGCCCGCGTTTACCGGACCCATGCCGGCCCGTGGTCCGGTCAACGACGCCTCGCTCCGGCGCAACCAGTACCTCGAGCGCCGGGCGGAGGTGCTAGCGTGGCGGTCCGCGCAGGCGAAGCCGGGCGAGCCGGCGACCTTGGGCCTGGCCGAAGCGGCGGCGAAATTGGCGCGGCGCGAGGACGCCGCCGCCGTCTCGGAACGCGTGATCGAGCTGATGAAGAAACCGACGGGCGACATGTTCTGGATGTTTCCCGTCGCGTGCATCTCGTACCTTGGCCGCGACCAATTGACGCCGGCGGCGAAAGCCGCGATCCGCGAGGCGTGGCGGACCTACATGCCGCTGCGCGGCGACACCGAGAACCACTGGGTGATGTACTATACGTCGCTCTACCTCATGGCCCAGCTCTGGCCGGACGAACCCGGCGAGCGTTGGTTCAACGGCAAAAGCTCCGCGGAAATCTCGGCCGAGGCGCAGGCCTGGCTGCTCGACTGGATGAAGCTCACCACGACCATCGGGCAGGGCGAGTACGACTGCACGCACTACATCGGCGAATACGCGATCTCGATGCTGTACCTGGCCACGTGGGCGCAGGACCCGGCGATGCGGCAACGCGGCCGCATGATGCTCGACTACGTGATGGCCGACTACGCCGTGGACACGCTCGACGGCATCTACATCGGCGCCCATGCGCGCACCGACGACCGACAGGTGTTGGAAAAATGGAACGGACTCTCGTCGTTCTTCGGTTGGTTGCTCTTCGGCAATTGTCCGCCGCCGGCGGCCTACGGCGGCTGGGGCCTGTATTTCGCGGCGGCTGCGGACCACTACGATTTGCCCGAAGTGGTCTACCGCATCGGCACGGACCGCAGCGGCCCGTACACTCAGTTCGAGCGCAAGCGCACGCGCCACCGTTGGCGCAACAGCGACGTGCGCAATGCTCCCGTCTACAAGCAGAGCTACGTCACCGCCGACTACGCCCTCGGCTCCGACCAGGGCGGGCTCCTTCAGCCGATCCAGCAGCATTCGTGGGACGTGACGTGGGCGGTGCCCGATCCGCGCGGCGTGCACAACACGATGTTCTCCGTGCAGCCGCACTACGGCGCCGACGAACTCATGACGTATTTCACCGAGATGCCGGACTACATGCCGGCCTCGGTGACCTTCCAGGGCAAGCCGACCTACACGGCGCCGACCAAGCTGCTCGGCGGTTCGCCTTACGAGCAGATCTTCCAGCGGGACGACGCGCTCGTCTCGCTGACCAAGGTCCCGCCCGGGACGACGTTCGAGCACGTGAATGGATTTTTCTCCAAGGACCTCGCGAAACTCGAGGAGGATGCCTCGGGCTGGATCTTCGCGCAGGGCGGCCGCGCTTACCTCGCGTATCGGCCGCTCGCGCCGTACACGTGGCAGCCGATCGAGGGCGGCGGGAAACGGCTCTATTCGGAATCGCGCCGCAACGGCACGATTTTGCAGGTGGCCTCGGCGTCGGAGTTCAAGACCTGGGACGATTTCAAGGCGGCGATCCGCGCGTTGCCGCTGACGCTCGCGACCGACCCGGTGCCGCGCGTGAGTTTCACGACACTGCGCGGGCGCAAACTCGAACTCGCCTACGGCGCCGCGCCGAAGGTCGACGGCCGCACGATCGACCACGCGAAGGAATGGAAACTCTTCGCCGGGCCCTATCTCAACGCCGAGGTCGGCAGCGGCACGCTCACGATCACGCACGGCCGGCTGAAACGCGTGCTCGATTTCAACTCGGTCACGGCCACCGATACCGTGAACCCCTGAGTGCAAGCGACGGGATTGAACCACGGAGACACAGAGGGCACGGAGAAGAATGAATGAGTTTGCCGAGGGGGCTTGGCTCCGTGTCCTCTGCGACTCTGTGGTTCGAATTTCCTCTCCGCCGCACCATGAATCTCCGTAGTTCAAATCCATCCCGGCCCGCGCGCCGTTGTTTCCGGTCGGCGGTGATCGCGATTTCACTTCTGGCCGGCGGTATCGCGCCGGCCGCCGAGCCGCTCGCGCCGCATGCGTTTCTCACGCAGCTCTGCGACGACTTCGGCGGGCGGCTGACCGGGTCCGCCGCCAATGCGCAGGCGATGGAACGGTTGGCGGGCGAGTTGCGCGCGCTCGGCTACGCGCCGGAGTGGCAGCGGTTTTCCATGCCGGGTTGGGAACGCGGCGACGACCGCGCCGAGGTGGTCGCGCCCTTCGCGCGGCCGCTGCGCGTCGCGTCGCTCAGCTACACGCAGCCGCACGCGGCGTTCACGGCCGACGTCGTCGACCTCGGCAACGCGGTCGCCGCGGATCTCGACCGCCTCGCGACCCGCGGGAAGATCGGCCTGCTCGCGCCGAGCACCGCGCTGCAGACCCGCGACATCGCCGCGCTGGCGGAGGCGCGTGGCCTGCGGGCGATTCTTTTCATCAACCGCGAAGGCGGCGCGCAGTTGCTGGCGCGCACGGGCAGCTTCAGCGGGACGCCGCTGGCAGTGCCGATCTATTCGCTCGCGCAGGAGGAAGGCCGCTGGCTGCAGCGCCTGCTCGCGCGCGGCCGCGCCGTGCAGGTGAAACTGGAGACCAAGTCCCGCTGCCGGCCGATCGAGACCGCGAACCTCCGGGTCGTCATTCCGGGCCGCGCGGCGTCGCGCGTGATCGTCGGGGCGCATTTCGACAGCTGGGATCTCGGGCAGGGCGCCATGGACAACGGCATCGGCATCGCGCAGCTGTACGCCCTGGCGGTGGCGCTGCGCGGGGCGACGCCGCACCACACCGTCGAGCTGATCTGGTTCAACGGCGAGGAACAGGGCCTCTTCGGTTCGCGGCACGCGGCCGCGCAGCTCGGCGACACGCCGGTCGCGGCGATGGTGAACCTCGACATGGTCGGCGTGCCCATCGGCGTGAACGCCCTCGGCGACGATTCGCTCGTGCCGTATCTGGAAAAGTGGCACGACGCCCGCGGGGAGAAAGGCAAACTGGCGAAGGGGGTCGAGAACCTGAACTGGATCGGCAGCGACCACACGCCGTACCAATTGGCCGGGGTGCGGACGATCACCTTCAACGGCCCGATCCCGCGCGAGTCGGTGCGTTACTACCACGACGTTGCCGACACGATCGACAAGGTGGCCCCGGCGCTCATCGCCGATTCGGCCGAGGTGGTGACGAGCCTTGCACGGGCCTTGGCCGACGATTCCGCCTTGGCGGCCTGGCGCCGCGACCCCGGCGAAACGGAAAAACTCTTCACTCGCTTCGGCCTGGAAAAACGCCTGCAGGCGATGGGGCTCGCGCCGCGGAAATGAGGTGGGCCAACTCCGCGCTTGCGGCGGGGGGCGGGGGCGGCTCCTTCGATGGGGATGGCGGATGCGGGAGCTGAAATCAGAAACAAGGGGCCGCGGGCGGTTACCGAGACCACGCTCGCGGTGTCGTCGCTGGTCATCGGGCGGCCGTTGGCGGCGCCGTGGCGGCGGCTCGCGGCCATGGGCGTCGATCTCGTTTTGGTCTCGGCGCTCTCGTTGCTCTCCGGGCCTTGGCTCGGGATCGCCACCGGCGCTATGCTCACCGTGCTGCTCGGCAACGCGGCCACGGCACCGGCGGCGCTGAAGGTCGCGCGCGTCGCGCTAAGGGGCCTCGGCGCGGTGATCGCTGGGCTGTCGCTCTTGGCGTTGGGGCATTCGGATCTCGTGCGGGCGGACGGGCTGAAGCTGTCGGCGCTGGAGGCGACGGAGAGCGCGGCGCTGCGCGAGACGGTTTATGTGGCGCCGACGGCGTCGGCGGGCGAGCTGCGCACGGCGGTGGACCAATTGGAAAAACAGGTGGAAACGTTGAAGGCGGAGCAGCGCGCGCAGGCGGCGGCGCAGCGTTCGTGGGTGACGCAGGCGCAGTCCTTCGCGCGCTCGCTGGGCGTGACCTTCGGTTGGTCGGGCGTGTACTTCACGCTGCTGGCCGGTGCGCTGGGCGGGCGGACGCCGGGCAAACTGCTGCTGGGGATCCGTGCGGTGAAAACGAACGGGCTGCCGTTCACGTTCTTCGACGCGTTCATCCGGCACGGCGGCTACGTCGCCGGCGTGGCGATGGGCATGATCGGTTTTCTTAAGCTCCTCTGGGATCCCAATCGCCAGGCGGTCGAGGACCGCATCGCGGGCACGGTGGTATTGGAGGGGAGGAGTTGAGAGTTGAGAGCTGAGAGTTGAGAGCGGGGGGAAGCTCTGAAAAACGCGGGGGATCTCGTCGCCGGGTGGCTGCGAGCGCGGGACGATACCAGCGCTCGCGTTGCCGGTTGCGGTTAGACGGACGCGAGTTCGGGGGCGGGGGCGGCGGAGCGGCGGGCCGGGGTCGCGGGCGGCGCGGTGCGCGCGGGGGACGACCGCGGGGCGGCGGGGGCGACGGGGCGGAAGTCGGCGGCGGGGGCGGCCTTCGTGCCGGCGAGCGCGATCAGCACCTCGGTCACGCGGTTCAGTTCGCCGGCTTGGGCGTTCAGCTCCTGCGCGGCGCCGGCGGTTTCCTCGGCGGTGGCGGCGTTGGCCTGCGTCACGGTGTTCATGCGGTCGATCTCGCCGTTGAGCGCGGCGAGGCCCTCGCTCTGTTCGTTCGAAGCCTGCGCGACCTCGCCGACGAGGCCGTCGAGTTCGCGCGCGGCGGCGACGATCGAGCCGAGGCTGGTCTGCACCTTGCCGCTGCAGGCGGAGCCGAGTTGGCTGCGGCGGGTGGCGGTCTCGACCTGGCCGGCGGTTTCGCGGGCGGCTTGGGCGCTGCGCTGCGCGAGGCGGCGGACTTCCTCGGCGACGACGGCGAAGCCGGCGCCGGCCTCGCCCGCGCGGGCGGCTTCGACGGCGGCGTTGAGCGCGAGGAGGTTGGTCTGGAAGGCGAGCTCGTCGATCGTCTGCACGACCTTGCGGATCTCGGCGGAGGACGTCGCGAGGTCGGCCATCGCCTGGCCGAGGTCGGCGAGATCGTGGGCGCCGGCGTCGGCGAGCGCGAGCGTGCGGTTGGCGGTGGTCTTGGCGGCGAGGGCGTTGCCGGCGTTGGCTTTGGTGCGGGTGGAGATTTCGTGGAGGGACGACGCGATCTGCTCGAGGGCGGCGGCCTGCTCGCTGGCGCCGCCGGCGAGCGATTCGCTGGCCCGCGACACGTGGCCGGAGGCGGCGGAAACTTCGCCCGCGCCGGTGGCGAGGGAGGTCGTGGCCCGGGCGAGGGCGCGCCGGATGCGGACGGCGAGGAAAATGGCGACGGCCGTGCCGAGGACGGCGGTGAGGACGGATCCGAGCAGGCTCGCGCGGAACATGCTGCGGGCGGTGGCGGCGGTCTCGGCGGCGGCCTCGCCGGCGTGGCCGGCGGCGTCTTCGCGCAGCGCCTTCGCGACGGCGAGGGTGCGGTTGTAGACAGTGAGGCGCCGCGCGAGCGAGGCGGCGAGGTCGGCATGGGCGGCGGCAAGTCCGTCCAAGGCGTTCCGATACGCGGTGGCGGGGCCGGCGGGCGAGCCCGGCGCGCGGCCGGCGAAGACCGCGGGGTGTTCGGCGACGAGCCGGTCGACCGCGCCGGCCGCCTCCGCAAGATGCCCGGTGCGGCGGGCGAGCAGCGCCCGCATCGTTTCCCGGTGCGCGGTTTCGAGCGCGGCGCCGACGGCCGGGGCGGAGCCGAGGGCGGCGGCGAAGGCGAGGTGCGCGGTGTGCAGGGTTTCCCGGCCGGCGACGATGCGCGCGGCGACGGTTTCGTTTTCGTCGATGGCCTTTTCATAGGCGCCGACGAGGCCGGCGAGCTCGGAGGCCTCGGCCCGGAGATCGGCGAGGCAGGCTTCGCCGGCGATGCGCGCGGCGAGCTCGGCGGCGGCCTGCTTGAGCAGCGGGACGCGTTCGCGGGCTTTCGCGAGCCACGAAGGATCGAAGCCCTGGCTGTAGGCGACGGCGAAGTAGCCGACCTCGCGCTGCAGGCTTTCGACGGCGCCGGCCCGGGCGGCGACCGGCAGGTAGATGTCTCCGGTGGAAACGGAGGCCGCGGCCGTCGAACGGGCGCGGAGAATAATGAACGCGCTGAACAGCGCGGTGAGGGCCAGGATACTCGCGAAGCCCAGGGCAAACTGGGTCCCGATCGGGAGCGAGCGGAGGTTTGTTTTCATAGGGACAACTCGCTGGTGCCGAACACTCGGCGCCGGCATCCCCGGTACAACGGCGCGCGGCCGAGGCGATTGAGGGAGCGTTCCGGCGGACCCTGCAACGTGCTGGGCCGGAACGGACTCGGCGGGCCGGGACGCCTCGGTCGAGGGCGGGTGTGCATTTGTTGGGAAGCGCGAGAGCGGGGCTAATGACCGCGCGGGCGGACTAAGTTTTTCCGACCGGCGCCGATGGTTGGGCTAGGCCCGACCTTCCTCCGCCCGGTGGCGGCGGAAGGGCCGTCGGCCGACGAGATGACCCTGCGTGCCCAACTCAGTTTTGCCTTCGGCGTCGCCGCCGCGATCCCGCTCGTGGGCGGTGCGCTCGGGCTCTATGCGCAGCGGACCGTGTTGCAGGAATCGGCGGCGCAGATGGCGGCGGACCATGCGCTCAGCGCGGGCCTTACGGCGGCGCGGCGGGCGCAGACGGCGTGGCGCGAACAGCAACTCGCGTGGCTGCGGCCGGCCGAGGCCGGCGGCGCGGCGACCGAGCGGTGGCGCACGGCGGAGCAGGCGACGTTGGCAGCTTTGACGGAGGCCGAGCGGGCTCTTGCGCCGCTGGGCGCGGCGGTGGAGCCGGTGACGGCGGCGAAGGCGGAGATCGCGGCGTTGTCCGCGCGCGCGGCCGCGGCAACGGCGGTGCCGGCCGAGCAGCAGCGCGCCGTGTCGGCGAATCTGGACCGGGCGGTCGAGGCGGCGGAAGCGGCGGCGACGGCACGGGAGCGGCAGGAGCGCGGCGTGCTCGAGCGACGCGCGGCCTGGATCGGCGGCTTCATGGCGGTGGGCACCGTGATCGGCGTGTTGATCGGGGTGTTGTTCGGATGGTTCACGATCAATGCGGTGGTGCGGCACATCCGGTCGCTGGCGCAGCGGATGTGGGACCGGACCACGGAGGTGGCGGCGGCGGCGGAGCAGGTCGCGGGCTCGAGCCGCAGCGTGTCGGAAACGTCGGGCGGGCAGACGCGGGCCGTCGACGGGAGCAGCGCGGCGATGTCGGGCGTACAGGCGACGGTGGCGCAGAACGCCGAGCGGGCGCGCGAGGCGCGGGAAGTGTCGCACGGGAACCAGGCCGCGGCGGACCAGAGCGCGGCGGCGATCGCGGAGATGCTGGCGGCGATGCAGGACATTTCGGCGGCGAGCAAGAACGTCGGCGCGATCGTGAAGTCGATCGACGAGATCGCGTTCCAGACCAATCTGCTCGCGCTCAATGCCGCGGTGGAAGCGGCGCGCGCGGGCGAGGCGGGGGCGGGTTTTTCCGTCGTGGCCGAGGAAGTGCGCAGCCTCGCGATGCGTTCCGCGCAGGCGGCGAAGGAGACGACGGGCCGGATCGAGGTGGCGGTGAATACGAGTGCACGCGGGGCCGAGTTGGCGAACCGCGTGAGCACGGCCCTCGGCGGGTTGCTGGAGAACACGCGGCGCGTCGATGCGCTCGTGGCGCAGATCGCGGATGCCTCGACGGATCAGGCCCGCGGCATCGACCAAGCGGTCGCGGGCATGAAGGAAATGGACCGCCTCGCGCATTCGAATGCGACGGCCGCGGAGGAAACCGCGGCGGCGGCGGAGTCCATGCGCCGGCACACGCAGGAATTGCAGGCCGGGCTCGGGGATTTGCTGCAGGGCAAGGCGGCCGAAACAAAACCGGAGACCGGAATGCGGAAACCGGAGTTGATAATCGCGGATCGCGGATTGCGGAATGCGGAATTGGCGAAACCGGAGACCGGGATGCGGAGACCGGAGATTGGAACTCGGAAGCGGTCGACGGCGGCGCGGGGCTAGGTCGGCCGGCGTGGGGCCGGTCCTTCAACCTTCAGCTTTCAAGGCGGTCGCTCGGGGCCGAGAGAAGGGGCCGGTGGGGCGGGATCTCTTGGGGTAGGGGCGCCGCTGGTCGGCGCCCGCGGGCGCGCACGAGGCGCGCCCCTACGCGGACCTCAATAGCACTCGAGGTACTTCAGGCCGGTGCCGGTGTTGAAGATGACGACGGATTCGTCGGGGCGGATTTGGCCCGCGGCGACGAGGACCTTCAGGGCGGCGTAGCAGGCGGCGCCCTCGGGCGCGGGGAAGATGCCTTCGGCGGCGCCGACTTCGCGCGTGGCGGAGATCATATCGGCGTCTGGAATCGCGACGGCGCCGCCGCCGCTGGTGCGGAGGGCGTCGAGCATGATGAAGTCGCCGATGGCCTTCGGCACGCGCAGGCCGGACGCGCGCGTCTGCGCACCGAGGTGCTCGGCGGCGAATTTCTCGCCGGCACGGAAGGCGCGGACGATCGGTTGGCAGCCCTCGGCCTGGACGGTGTACATGCGCGGGCGTTTGGTGCCGCGCGGGAGCAGGCCGAGTTCCTCCATTTCGGAGAAGGCCTTCCACATGCCGATGAGGCCGGTGCCGCCGCCGGTCGGGTAGAGAATGACGTCGGGCAACGTCCAGCCGAGCTGTTCCGCGACCTCGTAGCCCAGGGTCTTCTTGCCCTCGGCGCGGTAGGGTTCCTTGAGGGTGGAGACATCGAACCAGCCGGCGGCGGCTTTGCGTTTGGCGACCTCGGCGCCGCAATCGGTGATGAGGCCGTCGATCAGCGTGACGTGCGCGCCCGTCTGTTCGCATTCGACGATATTGGCGCGGGGCGTGTCGCGCGGCATGAAAATGTGCGCTTCCATGCCGGCGCGCGCGGCATAGGCGGCGAGGGCACCGGCGGCGTTGCCGGCGGATGGGACGGCCAGTTTCTTCAGGCCGAACTCCTTCGCCATCGAGACGGCGGCGGTCATGCCGCGCGCCTTGAAGCTGCCGGTGGGATTCTGGGCTTCGTCCTTGATGAAGACCTGCGCGAGACCGTGCTTCGCGGCGAGGCACGGGGCGGGCAGTAGGGGTGTCCAGCCTTCGCCGAGCGTGACGATGGAGGCGGCGTCGCGTACCGGCAGCACCTCGCGGTAGCGCCAGAGGGATTTCTCGCGCGTGCGGAGCGACTCGCGCGTCAGCGTGCGCGCCGCGGCGGCGAGGTCGTAAACGGCGAAGAGCGGCTTGCCGCAGCAGGCGCTGACGTTTTGCGGGACGCGGGCGTCGTGTTGCTGGCCGCAGAGGGTGCAGGCGAGGTGGGTGAGGTGCATGGCGGCGGCGGAGACAGGAAAGACGGAAGACGAAATGTTGAAGTCGGGAGGCGGAGAATTGGAAAAGATGAAACGCGGGGAGAGGAGAAGGGGGAAAGGGGGATGGGACCCGGGCTTAAGGCCCGGGCTACGGGGTGGCGAGCCAGCGGGTGATGGACGGCGAGGGAAGGGCGCGGAGAGCGGCGACGACGGCGGCGGCGTGGAGGTGCGCGCCCTCGGAGTTGAAGTGCGTGTGATCCTGCGGGTACAGGGCGGCGACAGCCTCGGGGCCCATGGCGTCGAAGCGGTCGGCCATGGCGGTGTTGAGATCGACGAGGGCGACTTTCTCGGCGGCGGCGAGTTCGGCGGTCCAGCGGCTGTAGCGGGTGCCGCGCTCGATCTTTCCGTCTTTCCAGACGTTCCGCAGCGTGAGTGTGACGAGGACTGGGGTGGCGCCGCGGGCGCGGGTGTCGGCGATCATCTTGCGCAGGTACCAGCCGAAGGTGCGGACGACTTCCGGTTTCTTGGTGAGGACGTTGTCGATCGCTTTGGATTCGTCGCCGAGGCCGGGGATCGAGCCGCGGGCGCGGAGGGGCGGGGGCGGTTCGTCGTTGAGGGCGCCGCCGTCGTTGTGGCCGAACTGGATGAGGACGACGTCGCCGGCTTTGAGATCGGCGAGCACCTGGTCCCAGAGCCCTTCGGTGACGAAGGTGCGGCTGCTGCGGCCGCCGCGGGCGCGGTTGGCGACGTTGACCTTCGCGGAATCGAAGAAAGCGGCGAAGGGTTCGGCCCAGCCCTGCTGGCGCTCGCCGCGTCCGCGGGCGGCGGTGGAGTCGCCGGCGACGAAGAGCGTGGGCAGCGCGGGATTCAGGCGGCCGCGGACCGGGGCGGGGTTGGCGGCGAGATCGGGCGCGGGCGTCGGGGCCGGCGACTGGGCGGACATCACGGCGGCGAGGCCGAGCCAGAGGAGAATGGAGCGGAGCATTGCGGGAAGCACGGTTGGCCAGACGCAGCGGCGCGACAAACGGTTTGCCCGACGGAGGCGGGGCGGACAGACCCGAGGCATGAGCTTACCCCGATTTCTGCTCGCCGGGCTGCTGGCGGGGACGACGGCGGCGTTGCTGCCGGCCGCGACGGTGAAGGACCGCGAAGGCGCGGTGCGCAAGGACAAGGCGGCGATGGAAAGCGACGCGCGTTGGATCTACGGAGATTTCGAACGCGGGTTCGCCGAGGCGAAGCGCACGGGCAAGCCGCTGCTCGTGGTGCTGCGCTGCGTGCCCTGTCTCGCGTGCGGCGGGCTCGACGCGGAGGTGTTGAACGAGCCGGCGCTGCAGCCGCTGCTGGATCGCTTCGTGTGCGTGCGCGTGATCAACGCCAACGCGCTCGACCTCGCGCGGTTCCAGTTCGACTACGACCTCTCGTTTTCGACGCTGATCTTCAATGCCGACGGCACGCTCTACGGCCGGTACGGCTCGTGGACGCACCAGCTCGATCCGGAGGCGCGGGAGACGATCGGCTACCGCAAGGCGCTCGAAGGCGCGCTGGCGCTGCACGCGGGGTATCCGGGAAACCGGGACGCGCTCGCGGGCAAGCAGGGCGGGGAGATTCCGTTCCGCACGCCGCTCGAAATCCCGGCTTTGGCCGGCAAGTACCAGCGCGACCTGGCCTGGGGCGGCGAAGTGCTGAAGAGCTGCGTGCACTGCCATCAGGTCGGCGAGGCCTACCGCGCCTCGATCCGCGACCAAGGGAAGCCGGTGCCGACGAATCTCATTTTCCCGATGCCGGCGCCGGGCGTGATCGGCCTGACCCTGGCGCCGGACCATGCGGCGAAGGTGACGGCGGTGGCGCCGGATTCACCGGCGGCGGCGGCGGGCTTCCGCGTCGGGGATGAAATCGCTGCGTTCGCGGGTCAGCCGCCGATCTCGGTCGCGGACATCGCGTGGGCGCTGCACCGCGCGCCGGACGCGGGGAAGGTCGCGGCGACCGTGCGGCGCGACGGACGCGACGCGGCGCTGACGCTGGAGCTGCCGGCGGGTTGGCGGCTGCGGAGCGACATTTCGCGGCGGGTCGGCACATGGTCGATGCGGGCGATGGCATTCGGCGGAATGACGTTGGTCGATCTCGACGATGCGGCGCGGGCGCAGCGGGGATTGGCGAAGGACGGACTCGCGCTGCTCGTGAAAGGGGTCGGCCAGTACAACAAACACGGGTTGGCGAAACGCAGCGGTTTCCTGAAGGACGACGTGGTCGTCGGCATCGACACCTGGACGGCGCGCGCCGGGGAGAGCGAATTGATCGCGCGGCTGCTGCAGGAGCGGAAAGTCGGCGACACGGTGAACATCACGGTGCTGCGCGGCGGCGAGCGGAAGACGCTGCCGTTGGCGATGCAATAGGCGGGGCGTATGCCCGAGGTATTTCGCGCTTCCTTTGGAACACAGAGGACACGGAGGAGGCGCGGAGGCCACGGAGCGGAGACCGGTGGTTGGACCACGGATGGCACGGAAGGCACGGATCCGGCGCCGGAGATGGCGGAGGTGAACCAGAGAGGCACGGAGGGACCACAGAGGTCACGGAGGAGGCACGGAGGCCACGGAGCGGAGACGGAGCACTCGTTCCGAGCTTGGATGAGTTTCCGGCCGTGGGCTCTGTGGTCCTCCGGTTTTCCTCTGTGTCCTCTGTGGTCCAACGCTTGGTCCGGAAAACGCCAAACGGCCGACGCCTACTTGGCGGGCGGGAGTTTCACGGTGAGCTCGGGTTCGTCGACGTTGAGCGGGCCCCAGCCGAGATCTTGGCCGGCGGGGTCCATCGCGGCGACGGTGCCGACGTGGCCGTCGACCTGCAGCCGCAGGTAGTCGGCGCGAATGCGCAGCGTCGCGGCGGGCGGGCGCGGGTAGACGAGGACGAAGATCAGATCCTTTTCGTCGCCGAGTTTGGGCGTCGCGGAGACGAGGCGCAGCGGTTTGCCGTCGGCGGCTAGGAAGAAGAGCAACGGCGCGACGATGCGCAGCGGCTCGGCGTAGCCGGCGAAGTTTTCCTCCGTGATGGGCGCGAGCTTGTCGGCGTTGGGCAGCAGGCGGAGCGCGGAACCGCGCGAGAGCGTGAAGGTGAGCTCGAGGCGATCGGGCAAAACGCGCAGGTCGGTCCAGCTCGTGTACGGATCATGCGCGCGCAGGACCGAAGGCGCCGCGGCGAAGAGGCAAAGGACGAGGAGGAAACCGCGGATCACTTTTCGCCGAGGTAGTAACTCACCTGCGGAACATGGGCGTAGCCCATGGTGCGGAGGGTGACGTCGTGGCGGTAGATCGGATCCTGCATCAGGCAGGCGCGGCGGTCGGCGGCGGGAATCGTCGTCGCGTAGATGCGAAGTTCGCCGTTGGTGAACGTGACGATTTCCTCGCGCCAATCGCCGAGCAGGTCGGCGACCTGCTGGACGGCGCCGCGGAGTTCGGTCGTGAGCGGCGTGTGGGTGCCGTTTTGCCATTTGCCGACGGAGCGCGTGAAGTTGGCGAAACCGCCGGGGGGCGGACCGCCGGGTGCGGCGGCGGCGGTGGTCGGTGCGGACGCCGGGGCGTTGCCCGGGGCGCCGCGGCCGGTGCCGGGCGTGCCGAAGATTTGTTCGCGGAGAAGATCGGCGTCCCACCAGACGAGTTCGCTCGTGGGCGGGACGGGACCGGGGATGGGGTCGCCCTTCGCGGTATAGAAGAGCTGTTTGAGGCCTTTGTTGGCCCAGACTTCCATGCCGGGGAAACGCGGGTCGATGTCGCCGACGGCGACCTGGTCGATGGCGTTGTCGAGGTTGGGTTCGCGGGCGCCCCAGAGCAGGTCGCCGTTGCGCGGGTCGCGGACATTGAGGCCGAGCTGCGGGTGCGCTTCCTCGATAATGTAGGCGATTTCCAAACCGGGTCGGGAGGGATCGATGTCGGCGAGGTAGAAACGGTCGCCGTGGCCGAGGCCGCTGCTCCAACGCGTGCGGCCGTCGGGACCGATCGCGATCGAGCCGTTGAAGATTTCGTCGCGGCCGTCGCCGTCGGTGTCGCCGATCTTCAGGCTGTGCTGGCCCTGGCCGTGGAAGAGGAACGGCGCGCGCTCGTTGGTCCAGCGCCACAGCTTTTTCAGTTTCCGGTTCTCGAGGACCCAGGCGTCGATTTTCATGACGCCGTAGGTGCCGCGGGTGACGAGGATGGCGGGCGTCTTGCCGTCGAGGTAGGCGATGCCGAGGAGGTGGCGGCTGGCGCGGTTGCCGGTGTTGTCGCCCCAATGCTGGACGGACTGCAGTTCGATCCAATCGCCCTTGTCGATTTCCTGGCCGGTGAGGCCGTCGTAAACGGAGACCCATTCCGGGCCTTCGAGGACGTTGCCGGTGCGGGCGCCGGGCAGGGCGGCCTCGAGGGTGGCGGCGTAGGGCTTGGTGCGGAGGACGATCTCGGCGCGGTTGTCGCCGTCGAGATCGCGGATGACCATCGGTGTCCACCAGATGCCCATGTCGACGTTCCAGCCGAGGTCGATGCGCCACATGAATTCGCCGGTGCGGCCGTTGTAACCGTCGAACTTGTACGTGTCGCGGCTGACGCTGATGCGGCCGGGGTCCTTGCCGCCGCCGGGATGCTTGACGACGAAGTCGTAGACGCCGTCGCCGTCGAGATCGCCGACGCCCGCGAGGGAAACGGACGTCACATCGGGCCGCAGCTTGATGGCGCGGTAATTCTGCACGGGGGCGCCGGCGGCAACGACGACGGCGGGCGAATCGGGACCCTCGCGGCCGGCGGCGACGGCGCGGACAACGTAACGGCGTTCGCGATCGGCGGGCGCGGCGGCGTCGGTGAAATCGGTGGTGCGCGCGAGCGGCGCGGAATTCAGTTTTTCCAACGGCGCGCCGGCGACGCTGCGGTAAACATTGAAGGCGGAATCGGCCGAATCGGATTTGAGCAGGCGCCACGAAAGATAGACGGAGCCGGGCGCGGTCACGAGAGCGTTGAGCCCGCGGTCGATTTTCTCCTCGATGCGTTCCTGGGCCCAGCCGAGCGGCGTGCCGGGGCGATACAGCGGATCGATGGCGTAGAAGTTGAGATTCGGCGGGATTTCCTCGGGGGAAAGCGGGCGCAGCGTGGTGTCGTTTTCCGCGGTGGGGCGGGTGGCGAATTGCATTGCCGCGCCGGCGGCGGGTGCGGCAGGCGGCGGCGAGTTCGGTGCGACGGGTTGGGCGCAGAGGGGCGCGGCGATGCAGGCAAGGAGCGCGGAGGGGAGACGCGGCAGGGGCATGGGGTGGAGGGAGTAGCGAGGAGCGAGGAGTGAGGAGCGAGGAGGAGGGAAGGCGCGGCGGTCCCGGCTCGCACAAGTCGGACTAAGGGGAACGGGGAGCGGTTTTCGCGGCGACGGTGGCGACCGGAGCGCGGACGGGCAACGGCGCGCCTTCGTCGAGGGCGAAGCTCGGGTGGGGCGGTTGGTTGTAGGCAATATTCTGCCAGGCGACGGCAAGGCGGTACTGGCGATCGTGCATCAGCGTGGGCATGCGGTGCGGGGTGGGGATCGTCGTGGTGTAGAGACGCAGCTCTTTGCCGTCGGTGGAGCGCCAAATGATTTCCTCCCGCCAATCGCCGAGCAGATCGGCGCTGAGGGTGGGGGTGGCCTTGGTGCCGTTGTTGGACGTGGCGTCTTGGGCGACGAGGAGCGGAGTCTCGGTGCCGTTTTCCCAATTCCATTTCGTCACGACGTTGCGGTCGAGGAGCTCGCGGAGGAGATCGCCGTCCCACCACGCGGCGAAGTTCACGGCGCGCGGGCGGCGGTCGGAGATGCGTTGGCCGGCGGCGGAATAGAGGCCGGTCATGCCGGCGCCGGCGGCCCAGAGTTCGGAGCCGGGGTGGCGCGGGTCGATGTTGAAGGCGGCGCCGCGGCCCGGGCCTTCGCCGGCATCGCCGCCGGTGGCGGCGGCTTGGGTCGACGGCAACAGAAAGAGCGGGCGGCCAGTGGCGGCGTCGCGGAGATTCATGCCTTCGCCGGCGAAACGTTCCTGGATGTTGAAGACCTCGAGGCCGGGATTGGAAGGAAGGTGGTCGGTGACATGCATGGCGTCGCCGTGGCCCCAGCCGGTCGAGTAGAGGCCGCGGCCGTTGTCGTCGATGACGGCGGCGCCGTAGACGATCTCGTCGCGGCCGTCGCCGTCGACGTCGGCCACGGAGAGGTTGTGGTTGCCCTGGCCGCGGAACTTCCGGTTTTCGTCGGAGGTGTCGCTGTCGAAGACCCAACGCGGGGACAGCTTGCCGTCGCGCCAATCCCAGGCGGCGAGGACAGTGCGCGTGTAGTAGCCGCGGCACATGACGAGACTCGGGCGCTCGCCGTCGAGGTAGGCGACGGCGGCGAGGTAGCGGTCGGAGCGGTTGCCGGTGCCGTCGCCCCAACGCTCGGCGAGGGCGCGCGGATCGAGGGCGGGATTGCCGTCGAGGCGGCCGGGCACGTAGGCGGTGGTCGCGAGGGCGGCGCCGGTGCGGCCGTCGAAGACGGTGAGATATTCGGGACCGCTGAGGACGTGGCCGCCGAGGTTGAGCGTGCGTTCCGCGACAACGCCGGTGCGGCGGTCGGGGAGCATGACTTTGGCGGTGGCGCCCTCGGGCTGCACCCAGTTGGCGGCGGGATCGCCGATGACCTTGCCGGTGCCGTCGACGGTGCCGTCGGCGGTTTTGCAGACGACCTCGGCGCGGCCGTCGCCGTCGAAATCGTAAACGAGGAACTGCGTGTAGTGCGCGCCCTCGCGGATGTTTCGGCCGAGGTTGATGGTCCAGAGGAGTTTGGTGACGGGGCCGGCGCCGGTGAAATCGAGGGCGTAGCCCTGGAGCTTGGTTTCGCCGGTGGGGCCGCCCTGCGAATTGTCGCGCGGGCGCTGCTCGAATTTCACGACGAGGTCGTAGTCGCCGTCGCCGTCGAGGTCCGCGGCGGAGGTGTCGTTGGGCTGGGTGCCTTCGGGCGGCTGCAACGGCAGGGACAGGTAGGGGAGCGGCGGGGCGCCGGCGGCGAGTTGGAAGGGGCGGCTGGGTTCGAGTTCGCGGCCGGCGACGACGGCGCGGACGAAGTAGGAGACCTTGGCGGAAAGGTTGGCGGAGGCGTCGACGAAGAAGGTCGGGCCGGTGAGCGGGGCGTCGTTGAGCTTCACCGGCGCGCCCGGAGCCCCGCCGCCGGGGCCGTTGCCGCCGCGACCGCCGGCCGGACCGCGGTTGCCGGCGCCGCCGGCGCCTCCGCCCCCCGGGCCGGCGCCGCCGAGGCCGACGGGGGCGCGGCCGGGGACGAATTCGGTTTTCCGATACAGGTTGAAGGCGGTGTCGGCGGGTTCGTCGCCGAGCAGGCGCCAGCCGACGGCGACGCGGCCGTCGGGCTGGTGGATCGCGACGACGCCGCGGTCGAGGGCTTCGAGGGCGGGGGCGGCGCGACCGCCGGCGGCGGCGAGACCGAAGGCGAAAACCACGAGGGCGAAACGGAGCGGGGACGGGGCGGCCATGGGGTATTGAGCCTTACGCGCGGGCCCGCGTTTGGTGACAGGCAAACGCGGGGCCGGCGCAGCGGGCGAGGTCGGACAGTGGGATGAGGCCGGCCCGCGATTGCAAACGGCCGGATCAGGCCGGTGCGGCGGCGCCGGCCGCCGGGCCCGGATCGGGCGTGTCGGCCACGCGGATCGGCAGCACGACGAAGGGCAGGCCGGCGGCGAAGAACCGGCGCTGCAGGTCGGCGGCGGTGTGGTTGTGGAGGAGGCGGTTGAGCCGCGTTTCCTCCGCGAACTGCAGCTGACCGGCGAAGAACACGCTCCGCGGAAACTCCTTCCGGGCGGTTGCCGCGAGCGCGAGCAACTCGCGGGCGACATCGTGGCCGATGGCGGTGAACGTCGCGGCGCCGTAGCCCCGGGCCCGGGCCCAGGCGGCGTAGCGTTCGGCGCCGGCCGCGGTGTGCGCGCGGAGCGCGTCGAGTTCGGCGACGCCCTTGAAGTTGCCGGCGTCGACCGCGCCGACGGAGAGGAAGACGAAGTTGTCGAACGTGTCGCCGAAGAGCCGCGGCACGTGCAGCACGGTGTGGAGGCCGAGACCGTTGAACCCGTTGACGAGCACGACGGCGGTGCGGCCCTGCGGATCGGGGGCGGACGCGGGGGCGGCGGGCCCGGCCGGCGGGGCGTCCGCGAGGGCGGCATCGAGGCGCGTCAATTGGGCGGCAACACCCCGGTAGTGGCGCCGGATGCCGAAGGCTGCGGCGGCGAGCAGGGCGGTGACGAGGAGCGTGACCCAGCCGCCCTCGCCAAACTTCACGACGGTGAGCGAGCAGAGGATGAAGGACGTGAGCACCAGGCCGAAGCCGTTGACGGCAAGGCGCCGCCGCCAGCGCGGCTCCACGGCGCGTTCGCGCCACCAATGCACGACCATGCCGAGTTGCGAGAGCGTGAACGTGATGAACACGTTGATCGCGTAGAGCACGACGAGCAGTCCGACCGAGCCGCCGGTCACAAGCAGCATCGCGAGGGCGGCGCCGCTCATCAGCAGCACGCCATTCTGCGTGACGAAGCGGTCGGAGAGGCTGGCGAAGCGCGTCGGGAACCAGCGGTCGAGCGCCATGCTGGCGAGCACGCGGGGACCGTCGAGGAAACCGGCCTGGGCGGCGACCAGGAGCAGGGCGGCCTCGGAGGCCAGGGTGACGGCGACGAAGACCGGCCCGGCGCCGCCCCAGCCGGCGGCGATTTTTTCGAAGAGGACCGCGTTGAGGGTTTTGCCTTCGACGGGTTCGACGCGGTACAGGAGGTACGCGAAGAGCAGGCCGGACACGGTCAGCGCGAGGGACACGCCCATGTAGGCCATGGTGCGGCGTCCGGTGCGCACCCGCGGCTCGCGCAAGATCGGGAGACCGTTGCTCACGGCTTCGATACCGGTGTAGGTGCCGGCGCCCATGCTGTAGGCCTTGAGCAGAATCGCGAACAACCCGAACCAGCCGGCCTCCTGGCTGACGGTGCGGACCTCCTGCACGGTGGCGCGCGCGACGTCGCCGAAGCCGGCGGCGTGGGAGACAAACGCATACAGCAGCGCGAAGGCGTGCGTGCCGACGAACACGAAAAACACGGGCACCCACAGGAGCACGGATTCGCGCACGCCGCGGAGGTTCAGCAGCGTGAGCCCCGCGATGCCGGCGAAGGCGAAGGGCAGTTTCCACTGGGCCCAGGCCGGCGGCAGGAAACTGAAGAGTGCGTCCGCTCCGCTCGCGACCGAGATGGTGATCGTGAGCACGTAGTCGATCAGCAGGGCGCTGCCGGAGACCACGCCGGCGGTCGGCCCGAGCAGCTTGCTGGCGACGAGGTAGCCGCCGCCGCCGCTCGGGAAGAGCGCGATGATCTGGGAGTAGCTCAGGCAGATCGCGGCGATCGTGACCGCCGAGGCGAGGGCCACGAAGACGGCGAGGTGGGGATTTGCGCCGAGCGCGCGGAATGTTTCCTCCGGACCGTAGCACGAGGAGGAAAGACCGTCGGCGCCGAGTCCGACCCAGGCGAAGACGGCGATGAGGGAAACCTTGTGGAAGAGCCCGGGCTCCCGAAGCGAACGCGGGCGTCCGACGGTGACCGACCGGAGGAGATTCTTCACGGGAGCCTCCCGGTCAGCGTCAGGCAAAGATGGAGCGGGGCGGACAGCACGGACAGCGGCGACAGCGCCGCGGCCGGATCGACGGAGAGCGTGGCCGAGGCGGCGGCGACGACGAGGCCGGAGGTGAAAACGGCAAGGCCGGCCAGGGCGAGCGCCGCGGCAAGCCGGCCGCGGAAGCGGCCGGCAGAGGAGCGAGAGGACATGTTGTGACTCCGAACGGGCAAGGCTCCGCCGGCGCGGATGGACGCCGGTGGGACCTGCGGTTGCGATGGGAGCGACCATGACGCCGCCGCCCGAGCGGCAGCGCAGTGGATCACCCTTCCCAATGCCGACGAGGTTAGCTGACGGGCTCGGTCCTAGGAAGTGACCTTGGCCGCAGTTGCCTGCGGCCGTGCGCCCCGTCCGCCGCGGCGTGCGCGACGGAATTCGGTTCCCCCGTGCTGTCCGCCGAGGAAGCGGCGGCAGCTTAGGCGTAGCGATCCAAAGAACGGAGCGGGAGGATGCGGCGCCGGCGCGCCACCGCAAGAATACGTTGGGGCCGGCCCGCTAAGTGGCGTTGCTTCGGGTCGCTTAAGGGGAAATTTGGCCGCGGGCGGCGGCGGCGATCGCGAGGCGGCGGGAGCGCGGAATGCGGCGGAGGCGCCAGCGGTGGGGGGCGCCGACGATGAAGCCCGGGCACCGCGCGGTGCCACAGCGGCAGGGGTGCGTTTCCCAGTTCTTGAAACTGAAGCCGTAGTCGAAGGTGAGTTCCTCGCCGGCGGCGAGGTCGCGGCGGGCGAAGATCCAGATGCGGCCGCGGTCGATCTCGGCGCGGCAGTTCGGCGCGCAGGAATGGTTGATCAGGCGCGCGATGTTGCGGCGGGTGCGGCCGTCGAGGTCGGTGCGGGCGTTGAGGGTGAAGATGTAGACGCAGCCGTCGCCGCCACGGCGGGCGCGGGCGATGCGGGCCTGGTCGCGGCGTTCGGATTCGGCCTTGGTGATGCGCTCGCCGGTGTATTCGAGAATGCGGGTGCCGTCGGCGATGGCCGCGCGGGCGAAGACGCCGCGGCCGTGGATGGCGGAGGCGGTGGCGACGACGAGGGCGGACGGAGACGGCGGGCGGCGGGCGGACATGCCCGGGAGCAACGCGGGCCGGCGGGAGCGAGGCAACGGGTTTCGCAGGCTCCGCGCCGGGGAAAATGACAGAGTGTTAATTGCGGCGCGGGGCCGGTTTTCATGTTGGCGGCCTACAATCCGACGATGATCGCACGATTCCGTCGCCTTGTCCCCGTTCGTTGGCTGGCCGGAGCCGCATGGCTGGTGCTGGCCGCGGCGGCGTCCGCGGCCGAGCCCTCGTCCGCCCGGTTGGTGAACATCGCCACGCGCGTCGCCGTCGGCGGCACGGCCGGAACGCCGATCCCGGGTTTTGTCGTCGGCGGAGCTGGCGGCAAACCCGTCCTCGTGCGGGCCGTCGGTCCCGCGCTTGCCGGCTTCGGGGTCGGCGGGGTGCTCGCGGATCCGCGGCTGACCGTGCTCACCGGTACCACGACGGTTGCCGCCAACGACAATTGGCTCGTGGCGGATGCGGCGAGCATGACAGGCGCGGGCGCCTTCGCCTTGCCGGTCGGCAGCCGCGACGCGGCGCTGGTGGCGACGCTGGCCCCCGGGGCTTACACGGTGCCCGTGGCCGGCGCCGACGCGACGGGGGGCGTCGCGCTGGTCGAAGTCTACGATGCGGCTCCGGCCGGCGGATCTTTTCTCGTCAACGCGTCCACCCGCGCGCACGTCGGCACGGGCGACGCCGTTTTGATCCCGGGCTTCGTGATCGCGGGCCCCGGGTCGGTGCGACTGCTGGTCCGGGCCGTGGGGCCGACGCTGGCCTCCTTCGGCGTGGCCGGCGCGCTCGCGGATCCGACGCTGACGCTCTTCCGGGCCGGGGCGCCGCTGGCGACGAACGACAACTGGTCCGCCGGCGCGAATGCGGGCGAGGTGGCGGCGGCGGCGACGGCGTTCGGCGCCTTTGCCCTGCCGGCGGGCAGCCGCGACGCGGCGCTGGTCGTGACGCTGCCGGCGGGTGCCTATTCGGCCGTGGTCAGCGGGGTGGGCGGGAGCTCCGGCACCGCCCTGGTGGAAATCTACAGCGAGCCGCCCGCGGCGGCGCCGGCTTCGACGCCCGGCTTCACGATCGAGGCGGTGGCGACGGCGCCGACCGTGCCGACGTACGCCGATGCCGTCTGGGTGACGGCGCGGATCCGTCCGCCGGCGGGCGCGACGGTCGCGCAGGTCCGGCTCGAATCGCGGGTCGGGTCGGCGTCGTCCACGGCGACGATGTTCGACGACGGCAAGCATGCGGACGGCGCGGCCGGCGACGGTGTTTTCGGGGCGGCGATCCCGGTGCAGCCCGCGGGAGCCACGGTGACCTACACGGTCGCCGCGACCGACGACCGCGGCGGCGCGGCGGCTTCGGCGGCGCAGTCCTATCTCGTGGCGGCGGAGCTGACCGATGCGGCGATCACCTCGCCGGAGTTTCTCGGAATTCCGACGATGCAGGGAGCGACGGTGAACCTCGAGGCCGCGGCGGCCGTCGAGGCGTACGTCGAGATCGGCACCGCGCCGGGCAGCTACGAATACCGGACGGCGCCGGCGACGTTCGCCGCCGGCGCGCCGGTGGAGATCAGGCTCGAGTCGGGCGATCCGCGGGTGCCGCTGCAGGCCAACCGCCGCTATGTTTACCGGGTGCGCTATCGGCTGGCCGGGGAAACGGCCTACCGCAGCCGCGGCGAGCGGAGCTTCCGCACCCAGCGGCCGCGCGGGGACACGTATGCGTTTACCCTCACGGCGGACCCCCATCTCGACGAGGTGACGAATCCAGGCCTGTTCGCGCTGGCGATGCGCAACATCGCCGCCGATGCGCCGGACTTCCATGTCGATCTCGGCGACATCTTCATGACCGACAAGATCGCGACGATCATTCCCGGCCTCGCGATCAATTACGGGGCGGTGGAGTTCCGCGCACTCCAGCTGCGCAACCAGTTCGCGGCTTTCGCGCATTCGGTGCCGTTCTTCTTCGCTTTGGGTAACCACGAGGCGGAATACCGGTACGTCTACGACGCGGACCGCTCGGCGACGAAGGACAACAACCTCAGCTCGTGGAACCTGATCGCGCGCAAACGCTGGTTTCCCACGCCGGTGCCCGACGCCTTCTACAGCGGCAGCGCGGAGACGCGCCTCGTGCAAGGGCGGAACGAACTGCTGGAAAACTACTACGCGTGGGAGTGGGGCGATGCGCTGTTCGTCGTGCTCGATCCGTTCAACAACACCGTTGCCAATCCGAATTCCAACCCCGCGGACAACTGGCGCTGGTCGCTCGGCCGGGCACAGTACGATTGGCTGAAACGCACGCTCGAGGGCAGCCGCGCCAAATACAAATTCCTGTTTCTGCACCACCTGGTCGGCGGCATCGCCTCCGCCCGCGGGGGCGTCGAAACCGCGCACCGCTACGAGTGGGGCGGGAAGAACGCGGACGGCACCGAAGGCTTCGCCGAGAAACGGCCCGGCTGGGACATGCCCATCCACGCCCTGCTGGTCGCCAACCGCGTCAGCGCCGTGTTCCACGGCCACGACCATCTCTACGCTTACCAGCAACTCGACGGGATCGTGTACCAGGAATGTCCGCAGCCCGGCACGGGCAACTTCTCCACCGGCAGCGCCCGGGAGGGGGAATACACCACGGGCGTGATCTTGCCCAACTCCGGCCACCTCCGGATCACGGTCGGCCCGGAGAACGCGCGCGTCGAGTACGTGCGGGCCGCCTTGCCCACGCAGGAAACCGCGACGCTGCGCAACCGGACCATCTCGCATTCCTATGTCATCCAGCCGGCGAATTGAACCGGCGAGGCTATCGGGGCCCGACCGTTGGCCGGCCGGCGGCCTGGACCGGGAACGGTCGAGGGCGGCGGGGCCGAAACGCTCGATACTCCGGCGGCCGGCGGCGACGCACCGGATCCGGGGAGCGTTCGGGACGTGGATCCGGTGGGTCGGCCTGGTTGGCGCGGTCGCAGTGGCCGCGTGGTTCGACCACACGGCGGCGGACGGATCCGAGCCCGAATTTTCGGCCGTGCCCGGCGGGCGCGAGGCAAGCCGGCTGCGGCAGGTGGGTCCGTGGGGCGAACTCGAGGCGACGGATCTCTTCCTCGAGCCGACGGAGGCGTTTCTGGAAGCCGCCGCCGTCGCCGACCAGCGTCCGATCTGGCGGTTTCCGGGTTTGGATCTCAGCGGGACTGCCGAGCGGCTGCGGCGTTGCGGTCTCGGCGACGAGGCGACGGCCGACCTGATGCGCGGCGCGGAGATGGCGCTCGACGGGTCCGGGGTGGCGGTGAGACTGACGGTCGAGCAGCTGCTGGCCGTGGGGGGAGACGTGCGGGATCGGCTGTACGCCGAGCTCGGAAGGAGCGATTCGAACCAGTACCATCGACACCCGCAGGTGGTCGTCGGCGATCCGGAGACGACGGCGGCGGGCTTGTCCGCGACGCAGCGCGACCTGTTTCGTCGTCTGATCTGGCGCCGCGGCGGTTCGCGGGTGTTCAGCGACCTGCCCGCCCTGATCCTGGCGTCGGGCAGCCGGGCGGAGGTGGTGGCGGCGAAACGGTCGTTCGGCCGATTCCAGACCGTTTCGGCGACGGTACGGGTGCCGGCCGGCCGGGAGTCCGAATTTGTCGACTATTGGAGCGCAGCCGGCAGGAGCGAGGCCGCGCTGCCTTTCCTGCGTTCGCTCGCGGCCGCGGGAAGCGGACGCACAGTCGACGCCGCCTTGCTGCTGCCGCCTTTGGCCCGTCTGCGTTTGAATACCTTTCCCGGGCTCGGCGATGCGATCGGCGGCCGAATGCCCGACTGCAACTGGACCGCGCTCAACTTCTTCGCCCCGCAGCCCAGATTCTATTTTATCGAACCGTATCCCTCGTTTCTCGAATTGACGCAGGGGTACGACCCGGTGCCGCGGGCGGAGCAACTCGGCGACCTCGTCTGTTTTCTCGGCCCCGCGGGCGAAGTCCTGCACTCCTGCGTGCACGTGGCGGGAGAACTGGTCTTCACCAAAAACGGGGTGAGCCCTCTCGTGCCCTGGGCGTTGATGCGGTTCGGCGACGTGGCCGCGATCTACCGGCACAGCGACGCGGTGCGGGTGCAGGTCTACCGCCGCAAGCGGTCGCGGGGCAGGGGGAAAAATTACCGCCTGTTAATCCTTTCCCGCGGGTTCGCGTAATGCGCGGGCGCTAGGCTGAGTCATGGCGAAATTCGGAACCGTCTGGCGGCTCGCGGCGCTCCTCGGAAGCGCCGCGGCCCTGCGCGCCGCCGATTTTCCGGGCACGCTCGTGCTCGGCCGGCCAACAGGCAATGCCGTCGCCGCCAACCTGCTCGCGCCGGCGGATCTGTCCGTCTATCTCGAATACGGGACGCGGTCCGGCGCCTATGCCGCCGAGTCCGCGCCGGCGGCGCTGGCGGCGGGCCGGCCGCTGGAGATCGCGCTCGCCGGCCTGCAGCCCGACACGCGCTACTATTACCGGATCCGGTTCCGGCCGGCCGGGGCCGCCGTCTACGACGCGGCGCCCGAGGCTTCGTTCATGACCCGTCGGGCCCCGGGCTCGACCTTCGTGTTCGGCGTGCAGGGCGATTCCCATCCGGAACGCGCGCGCCAGATGTTCGATTCCGCCCTCTACACGCGGATGATGCAGACGGTGGCGGGCGATACACCCGATTTCTTCTTCACCCTCGGCGACGACTTCAGCGTCGACACCATCAACCAGGCCAATCCCCGCGCGGTCACGCAGGCGCAGGTGGTCGAACGCTACACGATCCAGCGTCCGTATCTCGGCGTCCTCGGCCGCGCCGCGGCGATCTTCCTCGTCAACGGCAACCACGAGCAGGCCGCGCGGTACCTGCTCGACGGCACGCCCAACAATGTCGCGGTGTGGGCGCAGAACGCCCGGAATTCGCATTATCCGCAGCCGGCCCCGGACGGTTTCTACACCGGCAACGCGGAAACCGTGGAGCACATCGGGCTCCTGCGGAACTATTTCGCGTTCACTTGGGGCGACGCGCTGTTCGTGACGCTCGATCCCTATTGGGGTTCGCCCGTCGTGGTGGACGGCGATTTCTACGGCGGGCCCAAGACCGCCGACCTCTGGAACGTCACGCATGGCGAGGCGCAGTACCAATGGCTCAAGACCACGCTCGAGACCAGCCGCGCGAAATACAAATTCGTCTTTGCGCACCACGTCCTCGGCACGCAACGGGGCGGCATCGACGTCGCGCTGAAGTACGAGTGGGGCGGCCAGAACAACAACGGCACGCCCGGCTTCGCCGCCCGCCGGCCTACTTGGGCTCTGCCCATCCACCAGCTGATGGCGGCCAACAAGGTCACGGTCTTCTTCCAGAGCCACGACCATATCTTCGTGCGCCAGTCGCTCGACGGCGTCGTCTACCAGTCGCTCGGCAATCCCGCCGATCCCAACTACTCGCTGTTCAACTCCGACGCCTACGCCACCGGGGAATGTTTCCCCAACTCCGGCTACGCCCGTGTCACCGTCGGCCCCGCCGGCGTGAAGGTCGACTACGTGCGCGTATATCTGCCGGCGGACGAGACCGGCGGCCGGCGCAACGGCGAGATCGCGTACAGCTACACGCTCGCCGCCGCCGCGGACCAGGGCGGCCTGCCCGTGATTTCGGAACAGCCCCGCTCGCAGACCGTCTCGGCCGGGGCGGCGGTGACGTTCTCTGTCGGCGCCGCCAGCGCTTTGCCGCTGTCCTACCAGTGGAAACGCAACGGCGTCGATCTGCCCGGCGCGACCGGCGCCCTGCTCTCGCTGCCGCGGGTGCAGGCCGCGGACGCCGGGGTCTACACCGTGGCCGTGACGACGTCGGCGGGCACGACCGTGTCCGCGCCGGCGACGCTGGCGATCGGCGCCAGCCGGCTGGTCAATCTTTCGGTGCGATCCGCCGCGGGCTCGGGGGGCGAAACCCTGATCGTCGGCTGCGTCGTCGGTCCGGGCGAACCGCTGCCCGTGCTGCTGCGCGGCGTCGGGCCGGCGCTCGGAGCCTTCGGCGTCGGCGGCGCCCTCGCGGATCCGGTCCTGACCCTGACGGGCGCGGGCGGCGCGGTGGTCGCCGCGAACGACGATTGGTCCCGCGGCACCAACGCCAACCAGACGGCGGCGGTGGCGGCCCGCGTCGGCGCCTTCGCGCTCGCCGCCAACAGCCTCGACGCGGCGCTGCTCGCCAACCTCACCCCCGGCGCCTACTCCGCCGCCGTGACGGGCAAGGCGGCCGCGACCGGCGTGGCCCTGGTCGAGGCGTACGATACCGCCGCCGCCCCCGCCGCGGCGCGCCTCGTGAATCTGTCCGCCCGCACGCGGGTCGGGACCGGCGGCGATATCCTCATCGCCGGTTTCGTCATCCAGGGCGACGCACCGAAGCAGCTGCTCATCCGGGCCGTGGGCCCGACGCTGGCGGCGTTCGGCGTCGGCGACGTGCTGGCCGATCCGCAGCTCGCGCTTTTCCGCAACGGCACCGCCGCGGCGCTCCAGCAAAACGACAACTGGCTTGCCGCGCCCAACGCGGCCCAGCTCGGGCTTGCGGGCGCGCAGGTCGGCGCGTTCGCCCTGCCGCCGGCCTCGCGCGACGCGGCGCTGCTCGTGACGCTGCCCCCCGGGGCCTACACGGCGCAGGTCAGCGGCGTGGGCGGCGGCACCGGCGTGGCCCTGGTGGAGATTTACGAAGTGCCATGAAACGACTCCTTGGACTGTTCCCGTGGCTTGCTCTGGCCGCGTTCGCCCAGCCGGCCGGTACCGTCAAGCCGACGGTCGCCGATACCATCACGCTGCATGCCTACGCCGACAATTGGTGCGCGATCTTCGTCAACGGGAAGCTCGTGGCCGCCGACGCGATCGACTTCCTGCCGCACAACCAGATTTCCGTCCGGATCTTGCCGGAGTATCCGCTTACGATCGCGGTGCTCGCCAAGGACAACGCCGCCCCGGCCAGCGGTTACGAATACGGCGACCGCATCGGCGACGCGGGCTTCATCCTCAGGTTGGGCGACGGCACCGTCACGGACGCGCGCTGGAAGGCAAAGGCGTTCTTCCGCGGGCCGCTCGGGACCGGACCGAACGGTCCGGTGGTCGAGCGGATCCCGCTGCCGGACCGCTGGTACGCGCCCGATTTCGACGACCGCGCCTGGGAGTTCGCCACGGAGTATCCGGCGGAGCGGGTGGGGCCGGACGGCGACTACGTCGCCGCGGATTTCGCCGGCGCCCGCTTCATCTGGACCGGCGATCTCAACCTCGACAACACCGTCGTCCTCCGCACCACCGTCGCGGCCCCGCGCGGCCACGCAAAGCGCTGGAACACGGTGCCCGACCTCGACGTGACGCAGCTGCCCGCGGAGATTCTGCCGGTGGCGGCGGCGGGTGCCGGCGCCGGCCAGCTGGCCAACCTCTCCACGCGGGCGATGGTGGGCTTGGACGACGCCGCGGTGATTCCCGGTTTCGTGCTCGCCGGCGGCACGAGCCGCAGCGTGCTGGTCCGCGCGGTGGGGCCGGGCCTCGCGCGGTTCGGGGTCGGCGGCTTGCTGGCGGATCCCGTGCTCACCGTGCAACGCGGCGGCGCGCCGGTCGGCGCCAACGACAATTGGCAGGAGGGCGGCGGAGGGGCCGCCGTTGCGGCGGCGGCGCAACGTGCGGGCGCGTTTCCGCTCGAGGCGGGGAGCAGGGACAGTGCGCTCGTGCTCACGCTGGAGCCCGGGGCGTACACGTTCCGCGTCGAAGGTGCGGCGCGCGGCACCGGCGTCGCGCTCGTGGAAGTTTATGTTCTGCCCTGAACCCCGCGTCCCCATGTTTTCGCCGCTCCTCCGATTTCTCCTTTGCGCGGTCGCGCTGCTGCTGCCCGCGCTGCCGGCGTTCGCCCACGACGGCAGCCACGGCAACGCCGAGCTCGACGCCATGATCGCGGCGTGGCGCGCCCAGACCGGCGCGGACGGCGCGAGCCCCGCGGTGGCCGCGGCGCCGCCGGCGGGTTACGGGCCGACGATGGCCTCTTCGTTCGGCGCCTTCCGGCCGAAGGTGCGCGCGTACTGGGACGCGACGACCTTCTACGTCGAATCGGACGGCCTGCCGGACCCCGCGCGCATGCCGAATCTGATGGTGGGCATCACGTCGTGGCAGCAGCAGATTCCCGTGCCGGTTTCCTATTTCGGGAGCACGACCAATCCCGAGCGGGACGCCGGGTCCATCGGCTTCGCCAAACCGAATGTCTGGCGCTTGCCGCTCGTGCCGGTGCCGTCCGCGGCGCCGATCCCGATTTCCGCGGGCAACTTCCAGCGCGGCGCGATCGCCATCGGCGCCGACGGCATCCCGATCTTCAACCCGCGGAACAACACCGGCCGCGTATCCTACGAGATCGGCGAACTGGACGCCTACGGCGGCCATTGCGGCCTCGCGGACGACTACCACTACCATCTCGCGCCCGTGCACCTGCAGGCCGTCGTCGGCGCGGGCCAGCCCGTGGCCTGGGCCCTCGACGGGTATCCGATCTACGGCTACACGGAGCCAGACGGCACCGCCCGCCTGCCGCTCGACGCCGACGGCGGCCACGACCACGGGGTCTGGCGCTACCACTACCATGCGGTCGGCAGCGCCGCGGCGGGCCCGCAGAGCCCGTATCTGCCGACGGCGTTCCACGGCACGGTGATCAACTACGGCGGTCAGGTCGACGGCCAGCCGACGGTGGGTTCGATCCGCGCCTCGGGCACGGGCGGCTACACCGCGCGGGCCGTGCCGGGCGCGAGCGTGCGCGCCTTCCGCCACCCCGTCGCGCTCGCGGCCGATGCCGCCGGGCATCTCGCCGAGGATCCGGCGGGGACGCCGTCGCCGGACCAGTACCTGATGCGCATCGCGATCGGCAACGCCACCTACGACCTCTGCTGGCGGCTCAACCGCGCGGCCAACCCGAAGACGATGACGGTGACGTGGCGCCTGCCCGACATCCCGCCCACGACCACGACCTACAACAGCAACAACAACCGGCTCACGGCCTACCCGATGGCCGGACCGAGCCTCGCGCGGCTGCCGGATACCGACCAAACCGTCGACGCCACGCCGGTCTTCGGCGAGGATTCCGACTACACCCTCAATCCGCCCGCGTATGTGGACAACGGCGACGGCACCATCACGGATCGCGTCACGGGACTGATGTGGCAGAAAGTCGACGCCGGGGAAACGACCTGGGACAACGCCGTGGCCCGCGCCGGCAGCGTGACCACCGGCGGCTACGGCGATTGGCGCCTGCCGACGCCGACGGAGCTCTTCAGCCTCGGCAATTTCAACGGCAACCCCGCGTTCAACGCGACGTACTTCCCGGCCAACCCCGCCGGGGCCGCCGAGTACTGGTGGACCAGCGATATCTACGGCGCCGATGCGACCCGCGTCTGGTGCTTCAATCGGGGCGGCGGCCTCGGCCCGAAGCCGAAGGCCGAGACGGTGTCCGCGGGCGGCACGCTCCGCTATCACGCGCGCTATGTCCGCGGCGGCCGCCCGGGCAACGGCCACCACTACGTCAACAACCTCGACGGCACCGTGACCGACCTCGACACGCGCCTGATGTGGTCGCAGGTCCCGGCGCCGGCGATGACGTGGTCCGCCGCGCTGGCCTTCGCCGAGGGCCTGACACTTGCCGGTTACTCGGACTGGCGCCTGCCCAACATCAAGGAACTGCAGACCCTCACGGACTACACGCTGACGACCGCCACGCAGGCAGCTGCCGCGCAGGCGCCGGTGAACCGCGTGCTGTTTCCCGTCGCGACCACGCCGGCCACCGCCTACTGGTCGTCGACCGCGCTGCGCGGCGGCGGCGGCGGGGCGCCCACGAGCGCGTGGCTGCTCGAGTTCGGCGTCAACAACGCCGTGCCCGCGGCCGCCGGGCCGCCGCGCGGGGCGCAGGGCATCATCAGCTACGAGACCATGGCGTCGTCGTATCCGTTTTTCGTGGTACGCACGGCGACGTTGGCCGAGCCGCCGGTCATCGCGACGCAGCCGGCCGCTTTCCAGACCGTCGCGGCCGGTGCGGCGGCCAGCCTGACCGTAGCCGCGACCAGCGCGACCCCCGTCGCTTACCAGTGGCGGCGCAACGGTGCCGCGATTCCCGGCGCGACGGCAGCGACACTCTCGCTGCCTCGGGTGCAGACTGCCGATGCGGGCGTGTACAGCGTGACGGTCACCAATGCCGCCGGCGCGGTCGTCTCGGCCGACGCGCGGATCGTGTTGGGCGCGGCGCGGCTGGCGAATTTGTCGGTGCGCGCCGGGGCCGGCAGCGGCAGCGAGACTTTGATCGTGGGCTTCGTGGTTGGCCCCGGGACGGCGCCGCGGCTGCTGGTGCGAGGAATCGGGCCCGCGCTCGGCGCGTTCGGCGTCGCGGGCACCTTGGCGGACCCGGTGCTCACCTTGGCGGGAAACAGCGGCAACCTCGCCGCCAACGACGACTGGGGCGCGGCCGCCAACGCGGGCGAGATCGCGGCGACGGCGGCCGGGGCCGGGGCCTTCGCGCTGGCGCCGGCGGCGCGCGATGCCGCTGTCCTGCTGCCGCTCGCGCCCGGAGCCTATACGGCGCAGGTGACGGGCAAGGATGCCGCGGGCGGCGTCGCGCTTGTCGAAGCCTACGAGGTTTCCGGCAGCGGCGCGGCGGCGCTCGCGAATCTGTCCGCGCGCACGCGCGTCGGCACCGGGGGCGAGGTATTGATCGCCGGGTTCGTGGTATCCGGGCCCGAGCCCAAGCGCCTGCTGGTGCGCGCGGTGGGGCCGGGGTTGGCGCCGTTCGGCGTCACGGGCCTGTTGGCGGATCCGCAGTTGGCGATTTTCCGGCAGGGCGCGGCGACGGCGATCCGCACCAACGACAACTGGGGCAGCGATCCGGACGCCGCGACGGTACCGGCCCTGTCCACCCGCGCGGGGGCCTTCGCCCTGCCGGTCGGCTCGCGTGACGCCGCCTGCATCGCGGTCCTCGAACCGGGCGCCTACACGGTGCAGGTCGCCGGCGCCGGAGCGACGACCGGCGTGGCGCTGCTTGAACTCTACGACCTGCCCTGAACCATGAGTATCCGGATCAACCCCACCTTCCGCCGGCGCCCGCGCGCGAGCGGGGAATCGGCGCCGTCCCGCACCCCCACGCCCGAGTTGCTGCAGTGCATCGAGCGGGCCCAGCGCGGCGAGGTCGCCGCCCAGACCCGGCTCGTCGGCCTCTACCAGGTCCGTCTGGCCGGCTTTGTGCGCGGGATGCTGCGGCGTCAGGACGGCGTGGAGGACGCCGTGCAGGACGTGCTCATCAAGTTGGTCCGTCGGCTGCCGCGGCTGCGGGAGCCGTTGCGTTTCGAATCGTGGCTGTTTGCGCTGGCGCGCAACTCCGTGCTCGACCGTCTGCGGCGGATGCGCCGGCAGCCGGCGCTGCAATGGGACCACGCCGCGTGGCTGCGTGCGCCGGATCCCGCGGACGGATCGCGACTCCAGGAACTGCTCGAAGCGCTCGATCAGGCCGCCCTGACGTTCACGCCGGTGGAGCGCCGGATCTTCGATCGAATCGTCGCCGGGGCGAGCTACGAGGCGATCGCCCGGCAGGAACGCATGACCGTGGGCGCGATCAAGGCCCGGGTGCACCGCCTGCGCTGCCGCCTGCGGGAGCACGTGCCGATGCTCCTCGGCGCGGAACCCGCGGAACGGCCGGCGGCGTAGCGGGACGGCGGAAAGTGGAGACCGGAAACCGGAATTCGGAGACCGGAAACCGAAAAATCGGGAAGCTGAAGAAAGGCGAAGGGCGAAAATCGGAAAAGGAGAAATGGGGGAAAGAGGAAGGCGGAAACTGGGAAATCGAGAAATTGGGGATTTGGGAAACGGGAAACCGGATACCGGATACGGCGGTTCGGCTTTCAACTTGGGTCTTTCAACTTTCGACCGCGCGCCGCCCGGCGGCGCGCTTTTGGCTCTCCTTTTGCGGGGGCGTTGCCACCGTGCGGCATGGAAAAGAAACCGTTCGACCAACTCGGCCTCTCGCCGGACATCCTCAAGGCCGTCGAGAAAATGGGCTTCGAGGAAGCCTCGCCGATCCAAACGGCGGTCATTCCGACGATCATGGGCGGGCGCGACGTCGTCGGCCAATCGTCGACCGGCTCGGGCAAGACGGTGGCGTTCGCCATCCCGGCGATCGAGAAAGTCGACCCGAAGATCCGCGCGGTGCAGGTGCTGATTCTGTGCCCGACGCGCGAGTTGGCGGTGCAGGTCGCGGAGGAGACCGGGAAGATCGCGTTGTTCAAACGCGGCGTGATGGGCGTGCCGATTTATGGCGGCCAGAGTTACGAGCGGCAATTCCGGGCGCTGGCCGCGGGCGCGCAGGTCGTGATCGGGACGCCGGGGCGAGTCATGGACCACATGGAGCGCGGCACGATGCAACTCGGGCAACTGAAGCTCGTGATCCTCGACGAGACCGACCGCATGCTCGACATGGGTTTCCGCGACGACATCGAGAAGATTTTGTCCGCGGTGCCGGCGACGCGGCAGCTGCTGTTTTTCTCGGCCACTATCCCGCGCGCGATCCAGGACCTGATCGGGCGCTATTCGAAAGACCCGGCGTGGATCAAGATCGACTCCGTCGCGCAGAACCGGCCGCAGGTGGAGCAGACGTACTTCGAGGTCGACCGGCGTTCGAAGATCGAGGCGCTGACGCGGCTGATCGACGTGAACGATTTCCGCTACGGGATCATTTTCTGCAGCACGAAGATCATGGTCGACGATCTCGAGGAGCACCTGCACTCGCGCGGCTATCTCACGGATCGCCTGCACGGCGACATCACGCAGGCGCAGCGCGACCGCGTGATGCAGAAATTCCGGGAACGGAAATTCGAGTTCCTCGTGGCGACGGACGTCGCGGCGCGCGGGCTCGACGTGGACGACCTCGAGGTGGTCTTCAATTTCGACCTGCCGAACGACGCCGAGGATTACACGCATCGCGTGGGCCGCACGGGGCGCGCGGGGCGGAAGGGGCAGGCGTTCACCTTCGTTTCCGGGCAGGAGATCTACAAGCTCCAGAGCATGGTGCGCTGGGCGAAGCTCGACATCCGCCGCGGCAAGATCCCGTCGCTCGACGAAGTCGAGGAGGCGCGGACGAATGTGTTCTTCGAAAAGATCCGCACGACGCTCGAGGAAAAGAAATTCAAGCCGCACGACCGCATGATCGACCGGCTGCTCGACCAGGGCTACGCGAGCACGGACATCTGCTCGGCGCTGATCCATCTGCTGCAGGGCGGCGCGGGCGGCGAAGGCATGGGCCCGGGCAAACCGGCCGCAGGCGCTCCGGCGCCGGCACCGACGGCGGCGTCGGGCGGCGGCTTCGGCGCGGCGCCGGCGAAAGCGGCTCCGGGCTGGGCGAAGGGCGTGAGCGCGGGGAAACCGCGGGCAACCCCGGCGCCGAAGAGCGCGGCGGCCCCCGCTCCGGCGGCAACGGAAGCGGAAGAGGAATTCCCGGAAAACGAAGAGACCGACGGCGGCGCGTCCCGGAAGTCCAAGTACGAGCGGCCGGCGCGCACCGGGCGCGAGTCGGGCATGGCGACGATTTTCCTCAACGTTGGCCGCAAGCAACTGATCACGCCGGCCGACGTCGTCGGCAAGATCGCGGGCGTGACGCGGCTGCCGGCCGACGTCGTCGGCGCGATCGACATCCACCAGCGGCACACGTTGGTCGACGTGCGGGCGGAGGCCGCGGACACGGTGCTGCAGAAACTCGCGGGCATCCGCGTCAAGGGCATCGCGCTGGAGCCGGCGAAGGCGGGCGCGGCGATCGCCGACTAGGGCGGCAATCGCGGGTTTCGCGACCGCGGTTCCGCGTTCCGAGTTTTGGGTTTTGAGTTTTGGGTTCCGGGGCGGAGCTGCGGCGGGCGGGGGCAGTTCGGAGTTTGGAGTTCGGGGTTCGGAGTTTCCAAACCGGGAACCACTGATTTTCACTGATCCGCACTGATGCCGGAGAATCCGCGGAGTTTTTGAGTTTTGGGTTCGGATCCCGGAGCTCGGAGTTTAGGGTTCGGAGTTGGGAGTTGGCGTCGGCGAGGGGCCCCCTCGCTGGCGCCCGCGGCTACGGATGATGTGGCGCAAGGGCGGCGTCCTTGACAGGGTTGCGCTGGCACGATTATTGCCGTGGCCCCGTATGGACGTCGCGCTGGATCAACCTGTGCTCGTGCTGAATCGCCTGTGGCAGGCGGTCAACGTCATCGGCGCCAAACGGGCTTTCGGGCTGCTGGCCCGCGGGCACGCGCAGGTCGTGCATCACCACGACGACGATTTCCGCACGTTCTCGATGCTGGATTGGATCGATTTCTCGGTGAGCAACCCGCCGCTCGAGGCCGTCGAGGCGGTGCGCACGCCGAGCCGCATCATCCGGCTGCCGCGCGTGATTCTGCTGACGTTTTTCGACCGGCTGCCGTGCAAGGAGCTGAAGCTGACGCGCAACAACGTCTTCGAGCGGGACAAGGAGACCTGCCAGTACTGCTCGCGGATTTTGCCGCGCGAACAGCTGAACCTCGACCACGTGATCCCGCGCGACCAAGGCGGGAAGACGACGTGGGAAAACATCGTCTGCTCGTGCATCAAGTGCAACACGCGCAAGGCCAACCGCCTCCCGCACGAGGCCGGCATGCGCCTGATCCGCAAGCCCGTGCGCCCGAAGTGGCGCCCTGTCATTTCCCTCGTGCTCGGCAACCAGCGCAACGAACACTGGAAGGACTTCCTCGACGTCGCGTATTGGAACGTGGAGCTGGAAGAATGATTTGAAGACCGGAAACCGGAGTGCGGAGACCGGAGTTTGCAAAACCGGAGTTCGGAAACCGGAGACCGGAACTCAGGAATGCGGAGCGCGCGCGGCAAAAACCGTGGGGCGCAAGTCGGTTGGTTCGGCCGGGTGTTTCCGGTCTCCGGTTTCCGCACTCCGCATTTATTCTTCAGGGTATTTCGTACAGCTCGAGCAGGGCGACGCCGCCGGTGCCGCCTTGGGCGACGACCTGGGCGGTGTAGCTGCCGGGGGTGAGCGTGGCGACGAGGACGGCGTCGCGGGACGAGGCGGGAAACGGAAACGCGCCCACGGAATTCTGCGTGGCGAGGGTGGCGGCGTCCCAGTTGTCGTTCTCCGATAGCTTGGTGTTGCCGGAATAGAGTTCGAGTTTCGGGTCGGGCATGAGGCCGGTGAGGCCGAAGGGCGCGAGGCCGGGGCCGCTGGCGCGGACGAGGACGCGGAGGGAGCCGGAGCCGGCGATGCTGAAGCCGACGATGAGGGTGTCGGAGCCGGTGCCGCCGAAGGTGCGCGCGGCGATGTTGGTGAAACGCGGGCTCGCGGAGGTCATGGTAGCAGCGGCGGTCGTGTCGTAGACTTCGATCAACGCGGTACCGCCGGCGTTGTTCTTGCCCTCGAGGGATATCACATAGCTGCCGGCGGTGAAGCCGGGCCCCAGAATCGCGGCATCGCGGGAAGCGGGCGCGAGGGCGAAGGCGCCGACGGTGGTCGCGGCCGCGGCGATTTCGGTGGCGCCGGCCCAGTCGTCGTTGGTGGAGAGACGGACATTGTTGCGGTTGACCGTGAGGATGGGGTCGGCGAGGGCGTTGCCGACGCCGAAGGCGGAGAGCGCGGGGCCTACGCCGCGGATGAGGACGCTCTTGCCGCCGGTGCCGCCGCCGACGGTGAGGCCGGCGGTGAGGGTTTCGCTCTGGGTTCCGGCGCGGGCGAGGACGGAGAGGTTGCTCAGGTAGGCGAGGCCGGAGGCCGCGGGCGGCGCGGGCGGAGCGCCGGCCTGTTCCCAACCGAGCGTGAACGCGGTGCCCCCGCTGCTCCAGCGGTCGACCATCACGTGGTAAACGGTGCCGGCGACGGCGTTGACGGTGACGGTGCCGGCGAGGGTGTCGGCGGCGACCTGGGTCAGCGCGCCGGCGGTCGTCCCGGTGTAGGCGGCGAGGAAGGTGCCGGAGCTCGCGCCGGTGAGGCGGAAGGTGACGTTGCCCGAGGCCGGGGCCGTCCAACGGTACCAGACGGAAGCGGTCAACGTGAGGTTGCCGACGGTGGGATCAGTGGCGTCGCGGTCGGCGAACGCGGTGGTGCCGGCGAGGGAGCCGGAGGCGCCGGCGAGGGTGGCGGCGGCGGCGAAGGCGTCGTTGGCCGGGCCGAGGCGGATGCGCACGGGCGTGGGGCGGCTGACGGTGGTGCCGTCGCCAAGATTGCCGACGTTGCCGCCCATGCCCCAGAAGGTGCCGTCGAGTTTTTCGAAGACGGAGTGGTAGGCGCCGCCGTCGACGGCGTTGACGCCGGTGGCGACTTGCACGGGGGTGCTGCGGGAAACGAAGGTGCCGTCGCCGAGGGCGCCGTTGATATTGTAGCCCATGGACCAGAGGGAGCCGTCGGCCTTGACGAAGTGGGAATGGTAGTCGCCGGCGCCGACGGAGCGGACATCGGCGGCGACGATGCGGACGGGGACGAGACGATCGACGAGGGTGGTGCCGTCGCCGAGTTGGCCACTGTCATTCTGGCCGAAGGCCCAGAGGGAGCCGTCGAGTTTCACGAAGAGCGTGTGGCCGTAGCCGACGGCGACGGTCGCGACATCGGTGGCAACCTGGACGGGCGTGAGCCGGCTGGTGCGGGTGCCGTCGCCGAGTTGGCCCCGGTTGTTGCGTCCCATCGTATAGAGGGTGTTGAAGCGAATGAAGGCGGCGTGGTCGGTGCCGGCGGCGAAGATGGTCGCGTCGGTGGATACGGCGACCGGCGCGAATTGCCGGTCGGTGTTGCCGATACCGAGGGTGCCGTACTGGTTCCAGCCGGAGGCGAAGAGGGCGAAGTTGTTGCGGAGGACGAAGCTGCCGTCGGTGCCGACGGCAGCGGCGAGGACGCCGGTGGCGACTTGGACCGGGGAGCGGCGGGAGACGGCGGTGCCGTCGCCGTAGGCGCCGATGTTGTTGTTGCCGGTGGCCCAGAGGGAGCCGTCGTTCTTGACGAAGAGGGTGGTGCCGGTGCCGCCGGTGGCGACGCTGTGGACGCCGGTGGCGACGGCGACGGGGGTGCGGCGGGTCTCGAGGGTACCGTCGCCGAGTTCGCCGTTGGGGTTGGTGCCCATGGCGAAGAGGGAGCCGTCGGAGCGGACGATGTGGGTGTTGAAACCGCCGGCGGCGAAACGGCGGGATTGGCCGAAGATCGGGCCGGCGACGACGGAGATCGTGAAGGCTTTGGCGAAGGAGAGGCCGCCGCTGTCGGTCGACTGGATGCGGACGGAGTAGGAGCCGACGGCGAGGGCGGCGGGGTTGTTGGCGCGGAGCGAAGTGCCGGAGAGGTTGAAGGAGGCGTTGTGGGTGGAGCCGGTGCCGGCGACGAGGCTGTAGGTGAACGTGGAGGAATCGGCGTCGACGGTGGAGAGGGTGCCGACGACGGCGTTGGCGCCGGCGGATTGGGGGACGGTGGAATTGGAAAGGAGGATATCGGTGGGGGCTTGGTTGGGTCCGCCGGCGGAGCCGCTGCCGAAGATGAGGACGGGGCTGGTGCGCTGGGTCGTGGTGCCGTCGCCGAGTTGGCCGTAGTCGTTGTAGCCCATGGCCCAGAGGGAACCGTCGAGCGTGATGTAGAAGCTGGTGCCGTTGCCGGCGAAGACCATGAGGGCGCCGTTGAGCACGCGGATCGGGGTGGAGCGCGAGGTGGTGTTGCCGAGACCGAGCTGGCCGCGGATGTTGCTGCCGGTGGCCCAGAGGGAAGTTTCGGTGCGCTGTTGGTTGGATTTCACGAACATCGTGTGTCCGTCCCCGGCCGAAGCGGAGATCACGCCGGTGTCGATCTGCAGGGGGGAAGTGCGGTAGGCAGTGCCGGTGACACCGTCGCCCAGCGCCCCGAGGCTCTGGAAGCCGGTGACCCAGACGGAGCCGTCGGTTTTGACGAACGTGGTGTGGTAGGATCCGGTGGAGACGGACGCGACGCCGGTCACGATCTGGACGGGCGCGGCGGGCGTGAGGTCGGTGCCGTTGCCGAGCTGGCCGTAGTTGTTCAGGCCCATGCCCCAGAGCGAGCCGTCCTTCTTGATAAACATCGTGTGGTAAGCCTTGGAGGAAACCGTGGCGACGTTGGTCGCGACGAGGACGGGCGTAGACTGGTCGATGCGGTTGCCGTTGCCGAGTTGCCCGTACTGGTTGTCGCCCATGGCCCAGAGCGTGTCGTCGGACTTGATGAACAGGGTGTGCCGGTCGCCGGCGGCGACGAACACCACGCCGGTGGCGATTTGCGCGGGAGTGGTCCGCGTGGCCGTGGTGCCGGTGCCGAGTTGGCCGCGGCTATTGGCGCCCGTCGCCCAGAGCGTGCCGTCGGACTTCACGAACAGGGTGTGACCTCCGCCGCCGGCGGCGGAGACGACGTCGGTGGCGATGAGAATCGGGGCCGGTCGCCGCGTCGTGGTGCCGTCGCCGAGTTCGTAGGAGAGGTTCCAGCCCATGCCCCACAGGGTCTTGTCGGACTTGATGAACAGGTTGTGGGTGGCGCCGCCGGTCACGAAGGTGGCGGTGAGATCCGCGGCGGCGGCCGGCGAGGCGCAGGCCAGAGCGGCGAGCAGACGGCCGGCGGCGAGGCGGAAAAGGCGACGGAGGGCGAGGCGTTGGCGCATGGGGATGAGGCGGGTTGGGCGGCGGGCGGGGGCCGCGCGCGAAGGCTAGGCGGTCGGGCCGCGCGGGCGGCAAACCAATTCAGATTCGCGGGGCGATGCGGCCCGCGAAAGTGACGGATGGACGGGGCGGAATCAGGTGGGAACGGGTGGAAGGCGGGCGCGGACCGTTCGTCGCGGCGGCCGGCCGGGCAAAAACCGGGGATTGCCGCGGAGCATGGCGGTTTCCACGGTAGCCGCATGCTCGCAACTCTTGTCATGACGGTGATCGGGGCGGACCGGCCCGGTTTGGTGCAGCTGGTGGCGGCGCGCGTGGCGGACCACGGCGGCAATTGGCTCGAGAGCCGGATGTGCCGGCTGGGCGGGCAATTCGCGGGCATTCTGCGCGTCGAGGTGCCGCGCGAGCGGCGCGACGAATTGGTCAATGCGCTGCGCACGCTCGAGGTCGACGGCCTGCGCGTGATCATCCACGCGGAAGGCGCGCCGGCAGGTGCGGCGGCGGCGGGCGGGACGCTCGTGACGCTCGAACTCGTGGGCACGGACCGGCCGGGGATTTTGCGCAGCGTGTCGGGCGTCTTTGCGGCCCACGGCGTGAACGTCGAGGAACTCGCCTCCGAGCGCGTGAATGCGCCGATGGACGGCGGCGTGCTTTTTCAGGCGCGGGCGACGGTCTTCATTCCGCCGACCGTGAAACTCGCGGCGGTGCGGGCGGATCTTGAGCAAATCGCGGCCGACCTGATGGTGGATGTGAAGCTCGCGCCCGTCGCGAATCGCTGAAGCGATTCGCGGAGTTGCGGCCGGCGGGCGACGGCCGCGGTTTTGGGTTTTGCGTTTTGGGTTTTGGGTTCCGGGGCGGCGGAGGCGGGAGTTTGGGGTTCGGAGTTCGGGGTGCGGAGTTGCCGGAATTCCAAGCCGTGCGTCGGCGGCGACGGGGCGGTTCGCTGACCGCTGACCGCTGAAAGCTGAACGCTTCCTCCTACTTCTCGAAATACTTCTGTTTCAGCAGCACGAGCAGCACGAGGCCGACGACGATGTCGCCGAAGCCGGTGAGCAGCCGCAGAGGGAGCGGCATGCGTTCGAGGAAGAGCAAAATCGCGATGCCGCCCACGATCAGCACCGGCGCCAAAATCAGGACGGTGCGGCGGAGTTTCTCGCGTTCGCGGGCGACGTGGGCGGGATCGGAAGACATCGGAAATCGGAAAATCGGGAAAGGGGAAAAAGGCGAAAGGCGGAAGGCGGAAGGCGAAAATTGGAAAACGGGAACTGATAAAACCGGAGTGCGGAAACCGGAGACCGGAATTGGAAGAACGGAAATTGGGAAATCGGAATTCGCGAGGCCCGGGGCGGAGAAAACCTGAAAGTGGAACTCCAAACTCCAAACTCCAAACTCCAAACTCCAAAACTCCCATCTCCCGGCTCCGAGACTCAAAACCCAAAACTCAAAATCCGGGACCCGAGAGCCTAAACCCGAGACCCGAAATCCGGGCGGAGCCCTATTTCGCGAGGGGGAGGCTGATGCGCATCGTGGTGCCGGCGCTGCTTGTTTGCAGGAGGGTGATGTCGCCGTGGTGGCTGATCAGAATGCGTTTTGCGATGGCGAGGCCGAGGCCGGTGCCGTCGGGGCGGCCGGAGAGGAACGAATCGAAGATGCGTTCGCGGATGGCTTCGGCGACGCCGGTGCCGGTGTCGGCGATGTCGACGAGGAGGAAGTGGCCGCCGGGACGGTCCTCCGCGCCGAGGCGGATCGTGATCGTGCCGCCGTCGGGCATGGCGTGGGTGGCGTTGATCAGGAGGTTGAGCAGGACCTGCTGGATCTGGCCTTTGTGGGCGTCGACAAAGAGCGGGCGCGGGCCGGCTTCGACGCGCACGTTGACCTTACTTTGCGCGAGCTTGAGGCGGACGAGGACGAGGGTGTCCTCGACGATATCGTTGACCGACCAGCGCGAGTGGAGGCTCGACGGCGCTTTCGCGAAGCTGAGGACGCGGGTGACGATGGATTCGAGCTGGTCGAGTTTCTCGCCGATGACGCGCATGTCGGTGCGGCGCGGATCGCCCTCCGCGAAATCGACGCCGAGGCCGCCGTGCAGGAGCTTGAGCACGGTGAGGGGATTGCGGATCTCGTGGGCGATCTCGGCGGCGAGCAGGCCGAGGGTGGTGAGGCGTTCGTTTTTGCGGAGGACGTCCTCGCTCTGGAACACGCGCGCGTAGAGGCGGGCGTTTTGCAGCGCGACGGCGGCGAGGCTGGCGAGGGCGGCGCAGAGGCGTTTCTCGTCGTTGTCGAAACGGTGGAGGCGGTCGGTGAAGACGGCGACGACGCCGAGGACCTCGCCCTCGAAGAGCATGGGGGCGACGAGGACGGAGCGGAGCGTGGGGTCGGCGGGGAGATCGAGGAGCTCGCGGTACTCCGGCGACTGGATGTCGGGAAACGCGACCTGCCGGCGCGTGTGGATGGCGGCGGCGACGAGGCACGAATCCATCGGCAACTCGCCGGCGGGCGGCTTGGCGGCGGCGGCGTTGGCGAAGGAGGCGCAGCGGACGGTGCCCTTGGACGGCTGGTGCAGGTAGAGCGCGCAGGCGCGGGCCTGGAGCGTGTGGCGGGCCTCGTGGGTGAGCGTGTCGAAGAGATCCTGCTGCTCGAGCTTGGTGACGAGCGATTGGCCGGCGGTGATGAGGGATTCGAGCTGGCGCGCTTTGGAGCGCAGGTGGCCGAGTTGCCAGAGGCGTTGCAGGACGCGCGCGGCTTCGGCGGCGAAGAGCTCGAGTTGCCGGAGATCGGCGGGGGTGAAGCCGCCGACGCGGTCGCTCTCGAGATCGATGACGCCGACGATCTGGTCGCCGTCCTGCATGGGCGAGGCCATCTCGCAGCGGGCTGAGGCGCGGACGGCGATGTAGCGCGGTTCGAAGGTGACGTCGGCGACGAGGAGCGGGCGGCGGTTGAGCACGCACCAGCCGGTGATGCCGTGGCCGAGTTTCAGGCCGTGGGAGAAGGAGTCGTTGCCCTCGCCGGATTGGACCTCGGTCTCGAGGCGGCCGGTGTCGGGGCTGAGGAGGGCGATGGAGCCGGCGTCGGCTTTGAAATGGGCGACGAAGCGGTCGAGCATCTGCCGCAGGGCCGCGCGCGGGTCCTCGGTGCGCGTGGCGAGGGCGGCGAGGAAGTAGAGAACCTCGGATGACGTTTCGGAAACCGGAGTGCGGAAACCGGAAACCGGAGACGGTGGAGCGGAGACCGGGGACCGGAGACCGGAGTCGACGCGGGCGGAGCCGGAATGGTTCGAAGGCGAATCGGAGCTGTCAGCGCTGGAGGCCACGCCGGGCCGTTTTGATGGAGGCGACAGTGATTGCGAGAATTTCGTGGCCCTCGGCGAGCAACGGAGCGGCGCGGAGCGGGGTGACTCGCCCCGATTCCACCAGCAGCTCGATCCAAAAAAGCGCTTCGTCGCATTCCTCCTCCACGATTCCCATTTTGGCGGCGAACTCGGCCGAGGATCGGCCCCGGACCGCGGCGCGGAAATTGGCCGCCACGGATGTGCCGGAACGGAGCAACTGTAGGCCAAGGGTTCGGGCGATAGGGTCCGCCGGCAGCCCTTCGACCAGTTTCACGACGGCCACGGCGAACGCCTTGGTCCGCAATTTGAAGGTGTCGCGGAACATAGGGCCGCGATTCTGCCGGCATGTCGTGACCGGTTCGCAACTCCCGCGTTACCCCGATTCAAGTGGGCCGATTAAGCGCCCGCCGCATCCAGCCGAACTTGGGCGCACGAGGTCCGAGTCCGGTCTCCGGTTTCCGAATTCCGGTATCCAATCACTTCGCCGCCACCGGCGCGACCACGGGGGCGGGGGCGATCACGGCGTTGAGGGCGTCGCGCAGGGCGACGAGGCGGTCGGTGCCTTCCACGGCTTCGTGGTTGGCGCTCTCGATGTAGAAGGTGTCGATCGCCACGCCGCGCTCGGTGCCGATGCGGGCGAAGGTGATGTCGAAATTGTGGTCGCTGATCGCCTTCGCGAGACGGTACAGCAGGCCGATCTGGTCGCGGGCCTGGATCTCGATGATCGTGCGCTCCATCGAGAGCTCGTGGTACACGTCGACCGTCGGAGGGAAGGAACTGTGCAGCGTCTCGCCGGAAGCGGCGGACAGGTAGCGCGTGGCGGCGATCTTCTTCGCTTGGGCGAGGATGTCGGGCAGCAGGTCGCGGTTGGCGACGAGCGCTTCCTCGATCGTCTTGGCAAATTTCTCCTGCGCGCTGGCGCTCTGCACGGGACCGCGGCCGGGTTCGACGACGTAGAAGGTGTCGATCGCGATGTGGTCGGTGCGGGAAATGACCTTGGACCCAAGGATGCTGAGACCGGCGACGCTGAAGGCGCCGGCGAGTTTGTAGAACAGACCGGCGCGGTCCCAGGTGACGACGTTGACCACGGTCAAAGACCGGTTCAGGTCGTCCTTCCATTCGATGATGGGGCGGAGGGAACCGACGGAGTCGGCGGTCGTGATCGACCGGAGCAGCCGATTGACCATCTGGATGTGCAGCGCGATCTCGTCGGTATCCGTGTGGATGAAATACCGATCGGGCAGCAGACTGAAATGGGCGTTGATTTCGTCCGCGCTGATTCCCGGGATGGTTTTGGCGATCAGTTCCTGTTGGGTCATTTGTTTCTTTTCCTGAAGGCTGGCATCAAGAGCCGCGCCATGTTTCAGCCGCTCGAAAGTGGAGCGGAAAAGCGTGGTGTGCAACGTATCCTTGTAGCTGTTCCAAAGATCCGCCGCGGTGCCGCGTGCGTCGCAGAACGTGTGGACGTAAAGGTGCCTGAGCCGGTCGGCATCGCCGACCAGTTCCGCAAAGGCAGTGGCCGTATTGGGATCATCGACATCCCGCTTCTGCCAGAATCGTGCCATCGCGAGATGATTTTTGATAACGAATAGCACCAACTCCCGGCCTGCGGGGGGCACGCCGAAGCGTTCGAGGATGGGCGCGGCGATCCGGACGCCGCTCTCGGAATGGCCGCTGATGCCTTCGGCTTTGCCGATGTCGTGGAGCAACAGCGTGAGGTACAGCAGGGTAGGGTCGGCCGACTCGTGGAGGGCGGCCCGGTACTTCAGGGTGATGGGTTCGGCTTCCGTGAAGATGCGGTCCAGTTCGCGGATCGCGGACAACGTGTGCACGTCGGCCGTGTAGCGGTGGTAGTACTCGTGCTGGACGAGGCAGGTGAGGCCGTCGAACTCCGGGATGAATTTCCCGAGCACGCCGAGCTCGTGCATCTTGGCGAGCATCGGGTGCACGGCGCCGCGTTCCGACAGAATGGCGCGGAAGGAAACGCTGGCGTCGGGCGAATGCGCGACTTCGCGCGTGAGCAGGGCGAGGGAAGTGCGGACGAGCTCGGCGAGGTGGAAATCGAGGGTGGCGTCGAGCGTCTGGAGGTGGCGGAAGACGCGGATGAGGCGGACGGGGTCCTCGCGGAAGACCTCGGGCTTTTCGGCGGCGAGCTCGCGGCCGCGGAGGATGAAGCCGTCGATGCGCTTGGCGCGGGTGAAGCGGGAGGCGCGCAGGGCCTCGCGGAAGGAACGTTTGTCGCCGTTGCTGTTGCGGCCGATGCTCAGGGCGAGGCGGTCCTCGACCAGTTTGGAAACGCGGAAAATGGTCTGCGCCGCGCGGTAGTAGTCCTGCATGAAATGCTCCACGCGCGGGAGCATTTCCTTTTCGGTATAGCCGAGATTTTCCGCGATCCGGGGCTGCAGATCGAGGCTCATGACATCCGTGGCGCGGGCGCTCATGAAATGGAGCTCGTTGCGCACGCGGAGCAGGAAATCGTAGGCGCGGCGGAAGGCGACGAGGTCCTCGGCGCGCACGTAGTTCTGCGCGGCGAGTTCGTTGATCGAGACGAGGTCGAGCTTCACCCGGGCCATCCAGACGGCGTTCTGGTAATCGCGCAGGCCGCCGACGCCGTTCTTGATGTCGGGTTCCTGGTTGAAGACGGTGTTGGCGTACTTCGAACGCCGGTTGACCTGGTCGTCGAGGCGGACGGCGATGTAGTCCTTGGGGTTCTCGGAAATGTAGTAGCTGCGGTAGGCCTGGGAGAACGTGTCGTAGAGTTTCTCCGAGCCGGCGACGCGGCGGGCCTCGAGCAACGCGGTCTTGGTCTGGACCTCCTTGCGCGCCTCGGCGAAGGCGTCGTCGATCGTGCGCGTGGAGTGGCCGACCTTCAGGCCGCAGTCCCAGAGGATGTAGAGGATCTCGTTGGTCAGGTGTTCCTGGAGCGGCTTGGCCTCGGCGGGCTTCGTCTTGGTCGGAAACAGGAACATGATGTCGACGTCGCTCCACGGTGAGAGCTCGCCGCGGCCGTAGCCGCCGAGGGCCACGATGGCGACGGGCACGGGCGCGGCGCCGGTCCGGCGGAAATAGGCCGCGACGGCGTAGTCGAAGAGATGGCGCAGCAGGCAGTCGATGATCTCGGCGCGCTGGTGGCAGATCGTCAGGCCCGGCGTGCCGGATTTGTGGCGCTCGCGCAACCCGGCCATTTCCGCCTTCAGGAAGTCCTTGCAGGCCGCCAGCCGGGCGGCGACGGGGACATCGCCGGTGAACGTGAGCCGTTCGGCGGCGCGGACTGGGATGTGGGCGGGCATGCGGAGGGTCAGTGAAAGGCAAACGGGCGGCGGCGCAAAGCCGGAAACGGCCAAGACCGGAATCCGGAAACCGGAGACCGGAGAGTTCAATCCCCGGGACAGCTCGAACTCAAAACCCAAAACTCAAAACCCAGAACCTTGATCCGTTCCCGCCAACTCCAAACCCCGAACCCCGAACCCCAAACTCCAAACTCCGAACTCCGAACTCCCGCCGCGCCGCGCGGCGGGAAGGTAACACTTGCCTCGCCCTGCGGCGCGGGGTTTTCTCCGCGGTTCACAACCCGCACCCATCGATGGCCGAGATCACCAAGAGTTACGAACCCCGCGACGTGGAAAAGAAATGGTACGCCGCCTGGCTGGAGGCGCGGGCCTTCGCCGGCAAACCGGACCCGGCGCGCGAGCCGTACACGATCGTCATCCCGCCGCCCAACGTCACCGGTGTGCTCACGATGGGGCACGTGCTCAACAACACGCTCCAGGACATCCTCGTCCGCCGCGCCCGGCTCGAGGGCAAGGCCGCGATGTGGCTCCCGGGCACCGACCACGCCGGCATCGCCACGCAGACGGTCGTGGAGCGCGAGCTGCGCAAGCAGAAGAAAACGCGGCACGATTTCGGGCGGGAAAAGTTTTTGGAAAAGGTCTGGGAATGGCGCCACGAGAAGGGCGGCATCATCCTCGAGCAGCTCCGCCGCCTCGGCGCGTCGTGCGACTGGGACCGCACCCAGTTCACGATGGACCCGCATTACTCGGAGGCGGTGCTCACTGTCTTCGTCGACCTTTTCCGCAAGGGCCACATCTACCGCGGCAAGCGCATGGTGAACTGGTGCCCGGTCTCGCAGACCGCGCTCAGCGACGAGGAAGTGATCATGAAGCCGGTCAACGGCACGATCTACCGCGTCCGCTACGAACGCACCGACGCCCCCGGCCTCTTCGTGGAAGTGAAGACGACGCGCCCCGAGACGATCCCGGGCGACGTAGCCATCGCCGTGCACCCCGACGACCCGCGCTACGCGGGCTGGATCGGCAAAACGGTGCGCCGCGCCCTCGGGCCGGCGGCGGAAATCCCGATCATCGCCGACGCCTCCGTCGACAAGGAATTCGGCACCGGCGCCCTCAAGATCACGCCCGCGCACGACAAGGTCGACTTCGAGATCGGCGGCCGCCACCGCCTCCCGATCATCGACGTGCTCAACGCCAACGGCACGCTCAACGATCTCGCCGGCCCCGATCTCGCCGGCCTCGACCGCTTCGCCGGCCGCAAGAAGGCCGCGGAGCTGCTCAAGGAACGCGGCGCCCTCGTCGCCGAGGAAGCCTACGCCAACAACGTCGGCTACTCCGAACGCGCCGACGTTCCGATCGAGCCGCGGCTCACGTGGCAGTGGTGGCTGCGTTACCCGAAAGTCGAGGAAGCCAAGGCCGCCGTGCGCGACGGCCACATCAAGTTCCACCCCGAGCGCTGGAGCAAAGTCTACCTCCACTGGCTCGAGAACATCCAGGACTGGTGCATCAGCCGCCAGCTCTGGTGGGGCCACCGCATCCCGGTCTGGTATCGGAAAGGCTTGGACAAGGAAAAGCTCACCGAGGCCGACCTCGCCGACGCGGCCAAGGTGCACGTTTCCCTCGCGGGTCCGGCCGACCCGGAAAACTGGGTGCAGGAGGACGACGTCCTCGACACCTGGGCCTCCTCGTGGCTCTGGCCCTTCGCGACGATGGGCTGGCCGGACGAGACGAAGATGAAGGCGCAGGGCCTCGATTACTTCTACCCGACGACGACGCTCGTGACGGGCCCGGACATCATCTTCTTCTGGGTCGCGCGCATGATCATGGCCGGCCTCGAGTTCATGCGGCCCGGCGAATCGCTGGAGCGGCGCATTCCGTTCAAGCACGTCTATTTCACCGGCATCATCCGCGACCAGCAGGGCCGCAAAATGTCGAAGTCCCTCGGCAACTCGCCCGATCCCTTGGACCTGATCGAGAAATACGGCGCGGACGGCCTCCGCTTCGGCATCATTTCGATCGCGCCGCAGGGCCAGGACATCCGTTTCCAGGAAGACCGCATCGAGTCCGGCAAGAACTTCTGCAACAAACTCTGGAACGCGTGCCGCTTCCGCCAGATGAGCGGCGACGCCGGCGACAATTCCTCCCTCGCGGCGATCCTTGCGCGCGTCGAGCCGGCGAAGTTCGACGCCGACGACCACGCCATCCTCGACCGCCTCCTTGCCACCACGCGCGAGGTCGACCGTTGCTTCTTCGCCTTCGAATTCAGCGCCGCGGTCCAGGCCCTGTACGGTTTCTTCTGGAACGATTTCTGCGACTGGTACGTCGAGGTTTCGAAATCGAAGCTCCAGGATCCCGGCACCAAGGCGAACTGCCTCGCCATCCAGGACCTCGTGCTGCGGCAGACCCTGCTGCTGCTGCATCCGTTCATCCCCTACATCACCGAGGAACTGTGGCACCAGCTCGGCTACGGCGCCGCCGGCACGTTCATCGAGGACGTGCGCCTCGACAACGCGTCCCACATCGCGACGTCGTCGCACAGCCGCGGCCTCGTGCTCGATCTCGCCGCCGTCGCCGCGGTCGAAAAGCTGAAGTCCTTCGTCTCGATCGCCCGCGCCCTCAAGGCCGAGCACAACCTCGCCAGCCGCCGCGACGTGAAGTTCCTCGTCACGACCGGCGACGCCGAGTGGTGCGTGCTCGCCGGAAACCTCAGCAAGCTCGTCCGCATGGCCGGCGCCGCGGAAATCGTCCGTCGGGACCAAGTCGACGGCGCCCCCGCCGCCGTCACGCCGCTCGGGACGGTCTACCTCGACCTCGCTTCCACGGTCGACGTCGGCGCCGAGAAGGTCCGCCTCGCCAAGGAGCTCGAACAAATCTCGAAACACATCGCCGGCACCGAGTCCCGCCTTGCGAACCAGGCGTTCGTGAGCAAGGCCCCGCCGGCCGTGCTCGAAGGCGCCCGCAAGCAGCTCGCCGAACAGCAGGCGAAACGCGCGGAACTCGAGCGTCTGCTCAAGTCCCTCGGGTAAACGTTTACGCCGGACGGAATCCGCTTCCGTCCGGCTTTTCCGGCGCGGCGCTTGCCGTCGGCCCGCGGCCTGCTTCCCTCCGCGCATGCCCACCGCCCCGCGCATCCTCGCGTTCGCCGGCAGCGCCCGCCGCGAGTCGCTCAACCGCAAGCTCCTCGCCGAGGTCGTCGCGGCCGCCCGCGCCGCCGGCGGCGAGACCACGCTCGTCGATCTCAACGACTACGTCCTGCCCCTCTACCACGGCGACCTCGAAGACGCCTCCGGCCTGCCCGAAAACGCCGTCCGCCTGATCTCGCTGCTGCGCGGCCACGACGCGCTGCTGATCGCCTCGCCGGAATACAATTCCCAGCTCACACCGCTGCTGAAGAACACGATCGATTGGTGCACGCGCGCCGACGACGACAATCCCTTCGCCGGGAAGGTCGCGGCCGTCGTGTCGGCTTCGCCCGGTGCCTTCGGCGGCATCCGGTCCATGACGGCCGCCCGCGCCCTGCTCACGCACCTCGGCTGCCACGTGATCCCCGCGCAGTGCATCTTGCCCGCGGCGCACAAGGCCTTCGGCCCCGATGGCAAACTCCTCGAAGAACGGCCCCGCCAAGCCGTCGCGGCGGTTGCCGCGGAGCTTGTCCGCGTCGCCGCGGCGCTGCGGGCCGGTTGACGTCCCGGCGATGAATTCGGGTCACGGAGACCACGGAGAAAACCCGGAGGGCACGGAGGCACCGGGGTTGCCGCGACGCAGTCGTGGCCGCGGCGTTATTGGGCACTGCGTTTTCCGCCGGGCTGTTCGGGTTCATCCGGACTCGGTGGCCTCCGGCTTTCCTCCGTGCCCTCCGTGACCTGCCGCCGCTTTCCTTTATGAAACCGATCTGGATGCTGTTGTTGTGCGGGTTGGCGGCGGCGTTGCGCGCCGCGGAGCTGCCGCCCGTCCGCGAAGGCGACGTCGTCCTGCGCGATTTCCGTTTCGCGTCGGGTGAGACGCTGCCGGAGCTGCGCATGCACTACCGCATGCTCGGTCGCCCGCAGGTCGACGCCGCCGGCACCGTGCGCAACGCCGTGCTGGTCATGCACGGCACGACCGGCAGCGGAGCGTCGTTCCTCCGGCCCGACTTCGCCGTGCTCTACGGCCCGGGCCAACCGCTCGATGCGGCGAAGCACTTCGTCATTCTCCTCGACGGCATCGGCCACGGCGGCTCGTCGAAACCGAGCGACGGTTTGCGCGCGAAATTTCCCCGCTACGGCTACCGCGACATGGTCGTCGCCGGCTACCGGACGCTCACCGAGGGCATCGGCGTCAAGCACCTGCGGCTCGTCATGGGCACGTCGATGGGCGGCATGCACACGTGGCTCTGGGGGCAGATGTATCCTGATTTCATGGATGCGTTGTTTCCCCTCGCGAGCCTGCCCGCGCCGATTTCCGGCCGGAACCGCGTCTGGCGGCGCATGGTGAGCGACGCGATCCGCGGCGACCCGGAATGGCGGGACGGCAACTACGAGACCCAGCCGCGGTCCCTCCGTCTCGCCGCGCAGATGCTGTACTTCATGAGCAGCAACCCGGTGTTGCGGCAGGCCGAGGCTCCGACGCTGGCGCAAGCCGACACGGTGCTCGATACTTTCGTGACGTCGTATCTGAAGACCGGTGACGCGAACGATTTCCTCTACGCCATCGAGGCCTCGCACGACTACGACCCCGCGCCCGGCCTGGAAAAGATCAAGGCGCCGCTCGTGGCGATCAACACGGCCGACGATCTCATCAATCCGCCCGAACTCGGGATCCTCGAGCGCGAGATCAAGCGCCCGGCCCGCGGCCGCGCCGTGGTTTTGCCGCTGTCGCCCGACACGCGCGGGCACGGTTCCCACACCGTGGCCAAGCTTTGGCAAAACGAACTCGCCGCCCTGCTGCGCGATTCCGAACCGGCGAAGTAAACGCGTTCGCCGTCGCCGCCGGGTTTCGGCCGATCCCGGCTCGGTCCTTCAACTTTCGGCTTTCAACTTGGGACTGCGGCGGCGGCAGTGCCGCCGCCGCTCAAGGCCGCGGCCCGATCCGGATACTGGCGTCGTACGAACGCCGGCGCGATTCGTTGAACGGATCCGCGACTTCGCTGGCGTCGGGCAAACGGCGCAGGCCGTCGATCGCGAACGGATCGCGGTAGAAGGGATCGTAGTACGGATCGCGGTAAACCCCGCCGCCTTTGATGTGCGATTCCGTGTAGGCGAAGCTCACCGCGATCCCGCGGTCGGGATCTTCCCAATTGAGCACCATGGAGCCGGTCTTCTCGCTGTAGCCGCCCTTGCCCCAGCCGTAGCTGAGGGAAAAGGAACCGTGGATCGCGCGGTCGCGTTTCGCTTCTTCGGTTCGGATCCGGGTTGCCCGGGTGTGGAAGGCCGGCGGCCCGAGCAAGGTCCGCGCGAGGCGGGCGGCCTGGAACCGGGCGACGAACGTATCGAGCCGGGCGGCTTCGTCCGCCGGCAGCTCGGTGAGGCCGGCGGTCCGGCGTTCGTCGGCGGTCAGGCGTTGGGCAAAGGTTTTCTCGCCGGCCGTGGCGTCGGCGGCCGCGGCCTGGCGGGCGGTGTCGCGGCGCACGAGGGCGTCGATCACGGCGATCTGGTCGGAATTCAGCCGGCCGAAACCCGCCGCGGTTTTTTCCGGCGCGGACAGCGTCAGCGAAAACCGGAGGTCGGCTTCGGCGGCGCCGAGGGAGCAAGCGGCCGCGAGGAACGCGAGGAGCCGGATGAACCAAGGGCGGGGCATGCGGGCAACGTGAGGCACGGGGCTTCCGGACTCACGCCGAAACCGCGGGTTCCCGTATTTCCAATCCGGCCGACCCGCGGTTTTCCGCGTCGGGTAGGGGCGCCGCGCGCCGGCGCCCGTGGGCCACGGTCGGCCAAGCCCCCTGCACCCGGGCCGCCGCGGTCGGTTTGGCGCACGCGGCCTTGCATCGATTTCGGATGTCGTCCGTCATGCCACGGCCGCTGGCCTTGTCCCGGCGGTTCCACCCCAACCACCTCCGCCTCCCATGCTTCCCTTTGCGCTCACGATTTTCACGGGCGCCTTCCTCCTGTTCCAGGTCCAACCGCTCATCGGCAAGTTCATTTTGCCCTGGTTCGGGGGCGGCCCCGGGGTCTGGACGACCTGCCTGCTCTTTTTCCAGACGGTACTGCTGGGCGGCTACGCGTACGCGCACTTCCTGACCAAGTTGAAGCCGCGGCAGCAGGTGATCGTGCACCTTGTGCTGCTCGGTCTTTCCCTCGCGGTGCTGCCGATCGCGCCGTCCGACGACTGGAAAACGCATGTTGCGGGCGACCCCACGTGGCGGATTCTGTTGCTGCTCTCGATGAGCATCGGCCTGCCGTACTTCGTGCTCTCGTCGACCGGCCCGCTGATGCAGCAGTGGTTCAGCCAGACGAATCCCGGTGTTTCGCCGTACCGCCTCTACGCCCTTTCGAACGTCGGTTCGCTGCTCGCGCTGCTCAGCTACCCGGCCTACTTCGAGGTCAAGTTCACCCGCCACGCCCAGGCCTACATGTGGTCCGCCGGCCTCGCGGTCTTCGTGCTCTTCTGCGGCTACTGCGCCTGGCGGCTCTGGCGCAACGCGCGCGACGCGGCGGCCGCGGCGGCCTCGTCCGCCGGTGATTCCCCGGCGGCGGAAGCCGATGCCGAGGTCACGCCGGGCGTCGACAAACTGCTCTGGGTGGCGTTGCCGGCGATCGCGTCCGTGCTGCTCCTCGCGACGACCAACAAGCTCTGCCAGGAAATCGCCGTCATCCCGTTCCTCTGGGTGCTGCCGCTCAGTCTGTACCTGCTGACCTTCATCATCTGCTTCGACCACGCGCGCTGGTACAACCGCTGGGTCTTCATCCCGCTGCTCGTCCTCGGGTCCGCGGTTGTGGCGCAGTTGCTGCCGGTCGGCACGGATGCGCCGATGCGCCTCCAGATCGTCGGCTACACGGCCACGCTCTTTGTCGCGTGCATGGTCTGCCACGGCGAACTTTACCGCCTGAAGCCGCCGCCGCAGCGGCTGACGTCCTACTTTCTCATGATCTCCGCCGGCGGCGCGCTCGGCGGTTTCCTCGTGGCCGTGGCCGCCCCGGCGATCTTCAACGACTACCGCGAGCTCCAGATCGGCCTGTGGCTGCTCAGCTACGCGGTCGGCGTGCTTTGCTACCGGCACCGCAGCCGCGCCATGGTCCTGGCGGCCGCGGTCGGCGGGCTGCTGATCATCGGCGGGTTGCCGCTGCTGCGCTCGTGGTTCGACGACAGCCCCGGCCTCGCCGGCGAGTACGCCGATTTCTTCAAGCGCCGCTGGCCGTACCTCCTCGCCGCGATCGCGGGGCTCGGGATCAGTTTCCTCGACGGCCGCCGTCTGCTCCGCGAATGGCGGCCGCGCACGGGCGTCTTCGTGATGGCGCTCTGCGTCGGTCTCGGCGCCGTGTTCGTCATGCAGTGGGGCAAACGCAGCCAGGTCGAGATTCTCAGCGCCTCGCGCAATTTCTACGGCACCCTCAAGGTCTACAATTACAACGCCGACGACCCGGAGGAAAACTACCGCCTCCTGCTGCACGGCGCGACGACCCACGGATTCCAGTTCACCAAGCCGGAAAAGTCCGTCATGCCGACGAGCTATTACGCCGATTCCAGCGGCGTCGGCCGCGCGATCAACACGCTGCCGCAGACCCCGCGCCGGCTCGGCCTCGTCGGCCTCGGCACCGGCTCGCTCGCCGTCTACGCGCGCAAGGGCGACTACCTGCGCATCTACGAGATCAACCCCGAGGTCGAGCGGCTGGCCCGCGAGCAGTTCAAGTACCTCGAATATTGCCAGGCCAAGGTCGACGTCGTCATGGGCGACGCGCGCCTGATGATGGAGGAGGAGATCGACGGCAAACCGGGCCAGCAGTTCGACCTGCTCGCCCTCGACGCCTTCAGCAGCGACGCGATCCCCGTCCACCTGCTGACCAAGGAAGCCTTCGCCATTTACGAGAAGCAGCTGAAGCCCGACGGCGTCCTCGCGATCCACATTTCCAACCGCTACCTCGACCTGCGGCCGGTGGTGGAGAAACTCGCGGCGCACTTCGGCTACGAGGCCGTGACGATCTCCGACGACAGCGAGCCGGAGTGGTGGATCTACGCGACGACGTGGATGGTGCTGTCCAAGAACAAGACCTACATGGCGAGCGAACGCATCCGCGACGGCGCCGATGCGCCCGAGGCGCACCCGTCGAACCTGCCGCTGTGGACGGACGACTTCGCGAGCCTTTACGCGATCATGAAGTGAGCGGCCGGCCGCCGCGGATTTGACCCCGCGGCGGCGCCGGCCACGGTGCGGGCATGCGACGGATTGTCCTATCGATGCTGCTCGGCCTCGGCGCCGCGTCCGGCTTGGCCGCGGCGGAGGCCGCGAATTCCGAGGTGGCGCGGGCCGTGGAGAAATGGCGCGGCGAGCGCGTGGGCCGGCTGACGGCGCCCGACGGTTGGCTCTCGCTGATCGGGCTGCACTACCTGCAACCGGGTCCGAACCGCGTCGGTTCCGCCCCGGACAACGAGGTCGTTTTGGCCAAGGGCCCGGCCCGGCTCGGCACCGCGACCTTGGCCGCCGACGGACAGATCGTGCTCGAACTGGCCGCGGGCACGGCGGCGACCTACGAGGACGCCGCGTTCACCCGGACGGTGCTGCGGCCGGAGCAGGGGACGGCCCCGGGCGGGCTGGTGAAGTTCGGCACCGTCAGCCTCTACGCCCTCGAGCGCGGCGGGAAGAAGGCCCTGCGGGTGAAGGACAGCGCGTCGCCGCGGCTCACCGGTTTTCTCGGTCTCGATTATTTTCCGATCGACCCGCAGTGGGTGATCGCGGCGACGTGGGTGCCCTACGAGAAGGCGCGATTCGTCCCCTACACCAACAGCCGCGGCCAGCCGGACCGCGCCCTTGTGCCGGGCAAGGCCGTCTTCACGTATCAAGGCCGGACGTACGAGATCGAGCCCTTCGACGACGGCCCGGGCACGCGGCCCTATTTCGTGCTCTCCGACGCGACCAGCGGCACCGAGACCTACGGCGCCGCGCGTTTCCTCTACATCGACCGGCCGGAGGCGGGGCCGCTCGTGCTGGACTTCAACCGGATGCAGAATCCGCCCTGCGCGTTCACGCCGTTCGCCGCCTGCCCGCTGCCGGCGAAGGGCAACCGCCTGCCGTTCCCCGTCCGCGCCGGCGAGAAGCGCTACCGCGGGGAGGAGCATTGAAACTGGCTTCGCAGTTGAGAGTATTGGGTTGAGTGTTGAGAGGAAAACCCAACCGCGCCGAACGTCTTCGGCCGCCCGGTGACCTTCGTTCCATCGGATCGGTCACTCAACCCTCAGCTCTCAACTCTCAACTCCGCCCTACGCGGCCTCTCATCCCGCCTCGATCATGCGGAGGAAGTGGCGGTCGGCGGCGAGGTCGGGCCGCGGGTTCGGCACGAGGAAATCGTGCGTCGGCGCGGTGCCGCTCAGGGTGAAGGCGCTCGGCGCGAGCAACGGGCGGGCGGCCCGCGGCGCGGCGGGGGCCGGCGGGGCCGGCGGCTGACGGGGAGGGAGGCGGTCGAGGGTGATCATGGGCGTTGGGCGCCCTTCCCGCACCATTCCGCAGAGGCCAAAAAAAAGCCCCTCCGGTTTGGCACCGGAGGGGCAGAGTCGTTAGACGTCAGAACCCTCTCGGCGCCTTGGTAACGGCGGAGACGACGGACACGACGGCGGCGACCACGGAAACGTGGGCGGCAAACGAAACGGTCGTGACGGCGTTGAGAGACATGACGGAGCCCAGAGGAAAGTCGGCGGGCCGCACGGCTGTCAAGCGCGCGTTCCGGGCCCGCCGGCGGGCGGAGTGGGGGGCGCGGCTTGCGGCATCGGGTACGGGCGCCTCGTGCGCGCCTTGGTCGAATGAGTTCGGATTGGGCGATCGGGCGCGGACGAGCCGCGCCCCTACGGTCGCCGCGGCTCTCCCGACTGTCCGGCACGGGGAGCCGTTGCCCGCGCGAAGCGGTCCGGGCCACGGTCGTATCCCCCTTGCGGACTGGGTGCTTGCAGCGGCTTCCGGTCTCTGTCCGCTTCTGCTGCGTTTCCGCCGTCCTGCGCGGCGTTGCCCATGCCCGAATCACCCTTGTCGACTTCTTCGTCCCCGGCCGCGCGCCGCCGCTACGCGATCGTGGGCCTCGGCTCGCGCCATGAGCTCTACCAGGATGCCGTCGAAGTCACGCATGCCGCCCACGCGGAACTGGTCGCCGTCTGCGATGTGAACCCGGGCCGGATCGACGTCGCGCGCCAGCGCTCCCGCCGCAACGGCGCGGCCCTGCCGCGCGGCTACATCGCGCCGGATTTCGACCTGATGCTGCGCGAACAGCGGCCCGACATCGTGATCGTGACGACGTCGGACGCCTCGCACCACGACTACCTGATCCGCGCGATGGAAGCCGGCTGCGACGTCATCACGGAGAAACCGATGACGACCGAGGCCGAGTCCTGCCGGCGCATTCTCGAGACGCGCGCGCGGACCGGCCGGAATTGCCGGGTGACGTTCAACTACCGGTACTCGCCGCCGCGTTCGCAGGTGAAGGACATTCTGATGAGCGGCGAGATCGGCGACGTGCTGTCGGTCGATTTCCACTGGCTGCTCAACACGCACCACGGCGCGGATTATTTCCGGCGCTGGCACGCGCAGAAGCGCAACTCCGGCGGTCTCTTCGTGCACAAGGCGACGCACCACTTCGACCTCGTGAACTGGTGGCTCGGCGCGCAGCCCGTCTCCGTGATGGCCACGGGCAAACGCGAATTCTACACGCCGGCGATGGCGCGGCGGCTCGGGTTGTCCGGCCCGCACGAACGTTGCCTCACCTGCCCGGAGCAGGCGAAGTGCGGCTTCTTCCTCGATCTCGCGGGCACCGCGAAACTCAAGTCGCTGTACCTCGACCACGAGACGCACGACGGCTACTGGCGCGACCGTTGCATTTTCCGGCCCGAGATCGACATCGAGGACACGATGAACGCGCTCGTCAGCTACAGCACGGGCGCGACGCTCAGCTATTCGCTGAACGCGTTCAACGCCTGGGAAGGCTACACCGTGGCCTTCAACGGCACCAAGGGCCGGCTCGAGCACAGCATTGTCGAATCCGTCTACGTCAACGGCACCGAGACGGTGCAGGGCGGCGTGGCCGAGGACGGCGTGAAGATCCGCGTGATCCCGCTGCGCGGCAGCGGCTACGATCTCGATCCGTGGAGCGCGGCCGGCGACCACGGCGGCGGCGACCGGCTCATGCTGGAGGATATCTTTTTGCCCGAGCCGCCGGCGGACAAATACCTCCGCGCCGCGGACGAACGCGCCGGCGCCCAGTCGATCTTGGTCGGCATCGCCGCCAACCGCAGCCTGCAGACCGGCGCGCAGGTGAAGATCGCCGATCTCGTGCCCGGCTTGGTTTCCCCGGACACGGCGCCGATGCCGTCGCGGCTGGATCCGGTGCCGATGCCGACGCGCAGCCTGGATTGAGGTGGGGTCGGGCAGACCGGATCAACGCCGGCCCGCCCAAAACCCAAAACATCGAACTCCGAACTCCGAACCGTTGAACGGCGTCCGCGCCGTTCAACGCATCAGCTTCTCCAGCGGCTCCTTGATCGCCGCGGCCCAGAGTTCGTAGCCCTGGTCGATGGGATGGAGGAAGTCGGGCATGATCTCCTTCGGGAGGGTGCCGTCGGGGGCGAGGAACTTGGCGTTGATGTCGAGGAAGTGGACGGTCTTGCCGTCGGCGAGTTTGGCGATGGCGGCGTTGATTTCGCCGACCTGCACGCGCTGCGGGTGGTCGGGTTTTTCACCGCGCGGGAAGATCGCGAGGAGCAAGATCTTTGCCTGGGGCTGCTTGGTGCGAAGCGTGCGGATGATTTCGGCGACGCCGGCGGCGGTCTCGGCCGGCGTGTTGCGCGGCGTGGTCTTGTCGGGTTCGAAGCCGGTGTTGTTGGTGCCGATCATCACGACGGCGGCCTTGGCCTGGTAGCCGTCGAGTTCGCCGTTTTGCAGGCGCCACAGCACGTGCTGCGTCCGGTCGCCGCCGATGCCGAAGTTCGCGGCCTTGAGCGGGGCGAAGTGCGCGTCCCAGACGGCCTTGCCGCCCTTCGGGGCTTCGCGGCGCCAGCCGTCGGTGATCGAGTCGCCGATGAAGACGACGTCGATCCCGCCTTGCTTGGCGATCGCGACGAAACCGTCGTGGCGTTTCACCCAGTTCGCGTCGCGCGGGACGGGCTGGATGGCGGTGTTGGCCGAAGCGGCCGCGGCGAGGCCGGCGAGCGCGGCCGCGAGGAAGGTGCGGCGGAAGAAAGGAGCGACGAGGGTCATGGATCGGTCAGGTTGGGGGGAGGTTGGGGGTAATGAAAAGGGGCGAGCCGCAGCGGTCCGGAAAGGACGCGGTGAAACGTTGAAGCAGAAAGCCGGAAGGCTCGCGTTGGTGAAACGCAATTCCGTACTCCGGCTTTCAACTTTCACCTTTCAACTTTGTACGTCCGGCGCGACGCCCGGCGGCGCGCCCGGCTCAGAAGTTGAATTGGTCGATGTTCGCCTTGTTGAAGACGAAGGGCTTTCCGAGGAGGATGTTGTCGCCCTTGATTTCGAAGGTGCCGAGGGAGCCGGCCTTGAACGACGTCGCGCCCTTCTTCAGTTGGTCCTTCGCGAGCGCCACGCCGGCCTGGATCGTGAGGTAGCCGAGGTCTTCCGTTTTCCAAAGAATCACGGAATCGGTGACGCCGTCCTTCACGTAGCGGCGATTTTCGTTGGGCAAACCGAGACCGATGACGCGGACCTTGCCGGTCTTGCCGGCCTGTTTGACGGCTTCGGCGGCGCCGGGGACGCCGGGCGAGCAGATCGACATGATGAGCTTGAGATTCGGATTCGCGCTCATGATCGCGGTGGCTTCGGACTGGGCCTTGTCCTTGAGATCGTCGCAGGGGCGGACGGCGACGAGTTTCATCTTCGGGTATTTGTCCTTCAGGCGGGCCTCGATGTGCTTCTGCCACTCGCGCTGGTTGGCGGCGGTGAGGGTGGCGACGATCATGGCGAACTCGCCCTCGCCATTGAGCAGGCGGGCGGCTTCGTCCATCAGCGCGTGGCCGATGCCCTCGGGCGTGGCCTGGTTGACGAAGAACGAACGCGCGTCGGGCATGGCGTCGGCATCGTAGGTGAGGACCTTGATGCCCTGCTTCTGCGCCTTGCGCAGGGCGGTGGAGATGCCCTCGCGGTTTTCCGCGGCGACGGCGATGACATCGACGCCGAGCGTGATCCAGTTTTCGACAATCTCGTTCTGCTTGGCGGCGTTGCTGTCGGTGGGGCCGTCGAAGAGCAGTTCGACGCCGAGTTCCTTGGCGGCCTTTTCGGCGCCGGCCTTGCAGGAGATGAAGTAGGCGTTGCCCTTGGATTTCGGGAGAAACGCGACCACGAGCTTGGAGCCGGCCGCGGCGGCGGCGCCGGACACGGTGCCGAGCACGAGGCCGGCCAGCAGGGCGAGACGAAGGAGACGGGATTTCATGCGGGGATGGGTAAAGGGGAACTAGCCGGCGCGGGCAGGGTGCCGGGCGCGCCACTGCGCCCAGTGTCGCGGCAAAACGCCGGCCGTCAACGCGAGCAGCAACAGGGCGCCGGTGAGCAGGCCGGAGATTTCCTCCGCGGCATTCATCCGCATGACCGCGGGCAGGCAGGCGAGGCCGTTTTTCAAAACGGCGATGGCCGCGACGCCGATCAGCGTGCCGTAGATGCTGCCGGTGCCGCCGAAGATACTCGTGCCGCCGAGGACGACGGCGGTGATGGCGAAGAGTTCGTAGCCGGTGCCGGCGTCGGCCTTGGCCTGGCCGAGGCGGGCCGTGTAGATGATGGCGGCAAGGGCGGCGATGACGCCGGCGATCACGTAGGCCGAAGCGACGCGGCGGTCGACGGGCAGGCCGGCGTAGCGCGCGCCCTCGGGAGCGAACCCGATGGCGCGGAACGAACGCCCGAAGGTCGTGCGGTGCACGAGCAGCCAGATCGCCGCCGCGACCGCGAAGAAGAGCCACGCCTGCGCGGGCAGCCCAAGGAGCCTTTCCTGGCCGAGGAACAGGAAACCGGCGGGGAAATCCGTGTACGTGACGGAGCCGCGCGTGATCGCTTCGGCGAGCCCGCGGAACAGCGAATACGTGCCGAGCGTGACGATGAGCGGCGGGAGTTTGAGCTGCGTGATGAGCGCGCCGTTGAGACCGCCGGCGACGGCGCCGACGCCGAGGGTGAGGGCGATCGCGACCGGGATGGGCAGGCCGGCGTCGTGCCAGAAGGAGCCGAAGAGAATGGCGGAAAGCCCGAGCAGGGAGCCGACGGAGAGATCGATGCCGCCGGTGATGATCACGGGCGTGAGCGCGAGCGCGAGGAGGCCGATCTCGCAGGAGTGGCGCAGGATGTCGAATTGCCGGTCGAGCGTGCCGAAGCCGACCACGACGCCGCGGCGGTTCACCGTCGTGCCCGCGAAATAGAAGAACACCCACAGTGCGATGAGCACGTAGAGGAGAATCATCTCGTGGCTGAGCAGCCGGTCTTTCCAGACCGAGGCGGAACTCGACTTGGGTTTGGGAATCTCGGCCATGTTACCCTTTCGCCTTTCGGCTGCGCCAGCCGTCGGCGACGACGGCGAGGAGGATGATCGCGCCTTGGATCGCTTTTTCCCAATACGCCTCGATCCGCAGGTGGATCAGCGCGGGGGCCACGCAGGCCAGCAACAGCAGGCCGGCGAAGGCGCCCCAGAGGTTGCCCCGGCCGCCGGAAATCGCGACGCCGCCGACCACGACGGCGGCGATGACTTTCAGCTCCAAGCCGTTGCCCGTCAGCGGTTGCACCTGCGGCGACTGCACGAGGTTCAGCATCGCGGCGAGGCCGACGAGCGCGCCCATGAAGACAAAAATGAAAAACGTGCCCCGCTGCGGCCGGATGCCGGCGAGCCGGGCCGCTTCGGCGTCGCTGCCGATCGCGTACACGAATCGCCCCGCCGCCAAATGCCGCAGCGCCAACGCGAGGACCACGAGCACGAGCAACGCGAAACCGACAAGCAGCCATTGGCCGGTCGTCTGGCTGAGCCCGAACCATTGCACGCCGTCGGGCAGATTCACGAATTCGCCCTGGCGCACGAGGTTCAGCCCTTGCCGGAGCGTCACCATGGTCGCGAGCGTCACCACGATCGACGGCAAGCCGAGGCCGGCGACGAGGAATCCGTTGAGCGCGCCGAGCAGGGCGCCGATCGCCACGGACGCCGGCAGGACCGCCGCGAGGGGCCAGCCGCGCGCCGCGAGCAGGCCGGCGCAGACGCCGCACACGGAAAACTGCGAGCCGACGGAGATGTCGATCTGCCGCGCAATGATGACGAAGGCCATGCCGCAGGCGACGATGAGCGTCGGGGCTTCGCGGGTGGCGAGCGACAGCAGCGGCTGCGGTTGGTAGAACGCCGGCGCGAAGACGGCCATCGCCGCCAGCACGGCCAGCAACGCCCCGGCCACCGAGAGTTCGCGGAAGTGCCGTTTCATGCGGCTTGGCCCAAAGCGAGGGCCATCACGGTGGGGGCGTCCGCGCCGCCGGGCAGCGTGCCGGCCAAGGTGCCGCCGCGCATGACGCCGATGCGGTCGCTCATGCCGAGCACTTCGGGCAGGTCCGAGGAAATGAGCAGCACGGCGAGACCTTCCTTCGCCAGCCGCCGGATGATGCGGTGGATCTCGCTCTTGGCGCCGACATCCACGCCCTGCGTCGGTTCGTCGAGAATCAGCAGCCGCGGCTGCGTCGCGAGCCAGCGCGCGAGCGAGACTTTCTGCTGGTTGCCACCCGAGAGGCTGCCGCCGAGGGCCTCCGGGCCCGTGCATTTCACGGCGAGGTCGCGGATGTAGCCGAGGGCGAGGTCGCGTTCCGCCCGAGGCCGCAGCCACGTGCCCGGGAAAATCCGCCGGTGGATCGCCATCGTCATGTTCGGCGCCAGCGGCAGGTCGAGCACGACGCCGTGGCGGCGGCGGTCTTCCGGCACGTAGGCGATGCCTTGCGCGACCGCTTCCTGCGGCGACTGCGGCGCGATGGGCCGGCCGCCGAGCTCGATCGTGCCGGCGTCCGCGGGCGTCAGGCCGAAGAGGATACGCGCCAGCTCCGTGCGGCCCGCGCCGACCAGGCCGGCGAGGCCGAAGATCTCGCCCGCGCGCACCTCGAAACTGACGCTGTGGACGCCCGACGCGCGGCAGCCGAGGCCGCGGAGCGCGAGCGCGACCGCGCCCGGCGTCGCCTCGCTCGGCGGGTAGATCTGCGCCACTTCGCGGCCGACCATGAGTTTGATCAGTTTCGCCTCGTCGATTTCGGCGATCGGATGCGTGCCGACGCTCTCGCCGTCGCGCAGCACCGTCACGCGGTCGGCCAGCGCGAGGATTTCCTCGAGCCGGTGCGAAATGTAGATCACGCCGACGCCCTGCGTGCGCAGGTCGCGGACGACGGCGAAGAGCAGATGCTGTTCCTTCTGGGTCAGCGACGCCGTCGGCTCGTCCATGATGACGATGCGCGCCCCGGCGCCGAGCGCGCAGGCGATTTCGACGAGTTGCTGTTCCGGCATCGAGAGCGAGCGGACCTCGGCCTCGGGCGAAATCGCGGCGCCGATGCGGTTCAGCAAGGTGAAGGCCCGCTCGCGGCGGGCACGCCAGTCGACGCGGCGGGCGCCGGCGCCGGACTCGAGGCGGAGGGCGATGTTTTCCGCGACGGAGAGATCGGGAAACAGCGCCGGCTGCTGGTAAATGCAGGCGATGCCGAGGGCACGGGCGGAGGCGGGCGTGAGGTCGGCCACGGGCGTGCCCGCGACGGCAATCGTGCCGCTGTCGGGCTGGTGCGCACCGGTGACGATCTTGATCAGCGTGCTCTTGCCGGCGCCGTTTTCCCCGAGCAGCGCGTGGACCTCGCCGGCGCGCAGTTCGAAGTCCACGCCGCGCAACGCGCGCGCGCCGCCGAAGGACTTGGCGAGCCGGCGGAGTTCAAGCAGGGCGGGGGACATCGGGGAGCGTTCTGATTGGCGGCTTGCCCGGGCCCGCGCCAGCGGAAAGCGAGCGGGCGGGACTGTCAGAACACATTCGCCGTCGCGCGGCGTCCGGTGCGGCGGCAGGGTCCGCCTCCGCACCGTTGCGGGCTCGACCTGCGCGCGCCGGTGCGCCACGACACTTCCTCCCATGGCCTCAACCCCGTACACCTTCGCCCAGGAATCCTACGCCGCCCACGGCGTCGACACCGAAGCCGCGCTGCGCCGCCTCGCCGGCGTGCCGATCTCGCTGCATTGCTGGCAGGGCGACGACGTCGGCGGTTTCGAGGCCGCGGGCGACCTCGCTGGGAGCGGCCTCGCCGCCACCGGCAACTACCCGGGCAAGGCGCGCACGATCGAAGAGCTGCGCCAGGACCTCGCGCAGGCGTACAAGCTCATTCCCGGCAAACACCGCCTGAACCTCCACGCGAGCTATGGCGACTTCGGCGGCAAGAAGATCGAGCGCAACGCCATCGGCGTTGCCCAGTTCCAAAGCTGGATCGATTGGGCGAAATCGCTCGGCCTCGGGCTCGATTTCAACCCGACCTACTTCGCGCACCCGAAGGCGGCGAGCGGCCTGACGCTCTCGCATCCGGACGCCGCGATCCGCCAGTACTGGATAGAACACGGGATCGCCTGCCGCCGGATCGGCGCGGAAATGGGCCGCCAACTCGGGACGCCGACCGTCACCAATCTTTGGATTCCGGACGGCTACAAGGACAACCCCGTCGACCGCAAGGCGCCCCGCGAACGCCTCGCCGCGTCGCTCGACGCGATCTTTGCCCCGGCGATCGATCCCCGGCACAACCTCGACGCCGTCGAGTGCAAGCTCTTCGGCATCGGTTCGGAGTCCTACGTCGTCGGCTCGCATGAATTCTACCTCGGCTACGCGGTGAAGAAGCAGAAATTGCTTTGTCTCGATGCCGGCCATTTCCATCCGACCGAGACGCTGCCCGACAAGATCTGCTCGGTGCTGCAGCACGTGCCGGAGTTGCTGCTCCATGTCAGCCGCGGCGTGCGTTGGGACAGCGACCACGTCGTGCTCCTCGACGACCACCTGCGGGGTATCATGGAGGAATTGGTGCGGGGCGATTTCCTCGGCCGCACGCACATCGGCCTCGATTATTTCGACGCGAGCATCAACCGCATCGCGGCCTGGGCGATCGGCACGCGCAACGCGATCAAGGCCCTGCTGATCGCGCTGCTGGAGCCGACGGCGCAGCTCCGGGCTTTGGAAAACGGCGGCGATTTCACCGGCCGCCTGGCGATGCTCGAGGAGATCAAGGGCCTGCCCTTTGGCGCCGTCTGGGACGAATATTGCCGCCGCAGCGGCGTGCCGGTCGGCGCCGCCTGGCTCGACGACGTGCGCGCCTACGAGAAGGCCGTGCTGGCGAAGCGCGCCTGAGCCGCGGGGAATTGCGCGCCGGGTTTGCGTTCGGGGCGCCGCGGCCTTGGGCTGGCGGCGCATGACCCCGCCGCCCCTTGCCTTGGTTCCGCGGTGGCGCCGCCGCGCCGCTGCCGTCGTTTTTTCGCTGGCCGCTGCCGTTGCGTCCGTCCCGGCCGCGCCGCCGAACGCGTTCTTCGCGATGGACAACATCGCGCGGGGCGGACCCGACGTCGCGCCGGCCCTGCTCAAGGAGCTTGGCTATGCGGGCTACGGCGGGCGCGCGTTCGACGAGATCATGCCGCCTGCGATCGCGGCCGCCGGCCTGAAATTCTTCAACGGCTACGGCGTGCTTTCGTTTGCGCCGGCGGCGCCGGCCCCGGACGAGAAACTCCGGCGTTGGCTCGATGCGATGGCCGGGAAGGGCACGGTCCTTTGGCTCGCGATCCAGCATGTGGCGAAGCCGGACGGCGCGCGTTTTCCGCTTTCGGATGCGGCGGCGGACGAGTTTGTCGCCGGGCAGGTGCGGGCGATCGCCGACTACGCGCGGCGCGGCGGCACGACGGTGGCGCTGTATCCGCACACCGGATTCTGGCTGGCGCGGGTCGAGGATGCGCTGCGGCTGGCGGACCGGCTCGACCGGCCGGACGTCGGCGTGACTTTCAATCTGTGCCACTGGCTCAAAGTCGAGGGGGCGGAACGCGACCCCGAGCCCGTGCTGCGGCGGGCCTTGCCGCGGCTGAAATTCGTCACGATCAACGGCGCCGATACGGGCGACACGAAAACGTTCGGGTGGGACCGCCTGATCCAACCGCTCGACCGCGGCAACTACGACGTGCCCGGTTTCGTGCGCCTGCTGGGCAAGGTCGGCTACGCCGGCCCGGTCGGATTCCAGGGCTACGGCATCAAGGAGGAACCGCGCGCCGTGCTCGCGCGCACGATGGCCGCGTGGCGCGCGATCAACCCCTGAGCAGGGATCAGGTAGTTGAAAATTGAGAGTTGAGAGATCGCCCCGCCGGTCGAGTGCGGATCTTTCGACTTTCAACCCTCACCTTTCAACCGCCGCGTCGCGCGGCCTACAGCAGCGGCGACAGCGGCCGCAGCGCGGCCTCGAGGAATTTCTGCCGGAACGGGCGGCGGCCGAAGGGGCCGGATTCGATCTCGGCGCTCAGGGCGAAATCCTGCTCGAGGATGCCCGCGAGAGCGGCGTTCTCCTGCGCGGAGTGGAAGAGCAGGTTGAGCTCGAAGTTCAGGCGCAGCGACCGGTAGTCGAGATTGGCGGAGCCGACCATCGACCATTGGCGATCGGCGATCGCCATCTTCGCGTGGTTGATGCCCGCCGAGTACTCGAAGATGCGCACGCCGGCCGCGAGCAGCTGCTGGTAATAGGAACGGCCGACGCTCACCAGCCAGGGATGGTCGTTGCGTTCGGAAATCAGCAGGCGCACGTCCACGCCGCGGTTGGCCGCGAGCTCGAGGGCGGCGAGCACGATGTCGTCGGGCACGAAGTAACCGGTCGCGATCCACACGCGTTCGCTCGCTTCGTTGATCAGGCTGACGATCGATTTGGCGATCGGCTCGTTGCGCCGGTCGGGGCCGCCGAGCACGACGTGCACGGGATGCGGACCGCCGCGGCCGGCCGTGGGATAGAATTTCTCCTCGGCAATCTGCTCGTCGGTGGCGAAGAACCAATCGTCGGCGAACACCGCCTGCAACTCGCACACGACCGCGCCGGAAACCTCGACCTGGATGTCGCGCCAATGGCCGAGCTCCGGGTCGAGCCCGCGGTACTCGCTGCCGATGTTCATGCCGCCGACGAACGCGGTGTTGCCGTCGACGATCTGGAGTTTGCGGTGGTTGCGCAGGTTCAGGAAGAAGCGGTTGCGCCGCGGATCGAGACTTTGGAACCACGAGAATTGTCCGCCGGCCGCGCGCAGGTCGGCGACCAGATCCTCGTCGAGGTCGTGGGAGCCGACGCCGTCGAGGAGCAGCCGGACCTTCACGCCGCGCCGGGCCGCCTCCGTGAGGAGCGCGAGGAACTCGCGGCCGACCTCGTCGGGCTGCCAGATGTAGAATTCGATGTGGATGTGGTCGCGGGCGGCGCGGATGCGCTCGGCGAGGGCGGGGTAGAATTCGTCGGCGTTGCGCAGGATGCGCAGCGAGTCGCCCGAGCTGGCGGGGATCTGGTTGATGCGGCTGAGCAGGCGGAGAAACTGCCGGTCGCGCCGGGGCAGGCCGGCGAGCACGTGGTCGGTCGTGGGGTCGCGGCCGCCGTCGGTGAAACGCCCGCGCGATGTGCGCGCGGAGAACAGGTTGCGGCGGCGCAGGCGGCGGCGCTTCAACCGGTCGGTGCCGAAGAGCAAATAGGCGAGCGAGCCGAGGTAAGGGATAAAGATGATCGCCCAGAGCCACGCGAGCGTCGCGGTCGGCCGCTTCTTGAGGAGCAACAGGTGCGGGATCAGCGCCCAGCCGGCGAAATAGGCGAGGAGCAGAAGCGGTTTCATGCGGCAGCACGGAGGCAAGCGATGCGGCCGGCGCTGGCAACAGCCGTCGCGGCCGCGAAATAGTGGCTCGGGCGCTGGCAACTCGCATGCAACCTGCTCCCTTGCGCCCCATGCCGCCGTTTCCCGAGCCGCTCCGCACCGAACTGCGCGCCCTGCTGGGCGCCGAAAACGTGGTCGAAGGCGGCGAGACGCTGAAGATGCTTTCCCTCGACTACTATTGGTATTCGCCCGCGCTGCGCACGCAGCTCGACGACAAGCGGGCCGACGTCGTGGTGCGGCCCGGGACTGTCGACGAATTGCGCGCCGTGTTGGCGGCGTGCTTCCGCGCCGGGGTCGCGGTCACGCCGCGCGGCGGCGGCACCGGCAACTACGGCCAGTGCGTGCCGATTTACGGCGGCGCGGTGGTCGATTGCTCGCGTTTGGATCGGATCCACTCGGTCGCCGCCGGCGTGCTGCGGGCCGAGCCCGGAGCGCGGCTCGGGCCGATCGAGACGGTGGCGCGGGCGGCGGGCTGGGAGCTGCGGTGCTATCCCTCGACGTGGATGAAGGCGACGCTCGGCGGCTTCTTCGGCGGCGGCGCGGGCGGCATCGGCGGCGTGCGCTGGGGCGGCATCGCTTCCGGCGACACCGTGAAATCGATCACGATCCTGACCTGCGAGGCGGAGCCGCGGACCCTGCGCTACGAAGGGCCGGAGGCGATGGTCGCGCTGCGCACCTTCGGCACGACCGGCTACATGACCGAGATCGAGATGCGGCTCGCGCCGAAGCTCGACTACGACCAGCTGGCATTCAGCACGCCGGACTGGAACCGGCTGCTCGACTGGACCGATGCCGCGGCCCGCAACGGCGCGTGGCGGAAGCGCGTGGCGTCGCAGTTCCAATGGCCGATCCCCTCGTATTTCAAGCCGCTGAAGAAACACCTGCGCGACGGCGAACACGTGAGTTTCCTGCTCGTCGACCGGACGCAGACGGACGAGATCGCGGCCGCGGCGGAGGCCGCGGGGCTTGCCGTGGTCTACCGGCGACCGCTGTCGGATCCGCCGAAGCCGCCGTTCCTCTCCGACTTCACGTACAACCACACGACCCTCTGGGCGATGAAGTCGGATCCGAGCATCACCTATGTGCAGGCCGGCTTTACCGCGGACTTCCGGAACCAATTCGACGCTTGGCTGCGGCAATTTCCGGACGAAGTGCTGCTGCATCTCGAGTGGGGCGCGGTCGATCCGGCGCGCGCGGTCGGGCCGGATGCGGTGCCCGAGGCGATCGGCGTGGGCGGCATCCCGTTGATCCGCTACCGCGACGACGCGCGTTTCCGCGAGATCCTCGCGGCGGCGACGGCGCTCGGCATCTATATCGGCAGCACGCACACCTATCATCTGCCGGAAGGCACACCGGAGACGATCGCGGCCCGCCACGCCCTGAAGCACGCGGTCGATCCCCGCGGGCTGATGAATCCCGGCAAATTGAAATCGTTTCCGCTGAATCCGTTCGCCGCGGCCTGAGCCGGGCTCGGGGAGTTGAAAGCCGAAAGTTGAAGGTCGAGCGATCGATCCGCGGAAATGCGGCCGCGGCGCGGCGCCTATTTTGCCGCGGGGGCAATGCCGGCGGCGGCGAGAAATTCGCGGACCACGGCGAGCCGGCGCTCTTCGTAGAATTCCTTGCCCCCGTGCGCGGCGCCGTGGACGGCGACGAAACGCACCGGCCGGCCGACCTTTTCGTAGGCACCCTGGAACTCGAGCGATTGGGCGACGGGCATCTGCGGATCCTGGTCGCCGTGGAACAGGAGCAGCGGAGGGTCGCCGGCGTCGACGTGGGCGACGGGACTGGCGAGACGCGCAAGCTCGGGCTTTTCCTCGGGCTGGCCGCGAAACAACAACTGCAGCGCCGGGATGCGGACGCCGAGACCGTAGGGCGTCGACTGCTTCAGGATGCTCTCCAGATTGGACGCGCCGTAGAAACTCACGATGGCGTGCACGTCGCTGCTCGTGCTGCGGAAGGAGCCGACGTTGCCCTCGAGCTCAGCGTGCCGGTTGGTGACGCCGACGAGGGCCGCGAGGTGCGCGCCGGCGGAGGAACCGGCGATGGCGATGCGCTCGGTGGCGAGACGGTACTCGGCCCCGCGGGCACGGAGGAAACGGATCGCGGCCTTGAGATCGTGGACGTTGGCGGGAAAGGGCGCCACCGGCGTGAGCCGGTAGTCGACGCTGGCGATGGCCCAACCGCGCGCGACGAGGGGCGCGAGCGGATTCTCGTTTTTCGAACCGCTGCGCCAGGCCCCGCCGTGGACCCAGACGATGAGCGGCGACGGGGCGCCGCCGCCGGCGGGGAGGTGGAGATCGAGCTTGAGCGACAGGTCGCCGAGCTTCGCGTATTCGACGTCCCGATGCGTGGGCTGGGCGTGGGCGGCGACGGCGAGGACGGCCAGCAACGCGAGGCCGGCGCGGCGGAGCAGGCGGGCGGCGAAGTTCATGGCTGCTTGGAACGGAAGGTGGCGTCGGGCGCCGGCGACTTCGCCGGGGCCGGGGCGGCGGCGGGGCGCGGTTCGAAATCGGTCGCGCTTACCCACGGGGCTTTGACCGGTTCGCCGCGGAGGTAGCGTTCGTAGAAGCCGACGTTGGCGGGTTGGGCGTGGACGTAGCGGTCGAAGACCTCGCCTTGACCGAGCACGCGGGGGTCGTTCTGCGTGCGCAGCAGCGCGAAAAGGCGCTCGCGCAGGCGGTCGCGTTCCGCCGTGTGGGCGGGGCGGGCGGCGAGATTGACGACGCAGTCGCGGTCGGTGCGCAGGTCGTAGAGTTCTTCCTGCGGCCGGAAGCCGAAACAGAGTTCCCAGTACGGGTCCCGCGGGTTCTGCCGGTGCTGCGCGAGGATGACCGACTTGGTCTCGCCGGCGTCGGTGTCGAGGTAGCCGGTCTCGGGATTGCCGGCGGGCCAACGGTCGGGGGAGAAGTTGTGGAGGTAGAGGCGGTCGTCGGTGACGAGACCGCGGATGGGGTAGCCGACGTCGCCGGGCCGGCCGATGTCGTTGCGTTCCTTCCCGACGACGACGTGGTCGCGGGCGGCGACGACACGACCGCCGCGGTTCGCGCGGAAGATCTCGAACAGGCTGCGGCCCGTCGCGGGCGCCATGCCGGTGGCGTCCCAGCGCAGGCCGGCGGCCTCGATGAAGGTGGGGGCCAGATCGATGAAGCTGACGAAGTCGTCGACCGTGCGGCCGGGCTGCGCGATGCCGCGCTGCCACATCGCGGCGAACGGCACGTGGTTGGAGTCCTCGTAGGCGTGGCCCTTGCCGCGCGGGAAGGGGTAGCCGTGGTCGGAGGTGACGACGATCAGCGTGTTTTCGAGCAGGCCCTTGGCCTCGAGCTCGGCGAGCATGCGGCCGAGGTGGCGGTCGAAGTGCTCCACCTCGTACGCGTAGTCGAGGAGGTCGTTGCGGACGCGCTCGTTGTCCGGCCAATAGGCCGGGACGCGGTCGATGTCGGCCGCGCGGTAGCCGCCCTTCGCGGCGCCGGAGCCGTATTCGTAATTCCGATGCGGCTCGATGCAGCCGTACCAGAACGCCCACGGCCGGTCCTTCGGCGCGGCGGCGAGGAAGTCGGCGAAGTTGGCGGCGTAGTCGTTGCGGCCGATGCCGGCCGTCGGCGCCGCGGCGGTGCGGGCGTTGAAGGCGCGGCCGGTCATTTCGCGGTTTTTGCCGGCGGCGTCCTTGGCGACGCCCGGCGCCCAGCCCTTGCTGGTGTGGCCGACAAACCAGCCCTGTTCGCCGAGGGCCTCGCACCAGGTTTTGAACTTCGCCGGGAAGTAGGGGATGTGGTTGGCCGCCTCCTCGAGCTGCCACGGGTTGCGGCCGGTGAGGATGGCGGAGCGCGACGGGGCGCACTTGGCCACGGGCGTGTACACGCGGTTGAAGAGGATGCCCTGTTTCGCGACGCGGTCGAAATGCGGCGTGCGCATCCACGGCGTGCCGTAGGCGCCGGCGTGGCGGCCCCAGTCGTCGGCGATGGCGAAGAGGATGTTGGGCGGGCGGGCCGAGTTTTCGGCCGCGGGGGCGGAGGCGAAGAGGCCGGCGAATGCGCAGCCGAGGGCGAACAACCGACGCAGGGGAAACGTCATCATGGGGCGGGGAACGGAGGGAGTAAGCGCGGCCGCGCCCGCGGTGCAACGTGCGAGTCGCGGCGGCATCGCGGAGGACGACCCGGGCTGAAGCGCCGGGCTACGGTCGGCGTTCGACCCCGAACGCCGGGTTGGTCGGGGCTCAGCCCACCCAGGCGCGGGCGTTGCGGAAGAGGCGCATCCAGGGGCTTTCCTCGCCCCAGCCGGCGGGGGCCCAGCTCATCGCCACGGTGCGATGCACGCGTTCCGGGTGGGGCATCATGATCGTGACGCGGCCGGTCGTGCTCGTGAGCGCGGTGATGCCGAAGGGCGAGCCGTTCGGGTTGAGCGGGTAGCGGTCGGTGACGCGGTGGCGGTTGTCGACGAAGCGGCCCGCGACCAGGCCCGAAGCGCTGCAGGCTTCGGCCGCGGCGGCATCCGGGAATTCGGCGAAACCTTCGCCGTGCGCGACGACGACGGGCAGCACGGATCCCTCCATGCCGGAGAAGAGCACGCTCGGCGTGCGCTCGATCTGCAGGGAAACGAAGCGCGACTCGTAGCGCTCGGATCGGTTCTGCACGAAACGCGGCCAGAGCTCGGCGCCGGGAATGAGCGACTTGAGGTTGCTGACCATCTGGCAGCCGTTGCACACGCCGAGGGCGAAGGCGTCCTCGCGCGCGAAGAAGGCCTCGAATTCGGCGCGGGCGCGCGCGTTGAAGAGAATGCTCTTGGCCCAGCCTTCGCCGGCGCCGAGGACGTCGCCGTAGCTGAAGCCGCCGCAGGCCGCGAGGCCGCGGAAGTCGCGGAGCGAGAGACGGCCGGAAAGCAGGTCGGTCATGTGCACGTCGACGGCCTTGAAGCCGGCGCGGGTGAACGCGGCGGCCATCTCGAGGTGGCCGTTGACGCCCTGCTCGCGCAGGATCGCGACGGCGGGCCGGGCGTTGCCGATCGCGAAGGGCGCGGCGGCGGGAGCGGCGAAATCGAAGGTGACCTTCGGGGTCAGGCCGGGGTTGTCCGCCTCGAGTTTCAGGGCGTATTCGGATTCCGCGCACGCGGGGTTGTCGCGCAGCGCGGCGATGCGGCGGGTGACGTCGGACCAGAGCGCGCGCAGGGCGAAGAGGTTTTCCGAGAAGATCACGGCCGCGCCTTGGCGGATGCGCACCGTGTGGTCGGCGCCGACGGTACCGAGGCGCGAGGTCGCGGTGTCGAGGCCGTGCTGCCGCAGGACGGCGAAGACGGCGTCGAGGTCGGCGGTGCGGATCTGGAGGACGGCGCCCAGTTCTTCGGCGAACAAGGCGGCGAAGGGATCGCGGCCGGCGGGCAGTTCGAGGTCGAGGCCGCAGTGGCCGGCGAAGGCCATCTCGACGGCGGTGGCGAAGAGGCCGCCGTCGGAGCGGTCGTGGTAGGCGAGCAGATGGCCGGTGCGGCCGAGTTCCTGGATCGCCTGCCAGAAAGCCTTGAGGTCGGCGGGGCGGTCGACGTCGGGCGGCACGGTGCCGGATTGGGCAACGACCTGCGCGAGGATGGAGCCGCCGAGGCGGTTGCGACCGCGGCCGAGGTCGACGAGGAGAAGGGTCGTCGGGCCGGCGTCGGTGCGCAGCTGCGGCGTGAGCGAGAGACGGACGTCGGCGACCGGAGCGAAGGCGGAGACGATGAGGGACACGGGCGCGGTCATGCGCTTGGCGCCGCCGGCATCGGTCCAGACGGTGCTCATGCTCATCGAGTCCTTGCCGACGGGGATCGTGATCCCGAGGGCGGGGCAGAGTTCGAGGCCGACGGCGTGGACGGCGGCGTAGAGGTCGGCGCCGTCGCCGGGCACGGCCGGGGCGGCCATCCAGTTGGCGGAGAGGTTGACCTTGCCGAGGTCGCCGATCTGGGCGGCGGCGAGATTGGTCAGGGCCTCGCCGACGGCGAGGCGGGCGGAGGCGGCGGCAGAGTTGACGGCGACGGGCGTGCGTTCGCCCATGGCGAGGGCCTCGCCGGTGAACACGTCGAAGGCGGCGGCGGTGACGCCGCAGTCGGCGACGGGCACCTGCCAGGGACCGACCATCTGGTCGCGGCAGATGAGGCCGGAGACGGAGCGGTCGCCGATGGAAATCAGGAACGTTTTGTCGGCCACCGTGGGGTGCGAGAGCACGCGGCGCGCGGCCTCCGCGAGGGTGAGGCCGCCGAGTTGCAACGGCGCGAGCGCGCGGGTGCGCGAGGTTTCGCGGCGGTGCATGCGCGGCGGTTTGCCGAGGAGGACTTCGAGCGGGAGATCGATCGGCGTGTTGCCGTGGGCGGGGTCGTCGAGGACGAGGTTTTTCTCGGCCGTGGCGGTGCCGACGACGGCGAAGGGGCAGCGCTCGCGGGCGCAGAGGGCGGCGAAGGTGTCGAGCTGGGCGGCGGGGACGGCGAGGACGTAGCGTTCCTGAGCCTCGTTGCACCAAAGCTCGAGGGGGCTGAGGCCGGATTCGGCGCTGGGGACGCGGCGCAGATCGAAACGGCCGCCGCGGCCGCCGTCGTTGACGAGTTCGGGGAGGGCGTTGGAGAGACCGCCGGCGCCGACGTCGTGGATGAACGCGATGGGGTTGTCGTCGCCGAGGGCCCAGCAGCGGTCGATGACCTCCTGGCAACGGCGTTCCATCTCGGCGTTGTCGCGCTGGACGCTGGCGAAATCGAGTTCCTCCTGGCCGGCGCCGCTGGCGACGGAGCTGGCTGCGCCGCCGCCGAGGCCGATGAGCATCGCGGGCCCGCCGAGGACGATCAATTGGTCGCCGGGGCGGATCTCGCCCTTCTGCACGTGCCCGGCGCGGATGTTGCCGAGGCCGCCGGCGAGCATGATGGGCTTGTGGTAACCGCGCAGTTCGGCCGGCGGCGGAACGGCGGTGGACGAGTTTTGGGTTTTGAGTTCTGGGTTGGAGGAGCCGGAACCCTGAACTCCAAACTCCGCACCCGGAACCGAGGCCGCCGGCACCGCGGCCTCGTAGGTGCGGAAGTAGCCGTTGATGGCGGGGCGGCCGAATTCGTTGTTGAAAGCGGCGGCGCCGAGCGGGCCCTCGATCATGATGTCCAGGGCGGAGACGATGCGGCCGGGTTTGCCGAAGTCGTTTTCCCAAGGTTGGACGGCGCCGGGCAGGCGCAGATTGGAGACCGTGAAACCGGTGAGGCCGGCCTTGGGTTTCGCGCCGCGGCCGGTTGCCCCTTCGTCGCGGATTTCGCCGCCGGAGCCGGTGGCGGCGCCGGGGAACGGCGAGATGGCGGTCGGATGGTTGTGGGTCTCGACCTTGCAGAGGATATGGATGTCTTCCTCGTGGGCGGCGTACACGCCGGTGCGCGGATCGGGAAAGAAGCGGCCGCCGCGGGTGCCGACGAGGACGGCGGCGTTGTCTTTGTAGGCGGAGAGGATGCCGTCGCGGTGGAGCTGATACGTATTCTTGATCAGCTGGAAGAGGGAGCGGTCGCGGGCGGTGCCGTCGATTTCCCAGGTGGCGTTGAAGATCTTGTGGCGGCAGTGCTCGGAGTTGGCCTGCGCGAACATCATCAGTTCGACGTCGTTGGGATCGCGGCCGAGTTTGGTGAAGGCGGCGACGAGGTAGTCGATTTCGTCCTCGGCGAGCGCGAGGCCGAGGTCGGCGTTGGCGGCGACGAGGGCGGCGCGGCCGGCGGCGAGGACGGGCACGCGGTTGAGCGGGCGGGGCGCTTCGTGGCGGAAGAGCGCGGCGCAGGCCTCAAGGTCGCCGAACACGGCCTGCGTCATGCGGTCGTGGAGGCGGCTGCGGAGCAATTGGGACTGTTCGGCCGAGAGCGGGCTGAGTGGGAAGGCGGCGGAGTGATCGCCGAGGTCGAACGTGTACGCGACGACGCGCTCGATGCGGCGCACGGCGGCGAGGCCGCAGATCTGCGCGATGTCGGTGGCCTTGGAGGACCAGGGGGAAAGGGTGCCGGGGCGCGGGGCGACGACCTGCACGAGGCCGGCGACGGCGGCGGCGGCGCGGCTGGGGCCGTAGGTGAGCAGCTTTTCCAGCACGGCGCGGTCGGCCGGGGAGAGGTCGCCGTCGGTCTCCGCGAGGTGGACGAATTCGGCGCCGACGGCGCGCACGGGGAGGCCGGCGCCTTGCAGATCCTGCAGGAGTTTCTGCAGGCGGAACGGAGAGAGGGCAGGCGAGCCGCGGAGAATCAGCATGGCGGGAAAGGGGCGACGCTCGCGAACATCGCGGGCGCGGTCAAGGGGCGGGAAATCCGTTCCGTGTCACGGCCGCGCGCCGCGAAAAAACGGCATAAGACGCGCGGCGCGGAGAAAGCCGTTGACCATTCCGGCACCCTCCGCGAAATCGCCCCTTTCCCGATGTCACGCGACGCGCACACACCGTTCCCCGGGCATGCCACGACGGCGGACCGGCCTGCGAACGGCGGCCGGCCGGACCGCGGGGCAGACTTCGTCCATGTCTGACCGGATCACCCACGAGTGCGGCGTCGCGATGGTACGGCTGCTGAAGCCGCTGTCCTACTACGAACAGAAGTACGGGTCGCCGCTGTGGGGATTCACGAAGCTTTTCCTGCTGATGGAAAAGCAGCACAACCGCGGCCAGGACGGCGCGGGCGTGGCCTGCGTGAAGCTCGATATGCCGGCGGGCGTGCCGTTCATGTTCCGCGAGCGGAACATCAAGGCCAACCCCCTCGACAAGATTTTCCGCACCTTGCTCGGGCAGTACAACGACCTCGTCGACGCCGGCACGGTGCACCCGGAATTCACCGACACGGTGAAACAGCATTTCGATTTCGGCGGCGAATTGCTGATGGGGCATCTGCGCTACGGCACGAGCGGCGGCTACAACCTTTCGTCGTGCCATCCGTTCTTCCGGCGCAGCCCGTGGCCGACGCGCAACCTCGCGCTCTGCGGCAATTTCAACCTCACCAATACCGAGGACCTCAACCGTTCGCTCATCGCGATGGGGCAGCACCCGATTTTCGCGACGGACACGCAGGCCATCCTCGAGAAAATCGGCTTCTTCCTCGATGAGGAGCACGAGGACATCTACCGCTTTTTGCGCAAACGCGATCTGGCCGGCGAGGAATTGTCCCGGCGCATCAGCGAGGACCTCGACGTCGGTCGCGTCATCACGCGCGCCTCGCAGAAATGGGACGGCGGCTACGTGCTCTGCGGCCTGATCGGCAACGGCGACGCCTTCGTGGTGCGCGATCCGTCGGGCATTCGGCCGTGTTTCTGGTTTCAGAACGACGAGGTCGTCGCCTTTGCCTCGGAACGCGCGCCGCTCATGACGGTGTTCGATCTCGCGGTCGAGGACGTGCGCGAAGTCGAGCCCGGCCACGCCGTGGTGATCAAGAAACGCGGCGCCGTGTCGTCGACGCCCTTCACCGCGCCGCTGCCGCGGTCGTCGTGTTCGTTCGAGCGGATCTATTTCTCCCGCGGCAACGACGTCGACATCTACCGCGAGCGCCAGGCCCTCGGCGGCCAGCTCGCGCCGCAGGTGCTGAAGTCGATCGGCCATGACTGGGGCAACACCGTCTTCAGCTTTATTCCGAACACCTCGGAGACCGCGTTCTACGGCCTGATGTCGGCGCTGCGCACGCTGCGGCGCGACGAGGTGAAGGCCGCGATCATGAAGGCGAGCCGCGAGGGCACGCTGACGGAGGCGGCGCTCGACGAATTGATCCTGCGCAATTGGCCGCGCGGCGAAAAGGTCGTCAGCAAGGACATCAAGATCCGCACCTTCATCGGGCAGGAAAACCTGCGGAACCAACTCGCGAGCCACGTTTACGACATCACCTACGGCTCGGTCCGTTCCGGGGAGGACAACCTCGTCGTGGTCGACGACTCGATCGTGCGCGGCACGACGCTGAAGCGCTCCATCATCCGCATCCTCGCGCGCCTCAACCCGAAGAAGATCGTGATCCTTTCGACGGCGCCGCAGATCCGTTACCCGGATTGCTACGGCATCGACATGTCGGAGCTCGGGAAATTCATCGCCTTCGAGGCCGCGGTGTCGCTCCTGCGGGAACGCGGCCAGGCCAACCTGCTCGACGAGGTGTACGAACTTTGCCGCGACGAAGTCGCGAAGGGCGGTCCGCACAACCATGTGCGCCGGATCTACGAACCGTTCACGGCCGAGGAGATTTCCGCCAAGATCGTCCAGCTCGTGCGCCCGAAGCTGAGCTGGGAAGGCGAGGTCGAGATCATCTTCCAGACGGTGGAAAACCTCCACGCGGCGGTGCCGAACCACCGGGGCGACTGGTACTTCACGGGCCGCTACCCGACGCCGGGCGGCTACCGCGTCGTAAACCAGGCCTACCTGAATTACTACGAGAAGATCGACAAGCGCGCCTACTGAGCGCGGTCGTCGCCGTTACGTTTTCCGCGATGTCCCTTTCCTACGAAGCCTCCGGCGTCCGCTACGACCAACTCGACGCCTTCAAGCGCGCCTGCCAGCAGGCCGCGCGGACGACGGCCGGGTTGCTCCGCGACCACGGTTACGCCGAGCCGGCGTCGACGCGCGGCGAGAGCGCGTACCTGATCGAGGCGGCGGACCACTTCCTCGCCCACGTCGAGGAAGGCCTCGGGACCAAGAACCTCGTCGCCGACGCCGTCTACGCCGAGACCGGCAAATGTTTCTACCGCGAGATCGCGATCGATACCGTCGCGACCATCGTCAACGACCTCGTCACCTGCGGCGCCCTGCCGATCTCGGTCGCGATGCACGCGGCGGTGGGCGACTCGGGTTGGTTCGCCGACCCGGTGCGCACGAATGCCCTCGTCGCCGGTTTCGCCGAAGGTTGCCGCGCGGCCGGCGCGGTCTGGGGCGGCGGCGAGACGCCGACGCTCGGCGGCGTGGTCGATCCCGCGGCCATCGTGCTCGCCGGTTCGGCGATCGGTAAAATCCAACCCAAGTCGCACCGCATCACGGGCAACTTGGCCGACGGCGACGCGATTCTGTTTTTCGCCAGCTCCGGCGTGCAGACCAACGGCCTCTCGCTCTGCCGCAAACTCGCGGCGCAGCTGCCGCAGGGTTACCGCACGCCGATCGGCTACGGCGATCCGCGCAGCTACGGCGAGGCGCTGCTGGCGCCGTCCGTGATCTACGTGGCCTTCGTCCGCGAATGCCAACGCCGCGGCCTGCCGCTGAACTATGTCGCGCACGTCACCGGCCACGGCTGGCGCAAACTGATGCGCCTCGAGGAACCGTTCGTGTACGAGATCGATGCCCCGCGGCCGGCGCCGGCGCTGTTCCAATTCATGATGGAGGCCGGTCCGATCGACCGCCGCGAAGCCTACGCTACGTTCAACATGGGCATCGGCTTCGCCGCCTTCGTCGCGCCGGCCCACGCGGAGGCCGCACTCGCGCTCGCCCAAGCGACGGGCTACGACGCCTGGCGCGCCGGCACGGTGCGCAAGCAGGGCGGCCGCAAGGCCGTCGTCGTGCCGTCGCTCGGCCTGGAGTTCGGCGGCGAGACGTTGCAGGTGCGTTGACGCGGCGGCAGCGGGTGCTCGACAGCGGGGAAGGACCGGCGCAGAGCTGGGGCAACCCCGCGTCGACATGAATACCGGTCTGCCCCCGTCTTCGTTCCTCAAACTGCGTTTCGCCTTGCTCGCCGTTTTCGTCGCCGGTCTCGCCGTCGCGACTGCCGCCGAACCGGCCGGGCGCACCGCGATCCGCCTCGCGCAGGATCCCACGCTGTCGCCCGACGGCCGCACACTGGTGTTTTCCTGGCGCGGCGACCTCTGGTCCGTGCCGACCGCCGGCGGCGCGGCGCGGGCCCTCACGCGCCATCCCGCGCGCGACACGGCGCCGAGTTTTTCGCCCGACGGCAAACGCCTCGCCTTCCTCAGCGAACGGCAGCCGGGCCCGCAGGTCTATGTGATGCCGGCCGCGGGCGGCCCGGCCGAGGCGCTGACCTCGCACAGCGAAGGCTACGCGCTCGACGGCTGGTACCCGGACGGCTCCGCGCTGCTGGTCAACGTCGAGCGCGACCACTCGCACTACGCGCGCTCCGGCCTCCGCTTCGTGCGGCTGCCGGCGACGGGGGCGGCCGGCGAACAACCCGTTTTCGACGACTACGGCCGCACCGGCGATGTGTCGCCGGACGGCAAGCGCCTGCTCTTCACCCGCGAGGGCGAGCAATGGTTCCGCAAAGGCTACCATGGCTCGCAGGCCGGGCAGATTTGGCTCTACGAAACCGAGACCGGCCGGTTCACGCAGGTGGTGGCGGACGCCGTCAGCGCGCGCACGCCGCGGTGGCGCCCCGACGGCAAGGGCTTCTACTACGTCAGCGCCCGCAGCGGTTCCTTCAACCTGTGGGAACACGATCTCGCCTCCGGGCGGGCGACGCAGCTGACGACGTTCACCGACGACGCCGTGATGATGCCCTGCGTTTCGCGCGACGGCTCGACGTTGGTTTTCCGGCATCTCTTCGACCTTTACCGGCTCCGGTCGGGCCGGGGCGCGAAGCCCGAGAAGATCGAGATCTGGGACGAGTCCGATGCGGGTCCGGCGCCCGCCGACCGGCGCACGCTGACTTCGGCCAGCGAGGTGGCGTTTTCGGACGACGGCCTCGAGGTCGCCTTCATCTCCGGCGGCGATCTTTGGATTATGGATACGGTGCTGCGCGAGCCGCGGCAGGTCACGCACACGCCGGAGGAGGAACGCGATCCCGTGTTTTCGCCGGACGGCCAGCGCCTCTTTTTCGTCAGCGACCAAGGCGGCCGCAGCGATATCTGGCAGGCGGAACGGAAACGCGCGGACGACTACTGGTGGCGCAACGACCGCTTCGAATTGAAGCGGCTGACCGACGACGCCGCGGTCGAGCAGGACCTCAAGTTCAGCCCCGACGGCAAGCAGATCGCGTTTGTCAAAGGCCGCGGCGAACTGTGGACCTACGACGTGGCCAAGGGCGCCGCCACCCGCGTCCTCGAGGGTTGGAGCCGGCCCCAGTACCAATGGAGCCCCGACGGCAAATGGTTCGTCGCGGCGTTCGAAGATGCGGATTTCAACAGCGACATCTGGCTCTTCAAATCAGACGGCACGGGCGAGCGCACGAACGTCTCGCGCCACCCCGACAACGAAGGCAATCCCGCGTGGTCGCCGGACGGCCGGGCGATCGCGTTCACCGGCCGCCGCACGGAAACCGAAGTCGACATTTATTATGTGTGGCTGCGGGCCGAGGACGACGTTCGCGACCGGCGCGACCGTACCCTCGAGCGCGCGGTGGAAAAGATGGCCAAGGCGCGGAAGAAGACGCCGGCGCGCACCGAGAAGACCGAACCCGCCGCGGAGCCGGCGAAGGAAAAGGACGAAGCGGCCGATGCCGCGGACAAACCGGCCGCTCCGGCCGATCCGCGCGCCGCCGCGACCCGTCGTACCCGCAAGGCACCCGAGGTGAAGATCGATTTCGCGCGGCTCCACGAGCGCGTGCGCCGCATCTCGATTCCCAATTCCACGGAATCGGAGCTGCTCTGGTCGCCTGACTCGAAGAAGCTTGCGTTCACCGCCACGGTCGAAGGCAAACGCGGCACCTACACGGTCGACTTCCCCGACGACCTGAAGCCCAAGTTGCTCTCCAGCGACACGGGCCGCCAAGGCCGTTGGCTCGAGACCGGCAACCAGATCGTCTGGCGGCAAGATCCGGCGCGGCCCTCCGCCGGCGGCGGTCCCGTGGCGACACCCGCCAGTCCGCCGGCCACGCCGGCCCCCGAACCCGGTGTCGCGGTGCCGGAAAGTACCGGCGGCGTGCCGGCCAGCCTGAGCGACGCGGGCCGCTCGACTGCCTATACCTTCCGCGCCGCGCAGGAAATCGACCTGGCGGCGAAGCACGCCGCGGCCTTCGACCTCGCTTGGCGCGCGATGCGCGACAACTGGTACGACGACCGCATGGGCAATCGGAACTGGGAGGAGATCCGGACCAAGTACCGCAACGTCGCGGCTTCGCCCGATCCGGCCAACCTTGCCACCGTCGTCAATCTCATGCTCGGCGAACTGAACGGTTCGCACCTCGCCTTTACCCTGCGTTCTTCGTCGAACGACTCGGCGAGCGCGTGGAATCCCGTCACGCCGCACCTCGGCCTGCGCTGGGACTATGCGTATCGCGGTCCCGGGCTTAAGGTGCGCGATGTGATCCCCGACGGTCCCGCCGACCGCGGCGAGAAGGGCGTGGCGGCCGGCGAAATCGTGCTCGCGATCGACGGCACGGCGGTCGATGCCGCGACGGACCTTGCCAAGGTGCTCAACGGTCCCGCCGCACGGGAAAACTTCCGGCTGCGCGTCCGCGACGCCGCCGGCAAGGAACGCGACGTGAACCTGCGGCCGACCCGCTACAGCGCCGTCCGCTCTTCGCTCTACGGCAAATGGGTCCGCGACAACCGCGCCGCGGTCGAGACATTGTCCGGCGGCAAACTCGGCTACCTGCATGTCCGTGCGATGTTGCAGGAGAGTTTCCTCCAGTTCGAACAGGACCTGTACGCCGCGGGCGTCGGCAAGGACGGCCTCATCATCGACGTGCGCGACAACGGCGGCGGCAACACCGCCGACCAGTTGCTCACGGCGCTGACGCAGCCCGTGCACGCCATCGCCGTCCCGCGCGGCGGCGGCCCCGGCTATCCGCAGGACCGCAAGGTCTACGCCACCTGGTCCAAGCCGATCGTGGTCCTCCACAACCAGAACAGTTTCAGCAACGCCGAGATCTTTGCCCACGCGATCAAGACGTTGAAACGCGGCGCGCTCGTCGGCGTGCCGACGGCCGGCGGCGTGATCAGCACCGGCGCCCGCCAGATCATGGATCTCGGCACACTGCGCATGCCCACGCGCGGCTGGTTCTTGATCGGCACGGGCGAGGACTACGAACTCAACGGGGCCGTGCCCGACCACCTCGTGCCGCTGTCGCCCGGGGCCGACAGCGCCGGAGGCGACGCGCAGATCCGCAAGGCGGTCGAGGTGCTCGCGGCCGATGTCGCCGCGGTCCGCGCGCGCCCCGCGCCGGCGCTGCGCAAGGCCACGGAACGCCGCTGAGCCGGCGGCGCCTCCGGCGGGCGCTTGCGACCATGGTCGCAAAGCGTCCGCGTCCGGGGCGGGACGGTTGACGGCCGCTCCGGAGCCGACCCAAGCTCCGGGCGATCCCCATGCGCCCCATCGTCCAAATTTCCCTGGACCTCACCGACCGCGCCGAGGCCCTCCGCACCGCGGAGATCGCCCTCCGCGCCGGCGTCGACTGGCTCGAAGCCGGCACGCCGTTCATCCTCGCCGAAGGCGTCCACGGCGTGCGCGCCCTGCGTGAGCGTTTTCCGGATACACCGATCGTCGCCGATCTGAAGATTATGGACGGCGGCTACCTCGAGGCCGAGATGATGGCCAAGGCCGGCGCCACCCACGTCGTCGTCATGGGCCGCGCGCACCCCGAGACGCTTAAGGTCGTCGTCAAGGCCGGCCGCGACTACGGCGTCAAGGTGATGGGCGACAACCTCGGTTGCCCCGACATGGTCGCCGGCGCGAAGGAACTCGAGGACCTCGGCTGCGATTTCATCGTCCACCACATCGGCTACGACGAACGCCGCGGCATCGCCGCCGCCGGCCGCCGCATGCCGAGCCCGCTGGACCAGTTGCGCGAAGTCGTCGCGGCGGTGAGCGTGCCGGTGCAGGCCGTCGGCGGCCTCACGCTCGAGCAGGCCGTGCGCACGCCGGAGTACGGCGCGCCCCTCGTCGTGATCGGCGCCCCGCTGGCCGTCGACGCCGACGCTTTCCGCACCGCGGACGGCGACCTCGGCGGCACCCTCAAGATCATCTGCGACCGCGTGCACGCCTACGGCGATGTGGCGGTCAAAACCAAAGCTTCCGCCCGATGAAAAGCCCCGCCGTCGTCAATTTTTCCCGCGAACCCCACAGCGTCGAACTGCGTGAATTCGCCCGGCCGGAACCCGGCCCGGACGACGTGATCTTGGCCGTCGAGGCGGTCGGGGTCTGCGGCAGCGATCTGCACCAGTGGACCAGTTCGCACAGCTGGCCGGTGAACTACCCGGTCGTGCTCGGCCACGAGTTCGGCGGCCGCATCGCCGAACTCGGCGCCGCCGTTAAGGGGTGGAGCGAGGGCGACCGCGTCGTCAGCGAGACCGCCGCCGTGATCGACGCGAACAGCCCGCTCACCCGCGCCGGCCTCTACAACCTCGACCCGAAGCGCAAGGGCTTCGGCTACGGCGTCGACGGCGCGATGACGCGCTTCGTCCGCGTGCCCGCCCGCTGCCTGCACCGCGTGCCCGCGGGACTCGCGATGGAACACGCCGCGCTCACCGAGCCGTGCTGCGTCGCCTACAACGCCGTGATCCAGAACGCCCGCGTCCAGCCCGGCGACCGCGTGATCGTGCTCGGGCCCGGTCCGATCGGCATTCTTTGCGCCGCGATGGCGCGGCTCGCGGGCGCGGAGGTCGCGCTCGTCGGACTCGAACGCGACCGCGCCCGGCTCGACGTCGGCAAGGCCTACGGTTGCGAAGTCATCATCGGCGACGCGACCGCGTGGGCGAAGGCGCGCGACGGCCTCGGGGCCGACGGCGTGATCGACGCCGCCGGCGCGTCCGCCGCGCTGAAGGTCGCGCTCGAGCTCGTGCGCCCGGCCGGCTGGATCAGCAAGGTAGGTTGGGGCCCGCAGCCGTTGGGTTTCTCCCTCGATCCGCTGGTGCAGAAAAACATCACGCTGCAAGGCAGCTTCAGTCACAATTGGCCGATTTGGGAACGCGTGCTCGCGTTGCTGGCGTCGGGGCAATTGGACGTGCGGCCGATCACCGGCGGCATCTGGGCGTTGGAGGAATGGCACGAGGCCTTCGAGAAAATGCATTCCGGCGCCATCGTGAAAGCGGTGCTGCGGCCGAATTGATCCTACGGCATCCGTTCCCGCGCCCATGCGACTCCGCGACAAAGTCATCATCGTCACCGGCAGCACCGGCGGTATCGGGCGCGCGATCGCCGCGCGGGCGGTGGCCGAAGGCGCCCGCGTTTTGATCCACGGCATTGACCGGCCCGCCGGCGAGAAGACCGCGGCCGAACTCGGTGCCGCCGCGGCCCTGCACCTCGACGACCTGGCCGATCCCGCGGCCGCGCCGCGTCTCGTGGCCGCGGCGGTCAAGGCGTTCGGCCGCGTCGATGCGGTCGTGAACAACGCCGCGATCGTGCCGCGCACCACGGTGGCGACGACGTCGGCGGAGACCTTCGACCGCACGATGGCGATCAATGTCCGCGCGCCCTTGCTGCTGATCCAGGCTGCCTTCGCGCAGCTGAAGGCCAACCGCGGCTGCGTGCTCAACATCGGTTCCGTCAACGCCCTCTCCGGCGAGGCCACGCTGCTCGATTACTCGATTTCCAAGGGCGCGCTGCAGACCCTGTCGCGCAATTTGGCCAACGCCCACGCGGCCGACGGCGTCCGTTTCAACCACTTCAACGTCGGCTGGGTGCTGACGGAGCGCGAATATGCGATGCAGGTGGCCGAGGGCGCGCCGGCGGATTGGCCCGAGCGCATTCCGAAGGTCTTCGCGCCGTCGGGTCGGATCTTGAAACCGGAGGAAATCGCCGCCGCCGCCGTGTACTGGCTCGGCGACGAATCCTGGCCGGTCAACGGCGCCGTCGTCGACGTGGAGCAATTCTGCATCCACGGCCGCAATCCGGTGAAGACCTGAGTTTCCGTTTTCGAATTTCCGTTTTACGAACCCCATGCCCCGTCTCGCCGTCTTCCCGAAAGCCTTCATGCGCCCGCTGTGCCGCGAGGGCACGATGACGTTGCGGCAATGGACCGAGCTGGCCGCGCCGCTCGGCGTCGACGGCCTCGAGTACTACGCCGGTTTCCTCGAGTTGGCGGATCCGAAGCGTTGGCCGGAGCTGCGCCGCGACGTCGAGGCCGCGGGATTGACGATCCCGATGCTGTGCTGTTCGCCCGATTTCTCGCAGCCCGATCCGGTGCTGCGGGCGAAGGAAGTCGAGCAGGAGAAAACGTGGATCCGCATGGCCGCGACGCTCGGCGCGAAATACTGCCGCGTGCTCTCGGGCCAACGCCGCCCGGAGCTGTCGCGCGCCGCCGGGCTCGATTTGGTCGTCGCGAATATCGAGGCCTGCCTGCCCGAGGCGGAGGCCTGCGGCGTCACGCTGATCATCGAAAATCACTACAAGGACGACTTCTGGACCTATCCCGAGTTCGCGCAGAAAATGGACGTGTTCTGCGAGCTCGTGGACCGCATCCGCCATCCGCGCTTCGGCGTGAATTACGATCCGAGCAACGCGTTTCTCGCCGGCGACGATCCGCTGGAACTGCTCCGTCGCGTGAAACACCGCGTTGTCACGATGCACGCGAGCGACCGCTATCTGATCGAGGGCACGCTCGAGGACCTGCGGCGCGAGGAAGGCGGCGCGGAGGGCTACGCGAAACGCCTGCGGCACGGGACGATCGGACGCGGCCTCAACGACTACGACGCGATCTTCACCGAGCTGAAGGGCGCGGGCTTCGACAGCTGGGTGAGCATCGAGGACGGCGTCGACGGCATGGAGCAATTGGCCGAGAGCGTGCGCTTCGTGCGCGGCAAACTGAACCGGTTCTGGCCGGCCGGAGCCTGAGGTGGCGGGGATTGAGCTCGGACTCCGGCGGCAACCTGCCTTAGTCGGATTCGCGATGGCACTGCCCTCCGGATTTCGGTCCCGCCTCGTCTGGCCGGCGGCAGCAGGTCTGCTGCTGGCGGCGATCGCGTGGCTGTGGCTGCGGCCCGCGCCGATCGACCGGGAAACGGTTTACCGGATCGGCTACGGCAACGACGAGCCGCTGCACTTCGCGGGATCCGACGGCCAGCCGGCGGGCTTGGCCGTCGAATTGGTGCAGGAGGCGGCGCGGCGGGCGGGCATCCGGCTCGAATGGGTGCACGGCCGCGGTTTCAACCAAGCCGCGATGGACCTGTGGGTCCTGCAGACGCTCCGGCGCGACCGGCGGCAAACGTACCACTTGTCGGCGCCGTTTTTGCAGACCGAAAGCTGCTTTTTGGTCCGCGCGGACAGCCCGATCCGGACGCTGGCGGATCTGGTGGCGGCGCGCGTGAGCTATGCCGATTACGCCGCGCTGCGGGATACCCTGACGGTCCTGCTGCCCGACTTCGTGCGCGTACCGACGCCGGACAGCCGGGAGGCGGTGCGCCGGTTGACGGCGGGCGAGGCGGACGCGGCGTTCGTGGACCAGTACGCCGTCACCACGCTGTTGCTGGGGGGCGGCGGGCATCCGGCATTCCGGATTTTGCCGAACCGGGCGCCGCAGCGGCAGCTGGGGATCTCGGCCCGGAGCGACCGGGCTGCCGTCGCCGACGAGTTGCGCCGCGCGATGCAGCCGATGGTGGAGGACGGCACGGTCCTGCGGATCCTGGAGCGTTGGGCGTTTTTTCCCAGCCTCTCGACGGACGTCATCGGCGAACTGGCGGGCGAACAACGGCGGCAACGTTTGCTGGTCGCCTGGATCGTGGGGTTGTCGGTGCTGCTGGCGGGCACGGTCTGGCTGGCGGTCGTCCTGCTGCGGCGGACCCGCGAGGTGCGCCGGACCGAGACACTGTTGCGGAAGATCGCGGACCGCGTGCCGGGGCTCGTCTGCCAGATCCGGCTCGGCCCCGACGGCCGCGTCAGTCTGCCGTTTGCCAGCGACGCGATCCGGCAGATCTACGGTCTCGTTCCGGAAGCGGTCCGGCAGGACGCGCAACCGATCTTCGACCTGATCGATCCCGCGGACGCCCCGCACGTGGCGGCCTCGATCCGCGAATCGGCCCGGACGCTGGCGCCGTTGCAGTGCGAATATCGCATCCGGTTGCCCGACGGCGAGGAGCGTTGGATCCACGGCAATGCGCTGCCGCAGCGGGAACCGGACGGCGCGACCCTGTGGCACGGCTTCATCACCGATATCACCCAGCGGCGCCGGGCCGACGAAGCGCTCGAGGCGCTGGAGCGCAGGGTCCAGGAAACGCAAAAACTCGAGAGTCTGGGCGTGCTGGCCGGCGGGATCGCCCACGATTTCAACAATCTGCTCACGGGGATCCTCGGCAACGCCACGCTGGCGGGGATGGACCTGCCGCCCGGCGCGCCGGCGCACGGGCCGTTGGAAACGATCCGGCGCAGCTCGCACCGGGCCGCCGATCTTTGCCGCCAGATGCTGGCCTATTCGGGCCGGGGCCGCTTCGTGATCCGCACGCTCTCGTTGAACGCGCTGGTCGAGGACACGACGCAGCTCCTCCAGCTGTCGATCGGCAAGCACGCGGTCCTGCAGTTCCGGCTCGGCTCCGACCTGCCGCCCATCGCGGCCGATGCCACGCAGCTGCGGCAAGTGATCATGAATCTGGTGATCAATGCTTCCGAGGCCATCGGCGAACGCGGCGGCGTGATCGGGCTCGGTACCGGCCTGATGAAGGTCGACCGGGACTACCTGGTCGGCACGGTGCTCGCCCCGGAAATTCCCCAGGGCGACTACGTCTACCTCGAGGTTTCGGACAACGGCTGCGGCATGGATGCCGCGACCCGCGCCCGGATTTTCGATCCGTTTTTCACGACCAAGTTCACCGGCCGCGGCCTCGGCTTGGCGGCCGTGCTCGGCATTGTCCGCGGCCACAAGGGGGCGCTCAAACTCTACTCCGAACCGGGCCAGGGCACGACGTTCAAGGTGCTGTTTCCGCGCGCCGCGGGGGCGATCGAATCCGACGGAGCCGCCGGTCAGACCGGCCCCGTCTGGCGCGGCTGGGGTACGGTCCTGGTGGTCGACGACGAGGAAACCGTGCGGACCACGGCGACCCAGTTGCTGCAGCGGCTCGGCTTCGACGTCGTCGCGGCCGGCGACGGCCAGGAGGGCGTGGATCTGTTTGCCCGCGAGCCGGACCGCTTTCGCGCCGTGCTGATGGACCTGACGATGCCGCGGCTCGACGGCCGCAAGGCTTTCGCCGAGATGCGCCGGATCCGGCCCGGGGTCCGCGTCGTGCTCATGAGCGGCTTCAACGAAGAGGAAACGGTCGCCCATTTCCTCGGCAAGGGTTTGGCCGGTTTCGTGCAGAAGCCATTCAACTTCGAAACGCTCGCGGAAAACCTGCAGCGCGCGCTCGCGGAGCCCGCGGCGTGACGCCGCCGCGCGGCGGTCAGCGGCCGGCGCCCGCGACCCCGACGCGGATCGCGTAGAGCGATTTCCGGGCCGTGACGAAGAGCGTCTGCCCGTCCGCGCCGCCGAAGGTCAGGTTGGCCGGCGCTTCGGGGACAAGGATCTTGCCGATCCGGCGACCGTCCGGAGCAAGGATGTGCACGCCGTCGCCGGCCGTCGTCCAAACCCGGCCGTCGCGGTCCACGCGGATGCCGTCGGGCACGCCGGCATCGAGGGTATGGAAGACCTTGCCGTCCGTCAGCGTGCCGTCGGCGGCGACGTTGAAGACGCGGATGTGCTTCGGCGCGCCCGAGTCGGCGATGTAGAGCCGCGTTTCGTCCGGCGAAAACGCGAGGCCGTTGGGATGGGAAAAATCCTTCACCAGCGCCGTCGTGCGGCCGGTTTTCGGATCGTGGCGGTAGACGAAGTTGCCCGGTTGCTCCTTGCCCTCCTTCTCGCGGGTGCCGGGTTTGTTCTTCAGGCCGTAGTCGGGATCGGTGAAGTAGATCGAGCCGTCGCGGCGCACGACGGCGTCGTTGGGCGAGTTGAGTTTCCGGCCTTCGAAGGAATCGACGAGCGTGCGCAGGGTGCCGTCAGCTTCGAGCAAAGCGACGCGGCGGCCGCTGTGTTCGCAGGTGATGAGGCGGCCGGCGGCGTCGACGGTGTTGCCGTTGGCGTTGCGGCTCGGGCGCCGGAAGGACGCGAGGCCGCCGGCCGGGGACCAGCGTTTCAGCTCGTCGCCCGGGATGTCGCTGAACACGAGGTAACCGCCGGCCGCGATCCAGACCGGGCCTTCGGTGAAACCGAGCTCACCGGCGAGCTTTTCGAGCTTGGCGTCGGGCGCGACGAGGCGGGCGAAAGCTTCGGGCTGGTCGGCGTGGAAGTCGGCGGCGGGCGCGGCCGTCGCGGCGGCGCAGACGGCGAAGACGAGGAGGCGGGAATGAAGGGAGGGCATGGGGTGGGGAAACTCAGGGCGCGGCGGGGGCGATTTCGGCGAGCGGGATCGTGCGGCCTTCGGCGGCGGAGCGCCGTGCGGCCTCGAGGATGCGCATCACGATGAGATTGTTGGCCAGGGAGGACGGATCCTCCACGGGGTCGCGGCCGGCGCGGACCGCGGCGGCGAGCCAGGCGTGGGGCTGGCGGCGCGGGGACTTCGCCTCGAGGGCTTCCGCGGGCTTGCGGCCGGTGCGGAGCGAATACGCGCGGTCGTTGACGGTGACGACGGAGCCCGATTCGCCGTAGACCGCGACGTCCTTGCGCGCGAAGGGCCAATGCCACGAGCCGATGACCGTGACTTGCATTTCCGGATACACGAGTTGGATGACGGCGTGGTCGTCGCAGTCGGGGTAGTTGACGGCGTCGAACCGCGACGTGTGCGCGGACACGGCGACGGGCGCGCGGTTGCCGAACCACCAGGTGGCGAGGTTGGCCCCGTAGCAGCCGAAATCAAAGAGGGCGCCGCCGCCCGCGCGGACCGGGTCGCGCAGCCAGGCGAGGAACTCGGGACCGACCCGGATCTTGACCGGTCCCTCGTGGCCCGCGTGCGCGTAGATCTGGCGGATGGGGCCGAGCGGGCCGCCGGGCGCGACGAGGCGGTGCACGTCGTCGAAACTTGGATACCAGCTCGTCTCGTAGTTGGTCAGCACGAGGGTGCCGTGGCGCCGGGCGAGGGCGGCCATCTCGGCGGCGTCGGCCCACGAGACCGCGAGCGGCTTTTCGACGATGACATGCAGCCCGCGCGGGGCGGCGGCGCGGACGACCTCGAGGTGCGTGCGCGTGTCCGAGAAGGCCCAGACTGCGCCGAGCCCGGGCATGGCGACGGCGGCGGCGAGGTGTTTGTGGCGCGGAACGCCCTGGAGGTGGGGTTGCTTCGCGTACTTGGCCCAGACGGTGTCGTCGGGCTCCCACACGCCGGCGATGCGGAGAATCTCGGGATCGTGCTGGCGCAGGAAACCGCCGGCGTGCCCGTGGGCGAGCCCGGCGAGCAGCACGGGGAGGGGCGGGGGCGCGGCGGTTTCGGCGGCGAAGCCGCCGGGACCGAACGCGAGGCAGGCGAGCAGGCAAAGCAGGCGACGGGTCATGGGGTGGCGTCAGCTTTTCGCCGCCGGGCCGAGCCTGCCAACGGAATTCGCGGACCGGCGGGCACGGCGATGAAACCGTCGGCGGCGTCGCCATACAGCGTGGCCCGCCCTGCACAGAGATCGGCGGCGGCGAGGGCGCAGAGGGCGGCGTCGACGGCGTCGATCGATTTCAGATCGGCGACATCGAGACCTCGGGCGCGGAGCAGCGCGGGCCGGATGGTTGCTTTGTCGCGGGCGGACACGATCCGGCCGGCGAGGGCGCAGGCGGCGGCCTGGGGAAACGTTTCGACGGCGCAGCGGTCGCGCCGGGCCCGCGCCGGATCGCCGAGCAGCGGATAGTCGGCTGCGAGCGCGGTGTAGAGCGCCGCGCCCGCCACCATCCAGGTATAGAACGGGTGGCCGCGGGCGCGGGCCTCCGTCGGCGTCAGGAAACACGCGATGCCGGCACGGGCGAGGGCGGTTTCCGCGGCGCGCGGGGCGCTCGGTCCGCGCCAACGGCACGGGGCGTCGACCGCGACCGCGACGACGCCGAGCATGCGGCACCAGGCGAGCACCGCGGCGGGATCGGCGGTGCGCAACTGTCCCGCGAGCCGCGTGCCCTGCAGTGCGACGCCGTGGAAGCCTTTGCGCGGGGCGCCGACATCGACGCCGGCGACGACGGGGGACGACGATGCCATGGGGCGGCACGGTGGCGGTTCGCGGCGCGGCCGCAAGGTCGACGGCCGCTTTGACCGGAGCATTTCGCGCTTTGAACCGCCGGCGGTTGCCGTCATGACCTCGGCGTTCCCCCGCGTCGTCCCGTTTCCCGTTTTCCCATGCGCCGATTTCTTCCCGCCCTGCTGGCCCTCGCCGTGCCGGCCGCCGCCCAGACCATGTCGATCGAGGAGTTCGAACCCAAGTCGACGCTCCGCGTGCCGGAGCACAAGGTGACCCGGGCGAAGTACCCGTTCATCGACGTCCACAATCACCAGCGCGAAGTCGGGACCGCGAAGCTCCAGCAGCTGATCGCGGACATGGACAGCCTGAACATGCGGATCCTCGTCAACTCGCCGGTCGGCGGCGGCCACGGCAAATGGGTCGTGAACGCGCACGGCGCGATGTCGGCCCACGCGCCGGCGCGCTTCGCGGTGATGACCAACATCGACTACACGAATCTCGACGCCCCCGACTTCCCGGCGCGCGCCGCCGCGCAGGTCGAGGCCGACATCAAGGCGGGCGCGATCGGGCTCAAGGTCTGGAAACACCTCGGCATGATGCTGACGGACGCCAAAGGCCGCGTGCCGGTCGACGATCCGCGGTTCGACGGCGTGTGGGAGGTCTGCGCGAAACACAGAATCCCCGTGCTGATCCACACCGGCGACCCGTGGGGACTGTTCCAGCCGATGGACAAATCGAACGAGCGCTGGCTCGAGCTGAAGCTGCGGGCGAACCGCAATCAGTCGGAGCAGACCAAGTTCACGTGGGAGCAGCTGATCGAGGAACAGCACCGGCTCTTCGCGAAGCACCCGAAGACGATCTTCATCAACGCGCATTTCGGCTGGCTCACGGACGATCTCGGCCGGCTCGGCGAACTGCTGGACCGCCTGCCCAACGTGTACGTCGAGACCGGCGCGATCACGAGCGCCCTCGGACGGCAGCCGCGGGCGGCGCGGCGGTTTTTCGAGAAGTACCGCGACCGGATTCTCTTCGGCAAAGACGCGTACAATGTTTCCGAATACCACGTGTACTTCCGGCTCTTCGAGACCGACGACGAGTATTTCGACCCGATCCGGAAGTACCACGGGATCTGGAAAATGTACGGCCTCGACCTGCCGGACGACGTGCTGAAGCACGTCTATTACCGCAACGCCCTGAAGCTGTTTCCTTCGCTCGATCGGACGGGTTTCCCGCCCTGAACGGCGCCACGGCTCACGCCGGCGCGGCGGTCCGCGGGCGCAGTTCGAGCAGGTCCCAGCGGTTGCCGTAGAGATCCGCGAAGACGGCGACGGTGCCGTAGGGCTCGTGGCGCGGCTCCTCGAGAAAACGCACCCCGTGTTCGCGGTAGCGGCGGTGGTCGCGCGCGAAATCGTCGGTGTGCAGGAAGAGGAAAACGCGTCCGCCGGACTGGTGCCCGATCGCCGCGGCCTGTTCCGGGGTGGTCGCGCGCGCGAGCAGGAGGCTGCATTCTTTCGCGCCCGGCGGAGCGACGAGCACCCAGCGCTTGCCGCCGCCGAGATCCGTGTCTTCGACACACGAAAAGCCGAGGACCCCGCAGTAGTATGCGAGCGCCTCGTCATAGTCGCGGACCAGAAGGGAAAGTGCGCCGAGGTGTTGGGCCATGCGGCCGCGAAAAGAACGGTCGGCCGGGCGGGATTCAATCGCGATCGCGAGGAGCGGCCGGGTGTCATGAAACGCGCTGAAAATTGCGGTTTGGTCTCCCGCGCAGGGAATTGGCCTTGCGGCATTTGCCTGCGCGGCGCTTGAGTCCGCGCCCGCGAGGCGCCGCCGGCAACCGGACCGGCCCCGGATTTTCCATGCGTTTTCTTGTTCGAATTTTCCTGACGGTGGCGGCTCTTGCGGCCGGTACCGCGGCCGCCGCGCCGGTGTTTCGGACGTCGCCGCAGGCTTCGGTTCTTGTCTGCGGCGGGACGATGATGGCCGGTGATTCGTTTGCGCCGTCGGTCCTGGACGCGATGCGGCTCCACTACGGTGCGTGCCGCACGGTCGCGCTGGTGCTGCATGCCTCGCATCCCGCCGACCGCGATCGGATGGAAGTGCGTCTGAAGAAAGCATTCGCCGAACTCGGTCCGGTCGAGGCGGTCTCGCTGCACCGGAGCGATGCCGCCGGGGCCCTCGCGCTGCTGCGGCGGGCCGACGGCATCTTCATCGGCGGCGGCGAGACTTTCGTGTTGCTCGCCGAACTGGCGCGGACCGGGCAGCTGGACTTGATCCGCGAGCGCACGCTGGCGGGAATTCCCAGCGGCGGCGCCAGCGCCGGGGCCAACGTGGCCGGCCTCCTCATCGGCACGACGAACGATTTTCCCGTGACGGACGTGCCCTCGCGCGCGGCTCTTGCGGTGTTTCCCGCCGTGATCAATCCGCACCATCCGGCCCCCGAGCCGAAGGGCGAGTTCGACGGGCGCCGGGCCAAGATCCTCCTGTACCAGAAGTTCAATCCCGGCGAGACGGTGCTCGGTCTGGGCAACGCGTCGATCGTGCGGTTGCACCGCGGCGAAACCCGGCTGCTCGCGGGCCAGGCCTGGCTGTATCCGGGTTCCGGTACGCCGCGCGAATTGGTTCTCGGGTCGCGGATCCCGGAGCTGGAACCGCGCTGAGGCGAACTCAGGCCGTTGAGCGAGCTTGGCTGAGCGTTGAGCGCAAAACCGTTCGGTTCGTCGGGTTGCCGGCTTCGGCTGCGCTTTCCGTCGCTCGGCCGATCGATCTCTCAACCCTCAACTTTCGACTCTCAACTGCATGATTCCGGCTGAGGCGGGGCGGTTTCGACCGGCTAGCCGAGCACGAGGCCGATCGCGGACATCATCAGGCCGGCGCCGGCCAAGCGGCCGACGAGGACGTCACGCCCCAGGTGCTGCTCGCGGCTGCCGACCCAGTGGCCGACGAGCCAGACCAGCAGCACGGCCCACAGGCCGCGCGAGGCGTAGACGACGTTGGCCGCCGGAGCCTGGCCCCAGTGCGCGAGGGTCGAGACGAACAGCAGCGACTGCAGCCCGAGGACGGCGGAGCCGCCGATCAACCAGGGCCAGGCGGGCCGCGGGATCGCGCGCAGCGGCGCGCGCGCGCGCAACAGGAAGATGAACGACAGCAGGCCGGAGAGGCCGATCGTGAGCGGCAGGAACCGGCCGAGCCCCCAGCGCGGCGACCACGTTTGGACCAGCACGTCGAAGCACGCGTACGCGGCGGCCGCGAGGGTGGCGAGGACGATGGTGAAACCGACGTGGCGGTGCGCGCCGCCCCGGCCGCGGCGGTTGAGCAACGCGATGCCGGCGGTGGCGAGCGCGGCCGCAATCCAGAGCCGGCCCGGGACGGCCGCGGTGCCGGCAACGGCGACGATGACCGTAACAAGCAGGACCTTGATCCCGAGCACGGGTGTCGCGACGGAAACGTCGCCGCGGTCGAAGGCGAGAAAGGTGCACCACTGGCCGGCGAAGAAGAACCCGGCGACGACGACGGGCTGCCACCACAGGGCGGGCTGCCATTCGCCGCCCAGCAGCAACAGCGGCTGGAAACAGAGACCGCAGATCGCGTTGGCGACGAAGGCGGTCCGCCAGACGCCCACGCCGAAATCGCCGACGCGTTTCAGCAGCAGCGCGCCCGAGGCGTAGGCGACGGCGGCGAAAAGGGCGAAGAGCAGCGGCAGGGACATGGACGGGCCGCGGATGGACGCGGCCCGGCGCCCCGATGGCAAAGGCAAAAAGGCCGGCCGCAACACCGGGGCGACCGGGCCCGCGATTTCGGTTCGGCCGGAGTCAGGCAGTTCAAAGGACGCGGTGCAGAGCCGAGAACAGCAACGCGTGGTCTCTCGGCTGGCGGGCAGCGGCTGTGTTCACCGGGGCCCGACCGATCGATCGCTCAACCTTCGACTCCCGATACGCAACGGCGCGATCCCGATTCAGGGCAGCAGGCTGCCGAGTCCGGCGGCGGCGAAGCGGTGGCGCAGGTCCGCCAATTGGCGCCGGCTCGCGGCGACGGGCGGGAGCGGCGGGGCGAGTTCGAACTGCACGTCGTCCCCGCCGAGCCGCACGATGGCCCGGACATGGGCGAGGTTGACGAGGGTCTGGCGGTGGACGCGCACGAACGAATCTTCCGGCAGGAGGTCCTCCCACGCTTTGAGGGAGCGAAGCACGAGCGGTTTCTCGCCGTTGAGGAGCAGCAACTCCGTGTAGTTCTCGCAGGAGCGGATCGCGCCGATCGCGGCGAGGTCGATGAAACGCAGGGAGGTTCCGATCTTCACCAGCACGCGGTCGTCGCGGGCGAGCCGCAGCGGGGGCTGTGTCGCGGCGGCGGGCGGGACGACGGCCGCGGGGGCGGCGCGGGCCGCGGTCGCGCGTTCCAGCGCGGCGGCGAGCCGCGCGGCGGCGACCGGTTTCAGGAGGTAGTCGAGGGCGTTCACCTCGAAGGCGCGGACGGCGTAGCGGTCGTAGGCGGTGACGAAGATCACCCGGGCCTCCGGGCGGATATCCGCGACCAGATCGAAGGCGTTGCCGCCGCGGAGCTGGATATCGAGGAAAACGAGATCGTAGTCGGGCTGCTGCAGACGTGTCCTCGCTTCCGCGAGCGTGCCGGCTTCGCCGGCGATCGCGACGGCCGGATGGGCTTTGAGCAGACGGCGCAGTTCGAGCCGGGCGAGCGGCTCGTCGTCGATCAGCAGGGCGGAAAAAGCAGGCGGCGGGGAATCAGGCACGGGGGAAAGGATGGCGCGAGCTGCGGCCGGCCGCGCCGGGCGGGCCGAGGCCGCGGGGGAAACGCAGGACCATGCGGACCCAGCCCGCGGAGCGCTCGGTCGCGAGGTCCCAGTCGGCGCCGTAGTGGCGGCGCAGCCGCTGGCGCAGGTTTTCGAGCCCGATGTGGGTGGAGGTTTCGCTCGGGACCGCCGTCGCCTCGACCCAGGTGCCGGTGTTCGCGACGCTGCAACGGAGCCGGCCGCCCTCGACCCCGAGCTCGACCCGCACCTCGAGCGTGGCCGGGCTCGTGCGCCCGCCGTACTTGATCGCATTCTCGATCAGCGGCAGGAGCAGGAACTGGGGCAGCCGTTCGCCGCCGACAGCCGGATCGACGGCGACCGACGTCAACAGGGCCTCCTGCCAGCGCACCTTTTCGATCTCGAGGTAGGTGCGCGCCATCTCGGCTTCCTCCGCCACCGTGGTCGTCTCGTCGCTGCCGCGGCTCAGCGTCCAGCGGCAGAACTCGGCGAGCCGCGTGACCATCTCGCCGGCGGCGTCCGGGTTGGCGTAGACGAGGGCCCGGATCGAATTGAGCGAGTTGAACAGAAAGTGCGGATTGAGCTGGTAGCGGAGCAACTCGAGGCGGGCCTTTTCCTCGGCGAGGCGGGCGGCGAGTTTCTCGTCCTGCTCCGCGCGGTTGAGCCGTTCCAGTTCGCGGTTCTTCTGCGCCAATTCGGCGGTGCGCGCGGCGACGACGGTTTCGAGCCGGGCGCGCTCGCGCTCCAATACGCGTGTGCGGTGCCGCACGAAACCGTAGGTGCCGGCGGCGAGCCCGCAGAACCCGGCGAACCAGACCCACGATGCCTGCCACCAGGGCGCCAGGACCTCGAACGCCGCGGTCGCCGGCTCGCTCCAGCGGCCGTCCGCGCTGCGGCCGCGCACTTCGAAGACGTAGTGTCCGGCGGGGAGGCGCGTGAAGGTGCGCGTGCCGGCGGGACTCAGCTCGGGGGCGCCGTCGCCGAAACCCCGCAGCCGGCTTTCGTGCCGCACGTCGTTTTCGCCCGCGAGCCCCGGCGTGCCGAAGCGGAACCGCAGGGTCGTATCGGCCGCTTGGATGCGCAGCGGGCCGTCGGCCGGCAGCACGCGGCCGTCCGCCAGGGCGACGCCCTCGAGCACGGTCCGGCCGACGGCGTGGTCGCCGACCTGCGCGTGCAGGCTCAGGTCGATCCGGAGAATCGAGGACTGCCCGTTGATCCAAAGCAGATCTCGGCCTGCGACGGTCTCGAGGTGCAGGGTACTGATACCGTCGATGCGTTCCAGGTCCGGCAGCGCGAGCTGGTGCCACTTGCCCTCGGCGGAGCGGCCGAGCTGCTTGACGGCACTGGGGTCCGGCGGTCCGGCCGGACGCAGGATCATCCAGAGTCCGCCGCGCGCGTCCTCGACCGCGGTTTCGACACAGGTGGTGCCGTCCGCAAGGGCGGCGCCGAAGGCGGGCTCGGGTGCAAAGCGCCGTTCCGCGGCATGAAAACGATAGAGACCGGCGGGCGAGAGGAAGAGCGGCTGGCCCGCCGCGCTGACGATCTTCACGGGACCGCCCGCCGCCGGCAGGCCCTCGGCGGGGCCGAATTGCTCCGTTTCGGGGGCGGCCGCCGGATCGGCCGGGAACCGCACGCGAATCGCCCCCCGGCCTTCGGTCCCGATCCAAAGGGTGCCGTCGGCTTCCTCGTAGAGGCTCTTGCTGCGGAGTTCCGACAGGGTGCGGTCGAATACCCAGCGGTCGTTGTCGCGGCGGTAGAGACCGAGGCCGTTGAGGCTCGCGGCGTAGACGCGGTCGCGGTTCCGGCGCGATTGGTGAATCTGGAAGATATTCGAGAGCCGGTGGACCTGAACGGTGGTGCCGCCGCGCGCCAGCCACAGGCCGCCGAGGCCGCCGATCATGAGGTCGTTGTCGACGAGCGCGAAGGTGCTGATTTTTTCGGTGAAATTCGGCCACGGCACCGCGCGGGCGTTCCCGGGCTGCCGTTCCGGTCCCTCGAGCTGCAGCACGCCATTGGAGCTGCCGACCAGCATGCGGCCCTGCCAGCGCTGCGTGGGATGCGCGCTGCCGCGGCTCAGGCCGTTCAGGGAGCTGAACCACGTGTAGGCCGGATGGGCGAAGACCCGGGAGATGCCGAATTCGGTGCTCAGCCACAGGGCCCCGTGCGTGTCCTCGCTGGCAGCGATCACGGCGTTGGACGGCAGGCCGGCGGCGTCGTTGAGCCAAGTTTCGGGCTCGAGTCCGGGGCCGAGGATGACGGCGCCGCCTTGCAGGGTCGTGACGACGTAGCGGCCGTCCGCCAGCCGGTTGGCGCTGTAGAAGCGGCGCGCCTTGAAATGGTCGTCCAACGGATGCGGCTCGAACGTGAGCCGCCGGCCGTCCCAGCGGGCGAGGCCGAGCACTTCGCCCTTCGGGCCCTCGATGCCCATGAGCCAGCCGCCCGCCGGATGCGGCACGGCGAAGTGGGGCAGGTAGTCGCCCAGTTTCGCCGCCGGATCTCCGAGCGGCTCCCAGGTGCCGGCGGGCCCGGGCCGGAACCAGCCGTCGGTCTTGGCCACCAGCAGATGGTCGCCGAGCCAAAAGGAGAGTGTGATGGAACGCTCGCGGATCGGCCAGACCTCGAACCGGCCTTCGCGCCAGCGCAGCGCCGCCTGGTTGCTCTGGAACCAGACGCCGTCGGGTGTCGCGAAGGCGCACCAGATATCCTTCAGATCGCCGAGCTCCGCCGGCACGCGGTCGCGGAGGGATTCGTACACTCGCCGGCCCGAGGCGTTGCGGACGAGGCGACCGAGTTCGTTGACGCCGCCGACCCAGACGGTGTCCGCGGCGTCGATCGCGAGCGCGCGCACGTGCAGGCCGTTCGGCACGGGGATCTTGGTCCAGGTCAGGCCGTCGAATTGCAGGACGCTGCCGTTGCTGCCGAAGAACACCGTGCCGTCGCGCGCGATCACGCTGCGCCAGACTTGGTTGGCGGACGCGTAGGTGCGCGGAGGAAAATTCCGGATCGACGGCACGCCGCGTTCCGTCGCCTGCAGGACAGCTTCGGCCGCTCCCGCTGCCGCGCCGCCGCCGCCGAGCAGGGCGGCGAGCACGGCGAGCCGCCGGAGGCGGGCGAAAAGGAAGGCGGCGACGAAGAACCGCATGGCGGCGACACAAGGCCCTGCGGTCGCCGACGGCGAGCCCGGCCTGCAGGCGGGGCCTGCTTTGGTCCGCGGCGGCCGCGGTGTCCGGTCGGCGGCGTTCACGCGCTCGGATCGGGCCGCAGGCGAAAGCCGCGGGGACGGCCGAACCAGGTGCCGGTTCCGACGATGTCGCCGGCCGAGTTGATCCCGACGGCCTCGTGCAGGACCCAGCCGGCGGGCAGCCGCACGACGTCCGCCAGCGCCTGCAGTCCCGTCTCGCGGGTCCAGCGGCAGGCCCGCACCGCGCCGAGTGCGTCGATCATGCGGCCGACCACGACGCCGTGATCGTCGGCCGCGAGGCCTTCGCTCAGTCCGCGGACCGGCGCGCCGAGATCGAGCGTGGTGCCGTCTTCCCAGAGGAACGCATGCTGGCTGCCGTCGACGGTTTCGGCGCGGCCGACCACGCGGCCCCCGGGGGTCAGGGCGCGGGCCCAGACGGATCCGCCGCCCAGACCCGGGATGGGGACGTAGGTGTGCTCCTGCAGCAGCCAGGCCCGCGATGTGCCGGCGTCGGCGCCGAGCGGGGTCGCGTTGAACGCGAGGTCGCCGGCGTCGTTCAGGGCCGCCGCGGTGGTCGTGCCGCCCTGGGGCGGCGTGAGCAGGCGGGCGGCGCCGGCGGCCGGCAGCAGGAAAGCCCGGGTGAGAACCAATTCGCCGGCCTCGAAGTGCACGTCGCCGGCGACGTCGCCGCGGGCGTTGACGCTGCGGGAGCGGCTGGTGCAACCCGGCCAGAGGCGTTCGCCGAATATGTCGCGGTGCGAAGCCCAGGCGCACAGGGCCTTCGGGGCGGTGCCGGCCGCGCCGGCGAGCAGGCCGTTGGCGCTCAGGGCCGCGACCGGCGGGCAGCCGAAAGCGACCCCGGACGGCACGCAGAGCCGGCCCGCGAGGTGGAAGCCGCGGAAGATCCCGGCCGGGTGGGCGCCCGCGGCGCAGGCGGCGATCTCGCCGCTGTCGTTGATCGCCACGGGCAGCAGCGGCGAGCCGTCGAGGTGGCAGCCAAGGTCGGCCAGCGTGTAGCCGGGGGCGCGTTCCGGTCGGCCGGTATCCGGATTCTGCAGACGGACGGCGGGGGAAAGCATGGCGCGGCGGACCATGCTGCGCCGTGCCCGGGACGGCGCCACCGGCGATTGACGAGTGGGCCTCCCGGCTTGACGGACGGCGCCCGGATTCAGGCCGGCGGCGGCCGGAAAGCGTCGCGGTAGGCCTTTCCGCGTTCGATGCGGGCCGCGATCTCGACGTAGTCCCGGTTGGCCAGCGCGGTGCGGAACCGGTGCAGCTCTTCCTCGAACTGGCCGAGGGCGCGCAGCACTTCGTCGCGGTTCTGCTCGAAGATGCTGCGCCAGATTTGCGCGTCGCTTCCGGCGATCCGCGTGGTGTCCCGCAGGCCGCCGCCGGCGAAGTTGCGCCAGGCCGGATCCTTGCCGGCGAGGAAGACGCAGAGGCTGGTCGCGATCGCCTGCGGCAAGTGGCTGATGTGCGCGACGATTTCGTCGTGCGCATCGGCGCCGACGGTCACGACCTCCGCGCCGAGCGCGTGCCAGAAGGCGGCGACGGTCGCGGTGGCGGCGGGCAACGTCTCCGGCAGCGGGGTGACGAAACAGGTGCGATGGCGGAAGAGTTCCGCGGTGCCGTGCTCCCAGCCCGTTTTTTCGGAGCCGGCCATCGGGTGGGCGCCGACGAAGTGGGCGCGCGCGCCGAGGGCGGCGGCGCCGTGGCGCGCGATCTCGCCTTTCACGCTGCCGACGTCGGTCACGCAGGCGCCGGCGGGCAGGGCGGGCGCGATCCGGCGGGCCAGCGGCACGATCTGGTCGACCGGCGCCGCGATCACGACGAGGTCGGAGCCCTGCGCCGCCGCCTCGGGCGTCTCGGCGACGGCGTCGCACCACGGCTGGTCGCGCAGCTGCAGCCGCGTTTCGGGGCGCCGCGCCCAGATCACGATCCGGCCGGCGGCGCCGTTCGCCCGGGCCGCGCGCGCAACGGAACCGCCGAGGAGGCCGGGAGCGAGAATGGCGAGCTGGGCGGGCGAGGACACGCCGGGCTACCACGCAAAATCGGCGCGGACTGTCGAGCGGGGAGGTGCTGCGCGCTTGCGTGGCCGGCCGGAGCCGATTGGGTGCACCCATGTCATACCGGCCCACTTGGCGCGAACGCCTCGAAGATGCGAAGCGTTACCGGGGCCCCGCGATCGCCGCGGCGATCGTTCTGCTCACCGCCGGGTGGGCGCTCTGGTGGCAGTATGGGCGCAGCGGCCCCGGACCGGTCACGGCCGGCTCGGCGCGGCAGATCGGCCCGGCTGCGCAGGCCAAAGCCGGCGAAGTCGCCCGGCTCGAGGACGAATACCGGCAGGCGCTGGCGGCGCAGGCCGGCGAGGATCGGGTCGAGCCGCTGCTCGGCAAGCTGATCGCCGCCCAGCAGGAGCTGCTGCGCCTCGAACCGCGGCTCGGCGCCGGCGAGGCGGTGCGGCTCGGCCAGTGGGAAGCGGCGCGGTCGGCGCTGCGTTCGCGGGCCGCGGCCAAGAAAAGCGCCGACCTCGAGGCGGAGGCCAAGGCGGCGGAGGCGCGCGGCGAATCGGCGGCCGCGGCGGCCAAGCTGCGCGACGCGCTGCAGTGGCAGCGCGAGGCGAATTCCCAGGCCCCGACGTCCGACCTCAAGAACATGAACCGGGAAATCCGGCTCGCGGCGGCGGTCGCGCTGACCTCCGCGGAGCCGTTGCGCGCGGCGGTCGCCGCGGCGATGGCCGACGGCGCCGCGGCCGCGGCCGCCGGCCGCCAGGGCGAGGCGACCCTGGCCTTCCGCAAGGCGCGGATGCTGCAGGCCGAGATAAACCAGAAACACTCCGGCGGGCGGTCCGCCGACACGGCGCTGCTGGAGCGGATCGACGGCGAGCTCGAGACCCTGCGGGCCGCCGACCTCGTGCAGGAAATGAAGGCGAAGGAGGCGGCCGCGGATGCGGACGCCGCCGCCGGCCGGGCCGAGCCGGCCGCCGCCGCGTACACCCAGGCGATGGAACTGCAGCGCAAACTCAACTCCGCGTACCCGCGCAGCCGATACGCGACACCGGACCGCATCGAGCTTCTGCTGGTCAAACGGGAGACCGCGCTGTCCGCCGCCGGCTGGACGGCCCTCGCGGCCCTCGAGCGCGAAATCGCGCTCCGGTTGCAGCTCCGGCAGCCCGCGCCCGCCGCGGAACGCATCGCCGAGGCGATGGAGTTGCTGCGCAAAACGGCCGGCGCGTATCCCCGCAGCACGCTCGCGGATCCGCGGCTGCAAAAGCGCCTCGAGTTCCTGGCGGTCCGCCGCGGCGATCTCGCCGCCCTGCAGGGCTTCGTCTACGCGCGCGTCGCGCCGATTCCCGGGTTTCCGCAGCGGCTGATGCTGAAAACCGAGGTGCCCCAGGAATTTTTCCTCCGGGTGATGAACAGCAATCCGAGCCGGCACGAAGGCCGCCGCCTGCCCGTGGACTCGGTCGGCTGGGCCGAGGCGCAGGAATTCTGCGAGCGGCTCGGCTGGGCCCTCGGCACGAAGGTGCGGCTGCCGCGCGAGCTCGAGTTCAAGGCGGCCGCCGCAGTCGCGCCGGCTTCCGTGTGGACGCAGGCCAACGCCGACAACCGCAGCCAGGAGGCGGGCGCGGCGCCGGCCAACGCGGCCGGCTTCCACGATCTGCACGGCAATCTCGCGGAGTGGCTCGAGCCGGCGCCGGACGCCCCTCAGGTCAGCGCGCCGCTCGGCGGCGGAAGTTTCCTCGAACCCGAGGCGAAAGTGCGGGAGCTGCCGGTCGTCACGGTGAACCGGCGCGAGCGCGCCCGCCACATCGGCTTCCGTTTCGTCGTCGAATTGCCGGGACCCTGATCGCGGGCCGGGCGCGGTCGGCGGCGCGCTTCAACCGCCGCCGAGCTTCACCAGCCGGTCGAATTCCGCCTTGGCCAGCGGCATCACCGAGAGCCGGCTTTGGCGCAGGAGCGCGATCTTTTGCAGCGCGGGCTCGGCCTTGATCGCGGCGAGTGCCACGGGCCGGGGCAGGGGAGCGACGGCCTTCAGTTCGACCGCGATCCAGCCTTCGTCGGCGGGTGCGGTCGCGTCGGGAAATTCGCCCTTCGTCACCTCGGCGACGCCGACCACGGCTTTGGTCGTGACGCTCTCGTAGAAGAGCACGCGGTCCTTCGGGCGCATGGCGCGCAGGTGCAGGCGCGCGGCGTAGTTTCTCACCCCGGTCCAGGCGGTGCGGCCGTCGCGCAGCAGGTCCGAATAGGCGTAGGCCTCCGGTTCCGATTTCACGAGCCAGTATTGCGTTGTCATGGTCCGGGGCCTTTGGTGCGCTGCACCAGAATGGAACCGACTGATGCTGAAAAGCTAAAAGCCCGCCGCGTGCAGCAGCTGCTTTACTTGCTGACCGGGCTGATGGTCGGGATCCCCGCGGTGATTCTTGTGGTGCAGACGTTCGGCGCGCGCTGAGCGTCCTTTCCCCTCCCCATGGACAAAACCCTTCTGCCGATCCGGCTGGTCTTCGTCGCGCTGTGCGCGGCGGCCGGCTGGCTCGTCTCCTACACGATCCTGGCGGGCGAACAGAACCGCGGCTGGGCGCTTTTCATCGGCCTCTCGATCGGCGTGCTGGTTGTGCTGGTCGACATGATGCTGAAGGGTTTCTCGCTGCGCGGGCTGTCCGCCGTGACGTTCGGCATCGGCGTCGGTTCGCTCATCGCCTACATGGTCGGCTCTTCGCCGCTGCTCGAACGCGGCGAGGAAGCCACGATCTATCTGGTCCGCGTCGGCCTCTTCATCCTGTGCCCCTATCTCGCGACCGTCATCGCGCTGCGCGGCAAGGACGAGTTCAACCTGATCATTCCGTACGTGCGGTTCGTACCGCACGAGGTCGATGTGCCGCTTGTCGTCGTCGACACCAGCGTCCTGATCGACGGACGCGTGGCCCGCGTGTGCGAGACGGGATTCCTCACCGCCGCGCTCGTGATCCCGCGTTTCGTGCTGAACGAACTCCGCAACGTCGCCGACTCGCCCGACCCGCACAAGCAGGCGCGCGGCCGCCGCGGCCTCGAGGTGCTGAACGAATTGCGCAAGATCAAGAACCTCGACATCCGCATCACCGAGAGCGAGGTGCTGAAGCGCGAGGACGTCGACGCGAAGCTCGTCTTCTTGGCCCAGTCGATGCGCGCCAAGCTGCTCACCACGGACTACAACCTTGCGAAGATGGCGGAATTCCACGGCGTGCCGTGGCTCAACCTCAACTCCCTCGCGAAATCCCTCCGGCCCGAGCTCATGCTCGGCGAGCACCTCGAGGTTGAGCTCATGAAACCCGGCAAAGAGGAAGGCCAGGCCGTCGGCTATCTCGAGGACGGCTCCATGGTCGTCGTCAACGGCGCCCGCCCCTTCATCGGTCGCCGCGTGCAGGCCGAGATCATCAGCGTCCTGCCGACCGCGGGCGGAAAGATGATCTTCGCCCGGCACGTCGGCGAAAACGGGTCCTGAGCGGCCGGCGGCGGCGCGCGACGGGACCGATTCGGCTCCGAATTCGGCGGCCCGAAAATAGGTGTTTACTTGCGCACCGCGTTTTCCCAAAACCTCACCTCCCTCACGGGCCGGTAGCTCAGTTGATAGAGCGCGTCGTTCGCAACGACGAGGTCGTCGGTTTGATCCCGATCCGGTCCACCAACTTCCGTGATCCGAACTTCGGCGCGGGTGGTTTCGGGGCCGCAGCGCTTTGAAACCCGTTGGCCCAAGGCCACGTCGGGAAAAAACGGTCCCGCGGCCCTGGCCGGCGCGTGACGAACGGGAAAAAAGTCGAAGTACCCTCTGGTGCGTTGGCCCCCCTTTTGCTAGAACCGGAGGCGATCAACGGGGTTCGTACACTCCTTCCAAACCATCATGACTGCATCCAAGAAGTCCTCCGCCAAGTCCGCCAAGTCGCCCGCCCCTGCGACCAAGACCGTCAAGGCCGCCGCGAAACCCACGCCGGCGCCCGCACCGAAGGCCAAGAAGGCCGCGCCCGCGCCCAAAGCCGCGCCGGCCGTGAAAACAAAGGCTGCGGCTCCGGTCGCCGCCCCGGCTCCCGCGGTTCCGGCTGTGAAGCCGGTCGCGCCCAAGCCGGTCGTCACAACCATTTCCGCCCGGATCGATATCGGTTTCGGCAACTCTCTTTACATCCGCGGCGAAGGCGCCGGTCTCAGCTGGGACCAGGGTCAGCTCATGGCCAACGTCGAGAAAGACCTGTGGCAGGTGTCGCTCGGCGAATCCGCGCAGCCGGTGATCTTCAAGTTTCTCGTCAACGATCTGAGCTGGAACACCGGCCCGGATTACACCGTCGCTTCCGGCGCCAGCGTCACGCTGGTCCCGGAATTCTGAGCGCCGTCAAATCACCCGTCCCGGAGCCGTTCCGTCGGTCCCGGGGCGGTCCGGATTCAGCGCGGCGAGCCGGGCCTGCAGCAGCGCAACGGCCGCATCCCGGTCCGCGAGTTGGTCCGGCAGCACGACCTCGCAGCGCATGCGCACGCGCGAAAACGGCTGCGGCACGCAGAAACGGTCCCAGCTGCGCAGTTGCCACGCGGCTTCGAATTCGCCGCCGATCAGCAGCAGCGGGGCGCGCGTCCGCCGGGCGACAATCACGCTGCCCGGTTTCACTTCGTAGCGGGGACCGCGCGGTCCGTCCGGCGTGATGCCGATGTCGTGCCCGGCCCGGAGCGTGTCCACGAGCGCCGTCGCGGCCTCGCGTCCGAGGCGGCTGCTCGAGCCGCGGACCGTCTTCAGGCCGGCGAGGGAAAAAAACGCGCTGAGCCACGCGCCATCCTGGCTGGCGCTCACCAACGCGTAGGGAATCCGGCCCGCGCGGAAACGCCGCACGATCTCCGCGGCGAGAAAAAGGCGGTTGTGCCACAGGACCATCGCCACGGGCACATCGCACTTCCGGTAGGCGGCCCAATCCGCCGGCGTGAGATCGAAGCGCAGGCTCAGGCCCCACAGGCGCACGAGCAGACCGAAGGGCCAAAGCAGCACGCGGCGCCAGCCGGCGATTTCATGCACCGTCGCCGTCGGGGCGGCGGCTGCCGGGGCCGGGGAGGGAGTTGGCGCGTTTTCCGGATTCAGGCCGGGTCTTCTCGCCGAAACCGGCCCGCGCGCCAAGCGAAACCTCCGGCGACGGCGGTTGACGCGCCGGCGCCGGCGGGGCAGCACACCGTTCCCGATGCCGGCCTCCCTGACGTTGCCGCCCTGTCCCTTTTTGCCGGAGCCGCGGCCCGGTCTCGATTGGCGTACCTTGCATGCGCACCGCGGCGCGGCGCGCGGGCCCGAGTTCTATTTTTCCTGTCTCGAGTACGGCCACGCGTTGTGGCGGCAGGGTTTCGCCGCGCGGGCGCTGCTGTGCCTGGACCGCGCTTTCGGCGCCGATCTGACGGGGGAAGAACCGATCTTGGCCGAGCACCCGCTGCCCTACGCCGCGATGGCGTGGTTGATCGGCGCGACGCCGCCGGACGTTTTCCTCGGCAACCCGCGCGTGCATTTCCAGCACTACGCCGACCGCATGAACGAACCGCGCCGCGACCAGCGCCGCTGGCGCGCGTGGGCTTGCTGGGCGTTGGCCCGAGCGGTGCGCCCTGACTTGCCCGGCGATCCGAAGCACCGGGTGGTCGAGCCGAACCTAGGGACGATTTCCGCCGGCTTGCGCGAGCACGGACACGTCGGCGAGTGCGAGGGGTGGCAGCGGGTGCTCGCCGGGTTGACGCCCCGCGTTTGAAAAACAAAGGCCCGCAACTCAGGGAGTTACGGGCCTAAATTGGCGGGATGGACGGGACTCGAACCCGCGACCTTCTGCGTGACAGGCAGACGCTCTAACCAGCTGAGCTACCACCCCGTGAGACGGGAAAGAGAGCGGACCGTAAAAACCGAGGTGGGCAAGTCAAGTGTGGTTTTGGCAAACTTCCGCCGAATTCGTTTTTCCGCGCGGAATTCGCTCTTGCCAGCGCCGCGCGCGGCCGGTGTGTTGGACAACTCTTTCGTCAGATAACCAAAAACAAAAACCACCAACCGTCATCCATCGATCGCAAGGCGGCCCATCGGCCGACCTGTGTGTCGCCAGATACATCAGATCACATGAGCATCAGCGTAACTCCCAAAGACCTCCTCGACGCCGGCGTCCACTTCGGCCACCAGACCAAGCGCTGGAACCCGCGTTCCAAGCCGTTCATCTTCGATCACCGCCAGGGCGTGACGATCATCGATCTCGGCAAGACGCACGAGGCCCTCGTCAAGGCCTGCGCCTTCCTCGAGGACACCGTCGCCAACGGCGGCAACGTGCTCTTCGTCGGCACCAAGCGCCAGGCGAAGGAAATCGTCCGCGAGGCGGCCACCTCGGTCAACATGCCGATGTGCATCGACCGTTGGCTCGGCGGCACCCTCACCAATTACGAGACCGTCAAGAAGTCCGTCGCCAAGTTCAAGAAGTACCAGGCGATGGAGACGAGCGGCGAGCTCTCGAAGCTGCCCCGCAAGGAAGAGTCCGCGATCAAGCGCGAGATGACCCGCATGCAGAAGAATTTCGCCGGCATCTCGGACATGGGCGGCCTGCCCTCCGCGATGTTCGTCGTCGACGTGAACCACCACAAGATCGCCGTCGCCGAGGCGGCCCGCGCCGGCATTCCCTGCGTCGGCATCGTCGACACGAATTCCGACCCGACCACCGTCTCGCACCCGATCCCGGGCAACGACGACGCCGTGAAGTCGATCCGCATCATCGTCGAGGCCGTCACGGCCGCGATCCAGAACGGCCTCGCCCTGCGCGATACCCGCCGGGCCCAGCGCGGCTCCGCCGATCTCCGCGGCACGACGGCCGGCGTCGAGATTCCGGCCTCCTCCGTGGTCGCCGCGCCCGACGAGGACGTCCTCGCCAAGGTCGAGCTGCCCGCCGATGTCGCCGCCGTCGTCGAGGGCGATGTCGAAGGCGCCGCCGCCGCGGCCGCCAAGAAGAAGCCGGTCCGCGCCAAGCGCCCGGCCGTCAAGGCCGAGTAATCCGGCCGCGAACCAACCCTGCGTCTTTATCCAACCATGAGCACTCCCATTTCCGCGCAAGCGGTGGCCGATCTTCGCGAGAAGACCGGCGCCGGCCTGCTCGACTGCAAGAAGGCCCTCACCGAGGCCAACGGCAACGTCGAGGAAGCCATCACGATTCTCCGCAAGAAGGGCGCCGCTTCGGCCGCCAAGAAGGCGGAGCGCGCCACCAAGGAAGGCTTGATCGAGAGCTACATCCACGTCGGCGGCAAAGTCGGCGTCCTGATCGAGGTCAATTGCGAGACCGACTTCGTCGCCCGCAACGACGACTTCCGCGCCTTCGTGAAGGACCTCTGCCTCCAGATCGCGGCCGCGAGCCCGCTGTACGTGACCCGCGAGGAAGTTCCGGAAGCCGATCTGCAGAAGGAGCGCGACATCGCCGCCGCCCAGGTCACCGGCAAGCCGCCGGCGGCCGTGCAGAAGATCGTCGAGGGCAAACTCGAGAAGTACTACTCCACGGTGTGCCTCATCGACCAGCCCTTCGTGAAGCTCCCCGAGAAGACCGTGAAGGAAATTCTCACCGAGCGTATCGCGAAGACCGGCGAGAACATCCAGGTCCGCCGCTTCATCCGCTATCAGCTCGGCTCCTGAGCCGCGTTCGCAGCCGAACTTTCGAGGCGCGCCGTTTCCGCGGCGCGCCTTTTTGTTTTCGCCCGGCGCGGGTTTCCGTTTGCCTCGGCCGCGTCGTCCTCGCGTTTCCGCGTCGGCCGTCATTCCTTCATCCGTGTCCTCCCCGTTTACCGTGACCCGCGGCCAGATCGTTGCCCGGGGGCTGAGCAATTGCTGCCCCAACTGCGGCGCGCGCACCCTGTTCAAGGAAGGTTCGCTGTTCCGCCTCAACGCGGAATGCCGCGACTGCGGCCTGAAGTTCGAGCGCAAGAACGACGAAGGCTTCTTCCTCGGCTCGATGTCGCTCAACTACGGCGTGACGATCGTGACGTTTCTCGTGCCGGTGATGCTGCTGGCGTGGCAGAAGGTCATCGGCGTCACGCCGGCGATCGTGATCGCGGGCATCGGTTCGATCGTGGTGCCGGCGCTGCTGTACCGTTCGTCGCGCAGCTGGTGGCTGATGAACTACTACGTTTTCCTGCCGCACCATCTGCCGGCCAACGGCGGCACGGGCCACGCGGGCGAGGACGACAACGTCTGAGGGAGGACGGCAAACCGCGGCGCGGCGATTTTCGGCTTCCGTTTTGGGATTCGGGACCTACGTTTTCGCGTCCTGCGCCGGAGAGGTGGCAGAGTGGTCTATCGTACCTGACTCGAAATCAGGCGTGCCCGAAAGGGTACCGTGGGTTCGAATCCCACCCTCTCCGCCATCCTTCGCTCTGGGAGCTTCGGATGGCGCGGCCATTTTTTCGATACGGCCGATTTCCGCTCGCGCACCGGGCGTCGGTGGCGAAGGATGCCCTGCGTAGCTTGGGCGAAGCAGGGCAGGGAAAACCTCAGGGCACGTATTTTGTATGCACTACGTTTACCTGATCGAAAGCAAATCGTCTCCGGGCAAGCGCTATGTCGGCTCCACTGGAGACCTGCGGCAGCGCCTAGCCGACCACAACACGGGGAAAAATGTCAGCACGGCACCGTTTCGGCCGTGGCAGTTGCGCACCTATCTTGCCTTTTCGTCCAAGCCCCAAGCACTCGCATTCGAGAACTACCTGAAATCGGGCTCCGGTCACGCTTTCGCTGGCAAACGACTTTGGTGATCCGCGCGCTATTCGCGCCACTTTGGTTCGCGTTGAAGTTGCGCCTCCTGTGCCACGTTGGCCGGCATCGGTGGCGGCGACGAATCGAGGTATTCGGTTTGGTGACCATCCGGGGCCGCGGCTTGACTCCATAGGAACAGGTCCGAACAACCGCGGCACCCTTTTGCCCATGGAACGCCGCTCCTTTTTCCAGACCGCCGGCCGGATCGCGGCCGGCGGTGCTCTCCTGGCCCACACGCCGCTTCGCGCGGCCGAGTCCGCGGCGGTGCCTGCGGCGGCGGGCGCGGGTTCGCTTTGGGGCTCCGCGCCGGTGCTGCTGAATCCGGCGCCCGACGGCGTCAGTGTTGTCTGCGCGCTGCGCAAGCCCGCCACCGGCTGGGTCGAGTACGGCGAGACGGCGGCGCTCGGGCAGCGCTGCGACGCCCGCGCGAACGGTTTCCTCGCCTACGACGAGCAGGTCCTGGCCTTCCGCCTCGAGGGGCTGCGGCCGGGCGCGACGTATTTTTACCGCGTGCACGGCGTCGCGGTGGAGTTCAACCCCGCGGGCCGGCGCGCCCAGCGCGGGGCGGCCGAAGCGACGCCGGTGCGGTCCTTTCGCACCCTCGATCCGGCGGCGGCGACGGCGCGGCTCACGATCTGGAACGACACGCACGAAAACAAGGAAACGGTGCGCGCCCTCGCGGCCCGCCACCGGGAGCTGCCCGGCGACGTGCTGCTGTGGAACGGCGACGTGACGAACGACATCGTGAGCGACGCGATGCTGCGCGACGAATACCTGAACCCGGGCGGCGAGGCCTTCGCCGCGACGGTCCCGTACTTCCTCGGCCGCGGGAACCACGACGTGCGCGGGCGCGCGGCGCGGCGACTGGCGGAGATCGTGCCGGGGCCGGGCGGGCGGTATTTCCATGTCTTCCGGCAGGGGCCGCTGGCGTGCTTGGTTCTGGATACGGGCGAGGACAAGCCCGACGCCACGCCCTCGTACGCCGGGCTCAACGACTTCGCCGCGTTGCGGCGCGAGCAGCGGGCTTGGCTCGCGCGCGCGATCAAAGACCCCGTCTTCGCCTCGGCGCCGTTCCGCATCGCGTGCCTGCACATCCCGCTGGTCTGGGACAATCCGGTGCCGGAGAATTGGCTCAAGGTCTGGGGCGGCTTCAAGGGCTGGGTCTGCGAGGACGGCCGCGAGCAATGGCAGGATCTGCTGGAACAGGCGGGCGTGCGATTGCTGGTCAGCGGGCACACGCACACCCCGGCGTGGTTCCCGCCGGCGGCGGGCCGAAGCTTTGGCCAGCTCATCGGCGGCGGCCCGTTGCCGGCGCAGGCGACGACGATCCGCCTCGATGCGGATGCGCGGGAGCTGCGTTTCGCGGTGGAGAACCTCGAGCGCAAGGTGCTGTTCCAAGGCACGCTGAAAGCCTGAGACTCGAACCTTTCTTTGAGAGGAGAAGGTTGAGCGTCGAGAGACCGATCGCGGGAGCCACTCGCTCGCGCTCGTAGTTGCGCGAAGTCCCCCGGGGGCCTTTGCGGCGCAGGCTTGCACTGTTTCCCGCGGCGGTGCGTTCTGCGGGGAGTCCACCCCGACTTCTCCCCTTATGATTACCCCGTTCCGTACGTTTCTTGTTTCCCTAAGTCTGGCCGTTGGGTCGCTGGCCGCGGCGGCGACGGCCCCGAAACCGCTGAAGGTCCTGCTCGTCACGGGCGGCTGCTGCCACGACTACGTTGCGCAAAAGGACATCCTCAAGGCCGGCCTCGAGCAGCGCGCCAACGTGATCGTCGAGCACATGCACACGCCGGACAAGAGCGTGAAGCCGCCGTTGGCCTGCCTCACCGATCCGAACTACGCCGCCGGCTACGACCTCGTGATCCACGACGAGTGCGCCGCGGGCATCGACGATCCGGCGATGGTGAAAAATGTGCTGGCGCCGCACCTTGCCGGCGTGCCCGCGGTCGCGCTGCACTGCGCGATGCATTCGTACCGCGTGACGCCGGATTTCCGTCGGCCGCAGGCGCCGGGCTCGGCCGGGGCGCTGTGGTTCGATTTCCTCGGCCTGCAATCCTCCGGGCACGGCCCGCAGGAGCCGATCACCGTGACGTTTGCCGCGGGCGCGAGCCCGATCACGGCCGGGATGACGACGTGGACGACGATGAAGGAAGAGCTCTACAACAACGTGCAGCCGCCGTCCGCGTTTCCCGCGCACCGTTCGCTGGCGACGGGCCGGCAGACGACGACGGCGAAGGACGGCACGAAACGCGAGGGCGAGGCGGTCGTCGTTTGGACGAACGAGTTCGGCCCCAAGAAAGCGCGCGTCTTCGCGACGACGCTGGGCCACAACAACGCGACCGTCGGCGATCCTCTTTACCTTGATCTCGTGACCCGCGGCCTGCTGTGGGCGGCGGGCAAACTCGGCGCCGACGGCAAGCCCGTCGCGGGCTACGGGAAATAGCAGAGTTGAGGGTTGAGAGCTGAGAGTTGAGAGCCGGAAACGGCGCAGCTCTGGCTGGGAGGCTTTAAGCTGATAGCTGAAAGCTGAAAGCCGCCTTCGTTCGGCGGGAATCCGCATTTCGCGATACGCAATCCGCGCTCTATCCGACAATCTTCGTGTACGCGCGGCCCTCGTTCTGGTCGATGCGTTCGGGGCGGCCCTGGTGGCGGTAGACGACCTTGGTGTGGTCCATGCCGAGGAGGAAGAGGATCGTGGCGTGCAGGTCGTGCACGTGGAGTTTGTCTTTCACGGCGTAGAGGCCGAGGTCGTCGGTCGCGCCGATGACTTGGCCGCCGCGCACGCCGCCGCCGGCCATCCACATGGTGAAGCCGGTGGGGTTGTGGTCGCGGCCGCCGTTTTGCTCGCTCATCGGCGTGCGGCCGAATTCGCCGCCCCAGATCACGAGCGTCTCGTCGAGCAGGCCGCGGGACTTCAGATCCGCGAGCAAGCCGGCGATCGGCTTGTCGACGGAACGGCAGAGGCGCGAGTGGTTGGGCTCGAGGGCGGTGTGGCTGTCCCAGCCGCTGCCCGCGCCGCTGTAGAGCTGGACGAAACGCACGCCGTGCTCGACGAGGCGGCGGGCGAGGAGGCAGTTGCGGCCGAAGACGGCGGTTTCCTTTTCGTCGAGGCCGTAGAGCGCCTTGGTCGCGGCGGTTTCCTGGCGCAGGTCGACGACGCCCGGGGCCTCGGCCTGCATGCGGTAGGCGAGTTCGTAGCTGCGGATGCGGGCCTCGAGCTCGGTGTTGTCGGTGCGGTCGGCGGCGTGCATCCGGTTGAGCGCGCCGAGCAGGTCGAGCTTGTCGCGCTGGCGCTCGGCGGTGTGGCCTTTCGGCGTATCCAGATAACGGATCGGGGAGCCGTCGGGGCTGAACTCCACGCCCTGGTGCACGGCGGGCATGAAGCCCGTGCCCCAGTTGCGCGCGCCGTTGATGACTTCCTTTTCGCTGTCCTTGAGGACGACGAAGCCGGGGAGATTCTTGTTTTCCGTGCCGATGCCGTAGGAGACCCAGGCGCCGAGGGAGGGGCGGCCGCCGAAGACGGAGCCGGTGTTCATCTGGCAGACGCCGCCGGCGTGGTTGATGCCGTCGGAGACGCAGGACTTGATCACCGCGAGGTCGTCGGCGTGCTGGGCGACGTGCGGGAACCAATCGGAAACCCAGAGCCCGCTCTGGCCGTGCTGGCACCACTGGCGCTTGGAACCGAGGATGGGGTTGCCGGATTCGCCCATCGCCAAGATCGGCTCCTTGAAACTCGGGGGGAGTTTCTGGCCGTCCAGCTGGTTGAGCAGCGGCTTGTAATCGAACGTATCAAGATGGCTGGGACCGCCCTCCATGAAGAGGAAGATGACGTTCTTCGCTTTGCCGGCGCGCTTGGCCAAGGGGGCGGCATTGGCCGGCAAACCGGCGGTCCGGCCGAGCACCGGCTGGCCCAGCAGCGCGGAGAGGGCGACGGCGCCGAAGCCGCAGCCGGCGGTGCGGAGAAAGTCGCGGCGCGAATGGACCGGATCGTAGTGGTGGCAGGGCATCGGGCAGAAAAATTGGGAAAGCGGGAAAGCGGAAAATTGGAAAACTGGGAAATTGGAAAATTGGAAAACGGGCGGCGGAAAACTGGGGAAGGGGGAATTGGAAAAACGGGAAATTGCCGGGACGGGAAACGGGTCAGTGGAGGTAGATGAACTCGTTGGCGTTGAGGAGCACGTGGGCGAGGTCGGTGAGGGCGCGGACTTTGGGGTCGGCGCTTTCGGCGTTCGACGTGCCGCCGGCGCGGGTGAAGACCGGGTTCGCGGGTTCGGCGGCGAGCCACGCGAGGCCGCGCGTGTCGGGCGTCCATTGCGCGGGATCGGGATTGAGCGCGGCGTCGGGCAGGAGTCCCGCGACGATGCGCGCGGCGGAGATCTGGCCGTCGAATTGGCTGGCGGAACGGCGGTAGAGACCGCCGATGACGGGCGAGGCTTGGCCGACGCCGAGTTTGCCGATGACGGCGTGCTTTACCGTGGCGGTGCGAACGGCGGCGGCGCCGTCGCCGGCGACGAGCGGGCGGACGGAGAACGTCGCCTGGTGGTCGGAGCAGGAAACGCGGACGGCGACGTGGTACGTTTTGCCAAGTTCGAGGAAGATGCCGGAGGGCACGGCCTCGTAGGCGGTGTTCATGTTTTCGTCTTCGCCGACGAGTTGGAGCAGGAGGTGGCGCGGTTTGTAGCCGGACTTGGCGCCGGTGACGCCGAGGCTCCAGCCGTGGGCGTCGAGGGACGTTTTCTCGCCGTTCCAACGCGAGGCGACGGTGCGCACGGCGGCGCCGGCATCGATGCTGTCGAGGGTGAAGACGGCTTCGACGGTGAAGTCGTCGCCCTCGCGCGGGGCATTCTTTGAAACGAGACGTTCCTGCGGCGTGTTCTCGCGGAAGGTGGCCGCGGCTCCGAGCGCCACGGGGCCGGCGGGGGCGTCGGTCGGCGCCTGGGCAACGGCGATGCGTTGGGCGAGGAAGGCGTCGGCCATTTCCCGCTCTTTGGGCAAGGGCAGACGGCCGAGGGTGGCCTGCCAGAGATTGTCGACGGTGCCGGCGGCGGCGCCCAGCTTGCGGGCGCGGGCGATGATCCAGTCGCCGTTCATGAACATGAGGGCCTGGAGCGGCGTGGACGTGCGCTGGCGTTCGGCGATGCCGGTGAAGCCGGGCGGGGCGTCGAGGCTGCGGAGGAACTCGTTCTGGTTGTTGCGTCGCTTGGCGGTGTAGATCGAGCGGCGGGGCGCGGTGTTGGCTTCCGCCGAGGGGCCGCCGGCGGTGAGGTCGAGTTCGCCGCTGGCGGCGAGGATGGCGTCGCGCGCCTGTTCGGCGTCGAGCCGGCGCGGGCTGAAGCGCCAGAGGAATTTGTTGTCGGGATCGACGAGGGCGGCGCGTTCGGGCACGGCGATGCGCGCGGTCTGGCGGTAAGTGGCGGAGAGCAGAATCTCGCGGTGGAGGGCCTTGAACTTCCAGCCGCCGGCGACGAAGCGCTGCGCGAGATAGTCGATCAACTCGGGATGCGTCGGGCGTTCGCCGAGATGGCCGAGATCGTTGGGCGTGCCGGCGAGGCCGCGGCCGAAATGGTACTGCCAGACGCGGTTGACGATCGTGCGGAGGGCGAGCGGGTTGTCGGGGCGCGTGATCCACGCGGCGAGCGCGGACCGGCGGCCGGTGGAACTCGGCAGCGGCGCGACCGCGGCTTCGCCCGGGTCGAGAATCGAAAGGAAGCCGGGCTGCACGGTCTGTTCGCCTTTGCGCGTCTTGAACTTGGTCGGCGGCGCGACGGGTCCGGCGTCGACGGCGATGAAGCCTTCGAGGAGGTCCTTGGGCTTGAGGGCGTCGAATTTCTTCAGCTCGGTCTCGAGGGCCCGGTACTTCGCTTTGTCCTCGGGTTTCTTGAGCGCCTTGATCGGGTCGAAGCGCTCGACCTCGTAGAGCAGCTGCTTGTCGGCGATGGTGGCGAGGATGTGTTCCTCGGCGGTGCGTTCGGCGGCGGGTTTGCCGAGCATCGCCTGGATGTCGGCGGTGAAGCGGTCGTGGGCCTTCTGCACGGCGCGCTTCCGCTCTGCGCCGACCATCGCGTCCATTTCCGCGCGGATCGCGGCGGTGGCCTTTTCCCATTCGGCGGTCTGCGCGGCGTGGCGGGTGCGTTCCTCGGCGGTGGCGAGCTTGAGGTCGCTGGGCCAGAGGACGGGTTCGAAAAACGCGCGGAAGCGGTAGTAGTCCTTCTGCAGAATCGGGTCGAACTTGTGGTCGTGGCAACGGGCGCAGCCGAGGCTGAGACCGAGGAAGACCTCGCCGGCGTTGTCGGTCAGGTCGGTGACGATGAGCTCGGCCTGGCCGCGGACGTCGCGCTGGTTCCACTCGTAGATGGGATTGCGGAGATACGAGGTGGCGACGAGGACGGACGGGTCGTGCGGGGCGAGTTCGTCGCCGGCGAGCTGCTCGCGCACGAAGCGGTCGTAGGGTTTGTCGGCGTTGAAACTGGCGATGACGTAGTCGCGGTAGGGCCAGGCGCCGGGGCGGAAGCCGTCGGCGCGGTAGCCGTCGCTCTCGGCGAAACGCACCAGGTCGAGCCAGTGCTGGGCCCAGCGTTCGCCGTAGCGGGGGCTGGCGAGGAGCGAATCGACGAGCCGCGCGTAGGCGTCGGGGGCGGGGTCGTTGACGAAGGCTTCGAGCTGCGCGCGCGTGGGCGGGAGGCCGTGCAGATCGAAGTAGACCCGGCGGGCGAGCTCGGCTTTGCCGGCGGCGGGGGCGGGGACGAGGCCGTGCGCGGCGTGCTTGGCGGCGACGAAGCGGTCGATGTCGTTCGCGACCCAGGCCGCGGCGGCCGTGGTCGGCGGCGCGGGCGGGGCGGGGCGGGCGAGCGGCTGGAAAGCCCAGTAGGCGCGGTCGGAGGCGGTGAAGCCGAATTCGTCCTTCGGCTCCGCGGTCTTGCCGGCGGCGGCATCGGCGGCGGGCCACGGGGCGCCGAGCGCGATCCATTTTTCGAGGACGGCGATTTCTGTTTCCGGCAATTTCTCGTCCGGCGGCATCTGCAAGTCGTCGGTTTCGTACCTGATCGCGGTGACAAGGAGCGAGTCGTCGGGTTTGCCGCGCACGAGGGCGGGGCCGCCTTCGCCACCCTTCAAGATATGGGAGATGTGGTCGAGGCGCAGGTCGCCCTTGTGCTTCTTGTCGCCGTGGCACTCGTAGCAGCGGTTGGCCAGAATCGGGCGGACTTCCTTTTCGAAGAACTGGAGCTGGGCCCGTTCGGTGTCGGAGAGCGGCGGGGGCGGCGGGACGGCGGCGGCCGCGGCGAGGACCGAGGCGACGAAACCGAGCGCCGCGCCGGTGCGGCGCCGCTGGGAGCGGGGGAGAATCATGGGGCGGGGAACGGGGTGTCAGCGGACCCGCAGGGTGGGCGGGCGCGCGGTGGGATGTTCTTTCGAGGCGAAGGCGTGGACCAAGCCGGCGGCTTCGGTTTCGCCGGTTTCCCGGACGAGGACGAAAGTCGCGAGGCCGTTGGTGTCGGTTTTGAGGAATTCGTGCAACGCTTTGCCGCCGACCGCGAACGGCGCGCCGGAGGCGCCGCGGACGAGGGTGAACTCCGCGAGGCGGCGGAAGCGCGCGGGATCGAGTTCGTCGCCGGCGCCGGGAGCCGTTTCCCAGGCAAGGCCGGTTTCGCTCCAGAAGTCGGCGGACTCGTCGACGACGCCGTACACGGCGAAACGCGAGTCGGGCACCATGGCGGTGAAGCCCATGCCGCTCGGTTCCGGGTCGAGGAGGAGTTCGGCCTCGGTCACCGCGGCGGTTTTCACGTCCGAGAGATCGAAGGTGAGAAAGATGCGGCGTTCGTTCTGGTAGCTGGCGGGGAGATCGGAATGTTTCACCATCAGCAACGGCTGCGGTTCGGGCACGGTGTAGCCGCGGCGGGCAAAGGCGTCCTTGCCGCGGCCGAACGCGGTCGGGATCGAGGTCCAGCCATCGATGCGGTCGAGTTTCTGCGTCTGCGCGGGCTCGAGATTGCCGGCGTTCACGGCGCCGGAGCGGACGTGGTAGGACTTGCCGGCGGCGAGGGTGCGTGAAGCGCCTTTGGCGTCGTCCAACTGCACCAGCCCTTCGAAAACGATGACGTGGGAGTTGCCGGTGGAGCTGGCGGTGACGCCGAAACGTGTGCCGAGGTCGACGACGCGGAGGTCGGCGGTCTCGACCGTGAAGCCGTGGGCGCCCGGCGGCACCTCGGCCGTGAGCGAACCTTCGATGAGCCGCATGAGCAGCGGACCGACGAGTTCGACCTTCGTCGGTGCTTCGATCGTCACGGAGGCGCCGGAGGCGAAGGTTACGGTGGCGATGCCTTCGAGCAAAGAGAGTGTGCCGGGGCCGAGGACGGAGTGGGCCGCGGTCGGCAACGTCGAGGGCGCCCACTTGGTGTGATCCGAGCTGACCAGCGTGGCGATCGGCGGGGCGACCGGTGCGGCGGGCGGCGGGGCCGGCCGGAGGGCGAGGAGCAGGGCGATGCCGGCTGCGGCCACCGCGGCGAAGACGGCGGTGCGGAAGGGCCAGCGCGCGGGCGGCGTGGCGTCGCGGGCGGCCGTGCTGGCGGAGGGGCCCAAGAGGGAAGGGAGGACGTCGCGTTCGGCGCGCAGGGCCGCGTGGAGCGAAGCGCGTTCCGCGTAGGCGGCGCGCAGGGCCGGGTCGCGGATCACGTCGGCTTGGAGGGCGGCGAGTTCGGCGGCCGGGAGCAGGCCTTCGAGCGCGCGCTCGATGCGGTCGGTGTCCGCGGCGGAGACGGCGGGCGGCTTCATGCGGAGGGGGCGGCCGCGCCGAGCTGGCGGTTGATGCAATCGTTGAGGGCGACGCGGATGCGGCTGAGCAGCCGGTAAACGGCTTCCTCGGTTCGGCCGCTGCGGGCGGCGATGGCGGGGATGTCGCAGTCCTCGTAGTAGCGCCACACGACGATGGCGCGATGCGCTTCCGGCAATTTCCGCAGGCACGTGCGCAGGCCTTCGGCGCGGCGGTCGAGCTGGTCGGAGCGCCGGTCGATTTCGGCGGCGACGGCCTCGATGAACTCGCGTTCCAGCGTCGACCACGGGCGGCGCTGCTCGGCACGGCGGTAATTCAGAATTTGGTGCAGCGCGATCGTGCGGGCCCAGGCGCGGAAATTCGTGCCGGGCGCGAAGGACGAAAACTTCTTCCAGAGAACGACTTTGCACTCCTGCAAAATGTCGTCGGCGTCGGCCGCGCGGGTAACGAGGGAATGGACGTAAGACGCCAGCCAGCGTTCGTGCTCCGCGAGGGTGCGGAGGAACGTCTCGCCGGCATCGTCGACTTCGGGCGGGGTGTCCATGTCGCTGTCCCAAGGTCGCACGGCGGCGTTTTTGGACAATGATTTTTGCGGAATCGGCGAGGGCGGGGTGAGGGCCGCCCGACGCGGCTGCCGGCCGCCCGCAAAGAAGCGTCGCCTGCGGGGCGCCGGCCCGCTCTCGTGGCGGGCTTCATGTCGCGTCTTGCCTTCACTCTCGAACGGGAAGCGCCCGGTTCCCGGGCCCGCGCCGGCCGTCTCCAGACGCTGCACGGCCCCGTGCAGACGCCGGTCTTTATGCCGGTGGGCACGCAGGCGACGGTGAAAGGGCAGACGGTGCACACGCTGAAGGCGGCGGGCGCGCGGGTGCTGCTGGCGAACACGTTTCACCTGCTGCTGCGGCCGGGCCCGGAGGTTTTCCGGAAGTTCGGCGGCATCCACCGTTTCATGAACTGGGACGGCCCGGTGCTGACTGACTCCGGCGGCTTCCAGATCTTCTCGCTGCCGGGGGCGCGCCGGATGACGGAAGAGGGCGCGACCTTCCAGAGCTATGTCGACGGCGCGACGCACCTGCTGTCGCCGGAGACGAGCATCGAGATGCAGCGCGCCATCGGCAGCGACATCATGATGGTGCTCGACCAGTGCATCCCGTCGACGGCGTCGTTCGCCGAGGCGGAAGCGGCGATGGAGTTGACGCACCGCTGGGCGGTGCGGTCGTTGGCCGCGCGCGGGGACTCGCCGCAGGCGCTGTTCGGCATCGTGCAGGGCGCCTGCCATGCCGACCTGAGGCGGCGGAGCGCGGAGTTCCTGCGCGGACTGCCCTTCGACGGGCTCGCGATCGGCGGGCTGGCGGTGGGCGAATCGCCGGCGCAGCGGTACGAGTTCACGGGGATTGCGACCGAGCACCTGCCGGCTCATCTGCCGCGCTACCTGATGGGCGTGGGCACGCCGCTCGATTTGCTCGAGGCGGTGCACCGGGGCGTGGACATGTTCGACTGCATCATCCCCTCGCAATTGGCGCAGCGCGGCACGGCGTTCACCTCGATGGGGCGCCTGCACCTGCGGCGTTCGGTCCACAAGTTCGCGGCGGAGCCGCTCGACGCCGAATGCCCGTGCCCGGCGTGCCGCGAGTACCCGCGTGCGTACCTGCACCATCTGGTGAAGGCGGACGAATTGCTCGGTTGGCACCTGCTCACGATCCACAACCTGACCTTCTATCACCGACTGATGGCGGCGATGCGCGAGCACATCGTGCAGGGCACGTTCACGGCGTTCTACGAACGCATGCGCACGGAGCTGGTGCGCAGCGACGAGGAAAACCCGGAGGTGCCGCCGGCGGCGGCCAAGGCGTTCCGGTATCCGCGCCGCGGCGACTACGAGATCGTGCCCGGAGCCGGCGGCTACAACAGCATCCGCCAGATCAGTTCCGGGGAAACGATGCACTCGGTGAACCGGCCCGACGACGAGGCCGAGCGCCTCTACGTGGGCCAATCGCGCCTCGCCGCGCGCCTCGTTGCCGGCGGGCCGGAGGCGCCCGAGTTGGTGGTGTGGGACGTCGGCCTCGGCGCCGCGACCAACGCCATGGCGGTGCTGCGCTGCTTCGAGACGGCGTTGGCGGCCGCGGGGCCCGGCGGCCTGCGGCCATTGCGGCTCGTGAGTTTCGAACGCGACCTCGATCCGCTGCGCCTCGTGGTGCGGCGGGCGGGCTATTTCCCGCATGTGCGGCACGGGGCGCCGTCGGCGCTGTTGGCCCAAGGAACGTGGACGCATGCGTCGGGCCTCTGCCGCTGGGAACTGCGCGAAGGCGATTTTCTCGAAACCTACGCCGCCGCGCCTTGCCCGGACGTGATTTTCTACGATCCGTTTTCCTACAAGACGGATTCGGCGCTGTGGACGCCGGCGGCCTTCGCGTTGCTCGCGCGGCATTGTGCGCCGCAACCGGCGGAGCTCTACACGTATTCGGCGGCGACGGCCGCGCGCGTGGCGTTGTTGGCGGCGGGATTTTTCGTGGCCGCCGGCCTGGGGACGGGACCGAAGACGGAAACGACGGTGGCGGCCAACCGCCCCGACCTGCTGCGGGCGCATCCTTCGGGCGCGCGGTTGCTGGGGCCCGATTGGCTGGCGCGTTGGCGCCGGAGCACGGCGCGCGTGCCGGCGGCGGTTGCGCCCGAGGCGCGTTCCGACTTCATTGCGCGCATCGAGGGCCACCCGCAGTTCGCGGGGGCGGAGCGCGGCGAGGAAAACCTGCGGTAACCGCGATGCGCCGGGGTCCGGGCCGGAGGTGGCGTTTGCCGCCGCTCGCCGAACGCCGAAAACCGCCGGCCTAAGCCTTAGCGCCGCCGGCGGTTCGTCGCGGCGGCAAGGCCGACGAGACCGAACGCGAGCAAGCCGACCGTGCCCGCGGTTTCCGGCACGGGATTGCCGGAGCCGCCGCCCGGACCGGCGGGAACTTCCGTAAGGGCGACGTCCCACCAGCCGTGGTCGTAAAGAAAGCTGCCGCGGGCGGAGAACAGGACGACGATTTCGTCGCCGGCATTGAAGGTGAGCCCCGGGCCGCCGAAGACGAACGCGGACTGCGCGCTCGCGATGCTGCCGATGGTGATGCTCCCGTGGTCGACGGTGTTGCCGCCGACGACGGTGCGCAGGCTGAAGTCGATGCCGTTGCCGAGGTTGCCGTTGCCGACCAGCTCGTACGTGAAACGGAGTGCGGACGCCGTGAACGTGGAGCCGGCGTGAAAGACGGCGGACGTGAGGCCGGAGGAGGCCGTATGGGTGAAGATGCCAGCCGCTTCGTTGGTTCCGGCGGTGCCCCCGGGGCTCAGGCCGGCGGCCGCGGGCAGGCTGAACTGCGCGTAGGCGCCGAGGTTGCCGTAGCCGACGCCGGCGTAGACGCCCATCAGGCCGCCGTTCTGGTCGCCGTTGTGAAACGTCCAGCGTTCGTTGCCGGTTTGCGGGGCATAAATCCCGCCGAGCGAGCTCATGTAGTCGTAGATGCCGACGAAGCCGGCACGCAGCGAAGGTGTGAGGGCGAGAATGGAACCGAGCAGGGCGAGTTTGAGTTTCATGCAGGTGCGCCGCGGCGGGGCGGTACGTCACCCTAGCGCAACCGGTACGAACGCACCATACGCAAGCATGCGTAGGGAGGGGAAGCCGTCGGCGCAGCGATGCGGTCGGAGCGCGGTCCGCGAGCGGCCGCGTTCGGGAAACGGGATCGGCGCCCGCCGTTACTCCGCCGGCTCCCGCCGCGCCTGCCACCAGTCCGCGACGACGTCGGCCAGCAAATTGAGCCGGCACACGAAGACCGCCCAGGTCAGGCCGAGGGCCAGCCAGCAGCCTTGGCCCAGCAGATAGTAGGTGCGGCGGATCCGGAACTTCGTCCACCCGTGCGTCAGCATGAGTTGGTTCATGTCGCCGCCCGTGTCGTCTTCGCCGGCGATCAGACTGCCGAACGGGATCTCTTCGATCCCGCGGTAAACGTCCACCCAGCGGAACCAGATGTTGAGGAACGCCGACGCGCCGATGAAGAAAACCACGTAGCGGCAGGCCCCCCAGCGGAAGCCCTCCGGCAACTGCACGAAGAACGCCATCATGAAGAGCGTGGCGATGGCGAACTCGCCGCCCACGCCGCCGAACCCGCCGTACCAAAATTCCTGCGTTTGCTCCGGCAGCCGCCACGTCATGACGAATTGCAACCCCGCCAACGCGACCGCCGCGACCATCGGCCACACCTTGCGCTCACGCCAGCCCGCGACGAAGAGCGCGCCGAACGCCGCCAGCAATCCCCAGTGCACCACCGGCGAGTATTCCGGCACGATGGCGGTCCAGCCGAACGGGATCGGCACCGCCCAGCGGCCGCACAACCACGCCGGCACCGCATGCCCAAGCTCGTGCACCCAGACGTGGAAGCCCGTCAGGAAAAACTTGAGCGGCGTCTGGTGCAGCAGCCACACCGTCGCCAACAGCAGCGGCGGCACGAAGGTGTTCACCCGCCAATCGCCGAAGCGGAGCAGAAAAAATCCCTCCGGTGCGGGCGCGGTTGCCGCTTGGCCCGCTTGGTCCGCCGGCGCCGGGGACGCCGCCGCGGCGAGGCGGGCCTTGGCTGCGGCCTTTTCCTGCGCGCCGATTTCATCCAGCAAGGCCGCGCGCGCGGCCTGCAGGTGCGCAAGTTCGGCCTCGAGGGCCGGCCGCTGCGCGTCGTCGGCGCTGTTGCGCGCGCGGATCAGCGCGAGGTTGCGCCGCAGGAACGCGCGCTCGAGCTCGGCGCGGTCGGCCCCGGGCGCGGCGCCGAGCAGGGCGAGGGCGGCGGCGCGTTCGGCGTCGTTCATGGCCGGCGACCGTGGAGGAATCGGCGCGTCCTGTCTATGCGCGGCACAGTCCCGCGGCCGCAAATCTCCGCTTCCTCGATTTCGCGGCTTGTCGATTGGCGCGAAGCCGGGATTCTCTCCCGCGGTCAGTACCCCCACGCCCCGTTGTCCGTACCCCCGTTGTTCCCTATGAAAGTACCCCGCGTTCTGATTCTGTGCGCCGCCGCGTCCGTCGCCGGCGCTTCCCTCCGTGCCGCCGAGCCGGCGAAGGTCCCCACCGCCGACGAAGTCATCGCGCTCTCGCCGTTCACCGTTTCCGACACCGACGACAAATCGTGGCAGGCCACGACGACGCTGATCGGCAGCCGCACCAACCAGGAACTTCTCAAGGTTCCGGTGAACGTCGACGTCATCACGTCCGAGTTCATGCGCGACCTCGGCGCGTTCAGCCTCGACGACGCCGCCCGCTTCGTCGCGGGCGTCGACGTCACGCCCCGGCTCGAGTCCCGCAACGACGAACGCATCAACTACCGCGGTCTCAGCACCGGCGGCATGTCGCGCAATTTCTTCACGTGGTTCGTGCCGTCCGACGCCTACAACGTCGAGCGCTACGACTTCGCCAAGGGCTCCAATTCCCTGATGTTCGGCGATTCCTCGCCCGGCGGCGCGGCCACGATCTACACCAAGCGCGCGCGGGCGCGGAACGCCACGGAACTGTTCGCCAGCTACGGCTCCTACGAGGCGTTCCGCTTCCAGGTCGACGCGAACCGCAAGGTGACCGACAAGATCTTCCTGCGGGTGAACCTGGTGAACCGCCGCAACCGCACCTACGTGAAGGGCACCAACGACGTGTTCCGCGCCGGGCACATCGCGTTCACCTACGAGCCCTTCAAGACCACGACCATCCGCATCGAGGGCGAACGCGGCGCCACCTACCGCATGCGCGCGGACAGCGCCCTCGCCATCAACGACGGCGCCGCGGCCGGCCGCGGCTTCAGCACCAACAACCAGTGGTACGTCACCTCCGACGGCGAGATCATCCAGCGCACCGCCACCAACCCGCCGCTCGCGATCGACCGCAGCGGCACCTCGGGCAACCAGGTGTCGCTGCTCCAGGGCCAGACCCAGGCCGTGCGCCTCGCCAACGGGACGTTCAAGACCTTCAGCGGCTTCGACCAGTACACCAACATGCTCGGCGCGGTGGACTACAACAACCGCATCTTCAACGTCGCCAACGCCACCGTCGAGCAGCGCATCGGCAAGCTCTCCCTCGAGTTCGCCTACAACCAGCAGTTCCAGCACGAGGACCGGAACGACAATTCCTTCGGCACCAGCCAGACGCCCCCCGTGCTCAGCGTCGACGGCGCCGGCCGCCCCTACATCGACGCCGCCTTCGGCGGGGCCGCCTTCAAGGTCTTCGGCAATGTCGTGAAAGCCGGCCGCGTCGCCGCCGTGTATCCCTTCGACTTCGGCCGCTTCGGCAAACAGCTGCTCGTCGTCACCGCGCTCCACCAGAAGGACATGAAACTCTCCGAGCGTTTCGGCCTCTACAATTCGGCCGCCCCCGGCCTCGCCGCCAACAACGGCATCCGGCTCCGCGCCTACCTCGACGATCCGGCCTTCGGCACCGAGAAATTCTTCGACCAGTTCCTCGTGCCCAACCTCCCCGTCACCCCGACCTTCAAGCCCGCGTTCTACCACAGCACCACCGTCACCGGACCGTTCGTCGACATCCGCTACGCGCGGACGCAGACGGCGTCCCTCTCCGGCGAATACTTCAAGGGCCGCGTCAACACGCTCGTCGGCGTCAGTTGGAACGCGCTCACCCGCAAGATCCCGAAGGAGTCGGCCTACGCCACCGATGCGCGCGGCATCTTTGTCCACCCGGGCATGCCCGACGAGAATCCCGCCGCGTACGAATACGATCCGCGTTTCGATCTCTCCGCCCAAAGCAAGATGGCCGGCCTCACCGTCGAGCTCTGGCGCGGCGACTGGGCCCGCGTCGTCGCGATCGGCTCCCAGTCCGAATCGTTCAACTGGCAGTCGCGCCAGGTCTTCTTCGGCCCCGACATCGGGCCCGTCCGCGGCAAGACCAAGGAGGTCGGCCTCCGCTTCGAGCTCTTCCGCAAACTCACGTATTCCATTTCCTATTACGACACCAAGCGCATCAACGCCGCCTACGCGTGGAATCCCGACGTGCTCAGTCTCACGCAGCTCGAGGACCTCATCAACCCGAACAATCTTCTCCCGAGCGATTCGCGCTACCTCGAGGTCGTGAACGGCCTCAACAACGAGCGCCGCACCGTCAATTCCAACGAGCAATCCCGCGGCATCGAGATGACGCTGCAGAGCCAGCGCTGGCTCGGCCTGCAATCGCGCCTGTCGTTCTCCGCCAACCGCGTCCGTGCCCAGGCCGACTTCTCCCAGTTCCGCGCCTACCTGACCGCCGCCGAGGAACGGACCGCCGCCGCCAATGCGCCCGGCGGCGACCGCACCATGGCCGAGCTGCCCGCCGTGCTCACCAACGCCCGCAACGTGCTCACCTCGAACACGCTCACCGACGAGGTCGCCGGCCGCCGCAGCGTGCCCTACACGGGCAGCTTCGTCCTCGACTACCAGGTGCCGCGCGTCCGCGGTTTCCGCGTCGGCCTCAACGGCATCTTCACGCCCGACTACAATGTCTATATCCGCGAGGGCCAACCCTACCGGGCCGGCGCCTCGTTCCCGCTCCACGGCTACCTGATGTACGACCGCCGGATCCTGCAGCGTTACCAGACGACCTTCCGGCTCGGGCTGAACAACGTGTACGACATCATGAACGGCAACAGCCGCTACCGCATCACCGGCGCGACCTCGTACAACACCGCGCAGAACCGCCCGAACTTCATCTACCGCTACGCCGAGCCGACGACCTGGACCTTCAGCGTCACGACGCGGCTGTAACCCCGGTCCGCCGCGGCACCGGGACGCGCGGGCGCGCCCGGTTTCGCTTGGGTCGGTTGCCCTTGGCTCCCGCTTTCGTCCCGCCCCGTTACCCCCAACCCCGCTGTTCTCCGTCGCCCCGTCGGTCCCGCGCGTGCCGCGGCCCGGCGGAGCGGCGGCGGCCCGCTGCCCTTGCCCCGATGAAATCCCGTTCCCTGCTTGCCGTCCTGGCCGTTGCCTTGGTGGTACCGTTCGTTTCCGGCCAAGCCGTCCCGCCGCCCCGCCCGCCGACCGGCCAGGAGGCCGCCGTCGTCCTCAATCCGTTCACGGTCGATGCCTCCACCGATGTCGGCTACGCCGCCACCAGCACGCTCGGCGGCACGCGGCTCAAGAGCGAACTGCGCGATGTCGCCTCGCAGATCGACGTCATGACGGCCGAGTTTCTCGACGACATCGGCGCTCTCACCCTCGACGAGGCCCTGCGCTACTCGATGAACATCGAGACCAACGACGAGAACTTCTCGCCCGGCACCGACCCCAACGCCAGCGGCGTTTTCTCCTCCGCCTACGGCAGCCGCACCCGCGGGCTCAGCCGTTCCAACAACACCCACGATTTCTTCGAGACCAACGTCCCGATCGATACCTACAACACCGGCAAACGTTTCACTCTCGTCTCCGGTTCCAACGCCATCCTCTTCGGCGCCGGTTTCGCCGGCGGCACCAACGACGTCGCCTTCGACCGGCCCGATCCGCGCAAGTTTTCCGGCACCGCCACCGTCCGCGCCGATTCCAACGGCAGCTTCCGCTCTTCCCTCAACCTGAACCAGCCCCTCATCCGGAACATCCTCGGGTTCCGCCTCGCCGGTCTCCGCGCCGACGAAAAGGATTACCGCGAGGGCATCGGCTCCCGCACCGAGCGCCTCTATATGTCGGGTCTGCTCCAGCCGGTGCGCGGCCTATCCTTCCGCGCCTGGTACGAGCACTACGATTCGAAGCAGCGCAACGCCGCCAACACCCTCGTGGCCGACCGCGTCAGCCCGTGGCTCGCCGCCGGCCGCCCGCAGTTCAACAACGCCGGGCTCAACGCCGCGTCGGCCGTCGCCGCGTTCAACACCGCCTTCAACGCCCAGGGCGCCGCCCTCGCGTCCGCCGCCGAGCGCCTCAACACCGCCGCCCCTGTCGTTACCTTCGGGACCGATCTTGCCCAGCCCACGGCCATCCGCAGCTGGACCAACACCGTCACCTCCCGCCGTCCCCTCGACGGCACCCAGGATCCCAGCATCGTCGATCCGTCGATCCTGCCGCCCGACGAAAACATCGTCGGCAACGCCATGCAGCGCCGTTGGCGCTCCTCCATCCGCGGCTTCCTTTTCGAGGCCAATCCCTGGCGCGATCTCTTCATCGAGGGCGGCTTCAACCGCGAGCAGTTCGACACCCGCTCCCTCAGTTTCCTTTCCGGCAACAACACCGACCTCCGCGTCGACCCGAACCGCTTCCTGCCCGACGGTGTCACGCCCAATCCCAACTTCGGCCGCTTCTACGTCGAGGACGACATCACCGGCACGCAGTGGCGCAACCACCGCACCGAGCACCGTCTCCAGGTCGCCTACGCCCACAATTTCGAAAAGGAGCGCGGCTGGCGGCGGTGGCTCGGCTCGCATCAGGGCGCGATCATGTACAACGGCGCCGAGAACATGCGGGTGCAGCAGAACAACAACGCGCCGCGGATCATTTCCAACAACACCTTCGAGGGACTCGCGTATCCCGACGGCACCAACGCCGCCAACGACACCACCCGCGCCTCCCGCCGGCTCCGCGCCCGCTTCTACCTCGACACGCCGAACAACAACAGCGGCCGAAACCGTTACACGGTCCAGGCGCCGTTCAATCTTTGGGACAACGAAACCGTCGTCCTCGGGCGCGACGCCGCCGGCCGCGATGTCGTCGTCAACACCGGCCAGAGCAGTCCCTACGGCGCCCAAGTCGCCACCTCGAACGGCCGCAAGACCGAGAACGCGCTCCAGTACGGTCTGCAAAGCGGTTTCCTCCAAGGCCGTCTCAACCTTACCCTCGGCGAACGCTTCACCAACGCCGGCTTCGCCCCCTGGGTCGGCCAGGGCGGCGCCGACACGCGCCCGCCGCGCCGCTACAACGCCGCGACCGGCGCCTACGAAGAGCCCGTGCGCCGCGGCACCGCGCTCGTCTTCGGCAGCACCGGCCAGGCCGTCGGCAACGCCGGCTTCGAACCGTGGCACACCATGCTCGACCGCGGCGGCAAGTACGATTCCCTCGAGGCCGCGATCCGCTACCGCGTGACGTCGCGGATGAAGGCCGCCGTGCTCCATCCCCTCGGCCGCAACGGCATTCCGAGCATTTACTACAACGAATCCTCCTCCGCCTTCGTCGCCGACTTCACCCGCAAGTCGCCCACCGGCAGCGAAGCGCAGCTCGACGACGGCACCACCAAGGAATACGGCGTGTCGCTCCGTTTCCTCGAGGATCGGCTCGTCTTCCGCATCAACTGGTACGAGTCCATCTACCTCGGTGTTTCCGGCGGCGGCGTGACCGTGCCCGCGCCCGCCGCGGTCGGCGGCAACTCCGGCCAGGAACGCACCGACATCCGCTGGACCGCGATCCACATCGAGAAATCGGTGCAGAATTACCACCTGCTGAAATCCGGCGGCCGCTACGAGACCTCCGCCATCGGCTCCCCGGTGATCGGCGGCACCGCCAACGGCATCGCCGCCGCCAGTCCGTTCCGTTACCTGCAGGACGATGTCCTCGGCTGGCAGAGCGAAGGTGCCGCCGCCACCGCGTACAGCCTCAAGTACAACATCGGCTCCGACCGCGTCGCCAAGGGCGTGGAATATCGCCTCGTCGCCAACGTCACCCGCGGCTGGGCCGTCAGCGCCAGCCTCGCGAAGAACAACACGCGCAGCGATCGCATTGCGGGCGATTGGTTCGACGTGCTCGCCTACCGCATGAAGGACTGGCTCGTTGCCGCCAACGACGTGTCGGTCGCGCAGCGGGGCGGGGGCCTCGGTCCCACGCAGCTGCACTTCAACACCGGCACCAACCTCAACGAACCGCTGCTTGCCTATATGCGCAGCGCCGCCCTCGGCTGGTTCTTCCTCCGCGAGAGCGAAGGCCAGGCCGTCGCGCAGGAAGTCGAGTGGCGCGGCAACCTCACGTCGTCGTACCGGTTCCAGACCGGCTTGCTGAAGGGGCTCCGCGTCGGCGGCAGCGCTCGCTACCGCGGCGAACGCATCCTCGGCTACCGCGACAAAACGCTGGCGGCGTCCGAGATCAAAGATCCGATCCTCGCTACGCCCGGACTCTTTCCGGCCGGCGCGAGCATCACCGTCGCCGACGTCGCCAAGCCGATCAAAGGCGGCGCAACGTGGACCACCGACGCCGTGCTCGGCTACACGACGACGTTGGCGTCGCGCCGGATCCGTTGGAGCATCGCGCTGAACATCCGCAACCTGCTCGACGACGACAAACTGATCCCGCAGGCCGGCCTCTCCTCCGCCGGCACCCCCGTCGTCTTCCAATATCCCGAGCCCCGCGTCTTCCTCCTGACGAACACGTTCGAGTTCTGAGCCCGGGGAAGGGCCTCATTCCGCAAGAAACGTCGGATGCTTTGGGTCGACGCCCGCGGTCGCTCCTTTCAACTCCCCGGCGTGGCCACGGAAACCTACGACGTCCGCATCAACCGCGCGATCGCCCTGATCGACCGCTGCCTCGGGCAGGACCTGTCCCTGCAGCGGTTGGCCGACGAAGCCGGCATCTCGCGTTTCCATTTTCATCGCATCTTCTCGGCGCTCACCGGCGAGAGCGTCTTGGCGCTGACGACCCGGATGCGGATGCAGCGGGCCTTGGCCCTGACGCAACGCGGGCAGCGCCCGCAGTGGAAGGCCGTCGCCGTCGCGGTGGGGTACCGTTCGCCGGACGTGTTTGCCCGGGCCTTCAAGCGCCACTTCGGTTGCACGCCGTCGCAATTCGATCTGGAGCAATGGTGGCGCGAGCGTCCCGACCGCGCCGCCGCGCTGCAGGTATCCGGTTACTACCTACGGCCCGCGCCGCCCTTGCCGGCGGACTTTCCGGTCCACGTCGACTCCCGCCCCGCGGCGGGCTTGGTGGTCTGCCGGGTCGTCGGCGGCTACCTTGAGCCCGGGAAACTCGTGTCTGCCTACGAACGCATCGCCGCCGCCGCGCGCGACCTCGGCGTCCCGCTCCCGGACCGGCTCGCCGGGGCTTCGCCGGACGATCCCGAGTTCGTGCCGCTCGCGCGCTGCCGCTACGATTTCGCGCTCGAGGTTCCGCCGGGGACCGCGGTGCCGCAGGGTCTCCTGGCCGCGCGCCGGGAGGCCGGGCGCTGGGCCCTGCTCCGCGTCGCCGGCGATCTCGCGGCGGTGGACCGCGGCTGGAACCTGCTCTTCAAACGCTGGCTCCCGGCCTCGGGCCTGAACCTGCGCGAGGCTCCCGCGGAGGAAATCTATCACCGGCTCCCCGAGGAAATCGGTTGGGAGCGCTTCGATGTCACGTTGGCCGTCCCCGTGGAAAACTGAATGAAACCCTCGCTTGTCCTCGGCCTTGGCGTCGGTCTCGCGACCGGCGCGTGGATGTTCGCCGAATACGTGCTCGGTCTGCACGATTCGCCCGACGGCGCCGGCCGTTGGACGGGATTCCTCTCGCTGGTGTTTCCGGCGCTGGGCGCGTGGCGGCTCGGCGCCCGCTCCGGTCTGTGCTCGTGGGCGGAGGCGTTGCGGCAGGGCCTGGTCTTCGGCGGCGTCGGCGGCGCGGTGGGCGGCGCGGCGATCTGGCTCTATTTCGCCGTGGTGAACCCGGGCTTCGGCGTCGGCGGCCGTCCGGTGGCCGCGGGCCCGCAAGCCGCCGCGGGTTTCATCGGCGCGCTGGTGCTCGGGACGATCCTCACGCTGGCCGCCTATGCCTGGTCCCGCCGAAAGCCGACTTCCCCGCTTCCTTGAACGAACTGGAACTCCGCCTTTGGCTCCGCCGGCCCGATCTCTCAACTCTCAGCTCTCAACTCTTAACTCATCCACCGCCATGCCCGCCACCGACGCCTTCGAACCTGTCTATGCCCGTCTGCGCACGATCATGCTCGCCGCGGCGCGCGGCCTGACGATTGCGAAAGACCAAGCCGGCGCGTTGGAAGTGCGCACGCCGACGCTGGACCCGAAGACGAAGCAGCCCGGTTGGTTCGGCACCGTGACGATCAAGAAGACGTACGTGGCCTACCACCTGATGCCGCTCTACACGCAGCCCGAGTTGGGCGCGGGCATCTCCGCGGACTTGGCGAAACGGAAACAGGGCAAGACCTGCTTCAACTTCGCGAAGGTCGATGACGTTCTCTTCAAGGAACTCGCCGCGCTGACGAAGACCTGCGCGTCGGCGGCCGGGAAGTGAGAGCCGTCGCTGCTACTTCGAGCAGCCGACGGCTCACGCGAACTGGGCGCGCAGGGTGTCGACCATGCCGCGGTGGAGGGCGCGCACGCGGTCGCGGGCGGCGGCGGCCTTGGCTTTCGCGGCGGCCGGGTCGCGGATCAAGGAGAGGACCGTCGGCGTGAGGCGGTCGAGCGTCTCGGGTTGGTCGAAGTCGAAGAGCCAATCGCCGAGGCCGACGTCGCGCCACATGATGCCCTTGGGCGTCTGCTCCATCCAACGGCCGACGAGCGCCGGAATGCCGTGGCCGATTGCCATGATCGGCGAATGCTGTTCGTGGCCGAAAAGGCCGGCGCTGCGCACGAACGTACTCAGGGCTTCGTCGGTGAGCCAGAAATCGGGCCGCCAGACGACGCGGCGCCGGACGTCGTCAGGGAGCCTTTCAAGCAACAGCGTGCGGCCGATCTCCATCTCGCTCGTGTCCTCGGGACAAAGAAGAATCCGGTGGTCCGTTTCGCGGACGACGGCGGTGATGGCGGCGCGCAGCGGCTCGTGGTCGCGTTCCTTGAGTTCCTCGTTGCGTCGGTGCTTGTCTTCGTTGCGCGTGCGGCCGGGGTGCATCAGCCAGTCGGGCGTGTAGCGGAGCTTGGAGAAACAGCAGAGGAAACGGCCGTCGGCGAGGTCGTGGCGGCGGAGGAACGCGTCGGCCGAGGCATCGTCGCGGACGTCGCAGGCGAAGGCGGCGTCGGGCCCGAAGGCGAGGTGCGGGCAGGCGCAGCCGCGTTCGCGGGCGAGTTCGAGCGAGGGGCTGTCGCGGAAAAACGCGAAGGCCGCGCCGCCGAGCACGGCGATCGTGCGCTCGGTCGGCACGCCGTAGACGAAACCGCCGTTGGGCAGCGGGCGCGAGAGGGTGATGCCGAAGACGCCGTAGGGCTTGCGGGTCTCGCGTTGCCAACGCTCGAGCTGGGCCTCGGCGACCAAACCGGGGCCGGAGCCGTGGAGCAGGAAATCGCACTCGGCGAACGCGGCGCGGACCTCGGCCTCGGATTGCACAAAGGCGATGCGCGGGAAACGGCGGCGCAGCATGGCTTCGGCGGGACCCTTGATGTTGGCGGGCCAGAAACGGATCTCGGCGGCGGGAAATTCTTCCTCGAGCAGGCGGAGCAGGCCCGGCGTGTGCGCGATGTCGCCGATGTTCACGGTCTGCCAACCGGAGCGGACCAAAATGCGCGGCCGACGCGCGGGCGCGGCCCGGAGGCGCGGGGCCAAGACGGCGGCGCCGAGCGCGGCGGCCATGCTTTGGCGAAGGAAGGTGCGGCGGGGAAGCGGCATGTCAGGGCGCGGGGACGGGGCGGATTGTGAGGCGGACGGTGGCCTGCGTCACGGGCGCGGCGAGGCGGATCGCGATGCGGGTGGTGGGTGCGGCGGTGCGGCGCGCGGGGTAGATTTCCTCCGCGGCAAACGCGAATGCGTGCGGACCGGCGTCGATCGCGACGTCGACGGCGGCGTCGCCGTCGCGGACGCGCAGGGAGCGGGGGCCGGTTTGTTCCCAGCTGCCGAGGGTGATGAGGGCGGATTCGAAGGTCTCGGGTGTGGCGAACTCGGCGGCGTCGGTGACTTCGAGCGCGCCGGTGCCGGCGCGCGAGTAGGCGAACGTGCGGGTCAGGCCGCGCAGCGCGGGCACGGGATAGGCGGAGCGGAGGTCATAGGCGACCATGTCGCGCGCGGCGGTGAACTCCGTGCGCAGGATTTCGGCCCGGGCTTCGGCGCCGGTGGCCTGCAGCGTGCCGGCGAGGCGCGGGACGGGATGGCCGAAGGAATTGGTCAGCGGGCTTTCGTAGCGCCGGGCGCTGAAGGTGCGACCGGAGCGGACCTCTTGGCCGGGATCGACGATCACGGGCCGGCGGCCGACGAGGACGACGAAGGAACCGAGGTCGTTGTGGTTGTGCTGCTCGGCGTTGTGGCCGCCCTTCCAGGCGACGGCGAGACGCGGGGTGGAGGCGTCGCCGTCGGGCCGGCCGACGTAGACGCCGCCGGACGGGAACCAGGCGCGGACGGCGGGCGGGAGCGCGGGGCGGGACTCGGGGTTGGCCGGATGCATCGCCGCCTGGAAACCGTGGAACAGATCGTCGACGAAGCTCGGCCGCGACGCGGCGGGAGCTTGGCCCGCGGCAACGGGCGGACGGCCGAAACCGAAGCGACGGTCGAGGAAAGCGAGCAGGGCGGGATCGGGGCGCGCGGTGGTATCGGTGTCGGCGAAGGCGGGACTCGTGCCGGGAACGATCTCGATCGTGAAGCCGTAGGCGGAGGCCGGATACACGGCGGGGCGGGCGAGCAGATCGATGCGGCCGGCGCTCGCCTGGTGGATGAGACCGGCGAGGAGCACGTAGCGGCCGAAGCCGTAGTTCCAATAGCCGACGCCCTCGGTGCAGTAGCCGTCGGATCCGTAACCTTCGAGGAGTTTACGGGAGTGCTCGATCGCGGCGGCGACGAAGAAGGCGCGTTCCTCCGGGGTTTCGAGCACGGCAAGGGCGGAGCCGACGACACCGGCGAGACAGACGGAGACCCAGTTGTTGCCGTAGCGGAGCCAATGGGGCGGCTGGTCGCCGGCGAGCATGCGGCGGAACGGCACGAAGAGGCGGCGCTGCAATTCGGCGCGGACCAAGGTGCGGATCTCGGCGGGCAACGCGGCGCCGAGCAGGTGGTCGGTCGTGGCGAGTTGCCAGCCGACAGCGGACGAGAAGAGATCGATGGTGACGAGTTTTCCTTCGTAGTCGGCGAGTTGGCGGTCGTAGCCGGGGAAAACCCAGGCGCGTTCGGCGCACACGGCGCGGATCGTGTCGGCGATGGCGGCGAGGAAGCGGCCGCGGTTTTCGCAGGCTTCCGCGAGCACGAGGGTGCCGAGGCGGTCGAGCCGGGCGCGGTAGAGGCTGTCCCAGGCGGCGCGGGTCTCGGGGGTGTAGTCCTTTTGCAGGGCGAGGTAGACGGCGTCGGTGACGACAGGCACCGGCTCCGCGAGGAGGCGCGGAGCGCGGGCGAGGGCGGAGCGGCCGGCCGGGGTGGCGGCGAACGCAGTCCACGCCGCGCGGTCGGCGAGCGGGGCGCCGAAGGCGCTCGGCCCGGCGGCGAGGGTGAGCGCGATTTCCGCGGCGGGCGGCTGCGGCGCGTCCCACCAGAGCGGGGCGGCGGTTGCGGCGACAGCACGGGCCGGAGCGCCAAAAAGCGCGGCGGCGAATCCCACGGCCAGAAGCAGGAGCGGCAGGCGGAGGCGGGGCGGCGCGTTCACGAGACAGGGAGCGAAGCGGTGCGGGCGGTCGGCGACAACCGAGGCCCGCGGTGCGACGGCGATAGAAGGTGGGCGCGGGGTGCGGTTAAGTTTGCCGCCGGTACCGGCGAAGCGGATACGAGGTGCGCCGCGCCGGCGCGGGTCCAAGGGCGGCTCACCATTCGTAGCGGGCGGAGAGCGTGTAGTTGATCGGCACCGGGTAGGAGAACAGGGAGGGCGTCGCGACGCGGGCCGGGGAGGAAACGTCGCCGTTGGGCGGACGTTGGATCGTGCCGCCGGTGGCGCTGCCGCCGTTCTGGAAGTAGCGGACGCCGTCGTCGTCGAAAAGATTGTCGACGCGGAGATTGAAGGAAACGCGGCGGTCGCGTTTGAGGCGCAGGGTGTAGGCGGCGGTGGCGGTGCCGACGTAGTAGGAGTCGTTGTAGACGGGCGTGTAGGCGTCGACGGACGGATCGTCGATGGCGGCGGCGGGATTGGTCGGGCTGACGATAGTGTCGCCGCCGCGGTAGCCGATGACCTGCTTGGCGCGGTAGTTGACGCCGACGCCGAGGCGGACGCCGTTGAGCCAGCCGGTGCGGAAGGTGTAGTCGGTGAAGAGATTCGCGGTGATGCGGGCGGAGCCGCGGATGAGCTGGGGCCGCGTGACGAGGTTGGCGAGGAAGGTGGACTGGATGTCGTTCCACGCATTGGCGGCGCCGTTGGCGTTGGGGGAAGCGACGTTGGCCGGGATGGTGAGGTCGGCGCGGGCGACGTTGTTGGCGTCGATGATCACGCCGGCGTCGGCGAGGATCTGGCGGAAATCGGGTTCGCGGGCTTTCCAGTAGGCGATGGAGAGCGGGTAGGCGTTGTCCTGGAGCGGCTCGGCGACCGAGACGTTCGTGAGGAGGCGCCACTGGCGCGTGAGGTTGGCGGTGGCGTCGAGTTCGTAGCCGGAGGATTTGCGGCGGATGGTGTCGCGGAGGACGATGGGCAGGTCGGCGAAGCCGCGGATGTTGCGGCCGTTGGCGCTCTGGTCGCCGATGGGATTGGCCTGGAAGATGGTGTTGAAATTGCCCTGCGAGCCGGCGGGGGTGCCGATGACGGCGTTGTTTTCCTGCGACGTGTAGTAGTTGAGGCTGGCGGAGAGGCGGCCGCCGAGGAGGTTGAAGCGCAGGCCGAGATCGACGCCCTTGGAAACGGAGGGAGGGAGGAGGGAACCGTCGTAGCCGACGTTGCCGCCGGGCGGGTTGAAGGTTTCGGCGTAGTTGGCGGAGAGCCCGAGCCAGGAGGTCAGATTGTAGACGCCGCCGACGGAGTAGGTGCCGACGCCGCCGTCGATGTCGGGCGGGTTGAAATCGTCGCGGAAGCGGTCGTTGGCGTATTGGGCGAGGCGGACGCCGTTGGTGTCGCGGGGGCGGACATCGGGCGAAACGGTGCCGCCAACGGGGCGGCCGGCGGCGTCGCGGGCCGTGACGGCGGGGAGCGTGTAGTAGTCGCCGGGAGCGGCGGGGCGCCAGAGGACGTCGAAGGCATTCCAGCCCTGCGGGTAGTCGCCGGCGGCGCGGGTGACTTTGCCGGAGTTGTTGTACTGGTCGCGGCGATACGCGGCGACGAGGTTGAGGCGGCCGCCGAGGAGCTTGGCCTGGGCGGCGAGGTTGCCGTAGGCGAAGTTGTTGTTGCGCCGGGAAATCGAGTCTGGGCGGGTGGTGTCGAGGACCATGACGGGCACGAGGCTGCGCACGGTGCCGGCGATGGGATCGACGGCGCGGACCTCGCGGGGGAACTCGGGGAGGGAGCGGTCGGCCTGGTCCCAGTATTGGCGGAAGCGGATCGAGTGGCGGCCGACCCAGAGGCGGCTGTCGGCTTCGAAGGGCAGCGTCAGTTGCCAGGCACGGAGATTGGCTTCGGAGCGGTTGATGCCGCCGAGCAGGTTGAATTTGAAGGCGCCGAAGCGGGTATCGAGGAGGTAGGCGGCGGCGAGGCGGGCGTTGAGGTTTTCGGAGCTGCGGATGTTGTCGTAGCGCTGGGCGGCTTCGAAGTACGGCTTGAGGAAATTCGGGTTGGGCGCGCCGGTGGGGAGCGCGCGGGCGATGTCGATCAGGACATCGGAGACGTTGCGGTTGTAGGTGGTGTCGCCGAAGCGGGACTCCTTGTTGTAGTCGCCGGCGAGCTCGACGAAGAACGAACGGCCGAATTGGTGGTTCAGGTAGAGGGCGACGTCGCGGTAGTTCTGCTTCAGCGTCGGGCGGTTGGAATAGTAGTGGGTGAACTCGCGGCCCGGCAGACGGAACTGGGAACCGGCGATGGCGCGGTTGAAACGGTCCGCGGGGAGGTTGAGCTGGTAGAGGATGGATTGGCCCGCGGTGTTGATGCCGGTGCCGACGATGGGGCGGCCGCCGACGAAGGTGCCGGCGGCGGCGGCGCCGACGGTGGTGGGCGAATTCTGGAAATGGATGATGTCGTTGGTGCCGAAGGCCTGGCTGTAGACCCAATTGTCGGCGCCGTATTGGCTGACGCCGGCGGCGTTGCGCGTGGCGGCGGGAATGGTGGCGGTGGGCACGGTGGCGTAGACGGTGGTACCGTCCCAACCGGAGATGCGGTCGTTGAGGTTGGTGAAGGCGCTGCGTTGCTCGAGGCGGCCGTATTCGCCCTCGAGGCGGAGCTGGGTGCGGCGCGTGAGGCGGAGCGTGGAAGTGAGGAACGCGCTCTGTTTCTTCAGGTAGTCGCCGTTGCGCCAGCCGGCGGAATCCTGCCAGAGCGTGTTGGCGCGGACGGCGAGTTTGTCGTTGGAGACGTTGAGGTCGGTGGTGACGCGGTAGTTTTCCCAGGAGCCGATGCGGGCCTCGAGTTGGCGGATGGGTTTGCCGAAGGTCGCCTGTTTGGTGACGGAGTTGGCGGCGCCGCCGATGGAGCCGGTGCCGAAGAGGATGGAGTTGGGGCCGCGGGCGAAGTCGAAGCGGTCGAGGTTGTAGCTGTCGAAGGTGACGCCGAAGGGGAAAAAGTTGCGCTGGCGGGAGAGGCCGGAAACGCCGCGAACGGAGAAGGAACCGACGGAGGCGAAGATGGCGTTGGCGCCGGCGTCGACATTCTGGTGGGCGCCGACGGTCCATTCGGCGGCCTGGTTGAGGTCGTCGATGCCGAGGGCGTCGATGAATTCGCGGGTGAGGACGGAGTAGGCGACGGGGGTGTCCTTCAGGTCGGCGGCGAGGCGGCCGCCGGCGAGCGAACTGGCGGCGACGAAGCCGACATCGCGGTCGGTGCTGACGGTGAACGGCGAGAGGGCGACGGGGGCGTCGCCGGCATTCGCGGCCGGCCGCAGGGAGGCTGCGGCGGGGGCGGTCTGGGCGGCGGCGGAGCCGAGGGCGGCCGCGGCGGCGAGGGCGAGGCGGAGGCGCGCGAGGAAACGGGCAGGCAAGGGAAGGGAAAGCACGGCGGGGCGGGGTGGGGTGAAGGGGCGGGGCGGACTTTGGGGCGGCGAAATTGGGATTCGATTCGAATCCGTGCGTTAGAGTAACACTCCCCAGTATGAAAACCACGGGCGAAAACGGCGGGCCGGTGCCGACGCTGCGCGAGATCGCGCGGCGCTGCGGCGTGAGCCAGATGACGGTGTCGCGGGCGCTGCGGGACCAGCCGCGGGTGGCGGAGAAGACGCGCCGACGGATCGCGAAGGTCGCGGACGCCCTCGGCTACCGGCCCGATCCGGAGATCGTGAAGCTGATGCACTATGTGCGGCGGGGGAAACGGGACGCGTTGCGCAGCGTGATCTGCGCGATGACGAACTGGCAGGCGGGGCTCGAGCCGAACTACCTCACGGATCTCGCGGCCGGAGCGCGCGAGCGGGCGCGGGAGCGCGGGTACCTTTTCAGCCGCGAGCCGATCCCGGCGGGGGCGGCGGCGAACCCGGAAGCGCTGCGGCGCAAACTGCGCAGCCGCGGCGTGCAGGGCGTGCTGTTTCTGCCGATGAGTCCGCCGGTGGACCTCGGAGGGTTGCTGGAGTGGGGCGAATTCAGCGTGGTGGCGGCGAGCCTGTCGGTGCTCGGGCCGGAGCTGAACCGCGTGGCGCCGGACCATTTTGCGAACACGCTGCGGCTCTTCCGGGAACTGGCGGCGCGGGGCTACCGGCGGATCGGCCTCGTGGTGGACGTGGAGCAGGACCGCCGGACCAACCGGGGCTTCTCCGCGGCGGCGCTGTCGTTCGGTTGGAACGAAGCGGTCGAGCACGTGCCGCCGCTGGTGTGGGCCGGCGATCTCGCGGCGGCAATCCGGCCGTGGTTCCGGCGCGAAAAGCCGGATTTGGTGCTGACGACGTCGGAGGAGCGCGTGCGGTCCTGCGCGGCCGCGCTCGGGGTACCGCTCGCGGGGAAACTCGGCTTCGCGAGCACGAACGTGCGCCCGGGCCCGGGCGGCCGGCCGGCGATCGCGGGCATCGACGAGATGCCGCGGGAGATCGGGGCAAGCGCGGTGGACCTGCTGGCGAGCCTCATCGAGCGGCGCGCGCGGGGGTTGCCGAAGTTGCCCACGGCGACGCTGCTAACCGGGCGTTGGTGCGAGCCGGCGTAGGCGGACGTCCGCGGATTGGCCCGCGGCGAACTTCCCGCTGGCCCGCCGAGCCGGTGCGGGCAAGCTGCGCGGCAACCCGCTTTCACCCCATGCCGCTGCTTCCTGAACTTCGCCGCCTCGTTTTCCGTTTGGCCCGCTGCGGCCGTTGCGCGCTCGTGCCGATCGCCGCCTTGTTGGCCACGGCGGCGCCTTGCCTCGCCGCGGCGGCGACGCCGTCCGCGCCGCCGAACGTCCTCTTCATTTTGTGCGACGACCTGCGGCCCGACGCCCTCGGCGTCTACGGTTCGAAGCACGTGAAGACGCCGCACATCGACGCGCTGGCCAAGGACGGCGTGCGTTTCGCGAACGCGTTCTGCACCACGTCGCTCTGCTCGCCCAGCCGCGCCAGCATCCTCACCGGGCTCTACGCCCACCGGCACGGCGTGCGCGACAATTTCACCGAGCTGCCCGCCGATCTGCCGCATTGGCCGGGCCGGCTGCGCGCGCACGGCTACGCCACCGGCTACGTCGGCAAGTGGCACATGGGCGAAAACAACGACGCGCCGCGGCCCGGCTTCGACTGGTTCGTCACGCACAAGGGCCAGGGGAAGTATTTCGACACGGAGTGGAATGTGAACGGCGTGCGCCGCGAGACGCCCAAGGGCTACTACACGCACGTCGTCACGGACTACGCCGTAGACTGGCTCAAGCAGCGCGCGGCCGCGGCACCCGGCCAACCGTGGGCGTTGCTCATCGGGCAGAAGGCGCCGCACTCGTTCTATTTCCCGGAGGAGAAGTACAAAAACGCCTTCGACCACGTGCGCGTGCCGTATCCGGCCAGCGCGTTTGCGCTCGAGGGCAAGCCCGACTGGATTCGCCAGCGGCTGTCCACGTGGCACGGCATCTACGGTCCGCTCTTCGAATGGCGGAAACAGTTTCCCGACGCCCGGCCCGAGGCGGTGAAGGACTTCGAGGCGATGGTGCGCGCCTATTGGGGCACGGTGTTGAGCGTCGATGACAGCGTGGGCCGGCTCGTCGCCCACCTCAAGGCCACGGGCCAGTACGACAACACCGTGATCGTGTTCATGGGCGACAACGGCCTGCTCGAGGGCGAGCACGGCATGGTCGACAAGCGCACGATGCACGAGCCGAGCATCCGCATCCCGATCATCGCCCGCGGTCCCGGCCTGCCGGCGAACCGTGTCGTCGCGGGCCAGGTGCTCGCGATGGATATCGCCCCGAGCGTGCTCGACCTGTGCGCCGCGCCGGCGCTCGCCGGCATCCAGGGCCGCTCGTGGAAAGCGCTGGCCGCCGGCGGCGATCCCGCGTGGCGCACGGCTTGGTTTTACGAATACAACTACGAGAAACAGTTTCCCTACACGCCCAACATCCGCGGCGTGCGCACCGACCTCTGGAAGTTCATCCGCTATCCGCACGGCGACGGCTCGCCGGACCGGCATGTGCCCGAGCTCTACGATCTGCAGAACGACCCGCTCGAATTGAAGAACCTCGCCGTCGATCCGAAGTTTGCCGCCACGCGCCGCGACCTCGAAGGCCAACTCGCGTCGTTGCTGGCCGCGGCCGGCCTTACGCCGGACCAAGACAAGATGCCGCTCGATGCCGGCGTGAAGAGCGAGTTGCCGGACGCGAAGATCCGCTGAGGGCCGGACATTGCCGTTGCGCAGGTTCAGTTGAGGAAACCGTCTGCCTGGTGGCTGCGCGCGCCCGCGAGGGGTGCCCGGAAGCGGGCTATCCCATTAACCAACCCCCACTCGCCGGCGCTCGCGGCTACGGATCGGCGCGGCTGTCAGGCAAACGCGGCGCGCAGGGTGGCCAGGCTTTGCGGCACGGCGACCGCGGGGTCGGCCTTGCCTTCCATTTCGAGCGCGACCCAACCCCGGTAGCCGGCGCGGCCGAGGATCTCGGCGATGCGCCCGTAGTCGAGGTCGAGCGTGTACCATTCGCCGCCGCCCGGGTAGGTCTTGGCCTGCACGTAGACCGTGTGCGGGGCGATGGCGGCGAGCTGGGCGTAGGTGTCGTCGAGGAAATTGCCGGTGTCCATCAGCGCGCCGAGCCACGGGGACTTGATCGCGTTGAGAATGCGCAGGAGGCCGTCGGCGGTGCGCGCGAGGCCCCAATGGTTTTCCAGCGCGAGGACGACGCCGTGGCGCTCGGCGTCGGCGAGGCAACGCGCGATGCCGTCGATGCACCACTTGAAGCCCTCTTCCTCGGTGCGGCCGGGGAGGATGGGCTCGATGCCGCGGTTCTTCATCAGCTCGTCGAAACTGCGCGTCGTGCCCCAGCGGCCGGTGTTGATGCGGAGGCTCGGGCAGCCGAGCTCGGCGGCGAGCGCGATGCATTTGCGCGTGTGCGCGACCTCGGCCTCGAGTTCGGCGGGATCGGCTTTGACGAAACTCTGGTGGGTCGAGACGCAGCACAACGCGACACCACGGCGGAAGGCGTGGCGCTTGAGCTGGCGCAAATGGGCCAAGGCCGCGGCATCGAGCGGGCCGCGTTCCGGCAAATCCATCTGCCGGTGCAGCACATCGACGCCGGCGATGCCGAGCTCGGCGGCGCGGTCGATGACGTCGGTGATCGGAACCTTGGCGGTGCGAAAGTGCCAGTAGGAGTACGACGCGACGGCGAGCCGCACGGAGGGTTTGGCCGCGGCGGTCGGGGTCGACGCGGTGGGTGCGGCATTGGCCGCGGCCGCGGGCTGCAAAGCGAGCGAGGTGGCGGCGATCGAACCGGAGGCAAGGAAGGCGCGACGGGAGAGCATGGGGCAGGGGACAGGGCGGTTGGGGTAAATCGGCTCCGGCTCCGACCGTGGCCCCTCCGGCCGAAAAAGTCACGCGAGCCTTGCGATGGTAGCCCGAACGGACATGGCCGCAAAGCGCGCAAAAGGCGCAGGCAAGCCGTGCATGGGTCGGCTCAGCGATGCCGCCACCTTCGCTGCCGGGGCGCGACCGGATCGGATGCAGGGCAACATAAGCGCGCCGAACGTTCTGCGCCGTTTGCGCCTTTTGGCGGCCATTCGAAAACGGCGATCGCAGCGGCAGGATCGCCCTTCGCGTCCGGCAAGCTGCTGGTTGGACCGTCCGTCGCGGCGGTTGTCGTCGGCGCGCGGTGCGCCCACACTGTCGCCCCGATGATTCCCCGCATCCGTTTTCCCCGCCGCCTGACCATGGCGATTGCGCTGGTTTTGGCCGTCGTCCGCTCCGCCGCCGCCGCAGAATTCTACGTGCACCCCGAGGGCAACGACGCCCACCCGGGCACGCTCGCGCAGCCGTTCGCGTCGGTCACGCGCGCGCAGGAGGCGGCCGCGCCGGGCGACACCGTGTGGATCCGCGGCGGCGTGTACGCGTTCAGCGGCACCACGGTCGAGATCGGCGTCCTGCTGACCAAGAGCGGCGCGCCCGGGCAGCGCATCAACTACTGGGCCTATCGGGACGAAACGCCGGTCTTCGATTTCCACCGCCTCGCGACGCCGGTGCGTATCCGCGGCTTCAGCGTGCGCGCGTCGTGGCTGCATTTGCGCGGCCTCGAGGTGCGCGGGGTGCAGCAGATTCTGACGAACACGAACGAGTCGTGGGGCATCCGCGTCGAGGGCGGCAGCCACAATATCTTCGAGCGGCTCAATCTGCACCACAACGAGGGCCCGGGCTTCTTCATCGCCGACGGCGGTGACAACCTCGTGCTCAACTGCGATTCGCACCACAACTACGACCCCGACAAGCGCGGGGAAAACGCGGACGGTTTCGGCGGCCACGCCCGCCAGGAGGGCAACGTGTTCCGCGGCTGCCGCGCCTGGGCCAACAGCGACGACGGCTACGATCTGATCCACGCGCGCGGCGCGCACCGCATCGAGCACTGCTGGGCCTGGAGCAACGGCTACGTGCCCGACACGGACCAGCGCGCCGGCAACGGCGGCGGCTTCAAGATGGGCGGCTGGCTGCTCGATCCGCGGCGTTTCCCCGGCCACATCGCGGTGCACGTCGTCGCGCACAGCCTCGCCTTCAACAACCGCGCCGAAGGCTTCAACGCCAACTACCATCCCGGCATGCTGCGGTTCTACAACAACACCGCGTACAACAACGCGCGCCAGTTCGACCTGAAAGTGGCGCCGCGGCACACCAAGCCGGTGACGCACGTGCTGCGCAACAACGTCGCGCTCGGGACCGCGGCCCCGCTGTCCGGCCACGAACGCAACCCGCCCGACGACCAGTTCAACGCGTGGAATCTGGAAAACGTCACCGTGAGCGCCGACGACTTCGTGAGCACCGACCCCAAGGGCGTCGACGGCCCGCGGCGTCCCGACGGCAGCCTGCCCGAGCTCGACTTCATGCGCCCCAAACCCACGAGCCGCCTGATCGACGCCGGCATCTCCGTCGAGCTGCCCTTCAAAGGCCGCGCCCCGGACCTGGGGGCGTTTGAAGTGAAGTAGGAGAGCGGCGGAGGCGGCCAGTCCCCTGATCGCTGAGCCTGGCGGTCGAAGTTCGACGTGGCGGGTAAAACAGGGACGCTGACTGACTCTTTGCGCGCCCCTTGCACTCGCTCGAGGATTGAGGCGCGAAGTAGCCCGGGCCTTCAGCCCGGGGGATTGGGGAGGGCGGAAATATATAACCCGGGCTGAAGCTCCGGGCTACGGCCGCGGTTTCGCGTTTCGCGATTTGACCCTGTGCGTCGCGGCCCAAACCACAAAGCCCGACCCGGTCCGGGGTCCCGGGCGTCGCGGCCCCGCGCGTTTCGCGCTGGTCGCGGGCCTCAGGGCGTGGCGCCGTATTTCACGCCGCAGCCGTAGGGCTTGGAGGTGGCGATTTCCACGGGGCGGCCGGCCTTGAGGGCGGCGATGGCGGCCTTCACGTAGTTGTGGGCGTGGACGGTGTTGGCCTGGCTGGCGCCGGGCTGGTCGTCGATGGCGCCTTGGTAGGCGAGCTTGCCGTCGGCCGAGATGACGAAGAGGTGCGGCGTGGTTTCGGCGCCGAAGGCGCGGCCGAGCTTGCCGGCTTCGTCGCGAATGTAGGCGACGGCGGGAGCGACGCCGTTCTTTTTCCGCCACTCTTCGGTCTTGGCGAGGTCGAGGTCGCCCATGGCGCTGGAATTGATCTGGATCCAGACGGCGCCGTCGGCGAGGGCGGCGCTTTGGGTGGCGGGCAGATTGCCGCTGCGGTAGTGCCGGAGCACATACGGGCAGCCGGGCGCGAGCCATTCGAGGACGACGATCTTGCCGCGGTAGGCGGACAGGGCGTGGGTTTTTCCCGTGATGTCGGTGACGGTGAAGTCGGGGGCATGCTGGCCGGGAGCGACGGCGGCGCGGGCGTCCTGGGCGAGGCCGACGACGGCGAGAGCCAGGAGCGCGAGCAGGCGGCGGAGCGGGGCGAGCGAACGGGGGAGCGACGGGGAGCGCATGGAGCGGAGTTACGCCACGGCGGAGGGCGGCGGCAAGCAAAGGGACGGGGGCGGCGACGGTGGCGTCTCGGCAAGTCCGGGATCGGCGAGAACCGGCGCAGCCATGGGGTCATGTCCGGATTCCAGAATCCCCAAAGGTACGGCGTGGAGAACGGTTGCCCATGAGTGCGGCCGATAGCGTCGCTTCGTTGCTCACTTGCTTTCGGGCGCGAAGATCCGGATTCCGGACGTGACCCCTTGGCTGCGCCCCAAGTGGGTTCCCCAGGCGCAATTCCTGGCCTCCTCTTGAGTCCCAATCGGCGCTCAGCGTACTGAGCCTTTACAGCTGGCCTCTGAAAGCAGCCTCGACAGATCTGTTCAAAATTCCTGTCGTGGTGTCATGCTCCTTCGGCCCCCGATGAAAACTCCAGCTATCAAAGTCCATCAGAGGTTGGACTATCGGGATAACCTCGCTTGAGCGCGCAGGTTTCTGGGAAACGTGCGTATGAAATACATGGGCTCCAAGCGCTGGATGCTCGGGAACGGGCTCGGCCATCTAATTCGGAATGAACTGAAGACCGCGACACGATTTGTGGACTTGTTCAGCGGGTCGGCATCAGTAGCTCATTTTGCGGCTACCAGTCCGGAAGCAGTGCCTGTCATCGCCTGCGACATCCAAAAATTCGCGGTGGTTTTGGCAGAAGCAGTTATCACGCGAACCAGAGTTTTTGATCCTGACCTGATTTGGACGTCGTGGCACGAACGCGCCTGTCGATATCTCGCTGATGTCCGAAAATTCACGGCAGCGAGTGCATCTCTTCCCGGACTCCGTGACGGCTTTACCCGCGAATTCGTGAATCAAGAGCGACAACGTTGCGCAGATGACAAACAACCAATCACAAACGCTTACGGTGGTTACTATTTCAGCCGAAGCCAGGCTCTCTGGATCGATGCGCTTCGCGCTACGCTACCTAGTAATGCCGCACATCAGTCCGTCGCCCTTGCAGCTTTGATTGCTGCGGCAAGCAGCTGTTCAGCGTCACCGGGTCACACTGCTCAGCCGTTTCGCCCCTCGCGCGGAGCGAAAGAATTTCTCTATAGCGCCTGGTGCCGAGATCCGGTAACTCAGACTAAGCAGACGATGGCGATGTTGGCGGCCCGTCATGCAGTGAAGAAAGGTGCGGCCTTGTGCCAAGATGCGAATAATTACACTACAGACCTCGAAAAAGGTGACCTTGTATTTCTCGACCCACCATACTCAAGTGTCCACTATAGCAGGTTCTATCATGTGTTGGAAACGATTGCGCGAGGCGTCTGTGGGCCGGTGGACGGCACTGGTCGTTATCCCCCTCCCACTGAGCGTCCCCGGTCGTCCTACAGTGTCGCCTCGGAAGCCGCTTCCGCGATTGAATGTCTATTGAAGAGCATCGCTGAGAGAGAGGCGAAGGCTATCCTTACTTTTCCTCAGCGGGCTTGTTCCAACGGTCTTTCCGGACCAGATGTATGTGCGATTTCTGAAAAGTATTTTCGTGTAAAATCTACATTCAAGCGCAGCCGATTCAGCACTCTGGGCGGCACCCAGGATGAAAACGGTAACGGCTATGGACGCCGAGCACGCCTGAAGACTCACGAACTTATATTAACACTCACTCCTCGTTGAATCGGAGATTCTCAGGAGGGCGGATTCTTCGATTTGGGATGACCACTTAGGAGGACACAGGATATCCATTTCCAGGCTCCCCCGGATCCGCGAGGAAGGGGCGTCAGGATTTCCGGAGGGCAAACGACGAATGATCGATGATTGTGTATCGCCAGAATATACCGGCCTCCTCAACTGGGATTACCTTGTATCGCTCTGGTAGAAAATAGAGCACCGCAGGAAAGCGATGAACCAGCGCGCGTAGTGCCATGGCGACGGCGTGCGGTTTCGTTCCACAGCAAAGATATGCTACCTGTTCTTCTTCCCAACGTTCCTGGCCGGAAGTTGACAATGTTTTCCACGCCGCAACAGCGTCGGCGGCGTGAGCTTTCTGATGATATTCCTCCGGAATCATGAACTCGCTTGTGATAGACTTGATGCCATTTAAGAATTTGTGCTCGTAGTTTGGAAAAACCCCAGGGATTGGCATCAGCAGGCCGACGCGGTCGGGTTCCTCTTGAAAGAGTATTTTTGTGATCCACTCGCTATCGAAGCCGGCCGACACTAGATAATACCATCCGAGGGATGGATTGCTCTTACCATCGAGGAATGGCACCACCTTTCGCTCCCATTTTCCGTGTGAGAAGAGCACCTCCTTTACGTCTATCGTCGCGTCGTAGCGGCCTTCCGCATAGAAACAATCCGTTCTAGCCGCGATACCGAGGCGAATGATCATGGCCACCAAGCCGGCTGAGTAGAAGCGGGACATCGCTGAAAGATCCAATAGGAAGGCGCCGGGTGACGGTGCCTTCATCGCTTCCTCCGCTCCGATTAGGTAGAGCCGTTCCCAGATGCCATCAAATCCCAGTTCCACTCCGTCGATTATTTCGATCGTTTGGCAACGCTCTTTCAGCATCGCTACTAGCTCCATTTCGTGCTTTCTGCAGTATCCTTCCTTGTCGATATTCGGAGGCCGAATGAGCACGGCTCGTTTTGCTTTCCACGCGGTTCCCTTTGACAGGCTCATGCAACGTCGATCCCAACTCACCGCAAATACCGCGAGTTCGTAACGCCCAGATAGCACAGCGTTCCGGTCGGAGGATTTGAAGGACTTGGCCGATATATAGTCCTCGCGAAATACGCTAACCGGCTCTAGGTCAGAGGAAAGTGAGTTGGTTGACATCGTCCTGATTCTCAATCGCGTTGGCTAGTTCTCTTGCCAGCTTCCGCCGGTCGTCCGAAGAACCCGTATCAGCCTTCGAAATCAGCCTAAGGTGCTCGGATTTTAAAGGGACCGAAGAGTATGCGCCTCTATAGGAAAATCCGTAGTAGGGTGCGAGGATCTTGTTCACCCGAAATGTGTTTAGGCCATCCGTTGATTCCGCCGCGCTGAAATAACCAGTCGCTACACATTCCTGTATTACCTCACGTGCCTCATCAAGGCCATCGCCCGCCGCCGCCTTTGGGAGTTGGAAATTGCCTCGCTCATTGGAGAGCAAATGCGAGGAATCCGCGCTTCCCGACTGAAGCTCTCGAGTGAGAAATCCAAACGCGTCGACGTATTTTACAACCTTCTCGTGGGGCAGCCGAACTCCTTGGGGTAATGAGCTTATTTTTTGGCCGCTAGCCCTGTGCAGAGCAGCGTCCTGCTCGCGAATCGTTAATTTGCCAGAAGTAAGGCAGTCAAGATTTCCTCCGGCTTCTATATATAGTTCGTTCAATTGCAGCAGAAAGTCGCGTACGGAGCTGTCGGCAAGCGCTATCACCATCCCAGCCCCGGCGTAGCGAGGCCTAAGGTTGAGACTCGCGCAGATGTCGAGATATGCTGCAACCATTCGCTTGCGGACCTCAGCATACTTTTGCCTCCGAACGTGATGTGGGGCATCTGCGGGTGGTACCTCAAGGTTGAGGCGTCTGATCAAGTGGGTTTGGTATATCGGCCAAGTGCTGTCCCATGCGGGCTCGGTGGCGGTTTCATCTGCGAATTCCTCTTCATCGTCAGAATCCTTCAGCGGTATTGTATTTCCTGCACCGAAATAGGGCAGACGGCCTGTCTGCTGGGCGGCGCTTAGCAAGCGTTTGGCATCACTTGAAAGAGACTCGTTCAATTGTTCGTGGAGGATCTTATTTATGGTGCTCGTTCCAAACCAACGGTCGAGATCGACAGGGCCGCTCAGAGTGTAGCCGGCTTTTTGAAGTCGTACCGCTGCAACGCCCTCCGCGAGCTTCTTGAACTCAGCCCGTTGCCGGGAGACCTCGAGCGGCACCACTTGGCAGTCATCTCTTTGCACGGACATATTCGGGATAGTCGTGGTAGTCACGTCCCGGAATCGCTTGATGGACGAAAAAATGTAGGAAAGCGGCGATTTCGCCAGACGGATTACGGTATTGACGATCTGGTGTTGCGGCTCGGTTAAGGCATCCGCCTCGTCCAATAGCACTCGAATGCGAGGTGCGATTCCACCTAATCCGGCACTACCGACGTGCTCCGCGAACAAGGTAGCAACTGTCTGTCCCGCTTCACCCGGATTCGCAGTTAGGAACTGCCTGAAGAACTCCTCTGAGGGTTGCCGGACTAGCGCCGCCTGCCTAATCGAAAACCGCATGTCTTGGAGGTTTCTGCTGAAATCCAAGAATGAGATATTTGCTTTGGCTCCCAATCGCTCACCAATGTGGGTATTGCTAAGGGCGGCCATGAACGATCGTTCCGAACGGACGTCCCAAGTCAGGTCGCCGCTTATCCCCAGCTCACTGACCGCGATAAAGAAGTCCTCAAGCCACATCAGATCCAAATAGAGGCCGAAGATAGTCGCGCTCTGATCTGCAGCCATCCCGCTAAACCAACTCTGGAAGGTTTTCAGATTGTGCTCCGAAACTTTTGCGTAAATGCCGATGATGCCGTCGGAGAATGGAGCGTTCTTCAGGGCTTGGCGCAAAAATTGGTTGTGCAGCCGTTCTCGCCATTCAAAAGCTTTCAGCAGGGTGGTCTTGCCGGTTCCTCGGCCGCCAATGAGATAGGTGGGAACGCCGGAGGCTAGTTTCTCAACCAGCTTCGTTGGCAGAAAATACGCATGCTTGTAGCGGCTGTCGTGTTCGAACCGGCCGAGGGAGAACGGAGAGTTCATGGTGTCAGCCGCAGTATCTGCCAAAATTGTGGAGTTCTTTCACGATTTAGAATCCCTAGGATGCCATGCCACTCTGCTTCACTGACCATTGATGCTAGCTCCATCTCTGTCAGTGCCGAATGGTCTTTATTGAGTTTATCTAAAAGTGCGGGAAATCGCACTCCTGAACCGATGGCCGAGATCATTTGTGCCCGGGGCGGGTGGTCGAAAATGCGGAAATAGTCCCCGGCTGAACAAAAAGGAATCCGGCTTTCCTCGGGTTGCTGAAAAAAGGTGTACGATTTGCCAACCTTGTATTTCTGAACCGTCGCACCCAGAGGCACGCCATCGATGGTGTAGCAGATTTCGATCACGTTGAATCCCATATCGAGAAGCGGCGCTGAGATCGCGGCCATACAGGCTGGGCATCCAGGATTCGTTACCACTTCAATGAGGTCATCGTGGATATGTCCGTGACAATAAAGCGTCGGCGTCCGATTCCGGGCCAGTATCGTGCGAAACTGCCCGCCATTAAAAACCTCGGCATAGAGTGCAGCGCGCGGGGTTGCTTGCGGGAGTAGGTTGTGGTGAGCCAAGACTACGTTCACCTTTCGTTCGCCATCGATTTTCTGTTGCACTACGTCGATGTGATCGCCGGAAAATGCCGGCGAATCCATTTGCTCAATAGCTGTCCATTTGAGGTCGTTGTTTGCTGCGCTTGCGACCATTTCGTGTGCTGCCTTCTTGAGATCGTCCGGGAGACCACGATATTCGCCGCATCCTAGGCAGGAATTCAAAGCCATGATTTCTGCTACCGCATTCCCTTTTTTGATCGTGAAGGTTTTCACGTCATTTGTCGCGATAATCGGTAAATTCCGCTTCTTCCAAACCTCTTCCAGAGGTTCGAACTTGTCCCACACCTTCACTGCCGGCGTCGCTGGCAATACTTTTGTTCTGTCAATGTCGTGGTTGCCCGGCACGCAAAACGCGGGTGAGTTGGCTTTGCACCATTCTCCGAGCAACGCATCTGCGAGGTGATCCACGCACTGTTCGTAGTTTGCCAGATCACCCTGGTGAGTGAGATCACCGGCAAGCAAGATCGCGTCCACCGGTCGGTCACGCAGCAAGTTCACAGCGAAGCGTACAGCGCTGGTGATTGGATCTCTTGTTGTCTGAGATGCGATTGCTGCCGGAAATAGCCGGTCTTTGATATCGGTCACCGAATCTCTCGGCATCCCGCGATGAATGTCACCAATTTGGAGTAGTCGGATTTTGATCACAGCGGGATTAAGACAGCGGGATGAGATCGACCGCTCTATCATCGCCGGTCGGATCGCTTTCTTAAAGAAGCGCAGTCCTCAGTGGCTGCAATTCATTTAACCGCAGTGTCGTCGGAGGTTCGCTGCGAGGGGAGTGGCGCAGCCATGGTGTCATGTCAGAAGTCCGGAATCCCAAAGTGATGGTGTAATAGAGTGGGTCGGCTGCTGGAACCTACAGCTGAATTGCCGCCATCCTCAAGATGCCTTGGGATGCAATTCGCGGTCGATTGTCGCGATCCAATCAGCGTTCAGCGAACTGACCCCTTGCGCCTGCCATTTGGTCCTGCGGGACAGCCCTTCTGCTCACCTGCGGTGCTCCGTCGAACCACCCCGGAACCGGCAAAGGAAAGGTCGGAATGACGGGGCTTGCGGGTGGATGGTCCGGGAGTGGGAGCGGCCGTGTAGATGCCGTCGGAGGCTGCGAAAACGGGCCGCGGTCACCCAGGGCCGGCAAATCCGCGGCAAGTCCCGGGCGGACACCCGAGGCGCAGCCATAGGGTCAGGTCCGGAATCCGGAATCCCAAAGTGGTGGCGGGATAGAATGGGTCAGCTGCTGGAATCTACAGCTGGATGGTCGCCATCCTCAAGATGCCCCGGAGGCAATTCGCGGTCGATTGTCGCGATCCGATCAGCGTTCAGCGAACTGACCCCTTGTGCCTGTCCCTGACAGGGGCTGGGATGGAGGCACCGCCTGGGGGAAGGCGTTGGGGAATGGGGTCGGTTCGGGATCCGATACCGGGTCGTAGGCAATGAAGCCCCGGGCTGAAGCTCCGGGCTACGTCATCAAGCGGGGAGGGGCCCATGGGCGCGTCCGGCGGTGCAACCTTTGCCCGCGGGCATAAACCGCTGCTCCGAATCCGCCCGATCTTGACCCGCTTAAAATGGGGCGGCCAACGGGATTGGTTGGGCTTCGCCCAAGCGTCTTACGCCGGTGCTGCGGCACCGCCCATCTCCGCGCTACGCGCTCCGTCGAACTTCGTTCTCGTCCCGTTGAGAATGGGGCGGCCAACTGGATTGGTTGGCCCCGGGGGCCAAGTGCCTTGCACCTGTCCTGCTGGACAGCCCTTCTCCGCACCTGTGGTGCTTCGTCGAACCCAAGGGTGTCCGATGTCGGCCTTTGGCCTCGGTACTCGTCCCGTTTTTTCTAAAATGGGGCGGCCAACGGGATTGGTTGGGCTGCGCCCAAGCGCCTTGCGCCGGTGCTGCGGCACCGCCCGTCTCCGCGCTACGCGCTCCGTCGAACTTCGTTCTCGTCCCGTTGAGAATGGGGCGGCCAACGGGATTGGTTGGCCCCGGGGGCCAAGTGCCTTGCACTCGCGCTGCTGCGCGACCCTTCTTCGCTCGCTCTGCTCGCTACGTCGAACCCAAGGGTGTCCGATGTCGGCCTTTGGCCTCGGTACTCGTCCCGTTTCTTCAAAAATGGGGCGGCCAACGGGATTGGTTGGGCTGCGCCCAAGCGCCTTGCGCCGGTGCTGCGGCACCGCCCGTCTCCGCGCTGCGCGCTCCGTCGAACTTCGTTCTCGTCCCGTTGAGAATGGGGCGGCCAACGGGATTGGTTGGCCCTTGGAGCCAAGTGCCTTGCACCTGTCCTGCTGGACAGCCCTTCTCCGCACCTGCGGTGCTTCGTCGAACCCAAGGGTTCTCGTCCCGTTTACCAAAAATGGGGCGGCCAACGGGACTCGAACCAATTTTTGGCCGCTGAAGCCAAATCGCGAGTAAACGCGGACTTAGTTGATGGTTAATGTTTTAGAACGGGTAGATAGACGCAAAAAAATCAGAGGAAGTGAAGCCAAAAGTGCAATTTGCGGCAACCTTTTGGCAACCTGTATTGGAATTCGGGATACGAAAAATCGGGGATCGCTCGGTGCCGTTCAAACTTAGATGGCGGTTGCCGGCATGAAAGGAAAAAAGCACCACGGCGCGCTGACAGTGAGCGTAGTTTCGGTCGGCCGGAGTCCCGGACGATTGCGCGGCCTGACCGGAATCCGGTGCAGTCGGCATGCCGCTAGGTGCAAGCGACCTCAGCACCGCGGGAAGCTTGGTGGCGATTGCCGGACCGACACCCCGCGGGTCGGGAACCGACGCAATGGTTGCGGCCGTGGTGAAACAGGCCACGCCGTCGCCATAAACCTGATCTTGAGACGGCCATCCGCCGTCGGGTAGCTTCGCTCCCCGTGAAGCCGCATCCGAAAAAATTCCCGTAACTCCGGGGTGCGCCGCGTGCGACGCGCCGTTTTTGCCTGAGCCGCGCGCGGCCGGGCGCCAGAAGTTCTGCCGACGGCTGTCACCGGCCAAGTAAAAACCAGCCACGACGGGCCGGGTTAAAACCAGCCACCTTTAGAGAGGTTTGGTCATGAAAGATGGGAGCGGAAGGACAAGGTCGAATTGAGGCCGAGCGGGAGGCCGGAATGGTTTTTTCCAAGCAAGCAAGGAGGTGCGGGGGAAGGACGAGGCCGATGCCGGCGAGTCGCGGAGCGCGAGACCGGTGTTGCGAGGCCTTGGTGGTGGCGGGATACTTGGTTTTGGCAATGGCTGTGTCCTTGTGGCGGTAGCTTTCGCCGGTGATGGCGATGACGGTGGCGTGGTGGTGGAAATGGTTCAGGACGGCATCGGCAGTCGGCACGTCCTGGGAGAGTTTACCCCAGTGCTCGCGTGGCCGGTTGCTGGTCATGATCGTGGAGCGGATTTCGTAGATGCCATGAGGCCGACAAGCGGAGCAAGAGGCTCCAACTTGTCGGCCGAATGAATACCAACGTTGCAAAATTGCTCGGGCGGTTGCTCGAGACCAAGTCGGAAACGATCAAAATGGGCACGGACGTGCACGCGCGCGATCTGGCGGTGGCGATCCAGGTGGACGACGCGCGGCCGTTGCGGCCGCAGACGATGGGGCGGGTGCAATTGCTCGCCGTGGTGCGGGGCCTCGTGGCGGCGGGCCGCAAGGTGTATGTGGGCTACGAGACCGGCCCGTGCGGTTACGGGTTGCACTACCAGTTGCAGGCGGCCGGAGCGCAGAGTCACGTGCTGGTGGCGGAAGCGCTCGCGGATGGCCGCCGGCAAAAGACCGACAAACTGGATGCGGCGGCGCTGTGCGACAAACTCGACCGGTATCTGCGCGGCAATCCCAAGGCGATGACGCCGGTGCGGGTGCCGAGCGAGGAGGAGCAGCGGCGGCGCAGCGAGTGCCGGTTGCGGGACCAGTTGAAACAAAGCCGCCAGCAATGGGAGGCCCGGGGCCGCAGCTTGCTCTTGTTTTACGGCCAGCACGCGGCCGGCCAGTGGTGGCGCGGCCAGCGCTGGCAGGATCTGCAGGCGGGGGTCTCGCCGTGGCTGCTCGGGGAGTTGACGCTGATGCGGGCGACCATCGTGCAGTTGGACGAGCAGGAGCAAGCGCGCCGGAAAAAACTGGAGGCCAAGGCGCCGCCGCAGCTGCCGAAGGCGATCGGGGCCCTGACCTGGGTCACCTTGCTGCGGGAGATCTGCGACTGGGGTCGGTTCAAGAACCGCCGTCAGGTCTCCAGCTACACCGGGCTGTGTCCCGGAGTGCAGCAAAGCGGCGGCCGCCGCCGCGACGGTTCGATCAACCGCTACGGCAACCCGCGGGTGCGGGCGCTGCTGATCGAACTGGTCTGGCGCCTGGCCCGGTGGCAGCCCGACTATCCACCGGTCCGGGCCCTGGTCGCGGGCGTGGCCCGCGGCGCCGCCCGGCGCAAGTGGGCGGTCGCCGCCGCGCGAAGGCTGGCGGTCGACCTGTGGCGGCTGGCGACCGGGCAAACGACGCCGGAAAAGCTGCATCTGATCGTGCCGGCGGCCGTCCCCAGCTAAACCCGGCCCCCTTATTTTTCCTCCCGTGGGAAGCGAACTTCGGAGTGTTGCTGCGCACGTAGCGCCCCTTGGTCACCGGTTGACCGCTCTGTAGATGGTGCCACTTCACTCCGTCCCTCTTTTGCTCGACCAGATTGCATCCAGCACGATGTGCCGGACGCCCTCCGCGCACGGATAGCAGGTTAACTTGGACGACCAAACGTCCAGGGATAGGGACCAGAGACACTTCCGATCCGGGCCCCTCGCCGGCCCACCGTTCGCCCCCAGCCACAATCCTTCAGCGAGAAAAAACCACTCCTTGAACCACTAACCTCCAACCGAGCCTTCTTCCCGCTTGCCTACCTCGGCATCATAGCAGGGGCGTATGATGACCTGCAGTAGATACTCGCGGTTGTGTTTTGGTAGGTCGCGAAGACCCATGTCATCGAGGATGACCTGATCGGTTGCTTGGATTCAGGAGGTAAGTGCAACACGGTCCGGGAATGGTGTATGCACAACTGACCTCCGAGGAAAGACATCAAATCGCGGTGCTGCGGGGGCAGGGGCTCAGCCGCGCGGCGATCGCGAAGGTGCTGGGGCGGCACCGCAGCACGATCGGGCGGGAGGTGAAGCGCAACGCGACGCCGTACGACGGGGCGTATCGGCCGGGCACGGCGCAGGAGATGGCCAATGGGCGGCGGCGGCGGTCGCGGCGGAACCGGCGGTACTGGCCGGTGCACTACGCGCCGGTGGCGGCGCTGCTGGAACTGCGGTGGAGTCCGGAGCAGATCGTGGGGTGGCGGCGGCGGCAGGGGCGGCCGGTGATGAGCCACCAGACGATCTACGAGTGGATCCGGCGGGATCGGCAGGCCCGCGGCACGCTGTGGACTTGGCTGCGCGGGGCGGGCAAACGCCGGCGCAAACGCTACGGCCACCGGGACAACCGGGGTCGCCTGGCCGGCAAGCGCCCGATCGAGGCCCGACCCGACATCGTCGCCCGGCGCGGCCGCCTCGGCGACTGGGAGGCGGACGGCGTCCGGGGCCGGGGCAAAGCCGGCATCCTTACCGCCGTGGAACGCAAGAGCGGGCTGGTGCGCATCGGACCGGTGCCCCGGGCCACGGTCGAGCACACCAACGAGCGCCTGCTCGCTCTCTTGGCCCATGAACCGCACCGGGTGCGCACCCTCACCACGGACAACGGCACCGAGTTCCATGGCTACCGCGCGCTCGAACGCGGACTCGGCGCCAAGGTCTACTTCGCCAGCCCGCACCATCCCTGGGAACGCGGCACCAACGAGAACACCAATGGCCTCATCCGCCAGTACCTCGTATGAGTCCGGTGGAGTGCCTCGTTCCGTGGAGGGCGGCGGCGTGATAGTGTGTCTGGATGAAATCCGCGGTGGCGTTGGCGACATTGGAACTGGCGAAGGCAGACGGCGGAGGGCGGCGCTTGGGGGACGAGCGGGAGCGCAAGCGGTTGCTGGAGGCTTTGGACGCGAGCGGACTGACGCAGCGGGCGTTCGCGGCGCGGGAAGGAATCAATTGCTTCACCCCGGCGGGGTGGCTGCGCCGGCGCCGACAGGAGGCGGCACGTGCCATGGCGTCGGCGGCGGCCAAGGTGCCGGCGTTTGTGGAGGTCAAGCTGCCGCGGGCGGGGATGGCGGTGGAGATCGTGCTGCCGGACGGGTTGATCGTGCGCGCGTGTCGGATCGAGGATGCGGTGGCGTGCGTGAAGGGGCTGCGCTGATGCTGGCGTTCCCGAGTTCGTGGCGGGTCTATCTCGCGGTGGAGCCGGTCGACATGCGCAAGCACTTCGACGGCCTGTGGGCCGAGGTGGACCAGCGGCTGGGCGAGGACCCGCGGCAGGGAGCGTTGTTCGTCTTCTCGAACAAGGTCCGGAATCGGCTGAAGCTCCTGTATTGGGACGGGACGGGGGGTGGGTGCTGGCGAAGCGGTTGGAGAAGGGGCGGTTCACCTGGCCGGTGGGCAGCGACCGCAGGAAGCTCTCGCTGACGACGGAGGCGCTGACGATGCTGGTCGGAGGGATCGACCTGAAGGACGGCCGCCGCAAAGCGTGGTACGAGCGGTGAGTGGCACGGGACCCGCTGTATCCTATACTAAGATACAGCATGCCGCCCGCCGAGCAACTCTTCGCCGAAAATCTTGCCCTGCAGGGCAAGGTGGCCTCGCTCGAGGAGCAGGTAGTCGGGCTGGAGACGCAGGTCGCGTGGCTGAAGAAACAGCTCTTCGGCGGGGGCAAGGGCGAGTCGTTGGACCGCTCGCAGTTGCTCCTGGCGTTGGGGCAGATCGAGGCGCGGATCGCGGCCGCGAAGCCGCAGACGGTGACCTACGAGCGGACGCCGGCGAAAAGACGCCCGCCGGAGGAGACGTTCCGGCATCTGCCGGTGCATGAGACAGTGGAGATCGTGCCGGCGGAGGTGAAACGGGACCCGGAGGTTTACGAACGGATCGGCGAGGAGCGGACCTTCGAGGTGGACCTGATCCCGCCTAAACTGGTGAAGCGCGAGATCGTGCGCCCGAAGTATCGGCATCGGCTGGACCGGAGCCGGCCGCCGCTCGTGGCGCCGGCGCCGAGCCGGGCGGTGATGGGCGGTTACGCGTCGGCCGGGCTCCTGGCCGCCGTCGTTGTCTCGAAATACGTGCATCACGTCCCGCTCTTCCGGCAGGAAAAGATGTCGGAGCGTTGGGGTGCGAGGTTGTCCCGGAAGAGCATGGCGGACTGGGTGGCGGTGACCGCAGAGTGGCTGCGGCCGGTTTACCTCCGCATGAAGGAACGACTGCTGGGCGGCCGCTATCTGCAGGCGGACGAAACCCCGATAAGATGCCAGGATCCGGATGAACCGACCGGCAAAACCTTCCAGGGCTACCTCTGGGCGATCAGTCGTCCGGGCGATGACGTCGTCTTCGACTGGCGGCTGACGCGGCAGCACGGCGAGATCACGACGCTCTTGGACGGGTTCAAGGGCGTGCTCCAGTCGGACGGCTATGAGGGATATGCTCGCTATGCGGAGAAGAATCCGGGGGTGATCCGGGTCGCCTGCTTCGCCCACGCCCGGCGGAAGTTTAATGACGCCCTTGAGCAGGCACCGATCCAAGCCGGCTTCATGCTGCGGCTCATCGGCCATCTGTATCGCATGGAGCGGGACTGGGATGAGCGGAAGATCGCCGGAGGCGAGCGCGCCCGGTTGAGGGCCAGGGACTTTGAGCTGACGCTGCGTCTGTTGAAGAAGGCTGCGCTGTTGCTGGCTCGCCGGTGCCTGCCGCAGTCGGGCTTGGGCAAGGCCTGCCGCTATCTGCTCGGCCAGTGGGAGGCATTGGTCGCGCACTGCGATCACGGCGACACGCGGATCGACACAAACCTGCTCGAAAACGCGATCCGGCCCTCCGCCATCGGCAAAAAGAACTTCCTGTTTATCGGTCACCCCGACGCCGGCGATCGCTCCGCGATCATCTACTCCATCGTCGTCTCCTGCCAGCGCCGCGGCGTCGCCCCGCTCGACTATATCCGCGACCTCCTCACCCGGCTGCCGGCCATGACCACAAAGGACGACCTTACCACACTGCTCCCAGGAGTGTGGCAGCCGCTCGGGGCCTGATACGTCACCGCCTGTGACCATGTGCGTCACTGTCGGTGACGCAGTGCGTGCTGATCAACGACGCGCTGTGAGGCACTCCGCCGGACACATACAGTACCTCCCCAAGCGCACCCGCCTCGATCACCTCACCCAGGAAGCCTGCGATGCCATCGCCGACCAACTCAACCACCGCCCCCGCAAACGCCTCGGCTTCCGCACCCCGCATGAAGTCTACCACGCCCGCCGGCCGGCCGCTTCCTCCGGCAAGCTCTTCGGCTCCTGTCCTCGGAAGCGGCCGTCCAGCTGCCTTTAAATCGCGTATCATCCTATATACTAATGTTGCACTTCAAATCTGAAACTAAATTGTGATATAACGCTGGCGGACGCGGTCGCGCTGTTGGATAGCTTCGTCGGCCAATAAGTCGCGGACCAGGGGGCCAGGCCGACTTCAAGTGCATCCTGGACTACAATGCCAGCTGCTGGGGCCGCTTCCAGGACGCCGACGAAAGCGGCTTCTATGAGTACATCTGCAAACGTGCCGGCCTCGCGGTCCACGATTGCGCCGAGCAGTTCGAGAACGACGGCAGCCAGACCTCGAAAATCCTCACGAGCGTCGAGCGCTCGATGGGGGCGAATACAGCCGCGAACTCTCCACTGAGGTTTTTCAGGGCGCCTGCCGCCTGAACCAACTAGGATTGAAGCAGGGCGGTTCCTCCGGTTACGCGTTGCGCTGGGTATACTCAACCCGATGGCACGGTGATAAGGTCTACGCCTTCGTGATGATCCTGTGCTACTCGCGCATATCTAGATTGAATTCACCCGCTCCAGGGCGCTGACGGCGCTGATTCGGTGGCATCAAGAAGCGTTCGCGTTCTTCGGCGGTTGGACGCATCCTCTATGAGAACATGTGCCAAGCGGTCGTAGGAACCAACCGCACGAACGCACACTACCTCGTAGTGATTGTGCCGGGTTTGACGTCCAGGACCGAGGTTATTCGGAAAACGCTTTGGCGTGGTGCTCGCCCGGAACAAAATTGCCATATTCCATCTTTAGAACACGATCAGCGCAGGCAAAATAGCTGTCATCGTGAGTGACCGCTATCACCGTACGACCACTTGCCTTGATTTCGGGCAGCAGTGTATTGTAGAAAAAGCGCCTGAAAGCGGGGTCCTGATCGGCCGCCCATTCGTCAAAAATGTATATTGGGCGGTCGTCTAGCTTCGCCAAGATCAGGGCGAGCCGTTTCTTTTGTCCGGTGGAAAGATCGGTTTGCGTGAGGCGAGCGCCCTGTACGTCCGTCTTGCCCGCCAGTCCCATGCGTTCAATCAGCGAGCGCACACGTTTCTCGTCCAGGTCGCGGACGCCGAGGATGCGCCGGAATAAATGGAAATCGGTGAAGACCGGGGTGAAGAGATTCCGGTACGACGCGATCCGCTCTGCCGTCACGGGGTGGCCGTTCCATTCGATTTGACCGGATGCGGGGGAATACAATGCGGTGAGAAGTTTCAGAAAGGTCGACTTGCCGCTTCCGTTCCCGCCAACTATAAAGACAATTTCCCGCGCCTTGAGACTGAAATCCAGCGTCGTCAAAGCGAACCCTTTCGAGTCGCCGCCGCCGGCTGCCGGCGGGTAGGCGAAAGAAACGTTTTTCAGGCAAAGCGATTCGAAAGGATCTTGAAGGATTGGCTGGCGCTCGGCGAAAACCTCGGCTTCGTTGCGATTCCGTTTCAATTCCGTCTCCAGCGAGTACAGATTGTCGATGGCGGCGCCGGCCCGAGCCAAAGCAGGAATCGCAACCACGACATCGCCGATGGGACCCGCGGCGAACAGCACGATGGCAACCACCGGAACAACGACGGCAACCGCGCCCGGTTGAAGATTGGGAAGAAGAAAAAGGACTCCGGCCACGGTGAAGAGGAGGAAGCTCTGGCCGATCAGCACGGATTGATTCATGGTCTTGCCGGTCTTGGTGCGGAGCTCGGCGGTCGCCGTGATCGAATTCCAAAGATCCGCGCTGAAAAAGTCGGAACTCTTCGTGCGGCTCAGCTTGAGCTCCTTGTAGCCATGCAAAAGACCGTTCAAGTTCTCAAAGAATTCGTTTTCGAGCCGACTGGCGGCGGCGAGTTCGGCGTTTACGGTTTGGCTCTTCCGGATGTAGATCAGGACCGCGGTGGTGATGAACAGCAAAGTTATCGCGAGCGCATAGCCGGAAAGGAATCCGATATTAATGACCACAAACGCCAGCATGCAGGCGGACGATCCGGCGTTAATGATTGCGCCGGACGACATCGAAAGCGTCATGGTTTCGGTCGAGAGAACGGTGTAGATACGGCCCCGGTTCATACCTTCGAAAACCAACAGATCGGTATCCCGGAGGGAACGCATGATGCGCATGCGCACATCCCGAATAATGCCTTCGACGATGCTTGTCGTGCGGTTTAGCACATATTCCTTCGAAATCCAGAAGGCCACCAACGCCAGGGCAAAAAGCAGGAATTCGCGGATTTGCATCTGTCCGGGTTCCAGGCGCTTTGCGGCCGATATGGCCAGGCTGACCGCAAAGCCATTGATGACCCCGGCCAGAATCGCCACCACGACGATTCTGGTGCGAAACTCGGACGATTCGGCGCGGATAAAGCGCGCGAATTTCTGGACCGCCGGAAACATGGCCGGGTCTAGAGGTTATATCCCAACATCAGCTTTGTGGTGCCGATGGATTCCGCGCTGCCTTTGGCCCCGGGCGGCACAACCTGGTCGGACTCGGTCCGGACGTAGTCGTGGGAAAGACTCAACGAGAGGTTCGGGGTCAGGCGGCGCCGCAGCGAGACGCCGAACCTGAGGTTGAAGGTCTCGGCCGGATTGGAAGGGCGGGCGAGGACCACGAGTGTTTGGCGGAAGGTGAGTCCAGGCCGAATCTGGTGTTGGAACAGCTCGTAAAGAGCCGCGCGGAACCCATGGTCCCGCAGCGAATCCGAGCTCGAGGGCGAGCCGGCGATCGCCAGCGATTCAGAAAGGAATGCGGGGCCAGCACCGGCGATAAATCGCGTCGAGGCGGTGTCGATGAAGCGATAGGCCGGAACGGCCAAAGCCCGGGTTCTGGACTCGATCCCGTTGATTTGATCTCGTGTCCAGTCGGCTTGTGCGGCCAAAAGCCACGAAGACGCAGGCTGGTAAAAGTAACGCAGAGCCAACTCGGCATTGTCGCCGATGACGAAGTCGTCCACCTTTTGAAAATTATACGCGCCGAAAAGACCGTAGTCGTGGACCGGTTGGTTGGGTTTGGCGGGGTTCGGTACCTTGTAGCCGATGGTCATTTCCGCTCCCCGCGCCGACATGCGGTAGGTATCGCTCACGAAAAGCAGGTTGGCCTCCAGTTCTGCGCTCCACCGGTCTGAGAGTCCCAAGAGGGTTTTGATCCAGCTGCGGTTGACCTGCGGCTGGGCCGTGGCGCCGGCCGATGGCGCGACAGCGGGAGCTGCCGATTGGGGGGCGGGCGCGGCGGTCGTTCGGTGGACTTCGAGCCCCGGAGTGCGGGTCACCCGGAGCTCGCCAAATGAATCCGAGCGGATGACGACAGCATCCGCGGTTTCCCGGACGATAGTTCCCTGCAGGAGTTCGCCATTCGGCATCTTCAGGGTATCGGCCGCGGCCAAGGTCGATATGCAAGCGAGGGCCGGCAGTACTAGGCAAATGAGGCGCATGTATGATTTGGGTTTGGGCATCGATTTTAGCTTCGGAATTAATGCTAGCGGGACAGGTCGGCTTTCTCCCGTTCGGCCTCTTTGGTCTTGAGAAGCGACGGGACCTTTGCGTTCGTTGCGGGGTTGGTTGCCTTTACCCGCGCCCACTCACGTTCAAAATCCGCTTCCAGATTGCCGAGATCCGCGAGGAAGATACGGGCGCCGTGCGGGGGATCCATATAGGCCGGCCCGAGCAGAATGTCGCGCGAGATGAACGGCGTGGAATCGTTGTTGGAGTTGGCGTAAAAGCTGTAGTTAGTCAGTGCGCCGGATACTTCTGGGATGAGCAGGAAGTTCAGGAAGAACTCCGCGGTATAGCGGTTGATCGAGGTTGCGGGGATGACGAAACTGTCGACCTGGACGAACTTCGGTCCCTGTGGAAGCACGAACCGGATGTTTATATTTTTGTGGGCCGCGGCGGCCGCCGCGCCGCTCCAGTTCACCGCGATCATAATGTCGTTGGCGATCAATCGGTCGGGCAGCGTGCTGGCCAAAAACCGGATGCCCAGATTGGCGGTGTCTTTGATCAACCTGTCGGCGGTGGCGGCCAAGGCGGCCGCCGTGGGCGCGTTCGGGTCGATCCCGTCGTCTACCAGAGCGGCGGAAAGTGAAACGCGGGGTTCGTCGAGGAGCGCGCGATAGCCGTGGAGCTGGAAGTTTTCGTCGTCCCGGCTGGCTTTGAGCGTGGAATTGCGCGGAATATGCTGCACGTATTTGCGGTTGAAACTGATCCCCAGGCTGCTGTGGAACATCGGCACCGAGTAGACGAGTTCAGGGTCGTAGGGGGAGCGGAACAATATCTGCTTAACGTGTCCGAGATTGGGGATGTTCTCTTTGCGGATCGGCGCCAGCAGCCCGCGGTTGACGTTCTTCAGATAGCCGTCGATCACAAAATCGCTGGGCATCAGGAGATCGAAATCGCTCGGCCGTTGCCGGAATACCTCCTTCAATTCCGCGTTGTTTTCAAAGTATGTGATTTCAAGTTTCGCGCGGTAGCGACGCTCGAAGAAATCGAGTATTTGCGGATCGAGGTAGTCGCGCCAGATAAGCAGCCGCAACACCGGTGCCAGCGGTTGGGTCGGCTCGGGCCACTCTGTGCGGTGCTGCCAGTGCGGGGAAACGAGGCGGTCGCCGGCCGCTTCCTTGTAGTTGCACGAGCTTGCTGTGAGCAGGACGCAGCCGGCAGCCGCCGCCAAGCGCATGGGGCGAAGGAAAGCTCGAAGGGTCCGACCCGGGCTGGCTGCGGGGTACGTCATGTCTTCTCCGACGCACGAGGCGTCGTGGCCGCTTCGCTCGTCCGCGCCGGGGGCGCCGGGGAAGCGCTTGTTTTCGCTTCCGCCGGGGTGGCGGTCCCCGACTGAGCCGGGGGCCCGGATTGATCCGCGCTTTTGGCGGCGCCGGTCGGGGCGGGTGGCGTTTCGACGGGCAGAGACCTGATTGCCGGGGCGAGCATGGTCGAAGGTGGCGCAGCCGCGCGGGATCGCAGCGACTCTTCGCCCGGCATATTGAGGATCAGCGGCAGCCCGCCGTCAGCGCCGCCAATGACCACGACCTTGGCATTGTCGGATTTCGCCAGTTCGAGCGTGGCTTGGATGCCGGCGTACCTCAGGTAGTCTTTGAACGATCCGTTGGCGGCAATCAGCTCCTGGAATTTCTGGATGCCCCGGCCTTCGAACTCCTTCCGTTCGGCCTCCTTTTTGGCTTGGGCCACGCGGAAATCGTACTCGAAAACGCGTTGTTCCTCAATGAGCTTGGTTTCGATGGAGTCCGCCACTTTGGTCGGCAGCACGATCCGCTTGATCAACAGGTCGTCCAGAGAAATGTAGCGTTCGGAAATCTCGCGCATCGCGCCCTGCACGATCAGGTTGAGAATGTACCCTTCGGATGCATACAATTCGGTGGGCTCGAATTGGGAGACCACGGCCCGGACGTGAGCCTCGATCTCGGGCTTTACGACCACTTCGATATAGTTGGGACCGACCACCGAGTGGAGCAAAGGCAGTTTGCCGTCGCGCGGCCGATGGCGGATGGATACTTCCAGCTCAACCGGCAACCCGTTTTTGCAAAGCGCTACGATGCGATGAGGCGTCTGCTGCAATCGCATATTATACCTGTACAATCGGTTCCACGGCATCACTAGCTGAAAGCCTTCGCGGTAGATGTAAGTGAGGTTGGTGCCGCCGAGAAAGCGCTCCCAGAGCACCCCGGCTTCGCCCGATCCCAGGCTGACGAAGACTCGGTTGTTGAGCCATGGCCAGAAATACACGACCAGGAAGGAGCCGACCAAGGCGGAGACCACAAAGTAGGCGCGGAACAGCGGATACTTTCTTTTCCACCAGGATAGGGGATTGGGCAGGGGGCCGGAATTCGATGCGGGGCTCGTTTGCAAATGCGGGTGCGGGAGCAGGGTTTGACGCAGGGTGTCGATCCGGGATTTGTCTACACAAGCACAACTTTTCGACTGCCGATATGCGCACGCTTCCTGAAGTGGACGGACAATCCGATCGGTGTGCGCCGGGATTCTGCGGGCCCGCATTCGCGCTTATTCTGCTCTGGAGAACAGCCGGATCGCTGAGCCGGATTGGCTTGCGGCGACACGGGATCGGCGGCTTGAGGCCATAGGTACAGATACCCAATTAACATGGTAAAAATAGTTGATGGCCGGTCACGTGCCGGAGCGCGAATCCGGCTACAGCTAGGCGGCGGTCGGGTGCGGGCTGTATTGTCCTCGAGTTCGAACACGCGCATCCGATGCTCTGTACCCCGCGGCGGAGAAAGGCGGAAAGGTCAGCGTTCGCAATATTCGGGCCCCGGTTTCGGCCGCGACGGCGGCAGAGTAGCCCGGGCCAATGGCGACCAAAGCAAGGCGCCATTTTTGGCCAGCATCGGCGTCATCGTCGCACTCAAGTATGCGCGGATGGCCTAGATCGCCGAGCGAAATAGAAAAGCTTTCGAGCGGCTTGGTGAGGCCCGTTCCCAGCGCCTTCAGATATGCCTCCTTGAGCGTCCAGGCGTCATAAAAGGTGTTGCCTCGGCCAGGGGCGGGCAGTGCGGCCCAAGCCTGTTTTTCCCCGGGCGAAAAGAATCCACTGACCAAGTCCCCGAATTCGAAGTCGCGATGCTGCTCCACATCGACTCCTAGACTAAGCCCGCGGGCAAACCCGAGAAGCAGCCATTCCCCGGAGTGGGAAACGTTGAATTCTATATTGCCTCCGGTGGCCGGCGAACGATGGAAGAGTTTGCCGGCGGTCGAAGCGATGAGGTCGATTTCCCTTGGTTCGGCCCGCAGGTAGGCGGCAAGGAGTACCCTTAGGCAGATGCGGCTCGCCAACGTTCGCCTCGCGTCTTTCGGACAGTGTTTGACGGCTGCTCGACGCCGTTCGACCGCGGTCAGAATTTGCACCGGCCAAGCATCAAGGTTGTTGGGCAACCTTACACGCCAAAGATGGATTTCACCTTCTGTCAGTGCGGGAGCGGAGGGTGTCTCCGGCCAAATATCACCGGCAGTCGGTTGCATATAACGGGCCTGAGTTCGGTTGGCTACCAGGAGCGTGAGATGCACGCTCCATACCAACTGATTGTCCTGTGGCCTACGGCGTCCTGGTCGGTGTTGGCAGTGATCCGGGTGCCAATCGAGAGCGTAGTCTTGGGATCAATATTGAAAGCAAGATCGATCTTGGCTGTGGCGTAATACCATTCTGCCCGATGGGTCGGCTTCCGGAAACCGGCGTGTCCGCTGAAGACCAGGTTTGCGACCGGTTTGAGCGGGATGGCGTGTTGCAACTGTATTTCCCCGATCCAATTGTCGACCGTGACGTCATAGTAGAGCTTGAGTTTCGGGCTCAGGGCCGTATCGAAATTCAACCAGACGAATCCCTCCAGCGTGGTGTCGTCCACTTCGGTACGGGGATAACGGTAGACAGTCGCGCCGACGTCGAAAGATACCAGTTTGGTGGCTTTGATGGTGCGACCGGCAAAAAAGTCCCATTCCCCCTCGAACGACTTGCTGGGCTGGAAGGGCACGTAGCCCCAGATTCCGGCATAGTAGTCCCCTTGGGAGAAATCGATCATCGGCACCCACGTTTCGGCGGCGTATCTTGTCCCGTAAGTCACATAGGCGGATTCGAAGCCGAGCTTGGTTGAAATGTCGGCGAGGCAGGCGGGAACCGCGAGGAGGAGCAGGGATGTGGTACGGAGTAGGGAGCGCATAGTTGTCGGGAAGAGTGGTTTCATTTGACTGGGAGGGCGGCGGGACTCTCGCCGTCGGATTCCGCGGTGCCCGACACTACGCTCGCGGCGACGCAGCTGCCGTGCACGTTCAGCACGGTGGTTGCGGGATCAAGAAACGGATCGATCGCGACGATCAGGATCGCCGCCGCGCCCACCGGCAATCCGAGGGGTTCGAGCAGGATCGAAATCACGCCGATTGCCGCGGCGCTCGGCAGGGCGCTGCCGGCCACGGCGGCGAGCACGCCTCCGACCAAAAATGTCGCCAGCGCCGAAGCCGGGATTGAGACGCCGTAAAGTTGTGCGATGAATATTGCCCCGAGCGTGTAGTAGTGGACGTTTCCGATGGGGTTGAGGCTGACGCTGAGCGGAATCACTAGATCGGTGGTACGCCGGCTCAATCCCAGGCGTTGCATGGCGCTCAGCGCGGAGGGGATAGCGGCGAAGCTGCTCTTGGTGGCGAACGCGATGAGCAGGCAATCCATCAATTGGCGAAGGACTTCGAAAAAGGAACGTCCGGTTGCGCGGGCGATCACGAAGTTGCCGGCGACCAGCGAGACCAGCACCGCGAGGTTCAGGACCGCGATCAACTTGATCATCGCGACAAAAATCCCGAAACCGGCTTCCGCGATTTGCGAGGCAAGCAGGCTTACCAATCCGAATGGAAGGCAGTAGAGCAGCCATTCAATTACCTTGAGGAGGGCGTCAAAGGTCGCCTCGAACGATTCCAATGCCGACTTTGGTCCGGTTGTTCCGGTGACGCCGAGGGCGATTCCCAGCACGATCGAGAAACAGAGGATGGGAAGTTGGCTGCCCTGACTGAGGGCGGCGAAGATGTTGCGCGGGACAGCGCTGCTGAGGAATTCCACGAAGGATACCTCCCGGAGCGGGGTAACGCCCCCCGCCTTGATTTCACTTGCCGAGAGAAGACGACCGAGCGTTTGGGTGGTTTCGGCGCTGAGACCCGAGCCCGGCTGAAAGGCAAAGCCGAGCAAGACCGCCAGAACGGCGGTCAGGAAAAGTCCTCCGACTACGACCGATACGAGACGACCGAGGTAACGTTGGGATTGGCCGTCGCGAAGAATTCGCCCGATACTCGCCACGACGCCGCAGATAACGAGTGGCAAAGAGCACATTTGGAGCAATGCCAAATAGAGTTCTCCGAGGGGTTTCAGGGCCGCACAGAGCTGCGGCAGCCAGAGGCCGAATCCGACCGCAAGAGCGATAGCGGCGGCGGTGGCCCACGGACTGAGCAGGGCCCGACCGATATACAAGACTACGGAAGTTCGTTTTTCCATTGGTCGTTTTCGATGTACTTGCGGCGCAGGACGGTGAGGGTTCCGTCGCGATCCTTGGTGGCCAAGAAATGGTTAAGCCAGTAAAGCAGGTGGCGGTCGGCGCGATTGACAGCGATTCCCATGGTGTCGGGCGGCCCTTCTCGAACGACCGTTTCGACTTCAATCGCGCCTTCCGGGTTGGCGGTTTGCCAGCTTTTGGCATCGATTTCATCCGAGACGCCCGCGAGCAGCTTTTCCGTGGCAACATCGCGCGTGATCTCGTTCCAGCTTTCGTATGAAACGATCCGGGCGAGCGGGAAATCGGCCGCTGCAAAGGTTTCGGCGGAGCTGCCCTTGGTGACGCCGATCCTTGCTTCGGGGTGATTGAGGAGCGGATTCAGGCCTGGTCCCCGACGCGAACTGCCCGCCAAGGTCCGATTGATGAGGACAGCCGGTCTGACTTGCACATAGGTTCGGGTAAAGCGAACGATCCGGGCCCGTTCCAAGGTATCGCTCAGGTAGGCGATCGCGATATCGGCGCGGCGCTCGACAACCATTGTCACGATCTCGTCAAAGGTCTTGGCTTCGCGGACAAAGCGGACTTTTACGCCCAATTGACGGGCGGCTTCGGTGGCGAGATCCACATCGATCCCGGTTAATTGCTGATTCTTGTTGAGGAAAAAAAAAGGTGGCCAAAGTTCGGTAGTCATCGCGATGCGCAGCTCGCCGGCGGCCGTGATTCGCGCGATATCCGGAGGAAATTGCGTCTGCGCCCGGAGGGAGGCTATCCCGCCGAAGACCGCCGCGACCGCAACGGTGGCGCGCCCTAGGAAACGTGCCGCAAGGAGGGTCATCGGCTGCGTCCGGTCCAACTCGGCCCCAGATTTTTGGCGATCAGGGAATTCATGGTGCCGTCGAGGACGCATTTCTCCAGGCAGAGGTTGATCCAAGCATGAAGTTCCTCGGAACTCCAAGAGACTGCTATGGCGAGCCCCGTGCGCCGATCCCGGCGCATCGCCGATTCGATGCGCAGCCCGGCAACGGGATTGTCTTCAAGCCAGCGCGCCGCGGAAACTTCATCGACCATCGCGCCGGCCGCTGCGCGCGAGAGGACCAGATTCACGGCGGCGGCTAAGGTAGGAGAGACGAGGATACGATCGCCGAATTCTTCCCGGGCCGATGGGAGTACGGCGCTCGAGGCGGGAACCGCGATCCGCGCCGAGGCTCCGGCAATCAGGCGCTCGAAGCCGCCCGCTTTGGCTGAGGTGAGCCGGTCGACGAGGCAAACTTCCCGGATCAACAAGTAGGGCCGGGTGAACCTAACCGTTCTGGCCCACTCGAGCGAATCCGGGAGCTGGCCGATCGCCAGATCGACTCTGGAGTCGGCGAGTTGGGCGAGCAATTCCTTCGGGCTGCGTGCCGTGCGAACGAATTCCGCCCTGACGCCGAGCCGCTTGGCGATCTCGGCGATGAGATCGCCTTCCAGGCCCTGCAGCGGGCTCCCGGGAGCGCCCATGATATAGGGCGGATTTTCATCCGCCGGCAGACCCACCCGCATAACCTTGGCGGTGACTATTTCCTCGATATCGGCGGCGCTCATGCGCGTAGCGGACACCATCGCCAACGCAGCGATCAGGCGCAGCACCGCCATCCACGCGGGGACTCCGAAAAGGCGGCAGAACGTTTGGCGATCCATAGTTGGCTAAGCGGGAGGGACGGGGCGGACGCTGTCAGCCTTCGCGGCTAACGGAGGGGGCGAGCAGGTAGACCCGACTGCAGTGATGGTGAGGAACCGCGCGGAACCCCGGGTGGGCCGCCTCGGTCCAAGTCATGGTCTGGCTCCTCACGATCTCCCAGCCGCAGTTGGCGAGGAGTTCTTCCGCTTCGTGGTCCTTGAAGAACCGGAAGTAAAAGCGGCCTCGATAAAGATATCCCGAGCCTGCGATCGGGGTCATTTCGATTCCGGCGACATCCCCTTCCGGCCCGGGGATGTTGCACATCAAAGTTCCTCCCGGGGCGAGGATCCGGCGCAATTCATTCAGGACGGGAACCGGATCGGGCAATGTCTCCACGGTATCGCAAAGCAGAATAAAATCGAAGCTGCTATCCGCGAACGGCGTGCGGGCGAGGTCGCACCGCGCGATCTTCACGCGGGAGCGGAGCTCGGGAGGGATTTTTCCGAGGGCGGCTTCCGACGAATCGCAGGCTGAGACTTCGCCGGCGAGGCCTAGAAGGAAAGGCAGGTTTCGTCCTTCCCCGGTGGCGGCATCGAGGACACGGCGGAAGCAGCGCTTGGCCTCGACTTCCGGTTGGATAAAATCCCTCAGGAAACCAACCGGTTCCGATCCCCAGACCAGATCCCGAGTGGATGCGTACAAGCCTTCCCAGGCGGTTTGATTGGCAATGCTCGGACTGTTGTCGGTGGAATTCATATTTGCTCGCCTGCGGTCGGAGGCGCAGTCTTGGAAGTGGATTTCGGGCCGGTTGGCGGACTGGGAAGGCGAAACTCCGCCCGTGGCGGGCGTGCGACGGAAAATCGCACCGGACCGCAAACCGTTGCCTCGAGCGGCGGCGGTTTGCAGTCTGGCTTCTGGATCCCGGCTCAGTATTCGGAAAGCGGAAGACCTTTGCGGTAGGATCCCGCCGCCGGTTCCATTTTCTCGGTGGCCGGCGTGGTCGTAAGGACCGCTTTGTTGTCGGCGATCAACTTCGGGAAGAGAATATTAACAATCCCGTTCAAGGCGACCGTGTTCGCATTGGTCGGGAAACCGGGTGCGTTCTTGAGGGAGCGCGTGCAGCAAACCACAACCGCCACGCCTTGTTCCGGTAGATACATCATCGCGGTGTCGTACCCCGAGAGCTGGCCGCGGTGGCCGACGATCCAGTAGTCGGCGCGATTGATGCTGTCGGGTTCGTGGGCGATGTGCAGGCCATAGCTCGCTTGTGCGACGCCGGCGGTGTAAGATCCCGGGCCGAAGCCGGTGTAGAGTTTCCAATCGGTGTGGGACCGGCGGAAGTCGGGACTGCCGGCGTCGAAGTTGACCATTGCCTCGATCCAGCGGGAAAGGTCGCCGGTGGTCGAAACCATCGCTCCCGCACCACCCACCCCCGACGGGTCGTAAGTGCTCACATCGAGATCGGTGCTGGGCAGCGAAGGTACCCCGACGTAGTTGGCCCAATTCATATAGCCGCGGGCAAAGGGTTCGGGCATGATGCTTTCGCCCGGAGCCGGATAGAGAGTCTTGTTCAGCCCGAGGGGAGAAATCAGCCCTTCGCGAACGATCTGGCGCAGGGGCTTCCCGTGGAGCCGCTCGAGGATCAAGCCCAAGAGAACGCTGTTGGTGTTGGAATAGGACCAGATGGCCCCGGGAGGAGCGATTTGGCCAAGTTCGGCGTCGCTGAACTTAGAATTGACCATCTCAACGAGCTGAAGATCGGTCCAGATTCGCGTGCGATTCTGAATGTAGGGGAAGAACCATTCCTCGATGAAGTTGGTGTAACTGTTGATGCCCGAAGTGTGGCTCAGCAGCATGCGGACGGTGATCAGGTTCTTCGGGTAGCGGCTGAGAACTTCGGCCGGCAGCAACCGGCTCAGGGGTGTATCGAGCGTGAGTTTCTTGTCTTGGATGGCCTTCAAGATCGCCATGCCGGTGAAGGTCTTGGACGCACTGCCGATTCGAAAATAGGAGTCGGGCTGCAGCGGGATGTTGCTGGCGCGGTCGCGCACGCCGCGGGCTTGGGTCCAGGGCTGCTCGCCGAGGAATTTGACGGAGTACATGATGCCCGGAATCTCGTAGTCGCGGAGGGCTTTCTCGACCAACGCGTGGATCTTGGCCTGATTGTCGGGCGACAAAACGGCGCTGGATGTACCCGGGAGCTCATAGACCTCGAGCAGAGCGGTGCCGCGGGTGCCGTCGGTCGAGGAGACGACAGCGGTGTAGGCGCCCGGCTCGAGAGTCAGCAGCAGCGCGGAGTTCAGGCTATTGGCGGCAAACGGAAACGTGCCGAGCCGGGAAACCGCAGCTGTCACTTCGGCAGAATTTGCCGCAGCGCCGCCTTGATTTGAACCGATTTCCAAGCCGCCGCGATATACGGTGATCTTGGTGTTTGCTAGGGGGGCGGAAACGCCGAAGGCACCGAGCGCCGGTCCGGCCGCGCGAAGCAGCACTTGTTTAGGCGACGAGCCGGCGATCGCAAATCCACCGATAAGCACGTCTTGGCCGGTCCCGACTTGTCCGCGCGCGGACAAGTTGACGATCCTGGAGGGTTCGGCGGCAGAAGCCGGCCGGATGCCGGCGAAAACGGCGATGGTGACCAGGGTAACCAGGATACGGTGCATAACGCGGGGAGCTTTTGGACTCATGGGGAGGTAGTTTCTGTGCATGGAATAAAGAGGGATGATCAGGTCGTGGCGGGTCTTGCATTCGGCGCCTCTCCACACGGCGCTCTTGGCGGACCTGCAACTCGAGTCTGCTAGCCTAGCGCGAGTCGCGGAGCTTTGCGGACGCCATCGCAAACCGCATTCTAGTCAATAAAATATATCGGCATATTGCGGCTTCAAACGTCACGTCCGGTAAATTCACGGAGGTAGGTATAAAAATAGGAATTAAATATATAACCGATGGAAAACAGCGGATAAAAAACGGAATTAAAAATGGGTAGAAATACATATACCTTGGGAGTGTTGGTGGCGATTGAAGGAATAATTAAATATTTCGACCGATTCTTCTTGAATATAGATGCAAGCCCGGGCGGATTCGTCTCGTTCAGTCCGTCCGGTTGTCGAAATGACCCAGACGATCTCCTTCCTGCAATCCACTTAACCGCCGATCGGCTTTTCCCAGTCCATCATGTCAATTGAAATCACGCCTGCCCTTTCCCGCCCCGGGGCTTTGGAGATTGTCAACAACAACGTCGCGCTCGCCATGGGTGCGGGCTTGATTCCGCTGCCGGTGGTCGATTTTGCGGCTATCACGGCCGTCCAGATCAAAATGGGCAAGGAGCTCGCTGAGCACTACGGCGTCGACTACAAGGAAGAGCAGATCAAGGGCATCGTCATCGCTTTGCTTGCTGCCTACACGTCGACTTCGTCGGCTTCGGTTGTCGCCGCCTCTGCGGCGCGCGCCGTTCCTGGATTGGGTTCGGTCTTCAGCGTGATCACGTTGCCCGTCATTGCTGGCGGCCTGACGTTTGCGGTGGGAAAAGTGTTTGTCCAACATCTCGAATCGAACCGCAGCTTCCTCACTTTCGATTTGTCCGCGGTCCAAGCCGGCTTTGTCCGCGAGGTGGAAAAGGGTAAGTCGGCGGCCGCGGCCCAAGCCAAATCGTTCGGCGCTAAGATGGTTGCCGCATCCGATCGCCTCGAAACCCGCTTCGACGCGGCGATCGATTCGCTGCTCAAGCGCTGACGCTTCGGCGTTTTTCTGATCCTAGTTCCCTTTTTTCTCAAGTCCCACCGTCCAACCCAATACTCGCCATGATTCCTGGTATTATCATCTACACGTTCCTATCGCTTCTTGTCGCATTTTTCGGTCGTAACCGGAAATTCGGTTTCTGGATCTATTTGGCTCTCTGTTTCGTTTTCACGCCGTTGCTCGCGTTCGTGATTATCCTCGGCTCTGACAAGCGACGCGTTCCGGCTCCCGCGCCTGAGGCTCCGGCCAATCTCGCGGCCTCGCCCGCGGCGCAGTCCTGAAAGAGTAGTTTCGGCAAAGCCGCGGACTAAGCGCGGTTCAGTCGTTGCAAACTCGTTCCTGTTCCGCGTATTTTCCGGTGACTGGTCGAGCAAATGAGCCCGATAAATCTTTGATTCATCGGGCTCATACTTGGTTTACGGCCGATCAAGTTCCCCGACAAGGCGCCGGGGCAATTGTCCAAAAGGGTGTTTGTACGATCTCCCTCCGTCTGGTGGACGCATAAGATGAAATCTTCCCGGAAGCGACGGCACAAAACCGAAAGGCGAGAGACCTGCGAACCGACGGCCGGAGCAGCAGCCGTTTTGGGTGGAACTACTTCGACCGTATCCACCGGGCGAACTGAAGCTTCGGCGGAGAATTCCAGCTCCCCCGTAGATTTCACCAACAGGAGAGCGGATGAAAAGCACGCTCCGGCGCCGGCTATGGCTCCGGGCCGGCTTGATGACGCCAAGCAGGATCCGGATGCGCACCACGCGGTCCTGGATTGGCAGGCCAGTCCAGTGTCGCAGGCCGGCTTGGTTGGTTTGCCCAGTGGAGCAAGGGCGAATGGGCTTCGCTCTGCTTCGCCGCCATCGATGAAGGAGCAGGCGCAGCAGATCGTGCGCGATTATTTGCCGTTGGCGGCGGGCGCCGGTCTGATCCCGATTCCCGGAGTTGATCTTGCGGCGGTGGGAGGTTTGCAGCTCAAAGTGCTTTCGTCGCTCGCGGAGTTCTACGGCGTTCCCTTCACCCGGTGTCAGGCTCAGTCCGTGGCCACCTCTCTGGTTGGTGCGGTGGGGGTCGCCGTGCTCTCGGCCACGATGATTTTGAGCGCGGTCAAGGCGATTCCGGGACTGGGAACGGTGCTCGGTGCCACCTCCCTGCCGCTGGCCGGCAGTGCGGTCACCCACGCGATCGGTCATTTGGCGATCGAACACTTCGAGGCCGGCGGCACGATGGATAACTTCGATCTTGATCTCGCGCACCGCGTGTTGGGGCGCAGGATCGCTGAGGCCCGAGGCGAGCTGTCTTCCCGGAACAAAGGCGAGTCGCTGGCATGATGCTGCTCCGCGAAAGCGGTGGTTTGCCGCCTGTTATCGGTCGGATCCGGCGACACGAAGCTTTCCCCCTGCTGCGCGCATGATTTTCCATATTGTCGTCAACGACCGTTCAGATCGATCCGTGTGGCCCGACTTTCGCCGGGAAAGTTTGCCGCGCGGCTGGCGTTTCGAGGACTTCAAGGGCACGCGCGAGGCGTGTTTGCAGCGGATCGCCGGCGGCGACTCTGCCGCTCGGTTGGCGACCACGGAGCCGGTTCGCGGCGTATGCGGAGCGTCGGTTGCGGCCGGGGTACGTCCGCGGGTGGTTTCTGTGCCCTTCCCTCGGCCGGAGGCCCGGTTGAGGTTGTTCGTGTTCCCGCATGCGGGTTCCGGAGCGTCTTCCTACCATTTTCTGGCCAAGACTTGCCGGGATGATCCGTTCGAACTGAGTATTGTACAGTATCCGGGCCGAGAGATGAGAATTCGGGAGGAGCCGTGCTTTACGATGGCCGATATGCTCCGTTCGTTGAGGGAGGATCTTGGTCCCACGTTACCGGAGCGTCCATTTGCGTTTCTCGGTCACAGCATGGGCGCCCTGCTGGCGTTCGAATTGGCGAGGGAACTGGCGGCGGCCGGCGCGCCGGAGCCCCTGCATCTTTTCTTGTCCGGGCGGCAGGCGCCGCAATTGCCGGCGCGCAATCTGCCGGTGGACTCGCTCGACGACGAAGCTTTTCTGGATGCGGTCGGCCGCCGGTACAATGCGTTGCCGGCCGAGCTGCTGGCAAATCGCGAGATTTTGGCCCTGATCTTGCCGAGCTTGCGCGCCGACTTCAAGCTGATGGCGGGCTATGTTCACCGCGCCGGCGCGCCGTTGGGCTGCGGCCTGACGTTGCTGAACGGCGTGGACGATCCGTGGGTCGACGGAAAATCGGTGGATGCGTGGCAGTTGCAGGCCAGGCTTCAGATCGGCAGGCACTGGTTTCCAGGAGGTCATTTCTACATGCCGCAAGCGGCGGCGGCCGTCGGAGATGTCCTGCGCAGGACGCTGGGTCCGGACGGCCGATCGTAGCCTTAGTGCTACTCGGTCCGACGCGCGGATAGGAGCTCAACCCCGCATTCGCCCGCAATTGCATAAGGGTGCGACGGGAATATTGGAACAGTTGAGGTGGAATAAATAGACATAGAAATAGGTACTTCATGTATTATCGATATAATGCCCAGATTTTTGTTGTAAGCACGCGAAGTGTACCCAGTCCTCCGTGCCATCCTATCTTCGCCTCGGCAAAGTTCCTTGAGCCCGCCGCTCGTATAGCAGCCGAGGTTGCAGTCATTTGGTTCGCAGTTTGTTCCTCCCGCTGGTCCTGCCCGCAGTCTGGCCGGCGAGCGAGAGCTGCAGCGTCCCTCAAATCTACTTCCTCCGCGACTGCTGCCGCATCTTCCGGCGGCTCCCTCCTCGTCACAGTCAATTCATGAATTCCCAGCCACTACCGCTGACCGGCGAATCTGCGCCCGCCTGCATCGCGCCAGCGACGCTCGTCGAGGCGTTGCGGGCGGCCGCGGAGCGCGGTTCCGGCGAGTTGATCTGCGTGCGGGGAGACGGGACGGAGTGCCGCCAGAGCTACGGCGAGTTGTTGGCGGAGGCGGGCCTGATTGCCGAGGGTTTGCATGCGCTCGGGATCGGGCCCGGTGATCCGGTCCTGCTGCAGCTGGAAGCGGCGGAGGATTTCATCCCCGGGTTCTGGGGTTGCGTCTTGGCCGGAGCATTGGCGGTGCCCATCGCCGTCGCACCTACTTTTGCCCAGCCCAACGGCGCACTGGAAAAGCTTCTGAACGCGGGCCGACTTTTGGGACCGGCGGCGGTGCTGGCGAGCGCGGCGGCGGTGGCCGGTCTCCGAAACCTCTCCGCGGCAATCGGAAAGCTGGACGGACCGGTGGTCGATTTGGCGGAGTTGCGTCGGCGCCCCGCGACCGGGCTGACGCCCCATGCGCCCAGCGCTGCCGCCCCGGCGGTGCTACTGTTGACCTCCGGGAGCACGGGCCGGCCGAAGGGAGTACCTCTGACGCATCGAAATTTGCTGGCGATGGCCGAGGGCACTATCGCCGGCAACGGATTTTCCGCGGCCGATGTGACTTTGAACTGGATGGCTCTCGACCACGTGGGGTCGGTTTCCTTTCTCGGCACGATGGCGGCGACGCTTGGCTGCACGCAGGTCCATGTTCCCACCGGCTACATTTTGCAGGAGCCGCTGCGTTGGCTCGATCTGATCGGGCGGTTTCGGGCGACGATTTCCTGGGCGCCGAATTTTGCGTTCACGCTTTTCCTCGATCGGGCGGACGCGGTGCGGGCGGGGAATTGGGACCTGAGCAGCATGCGCTTCCTCGTCAATGCCGGCGAGCCTGTCACCGCCCGCACGGCCCGGAAGTTCATCGCTTTGCTGCAGGGCCACGGTCTGCCGGCGGGTGCGTTGCGGCCGGCTTTCGGCATGTCGGAAACGGCTTCGGGCATCACGTGGTCACGCGGCTTTACACTAGAAGATACTGCCGACGACGAGGTTTTCGTGGATCTGGGTCCGTGTAATCCCGGAGCGGAAATGCGTGTGGTGGATTCCGCGGGCCAGCCTCTGCCCGAGGGTGAAACCGGGCTACTGCAATTGCGCGGTCCTTCGGTATTCGGAGGCTACTTCCGGGATCCGGAACAGACGGCGAAGGCATTCAGGGACGGTTGGTTCGAAACCGGCGATCTTGCTCTTTTGCGCGGTGGCAATCTGCGGATCGCCGGTCGGGTCAAAGATATCATCATCGTAAACGGCGCCAACTTCTACTGCCATGAAATCGAAGCGGCGGCCGAGTCGGTTCCCGGTCTCATCAAGACCTTCACCGCAGCCTGCGCGGTCCGGGATGCGGCCGCGGAGACGGACCAATTGGCGCTGTTTTTCTGCCCAGATCCCGACTTTGCCCCCGGGGTCGAAGGCATAGCGCGTGCGTTGCGCTCGCACTTGATCCGCCATGTTGGATTGCCCCCCGCGTATATCGTGGCGCTTCAGCCGTCGGAAGTTCCCAAGACGGAAATCGGGAAGATCCAGCGGGCCGGGCTGCGAAAGGCATTCGAATCCGGGGCATTCAAGGACCGCGTGGTGCGTCTGGGACGGGCGATTACCGCCGCTGCGTCGTTGCCGTCGCCCGGGCGGCGCGGCGATATTGCCGCCGCGATATCCCGGATCTGGCGGGACGTTTTGGGGCTGGCTTCGGTCGGCCCGGACGAGACGTTTTTCGAGCTCGGGGGGCACTCGCTGCTGGTGGTGCAAATGCAACAACGACTCCAGGAGCTGATGGGGCGACCGGTGGCGGTAGTTGAACTTTTCGAATGCCCGACGGTGCGCGCGATGGTGGATCACTTCGCGAAGGATTTTGCGCCCCCGGGACAACGTGACGGCGCCCGCGACCTGACCGAGAAAGTCCCGACCGATCGCAGCGGCGAAATCGCGATCATCGGCATCGGATTGCGTTTCCCCGGGGCGGGGAGTCCGGAGGAATTCTGGAAGGTGCTCTCCGAGGGCCGCGAGACGATCAGGTTCTTCACTGCGGAAGAGGCGCTGCGCGCGGGAGTCGATCCCGAACTGGTCCGCAATCCCAATCATGTGCGTGCCGCGCCGGTGCTCGAGGCGCCGGAGAATTTCGATGCCGAGTTTTTCCGCTACAGTGCGAAGGAAGCGCGGCTGATCGATCCCCAGCAGCGGGTGTTTCTCGAAGTCTGCTGGGAGGCATTCGAGGATGCGGGGTACGATCCGTTGACCTACGCAGGCAAGGTCGGAGTTTTTGCCGCCGGCGGGATGAACACATACCTGCCGAACAATCTCTGGGCGAACGAATCGTTCCTGCAGGCCGAGAACGGGGGGCGCATGCTGACCGTGGACTCGATGAGCGGGTTCAATATCATGATCACAAACGACAAGGATTACCTGCCGATGCGGGTTTCCTACCGTTTGAACCTCCGCGGCCCGAGCGTGAATGTGCAGTCCGCCTGCTCCAGCACTTTGCTGACTCTGCACGAGGCCTGCAAGAGCATCCGTGGTGGCGATTGCGCGATGGCGCTGGCCGGAGGGGTCTCGATCAAGCTGCCGCAGCATGCGGGCCATCTCTACAGCCCGGGCATGTTGAATTCGCCGGACGGGCATTGCCGGGCATACGATGCCCGGGCGGAAGGCACGATTTTCGGGAACGGCGCCGGCGTGGTATTGCTGAAGCCGCTGGCGGCCGCGTTGGCGGACGGGGACCGGGTCTACGCGGTGGTCAAGGGCACTGCCTGCAACAACGACGGGGCGGGCAAGGTGGGATTTACGGCGCCCAGCACAAGCGGCCAGGAGGATGTCTGCGCCGAAGCCATCGTCCGGGCGGGCGTGCCCGCGGAAAGCATCACGTTCATGGAAGGCCACGGCACGGGTACGGCGCTCGGGGACCCGATCGAGGTCAGTGCTCTGAGCGAAGCATTCCGGCGCCAGACTTCGCGTACCGGTTTTTGCGCGCTTGGCTCGGTCAAGACGAACGTCGGTCATCTGCAGATTGCCTCGGGGATCGCGGGCCTCATCAAGACCGCGTTGTCGCTCCACCACCGCCGGATTCCGGGAACGTTGCATTTCGAGGCGCCCAATCCGCGTATCGACTTCGCTAGAACGCCCTTTTTCGTCAATCGCGCGACCACGGATTGGGTTTCGCCGGGAGCGCCGCGCCGGGCCGGCGTGAACTCGCTCGGGATCGGCGGAACCAACGTGCATGCCGTTCTCGAGGAAGCGCCCGCGGCGCTGCCCGCTCCTCGGGCAGTGCCGGCCGGGCCTTGGGTCCTGCCTTTGTCCGCCCGTCATCCCGACGCCCTGCGGCGGATGGCCGGCCGCTATGCCGATTGGCTCTCGGAGCGTCCCGGCGTCGAATTGGATGACGTTGCGTTCACCGCCCAAGTCGGCCGTGCGAGCCTGCCGATCCGAGCCGCATTTGTCGCAGGCTCGTCCTCGGAGTTTGTGCATCAGTTGCGCGAATACGCCGCCGGGGAGTGTCAGCCGGGGAAGCGCGGGGAAGTGGATCCGCACGGCGCCGCGTGGTTTTTTGGGGCGGATGCGGCCGGGTTGGACGGGCAGGCCCGCGCTCTGTGGCGGTGCGAACCGGTTTTTCGCGCCGCCGTGGAGCAGTGTCTGCTGGAGTATCGTACCTTGACCGGGGCGGCGACGGAGCGAATCGAAGAACCGCTGGCGATGCCGTCCGGATTCTCGAAACCCGATGGAATCCAGGGAATTCTGCTCTTTGCCTTCGAGTATGGTTTGGCCGACCTGCTGGACAGTTACGGCATCGAAGCGGCCGTGGCGGGCGGAGAAGGCATCGGGGAGTTCGTTGCGGCCTGCCGTTGCGGAGTTTTTTCCCTGTCCGACGCTTTGCGTCTGGTGCACGCCCTTGGGGCGCCCTCGCCGGACGCCTACAGGCGGGCAGTGACGCAAGTGGAGTTCGCCGAGCCGGCGAAGCGTATGGTTGGCGCGGATCACCGGGGCGCAGGATCGGCCGGACCGGCCGACGCGGGATATTGGCTGGAGCGCAGCGGTTCCGATGCGGTCTTCGTGTATCAGGCGCTGACGCAGGCGGGTCCAAGGTTGGTATTGGAGATCGGTGCCGGAGCCGCGGTCCCGGCGGCCGAAAGTGGGCCACGGAACTTTTGCGCGGCTGATTTTCCCGGCTTGCTGGGCAGGCTTTTCGAAATGGGCGTCCCGGTCGATTGGCAGAAGGGGCGCCGGGCTCGGCCGGCCCGTCGGGTGGCTCTGCCGACCTATCCGTGGCAGCATCAGGCCTTCTGGATCGAGGCGACCGATTTGCGCTTCGGGCGCAGCTCTGCGGGCGCGGGAGCCGACCATCCTTTGCTGGGCAGGCGCTGGCAATCGCCGCGCTTGGCGGCAAAGGTGTTCGAGTCGCGCTTCGATTTGTCGGCGCTGCCGATCGTCGCAGAGCACGTCGTGCATGGAAGCGTCGTGACGCCGGGCGCGCTTTTCCTGGCCCAGGTCTCACGTCAGGCCGCCGATTTGTTCCTCGGCGACCAGGCGGACGACCGCACCGTGCGCTTGTGCGACATCGTTTTTGTCGGTCCGATGGTGGTCGACCCGCAGCGGCCGCGGGTGGCCCAGACGGTTTTTTCGCCGCACGAAGCCGGCGGACACGCCTTCGAGGTTTTGAGCTGGATCGAGGGAGTTCCCGGGGAAGCGCAAACCCACGTGACGGGCCGCTGCGTTGTGGAGCCTTTTGTTCTTTCGCCGCTAGATCTCGGCCGCGTTGCCGGTTCGCTTTCGGGCGTGGCGGAAACGGCCGGACATTACTCCGTACTGGACCGCATGGAAGTCCGGCTCGGTCCCGGGTTTCGTTGGATTGCCGACATCCGCACCGGCAAGCACGAGTCGTTGCTGCGCCTGTCTGCTCCCGCGGGTCTGGAGCAATCCCGCGAATGGCATCCCGGCTTGGTCGATTCCTTCCTGCAGGCGGCGATCCCGGCGCTCGGCTTGGATGGGAGCAACACGATGATTCCGTTCCGGATCGGGCAAGTTGCTTTGCGGGGCATGCCGGATGGACGCGTCCTGCATGCGCACGCCGTGCAGAATCCCGCGGATGCCGGAACCGCCCGGTGCGACGTTCGGCTTTATGATGCGGACGGGTTGTTGGTCGCCGAAGCGCTGGGCTTCGAACTCCGGCAGCTGCCGGCCCGGGATTTGCGGCAAGGAAAAGAGCCGGCTTTCTTCCATACGGTCTGGGAGGCGGTCGCGCCGCCCGCGATGTCCGCGGGCCGAACGGCGGTGGGACCGTGGCTCTTTCTCTCCGACGGGGATACGATTTCCCGCTCGTTGCAGCAGTCGCTGCGGCAGGCTGGTTGCACGGTCGAGGAGATTCCCGGTTCCCGTGCATCCGAGGCGGAACACGCGCTCCGGGCGCGCCGCTGGTCTGGGGTGGTTTATGCCTGGAGTCTCGGTGCGAAACAACCTTCCGAGATCGATTGGCGGAAGTTGCTCGCTTGCGCGAAGGCCGCGGCCGAGTTCCGGGGTGACGATGCAGCCAGATGGATCTTCCTTGCCGCGGAGGGCAGCGGCGCGACTGCACAGGCGCAGGTGGCCGGATTCGCGACCGCGTTGGCTCATGAACACCCGGCTTGGATGCCTTTGGTGGTCGAGATCGATCCTGCCGAGAGCAACACCGCCGAGTGGTTGCCCTGGTTCGTGGGTCCGGCAAACGGCGAAAGCCGGCTGAGGATCCGCGCGGGGGAGGTTCAGGGGCTCCGGCTCTCAGAGCGGCCGAATCTGCCGAGTCCGATCGCGATTCGCGGCGACGCCACCTACTTGGTCACCGGCGCAGGCGGCGCGCTTGGCCAAGCCGTGACGGAATGGCTAGTCGATCAAGGGGCGAAAGCGATTTGCCTGACCGGCCGCCGGGAGCCCGGGGAGGAATTGCGGGCGAAGATGGCAACGTGGGTTCGCGCCGGCGTCGGCGTGGATTTCGTGATCGCGGAAATGGGCGAGGCAGATAGCGTCCGTCGACTTGTCGAGCGGGCTGGATCGCGCCGGCCTTTGCGCGGGGTGTTTCATGCGGCTGGCAGTCTACGCGACGGCTCGGCGCGACAGGCCGAGGCGGAAACCTTCACTTCAGTGATGGCCGCCAAGGTCGAAGGGGCTTGGGCGCTGCATCAGTCGACACTCGGGCTGCCGCTCGATTGTTTTGTGATGTTTTCCTCGATCGCGTCGCTTCTGGGGTCGGCTGGCCAGACGAATTATGCCGCCGCGAACGCGTTCCTGGATGCACTGGCGTTGGAGCGTCAGCGGGCCGGTCTTGCCGGTCTCAGTATCCAATGGGGTCCGTGGGGAGAGATCGGGATGACCGCGCGTCTGGGCGTGCGCGATCGCGAACGGCTGGAGCAACGGGGCCTGCATGCCATGGCGCCGTCGGACGCGCTGCGGGCCCTTGGTCAGGTCCTCGGGCTTTCCGGGTGCATCGGAGTTTTCGCGTGGAACAGCGCCGCCTACCGCTCCTCCTTGAGCAATCGGGATCCCGCGTTCCTGCGCCGAGTCCCCGGACACGGAGCGCCGGCGTCTGCATCCGGGCATCAGCCGGCCGCGGCGAGCCGTGACTTCGCGGCGATGCCGCCGGCTGACCGCAGGGAAGCGATCGAACTTCTGATCCGCGAGACCGTTGCCGCGCTGCTCGGGCTTGATTCCCACCGCAGCGTCGCACGGGAAAAGGGCCTGTTCGATCTCGGGATCGATTCCCTGACGGCGATCGACCTCAAGGACCGACTTGAAAAGGCGTTGGGCCGATCCCTGCGCTCGACGATCGCTTTCGACTACCCCTCGGCGAAGGAAATGGCGGCTCATCTCGCCGAAAACACAGTCGCTGCGACCGCTGCGACGGCCGGCTCCGGAGGCGCCGCGGAGCCGCAACGCGGGGGGCGCGCGGACACGGATCTTTCCGGTCTCAGCGCGCCGGAGGTGGAAGCGCTGCTGCAGCAGGAGCTCGGCGATTGATTCAGCTATGCAAATGAAAACATTCAAGACGGTTGGAGTAGTCGGGGCGGGCGTCATGGGCGTCGGCGTGGCGCAGAATCTCGTCGAGCGCGGGATGCGAGCGGTGCTGGTCGACCTTTCCGAACCGATTCTCGCCAAGGCACGGGACGCGATCCGCAACAGCTTGCGGGTGGCCGGGATGTTCCGCCGGGGGGGGGCATCCGGCGCCGATCCTGAGCAACTGCTCGCACATATCGAATTCACGACCGATTACGCGCGGCTCGGCGCCGTCGATTTTGTGGTCGAGAACGCCGTGGAGAAGCTCGCCATCAAGGCCGAGATCTACCCCCGGCTCGACGCAGTGTGCGGCCCTGACTGTATTTTCGCGGCAAATACGTCGGCCATATCGATCACCAAACTGGCTAGCTTCACCAAACGTCCGGACCGGGTGCTCGGCATGCATTTCATGAACCCTGTGCCGATGAAGGCGATGGTCGAAGTCATCCGCGGGCACCACACGAGCGAGGAGTCGCTGGCGCGCGGCCGGGCTTTTCTCGCGCAGCTCGGCAAGGAGGCGGTGATCGTGAACGATCTGCCCGGTTTTGTCTCGAACCGGGTGCTTATGCTGACGGTGAACGAAGCGATTTGGCTGGTCCAGGACGGGGTGGCGACGGCGGCGGACGTGGACAAGATTTTCCGATCCTGTTTCGGACACAAAATGGGTCCTCTGGAGACGGGAGACCTGATCGGTCTCGATACGATCCTGCACTCGCTCGACGAACTTTTCAGTGCCTATGGTGACCCCAAGTTTCGCCGCGCGCCTTTGCTGCAGCGCATGGTCGACGCGGGTTTGCACGGGCGGAAATCCGGCGAGGGTTTCTACAAATATCCCGTTTGAGCGGTTCTATCCCCCGCTCCCAGACCTTAACAACTCCCACTTATCATGACGCAAATCGAAGCCAGGACCAAGATCCGCGCCTTTCTCGGAAAATTCATCCCGGAGCAGGACTTCGCGGACGGCGACGAGATCTTTGCCCTTGGGCTCGTGAACTCGCTGATGGCGATGCAACTCGTGCTCTTCCTGGAGAAGGACTTCGCGGTGAAGTTCGCGAACCAAGATTTGACATTGAAGAACTTCGGCTCGGTGGACGCGATGACCGATTTGCTCGTCCGCAGGGGCGTTATTGGCGCCGACTGAAGCCATGACACTTCAAGACTATCTGGGGGTTTCCGTCGCTCCCTGTGCCGAAGCGTGGGACCGGGAGGAGCGTGTTCCCCGCCGGGTATTGACCGAACTGGCCGGGTTGGGGGTGCTCGGAGCGCATATTTCGGCCGCCCAAGGCGGCCGCGGACGACCGGCGACGGAGTGGGGGGAGATGTTGGAGGCCGTCGGGGCGGAAAGCATGTCTTTGCTCAGCATCCTGACTGTCCATGCGATGTGTTCGTTTGCCGTGGCGCGATGGGGCGATGCGGCGACGCAAGAGGAGTACCTGGCCGACTTCGTGTCGGGCCGGAAGATCGGAGGGTTCGCGCTGACCGAACCGGCCGTCGGGTCCGATGCCAAGGCGGTCGCGACGCGGTTTGTCGATGCGGGTGAAAACTGGAGCGTGAGCGGATGCAAGAAATGGATTTCCGCCGCGGAGCTGGTGGACGTGTTCCTGGTTTTCGGTCAGACCGAGGATGGGCCGACTGCCTTGCTGGTGCCGAGACTTACGCGCGGCCTGAGTGTGGTTCCGATTTCGGGGAGCCTGGGTTTTCGCGCGGCGCGAACCTGCGAGGTGAAATTCGACCATGTTTTGGTCCCGAAGCGGTGGACGATCGGACCGCAAGGACAGGGGTTCGGCTGGGTCGCGAGTTCGGCGCTCGACGTCGGCCGCTTTTGCATCGCGTGCGGTTCGACCGGCCTGATTCGCGCCTGTATCCGCGCCAGCTCGGCCTACGCCCGCGACCGCAGGCAATTTGGGGTGCCGTTGGGCGAGCACCAGCTGATCCAGGCGATGCTCGCCGAGATGACGACCGACTACAAGGCGGCTCGTGCATTGTGGCGGGCTGCCGCCAAAGAGAGGGAGGATCTTCAGCCCGGATCGATCGTCGAGACGACCACGGCCAAGTACTTCGCATCGACGGCGTCCAGCCGCGCTTCGAACCATGCCGTGCAGATCCACGGGGCCAACGGATGCGGACCCGACTTTCCGGTGCAGCGCTATTTTCGCGACGCGCGAGTCACCGAGATCATCGAGGGCAGCAACCAAATGCAGCAGCTCATGATTGCCCGGGATGCACTCGCGGCTTTCGCCCCGAAACGGGGTAAGTGACGTTATGCCCCGGAAAAAGATCAAGTGCGTGGTGTGGGATCTCGACCATACGGTTTGGAATGGAATCCTGCTGGAGGGTGATCGCCTTGTCCTGCGGAGCGGGGTCGGGGATCTGATCGCCGAGTTCGACCGGCGCGGCATACTCCAGTCCGTCGCAAGCCGCAATGAGCCTGGCCCGGCTTTGGCGCAGTTGGAGCGATTCGGGTTGGCCCACTATTTTCTCCACCCGCAGATCGGCTGGGATGCAAAGTCGCAGGCGTTGAGGCGGCTCGGGGAGCGGCTCAATCTGGGACTGGATTCTTTCGCGTTTGTCGACGACCAAACCTTCGAGCGCGAGGAAGTCGGTTTCAACCTGCCCGAGGTGCGAACCTACGATGCGGCGGATATCGATCAGTTGCACGACAACCCTGATTTCATGCCTGCGGTGATCACCGAGGATTCCCGCCGGCGCCGCGAAATGTACCGGGCCGACGAGGCCCGGCAGGAGCAGGAAGCCGCCTTTCGGGGCCCTGGGGATGCGTTTCTGGCCACGTTGGCGATGGAGTTTTCACTGGCGCCGGCCTCGGCCGCCGACCTCTTGCGGGTCGAAGAGTTGGTGGCGCGGACCAACCAGCTCAATACCACCGGAAAAATCTACTCTTACGCCGAGCTTGCTGAATTGCGGGAGTCCGCGGATCACACACTTTTGGTCGCCGCGCTTTCGGACAAGTACGGTCCGTACGGCAAAATCGGCGTTGTGCTGCTTCACTGCGCTGCGGAGGCATGGACCATCAAATTGCTTCTGATGTCTTGCCGTGTGATGAGCCGGGGAGTGGGCGGGGCCCTGATCACGCTGCTGCGCCGGGAGGCTAAACGGGCCGGAGTCCGGCTGTTGGCGGATTTTCGCTCCACCGACCGCAATCGCATGATGTACATCACCTATAAGTTCGCCGGGTTCTCCGAAGTTGCCGCGACCGAAGGCGAGACACTGCTCGAGGCCGATCTCGACGGCATACCGGAGCTTCCGTCCTATTTGCGGATCGAATCAACGTGGCAGGCCGTTCCCCGTGGCTGACGAATCCAAAGAACTGCTCGTAAGGGCCTTGGCCGAACTTCGCCGGCTCAAACAAGAAAACCGGGCGCTCCGATCGGCCGGCGAAGAACCCATCGCGATCGTCGGGCAGGCCTGCCGGTTTCCGGGCGGTTGCTTCGATCCGGAAAGCTACGGTGAATTTCTTGCGGCCGGCCGCTCCGCGATCGAGGCCACGCCGGGGCATCTGGCGGGCGGAATGAAGGGCGGTTTCGGTTCGTACCTCGGCGACCCCGATCAATTCGATGCGGCGTTTTTCGGCATCTCCCCCAAAGAGGCCCGGAGTCTCGACCCGCAGCAGCGGCTGCTGCTGGAACTTGTCTGGCACGCCTTCGAGGCGGGGAATATGCGGGCCGATGCCTGGGCGGGTCGCGAAGTCGGTGTTTTCGTGGGCATGAGCGGCATCGACTATGCGCTGAAGCTTTTTTCCCCTGCGAATCGGGAGCGGATCGATCCCTACTTCGGGACTGGATCGACGCAAAGTCCGGCGGCGGGACGGTTGGCGTACTTCTTCAAGTTCAACGGGCCCGCAATGGTGGTGGATACGGCCTGCTCATCGTCGCTCGTCGCAATTCATCTCGCTGTCCAGAGCTTGCGCCGGGGCGAGTGCGAAGCTGCGGTGGCGGCGGGTGTCAACCGGATTCTTGGTCCGGATTTGACCCTTAATTTCAATCAATCAGGCTTGCTCGCCCCGGACGGGATTTGTCGCACGTTCGACGCGAAGGCCGCCGGCTATTCGCGCGGCGAGGGCGGCGGTGCATTGGTCCTGAAGCGGTTGGCCGATGCCGAGGCGGCGGGAGACACGATTTTTGCCCTGATCCTTGGGTCGGCCGTCAACCAAGACGGCGGATCGAGCGGGTTGACGGTGCCCAGCGGACCGGCGCAGCAAAAAGTCATTCGTCGCGCGCTGCAGTCCGCGGGACTTGAGCCCCGCGACGTCGACTATGTGGAGGCGCACGGAACGGCGACTTCGCTGGGGGATCCGATCGAATGGAATGCCTTGGGCGAGGTTTTCTCCCGCGACCGGCCGGCGGAACGCCCTTTGCTCGTCGGGTCGGTCAAAACCAATCTGGGCCACCTAGAGGCAGCGGCCGGGATGGCGAGCAGCTTCAAGGTGATCCAGGCACTCCGGCGCGGGTCGATCCCGCCGCACCTCAACTTCACCGAGCCCAACCCGCATATGGATTGGGCAAACACCGCCCTGCGGGTGGCCAATGTCGCGCACGCTTGGTCCCCGGGCGCCCGACGACGCGTGGCAGGTGTCAGTGGTTTCGGGTTTGTCGGCACGAATGCGCACATCGTCTTCGCCGAGGCTCCCCCCGGGAAAATCCCCACGGCCTTCCCCCGGCCGCCGCAGCCGGAGCTTTTCGTGCTCAGCGCCCGTACGCCCGAGGCTTTGCGGGCGCAAGCGAAGACGGCCGCGGTTCGACTGGTCCGCATGGATGTCACCGACTGGCCCGAAGCCGTGCGGGTGGCCGCCTCGGGGAGAGTGCCCTTCGCCGAGCGGTTGAGTGTGGCGGCCGCGGATCCGGCGGAGGCGGCGGCTCTGCTCGAGCGGTTCGCCGTATCGGGCCGGGCCCGCGGCGCGAGTGCGGGGCGGGCGGGCGATCAGGTGCGCACGGCTTTCGTGTTCACCGGGCAAGGATCGCAGTATGCGGGTATGGGGCGGCGGCTGTACGCAGCGCACCCGGTTTTTCGCGAGGTTGTGGACCGGTGCTCGCTTTTGCTGCGCGACGCGCTCGGGCGCGATTTGCGCGAGGTGATGTTTGCCGAGGCCCCCGCTGCGGTCCCGGTACCTGTGCCGGGGGCGGTTTTCGAGGGTGCGCGCAACGCCGCCCCTTGGAGCGAACTCGACGAGACCACATTTTCGCAGGCAGGACTGTTTGTGATCGAGTACGCGCTCGCGCGCGTATGGGAGGGGCTTGGCGTGCGGCCCGAGCTGGTGCTGGGGCACAGTGTCGGCGAATACGCCGCCGCCTGCATCGCCGGTGTGTTCAGCCTTGAGGACGGCTTGCGGCTGATTGTCGCGCGCGGGCGCCTGATGGAACAACGTTCGGCACCGGGCGCGATGCTGACGGTTTTCGCCGATGAATCGGTCGTGGCGGGCGTGCTCGCGCCCTACGAGCGCACGGTGTCCATCGCCGCTGTAAACGGCCCGGAAATCGTGCTTGTTTCCGGCGCAACCGAAACGATTGGGACGGTGGAGCGACTGTTCGCCGACACGCAAGTCCGCACGGTAAGAATGCGCATCTCGCACGCCTTCCATTCGCCGCTGACGGAACCCGTGCTGGCCGAGTTTGAAAACGTCGCGCGTACCGTCGCCTTCAGTCCGCCCAGCCTCAGGCTGATCTCGAACGTCACCGGCGGGCTTGTCGGCGCGGAGATTGCCGATCCGCTGTACTGGTCACGCCACCTCCGGCAAAGCGTGCGTTTTTGCGAGAGCATGACGCTGCTTCACTCCCTGAAGCTTGATCGTCTGGTGGAGATCGGACCCGAACCAACCCTGATCGGTCTGGATCTGGCGTTTCGGGCGGCCCGGTCCGACCTCGCGTCGGCGGCGGCATGGATTCCGAGCCTGCGCCGCGGACATGACGACTTGCGTTCGATTCTGGACGGTGCGGGCCAGATGTGGACGGCCGGAACGGAACTAGAGTGGTCCGCGATCCTGCCGCCGCGTGCGCGCCAATCCTTGACGCTTCCGGGCTATGCATTCCAGCGGAAGCGGCACTGGTTCGACTTTGCGGAGCCCGGGTTGCCAGCTGCCGCCGAGCCACTCCCATCCGACCTTTCACCCGCCATGCCTTCCGTTGCTCCTGATGCCGTCCAACCAGATCCCGAAGCCGTCCTGGCGGAAGTGCAGACTATCTTTTTCGAGGTCAGCGGCTTGGAGCCGGCCGATCTCCCGCGATCGGCCAACCTGCTCGAGATGGGCCTCGATTCACTCATGTTTGTGCGCAGCGGCCGGATGATCGAGCGGAGATTCGACGTAAAGATCTCGATCAAGCAGTTCTATGAGGAGCTGCACTGTATCGGCCCGTTGGTGGATTTCTTGGTCGCAAATGCCCGTGCCGCGGTGCCGGCGGCGGCGGGTGCGCCCGATTCGCTGCCCGTCCTTGCGGTGCCGGGGCCTGCGCCCGAGGTCCCGGTCCGCTCCGCTTCAGCATCGGAGATGGAGGTGCCCCAATCCGACCGTGGATTGGATCCGGTGATTGCGGCCCACTTTCGGATGATGGAACGTTACCTTGGTTTGCAAGCGGCGCCGTTCCCGGCGGCCCCGCCGGCGAAGTCTTCCGCGGTCACCGTCCCGGTGCGTGCAACCAATGTCCAGACCGCCGCGGGCGGGGTGCTGACCGCGAATTTCGGGGGCTTGAATCTGGAAGAGGAGAAAAATCTATCGGCCCAGCAGCGCGACTTCCTCGGCGCTCTGGTCGGGCGTTACGTCGCGAGGACCCGCCGCTCGAAAGAGCAGACGCAGGCGTGGAGACGCGACCTCGCGGATTGGAAGGGTAGCCTGCAATTCAAGCTCAGTCTCAAGGAACTGAAGTACCCGATCATCTCGGACCGCGCGCAGGGAAGCCGTATTTGGGACATCGACGGCAACGAATATATCGATCTCGCGCTCGGTATGGGGGTCCACTTTCTCGGCCACTCGCCGCGGTTTGTCACCGATGCGCTGCACCGGCAGATCGACCGTACGGCGGCGCTCGGCCCGCAGTCGGACCTCGCGGGTGAAGTCGCCGCGAAAATATGCCGGCTCACCGGCGCCGAGCGGGTCAGTCTGGCGATTACCGGTTCCGGGGCTGTCATGCTCGCGCAGCGGCTGGCGCGCGCGGCCACCGGGCGTCCCTGCATCGCCCAGTTTGCGGGCGCCTATCACGGCATCGGCAGCGAAGTGCTCGTGGTCGGCGGTGAGGACGGGCCCCGGCCGCTTTCGCCCGGAATTCCTCCGAGTGTCGTGCAAAACGCCCAGGTGCTCGACTACGGCAGCGAAGAGGCGCTGGAGTGGATCCGCGAGCACGCGGCGCTGTTGGCTGCCGTGATCGTGGAACCGGTGCAAAGCCGGCGGCCCGGTTTCCAGCCGCATCGGTTTCTGCGTCGCCTGCGCCGCCTCACGGCGGAGCTGGGCATCGCCCTGATTTTCGACGAGATGATCAACGGATTCCGGATCCAGGGCGGGGGAGCGCAGCAGTGGTTCGGAATCGAGGCCGATCTGGTCACCTACGGCAAAATCGTGGGCGGGGGCATGCCCCTTGCCGTGGTTGCCGGCAAGGCGAAGTTTCTCGACTGGATCGACGGTGGTTTCTGGCAGTACGGGGACGGATCGACTCCCAACGGCCGCACGATTTTCACGGGTGGAACCCACAACCGGCATCCTCTCGCCTTGGCTGCGGCCAATGCGACGCTGGACCACTTGATCGCGGAGGGGGCTTCCCTCCATGAGGCCGCCAACCGGAGGACCGAGCGTCTGGGCAAGGAGCTCAATGCATTCTTCGAATCCGAGTCCGTGTCGATCCGCATGGCATGGTTCGGTTCCCAGTTCCGGTTTGAATCCCTGGGCGAGGCATTCGACCTCGAGGTTTTGTTCTATCTGCTTACCGAGCTTGGTTTCTACACGTGGGAACAGCGGATCTGTTGTCTGTCGACGGTTCATACCGACGAAGAGATCGACCGACTGGTGGCGGCGGTCAGGACGGCGGTAGCCGCGATGCGCGCGGGCGGCTTTGCGCTGCAGGCCGGACCGCGCGCGCCGCGCCGGGTGCTGCCGATGTCGCCGGTCCAGCGGCGTCTTTACGCTCTCTGCCAGCGCGAGGGCGCCGAGATGCCGTACCATCTCTCCGGGGTTTGGGAGCTTGCGGGCTGCGTGGATCCTTTCCGTTTGCAGGACGCCTTCCAGGAGATTGTTCGCCGCCACGAAAGCCTTCGCACCGCGTTCGGGATGATCGGCGGTGTTCCCAGCCAGTACGTGTTCGAGGAACCCCGTTTCTTCCTCGAAGAGATCAAGCCCGCGGGCAAAACGGCGGATTCGCTCTTGCGCGACTTTATCCGGCCCTTCGACTTGGAGCGGCCGCCGTTGCTGAGGGTCGGCTATGCCCCGTTGGAAGGGGAGCGCGCACTCCTTTTCATCGATGTGCATCACATTGCGGCCGACGGCCTCTCGATGAATGTGATTTTGACCGAGTTCGCGCAGCTTTACGACGGGCAGCATCTGGCCCCGGTCAAGCGGCAGTATCGGCATGCATGCGCCGAAGCCGACGAACTGAAGCTGCGGCCGGCTTACCGGGCTGAAGAAGCCTATTGGCTCAAGGAAATGGTCCTGCCGTTGCCGGTGCTCGAATTGCCCGGCGATTGGCCAAGATCCGGATCGATGGATTTCCGCGGCGATAAACTGGGGTTTCGAGTGGACGCTCCGCGTACGCGCCGGCTGGAAGCGTTGGCGCGCGAAAACGGCGCTTCGCTGTACATGGTGCTTCTGTCCGGTTACGTCGCACTTTTGCACCGCCTTGGAGGAGCCGAGGACCTTATCGTCGGCCTTCCGGTTGCGGGACGTCCGGGAAGCGAGAACGATGCCGTAGTCGGTATGTTCGTGAATTCGCTGCCGCTGCGGTTCCTGCCGCGGCCGGATCAAGCCTTCGTCTCCTTGTTGCAGGAGGTGCGGTCCAAATGCCTCGGCGCCTACGATCACACCGGCTACGAATTCGCCGATCTGGTCGAACGCCTTGATTTGCCGAGAAATCCAGACCGCAACCCGGTGTTCGACACGATGTTCGCCTACGAGAGTGCCGATGGACGCGCGATGCGGACGCGGGATCTGGCGATCCGCACCATCGACCAGTTCGAAGGTTCCGGGATGCTCGATCTCAGCGTGGACATCATTCGCGAGAACGGTGTCCTCGGGATTCGCTTCCACTACGCCACGCGGCTCTTCCGCGCGGAGACGATCGCCCGATTTGCCGCCGCGTTCGACCGGCTGCTCGATGCGGTGCTCGCAACGCCGCAGGCCCCGGTGGGCCGGCTGCCGATCCTGCCGGCCGAAGAATTGCGGCAGGTCGCGGTGACGTTCTGCCGAACTGCGGGGCCGATTTCGGCCCCGACCACGCTCGTCGCGCTTTGGGCGGCGGCAGTCGCGGCCCACGGCGAGCGCAACGCGCTGGTCTGTTCCGCCCGGCGCATGACCTATCGCGAGACCGAGACCCTCGCTAACCGGGTGGCCGTGCGTCTGGCCGCCGAGTTCAAGGTCGGTTCCGGCGACCGCGTGGCGTTGTTGGTCAACGCCTGTTCGCATACGATCGCCGCGATTCTGGGGATTTTGAAGGCTGGGGCGGCATATGTGCCGATCGATCCCGAGACTCCTCGTGAAAGGGTGCGCGGGATCGTGACGGATGCCAAGGCGCTTGTCCTGATCGCGGATGAGCAACCCGATTGGGCGTTGCCTGAACTTCGCATGGTGACACTGGCTGACCTTTGCCGCCCGGGCGAAGGAAGTGCCGTGCTCCCCGCGCCGCCGTCGCCTGAATCTCTCGCCTACGTGATCTATACTTCGGGCAGCACAGGCCAGCCGAAGGGCGTGATGATCGAACACCGAACGGCTGCCAATTCGATCCTTTGGCGAATCGGAGCCTACCCGTTCGCCCCCGGCGACAGTACGCTGTTGATGCCCACTTACGCATTCGACGCCTCAATCCTCGATATTTTCCCGACGCTTTTCAGCGGCGGTCGGCTCGTGCTCCGCACTGCGGCGGAGAAACGAGACTTGGCGGCGCAGGCAGCGATTTTGGCGCAGGAACAGGTCAAATCCTTGCTGCTCACTCCCAGCTTGCACTCGCTCTACCTGGATGAGTTGGGGTCCTCTTTGGCGGGACTGAAATGGGTGTGTGTGGCCGGCGAAGCGACGTCGAACGCCCTTGTGCGCAAACACTTCGCGCGGCTGCCCGGGGTCCGATTGTTCAACGAGTACGGCCCGACTGAGAACAGTGTCGTTACCACGTTTACGGAGCTCCACCCCGACGACGCAATCGTCACCATCGGCCGGCCCATCGCCGGCTGCGAGGTCTATGTCGTCCAGGCCAACGGGGAATTCTGCGGCATCGGTGTGCCCGGAGAGTTGGTGGCGGGCGGAGTCGGTTTGGCGCGAGGCTACCTTGGAAAGCCGGAATTGACCGAAGCGGCCTTTGTCCCGGCGCCGTGGGACCCGGCCAAACGGATCTACCGAACCGGCGACTTGGCGAGATGGAGGGCGGACGGGACGCTCGAGTTTCTTGGTCGGCGCGATGCGCAGATCAAGTTGCGCGGCTACCGCATCGAGTTGGGCGAGATCGAGGACGTGATCGGGCGCCAGCCCGGGGTTGCTGCGGTGGCCGTGAAGGTCGCGGCAATCTCCGGCGAACCCCAACTGGTTGCTTACGTCGCGACCGCGTCGGGTTTCGACGAGCGGGCGCTGCGGCTTGCGTGCCGCGAGATCCTGCCCACCTACATGGTGCCTGCGTTGTTCGTGAGGCTCGAAGCGCTCCCGCTGACTCCGAGCGGGAAAGTTGATCGCAGGGCGCTGCCGGTGGTGGAGTTGGCGGCAGTGGTCCCATCCGGCGGGACCCCGCGCGGGGAGCGCGAGGAGGCCTTGGCCAAGATTTGGGGCGAAGTGCTGCGACGCCCTAGCCCGGGGAGAGACGACGATTACTTTCGGCTGGGCGGCGATTCCATCAAAGGAATCCAGATTATTTCCCGTCTGCTGCAAGTCGGATGGAAACTGGAAATGTCGTGGCTGTTTCGGTCTCCGACCATCGCAGGCTTGGCCGAGCGTCTCCAACCCGCGCGTAGCCGGCCTGCCGTCGAGACGGGAGCGGGAACTGGCGAAGTCCCGCTTGGACCAATCCAGCACTGGTTTTTGGAGTCCTGTGCGGTGCAGCCCGACCACTTCAATCAAGCCGTCTGGCTTGAAAGCCATGGGCGGTGGAATGTGCAGGCGATGCAGGCCGCTTGGTCGCATGTCGTCAAAGCTCACGACGCGTTTCGCCTGCGTTTGGAGCGCGAAGGCAACGCATGGCGCCAGCGGTGCGCGCCGGCGGAAGTCGCGGTATCGTGCCGGATCGCAGATTGGCGCGGCGCCGACCGGATCGATGAACGGTTGGTGGAGTTGCAGCAGTCGGAGCAATCGGCGCTGAGTCTTTCCCGGGGACCGGTTACCCGGGCGGTGGTGGTCCGCCTGGATCAGCAAGACCGGCTTTTCTGGACCGCGCATCATCTGGCCGTCGATGGAGTTTCCTGGCGAATCCTGATCGAGGATCTCGGCACCGCCTATTCGGCCTATTGTGCGGGGACTGTCCCGCCGCCGTCCCTGCGTACGGCCAGCTTCGGAACTTGGACTCGGACAGTGGGGCAGGCGGTTGCCGGTGGCCTGCTACGGGACGAAATCGCCTACTGGCAGCAGATGGCCGGCCGCCCAGAACCCACGTTACCGCGAGGCCGAGGACGGGCCACCGGGACCGTGGCCGATCTGCGCCGGGTCGAGCTCGTGTTGCCCGAGGACCTGACGCAGCGGCTCTTGCAGGACTCGCATGCAACCTTCCGAACCCGAGGCGCCGAGTTGCTGGTTGCCGCTCTCCGGGTGGCGTACGCCGAATGGAATCCATGGCAGCCGCTGGAGCTTCTGCTGGAAGGTCACGGCCGGGAGCCGGCGCTTGCCGACTTGGACGTCAGCAGAACGGTGGGTTGGTTCACAAGTGTCTATCCTGCGTATTTTCCTCCGGCCCGCGTCGGAGCGCCGGATGCCGCGTTGATCCGGGAAACAAAGGAATGTCTGCGCGCAGTGCCGCGCAACGGGGCGGGCTTCGGGTGGCTGCAGGCCACCGGTACGGATGCGTACCGGCCGGAATGGCTGCGGGCGGCGATCGGGTTCAACTTCCTCGGCGACTTCGAGGACGGCGACGGGGAAGTGCGTCTGAGCGCGGAGCGGCCGATTGCGGAGCGCGGGATCAACCAGGCGCTCGACCAGTCCATCGCTTTTGTCGGCTACGTCGCGGGGCGCCGCATGCATTGGTCGATCGAATACGACTCGGTGCGCTGGCCGGAAATCACAATGGAGGGCTTGCTCGCTCGATTCGCCGAGGTCCTCCGCGAAGTTGACGCCTGCATCGCTTCCACCCGGGGCTCAATCGCCAGCCCGGCGGACTTCGTTTTCAATCGGCTCAAGCTCGAAGCTTACGATCGCATGGTGGAGCGACACGAATGGGAGCCCGATTCGATCGAGGACATCTACCCCTTGTCGCCGTTGCAGCGGGGCCTCTATTTTGAGGCGACCAAGGCGCCTGCTTCCGAGGCCTACTTCGAACAGATGGCTTTCCGGCTCGATGGACCGGTGGATCGTGCGGCGCTGGAGGCAAGTTGGCGGGATCTTGTCGCGCGCCATCGCGCCCTGCGTTCGGTTTTCGTACATCCCGAAGGCGCCGACGAACCTCTTCAGGTGGTTTTCGGCCGCGCGGCGGCCGCAATCTCGTTTGTCTCGATCGAGGAGCAAAGCCCCGAGCAACAACGGAAAACGGTCGACGCTTTCCTGGAGGCCGATCGCGCCGTACCGTTCGCCCTCGAGTTCGGGCCTCTGATGCGCGTCCGGATTTTCCAGCTCGGGCGCGAGTCCCTCCAACTGGTCTGGAGCCATCATCACATTCTGATGGATGGGTGGTGCGTGGGTATCCTCTATGAGGATCTGATGCGCAGTTACGAAGCGCGGGCCAAGGGCCGGTCCCCGGCATGGGAGTTGCCCGCCGACTATCGCGGCTACCTGCGTTGGCTGGATGCGGTTGATCGCAAAGCGTCGGGAGACTTCTGGCGCCGCGAGCTGGCTGGCCATGAGCGCATGGTTTCGCTTCCGCGGGTCCACGCGCAGGGCGGACCGGGGTTCCGTTGCGTCAAGGCGAAGCAACTGCTGGCGGGCGGTGCATGGGAGAAACTCTCGGCGCTCGCCGCCCGGGAGGGTGCGACGACGGCCACACTGCTCAATACGCTTTGGGGCATCCTGCTGGCGCGCTGCAACGATACCTATGATGTTGTTTTTGGCGGAATTGTCTCGGGCCGCCCGGAGTCTTTGCCCGAGGTCGAGCGCATGGTGGGTTTGTTTGTCAACGCGGTGCCGGTGAGATTGCGCTTCGCCGAAGGCATGACTTTGGCCGCCGCCTTGCGTTGTTTTCAGGCCGGTGCGATCGAACGTCGTCCGCACGAGTTTCTCGCCTTGGCCGAGATGGCCGAGCACGGAGGCGGCATGCGGGAACTGTTCGACCATTTGGTTGTTTTGGAAAACTATCCGATGGACGACGAACTGCGCGGCGAGGGCGCCGGCGACCGTGCGTCCGTGCGTCCGAAGCTCTCGCAGGTCGAAGGTTTCGAGCGGACCCACTTCGATTTCACGCTCGTTGCCGTGCCGCGCTCCGGGGGGCTGGATCTCGAGATGACCTTCAACGCGAACGTGTACGACGAGACCCAGATCGCCCGGGTCCAGGGGCAGCTGGTCCGGTTGATTGAATCGTTCGCGTCCCAGCCGGACGTGCCGTGTCTCGAGGCCGAGTTCCTGCCGGCGGAGGAGTCGGGCCTTATCAAGGCGTGGAATGAGAATTCGGCACTCTATCCGGCCGCCGCGACGATCCACGGTCTTTTCGCGGAGCAAGTGCGGCTCCATGCCTCAAGGCCAGCCGTCACGGCTGGCGCCGCGACGATCGACTACCGGCAGGCCGACGCGGCTGCGCGTCGTCTGGCCGCCCTGCTGATCTCGGCCGGCATCGGCACCGGCGACCGCGTGGCGATCTGGCTTCCCCGCGGGATCGACATGGTCACGTCTTTGCTCGGCACGGTCATGGCGGGCGGCTGCTACGTCCCGCTCGATCCCGAGTATCCGGAGGAGCGGCTGAAATTCATCCTCGAGGATAGCGGAGCGAAGGTCGTCGTCGCCCACAGTGCGCACCGTTCACCCTTCCCCGGAGTTCCGGAAATTTGCCTCGATACCGCCGAACCGGCCGCGGCCCCCCTGTTGCCGGCCGTCGACCCCGACCAAGCAGCTTATGTTATCTACACCTCGGGTTCGACCGGCCGACCTAAGGGGTGCCTGATTTCACACCGCAACGTCGTCCGCCTTTTGCGCAATGATCGTTTCGGCTTCGATTTCGGTCCGGAAGACGTGTGGGTCGTCGCACATTCCTTCTGCTTCGATTTCTCGGTTTGGGAAATGTACGGCGCGCTGACTTTTGGCGGCCGGGTGGTTGTCGCGCCCCGCGACGTGGTGCGCGACGTCGGCAGTTTTGTCGATCTGGTGCGAAGCGAGCGGGTCACCGTCCTGAACCAGACCCCGGCCGCGTTCTACGCGTTTGCGGCGGAGGCGCTGCGCTGCACGACGCACGATTTTGCGACCCATCTCCGCTACGTGATCTTCGGCGGAGACCGGCTCGAACCGCACTACCTGTCGGATTGGGCCGATCGCTACGGGGCGGATCGACCCGAACTGGTCAATATGTACGGGATCACGGAGACCACGGTGCATGTGACGATACACCGGGTGACCGAGGTCGAGATCCGCCGCAGCGACGGCCGCAGCATCATCGGACAGCCCCTGCCCGAAACCCAGGTGTGGGTGCTGGACAGCCGGCGCCGGATGCTCCCGATCGGGGTGGCCGGTGAAATGTATGTCGGCGGTACGGGTGTCGGCTCGGGATATTTGAACCGGGCCGAGCTTACAGCCGAGCGATTCCTGCCCGACCCCGCCAAGCCCGGCTTCAGGCTTTACCGCACCGGCGACCTTGGCCGATGGCGCGAAGATGGGCGGCTGGAGTATTTGGGCCGCAACGACCACCAGGTACAGGTGCGCGGCTTTCGCGTTGAACTCGGCGAGGTTGAGGCCGCCTGTCTGGCCTTGGGCGGAATCGACAAAGCGGTCGTGCTGCCTTTCGAGGAAGCGGCCGGGCAGGTGGGGCTCGTGGCCTATCTGGTGGGCGAGACGAGGAGTCTGCCCGACTTGCGCTCCGCCTTACTCGGGCGTTTGCCGCAGTACATGATCCCCAGCCACTTCGAGTGGCTGGTCGAGATTCCGCTCACGGCCAACGGCAAGGTCGATCGGAAGGCTTTGCCGCGCCCCGGTATTGCCGCGGCAAACCGGAGCGAAGGCGTTGCGCCTCGGAACCGGACTGAGCGGATACTGCTCGACCTGTGGCGCGAGGTACTCGGCCTCGATAACATCGGTGTCCACGACAACTTCTTCGAGCTCGGTGGACAGAGTCTGAAAGCGGTGCGCTTGCGGGCCAAGATAGAATCGAGCCTGCGGATTTCGATTTCGCTGAAGGATCTCTTTGCCCGGCCCACGGTGGCGGAACTGGCGGCTTCGATCGAAGGTTTGGTCGGGCAACCGGCTGACGAATCGGGCGGCGACGACCTTTCGGAACTCATGGCCGATCTCGCGCCCGAGGAACTCGAAGCCCAACTGCGCAAACTCCAGCCCTGATGGATCCGGTAAGCTTGCAGGCCAAGATCGGTGCGCTGACACCGGCGCAGCGGGAGCAGTTGAAGCGCACCCTTGCCGCCCGGCGCGAGGCTGTGCGCCGGCAAGAGGAAGCGATTCCGCGCGTGCCCGAGGCGCAAGACTACGCTCTCAGCATGGCCCAGAATCGTCTCTGGATGCAGGAGGAGTTGAGCGAGGGAAAGTCGGCCGCTTACAACGTATCTCTGGCCGTCGTCCTCAACGGCGAACTCGATGTGGAGGCGCTGGCCGTGGTCCTGCGTCGAGTGGTTGAAAACCATGCGGTTTTGCGGTCCCGGATTGTGCGGCGCGGCGGCGAACCGCGGCAGGTAGTCTCGGCTGCGACCGAATGGATCCTCGCCCATTGGACCGGTACGCCCGGCGCGGACGGCCTGGAGGAATTCAGGCTCATGGCCGAGGCACTGGCAAACCGCCCCTTCGACCTCGAGCGTGAACTCCCTTTTCGGGCCGCATTGCGGCCGATCGGAATCAACCGGTACGGACTGGCGCTGGTTTTCCACCACATCGCCTGTGATGGCCGGTCGGTTTCGATTCTGGTCGAGGAAATCGAGCGATGCTACTTGGCCCAGCGGCGCGGACAGCCGATGCCGGCGGGGACGGCGGTGCGCTATATCGATTACGCGGCCTGGCACCGGGCTTGGTTGGAAGGCGCCGCAGGCGCCAAGGCCAAGGCCTACTGGGTGGGACAGTTTGCCGAGTTGCCCGAACCTTTGGATCTTCCTTGCGATCGGCCGCGCCCGGCGGTTCAGGATTTTTCGGGCGCGCATCTTTCCCGCCAATTGAGTCGCGGTATTCGGGAGCGCCTGGGTCAACTCGCGCAGCGATCCGGCGCCAGTACCTTCGGCGTTCTGATGGCCGCAGTCGCGACGTTTCTTCATCGTTGCACGGGGCGTGACGACATCACCATCGGATTCCCTTCCGCGGGGCGGTCGCGACCCGGTCTCGATGGGGTGGTGGGGTTCTTCGTCAACACGCTTCCGCTGAGATCGCGGCTCGATACGGCCGAACCGTTCCGGGCGGTGGTCGAACGTGTCAGGGACGGGTTGTTGGAGGCGCTGGAGCACGAGGGCTGCCCCTTCGACGTGCTGGTACAGTCGCTGGCGCTGGAGCGCGACCTCTCCCGGCCGCCGCTGTTCCAGACGATGATCGGCCTGACACGGGCGCAGGATGAGGCGTTGAAGCTGCCCGGGCTCTCGACCGAAGTGGTGCCTCTCGGACTACGTTCCAGCAAAGTGGAGTTGACTTTCCATTTCGTGGAAACGCCGGACGGCTTGGAGCTTGATCTGGAGTATGCAACTGCGCTGTTCAGCCGACGGCGGGTGGAACTCCTGATGGAGTACTTCGAGACCATGCTGGAAGCGGCGCTTGCCGCCCCGGAGGGACCGATCGGGGATCTTGGCTTGCTGCCCTGGGAAAGGCTCCGCGAATGGGCGAAGGAAGCCAACCCGCCGCGAAACCACTATCCCCGAGATCGTTCCATTGCGGCGTTGTTTCGCACGGAGGTGGAGCGCAATCCCGGGGCTCCGGCGGTGGTTTTCCGCGGCCTTTCTTACTCCTATGACGCAATCGACAAGCTCTCGGACGCGATTGCCCGACAACTGACGGACCGGCTCGGCGGCTTGCGCCGCGACGAGCCGATTGCGCTGCAGGTGGAGCGATCGGAGCGAATGATCGCCGCGCTGCTCGGAATTTTGAAGGCCGGCGGATGTTACCTACCGCTTAATCCGGGAACTCCCCCGGAACGTGTCCGGACACTTTTGGCCCTGAGCGGCGCTCGCCTCCGACTCACCGAGGGCGAGCCGGCGATTGCTGGCTGGGAAGGGGGCGATGAAGACCTCCGGGCTTGGTGCCTCCGGCCGGACTTATCATCTGCCCGTCCCGGAGTATACGACGGTCCGGAAGCCGGACGGAGGCTTGCGTATATCATCTTCACGTCCGGCTCTACCGGGGAACCCAAAGGCGTGTTGATCGAGCAGTCTTCCGTGGTTCGATTGGTCCGGTCCACGGATTTCCTGCAACTCGGACCCAGCGACCGGGTATTGCAGACCGGGTCCCTGGCTTTCGACGCCTCCACGTTCGAAATCTGGGCACCGTTGCTCAACGGCGGCTGCTGCTGTCTTCCCGACGGCAAAGAGATTCTCGAGATCGATAGGTTCGGCGCGCTGATCGAAGAGATGGGAGCTACGACCTGTTTCTTGACCACCGGATTGTTCAATCAGATTGCCGACCACAATCCGGAAGCATTCCGTCATCTCAGGCATTTGCTGACCGGCGGCGAGAAAGTCTCGGTCCCCCATGTGAATCGCGTTCTCGCCGCGGCGCCCTCGTTAGAGCTGCTGCACGTTTATGGCCCGACGGAGAATACAACTTTTTCGACCTGGTTTCACGTGCGCGGTCCTCAGGAACACGATGTTCCGATCGGGCGTCCGATCGCGCACTCCTCGGTCTACATTCTCGACGCGCGCGGCAATCTCCAGCCACCCGGAGTGGCGGGAGAGATTTATTGTGGCGGCGACGGCGTCGCGCGGGGCTACCTAGGACGTCCCGAGGCGACGGCGGAGCGGTTTGTGCCCGATCCGTTTTCGGAATTGCCGGGTGCACGGCTTTACCGGACGGGCGATTTCGGCCGCTGGGATGAGGCGGGTAACGTCGAGTTCAGCGGTCGCCGGGATGATCAGGTCAAGATCCGTGGATTTCGTATCGAGCTTGGTGAGATCGAGTTGCGGCTGCGTGCGTTGCCGGGAGTCGTGCAGGCGGTGGTTGTGGCGCGACCCGCGGGCGGCACCCATGAACTCGTGGCGTACGTCGTGGGGTCCGATGGCGCGACGGACTCAGCCCTGCGCGCCGGTCTGCTTGGATTGCTTCCGGACTACATGGTGCCCGGTAGGTTTGTTTTTCTGGCTGCGCTGCCGCTCAATGCGAGCGGCAAGGTCAATCGCAAGGCCTTGCCGGCTCCAGACCCGGCGCCGGCGGCAAGTCGGTCGGCGACGCCGGAGAGGGATTTCCAGGATCCGAGGGAAAGCGCTCTTGCTGCGGTCTGGTCGGAAATTCTGGGCCGGCCACCCGTCGATGCCGACTCTCACTATTTCAATTCCGGCGGCGACTCGATCAAGGCAATCCAGATGACGGCGCGCCTGCGCGTCCAAGGCTACCGGCTCACGTTAAGGGACGTGTTTGCGCGGCCCCGGTTTGCCGAACTCGCGGCGGCGATGGTCGTGGGCGAGCGCGAGCCGACGATGGCGGAACCGGACGAGGGCGAGGTTCAGTTTACTCCGATCCAGTATTGGTTTCTCGAGACTTTCCTTCCTCCCTACGATCATTTCAACCAAGCTACCCTCCTCGAATCGGAGCGGCGATTGGAACCCGACTTGCTGCGCGAGGCCTTGAATCGAATCGTGGCGCGCCATGGCATGTTGCGCTGTCGTCTGGAGCGCAAGGAGTCGGCGCCGGGATGGCGACAGATCATTCCCCGCGTTGCGGCACCGGTGGGGTGGCATGAGTTCGACTGGGGGGCGGAGTCGCCGGACGCGAGGCGCACGGAATTCGCGGCCGCCGCCGCCGACTTGCAGGGCAGCCTGTCGCTGGCGGAGGGCAGATTGGTGGCCGCCGCCCATTTCCGTTTTCAAAACGCCGACCGTGTTTTGCTCGTGATTCACCACTGGGCCGTCGACGGCATCTCATGGCGGATTGTGGTGGAGGAACTTGAGGCGATCTACCGCGAACTCGCTGCCGGCTCCGTGACACCCGGGCGGGCAACACCGACATCTTTCCGGGCTTGGTCGAAGCGCTTAGGGGCCTTTGCGAAAAGCGATTCGTTCGCGCCCGAAGCCCGCATCTGGGAGGAACTTGGGCGAAGTCTCCCGGCGGCAACGGAAACTCCGGCCCTTCCGGCCTGCGAGCAGCGTGAATTCGTACTCTCGGAGGCCGCCACGAAACAGTTGCTCACGGGCGCGCACCTGGCCTATGGCACGACGCCCCAGGAAGTGTTGCTCGCTGCCTTCGGCCAAGCTTGGTCGGCCAGCGGGGGCGGCGACGCGGTGGCGATCACGCTCGAAGGACACGGGCGCGAAAGCTTTCCCGGTGCGGCGGACGTCGGGGGTACCGTCGGTTGGTTTACCAGCATGTGGCCGTTTCTGCTTTCAGGCAGCGGAGCTTGGGCAGATCGTCTGCGGACGGTGAAGGATGCGCTGCGCGCCATTCCCGGACGCGGCCTCGGTTTCGGAGTCGGCCGGTACCTCAGAACCCCGGCGGTGGGCACCGGCCGCCTGCCGCGCGTGAGCTTCAACTATCTGGGCGAGTTTTCGACGCCGGCCGGCGCGTTTTTCCGCGCGGTGGTCGGCGAGCCGACCGGCGAATCCGTCGCTGCGCATATGGTTTCGCCGTTCGATCTCGATGTCGTGGCCGAGGTGACAGGCGGCCGCTTGCGGGTGAGTTTGCGGTTTCATCGCTCCGCGCGGTCTGCGGCGCAGCGCGGCGATTTGGCGGCGGCTTATGCGGCTGCACTGGAGGAAGCGGTGGGAGCAGCTTGCAGTGCGCCGCCGCGCCGCTCGTTGGCCGATTTCACGGCGCGGCTCGGATCCCTCGGGGAGCTGGACCGATTGCTGTTGGGATGCGCGGACCGCGGAGTCGATGCGGAGGATATCCTGCCGTTGACCCCGATGCAGGAGGGCATGTTTTTCCACGCTTTGTACGATCCGGCGAGTCCGGCGTACTCCGACCAAGTGGTGCTGGAATTGGAAGGGCCGTTGGATCCCGCGACTTTCGAATCTGCGTGGCAGGCGCTTGGCCGACAGTATCCGAATTTGCGCGCCGTGTTTCTGGCGCGCGACACAGAACGGCCGCTTGGCATCGTCTTGCGCGACACGGAACTGGGATTTTCCTGCCGAGCGTGCGCGGACGATGCCGCACGCGAAGCTCTGCGCGCCGCCGATCGGGCCCGCGGCTTTCGGCTGGATGAAGGACCGTTGCTGCGGCTGCTTCTAGTCCCGCTCGGTAAGGATCGGCACGAGGTAATCCTCGGCTTCCACCATATTGTGCTGGATGGTTGGAGTGCCGGTCTCATCTGGCAGCGGCTCGAGAAAAACTATCGTGAAATCGCGGCCGGCAAGCCCTTGCCTTCGGTGCGGGGATCATATTTCGATTTTCTGGTCTGGCTGCGGGAACGGGACCGCGGCGGCGACCTCGCGGCGTGGGCGCGCCTGCTGGAGAATTGCCCGGCGGGTGCCGCGATCCCGACGGGAACTCCTCGGCTCGGTGCGCCGGCGGTCCGGACTCGATCCGTCGATTGGGAACTGGGCCGGGAGCGAACCAACCTGCTGGCGAGTACCGCCCGGCGGCTGGGAACCACGGAGAATATTCTCTTCCAGACGCTGTGGGGCGTCTTTCTCGGCCGACTCACGCGGACCACGGATGTTGTGTTCGGAACCACGGTTTCCGGCCGAGTCGCCGGCATCCCGCAGGTAGAGGATATCGTGGGACTTTTGATCAACACGATCCCGGTGCGCGTCAGATGGCGCGAAGAAACCGTCTTCCAGGATCTGGTGGAGGATCAGCGGTTGCAATCGGCCGACGGCTTCGAGCGTCTCTCGGTTTCGCTGGCGGATATCCAGCAGGCGGCCGGAGCAAGCGAGTCATTTGTCCGGCACGCGCTGGTATTCGAAAACTACCCGGAAGCGGCCGACGGCGTCGCCGCCGACGGACTTTGGCGCCGGCGGACCGTTGCGGTGCACGATCCGATGCACTTCGAGCTCGGCGTGATCGTCGTCCCCAAGCGGGATGGCTGGACCTGCCGTCTGGTGGCCGACGTGGCGCGTTATCCGGATACCTGGCTGCGGCAACTTCATGCGGTGTGGCACGAGGTCGTCGATCGTTGCCTCGGCGAACCGTTGGCAATAATAGAGGTCGGTGAAATTTCGGCGAGGACCGGCAGTCTGCGCCGCGTCTCGATAGCGGCGACATTCACGGCCGAACCTCTGGCGGATCCGTTGCGGTTCTGGCTCGCCGGACGCGGCGACGAGGCGCAGCTGCACTTCGCTCCCTTCAACCAAGTGATTCAGCAGCTCCTCGATCCGGCGGGCGAAATGCTGCGCCGCCGTGGCGACCTGAATGTCCTCTTGGTCCGGCTGGAAGACTGGGCGGGAGCGGATCGAACGGAAGCCCGGGCCGTGGGTGAATCGCTGGAGCTCAACGCGGATCTGTTAGTCGACGGTCTCGGCCGGCTCGCGCAGTCCGGTGCCAAAGCGAAGCAGTTGGTGGTATTTTGCCCGGCCTCGCCGGCCGCGCGCGGCAATTCGATGCTTTCCGAGGCATTGACGACCGTCGAGCGCCGTCTGATCCGCCGGATCGAGGGATCATTTCGCGGTGGCGCGCATGTCGTCGGCAGCCGGGAGGTGGCGGCGGGCGACCCCGCGGTCGTGGTGGACGACGTTGCTGGTGAAGAGTCGGGCGGCATCCCCTACACTCAGGAGTTTTTTGCCTTGCTGGCGACCGAGGTTGTCCGCCGTTGGGATGCCCTCACGCGTCCCCCGTTCAAGGTTGTGGGACTCGATGCCGACAACACGCTCTGGGGCGGTGTCCTGGGCGAGGACGGCTGCGACGGTGTGCAACTCACCTCGGGCCACCGGCGCCTGCAGGAGGTGGCAAAGTCGGCTCGCGCCGGCGGGCTCTTGCTGGCCCTGGTCACGAAGAACAATCCGGAGGACATCGAAGAGGTCTTTGCCTGCCGCCCCGATTTTCCGCTGCAACGTGGAGATTTCGTGGCTGTCGCCGCCGGTTGGCAGGCAAAATCGGACAGCCTGCGCGACTTGGCGAGGCGTCTGAATCTGAGTCCGGACAGCATCGTGTTTCTGGACGACAGCGAACTCGAGTGCGCCGAAGTCCGCGCCAACCTTCCGGAGGTGCTCGTGCTTCGGGTGCCCTCGGCGCCCGATGCGATCGAAGCGTTTGCAGGGCATCTTTGGCCCTTGGATGCCTTCGCCGCATCCGCCGAGGACATCAGGAGGAGCGAACTTTACCGGGTGGAATCGCAGCGCGAACAGCTACGACATATCAGCGACGGGCTCGGGGACTTTATCCGGCAGCTTCGTCTGGAGGTCGTGCCTGCGGCGATCGACGAGGAAAACATCGAGCGGGCGGCGCAGCTGACCCAGCGCACGAACCAGTTTAATACCTCTACGATCCGGCGCTCGGCGGCGGACTTGCGCGAGCTGCTGCGCTCGCGCGGCCACGGCGGCTTTATCGCCGAAGTCAAAGACCGGTTTGGCGACTATGGCATTACCGGCCTCGTGCTTTTCCGCGACGAGGCTGTGAGTCGCGTCGTGGATACGTTTCTGCTCAGCTGCCGGGTCCTCGGGCGGGGAGTCGAGCACGAGATCCTCCGGCGGTTGGCGTGCGAAGCTGCGGCCGCCGGGTTGAAGACAATCCGCATCGCGTTTGCGCGCACCGGCAAGAACGCTCCCGCCGAAGAATTCCTCCGGAGTTGCCAGGGGCGGGAAGAAGCTTCCGGCTCCGCGACTTGGTGGGTTTTCGATGTCGCGGAGGCTGCCCGGGTCGATGCCGCGCATCGAGGTTCCCCCGCGGCGGCGCAGGCTCCGCAAGCGGCGAAGCCGAAGACGGAAACGGCTTCGGTTTCGCAGGCGGCTGTTTCCCATTTCTACCAGCATGTGGCGGAACACTTGGCGCGGACGGACAGCTTGCTGGCGGCAATGGAAGCTGCGAGGCCGCGAAGCGGGCGCCGATCCCCGGCGGACTACGATGCTCCGAGAACGGAGCTCGAAGTGTGCATCGCCCGGATTTGGGCCGCCGTGCTCGGGGTCGATCGGGTGGGGCGAAACGACGATTTCTTCAGCCTCGGCGGCCATAGTCTCAGTTCGGTGATGATGCTCTCGCGAGTTAATCGTGCGCTGGGTACGGAGTTGCTTCTGCAAGCAGTGTTTGCGGCACCACGGCTGGCCGACTTTGCCGCGGTCGCCGCAGATGCCGGCCGAGGCGATTCCGGGCGGGCGATCGCACCGGCCCCTGCTGCGTCCGACTACCCGCTTTCCCATGCCCAGCGCCGGCTTTGGCTCGTCGAAGAGCTCCGTGCCGGCACGGTTTCGCCGTTCCTGATGCCGGCGCTGTTCAGGCTATCGGGGCGGCTTGATCAGAACCGACTGGCCACCGCGTTTCGTGGCCTGATTGCCCGCCATGAAATCCTTCGCACCGCTTTGGTCTCGCGGGACGCCGGGCCGCGCCAGCGCGTTCTCCCGGAAGTCGGGTTCCAAATCGAGGAACTGGCGGAAGCAAAAGTGGAGGAGTTTCTGTCTCGGGACTTCGATCTCGCTCATCCTCCGCTGTTGCGAGTCGGTCTGCACCGACAAGACGAACAGACTTGGATACTGGCCGTGGTGATGCACCACGCGATCAGCGATGGCTGGTCGATCGGGATCATGGCCGGCGAGTTGTCGACTTTGTACCGGGGAGGTGATGCGTTGCCGCCTTTGGCGATCCATTACAAGGATTACGCGATCTGGCAGAACGCCCAGCACGCGGGTGCTCGCTGGCGAAGTTCGGCTGCCTATTGGCACAAACTCCTCCGGGAGCTGCCGTCGGCGGTCGAATTGCCTGCCGACCGGGTCCGGCCGTCGATCAAGCAATCCCAGGGCGCAGATATATCCGTGGTCCTGCCGACCTCGGTTTGGGCCGGAATCAGGGGCGCGGCCAAAGATGCCGGGGCCACCCCGTTTGTCGCGCTCATGGCTGTGATGCAGATTTTGGTTTCGCGGCTGAGTCGCAACCGACGATTCGTGATCGGGACGCCGAGTGCAGGCCGGGACCAACCGGAGCTCGAGACGCAGATTGGATTCTACGTCAATCTCCTGACCATCGTGGCCGACTTGGAACCGGCGCAGTCGTTCGCCTCACTGCTCGCCGGAGTGAAAAGCCAGATGGCTGCGGCCCTGAGCCATGCGGACTATCCTTTCGACCGCTTGGTGACGGATTTGAACCTGCCGAGAGATCTGAGCCGATCGCCCCTGTTCGATCTCTTGATGGTGTATCAGGGCAGCAGCACCGGCGAGCTTGTCCTGGACGAGGTGCACGCGACCGGGCTGATCTGCCGCAGCCGCACGACCCAGTACGATCTCACCTTCGAGTTCGCCGAAACGGAAGACGGATTGTCGCTGCGGCTCGAATATGATCGCGGTCTTTTTGAGGAAGCTCGGGTTACCCGGTTCGGGAGCCAGTATTTCGAGTTGCTGGCGAACGCGTTTGCGGACCCGGACCGGGCAATCGGGGAACTGGAAATCTGTCCGTCCGACGAACTTGCTCTGATCCGCGCGTTCGAGCGCGGTCGTCGTTTTGGATCGTACCGGGCCTGCACGGTTCCCGGCCTTTTCGCCGCCGCGGCGGCTCGGTATCCCAGCCACCCCGCGTTGGTCGACGGCGAGATTACTATCAGTTATGCCGAGGTGGATCGGCGGTCCGCGGAAATCGCCGGAACCCTGCGCGCGGCGGGCGTCGAACGGCAGGAGTTGGTTGTCGTGGCAGGCGATCGAACCGTTGATTTTGTCTGCGTGCTTCTGGGTGTGATGCGGGCGGGTGCGGTTTACGTGCCGGTTGATCTCAATCATCCGGACGAACGGTTGCGGTTGGTTACCCAGGTCGGAGGAATTCGGCGCGCTATCGCGATCGGGACCGCGGCGGGCCGGCGTCTCGCCGCCTTGGGTCTGGCCGTTCTCGACCACTCCGCTCGTGCCGGAGCCTTGCCGCCCGATGCCGGCGAGTGTATCTCGGATCGCGACTTGGCTTATGTCATTTTTACCTCGGGCTCCACCGGACTGCCCAAAGGGGTGGAGATCGAGCACGGGGCATTTGCCACCATGATCGAATCGCAAACCGCGGCCTTCACGGTACGGCCGGATGATCGTTGCGCGTGGTGGGCCTCGTGTGCGTTCGACGCGTCGCTTTCGGAGATATTTCTCGCTCTGGGTACCGGTGCGACCTTGGTGATTGCCGGGGAGGCCGAGCGTGGCGATTCGACGGCCTTGGCCGCTTGGATCGAGAATTGGCGCGTCAGCGTAATCACTCTGCCGCCCGCATTTCTGCGGGTCTGCGAAAGGTCGGGATTGTCGGGGCTGCGGGTCCTGATCACCGCCGGCGAGTCGGCCGATTCCGCCGATTTGCTGCACTATGCGCAAAGAATGGTCGCGATCAACGCCTACGGGCCGACGGAGACTTCGGTTTGCGCTACCGTTCAGGTTGTAAATGCGGAGGGCAGTTATCCGCGGGGTATTCCCATCGGCCGGCCGCTCGATGTCGCTTCCGCGTACGTCCTGGATGGCGCGCTGCGGCGCGTGCCCGTTGGGGTGACCGGGGAACTGTTTGTCGGCGGACGGATCGTCGGCCGTGGATACCGAGGCGCGGCCGAGCTATCGGTACAGCGATTTCTGCCGGATCCTTTCGCTGGGGATCCCGGGGCCAGAATGTATCGGACCGGAGACTTGGTCCGTTGGCGCGAAGACGGAGCGTTGGAGTTCCTCGGGCGCGAGGACGGGCAAGTAAAACTCCGCGGCTTTCGGATTGAGCTGGGAGAGGTCGAAAATGCCTTGCGGCAAATTCCGGGGGTGGCGGCGGCCGCGGTTCTGATGGTCGATCGCGCCGGGACCAAGTCGTTGGTCGCCTATGTCGCGACCCAGAAGCTCGATCTCCCGGCGATCCGGTCGGCGGTGGCGGAGCGACTGCCGGACTATATGAGGCCCGCGGCCTACGGTCGGGTCGACCGTCTGCCGATGACTGTGAGTGGCAAGCTCGACCGGGCGGCGCTGCCGCCGCCCGATTGGGCGGAGCAAGGAGCACTCACACCGCCGCAAACTTCCCGCGAGCTCCTGTTGGCCGGAGAATGGCGGGTGGTTCTCGGGGTCGAGCGCATCGGTTGTGAAAGCGACTTCTTCGCGCTGGGGGGCGATTCGATCAAGGTCCTCGCGCTGGCCGCCCGGCTGCGGGCCGTCGGTCTGGGCTTGAATCTCAGGGCGGCCCTGCTCCATCCGGAACTCCGCCAACAGGCACTCCAGCTTCAAGAGATCGCCGTAAGTTCCTCCCGCGAGGTAGCCGGAGAGATTCCGCTTACGCCGATCCAGCATTGGTTTCTGGGTCGCCATCCGAATGCCCCGTTGCATCACTTTAATCAGGCAATCTATTACCGGGCGACGGAGCGTCTGGATCCTGTCCGGCTGCAGCGTGCGGTGCGCGCCTTGTGGCGGCGTCATGCCAGTCTGCGCGCGAATTTTCACCGGCAAGCCGACCGGTGGCGGCAGGTTGTCCAGACTTCGGATGCCCCGGCGCCTGAAGTCCAATGGTTTGAAGCGGAGTCGGGTGTGACTCGGACCGAGGTCGCGGCGTGGGTGTGCAGCCTTCAGGCCGGTCTGAATCTGGGCAGGGGGCCATTGGTAGGCTACGGCGTCATTCGGGAACCAGATTGCGATCGCGTGCTTTGTTTCACGCATCACCTGGTCTCGGATTGGGTCTCCCATCGAATCCTCTTGGAGGACCTGTCTCGCTCGTACCGCGACGCTGCCCACGGGGCTGCCGAGTTGCCGGCCGTCGGGACGGAACTCGACGAATGGATGTCCGCCGGATTGCGATGGGCCTCCGACGAGGCAAGCCGGCGGTCGTTGGTCGCAGCGTGGGCAGCGGTTTCCCGTTGCGCCCCGCCGGAATCGAATTCGGCCTCGGCCGGCTCTTACGGCGAAGTCACGGTCCTGACCCGACAACTTGATGCTGTCCGGACGCAGTCCTTGAGGTCATGTCTCGGCAAGCAGGTCCAGTGCGGGCTCCGCGAAGCGATTCTTGCCGGTTTGGTCGACGCCGAATGTCAGCTCACTGGAGTGCCGAGTGTAGCAGTGCAGTTGGAGGGTCATGGTCGCGATGGATGGGGGGAGGTGCTCGACGTCAGTCGGACTGTCGGTTGGTTTACCAACCTTTATCCCTGCGTGTTGGCGCCGTCTGAGCGCGAAACGCCCGCGGCTGCAGTGGCGAGAACTGCAGCTACTCTGGCGGCCCTGCCTGATTCCGGAGCGACGTACGGTCTGATTCGCGAATATGGAGCGGCAGGCGCGTCCCTTGCCGTTGGTACGAGTATCGGTTTCAACTATTTGGGGGAGTTCTCCGCCCCGACTGACTCCGCTTTGTTCGAAATGGAGGGCGATCTGCCCCCCGGGGCCATCGCGGGCGACTTTCCCCGCGACCACCCGTTAGATGTCACGGCCTGGATCTTTGACGGAAAGCTGAATCTTCAGTGTGCTTTTGTCGGTCAAGCGCCGCGTGCCACCCACATGGAGAAGTGGCTGGATCGGGTACTTTCATTCTTGGGCAAGGTTGGTGCGGACGTGGTTCCGCCGTCTTCCGTGCCGTAGTCGTTGCCTTGGCGACCCATCTGACGTTGCGCGGTTCGAGGGAGTTTGCCGACGAGGCGGCGTTCGCCGGCTTCGTCGCCGAAGTCTGCACGGGGATCAACGCTGCGCGCGGTGAAACTCGCGGAGGAACGAGCGAGGTTGAGGCCGCTGCCGGCGACACGTTATCCGGAGGCGGACGAAGCGCGGGTGCGCGTCTCCAGTTACAGCACGGTGCGGGTCAAACAGTGCGCCTACTCGGTGCCGGCGAAACTGATCGGCGCAATGGTGCAGGTGCGGATCACCGAGGCGGAGGTGGCGGTGCGGCACGACGGTGTCGAAATCGTGCGCTAGGACCAGCGAGCGGCGGGCGGGACCCAGAAGACGTTCTCCGCCTTGTACTCGTCCTGGTCCTCGGGGTCGGAGCCCTTGTAGGTAAGCGAACGGCCGGGTGCCTCGTAGGCGGGTGAAGCCGGGGCGTAAGCGTCCGCCGGAGTTCCTCCGTGCTGAGGCTTGACGCGGTCGCAACTGTGAGAGCTACGCGTGGGCCGGGAGCGTAACAGTGATAGCTACCCAGAGCCGCTGATCGTAGCGGTGAGAGTTACGATGGCTGCCAGCCGGCCGGGGTCAGAGGCGTGAGGTCGTCCTGGTTGGTCATGGCTGGCAGGCGGGCGAGCACGTCGCGCAGGTACGCGAGCGGATCTTTCCCGTGGCGCTGGCAGGAGACGACGAGCGAGTAGATGATCGCCGAGCGCTGCCCGGCCGCGGGGTGGCCGATGAAGAGCCAGTTCTTTTTCCCGATGGCGGAAGGCCGGATGGCGTTTTCGACGAGGTTGTTGTCGAGCCGGGTGTGCGCATGGTTACGGTGAGCGACCAAGACGTCCCAGTGGTTCAGCAGGTACGAGCACGCTTTGCCGAGCTGGGACTGCGGCAACGACTGCCGCGCCAGCCCGGTGACGACCTGCCGCAGCCAACGCAGCGGCCGGGCAAACTCCGCTTGGCGCAACGCGGCGCGCCGGTCGCCGACGTTCGCCGCATCCCACGCCTGCTCCAGGCGGTACAACCGCGCGATGAGCCGGAGCACGAGGTTGGCGGCCTTGGACCGTTCCTCGATCGCGTCGTTGAACTTGCGCCTGGCATGCGCCCAACACCCCACGCGCACGATGCCCGCGGTCTTGCGCTCATGGCTCGCGTACGCGCCGTACTGGTCCGACTGCAACACGCCTTTGAAGCTGCCTAGGAGCGACGGCAGTTCGTCGTGACCGCGCGTTTCCCTGAACGAGAACACGACGTCGCCGCCCGGGCGGCTGATCACCCAGAGGTAGCACTGGAGCGTTTTGCCCCGATCATGGTCGGGATCGTTGCAGCGGACCGGGGTCTCGTCGGCCTGGAGGTAGTCCCCGCCGATCAAGCCGCGGTGCATCTGCCGGTAAATAGGCTCCAGCCACATCGCCGCCACCTCCACCCAATCGCACATCGACCGGCGGCTGATCGTCGCGCCCCAGCGCTCCGACATCTTTTCCTGCCTGAACAAGGGCAGGTGATCCACGTATTTGCCGATCACGATCGCAGCGATCAACCCGGCCGAGGCATAGCCGCCCGGCACGACCCGGGCGGGCGCGGCGGCCAGAAGCGGCGCCCGGCTGCGGTCCAGCCGGTGCCGGTACTTCGGGCGCACCCATTCGCGCTTCACCAAACGCGCCGGGAAGAGATCGATCTCGAAGGTCCGCTCCTCGCCGATGCGTTCGTGCAGGTCGGGATCCTGCCGCACCGCCGCCGGCACGAGCTCCACGGTCTCGGTGACGGGCACGTGCGCGAAGGTCTCCGCCGGCGTGCGGCGCGCCTCGCGGCTGCGCTCGTACGTGATCCGCTCGGTCTGCGCCGCCACGGCGGCCCGGGCCGCTTCGACTTCACCGAGCGCGAGCTGCCGCTGCGTGACGTCGAGCCGTTCGCTTTTTCCGCCCCCGAAGACCTGCTTTTGGAACCAGGCCAGCTTCGCCTCGAGCGCCGCGACCCGCTGCAAAAGCAGCGGATGTTCGGCGATCTTCTGCTCGGGCGTCAGCATGCGTAACAAGAAGCATGATACGTGCCGGCCGCGCCGCGCTTCACCGCTCGTACCAGGGTTTGGGCGAACCGTGTTTCAACTCCACTCCGCCCACCAGGAGCGCGAGCGCTTCCGGCGCCAGCGCGAGCTTGCGCCGGGCGTCCGCCGCCGCCGGCCAGGAGAACCGGCCCTGTTCCAGCCGCTTCGCGAGCACCCACACCCCCGTGCCATCCCAATAGAGCAGCTTCAGCCGCGTGCGCCCGGCATTGATGAAGCAGAACACCGCGCCGCTCTTCGGGTCTTCCTGGAGCTGCTCGCCCACCGCGGCCCAGAGCCCGTTGAACGACTTCCTCATGTCCACGGGCTGCACCGCCACGTAGATCCTGATCGCGGCCGGAAACGCGAGCATCAGCCGCGCAGCGCCCGCACGAGCGCGATCAAGTCGGCCACGCGCCCGCCGCACAGCACCGTGCCATCCGCCAACCGCACTTCCGGCCCGGGGCCGCCCGGTGCCGCCGCCACCGCGAGCCCCGGCACCTGCACCTCCGCGAACCGGATCGCACCGGCCGGCGCCTTCGCGCCGGTCCGCTGCACCCATCCGGCAAACGTCGTGTAGTTGATCCGCTCCCGCCGCGCGAACGCCGCCATCGACAGCCCGCTCGCGCCATACGCCGCGAGCAACGCCAGCCGCCGCGCCCGCGGGAATACCCGCCGCCCCCGGCCGTCGCGCTTTTCACCCGTGTCCACCACCTCCGCTATGATCGTTCCCATCCGCCGGAGCTTACCCGACCGCCGCTCAACCCGCTACGAGGCACCGGGTCGGACGCTTACGCCGGGGCTGGTAGTCTCGGGGGATGAAACAAGCCGAGACGGAGGTGGTGATGGGAGACGAGCAGCCGAGGGACCGCAAAGGTCGGCGGCGGTTGACGAGGGAGAGGCGGGCGGAGGTGGTAAAGGAATACGAGGCGAGCGGGTTGACGCAGGCGGAGTTCGCGCGGCGGGCGGGGCTGAACCAGACGACGTTCTCGCATTGGGTGCAGCGCTCGCGGCGGGAGGCGAAGGCGGCGCCGCGTTTCGTTGCCGTGCAGGCGGCGGCGGCGATGCCGCCCGCGATGAACGCCCCGCTCTGGCGGGCGGCGGCGGAGTTGAGCGTGAGCTTGCCGGACGGCGTGGTGGTGCGCGGGGGGGATCCGGTGGCGCTGGCCGCACTCGTGCGTGCGCTGCGGACAAACTGAAGGCGCCGCCGATGTCGCTGCCGCATTTGGGCCTGCCGGCCAACGTGCGCATCTACCTGGCGGTGGAGCCGGTGGACATGCGCAAACAATACGACGGGCTGTGGGCCTTGGCCGAGCAGCACCTGCGGCTCGACCCGTTTGGCGGGGCGCTGTTCGTGTTCACCAACAAGACGCGGGACCGCATCAAGCTGCTCCACTGGGACGGCACGGGCGTGTGGGTTCTGGCGAAGCGGCTGGAGCAGGGCCGCTTCAGTTGGCCGGTCTCGGCGGACGGCGCGGCGCGGCGGGTGGACCTGGAGCCGGCCGCGCTCTCGATGCTGCTCGCGGGCATCGACCTGAAGGCCGGCGCCAAAAAAGCGTGGTATGAGCGCGGATAGGGCTGGACAAGATCGTATCCAATTATCTTATACGCGGCGCCATGCCGCCGGCCGAAGTCCTCCATGCCGAAAACCTCGCGCTGAAGCGCGAGGTCGAGGAGCTGAAGGGCACGAACGCGCTTTTGCAGTGGCAGATCGGGAAGCTGCAAAAGCAGATCTTCGGCCCGGGCAAGAGCGAGAAGCTGGACCGCGCGCAGCTGCTCTTCCAGTTGCAGGAACTGGAGGCGATGGCGGAAAAGGCCGCGCGGCCCACGCAGGCGGTGAGTTATGAGCGTCGGACCCCGGCACCGCAGAAGCGCACGACGCCGGCGGAGCTCTTTGCGCAGTTGCCGGTCAAGGAGGTCGTCGTGATCGAGCCCGCGGAGGTGAAGGCGCAGCCGGAGCCCTACGAGCGGATCGGCGAAGAGCGCACGTTCGAGGTTGAGATCACCCCGCCGCAGCTCGCCAAGCGCGAGATCGTGCGCCCCAAATACAAGGTGAAGGCGGACCGCTCCCTGGCGCCCGTCCTTGCCCCCGCGCCGGCGCGGGTGGTGCCGGGCGGCTACGCCTCGGCCGAACTGCTCGCGTGGGTGGTGATCGCCAAATACCTCGATCACCTGCCGCTCTATCGGCAGGAACAGATGTTGGCGCGCTGGGGCGCCGCGATCCCGCGTTCCACGCTCTGCGATTGGATCCGCATCGCGGCCGACTGGCTGGAGCCGATCTACAAGGCGATGCTGCGGCGCTTGCTCGAAGGCGACTACCTGCAGGCGGACGAGACGCCGATAAAATGCCAGGACCCCGACCACGCGAAGGCGGGTGTCTTCCAGGGTTACCTGTGGGTCGTGAGCCGGCCCGGTGACGACGTGTGCTTTGATTGGCGCACGAGCCGCCGGCATGGCGAGTTGACGACTTTGATCGAGGGCTTCGGCGGCGTGCTCCAGTCCGACGGCTACGAGGCGTATGCCGCCTACGAGCGCGCACACCCGGAGGTCGCGTGGGTCGGCTGCTGGGCGCACGCGCGGCGCAAGTTTATCGAGGCGCAGGGCGAGAGCCCCAAGGCGGTGCGCGTCGCCTTGAAGCTGATCGGCCGGCTCTACCGGCTGGAGCGCGAGTGGGACGAGGCCGACCACGCCGCCGGGCGCGAGCGGGAGGTGGCGGAGCGGGCGCGGCTGCGCGCGCACCACCACGCGCGGAGCTTGCGCTGGTTGCACGCGCTGGCCATGCGCTTGCGCGAGCGCTCGCGGCCAAAGTCGGGACTGGGCGTCGCCAGCGGCTACCTGCTTGCGCAGTGGACGCCGCTCTCCCGCCACGTCGAACACGGTCAAACCCGGCTCGACAACAACCTCGTCGAAAACGCCATCCGCCCCACCGCAGTCGGCAAGAAGAACTGGCTGTTTATCGGTCATCCCGACGCCGGCCGCCGCGCCGCGATCCTCTACTCGCTCATCGCCTCCTGCCTGCGTCACGGCAAAGCCCCCGCCGCTTACCTGCGCGACGTGCTCTCCCGCCTGTCCGCAATGACGCCCCGGGACGACCTCGACGCGCTCACGCCGCGTCGGTGGCAACCTGCCTCATCGTCTGCCTCGTAGAGGTCACCTCTACGACACTGGCCGGCCTCGTCTGGGTCACCCCTACGAGGCAACCTCCCCTCCTTTATTGGCTGTCAATGAGGCACCCGGCCGTTCGCTTACCCTTGTAGTCGCCCCGGCCGGCGACGAGTTTGGCGCGGTGCTCCTCGAAGGTGTCGGAGATGTATTTGAGGAAGATGAGCCCGAGGACGACGTGCTTGTACTCCGCGGCGTCCATGTTGTTGCGGAGCTTGTCGGCGGTGAGCCAGAGCTTGGCTTCGAAACCGATGGTGGCGGTGGAGGCTTGGGCGGCGGAGGCGGATTTGGCGCGGGCCATGAAGGAAAGGTGGCGGAGGGCAGGACGGCGGCGGAGCGGGGCGGGCGAAACAGGGAAGAGGCGAAACGGCAGGGAGCGAGGGTGAAGCGGCCGAAACCCTCGACCGACGGCCGGCACCGCGCGGAGCGGGGCGGCAGCGGAATCCCGCGTCGATCCCGAGTGTGCGGCAACCCGGGATTGAAGTTCAGCTCCGCAGAGAGTCTTACCCGGCTGCGATGGGCCGGCGAAGGTCACGGCCCGCGACAACCGCTACCGTTTCAGCAGGTACGCGACCGCCAGCCCAAGGAGGGCCCCGCAGGCCGTGCAGCCGATATACGGCCAGACCCGGACTTCGAGCGAGACGCGGGTGACCCAGGCTTGGGCCGAGGTGGCGGCGGCGTGGAGTTCTTTCGACGTGGCTTGGAGATCGCCGCAGGCGGCCTGGAGCCGGGCGAGGGTGCGGTGGGCGGATTCCTCGAAGCGCTTGGCGGTGCTGTCGAGGGCGAGGGCGGTTTGCTGCTCTTTGCCGTGCCAGGCGGCGAGATTTTGTTCGAGGAGCCGCTGCTGGGCCGCGAACAGGGCGCGGAGATCGGCCATGGCGTTTACGTTGGCGCTTTCGTGGCGGGTGCAGAGCCGGGCAAATTCGGCGAGGAGCTTCTCGCGCTCCACCCCGAGTGCCTCGGGGACTTGGCGTCCAACGCAGGTGAAGACGGCCATGCCCTCCGCGAGCATGATCAGGGGATCGCTGGCATCGAGGGCGCGCAGGTTTGCGACGTAGCGGAAGAACATCTCCCGCTGGTCGGTCGGCAGGTAGCAGGCGATGCGGTCGTAGACCGAATCCGGAAATCGGTTTGGTGCGGTCACGGGAGGAGCAACGGACGGGCCGAATCGAGGGCGGCGTCGATCTGGCGCGCGTAGGCGTCGGCGCGGACGCGGGCGGTGCCGCCGTTGAGCAACGGGCCGCGGCGGGCGGCGTCGGCCGAGGCGACTTGCGCGGCCGTGAGCCCGCGGTTGTCGAGCTCGGTTTGGATTTCCCGGGCGCGCGCTTTAAGGTCGATCACGATAGGTTCGGCCTGGGCGAGGAAGGCGCGGCCGGGCTCGGTGTCTTCGAAGTATCCGAAGTCGTCGCCCGCGAGATGGTTTTTCACGACGAGATAGCGGGCGCGGTTGCCGAGCGCGTTGGCCCAAGTGAAGAGGGTTTCGACGCTGCTGGCGGCGCTGGTGATGGTGGCAACGGCGGTGAAACCGACGCCCGCGGCGGCAAGGCCGTCGAACATGGTGTCGAACCACTGGAAGGTATCGCGGCCGGAGCCGGCGGCCAGATCGGCCAAGGCGACGGGCGTCTCGGCGGCGAGGGCGATATCGACGAAGCGGTCGAGGCCGCGCTCGGCGCGGATATCGAGCTTCTCGGCCGAGGGGAAGAAGTGGCGGAGGGAGCCGCGCTGTTTGTTCTCGGTGTCGCAGTCGAACAGCGTGGCGGCAATGCCGCGGGCGGCGTAGTAATCGGCGACCGCGGAGGCGACGGTGGTCTTGCCGACACCGCCTTTGCCGCCGCAGGAGAAGACGATGCGTTTGGAAGGAGGATTCTTCATGGTGGTGGGAGTGGCAGTTTTTCGAGCGGTCGGGCGGGATCGTAGTTGAGCCAGTTGGACGGAGCGGGACTGGGCCGCGCCGGTGGACGCGGTGACGCAGATAGCGGGCGCGGAGGCGCGGATGCGGCCGGTTCCGGGTTCGGCAGGGCGAACACCGGCCGGCGTCGGGCGCGGACCTTCACGAACGAAAAGATGTTGGCCGGGGAGGTGGGCAGGCCGAACCGGACGCGGAGCTCCGCGGCGATTTTCCGGTAACCGAGGCCGCGGGTGCGGCACTCCCGGATGAAATCCGTGTGCGGAATGAGTTTCGACTGAAACGGTTTACCCGGCATCGGTTGGTTCAAAGTCGTCCAAAGTGGTTCAAGCCGGTTCAAACTCCGCGCGCGGAGGCGCGATCGGATGCGGTGAACTTTGAACCGACTTTGGACGCGCGACTGCGCGACCGGCGGTGCTTCCGAACGCCCCAAACGGCGTTAGGGATATTGCGTCTCTGTTCATCAAGATTGGAAAAATGGGTGCTGCAGCCGGGTAGTTGATTCGTGGGTACGGGTGCCGTCGTCGGAGTGGTGAAGCGTATCGGGCGGATGCTTCGTTTTGGTCCTTTCACGGCTGGGGGAATCAATTGGTTGGTTCGGGCGATCTGGGGTGGGGCGTGATGGTGATGGCGGAAATTCGAATCGAATCCCTTAAGGTCACGCTGTGGTAGCGGTTGTCCTTGGCGTAGAGATGGAGGCCACGGAGGTTGCAGAGATGGTCCGAAACGCGGTCGAGGTGGTGGCCGTAGACGGTGACCTGGTGTTCGGTCAGCGCGATGGTCAGGACCTCCTGCGTGGCTTCGCGCTGCCACTGCCAACGGTAGAGCCACGTCAGCGGGAACGAAACGACGGAGCCGTCGAGCTGGGTGAGAACCAAGGTGCGATGTCGGTCATTGACCTGACAGCACTCCGGATCGGAGGGAGAGGCGCGTTCGCCGGATGATTTGCGGGATGAAGAGTCCGGTCCCGTGCCCGGATAGTAGTCGATTGCCATGGTGGTGAGATCAGAAACCGATCCGCAGGCGGGGTTGGTCAGCGGAGTGGAGGGTGGGTGAAAAGGATCGGACGGGAGTGTCTAGGCGGGGCTTGGGCGCGAGGGGCAGCCGCGGCCTCACCGTGGACCCGATGGATTGGGCAGGCGCGATGGTTGGGGTGGGGGCGATTCCCTCGATTCGCGGAGCGACGGCGGTGAAGAGCTCGCGGAATCGGGCCACGACGCGATGCGTCCAGTGCAGCCGGCGCCGACGCGACGGCGTCATGACGTCGAGTGCCGCCGGGCGGGGCGGATTCGTTTCGGGCAAGGCGCCGAAGAGCACCGCCTTGTCCGGCGTGTAGCCGGCCGCGAGGTGCCGCGCGCGGGAGAAGGCAACGTAGGCGGCTTTGGCATCGAGCCGCGCGGCGCAGACGATCACCTCATCGCAGGTCCGGCCCTGTGATTTGTGCGACGTCACTGCGTAGCCGTGGGTGAAGGCGCGAAAATCCGCGGGGATTTCTCGGGTCGCGCCCGATGCGTCGCGAGCGAGCCAATCTCCGGAGGGCTGGCGCGCTTCAAGGGTGAGCACGGTGCCGTTGATCAACCCGGCCGCGCGATGGTTCTGGCGAATCAAGACGCGATCGCCCGGGGCCAATTCAATTGTTCGCGGTGCGGCGACCGTCCATGCCTCGGCTCGGCGGGCGGGAGCAACGGTCGCCACCCGGCCATTGCGGTCGCGGATCACCAGCCGGCCACGCTGCACCGCTTCGACTTCGACGGTCGTGCCGGCCGGCAGGTCGGCCTCCGGCAAAGCCCGGTGCAGCGTGAGGAGATAGCCCGGTCGGTAGTTGGGAGTTTTGGCGGCTTGGGCCTTCGTCCAAGCGAGCGGGGCCGCGACGGTGACGGCGTGACCTGTCCCTAGCAGGCCGTGGGCCTTGAGGCCGTGGCGCACGGCGTCGGTCAGCCGGTCGATCTCCTCCCAGGTCGGTGCGACCAGCATCACGTCGCGTTTGGCGACAGTGCTGGCGACGTAGTGATCGGCGGCGCGCCGGATGTAGTCCGCGCCCGCCGCGTTGATCCAGCCGAGCCGGTCGACGGCTTCGAGGCCGGTGCGGGCTTGGCCCTGAGCCATGAGTTTCACTGCCGCGCGGTAGGCCTGCGCCGTCTGCCGGCGGATGTCGGTCAACTCGCAGGTCCGCAACCGCGAGTGCCGTTCGAGGATCGAGAGGAAGTCGCCGGCCTCGACGCCCGAGTGCTGGCGGGAGTCGCCGACCAAAATGAGACGCGCGTCGTGGCGCTGAACGAGCGCGATGAGTTCCGCTCCCTGGCGGGTTCCGGCGATCCCGGCTTCGTCGACGATCAACGTTGCGTAGCGCAGACCGCGTCCGGGCAACGGCTCCGCGTTCTTCAGCAGATCGGCCAACGTGGTGGCGCCCGCGAAACCGTCGGCACGCAGGACCTCCGCTGCCGAGGTCGTCGGCGCGCAGGCGACAACGGTCCGGCCCGAGGCGACGAGGCCCCGGCGGAATTCCTGCAGGGCGAAGGTTTTGCCGGTACCGGCGATTCCGCGCAGGGCGCAGATGCGGTCGGTGGAGGCGAGGAGGGTTTGGACCACTTGGCGTTGGTCGGCCGACAGCCGTGGATCCGGGGCAAATGCCGTCCATCCGAGCGGGACGCAGGCCGCACGTCCCGCATTGACCGCGCCGATGGCGTCCAACTCCTGCCGGAGTCCGGCCCGCGTGGCGTATTCGGTGCGCAGGCAGTCGGGGCCTGTTTTCAGGGATACGCAGTCAGTGGCATCACCGGTAGCCAATGTCGCTTTCAGGTCATCAAGGGAGGCGGCGCCGAGGCTTTGGTTGAGGGCCTCGGCGATGATCTCGTGGCCCCGGTGCACGCTGGCGCGTTCGAAGAGATGGTCGCGGGCCGCGTGCAGGGAGTTTTGCTCGGCGTTGGAGGTTGCGGGGCGCGGGCCGGCGATGCGTGCGGATGCGACCAGTGATTCCAGGGCAGTAATCCGATCCGGCGAAAAGTCCGCCCTTTGCCGGCTTCGCACCGCGGCGGTGGTGATCTCGGTCAGTTTGCGGCTGCGCGTCCGGGTGGTGATGCCGTGGATCTCCTTGGTCGTAGGCGCACGGCCATATCGTTTTTCGAAGGCGGAGATTTCCCGTTCGATCTGGGCACGACGCTTCGAAGCGATGGTTCGGTCCGCGGCCGTGACACCGGCGACCTCGAAGCCCTCGATTTCGCCGCGTTCGTTGCGGGCCTCCTCGATTCGGTAGCCGGCGGCGAGCACGCGGTGGGCGAGTTCGTTTTGGTAAACTTTGCCGGCATAGCGGATGGCCGAGAGCATTTCCCGCTCGGTGAGCGCAAACCAACGGTCGGCCTTGGCGTCGAAGGTGGCGTTGGCCGTCACGAGGTGAGTGTGCAGCTGGGCATCGAGGGCCCGTGACGCATCGTGCTCGAAGCGGGCGGCGCAGAGATTGCCCGTATACGCGATTTGCTCCGACCATGCGGCTTCGCCGCCGCGTACCCGTCGGGCCGAGAAGCGCTCCAACTCGGCGAAAGCTACGCTGACCGACTCGTGGTGTGCGTGCCGCAGCCGTTCGTCGCCGAACGTGACCGCGAGGAGCGAGACGCTCTTCGGCGCCGAACACTGAAAATCGAGAAAGGCGATCCGCCCGGCGCCGGTGCGGGCGGTCAGGCGTCGGCCGGTGAGCGGATGCCGATTGCGGCGCAGGCGTTCGAAGGCTTCGTCGCCGGCGGAGATGTCGCGGCCGGCAAGCCCGAGGCGTTTGGCCGCTTGCCCCACCCAGCGGCCGGTGACGGATTCTTTTTCCGCGTAGTAGTCGTTCGCGGTGAGATGGCCCTCGAGGTAAGTCGAGCCGTCGCGCAGTTTCGCCATCGTGAACACGGGCATAAATTTGCCCGTGCAAGCCGCTGCAACCAAGGCCGGGGGATTAACACCGCGCCCCCCGTCGTGTTAAACGGCGCCGCCCAAGGATCTTGGGCCGGTGGTGCCGCTCAGTTGTTCCAGTAGGCCTGCCGCGAAGCCGGCGGCATCCGACCGAGCGCAGTGTACAGGGCCGCGGTGGCGGCGTCGGGGTCGTACTGCGGGGCGTGAAGATCGAACCACGACTGCACCTGGCGGAACTTCACAAAGGCACGCTGCTCCACGACGGGGAAATGGATGTCCTTCAACAAACCGTAGCGGGCAGCATGGGTCTCGCGCCACTGCTGGACGAGGGCGGTAAGGACAAGTTTTTGCCCGGGCCGGGCGGCGTCGGCGCGAAGGTGCGGTAGCGCCTGCAGCAGGTGCGCGTATGACGGATTGGTTTCGCGAAGGACGGACCGGAGCGAATGAAGAAACAAGGCCCACCAGATATCGAAGCGCGCGCGCAGGGCGGCGATGGCGCCGGATTCCGGCACGTGCGCGAAAGAGCCCTCGGGGAGCCGGCAGGCTGAGACTTCGCGCCAATAGGCGAAGGCCGCTTGGTGTGCCGCGTTGAAGGCCATGGCGGCAAGCGGGCGCTGGCAGGATTCCAATTCGAGGTCGCGCTCGTGCATCCGTGCCCGCAGACGCAAGGGTTCGGCGGTCATTTGCAGGACGCCGTTGCGGTACCGGGAGCTGCGGCCGAGGGCCGACAAAAATTCCGACTGGGCAAAGTCGGCCGCGGTCTTGGCGGTGAGGAAGGTGCTGCCGCCCAATTCGGCGTAGACCGATTCGACGGTGGAACGGATCAGCGCTTCCGCCTGCGCCTCCCGGAGGTCGAGGACGCGAAACTTCACGTAGCCGCTAACCTCCGAAACGAAGGCGGCCTGCAAATCACCGCGGGGGCCCAGTTGCTCCGGCCAGCCGGCTTTGCCCAAGGCCTGAATCACGCACCAGTCGATCAGGACGGTGGGCCAGTAGGGTGCGGCGGGACGTGGTTTCATTCCGTTTTGGGCGGCGGCGTGTTGCTCGGACTCAATTATATCACCGGTGACAAGCCGGGTGAGGCGGGCGCGGTCGGCGTTTTCGTGGTGGTGAACTGTGGGGCAACGGGAACCGGCGAACACCGAAGCGCCAGCGTGTTCGCCGCGCGCCCTTCACTCGGAGGCATCTGCCCGCGCATGATGGCCGGCATAGCGTCATGTCCGGTCTGTATCGAAGCCCTGAATCTCCTCGTGCCGATTGGCGCGCAGACCGTTGTCGTGCGGAGGACCGGATTGCTGGCGAGGCGGTCGCCGAGGTGATCCGCGAGTGCACCGCCAGCGGAGTGATCGACGAACTACGCGCAGCGCTGGCCGCGGACGCCCGCGATGAATCGGGCGCGGCGCTGCGGGCCGTGCGTGATCTCGTCTATGAATTGGCCGGAGCCCGGAACCGCGATCTGGCCGTGGACGTTTTGGTCTACGCAACCGGCGTAGCGGAGTTCGATCTAACCAGCCTGCGTGACTACGCGCGAAAGCACGGACTCACGCCCGAAGGTTTCCGGCAGCATGTACTGAAACTTCAGCGCCGGCTCGGACTGCCGCCGCGCGCGATGCAGGTCACCGATGCAAACTGAGATCGAGCATCTGCTGGCGTCCTTGCCTGCCGCCGGAATCAGCCGGGCCACGCGCTTGGGCCTGGCGCTGGCCCCGCAGTTGGAGAACGAAGCGTGGCGGCACCTGGTCTCCTGCGTTGCAGGATTGACCCGTACCGCTACCGGGGCGCGGCAGACTTTGACCGCATGGCTGGGGGATGCGCTCGCCTATGGCGGCGGTCGAGGTCGCGGACTGATCGCGGAGTGCGCTGAAGCGGCGGGGCTCGATGCCGGCACCCTCCGCAACGCCAAGATGGTTTGCAGCCGTATCCCAGTGTCATGTCGCCATGACACTTTGAGTTGGTCCCACCACTGTGAGGTTGGGCTCGCGTTCTCCGAGCCGGCGGAAATCGAACGCTGGCTGGCTCTGGCCGAACGGGAACGGCTTTCGACCTCGGCGCTGCGGAGCCGCGTGCGCATGCACGTCGCGACCCGCCCGGAGGCAGCGCCCCGTCGGTCCGCAGATGCCTCGGTCGCCGCCTTTCGGCTGATGCGCGAGCTGCGGGCCGTCGGCCGTTCGCTGGCGCGTGAACGCCCGGTGTGGCGGCAATGGTCGCCCTCGGCCGCGCAACTGGCGTTGGCGGAACTGCGGTCGATCACGGCATTCGTCGACGAAGTCCGCGCGCGGGCGTTGGCCGCGTCGGCGTCGCGGCCGCGCGATCCATCCGTGAATTGAGCGGCGCGGGGCGGATCGGCCCCGCGCCGGATTGGGCCTTCGCCCGCTCAGCCGCGGGCGGGCACCTTGAGTTTCGTGCGGATGTGAATGTCGACCTCGGTGGCGTCGAAATAGACGAAGTGGCCGACCTTGTGGTGCGGGATGCGGCGCAGCTTCGTCCACTGGCGCAGGGTTCGGATCGACGGTTCTTTGCCGACGGGGAAGATGCCGCAGGTGCGCAGGGCGACGATGTCGATGAGCTGGCTCCGGCCGGGAGAAGAAGAAAGGTTCGAGTTCATGGTTAGGCGGCGACGTCAACCGTCTGAGCGGCAGCGAGGGGAGCGGCTTCGGGTGCGGCGCTACGTTGCGGCATGATGCCGAAGAATTCCTCCGCCTCCGCGGTGCTCTTCAGGTCGAGGTAGTGCTTGCGGATGATGCTCTCGGAATTGCCGGCCTGCAGGGCGGCTTCCCCGAGCGAGCGATACTTTCCGACGTGCATCGAAATAAAGGTGTGCCGGAGGATGTCGTGCGACAGGTCGAATTGCTTGCGGAATTTGAGCCGCAGCCGCCGAAATCCTCGCGGCATGATCGGGAATTGATCGAGCGGGTAGGCGCGCAGCCAAGCCGCCAGATTGGGTTGGATCGCGACACTGCGCTTCATCCGAACTTTCGAGACGTCGGGCTCGATCAGGATCACGCCCGTATCCAGCCGCACGTCCGCGGCTTTCAGTTTGGAAATTTCGCCTTCGTAAAGGTCGGGCCGGATGCCCGCGAACAGGCACAGGGCGATGAACGGAACGAGCGCCCCGCCGTGGTTCTCCTCCGCCCAGGTCATGATGTCGGCGCATTGCTTTGCGTTCAGCGTCGGCGCCGAGCCGCGCCGATGCCCCACTCCGCGGAAATGGGGCACTTTGACGATCACGTTTTCCGCCACCCAATCCTTCAGCACGCCGTACTTGAGGAAGGCGCTCAGCAGACCGCGGCGGTTGTTGTAGGTTTTTCGCGACGCATTTCCGCGCTTGAAGAACTCCGTGAGTGCGGCGGCCGTGAGTTCCGAGACCGTCTTGCCGGCAAAGGCGACATTGAGGGCGCGGAACTCGCAGCGAAAAGAAGTGAACTGGCGATGCGATAGGTGACCCTGTTCGTGGTCCGCTTGCCGCAGCGCAAGGTACTCCCGGGTGGCGTCTGCCACCGGCATGTCCTGCGCCGGATCGCGGTAGTTGCTCAGGGCGAAATCCAGATAGAAGGCCAATGAACGGGTGCGGCCCTCGAGGCGCCGGTACACGGCTTCGGCTTCGCGAAGCTGTTCGTTGCTTAGGCTCGTAGCGGCAGCCCGGAGGCCGGATTCCGCATGGAGCGCTTTCATTTCAAGCGCGGACTTTTCGGCCCCTGCTTCCTCCCGCGTTTTGAAGTTCTTCCGGATGCGAACTCCGTGGAGCCATCCGGCAACGCGCCAAGAGATGATCCCGTTTCGATTAACGAACTTGCTGACGGCGAACCCTGTCTGATTCATGAGTAGGTTGCCACGTCAACTGGCAACCTAGCTTCGACTTAATCGTAACTTTCACATTTCGTGAGAGTTAGATGGGGCGGCCAACGGGACTCGAACCCGCGACCCCAAGATCCACAATCTTGTGCTCTAACCAACTGAGCTATGACCGCCGTAAAGTGAGGGACGCGGACGTTCGCGAACGGGTTTGCGGCTGTCAATCCCTGTGTCGCGCTCGGCGCGACACAGGGGAGTTTGGGGTTCGGAGTTTGGAGTTGGGCCAGCGGCGGGGCTTACTTCTTCGCGGGAGGGGCGGGGGGCGGGGTCCAGGCGAGGATCTGTTTGTCCTGCAGGAGGCGGGTGCGGAGGGTGGGGTAGTCGACTTTTTGCACGGGGACGTTGGCGTCGATCGCGAGGGACGCGGCGGTGGCGGCGCTTTGGCCCAGGAGGAGGAACACGGGCTCCATGCGGATGCTGCCGAAGGCCATGTGCGAGCTCGAGACCGACACCGGCACGAGGAGGTTGGCGCACTCGGATTCCTTCGGGACGATCGCGCGGTAGCTCACGGGGTACGGCTGCGGGGTGCGCTCCTCGACGTTGCCTTCGGCCTTCACGACGCCGTCGACTACTACGCGCGAGGTGTGGTGCGAATCCATCGTGTAGCTGGCGAGCCCGACGCTGTCGGGGGCCACGACTTTGCCGGTGCAGTTGTGCTCCGTCATGACGTAGTCGGAAATCATCCGGCGCCCTTCGCGCACGTAGAGTTCGTGGGGCCACCCGGCGGTTTCCTCGAATTGGTCGCGCGGCAGGCCGAATTTGCGCGGCACGGCCTGCACGGCCGCGGGCACGGCGGGGTCGTTGGCGAGGTACCACATCATGCCTTGCTGGTAGGTGACGTGGGCCTGGAAGATCTGCTCGCGTTTCGCGTAGTCGGCTTCGGGCCATTCCTTGCTGGCGCCGATGAAGTCGGTGGAGACGGGGCCGGCGTTGTTGCAGTCGCCGAGGTTCAATTTGATCGGGCCGTGGCGGTAGGTGAAATCCCAGACGAAGCCGGGCGGCGCGCTGGTGAGGTAGCGTTCGAGGAGCGCGTAGGCGTCGCGGTCGTAGCCGGCGGGTTTGGGGTAGGGGCGGCCATCGGCGGCGGCGACGAGCCACATGCGGAAATTGTAGGCCTGGACTTCTTTGTCGCCGGAGCCGCGCGGACGGGGCGGGTTGGGGTCGATGCCGGGGAGCAGGCCGCTGGCGGGGTTGCCCTTTTCGCGGTACGGATCGACCGGGAAACGGAACTGGTGCTTGTCGGCGATGAAGTAGCCGTTGAAGGCCTCGCCGTAGGTCGCGTTGCCCTCGCGGCCGACGTGGTAGGAAACGCCGGCGCGGGCGAAGAGGTCGCCCTCGTAGGTGGCGTCGACGAACATCTTGGCTTCGATGCGCTGGCCGTTTTCGAAGATGAGGGCGCGGATGCGGTTGCCGGTTTTCTCGACGGACTTGAGGCGGTGTTCGAAGAGCACGGGCACGCCGGCCTCGGCGAGCATGGCGCGGAAGGTGTTCTCCGCGTCGGCGGCGCGGAACCCGCTCCACTTGCCCATGCGGTCGAGAAACTCTGCGGCCATGCCGCCGATGGATTCTTTTTTGCCAAGATCGACGGCGGTGAGGCCGGCGGCGGTCAGGCCGCCGACGTGGCGGCGGAAGACGGCGAGCACGGCGGTCTTCCCCATGCGGCGGGCCTGGACGGCGGCGCCGACGCCGCCGGGCGTGCCGCCGTAGACGCAGAGGTCGACGGTGATTGTTTGCGGATTCGTCAGCGGCGGGACGGGATAGTAGTGGCGCAGGCCGGGATTCGGGGAGGTCGGCGCGGCGGCGGGCGCGGCGGCGAGGCCGGGGAGCAGCGAGGAAACAAGGACGGCGGCCGCGAGCGCGGCGCGGCGAAGCGGGGATTTCATGGCGGGGAGGCGCGACGTTGGGGGCAGGCGGGACGGGAGGTCAACGGGGGAGGCGGCGGGCGCGGGGCGCGCGGTTCGGGGGGGCGGAGTTTGGGGTTTTGGGTTCGGGGTTCGGAGTTCTCGAAAGGTGAACCACTGATGTTCACTGATGTGCACTGATCCGGAAGAAGCCAAAGCCTTCGGATTCCCTCCGATTAAGTGTCCATGAGTGTTGATCAGTGGTTACCTAAGTTTGGGGTTCGGAGTTCGGAGTTCTCGAAAGGTGAACCACTGATTTTCACTGATGTGCACTGATGCCGGAGAAGCCAAAGCCTCCGGATTCCTTCCGATTAAGTGTCCATGAGTGTTGATCAGTGGTTACCTAAGTTTTGGGTTTGGAGTTCGGGGTTCGGAGTTTCCAAACCGTGAAACACTGATTTTCGCTGATGTTCGCTGAGCGCGGAAAAACCACAGCCTCCGGATTCCTTCCGATTAAGTGCCCATCAGTGTGCATCAGTGGTTAAGTCTCCTCGGGGTTGAGGTTCGGGGTTTGGAGTTTGGGGTTCGGAGTTCTCGGACTGTGAACCACTGATTTTCACTGATGCTCACTGATGTCGGAGAAGCCAAAGCTTCCGGATTCCTGCCGAATCAGTGCCCGCACGTGTGCATCCGTGGTTCCAATCTTTGGGTTTGGTGTTCACCGCGGGGGCGGGCAAGGTCGTGGGACCAACATGGCGCGTCTTCGTCTGGTCACCTTCAACATCGCGCACGGGCGCGGGCTGAATCCGATCCAGGGACTCACCAGCCAGCGCAAGCTGCGGATCAATCTGCGCAAGATCGCGGCGTTGCTGGAGCAGTTGAAACCGGACGTCGTGGCCTTGCAGGAAATCGACGAGCGCTCGAGCTGGGCGGGGAACTTCGACCATCTCGATTACCTGCGCGTGCACGCGCGGTTTCCGCACACGGTCTTCGGGATCAACAACCGGCGCACCGGCCTGATCAATCTTTCCTACGGCAATGCCGTCCTCTCGCACCTCGACATCCGCGCGGCGGAGACGGTCGTGTTCGGGCAAAAGCGGCTCGGCGAAAAGGGCTTCCTCTACGTCGAGCTCGAGCTGGGCGGGAAGGTGGTGCCGCTCGTGAACCTGCACCTGCACTTCGGCTCGCGCGGGCAACGCCTGCTGCAATTGGAACGGCTGCTGACGTGGCTGCGGGAAAAGCACCGGATGCACCGGCAGCATTGGGCGCTGCCGCCGATCATCTGCGGCGACTTCAACAATCCGGGGACGCGCGACGACGCGACGGCGTCGCTGCTGAGCCATTTGTCCGATTACGGCGACTACCAGCTGTACCCCGTGGGCGGGCGGACCTTTCCCTCGCCGCTGCCGCAACGCGCGCTCGATTTCATTTTCCTCCCGGCCAGCTGCCGGCACGTGAAATGCGAGATCGTGAAGACGATGCTGTCGGACCATCTGCCGGTGGTGATCGAGTTTGAGATATAGCCCATTTTGGAAACCGGAATGCGGAAACCGGAAACCGGAGATTCAAAACCGGAGACCGGAATGCGGAGGTCCGAAACCGGAATGCGGAAACCGGAAACCGGAATCAGGCAGGTGGCTGCGCTGCGTCGGATATTGTTGGGTCTCCGGTTTCCGGTCTCCGCATTCCGGTCTGCGGCGATCCGCTAGGATCGCGGCCGGGGCGCGGAAAATTGGCGTGCCTTCCGGGCGGGAATGCGGCCAAGGTGACGGTTCCATGTCCCGACTTCAGACCACGTTTGCCCGGGCCCGGGCGGAGAACCGCGCGGCGTTTGTCGCCTATGTGTGCGCCGGCGATCCGGACTTCGACACCTCGCTCGAGGTCTGCCGCGCGCTGCTCGCCAACGGCGTGGATGTGCTCGAACTGGGCGTGCCGTTTTCCGATCCGCTGGCGGACGGGTTGACGAACCAGCTCGCGGCCCAGCGCGCCCTCGAGAGCGGCATGACGGCGGCGCGGGTCTTCGAACTCGTGCAGCGCATCCGCGAATTCAGCCAGGCGCCGATCGTTTTCTACACGTACTACAACCTCGTGTTCGCCAACGGCGTCGACGCCTACGTGCGGGCCGCGAAGGCCGCGGGCGTGGACGGCATTTTGACGCTCGACCTGCCGCCCGAGGAAGCGGGCGAGGTGGCGGCGGCGTGCCGGACGCACGGCGTGGAGACGGTGTTCATTGTGGCGCCGACGACGCCGGACGAGCGCATCCCCGTGATCGCGGGCGTGACGACGGGTTTCATCTACTACGTGTCGCGCGAAGGCGTGACGGGCGTGCGCGACCAGGTCGCCGGCAACATCCCCGAGGCCGTGGCGCGGATCCGTGCGCGGGCGAGGGTGCCGATGGTCGTCGGCTTCGGCATCGGCACGAGGGCGCAGGTGGCGCAGGTCGCGGTGCACGCGGACGGCGTCGTCGTCGGTTCCGCGCTCGTGAACTGCGTGCGCGACAACCTCGGCGACAAGGCGAAGCTGGTCGCGGCCATCGCGGCCCGCGCGGCCGACCTGAGCGCGGGGACGAAGCGGACGGGGTGACAAAACCGGAATTCGGAGACCGGAAACCGGAGTTTGGATACCGGATACCGCGGCCGGAAATCGGAATAGGCGGACGTTTGTCAGGTAGGTTCGGGCCGGGGAAGGCTACGTGCGGAAATTCCGTACGGCGCGGTTGGCGTTTCCCCTTGCCGGACGCGGAGGCGTGAACTTTTTGGCGGTTGTGACGCGCAAAATCCTGCTCATCGACGACGACCGGCTCCAATTCCGGCTGACGCAGGCGCATATCCGGAGTTTCCAGACCGATCTTTACGAACTCGAGTGGGCGGCGACGTACGAGGAGGGCCTCGCAAGTCTGATGTCGGGCCAGTACGCCGTCTGTCTGCTCGACTACCAATTGGGCCCGCGCAACGGCCTGCAATTGATCCGCGAGGCGGTGGCCGCGGGTTGCCGGACGCCGATCGTGTTTTTGACCGCGGAGACGGCCGACCGCGTCGACATCGAGGCGATGAACGCCGGCGCGCTCGACTATCTGGTGAAGGGCGAGATCACGCCGCGCACGATCGAGCGGTCGCTGCGGTACGCGTTGAAACTCGGGGAAACGCTCGAGGCGCTGCGGCAATTGGCGACGCGGGACCAGCTGACGGGTTTGCTGAACCGGCGGGAGTTCGACCGCATCATGGCGGACGAACGCGAGCGCGCGCTGCGGTTCGAGCATACGCTCGGGCTGGTGATGATCGACATCGACCATTTCAAAGCGGTGAACGACACGCACGGGCATCCGGTCGGCGACGCTGTCCTCCGCGAGGTGGCCTGGAGTCTCGGCAAACAGGTCCGCAACGTCGACCGCCTCGCGCGGTTCGGCGGCGAGGAATTCGCCATCGTGCTGGTGGAGACCACCCGGGAGGCGGCGTTGGAAGTCGCGCAACGCGCCTGTGCGGCCGTTGCGTCCGCGCCCGTGCGGGTCGGAACTGCGCTCGAATTGAAAGTGACGATCAGCGCGGGGGTGGCGCTCCTGCCGATCCACGCGGGCACCGGGGCCGACCTCGTGGCGGCGGCGGACAAGGCGCTCTACGCGGCGAAGGAGCGCGGGCGCAACCGGGCGGTGGCGTTCGACGAGGTGGCCGCGGCGGGGGCGTGAACCGACGTCAGGGAAGAAACTTGGACCACAGAGGTCACGGAGGGAGCACAGAGGTCGCGGAGGGAGGCAGAGAGACGGAGGCGATGTCCGGGACGGAATCCTTCGTTGGATCCGAGGAGTTTCTTTGGCGCGCGATCCCGATGCTCCGCTCCGTGAACCTCCGGTTTTCCTCTGTGGCCTCTGTGGTTAAATCTCCGTCGCGTTCGGAGGAGAGGCGAGCACGAGCAGGCTGGCTGGGGCTTAAAACGACGAAAGGGAAGAAGATTTGACCACAGAGGTCACGGAGGGAGCACAGAGGTCGCGGAGGGAGGCAGGGAGACGGAGGCGATGTCCGGGACGGAATCCTTCGTTGGTTCCGAGGAGTTTTTTGGGGCGCGCGATCCCGATGCTCCGCTCCGTGAACCTCCGGTTTTTCTCCGTGACCTCTGTGGTTAAACTTCCGGCGGGGCGAGCACGAGCAGGCTGGCGGGGCGGACGCGGAATTCGATTTCCGGACCGACGTCGTGGACTTCGCCGTCGGTGTGCAGGCGGCCCGGTTTGCCGGTGCGGACGGTGAACGCCGGGCCGGCGAAGCGGGCGACGCGGGGATTGCGGCCGAGGGTGCCGGCGAAGAGTTGGACGGCCAGCGGCAGCAAATTGAAAGCGTGGAGCGGCGGGACGGCGGTGAGATTGATGTGGCCGTCGTCGCAGCGGGCGCCGGGGGCGATGCGGGCGTTGTTGCCGTACTGGTCGGTGTTGGCGACGGCGACGGTGAAGGCGGCGAGGGACGTCGTGCCGTCGGCGTGGGTCACGGTGCAGGCCAGCGGCTGGAATTCGCGGAACGCGCGGAGACTGGTGGAAAGGTAGCGGAGAAAACCGCGGGACGTGAGGCGGTTGAACCGATCAGCGACTTCGGCCTCGAAGCCGAGACCGGCGGCGCAGAAGAACGGGTTGCCAGCCGCGAGGCCCGTGTCGATGCGGCGCGTGTGGCCCGCGGCGATGACGGCGAGCGAGTGGGCCACCGAACCGTAACAGCCGAGATGGCGGGCGAGGCCGTTGCCGGAACCGCAGGGCACGAGTCCGAGGGCCGTGCCGGTGCCGACGAGGGCGGTGGCGATTTCGTTCATGGTGCCGTCGCCACCGACGGCCACGACGGCGTCGCAGCCCTCCGTGATCGCCGCCTGCGCGAGGACGGTGGCGTGACGCGGGCCGGTCGTGGCGGCGACGATTTCGCCGCGGCCGGCGGCGAAGTGCTCGACGGCGGCGCGGGCGCGGGCGGCGCGGCCGGAGCGGGGATTGACGATGTAACGGATTTTCAGGGACGGGAAACTTTTGACCACGCAGCACGGGGCCGGCAGGGATGGGAAGACAAAACCGTGCCGCCGCGTTCCCGCCTCCATGTCCTGACCGGCCCGACCGCCGTCGGGAAAACCGAGTGGGCGCTGCGGTGGGCGGAGCGGCACGGGGCGGAAATCGTGTCCTGCGATTCGCTGCTGTTCTACCGCGGCATGGACCTGGGCACGGCCAAGCCGACGGCGGCCGAGCAGGCGCGCGCGCCGCACCACTTGATCGACGTGTGCGCGGCGCATGAGCCGATGGACATCACGGCGTACACGGCGCTCGCGCGCCGGGCGGTGGCGGACATTGCGGGGCGGGGGCGGCCGGTGTTGGCGACGGGCGGGAGCGGTTTTTATCTGGCGGCGTTTTTCGGCCCGGTGGCGGACAACATCGCCGTGCCCGAGACGCTGCGCGCGGAGGTGCGGGCGCTCGCGCCGGAGGCGGCGCTGGCGCGGCTGCGAGAGTTGAACCCGGACGGTCTGGGGGAATTGGATACGGCGAATCCGCGGCGCGTGACGCGCGCGTTGGAGCGTTGTCTGGCGTCGGGGCGGACGTTGGCCGACTTGGCGGCGGAGTTTGCGCGGCAGCCGGGGCCCTTTGCGGAGTACGAGGTGGCGCTGACGCGGCTCGAGCGGGCGCCGGAAGCTTTGGAGCGCCGGATCGCGGCGCGGGTGGACGCGATGCTGGCGGGCGGGCTCGTGGCGGAGGTGAAGGCGCTGCGGGCGGCGGGCTTCGAGCGCAACCCGAGCGCGGCGCGGGCGATCGGCTACCGCGAGGTGCTGGCGATGTTCGACGGCGCGTTGCCGGAAGCGGAATTGGCGGCCGAGATCGCGAAGAACACGCGGGCGCTCGTGAAGAAACAGCGGACGTGGTTCCGCACGCAGTTGCCCGAGCACCGCGTGTTGGCGGCGGAAACGCTGCGCGACGCGGACGAGTTGTTTCCCGCCTGAAGGCGGCGGCGGCTCAGTCGGCGGACTTGGTTTTCGGCGTGCGGCGGTTTTCCGGCGGCAGCGATTCGATCAGGGCGTTGGGTTGGCCGGGGCGTTTCTTCAGGACGAAGGCGTCGTAGAGGCGGCCGGTGGCGGTGCGGGCCTCGTAGCGGATCTCGTCGAGGTCGACGTGGATGATCTGGTAGAGCTGGGTGTCTTCCGCGTGGCGCACGCCGAAGCGGGTGGAGACGTCGTACATCTTGGGCCCGCTGACGGAGACGACGTAGACCGTGCCGATGGCGGCATCGTAGGCTTGGTTGTAGCCGGTCGGCAGGTTTTGCGAACCGCCGCGGCCGGCGATGTCGCCGCTGCGGGCGTAGGTGTGGTCGTGGCCGGTGAGGACGAGGTCGACCTTGAATTCGTCGAAGAGCGGTTTCCAGGCGGCGCGGAGCTCGGGGTTGTCGCGGTTGTTGGCGGGCGAGAAAATCGGGTGGTGGAACGTGACGACGGTCCAACGGTTGGGGTTGTTCGCGAGGACCTTCCGCAGCCACGCCACTTGGTCGGTCTGCTGCCGGTTCGATTCGAGCGAGATGATGCGGGTGCCCTGGTAGTCGACGAAGTAGCACGCTTCCTCGAGGCCGGCGGGGGCCTGCTGGTCGGCCGGGAACGCGAACTGCGGGCGCCAGTGGTGGCTCAGGGTGCGGACGCCGGGATTGGCGAGCCGGTCGCGGAGCGGGCGCTTGTCGGGCTGCTGGCCGACGAGTTCGGCGGCGGCGTATCCGGTAAGGGCGGACAGACCGGCGTCGACGGAGACGACGACGCCGTCGGCATCGAGCACGAGTTGGCCGGTGCGCCCGTCGGCGGCGCGGGCGGTGACGCGCTGGCGCACGACTTTGCCGGCGGCGTCGCGGTCGGATTGCTGGGCGACGGTGACCTCGAGGGTGCGGCCGTCCTTGGCGGTCCATTTGCGCTCGGCGGCGGGGCCGGCGTTGGCGTTGAAGTGCTCGTGGTTGCCGGGGGTGGCGAGGACGGGGACGGTGGCGTTGACCCAGGCGGGAGCGCCGAACCACTCGCCCCACTGCGCATCGTTGTTGGCGTTGTTGATGAGGTCGCCGGCGTGGAGGGTGAAGGCGGCGCGGGGGGCGTCGCGGAAGGATTCGCGGAAAACGCGGGACCAATGGGTGCGGATGTCGTTCTGGGCGTCGCCGAAATAGACGAAGGTGAAGGGGCGGGTTTCGCGGCTGGCGGTGCGGAAGTGGAACCACTCGGACCAATTGACGCCGTCGCCGACGCGGTAGGCGTAGAGCGTGTCGGGGACGAGGCCGGTGAAGCGGGCGGTGTGGTAATTGGCCTCGCCGAGATCCGTCCTGAGACCTTCGGTGCGGGCGGGGACGACGGTGCCCTTGAGGGCGCGGCCGTTGTCGTTGGCGACGGCGATTTCGGCGACGGCGCGCGGGATGGAAGTGTCGGTGCGCCACGTGACGGCCTGAGTGGTGGCGGGGTCGCCGTCCCAGGTGAGCACGATGCGGTCGGGCAGCGGGCGCGGGGCGTGGGCGAGTTTGTCGGCGTAGGGGGTGGGTTTCCAAGCGTCGGACTCGTGGCCCTGGTGGGCGGAGAGGGGTGCGGCGCAGACGGCAAACAGCAGGACGATGGCGGGGCGGGCGGGGAAGTTCATGGGGGAACGGGAGGGGAGTCGGGAAGGGCGGACAACCGGCGGGTGTGACACTTGGGCGAAGATTTGCGGAAGCGCAAAAACCGCGGGCCGGTCGGATGACCGGCCTGCGGCAAAAACCGGTATGGCCCGGAGCCCAGCCGAGCACGTGCAGTTGAGAGAGCTTGTGAGGGTTGAGAGCAAAACCGTTCGGTTCGTCAGCTTGTTGGCATCGGCTGCGTTTTCCGGGGCTCGGCGGATCGATCTCTCAACCTTCAACGTTCAACGCTCAACTGCATGATTCCGGCTCAGAAGCGGTACGAGGCGCCGACGGTGGCGCGCCAGCCGTAGGTCGTGTAGTCCTCGGGGTTGTCGGGGCGATTGAAGCCCTGGTAGGAGATCTGCGGCTCGTCGGTGATATTGTTGACGTTGAAGTAGAGCCGGAGCTGCCGGTTGACCTGGTAGCTGGATTCCCAGTTGAGGGATTCGTAGGCGCCGAAGTAGTCGTCGAAGGTGTTGTCGACATCGAGACCCTCGAGGAAGTCGGAGCGGTAGGTGTAGCTGAGGCGGGCGCGAACGGGGCCGGCGGCGTACTCGAGGGCGACGTTGTAGATTTTGTCGCTGAAGCCGTAGGTGGGGAGGTCTTCGTCGAGCCGGCCGGGGTATTTGCCGTCGCTCTTCGTCAGCGTGGAGGACAGCGAGATGCCGAGGCCGTTGAAGGGGCGGGGGAGGAATCCGAGTTTTTGGCGGGCGATGAGTTCGAGGCCGTAGTTGGTGGCGCCGAGGGCGTTGTCGGTCGTGGTGTAGAGGCGGGTGCCGTTGGCGTCGGGAATCGGGAAGCCGGCGGCGTCGGTGTTGGTGAACCGCAGCGTGCTCGAATAATAGAAGCCCTTCATCTTCTTGTAGAACACGCCGGCGGAGTAGAGGCCGCCCTGTGGCGTGTAGTATTCGAGTTGGGCGTCGAGGTTGTGGGACGTCGACGGGGCGAGGTTCGGATTGCCACCGGAGATGTTGCCGGTGTTGGCGTCGAGTTGGAGGCCGGCGACCATGGCGTTGACGTCGGGGCGGCTGTAGCTGCGGTGGTAGCTCTCGCGGAGGATGAGGTTGGGCGCGAGTTCGTGGCGGAAGTGCAGGCCGGGGAGCCACATCGTGTAGTCGCGGTCGGCGTTGACGGTGGCCGGGACGGCGGGGGTCGCGTTGTTGTAGCGGTAGGTGCGCGACTTGAACGTATTGCGCTCGGCGCGGAGGCCGGTGATCACGGTGCTGCGGCCGATGCGGAGCGTGCCCATGGCGTAGGCGGCGGCGACGTCCTCCTCGACGCGGTAGTCGTTGATCACGCTGTTGAGCAGGGCGGTGTTGGTTTGCAGGGCAAAGCGGCCGGGCTCGTTGCGCAACAGGGCCTCGACTTTGGCGAGATCGGGGTAGGCGTGGATCGGGATGGAGCCGAAGGTCTTCGCGTCGGTGCGGATGAGCAGGTCGGAGTAGGGGAAGCCGCTGGCGTTGGTGCCGGTCTGGTAGACGATGGAGGCTTGGTCCTGCTCCTTGACGTTGGCGCGGAACTTGCCGCCGAACTTGAAGGCGCCGGCGATCTTTTCGCCGACGAATTTGCGCTCCACGTCGACCTTGGCGCTGGCGACCTTGTCGGCGGCGTCACGCGGGCTGACGGTGAGATCGCCGCGATTGATGGTCGAGAAATCGAGCGGGCTCTTGCCGTTGAGGATCGTGTAGACGGGGTTCCAGCGGACGGATTGGTCGTAGGCGATGCTGAAGCCTTGGTTGCGGACGACGTAGGCGAGGGAGCGGTCGCGGTTGGAGTCGTTGTTGGAACGGAAGAGGTCGAAGAGGATCGTGGTGGGCCCGACCTGGTGTTTGCCGCCGAAGGCCGCGCCGTAGGAATCGACCTCGGTGAAGCTGGCGTCGTTCTGGTAGCGGAACTCGGTGAGGGTCGTCGCGAGGCTGCGGCCGGTGTTGTAGGTGGCCTCGAGGATGCTCTTGGTGCCGGTGGCGGCGTTGAAGTTGTGGTTCGCGTTGATGTAGTAGCGGGCGCGGGGTTTCTCCGTATCGACTTGGTTGTGACGGTAGAACGGCCGCAGGTAGACGAAGGTCGCGGGGCTCAGACGGTAGTCGAGGGCGAGGTTGGCGCTGCGGGCCGTGGTGGTGCGGAAATTGGTCTGCGGAGCGCCGTTGGTGTGGAAGTAGAGCGGAGCGGAGAGGTTGAGGGCGGGCTCGTTCGCCGGGCGGAGCACGTTGTAGTCCTTGTCGAGATTGTCGTAGTCGCGGGAGGCTTCGGACCAGGCGAGGTTGAGGCCGACGCCGAAGTTTTTCGTGCCGCCGCCGAGACTGAAGATATCGAGATAGTTCAGCGCGTAGGCGGAATTCCATTTCTCGTTCTTGTCGTAGTAGAGACCGCTGGCGTTGAGCTCGACGGAGCGGCCGTCGCGCTGAAAGGCGGAGCGGGAGATCACGTTGATGATGCCGCCGAGGGCGTCGCCGTCGCGGTCCGGGGTGGCGGCTTTGACGACCTCGATGTTGCTGACGCTTTCGGCGTTGATCTGGCCGACGGAGAAGGCGCGGGAGTTGCCGGAGGTGGGCATGCGGTTGCCGTCGACCTGCACGGAATTGTACTTGGCCTCGAGGCCGCGGATGTTGACGCCGCTGGGCTCGCCGTCCTCGTCCTCGTTCACGCTCAAGCCGGGCAACTGCTGCAGCGTGAAGCCGATGTTGCCGTTGATCATGGTGTTGAAGGTCTCCTCGGAAACGATGTTCACGAGGCCGCTGGCGGTCTTCTGCTGGTTGATCGCAAGCGCCTGGCCGCGGGCGGATTCGGCGACGGTGAACGCCTCCATCTTCAACGCCTTGCTTTCGAGTGCGACGTCGACCGTGCCGGTGGCGCCCGCGGCGACGGCGACTTCGCGCGTCTGGGCGTCGAGGCCGACATAGCTGATTTCCAGGGTGCGCGGGCCGGCGGGCAGGGCGGGGAGATTGAAGCGGCCGTTGGCATCGGTGTAGGCGACGGCCGAGGTGCCGACGGCACGGACGACGGCGCCTTGCAGGGAGCGACCGGTGGCGGCATCGGAGACGCGGCCGGTGAGGGTGCCGGCGGTCTGGGCCAGCAAGGCGGCAGCGGTGCCGGCGCAGGCGAGGAAAACGGCCGCGAGCCGGCGGACGGAACGGTGGACAAGGGTGGTGGGCATGGTGGGAGGCCGGGGCGGCAACGGAACCGTCCGCGCCATGCCCGGGCCCGCCCAAGATCGCGGCCCCGTGTCACGGGAACTCGACGGCTGCGCAACGATCCGGAGATTTTCGGCGCTGCCGTCGCGCAAATGTCACCGCGGCGCGATCGACAACGTGCGGCCGCTCGGTTGGGGGCCCGGCGCGGTTGGGAAATCTCCGGGCTTCGGCCGGCCGGCGCGCCCAGCGGAAAGGTTTCGGCCCCGGGGCGCGGGCGCGTCGGGCCGCGGCTCCCGATAAGGGCAAACGAAGCGCGGCTCCGGCGCTGCTAATTCTTCGTAGCCGGAAAATTCCCCCGGAAATTTTGGTTTACAAGCGAAACGGCGCTCCATTGGTTCGGCAGCGATTTTTCCCTCTCACTCCCGTTTCACCGTGTTCCCCACCTCACCGCGCACTCCTGTTCCCGCTCTGCGGTCCGCTTTGGGCGGAGTACAGGGCGCTGAATTCGGGATTCGCGCAAGCCGACCGGTGAATTTTGCGGCAGGTTCCGCCGCAGTGCCGGATTTCGGCACGGTCTAAGCGTCGTTTTCACCCGCTTCCTTTCCGATCATGTCGAAAATCTTCCCGAAGTCGGCGAACAAGCTGCCGCTCCAGATCGTGATCTATCTGGGTGTCTTGGCGGGCATCGCCACGGCGGGCGTCACGTACTACATGACGCCGAAGTACACGCGCGTCGGCTACGCCCCGGTGCAGCCCGTGCCGTTCAGCCACGCCAAGCACGTGCAGGAAGTCGGCCTCGATTGCCGTTATTGCCATTCCAACGTCGACAAGTCCGGGCACTCCAACGTCCCGAGCTCCCAGACGTGCATGAACTGCCACAGCATCATCAAGACCACGAGTCCGTTGCTGGCCCCCGTCCGTGAGAGTTACGAAAAGGGCACCCCGGTGCCGTGGGTCTGGATCCACCAGACGCCCGACTACGCCTATTTCAACCACGCCGTCCACGTGAACCGCGGCATCTCGTGCGTCGAGTGCCATGGCAAGGTCAACGAGATGGACGTCGTGAAGCACTCGCAGCCGCTGAGCATGGCGTTCTGCATCGAGTGCCACCGCGCCCCGGCCGAACGCCTGCGCGACCCGAAGGACGTCTACAATTTGGATTCGAAACGCTTGGTCGATCAGGGCGCCGAAGGGGCGAAGATCGCCGAGAAATTTCACAAAGACTGGAAGTTGATGCCCCCGCAGAGCTGCTCCGGCTGCCATCGATGAAACGCAAATTTGACCATCCCGCTCCGTCTGCTGAGGAGCAGCTCACCGGCCCGAAGTACTGGCGCAGCCTCGACGAGCTCGCCGGCACCCCCGGCTTCAAGGCCCAGCTCGCCCGCGAGTTCCCCGAGGGAGCGGCGGAGTTGGACGGCGTCGATCGCCGCAACTTCATGAAGATCATGGCGGCCTCGTTCGCGCTCGGCGGCGCGGGCTTGGCGGGCTGCCGTCGTCCGGAGAAATTCATTCTGCCCTACGGCAAATCCGTGGAGGGAATCATCCCCGGCCTGCCGTCCTACTACGCGACGGCGATGCCGCTGCGCAAATCCGCGATTCCGCTGCTGGCCGAGACCCATCAGGGCCGCCCGACCAAGCTCGAAGGCAATCCGACCTACCAGCCGCACGGCGGCGCCGCCACGCTGAAGGCGCAGGCGTCCATCCTCGACCTTTACGATCCCGACCGCGCCACCGCCCACACCAAGGGTGGCCAGCAGCTCAACGCCGAAGCGGTCAACGCCCTCCTCGACGGCATCGCCAAGAATTACGCCGCCGGAAACGGCGCGGGCCTCGCTTTCCTCGCCGACGAATCCTCGTCGCCGACCCGCCAGCGCCTCGTGAAGGCCCTGCGCGCCAAGTTCCCGCGCGCGCTTTGGTCCGAGTACGAGCCGATCGCCGACGAGCCCCCGGTGGAAGCCGCGCAGGCCGCCTTCGGCCGCCCGGTGAAGCCGCTGTGCCATTTCGCGAAGGCCAAGCGCATCGTTTCGATCGACGCCGACTTCCTCCAGTCCGAGGCCGGCAGCCTCTACTACGCCCGCGGCTTCGCCAACGGCCGCCGTGTGGCCAAGGCCAACGATCCGATGAACCGCCTGTACGTGGCCGAGAGCGCGCTCTCGCTCACGGGCAGCATGGCGGACCATCGCCTCCGTTTCGCCACCAGCCATATGCTGGCCTTCACGGCGAAGCTCGCTTCCGTCCTTTTCCCCGAGGTGGCCGGTTCCCTCGCGCCCTACGCCGAAGGTCTCCAGGTTCCCGCCAAGTGGATCGAGGAATGCGCTGCCGACCTGCTCGCGCACCGCGGCTCCTGCCTCGTCGTGGCCGGTTCGCACCTGCCCGTCGAAGTCCACGCGATCGTCCACGGTCTCAACTCCGCCCTCGGCAACATCGGGACCACGGTCGATTTCATCCCGACCGAAGCCGCCGCCCCCTCCATCGCGACCCTCGCCGCCGCCATCAAGGCCGGCTCGGTCAAGACGCTTGTGATCCTCGGCGGCAATCCCGCCTACAACGCGCCCGCCGATCTCGATTGGACCGCGTTGCAGAAGTCGGTGCCCGAGGTGATTCGCTACGGCTACTACGTCGACGAGACCTCCGCGGTGAACCCCGCGGCGACCGTCCAGCTCGCCGCCGCCCACTACCTTGAATCGTGGGGCGATGCCCGCACGGTCGACGGCACCGTTGTTCCGGTGCAGCCGATGATCCAGCCGCTCTTCGGCGGTCTGACGCAGATCGAAGTGCTCGCGCGCCTCGCCGGCGTTGCGAATCCCGATTCCTACGCGCTGGTGCTGGAGACGATCACCGCCCTCGCCGGCGCCGGCACCAAGGCCGACAAGGCGATGCAGCGTTTCCTGCACGACGGCCTCCTCGCCGGCTCGGCCGCCCGCCCGGTGGCGGTCCGTTTCAACCAGTCGGATGTCGAGCAGCTCTTCAAACCCGCCGCCCCGCTGGCCACGCTCAGCAAGGCGAACCTCGAGGTCCGCTTCATCGCCGACGTCAAGGCCGACGACGGCCGTTTCGCCAACAACGGTTGGCTGCAGGAGTGCCCCGAGCCGATCACGAAGATTTCCTGGGACAACGCGATCCTCGTCAGCCCCAAGCTGGCCAAGGAACTGGGCATCGATCCCAAGGGCTCGCTGATCCAAGTCGCGCGCAAGGAAGAGGCCGAGTATTCGATGGGCAAGGAGAAGGCTCCGGTATTCGAACTCGTGGTCGGCGGCCGCAAGGTCCGCGGCCCGGTCCACATCCAGCCCGGTCTCGCCAGCTATACGGTCGTTGTCACGCTCGGCTACGGCCGCTCCGCCGCCGGCCATGTCGGCAACGGCGCCGGTTACAACGCCTACCCGATCCGCACGTCTGCCGCCCCCTACGCCGTCACCGGCGCTCAGCTGAACAATACGGGTGAGTTCCAGATGCTGGCGAACACCCAGGAGCACTGGTCGATGGAAGGCCGCGACATCATCCGCGAAGCCAACCTCGAGGAGTACAACCAGACTCCGACCTTCGTCGATACCTTCGGCATGGAGTCGCACGCGCCGAGCAACCTCGGGGCGAAGTACACCGTCGAGTCCTTCAACAAGCTCAGCCCGGAGGAGCGCATCAAGGCCCGCGCCGAAATCTCCAAAGATATCCCGCGCGGCAACTCGCTCTACAAGACGCCCCAGTTCGACGGCCACCACCAGTGGGGCATGGCGATCGACATGAACGTCTGCATCGGCTGCAACGCGTGCGTTGTCGCCTGCCAGGCGGAGAACAACATCCCGATCGTCGGCCGCGAACAGGTCGCCCGCGGCCGCGAGATGCACTGGATCCGCATTGATCGCTATTACTCCGACGGCAACATCGACGGCGAGGCCTTCGGCGGCGAGGGCAACAAGGCCCTCCCCGAAGATCCCCAGGTTTCCGTCCAGCCGATGACCTGCGTGCACTGCGAACTCGCCCCGTGCGAAGTCGTTTGCCCGGTCAACGCCACCGTTCACGACGAGGAAGGCCTCAACACGATGGCCTACAACCGTTGCATCGGCACGCGCTACTGCGCGAACAACTGCCCTTACAAGGTCCGTCGCTTCAACTTCTTCGACTGGAACCAGCGCAAGTTGGACCAGCTGTACATGAGCCAGCTGGCCGAGTTCGGCATGCCCGAGCTCGTCGCGATGGGCAAGAATCCCGAAGTCACGATCCGCATGCGCGGCGTGATGGAAAAGTGCACGTACTGCGTGCAGCGCATCCAAAACGGGAAGATCCAGCACAAGGTCCGCATGGCCAAGGCCGGCACGCCGGAGAACGTCGTGGTACCGGACGGCACCATCAAGACCGCCTGCGAACAGACCTGCCCGGTCAACGCGATCACCTTCGGCAATCTCCTCGACAAGGACAGCGCCGTCGCGAAGGCCAAGGCCCGCGATCAGGACTACGAAGTGCTGGGCTACCTCAACATCCGCCCGCGCACCACGTATTCCGGCAAGCTGCGCAATCCGAATCCCAAGATGCCCGGCTACAACAAGCTGCCGGCCAGCCGCATCGAATACGAGAAGAAGAACGTGCCCGCCGCCCACGGCGACGGCCACGGCAGCCACGACTCGCATGGTTCCAAAAAGGGTGGGCACTAAGATGAACGTTTCCTCCGGAGGACATTCCTAATGGCTCACGCCGAACACGCCGCCGCCGCGAACCCGATTCTGCAGGAGGTCAAACCGGCCTCGCTGCCGCGCGCGGTCCTGGTTGAGAACAACCGCAGCTTCTCGTGGATCACCGAGAAGATCTGCAACATCATCGAGGGCAAGACGCCCACGTGGTGGTGGGTCTGCTTCATCCTCGCCTGCTTCGTCGCGTCCTTCACGGTCGCCGGCATCGTCTACCTCGTCGCCACGGGCGTCGGTGTCTGGGGCCACGCCAACCCGGTCAACTGGGCGTGGGATATCGTCAACTTCGTGTTCTGGATCGGTATCGGACACGCCGGTACGCTCATCTCCGCCATCTTGTGCCTCCTGCGGCAAAAGTGGCGCACGTCCATCAACCGCGCCGCCGAGGCCATGACGATCTTCGCCGTCGTCTGCGCCGCGATCTTCCCGGTCTTCCACGTTGGTCGCGTGTGGTACGCCTGGTACCTGTTCCCGATCCCGAATTCCAACGTCATCTGGCAGAACTTCCGTTCGCCGCTGGAGTGGGACGTGTTCGCGGTTTCGACCTACGGCACGGTCTCGGTGCTCTTCTGGTATGTCGGTCTCATTCCCGACCTCGCCGTCCTGCGCGACCGCTTCTTCGCCGCGGGCAACAAATTCCGTTCGTTCCTTTACGGCCTGTTCGCCATGGGCTGGCGCGGTTCCAACCGCCACTGGAGCAACTACGAGATGGCCTACCTGATCCTCGCCGGCATCTCGACGCCCCTCGTGCTCTCCGTGCACACGATCGTTTCGTTCGACTTCGCTGTTTCGCTCCTGCCGGGCTGGCACACGACGATCTTCCCGCCGTACTTCGTTGCGGGCGCCATCTTCTCCGGCTTCGGCATGGTGCTTACGCTGATGCTGCCGCTGCGCGCCGTCTACGGCCTGCAAGATCTCATCACGCAGTACCACATCGATTGCATGTGCAAGATCACGTTGGCGACCGGCACGATCGTCGGCTACGCCTACGGCATGGAGTTCTTCATCGCGTGGTACGGTGCGAACCCCTACGAGGGCTTCGCCTTCGTCAACCGCGCGTTCGGCCACTACGCGTGGGCCTACTGGATCATGATCTCGTGCAACGTGATCACGCCGCAGTTCTTCTGGTTCAAGAAGATCCGCGAGAACACCGCGCTGGTTTGGATCCTCTCCATCTTCGTCAACGTCGGCATGTGGTTCGAGCGCTTCGTGATCATCGTCACCTCGCTCGCCCGCGACTTCCTGCCGTCGAGCTGGGGTTACTACAGCCCGTCGATCGTCGAGATCTTCACGTTCTTCGGCACCTTCGGCGTGTTCTCCGTGCTCTTCCTGCTCTTCATCCGGTTCCTGCCCGTCATGCCGATGGCGGAACTCAAGGCGGTCACGCCCCAGGCCGACGTCCACGGCGGCCACGACCACCATTAATCCTTCAAGCCGATGTCCGCACCATCCTACGGCCTGATCGCCACCTTCAACACCGCTCCCGAGCTGTACCACGCCGCGGAGCAAGTCCGCGACGCCGGTTACCGCAATTGGGACTGCATCACGCCCTTCCCGGTCCACGGCCTCGACAAGGCCATGGGCCTGAAGCGCTCGATCGTCCCGCGCATCTCGCTCGCCGGCGGCATCACCGGTTTCTGCACCGGCATGACCATGATCTGGTGGACCGGCGCGGTCGACTACAAGCTGATCGTCGGCGGCAAGCCCTACTTCAGCCCGATGTTCGCGTTTCCCGTCAGCTACGAGCTGACCATTCTCTTCACCGCCTTCGCGACGATCATCGGCATGTTCGTGCTGAACGGTCTCCCGATGCACTACCACCCGGTGCTGAAGTACGACCAGATCCGGAAGGGCATGGACGACACTTTCTTCATCGTTATCGAGGCGCGCGACCCGCGCTTCAATCTCGCCAACACCAAGGCCCTCCTCGAGAAGGCCGGCGGCAAGGCGATCGCCGAGCTGGAGCCCTGAGCGATGCGCCACGTCTACCTCATCACCTTCTTCGTCTGCGTGCTCGTGGTCTCGATCCTCGGGTTCCGCGACACGCCTTTCACGCTGCCGCCGATGGACGTCTTCCCCGAGTGGGCGTTCCCCGGCATGAAGCACACGCCGAAGCTGCGGCCCCAGGCGGAGAGCAAGTTCTTCGCGGACGGCCGCGCCGACCGCACGCCGCCGGCCCACACGGTTGCCCGCGGCATGCTGCGCGACGATGACCACCGCCACCTTGGCAAGGATTCCGCCGGTGCGTTTGCCGTCGGTTTCCCGGCCGACTTGCCCGTCGACCTGAAGCTCCTCGAGCGCGGTCGGGACCGTTACCAAGTTTACTGCTCCGTTTGCCATGGCGCCCTCGGCGACGGCAACGGCATCACCAAGAAATACGGCATGGGTGCGACCCCGACGTACCACGATGACCGCCTCCGTTCTATGCCGGAAGGCGAGCTCTACAACACGATCACCAACGGCAAGAACACCATGCTGCCGTACGCCGACAAGCTGACGCCGGACGAACGCTGGGCCGTTGTCGCCTACGTTCGCGCCCTCCAGCGTGCGCAGCTCGGCACCGCCGCCGATGTCCAGGACCCCGCGGCCAAGAAATCCCTCGGAATCCAATGAGTTCCCCCGCAGCCACCGCTCCCGCGGCTTTTCCCGCCGAGTCCGCCGCCGCTCCGGCCGCCACCAAGGCGCTGGTCATTGGCGCCGTCGGCATTGCCCTCACGCTGGTGGGGCTCCTCGTCTCCGGGACAAAGGTCGTCGCCTACTCTTGGCTCGTCGGCATGACGTTTTGGACCGCGATCGCGATCGGCATGCTGATGCTGTGCCTGATCCACCACATCTTCGACGCTTCGTGGTCGACGGTGATCCGGCGCCAGTTCGAGCACGGCCTCTCGGCCTTCAAGTGGCTCGCGCTCCTCTTCCTCCCGCTCGCGATCACGCCTTTCCTCGGCCACAACGCCGACCTCGTCTGGCCTTGGATGGATCTGACGAATGAGATTCACGGCGGCCACACGGTCGGCCACGATCCGCTTTACCTGAAGAAGTCCGCGTTCCTCAACAGCAACGCTTTCCTCATTGGTACCTTCGGCTCCTTCCTGCTTTGGATGTGGCTCGCCGCGCGGCTGCGCAAGGCGTCCTTCACCCAGGACAAAGACGGCGACCTGAAGTGGACGTTCATGAATCGTAAGACGGCGGCCTTCGGTCTGCCGATCGGCGCCTTTTCCCTGACCGCGATTGCGATCTTCTGGGTCAAGTCCCTCGAGTACCACTGGTTCTCCACCATGTACGGTGTGTGGTTCTTCGCGAACTGCGTGCGCGGTGCTCTTTCCGTCGGCGTGATCATCATGGTGTGGCTGGCGGCCCGCGGCGACTACAAGGGCATTCTCAACAAGAACCACTACCACAGCATCGGCATGCTGATGCTCGCGTTCACGGTGTTCTGGGCCTACGTGACGTTCTCGCAGTACTTCCTGATCTGGAATGCCAACGTGCCCGAAGAAACCTTCTGGTACAACCTGCGCGAGCTGAACCACGACGGCTCCACTAACCAGTGGTGGTACGTCGGTCTGGCGCTGCTCTTCGGCCACTTCTTCCTGCCGTTCTTCTTCCTGCTGTCCTACCGCTTCAAGGTGACGCCGCACATCATCCGCCGGATCGCGTTCTGGATCCTCGGCGTGATCTTGCTCGATATGTGCTACAACATCCTGCCGGCGATGAAGGATTCGCACGAGGACTCGCTGCCGTTCCTTTCCCTCAATTTGGTTTGGACGCTGACCTCCGTCGTCGGTGTCGGCGGCATCTGTGTCTGGTCCTACCTTCGCAGCTTCCCCACGGCCAAACTCATCCCGATCCGCGATCCCCGCATCGGCGAAAGCCTGACTCACCATGAGTGATCATTCTGCCAGTCCGGCGCGTCCCGTCTCGCTCTTCACCATCGTCTGCTTGGCGTTGTTGTTCGCGACGTTCTTCTTCATCGCGCGCCACTACTACAAGCCGGCCGCGACCTCCCCGCAGAATTTGGCGGCCGAGAATCTGACCAAGGAACTCGAATGGCGGGCCACGCCCGAGGCCCGCCGCAAAGCGCTCGCCGACCTGCGCGCCAACGAAGCCAAGCAGGTTTCCGGCTACGCATGGATCGACCAGCAGGCCGGCAAAGTCCAACTCCCGATCGAGCGGGCGATGGAACTCACGGTGCAGCGCTACGGCGCGAAGAAGTAACGTCCGCGCCAAATCTTTCCGAGATGACCAACGTACCGACCCACGCCGCTTCGGCTGAAGTCACTCCGACCGACACCCACGCCCGCGGCCCGTTGCTGCTGTTGATCGGGTCCGGTCTGCTGTGGCTCGTGATCAGCGGAGTGCTGGCGCTGATCACCGCGATCCAGCTCCGTACTCCCGGCTTCATGGCCGATTGTGCCTGGCTCACCCATGGCCGCGCGCAGGCTCTGCGCGAGAGCACGTTCATCTACGGCTGGCTGGCCAACGCCGGCTTGGCGGTTGCGCTCTGGGTCCTCGGTCGCCTCGGCGGCAGCCCCCTGCGCGGCTTGAATTGGGCCGTCATCGGCACGCTCTTCTGGAACACGGCCCTTGCGGTCGGCCTCGTCGGTATCGCCACCGGCGACATGAGCGGGTTCGCCTTCCTGCAGCTGCCGCGCTACGTGCTCCCGGCGATGGCAATCGCCTACGCGGCGATCGCGGTCCCCGGCGTTCTCGCTTGGATCGGCCGCCGCAACGACACGACGTTCGCCGCCCAGTGGTACGCGGTCGCCGCCCTTTTCATTCTCCCCTGGATTCTGGCTGCCGCGCAGCTCGTGCTGCTCTGGTTGCCGGTCCGCGGCGTCGTGCAGGCGATCGCCGCGACGTGGTACGCGCAGGCGGCTTGGACCCTCTGGCTCGCGCCGCTGGCCCTCGCGGGTGCTTATTTCGTCGTGCCGAAGACGGCCGGCAAACTGATGCCCAATTACGATTTCGCCTCCCTTGGCTTCTGGACCCTGATGTTCCTCGGGGCTTGGACCGGCGGACGCCACCTCATCGGCGGTCCGGTGCCGGCGTGGATCGCGACCATGGCGGTCATGGCGGGCAGCATGCTGATTTTCCACTACCTCGTCGTATTCCTGAACCTGCGGATCGCGACCGGCTCGTCCGGTGAGGCGGCGAAGTACATTCGCTTCGGTCTCTTGGCCTACATCTTGGTCGGCGTGCTCGAGCTCTACACCTCCTTCCGCAGCGCCGCCCTCGGGGTGCAGTTCACCTTCTTGGCGGTCGCCCTTGAACAGCTCGCGCTCTATGGGGCGGTTTCGATGCTCTTCTTTGGTGCGATCCATTTCCTCGTGCCGCGCATCACGTCCCGGCCCTGGGCTTCAGCCGGTTTGGCTGCCGGCCACCGAGTGCTGGTGTCGATCGGCATTGTCGTTCTGCTGGTGGCGCTGTGCGCCGCCGGCTCGACGCAGGCCGGCCTGCTGGCCGATGCCAAGGTTTCCTTCGGGGAAATCACACAGCGGATCGGTTTGCCTTTGCTCGGGGTGATTTCCGCCTACCTGTTGCTGCTCGCGGCCAACCTTCTCCTGCTGGTCAATTTCCTGCAGACGGCGTTGGCCTTCAGCGGTCCTTCCGTCCAGCCGCAAACTCTCTTCCGTCAGCCCGCCGCTTTGGAGGGCTCCGCGACATGAAAAACGGTCCCGTCTTCTTCTTTGGCCTCCTCGCCGCGGTCGGCATTTCGTGGGGCGGCATCGTGCTCGGCTCCCATTACCAGCTGGGTTCGCTCGCGCCTTACTACGACGACACGCAGGGCAACGCGTTCCCGCTGCGCCCGCAGGGTGTCGCCTCGCGCGGGCAATTGGTTTACGCCGATCTCGGATGCGCGTCCTGCCATACGCAGCAGGTGCGCCGTCCCGGTTTCGGTGCCGACCAGGCCCGCGGATGGGGTGAGCGGCAGAGCGTCGCCCGCGACTATATCTTCCAGGCCAAACCGCAGCTCGGCGTGGCTCGGCTCGGCCCCGACCTCATGAATTACGGCGGTCGCATCGAGAAGGAAAAGGGTCCGGCCGCGGCCGACGCGATATACCAATTCCTTTATGCCGGCAGCGCCGCGCATCCGGCCTACAAATTCCTCTTCGACGACAAAGCGATCGACGGCCAGCGCTCGACCAAGGCCCTCGCGGCTTCGCCGGCCGGCCGGCAGATCGTGCCTTCGGAGCGGGCCCAGACCCTTGTGGCCTACCTGCTGAATTCCAACACGACTTACGATTATCCCGAGGCCCGTCCGTTCACCGTCGCGGCCAAGAAAGAAGAGGCCAAGAAATGAGCTCGCCGATGCACCAGGACAAGCGCGTCGACCAGGCCGCGGTCACGGACGAGAGTCTGATGGCGGCGCATGAAAAGCTGATCGGCAAGCAACCGGACGAGAAGGCCCACTACAAGCTGGCGCCTTTGGCCCTGCTGTTTCTCTTCAGCGGACTGATCTTCTTCGGCGGCACCTATCTCGGCCGTTTCTCCGGTCACTTCCATCCGAAGGTTTACAACGAGTACGCCATGCCGCCCAAGGCCGGCGAGGTCGCGGCCGCTCCGGCGGTCGATCCCATCGTGCTCGGCAAGGCGGTCTATGCGCAGGTGTGCGCCAGCTGCCACCAGCCCAACGGCATGGGCCTGCCCCCGGCGTTCCCGCCTCTGGCGGCTTCCGAGTGGGTGGCCTCCGAGGAGCGTGCGATCCGCATCGTGCTTTACGGGCTCGAGGGTCCGATCAAGGTCAAGGGCGTCGACTATAACGGCGTGATGCCGGCGGCCGGTCCCGGCTCCGGTTTCAACCTGAGCCCCGAGAAGATTGCCGCCGTGCTGACCTACATCCGCCAGGAGTGGGGCAACACCTCCGGTCCGGTCACTGCGGCCAAGGTCGCCGAGATCAAGGGTAAGGAAGGCAACCGCGCTGCGATGAAGGTCGCCGAGCTCGAGAAGCTGCCCTGAGCTCACCGTCCATAGCCGAACTTTCCGGCCGCCGTCCCTGGACGGCGGCCATTTTTTTGTCCGGTGGCGATGGAGCGGAGGCGACGTGCCGCCGAGGCACGCAGGCGACGCGGTTGAAGTTTTCCGTGCCGCGGCGAGGACGGGTTCGCCATCGGTGTGCCGCTCTGGACCGGTGGTTTACTCGCCGAGCTTTTGGCCCGTCACGAGATAGTTCTGCACGTAGTCGCGGACGGCCTCGGGCAACGGCGTCATGGCGCGGGTGTAGCCCGTGGCACGCAGCTTTTCGACGTCGGCCTTGGTGTAGTACTGGTACTTGCCGCGCAGGATCTCGGGCATGTCGATGAAATCGATCTGCGGGGCGCGGCCGAGGGCGGCGAAGATGGCGTGCGTCAACGTGAGCCACGTATTGGCTTCGCCGCTGCCGAGATTGTACAGGCCGCCGGCGCGGGGCGCGGTTTCGGCGAAGTGGATCGTCATCTCGACGGCGTCCTTCACGTAGAGGAAGTCGCGCATTTGCTCGCCGTCGCGGTACTCGGGCTTGTGGCTGCGGAAAAGTTGGACGCGGCCCGTATCGAGAATTTGGCGGTAGGCCTTGTTCACGAGGGAGCGCATGTCGGCTTTGTGGTCCTCGTTGGGGCCGAAAACGTTGAAGTACTTCACGCCGACCAAGCGCGGCAACAAACCGGCGCGTTGGGCGTAGAGGTCGAACATGTGCTTCGAGTAGCCGTACATGTTGAGCGGCCGCAGAGCGTGAAGATCCTCGCTGCGGTCATCCATGCCCTGAGCGCCGTCGCCGTAAGTCGCCGCAGACGAGGCGTAGATGAAGCGCGCGTTTTGGCCGAGGGCCCAGTGCGCAAGCTCCTTGGTGAACGTGTAGTTGTTGTCGGCGAGGTAGCCGGCGTTCTTCTCGGTCGTGGCGGAGCAGGCGCCAAGGTGGAAGACGCAGGAGAATTTGCCGAACGCCGAAGGATTCGCGGCGAGGGTACGGCGGAAAACGTCGGCCTCGACGTAGTCCGCGTAGTGCAGCGGCACGAGGTTCTTCCATTTCTCGTCGGTGCCGAGCAGGTCGGTGACGAGGATGTCGGAGAGGCCGCGGCGGTTGAGGGCCCAGATCAGGGCGCTGCCGATGAAGCCGGCGCCGCCGGTGACGAGGATCTTGCCGTTGAGGTGGCTCATGGCGTACGCGCCGGGATCAGGAATCGCGGGAGAGCTCCTCGGAACGGTTGCGTGCGGCGAGTACCGTTTCCTTGATCAAGCCGCGGAAATCGCGGGCGGCCATGCGCTGCAGGCCGGCGAAGGTGGTGCCGTTGGGGGAAGTGACTTGGTCGCGGAGAATTTCCGGATCGATCTGCTTGCGCGCGAGCAAACGGGCGGAGCCGAGCAGCGTTTCGACGGCGAGCTGTTCGGCGACGGCGCGGGAAAGTCCGGCGGAGACGCCGGCGTCGCGGAGCGCGGCGGCGAATTCGAACACGTACGCGGGGCCGCTGCCGCTGACGGCGGTGACGGCGTCGAGGTCCGATTCCGGCACGGCGACGACGCGGCCGAGGGCGCCGAGGAGCGTGTCGACGACGGTCTGGTCGGCGGCGGAGAGCGGTTCGCGGCTGCACCAGGCGGTGACGCCGGCGCCGATCTGGCCGGGTATGTTGGGCATGGTGCGGACGACGTTGCGGGCGTGCGGGCAGGCGCGCTGGAGGCTGGCGAGTTTCTTGCCGGCCAAGATGGAGACGACGAGTTTGCCGCGGGTCAGTTCGGCGAGGCGCGGGTCGGCGGACGCGAGGTGCTGCGGCTTGAACGCGAGCACGAGCGTGCCGGCGGTGGCCAGCAATTCGGGAAGGTCGGCCGCGATGGCGATGCCGGTGCGGGCCTGCAGCTTCGCGGCGGTGTCGTCGGCGCCGCCGAGGCAAACAAGGTCGGCCGCGGTGAGCGTTTGCTGGGCCAGGAGGCCGTCGACGATGGCGCCGGCCATGTTGCCGGAACCGAGGAATGCGATTTTCGCCATGGGAAAGCGGATTTGGGTCGGCGCGGGTGCGGCGTCAAGCCGCGGCCCGTTCACTCGCCGAACGGTTTCTTCACCCGTTTTTCGACGGGGTGCATCAAGATCGCGGTGGCGCCGCCGCCGGGCGTGTCGGTCATCGTGACTTCGCCGCCGAGGTTGCGCAGGGCGTGGCGCGCGACGGTGAGGCCCATGCCGACGCCGACGGTGTTCTTCGTGCTGACGAAGGGCTCGAACATCTTGTCGCGGATGTCGGCGTCGATGCCGTGGCCGTGGTCGGTGACGCGGATTTCGACGAATTTGCCCTCGTCGGGTTTCTCGACGATGCGGGTGTGGATGGACAGGGGGCGCGGGTCGGTCGGCTTGTTGTCGTAGGACTCCCAGCCGTTGATCAGGACCTTGGCGAGAACCTCCTCGAGGATCTCGTAGTTGGTGTCGATCAGTTGGTCGCCGAGGGGATTGTCGATCGTGACCGGGGCGGTGGAGCGGTAGTCCTCGTGGAAACGCTCGATGCCGCCTTCGAGCAATTTCTGGAGGCCGGCCTTCACGAGCGGCGGGCGCGATTTCACAACCAGTGTGCTCAGCTGCTTGATGATGGTGACGATGCGCTGGACGGCGTCTTCGACGTGCTGCGCGTTCTTTTTCACCTGCTCGGGTTTGTCGTAGTAGGCTTTGACGAGATCGAGGTAGCCGATGACGACGCCGAGGAGATTGTTGAGATTGTGGGCGATGCCTTGGGTGACGGCGCCGATGGTGGCGGCCTTGCGCGATTCCTCGAGGCGACGGGTGAGGTCGACGAGCTGGCGGTTGATGGTGACGAACCGCAACTGCGTCTGGACGCGGGCGAGGGTTTCGTCGAGGTCGATGGGCTTGGTGATGTAGTCGACGGCGCCGACGCTGAGCCCCTCGAGTTTGCTCTCCTTGGTGGTGCGCGCGGTGATGAAGATGACGGGGATGCCGCGCGTTTCCTCGCTGGCCTGGAGACGTTGGCAGACCTCGATGCCGTCCATGTCGGGCATCATGACATCGAGGAGAATGAGATCGGGCTTTTCCTTCCGGACCAATTCGAGGGCCTCGAGTCCGTTGTAGGCGGCGTTGATGCGGATCCCCTCGCGCTCCAGTTTACGTTTCAGCAGCTGAACGTTGATGGGCTGGTCGTCGACGACCAAAATCAAGGGGGCGGGCATTGGGGAAAAGGGAAACGGATTGCGCCGGCCGGGGCAAGCTAGCGGACGCCGCGGCCGCGCCACGCCTTGACCGTGTTCTGCAGGAGCATGGCGACGGTCATCGGGCCGACGCCGCCGGGCACGGGCGTGATCTTGGCGCAGAGCGGGGCGACGGACTCGAAGTGGACGTCGCCGACGAGCTTGTAGCCGGTTTTCTTGGACGCATCGGCGACGCGGTTGATGCCGACGTCGATGACGACGGCGCCGGGTTTCACCATGTCGGCGGTGACGAACTCGGGGCGGCCGATGGCGGCGATGAGGACGTCGGCCGAGCGGGTGAAAACGGGGAGATTGGCGGTGCCGGAATGGCAGATGGTGACGGTGCCGTTGGCGCCGGCGCGTTTCTGGAGCGCGAGGAGGGCGACGGGTTTGCCGACGATGAGGGATCGGCCGAGGACGACGACGTGTTTGCCCTTCAGGTCGACGCCGCTGCGGCGGAGCAACTCCATGATGCCGGCGGGCGTGCAGGCAACGAAGCCGGTCTCGTCCTCCTGCGCGACCTTGCCGAGATTGACGGTGTTGAAGCCGTCGACGTCCTTTTCCGGCGCGACGCGGCGGAAGACGGCGACCTCGTCGATGTGCTTGGGCAGCGGGGACTGGACGAGGATGCCGTCGACGGTGGCGTCGGCGTTGAGCGAATCGATCAGGGCGAAGAGTTCGGCCTGCGAGATCGTGACGGGCGGCAGAATGACGCGGGAAACGGCGCCGATCTCGGCGGCGGTTTTCTCCTTCTTTTTGACGTAGGAAACCGAAGCGGGATCTTCGCCGACGCGCACGAGGGCGATGCAGGGCTTGCGGCCCGGGGCGGCGGCGATTTCGGCTTTGAGTTCCGCGGCGATGGCGGCCGCGATGTGGTTACCGTCGATCAGTTCCATGAGGGCAAAGAAGGACCGCGGCCCGCGGACAAACGCGCGGCGGCCGCGGCGAAGGGAGGAAGTTTACTTCAGCTGCAGCGTCTCGACCTGGATGACCATGTCTTTGCCGTCCGCGGAGGCGCGGGCGGTGCCGAAGACGTACACGGTGCGGCCGACGTAGTTGTCGATCTGGTCGGTGAGGAGCAGCTTGGAAATATCGAGGTAGGCGTAGCGGCGGCCGGCGTCGTCGTTGAGGGCGTAATCGAAGGGACGGCGCGGGGCGAGCGGGCGGCGCGTGGAGACAAAGCGGCCGGCGTACTGGCGCGGCAGGGTGGTAGAGCCGCCGTCGCCGAGATTCACCATCTGCACGGCTTGGCCGGGCGTGGCGGAGCCGTAGACGCCGGGTTGGACCGGGGCGGCGGCGAGCGGGGCGGGGGACGAAGGCTGCGGGGCAGGGGCGACGGTGCCGCCGGCCGGGGCGGTGGCGATCGGGGGAAGGTAGCCGGGCGTGGCGCCGACCTCGATGAAGGCGATGAGCTTCTTCTCGAGATTGAGCTGCGTCCATTTGCCGCGGAGGCCGGTGATGGTGGTCTTGTCGCCCTTTTCGGCGACGACGAGGACGCCGGCGTCGGCCTTCGGCGCGAGGCGGATCGGCGCGCCCGCTTTCACGTCGAGGCTCTTGGTGAGGTCCTTGTTTTCGACGTAGCCCTCGAAGGGACCGGGCAGCTCGATGGCCATCCACCCGGCGGGCGTGTTCGCGAGGGCGCTGACGGCGATGGCGGGCTCGGTGCCGGCCTTGAGCGAAGTGATGACGGGGGCGCTGCGGTCGGGCTTCGTGTGCACCGCGGTGGTGGCGGCGAGCGGAGCGGCGCGGCCGGCGGCGAGGAGTGCGACGGAGAGGACGGCGATGGCGAGGAGTTTAGTCTTCATCAACGGGAGAGGAGGCGGCGGCCGGGGCGGGGGCGCGGCGGGCGTAGGCTTCGTGGGGCGCGCGCGGCGTCCGCGGACTGCGGAAAAGGGACTCGATGTCCTTTGTGGAAAGGACCTTCCCGGCCCGCAACGGGATTCCCTTCAGCTGCAGGGCGCCGATCTGGTAGCGCTTCAGGCGTTTCACCTCGAAGCCGAGCGTGGTGAACAGCTGGCGGATCTCGCGCTTCTTGCCGTGGTGCATGTGCACATCGAGATCGGTGGCGGACTCGGAGGCGTCGGCGTTGATCAAGGCGGCGCGCTCGACCTTCAGGCGTTCGCCCTCGATGACGACGCCGCGGATGAGCTGCGGCAAACGGCGGGACGGGAACGGAGCCTTGAGCACGACGTGGTAGCGTTTCACGACCACGTTGGACGGATGCATCAGCCGGTGGGCGAGATCGCCGTCGGTCGTGAGAATCACGAGGCCCTCGCTGTCGAGGTCGAGACGGCCGGCGCAGAAGAAACGGAATTTCGAAAATTCGCGCGGCAGCAATTCGAAGACGGTCGCGGCGTGGTGCGGGTCGTCGTTGGAGCAGACGAGACCGCGGGGTTTGTGGACGGCGACGGTGATCTTGGGCTGGGCCTGGGTGCGGACCGTCTTGCCGCTGACGGTGACGCGGTCGACGCCGGGCACGACTTTTTGGCCGACCGTGGCGGCGGTGCCGTTGATCCAAACTTCGCCTTGAACGACGAGGGCCTCGGCGGCGCGGCGCGAGCAGACTCCGGCGTCGGCGAGGAATTTTTGGACTCGGATAGGTTCGGCGGACATGGGACGGAGGACTGTGGAGGGGCGGGAGGTCGAAACAACAGCCAAATCCGGACGGGCCGCCGCTTTCAGACTTTCCGTGGGTGAAGGTTTCGGCCTTGTTCGCAGCCCATGTCCGCTTCCGCCGACGTTTCCGTTTCCGAATTCTCCAAGGACCGGCCGTTTCCCGCGCGGCTGACCGAAAACCGGATGCTGAACAAACCGGGATCGGCCAAGGAGACGCGCCACTTCGTCGTGGACCTGCGGGGCAGCGGCCTGCGTTGCAAGGCGGGCGATTCGCTCGGGGTGTTCCCGACCAACCGGCCGGAGGAAGTGGCGGAATTGCTGCAGCGCCTGGGGGCGACGGGCGACGAGCCGGTCGCGCCGGCGGCGTTGAAACTGGCGGCGCCGATCGCGCTGCGGGTCGCGTTGACGGAGCGGTTGGCGTTGGCGAAGCCGACACGGAAATTCCTCGAGACGCTCGCGGCGAAGGTGACCACGGGGGCGGAAAAGGAGAAGTTGGCGGCCCTGCTGGCGCCGGAGGCGAAGGAAGCGTTGCCGGCCTTCTTGGAAGAACGGGAATTCGTGGATTTGCTGGCGGAGTTTCCGAGCGCGCGGTTCACGGCGGCGGAGTTTGCCGAGTACCTGAGGAAATTGATGCCGCGGCTGTATTCGATCGCGTCGTCGGGCACGGTTTATCCCGAGGACGTGCACTTGACCGTCGCGGTGGTGCGCTATGCGACGAACGGGCGCGAGCGCGTGGGCGTGTGCTCGACGTTTTTGGCGGACCGGGCGCAGCCGGGCGCGACGCCGGTGCCGGTGTTTGTGTCGGATTCGCATTTCGGCCCGCCGGAGGACCGGAGCAAGGATTGCATCATGGTGGGGCCGGGCACGGGGATCGCGCCGTTCCGGGCGTTCATGCAGGAGCGGGTGGCGACGGGCGCAACGGGGCGGAACTGGCTGTTTTTCGGCGACCAAAAGCGCAGCACCGATTTTCTCTACGAGGAAGAGTGGCTCGATTATCAGGCAAAGGGGCAGCTGGCGCGGCTGGATACGGCGTTTTCGCGCGACCAAGCGGCGAAGGTTTACGTGCAGGACCGGATGCGCGAGCACGGGAAGGAGCTGTGGGCGTGGCTGCAGGGCGGGGCGTATTTCTTCGTCTGCGGCGATGCCAAGCGGATGGCGAAAGACGTGGATGCGGCCTTGCACCAGATTGCGGCGGAGCAGGGCGGCCTGACGCCGGAGCAGGCGGCGGACTACGTGAAGCAGCTCAAGAAGGACAAGCGCTACCAGCGCGACGTCTACTGAGCGGAGCGACGGATACGCGGCGGCGGGGAGCGGGCGAGGGCGGCGGCGAATTTTCTACTCGCTACGCGCTGAACGCTGCCCGCACCTTTTCCGTTCCTATGCTCACGTTCACCAACCGCACCGCCCTTGTCACCGGCGCTGGCCGAGGCATCGGCAAGGCCATCGCCGAAACGCTCGCCAAACAGGGCGTGACCGTCATTTGCGTTTCCAAATCCGCCGATTCCTGCGGCGCGGTCGCGGCGGGGATCGTGGCGGCGGGCGGCAAGGCCAAGGCGCTGGCGGTGGATGTCGCGGACGGCGCGGCGATTGCGAAAGCGTCCGAGGACCTGCTCAAGGAATTCCCCGCGATCGATATTCTGGTCAACAACGCCGGCATCACCCGCGACGGCCTGCTGTTCCGCATGAGCGAGACGGATTGGAACGACGTCATCGCGACCAACCTCACCAGCTGCTTCCATTTTACCAAGTTGATCGGCCGCCCGATGACGCGCGCGCGCTTCGGCCGGATCGTCAATATCGCCTCGGTCAGCGGCGTGATGGGCAACGCCGGCCAGGCCAATTACTCGGCGGCCAAGGCGGGCATGATCGGCCTGACCAAGACGCTGGCGCGGGAGTTCGCGGGACGCAACGTGACCGTCAATGCGGTGGCCCCCGGGTTCATCAAGACCGACATGACCACGGAATTCGTGAACAATCCGGAAGCGTCGGCGAAGATCCTGGAAGCGGTGCCGCTGAAGCGATTCGGCGAGTCGGCCGACATCGCCACGATGACCGCCTACCTGTGTTCGGATCAGGCGGGATACATTACCGGACAAGTTTTTAACGTTGACGGTGGAATGGCGATGTGAAGCCTCCGCCCAGCGCTTTTCCCTCTCAAATTTCCGAAAATGGCTGACCAAAAAACCATCGAACAACGCGTCAAAGAGATCATCGTCAATCAGCTCAACGTCAACGAAGAGCAGATCACCCCGACGGCCTCCTTTCTCGACGATCTCGGCGCCGATTCGCTCGATACCGTCGAGCTGATCATGGCCTTCGAAGAAGAGTTCAAGGACGAGATCAAGGGCGAGATCCCCGAGTCCGATGCCGAGAAGCTCCAGACGGTCGGCCAGGTGATCGACTACATCAAGGCCAAGGCCGGCGCTGCCTGAGCCCTGCGTTTCCCTTTTGGCGTTCTGCCGGTTTCCCTCGCGGAAATTTCTGGCAGAACGCCTTTTTGTTTTCTGAGATCGGCGGTTTGTTTTCACGCCCATGGACTCTTCCTCGTCTTCCCGCCGTGTCGTGGTGACCGGTCTCGGGGTCGTGACCTCCCTCGGTCACGACGTCGATTCCTTCTGGGCCAGCCTGGTCGCCGGCAAGTGCGGCATCGACCGGGTATCGCTCTTCGATCCCTCGGAGCTCGCCTCGCAGATCGGGGCCGAGGTGCGGAACTGGGAGGCGGCGCAGCACATGGATCCGAAGGAAGCGCGGCGCAACGACCGCTACACGCACTTCGGGTTCGTGGCGGCGAAGCAGGCGTTCAAGGATGCGGGCTTGGACATGGGCAAGGAGGACGGCGACCGCGTCGGCGTCATGATCGGCTCCGGCATCGGCGGCATGTACACGTATGAGTCGCAGCTGAAGGTCCTGGCCGAACGCGGTCCGCGCAAGGTGTCGCCGTTCACGATCCCATCGCTGATCGGCAACATGTGCTCGGGCCTTTTCGCGATCGAGATCGGCGCGCGGGGCCCGAATTTCGGCGTCGTTTCCGCCTGTGCGACGGGCACGCACGCGCTGGGCGAGGCGGCGCACGCCATCCGGCGCGGCGATGTCGACGTGATGGTCGCCGGCGGCAGCGAGGCGGCGATCACGCCCTTTGCCTACGCGAGTTTCTGCGCAATGAAGGCGATGAGCACGCGCAACACGGAACCGGCGCGCGCCAGCCGGCCCTTCGACCGGGGCCGCGACGGTTTCATCATGGGCGAGGGAGCCGGCGTGCTGGTGCTCGAATCGTACGAGCATGCCATGGCGCGCGGGGCCCGGATTTATTGCGAACTGGCGGGCTACGCCGCCACCTGCGATGCGTACCACATCACGCAGCCCGATCCCGAGGGCAAGGGGCTCTCCATGGCGATGAAGCGCGCGCTGGCGAGCGCCGGCACGGCGCCGGAGCAGATCGAGTACATCAACGCCCACGGCACCTCGACGCCTTACAACGACAAATTCGAGACCCTCGCGATCAAGAAGGTCTTCGGCGACCACGCGCGCACCGTTGCGATCAGTTCGACGAAATCCATGACCGGTCACCTGCTCGGCGCCGCGGGCGGCATCGAGTCCGTAATCTGCGTGAAGACCCTGCAGACCCAGACGATCGCCCCGACGATCAACCTCGAGGATCCGGATCCGGACTGCGACCTGGACTACGTGCCCAACGTGGCGCGTCCGGCCAAGGTGAAGACCGTCCTGAGCAACAACCTCGGCTTCGGTGGCCAGAACGCCGCCGTCGTTTTCCGTTCGGTTTAGGCGGGCTTCGGGGCCGCGGGCGCGGCGCCGGCGGGCAGCCAACGAACGAGGACGGCGCGCAATTCCTCCTGCCGGACAGGCTTCGCGAGAAAATCGTCCATGCCCGCCGCCGTGCAGGCGAGGCGGTCGGCGTTCATGGCGTTGGCCGTGAGGGCGATGATCGGCAGAGGCCGGCCCGCGAGGTAGGTCCGGATCCGGCGCGTGGCCTCGAGGCCGTCCATACCCGGCATCTGGCAATCCATGAGCACGGCGTCGAACTTCTCCGCCGCGACGGCCTCGACGGCGGCCTTGCCGTCGCCGGCCAAGGCGGATTCGAGGCCGAGTTTCTGCAGAATGAGTTGGATGACGCGCTGGTTCACGCGGTCGTCCTCGACGACCAAAATGCGGCCCGCCAGCGGGGCGGCCGGGAAAGGGGCGACCGTGGCCGGCGTCCGCACCGGCACGGAGGCCAGCGGCAGGCCCAGCACAAAGGAAAACTCGGAACCGCGGCCGGGCTCGCTCTGGACGGAGATCTGTCCGCCCATCCGCGCGACAAGGCGTTGCGAGATCGCCAAGCCGAGACCGGTGCCGCCGAAACGCCGGGTCATCGAGCTGTCGCCCTGGGAGAATGCCTGGAACAGTTTCGCCTGCGTCTGCTCGTTCATGCCGATGCCGGTGTCGCTGACGCTGAGACGCAGACGGGCCTCGGTGGCGGTGACGGCCTCCGCGCGCACCGCAATCACAACGCGGCCCTGGGGCGTGAACTTGATCGCGTTGCCGGTGAGGTTGAGGAGGACCTGCTTGAGGCGGACGGCGTCGCCGACCACGTACGGCGGCAGGTCGGCCGGCAGATCGGCCACGAGTTCGAGACGTTTTTCGGCGGCGCGGGCGCGGAGGAGGGCGGCGACTTCGCCGACGGCCCCGGGCAGGGAAAACGGCATGGCCTCGAATTCGAGCTGGCCGTTCTCGATCTTGGAGAAATCGAGGATGTCGTTGAGCAAACGCAGCAGGGTGTCGGCGGAACCGGCGGCGATGCCGACCTGGGCCTGTTGCTCGGCGGTGAGGGGCGAATTCTCGAGCACCTGGAGCATGCCCATGATGCCGTTCATCGGCGTGCGGATCTCGTGGCTGACGGTGGCGAGGAACTCGCTCTTGGCTTGGCTGGCGGCCTCGGCTTGCTCTTTGGCCACCCGCAGGTTGGCGACCAGGAGCTCGTTTTCAAAGATCAGGCGCCAGAGCCGCAGGAGGTCGGCGTGGTGCAACTGGGCCGTGCGGAGCAGAAAGAGGGCGTAGGTGACGATGACCAGACCGAGGGTCCAGGTCCCGGCGACGTCGAGCAACAGGACGCGGACGAGCAACGGAGTGAGGCTGGCGATCACGTAGACGCGGTAGCACAGCGGCACGGATGCGAGGGAACGCGCGGCGCCGGCGTTCATGCCCGCAAGGATGACGGTTAGCAGAAGGCCGGGCAGCAGAGCCTGGACTTGGAAATAGAACCAGCCGGCGGCGCCCCAAACGATGCCGGCGGCGACGGTGCCAGCAAAGAAGGCATGGCGCCAACGTTGGAGGTCGTCCCCGGCCGGGGAGGTGCGGGCGAAAGCGATATTGAGCCCCCAGCGCAGCACCGTGACGCCGATCATGGCACCCAGCCAAGGGAGGTGGAGCGAATCGGGGTGCACCGACCGCGTGCCGGCCACCAAGATCAGGGCCAGGACGAAATTGGAAAACAGGCCGAACCCCGCGGAACGGTAGAGCAGCCGGGTCATTTCCGCCTCGACCTGGCGCCCGATGGCGGCGGCGTTGCCCGTTTCCGGGGCGGCCGAGGCGGTCGGGGGAGTGTCGGGCATGCAGCAGGTTAACTACGGCAAGCGCCCCGGCGGCTAAAGGATTTTTCGCGGGGCCGGCGGACGACAAAAAACCCGCGGTCCGGGGACCGCGGGTCGGGAAAACTGGGATCGGGAGGGCCTCAGGCCTTCTCGACGAGGCCGGCCTTGATGGCCTTGACCGAGACCCACACGCGCTTCGTGCCGCCGTTGGCGGTCTTGATGCGGATGCGCTGCAGGTTGGGGCGGAATTTGCGCTTCGTGATGCTGGTCACGTGCGTACCGATGCCGCCGCTCTTCTTCGACTGACCCTTGCGATTGATGATCGAGCCCTTGACGGGACGGCGACCGGTGATTGCACAGATTCTGGCCATGATGGTTTCGCTTTGGTTAAAGGGTCAGAACTAAACGGCGGCGGAAAAGCGAAGCAAGGGCAATTTTGGCGTTTGTCGCGGGCATTCACCGCACGGCGTGCAGGACCTGGAACTTCTGCCCGAGGTGCCCCGGGTGGAGCAATTGCATCAGCGCCAATTTCCGTTGGCTCAACCGGCTGGCTTCGTTGCGGCTGACCGCGGCGATGAGTTCGCCGGCTTGGCGGATGAGAAACGCCTCCTGCGAATCGAGCCGGGGTTCCCCAAAGCCGGCCGCCTTGAGCGCGGCGGAGAGCCAGTCCCAGCAAACGTGGCACGTGAGGTCCTGGTCGCCCGGCTGGTCGAGCACGGCGTTGCTCTGGGTGTGGCGGAAATAGGCCCGGACGGTGCCGGCCGGGGTCTCGGTCGTGAGTTGGGCAAGCGTTTTGCCGTAGTCGAAGGCGAGAAAGAGGCCGGTCCACGGTTGGGCGGCGAGATTGCGGGCGAGGTCGGTCGCGGCGTCGGGACGATCGAGGCGGTAGCCTTCGGGAAACGGACCCGCGGCGCCGGCGGGCGGCTCGATGGCGCCGTCGAGCAACACCTCCGTGAACGCGGTGCCGTCCCAACGGACGCCCCATTCGCGCCATTGGCCGCCGCGGAACTCGGTACGCCGGCAGGGCTGGGCGTCGAACAATTCGTTGGAAAACACGACGCAGGGACCGTTGAGCGCGGCGGAGTCGCCGACGCGCACGGTCTGCGCCGCGGCAAACGGGTGCGTCACCGCTTCGAGGATACCGCCGGGGCTCTCGGCGCCGATTTCGACGAAGGTGTGCCGCGCGGGATCGCGGCCGGCGTCGCGGAGCAGTTTCGCGGCGGCGGCCGCGACGAGTTCGCCGAAGAGCGGGCCGCTCGTGCTGGCGGTGTAGAAATCGGTGCCGGGGCCGTAGCCGACGCGGGGTCGGTCGCGGCGGTAATAGCCGACGGCAGGATGGTAGAGCGCGAGCGCCATGAAGTCGGCGAACGGCAGCGTGCGGGCCGCGCCGGCCCGTTCGCAAAACGCCGCCACAAAGGCGGCCGACGGCGGAGGGGCGGAGGGCGACGATCCCATTTACAAAGCGATGCCGATGCCCACAGTGGCCGCGATGTTCAAACGGATTCTCATGCTCGGCGCGGGCACCCTGCTCGGGGCCGTGCTGGCGGTCGCGGGCCTGCGGGTCGCGGCGGCGTGGAATCTGTTTCCGAACCGCGAACTTTCGCGCTCGGCCGCGTACGTGAAGGACGTGATGCAGCTCGTGGCCGAGAACTACGTGGACGAGAAGGCGGCGGCCTACGACCAACTCGCGCGCAACGCCCTCCACGGGATGATCGAGTCGCTCGATCCGCACTCCGAGTTTCTCGAAAAGAAGGACAACGCCGAGTTCGAGGAAGACCTGATCGGCGAATTCGGCGGCGTGGGCCTGCAGGTCGAGGCGCGCAACAACCGCATCGTCGTCATCACGCCCACCGCGGGCGGGCCGAGCGAACGCGCCGGCATCCAGCGCGGCGACGAGATCGTGAGCATCGACGGGAAGCCCGTGGAGGCGACGTCCGGGCTCGACGGCGTCGTGGGCCGGCTCCGCGGCAAGCCCAAGACCAAGGTCGAGGTCGGACTGTTTCGTCCGGCCAAGCGCCAGAATCTCAATGTCTCGCTCCTGCGCGAAGTCATCAAAATCGAGAGCGTGCGCGGGGCGCGTTTGCTGGACGACGGCATCGGCTACGTGCAGCTGACGGAGTTTTCCGACCAGACCGGGAACCAATTCCGGCGGGCCGTCGACGACCTGCTGCGGCAGGGTGCGCGGGCCCTCGTGATCGACCTGCGCAACAACCCCGGCGGCGTGCTCGAGGCCGCGGTGGAAGTGGCCGAGCCGTTTTTCCGGAAGGGCGAACTGATCGTCTACACGAAGGGCCGGAAACCCGAGGACCGCGAGGACCTGAAGTCGGAGTTCGAAGGCGAGCCGCTGGCGTTGCCGTTGGCCGTCCTGATCAATGCCGGCAGCGCAAGCGCGGCGGAAATTGTCACCGGCGCCCTCAAGGATACGGGCCGCGCCGTAGTCGTGGGCGAACGTTCGTTCGGCAAAGGCTCCGTGCAATCCGTCTTTAAACTCGAGCGCGGCGAAGGCCTGCGTCTGACGACGGCGCGCTATTACACGCCGGGCGGCGCGACCATCCATGAACGCGGCATTGCGCCGCACGTGGAGGTCGTGATGACGGCGGAGGAGGATACGAAATTGGCCCGGCAGCGGTCGCGTCCGGACCTGACCGATCCCGTGGAATTCAAGGAGCGCTTCGGCTTCGAGCCGATCGCGGACCGCCAGCTCGACACGGCGGTGGCGATGCTGAAGGCGGCGCGGGTGTTCGGCGAGCGGCCGGCGACGACGGCGAAGCGCGGATGATCCTCGCGCTCGAAAGTTCCTGCGACGAGACGGCGGTGGCGCTCTTCGATCCCGCGCGCGGGATCGTCGGCGAATGGGTGCACAGCCAGATTGCGTTGCACGAAAAGCACGGCGGCGTGGTGCCGGACCTGGCGACGCGGGAGCACCTGCGCACCTTCGCGCCGCTGCTGGCGCGGGCGCGGGACGAAGTCGGTTTCGCGGGAGTGGAAAGCATCGCCGTGACGCACGGGCCGGGGCTCGCGGCCTGCTTGGCGATCGGGTTGGCCGCAGCGAAAGCGCTCGGTACCGCGTGGCGGAAGCCGGTGTGCGGCGTGAACCACCTGCGCGGGCACGTGTGGTCGCCGTTCATGGCGTTGCACGCGGCGGCGCCGGCGGACTTCGAGCCGGCGTTGGCGGGCCTGCTGCCGCACCTCGGGTTGATCGTTTCAGGCGGCAACACGTTGCTGTTCACGATCGGCACGGACCGGACCGTGACCGTGCTATCGACGACGCGCGACGACGCCGCCGGGGAGGCGCTGGACAAAGGAGCGAAACTCCTGGGCCTTGGCTATCCGGGCGGGCCGCTGGTGGAGCGATTGGCGCGAACGGGATCGCCGACGGCCTTCGATTTTCCCCGCGGCATCGGCCGGCGCGACGAGTTGGATTTCAGTTTCTCGGGGCTGAAGACGAGCCTGCGTTACCAGTTGGAAAAGATGACGCCCGCCGAGGTGGCGGCGCGCACTCCCGACTTGTGCGCGAGCTACCAGCAGGCCGTGGTGGACGCGCTCGTGCGGAAGACGCGCGCGGCGTTGCGGCAAGGCGAAGGCCGGTACCGCAGCCTCGGGCTTTCGGGCGGCGTGGCGAACAACCAGGTGCTGCGGGCGGCGTTGGCGGCGGAGGCGGCGAAGGCCGGCATTCCGGCGCTGGCGGCGCAGCCGAAGCATACGGGCGACAACGCGGGCATGATCGCGTTTGCGGCGTGGGTGGATCCGCAGGGGACGGTACCGACGGGTCTCGATTTGCGGATCGAGCCGAGTGCGGCGCTGGGTACGGGGCGGTAAGCCGTAAGCTTTAAGCGGTAAGCTCTAGGCCGAAAGCTGACCGCTGACGACTGAAAGCTGGAAGGCCGGCGGTCCGGCCGGGCCGATTACTTGTAGTCGCGACGGAGATTGCTCGGGAGAATCCCGAGTTCCTCGCGGTACTTGGCGACGGTGCGGCGGGCGATGGTGATGCCCTTGTCGAGGAGCTTGGCGACGAGTTCCTGGTCGCTGAGCGGAGCGCCCTTGTCCTCCATGTTGATGAGGTCGGCGATCATCTCCTTCACGCTCGTGTTCGAGACGGACGCGCCGCTCTCGGCCTGGTAGCCCGGGGTGAAGAAGTACTTGAAATCGAAGACGCCGTGGGGCGTGCGGATGTACTTGTTGGCGATGGCGCGGCTGACGGTCGTTTCGTGGACGCCGACGACGTCGGCGATCTGCGTCATCGTGAGCGGCTTCAGGGCGGAGACGCCGGTTTCGAAGAAATCCTTCTGCGCGTTGATGATCTCGCGGGTGATGCGCTCGATGGTGCGCTGGCGCTGCTCGATCGAGTCGATGAGGAATTTGCCGGAACGCATGCGTTCGCGGAGGTAGTCGCGCTCGGTTTTGTTGAGCGTGCCCTTGGCGATGAGGTCGCGGTAGGTGCTCGAGATGCGCAGGCGGGGGATGTAGTCGCTGTTGAGGTGGATGCGCCACTCGGCGCCGTCTTTCTCGACGGTGACGTCGGGCACGACGACGCGGTTGTTGTCCTCGGCGAAACGGCGGCCGGGGGCGGGGTCGAGTTTGCCGATTTCCTCGATGGCGGACTGCACGTCGTCGGCATCGACGCCGAGCTTGCGGGCGAGCTCGGGGATGCGGCGGCGGGTGAGCAGTTCGAAATGGTCGCGGATCATGCGCGTCGCGAGGGAACCGGCGCGGCCTTTGGCCTGGAGCTGGAGGACGAGGCACTCGGCGAGGTCCTTGGCGCCGATGCCGGCGGGCTCGAAAGTTTTGAGGAGCTTCAGGGCCTCCTGGACGGCGTCGAGGGCGATGCCGGTTTGCAGCGCGATATCGTTGGGGGTCTGGGTGAGGAAGCCGCGGTCGTCGAGGCTGCCGACGAGGTGCTTCATCGCCAGGACCGACGCGGGGGAGAGGTCGGCCATTTCGGCCTGCTGCATCAGGTGTTCCTGGAGCGAGGTTTCGCTGACGAGAGAGTCGAAGAAATGCTGGCGGCGTTCGGCGTCCTCGGACGTGAACGGTTGGGAACCGCCGACGCTGGCCATATGGTCGCGCCAGTCTTCGTCGAGTTTGCCGAGGATCTCGAATTCCTTGTCCTTCGAGAAATCCATTTCCTCGCGTTTGGAATCGGAGTGGTCGGCGGGGGCGCCGGGGTCGGCGTCGGTGCTGGGGGTGTTGCCGCCGGACTCGCTGCCGTCGTTGGGACTTTCGTCGGCGGGTTTGTCGAGGCTGACGCCCTCCATGGGCAATTCCTCGAGGGTCGGATTGCTCTGCAACTCCTCCTGGATGACGGAACGCAGATCCAGCGCGGCCACCTGAAGGATTTTCAGGGAGTGCCGCAGCTGCGGGGCGAGGACCAGCGACTGCGTCTGCCGCTGGCGCAGATCCTGACTAAATCCTTGCCCGCTCATAGGGATGAAGAAGCCGAGGGATCATCTCAGATGGGAGGGCGCGTCGAAAGCGAAGGAACGACAGGATCGCGTACGCCGAAGAGATCCTTGAGGTAAACTCCCAGTTTCTCGTTCGTGGGTCCGTAGCGGTCGCTGTAAAGGTACAGTTCCAGATCCGTCAGCATGTCGTAGGCGGACTGGTAGCGTTTGTCGCGGTCGCGCAGGAGGGCGCGTTGGATGATGTTTTCCAAGCCGGCATCGATATCGGCCCGGAGGGTGCCGAACTTGGGGATGGGCATGGTCAAAATATTGCGGCGGGACTGCGCGCGATCGAGGGAGCGGAACAGGTTTTTGCCGAGGAGCAGCTCGGTCAGGACGATGCCGAGGGGGAAGAGGTCGGCGCGGGCGTCGGTGATGGCGTAGCTGGCCTGTTCGGGGGAGAGGTACTCGTCTTTGCCGGCGATCACCTTGCCCTCCTCGTTGTACATCAGGTCGAGGGCCTTCGCGATGCCGAAGTCGGTGAGCTTCACGTCGCCCTCGTAGGCGAGCATGATGTTCTTGGGGCCGATGTCGCGGTGGACGATGTTGAGATGGCGGCCCTCGCGGTCGCACTTCATGTGGGCGTAGGCGAGGCCGCGGGCGACGCGGGAAATGATGAAGGCGGCGAGGTCGACCGGGATGGGGCGGTTGAGCTTGCGGTGCTGCTCGAGGAACTGCTCGAGGTTCACGCCGCGGACAAATTCCATCACCATGAAATACTGTCCGCCGACCTGGCCGAGGTGGTAGGTCTGGACGATGTTGGTGTGGATCAGATCGGCGACGAGGCGGGCCTCGCCGATGAAGTTGTTCTGGAATTCCTCGATCGCCGAGTACTCCTCGCGAATGAGCTTCACCGCGACGACCTTGCGGAAATTTCCGGCCCCGAGCTGCTGGGCTTCGTACACGAGGCCCATGCCGCCCTCGGCGATCTTCCGAGTCATCTCGTAATGGAGCTCGTTGAAGATGTGTTTGATCGACGCCACTCGGGCCGAGCAAAGGTGCGGGCCCGGGGAGTGGCAAGCGTGCAGATATTTTTTCGGCCCGATATTTGCTGTACGCCCGATTTGACAGGGTCGCGGCCGATTCTACGGTCCGGTCATGATCACGCTGACGCCCCGCGCCGCCAAGCAAGTGCGCTCCATGCAGGCCGAATTGAACGCCCCGCAGAAACGGCTGCGGGTGCTGGTCGAGGGCGGCGGCTGTTCCGGTTTCCAATACGGGATGTCGTTCGACGAACCGAAGGCGGACGACACGCAGCTCGAGAGCGAGGGCGTGCCGATGCTCATCGATCCCTCGAGCCTCGCCTACCTGAGCGGTTCATCGATCGATTTCGACGACGGCCTCCACGGCAAGGGGTTCGAAATCAAGAATCCCAACGCGCAGAGCACCTGCGGCTGCGGCAAGTCGTTCAACTGAGTCGGGTCCGCGCGGTGGGAGTTGAGCGTTGAAAGCTAAGGAGCCTCGGAAAAACCTTCGGGGATTTGGCGGTCTGTGGAATTCGGCCCTTGGGATGGCCGCAAAGAAACTCAAAATCCGCAAAAGCTGCGGCCAAGGCCGCCCTTTTTTGCGCTCTTTGCGCCCCTTGGCGGCAAGTTGCGCTCCGGGGCTGGGGCAAGAAACTCAGCCGCGCGCTTTTAGAGGTTCCTTAGAGGTTGAGAGATCGATCCGGCAGGTGACCGGAGCGTGCGGGAGCCACGCGTGATCCGGGCCAGTAAACGAAGCGGAGTTCGGAGTCGAACCAACCCAACTCAACGATTTGGTTTTCCTCAAGCCTCCGCGATGTGCAGGGCGACGATGCCGAAAGTGAGACCGGTGGCGTCGACGCGTTTGAACCCGGCGCGCGCGATCTCCGCGGCGAGGGCGGGGCGGTCGGGAAACTGTTCGATCGTGTCGTTGAGGTAACCGTAGGCGGCGCGATCGCCGGTCAGCCAACCGGCCACGCGGGGCAAAATGTGGCGGAGGTAGAAAAAATAAATCGGCCGGAACCATGGGTACGGCTGCGAGAATTCAAGGACGTAGAGGCGGCCGCCGGGGCGGAGGACGCGGCGCATTTCGCGCAGGCCGCGGTCGCGGTCGGCCAAGTTGCGCAGGCCGAAGGAAATCGTGACGGCGTCGAAGTCCGCATCCGGCAGGGGCAGGGCGAGGGCGTCCCCTTGGCGGAACGTGATCCGGGCGGAGGCCGGGCGGTCGCCGGTGTTTTTCTTTACCGCCTCATCGAGCATGGGTTGGCAAAAATCCATGCCCAGAATCCGGCGGGCGCCGGGGATGCCGGCACCGAGGGCGAAGGCGACATCGCCGCTGCCGGTCGCAAGGTCGAGGAGGTCGGCCGGGGTTTGGCGGGCGACCCGGCGGACCAGCACCCGGCGCCACCAGACATCCATGCCTCCGCTGAGCAGGCGGTTGGCCAGATCGTAGCGCCGCGCGATACGCGCGAACATGGAGTTGACGGCTACGGGATCGGGCATGGTGGGGAGGAAATCGTGGCTTAAAACTGGTAAAGCAAATTGGTCATAGAGGTTGACGCAATTACGGGAATGCAAATAGATGAAGGTGTTCCGGAACCACACGGGCAGCTTAACCAGAAGGAGATCACCCATGTCTAATCTGACCAAACGCGAAATCGTCCTGGAGATCTATCGTAAGTCGGGATTCCCCCAGAAACAGATCGTCGACACTGTGCAGCAGACTTTGGACATCGTCCAGAAGGCACTGGCCAACGGTCGAAACGTCGAGTTGCGCAACTTCGGCGTCCTGGAAGTCCAGGTCCGCAAGCAGCGCATCGGCCGCAATCCCAACAAGCCGGAGGCGGAAGTCGTCATCCCGCAGCGCGCCGTGGTGAAATTCAAATCCGGCAAGATCCTGAAGCAGCAGCTGAAGAAGCTGGATTTGGCGAAGTTGCAGGCGAATGCGCCGGCGGCCGCCGACGGCGACGCGGACGGCGACAACGATTGAGGCTCAGGCCGGTCCCAACGACCGGCCTATTTTTTTGGTGGCGCCGGCCGGGGGCGTTTCGCAACGTCCGGGCTCCATGGCCACGTTCCAGACGCTTCCCGGTTTCCGCGAGTTCTATCCCGAAGACTTGGCGCGCCGGAACCATCTGTTCCGGCTGTGGCGCCAGACGGCGAACACCTTCGGTTTCGCCGAGTACGATGCGCCGGTGCTGGAGCCGCTGGACCTGTACAAGGCCAAGTCGGGCGACGAGATCGAAAACCAGCTGTTCAGTTTCACGGACAAGGGAGGGCGCGAGGTGGCGTTGCGGCCGGAGATGACGCCGACGGTGTGCCGGTTGGTCGGAGCGAAGGCGAATGCGCTGAAGCGGCCGATCAAGTGGTTCAGCATCGCGGAATTCTACCGCTACGAGCGGATGCAGAAGGGCCGCGGCCGCTGCTTTTTCCAGTTCAACGCCGACATCTTCGGTGAGCCGGGCCCGGAGGCGGAGATCGAATTGATCGCGCTGCTCGTGCAATGCCTCTGCGCGTTCGGGCTGACGGACCAGGATTTCTACGTGCGCCTGAGCGACCGGAACCTGTGGTTCTATTACCTCGAGGCGTTGGGCTTGGACGAAGCGCGGACGCGCGGCGTGCTCGGCGCGATCGATCGTTACGAGAAATACGGCGACGACGCGTTCAAAGGTTACACCGAGACCTTCGGGCCGCTGGCGCCGGAGCTGAAAACGGCGATCCTCGATTTCCTGCAGATCAAGTCGCTGCCGGCGCTCGAGGCCAAGTTGCAGACCTTGGGCGGCGAGAAATTGGCGGGCCGGCTGGCCGATTGGCGCAAACTGCTCGGCGCGCTCGACGCGATGGGACTGGCGCGCTTCGTCGAGGTTGATCTGGGCGTGGTGCGCGGACTCGCGTACTACACGGGATTTGTGTTCGAGGCCTTCGACCGGAAGGGCGAGCTGCGCGCGTTGGCGGGCGGCGGGCGCTACGACGACCTGGTGCAGAAGCTGGGCGGTCCGGCGTTGCCGGCGGTGGGCTTCGCGATCGGCGACATGACCTTTGCGTTGTTGCTCGAGCAACGCGGGCTGATGCCGACGTTTGTGCAGGCGCCGGATGTCTACTGCGTCATCGGCGGCGAGGCGGAACGGCAGGCGGCCTTCGGCGACATCCACGCGCTGCGCGCGGCCGGTTACCGCGTCGACTATCCGATGAAGGAGCTGGCCTTCGGCAAGCAGTTCAAGGCGGCGACCGAGTCGGGCGCGAAGCTGGCGTTGATCTACGGCGGCGACGAATTGGCGAAGGGCGTCGTGAAGATCCGGGACCTGAACCAGCGCAACGAAGTCGAGGTGCCGCGCGCGCAGGTGGCGGCGCACGTGCGCGATTTCTTCTCGGGCAGCTGAGCCGAGTTCATGTCGGGTCCGGCAGGGGCACTGGGATCACCGAGCGCAGCCCGGAGGTCACGGAGGACGATGCGTTGGAACGGAGATAGTTTTTGCGCGCGTGCCTGCAGGCAGAACGGCCGCGTTTCCGAATGGCCGCTCCTGCCGCGATGCGCCTGCGGATGGCCGCCAAGGACTCCGGGGCCGACGGCGTTTCCGGGGTTCAGGCGGGCGAGCGCCGGCGACGGGGCACGCGCGGTTCCTGTTCCCGAATGCCGAGATCCTGCGGGCCGAAGGCGACGGGGAGCAGGGCAGGGAGCACGGTCTCGAGGCGCTCCTGGCCGTCGCAGACGCTCAGGACGACGGCCTCGGGGCCGAATTCGTTGATCACTTGGCGGCACGCGCCGCAGGGCATCGTGGCCTCGGGAGTCGGCGTGTAGACGACGACGGCGCGGAGGCGGCGCTCGCCGGCGGCGACGGCGGAAAAAATCGCGGTGCGTTCCGCGCAATTGCACAGGCCGTAGGACGCGTTCTCGACGTTGCAGCCGGTGAAGACGCGGCCCGTGTCCGTGAGGATCGCGGCGCCGACCTTGAATTTCGAATACGGCGAATAGGACGTGCGCACGGCCCGGCGGGCGGCGAGGACGAGGCGGCGGCGGAGCGCGGGCGTGAGGGGTTCGACGGGCATGGTCAGAGGGCGAGTTCCCGTTTGACGTCCGCGAACGCGCGGATGGCAAACTCCAAATCCTCCCGCCGGTGGGCGGCGCTCACCTGCGTGCGGATGCGCGCGGCGCCGGCGGGCACGACGGGGTAGAAGAACCCGACGACGTAGACGCCGTGGTCGAGCATGCGCGCGGCGAAGCGCTGGGCGAGAGCGGCGTCGCCGAGCATCACCGGCACGATCGGATGCGTGCCGGGCCGGAGATCGAGGCCGGCGGCGGCGAGCCCGGCGCGGAAGAACGCGGTGTTGGCTTCCAGCCGGTCGCGCAGGGAGGTGGAGCGTTCGATCAGGTCGAGCGCCGCGAGCGAGCCGGCGACGATCATCGGCGCGAGGGTGTTGGAAAACAGGTACGGCCGCGAACGCTGGCGCAGCAGGTCGATGATCGGCCGCCGGCCGGAGACGTAGCCGCCGCTGGCGCCGCCGAGGGCCTTGCCGAGGGTGCCGCTCACCAGGTCGACGCGATCGACGACACCGTGCAGTTCGGGCGTGCCGCGGCCGGTGCGGCCGATGAAGCCGACGGCGTGGCTGTCGTCCACCATAACAAGGGCGCCGTACTTTTCGGCGAGATCGCAGATCCCGCGCAGCGGGGCGATGAAGCCGTCCATCGAGAACACGCCGTCGGTGACGATGAGTTTGAAGCGGGCCGATTGCGCGTCGGCCTCGCGGAGTTTCGCCTCGAGGTCGGCGAGGTCGCAGTTGCGGTAGCGGAAGCGCTTCGCCTTGCAGAGACGGATGCCGTCAATGATCGAGGCGTGGTTGAGTTCGTCGCTGATGACGGCGTCCTCGGAACCGAGCAGCGTCTCGAACACGCCGCCGTTGGCGTCGAAGCAGGAGCTGTAGAGGATCGTGTCTTCGGTGCCGAGGAAGGCGCTGAGCCGGGCTTCGTGTTCGCGGTGGATTTCCTGGGTGCCGCAGATGAAGCGCACGGAGGAGAGGCCGTAGCCCCAGCGGTCGAGGGCGGCGCGGGCGGCGGCGACGATTTCCGGGTGGTCGGCGAGGCCGAGGTAGTTGTTGGCGCAGAAGTTCACGACCTCGCGGCCGCCGGCGACGGCGACTCTCGCGCCCTGCGGGGAGGCGAGGAGCCGTTCGCGTTTCGTGAGGCCGGCGGCGTCGATCTCCGCGAGGGTGCGTTCCAGGTGGAGCCGGTAGGCGGGGAGCATGGCGGTCAGTCCCAATTGAGGACGATCTTGCCGCTCTTGCCGGAGCGCATGAGGTCGAAGCCGTGCTGGAATTCCGAATACGGCAGGCGGTGCGTGATGACGGGCGAGATGTCGAGGCCGCTCTGGATGAGGGCGGTCATCTTGTACCAGGTCTCGTACATTTCGCGGCCGTAGATGCCGCGGATCGTGAGCATGTTGAAGACGACCTTGTTCCAGTCGACGGCGGCCTTGTCGGGCATGATGCCGAGGAGGGCGATGCGGCCGCCGTGGAACATGTTGTCGATCATGTCGGCGAGGGCGCGGGGATTGCCGGACATCTCGAGGCCGACATCAAAGCCTTCCTTCATGCCGAGCTCGCGCTGCACGTCGGGCAACTTTTCGCGCGAGACATCGACGACGCGGGTCGCGCCCATGCGGCGGGCGAGGGCGAGGCGGTCGGGGTTGACGTCGGTGACGACGACCTGGCGGGCGCCGGCCTGCTTGGCGACGGCGGCGGCCATGCAACCGATGGGGCCGGCGCCGGTGATGAGCACGTCCTCGCCGACGAGGTCGTACTGCAGGGCGGTGTGGACGGCGTTGCCGAGGGGATCGAAGCAGGAGAGGACGTCGAGGGGGATGGCGGGGTCGACGTGCACGGCGTTGCTGGCCGGGATGCAGAGGTATTCGGCGAAGGCGCCGTCGCGGTTCACGCCGACGCCGCGGGTGTTTTTGCAGAGGTGGCGGCGGCCGGCGAGGCAGTTGCGGCATTGCCCGCAGACGATGTGGCCCTCGCCGTCGACGAGATCGCCGGGCTTGAAGCCCTGGACGTTGGCGCCGACGGATTCGATGACGCCGACGAATTCGTGCCCGACAACCATGGGCGGGCGGATGGTTTTCTCGGCCCAGGCGTCCCAGTTGTAGATGTGGACGTCGGTGCCGCAGATGGAGGTCTTCTTCACCCGGATGAGGACGTCGTTGACGCCGGGTTCGGGAATCGGGACCTCGGTGAGTTCCAAGCCCGGGCCGGCCCTGAGCTTGGCGATGGCGCGCATGGTTTTCATGCGGCCAAACTAAATTCGCAGCCCGGCGTGTCGAGCGGCGGGCGCGTCACTCCGCGAGCAGTTGCGCGCCTTCAAGCGCGAGCAGTTTGACCTTGGTGGCGACGCCGCCGGGGCCGGAGAAGCCGGTCATCTTGCCGGAGGCGGCGACGATGCGGTGGCAGGGAATCAGGAGCGGCCAGGGATTGTCGCCCAAGGCGGCGCCGACGGCGCGGCTGGCGCCGGGCAGGTGGCCGAGGGCCTGGGCGATGTCGCCGTAGGTGGCCGTGGTGCCGGGTTTGACCTGCAGGGTGACGTGGAGCACGGCGCGGACGAATTCGGGGACGCGGGTGAAATCGTAGCGGACGTCGGAAAAATCCTGCGGTTCGCCGGCGAGATGCCGTTGGACACGGGCGATGACGGCGCGGACCCAGTCGGGCGGCTCGGCTTCCGTATTCGAACCGTGGCGACGCTCGGGGTCCGGGAGCAGGAAGCGAGTGAGGCCCGCATCGTTCCAGGCGATGGCGCAAGTGCCGAGAGGAGTGGCGAAGGTCGCGTGGGGCATCGGACCCGGTGGGGCGACCGCAGCCAAACCTTGCCGACGATCACTTGCAATCTCCGTCCCGCCTTATGCCCCGGAAATCCGAAGATTGCCTCGCCGGGGGCGAAGGTGTGGCGTGGTCGGCCCGACCGCCGCATGACCAACCGTTTCTACAGCGCCTTCGACAGCGAGACCCTCGGCGGCGCGCGCAAGCGGGACTACCGCACGCCTTTCCAGATGGACCGCGACCGCATCATCCATGCGCAGGCGTTCCGGAAACTGCAGTCGAAGACGCAGGTGTTTCTCTCGGGCGAATACGATTTCTACCGGACCCGGCTGACGCATTCGATGGAAGTCGCGCAGATCGGGCGTTCGATCTGCGCCTACCTGCGGTCGCGCGGGGCGCCGCTGCGGGGCGATTTCTACATCGATTCCGACTTGGTCGAAGCCGTTTGCCTCGCCCACGACCTCGGGCATCCGCCCTTCGGCCATTCCGGCGAACGCACGCTCCAGGAACTGATGCTGGCGTGGGGCGGCTTCGAGGGGAACGCGCAGACGCTGCACCTGCTGACCGAAACGCTTTATCAGAACGAAGCGGGTGTGCGCGGCATGAGCCCGACGCGGGCGCTGCTCGACGGCGTCCTCAAGTACAAGAAGCTGTTTCGCGAATTCCCGGCGCCGCCGAAACACCATTTTCTCTACGATCCGCAGGAGCCGCACCGGGCCTTCGTCTTCGGCGGAGCGGCGATCCCGGCGGAGCTGCATGCCGGCGAGAAACTCAACGCCTTCAAGAGCATCGAGTGCCAGATCATGGATTGGGCAGACGACGCAGCGTATTCGTTGAACGACATCGTCGATGGCGTGAAGGCCGGTTTCCTCACCCTTGAGCGCATCGAGGTCTGGGCCGCCGGCGAGCCGATCGACGCCGAACGGCAACGTTGGCTGGAGCAATTGCTGGCGGCCATCCGCGGCGACCGGCTGGAGAGCGCGTTTGCGCAGAAGGTGGGCAATTTCATCACCGCGTGCCGGTTGCGGGAGCGGACGAATTTCATGTCGGCCCAGACCAACCGCTACCGGTACGAACTTGTCGTGGCGCCGGCGGCGGAGCGCGAGGCGGCTTTCTACAAGAAGATGGCCAACGACATCATCTTCGAGAGCCCGCAGTTGCAGCAGATGGAGCACAAGGCGCGGCGCGTGATGTTCGAACTGTGGCAATCCTGCTGGCGCAACTACGTCGATAAGGGCCCCCGCGTGATCAACATTCTGCCGCCGCGCGTCGGCCGACTGATCGAGGGCGAGAACACGGCCGCGGGCAAAGCCCGGCAGATCTGCGATTGGCTCGCCGGTTTGACCGACGGCATGATCGTCCGGACCTACCGGCGCCTGTTCGATCCGGAGTTCGGTTCGATCCGCGACCTCAGCTAGTCCGAACGGACGGTGCGCCGCGCGGAAATCCGCCGATTTCCCGGCGCCGCGGATTGATTTCCGGGCCGCGGTTCTCACAGTCACCGTCGACGCGTTCGTGCGTCTTGCTCGCGTGCTCCCCGCCCCGGTTTCCCCTTTCACCCCGAAATTCCGTGCCTTGGCCGCGGTTGCCGCCGCTTGGTTGGGCGCCGGCACGGTCGGTGCGGCCGAGTCCAAGCCTGCGGCCCTCGCTTCGTTCCACGCCAAGGTTGAACCGTTGCTGGAGAAGTATTGCTACGACTGCCACGGCAACGGCCTGAGCAAGGGCAAGGTTTCGTTCGACGAATTTGCCTCTCCGGCCGAATTGCTCGCGCGCAAGGACCTTTGGTGGGCGGCGCTGAAGAACGTGCAGGGCGGTCTCATGCCGCCGCGCGAAGAGGGCGACGAAAACTCCCGGCCCACCGCGGCGGAGATCGAAACCTTGGTCAAATGGATCAAGTTCGAGGCCTTCGGGATCGACCCGGCCAATCCCGATCCCGGCCGCGTCACCTCCCGCCGCCTCAACCGCATCGAATACCGCAACACCATCCGCGACCTGATGGGGTACGATTTCAACAGCGAGGTCGAATTCCCGCCCGACGACAGCGGCAACGGTTTCGACAACAACGGCGACGTCCTGACCATTTCCCCGCTCCTCCTCGAAAAATACCTCTCCGCCGCCGAGACGATCGTCGACAAGGCCGTGCCCAAGGTGGCCCGGATTGTCCGCGAACGCACGTCCGCGGGCCGCGATTTCCGCGGCGAGGGCGGCGCCTCCGGCGAGCGCCTCAACGCGCGCAACGCGGCCAAGGTTTCCCGCAGTTTCTACGTCGACAAAGCCGACCGCTACCGCGTCTCCATCGAGCTCGAGGTGCGCGGGTCCTTCGACTTCGACCCCAGCCATTGCAAGTTGGTCTGCACGGTCGACGGCCAGCCGATGCACACCGAGGACGTCGTGTGGAGCGAGAGCCGCAAGGTGCTGCGCGATTTCGAATTCGATTGGCAGCCCGGCAACCACGTCGTCGCTTTCGAGGTGCAGCCGTTGCCGCCGGTCGACGGCGTCGTTCCCCCGCCCGAGCCCACGCCGCCGCCGGGCGCGAAGCGCGGCGACGGCCCCCGGCCCGGCGCGACCAGCGTCACCGCCCGCGTGGCGTCGGTGACGGTCCGCGGCCCGCTGAGCCCCGAGCATTGGGTGGCGCCGGAGAACCACGACCGTTTCTTCCCCCGCGGCCCGGCTCCGGCGGACGCGAAGGCCCGCGACGCTTACGCGATGGAAATCCTCGGCCGCTTCGCCACGCGCGCCTACCGTCGCCCGGTCGAGCCCGAGCGCCTCGCCCAATTGACCGCGCTGGCCAAGGCCGCCTACGCCGGCGGCGGCAAGACCTTCGAGGAAGGCATCGGTCGCGCGATGATGGCCGTGTTGGCGTCGCCGCGGTTCCTGTTCCGCGTCGAATCGCCGGATCCTAAGTTTGCCCGCGAGCCCGTCGCGCCCCTCGACGAATACTCCCTGGCCTCGCGCCTGTCGTACCTGCTCTGGTCTTCGATGCCGGACGACGAATTGCTCCGGCTGGCCGGGGCCGGCGAACTGCGCCGCAACCTCCGCGCCCAGGTCGACCGCATGTTGAAAGATGCGAAGTCCCAGGCGTTCATCCGCAACTTCACCGGCCAATGGCTCCAGGCCCGCGACATCGAATTCGTTCCGATCAATCCCCGCGCCGTGATGGGCAACACCATGCCCCGCAACCGCGAGGGCCGGCAGGAGTTCGACGGGCCGTTCCGCCGGCTCATGCGCAGCGAGACGGAAATGTATTTCGAATACGTGATGCGCGAGGACCGCAGCGTGCTCGAGTTGATCGACAGCGATTACACGTTCCTCAACGAGAAGCTCGCTTCGTTCTACGGCATTCCGGTCGAAGTGAAGGGCGAGCAGATGCAGCGCGTCACGCTCCCGCCCGGCAGCCCCCGCGGCGGCCTGCTCACGCAGGGCACGATCTTGGCCGTGACCTCGAACCCCACGCGTACGTCGCCGGTGAAACGCGGCCTCTTCATTCTCGAGAACATCCTCGGCACGCCCCCGCCGCCGGCCCCGCCCAACGTCCCCGACCTCGAGGAAGCGCGCAAAGACTTCAAGGGCCGCGAGCCCAAGCTCAGCGAAATGCTCGCCGTGCACCGGGCCAACGCCCTGTGCAGTTCCTGCCATGAACGCATGGATCCGCTCGGCCTGGCCTTCGAGAACTTCAACGCCCTCGGCGCCTGGCGCGACCGCGACGCCGGCCAGCCGATCGATCCCGCGGGCAAGTTGGTCACCGGGGAAAAGTTCGCCGATGTCCGCGAACTCAAGCGCGTGATCGTCCGCGACCGGAAACACGACGTCTACCACTGCCTCGCCGAGAAGCTGCTCACCTATGCGCTCGGCCGCGGCCTCGAGTACTACGACACGTTCGCCCTCGACGAGATCATCGCGCGCCTCGAGCGCGAGGACGGCAAGTTCTCCGCCCTCCTGATGGGCGTGATCGAGTCCGTGCCGTTCCAGAAACAGCGCACCGTCGCCCCGGAGCGCGGTCTCGCCGCCGTTGCCCCCTGAGCCCTTTCCCTTTCCGCTGCGTCCTGCCCGCCGTCGTCCCGTCACCCTCGTTCCCCGCCGCCCCATGAAAAACCGAGTCCCGCACCTCTCCCGCGAAGAACGCGCCGCGCAACGTCACCTCGCCCTGAGCCGCCGGCAGTTCCTCCGCGGCCTCGGCGCCTGCGTCGCGCTCCCGGTGTTCGAGTCCGCGCTGCGCCCCGTCGCCCAGGCCGCGGTCGCCGGGCCCGGCGGCATGGCCGTGACGCCGTCCGGCATGCCGCTGCGCATGGCCTTCGTCTATTTTCCCAACGGCGCGCACCAGGACAACTGGTGGCCGACGGGCGAAGGCGCGAACTTCCAGCTCGGCGCCACGATGCAGCCGCTCAAACCGTTGCAGCGTTCGATCCAGGTCCTCGGCGGCCTCGACCACAAGAACGCCACCGCGGGCAACGACGGCGCCGGCGACCACGCCCGCGCCAATGCCACCTTCCTCACCGGCGCGCGCGCGCGGAAAACCGACAGCACCGACATCGAGGTCGGCATTTCAGTCGACCAGATCGCGGCCCAGCGCATGGGCCACCTGACGCGGTTCTCCTCGCTCGAACTGTCCTGCGACGCCGTGCGCAAAGCCGGCCGCTGCGATTCCGGCTACTCCTGCGCCTACCAGTACAACCTCTCCTGGGCCTCGGCCTCGACGCCGATGGCGCCCGAGCCGAACCCGCGCCTCGTGTTCGAACGCCTCTTCGGCGCCGGCGCGCCCGGCGAGCGGCAGAAGAATTTCCGGATGCGCCAGGAAACGCAGAAGTCGCTGCTCGATTTCGTGCAGGAGGACGCCAAGGCGCTGCAGCGCCAGCTCGGCCGCAACGACCGCGAGAAACTCGACGAATACCTCACCGGCCTCCGCGGCATCGAGGAACGCATCCAGCGCGCGGAGAAGTTCGGCGACCTGCCCAATCCGCAGAGCGACACGCCCGCCGGCATTCCCGGCAACTACGGCGAGCACATGGACATCATGTACGAGTTGCTCGCGATGGCCTTCGAGACGGATTCGACGCGCGTGGCGACGCTGCTCCTGGCCGGCGACGGCACCAACCGCGCGTATCCGCAGATTGGCATCCCGGAGGGCCACCACTACTGCTCGCACCACCGCAACGAGCCCGACCTGATGGCGAAGATCGCGCAGATCGACCTGTATTACATGCAGCACTTCGCGCGTTTCCTGCAGCGCCTCGACGGGAAGAAGGACGCCGACGGGAAATCGATCCTGCACAATTCGATGATCGTGTACGGCTGCGGCAATTCCGACGGCAACCGCCACACCCATCACAACCTGCCCATCGTCCTCGCGGGCGCGGGCGGCGGCACCTTCAACCCGGGTCGGCACGTGAAGCTCGGCGGCCAGCCGATGAGCAACCTCTTCCTCTCGATGACGGACCGCATGGGCGTGTCCGGCCTGCCGCGGATCGGCGACTCCAGCGGACGAATCACCGCCGTATAAGCCGCGCGGGCGCGGCGCCGCGCAGCGGCTGAGTTGAAGGGTGAAAGTTGAAAGCCCGCCGGCGGCCGCGGGTCGCTGGTGAAGCGGAGGCACGGAGGTCGCGGAGGAAGGCCTTGGGATTTCGGGGCGACTTCGCGTTGGTCCGCTGTTCTTCCTGTATTTCCCCGGGTCCACCGTGCCTCGGTGGCAGTCATTCGTCTAGTGAGACCGTCGGATCGGAGTTGGCCGCAAGGAGGCGCAAAAGACGCAGAAGTGGGCAGGCGCTCGCGGTATTGCCTGCCGGTCCTTGTTTTTGCGCCTTCTGTGCCTCTTTGCGGCCAATTGCTCGGCGGCGTTCGGCTATCTCTGTGTCCTCCGTGCCTCGGTGGTAATCCTCAGACTTTATCGGGCCTGGCTTTCAACCCGAGTCTTTCACCTTTCAACCGCCGCCGAGGCTACTTGCCCGGCGCGGTCGCCGGCGGCGCCTCGACGGAATTGGCGCTGCGGCCACGTTTGGCGGGTTCGATGGTCACGTTGCGGAAGGTGACGTCGCCGGCGTGGGTGAGGACTTCGGCGGCCTCGACGCCGCGGAAGGTGCTGTCGGCAAAACGCACGCCCTCGATCGTCGCGCCGTCGAAGCCGGCCACCCACATCACGCGGGGGCTGGAGCGGCTCTCGATGCGTTCGAGGACGATGTTGCGGACGACGGGGCGGTGCGGACCGCGGGCGCCTTCCTCGTAGATCAGATCGATCGTGAGGACGGCCTCGCTGACGCGGCCGATCTTCACGTTGCGCATGAACACATTTTCCAGCACGCCGCCGCGCTGGGCGTTGGATTTGAAACGCAGGGCGCGGTCGAGGTTGGGGCTGTCCATCGTGCAATCCTCGACGAAGACGTTGCGCACGTTGCCGGAGATCTCGCTGCCGATCACAACCCCGCCGTGGCCGTCCTTCATCGTGCAACGGCGGACGATGATGTTTTCCGAAGGCGCGGCGACGCGGCGGCCGTCGTTGTTGCGGCCGGACTTGATCGCGATGCAATCGTCGCCGGTATCGAAGACGCAGTCCTCGATCAGAATGTCGCGGGACGACTCGGGATCGCAGCCGTCGTTGTTGGGCCCGTGGGAATCGATCTTCACGCCGCGGACCGTGATGTTGGACGAGAGCACGGGATGGATTTCCCACATCGGCGAGCGGACGATGGTCACGCCCTCGATGAGGATGTTTTTGCAGCGGTAGGGCTGGATGAAATTGGGCCGGAGGAAATTGCCTTCCCCGAAGATGCGTTCGGCCACGGGCACACCCTTTTCGCCCATCGCGATCAGCCGGTCGCGCGCGGCCTTCTGTTTCACCGGCGGTTTCCGTTTGTCGTTCCACGACCACCAATTGTCCCAGTCGGCGCCGCCGTCGAGCATGCCGGCGCCGGTGACCCCGATGTTCTCCTGTTCGAAGGCGTAGATCAACGGCGAGTGATTCATGCACTCGACGCCTTCCCAGCGCGTGAAGACGAGCGGGTACTTCGCCGGATCGGTGAGGAAACGCAGGGTCGCGCCGGCGGCGACGTGGAGGTTGACGTTGCTCTTGAGATGGATCGCGCCGGTGAGAAACACGCCGGCCGGCACCGTGACGCGTCCGCCGCCCGCGGCATGCGCGGCCGCGATGGCGCGGGCGATGGCGTCGGTGTTGTCGGGGCTTTCCGGCGCGGCGCCGAAGGCCGTGATGACGAAGTCGCGGTCGGGCGCCGGCGGTGCCGTGTGCGGCGGCTTGATCCGGGCGAGAATGGCGGGGACGGCGTCCCAGCCGACCGTCTCGGCCGCGGCGGCGCGGAGCCCCGGACCGGCGCCGGCCACAAAGGCGAGGAGGAGACCGCAACGGAAAAGCAGGGCAGGGGCGGGGCAACGCAGGTTCACGTCCGCCACGTCAACGCGGACACCTGTCCGTTGCGATGCGAAAGTCGGGCGCGGAAAGGCGAGGAACGGAGGACGAAGGGACAAGAGGACCAAGTGACGAAGGATCAAAGGACCAAAGGACCAAGGGACCAAAGGCCTCGAAGGCCCTAGCCGGATCGCCCGCGGAGAACCCTAGACTCCGAACTCCAAACCCCAAACCGCTATTCCCGTGCGCGACCCAGAACCCAAAACCCAGAACCCAAAACTCAAAACCCAGAACCGCCGCCACGCCGCATCCCAACCGCGGCGCCACGTCGCGGCGGCAAACCCCAAACCCCAAACCCCAAACCCCAAACCCCAAACCGCTATTGAAAACAAAACCTCCGGTTTTGCTTTCAATAGCCGGCGTCCGTCAGCTGCCGGCGCAGTTCCTTGAGCGCGGGGGCGAGTTGGTTGGGCAGATCGGTCCAGATCGGCTCGAGGGCGAGGCGGTCGTTGTAGCCGACCTTGCGGAGGGCGCGGAGGAAGGGGCGGAAGTTTTCGCCGTGAATGCCGGGGGCGGCGCGGTCTTTGTTCTCGGCGAGGTGGGCGTGGCGGATGAGCGGGCCGACCTTGAGGATGTCGTCGGGGGACTCGCCGTTGCGCAGCATGTGGAAGAGATCGACGAGCAGCTTCACGCTGTTGCAATTGGCGCGGCGCACGGCCTCGGCGCCCTCGAGGATCGTGTTGACGAGGTTGCATTCGCCGCGGTTCAACGGCTCGACGACGATCGTGACGCCGTTTTCTTCCGCGAGCGGGGCGAATTGGCGGAGGATGTCGACGTACTGCTCGAAGGCGGTGACCTGGGAAAAACCTTCGGGGACCATGCGGGCGCCGGCGCTGCCGAAGACGATGTGGGTCATGCCGATCTGCTTGCAGCGGCGGAAGACGGTCTGGGCGTAGCGGTCGAGGCGGGCATAGTCGATGGCCGGGCCGCTGCACTTGAGGGCGGCGGGGAGGAGGACGTTGGCCGCGGGCATCGGGTAGCCGCAGGCGGCGAGGGCGGCGGCGCGGGGGGCGAAGTCGGCGTCGGGCGCCTCGGGGGTGAGGAAGTTGACGACGTGGCCCTCGATGAAATCGCACTCGGGGCGGAACGGGAGTGAGGCGAGGGTGGCCGGGTCGGTGCAGAAGCCGATTTGCATGGGAGGAGGCGCTTGGTTTGGCCCCCCGTCCCCCGCCGCGTCAAGCGCCGCGCCGGAAATCCCGTCGGACAAATCGAAGCCGGTTGAAGCGCCGAAACGGACGGACGATGCCGGTCGTGGCTCTCATCGGAGCCGGGGAAATGGTCGGGCTGGTGAGATTCGAACTCAGCAACGCGATCACCCAACCAGCTGTGGCGTGAAGAGGTTCCGTCATGCCGGAGTTTGCACGCACACAAAAAAACACACACGCACACACACACGACCTGCGCCCGGCCATGCTCGGCGCGCGCGGGCGTCGGACGGATGTACAAGCGCGAGGGGAGGGAGGCGAGCTGCCCGGCACCTCACCGCAAGGTGAGCGGGCAGCAGGCTCTGCCGGTCGCCGCCGGGTGCGTTGGATGCGCAATCTGCGTGGGGTGCGTGCGCCCGGGGTGGATCTTTCGGCCCCCGAGTGCGGATCCGGACCCGGCGGGCGGGGAGGCGCGCAGGCGCGCGCAGCGCGACGCGCGCGCCCCCGCCCTTTAGTCTTAGGTCCATATTTGGGCGCAACCGCATCTTTCGTCGCACCCAGTCGGTTTCCGACGCTGTCGTGCAATTTCGACTTGCCGACCCCAATGCGTGTGCATTTGAACACGCCCGACACCGGTGGTCGCCGGTCAGTTAGTCGCAATTTCCTCTCTGCCTTAATCCCCCCGAGGGAGTGGGACGCCTTCAACGGTTACGTTGGCGGACTTGGAGAATGCGGTGGACTTGAGAAAGACGCGATACGAGCGGGCGCAATCGAGCACCTGCCGACGTGTCGTATCCTCAAATCACCGCATGAATCCACAGTGAACACGTTTCCGCCGGAGCTGCCGCAGCTCCTCACCGTCAGTCAGTTCGCCCAGCGTCTTTCCATCTGCCGCCGCACGGTTGAGCGGCTCGTAGCGTCCCAGAAAATCCGAGCCTGCAAAATCGGCCGTTCAACCCGCATCTCCGTTTCCGAGCTGGTGCGCTACATCGAGTCCCTTCACGGCAATTCCGACCGCTCGGGAGGTGCCGCGTGATCTGCTTCATCTTTCGCCCGGCCCGCAGAATCGACGGGCGGCTGCATCGGGTCGCGAACTACTCCGGCAAACTCCGGATGGATTGGGAAAACGGCACGCCGTCCGTCTTCGCCCTTGGCACGCCCGACAAACGGGAGGCGCTGCGCCGGCTCGAGGAACGTCGAATCGAGCGCGAGAAGGAGCACGCGGGGCTCTTGCCTCCTCGGGCGGCGCGGGAGGCCTCCAAACAGCCTCTGACCGACCTGCACGCGGCGTTTATCGCCAATCTACGGGCAACCGGCACCTCGCCGGGCACGCTCGACAAATACGAGAGCAACTTCCGCACGCTGCTCGCGGGCACCGGGTGGACGTCGCTCCGGTGCGTCTCGGCCGGATCCTTCTGCGACTGGCGGGCGCGCGCCGATCTGGCTCCCAAGACGCTCAACGACATTCTCAAGAATGCCGCCGGGTTCTTTGCCTCGTTGGTTCGGCAGAAGGTGCTGGCGGAAAACCCGCTCGCCGGGGTGCGGCGCGCCGATACCCGGTTGGTTGAGCGGTTCCGGCGGGCGTTGGACGTCGAAGAGCAACGCCGCCTGCTGGCCGCCGCCCCGCATTTTCGGGCCGTGATTTACCTGCTCGTACTCGAAACGGGAATCCGGCGGAAGGAGCTGCACCAGCTGAAGGTCGGGGACTTCGTCCTGGACACGCCCGCGCCCTTCCTGCTGCTGCCGGCGTCGATCACCAAAAACCGGAAGCCCGCGCACATGCGCTTGCGGCCGCACGTGGTCGAGGCCGTGAAATCGGTCTTCCCTCCCCATGCTCTGCCTTCGGAATGGGTTTTTCACCAGCGGGTGCCGCGAATCTCAACCATTCGGCGCGATCTCAGCGCGGCGCGCATCCTGTTTGAAACCGAGCAGGGCCGGATCGACCTGCATGCGCTGCGGGTGACGTTCTGCACCAACCTCCTCAACGCCGGGGTGCATCCCCGCGTCGTTCAGGAACTCATGCGGCACAGCGATCTGAAGCTCACCATGAAGGCCTACACCGACCCGTCGCAGCTGCCGATCGCTGCGGCGCTGAACTCCCTGCCGGTTCAAGCGTTGTCGGCTGCATCCAGTCCCGAGGCGAGGCGAATAGTTGCCGTTGTATGAGTGAGAAAGTGGGCGTGCGCGCTATGCGCGCCCGCCCCATATTCTTTTCTCTCCGGCTAAATGTTGTCCGTGGTCGAACTCAACCTGATCTAGGATGTCTCGCTGTCGAACGCTCGATAGAGCTTGGCAATCTGGGCAATCTGGGACGATTTGCTTGCTCCCTGCGAATTCGAAGTGCTTGCCGATACGACGGCTGGATTTCCCAGTTGATACTGGGATCAACACTCAAGTCTCTTCGCAATAGGGCAGGGTGGTCTTCGAAGAAAAGATAGGTCTCGGTATCTGGACGGCCTGCAATAAATCCGATTTTATACAGAAAATGTGCAAATTGAAGAGGATTCGTGTACGGCTCTCCTTCCAGCGGAGGAACTCCGGCAGCTCCAATTGGTAGGATGTATTTCCTCGTGATTAGACTTAATAGGGTCTCGGTAGAATACATCGAAACACCTCCACTGAAGACCTCAATCAATTTCTGGAGGTGACTAAATTGATGCGCGTGCTCTTTGTACAGATCGCTCAAGCGGTAGCTTCCGTACTTCTCCATGCTGGCGTTTATGTCTTGGATTCCAATAACAAGATGGTGATGACGTTTCGCGGCGGCGCCGGCTAGGCGACAAAGCTGGCTCATCCAACGTGGTCGACCGGCCGCAAGAATTTTTATGGGATTAAATGGTCGTACGCGTTTCGTGCCCCATTGAAGGTAAGGCACAAAAACCATTGATGAGATAAAGTCGGCGTCCTTGTCGACATCCAGCTGCTTTAGGTCAACGCGCGCCGGATTCTTGCGTAGAGCGTACGCTAAAATTCGCTTTAATAGTATCCGCCTAAATTCTTCTCCGGACCATATAATATCAGTTATGTACTGTTCGAACTTATCTAGATCTTCGTTCTTTGCTATCACGGTCCAAACGTCTGTGCGAACGGAAGATCGAATATGAATTCCCTTTATTTCCCTTACAAGATTGCGGCAGGCGGAAAAAAAGGTCGAAACGCGTGAGCGACTCTCTTCGGAGTTGATAAAAGTTGAGTCGATATCATCTATAAGTAGCCATACAACAGCATCAGGCTCTTGGTCGCAATAGCGTTTCAAGAGCTGGAAATTATCACGCGCCTTTTGTGGCGTTACAATAAGGGTTGGTGTGCTTGTGAGGTTGCCATTGACGCTTGGAAGTCGTCCGCCGACCCTTGCTAGAAGGCAGCCCAAAAGGTTGCGCCCTTTGTAGCCGTCAATCTCGGCGGACTCTACCATCGTTACTTCGGTGTCGTTAGACGCAAAGCCGATTTGCTTGGCTAGTTCTGCACTAATGCGTGAACATATAAGTTCTCGCCACTTGTGTATATGAGCTGAAAAATCGTGGGGCGGGATATTTTCAAACCCGATAAAATCGGCCCCGGTAGCTTGGATAACTATTTTGTATTTGTACCTGTTCGTAAGGTCATATGCGAACTTGGATAGCAATGTTGATTTGCCCATTCCCTTTCGGGCGCGAGCAACTTGCAGCTTCGCGCGTTGATCGTGAAATAGCCTAAAGTTCTCTGATTCGACAAAATAAGCGGCTAAAACATCAGGATCTTCGTCTTCGCCTGCATCGTTTCCAAACAATGCATTGTCGGTCAAATCGATAGCCGGAGACTGGATGGGATTATGACGGGAGCTTGGCGTCGACATGGAGATTCGGATTGGCGGTCTAGCTGAGATGAGAGAATGGCTCTATGGTTGTTCTGGTCTTGGTCGACCGGGGTGACAATGGAATTGCGGTGATCTTGCAGGATGTGGCGGCGCTACGTGAGGGGCATCTCTCGACAAAGTAGGCACCGTAAGATTTCGTGGCTTCCGCGTCTCTTTCAGGGGCGTCGATCCGTCGGTAATCCCGGTCGTGTTAACGAAGCGGCGCAATCCGAACTGGGTTATCTTTGTTCCCTTAGGTTGGATAAGTCGGCCACTCACACAAAAACACACACACGCCGCGTTCGTTTCGGGTCGTTTTGTGTCGCATTGGGTCGCCGCCCTCCGGGTGGGGCTCGTGAGCTGAAAACCTTGATTCTCCTCTGAGAAGGCGGCTTAAGTCGCCTCAGGTCGGAAGGAGCCACAGCCTTTCGGCTCGGGGAAAATGGTCGGGCTGGTGAGATTCGAACTCACGACCTCTTGCACCCCATGCAAGCGCGCTACCAGGCTACGCTACAGCCCGAACAATCGAAGGGTCAGAAAGCGGGATGGCCCGGTCGGAAGCAAGTGCTTTTTCTGCGGGCGCGAAATCCGGTTCAAATCCGAGCTGCGGATCGGAGATTGAACCACAGAGGACACGGAGGAAGGGGAAGACGTCACGGAGGGCACGGAGACAAAACCGGAAGGGCACGGAGGGCTGGGGGAACTGCGAGAGGGGCTGAGGAGGGAGGAGTCTTGGGGAGAATTGAAGCCGAAAGCTCTCAGCGATCAGCTGTCAGTGCTCAGCCATCGTCTGCCGCAAAGAAGCGCAAAAGACGCAAAAGCGTTCCGCTCCTCCAATCGCCTTCTCTTCTACGTCTTCTGCGCCTTCTGGCGGCAATTCTTCCGCGCCAAGTCCTGTCCCTCCTCCGCCCGGTTTCCTGTTCGTCCTGTCTTCAACAAAAACCAATCGAGGTCGCGCTCAGCGGTAAGCAGGAACCACAAAGAACACGGAGGCAGACCGGAGAATGGAACCACAAAGGGCACAGAGACGAACCGGGGGATCATCGAGGGAGGGGAAGCAACGCTTCACAGAGGCCAAGGAGGCAGACAGGAGGGACATGGAGGAAGTTGGGAGGGATCGGAGCTTGGGGGCACATCGAATGGGGCGGGCGGCGGGAGTGATGCTGGATCATGCAGTCGTCCTCCGAGGCCCGGGTTTTCCTCTCTGTGAACTCTGTGGTCCAACCGACCTATCCCTCGCGGACACGCGCGCGGGCACAATTGGAGTGACCTCGGCGCGGCGGGGCTTTCGGCTCCCGGGCTGCCCATGCGTTTGCCGGAATTGCTTCGTCGCCGTGCCGTTGTCTGGCCCCTCGCCGTCGCGGCCCTGATCTTTGTCGCGTCGAGCCGGTCGCGCGTGGCGTCGATGGGCACCTCGCTGCTGAACGACAAGGTCGTGCACTTCTGCGTCTATGGCCTGCTCGCGACCTTGGTCTGCCGGCTCGGGCGGGGGTGGCGAGGGGCCGCCGTCGCCCTTGTGGTCGCGTCGTTGTACGGCGCGTCGGACGAATGGCACCAGTCCACGGTGCCGGGGCGGGCGGCGGAGTTGGCGGATTGGGTGGCCGACACGCTCGGGGCAGCCACGGCGGTGGCGCTCTACACGGGGTGGGCCGCGTATCGGAACCTGCTGGAGCGGCCGCTCTGGCGGCGACGTCCGCCGCCGGAGCCGGGAAACGCGGTCTGAACCGGCGCGGCATCGCGCTCGACTGCACGGCGGCGGTGCGTTGAGTCTGCGGGGCATGTCTCCCGCCGAGGCGCACGCCCGCATTCTTCAACTCCGCGCCGAGGTCGCGCGCCACGAGGCGCTGTACCGCAAAGAAGCCAAGCCGGAGATCAGCGATTTCGAATTCGACGCGCTCGCCCGCGAACTCGCCGACCTCGAGCGCGCGTTTCCCGAGTTTCAGGCGCCCGATTCGCCGACGCAGCAAATCGGCGACGACCGCACCGAGGGTTTCGCCCGTGCGAAGCACCGGCAGGCGATGACGACGCTCGACAACACCTACGACGAGGGCGAACTGCGCGATTTCCACGCCCGGCTGGCGAAGTTGCTCGGGCGCGACGATCTGGCCTACACCGTCGAACCGAAGATCGACGGCGCCTCGATCAGCGTGACCTACGAACGCGGCCGGCTCGTGCGGGCCGTGACGCGCGGCGACGGCGAGGAGGGCGACGACGTGACGCCCAACGTGCGCCTGATCCGCGGCCTGCCGGCGATGCTGCGGCCGCCGGAGGATCTGACGCAGCCGCCGATTCCCGACGTGGTCGAGATCCGCGGCGAGGTGTTCATGCGGTTCGAGGAATTCGCGCGGCTCAACCGGCTGCAGGAGGAGGCGGGCCTCGCGCCGTATGCCAATCCGCGCAACCTCGCGGCCGGCACGCTGAAGCTGCTCGATCCGGCGGCCGCGGGAAACCGGCAGCTGGAGATCGTGCTCTACGGAATCGGTGCCTGCGAACCGGCGGACCTCGTACGCTCGCAGGTCGAGTGGCATGCGGCGCTGAAGGCGTGGGGCTTGCCGGGGCTGGAGAAGATCTGGACGCCGACGGGGGCCGACGCGGTCTGGTCGGCGATCCGGGAACTGGATACGTTGCGGGCGGGGTTGCCGTACGCGACGGACGGTGCGGTGGTGAAACTGGACGACTTCGCGGCGCAGCAGGTCGCGGGTTTCCGCGGCGAAGGGCAGAGCGGGCGGAAACTGTCCCCGCGCTGGGCCTGCGCGTACAAGTTTGCCCCTGAGCAGGCCGAGACGGTGCTCAAAGCGATCACGATCCAGGTCGGGCGCACGGGCGTGCTGACACCGGTGGCGGAGCTGGAGCCGGTGCAACTCGCGGGCACGACGGTGGCGCGCGCGACGCTGCACAACCGCGACGAGATCGCGCGGAAGGACGTGCGCGTGGGCGATACGGTGCTGGTGGAGAAGGCGGGCGAGATCATTCCCGCGGTGGTGCGCGTGGTGCTCGCGAAACGGAAACCCGAGTGCGTGCCGTATGCGTTTCCCGACGTGTGTCCGGTGTGCGCGACGCCGGCGGTGCGGCCGGAGGGCGAGGTCGCGGTGCGGTGTCCGAATCCGGATTGCCCCGCGCAGCTGACGGGCCGCCTCGACTACGTGGCGGGGCGCGGCGTGCTCGACATCGAGGGCCTCGGCGGCGCGGTGGCGGAGAAGCTCGTGGCGACGGGGATGGTGCGCGACCTCTTCGACCTGTTCGCGCTCGAGGCGGAGCGGCTGGCGCGATTGGAAAAGGGGGAAACGACGGGGGCGCTGACGAAGTCCGGCAAAGCCAAGAAGGCGCCGGAGCTGGGCGACAACAACGCGCGGCGCATTCTCGACGCGATCGCGCGGACGCGGACCTTCGATTTGGCGCGGTGGATTCTGGCGATGCAGATTCGCGACGTGGGCGGGGCGACGGCGCAGGATTTGGCGGCGTTGCACGGCGATTTGCCGACGCTGGCGAATTCGACGGTGCTGCCGTTGCTGGTGCGGCTGGCGGACGCGGAGGCGGAGCGCGCGGAGGTGTCGCCGCAGTCGCGCAAAAATCCGCCGAAGGACGAGGCCGACAAGGCGGCGCGCGTGCTGCGCACGGCGGCGTTGGCGGGTGAGATTGCGGAATTGGAAGCGCGGCGGGACGCGATCCCCGGCGCGGCCAAGATCGGGCCGGAGGCGGCGCGGCAGGTGCTCGCGTTTTTCGGCTCGGCGCGCGGCCGGGATTTCACGGCGAAGCTGGGCAAACTGGGCATCGCGCCGACGTGGACCAAAGTGGCTACGGGCGGGGCGTTGACGGGGAAGACCTTCGTATTGACCGGGACCTTGCCGACGCTCTCGCGGGAGGCCGCGAAGGCGAAGATCGAGGCGGCGGGCGGGAAAGTCAGCGGCAGCGTGAGCGCGAAAACGAGCTACGTCGTGGCGGGCGAGGAAGCCGGCTCGAAACTCGACAAGGCGCGGGAGCTCGGCGTGCCGGTGCTGGACGAGGCGGGGCTGATGGGGTTGCTGGGAGGGTGAAGGGGCGTTGAGCGAAAGCTTTAAGCTCTAAGCTTAATGCTGCGGCGGGCGCGCGCTGCGGGTCGGCGCTACAAACGTGAGGACAGGACGGACAGGAACCCGGGCGGAGGATTGACAGGACTTGGCGCGGAGGAATCGCCGCAAGGAGGCGCAGAAGAGAAGGAGGGTGGATGATCGGAACGCTTTTGCGTGTCTTGCGCTTCTTTGCGGCAAACGTTGGCTGAGCGCTGACAGCTGACCGCTGAAAGCTTTCAGCTTACCGCTTCCCATTTCACCATCCGTAATTCCGTTTCACGCGGAGCGGTTGGTACAGGTCGCTCGGGAGTTCCTGGAGGAAACGGCTCGGGGACTGCAGCATCGCGGGTCCGCCCTTGGTGTTCACTTTCGGGAAGCAGAGGTAGAGCTCGTCGCGGGCGCGCGTCACGGCGACGTAGAAGAGGCGACGCTCTTCCTCGACGTCGCCGGCCTCGATGGCGCGGCGGAGGGGAAACATGCCGTCGGCGAGGCTGATGAGAAAAACGGCGGAGTACTCGAGGCCCTTGGCCTGGTGCACGGTCGTGAGGCGGAGGGCGTCGGCGTCGGGGTCGGCCGAGCGGTCGCTCGTTTCGCTGTTGAGCAGCATGATCTGCGCGAGCAGGTCCTGCATGTCTTCGTAGCGGGAGGCAAAGCCGACCATCGATTTTAGGTCGTCGAGGCGGGAGACGTAGTTGGCGAAGGCGCCCTTGAGGTAGTCGCCGTACCAGCCGTCGATCGCGATCTCGACGGCGTTGTGCGGCTTCATCGTGCGCATCTGGTCGCGCACCTGCTGGAGCGAGGCGACGAACTTGGGCCATTCTTCCTTGGCGTCCTTGGGGACCTTGGACGCGACGTCGTCGGTGCCGAGGGCGTCGACGAAGTCCTGCTGCATGAGGCGAGCGTGGTCGAGGGCGGCGGCGTGGAGTTTCTGGGCGTTCTTGTCGCCGACCTTGGGCAGGAGGACGGCGATGCGGTTCCACGCGGCGGTGTCGCTCGGGTTGTAGACGAAGCGGAGCATCGCCACGAGATCGCGGACGTGGGCCTGCTCGAAGAAACGCACGCCGCTGGTGATCTGGTAGGGAATCTGGAGGCGCGAGAGCTCGAGCTGGATGTCGAGGGCCTGGAAATGCGCGCGGTAGAGAATGGCGATGTCGGCGAGGGAGCAGCCTTCGTCGAGCAGGCCGCGGATACGCTGCACGATGAACTGCGCCTGTTCGCGCGTGTCCATCGCCTGCACGAAGTAGGGTTTCTCGGAATTGGCGCGGTGGGGACGCAGCTCTTTCTCGAAGGCGCGGCCCTTGGGTTGGGCGAGGAGGACGCCGTTGGCGAGAGCGAGGATCTGCGGCGTGGAGCGGTAGTTGGTCTCGATCCGGTGGATGGCGGTGCCGGGGTGGCGGTCGGGAAACGTGAGGATGTTTTCGACGTTGGCGCCGCGCCACGTGTAGATGCATTGCGCGTCGTCGCCGACGGCCATGACGCGGTGGTGGGAGCCGATGAGGTCGACGATCTGGGACTGGAGGACGTTGGTGTCCTGGTATTCGTCGACGAGGACGTGGCGGAAGCGGTGGGCGAAGTACGCGGCGGTTTCCGGGGATTTTTTGAGGACTTCGAGCCAGTTTTCGAGGAGATCGTCGTAGTCGAGGACGTTGGCCTCGCGTTTGGCGGCGGCGTAGGCGCGGGCGAAGGCGGGGACGCGGTCGATGATCCCTTCGTACTGCGGGAAGAAGCGCGTGATCGTCTCGGCGAGCGGCAGCTGCGTGTTGCGCGCCATCGAGATCACGGAATGGAGCGGGCCGGCCTTGGGGTGCGTCTTGTCCTTGAAGAAGGATTTGTCGGCCTTGTCGACGGCGTCGCGGAGCACGCCCTCGGATTCCTCGGCATCGAGAATGGTGAAGGAACGGGAGAGGCCGATGACCTCGCCGTGCATGCGGAGGGCGCGGTGGCCGATGCTGTGGAAGGTGCCGCCCCAGAACCGGCCGGGTTCGACGCCGGTGAGTTCGTGGACGCGCTGGAGCATTTCCTTGGCGGCCTTGTTGGTGAACGTGAGGAGGAGGATTTCGCCGGGACGGACGCCTTGCGAGAGGAGGTAGGCGACGCGGTAAGTGAGGGTGCGGGTCTTGCCGGAGCCGGCGCCGGCGAGGACGAGGAGCGGACCGGGTTCGGCGGTGACGGCGGCGAATTGCTCGTCGTTGAGCGAGGCCCGGAAATCGATCGGCGGGAAGCCGGGCGGCGCGGAGGACGAATCGAGCGGAAAATCCATGGTGGCGGAAACGAGAAGGCCGCAAAAACGCGGGGTTGGCGCAAAGAAAATCACCGGCGGCGGTCCGCGGCCAAGCCGGGAAAGAAACGAAAGCGAGGGGGCGGGAGGAAGAAGGCGAAAGGTGAAAGTCGGAAGTCGGAAGGCGGAAGGGATGGCCGCAAGGAGGCGTAGGAGACGCAAAAAAGGAGGTTGGAAAGATGGATGGGGCGGAAGGGAAACCGGTCGGCCTGGTGGCTCGCACACTCAACGCTCAACTCTCAGCTCTCAACTTCCCAGCCCCTAAGAAACAACCGGCTCGCGCGTTGGTCGGGGTGGATTACCTTTCCAATATGAAATCCCGGATTCTGCTTCTTGCCGCAACGTTGGCCGCGGCGGCGTCGGCCCAGCCGGCGCTGACGATCTACAACCAGAACTTCGCCGTCGTGCGCGAGCGCGTGGCCCTCGACCTGAAGGCGGGGGAAAACGCGGTGACGTTCGCGGGAGCGACGGCGATGCTGGAGCCGGATTCGGTGGTGCTGCGCGATCCCGCCGGCAAGGTCGCGGTGCGCGTGCTGGAACAGAGCTACCGCGCGGACACGATGTCGCAGGGTGTGCTGCTGGCCCTGAACGAGGGCAAGACCCTCGACTTTTTGGTCCGCGACCAGAACGCGAAGGAGCACACCGTATCCGGCAAGGTGATTCGCAGCGGGTACCTGCCCGGCGGGGAACAGACCGCGCCGATCGTCGAGGTGGACGGGAAGCTGCGTTTCTCGCTGCCGGGCGAGCCGCTGTTCCCGGCGCTGGCGGGCGACGGCATCCTCAAGCCGACGCTGACGTGGAAACTCGGGACGCCGTCGGCCGCCAAGTTCGAGGCCGAGCTGGGCTACATCACGGGAGGCCTCGGCTGGAGCGCCTCGTACAATCTCGTGGCGCCGGAGAAGGGCGACCTGCTCGACATCGTGGGCTGGGTGACGGTGAACAACACGAGCGGCAAGGTCTTCGAAAACGCCGCGGTGAAGCTGATGGCCGGCGACGTGAACCGCGTCCAGCCGAAGAACGTCGTGCAGCTGCAGCGGTTCGAGATGCGCGTGACCGGGATGGCGGCCGACGCGGCGGTGACGGAGAAGGCGTTCGACGAGTTCCATCTCTACACGCTGCCGCGGGCGGTGACGCTGCGGGACCGCGAGACGAAGCAGGTGGAGTTCATGCGCGCGACGGGCGTGAAGGCGCCGGTGATCTATGTTTACGACGGCGCGGCGATGTTCGGCGGCTTCCGCGGCGGCATGATGCGCGATCCGGGATACGGCACGCAGAGCAACCCCAAGGTCTGGGTGATGCGGGAGTTCAAGAACACCGAGGCCAACAACCTCGGGTTGCCGCTGCCGAAGGGCCGCATGCGGTTCTACCGTCGCGACGACGCGGACGGCCGCATCGAGTTCACGGGCGAGAACGAACTCGACCACACGGCGAAGAACGAATGGATCCGCGTGAAGACGGGCGACGCGTTCGATGTCGTGGGCGAGCGCACGCGGACGAATTTCAACGGCAGCAACCGGCAGGACTTCGCGGAAGAGGATTTCGAAATCAAGGTGCGCAACCGGAAGGCCGAGCCCGTCACGGTCCGCATCGTCGAGCACCTCTACCGCTGGTCCAATTGGTCGATCGTGCAGAAGTCGGCCGAGTTCACGAAGAAGGACGCGCAGACGATCGAGTTCAACGTGACGGTGCCGGCGGATACGGAGAAAGTCGTGACGTACCGCGTGCGCTACGAGTGGCGTTGAGGCCTGGCGCGGGAGGCGGCAGGCGCCAGGCAGTTGATAGTTGAAAGATTGATCCCCCGCGCCGGGATCGGTCCTTCAACCTTCAACTTGGGACTTTCAACTTCCGGCGGCGCCCCCGCCGCCGGGCGCCGGCTCGAGGACGGCATGGAGGGCGGACACGAGGTCCGAATATTGGAACGGCTTCTGGAGAAAATGGCTGAGGCCCTTGCCGCGGAAACGGGCGACGGCGTCCTGCTGATTGAAGCCGCTCATCAGGATCACGCGGATGTCGGGACGGATTTCGCGCATGCGGAGGAAAGCCTGCTCGCCGTCGAGGTGCGGCATGGTGAGGTCCATGAGCACGGCGGTGAAGCGGGCGGGGTCGGCGGCGAAGCATTCCACGGCGGCGCGGCCGTCGGCCGCGACGTCGACGGTGAAACCGAGCCGGCGCAGGGCGATGGCGGCCGTGTCCCGGACGGATTCCTCGTCGTCGACGACGAGGATTTGGCCGGTACCGCGCCAGGCCGGCGCCGGCGCGGCGGCGGGCGGCACCGGGTCGGCCGCACCGGCGACGAGCGGAAAGATCAGCCGGAAAACGGATCCCCGCCCGGGCAGCGACGTGACGTGTACGGCACCGCCGTGCGCGCGGACAATACCGAGCACGGCGGCAAGCCCGAGCCCGCGGCCCGCGAACTTGGTGGTGAAAAACGGATCGAAAATCCGCGCCTGGATTTCGGGCGCCATGCCGGCGCCGTCGTCGGCGACTTCGAGGAACACGTAGCGGCCCTCGGCCAGATTCGGAGCCAGCTTTGCGCCGTCGAGAAAGGCGCGGTCGATGTCGGCCGTGCCGGTCCGGACGGTGACGTTGCCGGAGCGGGCGCCGATGGCCTCGGACGCATTGGTGACGAGTTTGACGACGACCTGCCGGATCTGCGAGGCGTCGCCCTCGATCAGGGAATCGCCGGGATCGAGATCCAGGCGCAGGACGACCGATTTCCCGATCGAAATCCGCAGCAGGTGCGACGAGTCCTCGACAATCCTGGCGAGCGGGAAACGGCTGACGACAAGCCGGCCCTGTCCGGCGTAGGCGAGCATCTGTTTGCAGATGTCGGCGGCGCGAAGCGCGCTGCGCTTGATCTCCTCGAGGCAGCCGCGGTTCGGCGAGGTGGCCGGAAAATCGAGCTCCGCGATGCTGGCGTTGCCGAGGATGCCGGTGAGCAGGTTGTTGAAATCGTGGGCGATGCCGCCGGCGAGCACGCCGAGGCTTTCGAGCTTCGCCGTTTCCAGAAGCTGGCGTTCGAGTGCGGCGCGCTGCGCCTCGGCCTGTTTGTTCTCGGTGATGTCGAGCATCAGGCCGCGGAACCAGCGCGGGCGGTTGTCCTCGGCGATGACCTTGACCATCTCGCGCAGCCAGACGACGCGTCCGTCCGCGGTGAAGAAGCGGTATTCGAATTCGTGGTCGAGGAGGCGCGAGGTGTGTTCGCGGCAAAACGCGACGGCTCGCTCCCGGTCCTCGGGGTGGATGTGATCCGACCAGAACGTCGCACCCAGCCAGGCCTCGGTCGGATAGCCGAGCAGGCGGACGGCGTTGGAGCTGACCGACGTGATGCGGAAGGTAACGGCGTCGCCTTCCCAAAAGATGCCGTCCATCGAGGCGACGAGGTCGCGGAACCGGCGGTCGCTTTCGCGCAGCGCGGCTTCCGTTGCGGCGCGTTCGATGGCCATGCCGGCGAGCTGCGCGCCGCGCTCGATGGCGACGAGGTCGGCGGCGCCCGGGCGGCGGGGGGCCGCCGAATAAAAGGCGAACGTGCCGAGCAGGCGGCCGGCCGCGCCGCGGATCGGCACCGACCAGCAGGCCCGGAGGCCGTAGGGCTCGAGCAGGTGCCGGAAATTGATCCAGCGCGAATCGGTGCGGACGTCGGCGGCGACGACCGTCTCGCCGGTGGCCGCGGCGGTGCCGCAGGAGCCCGCCTCGGGACCGACGGCAAAACCGTCCACTGCGGCCGCGAGCGCCGGCGGCAGATTGGGCGCGGCGCAGTGGCGGAGGCGGCGGCCCTCGGGGTCGAGGAGCAAAATCGATCCGAGGGCGCCCGGGATGAGCGTTTCGTAGCAGCCGAGGATGCGCCCGAGCACGTCGGGCAGGTCGCCGCCGCGCGCGACGATTTCGAGGACCTTCTGTTCGTTGGCGGATTGGCGTTCGGCGTGACGGCGCTCGGTGATGTCCTGGCCCGAACTCAGCGTGCCGATGATCCGGCCGTGGTCGTCGCGCACCATGGCGTTGTGCCAGGCGATGAGCCGGCGGGTGCCGTCCTTGCGCACGACCTCGTTCTCGTAGTACTCCGCGGCTTCGAGTTCGCCGCGCATGATCTGGCGGTAGACGCCGTAGACTTCTTCGCGCTTTTCTTCCGGCAGGCAGGTCCGGAACCAATCGCGCCCGAGCAATTCGCCCTCGTCGTAGCCGAGCACGGCATGGCCCTTGCGGTTCACAAGGGTGACGCGGGCCTGGTCGTCGAAGGCGACGAGCATGACCTCGACCACATCGAGGTAGCGGGCGGCATTTTCCCGCTCGCGCCGCAAATCGTCGGCGGGGTTTCCCGCGTCCGAGACCGGGGCGGCGGAAGGCCCGGGCGGGGCGACGATACGGGGCGGGACTGTCATGACCGGAAGGTCGAAATTTGAACGGGGGAAATTCGGCCGGGCGGGGGGCGGCGGATCCGAACGCACCTAGCCTTCTGCGACGGAGCGGTCCCGGTCAAGTTCCGCGCAGCCCAATCGCGCCGGAGGCCGGCGCGAGGGCAAGCGATGCGGAGGATTTGTTCGCGCCAAACGGACCGAAGCGCTGCAGTCTCCCGCCATGGGCTTGCGACTCACGATCGGGCTGGCGGCGCTGGCGGCGGGAACCTCCGGCGCGGCGGTGGCCGCGGACAAAGGCGAGTTGCTCGACCGGGTGTGGTCCGGGCATCCGGTGGGCTTTGCGCTCGTAGTGGAAAACGGCCGCCAGTTCGCGGCCTACTACGATGCGGAGCGGAAGATCACGGTGCTGGGCCGGGCGGCCCCGACCGAGTCTTGGACCAAGGTGCAGCCGCCGGGCGTGCCGGTGCCGCGGCGCAACCGGGATTCGAACGTCGTCGGCTGGGACAGCCACAACACCCTGCGGCTCGCGCTCGATCGCGACGGCGTCGTCCACCTCGCGGGCAACATGCACGCCGATCCGCTCGTGTACTATCGCTCCGAGCGGCCGCACGACGTGGCGTCGCTGCAACGGCTCGACCGGATGACCGGGGAGCGGGAGACGCGGGCGACTTATCCGGTGTTTTTCAAGGACGCGGCCGGCGAATTGATTTTCCGCTACCGCGACGGCGGCAGCGGGAACGGCAGCGACCTGTACAACCGCTACGACCGGACGACGCGCACTTGGCGCCGCGTCGTCGGCACGTCGCTGCTGGAAGGCGAAGGCGAGCGCAACGCCTATGCGAGCGAGCCGACGCTTGGGCCGGACGGCCGATTTCACCTCGTCTGGATGTGGCGCGAGACGCCGGATTGCGCGACGAACCACACGCTGTCGTATGCCCGGAGCCGCGACCTAGTGCAGTGGGAAAACAGCCGCGGCGAACCGCTGGCGCTGCCGATCACGCTGGCGACGGGCGAGGTCGTCGATGCGGCCAAGCCGGGCGGCGGCCTGATCAACATGACTTTCAACCTCGGCTTCGACGCGGAGCGGCGGCCGGTCGTGGTCTACCATCGTTACGACGCGGCGGGCCGCTCGCAGGCGTTCGCGGCGCGGCCGCGCGCAGCCGGCGGCTGGGAAAACGTGCAGCTGAGCGCGTGGGAATTCCGCTGGGCGTTCTCCGGGGGCGGCTCGATCGCGGCGGACGTGAAACTCGGCCCCCCGCGGGGCGAGGCCGGCGGCACGTTGGCGGTGGATTTCTCGACGCGGGAGGCGGGTGGTGGCCGCTGGCGGCTCGACGGCGACACTTTGGCCGTGCGCGCGACTATGCCGCCCGCGCCGGCGGTGTTGCCGCCGGAACTGCGGCGCGTGCAGTCGGCGACCCCCGGCATGGAAGTCCAGACCGTGAGCGTGCGCAGCGGCGGACGCCGCTGGGTGCTGCGCTGGGAAACGCTGGGCCGCAACCGCGACCGGCCCCGCGAGCAGGCGCCTCCGCCCACGGAACTGCGGCTGTACAGTTTTCCGGATACCGAGACGACGGCGGCGGCGCACGTCGGCTCGTGAACGCGGCAGCGGTCAGCGGCGGCGGCCGGAGTAACGCGCAAAGGCGCCGAGGCCGAGGAGGGCGAAGACCCAGGTGGCGAGCGACGCGGCTTCGGGCACGTTGAGCGCGGCGTAGTTCACGTCCCAGCCGATGACATCGAGCGCCATCAGGTCGGCCTGGGAAATCGTGCCGATGAATCCCGAGGACATCGTGGGATCCATGATGCCGAGGTAGTTGCCGGTGATGCTGTCGTCCTTCCAGTGGCTGGCCTGGCGGCCGTCGCCGGAGGTGCCGGTGGAGAAGCCGAACTGCGTCGGCGAGCCGTAGAGCGGATTGATGAGATCGAAGAACGCGGTGGCGCCGGAACGCAGTTCGCGTTTCGCGGTGGTGAATTCCGCGAGGGTCGTGGGATTGTCCGAATTGCCGAAGCGGAAGAGATCGAGCGTCCGCATCGTCAAGTTGGTCGCCGCGCTGTCGACCGCGCTGAAGAAGCCGAGCGAATGGCCGATTTCATGGACGGCCACGCTTTCGAAGTCGTAGAAGCCGGCGGTCACGCCGTTGCTGTTGTCGTAGTCGAAATTGAAATTGGTGCTGAAGGTGATGGTGGCATCGGCCACGCCGTATTGGGCGTCGAGGCCGGTAAAGCCGAGGGCTTTGAGGTTGGCCTTCGAGGCGGCGAGGTTGTTGGTCAGGCCGCGGTTGGTGGGCACGAAGGCGTTGGCCGAAGTCGGCAGCGCATCGGTGAGGGCCTGCAGGGCGCCGCCGGTATTGTCGAAGACCATGGCATTGCGGATGCCGGCGAAGCCTCCGGCCAGCAGCGTCGAACCGGCCTGGCCGAGAATGCCGGAACCCAGCGAGGCGAGGTTGGCATCGATCGTCACCGTGACCGGATCCAGAAGCAGGTTTTCCCATTTCACCGCCGCGCGGTTGAACGCGGCGAGCGCCGCGGAATTGGCCGAAAGGGCGGTGCCCGCGTTGATCACGATGTTGACGGCGTGGACCGGCGAAACGAGGGCGGCCAGGCCGAGCAGCAGACCGACCGGGGCGAAACGGCAACGCGGGGATGAAAAGAAGGACATGGTTGGGGACATTACGTAGCAGGATTGAGGCAAATAAGTGCGTTTATTGTATAACCGTATGTTGTTCAGATGGTAAAAATTATGGATGCGGTTCCAAGAACCGCGGCAGCACGAAAACTGTAAGGTTCACCAACACTTTGGACTATACGATCGGGTGGGGTGGGCCGAGCCGCGTGCGGGGCTTTGGCCAAGATTTGCGGCGGATCGGCGTTCGAACTGCGGCGTGGCGGCGGCTACGCTGCCGAGCATGAAACTGCGGGGGATTCCGGTTTTCGCGGCATTGGGCTGGGCGGTGGCGGCGGGCCTGGGGGCGGCCGAACCGGTGGCGGTGGCGAGCAAGCCGGCCGGGTCCTGGCGAGACCGGCCGACGCGCACGCTCGACGATCTGCCGGCGGCCGTAGCAGAGAAAAAGGATACGGGGCTGACGGCGTTCGGCGGGCGCGGCGATCGGCGCGCCCGGGCCACGGGGTTTTTCCGCACGGAGCGGATCGGCGGGCGCTGGTGGCTGGTGGATCCGGAGGGCGGACTGTTCGTGCACCGCGCGGTGGTGTCGGTGCAGCCGTTGCGCACGCCCGGCGCGCAGGCGGCGCAGCGGGCGAAGTTCGGCGACGACGCGCAATGGGCCGCGGCGACGGCGGCGTGGCTTGGGGAGCACGGTTTCAACGGCCTCGGAGCCTGGTCGGATGCCGAGCGTTTCCGCGCGACGCCGCGGCGGCTCGCCTATGCGCCGATCTGGAACTTCATGTCGGCCTACGGGCGGAAGCGCGGCGGCACGTATCAGTTGCCCGGACACACGGGCTATCCGCAGAACGCGATCTTTGTCTTCGATCCGGAGTTCGAGGCGTTTTGCACGGAACACGCGCGGCAGCTCGCCGCGACGAAGGACGATCCGTGGCTCCTCGGGCATTTCACCGACAACGAACTGCCGCTGCGGCGCGAGGCGCTGGCGAACTTTCTCGCGTTGCCGGAAGCGGATCCCGGACACCGCGCGGCGCGGGCGTTCCTGGCGGGCCGCCACGGGGCGGGCGCGACCGCGAAGGCGATCACGGACGCGGACCGGCAGGATTTCCTCGCCCTCGTCGTGGATCGTTACCTCGGGATCGTGACGCGGGCGATCCGCGCGGCGGATCCGAACCATTTGATCCTCGGCTCGCGTTTCCACGGCACGCAGCTGCGGTTTCCGGAGACCTTCCGCGCCGCCGGGCCGCACTTGGATGTGGTTGCGGTGAACTACTACCACGCTTGGTCCGCGGATCCGGAACTGACGGCGATGTGGGCGCGCGAGTCCGGCAAACCGTGGATCGTCACCGAGTGGTACGCGAAAGGCATGGATGCGCCCGGTCTGGCCAACGTCAGCGGCGCCGGCTGGGTCGTGAAAACGCAGGCGGACCGCGGCAAATTCTACGAGAACTTCACGCTGAGCCTGCTCGAGTCGCGCGACTGCGTCGGCTGGCATTGGTTCAAGTACATCGACAACGATCCCGACGACACGAAGGCCGATCCCTCGAACCGCGATTCGAACAAAGGCATCGTGAGCAACCGCTACGAACCGTACACCGATTTGCTCCGTTCAATGCGCCGGATCAACGAGCGCGCGTACGGTTTGATCGAGTATTTTGATGAGGAGTGGGAAGCGGGGAGGGATAAGCGGTAAGCTGAAAGCTTTATGCCAATCGCCATACGCCGAACTCCGAACTCCGAACTCCGAACTCCGAACTCCGAACCCTAGTCTCCGCGCGCGGAACTCCGAACTCCGAACCAACAACCCATACTCCGCGTGCGGATCCGAAACCCAAAACCCCAAACCCAAAACTCAAAATCGTGAAACCTAGCCGCCTCAGGGCGGCTACGTTTCACGGATCGAGCGGCGTCTTGGGAAATTGCACCGGCGGGCGCGTGGTCATGCGTTTGACGGGCTTCGGGTAATGGCGGGCTTTCCAGGCGTCGTGCAGGGCGACGAGTTCGGCGACTTTGGCGGGTTGCTCGGCGGCAAGGTTGCGGTCTTCGCCGGGATCGGCGGCGAGGTTGTAAAGGCGGGGCTGCGGTTCCCAGAAGCGGTGGACGAGCTTCCAGTCCCCGGCGAGGACGCCGGCGTTTTGCTGATTCTCCCAATGCAGCGCGCCGGCGCGGGCGAACGGTTCGCCGCGGAAGAGCGGGAGCAACGATTGGCCGTGGATTTCCTGGTTCGGCAGCGGCTTCGCGCCGGTGGCGTCGAGCACCGTCGGCAAAATGTCCATGGTGATCGCGGAACCGGAACGCACGGCGCCGGCGGGCAATTTGCCGGCGGGCCAACGGGCGAGGAACGGCACGCGCAGGCCGCCGTCGGTGGTGCCGAATTTGTAGCCGCGGTGCGGGCCGTTGGAGAAATCGGCGCCTTCGGGGCCGTAGTGGTTGAGCTCGGCGGAGGGACCGTTGTCCGAGGTGAAGATCACGAGGGTGTTGTCCGCGGTCTTGGTTTCGTCGAGGGCGGCGAGGACTTGGCCGATGCCGGTGTCGAGCTGTTCGACCATGGCCGCGAAGAGGGCGAAGAGCCCGCGATCCGGGAAAAGGCGGCGGTACTTGCCGACGAGCGGGGCGGGCGCCTCGAGCGGATAATGCGGGGCGTTGAAGGCGAGGTAGAGGAAGTAGGGGCGGCCGGCGGCGGTTTCGCGGCGGACGACCTCCGCGGCCTTGGCGGCGAGTTGGTCGGTGTAGTAGCCGAGGCCGTCGACCTTGATCGGGGTTTCGTTGGCGTAGGTTTCGAGGACTTGCCAGTAGCGCGGCGTGCCGATGAGGGAGCCCCAGAATTCGTCGAAGCCGTGCGTGCGCGGCCAATTCTGTTTTTCAAAGCCGAGGTGCCATTTGCCGACGAGGGTGCTGCGGTAGCCGGCGGGTTTGAGAACTTCGGGAATCGTGACGGCGGCGTGGTCGAGGGCGAGGATCGGGACGTTGCCGCGGGTGTCGGGGCTGGCGAGTTCGGGCACGCCGACGCTGTGCGGATAGCGGCCGGTCATCAAAGCGGCGCGGGCCGGCGAGCACATCGGCGCGGGGGAGCGGAAGGGGGTGAGCTGCACGCCGTCTTTGGCGAGGCGGTCGAGGTGGGGCGTGGAGATCTTCGAACCGTCGTGGCCGAGATCGGCCCAGCCGAGATCGTCGGCGAGGATGACGATGACGTTGGGCGCGCGGTCGGCGGCGAAGGCGGCCGGGAGGGCGAGCGTGCAGGCGAGGGCGGCGACGCAGGAGCGGAGGCGGAGCATGGGGCGAGGGGTTGGAAAAACGGAAACGTGGAAGCGGGGCCGGCCCGCGGCGGAGGCGGTCGGTTCCGCACAGTTGAGAGCTGAAAGTTGAAGGTTGAAAGATCGATCCGGACCGAGGTCCGGAAAACCAGCCCGCAGTACGGTAGGTGGGAAATCGGACGGCCTTGCGCTCAACTCCTTGCCAGCTCGCTCGGCTGCATGGGTTCGAGTCAGAGCAAAACGAGATCGTTGCGGTGCACGACTTCGAGGCGTTTGCGCTGGGGGTAAAGGGCGGCGACGGCGTCGCCGCGTTTTTCCGCGATGCCCGGAATCTCCTCGCTGCCGTAGCCGGACTTGCCGCGGGCGAAGACGCGCTTGTCGGGGCCGGCGATGTTGACGATGGCGCCGGGGCCGAATTCGCCCTTGGCGTGGGTGACGCCGATGGCGAGGAGGCTGCGGCCCTGGTCGCGGAGGACGGGCACGGCGCATTCGTTGACGAAGATCGTGCCGGCGGGACGTTGGTAAAACGCGAGCCAGCGTTTGCGCGCCTCGAGGGGCAGGCCGCTGGGAACGAAGAACGTGCCCGGGCCGGTGCCGGCGAGCAGGCGCTGGACGATGTCGGGCTCGGCGCCGCTGGCGATGAAGACGCCGCAGCCGGACTTGGTGGCGAGTTTGGCGGCGGAGATTTTCGAAATCATGCCGCCCGTCGCGGTTTCGCTCGTCGTGCCGCCGGCCATGGCCTCGATCTCGGCGGTGATGCGCTCGACGACGGGGACGATTTGGCCCGTGCCCTTCATGTCGATGAGACCGGGCGCGGTGGAGAGAATGATGAGCACCTGCGCTTCGACGAGGCCGGCGACCATGGCGCCGAGGGTGTCGTTGTCGCCGAACTTCAGCATCGCCTCGATTTCGGCGGCGCTGACGGTGTCGTTTTCGTTGATGATCGGGATCGTGCCGTAGGCGACGAGCTGGGCGAGGGTGGCCTTGACGCTGAGGAAACGGTCGCGGGCGCGGAGGTCCTCGCGGGTGAGGAGCACCTGGGCGACGGTGAGGCCGTGCGGGTCGAAGCCGCGCTGCCAGGTTTCCATGAGCAGGCTTTGGCCGACGGCGGCGCAGGCCTGTTTCTTCGTCACTTCTTTCGGTTTCTTGGCGAGGCCGAGCCGGCCCATGCCGAGGCCGACGGCGCCGGAGCTGACGACGATGACCTCGCAGCCGGTCGCGCGGAGCCGCGCGAGTTGCGCGCAAAGTCCGGCGATGCGCGCGGGATCAAGCCGGCCGATGCCGGTGGTGAGGACGCCGGTGCCGAGTTTGACGACGACCCGGCGCGGGGTGCTCTGCGCACCTTGGGAAAGCGATGAGCTGGGAGCCATAGGCTGCGGCCCGCGGGGGCCCGGCCGGCGGCCGGAGGCCCGGTAACGTGCGCCGAACTCAGACGGTGAGCAGATCCTTTTCCTTGTGGGCGAGGTGGGAATTGATGTCGGCGATCGCCTTGTCGGTGGCGGTCTGGATGTCCTTCTCGAGACGCTTCATTTCGTCCTCGGGCAATTTGGCCTTCTTGCCGGCTTCGATGCTGTCGCGGCGCACGTTGCGCACATGGACGCGGCCCTGTTCGGCGAGCTGCTGGGCCGTTTTCACGAACTGCTGGCGGCGCTCGCGGCTCATTTCCGGGAGGGGAATGCGGACGACTTTCCCGTCCGGCACGGGATTGAAACCGAGGTTGGCGGCCTGGATGCCGGAGATGATGGCCTTGATGAGGCTGGCGTCCCAGGGCTGGATCTGGATCAGGCGGGCGTCGGGCGTGGAGATGGCGGCGTTCTGCTTCAGCGGCGTCATCGAGCCGTAGGCCTCGATCATGACGTTTTCGACCATGGCGGGCGTGGCCTTGCCGGTGTGGATGGCGCTGAATTCATGCAGCGTGTAGTCCACGGCTTTCTTCATTTTGGCCTGGGCGTCGGAGAGGATGGGATGGGACATGGCAGGGCGGTGAGTTTAAGGTTGGGCGTTGAAGGTGACGGCGCGGAACGGAGGCCGAACGAAGATCGGACGGGGCGGGAGCCGGAAGTCCGGGGAACCGTTTTGGGCTCCCGGCGCCGAACTCACAACCTCCAACTCCGGGCGTCAGTTCTTGACCAGCGTGCCGATCTTTTCGCCGACGATCGCCTTCTGGATGGCGTGCTCGTCGTTGAGATCGAACACGAGGATCGGGACGTTGTTGTCCATGCAGAGGGAGAACGCCGTCGAATCCATGACGTTGAGCCGCTGTTTCAGCGCGTCGATGAAGGTGATCTGGTCGTACTTCACGGCGTCCGGGTACTTCTTCGGGTCCTTGTCGTAGATGCCGTCGACCTTCGTCGCCTTCATGATGATGTCGGCGTGCATTTCCGACGCGCGCAGGGCGGCGGTGGTGTCGGTCGAGAAATAGGGATTGCCGGTGCCCGCGGCGAAGATGACGACGCGGTTTTTCTCCAGGTGGCGGATGGCGCGGCGGAGGATGAACGGCTCCGCGATCTGGTTCATCGGGATGGCGGACTGGACGCGGGTGTTGACCCCGAGTTTCTCGAGGCAATCCATCAGCGCGAGGCTGTTGATGACCGTGGCGAGCATGCCCATGTAGTCGCCGGTGGTGCGGTCGACGCCGCGTTTTTCGCCCTGCAGGCCGCGGAAAATATTGCCGCCGCCGATGACGACGCAGACCTGGACGCCCAGATCGTGGATTTCTTTCACCTGGCGGCAGATTTTCTCGAGGGTGACGCCGTCGATCGGGTCGCCGGATTTGCCGCCGCGCAGCACTTCTCCGGAAAGTTTGAGAATGACGCGCTTGTACTTCGTGCGAGGGTCCGCGGGCTTGGTGTCGGGCATGAAGGTCAGGAAACGAAGCGGAAATTTGCGCGTCAATGCCCGAGATTCTTTCAGGCCACGGCTTTGCGCCGCCGCACCTGCCGTCTTGCGGGATTGCCAATCGGCCCCGCGGAAGGCACGAACCGCGCCGCCCCGCATGAAACCGAAAGTCTTTCTGACCCGCCGCCTGCCCCCTGCCGTGATGTCCCGTCTCGCCGAGACGACCGAACTCCGCGCGCACCTCGCCGACCGGCCGGCCACGGCCGCCGAACTGGCCGCCGGCGTCGCGGGCTGCGACGCGCTGCTATGCAACATCACCGACCGCATCGACGCCGCGGTGCTCGAGGCCGGCGCGCCCACCCTCCGCGTCGTCGCCAACTTCGGCGTCGGCTTCAACAACATCGACGTCGCCGCCGCCACCACGCGGAAAATCCCGGTGACCAACACGCCCGGCGTCCTCACCGACGCGACCGCGGACCTCGCTTTCGCGCTGCTGCTGGCGACGGCGCGGCGCCTCGGCGAAGGCGAACGCCTGGTGCGCGCGCGGCAATGGACCGGATGGGAACCGATGCAGATGCTCGGCGCCGACGTCAGCGGCGCGACGCTGGGGCTGATCGGCTTCGGGCGCATCGGGCGGGCGCTGGCGAAACGCGCGCGGGCTTTCGACCTGAAATTGATCTATTGGAACCGCACGCGCCTTTCGCCCGCCGAGGAAGCGGAGACGGGCGCGGTGTATCGGCCGAAAGAGGACGTGCTGGCGGCGGCGGATTTCGTTTCCCTGCACGTCGCGTACACGCCCGACACGCACCATCTGATCGACGCGGCTGCGCTCGCGCGGATGAAGCCGACGGCGATCTTGATCAACACGGCGCGCGGGCCGGTGGTCGACGAAGCGGCGCTCGCGGCGGCTTTGCGAAACGGCACGATCGGCGGCGCGGGACTCGATGTGTTCGAGCGCGAACCGCAGCTTGATCCCGGGCTCTTCGGTTTGGAAAACGCCGTGCTCGTGCCGCATCTCGGCAGCGCGACGATCGGCACGCGGACCAAGATGGGCATGATCGCCGTGGACAACTTGCTCGCGGTCTGCGGCGGGCAGCGTCCGCCGAACTGCGTCAATCCGCAGGTGCTCGCGGGCTGAGCGGCGCGCGGCGGGCGCCTACTTGTCGTTCCGGAAGGGCGCCGCGGGCAGGCCGGCGCCGTTGTAGAGATTGGCCCGCGGCGCCGAGGTCCACGCGTAGCGCACGCCTTCGGGCTGGGAAATCTCCCGGTGGGAGACGGTGACGACGGCGCCGTCGATCTTGGCGTCGGCTTGCCGCCATTTGCCGTCGGGCCCGCGGAGTTCGAAGCCGGTGAGCCGATCCGTCGCGTAGGGCGCTTCGCCGGCGGGCCGCCACGGCGATTGGCCGAGGCGCAGTCCGCCTTCGGTGTGCGCGAACGACACCTGCACGGCCGCGCCTTCGTAGGCGGCGGCGCGGAAAGTCGGGCCCGCGGCGACGATGTGCTCGCCGTAAACGTCGCGGCGCGCGAGCCGCGCGAGGCGCAGGCCGACGTCGCGTTTGCCGCTCGGATGGACGTCTTTCGGGTCCCCGAGATCGATCGTGACCGCCAATCCGCTGCGCGGCACGCGGGCGGCGACGATGCGTTGGGCTTCGCGGAACTCGGGCAAAGCGGCGTCGTCGCCCGGGCGCGCCCAGTCGGGCAATTGCACGATGAGAAACGGGAAGTCGCCCTGCGCCCAGCGTCCGCGCCAGTCGCCGATCAGCGCGGGCAGCAGCGATTCGTACTCCTTGGCTTGGCCGACATTTGCTTCGCCCTGATACCACAGCGCGCCGCGCAGCGCGTACGGGGCGAGCGGGGCGATCATGGCGTGGAAGGAAACCGCGGGCGTGTTCGGCCGCTTCGAAGGACTCGGAATGTCCATCGGGTCGGGGTTCTCCGGCTCGGGCGACTCGGGCACGGGCCGCGGGGCCGTCGTGTCGCCCTTGGCGCGGGCTTCGTTGTAGGCGCGGGTCGCGGCGTTGAATTTCGGCGCCACCTCGGCTTGCCATTTTTTCAACGCCGCGGCGTAGGCGGCGCGCGGCGCGGGATCGGCCTCGAGTTTGGCGTGGGCGGCCACCGCTTTGTCCCAGGCGGCGACGTGCCGGGCGAGGGCGGGCGAGGCCCGCAGCGCGTCGATGCTCAGCCACGTTTGCGCCGGCGTGCCGCCCCATGAACTGTGGATTACACCCACGGGCCGGCCCAGCGCGGCGCGCAGATCGCGGGCGAAGAAATAGGCGACGGCGGAAAATCCTTTCGCGACATCGGGCCGGCACACCTGCCAGCGGCCGCGCACTTGTCGTTGGGGCGTCGCGGCGGTGCGGCGTTCGACGGTGAAGAAACGCAACGCGGCGTCCTCGGCCTGCGGAAGGACGGTGGCGGCGTCGTGCGCGGACGAGAGCGGGAAGGCCATGTTGGACTGGCCGCCGGCGAGCCAGACCTCGCCAACGAGGACGTCGGTGAAACGGACGGTGTTCTTACCTCGGACCTCGAATGTTTGGGCCACGGCGTTGGCCGGCTGGGCGGGCAGGGTCGCGCGCCAGGTGCCGTCGGCCGCGGCGCGGGTGCGGACTTCGCGGCCGCCGAACGCCACGGTGATCTCTTCGCCCGGATCGGCGTCGCCCCAGACCGGCAGCAGTGCGTCCTGTTGGAGGACCATGTGGTCGCCGAAGATCGCCGGCAGCCGCACGTCCGCGCGCGCGGCGGTCAGGAAAACGAGACAGGCTGCGTGGGCGAGGGCGAGGCGGGAGCGGAGGCGGGAGGGGTGCATCGCGGAAATCGGGAAGGTGGCGGGGCGAAACTGTCCTGCTCCACGCCGGCCCTCCGGCCCGCGCGCGTCAAGGCGTGAGTGCGGCCGCCGCGCCGCGGCGGACCCAGCGGTACGCGGCGTGGCTATTGCGCCAGAAGAATCGTTCCGCGGCCACGGGGCCCTTGGCCCGGAAGTACGCCGCGACGGTGTCATGGATTACCCGATACGGCGCGTTCCGCCCGCTGACAGGCCAGTTCGAGCCGTAGAGCAGGCGGCCGGGACCGAAGAGATCGAAGAGGGCGTTGAGGGCGGGGCGGTAGTAGGCGGGGTCCTCGACGGTGCGGCCGTCGATCCGGCGGACGACGTCGGAGACCTTGACGAAGACGTTCGGGCAGCGGGCGATGCCGGCGAGCGCGGTGCGCAGGGCGGGGATGTCGGCGTCCCAGGCTGGAAACGGCAGGTGGTTCAGCACGACGCGCAGGCCCGGCCACGCCCGCGCAAGGCGTTCGGCCGGAGCGAGCGCCGGAACCCCGCCGAGCAGATCGAGGGCGAGATCGGCGTCCGCGAGGCGGCCGAGGTCGGCTGCGACCGCCGGCTGGGCGAGCTCCCGCAGGGCGGCGCCGCCGAGCCGCACCCCGCGGAAGAGCGGTTGCGCCGCGAGCCGCCGCAAAGCGGGCGCGAATTCGGGCGTGCCGGGGGCGAGGTTGCCGACGATGCCGACGATCGCGGGCGTGGCCGCGGCGAGTTCGAGCAACCACTCGTTGTCCGCCGGCCACGGGCTCGCCTCGACCACAACGGCTCCGACGATTTCGAGGCCGGCGGTCGCGGCCGCGAAACGGTCCGGCAAGTGCGGGGAGTACAGCAAGCGGTCGTCGGGCCGCGGCCAAGGCACGCCCTGCGGGCGCGTCGGATCGTAGAAATGGATGTGCGTGTCGATGGCCGGCTGCGGCGCCGCGCCGGCGGCGCGGCCGGCCGCGGGCAGCAGCGCGGCGGCGGCCGCCCGGCCGAGGAAAGTTCGGCGGGTGAGCGGGGCGGGGAAGGAACGAGGCGGGGCGGACAAGCGGAAGTTCGCCGGCAGCGTGCCGCGGGCGGGCGGCGCGGCGAGCCCGCGATTTTCGCGCGGCGCGGAAACAAAGTTCGCAATCGGGGCGCGGCGGCCGTTAATCGCCCCGAGCCCATGTCCCATCCCGCTTCTCCGTCCGCGGCCAAACACGAGGAATTCTCGCTGCCGCTTTTCGCCTTCACCGTGCTGGCCACGCTCGCCGTCATGCTTGCCGCGCTCCGCCTGGTCGCGCCGGGGATGTGGGAAGAACAGCTGCTGGCGGCGTGGCCGCGGTGGCTCGCGGCGTTCCTGCTCCTGAGCCTGGTGAACTGCTTCATGGAATACTTTTTCCACCGGTACATCCTGCACCTCCCCGCGATCCCGCTGCTGAGCCGGCTGTACAAGCAGCACACGCTGCACCACGCGCTGACCCGCATCGGCCGGCGGCAGACCGCGGCGGGCCGCGGCGTGATGACGATCGAGAACAAATTCCCGATCACCGAGCCCGAGCAGGGCGAGGCGTCGTTCTTTCCCTGGTATTCGCTCGCGCTGTTCGCGCTGGCGCAGTTGCCGCTTTTCGTCGTGCTGCAGGTATTCTTTCCGGCCTTTCCCTGGTTCTTCGCGGGCTTCGCCGCGCTGGCCGTCTCGATGGTGCTCTACGAGGTGCTCCACGCGATCAACCACTGGCCCTTCGAAGTGTGGGCGCCGCTGATCGACAGCCGCCGCTGGGGCTGGTTCTGGCGGCCGGCCTACGCCTTCCACCTGCGCCACCATGCGGTGATCGATTGCAACGAATCCATCTCCGGCTTCTTCGGCCTGCCGGTGGCCGACTGGGCGTTCGGCACCTGCCTGATGCCGAAGACGGTGTACCTCGACGGCGAGGACGCGGCGCCGGAAAAATTCGCCAGCCCGCGGCCCTACGCGCCGATCCGCTGGCTCGACGGCGTCGCCGAGCGCGTCGTGCAGCGGCGCCGGGCCGCCGCGACCGCACCCGCCGCGGTGCCGGCCCGCCGCGCCTACAGCCGCGGCGAAGAGATCGCCAACTGGGTCACCCACGGTCTCGGCCTCGCCCTCAGCATCGCGGCGCTGACGCTGCTCATCGTTTTCGCGAGCCGCCGCGGCGACGCGTGGCACGTGGTGAGTTTCACGGTTTTCGGGCTGACGCTGCTGGCGCTCTACGGGGCTTCCACGCTCTACCACGCGCGCGGCGAAGGCCGCGCGAAGCAGTGGTTCCGCCGGGCGGACCACGCGGCGATCTTCCTGCTCATCGCGGGGACCTACACGCCGTTTTTGCTCACGCATCTGCGCGGCCCCTGGGGCTGGTCGCTGTTCGGCGTGGTCTGGGGGCTCTGCGGCGCCGGCGCGGTTTTCAAACTCTGCTTCGGCCCGCGCTACCCGCTCGTCACGTCGGCGGCGTACCTGTTCCTCGGCTGGCTCGTGGTCGTCGCGGTGCAGCCCCTCGTGGCCCGCGTGCCGGCCGGCGCGCTCTGGCTGCTGCTGGCCGGCGGGCTCTGCTACACCGTCGGCGTGGTCTTCTACCGCTGGCACCGCCTCCGGTACCACCACGCGGTCTGGCACGTTTTCGTGCTCGGCGGCAGCACGTGCCACTTTCTCGCCGTGTTCCTCTTCCTGCTGCCCCGCGGGGCCTGAGCGGCGCGTTGTATCGGAAATCCAGTTACACCGGGGCCCGTCCGGCCGGCCCCGGGGCCGCGCGCGAATTCTTCGGTCCGGCGCGAATAGTGTTCGACGTCGGTGCGCGGCAGCTGCAAGTTCCCCTCCGCCCCGCCGGGATATTCCGGCCATCCCCTCCGTTTTCGGTCAGCAAACATCAACCCAGCACAAATATGGCGAAGACAAAAACTGCTAAGAAAGTGATCAAGAAAGCCCCGGCGAAGAAGGCCAAGGCCAAGAGCGCCAAGAAGGCGCGCTGAAGCGCCGGGACCGCCGCACGCGGCGTCCGCGCATCCGCGCCGGCGCCCGTGCGTGCGGGCCAAGCGACCGTGTCGGTGTATTAATTTCCGCGATACTCCTTGCGTTGCGGCGCGACCCGGCGAATGTCGGGGCTCGCAAGCAAGTACGGATGACAGTGGCTGGTGGGTCTTCAGGTGAGCTTCAGGTTCAGGTGACGATTCGAAACCCGATTCCCGGGAACACGCTGACAGCGAACGAAGCTCACGAACCTCCACCCATGAATTCCAAACTCTATGTCGGCAACATGTCGTTCAAGACCACCGAAGCCGGCCTGCGCGACACCTTCGGCCAGTTCGGCAGCATCACCGACGTGTACATCGCCAACGACCGCGAGACCGGCCGCCCGCGCGGTTTCGCCTTCGTGACCTTCGGCACCGCCGAGGAAAGCAAGCTCGCCGCGGAAAAGATGAACGGCGTCGAGCTCGACGGCCGCCAGCTCACCGTCAACGAAGCCAAGCCGAAGGAAGAAATGGGCGGCAGCCGCAGCTTCAACAGCCCGAACCGCCGTCCGGGCGCGTTCCAGGCGCGTTACTGATCCGGCCCAGCGCCTCGATTTTCCCCGGCGGGACGCCCGAAGCGTCCCGCCTTTTTTGCGTCCGGCGCCGGGCGGGTGGGTGGCGCTACGCCGGCCGCGTGCGCAGAAGCCGCAGCGCGGGCGCCGGCTTTCGCCGGCACTACGCATAGCGGCGGGCTCGGCCATCGGCTACCTTCCGGGTGCGGGCCCGCGGGTCCGTTCCCAAGCCATGAGTTCCGTTTCCGGCCTGTCCGCCGATCCCTTTGCCTCCCAGTCCCCCGATCACGGGGGCGATTTTCCGTCGCCGCCGGCGGAACCCCTGCGGGTTTGGCTCTGCGACGAGCAGGCCTCGTTCCGGCAGCTGCTCGCCGGCTACCTCGGGCTTCTGCCCGGTATCGAGATCGCCGGCGGTTTCGCCGATCCGGCCGATCTGCGCGAGGCGGCGGCCGGCGCCGGGCCGGGCGTGGTGGTGGCGGATCCGGGAGCCGACTTCGCGGCCGGGCTGGCCGCATTGTCCGGCGTGGCCGGTACCCCGGGCGGACCGGCAATTTTGATTCTCTGCGGCCGGGCGGACGATGCGGCCGTGTTCCGCGCGGCCCGGGCGGGGGTGCGCGGCTATGTGCTGAAGTCCGATGCGGTGACCGAGGTCGGGACGGCGCTCGACCGCATCCGGGCCGGCGGCGTGCATTTCAGCGCCGGTCCCCGGCAGAGTCTGGCCCGGTTTGCCTTCCGCGCCTGGGCGCAGGCGGACCGTGACGGTGCCGCGATCACGCCCATTCTCCACCTGGTCGAATCGCTGGGCCCGGCTGCGGTGGATGCCCTGTTGCAGGCGCCGGTGCGGGTGCCGCGGCGAAACGCCGCCGCGGTCGCCGTCTGAGCCGCGTGCGGGCGCCCTTTCGCCCGGCACGGGGCGCGGTGAAGTCGGCAGCGGATGCGCAGCCGCGTTGACGGCGCGGGTTTACGCTGGTGCGGTTCCTTTCCCGGTTCCCTCCCCATGGTTTCCCCGTCATCGCCGTCTTCCCGCCGCGGCGTCCCCGTTGCATCCGGCACGCGGGACACCGCCTTGTCGCGCTACGGGCTGCTGTCGGTGATCGGCCTGACGGCGGTCGTGCTCGGGGCGGGGATCGTCTACCTCTCGCATCCCTTCGACGCGGCCCGGCGGGAATTTGCGGAAAGCCTCGGGGCGATTTCGGCGATGGGCGAACGGCATTTCGCGACGTGGCGGCACGAACGCCTCGCGGACGCCGCGGTCATTGCCCGCACGCCGGCGCTGGCGGAATTTCTGCGCCGGCCGGATGCGACCGGCAGCGGGGCGGCGCTGGGATCCTACCTTGAACAGGCCCGCATCCGCTACCGCTACGAGAGCATCGCCGTGCTGGATCGCGCGGGCCGGACGGTGCTGAGCGTGCCGGCGGACGGCGGTACCTCCTCGGTTCCCGAAACCGGCCGCAGAGCGGAGGCCGGAGCGGAACCGCGTCTCGGGGACCTGCGGAGATACGGCGACGGAAAACTCGCGATGGAGCTCGGCCAACCGATCCAGGATCCGGCCGCGGGCGATAACGTCGGCAGCCTGGTCTTCCGGATCGATCCGACGAAATCGCTGTTCCCGCAACTGCTGGAGTGGCCGCTGCCGTACCGTACCGGCGAGATCGTGTTGCTGCGCAAGGAAGGCGACCGCGCGGTGGTGCTTTCGCCCGTGCGCAAGTTGCCGGACCCGCCGCTGACGTTGCGGACGTCCCTCGCGGAAGGCTCGCTCCTCGGGAATGCGCTGGCCGCGGGCGCCATAGGAGAGTTGGCGGAAGGCGCCGACTACCGCGGCGACCGCGCGGTGGGGTTGGCCCGGGAAATCACCGGTCTGCCCTGGGTGCTGCTGGCCAAGGTCGACGCGGACGAAGTCTACGGTCCCGCGCGGAGCGAGGTGGTGCGTGTCGCATTGATGCTGGGGTTGGCGCTCGCCCTGGCCGGCGTCGTGCTGCGCTCGATATGGCTGCGGCGTCGGCTCGAGTCGGAGTCGGAACGCCACCGGGCCGAGTTGGCGCAACAGGATCTGGCAGTGCGGCTCGGCCTGGTCATGCAGCAGGCGAACGACGGAATTCTCCTGCTCGACGGGCAACTGCGGATCGTCGAGGTGAACCAACGCGCGACCGAGCTGCACGGTTGGGAATCCGGCAGCATGATCGGCGTCGATTGGCGCGAGTATTTTCCCGGCCCCGCGGCGGCCGGGCTGGCGGACCAAGTCGGTCCGCCGGATGCGGAGGCGAGCCGGGTTTTCGAATCGCGGCTGGTCCGGCGCGACGGGACCCACCTGACGGTGGAAATCAGCAGCCGCTGGTCGAAGCTGCGGGGCGGCGACCAACTTGTCAGCGTCGTCCGCGACGTGTCCGAGCGCGAGACCCAGCGGCGGCGCGTGGCCCGCATGAACCAGCTTTACCAGGTTCTCAGCCACGTGAACCAGGCGATTGTCCGGGCGAAGGACGCCGAGAGCCTGGGCCGGGAGATCTGCCGGATCTGCGTCGAAGTCGGCGGCTTCCGGATGGCGTGGCTGGGTTGGAGCGACGAGCGGAGCGGCCGGATTGTGCCGACGGTGCAATGGGGCGACACCACGGGGTATCTGGACGGCATCCGCATTGCGCCGGGCGAGGGCGCGGAAGGGGCCGGGCCCAGCGCCCGGTCGATGCTCGAAGGCCGGACGGTGGTGACGCAGGATTTCCTGAACGATCCCTCGACCCGACCCTGGTGGGATCGGGCGCGCACGGCGGGCATCCGGGCCAGCATCGCGATACCCCTGCGGCGCAACGGCCGGGTCGCGGGCACGCTCGCCGTCTACGCGGCGGAACCGGGCGTTTTCGGGCCGGAGGAGGAAGCACTGCTCCTCGAAACCGCCGGCGACGTGTCGTTCGCGCAGGACGTGCTCGACCGGGATACGGCGCGCCGGGCGGCGGAGACGGCGTTGCGGGAAAGCCGCGCGCGGCTGGATTTCCTCGTTTCGGAATCGCCGGCCGTGATCTACACGGCCGACGCCGGGGAGGGAGGATTCACGTTCGTGAGCCGAAATGTCGAACCGGCATTCGGCTGGACGCCGGCGCACTTCCTGGAAGACGCGAAGCATTGGGAGACCTGCGTGCATCCGGACGATCTCGCGGCGGCGATCGCCGCCGGCCGGGAACTGACGGCGCACGGGCCGCTGGTGCGGGAGTACCGTTTCCGGCATCGCGACGGCCGATACCGTTGGCTGCGCGACGAAATGCGACTCGCGGCGGAAGCCGGGCACGCGCGCGCGATCGCGGGGGCGCTGACGGATGTCACGGACCGGAAGGAAGCGGAGGAGGCGCTGCGGGAGAGCGAAGAGCGCCACCGCTCCCTGTTCGAATCGATGGACTTCGGCGTGGTGTATCACGACGCCAGCGGCGCCATCACGTCGGCCAACCCGGCCGCGGCGCGCATCCTTGGGCTGCCGCGGGCGAGTGTGGCCGGACGGACCTCGTTCGATCCCGGCTGGCGGGCCATTCGGGAGGACGGTTCGGATTTTCCCGGGGAAGACCACCCGGCGATGGAGGCACTGCGCACGGGCCGGCGGGTGCAGGGGGTCCGGATGGGCCTCCGGCGCGCCGGGGAGGCGACTGTCTGGATCCAGATCGATGCGGTGCCCGAATTCCGTCCCGGAATCGACGGGCCGTACCGCGTGTTCGCGATCTTCGCCGATATCACGCACCGGGTGCAGGCGGAGGCGGAGCTGAAAAAACTCTCGCTCGCGATCGAGCAGAACCCGGTGTCCATCCTGATCACCGACCTCGGCGGCGCGATCGAGTACGTGAACCCGCGCCTGACGGCGGTGACCGGATACAGCCCCGGCGAACTGCGCGGCCAGACGCCGCGGATCTTCAAGTCCGGCCTGACGCCGCCGGCCGTCTACACGGAAATGTGGCGGACCATCGCCTCCGGCGGTACGTGGCGGGGCGAACTCACGAACTGCAAAAAGAACGGCGACCTGCACCTAGAGCTGGTGGTGATCGCGCCGGTCAAGGACGCGGAGGGCCGGCCCACGCATTTTGTCGCGATCAAGGAGGACATCACGGAACGGCGGCGCATCGACGACGAATTGCGGGCGAGCGAGGAACGTTACCGGCTGATCGCGGACAACACGCTCGACATGATCTGGCTCGGCGACCTGCAGACGGGGAAGTTTCTCTACGTAAGCCCGTCCGCCCTGCGGTTGCGCGGGTTCACGCCGGAGGAACTGGTCGGCCTGCCGATGAAGGAAGTCCAGTCGCCGGCGGCGCGCCGCGTGCTCGAGGTCGATCTGCCGGAACGGGTGGCCGCCTTCAACGCGGGCGACGAGTCGGCGCGGCACCGGACCTACGAACTCGATCTGCTCCGCAAGGACGGATCCGTGGTTGCGACCGAAGTCGTGACCACGCTGATGCCCGATGCCGGCGGCAAAGCGGCCCGCATTCTCGGCGTGACCCGCGACGTGACCGAGCGGAAGCGCAGCGAGGAAAGCCTCCGCAAGCTGTCCCGGATCATCGAGCAGGCGCCGCTTTCCGTCGCGATCACGGACCTCACCGGTGCCATCGAGTACATCAATCCGCATTTCACCCGCGTGACCGGCTACGCGTTGGCGGAATTGCAGGGCAAGAATCCCCGCCTGCTCAAGTCGGGCAACACACCGGATCGCGTGTACCGGGAAATGTGGCAGACGCTGACCGCCGGGCAGGTTTGGCGCGGCGAATTGCACAACCGGAAAAAGAACGGCGAGCTTTATGTGGAAGACGCGGTGATCGCACCGGTCGTCGACGAGGCCGGCAAGGTCTCGCACTATGTCGCGCTCAAGCAGGACGTGACCGAACGCAAGCGCACGGAAGCCGCGCTCGCGGAAAGCCAGGCCCGGTACCGGTTGATTGCGGAGAATACCGACGACGTCATCTGGCTCTACAATCTCGAGGCCGACCGGTTCGACTACGTGAGCCCGTCGGTCCGCAAACTGCGCGGTTTCTCCCCGGAGGAAGTCATCGGCCAGCGCATGGCGGAGGTCCTCGCCCCGGAATCGCGCGATATGGTCGCGGCGCAGCTTCCCCGGCGGCTGGCGGCGTTCGCCGCGGGCGACGAAAGCGTGCGCACCCAGGTGCACGAAGTCGGCCAGTTGCGGCGGGACGGCGGCACGGTGACCACCGAGGTGGTGACGACCCTGCTGCGGGACGCCGGGGGGCCGGTGACGGGCATTCTGGGCGTGACGCGCGATATCACGGCGCGCAAGGCCGCGGAGGAGGCGCTGCGGCGGAACCGCGACCGCCTGGCGGACGCCGAACGGATGGCCCAACTGGGCAACTGGGAATTCGACCCGCGCACGCGGCGGCTCTCGTGGTCCGACGAAGTGTTCCGGATTTTCGAACGCCGGCCCGAGGACGGGCCGCCCGAGTATGAGGCGATCCTCCGCGAGATCCATCCGGCGGAGCGGGCGGAGTTCGACCGGGTCTTCACCCGGGCGGTCGCGGCCGGCGAGCCGTGGTTCCACGGGTTCCGCGTCTTGCTGCCCGACGGGCGCACGAAGGACCTGTTTGCGACCGGACGTTCGATCCGGGGCGCCGACGGATCGGTCGGCCGGGCCCTCGGCACCGTGCAGGACATCACGGAGCGCAAGGCGGTCGAGAACCAGCTGCACGACCTGGTGAAAGAACTGCGTGCGCTGCACGGCGTCGCCACCGCGATGGAACGGCCGGACCTCGGCCGCGACGAATTGCTGGCCGACCTGGTGCGGCACCTGCCGTCCGCCCTGCGTTTTCCGGCGGCGGCGCGGGCCGCGATCACATTGGACGGCCGGGAATACACGGCCGGGGCGGAAGGACCGTGGACCGACCGGCTCGAGGCGCCGGTGACGATCAACGGGCGCGCGGCCGGCACCGTGGCGCTGGGCTATGTCGGCGCGGGCATGGGCCCGGCCGGGAGCGCGTTCACGGCCGCGGACCGGGAGGTCGTGGGCAGCATCGCGCGGACGATCGGCCTCGGGCTCGGCGCGAAGGAATCGTTTGCGGCGGTGCAGCGGTTCAATGCGGAGCTCGAGGACAAGGTCGCGCAGCGCACGGCGGAATTGGAAGCGCGGAACCGCGAGGTGCAGGCGCTGCTGCAATCGATCCCCGATATGGTGGTGCGGCTGCGCACGGACGGCACCCGCCTGCATTGCCAGTATGCGAAAGGGGAATCGGCGCTCGCGCAGATTTGCGCTCCCGGCGACGATCCTGCGGTGCAGACGGCGCACGCCGCGCTCGAGCAGCGGCTGCTCGAGACCGGGCGCCGCGCCGTGGCCGATCCGACCTTGGTGGCCGAGGGCGAGGTGACGGTGACGCACGGGGGCGCGGAGCTGCAGCTCGAACTGCGGGCCGCCCGGGTCGCGCCGGACGAATTCGTGGCGTTTGTGCGGGACATCACGGCCCGCAAGCGGCTGGAGACCGAGATGGCGGCGACGCTCGAGAAAGAGCGCCAGGTTTCCGAAATGAAGACGCGTTTCATCTCGGTCACCTCGCACGAATTCCGCACGCCGATGGCGGCGGCCGTCGGCACCGTGGAATTGCTGCGGAACCATTTCGAGCGGCTGGCGCCGGCGAAACGCGACGAGATGTTCGGCCGCATTTCGGGTTCGCTGCACCGCATGACGGAGATGCTCGACGATCTGCTCCTGCTGAACCGCATGGAAGCGGGGCGCGTCCAGGTGGCGCCGGCCGCGCTCGATCTGGCGGCGTTTCTCCGGGAGGCCGTGGACGAAGCCAAGATGGCCGACCGGGAAGCGCACGCGTTTGCGGCGGAAGGGACCGACGGCGCGGTGCCGTTCGCGACCGACCCGCAGCTGTTGCACCACATTGTTTCCAATCTGCTCGCGAACGCGGCCCGCTATTCGCCCGCGGGCACGACCGTTGCGATCCGGCTCGAGCTTTCGCCCGCTGCGGCGACGATCCGGTTCCTGGACCGGGGCATCGGGATCCCGGACTCGGACCGGGCGCGCATTTTCCAGCCCTTCGAGCGCGGTTCCAATGTCGGCAACATCAAGGGGACCGGTTTGGGTTTGAGCATTGTGAAGAGGATGACCGAAATGCTCGGCGGTTCGATCGCCCTCGAACCGCGCGACGGCGGCGGCAGCTGTTTCACGCTGGTCCTGCCGATCCGCCCAACGGTTACCCTTCCATGAGTTCCACCCCGCAGCCTCCCCTGATTCTGGTGATCGACGACGACGACGCGATCCGCGCCACGTTGCTCGATATGCTGGAGCTGAACGGCTACCGCACGGCCTCCGCGACGAACGGCCGGGACGGGCTCGCGTTGGCCCAGCGCGAAATGCCGTCGTTGATCGTTTCCGACATCGCGATGCCCGGAATGACGGGTTTCGAACTGCTGCGGGCGCTGCGCGCCCATCCGGCGCTCCGTTCCATTCCGGTGATCGTGGTCTCCGCGAAAGTGGAGCGGGCCGCGACCCGGGAAGGCATGGAACTCGGGGCGGACGATTTCATCACCAAGCCGTTCACCGAGGACGAAGTGATCCATTCGATCCGGACCCGGCTCGAGAAAAAGGAGCTGCTCGACGAGCTCGACGCGTTCGCCCACACGGTGGCGCACGATCTGAAAAATCCCCTGGCGACGCTGACGGGCCGGCTGGATCTCCTCGATCTCACGATCGGCAAGGCGGACGAGCAGGCGCTGCGGCACAACGTCCGCGAGGCCTCCGTCGCGGCCCATCGGCTCACGCGGATCATCGAGGACCTGCTCGTGCTCGCCGGCGTGCGCCGGCAGGAAGCGGCCCCCGTCGCCCTCGAGATGCCCGCCCTCGTCGCCGAGGCGCGCGATCGCCTCGAGGATCTTTTGCGGCGCACGGGCGCGGCCGTGGCCGTGGCCCCGGAGCTCCCCGCGGCCTACGGCTACGCCCCGTGGGTGGTGCACGTCTGGTCGAACTATCTGAGCAACGCCGCCAAGTACGCGGGGCCGGCGCCGCGCATCTCGGTCGGAGGGGAACTGCGGCCGGATGGACAGCGGGTGCGCTTCTGGGTCCGGGACGGCGGACCCGGCCTCGATGCGGCGGCGCAGGCCGCCCTGTTCGTGCCGTTCACGCGGATCTCCACCGTGCGGGCCACGGGCCATGGGCTCGGGCTTTCCATTGTCCGCCGCATCGTCGAGAAACTGGGCGGCGAAGTCGGCGTCGACAGCGCGCCGGGCCAAGGCGCGTGTTTCTGGTTCGAACTGCCGGCGCGGCCGCCGGCGCCCAAGGGACCGGCCTTGCCGCCTCCGCCGCTGTTCCTGCCGTGAAAATCCTGGTGATCGAGGACGAGGAAGCGGTGCGGCTGACCCTCCGCGACCTGCTCGAGCTGAACGGCCACGAGGTGGTCGAGGCCGCCGGGGGCCGGGAGGGCGTGCTTCGGGCGGCGGAGAAACCCGAGTTCATCTTCTGCGACATCAACATGCCCGACCTCGACGGTTTCGCGGTGCTCGAGGCCCTGCAGTCCGAGCCGTCCGTCCGGGACGTGCCGTTTGTCTTTCTGACCGCCAAGAACGACCGCGCCGACCTGCGGCTCGGCATGACCCGGGGCGCGGACGACTACCTGACCAAGCCGTTCACCGAGAAGGAAATTCTCGACACGATCGCCGCGCGCACCCGCCGGCAGCGGCCGCTGCGCGAGCGCATCGAGGAACTCGTGGCGGCGCGCGCGAGAGAGGCGCGGGCCGATTGGTCGCACGAATTGCTGACGCCCCTGAACGGCATCCTCGGCGGCCTGCAGCTCATCGAGCAGGAAGCGGGGACGGTCGACCGCGACGAACTGAAAGTGATGCTGCAGCTGATCCGGGCGGGGGCGGAGCGGCAGGAGCGATTGGCCCGCAAGCTCATCCGCTTCTTCGAACTTGAACGCAGCGAGGAACGCGGCCGGCCGGCGGGGACGGCGGCCGCCGAATCGGCGCTCCGGGCCGGTGCCGTGCGCGCCGCGACCGAACACGGCCGGCTGGCGGATCTGGTCCTGATCCTTGCGCCCGCGGCCGTGGCGGCGCCCGAAACGCTGCTGGCCGGAACGGTCGCCGAATTGGTGGAGAACGCGTGCCGGTTTTCGCCCGCGGGTACGCCGGTGACGGTGGCCGGCGTCGCCGGGGCGGGAACCTATCGGATCGAAGTGGCGGATCGCGGCGGCGGGATGACACCGGAGGAGCGGGCGGCGGTCGGACCTTTCACGCAGTTTCGCCGGGCGCGGCGCGAGCAGCAGGGTCTTGGGCTCGGTTTGGCGATCGCCCGGCTGACGGCGGCGCGGCTCGGCGGCACCTTTGCGCTGGAGCCGGCGGCCGGCGGGCCCGGACTCCGGGCGGTGCTGGTCCTGCCGCGGGCCTGAGCGCCGCCGCGCGGCGCGGCCAAGAAAGACGGAAGCGGGCGGCCCGGGACGCGGTTGCGGAGGCGCGGGCGGAATCCGTCGCCTTCGGCGTCATGGCCGGCAGGATACGTTTCTTGGTGCTGTTTCCGGTCCGGCCGGTCCGACCGGGAACCCTTTATGCAAAAAACCAAGAAGTCGGTGGCGAAGCGTTTCAAACGGACGGCCACCGGCAAACTGATGCGCCGGACGCCCGGCTTCCGCCATTTGCTCGGCGCCAAGAGCACCAAATCGAAACGCCGCGCGACGCGCGACAAAGTCGTCGCGCCCGGCCACGCCGCGCCGCTCCTGCGCTGCCTGCCGTTCGGGCTCTGAGCCGACGGCCCGGCGGGCCGCGGCCTCAGGCCGCGAGCATCGCCGCGACCGCGTCCGGTCCCAACTGCCGCGCGGTCGCGACCACCGGCACGGCGGCCGCGATCTGCGCCGCGGTGGCGCTGGCGAGCACCGTGAGGCCGACCAGCATCTGCTTCACGTCGTCGCGGCCGCGGGCCTCGACATAGATGTCGAGGGCGCCGTTGACGGCGGCTTGGCCCGGGGCAATCGGGTGAACGGTGTAACGCATCGGACGGATGGTTCAGGCGAGGACGCCGAGCAGATCGTCTTCGCGGACGACGCGGTACTTTTGTCCCTGCAGCACGACCTCCGCGCCGCCGTAGGCCGCGACGAAGACCGTGTCGCCGACGGCGACGACGAATCCGGCGATCACGCCCTGCTTGTTGCGGCGGCCGGGGCCGAGGGCGACGACGGTCGCTTCCTGCGGTTGTTCGCGGGCGCTTTCGGGAATGAGCACCCCGCCGCGGACCTGTTCGGCGGCGGCGGGATGGCGGATGAGCAAGTGGTCGCCGAGCGGCCGGAAGAGGGGAGCTTTCATCGGTGGCGCGCCAGCTCCTCGGGCGTGGCGAGTTCGTAGGTGATTTTGCCTTCGGCGACTTCGCGGAGGGCGGTGTCCTCGGCCGAGAGCTTCTCGAGCGATTCGACCAGCGGCCGGTTGCCGCGGCGGAGTTGCTTCACGCGGCGCGAGATCACGTTGATGAGGATATTCGGGTCGTCGATGACCTTGAGGGCGTTCTGCAGGTAGTCGTCTCGCATAGGTTGTGCCGCCGATTCTTGGCTGGCGTTCGGATTCTACGGCCCGTCGCCGGGGGACGCGATGACCATCGGACCCGCGGCCGCGCGATCGGCCAACCGCTTCGCGGGCGAAAGGGTTCGGCGGTTAATCGCCGCCGCGGACCGCAACAAATGGCAAATGCCGGCCAACATCCGGTGAGCCGGCGGACCGGACATCGGCTAGGTTTTTCCCGCAACCTTCCTCCAATCCCCAACCTCCCTCGTCTTCTCCATGGCTACCGTCACCGATCGTCTCCCCCAGAATGTCACCGGCCGCTACTACGTCGATTCGACGTGCATCGACTGCGACCAATGCCGCGCCCTCGCCCCCGAATTCTTCGGCCGCCACGAGGAATCCGGTCTCTCTTTCATGATTCGGCAGCCGGAATCGGCCGAGGAAATCGCGCGCGTCGAGGAAATCCTTGCGACCTGCGCGACGAGCTCGATCGGCAACGACGGCGAAGCCTGATTGCCGTGCACGATTTCATCGTCGGCATGGCGGGTTCGGGCGGCGATGGGATCGTCTCCGCCGGCGAATCCCTGATCGGCGCCGCCTTGGCGGAAGGCTACTACGGGATCCTCACCAAGAGCTTCGGCTCGCAGATCCGCGGCGGTGAATCGTCCTGTCGGCTGCGCCTGGCCACGCAGCCCGTGCTCAATCCGGGCGGCACTTTGGATGTCGCCGTAGTGCTCAACTGGGAGGACTTCCGGCGCTTCGGCGGCGAACTGCCCGTCGACGCCCGCACCCTCGTGATCTACGAGGCCAAGACCAAGGTCGAGCCGACCGCGCTGCCGCTCGGCGGCGTGACGCCGGCCGCGGCCGTCGCGGTGCCGATGGAGCAGATGGCTTTGCAGTCCGCGGGCGCGCAATTGGCCAAGAACAACGTCGTGCTCGGCCTCCTGGCCGCGTGGTTCGGCCTGCCGCGCGAACGCATCCTCGCGGGCATCCGCAAGAAATTCGCCCGCAAAGGGGAGGCGGTGCTCGCCGGCAACGAACGCGCGTTCGCCGCCGGTTTCGAGTACGCGGAGCGCACGCCTTTGCCGGCGGCCCGTCGGCTCGCCCCGGCCGTGCCGGCCGCGGGACCGATGCAGCTGACCGACGGCAACGAACTGTGCGCGCGGGCGGCGCTCTTCGCCGGGTGCCGGTTTTTCGGCGGCTACCCGATCACGCCCGCGACGGAAATCATGCAGCACCTCCAGCGCGACATCTGGAAACACGGCGGTTCGTTGCTGCAGGCGGAAGACGAGATCGCCGGCGTCGGTGCGGCCGTCGGCGCGTCTTTCGCCGGGAAGAAGGCGATGACCGCGACCTCGGGACCGGGCTTTTCCCTCAAGGCCGAGATGCTCGGCTTGGCGAGCGTGGCGGAGCTGCCCCTCGTCTGCGTCGACGTGCAGCGCGGCGGGCCTTCGACCGGCATGCCGACGAAGCGCGAGCAGTCGGACCTGTTTGCCGCGGTCTTCTCGGCGCACGGCGACACCGTGCGGCCCGTGCTCGCCCCCACGACGGTGGCGGACACGTTCGAGGTCACGGTGGAGGCGTTCAATCTGGCCGAAGAGTACCAGACGCCGGTCATCGTGCTTTCCGACCAGGAACTCGCGCAACGGAAGGAGATCGTGCCGGCCATCGATCCGGCGCGTTTCCGCGTCGTGGACCGGCGGGTGCCGGCGGGCGAGGAACTCAAGGACTACCGGCGTTTCCGCTTTACGGATACGGGCGTCAGCCCGCTGAGCCATCCCGGCCTGCCGGGCGGCAACTATCTCGCCGCCGGCATCGAGCACGACGAGAGCGGCGCGCCGACGGCCAACGGCGAGATGCACGCGCGCATGAACGACAAGCGCCTGCACAAATTCGCGCCGCTGCAGGAACGGCGCGATCTCTTCGTGCTGGAAGGCGAACCCGACGCCGCCATCGGTCTCATCAGCTGGGGCAGCGTCGCCGGCATCGCGCTCGAGGCGCTGCGGCAGGCGCGCGCCGAGGGCATCGAGATCAAATTGCTCGTCCCGAAGCTCCTCTATCCGGTGGCCGTGCCCGTTTACCGGGACTTCTTCGCCGGGTTGGACCGCTGCTACGTCGTCGAGCAGTCGCACCAGGGCCAGCTACACCGTCTCATCCGCATGTGGGCGGACGTGCCGCCCGAGTTCGGTGTGCTCGCCAAGAGCGGCGCCAATCCCATTTCGCCGGAAGAGATCGTGGCCCAGATCCGCGCCATGACGCGGGCGCGGGCCGCGGCGGTCCGGCGCCATTGAACCTTTGCTGACTTACCCGGCCGACCGACCCCGGCCCTTCGTTCCGTTCGCCCGAATTCCCCCATGATTTCCCCCTCCGAAGATGCCGCGGCCTGTCCGGCCCCGGCCCTCACCGCGAAAGATTTCCGCAGCGATCTGAAGCCGATCTGGTGCCCGGGTTGCGGCGACTACGGCGTGGTCACCGCGCTGTACCGGGCGCTGGCCGCGATCGGCCGGCCGGCCCACGAAATCGCTTTCGTTTCCGGCATCGGCTGCTCGAGCCGGATCCCGGGCTACACCACGGCCTACGGTTTCAATTCCGTGCACGGCCGCGCCCTGCCGATCGCCCAGGGCATCAAGATGGCCAACCCGGAACTGCTCGTCCTCGTGGCGGGCGGCGACGGCGACGGTTTCTCGATCGGCGGCGGCCATGTGCCGCACGCGATCCGGCGGAATCCCGACCTGACGTATCTGGTGATGGACAACCAGATCTACGGGCTGACGAAGGGACAGGTTTCGCCGACGTCCGCGCGCGGCACGCAGAGCCCGACCTCGGTCTACGGCAGCATGGAGGAACCGGTGAACCCGTTGCTCTATGTGTTGGCCTACGGCGCCGGATTTGTGGCGCAGGGCGTGCCGGCGGACATGGACGGGCTGACCAAGATCATCGAGGAGGCGATCCGCTACCCGGGTTTCTCTTTCGTGAACATCCAGTCGCCGTGCATCAGTTTCGGCAGTCCGGACAACCAGATCAAAAACCAGAAGGCCAAGCTCAGGAAACTGTCCGACCTCGGCCACGATCCGACCAACCGGTTGAGGGCGATGGAGCTGGCGCAGGACTACGGCCGCGAACTTTACACGGGGGTCTTTTACCGGAACCCGAATCCGCCGCCGACCTACGAGCGCCGCATCGCCGAGCTGCAGGGCCGGCTGGCGGCGCCGGGCGCCACGGGCGCCTGAGCGGGGCGCGCCGCCGGCGCGGTCACGCCTCGAACGCGAGCATCACCGCGATGCGTTCGAGCAGGCCGGCGAGGTCGAAGGGCTTCGGCATGAACTGCACGTTGCCGAGATCCTGCAGGTCTTCCGCGGACACGTAGCGGGCGTTGCCGGAAAGGATGATCACCGGCGTGCGGCAGTTGTTTGCGCGCAGGCGCCGGATCATCTCGAGCCCGGTCATCTCGGGCATGGTGTGGTCGGTGACGATGAGTTCGAACGGTTCGCCGCCGCCCGCGAGGTGCTCGAGCAGGCCGAGCGCGTTCGAGAAGGTGGTCGGCACAAAGCCGTGGCGGGTGAGGCCGAGTTCGGCCATCAGGGTGATGGCGGGTTCGTCGTCGATGAACGCGAGCCGCTGGCCGCGGCCCGAGATGCGGATCGGCTCGTCCTGGCCGTCGCCGGCGAGGTCGGCCGGCACGGCGGGCAGCAGCACCTCGAACACGGTGCCGCGGCCGAGTTCGGTCTGGACATCGATCGCGCCGCCGTGGGCGAGCACGATACCGAGGATGATCGAGAGCCCGAGGCCCGTGCCCTCGCCGGAAGGCTTGGTGGTGAAGAACGGCTCGAACATCCGGGCCATCACCTGGGGCGGGATGCCGGTGCCGGTATCCGTGACCTTGAGACAAAGATAGTTGCCGGCCTCGAGCGTGCCGGCGACGGCCTTCAGGGTGGTTTCCAGGCGCCGCGGCTCGAGCCCGATGGTGAGCGTGCCGCCGCGTTCGCGCATGGCGTGGGCCGCGTTGCTGCCGAGGTTCAGCACGACCTGCTGGATGTCGGTCGGGTTGGCCAGGACGGCGAGGTCGCTGCCGCCGAGCGAAAGTTCCACCTTCACGGTGGAGGGGATGCTGGCGCGGAGCAGCGACAATACTTCCCCGACGAGCGCGGCGAGGTTCAGTTTCTCGCGGTGCGTCGGCCCGCGGTGGCTGAACGACAGGATGCGTTGCACGAGTTCCGAGGCCCGGCGGCTCGCCTGGCGCACCTGCTGCAGGCTGGGGGCGGCGGGGTGGGGCGGCGGCGCCAGCTCGGTGGCGAGCTCCGTGTGCCCGATGATCGCGGTCAGGATGTTGTTGAAATCGTGCGCGATGCCGCCGGCGAGGGCGCCGAGGGTTTCCATTTTCTGCACCTGCGAGAGCTGTTCCTCCATCCGGTTCTGCTCCTCGTCGCCGGAGCGGACGCGCGTGATCTCCTCCTTGAGGGCGACGTAGTGCGTGGTCCGGCCGGCGGCATCGCGGAGCGGCGCCATCGTCGCGCGTTCCCAGTAGCAGCGGCCGTCCTTGCGCCGGTTGTAGACCTCGCCCTGCCAGGTCTCGCCGCGGCGGAGGGTCTGCCACATGTCGCGGTAGATCGTTTCGTTCTGCTCGCCCGACTTGAGGATGCGCGGATTCTGCCCGATCACCTCGGCCGGGCTGTAGCCGGTCACGTCGGTGAAGTGCTGGTTGACGTACTCGATCCGGCCCTCGAGGTCGGTCATCATGACCATCATCGGGCTGCGCTCGAGCGCGAGGTTGAGCTTCTTGATCTCCTGCTCCGCGAGGCAGCGGTCGTGCACGTCCTGCGTCGTGCCGAGCATGCGGGCGGCGCGGCCCTGCCCGTCGCGCGCGGCGACTTTGCCCTTGTTGACGACCCAGCGCCACTGGCGGTCGGCGGTGAGGAAGCGGTGCTGGCATTCCCACCGGGACGCGTCGCCGTGCAGGCAACGGTCGAGGGCGGAGCGGACCCGCTCGAGATCCTCCGGGTGCACGAGTTGCTGCCAGTCGGCGCTGGACATCGTGACGACCGCGCCGGCGTAGCCGAAGATCGATTGGCCGCCCGTGTGCGTGGTGAGGTTTTCCTCAATGAGATTCCATTCCCACCAGACCATGCGGGAAAACTCCATCGCCAGGTTGAGTTTGTCCTGCACGGCCTTGATCGGGGAAACGTCGGTGAAGGTGACGACGACGCCGTCGGTCCGGCCTTCCGAGGTCCGGAAGGGCAGCACGCGCTGGAAGAGCCAGGTGTTTTCCCGGGTGCGGATTTCGCGTTCGACGGCGACGCCGTCCGCGAGGACGCGCTGGAGCAACTGGGGCAGGTCGGGTTCGCCCTCGATCTGGTAGGCGAGGTGTTCGAGCGGTCGGCCCACGTCCTGGGGCAGGAGGTTGAAGATGCGCGCGATGGTCGGCGTGAAACGCCGGATCCGCAGGTGCCGGTCGAGGAAGAGGGTGGCGACGTCGGTGCTCGAAAGCAGGTTGTGCAGGTCCTCGCCGACGAGTTTCAGCTCGTTGTTCTTCCGTTCGAATTCCGCGTTCACCGTGTAGAGTTCCTCGTTCACGGAGTGGAGCTCCTCGTTGGTGCTCTGGAGTTCCTCGTTGGCGGCGAGCAGTTCCTCGTTGGTGGCCTGGAGTTCCTCGTTGCTGGTCTGCAGCTCCTCGACCGTGGCCTGGAGATTCTCCTTGGCCGATTTCAGTTCGAGTTCCAGCTCGCGCACCCGGCCGTCGAGGGCGTCGCGGGAAGTGAAGGTGGCGCCCGGATCGGCCGCGAGGGCGGGGGCTGGACGCGGCCGGTCGAAGACGACCTGGGCGAGGGCCGGGCCGTTCCGGTCGTCCGGGATCGGCTTGACCTCCACGTCGACCAACTGCGCGCCGTTGCCCTCGCCGATGCGGATGCCTCGGGCGACGCCGGTCTCGCAGGTGCGGAAGGCCTTCGGCAGCAGCGACGACAGAACGAGGCGCAGGTCGCCGGCGGTGCGGTTGAAGAGATTGTCGTGGGCGCGGCCCTCGGGGACCAGCAGGTAGCGGCTGGCCTGTTCGAAGAACTGCACGATCTCGCCGTTCTCGGTGACGAGCAGGCTCGCAGGCACCGCTTCCTTGAGCAGGAAATCGTAGGCTTGGAGCAGCGAGCGATTGACCGTGACCGAGCCGGTGGCGGCGGGCACGGCGGCCGGAAGGCGCGGGTTGCGCAGCGGCGAGACCGGCCGGATCTCCGCCGGCGGGACGCCCGCGTCGGCCGCCTTGGCGTAGAGTTTGTGCCGCGCCGAGACGGTGGAGAATCCGGTTTCGTGGACCCCGAGGCCTTCGCTGGAGCCGAGGAAGAGGGTGCCGCCGGGCCGCAGGGCGAAATGGAAGAAACCGAGGACCTGTTCCTGGGCCGAGGGCTGGAAGTAGATCAGGACGTTGCGGCACGTGACCAGGTCGAGCTTCGTGAACGGCGGATCGCAGATCAGGTTGTGCGGCGAGAACAGGATGCGTTGGCGCAGATCCGGCACGACGCGGTAGATCCCCGGAGTCTCCTCGCGGAAGTAGCGGGCGATGCGTTCGGCGCCGAGGTGCTCGAGCCGCGCGCGCTCGTAGAGTCCGGCCGAAGCGGCGGCCAGCGAATCCCGGTGCATGTCGGTCGCGAAGACGGTGCAGCGGCCCGTGAATCCCGCGTTGCGCGCGGCTTCGTCGAGCAGAATGCCGACGGAGTAGGCTTCCTCGCCGGTGGCGCAGCCCGCCACCCAGACGCGGATTTCCTCGCGGCCGGGTTTGCGGCAGAGGTCCGGCAGCACGTCGCGGGCGAGGGTCTCGAAGGCTTCCGGGTCGCGCATGAACTCGGTCACGCCGATGAGGAGATCGCGGTAGAGTTCGTCCAATTCGCCGGGTTGTTCCCCGAGGAGGCGGGCGTACTCCGCCACGTCGGTTTGCCGGAGGAAACCCATGCGCCGGTGGATGCGCCGCTGCACCGTCGGCAATTTGTAGGCGCCGAAGTCGATGCCGCAGCTGCGCCGCAGGTGGTCGAGCACGGGCGCGAAGCTGCTTGCGGCCTCGTGCGGCGTCATCGGGTTCGAATTGAGCATCATGCGCAGCTGCGGATAGCGCGCGAACGTGTTGACCGCCTCGGGCATGCGCTCCGGCGGGAGCACGTAGTCGGCGAGCCCGGTGTTGAGGGCGCTGCGGGGCATGCCGTTGAAGTCCGCCGACTCGGGCGCCTGCACGATCACGAGCCCGCCGCCGTCGTGCACGGCCCGCACGCCGTGGGTACCGTCGGTGCCCGTGCCGGAAAGGACGACGGCGATCGCGCGGGCGCCGCAGTCGGCCGCCAGCGATTCGAAGAACACGTTGATCGGAAACTCCAGCTGGCGGTTCGCCTCGCGGTCGGTGAGGCGGAGCTGGCCGCGCTGCACGGTCATCAGTTTGCGCGGCGGGATCAGGTAGATGCTGTCGCGCTCCAGCGGCATGCCGTCCTCGACGCGGTGGATGCGCATCGACGTGTGCCGGGCGAGCAGGTCGTCCATCAGGCTCCGGAAGTCCGGGCTGAGGTGCTGGATGACAACGAAGGCGCAGCCGGCATCGGGCGGCATGGCCTGGAAAAACGACTCGAGGGCCCGCAGACCGCCGGCGGAAGCGCCGATACCGACTACGAGTTCCGGGTGAGGGGAAAGTGTGCTCAAGGGCAGGAGGGAACAGGTCGGCCGGGGCGGGCGCCGGACGCGGCGCCGCGGGTGGAGCGAGTTGATTTTGGCACAGCAAGGCCCGGTCGGGTGCCGCGGGAAACGCGGCTCCAAGGCACGGCGCCATCCTAGCGACCGGCGGGGAGGCCTGCTGCGCAGTATTTGCCAATCACTGGCTGCGGGCTGTCCGGCGGGGTTCGGCGGCGGCGGAGCGCGGCCGGGCGATATCATATCGGCTCCGATACGTCCGGCGCGGCGGCGCCGGCGGGACTTTCCGCCGAACGGGGCTGGGCAAACGCCGCCGATTTGTGCTCACTCCCCGGTGCGGCCGCGGCCGCACCCGACCGCCCCTTTTCCCCATGAAATCATCCCTCCTGTTCCTGGCCCTGCTCGCCGGCGCCGTCGCCGCGGAGCCCAAGAAATACCCCCTCGGTTACGATGACACCCCGGTCATCCCGGGTACCAAGTGGAAGGTCCACGATCTCGCGCGCCCCGCGCCGCCGGTTGTGACCCCGGGCGCGAAGCCCGGCGACGCTCCCTCCGACGCGATTGTCCTCTTCAACGGCAAGGACACGGCCCAGTTCTTCTCCCGCAAAAAGGACGATCCGGCCAAGTATCCCAGCCCGTGGAAGATCGAGAACGGCGAGCTGATCGTCGACGGCGGCGACTGCTGGACCAATCTCGAGTTCGGCAGCTGCCAGCTGCACCTCGAATGGAAGAGCGCCGCGACCGGCCAGGAGGGCAACTCGCAGAAGAAGGGCAACGGCGGCGTCTTCTTCATGGACCGCTACGAGAGCCAGATGCTCGACAACGACAACAACCCGACCTACGCCGACGGCATGACCGGCGCGGTGTACGGCCAGACTCCGCCGCTCGTGAACGCCGTGCGCAAGGCCGGCGAATGGCAGGTCTACGACATCATCTTCACCGCTCCGAAGGTCGTCGCCGGCAAAGTGGTCGAGCCGGCCCGGATCACGACCTTCGTCAACGGTGTCTGCGTGCAAAACAACACGGCCATCATGGGCCCGACGAAGCACAAGCAGACCACCGACTACAGCAGCGGCACGTTCCCGGAAAAGGCGCCGTTCCGCTTCCAGGACCACAAAAACAACCCGCCGATCCGGCTGCGCAATATCTGGGTCCGGCCGCTGCCCTGAGGCTCCGGGCCCGGAATCCGGGCCCCTTGCCGCCGCTTCCGGCGTCCCGCGCCTCTTTCCGCCATGTGGTTCCGAACCCTCCGCCCGCTGCTGGGATTGGCGCTCGGCGCGGGCGCGGGCGTCGCCGCCCCGGCCGACCCCTACCTCGCGCAGGCCGCAAACGGCGACGGCATCCCGGCGCCCTTGTCGCACCGGGCCTACACGGTGGAGATCGGCGGCGGCACCGTCGTGGTGCCCGAGGGCATGGTCCACATCCCGGCCGGACCGGCGCCGGGCGGCGGCGCCGACCTGCCGGCGTATTGTATCGGCAAGTACGAAGTGACGAACGCGGAGTACCGCGCGTTTGTTGCCGCCACGGGCCGGAGCGCCCCGCGTCATTGGCGCGACGGCACCTTTCCGGCGGGCAAGGCCGCGCACCCGGTGGTCCATGTTTCCCTCGCGGACGCCGAAGCCTACTGCGCGTGGGTCGCCCGCGCGACCGGCCGCAAGGCCGCCGTGCCCACGGCCGCCCAGTGGGAAAAGGCGGCCCGGGGACCGAAGGGCCATGTCTATCCCTGGGGAGACTCGATCGACACCGCGTACGACCGGGCCACCGGCCGGCTCACCGCGCGTTTCAACGGCAACGCCGTCGCCGCGGCCGGATTGCTGCGCACGCGCGGTGCCGAACGGGTGACGTATGTGGCCGGGCAATCGCCGCGCCGCGGCGAGACGATGACCGTGGCGACGATCGTCGCCTACGACGCCGCCGGCCGGGCCGTGCCGTTCGCGGTCGCCGCCGGCGGCGGCGTGACGGGCTGGGCCAATCACGAGACCCAGACCGGGTTCGTCTATACCAGCCTCTACCGCGAGCTCGTGGCGGACGGGGGACTGACGTTGCCGGTCGGGAGTTTTCCGGCGGGCCGCAGCGCCTATGGCTGCGACGATCTCGCGGGCAATGTCGCCGAATGGACGTCGACGAAGATCACCGCGTCCTCCGGCTCCGAGCCGGGCCGGGCCGTGAACGAAATCCGCGGCGGATCTTGGGCCGACGACGCGTCAGGCGCCAAGGCGACCGGCAGCGGCGAAGGCCGCGCCGCCGCGGGCGCCGATCACCGCGTCGGGTTCCGCATCGTCGTAAACCTCTGAATACGCCGGCGCCGCGCCCGTCCCGGCGTCAGTTCTTCTTTTTCTTCGCCGCCTTGGCTTTCGTCACGGCCGCGGGTTCGGCGCCGTCGGCGTCGTAGCCGTCCGGCCAACGGAAGCCGGCCTCGCGGGCGAGGGTCTCCTGCCGTTCCCGCAGGGAAGCCGCGAGCGCCGCGTCGGCTGCGAGGTTGCGGGTTTCGTAGGGATCGGCGCGGAGATCGAAGACCTCGGTCCAGGCCGGCTTGCCGGGATAGAGGACGTGTTTGTGCGTCGTCGTGCGCACGGCGAGGACCGTCGGCGAAACGTAGTTCGCTTCGCGGAAATACTCGTAGAAAAACGCGTTCCGCCAATCCGCCGGCACCTGGCCCGCCAGCGGCGCGCGCAGGCTGCGGCCCTGGGCCCCGGGCAGCGGCGCGGCTCCGGCGAAATCGAGGATCGTGGGCGCATAGTCGAGGTTGAGGACCATTGCGTCGCTGGTGCCCGGGCGGGCCGCGCCGGGCAGACGGACCAACAGCGGCACCCGGAGGCTCTCGTCGTAGGCGGAACGTTTGTCGCCGAGCCCGTGCTCTCCGAGGTAGTAGCCGTTGTCGCTCGTGAAAATGATCAGCGTGCGCTGCGCGCGGCCGCTGCGTTCGAGGGCGTCGAGGAGGCGGCCTACCGCGCTGTCGAGGGCGGTGACATGCCGGAAATAGTCGCGGTGGGCCTCGGCCTGGCCCGGGTTGCCGCCCTTGGCCTTGGGGGCCGGCGCCGGCTCCGCCGCTGCGTTGCCGCGATTGAAGATCGCGGTGAGGCCGGTGTTGGGAGTCGGGCGGGCAACGCTGTCCGCGTAGAGCGATTGCACGCGTTCCGGCAGGTTCGCGCCGCCGCGCGGGCCGTGCGGGCTCTTGAAGCCGAGCCAGAGGAAAAACGGTTTGGCCGCGGGCTGCTGTTCCACGAAGCGCACGGCGTAATCCGTCGACACGTCGTCGATCCAGCCCTTCGTCGGGGTCTCGGTGCCGTTGAGCAAGATCGGACAGTCGAAGTAGCGGCCTTGGCCGACGAAGCTCGCGACGAAGTCGTAGTGCGGACGCTCGCGTTGGTCCCGCATGTGCCATTTGCCGAAGTAGGCCGTGGTGTAGCCGGCGCCGCGCAGCTGTTGCGCGAAGGTCGGTGTCTCCGGCGGCAGGTGCGCGCCGTTGCCGATGATGCCGTTGTGGTGGCCGTACCGGGACGTCATCACTGCGGCGCGGCCGGGCGAACACAGCGACGTCACGACGAACGACTCGCGGAAGCGCACGCTCTGCGCAGCGAGCCGGTCGAGGTTCGGCGTTTGCAGCCAAGGGAACCGCCCTGCGGCGCCCTGTTCTTTCTGCACGACGCCGAGGGCGTCCCAGCGCAGGTCGTCGCAGTAGATGAAGACGATATCGGGGCGCTCGGCGGCGGCGCGAAGGAGCGGGCCGGCAAGAGCGAGAACGAGGAAGAGCAGGCGATGGAGGCGAGGTAGGGACATGGGGACAAGGAGGGGAGGTTGGGTCAGGGGCGCGGCGGCCAGGTGCGGCCGGCCAATTCCGGCGGCAATTGCGTGGGATCCTCGGGATAGTAGCGACTGAGATCCGGCTTTTCCCCGGGCGGCTGCTCGGCATCCGGAGCGCCGACGATCAGCCAGAGCGTGTCGGCGTCGGTGTCGTTGAAAACCTGCCGCAGTTCCGCCGGGCCGACGAGGATGCCGCCGTAGCGCGGGACGGTCAGCGTTTCGCCGCCGACGCGGATCCGGCCCGTGCCCTCGAGAACGAAGTAGAATTCCTCCGCGCAAATGTGGCGGTGCAGCGTGTTGGCGCTGCCGGGCGGCAACCGCCATTGCCGCGCGCCGAGGAGGCGGCTGCCCGTGCGCTCGAGATAATCCGCATTCGGGATCCGCATCAGGTTCGAGGGGCGCCAGGCGAGCGCCTCGGGCAGAACGAGATGGTGGCCTTCGATCGGTTGCATTCCCGATCAGAGTCCGAATCGAGGTGTGCCGTCACGCCGCAATCCTGCGCCGCACGGGCGGGGCGGCTTCACGGCCGCGCGTAGGGGCCGGGCGGCGTGCCGGTGATTTCGGCGAGGAGGCGGAAGAACCCGGCTTTGCGCGGGGAACCTAGGCCCCAGTCGGCCGGGATGCTCTGGTAGCCGGCGGCGAAGCCCTCGCCCTTCATCCGGAAATCGAAGTAACCCCAGCCGGCGTACTCGCCGACGGCCGCGGTGAAATTGTTCACCGGCACCTCGAAGTTGAAGTGGTCGTCCTCGTTGAAGAAAATCGGTTTGGGCGTGTAGCCCGGAACCGCGCGCGTTTTCTTCACGAGCTCGGCGAGCTTGGCCGGTTCCGCGACGCCGTTGCCGTGAAGCAGGAGAAAATCGGCGCTGCGCACGACGTTTTCCTTCGGCACGGTGCCGCCGCCGTAGGAGGTACTCACGAGCAGGCGGTGGCCGGCGGGAGCCTGCGCCGCCTTCACACGCCCGATCAATTCGTGCACGCGGTCCGGCTGCAAAATCGGATGGTCGTAGCGCACATTGCACTCGTTGTTCACCTCGACGATGACGTTTCGCCAACCGTGTTCGAGGACCCAGCGCGTGGCCGCGTCGACGGCGCGGATCACGGCCGCTTCGTCGGCGAGGCGTTCGTCTTGGCCGAAATAGAAGTAGCCGAGCAAGACGACCATCCCGAGTTCGTCGGCGAAATCGACGATGCGTTTCAGACGCGCGAGGTAGTCGGGGCGGAGCGTGCCGTCGGTGTTGAACGCGGAATTGTGCCACGGCTGCTGCCGCGAATAGCCCTCGGGCGAGCCGCCCTGGAGATTGATCGTGAAGGAGAGCAGCCCGTGCGCGCGCCAGACCGGCATGGCGGCGAGAAACTCGCGCGTGTTGCGCTCGGCGTCCCATTTGCCCGTGTCGGGATAGGCCCAGCGGGAGACGGTCGCGGGATTCAGGTCGTCGAAGATGCCCTGCACCAGGCGCGCGTTCATGAGGAGGCCCTCGATCTTTTTGCCGTTCCAGGTCCGGCCCTCGTAGGTTGGGCGCCCGTTGATCAGGAAACGGTCGCCTTCGATCGTGACGACGGTCTTGGGCGCCGCGGCGAGCTAACCGGCGAGCACGCCGAGCAAGAGAGGGAGGAGGCGGGCAAGGCGGGGGAGGGGCATGGCGGGGAAGGGTCGAAGGCTCCGGGTGTTCAAAACGCGGAAGGCAAATCGGACGGGATGGCGACGACTTGGCCGGTGGCGTGCGAGCGGTAACAGGCTTCCATCAGGGCGGTGGAGCGCAGGTAGTCCTCGCCGTCGGTCTCGAAGGGGCCGCCGTCGCGCAGCCGGTCGACGAAGTGGCTCTGCGCGGCGAAAACCGAATCGCCGGCGAAGCCGTGCCGCGGGTGCGGATAGTCGAGTCGCCGGGTCGGTTGGCCGAGCGGCTTGAAGTCGAGGTGGCCGTCCGGATCGAGCTCGAAGTGGCCGCGACGGCCGTCGAGGCGCATAGTGCCGAAGGTATGGCGCGGGTCCGCGGCGTCGCTCTCGTTGTAGCGCGAGGCGTCGAGGAGCGCGGTGGCGCCGGAGGCGAAGCCGCACACGACCTGGGCCGCGTCCTCGCCGGCGATCCCGGCGTGGCGGCGCTGCAGCCGCGCGTGGACGGACACGATCTCGCCGCCGAGAAAACGGAACGTATCGAGAAAATGGATGCCGGTCTCGTAGAGGAAGAGCCGGGGCAGCGTCCGGAAGTACGGCTGCCGCGCGAGGTAAGCGTCGTCCGGCCAGCCGTCGCCCAGCCGCACCCGCGCGGAGATCGAGAACAGTTCCCCGAGGTCGCCGGCGTCGAGCCGGCGGCGAAGCTCGCGGTACCACGGCTGCCAGCGGAAATTCTCGTGCACCATGAACCGGAGGCCGGCCCGGCGCGCGGCGGCGACCACGGCGCAGGCGCCGGTCCAGTCGGGCGCGAGCGGTTTCTGGCAGATCACGGCGAGCCCGCGGGCGGCGGCGATTTCGACGGCGCCGAGGTGGGTGTCCGGCGGCGTGGCGATGTCGAGAAAATCGGGTCGGTGCGCCTCGAGCGCGGCGGCCAGGTCGGTACCGGCGGCGTCGGGGTCGAGGCCGAGGAAGGCGGCCAGTTCGCGCGCGCGGCCGAGGTCGCGGTCGACGACCGCGACGATCCCGACGCCGGGGATCCGTCGCCAAGCGTCCGCGTGGAAGCGGCTGAAATAGCCGGCGCCGAAACAGACGCCGCGGAGGCGGCGGGGCGAAGCGGAAGGGGCGGACATCGGGGTGGGGCGCGGACGCCGACGAGCCAAGGGCGATCTTCCGCCGGTGCAAGGTTCGCGTGGGCAGAGGACCGAAGATGACACGCGCCGCGCCGGGTCCGCCGCTTCGGGCTTGGTTCCGCGGCGCCGGGCCTGCTAGTTCCGCGGGATGAAATCCCACCCCTGGATGGCGTTGGCGGCGTTGGCGGCGATCGGGTGGGCGGCGGCTCCGGCCGCAGCCCAAGTGCTCCCGGTTTATTTCGGCACCGGCGGTCCCGGCGCCAAGGGCATCTACCGCGCGACGTTCGACCCCGCGAAGGGCAAACTCAGCGCGGCCGAACTCGCGGCGGAAGTGGGCTCGCCCGGCTTCCTCGCGCTGCATCCGGCCGGCGACAAACTTTACGCCGTGGCGAATTTCCCCGGCGGCCCGGGCGCGATCGGGTACCGCATCGCGGCGGGCGGCGCGCTCGAGATCATCAACTCGGCCCCGACGGGCGACGGCGCGGGCGCGCATCTGGCGGTGCATCCGTCGGGCAAGTTCCTCCTCACCGCGCAGTACGGCGGCGGCTCGACGGCGCTGTTTCCCCTCGATGCCGAAGGTCGACTCGGGCCGGTGCAGCTCACGAAACACACGGGCGGCTCCCGCGTCGTGAAGGATCGCCAGGACAAACCCCACGCGCACTGGTGCGGCTATTCGCCCGACGGGCGCTTCGCGTTGGTGCCGGACCTCGGGCTCGACGGCATCGTGATCTACAAGGTCGACCTCGCGAAGCCGGCAATCGCGCCGCACGGATTCGCGGCGTCGGTGCCCGGCGGCGGCGCGCGGCACATGCGGTTTTCGCCCGACGGCAAATTCATCTACCTGCTCAACGAACTTACGCTTTCGGTCACGAGTTTCGCGTGGGACGCCGAGGCCGGCGCGGCCCGGTTGCTCGGCACGGTGCCGGCGTTGAGCGAGGAAGCGAAGGCCGGCGAGGCGTTCAATTCCGGCGCCGAGATCCTCGTGCATCCGACGGGGAAGTTTTTGTATTCGTCCAACCGCGGGCACGACACCGTGACGGTGTACCGCGCCGATCCCGCGACGGCGAAACTCGAGGCGATCCAGGTGCAGCCCGTGCGCGGGGCGTTTCCGCGCAACATCAACCTGAGTCCAGACGGCGGCTGGCTGCTCGCGGCCGGCGCCGATTCGAACACCGCCTCGGTCCATCAGGTTAACCCCCAGACCGGCCGGCTCACCTACCAGACCAAGGGCGTGATCAACGTCCCGGCGCCGATCTGCATTTTGTTCGCGCGACCCTGAGGCCGGCGCCGCCGGTTTCCGGCCTTGACCGGCCGGGGGCGCGGGGCACCGTCTCCCTTCCGCAGTTTCTTGCCCGATGGTGTAATGGCAGCACAGGCGACTTTGACTCGCCTAGTCATGGTTCGAATCCATGTCGGGCAGCCAGTGTGAATCTGACGCGAACCGTCTCACGGTCCGGTCAAAGGTTTGGCTAACTCGCTGCAAAATCGGCAGAAACGATTCTCAGCGATTTGAACGATCTTGGTAATGGTTCGCGTCAGCCGTTTTTTCCGAGCCGGAAATCCGCGAATTTCGCTGTCGATTTCAATCACCGGTCAAATCCGCGTGCCGGGATTTTGGGCTGAAACTCACGAACTCCGCGGGCCCAAGAAGGTAAGCAGCGAGAGACCGAGGATGTTGGCAAGTTAGCGGATCGCATTCCGAAATGCCTGAAGTGCGGCTTAGAATACCTTCCGTGCTCGTGCTTCGACGACGCTCACAGGTGTTCTTGCAAACCGGCACGGTAAAGCCGATTGTAAATGGTAAGCCTCGCCCCTTTATACACATTCACCATGTCAGAAACCGCCGTAATTACCCTGGTTGTCGTGCTAGTAACCGCCGCTGCCGCGATCACGGTGCGGGTCGTGTTCAAGAATCGGAGCCAAAATAATTCTCGGAAGACGGTGCAAAAGGGTAACACCGTCGGCGGCGATCAGGCAGGTGGAGACATCCGCAAGGGCTCCTAATCGTGAGTGACGGAACCCAGCAAACCAAACAGACCGCCAACGTCGTTGGCGGAGATCAGGCGGGCGGCTCCATCTACAAAGGCAACACGTTTCAGCTCGGACCGGCCACGCCGATGTCCGACCTGATTGCCAAATACCGTATGGAGTGCGAAAGGGACGCGGGTATTCGCCAAACGATCGAGGAATTGCAACGCTATCGACTGCCGCCGGAAGGTGAGGTCATCGGGTTGGAGGAAAAGCTGCGTCAAGGCGGGCGCCCTGAGCTGGTGCATCTCGCCATTGCGGCGAAAGACCGCTTTGAAAAATGCCTGCTCAAGCACGAGTTTTCCCCGGCAGCACAGGAAATCTACGTGCACCTGCTGGCTAAAGTGTGGCAGCTTTTCCAGCAGATGGTTTATCCGGCAATTTGCCGCGGAGAGTCGCCAAAAGACGTCGACCTCCTGCTCGGGAACGAGGTCTATCCAAAGGTGGAAGCGCTGCTGGAGTCCAACCCGCTCAAGCTCAAGAGCGATGAAGTCATGGGGATGCTTTACTGGCTCACCGGCAACTGTCACCTGAAATGGAAGCGCCATGCTGATCTACAATCCAGCATTTGACCTGCATCACACGGTCTTCCGGTTGCTCCAGCTTCTGACCTCTGCCCCACCTGCGGAGTATGAAACCGAACGGGTTCGGATTCTGGACTACTTTCTGTTGTTTCCCGAGCAAGTTCCTTCCCTAAAATTTCCGGACGAGATTAAGCGCAAGCGCTGGTTGTTCATCCAGCCGTACAACCCTTACCGCCGCATCGACAACCCGAGTCGCCTGTTTTTCGAACTCGAAACGATCCAAACCACCGCGTTGCAATCGCTCGCCTCGCGCGGATTGATTGATCGTGATCGCTTTCAGGCCGGCGCTGTGAAACGCACGGCTGAAGCTCTGCCGACCGTTCTGGCAGAGGCGATCAAACAACGTGCGGCGTCCAGTCCGGAGTTAATCGACTTGGTCGCACGCGACCTCATCGCGCTCCCGCTACTCGGCCCGAAAGGCTTGAAGGCCCGTTCACGGCTGCTGGATACCCGATATGACGAGAGCTGATCCCAGTCTACTGCTCTTGCGCTTGGTCGTCACTCGGCACGGCCGGGTCGTCTACGATCAGTTTTTTCACGCGGGCGTGAACATCATCCGCGGGACGAACAGCCACGGTAAATCGAGCATTGCCGATTTCATTTTCTACGCGCTGGGCGGCGAAGTCCGCCAGTGGAAGCCAGAAGCGGGCACCTGCGACGCGGTGTTCGCAGAAGTGCGGCTGAACGACGCAGTCCTCACGCTCAAACGTGAGGTCACAGACTTGCGCAGCCAGCCCATGCACGTGTTTTTTGGCGACTACACCGCGGCGGCGAAGTCGGCGATAACTGGATGGAAGGTGTTTCCCTACCGGCGAACCAACCAGACCGAGAGCTTCAGCCAAGTGCTGTTCCGTGCGCTGCAAATGCCGGAAACGCAGGGTGAAGGTGCGAGCAATATCACTATGCACCAGTTGCTCCGACTTATGTATGTCGATCAACTTACGACGCCGAACAGCCTGTTCCGGGACGAACAGTTCGACACGGGACTCATCCGGCGCACGGTGCTTGACTACCTCCTGGGGATTTTCGACAACGCGCTTTATCATGAGGAATTGGAACTGCGTGAGGCGAAGCGCCAGCTCGACCTATCCCGGGGCCAGTTGAAGCAACTGGAAAGCGCGCTCGATCAGGCCGAGATCGACACTGATCCCAAAAAGCTGGCAGCCCGGGCGGAAAAAACGACGAAGGAGCTGGCGGCCGTCGACGCTGAGCTGGACGAGCTACAGCAGAAGCAACAAGCAGGTCGCGCCGCGCAAAAAAACGAGACGGCTCCGGTGGCAGCGGCGCTCGCAGATATAAAAAGGGAGCGCTATGTGCTCACCAACGAAGTCCAGGAGCTGAGTTTGGAAGTGGAAGATTCCAGGCAGTTCATCGCCGCGTTGGAACGCCGGATTGCTGCGTTGGCCGACGCCGAAGTTACCCGAGAAGTGTTGGGCTCCCTGCCGCTGCATTTCTGCCCGCAGTGCCTCGCACCGCTGAGTCCAGCAACCGTGACCCACCTATGTGGGCTCTGCAAACAGGATTTACAGACGGGACCGGCCAGAAGCCACGCCGCACGCATGCGGCAGGAAATCGCCCTGCAGATCAAGGAATCCAAAGGGTTGTTGGACGAAAAAATAGCCGGACTCGCGAGTAAGACGGCAAAAGCGGAGCGACTGGCCGAGCAAGTGCGGTTAAAGCAATCCGAATTCGATCGGCTGGCGCAAACGGTGCAGACGAGCCGAGATCAAAAAATTGACACCTTGTTCCAGCGCAAAGGCGCACTGGAACGCGCTCTCGAGGATTTTCTCCAGAAAAACAAGATCGTGCAGGTGCTGGCGGCGCACCGCCAGCAGGAGAAGGCGCTGGCGCTGCGAGTGCAAGAGTTGGGGATTTCGATCACACGACGCCAGTCCGATCAAAAAGCGCGTTACCTCCAAGCGGAGGCCGTGGTGCAGTCCTTCACGCTTGATCTTCTGCGGAAGGATCTCGCACTTGAAGAGAGCTTCAAGGCACCGCAGTCGCTAGTGCTCGATCCGGAGAACAACACATTCGCGCTCGACGGGCGTAATCAGTTCTCCGCCAGTTCCATTATTTATCTCAAGAACAGCGTCCACTTCGCGCTGCTGTTTGCCTCGCTGGAGCTCGCGTTCCTGCGGTATCCGCGTTTTCTGCTCTGCGACAACATCGAAGACAAAGGTATGACGACGGAACGCAGTCGCAATTTTCAGCGCAACATCGTGGCGCTCTCCCAGGCGGCGAAGGTGGAGCATCAGATCATCTTCACGACCTCGATGATCGCGCCGGAATTGGACGTGCCAGAATTCACGATCGGCCCCAACTACGTTGACGGTCACAAGACGCTCGATCTGCAAGCAGCAGTCGCTGCGTCGCAACCAACGACTTAGCTTAGAAGTAAAGAGGAAAACCCTTGATTTTTTACCGGTATGGGCGACCTTCAGGGAAGCCGGGTGCCTCCTGAAGGCTCGATATGGACAACCCAGCCTGGCTCCACTTTCAAGGCCCGCCATTTACGGCGGGCCTTACCGTTTGTGTCCGCAGCCAGTTGCGATAGCCCTCGGCCGCAAAGCCGACCCAGTCGGAATCTTCCGGAAAAACTTTCAGGCCGTCGAGCTTATCGAACGGCGTGCGCGCTGAACGATAGAACGCCGGCAAGAGCTGTGAGAAATACGGAAAGCCAAAATCCCGCGCACGAAACGCGCGATAGATATTGTAGCTGCAAAGATCGGCAAGCTGCACACCGTTCGACAGCTTGCTGTCGGTAAAGAAAGGATATTCCACGATGTGGTGGAATCGGACGTTGCGATTACCCTCACGCTGAAAGAACGCGTGCTTCATGGCGACAGCGTGGTTTAGCTGCCGCTGCGTGTCGTCCATAACAATCAGTCCTTGATGGCCGGGGTGGAACTCGTGCAAGAAGTGTTCGATTCGCTCCAGACACAGCTCATACGCTTTCTTGTGCAGCATTTCTGCGGTCATGTGCGGCAGTAGCCGCCGTTTGTCGATGATGGCCGAAAACAGCACCATCCGTTGCGCAGAAATCTGCGCGTAATACGTGTCCGAAACCCGCTGCAAATCCACTGCCGACAGCGCGGCCAGAAACGGGCTCTCGGCATTTCGTCGTTCAGGGATGCGAAGCGTGGTGGACTTGACCTCGCAGTCCGCCAGCGAAAGCCGCGCTCCCGTTCGTCGCGCGATATGGTCGGAAAGCTCGAGTTTGAGGTTTGCGATCGCGCGATCAAAGCTCGCCCACTTGCGCTCGTAGAGTCCTAACGCGGTGAGGACATAGAGCGGATCTTTGGCGAACGCAGTGCCGTCGGCTTTGACGCCGCTTACCGCCGGATCGCGGGAGCCTGTCTCATCAAAATAGAAGAAATACATCTCACGCGATACTAACTCGTGCGCGGGGCGAATCGAGTGTGAACGGAGGATTCACAAGGGCCCGAAGGGTGAACCATGCCGCAACACTGGTGACTTCGCCCCGGAGGCGCAGGCAAGGAGGAACGCCGCAGGCGTAGTGTCCTTGCCGGGGTCGGAGGGGCGCATAATGGCAAGAAGGCTGCGGCGAACCCAATCCGAAAGCAAAGTCGAGCCCACTCCTACCACCGACGACGCATGCAAACCCTCCCAGCAACCAAACGCCGCAAGCCAGTAACAGCGAGCCTCCAGGTGGAATCCTGCCTCGATTAAGGCACGCGGTGATGTCGTCCGACGTTCCCACCATTCGCACGTTGCGACTGCCCACGGCGGGCGCTAACGACACGCCTCATGCGCGCCTCATTTTCCAGCCACGAGCAATACAACGTCGCCTTCGCCGAAATTTCCGCCGCTGAAATTAACGGGAACGGCGGAGCGCACGCCCCCGTTTTTCTCCTGCCAGTGCGGCTGGATTTCTATATTCATCCCGAAGACCCCCGCGTCGGACTTCGATTCACCACGCTTCAAGGACGGATCGATATTGCGCACCAGCCCTTCGCCGTGGCGCCAAGCGTGTCGATCAACATTCACCTTCGCTCAGATTTCAAGACCCTCAGCGATCAGCTGCACTATCTCCAGTTTCCGCTCGACCCAGCGAGAATCGCGTTTCTCGAACGCGCCCGCAACGGCGGCGATCTTAAACTCAGCGTGCATCTCACGCTCACCGTCGAAAAATACTATGCCCTCCACGATCCGCCGATCCCGCACAATGTGGCATGGGGTTTCGTCAACCGTCTCGACGTCGGACTTCATCAGGAAATCACCATTCCTCGCTCCGCCTGGACCTCCCGGGTGCTGCCGCAGGTCGGCCACGGAACCGTCCATCTGATTGAACTGCCAGCGATCCCCTTGTCCGCAGTCGAGAGCTACAAGGAAGCGCATCAAGCCCTTCGCCAAGCACAGGAGCATCACAAACAGGGGCTCTACGATGAGGCCGCCGGTGCTTGCCGCGTCGCCCTCGAACGTTTTTTCGACTATCCTGAAGTGACCGGCCCCGATAACCTGACGCGCAAAGTTCCGACGTTGAAGAAAAGCTGGGAAACCCGCCTCGGCAAAGCGACCTACGCTTGGCTCAACGCCAGTCTCGGCGCGATCAAACAAGCCGCAAATCCGCCGCACCACCATCCGGGGCCGCACTTCGATCAACTCGAAGCGCAAATCCTGATCGCCGTCACCGTCGCGGTGGTGGCCTACGCCGCCAAGCACGAGCTTCCGGCCAACTCGTAAACAAACCACCGCATTTCAGCGGCGCTCGTATTTCGCCACGAACTCCGGGTAGGTTGAGTAGTTCGGGTAGCCTTGCCCACGGTTAATGCCGCCGCGCATCGTGCAGTCTATCCGCTGCTGCAAGTAGGCGCACAGGCTGTCGAACTGTTCAATACCCAGAAGGTCCCACTTCGCACCAAACCTTGCGGTGATGTCGGAGTAAATTGCAGCGAATGAAAACTTCCGGCCGGGCTGCTGTGCCGCAAATTCGTTATAGCGATCAATGAGGTGCTTCACGTAGTTCCGCTTCGAACGGTCCGCCGCGATGCTGCCCTCCGGAGCCGTGATCTTCACGGTCTTCTTGACCTGCTTAAATTCAACTTTCTGCGGCCGGTTCACAGTGACGTCTCCAGTCGTGGTGATGTAGAGGTCGCGGTAGTCGTCTAGCAGCCTTCCGGCATACCGCGCCTCCACTTGGGACAGCTCAAGATTACCGTGACGCTCGTGCATCGCTTTCATCTCCCGGAGCAACTCGACTGTGTAAGTCTTCGGCTCGGCATCGATTAGTTTGCTGTGCCGCCCGCACATCAGCACGAGGTTGTCGAAGGCATGGCGCTCCTCCTCGGTCTGCTTCGGATCGAACCTCGGCCCGCCTTTGCTGCGCGCTTTGATGTGACAGATAATCCCGGTCACCGTGCCCGTGGTCTCCACAATCGGGCACCCACATTTGGAATAGGCACAGCGGTTCGCGCTTAATGCGAACAGTCTTTTGACGGTCGAAAGGCTCGGCTCGGCCATGCTTTCGAGCGTCAATGGTCGCGGCGGACTTGGCAACCTCACTTCTATTTCAACCCACAGTTGATTGGAAATATTCCCCTAAGTTCGGGGCACCCATTCAAGTCGCGGACTTTGGAAACTCGTCTTCGTGTCGATGCCAGGTGCGAGCGCGGGCGAAGAAGGAAGCCTTCGTCTTGAGATCGTTAGCCGCCCGTTCATCCGCCTCGGACCATTTCGAGAAATCGAGATAGACTAAATCTGACGCCGAGCCGACGCCTTGAATATGATCGCTGAGTCCAATTCCCACAGCGACTTCCCCCCGGCCGAGCCGTTGCCTCGCAATGAAGCAACGTCCGGTGACTTCGGCCCGGCGATCTTCGGGACGAGCATTCGACGGAAAATAGACCAACACATAGATGACTTCGCTCGGTGCCACTAGGATTCGCGACGCGAGTTGGCGCGCCCTTGCTGCGATCAGAAATTCGCCGACGCCTCGCCCGAGAACACGGCGATGAAAACGCGTCTCCAGCGCCATCCACCTCAACGCAGATTCCAGCTCGTTCAAGGTCGGTCCAGGACCCTCGATCGACTTCGCCGTCGGGTCGGATAAACCCTCGATCAGTCGGTCCCAGACATAGCTGTCGCGCTCCGCGTCTTTTCGTCGTTTGAATACCTGTTCGTTCTGAAGCCCAGCCCTGATCGTGTCGTCAAACAACATCACGTCTACATTCTCCGGGAAAGTGCGCTCGTGCGTGAGATACCAGCCAAGAACGTTGGACTCCGATCCCTCGCAAATCATGCGACAACGGCCCGCGAAATCTTCCTTGGCCGCGAGATAACCCACAAAATCCGAAATCGTGTCCAACTCGGCCAGCACGTCGCGAAAGCTCGGTTCGCTCATCACATGCACAAAGCCTTTGTCGAAGTCTCCCGACCTGATCGCGACCTCGCCCTTGTCGCCGAACGCGACCGCCAGCCGGTGAATCCTCCTCAATCCCACTGGCGGCAGCCCAAGCCCGGGCGTTCCGTCATGGCGGATGACCTCGGTCATTCCCGCCAACGCTCGCTCCGCACCGTAAATTTGCCTAACTGACGCATCGACCGCCTTTCGTTCCCAGCGCGCCTAGCCGTCGGCCGGGTCGGCCGTCGCCTTCAACTGAATCTCCTTCACACTGGCGATTATTATGTGTGGTCCGCACACGACCAACAAATCGCACAGTTCTTTTTGGTCTGCCGCCCGCGGATTGCCGTGACACCACAGCGACAGGAAGGAGCGCTGGCAAACTTCTAAAACCAAAGCTTCGGTGCGATTGACGGGCTCACCTGGCATGACGAGCAGCGATTCGATATTAACACCTGACGCTTAGTTTAGGCCGCCCCCGATTCACGAAGGCTACCGCGCCTTCCGCTCAATCATCAGCCGGGTCTTTTCGAGTTCCTCGGCCAAGGCTTTCTCCTCGGGCAGCGCCAGCTTGTATTCCCGGGCCAGCACCTTGTTTGGCAAACCCTCCAACGCATACTTGGCTAGCGCATCGTCCGGTTTGGAGCATAAGATCAATCCCACCGGCGGATTTTCGCCCTCCTGCATCCAGTGCTCCTTGGCATAGTTTAGATACATGTGCATCTGCCCGGCGTCGGCGTGGGTCAGCTTGCCAATTTTCAAGTCGATAACGATCAGGGCGCGGAGCTTTCGATGGAAAAACAGGAGATCGACGCGATACCACTCGTCGCCAATCCGCAGCCGTCGCTGCCGGCCGACGAACGCAAAGTCACCCCCCAGTTCGAGCAGGAATTTTTCCAAATGCTTGAGCAGCGCTTCCTCCAAGTCCGACTCGGAGTATTCGTCTTTCAGGTTGAGGAATTCGAGGACGAGCGGATCCTTCACCTCCTCTTCCGCGCTCACGCGATCCTCAGGCCGCGGCTTCGCGCCCTTCGTCAGCATCGCAGTCTTGTCGCGGGAAAGCGCCGTCCGCTCATAAAACAACGTTGCGATCTGGCGATCCAACTGACGCTCCGACCAACCGCCGCGCAACGCCTCGGTCTCGTAGAATGCGCGTGCACTGGCGTCCTTGACGGCCAGGAGTCGGACATAATGGGACCACGGCAGTGGAAATGAGCGCGGGGTGTCCTGTGAAGATTTGGCAGACGCCGTCTGCCGGATTGCTTGGCGGGATTCGGCAGACACTGTCTGCCGAATTGGCCACTCCAGATAAAACGTCCGGAAGTTGCGCAGATTGCGAAGCGAGAATCCTCGCCCGAATCGGGCCGTGAGGTCCTCAGCGAGACGCTCCAGCAGCGCCTCGCCATACGCCGCGCGCTTGGCGCCGCCCTGCTCGAATTCAACGATCCGCCGCCCGAATTCCCAGTAGGTCGCCGTCATCACGGTATTGACGGCGCGGGCGGACACCCGGCGAGCATCCTCCAGCAACCGACTCAGGTCCGCGACCAAGCCCTCATAGTTCGCGGTTGAGGTGGATTTCGCAGGCGGCATTGGAGTGAGATCCAGAGTCGATTTTTTCGGAGCGGGATCAACGCCGTTCTGGCTGTCGCTGGGGGCAGCCACCGCTTCCAGCGGATTATCGGGATCGGTCATACGGCGATGCCTTCACTTCAATTCGCTCAGGCCAGTTCCGCCGGTCGTGAGATCCAGGAGTAACTGCACAACCGCCCGCTTCCCGCAGCTATCCAGCCGCACGAAATTCCCCGCGAAGTCCACCTCGGCCCCGTCGCGGAGATTGGCGAGGATTTCCCAGGCAGCCGATTCGCCCGAGGACGCGCCCGCGTGCCCGCGGGCCATGCGCCGCAGCGTGACCAACGCCTCCTTGCTGGTCGCTGTCATGCCGCAATCCCCGGCCGTGGCGCCTGACTCGCGGCAACACTGTTCCCAGTCGCGGCACTCGGCCCGTTCGATGCAACCGCCGGCGCGGGCGGCCACGTCACCCCGGTGATCTGTGTCGCCGCATACCGCGCTGAGTCATTCCGCAGCCGCTGCCAGCAGCCCAACGACGGCGTCCAGTGGAACCCATAGGTCCGCAGTTTCGCGATGGTCCCTTCCGGCGGTTTCACGTTGTGGTAAATCCGCACGCGGCATTCCTCGGCGTTGTCCTCCACTCGCCCGCCGGGGAACTCGACCGTAGCCGACGCGCGCCCACTCTCGTTAGCGAGTCCCTTCAATCGCGCCTGCATTCGCCGGATGTTCGCACCGTTGTTGGTCAGCGCGTAGTCCGGAAAGCCCACCCGTCCGGCAAAGTCGGGCTTGAGCAGTTCCCTTGCGCTGTGATCCCGCTGGCCGCATTCCGCGACCAATCGCGCGACCTTCTCGTCGTCGGTCAGCTGCCGGTTGCGAACAATGACATTCGCGGCCTTCATCGTGGCCTGCAGCTTTTCGGCCGCGGCGATCTTGGTTTGCAGGTGTTGAAATGCGTCCGGGTCTTCCGACCGGACAACGGCGGGTGTGTTTGAATTCATAATCTGGGTGATGGTCCGCTCCGCTGGCGCGGACCTGGTGTCAGGTTGAGAATCGGCCGCTCCAGCACCGGCCGCAGGGCCGCGAGCCGGCCCGGACTTTCCACAATCCGCAGGCGTCGCCGCCGCGCCTTACTCAGCAAATCGTCGGTCGGACCCTCCCCGGGAAACGCGATGACCGTCCGGGCAAGTTCGACCAGCGAGGTATTGCGCTCCACCGACGTCGCCGGGCCTTCGTGCATCCAGTTCGCCGTCACGTTCACGACCGGAATGCCCCGTCGCTCGGCCCACGCTCCGACCTGCTCGGCCACGCCGGCACTCCCGTCGGTGCAAATCGTCTTCGCGCCCACCGCGCGCATCGTTCCTTCGATCAACAAAAAGTCGTCCGCGCTCAGGACGTAGTGCCGCCCGCCGGTGACGATCACACCCAAGGCCCGCGCACTCATGGCCAGCGATACCCGAGGCGTTCCTTCCGGGTCAGCGGGAGCCCTTGTCCCAGCGGCACCTGTGCAGAGATCACGCCCGGTCGTTCCACTGCGAGCCCTTCGCGCACCCAGCGCCGCGCCTCCGCCACCCGGGCCAGCGCCGCGCGCACAGCGTCGTGCGCGGGCGTGTCTTTGAGACAATCGAAGTTCGACGCTACCTTGAGCGAGAACTCCGCCTGACCGAGATGGTCGTCGAGATGCGACCGGATGGACGGATCGACGGGCATCGGACTACGCCGCCATCTTCGCGCCCGCCGCCGGGGGCGGCGTCGCCGGTGCCTGGCTCGGATTGGCAAATTCCCGCCGGGTCTGCCGGTCCTTTTCCCGCAGCGCCGCGTTCACGAAGGCCTTGTCCTTGAAGTAAGGATTCACGCCTTCCAAATCGCGGTCGATGCGCGCCTTCGCCTCCGCCGTCTGCGCGTTGTAGAACGCTTGCGCCTGCGGGAGCTGCTTCTGGATGAGCCGCATCTCGTTCTCGTGCTTCTGCTGATCGCGATAGAGGAAGGTCTCGATCGCGCGCTCGGGATTTTCCTTCACGAGCCGCGTGTAATACACGACGTCGTCGGGGTTCGCCTTCTTGTGCGCCTCGATCTTCTTCTTCACCTCGGGATTATCCCGGAAGACGAGCGGCTTCAGTTTGGTTTCGGTTTTTTCTTTTTGGTCGATGGCCATATGCGTCTGGGTTTAGGCCGCCTCTTGATGTGCGGGCGGTGTCGGCACCGGGCGGGAGTCCCGCCCGAAGGGTTCGGAAAGCACGGGGTTGAACGGCGGCTC
>JAIXWF010000018.1 GCA_027482185.1 Opitutaceae bacterium | reverse complement strand
GGGCCGACGGCGCGGATGAGGAGCGGCTTGTTGCCGGCGCCGCCGCCGACGGCGAAACCGACGATGAGCGTCTGGTCGCCGGTGCCGGCCTGGGTGCGCACGCTGAGGTTGGCGAGGCGGCCGGGTTGGTCGGCCGCGGTCTCGAAGAGGGCGCGGTCGAGGGGGCGGAGGGCGCGGGAGACGGTGATGGCGTTTTGGTTTACGCCGACGAGATCGACGAGGCCGTCGCGGTCGACGTCGGCGGGATGGAGGAAGGTCGCCATGCCTCCGGCGTAGGCGTCGGACGCATCGGTGAAGACGGCGGCGCCGCGGTTGAGAAGGATGGTGCGCGAAAAAGCGAGGCCTCGGCTGTTGGGGGCGCCTTGGAGAACGAGGTCGGGGCGGCCGTCACGGTTGAGATCGGCGACCCGGATCCATTCGACCCAGGTGTCGGTGACGGAGTTGAAGGTGACGTTGAGCCGGGACGAGGCATCGTAGAAGGTGCCGTCGCCGCGATTCAGGAGGAGTTGGAGGCCGGCGATGCTGTAGCCGATGACGATTTCTCCGGTGGGCATGGTGATCTGGCCGCCGCTGGTGGAGAGGACGAGATCGGGGGCGGCATCGCCGTTGAGGTCGGCGACCGTGATGGCGGTGGTGACGCCGGGGCTGAGGATTTTGGGCGGCAGCGCGACGGTGGCTTGGGCGGTGAATCGGCCGGTGCCGTCGTTCAGGATGAGGAGATTGGCGGGAGCGGTGTTTTCGGCTCCGAGCAAGAGGTCGAGGTGGCCGTCGAGGTTGACGTCGGCAAGGGCGGACGCGGTGTAGACGACGCCGCGGGTGCGGTTGGCGATATCGGCCGGGAGGCGATCGAGGGCGGCAGTGAAGACGCCGGAGCCGTTGTTCAAATAGAAGCAAGGGCCGCCGGTGGTGGCCAAGTCGCCGTTGATGTTGGCCATGTAGATGTCGATGTCGCCGTCGCCATCGATGTCGCCGACGGCGACGTTGTGGGTGAAATCGTTGCGGGTCGGGAGGCGGGCGGCGGTCTCGTCGGCAAGGCGACCGTCGGCGGTGCGGATGAAGAGTTTGGCCTGCTCGCCGGGATAGGGCGGGCGATCGGTGCCGTGCCCGATGATGAGGAGGTCGGGGCGGCCGTCGCCGTTGAAGTCGGCGATGGCGTGGTGGCGGGGGTGGACCATCGTGACGTTGCCGAGGACGGCGTCGGTGGCGTCGGCGAAACTGCCGGCAGTGTTGCGGAAGGCGCGGAGACGGACGCGGGTTTCCGGGAGGGTCGGTGGCCAACGGAGATGGGTGGTGACGAGGTCGAGGTCGCCGTCGCCGTCGAAGTCGAAGAGGATACCGTCGTCGACATCGGCGAGAGCGTTGCCCGCGGGCGTGGTGGCGGTGACGGCGTAGAAGGGGTTCTCGAGGAGGTCGGCGCGGGTGGCGGAGAGCTGGCCGGAGGGCACGGCAAGCGCGCGGTCGGCCCCGGAGAGATCGCGGGCGACGGCGCCGGAGGATTCGTCGAGCGGCCAGGCGGCGACGAGGCCGGTGCGGTCGGCGGGCAGCGCGGTGCCGGCGGCGGCGGCAATCTGGGCGGCGGTGCGGGCGACGTTCCAGAAGCGCACGTGGCGCGCGTAGCCGGGAAAGAAGGGGAAATTGTAGGAGCCGTTGGCCTGGAAGGCGACGCCGACGCCGAGGGCGATGTTGGGCGCGGCGGGCGGGGTGCCGCTGGCGGTGCCGGCGGCGACGACGGTGCCGTTGATCAGGAGGCGGGTCGAGGTGCCGTCCATCACGGCCGCGACATGGGTCCAGGTGCGGAGCGGGAGAGCGGACGGGGCGGTGACATCGCGGCTGCTGCCGGCGGCGCCGGTGGAGGCGGAGAAGCGGACGCGGGTGCCCGTTTCGTCGAGCAGGAGGCCGAAGGCGATGTAGGGATCCGCGCCGGCGGTGGCGAGGCCCTTGCCCATGAGCCAGCCGAACGGCGCCGCCTCGGTCCGGTAGAACCAACCCTCCATGGTGAAGAAGGCGCCCGGGGCGAAGTCCGCGGTGGCGGGGGCGCGGAGCGGCGCGGCGCCGATCGCGACGACGTGGGTCTGGGCGGGCGGTGCGGATTGGGCGGAGAGGAGCGCGGGCAGCAGGAGGAAACCGAGGGACGCGAGGCGGCAGCGGAGGCGGTTCATGGGACAGGAAAAAGGAAAGATTGAGTGCGCCCGGACCGCCGGCGCAAGCGCCGCCGGCGGTCCGGGCGTATGTGTCGCTAGGGAATGGATACGAATAGGCCTGGGCCGGCAACGCGGTCGGGCCTGGCTTCGCGCTGGGCCGCGCCAACGCGGCCCCTCGGGCGTCCGTCGCCGGCAGGAACGGGGTTCCCCCAAGCCGTTGCGGCGAGCGGCCCGGTCCCCGGCTCAGGGCAGTTCGTAGACCTCGACGAGGGCGACGCCGGTCGTATTGTTTTTTCCGGATACGGTGGCGGTGTAGGCGCCGGGGGGGAGCTCGATGGCGACGGCGGCGTCGCGGGAGTTGTCGGCCGCGAAGGCGAAGGCGCCGACGCCGGCGAAGGCGGCCTTGAGCGCGGGGGTGCCGCGCCAGTCGTCGTTGGTCGCGACGACGTTGTCCACGCCGAGCGGGCGTACTTCGAGGACGGGGTCGGCGAGCGTGCCGCCGACGCCGAAGGCGCCGAGCGTCGGGCCGACGGCGCGGATGAGGAGTTTTTTCGGGACGTTGCCGTTGACGGTGAAGCCGGTGATGAGGACGTCGGCCCCGGTGCCGACCTGGGTGCGCGCGCTGAGGTTGGAGAGTTTGGGCGCGTTGCCTGTCCCGGTGTCGTACACTTCGACCAGCGCGACGCCGGTGCCGTTGTCGGCGCCGACGACCTTGGCCGTGTAGGCGCCGGCGGCGGGCGAGAACACCAGCGCGGAGTCGCGGCTCGTGTCGGGCGAGAGGGCGAAGGCGCCGACGCCGGCGAAGGCGGTTTTGAGCGCGGCGGTGCCGGCCCAGTTGTCGTTCTCGGCGATCTTGGCGGCGTTGAGCGGGGCGATTTCCACGAAGGGATCGGCGAGCACGCCGGTGAGTCCGAAGGCGGCGAGGGTGGGGCCGACGGCGCGCACGAGGAGGGGTTTGGTGCCCGCGCCGCTCAACGCGAAACCGGTGATGAGCGTCTGGTCGCCGGTGCCGGCCTGGGTGCGCACGCTGAGATTGGCGAGGCGGCCGGGTTGGTCGGGCGAGGTCTGGAAGACGGCGCGGTCGAGTAATTTTTGCGCCCGGGCAAACGAGATCTCGCCGTTGGCCGCCCCGCGGACCAGATCGACTTTGCCGTCGCCGTCGATGTCGCGGGCGATGACAAACGCGCTGAACGGATCGGTGGTGTAGGCTTCGGTCGCGTCGACGAAGCGGCCGGCTCCCCGGTTGAGAAAGAGGCGGGAGCGGCTGCCGGAGCCGGCTTCGAGCTCGACGCTCGCGCTGATGTCCGGCCGGCCATCGTTGTTGAAATCGACCACATCGAGCAAAACGACCCAGCGTTCGCCGGCATTCCAGGTGATGCCGGAGTCGGCGGTCGTGTCGTAGAACGTGCCGTCGCCGCGGTTGAGCAGCACTTGCAGACCGGCGAGGCCGTAGCCCGGAATCGTGCGTCCATCCGGCAGCAACGAGCTGCCGCCGGTGGTGCCGAGAAGCAGGTCGATCGCGCCGTCGCCGTTCAGGTCGGCCGAACTGATCCAGACCGTCGAGGCCTCGGGACCGAAGAGTTTGGGCGGGAGGGCGAAGCGCGCGTTGCGCACGAAGTTGCCGGCGCCGTCGTTGAGCAGGCATTCGTTGGCGACCGTGCGGTCGGCGGCGCCGAGAATCAGATCGGGCCGGCCGTCGCCGTTCACGTCGGCGAGGTGCGCCGAGTGGTAGAGGTTCCGGCGCGCCTCCACATCCGCCGGCAGGCGTGCGGTGTCCTCGGTGAAAACGCCCGCGCCGTTGTTCAGGTAGAAGCGCGGGCTCGTGTCGCCGCCGTTGATGTTGCCCATGTAGATGTCGAGATCGCCGTCGCCCTCGATGTCCCCGACGCCCAGCCCGTGCGTGAAACCCGAGCGTTGCGGCAGGCGCGTGGCCGTTTCGTCCGCGAGGCGGCCGTCGGCGGTCCGGATCAGCAGCTTGGTTTGCTCGCCGGGGAACGGCGGCGTGTCGGTGCCTTGGCCGACGATCAGCAGGTCGGGTCGGCCGTCGCGATTGAAGTCGCCGACGAAATTGAAACGGGGGTGGATCATCGGGATGTTGCCGAGCACGGCGTCGGTGACGTCGGAGAACGTGCCGTTGGTGTTGCGCAGCGCGCGCAGGCGCGACGGCGTGCCGGGCACGGTGGGCGGCGAGAAGACATGCATCGTCACAAGGTCGGAATCGCCGTCGCCGTCGAAGTCGATGAACTGGCCTTCGGTGAGATGGGCGAATCCGCTTGCGGGGAGCTTGCTGGTCGTGGTCGCGAAGAACGGTCCCGCCGCGAGCACCGAAGGACGCGCGGTGGAAAGCTTGCCGGAGGCGGCGGTGAGCGCGCGGTTGGCGCCGGAGAGATCGCGGGCGACGGCGCCGGAGGATTCGTCGAGCGGCCAGGCGGCGACCAGGCCGGTGCGGTCGGCGGGCAGGGCGACCGGGGCGCCGGCGGCGAGCTGGGCGGCGGTGCGGGCGACGTTCCAGAAACGGACTTGGCGGGCGTAGCCGGGGAAGGCGGGGTAGTTGGTGTCGCCGTTGGCGCGGAAGGCGATGCCGACGCCGAAGGCGATATTCGGTGCGGCGGGCGGAGCGCCGACGGCGGTGCCGGAGGCGACGATCGTACCATTGATCAGAATACGGATCGAAGTGCCGTCCATCACGGCGGCGACATGCGTCCACGTCCGAAGCGGGAGGACGGCCGGGGCGGTGATCGTGCGGTAGCTGCCCGCGGCGCCGGTGGAGGCGGCGAAACGGACACCCGTGCCGGCCTCGTCGAGCTGGAGGCCGAAGGCAAGGAACGGATCGGTGCCCGACGTGGCCAAGCCTTTGCCCATGAGCCAGCCGGACGGCACGGCATCGGTCCGAAAGAACCAACCTTCGAGGGTAAAAAAGGCGCCCGGGTCAAAGTCCGCGGTGGCGGGGGCCCGGAGCGGCGCGGCGCCGATCGCGACGACGTGGGTCTGGGCCGGCGGTGCGGATTGGGCGGAGAGGAACGCGGGCAGCAGGAGGAAACCGAGGGACGCGAGGCGGCAGCGAAGGCGGTTCATGGGACAGGAAAAAGGAAAAGATTGAGTGCGCTTGGAGCGCCGGCGCAAGCGCCGCCGGCGGTTCGGGCGTGAGTGTCGCTACGGAATGGATACGAACAGGCCCAGGCCGGCAAAGCGGTCGGGCCTGGCTTTGCGCTGCGCCGCGCAAACGCGTTCCCCCGGCCGTCTCCGACAGGACCGGGGGGCCGCTCCGCTGCTTTGATCGATCGGTCCCCGACTCAGGGCAGTTCGTAGACTTCGACGAGGGCGACGCCGGTCGTATTGTTCTTTCCGGATACGGTGGCGGTGTAGGCGCCGGGGGGGAGCTCGATGGCGACGGCGGCGTCGCGGCTGGCATCGGAGAAGAAGCGGAAGGCGCCGACGGATTGGAACTGCGCCTTCAACGCGACGGTGCCGCGCCAGTCGTCGTTGACGGCGAGGATGTT
>JAIXWF010000002.1 GCA_027482185.1 Opitutaceae bacterium | reverse complement strand
CTCGTCCCGGGAGCCGGAGGCTCGGCGAAGGCGGACGGGCGGCGGTGCGAAGTGAAGGCCCCGACCTTCCGGGGCGTGGCCGGACCTGCCGCCGGGGCGACGGTCGGCGGGCCGTGGCTGGGGACGGCCCGCTGTCCGTCGCGGGCCGGTGCGACGACAAAGCGGAGTCCAATCGCGACCCGCGTCAGCCGCCGGTCCCGTGCGTAACCGTCAGCGAGAATCTCGACGGACTCGACGATCACCCCCGGCTGCTCGGTCAATTCCGACACAAGGGCGCGGTAGACGGCCCACTCCTCGATGTGCGGAGCGACACGCAGCAACGTGACCCGTGTGCGCGGTTCACCCGACTCCCAGGTCCACCGCCACCGCGAGCCATACCGCAGCTCCAAGGCCGCCAGCTTGTCGGGCGTCCAAGCGATACGGCTGAGCCCCCGCTGCTGTTCGCGGAGCCGGTCCCGTAGGCCGTCATCATTGCCGCGCAGGCGCTCCAACTCTCCGACGAGGGCCGTGAATTCGGCCGCGTGCTCCGCCGCGGCCGGACGCGGGTGGAGTGCGAACCACCCCGCGGCCGCGCACAAGACGAAGCTGCTCACGAAGGCGCTCCAGACTCGCCGGGAAATGCTCCTCGTCCGGCTCACAACCGAAATCCTCCGTTCAGGGTGAAGGCGCCAGCCGCGCCAACCTTCGCCGTTACGGTCCAAGGTGCGTTGGCAGGCGCGAGACGCGAACGCCAGTCCTCGACCGCCGTCGGTAGCGCGTCCGGAGCGACCCAGCCTTCAATCGCCACCGTCCGTCCGGTGATGCGGAGCGACGTGAGCGTGCTCGAGGCCGGGATCGTCGTGGCGACCGCTTCCAGCAAGGCGCCGCAGGGCGGACCCGCCGCGCCGCCCTCCAGCGAGCGACGCAGCGCGGAGATTTCGGCGGCGTTCTCACGGAGCTGCGCCACTTCCGTCCGCAAGGCACTCAGCTTGGCCTGCTGATCCCGCGTCGCCGCGCGCTCCGCCAGCGAGGTGCGAACGATCCCCGTGCCCATCCACGCCCCTGCGAGGAGGAATACGATGCTTGCTGCTATGAGGAAGCCCTGGGCGGTGAAGAGCGGCGTCCGCGGCAGCAACTGGGCGGGGTGATAGCGGGGAAACGGCCCGGGACGGGCCAAGGCCTCGTTGAGGGTGATCTGTTCGACGCCGGGATAGCCCTCCGCACTCACGAATGAGCCCAGTGCGGTGGCCGTCTCGGCATCCGCGCAGACGAGCAGCACCGGTTCTTCCGGGCTCTGCGCGAGCAGTTCACCCAACCATTCGCCGACCTCGGCGACGGCGGACTCGCCGAGCCACACCGGCACGGAACGAACGCCATCTGCCGGATGCCGATACGCCACGGCGCGTTGGGCCTGGACCGCGACGACGGTGACGGCACCCGAATCGCTCCATTCCTTGGGGAGGGCGTGGAGGAAAGTGGCCATCGGCCACGCCGACTCGACCGCGAGCCCATGCCGCGCCAGTTCGGTGGCGAGCGTAATGAGTCCCGGAGTGGTTTCAAAATGGAGCAGCGTCGCGAAGTCGCCACCCATCGGAAGCACGTGTTCATGGCTCCACGCGCACTGCGGGTTGCACAGGGACGGAAACTCTCCGGCCAGCGCCGCTGCCAGCGTCGCCCGGTCGCCCTGCGGACACGCCACGGGCTCGGTCTCGAGCGCATCCGGCTGAAAGATCAGCCGGATGCGGACGGGCTTCGGCTCGTTCGCATAGTGCGCCACGAGGACCTCGACGGCTCCGCCGAGATCGGCGAACTCCGCCGAAATCCCGGTGCCGGCGAACCACCAGCGGTCGCCCCAAAGGAGAACCGTGCGCGGCTCAGATGGACGTGAGATAAACATAGACGTCCGTGATTCCGTTGGCGGGAGCGGCATAAGCGACGACGCCACTGTCGGAGGCGGCGCCCTCGACGGGCGCGAGCTGCGCTCCGTTCATGGCGACGGCCAACTCGTAGGCGTCCTTCGCGGGACACGCCGGGATGACGAGATAGGCGACGACGTAGTTCGCGCTGAGGTTCGTAGTCCCATCGAGCCGAAAGTTGGCGCCAAGCGCCGCGGAAGGCGCGAGGGCCGGATTGGCCGTGCGGGCCTCCACCCGGGTGACATTGGACCAGTTTCGTTGCGGGGCGGCGTCCGGCGTCATCACGAAGCCGAGCGCTGCCTGATTCCACGACACCTCATTGCCCGTGCCCGTGGAGGCGAAGGCCTGCGTGCCCATCCGCAGGGCCAGCGGCTTCTCGATCTTGCCTGTCGCAAGCAAAACCGTATCGAGCCGCGCAGCATTGCCTTTCGCGACATCGGTGGCGCCGGTGAGCGCGGCGCCCGAGGTCGGGATGCCGGTGCCTTCGGTGCGGGGCAGACTGCCGTTGCCGCCGGCCATCGCGAGGTAGTCGGTCAGCGCCGTCTTGAGCGTATCGACGGTCTTTTCGACCTGCTGAATGCGCGCGTTGCGCAGGGCATCGAAGCCTTTCGGCAACAGCAACCCGACGAGGACGCTGACCACGGCGAGGACGAGGACGAGTTCGAGCAGGGAGTAGCCCTGCGTGTGCTGACATTTGTTCTTGGTGTTCTTCATGTGTGCTTGGGTTATGGGCCGGGTGGCCCGGTTAAAAAATCAGAGGACGCGGGCGACCTGCTCGATGGTGGTGAGCCCCTGCGCTGCCGCCGTGAGCCCGTGCTGCCAGAGCGTGGCGGTGCCTTCGCGATCCCGCACCGCGGCCAGATCGCCGAGGGGCGCGTCGGCCGCGATCAGCGGTAGATACTTTTCGGCAGAGATGACTTCGTGAATCGCCAGCCGCCCTTGGAAGCCACGCCCGCGACATGCGGGACATCCCACCGCTCGGCAGAATTCCGCGTCGGGCATCCGATGCTCCTCCCGCAGGCGCGCATTCTCGGGGTGCTGCTCCTTGCACTCCGGGCAAAGCCGGCGAACCAAACGCTGGGCCGCGACCAGGCGCAGCGACGCGGCCAACAGAAAACTCTCCACGCCGAGATCCCGCAGCCGCGGAATCGCCGCGAGCGCATCGTTCGTGTGCAGGGTTGAGAGCACCAGATGGCCCGTGAGCGCCGCGCGAATCGCGAGTTGGGCCGTCTCCGCATCCCGCGTTTCGCCGACCAGCAGAATATCGGGATTCTGCCGCAGGAGAGCGCGCAGCGAGGTCGCGAACGTGAGGCCGATCTTTTCCCGAATCTCCGTCTGTCGGATGCCGGGGAACTCATACTCCACCGGGTCCTCCAGCGTGTGGATAACGCGCCCCTCGTGATCGAGGGCATGGAGTGCCGAGTGCAGCGTTGTGGTCTTGCCCGAACCCGTCGGGCCGGTGAGGTAGATCAAGCCTGCCGGACCGGCCAGCGCCGCGCGCAACGCGTCCGCCTGTGGCGCCGCGAGGCCCAACTGCGCGAAATCCTGTCCCGGCATCGTCTGATCCAAGAGCCGGATGACGAGGCTCTCGCCATACACCGTCGGCAGCGTGCTCAGCCGGAGGTGGAAACGCCGTCCGCGTTCCTTGAGCACAGCCCGGCCATCCTGCGGCAGCCTTTTTTCCGTAATGTCCATGCCGCCGAAAATCTTGCCCCGCGCCAGCAGCGCCTCGCGTTGCGCCACCGGCAACCGCGCATGGCTGTGCATTTCACCGTCGAGCCGGAAGCGCACAAAAAGGCCGTCCTCCTTGGGCTCGAAGTGAATGTCGCTCGCCCCTTCACCCGCCGCCGCGCGGAGGATCGCGTCAAAGGCGCGCGTCGGGTCGCCGCCGGATTCAACCACAGCGGATGCCGACGGATTTCGGCCGCGCAGATTCTGGAGAAAATCGAGCATGGTCAGCGGACGAGGCGGGGCGTGAGGAAGATCACGAGTTCGGTCCGGGCGCGGAGGTTCGCGCGGCTGCGGAACGCCGCACCGACGAGCGGAAGTTTCCCGAGCACCGGAACCCGCCGCTCAGTTTCGCCCGTTTCCTCCGAAATTAGCCCGCCGATGATCGCGGTTTCGCCATCACGCAGCCGCACGATGGTCGAAGCCTGCTTCACCTCCGTGACCGGCGCGGTCTGTCGACCGTCGGGGCTCGTGACGATGGCCTGCAACCGCGTGATGGCCGGCAGCACGTCGAGCGTGATCATTCTGTTGCCGTCGATCTGCGGAGTGACGGCGAGGATCGTCCCGATGGTGATCGTCGAAACCGAGAAATTCTCCTGCGTCTGGTTGAAAGCCGTCGTCGCTCCGGGCTGCTGGAGCGTGGTGGTCTGTTGCAGCCTGAAAAATGGACGGTCTTCTCCGACCTTGATAAATGCGGTCTGATTGTTGAGGGCGCGCAACCGCGGCTGGGCGACGGTCTTCACCTCGCCTTGCTGCTTGAGCGCCTGGATGACCGCGGACGCTCGTCCGAACCCCAGCGTCGCCGCGAAGGTATTGGACCCCAGCACGGCGCCGCCGACTCCGGCGACATCGAGCGGAGCGCGCGCCACCACGCGCACGCCTTCGAGTGAGGTGGCCGCCTGATCCCAGTCGACGCCGAGCTTCTGCTCGTCGCGCAAGGTCACCTCGACGAGTCGGGCTTCAATCTCGACCTGCTGCGTGATCCGACGGTTCACCAGCTCGATAAACGCCCGGATGGATTCGTGCCGCTTCACCGGGGCCGTGATCTGTGCCACGCCGCTGAAGCGATTGAGGACGAGACTGTCGCCGTCCTTCACCATGCTGCGCAGCTCGGCCTCAAATGTGGTCCAGAACGTGTTCTGATTTTCCTGCGAGATGGAAACCTGGGTCGCATCGGACGCCGTGTTGCCGCTGGCGAGTGATTGCTGCGGCGAGAGCGCGGTGGAGCCGTTCAAGCCTCCCCCGCTGCCACCCGGCGCGCCGCCGAGGGTGATCGAGGCGCTGCCGGAGCCGCTGCGCGTGAGCTGCGGATAGTCGATCAGGTAGAGCACCGTCTTCCGCTGCCGCACCACGATCCCCGCGGGTGTCTCCTCGAAGTAGAGTCCGACCGGCTCCACGAGAGCGGTCAGCGCGCTGCGCACCGTGCCGCCGGAAAAATCGACGGTGACCTCACCGGCAATGCCCGGCTCGACGTGGATCGTCGTCTTGCCCGTGCGGGCCAGCGCACGCAGCGCGGACGGCAACGGAGTCTTCTCGAAGCGGAGTGGACCGACGGGCTGTTCTAGGGCCGGGGGTTCGCCGGCCACGGCGAACGCGAACAAGAGAACGAAGCAAAGAAGAGTTTTCATGGGATGAATCGGTCAGGGTTTCTCGAGGACGAAGGGAGGAGCCTCGCGCGTGGTGGCATCCCGCAGGAGCGTGCGTGATTGGCCGCGATACTTGAGCGTAGCCGCGGCAATCACGTTGAAGCTTTGGGTAACGGGCGCGGCGGGCAGGAAAAACGCGTCACCTGGCTGGCTCGCCTGAATCGTGACGGGGCCGGCACCGGTTACCTCCACGGAATTGCCGGTCAAAATGGCCGAACCGCTGAGAAGGGAGAAGCTGACCGGCAGACCGGAGGTTGCATTCGCCACCAGCGTGAACGGCGGAGACGCCAGTCCGTGATCGCCCGGGGAATTGAACGTGATCGTCTGGGCCGCCTTCGCCGCAAAGTTGGCCTGCACAAACTTCGCCCGGTCCATTGTAACGGCGACGGAAGTCGCCAGACCGCTCGCGTCGCCCGCCCAGCCACTGAAACGGTGGGTGGCATCCGGCGTGGCGGCTACGGTGACGACGGTGCCAGCCGCGTAGGTGCCGCCGGGTGTAACGGTGCCGCCGCTTCCTGCCGTCGTCGTCAGCGCGAAGCTGGTTGGCGTGAAGTTCGCGATCAGGTTCGTCGCGCTGGTAACGGTGAACGCCAGAGGATTGGCCGCACTCGAAAGGTCACCGCTCCAACCGGCGAAGGTGTGCGTCGGGTCTGGTGTCGCGGTCAGAGTGGCGACCGTCCCAACGGGGTAATTGCCGCCGCCGGTTATGGACCCGGCACCGACTGGAGATGCCGCGGCGGTGACGGCAAAGGTCCGGAGCGCAAAATTTGCGACCACGTTGTAGTTCTGTGCACCGACCGTGAAGACGACGGGATTGACGGCGCTCGTGAGATCGCCCGTCCATCCGGCGAAGACGTGCGTCGCGTCCGGGACCGCGACCAAGGTGGCGGACGTCCCTTCCATATAGATGCCCGCGCCGGTGACAGATCCCGCACCTACGGGCGACGTCGACGTCACCACCGTGCGATTCACACCCAGCACGGTCAGGTCCGCGAACGACATGCGCGTGGTCGAGGAGCCGGGGCCGTATTCGATCACGAATCGGTAGTTGCCCGGACTAAGACCGGAAACCGTGGATGAGCCGGTAACAGCCGCGGGATACACGTTCACGCCGTTCAACCCCGGCTGATAGCCATGCACCCACCGAAAGCCTGTTCCCGTCGTGGTCCAATTCAGGGTCGCCGATTGATTGGAGTAGATGACCGTCGGGCTGGCGGTTAGGGAGCCATAGAGGCCGTCGCTCGTTGTAACGTTGATCGTTGCGGTGCGCGTGATCGGTCCGCCAGGCCCTTCGGCAATGAGGGTCCACGTGGTCTGACCGGGATTCAGCCCGCCTACATTAACGGTGAAGTTGGCCGAGCTTTCATACGGCGTGCCGGTGATACCGTAGCCCGCCACGCGGACATTCGTCGCATTGGCCGTGGTCCACGTCACCGTCGCCGTGCCACCCCAAGCCATGCTCCCCGGCGACACACTGATGGAACCGGAGACATTCGCTCCGCCGGTTACAGTGACGGTCGTTGTCTGAGTCACGGGACCGCCCGGTCCCTGAGCGGTGAGCGTATAGGTGTAAGAACCTGTCGCGAGGCCGCTCACGGTCTGGCTACCGCTGCTCGCTGTGCTGCTCAGGCCACTTCCGGAAACGCTCACTGAGGTCGCGTTCGCCGTGCTCCACGTGACGGTCGCCGAACCCGGTGCCGTCGTGGTGCTCGGACTCGCGCTGATCGATCCGGAAACGGCCGGCGGCGCCGTCACCGTTACCGTTTGGGAAATCGTCGCGGAACTAAGTCCGGCGGCGTCCGTTGCCTGAGCCGTGTAGACGACAGTCAAAGGCCCCGAGTCAGTGCTGGGGTTGCCGGAGTCGTTGTCGGTGCCGTTGCCACCGCCCGCGAACGCATACGGCGCGCCGTTCCGCCAGACATTCACGTTCGTCAGATTGCCGTCCGGGTCGTGACCGTGCGCCGAGATGGTATAGCTCTGACCGCTGGCTACCGTTCCTGGCGTCGAATTCCACGCGATCGTCGGGGCGGAGTTGGGTGCAGCGGAAACAGAGACCGTGGCCGTCTGGGTCGCGGGACCGTTTGCTCCTTGGGCAGTGATGGTGTAAACGTGAACGCCCGCCGGTAGTCCGCCGACAGACTGGCTCCCGGTCGTAGCTGCGCTGCTGAGGCCCGGCCCGGACACCGAGACCGCCGTGGCATTCGCACTCGACCAGGTGATCGTGGCCGCAGCGGGGGCCGCGGCACTGCTGGGACTGGCGCTGATCGACGCGCTGACAGAAGCCGCCGCAGTCACCGTGACCGTCGCCGATTGCGTCACCGGTCCGCCGGGACCTTGGGCGGTGATCGTGTAGCTATGAACGCCGGCCGGAAGACCGGACACCGTTTGGCTGCCGTTCGCGGCCGAACTGGCGAGTCCGTTGCCGTTGACCGATACCGACGTGGCATTGACGCTGGACCACGAGAGAGTGGCAGAACCCGGCGCGGTCGCGGTCGTAGGGCTTGCGCTGATGGACGCGGCTACCGTGGCTGGGGCGCTAACTGTCACCGTCTGGGAAATCGTGCCGGACCGCGCACCATTGGAGTCCACGGCGTCGGCGGTGTAGGTGACGGTCAACGGACCGGTGTCCGTGCTGGGGTTGCCGGAGTCGCCGTCAGTGCCGTTGCCACCACCGGCAAACGCGTAGAGCACACCGTTGCGCCAGACATTCACTTCCGTGAGATTGCCGTCCGGATCGTGACCATGAGCAGAGATGGAATAACTTTGGCCGCTCGCGACCGTCCCGGGAGTCGTATTCCACGAAATGGTCGGCGGGGTGTTCGCCGGCGGGCCAACCGTGAACGTCGCCGTTTGCGTAACCGGACCTCCGGCCCCCTGCGCGGTCACCGTGTAAGTATGCGTGCCGACGGGCAGGCCACTCACGGTCTGACTGCCACTCGTAGCCGAGCTGGCGAGGCCGCTGCCCGAAACCGCAACGGCGGACGCGTTCGCGGTGGACCACGTGATCGTGGTTGAGCCCGGCGCGGTGCCGGTCGACGGACTGGCCGAGATCGAAGCCGACACGGTTGCCGGTGCAGTGATCGTGACCGTCTGCGAAATCGTGCCCGAGGTCGCACCGTTTGAATCAACGGCGTTGGCGGTGAAGGTGATGGTGGACGGTCCGCTGTCCGACGTGGAGTTGCCGGAATCGCCATCGGCGCCGTCGCCGCCTCCGGCGAATGCAAAGCCGACGCCGTTCTTCCAGATATTCACCTGGATGAGATTGCCGTCCGCATCGTGACCATGGGCAGAGATGGTATAATTCTGACCGCTCGCGACCGTGCCCGGCGTCGCAGTCCACGCGATGGTGGGCGCCGTGTTGGCCGGCGGATTGACCGCGACGGTGGCCGTCTGCGTGACGGGACCACCGGGACCTTGCGCGGTAATGGTAAAGGTATGGGAACCGGCTGGCAGCCCTCCGACCGCCTGACTGCCGCTCGCCGATGAACTCGCCACGCTGGTGCCGGTTACTGACACGGCGGTCGCATTGGCGCTCGACCAGGTCACAGTCACTGAACCCGGAGCCGTCGCACTCGTGGGACTGACACTGATCGAGGCGGACACCGATGGCGGCGCACCGACGGATACCGTCTGCGAGATCGTGCCGGAGCTCACACCGTTGGAATCGACGGCGTTGGCGGTGAACGTGATGGTGGCCGGTCCGCTGTCCGACGTGGAGTTGCTGGAATCGCCATCGGTGCCGTCGCCGCCTCCGGCGAACGCGAAGCCGACCCCGTTCTTCCAGATATTCACCTGGGTGAGGTTGCCGTCGGCGTCGTGCCCGTGGGCACTCACCGTGTAGCTTTGCCCGCTCGCCACGGAACCCGGTGTCGCGGTCCACGCAATTGTGGGCGCGGAGTTAGCGGCGGTGATCGTTACCGTTTGAGAAATCGTCGCGGACGTCGCACCGTTGGAGTCTACGGCATTGGCCGTAAACGTGATCGTAGCTGGACCGTTGTCGGAGGTTGCGTTGCCAGAGTCACCGTCGGTTCCGTTCCCGCCTCCAGCGAAGGCGAAGCCGGCGCCGTTTTTCCAGATATTCACCTGCGTCAGATTGCCGTCGGCATCGTGGCCATGCGCTGTGACGGAATAGCTTTGTCCGCTGCCGACGGTTCCCGGTGTCGACGTCCATGTGATGGTCGGCGCGTTGTTCGCGGCGCCGATGTCAATGTAGGTAGTCAGCCGCCGGCCCCAGCCGCCGTAACCGACACCGTTGGGTGGATTGTGCGGCCAGATATACCAATCCGAAGGTCCGTCACCGTAGACGAAGTTGTCGATCGAACCTCCGTCGGACGCCCAATAAGACCAGCGCCCGGTCTCGTTGAACGTGATCGTCGTGGCGGCATAGCCATCGGGGGCGTTAAAACCCCAATGGTCGGTGTTGCTGTAGACTTGGCCCGAGGGGCTGACGATCCACGTGCGGTTCCAGAGTTCGATCCGCTCGTTGACCCCAGCATCGACCCGTTCACGCACGGTGGTGTGTCCGGAATACACCGAGACGGTCGAACCGAACGCAGCGGAGCTGACCGCCTGCGCGCGGGCAGATGTGGAGAGGGCAGCGAGCGCAAACAGACAGGAGAAAAACGAAAAGAGATGCTTCATTGGACGGTGACGGTCGCGTTCTCCCGCAGGTGGAAGCGCAACGCCTCCACGCCGGGCCACGCGGTGCCGCGGTTGATGGTGATGAGCCGGCCGCCGAGGATCTCCGGCG
>JAIXWF010000014.1 GCA_027482185.1 Opitutaceae bacterium | reverse complement strand
TTCACCTACTCGCTCAACCGGAACCCCGGCCGCCGCTGAGCCGAGGAGCCGCGAACCGGCTCGTTGAAGGGTGAAAGTCTCACGTGGAAAGCCGGAGCTTCCGGCCCCGCCCGCCGGCCGTAGCCCGGGCCTTCAGCCCGGGTTATATTTCTCCGCCCCGCCCCATCGCCCGGGCTGAAGCCCCGGGCTACCGATCGCGCTCGCCCTCCGCGTCCGGCGCCACGCCCCGACGAACTGTCCGCCGACAATATTCCGCCACCCGCCGGCGACTCGCCGCTTGACGGGACGCGGCCGCAATTCTGTCTCTTGCGCCCGTGCGTTCCGCCACCTACGTCCGCTTCCCCCGCCCGCGCGCACCCATCAGTCGACGAGGAGTCGGCCCGGCGGAACCAAAGAGCGGAGCGCGGCCCATGACCGTTTTCCGTTTCCGTCCGACTTTCTCGCGGGAAAGCCTGCCCGAAGTCCGTTCGTCCCGATGAAGATGCTCCGACGCGCCCTCCTCGCGGGACTGGGAGCCACGGCAGCTGTCCTGCTGCTCGGCGGCTGCCTCAGCCGCGGCCCCGCCTCCATCGCGCAACAGCGCGGCCCCTACACCGAGGTGCTCGCCCGGTCCGACCAGGAAGAGCTGCTGGCCAACATCGTGCGCCTCGCCTACCTCGACGCGCCCGTCTTCCTCCAGGTCACGAGCGTCACTGCGTCGCCGTCCCTCGAATACGGCACCGAGAGCGAAGTGCGCGTCGGCGACGGCTCCTCGCCCAACCCGCTCGCCCTCGCGAAACCCAAGGTGATCGTGAAGGACGCCCCCACGATCACCTACAAGCCGCTGCTCGGCCGGGAATTTTCCAACGAACTGCTCATGCCTTTCGACATCCGGCCCGTGTTCCTGATGCTCGACAACGGCTTCGATTTCTCGGTCGTCGCCCAGCTCCTCTTCAAGCGCCTCAACCACCTGTCCAACGCCCGCTCCGCCAGCAGCGCGGAGCGCGCCGAGTTTCGCCAGGTGACCGATGCCATGTCCCGCCTGCTGCAGTCCGGCGGGCTCCGCCTCGGCACCCCGGACGAAGGCCTGCGCTCCGCCAACGGCAAGGTCCTGGCCACCCTGAGCGACGACGCCCTCGCCTCGGCCGACGGCAAACTCGTCATCGCCACGCTCGGACTCGACCCGCGGCTCAAGAGCTACGAATTGAAGTCCGGCCTGCAGGGCACCGCCGGCGCGATCGCCGTCAGCTCACGTTCGCTGCTGGCCCTGCTCAGCTACCTGTCGAACTACGTCGAGCCGCCCGCCGCCCACGCCGCTCTGGTTTGGCCGACCGACGCCCGCACCGAACCCTCCCCTCTCATGCGCATCAACTCCAGTGCGCAGCGCCCCGCCAACGCCGAACCGGCGATCTTCTATCGGGGCCACTGGTTCTACCTCCGGGCCGACGACCTCCGCTCGCGCAACACCCTCTTCCTCCTTCGCCTGCTCTTCAACCTGCAGGCCCAGGCCGCCTCCACCCAAGGCGACGTGCAGCTCACGCTGCCGGTAAAGTAGGCAGTTCCTGTTCCCATGGCCTCCGTCTCCACCTTCCCTCCGCCGGCCTCCGCCCCGCGGCCCAATTGGCCGGGCACTCTCGCCGTGCTGGCCGTCGCCCTGTTCTACGGTTTCGGCCTCACTGCCCTGAACCGGATCGTGCCCGGCACCGCCGCACAACCGGCCGGCGTCACCGTCGCGCTCGGGCACGGGGTGAGCGTCGTTACGCCCGCCGGTTGGTCGGCCGATATCCCCAAAACCAATCCCGGCGAAACGCTCGCGTTGCTCAACGACGCCAGCTCGCTCGTCGCCACCACGTTCCCCTGGGAAGGCAGCGAAGCGGAAATGCTCGAACGTCTCCGCCGCCTCTTCGAAACCACCCGGCGTTTCCACCTCGCGGGCCAACCGGAACCCTTCCGCACCGCGCGCGGCATCGCCGGCTCCACCTCCGCGATCTACGGCGAACACGCCGACGGCCGCGTCTGGATCGGCCGCATCCCCGGCGCGAAATTCGGTTTCGCCGTCCGCGTGCGCAGCGTGCCCGGCCAGGGCGCCGCGGCGATGCGCGACGCCGTCGCCCTCCTCGAAAGCCTGCAGATCAAGGAGGCCAAATGAAACCCGCTCCCGCCTCCGCGCCGTCGTCCGCCCTCCCGCTGTTCCAACCGCGGCAGCCCGCCTTCTGGCTGTATGCCCTGCTGCTCGTCGGCGGCCTCCACACCGCCGGCATGATGGCCCTCGGCGGTTTCACGGTCATGCCTTTGTCCACGGGGCTCGGTCTCCTCGTGTGGACTCTCTACACGCTGCCCCCCCTGTGGCTGTTCCGTAAACTCGGTCTCTTCCGCGGTCAGCCGGCGACGCCGTTCGTCATGGCCTTCGCTTGGGGCGGGCTCGGCGCGGTCTACCTCGCCGTGCCGGCCAACCAGGCGATCTTCGGCCTCGCCGCCAAACTCGTGAGTCCGGAATTCTCCCACGCTTGGGGCGCGGCCATCGCCGGCCCGAGCGACGAGGAGCCGCTCAAGCTCCTGGGCGTCGTGCTCCTGCTGCTCATCGCCCCCGGCCGCTTCCGCACCATCCCGTCGATCATGGCGCTCGGCGCCCTCGTCGGCCTCGGCTTCCAGGTCGTCGAGGACTACTTCTACACCGTCAACGCCGCCCTCGGCCACCCCTCCGCCAACCAGATCGAGCCCGTCGTGCAAAACCTGATCGTGCGCGGCATTCTCTGCGGCCTCTGGAGCCACGCCGCCTACTCCGCGGTCGCCGCCTTCGGCGTCGGTTACTTTGTCGCCCATCCCGAGGCGCCGTTCGCCCGCCGCCTGCTCGTGGCGGCCGGCTCCCTCGGCGCCGCCTGGGCCATGCACGGTTTCTGGAATTCCCCGCTGCTCGCCTCCCTCATGGGCGGCACCTGGTTCTTCCTCTACCTGCCGCTCAAGGGCCTGCCGGTCGTGCTGTCCGCGATTATCCTCTGGCGCGTCGCCCGCCAAGAATCCGCCGCCTGAGTTGCGCTTTTTCCCACCCGCCCTTTCCCGCATGCACTCCGCTCTTTCATTCCCTCTGCTTCGTTCGCTCGGACTGGCCCTCGCCGTGGCCGCCGCGCCCCTCGCGGCGCTCGCCGACGGCGTCACCGACATCGTCGCCCGCAAAACCCTGCGGGTCGGCGTCGCCGACTTCGCCCCCTGGACCTTTGTCAACCTCCAGGGCAAGCCCGAGGGCTTCGAAATCGATCTCGGCCGCCAGCTCGCGCACGACCTCGGTGCGACCGCCGAATTCAAACTCGCGCCCATCGCCGACCTCTTCGCCGCGCTCGAACGCGGCGAGATCGACCTGATCGCCGCGGGCCTCGCCATCACGCCCGCCCGCGCGCTGCGCGTCGAATTCTCGACCCCCTATTTCGAGTCCGGCACCACCCTCGTCACCAACCTCCGCCTCGCGCCCAAGGCGCGGCACCCCGAGGACCTCAACCAAACCGGCACGACCGTCGGCACCGTCGCCGGCACTTTCTCCGCGGGACTCGCGGCGGAGCTCTTCGATGTCGCCAAGCTCGCCACCTTCCCCGACCGCGAGGCCGCCGAAGCCGCGCTGCTCGAAGGCCGCGTCCACGCCCTGCTCACCAGCCTGCCCGACGCCCGCATCCTCGCCAAACGGCACCCCGACAAAGCGGGCCTGCCCCTGCCCGTCCCGCTCGTGCGCTCGGTGGCCGGCCTGGCGGTGAAGCGCGGCAACCAAGGGCTCCTCAACTACCTCAACGCGTGGATCGCGTCCCGCCTCGCCGACAACTTCATCCCCAACCTCAACGCGTATTGGTTCGACGGTTACGAGTGGACGCGCCGCATGAAGCAGCCCGCCAACTGAACGCAATGCGACCGCTCCCGCCCATGAAACCTTTCCTCCGCTCCGCCTTCGCCCTTTTCGCCCTCGCCGCGCTCGGCCTCTCCGCTCCGGCGCTCCGCGCCGCGGACGAACCGCTGAAAATCAATCTCTCCTTCCACGGCAACGGCTCCGTCCTCGGCAACCAGACGCACGTCGAGAACCGCTACAATTTCAAGACGCGGAAAATGGAGAGCGCGCTCGTCACCGACAGCGGCCGCAAGCAATTCAACGGCTCCGGCTACGTCGAGATCGCGGGCAACAACGCCCGCATCAAACTGCCCAGCCCCATGGTCCCGCTGCTGAGCGGCGGCAACGGCGGCTGGTTCATGGTCAACGATCTCTGGGTCAACGACGACGAGATCACCGGCCTCGTGCGCATCAACGCCCTCAACAAACCCAAGCTCCGCATCGACCGCCGCTCCGGCCAGATCACCTTGGAGGGCGGCTTCGCCGACTTCAGCGGCCAGTGCGACCTGATCCGCTCCGACGCCCCCCAGCGCCGGTTCTGATCCCGCCGGAGCAACGCCGTGGCAACTCAGTAGCCCGGGCCTTCAGCCCGGGTTCTTTATTTCCATCCCCCCAATCCCCGGGCTGAAAGCCCGGGCTACCCCGTCTCAATCCACGAACACAAACTCGTTTGCCAGCAGCAGCACCTGCGCGAGCTCTCCTCAGCGCGCCAGCCGCGCCGCAGCCGTAGCCCGGGCCTTCAGCCCGGGTTCTTTATTTCCATCCCCTCAATCCCCCGGGCTGAAAGCCCGGGCTACCCCGCCTCAATCCACAAACACGAACTCGTTCGCCAGCACCAGCACCTGCGCGAGCTCTCCCCAGTGCGTCAGCCGCGCCCCACCGTAGCCCGGGCCTTCAGCCCGGGTTCTGTATTTCCATTCCCCCCCAATCCCCGGGCTGAAAGCCCGGGCTACCCCGCCTCAATCCACGAACACAAACTCGTTCGCCAGCAGCAGCACCTGCGCGAGTTCTTCCCAGCGCGTCAGCCGCGACGCCGCCGTCGTACCCGCCGACGAATCGAAATCGCCCTTCGCGCTCCACGAGGTCCGCAACGGCAAGCCGTCGTCGCCGCGGTCCGCGTCCGCCGGCGCTAGGTCGATGATCGGCGCCCAGGTGAACGAATCCGACGTGTGGTTCGCCTTCGGCTCGACCACGAAGTCCAGCGTCTCGCCCGCCGCCACGGCCACCTGCTCCAGCTTCGTCGCCTGCTTGCGGTCCTTGACGTCCCATTCGCCCAGCACGCCGGCGCGCGACGACACGATCCGCCCGCGCACGCCGTCGCCGTTCTTCTCCGCGTGCCCGAGCGTCGCGTTGACCTTCACCGTGCCCGACGCCGGCGCCGTCCAGCGCCGGATCGCCGCCTGCCCGGGCTTGGCCCCGGGGTGGCCGCCGTTGGCATCGAGCATGAGGAAACTGAATTCGGACGAGGGAAACGCCTCCGCCGGCAACATCCGTCCGCCTTTCCGCACCGTCAGCGCCTTGAAATCCGTGACACGGCCCCCCGCCGCATCGAATTCCCCGTAGCCCAACGTCCACCCGCCGGACGCCGCCGCCGGTGCCGCCGCCATGGGCCGAGCCACAAATTCCGCCGCGGCCGCCGCTTCGTCCGCGTCGGGCTGCCGCTGATACAGCCGCCGGTACAGCGCCGCGATCTTCGCCGCGTCGCCGCGCGCCGCCGCGATCTCGGGCACCGCCAGCAGCCGCCGCGCCTGCTCCGCCACGAACGGACTGTTCAGCATGAACAGCGCCTGCTGCGGCACCGTCGTCGCGAAGCGCTGCGCCGTGCTCGTGTCGGGATTCGGGTAATCGAAGGTGCGGAACATCCCCGGCAGGTTCTGCCGGTCGATGAAACCGTACACGGTGCGCCGCCGCCCGCCGTCGGGCCGCGTCAATTCCTCGGGCAAACCGCCGGCCTGCAAATCGAGCGTGCCCGCCGCCGCCAGCAACGCGTCGCGCAGCGCCTCGAACTCCAGCCGGCGCCGCGGGTAGCGGTGCACAAGCAGGTTGTCCGGGTCCGCCGCCGCGGCCGCCGGCCGCACGTCGCCGCTTTGCCGATACGTGTGCGCCAGGACGATCCGGCGGTGCAAATGTTTCACCGACCAGCCGTGCGCGACAAAATCCGCCGCCAGCCAATCGAGCAGCACCCGCTGCACCGGCTCCGCCGTGCGCACGCCGAAGTCGCTCGGCGTGCGCACCAGCGCCTCGCCGAAATGCCAGCCCCAGACCCGGTTCACGAACACCCGCGCCGTCAGCGGATTCGCCGGATCCGCGATCGCCCGCGCCAATTCCAACCGCCCGCTGCCGTCGCTGAACGGCGGCGTCCGCGGGTCCGAAAGAATCGAAAGGAAACGCCGCGGCGCCTCGGGCCCTTTGTTCGCCGGATTGCCGCGGAGGAACACGCGCGAGTTCGCCGGCTTCGCCTTGTCCGCCAAGGCCATCGCCCGCAGCGGCGCGCCCGGCTCCGTCCAATTCAGCGCCTCAAGCTCCCGTTTGATCCCGGAGGTCTTGTCGTTGATCTGCCGCCGGATCATTTCCGCCGCGGAAGCGTACGCGAGCGCCGGCGGCATGTCCGTTCCGTAAAGATAGGTCCGCAGCGCTTCGTCCGCCGGCACCGGCAACGCCGTCGGCGCCGGCGCTTTGTCCTTTTCCGCTTTCGCCAACGCCGCCTGCCACGCCTTGTCCACGCGCGCGAAGGCGCGGTTGTAGGCCTCGGCCACGTCCTTCGCCGCGGCCGGCATTTTTCCTTCGGCGCGCAATTCCGCCAGAATCGCCGCGTTGATTTTGCCGCCCTCCTTTTCCTCCGCCCACGCCGCGATCCGCGCCGCGGCCTCCGCCGCGAAATTCCCCGGCGCCAATTTGCCCAGGACCAACCACGGCTCGAGCACGGGATCCGGTGCCGCTGCCCGCGCCTTCAGCAACGCCTGCCAGCGTTTCAAGACCTCGACGTTGAGCTTTCGGGATCCGGCAAAGAGATCGAACTTCGCATCCGCCGGCAGCGTCTCGGCCTCGAGTGCGCCGAGCAGATAATCGCCCGTCTTCGTCCGGATGCCGGCGAGGAAACGCTCCACTTCCTCGGCTTCGCGCTGCGCGAGGCGTTTCCGCACCGCCTCCTGCTTGGCCAAAAATTCGCGGTAAGCCGGCGTGTCCTGCAGCGGCCCGAGCAGCGGTTTCTCTTCCGGCTCCTCCGACGACGCAAAAATCCCGTGCAAGGCATAGTAGTCCTTCGCCGACACCGGATCGAATTTGTGGTCGTGGCATCGCGCGCACGCCACCGTCAGTCCCATCAACCCCCGCGTCACGACGTCGATCCGGTCGTCGATGATGTCGTTCTGGTTGTTGAGAAAACGCCGGCCCAAGGTCAAAAACCCCAGCGCCGCCAACGCCGACTTGTCCTCGCCGGTCGCCAGGCGGTCCGCCGCCAATTGCTCCTGCAGGAATCGGTCGTACGGCAGGTCCGCGTTGAAGGCGCGGATCACATAATCGCGGTACGTGTGGGAAAACGAATACCGCCGCTCGACGTTGCCCGCGAGGTAGCCCTTCGTGTCCGCATAGCGCGCCACATCGAGCCAGAACCGGCCCCACCGCTCGCCGTAATGCGGCGACGCCAACAGGCGGTCGACGACCTTGGCGTAGGCGTCGGGAGATTGATCCGCGAGAAACGCGTCCGTCTCCGCGGCCGTCGGCGGCAGGCCCGTCAGGTCGAAGGTCACGCGCCGCAGCAAGGTCCGCCGGTCCGCCTCCGGCCCCGGCGCCACATTCCGTTCCGCCAATTTCGCGAAAACAAACGCGTCCACCGGCGTGCGCACCGGCTCGCCCTTTTTCGCTGCCGGCACCGCCGGCGCCGTCACCGGCCGGAACGCCCAGTGCCGCCGCGCCGCGTCGAGATCCAGCGGATGCGGTTTGCCGCCCGTGCGCGGATCCGGCGCCCCGCGCCGCACCCATTCCTCAAGCAACGCCACCTGCTCCGGTGGCAATTTCCCGCCCTCTTCCTCCGGCGGCATCTTCAGATCCGCATCGGTGTAGCGCACCGCCTGGATCAACAAACTCTTGTCCGGGTCGCCCGGCACGATCGCCGCCCCGGTCGTCCCGCCCTTCGCCAGCGCCGCCTTCGTGTCCAGCAACAGGTCGCCCTTCGATTTCCCCGCCTCCGCGCTGTGGCACTTGTAGCACGACTCCACGAGGATCGGCCGGATCTTCGCTTCGAAAAATTCCACGTCCCCCGGCGCCAATTCCGCCGCCGGCAACGCCGCCACCCAGCCCAAGGCCAGGCCAACCAGACCCAGTGCTCGTTTGGTCCTGCGCCTTTTTGCGGCCATTCCCGCAGCAGCTCCGATCTTCACGCGATGAGGTCCCGCACCACTTTGCCGTGCACGTCGGTCAGCCGGAAATCGCGGCCCGCGTGGCGGTACGTCAGCTTCTCGTGGTCGAAGCCGAGCAGCGCCAGAATCGTCGCGTGCAGGTCGTGCACGTGAACGGGTTTCTCGACCGCCTTGAAGCCGAATTCGTCCGTCGCGCCGTAGACCGTGCCGCCCTTCACGCCGCCGCCGGCGAGCCACATCGTGAAGCCGTAGTGGTTGTGGTCGCGGCCGTTGACCTTGCCCGCATTCGCGCCCGCCGTCGGCAATTCCACCACCGGCGTGCGCCCGAACTCGCCGCCCCAGATCACGAGCGTGTCATCGAGCATGCCGCGCTGCTTCAAATCCTTCAGGAGCGCACCGATCGCCTGGTCGCTCTCGCGGGCCAACTTCCGGTGGTTCACCTCGAGGTCGTCGTGGTTGTCCCAGGGCTGCCCCTCGCCGTGCCACACCTGCACGAAACGCACGCCGCGTTCGAGCAGCCGGCGCGCCATCAGGAGCTGCCGACCCTGCGTCGTGTCGCCGTAAAGTTCGCGCATCGCCGCCGGCTCTTTCGCCAGGGCAAACGCATCCGTCGCGTCGAGCTGCATGCGGTACGCGAGTTCGAAGGACTGGATCCGCGCCTCGAGCTGCGGGTCCTGCGCGCGGTTGGCCGCGTGCCGCGCGTTGAGCCGCGCCAACAGATCGAGCTGCGCGCGCTGGTCCCGGCGCGTCGTCGTTCCGGAACGGATGTGCTCGATCAGTTTCTCGAGGTCCGTGTTCGCGGTATTGAGATAGTTGCCCTGGTAGATCCCGGGCAGAAACGCGCTCTGCCAATTCTGCGATTCCTGGATCGGATAGCCGCCGGGGCACATCGCGACGAAGCCGGGCAAATTCTGGTTTTCCGATCCAAGCCCGTACGTGACCCACGACCCGAGACTCGGCCGCGGCAGCCGCGCGTCGCCGCAGTTCATCAGCATCAGCGACGGTTCGTGATTCGGCACGTCGGCCGTCATCGACCGGATCACGGCGATCTCGTCGATGCTCTCCGCGACATGCGGGAAGAGTTCGCTCACCTCGATCCCGCTGCGGCCGTACTTCTTGAACGCAAACGGCGACTTGTACGCGGCCCCCGTCTTGCGCTCCGTCTTGAGGTCGAGCGGCAACGGCTTGCCGTGCCATTTGTCCAGGGCCGGCTTCGGATCGAAGGTGTCGACCTGCGACGGCCCGCCGTTGGCAAAGATGTGGATCACGCGCTTCGCCTTCGCCGGGAAATGCGGCGGCCGCGGCGCGAGCGGCCGGTCCAGGTTCACCGCCGCCGCCCGCGCTTCCGGCCCGAGCAACGCCGCCAACCCCAGCGCGCCGAAACCGATGCCGCAGCGCTGCAGAAAATCCCGGCGCGTCAGGAAGCGATCCTCGGGACGGGGCGCGTGGTGGGACATGGGGCGGGGTGCGAAGTAACCGACCGGAGAAAAGAGAAATTGCCCGGACGGGAAAGCTTCGAATTCAATCTGGCCGGCGCCGCTGCCGGCGCAACCCCTTCCCCGATGAAATCCGTCTTTCCCCGCCGGTCGTTTCTCCAAGCCGCCGCCGTCGTCTCCGGCACCCTCGCCTTCCCGGCCGTCCTGCGCAGCCAGCAGGGCCGCTCCCCGAATTCCAAACTCAACGTCGCCTGCATCGGGGTCGGCGGCCGGGGCGGCGCCGCGGTCAACGCGATGAAGGACGAGAACCTGGTGGCGTTCTGCGACGTCGACGACGTCCGCGCCGCCGCCACGTTCAAGAAGTTCCCCGCCGTTCCGCGTTTCAAAGATTACCGGAAGCTCCTCGAACAACTCGGCAACTCGATCGACGCCGTCACGGTCTCGACCCCGGACCATATGCATTTCCCGATCGCCATGGCCGCGATCGCCCTCGGCAAACACGTCTTCGTCGAAAAGCCGATGTCGCACACCATCGCCGAGGCCCGTCGGCTCGCCGACGCCGCCCGCGAAAAGAAAGTCGCGACGCAAATGGGCAACCAGGGCCACGCCGCCGAGGGCACGCGCATTTTGAAGGAATGGTACCAGGCCGGCGTGCTCGGCGAGATCCGCGAAATCCACAGCTGGACCAACCGCCCGATCTGGCCGCAGGGCGTGAAGGGGTTCGATCACAGCAAACTCCGCCCCGTCGTCCCCGCCACGCTCGACTGGGACCTCTGGCTCGGCGTCGCCGCCGCGCGGCCCTACGATCCCGGTTACCTTCCCTTCAATTGGCGCGGCTTCTGGGATTTCGGCACCGGCGCCCTCGGCGACATGGGCTGCCACATGATGGACGGCGCCTTCTGGGCCTTCGATTTGCCGGCACCGTCCTCCGTCGAAGCCGCCAGCGCCAACGTCACCGCGATCAGCGCGCCCACCGCCTCCGTCGTCACCTACCGGTTTCCCGCCCGCGGCAACCGCCCCGAGCTGAAGTGGTGCTGGTACGACGGTTCCCTCGAGCCCTCGATCCCGCCCGAGCTCGAGCTCGGCCGCAATCTGCCGGAAAACAGCACGCTCATCGTCGGCGCCAAGGCCTCGGTGATCGCGCATCCGAACTACTTCACCGTCCGCCTCATTCCCGAAACGAAGATGCAGGAAATGGCTTCCTCCCTTCCGGCCAAGTCCCTGCCCCGCGTGCCCGGCGGCGACCACTTCGCGGAGTGGATCACGGCCTGCAAAGGCGGCATTCCCGCCGGCGCCAACTTCGACTACTCGTCCCGCCTCACCGAGATGGTGCTGCTGAGCAACGTCGCCGTCCGCGCCCGCCGCCGCATCGAATGGGACGCCGCCGCCATGCGCGTCACCAATCTGCCCGCCGCGAACGAATTCGTGACGAAGCAATACCGCGGCGGCTTCGGCGTCTGAGGCCGGCCCAGCGAGGCGCAGGGGCGCGCCTCGTGCGCGCCCGCCGGCGCCGACCAGCGGCGCCCCTACGCCAAACCGTATCCCCAGCCCACCCCGCGTCCGCTTCCGCTCGCCCCGAGGCTCCGCCGCTTTTCGGCCCGCCGTTTCACTTCGCCGAATCCGCGGCGATCTGCGCCAGCCGACGCTGGATCTCTTCCTCGGCAATCCAGCTCCCGCGCACCATCACGCCCGCGCGTTTGGCCACGTTGTCCAAACTCTGGAGCGGATCGCCTTCGAGCAACAGCAGGTCCGCGCGTTGGCCGACGGCGACGGTGCCGAATTTGTCGACGCCCGCATAGTAATCGCCGACGGCCTTGGTCGCGGAACGAAGGATCGCGTAGTTCGACATCCCGACCTCCGCCATCGCCTTCAACTCCCGGTGAATCGAGAATCCGGGTACGCTGAAAATCTGCGGCGCGTCCGTGCCGAACATGATCCGCGTGTCCGCGTCCGCGAGCGCCTTGAGCAGCACCTTGCGGTTGGCCGCGATCTGCCGCGCCTGCGTCGCGTTGAAATTCGGCGCCGTGACTTTCTTCACGTAGCTGGTGCGCCAATTGTCCACCATGCGCTTCGGCAGGTATTTCAATTCCGGCAAATTCGTCACGTGGTCCGCGTCCGCCGAACCGATGATCGCTTCCCACAGCGCCATCGTCGGCACGACCCACGTGCCCGTCTCTTTCGTGAAGGCGACGATCTCTTTCAACTTGGCGGCGTCGACCGGCGCATCCTGCGCCTTGAGGTGCTCGATGTAGCCGTCGAGGTGGTCGATCGTCCGCTGCCCCGCCTTGATCGCGTGCACCAGGCCGACCGCCGCGGGAACGTGGCCGGAAAACTCGATCCCGACTTCCTTCGCCGTCTTCGCCATCGCGTCGTACACCTCGACCTTCAACCCGGGGTGCACCTTCAGCAGATCCCAGCCCTCGGCCTGCTGCGCCCGCACGCGGTCGATCGCCGCCTGCGGCGTGAGCACGGCCGCCGCGCCGTTGCCGCTGAAGCTCGGGCCCGCGAGGTAAAGCGTCGGCCCGACCATGCCGCCTTTGCGCACCTGGTCGCGCAACTCGATCTGTCCGGCGTAGCCGAGCATGCTGCGCACCGTCGTCACGCCGTTGGCCACGTAGAGAAAATACACCTGCGCCACGAACTCCGGCGTCGAACCGAGCGCGGGATTGTGCCCGTGCATTTCCGCCAGCCCCGGCATCAGGAAACGGCCCTTGCCGGAAATCCGCCGCGCGTCGGCCGGCACTTTCACCTCGGCCACCGGCCCGACCTGCACGATGCGGTCGCCCTCCACCAGCACCGTCTGGTGCGGCAGGCTGCGGTTCGAATCCATCGGCAGGACGGTGACATCGACGATCGCGACGGCGGCGGCCGCGGCGACGCCGGGCAGCACCGCGACAAGCAGGGCAAGGAGACGGGAAGGCAGATTCATAAACGGGGACATCGGGACCGACGCTGGGGACGCGGGGCGGGTTCAAACCCGCGCCGTGCTTCGCGGTCAATTGTAACCTCAACGCGCACCTTTCGCGTGGCGTCGGCAATTCCGTCGGGCCAACGTGGGGCCGTGAACCCCCGCCCCTTCCTCGCCGCCCTGCTGTTTGCCGCCGCCGTTTCCGCCCCCGCCGCCGAGACCGCGGCACGTTGGTTCAAGGGCAACCTCCACACGCATTCGCTCTGGAGCGACGGCGACGACTACCCGGAGATGATCGCCGACTGGTACAAGAAAAACGGGTACCACTTCCTCGCGCTCTCCGACCACAACGTCATGGCCGCCGGCCAGCGCTGGTTCGAACTCAAGACCCCGGTCTCCGTCGGCGGCGAGGTCAACCAACGCGGCGGCGGGCCCGTGCTCAAAAACTACATCGCCCGCTTCGGCTCCGCGTGGGTCGAACAACGCACCGTCGACGGCAAGGCCCAGGTCCGCCTCAAACCCCTCGCGGAATACCGCACCCTCTTTGAGGAACCGAATCGCTTCCTCATGATCCCCGCCGAGGAAATCACCTCGAACTGGAAGAAACCCAAGACGGCCTCGGCGCCGGAAATGGGCGGCCCCGTCCACATCAACGGCATCAACCTGCGCGACCTCGTCGCCCCCGCGACCGGCGACAACGCCGTCGACGTCATGCGCAAGGTCGTCGACGCCGTCGTTGCCCAGCGCGAAGCCACCGGCCAGCCGATGTTCACGCACCTCAACCACCCGAATTTCCAATGGGGCGTCACCGCCGAGGACCTGATGCAGGTGGAAAACGAGAAATTCTTCGAGGTCTACAACGGCCACCCCGGCGTCAACAATGCCGGCGATGCCACGCGCCTTTCGATGGACGCCATGTGGGACGCCATCCTCGCCCGCCGCCTCGGCGACCTGAAGCTGCCGGTCATGTACGGTATCGCGACCGACGACTCGCACCACTACCACACGATCGCCCTCGGCAAGAGCAACACCGGCCGCGGCTGGGTCATGGTCCGCGCCGCCCACCTCACGCCCGAATCCATCGTCCTCGCGATGGAAGCCGGCGATTTCTATTCCACCTCCGGCGTAACCCTCGCCGACGTCCGCCGCACCGACCGCGAACTCACGGTCGCGGTGCAACCCGAGGCCGGCGTCACCTACGAAATCCAATTCATCGGCACCCGGAAAAACTTCGACCGCGCCACCGAGGAACTGACGCCTCCGGCCGGCAGCCCCGCCCGCAAGACGCTGCCGCACCGCCGCTACAGCCGCGACGTCGGCGCCGTCCTCAAGACCGTCTCCGGCCCCGCCGCCAGCTACGTTTTGCAAGGCGACGAGCTCTACGTGCGCGCCAAGATCGTCTCCTCGAAGCCCAAGGCCAACGGCAGCGTCGCCGGCGAAGTCGAGACCGCCTGGACCCAGCCGCTGGTCAACCCCGCGCGCTGAACCGCGTTTCCTCCTGCGTACCGGCGCCGTGCCAGGCCTGCGAAACGCACCCGGCGCGAACGAGGAACGGACAAGCGCGCCGCCGCCCTTGTCCCATTCGTCGTTGTCCCTGATGCTGTTCTCACCCCGACGCGTCCGCGCGTTCCTACCCTACCCATGAACGCCATTCTTCGCGCCGTTTCCGCTTTCCCGAATTTGCTCCTCGCGCTGTTCCTCGGCGCGCCCCTCGCCGCGATGTCCGCCGCCCCGGCCGCGCGCCCGCCGAACGTCGTCGTCATTCTCACCGACGACCAGGGTTTCGCCGATATCGGCTTCAACCCGCACCACCCGAAAGAAGTGTCCACGCCGCACCTCGACGCCCTCGCGCGCGAAAGCGTGTGGTTTTCCCAAGCCTACATCACCGGCAATGTCTGCTCCCCCACGCGCGCCGGCCTGCTCACCGGCCGCTACCAGCAGCGCGCGGGCGTCTACACCGCCGGCGAAGGCGGACGCGGCATCGCGCAATCGGAAACCATTTTCCCGAAATTCCTCAAACCCGCCGGCTACGTCAGCGGCGCGTTCGGCAAATGGCATCTCGGCCTCACCGTCGAACAAAGCCCCGTCGGCCGCGGTTTCGACGAATGGTACGGCTTCCTCGGCCGCGGCGCCCACGACTACCTAAAACTCGACGACGTCGAAGGTTCGCCGATTTACCGGAACGGCAAACCCATCAAGGACGAAGGCTACCTCACCACGCGGCTCACCGACGAAACCGTCGCCTTCATCCGGAAGCACAAAGCGCGGCCCTTCTACATTCACCTCGCCTACAACGCCGTCCACGCCCCCGCGCAGGCCCCCGCCGCGGACATCGCCCGCATCCGAAAACAGTTTCCCGAAATCTCCGAGGCCCGCGCCATCTTGATGGCGATGCTCCATCACCTCGACCTCGGGGTCGGCCGCGTGGTCGATACGCTCAAACAAGAAGGGATCTGGGAAAACACGCTGCTCGTTTTCCTCACCGACAACGGCGGCTCCAAGGCGATGAGCGCGGTCAACACCCCGCTGCGCGGCGCCAAGCAACAGAACTACGAGGGCGGCATCCGCACGCCGTTCATCGTGTCGTGGCCGGCCGCATTCAAAGGCGGCCGCACCCTCGACACGCCGGTCAGCTCGCTCGACATTTTGCCGACTGCGCTCGAGGCCGCCGGCGTGGCGTTGCCGACCGAGAAACCTCTCGACGGAAAAAGCCTGCTGCCCCTGCTCACCGGGAAATCAACACGGCACATCGAAACGTTTTATTGGAGCGAAGGCGGCGCGGCCGGCGGCTTCGCCGTCCGCTCCGGCGATTGGAAACTGGTCCAGCAGCGCGGCCAAACCAAGGTCGAGCTCTTCGACCTCGCCCGGGATCCGGCGGAGTCGACCGACCTCGCGCCGCAAAACGCGGCCAAGGTCGCCGCCCTGACCAAGCTCTACGACACGTGGCTCGACCAGATGGCCGAGCCCATGGACGGTGTCGGCAAACGTCCGGCAAATTCCTCCGCATCGACGAAGAAGGAGAAAAAGAAAAAGCGGGCGGAAAAGTGACGTCCTGTCCTCCGATCCCGTTCTTCCAAAGCCGCGTCTGCTCCCGGTACGAATGAACCCGAATTCCGCAGTTCCATTTTCACCACGGAGGCACAGAGCGGCGGAGAAAACGTGTCGGTGGCAAAGGCGGCTTGACCGACCGGCCGCACCGCACGGAACCCAATTCCCCTATTCCTGGCTTTTCTCTGTGTCCTCGCGGTCTGCTCCGTGGTTCAACTGCTTGTTTTAGGATGAAATCTTGGTTCCACCGCATTTGCCTCGTTCTGATCTGCGGGCTCGGCGTCGGCCCATCGGCCGCGGCCGCCGCGCCGAAACTCAACGTCCTCCTGATCGCCGTCGACGACCTCCGCGACACCCTCGGCTGCTACGGCAACACCGTCGTCCGGACGCCCCACCTCGACCGTTTCGCCGCCCGCGCCGTCCGCTTCGACCGCGCCTACGTGCAGTACCCGGTTTGCAACGCGAGCCGCAGTTCGTTCCTCACCGGCCTGCGCCCGGACCAAACCGGCGTCACCGACAACCGCACGCTCCTCCGCGACCGCCTGCCCGACGTCGTCACCCTGCCGCAGCTCCTGAAAGAGGACGGCCGCCATTCCGCCGCCTTCGGCAAGATCTTCCATCTCGGCGGCGGCCGCGACGCCGCGCTCCGCGCCAAGTGGATGGATCTGCCGCGCTCGTGGCACACCGCGCAGTCGTTCGAGGCGACCGCGCTCGGCCGCCAGCAACTCGCCGGGCGCGACCTGACCGCCGGCAAGCTTGCGTGGTGCAAGTGGGGCGCGATGGACGGCGGCGACGACGACCAACCCGACGGCCAGATCGCGCGCGCCGTGATCGCGCAGATCGAATCCCTGGGCGACCAGCCCTGGGTCATCGGCGCCGGCTTCATGAAACCGCACGACCCCTTCGTCGCGCCGCAGCCCTATTTCGATTTGTATCCGGAAAACTCGCTCGCGCTGCATCGCGCGCCTGCCGACCAGACCCCGGCCCCGCCGCTCGCCGTCGGCTTCGGTGAACTCGGCGCCGCGTTTTCCAAATTCACCGACCGCGAGCGCCTCGAATTTCTCCGCGCCTACTACGCCTGCACCTCCTACATGGACGCCCAGGTCGGCCGCGTGTTCGCCGCCCTCGATCGCCTCCGGCTCTGGGATCGCACGGTGGTCATTTTCCTCGGCGACCACGGCTACCACCTCGGCGAACGCGACTGGTGGAACAAGAACACGCTCTTCGAACGCAGCTGCCGCGCCCCGCTGCTGATCGCCGCCCCCGGTCTCAAGCCCGGCGTCGCCCGCGGGCTCGTCGAATTCGTCGATCTTTATCCGACCGTCGCCGAACTGTGCGGTCTCGCGCCGCCGCCCCGGCTCGCCGGACAAAGCCTTGCCCCGCTGCTGCGCGACCCCGCGGCGCCCGGCAAATCCGCCGCGTTCACCCTCGTCACCCGCGGCCCCAACCAGCGCGGCGACTCCGTCCGCACCGAGCGCTGGCGCTACACGCGTTGGAGCGACGGCACCGCCGAGCTCTATGACCACGCCGCGGATCCCGGGGAATCGCGCAACGTCGTCGCCGCCCATGCCGCGGTCGTGGCGGAACTGGACCGCCTGCTCCCCGCCGCCCCGGCACCGCAGCGCCGATAGACCGCGCCCCCCGTTCGCCACCTGCCTCCCATGACCGCTTCCCGTCTCTCCGTCCTGCTCTTCGTCGCCTGCCTCGGCTGGGCCCGCGGTGCGGACGCGCCGCGCGTCGATGCCTCCACCCTCACGGGCAAGGTCATGGCCGGCTACCAGGGTTGGTTCAACGCCGAGGGCGACGGCGCCAAGCGCGGTTACAACCACTGGACCCGCGGCGGCGCCAAACCCGCGCCGGGCAACGTGCGCGTCGACCTGTGGCCCGACCTCGCCGAGTTCCCCGCCGCCGAACGTTTTCCCACCGACCTGGTCCACGCCGACGGCACGCGCGCGGAAGTCTTCAGCTCGTTTCTTCGCCCCACGGTCGGGCGCCATTTCGCCTGGATGCGGGAGCACGGCATCGACGGCGTGTTCCTCCAGCGCTTCATCAACTCGCTGTCGCGCGGCAACTCGCTCGCGGCCAACAACGCCGTCCTCGAAAACGTCCGCGCCGGCGCGCGCGAGCACGGCCGTGTCTACGCGCTCATGTACGATCTCAGCAGCCTCGCCCCCGGCCAGGCCGACGTGCTGATCGCCGATTGGAAAAAACTCCTGCGCGACACGCGCCTCACGAGCGATCCCGCCTATCTCCGCCACCGCGGCAAACCGCTGCTCGCGCTCTGGGGCTGCGGCTTCAAAGACGACAAGCCCCGCCCCTCGCTCGAGGACTGGCGGAAGCTCATCGCGTTTTTCAAAGACGATCCGGAAGGCGGCGGCCTCGCGCTCATGCTCGGCGTGCCGAGTTTCTGGCGCACACTGACCCGCGATTCCGTCGCCGATCCCGCGCTCCACGAACTGCTGCAACTCGCCGATGTGATTTCGCCCTGGACTCCCGGCCGCTACCGCACGCCCGAAGCGGCAGCGGCGCATGCGGCCGCCGTCTGGACACCGGACCTCGCCTGGTGCCGCGAACGCGGGATCGATTTTCTCCCCGTCGCATTTCCCGGTTTCAGTTGGCACAACATGAAGCCCGAGGCGCCGCTCGACGCCATTCCTCGCCTCGGCGGGCGCTTCTTCTGGTCGCAGATCGCCGCCGCCAAACAGGCCGGCGCCGACATGCTGTACGTTGCGATGTTCGACGAGGTCGACGAGGCCACCGCGATCTTCAAAGCCACCAACTCGCCGCCCGTCGGTCCCGGCGACAACGTCAGGTTCATCGGCTACGAGGGTCTGCCCTCCGACCATTACCTCCGCCTCACCGGCCTCGCCGGCCGCCTGTTCCGCGGCGATGCGACCGCGGAAGCGGAGGCCGCGCGCCTGCTGCCGCCGCCCGGCCCGTAAGTCGAGGGATCGATCCCCCAACCCGCGATGAGCTCGGAAAAACGCCGGCGGGTTTCCGCGCGGCGTCCGGCGTAGGGGCGCGCCTGGTGCGCGCCCGAGGGCGCCGACGAGCGGCGCCCTTACTTCAATCCGAATATCTGGCGGTCCCTTCTTTGCGACCCCAAGCCGCCGTCGCCGCCGTCACGTTTTTCCAGATCTCCCACGACTCGCCACTCCCCCCCGCCGCTTTCCCGGCTCAGAATCTCACGCCGGCCGTAAGCTCATAGGTCCGCGGCGCCTGGTAGATGCGTTGCAGGATGTGCGGCTGGCCGCTCCCGTTGTCCACGGCGCCGGCCGGATAGGCGTCGTCGTCGTCCAGCAGGTTTCTCACGCGGAGCGACACGGTCCAATTCAGGTTTCGCTCCCGCAGTTTCTGGCGCCACGCGTAGCTCACGAACGCATCCGTCACCAGGGATTCGCTGCCGCGGAACGCGTTCGCCACATCGAAGGTGCCGCCCCGTTCCGGATAGCCGATGGCCGGCGCATCGCGCCAACGCGCGCTGCCGCCGACGCGCGTGCCCTTCAGCGGGCCCTGGTCGAAGGCGTAGCTCCCTACGATGTTCACGAGCCAATGGTTGCCGCGCAACCGGGCCCCGCCCACCTGGGCCTCGTGGTAGTTCAACCGGCGCTCGATGCCCGTGATGTAATCGCCGATTGTCCGCGTGGCATTGAACGTCGGGTTGGCGATGACCGACCGGATCGCGGCGTTGTCCCGGACGGGTTGGACGAACTGCTCGTACCACGGGCGGGTGAAGGCGTAGGTGTCGTTCAACGTCGAGTCGTTGTAGGACACGTTGACCAAGACGCGGAGTTGCTTCGTCGGATTGAGCGTCGCCTCGACTTCATAGCCCTCGGTCAAATCCGACTCCACGTCCGACCAGAGCCCGTTGCCCGGGTAGTCGGCGAAACGCGGGGCGCCGGCGACCCGGCTGCCGAATCCGTTGAGCACCATGCCCTCGAGGAAGCGTTCGACGTAGCCGTTTTGCCGGGCCATCTCGACGCCGATGGCTCCATCCCGGAGCGGATTCGAAACGCGGTTGGTCAGCTCGTTGTTGAAATAGTTGAGCTTCAGGATCACGCGGTCGTCGAAAAAGAATCCGCGCAATCCGAGATCGTAGCCCAGGCCCTCCTGGTTGGGCAGCGTCCGGTTGAAGATGTCGTAGTTGGTGCCGCCGGCGCCGACGGTGTTGGTCGCCGTGTTGGCGAAAGCATCGAGCCACTTCGTGACTTTGACCACCGCGCCGTAGTTGGTGTTGGTGACCGACGACGTCGTCGCCGGGGCAAACGCGCCCTGTCCCTTGCCGAGGAAAAGCCGGGTCACGGGATCCTGCGCAAAAACGAAATTCTTCGAGCTGAGATCGTCGCGCCGGATACCGCCCGTGAGAATCAGCCGCCGGGAAAACAATTCCCATTGGCCGATCGCGGCGTAGGACTTGGTGGTCTCGGGCGCATAGACGGGATTCAGGCGATGCAAGAAGGCCGATCTGACGGCCGGGATGACGCTCCCCGGAACCGCCGGATTGCCGGTCTGGTTGATCGGAGCTTGGCTCGGGACGAAGGCGGGAAACGTCACCGGCTGGCCCGGCGTCAGATAATAGCGCCGGCGGATTTGGTTCTGCGTATCGCCCAAGACCCCCGAAGCCAGCACCGACGTTGTCGTCATTTCCTCCGGCTGCTGAAAGTAGCTGTCGACGTTCCGGTAATAGTGAAAAGCCACCGCGGTAAACTTGCCGAAATCGAATCCCTTGAGCGGCTCGATCCGGCTCAGGTCGAACTGCCGCGTCAGCGTCGCCCGATACTGTTTCATCGTCGTGCTGCGATTCTGCAGCGTGCTGTTGGATTCGAGGTAGGGCGTCCCGAAATAGGGGTTGAGCGGCTTGGTGGGATCGGGGTTGGCCGACGCCGTCTGCGTGGGCAGATAGTAATTGTTGTCGATGAAGACCTCGTAGTCGCCGCGCGAGATCGGCTGCCAATCCTCGTTTTCCCCGGTCTCGTAGGCTCCGGCCAATTCGAAGAAGGTCCGGGCCGGAAGCTGCTGCTGCCACGACGCCGAAAACTTGTCGTAGGTGGTGTCGAAATAGTCCGACGGACCGGAGACAACGGTATCCAAGGGGAAGTTGACTCCGGGCACCCGGGTCGCGCCCGAGATACTGGTTTGGCCCTGGGCCAGGCCGTTGACGAAAGCTTCCGAGCCGCGGGATTTGAAGTTCCAGTTCTGCACGCCCAGCTGCGGGGCGTTCATGACGTAGACGAGATAGTTCGTCGTCGAGAAGCCCTGGGAAACGCCGGTGATGATGTTCCGGGCGGCATTGCGTGCCGCGGTGCTGCCGGATTCGACCAACGTCCGGTCGATCGTATTCGCTTTCTGGAGCGGGGTGCGGGGATCGTTCAACCAGGCGGACACGCTGTCGTAGGCCAAGTAGGGCCGTGGATTCAGTTCGTCGATCCGGCCGGTCTCCGCATTGACGTTGATCGTCGCGCTCTTGAAGGGCTGCAGCGTCAGATTCAGATAGGCGGAGTTGCGCCGCATATACTGAAATTCCCGCGGCGTGCGTTGATCGTGCGACAGGGCCGCGAAGCGCAGCGCCACTTTGTTGGGGACGAGAATCCGGTTGATATCCACGCTGGCGCGCTTCGAGCCTTCCGAGTCGAAGCGGACTTCCAGCCCGTAGCTGTCGGCATTGAATCGCCCGGCTTTGTTGGTTGCGTCGAGTCCTCCGCCCACCGAGCCCAGTCCGAACAGCAGCGAATTGGGCCCGCGGGATTGGGTCACCGTCTCCGTGTTGAAATTGTCCACCTTGATGCGGCTGGTGAAGAAATTGTTGGTCAGCGAGGTGGAACGAAACCCGCGCACCGTGAACGGCGTGCCGGTGCGCGACGTGACGGATTCGGGGTCGGATGAATCCCCTTTGTACGCCTGGGTGCTCGGCAGAAACTCCAACGCCTCCTCGTAGTTCACCGCCCCGATATCCCGCATGAATTCCTCGGTGATGATGGTGATCGGATTGGCCAGATCGCGCACCTGGGACTTCAATTGCGTCCCCGACAAGGTCTCCGACGCATAGTAGCCCTTGTGGGCCTCGGTGCTGACGACAAAGGGATTCAGCAAGACGGTCTCGGCCTCCGGCTTCTCAGCCGCACGGTTGGCCGCGGACGACGCAGGAACGACCGATTGGGCCAACGCGGGGCCGACCACGAACGGGAACACGAGGGCAAAGCGAGAGAGGTTCATGGCGACAACACTCCTGGGGGGCTTGGTTGCGACTTGGGCGAAAGGGGTAACGCCCGAAGCCGACGCAATCCTAGCCGCTTCGGCGCGAGGTGCCTACCTTTCTTTTCCGATCGCCGGCGGGTCCGCTTCCAGAACCTAGGTGACACCCTAGTTTCCAAACCTGGGTAACGGGTCCGTCCGATGCGGCGCTGCGCCGTCGCCCGACGCCCAGCCGAAACTCCCCCCGGCCGTCCCGCGGCTTGCCAGCAAACAAATCCCGCGGCAGCGATCCTGCATGCCGACGTTGCCCCAGGTGAGTGTTCCCGTTTCGCATGCCTGACCGGCGCCCGGAGCCTCGCGGACACCACCGGAAATTGAATTCCGCGGTGCCATGTTCACCACCAAGGCACCGCGCCCAACGGGAGCAGGTTTTCGCCGCCACGCCGGCGCGCACGACCGGCACACCCGCGGATGAAACGGACTCCCGGTTTATTCGGGCGGTCGGTCGCGGTGCTTTCCGCCGCACGGCGGTTCGACTGGGTTTTTCGGCATGACGCCGGCGCCGGGCAGATTCCTGCGCGCGTTGCCTGCGCTCGCGGCGACGGGATGTTGGCTCACGTTGCTGGCCGTCGCGGCCGGCGATCCGGCCCGGTCTTGGGCGCGCGCCTGGGTTTCGTGGCTGCTGGATCCGATGTTTCACGACTGGGAAGTGGTGCGCTGGGGGTGGCAGGTCCGGGGCGCGGGCGTCGACGCGCTGGCGGATCCGAACCACCCGTTCAACTACCCGCGGCTCGTGCTCGTGCCGGCCGACTGGGGCGCGGGGAGTCTGCCCGCCGCCGCGGGAGGGCTCGCGCTGGCCGCCCTGATGCTGGGTGCGTTCGCCTGCATCCTGCGGGCCCGTAGCGTCCTGGAATCCGTTGCCGGCGCCGGCCTTTTGGTGTCGCTGCCCGTCGCTCTCGCCATGGAGCGCGGCAACCTCGATCAACTCGTGCTGGCCCTCGTGGCCGGAGGCCTCGCCCTGCTGGCTCCGGAAAATTCGGGCCCGGTCCGGCGGTCGCTGGGATTCGTCCTCCTGATGCTGGCGGCGGCGATCAAACTTTTCCCGGTGGCTGTGCTCGCGGGCTTGGTGCTCGCTTGGCGCGACCGGCGGCGCCGCTGGGCCCTGGCCGCCTTGGGCCTCGTGCTGGTGTGGTTCGGCCTGAATCTGGAGGAGATCGCGCTGATTCTCCGGAAAACGACGCGCGGACTCGAACCCGCCTACGGCCGCCTGATTCTCGCCGCGCGCTACCAGCACGACTTCGGCGACTTGCCCTGGTCCGCCCGCTGGACCGGCATCGGCGGACTGGCCGCATGCGGCGCCGTGCTCGCGACCGCGGTCGTTGCCGGGTGGCGGGCCCGGGGTGCCGTCGGCGCGGGCGTGATCGGCGCGTACGAGCGGCTGCTGCTGGTGGCCGGAGCCCTGATCTATGTCGGCACCTATCTCCTGGGCTCGAACTGGTCCTACCGGCTCGTGTTTTTGCTCCTGTGTGTCCCGGGACTTTGGACGTTGGCCCGGACCCGCGGCTGCCGGCCGTGGGCGGCCGGTGCGCTCGGCTTGATTCACCTCTCCTGCTGGGTGCCCGTGCACCTCGCATTCCCGTGGTTTGCGCTGGTGCAGCTCGGCCAACTCGGTCTCGCCGGCTTGTTGGCGGGCTTCGCCGCCATGGTGCTGGCAACCCCGTCAGCCAACCTGCCTGCCGAACCCGGGAGTGCGCCGGCGCCCACCCGAGGTTGAGGACCGTCTGCCCTTCACCGCCCCGCGACCGTGACCGGCCGCGCGCGCCCCGGCGCCGGAAACGTCAGCACGCGCGTCTTCCCGCCGATCTCCACCTCGACCGTGACGGTATCCGCCGTGTCCGTACGCCGCGCTTGCCACGCCGGTGCCTGCCCCGCGCGGTACGGCACGAGCACCGTGACCATGCCGAGCTCTTTCCGCTTCTCCGCCGTTCCGGCCTCGACGTGCCAATGGTTGGGAAACTCCCGCGTCGGCTTCGGCTCAAACCCGTCGGTCTGCTTGAACCCGAGCGGCACCGGCGACAAATAAGCCGCCTCGAGCCCGGCCTTGGGCTGCTCGACGCGCAGCCGCCCCGCGCCCGCGTCGATCGCAAACGCCGCCAGCCCGTGCAGCATGAACTGGAACGTCGCCGGCGCCGGCGCGACGAGTTCGTCGTACAGCACCACGAACGGCGTTTCCCCTTTCACGAGCACGGCGTGCCGCCACGCCTTCTCCAGGCGTTTGCCGTAGGCCGCGGTGCCGTCGCCCGCCACGTAGTCGTAGGCCGGCGTGAAGTCCTCGCGCACGATGCGGCCCGTCGCCGCCGCGGAATGCGGGATCTGGCCCTCGCCGTTCACCAGCACCGCATTCTGCGCGCGGGTGCTGTGGACATACTGGTAGTGGAACTTGCTCCCGTGCAGGTCGCGGTAGCCGTTCGCCGTCAGCAACGCCTCGCCGTAGGCATTCAGGAAAAACGAATTCTGCGGATTGTGCCCGTGGCTCTGCGAGCCGAAGGGACTCGCCTTGAGCGCGAGGTGCACGTCGTCGGCCGCGTCGAGCAGGGTCGTGTGCAAACTCGCCACGCCGATGCCGCGGAAGACTTTGGACGGCGGCAAATCCGTCGGCGCCTTCGCCGCCGGCAGCGCGGCCATATTCGCCCGATACAGGAAACCGAGCACACCGCCGTTCTCCGGCATTTTCTTCTGCTGCGCCCACCACGCCCAGTACCCCGCGTTGCCGCCGTCGCCGCTCGTCGAGCGCGCGCGCAGGTGGTATTCGAGAAACGCCGGCGCCGCCAGCGGCCGCCACGCCAGGTCGCCGAAGCCCGCGTTGGGCGAATTCGGCGGCGCAAGGTAGAGCGGATAGTCCCCGACCTGCGCGAAAAACGGTTTCTTCAGGCCGTCGATCCCCAGCGCCGACTGCGCCACCTGCAGCCACCACACGGCCTTGCTCTGGTAGCCGCTCCAATAGCTCACGCCCTCGTGCCAGCCGCCGTCGTCGTCCGACCATACCGGATAGCAGGCGAAGAATTTGTTCACCGCATAATCGAGCCACTGCGGCGCCTCCGGGATCTCGTCGAGGAACGCGATGCCCGTCTCCGCCAGCTTGTGCCACACGCGGTTGGCGTGGCTGCCGTAGGGCCGCTGCAGGTGGCCGACGCCTTTGCCGACCTCGCCGCTCGCCCACGCCTCGAGCACGCGTTCGCGCATCGCCGCGCGCACCTTCATCCGTTCCTCCTCCGTGAACATGTCCCAGGCCCAATCGTAGGCCCGCGCCGGCCGGAACAGCAGCGGCTTCCCCGCCTCGCAGTTCAGCGTGAAGTTCGTCGTTCCCTTCGGATCCCAGCCCGCGAGGTGCAGCACCCAGCGCCGCGCCGCCTCGCCGTACGTCTTGTCGCCGGAAATCAGATACACGAACGCGAGCGTCTCCGCCTCGATGCACGCCTTCTCCGCCTGCTCGCGGTTCGGCCACCAGTACTTGATCAGCTCGGCATTGTCCTTGTCGCGGGCCGAGCCCTTGTGCGCCGGCTCCGGCGTCGGGCCCGTCTTGATGATCGCGTCCGCCTGCCGTTTCAGCGCGGCGAACGCCTTCGCCTCCCGCCCCTGCGCCAGCTCGCGCAACCGCGGCAGATCCTCCGGCCGCATGAACAGGCGCGGATGACCCGCCGGCACCTTGGCCTTCTGCATCGCCCGCGTCGGCATCGGCAACTCCGCCGTGCCCGCCGGCACCTCGACCTTCCGCGCCGTGCTCCACGCCGACACTTCGCCCTGGGCGTTGGCGAAACGGAACCGCCAGTAATACGCGCCCGGCGCCACCGCCGCGTGGTGCGTGTAGGTGGGCCACACGACGCCGTCCACCGTCGTCGTGTCCGCCGCCGAAAATTCCCGCGTCCGCGACCACTGCACGCCGTAGCTCGCCGCGCCGTTCTGCGCGAGCCAGGTGAACGACGGCGGATTCAACGCCACCGCCGCGCCGTCCGCCGGCCGGTAGCCCCACTCGTCCGCCCGCGCCGGACGTTCGTCCAACGGCGGCACGGCGGCGCCGGCCACGGCGCAACCGAAGATCCAACTCAGCGACAGGAGGCGGAGGGTGTTCATGGCGGAAAACGTATTCGTCCGAGGAGTCCACGGCGCCAACCCGGAGGCGCGCCGAGAGTTGCAGGGAGATTCAAGCGCACTGGCATTCGGCCTGACGGTGCCCTGCGCCAATCCAACGTCCGATCCGGCAAATCGTCCTCGGTGCACTCCGGTTTGCGCCCGTTGATCTCTGCGACCCAACACGACTGCGATATCGAGGTTCATGACAGGACTGGAACGGCAACCGCGCGTACCGCGTTTCGCCGGCGGCGCGGCGCGCCGGCGCGGGGAATGTTCAGGGCCGCGGCACGAAGACGGCGCACACCGGCGAAGGCACCGCGAGGCTCTGCCCCGTCGGGGTCAGCCGGCCGGTCCGCGCGTCGATCGCGAACACCGTCACCGTATCCGAATTCTGGTTCTCCGCCAGCAGCCAGCGGCCCGTCGGGTCGACGGCGAAGTGCCGCGGCGTCTTGCCGCCCGTGGGCACATGCTGGATTCCATCGAGGAAACCGTTGTCCGGATTCACCGCGAAAACCGCGATGCTGTCGTGGCCGCGGTTCGAGCCGTAGAGGAACTTGCCCGACGGATGCGCCACGACCTCGGCGGTGCTGAAACCGGGCCGCACCGTTTCCCCGGCCGGCAGCGTCGAAACCGTCTGCACCGGCGCCAGCGTGCCCGCCGCCGCCTCGTAGCGGAACACCGCCAGCGTGCAGAGCAATTCGTTGATCACATAGACGAACTTCCCGTCCGGCCGGAACGCGAGGTGCCGCGGCCCCGAGCCCGGCGGCAGCGCCGCGAAGGCCGGCGCGTGCGGCGCGAGGGTGCTTTGCGCGGCGTCCAACCGGTAGACCATGACCTTGTCGATACCGAGGTCGGGCACGAGGGCGAAGCGGTTGTCGGGCGCGACGTTGATCGCGTGCGCGTGCGGCCGCTGCTGGCGCGTCGGATGCACGCTCGAGCCCGCATGCGCGAGCACCGTCTTCGCCGAACCGAGCTTGCCGTCCGCGCCGATCGGCAGCGCCGCCACGCTGCCGCCCGAATAATTTGCCACCAGCACGGTGCGACCGGTGCGGTCGACTTCGAGGTGGCACGGCCCCGGGCCGCCCGCGCTCTGTTCGTTGAGGAGCGTCAGCGCGCCGGTCTTCGGCTCGACCGCGTAGGCCATCACGCCGCGGCCCGGCGTCTTGGCCGGGTCGCTGCTTTCCATGATGGCATAGACGTATCGGCCGTTCGGATGCACGGCGAGGAAGGCCGGATCCTTGGCTTCCGCCGCCACCTCGGCCGGACCGAGCTTGCCGGTCGCGGAGTCGAGCACGGCGCGGTAGATGCCGCGGCTGTTCGGCTTCGAATACGTGCCGAAGTAAACGTGGTACGACGCCGCGCCGCCATTCTCCGCCGCCGGCAGCACCGGCAAAACCAGACTGCTCCCGAGCATCCAACCGACCGTCCGCCAGAGGGGTTTCATGCGCCCATCGTTTGGCGCCGGTCGCGCCGGGCGCAAAAGAAAACCAAGCGTTGACGGTTTTCCGCCGCTCGCGTCCGCTGCCTCGCCGTTCCCCTGCGGCCACCCCACCCCGCCGTCGCCGGCCCTGTCCCGCGCGCCGGTTCGAAACCTTTCCCCACGCCCCGACCATGAAACGCCTCCTGCTTTGCTTCGCCTCCGTCCTGTTCGCCGCCGTCGCCACGGCCGCGGAACCCGCCCAACTCGCCGGCAACATCAGCAACGCCGGCACCGGCAACCTCCTCGAGGGCGCCCGCGTCGAGATCCCGGCCCTCGGCCTCGTCGCTTTCACCGACAACACCGGCCGCTACGTCCTCGCCGACCTGCCCGCCGGCACCCACGAGATCGTCGCCAGCTACACGGGCCTCGATAGCGCGAAAGAAACCGTCGCCGTCGCCGCCGGCCAGCGCGCCGTCCGCAATTTCGATCTGACCACGGGCATTTACCGCCTGCAGGCCTTCAACGTCAGCGGCGAACGCGAGGGCAACGCCGCCGCCATCACCGCCCAGCGCAACGCCACCAACCTCAAGAACGTCGTCGCCATCGACGCCTACGGCAATTTGCCCAACATGAACGCGAGCGAGCTCGCCGTCCTCCTGCCCGGCGTCGCCGGCAGCCTCTCCGACGAGGGCAACATCATCGGCTTCACCATCCGCGGCATGCCCCCGGCGACCAACACGATCACGGTCGACGGCGCCCTCATGGCCAGCCAGGGCGGCGCCGCCCGCGCCACGCGCATCCACACCATCACCGGCTCGATGTTCGACGCCCTCGAACTCACGAAGGGCCACACGCCCGACAAGGAAGCCGGTTCCCTCGGCGGCACCGTCAACCTCAAGAGCCGCTCGCCCCTCGGCATGAAGGAAAAGCGCCGCGTCACCTACAACTTCTCCGCCCGCCTCGCCCCGTCCTTCACCCAGCAGATCCCGTTGCGCGAAGAACACCGCCTCCACCCGCTGCTCAACGTCGCCTACCAGGAGAAATTCTCCGCCTTCGGTTCCGCCGAACCCAATTTCGCCGTCGCCGTGAACCTGTTCTACAGCGAGCAGGCCGTCGGCTTCTTCAGCACCACGCGCGATTTCCAGAATGTCGCGACGCAGCCCGCCTACCTCTGGGACTACCGCACCCAGGACAACTACAACAACCGCAAGCAATCGAGCATCAACGCCAAGTTCGACTACCGGCTTTCCCCCAACACCAAGATCTCCCTCAACCTGATCTACAACGACGCGATGGAGCGCTTCCGCCTCCGCTACCTGTTCCGCGCGTTCACCCAGACGCAGGCCGCCGTCCCCGGCCCCGCGTCCGGCGTCATCCCCGGCTTCACCTCCCGCATCACGTCGGTCCGGCCCATCGCCGCCTCCACGATCGATATCACGTCGCAGATGTCGCATTTCTTCCACCGCCAGCGCCACGCCGACCTCGGCGCCGAGCAGACCTTCGGCCCCCTCACGCTCGACTACAACGCCGTCGTCAGCCGCGACCACATCAACGGCGGCGGCGGCGACGGCGGCGTCCTCGTCAACCGCGTCACCAACGTCGGCTGGACCCTCGACCGCACCGCGTCCGACCTCTTTCCGCGTTTCACCCAGACGGCCGGCCCCTCCATCGCCGACCCCGCCAGCTACCGGCCCAACAGTCTCAACTTCGCGGATACCTTCAACGCCCACGAGATCCGCGAGCTCCGCGGCAACGCCCGCTACAAGGTCGGCGCCGCCGCTTTCCCGCTCTTCCTCAAGACCGGCTTCCGCTGGCGCGAGGAGGAAATCGGCAACGCTTCCCTCGGCACCACCCGCTACAATTTCATCGGAACCAATTCCGCCCAACTGCCCGTCGATCCGACCATCCGCACCTTCGGCGACCTGCGCACCGGCCTGAAAATCCCGGCGTGGAACGCCAACGCCGTCAGCCGCGGCCGCAAACCCGTCGATCCCGCCCTCTGGCGCGAGGACGTTTATTTCCGCGAGGCCAGCAAGTTCACGGCGCGCGACGGCGTCCTCGAGACCGTCACCGCCGGCTACCTCATGGCCCAGGGTTCGTACAAGGCCACCGGCTTCATCGCCGGCGTGCGCACCGAGCGCACCGAGGACGAGAGCTACGGCTGGCCCCGCGCGCGCTTCGGCAGCACCGCCGCGCAGCAGACCGCCGATCCGGTCGGCAGCGCCCAGCGCGACTACGCCAATACCCGCCGCGAGCTCAAAGGCCGCTACACGAAGTCGTTTCCCAGCGTGCACCTGACGCACGACCTCACCGCCAACCTCAAGGCGCGGCTCAGCTGGTCAAACAGCTTCGGCCGCCCGCCGCTCAGCAACCTCACGCCGCTCGAGACCGTCAACGAAACCGCCCAGACCCTCACGATCAACAACCCGAGTCTCCGCCCTCAGCTCGCCGAAACTTGGGACACTTCGCTCGAGTACTACTTCGAGCCCGTCGGCAGCCTCTCCGTCAGCTGGTTCCACAAAACGATCAAGGACTACTTCGTGAACAACGTGGAAGCGGGCATCGTCGGCCCCGGCGCCGACAACGGCTTCGGCGGCGAATACTCCGGTTTCACGCTCCTCTCCCGCGCCAACCTCGGCACCGCCGTCGTGCAGGGCTGGGAATTCAACTACCAGCAGCAGTTCACGTTTCTCCCCGGTTTGCTCAAGGGCCTCGGCCTTTCCGCCAACCTCACCGTCCTCGACACGCGCGGCAATTTCGGCGGCACCGACTACCGCCGCACCGGCGAGGTCCCGGGCTTCGTGCCGCACACCGGCAACGTCGTCCTCTCCTGGCGCCACCGCGGCTTCGGTGCCCGCGTCGTCGCCAACCGCACCGGCGACTACATCAGCGCCTTCACCGCCGGCTCGCCGGGCCGCAATCTCTACGTGCGCTCCCGCACGATCGTGAACGCCGGCCTCGCCTACCAATGGCGCCCCGCCGTGAGCTTCTCCGTCGACGTCCAGAATCTCTTCAACGTCGCCCAGGAATTCTACCGCGGCATCCCCGACCAGATGGCCGAATACCGCATCCCCGGCACGACGATCACCTTCGCCGTCAGCGGCCGCTTCTAGGATAAGTTGAGCGTCCGGAGTTGAGAGTTGAGAGATCGATCAGGCACCGGACCTGCCAAGCTGCGCCCCGCGCGAATTCGCCCGGCTTTCCCCGCGTGGCTTGGTTCCTCCCGCTGCATGGGTGCGCTTGAAGCCGCCGGGACCACCGGAGCACGGCGGTCCGAGCTGCAAGTCCCGAACTGAAAGTTGCAGGCTCTTCACTCCGCCTCATCGGGGCGGGAAACCCGGCTCTCAACTCTCAGCTCTCAACCCTCAACTTATCCCCCGCGCCGGCGCTCACTTCCCTTCCCGCGCCCAGCGCTTCATCAGCGCGATGTTTTTCTCCGTCTCGGTCTCGCCCTTGGCCTTGCCGTTCCGGCCGCCGACGTAGACCGCCATGTCGCTGTCGTACATCGCCTCGGATTCCGGCCCGCGGTCCTTCGTCTCCGCCATCCAGCGGTCCAGGCGGCCGCGCAATTGCTCCAGCGTCGCGCGGTGCGCCGGGTCCGCGGCGAGGTTCTTCACCTGCCAACGGTCCGTCGTCCACGCGTAGAGTTCCTCGGCCGGCCGCGTCGGACTGAACAGCAGCTCCCGTTGCAACGCGTCCAGTTTTCCCGCCGCGTTCAGCTCGCGCAGGGTCTGCACGATCGATTTCCCGTCCTTGTAAGCGTTGGGCTGCAGCAGCGGCCGCTGCGGATGGAAATTCCGGATGTAGAGAAACTGTTCCGTCCGCACGCTGCGGATCCGCTCCACCGTCTCGTCGCAGCGGTCCCGCGCCGCAAAGACCGCGTCGCGCGGCCGGTAGTCCCGCGCGAGCACGTTCTTCGCCTGCATGCCCGCCGGCAACGGGATCCCCGCCGCCGCGAGCGAAATCGGCGTCAGGTCGATCAACTCGATCAGATCGTTGCGCACCGCACCCTTCGCCACGCCCGGCCCGCGCACCACGAACGGCACATGCGTGCCTTCGTCGTAGAGAAACTGTTTCCCGCGCGCGTGGCTGATGCCGTGGTCCGTCGTGAAGATCACCAGCGTGGTTTCCAGGACGCCTTCTTTTTCCAACCGCGCAAGAATGTCGCCGACGTGCTTGTCCGTGAACCGCACGGCATCGAGGTACGCCGCCCAGTCGCGCAGCAGCACCGGATCGCGCGGATAGTACGGCGGCAATTCCGTCTTCGCCGGATCGGTCGCCGCGCCGAATTCCGCCTGCGCCCGCTCCTGCAGCCGCTGCGCCGCCTCGTCGTTGCCGCCGCGCAATTTGCCCCCGAGCAATTGGACCTGCATGAAAAACGGCTGCCCCGGCTTCCGTCCCGCCCAGTCGTTGCCGTCGTACATGCGCGGATCCCATTCGAAATTGTAGTCCGTCTTGCCGAGACCCGTCGCCCCTTTCTTGCCCTTCGCCTTCGGCTGCCCGGCCTGCACCTGCTCCGCCAACCCGCTGCCGATCGCCGTGTAGTAACCCGCCGCCCGGAAACGCACCGGCGCCGGCACGACCTCCGCCGGCAACACGATCTTCTCCGTGCCGCGCCCGCTGCGGTGGTGGTGCGCGCCGATCGTCGTCTGGTACATGCCCGTGATGAACGCCGACCGGCACGGCGAACACACCGGCGCCGTCGTGAACGCCCGGCGAAACGTCGTGCCCTCGCGCGCCAGCCGGTCGACGTGCGGCGTCGGCACGCGCGTTTCGCCGTAAGGCCCGAAGTTCGCCGACATGTCGTCGACGATGAACCAGAGCACATTCGGTCGGTTCTCCGCGGCCGCAGCCGAGGCCAAACCGAACAGGCACAACACAATCATCCGACAAACCGATTTCTTCATGGGGCGAGGGGTTGCCGCGACGCCATCGCCGCCCCGCCCCGCTGGCAAGGCCCGATCCGCCGATTCCTCTCCTGTAGTGGCGCCGCTCGTCGGCGCCCACCCCCGCACCCGCGCCCTCCTCCCCGCGCTCGACTCCGCCGAATCCCGGCGTTGAGCTCGCCGCCGTATGCCGCCCCTCGTCCGCGTTTCCGCCCCGCGCCGCCGTACTCTCGACCTGCTTCGCGCCGCCGCCGTGTTGGCCGCCGCCTCCGCGTTGACCGCCGCCCCGGCCCCGAAGAAACCCGTGCCCGTCGATCCCGACGCCGCCCCTTGGGTCGAGGCGAATTTCCCGTTCTTCTCCTCCGTCCTCGACGCGCGCCGCGCCGGCGCCCCCTTCGCCAAAGACAATCTCAGCCCGCGCACCCTCGTCCTCAATCTCGGCCACGAGTGCTGGGCCGCCTTCGATCCCGATTTGCTCCGCGTCACTGCGATCTGGCGCGGCCGCGGCGTCACCCCGCTCGCCCTCGCGCCCGGTTCGTACCACGACATTTCCCGCAAAACCCCCGGCGGCCAACGCGATCTCTCGACGCCCGACGGCACCGTCTGGCTCGCGACCGGCCTCTACGCCGGCGCCCAGCCCGGCGAAAACCCCGCGCTCACCGACCCGCGCGAGCCGGCCCCGAGCCCCGAGGAACTCGGCCGCGGCCCGCTGCCCGCCGACCAAGGCCGCTTCGAAGCCGTCCAGCTCACGCCCGACGGCGCCGTCCTCGCCTACACCGTCGCCGGCACCGCCGTGCGCGAGGGCTTTTCCGCCCAGGAGACCGAGGGCCGCACCGCGGTCGTCCGCACGCTCGAGGTCGGTCCCTCGAACCAATTGCTCACCTTCGTCGTCGGCCGGCTCGCCGCGAATCTCCAAATCGCACTCGCCCCGCTGCCCGCCGGCGTGACCGCCGATTTGAAATCGGAAAACGGCACCTGGCTCCTGCGTGTGCCTGCCCGCGCCAAGCCCGTAACGCTCGCGCTCGTCCTCGCCTCCGGCCCGGGCGCCGCCCTCTCGCGCGCCCCCGCCCTGCCCGCCGCGCCCGCCCCGCGCCGCTGGGCCGGCGAGGTGACGACCGCCGTCAAACTCTCGGCCGCGCGCGACGCCTACGTCGTCGACCACATCGCCTTGCCCCAGACGAATCCGTGGCGCCGCAAGGTCCGCCCGGCCGACATCCAGTTTCTCCCCGACGGCACCGGCGTCGTGCCCACGCTCGACGGCGATGTCTGGCTTGTGCGCGGCCTCGCGGGCAATTCCGGCCAGGTGATCTGGCGCCGCTTCGCGTCCGGCCTGCACGAGCCGATGAACGTCGCGATTCGCGACGGCGAAATCTTCGTCTTCGACAAAAACGGCATCTGGCGCCTGCGCGACACCGACGGCAACGGCGAGGCCGACCGCCACGAGCTGTTTTCCAATGTCTTCGGGCAAACCGCCGACATGCGCGAGTTTCCCTCGAACCTCCGCCTCGCGCCCGGCGGCGAATTCATCATCGCCAAGGGCGGCCAGCAGGAACTCGAGGGCAAACACAACGGCAGCGTCCTCCGCATCTCCGCCGACGGCCGCACCGCCACCGTGCTCGGCTACGGTTTCCGCCAACCCAACATCGCCGTCCACCCGCGCACCGGCCTGATCACGTCGAGCGACCAGCAGGGCCAATACATTCCCTCGACGCCGCTGCACATCGTGCGCGACCGCCAATTCTACGGTTTCCTCGGCGGCACGATTCCGAAGGAGAAATACCCCGCGCCCATCGCCGATCCGCTCACGTGGATTCCCCACGCCGTCAACGCCTCCGCCACGTCCCAGGTCTGGCTCGTCGGCGCGAAAATGGGCCCGCTCAACGACGGCCTCGTCCACATCGGTTTCAACAAACCCGAACTCTTCCGCGTCCTGCGCAATGAACGCGGCTCCCGCCCGCAGGCCGCCGTCGTCAGCCTCACGAAAGCCTTCGAATACCCTCCGCTCCACGGCAGCGTGAATCCCGCCGACGGCCAACTCTACCTCGCCGGTTTCCAGGTCCTCGGTTGGGGCAACGTCCTCGATGTCGCCGGCGGCCTCGGCCGCGTCCGCTACACCGGCGCGCCGGTCACGGTCCCGCGCGAGGTCGTGCCGATGGACCAAGGCGTTTTGCTCCGGTTCGAAGTCCCGCTCGACCGCACCAAGGCCGCCGATCCCGCGAGCTATTCGCTCCAGACCTGGGGCTACCAGCGCACCTACAAGTATGGCTCGCCCCAATACAAATCCGACGGCAAACCCGGCCAGGATTCGCTCACGCCGAGTTCCGCCTACGTCTCGGCCGACGGCCGCAGCGTCTTCGTCGGCGTCCCCGGGATGAAGCCCGTCCAGCAATTGCGCATCGGCTGGTCGCTCGCCACCGCCGACGGCGTTGCCTTCGAGGAAAACGCCTACACCACGCCGTACGAACTCGCGAAGTTCGAACCGCGCGCCGAGGGCTTCGGCGAACTCGCCGTCGATCTCACGCCCCGCGCCGCCGTCGCCGCCGTCGCCGCCGGCCCCGCCACCGTCGAGGAGGGCCGCCGGCTCGCGCAGCTCTTCGCCTGCGTCGCCTGCCACGCCGAGGAATTCAATCCCGCCATCGTCCGCAGCGGCCCGCCGTGGAAAGGGCTCTACGGTTCCGAACGCAATGTCTTCATCGGCGGCAAATCGACGAAGGTGAAAGTCGACGCCGCCTACCTCCGCGAAGCCATCCTCGAGCCCTCGGCCAAGATCGCCGCCGGCTTCGAAAAAGGGGAATACGCCATGCCCAGCTTCGCCGGCGTCCTCAACGACACGCAGGTCGAGTCGCTCGTCCTCTACCTGCGCACGTTGAAGTAACGCCGCCGCCGCCCGCGCCGCCGGGCCCGCGCGAAAATCCTCGCCGCCGTCCGCGCCCGCGGCCGTGAATGGCGTCCGCATGTCCTCGAGCCCCCGGCCGGCGTCCCCGGCAGTCACGCGTCGTACGTTGTTGCAGCGCGCCGGTCTCGGCGCCCTCGGTCTCTCCCTCGGCGGCACTGCCGGTCTCGCCGCCGAGGCCGCCGCCAAGGCCCCCGCCCCCAAAGCCCCCGCCGCGCCGCCCGAACTCGCGCCGCTCAACCGCTTCGGCCGCATGGTCCAGGAGCACTACGTCGCGCGGCTCCGCGCCGTGGAGCAGGCCGCCGACGCCCGCCGCGCCGCGCTGCGCACCAAGGCCGACGCCGAAGCCTACGTGCGCGAGGTCCGCGAAAAGGTGCGCCAATGCTTCGGGCCGCTGCCCGAAAAAACGCCGCTCAACGCCCGCGTCACCGGCATCGTCGAGCGCGACACCTACCGCATCGAAAACGTGATCTTCGAAAGCCGTCCCGGTTTTCCCGTCACGGCCAATCTCTATGTGCCCAAGGGCCGCGGCCCCTTTCCCGGCATCGTCGGCACCTGCGGCCACTCCGCCAACGGCAAGGCCGCCGAAGCCTACCAGGCCTTTGCCCAGGGCCTCGCGCGCCTCGGCCAAGTCTGCCTGATCTTCGATCCCGTCGGCCAAGGCGAGCGGCTGCAGTGCGTCGGTCCCGACCTGAAACCGAAACACGGCATCGGCACGCAGGAACACCTGCACGTGGGCAACCAGCAGTTCCTCGTCGGCGAGTTCATCGGCACGTGGATGGCCTGGGACGGCATCCGCGCCCTCGACTACCTGCTCACCCGGCCCGAAGTCGACCCGCGGCACGTGGGCGTCACCGGCAACTCCGGCGGCGGCACGCAGGCGACGTGGCTCTGCGCGCTCGAGCCGCGCTGGACCATGGCCGCGCCGAGCTGCTTCGTGACCACGTTCCGGCGCAATCTCGAGAACGAGTTGCCCGCCGACACGGAGCAATGCCCGCCGCGCGCCCTCGCGCTCGGCCTCGACCATGCCGATTTCATCGCGGCCATGGCACCGCGTCCCGTGCTCCTGCTCGGACAGGAACGCGACTTCTTCGACGCCCGCGGTCTCGAGCAGGCCCACGGCCGGCTGCAGCACCTCTACCGTCTGCTCGGCGCCGAGCAGAACCTCGGGCTCTTCATCGGCCCCGACACCCACGGTTACCACCGCGCCAACCGTGAAGCCATGTACGGTTGGTTCAAACGCCACACCGGCTCCGCCGCGCCGGCGAGCGAGCCCGCGCTGACCTTCGAAAAAGACGCGACGCTCCAGTGCACGCCGCGCGGCCAGGTCGGCGCCGACGCCCCGGCCACCGTCGGGTCGTTCACGCGCGCGCGCGCGCTCGAGTTTGCCGCCGCACGGGGCCGCATGGAGGGCGCCGCTCTCTCGCGCGCCGTCGCCGCCGCCCTGCGCCTGCCCGCTCCCGATGCCGCGCTCGCCGCGGCGCCGGACTACCGCATTCTGCGCCCGTCGTCCGGCCGCCGTTACCCGAAGCGCTTCGCCGCCACCTACGCCGTCGAGACCGAGCCCGGCATCCACGCGCTCGTCTACCGCTTGAGCGACGTCGACCTCGTCTCGCGCCCGCCCCGCGGCACGCCCCGCGCGCTCCTCTATATCGCGCACCAGTCGGCCGACGCCGAACTCCGCGCCGAGCCTTTGCTCGCGGAGCTGATGCGCGCCGAGCCCGCCTCCGCCGTGTACGCGTGCGATGTCCGCGGCATCGGCGAATCTTTGCCGACCACGGCCGGCCAAAACGCGCTCGCGCCCTACGGCAGCGATTACTTCTACGCGGTCCACGGCCTGATGCTGGATTCGCCTTACGTCGGCCAGAAGACCCACGACGTCCTCCGCGTGCTCAACTGGCTGCAGGCCGCCGGCCACGCCGAAATCCACCTCGTTGCCCGCGGCTGGGGCGCGCTGCCCGCGACCTTCGCGGCCCTGCTCTCCGCCCACGTCGTGCAGGTCACGTTGAAACAGGCGCTCACCAGCTACGAGGATCTCGCGCGGCACGAGAGCTACGCTTGGCCGCTCTCCGGGATCATCCCCGACGTGCTGCGGAGCTTCGATCTGCCGGATTGCTACCGCGCCCTCGCCGCCAAACAGCTCCGCCAAATCGACCCGCGCGGCGCGACCGCCGGCTGAACCTCCGTCCGGGGAAGGCGGGTTGCTTGACGCGTATCGGGATCGTCCTCACCTGTGAAGCTCCTAGCCCCATGCGAACCCCCATTGCCTTGCTGGTTTTGCCGCTCTGCGTGCCCGCCGGTCTCGTCGCGCAGTCCGCTCCCGCCGCTCCGGCCGCCGCCGCGCCGGCCGCAAAATCCGCCGTCCCCGCCAACGCCGAGACCGTCGTTCTCTCCCCGTTCGAGGTGAACTCCGGCGACGACAAAGGCTACGCCGCCTCGTCCGCCCTCGCGGGCACGCGCACCAACGAGAAACTCGCGAATCTGCCCAACTCCATCTCCGTCTTCACCGCGGACCTGATGTCCGACCTCGCGCTCAACGACTTTTTCGGCGCGGTCGAGTTCGCCGTCGGCGCGGAGAACATCTTCAACGACTCCGGCACCGTCGGCGCGCCGGTCGGCTCGCGTTCCGGCAACCAGATCAGCTTCCGCGGCGTGCCCTCGATCCGCCAGCTCCGCGACGGCTTCCCCTGGTTCCTCCCCGCCGACACCTACAACACCGAGCGCATCGAGTTCGCCCGCGGTCCGGGCGGCCTTGCCTACGGCGACGTCGACCCCACCGGCATCATCAACGTTTCCACCAAGCGCGCCACCTTCCGCCGCGCCGCGAGCGCGACCGTGCGCATGGATTCCTACGGCACCCAGCGCTACTCGGTCGACGTCAACCAACCCCTCGCCCCCCGCCTCGGCCTGCGCTTCAACGCCCTCAACTCCGAGGTCGAGCAGTTCCGCCAGCGCGCCAGCCGCGACTACCGCGGCTTCGCCGCCGCCCTGCGCTGGGAACCGTTTTCCCACCGCCGCACCCGCCTCGACCTGAACTACGAGGGCGGCTCCACCCGCAACAACCAGAGCTCCCTCCACCTCAACGACGCCACCGCCGCCTACGTGCGCGGCACCGGTACCAACGCCGCCGACGCGGATCCCGTCGCCCCCGGCGTCCAGGTCAACGGCGTCGGCATGCGCCGCATCGCCGCGCCGGGCAACACCCGCGTCTGGTTCGACCAGGGCGGCGTGCTCCTCGACATGCAGTCGACCGCCACGACGACGTACCGCACCTCCACCCTCCTCACCGGCGCCACCGTCGCCACCGGCACCGACCCGCAGAACCCGCGCCGCATTCCCCTCGTGACGATCCCGTACAGCGTGTATCCGGACGGCGAGGACTGGGGCGGCCCCGACAACCGCCACGACACCGACTTCCACGCCTACAATATCGAACTCTCCCACCAGTTCGGCGAAAACCTGCGCTTCCTCGTCGCGCACAACGGCCAGGTCGACGACACGACGCGGCTCCAGACCTACTCCGCCGCCGGCGCCCTCGGCATGAACGCCCGCGCCGTCTTCATCGACGTCAACCGCGTCCTCCCGCACCCGACGATTCCCGGCGCCACCGTCCCCAACCCGCGCTTCGAACAGCTCTTCCTCGTCTACGCGCCCACGTATACGACCGACGGCAACAAGGCCCTCGGTTGGCGGACCTCCTTCGTCTACGACACGCCGCTGCCGTTCTGGAAATCGACTTTCCGCGCCGTCGCCGGCGCCAACTACCGGCACGAACAGAACTACCTCGACACCTACGCCTATGCCCTCGCGCGCGAGGAGATCGCGCGCCGCGGCCTGACCGGCGCCGCCGCCACCTTCGCGAACAACGTCGTCAACCCGATCCACTACCTCGCCGACGGCAACAGCGACGACGCCCTCCGCCTCCGCGTTGTCCCCGGCGTCACCGGCTTCTGGCGCAGCGGCACGGGCCAGACCCGCTTCGACCAAACCCTCGGCTCCGGCAACCTCACCACCATCGGTTCCTTCTTCAGCGGCCGCCTCCGCACCAGCACCGGCATCAGCCGCGATTACTTCCGCCAGAACCGCAACCGCGCGCCCGTCACTGTCGCCGCCACCGGCGAGACCGTGCTCGTCGACCTGCAGAACCAGCCGATCCCGAACGCCGCCGGCTACAACGTGCCCTACGAGCCGTTCAACCGCCGCTACGCCACCAACCAGACCTACGGCGGCGTTTTCCACGCCCTGCCCTGGCTCTCGCTCGGCTTCGGCTATTTCGAGTCGTCCCTCTTCACCGACAGCGTGAGCATCGAGCTCACCGGCCGCCCCCGGCTGCCCCGCACCGGCGAGGGCAAGGAATTCAGCCTCCGTTTCAATTTCCTCGACGACCGCATCAACGCCACCGTCACCCGCTTCTTCACCACGGCCGAAAACAACGCCCTCGGCCTCAGCGCCGGCGCCCAAACCGAACTCAACGCGCTCCTCCCCGCCAACAACCGCCTCCTCGGCACCGGCGACTACCGCGACCAGGAAACCGAGGGCTGGGAGTTCGAGTCCCAGATCAACCTCACGCGCCAGTGGACGCTGCGCGCCACCTATTCGATGAACCGCGTCGTCTTCGGCCGATTCTTCCCCCTCGTGCGCCCGTACCTCGCCGCCGCCCGGGATGCCGCCCGCGCCCAGGGCCTCGATCCCGAGGACGCCACCGCCGTCACGCAGCAACTGATCGACGACACCGAAGGCGCCGTCCGCGCCGTCCGCCGCGAGACCGCCAACATCACGACCCGCTACACCTTCACCGAGGGCCGGCTCAAGGGCTTCGCCCTCGGCACGTCCGCGCGCTACGCCAACGGCAAGGCCCGCGCCGGCCTTTCCTCGGGCGGCGTCGTCGTGCTCCCGCCGACCAAGACGGACGACTACATTCTCGTGAATCCCTTCGCGAGCTACCGCCGCAAGGTCCTCGACCGCCTCGTCACCGTGCAGCTCAACGTGAACAACGTCTTCGACCTCCGCTCCGACCAGGGCAACAGCTACACGTGGCCCCGCTTCACCGAGCCGCGGCAGTACGTCACGACGGTCACCGTCGACTTCTGAGCCGGGACTATGCCGTTCCGTGAGCTTGGTTGAGCGTTGGAAGCCCGACCGTTGGCCCCCCGGAGCGCGCCAAGATCTCCGGGAGGCCGCCGGATCGGTCTTTCAACCTTCAACGTTCCGCTTTCAACTGCCGTCGCTTCGCGCCGGCCCTACCAAACCTTTTCCGCGCGCGCCGCCTCGACCGCCTGCTCGGCCGCATCGTCGAGCTCGGCCAGGAAATCGAGGCCGGTGCGCCGCTGGATTTCGGCGATCGTGGTGAGAAAGCGCGCCGGATCGGCGTCCGCCGGCGTTTCCTGCGGGACAATAAACGCCAGCGTGCGCAGCCGGCCCTCGTTCTCGTCGATCACGATCTTGAAAAACGCCTCGGGCACCTCGACGCCGCCCTTGAGCTTCGCCGGCTGCGGCCCGAAGACGGGCCCGGTCAGCACCCAGACTTCGCCGTAGCGCGCCGGCCAGTTGGTCGCGATCCGGCGCTCCAGTTCCTGCCACAGCCCCGCGTTCAGCGCGTGCCGCTGCGGCGCGATGTTCGACATCAAAAAGGTTTCCCGCTGCGCCGCCGCGCCGTAGCGCGTCGCGATCGCGTAGTTCGGCGCGAGGTGCCCGCGGTCGTAACCGCTGCCCGAATACGCTTCCGGCCCCACGCGCGCCGCCGTCCGCCGGTCGGCCTCGAACTTTTCCGGCCGTTTCGGCGCCTCGGGAATCCGCGCCAGATCGGCCACGCGGTACGCCGCCCACAATGGGTTCGCCCGGGCCTCGGAGTAGCCGACCGCGTAGCCGCGGTTCGTCAGCACGCGCACCGTGCCCGCCGCCTCGCCGGCCCGCGGCGCCCCGCCGTAAATCAGCGTTTTGTCCCCCGGCGCGATCTTCCCCGTGCCCGCGCCGTCCGCGTAGTAGAGCTGCCAGACATCCCAGACCACCTCGAGGAACGAGACGTGCTTGTCGCGCTCGAACGCGTTGGCGACCAGCCGGTCGACCTCGCGCTGCCGCGGCTCGGACTGGAACACGTACCACCCGCCGAGTCCGGCCCCCGCGAACAGATTGAGCGCGAGCAGCCACGGCAGGAAGCGGCGCGGCACACGGACACGGGCGGATGGGATACGGCGGCGCATAGGCCGCCTAACTCACGGATTTCCCTTCCGCGAACAAGCTCAACCGGCCGCGCGAGGTCGCCGATGCCCGATGGGACCCATGGGACCGATGCGACCTATTGGCCCCATCGGTCCCATCCGTCCCATAGGTCCCATCCCCCGATCCCCCTCACGCCCCCGCAAACGGATGCTTCCACGGCGCGCGGTACTCCCGCTTCACGCGTTTCGCGGCCTCGGGATTCCCGACCACCTGCTCGGCGGCCGCATCCCAGGTCACGCGCGCGCCCGACTCGTAGGCGATCATCGCCAGCTTCACGGTCGAGGTCGACAGGTGCGCGTCCGCCACGGTGCAGCTCGCAGGCTTCCGCGTGCGCACGCAGTCGAGGAACTCGGCCACGTGCAGCGTCTGCATATCGTTCTTCTCCTCGTAAACCTTGCGCTCGGCCGGCTTGCCTTTCGGCGTGAAAATCCAGCGCTGGTCGCTGGCAAAGACCGTGCCCTTCTCGCCGTAGAAGAAGATGCCGTTGTTGGTCTCCGGCGTGAATTCCTCGGAGCCCCAGAGCCGGTGCCGCCACGTCACCGGGCACCGCGCGAATTCGAAATGCACCGCCAGCGTATCCGGCGTCGTGATGCGGCCCTTCAATTGGTAGATGCCGCCCGTCGCGACGATCGTCTTCGGCGCCGTTTCCCCGAGGATCACGCGCGTGGCATCGATCAGATGGATGCCCCAGTCGTAAAGGTGGCCCTGCCCGCTCGTCTGCTCGAGGCGCCAGTTGCGATGCCCGACCTGCAGGCTGTACGGCGTCGCCGGACCCGGCCCGCACCAGAGGTTCCAATCGAGCGCCGCCGGCGGGTTCGTCGGCGTCGGATCCTGCAGCCCGGCCGTGAAGTTGATCTGCGCCTCCGCCTGCACCACCCGCCCGAGATTGCCCTCCGCGATGAAGGCTTTCACCGCCTTGAACGCCGCGCTTTGCCGGCGCTGGAAACCCACCTGCACGATCCGGCCGCTGCGCGCCACGGCATCGACCATCGCGCGCCCTTCGCGGATGTCGTAGGCCAAAGGCTTCTCGCAGTAGACATCCAGGCCGCGGTTCACGGCCGCGATCAGCTGCAGCGCATGCCAATGCGGCGGCGTCCCGATGATCACCGCCTCGAGTCCCGGCGCCGTGAGCATCTCCTCGTAAAGCTTGTAGGTCGCGGGCTTCTTGCCCTGCAGCTTCTCCACCTCCGCCGCGCTCTTCGCGAGGTTGTCGCTGTCGACGTCGCACAGGGCCACCACTTCGGCGCCGCCGGCCTTGAAGGCCGCTTTCACGATGACCATGCCGTACCAGCCGCAGCCGATCAGGCCGAGCTTCACCGTCCGGCCCGGCGCCGCGGCGGTTTCGGCCGCGCGCGCCGAAAGCTGGGAAAACGCGGCCGCACCGACGGCGGCCGTACCGAGAAAGCGACGACGATCGAGGGGGTTCATGGCGCCAGCCTGTTCCCGCCGCACCGCCGACGGGAAGCCAAAAGCGGGCGCCCCGGCGTCACTTCGCCTCGACCCACTGCACGGCGTCGATCACCACGAAGCCCACGGTATCCGCGTTCGAAATCTCGACGTAGCCGCCCTTGCCGGCCTCGAACCGGAACGTCCCCACCGGCTCCAGCAACTCCTGCACGGCCGGCTTCTTCTTCTGGTTGAGGAAGACCTTCGTCTCGCCGTCGGCGTGCCGGATGGTCACCGGCACCTTGTCCGCCCGGTTCGCGTTGTGCGGATACGCGACGAACACTTGGTACCGGCCCGCCTTCGGCAGCTCCGGCACGAAGCGCGCCGTCTGCATGCCTTTGCCCTCGTTGTTGTCGTGGTGGTAGCCGGCGTCGACGTAGGTCGAGTGGGCGGAGCTGTTGCGGCCGAAGCCGTTTTTCACGGCATCGAGTTCGTCGACCACGATGCCCGCGAGCTTGGCCTTCGGCAGCACGACGCGGGGCGCCAGCGCGGCGCTCTCGAAATCCAGCACCTGTTTGTCCTGCAGCAGGCGCGCCTCGAGTTTCTTCGGGTCGATTTTCTGGATGTCGACGCCCTGCTCGATCGCGTGCACCGCCGCCGTCGCCGCGCTCTGGCCCAGCACCATGAAGACGGGTTCCATGCGGATGCTGCCGAACGCGATGTGCGAGGAACTGAGGCAGGTCGGCGTCAGGAGATTCGTGCACTCCGACGCCTTCGGCCGCAGGCTGCGGAAACTGATCGGGTACGGACGCACGCGCACCTGCACGTCGCCTTCGTTGCGCACGAAGCCGTCCTTCGTCACGTAGCGCTGCACGTGGTGCGAATCCATGTTGTAGGCGCCCATGCCGACGCTGTCGGCGACGACCTCGGCGCGCGTGCAATTCTTCTCCGTCATCACGTAGTCGCTCACCATGCGGCGGGCCTCGCGGACGTAGAGCTGGCGGGGCCAGTTGTCGTTGTCGGTGAATTCGTCCTTCGCCAGGCCGATGCGCTGGAACTCGGCGCGGACCTTTTCCGGCACGCGCGGGTGGTTCGCCAGCGTCCACATCAGACCCTTCTGCCAATCCTCGTGCGCGCGCCAGATCTTCGCGCGGGCGGCGTAGTCGGCCTCGGCGTAGTCCCAATTCTGACCGATGAAGTCCGTGCTGACCGCGTAGTTGTTGTTCGTGTCGGTCTTGCGGTTGGGCATCCAGACCGGATTCCACGGCACGCGGTGGTCGCCCGCCTCGAAATTGCGCAGCAGCAACTCGAACCACTGCGGGTCGTAATTCGCCGGCTTCTCCCACGCGCGCCGATTCTCCGGCACGTCCGTCGTGCACATGCGGAAATTGTAGGCCTGCACCTTGCGGTCGCCGGAGAATTCCACGCCCGGGCCGGCCGGATTGATCCCGGGCAACAGGCCGCTCCGCGGGTCGCCGGGCTTCACGTAGGGGTCGACGTTCTTGACGAACTGGTGGCTCACCGCGTGGCCCGCCTGCACGCCGTTGATCGACTCGCCGTAGGTTGCGTTGGCCTCGCGACCGACGTGGTAGCTGACGCCGGCCTTGGCCAGCAGGTCGCCCTCGTACGTCGAATCGATGAACATCCGGCCCGCGAACACCCGGCCGCTCTCCATCGCGATGCGCACGATCCGCGCACCTTCCTTGAACACCCCGCGGCCGGGCCGCAGGTCGAGGCGCTCGCCGCGCACGACCGTGACCTTGTCCTTCACCTCCGCGAGCATGGCCTCGAGCACCTTCGTCGCGACGTGCGGCTCGAAGGTCCACATCGTCGTCTCGCCCGGATCGGCGGCGCCGCCGCGGCGATTCGTGTACTCGGCCTTCGTCTGCCGCGTCCACACGCCCGGCTGCTGGTAATGCTGCCAGATCCGGCCGTAGAACTCGCGGGAAATGCCGCCGATCGCGCGCTTGTTGCCGATGTCGGTCGCGCCGAGCCCGCCGGTCGTCAGACCGCCGACAAACTGCGTCGGCTCGATCAGCACCGCGGTCCGGCCCATCCGGGCGGCCTGGATCGCCGCCGTCACGCCGCCTGACGTACCGCCGTAGACGACGAGATCGTAGACGGGTTCGGCCGCCCGCAGGGCGGACGCGGACAAAAGCAGGAGCACGGCCGGGATGAGTCGGGGTAAACGCATGGTCGCCCAACGTGGCAAAGCGGTTCGGCCGCTGCCAACCCCAAATCCCCGGTACCGACGCGATGACACATCCGCGCGCCCGCGTCCGCGCGGCGGGCTTGTCAGCCGCCGCCCCATCCGCACGCTGCCGCCATGCCTTTCGTCCTTGCCGTGGTCCTCGTCCTCGCCGCCGCCGGCTGGCGCATCGCCGCCGCGCACGTGCCGGACCTCGCGAACTTCGCGCCGCTGATGGCCCTCGCCTTCTGCGGCGCGGTGTATTTCCGCGACCCGAAGGCGTGGCTCGTGCCGCTCGGGGCGCTCTTCGCCTCCGATCTGTATCTCGACCACCACTACGCCGCGGTCTACGGCGAATCGTGGACGTGGCCGAGCATGGCGGTGCGCCTCGTGTGTTTCGCCGCCGCCGTGCCGCTCGGGCGCTTCGTCGCCGGCCGGAAATCCTGGCTCAACCTCGCCTCCGGTTCGCTCGCCGCGGCGCTGCTCTTCTATTTCGCGACCAACACCGACGCCTGGCTGCGCGATCCGCTTTACGCCAAGACCGCCGCCGGCTGGTGGCAGGCCCTGACGGTCGGCCGCCCCGAATTCCCGCCGACGCTGTTCTTCTTCCGCAACAGCCTCGCCAGCGACCTGCTCTTCACCGCCGTGTTCGCCGCGACGATGGAATTCGCGGCCCTGCGCGCCGGCGCCGCCAGCCTGCTGCGCCCGCGCACCCTCGCCGTCACGTCCGCCTCGCGCTGAGGCGCGCGGCAGGCTCTTAGCTATCAGCCATCAGCTGTCAGCTTTAGGCTTTCACCTTTAGGCCTTCAGCTGATTCGCAATCGCTGATCGCTGACAGCTGAACGCTGAAAGCCGCCCGCCGCCCCGCGGCGGGCTTCAAAGCAGATCCGCCGCCAGCTCCGCGAGCTTCGAGCGCTCGCCCTTCATCAGCTTCACGTGCGCCGCGATGGTCTGGCCCTTCATGCGGTTGTGGCAGAAGACGAGGCCGTTGCTGCGGGAATCGACGTAGGGATTGTCGATCTGCGCGGGATCGCCGATCAGCACGATCTTCGAGCCTTCGCTGATGCGCGTGATCACCGTCTTCACTTCGTGCGGCGTCAGCTGCTGCGCCTCGTCGAGGATGAAAAACCGGCGCGCGATCGAGCGGCCGCGGATGAAGGCCAGCGCCTCGATCTCGACCTGGCCGCTCTTGAGCAGGCGTTCGTACGGCTTCACGACCGGGCCGTTGCCGTGGCCGCCCTGGCTGGCGTGGGCCGGCTGCGGCGAGGTCATCGCCGCCAGCATCTGCTCCTCGCGGTGCTTCTGCTTCTTCTTGGAAACTTTCTTCGCGGCGAATTGCGGATCCTTCGGCGGCTTCGAAGGGATCAAGACCTCGAGCGCGTCGTGGTACGGCTGCAGCCACGGTTTCATCTTCTCTTCGAGCGAGCCGGGCAGGAAACCGATATCCTTGCCCAGCGCGATGACCGGACGGGAAATCGAGACGCCGTCGTAGCGCGAATGGTCGTCGTGCGTCTGGTGCAGCGCGCACGCGGTCGAGAGCAGCGTCTTGCCCGTGCCCGCTTTGCCGTAGCAGGTGAGCAGGTGGATGCTGTCGTCGAGCAACGCATCCATGAAGAACTGCTGCTCGAGGTTGCGCGCACGGATCGGGATGCCGCCCGGGGCCTTGACGAAGTCCGGCAACTTGAGCCGCCGCACGAGGCCGTCGCCGTAGTAGCGCGCGGGCATCGTCTTGCCTTCGTCGGAACGCAGCAGCACGTACTCGTTGAGATAGAGCTCGCGGGCCTCGCGGTCGCCGAGCGCAAACGCACCCTCGGAGGCGAAGCGCTGCAGTTCGTAGATGTTGAGCGGGATCTCGCGGTAGCTGGCTTCCTCGTCGAGGGCCGGCACCTTGTCGTTGAGATAGTCCTCGGATTCGAGGCCGACCGCGCGCGCCTTCAGCTGCACGTTGACGTCCTTCGTGACGAGGATCGTCGGCGGCGGGAAACGCTCCTGCACGACGAGTGCCGCGGCGATGATGCGGTTGTCCTTCTTGCTCAGGTCCGGGAGGATCGCCCGCAGCCGGTCCATGGCGGGCGACTTGCGCGTCGTGTCGAGCAGGTACGGGTTGATGATGATCGACAGCGTGCCGCCGTTCTCGAGCTCGACGCCTTCGTGCATCGCCCGCGAATCCGGCAACAGCTCCTGCAAAATCCGGTGCACGCGCCGCGCGCTGCGGCCGCGCTCGGTGGATTGCTCGCCCTTGATCGAGTCCAGCTCCTCGAGGACCTCCACGGGAATCGCGAGGTTGTTCTCCTCGAATTTGAAGATCGATTGGGGATCGTGGAGCAGGACGTTCGTATCGAGTACGAAGGTCTTCACCTTTGCTGAAACCTTGATCCGCGAAGTTGGGGCTGTCGCCCCGCGCAGGTTTTCCATCTGGGTGTGGATATCTTGTGAATAACTGTGCCGATGTCGGCCGGTTTGTCGATAGCGGATCCGGGGTTGCCGGGAAAATTCATCCGTTCGTCACGCGCGGCCGCCGCGCTCCCACAGCACGGACAATGCCGCGGTTCAGGCTCGCGTGCCCCCGGGGCTTCCTATTTCACCGCCGACGGTTCCGCGCATGCATCTCGCTTCCCTCAAGCAGGCCTTCCTCGACTCGTACCGCAGCCATGGCGGCATCAACCACCTCGACGGCGCCAACCTGCCGTCGCAGGAGTCCGTCAACCAACTCGCGCGCGACTGCATGCACCTGCTTTTCCCCGGTTATTTCGAGGAATCGGGTCTGGCCGCGGACCAGTTGCCCGCCCTCGTCGACCGTCTCCTCGAAGCCATCGACCGCCGCCTCGCCGTCGAGCTCGAGAAGTGCCTGCGCTTCGCCCAGGCCGACGATCCCGCCGTGCGCGCCCGCGCGCTCGCCACGGAGTTTCTCGCCCAATTGCCCGCGCTCCGCGCGATCATCAAGACCGACGTCGACGCCGCCTACGCCGGCGACCCCGCCGCCCGCAGCGTCGAGGAAATCATCCTCGCTTATCCCTGCGTGCTCGTGATCTCGATCCAGCGCCTCGCCCACGTACTCTACCGTCTCAAGGTGCCGCTCCTCCCGCGCATGCTCACGGAGTACGCCCACGAACGCACCGGCTGCGACATTCACCCGGGCGCCCAGCTCGGCAGCCACTTCTTCATCGACCACGGCACCGGCGTCGTCATCGGCGAAACGGCCACCGTCGGCGCGCACGTCAAACTCTACCAGGGCGTCACCCTCGGCGCGAAGTCCTTCGAGGTCGACAACGACGGCCGCCCGATCAAGGGCGTGAAACGCCATCCCAACATCGGCGACCACGTCACGATCTACGCCCACGCCACCATCCTCGGCGGCGACACGCACGTCGGCGCGCATTCGATCATCGGTTCCAACGTGTGGCTGATGAAATCGATCCCCGACGACTCGGTCGCGTATTTCAAAGGCGACAACCTCGTCATCCGCTCGCGCCACAAGAAAGAGACGCTCGTCGAGCGCGACTCCCGCCCCGCCCACGGCCACGACTGGGAGATCTGAGACGCGCGCTCGCGGGCGCGCCGCTCGCAAGTCCGCTCCGGACTTTCAACTTTCAGCCTTCAACTTTCAGCCGCCGCCTGCGGCGGCTCACGCCGCCACTCCCGGCGCGCTCAGCCCCATCACTTCCGTCACGCTGACGCACAGACCGACAAAGGTCTCTTCCGCCAGCGCGAGCCGCCGGGCCTTCAGATGGGCGACACCCCAACGGCGCTTGAGCTTGCGCTGGCCGAGCGGCAACGACACCAGCGCGCCGCTTTCCAATTCCTGCCGCGCGATCCACGGCGCGAGCACGCCGGCGCCGATGCCGATCTTCACCAGCTCCTTGATCGCCTCCATGCTCCCGAGCTCGATGAAGTTGCTCAGGGTGATCTTTTCGTCGCGGAAATAATCGTTCACCAGGCGGAACGTCTGGCTCGTCTTGTTATAGAGCACGAGCGTCTCCGCCTCGATCGACTCGCGCGGCGCCCGGCCCAGCGCCGCCCACGGATGCAGCGGCGCCACGACGAAACGCAGTTCATCCTGGAACAGCGGCACAAACGTGTACTCCGCCAGGGCCTGCCCCGGCGGTTCGAGGATCACCGCCAGATCGATGTGCCCGCCCCGCAGCAACTCGAGTTGGTGCCCGTGGTCGCCGGGCTCGATGCGGATCACGCACTTCGGATAGCTCTGGCGGAATTCCCGCAGCACCGTCGGCAAGATATGTTGGCACGCCGTTGTGCTCGCCCCCACGCGCAGCCGCCCGTGGCCCCATTTCGTCAGCGTATCCAGGCCTGAACGGGCCGTCTCCATTTCGCGGAGGATCTTTTCCGTGTGCCGGAGAAACTGCTCGCCGGCCTGCGTGAGCAGCACCTTGCGGCCCACGCGGTCGAGCAGCCGGCAACCCACGTCGTCCTCGAGGGCCTTGATGGCGTGGCTGACCGCGGATTGGGTGAGAAACAGGTCCTTGGCCGCCAGCGTGAAACTGCCGCGCCGGGCGAGCGCGGCAAACGCGTGGAGCTGACGGCTGTCGAGCGTCGGCTTCATGGATGAGGGAGCTTCATTTCTGCGATGAAATGTTTGAAGAGCAGTAATCGCGCCATCCATGCACGGTGGCACAGGCCCGGCTTCCCTTCCCGGCATGTCCGCCGCCGCGCCCATTTCCTTTTCGGTCCAAAGGACCAAGCCGCTCCGCCTCGGTTTCCTCGCTCTCACGGACGCCGCCCCGCTCGTCGTCGCCCAGGAAAAAGGCTTCTTCGCCCGCCACGGCCTCCGCGTCGAACTTCACCGCGAGATCGGCTGGGCCACCATCCGCGAGAAGATCGTCTACGGGGAACTCGAAGCCGCCCAGGCCCCGGCCCCGATGCTCTGGTCCACCCAGCTCGGGCTCGGTTGCCCGGCCTGCGACGTCCTCACCGCCCTCGTCCTCAACCTCAACGGCAACGCCCTCACCCTCTCCCGCGCGCTGCTCGAGGCCGGCGTGCGCGACGCCGCCTCCCTCCGCGAACACGTCCGCTCCCGCCGCCACCGTCTCCCGCTCACGTTCGGCGTTGTCTTCACCTACTCGTCGCACCACCTGCTGCTGCGCGACTGGCTCCGCACCGCCGGACTCGAACCCGAACGCGATATCCGCATCGTCGTCGTTCCCCCGGCCCAGATGTTCCGCAACCTCGCCGCCGGCACGATCGACGGTTTCTGCGCCGGCGAACCGTGGAACACCCTCGCGGTCCGGGAGGGCGCCGGTTGGTGCCCGACCTGGAGCGCCGCCCAGGAACCGGGCCATCTTGAAAAAGTGCTGATGGTCACGCGCCGCTTCGCGGAAAGCCGCTCCGCCGAGCACGCCGCCCTCGTCCGCGCCCTCGGCGACGCCGCCGCCTGGTGCGACGAGCCCCAGCACCGCGAGGGTCTCGCCGATCTGCTCGCCGAAGCGCGTTTCCTCAACGTCCCCGCCAAGGTCATCGCCCCCGCCCTGCTCGGCCAATTCGACGCCGGCCTCGGCCGCACCGAGAGCGTGCCGGACTTCCATGTCTTCCATCGCGGCGAGGCCGGCCTGCCGTCCGCCGCGAAAGCCGCCGCCCTCCAGCAGGCCCTCGTCGCCGCCGGTCTCCTGCCCGCCGCCGCGTCCCCCGATCTTCCCCGCCGCCTGTTCCGCGAGGACCTCCACCGCGAGTTCCTCAAAACCAACCAACCGCAAGCCACCGCCTGATCTCCCGCACCATGGTCCCTTCCCAGCCCAACGTCCCCCGCCCGCTCCCGCGCCGCGCCTTCCTCGGCCACGCCGCCGCCGCCACCGGCACCGCCGCCCTCTGGTCCGCCCTCGGCTCCCGCACCTGGGCCGCCGGCGCCGCCCCGGCAAGCGACGCCCCCGAGGCGCCGAACGTGAACTTCGGCATCATCGCCCTCACCGACTGCTCCCCCATCGTCATCGCCCACGAAAAGGGCTTCTTCAAAAAGTACGGCATCAACTCCACGGTCACCAAGGGCGCCAACTGGGCCGCCATCCGCGACAATCTCTCGAGCGGTTCCATCCAGGCGACCCACATGCTGATCGGCATGCCGCTCGCCTCGACCATGGGCCTCGCCGGTTCCCCGAAGAAGCCGATGGTCATCCCCTGGATCCTCAACCGCAACGGCCAGGCCATCACCCTCAAGGCCGAATGGAACGGCAAGGTCGCCGCCGACCCCAAGGCCCTCAAACCCTTCGTCGACCAAGCCAAGAAACTCGGCGAACCGCTCACGTTCGCCCAGACCTTCCCGCCCGGCACCCACGCGATGTGGATGCGCTACTACCTCGCCGCCGGCGGCATCGACCCCGACAAGGACGTCAGCCTCATCACCATCCCGCCCCCGCAGATGGTCGCCAACATGAAGATCGGGAAAATGGACGGCTACTGCGTCGGCGAACCGTGGAACGCCCGCGCCATCGCCGACAAGATCGGGTTCACCTCCGTCACCACCCAGGATCTGTGGCGCGACCACCCCGAGAAGGTCTGCGCCTTCACCGAGGAATTCGCGGTCAAGAATCCGAAAACCCTCAAGGCCGTCCTCAAGGCCCTCCACGAGGCCAGCGTCTGGCTCGACGATTTCAACAACCGCGCCGAACAGTGCGCGCTCGTCTCCAAGCCGACCTACATCAACTGCGACGCCAAGATCATCCTCGGCCGCCTGCTCGGCGAACTCGAGTACGGCGACGGCCGCAAGCTGAAGGACGAATCGCCGATGCACTTCAGCCGCCGCAACTGCAACTACCCCCAGGCCAAGTACGCGACCTGGTTCATGTCCCAGTATCGCCGCTGGGGCATGGTCGCCGGCGCGCCCGACTACGACGGCATCGCCAAACGCGTCATGCGCGCCGATCTCTACGAGGAAGCGATGAAGGAAATCGGCTACGCCCACGGCGGCCGCGAAGACACGCCGGAAAAACTTTTCGACGGCGTCGTCTTCGATCCCAAGGACCCCGAGGGCTACGCGAAGAGCTTCGCCGTCAAGAGCCTCAAGGGCTGATCGCCGCCCCGTCCGCTCCTCCCGTTCCGCCCGCCTCGCCGCGGGCGCAGAGCCTTGCTGCGCCCGCTTCTCCCCGCCTTCCGTCCCGCCCTCCGTTTTCCCGCCATGAAAAAATTCAAACTCGACTGGCTCGTCCTCCCGCTTGTCGGCGTCGCCGTCATCGTCGGCCTCTGGGCCGTTTGCAGCGCCACCTGGGCCAAGGACCTACCGTCCCCCGCCAAGACCTGGGAATCGTCCAAGCCCTACATCGTCGAACCCTTCGCGAAGCGCGGGGAGATGGACCAAGGCATCCTCCGCTTCACGTGGTACTCCCTCGTCCTCGTCGCCCAGGGCTACGCCCTCGCGCTCATCGTCGGGACGCCGATCGGTTTCTGCCTCGGCCTTTCGAAGGCCTTCACGAAGACCTTCGACCCGATCATCCAGATCCTCCGGCCCGTCTCGCCCCTCGCCTGGCTGCCCCTCGGCCTCGTGCTCTTTCTCGGCACCGGCAAGGAAGCCGGCACCTACGGCGCCCTCTTCACTATCGCGGTCTGCGCCATGTGGCCGACCGTCCTCAACACCGCCGTCGGCGTCCGCGCCGTGCCGCAGGACTACCTCAACGTCGGCCGCGTGCTGAAGCTCTCCCGCTGGAAGATGCTCACCAAGATCCTCATCCCCGCGACGCTGCCGTACATGTTCACCGGCTTCCGCCTCAGCCTCGGCATCGCGTGGCTCGTCATCGTCGCCGCCGAGATGCTCACCGGCCGGCCCGGCGTCGGCGGCTTCCTCTGGCAGGAATACAACGCGCTCATCTACGAGCACATCATCCTGTCGATCATCGTCATCGGCCTCGTCGGCTTCGTCCTCGACCGCCTCATGAGCCTGCTCGAGGCCCGCTTCAAGTCCGCCTGAGCCGCCCGCCATGCCCTTCCTCGAACTCTCCGGCGTCGGCAAGGCCTTCGGCGGCCCGCCCGTCCTCCGCGACGTGAACCTCGCCCTCGAACGCGGCGAATTCGTCGCCATCGTCGGCTATTCCGGTTCCGGCAAGACCACGCTGATCTCCCTGATCGCCGGTCTCCAGCATCCGGATACCGGCACGGTGCGGCTCGACGGCCGGATCGTCGCCGGCCCCGGTCCCGACCGCGGCGTCGTTTTCCAGAACTACAGTCTCCTGCCCTGGCTCACCGTCTACGAGAACATCGCCCTCGCCGTCGACCAGGTCTTCCCGGATCTCCCGCCCGCCGCCAAGCAGGCCCACGTCGAGAAGTACATCGCGATGGTCAACCTCGCGCCCGCCCGCGACAAACTCCCCCGCCAGCTCTCCGGCGGCATGCGCCAGCGCGTCTCCGTCGCCCGCGCCCTCGCCATGGATCCGCAGGTCCTCCTGCTCGACGAACCGCTCTCCGCCCTCGATGCCCTCACGCGTTCCACGCTCCAGGACGAGATCGAGCGCATCTGGGGCGCCGACAAAAAAACCGTCGTTCTCATCACCAACGACGTCGACGAGGCCCTCCTTCTCGCCGACCGCATCATCCCGCTCACCCCCGGTCCCGGCGCCACGCTCGGCGAATCCGTCCCCGTCACCCTCGCGCGCCCGCGCGACCGCCGCGCCCTCAACCACGACCCGGAATTCAAACGGCTCCGCGCCCTCGTGACCAACCAGCTGCTCGGCTACACCGCCGGCCGCCGCGCCACCGTCACCCGCAAGCTTACGCTGCCCGACATCCTCCCCGAGGACCTCGAGGCCCCGCGCACCTCCCGCCGCCGCCCGCTGCGGCCCCAGGAAATCAAGAAAACGGAAGTCATCCTCTCCCCCTGAATGGCTGCCGACGCCGGCAATCCGAAATCCGCACTCCGCAATCCGCAGTTTCCCATGAAGCCCTTCCTCGAAATCTCCCGGCTCGGCAAAGTCTACCCGTCGCCCTCCGGCCAGCCCGCCGTCATCGTCGAGAATTTCGATCTGAAGATCCGGAAGGGCGAATTCATCACCCTCATCGGCCACTCCGGCTGCGGCAAATCCACCGTCCTCTCGATGATCGCCGGCCTCACCGAGGTCAGCTCCGGCGCCATCATCCTCTCCGGCAAGGAAGTCGTCTCCGCCGGCCCCGACCGCGGCGTTGTTTTCCAGGCCCCCTGCCTCCTCCCGTGGTACACCGCGTTCGAGAACGTCATGCTCGGCATCGACCAGGTCTACTACACCGCCGACCGCGAGGAGCGCGAACAGATCGCCGAATACTACCTCACCGTCGTCGGCCTCGCCGACGCGATGCACAAGAAGCCGGCCGAACTCTCCCAGGGCATGCGCCAGCGCTGCGGCATCGCCCGCGCCTTCGCGCTCTCGCCCAAGATGCTGCTGCTCGACGAACCCTTCGGCATGCTCGACTCGCTCACGCGCTACGAGCTGCAGGAGGTTCTCCTCGATCTCTGGCAGAAGGACCAGAAGACCGCGCTGATGGTCACCCACGACGTCGACGAAGCCCTCTTCCTCTCCGACCGCGTCGTGATGATGACCAACGGCCCCGCCGCCACCGTCGGCGAGATTCTCGAGGTCACGTTCCCGCGCCCGCGCTCGCGCCGCCAATTGCTCGAGGACCCGGCCTACTACGCCCTGCGCGCCCAGCTCATCGGTTTCCTCGAGGAACGTTCCCACCTCCGCCCCGGCCGCCCCGCCGGCGATCCCGGCCACCTTCCCGCCCGGCCTTCCCCCGTCCCCGCTTCCGTCTGACCCCGTTCGCCTTTTCCCGCCGTTTTTCACCCACCGACCGCACCATGACACCGCTCCGTTCCCTCCTCCGCTCCGCGGGCGCCGCCCTGCTCGCCGCCACGTCCGCCTTGGCCCAATACACGCCGTCGCTCCCGGCGCGCCCGTTTCCCGGCTACGCCAACGAACGCCTCCGCGGCTCCGATCCCTACATGTCCGAGTGGGACATCGGCGTGACCGTCCGCGCCCGCCTCGAGGCCAAGGACGGCGCCGGCTTCACCGATTCCGGCCAGAACTGGGACTTCTCCGCGAATCCGCTCTTCGACAACAACAACAGCTACTGGCTCACCAAGGTCATGCCGCGCGTCGCCTACGCCGGCAAACGCCTCGCGTTCACCGTCGAGGGCCGCAGCAGCTACTCCATCGGCGACGAACGCTTCGCCGCCGCCGGCCCCGGCAAGGGCCTCGCCGAGCGCGACGGTCCGCTCGATCTCCACCAGGCGTTTCTCTACCTCGGCAACCACAAGGAATTTCCCGTCTCCGTGAAAGTGGGCCGCCAGGAACTCTTCTACGGCGACCAACGCCTCCTCGGCCATCTCCGCTGGAACAACAACGGCCGCACCTTCGACACCGCGAAGGTGCGCTGGCAAAACTCGGTCTTCGGCGTCGATGTCTTCGCCGGCGGTCTCGTCTACAACGACCACCGCAACTTCAACCGTTCCCATCTCGGCAAGGACACGTTTTCCGGGGCCTACTTCAACTGGCCCACCCTCGCCGCCAAAGCCGTCGTCGAAACCTACCTGCTCGCCCGCAACGTCTCGGCCGACATCGCCGGCGTCGACTTCACCGGCGTCGCCGCCCCGTTCCGTCTCCCCGCGAAACAGGACCTCTACACCGCCGGCCTGCGCATCCGTTCCAAGCCGGGCGCCTACGGACCTTGGGACTACGGCATCGAGCTGATGCACCAGTTCGGCAACCGCGCCACGACCGCACCGGCCGCCGCGCCCGCCGCCGTCCGCGCCGCCGCCCGTCTCGACCAGAACGCCAACGCCGCCGTGCTCCAGGGCGGCTACACCTGGACCGACTACGCCTGGCAACCCCGCCTCGGCCTGCTCTACAGCTACGCCTCCGGCGACAAAAACGGCACCGACGCGAAGAGCCAGACGTTCCAGAATCTCTTCGCCACGACGCATCTGCATTACGGATACATGGACTTCTCGAGCCTGCAGAATCTCCACGACCTCCGCCTCGTCTACGCCTTCAAGCCCGCCGCCAACCTCAGCTTCGCCCTCGAGGGCCACGTCCAGTACCTCGCGACCTCCGCCGATTTCTGGTACAACGTCGGCGGCGTCTTCCGCAATGCCGGCGGCTACGCCACCCGCGGCCACGGCAACAGCCTCGGCCGCGAACTCGATCTCGTCGCCGGCTGGAATCCGATTCCTTCCACGCAAATCGAGCTCGGCGTCAGCCGTTACTTCCGCGGCCGCTACATCAAGGAATCCCTCTCCGACAACGGCGGTTCCAAGGACGGCAAATACCTCTATCTCCAGGTCTCGCTGAACCTCTGACCTTGGCTCCGGCCGCCATGAACCGGCCTCATCGGATGCACAAAAAGGATTCCGCCGCTTCATTCCCCGCGGTGCCGGCCATGGCACCGCGGGTGCTCCTTTCCGGTTCATGAGTTCGCCCGCCTCGCCTGCGTCCCCCTCCGCTCCGGGCGGCCCCTTTTCCCCGGAGCAAAAGGAGTACCTCGCCGGCTTCATGGCCGGCCTCGGCGCCGGCGGCCTGCTGCCGTTCGTCGGCCAAACCGCCGCGGGCCAACTCACCGGCACGCCCGCGGCCGCCGCCACGCCGAACCTCGCCGGGCCGCCCCCCGAAGACACCGTCTTCGGCACGCCGCTCTCGGATCTCTGCAAAGAGGAACGCTGGAAGTACGACGAAAATCCGCTCGACGCCTGGGACCGCCTCCTCCGTCACGCCGAGGAGGACCTCAAGCCCGACCCCGAAAACACCTACCGTTTCAAGACCTCGGGCCTCTTCTACGTCGCGCCCGCGCAGGACAGTTTCATGATCCGCCTGCGCGTGCCCGCCTGCGAGATCACCGCCGCGCAAATCCGCGGCCTCGCCGATCTCGCCGACGAACTCGGCGGCGGCTACGCGCACATCACGACCCGCGGCAACCTGCAGATCCGCGAATTCAAACCCCGCGATCTCGTCCGCGTCCTCACCCGCGTCCAGGAACTCGGCCTCACCTCCCGCGGCGCCGGCGCCGACAACATCCGCAATATCACCGCCTCGCCGGATTCCGGTTTCGCCCCCGACGAAGTCCTCGACGTCCGCCCCTACGCCAAGGCGCTCCACCACTACATTCTCAACCACCGCGATCTCTACGGCCTCCCCCGCAAATTCAACGTCGCCTTCGACAACGGCGGCAGCCTCTCCGTCGCCGCCGACACCAACGACATCGGCTTCATCGCCGTCCGCGTCACGGAAGCCTCGCTCTCTACTCCCACCGCTCAACCGCCCGCTCCGTCTCCCGGTCTTTCAACTTCCGACCTTCAACTTTCAACCGTTGAACCCGGAATCTATTTCCGGGTTCAACTCGGCGGCATCACCGGCCACAAAGATTTCGCCCGCGACACCGGCCTGCTCGTGAAACCGTCCGAGGCCGTCGCCCTCGCCGTCGCCCTCATCCGCGTCTTCGCCGAAAACGGCTGCCGCACCGACCGCAAAAAGGCGCGGCTGAAATACCTCCTCGAGGCCTGGGGCGTGGAAAAGTTTCTCGCCGCCGCCGCCGCCAAACTCGCCTTCCCGCTCGTACGCCTCCCGCTCTCCGCCTGCGAACCGCGCCGCCCCGTCGAGAAACACGCCTGGCTCGGCATCCGCCGCCAGGCCCAGCGCGGCCTCAACTCCGTCGGCATCGGCCTGCCCGCCGGCCGCCTCTCCGGCCGCCAAATGCGCACCCTCGCCGACCTCGCCGACCACTACGGCCGCGGCGAACTCCGGCTCACCGTCTGGCAAACGGTCATCTTGCCGCACGTATCCGACGCTTTCGCCGAGACCGTCGCCCGCGGCGCCCGCCGTCTCGGCGGCGATACCGAAGCCTCGTTCGCCACCGGCGGCATCATCGCCTGCACCGGCAGCCGCGGCTGCAAATACGCCGCCGCCGACACCAAGGCCCACGCCGTCGCCCTCCAGAAGTTTCTCGCCGACCGCCCCGCCCCCGGCGCCCCCGTGAACATCCACTTCACCGGCTGCCCGCACTCCTGCGCCCAACACTACTGCGGCGATCTCGGTTTCGTCGGGGCCAAGCTCGCCGACGGCACCGAGGGCTACCACGTCGTCCTCGGCGGCGGCATGGACCACGAGCAGGGCATCGCCCGCGAAATCTTCCGCGGTGTGCGCGCCTCCGAACTCAATCCGCTCGTGGACAAAATTCTCGTCACCTACACCGCGCGCCGCACCAGCGGCGAAACCTTCGTCCAATGGTCGCGCCGCCACTCCGTGAAGGAACTGCAGGAGCTCCTGTCCGCATGAACGCGACCGTCCCGCTCATCCCCGAGACCGCGCCGTTCTCCCCGGAGCAACGCGCCTGGCTCAACGGCTTCTTCGCCGGCCTCTTCTCCCGCTCCGTCCCCCCGGACGCCAAAGCCCAGACCCGGGACCCTTCGCCGGCCGCCCTCACACCGCTCACGATTCTCTTCGGCTCGCAAACCGGCACCGCCGAGGGCCTCGCCAAACGCGCCGCCAAGGCCGCCGGCCAACGCCGCTTCGCCGCGACTGTCCTCGACATGGCGCAAACCGACGCCGCCCGCCTCGCTCAGGAAAAGAACGTCCTCGTCATCGTCAGCACCTACGGCGACGGCGAACCGCCCGACTCCGCCCAGGCCCTGCACACCGAGCTCTCAACGCTCAACTCTCAGCTCTCAACTCTCCGCTACTCCGTCTGCGCCCTCGGCGACACGAACTACACCCAGTTCTGCAAATGCGGCGCCGACTTCGATGCGTTCCTGGAAAAACGCGGCGCCGTCCGCGTCCACCCGCGCGTCGACTGCGACCTCGACTACGAAACCAAATTCACCGCCTGGCTCGACGCCGCCCTCTCCGCGCTGACCCCAACTCCAAACTCCGAACCCCAAACTCCAAACTCCGCGGCCTCCGCCGCCCCAGAACCCAAAACCCAAACCCCAGAACCGAAGTCCGCCGCCTCCGGCGCCGGAGTTCCGTCTCGTTCCAATCCGTTCGCCGCCCCGCTCCTCGTCTCCCGCCCGCTGAACGGCGCCGGCTCCGCGAAACAGGTCAACCACGTCGAGTTCGACCTCGCCGATTCCGGTCTCGTCTATGAGGCCGGCGACGCCCTCGGCGTTTTCCCGCACAACTGCCCGCAACTTGTCGCCGACGTCCTCGCCGCCCTCGGGGCCGACGGCGAAGAAGCCGTCCCCGACCCCGACGGCGCTTCGATCCCGCTCCGCCGAGCCCTCGCCGAATTCTACGATCTCGGCAAACCGACAGCCGAACTCCTCGCCCTCTGCGGTTCAACCGACGCAACCGCCGCCCCACTCCACGTCATCGACGCCGTCCTGCAATCCGCAGTCCGCAATCCGCAATCCGCAATCATCTCGCCGGCCAGCTTCGTCGCCGCCCTCCGCAAACTTCAACCGCGCCTCTACTCGATTTCCTCGTCGCCCCGCGCCCACGCCGGCCGCGTGCACCTCACCGTCGGCGCCGTTCGCTACGAGGCCGCCGGCCGCGCCCGAATCGGCGTTTGCTCCACGTACCTCGCCGAACGAGCCGTCCCGGGCGCGACCCGCGTCGCAATCTTCGCCCACAGCAACCGCGCTTTCCGCCCGCCGACCGACAACACCGCCCCGATGATCATGATCGGGCCCGGCACCGGCATCGCTCCGTTCCGCGCCTTCTTGCACGAGCGCCGCGCCGTAGGCGCCACAGGAAAGAACTGGCTCTTCTTCGGCGACCAACGCGCCGCCACGGATTTTCTCTACCGCGACGAATTGTTGGAATTCCAATCCGCCGGCCTGCTCACGCGCCTCGACACCGCTTTCTCCCGCGATCAGGCGGAGAAAATCTACGTGCAGCATCGCATGCTGGAAAACGCCGCCGAGCTCTATGCGTGGCTCGAAGCCGGCGCCCATGTGTACGTCTGCGGCGACGCGACCCGCATGGCCAAGGACGTCGACGCCGCCTTGCACACCGTGGTCGAACGTGCCGGCGGCAAATCCCCCGAACAGACCGCCGCCTACCTTCAATCTCTCAAGGCCGCGAAGCGCTACGCCCGCGACGTGTATTGAGTAACAAGCTGAGAGATGAGAGTTGAGAGTCCCAAACCCTCGGCGCCCGACTCGGTGCAGACCTTCATCGCGGAACTGCTCGCCGAGCAGACCCGCCTCGACACTCCCGTCGCGCGCTTCGCGTCCGCGCACGACTCAGGCTCCGTCCCCCAACGCTCGGCTCTCAACTCCCAACTGATTCCCCTCACCGCCCCCGGCCCGGGCGAACAGTACGCCTTCGAGGTCGATCTCGATTCCTGCACCGGCTGCAAGGCCTGCGTCTCCGCCTGCCACTCGCTCAACGGCCTCGACGAAACGGAAACGTGGCGCGACGTCGGCCAACTCGTCGGCCTCGATCCCGCGCATCCGTTCACGCAAACCGTCACGACCGCCTGCCACCACTGCGAGGATCCCGCGTGCCTCCACGGCTGCCCCGTCCTCGCCTACGAAAAGGATCCCGTCACCGGCATCGTCCGCCACCTCGACGACCAGTGCATCGGTTGCAGCTACTGCATTTTGAAGTGCCCGTACGACGTGCCGAAGTTCTCGTCGCGCCTCGGCATCGTGCGCAAATGCGACCTCTGCCACGGCCGCCTCGCCGCCGGCGAAGCTCCCGCCTGCGCCCAAGCCTGCCCCACCCACGCGATCCGGATCGTCACGATCAAGACCGGAATGCGGAGACCGGAGTACGAAAACCGGAATTCGGAAACCGGATACCGGAAAACCAATCCCCTTTCCCTAACTCCGAACTCCGAACCCCGTACTCCAAACTCGGCGGCGGCCGCCGCCCCAACTCCCAACTCCGAACCCCGAACCCCAAACTCGACCGCCTCGGCGCCCTTCGCGGCCGACCCAGAATCCAAAACCCAAAGCCCAAAGCCCGAGTTCTCCGTTTCCGGTTTCCGATCTCCGAACTCCGGTTTTGATCCGTCCGTCTCCGGTCTCCGGTCTCCGCATTCCGGTATTCCCTCCTCCGGTCTCCGGTCTCCGAACTCCGGTTTTCTACCTGCCGCGCCCGATCCCGCCTACACGCGCCCGACGACGCGCTACGTTTCCCGCCGCCCGTTGCCGCCCGGCCTGCAGGCCGCCGACGCCAACGCCCTCCGCGTCCAGCCCGCGCACGCCCCGCTGGCCGTGATGCTCACCTTGCTGCCGGCCGCCCTCGGTCTCTCCGTCCTCTCCGCGGCCGCTCCCCATAAAGCAAGCTCTTGGGTTACTTCGGGAGCCGCCGCCCTCGGTGCCGTCGGCTTGGCCGCGAGCGTATTTCACCTCGGCCAACCGCTCCGCGCGTGGCGGATCTTCCTCGGCTGGCGCCGCAGTTGGCTCAGCCGCGAGGCCATGCTGTTCGGGCTTTGGTTCGCCCTCGCGGTCGCCGCCGCCACGGCGGAACTCCGCGGATTCAATCCGAGCCTGCCGCAGAACGAATTGCGTATTCTCAATCTTGCCGCCGCCGGCGTCGGCCTCGCCGGCCTGATCTGCTCCGCGATGATCTACGTGGATACGCGGCGCCGCTTCTGGCGCGCGACGCAGACCTTTCCCCGTTTCTTCGGCACCGCGGCCCTGGCCGCCGCCGCCGTCGTCGCGCCGCCGCTCGCGGCCGCGGCGCTGCTCGCCAAGGTCGCGCTCGAACTTTCAACGCTCCGCGGCGGCAACCTCTCCGCCCGCCTGCAACGCGGCCCGCTCCGCGGCCTGCTCGCCGTCCGCCTCACGTTCGCCGCGTTCGCCGTGCCCGCGCTCCTCGCCGGCCTCGGCGCCTGGGCGCTCGTCCCGCTGCTCGCCGGCGAGTTCGCGGAACGACTCCTCTTCTTCCGCGCCGTCGACGCGCCCAAAATGCCGGGCCAACCCGCATGAGCTCCGCGCTCGACCAACTGCTGCATGCGCGCACCGGGCCGATGACCTCGGACCTGGTGCAACGCCCCGCCGACTTCGGCCTCGGCCAAATCCCCGCCCGCCTGCAGCCCGCCGCCACCGCCAAATCCGTCTGCGGATTCTGCAGCACCGGCTGTTCCCTGCAGGTCCATCTCAACGCCGCCGGCGAGGCGATCAACCTCTCCCCCGATCCCGACCATCCGGTCAATCTCGGCATGGCCTGCCCGAAAGGCTGGGAAGCCCTCACGCCCCTCGCCGCGCCCGACCGCGCCACCGTTCCGCTCCTGCGCAACGCCGCGACCGGCCAACTCGAACCCGCGAATTGGTCCCGCGCGCTCGAACGTTTCGCCTCGGAATTCAAACGTATCCAACGCGACCACGGCGCGCACGCGATCGCGTTTCTCAGCACCGGCCAGATCGTCACCGAGGAAATGGCGCTCCTCGGCGCCCTCTTCAAATTCGGGATGGGCGGCCTGCATTGCGACTCCAACACCCGCCAATGCATGGCGACCTCGCACGTCGCCTATAAGCAATCGTTCGGCTTCGACGCCCCGCCGTTCACCTACGCGGATTTCGAGGAGAGCGACGCCCTCGTTTTCATCGGCGCCAATCCCTGCCTCGCGCATCCGATCATGTGGCAACGCGTGATGCGCAACCGCCGCGCCCCGGAAATCGTCGTCGTCGATCCGCGCCGCACCGAAACCGCCCAGGCCGCCACGCTGCACGTCGCGCTCCGCCCGAAGAGCGATCTCACGTTCCTCTACGGCCTCGCCCACTTGCTCATCGCCCGCGGCGCCGTGAAGACGGACTTCGTCGCCGCCCACACGACCGGCTTCGACGCCTTCGCCGCCTTCGTCGCGGAGTTCACGCCCGACCGCGTCGCCGCCGCGACCGATGTCCCCGTCGCCACGCTGCACCGGCTCGCCGCGATCATCGCGGAACGCGAACGCGTTTCCTTTTGGTGGACGATGGGCGTCAACCAAAGCCACGAGGCCACCCGCACCGCCCAGGCGATCATCAATCTCGCCTTGCTGACCGGCAACCTCGGCCGCCCCGGCACCGGCGCCAACTCGATCACCGGCCAGTGCAACGCCATGGGTTCGCGGCTGTTCGGCAACGCCACGTCGTTGCTCGGCGGATACGACACCGCCACCCCCGCCCACCGCGCCCACGTCGCCGGCCTCCTCGGGCTCGATCCCGCCCTCATCCCCGACCGCGGCGGCTACGCCTACGACCAGATTCTCGACGCCGTCGACCGCGGCGAGATCAAGGGCCTCTGGGTGATCGCGACCAATCCGGCGCATTCGTGGATCAACCAAAGCCGCGCGCGCGAGATTCTCGGCAAACTCGATTTCCTCGTCGTGCAGGACATGTACGTCACGACCGAGACCGCGGCCCTCGCCGATCTCGTGTTGCCCGCCGCCGGCTGGGGCGAGAAAGACGGCACCTTGATCAACAGCGAGCGCCGCTTCGGCGTCGTGCGCAAAGTCGCCCGCGCCCCCGGCCAGGCCCTCGCCGATTTCTCGATTTTCAAACTCGTCGCCGAAGCCTGGGGCTGCGGCGACCGCTTCCGCGAATGGAGTTCGCCCGCCGCCGTTTTCCAAATCCTGAAGCGGCTCTCCGCCGGCCAACCCTGCGACTTCACCGGCATCGAAGACTACGCCGCCATCGAAGCCGCGGGCGGAATCCAGTGGCCGTGGGTCGAAAACCGGAGTGCGGAGACCGGAGACCGGAAGCGTTCCGAATCTTTGAAATCCGGTTTCCGCACTCCGGTTTCCGGTCTCACCGAACGCCGCCTCTTCGCCGACGGCCGGTTCTTCCATCCCGACGGGCGCGCGCGGTTTCTCTTCGATCCGCCGCGGCCCGTGCCGGAACCGACGGACGACGCGTTCCCGTTCACGTTGCTCACCGGCCGCGGCTCCTCCGCGCAATGGCACACCGGCTCGCGCACCGACAAGAGCGCCGTCCTGCGCAAACTCGCCCCGACCGTGCAAACGGTGGAAATCCATCCCGACGATGCCGCCGGCCTCGGCCTTTTCTCCGGCCAAACCGTCGCCATCCGTTCGCGCCGCGCCACGGTCAACGCCGTCGCTGTCGTCACCGCCACCGTGCAACGCCGCCAACTCTTCATGCCCTTGCATTTCCCGGAAATGAACCGGCTGACCTTTCCCGCCTTCGATCCGCACTCGCGGCAACCGTCCTACAAAGCCTGCGCCGTCGCCGTCGCGCCGGCCTGACGCTGCAGCTGCGGGCTCGACCCGCCGGTAAACGCCGCGTTGCCTGCGGGCATGTCCCCGCTGCTCCGCTTGGTTTGCATTTTTCTGTCCGCTGCGTGCCTCCGCGTGACGGCCGCCGAGGTTCGCATCGAAACCGACGTCCCTTTCCTCGAAGCCGGCCGCGCCGAGAAACTCGATCTTTATCTCCCCGCCGCCGCGCCCGCCGGCGGCAAGCCGGCCCCGGCCCTCGTCTGGATCCACGGCGGCGGCTGGACCGGCGGCACCAAGAACGAAAATCGCGCCAAGGAAATCGGCACGACGCTCGCTGCCGCCGGCTACGTCGTCGCCAGCATCGACTACCGGCTCGGCGCCGGCGCGTGGCCGCAGAATCTCCGCGACTGCAAGAACGCCGTCCGTTTCCTCCGCGCCCAAGCCGCGAAGTACGGCGTCGATCCGCGGCGCATCGCGGTCGGCGGTGGTTCCGCGGGCGGCCACCTTGCCCTGATGGTCGCGTACACCGCCGGCCAAGCCGACCTTGAGCCGTCGGCCCCGTATCCGGGCGTCGGCAGCGAGGTCGCCTGCGTCCTCAATTTTTACGGCATCACAAATATTCTCACCCGGCGCGAGACCGACAAATCCGGCCAGCCCCTCGCCACCGCCAAGCTCGGCGGCGCGGGCGCCGTTTTCGGCACCGCCGATATCGCCGATCCCGTGCTGAAACTCGGTTCTCCCGTCACGCACGTCCGCCCCGGCGTGCCGCCGACGCTGATTCTCCATGGCCGCGCCGACGCCACCGTCGACTACCTTCAAGCCGAGGAACTCGCCGCCATGCTCGCCCGCCACGGCGTGCCGCACGAGCTGCACCTGATCGACCAGGTCGGCCACACCTTCGCCCTGCGCAATTGGGGCAAAAAGAAAATGGCCCGCGACCTCACCCCCGTCGTCCTCGATTTCCTCGCCCGCCACGTGCGGTGAGCCAGGATGATGAAGTTGATAGTTGAGTGTTGAGGGTGGAGCGATCGAACCCATGGCGCATGGGCGTCCCGTTTCCCGCCGTTGGCGCGCAAACGGTTGTTCCTGTTCTCAACCGTCAGTCCAGCAATCGCAACGGGACGAGCTCGGGTGAACCAGCGGACCGGCTCTCAACTCTCAGCTCTCAACACTCAACTCTCTCCTCAGATATAATACATCTCCGCCGGCTGCTTCGTGACCAATTGGTCGAGCGTGTAGGACTTCGTCTTCGTCGCGAGGGCGCAGCCGATTTCGTCCCAGACCTTCTTCAGCCGGCGGCCGCTGCGGCCGTCGTAGTTGCCGCTGAGGTGGAGGCAGTGGCCCTCGACCGCGACCAGGATGTCGTGCAGCGAGATCTCGTCCGGCGCCTTCGCCAACGTGTAGCCGCCGTGGTTGCCGCGGCGGCTCGCGATCAGGCCCGCGTCGCGCAGCTTCAGGAGGATCTGCGCGAGGAAATTGGCCGGCACCGCCTCCGTCCGCGCGAGGTGCTCGATCTGGCCCAGTTCCCCGGAACCGTGCAGCCGCGCGAGCTCGACCATCACGCGGCAGGCATAGTCGACTTTGACGGAGATCTTCACGCGCGCCTCAGATCACGTAGTCGCCGTGCTCCGACTTCACGACTTCGCGCGGCGGCATCAGCATGCCGGCCGCGACCGTCGCGTTGGTCCCCTGCTCGATGAGGATGAACGAGCCCGTCAGGCGGTTGGTCCCGTAGCCGTCGAACACGATCGGCTTCGAGGTGCGCAGCTTGATCTCGCCGATATCGTTCACGTTGAGCTCGGCCGGCGCGGCCTCGGTCTCGAGCGTGGACACGTTGAGCTTGTTCACGAGTTCCGTGACCACGGCCTGCACCGTGTGCGTCGTGTGTTTGAGGTGGTACTTGCGGCCGGCCTGCAGCCCGCGCGGGTGCATCCAGCAGACTTCGGCGTGCAGCTCGCTGCTCGCGCCGGGCAAATGGTCCGGGCCGATCAGCATGCTGCCGCGGCTGACGTCGACGTCGTGTTCCAGCACCACGGTGACGGACTGCGGGCAGAACGCTTCCTGCACCGGGCCGTCGTAGGTCCAGATCTGTTTCACGGTCGTGACGATGCCCGCGGGCAGCGCGATGACCTTCTGGCCGGTGCGCACGATGCCGCCGGCGATCTGGCCGCTGAAGCCGCGGAAGTCGTGCAGGTCGGGATTCTTCGGGTTGTTCGGCCGGTTCACCCATTGCACCGGGAGGCGGAAGCCCTGGAGATTCCAGTCGCTCGCGATGTGCACCGTCTCGAGGTGGCCGAGCAGCGTCGGGCCCGAGTACCACGGCGTGTGCGGCGAGGGATCGACGACGTTGTCGCCGTTCAGCGCGCTGAGCGGGATGAACTTCACGTCCTTGATGTCGAGGCGCGGGAGAAACTCCTCGAACTGCGCGCGGATCTCGAGGAAGCGCTGCTCGCTCCAGCCGACGAGATCCATCTTGTTGACGGCGACGACGAGGTGCGGAATGCGCAGGAGCGAGGCGATCGCGGTGTGGCGGCGGCTCTGCTCGATCACGCCGAGGCGGGCGTCGACGAGCACGATGGAGAGGTTCGCCGTCGAGGCGCCCGTCACCATGTTGCGCGTGTACTGCACGTGGCCGGGGGTGTCGGCGATGATGAACTTGCGGCGCGGCGTCGCGAAATAGCGGTAGGCGACGTCGATCGTGATGCCCTGCTCGCGCTCGGCGCGGAGGCCGTCGGTGAGGTTGGCGAGATTGATCTGGCCGCCGCCGGTGATGTCGGCGGAACGCTCGAGGGCCTCGATCTGGTCCTCCATGAGCGATTTCGAATCGTAGAGCAGCCGGCCGATGAGCGTGGACTTGCCGTCGTCGACGCTGCCGCAGGTGTTGAAGCGGAGGATGTCGACCGGCAGCGCGGGACGCGGATCAGGGTTCGGAGTGCGGAGTTCGGAGTTCGCGGAAACGGACATTGGAAAATCGGGATTCGGTAAATTGCGGTAGAGGTCGCGACCACGCGGGAAGCGGCGACCGGCCGAGAAACGTCGGGTTTCCGGTCTCCGGTCTCCGCTTTCCGGTTTAGAAATAGCCTGCCTTCTTGCGGTCTTCCATCGCGGCCTCGGAGGATTTGTCGTCGGCGCGGGAGCCGCGCTCGGTCACGCGGGCGGCGGCGATTTCCGCGATGATGTCGGCGGTCGTCGTCGCGGGCGACTCGACCAGGCCCGTGCTGATGATGTCGCCGATGGTGCGCACGCGCACGACGAGCTCGCGCACGTCCTCGTTGGGTTTCGGCGGCAGGATGTCGCTGACCGGCAGCCACTGGCCGCCCCGGCGGACGGCCTTGCGGGTGTGGCTGAAATAGATGCTCGGGACCTCGAGCTTTTCGCGCTGGATGTATTCCCACACGTCCATCTCCGTCCAGTTGCTGAGCGGGAAGACGCGCATGTTTTCCCCCGGATTGAGCCGGCCGTTGTAGAGATTCCAGATCTCGGGGCGCTGGTTCTTCGGATCCCACTGGCCGAAGCTGTCGCGGAAACTGAAGAACCGCTCCTTGGCGCGGGCCTTCTCCTCGTCGCGGCGCGCGCCGCCGATGCAGCAGTCGAACCGGAACTCCTCGATCGCCGCGAGCAGCGTCGGGATCTGCAGGCGGTTGCGGCTGATCTCGCCGGGCGCCGGGACGGCGATGCCCTGGGCGATGGCGTCCTCGACCTTGCGGACGATGAGCTTGCCGCCGAGTTCCTTGGCGCGGCGGTCGCGGAACTCGTTCAGTTCCGGGAAGTGGTGGCCCGTGTCGACGTTGAGAAACGGCATCGGGATGTCCGCGGGCCGGAAGGCCTTTTCCGCGAGGCGCAGGAGACAGATCGAGTCCTTGCCGCCGGAAAAGAGGAGCGCGGGACGTTCGAATTCGCCCGCGACTTCGCGCATGATGTGGATCGCCTCGGTTTCGAGATGCTGGAGGTGGTCGAGATGGTAGCTTTGCACGGAAGAATCGGAAAGGTGGATACGGCGGGGCGGACGGCTCAGGCGGACGCGGCGCCATGCGCCGCGGCTTTTCCCCACGCCGCGTGGAGGCCGCATTCGCGTTTCTCGTCGGCCTTGGCCGGGTCGAAATAGTCCCACTCGTTCGGCAGGCCGTGCTGCGCGAGGTAGGCGTCGAGCTCGGCGTCGGTGAAATGGAAGAGCGGGCTGACCTTGAGGGCGCCGAAGTTGCCGTCGAGCGACACGATATCGAGGCCGGCGCGGTTCGGGTTCTGCACCTTGCGCAGGGCCGTGATCCACACCGTCGGCGCGAGCTCCTTCATGCCGCGCTGGAACGGCTCCAGCTTCATCACGGCGCTGAATTTCTTCAGGCCTTCCTCGTCCTCCGTCGTCGGGATCGGCCCGTGGATCGCGTCGCGGTGCGCGGCCGTCATCTTCGGCAGGAACGGCTTCAGATTCAGCTTGAACCGCGCGCGCAGTTCCTCGGCGTGCTTGTACGTCGCCGGCCGGTTGTAACCGTGGTCGACCCACAGCACCGGGATATCCGGCTGCGCCTGCACCGCGAGGTGGAGGATCGCGGCCTCGTAGGGCCGGAAATTGGTGGAAACGATGGCCCGGCCGCCCGCTTGGGCGACCGCCCAGCGCGTGATCTCGAGCGGCGACTGCTGGCGCAGCTCGGCGTTGAGGCGAACAAGGTCGGTTTCGGAGAAATTCATGGCGAAAAAATCGGTCCGCCGGGAGCAAACCGGCCGTTTTTCCGCCCGCGGAACGCGTTTCGGAACGGCTCGGTCCGCCGCCCGTGCGGACATGACAGCGAGAATGCTTGCGCTTGCCGGCCAAAGGGTAAAGTTTAAAAGACGTCATATTGACTAAAGATGTCATGATTAACCTAAGCACCCGCCCATCACCCGGTTTTGCGTCCGGTCCGGTTCGCCGCCGTGCCGCGCAATCATCCCCCGCGTGGCTCGGTGGTTGCTAATCGCGTCGTCATTATGTCCGGATTCTCCGCTGCCATGCCGCCTGACTCCCTTTCCGACTCCGCGCCCGCCTCCCTGCCCGGCGGCCGCGTCGCCTTGGTCGGCGCCGGTCCCGGCGACCCCGAATTGCTCACGCGCAAGGCCGAACGCCTCATCCGCGCGGCCGACGCCGTCGTGTTCGATTACCTCGTTTCCCCCGCGATCATGGCATTGGTCCGCCCGGACGCGGAAAAGATCTTCGTCGGCAAAAAAGGCGGCGGCTTCTGCTGCCCGCAGACCGACATCGAGGCCGTGCTCCTGCGCCTTGCGCGCGCCGGCAAGACCGTCGTGCGCCTCAAGGGCGGCGACCCCTTCATCTTCGGCCGCGGCGGCGAGGAAGCCGAGGTCCTCGCGGCCGCCGGCATTCCGTTCGAGGTCGTGCCCGGCGTGACCTCCGCCCTCGCGGCCGCCGCCTACGCCGGCATTCCCCTCACCCACCGCGCCCATAGCTCCGCCGTCGTTTTTCTCACCGGCCACGAGGATCCCAACAAGCCCGACACCGCGATCCGCTGGGAGGACTACGGCCGGCTCGGCGCCACCCTCTGCGTGTACATGGGCATGAAGAATCTGGATACGATCACCCGCCGCCTCGAGGCCGGCGGCCTCGCGCCCGATACGCCCGCCGCGGTCATCCAGGCCGCGACCACCGGCGAGCATCGCCAGTTGGTGACGACCTTGCGCGACGTCGCCCTCGAATCCGAGCGCGCCGGTTTCGGCGCCCCCTCGATCGTCGTCATCGGCGCCGTCGCCGCCCTGTCCGAACGCCTCGCGTGGTTCACCGCGCAGGCCGAAGCCCTGCCCGCATGATCGTCGCCCTCGTCGACAACGGCTCCCTCGAGCCCGCCGCCCACCGCAACCTCCGCACCGTCGCCGCCGGCCTCGCCGCCGCGACCGGCGTATCGGTCCACGCCGTCTCGTGGAAACACAGCGACCGCATCGCCCTCACCGCCCTCGACGGCACGCCGGCCTGGACGCTCGGGCGCTTCGTGCGCGCGATGCTCGCCCTCGGGCAACGCGACTTCGTCTTCGTGCCGTTCTTCGTCAGTGCCCAAGGCGCGATCGGTTCCGCCCTGCGCGGCGATCTGGAAAAACTGCAACGCGAGCTGACCGAAACGCCCTTCGAATTTGCGTTCACCGACGGCCTCGCCGCCCGCGGCGTGATCCCGGACATCGTCGCCGACCGCATCCGCGCCACGATCCGCGCCCGCGGCCTCGCCGTGCCGCCGCCCGTCGTCGTCGTCGACCACGGCGGCCCGTCGCCCGCCTCGGCCGAACTGCGCAACGCCCTCGCCGCCCAGATCCGCGCCCGGCTCGGCGCGGAGATCCGCGACCTCGTCGCCGCCTCCATGGAAGGCGAGGAACACGCGCACAACCTGCCCCTCCTCGCCGACGTGCTCGCGACGCCGGACTTCGGCACCGGCGACATCGTCGTTGCCCCGCTCTTCCTCTCCCCCGGCCGCCACGCCGGCCCGCACGGCGATCTCGCCGAGATCGCGACCGAAGCCGAGGACCGCACCGCGTCCGCCCCGCTGCGCACGCATTTCACCGGTCTCATCGGCGACCATCCGCTCGCCGTCGCCACCCTCGCCGCCGCGTTGCGCGACACCCTTTCCCAAATCCAAGCTCCCACTTTCGCATGAGTTCCACGCCCGTCCCCACCGCCTCGCCCGCCGCCGGAAAGCCGCTCCACAAAAACGAGCTGCTCAAAGCCGAGAGCAATTTCCTCCGCGGCAATATCCTCCGCGACCTCGCCGACCAATCGACCGGCGGCATCTCCGAGGACAGTTCCCAGCTGACGAAATTCCACGGCATCTACGCCCAGGACGACCGCGATCTCCGCAACCAGCTGCGCAAGGAGGGCAAAGAAAAGGCCTTCAGCTTCATGGCCCGCCTGCGCCTGCCCGGCGGCGTGTGCACCACCGCCCAGTGGCTCGCCCTCGACCGCCTCGCCGACGAAAACGCCAACGGCACCCTCAAGCTCACCACGCGCCAGACGTTCCAGTACCACGGCGTCCTCAAGGGCAACCTCTGGGCCACCATCAACCGGATCAACAAGGCGCTGCTCGACACCATCGCCGCCTGCGGCGACGTGAACCGCAACGTCATGTGCAACCCCAACCCGGAACAGTCCGAGTTGCACGCCGCCGTGTATCAGGTTGCCCGTGACATCAGCGCCCACCTCCTGCCCCGCTCCAGCGCCTACCACGAACTCTGGGTCGGCGACCATCTCGTCGGCGGCGGCGAGCCCGAGGCCGAACCCATCTACGGCAAGACCTACCTCCCCCGCAAATTCAAGATCGGCGTCGCCGTGCCGCCGTCCAACGACGTCGACGTCTACTCCCAGGATCTCGGCTACATCGCCGTCGTCGACGCTTCCGGCAAACTTGCCGGCTTCAACGTCACCGTCGGCGGCGGCCTCGGCATGTCGCACAACCAGCTCGAGACGTTCCCGCGCATCGCCGACGTCATGGGCTTCTGCACCGTCGAGCAGGCCGTCGACGTCGCGGAAAAAGTCCTCGTCGTCCAGCGCGACTACGGCGACCGCACCGACCGCAAGCACGCGCGCCTCAAGTACACGATCGAGGACCGCGGCCTCGCCTGGTTCCGCAGCGAGGTCGAGGCCCGGCTCGGCTACCGCCTCGGCGCGCCGCGCGCGTTCGCCTTTACGCACACCGGCGACCGCTACGGCTGGGTCCGCAGCCACGACGGCCGCTCGCATTTCACGCTCTACATCATGAGCGGCCGCGTGCGCGACGACGCCGACTACAAGCTCAAGACCGCGCTGCGCGAGATCGCCCTCGCCCACAAGGGCGACTTCCGCCTCACCGCGAACCAGAACCTCATCATCGCCAACGTCGCCCCCGAGGACCGCCCGCAGATCGAGGCCCTGCTCAAGAAGCACCGCCTCGACACCGCCAACGACGCCTCCGGCCTCAAGCTGAACGCGATGTCCTGCGTCGCGCTGCCCACCTGCGGCCTCGCCCTCGCGGAGAGCGAACGCTACCTGCCCGAGCTCGTGCAGCTGCTCGAGGCCGAGTTCGAGGCCGCCGGCCTGCGCCACGACGAAGTCACCCTCCGCATCACCGGCTGCCCCAACGGCTGCGGCCGGCCCTACCTCGCGGAAATCGGTTTCGTCGGCAAATCCCCCGGCAAGTACAACGTGTACCTCGGCGCCGCCTTCAACGGCTCGCGCCTCAACATCCTCTACAAGGCCAATCTGCCCGAGACGGAGATCGTCGCCACCCTCGGCCCGATCATCCGTCGCTACGCCGTCGAACGCCTCGCGGGCGAACGCTTCGGCGACTTCGTGATCCGCACCGGCTACGTGAAACCCACGTTCACGCCGCAGGATTTCCACGAGGCCAAAGCGGCGAAGCCGGCAACGGCCGGCGCCGCGCCGGCCGCTGCCGGCAGCTGAAAGAGCGCAGTTGAAAGTTGAAAGCCGCGCGTCCCGCCACGCGCCTGCTTCTGCGCGCCCACTGCCCGCGCCTCAATTCATCAAGGCAACCTCCACGGATCGAGTCCGGTAAATCCCAGCCCGGACATCCTGTGTATCCTGTCTCGCCGCCTTGGATTGAACCTCAATCCCGGCACCCGGGCAAAAAAGAGGGCGGGTCGCCTACCCCTAAGCGACCCGCCCATTGCTTTCTTACTTACCCCAATTCTCCACCGCTAAGCGGAGGAGAAATTCGAAAATTGTTACGCCCCTAGGTAAGCACCGGATGCACAAAGTTCCAATCGCCCGCGCATTTTTTTCCGCGCCCGCCGCCGGCCGCATCAGCCTTCGATCACGGCATCCAAATCGTTCTCCGGACGCTTTTTCGGTTTCGGCCGGGGCTCCGTCCACAACCGGATCATCAGTTCCGCGAGATTTTTCATGCTGGTCCGCCGCAGGCCTTCGTGCCGCGCCGCGTCTTTGAAAACCGGCACCACGCCGCTCCGTTCCTGGTAATAGCGCCACAGCTCCGGTTCCAGCCGCGCCGTCGCCGCGAAATCGTCCCCCGCCGCTTTCACCGTGCTCCGCACCTTGCCCTGCCAGAATTGGCGCTCGTCGCGCTGGGTTTGCAGGTAGTCGAAAATCCGCTGCTCGCAGCGATTCAGGCTCATGGCGGCACCGTGCGCGGACCGTCCGGAAAAACAACCGCAAATGCCGGGAGCAACCCGGCGTTGCCTTTGTCTCCACCGGTTCACTACGTTCCGACACCAACCCGCTTCCGAATCCCTTCCGACCATGTGGCAGAAATTCAAAGAACAGATCCCCGCCGTCATCCTGACCGCCCTCCTCATCGTGGGCGGCGCCTTCTGGCTCCACCAGCAGACCGTCAAGGAAATGGGCCTCAAGCAGCAGGCCGAACTCGCCCCGCTGCGCCAGCAGAACGACGACCTCAAGGCCGCCTCCGAGGAGAACCGCCGCCAGATCGAGGCCACCAACAAACTGCTCCGCGACGCCATCTCGAAACGCGAAGCCGACATGTTCCGCACCGATGAGGAAGTGCAGAAGCTCAACGGCGAACGCATGAACGCCCTCGCCGAGGCCATCGCCAAGAAGATGCAGCCCTACAACCCCGTGCCCAAGACCGCCGAGGAAGCCGAGAAGCAGCAGAACGAACAGGTCGACAAGGTCTCCGGCCGCATGGCCGAGCGCATCCAGCCCATCCTCGCCGAAATGGCCAAGGACCAGAACCTCACCCGCGAATCCATCAGCGCCTACAGCCAGCGCATCTCCGACCAAGTCGGCAACGTCCTCACCGCCGAACTCGCGAAGAACCAGCAGCTGAACAACAATCTTCAGCAGACCCAGGCCGTCGCCCAGGACGCCCTCAAGCTCTCCCACGAGATCACCGCCCTCTACCTCAGCTCGTTCAAGGACCAGGGCCTGATCACCCGCCTCCTCGCGCTGCCCGCCAACGTCGTCCGCGACGCCGCCAGCCTCAGCATCGTCAACAGCAGCGACCGCAAGAAGGTCGAGGAACAGCTCGTCGCCCGCATGAGCGAAATCTCCAAGCGCCTCACCGAACTCAACGCCGCCGCCCCCCAACCCGCCGTTCCCGCCGCCGCTCCGGCCGCCCCCGCGCCCGCCCCGGCCCCCGCCAAGCCCGCGCCCGTCTCGCCCACGCGTCCGGCCAATCCGTAAAGCGGATTCTCCTCTGCCCCGAGCCACGCGGTCCGCCGCGTGGCTTTTTTGTTTTCCCTTCCCCGCCTGTTCCTTTCCTCTGCGCTATGCTGTTCCCCGTTTCCCGCCCCGGTCGCCTCGGTTTCAGCCTCGCCCTCGCCGTCCTCGCCGCCGGACTCGCCGGCTGCGGCAAACGCGGCACCGCCGTCGACCAAGGCAACCGCGACCAGGTCATCCATATAGGCAACCTCACCGAGCCCACCGACCTCGACCCGCACGTCATCAGCTCGCACCAGGATTCCAACATCACGATGGCCCTCTTCGAAGGTCTCGCGATGTACAACCCGAAGGACTCCACGCCCGTGCCCGCCGTCGCCGAACGCTGGGAACACAACGCCGACGCCACCTCCTGGACCTTCCACCTCCGCCGCACCGCCAAGTGGTCCAACGGCGAACCCGTCACCGCCCACGACTTCGTTTTCGCCTTCCGCCGCATCCTCACGCCGTCCTTGGCCGCCGAATACGCCTCGCTCCTCTACGTCCTGAAAAACGGCCAGGCCTTCAACGGCGGCAAACTCGCCGACCCCGCGCAGATCGGCGCCAAGGCCGTCGACGACCACACCCTCGTCCTCGATCTCGAATACCCGGTCCCGTACCTGCCCACGATGATCTGCCACGCCGCGTGGTACCCGCTCCACCGCCCGACCCTCGAGAAACACAACGGCCTCACCCAGCGCGGCTCCGCCTGGACCCGCCCCGGCAACCACGTCGGCAACGGCTACTTCGTCCTCGCGGAATGGAAACCGCACCAGTTCATCCGCGTGACGAAAAACCCGCACTACTGGGACCGCGACGCCGTGAAGCTCCAGGCCGCCGTGTTCTACCCGATCGAGAGCGAGGACGCCGAGGAACGCACGTTCCGCTCCGGCCAATTGCACGTCACGTCGACGCTGCCGATCTCCAAGATCCCGGTCTACCGCGCGGAGAATTCCCCGTTCTTCAATCCCAACGTCTTCCTCGCCACGTTCTTCCTCCGCTTCAACGTCGAGAAGCCGCCGTTGAACGACGCCCGCGTCCGCCGCGCGCTCTCCCTCGCGATCGACCGCGAGCGTTTCGTGCGCGACGTGCTCCGCGCCGGCCAGGTCCCCGCCGGGCACCTCACGCCGCCCAACACCGCCGATTTCAACTCCCGCACCAAGGTCGTCCACGATCCGGAAACCGCGAAACACCTGCTCGCCGAGGCCGGTTTCCCCGAGGGCAAGGGCTTCCCGAAGATCGAATTGCTCTACAACTCCACCGAGGCCAACCGCCTCATCGCCGAAGCCCTGCAGCAGATGTGGAACAAGACCCTCGGTATCGAAATCACGATGCAGAACCAGGAAGCGCGCGTGCAGACGGTCTCGATGCGCTCCGGCAATTACCAGATCGCCCGCTTCGCCTGGGTCGGCGACTACCTCGACCCGAGCACCTTCCTCGAACTCATGACCGGCGACAGCGGCAACAACATGACCCGCTGGCGCAACGCCGACTACGACCGCATCTTCGCCGAGGCCAACCGCACCGCCGACAACGCCAAGCGCTACGATCTTTACCAGCGCCTCGAGGAAATCATCGCCGCCGAAAGTCCCATCGCCCCGATCTATTTCTACACGCGCAACAACCTGCGCCGCCCCGAAGTCAAAGGCTGGTACGGCAACCTCCTCGACACCCACCCGCTCAAGGGCGTCTACCTCGACCCGGCGGCGGCGGTCAAATAAGCGCGGTACCCGCGCAGTTGAGAGTTGAGAGCTGAGGGTTGAGAGACCGAACCACCGATCGATACGCGGCGCCGCCGCGGACGGATTTTTTTTTGGGGTATCTGTCCCGCTTCCGTCTCTCAGCCCTCAACTCTCATCTCTCAACTCCGCCGCCGCCTGTAGCGGCGACGGATCAGAACCTGATCGTTGCCCCCGCCGTGAAGCCGGCGCCCGGCATCGGGTAGCCCGGACGGTACCGGTAGTCGCGGTCGAGCACGTTGTCCCCGGCGACAAACACCTCGGTCTTCCGCACCGCCCAAGCGACCGGCAACGCGTACGCGAGTCGCAGGTTGAGCAGCGCGAAGGCGCCGACGCGTTCCGTGTTCGGCGCGCCGTTCGCCCGCGCCTGCGCGCCGGCATATTGCTCGCCTGTATACGAAGCGTCCGCGTTGAAGGTGAGGCCGTCGCGGATCCGCCACGTCAACCCGCCCGTCAGCGTCCGCTTCGGCGCGTACGGCAAATCGCCCGGCGTCGTCCGCAGCAAGCCCACACCGGCAAACACCGACACCGTCGCCATCGGCCGCGCCGTCAGCGTGAACTCCGCGCCCTCCGTCTCGAAGCGCTCGACGTTGAGAAAACGGAACGGCGGCGGGGGTGGCGGCACGAACACGTAACGGTCGCGGCCCGCGTTGCGGAACAGCGTCACTTCCGCGCGCCAGGTCTTCGCCGCCTCGTACGCGAGGCCGATCTCCGATTGCGTCAATCGCTCCGGCTTCAACGTACGCCAGCTCTGTCCCAGCGCCGGAATCGCGACCGTGGAAAACGCCGCCACTTCCAATCCCGGGAAACGCACCGCGCGGCCCACGCTCGCGTGCGCCTGCCACGCGCCCTGCCGCCACACGAGGCCGGCCTGCGGCGAGGTCGCCTCGCCGAATCGGTCGTGCCGGTAGGCGCGCGCGCCGGCCGACGGCGTCATCGTCCCGCCATTCCCGATTTTCCAAGTGTGGTTCGCGCCGCCGTAGGCCGACGCCAGCCGGAAGGTCTCCGGCCCGAAGACGAGCGTCCGCCCCGCCGGCGGCACCGACAGCGACGTGCCTCGCGTCCACTCGACGTCGGCCCCGCCCGTGAGTTCGCCGCCCTCCCAGGGGCGCTGCGTTTCGGTCCAGCGCAGGCCGCGCACGCGGTAGTTGTTCAAACTGTCGGCATTCGCCGAGGTCGTGCGCCGCAGCCAATTGCCGTCGCCGGAATTCAGATACGCCTTGAGGCTGCCGCCGCCGGCCGCGCGCGTCCACGCCGCCGTCGCCGCGTGCAGCCACGCGTCCGTCAGGTAAACGTCGCCGCGCGTCGGCGGCAGGCCCGCGCCCGCTTCCGGGCCGGGATCGCCGGCGCGGTTGTCGGACCGGTGCGCGAGGTAGCTCAGTTCCAAGGCCGCCACCGGACTCCACGCCGCGCGCACGAGCACATTGCGCATCGTGCCGTCGGCCCCCGGGCGGTGCCCGTCCGCCGTGCGGTAGTTCTGCCCGAGGAAGAAATCCCCGGTCCCGAACCGCCCGCCCGCGGTGAAGGTTTCGCTCCGCGCCCCGAAACTGCCCGCCGAGCCGGACAGCTGCACGAAGCCGCCGGGCTGCGTCACTCGCGGCGCCGTCAGGCTCACGCCCGCGAACATATTGCCCGCCGTCAACGGTTCGGCGCGGCGCATGACCTCGATGCCGCCGACCAATTCAACGGGCAACAGATCGAGCAGCGGGTGGTTGAAGACGCCGTTGGCCACGGGCACGCCGTCGAGCAAGGTGCGCACCTCGCCGCCCGGCCGGCTCGAGCCCAGGCCGCGCAACAGCACCGCCCCGCCCTCGCCGCCGCCGAAGGCGCCGACGGCGTTGTAACGCGTGATCGTCACGCCCGGCGTGCGCCGCAGCGCCGAGGCCAAATCGGCGGCGTTCAACGCCGCCAATTGCTCCGGACCAATCGACGTCGTCTGCCGCCCGAAACGGTCGACCGTGGTGTCGCCGACAATCGGCGCCGCGATGACTTCGAAGGACGGCAATTGCGCCGGCGGCACCGCCGCCACCGCCGAGGTGCACGGAACCAACGCCGCGAAGAGGAGATTGGAAAAACGGGATTTCATGCGGGGCAAAGCGGGGACGCATCCGCATAGCGGAGCCCTCGCCACCCGCGAGCACATACGCGGGCCGATCGGGGGACAGGAAGGACAGGACGCGGAAGCAGTGGATGAACCGGAAAGAACCCAGGGGCTTCACCTTCCGATCCTGTTTCCTCCTGTGCCCGGATCCTTTCCGTCCTGTCCCTGCCTTGGTCCGGTATTCCGCGATCCCAAATCTCCAATTCAAGGGACAGGATTTACAGGACGCCCATGCGCAGGATCTACAGGACGGATTCTCGGCCGCTTCCCCTGCCTTACCCACAATCATCCGTCCTGTTTCATCCTGTGCCCGGATCCTGTCCGTCCTGTCCCTGCCTTGGTCCGGTATTCCGCGATCCCAAATCTCCAATTCAAGGGACAGGATTTACGGGACGCCCAAGCACAGGATCTACAGGATGGAATCGTGGACTTGGCGCACGCCCACGCGCGAGAAACTCACCCGTCCTTTTTCATCCTCAAACCAGGTCCTGTCCCTCCTGTCCTTGCCTTGGACCAATTGCGCCGACGGCAACCGTTCACTCCGTCCGATAGAACGGATTCGGCAACTTGAAGGTCCGCTCGGCATAGCCGCCGCTCAGGTCGCTTTCCTGGTCGCCGAGATTCGCGATGATCGTGCGGCCCGCCTCCGCGAGCCGTTTCCGCGCCGCCGTCTTGTAGGCCGCCGACGGTCCTTTCTCGGCATCGGGTTTGCAGATCAGCGCCGCGTAATCGTCGCAGCCGATCGCCTTGAGATTGCGCTCCGTGCCCGGCCGGTCCCGCTCGGGCCGGCCGGTGATATAGACCACGTCGACGCCGAGCCGGCGCGCCGTGCGGTACACCTCGCGCACCGGCGCGATCGCCGGCGCCCGCGCCTCCGCCACCCACACGGTCCAACGGTCGCGGATCCACGCGAAATCGTTTTCCTCCATGTGCGAGAGGTTATCGAGCAACGTCTCGTCGAGGTCGAACACCATCGTCAGCTGGGCGCCGCCGCGCGCCGCGCGTTGCGCGATCCACCGGTCCGCCTCGGCCGCCACCGCCGCGATCTCGCGCGCATAGTCGCCCGCGCGCACGTAATTCCGGATTTCCGTTTTGCGAACGTCCAGGTTCACCGGCTCGCGGCTCACGCCCGCGCAACCGGCCAACGCCGCCACCCACCCCAACGCCAACCATCCCAACGCCCGCACCCTCACGGCTGGCCCCCTGCGCCCGGCGCCGCGGCCGCGGCAGGCTCCGCCTTCGAACCGAAAAGCGCGAGACGTTGCAACGACGGCATCGTCTTCACCGCCGCGACACCCGCGGCATCGATCTCCGTCTCGGTGAGATTGAGCGTCTCGAGGTGACGCAGCCCCTGCAGCGCCGCCAATCCGGCCGAGCTGATCTTGGTCCGGGTCAAATCGAGGCTGCGCAAATTGGCAAACGTCGCGACGACCTTGAGGCTCGCGTCGGATATCGGCGTGCGCGCCAGCTCCGCCTCGACAATCAAATCGGCCACGGGCGCGAGTTGCGCCAGCGCGGCGTCGGTCGCCCGCCGCGGCGCGCTCGCGGTGCGCAGAACCAATCCGTCCGTCGGCACCTGCGAACGCGGGCGCAACCGCACGCCAAGAGTCGATTCCAATTTGGCAATCTCCGCGGCGCGCGGCCGCCAGTCCGGCGCCAACGCCACGGTCGGAGCGGCCTTGCCGGCCACCAACGGCGGCGCCCCGGCAAAATCCGACAACGGCGCCGTCTTCGATGCCCCCGCCGCAATCCAGAGTTCGATGAGTTTCTTCTCGTTGGCCGCGAGCAACGGTTTCCCGTCGCTCGGCATCACCTCCTCGTCATCCGCCGGCAACATGATGCGCCGGTAAAGTTCGCTGCCCTTCGCGTCGCCGGGCTTCAGGCTCGGACCGGAGTCGCCGCCCAGCTGCATCGCCTCGAAGGAATCGAGCCGCAGTTTGCCCTTCTGTTTCTCGAGCCCGTGGCAGACCACGCAGTGCCGCTCCATGATCGGCGCGACGCGCGCCTGGAAAAACGTCGTCTCCGCCCGCAGCGCGCCCACGGCGGCGAGGAGCAGCGCGGAAAGTTTAAGCGAGGATGTCATGGATCACTTGGGCCGGCAGCACGCCGGTGAGGCGCTGGTCGAGGCCGAGGTGTTTGTAGCTGAGTTTGTTGTGATCGAGGCCGAAGAGGTGCAGCAGCGTCGCGTGCAAATCGCGGATGTGCACCGGGTCTTTCACGATGTTGTAGGAGAAATCGTCGGTCTCGCCGAACGAGACGCCCGGCTTCACGCCGCCGCCGGCCATCCACATGCTGAAACAGCGCGGGTGGTGGTCGCGGCCGTAGTTCGTCGGCGTCAACGTGCCCTGCGAATAGACGGTGCGGCCGAATTCGCCGCCCCAGATCACGACGGTGTCGTCGAGCAAACCGCGGCGCTTGAGATCCGTGACCAACGCGTAGCTCGCGCGGTCCGAATCCTCCGCCATCAATTTGATGTTCTCCGGCAGCCGGCTGTGCTGGTCCCAGCTGCGCAGGAAAACCTGCGTGAAACGCACGCCGCGCTCCGCGAGCCGGCGGGCCATGAGGCAATTGTACGCGAAGGTCCCCGGCTCCTTCGCCTTCGGCCCGTAGAGGTCCCAAGTCGACTGCGGCTCGGTCGAAAGATCGGCCAGCTCCGGCACCGAGGTCTGCATGCGGAACGCCATTTCGTACTGCGCGATGCGGGCGTTGGTCTCCGGATCACCGACGCGCTCGAAGAGCTGGCGGTTGAGGTCGTTGACGCCGTCGATCATCGCGCGGCGCACGTCGCCGCCGATGCCGGCGGGATTGTTCAGGTGCAGCACGGGATCGCTGCCCGCGCGCAGGGCGACGGCCGCGTGCTCGGGGGAAAGGAAACCCGAGGACCAGAGCCGGTTCGAGAGCGCCTGCACGTTGGTGCGGTGCGGCATCTTCGACGTCATCACCACGAAGGTCGGCAGCTCCTCGTTCATCGCGCCGAGCCCGTAGGACAGCCACGCGCCGATCGACGGGCGGCCGGGGAACATGTTGCCCGTCGTAATCTGCAAGATCGCCGGCTCGTGGTTGATCGCCTCGGTGTGCAGCGACTTCATCACGCAGAGTTCGTCCGCGATCTTCGCCGTGTAGGGAAAGAGTTCCGAAATCCAATGCCCGGCTTTGCCGTGGCGCGCGAATTTGTAGATGCTCGGCGCGATCGGGAAACGCGCCTGGCTCGCGGTCATGCCCGTGAGCACCTGGCCGCCGCGCACGGACTCCGGCAGGTCCTTGTCGAACATGTCCGCGAGCGCCGGCTTGTAATCCCAGGTTTCGAACTGGGACGGCGAGCCCGCCATGAAGAGGTAGATCGCGCGCTTCGCCTTCGGCGCGTAATGCGGCATCGGCAACGACGGTACGCCGCCCGCCGGGGCGCTGTTCGCGAGCGCGGACGGCATCTGTTTCCCGAGCAGCGTCGCGAGGCCCGCGAAACCGAGGGCGCGCACACCGCGGCCGAGGAAGTGGCGCCGCGTCTCGAGTTGCAGCCATTCCTGTTTCAGGCCCAGCGGGACCTGCGGAAGATCCCAGACCGTGGGGTTTTCGCCGCCATGGTCCGAGCAGAGGGAGTGATCGTCGGAAGGAGATTGGTGTTCGGAGTTCATGGTGCCTTGGGTAGGGGCGTGGCTCGGCCACGCCCGCGGGCGCGCACGAGGCGCGCCCCTACGTTATTTGGTCAGGAATTCGTCGAGGTTGAGGAATTGGCTGGCGACCATTGTCCACGCGGCCAACTCGGCCGCCGGCAAGGCCGGGTCCGCGGGCGATTCGCCGATCGCGAGCAACGCCTTCGCCTCCGTTTCGGCGGCGGCGTACTTGGCGCGGAAGACCTGCGCCGTGCGCTCGAGGGCCTGCCGCTCCGGCGCGGCCAGCGGCCGACCGAGTGTGGTGCGCGCGAGGAAATCGAACCGCGCCGCCGCGCCGGGGGCGGCGCGCAGCGCGCGTTCGGCGAGTTTGCGCGCGGCCTCGACCCATTGCGGGTCGTTCATGGTCACGAAGGCCTGCAGCGGCGTGTTGCTGCGGGCGCGGCGGGTGCAGACGGTCTCGCGCGAGGTCGCGTCGAAAGTCTCGAGGCTCGCCGGCGCCGAGGCGCGTTTCCAGAACGTGTACACGCTGCGCCGATACAAGCCCTCGCCTTTGTCGGGGACATAGGTGCGGGTGTTCGATTCCGGCATCGCGACTTCCTCCCAGATCCCGGGCGGCTGGTACGGTTTCACCGAGGGGCCGCCGAGCTTAGGCACAAGCAGGCCCGCGGCGGCGAGCGCGCTGTCGCGGAGCATCTCGGCGTCCATCCGGAAACGCGGGCCGCGGCCGAGGAATTTGTTGGGGCCGTCCCGCGCCAACAACGCCGGGGTCGCGACCGCGCTCTGGCGGTAGGTCGCGGAGGTGACGAGCAGGCGGTAGAACCGCTTCACGTCCCAGCCGCTCTCGCGGAACTCGACCGCCAGCCAGTCGAGCAGCTCGGGATGCGACGGCCGGTCGCCCATGATGCCGAAGTCGCCGGCGCTCTCGACGAGGCCGCGGCCAAAGACTTCCTGCCACATACGGTTCACGGTCACACGGGCCATGAGCGGCTGCGCCGGATCGAGCAGCCAGGCCGCGAGGCCGAGACGGTTGCGCGGCGCGCCGGCGGGGAGCGGGTTGAGAAAATGCGGTACCGTCGGCTCCACGCGTTCCTGCCGCGCGAAGTAGTCGCCGCGCTTGAGGATGTCGGCGAAGGCCGGCGTGCTTCGTTCCAATGCGATCAAGGTCGCGGTGCCGTCCTTGGTCAGCGCCTCGAACGCGGCGTCGTGCGCGGCCACGGCCGCCGCCAGCGCCATCGCTTCCGCGTCCTTTTCCCCGAGGAAGAAGCGGTCGGCGGCGATGAAGGCTTCGTCGGTGGTCCACTTCGCGGGATCCGATTGGCGCGCGACAATTTCGGCGGCGAGGTCCTCGTGGGGCAGGCGCGCGACTTCGGCCGGCGGCAATTGGCGTTTGTAGAAACGGATGTCCTGGAAACGCGTTTCGCGCATCGGATTGTAATCGTCGCGGCGCCCGAGGTGGAACGCGGCGTCGGTGCGGATCGATTCCTTGGGCCCGAGCGCGTCGAGCTTGATGTCCGTCTCGGCCGGCTTGCCGTTGAGGAAAATCTTCAGGCCGGCGGCGCGGCGCGAACCGTCGTACGTCACGAACACGTGCACCCATTCGTCGCGCGTGATCGCGCCGGGCTTGGTCGCGACCTGGAGACCGCGTTTGGCGGTCGGGTTCCGGGTCGTCGCCTTCTTTTCTACTTCGCCGGCCGGCAATTCGTCCGGCGTCAACGTCGCGACAATCAGCAATCCCTCCTGGGCAATGTCCCAGCCGGCGCCGTGGCGGCGGTTTTCGTCGCCCATGCGCGCGAAGAGCGTGCCGTTGCCCGTGCCGGTGCGGACGCCCCCGCCGGGCTTGGCGCGGAGGTTGATCCAACCGCCGACGGAGAATTTGTCGCCGGCGTCGACGTCGCCGTGGTCGCCGAGATTGAGGCGCGAGAGGATGTCCATGCGCATCGACGGCCAGGCCCAGGTGCTTTCGCCCCAGATCAACGGATTCGTGTCGGCCTTGAACTCCTTCACCTTGGCCTTGGGCGCGGTGTTGCGGACGACGTCGCCCTTCCCTTCGTCGAGGCGCAGCCGCAGTTCCAACGCCGTGGGCGGCACAGGCTGCGGCTGGTTGCCGGCGGCGATCCACGCGGCGACGAGCTCGCGGGCCCGGGCGCGGCGGTCGGCGAGTTTCTGCTGCAGCGGGGCGCGTTGCTGCAGGACGAATTCGGCCGCAGGCTGCATTTCCGGTTTCGGCAGACGCAGCACGGGCGCGGGGTCGGCGATGTTGAGGTCCCACGGTTTCTCGAGCGTGTTGCCGAGGAAGGCGGCGAGCCCGTAGTGGTCGCGCATCGAGAGCGGATCGAATTTGTGGTCGTGGCACGCGGCGCAGCCGGTGGTGAGCCCGAGGAAGGTGGCGCCGAAGGCCTCGACGCGGTCGCGGGTCTGGTTGACCTGCACTTCCTCGGTGATCGTGCCGCCCTCGTTGGTCGTGGGGTTGCAGCGCACGAAGCCGGTCGCGGCCAACTCGTCGAAGGTCTTCGCGGGCAGCAAATCGCCGGCGAGCTGTTCGCGGACGAAGGTGTCGAAGCGCTTGTTGGCATTGAAGGCGCGGATGACGTAGTCGCGGTACGGCCAGATCGAGCGGTAGTTGTCGAAGTGGATACCGTGCGTGTCGGCGTAGCGCGCGTAATCGAGCCAGTAGCGCGCGCGGTGTTCGCCGAAACGCGGATCTGCGAGCAGGCGATCGACGAGTTTCTCGTAGGCATCGGGCGCGCGGTCCGCGACAAAGGCCTCCGTTTCCTCCGCGGTCGGGATGACGCCGGTGAGATCGAGGGCGGCGCGCCGGATCAAGGTGCGGCGGTCGGCCTCGGGGGCGGGCGCGAGGCCCTCGCGGGCGAGGCGCGCGCGAATGAAGGCGTCGACGGGATGAGGCGGAAGCTGGGAGCTGAGAGCTGAAGGCTGAGCGCTCGACCCCGGTACCGGCGGGCGCCGCGGCGGGATGAAGGCCCAATGTTCCTCGTACTCGGCGCCCTCGGCGACCCAGCGGCGGAGCAGCGCGATCTGCTCGGGCTTGAGGGTCTTGTGGGACTCCGGCGGAGGCATGATCTTCTTCTCGTCCTTGGATTCGAGCCGTTGGATGAGCGGGCTGGCGTCGGGCTTGCCGGGAACGATGGCGGGGCCGCCGTCCTTGCGCTTCGCGGTCGCGAACTCGAAACGGTCGAGGCGCAGCTCGGCCTTGCGGGAGCCGGCGTCGATGCCGTGGCAGGAGTAGCAGTTGTCGGCAAGGATCGGCTGGACGGCCTCGTTGAAGGAAAGCTTCGCGGCGGCGCGCGGCGTGGGCTGGGCGGCGAAGACCTGGACGATGACGGCGGCGGCGGGCAGCGCGGCCAGACCGGCAAAAAGGAAACGGCGGCTCATGGGGTGCGAAAGAAAGCGATGCCAGCGAAACGCCCGCGCGGCGGAGATCAACCCTGCGCGGCGCCGCCCGCGGAATAAACCGGCGCTGATGGGACCGCCAGAAATGCGCGGTCCCGGCTGCGAAGGGATCGCACTACCTTACTCGACGACGGAACCCGCTGAGTTCGCCCGGGATGAAGCTGTTACGGCAACGTCGCGCTTACTTGGGTTGGCGGTGGCGGCGAAGGCTGCGCAACTGAACCTTGGCTCCATCCGAATACCGAAAAGAGTACAGCCAGGATGACTACAAGTCCCGCAGCCAGACGCCGAATCGGCAATTCGCTGGCGTGGCCGGGTGAATTTTCGGATGGCAGGAGGTTTATCGTGTTACCGCTGAAGAGAGACAGACTCACAATCGTGCAGCCTGATAAACTGGTGCTAGCCGGTTGCCCCACTTGCGTTCGGAACTGGTGGGTTTGGGTCTTTCGAGCCTTGGCAACAAGGTCGTTCGAACTGGGCCGATGCGGCGAATTCTTGCCGTCCGATTTCCTGCCCGAGTTGCGCTTTGATCCTTTCTTCCGGCTCATGCCGTAGAATATCTGGCCGGGAAATTTTGGTGTACAACAAGGAATTCTATCTGCATCGGCGTCGCTTATAGTGGATAAGAGAGCCCGTCAGAAGGGTTCGGTCTTCCGATCGCTGGTACCCGACGAACGAGGCTCGCCGGGGCGGGTAGCCCAGGACAGTAGGCCGCGCCCCGCAGGCGAATCGCGGCGACACTCAAGAATTGGGCACCCGGGAGCACGTCACGCCCCCTTCTCGCGACGCACGCAGCGTTCGGCGGACTGACCCTCTCCGGTTGACCGCGCGAAGAAAGGTCGGCGTACGGATCAGATACTACGACTACGGGAGGGGAATCGGCTGCGAGAATGCGCCGTTGCCGGCGACGTCCCAGACCGCGAGGCGGGCCCAGCAGAGGCCGGGGGCGTCGGGCAGCAGGCCCGAGAATGCCCGGGTGCCGAAGGCGCGCGTATCGGAAAGATCGATGCGGCGCCGGAAGGTCGTCGTGCCGTCGCCGGCGACGATTTCGGCAAAGGCCAGCGGGAGAGTCCACGTGAGTTGGGCGGCGAGGCGGGGCGCGGCGCCGTCGCCGCGCACCAGGGCGGTGTCGGCGGCGAGAACTTCGCCGGTGGTGACGAAAAATTCGCCGCGCCGAAGGACGTCGAGCACGGGTTGCCAACCGTCGGCGAAGCGGGGCAGGCGGTCGAGTTTCAGGTAGTTGACGTTGAGGTGGCCGTAGAGCTCGGAGTGCGGCTCGACCTTGAAAACGTCGACCTCGCCGAGGACGCGTTTGTCGGCGCCCCAGTTGTTCATGTCGTCGAGAAGATCGAGCACGCGCCAGCCGAGCGTATCGCGGGAATAGTCGGCGGGCATGGCTTTCCACGCCGCCCCGAGGTAGTGCGGCGAGCGGAAAAACGGGGTGTCGCGATAGTTGTCCGGGAAGCCGATCGAGCTCTTGATGCGGGCGTGGGCGGCCCACATGAGACCCTGCTCGCGCTGCATGAGGGCGAGGATGTCGGCGGGGCTGCCGACGTGGTAAATCGATTCGCCGGCGGCGTTGGTCTCGACGAAGGGCTGGCCGGCGGGGCGATTCAGCACCCAGAGGACGGGCTTGGGGAAGAAACTGATCCAATGGCCGCCGAGATGGACGTTGGGTTCCTCGCCCGGGAGCAGGAGAAAATTCCCGTCGGAAAGACGGGCGCACTCGGCGTGCAGGAGCCGGAGCTGGGCGAGGCGCGGTTCGGTCGCGAGTTTGGGGGTCTGGCTGTTGTGGAATTCCGCCAGATGCACGATGTCGATGCCGGCGGCGCGGAAAGCGCGGACGAAACCGGGCTCGCGGAGGTCGGCGGGGACCGCGGCGTGGCCGGCGGCTTTCCGGCGCGCCAGCAGGTCCAACGTGTGCTCGACGTGGTAGTGGCTCGAAAACGTTTTGTAGCCGGGGAGCGGGGCGAAACAGTCGCGGCGCGTGTAGGCGGCGACCGCGTCGATTTCGGCGGTGCCGGCAGCGGGACCGAAGCGGTAGAACACGGGCAGGCGTTGCTCGGTGCCGGGCGGGGCGTTGACCCAGGGGACGAAGCGGTTGTCACCGGTGGGCGGCTGGCGGATGCCGACGCCGTCGCCGGGGGCGGAGGAGTCGTAGTGGCGGCCGAGCCAGTTGAAGCCGAAGTTGTCGGCGAAATCCAAGGGATAGAGGTAGCGGTGCGGCGGCGGAAAAACGGTGACGTTGCCTCCGGGAAATTCGAGCGCGGCGACGCGGTAGCGGGCAGCGCGGACGCCGGCGGGAGTATCGACCGGGGCGGCTTGCGGCCCCAGGCGCGGATCGATCCACGAGTAGCCGGTGACGCGGCCGGGCGGGCTGACGAGACCGGCGTCGTAGAGGATGGCGCGGTTGTTTTGCGGGGTGGAGAGCACGGCCTCGGCAAGAACGAGCGGGCTGCCGGCGAAAACCGTGAGTTCGTAGCGGCCCGCGAACGTTTCGGCCGAGAGGCCCGTGATGACGACGTGGGCGCGAGTGGCGGTCGAAGCGACCTTCGCAGCCGCGGGCGCGAGGCGGACGGGATGGCGCTGCGAGGGACGCGTATGGACTTTGTCGAAGAAGACCGTCCAACCGTTGCGCGCGAGGTCGCGGTGGCCGACGGTGAGGACCGTGAGCGGCGCGAGGTTCTCCGCGATGATGGCCGGAGCGGCGGCGGGCGCGGACTGCCAGGCGAGGCGGGAGAGGAGCGGTTTGTCCTTGGCCAGGTTGACCGTGAGCGAGGCGCGCGGACCCGCGGCGGATTCGGAAGCGGGCCACTCCAACGTGACGAGGTCTTTGTCGGGATCGTGCAGAACGCGGATTTCGCCGGCCGGAGCGAGACCGGTGAGATCGACAGGGACGGCGCCGCGAATCGGAGCGGCGAGGCTAGCAATCAGCAGGACGGACGTACGCAGGGCGGCGCGGGGAGCAATCATGTCGGGAACGGATTCGCAGGCGGGGACGTCCGGCAGCGGACGAGGGACGCGGAGCACCCGCCCATCGTGATGGCGTCGGGCGGGCGGACAAGGACCCAAACCGAAGCCCGGCCCGCGCCGGGAGCGGGCCGCGGCGCAAGGCCCGCCACCGACGCCGATCGGTCCTAGAGCTCGAACGACGCGCTCAAGATGAACTGGCGCGGATCGATGATGCGGTAGGCGTAGGGCCGGCCGTCGGGATTGATCGCGATGGGCTGGAGGCGACCGTCCTCGTGGGCGTTCTTCACGTTGAGCTGGACCTTGGTGCGCACCTTGTCGCCGAAAAGCTTGAAGCGGTAGCCGGCCGAAAGATCCACGTAGGCGCGGGCCTTGTCCCAAACGGGCTTCCGGGTGTCGAGGAAGAGCACGGCACCTTGGTAGACTCCGCTCGTCTCCGGCGCACCGGCGAGGAATCCGATCGAGGCTTTGCTTTCCCAGCGCACCGCGCCGCCGAAGCTGAAGTTCTTCAACCGGCCCTCGGTGAACTCGTAGTTGGTGATGCCGGTGAAGCGAAACTCGCGGATCTGGGTGCGGGGGCGGCCGACATTGGTGGTCGCCGCCAAGTAGGCACCGTACTGGTCCACCAGCCAGCGGGTCTGGGGCGTGCGGTTTTCGCCGCCGGGAAAGTAGTCGCCGGGCAGCGTATCCCACCAGAGCCGGCCCTTGCCGTCGCCGGGGACAACGTCGGCCCGGAGGCTCGTCCAAACCGGGAGGCGGGCCTGCCACCAATCGAAGATCTCCGGGGATACGGAATCGTCCTGGGCGCGGGTCTGGGCGCCGGTGAACTTCATCCGCCAGTTGCGCGTGGGATTGTAGGTGGCCTCGAGTTCGAAGCCCTTCGAGCTGACGTTGGTGGTGCCGACGGTGCGCGGCTGGCTCGCACCGGAATAGACCATGCGATTGTACATTTCGTTGGAGATGCCCATGAGCGCGGCCACGGCGGGATCGAGCTGGGCGGCCGTGGGGTTGGCAATGCCTTGCGCGGCGAACCGGCCCCGGGCGATCTCGGTGGCGAAATAGCGGAACGACGAAACCTGGATGCGGTTGCTGCCGTCCGGGATGCCTTCCATGTCGAGGTAGCGGTTGCCGAGGGTGCCCACCTCGCTGCCGCGGGAATTCAGCTCCTTGGTTTGGAAGCGATTCACGCGCACGCTGAGTTTGCCCTGGAGCGCCGTGAAGCTCGCGCCCCACTCGGTGGCGTAACCGTGGGGATTGGGCACGTTGCCGATGCGGTCCACGCGCGTCAGCACCGGCTGCGGCGCAAAGCTGTCGGACTTGTTGACGTGAAAGTTGAGCCAACGCAGCGCCTTGACGACGGCGCCGTAGGTCTTGGTGTCGCCGGCCTGCTCCTCCCAACCGACGCGGCTGATGGGTCCGCCGCCCGCGGCCGGGAAGAAATTCACGAGGGGGCCAAACAGATTGAGATTGGACTCGTCGGGGAGCCCGGTCGTCGGATTGGCGAAGACGCTGGCGCCGGTGCGAACACGTTGGCGATCCCGCCGCCAGCCGACGGTCGTCACGAGGCGATTGTTGAGGAAGAAACTCTGGGCCGTGACGTTGAACGTGCGGACTTCGGTGCGGGTCCGGGCGCCCTGACCGCTGTTGGTCAGTTCGCGCATGGTCACCGGGTCGTCGATCCACGTGCCCGTGCGGTTGTTGAACCACGTCAGCGGGTAGGTGCCGTTGGTGTTGTCGGTGGCCGGGGAGCCGTAATCCACATTCTGACCCTGATTGTCGCCCACATACCAGCGCTGGGCCGGGATTTGGGCGCCGCTGAGATTCAGCGGCGCGTTCGGATTGATCCATGCCTTGTTGGTATCGATGGCGCGCGCCGCGCGTTGGAACGACTGCGCATCGGTGAAATTCTGCTCCGCGTGCGCCCCGATGCGCTGCTGGCCGACCCACCGGAGCCACTTCGGCAGGTTCGTGGGGGTCAGCTGATAGGCGAGGTCCGCGGTCAGGATGGAAACGTCGTTCGGGGCGTAGCGGGCCGACGGCGCCGACGCCTGGACGTAGGGGCGCTTGAAGTAGGGGTTGGGCGTGCCGTCGAGCCGCTTCTCGTTCACATCCACGTAAATCACGCTCTCCAGGGTGTTGACCAAGTTGTAGTCGTCCTTGGCGAATTTCTGCTGAAACCCGCCGATGCGGGCCGCGAGCAGGTGGGTCGGATTGCCGACGATGATCTGCTCGATCTCGGAGCTGTAGGTTCTCGCGCGATCCGTGCCGTGGTTGGGAGCGACGAAGTTGTGCGAGGTCCAGTCATAGACAGATTGATCCGTCGTGCCAGGCACGATGTAGAGCGGCAGGCCTTGCGCGCCGAGGAGCGAGAACCGCCGCATGATGTCGGTGCCGCTCTGCAAATAGCGCAGCGTGCTGTTGCCGCCGGTGAAAGGATTGGTCGGGAGCGCGGTGCCGGTGACGGGATTGTTGGTCCGCGTGATGGTGAACGCCTGGATGCGGTTGTCGTCCACCAGCACCACCGGGCGGGCATAGAAGCCGTTGTAGCCGCCGATCAGGCCCGCGGGAAAAGCCGAGGGCGCGGTGGTGACGCCGGGCGCGACGGTGATGGCGGCCCCGGTGTCGGAGGGGAACGGACCGGTCCGTGTGCCATTGGCGAAGGTGACCATTTGGGTCGTCGGATCCCAGGTGGGGCTGCCGCCGGCTTTCCACTCGGCGGTGGTGTCGCGCGGCGTGATCGCATTCGGGCGGCGGTAGTCGTTGCGGTAGCGCTCGGCCGTGGCGCGAACCGTCGTGTTCTTGAACGGCCGCGCGAGGACCGTGGCGAATTCGCGGTGGATGCGTTCGGAGGACGGTTTGCGCACGAAGCCTTTGCTTTCATTTACGCCGGCGACGCGGAGAGCCAATTTGCCGGGCAGGATCGGCATGTTGATATTCAGGCTCTCGCGATGGCCGCCGTAGCTGTCGAAACGCAAATCCGCACTGTAGACCCGGCGATTCGGGTTGGCCTGGGAGGGCACGACATTGACCGTGCCGGCGGCCGCGCCGAGGCCGAACAGATTGGAGTTGGGGCCGCGCGACACCTCGATGGCGGCGATATTGTAAGGATCGAAGGGGATGGCGTTGTTCGTGGCGAAATTCCCGAAGGCCGTGTTGACGCCCAGGCCGCTCGTGCCCGACGCGCCGAGCCCGCGGATACGGTTGGATTGTTGCGGAGCGGACTGCACCTGATCGCCGATACCGCCGGTGCGGTCGCGGACGAACTGGGTGAAGTTGTCGGTGCCCTCGGTGCTGGCCTCGTAGCGGAACACGTCGTTGATATCCAGCAGCGCGAGGTCCTGCATCTGCTGCTTGGTGACGACGGTGATGGAGGCGCCCAGGTCCTCGAGCTTGGAATTGAGGCGCGTGCCGGAGAGCGTGTTGAGCGCCTGGTAGCCGCGGTCGGCGTCGGAGGCGACTTGGAAGGGCGAGAGCATCACCGTTTCCTCGGCGGCCGGAGGCTTGGCGCCGGCGGGGGCGGTCGCCTGCGCGCCGAGATGCGGCGCGAGCAGGACGGAAAACAGTGCGGCAAGCAGGGTGCGGGGTGATTTGGCCACGGTGGTTTGGGGTGTGCTTCTGGAATCGGAACTGGGAGAGGCGCTTGAGTCGGAAGTGCGGCCGACCTCCCCGGCGCGCGTCATGCCCTCGGCGGTGCGCTTGCGGCTCACGACGAGGGCGCCGGTGGCGGCGTCCTGCGCGGCTTCGAGGGCCGAGCCGGCGAGCATGCGCTCGAGCGCCTCGCGGGGCGTGAATTCGCCGCGCACCGGGTTCGTCGTCTCGCCGCGCACCTTGTCGGTGACGAAGACGAGCGATCGGCCGGAGGCGGCGGCGAATTGCCGCAGCGTCGTCGCGGCGTCGCCGCGGGGGAGGTCGAAGCTCCGCTTCGTCTCGACCGTCGCGGCCCCGAGGGGCGCGGCCGCCGCCAGCACGCTGCACGAGGCGAGCACAACCGGGGCGGCGGGAAACGATGGGGTAAAACGGAGCAAGGCCACTATCCCTGCAACGCTCGCGCCCAGGATTCCGTTTAGTCGCCGGGAAAACAATTTCCGCATTCGTGAAGGTTCGCCGCGAAATCGAGCGGCCGCGCCGTTACGGGATTTGCAGCCGGACGGTGTCGCCCCGGCGCTCGGCGCGGATGATGCCGTCGCGTTCGAGCAGGCGCACGAAGGCCTCGACATCGTCGAGGGCGAACATGCCGCCGATGCGGCGGGACTCCAGCGCGGGATCGGTGATCACGAGTTGCAGGCTGTTGTGCCGGTTGAAGCGCGCGATCACCTCGGCGAGCGGCGTATCGGAAAAATCCGTGACGCGGCGCTGCCAGGCGAGCACGGCACGCACGTCGGCCGGGTCGAGGGGCTCGATCACGGGCGCGGGTCCGGCGGCCGCGAGCGGCAGCGCGAGGCGCTCGTGGGCGGCGAGGAGCGTCGGGGCGGCGGATGGCGCGCCGGGGGCGACGCGCTCCACCGCGACCTTGCCCTCCGTGACGGTGACCTCGACGGCCCCGGCGACGAAGCGGACGTTGAACGCGGTGCCGACCGCGCGCACGGCTACGCCACCTGCCTTCACGACAAAGGGCCGCGCGGTGTCGTGCGCGACTTCGAAGTGGGCTTCGCCCGACTCGAGCTCGACGCGACGCTCCGCCGCCGTGAACTGCACACGGGCGGCGCTCGCGGTGTTGAGTTCCAGGGTCGAACCGTCGGCGAGCCGGGCGCGTTCGTAGCCCGCCGTCGTCGTCGCATAGCGGGTTTCGGGCCCGAGCGCCGAAGGCCGCGCGCGAAAACCGAGGAAAGCACCGAAAATCAACGCCGCGGCCAAGCCGGCCCACGCCACCGCCCGCCACCCAAGGAAGGCCGGCTCCGGCGCGGGCGTCGCCCGGCCCGGGGGCGGCGCCGGCGAAACGCGATCGAAATGCGCGTTGACCTCTTCGCGGTGCGCCGCGAGCCCGTCGAGTTGCGCAAGCACCTGCTCGAGTTCGGCGACGGCGGCGGCGTGGCGGGGATCGCGGCGGCGCCAAGCCTCGAAGGCGGCCGCGCGCCCGGGCGCAAAACCCTCCTCGCGCTCGGCCAGCCAGGCCATCGCCTCGGCCTCGATGGCCGCGGCGTCGCCGCCGCCGTGGTTTTCGGAAAGTTTCACGGGGAGCCTTTCTTCGCGGCCGCGGGTTCGAGGAGGCCCCGGTCGCGGAAGAACCGCGCGCAGTCGCGCACACCCTTCATGAGGTGGACGCGCACGGTCGCGGCCGCGAGGCCGAGGTGCACGGCGATTTCCGAAGCGGAGAATCCGTCCACGTAGCGGAGGAGCATCACTTCGCGGCAGCGATCCGGCAGCGTTTCGAGCGCGGCGAGCATCGCTTCGTGGCGTTGCAGGTGGTCGAGCAGGTCGGCGGCGCCGGGCTCGGTTTCGAGCAGGGCAAACTCGGCGGCCTCGCCGATGGGTTCGACGGGACGGCGAAGAGTGCGGCGGACGTGGTCGATGGCGACGTTGCGGGCGGTGGTGAAGAGAAAGGCGCGCACATGCCCCAGCCGCTGCGGATCGGAGACGCGCAGCAGGCGGGCGTAGGTTTCCTGCACGAGATCGTCGTGGTCGGGCAGGCTGCCGAAACGCCGCGAAAGGAAGGCGCGCAGCGCCGGCTCGTGCGGACGCACGGCTTCGGCAAACCAGACGGCCTGATCGGCGGGAGGCATGGGGTTGGGCGCGGTCGGAACCCGCGCGGGTTGGCATCGCCGATCACCCCGCGCCCGTCGAGGGGAATTCGGGCGGCCCGGCACCGCGGAAAACTATTTTCAAATCGGGCTAAACGGAAACGCCGGGCGGACGTTTTAGGCGAAGGCCAACTCGCGGGGCAAAGGAGCCGATCCGAGAGAGTCAGTCAGCTGAGCGCAGATACCCGACCATCGCAGTTTGCCGGAGCGGGCCGCCCGTAGGCAGCTTGTCGCGCCCCAAAGCCGGTTCGCAGCGATCCTCAAGCTTCGGGGCACCCGGGCACAATTCGCGCCCCCCTTATCGCGGCGCCATCAACGTTCGGCGGACCGCCCCTGTACAATTGGTCCTTCGCGATTCGCGAATTGACCCCATCGAGGCCGCTCGGCCAAACGAAAACGCGCGGCGAACGTTGCGGGCCAACGCGAAATCGGCGGGCGAAAGGCGGCGGTTGCACGGCCCGGACCGGGCGCGATCAAGTGCCGCAATCCGGGCCCGATCCGAGAGGGGCAATCCGATTGGCGCCAACGCATTCAGACGGCAGGGAATCTCCTTGAGAGGCGGGAGGGTTCTTTGACTATCGGGTGTCCCAATCACCGATGGCCGATCATTCGCACACCCCTGCCACTGTCACGATGGGGGCGCCGCGCCGGAGCGCCTGCGCGACGCGTTCCCGCGAGCGGGAACTGGCTCGTCTCAGGAGCTTGTCGGTGGAAGAGCGGATCGTGGCCGCGCTGGCCATGGGCACCCGCTTTGCGTGGCTCAAACCCGTGCCGGCGCCGGCGAGCCGATGAGCCAACCCGATGATTTGCTCCGGACCGCGGAAGAGGTTCTCGCCGTTTTGGCCCGACATCGTCTCGACGCCGTCGTGATTGGGGCGGTGGCGCTCGCAGCGCATCACTATGTGCGCCAGACCGAGGATCTCGACCTCGGGGTCAACGCCGACGTGCCGACGTTGCGCGCCGTCGTTGCGTCGCTGCGCGAGGCCGGATTCGAGACGGAACTGCGGGAACCCGATACCACCGATCCGCTCGGGGGCGTGATCGATGTCAGCGGTGGCTTCGGTTTGGTCCAGATTATCAGCTACGCCGGCCGTTTTCCGGCTGTGATCGAAGATGCGGTGCGACTTTCGACGTTGGTCGTGCGCGAGGGCAGTCCGCTCAAGATCGTACCGATCCCGCAACTGATCGCGCTCAAGCTTTACGCCGGCGGACACAAATCCAAGGCGGACATCATCGAGCTATTGGTCCGCAATCCCGAGCTGGACTTGGGCGAGGTCCGGTCGGTGTGCGCCCGCTATCTGGTGGGCGGAATCGACGAACTGATCGCCGAGTCGCGGACGGTGTGAAGGCGGTCGTCGAGTAGCTGGCAGAAAACCGGATCCGCGGGCGATGGCTCGAGGCCACCCCATCGGGTCTGTCCGACTGGCTGCTGTCCAAATCAGCGTTCTGCGGACTGCCCCTGTCCGGTTGGCTCCCAAAGCCGGTTGATCACCGCCCGCAACGCGAAACCCCGCCAAAGGCTTCTTGGAATCTTATCTCGGGCAATCGTTGAAAGAGCCGATCCGAGAGAGTCAGTCAGCTGAGCGCAGATACCCGACCATCGCAGTTTGCCGGGGCAGGCCGCCCGGAGGCAGCTTGTCGCCCCCCCAAGCTGGTTCGCAGCGATCCTCAAGCTTCGCGGCACCCGGACGCCAATCGCGCTCGCCTTCTCGCGGCGCCATCAGCGTTCGGCGGGCCAACCTTTCCGGTTGGCCCTTCGCGATTCGCGAATTGACCCCATCGAGGCCGCTCAACCGGTGAAATTGCCGGCGAGGAAGTGCCATGTGCCGGGGTCGGTTTTGCCATTGGGCAAGGCGGCGCCCGGCGGCGTGATCGTGCCGCCGGCCGCGAGATAACGGCGTTGGAGTTCGAAGTGCGCGGGATCGTAGGCGGCGGGTTTCTCGAACGGGATGCGGTTGGCGGGATCGCGGGTCAGGCAGAGGCGAAAAGCGAAGCCCTGGATGCTGCCGTCGGCGTCGCCGTGGCGTCCGAGCGGGACGTCCCGCACGCCGTGGATGACGCCGCTGGCGGGATCGCCGGGCACGCGGTAGGGATCGACGGGGCGGTCGAACTGCCCGTGCGTGGTATCGGTGCGGATACCGTTTTTCGTTTCGCCGTAGGCGGCGTTGCCCTCGCGCCCGACGGCGAAGCTCACGCCGGCAAACGCGAGCAGGTCGCCCTCGTAGGTGGCGTCGATGAACTGCTGCGCGCGCACGGTGGCGCCGTTTTCAAAATGGAGGGCAACGATGCGCGCGGACTCCTTGGTCACGCCGCCGGTCTCTTTGAGTCGATGGCCGCGCCGCACGGTGACGCCGACCTCTTTCACCCACGCGTCGAACACCGTTTCGGCGACGTGCGGCTCGAAGCGCCAGAGGGCGGGTTGCTTGGCCCCGGTGCGGAGCGCGGATTCGAAGGCGGCGAGACGACCGTAACGGGCATTGATGCGACGGTAGAACTCCAGGGCGAGACCGCCGACCGCGGGGCTGTTTTGGAATTCCTTGTGGTTGTCGATGTCGGTGCCGCCCAGACCTTCGACGCTCATGCCGCCGAGGTGCTGCCCGGCCTCGACCAGAATCACGCGGTGGCCGAGTTGCGCGGCCTGCACCGCGGCGATGACGCCGGCGCTGGTGCCGCCGTAAACGCAGAGGTCGGCGACGGGTTCGGCGGCGAGGGCCGACCCGCAAAGGCCAAACCCGACCAGCAACAGCTTAATCAAACGCAAGGTGGGCATCGGCGAGGGAGCGAATTCGGAGGTGGCAATTCTTTCGGCGCAGGGAGGGCCGATCGGGCAGCGCCGCAGCCTAGTCTGCGGCCGCCGTCACCAAAGCCGGCCGATCACCGCCCGCAACGCAACATTCCGCCGATGGCTTCTCGGAATCTGATCCCGGGCAATCGTTGAAGGGGCTGATCCGAGAACGTCAGTCCGCTGAGCGCTTATACCCTCGCAGTTTGCCCGGGCAGGCCGCCCGGAGGCAGCTTGTCACCCCCCAAAGCCGGTTCGCAGCGATCCTCAAGCTTCGGGGCACCCGGGCACAATTCACGCCCCCCTTATCGCGGCGCCATCAACGTTCGGCGGACCGCCCCTGTACGATTGGTCCTTCGCGATTCGTGAATTGAACCCATCGAGGCCTCCCAATCCCCGTTGGCCGATCCAAAGCCGGACTCCGTTCGGGTTCCTCGGCGCAGCAGGAAGAAAGTGGGTTCGTTCGCGTAGGAGTCATTGCCTTGGGTGCAACGGGATTTGAATATTGTAGGAGGAAGGCATCCCGGCGACCTCGCCGACGGCCGCCAGCAGCACGGCGGGCCGGTTGTCCTCGAAGAACAGTTGCGGGCGCTCCAGGTAGTGCACTGCTTGTTTTTTGCCGTCGGCCCAGCGGATCTCGGTCGTCGTCACCAAGGGATTCGCGGCAAGTTTCCAATCGAGTCCGTCCATCGATTCCCACAGGATCAGCGATCGGCCACGCTGTGAGGTGAAGTATCCGTTCTGGTCCTTCACGATTGCACGATACCGGCGGGTCGTCTGATCGAACCAGATGAAAGGATCCTCGGCCGGGAAAGCGGCGCCCGGGGCGGTGAAGGTGGGTCGCAGTTGTTTGGTAAACGGTCCCGTCGGGGAATCCGCAGTGGCGGTGAGGTGCACCACCGGGCCGCCGAACGGCAATGGGCGCTCGCGGCCCACTGCTTTGTAGACGATCAGAAACCCGCCGTCGGGACGCGCACAGACCGCCGGATTGGACGCCATCAAAGAATCAGGTGCATCGGACGCTGAGCTTACGTCCACGATCGGCC
>JAIXWF010000016.1 GCA_027482185.1 Opitutaceae bacterium | reverse complement strand
GAGGAAGAGAACGAGGTGTTTCATGGTGTGCTGGGTTCAGCCGGCGCGGGCCGGCGTTGTTGGTTTTGGATCAGCCAATACTGCTCCTTCACGGCCTGCCGGTAGCCGCGCTCGTAGCCGCGGGCTTCAGCGGCAGCTTCGCGGTCGGTCTGGCGGGCCGGCGTCGCGCAACCGGCGAATCCGAGACAGAGGAGCGGAATCAGGAGGACGGTCTTCATGGCTCCTTCTGGAAGTGGCGCAGGGTGCCGCATTGCGGCGGCTGCGCGGCGGGGTTGAAGAAACAGAGGGACGAGTGCCGCTGGTCGGCGGCCAGTTGCTCGGGCAGCGGATAGCGCTGGATGGCGTCGAGCGCGGTTTCCGGCAGGGGCAGATCGTGCGCGAGGTCGGCGAGATCGCCGCGGTCGTTCTGCCGCATGAGGAAGAACTGTTTCGCGTTGCCGATGACAGCAGAGCGGATGCGCGAACTCTTGAACCGCGCGTATTGCTGGATCACGGAAACGGCCCAGCAGTTGTGCTTCCTGAGCTGCGCGTAGCTCTCCGCGACGATCTGTTCGCCACCCGGAGTATCGAGGAACCGGGCCAGCTCCTCGAAGAGGATGCGTTTCCGCTGCGTCCGCGGCAGCGCGAGAATATGCTGCCGACCGAGTCCGCTGATAAGCAGTCCGGCCGCCGTCTTCAGTTCTACCGCCTGCTCTGGGATGAAACCCAATTCGAAGTGGGCGATCTTCCTTTGCAGCGAGACATTCGTGATGCCGTCGAACAGCCGGCCGTATTGGCCGTCGGCGGTCCAGGCGCGCAGCAGGGTTGCGAGCCGGTCGATTTCATCGCGGTTGTGCTCGGGGAACCGCGCGTAGGCCAAGAGTTCGACGAGCGCGCTGTGGGTCGGAAACTCCTCCGGCGAGTAGAACGCGCACGCCGTCTGCGCGACGAGCCGCTCCGTCACCGGATCCTGGGCAAAGCGCGTGATCGCCTGTTCCGTGAGGCCCGCAAGGAAGGCGAGGGCTTCGTCTTCCCGGTTAGCGTGACGGTCGCGGAGATCGACGAATGCCTCCAAGGGCGTCGCTCCGCCGAGTTTCGACCGCCAGCCGTGCACGGCGCACGCCCACCGGCGCACATCGTCCGCCTTCGCCGCATGACGCCTTGACCAATCGGTAAACGCGTCGCGGTAGAGCTGGTGCAGGTATTGCGTGAGCTGGGCCTGCCGCAGTGCGAGTTCCTGGGCATGTTCCGGCTGCCCGACCATCCGGGCGAGCAGCGCGACCGCGGTCGCGAGGTGCAGCTGGGTCAGGGGCAGCCGCTGCGTGTCGAGGTAGTTGAGCGTGAGGGCGGCGTCCGGATGGATGACGATGGGCGTCTCGCCCATCGCCACCGTGAAGCGCTTGTAGGAGAATCCTTCCTCGATGAGCAGGGAGTGGGCGAAATGGTCCGCCGTCTGGAACAGCAGATCTTCAACAAAGGCCGACTTACCGGCGCCGGTCATGCCGATCAGCACCGCGTGTTGGGGCGAGCCGCCGACATTCGCGCTGACTCCGACCAGATTGCCGTGACTACCGTCGTAGAGGGCCTCGGCGTGTTCCAACGCCCCCACGAAGGTCGCGGAAAATGGCAGCAGGTCGGCGAGGTAACTGTCCTCCGCGTAGAGTTCGCGGTGGTGGTAGGACGAATGCGTCCAGCCCGGCCATGAGGCGAAAAACAGCTTCTTCGCCGTCGTAGGTAACGCGCACTCGAAGGATTGCGCGCCATCCATCGCGTTCACCGCCGCCTGCACCGCCGCGACTTTCTCGCGCAGTGCCTCTGGCGTCGGCGCCCACGCCCGCAGCAGGTAGGTCACGTGGAAGGGCCGCGTGAACCCGCCGGCGAGTGCCTCAACCTTCCGCTCCTTCTTGCGCAGCGCGACCAGGAGCGAGGCGCGGGGCTTCTCGGTGTATTCGCCGCGAAGACGCTCGGTCGCCTTTTCCTCCCGGGTGATCTCCTGCCGTCCGGCGATCGGAGTGACGTTGACGGTGATCGCGTAGTCCAGAAACGGCAGGCCGGTGAGGTGAGTCACGATGCCCGGACGCGTTCGCTGCGGCCAGCGACTGAGGGCCAGCACGGCGTGGTAGTGCCCGTCGAGGAAGAACCCACCGCCGTTTTGGCCGACGCCTTCGCCATGCCAGCAGTTCTCTTGCAGGGTAAGGGTGGGATCGAACAACTCAGCCGCCGTCTCTGCCGCGCGTCGGGCATAGCTGGGGTTCAGGAACCGCCGTAGGCAGGCGCAATGCTCCGCGTCGCCCATCGGGTGAACAGGCGTCTCTGGCCCGAATACCGTGCGCAGGGTGCCGGCGAAGTCCTCGAACTGAGCCGCCAACTCTCGCAGCAATCCGGCGTAGTGATGCTGGAGCCCATCGTGACCGCGCACATTGCCGGCGTAGGCGTCGATCTCGATGGAGAGGAACACCGCGAGGTGCTCCCGCCGGAGGCTGCCGTCCAGGGTCCGGGGCCAGTAGCGCGTGAACCGCTCATTCCGCATGGCGCGGATCGTGGGGTCCGCCACCTCCTGCGTCCGGGCATGGTAGGCGAGCAGGGCCTGCCGGTAGTCGGAGTCGGGCCACCACTGAATTTGCAGTCGGCGTCCGGGAGCGACCAAGGCGAGCAGCCCCCGAACCCGGTCTTGAAAAGCGTTCAGTTGTTCGAAGCTCGCGCCGCGCAGATCCGGGGGTTCGAGGCGGAATCCTTTTGCGACCAGCCCGCCCCGCTCCGGCGAACCAAAGACCAGCATCCCGTCCACGAATCGACCGTCGGGGGCATCGGCATGCGAGCGCGTATGGGTTTTAGGCTCGGAGCTGCGGGTGAAGTTGGCCCCGCCCAAAGCCTGATCCAGCCGGTCGCGATCATAGCCAGACGGCTTTCCCTGCCGGAATCCTAAAACCCATACGAGCGAGCCCGCAACCGGAACGCCAGCGACCATGCCGGCCAGCGGATAGCCCGTGCCGACGAACCCAAGTCCCGCGAAAAGCAGGACTCCGGCCACGAATCCCCCCACCACGGGGAGGTAGAGGTCACCCTCCAGGCCGAAGACCCGGCCGGGGGAGTCATCTGCCGCATTGGTGTCCGTGAAACGTAGGTCGCTCATCGTCTTCCTCGCCGCCTCAGAACCGAGGAGTCAGGACCGCGTCCTGCATCCCAAAGATGGTGAACAGCGCCGCCATGATGGCGGCGGCGGCTGCGATGATGATGCCAGCCAGAATCCCGCCCTTGCCCTCGCTGTCGCCCTTGGAGATCGCGTTGGCGCCTCCCCAGATTTTGATGATGCCCCAGAAGAACCCGACCATGAACACGAGCACGAGAGCCGAGCCGAAACCGTCCCGGACCTGCTGTAGTTGCGCCAGGACGGGACTCGGGAGGCGCAAATCCGGCGTCACACGGAGCGCAGCGAGCAGTGACAAAGTCGTCATGCTTCTAAAAGCCATACGAAAATCATAACTTGTCAAACACTATCGTATGGCTTTTAGATTGGGCATGGCTGACTCCCGCCCCATCAAGAACAGTTTCTCCTTCTACGCGGCCGATATGGCCGCCTTGGACGAACGAGTGGCGGGACTCCAGAAGGCGGGCGTCAACGCCCGCAGCGCGACCCTCCTGCGCGCGTTGATCCACCTTACCTCGCCCGCAGAGATGATCGCCCATGCCGTCCGGCTCGCCGGCGATAGCGCGCTAGGGGTGGCCACGTCCGACGATGACGTCATCGCCGGCCACCCGACCGTGAATCTGCCCAAGGACGACGTGAAGAAACTTGACGGTGTCGTGGCTCACCTCGCCAAGGCCAAGATCGTCGCTACCCGTGCCTACGTGGTGCGGGCCATCCTGCGGGCGTCACCGGACGGCAAGGCTCTCGCACCGGCCGTGGCGAAGTTTCTGGAGGATTTCCCGAACAAGCCGCGCGGGCTCTCGAAGCTTCGCTTGGAGCAAAAGGCCAAAGCTCGTGGCTGACGCGGCGCAAATCGCCCACCTGCGGGGCCTGGAATCGCACCTGCGCACCCACCTGCGGGGACAGGATCAGGTCCTCGCCCGGGCCGCGGCGGTGTTCACGCGGGGTGAATTGGGGCTGGTGAGGGCCAACGGCCCGCGCGGCGCGTTCCTGGCGGTCGGACCAACCGGCACCGGCAAGACCGAACTCGTGCTCCTGGCAGCCCGCTACCTTTTCGGTGAGGATCGGGTGAGGCGCTTCGATCTGTCGGAGTATCAGCGAGCGGATGCCGTTGAGCGGCTGCTCGGCAGCGACGCGTCAGACCCGGGTGCGATCGGGCGGGCGGCGTTCGGCGTCTCCCCGCGCGTGTGGCTCTTCGACGAGTTGGAGAAGGCACACCCCAAAGTCTTGGACCTCTTCATCCAGATGTTGGAGCCGGGGCACGTCACTCTTGCGAATGGCGAGACGGTTTCGCTGCGGTCCGACTACGTTGCTTTCACCTCTAACCTCGGAGCGACCGAGTCGATGCGGATGGCCAGCTCGAGCCCGGCGAGCGTCGAGCAAGCCGTGCTGCGACGGGTAGCGGAGTCACTGCGGCCAGAGCTACTGGCGCGCATCCCGGACAAGCTCGTGTTCGCGCGGCTTGCCCCCGAGGTGCAGCGCGAAATCGCCGAGCTGCACTTGGCCAACGAAGTCGCACGGCTGAAGTCGGTGGGCTTCGATCTGGAGGTTTCGCGCGAGGCGTTGGAGTTCCTGATCCGTGAGGGATTCCATCCCCAGCTTGGCGCGCGACCGTTACGGCAGACGATTGAGCGACACTTACAGAATGCGGTCGTTCGACGTCTACTGGAGAATGGGCATGGTTCTGGGCAACTGTTGATCTGCTCTCGCGAAGCCTCATTGCGACTGCACGATTAGTCCGAGAATGCACAACCGGAACGAACGGCATGCTGGACGCGTTGTCTCGAATGTGGTGCTTGATAGGCAACGGAGCCTGCAGACTAGCGGAGCTGACCGTAATGAGAACCTCCGCAACGGAAGATTCGGGATCCGCATAGGCCTGCAACGCGCTTGATATCAGCTCAGCCCTGAATCATCTTTCGGCGATTCATAGGCGTGTATCGCGCACGTGCGTCCGCTGCCTGCGCAACGGACGCCCTGCGCTGTAATGTGCGCCTCTTCGGCCTCACTTCTTATCGTGAGCGTCGTGAGTTTCCTCGCCGTCCTCGCGTTCAACCTTCAGAACCTTACCGGCGGCATCGGTTTTTATCTCAAGTTCGCTGCCGTCGGCTAGCTTCACTTTGGCTTCGTAGGTGACGCCCTTCTTTTCGATCTCTTTCTCGACGGATTCTACTTTGCCGCCTTTGGCTTCTGCGGTGATGGCAGCCTGAACCGCGCCGGGCACCTCGGCCCACGGCACGACGTGATCTTTTTCGTCGCCGTCCTTCTTCTCTGCGGCAAAGGAAATGCCGGCCAATGCGACCGTGAGTCCGAATGCGAGCGTTGTGTTGCGAATGATACGGGTGGATTTCATGATATTAACGTTTCGTCTGTCTGGGTTTGAATTTGCGCCACGCGAAGTGCGCGACGCCAAAAGAGGAATCCGATCCAGGCAATCAATGCCGTGATGACGGTATGGCTCAGGTAGTGAGCGCCCTTGGCCATCTGGTAAAAGCCCATCGCGCCGCCAAATCCGAGTCCGAGCGCGACGCCGAGCATTTGTGCCCGCCGGTTTCGGCCCAAACCGCACAACGCGAGCAAAGCAAAACCGCCGCTGGCGTGGCCGGCCGGAAAACAGCGCCCGCGCTTGGTAGGCCGGTCATCGGCGGGGTAACGCTCCATGACCCGCACATAGGGAACATTACCTCCGTAGCGGCGGATCTCCGAAGGGCAAAATATGTTGGTTGTGGCCTTAAGCTGCCCGATCAACGCGGGCACGGTGCCGATCGTGAGAAACGCGACGAAGAGATGGCGGCGTGAGGGCGCGGTCAGTGGCCAACGGTCCCGCCACCGGGCGGGTCCAACCGCCAGCCCGAGCAAGGCAACACCCAAGACGATGATGAAGACCTTTGGCAGGTCGTAGAATGCCAGCCGCAATATCGAGTCGTGCCGGTCGATCAACCACCCGTGCGTGGCAAAGTCGTGGAGCCTGTCCTGCAAAAAAAGATCGAGCCCGGTAAACTCGAACAACAGGAATGCCGCGGCCAACAGCGCTGCCGCAGGCCACAGAGTTTTATCAACGCGCAACGGGGGCATAACGGGCAAGCTCCTCTTGGCTCAGTTCGCGTTGTCTGCCGTGCTTAAACAGCCAGCTCGCTGTTTGGTAGGTGGCGATGGCCTCGTCTATCAAGGGTTGGTTGGGATGCTGGGGCTTCATTTCGTGAGAAAAGTCACTGTAGCTTAGTGTGAGCGACTGCCGGACTGGCTTCAGCACGGCGAGTTGCCCCCATTGATACAGGCCGAGCTTCTGGTAATTTCCGATCAAGGCGCGTCCGCTCTGATCGGCCGGCTGTGAAAGCACATCCCAACCAAAGAACCGACTTGGATAGGTCCAGTTCAGCAGCCCGAGTAAAGTTGGCGCATAGTCCACCTGGCTCATGAGGGTTTGCACCTTTCCGGGCGCTACCTGTCCTCCCGGAGCATAAATGAACAAGGGTATGTGATAATTTTGAACCGGGAGTTCGGTCTTGCCCGCGCTCGACGCGCAATGGTCGGCCACGATCACAAAGAGGGTATTTTTGAACCACGGCTTGCTTGCGGCGTTGCGCAGGAACTGGTCGATGGCGTAGTCGGTGTATTTCACGCCGCCGGCCCGTCCGGACGTTTTCGAGGGCAGGTCGATCTTGCCTTCGGGAAATGTATACGGACGGTGATTCGAGGTCGTCATCACGAAATGAAAAAACGGCTTCCCTGCCGCAAAGTCCTTGTCGGCCTCGCGCATCGTCCAGCGAAGGAGGTCTTCGTCGCAGGCACCCCATACATTCGCGAATGTGATGTCGTCCTTTGCCACCATCGTGCGATCCACGACGCGATAGCCGTTCTGGCCGAAGAAATAGTTCATGTTGTCGAAGTATCCGAAGCCACCGTAGACGAAGGCGGTGGAGTAGCCTTTACTGCGAAAAACTGATCCAAGCGTGAACATGTTCTCGTTGTCTGGCCGCTTCACGAGCGAACGTCCGGCGGTGGGCGGGACAGAGAGAGTCAGTGCCTCCATACCTCGATCCGTGCGGGTGCCGGTGGCGTAGAAGTTGTCGAAAACCAGTGCCGACGGGGCGAGCGCATCGAGATGCGGCATCAAATTCTGCGTGTTGCCATATCGAGAGAGAAACTCGGCGCTCAGGCTTTCCACAGTGATCTGAATGACGTTGAGGCGTTGCTCCGGCCCGGCGCGAGGCGCCCGGACAAGGCGGAGAAAATCGCGCGGATCGTCCGTCAGTGGTTTCGCGCCGTCGCGAGCAAGGATCGCGTGCATCCGCTTGAACGCCGCCTCTTCGGGCATCGTCGGATAGAAGCGCTCGAAATCGAGCTGGTTGGCGCGGAACGCGGCGACAAACGACCAAAGCCCGTTCTTGGCGAGTTCACGGTTATAGTTGTTTACGAATTCAGGGATGAATCGCTGCTGTAGGCCCAGCCCAAACACGAAAATGACGACCATCCAGCATCCGGCTGCGCGCCAACGCGGCGCGGCGGGACTGGTTGCGTGCGTCAGCCAACGCCCCGGCCAGCCTGTGCGAAGAAAAAGTCCATAGATAAGGACGGCCGCGATAAACAGACCGGCAAGAATCAGCGGCATCGGATACGATTCGCGGATATTGCCGATTACCTCGGTCGTATAGACGAGATAGTCCACGGCGATGAAGTTGGCTCGCACGCCGAATTCATCCCAAAAAAACCATTCCGCGACTGCCCCGAAAAGAAGTAAATATACAATGCCTAGAAACGCCAGATGCGCGACGGCACGAGCGGAGCGGCGTTCGAAAATACTCGCAGGCAACAGCGCCAGGAGTATGACGAGCGGGAGGCTCCACCACAGTGCGGCACCCAAATCAAAAAGAGCGCCCCAGAAAAATACCGCACCCAAGCTCGTCGTCCAAGACACTTCCTCTGCGGATTTGAAGAGCAATATGCCACGAGTCGCTACGCCGACGCCGAGGGCAATGAGAATGGCAAGTAGCACGCCGCCATGTCGGCATTCAAGAAATCGTGTGAACCAAAGTCGTATGTATTGTTTCATTTTGGGAGCTTAGAAAGTTTTGCTGAACACGAGACCGCTCCCCTGTCCGTCGAAATAAGGAGTGACTGTGAAGGCGCCCTCTCTGGGCTTGTTGTGACGCTTTACGATGGTCCGACCCACGGCCGTCCCGATGATCGCCGCGGCGACCACGTCGCTCGCGTAGTGGGAATTTTGTTCCACTCGCGAGTAGCCCACGACTCCAGCGAGGCCGTAGGAAAGTCCCTGCACCCACCACTGATCGTAATGCGCGGCGATAACAGAAGCTACTGCGAAGGCTTGAGTGGTATGCCCGGAGGGAAACGAGTAGTTTCCGCTGAAAGGCTTGAAATCGAAAGTGCGGTCAGAGGCGTTGGGGCGGACGCGGCCCACTGTGAACTTCATCAACGGGGTTATGATACCGGCGGAAATAACACTCGCCGTGATACCATCCATCGCCACGGCTCTGGCTTTCGTGTCCTCGACGAGATACCCGTAAGCCTCGAATGCTCCCAATACCAACCACGAACCTTCAGCTCCGCATCGTTGCGCGTTTTTTGTGAAAGTATGTAGTTGCGGAGTGATATTCTCCTGCGATTCCTCACGAATCATGCTGTCAGCCGCCGTCGAAGCCACGACGAGACTTGTCAGTCCACCGGCCATCAGCCAATCGCGGCGATCCCAACGCAACGGAGCGGTCAGAATGGCGCGGGTGTCGTCCGCGAGGAGATTAACGTAGTCGCGAGAAAAGAGACTGTCTGGGCGACGGCCTTGTTCGAAAACTGCCTTTTCGCTGACCGACGAGTGCTTGAGGTCATCCGTGGACCACCGGTGGTTCTCGGCCGCCGACAACGGTAGTGCTACGACGAAAAATAAATAAACGCGCCATGCCAGGGGCTGGGAGCATTTGAAAAATTGAAGACAAAAGGGTGACACGCATGGTGAGACCGCTGCTCGAACGTTTCATTAGAAGAATGACGACTGCGTAATCTGCGTGTCATTTCGCGGATCGATTTTACCCGACCGCCGATATAGCCGATGCAGATTCCCGCCGTTCAAGCTCACTCCGAATCGCCCTGCCGACTGCGAGTGACAAGGAAAGCCACCTACGCCTAGCGCGATCCCTGCCAATACGTCGCTCAGATAGTGAACGCGCAGGTAAACCCGGCTGAGGGCTACGGCCAGGACCATTCCGATGGTGCTAAATGTAACTGTGAACTTCAATCGTTTCGTGGTCACCAGCGAGACGATGATAGTTGCAAACAGGCCGAAGAACACAGTGGCGGCGACCGTATGGCCGCTTGGGAAACTGTAGTCGGTCATCGCCACTACGGTCGTTTCCATCGGCGGCCGTATCCGTGCAAAAGCGGATTTGAGTCCATGGTTGAACAGGGTGCCTCCAGGCACCGCGAGAGCCAGCGTTGCCAGCGCAGCCCAGGCGCGTCGGTGGATCAAGTAAACCGCGCCCGCGAGAGCCGATGGGGTGACGAAGGAGAACGAAGCCAAGAAACTAGCGCTAATCATCAAAGCATCAATTGAAGAAGATTGATGCGCACGCATCCAATAAAGCACCTTAAAATCCACCGCCGCAATCGAACCATTGCTCCAGATATTCTGGGCGAGGGCAGAGAAAAGTCCGAGTGCCAGCAGAAAAAGCGCGATAAATAGGAAGCGCTGAACGGGTGTGGAAAGAGACTGCGGGAATGAGACCGTTGGGTGAGGATACCTCCGGAAATGCGCGTCCCGCCGCGATGCACTTCCTTCCCTCACAGCGCAACTGGATGCGATCAGGACACGAAGGCTCCTCGGGTGAACGAGAATATTGAGCACGGAATCCGCGGCGTGAACTTCGCCGTCGGTATGAATCGCACCGGGGCGACTTCTGGTTATGCGAAAGCGGACGCTCTGCGTCCGCTGAACATGAGCGCTTTGGTCGATGCGTCCAAGAAAGAGCCGTGCGATAAGCGGCATTGCCGCCATGACACCGAAAGGAGAAACCGCCACCAAATCGAGCCTGCCGTCCTGAATGGAAGCACCGGGGGCGATGCGTGCATTGTTGCCGTATTGCTCAGAGTTAGCGACGGCGACAAGAAAGGCGCTTTGAGACCATGTTCCTTCATCTGACTCGATTTGGCAAACTTCGGAACCCCGCCGCAGGAAGCAGCGGAGCGAAACGATCAAATAGCTTACGATTCCGCGCCGCGTTAGTCCGTTGAATCGTGCGCTTATCTCGGCATCGAAACCGAGACCCATGACGTTGCAGAAAAAAAGACCGTTAACTGTCCCCGTATCAATCAAGGTCACTTGGCTGTCGTTTAGGAGAAGACGTAGGGCATGAGGCAGCGATGTAGACAAGCCGATATGCCGGGCCAGACCGTTGCCGGAGCCGGTGGGTGCGAGAACAAGAATGACCGTGGTGTTGATCAATGCCTGCGCCACTTCATTGATCGTCCCGTCACCGCCCACGCATACTACATGCGTGCATTTCGAGGTCACCGCTTCACGGGCCAGTTGGGTGGCATGACCTGCGGCTCTTGTCGTGACCACATCGGCATTGATCGCGTGTGTCGCGATGAATTGCGTAATGGTCGCATGCCTGGCAATTCGATTTCGCCCTGTCCCGGAACATGGATTGATGATGAAGCGAATCTTCACGCTAATCTGCGCTGGCCGCAGCGCGGGCTCCGCCAGCAGCGGGATGAAGCGAGGTCAGAAACCGTGCCGCCAGTGTTGGGAGAATGAGGAGGTTCAACGTTGTCGAGGTCAGCAGGCCGCCAAGAATCACAACGGCCATCGGCCCTTCGATCTCGCGCCCGGCTTCGCCGCTGCCGAGGGCCAGCGGCAGCAGGCCGAGGCCTGTCACCAACGCGGTCATGAGGATCGGCACAAGGCGTTCGGATGCTCCCTCAATCGCGGTCGCCAATCCCCAGCTACGCCCCTCGACACGCACGAGGTGATCGTAGTGGGAAATTAGCATGATAGCGTTCCGCGTGGTGATGCCAAATAGCGTTACGAAACCGACGAGCGAACCCATATTGAGCGCGCCTTCACCCGCTTCACCGAACCATGCGGTGAATGACACGGCCAGCACTCCGCCCACCAGAGCAAACGGCAGGTTGGCGAGCACCAGGACGACGTTGCGCCATGAGCCGAGAATGATGGATAGAAGCAGCACGATTCCGACCGCAGCGATACCGGCGTGAAGGAGGAGCTGTCGGGTGGCGGAGCGCTGCGCTTCAGCCGCGCCGGAGAAAGCGAAATATACTCCGCGCGGCAGTTCCACCCGAGCCCCGAGGATGCTCTGAGCCTCGGCGGTAAAGCTGCGCACGTCGCGTCCGGCGACATTTGCCGTGACCGTTTGTCGTCTGCGCGCACCTTCGTGGAGAATCGAGAAGCGTCCGGTCGTCTGGTAGACGTCAGCCAGCGTCCTGAGCGGACACAGGAGGCCCTGGCTGCTGCGTAGCATCAAGTCGCCTACGCGTTCCGGGTCGTTGCGCTGGGCGGCGGGCAGAACCACTGCGAGATCGGTCACCCGGCCCTCGTTGTAAACCTGGCTCACGACCGTCCCTTGATAGGCGGCTTGCACCGCATCGAGCACCTCGACTGGACGAAAACCAAGCTCCGCGAGCTGCTCCGGCCGCAATCGCACGGCGATGCGAGGTGCGCCTGGCGGAGACTTTAACTGCACGTCGCGGGCACCGGGCACGGTGGCGAGCACGCGGGCGACTTCCGCCGCCGTGGCGTCGAGCGTGTCGAGATTCTCTCCGAAAACATTTACTACAAAGGCAGAAGTCTCGCCGCTGATACTTTCGCCGATGCGGTCGCCTAGAAATGTCATCACTTCCGACTGCACGCCGGGCATGCGGCTCAGTGAGTCGCGAAGACTTTCTGCGACGTGGCCTTCGTTCGCGCCGAGGCCGGGTTTTAGTTCAACATGAAATTCACTGCGGTGCGGCCCCCAAGGATCTTCACCCTGTTCCGCGCGGCCGATCTGCTGCTCGACGGTGGCGATGCGTGGATCAGTCAGCCACTCGGATGACAGGCGTGTGCCGATGCGCCGCATCTCTACGAGCGAAGTGCCGGGCGCGGCGGAAACCTGCACTACAAAATGTCCTTCGCGAAATTCGGGCAGAAAGGAGCCGCCGAGAAACGGTATGCGCGCGATGGCCAGAACGCAGCAGAGAAGGGCCATGCCGATGGCGGTCCTCGGGTGTCGGGCAACTATCCCCAGCACGCGCTCGTAAGCGGCGCGAAGGATACGTTGGAGGCGCGGAGCATCCGCCTGGCTTCCAGGGCCTGCAAGGAACGTCAGCGCCAACGCGGGGGTCAATGTCAGTGCCACGGCAAGCGAGGCGAGAATCGCGAGCAAGTAGCTTGTCGCGAGAGGCGCGAAGAAGCTGCCTTGGATTCCTGTGAGCGTGAGCACCGGCACGAAGACCAAGGCGACGATGAAGGTAGCGTAGACGACTGCGCTGCGAATCTCCACGGAAGCGTCGAAAACGACGCTGATAACTGCGCGCGGTGCGACGAGCAGGCGATTCTCGCGCAGTCGGCGCAGGATGTTTTCCACGTCGATGATGGCGTCGTCCACGACTTCGCCGAGTGCTATGGCGAGGCCGCCGAGTGTAAGGGTGTTCAGCGTCACACCGAACCGATCCAGCACAATTATTGCGGTCAGCAATGAGAGTGGGATTGCAACGAGGGAAACCAGTGCGGTGCGAAGATGGCCGAGAAACAAGAACAACACGACCGCGACAAGACCGGCCCCGAGCATGAGCGAGTGACGGATGTTGCCCAACGATGCTTCAATGAAAGATGCGGGGCGGTGCAGACGGGGATAGACCGTGATGCCTTCGGCGGCAAACAGGGGCGCGAGGTCGGTCAACGCGCTTTCGAGCGCGAGCGTGGATTCGAGCGTGTTGGCCCCATACTGGCTCGCTAGAGTGAGCAGGACTCCGGGGCGGCCCATGATGACCGCATCGCCGAAACGTGACTCAGCCTCCAGTGCGATGTTGGCCACATCGCGGAGACGGATTGCCGCACCGCCGACCGAAGTGCGCACCATGATCGCGCCCAATGCCTCTACGGTGATTGCGGGATTCTCCGACTGTAGAACGATGCGCTGGCCCGATGTATCGATAAAGCCGGCACCGCGCACGCCGCTGGCCTGTTGCGCGGCGGTGAGCACATCGCTCAAGGCCAACCCGTGAGAAATCAGTTTCTCGGGTTCCACCTGAATTTGCCACTGCGGCACTTCGCCGCCGAACACGCTGGCCTTGGCCACGCCGGGCACGGAGAGAAGTCGGGGCTTGAGCGTCCAGTCGGCGAAGGTTCGCAGCTCCCTTGGCGTGAGCCGTTCGCTAACCAAGCCCAATTTCAGCAAGTCCATAGTCGCGGACGTGAGAGCCGACATTTTCGGAGATTTCACTCCCGCTGGAAGAAGACCGGCGAGTTCACCCAGTTTTTCCGCGAGCAATTGCCGCGCGGGCAGTATCGCGGTGCCCTCCGCGAACACCACGGTGATGACCGATAGGCCCTGCGCCGATTCGGAGCGTAGTGATTCCAGCCCGCCGAGGCCGCTCAACGCGGTTTCCACCGGACGGGTGACGAGTATTTCAACTTGCTCAGGGGAAAGGCCCGGAGCCTCCGTCTGCACAGTGACCTGTGGGGGCACGAAGTTGGGAAACACATCCAGCTTGGCGTGCGCGGCGACGAAGACCCCGTAAACAAATAGCACGCACGCTAGTGCAATGACGATGCCCCGATAACGAAGGGAAAGGCGAACGATGGCGGAAAGCATAGCGTGTGGCTACAGCCCGGTCTGCGCGCCCAGTTGCTCGTGTGAGAGGAGCTGTTGCGCGCCTGTCACCACAATAAGGTCGGTCGCGGCGAGACCTTTCACAACCGGGACTGCATCGATAAATGCCCGCCCGAGGGTGACGGAACGGCGTTCGTAGGTCCGTGGAGCCGTCTCGACATAGACCAGAGTCTGCCCGTGATGGCGGAAGACTGCGGAAGCCGGAACGGAAAGTGCGGCGGTATCGTCACCTCCAGAGGGAATCAAAGCGCGCAACAGCGTGCCGGGCGGCGGGGGGCTTTTCATGACCGCCAAGTAACCTCCGCCTTGAAACTGGTAGTCCGCTTGTGGGACCGTGCCGAGAACGGCGGCCTGCTCCGCCCCGCTGTTACCTGTCAGTCGCTCTAGTTGTAATGTTCGCGGGGATTGCGTTGGAATTTCCCCTGCGGCGATGTCCACGCGGACCAGCGCGGTCTCTCGCATTGTCAGGGCGGGCAACAACGCAGCGCGGGATTTGGATTCGCCCAGCGAGTCTCCCCAGCCCGCACGAATGCGCGCCTGTGCGCTGGCCAGCAAGGACCGATCGCGCAATGCCGCCGATTCGGCTGCCTCGACCGCCCGTGCGGAAGCATTGTCGCTAGTCGCGTTGAGCTGACGCAAACGAGTCAATTCCTTTCCCGAGGCCAGAAAAGCGGCTTCGGCGGTTTCCAACTCGGCCACCAAAAGAAAAAGTGGGGTGGGATCGATCACGCGCGCGTATCCGGTCGTATAATTCGCTAGCCGGACCGGTGAAGGAGTCGCGGTAACGATTCCGGCTGCCGAAAATTGTTCGGCGGAAAGATTCACGGCAGACGGAAGTTTGGACGGCTCCGCCTGCGTGGTGGGGGTTTGGATGTAAGGTGAGGAAGCAGGCGCAAGCCACCACCCTGCGAGGCCACCTACCAACAGGCCGGCGATAGACCCAAGGATGAAATGTTTCATGGGAACGATACTGAGGTGACGGAGGCTTCGATAAGGTTGGCGAGGCTTCCGAAAGGCACCTGGAGGGCCGCTTCAAGTTCGGCGGCGGCTTGGTCTGCGACCGCACGCGCGTCGATCTCCGTAAGTCGAGCCGCGCTCAATTCCCGGCGGACAATTTGAAAGTCGAGTTGATCTATATCACCCGCGTCCAATCGGGCCTGCTGAATCGCTTGCTGATGAGCGAGCGATGCGACGATGCGCTGGATCGAGTTCGTCCGCGCTTCGGCGGCTGCCAGCCCGGATTTGGCCCGGTCGATTCCAGACATCACTTGGGCTTGCAGCGCGGCAAAGCGGGCGGCGCTTTCCTTCCGCCGTGCCTCGGCCTCGGCGATTGGGCCGTCGTTGCGATTGAAGAGGGGTAGCTCGGCAGTGATTGCCAGACTCCATTTACTCGCACCTTGATCCCACTGGTAGCCCGGTCCCAAGTGGAGATTTGGATACTGGCGGGCTATTTCGAGCCGGAGCGCGTGTTGAGTCCCGTCGTAGTCGGCCAAAGCGGCTAGCAGGTCGGGTCGCTCGCGGAGCGCGAGTGATCGGGCGGCAGCAAATTTGGCGTCGCTCGGGAGACTCAGACGGGGCAAGACATCGGTGACTGTGAGATTGGCCACTGCGGAGGCGGGCAAGCCGAGGGCTTGCGCAACATTAGCGAGTGCGATGATCGCCTGTTGCCGGGAGTCGGCGGCATCTGCTTCCGAACGGCTCCACGCGAGACGCGCACTGGCCGCGTCGAGTGAGGATGCGGCCCCGGCGGCACGGCGGCTTTCAACCAGATCCACTATGCGTTGATCGGCTTCGGCGAGGACGTTCAGGGCGACGGCGCGGGCCTCCGCGTGCGTCCATGTCACGACTGTCCGGCGCAGTTCACTACGCACCTGCCAGGCGGCGGAAAAGACCATCTGGCGTGCCGACTCGGCAGCCCGTTGAGCCTGATAAATGCGGTGTTGGCGCTTGCCTGCCGTTTCAACAGGAAGGTCAAACCCCACTGCTGGAAACCAAGGCGATGAGCTGCCGGAGCTGACGTTGTAACCGGGGGTGAGAGTCAAAGTGGGATTTGACCGGCTGCCCGCCGTGACCTGACCGGCGGTTAGAGTGGCCCACTGCGCACGGGCCAGCTCCAGCGACGGGTGATAATAGAACGCCGCCCAACTAAGGATTTCAAAGTCCCACGACTGGACCGGCCAGGGGCTGGTGTCGGCAATGATGGCGTTGCGTCGGAGAAAATCCCGCAGGCCATTGTCAACAAGCGAGCGCCGCTCAAATGCCCCCGCGATAGCTGCGGGGCTGATCGGTCGGTCTTGATAGTGGACACAGCCACCGATCCACAGCGGAGCACCGATGAGGGCGAAAACAAGGATACGGGAGTGGCGCGCCGACATCTTACCGCGTAGTCGGGCACAAACTGCCGCCCGCCAAAGTGAGGCGGGGTTTGGAAAACGTAACTTGGACCATTCACCAGTGAGAGTCCCGGATGGAGTTTTTGTTAGGTAGATGACAAACTCGTCATCTGAATGCCATAAAGGCACTGTCTTTTCAGCGGAGTTCACGCTCGTCGTTCACCAGACTTTAGGTAGCCTGTGCGACATGCGCGTTTTGGTAGTCGAGGATGAGAAAAAAGTCGCGGCCCTGATCCAGGCGGGCTTGGTCGAACGCGGTTTTGCCGCCGAGGTGTGCCACGATGGTGATACAGCGATGCGTTTGCTCACCTCGGAGTCTTTCGACGCCGTGATCATGGACATCATGCTACCGGGCCGTGATGGCCTGAGCGCGCTCCGCAAATTGCGTGAGGAAAAGAATACCGTCCCGGTTCTGCTGCTGACTGCAAGGGGCGACCTCAATGAACGGGTGGAGGGACTCGACCTCGGTGCGGACGATTATCTTCCCAAGCCGTTTTCCATGACGGAACTGATCGCGCGACTCAAAGCCGTGCTTCGGCGGCGCACGGGGGTCGGCTTGACGATCCAAAGCTTTGCCGATCTGAGCTTGAATCTCTCCTCGCGTGAAGTGCGGCGCGGCGACTGCAAAATCGAACTTACGGCTCGTGAGTTCGCCTTGTTGGAGTGCCTCATGCGCACGCCGGGCAAGGCGGTGACGAGGGTCGAAATCAGTCAAAGCGTGTGGGGACATCAATTCGATGCCGGCACGAATTTTGTCGATGTCGCCGTGCAGCGCCTCCGCCGCAAGCTCGACGATCCTTTTCCCGTGAAGTTGATCCAAACGGTGCGCGGACTCGGTTATGCGGTGCAGACCTATCCATGAAACCGCTGCCGATTCGCATGAAGTTTGCCTTGTGGGCCTCCGCTCTCACCGGAGTCGTGCTGGCGGTCTATTCCGTCGGCACCTTCATAAATCTCTATCATGAACAGCTTGAAGCTGCCGATTTGGAAATAGATGGCGAGGCTCGCCACCTTTTGGCGCTTCATCCGAATGGGTTGATGGATGCCTCAGCTGCAGAAATCGTCCGGTATCAGCCGTGGTTGGCGGTGGCGCATTTTGACGAAAATGGGCAAATGAAGATTCGCTCTCCTGAATTGCCCGAGAGTCTCGCAAGAGCGGCATTGACGCAAAAAGGGCTGCATACGGCGCACGTGGCGGATTCAGCCTGGCGCATCGGGGCTTGGAGTCGCGAGAAGGAGGTCTTCATCGTGGCATACAATCTGGAGGAAGTTCACGACATCGTCATCGACCTCATCTTGAGCTACGCTCTTTCACTTCCGGTCGTGGTATTGATTGCCGGTGCGGGCGGTTGGTGGGTGTCTGGACGAGCCCTCGCTCCGATGCGTGAACTGAGCAATGCGGCAGAGCGTGTGCAGGCGTCTAAACTTGACCAACGAGTCACCGTCCCTGCGGCTGCGGATGAGATTCAGCGGCTGGCATTGGTGCTGAATGAAATGTTTGGTCGCTTGGAAAACAGCTTCACTCAAGCCCAACGTTTCGCAGCAGATGCATCGCACGAACTGCGAACGCCACTGACCATTATGCGCGGCGAGGTTGAGCAATTACTTCACGCGAACGGCTTGTCGGCCGTTCAGGAAGCCAAACTCTTGAGCGTGCAAGAAGAAATTCGGCAGCTCGAACGCATCACTGAGCATTTGTTGCTCCTTGCCCGCTTTGATGTAGGTAGACCGGAACTTAAGTTGGAGTGCATTGATTTATCCTTGTTGGTAACCGAGGCTGGCGAAGACGCTGAGATATTGGCCGCAATAAACGAAGTGCGCGTGTCGATGGATGTGGCCCAAGGCGTAAAGGTGAAAGGTGATCGCATGCAGTTGCGCCGCCTGCTGCTCAATCTGCTGCAAAACGCCGTAACCTATAATCATTCAGGCGGCATAGTCGTGTGTGCGGTGACTAACGAAGGGCCTGCCGCGAGAATCTCGATTTCCAACACCGGAAGGGGCATTCCTACCGAGATGCGCCCCCGAGTTTTTGAGCGCTTCTTCCGGGGCGACCCAAGCAGGACAGTCCGTCAGGGCCATGGTTTGGGCCTAAGTCTTTGCAGGGAAATCGTCCTGGCACACGGCGGCGTGATTACACTGTCTCCGAACCGGCCAGATAGGACGGAGTTTGTGGTTCTACTCCCGCAGGTCGGAGCGGAAGCCGCCACGTAGCTCGCGGCGGCACGTCCCCCTTAAAACCGCAATACTGCACCGATTCTGATCCATGCTCGCGCGCCGGAGCGGCTGCCGAGAGGAGACCATGCGGGAGCTTGGTTGATGGTCTGGGCCATCGACAGCTCAAGCCGCGCGTCCCACTGCGCGTTTATCCGGTAGCGCAACCGCGAGTTCGCGCCGAAATACGTGTAGGCATCATAGGTGCCGGAGCCGGTCGTATCGGGCAGAATATCCTCTCCGATAACATGTCCACCATAAGCGCGAAATTCCAAAGCCGTCCGCCACGGCGCATAAGAAAAAGTGCGCGCCAACGACAGTTCAACCGCGCGAGAACGGAAACCGATGTCATAGGCGAACTCGACCGCCGGCCTCCACTTGCCGGGAAAGTCCCACGATAGTTCAACCGATCCTTCAAACGAATGTGAGGGGGCTCCTTCGACTGGCGCATCGACATACCAGAAATGAGTGCCGCGCGCCGCCAGTGCCCAGTTGCCGCCTATCGGCCAGACGTAGCCCAACGTGGACTGTATCTCCGCCGTGGCATCGGCGTCGAAATTCTGCACCGCCCCCACGCGACCGCGCCACCCTGCGTTTTCGCCTTCGACCGCAAACTGCCAGTTTTCAGCCGAGCGCTCGACTCCGCGATAAACATAGCGCGAGGCGAACGCCGTGTTCGCTTCAAGCAACAGACTCCGATCGCTGGCGTGCAGCGCGGGCAGAACCGGAGTGACTGCAAGAAGCACGAGATGCAGGGCTCGAAATTGGGCCAAAGGTCGCGTGGCGATCTGGGATGACACGATGTGCTCCGTCGTTTGGTGGGGCGTCACGCCAGCCAACCTTGAATCGTTGACCGTAAGAGTTGCTTCGCCCGGTAGAGGCGGGTTTCCACGGCTTTGGGGCTGCAACCGATCACTTGCGCAGCTTCGGCATAGCTGAGATCCTCCAGTTCAACACAGAGCACCGCCTGCCGCAGATTTTCGGGCAGAGCGTTTACCGCCGTCCGAACGTTCCGGGCTAGATTCGCCTTCTCCGCCAATTGCGATGCGGGTGCAGCCGAGGCATCGGCGACCTCAAAGCCAGCCGGATTGGCTTCGGCCATCGCTTCAATGCTATCTTCACGGCGGCGGAACCGCCACCGCAGGCGATTGCGGCCAAGATTGCCGGCGAGCGTGAGCAGCCACGGTTTGAAGGGCGCACCGATACGGTAGTTTGCCCGCTTCTCGTAAAGGCGCACGAACGCCTCTTGGGCGACATCCTCAACATCGGCCGAGGGCACGCCAAGCCGAAGGAGAAAGGCTTTTACGCCCAACTCCCAGCGACGCATCAACGTGGCGAGCGCGTGATCGTCCCCTGTTTTCAGCGCCTCCATCAACGCTTCATCGGAAATCGTCCCAGCGTCATTTTCGCGCGGGGTCGTCATGCGTTGAGGTTTTCTGCATATCGAGCGTGGCCGGGGCAGCGTGGTCAAACGACGCGACGCGCGGCAGCACGATGGAAAGATAACGACGACCCTCGTCGCCTCCGATCACGGCGGCGACTTCCTTGATGTGGGCTTGGGTGCTCGTCACGCACAACAAATCTGTGGAAGCGGCTTTGGCCTCCGCTGCTGCGATTTCCGCCTGCGGCGCGTTTGCGTCCCTCAATCGCTTGAGTTCCTTCCGGGCATCCGCGATGGCCTGACAATGGTCGGCGCAAATCAGCTCATAGTCCTCGTGCATCTTCTCCACGCGGGCCAGCTTTTCGCCGCTGATTTTGAATTCCTGACGGACCCACATGAGCGAGTCGTGGCCGTGTGCTTCGGCATCCGGCATCGGCCGATGAAAACAAAAATAGGTCAGGCAACCGGCAACGAGGCCGACTGCCAGGATCGCTGCGGCGGTGATCCAGCGATAACTCATGGGTTGCCCTGAGCATTTGCCCGCTGGTGCGGGTCAATGCTGGCCACATAGCGCTGAATGAGCTGATCGCGTTCGCGTTTAGCCTGGTTGGTGGCGAGCAGGCCGCCGCCGGTGCCGGCTACTACGATGCTGGCGGCGGCGTAGACCGCCACACCGGCGAGGTTGGCTTTTAACCAAGCGCTCCAAGTGGCGGGCAGGCGACGCCCGGCTTCTATTCGAGCCCAGACCGCCGCGCGGAATCCGGCATCGGCTCTGGGCGAGGCCGTCCAGCTCTGACGGACCAACTGGCGCAGTTGTTCATCGTTGAGGTGGTTGTTCATAATGTTTCTTTCGTGCCCTACACCGCCGGTGGCGACAAACCCTCATGTTTTTTCGGTTAAACCCATTTCTTGCCTCTCTGCCGGGAGTTGCGGGGCGGCTAAAACGGGCTTACAGTCTGAATTATAGCACGTAACGCAATCCATGAACTCGGCCCGCCCACTCGAAGCGATCTTTGCCCAGCGCGCGCAATTCCGTGCATTTCTGGTTTCGCGCCTGGGCAACGAGGCGGATGCCGATGACGTGCTGCAAAACGGCTTGGTGAAAGCGATGCGTTCGGCGGGCGATGTAAGTGATGAACAGAAACTGACGGCGTGGTTTTACCGTCTCCTTCAAAACGCGCTGGTCGATCATGTGCGCAGCCGGTCCGCGAGTGCCCGCCGGGACAATGCTTGGGCCGCAGAGGTTTTGCAGCCCGACCAAGCGGCGATAAAGACGGTGTGTTCCTGCTTCGAAGGTTTGCTGGTGGAGTTGAAGCCGCGCGATGCCGCGCTCGTGCGGAGGGTCGAGTTGCACGGTGAGCCGGTGGCGGATGCCGCGCAGGCCTTGGGCATGTCGGCTGGCAATGCCAGCGTCACCCTGCATCGTGCGCGTGCGGCGCTGAGGAGGCGGCTGGAGGAATTTTGCGGCGACTGCGCCAAGGGCGCGTGCCTGGATTGCGACTGCGCCGACGCACAAAGTTGAGCCGGGTTCGTCAGAGTTTCGTCCGGCGCAGGCGGAGGGAGTTTGTAATCACGGATACACTACTCAGTGCCATCGCCGCTCCTGCAAACATCGGGTTCATCAACCAACCGGTGAGCGGGTAGAGGATACCCGCTGCCAAGGGCACGCCGGCGGCGTTGTAGATGAAGGCGAAGAAAAGATTCTGGCGGATGTTTTTCATTACGGCGCGACTGAGCACGAGCGCGCTCACGATGCCGCGCAGGTCGCCTTTCACGAGGGTGATGCCGGCGCTTTCGATGGCGACATCGGTGCCGGTGCCCATCGCGATGCCGACATCGGCGGCGGCGAGCGCGGGTGCGTCGTTGATGCCGTCGCCGGCCATCGCGACCACGGCCCCGGAGCGGCGGAGTTCCTCGATGATGCGGTGCTTGTCTTCGGGCGCGAGTTGGGCGCGCACGTCGTCGATGCCGAGTGTTTTGCCCACGGCATTGGCGGTGGTGGGGTGGTCGCCGGTCAGCATGACGACTTTCAGGCCCAGCGAGTGGAGCTGGCGGATCGCTTCAGGCGTGGTCGCCTTAATCGAATCGGTCAGGGCGAGGAGACCCGCCGCATTTTGATCGAACGCGACCCAGATGACCGTGCCGCCTTCGGAGAGGAGGCGTTCGGCCTGGGCATCGAAGTCGGCGGGGATGGCGACACCCTCTTTCTTCAGCCAAGCGCGTTTGCCCACGCGCACGAACTGGCCATCGATGCGGCCGGTCACCCCCGCACCGGTCACGGAGGCGAACTCTTCGACGCGGGGAAGGGCGAGCTTGCGTGCCGCGGATGCCTTTACGACGGCGTGGGCGAGCGGATGTTCGCTTCCTGCTTCGAGGGCGGCGGTCCACGCGAGCAGGCGTTCCTCACCGACGGCGGCGTCGGCGTGCAGACCGGAAAGCTCGGGGCGTCCTTGCGTAAGGGTGCCGGTTTTGTCGGTGACGAGGTGGGTGACCTTTTCGGCCCGTTGCAGAGCGGCGGCGTCGCGGATGAGCACGCCGTGCTGCGCACCGCGTCCCACGCCAACCATGATCGACATCGGCGTGGCGAGGCCGAGTGCGCACGGGCAGGCGATGATGAGCACGGCCACGGCATTCGCGATGGCGTAAGCGAGCCGCGGTTCCGGCCCCCAGAACATCCACGCGGCAAAGGTGAGCACCGCGATGGCGATGACGGCCGGCACGAAGTAGGCTGAGACTCGGTCGGCCAAAGCCTGGATGGGGGCGCGACTGCGCTGGGCCTGCGCTACGAGTTGCACGATCTGCGCGAGCAGGGTGTCGGAACCGACTTTTTCGGCGCGCATGACGAAGCCGCCGGTTTGGTTGAAGGTCGCGCCGATCACGCGGTCGCCGGGGGCTTTTTCCACCGGCAGGGGTTCGCCGGTGAGCATGGATTCATCGACGTTGCTACGGCCTTCGGTGAGCACGCCGTCGAGCGGGATTTTTTCGCCCGGTCGCACGCGCAGCAAGTCACCGACCTGGATTTGATCCAACGACACGTCTTCGTCCCGCCCATCGACGATGCGGCGGGCGGTCTTGGGGGCGAGTCCGAGCAGCGCCTTCACTGCTTGGCCCGTGCGGCGGCGTGCGCGCTCCTGAAGGTATTCGCCAAAAATCGCGAGGACAGTGATGATGGCCGCCGCCTCGAAGTAGAGCCCCGTCTCGCCTCCGTGCCGCATCTCGTGCGGGAAGAGATTGGGCGCGAGCAGCGCCACGACGCTGAACACGTAGGCGGCACCGATGCCGAGTCCGAGGAGCGTATACATGTTGGCGCTGTGGTGGCGGAGAGAGTTCCACGCCCGGCGCCAGATAAAGTCGCCCGCCCAGAAAATCACCGGAGTGGAGAGGATGAACTCGCCCCAGCGTCGCCACACCGCCGCGTCGCCTTCGAGCGTGAGGCCCACCATGCCGGCCATCGCGGAGATAAGCACGGGCAGAGCGAGTGCGCCGCCGATCCAGAGTTTGCGCGAGAATTTGCGAAGTTCGGCGTCATCGTCTTCGGCGTCGTCACCGCCGGTCTGGACGGGCTCAAGCGGCATTCCGCATTTCGGGCAATCGCCGGGGTGATCCTGACGCACCTCCGGGTGCATCGGGCAGGTGTAGATCGTCTTTCCGCTGCCGACGAAGGCGGGGTTTCGCTCCAGCGCCATGCCGCACTTAGGGCAGTCGCCCGGTTTGTCGGATTCGACACCGACACACATCGGGCAAAAATATTTGGCGGAGGCCGAGGGTTTCACGTCGGCGTCGTGCTGATGGCCATGTCCCTTACCATGACAGCAGGCGTGGGGCTTCTCCGTCGCGTGATTGTGGGCGGGCGCTTTGTGTTTGCAGGCTTCGTGGGAGCCGGACGAATGGGACGAATGCGCCCCGTGCTTCTTTTCGGAATGGTCGGAGCGGGAATTTGGGTTCATATCAACAAAGACGGAGTCGTTTCCCGAACCTTACACCTCAAACCGATAAAACCCTGTATCTATTTGTCAGTTCATATTTTGACTCGGTATCGGCTTTGCCGAAACTCCCTGCCGATTCGGCTTATGAAAGGGGGTGGCCGATCCGTCGAAACCGGCGACGGATGAAATAATCGCAAGAAACGATGAGGGTTTGGCAAGGGATGCGGGGTATGAGGAAGGGAAGACATCTTTTCCCAATCGAAACCAATATGAGAACTAGCCTCACCTCCCGCACCGGCCTTGCCGGTTTGCTTATCGCGCTCATCGCCGTTGCTACACCCGCCTTCGCCCACGAAGCCCACAACAAAGAAAAAGAGAAGGCTCCCGCGCAGGATCATGCCGGGATGAACATGCCGGTCGATTCCGCTGCGGCGGTGGCGGCGTATCCGCTGGCCAACTGCGTGGTGTCCGGCGACAAGCTCGAAGACGGCGACATGGGCCCGCCCATCAACCACGTTTACAAGCAAGACGGTAAGCCGGACCGCTTGGTGCGCCTTTGCTGCAAAGGCTGCGTCAAGGATTTCAATAAGAACCCGGAAAAGCTCCTCAAGATGATCGATGACGCCGCAGCGGCCAAGGCCAAGGGCCAGAAGCCCGTTGAGGCTGCGCCTTCCGGCCACAGCGGTCACTGATATTCACGCACCGAGCGTTCGGTAGGTTTCCCGCCGGCCGGAACCTGCGCGTTCCGGCCGGCGCGGTCTCACGGACCCGAAGCAATCCACGCCTCCGCCTCATGGACATTTCACTTCTCTTTGGCCGCATGCACCCGCTCGTGCTGCACTTCCCCATCGCGCTCATTCTGCTTGCGGCGGGAATCGAAGTGTTGGGGCTGAAATGGGAGCATCCGCAGTTCGCCCGGCTGGTGCCTTTTCTGTTGATCGTAGGTGCTGTCGGCGCTTTGGCGGCGAGTGGCACGGGGTGGGTATTTGCCCATGAGTCATATCCTCGTCCGGCTTTGCGCTGGATGCTGCAATGGCATCGCTGTCTGGGGATAGCCGCCACGGTGCTGGCGGCCGGTGCGGCTTGGATTGCGTCCCGCCATGCCACTGCCGAAACTGCAAGCGGGTGCTGGGCGCGTCGGTCGGCGGTCTAGCTTACAGCAATTATTCTCTCCGTCGCCGCGCATTTGGGCGCTCTAATGGTCTGGGGCGAGGACTACTTTAACCCTGAGTCGTGATTCAATCTTAGCATGAGAAATTTTCGCATACTGCTCGGCATCGGCGCGTTGTTCGCGGCGAATATTGCTCACGCCTGCAAGGAGTGTGGCGGTTTGGGCAAGGCCGCATGGATCGCTCGGGAACTCGAGCCCAAGGCATCGCAACTGTATCCAAACGCGCCCATCGTCGAATACTCCCTCGACGTTACCGAGACCACGCTGTCTCCCGCTGGTAAACCCGTGCGTGCGCTCACGCTCAACGGATCTGTTCCCGGTCCGACGCTGCGCTTCCGCGAAGGCGATGTTGCCCGCATCCACGTCAACAATCGCCTCGCCAACGAAGAGACCTCGACGCACTGGCACGGCTTGCTACTGCCAAACTTGGAGGATGGCGTGCCCTACGTCACCACGCCACCCATTCGCGCGGGAGAGTCGCGCACCTTTGAGTTTCTGCTCAAGCACGCCGGCACCTATTGGTATCACAGTCATACCGGCTTGCAGGAGCAGCGCGGCGTGTATGGCAGTATTGTCGTCGAACCGAAGGCAGGCATCCCTGCTCGGACGGACGTTTCGCATATCGACCGCGAGGAAGTGGTCGTGTTGTCCGATTGGACCAACGAAAATCCGAATGATGTCATGCGCACGCTCCTGCGTGGCAGCGATTGGTATGCGATCCGTAAAGGCACCGCACAGTCGCTCGTCGGCGCGATCAAGTCGGGGTATCTGAAGGACTATTTGAACCGGGAGAAATCGCGCCTTCCCCCGATGGATGTTTCGGACGTGGCCTACGACGCCTTTCTCGTGAATGGGAAGCCTCGCCAGCGGTTCGTCGCCAGACCGGGCGAAACCATTCGTCTGCGCGTGATCAACGCCGCCGCCTCGACCTATTTTTATCTCAATTCCGCCGCCGGGCCGCTCACGATCATCGCGGCCGATGGTATCGACGTGGCCCCCATTCACCAAAAGCGCCTGCTCATCGGCATGGCTGAAACTTACGACGTGCTCGTGACCGTCCCTGAATCAGGCGCATGGGAAGTGCGCGCGACCGCGCAGGACAATTCGGGTCACGCCTCGCTTTTCGTGGGCGAAGGTGCGGAGAACGCTGCTCCCGCTCCCGGTGCCCTCAATGCCTACAGCATGAACGTCGCCCTCGCCGCCGTGCTGGATCAACTCGACGACAGCGGCGAACTCACCGACGCCGAAGCGCTCGCCGCCGAGAGCGACCGGCCGCTGCCTCCTTACAAGCGCCTCAAGGCGACCGTCCCCACCACGTTGCCGGCGGATGCGCCGGTGCGCGAAGTCACGCTCAAGCTCACCGGCGACATGATGCGCTACCTGTGGTCGATCAATGGCAAGGCCATCGACGAGCAGAGCACCATTCCCGTGAAGAAAGGCGAAGTGCTGCGCCTCGTGCTCGTGAACAACACCATGATGCACCACCCGATGCACCTGCACGGGCACTTCTTCCGTCTGCTCATGCCTGATGCCGTTGACCCGAAATATGCGCCGCTAAAACACACCGTGGACGTGCCGCCGATGAGTCGCCGCATCATCGAATTCTACGCCGACGAAGACCGCGACTGGCTGTTCCACTGCCACCTCCTCTACCACATGATGGCCGGGATGGCGCGGGTGTTCAGCTATCCCGCCGGGGCCGAGCTGACTCCTGCCGACGCCACTGCGGTTGCGACCGCCACGCCTGCGAAAACGCCGGCACCCGGCACCGCCTCCCTCTCGAAGTTCACTTATCGTCCCGCCCTCGGCGAACATGCCATGCCGCATACCTATGCCTGGATCGACGGCAGCGTGCAGTCGCACATGAGCATGGGCATGGGCACGATTCAGCGCGGTCGCGACAACCTCAACCTGATGTGGGAAACGGGCTGGGAGCGCGTCGAGAAAACCGAATACGAAATCGACGCGACCTATTCGCACTATTTCAACCCGCGTTGGGTAGCCTTTGCCGGCTATCGTCTCACCAACATGATGGAGGGTCACGATGCCGTCATCGCCGGGGCCACCTATCGGCTACCCTACATGGTGGATTTCACGACGACCCTTCAAAGCAATGGCGATGTGCGCGTCGCGTTGGCCAAGATGCTCCAGCTCACCACGCGCGTCGGCGTCATGGCGCGCGCCGAATACGATACGGCGGAGAAATTCTCCTGGCAGGTCGGCGCTTCCTATACGCTCACGAAACGCTTCTCGGCGATCAGCACCTACGATTCCGATTACGGCCTCGGTGCCGGCGTCGGCTTCCGCTTTTGATCCAACACTATTTCCCTCTATGAAAACCAATCGATTCCCGCTCCTCGCGACTCTCGCCCTCGGGCTCTCGGTCGCTCTTTCCTCCGCCTCGGCCTTTGCGGCCGATGCCCCGGCCAAGCCGGCCCCCGAAAAGAAGGCGGCCGACAAAGGCCCGGCCAAGCCGTATCCCCTCGATGTCTGCCTCGTGACCGACAACGACCTCGGTTCGATGGGCGATGAGACCAGCTTCGTTTACGAGGGGCAGACGGTGAAATTCTGCTGCAAGCCCTGCGAGAGAAAGTTCCTGAAAAATCCGGCGAAATACTTGGAGAAGCTGGCGCCCAAGGCGAAGTAACCTGCCGCTCCATCACCTTGAATCTTCCGCCCACAATGCCCACAAACAGCCACTCCCACAGTTTAAGTGTTCAGCGTGGTGCGACAGCGGCGTCTGTCACTTTAGCTGCGGCTTACGCCCCTCGCAGCTTCTTGCTGCGGGTGCAGATGCTCGCATCGTTGATGATGTTTGCCCTGATCGCACAACCATTCGCGTGGGGGCGCACCGAAATCCCGGAAGCAATGCAGCCCCAGCTTTTCAGCGCGCGCGATGGGCGCGTCTGGCTGGCCTACGCCAAGGGGAAAGACCTGCTCGTGGCTTACTCCAAGGACGGCGGCGTGGAGTTCTCGGCGCCCGTAAAGATCGCCAGCGATGAAAATCTCATGATCGGGATGCGCCGTGGGCCGCGCATCGTTGCCGATGGCGAGCACGTCACGGTGACGGTGATCGGCAGTGAATTGCTCTCCTACCACTCCTCGGATGGCGGGCTCACCTGGAGCGCCGCGCACACGATCAATGAAGTGCGGGGAAGCGCGCGGGAAGGTCTGCACGATCTCGCGGCAGCACCCGGTGGCCGCGTGTTTGTGACCTGGCTCGATCTACGTAACGGGAAGATGGAATTGTGGGGAGCCCGCTCAAGCGACGCAGGCCGCACGTGGGCGAAGAACGAGCAGGTGTATCGTTCGCCCGATAAATCCGTGTGCGAATGCTGTCATCCCTCCGCGCACTACGACGAAGCCGGGAAGCTCGCCGTCATGTGGCGCAACTCCATCGCGGGAAACCGGGATTTGTGGCTGGCCACGGAGTCGACCGGTAGCAGTGATTTTTCCGCCCAAAAACTCGGTATGGGATCGTGGGCTCTAAACGCGTGTCCGATGGACGGCGGCGACATCCTCGCGCTCGGCGGCGGGGCGTTCACGACCGTGTGGCAGCGTGCGGGTGAAGTTTACTACTGCGCTCCCGGCGGCATGGAAATCGGCCTCGGAAAAGGCAAGCAGCCGGTAGGTGTCCAAGTCGGCGGAAAGGCGCTGGTTTTCTGGCAGGATGGCAACCAACTCATGATGACTCGCGATGCCGCCAAATCAGCCCCCGCCAAACACGCCGAAAACGCGCGTTATCCCTCGGTCGTCGCGACCGGAGACCATGCCGTTCTCGCGTATGAGCAGGGCAAAGCGGGCGAGACACGGATAGTGATAGAACGTCTCTGATAGCAGGGAACCGTCTGCAAGTTGTAACGCTCTGCTTTAATGCCGCCCATGCCAACCAACCCCTCGTCCCATTTTTCCCGTCGTCGTTTCCTCAATCTCTCGGCGGCGGCGGGCGGGCTTGCGCTGCTACAGCGGCTTACCCCGGCTTATGCCCAATCGAGCCATGCCGGGCATGGAGCGATGGCGGGCACCGGCAGCGACATGGCCGTCGCGACCAATGAAGTGGATCTAGCGATCAGGCGCGCCACGCTCGATCTCGCCGGAACCCCAGCCTCGGCCATCACGATCAATGGGACGGTGCCCGGCCCGCTGCTGCGCTTCCGCGAAGGCGACGAGGCGGTGATTCGCGTGACCAACCAGCTCGATGGCGAGGATACGTCGATCCATTGGCACGGCCTTATCCTCCCCGCGGCGATGGACGGTGTTCCTGGCGTCAGCTTTGGCGGCATCAAGCCTGGCGAAACGTTCACCTATCGTTTCCCGCTCGGGCAAAGCGGCACCTATTGGTATCACAGCCATACCGGCTTTCAGGAGCAGGTCGGTGTCTTCGGCCCCATCATCATCGATCCGCGCACGCCCGCGCCCTACGAATACGACCGCGAATACGTGGTGATACTCTCCGATTGGACCTTTACCGATCCGCACCTCGTGTATTCGCGGCTCAAAAAGCAAAGTAACTATTACAACCGTCAGCGCCGCACGCTGCCCGACTTGGTTCGCGATGCCGGCCGTGAGGGCTGGTCTGCCGCCCTTGCCAGCCGTCGGGAGTGGGCGCGGATGCGCATGGACCCGACGGATATTTCCGATCTCACCGGAGCCGCTTACACCTATCTCGTAAACGGCCTTCCTCCCGCCGCCAACTGGACGGGATTGTTTCATCCCGGTGAGCGCGTGCGGTTGCGCTTCATCAATGCCTCTGCCGCCACGTATTTTGACGTGCGCATCCCCGGTCTGCCCATGACGGTGGTTCAGGCTGACGGCAACGACGTGCAGCCCGTCACGGTGGACGAATTCCGCATCGCGGTGGCGGAGACCTATGATGTCGTCATCGAACCCCCGGAGGATCGCGCCTACACGCTGTTCGCCGAGTCGATGGATCGCAGCGGTTACGCTGCGGGCACGCTCGCTCCGCGCCAAGGGATGACCGCGCCGCTCCCGCAACGTCGTGTTCGCCCGATTCGCACGATGGCTGATATGGGCATGGATCACGGTGCCGGCGCAGGCTCGATGGCCGGGATGCCGGGTATGGCCGGTGGAGAGCATTCCGCGCATGGTGGCTCGCCGACCCCGCCACCATCGTCTTCCGCCGGACATGACATGGCCGCGATGGCCAATATGTCGAAGCCCGCGCCTGCACCCGCAGTCGATCATTCCAAAATGGCCGGGATGGCCGACATGCCCGGCATGAAAATGCCTGCCCCGCCGCCTCCGAGCAGCGAACACGTCGGCATGGTGATGCCTGCGGCGCAGCTTGCCCCTGCGTCGGCCCCCGTCCCGCACCGCCCCGACAATCATGGAGCGGGCAATTCGATGGTCGCGATGGCACCGCGCAATCGCCTGCACGAGCGCGGCACAGGTTTGGAAGATGCGCCCCATCGTGTGCTCGTTTACACCGATCTGCGCAGCCTCCAGCCGCGCGCCGAAGTGCGTCCGCCCGATCGCGAAATCGAACTCCATATCACCGGCAACATGGAGCGCTATATCTGGGGCTTTGACGGAAAGACATTTTCGGAAGCTGCCGCTCCCATTGCCTTCAAACTCGGCGAGCGCGTGCGCCTCACTTTCGTCAACGACACCATGATGGATCACCCCATGCACCTTCACGGCATGTGGAGCGAACCTGAGAACGGGGCCGGCGCTTATCGGCCGAAGAAACACACGATCAACGTGAAGCCTGCGGAACGCCTCTCGCTCGATATTGAAGCCGATGCGCCAGGTTTCTGGGCTATGCACTGCCATATCCTATATCACATGGAAGCCGGCATGTTCCGCGTGGTCTCCGTCGCCTGAACCCCGTTATCCGTCATGCACCGTTTTTTCCCTCTCTTCGGCGTCGGTCTCATTTCGGTCAGTTCGCTGCTCGCCCAACATGCCGGACACGGCACGGGCGCGGATGCGCCGACAGCTCCTGTCACGGGGCAGCCTCCGCATCTCACACAAGGTTGGGTTCCGCCCGTCGAGGACAGGATGAAATTCAATTATGTCCTCATCGACCGGCTGGAGTTTACCTCGGGAGATGGTGCTGATGCACTCAGCCTGGACGCCGCAGGTTGGTATGGTGGCGACAAGAATAAGTTTTGGTGGAAAGCCGAAGGAACGAGTCAGCTTTCCGGTCGCGCCGAAGGCGAAGGCGAAGGCGAGGTTCAAGCCCTCTACAGTCGGTTGGTCGCACCCTTCTGGGATTTTCAAACCGGAATCCGGTATGACCGCACCTGGGGGGCTGGATCGGATCGGGGGCGCGTGTTTGCCGTCTTTGGATTCGAGGGACTCGCGCCGTATTGGTTTGAGTTGGAGCCGACGCTCTTCGTAAGCGAGCACGGCGATATTTCCGCACGTTTGGCGGCAACCTATGACGTGCTGTTCACCCAAAAACTGATTCTCCAGCCCCGCTTTGATCTCAACGCCGCGCTGCAAGATGCTCCCAAGTTCGGGGTCGGCAGCGGTCTCAATAACGTCGAGTTAGGTTTGCGCCTGCGCTACGAAATCCGCCGTGAGTTTGCTCCCTATGTCGGAGTAACGTGGCTACGACAGACCGGGCAGACCGCCGACCTGAGTCGCGCGGCTGGCGTGCCCGTGGATGATTTCCGCTTCGTTCTTGGTTTGCGCCTCTGGTGGTGAGTAGCGCGCTCTGTAGAGCGATTGTTTATGGGAAAGAGCGAGGGGTGTGAGGGTTTGGGCGGATGAGCGGGGTATGATCGGCAACGTGCTAGAAGCTATCCGAAAACCTAGGTGTAACCGTGACTCGGATACATTGTCAGCCTGATATGCTTCAACTTACTGACGAGCAGCTGGATTGGATCTGCAAACAGATCCCGGAAACGGCGAGTAGCGCCAAGGTTGGGCGACCTCCGGCGGACAAGCGGAAGATGGTCCGTGGCATATTCTGGATTCTGGACAATGGCGCGAAGTGGAACGATCTGCCCGCGGAGTTCGGGCCGAAGAGCACGGTGCACGATTGGTTTCATCGTTGGGCGAAGGCCGGCATCTGTGAACGCATCATGCGCAAAGCGGGTCGGTGTGTGGAGAAGCGCGGCGGCTTCAAGACCGCCCTCAAACTCGCCGTGCCCCGCGCGAACGCGGTTGGTGGCGCCGCCTCTGGGAGTAAATCCTCTCGCCACAGCCCAACTGCAAGGTAGATGGAAACCGCCCCGTCTTCGCGACCTGAAGAGCCAACCGTACTGCACGTTTCCGGCTTAGCCTGGCGCCAGAGAATTCATTTTGAATTACGAACGAAACGATCCAGCCACCCGGTTCGCACCCGGATGACTGGATTTCACACAAGGCCACGAGGGCCAATGTTTCCCCCGTGGAAGCTCGTCATTCCTTGATGCTGCCACACGTGAGCATCGCCTTGCCGAAATACGGGTTATTGATTTTCGTCGTGGCCTGAACCCAATCGCCCTCGCCGCCCTCGACCATCGGGCAGTTTGCGATGTAATAGCCCTTCTGACTGCCGGCGAGATGGACGGCGCGCTTGCTTAGGGCTTTGAACGCCTCGCGGGCGGTCTTCAGTGAATCGGCACTCGCGAGTTTCTTCGCGGCGTCGGCGCTGGGCTGCGCTTTGGTGTCTTCCTTGGCGACGACGGCGAGATCCTTTTCGACGACCGTCGCGGCCTTTTTAGCGGCGGCGAGATCATCCGCTGCGAGGGCGGCGCGGACGGCTTCGTATTGGGATAGGAATGTCTTCTGCGCGTCGTTGAGCGGCGCGTTTTTGTCGTGCGCCTGCGCGGTGAGACCGAGCAGCGCGAACAGGCCAGCGGCCTTGAGGATACGAATGGATTTGGATTTCATGGTTGGGACGGGACTGAATTATGCGCGCACCGCGCGAAAAAGTGAGAGCGTGCCACAGGGGGTGTTGACGTGGCGCGTGACCTCGACTTCGCGAAAGCCGGCCTCCTGCATGAGGGTCGGCAGCAACCCGCGGCGGTGGTCCGCCGTGGTGGAAAAGCCATCGAGGAGCTGGACGACCAGAAACGCCGCGCTCATCGCCACGTTTTCCGGGCACCCCCAATCGGCCACATGGAGTTCCCCGCCCGGCACCAACAGGCGGTGGATTTCCCGGAACACACGCTGCTTGGCGGCGCGATCGAGGTGATGGAAAAACAAACTGCTGATCGCACGTTCAAAGGTGCCGTTGGCGAAAGGCATCGAGTCGGCACGGCCTTCGACCAGTCTCACGATTTCGCCACCGGCCTCGATCTTGCGGGCGGCCCGCGCCAACACCGCGGGGTCGGCGTCGAGCCCGGTCACGGCCGCTCCGGGGCACGTCTGTTTGGCGGCGAGCGCCAGCGTGCCGGTGCCGCACCCGACATCGAGGACGCGGTGCCCGGAGCCGATACCTGCCTGAGCCAGCAGGCTGGACTTGAACGTCCGCTCCCGCGTCGTCCAGCGCACGACCGGATCGTAGAATGGCGTGAGCCAGTCGTAGGCCAGCGCGGGCTTGATTGTTTCGGGCGCAGTCATTTCGCGGTTGAGTTCGTATTCGGCAGGTTGCGCGAGGAAGTGTGCGTCTGGATGATTTTCCAATCGCCCACGATTTTCTTGAGCACCGAGGTGGCGACGCCGCGTTTCTCGATCACGCGAGCGCCTTCCTTGAGCACGATCTTGTAGATGTAGGTCTCGGTGGCCAGGGCGAGCGGCGGTTCCAGCCGCACGTCGACCTTGTAGTCGCGAAACGAGAACTCCTTGAACTCGCCCAACTCGGGGCCGATGTGATGTGCGAGATAGTCGGCAAACGTGCCCTCGACTCCACCCGATTCGAACACCCGCGCTTCGGGCGTAAATAGCTTTGCGGCCGGCGCGGCGTCGCGTTTTTCGAGTGCGGTCTTGTAATCCTTCAGCACGGCTTTCACGGCGGCGGTGTCGTCGGAATCGGCAGCAGGAGCAGCAGCCAGAGCGAGCTTGAGGAATGTAAGAACAAGAAGGAGGAACTTGGCGTAAGTTTTCATGAATAGAAGATCAGGGAGGCATCATGGCCTGACTGCGTGCGGTCGGTGCCCGCGACGACTCTTGGTCGCGATGCATTCGAGATGCGCCCCGCGCCAAAGCGGTGAGCGGCAGTCATTCATCGAGATGCTGAAGTCGGAAAAGCCGCCCTCACACATGACCGAGTCAAGCTCTTCGTGTGTCATCGTGAACACCGGCAGGTGCGCGGCACGCTCACCTAGCTTTTGCCTGACGCGTTGGGGAAGTAGCGGGTGAAGCGCCTGCCTGATTTTGCGGCGCGCCGCGATCAGGGGCGGATCGTCGGACGATTCGATCGCATCGAAATACAGGCGCCCGTCATGGCTCAGCCAGAGATGGAACTTCCGACAGAGTTCACTAGTGAGCTTGGCCGCATGCCCGAACACGCCGAAGCAATAGATGAAGTCGAACATCTCGGACGGAAATGTGTGCTCGTAGACATTGCGCTGGAGCAGCCGGATGGTCTTCGCCGAGATCTTGTCGCCCTTCACCGGCTGCTCCGCTGCTCGCAGCATCTCCGCCGAAATGTCCACGCCGACCAGCAAGTCCACATTCTTCAGGCAGTGGAAATATCGCCCCGTGCCGCATCCGACATCGAGCACGTGGATCGGCCGTTCAAATGATGACGAGACGCGCTCTAGATTTCCGCAAATCCTGCTGTGATTGCTTGTGGCAACCTCGATCTCGTCGTCATGGCGATACTGGCTCGCCACGTCGCGATAAGAGGCGGCGAGCTGCTTTTCGAAACTGCGGAAATCATCCACCATCGTTGCGAACTGCGTTGATCGAGGTCGTGGTCAGGTTCTTTTCGGCACGAGCTTCATGCCGCCGCACTTCGGGCAAGTGGCTCCGGAGGTCTTCGAGGTGACGTCCGGGTGCATCGGGCAATAGTAGAGCGAGGCCGGGGCGGCGGCGGCGGCCGGTTCGTTCGTCACATTGATGCCAAAGCCGGCGAATTTGTCCTTTCCGTCGATCTGCACCTGCACGTAGAAGCGGTAGTAGCCGGCTGCCGCAGGCGCGATGTGGAAGTGCAGCTCGGAGCCGCCGCGCTGGCTGTCATTGGTCGGTTCTTCGCCGAGCGGGTGAACGTGCAGCACGGTTTTCAGGTCGGGGGTGAAACCGACGCCGTGGGCGAACGCTCCCATGATCGGCTCCAAATTTTTCGCGAGCGAACCGTCGGGCCTGATCACGCTCACCTTCACCATCGCACCGCCTTCGAGCGGGATTTTTCCGCCCTCGATCTGCATGTCGAAGCGGTAGCCATCCACCGTCACGCTCTGCGTCGGCTGGAGGTCGAGCGCGCGGGCCGAGCCCGCAACCTTGACGGTGCTGCGGGCGTATTCCTGCACGGAAGTCGCCACCGGAAGCAGATCGGCAAAGACGACGTATTCGCCGCCCGCACGCGGCGTAAACGCGAAGGACCACACGCCGGGCGCGGTCTCCACCGGATGTTCGTGGTGGTAGTCGCTCAAGCTCGGATCGACGATGAGGAGGTGAACTTTTTTCGTGTGCGCCAGCTCGAGATCGGCCGCCGTGACGGGCTTGCCGGTCTGCTTGTTCGCGAGTCGCACCGCGATTTGCGCCGGCTGCCCGGCCTGCAGGGGGCCGGGGCTGACGACGTTCACCGTCGTCGTCGGTTCCGCGGCCGAGGCGTGGCTGTGGCCGGCTTCATCGCCGTGATCATGGCCGGTCGCGACGGCGATGGGCGGCGTCGCGGCGATGTCGGCTGGATATTGCGCCGCCAGCACCTTCAGCAGGGCGTCGATACCCTTGAGCTGTTTTTCGACGGCCGCCTGATTGTTTTCATCCGCGGCGTCATGCGCGGCGTCGAGCGCCTTCGCCAGATTGCTGATCGCGCCCTCGGCCCGCCTCAGCTTGTCCGCCGGGAGCTCTTTCGAGACGTTCACCAATCCCTTCAACGTCGCCGTCAGGGTCTCGGTCACGTCATGCAGCTCGGCGAGTTTCTTGTTTTCGGTCAAGCTGGTGAGCCTGACGCGAAGTCCGTTGATCCGGCCCCACGCTTCCGCGGACGACTTGGGCGCGGCCGGTGCGGCGGCGGAGTGTTCGTGCGCGGCGGGAGCCGCGGCGGCGAATGCGGGCGAAGTGAGGCCCTGCAATGCGAGGGCGAGCGCAAGTGCCGAGGTTTGAGTGAGGCGATGGGAGATCATGATTTCGTTGGCGTCGATGGGCGCTCACCGCGACGAAGCGGTGAGCGCGGTGGAAACAAGTGGCCGTGCGATTAGTGCGCGTGAGCGGCCTTGGCGGCGGGATACTGGGCGGTGAGCATCTTCATTAGGGAGTCCACTGTCCCCAATTGCTTCTCGGAACCGGCTTGGTTGCCCTCGTCGGCGGCGTCGTGCAACGCATCGAGCGCCTTGGCCAGGTTTTTCACCGTGCCCTCGACACGGGTCTTTTTGTCGGCGGGCAAATCCTTGGAGAGCGCCGGCAGCGCGTTGAGCACGCCGGTGAGTTTCTCCGCCGTTTCATGCACCGGTTTTAGGTTCTTGGCCTTCACCTGTGCGGCCAGCTCCATGTGGAGCTTGCCGGCTTGGTCGAGGGCAGCGGCGGCGGTGGCCGGTTTCGCCATTTCGGCGCCGTGTTCGTGATCGGCTTTCTTGTCCGCGGCGCGGAGGCCGGGGACGGTGAGCAAAAGCGCGGCTCCCGCCAGAAGCGGCAGCGCGCGGGTGAGTGCGAGGGATGTTTTCATGTTTTTGCGTTTGGATTTGAACTAGCGAGAATCGAGCACGGGTGCGGCGGCGGGTGATGCCGGGGCCGCGACGGGCGTTGACGGGGTCGGGGCGATGGCGTCGAGCGGGTCGACTTTCGCGCGCTCGAGATACTTCTCGGCGGCGCGACGCCCGAATTTGAAAAACACCGCCGGCGTCACGGCCATGTCCAAGAACGTGGAGCTGACGAGCCCGCCGAGGATGACCACCGCAACGGGATACAGGATTTCCTTGCCCGGTTGATCGGCGGCGAGCACAAGCGGAATCAACGCGAGGCCGGCGGTGAGCGCGGTCATCGTGACCGGGACGAGCCGCTCCAGCGAGCCGCGCACGATCATGTGGGCGTCGAACTTCTCGCCCTCGTGCTCCATCAGGTGGAGGTAGTGCGAGATCATCATGATCGTGTTGCGCGAGGCGATGCCCGCGAGCGTGATGAGGCCGACGAGCGTCGCGATCGACACCTGCCCTACCATGACATAGGTCAGGCCAAGCGCACCGATGAACGCCAGCGGGATGTTCAGCAGAATCTGCGCGACGATCATCCCCGAGCGGAAGTGCGAGTAGAGGAGGAGAAAAATCGTGCCGAAGGTGAAGATCGCGAGGATGCCGATGACGCGCGTCGCTTCCTGCTGGCTTTGGAACTGGCCCTCGTAGCTGACGAAGTAGCCGGTTTCGAGGTGCAGCTTGGCGGTGAGCGCGGCTTGGATTTCACCCACGACCGAACCAAGGTCGCGGCCCGACACGTTCGCCGAGACGACGATCCGGCGCTGCACATCCTCGCGGTTGATCGCGTTCGGGCCTTTGCTTTCGCGCACCGCGGCGACAAGCGAGAGCGGGACTTTGCCGCCGACCGGCGCGTCGATAAGGATGTCGCGAATCGCGGCAACGTTGAGCCGCGACGATTCATTGAGCCGCACCACGAGATTGTAGGTGCGCTGGCCTTCGAGCACCTGCGCGACGGTCGCGCCGTTGAGCGCGGCTTCGAGCTGCTCGTTCAGCGCGCCGGTCTTGAGCCCATACATGGCGGCCTTCTCGCGATTCACCTCGATCTTGATCTGGTCGATGAGCACCTGCTTTTCCGTCTGCAAATCGACCAACCCCGGAATGTCGTTCATCGCGGCTTCCGCCTCTGACGCGTAGGTGCGAAGTTTGTCCAGGTCGGGACCGAAAATCTTCACCGCGATCTGTGCCCGCACGCCGGACAGCAGATGATCGAGGCGGTGGGAGATCGGCTGGCCGACATTGCTGACGACGCCGGGAATCTGCGCCAGCTTTTCGCGAATGTCGTCGAGGATCGCCTCGCGGGAACGCGTGGACTTTTTGAAATCCACGTCGATCTCGGTGTAATGCACGCCCTCGGCGTGCTCGTCCAACTCGGCGCGCCCGGTGCGGCGGCCCGTCGAGGCGACCTCGGGGACGGCCAGCACGAGTTTTTCCGCAATCACACCGACGCGGTTGGATTCGGCGAGCGAGGTGCCGGGGGCGGAGAGAAGGTTGATGGTCGAAGTCCCCTCGTTGAATTCCGGCAGGAACAGCTTGCCCATGCGCGGGTAGAGCGCGAACGAGCCGGCGACGAGCAGCAACGCCAGGACCATCACGACCCACGGGTGGCGCATGGACGGGCCGAGAATGAGCCTTTGGTCGAACGCTTTCAGTCCGCGCACCAGCCAACCGTCATTTTCGTGCTCCATGCGCTTCATCTTCGGCAGCAGGTAGGAAGCGAGCGCCGGAATCACCGTGAGCGACACGACGAATGATGCGATCATCGCGACGATGGTGGCCACGCCGATGGGCGCGAAGAGCCGGCCCTCGATGCCGCCGAGCGCGAAGAGCGGGATGAAAACGAGAATGATGACCAGGGTCGCGAACAGGATGGAGTTTCGCACCTCCGACGAAGCCTCGGCGATGACTCGCAGGACCGGGCGTGGGTGGGCGGCGTGGCGATTCTCGCGCAGCCGGCGGAAGACGTTTTCCACGTCCACAATGGCGTCGTCCACGACCATGCCGATGGCGACGGCCAGGCCGCCGAGCGTCATCGTGTTGATGGTGATGCCGGCGAACTTGAAATAGAGGCCGGTGACGACGAACGAGAGGGGAATGGCCGTGAGCGTGATGAGCGTGGTGCGAAAATTGAGCAGGAAGAGAAACAGCACGATCACGACCATGATGGCGCCGTCGCGGATCGCCTCCTCGACGTTGCGCACCGCCGCCGAGATGAAATTTCCCTGCTTGAAGAGCGTGACGATTTTCACGTCGGATGGGAGCGTCTTGCCCATCTCGGCGAGGGCGGCCTCGACCAGGCGCGTGAGGGTCAGCGTATCGGTGCCGGGTTGCTTTTGCACCGAGAGGATGACGGCGGGTTCGCCGTTGACGCCGGCATCGCCGCGCATGACCTGGCGGCCAAACTTCACCTCGGCAACATCGCGCAGGCGGACGGGCACGCCTTTGCGGACGGTCACGACGGAGTTGCCGATGTCTTCGAGCGAAGTCGTGCGGCCGACGTTGCGGATGAGCGCCTCCTTGTTGGCATTTTCCAGGAAGCCGCCCGAGCTGTTTTCCTGCGCTTCGCGCGCCGCGGTCAGCACCTCTTCGAGGCTCACGCCGAGCGCGGCCATCTTCGCGGGCGCCGGCAGAACCTGATACTGCTTCACGCCGCCACCGATGGCGATGACTTGCGAGACGCCGGCAATCGTGAGGAGCCGCTGGCGCACGTTCCAATCGGCGAGCGAGCGGATGTCCATCGGCGCGGTCGCGCCGTTTTCGCTGCGCAGACCGATGAGCATGATTTCGCCCATGATGGAGCTGATCGGTCCCATCGTGGGCGTGACGACGCGCGGGAGTTTTTCCGCGGCGAGTTGCAGGCGTTCCTGCACGAGCTGGCGTGCGCGGTAGATGTCCATGCCCCAATCGAATTCGACGTAGAGGATGGAAAGGCCGATGCCGGCGGCGGAGCGGACGCGCTTCACGCCTGGCGCGCCGTTGAGCGCGGTTTCCATCGGCAGGTTGACGAGCGTCTCGACTTCCTCCGGCGCCAGGCCCGTGGCCTCCGTCATGATGTTCACCGTCGGCCGGTTCAGGTCGGGGAACACATCGACGGGCAGTTTCGCGATGACGAAACCACCGTAGATGAGCAGGAGCGCGCTCGCCGCCAGCACGAACAGGCGGTTGCGCAGCGAGAATTCGATGAGCCGGTTTAGCATGGCGAGCGGCTCAGTGCTTGTGGCCGTCGTCGGCCGGTTTCGCGGCGGGAGCCTTCGTGGCGGCGGTTGCCGCCGCCGGCGCTTCCTTCGGTGGTGTGGGCGCGACGTATTGAAGCTGATAGTTGCCGACGGTCACAACGTTCGCGCCGGGCAGCACGCCCTCAATCACTTCGGCGTAACGGTCGTCGCGCTGGCCGACGACGACGGGCGTGCGCGTGAACGTGTGCGGGTCTTTATCGTCCTGCACGAAGACGAAGAGATTGCCTGATTCGCCGAGCACGGCCGACAACGGCACGGTGATCACGGTGTCGGCTTGCGCGGTGACTATCTGCAAGGTGGCGCGCATGTTCGGCAGCAGTTTCTGGTCGGGATTGGCGACGCGCACGCGCACGCCGAGTGTGCGGGTCTCGGGATCAAGCCGCGGTGTGTAGCCCTCGACGGTGCCGGTGAATTGATCCTCGGGGTAAGCCTCGGCCCGAATGCGGACGGTCTGGCCTTTCTTGACCTGCGCGGCCTGGCCTTCGTAGAGGCGGCCGACGAGGTAGAGTTCGGAAAGGTCGGCGAGCGTAAGCAGGCGGGCGTTGGGTTCCACGCTGTCGCCGGTGAAGATCGGCTGCTCGTAAACGGTGGCGGCGATGGGCGACTTGAATTGCAGTTTCGGCGGCGGGTCGCCGATCTGCCGGCTCTCGACTTCGAGCAGGAAGTCGCCTTCGGCCACGCGGTCGCCTTCCTTCACCGTGAGCCGGGTGATGCGCCCCGAGATGCGGCTGGCGATGGCCGCGACGCGCGATGGGTCGAGTTCGACGTTACCGAGGATGGCGACCGTTTTTTCCAGTGTGCGCAGCTCGGCGGCCTCGGTTTTCAAGCCGAGATTCTTTTCGGCGGTCGCCGTGAGTGTGACCGGGCCGGTAAGCGGGCCGGCACCGGATTCGCCCGGCGCTTTGTTGTGGCCTTCATGGGCCGACACGCGCGCGGCAGGCACCGAGAGGGCGGTCAAGGCGGCGAAGAAAAAGAGCGGACTTTTCATGAAATGGCGGGGGGGGATCGGTTCAGAAAATTGAGCGAGGGCGGTCCGATCAGGGCTGTTCGTTGAGCGCGGGCGGATTCATCAACTGCGGATTCCGACCCGTGGCGGTCTGCAAGTCCGCCAGGGCTTTCGCGTAGGCACTGCTGGCCGCGAGCACCCCGGATTCGAGCGCGAGGCGTAGCTGCTGACCTTGGATCACTTGGAAAAGGGGCAACTGGCCCTGCTGATAGGCCTCGGCCAACGCGCGCTCCGATGCCTCGCCCAAGGGCAAAACCACCGCGCGATAGCCTTCCAGAATTTTCCGAGCCTGCTCGGCGCGCTGACGGGCCGAGCCGACCTCGGATGCCACTCTGAATTCGAGCGCGGCGGCCTCGCGTTGGGCGCGCGTCCGCTCGGCGCGAAGCTCACGCAGACGCCCCTGATTTTTGTTTCGCACCGGCAGGGGGATGGAGATTTTTGCGCCGAGCACGTGATCGGCTCCGCCTCCCGCACTCCGGTCGTAGCCGTAGGTCGCGCCCACGGTGAGATCGCCTTTGGACTCGACTTGGGCGAGGCGCTGTTCGGCCTCGACCTGTTCGACGGCCAGCGCGGCCAAGCGCAGATCGGGACGGTTCCACGTCGATTTTTCGCCGTCGGCATTGGTCCCTAGCGCCTGCGTCAGGCCGGGCAGATCGCCCGCCACCGCCAAGTCTTCTTCGGGCGGTGTGCCGAGCAACGGCTTCAAGTCTTGCAGTCGCGTCGTGCGCTCGGCCGCCAGATTGGTGCGCTCCTGCTCCAGTTTTACCTGCTCAAGTGCGGCGGCGTTCACCTCGACCGCAGAAACTTCCCCGATCGTTGCCTTGGAGCGGGCGAGTTCGACCAGCCGCGAGTTTGCCTTGATCAACCGATCCCGCAGCGCGATTTCCTGGTCGAGCGCGAACAGATCGACGTAGATTTTGGTGATTTCACCCGCCAGCAAACGCCGCCGATCAGCCAGCGCGGCGGACGCCGCACCGATGCCAACGCGAGCCACGGCTTGGGCCTCGCGCAGACGGTTGCCGAGCGGGATCGCCTGGGTCAGGCCCAAGTCGAATTTGCGCGCCCCATTGTTGCCTGTAAGCAAGTCTGTCTGCGCTCCCGCCTCGAGCGCCGGGTTGGGCCGCAGGCCCGCTTGCTCCACGCGTCCACGGGCCGCCTCAGCTCCGAGGGCGGCGGCAGCGAGATCGCGGTTCTGCGCCAAGGCGTGTTGAACCGCTGCATCGAGTGTGAGCGGGTCGGCTGCCCTCACCACGCTGAATGCGACCGAAAGGGAAAAGAGAACGACGGCGAATCGGAGAAACATGAAGGGTGTGCTGCGTGTAACGCTGCGACCCGGCCTCATCCCTCAAACTTTTTGCGCGGATCAGCCCCGCCGATGGAAGAAAGGTTGAGGGATCACGGCTCCCGCCTACGTTAAGTGGATTAACAATCATGAACTCCGACCCGCTCGACGAACTGCTTAGCGCCTACGCGAAGCAACCACTGCCCTCTGCGCCAGATCGGTTTACGGCGGACGTGTGGAAGGACATCGAACACCGGCGACATCGCAGGCTGGGAACGCTCCTCGGACTGAACTGGCGCGAGCTGCTCGAACGTCCGCGACTGGCCCTGTCCGCGCTCGGCCTCGCCCTGCTCGCCGGCCTGGTGCCTGCGATAATGGCCCGCTCCGCCGATCACGCGCTGCTCGCGCGCGACTCGCTACACTTCGAGGTTTTCTCGCCCGACACGCCTTTGGTGCTGGTCGCCACCGCCCACTCGGTCCGCAAGTAGCCCATGAAAACCCTGATCGGATTCTTCGTCGCGGTCGTGGTGGTCGCGGCGCTCTCCTCGTTTTGCACCCTCCGCTGGATGGATTCGCGAAGGGCCGCCAAAGTCGATCCGCACGAATGGCTGCACGCGGAGCTGAAGATCACCCCGGAACAGCACAAGGCGCTCGAGCCCATCGAGGAAAAGTTCGCGAGTCAGAACCGGATTCTGCGCGAGCGGATGCGCGCGGCGAACCACGAGCTCGCGCTCGCCATCCGGCAGGGGCGGCCTGACTCGCCCGAGATTTCTGCGGCGGTCGGCAAGATTCACCTGCATATGGGCGAGCTGCAGAACGCTTCGATTGCGCATATCTTTGAGATGCGCCGCGTGCTCACGCCCGCACAGGGAGACAAACTGCTGCAACTCGCCGAACAAGGTCTGGACGTCGCACCGTAATTCACCCGTGGACCCGGACCTGCCGCTGATCGAGGCCCTGAAGGCGGGCGAGGATTTGGCGCTGAACGAACTGATCCAACGCCATCGCGAACCGCTTTTCCGTTTTGCGTTCCGCTACCTGCGGGACGAGACGGCGGCGCGCGACGCGGCGCAGGAGACGTTTGTGCGCGCGTATTTCAAAGCGGTTTCATTCAGGCCGCAATCGACCGTCAAGACGTGGCTCTACACGATCGCCGTCAACCTCTGCCGCGACCGTCTGCGCCGGCTCGGCAAGCACCGCTACGATATCCCGCTCGACGTGCCCGAAGACGACGGGGCGCGAACCGAACTCGCCGACACGCAGCCGATCCCGTCCGAGCAGAGCGCGCAGGCGGACCGCTTCAAAGTCTTGCAACGGGCCATCGACCAGCTCCCACACCGGCTCAAGCTACCGCTCATGTTATGCTCCCTCGAAGGCAAAAGCCAGAAGGAGGCCGCGGAAATCATGGGCACGACCCCGAAGGCCGTGGAGCTGCGCATCCACCACGCGAAGGTGAAGCTGCGCGACTTGCTCGGCGATTTGCAGCGATAGGTCGGATGGGGCGATTTCGATTGGTCGCGGGCGGTGCGACTACCAGCGGGAAGAGTTTTTCCACTTCAGGTCGGCGAGCAGATCCTCGACCACGCTCTGCGGTCGCTCGCCGCTGGCGAAACGCGCGGGTGCGCGTTGGAACATATCCACGCACATCGGGCAGCACAGCGCGAACGGGCGCCGGTCGTGATAGATGTGAGTCACTCCGCTCGTGCCGGCGACGGCTTTGCCGCAGACGACACACGTCTCTGCACCGGAATCATCGGAAGTATTCATGGCTGAACGGGTCGACGTTTGCCGGCACGTCGTTGTGCGACGGGACGGGAGTAATTCTCGCCGTCTCCAAGAGTGCATCGAGGAACACGACAAAAAGACCGGCGCATTCCTGGCAGCACCGCACACCGATTCTGGAGCCAGCGGTGCCGACCGAGAACTCTCTGTCGGGCGCGAGTCGTGTGTCGCACAGAGCGCAGTTCGCCGCCGCACGCGGTTGTGCTCTGGGAATGCATCGGTGGGAAATTCCGGTTTTCATGGGGAAGCTAACTCGCCCGGCGGGACGGGGTCCGGCGCCGGCAGACTGCGTTTGCGCCACAGGAAGAAAATCGCGGGATAGACGAGGAGTTCCATCAGCGTCGAAGTGACCACGCCGCCGACCATCGGCAGCGCGATGCGTTTCATCGTGTCGGCTCCGGTGCCGTGACTCCACAAGATCGGCAGGAGACCAGCGATGATGACGGCGGCCGTCATCGCCTTCGGGCGCACGCGCTTCACGGCTCCGTGATAGATCGCATCGCGCAGACCGGCGGTCGAGGTGAGCAGACCTTTCTTTTTCCAGTCCTCGTAGGCGAGATCGAGATAGAGCAGCATCACGACGCCGGTCTCGGCGTCGAGGCCGGCAAGGGCAATGATGCCGACCCACACCGCTACACTCATGTTGTAGCCGGCCAGGTGCAGCGCCCAGAACGCCCCGACCAGCGAGAACGGCACCGCGAGCAGCACGATGGACGTTTTGATCCATGACTGCGTGTTCAGGTAGATGATGAAGATAATGATCAGGAGCGTAAGCGGCACCACGATCATGAGCCGCGCCTTGGCGCGCTGCATGTATTCATACTGGCCGCTCCAGAAAATGCTGTAGCCGGTCGGCACCTTGATTTCGCCGCTGCGGATCGCGTCGTTCACGGTGCGCTGCGCGCCGCGCACGTAGTTGCCGATGTCCACGCCCTGCACATCGACGTAGATCCATGCGTTCGGCACGGCGGCTTCGCTCTTCACGCCCATCGGGGCGGCGACCACGCGCACGTTCGCGAGCTGGCTCAACGGCACCTGGGCCATCGTTGCGCCCCCGGCGCCGCCCATCCCGCCGGCTTTCGCGCCCGCCTTCACCGGAATCAGAATTTCGCGGAGGGCTTCGAGATTTTCGCGGTAGTCGCGTTCGTAGCGGAGAATCACGCCGTAGCGTTCGAGACCCTCGACGGTCGTCGTCAGCGGCATCCCGCCGAGCGCGACCTGCAAGGTCTCCTGCACCTCGCCGACTGTGAGGCCGTAGCGGGCGATGGCGTCGCGATCGATGTCGAACTCGACGTAGTTGCCGCCCATCACGCGTTCGGCAAACACGCTGCTCGTGCCGGGTGCGCGCCGGATCACGCCTTCAATTTCGCTGGCGATGCGTTCCAGCTCGCGGAGATCGGAACCGGCGACCTTGATGCCGACGGGCGTCTTGATGCCCGTGGCGAGCATGTCGATGCGCGTCTTGATCGGCATCGTCCATGCGTTCGTGAGACCGGGAATCTGCACGGCACCGTTCATCGCAGCCGTGAGTTCGTCGATGGTCCGCCGCCGATGGGCGATGACCTTCCCGTTGTCGTCCATGAAGTCGACGACGGGCCACTCCTCCTCGGGTTTGAGCATTATGGTCGTCTCGATCATGTCCATTGGCGCGGGGTCGGTTGCGGATTCCGCCCGCCCGATCTTGCCGAAGACGTGATGCACCTCGGCAAACGATTTGATGATCTGGTCGGTCTGCTGGATGATTTCCCGCGCCTTCGTCGGCGAGATGCCGGGGAACGTCGTCGGCATGTAGAGCAGGTCGCCCTCGTAGAGCGGCGGCATGAACTCCGAGCCGATATTTTGATAGGGAAACGCCTTCCCGAGCTTGAAGGCGAGCTCCTTGGCCGTGCCGTCGGGCAGCACGCGCGACACCACCGCGTTCCACGGGAAGAACACCCAGCCCACGATCAACGCCGCCGCCGCGATCACGATCCAGCGATACTTGATCATGCGATCCAGCAGCGGGTGATACATCCAGATGAGAAGACGGTTCACCGGATTTTTTTCTTCGGCGGGAATTTTGCCGCGGATGAAAAAGCCCATCAGCACCGGCGCGAGCGTGATGGAGAGCAGCGCCGCCGCGCCCATCGAGTAGGTCTTGGTGAACGCGAGCGGCTTGAACATGCGGCCTTCCTGCGCCTGCAAGGTGAACACCGGCAGAAACGAGACGGTGATGACGAGCAACGAGTAGAACAACGTGGGGCCGACCTCGACGGAGGCATCGCGGATGATGTCCCAATGCGGCTTCTTGCCGCCGTCGTGCTCCATGTGCTTGTGCGCGTTTTCGATCATGATGATGACCGCGTCCACCATCGCGCCGATGGCGATGGCGATGCCGCCGAGCGACATGATGTTCGCGCTCAGTCCCTGCCCAAACATGATCAGAATCGAGGCGAGCACGGCAATCGGCAGGATGATGATCGCCACAAGCGAGCTGCGCAGGTGCATCAGGAAGACGAGGCACACGAGGGCGACGACGACGCTTTCCTCGATGAGCTTCTCCTTGAGGGTGCGCACCGCGCGGACGATCAGCGCGGTGCGGTCATAGGCCACCGAATAGGTGACGCCTTCGGGCAGGCTTTTCATCGCCTGGTCGAGCTTGGCGCGAACCGCCTGGATGACCTGGCGCGTGTCCACGCCGTAGCGCACGACCACGACGCCGCCGACTGTCTCGCCCTCGCCGTTGAGTTCGGCGATGCCGCGCCGCATGTCGGGGCCGAGCCCGACGTTCGCGACTTCGCCGAGCAACACGGGCGTCCCGGCCGGACCGCGGCCCACGGCGACCTTGCGCAGGTCCTCCACCGAGGAAACGTAGCCCTTCACGCGGAGGATGAATTCCTTCTCGGCCATCTCGACCGAGCGTCCGCCGACCTCGCCATTGCTCTTCTGCACCGCCATCGCGACCTCGGCGATGGACAGGTTGTAGGCGTGCAGCCGGTGCGGATCGACGGTGATCTGGTATTGCTTCACGAAACCGCCGACCGAGGCGATCTCGGCGACGCCATCGACGCTCGCGAGCTGATAGCGCAGGAACCAGTCCTGCATGGAACGCAGTTGCGCGAGGTCGTGATTTTTCGAGTTGAGCGAATACATGAACGCCCAGCCCACGCCCGTCGCATCCGGCCCGAGGCGCGGCGTCACGCCCGCCGGCAGGCTGCCGCTGAGTCCGCTCAGGTATTCCAGCACACGGCTGCGCGCCCAATACGGGTCGGTGCCGTCCTCGAAGATCACGTAAACGAACGAGAAGCCGTAGAAGGAATAGCCGCGCACCACTTTCGCGGAGGGCACCGACAGCATCTTCGTCGTGATCGGATACGTCACCTGATCCTGCACGATCTGTGGTGCCTGCCCCGGCCACTCGGTGTAGATGATCACCTGCGTGTCCGAGAGGTCAGGGATCGCGTCGAGCGGAATCCGTTGCAGGGCGAAGATGCCGCCGCAGACGAGCGCCACCGTGCCGGCGAGCACGAGGAATTTGTTCCTGAGCGAGAAGTCGATGATCGCTTTGAGCATGGAGAAGGTCGTTGCGGGACGCAGCGCGCCGCGTGGTTTGCGGATTCGGGCGGTCAGGTTGCGAGTGAGGCGGTTACTTTTTGTCGTGTGCGCAGGGTTCGCCCGCCGCCATCGCCGCGGCTGACATGCCGCAGTTGCCGCAGCTCGCATCCGGGGCACCGGCGGCGCTGCCGGCGGGAGCGAGGCCCATCTGCGAGCGCAGGAAATCCTGGCTCGTCATGGCTGCACCGATGGGCGGATGGCCCGGCGGCAATTGCGCGGCCATCGCACGGGCATCGAGCGGCGGCGCGACGAGCGCGCCAGTCTTTTTCGGCTTGGTGACTGCCACGTCGATCTCGTCGCCGCACGTCAGCATCGCCGTGCCGTAGAAAGGATTTTTAGTGCCGGCCTCCCGCTGCAACCAGCGGGCCTTCGCCATTGGGCACTCGAAGACTCGCAAGCCCGCGTCGCCGGCAAGCCCGGCCGACCGCACGGCGTCAGCAATGGCCGAACTCAAGGGCGCGAACGCCAGCCGCGCGGCCTTGAGGTCCGCGGGTTCAGCGAGACCGTCCTTGAACGCGCCGAGCGGGCCGTGGGCCGCGTGTTCGTCGGCGGCGAAGAGCGCCGCGAACGCCGCACGCAGCGCCGGAAGCTGCGCTTGGTAACCGGCGAAGTCGTCGCGGGCGAGCGGGGAGGCGGCATCGGCGGCGGCGAGCGCGAGCGACTTCAGGGCGTCCGGCGCGACGACGGAGCTTTGCTTTTTCATGGGCGCAGCCGGCGCGCTGGCCGGGGCCGGCTCGGCTGCGGCGCTCGCGGGCTTGAGCATCTTTTGAATCGCTTCGCGAAGCTGGCTTTCCGAATCGAGCATGAACTGTCCCGAAATCACGACGCGCTCGCCCGCGCTCAACCCACTCAGGACTTGATAGACGTCGCCGGCGCTGCGGGCACCGAGCTTCACTTCGCGCGGCTCGAAGGCGCCGCCGTCCAGCGCGACGAAGACGGTGTTGCGTTCGCCGCTCCGCAGCACCGCCGTGTCGGGCACGAGCACGGCATCGTCGGCGAGCTGGGCGGCGAACCGCACATCGACAAACATGCCGGGCCGGAGAACGCCATTGGGATTCGCGAGCACGATGCGCGCGGAGGCGGTGCGGGTCTGCTCCTGCACTTGCGGCAACAGCAATTCCACCGTGCCGTCGAACGTGCGCTCCGGGCCGTAGCTGGTGCGCACAGCGGCCGGTGCGTCGACGCGGATGAACGGCAGATCTTTTTCGTAAATCTCCGCCTGCACCCACACCGACGAAAGATCGGCGAGGCGGTAGATGCGCTCGCCGGGCTTCATCATCTGCCCGGCAACACCCATCTTCTCAATCACCACACCATCGGCGGGCGCGCGAAACACGATCGTGCGCCGGGCCTCCCGGGTCCGGTTCAACTCGGCGATCACGTCGGCCGGCACGTCGAACAATTGCAGCCGACCGAGGGCCGCGCGCGTGAGGTTGCCGCCGGCTTCGCCTTCGGAACGGAGCGCGACAAGGTAGTTGAGCTGCGCGTTGTAGAGGTCCGGCGAGTAGATCTCGAACAGCGGGTCGCCCGCCTTGACGGTGGCCCACGTGGCGTTCACGAGCAGCTTTTCCAGCCAGCCCTCATACTTGGTCGTGATGTCGCGCAGACCCTGCTCGTTGTAGGCGACGGAGCCGACCGCGCGGATTTCACGACGCACCGGGCCGTGGCCGACCGGCGCCGTGCGGAGATTCATTTTCTGAATCGTGGCAGCGTCGATCTGGATGCTGGTCGCCGTGGAATCGCTGCCGTCATAAACGGGCACCATCTCCATGCCCATCGAATCCTTGCCGGGCTTGGGGCTGACTTCGCCGGCCATCATGGTTGATTTGTAGAATTTCGCCTTCCGCTCACCTGCGGCCGTCTGGCCGGAGGAGTTGGCACGGATCGGCGTGAGTTTCATGCCGCAGACAGGGCAATTGCCCGGCTCCTTTTTGATGATCTGCGGGTGCATCCCGCAGGTGTAGAGCTGCTCGGCCGCGAACAGCGCGGCGGCGACGAACAGGCCGAGGGTCAAGAATGCGACGGTGCGCAGGGAGGCGTTCATGTTTGGACAGGAAAAGAAATCAGCGGGCGGAGAGTGAGGATTCGGCGAGCAACGGAGCGCCGGGCGGCGCGACATCGGCCGTCAGGAGCATCAGGTCGGTGACCGCGCTCTCGCGGTCGCGCAGCGCAGCGGCGCGCTCCACCCGCATCGCGAGCGCCATGATGCGGATCTCGGGAATCATTCCCGGTCCGTTCATGCCCGACTGATAGCCGGCTTCGAGGGTGGCGATGGCGCGCTCGTAGTTCGGCAGCGCCGACTGCTCGATGTAGGCGATCATGCGCTCGCTCTCGCGCACCATGTAGAGCATCTGCGCGAGTTCGGCCGCGAGGTTCAGTTGCTCCGCATTCACGCGGGCGACCGCGGCGTCGCGGCGTGCTTCGGCGGCGGCGATGTTCGCGGCAATTTTCTCGCGCCAGATCGGCAGCGTGGCGGTCGCGGTCGGCCGCACCAACAGCGGGCTGGCTTTGAAGTCGGCCATCGCCCCGAGGGAAAAATCCGGGGTCGCACCCTGCCGGGCGACGCCGATGCCGGCCAGCGCCATCTCCACCATCGCGCGCATCCGGCCGAGTTCCGGGTTGGCCACTTGCGCACGGCGCCAGAGTTCGTCCTCGCTGGGGAGCGTCGTCGGCGCGAGCGTCGCCTGGGGCCAGGCCGGATCGGCTGCCGTGGGCGCGAGCCCCAGCGTGGACTTGAAACGAATTCGCGCGGCGTCGCGACGGTAGCCGAGTGCGGTGAGTTCCGAGCGCACCTTGGCGGCATCGTTCGCCAGCCGCACGTGGATTTCCAAGGTGCCCATGCCGCGGCCCGTCGTGTAGTCGGCCCCCGCAACCGCAGTGGCCAGGTCGAGCGCGTGCAGTGAACTTTCGCGCAATCGCAGCGCTTCGTCCACGTAGGCCAGCTCCAGCCACGCCTTGCGCACGCCGGCGGCGACCTCGAGCACTTCCCCGGCGTAAATCCGATAGGCAGCGCGACTTGCCCCGACGGTTTCCTGTCCCATCGCGGCGCGTTTGGCGGGCGTCATGAAATCGAACATCAGGCCCGGCATGAACGTCATCAGAGTGTCCGCGATGTCGGCCTCGAACGTGAACTGCGGATCGGACAACGCGCGAGTGGGCGCGATCGCGGAGACGGTGGCGCGCCATTCGTGATAGGCGGCCTCGACGCGCGGATGATTGAGCACGGCAAAGTGCACATAGTCCGTCAGCGGCGAATCGGTGCGTAGGTCCGGCAGCGGCGGCTTTGGGCTGGCGGGACGAATTGCCGTCCCGATCCGGGCGACTTCGGTGCGCGCCTGTTTTTCCGCGGCTGATGGGGCCAGCGCGCAGCCGCTGATCGCGGCAACTAGGGCGGCGCCAAGGCCGGAGAGTTTGCCGATGGTGCGGAGACTTTTCATAACGAGCTGGTGCGAGACTTCAAAATATTCAGGTGGTTTCATTAGAGCGGTTCGCCCCCGGGAATTTTCCCGGAGGCGTGGGCCGCGTTCGCGCAAGCGTGGTCGTTGAACGGATGGCCAGGGGGTTGTGACGGAATCCGCTCTTCGACGGGCGCGGCGCAAACGATTACTTCTTCGCGGCAGGAGCGGCGTCTGCTTTCACCGCGCAGCAGAACGCCGCGCCTTCACCGCACATTGAACAATTGTGCTGCATCGTGTCGGTGGTCTTGCCACGGACCACGGACATCTCGCCACCGCAGTGATCGCATTTGTGTTTCGCTCCAATAGTGAACCATTCGTAGCGCCCCTTGCCGCTGGGGCCGACGTATTTCGCGTCGCGCACAAGGACCGTCTTGCACGCGCCGCAGACCATCACGGCGGTGTCGGTCGGCTTTAAGGCTTCGGCTTCCTTGGTGGTGGTGACAGGCGACGCACGATTCCAGAATTGCGGGCCTGGGCCGGCAATAGCTGAGGAACCCAGACTGATTGCGAGGGCCAGCATGGAGCCGAGCCCGATGAGGTTTTTGCTGAGGCGAATGGTTTTCATGACAATATTTGGTGAGATTGGAAGTTGGGCGATGTGGGGGACGTGACTACGCTTTCGATGAGGTGGGGCATGCCTCGGTGCAGACGTGAGTTGCTCCGACTTTTGCGACTTCGGTTTTCTGCACGGTCGGCCCGCGGTGGCTCGGCCAGTCGTTCGTGATGACCACGCTGGTGGTGGTGCAGAGGTGGCACACGCGTTGGGTGCCCGTCTGCACGGCGACGAGAGGCGGCCGGCCGTTGGACTGCGGCGACTTCATCGCTGTGACCGGGACGACTTCGGAGCCTGGGCACACCGGAATCTCCACTGCGACAGGTTTCGCGGGCTCGACGGTTGCCGCCTTCGGCTGGCCGAGCGACCTCCAGTATTCGGGACCCGGGCCGGCGACGGCGTTACTGGCGAGGAACGCTGCGAAAAGCAGGCCCAGACTGGGGCCTGCGAGTGAGGGAGTGGTGATTGATGTTTTCATGGGAGGCTGTTTTTGGACTGACGGTTGGTATCAAGTTATACGCGGGGAAAGGCTCGTCTCCCTCGCGCAATTCTTGCTCTTAGTCGTGCATTTCTTGCCGTGACCGTCGCGCGCGCTGCGCTCCGGTTCCAATATGGGAGGAATGCGCCGCGGAGCCGGCAGCGCTGCGTTCATCGCAGGTGCCGTTGCAACGCATCGCGCAGCAGTTGCCGCGCTCGGTAGAGTCGTGTTTCCACCGCTTTCGCCGAGCAGCCTGTGGCCGCCGCAGCTTCGGCGTGCGTGAGATTTTCGTATTCGCAGAGCAGAACAGCGGACCGCAGTTGATCGGGCAACGCCTCGACCGCGGCGCGCACGGCACGGGCCATTTCGACCCGGAGCAAATCCGTATCGGGTGCAACGTCCGACGCTTCAGCCGAGCGGTCGCTGGCCGCGGCGAGCGCGTCATCTTCAAGCGCGACCACGGGACGCGACCGGCCGTATCGCGCGTGGTCCCGGCTGAGATTGAGCGCGATGGAAAACATCCACGTCGAAAATTTCGCGCCCGGCCGGAATTTCTCGCGATTCCGATATACGCGCACGAATGTCTCCAAGGCGACGTCGGCCGCGTCCTCCTCGTTGTGGAGATAACGGTAGAGAAAGCCTCGCAGTGCGGCCTGCCAGCGATCCATCAGCGCATCGAGAGCTTCGTCGTCACCGGCGCACAGGCGGGACATGAGATCGCCGTCATCGTCGGACATGGAGGATCAGCGGGCCGCCGCGAACATCCCGGCCGGATCGCCCTCCGTGATTTGCATCTTGATCATGTCCAGATAGCGCCGGCCCTGCTCGGGCGACATGCACGCCGCCACGTCGTAGGCGTATTTTAGCATAGAGGCGTGGCACTCGCCTTGAATCTGCGCCTGCTCGGCGATGGCCGCCGCCGCGGCCGGAGACCAACTCGCCTGGTGCTTGAGCACGTCGTCGAGCTGGCGGCGCGCGGCGATAAATCGCGTGCAATGATCGGCGCACACCGGGCGATACGCGTGGTGCAGCGCGAGCACCTTCTCGTATTGCGCGGGTGTGAGCGCGAATTCACTTTTCAGCCAGTCCAGCTCGGCATCGGTGCCGTCGGGCGTGACGACGGCGACCATTGCGCGCCGATAACAGACCACATACGTCGTCGTGCCGACGGCGACGACGAGGGCGAGCACCATGAGCAATTTTTTCATCGCGCCTTGCCCGGGTGGGTGGCCATCGCGAGCGGATCGATCGACGCCAGATACTGGCGCGCGGATTCCACGCGGTATTGCTCGCGGGCGTAACTCGCGTGCAGGTTGGCCGCGGTGAAGCTCGCGACCACGGTGACAGCGAGCAGTGCCGAGGCGTAGGCCGGACGCGGGAGCTCGACCATCAGCCATTCGCGCAGCCGCCCCCACACTCCGAGCGCGTCGCGGGCCTCTGCGGCGGCGATCCGCTGCCACACGACGGATTTGAAACGAGGAGCCGGTGGCGGCGAGACCTGCCACGCGGCGAGCACTTCCCGTAGCTTGGGATCGTAAGTTTCTTTCATCGGATTGAGGAATGCTCTCGCCCGACGCGTTCGTTGGCCGGGCGAAGAGCGGTTGGTTTGGCGATTAACCTTTGGCGGCAAAAGCGCACGCCTGCTGGCAGCGCCAGTCGCTCTTCATCATTTCGGGCGTGCAGGTGACGACGGAAACGGGCGACTGCTTGAATGCTCCGATGCGCGGCACGAGCATCCGAGCGCAGGTCAGGCCCGAGCTGTCCGCTTTTGTCGGTGTCTGGGAGACCGCCGCCGCCGTCTCGACTTTTGGCGAAGGGGTTTTTGTCGCGGGGCGATTCCAGAATTGGGGACCGGGGCCGGCGTAGGAAATTGCGGCGCTGGCGAGCGCCGCGACCACCGATAGTTTTGTGAGGGTTTTCATGATGGCTCCTTGGATTTTAGTGTGAGCGTGTTGATCGTTATACGCCGTGGCCGGAGGAATCCCTTGGAGTATTTGGGCCGCCCAACCCAAGCCCCGGTGCGAGAAGAGGCCTCGCACCGGCACGGGAACGCTTTGCTTTCCGCGCGCGAGCGATGATCGTGCCCCGATGAAAGTGCCGGAAAGTGGTATGCCCGAAGAAACCTATTGGGAGTCGCTCTTCGACCTCCCGCTGATTTTGGATCGGCTGAAAATCGACTGCACGATTGAACACGTCGCCGAATTGGGCTGCGGCTACGGCACATTTACTCTCCCTGTGGCACGTCGCATCCGGGGAACCGCGTTTACCTTCGATATCGATCGCGCGATGATCGCGCGCACCATCGCGCGCGCGGCGGACGCAGGCGTGAGCAACATCAATGCTGCGCAGCGCGATGTGCTGGCCGCCGGTTTCGGGCTCGAACCGGAATCCTGCGATGCCGTGCTGCTGTTCAATATTCTCCACTTCCCGCAGCCCGAAGACCTCGTGCGCCAGGCTGCGACGTTGCTGCGACCGGGTGGCCGGGTGCTGGCCATTCACTGGCGCGCCGATCCCGCGACGCCGCGCGGCCCGCCGCTCCATCTGCGGCCGACACCCGCTGATGCCGAAATCTGGGCGAAGGCCGCCGGGTTGACCGCCGCCGCGACGGTGGACCTGCCGCCCTGGCACTTCGGCGTCGCGCTCTCGAAGTGACTACGGCTTGCGCCGGAAACGCGTCTCCGAATAGGTCACGAAATCCTTGCCCGGCTCCGCGAGCGTGAAGGTCTCGATGAATTCGTCGTCGCTGACGATGCGGTAGGTTTCGCGACCCCGCCAGCCGGGAGCGATGTTCTCGATGGCGGCGGTGACGAACACGAGCGTGCGGCCGTCCTCTGATATGCTGTCGATGAAGTAGTGATTGACGAAGCCCTCGATGTGAAATTGGCGCAGGACGAACTTCTTCGCCGCCTTGTCGTAGCTGATGTAGCCGACATCCTCGTGCGTCTCGTCCTGCTTGTTCTTCTCCTGCGGCGGATAGATCGACTTGTTGACGACATGGATGAAGCGGTCGTTGAGCGTGAAGGTGTATTCGCGCTCGGCTTTGCCCATGCCGGGGTCGCCTTGGACGGTGCCCTCCCATTTTCCGTGGCAGCCACACAGCGGCTCCGGTCGCAAAGGCTTTCCCGCGTTGGGTGAGCCGCCGAAATCGGGCTTGAATTAGTCGTCGATTTTACGGCGAGGACCGGGCGAACGACATCAGACCGTGCGATACCATTTTCATAGGAAAGCGCGAATAGCCGATAGAAACGCGGCTCCAGCCGATACCTCCGGCGGGAATGGCGCTACACTGGCCCGACTGTCTGCGTCGCAACGCGCAGGTGTCGCCCAAATCGCTCATCGACATCCTGTTAACCCGGCACGGACTCTTCCGTGCCTAATCCACTTACCCTCTTCCCTGCGACCAATGGCTACCGCCGACAACTCTTCGACGGCCGAGCGGTCAGCGTCTACTACGATCATCACCCGAGCAACGAGTGGGCGGAGCATACCCGCGAGGAAGAGCAGATTTCCGCCGTTTTGGACGGAGCCGTCGGCATCATAAAATGGAAGCCTCCGGACGGCGACTGGCGGGAGAGGAAGATTCAGGGGCCAACCGCCTGGCTGATTCCGGCGGGAACGCCCCATGCGCTGATTTGCCCGGATCAGGCGGAAATGGTGACACTGTTCATCAAGCCCAGCTTTGCCTCGGAAATCGCGGTGCGCGAAAAGCCCGAGGTCACGGTGGAGGCTCTCGCCTACCTGGTCGGCCGGGACGCGCTGATCGGGCAACTGAGCACCGCCTTTCGGCGACTCTGTCGCGGGCAGAGCGACCCGAACGCACTCTACGTCGAGTCCATCGGCACCGTCTTCGGGACACACCTGTTGCGCGGGTTGACCGACGGCGGCACCGCACCCGGTCAACGTATCGGCCTGCCCTCTGAATCCCTGCAACGGGTGACCGGATTCATCGAAACGCATATAGGCGATCACCTCGACCTGGCGTTGCTCGGCCGTATCGCCGGGTTCAGCCCGAGCCATTTCGGTCGGTTGTTCAAAACCAGCGTCGGGCTGACGCCGCACGACTACGTGATGCGCCGACGGGTCGCGAAGGCGGAGGAGCTGCTGCAGCACTCCGATAAAAAGGAGATCGAGATCGCCCTTCGCTGCGGATTCTCGGACGACACTCTGATGGCGCGGTGGTTTCGGCGCGTGCTCAATTGCCGGCCTAGCGACGTGCGAACGCAGCGGCTGCGGTGATTTTTGCCGATATTTTGCGCGGGACAGCCGATTCTAGGTAAGTTTGGCATGGTAATATAGGTAAGCTTCAGTCCAGCCGCGGGCGTTCAACCGCACCGCGTTCCCAACCAACCGCCAACCGTGGTCAACCCCGCCGCGTCAACGTCCTCCTCCGATGCTCCATGCCCCCACGCACCCATCCCGTTCGAGTCACAATTCTCTTCGATGCGGCGGACTACCGCATTTTTGTCAGCGCCACCCGTCAGCTCCGCCGGATCATGGGGCGTAGCGCCCCGGATGTGGCGGCACTCATTGTATTCAATCTACAGGGGCGGGATGCCACGGGCATCGCAGATGACTATCTCGACGCGATTCGATGGCCCAGTTCCGCGGGGCGCATCGTCGTGTTAAAGTCTTCTCGCCCGACCCCGATCCGGCCGAATCGGCGCGGGCCGCAGCTCCGTTCTCGCGGACCGGTCGATCCCTCCCGCAACTAAGCGGTCATCGTCGCATGACGTGGAGCGCCCAACGCGCACACGTCAGCCTTCGCTGGGACGAGGGCTGGCCTCGTTTGCCCGGGTGAAGGAGGTAAATGGCAAACGCCGCAACAGCGGTTTTCCCAGGCGGCGCGGGTGTTTCACCACCGCCTTGCCGTCCGCCAACGAGAGGAAAGACGTCGGCTTGAACCACGCTTCATCCGCCGGCTGCCAGTTCCGGGACGTCCGGCCGCTGCTGACCCCGCCGCTGTATTTGCGGATTTCGCGTCCGCCCATCTTCTCGGAAAGAATCTTCGCGCCTTTCTCGTCGGCGGCCCGGAAGTGAATCTGGGTCCGCAGATTCGCCATGAACACATCCGCTTTCCGCTCGGTCTCGAACGCGGCGTAGAGCGATAACGGCGTCTGGGTCGCCGAAATCAGACTGACGCCGGCCTCACGGAGTTCGTCGACCGTGGCGTGATCCGAGAACCCGTCCTCGGACACGAGCGTCGTTTTTTGTCCCTCATCGAGCACCAGGGCGATCAGGTTGCGCCGGCGCATCTCGTCGGGCTCAAGATCGAACCGCCGGAAGGCGTGCAGGAAAAAGAGCTGTTTGAAGAGCAGGTTCAAATATCGGCGCTCGACCTGGTAGGTCTGCGGAACGGAGAGGCAGATGAGTCGGCCAGCGTCGACCTCAGCCAAGCTGAAATTGGGCTCGAGCGAGCATACAACCTCCCGGATGTCCGGCGGTGTGTAGGGTCGAAGGTAGTTCGCGACCGTATAGACCGTGCCGCTCTTCTGCTCCGGCGGCTGCGCATGGAAATCGCTGAAATACTGCCGCTCCTTTTCCGCCGCCGGCCCCGGATGCTCGGCCAGTCTCGCGAGCAACAACGCCGTCTCCGATGACACGCAGATCGCGTCATGAACATTGGCCAGCGTCACCGGCAACTCGGCCGCCTCCAATGCGTGCATCGCGTGCGCGATCGCGTCCCGCGCCGTCTCCTTGAAAAATGCCTGACCACCACGCTGGCCGGACGCCGTGGCGGTATCGACGATGATCTTGGCGTAGGTGCTCCAAGGAACGGAGGCGTCCCCCAGAAGATTGAGCCGCAACGGCGGCACCCACTGGTCCGGCGGAATGTGGGTGGGGCGCACGCGGATCAAGCGCAGGGTGTCCTTCTGGCCCAAGGCCGTTGCCATCGCCGACAGCGGTTTCCACAAAGCCCCCTTGGAGTCCACCGCGAGGATGCCGGTGTCAGGCAAGGTTGAACGGAGACCGTGCACAATCGGCACCACCGCGCGCGCAGTTTTCCCGGTGCCGGTCGCACCGGTGATGAAGAAATGGCAACACGCTTCATCACGAGTCCATTCAAGACCCCAGAGGCGGAGCACCACCGCCAGCTTCCCCTCGAAGTGCGTCGTGAGCGCGACGTAGGTCAGCCATCCTCCGATTCCCAGGGTGATGACCGGAAGCCAATAGCCCACCGGCGGCGCTGCCGCGTGCCGGGCCATGACGGCGAAACCGAAACACAAGACGACTAGTCCGGCGGTGCGTCCCATCACGCAAGGAAAAGGATAACGGACGCCAGGACGCCAACGGTGATCCCGGCCAGAAAGGTGGCGAGGATCTGACGGCGTAACGCGGTCTGGAAATTGCGGGCGAGCGGGGCGAGGGATTTCTCCAACGCCTGGAGCCGCGTCACCGCGTCTGCCACAGGCTTGGAGAGCTTCGCGTCGAGTTGGGCCTCCAGCTCGGCCGGTTTCTCATCCAGTGACACCTGAACCTCGGCGAGCGCGTCGCTGACGCCGGCCACGGTGTCGGCGGCATTGGTGACATGGGCGATGCGGTCATCGAGGGCCTTTTTCATTTCGACGATGGTGGCCTTCAACGTATCCTCCGATTGCTTCACGCGGCGCCAATGCCACGCAAGCAGCAGGTAAACCGGGTCGGTCGGATGCAGCTTGTAGTGGGCCGGAACCCATTTCAGGTCGTCGGGAAAATGCTCGGGATCGAGCAGGTCCTCCGGTTTCGCGGGCGCGCTCACGATTGCAGCAGCTCCCGGGCTTTTTGGAACTCTCCCGTCATGCGGTCGTGATACCGCTCGCAGCGGGAGCGATCCAGCAGGTGCAAGGCGTCGGATCGCCGGCCGCGGCCCACGGTCAGGTTGGCCTGTTGCAGCCGATTCTTCGTCACCTCCGCGAGGCAGGGCACATCAATTTCGACGGCACCAAGGTCGATGAGGCGCTTACGCGCATTGCTCTGGCCGAAGAGGTCGAGGTTGCCGCCGTCGCGGAGATTGCGGGCCACCAACCAGCGGACCCGGCTGCCGTGCGAGTCGAGGAGTTCCGCTATCTGGGAGTTCGCGTCCTTGTCGTCGGTTGCGATCACGGCGAACACTAGCACGCAACCAAACTCCTCCTGCAACTCGGGCAGTCGCGTCTCGTCGAGGTAAGCGATCACTTTGCTGCCGCCGGTGGCGCGGTTGTCGACGAGGACGACATCCGTCTCGGGCAGGACATGGACGATTCGGTCGAGCACACCGAGTTTGTCGGCGTCGACATCTGTGTCGATGAACTCGGCCTCGGGCACCAGTCGGTTGAACGTCGAATTCGCGTGGTCGAGGTCGAACGCCTTCACGCGCACGCCGGCGTCGGTCAGGTAGTCGTGGAGCAAGGTGGCGACAAAGCTTTTGCCGATACCGCCCTTGTCCTGGGGAAAGAGAATGATGCGTTTAGTGGGCATGGTTTGTGAGGACGGTTCAGTAGTTGTCGCGGGCGATCTTCGGTCCGCGACGGCCGGCGCCGAGGTCGCCTGAAGGCGGAGTGACCGCCGGTGGAAGCGAGTTGGAAGCAGGTGCCGGGGCGGTCGCGCGGGCCGTGGCCCGGTGCTCGCGGCGGATGCGTTCGATCTCGGCCTTGGTGAATTGGCTGCGGCAGTAAACGCCGACGCCGGCCGGCGAAACTTTGATGCCGTGAACGGAGAGCGTCGCCGCGATTTGTTCGTAACTCATGAACTTCGCCCTCCAGACGAGCAGCACATCGCGGTAAGGCCCGAGCAGCCCTCGGTGGTGCGCTGCCGGGTCGTAATTCCGGGCGTCCTCCATGAGGCGGGCGTGAAGTTCGTTGGTATCTGCCATAGCCAGAACGTTACCTTCGTATGGCTTTAAGTAAATCGAAAAAAGATTTCGTATGGTCGCTAGAATGTAGTGGCGAAGTAGCGGTCGAGTAGTGGTGAAGTAGTGGTGAAGTGGCGATGTAGTGGTGGCGAAACGAGAAATTCCTAGCGGACGCTAGGGGTGGCGTGTCCACGGATTTATAGGTAGAACATGCGGCTGGTGCCGCTCTTCTGTGCCTTGAGTGGGATGCCGGAGTGCTGTGACTAAATGGTGACGGCCGGGTCACTCAATGGCTCGATAATGGGCTTTCAGGACTGCCTCGTATGGCGTTTAGGCTCGCCAGCGTATGGTTTTTAGGCATGGTCCGAATCATGGTGAGATTCGATAAACCCTGTGTGCTTGCGAACGGTGCCGTGGAGTATTTCCGGGAGCACATGGCCGTGGGTGATTACCTCACTCAGGAAGGAAAGGTGGAGATGACGTGGCAGGGTCAGGGTGCCAAACGCCTTGGATTGGAAGGTGTGTGTGAGCTGTCCCACTTCACCAATCTTTGTGCCGGCCTGCATCCGGTCACCGAAGCGAAGCTCATGGTGCGGAATAAAGGCGAGAACCGGCGGGTCTGCTACTTTGGCCAGATTTCACCACCCAAGGATGTGTCCGTGCTGCATCTCGTCGGTGGCGACGAACGGATCGGACAGTGGTGGCAGGAGGCCGTAGCCGAGACGCTCAAGGAAGCGGAGGCCCTGACGGCGACGCGGGTGCGGCGCGACGGCCAAAACTTCGACCGGCGCACGGGAGAGATGGTCGCGGCGGTCGTCACCCATGACGCCAACCGCGCGCTCGACCCCCAGTTGCATACTCACGTTTGCGTCATGAACCTCACTTTCGACGCGAGCGAAGGCCGGTGGAAAGGCGTCCAGCCGTCGGGATTCTACCGGCATCAGGGCTACCTACGGGAAGTCTGCTACAACAAACTCGCGACGCTGATGACGGCCGCGGGGTATGAGTTAGAATCCGGCCAACGCATCGGTTTCGCGGTCAAGGGCGTCCCGCCTGCCCTGCGCGAGATGTTTAGCAAACGTCGGCGAGCCATCCTCCGAGAGGCGGCTGCGACCGGAAACCAATCCCAGGATGGACTACAGGCTATCGCCGTCCGGAGCCGAGCCGACAAAACCAAAGCCACCGCGGCTTCGTTGCGTGCGGGATGGCTCGTCGAGGCCGCCGAGCACCTGGACGCGTTGCGAGCCGTCGTGGCGCGTGCCGCCGGGGTCTCAATCGGCCCCGCGCCGACCACGCCGGTCGAAGCCTTGCGCTCCGCCGAAGCCCACGTTTTTGAGCGCAAATCGGTCGTCGATGACCGACTGCTGCTGCGGGAATCGCTCATGGCCGGTCGCGGTTGTGTGAGCCTCGATGCGCTGAAACGCGCGATGGTCAGTCGCGAGCGGTCGGGCGACCTGGTGCGGGTCGACGAAGAAATTGCCTCACGCGAGGCCTTGGACGCGGAACGGGAATTCACCGGCTGGGCGAACGGGCAACTCAAGGCCCGCAAGCGGTTCGGCGCTGCGCCCGGCCGGATGGACCTTGGTGCCGATCAAGCTGCCGCGGTGCGAGGCGTCCTCGGCTCCACCTCCGGCGTCGTGATCCTCCAGGGCGACGCGGGCACCGGCAAAACCACCTGCCTCAAATCGGTAGTCGCGGGCATTGAGCAGGCAGGCGGCCGGGTGTTTGGGTGCGCCCCCTCTTCCGGCGCAGCAGACGTGCTGCGCCGGGAACTCACTCCGGAGGCCGATACGCTGCAGCAATTGCTCGCCAACGAGACGCTGCAACAGGCAACGAAGGGGCGTGTTCTGATCGTGGACGAGGCCGGGCTCGTGTCGGTGCGGCAGATGCGCGACCTCTGCCGGCTGGCCGCTCGCAATGACAACCGGTTGCTCCTCGTCGGAGACATCAAGCAACACACCTCGATCGAGGCGGGCGACGCGATCCGCTGCCTTCAGGAATTCGCCCGCGTGCCGGTCTTCCATCTCACCGAGATTCGCCGCCAGAAGGACCCGGCATACCGCAAGGCGGTCGCCCGGCTGGCGCGGGGCGATGCCTATGGCGCCTTCAACGAATTTTCCCGACTTGGGGCCGTGCGTGAACTGCCCGAGAGCGGTGTCTTGTGGCAGGAGGCTGCCGCGGACTACGTGCGGACAGTGCAATCGGGAAAGTCGTGTCTGGCGATTTCGCCGGTATGGGAAGAGATCCACGACTTCACGTCGGCGGTCCGTGCCCAATTGCGCGCCGCGGGTGTCCTTACCGGCCACGAGCACACCGTCAGAACAGTAGAGTCCTTCAAGTGGACGCAGGAGGAGCGTCGGAGGGTGGAGAACTACCGACCGGGCGATGTGCTCACGTTCCATCACACCTGGGGCCAATTCCGAAAATTCGACGCCGTGGCCGTGGTGCGGCACGAGGAACGTCAGCTCGTGCTGTGCGGGACCGACGGGCGTGAGCTGCGGATCGACCCGCGGCACGCCAGCGGTTTCGAGGTCGGATCGACCGACGAAATTTCCCTCGCGATTGGCGACCGGCTCTTGATTCGCGCGAACGTGAAGCCGGCGGATTTGCGCAACGGTGACTTGGTTGAGATCGCGGGCATAGACCCCAATGGAGAGATCCCGCTGAAAGACGGGCGCGTGCTGCCAGCTTGGTTCCGCGGATTTACGCACGGGTATGCCACCACCTCCCATGCCTCGCAGGGAAAGACCGTGGATCGAGGCCTCCTGCTCATGGCCGATGCCGGCATTGCGGCGGGCAACTTGAAGCAGGCGTATGTCTCAAACTCCCGCTTCCGCGAGAGCCAGATAATCTACACGTCCGACCGCGCCGCGGCCCGGGACGCCATGATGCGCACCGCCGACCGCAAGCTCGCGATGGAAATGGTTGGCACGGCCTCAACTGAAAACCCGTCGCCTCGGCGCTCGTGGCGAGCGCGCTGGGCGGCGCGCTTCACACCGTCCGTCACACCGAAAGCCGCATGAGCATCGAAGTCTTCCCCGGAACCAAGCCGCTCACGCGCCCGCCGCCCCCGAATTGGGGCGAAATCTCGCCGAACGGCGAACCGGCTCGCGTGGTGCGCTTCGCGCTGATCGGCGGCTGGGTCTCCTATCCGATGGATCAGCTCAAACGGTGGGAGCATACGTTGGGCGAACCCGAGCTGCTGACGATCAAGGCCGACTGCGACGAAATCGTCGTCGAAGGCCGCGACTTGGCTGAGGTTCGGGCGGCGCTCGATCTCGGCCGGCTGTGCGAACTGCGGGTCAACTTTCCGCGGCCGACCGGTGCCCGGCCGGGGCCGCAGGTCCGGCGCATCACGATTGAAACGACATGAGGCATGGCGCAAAAACGTCTCAACGATCCCGGACAACTCGACCTCTTCGCGCACCCCAACCATGAGCGAACTCCTGAACTACGGCCGGATGGCGGAGACCCATTGGCGGGAGCATTGTCCACGGATGGTGCGGGAGCTGGAGGCGCGGGGACGGCTGGTGCCGGCTCTGCTGGAGGCCCAGGAGCGGACGCTGGACGAGATGGAAACGCTGATGCGCCAGTTCAAACGCCAGGGGCTGAATCCGCAGCAGGCGCACGATCAGGCGTGGGAATTGGTGCGGGAGAAATACCTCCTGTTGCCGCCGGAGCAGCCGACGTAGACCCGCTCAATGCGGCCAACTACCGCATCACCGAGGCCGACCGCATCGGCGAAGGCGGGCTGAAGCAGAAGTATCGGCAGAACGTCGCCGCCATCCGCACGCTCCGCCGGGTCGAGGCGGAGTCCCGGTCGCCCACGCCCGACGAGAAATCCGTCCTCGCCAAATATGTCGGCTGGGGCGGATTGCCGCAGGTGTTTTCCACCTCGGACGAGGCGCCGCAATGGAGGGCCGAACAGTCGGAGTTGGCCTCGTTATTGGAGCCGGAGGAACTGAAGTCGGCGCGAGCGACGGTGCTAAACGCTCACTATACGTCGCCAACCGTGATCCGCGGCATGTATGCCGCGCTGGATCGGCTCGGGTTCAAACACGGCCGCATCCTCGAGCCCGCGTGCGGCCTCGGGCATTTTTTCGGGCTGATGCCGGAGGCCATGTCGGCGCGGTCACGCCTTACCGGAGTGGAAATCGACCCGCTCACCGCCCGGCTCGCGAAGATGCTCTATCCTGACGCGGACCTCCGGTCGCAGGCCTTCGAGAATGTGACGCTACCCACCAATGGCTTCGACCTCGCCGTGTCGAATGTCCCGTTCGGCGACTACGCGCCCTTCGATCCGAAGCTCAATCCACGGAAATTTCATATCCACGATTACTTCTTCGTCGCAGCGGCGGAACGCGTGCGCCCGGGCGGATTGGTCGCCTTCATCACGTCGCGCGGGACCCTCGACAAACAGTATCCGCACCTCCGAGAGGCGGTGGCGAAGTCCTGCGACTTCGTCGGTGCGATCCGGCTGCCGAACACCGCGTTCAAGAAGAACGCCAACACGGAAGTGACGACCGACATCGTGTTTCTCCGCAAACGTGCTGCGGGTGAGAAACCGGGTGGCGTCCCGTGGCGGGAGAGCCGGCCATTCGGCACCGAGTCGAATCCGATCTTCCTCAACGAATACTTCCATTCGCACCCCGAGATGATGCTCGGCAAGTTGGAGCGCGTGGAGCACGGCATGTATGGCCGGGAAGAAGTCAGACTCAGCGCCGATGGGCGCGATCTGGGCGAAGCAATTGCTGGGGCCGTCGCCAGCCTGCCCGTCGGTGTTTTCAAACCGCTGACGGAAGCACAAGCCGCGGTGCTGCGGCAGACCATTCCCGCCCCTGCAGGCGTCAAACCCAACGCCTATGTGCTGACGAACGAAGGCGGTGGTGGTATCGCCGTGCGCCACGGCGACGAACTCCGCCTGTTGACCGATCTGCCGGCGGCGCTGGCGCGTCGCATCCGGCGGTTGATCTACGTGCGCGATGCGGCGCGAGACTGTCTGCGCACGCAAGTTGAGAACCGGCCGGACGCGGAGGTCGAGGCGGCGCGCTTTCGCCTCAATCAGGATTACGACTACTTCGTCGGGCAGTTCGGCCCCGTCTCGCACTCGGCCAACGTCCGCGCCTTCGCCGGTGATCCCGATCTGCCGTTGCTGCTCTCGTTGGAGAACTACGACGATGACACCAACACCGCGACCAAGACTGCGATCTTCCGGGAACGGACGATTCAGCGTCGTCAGCCGGTGCTGGCAGCCGGCGGCACCAAGGAAGCACTGGTCATCACGCTCAGCGAAAAGGGCCGTGTCGATCTCGCCCACATCGGTCAACTGCTCGGCAAATCCGAGGCCGAGTTTTTGCCGGAGTTGGAAGGCGCATTGTTTCTCAACCCAGAGAGCCAACGGTGGGAAACGGATGACGACTACCTTTCGGGCAACGTCCGGCGGAAACTCGCGATGGCGGAGCACGCGGCCAAAACCGATCCGCGGTATCGCCACAACGTCGAGGCCCTCGCGGCGGTCCAACCGACCGATCTCACCGCCTCGGAAATCGACGTTCGTCTCGGTTCGGCGTGGGTTCCCGCGCGGGATGTCGCGGCTTTCGCCGTCGAACTTCTCCACGGCCATCGCCCAGAAGATGTCCGGGTGCATCATGCCGCACAGGTCGGCCTGTGGACCGTCGAGGTCAGCTCCGCCATCAAAACCGGCGTGGCGGACCGCACGGAATGGGGAACCGCCCGGGCGGCCGGGCACTCCCTGATCGAGGATGCCCTCAATCTGCGAACGCCCACGATCTTCGACTATGACGACGACGGTAAGGCCACCGTCAACGTGACGGCCACCGAGGCAGCTCGCGATAAACAGCAGAAAATCAAGGACCGCTTCGCCGAATGGATCTGGGAGGACGACGCGCGACGCGCCCGGCTGGTGGAGTGCTACAATCGGGAGTTCAATCACCTGCGGCTGCGCACTTTCAACGGCGACCACCTCACGTTGCCGGGAGCGAGTCCGACCATCGCCCTCCGTCCGCATCAAAAGGCTGCCGTGTGGCGGATTCTCCAGACACCGAATGCACTCCTCGCCCATGTCGTCGGCGCCGGGAAAACCTACACGATGGCGGCGGCAGCGATGGAATTGAAGCGGCTCGGCCTGGCGCGGAAGCCGATGTTCGTCGTGCCTAACCACATGCTCGGCCAGTTCAGCTCCGAGCTGCTGACGCTCTATCCGGGAGCAAACATCCTTGCGGCCGGCCGTGACGACTTCGCGAGCCTGCGCCGCCGTGAATTGATGAGCCGCATCGCGACCAACAATTGGGATGCGATCATCGTCACGCATTCCGGTTTCGAGCGACTGCCGTTGTCGGCCGAAGCCCGCAAGGACTTCCTCGACGGGCAACTCACCGAACTGACGGAGTGTATCCACGAGCACAAAAGTCGGATCGGGGCGTCGTCGTCCGGCACGCGCATCGTGAAGGAATTGGAGCGGGCGAAGAAGAAACTCGAAGCCCGGATCAAGGCACTCGGTGCGGAGCACCGCAAAGACGACACCCTCACGTTCGAGGAACTCGGCTTGGACCGGCTCTTCGTGGATGAGGCTCAGGCCTTCAAAAACCTGTTCTACATTTCCAAAATGACGCGGGTCGCTGGCCTGCCGCAGACCGCATCGGAGCGGGCCTTCGACATGTTTCTCAAGGTGCAGCACGTCCAAAAACAGAACGGCGGTGCCGGCGTCGTTTTCGCCACCGGCACGCCGGTCACAAACACGATGGCCGAGATGTTCACCATGCAGCGTTACCTGCAAATGGACGTGCTGCGGCAGCAGAACCTCCAGCACTTCGACGCGTGGGCCGGCACCTTCGGGGAAACAGTAACCGCGATGGAGTTGGCCCCGGACGGAGCAGGTTACCGCCTGCACACCCGCTTCGCGCGGTTCGTGAACGTGCCGGAACTGATGCAAATGTTCCGGTCGATGGCAGACGTCCAGACAGCGGACATGTTGAAGCTCCCGATCCCCGCGTTGGAGGGCGGCAAGGCACGCATTGTGCGGGCACCGACCACGCCGGAATTGAAAGCGTTCGTCGCGTCACTGGCCCAGCGGGCGGAGAAGCTGAAACGTGAGAAGGTCGATCCGTCGGTCGACAACATGCTCAAAATCACCGGCGAGGGCCGCAAAGCCGCGCTCGATCTGCGACTAGTCCGCGGCGGCGCGGCGGATGCCCCGGAAGGAAAGGTCAACCAAGCCGTCCGTGAAATCTTCTCGATCTGGCAGGATACCCGGAAGGACCGGCTGACGCAGATGGTGTTTTGCGACCTGTCCACACCCAAGGTCGAGGGCCGGGGCTTTTCGGTTTATCAGGACGTGAAGGCCAAACTGGTGGCCCGCGGGGTGCCGCCCGAAGAAATCGCGTTCATCCAGGACTTCGACGCTGACGCAGCCAAGCTAGCGCTCTTCAAGGATGTGCGGTCGGGCAAGGTGCGCGTGCTCATGGGCTCGTCACAAAAGATGGGGGCCGGGACCAACGCCCAGACGAAGTTGGTGGCCCTGCACCATCTCGACGCGCCGTGGCGGCCAGCCGATATCGAGCAACGGGAGGGCCGGATACTGAGGCAGGGGAACCAGAACGCGGTGGTTCGGGTGAATCGCTACGTCACCGAAGGCAGTTTCGACGCCTACATGTGGCAAACGCTGGAAACGAAGGCGAAGTTCATTTCCCAGGTGATGACCGGCCAGACGGTGGCCCGCCGCATCGAGGATCTCGACTCACCGGCGCTCACGTATGCCGAGGTCAAAGCCATCGCGTCCGGCAATCCGCTGGTCATGGAAAAAGCCAAGGTGGATGCGGAGGTCATGCGGCTGGCACGGCTCCGCTCCGAGCACAGCGAGTCACAATACGGCACCCGTAGCCGGTTGCGCATGGCAGGAGAGGACATCGCCCGGCTGGAGCGCCAGCTTGCGGCGATGGATCAGGATTTGGCCGCGCGGGTGGACACGCACGGTGAGAAGTTCCGGATGGTGGTCGGGACGAAGACCTACACCGAGCGGGCGGAAGCCGGGGCAGCGCTGGTGTATCTGGCGGCCGACCATCGTGACGATCATCTCGCCGGTCGGGCGGGCACCGTGGTCCTCGGTGAACTGGCCGGCTTCAAAATCGAATACCGCTCGACCTGGCCCGACAAAGTGATCCTCCGTGGCGCTGGAGAATACCCAGCGAATATTTCGCCGTCTCCGGTGGGCTCGATCAGCTCCCTGGAGCACGCCGCGCGCTCCATAGGAGAGCAGGCAACACGGTGCCGGGACGAACTCACGCGCTGCCGGAGCCATCTTGTGGAATTGACCGCGTTGACCGGCAAAGTCTTCGAGCATGAGGAGCGCTACCGCGAACTCCTGAAACGGCAGGGCGAATTGGTGGACCTGCTCGACATCGCCAAGAATCAGGCGGCGGCGCAGCAGGCGACGGAATCGACCGGCGATGTTGAATCGGTGACACCGGTGGTTCCGGACGCGGTCGCGACCGATGCAGACGAATCAGCGAGAGAGGCGCCGGCACCTGCGGAAGTCGCACCGTCGAAATCAAAGAAAGGCACGCGCGTCGGTCCGTCGAAAACGAGACCAGCCGAGTCCGTTGTCCTAACCCATACTCTGGCACCAACCGTGCGACTCACTCCCAGTCCTCCGGCCAGACTGAGAATCGCGGTATGAACCCGGACCCTGAAACTTCATCCCGCTTGGTGGCCCCGTATCTTTCGGAGGAGCAGCGGATGAATCGCATCTGCGATTTGCTTTCCAAGGCCGTGGTCAGCGACTGGTCCAGCCGCCTCGCGGAAACTCCGGGTTCAGGGCCGGACTCACCCAATCCACGGGATTGCCCCGCTGAATCATCTGACGAAGAGCGGATTGTCGGATACTTATCCTTGGTTGGTGCAGCGAATGCCTCCCTGATTCGGGAGACGCTTGGACTGTCGAAAATGAGAGTCTACCGCGCCTTGCAGCCCTTGTTGATGCGCGGGCGGGTTGCCGCCTCGGGGCGCTCCCGCATGACGTCCTATGCCCTGACCCGTGCCGAGGTGAGGAAGATTGTCCTCAATTGATGACGCCCATGAAGACGGGAGTGGTCTCCGGCCTTTGGGTGCCCGCAGCAATCTACACGCGGGTCTCGACCACCAAGCAACTTGGCCGGCGCATGGAGTCGTGCGAAAGCCAGGAGGCGATCTGTCTCGACTACATCCGCTCGCAGGCGCCGGGCAAAGGCTGGGAGCACATCCAGACATTCACCGATCCCGCGTATTCGGGTGCCACCATGAAGCGCCCGGGCATGGAGGCGCTGAAGCAGGCGGTCGCAGCCGGTCAGATCCGGGTGGTGGTGATTTTCAAGTTGGAGCGAGTGCTGCGGTCGACGGACGAATGGGCGCCGTTCCGGGCGTTTTTGAGCCAGCACAAGTGCGAACTGGCGAGTGCGATGGAGGACATTTCGGAGAAGACCGCACTTGGACGTCTGAAGAATAATCTGCTCGTCAGTGTCTCCGAATACGACCGGCTGAACATTGCCGAAAAGGTCCGGGCGAAGATGGGCGAGCAGGCCAAACGCGGAATCTGGAACGGCGGCAGCGTCCCCTACGGATATGCCTACGACAAAAACAGTCAGAAACTGAGCCCTCATCCCACGGAAGCGGCGATCGTGAAACGAATCTACGAGCGCGCCGCCGGACTCGTGTCGCTGACCGACCTTGCCAACCTCCTCAACGCTGAGGGCCTCCGCACGAAGCAGCGTTTTCTGCGGCGTCGCGACGGCACTCGTGAGGTAATCGGCCAACAGCGATTCCGGTCGGATGGTCTACGACTGTTAATTACCAATCCGATCTACCGCGGTGTCGTGCGGTTTCAGGGTGAGGAATATCGCGGCCAACATGAAGCGCTGATCCCCGATGACCTTTGGGAACGTGCCAACGCGGCAGTTCGGCAAACCCGTCCGCGGATCGAGGTGCGTGAGGATCAGAACATCCACCAATACCTCCTCAAGGGAATCTGCCGTTGCGGTCACTGCGGTCGCGCCATGATCCCGCAGACCTGCGGCGACAGCAACAATGCCCGGAAGCGGTATCGCTACTACAATTGTGGCTCGGTCCTGCGCGACCGGAAGCTCGGCGCGTGCCCGGTTGGGCGGTTGTCGGCGCAGGCCTTGGAGGGCGCCGTCATCGCCTTCCTAGGGGAGGTCAGCAAACACCAGGCACTGGTCAGTGGTGTGATCGAGGCGACCCGCACGCGCGCCAAAGGTGACCGCCGGACGTTGCGCACTGAGCTGTCCGCCCTGCAAGAGCGGCTCGATCAGGTGAACGAACAATTGGGCCGCTGCGTGGACGTGGTGGCGAAGGGCGGTGCGGGTGCGCTCGGTCCTGAAATTCTCAAGCGCGCCGAAAAGCTCCGGGCCGACCAGGATCAGTTGGTCATCGAGCGGGAGAAAAAACGTCAGGACTTGGTCGCCTGCGACACCGCCGCCGTCAGTGAGCAGCGGGTGCTCGATTCACTCAATCGGTTGACGGCCATACTGCCGAAATTGCCGCCCGCCGAGCAGGTGGAACTGGTGCGCCTTTTCGTCGACCGCGTCGAAATCCGCGAACCAGCCCGAACGCAATTTGGCGCGGCCATCGACGGTCGGGAGTCCAACCGCGTTCTGGCGGTGCGGATGAAGCTGCACCTGCCGCGGCTGGTTGAAGGTATCGAAAAAGCCGACCAAGCGGGCCGGAAGGGGATAAGCGCCTTCCGTCCGATCACCGCACGCGGAGTCCAATTCGAGGCGAAGGTGGACTTCTCCCAGGCGTTGCGTGGAGTGGTTACGCTGGTTGCGCCGTTTCATCATCCGGTGCGGATTTCGGGTCGCAGCCTTGTGGCTGCACGGCTGAAGCAGGCGAAGGATCAAGGCGAAACGCAGCACCTGGTCGTTCGCGCGCAATATTGGCAACGGCTCTTGGAGAGCGGTCAGACGGCGAACCGCGTCGCACTGGCCAAACGATTCGGGGTCACCCCGGGAGCCGTCACGCGCACCCTGAAGATGATCCAGCTTTGTCCTGAGATTCAGAACTTCCTCGGCGCGCTGAAAGACAAGGATGCGCTCCGGCACTTTGGCCTAAAGCGCGTCGGAGCGCTGGCAGACCTGAGTCGGGCGGAGCAACTCGCGGCTTTCGAGCGCATCCGCCGGGCATTCGCCCAACCGACACCGGAGCTGGTAGCGGGAGAACCTCTCAAAACGTTCCGATCCGACGGAACGAACGCTGCGGGCGTCAGCGACACCGAGCGTATCATCGATTTGCTGCGCCGTGCGGGGCCAACTGCTCCTCGACGAATCGGAGCAGAGATACAACTTTCACTTGCGTCCACTTACCGACGACTAGCCGAACTGGTGTCGGCCGGCAAAGTTGCCTGCACCGGAAACACTCGAACACGCGCATATCGTGCGGTCTAAACCTAGACGGTCGAACGAGTTCTTCTTTCTGAGCGATTGCAGGACGCCGTAGCCCATCCCCCACGAGCTAGTGTGAATCGAGGTTAGGCTATAAAGATTCCCGGTCCGAAGCGGTGGTTGACAAAAGAGTTTTCGTGTCGATGGCTATAAACGTGTCTTCCTTTCGCCACGTCGTTGCTCTTGTTTTGTTGGCCCTTTGGCTGCCAGCAACTCAGCACTGTGGATTGGAAGCTGCAGGATTGATTGGTGCAGATGGTCCACACGTAACTCATGAGGGATGTGCGGGGAGCAATTTCGATCATTGCACCCATGACGGCTGCAATGTGGTCGAAAGCGGCTTGGTAAAGTTCAGCAATGAGTCGATCAAGGTGCCGTCTCCTGCCTCTGTCGCCTGCGCCTGTTCACTTTGCGTGCAGCTGTTTCCGCCGGTTTTGGCCATTGAGCCGAATCTCGCGATTTCCGAGTCCGTGTCTCCTGAGCATTGGGTGCCGGTCTGGCAGTTCGTCCGCCGCGCCGCGCCGTTGTCGCGCGCGCCTTCGCTCGTCGGTTGATTAGTCCCTGCGCGGACTGATCAGCCCTGTCTCCATCCCATCCCGCAGCGGGACGCCTGTGCGCGTCCGCACTTTCCGGGATGTTTTTCGTTCCCCGTCGTATTCCACCCATTCATTTTTTCATGAAGCCCACTGTTTCCACGCCCTCCCACCTTATCCGCCCGATTCTCGGGTTGATGTTTTTCGCCCTCGCGGGTGTCGGACGCGCCCAGAGCGCGTCCGACGAAGCCGCTTCCGCCGTTTCGCTGTCCACGCTCGTCGGCGAAATCACCGCCAAGAATCCTGAGCGCCAGTTCTATCAGGAGGAAATCGCCGCCGCCAAAGCAGGAGCGCGCATCTCCTCCCGCCTGAGCGACCCGGAGTTGTCGTTCGACATCGGTCAAAAGCGGCTGAAGGACTCCTTTGGCGCAAAGATCGGCGACGGGGCCGTCTGGTCGGTCTCCGTCACGCAAACTTTTGAATGGCCCGGCCGGCTCTCGCTGCGCAAGGCCATTGCCAACCGGCAGGTCGAACTGGCCGAACTCGGAGTGGCCCGCTTTGAGAATGCCCTGACGGCCCGTGCCCGCACCCTTGCCTTCGGTCTGTATGCCGCCAATGCCAAGGCCGCGGCGATCCGCGAGGTCTCCGACCGCTTTTCGGCCCTCAAGGAAACCTTCCTCGCCCGCGATCCGGCCGGCGTCACGCCGCTCCTGGAAACGCGGGTGATCGAAGCCAGCGAACTCGCTCTCCAGCGGCGGGCGACGGAAGCCGAACTTGCGGTGCAGGCCGCGCTGATCGAACTCAACCAACTGCGCGGCGCGGCAGTGGATGCGCCGCTGCGGGTGGCCGCGTCGGCCCTTGGCTTCACCTCCTTGCCCGCTACGTCCGATCTGCTGGCGGCAGCCCGGGAGAAGAATTTCGACTACCGGATGCGCTTGGTCGAGTTGGAGCAACAGGGGTTTGCCGTCAGCCTCGCCCGCAACGAGCGTTATCCTGGCATCCGCGTCGGCCCCTATATCTCTCGCGACAACGTCGGCGACCGCGAAACCGTCGTCGGGCTGGGCCTGAGCATGCCCCTGCCGGTCACCGGCCGAACCGGCGCGGCCGTGGATGTGGCCAATGCCCGCCGCCGGCAGGCGGAGGCTGCCGTCATGGTCGCATTGCGCGAACTCGACCGCGAGGTCATCACGTCAGCCCAGGTGTTTGCGACCAAGTTGGCCGAGTCGCGGCGCTGGTCGCCGGATGCGGTGCTTAGATTCCGCGAAGCCGCCGATCTGGCCGACCGCCACTATCGCACGGGCGCTGTGCCCATCGCGACCTACGTCGAGCTCCAGAACAGCTACCTAGACGCGGTCGAGGCCCTGCTTGACACCCAGAGCGAGATACTGGCCGCCGGGCTCAAGGTCCAACAGCTCACTGGCGTCGAACTCAACCCCGTCGAAATCAAGCCATGAATCCGCGTCCTTGGTTTCTAGCCAGTTTGGCCGCCTCGGCTCTGCTGCTCGCCGGTTGCGGTAAAAAATCGTCTTCAGAAGCCGGACATGACCATTCCGAACATTCTGAGGGTGAGAGGAGCGGAGACGGCGGCGTCGCGTTCAAGGAAGGCCGTGGTCTGCAACTCTCCTCAGAGGTGATCAAGGCACTTGGCCTCGTCACGGCGGAAGCGGAGGATCGCGCGCTTGCCGCGGAACTAAATGTCACTGCGCAGGTTTTTGCGACTAAGCCTCGGGCACTCGCAAGCACTCGGCTGCCCGCAGAACAGGCCGGACCGCTGGAGAAATCCCGCTTCAACGGGGCGAAGCTCGTGCGAATTGATCGCACCGCCGCTTCCGCCACGCGGCTCGTCGATCTGATTTTCGAGCTGGATTCCCCGGCCGTCCATCAGGTCGGCGATTTTGTGACGCTCGCTTTAGCAGTTCAGCCGGTTTCCGTCCTCACCGTGCCCCGGTCCGCGGTGCTCGACGGCGCCACGGGCACCTTCGTTTACGTCATCAACAGCGGCGCCTACCTGCGCACACCTGTCAAGGTGGGTGCGCGTTCGGCCGACTTCATCGAGATCACCGACGGCCTTTACGCCGGTGATGTCGTGGTCGTGACGCCCGTCGATCAGCTCTGGCTGGCCGAGTTGCGTCTCACCAAGGGCGGCGGCCACAGCCACTGATCCCCTCCACTCCGTTTTTCAACCCATCCTTCCTTTTCCATGATCGACAAGATCCTCGAGTTTGCCCTGCGCCAGCGCGTGTTCGTGCTGCTTGGCGCGGTCGCGCTCCTATTCGTCGGCACCTGGTCGGCCTTGCGGCTGCCCATCGATGCCGTGCCCGACATCACCAACGTCCAGGTGCAAATCAACACCTCGGTGCCCTCGCTCGCACCCGAGGAGATCGAAAAGCTCGTCACCTATCCCATCGAGGTGGAAATGGGCGGCATCGAGAAACTCCTCGAAGTCCGCTCCATCTCCAAGTTCGGCCTCTCCCAAGTCACGCTGATCTTTCAGGAGGGCACCGACATCTATCGCGCCCGTCAGCTCACGGGTGAGCGCCTTCAGGCGGTGCTCGACGAACTGCCGCCCGGCGTCACGCCGAAGCTCGCGCCGATCACCACCGGCCTCGGCGAAATCTACCACTACACGGTTCGCTACAAGGAGGGCTTCAAGGCAGCCCCGGCTGACCCGGTGGACCGCTTGCGCGAACTCAAGCTGGCCCAGGACTACATCGTGAAGCCCGCGCTGCGCACCGTGCCCGGCGTCACGGAGGTCAACACCTCCGGCGGCTACGACAAGCAGATCGTGATCATGCCGAGCCCGGCGAAGCTCACCAGCGTGGGCCTCACGGTGGGGGAAGTGGCCGACATCGTCGCGGAGAACGTGGCCAATGCCGGCGGCTCCGTGGTGGAGAAAGGCGGCGAGGCCGTCACCGTGCGTGCGATTGGCCGCGTCCAGACGACCGAAGAAATCGGCAATCTGCCGATCCGGTTCTCCGGTGCCCGCGCGGGCGCGCTGCGCATCAAGGATGTGGCCGATGTCGGCATCGGCTCCGGGGTTCGCACCGGCTCGGCGACACACGATGGTGCCGAGGCCGTCCTCGGTTCCGCCCTCATGCTGATCGGCGAAAACAGCCGGCTGGTTTCCGGCCGCGTGCATGAGCGCATTCAGGAACTCCAAGCGAAGCTGCCAACCGGCATGGAGGTGGAGACGGTGTATAACCGCACCGACCTCGTGAATTCCACCATTCGCACGGTGGAAAAGAATCTGCTGGAGGGCGCCATCCTCGTGATCGCGATCCTTATCGGCCTGCTCGGCAACTGGCGCGCGGCCCTGATCGTCGCGACGGCAATCCCGCTCTCGATGCTCTTTGCGATGACCGGCATGGTCCGCTACGGGGTGTCCGGCAACCTCATGAGCCTCGGCGCGGTGGACTTCGGTCTGATCGTGGACGGAGCCGTGGTCATGGCGGAGAACGTCGTGCGCATGCTGGCGCATCGCCAGCACCAGCTCGGCCGCCTCCTGACCCGGGAGGAGCGATTGCACACCATTCTGACCGCCTGCAAACAGGTCGGCACGCCCACGGTCTTCGGTGTGGCGATCATCACCATCGTTTACCTGCCGATGTTCACCCTCACGGGCATCGAAGGAAAGATGTTCACCCCGATGGCCTTCACCGTGGTCTTCGCCCTCATCGGCGCGCTAATCCTGGCCCTGACCGTGGTGCCAGTGCTGTGCTCGTTCTTCATGACCGCGAAGGTGAGCGAGGAGGACAACTTCCTCATTCGCTTCGCCAAGCGACTCTATACGCCGGTGCTGCACTTCAGCCTACGGATGCGCTGGCTCATGTCGGCCATCGCCATCGGCATCTTCGCGGTATCCATGTGGGTGTTCACACACCTCGGCGCCGAGTTCATCCCGCAACTCGATGAGGGCTCGCTCGCTGCCCAGATGATCCGCACGACCAGCATCGGGCTCGCACCCTCCATGCAGATGCAGACCGCGGCGGAAAAGCTCATGCTGGAAAAGTTCCCGGAGGTGACGCACACCTTCGCGCGCGTCGGCACCTCCGAAGTGGCGACCGACCCGATGGGCGTGAACGTAGGCGACAGCTACATCATGCTCAAGCCGCCCTCCGAGTGGCGGAAGATCGACGGCCGCACCATCACAAAGGACGAACTGACCAACTTGATGTCGAAGGAGCTGGCCGTGCATTTCCCCGGCCAGAGCTACCTCTTCTCCCAGCCGATCGAACTCCGTTTCAACGAACTGCTTTCGGGCAGCCGCGCGGACATCGCCATCAAGGTCTTCGGCGATGACTACGACACCCTCGAAAAGGTCGCGGGCGAGGTCCGCGAGATCGTGGAAAAGATTCCGGGTGCCGCCGATGTGGAGTTCGACGCAGCCGGCAAGGCCCCGGTGCTCCAGGTGGTGCTCAACCGGCAGGCGATGACCCGTTACAACGTCCATGCCGACGAGGTGAACAAGGTCATCGAGACCGCGTTTGCCGGCGTGAAAGCCGGCGTGATCGTGGACGGCAACCGCCGCTACCCGATCATCACCCGCCTGCCGGAATCGGCGCGGCAGGATTTCGCCAACGTCGCGAATCTCCCCGTCCGCACGACCGATGGGGGCATGGTTACGCTCGGCCAGGTCGCTGACGTGAGCATGACCGAAAGCGTGAATACCATCAGCCGTGAGGCGTTCCAACGCCGCATGGCCATCCAAGTTAACCTGCGCGGTCGCGACGTGCAGAGCTTTGTGCTGGAGGCGCAACAGAAGATCGGAGACGGCGTGAAGCTGCCTGAGGGTTACTTCGTCGAATATGGCGGTGCCTTCAAGAACCTGCAGGAGGCCCGCACGCGTCTGCTCATCGTGGTGCCGGCGGCGCTCGCCCTCATCTTCCTGCTCATCTTCATGGCCTTTGGCAGCGTGCGTCAGGCATTGATCGTTTACACTGGTATCCCGCTCGCCGTGACCGGCGGTGTTTTTGCCCTCTGGGTGCGCGACCTGCCGTTCTCGATCTCGGCGGCGGTCGGCTTCATCGCCCTTTCCGGAGTGGCAGTGCTCAACGGCGTCATGATGATCTCATTCATCAACCAGCTCCGCGAGGAAGGCAGGAACGTCCGCGATGCTGTCATCGAAGGCGCGCTGACCCGGCTGCGGCCTGTGCTCATGACCGCGCTCGTCGCCGCCCTCGGCTTCGTGCCGATGGCGCTGGCCAGCGGCTCGGGCGCGGAAGTCCAGCGCCCCATCGCGACCGTCGTCATCGGCGGCATCATCACGGCGACGTTCCTGACGCTCGTGCTCCTGCCGACCCTCTACTGCTGGTTCGAGCGCGATAACCCGGCCGCCCGTTCCGCCGCCCCTGCGATCACCAACGAAGGACACGCATGAACCTCGCTGGTCTCTGTGTGGTTCTCTGCGTTGCTGGCGTTACCGGCTGCGCGACTTCTCAGCCCGTCGAGTTGCCACCCGAAGCGCAGGGCATTGTCATCACTCCGGTCTCGTCCGCCAGTGTGGCGGTGCGCCCTCCGCTCGTGCGAACTCGTGAAGGACGTCTCGAACTTGTGGGCTTCGTCACCAAGGTATATGGCTCGGAAACGACGGAGGGAACGCATCTCGATCTCGTCTTCATGGATGCGTCCGCCGGGATATTGCAGCGCAAACCGGCGATATTCCATCCGGGAAGGCTCACTCGCGGCCGGCACGCTCCCAGCCGACAGGCCGCTTACACGGTGCAGATAGACGCGCTTCCCGTCGGCACTGCCAGCATCGAGGTGCGCGCTCATGACGCACCCGATCATCAATCCTAACCTATCGTTTCCTCCTCACCTAATTTTCGTCCCATGAAAACAACCCAGAAAATCGCGTTTATGTTATTCGCGCTCGTGGCCTCCGCCACTGCGCTCTTGGCCAAGCCCATCCCCGGCCCGAAAGGTGGCCGGATTCTTACCACTGATTCTCCGCACGTTGAATTCTTCGTCGAGAAAGACCGCACTGTCACTGTTTCGTTTTACGACAAGGCGCTCAAACCGATTGCCCTTTCCGGGCAGGTCGTCACCGCGACCGCCGAAGCCAAGAGCGGCAAGGTGAACCTGGCCTTCGCGGAGAAGAACGGCGCGTTGGTGTCAAAGGCCGCGTTGCCCGAAGGCGACGATTACACCGTCGTCGTGCAGGTTCGCGACAACGCCAGCGCAAAACCGAAGAATTATCGCGTGCTCTTTCACGATGAAGTCTGCGGCGAGTGCAAGCGCGCCGAGTATGCCTGCGTATGCGACGACGCCGGCAAGGGGCACGATCACGAAAAGAAAAAGTAATCCCATGAAAGTCATCGTCGCCTTCATCCGCCCCGCCAAGGAAGAAGCCGTTCGCGAGGCGTTGCACGAGTTGCCCGGTCTCACTGGTGCCTCGTTTTCCGACGTGCGCGGATTCGGCCGTGGCCGGAGCCATGTCGGCGACGAGGATATTGTGGGTGCCGCGCTGCGGGTTCGCGTGGAGGTCATGGCCGATGATCTCCTCGCGGACAACGTGGAATCCACCATCGCATCGGTCGCCCACACCGGAAAGCGCGGCGACGGAATGGTCTATGTTCTGCCGCTCGCCGCCGCTCGGCGGATCAGCACTGGAGAAGTCGGGGCGGACGGCGTGTGATCGCATTACCGACGATATTCGGCCGAAAATGAGTTGCTTCCTGGAATCCGGGCGAGGAGCGGCGAATTCAAGAAAACGAAGTTCATGAGAATCTCTCTCACGCTCCCAACCCTTCTTGCTGCCGACCTGCTATCGACCGGCTGCATGACTTCGCCCCGCCGCAACACAGCGATGGCGGTATCCAAATATGGCGCGGACACCACCGTGGTCGGTAAACTGGGGCGGGGGCGCCAGCTCAGTTTGGCTGACCTTGAAGAACGCGGCCGACGGGGTGTGCCGGACATTTTGATTCTCGCCCATCTGCGAAGTCGCGCCGACACCTACCGTTTGACCACTGCACAAGTCATCGGCTTGCGCGAGGCCGGGCTGGGTGAGGGCGCAGTAAACTACCTGCTGGTTTCGCGCGAACGCGTAGTCAGGCCTGCACGGCGCGGCTATCAGATCTCCTCCCATCGCTCCCGCGGTGATTTTGGCCGCTACGGCGGATTCAGGCATGGGAGTGAATATCGCGGAGCCCCTCGCTGATGCGTTGGCACGCGCATACCAAGTCATGAGCGCAAACAACCCGTCCCGACAAGTGCGCGCGCGCCGTCCCAAAGGGCCGGAATTTGCGCTGACCGGAATCTTCATCGGGATTGTCGTCGGATGGGCGGTCGGTCTTGGCATCGAAATACTCATCAAGCCGAATATGATTTTTATGGTGGGAACGGGTCTCGCTGGCCTCGGGTTGGGAGCCGGTTTCGAGGCGATTCGATTCTTGTGGCGGACGCGCCGCTCCGTCACTGGCAAGCGGACCGAATCCTGATTCAATTGTCATGAATACAGCCGATGAGTCTAAAAAAAATGCGGACGCTCCCGACTCACGTGGAAAACACGGGGCAACCGGAGTTCCTCACAGCGAACCTCAAAGCACAAAACACGAGTTGGGTCGTGATGACCACGCGGGCCACAACCATACCGAACACGAAGGGCACACACACGGGAACAGTCGTGCGGAATCAATCAGCCTTGTTATTTCAGGTGTGCTTGTGTCTGCCGGCTTGCTTGCCGGCTGGTTGAAAGCCCCGGGGCTGGTGGTCGAAGGGGGCTCCATCGCGGCAATGGGCGCCGGGGGCTGGTTTCTCTTGCCGAAGGCTTGGGCTGCGGTCCGCAGATTCCGCCCGGACATCAATCTGCTTGTGGTGATCGCCGCCGTCGGTGCCTCGATCATCGGCGAATGGGTCGAGGCCTCAGCCGTGGTGTTCTTGTTTGGTGTGGCCGAGTGGCTCGAAGGCTGGGCGGACCGGCGTGCCCAGCGCGCCACCCGGGCCTTGCTCGAACTCGCCCCGCAAACCGCCCGGATGATGCGCGACGGCCGTCTGGTCGAGGTGCCGGTGGATCAGGTGGGTGTGGGCAAGATCATCGCTGTGGCCTCAGGCATGAGCGTGCCGCTGGATGGCGTGGTCGTGACCGGGGAGTCCGCTGTCAACCAGGCGCCGATCACCGGCGAATCCGTTCCTGTGGACAAACGTGCCGGCGACCCGGTGTTCGCCGGCACGATCAACGGCGCGGGCTCGCTGGAGGTCAAAGTCACCAAGGCGGCCGACGATACCACGCTGGCGCGCATCATCCGTCTGGTCACCGAAGCCCAAGAACAAGAGGCTCCGACCCAGCGATTCGTGGATGTCTTTGCGCGCTTTTACACGCCGGCCGTCACGGTGGTGGCGCTGCTCATTTTCCTGATCCCGCCGCTGGCGATGGGTGGCGAGTGGAGCGTGTGGCTCTACCGGGCCTGCGTGCTGCTGATCATCGCGTGTCCCTGTGCTCTCGTGATTTCCACCCCGGTCAGCATCGTCGCGGGCCTCACGGCGTTGGCACGGCGCGGCGTGCTGGTCAAAGGCGGTGCCCACCTCGAAACCATCGGGCGCCTGAAAGCCCTGGCCGTGGACAAGACGGGCACGATCACGGAGGGTAAACCCAAGGTGCAAGGAGTCGAACCGATCGGCTCTGCCACCGAGAACGATGTCCTCCGCATCGCCGCAGCCATTGACGACCACTCGGCGCACCCGCTCGCCAAGGCCGTCGTGGCTCACGCCCACGAGCGGCAGATCGCCTTCCCGCGGGCGGAGAATTACCAGGCGCGCAACGGGCGCGGAGCCGAGGGCCGCGTGGACGGTCACGATTATTTCGTCGGCAACCACCGTTTCACGCACGAATTGGGCGTTTGCTCCGAGGACGTGGAACGCCACTTGGCTGCAGTCGAGGAACGCGGCTTGTCGGTGGTCGTCGTGGGCCATCGTCCGCACGACGGTTGCAAGGGGGAGGTGCTCGGCATCATCACGGTTGGCGATACGCTACGGCCGAACGCGAAGACCGCCGTGGCTGACCTGCATGCCGTCGGGGTGGCCGAAGTCGTCATGCTCAGCGGCGACAATCAGCGCACGGCGGACTACATCGCCCGACAGGTCGGCATCGATGTTGCGCGCGGCAATCTGCTCCCGGACCAAAAAGTCGAGGCCGTGAAGGCCCTCCGGGAGAAGCACGGTGTGGTCGGCATGGTCGGCGACGGGGTGAACGACGCCCCTGCGATGGCCACTGCCAGCATTGGTATCGCGATGGGTGCAGCGGGCACGGATGCCGCCATCGAGACGGCCGACATCGCCCTCATGCAGGATGATCTCGGCAAGATCGCGGACAGCATCCGCCTGGGGCGCCGCACGCTCGGCATCATCTATTTCAACATCACCTTCGCGCTCGCCCTGAAGATGGTGTTCCTGGTCCTGACGCTGCTGGGCCATGCCAGCCTGTGGTTCGCGATTCTCGCGGACACCGGCGCGACCCTGCTGGTGATCGCGAACGCCCTGCGCCTGCTGACAGCGCCCAAGCCAGCTTCTCCCTAGTTTCCATGCGCCCAAGCAGCACCCCTCGTCCGCCTTTGGAAAGACGCGCCGCCGAGGGTGAATTGACATCTTTTCATCAACGCGTTCCCTAATCTTGTGGCTCGTTTACGAAATCTCATCGTTGCGATTTTCGTCCTGACTCTGTGGTTGGGTGCATCTCAACACTGCAACCTTGAGGCCGCTGGAGTTCTCGGACGCCACGACGTCGGCAGTCCGGCCTGCTGCACCGAGTCGGCAGGGGGGTGTAGTTCCGATGGCTGCAAGATTGTGGAATCTGCTGCGTATCGAGGCGCCGATGCCATCGATCTCTCCGTCGCAGCAGAAGTGACGACTTTTTGCTGGGTGCTTTGGCGAGGCCGGTCGGTGTTATCGCTTAGCGAAATGGTCGCCGTAGCGGCCAAGGGGTTAATCGACCGGACGTATCCCCCCGTGCCGTCTTGGCATTTTGATCGGCGAACGGTCGCCAATCCGGGTGCGCCTTACTGTTTGGTAGCATAGTCAGCCCCTTCGCGGGCCGCTGCTTCATCCGCCCGACTCTGGGCACCACCCGTTTTGGCCGATTTCGACCAAACGTTTTCCGCCCGTATCCCGTGACAATGCTTCCGTTCCAAAATTCTCTATTTTTCGTCTGCAACCGGTGTTCTTCGGATGGACCCGCGTCGCTACCAACCAACTCAAATGAAACTTTCGATTATAGTTCTGCCGGTGGTTCTACTACTGACCGGATGCGTAAACTTTATGCGCACTCCACCCGACTTGGCTCACATTCAACGAGAACGGGTGAATTCCGGTAAAGTTGCCGTCCGTAGTTTCGAGATTCTTCGTGTTGACGGAGAAATTCTATTGACGGGGAAAGTCGGTAGGCTCTCGGACTACGCCGATACCTCAAGGACGCACCTCGATGTAATTCTCTATGCGGCCGACGGTGCCGTCATTCGATCAATCCCAATCGAATTCTCTCCTCGGCAAATAGGCCGTGGGCACAGATTTCCGGGGCGGGCAAGCTATCGGATGCCGCTCGATCCGCTTCCTCCCGATATCGCTCGTATTGAAGTTCGAGCCCACGACAGTGAACACCCGGCCTCATGACGATGCCAACCGAGGATTAGCGCCTATGACTCTGTTTACGCGTGCCGGCGCGGACGTGCAGTGCGCCCTGACGACTTTCGCACTTGGCATCATCTGCATGTCACGTTGTCAGCCGCAGTTGACCTGCCAGCAGTATACCGACCGGCGCAACGCCATAGTGACGCGCGGAAATCCGAGGCCTAATCCTGATCTGACTCCATGAAAACCATCTCAATCTTCGCTGTAGCATCCAGCCTCCTGCTGCTGGGGTGTGCCACGCCATTCCGGGCGCCGGCGGATGTCTCGCATATCGTCCTTGAAAGGGGGGACTCCCCGGTGGTCGTAGTCGAGAAAATCTGGCTCGAGCGCAAGCAAGGTCCGTTGGTCGTAAGGGGCTATGTGCTAAAGCGACTGGAGGCTACCGATACCACCCAGACGCATCTTGATGTGACTCTCTTCGATTCCAGCGGGCGAGTGCTTCGAACCACAGTGGAGCGCTTCGAGCCGAGGCAGATTCCACGCCGTCACCGCCGGCCCGACTCGGCGAGCTACTCGGTCGTGCTCGATCCGCTGCCGGCCGGCGTCACGAGAATCAACGTGTCTGCCCATGAAGGAGCGCATCCCTGATGCCGCTTCAAATTTCGCATCTGAGCTTCGCTCGCGAATTGCGTGCCATCTTGCCGCCGTGACTAACCACGCATCCCACTTCGCCCCTCCGCAAAAAGCCTGTAATCGCCGGAACACGATGACTCAAGTATCAGGTTCCTATCCGTGCGTGTTCACCGGGTTGAGGCTGCGCGTTTACGACGAATCATGAAAGTGCGCGACAGCGGCATGCCATCACGGGCCTATTGGGAGACACTCTTCGACGTTCCCGCGATTCTCGCTGCATTCGAATTCGGCCCCTCAACAGGTCATGTTGCCGAGCTCGGTTGCGGATACGGGACTTTCACCGTTCCGTTGGAACGGCGCGTTGGCGGCACAGTGCATGCCTTCGACATCGACCCAGAGATGGTCGCGTTTACTGCTCAGCGGGTAGCGGCAGCCGGCTTGCGCAATGCACGAACGGAGTTGCGGGATGTGCTGGCGAGCGACTTTGGCCCGGTCGCCGGCACTTTCGATTCCGTGCTACTGTTCAACATTCTCCATATGGAGGCACCGGTTGCGTTGCTCCGCGCCGCGGCTCAGGCGATCAGACCGGGTGGTTTCGTCGCCGTCATACACTGGCGCAGCGACATCCTGACACCACGCGGTCCGCCACTCGATATCCGGCCGCGTCCTGAGCAGGTATTCGGGTGGGCGCGCGAAGCGGATCTGACGCAGGGAGAAGTGCTGATGCTGCCTCCGTGGCATTTTGGGCTGAAATTGAAGGTTGGTGAGAGGGGAGGGGCAGTTGACTCCGCCCTTTAAGCCGGTCTCGGGAGTTGAGATTGAAACGCATGAAACGCAATTTCGGCTCCCGGCAGTCCGTTCCAGCGCCTCTCTGCCATGACGATTTGACCGATCTGTCGTCACCCCTCTCGTAGATCGTCGTTCCGTTACATCGGTTCATCTCACCGTCCGTTCAGTGCAGCCACTGCTGATGAAGTGCGAACTCTTCGCGCAGCTGCCAAACGCCCTGCGGACTCGGGGCCAGCAACGCCACTTGCAAAGTTAGAATTCGTTCAGGGCCGACGCGGCCAGGACGCAGGCGCCCGGGGAGAGGCGGAACGGAGCCATGGGCAGGGACGCGAGTCTGCGGGAGCGCCGGTTGGGTCGCGCCGTGTACCCGCGGTCCGCGGCACGGCCGCCACCGTGTCCGCCACCGATGTACTTTGTCGGATACAGCGGACTCCACGCCCGGCCCGGCGGCCGGGCTCAGCGGAGCAGGCGGCGCATGCGCTCCCAGTCGGTCCGGGTCGCCGCGACGCAGGCGGCCTCCCTCCCGGCGTAGAGGCCGACGACTTCCTCGCCGAGCGGCGTCAGGGCCGCGCCTCCGCCCGTGCCGCTGCCGCGGGTGCGGGCGACCAGCGGCCCGCGGAACAGCGCGTTCATGGCCGCGACGAGCTGACAGGCCCGGTTGGAGGGCATGTCCAGTTCCTTGGCGGCGGTGCGGATCGAGCCGGTCGCGGCGATGTGGCGGAGCAACTCCGCCTTCCCCGGTCCGAACGCCGTCGCGCTGCCGTCGGGAAAGCGAAGCCGGGGCTGGAGTTTGGTCGGCTTGGCCATCGCGGCACGTTTCGGCACCGGCCGGCTCCGGTCCGGGCGCCTGCCCGCCGCGGAGCCGCCCGCGGCATTCGGCGGTTGCTGCCCGCGCCTCCGGCCGCCAAACCACCGGTCCTCCCGGACGCCCTGCGCCCATGATCCGTTTCCGCCGCCTCTTCCTCCTCTTCCTGCCGTTGCTCGCCCCGGCGGCCCGCGCCGCCGAGCTCAACGTTTTCGCGGCGGCGAGCCTGTCCGACGCGCTGCGGGAGATCGCCCGCGTCTACGCGCCGGTGAGCGGCGACCGGCTGCGGTTCAATCTTGCCGGTTCGAACGCCCTGGCGCTGCAGATCCGGCAGGGGGCGCCGGCCGACGTGTTCCTTTCGGCGGACGAAGCGAAGATGGACGAATTGGCCCGGGCCGGCCTGATTGCCGAAGAGACGCGGCGAACCCTGCTCGCCAACACCCTGGTGATTGTCGTGCACGCCGAGGGCGGAACGCCGGTGGCCGCGCCGGCCGACCTGGCGAAACCCGCGGTGCGGCGCGTGGCGCTCGCGGAAACGAAGACGGTGCCCGCCGGGATCTACGCCCGGGAATTTCTCGAGCGGCACGGGTTGTGGGCCGGCGTGGCCGGCAAGGTTGTGCCCACGGAAAACGTCCGGGCCTGTCTCGCCGCCGTGGAATCCGGCAACGTGGACGCCGGCATCGTTTACAAGACCGACGCCTTGATGGCGCGGAACGTGAAGGTCGCCTACGAGGTCGCCGCCGCCGACGGGCCGAAGATCTCCTATCCGCTGGCGGTCGTGAGAGCGTCGAAGCACGCGGCGGCGGCGCGCCGGTTCGCGGACTATCTGGCGACGGCCGAGGCCCGGGCCGTCTTCGTCCGGCACGGCTTTCTCATTGCTCCCTGAGCGGCCCCGAATGTCCGACGACGCCTGGCAGGTCACTTGGTTCACGGTCGGGGTGGCGGCGCTGAGCACCCTCCTGATCCTGCCGTTCGGCGTCGCGCTCGGCTGGCTGCTGGCGCGGCGCGACTGGCGGGGCAAGTCGATCGTGGAAACCTTGGTCGCGCTTCCGCTCGTGATTCCTCCCGTCGCGACGGGGTTGATTTTGCTGAAACTGCTGGGTCGGCGCGGACCGATCGGCGGGTGGCTGGAAAACACTTTCGGCTGGGAGATCGTGTTTACCTGGCGCGGGGTGGTCGTCGCGACGGCCGTCATGTCGTTTCCGCTGCTGGCGCGGACGGCACGGGTCGCGTTCGAGGGCGTAAGTCCGCGGCTCGAGCAGGTGGCGCGCACGCTCGGCGCGGGGCCCTGGCGTGTGTTTGCGCAGGTCACGCTGCCGTTGGCGCGACGGGGATTGATCGCCGGCGTGCTGCTTTCGTTCGCGCGGGCGCTGGGCGAATTCGGCGCGACCATCATGGTCGCGGGTTTCATTCCCGGCCAGACCGCGACGCTGGCGCTTTCGATCTATCATTCGGTCCAGCTCGGACGCGACGGGGAGGCCATGGTGCTGCTGGCGATTTCGGTGACGATCGCGTTTGCCGCGGTTTGGGCCAGCGAGTGGTTCCTGCGGAGGAAGGCGCCGTGAAGATCGAACTTTCCGGCCTCCGGTTGCCGCTGGGGCATTTCACGCTGCAGGTGGAGGCGACGCTGACGGGCCGCGTGACGGCGATCTTCGGCGCCTCCGGTTCGGGCAAGACGTCGCTCCTCGAACTCATCGCCGGCCTGCGGCAACCGGCCGCGGGCCGCGTGCGGCTGGGCGACACGGTGCTGACCGACGTGGCGGCGGGGAAATTTGTGCCGCCGGAGCGGCGTGCGGTCGGCTATGTGCCCCAGGAAGGCGCGCTGTTTCCCCACCTGTCGGTGCATGGGAATCTGGTCTTCGGCCTGGATCGGAACCGGCCGCCGCCGCCGACACTGACCTACGCCCATGTCACGGAGGTGCTCGAGATCGCCCATCTGCGCGACCGCCGGATCGGCCTGCTTTCGGGAGGCGAAAAGCAACGGGTCGCGCTCGGCCGCGCGCTCCTGGCCTCCCCGCAACTGCTGCTGCTCGACGAACCGTTGGCGGGACTCGATGCGCCCCTGCGCGACCGCCTCTTGCCGGTTCTGGCCCGCGTCCGCGACGAATTTGCCGTGCCGATGCTTTACGTTTCCCATGCCGTCGACGAGGTCATGGCGCTCTGCGACGACGTCGTCGTCCTGTCCGCCGGGCAGATCGAGGAACGCGGTGCGCCCGCGGACGTGTTTGTTCCGAGCAACGAGCGGCGCTATGTCCGGCGCCGCGTTGGCGGCTAGCGGCAGAGCGGTTCGCCGGCTGCGGAAAAGAGAACGGCCGAATTCGGCCCGGTCCGCTACGGGCGTTTCGGTTTCAGCATTGCCCGCGTGCCCTTTTCCCAGGCCAGACCCCAGTCGCGCATCGCCGCCAGCACCGGATGCAGCGCCTTCCCCTTTGCCGTGAGCCGGTAGGCCGGATGCCGGGTGCCGTCCGCGGCCGGGACCTGCTCGATCACCCCGTGGTGCTGCAGGCGTTGGAGTCGGTCGGCGAGGACATTGGTGGGGATGCCTTCGGGCGAGGCGGTGAATTCTTTGAAGCGCTCGGCCCCCATGACCAGGTCGCGGACGACGAGCAGCGTCCAGCGGTCGCCGAACACATCCAGGCTGCACGCCACCGGACAAGGTGAGCGTCGCGTTTCGGCTTCTTGGGCGGCGGCAGCGCGCGCGGCGGACATGGCGGACAGCGTGCCGGAACACTCGATGCTTGCAATTCGCAAGTTAGCATACTTGTTAAGTGCAAGTAAAATGACCGCCACCCTCGCACCCGCGCCCGGCCGGGCCGCCGCGTCCGGCGGGAGACCCTGACCCACGCCATGCCTTCGCTTCCGGCCGATTTCAAAAAACGCTACGGCCCGTGGGCGGTGGTCACGGGTGCTTCCTCCGGCATCGGGCTCGCCGCCGCGGAACAACTCGCCGCCGCCGGCCTGCACGTCGTCCTCGTCGCCCGGCGGGAAGCCGAGCTGCGCGCCTTGGCCGCCCATCTGGCCGCCAACCACCGCATCGACACCCGCATCGTTGTTGCCGACCTCGCCCAACCGGCGGGGCTTGACGCCGTGGAAACCCAAACGCGTGCGCTCGATGTCGGGTTGCTGGTGGCGGCGGCCGACTTCGGTACCTCGGGGCCGTTGCTCGACGCGGATCTCGGCGCCGAGCTTTCGCTCCTCGACGTGAACTGCCGCGCCGTGCTCGTGCAAAGCCACTGCTTCGCGCGGCGATTCGCGGCGCGCGGCCGCGGCGGGATCGTCCTGTTCGGCTCGCTCGTCGGTTTCCAGGGTGCGCCGCGGGCCGCCCACTACGCGGCCAGCAAAGCCTATGTCCAGTCGCTCGCCGAGGCGTTGCACGTCGAATTGGCTCCGCGCGGCGTCGACGTGATTGCTTCCGCTCCCGGTCCGGTCGCCAGCGGATTCGCGGCCCGGGCCCGCATGACGATGGGCCAAGCCGATCGGCCCGAGACGGTCGCCCGGGTCACGTTGGCCGCGCTCGGCCGCGGGATGACCGTCACGCCCGGCGCGCGTTCGAAGTTCCTCACCTGGTCGCTCATGACCGCGCCCCGCCGGCTGCGGGTGCGCATCATGGGCGGCATCATGGCCGGAATGACCAAGGCGGTGCCGGGCCGCGCGCCGCGGGCCGACTTGCCCTCCTGAACGTGCCGCTCCCTTGGCTGCGGACTTCGTTCCGGCTGGGCTCCTGGCTCGCCGGTCTCGGTTTAGGGTTGGGCGGCTGCGCGGCCGTTCCGTCCCGCTTCGCGAATGCGTACCCCGCCGTCGGCGACGGCGCGGATCGCGCGCCGTTCACCTATTTTTTCCGCCGCGCGTGGGTGCAAGTGACGCGCGACGCCGCGGCGACCGAGTTGCCGCCCGTCGTCTCGATCGATTTCGACGGGCTGGCGCGGCGACCTTTTGCAGTGGCTTGGCTCGGCCATTCCACGCAATTGGTGCGCGCCGGCGGAACCTGGATCCTGATCGATCCGACGCTGGCCGGCTACGTCGGCCCCGTCGACGGCTTCGGCCCGAAGCGCTTGACGCCCCTGCCGTACGCCTCCGGGGAGTTGCCCCGGATCGATGTGGTGCTCATCTCCCACGACCATTTCGACCACCTTGATCTCCGCAGCGTGCGCCTCCTCGCGCGGCAGCATGGCGGACCGCCGCGTTTTTTCGTCGGCCGGGGTTTGGGCGCATGGTTTGCCGACAACCTGGGGCTGCGGGCCGAGGAATTCGACTGGTGGCAGACGCGGACGCTCGGCGACCTCGCGTTCACGTTTCTGCCGGCGCAACATTCCAGCTGGCGCAGCCTCGTCGGGCGCAACCGCACGCTCTGGGGCGGTTGGATGATCGCGCATCGGGAACGCCGGTTCTACTACGCGGGCGACACCGGGTTCGTCGCGCGGCTCTTCCTCGACATCCGCGAGCGGGCCGGCCCCGTCGATCTGGCGGCGCTTCCGATCGGCGCGTACCAGCCGCGCAAGTGGATGCGCCGGGAACACGTCAATCCGGCCGAGGCCGTCCGGGCGCAACAGTTGCTCGGCGCGGCCAAGGCCTTCGGCGTGCACTGGGCCACCTTCCAACTTGGCGACGAGGAACCGATCCAGCCGGCAAAGGATCTGGTCGCCCACTTGGGGCCGGACGGTCCCGATTTCCGGATTCTGCCCATCGGCGGCGTCGTCGACGTCGCGCCGTGAGCGGCTCCCCGCCGCGGCCGCGGCCCCGGACTAGGACGCGTTGAGCAGAATCAGCGCGGCGTTGGTCGCGAGGTAGACGGTCGGAAAGACCCAGCGCGAAACGCGGTCGATTTTCTCCGCCTGCGCCGCGTCGCGGTCCACCCAATGGCGGATGATGAGCATGCCGGCGATCTTCGCGCCGAAGAACACGTACGTCGTCACGAACAGGCGGTCGATCGTCGTGAGGTAGGAAATTTTCGGCAGGTCCGTGCGCACCGCGTAGCTGAGCGCCACCGCGGTGAGCAGGCTCGTGGTGATCACCGAAATGCGGTCCGAAAGATCCGAGGCCGGGAGGAAAAACACCGTGCTCGCGATCAGGATAAGAATGAAAAGCGGCACGAAGACCTGCCACACGTAGAAGCCCGGCTTGCGCGTCAGCTCGAGGCTCACGGTCAGCCGCGAGTATTTCTCCCGTTCCAATTCCTGCTCCACTTCGGCGACCGACCAGCGGAGTGCGCCGATGTCCCATTGCGGGAGGCGCAGCCGGGTGCCCTTGATCTGCTGCGGATCGGGCACCAGCACGAGTTCGCTTGCCGGGAACGCGAACGACTCGAGCTGGATCTGCAGTTCCTGGCGGTCGAAAGGGAAACTGCGCAGATCGAACTCGCTGCGCAGCGTCGCTTCGAACTGCCGGTCGTATTCGACCGTGCCGTCGGGCCAGAGCGTCAGGACCGCGTGTTTCACCTCGGCCGCGGAGGTCTCGTTGACGAAGCTGATGCCCGGCCGGCCGAGTTCGTCGGCCTTGGCGTGCGCGGCGTCGGCGAGAAACACCTGCCGTTTGCCGCCCGCCACGGCGTGCGCGGGATCCTGCCACCGCAGGCGCAGGTAGCAGATGGCGGTGAACCGCTCCGCGCGTTCGTCGATTTCCGGGATGGAGCCGAGGTGGAATCCGACGGTCAACCGGCGGGGGGCCGGGGCCGACGGTTCCGCCGCGGCGAGGAAGCCGGCCAGCGGGGCAACGAACAGAAGCAGGGCGGCGAGGGCGCGCGGTAAGCTCAAGGTGGCGCAGCGTGCGCGCCGCCGCGGCGGACCGGCAACGCAATTTGCAGGGGCCGAATCTCGCGCCCCGCCAAAGCGCCGGCTTGCACCGGGCCGGCGCGGGCGCTGTATGGGATGCAACCCCGACCCCCGTGCGTATCCTGTCGCTGCTGCGTGTCCCCGTCGTTGCGTGTCTGCTGGCCTGCCTTGGCCGCCTGGCCGCCCAAACCCCGCCGGCCGGTGCCGGCACCATCGAGGGGCGCGTCGCCAACGCCCGGAGCGGCGATTACATGGAAAGCGTCCGCATCACGGTCGCGGATACGGCGCTCGAGACGTTCACTGACTCCGCCGGCTTCTACCGCCTGGCCGGGGTGCCGGCCGGGCCGGCGCGGGTGACCGCTTTCTTCAGCGGCCTGCCGCCCTGGACGACGTCCGTGGAGGTGAAAGCGGGCGGCGTGACCGCGCACGATATCGCGTTGGCCGCCGGCGGGACCGGACCGGCCGGCACCGTCGTGAAGCTCGACGCCTTCCGGGTGGAGACATCGCGCGAGATGGACGGCGCGGCGCTCGCGATCAACGAGCAGCGCTTCGCCGCCGGGATCAAGAACGTGGTTTCGACCGAGGAATTCGGCAACGTCGCCGAGGGCAATGCCGCGGAGTTCATCAAGTTTATGCCCGGCGTTTCGATCGACTACACCGGCGGCAACGCGCGCGACATCTCGATCAACGGCGTGCCGTCCGCCTTCGTGCCGGTGACCGTCGACGGGTTCAGCGTGGCGACCGCCGCGACCGGCGGCACGGCGACGCGGGCCGTGCAGTCGGACATGATCTCGATCAACAACCTGTCCCGCATCGAGGTCAGCTACTCGCCGACGCCGGAGTCGCCGGGGTCGGCGCTCGCGGGTTCGGTGAACATGGTCCCGCGCAGCGCGTTCGAGCGCTCGCGGCCGGCGTTCAACGCCAGCGCCTACCTCGTGATGCGCGACAACGCCCGCGATTTCCGCAAAGTGCCGGGGCCGCGCCCGAGCGCCGAACGCAACGTCGACCCCGGTTTCGATTTCTCCTGGGTGGCGCCGGTCAACAAACGCTTCGGCTACACTGTCTCGGGCGGCATTTCTTCCAATTACTCGCCGCAGGACACCGCGCAATTGGTCTGGCGCGGCGGCAACACCGCCACCAACGGCACGACGTTTCCCAACACGACGCCCGACCGGCCCTATCTCTCGCAGTTTCTCATCCAGGACGCGCCGAAGACGACGACGCGCCGTTCGTTCGGCGCCAGCGTCGACTATAAACTCACGGCCAACGACCGCCTCACCTTCGGATTCCAGTACTCGTCGTTCGACGGGCAGTTCGTTGTTTCCAATGTCACGTTCAACGTCGGTAGCGTGCCGGCGAACGGCTTCACCCCGTTCTCGACCCGCGGCGGCACTGCGGCCGGCACGCTGACCACGGCGCACCAGGAGCGAAACCGTTTCAACCGGACCTACATGCCGACGCTGATCTGGCGGCACGACGGCCCGGTATGGAAAGGCGACCTGGGGCTCGGGCACTCGCAGCAGAGCGACTACAACCGCGACATGGAGCAGGGCTACTTCCGCGTCGTGACCGCGCAACGCACCGGCGTCACGATCGACTTCGCGGACATTTTCTATCTTCGCCCGGGCCGCATCACGGTGACGGACGGCGCCACCGGCGCGCCGGTCGACCCGTACAACCTCGGCACCTACGCGATCACCAACGCCACGCGCCAGGCCGACCGGACCTACGATCTGCAGCGCACGGCCTACGGCCATCTGCGGCGCGATTTCCACACTTCGCTCCCCTTCACGCTCAAGGCGGGCTTCGACCTGCGCGAATCGCGGCGCGATTACCGCGGCGGCAACACCGTGTACAACTTTGCCGGCACGGCCGCGCAGCGGAGCCCGGTGCCGTTCTTCGATCCGGTGTATTCGCAACGCGTGCTGCCCTACGGCTTCCCCGCGCTGCAGACGATCAGCAACCGCAAGTTCTACGAGCACTACGCGGCCAATCCCGGCCAGTTCAACGTCGTCGAAAACACGACCTACCGGAATCTCGTGGCAGGCTCGCGGATTTCCGAGGAACTCGTGACCGCGGGTTACCTCCGCGGCGACGTCGCCCTGTTCCAGCGGCGGCTCAAGCTGGTGGGCGGCCTGCGCGCCGAGCAGACCAACGTGGAGGCCGCGGGGCCGCTGACCGATCCGACCCGGAATTTCCGGCGCGGGCCGAACGGGGAAATCCTCCGCAACCCCAACGGCACCCCGGTGCTCGTCCTGCCCGCGACGGATGCGCTCGGCGTCTCGAAGCTGACCTTCCTCGACCGCGGCGCGCGCACGGAGAAGGAGTACCTGCGCCTCTTCCCGAGTCTCAACGCCAGCTATACCCTCGGCGAGAATTGGGTGGCGCGCGGCGCCTACTTCCAATCCGTGGGGCGCCCGGCGTTCACGCAGTACACCGGCGGCATCACGTTGCCGGATACGGCCGAGCCGCCGTCCGCCGCCAACCGTCTCGTCGTCAACAACGCCGCGATCAAGGCCTGGCAGGCGGAGACGTTCTCCGTGCGGCTCGAGCGCTACTTCCAGGGCGTCGGGCAGATCTCGCTCGGCGCGTTCCGCCGCGAGATCGACAACTTCTTCGGCGCGACGGTTTTCAACGCGACCCCGGAGTTCCTCGGGCTCTACAACCTCGAGGCGAGTCTCTACGATCCCTACGACGTGCAGACCCAGCACAACGTGCCCGGCACGGTGCGGATGCAGGGCCTCGACTTCAGCTACAAGCAGGCCCTGACGTTTTTGCCCGGCTGGGCGCGCGGCGTGCAGGTGTTTGCCAACGGCAGTTCGCAGCGCCTGCTGGGCGACGCGACCGCTTCGCTCGCCGGCTTCATCCCGCGCTCGGCCAGCTGGGGCGTCAGCGTGACGCGGCCGAAATGGAATGCGCGCGTGAACTGGAATTACCGCGGCCGGCAGCGCAACGCGCCGGTGACCGGGCAGGGCATCGAGTCCGGCACCTTCAACTATTCGAACAAGCGCCTCTATATCGATGTGCTGGGCGAGTACTATTTTTGGAAGCGCGTCGGTTTCTTCGTGAACCTGCGCAATGTCGGCAACGCGACCGAAGACGCGGAAACCCTCGGCCCGAGCACGCCCGAGCACGCGCAATTCCGCCAGCGCATCGACTACGCCTCGCTTTGGACCATCGGCATCAAAGGCACCTGGTGAGCCGGCCTGCGTCGCCGCGACCGCCCGCGGGCTCGAGGCCAACATCCGCGGTGGCTCCGGCAAGCGGCGCGCAGACGCCGTCGCGGCGTCGGTGCACACTCCCGCACCCCGGTCCGGGCCGTCGGTCCGGGCGGTTTCGCCCTTACGTTTTTTCGCCCCTATGAAAACCCCGCGTCGTCAGTTCCTCAAAACCGCGGCCCTCGCGTTCGGCATGCCCACGATCATTCCCGCTGCCGTCCTGGGCAAAAACGGCGCCGTTGCCCCGAGCAACCGCATCGTTGTCGGCGGCATCGGCATCGGTCCGCGCGGCCGCGAGGTCCTCAAGGCCTTCCTCGCGCAGCCCGATGTGCAGTTCGTGATCGACGCCGACGTGCAGGAAACGCGGCGCGAGGTCGTGCGCGTGATGGTCAACCGGCACTACCAGAACCAGGACTGCGCGAAGACCCGGGAAATGGCCGAGGTGCTCGCGCGGCCGGACATCGACGCCGTCCTCATCACCACCGGCGACCGCTGGCATGCCGTGGCGTCGATCATGGCGGCCAAAGCCGGCAAGGATATCTATTGCGAGAAGCCGTGCAGCATGACGATCCGCGAGAGCCAGGAGATCGCCGACGGCGTCAACCGCTACGGCCGCGTCTTCCAGGCCGGCACGCAGCGGCGCAACGTCGACAACTTCAAGTTTGCGGCCGGCCTCGCGCGCAGCGGCAAGCTCGGGAAAATCCACACCGTCCACGCCGGCATCCTGACGTTGCAGGAAAGCCACAAGTGGCTGCCGGCGGAGCCCGAGCCCGCGCGCGAACTCGTCGATTGGGACCGCTGGCTCGGCCCGGCGCCGTGGCGCCCGTTCAACAAAGACTACATCAACGGGCGCTGGCGCGGGTACTATGATTTCCACGGCGGCGCGACGCTGCCGGAGTGGGGCGCGCATACGGTCGATCTTTGCCAGTGGGCCGCGAGCGCGGACGACACGACGCCGGTCGAGTTCGAGGCGCAGGGCCAGACGATCCACGGCCGCTACGCCAACGGCGTGAAACTCGTGATGCGCCTCGCCGGTTTCAAAGGCGAAGGCAACTGGGTCGTGCCGGGCACGTGCCCGGTGCGCTTCGAAGGCGACGAAGGTTGGGTGGAGGCGGCCGATACGGGCAAGGTGGCCGTCTCGTCGCCCAAGCTGCTTGAGGGCGGCACGCCGGCGCCGATGGCCGGCACGGATCCGACCAAGCACGTCCGCGACTTCCTCGATTGCATCAAGACCCGCGGCAAGCCCGCGGCCAACGTCGACGTCACGCGCCGCGGCCACATCGTCTCGCACGCGGCCGCGATCGGCTGGCGGCTCGGCCGCAAGGTCAACTTCGACCCCGCTACGGAATCGTTCGTCAACGATCCCGACGCCAACCGCATGTGCAGCCGGGCACGCCGCGCGCCGTGGCACGCCTGAACCCCGCCGCCGTCCCATGAACGCCTTCCGCTTTCTCCTCCCGGTCCTTGTCTGCGGCGCGCTCGCCGGGTGCGCCACCACCTCCGTTCCGCCCGCGGCCGAGCCGCCGCATCCGAAAGAGGCGGAGCATCTCGCGGTGCTTGCCAACTCGACGGACCTGCAGGCGCGGGCGCGCGCCTGCCAGGAACTCGGGGTCGTCGGCGGTTCCGCCGCCGTGGCCCCGCTCGCCGCGCTGCTCGGGGTCGAGCACCTGTCCGACTACGCCCGCAGCGGCCTCGAGGGGATCCGCGATCCCGCTGCCGGCGAGGCCCTGCGCCGGGCGTTGCCGCAGCTGCAAGGCCGCTACTTGGCCGGCGCGGTGAACTCGCTCGGCGTCCGGCGCGATCGCGCGGCCGTGTCCGATTTGCAACGACTCGCCTTGGACCCGGCCCGCGGGGCCGCGGCCGACGCCGTGGCGGCGCTCGGCCTGATCGCTACGCCCGATGCCGCCGAGGCCCTGCAAAAGGTGTTGGCCGAAGGCGCCGCGGAAACGAAGGCCGCCGCGGCGCATGCCGCGCTCGCGGCCGCCGAGCGGCTCAATCGGGAAGGGCAGGCGGGCGTCGCGCGCCGGCTGCTGGAGTCCGCGGTGAAGGCGGTGCCCGAGGGTCCGGCGGCGACGGCGGCGCGGAGCCGGCTGGCCGTTGCGTCCGACCGGCGCTGAGCATCCGGTTCGGGCGCGTCGCCCGAACTCACACTCCGCAGCGCCCGAAACGACAAGCGGTCGGCCCGGGCAAGCGGGTAGGGTGGTGCTTCCCCTGCGTGTCGCGGCCGCACCCTGGCCCGACGCGTCGTTCGCACCCCAGATCCCAACCCCATGCCCTGCCATCTCCGCTCCGTTTGCCGCTGCCTGCTCGTAGCCCTCGCGCTGCCGTTTGCGCTGCGCGCCGCCGACTCCGCCGTCATCACCGGGACCGTCACCAACGCCGCCACCGGCCGCACCCTCGAAGGCGCCCGCGTCGCGCTTCGCGGCACCGACCGCGAAACCGTGACCGACAGCCTCGGCGCCTACCGCCTCGGGCCGATTCCCGCCGGTCCGGTCGTCGTCGCGGTTTCCTACACGGGCCTCGATCCGGCCGAGTTTCCGCTCAACGTCGCCGCCGGCGCCACGCTGCGGCAGGACGCCCGGCTCACATCCGGGATCTACAAGCTGGGCGAATTCGTCGTCGCCGGCGAACGCGAGGGCAACGCCCAGGCCGTCACGCTCCAGCGCCTGTCCCCCGGGGTGAAGAGCATCGTGTCGGCCGACGCGTTCGGCGACCTCGCCGGCAATCCCGCCGATCTGCTCGTGCGTTTGCCCGGGGTCGAGGGCGAGGCGGTGGACGGCGACATCCGCTACGTGCGCATCCGCGGCATGAGCCAGAACCTCAGCTCGATCACCATCAACGGCAACCGCGCCGCCGACGCCGGTTCCGCCGGCTCGACGCGCGAGTTCCAGTTCGAGCAGAACAACGCCGACGCCATCGAGCGCATGGAGGTCGTGAAGTCGCCGACGCCCGACATGGACGGCGACTCCATCGGCGGGGCCGTGAATCTCGTGACGAAGAGCGCCTTCGACAGCTCGCCGGAGCGCCGCATCCGCGCCTCGATCGGCTCCATCTGGCGGCCCTTTGATCCGCGCGAAAAGGACCTGCCCGAGCCGCGCAGCTATTCGCTCTCGTACTCCGAGGTCTTCGGCGGGCGCTTCGGCGTCGCGGTCAACGCGGGTTACCGCACGTTCGTCTCGCTGCTCGACCAGTCGACGCTCGCCCACCAGCAATTGCCCAACGGCACCGCCGGCCCGGCCTACACCTACAGCGTCGGCTTCGAGGACGCGCGCATCGCCCGCACGCGCTGGGCCCTCAACCTCCGCCTCGACTACAAGCTCAGCGACCGCGTGCGCATCTACCTGAACGGCGCGCTCAACGCCTCGGCGGAGCACAAGACCGACTACCTCGCGACCTTCGCCACCAACCAGTCCGTCGCGACCGTCGGGGCCAACGGCGCCCTCACCGGCACCGGCGGCATCGTGCCCGGCTACACGGACCGTTTCACGGCCGTGCGCGACGTCGCCGCGAGCACCGTCACGCTGCGCCCGCAGTACCTCAACAAGATGAACGACTCGAGCAACCTCCAGCTCGGCGCCGTGCACCGCTACGACGCCGTCGACCTCGACTACGATGTCTACAAGTCGTTTTCCGAGACCGACTATCCCGGCACACGCGAGATCTCGTACACGGCGCGCGGCATCGGCTTCACCGTCGACCGGGCGGACGACCCGTTCTTCCCGTACCTCGTGCAGACCGGCGGCCCGGATATCACCCAGCTCGCGAGCTACACGGGCAACGTGTACAACAACAACCAGCGCAACGGCCAGGACCGCTACCGCGGCGGCGCCGTCAACCTCACCCGGCGCTTCACCGCGCCCATGCCGTTCTTCGTCAAGACCGGCCTGCGTTTCCGGGAACAGGAGCGCATGCTGCGCAACACCTCGTGGCGCGGGAGCTATGTCGGACCCGACGGCGTGCAGGGCGTCAACCCCGCCACCGGCCGCAACGACGACAACCTGGCCCAGTTCGGGAGCGGCTTCCCGCTGCCGGCGACGCGACTGAAGCGGTATCCGAACCTGCCTTACGCGCAGTTCCCCGGCCAGGGCCGCCAGGGCATCGACCAGATCTTCGCGGCCTCGCCGCAGCTGTTCCGCGAGGACATCGTCTCGAACATCACGACGCGCGCGAACGGCAACCAGGATTTCGAGGAGAGCATCGGCGCGGGCTACCTCATGGGCCAGGTCCAGCTCGGGAAGTTCTCCGTGCTCGGCGGCGTGCGCATCGAGAAAACGGAAACGGAAGGCGAGGGCGTGCTCGTGACGATCACGCCCGCGGAGCGCGCCCGCCGCGCCGCGTGGGTCGGGCCGGTGACCGACGACGAGCTGCGTCGCCGCACCCTCGAGGAGTATTCCCGGCGCTCCCGCAGCCGCGGCAGCTACCGCGATGTGCTCCCCGGCCTGCATCTGAAGTACACGCCGACCCGCAATCTGGTCGGCCGTCTGAGCTACTCCAAGAACATCGGCCGGCCCGGCATCGGCGAACTCGTCCCGCGCACCACGGTCGACGACAACGACCGCGACATTACGACCACGAACCCGGGCCTGCTGCCGCAACTCGCCGACAATTTCGACGCCGTCGCGGAGTACTACTTCGAGCCCGCCGGCGTGTTCTCCGCCGGCGTGTTCCTCAAGGAGATCAGCCGTTTCATTTACACCGCCGGCGGCGCGACCGTCGGCAGCGGCACCGACAACGGTTTCGGCGGCAACTACGCCGGCTATGAATTGATCACGAGCTACAACGGCGGCACGGCGAAGGTGAAGGGCATCGAACTGAGCTACAACCAGCAGTTCGCGTTTCTGCCCGGCCGGTGGTCGGGCCTCGGCGCGCACGCCACCTATACGCGCATGCAGACGAGCGGGCAGTACTCGAGCGGCGGCGTGCTGACTTCCACCAAGGAGGTCCCGGGATTCAATCCCTTCGTCGCCAACGCCGGGTTTTCCTACATCCGCGGCGGCGTGACCGTGCGGCTCCAGTACAACTACACCGGCCACTACCTCCGCGCCTACAATGCCAACGATTCCCGCCTCCAGTACAACCGCGCCCGCCGCACGGTCGACCTGCGCACGCGGTTCAACCTCTCGCGGCGCGCCGACGTGTACCTCGACGTCGCCAATATCTTCAACGAGCCCGACACCGCGTCCGAGTTCGGCGGGGGCCGCCCGCGCCAGATCAAGCGCATGTCCCCGCTTCTTTCCTTCGGGATCAACACCCGCCTGTAGTCCGTCCTTTCCGTCGCCGCCATGATCCGCCGTGTCCGCCTGCTGTTCGCGTTCTCCTTGGCCGCCGCCGCGGCCGCCGTCGCCGCCGAGCCGGCGTTGGTCGCGCCGCCCGATCTCGCGGTCGACCTCGTCGCGCGGGAACCGGACATCGTGCAACCCGTGTTCCTCAACTTCGACGAACGCGGCCGCATGTGGGTGGTGCTGTACCGCCAATACCCGGAGCCCGCGGGGCTGAAGCTGACCTCGCGCGACAGCGTGTGGCGCGTGAATTACGACCGGCCCAAGCCGCCGCCGCCCTACGACACGCCGGAGACCGCGGCCTTCCGCGGCCGCGACCGCATCGTGATCCTCGAGGACGAGCGCCGCGACGGCTCGTTCGCCAAGCTCACGACCTTCGCCGACGGACTCAACATCACCACCGCGGTCTGCCGCGGCCCCGGCGGCGTCTGGGTGCTCTCGCCGCCGCACCTGCTGTGGTATCCGGATGCCGACGACGACGATGTCCCCGACGGCCCGCCGGTCGTGGCGCTCGCCGGCTTCGGCATCGAGGACACGCACTCGGTCGCGAACTCCCTGCGCTACGGGCCCGACGGCTGGCTCTACGGCGCCGTGGGCTCGACCGTGACCTGCGACATCGTCCGTCCCGGCCTGGACACGGCCCCGGTCGCGCGGATCGTCGGCCAGGCGATCTGGCGGTACGAGCCGCGGCTGCGGCGATTCGAGGTTTTCGCGGAAGGCGGCGGCAACGCGTTCGGCTGCGAGATCGACGCCAAGGGCCGCGTTTTCTCCGGGCACAACGGCGGCGACACGCGCGGTTTCCACTACGCGCAGGGCGCGTACCTGCGGAAGGGCTTCGACAAACACGGCGAACTCTCGAACCCGTACGCGTTTGGGTTCTTTCCCGCGATGGTCCACGGCAAGGTGCAGCGCTACTCGCACAATTTCCTGATCTACGAGGGGGCCGCGCTGCCGCCGGCGTACCGCGGCCGCTTGATCGCGATCGACCCGATGAGCAACTGGCTGCCGCTCGCCGAGATCGCGCCCCGCGGCGCGACCTTCGCGACGAAGGACATCGGCGCCGTGCTCCGCACCGAGGATCGGAACTTCCGTCCCGTCGATATCAAGCACGGACCGGACGGCGCCCTGTACGTGGCCGACTGGCGCGATTTCCAGATCAACCACTACCGCAATCACGAGGGCCAGATCACGCGCGACGACGGCCGCATCTACCGCATCCGGGCCCAGACGGCCGCGCCGGCTTTCCCGGCATTCGATCTCCGCCGGCAGTCCTCCGCGCAATTGGTCGACTTGCTCCGGCATGAGAACCGGTGGTGGCGCGAGACGGCGCTGCGGCTCATCGGAGCCCGCCGCGACGTTGCGCTGATCGCGCCGCTGCGCGCGGAACTCGCGCGCCGCACCCCGGGGCAATTCGCGCTGGAGTGCCTGTGGGCCCTGCACCTCAGCGGCGGTTTCGACGAGGCGGCGGCCCGTGAACTTTTCCGCCACCCCGATCCCTACGTGCGGCTCTGGGCCGTGCGGCTGGTCGGCGATGAGCGCACGGCCGAGCCGGCCACGGCCGCTGCCATGGCCGCACTGGCGGCGGCGGAGACCGATCCCGAGGTGCGCAGCCAACTGGCCGCGACCGCGAAGCGCCTGTCGGCCGCCGCGGCGTTGCCGCTGGTCGCGGCGATGTTCGCGCGCGCCGCCGACGCCGACGATCCGTACATTCCGCTCCAATTGTGGTGGGCGGTGGAACGGGCCTGCACCGATGCCCGCGACGCCGTGCTGGCGGCGTTCGCCGCTCCCGCCTGGCGGCAGCCGTTGCCGCTGCGGCACGTGACGGCGCGGCTGATGCGCCGCTTCGCCGCGGCGGGAACGCCGGCCGATTTCGCGGCCTGCCTGCGTTTGCTGGAGGCAACGGCCGACGATGCCGTCCAAGCCGAGTTGGTCCGCGGTTTCGAGCAGGCGTTCGAAGGGCGCGCGTTGCCGGTGTTGCCCGAACCGCTGGTGGCGGCGTTGGTCCGCAGCGGCCATGCCTCGCTCGCGTTGCGCCTGCGGCAACGCGATCCCGCCGCCGTGACGGCCGGTCTTGCGTTGCTCGCGGACCCGGCGGCGCCGGCGGCGGAGCGCGTGCGCCTGATCGCGACCTTCGGCGAAGTGCCGCAGCCGGCGGCCGCCGCGGCGCTGGTGAATTTGCTGCGGGACAAACAGCCGGAGGTGGTGCGGGCGGCGCTCCGGGCGGCGGCGGCGTACGACGAGCCGGCCCTGACGGCGGCTTTGGTTGCCGGCTTGCCGGGGTGGGGCACGGAGGAGCGGGGAATCGCCCTCGCCGTGCTCGCGAGCCGGGCCGCCGGGGCCGAGGCCCTGGTGGCGGCGTTGGAAGCGGGGCGGCTGGTCCCGGCGGCCGTGCCGATCGAGGCGCAGGACAAACTTCGTCTGGTGGCCGGGGCCGCGCTCGGTGCGCGCGTGGAGAAACTCTTCGGCCGGCCGCGCGCGGTCGTGCCGGCGGAAGCCGAGGCCGAGATCGCCCGCGTGCTGGCGGCGATCCGCACCGGGACGGGCAACGTTTACAAGGGCCGCGCGATCTACGAGCAGCGCTGCGCCGCGTGCCACCGGCTGTTCCGCACCGGCGGCGAAATCGGACCCGAGCTGACGGCCTTCAACCGCGCCGATGTCGCGAGCCTCACGCTCGCGATTGTCAGCCCGGCCGCGGAGATCCGGGAGGGCTACGAACCGTTCGTGCTGACCAAGCGCGACGGCTCCGTGCACACGGGATTTGTGGCGGCGCGAGACGACCGCCGCGTGGTGCTCCGCGACATGGCCGGGCTCACGGTCAGTGTGGAGCGCGCGGACTTGGCCTCGCTCAAGGGCCTCGGTACTTCGCTGATGCCCGCGGGCCTGCTCGGCGGCCTGAGCGACGCCGAACTCCGCGATTTCTACGCCTACCTCCGGCTCAACCAACCGCTCGTCGGCAAGGACCAACCGTAGCGGAACATGGAACGAAGAGCCGAGCGGGACTCAGGCGGTTGAGCGAGCCGGGTTGGACCTTGGGAAGAGGACCGGACGGATTCGCGCGGGCCGCGCGGCGATGGCGTTTTCCGTACCTCGAAGGATCGACCCGATCTCCAACTCAAACTTCGAATCTCGCTTGCAGGAATCCGGCTCAGCGGGAGCGGACGATGTCGCTCGCGAGCGATTCGACGACCAGCGTGCGCAGGCCGAAGCCGTCTTTGGCGACGGCCTGGTAGATATCCTCGACGACGAACTCGTCGATCGGCTGCAGGTGGCGGCCGGCGGCGTAGCTGAGGAATTGCCGGATGAGGTGGCGGGTAAACGGCTCGGTGCGGCCGGCCAGGAGGAGGCGTTTGAAATCGGAGAAGCCGGCGTAGGTTTCGCCGGAACCGAACTCGCCGCTCGCGTCGATCGGCAGTCCCGGGGCGTTGCCCTTCGGCTTCGGGTAGGTTGCGCGCCAGCGGCCGATCGGGTCGAAGTTCTCCAGACTGAAGCCGAGCGGATCGATTTTGCGGTGGCATTCCGCGCAGACGGGATCGGCGCGGTGCTTCGCGAGCCGCTCACGGATGGTCGTGGCGCCTTTTACGTCGGCTTCGATCGCGGGGACGACGTCGGGCGGGGGCGGCGGCTTGATCCCGAGCACGTTCTCCATGACCCAGACGCCGCGGGTGACGGGCGAAGTTTCGACGCCGTTGGCGCTGACGGTGAGCACACCGGCCATGCCGAGCAGACCGCCGCGCTCGCGGTTGCCGGCGAGGTTCACGCGTTGGAATCCGTCCGCGAGCCGGAGCGTTTTCTGTTCCGGCAAATTGTAGAGCCGGGCGAGGCGCTTGTCGGCGAAGGTGTAGTCGGCGTCGAGGAAACGGTGGAGCGAGCCGTTGCGCGCGAGCAAATCGCGGAAGAAAAGCCGCACCTCCGTCTTCATCGCCTCGGGCAGATTCTCGGCGTAGTACACGCGCGTCGTTTCGCGCGGCGGCGGCATGCCGCCGAGATCGCGGAGGCTGAGCCAGCTGTCGACGAAGGCGTTGACGAAGGCGGCGACGCGGTCGTCGGTCAGCAGGCGATTGGCTTGGCGGCGAAGTTCGTCGGGCGCCTTGAGTTTGCCGGCCGCGGCGGCGGCGGTGAGTTCGCGGTCGGGCGGCTCGCTCCAGAGCGCGTAGGAAAGGCGGTTGGCCAGATCGTACGGGCCGAGCCGCGTTTCCTTTTCGGGGGTGATCTCGCTGAAGTAGAGAAACGACGGCGAGCAGAGGATCATCTTGAGCGTGTCGAGCGCGGCTTGCCGCGGCGGAAATTTCTCCTTCAGCCGGAGTTCGTAGGTCTTGCGGATGCCGGCGCGGTCGTCGCGTGTCAGCGGGCGCCGGAAGGCCCGGGCGGCGAAGGCGTTCAATTGATCCAGCGCCTGCTTTTCCTTGAAGCCGCCGGGGCCGAAGACGGCGACTTCCTCCGCGCTGCCGCCGGGCTCGGCGACGGGGCCGGCGATCTTGATTTCGCCGATGCGGATGTGCGGGAGTTTGCCGTCCTTCAGCAGGTGCGTGCGGCTGACGCCGGCGTTGGCATACTTGCCGTCGAACTCGTCCTTGTAGCGCCGGTTGATTTGAAGGACGGAGGCGCGCGATTCGTAGGGACCGTTGGGGAAAATGAAACGGGGCGTCTGCCCGGCCTCGAGCCAGACGCGGAAGCGGAGCCATTCGGGTTGGGCGTCGGGCACGACGGCTTGCGCGAGCAGCGGCTCGATGGCTTGCGGGTAATGGATGTGGTTTTTCGAAGCGTCGCCCGGGACGATGCCGAGCAAGAACGGCTCCGAAAAATCGATGCCGAAGATGGCCGGGTCGTAGTGCGTGTCGCGGTGCATCGCCTGCGCGAGGACCTCGATGTCGTAGAGCCCGGAGACGGGCACGCCCTTGAGGAAATCCTCGATGTGGCCGTAGCCGCCCTGGCGCGTGTCGGTGTTGGGCTGCTCGTAGAGGCAGAGGTAGCGGAAATTGAACGCCGCCTTGTGCGGGCCCTGCAGTTCCTCGTACTGCACGAAATTGCCCGTGAAGTGCCAGGTCTGCGGCGGGAGGGCGGGGTGGCCGAGGCGGGTTTCGACGAGGCGGTTGGCGGCCGAGAAATATTGGTCCAGCAGGAAACCCGAGGTGACGAGCGACTGGCCGATGGTGTCGATGTGCTCGCTGGCTTTTTCTTTCGGGAAATCGGCGGTGAGTCCCAAGGTATCGACGCGGCGGCCGAAGAGCGCCGCGAGCGTATGCTCGTATTCGCGGTTCGAGAGCCGGCGCATGACGGTGCGGTCGGCGGTGCCGGCGATGCGGCCGCGGGCGGCGGCGATGTTTTCGCGCAGAAGCCGGATCATCGCGAGGCGCTCGTCGTCGCCGGGCTGTTCGGATTTGCGCGGCGGCATTTCCCGCAGCGTCAATTGGTCGACGATGTCCTTGGCCGCGATGAGGTCGGCCTCCTTGGCCAACGGCAATCTGAAGGTCTCGAACTCGCGGTCGCCCTTCTCGGTCGCGGCGTCGTGGCACTTGAGGCAGTACTGGTCGAGAAACACCGACAGCGCGGCCGCGCCGGGCACATCGGCGGCCCGGGCGGCCGCGACGAAGAACGCGAGCCCGAGCCAAGCCGGGCGCAGACAGCGGACACGCATGGGGGACGGCGGCGCGGCGCGGACCTCAGACCGAACGCCCCGTGCTGTTGCCGAAGGCGTCCACTTCGACGCCCATGCGCTGCGCGAGGTCGACGAACAGATTGCAGAGCGGGACCTTGTTCGCGCCGGACGCGGGGAGCTTGCGGAATTGGCCGTGCTTGTAGCCGCCGCCGGCGAGGACGATGGGCAGATCGGAATTCTTGTGCGTGTTGGCGTCGCCGATACCGCTGCCGAAGAGGACGGCGGTCGAGTCGAGGAGCGTGCGGTCGCCGTCGGCCAGTTTCGACATCCGGGTGAGGAACTTGCCGAACTGCTCGATCTGGTAGGTCTCGAGGGTGATCAGGTGCTTGATCGCGGCCTCGTCGTTCCCGTGGTGGGAGAGACCGTGGTACGATTTGTCGATGCCGAGGTCCTGCGGCAGGAAGTCGCCGCCGATCTCGAGCGTGGCCACGCGGGTCGAATCGGTCTGCAGCGCGAGCGCTATCAGCTCGTAGAGCATCGGCAGATCCTGGACCTTGTTGCGGTTCGTCGGCCGGGCAAAGGGCGCGGCGGGCTTCGGCTGGTCGGCCCAGTGGCGGCGGAGCTCGAGGCGTTTCTCGACGTCGCGGATCGAGGTGAAGTACTCGTCGAGTTTCGCTTTGTCCTCGCGGTTCACGAGGCGGGAAAGGCGGTTCGCTTCGCCGAGCGTGAGATCGAGGATGGAGGCCTGCAGGCCGTTTTCCTGGCGGCGGCGCTGGCGGCGCTCCGCGTTGTCGTCGACGAAGAGCCGGTCGAACAATTCCGCCGGGCCCGAGATCGGCGGCACGCGCACGCCGGATTTCGTCCAGGCGATCTGGCACCCGCCGTGGATGCCGCCCTCGGAGCCGACCGTCAGCGACGGGAAACGCGTTTGGAAACCGATTTCGTCGGCGATGTACTGGTCGATCGTGACGTTGCCGTGGGGGCGGTGCTGCGCCTCGGAGTTGAGCACGCCCGAGAGAAACGAATGCACCGCGAAGTGCCCGCCCTTGATGCCGTGGTCGAGGCCGCGGAAGACGGTCATTTGCCCGCGGTTGTCCCAGAGCGGTTTGAGCAACGTGGTCGGCTCGTACGCGTTGCCGGCGGTCTCCGGGAAGAAGTGTTTGGTCTGGTAGCCGAGCAGATTGCCGATCGCGACGAAGCGCCGCGCGCCGGCGCCCGCGCCCTTGGCGGTCTGGATCGGCGAGGTGCCGCCGACCGCGCCGGCCAGCAACGAAGGGAGCGACGGCAGGGCCAGCGTGGCCCCGAGCGATTGGAGAATGAAACGGCGCCGGTTCATGGTGGGGGAGACTCCGGAGTGGGGGGGCGGGGAAAAGCGGCCCGCGCGCCGGTCGGCGGCACACGGGCGGGAAGCTCCCGCACTCAAGCGCGGAAACGCCGCGGCGCGAGCGAAATTCCAAGGCCGCACCAACGTGCGGCGCGGCGGGCGCCGATTCGCCTTTCACCGGCGCGGCGAATGCGCCGGAATCAAGAGGCCGCCGCCCGCGCGCCGTTTCCGTTCCGGCAACGTCAGGCCCACGTCCGCTTCCTCTTTCTTCCCATGTCCACGCTCTTCCCGCCGGTCTTGTTCTTCGTCGTTTTGCGGTGCCTGCGATTCGCCGCCGCGACGGCGTTCATTCCCGCGGTCTTTGGTACCAACGCCGGCGGCCGGCCTGCGCCGGGCGAAGGTCCGGTCGACTACGAGGCCTTCGGTGCGGTCGGCAACGGCGTCGCCGACGACCTGCCCGCCATCGTCGCGGCGCATGCGTTTGCCAATACCCACGGCCGGCCCGTCCGGACCAAGCCCGGCGCCACCTACCACCTCGGGCGGCGGGCGCTCACGGCGGTGATCGCGACCGACACGGACTGGGGCACGTCGCGTTTCACGATCGACGACACCGACGTCGAGAATTCGCGCACGTCGCTGTTCGCGGTGCGCTCGCAATTGGAACCCGAGAAATTGGCGATCGGGAAATTGACGCGGGACCAACGGCAACTCGAGGTGCGGCCCACGCGCGACTGCTGGGTCTACGTCGAGAGCAACCGCCAGCGCGTCTATATCCGGCGCGGATTGAACCAGAACAACGGCACGGCCCAGCGCGACGTGTTCATTTTGCGGCGCGACGGTTCCATCGAGGGCGACATCGATTGGAACTACGACAGTGTGACCCGCGTCGAGGCCCGGCCGATCGACGAGCGCACGCTCACGGTCAAGGGCGGCATCTTCACCACGACGGCCAACCGACTGAAGGCGGAGCGCGGTTACAATTACTGGGCGCGCAACATCGTGATCAGCCGCTCGAACACCGTGGTCGAAGGCGTGACGCACCACGTCGTCGGCGAAGGCGAATTCGGCCAGCCGTACAGCGGCTTTCTTTCGGTTTCCCGCTGCGCCAACGTCGTCCTGCGCGACTGCTTCGTCACCGGCCACAAGACGTACACGACCATCGGCTCCGCGGGCAAACCGGTGACGATGGGAACCTACGACCTGGCGGCCGACGCCGTCGTGAACCTCACGTTGAGCGGCGTCCGGATGGACAACATCTGCGACCCGACGCGCTGGGGCGTGATCGGCACGAATTTCTGCAAGAACATCCTGCTCGAGAACTGCACGCTGTCCCGCATGGACACGCACCAGGGCGTGTCGGGCACGTACACGATCCGGGGCTGCACGCTCGGGCACGCGGGGCTCAACGCGATCGGCCGGGGCGTCTTGACCGTCGAGAATTCGACGTTGAACGGCCGCGCCTTGGTGAGTTTGCGCAGCGACTACGGCAGCACGTGGGAAGGCCGCATCGTGATCCGCAACAGCCGCTGGATTCCCGGCTGCGGCGCGCCGGTGCAGCCGCATTTGCTCAACGCCAACAACGACGGCGAACACGACTTCGGCTATCCCTGTTACATGCCGGCGGAGATCGAGATCGACGGCCTGCACATCGACGACCGCAAACACCCGAAGGACTATCAGGGGCCGTTCCTGTTCACGGATCCGAACGGATCGAAGCCCGCCGCGGCGCCGCGGCCCTTCGTCTACCGGCCCACGGAGAAAGTCACGATCCGCAACCTGACCACCGCCAGCGGTCTGAAGCCCCGCGTGTCGCCCGACCGCGAATTCGCGGCGCTCGTGCGCGTGACGGAAAGACCTTGAGCCGCGGTCGCGCGGCCGGAGCCGCACGCGCCCATGTCAGCGGGCGCGGCGGCGGAGGACGATCGATTCGCCGGCAGGTTCGGCGGCGACGCCGAAATCGGCGTCGAGCATTTCCAGCAGGGCGTCGACGCGGTCCGCGCTGAGCGTGCCGCTGAGTTTCAGATCCGCGAGATCGGGGTCGCCGAGGACGAGCTGCGGGCGGTTGTGGCGGTTGACCGCGGCGACGAGGTCGCGCAGCGGCGTGCCGTTGAATTCGAGGCGGGGCGTGCGCCACGCGAGACGTTCGCGGCGTTCGTGGTCGGGCAGCGCGGACAGCCGGGGAGCGGCCGACGGCGGACCGGTGCGGTCCACGGCGAGCGACTCGCCGGCCTGCACCAGAGCCAGCGGCGCCGTCGTGGTCCCGGCGGCCGCGGCCGGGCGATCGACGGCGACGCGGCCTTCGGTCACGACGAGGGCGACCTGGCCGGTCTCGAGCCCGACGAGAAACGCGGTGCCGACGGCGCGCGCGGTGATCCCGCCGGCGGTCACGAGGAAGGGCCGGGCCGGATCCTTGCGGACCGTGAAATGGGCGGTGCCGCGCCGCAGTTCGATGCGGCGGGCAGTGGCGGAAAAGTCGACGCGCAGATCTGCGTCGCCCTTGAGCTCGACGGTGGAGCCGTCGGGCAATGTGCGGAGCTCGGGGCCGTGCACGACCAGGGCGGGTTCCGGTGCCGGGGACCGCGCCTCGGTTCCCGGACGGACGAAGACCATGAACCCGGCGACCAGGAGCGCGGCGAGGGCGCCCGTTTGGGCGAGGCGGCGGCGCCGGGCCCGGCGTCGGGCCGCCCGCTCGGCCAGACCGGCGAGGACGCGATCCAGGGCCCCGGCATGCAGGGGCCAATCGAGCGGCGAGGAAACCGGGTCGGCGGCGGCGAACGCGGCGGCGTGACGCGGATCCGCGCGCAGCCAGGCCTGCAATTCGGCGCGGCCGGCGGCGTCGAGCCCGGAGGCCCGGCGGGTCGCCCAACGACCCGCGGCGACGGCGACGGGGTCGGCCGGAGTTTCAGGCGTCATGGCGAAACAGATGTTCGGCGCCGTGGCGCCGCAGCCAGACGCGGCAGCGTTCGAGCCCGCGGGCGAGTTGGTTTTCGACGCCCTTTTCGGAGATCCCGAGCCGGGCGGCGGTTTCGCGCTGGGAAAGCAGGTGCAGTTTGCGGAGGACGACGACTTCGCGGCAGCGGCCGGGGAGGGCGTCGATCGCGGCGACGAGCAGCGCGATCTTTTCCTCTTCGCCCAGGCGTTCCGGCGCGACCGGGGTTTCGTCGGCGACCGGGAGGGTCTCGAGCGAAGCGATGCTGTCGACCGGGGACCGGCGCCGGCGGCGCAGGACGTCGAGCGCGATGCGTTGGGCGACGGAAAACAGAAACGCGCGCGCCGAGCGGATCGGCTCCTCGGCGCGGCGGCGCCAGAGCCGCAGGTAGGATTCCTGCACGACATCGTCGACGTCGCGCAGCGTCGGGAAGGCGCGGCGGACGTAGTCCTTCAGCGCCGGGCCGTGGGGCTGGGCTTCCTCGGCAAACCAGCGGGCCGAGTCGGAGACGGCGATCTGGTCCGGACCTGTGGGGGGCACGCTCAAGGGGGCGGGGTTGCGGCGCGGACCGTGCCGCGCGCCGGTGGGCGAGGCGAGGGGAATTTGGGCGGGAAAAATTTTTCGGTTTTCCGTGTGGGGATTTCGCGGGTTCGGACGCCGTTCAAGGCAACACGATCGTGCTTCGCCTGATGCGACCGAATCCCCATTACCCCCGGAATGCGGTCTTCACCCCGTCCCTCCGTCCGCCATGTGATTTTCGCGGTTTGCGCTGCCTTGGCCGTGCGCGCGGCCGGGACGGTTGAGGCCCCCTGCGACTTCGACATCCCCGCGGCGGCGGCGGAGACGGCGTTGCGGCAGTTCGCGGCCCAGTCGGGGCTCGAGGTGCTGTTCGCCACCGAAATCGCCGCGGGGGTGACGACCAACGCGCTGCGCGGCCGGATGCCGCCGGCGCAGGCGATCGCCCGCCTGCTCGCCGGCACGCCGCTGGCCGCGGCCCAGGGCGCGCGGTCCGGTGTCCTGCGGATCTCCCGCCGGTCCGACCCCAACGTCCGCGGCACCGCGCCGCCCGGATCCACTCCTTCACCCCGTTCCTCCGTCGATTCCGAACCCCCCATGAAAAGCAAAAATCCCCTCCGTGTGCTCGGCGCCTGGCTGGCCGTTGCGCTCGCGCCCGTTCCTTCCGTCCATGCCGCCGACGGCGTCCCCACCGGTTCGATCGAGGGCCGGGTGAGCAACGCGGCCGGCGGCGCCTACGTGGAGCGCGCGCGCCTCACCGTCGAGGGCACGTCGCTCGAGACGTTCACGGACGAGGGCGGCAACTACCGCTTTTCGGGCGTGCCCGCCGGATCCGTGCGCGTCACGGTGTTCTACACCGGCTTGGCGCAGCAGACCGCCGCGGTCGCCGTCGCGGCCGGGCAGACCGCGCAGTTCGACTTGCAACTCGCGGCGCCGGGCGGCGAGGGCGGCACGGTGAAACTCGACGCTTTCGTTGTCGCGACGTCGAAGGAGATGTCCGCCTCCGCCCTCGCAATCAACGAGCAGCGCTTCGCCCCCAACATCAAAAACGTGCTCTCGACGGACGAATTCGGTTTCGTCGCCGAGGGCAACGCGGCCGACTTTCTCAAATTTCTTCCCGGCATCACGGTCGAGGATTCCGGCGGCAACGCCCGCTCCGTCTCGATCAACGGCGTGCCTTCCGCGAACGTGCCGATCACCGTCGGCGGGTTCAGCCTCGCGAGCGCGGGCGTGGGCGACACCAACACCGGCCGCTCCGTCGCGATGGATATGGTGTCGATCAACAATCTCGCGCGCATCGAGGTCGAGTACTCGCCGACGCCGGAATCGTCGGGCGACGCCCTCGCCGGCACCGTGAACATGGTGCCGCGTTCCGCCTTCGAGCGCGCCCGCCCGGTGCTCAACGCGAGCGCTTTCCTCATCATGCGCAGCGGCGAGCACGATTTCAAAAAGACGCCCGGCCCGCGGCTCACGCCCTCGCGCAAGGTCGATCCCGGCTTCGATTTCTCCTACGTCGCGCCGGTGAACAAACGCTTCGGCTTCACGCTCTCGGGCGGCTCGGTCACGAATTTCTCGCCGGAGCCCATGACGCAGACCGTGTGGCGCGGCGCCAGCGCGGCCACCGGCGGCAATTTCCCCGCCACCACGCCGGACCGGCCCTACCTCACGGGCTTCACCTACCGCGACGGCACCAAGGTCACGACCCGCAATTCCCTCGGCGCCACCTTCGATTTCAAACTTTCGCGCCACGACCAACTTTCCCTGGCGTACCAGTTCTCCTATTTCCACCTCTACGCTTCGAACCAGGTGCTGACGTTCGCGCTGAACCGCGTGCTCCCCGGCGAATTCAGCGTGCTCTCGACCCGCAGCGCCCCGGGCCAGGGCGAATTGCAACTGAGCAATCTCGTCCGCGACCGCCACCACCGCACGCATACGCCGACCTTGATCTGGCGGCACAATGGTCCGGCGTGGAAGGGCGACGTCGGCCTCGGCTACTCGACCTCGACCAACCGCAACCGCGACATCGACAAGGGCCTGTTCTTCAGCACGACCGGCGTGCGGCGCAACCTCACGATCGCCTTCGACGGCATGCAGGACGTGCGGCCCGACCGCATCACCGTGACCGATGCGGCCACCGGCGCCGTCGTCGACCCGTACGCCATCGCGGGCAAGACCCTCGACGCGGCCAACGCGATCCAGAACAACACGGGCGACATCCAGCGCACCGCCTACGGCAATCTCGCGCGCGATTTCTACGGCCGCATCCCGCTCCGGCTGAAGACCGGCTTCCATGTCCGGCAATCCGTGCGCGACAACCGCAACCGCAACTCGAACTGGACGTTTCTCGGCGCGGACGGCAACGCCGCGACCGCGGAAAGCGCCGCGCCGTTTCTCGATCCCGTGTACTCGGCCCGCCGCGGCGTCTTCGGCCTGCCGCCGATCCAGGGCATCGGCAACGCGATCGTCTGGCAGCACTATGTCGCCAATCCCGCGCAGTTCAGCCTGAACGCGAACAACGACTACCGCTCCATCGTGAGCTCTTCCAAGCGTGCCGAGGAAACGATCTCGGGCGCCTACCTGCGCGGCGATGTCCATTTCTTTTCCCGCCGGCTCAAGCTCGTCGGCGGCGTGCGCGCCGAGCAGACCAACATCGACGCCGAGGGTCCGCTCACCGATCCCGCGCGCAACTTTCAGACCAACGCCGCCGGCCAGCGCGTCCCCATCGTGGCGAACACGAACTCGCTCGAGTACTCCCGCCTCACGTTCCTCGAGCGCGGCTCGCGCGCCGAAAAGGAATACCTGCGCCTGTTCCCGAGCCTCAATGCCAGCTTCAATCTCCGCGAAAACCTCGTCGCCCGCGCCGCCGTCTACCGCTCCGTCGGCCGCCCCGATTTCAACCAGTACGCCGGCGGCGTGACGCTGCCCGATCCGGAATCCATTCCGTCCCCGGCGAACCGCATCGTCGTGAACAACGTGGGCATCAAGGCATGGAGCGCCGACACGATCAACGTGCGCCTCGAATACTATTTCGCCGGCGTCGGCCAGCTTTCGCTCAACGCGTTCCGCCGCGATTTCACGAATTTCTTCGGCGGCACGCGTTCGGCCGCGACCCCCGCGTTCCTCGCGCTCTACGACCTCGATCCCGATCTCTACGGCAAATTCGACGTCGAGACCCAGTACAACGTCCCTGGCACCGTCCGCATGGAAGGCTCGAGCCTCAACTACAAGCAGGCCCTCACGTTCCTCCCGGCCTGGGCCCGCGGCTTCCAGGTCTTCGGCAATGTCTCCACGCAGCGCCGCACCGGTGCGCTCGTCGGCAACTCCGGTTTCAACTTCTTCCCGCGCAGCGGCAGCTGGGGCGTGAGCTTCACGCGCGAACGCTTCAGCGTCCGCGGCAATTGGAACTACCGCAGCGCGCGCCAGGGCGCGGCCGTGACCGGCGCGGGATTGCCGGCGGACAACTTCACCTGGGTCCCGCGCCGCGTCACCCTCGACGCCCAGGCCGAGTACACGTTCGCGAAGCGCTACGCCGTTTTCGCCAGCATGCGCAACCTCACCGCCGAACCCGAGGAAACGCAGATCTACAACGCCCTTACTCCCGCGCCCGCGCGTTTCCGCAACCAGATCGATTACGGCTCCCTGTGGACGATCGGCGTCAAGGGCACGTTCTGATTCCCGTTCGCGGAATTGTTCCCCTTCCCCCATGCGCTGCTTTGTTCCCCTGCTGCTGCTCCTCGCGGCCGGCCCCGCGTTCGCCGCCGGCGCCGCGCGGCCCAACGTCGTCTTCATCGCCATCGACGACCAGAACGACTGGATCGGCGCCTTCGGCGGCCATCCGCTCGCGAAGACGCCGCACCTCGACCGGCTCGCCGCCCGCGGCACCGCGCTGCTCAACGCCCATTGCCAGGCGCCCCTCTGCAATCCGTCGCGCACCAGCCTCATGCTCGGCCTGCGCCCGACCACGACGGGCATCTACGGCTTGTCGCCGTGGTTCCGCACCCTGCCGGAATGGCGCGATCGCGTCACGCTGCCGCAGCACTTCAAGGCCAACGGTTACCGCACGCTCTCGACCGGTAAAGTGTACCACGGCGGTCCCGGCCCCGGCGGCCGCGGCAAAGGCAAGGACGGCAAAGCCGCCGCGACCGTGCCGGAATTCGATGTCGTCGGCACCGCCGGCGGCGTCGGCGCGCGCCCGCCGGCCAAACTCATCGGCGACACCCCGATGGGCAACAACCCGCTGATGGACTGGGGCGTCTTCCCGCACCGCGACGAGGACAAAGGCGATTACCAGGTCGCCAGCTGGGCCGTGGACCAGATCCGGCAGGCACCGAAGGACCAGCCGTTCTTCCTGGCCGCCGGCTTCTTTCTGCCGCACGTGCCGATCTACGTGACGCAGAAGTGGGCCGACCTGTATCCCGACGACGACAGCATCTTGCCCGTTGTGAAGTCCGACGACAGAGCGGACACCCCGCGTTTCTCGTGGTACTTGCATTGGCACCTGCCCGAGCCGCGGCTCGAGTGGGTGCAGGAAGCGAAGCAGTGGCGCAACTTGGTCCGCAGCTATCTGGCCGCCACCAGTTTCGTCGACGCGCAGATCGGCCGCGTGATGCAGGCCCTGGAAGAGACGGGCCTGGCGGAAAACACCGTCGTGGTCGTCTGGGGCGACCACGGCTGGCACCTCGGCGAAAAGGCGATCACGGGCAAGAACACGCTCTGGGACGCCGGCACGCGCGTGCCGCTGATCTTCGCCGGACCCGGCATCGCCGCCGGCGGCCGCAGCACGCAGCCCGCCGAATTGCTCGATCTTTATCCGACGCTCGTCGAGCTCTGCGGCCTGCCGCCGCGGGACGATCTCGAAGGCCTGAGCCTGGTGCCGCAACTGCGCCGCGCGCAGACGCCGCGGGCGCGTCCCGCGATCACCAGCCACAACCGGGGCAACCACGGCGTCCGCAGCGAGCGCTGGCGCTACATCCGCTATGCCGACGGGACCGAGGAACTCTACGACCACGCGAAAGATCCCCGCGAATGGGACAATCTCGCGCTGCGGCCCGAGTTCGCGCCGGTCCTCGCCGAGCACCGCCGTTGGCTGCCGACGATCGACCGGGCGCCGGCGCCGAACAGCGCCAGCCGCGTGCTCACCTACGATCCGGCGACCGACGAAGCGGTCTGGGAGGGCAAAACGGTCCGGCGCGGCGACCCGATCCCGCTGCGTTGAGCGGCCTCAGCCGAACTCATGCAGTTGAGAGAGCTTGGCTGAGAGTCGAGAGCCAAACCGTTCGGTTCCTCGGGCTGCCGGCTGCGGCGACCTTTTCCGCGGCTCGGCGGATCGATCTCTCAACCTTCAACTTTCATCTCTCAACTGCATGATTCCGGCTCAGGGCGCGCGGGCCGGCAAGAACGTCTCGAGTCCGAGCTCGCGGCGCAGGAACGCGAACGTTTCCGTGCCGTCGATGCGGTGCCCGCCGTCGAAGTGCGCGATCCGGGCGCGCTGCCCGAGGCCGAGGCGGTCGTAGAGCCGGCGCACTTTCGCGAATTCGTAGTTCACCCATTCGTCGAGGCCGACGCCGTCGTCGTGCCCGCGTTCGACCATGAAGGGCCGCGGCGCGATCAGCGCGGCCATCTCCGCGTAGCCGAAGGTTCCGGCGAGATTCCATTCCCAGATTTCGTGCTCCGCGGCGTGCAGGTAGCTCATCGGCGTGTCGAGCCCGGCGGTTTTGCGGATCCACTCGTTGAAATCCCCGCTGCAGATGCTGAGGCAGTAGCCGGGCAGCACGGCCGGCGTGCGCATCGCCGTCTTGCCGCCGTAGCTCAGGCCGTAGAAGGCGATCCGGTCCGCCGCGACAAACGGCTGCGCCTGCAGCCAGTCGAGGATCCGCTGGTGCTGGCCGTTGATCACGCTGAAGAGCGAGAGCCCAAGCGGCTGCAGCTTGCGCTGGAGGACGCGGAAGGCGTCGCGCCCGCGGTAGGGATTGTGCGGTGCGAACGTTACGAAGCCTTCCTGCGCAAGGCGCAGCGCGAAGGCGCGGTAGATGCCGGAGGCGCGCCGGGCCGGATCCGTGGCGACGGTATCCTCCGGCAATCCCTCCAGCCCGTGCTGGCAAACGACGACGGGCCGGCGGCCGGTGAAGCCCGCGGGCGGACCGGCGGCGGGATCCCCGCGCACCAGATCGAGCGGCAGGCAGAGCCAGCCCCAGGCGATGACGCCGGACCAGACATCGAGCACAACTTCGTAGATCGCGACGTTGCCCTCGGTCCGGACGTATCGGCTGCGCGGATTCGCCGGGACATCCGGGTCGGGCAGCCGGCCGATGGCATCGCGCCAAAACCGCTCGCGCTCGCCGCGGATGTGCGCCTCGTAGGCCGGCACGGAGGCCATCGGCAGTGCGCGCCAGAACCGTTGCTGGCGTCCGCGTTCGGTCTCCGGGATCAGTCCCTGGGCATACTGTTCCCCTTCGCGGACGAACCGTTCCCGGCGGTCCGGGTCGATGGGCAGGGCGGGGGCGAAAACGTCCCCCGCCAGCGCGCGCCCGAGACCGGCGGCGGCCGCGGCGGGCAGCACGTGCGCGAGCGCTGCGGCCGGGCTTTGGTCGGCGGCGAAGAAGCGGATCCAGTTTCCGGGCCGCAGCGTGCGCGCGCGTTCGACTTCGGCCGCGGCGGCGGCGGCGGGCGGCGCGGTCAGGCGGCCGGGCGCGGCGAGCGCGCGCCGGCCGGCCGGGGCGGACAAGTCGACCGTGTACTCGGGATGGAAGCGGTGAAGGACCGCCAGCCGCCGCGGCGCGACGAGCGCGGCCAGTTCCGCATCGCCGAAATCGCGCAGGAATCCGAACAGGTTGCGTTCGAGCGGCTCGCGCCAGAGCTCTTCGCGCGGGCCGAAGCTGCCGCCGACGGCGACGGCATCGATCCGCGTCTCGAGCGCCGCGGCGAGCAAGGCGATCAGGCCGCCTTCGCCGACGCCGGCGACCACGACCGGAACGGCGGGGGCGTCGGCGCGAAAACGGTCCACGAGAGCGAGAATTTTCTGCACCTCGAGACCGAGCGGATGGCGGCCCAGCGGAAACGTCTGCCGATAGATCCATTCGCGGTGCGGCACGTTGGTGCGGACCTCGAAGCGCGGGTTGGTGCTGCGGCTCGAATCGCGGTCCAGCAGGGCGGGAATGACGATCTCGCACCCCGTGCCGAGCAGGGCGGGGCCGGCGAGCTTCTCGGGCGCCGTGTCCGCATCCGGAATCAGAATCACGCGGGCTGCGGCCGCACCCGCGGGAACGATCCGGAGGCCCTCGCCGTGGACGCCCGCGAGGGCGGGCCAACGCACGCGTTGCACCCGGCCCGGCGCGCCGGGGCTGAGCTCGGCCGGGGCCGCGGTGTCGCCGACCAAAGCAAACGCGGCGAACGGCACGCGTGGGTCGCCGAGTCCGAGCAGCGCCGCGAGTTTCGCGCGGTCCGGGCGGCGGTGGGCGGGCGCTTCCCGGAGCAGCCGGTCGGCCATCCGGTCGATGCCGGCGATCATCTCCGCGGAAAGATCCGGGTGCGGAGCAAGCGGCGCAGTGCCGGGCAGCGCGGCCCGGAGCGCGGGAAGCCCGGCCAGCAGGGCGGGCAGGAGCAGAAGGGGACGGAGGACGCGGAACAGAGCCGGGGGAAGCATGGGGCGCGGCCGGGCGGGGCCGGGGCAAACCAGCCGCCGGGACGGGCCACCGCAACGGGAAAGTCCGCGGGGCGCGCGGACCTACACCCTTCGGTGCAGCCCGCTCGCTTCGGCGTTGCCGGGGCGGGACCCTCCGCCAAAACACCGGGGCTTCCCGATGTTCCGCCGTTGCCTCATTCTCCTGCTTGCGTGCCTGCCGGCCACCGGGGCGCTGCGGGCAGCGGAATCCGGCATCCCGCCCACGGAGCACTTCGGGGTGCGCGTGTACGCGCAGCACAACCAGACCTGGGCCGCGGTGCAGGACCGCGCGGGCCTGCTCTACGTCGGCAACAAGGACCATGTGCTGGTCTACGACGGCGTCCGCTGGGGCAGCGTGAAAACCGGCGGCATCTTCAACCGCGGCCTCGATCTCGACGCCGAGGACCGCGTGTGGGTCGGGGCGGTGGACGAATTCGGCTACCTCGAGCCGGACGGTGCGGGCGGACGGCGCTACGTTTCCCTGAAGTCCCATTGGCACGAGCCGCCGGGGACCTATGTGCGGCAAACCTTGGCGCTGCCGCACGGGATCTACTTTGTGACCGAGACGCACGTGCTGCGCTGGCACGGCGGCAAGCTCGAGCGGGTGCGCGAAGGGCGGGCGCGGGCTTTCGCGATCGGCGCCGAACTCGTGGTGCATGCGGCCGGCCAGGCGGTCGCGGCCTTCGACGGCGACCGTTGGCGCGACGTGATCGACACGCCGGAGGTGCGGCAGGACCGGGTGCTCATGCTGGAGGCGCTGCCGGACGGCGCGTGGCTGGTCGGCCTGCAGCGCGGGGCGCTGTGGCGGCGCGACGGCGCCGGCTTCCGGCCGTGGCCGACGCCCGTAGACGCCGCGTTGCGCGCACGGACGATCGACCGGGGCTGGAGGCTGCGCGACGGTTCGCTGGCGATTTCGCAACGGCCGGGCGGGTTGCTGCTGCTGAATCCCGACGGCACGCTGCGCCACTATCTCGACACGGCGAACGGCGGCCTGAACGCGGACTACGTGATCAACGTGTTCCAGGACCGGCGCGGCGACCTGTGGATTTCGCAAAATTCCGGGATCACGCGGCTGGCGTGGCCGGACGGGCTGACGATCTTCGGCGCGGCGAACGGCCTCGGCAAAGGGGCGGTGCAGGCGCTCCACCGGCACCGGGGACGACTCTATGTCGGCACGACGGACGGCCTGTTCCGTCTCGAGCCCGCCGATCCGGTGGCGGTGCCCCCGCGGGCGGCGCGTTTCCAGCTGCTGCCGGGCGGGGACAGCGACGTCTGGCACATCGTCGGGGCCGGGGACGAGGTGCTGTTTGCCGGCCGCGGCGGGTTGCACGTTTATCGGCCCGCGACGCATACGGCGGAGACCGTTTTCGGCACGCCCGGTCCGGTGGCGACGGGCGTGCTGGTGCCCCGCGCGGCGCCGGACCGGGCGCTCGTGGCGTTGGACAACCGTCTGTTCGTGCTGCGGCGCGAGAGCGGGAAATGGCGGAGTCTCGGGGAAGTGCCGGGCGTGGACGGCGAACTCCGGCTGCTGGCGGAAGCGGCGGACGGCGCCGTGTGGGCCGCGGCGGCGTCGCGCGGGTTCTTCCGCCTGACGGGCCTGGCCGGGCCGGAGCCGTACGATCCGGCGGCGGTGAAGGCCGAGCGTTTCGGGGGTGGCCGCGGCCTGACGAGCGCGGCGCTGGCGGGCCTGCCGCTGGTGGCGGCGCAGGCCGGGGACCTCGCGTTTCTCGACGACCGGCGCGTGTACCGGTTCGACGCGGCGGAGGGGCGGTTCCGCGAACGGTTCGCGGCGGCGCAACTGTATCCGTTTCCCGTGACGGCGATGCCGACGCTGGCGGCGGGCCGGGACGGCGCGTGGTGGGTGCGGACCTTCCGCGACGATCCGGAGGCGGGCCCGTGGCGGGGGCGGCAGTTCTGGCGCGTGGCGCCGGACCTCTCGGTGCGCGGGCTGCCGTTCGCGGCGGCGGACGCCGTCGGCGAAAATCCCTATTTCCTCGAGGAGCCGGCCGCGGCGGGCAGCACGGTTTGGCTGGGCGGCAGCGAAGGCCTGGTGCGGCTGGAGTTGCCGCGGGCCTATGCGCGCGACGAACCGTACCGGGCCGTGGTCCGGCGGGTGACGGGGCCGGGCGGGCGGGCGTTCGATCCGTCGGCCGAAGCGGAGCTGCCCTTTGCGGCGCAGACCGCGACGCTGCAGGTGGCGACGGATCGGCTCGAGGCGCGGTACCTGCGTTTCCAGACGCGGTTGGACGACGCGGGCGAATGGTCCGAACCGGCGGCGGAAACGACGCTGACCTTCGACCGCCTGCCGCCCGGGCGCCACGTCGTGGAGGTCCGCGCGCGCGATGCGGACGGCCGGCTGTCGGCGACGGCGCAGTGGCGGGTGCGGATTCTCGCGCCGTGGTGGCGAACCCCGGCCGCGGCGGCGGGCTATGCCGCGGCGCTGGCGGGATTGTTCTACGGCGCGGTGCGGTGGCGCGGGGCGCGGTTGGAAAAGCGCAACCGCGAGTTGGCCCGGCTGGTGGCGGTGCAGACCGCGGAACTGCGCGAGGCGAAGGCGGCCGCGGAGGCGGCGAGCGAGGCGAAGAGCGCGTTTCTCGCGAACATGAGCCACGAACTGCGGACCCCGTTGAACGCGATTCTCGGTTTCACGCAGATCCTGCGCCGCTCGCCGCTGACGTCGGCCGAGCAGCGGGCGCGGCTCGAGATCATCGGGCGCAACGGCGACCACTTGCTGGCGATGATCAACGAGATCCTCGACCTCTCGAAGATCGAGGCCGGCCGGCTGGCGCTGAACCCGGCGGATTTTTCCCTGCGGCAACTGGTCGCGGGCCTCGCGGATACGTTCCGCACGCGCGGCCAGGAAGCCGGGCTCGAGTTCGTCTGCCACCTCCCGGCCGATCTCCCCGACCGGGTGCGCGGCGACGAGACGAAACTGCGGCAGGTGCTCTACAACCTGCTGGGCAACGCGGTGAAGTTCACGGAACACGGCACGGTGACGCTGGCAGTGGCGGCGCGCCCGGACGGCGCCGGCGGCGCGACCGTGGAGTTTGCCGTGGCCGACACCGGCATGGGCATCGCGCCGGAGGAACAGGCGCGGCTCTTCGAGCCGTTTCACCAGACCCGCAGCGGACGCACGGTCGGGCAGGGCACGGGCCTCGGTCTCGCGATCAGCCGCCGCCTGGTGCAGCTGATGGGCGGCACGATCGCGTGCACGAGCGCGCCCGGGGCGGGCAGCCGGTTTGCGTTCGCCGTGCACCTGGCGGCGGCGACGACGCCCGCCGCCGCGCCCCGGCAGGTCGTCGTCGGTTACGCCGGGACCCGCCGCCGGCTCCTGGTGGTGGACGACGAGGCCACGAACCGCGCGGTGCTGCGCGGCTTGCTGGAGCCGCTCGGTTTCGAGATCGAGGAATGCGCGGACGGCCACGCGGCGCTGGCGGCCTTCGCCCGGCGACCGGCGGACGCCGTGCTCCTCGATCTGCGGATGCCGGCGGGACCGGACGGCTACGCGACGGCCCGGGCGCTGCGGCGGTTGCCGGGCGGAGCGGTGCCGGCGATCGTCGCGGTGTCGGCGAGCGTCTTCGAGGCGGACCGCCAGACGGCGTTGGACGCGGGCTGCGACGAATTTCTGCCCAAGCCCTGCGAGGAGGAACGCCTGTTTGCGACCCTCGGTCGCTGTCTTGATCTCGCGTGGAGCCACGCCGCGCCGGCGGAACCGGCGGGGGCGGGGACGGCGGCCATGGACGTGCCGCCGTTGCCGCCGGAAGAAGCCCGGCCCCTGCTCGAGCTGGCGCGCCGCGGGGACCTGCGGGCGCTGCGCGCGCGGTTGGCCGACGCCGGCGTCCGGCATCCGGCCTGCGCCCCGCGGCTGGCGCAGCTCGACGGCTTGGCCGCGGGCTTCCAACTCGGCCGTCTGCGCGAGGAACTGCGGCGGGCCGGCGGCCCTGAAAACGGATCATGACCAGCGAACTCCCGGCCAAGCGCATTCTCGTCGTCGACGATGTGCCCGACAACCTCTCGATGCTCTTCGGCGTGCTCAGCGCGCGGGGGTTCGAGGTCTTTGTCGCCGACGGCGGCGAACTGGCGCTTGAACAGCTGCCGCGGACGCAGCCCGACCTGATTCTGCTCGATGTCCGCATGCCGGGCATCGACGGCTTCGAGACCTGCCGCCGACTCAAGGCGGAGCCGGACTACGCGGACGTGCCGGTTTTTTTCCTGACCGCGCTCGGCGAGACGGTCGACAAGGTGCGCGGGTTCGCCGTGGGCGCCGCGGACTACATCACGAAGCCGCTCGATCCCGACGAAGTGCTGGCGCGGATCGGCGCGCACCTCCAGTTGCGGGCATTGCGGCAGGTGCTCGAGCAGCGCAACGAGGAGCTGGACCGCGAGGTGCAACGCCGCGTGGCGGCCGAGCAGACCCTCGGCCGGACCCTGGCGGAGGCGGTGCTCGTGGCCGATGCGCGCGGGGCGATCGTGTTTTGCTCGGAACCGGCGGAAGCCCTGCTGGCGCGCTCCGGGGGGATGCCGGACCGGGCCGAGGTGGCGGCGTGGGCGGCGGCCGCGGCGCCGGTGCGTCGTGCGGGGCCCGTGGCGCTGACGATCGAACGGCGGCCGGATCCGCACGGCAGCGGGGCGATGCTGTTCGTCCTCGCGGCCGAGCGGCCGCCCGGCAAACCGGAGGACCTGCTGGTGTTCGGGATTACGCCGCGGGAAGCCGAGGTGCTGTTCTGGATCGCGCAGGGCAAGACGAGCCCGGAGATCGCGGTGATTCTCGCCACCGCGCCGGCCACGGTGAAACGGCACGTGGCGAACCTGCTGCCGAAACTCGGCGTGGAGACGCGGTTGGCCGCGGCCCTGCGGGCGGCGGAGATTCTGGACCGGCAGGCCCGCACGTAGGCCGGGCGCGGCGCGGGCAATCGCTGCGTGCTCTCGGCCAAGGGATGCCCGGCGGCGGCGGGGAACGGGAGTACCTTGGCCGCATGAAAACGATTCTCGTGCCCGTCGATTTCTCCGCGTTGACCGGCCGGCTCGTGGCTTGCGCCGCGGACCATGCCAAGGCGATCAAGGCCAAGGTGGTGTTGCTCCACGTTGTCCACCTCCAGCTCGGGGCGGCCGTGTTCGATCTCGAGACCGAAAGCGCCTCCGCGTTGCTGGCGACGATGGAGCGGAGCGCCGACGCGAAGCTGGCGGCGCTCGGCCGCGGCCTGACGCGGCGCGGAGTGGATTTCCGGGTGCGGCGCCTGGGCGGCCATCCGGCGACCGTGATCCTGGGGCAGGCTCGGCGCATGGGCGCAGCCTATATCGCGATCGGCTCGCACGGGCACACGGCGTTTTTCGACCTGTTGCTCGGCAGCACGGCGAGCGCGGTGCTGCGTCGGGCCCGTTGTCCCGTGCTGGTGGTGCCGGCGGAACGGCCGTTGCCAGGGCGCGCCGGGCGGCGTCGCTAGTTCGCGGGCGGCACGAGAACCTGACGCACGGCGGCCTGCCAGCCGCGCAGCAGCCGGGCGGACGTTTCCGCGGGCAGCCGCGGGCTGTACCCGGTTTCCGGAGACGCCGCCGGGCCGAAATCGGCGAAGCTGCGGCGCAGGCCGAGGCCCAGTTGGGCCGCGAAGACGGCGCCGAGCGGGGAGCAATCCGCCATCCCGGCGACGCGCAGGTCGGCGCCGACGAGATCGGCGGTGAACTGCATGAGCAAACGGCTCGCGGTGGGGCCGCCGTCGGCGTGCAGGGTGCCGAGCGGAACGCCGGCTTCCGCGCGCATCGCGTCGAGGGCCTCGCGGATCTGGTAGGCGATGGATTCGAATCCGGCGCGGGCGACGTGACGGCGGTCGCTGTGGCTGCTGAGCCCCGTCAGCGAAGCGCGCGCCTCGGGGCGCCAATGCGGCAGGCCGAGACCGGTGAAGGCCGGCACGAGGTAGACGCCGCCGTTGTCCGGAACCTCGGCGGCCAGACGCTCGAGCGTGGCGACGTCCGGCGCGAGGCCGAGTTGGTCGCGCAGCCAAACCAAGGTCGAGGCGGAGGAAATGACGATGCCCTCGAATGCATAGGTCGGCCGGCCGCCGTGCACCCAGGCGAGGGCCGTCAGCACGCCCTGCGCGGAGAAACGCGGCGTGCCGCCGATGTTGAGCAGGAGCGAGGAGCCGGTGCCGAACGTGACTTTGGCGGAACCGGGGGCGAAGCAGCGCTGGGCGAGGAGCGACGCCTGCGAATCGCCGATCACCCCGCGGATCGGCAGCGGTTCGGAGAGGACGCCGCCGAGCGTGGTTGTGCCGAAGGCGGCCGAGCTCTCGCGGACCTCGGGCAGCGCGCGGACCGGGACCTCCCAGAGCGCGCAGAGCTCTTCGTCCCACCGCAGCCGCGCGATGTCGAAGAGGAGCGTGCGGCTGGCGTTGGTGTGGTCGGTGGCGAAGACGCGGCCGGCGGTGAGCCGATAGACGAGATAGGTGTCGATGGTGCCGAGCAGGGCGGAGCCGTCGGCCAAGCGGGCGCGCAGATCCGGATGTTCGCGGACCAACCACTGCAGTTTCGAAGCGGAGAAATAGGCGTCGAGTTTCAGGCCGGTGCGGGCGCGCACGAGCGGTTCGCGGCCGGCGGCGGCGTGTCCGGCGCAGAACGGATCGCCGCGGCGGCATTGCCAAACGATGGCGTGGTGCAGGGGCCGGCCGGTGGCGCGGTCGAAGACCACGACCGTTTCGCGCTGGTTGGTCAGGCTGAGCGAAACGAATTCCCGGCGCCGGTCGGAATGGCGCGCGAGCAGCGCGGAAAGCACGGTCAGCGTGTTCTCCCAGATCTCCTCGGCATCGTGCTCGACCCAGCCGGGCTGCGGGTAGTGCTGGCGGTGCTCGCGGGCCTCGCGGTCGAGCGCTCGGCCCTCGGCGTCGAACAGCAGGGCCTTCGTGGCCGAGGTGCTTTGGTCGAGGGCAAGGAACAGCGCCATGGCTCAGGGACGCGCGAGCAGGGCGGACGCCGTCGCGGCCAGCCCCTCCATCGTCAGACCGTAGTGGCGGAAGATATCCGCCTGGCTGCCGGTGACCGTGTATTCGTCCGGGATGCCGACGATGCGGAAACGCGTGCCGACGCCGGCCTGTGCGATGACGCCGGCGACGGCCTCGCCGAAACCGCCCGCCACGAGGTGTTCCTCGGCGGTGACGACGGCGCGGCATTCGCGGGCGGCGGCGAGCACGGCGGCGGTGTCGAGCGGCTTGACGGTCGGGAAACTGACGACGCGGCAGGCCAGACCGGCAGTCGCCTCCAGGTGGGCGGCGGCGAGGAGGGCGTGAACGACGGTTTCGCCGGTGGCGAGAAACGCGACGTCGCGGCCGGGGCGGAGGGTGCGGGCGGCGCCGAGGGTGAACGGCGCGGTCTCGGCGCCGGGCAGCGTGTAGAGCGGGGCTTTGCCGAAGCGGAGGTAGACGGGGCTCGTCGCGGCGGCGGCGGCGCGGACGGCCTCGCGGGCCTCGAAGTTGTCGGCCGGGGCGACGACGGTGAGGTTGTTGATCGCGCGCAGGACGGCGAAGTCGTGGAGCGAATGGTGAGTGGTGCCGAGGGCGCCGTAGCTGACGCCGGCGCTGATGCCGACGAGCGTCACCGGATGGTCGGAGTAGCAGATGTCGTTCTTGATCTGCTCGAGCGAACGCGCGGTGAGGAAGCAGGCCGGGGAAACGGCGAAGACATTCTTGCCGCAGGAGCCGAGGCCGGCGGCGATGCCGACGAGGTTCTGTTCGGCGATACCGACCTCGACGATCTGTTGCGGGAGGGCCTGGCCGAAGGGACCGAGTTTGCCGGAGCCGCGGGAGTCGCTGGTGACGGCGAGGATGTTGCGGTCGGTTTTGGCGAGGGCGAGGAGGGTGTCGGCGAATTCCTCGAGATTGGCGCGGCCCATTTTCAGGCCGAGTTTTTCGGCGACGGCTTTGGCCGCGGGGGAATACATGGACGGGGCGGGCGCGCTCATGCGGCACCTCCCGTGAGCGCGGCGATCGCGGCGTCGAGTTCGGCGTTGGCGCGGGCGAACTCGTCGTCGTTGGGCACGCCGTGGTGCCATTTGCCGACATCTTCCATAAAGCTGACGCCTTTGCCTTTGGTGGTGCGCGCGATGACGCAGGAGGGTTTGCCGGGCTGGAGCGGTTTTTCCAATGCGGCGGTGAGGGCGGCGAAGTCGTGGCCGTCGACGGTGCGGACGGCCCAGCCGAAGGCGGCCCATTTGTCGGCGAGCGGTTCGTGGTTCATCACGTCCTTGGTGCGCCCCGTGATCTGGAGCGTGTTGCAGTCGATGATGGCGGTGAGGTTGTCCAATTTGTAGTGGGCGCCGGCGAGGGCGCCTTCCCAGTTCGAGCCTTCGGCGAGTTCGCCGTCGCCGAGGAGCGTGAAGGCGCGGAAAGCGGCGCCGTCGAGCTTGGCGGCGAGGGCGGTGCCGACGGCGATCGGCAGGCCGTGGCCGAGGGCGCCGGTGTTTTGTTCGACGCCGGCCACGTGCCGCGTGGGGTGGCCGACGTAGGCCGAGTCGTACCCGCAAAGCGTCCCGAGATCGGATTCCGGGAAGAAGCCGCGGTCGGCGAGGACGACGAAGAGCGCCTCGACGGAATGGCCCTTGCTCTGGATGTAGCGGTCGCGGAGCGGGTCCGCGGCGGTGGCCGGGGAAACCCGGAGTATCCGGTTGTAAAGGACGTTCAGGATATCGACGCAGGAAAGGCTGCCGCCGGTGTGCCCGGCGCCGGCGTGTTTGATCCAACGCAAAATGCTGCGGCGGTAGCGGAGGGATTTGAGCGCGAGGTCGCGGTCGGTCGGCATGAGAAAGGCGGGAGCGGGGAAGGGACTGGAGGACTAAGGACTAAGGGAGGAAAGGACCAAGGGACGGGGAAGGACCAAGGGACTAAAGGACCAAAGGACCAAGGGACTTTCGAAATGGGCAGAGGTTGCGTCGGTGATCGGGGATCGGGTTCCTTTGGTCTTTTGGTCCATCGGTCCTTTGGACCTGCCTTGGCTTCAGGCCTGCTCGGCCGGTTCGTGGTGGTAGACTTCCCAGCCGAGGTAGCGGCCGAAGGCTTCGGCGAGGATGCCGGCGGTGTGGGAGGCGTTCATGACCACGTGGTGTTCGAAACCCTCGCGGCAGACGTGGTGCATGAGTTTCTGGAGCTTCGGGACGCGGGCGACGGCGCGGTTGCCGAAGGTCCGGAGTTCGTCGTTGGTCAGTTCGCCTTGGCCGACGTAGGTGCGGATGCGGCCGGCGGTGTCGTCGGTCGTGATGCGGCCGAAGGTGAGCGGGGCGGCGGGGGTGCGGCCGTCGAGGGCACCCCAGGTGTTCTCGACGCCGAGGGTCGAGCCGAGGATGGGGGCGTTGAGAATCTTGATGTCGGGCAGGAAGGACTTGGCCCAATTGCCGCAGTGGAAAAGCACGCACTTGTCGGGATCGGTGCCGTAGTTGTTGTTCCAGTCGACGAGCGCGCTCGGCGACGAGGAGGCCAGCTGCATGGCGTACATCGTGAGCACGCCGGTGACGTCGACCTCGCAGGCGCTCGGCAGGAAATTCTCGCTCATCATGCTCATGGAGGTGCAGACGTTGCAGCCGTGGTTGGCCTGCACGGAGGTCCAGCACTGGATGGCGGTTGCGTCGAGGTGGTGGGCGGCGACGAAGTCGTCGAGCACGAGCCCGAGGCGGGCCATCTGGAGGAGTTTCGCCGGCGGGACGGCGGAGGCGTTGGCGTAGGCGCGGATCTCGTCGGTCTTCGCGACGAGGCGCGCGTCCTTTTCGCCGATCTTGGCCGCGGCGCCGAGGATCTCGGAAAGGTCGACGGTGGTGACGCTGATGCCGTGGCGCTCGAGGATCTTTTCGGAGTAGCGGACCGTATTGAAAGCGCCGGGACGGGCGCCGACGGCGCCGATGCGCACCTTGCGCAGGCCCTGCACGACGCGCGCGACGGCGATGAAGGCGCGGAGATCGGCTTTGAACGAGGCGTCCATCGGGTGGACGACGTGCTTGGCCGTGAGCGTGTAGGCGATGCCGGCTTGGCGGAGATTGTTGCAGACGGAAATCTTGCCGCAGAAGGCGTCGCGGCGGCGAATGACGTCGAGACGGTCGAGATCGTCGGGGTAACCTTGGACTAGGACGGGGACGTTGAGGCCGGCGAGCTTCAGCGTGTCGGCGACGCCTTTCTCGTCGCCGAAGTTGGGCAGACAGACGAGGACCCCGGAGATGCGGTCGCGGTGGCGCCGGAAGAGTTCGGCGCACTTGCGGGCGTCGGTATGCGTCTCGACGCCGCCGAGTTTGGTCTCGGCCGGATCGAGCATGACGGCATCGACGCCGAGTTCGGCGAAGAGGGCGACGAGGTCGGCGCGGGCTTCGGCGACGAGCTTGTCGGGGAAGAAATCGCGGTTGCCGATGATGACCCCAAGGACGGGGCGGGAGGTGGACATAGGACGGGGGGTGAAAGCGGTGCGGAGAGGGAGGGCCAGCATAGCAGCAGCCGGCAGGGAATTCTCCCTCAGTTCAGGTGATTTTTGGCGGGAAAATAAGGTAGGGCGGCGGGTACAGAGGCGGCTTCAAGGCGCAGCGGGTGGAACGAGCGCGGTCCGGAGCCAGGCGACGGTCCGGGCAACGTAGTCGGCCTGGAACTTGTCCCACTCGGACATCCGGTGCGGGGCGCCGGGAAGGGTGAGCAGGTCGCAGCGGACGCCGAGGGCGAGGAGCCGGTCCTGGAAGACGACGGATTGGATATAGGGCACCGAACGATCGGCATCGCCGTGAACGAGCAGGAACGGCGGGAGGCCGGCGTGGAGATGATTGACCGGGGAGAGGGCGCGGAGCAGCGCGAGGGATTCCGGGGTGAGTTCGGGACCGCGGGCAAGCAGGCCCTGTTGGGCGCGGCCGAGGACGTGGCCGCGTTGCGGGAGTTCCTGTTCGAAATCGGTCAGGGCGGCGAGACCGACGACGGCCTGCACGCGCACGTCGGCTGCGGAGTCGGTGGCGGCGAAGCACGCCAAGTGACCGCCGGCGGAATAGCCGATGAGCGCGATCCGGGCGCTGTCTCCTTTGTAGTCCGCGGCATGCGCCTTGGCCCAGCGGATGGCGGCGAGAACGTCGTCGCGGCAGGCGGGCCAGCGATGTTTGGGGGCAAGCCGGTAGTCGATCGAGAAGGCGGTGAAGCCGGCGGCGGCCAGCGGCTCGAACCACGGCGCGATGTCGCCGGCCTTGTCGCCGCCGGTCCAGCCGCCGCCGTGAATCAGGATCGCGATGGGAAAGGGACCCGGCCCCGCCGGCATGGCGGCGTCGAGCCGCAGCATTTCCCCGCCGGCCTCGGCGTAGACAACGTCGCGTACGAACTGCGCCGGCGCGGCGGAAACGCCACGGGCGAGCAGGAAAGCGAGTAGGAGGCAGGAACGAAGCACGGGGCGGATGGCCGCGGGTTCAGGGCACGACGTTGACGATCACGCGCCGGTAGCGGGTGAGCCGCGGCGTGCCGTGGTCGGTGACGGCGAGGATGACGTGCATCGTACCTGTGCCGGGGGGCATGACGCGCGAGGTGGGCACGACGAAGGAGGCGCGCGGTTGGTCGAAGTTTTTGATCTCGAGCGGCTGGCCGGAGCGGGCGTTGGAGACGGTCAACGTGCCGGCTTCGCCGTAGTAGAACCATTCGTACGAGAGGGCGTCGCCGTCGGGATCGGTCGTGCCCTCGGCGCTGAGTTGCACGGTGTCGCCCTTTTTGGCGGTGAGTTCGGCCGCGTGGCCCAGATTCACGACAGGCGGATGGTTGGCATCCTTGAAGGCCTTGGTCGTCCAGTCGATGCGGGCGGCGAAGTCGTTCTGGAACGCCGCGCGCCAGCGCCAGATCGTGGCGTGGTTGGTGGTGTGCCAGTTGCCGTCGACGCCTTTCACCTCGTCGGCCGCATTGGTCCAGAACGGACGCGTTTCGGGCTCGAGGTGCCATTTCTCGAACCGCGGCGTGTAAAGTTCGTAGCGGCCGCCCCAGCCGCCCCAGTTCGGATGCTCGGGGGCGTTGAGGCCGTTCCGCACGAGTCCGAGGAAACTGGGGGTGTCGCCTTCCATGAGAAATTCGGTGTGCGGATGCTGCGCGCCGAGGGGGCCCTTGTTCTTGCGGATGTTCCGGTCGAGCCACGGATTGTCGACGAGGCTGAAGTCGGCACCGGTGAAGCGCGCATGGAATTTGTCGCCGCTGATGCCGCTCCACGTCGCGAAGTGGTAGCCGCCGCCGGCGTGGAAGCCCGGACTCGCGATGTAGAAAAGGCCGGGGAATTCTTTCCTGATCCACGGGCCGGAGTTGTCCTGGTCGGAGATCGTGTAGACGCGGAGTTTGGCGACGAACGTGGCGAGCGCCGCCGCGGAACGCGTGGCGCGGACTTTCCAGAGGGCCTGGGCGAGGACGTTGGGGCCGCCCCAGACGGGCACCCACAGCGGGCGGGGGTCGTCGCGGTCCGCCGCGGCGATGAGCAATTCCGAACCGGGCGAATCATGGCCCGCGCCGACGGCGTCCATGCCGTAGGCCGGCAGGCCGTCGCGGATCAACGCGAGCAGTTTTTCGGCCGGCGGGTAGCCCGGTTCGTGGAGGTTGAGGTTGGCCTGGACCTTGCCGTAGGCCTCGACGATTTCGCGCAGGCGCCAGGCGGCGGTTTTGTTGCGCTGGTGGATGGAGGTCGTCGCGACGAGGCCCTCGATATCGAAGTGGTTCGCGTAGGTGAGAAACCGCACGAGCGACTGGGCGTCGTCGGGCTCGTTCTCGATGTCGGTGAGAACAAAGATGCGGATCTTGGCGTCGGCGGCAGGGGCGGCAGGGGCGGCAAAACCGACGGAGAAAACACCGAGGCCGGCGACGAGGAGCAGAAGAGCAAACGGGGGGAGTTTCATGGCGCGAGGGCGTTCAAAGGGAGCCCGGGGGGCGGAAGGATTGGGCGGCGTCGTCGAGGACGAGCACCCAGTCGTTGCCCGGGGCGGGATCGCCGGGCGGGTTGAAGGTGGCGGTGCCGGAGTTGGCGATGGAATCGGCGACGGTGACTTCGCCGGTGCGCGGGTTGAACCACGCGACGTTGAGTTGCCGGCCGGTGAGGGCGCCGAGTTGCAGCGAGAAGTCGCGGCCGGTGTAGGTGTAGGCGAAGAGGTAGCTTTTGCCGCGGGTGACGAGGACGCGCTCGTATTTCTCACCTTCGTTGCCGGCGACGAGGGCGGGGGCGGCAACGCGCTCGAAGAAGGGGCGCGAGAGCAGGAGGCGTTTGAGGTGCGGCATGGCGCGGGCGCCGTCGGTTTCAAGGCGGTCCATGATGAAGCCCTTCGCGCCGCTGGCGGGTTTGGTCTCCCGGGCGATGTAGACTTGGCGGACGGAGTTTTCGCCGAAGGTGTGGCCGGCGGCGCCGGCGAAGACGGACCAGTAGGCGTAGCGGCGGGAGTCGGCGCCGGTCCAATACGGTTCCTCGGGTTTGTGCAGGCCCTGCGGGGTATTTTCGTAGGCGGGCTCGGCGTCGAGCACGGGGCGCCTGGGGTCGGCGGCGCGGGCTTCAAGGACATAGCGCCAATTGTCTTCGCCGTAGCGGCGGCCCTCCGTATCCTGATCGTAACGACGGTGGCCCGAGGTGAAGAGATGGAAGTCGAGCCACGCGGCGTCCTTGAACCACTCCGAGGTCACGGTGCGGCCGAAGGGATGGAAGGAGACGAGCTGCTGCGGATTGAGCCGGGCGAGGGTCTCGCCGATGACCTGCCAGACATCGGCATTCTCGTGGCCGCGGCCCGAGCCGCCGTTGAGCCAAATGATATTGGGGCGGCTTTGGCAGCGCTTGGCCACCTGCTCGATGTAGGGACCGACCTGCGCCGCCGTCAGCGGCGTGCGGCGGACCATGTGGCTCCAGACGGGAGCGACCGCGACGTAGATCCCGTTGGCTGCGGCGGTGGCGACGATGTAGTCGAAGTGATCCCAGTAGTCGTATTGCGCGGGATCGGCGGGATCGGCGCCCGGGGTGACGTTGAGTTTCGCGATGTTTTCGCCGACCAAGGCGGGACTGCCGTAGATGCTCTTGTCGTTGAGAAACTGCACGACGCAGAGCTGGACGACGTTGAAGCCCTTGGCCCGGCGGTTCTCGAAATACGTTTTCACCTCCTCGCGGTTGAGTTTCTGCGGGAGGAGCCACGCGGTGTCGCCGAGCCAGAAGAACGGTTGGCCGTCGGCTTGCTGGAAGTATTGGCCGGCGGGGTGCACGCGGAGCGGGCCGGAATCCCAAGGCGCGGCGGCCAAGGGAAGCACGGACGCGAAAAGGAGGAGAAGCGAACGGAGGGTTTGCATGGGCGGAGTCATCGGCGGGTGGAGTCGGAGGCGAGCCGGGCCTGCCAGGCCGGGTAGTCGCGTTGGAGGAGTTCGGCGGGCGCGGTGGTATGGTAACCGTAGCCGCTGCGGCGCTCGTAGCTCACGAGCGAGAAATCGTAGAGCGGTTTCGAATCGCGGTCCATGTAGAGCGGCCGATGGGTGCCGAGCTCGTAGAAACGGGCCCACAGCGGCGGGGCGGCCGGATCGGCCACGAGGACGGCGTCGGGTTTGCCCCCGGCGCGCGGCACGGATTCGACGCGCCGGCCCGTCATCGGCACGGCGCGGAACCAGGCGACGGCCCCTTCGATGGCGGCGACGATTTCGGGCGAGGGTTTTTCCACCGCCATCAGGAATCGCACGATGCCGACGCTCTCGGCGCCGGAGAGGGAAGGGGGCTCGTAGGCCCGGGCCCACGCGGGCGCGAGGGTGTGCTCGTCGTGCTGCGCGCACCAGGCGGTGAGGCGGCCCGCTTCCTTGATCTGGGTGCGCAGGATGCAGTCGATCCCGCGGGCGACCGCGGCGGCGGCGCGGTCGCGGCGGGCGGCATCGACAAACCCGAAGGGCGGCTTCGCCGCGGCGACGTCGCGCAGCAACTCGAGGACGTTTACCATCGCGCCGTCGTTGTAGGTGATGCGGGTGTAGTAGCCTTGGCGCAGCGGAAAGAACTGCGGGAAACCGCCGTTGGGGTACTGGCTCGCGAAGACATAATCGAGACCGCGCGCGACCGCCGCGCGGCAGCGGGCATCGCCGGTCGCAGCGGCGGCGACGGCGATGAAACGGAGCGGGAGCGTCGTGCCCTGATTGTCGAAGGTGTTGGCTTTGCCGCCGCGTTGGATCTCCGCGAGGTCCGCGTCGGTGATCGGGGCGAGCAGATCGACGTTTTTCGGCCAGCCGCCGGCCGCGGATTGGAAGCGGAGGACCTGTTCGACGGCGGCGCGGCCGGCGGCGGAGGCGAACCACTCCGGCGGCTGGCGCAGGAGATTGCGGTTCCACGTCAGCGGGGCGCCGGCGGCGGCGGACACGAGCGGCGCGACCGAGATGAGCAGGGCGAGCGGGAGAAGAGGTTTCATGGGGAACCGGTCAGCGGGCGAACGGATCGGCAAGGTAGCGGGTCATCCGGGCGGCGATCTCGGCATGGGGCAGCGAGGCATCGAGGAAGCCGATGACGCAGACGTGGTCGTTCCCGCTCAGGCCGTGGATCCGGTATTTTTGCTCCGGGCCGGCGCGGCCGAAGCTGTAGAGATCCATGTTGTGCAGGCCGCCGGGACGGATCTGGCGGTGGTTCTCGTTGGGGGCGTGGTCGTCGGGCGTTTTCGCGAGGAAGAGAACGTGTTTCGCCTTGGGGTCGCCGATGTAGAACCACTCGGGCGTGAAGTCGGGAAACTCGCCGCGCGGCGGGCGTTTCACGCCGTCGGCGGCGACGAAGTAGTCGGCGGCGTCGGCGGTGCCGCCCGCGACGGTCTCGAGGAGGAAACAGTACTCGCCCTTGGAGCGGAGCACCTTGACCGCGATGCGGTCGGGGAAAAACCAATACTGGAACGTGAAGTCGGCGTTGGCGGATTCGAGGACGACGAGATCGCCGGCGGTGCGGCCGTCGACGATGGCGGTGGTCGAGCCGCTGTTGCGGCCGGCGTGGCCGAAGTTGCCCACGCTGTTGGGGAAGCCGCGGAAGTCGCCGTTGGGGCCGGGCGGCATGTAGGCGGCGATCCAGTCGTTGCCGGCCGGATCGACGAAGCTCTTGAAGCCGGAGACGCCGTGGTCCTTTTCGAAATAGACCGTGCCCATCGGCAGCTCGATCTTGTAGCAGCCGACGCCGCCCCAGATGACTTCGCTGAGCCGGACCGGCGCCGTCGCAGCCGGGACGGGGGTGAAGCGGAGGTGGTCGAGATTGGCGAGGCCCTCGGCGCTTTGCGCGGTCAGCCGCAGCGTGTTTTTGCCGGCGCGGAGGGCGACGGATTCGGGCAAGGCGACGTAGGTCCAGCGGGTCCAGAAACCGGTGGAAGTGAAGGCGAGGGCGGGCGCAACGACTTCGCCGTTGAGGCGGACCTCGGCGGGTCGGGTGTCGGGTTTGCCGTGGGCGTAACGTGCCGCGAATTGGTAGCGGCCGGCGGCGGGCGCCTCGAAGGTCACCTCGACAAAGCTGCCGACCTTGTTGTCGGCATCGACGTAGCCCTCGCCGGTGAATCCGGTGTGCGGGCCGGGATGCTGGGCGATGAAGTTCCAGCAACTGTGGTGGTCGACTTTGCCTTCGAAGAGACCGTCCTCGGCCTCGAGCACGACTATCCGCGGCACCTCGCCGGGGTCGGGTTCGCGTAGTTCCGCGACTTTGATGTAGTCGACGTTGCCAAGGCCGCCGTCGGCGAGGGCGACGAGCCGGATCAGGTTCCGGCCCTGGGGCAGGGTCACGACGGCGGAGTCCGTTTTGAAGGCGGGCAGGGCCAGGTTCTGCGGCATCGGCAAAATCGGACCGTCCTTGCCGTTGATCCAGAGCTGGCCCGGCCGCGGGTCGGGCTTCAGGTGGGTGTAACGCACCGTGATGCGATGCGGGCCGGCGCGCGGGGCATCGTAGGCGACTTCGATGAAGCTGCCGGTCCGGTTCGGCGTATCGACGACCCCGGTGCCCGAGTGCGTGGAGTGCGGCTCGTCGGTGAGCATGACGTTGTGCCAGCAGCTATGGCGATCGACCCAGCCGCTGAAACTGCCGGACTCGGCCTCGACGATCAGCGGGATGGGTGCGGCGCGGGCGACGACCGAGGGGAGCGCAACGGCGGCAACGAGGGGCAGCACGGAAAAACGGAAGCGGATCATGAAGGGAAAGGCGGGGCCTCACGGCGCGACGGTCACGACGACGCGGCGGTAGCGTGTCAGGGCCGGCGCGCCGGCGTCGGTCACCTCGCAGATCAGGTGGAGCGTTTCGCCCGGCCGGGCGGCGGCGGGCACGGTGAACGCGGCGGCGGGGAGATCCGCGCCGCGCAGCTCGACCTTGCCGGGAAACGTGCCCGCGTCGCGGTAGTGCCACCACCGATACGCGAGGGCGTCGCCGTCGGGATCGGCCGTGCCCGCGGCGTCGAGCCGCACGACGGCGCCGGGCCGGGCGGCGAGATCCGCGGGATGGGCGAGGGCGACGACGGGCGGGTGGTTGGCCGCGGCGAAGGGCTGGACGCACCAGTCGGCGCGGGCGGCGAAATCGTGTTGCAGGGCGCGGAGCCAGCGCCACTGCGGCTCGAGGTAGGCGGCGAGCGCGGAGTCGCCGGGAATCTCCCGGCGCAGCCGGACGCGGCCCCAAGCGGAATTCGTGTACCAGCGGCCCTCGGGGTAGCGGTAGCCCGGTTCGGCGACGGGATCGAGCCAGGTGTTCTCGCGCACGCGGACGAACCGGCCGCCCCAGCCGCCCCAGTCCGGCGACTCGGAGCTGCGCAAGCCGTTGGGGACGAGATGGAGGAAGGCGGCGGAGTCGCCTTCGGAGCGGAAGTCGCCGGCGTCGAAACCCTTCTCGCCGGCTTTGCGGGCCTGATACAGCGCCAGGAGCGGACCGTGGTTTTCGAGCAGGTTCGCGCGCATCCACGGCGCGGCGAGATAGCGCTGCTGTTCCGCGGGCAGGTACTTCTTCCAGTGATAGAAGAACACGATGAACTGGTCCGAGATGATCGTCTGGATGCCGAAGCGGCCCCAGTGCGGGCGGATGTAGCGCTGGTAGGTGTCGTCCTGTTCCCAGATCAGGTAGAGGCGGAGCTTCGCCGCCACCTCGGCCATGCGTTCGGGATATTCCTGTTCGATCGACTTGAGGGCGCGGGCGAGGGTGTTGGTGCCGCCCCAGGCCTGCACCCAGACGGGACGAGGGTCCGAGCGATCGAGCAGCACTTCGGCGATGCGGCGCGAGCCGGGCGTCACCGCTTCCATTTCGCCTTCGGCGTCGATGTTGCCGACATACAACCGCGAGCGCAGGGCTGCAGCGGACGGGTAGCGCGAATCGTGCCGGAGCAAATTCGGGTGCACGGCGGCGTAGGCGTCGAGATAGCGGCCGACCCAGTCGGTGCCGGCCCAAAGCTTCGAGCCCTGCCAGTGGTATTGGGAACTCGAGTTGATGATGCCTTCGATGTCCCACTCGTTGGCGTAGAGGAGAAAGCGGACCATCGAGCATTCGTCGTCGATCTCGCCGTCGGTCGTGACGAGGGTGCGGGGCCGTTCCGCCGGCGCGGAGGGCGCCGCCGGCGCCGCGACTGCGGCCAAAAAGGCGGCGAGCAGGATGCCATGGACCGCGCGACGGCCGAATCGACCCAGACTTTGAAAAACGGATACGTTCATCGGACCGGGTGGGAGGTTTCCGCGGGATTGGACGCGGCGTTGCGGCGCAGCCGCGAGACCGCGGCAGTCTGGGCGGCGTCGAGCACGCCGCGGTAGAAACGCAGATCCGCCAGTTCGCCGGCAAAGGCGTGCGTGCCGTCCGGCGCGGCACCGATGGTCAAGGGCAGGCCCGCCGGCAGCGGCCCCCCGGCGCCGGGAGTTTCCGACAGTGCGACCTGCGGTGTGCCGTTGAACAACAATCGCAGTCGGCGGGCGGCGGAGTCGCGGACGGCGACGACGTGCACCCACGCTTCGCCGCGGAACGCCGCGGCGGAGACAGCGAGCCGGGCCGGGTCGCGGCTATCGTGCACGCGGAAGACCAGCGATTCGCCCTCGAACTGCAGCGACCAACCGGGTGCGCCGTCGCCGGCGATCTGCTCGGACGCGCGGGCTTGGGCGAAAAGTGTTTCGGAAGGGCCGGCCTGGCTGCCGAGCCGGCGGACATGGCCGGAAACGGAGAACGCCTCGCCCACGAAATCTAGGGCCGGGTGAGCCGGCAGGTCGACGCGGTCGTCGCGCCCATCGAACCGCAACGCGAGGCCGCGGTCGCTCGAGGTCCAGGCGCGGTCGAGGTCGGCGTTGAGCAGCTCGCCTTCGAGCCCGAGGGTTCGTTCGCGGATGATCCGGCCTTCGCCTTCGGTCAGGGGCAGATGGGCGGCCAACGGCGGCAGCGATGTCGCGGCGGCGGGTGGGATCGGTGCGGCCGATGAGGTCGGCAACGCGGCGGCGGTTTCGATCAACGGCACCCGCGCGGCGAGGGCGGCGATGTGTGCGGGCGCAAGCGCGTGGCGGAAGATTCGCAGGTCGGCAAGGTCGCCTTGGAACGACGTTTCGCTGCGAACGGCACGGCCGAGCAACAACGGGCGCGGGTTGGCGACGCTGCCGGTGCGGTCGGTGCCGTCGGCGCCGGGGTTGCCGGGTTCGAGCGGCGGCAGCGCGACACCGTCGGCGTAGAGGCGGAGGCGTCCGGCACGGCGGTCGCGCACCGCGGCGACGTGGACCCAGCGGCCGGAGACGAAGGGCTTGGGCGCAACGCGCAGGCGCGAGGCGACAACGTGGTCGTCGAGCTCGAAGACCAAGGCCTCGTGTTCGAGGTAGATTTCGTAGCGCCGGCCGGTCTCGCCGGGCACGGCGGGTTCGTAGTCGCCCTTGGCGAGCACGGGCCGGCGGGTGGTCAGCAGACCTTCGGGCCAGCGCAGCCAGAACGAGAGCGTGAAGGCGTCGCTGCCGACATCGAGCGCGGCGTGGGCGGGCACGGCGACATGGGCGCCGCGGCCGTCGAGCCGCAACGCCGCGTCGCCGGGTCCTTCGATCCAGGCAACGGCCGGATCCGCTTCGGCCAAGGCCGCGGCGAAACCGCCTTTTCGATCGGCGAGGCGGTCGCCGCGCGCTTCATTGAAGGCATAATGCGCCGCGGCGGGCGGGATGGCGGCACGGCCGGCCGCGTCGAGTTCAAGGGCGGGGGGCGGCGTCGGGGCTGCGACCGTCACGACGATGCGGCGATAGCGCGTCAGAGCGGGTGTGCCGCGGTCGGTAACTTCGCAAATCACGTGGAAGGTTTCCCCGTGGGCCGCGTCGGTCGGGACCCGGAACGAGGCTTCGCTCCGGTCCGCGTCTGCGAGGTTCAACGGGATCACGGCGGTGCCGGCGTCGCGATCCTGCCACCAGCGGACGTCGAACTCATGGCCGTCGGGATCGGTCGTGCCGCGGGCGCTGAGCTCGACGACGGCGCCGGGCGCGGCGACGAGATCTTGCGGGTGCGCCAAGACGACGACGGGCGGGTGGTTCGCTGCGGCGTAGGGCAGCACACACCAGGCGGCACGGGCGGCGAAATCGTTTTGCAGGGCGGCCGTCCACCGTGTCATGGGCTCGAAGTAACGCGCGCGTTGCGCCGGTGTGGACGTGGACTCGGGGCGCAGGCTGGCGCGGCCCCAGCCGTTGTCGCCGAACCAACGGCCGGGCGGATACTCGTAACCCGGCACCGGCACCGGATCGAGCCAGGTGTTCTCGCGCACGCGCACGTAGCGCCCGCCCCAGCCGCCCCAGGCGGGCGACTCGAGATTGCGCAAGCCGGTCGGGATCGTGTGCAGGAAGGCGGGCGAATCGCCCTCGGAGCGGAAGTCGCCGTTCTCGTGGGCGTGGTACAAGGCGGCGAGCGGGCCGCGCTGGCGCAGCACGTTGGCCCGCATCCAAGGGCCTTCGAAGTAACGGTGGAGTGCGGCGGGCTGGGCCTGTTTCCAGCGGTAGGCGATGGCCTCGAATTGATCCGAGATGATCGTGAGGATGCCGTGCTTTCCCCAGACCGGACGAATGTAGCTCTGGTAGGTGTTGTCCTGTTCCCAGATCAGAAAGAGCCGGCACTTGGCCGCGACTTCGGCCATGCGCTCCGGGTGCCGTTCCTCGATGGTGCGCAGGGCGCGGGCGATGGTGTTGACGCCGCCCCAGGCCTGCAGCCAGACGGGCCGCGGGTCGTCGCGCTTGAGCAGCGATTGCACGATGAGATCGGAACCGGGCGACGGCGCGGCCATGTCGCCCTCGGCGGCGGCGTTGCCGAGGACGGTACGCGCGCGGAGAAATGCCGCGGTCGGGAAGGCAGGATCGTGTTTCGCCAGATTGGGCTGCACCTGGGCGTAGGCGTCGAGGAACGGTTCGTACCATCGGTCGCCCGGCCACTTGTGGCCCTGCCAGCGGTATTGGGAACTCGTGGTGACGATGCCCTCGATGTCCCACTCGTTGGCGTAGAGGAGAAACCGCACGAGCGAACACTGGTCGTCGATCTCGGCGTCGCTCGTGACGATGACGCGCGGTTTTTCCGCCGCCGGCAAGACGGGCAAGGCCGCGGCGAACAGCGCCAGGGAGAACAACCGGAGAACACGGCAACGCGGTGGCACGGGAAAATCGCGCTCAGGTGCGCACGCGGTAGGCGACGAACACGGTGGGATCGGTACCGTTGAGGAATTCCTCGAGATTGGTGTAGCCGTCGCCGTCGGCATCCGCGGGCGCCTCGGCCGAGCGCAACTCCGGCCAACCGCCGACGGAACGCGGCGAATCGATGATGCCCCTGCCGCCGCCGTCGTAGGTTTCCCCGAAACGCGCGGTGCCGGTGCGCGTTTCCTCGACGAGACGCGCGTCGAGCGCATCGCGGCGCGGGAGGACGGCACCGGCCTCCCGCAGGACCAAGGCGAGGACTTCGGCCGCGGGCTGCGTGATGACGGGCGCCACCGGGAACGTTGCGGGCGCGCGCAGCGTCTCGGCGGTGGCGCCGGCCGCGGGATGGACGCCGCGCCAATTGTCGGCGGTGACTTCGGGCGCGCCGACGGCGAGATTGCCGTCGATCCACCAATTGCGCGCGACCGTGCCGGCGGACGGATTGGCAAGACGGGAACGGACGTTGGCGCGCGTGGCCGGGCCGGGGCGGTAGACGTTGTTGACGAGGTTGACGCGGACGTCGCCGTCGCCGCCGTAGGTGCTGTTGTAGCCCCAATTGTAGATCACGTTGTTGCGGATATCGACGAGCTGCGGGACGGGCGATTTGCCGACGAGGCGCGGGTTGCGGCTCGAGTGGTGGACGACGAGGTTGTGGTGCCACGAGGCGCCGTCGCCGCCCCAGATGCCGCCGAAGCCGTGCCGGCCCTTGGCGTGCGCGGATTGATAAAGGCTTTCGGCGACGACGCACCATTGGACGGTGAGATTCCGGATCGCGCCGTAGAACGACACGCATTCGTCGATGCTCCAGCTGGCGGAGCAGTGGTCGACGATGATGTTTTCGCCGCTGCGGCCGCCCATCGCGTCGAGTTCCCGGCCGGCGGCGTCGCCGGGGCGGATCCGTAGGTAGCGGACGATCACGTTGCTCGCGCCATCGAAGCCGAGCGCGTAGTTTTTCAGGCAGATGCCGTCGCCCGGCGCAGTTTGGCCGGCGACCGTGAGGTCGCCGTGCTTCAGCGAGAGATTCGACTTCAGCTCGATCGTGCCGGAAACGCGGAACACGACGGTGCGGGGACCTTTTTCGGCGAGCGCGGCGCGGAGACTGCCGGGGCCGGAATCTTCGAGATTGGTGACTGCGATGACGCGGCCGCCGCGGCCGCCCGTGGCGCGGGCGCCGAAACCCTCGGCGCCGGGGAAGGCCGGCAAGAATTCGTTCTCGGCGGCCCGGCCCTGCGACAGACTGGCGGCGAGAAGAACGACGGCGGCAATTCGGACAACGGCGCGGCGGGGGATCATGGCGGGGAAGGCGGACGAATCGGGCCGGGGCGAGATACGGCAGTGCGATCAGCGGGCCGGCGTGCGGCAGCGCTCGAGGCGCAGCGCGAAGTCGCGGAGAAACTGCTCGCGCCACTGGCTGACGGTCCGGGCCCCCTGGTGCACGCCTTCGGCGAGGGCCGGCGAAGGGTCGTCGGTCCACCAGTTGGGTCGCTCAGGATCCGGGGTGAGCGCGGCGTCGGGCGCCGGCATCACCGCCGTGATCTCGCCGGTGCGGCCGTCGAGCGCCGGAGCGTTGCTGCGGACCGTGTAGCGGTAGGTTTTGGCGTCCTTGGGGCAGAAACGGAAGCGCACCGCGCCCCGGCCGTCCGGCTCGCCGATGAGCGATTGGTTCTCGACGACGAGGCGCGCCTCGACCTGCGCCGGGGCGCCCGGGCCGAGCGGCAGCACCAGTTCCAAAATGCCGCAGAACTCCATGCGGTCGGCCGCCGTCGTGAGCCGGTTGAACACGCTGTAGGGCCGCGGCCAGGCGCGCACGTAGCGGCCGCCCCAGCCGGGCTGGAACGGCAGGGCGGGATCGCCGCGCAGCAGCCAGGCGACGGTGGGCGTGTCGCCCATTTTCAATTCGGTGCGCGTGCGTTCCTCGAAGCGGATGCCGCGCGCGAAGAAATCGCCGAGCGCACCCCGGCCCGAGGCGTGCGCGCCCGCGAAGGCCGTCGCCGCGAGATCGCCGGTCTGGTTGCCGCCGACAAACCAGCCGCGGTAGGTCGAGTTGGACTCGATGAACCAGAGCGCGGGATGGCGGGTCGCGAGGTAGTGGTAGGCGTCGGGGCTCCACTTTTTGTTGGGGCCGCCGATGAAGTGGACGCGCAGTTTGGGCAAAATGTCGGGGGCGTCGTGGAGGGCCTGCGCGACGTCCTCGAGCCCGCCCCAGACGAGCACGTGCAGCGGGCGCGGGTCGGCGCGGCGCGCGCACTGCACGATCCATTCCGAGCCTTCGGTGGTGCGCCGCACGCCGGCGTACGGCGCGACCTCGGTTTCGCCCTGTTTGGAGATGGCCCGGAGCGCCCCGGGCGTCGGGTAACGCGCGGACCAGGTGCGGAGGTTCGGAAAATCCCGCTCATAGTGGTCGAGGACGGCGAGGATGTGCTCCTTGCGGCCGGGACCGTAGGGCGAGGAGACGAGCCCTTCGAGGTCGAGCCCGTCGGCGTAGAGCAGCACATGGACGAGCGACTGGAAATCGTCGAAATCGGTCCCGCCGATGTCGGTCGAGACGATGACGCGATGGCGGGCCGGATCGGCGCCGAAGGCGACGGCGGCGAGGCAGAGGAGGGCGGCGGCGAGGCCGCGGCGAAAGGAGGACATCAGGAATCGCGCCCGCGGGCGTTGAGTTTGTCGATGGCGACGGCGAGGAGGATGACGACGCCCTTGATGACCTGCTGCCAGAAGGGCGACACGTTGAGCAGGAAGAGTCCGTTGTTGAGCACGCCGATGATGAGGCAGCCGAGCACGGTGCCCCAGATCGAGCCGCGGCCGCCGGAGAGCGAGGTGCCGCCGATGACCACGGCGGCGATCGAATCGAGCTCGTAGCCTAGGCCGGCGTTGGGCTGCGCGGAATCGAGGCGGGCCGTGACGATCAGCCCGGCCACGCCGGCCAGGGCGCCCGCCAGCGTGTAGACGGCGACCTTGATCCGCGGGACGGCGAGGCCGGTGAGGCGCGCGGCGCGCTCGTTGCCGCCGACGGCGTAGATGTGGCGGCCGAAGCGCGTGCGACCGGTGACGACGACGAAAATGGCGACGAGTCCGAGCATGATCCAGACCGGCATCGGCATGCCGAGGAATACGCCTGTGCCGAGGAAGCCGAAGGTCGGCCCGAGCGACGTGATCGGGAAGCCGCCGGTCCAGAGCATTGTCAGGCCGCGCGCGATCGAGAGCATGCCGAGGGTCGCGACGAAGGGCGGCAGCTGGAAGCGCGTGATCGCGAAACCGTTGAACCAACCGGCGGCGCCGCCGACGGCGATGCCGGCGAGGATCGCGCCGGTGACGGTAAACTCGATGCGCGCATCGAGCGCGCCGAGCACGAGGCCGTTCTTCAGCAGGCCGGCCGCGACGGCGCCGGCGAGGCCGAGGATGGCGCCGACGGACAAATCGATGCCGCCGCTGAGGATCACGAGGGTCATGCCGATCGACAGGCACAGGTTCACCGAGATCTGCCGGAGGATGTTCCAGCCGTTGTCGGCGGTGAAGAACGTGTCCGACATCAGCGTGAGCGCGCCGACCATCAGCGCGAGGGCGAGCAGCGACTGGAAACGGCGGAGGGAGAACGGGGCGGAGGAAGCGCTCATGTCAGGCGGCGGCGGGCGCCGAGACCGGGAAGGCGGCGGCGAGGATTTTTTCGGGCGTGGCGTCGGCCCGCGCGAATTCCGCGGTTTTGCGGCCTTCGCACATGACGATCACGCGGTCGGAGAGCGCGAGGATCTCGGGCAGTTCGGAGGAGACGACGATCAGGCCGAGGCCGAGCTGCGCGAGTTCGTCGATGAAGGCGTAGATCTCGCGCTTGGCGTTGACGTCGATGCCGCGCGTGGGCTCGTCGAGCAGCAATACCTTGGGGCCGGTCGCGAGCCACTTCGCGAGGATGACCTTCTGCTGGTTGCCACCGGAAAGATTCACGATCAGCTGGGCGAGCGACGGGGTCTTGACCCGGAAACGCTCGATGTAGGGCGTGATGTACGCCGCCTCGCGGTCCGGACTCACGAAGCCGGCGCGGAGCGTGCGTTCGAGGCTGGCGAGGCTGGCGTTGGCCGCGACGCTCATCGGCAGGACAAGGCCGTCGCGCTTGCGGTCTTCCGGCGCGAGGGCAAGGCCGGCGGCGATCGCGTCGGCCGGCGAAGCGAACTGCGCGGGGCGGCCTTCCAACTCGAGCCGTCCGGCCGCGCGGCCCGCGTGCAGCCCGAAGAGCACCTCGAGCAATTCCGTGCGGCCCGCGCCGACGAGGCCGAAGAGCCCGAGCACTTCGCCGCGGCGCAGCTCGAAGGACACGTTGTCGACCAGGTTGCGGCGGCCGTGGCCCGCGCCGGCGCCGGGGAGGGTGAGCCCTTCGGCCCGCAGCAGTTCGGCGCCGAGCCGGGCCGGCGATTTCCGGAAGGTTTCCTTCGCCTCGCGACCCGCCATCAGGCGGACGAGCGCGTCGCGGGTGAGATCGGGAAACGCCGCCTCGCCGACGACGCGGCCGTCGCGCATGACGGTGACATCGTCGCACACGCGGGCGAGTTCCTCGAACTTGTGGGTGATGTAGATGAGGGCGACGCCGCGGCGTTTCAGTTCGGCGATGACGCCGAAGAGGACCTCGACTTCGTGGGCGGAGAGCGAGGACGTGGGTTCGTCGAGGATGAGCACACGGGCGTCCTCGGACACGGCGCGGGCGATCTCGACCAACTGCTGCTGGCCGACGCGGAGGTCGGCGACGAGGGTCGTGGGATCGACGGCGAGCTCGAGGCGACGGAGGAGCGCGGCGGCGGCGGCGTTGAGTTTCGGGTAGTCGATGAAACCGAGACGGGTGCGCGGCTCGCGGCCGAGGAACATGTTTTCCGCCACGGACAGGTGCGGGATCAGATTCAGTTCCTGGAAAACGATGCCGATGCCGGCGGCCAAGGCGGCCTGCGGGTTAGCGAAACTCACGGCGGCGCCGTCGAGCACGAGCGTGCCGGCGTCGGGCGGAAACACGCCGGCGAGAATGTTCATCAGCGTGGATTTGCCGGCGCCGTTTTCCCCGAGGAGGGCGAGCAGGCGGCCGCGGCGCACGCGGAGCGAGACGCCGTCGAGGGCGCGGACGCCGGGAAACGACTTCGCGATGCCGTCGGCGACGAGAATGAGATCGGAGGCGGCGGCCATCAGCGGACTTCGGCTTGGACCGGCACGACGGTGAAAAGCGGCTCGCCGGGGTCGGCGGCGCTTTCGGGAGCCTCCGTACAGCCGACGAAACTTACGACTGCGCCGACCTGCGCCTTTTCCTTCAGGGCCGGCAGGACGCGCTGTTCCACGAGGGCGTTGAGGGCGGCGGCGAGGGCGTTGAACTCCTGGAGACCGGGGAAGGCGTTGACGTCGAGCAGGCCGGTGCCGTCGCGCGCGGTGTTGCCGAAGACGGGGCCGAGCCGGATGGTCACGAACTCGGTTTCGGCGCCCGTGATCGCGAGGCGGAGCGCGTTGCGCTCGCGGGCGACGACCTTGCCGCTGCCGCGGACGAAGTAGTAAGCGGTGCCGAGCCCGGCGGCCTTGGCGAAACGCGTCTTCGCCGCTTCGGCGCCGGCACGCACGGCGGGCGCGAGCTGGGCGAGGTCGACGGCGCGCGGGTGGGCCGCGGGCAATTCCTGTTCCCAGAACTTCGCGGCGGCCGCGACCGGATCGAAGGCCGCCGGGGCCGCGGCCGCCGCGGGCGACGGCGCGCCGCCGGGGCCGGCCGGGGCCGGTTTCAGCGGCACGATACGGAACGGCGGGAAGACGAAACAAAACACCGCGGCGATCCCGCCGGCGATGAGACCGGTCCGCCAACGCCGGCCGGGCGCGGTGCCATGGCGGCCGGGGGCCGGCGCCGGGCCGTCACTTGCGGCCATAGTCGCCGAATTTCTTCACGTTGGCCTTGGTCACCAGCTCGACGGCGACCGGCGTGCGCTGCGGAAACTTGCGCTCGCCCTTGATGTACCTGTCGGCGTTCTCGGCGGCGGTGCGGGCCATCGTTTTGGGAAACTGCATCACGGTCGCGGTGATCTTGCCCTCGGCGACGGCCTTCACGACGTCATCCGCGCCGTCGAAACCGAACACCTTCACTTTGCCGGCCTTGCCGGCGGCGAGCAGGGCCTGGTAGGCGCCCATGGCCATGGCGTCGTTGCCGCAGAAGACGGCGTCGATGTCCGGATTGCGCTGCAGCAGAGCTTCGAGGACCTCGAGCGCCTTGCTGCGGTCGAAGTCGGCGCTCTGCTGGGCGACCATCTTGAGACCGGGGAAACGGTCGACGACGGAGTGGAAGCCCTTGGAGCGGTTCCAGGTATTGGTGTCGGCGACCAGGCCGAGCAGCTCGATGTATTTGCCGGTTTCGCCGACCTGCTCGACGAAGTATTGGCCGAGGGCGACGCAGCCGGAATAATTGTCGGAAAGAATCTGGGAAACGGCGGCATCGTTGGCCTCGATCTCGCGGTCCATGCAGAAGACGGGGATGCCGGCGGCCTTGGCGCGGCGGACGTTGGCGATGGAGCCCTTGGCGTCGGTGCAATTGAAGAGCACGGCGCGGTAACCCGAGGAAATGAGGTTGTCGAAGTGCTGCGACTCCTTCGCGGGATCGTTCTGCGAATCGAAGATCGTGGCCTCGTAGCCGAGTTCCTTGGCTCGGTCGCGCGCGGTTTCCGCGAGCACCACGAACCACGGATTGTTGAGCGTGGAGACCACGACGGCGACGCGGCGGCCCGATTCGGCGGCGGCGGCGGGGCCGGCGGCGGCCAGCAGGCAGACCGCCGTCAGCAGCGAAAGCAGGGAAGCGCGGAGCAAAGGAAGCAGGGCCATGGGGAGGAGGGGTTGGGTGGAAAAGTGGTCGGTCGCGGGCGGCGAGACAACGCTGCGGCGACGCGCGGAAGCGGGGTGGAAGAACGGCGAAGAAGAGGGTGGGGAGCGGGGGTTGGTCGGGCGCGGGCAGGGCCGAACGCCGCGGCAATGACACGGTAGCATGTCTTTTTGCTAGCAGTCTTCCGCGTTTCGGGATTTTTGTTGCGGCATTCTAAGGTCGGTTTAGTCCGCATGCCTCCCCACGCCACGCCCTTGTCGTTCGATCCGAACCGGCCGGACTTCGCGCCCTACGGGTTGACCTGCGTGCACTGGCGGCCGTCGCCGATGCGGCGGCCGGACCATCACAACGAGGTGGAGCTGAATTTCCTCGAGTCGGGTTCGGTCACCTACCTGCTGGGCGGCAAGAAGACGGTGGTCGAGGCGGGCCGGCTCGGCGTATTCTGGGCCGCGATTCCGCACCAGATCATCGATTTCGGGGACCGCACCGCGTACTACGTCGCGACCATTCCGCTGCAATGTTTCCTGCAGTGGCGGCTGCCGGAGAAGTTCGTGCAGCCCCTGATGCAGGGCCGGCTCGTGAGCGAGCCGACGGCCGAGCGCGCGGACTCGGATGCCCAGCTTTTTGCGCACTGGGAGGAAGACCTCCTCGCCAAGTCGCCGGAAGTCGAACGTCCCGTGCTGCTGGAAATGCAGGCGCGTCTGATCCGTCTCGCGCTGAAGATTCCGGCGAGTCCGAAGGCGCGCGCCAAACGCGACCGGCTTTCCACGCTCACCGATTCGGGGCTCAACAAGGTCGAGCAGATGGCGTGCTTCATCGCGCAGAACTACACCGAGAAGCTGTCGGTCCAGCAGATCGGCGAATTCGTGCAACTGCACCCGAACTACGCGATGAACCTTTTCCAAAAGACGTTCGGCACGACGCTGATCAACTACCTCACGCAGCACCGGGTGTCGCACGCGCAGCGGTTGCTCGCGACAACCGACCACACCGTGACCGAGGTCGCGTTCCAATCCGGTTTCCTCTCGATCAGCCGTTTCAACGATGCGTTCCGCCGGGCCTGCGGTTGCTCGCCGCGCGAGTACCGCAAGCTGCACGAGCTCAGGGAAACCGGCGCCGTGCGCGGCGGCTGAACGGCCGTCGGTCCGTTTTGGGCTTACGATCCCGGCACAATTGGCCGGATCGCGGGTAGAATCCGCGGAAAAGATGCTCTAGATTCGGCACGGTTTCGTCCCGGAACCTTCCCCGCGACCGGCGTCCAGCGCCGGTCTGCTCTCTGCAACCCCCCGTGAAACCCGCCATGATCCATCCCACTCCGTGCGCGTCCGGCCTCCGGGCCCCGACGCCGTCCCGCTTCGCTTCGCCGCTGTACCGCGGGTTGCTCGCCGGCGCCGGCTGCTGGCTCGCCGCGGCGGTTGCCGCCGCCGCCACCGTGCAGGGCACCGTGCTCAACCAGAACACGAAGCGCTTTCTCGAGCGCGCCACCGTCCGCGTGCCGGGCACCGCCTTCCAGACCCTCACCGACAAGGAAGGCCGCTTCCGGCTCGCGGGGCTGCCCGCCGGCACGCACACCGTCGTCGCCAGCTACGCGGGCCTCGACGATGTCACGAGGACCGTGACGGTTGCCGCGGACCAGACGGCGACGTCGGACTTCGAACTCACGGCCGGAGAAGTTTACCAGCTGGGGCAGTTCGTGGTGACGTCGACCGTGGAAGGCAGCGCCTACGCCGTGAACCAGCAGCGCCGCGCGGAATCGTCCCGCAGCGTGACGTCGGTCGACGCGTTCATCGACCAGACGACGGGCAATCCCGGCGAATTCCTGAAGAGCATCGAGGGCATCCAGATGGATTACTCGCAGAACGAACCGCAGACAATCCGCGTGCGCGGCTTCGATCCGAACCTCACGATGGTCACGATGGACGGCAACGAGGTCGCGTCCGCGGCGTCGAGCGGCGCCAACCGCGCCGTGCAGGTCGACCAGCTTTCGATCGCCAGCATCGAGAACGTCGAGGTCTTCAAGGCGCCGATCCCGTCGATGTCCGCCAACGCGATCGGCGGAGCGGTGAACTTTAACACCAAGAGCGCCTTCGACCAGCGCGGCCGGCGCGCCTTCGCGCAGCTCGGCGTGAACATGGATTCGAACGATTTCTCCTGGAACAAGACGCCGGGGCCCGGCCACGGCGAGAAGGCCGAGCGGCGCATCTATCCCGTCGGGCGCATCCAGTATTCGAATTCGTTTTTCGACCAACGTCTCGGGATCGTCGCCTCGGCCGGCTACGACCACACCAACCAACTCGGCTCCAGCGTTTCCCACGCCCTCAACGTCTCGGCCCTGCCCGGCGGCACGCTGCCCGCGGCGCCGACGCTCTACACGCCCGACAACGTGGTCATCCGCCGCGGCGCGATGTCGTTTGCGCCGAACCGCCAGCTCCGGCGCCGCGGCGATCTGTCCTTCAACGTCGACTACAAGCTCGCCGACTCGACGGCGCTGTTCCTCAAGACGACGTTCTCCGACTACAAGAGCACCAACCGCAACCACGGCTTCACGCTCACGCCGGCGACGCTCGCCGCGGGCGCCACGATCTTCGAATACACCACCGTCGGCGGCAGCGCCGGCCAGAGCGCGAGCGTTTTCGACAAGTACACGCAGTCCTGGCAGCTCAACCCCGGGCTCAAGTTCCGTTCCGGCGACTGGAAAGTCGATCTGGTCGGCGGCTTCTCGAAGTCGATCAACCACTACAAGAATCCCGACACCTTCGGCGCGGTGGGGCTCAATCTGGCCGGCGTCGGCTGGACGATGCGCACACCGCTCGACGACGACACGCCGACCCTGCTCACGCAGACTTCCGGACCCGACTTCTACAACCTCAACAACTACGCCTCGACGCAGGGTAACCTCGCGGCGACAGGCGGCCAGCACCGCGCCAACCACAACGGATTCGTCTCGACGAATTTCCGCGACTCCTCGGACGTGAAGTACTCGAACCGCCTCGACGTGCAGCGCGATTTCCAGGGCCGCTTCCCGTTCTACCTCAAGGCCGGCGTCGCCTACAACGAACAGATCCGCAACAAGCGGCAGGAGCAGAAGCGCTGGTACTGGATGGGCCAGGACGGCGCCGCGACGGCGGACGATCTGACGGCCGCCGGCGGCCAGTTCGGCCGCTTCGCCGAGCCGGTCCCGGTGACTCAGCAGATCCCGGGCTGGACCCTGCGCGAGCCCGTCTATTTCAGCACCAACGAGCTCTACAAGTTCTGGCAGGCCAACCCGCAGGTGCTGCAGGAAAACACCGCGTTCACCGAGCAGCAGAAGATCGCCGGCCGCCAAAAAGTGAACGAGCAGGTATCCGCCGCCTACCTGATGGGCAACGCCACGCTCCGCCGCCTCAACGTCCTCGCCGGCGTGCGCGTCGAGCAGACCGAGATCCGTGCCGAGGGCTACCGCGTGCTGCCCGTCACGGGGCCGACTTCGGTCCTGCCCGCGGGCGTCGATGCCAATTCGCTCGCCGGCATCCGCGCCTCGTACCGCACGCTGACGACGAAATCCGACTACACCTCGGATCCGTTCCCGTATCTGCACCTCAAGTACGAATGGCTCCCGGCGCTGCAGACCCGCGCCAGCTACACCGAGGCGATCGGCCGGCCCAACCTGTCCGACGTGCTGCCGAACAACGTGACCCAGAACGACACCACGCAGACGATCTCGACCAACCGCGCCGGCCTGCTGCCGCAGCGTTCCAAGAACCTCGATTTCAGCGTCGAGTACTACACCAAGACCGCCGGCCAGTGGACGGCCGGCTGGTTCAGCCGCGACGTGGGCAGCTACATCTCGACGTCGACGGTGGCGATGACGCCGGCGCTGTTGGCGGAACTCAACCTCGGGCCCGAGTTCGCCGACTGGGACGTCACGACAAAGACGAACCTCGGCAGTGCGAAATGGAGCGGCTACGAGCTGGGCTTCCGGCAGGCGCTGCGGGAATGGGCCTTCGTCCCGGGCCTGCTGCACGGGGTCACGCTCTGGGCGAACTATACTAAAATCGCGAAGATGGAGGGCGATTTCGGCACCCCCGGGGCCAAGATCACGCAACTCGGCAACGTCGTGCCGGAACTGGTCAACGGCGGCGTCAGCTACCGGACCCGCGGCGGTGTCTTTTTCGTCCAGCTTTCGGCCAACTACCAGGCCTCGCGCCCCACGGGCAATCTGCCCGCCACCGCGGCCGCGGCGCAGCGCAACCCGCGCCAGGAGGCCTACCGTTTCTGGAATCTCGAGGCCAGCTACCGGCTGACGTCGAAGCTCCGGCTCACGACCACGGCGCGGAATCTTTTCTCCGAGCGGCCGCGCTTCTCGGAAATGGGTATCATCCGCAACACCCAGCAGGCGACCGGCATCGCCTGGCTGTTTGCGGCGAAGTACGATCTCTGACTTGGGGCAGCGCAGTCACGGTCGCCGGCGGCGCGGGGGCGTCGCCGGCGACCCTTCGTTTTCAGGTTCCAGTTTTCGCCGCCGCGAGCCGCGCGAGCTCGACCTGCTCGACGATCTCGACGCCGTAGCCGTCGAGGCCGACGACCTTGCGCGGGTGTTGCGTGAGCAGGCGGATCTTCGCGAGCCCGAGGGTGCGCAGGATCTGGGCGCCGATGCCGTAGTCGCGCAGGTCCATGGCCGGCGCCGGCCCCGGCGCGGCGGCGAGGCGCTGCACGAGGGCCTCGGTGGGTTGCGGCGGCTGCATGTAGAGGAGGGCGCCGCTGCCGGCCGCCGCGATGGCGCGCAGGCAGGTGCCGACGGCGTCGGCCACGCCGCCGGCCGGCCGCGCGTGGAACACGTCGGCGAGCACGTTGGCGGTCTGCACGCGGACGAGCGCGGGCCGGGCGGCCTCGAACGTGCCGAGCGTGAGGGCGACGTGGATCCGTTTGTCGATCCGCCCCTGGAAAACATGGGCGCGGAAGGTGCCGTACTCGGTGGCGAGGTCGTGCTCGGCGATGCGCTGGATCAGGCTTTCGCGGCGGAGCCGGTACGCGATCAGCTGCTCGACCGAGATCATCTTCAGGCCGAAGCGCTGCTTGAAGGCCGCGAGCTCCGGCATGCGCTGCATGGTGCCGTCCTCGTTTACCAGCTCGCACAGGATGCCCGCGGGCGGCAGGCCGGCGAGCAGGGCGAGGTCGACCGCGGCCTCGGTGTGGCCGGCGCGCTCGAGCACGCCGCCGGGTTTGGCCCGCAGCGGGAAAACGTGGCCCGGCTGCACCAGTTGGTCCGCGGTCGCGCCCGGATCGGCGAGAATCTTGATCGTGACGTAGCGGTCGTAGGCGCTGACGCCGGTGGAGATGCCGGCGCTGGCGTCGACGCTGACGGCGAAATCGGTGCGCTGGACCTCGCGGTTGCGGGCGACCATGGGCCCGAGGTGCAGGCGGTCGAGCTGCGGGCCGAGCATCGGGACGCAGACGATGCCGCTGCCGTAGCGGATCATCATGTTCACCGCCTCGGGCGTGACCTTCGAAGCCGCCATGATGAGGTCGCCCTCGTTTTCGCGGTCGGCGTCGTCGGCCACGATCACCAGTTGCCCGGCGGCCACGGCCGCGATGGCTTCCTCCACCGTGTCGAACAGGTCGGTCTTCATTTGGAAGTTCGAAAGAGGGCCATGCCCGCGGCTCCTGCAACCCAAAGTTTGCGGGCCGACCCGGGCCCTCCGGGCGTCCGCCCGCGTTGACGGTCGCGGTGCCGCCGCGTAGCGACGTGCCGTGCCGATTTCCCATGCCCGCCTTTGCCGCGGCGCGCTGCTCTGCCTCGCGCTTGCTTTCACCGTCCCGCTGCCCGCCGCCAACGCCCCCGCGGCGGCGCCCGCCCATCCGCCCCGCACGCCTGTGGTCGCCGCGCCGGCGCGCACCTGGGAATTTGCGGAGGACGGCGTGGTGTTCGATTCCCAATTTCCCGCCGCGCGCCTCAGCGAGTGCACCCGGCTCGGGCCCGGCGCCTACGCCGTGACCAGCGAGCCCGAGAATCGGCCCATCAATCCGAGCCCGTGGTTCGCGTTCCGGGTGCGGGCGGAGCGGCCGCGTCCCGTATCCATAAGAATCAACACCGCGACGGCCCGTTTGCGCTATGTGCCGAAGGTCAGTGTCGACGGGCGCCGCTGGATCACGTTGCCCGCCGAGGCGTTTGTCCGCGGGGAACGCGAGGACGAGGGCACGATCCGGATCGACGTGGGGCCCGAGCCGCTGTGGGTCGCCGCGCAGGAGATTGTTTCCGGCGAAGATCTCGATTCCTGGGGCCGCTCGCTCGAGAGCCTGCCCTTCGTGGCGCGGCGCGAGATCGGCCGCTCCGTCGGAGGGCGCGCGCTGCACGCGCTGGACATCGACGCCACGGCGTCGGGCGCGGCCTCGGGCTGCGTCGTGATCGTCGGCCGCCAGCATCCGCCCGAGGTGACGGGCTCGCTGGCGCTGATGCGATTCGTGGAGACTGTCGTGGCGGAAACGCCGCTGGCGCGCCGGTTCCGCGCCCGGTTCGCGGTGCTGGTGGTGCCGCTGGTGAATCCCGACGGCGTCGCCGGCGGCCACTGGCGCCACAACCTCAACGGCGTCGACACCAACCGCGATTGGGACCGCTTCGACCAGCCCGAGACGCGGGCCGTGCGCGATGCGGTGCGGGCGATGCGCGAGACGCGGCGCCCCGTGCTGCACCTCGATTTCCACTCCACGTTCAGCGACGTGTTCTACACGCAGACCGACGACAAGCCGATGCAGCCCGCCGGATTCACCAAGGTCTGGCTTGAAGGAATTTCGACGCGCGTGCCGAGCTACGCGATCAAGCGCACGCCGAACGCGAATCCCACGCAGGCGACGTCGCACCACTGGGCCCACCGCGAATTCGGCATTCCCGCGATCACGTACGAGCTCGGCGACAACACCGACCGCGCCTTGCTGCAAACGGTGGCGGCCGCCGCCGCCGAATCGATGATGGAGCAATTGCTCGCGCTCGTGCCCGAGACGCCGGCGCGTTGACGGATCGGGCGGGGCGCGACGTACGCCCGCGCCGCCGGTTCAGATTTGGCCGACGAGCGCGGCCGCGGCGGCGTTGGCGCGGACCTGGGCCGCGTCTTTGCAACCGGGGATGACCGCTGTGACCTGCGGATTCTTCAGGACCCACGCGAGGGCCCACGCGGAGAGCGGCATACCGGGCGGCAGTTCGGTGGCGGCAATGCGTTCGACCTCGGCGAGCATTTCGTCGCGGCGTGCGTTTTTCCAAACCTCGCGGACATCGTCCGCCGGAAACGTATGCCCGGGTCGGTACTTGCCGGAAAGGAAACCGCTGGCGAGCGGCACGCGGGCAAGCGCGCCGAGGTTCTGCCGCGCGATCGAAGGAAAGATTTCCGCTTCGGGCACGCGATGGAGGCGGTTGTAGACGAGTTGGATCACGTCGACGCCGACGTCGGTCGAGCGATCGACCTGGAACGCGTTCGTGCTCGCGGTCGGGATCGAGTTGCCAAGGAAACGCACCTTGCCTTGGCGCTGGGCCTCGCGGGCGGCTTCCCACATCCCCGGCGTGGCGAAGAGATCGTCGGTGGCGGAGTGAAGCTGGAGGACGTCGACGTAGTCGGTGCGCAGCGCCTTGAGCGAGCCCTCGAGTTGCGCCACGAGGTCGGCCGGGCCGACGGCGGCGTCGCGTTTGAAGCATTCGTGGAACCGGTGGCCCCACTTGGTGGCGAGGACCCAGTCCTCACGCCGGCCGGGCAACGTCTCGCCGATCAGGCTTTCGGAGAGGTGGTCGCCGTAGCATTCCGCGGTATCGATGAGATTGATCCCGCAGTCGCGCGCGGCGGCGAGGATGGCGCGGACGTCGTCGGCGGTGTAGGTGCGGCCCCATTCGCCGCCGAACTGCCAGGTGCCGACCCCGACGACGGAAACGGAAAGGCCGGTGCGGCCGAGGATGCGTTGCTGCATGGAGGCGAAGCTGCGGACAGGCCGGCGCGGGGCAAGCCGGCGGCGGTCCGGATAGCATTTGCCGTGGGCACCGACGCCCGGTTCTCCTCGGCGAAGCAGGCCGCTGCGCCGTGCACCCCGCCATGAATATCCTTTCGCCAAGATCCCGTTTCGCCGCGTTCCGTCGCGGTTTTCTCAGTGTCTGGGTGGCAACGGGATTCGCGGTTGCCGCGGCCGTCGCCGCGGAGCCCTACTTTCCGCCGCGCGACGGCTGGGCCCGGCGGCTGCCGGCGGAACTGGGACTCGATCCCGCGAAACTCGCGGAGGCGGTCGCGTATGCGCAGGACCACGAGACACCGTGGCCGCGCGATTTTTCGGAACAGGAAAAAATCTTCGGCCAACTCCTCGGCTCGATACCGACATGGCGGGCGCGAACCAACGGGCTGGTCATCTTCAAGGGCTACGTCGTCGCCGAATTCGGCGAGACGACGGCGGCCGATCCGACCTATTCCGCGGCGAAGAGCATGTTGGCGACGGTCGCCGGCATTGCGGTGCGCGACGGGCTGATTGCCGATCTTGACCAACCGGTCGGGGCCACGGTGACCGACGGCGGCTACGCCTCGGCGCAGAATGCGAAGGTCACCTGGCGGATGCACCTGCGCCAGGATTCGAATGGGAAGGCGCGCTGTGGGGCAAGGCGCACGATTTCGTCGGTGCGGCCGAATTTGGGCAGGCTGAGCGCAAGCCGCGGGCGTTGCAGGCGCCGGGTTCGTACTACGAATACAACGACGTTCGCATCAATCGCTTCGCGCTTTCGATGCTGCGGCGTTTCGGTCGGCCGGTGCCGGAGGTATTCCGCGACGAGGTGATGGACCTGATCGGCGCGTCGAATTCGTGGCAGTGGATTCCCTACACCAACAGCTACGCCGTCGTCGACGGCCGGCGCCAGCCGTCGGTCAGCGGCGGCACGCGCTGGGGCGGCGGCGTGTGGATCCACGCCTGGGATCTCGCGCGCTTCGGCTATCTTTGGCTGCGGGGCGGCCGCTGGGAAGACCGGCAAGTGCTGCCGCGGGCCTATGTGCGCGCGGCCCTGACGCCGGGGCCGCACGGTCCCGACTACGGACTGCTCTGGTGGCTGAACACGCAGGGCAAGAATCTTCCGGGGTTGCCCGCGAACGCGTTCGCCGCCCGCGGCGCCGGCAGCAACACCGTCGTGATTTTGCCGGAGCAGGATTTGGTCGTCGTGTGGCGTTGGCACGCCGGCAACGAAGCCGAGTTCGCGCGCCGGGTGCTGGCGGCGATCCGCTGAGCCGCGGGCGGGCCGCGGCCGGAGCGTTCACTCGTCGCGCAGCGCGACGATCGGATCGATCTTCGCGGCGCGGCGAGCGGGCAGATAGCTCGCGGTAAGCGCGACGGCGATCAATCCCAGCGAGACCGCGGCGTAGACGCCGGGCTCGGTCGGTGTGACGCCGAACAGCAGGCCGGTCATGAAACGGCTGAGCCCGATCGCACCGGCCAAACCGATGGCGACGCCCGCGGCGGTCTTCAGCAGCCCCTGCCGCAGAATCAACCCGATGATCTGCGCGCGGGAGGCCCCGATGGCGCCGCGGATGCCGATCTCGCGGGTGCGTTGCGCGACATCGTAGGCGAGCACGCCGTAGATCCCGAGCGCGGAAAGGAACAGCGCGAGCCCGGCGAACGCCGCCAGCAGGAGCATGACCGCGCGGCGTTGGTCGAACGACGCGCCGACGGCGTCGGCCAGCGTCCCGGCGTCGTAGAGGAAAATCGTGGGATCGAGGGCGCGCACCTTCGCCTGAAGGGCCGGCACGAGTTCGGCGGCCGGCCGCGTCGAGCGCAGGAAGAGCGTCAGGCCGCCGGGGCGGGCTCCCTGCTGCACGACCTGATAGATGAAGGGATTGCCGCTCTTTTCCTCGACGCCGTTGTGCGGGACATCGCGGACCACGCCGATGATCGCGGGCCAGTCCTCGGGTTTCTCCGGCCGGGGGCCGAAGGCGAACCGGCCGCCGAGCGCGGACCGATTGGGGAAAAACTTCCGCGCGAAACTTTCGTCGACCACGAAGACCCGGCGCTTCGGGTCGCGGTCGGCCTCTTCGTAGAAACGGCCTTCCACCAATTTGAGGCCGAGGGTCTCGAGGTAGCCCGGCGTTACCTGCACGCGGTAGGCCCCGGGTTGCGGCGAGCCCGGCGGGAGCGTGTCGTTCTCCAAAGTAAACGCATTGATCGGCAGTCCGCCCTGGAACGGCGTCGACGCCGAGAACGCGGTGGCTGTCACGCCCGGCAGTTCCCGCAGCGCCTGCGCGAGCCGCTCCTGGAACGAAGCGAATGCCTCGGCGCTGCCGCGGTGCGCGGCCGGCACGACGATGCGGGCGGTCACGACCCCGCGCGGGTCGAGGCCGGGATCCACGGCGAGGGCCCGGGCGAAACTCCGCACCAGCAGCCCTGCGCCGGTGAGCAAGATCAGGGCGACCGCGACTTGGAAGACGACCAACAGGCTGCTGAGCGAGCGCACGCCGCGGCCGGAGGAAGCGCCGCGCGAACTGCTTTGGATGACCTCGGCGAGGTTGGTGCGCAGGACGTGGCCGACCGGGACGAGGCCGATGGCGACGCCGAGGAGGACGGTGAGACCGACGGCGAAACCCAGCACGCGGAGGTCGAGCGTCGCGGGCAGTGCCTGCGGCAGCATCTGGGCGAGATAGTGGTTGCTCACGCGCAGGGCGCCCCAGGCCACGCCGAGGCCGAGCAGCGCGCCGAGCGAGGTCAGCAGGCAGCTTTCGACCAGCAATTGGCGGGCGATGAGCCCGCGGCCGGCGCCGAGCGCGGTGCGGATCGCGAGTTCGGCCCGCCGGGCGTTGGTGCGCACCAACTGGAGGTTGGCGACGTTCAGGCAGCCGATCAGCAGGACGAAGGCGACGCCGCCTTGGAGCAGCCAAAGGGTCGCGCGGACGGGTTCGACGCGCTGCGCCTGCACGCCGCCGACGTTCATGGTCATTGCGGAACGTTCGACAAATCCACGCACCTGCGGCGGCGCGGTGTCGACGTAGCGTTGCTCGAGGGTCTTCGCTTCCGCGTCGGCCTGGCCCGCCGTGACGCCGGGTTTGAGCCGCCCGAACAGGTTGAGACCGACGCCGTAGCGGGCCTGCGGATTCTCCTGCGCCGGCGTCCACGACAGCGGGACGACATAGTTGACGCGGGCGTCCCACGCCGCGAAGAGCCGCGGTGCGACGCCGATGACGGTGTGGTTCTCGCCCGCGAGCCGCAACGTGCGGCCGAGGACGGCGGGATCCTCGTCGAAGCGGGATTTCCAGAACGCATGGGTCAGGACCACGACCTTGTCGGCGCCGGACCGGCTGTGTTCGGCGGTGAAGAACTGTCCGAGCAGCGGCTGGAGCCGCAGGATCCGGAAAAGGTCGGCGGTGGCGGACGCCATCGGCAGCCGGGAAGGGGCGTCGTCCGGGCCGTACATCTGCTGGCCGAAGGACCACAGCGCGAGGGCCTCGTACGAAGCGGCGTTTTTCGAGTAATCGAGGAAGATCGGGACGTTGGCCGGCATCTTGTGCAGGCCGGCTTTGGCGGCGGAGGTGTAGAGCTCGACGATCGGGGCGGGATCGGAAAACGGCAGCGGTTTCAGCAGCAGCGCGTGGACGGTCGAAAAGATCGCCGTGGTCGCGCCGATGCAGAGGGCGAGCGTGAGCAGGGTGGTGGCGGTCAGGCCCTTGCCCTTGCCGAGGAGACGCCAGGCGTGGCGGAGATCGCCGGCGAGGCCGGTGAGCGGCCCGGGTTGGCTGGGCGCGGCAAGTGAAAGGAGGGGCATGGTCGCAGGAACCCCGAACCGGACCAAAGGTTACGATTTTCCTGTGTCATGACGACATTGCCGATCACGAGCGAACACCGGTTCAGGCGTGTTCCCGGAACGGCCGGGTACGGGCGGAAGGGCGACGGGTGCGGGCAGCGTTGCGCTCCCGGGATCGGGCCTCAGAATTCCAGCGGGATTTTGATCTGAAACGTTTGCCCTCGGCCGTCCCGCACGCAGGGCAGGAAAAGCCAACCCGATGTTGCCTTGGCCAATTTCTCGTGGAGGACGGCTTCGAGGGCCGGCTCGAACGCGGCCTCCTTGACGCGGCCGAATTCGTCCAGGTGCAGCGTGGCGACGATTCGCTTGACCGGCAGGGTTTGGAATTCGTCGGGATCCAGCGACAGCACCCAGGGCTGCGGCGGGTGTTCGCCGGCGGGACGACTGCGCACATGCTGGAGCACGGTCAGGCGGTGCAGCGCGCGCTTTGCGGCCGGGGACTCGCCCTGCATCAGGGCCAGCAGCGCTTCGAACTGCCGCAGGACTTCGTCGGGCGGATGGAAGTCGCCCGAAGGCCGGACGCTGTCGAGGACGACATCGCCGGCGGCGTTGAGCACGACGAGGCTGGGGATGCCGGCTTCGCCCCAGCGCTCGACCGAGGGAACGGAGAGCAGGGCGGTGAAGCGGATAAACGGCCACGGCAATCCGGACTCGCGCACGTAGGCGGTGTGGTCCTCGGGGATGCCGTCGCGGCCAGCATAGATCACCTCGAAGCGTTCGCCGTGGCGCGCCTTCAGTGCCTGATACCGCGCGATCAATTGCGGCGTGAACTGCCGGGTCGCCGCATTGGCGCCGGCCCCGTAGAAGATGGCAAAAAATTCGGGCAGTTTCCGTGCGCCCGGTTCGAACGCGGCCAGTTTTCCCTGGCGCAGCATCCCGAGCTTGCCCCGCAAGGCGGTGACGACGGGAGAATCGCTGTCACTCCACGCTGGCGGCTGCGCCGGTCGGGCCGCGAGGAAATCCGCAATCCGGGCAATGCCGGCATCGTCGAGGGCTTCCACGCCCAACCGCCGGGTGCCGCCGTGCTCCGCGAAGATCGCCAAGGGACCGTGGACTCCGCTGAGCCGGGCCGCAAAGGTCTCTCCCGCCTGCGTGCGCCAGGTTTCCGCCGCCGGCATCGATCCGCAGACGAGAACAACCGAGACGCAAAAAAGCGGGCGCAGGGGAAACATGGCGGCGGCGGAAAACCAAGGAATGGCGGATGGCGCCGGAAGCGAACCGGCGGGAGGGCGACGGGGAGGAAACGTCCGGGCCAGCGCGATTCAATCCCGAACCGCTTCGCGTCGGGCGAGGCCTGACTCGCGCGTAGTCCGATAGGCAAAAACTATACCTGAAAGAGGAACAAAGTATTTCATGCGGCGACCGGGACTTGGTTTAATCGGCGCGTGTCTTTCTTCGCCGACCTGATCCGTGCGCCCCGCTTGTCCGGTGCCGCCGCCGGTGCCGTTTCGCCTGACGCGCGCGCCGATTTGCCGGCCCGCCCTTGCTCCCGGCGCAGGTCCGGGCAACATCGGTGCGATGCGCCGGCGCGCCCGGCGCGGACCGCGCCGTCCCAATTCTAACGTCAACCTCAACCTCGAATCAGACTCACCATGGAAAACCCAACTGGCGGCACCGGCGGCAAATGCCCTTTCCCGCACCTGCACGGCACGACGGCCAAGCCCACGCACACCGTGCTCGGCGGCCGCTCCAACCGCGATTGGTGGCCGAATCAGCTCAATCTCAAGATGCTCCACCAGAACTCCGCGCTGTCGGATCCGATGGGCGCCGATTTCGATTACGCCGCCGAGTTCAAGAAACTCGATCTCAAGGCGGTGAAGCAGGACCTGTACGCGCTGATGACGGCGTCGCAGGACTGGTGGCCGGCCGATTTCGGCCATTACGGCCCGTTCTTCATCCGCATGGCCTGGCACAGCGCGGGCACGTACCGCACCGGCGACGGCCGCGGCGGCGCGGGCGCCGGACAGCAGCGTTTCGCCCCGCTCAACAGCTGGCCGGACAATGCCAACCTCGACAAGGCGCGCCGCCTGCTTTGGCCGATCAAGCAGAAGTACGGGAAGAAGCTTTCCTGGGCCGACCTCATGATCCTCGCGGGCAACTGCGCGCTCGAATCAATGGGCTTCAAGACCTTCGGTTTCGGCGGCGGCCGCGCCGACGTGTGGGAGCCGGAGGAGGATGTGTATTGGGGTTCCGAGGACACCTGGCTCGGCGACAAGCGGTACGCCGGCGACCGCGAGCTCGAGAATCCGCTCGCCGCCGTGCAGATGGGCCTGATCTACGTCAATCCCGAGGGCCCGAACAGCAATCCGGACCCCGTCGCCTCCGCCCGCGATATCCGCGAGACCTTCGCGCGCATGGCGATGAACGATGAAGAAACCGTCGCGCTCATCGCCGGCGGCCACACCTTCGGCAAAACGCACGGCGCCGCGCCGGCGACCCACGTCGGTCCCGAGCCCGAGGCCGCCGGCCTCGCCGAACAGGGCCTCGGCTGGTCCAATTCCTACGGCCAAGGCAAGGGCGCCCACACCATCACGAGCGGGATCGAGGTCACGTGGACGACCACGCCGACCAAGTGGAGCAACAACTACTTCGAGAATCTGCTCCGCTACGAGTGGGTGCTGACGAAGAGCCCGGCCGGCGCGCACCAGTGGGTCGCCAAGGATGCGGCCGAGACCGTGCCCGATGCCTACGATCCGGCGAAGAAGCATCGGCCGACGATGCTGACCACCGACATCGCGCTCCGCGCCGATCCGGCGTACGAGAAGATCTCGCGGCGTTTCCTCGCCAACCCGGACCAGTTCGCGGACGCGTTCGCCCGCGCTTGGTTCAAGCTCACGCACCGCGACATGGGGCCCAAGGTCCGCTACCTCGGCGCCGAAGTTCCGGCCGAGGATCTCATCTGGCAGGATCCGATTCCGGCGCTCAACCACCCCGTGGTCGACGCCGCCGACATCGCGGCCCTGAAGGCGAAGATCCACGCGTCGGGCCTCGCGATTTCCGAACTCGTGTTCACGGCGTGGGCCTCGGCCTCGACGTACCGCGATTCCGACAAACGCGGCGGCGCCAACGGCGCGCGCATCCGGCTTGCACCGCAGAAGGATTGGGAGGCCAACCAACCCGCTCGTCTCGCCAAGGTGCTCAAGGTTCTCGAAGGCATCCAGCAGGCGTTCAACGCCTCCGCATCCGGCGGCAAGAAGGTGTCCCTCGCCGACCTGATCGTGCTCGCCGGCGGCGCGGCCATCGAGGCCGCGGCGAAAAAGGCGGGCCACGAGGTCGCGGTGCCGTTCGTCCCCGGCCGCATGGATGCCACGGCGGAACAGACCGACGTCGCGTCGTTCGCGGTGCTTGAGCCCGTGGCCGACGGCTTCCGCAACTACCTCAAGACCCGATTCACGCTGCCGGCGGAGCAACTCTTCGTCGACAAGGCGCAGCTGCTCGGACTCACCGCGCCGGAAATGACGGTGCTGGTCGGCGGCCTGCGCGTGCTCAATGCCAACCACGGCAAATCGCAGCACGGCGTGTTCACGAACCGGCCCGAGACGCTGACGACGGACTTCTTCGTCAACCTGCTCGACATGGCCAACGTCGTGAAACCGACGTCGCCGGCCGAGGAGCTGTTCGAGGTGCGCGACCGCGCGACGGGCGACGTAAAGTGGACGGCGACGCGCGTCGACCTCGTGTTCGGTTCCAACTCCCAGCTACGCGCCCTGGCCGAGGTCTACGCGGAGAGCGACGCGGGCCCGAAGTTCGTCCGCGATTTTGTCGCGGCGTGGACCAAGGTGATGAACGCCGACCGCTTCGACCTGAAGTGAAGGGATCGCAGAAGTTGAGCGTTGAGAGCTGAGAGTTGAGAGCCGGACCGTTTTCTGCGGTCCGCTCTCCGCTCTCGGCGCGCGCGCTCATTCCGGTGCGCAGATTCGGCTGCGAAGGGTCGAACACGGGCGGCTGCGGGGTTTTCGCAACTCGAGAGATCGATCTCTCAACCCTCAACTCTCAGGTCTCAACTCTGCTATCCATGCTCACGGCTTGGGCCCGAAGAGCGCGTCTTCGGCCTGCGCCGCCGCAAACATGCGCGCGGCGTCGTGCTCGACTCCCGGCACTTCGACTTTGCGCCAGTTGAAGGTCCAGCCGCGTTCCTTCGCCATCTTCTCCGCCATGGAGTAAAACGCGAGGTTGCGGCCGTAGCGGTGAGGGCCCTGCCGCATCGCGGCTTCGCTGGCGTCGAAGCGGCGCCGCGGCGTGACGTCGGCCGTGCCGAGGTAGAGGGTGAGCGGCGCGGCGAAGTAGCGGCGCAGCATTGCGTCGTCGCGCAGTTCAGGCGGCAGGCCGCCGAGGCCGTAGCCGAAAGCGTGGTCGGTGCTCGGGAAGAGCAGCGAGCCCGCGTTGCCCGCGACGATGCGCTTCGCCTCGCCGGGCAGGTAGGCGGCGAGCCGCACGAGAAACTGCGCGCCGGCGGAATGGCCGATCAGGTAGTAGGGGAGGTCGGGCTTCCCTTCCTTGGCGCGTACGCCGGCCACGATGGCGCCGACGACGTTGAACATCCATTGTTCGCGCGGCTTGGCGGTGCCGTCGGCGGCGAGCAATCCGCCGCGCTGGTACCATTCCTCCGGAAACGCGGCTTCGTCCAGCTGCGGCGCGACCACGAGCACCCCGAACCGCTCCGCCAAAGTGATCGCGAACTCCCGGTAATGGTCGGCGTTGCGCACAACCCCGTGAAAAACCACGAGCAGCGGGCCGCCGGCATATCCGGCCGGCTTGTACGTGAAGAGCGTGACGGGCGCGTCCGCGTACGGCACCTGGAACTGCGCACGGCCGACGGGCAGCGGAGCCGCGAGGGCCGGAAACACCGTCGACCAAAAGAGCGCCCCGAGTCCGAGCCAGCGTTGCATGGAGGGCACCGTGGCACCGATTCGCGCGGCGGCAATCGCGGAGCGCGGCGCGGCTTCCGCGGTTGCGGCGCCGGCCGGCGGCGTCACCGTGGCCCCGCGCCATGACCCGTTTCGAAACCATCCTTACCCATCCCGGCGGCGCCCACGCCGACGAATTCCTCGCCTGCAGCGTGCTGCTCGCGGTGCAGCCCGCGCCGGTGGTGCGGCGGGAACCGACGGACGACGATCTGGCGCGCGCGGAGGTCTGCGTGGTCGATGTCGGGCACCGCCACGAACCGGCGCGGCACAATTTCGACCATCACCAATTGCCGAAGGACCATCCGCCGACCTGCGCGTTGTCGCTCGTGCTGCAGCACCTCGGGATCTATGCCGACGCCCGGCAGTTCTGCGATTGGCTGGAGACGACGGAGTGGTTCGACACCCGCGGGCCGATCGGCACCGCCCGGTGGCTCGGGACGACGCCCGAGACGCTGGCCAAACTGAATTCGCCGGTGCACACGGCGCTGTTGCGCCGGTTCGCGCTGGCGGCGCGGCTCGAGCCGGGCGATCCGCTTTGGGAAATGATGCGGGCGATCGGCACCGACATCGTCGACTACGTCGCGAAATTGCGGACCCGCCTCGATTGGCTCGAGGGCCGGGCGGAGTTCTGGACGCTGGAGCTCGGCGGGCGGCCGGCGCAGGTGCTGTTTGTGCCGCGGACGGAACCGTTGCCGGAGGATCCGGGGCTGGGCCTCGACCGTTTCATCCAGGGCCGCGGGCGCGGCGACGAGGTCGTCGCGATCGTGAGTCCGGACCGGCGCAGCAGCGGTTACGGCCTCGAGCGCTACCGCGACAACCCGCGCGTCGATTTCACACGGCTCGAAGGCCGGCCCGGCGTGCATTTCGCGCACGCGCGCGGCTTCGTCGCGAAGACCACGGTGACGGACGTCGCAGAGTTGCAGGCCATGCTTGTCCGCGCGGCGGGGTGACGTGGCGGGACCTTGCCAGCGGAGCGGGAGGCGCTTCCACTGCCTCACCCTCCCGCATGAACCCCGCCGATGCTTCCGTTTCCGCGCGCAACGCCGCGTTGCTCCGTTCCCAGGCCCTGATGGCGCCGGCCCTGGTGCCGTCGATTTCCACCGAACTGCTCACGACGGCCGATGGGCCGCTGAACCGCGAGCTGCACGCTTTCCTTTATGCACCGGCGTCGGATCCCGCGTTGCTGCGGGGCAAGCGGGTCGCGATCTGCTGCACCAACGGCGTCGAGGAAGTGGAAATCACCGGCTCGATCCGTTGGCTGAGCGAGCACGGCGCCACGGTGCACATTGTTTCCCCGCGGATCGGCGAGTTTCATCCGACGCTCGGCCTGCGCTTTCCGCCGCAGTGCGCGACCCACGTGCTGGCGATCCGGCTGATGGAGAACGCCGGTTGGCTGAAGATCGACCGCTACCTCGACGAAGCGGACCCGGCGGACTACGACGCGTGCATCTTCCCGGGCGGCTGCTGGAATCCCGATGCGCTGCGCGCGGATCCGTTGGCGCAAACGTTTGTCCGCGAAATGTGGGAGTCCGGAAAACCGACCTGCGCGATCTGCCACGGGCAATGGGTCATGGTGAGCGCCGGCATCCTGAAGGGAAAGAAGGCCACCGCGGTCTGGAACATCCATCCGGATCTTGCGAACGCCGGGGCGACGGTGCTCGACGAACCCTGCGTGGTCGACGGCAACCTGATCACGGCGCGGTTTCCCTACGATTTGCCGCGGATGATTGCGGCGCTGGTGCGGCAATTGAAGGCCTGAACCGGGGCGTATTGCCTGTTTGGGGACGCGAGAAAGCCGGCCCCGCCAAGGGACCGGCTCCGGGAAGACCGACATTACCGCGCTCAGGCGGCGGGCGGGGAGTAGGGGATGGCGGACTTGTGGAGGACGATGCGGAGCTTGCCGTCGTCGCCGCGCCGGAAGATCCAGGTCTTCTCCACCTTCGTTTCCTTGCCGGAAGTGTCGGTGAGGATGACGTGGCCCATCGTGGTGCCGAGCGGGCCCTCGATGTAAGTGGCGGCGTTCACGAAGCGGGCCTTGGCCCACGGCTTCAGGGCGAAGCCCTTGTCGTTGGGGAAGGCGGGATTGCCGCCCACGAAGTAGGCGAGGGCGCCCTCGCGGGTGGTGCGGAAGGTCTGTTCGCCGTGGGTGAGCGTGGGTTTGAAGAGCACGGGCCCGTTGGCATAGTTGTAGGCCGAGTCGATGATCTTGGCCGCGAGCGTCTTGGCGTCGCCACCTTCGCGGTGCGTCTTGCTGATCGAGACCAGGGCTTCGCACCAGGCCTGCTGGGCGGCTTCCAGTTGGGCGGCGGTGAGGGCCGGGGGGCCGCCGTGGGCGACGGCGAGCGCACGGGGCGCGGCGGCCAGTCCGAGGAGCAGGCCGCCGATGGCGATGAACGAGGTGAAGCGGGAGGATGGGATCATGGGTGGGTTGGGTAGTGCGGGCGCAGAGAGAGCGGGGAAAATTTCCGCGCGCAAGGCGGACCGGTTTCGAAAGTCCCGGCCCGTTTCCAGCCCGGGCTGGCACGGAAGTACTCGGAGACAGGATACGGCTCCGGTTCCCGCCGGCGGCCCGGTTTGTGCCGGAAACGTAACCGGGCCGCCACCGGATCGGGACATTCGTCGCGCTTAATGCCGCGAGCACCGCCGCCGTGAAAATCGCCCTCGTCACCGAAACGTTCCCGCCCGAGGTCAACGGCGTGGCGATGACGTTCGGCGTGATCGCGCGGGAACTCGCGCGCCGCGGCCACGCCGTCACCGTGTATCGGCCGCGCCGGGACGACCTCGGCGCGCCGGCGGCCGCGGCCGGCTACACCGTGGTGCCGCTCCCCGGCTTCCCGGTGCCGGGCTACCGCCTGCTGCGGATGGGTTGGCCGGCGTGGGGCCGGCTGCGGCGGGAATGGACGGCGGCGCGGCCGGAACTCGTGCACGTGGCCACGGAAGGACCGCTCGGCGCGTCGGCGATCACGGCGGCGCGGGCGCTGGGGATTCCGGTGACCTCCAGTTTCCACACCAACTTCCACACCTACGCCGGCCACTACGGGGCGCGGCCGCTCGGCCGCCTGGTGCTCGCCTGGCTGCGGCGGGTGCACAACCGCACCCGGCGGACGTTTGCGCCGACGGCGGAGCTTTGCGCCGAGCTGGCGGCGGACGGGTTCCGCGGCATGGCGGTGCTGTCGCGCGGCGTGGATACGTGGCAATTCCACCCGGCGCGCCGCGCTCCGCAGCTGCGGCAGAAATGGGGCGTGGATCCGGACCAGCCCGTGGCGATCCACGTCGGCCGAATGGCGGCGGAGAAGAACTACGGGCTGCTGTTCGAGACGTACGCGGCGATGCGCGCGGCGAACCCGCGGATGCGTTTCGTGCTGGCCGGGGAAGGGCCGCTGCGGGCGCGGCTGCAGCGCGAGCATCCGGAGTGCATTTTCGAGGGCTTCTTCTCGCGCGAGGAGATCGGCCGGTACTATGCGTCGGCGGACATCTACATCCACGCCAGCCGCACCGAGACCTTCGGCAACGTGCTCACCGAGGCGATGGCGAGCGGGCTGGCGGTGGCCGGCTTCGACTACGCGGCGGCGCGGCAATTCGTGCGGCACGGCGAGAACGGGCTCGCGGTGCCGTTCGACTCCGCGGCGGATCTGGTCGCGGCCGGTGAACTGCTGGCGACGGACGAATTTCTGCGGGCCAAACTCCGCGCGAACGCCCGGGCCGCGGTCGAGGCGCAGTCGTGGGAGCGCGTGATCCGGACGTTCGAGGCCGACCTGCTGGCGGCGGCCGGTGTCGCCGCGCCGCGCCCGGCCGAACCTTTGCCGGTATGAGCCGTCTCCTCGTGCTCACCGCGGGTTTCGGCGAGGGGCACAACGCCGCCGCGCGGGCCTGCGCCGAGGCGTGGGAGGAGCGCCACGGGGCCGGCACCGCGCCGGTGGCCGACGTCCATGCCCTGGCGGCGCCGTCGCTCAACGCGTGGGTCCGGCTGGCCTACCTGCGGGCGATCAACCGTTCGCCCCGGCTGTGGCGGGCCGTGTACGCGTGGCTCGACCGGTCGCAGTGGGCGACGGCGGCAATGGCGCGGCTCCCGGCGGAGCGCCGGGTGCTGCGCGACCTGCTGGCGCGGGAACGGCCCGCGGCGGTGTGCTGCACGTTTCCGGGTTACGCGTTTCTGCTCCGCGCCCTCGCGGCGGCGGGCGAGTGCGGGGTGCCTTTCTACAACGTCGTCACCGATTCGATCAGCCTGAACTCGCTCTGGTGGCGCGCGGGCGCGGCGGGCTGGTTCGTGCCCAACGCCGATTCCGCCGCGGTGATGCACGCGGCCGGGATCGAGCCCGCGCGCGTCCATGTTTCCGGCTTTCCGGTGCAGGGTACGTTCCGGCGCGAAGGGGGCCGACTGGCGCCGCCGGACTTGGCGGCCGGCTCGATGCCGCGGGTGCTGCAGGTCATCAATTCCGGCACCCGCGGGGCGGCCGAAACCGCCGAGCGGCTGCTGCGCGAGACCCGTTGGGAAATCACCTGCACCGTCGGCCGCGACGAACGGCTGCGCGACCGCCTGCGCCGGGCGGCGGAGCAGCGGCGGGAGCCGGCCACCATTCTCGGTTGGACCCACGAGATTCCGCGCCTGCTGCTGACGCACCATGTGGTCGTGAGCAAGGCCGGCGGCGCCACCACGCAGGAAGCGCTCGCGGCGCGGTGCCCGATGATCGTGAACCAGATCGTACCCGGGCAGGAGGAAGGCAACTATGAGCTCCTGCGCCGGCACGGCATCGGCGCGTATGCAGGGACGCCGGCGGAGGTGCTCGCGGCGCTGCACGGGGCTTTCGCGGATCGCGGCCGCCGCTGGCGGGAATGGCGCGACGCCATCGCGCCCCTGCACCGGCCCGAAGCGGCCCTCGCGATCGTGGACCGCATCGCGGCGGAGACGGCCGCCCCCCGGACGCATCGGCCGCAACCCGGTATGCCGCTGACCGTATGAGCGCGCGCGTCTGCCTGATTTTCAACCCGCACTCCGGGCGCAACCGGCGCCGGCCCGGCTTCGCCGCGGCGCTGCGGGACTATCTGCGCGCACAGGTGCCCGACGGCGTGCTGCGCACCACCGAGGGACCGGGCCACGCGACCGAGCTGGCGCGCGCGGCGGTGAGCGACGGCGCGGCCGTCGTGGTCGCGGTCGGCGGCGACGGCACGATGAACGAAGTCGCCCAGGGAGTGCTGCACACCCCGGCCGCGCTCGGGCTCGTGCCCTGCGGTTCCGGCAACGGGCTCGCCCTGCACCTCGGCATTCCGCTCGCGCCGTTCGCGGCCCTCGCCCTCGCGGCGGATCCGCACGCGCGCATCGCCACTGTGGATACGGGAGTCGCGGACGGCCATCCCTTCTGCAACGCGATGGGCCTCGGTCTCGACGCGGAGGTCAGCGCGCGTTTCAACCGGCTGACCCGCCGGGGGCTGCCCGCCTACGTGCGCGTCGCCTGGCAAACGTGGCGGGAGACCCGGCCAGAGCGCGTCACGGTAGCGGCCGCGGGCCGCGAGTTCACGGTGGACGCGCGGCTGGTGACGGTCGCGAATTCCGACCAGTACGGCAACCAGGCGCGCATCGCGCCCGGCGCGAAGGTCGACGACGGCCGGCTCGATCTGGTCGCGGTGCGCGGCGCGGGCTTCCTTCGGACGCTGGCGCTGGTTCCGCATCTTTTCCTCGGCACCCTGGAGCGGGATTCCCTCGTGGTCCGGGCCGGCGCCGAAGCCTTTGTGATTGTCCGCGCCGCGCCCGGGCCGATCCATACGGACGGCGAAACGCATGCCGCGGGCTGCCGTATCGCGGTGGCGGTGCGGCCGCGCAGCCTGCGGATCGCGGTGCCGGCCGGATGCCGCGCGCTTGCGCCGGCGCCCGCGGCGGCGCCGCTGGGCTTCGCCCTTGCTTTCCCATGAAGCTGAACGTCCGCACCGTCATCCTCTCGGATCTGCATCTGGGCACGACCGATTCGAAGGCGCAGGAAGTGAACCACTTTCTCCGCCACGTCCGCTGCGAGAAACTCATCCTCAACGGCGACATCATCGACGGCTGGCAGCTCCGGCGCGGCGGCCATTGGACCAAGGCGCACACGCGTTTCGTGCGCATCGTGCTCAAGTGGCTCGAGAAAAAAGACACGCGGGTGATCTACGTGCGCGGCAACCACGACGACATCCTCGCCTCGTTCCTGCCGCTGGATTTCGAGAACCTGAGCATCGTCGAGGACCACGTGCACGAATCGCCTTCCGGCCGCTATCTGGTGCTGCACGGCGACATCTTCGACACCGTGACGAAGAACTTCGTCTTTCTCGCCCACCTCGGCGATTGGGGCTACCGCGCGCTGCTCACGCTGAACCGGGTGTACAATCGCTGGCGGGCCTGGCGCGGCCTGGAGTACTGGTCGCTCAGCCGCGCGATCAAGGCGCGGGTCAAGGAAGCGGTGAACCATGTCTCCAACTTCGAGGACCACATCGCGGAGCTCGCGCGCCAGCGCGGCTGCGTGGGCGTCATGTGCGGCCACATCCATACCGCGGCCGACAAGCGGATCGGCGACATCCACTATCTGAACTCCGGCGATTGGGTCGAATCGATGACCGCGATCGTGGAGCACTGGGACGGACGCTTCGAACTGATCGACTATACGAGCTTCATACTGAAATACCCGCAGCCCGACGCGCTGGCGGCGGCCGAGGTGAACGGCGAAGTCGCCGAAGTGTGAGGGTTGGGAACTGTAAGCCAAAAGCTATAAGCTGTAAGCGGTAAGCGGGACGTGCGGAGCGGGAAGGCGGGGTGACGGGCCCGGCGTGGGGTGGGCAAGTTTGCCGATGGCCGCGGGAAAAATGGCGAAACGGCGACGATGTGACGGCGGCGTGTCGGCCCGGCGATAATTCGGTGGCGGCGCGGGATTCGCGTTGAGCCCTCGCCTTCCTTGCGTGGCCTCGGTGAGCATGCCCGCCACCGTTCCGCTGCTCCGGTTGTCCTGGTATTCCTGGCTGCACGCCGCGCCGCTGCGTCCGCTGCACACCTTGGTGCGCACCACCGAGGCGCGATTCCGTCCGGTGCGCACGGGCCTGTTCGTGCCGGCGGTGTCCGCGGCGCTCGACGCGATGCGCCGGCGGGCGGGGGCCGGCCCGCGGGCCCTGGCGACGATCGTGCGCGAGGCGGGCAAGGGCCGGCGGCCGACGATCGTGCTGGGCGGTTTCGTGCCGGATGCGACCGAACAGATTTTCCTGCTGCGCCGGACCTTTCTCGCCGCCGGCGACCTCTATTGCGTGAACTATCCGCGCGACGGCTTTTCGACCGAGACGATCGGTGCGCAGTTGGACGACCTGGTGGCGGAGCTGGCGGCCCGGGGGGAAACGCCGGTGCTGTTCGGCGTGAGCTTCGGCGCCGGTCTGATTTTGGAATGGCTGCGGCGACGCCAGGCGGCGGGGAACCCGCCGGTGCTGGCCGGCCTCGCGCTGGTCAGCCCGGTGACCTGCGTGGCGGATGTCGTGCCGCCGCGGGCGGCGAAGCCCTCGACGTTGCTCGGGCGCGCGCTGCAGCCCTTTCTGGAAAACCGCGGGGGCATCGCCGGCGCCGCGGTGGAGCGCTCGCGGACAATCTTCGTGCGGATGTTCGAGGCCGGGGCGCAGAACAAACTCGCGCTGGGCCGGCTGCTGCTGCCGGCGGAGCTCGAGCGGCTGCGCGCGGCGGTGATCGGCACGATCCGCGGGATCACCGACCTCGGTGCGCAGGAGCGCGTGCGCGCCCTGGCGGACATGCGGCCGCCGACGGATTACTTCGGACCGGGCCAGCTGCCGCTGGCGACGGCGCCGACGCTGGTGCTGTTCGCCGAGGCGGAGGAGGCGGTGATGGATCCGCTGGCGCCGTCGCTGTTCGCCTTCCGGCACGCGGTGCGAGCGTATTTCCCGGACGGCCAGGTGCGCGAGGTGCGGGCGCGGCCCGGGGCGGCGCCGGTGCAGCATGCGTCGCTGATTTTCCACGTGTTCGAATTTCTGCCGCCGATCCAAGCCTTCTACGCGCGGCTCCGGGCGCAAATCCTGCCCCTCGCCGCATGAAGCCCGTGCCACTCATCGGGCCGCGGCGCGCGCCGTGGTGGCGCCACGCGGTTGTCCTCGGGGCGGCAGTCCACACGGCGCGGATCGGGCGCCGGCTGCGGGCACCGCATGCCGCGGTGCGGGCGCAGGAGACGGCCTTTGCGGCATTGGTCCGCGGTTTCGCGGCGACGGATTTCGGCCGTTCCGAAGGCATTTCGCCGGGGATGCCGTACAACGTTTTTCGCGCGCGTGTGGCGCCGCGGCGGTACGAGGAGCACGCGCCTTGGATCGAGCGGATGAAGCGCGGCGAGGCGGACGTGCTTTGGCCCGGGCATTGCCGCTACTTCGCGGTGTCGTCGGGCACGACGGCCGGGCGCACGAAGTACCTGCCGGTGACGGAGCCCATGCTGGCGCATTTCCGGCGCGCGGGGCTGGAGTCGCTGTGCTACTATGCGCGCCGCGCGGGCAACGCGCGGGTATTCCGGGGGCGGCATCTGTTTTTGGGCGGGGCGACGACGCTGTCGCCGTTGCCGGAGGCGGCCCCGCACGCGGCGTGGGCCGGGGACCTGAGCGGCATCACGGCGCTGCACCTGCCGGGCTGGGCGGAGAAGTACCTGTACGAGCCGGGCCGGGAGATCGCGACCATGGCGGATTGGCCGGAGAAGATCCGCGCGATCGCCGGACGCACCGCCGGCGCGGACATCACGTTGGTCGGCGGGATTCCGAGCTGGCTGCTGATCTTGGCCGAGGAGCTGCGCCGCCGCACCGGCAAGGTATCGCTCAGCGAGGTGTGGCCGCGCTTCGAGTGTCTCGTGCACGGCGGGGTGCCGATCGCGCCGTTCGCGGAGGAGCTCCGCGCCGCGACGGGACCGCAGGTGAACTTCCACGAAGTGTACCCGGCTTCCGAGGGCTTCATTGCGGCGCAGGACAGCGACGCGGCGGCGGGGCTGCGGCTGATCGCCGATGCGGGCATCTTCTACGAATTCCTGCCTTTGGCGCGCTACGACGAGCGCCGGCTGGGCGAACTCGCGGCCGAGGTCGTGCCCTTGGCCGAGGTGCGCAGCGACACGGACTATGTGCTGCTGATGACGACGCCGGCCGGTCTGTGCCGCTATGTGATCGGCGACGTGGTGCGCTTCGTGGGCACGGAGCCGCCGCGGCTGATCTACGTCGGCCGCACGAAACTGCAGCTGAGCGCGTTCGGCGAACATGTGATCGAGCTGGAGGTGACGGACGCCGTCACGGAGGTCGCGGCGCGGCACGGATTGAAGGTGGCCAACTTCCACGTGGCGCCGCGGTTTCCCGACCCGGCGGCCGCCGTGCCGCGGGGCCGGCACGAGTGGTGGATCGAATTCCGGGCAGGTGTCACGGAGATGCCGAAACCGGAAACGCTCGCCGCGGACCTGGACCGGGTGCTGCAGCGGCTGAACGACGATTATGAGGCCAAGCGCCGCGGCGGCGGGCTGGAGCGCCCGCTGGTGCATGCGGTCGCGGAGGGTACGTTCGAGCGCTGGCTCAAAGCGCGCGGCAAATGGGGCGGGCAAAACAAGATGCCGCGTTGCCGCAGCGACCGCGAAATTGCGGACGAGTTGGCGCGGCTGGCGCCTTGACGGGGCGCGACGGGAATTCCCCCGTCGACAAATCCGGCCACGGAGGGCACGGACGGCGCGGATGATGGGATTCTCGTCTCTGGGCCCGGTGACGTGCGTGGGTTGAAACCACTCGCGGGCGGAGGACCGGAACCCGGGCTGAAGCTCCGGGCTACGGCGGATCAATAGGCCGGAACCCGGGCTGAAGGCCCGGGCTACGGCCGGGGTACGGCCGGGGGCTCAGAAGGAACGCGTGACTTCCAACGTCCAGGTGCGGCCGGGCAGGAGGTTCTGGTTCACGGAAGCGTCGTATCCGAAACCTTCGGACGCGGCGAGCGGCGGGGCCTTGTCGGCGAGATTGGCGATGCCGACGCGGACCTGGGTGCGGCGGAGGAGGGCGCCGGCGGTGTCGCCGAAACGGTAGCCGACGGAGAGGTTGTACGTCGTCGTGGGATCGATCACGCGGCGATAGACGGTCTGGCCGGCGGTGAAGAACGGCTCGATGTAGTCCGGGCGGCCGAGCGATTCGTAGACGGCGGCGGTGGTCGTGGCGCCGGCGTCGTGCGTCTTGCCGACATGGTAGATGCCGAGGGCGGCGGACCAGGGACCGCGGCGCCAGGAGACGTTGGTCGTGCTGCGCCAACGGGCGGCGCCGCCGGCGTAGAGACCGTTGTTGAGCGTCGGGGGCAAATTGGCCGGGGCGAGGGTCGATTCCGAACGCTTGAGGTAGGACCAGTCCGAGGAGACCACGACGTTGCCGAAGGGCAGGCGCGGGACGACGTAGCGCGCGCCGAAATCCCAGCCGGCGTGTTCGCTGGTGGAAATGTTCACGAAGGGCCGGTTAAGGGAGAAGATTTTGCCGGCGGCGCCCTGTTGATTGCCGGGGTTGGCGGCGTTGTAGTTCGCGAAGGCGGTGCGGTCCTCGGGCGTCAGCGCGAAGCGCACGACATCGGGGTCGCCCTTGTAGGCGGCGGTGCCGCTGCCGAGATCGATCGAGCCGATGGGCACGCCGGCGGCGAGCTGGGCCTTGGTGTAAGCCTGGAGGAGGGTGTTGTCGCTGGTGCGGATCTGGGCGACGCTGCGTTGGCCGAGCAGATTCGTGCGGCTGATGCTCCAGTAATCGGCGGAAACGCTCAGGCCCTTCACGCCCGGGATGTCGAGGACGGCGCCCCAGGTGCGGCCCTCGGACTCCTGAGGTTTGAGGGCGGGGTTGCCGCCGAAGTAGGTGCGTTGCACGTACGGGCCTTCGTTGAGCAGCGGATTGCGGTAGGTGTCGATGTCGCCGGCGCCGGCGCTGATCGTCCAGCGCGGGCTGGTGAAGAGGGCGGCGAGACTCGGGGCCATGAAGCCTTCGTTGTACGAACCGCGGAGCATGAGGCCGGAGGTCGGGCGCCAGTTCAGGCCGAGCTTCGGTTTCACCGTCGTGCCGAAATCGCTGTAGTCCTCGTAGCGCGCGGAGGCGGTGAACTCGAGGCTCTGCGCGAGGGGGATCTGTTGCTTCGGCGTCACGACCGGGACGACGAATTCCGCATAGAGGCTCGCGATTTTCCGGTCGCCGACCACGTCGGGCCGCGGCGGATGGAGCAGGAAATCGTTGTTGGTCGGATCGAGGCCGGAGTCGGCGGGATTCTCGCCGCTGAAGGGCGGCCGGCGGTCGGCGAGGTCCTCGTAGCGGTATTCCGCGCCCGCGGCGGCCATGAGGTCGCGGCCCCACAGGGTGGCGAGGCGGCCCGAGGCGCGCACGTCGCCGCTGGCGATGGAGCTGCGCGCGGTGCGGATGTAGACTTCGGAAAACGAATCCACGACCGCGGCGGGATTGGCGTAGGGCTGGTCGGCGACGACGGCGCCGTTGGCCACGCGGAACGTGTAACCGAAAGGATTGTACGCGGCGGCGTCCGTGCGCTGGAGCGCCGCGCGCAGTTTGCTCTCGCGAACATCGGGAAAGGCCTCGTCGCGGCCGGCCACGCGGTTGTAGAACGCGGACGTTTCCCAGGTCCACGTTTCGCCGAGCCGGCCCTTGAAGCCCCCGGCGACACGGTAGACGTCGGCCTCGGTGTCGACCGTTTCGGCCGCGAGGCCGGCGAGGGTCATGGCGGTGAAGCTCACGGTGCGCGGGGCGCCGACGAGGCGGGCGGAGCCGTCGGCATTCGGCGTCCCGGCCGGATGGTAGAAACGGGAACCGTAGGGATTGTAGGGATTGTCGACCGACATGACGGCGAGTTGGTCGGAGGTCGGGGCGTTGAGCGCGAGGGGCTGGCGGCGCATCGTCGAGGCGGACTTGTAGTAGCTGGCGTCGGCAAAGGCCGTGATCCGGTCCGTGAGATCGAGTTCGCCGGAGAGGAACGTGTTGGCGCGGCGCACGCGCGGGGCGGCCATGCCGAAGGTATTCAGGTCGAGGAAGAATTCGGGATTGGCCGCGCGGGTGGGAGCGGCGGTCGTGAGGGTCGGCGTGCCGTTGACGGGACGGAAGTAGTTGTTGGCGGTGGCGGTGCCGACGAGGAACGTGGGCCAATAGCCGCGGGCGGAACGCGCATCGAAGGGTCCGCCGAGGGTGTTGAACGGCGCGGGCACGAGGTTCGCCTGATTCGCGGTGCGGGTGAAATCGCGTTCGGAGAGGAAGATTGCGTCGCGGTAGAGCGCCTCGACGACGCCGAAGAAGCGGCCGCGGCCGCCGGCGAGTTTGCCGCCGAACATCGCCGAGCCCTGCACGCTTTCGCCGCCTCCGGCCTCGGGGGCGCCGAAACGCAGGGAGGTCTCGAGGCCGTCGTGTTCGCGTTTGAGCACATAGTTGATGACGCCGCCGACGGCGTCGGAGCCGTAGATCGAGGACGCGCCGTCGCGCAGCACCTCGATGCGCTCGATGCCGCGGGTCGGGAGTTGGTTGACGTTCACGGCCTGGGAGAGGCCGGCGGTCATCGGGTTGATGGCCATGCGGCGGCCGTTGACGAGGATGAGCGTCGCGGTGGCGCCCATGTTGCGGAGATTGAGGTTGGCGTTGTCGCCGCGCGCGCCGGAGGAACCGAGGCGGGTTTCGTTCTCGGGCAAATTGACGACGGACGGCAGCGACGTGAGCAGATCGACCGGCAGCACGGCGTTGCGCACCTCGATCGCGGTCTGGTCGATGACCGTCATCGGCGCGACTTTTTCGAGATCGAGGCGGCGGATGTTCGAGCCGGTGACGACGTAGCGGGAAAGTTCGACGGCATCGCTCTGCACGACGCGGGCCGGCGCGGGCGCGGTTTGCCCGTGGAGGACGGCGGCCAAGGCCGGGAAAAACGCGGCCGCGAGGCGGGCCGGAAAACGGAGGGTAATCATGGTTGGGTGCGGGTGGACGCGCGACCCTCCGCGGCCCGCCGCCGCGGGCTCAACGCCGATCCCGCGCCGTTGCAGGAATGTCACCGCTGTCACCGCGGCGGCACGGAACCGTCGCGGGATTGTCGCGCGGCGCGGGCGGAAATCGCCCGCGGGCGGGAGCCGCCGGAATCAGCGCGCCGCCGCGAGCCGGTCGGTTTCGGCCAACGTGAAGCGCGTGCCGACGACGGAATTTTTTTCCGGTCCCTCGCGGTACTTCACGTAGGTGGTCGCGACGAAGGTGCCGTCGGGCAAGTGCTCAAGCCCGGGATAGCCGTTGTCGCCGCCCTTGAAACTGTGGAGCAGCTTCACGCGGTACGCGCCGTCGCGGCCGGCGACGATGTCTTCGTAGCGGCCGACCCACGCGACGAAATGCGGCGCGGTGGGGCTGCCGTAGTCGCCGCCGGTGTCGCGCATGACGACCACGAGCCGTCCGTCGGCGGCGTAGCGCGCCGTGTGGCGGTCGCCGTAGAGTCCGGGCGGCAAGGGGCGGGCGGCGGACCAGGTGCGGCCTTCGTCGTCGCTCGTGATGAACAGCGCGGCGCGGCGCTGGTTTTCGCGGATGAGGACAATCAGCTGTCGGCCGTCGGGGGAACGCACGAGCCAAGGTTCGCAGGGCTTCAGGCCCGGCAGATCGAGGATGACGCGCCACGGCGCCCACGTCAGTCCGCCGTCGGTGGATACGCTTTGGGCGATGACGTTGGAGCGGGCTTCCTGCGTTTCGCCGGGGCGGCGGATGTTGGTCAGGCCGAGGAGTTTTTTCCCGCCTTCGATAGGCTCGATCGAGCAGAACGGCATCACCGTTTCGAGGCCGAGGCTCGCCATCGGCGACCAAGTGCGGCCGTCGTCGTCGGAATGGGAGCGGTGCATCTTGCCGTCGGGGCCCTGGCCGGCGAAGACGACGAGCCGGGCGCGCCCGGCGGGATCGGCGAGGCGATGGAGCGTCGGGCAATTGCGCACCGTCTTCCAATTGTCGGGCACGGGCAGGAGGTCGCTCCAGGTGCGGCCGCCGTCGTCGCTGCGTTTCAAGGGTCCGCAGGGGCCGCCGTGGTTCACGGTCCAGACGCAGAACATCGTTTTCCCGTCAGGCAGGAGCACGGTGGTCGGATGGCCTTGGTAGACCGCGGCAGTGCCGGCGGCGACGACGACCTGGCGGGCGACGTCGCCGGACAGGTCGACCGTCGGGGGAAAGACGGCGCGGGCGGGGGCGATGCGGCCGACGGCCGCCGCGGGATCGGCGGCGGCGAGGAGGCTCGGGAGCAGCGCGGCGAGCAGGAGGCGGACGGGCGGCCGAAACCGGATGGTTTTCATGGTGCGGGGACGGACGGGGCCGGAGGAGAGTGGGCGAGATGCCGCGAGAAATGCTCCTCGATGGCGACGAAGATCGCGGCGAAGCGGCGGGGATCGTAGCGATCTTCGGGAATGGGCAGCAACTGCGGCCGCCGGCCGGCAGCCTTCACCCGGTCTCGAAAAGTGGCCAAGGGATCACGCGGGAATTGCCCGAGAAATTCGAAATCCGCCAACAGGACCGGGGCGGCCAGTGCCGCGGCGTTGGCCATCAGGGAACGCCGCCGCTGTTCCGCGGGGTCGGCGCCATAGAACCAACGGCGCGCGTCGGTGGCGAGTTGGCGGTGGTCGCGGAAAGGCGGGGAGTAAGGGTCCCGGGCGCCCAATTCGAGAAACGGATGGAGCGCTACGACCGCGTTGATCCGCTGGGGATGGAGCATCGCGGTGCGCAGGGCCAGCAAGCCGCCGAAACCGGCGCCGAAGGTGGCGATCCGTTCCGGATCGAGCCCCGCGGCGGCGGCCAGCCGGTCGACGGCGAGAAGAGCGTCCTCGGCGGCGGCGGTCGGCAGATCGCCCATGCCCGCCAGCCAATGTTTGCGTCCCAAGCCGGCCGTACCGCGATGGTTGATCTCCAGCACTGCGTAACCCATCGCGGCGAGCGCCGCGACCTCGCTCGCATGGTCGCCGGTGGAGCGTTCCCATTCCTGGGCGCCGAAGGCGACGACGACGGGCACGGGGGTGCGGCGCGGGAGCGGCGGCAAAGTCAGCTGGCCGCCCAGACTTTCCCCCGACGGGCGGATGAATTGCCACGGCGTGGTACGTGACCGCGGCTGCGTCGCGGGTCCGCGGGCAATGTAGATGCGGAGCCGATCCTCGGCCCGAAAGTAGACCGCGAAGGATCCGGCATCACCCCGTCGCGAAAGTCGGACGAGAAAACGCTTGCGGGCGATGTCCCAGCCTTCGAGCACCGGATTGTCGCCCGGCACCTTCGCATCAAGGCGCGCCTGGACCTGCGCGAGTTCCGGATCGAGCCAGTAGGTTCGGGCGCGTCCGGCCTCGTAGCGGATGCCGGCGAGGGCGTCGTGCGCGCGGTCGTAGACCAGCGCGGACTCGGGCTCGGGTGCGAGAGGAGAAACGAGATCGAAGTGCGGATCCTCCGCTGCGAGACCCGTGCGTCGGCCCGTGCGCAGATCCGCCGCGTACAGTCCGTAGGTGTCGCGGCCGACATTGGAGGCGAGGTAGAGCACGTTCGGATCCGCCGCGAACCCGAGTGGAATTGAACGGGAGCCGAAGAATTCCGACGCCCCCCACGAAAGGTGGGCTCGGTCCGGAGGGCCGAGAATCTCTTCCAGCGGACACCAGTCTCCCGGCCGCGCGTCCGGCGCGCGGTGACGATAGCGCCCGGGCGAAACCAATTCCGAGCACCAGATCCGCGGCCGACCCTGGCGGTCGAACAGGAGGCGCCCGGTGACGAATTCCGACCCGACCCAGGTTGCGGCGCCGGTTCCGAGGTTCACGCGGAAGAGCGCGTGATCCTCGCGTTCGAAATAGTACGAGGATCCGGCCCGACCCAAAATGTAGGCGTGCTCCGGTTCCGCGGGCGGCAGGGCGACCAGCCGCGGCAGCCGGGGCAGGGGGGCTTCCGGGAGATAGCGGGTTTGCGGAAGGGCCGCGGTGGCGGCTTCATAGTCGACGGCCGGATCGGGACCAAGCAAGCGGCGGTTCCAATCGGGATGATTGCGATCGACCAATTTGACGCCGCGGGTGCCGTCGAAATCCATCGCGAGGATTTCCCGAGGAGTGACCTGGAGGACCAGACGCCGCCGATCGATCCACTGCAAGTTGCCGGATTTCCAATCCAGATCCCGCCGGTCTCGCGTCAGCGGAAAACGGGCGACTTCCGCGCCGGCATCGACGTCGATGACGACGAGTGTGAGTTCGGTTTCGCTGCGGCTGAAGTAGGCGAGATGTTTGCCGTCGGGCGAAAGCGCGGCAGGGTCGGCGATGGGCAGCGCGTAAACGCGGTCGAACTTTCCGGCCGGAGCGACCGCGGCTGACAGGAGCGGCGCGATGAGCAAAAAAAGGAGCGGCAGGCGGCGCATGGCGCGGCGACGTGTGGGCGGGACGACAGAGCTCGGCCTGGGGCAAAACTTCAAGGCCGATTCCCGAGGGCGGTGCGGCGGCGGACGGCGGCAACGACTGTGACCGCGACGTTACGCAATTCATCTTGGCCGCTGGCACGTGAACGGCTGTGTTCGTCGCCGTGAGGCTGCCCCGCCTGAGGTTCCCCGCCGCGTCTTTGGTCCTGGCGGTGTCGTCGCCGGTGGCGGCGTTCGAGGACCGGGTGGAGCAGCTGTTCCGGCCGTTGCAGGGCGACCAGATCGCGATTTCCCCCGACGGCCGGCGCGTGGCCTACACGACATTTTTGGACCGCCGGCTCGGCGTCACGATCCTCGATCTCGAGCGGGGCGGGGCCCGCCGGACGATCGCCGTGGATACCGATCCGGAAGGGAAGCACGGCGACGAACCGGGGCCGACGCGGCTGCGTTTCCTGCGTTGGGCGAGTGCGGACCGGCTGGTGCTGGCCCCGGTGGAGCAGCAACTCCGCGCGCCGCCGCCCGGCTTTGGGCCGGTGCTGGAGGGACCGTTGATCCGGGCGCCGATTCTGGCGCTGGATGCGGATGGGCAACGGCAAGGCGTCTTGGTCGATGCGCGGACCTTCATCGAAACGGCGACCGAGGCCCGGAACTCGCTGGCGGATTTCCTGAAGCCGGTGGCGCAGGCGCGCGCGGCCGGCGACGAGCCGGTGCGCGCAAAGCTGCCGCACCTCGATATCCTCGGCTTCCATCCCCGCGAGAAGGAACAGTTGATCGTGCAGACGCGCGGCGGCTACGGGCCGCCGGCGCAGTACCTCGTCGACGTGCGGACGGGAACGGTGACGGAATTCGGCGGCGACTGGCCGGCGCCGCCGGCGGAGCCGCAGGTCTACGATTGGTTCCGGCTGAAGGTCGTCGGCCAACGCCTTTCAAGTCCCGGGTCCGCGGCGGCATGGCAGGACGAAGATCTGGCGCGCGTGCAGCGCACGTTGGAGGCGAAGTTTCCCCGGCGCCGCGTGGACCTCGTCGATTGGAGCGAGAACCGCGGACGGATCGTGTTCCGCGTGACGGGCGGCAGCGATCCGGGGCGCGGGTTCGTGTGGCTGCGGCCGGACGATCTGGTCGTGGAGCTGTTCCGCTGCGCGCCGTGGTACGTGCCGGCGAAGTTCAACGAGACGCGGCCGTTCCGCTTTGCCACGACGGACGGTGCGTCCGTCGGCGGCCGCATCACTTGGCCGCGCAAGACGGCCGGCGCGGCCTTGCCGCTGCTGGTGGTGTTTCACGGCGAAGCCGGCGGGCGGATGGCCGAGGCCTTCGATCCGGAGGCGCAGGTATTTGCCGACCAGGGGCTCGCGGTGCTCAGTCTTGACCGGCCGGCCGGAGCGGCGGGACGCGGCCCGATCGAGGATGTGCAGGCGGCGATCGATTGGCTGGGCGGGCGGCATCCGAATCTATCCCTCGACCGCAGCCGCGTGGTGGCGCTGGGCCACGGGGAAGGCGGCGAGACGGCGCGGCGGGCGTTGCTGCAGCGGCCAGATTGGTTCCGCGGCGGCGCCTTGCTCGATGCGCCGGGGCGGGCTGCGGTTTCGTCGGCGGAAGGGATCGAGGCGCGGTTGCTGCATTCGGATCCGGGTTTGGCGGCGGCGCCGCCGGACGAGCGGGCGACAGCGTACCGGCGGCTCGATGCGTTTTTCCGGCAGCAGCTGGCGCTGGGGCCGAAGGCGGCGGGAACCAAGCAGGAGGTCGATTGAAGGTCGGCGTTGCGATTCTGGGGGCGGCGGGGTGGTTGGCCGCGGCGGGCGCGCTGCCCGCGGCGACCGGCGGAACGAAGGTGGAATTGCCGCCGATGATGGTGGAGGAGTCGGTTGCCACCGTACCTTGGCTCTACGTGAACGCCGGCGGCACGGAGTTTCTCTCGCGGTGTACCTATGCGACGACGCGCGACATGGTCGAGGGCTGGCTGACGAAACTGCAGGGAGTGCGGGCGCTGGTGCCGGAGGAGTTTATCGGCCGGATGGATGCGCCGTCGGTCTTCGTGCTGTACTCCCAGGACCTCGAGCAGAAGGTCAGCGCGGAGATCCAACGCGAGTTGCAGGCGGCGGGGGCGCAGAGCGGCGGCGTCGATATCGCGCCGAGCATGCGGCTGGCGGACCGCGACCTGCACGGCTCGATCGCGTACATCGACGAAACGCGGTTCGACGCGGCGATGATGAGCATCGCGCCGAGCCACGTGCGGTTTTTGGTGCAGAGCCGGATGCCGGCGTTGCCGGCGTGGCTGGTCGACGGGATCGAACGCGCGTGGCGGCGGACGGACTTCGTGCTGCATCCGATCACGCTCAACCCGCTGGTCTGGGACGATCCGGGCGAGAGCGAAGGGTCGGTCGCGGATGCGTTGCGGCCGCGGGCGGTCATGCCGGCCAGCGAACTGTTTGCCAACGAAGCGCTGCGCGCCGTGGAGACACGGTACGCGCGGCGCGTCGCGACGCGGGCGTCGACGCAGGAATTGTTCGTGCGTTGGGCCTGGGTCTCGGGCGGGCCGGTGCGGGAGGCGTTTTGGAAACTGGCGGCGATGTCCGCCGAGGCGCCGATCACGGAGGAACGCTTCGAGGCGTGTTTCGGTTTCGACTTCGCGGAGCTGCGCGACCGATTGAGCGACTATCTGCCGCAGGCGGTGCGGGAGACGGCTTGGGTGAGTCCGGGCAAGGCGCCGGATTTGCCGGAGGTCCGGGTCGAGCGGGCCACGCCCGGCCAAGTGGCGCGCGTGCGCGGCGAGTGGGAACGGCTGGCGATCGGCCACGTGCGCCGCCGGTTGCCGCAGGTGGCCGAGCCGTATATCGCGCAGGCGCGGCGGACGTTGCGGCGGGCGTACGATGCGGGCGACCGCGATCCGCGGCTGCTGGCGACGATGGGTTTGACGGAGATCGACGCGGGCAAGCCGGACGGCGCGCGGCCGTGGCTCGAGGCGGCGGTGGCGGGCGGGGTGGTGCGGCCGCGGGCGTACTACGAATTGGCGCGTTTGCGATGGGAAGGTCTGGCGCGGGGCGCCGACGGCGCGGCGCTGCCGTTTGCGCAAGTGGCGCCGGTGATCGCGCCGTTGCGCCAGGCTTTGCCGCAGGCGCCGGCGTTGCCGGAAATCTATGCGTTGCTGGCGGAGGCGTGGACGGCGAGCGAACTGGCGCCGAACCGCGAGGAGTGGGCCGAGCTCGAACGCGGGGCGCGGTTGTTTGCGGGCCGGCCGGCGGTCGGGTTACCCGTGGCGCGGACGCTGGCGCGGCACGGGCGGAAAGCGGAGGCGGCGACGCTATTGGCGGCAGGCGCGGCGTTTCCGATGGACGAGGAAACGCGCGCGGCGGCGGAACAGCTGCGGAAGCAATTGGCGGAAACGGAGACGCGCTGAGGCCGCGGTCGGGTTTTCCGGTGCTGGGGCCTAGATCAGGTGTTTCCCGGGCGGGGCGCCGGCGTGGAGCCAATCCAAGGCGGCGGCGCGATCGGCGAACACCTTCATTTCGCCGGCGGTCGGGAAGGTCCCGATGCCGGCGGCGAATCTGCGGAGCACCGTGCGGTCGACGACAAATGCCCGCCGTGCAGTCGGCGCAAACACCCGGTCGAAGGCGCCGGCGGAGGTGACGGTTGCGGGATCGGCGGCAGCGTCGAGCTTCAGAAAATCGTAGAGCACGAGGGCGCCGGGCCGAAACTCCGGATGGCCGGCCATCCGGACCGTGGCCGCGATCACGTCCGCGCCCGAGAGCGGCCCGGTGACGGAGACAACAAACACCGCCAGCGACCCTTCATAAGTGAGATGCCATGCCATCGAGATTGGGGCCGAGCCGGGGAGCCGGTTTTCAGTCCTAGGCCGGTTTCGGCGCGGCAGATACCGGGCGGGCCGCGCGGAGGCGGGGCGGAAGATGAGACGGATGCACGTCGGACATGGAGCGGGAGGCAGGGTGGTCCGGACATCCGGCCGCGAGGACTGACGCAGGGTGACGCGGGAAGTTGCCGGGCGCGCGATTACAATCCGTTCATCGGGGCGCGACGGCACTCCGAGGCCCCGGGCGAAGTCTTGGCCGGAGAAATCGAGGCGACCGGACAGTTTCGACCCAACGGCGGGAAAATGCAGTGGCCATGTCCGTCCGCGGGCGGCTGTTTCGTTGCTACCGAACGGGCGCGCCGTGCGTCCGGCCCGTATACCGCCATGTCTACCCATACCATCCGCCTGCACCGTGTTTTGCGTTCACCGCCGGAAAAAATCTACCGTGCGTTTCTCGAGCCGGCGGCCATGTGCCGCTGGCTGCCGCCGTACGGCTACACGGCGGCGATCGAGCACCTCGACGCCAAAGTCGGCGGCACCTTCCGGATGTCGTTCACCCATTTCGCCAGCGGCCAAAGCCATGCCTTCGGCGGCACCTATCTCGAATTGGTGCCGAACGAAAAACTCCGTTACACGGACAAGTTCGACGATCCGAATTTGCCGGGGGTGATCGAGGTGACGGTGACGCTGACCAAGGTCAGCTGCGGCACCGACGTCGCCATCGTCCAGGCGGGCGTGCCGGCGGTCATCCCGGCGGAAATGTGCTACCTGGGCTGGCAAGACTCGCTGGCGCAGTTGGCGCGGTTGGTCGAACCGGAGATGCCGGCCTGAGGTGGGCTGTCCGCGGTTGAAAGATGAAGGTTGAACGTTGAAAGAACGGAATCGCGCTGGGTGGTGGCGGCATTCGTCTTCTGCATCAGCCATGCCGGTCGGTTTTTGCCGACCGGCGCCCAATCCGAATCTTCGCAGCGACCCGATACCGCCGGTTCACTGCAAAGCCCAGCTGCCTTTCAATAATCACCCATGAGCAAACTCCGCTGCAGTATCACGATCTCGCTCGACGGCTATGTCGCCGGGCCGAACCAAAGCGCGGCCAATCCGCTCGGCGAAGGCGCCCGGCGCCTGCACGAATGGGTGTTTCCGACCCGCACGTTCCGGGCGATGATCGGCGGCGACGGCGGCGAAACCGGGGTGAACGACGACGTGATGCGCGAGATGTTCGCGCACGTCGGCGCGACCGTGATGGGGCGCAACATGTTCGGCCCGGTCCGCGGACCCTGGGGTGAAAATCCGTGGCGCGGCTGGTGGGGCGAGACGCCGCCGTACGGGCATCCGGTGTTCGTGCTGACGCATCATGCGCGGGAGCCGCTCGTCATGGCGGGCGGCACGACGTTTCATTTTGTGACCGACGGCATCGCGTCCGCGCTGGAGCAGGCCCGCGCGGCGGCGGGCGACCGGGACGTGAATCTCGCCGGCGGGGCGCGGACCGTGCAGCAGTACCTCGCGGCCGGTTTCCTCGACGAATTGGAACTGCACGTCGCGCCGATCTTGCTCGGCGGCGGCGAGCGCCTGCTCGACCGCGTCGCGGATGAAAACGTGAACCTCGAACTCGTCCGGACCTTGGCCGGTCCCGGGGTTTCGCACCTGAAATATCGGGTGCGCAACCCGGCGAAGCGGGCGGCGGACTGAGGCGATCGCGGACGGGCGAGAGCCGGCCGTTGGGCCGGGGGGATTGCAACCGGGGCTCAGGGCGGGGCGAGAAACGGCCGCTTGGGAGGCGGCTCCGCGCCGCCGGGAGCGGCGAGCCACGGCAGGAAATGGCGGCGCCACCAGCGGAACTCGGCGGCGGTGCGCGCCGCGAGTCCCGGGGGCGGAAGCGGCGGCAACGGCGCCTGCCAACCGGCGTCGGCACCCGGCAGGCCGAGGGTGTGGGCCAGCGCGGCGGCGATGCGGGCGTGGCCGGCGGCGTTGGCATGGATGCGATCCTCGCTCCACAGCCGCGCGTCCGTGGCGACTGGATACGCGGCGAAGTCCACGAGCCGGGCGCCGGCCCCGCGGGCGGCCGCGGCGATCTCGCGGTTGAGGGCGGCGATGCGCGGCGCGATGAGCCGGGCGAGCGGCATCACGGGGGAAAGGTCGGGCAACGTGAACGTGAGCACGGTCGCGCCTTGCGCGGCGAGCGGCCCGAACAGCGCGGCGAGGTCCGCGCCCACGGCGGCGGGATCGAAGCGGCGGCCGGTCACGTCGTTGGTCCCGCAGAACACCGTCGCGAGGTCCGGCCGGAGCGCGAGGGCGGGCGCGAGTTGGCGGCTGCGGACTTCGGCGGTGGTCAGGCCGCGGGCGGCGAAGTTGGCGTAAAGCAAGTCGGGCGAATGGGCGGCGATCAGGCGCGCGAGGCGCTGGGACCAACCGAGATAGCCGCCGGTGCCGTCGGGATCGTCGATGCCGGCCGTCGAGCTGTCGCCGAGGGCGACGTAGCGCTGGAAGCGGGGCGACGAGAAGGACATCGGGGCGAACGTGCACTGCGCCGGGCCGCGAATCGAGCCGGTTGCGCGGGCTTGCCGCGCGGGAGTGCACCGGGAAAGGTGGGCGAGAACCCATGGGCGACTTGCGTTACCGACCGATGACCGAGGCCGATTTGCCGGCGGCGACCGCGCTTTGGGCGCAGGCCGAAGGCGTGGAACTCGCGGAGGGCGATCGGCCGGAGCAGCTGGCGGCTTATCTGAAACGCAATCCCGGGATGAGCTTTGTGGCGGAGTCCGTTGCCGCCACGGCATTGGCCGGGGCGGTGCTCGCGGGGCACGACGGGCGCCGCGGGTTGCTTTACCACTTGGCGGTGGCGCCGGACCAACGCCGCCGCGGGATCGGGCGGGAATTGGTCGAGCGGGCGGTTGCCGCGCTGCGCGCCGACGGCGTCGAGCGGGTGCTGATTCTGGTCGCACGCGACAACGACGCGGGCCGCGATTTCTGGGCACGGCAGGGCTGGGAAACGTTGGCGTCGGCCGAGCCGATGGGACGGAACCTATAGCCGCCCGGGGGGCGGCGGTTGAAAGGTGAAAGTCGGAAGTTGAAAGACCGATCTAGGACGGAAGGCGAAGGTCGAAAGGCGAACGAAGACAGCCGAAAGCAACGTTTCCGAAGGTCGATGCCGCGGATTCGACGGGCGCTAGCGCGGGATCGGCGGGGCGGGACGGAAGCGGGGATCGCGGCCGACGATTTCGTTCCACGTATCCTTGGGACTGACCCGGCGGTCGCGGGAGCGGTTGATCCAGACGACGTCGGCGGAGGCGTCGGGCGCGTTGAAGCGGATGCCCCAGATCGGATCGAAGGCTTCGGCGGACAGCGTGTACCGCATGTCGGCGAGCAAAGTCGGGTCCTGCGGGCTGCGGGCGACCCAGCCTTCGGAAAACCAGGCGAACCGGGTGAAGGAAGCGCGGCGGTCGCGGGCGCGTTCGGCGGGCGAGAGGTCGGCCGGGCCGACGACGGGCAGGTGCCAGCCTTCGCGGACGGTCGGCGCGGAAAACCAGCCGGTGCGGATGCGGTCGCTGTAGATGTTTCCGGCGTGCACGTAGATGGAACGCCAGACGAGTTGGTTGGCCATCGTCGGCATGAGTTCCGTGCGTTCGATCCGGTGGCCGCGGGCGGCGGCGAGTTGTTGCTGCGCATCGGCCGCGCGGCCGCGTTGCACGCCGCCGAGGGCGAGGTAGCCGGCGGCAAAGACGAGGGCCAAGGCGACGGGACGGATGGTTTGGCGGACCAGCGAGAGCACCAGGCCGGCGAGCAGCGCGAGGGTGAAGATCGGATCGATGATCGAAATGAGATCCCAGCCCGTGCGGGTGCGGGAGAACGGCCAGAGCAGCTGGGTGCCGTAGCTGGTCGCGGCGTCGAGCAAGGTGTGGCTGAGGTAGGCGAGGGCGCAGACGCCCCAGAGGGCGAGCCAACGGCGGCGTTCGCGCCAGGCGGGCCGCGTGAGCCACAGCGCGGCGACGACGGCGGCGCCGACCGGCACGAAAATCAGCGCGTGCGTGAAACCCCGGTGCATCTCGATCGCGAGGAGGGGATCGGTCGCGCTGCCGATGAAGATGTCCGCGTCGGGCACGAAGGCCGCGAGCCCGCCGGCGAGGGCGGCGCTGCGGCCGAGACGACGGCCGGCGACGGCGTAGCCGAGACCGGCGCCGAGCAAAACATGGGTGACGGGATCCACGCGGGGAGGAAAGCGACGAAACCGTCCGGGGCAATCGCCCGGCGCGCATTCGCAAAACCGGACTCGCCGTCCGCGCGCCGGCCCGCCAACGTGCCGGCTCTTTCTTCCCCATGAAACGAACCCTCGCCCTCTCCCTGCTCTGCGTCTCGGCCCTGCACTGCGCGGTCGCCGCGGACCACAATACCCTGACGGCCGCGGAAAAATCCGCGGGTTGGAACCTGCTCTTCGACGGCAAGAGCCTCAATGGCTGGAAGGCCAGCGAGAACAAGGACGCGTTCAGCGTGAAGGACGGCGAGCTCGTCGTCTTCGGCAAACGCTCGCACCTCTTCTACACGGGTCCGGTGGGCGGCGCGAATTTCAAGAACTTCGAGCTCACGCTCGATATCAAGACGTTCCCGAACGCGAACTCGGGCGTGTACTTCCACACCGAATACCAGGAGACCGGCTGGCCGGCGAAGGGCTTCGAGGTGCAGGTGAACAACACGCACAAGGACGTGAAGAAGGGCGCCGGTCTCTATGCCGTGAAGGACAACGCCGTCGCGCCGGCGAAGGACGGCGAGTGGTACACGATGGTCGTGCGCGTCGAGGGCAAGCGGGTGCAGACCTTCGTGAACGGGAAGCAGATCATCGACTTCACCGAGCCGACCCCGGCGGCCCCGCCGCCGAAGATGGACGGCCGCAAGATCGGCAGCGGCACGATCGCGATCCAGGGCCATGATCCGGAGAGCCGCGTGCTGTACCGGAATATCAAGCTGCGCGTGCTGCCCTGACCGGGGGGATAATTGCGAGTTTCGAATTTCGGATTTCGGATTGCTCCGGAATCCGGAGTTCGGAGTTCGGAGTTCGGAGTTCGGAGTTCCGCGGATTGGGGAAATCCGCAATTCGCAATCCGAAATCCGCAATCTATTGCCCGAGTTTCTTTTCGAGTTCGTCCATCGTGCGGCGGAATTCGGCTTCCAGGTCGACGCCGTAGAGCGAAGCCAGCACGAGGACGGACCAGAGGCAGTCGGCGAGCTCGTGGCCGAGTTTGCGGTCGGCGTCGGGAATGTCCCGCACGCCTTCCTTCGCCATCACGAGTTTCATCAGGTCGCCGACGTCGCCGACGAAGCCCTGCATGATTTCCGCGCGCGTCCAGGGCCGGCCTTGGCGCTGCGTTTCGGCCGCCGCAAACGCGGCGCGGATCTCGAGGGCACGGGCGGTGAGGGCGGGGAGGGACATGGGGATAATTGCGGAATGCGGATTGCGAAATGCGAATTGATGAAAACCGGTATGCGGAGACCGGAGACCGGAAACCTGAATTGAGACGTCGCTCGCTCGATGGGCGCGTTTGGTCTGCGGTTGCCGAGAAGAGGACGTGTTGGGTGCCTTCAGCTTTTCCGGTTTCCGGTCTCCGCACTCCGGTTTTGCCTCAGGGTTTTCCCACCTTGAAATTCCTCACCTCGAGGTGGCTCTTCACCGTGCGGAAGGCGAACCAGCCGGACGTCAACGGGGCGGGATCGCGGAAGGTGAAGATCTTTTCGCCGTCGCGCCAATACTCGGCGACGCCGTCGCGGGCCACGAGGCGGATGCGGTAGGTGCGATTGCCTTCGAGCAAGACGCGCGGTTCGGAGAGATCGTGTTCCGGCAAGAGCGGGCGCGCGGCGGTGCCGTCGTAGCGGCGGAAACGGGTGGTGCGGTTGTTGTTGCCGCCGTAGCCGACGTAGTAGGTGAGCAACGAATCGTAATCGGAGAATTTGCCGCTGCGGCCGGACGGGATGCGGTCCGGCGCTTTCGGATCCGTCGCCATCCAGAAACAGTTCAAATCGGAGACGCGGTCGAAGGGCCCGCCGCGGGAAACGACGGTGACGTCGTAGCTGATCTCGACCGGGGCGGTGAGTTTCTCGCGGTACCAGACCGTGGCCCCGGCGGCATCGCGGATGACGAGGGTGCCGTCGCGGACGATGACGTCGCCGCCGGCCATCTGTTCGACGTGCCAAGCGGCGAGATTCCCGGTCGGAGGCGGAACGGCGGTTTCCGCGGCGCAGGCCGCGGCGGCGAGAGCGAGAAACGCGGCGGCGCGGCGGAGCACGGGAAAATCAGCGGCGGCCGAAGGTTTCGCCGAAGAAATCTCCCGGCAGGTAGGTGGGCGGGGCGGCGACGTCGGCCGCGGCGCGCACGACTTCGGCGAGCAAGATCGCGAAAGCGCCGCCGGACGGGAAATCGATCGGGTGGGCGAGGTCGTCGTCGGGTTTGTGGTAACGGTCTTTCCAGTACACGCGGTCGATCTCCATCAGGTCGATCTTCGGGTCGGTGGATTCGGGGGCGGCGACGACGCGCAGGGCGGGAATGCCCTCGCGGACGAACGAGTATTGGTCGCTGCGCACGAAGCGGCGTTCCTCGGGCTTGGGGTCGGGCCGGATGGCCCAGCCGAGCCGCGTCGCCGTCGCCTCGAAGAGCGGGCCGAGCGTGGTGTGTTCCTTGCCCATGCCGATGGCGGCGCGGAGCGGGGCGAAGAAGGGACCGGCGTCGACGTTGAGGTTGGCGGCCCAGCGGCTGCCGGCGGGTGGGTTGCGGCTGAGGTGGCGGGCGCCGAGCAGGCCCTTTTCCTCGGCGGTGACGGCGGCGAAGACGACGGGGCGGCGGCCGGCGATCTTGTTTTCCACCAGGTGCCGGGCGGCGGCGAGCAGGGCGCCGACGCCGATGGCGTTGTCGATGGCGCCGTTGTAGATCGCGTCGCCTTTCACGGGCGTGCCGATGCCGAGGTGGTCGAGGTGCGAGGTGACGACGATCGGATCGCGGGCGAGGGTTGGGTCGGAACCGGGGAGGACGGCGAGGACGTTGGCGGAGACGAAGGGCTTGATCGCGGCGCGGCCGGCGATCGTGAGCACGACGCCGAAGTCGAAATGCTGCGGCGTACTCTTGTCGGCCGCGGCGACGACGGCGGCGAACGGCTTCGGGGAATGGGCGAAGAGCTTGGCGGCGCCGGCGGGACTGAGGAGGGCGGTGGCGCGGATGGCGGCGACGACGTCGACCAGTTGTCCGTCCGGCCCGACGAGGCTGGCGGCGGGGAAACGGGCGGCGAGGAGCGTGGCCGGCCACGGGCGGCGGAGGTCCTCGGCGGGCGGATTGACGGTCACGATGCCGATCGCGCCGCGGCGGGCGAGTTCGGCGGCCTTGGTCGTGGCGTTGGAAAAATGGGCGCGTTCGGTGACGGGCAGGGAGGTGGGCGCGCCGGAGAGGACGACGGCGATCTTGCCTTTGAGGTCGGCGCCTTCGAGGTCGCTGTACTTCTGCTTGGGCGCGTGGACACCGTAGCCGACGAAGACGGCGGGGGCGGTGATCTCGGCGGATTCCTGGCCGGCGGCGGGGGCGGCGAGGACGTCGTTGAGCGGTTCGAAGACGACGGGGGCGGCGCCGGCGGCGGCGGGTTGCAGCACGAGTTTGCCGGCGGTGTAGTCGCGGGAGGATTCGAGGAGCTTAACGTTTTGGAAATAGGTACCGTTGTCGCCGGCGGGCCGGAGGCCGAGGGCGGCGAATTCCGCGGCGACGTAGCGCGTGGCAAGATCGTAGCCGCGGGTGCCGGCGGCGCGGCCCTCGAGCAGATCGTCGGCGAGGAAAGTCACGTGGGCCTGCACATGGCGGGCGGCGAGGGCCTCGGCGGCGGGATCGGGTTTGGCGGCGAGGGGAAGGGCGGCCGCGAGCGAGAGGACGGCGGCGCGGGAGAGATTGAGCATGGCCCGATGCAGGCGCGCGCGGCGGAGACGGGCAAGGCGGGATTCGGGGCGGGGCGGAGGAACCGGAGGGTGGGCCGCAAAGAGGCGCAAAGGACGCAAAGGCAGCGCGGAAGGCGGCTGAAGATTCCTAGGGAATGCGGCGGCGGATTGCAGTGGGTTGCGGTTGGGGCCGCCCACGAGCGCTCAACGGGAAGTGTAGGCGAAGACCACTCGGCCACGTTCGCGGCCATGGAGCAGACGGAACAGATGCCGCAAACGGATTGAACCGAGCGGCCGGGCGAAGGCAGATCAGCGCAGGGAGGCGGTGACGGTGAGGCCGGGGACGCGGTGGAAGTGGGCGTCGTGCGTGAGCACGGTGGCACCGGCTTGCAGGGCGAGGGTGGCGATGAGCACGTCGGACGCGGGGATAACGTGGCCGGCGCGATCGAGGGACCAGGCGAGCTGCGTGGCGCGCTCCCACGTAGTGTTGGGAGTCGGCAGGTAGACCATCACGGAGAAGCTTTCGCGGATGCGCCGGGCGATGTGCGGATCGCGGATCCCGCGGCAGACCTCGAGGATGATCTGGCCGCAGGTCGCGAATTCGAACTCGTCGGGGAGGTCGTCGAAGAGTCGAAACGGATCCCGCCCGGCGCGGAGCTCCCCGATGTAGATATTACTATCGGGCAGGATCAGGTTTTCCATACGGGGCCGGGTCTTCGGCAACCAGCTTGGCCGGATGATCGAACTCCGGGTACGAGGCGGGATCGACGGAGGCGCGCAATTCCTCGGCGGTGAAGCCCAGGCCCTCGCGGAACAACTCCTTCATCTTGTGGCGACGGGCCAAGTTATTCAGGGCCATCTCGACGGCGGCCCGTTTGGTCGGGGCGCCGGTAATCTTCATGACCCGATCCAGGACCTCCTCGTCGATATGCATCGTCATTTTCATGATGAGGCAGAGCAGTATGGCTCGGGAGCCATACTGCAAGGGAAAAAGTATGGCTCGAGAGCCATACTGGGGCCAAAAACCGCTCTTAAACGCTTTCCAACAGCTTGTTGAGACGAGCGACCATCGTCGAGGCGTCGTCCAAGAGGCCGGCGCTGATGAGAGCGTTGTCGAGCAGCTGTTCGGCGACGAGTTTGGCGCGGTCGGCGTGGGCGGAACGCGTTTCGAAGAGTCGTTTGAGGACGGCGTGGCGCGGGTTGATCTCGAGATTGACGCGGATCGGGGAGTCGGCGCCGTCGCGGTTCATGGCCTTCATCATGCGGCGCATGTGGGGCGACATCATCTTGTCGGCGTTGAGGGCGAGGACCGGGGAGTCGACGAGGCGGTCGGAGGCCTTCACCTCGGCGACGCGGTCGCCGAGCGTTTCCTTGAGCCAGGCGGTGAGGGTCTTGACGTCGTCGTCGGAGAGGGCGCCTTCGGGTTTGGGGAGATCGGCGAGTTTGACGTCGGCGTGATCGGCGGCGGTGAGCTTCTTGCCGTCGAATTCGCGGACGTTGTTCATGACGTATTCGTCGACGGCCTCGTAGCAGAAGAGGACCTCGAGATTGCGGGCCTTGAAGCCTTCGAGGTAGGGGCCGGACTCGATGGCGGCGCGGTTCGGGCCGACGAGGTAATAGATTTCCTTTTGCTCGGCCCCGAGGCGGGAAACGTAGTCGGCGAGGGAGGTGGTCTTGCCCTTTTCGGTGAGCGACGATTCGAAGCGGAGCAGCTTCGTGAGCTGGTCCTTGTGGGTGAAGTCGAGGGCGGCGCCTTCCTTGATGAAGTTGCCGAATTCCCTGTAGAAATCGGCGTAGGCGTCGGGGCGGTTCTTGGCTTCTTCCTCGAGGAATTTGAGGAAGCGTTTCGTGATCACCTTGTTGAGTTTCTCGATGAGGGATTTGTCCTGCATCGTCTCGCGCGAGATGTTGAGCGGGAGGTCCTCGGAATCGACGACGCCTTTCAGGAAACGCAGCCACTCGGGCAAGATGTCCTTGGGCTTCTGGTCGATGAGGACCTTGCGGCAATAGAGGGACACCGACGGTTCGAGGCGCGAGAAACCGAGTTTCTCGGTGTTGTCCTTGGGGACGAAGAGGAGCGCGTTGATGGCGAGCGGGGCGTCGGCACTGAAGTGGAGGCGGAGTCGGGGCTCGTCGTAGGCGTGGGCCTGGAATTTGTAGAACTCGGTGTACTCCTCGTCCTTGACCTCGTTCTTGTTGCGCAGCCAGAGGGCCTGGATCGTGTTGACGCGTTTGCCGTTGAGATTGATCGGGAACGACACGAAGGCGCTGTAGCGCTCGAGGATTTCCTTGGCCTTCCAGTCCGACGCGAAGTCGCCGGCGTCGTCTTTGAGTTCGATGACGATCTTGGAACCGCGGCGGAGGTCGGCGGCGGGTTCGATCTCATAGCTGCCGGAGCCGTCGCTGGACCAGACATGGCCGGGTTCGCCGGTCTGCCAGGAGCGGGAGTAGACCTTGACGGACTTGGCGACCATGAAAGCGGAGTAGAAGCCGACGCCGAACTGGCCGATGAGGTTGGAGTTCTTGGCGCCGCCTTCGCCGAGGGCCTTGAGGAAAGCTTTGGAGCCGGAGTGGGCGATGGTGCCGAGATTCTTGACGAGCTCGTCGCGCGTCATGCCGATGCCGGAGTCCTGGATCGTGATGGTCTTGGCCTTGTCGTCGGTGGTGACGGTGATCTCGAGTTCGGCGGCGCCGTCCTGGATTTCCTTTTCGGTGAGCTGCGTGTGGCGCAGTTTCTCGAGGGCATCGGAGGCGTTGGAAACGAGCTCGCGGACGAAGATTTCTTTCTCCGTGTAGAGCGAGTGGATGACGATATCGAGCAGCTGCTTGATCTCGGCCTGGAACTCGAATTTTTGCGGAGTGGCGGTGGACATAGGAGGATACGTTGGACTGGAAAGAATGACGCTAACCGGCCTGGGCCGGAAGAGCCGGCCAGTTTAGCAGCCGGCGGAAAAAATCAAGCGGCGGGATGGGCCGGTCAGCGCCGGAGTTGGGCGGCGAGGGCGTCGGCCGCGGCGGCGGTTTCGGCGCGGTTGGGCGCGTCGGCGGGGAGCAACGGCAGCGCGGCGCGCAGGTCCTCGAGGGCGCCGGGGAGATCGCCGGTCTGGCGGCGCATGGCGGCGCGCTGGAGTCGCGCGTCGGCCATCCACGGCGCGCCGGCGACGGCGGCGTCGAGGTCGGCGAGGCCGCCCGCGGGATCGCCGCCGACAAACTTCACGATGCCGCGGTTGACGAGGGTCCGCGGGAAACCGGGCTCGAAGCGCAGCGCGATTTCGAAGGCGGCGAGGGCGGCGGGGCGGTTGCCGGCGTTGACGGCTTCCATGCCGCGGCGGTTGTAGGCCATCGCGCTGGCGAAGTAGGGCGGGTCGCGGTCGCGCGCGAACTCCGCGGGCAGCGTGAGAATCGGAATCCGCAGAAACGCGGCTTCGGGGTTGCCGGCGGAGGCGATCACGTGCTCGGCCGGGAGGATCAGGTTGCCCAGCGCGAGGCCGGCGGCGAGCCACCGCGCCCGGATTGCATCGGCGCGATGCGCCAATATCAGGCCGGCGACGAGCAGCGGCACGAGCACGGAGACGGAGCGGCTGAGATCGTCGGCGACGAGCAGGTTGACCGCGAGCGTGGCCGCGGCGACGGCCGCGACGACCAAGCGGGAGCGACCTTGAAGTTGCCGCAGAGGCACGGCGACGGCGAACCAGCCGAGGCGGAGCCCGTGCCACGCGCCCCAGAGGAGCACGAGCGGCCCGGCGGGGAGCAACGCGCGGTCGCCCCAGTAGCCGGCGGCGGTGGCGCGCCAGCCGAACCATTCGGCGCCGAGACGCACGGCGACGTAGGGCAGGATTCCGCCGAGCATAACCGCGGCGTCACCGAGTTGGCGGCGGCGATCCAAACTCCCGCCGGCGAGCACGGGCCGAAGGACCAGGCACAGGGGCAGCGCCAGCAGGAAGCGCTCGTCGATCCACGGGGCGAGGAGGGCGGCGAACGCCAGCGCGACGCGCGAGCGCGCAAAGGTCGCGAGCACCAGCGCGGCCACCAGCCAAGAGTCGAAGTAGGCGAGCCAGCCGGTCGAGACGAAGAACCACGACGACGTCGCGGCCAGCAGCGTGCCGCCGAACGTCAGCGCCGCGTCCTTGGTTTCCCGCCAGAGCGCGGCGGCGGCGAGACCGAGGGCGAGGAGGACGCCGACGGCGGGGAGCGCAAGGTAGAGGGCCGGCGGCAGTTTGAGCGCGTGGGCGAGGACGGGAAAAAGCAGGCGCCACTCGATGACGCGGTTGGTCGGGTCCGCGATGCGTTGCCACGGGTTTTCCAATTGCCCGAGCGCGAACGCGGCGCGGTGGAATTCCGGCTGCACGGCGATGAAGTCGCCGAGGGGCGCGCCGACGGCGGGCCAGAGCCAAAAGCGCGGGGCGAAGGACAAGAGGGCGACCACCGTCGCGAGGGCGAGACTGCCGCCGATCGCGGCGCGCGAGGTCCACGGGTGCGAGGCGAGGCGGGCGGCGAGGCGACGCAGCGGTTCCGGAAGGGGATCGGACGGCGGCATGGGGGGGCTCAGCCGATTGGGGCCGGCAGGCGCTCGACGCGGAGGCGGCGGATGCGTTCGGTGGCGACGTCGGTGGCGGTGAGCCGGTAGTCGCCGACGACAAAGCTTTCCCCCTTCTTCGGCACGCGGCCGAGGACGCGTTCGGCCCAGAGGGCGACCGTTTCGCGCGGTTGCCATTCGAAGGCCCAGCCGGTCTCCGCCTGCAGTTCGCGCATCGAGAAGAGGCCGCTGACGACGATCGACGTTTCCGTTTGTTCGAAGACCGGCCCGCGGCCGAGATCGAATTCGTCGCGGATGTCGCCGACGATTTCCTCGAGCACATCTTCGAACGTGACGATGCCGGCCGTCTTGAGATCGTCGCCGAGCACGATCGCGAGGTGGCTGCGCGAGGTGCGGAACAGCTCGAGCATCGTGTGGATCGGGGTCTTGAGCGTGAAGGTGAGGGTGGGGCGCACGAGCGGCTCGAACGAGGCGTCGGGGCCGAGCAGTTGCGTCTGCCAGAGCCATTCGCGCACGAGCAAGATGCCGCGGACGTCGTCGAGGGAGCCGGTGCACACCGGGAAACGGCTGAACCCGGCGGTCTGGGCGATGCGGAGGTTTTCGGCGAGGGGGCGGTCGAGCCAGAGGGCGACGATCTGTTCGCGCGGGCGCATCGCCTGCTGGGCGGTGACGGAGCGCAGGCGCAGCGAGCGCACCATAATGCGGTTGATGAGGGCGTCGCCGGGGTGCGCGTGGCGGGCCTGGGAGAAAACGTATTCGAGTTCCTCGGAGCTGAAGGCGTGCTCGCCCTCGCCGGCGGGTTCGAGGCCGCACCAGCGGAGAATGCGGTTGGCGGTGCCGTTGAGCAGCCAGATAAAGGGGAAGAAAATCCGGTAGAAGATGACGAGCGGCAGCGCGGCGTTGAGGGAGACGGCCTTGGGCCGCTGGATCGCGAGCGACTTGGGGGCGAGTTCGCCGAGGACGATGTGGAAAAACGTGATCAGGCCGAAGGCGACGGCAAACGAGATGGATTTGACGGTGGCCGGATCGGTGACGCCGAAGTGCGTGAGGACGGGCTCGAGCCGGTGGCCGATGACAGGTTCGCCGATCCAGCCAAGGCCGAGGCTTGCCAGGGTAATGCCGAGCTGCGTGGCGGAGAGGACGGCGTCGAGGTGTTCCGTGGCGCGCAGCGCATACTTCACCCGCCAGCCGCCGGTCTTGGCCATGGGCCGCAGCTGGCTGGCGCGGACCTTGACGAGGGCGAATTCGGCGGCGACGAAGAATCCGTTGGCCGCCACGAGACCCATGACGAGCAGGATCTCGAGCAGGAAACGAAGCGAGTCGGGCATGTGTCGGTAGAAAGGAACGCAAGCGGACGGGCGAGTCGAGCCGCGGCTCGCGCCCGTGTTTTACCGGGTTGCCCGCCGCGGGCCGTGTCGCAGGCTGGGCCCGCTCTGTTGCCTTTCCCCATGAAATATCTCCTGCCCCTCCTGTGCCTCTTGGCGGTGTTCGCCCGGTCGGCATCGGCCGCCGACGCGAAGCCGAACATCCTTTTTCTGCTCTCGGACGATCACAGTTATCCCTACCTCGGAGCCTACGGAAACCCCGACGTGCGGACGCCCAATCTCGACCGCTTCGCCGCCGAGGGCCTGCGTTTCGACCGGATGTTTGTGTCGTGCCCGCAATGTGTGCCGTCGCGGGCCGCGTTGATGACCGGGCGTTCGCCCGTGGCGGTGCGCATGGTGCGGTTCACGTCGCCGCTGCCGCCCGACGTGCCGGCGTTGCCCGATCTGCTGCGGAAGGAAGCCGGTTATTTCACCGGTGTGGCCGGGCGGAGCTACCACCTCGACGGTCCGGCCACCGGCGGCCAGCGGGCGGCGCCGGAAATCGGCGGCACGCTCGACCGCCACGGCCTGCGCACGTTCAAGGACCGCGTCGACTATGTGGAGCCGGCCGGCCGCGGGATGCGCGACTTCGGCGCCAAGCTGGGCGCTTTCCTCGACGCCGCGCCGAAGGACAAACCGTGGTTTTTCTGGCTCGGTTTCTCGGACCCGCACCACCCGTGGAACGAAAAGGGCGCGCGCGGCCGGCCGGATCCGGCGAAACTGACGTTGCCGCCGCATCTGCCCGATCTGCCGGGCGTCCGCGAGGACCTCGCCGCCTATCTGGCGGAGATCGAGCACCTCGATGCAGATGTGCAGACCGTGCTCGACGAACTCAAGCGGCGCGGCCTCGCGGAAAAGACCCTCGTCGTGTTCATGGGCGACAACGGCATGGCGATGCCGCACGGCAAAGGCGCCCTGCACGATCCGGGCATCGCCGTGCCGCTGCTCGTGCGCTGGCCCGGCGTGGTGCAGGCCGGCGGCGTCACGCGCGCGCTGGTGTCGGGCGAGGATTTCGCGCCGACGATGCTGGCCGCCGCCGGCGTGAAACCGCCCGCGGCGATGAGCGGCGTCAGCTACCTGCCTTTGCTGCGGGGCGCAGCGTATGAACCGCGCAAGTACGTCTTTGCCGAGCGCGGGCCGCACGGCGGCGACGGCGGGATGAATCCCGGCATCTCGGCGGCGACCTTCGACCTCGCGCGCGTCGTGCGCTCGGATCGCTACAAACTCATCTACAATTGCACGCCGCACCAGCCCGTCGGCCCCGTCGACAGCCGGCAGAACCCGGGTTGGCAGGCGATGGTCGCGGCCAACGCCGCGGGCCGGCTCGCGGCGCCTTTCGTGCAGGCCTACTTCACGGCGCCGCGGCCGACCTTCGAACTGTACGACCTCGAGACGGATCCGGGGGAACTGCGCAATCTCGCGGGCAACCCGGAATACAAGGCGGTGGAACTCGAACTGAAACGCGCGCTGACCGAGAAGATGGTGCTCGACTGGGATTTCCTGCCCACGCCGCTGCGCTGAAAGGAGCGGAAGGAGTTGAGAGTTGAGGGTTGAGAGGTTGACCCAGCGAAAGCCAACTCGGTCTTTCAACTTTCACCTTTCAACCTTCAACTCCCGCACCCCGGGCGGCTCAGCTCCGCCGCGCGAACGCGGCGGCCGGATTGCGGACCGTGAGTTGCGCGATCTCGTCGGGCGTGAAGCCGTTTTCCGCGAGCAGCGGGAGAAACGCGCCCGGCAGCACGTCGTAGGGCCGAAACGTGCCGCCGCCGGGCTTGGCGGGATCGAACCAGCCGGCATCGTGCGAAATCAGCACGCGCCCGAGGTGGCCGCGCTTTTTCAGTTCCTGCACGACGGCAAGGTGGCGGGGCAGGCTGTTGCGGCCGAGGCCGTCGCAGGAAATCCACGCGCCGCGATCCGCGGCGGCGAAGAGCGCGTCGTCGGCCGCGTTCTGCGCGTGCACCCAGATAAAGGCGTCGGCCCGGGCGCCGTGCTCGGCGAAGAGCGCGAGAATCTCCGCGCCGGGTCCGCGCCCGAGATGGATCGCGGCGGGGAGTCCGGTCGCGACGTGGGCCAGCGCGGCCGCCGCGACAAGTTTGCGGTGCACGGGCGAGAGGGCGGGCCCGCTGTCGACGCCGCTCTTGATGAAACCCGGCCGGACTCCGGACGAGCCGAGGCCGTCGCGCGCCTCGGCGATCCAGCGCGCGGCCAATTGCGCCGCGGTCTCGGTGTGGGCGTGGCGCGGCAGGAACAGGTTGTTGCGGGCGCCGTAGTAGCCGGTGTTGGTGACGAGGTGCAGCCCGCTCGCCGTCGCGAGCCGGGCGAGGAGCGCGGGATCGCGGCCGAGGTAGGCGGGCGTGCATTCGCAGAGCGTGCGCACGCCGAGCGCGCGGGCCTGACGCAGGTGCGGCAGGATGGCGGCGACGGCTTCGCCGGAATCGTAGCGCGACGGCGTGATCCGTTCCGCGCCGACGAAGTCGACCAGCACATGCTCGTGCGGCAGCACGAAGCCGAGGTCCGCGGCGGCGACCGGGCCGGTGACGGTCTGCACGGTCGGGACGGCGGGGGCGGCGCGCAGGGGCAGGGCGGCGGCGCCGGCGGCCGCGGTGAGGTGCGCGAGAAAGGTCCGGCGTTGCATGGCGCATGAACGGGCGGAGCGCGGCCGGTTGCAACCCGCGACGGCGGGATTGCGTGCGGCGGCGCGCCGCGTTTCGGTCGTGGGACCCCGATGCGTGCTTCTCTCCGGCTGACGTTGGCCCTGTTGTATTTCGCCGTCGCCCTGCGCGCCACCGCCGCCGTCCCCGCGGCCCCGGTCCCGCCGCCGCCGCCCGGCTTCGTCTTCATCGACACCGGCTTCGAGAACGCCTCGCCGCTGCACTGGGATGTGCAGGCCGACGGCACCGTGCTCATCTCCCTCCTTTACGACCACGAGCGCGCGTCGCCCAACCGCGCGGCCGGCCACTGGCATTTCCGCCTCGAGGCCGCGCCGGGCTCAGCGCACGTGCTCGAACTGCGCAACTTCGACAACGTGTGGAACGGCCGTCGCGGCTCCCCGATCGACGCGCGCACGGCGTGCGTCGTCTCCGACGACGGCCGCGTCTGGCGGCACGTGCCCGCCGAGTACCTCGGGCCCGACCGGGTCCGGCTGCGGCTGGCGGTCGGCGCAGGCGGCGTGCTGCACGTCGCCCGCATCGAACCGTACCGCGTCAGCGATCTGGATACGTGGCTCGCCGGCCTGCGCCGCGACCCGCGCGTGGCGGTCGCGGAAATCGGCCGCACCGTCGCGGGCCGGCCGCTCGAGATCGTGCGCATCGGGCGCGAGACGGCGCCGCACCGGGTTTTCCTGCGCGCCCGCGCGCATCCCTGGGAACCGGGCGGCAACTGGGTGTTGCAGGGGCTCGCGCGGGCGTTGCTCGCCGCGCCGCCGGCGACCGGCGCCCCCGGTCCCGGCGAGATCTGCTTCTACTTCCTGCCGATGGCGAACAAGGACGGCGTCGCGCTCGGCCGCACCCGTTTCAATCTGCGCGGCGTCGATTTGAACCGCGGCTGGGACCGGCCCGCGCCGGCGGACCTGGCGCCGGAGAACCACGCGCTCGAGCAATGGCTCGCGGCGACGGCGGCGCGGGGTTTGCGGCCGCACTTCGCGCTCGAACTGCACAACGACAATTCCGGCCGGCTGCACGTGAGCCGGCCCGAGGTGCCCGGCCTGGCGGCGTATCTGGAAAACATGACGCGCTTCGAGGCGCTGCTGCGCAAGCACACCTGGTTCACCGAAGGCAGCACGGGCAGCACGTTCCGGAATCCCGGCACGTTGGGCGACGGTTGGCTCGAGCGTTTCGGCATCCCGGCCGCCGTGCTGGAATTCAACGCGCATTGGATCGCCGGGAAAAAGCGGCCGCCGCTCGGTGCCGATTGGGAAGAGTTCGGCGCGGCGTTGCCGGCGGTGTTTGCCGAGTATTTTTCCGGCCGCTGAACCCGCAGGTTTGCATCGACAGCGGGCCGCGTTTGGCGAATGACGTTCGCGTTCTCGGTCGCGTCGGTTTCCGCCGCCGGACCGCGGGCAACCCCTTCCCCTCCGTTTCAATCCCCGTTTCCGCATCCTTCGCCATGGCCCTGTCCCGTCGCTTCCTCACCGTTTCCGGCACGTTTGCGTTGGCCGGTCTGTTCCCGGCTGCGCTCGTCGCCCACACCGATTTCGCGCTGCCCCTCGGGCAGGTCGCGGCGGCGCCGTTGCCCGCGGCCCCGCTGGGCCAGGGCGCGTGGACCTTCATGGTCGAGACGGGCTGGGCCAAATTGCCCGCGGGCAAAGGCTACGGCTCCACCCACGGCGGCGCCGTCGTCGACCGCGCGGGCCACATCTACATGAGCTCCGACGGTCCCGAGGGCATCTTTGTCTTCGGCGCCGACGGCAAACTGCTCCGCACCATGGCGCCCGAGCTGACGAATCTCCACGGCCTGACGATCCGCGAGGAGAACGGCAAAGAGTTCATCTACGGCGCGCTCAACAAGGCGGGCAAGGTCGTGAAGGTCGGGCTCGACGGGAAGGTTGTCTGGGAAATCAAGAAGCCCGTCGAAAGCGGTTTCTACAACCAACCCGAGGACCCGAAGAAGAAGCCCGCGAACTTCGCCCCGACGGGCGTGGCGGTCGGGCCCGACGGCCGCGTGTATGTGGCCGACGGTTACGGCGCCAGCGTCATCCATGTCTTCGGCGCCGACCAGAAATACCAGAAGACGATCGGCACCCGCGGCGAGGGCGAGGGCCAGTTCCGCACCTGCCACGGCATCTCGCTGGACAACCGTTTCGGCGCGCCGCGCCTGCTCGTCGCCGACCGCGAAAACCGCCGCCTCGTGCACCTCGACCTCGAGGGCAAGTGGCTCGGCGTCACCACCACCGGCCTGCGCCGTCCCTGCGCGATCTCGATCCGCGGCGACGTCGCCGCGGTGGCCGAGCTCGAGGGCCGCGTCGTCATCGTCGACAAGGCCGGCAAGATCGTCTCCACCCTCGGCGACAATCCCGACCAGAAGCAGTGGGCCGCGTTCAAGCTGGAGCCGCAGTTCTGGCAGGACGGCATCTTCATCGCGCCGCACGGCCTCACCTTCGACAAAGACGGCAACCTCTTCGTGCAGGATTGGAACTTCTCGGGCCGGTTCACGAAGCTGAAGCTGGCGAAGAAGTAAGCGATCCCCGCGCCCGCCCATGCCGCGGTTCCTGCTGTGTTTGCTCGCGGTGGTTTGCGCCGTCGGCGCGAACGCCGCGGAGCGCCGCCCCAACATCGTCTTCCTGCTCGCCGACGATCTCGGCTACGGCGACCTCGGCGCGTACGGCCAGAAGAAGATCCGCACGCCCCACCTCGACCGGCTGGCGAAGGAAGGCATGCGTTTCACGCAGGCCTACTCGGGCCACAATGTCTGCGCCCCCGCGCGCTGCGTCCTGATGACCGGCCTGCATCCGGGCCACGCCTACATCCGCGAGAACCGCGGCGGCGTCGGCATCCCGGGCAGCGGCGGCGGCGAGGGCCAAGAGCCGGTGCCGCCGGGCGAACTCAAGTTGCCGGCGACGCTGAAGCGCCTCGGCTACGTCAACGGCGGCTTCGGCAAATGGGGCCTCGGCGCCGTCGGCAGCACCGGCGATCCGCTCGCGCAGGGCTTCGACCGTTTCTTCGGCTACAACGACCAGGCGGTGGCGCACAACTTCTACCCCGTTTCGCTCTGGAGCGACCGCGAGCGCGTCCCGTTGCGGAACCCGAAATTCTCCGCGCACCAGAAACTCCCGGCCGAAGCCGACCCGGCCAAACGCGAGAGCTACGCTGCGTTCTCCGGCCCCGACTACGCGCCCGACCTCATCCACGCGGAGGCCGAACGTTTCGTGCGCGCCCACCGCGAGCGTCCGTTCTTTCTCTACTACCCGACGACGGTGCCGCACCTCGCGCTGCAGGTCCCGGAGGATTCCCTCGCCGAGTACGCGGGCGCGTTTCCCGAAGAGCCCTACCTCGGCGACCGCGGCTACCTCCCGCACCCTACGCCCCGCGCCGCCTATGCCGCCATGGTGACGCGGCTCGACCGCGAAATCGGCAAACTGCTCGCGCTGCTCGACGAACTCGGGCTGCGCGAAAACACGATCGTCGTCTTCACCTCCGACAACGGCCCCCTCTACGGCCGTCTCGGCGGCACGGATACCGAGTTCTTCGACAGCGCCGCCGGTCTCCGCGGCCGCAAAGGTTCGTACTACGAAGGCGGCTTCCGCGTGCCCAGCATCGTGCGTTGGCCCGGGAAGATCGCCGCCGGGTCCGTCAGCGCGCGCGTCACCGGTTTCGAAGACTGGCTGCCGACGCTCGCCGAATTGGCCGGCGCGCCCGACGCCGCGCCCGCGGGGATCGACGGGATCAGTTTCGCGCCGACCTTGCTCGGCCGGACGCAGCCGGAGCGGCCCTTCCTTTACCGCGAATCGCCCGGCTACGACGGCCAGCAGGCGATCCGCGTCGGCGACTGGAAGGCGATCCGCACCAATCTGAATCCGCGGCCGCGGGCCGCCTCGAAAGCGCCGGGGCCGGTCGAACTCTACAATCTTGCCGACGATCCGGCGGAAACCCGCAACGTCGCCGCCGCGCATCCCGACGTCGTCGCCCGCCTCACCGCGTTGATGGCGGCCCAGCACACGCCGTCGAAACTCTGGCCGATCCGGGCCCTGGATACGCCGGCCAAGTGACGGTTTGACCCGCGTCATGCGCCTTGCCCGCGTGCTTTCGACCGTGGTGCTCGCGACGATCGGTGGGTTGCCGGCCGCCGGGGCCGCCCCGGAAACAGACGCGACGCTCGCCTTGGAAACGGCTCGGCCGGTCTGGCGCCGCCACGCGATCGATGCGACCTCGATCGGGGCCGACGGGGTCCGTTTGGCCGACGTGAACCGCGACGGCCGGCCCGATGTCGTGACCGGTTGGGAAGAGGGCGGGGTGGTGCGCCTTTACCTGCAGCCGCCGCGCACCGACCTGATGCGGCCTTGGCCGCGGGCGACGGTGGGCACGGTGGCCTCGCCGGAAGATGCGGTGGCGGCCGACCTCGACGGGGACGGTCGTTTCGAAATCATCAGCGCGACCGAAGGGAAGGACCGTACTTTGTATGTGCATACGGCGGAGACCGCGGATCCGCTGGGGCCGTGGCGCACGGCGGCGTTTCCCGCCACCGCGGGCCGGCAGGCCTGGATGTTCGTGGTGCCGGCGGATCTCGACGGCCGGCACGGTCCCGATCTCGTCGTGGCCTCGAAAACCCAGGGCGCGACCGTCGGCTGGCTCGAAGCGCCGGCGACGCCGCGCGACCTCGGGGCGTGGCGGCACCATGTGCTGCGGCCGGCGGGCTGGATCATGTCGGTCTTCGCGGCCGACCTGGATGGCGACGGCGACCGCGACATTCTGTTTTCCGACCGCCGGGAGCCGCGCAGCGGAATCGGTTGGCTGGAGAATCCCGGCCGCGAGCGCGTCGCCGAGCCGGCGGCGTGGCGCGAACATGCGATCGGCGCGGCGGGCCTGAACCCGATGTTCATCGACTTTGCGGATCTCGACGGCGACGGCCGCCCGGAAGTGATCGCCGCCGTGCAGCCGCGGCGGATCGGAATTTTCCGCGGTTCGGCATCGGGCGGATGGCGCGCGCAGTGGCTGACCCTTGAGGGCGACATCGGCACCATGAAGGCGGTGACCGCGGCGGATCTGAACCGCGACGGCCGCACCGACCTGGTCGTTTCCTGCGAAGCCGCCGTCGGGCCGAAGCGCGGCATGCTTTGGCTGGAGCAGGGGGCGGACGGCTGGCGGCTGCACGATCTCGGCGGCCCGGACGGCACGAAGTTCGACCTCGTCCCCGTGCACGATCTCAACGGCGACGGCTGGCCGGACGTGCTCACGACCGAGGAAATGGACCGGCTCGGCGTGGTGTGGTACGAAAATCCCGGTCCGTCGGCGGCGAAGTAGCGCCGGCAGATCGCTTTGCCGGCTGGCGCGGCCCGCCGGCGGCGCAGTCCGACCAAAGAAAGCCGCGGGCATCCTAGTTTCGGGGCTTGAGCCGTGCTATGGTTCGGCGCGAATTGTCCGCACCCCATGGCTTTTTCCCCTTTGCGCCTCGGTCTTGTCGTCTGCGCCGTTTCCCTTGCCGCTTCCGGCCGCGCCGCGTCCGCATCCGCCGCGTCCGCCAAGCTCAGTTACAACGAGCACATCCAGCCCATCCTCGCGGAGTACTGTTTCCATTGCCACGGACCCGATTCCGGCACCCGCAAGGCCAAGCTCCGGCTCGACCGCGGCGAGGACGCCGTCGCCCAACGCGGCACGCATGAACCGGCCATCGTGCCCGGCAAGCCGGACGTCAGCCCGGTCATCGAACGCATTCTCTCCACCGACGAGGACGAGCGCATGCCGCCGCCCGAGGCGCACAAGACGTTGAAACCGGCGGAAATCGCGCTGCTCAAACGCTGGATCGCCGAAGGCGCCGCGTACGAACCGCACTGGGCCTTCGTCGCCCCGAAACGCCCCGCCGTCCCGGAAATCCGCGAACCGAAATCCGCGATCCGCAATCCCATCGACGCCTTCGTGGTCGAGCAGCTCGCGGCGGCGGGCCTCAAGCCCGCGCCCGAGGAAGATCGCGCCCGCCTGCTGCGCCGCGCCGCTCTCGATCTCACCGGCCTGCCGCCCACGCCCGCGGACCTGAAGGCGTTTCTCGCCGACCGGGCCCCCGACGCCTACGAGCGCGCCGTCGACCGCATGCTCGCGACCGACGCCTCCGCCGAACACTTCGCGCGGCATTGGCTCGATGCGGTGCGTTATGCCGACACGCACGGCATCCACATCGACAATTACCGTTCGATCTGGCCGTACCGCGATTGGGTCATCGACGCCTACCGGCAGAACCTGCCCTTCGACCGCTTCACGATCGAACAGGTCGCCGGCGACCTGCTGCCCAACGCCACCCTCGAGCAAAAAGTCGCTTCCGGCTTCAACCGCTGCCTGCCCACCACGAGCGAAGGCGGCGCCATCGCCGAGGAGTACGAGGCCATCTACGCGAAGGATCGGGTGGAAACGCTTTCGACCGTCTGGCTTGGCCTCACGACCGGCTGCGCGTCCTGCCACGACCACAAATTCGATCCCGTCTCGCAGCGCGACTTCTACTCCCTCGCGGCCTTCTTCCGCCACAACACCATGCCCGCGATGGACGGCAACCGGCACGACACGCCGCCGACCCTCTTCGTGCCGGCGAAAACGGACCGCGATGCCTGGACGAAACTGCAGGCGGAAATCGCAGGGGTGCGCTCGGCCGTGCAGGCCCGCGGCAAAGAGGCCGACGCCGATTTCGAACGCTGGCTCGCGATCGCCCGCACGCTCCATGCGCCCCCCGTCGACCGCACCGTGCGCGCGCGCGCGGCCCTGACCGTGCCCGAGATTCTGATGGCCTCCGCCGCACCCGACGGCCCCGTGCTCCCGCCCCCGGATCCCGCCGCCGGACCGTTCGGCCGCGGCACTCGCCTCGACGGCGCGGACACCGTGCTCGGCGCCCCGGTGACCTGGCCGCGCGAAGGCGCGGCGAGTTTCTCGCTCTTTGTCCGCGTCGACGAAAAGCCCACGGGCACGCTGCTCTCCTGCCTCGACGAAGACGCCAAGACGCCCGGCTGGGAGCTATTCCTCGAGGAAGGCAAAGTCGGGCTGCACGTCTCCGACGGCACCGGCGCCGTGAAGGTGCGCAACACCGCCGGCGCCGCGCTCGCGCCCGGGAAATGGCACCACGTGCTGCTGAGTTTCGACACGGCTTCGATCCGCAGTCGCACCATCGAGGTCTTCGTCGACGGCCGCTCCGCGGTGAATTCGGGCGTCTCCGCGCACCTGCCGGCGGACATCGTGCCCACGGCTCCGCTGCGCCTCGGCGCGCGGACCGCGGCCGGCGGCGGCCCCGGCAAGGCCCTCGGCGGCGGCGCCGTCTGGGTACAGGAGGTGCGCGTGCACAACCGCGGCTTCTTCGCCAACGACGCGAAGGATATCGCCGATGCGCTCGAAACCTTCGCCGCGCTGGAAACGCCGGCAGCGTCGCGCACGGCCGCGCAGAAGAAATTGCTCCGGGCGCATTACCTCGAGGCTGTCGATCCGGCGGCACTGAAACTGGCGGCGACGCTCGACGGGCTGCTGGCGCAGGAAGACACGTTGCGCGCCCGCGGCGGTCTCACGTTGGTGATGGAGGAAAAGAAGGAAGGGGAGCCGGCCGCGCACATCCTTGCCCGCGGCGAATACTCCCAGCCCGGCGAAAAGGTCGGCGCCAACACCCCGGCCGCGCTGCCGCCCTTGCCCGAGGGCCTGCCCCGCAACCGGCTCGCGTTGGCCCAATGGCTCGTTGCGCCGGAGAATCCGCTCACGGCCCGCGTCACGGTGAACCGCGCCTGGCAGCACCTCTTCGGCACCGGGATCGTGGAATCGTCGGGCGATTTCGGCATCATGGGCAGCCATCCCTCCCATCCGCGCCTGCTCGACTGGCTTGCGGTCGAGTTCCGCGAATCCGGCTGGGACTTCCGCCGGCTCGTGCGGCTGATGGTGACGAGCGCGACCTACCGGCAGGCCGCGGCGGTTTCGCCGGCCTTGCTCGAACGCGATCCCGACAACCGCCTGCTCGCCCGCGGTCCGCGGCACCGGCTCGATGCCGAGCAACTGCGCGACCAGGCGCTCGCGGTGTCCGGCCTGCTCGCCGCCAAGGTCGGCGGCCGCTCGGTGCGGCCCTATCAGCCCGACGGCATTTGGGAGGACGTCGCGATGAAGGAATCGACCACGCGCTTCTACCGGACCGATTCGGGAGAGAACTTGTATCGGCGTTCCCTCTACACGCTTTGGAAACGCACCGCTGCGCCGCCCGCGATGGAGTTGCTCAACGCCCCCACGCGCGAGACCGCCTGCGTGCGCCGCGACCGCACCAACACTCCGCTCCAGGCTCTCGTGACGCTGAACGAACCGCTCTTCGTCGAGGCCTCGCGGCAATTGGCGGCGGGCGCCCTGCGCGCGGCGGCGACCTTCGACGCGCGTCTCGACCACGTGGCCCTGCGCCTGCTCGGCCGCACCTTCGCAGCGCCGGAACGCGCCGTGGTGAAACGCACGCTCGACGCCGCCCTCGCCACTTACGGCCGCGATCCCGCCGCGGCGAAACAGCTCCTCTCGGTCGGCCAATCCCCGGTGGACCCGAAATTGCCGGCGCCCGAACTCGCCGCCTGGACGCTCGTTGCGAGCCAAGTCCTCAACCTCGACGAATCCCTGACCAAATGAACCCGGAGGGGCGCGCCTCGTGCGCGCCCGCCTCCGGCCCAGCACGATCAAGCCGCGCCCCTCCGAAAATCCCCATGAATCTTCCCCCTGTCTGGCAGGCCACCTTCGACCGTTACAACGAGGCAATGACGCGCCGGCAATTTTTCCGCCGCAGCGGCACGGGCCTCGGTGCCGTCGCGCTCTCGGCGCTGCTGGGCAACCGCCTCGCCGCCGCCGGCGACACCGCCGCCGGCGCCCCGGCGCCCTGGAAAATCGCACCCAAGGCCAAACGCGCGATCTATATTTCCCTGATCGGCGCGCCGTCGCAGCTCGAACTCTTCGACTACAAGCCCGACCTCGAGAAACGCTTCCGGGAAGACCTCAAGGACTGGCTCGCCGGCCAGGGCGAACGTCTCACCGGCATGACCGCGAAGCAGGCCGCGTTTCCGCTGGCGCCGGCGCGGTTCAAATTCGCGCAGCACGGCAAGAGCGGCGCCTGGATCAGCGAACTGCTGCCGTGGACGGCGAAGATGGCCGACGACATCTGCATCATCCGTTCGATGAAGACGGATGCGATCAACCACGAGCCGGCCAACCAACTCGTGTACACGGGCTCGATGCAGAACGGCAAAGCCTCGATCGGCTCGTGGCTCGCCTACGGCCTCGGCTCGCTGAACCAGGACCTGCCGGCGTTTGTCGTCCTGCACGCCAAGCACACCAGCCCGTTTTCCAACGTGCAGGCGATTTCGTCGCGCCTCTGGGGTTCGGGTTTCCTCCCGGGCAAACATGCCGGCGTGTCCTTCCGTCCGCAGGGCGATCCCGTGCTTTATCTCAACGATGCGCCGGGCGTGCCGCGCGAATTGCGGCGCGAGATGCTCGACGGGCTCGAGGCCCTCAACCGCCGCAGCTACGAGGCGATCGGCGATCCGGAAATCCAGACGCGCACGCAGCAGTACGAGATGGCCTTCCGCATGCAGGCCAGCATTCCCGAATTGGCCGACTTGGCGAAGGAGCCGGAGTCGACGTACGCGCTGTACGGCGAGGAGGCGCGGCAACGCGGTTCGTTCGCGAGCTCCGCGCTGATGGCGCGGCGCCTCGTCGAACGCGGCGTGCGTTTCGTGCAGATCTTCCACCGCGGCTGGGACCAGCACGGCACGTTGCCGCGAGACATCGCTTCCCAGTGCAAAGATGTCGACCAGGCCTGCTACGCGCTCGTGCAGGATCTCAAGCAGCGCGGCCTGCTCGACGACACGCTCGTGATCTGGGGCGGCGAATTCGGCCGCACGGTGTACAGCCAGGGCACGTTGACGGAAACGAATTACGGCCGCGACCACCACCCGCGCTGCTTCTCGATCTGGATGGCCGGCGGCGGCATCAAGGGCGGGCAGGTTTACGGCGAGACCGACGAAATGTCCTACAACATCGTGAAAGACCCGGTCCACGTGCGCGACTTGCACGCGACGATTCTGCACCAGATGGGCCTCGATCACGAAAAGTTCAGCTACAAGTTCCAAGGCCTCGACCAGCGCCTCACCGGCGTCGTGCCGGCCAAGGTCGTGCAGGGCATCTTGGCGTAACGGCATCCGCGGCCACTTCGGGATTGTCGCACCGGCGTCGCCGCCGTTGGCTCGGCGCGCCGTGTTCACCCCGCACGTTTTCCGTTTCGCCGTTCTGCTTTCCTGCGGCGCCGCCGCGTCGGCCTGCGCCGCGGAAGCCGCGCTGCCCGCCGAGGTGGAGTACAACCGCGATGTCCGGCCCATCCTTTCGGACAACTGTTTCTCCTGCCACGGGCCCGATGCCTCTCACCGCAAAGGCAAGCTCCGGCTCGATCTGCGCGACGCCGCCCTCGCGCGCGAGGCCTTCGTGCCGGGCAAGCCGGCGGACAGCGAACTCGTCGTCCGTATCCGAAGCACGGATGCCGACGAGGTCATGCCGCCGCCGGATGCGCACAAAACGCTTTCCGCCCGCGACAAAGCCGTGCTCGAACGTTGGATCGCGCAGGGCGCCGTTTACCAACGCCACTGGGCTTACGAGCCGCCGGTCAAAGTTGCGGTCCCCGCCGGCGCCAACGGCGTCGACGTGCTCGTCTCCCGCCGCCTCGCCGCCCTCGGCGTCGCGCCCGCGCCCGAGGCCGACCGCCGCACTTTGATCCGCCGGTTGCACGCCGATCTGGCGGGGCTGCCGCCGACGCCGTCGGAGGTCGCCGCCTTTGTCGCCGATCCTGCGCCCGATGCCTACGCAAAGGTGGTGGAGCGGTTGCTCGCCAGCCCGCACTACGGCGAGCGCATGGCGATCGGCTGGCTCGATGTCGTGCGCTTCGCCGACACCATCGGCTACCACAGCGACAACCCGCGCAACGTGTGGCCGTACCGCGATTGGGTCATCCGGAGCTTCAACGCCAACAAACGTTTTGACCGTTTCACCCTTGAGCAGATCGCCGGCGACCTGCTGCCCGACGCGAGCACCGAAACCCGCGTCGGCTCCGCCTTCAACCGGCTCCTGCTTTCGACCGAGGAGGGCGGGGCCCAGCCCAAGGACTACGAGTCGCGCATGCTCGCCGACCGCGTCCGCGCCATCGGCACCGCCTGGCTCGGCCAGACCACGGGCTGCGCGCAATGCCACGACCACAAATTCGATCCGTTCACGACGAAGGATTTCTATGCGCTCGGCGCGTTCTTCGCCGACGTGAAAGAAGCCGCCGTCGGCCGGCGCGAAGACGGCATGCTCGTCACCACTCCGGAAGACGATCGCCGGCTCGCCGCGCTCGAAGCCACCGTCGCCGCCGCCGAGGCCAAGGTGAAGCCGCTCGCCGCACAGATCGACGCGGCGCAGACGGCATGGGAAAACGCGAACGCCGCCGCGGCCGCCGCAAACTCCGCGCCGCGCGAGGTGGCTGCAGCATTGAAGAAGGCCGCCGGCAAACGCAGTGCCCGCGAACGGCAGACCCTGCGCACCCATTTCCGCGAACAGGTCAGCGCCGTCGCGCGGCCCGAACTCGACGCCTTGGCCGCCGCGGAAAAGGCGCGGAAGACTTTCGTCGAGGCACTGCCGCGTTGTCTCGTCACCGAAGGCGCCAAGACGAAACGCACCGTTCGCGTGCTGCCGCGCGGCAATTGGATGGACGACACCGGCGAGGTCGTGCGCGCGGCGCTGCCCGGCTACCTGCCGCAGCCGGACTTCGGCGGCCGCGAACCCGACCGGCTCGATTTGGCCCGTTGGTTGGTTTCGCGGGAAAATCCGCTGACGGCCCGGACTTTTGTGAACCGGCTCTGGGCGCAATTCTTCGGCGTGCCGTTGAGCCGCGTGCCCGGCGACCTCGGCGCCCAGGGCGAGACGCCGCCCGACGGCGCGCTGCTCGATTGGCTGGCCTGCGAGTTCATGGATTCGGGCTGGGACGTGAAACACCTTGTGCGCACGATCGTGACGAGTGCGGCCTACCGGCGGGAGTCGCGCGCGCCGACGGCGCGGTTGGCTGCGGATCCGGACAACCGCGAGCACGCGCGGCAGGGCCGTTTCCGGATCGAGGCGGAGTTGGTGCGCGATTACGCGCTCGCCGTCGCCGGGCTCCTCTCGCCGCGACTCGGCGGCCCGAGCGTGAAGCCGTATCAACCGGATCGTTACTGGGAAAACCTCAATTTCCCGCCGCGCGACTACGAGACGGACCGCGGCGAGCCGCAGTACCGGCGCGGTCTCTATGTGTGGTGGCAACGCAGTTTCCTGCATCCGAGCCTCCTGGCCTTCGACGCGCCCAGCCGCGAGGAATGCGCCGCGGAACGCAGCCGTTCCAATCTCCCCCAGCAGGCCCTCGTGCTGCTCAACGATCCGACCTACGTCGAGGCCGCGCGGGTCTTCGCCGGCCGCATCGTGCGCGAGGGCGGCGCCGCCGACGCCGCGCGTTTCCGTTTCGCCTGGCAACAGGCGCTGCAGCGCGACCCCGCGCCCGACGAGCTGCGCACCGCGGCGGAGTTGCTCGCCGAGCATCGCCGCGTCTACCGCGCCGATCCCGCCGCCGCGCGCGCCCTCCTCGCCACCGGCGACCGGCCGGCGCCGGGCGATCTTGATGCGACGGAACTCGCGGCCTGGACCCACGTCGCGCGCGTGCTCTTCAACCTCCACGAGTTCATCACCCGTTCCTGAACCGCCATGACCGCTTTCCCTTTCGATGCGCTGACGCGCCGCGCGTTTCTCGGCCGGGTTTCCTCGGGCCTCGGCGCCGTGGCCTTGGCGTCGTTGCTGCGGCCGAACTCTGCGATGGCGGCGGCGTCGCGGGCGCGCGGCGTGATCCATCCCTTGCCTCTGCCGCAAAAGGCCAAGCGCGTGATCTGGCTGACGATGGCGGGCGGGCCGTCGCAGTTCGAGACCTTCGACCCGAAGCCGAAGCTCGCCGCGATGCACGGGCAGCCGATGCCGGAGAGCATGACGAAGGGCCAGCAGCTTGCGCAGCTGCAGGGCCAGAAGCTCGTCTGCCACGCGCCGCAGTTCGCGTTCCAGCGTTTCGGTAAAAACGGCACCGAGCTGTGCTCGCTGTTCCCGCACATCGGCTCCGTGGTCGACGACATCTGCCTGATCCGCTCGATGACGACGGACGCGATCAATCACGATCCGGCGCACATGTTCATGAACACGGGCTCCCAGATCGCGGGCCGGCCGAGCATGGGCGCGTGGGTCAACTACGGCCTCGGCAGCGAGGCGGAAAATTTGCCGGGCTTCGTCGTCATGGTCTCGACCGGCCCGGGTCGTTCCCCGCAGCCGATCTCAACGCGGCAATGGAGCAGCGGGTTCCTGCCGAGCCGTTTCCAGGGCGTGCAACTCCAGGGCAAGGGCGACGCCGTGCACTACCTGTCCAACCCCGGGCGCGTCACCCGCGCGCAGCAGGAAACGGACGTGCGCGCGATCAACGCGCTCAACCGGCACCACGACGCCTTCGTGCAGGACCCGGAGGTCGCGACGCGGATCGCGCAGTACGAACTCGCGTTCCAATTGCAGGCCAGCGTGCCGGAGCTGACCGACCTGCGGAGCGAAGACCCGAAGACGCTCGCGTTGTACGGTTGCACGCCGGGCGACGGTTCCTTCGCGGCCAATTGCCTCTTGGCGCGCCGGCTGGCGGAACGCGGCGTGCGCTTCATCCAACTGTATCACCGCGACTGGGACCACCACAGCCAGCTGCGCGAGGAGATGCCGCTGAAGGCGAAAGAAACAGACCAGGCCTCCGCGGCCCTCATCAAAGATCTGAAACAGCGCGGACTGCTCGACGACACGCTCGTGGTTTGGACGGGGGAATTCGGCCGCACCCCGATGTCGCAGGACAACAAGGGCACGGCCGGCCGCGACCATCACAACAAGGCGATGTCGATGTGGCTCGCCGGCGGCGGCATCCGGCCCGGGATCGTGCACGGGGCGACGGACGAACTCGGCTATGCTGCGACGGAGAACATCTGCAACGTCCACGACCTCCACGCCACGATGCTGCACCTGCTCGGCGTGCGGCACGACGCGTTCAGCGTGAAGTTCCAGGGCCTCGACGCCAAACTCACCGGCGTCGAAGGCGCCGAGGTGATCAAAGGCATCTTGGTTTGACGGGATCGCATCGCGATCGCACCGACCGAAGCCGCGCTTGCGACGCCCGGCTGCAGCTCGCCTTTCCCAATTCGCATTCCGCATTTCGCGATCCGCAATTTATCCCGCCTGTCCTTAGACGCACGACGTGCCGATTCGGCCGGGTCGAAAATTGAAAAATCTTCGGCCGTCGCCGTTTTCCGCAAAGCCGCTCGACAGGCGAGGGGAGGGGGCCGAAAACGGGAATCCACCCCGCCCGATAGCCCCGCCCCGATGTCGTCTGCCGAACAGGCCCGTTGGTTTTCCGAGCACGTGCAGCCGCACGAGCCGGCCCTGCGCGCGTACCTGTCGAAGCGGTTCCCGTCGCTGCCCGACCACGACGATCTCGTGCAGGAAACCTATGCGCGTCTCCTCCGCGTCGAGGATCCCGGCCGGCTCGCGCACCCGAAGGCGTTTCTGTTCACGACGGCCCGCAACGCCGCCATCGATCTCTTCCGGCGGCGCAGCGCCCACCCGCACGAGGCCTTGGCGGAAGCCGACCGCCTGATCGAATGGCCGTTGCTCGAAACGCCGCCGACCGTCGTCGAAACGATGGAGCGCCGCCAGCGGCGCGAGGCGTTGACGGCGGCGCTGCAGTCCCTGCCCGAGCGCTGCCGCGAGGTCATGCTGCTCCGCTACCTCGACGGCTTGGCCGGCAAGGAAATCGCGGCGCGCCTCGGCATCTCCCTCGGCACCGTGAAGGGCCACCTCCTCAAGGGCGTGCGCGACTGCGCCCGGTACTTCGAAGCCTGCGGCCTGGTCGACGCCGCCGTCCGCCCGCCGTCCGAATCCGCATGAAGCCCGAACCCGCCCACGCCGCCATCGAGGATGCCGCCATCGCCTGGCTGACAGAGCGCGACGACGGCTTCACGCCCGCGCGTGCCCGCGAGTTCGCGCAATGGCTGCGCGCCGATCCCCGCCATCCGGCCGCTGTCGCGCGCCTGGAGCAGACCCTCGGGCTCCTGCACGGCCTCCCGGAGTTCCGCGCGGAAATCAACACCGCCTTCGAACGCTCCGCGCCCGTGGTGCCGTTTGCGCCCGTCGCTGCGCCGGAGGCGACGTCGGCTCCGGCCGCGGCCGCGCGGACTCCGCTTCGTTCCCGCCGCTTCGCCGTTTGGGCGGGTCTCGCCGCCGCGCTCGTCGTGGCGGCCGCGGTCGGTTGGCGGACCTTCGGCGGGGCCTCTGAGGTGCGCTACGCCACCGCGCTCGTCGGTTATGAGCGGGCGCAACTCGCCGACGGTTCCACCCTGGAGCTCAATGCCGCCAGCGCCGTCCGCATCCGTTTCACCGCCGACGAGCGCCGCGTGAAACTCGAGGCCGGCGAGGCCCACTTCGCGGTCGCGCCCGATCCCGCGCGGCCCTTCGTCGTGCTCGCGGGCGAGGTCGCGGTCCGTGCCGTCGGCACCGCCTTCAACGTCCGTTACACGGCCGCGGGCGATGTCGAGGTGCTGGTGAGCGAAGGCAAGGTCCGCGTTGGTTCCGAGGGCCCTGATTCCGCGGCCGCCGCGACCGCGCCGCTCGTGGGGGCGGGGGAGCGGATCGTGTTGCCGAAACTCGTGCCGGCGCCGGCCGTCGAGAAGGTCGACCCGGCGGCGTTGCGCGCGGCGCTCGCGTGGCAGGGCACGCTGGCCGATTTTGCCGACGCGCCGCTGGCCGACGTCGTCGCCCGTTTCAACGCCCGCAGCCGGGTGCAATTGGTGTTGGCCGATCCGGCGCTCGCCGGTCGCCGCATCGGCGGCACGTTTGTGCTGGATGAGGCGGAGGCGTTTGTCCGCCTGCTCGAGCGCGACGGCGAGATCGTCGGCGAGCGGCGCGGCGAAAACGAGATCCACCTCCGGCGCGCCCGTTGATTTCCACCGTGAACCCCGCGCGTGGCCCCCGAAGTGGCGCGGAGCTTCAGCCCGCGGGTTTGGCTCTGTCCCGCCCCCGTCGCGGTTCGCATCCCCGTGTCGCTGCGCCACCGCCGCCGAAAAACTTTCCGCGCCGACTAGGTCCTTTGGTCCGCCGCTGCGTTACAGGAGTGGTTCTGCTTCTCCGCATGCTTGCCCCCCGAGTCCCCGTCTCCCTCGCCGTTGCCGCCGTCTGCGGTGCCGTCGTGGCCGGCCCGGCGACCGCGGCGGAGGCTCCGGCCGGGAAGCGCGCCTTCAACCTCCCCCGCGGCGACGCCGCCGTGACGCTCAAGCAATTCGCGGCCGCCGCCGGCACGCCGATCGTCTATCTGGTCGACCGCGTGCGCGGCGAGACGACGAACCCGGTTCGCGGCGAGTTCACGCCGCGCGACGCGCTCGAACACATGCTCGCCGGCTCGGCCCTCGAAGCCGCGCAGGACGCCGCCACCGGCGCCCTCGTCGTCAGCCGCAAGCGCACCGCCGAAGCTGCGCCGAGCAAAGGGGAGGTCGGACCTGTTTCCGACCCGCAAACCAAAACCCCAGTAAAGACCATTTCATCCAAACCCCGCACCCTCCTCGCCGCATTCGCCGGCTGGTTTTTGGCCGGGCCTGAGCTCGACGCCCAGTCGACCGCCTCTCTTCCGCTCGAAGAGGTCGTCACGCTCACCCCATTCACGGTCAATGCTCAGGAGGATAAGGGGTATCGGGCCTCCAGCACTTTGGCTGGCTCCCGTCTGAAGACGTCGCTCAAGGACTTGTCCGGCGGAATCCAGGTAGTCACCGAGCAGTTTTTAAAGGATACCGGTTCGACCGACTCGACCCGCTTGCTTCTCTACACGACCAATACCGAGGTCGCCGGCAACGACGGTAATTTTTCCGGAAACGATGGCGGCACCAACGACAATGGCGTGAGACGCAACGCGTCACCGACCGTCCGGGTCCGCGGGTTTTCCAGCGCGGACCTCACGCGCGGATACTTTTTGAGCGATATCGATTTTGAGGGCTACAATACAGATCGGGTTACCATCAGTCGCGGTCCCAATGGCATGCTCTTTGGCCTTGGCAGTCCGGGCGGCATCATGGACGCCTCCTTGAAGCCGGCGACATTCAAGGACGCCAACGCAGTCGATGTGACCGTCGGGAGTTTTGGTTCACATCGGGAGGTGCTCGACTTCAACCGCGTGCTCGCCCCGGGCAAAGTTGCTCTTCGCATCATCGGCCTGAAAAAAGCGGACGAGTTCATGCAGGAGGAACCCTTCCGGAAGGAGCAGCGACTGTATGGCAACTTGATCGTGAAGCCGTTTGCGCAAACCGTCTTTCGGGCCAACGGCGAGAT
>JAIXWF010000020.1 GCA_027482185.1 Opitutaceae bacterium | reverse complement strand
TTCACCTACTCGCTCAACCGGAACCCCGGCCGCCGCTGAGCCGAGGAGCCGCGAACCGGCTCGTTGAAGGGTGAAAGTCTCACGTGGAAAGCCGGAGCTTCCGGCCCCGCCCGCCGGCCACCCCGGCGGGCTTTTTTTTCGCCCGCGTAAACGTAGCCCGGGCCTTCGGCCCGGGTTATATATCTCCGCCCCGCCCCATCCCCCGGCTGAAGCCCCGATCTACCCCAAGCTCGATCCACAAACACAAACCCGCTCCTCGGCAGCAGCACCCGCGCGTTACCCGGTTCGTGCTCAACCGCGTGGGTCTGCCCGCGGAGGCTGCGGCAATATCCGTCGGGGCGAAACGTGATGCCCCTGTTTCCCGCCGCCACCCGCGCGGCCCCCCGGCCAGTCGGCTTTCGACGGCGAATCCGCCGGCCGCCGCCCCCGACAAAATTCGCAGCCGAACCGAACATCTTCGAGGCGACGAAGGGCCACGGCGCGCCCCGGAAACTGGCGCCTAGCCAATCCGCTTTCCACTGTGCGGGAAAAGGCCCAGGAGGTGCGCCTGATTGACCGCCGCGGGAGCATTGCGCACGCCGAGCCGCGCGTAGATGTGGGCGACGTGCTCGTCGACGGTCGCGTAGCTGATCCCGAGCCGCCCCGCGATTTCCTTCTTCAAGAGGCCTTCCCCCAGGAGCGCGAGAATCTCGCGTTGCCGATCGGTCAGCAGGCCTGCGGAATCGCTCGTTGGCAGACGGCTTTTCAGCGTGTTCAGAATGAACCGGGCCACGCCGGCATCGAGCGAAGCGCCGCCCTTCATCACCGATCGGATTCCGTCGGTCAGCGCGGTGACCGTGGAGGATTTCAACAGGTAGCCGGAGGCTCCCAGCGAAATTGCCCGCAAGACATCGGCTTCATGGTCCGACTGGGTCAGGATTACGATTCTGGCTTCGGGCGCAGCCCCGAGAAACCGGGGCAGGGCTTCGAGCCCGCCCATGCCCGGCAGGTGCAGGTCGAGGAGAACGAGGTCGGGCAATTCCCCGCCCGGCCGATCTTTCAAACTGCGCAACGCAATCTCGGCCGTGCCGAACTCGCAGGCGAGCTGGATGTCCGGCTCCTGCTTCAGCGCGAGGGCGATCACCTCGCGGTAGCGGGGATTGTCTTCCACCAGCATGACCCGGATTTTGGATTTCACGGCAGGAATCCGAACCGGCGAATTTTGAGGCGCAAGACGATGCGGGCGCCCTGCGTCTCCGCGGGACCGGTTTCGACCTCGGCTCCCAGCAGGCGCGCCCGGCGTTTCAGGGAGGGGGGCACTTGGCCGTCCAGACCGCGACCGTTGTCCGACACCGCCAGGGTCGCCGTGCCTTCGGCCACCGACAGCCGCGTGTGCGCGCGGGTGGCACCGGAGTGACGGATGATATTGATGAGGCATTCCTGATAAAACAGGAGCAGGTCGATCCGTTTGCGGGGACTGAGCCGCCCCAACCCGGCCTCGCCCATGAATTCGATGTGATGGTCCAAATCCGCCAAGATGCGGGTGGCAGCGCGGCGCACGTCGTTCACGAGATCTTCGTGGAGATCCCCGGCTTCGAGCAGGTTGGTGCAGTGGCGCGCCGCGTGCCCGGTGCGCTCGCTGAGGGACCGCATCCGCCGCAGCAGATCGTCCAAACGCTCCGGCGCCGCCCGGGCCGACAGCGCAAGATCGCTGAGCAGGCCGATGGCGTGCAGGTCGGCGCCGAGTTCGTCGTGCAGGTCGGCCGCGATCCGTTTTCGGGTCTCCGCGATCGCGCGTTGCTGGCGGCGGCGGTTGACCAGGACGATGGCCACCACGCCGCAGGCGAGCACGGCCGCCAGCCCTGCCAATCGCGCCACGTTGGTTTTCTGCCGGGCATAGCGCCGATTGAGTTCCGCGCTTACGATCGGACGCTCCCGTTCCAGTTCGTGGCGCAGCGCCAGTTGGTTCAACCAGGCGCGGATCGGCAAAATCGTGCCGTAGAAATTCCGGCCGTCGGTCAGGTTGGCCAGCGAACGGACGGCGTCGTCCGCCCGGAAGTTGGCGGTGACAGGTTTGTGCAGGGCGACGTTGCGGCCCTGCGCGAACAACTCGATCTCGGCAAAACCCAACCGCGGCGGACCCGACCGGAAAAGCGCCGGGTCGCGGTTCATCCGGCCGGCAACCAAGCGCACGTAACGGCAGTCGGTGGCGGGAAACGTCGCCATCAGGATCGGCCCCACGTCGTACAGGGTGTCGTGGCGCCATTCGACCAACAACCGGGCGTCCGAGAAATCCGCCGTATTGGCCCCCTCGATCCGGAGCGTCGGCGGGATGCCAATGTCGCCGGCAAATGTCTGCGGCACCGTGTCGCTTTGGTCGACGGCATGGAGATGCAGCCGCGAGAGCGGATAACTCGCGCCCAGATCGATGGCCAGGGCGGGTTGGTCGCCGAGCTCCGGCGAACTGAGGAAGGCCACGCTTTTCGCTCCCGTGGCGGTCACCATCAAGTAGGGCAGAAATCCGTCCACCACCGCCGAGTCCGGCCAGCCGGGGGCCGTGCTGCGCTCACGATTGCCGGGGAAGCGGACCGGCTTCTGGAGGGCCACGTTTTCCTCGCCGCAGAAAGCCAGGATCTCGGAGAACTGGAAGACAAACTTGCCGTCGAACTCGCGGCGGGAAAGGACCGAGGCTTCGATGCGGATCCAGGAGGCTTCGATGCCTTGGCACGGTATGACCACGGGAGCGATGCGGGGCAGCAGTCCATCGCTTTCCGCAAACTCGCCGACGATTTTCCCCCGGCGGTCACCGTCGGTTCCGGCCCGGACGCGAAAGACTCGGGGGAAGCCGTCCGCCTGGAAGCCGTCGATCCCATCGCGCCGGATCGCGGGCACCAGCACGACCTGGTCGAGCGGCACCACGTCGCCCAAATCGACCTCGAGCCACTCATCCTGACCGGCTGTGTCGTAGCCACGGGAGCGGGAGCCGATAGCTCCGACACCGCCGTTGAGGTTGTAGTTCGCCAGTTGCGCCAGCTCTCGGTCGATCTCGAGCCGGCGTTCCTCCAGTGCGGACAGCGGGCGATCTTCCAACGGGGCCGCGATCAAGGCCGCGCAAAAAATCTCCGTCATCAAGATCACGGAAAATCGCGCGGCCGGCAGGAGCATCGGCCGTTGATACGCGCGGGCACGCCGGCAGTCTAGCGGTTCCCGGCGGCTACCGGGCCCCCCCGCGAACACCGGGTAGGCGAACGCTCTGTCTTCGCGTAGGCTTAAGGGTCGCTGTCCCGCGCGAAAGCGGCTGTTCCTACGACCGCTGCGGCCAAGCTTGTGGTGCTTCCCCTCTGGGTGCGCGCCGCGCTCGGTTCAGTCCCCTACCCCACACCCCATGACCCCGCTATCCCGTCTTTACGTCCTCGCAGCCGGCCTCGCCGCCGTCGCGATTCCGGTGCTTGCGCAAACCGTCCCGCCTTCTCCGCCCCCGCAATCCGGGTCCGGCGCGATTGTCCTCACGCCCTTCGAAGTTTCCTCCGACAAGGACAACGGCTACGCCGCCACTGAAACGCTCGCCGGCACGCGCATGCGCACGAATCTCCGCGATGTCGGGGCCTCGCTCACGATTCTCACCCCCGAATTTCTCCGCGACCTCGGCGTCAACTCCCTCGACCAGGCGCTTCTCTACACGCCGAGCGTCGATGCGGTGGAGGGCGACAACACCGATGCCAATCGCGCCAGCGGAACCCAAATGCGCTTCGGCACCGGCCAGTCTTTTTCCATCCGCGGCTTCAACACCAATGCCGGCAACCAGTCGATCTCCCACGATTTCTTTTCCGCCCTCGAGCCCACCGACAACTACAACCTCGAGCGCATCACGCTCTCGCTCGGGCCCAACGCCCTGCTCATCGGCGTCGGCAATCCGCAGGGCACCGCCGTCACCACCACGAAGCGCGCGCAATTGTCGCGCCGGAAAACCGAAGTGCAGGTGCAGGCCGACACCAACGGCTCGCGGCGCATCGCCATCGACCACAATCAGCCCCTCATCAAAGACAAATTGGGCATTCGTCTCAACCTGCTGCACGACGAGGCGCGCGAGTTTCGCAAATACGAAGGCAAAAATCAGGAGCGTCTCACCCTCGGCGTTTCGGCCACGCCTTGGGCCCACACCCGGCTCACGCTCAACCACGAGCACTACTCCCTCGGGACCAACGCCTCGAGTTTGATGTGGGGTTTCGACGGCAGCGCGCTGCGCTGGGCGGCGGCCGGCAGACCGACGATCGAATTTCTGCCCGCCGGCCAGACGTGGACCGCCACCCGCCCGTATCTCGACGCCGCCGGGCGACCCATCCCGGTCGCGCGCGGCGTCGCCGACGCGGACGGACTCGTCGATTCGCGCAACGACTTCGACCCCAACCTCGCGCTCACCCAAGCCACCGGCAACCAGCAGACGTGGATCGTCGGGCTCAACCTCGCCAATCCGATGGTCAACACGCGCTATCAGGGCCAACTCGGCGCGGCCACGTTCGGCGGACAGGCCAGCCCCAACTATCAGTCGAAGGACCCGTGGACCGCGCTCGGCCTGAGCAAGAGCACCAATCTCAACGGCGGCACCTGGGCCGATCCTTCCAACAAACAGCACGGCCGCTGGACCCAGTTCCTCGCCGAGCAGAAACTCGCCGACGGCCTGTTTCTCGAGTTGGGCGGCAATCTCGCCCTCAACAATCAGACCCTCGACCCGAACAACTTCACCAACGTCACGATCGATCCCAACCGCTACCTGCCCGACGGCTCGCCCAATCCGGGCTATCTCGTGCCCTACAACGAAAACGCCCAGATGCAGTTTCGCCCCGCCAGGAACCGTTCGGCGGAATACCGCGCCACCCTGTCCTACGAACTCGATTTGACCAAGCGCCACCGCTGGCTCGGCCGGCATAACCTCGCCGGCCTCTTCCAAGTCAGTCGCACCGACTCCGAACAGGATCTCACCCGCGTCTTTAACCTCGCGACGGTCGGCCTTCCTGCGTCCGGCGGTTGGTCGGGCGATGCGGTCAACGCCGTCAACTCCCTCCGCACCCGGGTCTATTTCGTCAACGGCAACGTCCCCACGATGCCCGATTCGCGGCAGGTCCAAAACAACCTCGGGCAGCTGAACGGCTACGGAAAGTTCCTCGGCGCGACCGCCACCGAGCAGGCCCCGATCAATCTCAGCCGCCAGTCCTTCCTCAACGCGATGAAGAGCAAATTCGACTCCGATGCGCTCTCGCTCGGCTGGCAGGCGCAGTGGTTCGGCGGCCGCCTCGTCACGGTCGCGGGCTACCGCGAGGACAACACCGAGAGCTACGGCATCCCCACTCGCCGCACCACGGCAAACCCCGCCATCCCCGGCGCCGCCACCGATCCGTTGCGGCAGTACTACGACCTTGCGAAGGACATTCCCTACCTCGCCGCCCCATCCATCGTCGCCAACGGACTTTCGCGCACCTACAGCGGCGTCTACCATGTGCTCCCGTGGGCCTCGCTGACCTACAGCCGCTCCAACAATTTCCTCCCCGTGCCCAACGCCTCGTGGGTCGACGCCCTCGGCCGGTCCGCCCCGAATTCCGTCGGCCAAACCGTCGACTACGGCGTGCGGCTCTCGCTGCTGCAGGGCAAGCTGGCCCTCGGCGTCGGCAAATTCGAAACGTCGGCCGACAATCAGGCGCGCAACGCCAACGCCAGCGTGGGCGGCACCCGCAACATCCTCGCGCGTCTCCGCACCAACTACAAAATCCCCGGCGATCCCTATTTCGCCGACCTGCAGGAAGTGAATTTCTACCCGGTCGACACCGGCAATGTCTCCGACACGTGGAGCTACGTCGCCGAAGGCTACGAGATGAATCTCACCTGCAATCCGTCCCGCAACTGGCGCGTCGCGCTCTCCGGCAGCATCAACACGAACAAACTCGGCACCCATCTCGCCGCGCTCGGCGAATACCTCTACACCGACTCGAAATTCCAGGGCCTCGGCACGTGGAAGAAATTCGCGAGCGAGCTCCGCAAGGTCGAGGCCGGCCAGGCTTCCTCGATCTTCCGCCTCGATCCCGCGAGCGCCACCGCTCGCGCCCAGGCGGCCGCGGATGCGCTCTACCTCGAGCAGCAGACCGCCGCGCAGGAGAAGAGCTACCTCGACGACCAGGCCCTCCGCGGGGTCACCACCGCGCGCAACGGGAAATACGCCCTCAACGGCCTCGTCACCCGCGTGTTCAACGAAGGAAAACTCAAGGGCTGGACCGTCGGCGGAAACTGCCGCTGGCGCAGCGCCAACACGATCGGCTACGCGCGCCTGCCCGACGCCACGGGAGCGCCCGTCGGCAATCTCAACGTCGGCCGCGCGCTCCTCGGCAAAGAATTCTGGGACCTCGGCGCCATGGTTTCCTATCAACGCCGCGTCTTCTCCAACGTGAACCTCCGTACGCAGCTCAACATCCAGAATCTCCCCAACTGGCAGACCCCGCGCCTCGTAAAATCCGACTACGACACCAACGCCGTCTACGGCACCGCCAACGCCATCGTCCCCGTCCTCTGGGAACTCCGCCGCCCGCGAAACTACGTCCTCACGGCGACGTTTGAATTCTGAGTCCCGCGACGGGCCGGGTCTCCGCCCCGCACTCCGTTCCCTTGCTCCACGCTCCAAAGCGCGGGTCAAAGACCGCGCCCTGCTTTCCAACGCCCCATGCACCTCCGCCTCCTCCCCCGCTTCGTTCTCCTGGTTCTCGCACTCGGCGTCGCCGCCGCCGCGGTCGCCGCCGCTCCGCGCCCGAACGTCGTCTTCATCTTTGCCGACGACTGGGGCTGGGGCGATCTCTCGGGCCACGGGCACCCGTGGTTGAAAACGCCGCACCTCGATCGGCTCGCGCGCGAGGGCACGGATTTCCATCAGTTCAACGTCCTCAATCCCGTCTGCTCGCCGAGTCGCGCCGCCGCCCTGACCGGGATGTTTCCGTCGCGCTTCGGCATTCACCAGCACTTCGCCGCGCCCGCGCAGAATCGCGCGCGCAACATGCCCGATTGGCTCGACGCCCGCGCGCCCAACGTCGCGCGTTTCTTCCGGCAAGCCGGCTACCGCACCGCGCATTTCGGCAAATGGCATCTCACCAATCGCAACACCCACGGCGCGCCGGCGCCCACCGATTACGGCTTCGATGAGTTCGCGGTTTTCAACGGCGGCGCCGAAACCGCCTCCACCGAGCTGCACGCCACGCCCGAGAACGCCGCGAAGTTCATCGCCGCGAACAAAGACCGGCCGTTCTTCCTCAACGTCTGGCTCCATGAAAGCCACCTGCCCCACGTGCCCGCCCAGGCATCGCTGGCAAAATGGCAACACCTCGACGAACAGAAGCGCGTCTACGCCGCCGTCATCACCGATGGCGACAACGCGGTCGGCCGCGTGCTCGATGCCCTCGAAGCCGCCGGCATCGCGGAAAACACGATCGTGATTTTCTCCAGCGACAACGGGCCCGAGACCACCGCGCCGGCCGCGCAGCGTGAGTCCCGCGACAACGATGCGAAGGCCGCCGGCTACGGCGGCTACTACAGCGTCGGCTCCAGCGGCGGCTTGCGCGGCGAGAAACGCAGTCTCTTCGAGGGCGGCGTGCGCGTGCCCTTCATCGTGCGCTGGCCCGGCCGCACGCCCGCCGGCGCGATCAACGACACGACCGCGTTCGCCGCCGTCGATCTGCTGCCCACGCTCTGCGCCGCCGCCGGCATCGCGCTCCCGTCCGACTATCGCGGCGATGGCGAAAACCTGCTCGCCGCCCTCCAAGGCCGGCCGGCCAAACGCACGAAACCCATTTTCTGGGCGTGGACCGGCAAGGCGTCCGATCCCGACTGGTGGCCGCGTCTGGCCGTCCGCGACGGCGACTGGAAGTTGCTCCTGACCGACGGCGCCAAGCGCGTCGCCCTGCACCGGCTCACCACGGACCGGGCGGAAGCGGTCGACGTCGCGAAGGATCACCCCGAAATCGTCGCCCGCCTCGCGCAACTCGCGCTCGCATGGAAAGCCACGTTGCCCACCACGGTCGATCCGGCCTGCATCTCCCCCGTGAAATGAAACCCTTTCTCGCCCTCTTGCTGGGCTCCGCCGCTCTCACCTGGGCCGCACCCGCGCCCGTCCCCGACGGCGCGCGCCTTCGCGCCCAAGTCGCCGCGCTCGCCGAACTCACGCCGCCGCCCGCCGTCCATGCCGCCGGGAGTTTCGCCGCCGCGGGCACGATGAAGCCGCTGTTCTTCGAGGGCCTGCCGTATCGGGGAAAACCCACGCGCGTCTTTGCGTGGCTCGGCCTCCCCGCCGGGCGCAACGGCAAAGTCCCCGGCATCGTGTTGGTGCACGGCGGCGGCGGCACCGCGTTCAAAGAGTGGGTGCAGAAGTGGAACGAGCAGGGCTTCGCCGCGATCTCGATCGCCGTCGAAGGCCAGACCGATGAACGCATCCCGGGCGCCCCGCCCGGCGCCCAGTGGCAGCGCCACGCCGCCGCCGGCCCCGCGCGCACCGGCATCTACGGCGACTCCGCCGAGCCGCTGGCCGACCAGTGGATGTATCACGCCGTCGCCGGTGTCGTCCTCGCCAACTCCCTGCTGCGTTCACTCCCCGAAGTCGACGCGAGCCGCGTCGGGGTCTGCGGCATCTCGTGGGGCGGCATCATCACCTCGACCGTGGTGGGCATCGATTCGCGTTTCGCCTTCGGCATTCCCGTCTACGGCTGCGGCGCCCTCGACCGCGCGCCCAACCAATACGGCCGCGCCCTCGCCGATCTCCCGATGTATCGCGAAGTCTGGGAGCCGCTGCTCCGGCTGCCGCGCGCCACGATGCCGCTGCTCTGGCTCACCGGTCCGCGCGACGCCCACTTCCCGCTCGAGGTGCAACAGGCCAGCTACCGCGCCGCCCCGGGCCCGCGCATGGTTTCCGTTCCCTTCGACATGAAGCACAGCCACCCCGCCGGCTGGAATCCGCCCGACAGCTACGCCTTCGCAAAATCCATCGTCGAGACGGGCCGTCCCTGGGCCCGCGAACTCTCGCACGAAAACCGCGACGGTGCCGCCCGCGTCGCCTTCGAAGTCGCCCGCGCCGTCCGCGGCGCGACCCTCGTCGCCAAGGGCGGGGGCGATTGGGCGCAAACCGCGGCCAACCTCGAAATCGCCCCCGGCCGCGCCGTCGCTTCCGCTCCGCTGCCCGCGGGCACCACCGCCTACTATTTCAACCTCGCGGCCGACGGCCTCACGCTCAGCTCGGAACTGCAGACCGTCGCCCGCTCCGCCCCGCGGGTGACGGCCACCTATCCCGGTTTCTCCTGGGACCGCGTCCCGCTGAATCTCCATTTCGGCAAACGCACCGCCGATCTCACCGCCGCCGAGATCGATTTCATCGCCAGCCGCAGCACTTTGATCGCCCTTGAGAAGAGTCACGGCGTCACCCCCCACGGCAGCACCGAGGCCGGCATCGCCGATTCCGCGCGCCGCATCGTGCAGCGCAACCCGGCCGCCAAGGTCCTCTTCTATTTCAACGCCTTCATCAACTGGCCCGGCTACGATGCCTTCAAAACCTACCGTCCCGAGTGGACGCTCCGCACCGCGGCCGGAGAAATCGTCAAACACCCCTCCGGCACCCCGCGTCCCGATCCGTCGAACGCCGATTTCCGCGAGTGGTGGTCGGAGATCGTAGCCCAGGCCAACCGTTCCGCCCCGCTCGCCGGCGTCTTCATCGACGCGCTGCCGCAGGCGCTCACCCCTGCGCTCGCGAAACAAGTCGGCGACGCCAAAGCCCGCGCCGTCGTGGCCGGCCTGCGCGAAATGATTGCACTCACCAAACGCAAACTCGGCCCCGACCGCCTCGTGCTCGCGAACGGACTGCGCACCGCGGATTTTCGCGAGATCCTCGATTGGGAAGGCATCGACGGCGTGATGATCGAGCACTTCGGCGCCTTCAAAACCGACTCGCCCACCGACCTCAAAACCGACCTCGACTCCATCGCGCTCGCCGCCGCGAAAGGAAAATTCGTCGTGCTCAAGGGCTGGCCCGGCTTCAACTGGCTCGACCAGGACATGATGAAACGTCCCTACGCGGAGCTCCTGAAACTCGCCCGCGAGCGCCTCACGTTTCCCCTCGCCTGCTTCCTCGTTGCGGCGCAACCCGGCTCGCACTTCTGCTACTCGTGGGGCTACACCCACACCCACGGGATGCTCGACGCCTACCCCGAGTTCGACCGCCCGCTCGGCCCGCCCCAAGCCGACGCCGTCTGGCAAGGTCTCACCGCCACCCGCGAATTCGCCCACGCCTCCGTCCGGGTCGACCTCACCACCCGACAAGCCCGCATCGACTGGCGCTGATCTCCCCTCCCCGCCTTCGCCAATCTCCCATGCCCCTACCCCGCTCGCTCCTCCGCTTCCCGCTTTCACTCCTACTCTCCCTCTCCGCCGTCGCCGTGCTCGTCTCCGTCGGCTCGGCGCAGACCACCGCCGACGCCACCGGATCGATCACCGGCCGCGTCTTGGCTGCCGGCACCGATAGTTTTCTCGAACGCGTCCGCGTCACGGTCGAAGGCACTTCGCTCGAGACGTTCACCGATGCCGCAGGTGCCTACCGCATCGAGCGCGTTCCCGCCGGCACGGCGCGGGTGAAATTCTTCTACACCGGCATGACGCCCGTCACCGCCTCCGTCACCGTCGCCGCCGGGCAATCCGCCCAACACGACGTCACGCTGGCTGCCGCCGGCCGGAGCGACCCACCGGCGGACCGCGTGAAGCTCGCCACGTTCGTCGTCGCCACCTCGAAGGAAATGGAGGCCTCCGCCATCGCGATCAACGAGCAGCGTTTCGCCTCCAACCTGAAGACCGTCGTGTCGACCGACGAATTCGGCACCGTCGCCGAGGGGCACGTGGGCGAGTTCCTGAAATTTCTGCCCGGCGTCACGATGGAATACGCCGGCGGCAACGCCCGCGAGATCTCCATCAACGGCGCGCCCGCCGACAACGTCCCCGTCACGCTCGACGGCTTCGGCCTCGCCACCGCGATCAGCGGCATTTCCCGAGCGTCCGCGGTCGACATGGTCTCCATCAACGGCATCTCGCGCGTCGAGGTTTCCTTTTCGCCGACCCCCGACACCTCCGGCGCGGCGCTCTCCGGCTCGGTCAACATGGTTCCCCGCAGCGCCTTCGAGCGCTCGCGGCCGGTCTTCAATGGCAGCGTCTACGTGATGATGCGCGACCATCGCAAGGAACTCCACGCCACGCCCGGCCCACGCGAGGATCGCCGCCGCAAGGCTCCCGCGGGCTTCGATTTCTCGTGGGTGGTGCCGGTGAACAAGCGTTTCGGTTTCACCCTGTCGGGCGGCCGTACCAGCCAGTTCGCGGGCCAGGACCAGGTCACCAATACGTGGCGCGGCGGCGGGACCGCCACCAATGGCACCACGTTTCCGCACACCGTGCCCGACCGGCCCTACCTGTCCACCTTCGCCGTGCGCGGCGGTCTCAAGGAAACCATCCGCCACTCCCTTTCCGCCACGCTCGATTTCAGGTTCGCACGCTACGACACGCTTTCGCTCTCGGTCCAGGCGTCGCGGTTCGAGGAGGATTTTCTCAGCCAGACGCTCACCTTCAATGTGGGCGGCGTGCTGCCCGGAAACTTCACGCCGTTCTCGACCCGCGGCACCGCGGCCTTGGGCGATCTCGTGATGGCCAACGCCGGCGGCTACCGCAGGAACCAGACCTACATGCCCACGCTCCGTTGGCGGCACGATGGGCCGGTCTGGAAGTCCGAGGCCGGCGTCGGGTATTCCCGCGCCCGTTACAACGGCGGCGACCTTGCGCGCGGCTATTTCCAAAATACCGCCGCCCGGCGCACCGGCGTGACCGTGGCCTTCGACGATATCTTCTACCTGCGGCCCAACCGCATCACCGTGACCGATGGCGCGACCGGCACGCCGCTCGATCCCTACCGCCTCGAAAACTACGCGGTGACCGGCGCCGGCAGCGGTCAGCCCGAAAACAACGACCAGCAGCGCACCTTCTTCGCCAACGTGCGGCGCGACTTCCTGTGGCGCGTGCCGGTCACCCTGAAGGCCGGGCTCGACCGACGCGAAGGCGTGCGCGACCTCCGGGCGGACGACAACCGCACCTACAGTTTCGTCGGCCGCGACGGCCGCGCCAGCACGAGCCCCCTCACCGGCGACGATCAGGCGGCGCCGTTCTGGGCGCCCGAGTTGTCCGAGCGGGCCCACGGCTACGGCTTCCCGCGTATCCAGTGGGTCGGCACCAGCCGTCTGCTCGACTACCATCGCGCCAACCCCGCCCATCTCACTTTCGACGAAAACGCCCGCTACCGCGCCGCCGTCGCCAACTCCAAGCACACCGAGGAAGCCGTCTCATCCGCGTTCCTGCGGGGTGACGTCGCCTTGTTCGAGCGCCGCCTCAAACTCGTCGGCGGCCTCCGCGCCGAGCAGACGAACATCGAGGCCGACGGCCCGCTCACCGATGCCACGCGCAACTTCCAGCGCGACGCCGGTGGCCGGATCCTCCGCGCCGCCAACGGCACGCCGCTGCTCATTTTCCCCGCGACGAATGCCCTCGCCGTTTCCCAGCTCACGTTTCTGCAACGCGGCACCCGCGTCGAAAAGGAATACCTGCGCCTCTTCCCCAGTCTCAACGCCTCCTTCGACCTCCGCGAAAATCTCATCGTCCGCGCCGCGCGCTATTCCTCTGTCGGGCGGCCCGACCTGAACCAATACGCCGGCGGCCTCACGCTCCCCGATCCCGACAGCGACGCGTCGAATCCGGCCAACCGCATCGTCGTCAACAACGCCGGCATCAAGGCGTGGAGCGCGGAGACCACCAACGCGCGCTTCGAATACTACTTCGCGGGCGTCGGCCAGATTTCCGTCGGCGGATTCCGCCGCGACATCACGAATTTCTTCGGCGGCACCGTCTTCAACGCGACCCCCGGGTTTCTCGCCCTCTACGGCCTCGATCCCGCGCTCTACGACAAATTCGACGTCGCGACCCAGTACAATCTGCCCGGCAAAGTCCGCCTCACCGGCGTCGATTTCAGCTACAAACAGGCGCTCACCGGTTTGCCGTCCTGGGCGCGCGGCGTGCAGGTCTTCGCCAACGCCAGTGCGCAGCGCGTCACCGGCGACGCCACCGCGACGGCCAATTTCGCCGGCTACATTCCGCGGAGCGGCAGTTGGGGCGTGAGTCTCACCCGGCCGAACTACAATCTCCGCATCAACTGGAACTATCGCGGCCGCCAGCGGCGCGGCATCGTGGCCGCCGGAGCGAGCATCGAGCCCGGCACCTACAACTGGGGCTCCAAGCGGCTCTACATCGACGTCTCCGGCGAATACTCGATCACCCGCCGCCTCGCGCTCTTCACCAATCTGCGCAACATCGGCGACGCCACCGAAGACACCGAGATTCACGGTCCCAGCACGCCCGCCCACGCACAATTCCGCTCGCGCCTCGACTTCGGCTCCCTCTGGACTTTCGGCCTCAAAGGCACGTTCTGATTTTCGCCGCCACGGTCCGTCCATCGCTCCCTTCCTCGCTTCCCCGTCATTTCCGCCACCCCATGAAACGCCTCCTCCTCCTGCTCGCCTCGCTGCTGGCCTGCGAGATTTCCAGCCACGCCGCCGCTCCCGCCAAACCGCTCGCCGGCGCCCAGCCCAACATCATCTTTATCCTCACGGACGACCAGGGTTACGGCGACATCTCCGCCCACGGGAATCCCGTTTTGAAAACGCCCCACCTCGACCGGCTCCGCGCCGAAGGCGTGCGTTTCACGGATTTCCACGTCAGCCCCACGTGCGCCCCGACACGCAGCGCCCTCTTCACCGGCCGCCACGAATTCAAGAACGGAGTCACCCACACCATTCTCGAGCGCGAGCGCTTGACCCTCGCCGCCACCACGCTGCCGCAGGTGCTGCAGTCGGCCGGTTACACCACGGGGATCTTCGGCAAGTGGCACCTCGGCGACGAAGCGGAGTATCGGCCCGAGCGCCGCGGCTTCGACGAGGTCTACATCCATGGCGGCGGCGGCATCGGCCAGATTTATCCCGGCTCCTGCGGCGATGCGCCCGGCAACACCTATTTTGATCCCTTCCTGCTCCACAACGGAAAGTTCGAGAAAACCTCGGGCTACTGCACCGACCTCTTCTACGCCCAAGCCACGCAGTGGATCGACGCCCAACGCCGGGCGAAAAAACCTTTCTTCGCCTACATCCCCTCGAACGCCCCCCACGGCCCCTATATCGCCCGGCCCGAGGATCGTGCGCTCTACGAGGGCAAGGGCCTCGACCCCGCGACCGAAAACTTCTTCGGCATGATCCACAATATCGACCAGAACATCGGCCGGCTCCTCGCCAAACTCGAGGAATGGGGCATCGCCCGGAACACCCTCGTCATCTTCATGAACGACAACGGCGGCACCGCCGGCGCGAAGGTGTTCAACGCCGACATGCGCGGGCAAAAGGGCTCCGCTTGGCTCGGCGGCACCCGCGCGAATTCCTTCTGGCGCTGGCCCGGCACGCTCGCGCCCGCCGATTGCGGCGTGCTCTCCGCCCACATCGATTTCTTTCCCACGCTCGCCGCGATCGCCGGCGCCAAGGTCCCCGCCGCCGTCGCGCAGTCCCAGATCGAAGGCCGCAGCCTCGTGCCCGTGCTCCAGAATCCCGCCGCTGAATTGCCCGACCGCTACCAGTTCACCCACCAGGGCCGTTGGCCGAAACTCGCCGATCCCAACGAGTCCAAATTCAGGGCCGCCGCCGTGCGCAACACCCGCTGGGCGATGGTCAGCGAGAACGGCGGCCGCACGCCGAATTGGCAGCTCTTCGACCTCAGCGTCGACTACGGCCAAAAGCACAACGTCATCGCGCAGCACCCCGCGGTGGCGAAGGAGCTCGCCGCCGCGTTCGACCGATGGTGGTCCGAATGCCTGCCGCTCATGGTCAACGAAAAGGCGATGGGGCCCGCGATCAATCCCTTCCAGGAAATCTACTACCGCCAGTTCGGCGGCAGCCCGACCCCCGAAGCCCTCGCCAAGATGGACCCCAAAGGCGCGCTCACCTTTGGCGTGCCGAAAGCCGGCAAGAAAAAAGAATAACCCGCCGACCGCCGGGAGCGCGCCGGCGTCCACCTCCCATTTCGCCCGATGCCTCGCCTCCGCTCCCTTCTCCCCGTCTCTCTTTCCCTCTTTATCGCCGTCTCGGCGGCAGCCGCTTCCGCCCCGCGGCCCAACATCGTCTTCTTCGTCGCCGACGACCCAGGCTACGGCGACCTCGGCTTCACCGGCAAGCCCGTCGCCAAGACCCCGCACCTCGACCGCCTCGCCGCGGAATCTTCGCAACCCAAAGACCACCACATCGCGATCAACATCAACAATCTGTTCGATCTCGATTACCTCCGCGTCAACCGCCTCATCGGCGAGAAGCGCGCGATCTTCTTCACCTACTCGCTCAACCGGAACCCCGGCCGCCGCTGA
>JAIXWF010000024.1 GCA_027482185.1 Opitutaceae bacterium | reverse complement strand
GCGGAGGCGAAGGTCACGTTCTGGCCGCCGGTGTCGATGTTGTAGGCCTGGCCGGCGGCGGTGCTGAAACGTGCCGAGTAGTCGGTGGTGTTGCTGGCGGAAAATTGCAGGGTGCCGCCGGTGAATGTAATCGTGCCGCTGCTGCCGAGGGCACCGCTGCTGCCGAGAGCCAGCGTGCCGCCGGTAAGCGTCGTGCCGCCGGTGTAAGTGTTGGCGCCGGAGAGAGTTTGGGTGCCGGAACCGGCTTTGGTCAGGCTTGCGGCACCGCTCAGGATGCCGGAAAAAGTGGAATTGCCGCTGCCGAGCGTGAGGGCGACGGCGGCGGCAGAGGCGTTCGAGAGCGCAAGGTTGTTGGCTCCCGAGAGCCCGCCGATGGTGACGGCGGTGAGTGTGCCGAAAGAAAACCCGCTCGCGGGGACGGTGAGGGTGCTGTTTTGCAGGGCGAGAGCATGATCCAAGGTGAGCGAGCCTGAGCTGACCGTGGTGGTGCCGGAGAACGTGTTCGCGCCGGAGAGCGTGAGATTGCCGGTGCCGGCCTGGGTTAACGAGCCGGTGCCGGAGATGACGCCGGAGTAGGTGACGGCATCGGAGCGATTGAAGACGAGGGCGGCACTGTTCGCGATGTTGCCGGCAACGGAACCGGAGGTGCCACACCTGCTCCAATTTGCAGTGTGCCGGCTGAGACAGTCGTGACGCCCGTGTAGATGTTTGAGCCGGAGAGAATGAGGGTGCCGGTGCCGGATTTCGTGAGGCCGGAGGAGCCGGCGATGATCGACGAAATCGTCTGGGTTCCCGAACCGGTGTTGATCGCGCCGGTACCGCCCGCAAGCGTAAGGGTGTTTCCGGCAATGGTGTAGCCTGACGTTTGAAACGTCAGTGAGCGTGCGGTGATGGCGGTACCCAAGGTGACCGTGCCAGCGGTGCCGCGGAAGTCGGCGTCGTTGTTGCTCGCGTTGTTCCAGGCTTGGTAGCCGTTCGAGAAGTTCAAGGCCGTGTGCCAACGGGTGAGCGTGGTGTTCCACGTGCCGGTGCCGCCGCCGACCGATCCGACGCCATCTCCATCCCAGTAGAGGGTGATTTGGGCCCGGAGGGCTGGCGTCAGGGCGGCGACGAAAAGCAGGATTGCTAAGGCTGGGCGGCGCAGTCTGGGCGGACAGGAAATGGCGCTGGACGGGCTGAAAGTTGCCATGCCCCGGGGCTGCCAAATTTCGGCGGCAGCTGCCACGCGCCGGTGACGAGCTACGCAGATTTGTGACGAGCTACGCAGAAAACGCCGTCGGCCGGGAAATTCTCTCGGGTTTTCAGCCCCGGGAGGGATCGCGGGGCGGGGGCGGGTCCCAGCCGTGGTCGCCGAGGGCGCGGCCGGTTTTCGCGTCGCTCACGAACATGCGTTCGAAGGCCTCGATGCCGAGGCGGGCGTTGCGGAAGTAGGCTTCGTCGTCTTCCCAATACTGCGCGAGGTCGCGGACGGCCTGTTCGTCGTGGCGCTTGAAAGCCTGGGCGGCGCGGTGGGCCTGATGGGCGCGCAGGCCGAGGGCGCGGAGCAAATCGGTGCCGAGGGCGAGGGAGCTGTCGAGGGTTTCGCGGTAGAACGTCGTGACGCCGCGGCGTTGGTATTCGTAGGCGTGCACGCGGCCGGTGGCGCGGGCGAAAATCTTGAGGTGGGGGAAATGCTTCTGCACCAATTCGACGAGAGCGACGGCTTTGTCTTCCTGGTCGAGGGCGATCACGATGGCCTTGGCTTTGGCGGCGCCGGCGGCGTGCAGGAGATCGAGGCGGGTGGCGTCGCCGTAGAAGACCTTGATGCCGAGGCGGCGGACGATCTCGACGTGGTCGCCGTCGAGATCGAGCACGGTGGTGCCGATGTGGTTGGCGCGGAGGAGGCGGCCGACGATGTGGCCGAAGCGGCCGAAGCCGGCGATGATGACGGGATTGTCGTGGGCGGAGGCGTCGATGGCGTCGGCCTCGCGGGCCGGTCCGGCGCGGCGGGTGAAGCGAGGTTGGACGACCTTTTCGTTGAAGAGAAACAGGAGGGGCGTGACGGCCATCGAGAGGGCGACGGCGGCGACGAGCGGGGCGGATTGCGCGGCGGTGAGCACGCGATGGTCGACCACGAAGGTGAGCAGCACGAACGCGAACTCGCCGCCCTGGGCGAGGGCGAAGCTGAAGAGGAGGCCGTCGGGCGCGGCGAGTTTGAAGACCCGCGAGAGGATGAAGAGGACGGCGAATTTCAGGACGAGCAGGCCGGCGACGAGTCCGAAGATGAGGCCGGGCTCGGCGCGAAGCAGGCCGAAGTCGATCGCGGCGCCGACGGTGATGAAGAACAGCCCAAGGAGGAGGCCCTTGAAAGGCTCGATGTCGGCTTCGAGTTCGTGGCGGTATTCGCTGTTGGCGAGGACGACGCCGGCGACGAAGGTGCCGAGGGCGGCGGAGAGCCCGACGAGCTGCATGAGCAGCGAGATGCCGACGACGAGGAGGAGAGCGGCGGCGGTGAAGAGTTCGCGCAGGCCGGTGGCGGCGATGCGGCGGAAGAGCGGGTTGATGAGGTAGCGGCCGGCGGCGACGACGGTGCCGACGGCGAGGAGGACGAGGAGGGTCTTTTGCCAACCGGGCAGGGCGCCGACGCCGGCGGCGGCCGCGGCGCCTTCGGCGGGGCCGACGGCGAGCAGCGGAAGGAGGGCGAGGATGGGGATGACGGCGATGTCCTGGAAGAGGAGGACGGCAAACGTGGCCTCGCCGGCGGGCGTGCGGAGGAGGCCGCGTTCCTGCAGCGATTGGAGCACGATGGCGGTGGAGGACATCGCGAGGATCAGTCCGGCGGCGAAGGGCACGCGGAGGCCGAGGCCGAGGGCCCAGCCGAGGGCGGTGCAGGCGAGGGCCGTACCCAGAACTTGGAGACCGCCGAGACCGAGGAGCTGCGTGCGCATCGCCCAGAGACGGGCGGGGTCGAGCTCGAGGCCGACGAGGAAGAGCATCATGACGACGCCGAATTCGGCGAAGTGCATGACGTGGTCGGCCTGTTCGCCGACGAGGTCGAGCGCGTGGGGCCCGATCAGCACGCCCGCGAGCAGGTAGCCGAGGACGGAGCCGAGCCCGAAACGCTTGGCGAGGGGCACGGCGACGACGGCGGCGGCGAGGTAGATGAAGGCGTGGAAGAGGACGGAATCCATCGGGCGGAACGAGGGGGGGGTGGAGTTCGGAGTTTTGGGTTTGGAGTTCGGGGTTTGGAGTTTGGGGTTCGGGCGTTGGGGGCGTTCAGGTCAAGACGGGGGAAGGGAACCACTGAGGGACACTGATGGGCACTGAATTTGGGGAATCAGGAATGGGAGGAGAGGAATTGATCCTGTGGGATTGGTGGTCGGTGGGAGGAGGCCTATGAATCCTGTCCTGGGATCGGGTGGTTTGTGAGGAAGGACAGGAAGGACAGGATGAAGGAGAGGGATGAACGGGAAGGGATCTCGGAGAGAAAACACTGATGGCCGCTGATGGGCGTTGAATCTTTGGAATCAGGAATTGGGAGACGGAGGAATGGATCCTGTGGAATCGGTGGTTTGGGGGTCCTGTAGATCCTGTCCTTGGTTTGGGCGGTTTGTTGGGAGGACAGGAGGGACGGGATGAAGGAGCGGGATGAACGGGACGGAGGGGAGTCGATCAATTCGAGGGGAGGAACCACTGATGGACGCTGATAGGCACTGAATTGAGGGAATCAGGAATGGGGCGGAGGGGATTGGTCCTGTGGAATCGGCGGTTTGGGTCCTGTACGTCCTGTCCTCGGCTGGGGGAAATCAGAGGGCGGCGAGGCGGGCGGCGTAGGCGGCGGCGTGGCGGGAGAGTTCGGTTTCGTCCTCGAGGCGGGTGGCGCCGTGGACGACAAAAGGTTCCTGCCAGACCATGCCGCAGAGGTGGGCGGTTTGTTCGAAGGGCGCCAGGAGCTCACCGATCGTGAAACGGTTGTGGCCGCCGTGGGTGTAGGCGGCCGCGCCGCCGCCGGTGGTGATGGCGGAGAGGAAACGTTTGCCGCGGAGGCGGTCGCCGCCGGGGCCGTAGGCGAAGCCCGGTTCGAGGACCAGGTCCTGCCACTCCTTCAGGAGCGCGGGACTGCTGTACCAATAGAACGGATGCTGGAAGACGACGGCGTCGTGGGCGACGAGCAGCGCCTGCTCGCGGGCGACATCGAGGTGGAAATCCGGATACGTCTCGTAGAGATCGTGGAGCGTGACGCCGGGGACGGCGGCGGCCGCGGCGGCGAGCCGGCGGTTGACGCGCGATTTCTGGAGGGCGGGATGGGCGAAGAGGACGAGGACGCGGGCCGCGGGCACCGGCAACGGCTAGCGACGCGCACGGGCGCGGCAAGCGTTGGGTGGCAAGAGTTGGAGGGAGTTGAGAGCCGAGGGTTGAGAGTTGAGAGATTCGATCCGCCGAGCAGCCGGAACCATTCGCTCACGCTCGCGGCTACATTTCCCCGGCAGGCGCTGCCAGCGGCTCTCAACGCTCAGCTCTCAACTCTCAACTCCGCGCCGCCTCAGCGGGCGGCGGCGGAGGTGTCCTTGTAGGCGAGAAGGAATTCGCGGCGCTGGTCCATGAAGGCTTTGAGGCTGCGGTCGCCGGATTCGAGGCCGGAGACGAAGGCGTCGTAGCTCGCGAGTTTGCGCGTGTCGCGCTCCATGTCGGCGGCGATGAGGGCGTGCCATTGGCGGGCGACGGGGCCGATCGTTTTCCAATCGAGCCATTTTTCGGCGATGTCGCGGACATAGCCCAGGTAGCGGGCGCGGAGTTCGGGGACGGCGAGGAGTTGGGCGGCGAGGGCGGCGTTGGGATTTTTGAACGCGGCAAGCGGATCGAGTTTCGGGCCGCCGCCGCCACGGCCGCCGGGACCGCCGGGAGGACGGCCGCCGCCGGGCGGGAAACGGGGAGCGTCGCCGGGGCCGCCCGGACCTTCGAAGCCGGGGGGCCGGCCGCGGCCGCCGCCGGGACCGCCGCCGAAGTCGAAGGCTTCGTTCATGTCGTGCGGGACGAGGTGGAGGCGGCCCTTGGCGTCCTCGCCGATGCTGTAGTCGGAAGTGCGGGTCCAGAAGCCGTCGCTGTTGGCGAGGGCGTTGTCGAGGGCGAGGAAGCGGAGGGCGCCGTCGACATCGAAGATCGGCGCAAGGGCGGCCTCGAGTTGGTCCGGCGGCGTGGTTTCGAGCAGGCGGCAGACGCGGATGAATTTGGCCCAATCGGCGGGGTCGTCCTTGGATTTGATTTCGTAGATCTTGCGGTAGTCGGCGGGGTTGTCGCCGAGGTAGGCGAAACCGCCGCGGCCGCCGGGTGAACCGGGGACCTTCCAACGCGCGCCCTTGGCGCTGCCGAAACGTTCCTTGAGGAAATCTTTGTTGAACTGTTCGGCGGCGGCGAAGACGCCCCAGTTTTCGCCGTTGATGACGACGCGGGTGAAATTGATTTTCGGCGTCGGCAGATAGTGCTGCGCGATGTGGCTGTAGAGCGCGCCGCGGAGGAGCGTCGGGTCGCCGTTGCCGTTGAGCAGATTGACGGTGCGGTAACCGCGGAGGTTTTGGTTTTCGTGGCGGTCGTCGAAGGAGAGGTTGAGGGAACGCTTCGAGCCAGCGCGGACCATCATGTAGGAGGATTGGCCGCGGAAGTGGACGCCGACGTCGCGGTAGACTTTGCCGTCGACGCGGACTTCGGCGGGCACCTCGACGTCGGTGTCGCGGAAGGCCTCGAGCTCCTTTTCCCAATCCGCATTTTCAAAGGTGAGGAACAGCGTGCGCAGAACGCCCGGGGCGTAGAGCGGCTCTTTGTCGAAGAGGGTGACGTCGCTTTCTTTGAGCGGAATGCCGGGGGACGAAGGTTCGGAGGCGCCGCCGCCGGGGCCGCGACCGCCGCCGGGAAAACCGCCGCGCCCGCCGGGGCCGCCCGGACCGCGGCGCGCGGGGCGGACGCCGTCCTGCTGCACGTACTCGCGGGCGGCGGCGCGTTCCTCGCGGTCGAGGTGGCCGTCGGCGTTGCGGTCGAAGCGCGCGCGCAGTTTCAATTCCTCGCGGGAGGGCGGGCCGAAGCCGGGGCCGCCGGGCGGGAAGCCCGGGGGAAAATCGGCGGGTTGGGCGGAAAGGAAGAGCGGCAGGGCGAGGCCTGCGCTGACAAAACGGCGGAGAGCGAGGTGGTTCACGGTGGCGGAGGGGTTGCCGGGATTGACGCCGCGGCGCGGGAAGAGTCACGCCCCGGCGGCGGAGGGCAGGCGGGCGCGGAGGGCGGCAAGGAAGCGGTAGCTGACGGGGACGGGGGCGGCGACGCCGTCGAGGTGCAGCTCGGAGCTGAATTCGGTGAGCCGCACGAGTTCGCGCACGTGGGCGACGGCGACGATGACGCGGCGGTGGACGCGGACGAAGGCGCCCTCGGGCAGGAGTTCTTCCCATGCCTTCATCGTCTTGCGCACGAGGAAGCGGTCGCCGGCGGGGCCGGCGACGACATCGGTGTAGTTTTCCTGCGCGGCAATGAGCCGGATGTCGCCGAGCCGGACGAAACGTTCGCGGCCGGGGCCGAGTTTCAGGAGGAGACGGTCGCCGAGTTGCCAGCCGCCGGCGGGCGGCGCCGAGGGATCGGGGGAGGCGGCGGGGAGGCGGGAAAGCGCCTCGGCGAGACGCGCGGGATCGACGGGCTTGAGGAGGTAGTCGAGGGCGTTGACGGCGAAGGCGCGCACCGCGTGCGTGTCGTAGGCGGTGACGAAGATGATGCGGGCGCCGGGGCGGACATGCGGGACGAGGTCGAAGCCGTTGCCGCCGCGGATCCGGACATCGAGGAAAACGAGATCATAGTCGCCGACGGCGAGGCGCGTGCGGGCCTCGTCGACGGTGCCGGCCTCGCCGACGATCCGGATGCGGGGATGATCGGCGAGGAGCGCCCGCAACACGTCGCAGGCGGGCGGCTCATCGTCGATGATCAGGGCTTGCACGAAGCGGGATCATTGGCGGCGCGGGCCGCAGCGGTCGAGGCAATGTGCCGGCAGGGAGAGTTGAGGGTTGAGAGCTGAGAGTTGAGAGACCGGAAGCTGATGCGGTCGTTTCAGGCGGTGCGGGCGGTGCGGCGGCGCCAGAAGGCGAAACCGAGGACGGCGGCGCCGAAGAGGGCGGCGTAGGTCGAAGGTTCGGGAATGGCGCTGGCGGTGAGCGCGAGGTGGTCGATGCTCATGCGGAAGGCATCGGTGCCGACGCCGCCGCCGCCGATTTTCCAACGCACGATATCCGCGAAGTCGGTGGCATCCCACGACGTGAGGGGAAAGTAGACGGTGGTGAAACCGCCGCCGGTGAAGGACGACGTCGCGACCGAGAACACGCTCGTGTTGAGGCTGCTGTCGGCGAACTCGATGACGAACTGGCTGGCGACGTGGCCGGTCTCGAGTTTCGCGGTGACGGCGACGAAGTTCATGCCGGTGGCGTTGATGGACTGGCCGACGGCGCGCCAGCCGTTGTCGTCGCGCGCGGTGCCGCCGACGGTGAGGGCGGTGCCGGTGAGGGTGGTGTTGAGATTCCACGTGGTCGAGGTGTCCACGCTGCCGACGACGCTGCCGGTGTTGAAGGAATCGAGGATGATGGTCTGGGCGCCGGCGCGCGAGGGCGCGGCGAGCAGGACGGCGGCGGCCAGCAGCAGGCCCGGAACGAGCGCGGCGAGGCGGGACGGACGAAGGGAGGAAGGATCAACGCAGTTCATAAATTTCAACGAGGGCGACGCCGGTGGCGCCGAGGCCGGCGACCTGGGCCGTGTAGGCGCCGGGGGCCAATTCGACGACGAGGGCGGAATCGCCGCTGCCGGCGGCGAGCGCGAACGCGCCCGCCTGCGTTGCGCCCGCGGCGATGGCGGCGGCGTCGGGGGAAGCGGACCACCCGGTGTTGCGGGCGAGTTCGGTGCGGCCGGAGAAGAGCGCGAGTTGCACGCGGGCGAGGGCGTCGGCGACGCCGAAGGCGGCGAGGCCGGGACCGACGGCGCGGACGAGCAGGCGTTTGGGCACGGGGCCCTCGACGACGACGCCGACGACGAGGGTCTCGTCGCCGGAGCCGACCGCGGCGCGGACGGAGAGGTTGGCGATGCGCTGGCCGGCGGCGGGGGCGGACAAGTCGTAGACCTCGACGAGGCCCACCCCGGTGCGGCCGTCGCCGGAGCTGATCACGGCGGTGTAGCTGCCGGGGGCGAGCGTGGTGACGAGCGCGGAATCCGCGGCATCGGCGCCGAGGGCGAACGCGCCCGCGCGCAGGCCGGCGGCGGCAAGGGCCGCGGCGGCGCCGCCGGTGGTCCAGCCGGTGTTGGTCTCGGTGCGGACGCCGGCGCGGAAGAGTTCGAGTTTCGGGGCCGCGATGAATCCGGCGACGCCGAATTGGCCGAGCGTTGGCCCAACGGCGCGGATCAGGACGGATTTGGGCTGGTCGCCGGCGATATTGAAACCGGCGATGGCGACGCGGTCGCCGGCGCCGACCGACGCGCGCGTCGAGACATTGATGAGGCGGGGCTCGACGTTGGCCGCGACGGCGGGCGGGACCGCCGGATCGGGGGCCGGTACGGCCACGGCAGCGGGTGCGGGTGAAACGGTGACGGTGCGCGTGACCTCGGGGGCGGCGTTGAAGGTGTCGTTGCCCGGTTGGGCGGCGCGGACGATGACGGTGCCGGGGCCGGTGACGCGCAGGGTGCCGTCGGCGACCACGGCGGGTCCGACGACGACGGAGTAGACGACGGGCAGGCCGGAGGAAGCGCTGGCGGTGAGCGGCAACGGTGCGGCGGCGGTGTCGAGGGCGGGCAGGGCGGGAAACGCGATAGACTGCGTGCGCTTGGCGGCCGTGAACGCGAGGTCGGCCGAGCCGGGGAGAAAGTTTTCGTCGCCGGCCTGCACGGCGCGCACGACGACCTGGCCGGTGTCGCGGACGGTGACCACGTGGCCGTCGAGGGCGGCGTTGCCGGCGAGGATGCGGAACTCGACGGTTCCGCCGGAGGCCGCGGTGGCGGCGAGCGGGAACGGCGTGCCGACCACGAGTGCGGCCGGCAGGGCGGCGAAGGCGATCGGCTGCGGCGAGCGCGCGACCGTGAACGTGCCGCGCGCGGAGCCGGCGTACGTGGAATCGGATACGGTGGCGACGACCTGGTAGGTGCCGGGTTGGACCGGGGCGGTGCTGCGGCCGTCGAAATCGAGGACGACGGCCAGACCGGCGGGGACGGTGGCGACGGTTGGGCGTTGCGGGGCACCGGAGTAAACGGCGGCGAGGTTTCCGAGGGTGACGGTTGCGGGGCGGGCGGCGACGGTGAGGACGAAGGCGCCGCTCACAACGGAACCGCCTGGACCGGTGACGACGCAGGTGTAGCGGCCGGCGGATACGGGCACGACGGCGCCGAGCCGAAGTTCGGCGGAAGTGGCGGTCGGATTGCCGGCGAGGGGCGCGGCGTCCTTCCACCATTGATACGTGAAAGGTCCGGCGCCCGCGGCGGCGACCGTGAAGGAAACGTTCTCGCCGGCGGCGGCGGTGCGGGGGCCGAAGGCGCCGGTGACGACGGGCGGAGCGGGTGCGGCCGGGCCGCTGCCAAGCGCGAGCTGATCGAAGGTGAACCGGAAGGCGACGGTGCCGGGCGTGCCGCCGCCGAGGGTCCAGCCGGCGACGTGCGCGGCGTCGAAGTCGGGCGCCCAGACCCCGAGCGGCACCTGCACCGTGGTCAGGGCGCCGACGGCGAACGCCGACGTCGGCAAGGTGACGGTGTGGGTGTTGAGATTCCGGTCTTCGAGTTGGAGGACGAGGGCGGGGGCGGCGTTGTCGGCGTCGCGACGGGCGACGATGGTGAGGACGGAGTAGGCGGAGACGTTGAGATCGAGGCCGCGGGCGCCCCAGCCGTTGTCGTCGCGGGCAGTGCCGCCGACGGTGACGGTGCCGTCGCCGGAGGAAACCTGGCCGACCCACGAGGTGCCGGGACGGACGGTGCCTCCGGGTTGGCCGGCGGCGAAGGCGTCCAGAACGAGCGACTGCGCGGATGCGGCGAGCGGCGCGATGAAGCCTAGGAGAAACAGCAGGCGGCGCATGGCGCGGACGGCTGACGGCACAGACGGGATCCCGCAGTTGAGAGTTGAGAGCTGAGGGTTGAGAGAGCGATCCGCGGCAGCGGCAGCCGAACGGCCAACGGGCAATGCGGTGCGAATCCGTGCGGTCATGCTCCCGAGACTCAGCAATGTATTCACGGCTTCAGGCGGGACGGTTCAGGTGCCGGGTTGCGGGAACGCGACCGTTTTGTCGTCCGCGGTGGAGCCGGCGGTGCGGCGCTGGATGAAGACGGGGGTGCCGGCGCGGACGAGGTAGTTGTTGCGGTTGGTCGGGTCGTCGGAGAGCTGCCAAGTGCCGGCGACGTCGTTGAAGTAGAACCGGAGCCAGCTGGCGCCGCTCCAGACGAGGACGAGGTCGGCGCTGGCGGCGTCGGGCCCGCCGCGCCAGGCGACGGTGCGGGACGAGGCCTGCAGGGCGAGGTTGCCGAGGGAAATGTCGCGCGGTTGCATCGTAGCGAGGAAGGTGAGCGCGTTGGCGGTGCGGGCGTGGGCGGCGCGCTGCGGCGTGCCGAGGACGCGGCCGACGACGGACAGCGTGAGCGGGGCGGCGGCGCGGCGGCTGAGCATGAGTCCGCGGTCGGGGCGCAACAGGTAGTGGTTGCGGGTGGCGTCGCCGGCGGCGTCGGTGTCGAGCGCCCAGCGGTTCCACGCGGTGTTGTAGTAGAAATTCAACCACGAGGCGCCGCTCCAGACATGGACGAGGTCGGCCTGCTGCGGGGTGGCGCCGCCCTGCACGACGAGGGTCGAACCGCCGCCGGCGGTGCCGAAGAAGGTGGCGAGGGTGTCGCCGGGGAAAATCTCGAAGGCGGTGCCGTTCTCGCCGACGACGAGGCCGAGGGAGGCGAGGCCGACGCCGTCGTCGGAAACGTAGAGACGCGTGGCGGTGTTGGCGGTGGCCGAGATGCGGAGAATGCGGCCGGCGTGGGGGCCGTTGATGAGGCGCACGAAGTACGGCGACGCGGCGGAAGAGAAGGCGCCGGGTGTCCAGGCGGCGGCGGAGTTCTCGAGGTAGTTGGCGCCGACGGCGGTGAGGCGGCCGACGGCGTGCGGCAGGCTCGAGACATCCGCGTCGAAGGGGATCGAGAACGAGCGGGTTTGGCCGGCGGGGATGGTGACGGTGAGGAAACCGACGGGCCGGGAGCGCACCTCCTGGGCGGTGCCGGCGGGGACGAAGGCGGCGGCGCAGAGGGCGAGGACGGAGACGCGGAACAGCGGGGCGGGCATGGGATGCGGAGGGATCAGCGTTGGGCGGCGGCGAAGCCGGCGCCGGAATCGGTGGCGAAGAGACGGCCGCGGCGGCGGTCGAGGAAAACGACGAAGCGGCCCTCGGCGTTGCGGTAGGTCTCGAAGGCGGCGTCCAGCCCGGACGGATACCACGGCGGGGCGCCGTCCGGGGCGGCGGGCGCGGCGGCGGCGCGGACGAGACCGAAGGGGTTTTCCTCGAGCAGCCAGCGGACGAACTCCGGCGCGGCGTCGACGCCGACGAACCATTGCCAGCGGGCGACGGCGGTGCCGTCGGACCAATCGCGGCGTTCGGCGTGGAGAATGCGGACGGAGGCGTCGGGCCGGCGCCAGAAGGCGCGCTGGAAGACGGCGGCGGCGTCCTGTTCGACGCGGGGCGCGGAGCGGTCGGCGGCGCCGGCGGCCGAGGCCGCGGCCGCCGGTGCGGGAACGGGCGCGGCGCGGCGGCCGAGGAGGAAGAACGCGGCGCTCCCGGCGGCGAGCAGGGCGGCGGCGAGGAGGAGACGGCGGGCGGCCATGGCTCAGTTGCCGGCGTGCGCGTAGGTGCGGAGGAACAACTCGATGTCCTTCACGCTCGCGACGAAGCGGTTGAGGCCTTCCGGCTCGTTGGCGAGCAGGGTGTTGGCGGGGATGACGAGTTTCCAGCCGCTGTTCCAGACACTGCGGCCGACGAGGCGGTTGCCGGTGAATTCGGCGGGCACGCTGCTGTAGAAAAACGCGGGATCGTGGACGGGGCGGAAGGCCTGGTGCTTGCGCAGAATCCACGGGGCTTCACCGAGGGTGCCGTTGGCGTTGTAGAATTGGTTCGAGGAGAACGCGGAGGCGCCGAGGTTGAAGGGCAGCGGGAGGGCCTGGTCGCGGACGGCGAAGGCGCGGATGCCGCCGGTGTCGCCGAGCGGGGGAGCGCGGAGGTAATCCGTGCCGGTCGGGATGAGGTAGACGTAGGGCGTGGCGCTGAGGGCGTTGGGCGAGGAGCTGTTCGGGACGCCGGCGTTGGGGGTGCCGGCGGAGAACGGGTCCATGCCGATGTAGCCGCGGAAGACCATGCCGACGGAGTAGATCTTCGTGGCGAAGTTCGAGGCGCTGAAGGCGTGGTCGGCGGCGGCGAGGGGGAGGCCGAAGAAATTCAGGCCGGGCTCCACGGTGGTGCGGAAGGGTATCACGATCCCGGGTACGGGGCTGCCGTCGGGTTTGCGCAGATTGCGGCAGGCCGAGGCGACGTCGGGGTCGGCCATGACGTTGGTCATGATGTGCTGCTCGAGCGTCTGCTGCCACGCGGGGTCGTCGGCGGAGCCGTCGAGGATGCGGAACAGTTCGCGGCGGAGGGAGAAGAGGGTGCCGTTCTGGTCGGGGTTGTTGATGCCGAGGCGCGGTTCGGCGACGGACCAATCGGCCTGGAGCCGGGCCATGGTGCCGGCGAGGCCGGCGTCGCCGAGGGTGCTGACGGTGGCCTGGGGCACGCCGCCGGTGAGATCGCCGAGGGCGCGGGCGGCGACGATGCCGGAGATGACGCTTTGGCCGGCGGAGCCGCCGAGGAGGCCGGTCTCGTAGTCGTAGCTCTTGGCGGCGAGGTAGGTGTAGCGGCCGGCCAAATCGAAGAGCGAGCGGTACTGCTCGAGGGCTTCGTTGCGGAAAGTGCGGAAAGTGAGATCGCGCGTGCGGTAGCCCTGGACGAGGGCGGCGGCGCGTTGGCGGAAGAGCAGGCGCTCGGACTGGAGGCGTTCGCCCTCGGCGAGGAGATTGCGGACGCGTTCGTGGCTGCGCTGGAGGTCGGTGGCGAGCTGGGCGAGCTGGTAGTAGAGCGCGTTGAGTTCGCGGAACTGGACCTCGTATTCGTAGGCGGTTTGGGCGAGTTCGTAACTGTGGTCGAAGGCCTCGAGCTGGCGGCGGAGGTTGGCCTCTTCGTTCGAGGCGAGGGACGACATCGCGGTGGCGGTGTTGGAGGCGCCGACGCTCAGAAGTTTGAAGGCCACACCGAGCGGAGTGGTGCCGACGATCAGGGCGGCGCGGACGCCGGAGAAAATGTCGTTGGCGAGACCGGTGACGGTCGGGGTGCCCTTGATCGCGCCGTCGAGATTGCGGCCGAGGTTTTCATAGCCGGCGTTGGCGAGGGCAGCGGTGGCGTTGAGGCTGACCTGGGCGGCGCGGTAGACCTGAATTTGGCGGTCGGCGGCGCCGGTGGCGGCGAGTTTGTCGGCCCGCGTCGCGACCATTTCCGAATAGAGATCGTAGCGGCGGTCGAAGAGGGCCTGACGGTCCTGGAGCAGGCGGATGCCGGCCTGCAGCGCGATATTGGCCTGGTAGGTGTCGAGGAGGGCCTGCTGGACCTTGCCGGTGACGGAGCGGAGGCCGAGCCCGCCGCTGGGCAACGTCCACGTGTCCGCGAACGCGACGGACGACTGCGGATTGAGAGTGACGGTGCGGACGGTCTGGTTCAGCCGGGCCGCGGTGACCGAGTTGACGGTCAGGGCGCTGGTCGAATCGACCCCGGTGGGGACGCGGACCGTCATTGAAACGGGGGCGGCGTTGTCGAGGACGGAGGAGGGCCGGTCGACGATGAAGTACAACATTGTGTCGGGGCCGGCGTAGCCCTGGGCGTAGGTGCGGCCGGGGCCGATTTCGCCGGGGTAGGGCGTGCCGTAGAGCTCGATGAGCTTGGTCTCGAAGCCGCGTTCCTCGTCGGCGATGGCGCCGGCGTAGTTGTCGATCTGGTTTTCCTGGTTGCGCAGGAGGCGGGTCATGCGCGCGGCCTGGTCGAAGGCGCCCTTGGCGTTGAGGACGGAGCGGAGGGCGCGCTCGTGGATCTGTTCGTAGTGCGATTTGCCGGCCTTCAATTCCGCGGGGGAAATGTCGAAGGCGATGGCACCGGGGCTGAGGCCGAGGGGATTCAGGTGGGCGTTGACGTTGTCGAGGCGGGATTGGAAATCGGCGGCGAGGGTCGCGAGTTCGACGAGCTCGGGCACAGTGGTGCGGTCGATGACCTGCACGCCGGTGTGGGTCGGATCGGTGTCGCGTTCGGGCAGGAGGGCATTGCCGACGATCCAGTGGTAGTAGGCGCCCTGCGTGGCGCGGGAGGCCCATTCGTCGGTGCCCCAGTGGCGGGTCGTGCCGGTGCCCGAATTGACGCGGCCGTCGCGGTAGTGGCCCCAGCCGGCGGCGGGGTCGTCGCGGTAGTTTTGCCGGTGGGTGAGGGCGAGGATCTGCTGGGCGGTGCGGGCGATATTCGCGGCGGCGGCGGCGAATTTGCGTTCGTCGAAGTAGTCGATCTGGACCGACTGGCCGAGGACGGTCACGGCCTCGGAGCGCGGGGTCCACGTGAAGTTGGGATTCCGCAGGAGGCGGTGGTAGCCCTTGAGCGCGGTGAGGTAGTGGCCGTAGGCGTCGCCGTGGCCCTGGGGGAACATGCGCTGGGCGTCGGCGGCATCGACGACGCCGTTGGCCGTGGCGGTGCCGGCCTTTTCGCGGATGTTGTAGTTCACGGCGTAGAGGGCTTCGCCGGAATTGATGCCGCGGGTGTAGTTCCAATAGAGGCGGTTGTAGGACGGGGCGACGGCGACGCCGGGGGCGAGGAAATCGTCGCGACCGCGGAGGAGGGCGAGTTCCTCTTCGAGGACGCTGGCGACCTGGCCCTCGAAGGAGAAGCGGGACGTGTTCACCTCGGTGACGGTGTTGGAATCGTCGACGGAGATGGTGGGGTTGGCGGCGTCGGCATAGGCCTCGTGGCCGAGCAGCGTGTAGAGATCGGCGAGGTAGCCGGCGGCGAGCAGGAGGGCGTCGTTGGCGGCGGCGTAGTCGTAGCCGGCGTCGACGCTGAGGGATTTGCCGCGGTTGAGGACGGTCTCGTAGATCTCGATGAGACCGGCGTCGTTGATGTTTTCGAGGGTGAGGGCGACGTTGCCTTCCCAGCGTTGGCCGGCCTGGGTGAGGAGACTGACGTCGGTGTTGACGGCATTGTTGGCCAGATCGCGCATGCGCTGGTTGAAGGGATTGATCGCGGCGAGGACGCGCTTGATCCAGCCCTCGACGAGCTGGGGCCGCTGCCAGCGGGACCAGGCGGTGCCGGCGACGTTACCGGTGCCGGCTCTGGGCCGGTAGCGCACGGTGAACCAATTGTCGGACATCACGAGCAGGGGGCTGCCGAGGGGCGCGGTGGGCGAGCCGCCGACGACGACCTGGTTCGAGAGCGTGCCGTTGGGCGTCTGCCACGGGGAACCGGACGCGACGACGAGATCGGTCTCGACCGACGCGTGGAGCCTGAAATCGGCGACCGAAGACGTGCCGGCGTCGGCGGTCGAGTAGACGGCGACCTCGATGACGTTGGCCGCCTGCTGGAAGAAGTTGGCGGGGACCTCGAATTGGCGGGGCAGGCCGCCGGCGATCAGGCTCGCGGACGCGGTGGCGTTGGTGAACGGCGCGGGGGCGTTGTGGGCGAGGGCGGGGACGCCGTTGACGTAGAGCACGAAGCCGGCGAGTTCGGCGAGATCGGCGGAGAAGACGATGCGGGAGGGTACGCCGGCGGCGAAGTCGACGCCGGCCGCGGAGCGGGCGACGAGGCCGGGGCGGGAGGTGCCGCCGGTGAAGCCGACGGGATTGACGGTGACGGTGCGCGGGAGCGTCGTCGCGAGGGCCGCGCCGTATTCGGCGACGGTGGGGAGGGTGCCGGCAGGGGCGGAGACGAGCTGCCACGCGGTGGCCAGGCGGTCCGTGAGCGTGTGGCTGTAGATCGGGGGGGCGACGCCGCCCTGCGGCGGGGCGTAGCGCCATTCGAAATCGTAGTCCTGGGGCCGGCCGGCGAAGTCGCCGCTGTGGCGGAGAGAAACCTGTTCGTCGAGCGGGTTGGCGGAAAGCTGGACCTTGAGTTCGCCGGTGTTGAGGCGCGGGGCGACCTTGAAGACCTGGACGCTGACCGGGTCGCCGGAGGGCGTGAAGGCGCGGCCGTTGCCGAAGACCATCGTGACCCAGCCGCTGCCGCTGCCGGTGGCGGTGAGGGCGTAGTCGACGACGGCGGTGTCGGGGCTGGAGACGGCGGCGAGGGCGTCGACGGCGACGCTGGCGGGCGTGCCGTTGGACCGGTAGGTGCCGGCGCGTTCCGGATTCTCGACGAAGGTTTCGAGGCGCGTGGCGAGGCTGCCGATGGCGGTGAGCCAGCCGAAGCGACGGGAATCGTCGGCGGCCGGGAGATTCGCGATGAGGCTGAGGTCCGCGCCGGAGAGGACGTTGAGGCGGAGGTAGTCCTCGCCGGCGGCTTCGTCGACAAACTCGCCGAGCAGCACGAGGGTGCCGCGGGGGCCGCGGAGCGGATCGAAATAGAATCGGGTCTGCAGGTGGGGCGGCAGGCCCTGGAAGTAGATTTTGCCGCGGTAGGACGTGGTGCGGAGCGAGGCCGGTAGATCAACGAGCCCGTTCAGGGCGCCGAGTTCGACGGTCTTTTCGCGGACGGGGTCGTGGAGGACGACGCTGGGTTTGGCGGTGCCCTGCACGGCGACGGACTGCTGGTAGAGCACCTCGGCGCTGGCCTGCGGGAGGACGGCGGGCAGGCCGAATTTCGCGAGCGTCAGGGTTTCCGCGACGCGCAGTTCCGGGGCCTGCGCGGGCCAGACCGGACGATAGACGATCGTGAGGGGCGTGCCGGAGACGGCGTCGCCGGCCGGCGTGCCGCCGACGAGCGGCCGCAAATACGGGAGCGGGGTGCCGACGGCGGGCTGCGCGGCGGCGCCGGGCACGAAGAAGCCCTCGCGCATCGGATAGTAGAACTGCATGCCGAGCGTCGGGGAGCCGCCGGCGTGCGGACCGCGATAGACCCAATGGTAGCCCTTGCGGTCGGCGAAGGTGAAGCTCGCGTAGTGCGCGGGGCTGGAGGCGTCGGGCGCAGGGTCGGGCGTGCCGGCGACCTCGCGGTTTTTGACGCGGTTCTGGCTGTCGAGCGGGAGCGGCAGCAGCGGCAGCGGCATCGGGCCCTGCAAAATCGTGCCCGCGGTGACGGGGTAGTCGAAGAGCACATCGGAAGCGGAGCCGGGCAGATCGACCTCGCGCAGGATCCGGAACGCGCGCACGGCGGGCCGGCCGTCCGCGGGCAGCGTGTAGCGGAGCAATGCATACGGCTCCGACGTGTAGCGCGCGGGATCGGCGCTGGTGTCGTTCAGATCGTCGCGCAGCGCGTAGACGCGGCCGGCGAGCAGGAGCGCGTGTTCCTCGTTCGGATTGAAGCCGGGCAGACTGCGGTCGTTCTGGACGTAGACGCGGCCGGCGATTTCGGCGCCGCTCAGATCGCCGCTGCCGGCGTTGGAGGCGAGGACGATGGTGGCGGGGTTGAGCGGATACGCGACGGTGTAGGTGCCGACCTTGCCCGGGAGGTAGAACGGTTCGAACTCGGGGCTGGCGGGTTCGACTTTCCGGAACCACCACACCTTGAGGGTGTTTTCCCCGGGCGGGGCATTGACGGGAATGATCGCGCCCCGGGCGGCGGCGGTGGCGCCGGCGGCGAAGGGGTCGATGTAGGCGTCCGGGAGGTAGTTTCGTCCCGCGGCGATGTAGCCGCCCGCGGCATAGCCGGCCGGGGCGTCGATGCGGTCGCCGACGTAGACCGTGCGGTTGATCGCCGGGGTGCCGTCACCTTCTTCGAAGCCGGCGCGGCCGTCGGCCTGGGTGTAGAGACGGACGTACCAGATTTCGCGGCCGGCGGTAAACTTGAGCAGCGTGCGGTTGAGCGAGTCGCCGGCGAACGAGACCTGGAGCCGCTGCGTCGCGGGATCGACGCGGACCTGCTGCTGCGCGGGATCGTCCTGGAAGACGACCTGCGGAAGTTGGCCGGCGTTGAACTGGACGCTGTTGGCCGCGGTGGAGCCGGCGGTGCCGACGGTGTAGTGGGCGTAGGCGGACAGGCCGGAGGGCCAGGCTTGGATGTAGTTGTTTTTCTGTTTCGGCCAGAAGATGCCGAGGTTTGGCCGGCCCGGGGCGGCGACAAAGTGGATCGCGGCATCGGCCTGCTCGAGCCAGTAGAAGACGACGCGGTCGGGATTCTCGTTTTCGCGTTCCGCGAAATACAATTGCCGGCCGTCCGCCCGGGTGTTGGTGCCGTAGTAGTTTTGGCCGTCGAGGGAACTGCCTGCGACGGGTGCGCCGAGCCACTCGGAGCTGCCGTCGAGGGGCAGCGGCCGGTTGGCGCTGTCGCGCGGCAGGATTTGTTCGCCGAGATTGACGACGGTGTTGACGGAAGGGGCGGTGCGGACGACCTCGACGATATCGGCACCGAGGAACTCGTGGACGGAGGCGGTGCCGGCTTTGATGGCGCCGAGGTATTCGATGAAGATGCGGCCCTCGAGGTTGTAGGCGCGGAGCTGGCCGACGCCGGAGATTTTCTGGAACCAGAGAGTGCGGCGTTCGGCCGGCAGGGAATTGTTCGGGTCCGGGTTCACGGAGACGCCGACCGGTTGGTATTCGGTGGCGACGGTGGCGGGGAAATTGGCGCTGTAGACCGGGTTGACGGTCTCGATATTGGCCGAGGGGATGGTGACGACGGGGGCGTTGAAGCTCTTTTCCGTCCAATAGATCGTGCGCGTGGGTTTCGCGGTCGCGGACGAAACGGAAAACGTTTCCTCGCGCGTGCGGTAGCGGAGGCCGTCGCCGCCGGACGTATCGGGGACGCGGGACACCCAGGTGACTGTGACGCGGCCGGCCTGCGTGGCGAAGACGCGTTCGGCGTGGGGACTGTAGTAGAAGTTCTGCGGGGTGCCGGCGGGCACGGGTGTCGCGGTGCCGCCGGCGGGATGGACGAACGATTCGCCGGGGACGGCGGGCTGGAGGCGCCAGTAGGCGGCGGGCGAAAGGGCGATGCCGGCCGGGACGGCCGGGGGAACAATGACATCGCCGAGCAGGTAGCGCGGGACGCCGGAAGCGAAAACGGCGCCGACCGTCGAACGCTGCAGCACGATTTCGTTGCCGGTGGGGGCGCCGGTGGCGGGGTTCCGGAAAATCTGCGACGGGTAACGCGCGCTGAGCGTGGCGGAATCGGAGACGGGGCCGCTGCCGCCGGAGTTGGCGGCGTCGGCGGCGAATTGCGGTTGGGACGCGAGGATCGGCGGGGTGTTGTTGGCGGCGTTGGGGACGACGAACGATTTCGGCTGGATCCAGAGCCGCGACAGGGCGGTGCTGGAGACCTCGTATTGCCCATGGACGGGGCCCGCAACGCCCAGCGCGAGGGCGGCGAGGAGCCGCGGGCGGGAGAAGAGAGGGAAGAGCGTTTTCATGGAGGCAGGGGACGGGCGCGAGGGACCGCGGTGCGGGTCGGGACGTCCTGCGGGCATCAGCGGGCGGCGCCGGCGAGGGGCTTGGTGAGGGCGAGGAAGCGCTGCTCGAGTTGGTCGAGGCGGCGGCTGGCGGACGCGTCGCGCGCCTCCAGCTCCTGCACGCGCGCCTGGAGGGCGGCGATCTGCGCGTCCTTCTCCGCGCGCAATTCGCGGAGCGCCTGGACGGCGAGCGATTCGAAGCCGCGGGTGCCGACCATCTTCATGCCGTCGGAACCGGTGGAGACCCAGTCCGGGAAAATGGTTTCGACCTCCTGGGCGACGAAGCCGTTCTGCACGCCGGCGCCGTGGCGGGCCTGGTCCTTGTAGGTGAACGTCACGCTGCGCAGTTTGAGCAGGCGCTCAAGCGAGCCGGTCTGGTCGCGGATGTTGTCCTTGAGCCGACGGTCCGAGCTGGCGGACCAGCTGCCGCCGCCGGGCTTGTAGGCGTTGCCCTGATGCGCGAAGGCGAAGGCCTCGTTGCCGTTGCCGTCGCGGATGTGCATGATCGTGGTCTGGGCGGGGTTGGCCGCGCGGAATTGGAAGGTGATGCCGGCGGAGGTGTTGGCCATGCCGAAGCCCATGCGGCCGTCGCCCTCGATACGGAGGCGCTCGGTACCGTTGGTGCCGAAGTGGAGGTAGGCGTTGCGGTTGTTCCAGACAAAGGCGCCGTCGGAGTGGGTGCCGATGTCGAAGCTGGCATTGTCGGGCAGCGCGGTCGTTTTTAACGAAATGCGGGAGTGGTTGGGCGTGCTGAGCACGAGGCCCCATTGCGGATTGGAATCGCCGATGCCGACGTTGCCGTTGCCGAGGATCGTGAACGTCTCGGTGCCGGCGGCGCCGTTGAGGAACGAAAAACGGGAAACCGCATTCTCGGTGTGCAGACGGAACTGGTTGCCCTGGAAGCCGAGGCCCGCGGCGTGGGTCGAGAGGTTGTCCCAGAGCGCGATCTTGGTGTTGGCCAGCGAGGGGCCGAAGCTGAGCGGGTAGAGCGGGTTGGAAACGTTCACGCCGACGTTGCCGTTGCCGAGGATGGTGTGGACTTCGGTGCCGGCGGGCGCGTTGAGGAACGAGAAACGGTCGCTGCTCACGTTGGTGTGGAGGCGGAGCTGGCCGGACTGGACGCCGAGGCCCATGAGGCCGGTGCCGGTGCCGTTGTCCCAGACGGCGATCTTGGTGTTGGCGACGGCGCTGCCGGCGGAAACCGGGGCGGTCGGCGTGGTGGTGCCGACGCCGACGTTGCCCGTGGCGCGGTAGACGTTGGCGCCGTTGGCGACCCAGGCGCCGACATCGGTCGCGAGCTTGGCGGCGGTGATCTGGCCGTTGCCGATGTCGGCCGTGGCGATGGCGCCGTCGGCGATTTTGGCGGAGGTGACGATGTTGTCGCCGAGGTCGGCGGTGGCGACGGAGAGGTCGGTGATCTTCGCGCTGGTGACGGCGCTGTCGGCGAGCTGGATGCCGGTCACGGCGTTGTTGGCCAGCATCGCGGACGTGACGGACTGGCCGAGGACGGATTCGGCGACCTTGGCGCGGAAGGCGTAGGCCGCGGTGACGATCTGCTGGCGCGGCGAGATCTCGGGATCGTTGGCGACGGCGGGGTCGTCGATCGTGACGCCGAGATAGCGGACGGCGCCGCTGAAGGCGCTCTCGAGCGTCACGGCGTTGGGCTCGGCGCCGACGGCGGTGCCCGCGCCGAGGAGGACGCTGAACTCGCCGTTGGCGATCGTGACGGTCTGGGTTTCGGTAAAAAGCCGGCTGGGAGCGTCGGTCGCGCTCGGGTGCGACCAGATCCGGAACGTGACCGTGCGGTTCACGGGGTTGGGCGAGCCGAGCGGGTTGCCGGCGCCGTCGGTGACGCGGCCCTGGTAGCTCACGTAGTTGGGCACGGCGGATTGCGCGAATCCGGCGAGCGGCAGACCGGCGAGGAGAAGGGCGAGGAGGAAGCGTGACATGGCGGGAATGATGGCGGGGAAAAGGACGGCGGGAGGAAAACGGCGGGGTCAGTCGAGGGTGATCGCGGCGACTTCGCTCACGCGCTGGAGGCGGAACGTGCCGGTGACGGTAAGCGGGGCTTTGTGAAGGCCCGTGACGGTCTCGGCGTACGTGCCGCCGAGGACGGTGGCGCCCCAGCCGGCGGAGCTCTCGCCGGCGGGCGCGGAAGACGCGAAGGCGAAGCTGAACGTGCGCGCGAGGGCTGGACTCTCGACGCCGGCGCCGACGGGCTGGAAGCGGGCGTCGCGGTTGTCGTGGTCCGGGTGATACGTGTGGACGAAGGGATTGGTCGGATCGTTGAACGGAATCGCGACGGAGCGGACGAGCGTGGCGCCGAGCGCGACGGAGCCCGTGCCGGTGCCGGCGACGACGTCGAGCGGCAGGTGCGAAGCCGTGAGCCGGGTGGCGTTGGCTTTGTCGGTCGCGAGCAGGGCGGACTCGCGCGTGCACAGTCCGGCGGGGTTCGACGGCGCGGCGAGCCGGCCGATGAAAACCTGCGAGAGCAGGCGCGCCGTGCCGGCGGCGTCGACGTGCAGCAGGACCCGGAGCGGGAAGGGGCGGACGACGGCGGTGCCGGTGTGGCCGGGGGCCTTGCTTTCGACGCCGGAGACGGAGATGTCGCCGACCCAGAGTCCGGCCATGGACGCGACGCGTGCGCTGACGGGCAGGGTGATGTCGGCGAGGTTGCCGCCGTCGGTGAAGCGAAGGAGCGACGCGTAGAGTGCGTCGGCCGCTCCGGTCACGAGGCTGCGGTCGACGCCGAAGGCGAGTTCGACGGAACTCTGCGCGGCGACTTGTACCGTGATCGGACCCGCTAGCGGCGCGTCGACATAGGCCGCGGTGGCGGCGTCGAAGGTGCGGCGCACGAGCGGCACCGCGGCGAGAATGGCTTCCTGGCCCGCGGGTGGCGGGGCTGAGGCTTGGGGCGAGACGGTGAGGGCGACGTTGGCGGAGGTGCGGTTGCGGATACGGACCGTGAGCAGGCTGCCGGTGCGGCCGAAATGCAGGCCGGACTGCAGCGAGGGCGCGATCTCGAGCGGGGCGTAGAAGTTGCCGACGACAGGGGCCTCGAACCAGTAGGCCTGGTTGCGGTCGAGGCGCTCGACGGACGGCGAAAAGACCTGCACCGGATTGCCGGGCCCGAGGTCGCCGCCCGCGTACTGGTAGATGCGCGTGCCGGTGGCGACCGCGGCGGGAAAGGTCGCGAAGTACGCGGCGAACGTCGGGTAGATTCCGTTTTGGCGCGTCGGGAAACCGAGCAGGTTGGCGCCGTTGCGCACCCAGTTCAGCTGCGGCGGCAGCGGGCGCTGGGGAATGGTGACCGCGTAGGTGTTGGCGGCCGAGCCCGTGCACTGGATCAGGTAGCCGTTCTGGCCCGCGAGGCTGGCAAGGGTGGACTGGCCGGGCTGGCCGCGGTACCAGGTGCTCCATTCCGGCGTGTTGGCGGCGGGCACGAGGGGCGAGGCGCCGAACTGCAGGGGCGTGGGGTTCGGATTCCAGCGCCACACGGAGACGATCTCGGGATTGGCGGCGAACAGCGTATCCGGAGTTGTGTGACTGGCGTCGCCGTGGAGGAAAATGGCGTTCCAGCCGCCGCGCAGCGTGTAGGTGACGGATTGCCACTGGGCGAGGGCGGACGGTGCCGCGGCGACGACGGCGACCAGCAGGGAAAGGCGGAGCAGGCGTTTCATCGGACAGTGAGGCGGTAGAAGCCGGCGGCGCCCGCGGCGGCGGGCACGTAGGCGGAGACGAGGTTCACATCCGGCGCCTGGAACGTCGCCTGCGTCGGGCCGCCGGGCGCCAGCGCGAAGGCCACGGCGGTCCAGGTCGCGAGATCGGGGCTGTGCTCGAGGCCGTAGACCTTGCCGGTGATGGAGAAGAACTCGAACGAAACGGTGCCGGCGGTCTTGCCGGTGATGCGCAGTTCGAAGCGCTCCGTGGCGTCGCCGGCGAAAGTGCCGGCCACGTACTCGTGATAGTTGCTGAGTCCGTCGCCGTCGAAATCGCCGTCGCGGGTGATGAGGTTGATGTCCCAGCCCGGCGTGCCGGGCCGGCGGCCGGCCTGATAGAGCTGCCATTCCTGCCACGCGTCGGGGAGACCGTCGCGGTTGAGGTCGGCGCCGAGGTTGAGGTCGAGCCGGACGCGTTCCCCGCCCTGGCCGGCGCGGAGCGTGCCGGCGACCTCGATGGGGAAGAAGCGTTGGCCGTTGAGCTCGACCGCGAGCGAGTAGACGCCGAGCGCGGGAACGGCGCGGGCCGAATAGGTGCGCGAAGCGGGCCGCTGCTGGTCGATGCGGATGTTGAGCTCGTAGTTGCGGTCGCCGCGGAGTGCCGTGACGGGCGCGCGGCCGATTTCGGCGTTGTCCTTCAGCAGGACGATTTCCGCGCCGTCCGCGGCGAGGGTTGCCCCGACTTGGTCGCGCACGATGCCGTAGATCGTGTAGTGCGGGGCGGGCGGGAAGGCGGCCGCGACCGGGACGACGGCGCAACCGACCAGGGCGGCAAACCGGAGGCCGATCCGCCGGAGCCGGGCCCGGAGGGCGGCGGATCGGCTCGGCGGCAAATTCAAGTATTTGGTCATAGCGGGGCGCTCAGGGCACCCGCTTCGCTGGCGCATCCGCGTCGCGCCGCAATCGCGCGGGGGCGGGCGTGGCTCAGAAAGTGGCGAACGTCGCCGCCGCTCAGGAAGCGAGCCGGCGGCGCAGCTCCGGCGCGAGCCGGTGGCTGCAGGCCACGGGCCGGTCCAGGCCCCGCAGGCGCAGCGTCGGAGCCTCGCCGTCGGGATCGTCGACGCGGTCGAGGTGCGCCAGGTTCACCAGCGCCTGGCGGTGCACCCGCACGAAGAGCTCGGGCGGCAGCGCCGCTTCCCACTGCTTGAGCGGGCGCCGCACGAGGAAGTGCGCGCCGTCGGCGACGAAGACTTCGGAGTAGTTGTCGCAGGAGACGAGCGCGACGACATCGGCGAGAAAAACAAAACGCGCGCCGCGCTCGCCCTTGAGCCAGACCCGGTCGCCGGGACCAAGGCGGCCGAGGGGCGTTTCCGGGGCCGCGAGCGGAGTCGGGGCGGCCGCGGCCGGCAGGCGGGACACGGCGTCGGCGAGCCGGGCGGGGTCGACGGGCTTGAGCAGGTAGTCGAGCGCGTTGACGGTAAAGGCGCGGAGCGCGTGCTGGTCGAAGGCGGTGACGAAGATGATGCGGGCGCCCGGCCGGATGTGCGGCACGAGGTCGAAGCCGCTGCCGCCGCGTAACTGGACGTCGAGGAGCACAAGGTCGTAGTCGCCGAGCGCGAGTCGGCGGCGGGCGTCGTCGACGGTGCCGGCTTCGCCGACGACGGCGATGTGCGGATGGTCGGCGAGAAGCGCACGCAGGATGTCGCAGGCCGGCGGTTCGTCGTCGATGATCAGGGCGCGGAGCATGGGCGAGAGGGACGAGTGATTCAGTTTTGCCCGCCGGCGCCGAGCCGCAGGCGCACGACGACCCAGCCGTCGGCCGCGGCGACCTCGAGCCGGTGGCGGCCCGGGAAACAGCGCACGAGGCGGGCGCGGAGATTCTCCATGCCGATCCCGGTGGATTCCGTGGGCCGCGGGTCGTGGGCGGCGAGCCAAGTGCCGCTGTTGGCGACTTCGACCGTGACGTCTCCGTCGGGCTCGCGCCGCGTCGTGAGGCGGACCGAAAGCAGGGCCGGGCTGGTGGCGCCGCCGTGCTTGATCGCGTTCTCGACCAACGGCAGCAAAAGGAAGGCGGGCAGCCGCGCCGGATCCGCCGCCGGATCCGCCTCGACGGTCACGGCGAGGCGTTCCCGCCAGCGGGCCTGCTCGATCGCGAGGTACGCGCGCAGCATCGCGACTTCTTCCGCCACGGACTGCCATTGGTCGGCGGCGCGGGTGAACGTGGTGCGGCAGAACTCCGCGAGCTGGCGCACGAGGTCGCCCGCCGGGCGCGAATGCGGGTAGACCAGGCCGTAGAGCGAGTTCAGCGCGTTGAAGAGAAAGTGCGGATTGAGCTGGTAGCGCAGCATCTCCAGGCGCGCGCGTTCCTCCGCGAGTTGGGCCGCGATCTTCTCGTCCAGCTCGAGCCGCCGGAGCCGCTCGAGCTCGCGGGTGCGTTCGGCGACGATTGCCTCGAGGTGTTCGGCCCGCCGGCGGTGCACGCGCGTGCGCAGGCGCACAAAGCCGGCCACCGCGGCGGCGGCGAGACCCGCGGCGCCGGCGTAGGCCCAGGGCGTGCGCCACCACGGCGGCGGCAGCACGAAGCCGAGCCGGGTCACGGCGCTTTCGCGGCCCGAGAAGTCGCGCGCCTGCACCTCGAAATCGAAGCGGCCCGGCGGGAGATTGGTGAAATCGCGGTACGGCGCGTCGCTCCATTCGCTCCAGCCGGGGGCGAAGCCCGCGAGCCGGGTCCGGAACTCGAGGCCGCTGCGGCCCGTGTGGTCCGAGCCGAAGGCCGGCGCCGCGTATTCGAAACGCAAGGACGTCGCCGCGGCGGGCAGCTCCGCCAGCGCGGCCAGAGCCACCGGGGAGCCGCCGGCGGTCACGGCACGCACGAGCGCGCGGAGCGCGGGCTGCTCCTGCGAGCGCTGCCAGGCCGGGTCCATCGAAAGGAGCTGCCCCTGGGCGGCGATCCACACGGTGCGCAGACCCGGATCGTCGCAGAGATGGTTGACGACCAGCTCGCGCAGCGCCGGCGCGGGAAAGATCTGGACCTGCCAGGCCCGGGCGGCGTCGCGCCGCAGGCGCGCAAGGCGCGGGGTGGCGCCGTCGAAATAGAACCAGGCGCCGCCGTCCGCCGCGGCGACCGCCATCGCGGGGCCGCGGCCGGTGGCGGGATCGGCGAGGGCGGGGAAGCGGGTCTCCGGCACGAAACGGTCGGCCGCGGGGTCGAACCGGAAGAGCCCGCGGGCCCCGGCGACGACGAGATCGTCCCCGAGCAGGAGCAAACGCGGCTGGTCGCGACGCAGCAGCGGCGGCAGGCCGCGGTCGGCGCCGTAGACGCGGGCGGGAGCGTCGGCGACCACCCCGTCGCCGAGTTTGAGGCGCCAGATTTCCGCCGTGCGCGTGACGAGCCAGACATCGCCCGACGGGGACTCCAGCAGGTCGTCGGCGCCGGCCGGCAGGTGGCGGAATGTCAGCTCCCGGCGCCAGGTGCCGTCCGCCGCCGGTCGGAAGGCATGCACGGCGGTGGCGGACGCCGCGACGACCCGGTCCGAGGGCGGGCGCAACGGCAAAATGCCGTAGAGGTAGGGACCGGGCAGATGGAAAACTTTCGGCTGCGCGCCGGAGAGCTCGTGGAATCCCTGGGCGGTGGCGAGCACGCCGTGGCGGCCGGCGGCGAGGCGGTGGCTGCCGGTACGGAACTCGGGCACGCTGCGGAAGAGTCCGTCCGCGTCGTCGCGCCAAGCGAGGCCCTCGCCGTGCGTGACGTAGAGGCGCTCCCCGGCGCGGAGCAGGTGCCGCGGCCCGCCGGTGAGTCCGAGCGCGGGACCGTGCAGGGCATAGGGTGAATCCAGTTCGATCCGCACGAGCCCGGCGTGCAGGGCAAGCCAGAGGCCTCCCTCGCGGTCCTGGGCAAGCCCGTTGATTCGGTTGGCCGGCAGGCCGTGCGACCGGTCGAGGCGGCGTTCGAATTTTCCCTCCGCATTGAAAAGCAGCAGGCCGCTCCGCGTGGTGCCGTAGGCGGCGCGGCCGTCGGCAAGGAAGGTCGCGCACGTCGGCTCCTCGTCGTCGAAGAACGCCTCGGTCTCGGGCGCGAGCGCGACGGGCGCGTGGCCGGGTCCGGGCCAGTGCGCGGGCCCGCGGGTGGTGAGCAGGCGCCAGCCGCCTGTCCGCTCCTCGCGGGCGGCATAGGTGTCGAGGCGGCCGGCGCCGGGGACGGCGACGAGACCCTCCGGCGCGAACCGGAGGAACCCGCGGTCGCGTTCATTGGCGTGAAGTGCGCCGTCGAGCCACAGCAGCTGCCCGAGCCGCGCGGCGGCGGGGATGAGGCGCGCGCTGCCGTCGGGCGCGAGGCGCGCCACGGTGTCCGGCAGCCGGAAATAGACGGCGTCGCGGCCGGCGACCGCGCGGTTGAGATTGCCGAGGCCGCTCAGCGGCGCCGGCCCGCGTCCGCCGCCCTCGCGTTCCGGCTCGTCGGCGGCGGGCAGGGCGGTGCCGGTGGCACCGGCGGCGATCCGGTCGGTGAAATCCTCGGGGGCCATCCGGCCCGAGGCGTCCGGCGTCAGCCGGGCGAGTTCGCCGACGCCGCCGACCCAGATCTGCCCGGCGGAATCGAGCACGAGAGCGCGCGCGGCGCCGCCGCGCGGCATCGCGATCAGGCGTACGGTGGCGCCGTCGAATTCGAGTACGCCGAAATTGTTGGAAACATAGACCATCCCGGTGCGCGGGTCCGGCAGCACGCGCCAGTTCACCGGGGAAGCACGGTAGTCCTCGGCGTGCCAGATCCGCAGGATCGGCGTGCCGGTCGAGCGCGGGGACGGCGCGGCGGCGGCGACCGCCCCGAACGCGAGCGCGGCGAGCATGGAAAAACGGATACGCAAAGGCCAATCCGATGGTTCCGCCGGCGGGCGGAGTCGAATCCCAAACGCGCCGGGCGCCGGCACCCGTGACGACCGCCGGGCGGAGGCGGGACGAGCGCCCGGCGCGGCCGCGCCGAAGTCGCGGGTAACAGCCCCGTTACGGTTTCGATTTCGCAAGCCGGGCGGTCGCCGCATGAACAAAACGGTGCGGAAACGGTTTCCGCGCTTTTTGCCCCGCTCCGACTTTCCCGAACCGAACGCCATGAAGTTTCCTTCCTCCCTCCCGCCGCTGCGCGCCGCCCTCGCCGCCAGCGGTCTGGCCGCCGCGGCGCTCGTCACGAGCATCGTCGCGAACCCGAAGCCCCCGGTGCCCGCCCTCAACAACGGCGCCGAGTATGTCGGCGAAGCGGTGTGCGTCGCCTGCCACCAGGCGCAGAACACGCAGTTCACGCACACGGCGCACGCGAACGTGTTCCGGCTGAATCCGAAGAACGAGCAGGAGAAGATTTCGTGCGAGGCCTGCCACGGCCCGGGCTCGAACCACCTCAAGGATCCGATCAGCCCGTCGAACCGCGGCTCGCTCGTGGGCTTCACGCGCGAGTGGGGGACCCCGGTCGCCCTGCAGACCGCGATGTGCCAGTCCTGCCACCAGGGCGCGGGGCAGACGTTCTGGGACGGGTCGGTCCACGCCGCGAACAACCTGAGCTGCAGCGACTGCCACAACCCGATGGCCAAGCTCTCCTCCGGTGGATTGCTGAAGAAGCCGACGATCAACGAAACCTGCTACACCTGCCACCAGCAGCAGCGGGCCGAGTTCGCGAAGCGGTCGCACATGCCGCTCGCCGAAGGCAAGATGAGCTGCGTCGACTGCCACAATCCGCACGGCTCGACCTCAAAGGGCCTGCTGAAGGCCGATTCGATCAACGAGACCTGCTACAACTGCCACGCCGAGAAACGCGGACCCTACCTCTGGGAACACGCGCCGGTGCGCGACAACTGCCTGAGCTGCCACAACCCGCACGGCTCGAACCACGACAAGCTGCTCAACGTCGCGCGTCCGTTCCTGTGCCAGCAGTGCCACGGCAACGCCCAAGGCCACCAATCCACGCTCTTCAACGCCGGCGGCGCGATCGGCGGCGGCGGCGCCCCCAGCACCCGGATCTTCGGGCGCTCCTGCCAGAACTGCCACTCGCAGGTCCACGGCAGCAACCACCCCGGCGGCGCCCGGCTCCAACGTTGATCCCGATGTCCGCGACCACCCCGACCATGATCACGATTTCCCGGACTCTCCTGCGCCTCGCCGCGATCGGTGCCGCCGGCTCGGCCCTTACGGCCGCCGCCTCCCCCTTTGCCGATTCCGCCGCCGGCGTCGGCACTTCCCTCGGCAACAGCATGAGCGCCTCGGCCACGGCCGCCCGGCCGCGCGACGCGGAATGGATGAAGCTCAAGCACACGCCCACGGGCCAGCTGTTCCAGCTGCCTTTCGCGATGCCCAAGGCCGATGAAATCGCCAAGCTGGCCTCCGGCTGGCAGTACATGGGCCAGATCGAATTCGGTTTCATCGGCGGCGACGCCGACGAACGCAGCGCCCAGTACCGCACGTACTCCGATCCGGACAACGGCGCGCTGCTGAACAATTTCACCTTCACGATGAAGCGGCCCGAAGGCGGCCACTACGTGGAACTTCAGGGCGGCGCCGCCGGCCGCAACGACCAGTACTACGGCCTCGAATTCGGCCGCTACAACGACTGGAAAGTGAAAATCTTCCACAGCGAGACGCCGCACGTCTTCACGAATCGCTACCGTTCCCTGTGGAACGGTGTCGGCACCGGCAACCTCACGCTCCTGACCGGGCTCACGCCGGGCGGCACCGCGTCGACCGCGGCCGACAACGCCGCCGTCGCCGCCGCGCTCGCGGCGGACGCCGGTTCCGAACTCTCGCTGATGCGCGAACGCACGGGCATCCGGCTCGATCTTTCGCTGACCCCCACGTGGAAAGCCTATGTCGGCTATGCGTTGGAAAAACGCGTGGGCGCGCGCCCGATCGGCGTCGTCTGGGGCAATGCCGGCGGCACCGCGCCGATGGATATTCCCGAGCCCGTGGACTACGAGACCGAGGACATCATGGCCGGCCTGCTGCACGCCGACGGCCTGAACGTCTTCAACCTGCGGCTCTCCGCTTCCATCTTCCGCAACAATATCAGCACGGTTACGTTCCAGGAACCGTACCGCATCGCGCCGCCCGCGGGTGTAACGACCGTGCCGGCGGCGGGCGCCTACACCCAGGGCCGCATGGACCTCGCGCCGAGCAACCAAGCCTACAACGCCCGCGCCGAGTACACCCGCAAGTTTCCCGACTTCTACAAGAGCAGCCTCACCGCCGTCGTATCCGCGGGCAAATGGCGCCAGGACGACAGCCTGATTCCCTACACCACGATCCCGAATATCTCGCTCGCCAACGTCACGCTGCTCCCCGGCGGCGCCTGGGATACCACCGGCGCGCTCAGCCGTCCGACGGCCGACCAGACGATCGACACGCGCCTCGCCGACCTGACCTTTGCGATCAATCCGACCTCCGCCCTCAACTTGAAGGCCAAGGCGCGCTTCCACGAAACGAAGAACGCGAGCGACCCGTTTCTGGCGGTGAATCCCAACGCGGTGTACAACGATGCCGACGCCGCGACGGCGGGCAACCAGACGCGCGGGCTCACGCTCGACGGCGTCACCGGCGTCTGGGGCCGCATCCTCAACGACGGCAGCGGCCAGAACCTCCTGCTCGGCGCCAACGCCACGCCGGCCGGCAATCTGCCGATCAAGAGCAATATCTACTCCAGCAAGCAGCATCGCGTGGGCTCCACGGCGGACTACCGCCTCAACCCGACGACGAACGTGAACTTCGCCCTCGAGCGCGAGACGATCGAGCGCACCCGCCGCGAACGCGCCAAGACTTGGGAAGACAAGGCGAAGGTCGGATTCGTCACCCGTGCGCTGGCCGACTCCACGGTCCGCGTCTCGTATGAATTCGCGGCCCGCCGCGGCAGCACCTACACCGCTTCGACGTACGACCCCGGCGCCTTCAGCTCGGCGATCTTCCCGATCCCGACGACGCCCGGCGCCAACGTGAACAGCTGGGCCGTGCGCACCAACAATGCGTTCCGCGCCTACGATCTTTCGGACCGCGACCAGCACACCGCGAACTTCCGTTACGACACGATGCTTCGTCCGGATCTCGACGCCGGGATTTCCTTCCAGATCAAGAACGCACGCCATCCCGACGCTGCGTATGGCCGGACCCAGAACGACCAGCGCTCGCTCAATCTCGATCTGAACTACCAGCCCTCGGCCCAGCGTTCCGTGTACGGGTTCTACTCGTACCAGCAGGGCCGATACCGTCAGGCCACGATCCCGAACGCCAACGCGGCCGTCACCATCGGCCTCGTCACGCCGCTCGGGACCGTGACGCCGGAGAACGCGATCGCCATCGGCGCCGCGCCCGGCGGTCCGATTTTCCCGCTGATCAACACGTGGGACGCCGACAGCGCGGACCGCAACCACGTCGTCGGCGCCGGTTTCCGGCAGGACTTCGGCAAGGTCAGCTTCCACGTCGACTACTCGTACTCCATCGGCCGCACGCGCATCGACTACGCGTACACGGTCGGCGGCGCCGTCAATGCCGCCAACGCGGTCTTCGCCGGCGAACGCATGCCGGATCTCGCGACGGACATCGGCTACCTCGACGCCAGCCTGCGTATTCCGCTGACGAAGGTCTTTTCCGCGCGCCTGGTCTACCGTCACCAGAAGGAGACGATCCGCGATTGGCACTACACCAACCTATATGCGACCCCGATCGTGCCGGGCGCCAACGCGAACGCGGTGCCTACGGCGCTGCCGCTCGACGGCGGGCCGCAGGACTTCAAGGTCGGCTGGTACGGCGTGATGTTCCAGATCAAGCTTTGATGCGAATCGCGCAGTTGAGAGCTGAAAGTTGAGGGTTGAGAGATCGGTCCGCCGGACTCGGGAAAACACCGCCGCAGCCCGCGGCCTGAAAATCCGCCCGGCTCCGCTCTTGGCTCCCGGCAAACTCCATCGACTGCTCGGGTTCGGCTGAAGCCCCGCCGTTCGCTTTGGTTCAGGTTTTGGTCGGGAGCCGGTCCTTCGGGGCCGGCTCCCTTGGCTTTTTCCCGGCTGGTGAGGGTGCACCGAGGGACGCCCCTGACCCGCGAACCGCGCGATGGGTGGGCAGGTGGGATCGTACCGCAGGATTCCGTAACATTTGGAATCAGGCGAGCCGGTTGAAACCTGAGCTGGCGGCCGACGGCCGGAAAGGGGGAGGCTTGCCGTCGGTCGGGGCGTAGCGATCGCGTTGGAGTGTTGGAAAGCAATGAGCATAAGTTGGTTGAAGTTTATGCCTGGGCGGTCGCGGCGCTCCGAATCTCCGGCAGCGGGACTGAGTAGGTTTCTGCGCCGCAGTGGTTACGTTTACTATCCAGTCTGATTTTTCTAAAGCGCGGCAAAGACGTTCCGAGCAAGTAGGCGCTTTCGGACCTACTATGCATCTTTTGCCCGCGCCAAATCTTCCGTGCGAATTTCGCCGCCGAGTCCCTTTGTCCGCCTGCGGTCGGCCGAACGACGGAGCTCGCGCCGGGAGAGGGATCGGACAATGAAGCTCCGCAATCGCCTGTTTTTGGTCTGTGCGATCCCGACCTTCGCGTTGACCCTTGTGATCGGTGCCACGCATTGGTTGGCGCGGCAAAACCGGCTCCAGATGGAGCGAGCTGCCCGCCATGCGGAGTTTTCCGATCTCGCCCGGCAGATGCAGCTGCAGGTGCGGGAAATCCAGGACATTCTCACCGCCCTGTCGGCCACGCGGCAGGCGGACGAAGCGAAGGACGTGTTCAACTACGTCGGCAAAGTCCGCGATGCTTTCCACGCCAACGTCGAGCGGTTCCGTACTTACTACAAGGATACCGGCGATGCCAAACGGCTCGACCAGCTCAAGGCGATCGATGCCGACATCGATGCGCTGGTGGCCGCGGGCCAGGCGATGACCATGGCGTTCATCCAGAAGGGCACCGGCGAAGGCACCAAGCTGATGTCGTCGGTCGACGATATCGGCGATCGCTTGCGGACCGGCTTCGAGTCGTTTGTCGAGGAGCAGGTCGGCGAGTTCAAATCGCTCCTGGAACGCGTCGTCGCCTACGGCGCGGCCGCGGTGCGCTGGCTGGTGATCGGCGGGTTGACGGCGTCCGGCCTGGTGATGGGTGCGAGCTGGCTGGCCGCGCGGTCGATCAGCCGCCCGATCGAGCAGGCGGCGACGACGCTGACCGGCAGCGCCAAGGAGACGGCGGCCTCGGCCCGGCAGGTTTCCCTTGCGAGCCAGCAGGTGGCGCAACTTTCCACGCAGCAGGCCGGGTCCATGCAGGAAACGCGCGGCGCGGTCGACGCGATCAACGCGCTCACCCGCCGTAACACCGAGCAAACGGACAAGGCGCGCGACGTCGCCCAGCGGGCCCTGGCCTGCGCCGACGCCGGCTCCACCCAGATGCAGTCGATGGGCGAGGCGCTGACATCCCTGGAGCGGGCGAGCGTCGAGGTGTCCAAGATCCTGAAGACGATCGACGAGATCGCGTTCCAGACGAACATCCTCGCGCTCAACGCCGCGGTCGAGGCCGCGCGCGCAGGGGAGGCCGGCCTCGGGTTCGCCGTGGTCGCGGACGAAGTCCGCTCGCTCGCCGGACGCTGCGCGGTCGCCAGCCGCGACACGTCGGCGCGGATCGCCGACTCCGTCGCCAAGAGCCGGCAGGGCGTGAAAATCGGCGGGGAAGCCGCCCAGCGTTTCTCCGACGTGCACGCGCGCATCCGCGAGCTCGAGCTCATCATCGGGAACATCAACGATTCGATGCAGGAGCAAAAGGCCGGCATCGACCAGATCACGTCCTCGGTTTCCCAGATCGATTCCGCGACCCAGCTCAACGCCGGCTCCGCGCACGAAGCGGCGCAGGCCGCCGACGCGTTGACCGCTCAGTCGCAGGCCCTGGAGCAGGTCACCAGCGGCCTCCGCGAGCTCGTGGCCGGGATCGCCGGCCCGGCGCCCGCGGCCGCGCGGCCCGCCCGGGAGGCGTCCGCGCAGGTCGTAGCGACTCCGGCTGCCGCGCCCGCGGCGGGCGACGCCGCACCGTCCCGTCCCGGTCTCTGCCGTCCGGCCCGGCCGAGCGGCTTCGCGCGGCGGAGCGACGAGGCCGACGTCCACCGCGACTTTTTCGCCTAAGCCCAGAACCGACGCCATGAAGCCCATCCCTCCGTCATCCCTCCTGCTTGCCTTCGTTGCCCTCGCGGTGACGGCCGGTTTCGCCGCCACGCCGGCGGAGAACTGGGAAAAACACTGCGTCGGGTGCCACGGCGCCGACGGCAAGGCGCAGACCCGCATCGGCCGCAAGGCCGGGGCCAAAGACCTCACCGACAAAGCGAATCAGGCCAAGCTCACCGACGACGATATCATCAAGATCGTGAAGAACGGCCGGAAGAACGCCAAGGGCGAGGAGAAGATGGAAGCGTTCGGCGACCGTCTGAACGACGCCGAGATCGCGGCCCTCGTGCAGCAGGTGCGCGGCTTCGCCAAGTGAGACCAGGAGATCCCGCCTCACGCCGATGAATCCGTTTCCGCTTTTCCGCCGCCTCGGGCTGCGCCTGGTTCTGGGCGCCCTGGCCCTTTGGTCGGGCCTGCTGGTGTCCTGCGTCATGACCGGCCGCACGATGCTCGCGCCGCCGGCCGTACCCGGAGCGACCTTCGTCGGCGCGCAGGCTTGCACGAAATGCCACACGGACATCGCCCGCGGTTTCCACGATGCGACCCACGCGGGCATCGTGATGAAGGCGGCTAACGGCGCCGTGAAGAACATCTCCTGCGAGTCGTGCCACGGGCCCGCGAGCCTGCACATCAAGGCCGGCACCCGCGCCACGATCGTCAACCCGAAGATTTCTCCCGATACCTGCATCCAGTGCCACCCGAACACCCGGGCGGAGTTCAGCCTGCCGTTCACCCATCCGGTGCTGGCCGGCAAAATCGCCTGCACGAACTGCCACAATCCCCACGAAGGCGAGGCGCACGCTGCCGACGCCGGTGCGCGGACGCTGGTCGCGGCGACCAACGCGACCTGCGCGAAGTGCCACCCGGCGCAGACGGGGCCGTTCGTGTTCGGCCACGAAGTCATGCGCGACGGCTGCGTCGCGTGCCACGCCCCGCACGGTTCCGTGAACGACAAGATGCTCAAGTCGCGCGGCACGAGCCTGTGCTACCAGTGCCATTTCCAGCCGCAGTCCAGCGGGGTGACCATCATGCACGGCGGCGTCGACCATTCGAGCAACGTGCTCCGCGGCACCTGCTGGAGCGCCGGCTGCCACGAGGCCGTGCACGGTTCCAACGTCAACTCGTCCCTCCGTTTCTGATGCAAACGCCCATGTTTTCCCGCCCGGTCGCCGCGGCGATCCTCGTTTGGCTGGTTTCCCTGCCGGCGTTCGCGGCCCAGGTCGCAACGGAAGGCAGCTGGTCGGTCGGCGGCGGCGGCGCCTTCCTCGACGGCGACCGCGCCGCCTTCCAGAAGGCCGCCCGCCAGCGCAAAGACGGTTACGGCGGGCTGGAGAGCTTCACCGTCTCCCGTTCCGGCGAGACGTCGTTCCTCCGCTTCGACGCCCGCGCGGTGCCGGGCAACGCCGATTACAAGTTTGCGCTCCAATGGGAGCAATTCGACCGCTTCTACGTGAACGCCGGTTTCCACCGCTTCCGGACCTTCTACGACGGTTCGGGCGGGCGCCTGCTCCCGCGCGACCTGGCGATTTCCTACTTCGACGAGGATCTCGCGGTCGACCGCACGTTTCTGTTCGTCGAAGTCGGATCGCTGGTGCGCCAGTCGATCCAGTGGCGGATCCGCTACGACCGCCTCGCCCGCGAGGGATCGAAAAACTCGATCCGCTGGGGCGACAGCAATCTGGGCGGCGCGCCGTTCACCACCCGCGCGTTCATCCCTTCCTACCTGCTGATCGACGAGGCGCGCGACCAGTTCACGGCCGAGGTCGGCCAGCGCACGGAGGTTGCCCAGTGGAAAGTCGTCGGCCGCTACCAGCGGACGCGCGTGCTCAACCGGCATGTGGCCCGGCGCCGGGCGCTCGAGCCGCAGGACCGCTACCTGACGATGCGCGACGGCTACGATGCCGATTCGCTGTCCGGCCACGGCTCCTTCGAGCGCGCGTTCGGGGAAAAGCTGCGGGTTTCCGCCGGCGGCATCAGCACGTCGATCGACACGCAGCTGGTCGGCAGCCGGATCTATGGCAACGCGCCCGACTCCGCCTACGCCCCGGTGATCGCGCGCGGCCAGGCCAACGACGCCGGGTACATCGGTTTGGCCGGCACGGCGCGGCTGCGGCAGTACGTGGGAAACCTGAACGCGCATTATCTTCCCGCCAAGTACCTCGCGATCATCCCGGCGGTGAAATACGAGCATCTGCGCCAGGACAGCGGCGAGCAGCACACGGAAACCACGCTGACCGGCACCGCCGCGGCGGCCGCCGAGCGGCAGATCGAGGCGGCAAGCCGGGATTCGTGGAACGAAGTGACCGAGGACCTCGAGCTCCGCCTCCTGCGCTGGGCCGACTGGCGCCTCTATGCGCGCGGGCAATGGAACCAAGGCACCGGCAATCTGGTGGAGCAGAGCATTCTCGCCGCGACCCGCGCCAGCGTGATCGATCGGGACAGCGACTACGAACGGATCGGGCAGCGCTACACGGTGGGCGCGACCTGGTTCGCCCGACCCGGGCTCACCGTCGGCGCGACCTGGAACCGGCGCTACAAGCAGGCCGACTACCGGGCGCGTCGCGATCTCACCTCGAATGCCGTGGGCAACCGCGACCGCTATCCCCATTTCATGGTCGACAACGACATTGCCAGCGAGGACTTGAACCTGCGCCTGTCGTGGCGTCCGTTCGCCGGGCTCAGCTTCACGACGCGTTACGCGCGGCAACGGGCGATGGTGACCACGACCTTCGACAACCTGCCGGAGATCGACCAGGGGCAACTGCGCCGCCACGTCGTCACGCAAAACGTCATGTGGCAGATCCTGCCCCGATGGTACGTTTCCGGCACGGCCAACGTCACGTACGACCGGCTCCGGGTTCCCGCGCACCGGCTGACCGTCGTCTCGGACAACAACTACGTGAGCGCCAATCTCGCGACGGGCTATGCGCTCGGGAAGGTCACCGATCTGCTGCTCGACGTTTCGCACTACCGTGCCGACAACTACTCGGACAACGCCGAGTTCACCCTGCCGCTCAACGCCGGGCAGACGCTGCACAGTTCGTTCCTCACCTGGGTCCGGCGCCACAGCGACCGGCTGGTCTTCACCGCGAAGTACGGCTTTGCCTCGAATCGCGACGGCACCTACGGCGGACAGAACGACTTCACCGCGCACGTCGTGTACGGAAAAGTCGAATACCGGTTTTGAAAGACGGAGCGACGATGTCCGCGACCCGCACTTGGCTGCGCCGGTTTCTGGCGGGAACGGCGGTGCTGCTCGGCGCGGCGCAGTTCTTCCCGCCCGCGCGCAATGCGGGGACGACGGCGGAAGGGCCGCAGTCCCTCGCGGCGGTGCTCAACCCGCCGCCGGAGGTGCGGAACTTCCTGGCGGCGGCCTGCTACGACTGCCATTCGGATCGGACCGAGTATCCGTGGTACGCGCGGGTGCAGCCCGCCGGCTGGCTGATGGCCGGGCATATCCGCGACGGCAAACGCGCGCTCAATCTGTCGACCTTCGCCGTGCTCGGGAAGCAGGCGCAGGCGCGGCGGCTGGAGTACATGCGCGACGCGGTGGCCGAAGGGGAGATGCCGATGGCTTTGTTCTCCGCCCTGCATCCGCGCGCCCGGGTGACGGCGGAGGAGAAGGAGATGTTCGCCCGCTGGACCGAGTCGGTGCAGACTCGGCAGGTCGTGGCGGCGAAGGAATGAGCTCCGGCAGCTCCGTTGGCGGGCCGCGGCGTCGGACGAAAAAAATCCGCCCGCGGGCGGCGGGCGGATCGGAATTCGGACGGCGGGAAGGAAATGGCTCAGATCAGGCCGAGCTTCATTTTCCCTTCCTCGCTGATCATGGATTGGTTCCACGGCGGGTCCCAGGTGATGCGGACGTCGGCGTCGCTGACGCCGGGCACGAGGAGAATTTTCGACTTCGCATCCTCCGCGATCGCCGGGCCCATGCCGCATCCGGGCGCGGTCAGCGTCATGGCGACGTTCACGCGGTACGCGGGCTCGGCTTGGTCTTCGATCTTCGCGACGTCCATCGAGTAAACCAGCCCGAGGTCGACGATGTTGACGGGAATTTCCGGATCGAAGACTTGGCGCAGCTGGGCCCACACGGCTTCGGGATCGGGCGCGCCGTCGGCCAGCGTGGCGGCGGCGATCGTGTTGTCGGCGACTTTTTCGCCGAGGGCGTCGCCGTCTTTGCCATCGATGCGGAAGAGGCCGAAATCGGTCTGGACGGTGTAACTGCCGCCGAGGGTCTGGTGGATCATCACCTTGGTGCCGGCGGACAGGAGCAATTTGTCGCCCGAGGGAATCTGGGTGGCGGTGACTTCGCGGGAGAGCGTGCGGTCGCGTTGCATGGGACGGGCAGGTAGCGGGTAGTGAGTAGCGCGTAGCGGGTAGAAGATGCAGGTGGTGGACGCGGCCTCGGGGATGCTCGCTACCGGCTACCCGCTACTCGCTACTATTTCGTGAACTTCGTTTGGATCAAGGTGCGCAGCGCGGCGTGGAGGTCTTCGTCGGCGAGGCGATTCAGGACTTCCTCGAAGAAGCCGAAGGTGAGCAACTCGTCGGCGGTCGTTTTGTCGATGCCGCGGGACTGGAGGTAGAACTCCTGCTCCGGATCGATGCGCGACGAGGTGGCGCCGTGGGTGCAGCGGACGTCGTTGGCCTGGATCTCGAGGCCCGGGAGCGAATTCGCCTCGGCCTGCTCGCTGAGCATGAGGTTGCGGTTGCTCTGGTACGCGTCGGTTTTCTGGGCGTCGGGATCGACGACGATGAGGCCGGAGAAAATCGTCTTCGCCTGGTCGAGGAGCGCGTTTTTGTAGAGCAGGTCACTCTTGGTATTGGGCGCCTGGTGGATCTGCAGGGTGCGCTGGTCGAATTCCTGCGTTTCGCGCGCGACGGTGAGGGCGAGCATCTCGGAGAACGCGCCGGGGGCCTGGAGTTGCGAGAGCGACTCGTGGCGGGCCTGGCGGGCGCCGAGGTGGAGGTTGAGGGACTGGACGCGGGCGTCGCGGCGGACGACGGTGGAGTTCGACTGGAAGGAGAGGGCGCGGTGGCTCCAGTCCTGTTTGCCGATGTAGGTCAGCTGGGCGCCGTGGCCGGCATAGAGGTCGTTGGCGCCGGCGGCGAACTGGGCCTCGGTGTCGTCGGTCGAGCCGAAGTACTCGACGATGGTGACTTTGGCTTGGTCGGCGGCGATGACGAGCGAGTGCGGGAAGACCGCGGCGTCGGCGCCGAGGGCGTAGTGGAAGAGTCCGATCGGGTGCTCGAGCTCGACGCCCTTGGGCACATAGACGAAGGCGCCGTCGGCGAGGAAAGCCTCGTGCAGCGCGGAGAATTTGCCGGGGCCGAACTTGGGCGGCTGGGCGAGCAGGTGTTCCTTCACGAGGGCCTCGTGGCGGACCAGCGCGTTTTGCAGCGTATCCACAATCACGCCACGCGCGACGAGGTCGGCGGCGAGGACTTCGCGCGAGAAGAGGCGGCCGTTGGCGAAGACGAGCTTGGCGGATTTCTTGATCCCGATGGGCGCGTAGGGCGTGGCGGTGGCGGCGGCGGGGAGGGCGAAGCCGTCAAGCGTCAGGCCGGAGATATTGCTGAAGCGCCAGGCCTCGTCGGTGCGGCCGGGCATGGGCAGCGCGGCGAAGCGCGCGTAGGCGGCGCGTTTGCGCTCGAGCCACCACGCGGGCAGGCCGGGCGGAAGGGAAGCGAGGTGGGCGGCGAAGGCCTCGGGCGTGAAGGAGCCGACGGCGGGAGCGGCGGACATGGTTTCGATCGAAGAGGTCATGGTCTGGGTCACGGAGGACACGGAGGGGGCGAGGAGGCCACGGAGGACAGAGAGGGGCTCCGTGAACTCGGGGCCGACTCCGTGCTCTCCGTGACTCAATTCTTCAGCCGACGCTGCCTTCCATTTCGAGGTCGATGAGGCGCTTGAGTTCGACGCTGTATTCCATCGGGAACTGGCGGGCGAGGTCGTTGATGAAGCCGTTGACGGCGAGGCTCATCGCCTGGCCCTCGGTGAGGCCGCGCTGCTGCATGTAGAAGATCATTTCCTCGTTCACCTTCGAGACGCTGGCCTCGTGCTGGACGTAGTTGCGGTCGCCGCGGACGGTGATGGCCGGGTAGGTGTCGGTGCGGCTGTTGGTGTTGATCAGGAGGGCGTCGCACTCGGTGTTGTTTTTGCAGCCCTTGAGGTGCTTCGGGATGTGGACGACGCCGCGGTAGGTGGAGCGGCCCTGGCCGACGGAGATGGATTTGGCGACGATGTTGGACGTGGTCTCGTCGGCGGCGTGGATCATCTTGGCGCCGGTGTCCTGGTGCTGGCCGTCGTTGGCGAGGGCGATGGAGATGACTTCGCCGCGGGCCTTGCGGCCCTTCAGGACGACGCCCGGGTACTTCATCGTGAGGCGGCTGCCGATGTTGCAGTCGATCCACTTGATCTCGGCTTCCTCGTGGGCGATGCCGCGTTTGGTGACGAGATTGAAGACGTTGTTGGCCCAGTTTTGGACGGTGATGTACTGGATCTTGGCGCCCTTGAGGGCGACGAGTTCGACGACGGCGCTGTGCAGCGTCGAGGTGCTGAACTTCGGGGCGGTGCAGCCCTCCATGTAGGTGACCTCGGCGCCCTCGTCGGCGATGATGAGGGTGCGCTCGAACTGGCCGAAGTTCTCGGCGTTGATGCGGAAGTAGGCCTGGAGGGGTTGGGCGACCTTCACGCCCTTGGGGACGTAGATGAAGGAGCCGCCGGAGAAGACGGCGCTGTTGAGGGCGGCGAACTTGTTGTCGCCTGTCGGGATGACCTTGCCGAAGAACTTTTTGAAGAGCTCGGGGTGTTCGCGGAGGCCCTCGGTGGAGTTGACGAAGATGACGCCCTGCTTGGAGACGATGTCCTTGATATTCGAATACGCGGCCTCGGAGTCGAACTGGGCCTCGACGCCGGCGAGGAACTTGCGTTCCTGCTCCGGGATGCCGAGGCGCTCGAAGGTCTTCTTGATGTCGTCGGGGACCTCGTCCCAGGTGCGCTTCGGCTTCTGGCCCTGCGAGAGGTAGTACCGGATCTTGTCGAAATCGATGTTCTCGAGGTCCTTGGTCGCCCAGTGGGTGGGCATGGGCATGGAGCGGAATTTCGCGAGGGCCTTGAGGCGGAACTCGAGGATCCACGGCGCTTCCTTCTTCACCGAACTGATGTAGCGGACGGTGTCTTCGTTGAGGCCGGTGCCGGCGTCGAAGGCGTAGGAGACGTCGTAGCTGAAGTCGCCCTTGGTCTGGTCGATGCCGGCGACGGGATTGTCGGCGGCGGCGGCTTCCTGGGCGAGGGTGTCGGTGTTGGCCATGGCGGGTGGTGCGTTGGACGGTGGGCCGCTCAGGCGAGGGCGAGTTCTTTTTTGACCCAGTCGTAGCCCTTGGCCTCGAGCTCGAGGGCGAGGGATTTGTCGCCGCTCTTCACGATGCGGCCGTCCCACATGACGTGCACGTAGTCGGGCACGATGTAGTTCAGGAGGCGCTGGTAGTGGGTGATCATGAGCACGCCGAGGTCGGGCCCGCGGAGCGTGTTGACGCCTTCGGAGACGATGCGGAGGGCGTCGATGTCGAGGCCGGAGTCGGTTTCGTCCATGAGGGCGAACTTGGGCTCGAGCATGGCCATCTGGAGGATTTCGCAGCGCTTCTTTTCGCCGCCGGAGAAGCCCTCGTTGACCGAGCGGGAGGTGAACTTCCGGTCGATCTTGAGCATGTCCATCTTGGCGTAGAGGCGCTTGTAGTAGGCGGTGGCGTCGAGTTCCTCGCCTTCGGCCATGCGGGCCTGGACGGCGGCGCGGAGGAAGTTGGCGATGGAGACGCCGGGGATTTCGCTCGGATATTGGAACGCGAGGAAGAGGCCGGCGCGGGCGCGCTCGTCGGCTTCCTTTTCAAGAATGGAAGCGCCGTCGAGGAGCACGTCGCCGGAGGTGATCGTGTAATCGGGGTGGCCGGCGATCGCCTTGGAGAGCGTCGATTTGCCGGTGCCGTTGGGCCCCATGATGGCGTGGACTTCGCCGCTGTTGATCGTGAGCGAGAGGCCCTTGACGATCTCTTTTTCGCCGATGGCGACGTGGAGGTCTTGGATGACGAGCGAGGACATGGATCGGAAAAGTGGAAAAGTGGAAAAGCGGGAAACTTCGGCGGGAAATCGGGAAAACGGGAGACGGCGGGGATCAGTTCGAGGCGGTTTTGCCGCGGAAGATGATCTCGACGGACTTGGCGTCGTAGCCTTGCGGAAGGACGGAGCTCACTTTTTCGAGCAGGCCGGGCGGCAGATCGATGTCGTGCGTCTTGCCCGTGTGCTCGTCGTGGAAGTGGGCGTGCGGGCGGAGATTCGGGCAGTAGCGGGTCGGGCCGCGCTCAAAGTTGACCGCGCGGACGAGTTCGCACTGCACGAGGGTTTCGAGGCAGTTGTAGACCGTCGCGAGCGAGATGGTCGGGAGTTCGTTCTTAACGCGGGCGAAGACTTCGTCGGCCGTGGGGTGGTCGCGCTTCTTCAAGAGCACGTTGTAAACGACTTCGCGCTGCGGCGTGGCGCGCAGTCCACTGTGGGACAGGCGCTCGGCGAGAGCATCGGCGTTCTGGGGCGAGATGGACATGCGGCAAAAAGGAAGCCGCAACAAATTGGAATGATTCTAAGGCGCAAGCGATAATTAGAACTATTCCAAACAAGTTTGCCCGCGGGTCGAGCCTGGGAATGCCGGCGGCGTCCACGACCGAGCGCGGCGGCGGGCGATGCGCGGGAAGGTTTCGCGGCGCTTTCTGCGGCTCAACCGAAGGTGTCCGGCTCGGCGACCGCCGGAAGGACGGGCGAGTTGTCCCGGGCCGTCGCCACCGCGAGCGGTGGCCCCGCGGACGGGCCGGCGGATCAGGGAACGGCGACCGGCTCCGGGGCGCGGTGGGCGGCGCGGGCCAGGGGTGGGCGGAGCGGAGTGGACGGGCGGGCCGTCGGCACGGCCGGACTCCGAACCTCGTCCGCGGGAGCAGTGGCCTCGCGTTGGCCGCCGACTTCGCGGGCCAAAGCCTCGACGGTGCAGCGGAGTTCGTTGGCTTGGGTGGTGAGTTCTTGGGCGACGCTCGCGCCTTCCTCGGCTTGGGCGGCGCCGGCCTGGACGATCTTGTCCATTTGGCCGACGGCGGTGTTCACCTGATGGATCCCCTGGGTCTGCTCGCCGGAGGCGGCAGCGATTTCGGCAACGAGTTCGTCGACCGTGCGGATCTTCTCCGCGATCTCATGCAGGCTGCCGGCGACCTTGGTGCAGACCTCGGCGCCGTGGTGGCTCTTGGCAACGGAGTCGGCGATCTTGTCGGCGGTCTCGCGGGCGGCGCCGGCACTGCGCTGGGCGAGGGCGCGGACCTCCTCGGCGACAACCGCGAAACCGGCACCGGCTTCGCCGGCGCGGGCGGCTTCGACCGCCGCGTTGAGGGCGAGGATGTTCGTCTGGAAGGCGATCTCGTCGATCGTCTTGATGATTTTGGCGATGCCGTCGCTCGACGTTTTGAT
>JAIXWF010000010.1 GCA_027482185.1 Opitutaceae bacterium | reverse complement strand
CGTGAAGGAGCAGTATTGGCTGATCCAAAACCAACAACGCCGGCCCGCGCCGGCTGAACCCAGCACACCATGAAACACCTCGTTCTCTTCCTCCTGCTGTTCGCGGCGGCCCGCGCGCAGTGGATCGTCAACGATCCCGTCAACACCGCGGTGAACTCCGCCGTGCAGGCCGGGCAGGCCGCAAATCACCTCGAAATCCTCCGGCAGTGGGCAGCGCAATTGGAGCAGCTCAATCGCCAGCTGCGGGAACTCGAAGCGCAGCTCGCCGTGCAACAGCGCATTCGCGATGTCATGGGCAGCCCGACGGCGGCCGGCGCCGGTATGGTGCTGCGCGACCTCGGAGCCACCGACCTCGCCCGCACCTACGGCGACACACTCGCGGCCACGCGCCGGCTTGCGAACGCCATCGAGTCGTTGCAGCGCACGTCGGACGGGATCTACCGCCGTCTCGACGACCGCACGGCGCTCGGCCGGGACTTCGTGCGACAAGAGCCGCTCTACCGGCGCTACGCCGCGGTCGAACGGCAGGCCGACAACCTCGCCGCTGTTCATGCGGAAACGAACACGCGGTCAGTCGCGTTGCAGGGCGAGATCGCCACGACGGTGGAGCAGCTGCGCGGCGCGTCGACCCAAGCTGAGGTCGACAAACACAACGCCAAACTCGCCGTGCTCGCCGGCCAGGTCGCCCATCTCGACGCGCAGCGACGCGACGAGGCGGACAAGCTCCAGACGCAGCAAATCTTGAACGAGAATCAGGCGGCAAAGGAGCGGCAGGATTTTTTGGAACGCCAGCTCGCCGAGGAGCGCCAGACTTTGGCCATCGTCGGGACCTGGCAGCAGTCCGTGAAGGTGACGCCGACCAGCTACGTGCGCCCATGAAGCGGATGCACCTCATCATTGTCGCCGTCGTGGTCGCGCTCGCCTTGGCCGGGCTGCTCGCGGTTCGCCATGCCGTGCGGACCGCCGTGACGGTGCCACCGGTTTCCGATCTCCCCGCGCCGCCGAAGAAGAAGGCGTCCCAGCCGATGGACGCCTGGCAAGGGTCGATCAAGGCCGACAGCCGGACCGACTACGCCCCGGACCCGGCGGCGAAAGCGCGGCTCCTAGAGAAGCTGCGGCAGGAAGAATTGCGCCAGCGTCCGCAGGAGGGCCGCAACTGATGGAAAACTTCGCTCCAGGACTGCGGGAGAGTATCCTCTCCCTGACCGACGCGTTCCGATTGATCGTGTTCTTCGTCTGTGTCGTCGGGCTCGTGCTGCAAATCCAGCAGGCCCGCGCCGATGTTGAAGGGATCACCCGGCCGCTCGTTCGCGCCACCGTCATCGTGGGGCTCGTGGCCACGCTGCCGTATTGGTTCGGTTTCACGGAACGGGTCTTCCTCACGGTCGCGAACACCGTCCATGAGGGTTACACCGATCACCCGATGCGGACGGCATCGCGGCTGCGGGAAACCGTCAGCGGCAGTGGCACGGACTTCAGTCTGCGGCGGATCGGCGAAAGCGTTTATCAGGCGTTCCTCTACGGCGCGGCCAAGCTCGTCGTCCTGATCGGGAGCCTGCTGCAACTGCCGTTCCTCGTTCTGCAGTTCGTGCTCAAGCTCCTGTGCTATCTGTTTCTGCCGATCGCGCTCGGACTCTTTATGATTCCGTCGCAGGCGCAGCTCGCGACCCGCTACGTGCAGCAGACGCTCGCCGTGTTGGCGTGGCCAGTCGGTTTCGCCGTAACGGAGTTGGTCGCCTACCATTTGCTCACCGCTTACGCGGACAATCTGGCGACGGCCTACGACCTCACGCCGGGCGAAATCGATGCGGCGTCGTTCGCGAGCCTGCTCGGCGGCCTCCTTGCCGCGCTCTGGCTCGTCATCGGCACCATCGCCACGCCGTTCCTGATGCAGGGGCTCATTTGCTCGGGTTCGCCCATCTCCGGCGGTGGCGGGACCGCGCTGCAACAGCTCTTCGCGCTCCAGCAGATCGCCGCGGTGATGAAGACGATCAAGACCGGCGGCGCAGCGGCACCGGCCTTGGCCGCGCAGGCTGCCGCCAAATCCGGCGGAGGAAATAGCGGCGGCGGTCCGGGGATTTCCCCGCCGTCGGCCACGCCACCGCCACCACCCGCAGCACCAGCTCCCGCTGATCCGAGCGGCGACGCGAGGGCCGCCGCGGCTCTCGGTCTGGCTCAACTGCCCACGCCTCACACCTCGATCTGAATTTTTTCATCCCAACCATGACCACACTGCGCGAAACGCCCGCACCTCATGTGCGACCCGATCCGGCCCAACGGCCGCGCCGGGCCTGGCGCCCGTTGGAACTCTTTGCCGATCACGCGATGGCCGCCCGCCTCTGGTGTGTCGTGGCCTTGATCGCGGTCACGCTCTGCGCCCTGCAACCATTCCTCGTGATTCGCGCGTATCGCGAACGCGAACGCGTGATCGTGCTCGACCCGAGCGGGACGTTTCACGTCAGCCCGCTCCTCGGATTCGAGGAGGCATCCAAGCTGCACGAGCAGCATGCGCTGCTGGCGTGTCTCGCCTTGTTCCAGCGCAATCCGACCGGCTTCGACTTCCCGGAGTTGCTCGACAAACTGTTTCTGCCGGAGGCGGCACGCAAGGTTCGCGCTGCGGCGACCGGTAGCGCGGAAGAGTTCACGGCGAAGGCCCTGCATCAAAAGCCGGAGGTGTTGAAGCTTACCGTCCTCGAGACACGGGAGAACGTCGTGATCGTGCAGGCCGAGGGCCAGCTGGTCCGCACCGGCCTCGTCGGTGGACAGGTCTTTGGCGAAGCCGCGCCGTTCACCGTGCGATTCCAGTTCGCACGCAATCCCAACCTGGCGGCCAACGGCCGCTACCCCCTTGCCGTATGGACCTACGACGTTTCCTCCTGACGTTTTTGGGCACCGTTGCGGTGGGGGGTGCGGCTCCGACCCAGAGCTATCCGCTCGATGACCGTTCGGTCTATACCGTTCGCCTGTCCCGCGAGGCGCCGACCACCTGTGTCTTTCCGGCGGGGGTGACGGCCATCATCGGCGCCAACGCCTCGACCAAGACTGAGGACAAACCGGCAGTGCTGCTATCGCATGAGGCGGGCTCGGAGTATTTCTCCCTGCGGGCGCTGAAGGACGACGCCAAGGCCGCGCTCAACATTCTCTTTCGCGGCCGGGTCTACGCGCTCTCGCTTACGACCGATGGCGAGGCGGATCGCGCCGTGGTCTTTCTCGACGAACCACTGGCTGGCGGCGGCCCGCGCAAATTATCAGCCGATTCGTTGCGGGCGCTCGTGGATCGCGCCCGCCAACGAGATCGTGCGCCCTTCGCGCTGCCCGGTATGGACGTGGTGACGGACCGCTCCGAGCCAGGGATCGTCACCGCCTACCGCAACTTCACCGCGACGATTGAAGCGGTCACGCGGTTCGAGGCCGAAGACGCGCTCGTGTTTCGGATCAAACTGGAGAACGCGCTCGGTATCGCCGTGCCCTACGATCCGCAGGGCCTCGCGATCCGCCTCGACCGGGAATTCTTCCCGGCCGCATTGGCGGAAGCTTCGGGTGCCATCCCGGCCCGCGGTGTCTCGCTGGCCTACTTTGTCATCTCCGGCGGCCCGCACGGTCGGGCCAATCTCACGGTGCGGGAGAAGTTCTCCGTGATCGTGCCGCGTCCATGAGATTCAACCGTGACTTTCTCACCTCGGGCATCGGGCAGGTGCTGCTCGTCGGAGCCGTGTTGCTCCTCGGCGTGCTCGCCGTGCGCTGGCAGAACCAGCGCCGCCCCGCGCCGGCCCTGCCGGCGGCGAAGGCCGCACCGTCGCCGGTGCTGCCGAAAACGCTCACCCGTGAGGGTGCGCGCTTCGTCAAACCGCCGACACCGCCGAGTCCGGTCGCAAGCAGTGCGACGACTTCGACGGCGACCACGGCCAGGATCGAGGCGCCGCGGGCGATGCCTCTGCTGATTGTCGCCGCGCCGCGCGCACTGCCGCCGGTTCCGGTGGCACCGTCCGCGCCTTTCGGTCGGCTGATCCCTTGCGAAACCGTGGTGGCGCTGGAGTCCAACCGGCTGGACACACCCGTAATTGGCTTGGTCACCGCGGATGTCTGGCATGATGGCCAGTTGGTCATCCCGGCCGGGGCGGAAGTCCACGGGCGCGCGGCGCTGGATAGGACCCGCGAGCGGCTCGCCGTCCAAGGCGAATGGAAGATCGTTTGGCGAACACCGACCGCCGACAACGGCACCGAGATCGCGGTGCAGGGTCTCGCGCTGGATCGCGAATTTGACGCCGGCACCGAGCGCTTTGGTGAACGCGACGGCTCCGCCGGACTGCGCGGCCAAATCGTCAAAACCGATGACGACCGTGAACTAAAGCTCTTCGCCGCGACGTTTCTCGCGAGCGCCACCGCGGCTCTGCAGGAGGTCCGGCCGACCGCCGGGTTGCTCGGCGATGCCTCGGTTCCCACGGCGACCGCGCGCAACGCCGTGCTGGCCGGCACCGGTGCGGTGCTCCGCGAGCAAGCCCAAGCCATCCGCGAGTCCATCGCCCGCGACGGCTTCTACCTCCGCGTGCCCGCGGGGAAGCCCTTCTACCTCTACGTCACCCAAACCCTCGACCTGAGCCAGGCCCGGCGCAGCCCACCGCTCGCGCATCGTGCCGCTCTCTCCCGCCCATGAAACACCTCCTCCTTCTGCTCCTCGTCGGACTAGCCGGGTGCCAGTCTTCTCCTGCGCCCTCCGTCTTGCCGGCGCCTTCCGCGCAAACGGCGGCTCCTGTGCCGGTCCCTGTTCGACCCGCAGTCCCGGCGGCACCTGCCACCACCGGGCTCGAAGTGAAGGTCCGTCAGCAGGCCCAATACATCGAGGCGCTGATCAGCCAGAACGACGCCCTGACGGCAAAGCTGGCGGCGACGAATGGCTCGCCATCGTCCGCCGTGTCCAGTGTCACGCCCACGCCTGAGCCTGCGCCTATGCCGCGGCCTCCGGTGGCGACGTCGCCCATTTCAGCCGAGCCGACGCTGACCCCGAACGCCGACAACGTCATCGACCTTGTGGCGGCGATTGTGACGGAGAAGTCCGGCGAGCCGGTGAATCCCTTCACGGTGCGCACCGTGCCGCCCGAAGCCATGCGGGAAGTGAGCCTGCAAGTCGGCGGTATCGTGGCCGGGCCGATGGCGTGTGCCGTCGTCAACGACCGCTTGGTGCAAGTCGGCGAGATCGTCGAGTCGCTCGCCGTGGAGCGGATCGAACCTGACGCCGTGCTGCTCCGGCACAGCGGAAAACTGCTGCGACTGCCGGTCGCGGAAAAGGCCACGCGCGTGCGGCTGCCCCTCTGACATGCCTGCCTTCGCCATCAATGCCATCGACCGCGCGGGCACGCGCCGGTTCTTCCGCGAGGATGCGCCCAGCGAGGCGGAGCTGCGCCTCCAACTCCGTGCGAAATCGCTCTGGCCCGTGCGGATTCGCACGGTCGCCGACAATCGGAAGCTCGCGCGCCTAGTGCTGCCGGCGCCGGAATTCATCGGGCTGCTCCACCAATTGGAGCTTCAACTTCGCGCAGGGGTGAATGCCGATACCGCGTTGGGCCAACTGGCCGCGGATGCACCGCCCGGAGCCATGCGGCTCATGTTGGAGAAGATCCACTGCGAGGTGGCGCAAGGCACGCCCATTCACGTCGCTTGTCGCTTCTTCACGCGCCAGTTCCCGCCGCATCTCGCGGCCGTGGTTGCCGCAGGCGAGGCGTCGGCGCAATTGCCCGAGGCGATCCGGGCGTTGGCAGCCCACGTCAACGGCCACGCCGAACTGCGCCGCACGGCCCGTCGCGCGATGATCTATCCGGTCGTGGTGTTGGTCGCGACCTCGGCACTGGTGGCGTTTCTGCTCGGTGGAGTCGTTCCGCAGTTCGCGGAAATCTTCGCCTCCCTCCACCTTTCGCTACCGGCTGTCACGGTCGCGCTCATCGCGATCAGTCAGGCGGTCCGGCATGGCTGGCCGATTGGGTTGGTGGTCGCCGTCCTCGGAGTTGTCCTGGTCAGTGCCGCGACACGGTCGCCTCGGCTGCAGCGTTTCCGGGATCGGTTGCTGCTCCGTCTTCCCGTGCTCGGCGAGGTCATCCGGCATCTCGCCACGGCCCGGTTCGCGGCGCATTGCCGGCTGCTGCACGAAGCGGGCATTCCGCTCTTGGAGGCGCTGCGCACCGGCGCGGAACTCACTGGCAACTCCGTCATGGCGGCACAGCTCCTCGCGGCGCGGGAACGCGTGGCGGTGGGTCAGCCGCTCTACGCGGCGCTGCCGAAGAAGCATGCGTTCCCGGCCTTCATCGTGCCGGCGCTGAAGTCGGGGGAAACCACCGGCCAACTCGGCGCGGCTCTCCGGCACATCGAGGAATATGCGGCGACACGTGCCCGCGAACGCCTCGCGACCGCGCTGGCCCTCCTTGAGCCCGCGCTGCTCGCGACCCTCACCGGGATCGTGGGGTTGATCGCGCTCTCGTTCTTTCTCCCGCTCTTCTCGCTGCTCGGCGGCGTGAACGCCCGTTGACGATGTTCACCGTTGCCCAACGTCAGCGCGGCAAGCCTCGCGTCGTCCGGAGCCGCCTCCACACCGGTGGATTCACGCTGCTGGAAGTCGTGCTCGTGCTGTTCGTCCTGGGCGCGCTTGCCGCCGTGTTGGCGCCTTCGGTGCGCGACATCATTGAGCGCAGTCGGCGCGAAGCGGAGGGGCGAGCCCTCGAAGAATTGGCCGGCACGATCACGGCGTCTTTCGAGAACACCGATCTCAGCAATCTCAACGTCGCGGCTTTGCCCGGAACGATTGCGGCGGCGGATTCGCCGACACTGTTTTCCGCCTCGACCAACGGACTCTACACGACCACCGACAACTCGGCGTGGTTTGCCAAGGTCGCGCGCTTGCGCGGCCTCACTCCGCAGATCGGCACTGCACCGTCTGCACAGCCGGAACTGGCGCGTATCGCCTTCAACGCGCTGGGCAATTCCCGGCTCTTGTTCGCCGCGCCGGACGAAGCGGGTCGACAACGTTTCCTGCTCGTCAGCCTCGTCGCCCGCAGCGAGCAGCTCGCGTTGCCGGCTTACGAAAACAGTGCCGCGTGGTTCGATGCCATCTGGAACCACGATTGGGAGAGTCGCACCGCGGCCCTCCCGGCGTTCTGGCAGAGCCGCCTCAGCGCGGCCCAGATCGCCTCGTGGCAGCAGGGCAGTGGCGGGCTGACCCAGGTGCATCGCTTCGCGGTGCGCCGCATCGTGCTCCCGAAATACCGGGTCACGGTGAACAGCAACCACCCGACCGAGCAGGCGTTCGTGTCGTTCAACAACACGCCGAACGCGTTCACCGCGGCGGCGAATTCAGGAGCTACGAGCACGCCGGAGATCCTCGGCGGCCGGCTCATCACCATCAACCGCGGCACCGCGTGGCCCGGCGTGGAGGCGTTGCGCTTCCACCTGCGGGAGAACGCGACCGTCACCGTCCAATG
>JAIXWF010000004.1 GCA_027482185.1 Opitutaceae bacterium | reverse complement strand
GGTTCGGAGTTCGGAGTTCGGAGTTCGGAGTTCGGAGTTCGGAGTTCGGAGTTCGGAGTTCGGAGTTCGGAGTTCGGAGTTCGGAGTTCGGAGTTCGGCCGGGCGCGGGTAGCCGATAGGACGCGTTTTCGCAAAGTAACCTAGTGGGTTACTCTGCGGCCGGGCGGGGGTTTACTTGACGGACAGGACGACGTCGTGGGTATCGACCGGGTCGGCGACGCGGTCGCCGGTGTCGGGCACGAGGACGAAGCGCAGGCGGGTGACGCCGGAACGGATCGCGACAAAGGCGACGGTTTGGCCGGCGCCGGGGGCGGCGGGCGGAAGAATCGCGGTGGTTTGGCGGAGGATGCGGACGTCGTGGGCGGCGATTTTCCAGACCAAGCCGGGGGCGGCGGGCGGGAGCGTGAGCGTGACGAGATCGGCGAACGTGACGGTTTGCTCCGTGCGCTTGGCGGCGGGATCGAGGACGACGGGGGCTTGGCCGCTGGGTTTGACGACGCCTTCGGGTTCGGAGGCGCAGCCGCCGAGGGCGAGACCGAGCAGGAGGAGCAGCAGGGTCGGGCGGGGCAGGGGCATGGGGCGACGGTGGCGGGCGGCGCGCGAAACGGAAGCGGCGGATGCGGAAATCATTCGGGCTCGATCTCGGCGACGACGGGGCGGCCGATGTCGCGGCGGATCGATTCGAGATTCTGGCGGATGAGCGCGCCCATGGATTCGCAGCGGAGGAAATCGGTGCGGTCGTAGTGTGCGGCCAGGCCTTCGCGGAGGGAATGCACGTGGGAGACGGGGGCGATGGGATCGCGGCCCATGGCGTGGAGGAGGAGGCCGAGGCGTTCGGCGGCGAGGGCGGCGCGCTGGAGAATGAGGGTCTGTTCCTCGCGCTGGTACTGGTGCGCGGTCTCGGGGCGGAGGTGGCGCATGCAGAAGTGGGCGAGGGGGCTGTTGTCCTTGAAGAACTGGGGCAGGTAGAAGTTTTTCCGGCCGTCGTAGCTTTGCTGGTCGAAGTCCATGGCGCGGATGCGCAGCTGGGCCTCCTCGAAGTCGGGGGTGACGACGAAGACGAAGTTGTAGGAACGCATGTCGCCGAGGAGGCGGACGAAGCAGCGTTCGTTGAACTTCACGAGTTCCTTGGCGACGCGGACGGCCTTGAGCTCTTTGCGGATGCCGAGCCAGTCGCGGATGAAGATGTCGCCCGGGACGCCGGCGACGTGTTCCTCGACGAGGGTGTTGCCGTGGATGAGGAAGTTGAGGCGGTTGGGCGAGAGGAGGTGCTCGAGCTCGATGCCGTAGATGCGGGAGGCATCCGCCTTCTTCACGTAGAAGTAGTCCTGGTTGTCGTTGTACGCATTGACGATCCGGATACGGAAGGGCGTCGAGTTGCCGAAGGTGCAGAAATCGACGCGGTCGACGTAGAGGTGGCTGACGACGGAGAGGTCGCCGTCGACCTTGAGCCAGGCGTAGACCTCTTTGAGGGCCTCGTTGAGGGCGGTCATCTCGCTGGCGTCGTAGATGACGGTGTCCCAGAGCGTGGGTTTGCCGTTTTCGTCGGTGAGCGGGATGACCTCGTGGAAGGCGCGGAGCCGCTCGTAGGTGACGGGCAGTTCGCGTTCGCGCCGGTAGCGGCGGAGGTAGCCGCGGAGGTCGGGGCTGATCGGGAAACTGGGTTTGCGCTGGGTGGGCAGCGGCGTCGGGGTGCCGAAATCGGCCATGTGCGCAGCGTGGGCGGCGGCCGGCGGGGAGGCAACTGTCGGAAAACCGGAGACCGGAGACCGGAATAAAGGAAAGGCGGAAGGCGGGTACCTGAGATTGGGAAAGCGGGGAAGAGGGAAACGGGGGGCGGGCTTGCGGGGGCGGCGGGGCGGTGGTTGGGTCGGGGGATGCGCGGGACGGTCTTCATGCTGATTTGGCTGTTGGCGGCGGCGGTCCGCGGGGAGCCGGCGGCGGAGGCGCTGCGGCGCGGGCCGAAAACCGAATTCGCGGCGGCGCTGTTGGCGGAGACGAACCGCGTGCGGGCGGAGCACGGCCGGCGGGCGCTGCAGGGGCATCCGGATCTCGATGCGGCGGCGGACGACCAGGCGGCGTTCATGGCGCTGACGCTGAGCTCGGGGCACGCGTCGCCGCTGCGCGGGCAGGAAACGCCGGCGGCGCGGGTGAAGCGTTACGGGCACGCGCCGCTGCGGGTGGCGGAGAATGTCGCGCGGTATCCGGCGGAAGGAGACGGCTTCGCGCCGGGCCCGGCCGGGATCGCGGCGGCGCTGGTGGCGCAGTGGTTCGCGTCGGACGGGCACCGCGAGGCCCTGCTGGGCCGGGATTTCACGCATCTCGGCGGGGCGGTGCGGCTGGCGCGCATGCCGGGCGGGCGGTGGCACGCCTTCGGGGCGCAGGTGTTCACGACGAAGCTGTGAGACGGCCGGCGGCGGGGGCGGGCGAGCGGCGGGTTGCAATCGGGCGGGCGGGCCGCTGACTCGCGGGCTGCGCCGCGCATGAGTGACCCGGTCCAACGTTCCCGCCGCGGGTGGCTTCGGGCCGCCGGGTGGGTCGCGGTCGCGGTGTTCGCGGTGCTGGCGGGGCGGTTCTGGCATCCGTACTACGGCTTCACGCGGTTCGTGCAGCTCGACGAGCACGACCACCGGTCCGGGGTGGCGGAGCTGCGGGAGTATCCGGTTTTCGTTTACGCGGGTTACAGCGGCTACGACGGCGCGGCGTACACGCAGCTCGCGTTCCACCCGGATCTGTCGGCGCCGGAGTACCGCACGGCGCTGGACAACTTTTCCTACCGGGCGCGGCGCATTCTCGGCAGCGCCCTGGCCTGGGCGCTGGCGGGCGGCGATCCGGCGCGCATCGCGGGCACGTACGCGGCGCTGAACCTCGGGGTTTGGGCGGCGCTTGCGCTGCTGCTGTGGCGGGTGCTGCCGGTGACGGATGCGCGGAGTTTCGCGGCGTGGGCGGGCGTGCTGTTTTCGGCCGGGGCGCTGCACGCGGTGCGGTTGGCGTTGACGGATCTGCTGGCGGTGACCCTGGCGACGGCGGCGCTGGCGCTCGGGGAACGCGGGCGCGGCCGCGGGGCGCTCGGCGTGCTGGCGGCGGCGGGGTTGGCGCGGGAGACCGCGCTGACGGCCGTCGTCGGGCTGTGGCGCGGGCCGTGGCGGAGCCTGCCGGCCTGGGCGGCGAACGGCCTGCGCGCTGCGGCGGTGGCGGTGCCGCTCGGGCTGTGGATGCTTTATGTGCGGACGAAGGCGGGGCCGGCGGACCAAGGCTTGGCCAATCTCGCCTGGCCGGTGCTCGGCTGGATCGAGAAAGGCGGCGCGATTCTGGCGGACTACGCGCGGCAGCCGGATTTCCGCTGGTTGAACACGACGACGCTGCTGGCCTACGTCGCGCTGACGGCGCAGGCGGTGTATGTGTTGAAACGGATACGTTGGGCCGACGGCTGGTGGCGGGTCGGGTTGGCGAACACGGCGCTGATGGCGTGGCTGGGCACGGCGGTGTGGGAGGGGCATCCCGGGGCGGCGACGCGGGTGCTGTTGCCGCTGGCGGTTGCGTTTGCGGTGCTGGCGGTGCGTGAGCGGGCGGGTTGGGCGTGGGTATTGGCCGGGGGGCTTTCGGTTTTCAGCGGCGTCGAGGCGCTGCGGCACGTGCCGCCGGCGGAGCGGGAATTTGCGGCGGGGCGCGGCGCGCACGGCGCCTGGATGGCGCGGGCGGAGGCGGGGTGGTACGGCATCGAGCGCGCCGGGAACGCGACGTGGGCGTGGGCGGGGACGACGGGGCGTGTGGAGCTGGAGTTGGGGGCGCGGCCCGAGGGGGCGGTGCGGGTGCGGCTGAAGCTGCGGGCGATCGCGGCGCGGGACGCGGAGATCCGGCAAGGCGAGCGCGTGCTTTGGCGCGGGCGGCTCGCGGAGCGGCCGGAGTGGATCGAGGTCGAGGTGGCGCCGCCGGCGGGCGGCGGGCGGCGGGTGGTGCTCGAGGTGGAGATCGCGGGTGCGCCGGTGCGCGAGCATGCGGGGAGGGAGGCGCGGGCGCTGGGGGTGGCGATCTATGGGGTCGAGGTGCGGTAGGGGCGGGGCGGACGGAGAATAGGACTTAGGGGACGGATGGGACTGATATCGGAAGGTGTCCGCGACTTCCGGTGTTCTTCCTTAGCGGGCGGGGAATTCGAACCAGAAGATGCTGCCGCCGGCGGCGGGGAAGTCGGCGCCGACGTTGCCCTGCTGGGATTCGACGAGGTGTTTCACGATGGCGAGGCCGAGGCCGTTGCTTTCCTCGCCGCCGGTGGGACGCGGGGAGAGCCGCGCGTGCTCGGTGAACAGCTGGGCGCGCTCCGCGGCGGGGACGCCGGGGCCGGTGTCGGCGACGGCGACGCGGATGCGGCCCTCGCTCAGGGCGGTGGTCACGGTGACGCGGCCGCCGGGCGGGGTGAACTTGAGGGCGTTGCTCGCGAGGTTGGTGAAGGCCTGGTAGGCGAGGGAGGCGTCGCAGCGGGCGAGCGGCAGGCCGGCGGCGGGCGCGGCGACGAGGGCGATCTGCTTGCGGTCGGCGGCGTGCGTGTGCTGGCGGACGACGGCGTCGGCGAGCAGGTTGAGGTCGACGCGGCCGTTGGCGCCGGGATTGGCGCCGCCGCGGATTTCCAGGAACGTGTCGATGATGCGGCGCATCTGGCCGGCGGAGTCGGCAATGTTGTCGAGGTACTTGGCGACTTCGGCGGAAGCGCCGGCGGCGTGGCGGCGGGCGAGGTCGCCGGCCATGAGGATCAGGCAGAGGGGATTGCGCAGGTCGTGGCCGGCGATGCGCATGAAGCGGTCTTTGAGGACGAGCTGGTCCTCGAGCTCGCGGCGGAGGCGGCGCAACGTAAGGTGAGTCCGGATACGCGCGAGGGCCTCTTCGTGTTCGATCGGCTTGGTGAGGTAGTCGACGCCCCCGGCGCCGAAGGCCTTCACCTTGTCGGCCGTCTCGTTGAGCGCGGTCATGAAGAGAACGGGCACGTCGCGGGCGGCGGGATTCCGTTTGAGGCGGCGGCAGGTTTCGAAGCCGTCGATGCCGGGCATCATGACATCGAGGAGAATGAGATCGGGGACGGTGCGCGCGATCTGGGCCAGGGCTTCCTCGCCGTCCTCGGCGACCATCAGCTGGTAGCCGGCGGTGCCGAGGGTTTCGACCAGGACGCCGAGGTTGGCGGGGGTGTCGTCGACGATGAGAATGGTCTCGGGCATGGGGCGAGGGGCGGAGGGCGGAGAATTGGGAAAGCGGGAAATTGGAAAATCGGAAAACGGGGAAGGAGGTGACGCGGTCAGTTCGTGTAGCGGGCGACGAATTGGCGGATGGCCTTCATTTTGAAGCGGGTGGCGAGGTCGAGGACGCTCTGGGCGAAGGGCGCGTACTTCGGGTCGAGGGCGAGGAGGGCTTCGGCGCGGGCGCGGATGGCGACGACGTCGCCTTTGGCGGCGAGTTCGTAGATCGCGGCGGCCTCGGCGGCGGGCGGCGGGTGGAGGGCGAGCGCGAACGGCGTCTGCGTGGCCTCGGTCTCGGCGTAGGTCCAGGCGAGGCCGAGGGTGCGGGCGACGAGGGCCCAGAGTTCCTCCTCGCGGAACGGTTTGGCGAGGAATTCGTCGCAGCCGGCGGCGAAGCATTCGGTGCGGTCGAGATCGTAGGCGCTGGCGGAGACGGCGGCGATGCGGAGGGCGGCGCCGCGCGGGGAGCGGCGGAGGCGGCGCGTGGCTTCGAGGCCGTCGATGCCGCCGGGAAGGCGAAGGTCCATCAGGACGAGGTCGGGGGCGAAGGTGGCGGCGACGTCGAGGGCGAGTTCGCCGGAGGCGGCCTCGGCGAGGTCGAAGCCGAGGGGGGCGAGCATGTCGACGACGACGGCGCGGTTGGTGGCATTGTCGTCGACGACGAGGACGCGGCGGCGTTCGCCGGCGTAGCCGACGATGCGCTGGCTGCGGGCGGGGGCGGCGGGCGCGGCGGCGGCGGCCGCGGGGAGCGCGACGTCGAACCAGAAGCGGCTGCCCCAGCCGGGCTGGCTTTCGACCGAGAGGCGACCGCCCATGCGTTCGACGAGGCTGCGGCTGATGGCGAGGCCGAGGCCGGTGCCGGTGGCGGCGGTGCCGGCCTGGTGGCCGACCTGGGTGAAGGGCTCGAAGAGCTTCTTGAGATCCTCGGCGGCGATGCCGGGGCCGGTGTCGCTGACGGAGAAGCGGATGGCGGCGGCGCGGTCGGCCGCGGCGGGCACGGTCTGGACGGAGAACACGACGCCGCCGGTCTTCGTGAACTTCACGGCGTTGGAGACGAGGTTGAACACGATCTGGCGGAGGCGTTGTTCGTCGCCGCGGACCCAGCGCGGGAGATCGGCGGCAACGGCGGTCTCGAACAGAATGCTCTTTTCCTTGGCGCGCGGGGTGAAGACGGCCTCGACGCCGGTGGCGAAGGCGGGGAGATCGAAATCGGCGGGGTGGAGCTCGATGCGGCCGGCCTCGATCTTGGAAAGGTCGAGGACGTCGTTGATCAGGGCGAGAAGGTGGTCGGCGGATTCGTGGATGACGCGGACACCCTCGCGCTGCTTGGCCGAAAGACCGGCATCACGGCGGAGGATCTGGGTGTAGCCGAGGATACCGTTGAGCGGGGTGCGGAGCTCGTGGCTGACGGAGGCGAGGAAGTAGCTCTTGGCGCGGCTGGCGGTGTCGGCGGCTTCCTTGGCGAGCTGGAGGGCGCGGGCGGCTTCGCGGCGTTCGGTGATGTCGATGGCGACGCCCTCGAAGTGGTCGAGGGCGCCCTGGGCGTTGCGCACGGCGCGGACGGATTCGGAAATCCAGAACGTGGAGCCGTCGCGGCGGCGGACCTCGGATTCGAAGTCGCTGACTTGGTCGCGGGCGGAGACTTGGGCGAGGAAGTCCTCGCGGCGCTGCGGGCGGGCGTAGAAGTCGCGGCTGATGTCGCCGATCTCCGCTACGAGTTCGGCGGGGGAGGCGTAGCCGAGCATGCGGGCGAGGGCGGGATTGGCGCTGACGAAGCGGCCCTCGGGCGAGGTGACGTAGAGGCCCTCGACGGCGTTCTCGAAGATGCTGCGGTAGCGTTTCTCGGCGAGGGCGAGGGCGGCCTCGGCCTGGCGGCGCTGGACGGCGACGGCGGTCTGTTCGGCGACGAAGCTGAGCAGGCGGAGCTCGTCGGGGCCGTAGGCCTTCGGATTGGCGTAGTCCTGGAGGGCGAGCATGCCGAGGACGCGGCCGCCGACGAGAAGCGGGGCGCCGAGGCGCTGGGCGGCGGGGCGGTCGAGGCGGACAAAGTCGCCGCGGGCGGCAAGGACGGCGTCGAGTTCGTCGGCCGTGAGCAAGTGGGGCCGACGGGTGGCGATGACGTAGTCGGTGAAGCGGTTGCCGATCGGACGCGGGGCGGGAGGCGCGACGTATTCGTCGACAAAGTACGGGAAGGAGAGCTCGCGTTCGTCGGGGCCGAGGAGGGCGATGTAGAAATTCTTCGCCGGCATGAGGTCGCCCACGATGCGGTGGACCTCGGCGAAGAGGCTGGCGAGGTCGTCGCCGGCGAGGACGGTGCGGGAGATCTGGAACGTGGCGGCCTGGACCTGTTCGCGGCGGCGGCGCTCGGTGACGTCGATGCCGACGGTGAGGACGCAGCGTTCGCCGGAGAGTTCGAGGACGTCGGCGTTGACGAGGAGGGTGACGATGCGGCCGTCCTTGGCGCGGAAGTCGGCCTGGAAATCGCGGACGAAGCCCTGGAGGCCGATGCGTTGGACGAACTCGTGGCGCTCGGCCTCGTGGACCCAGAGGCGGAGGTCCTGGGTGGTGCGGCCGATGACTTCCTCGCGGGCGTAGCCGGAGGCGGCGGTGAAGGCGGGGTTGACCTCGAGCATCCGGCGGTCCTCGAGCCGGTTGATGGTCATGAGGGCGGGGCTCGAGTGGAAACTCTTCTCGAAGAACGCGCGCGATTCGCGTTGGGCGGCCTCGACCTGGCGGCGGTGGACGGCGGCGGCGGTCTGGTCGGCGACGAACATCAGGAGCTGCAGGTCCGCCTCGGAGTAGGCGGAGCGGCTGCGGTAGTCCTGGACGGCGATGACGCCGATGGCGCGGCCGTCGATCATGAGCGGGGCGCCGAGCCAGATGGCGGAGGGTTTGCCGGTGGGCTTGTAGCGGCCGTCGGCGCTGAGGATGACGGTGAGTTCGTCGGCGGTGGTGCGGAGCGGCTTGGCGGTGTTGAGCACGTATTCCGTGAGACCGAAGCCGGGTTTGCGCGGCGCGGGGGGCGGGGCGGTTTCGTCGACGAAGTAGGGGAACGTGAGCAGGGAGCGGTCGGCGTTGAGGAGGGCGACGTAGAAGTTCCGCGCCGTCATGAGATCGGCGACGATGCGGTGGAGCTCGCGGAAGAGGGCGGGCAGGTCGTTGCCGGCGAGGACGGCCTGGGAGATGGCGTAGGTGGCGGCCTGGACGCGTTCGCGGCGGCGGCGGTCGGTGATGTCGATGCCGACGGTGAGCACGGACGGTTCGCCGCCGAGTTCGAGGACGTCGCCGTGGATGAGGAAGTGGGTGAGGGCGCCGTCCTTGGCGCGGAAGTCGGCCTCGAAGTCGCGCACGGCGCGTTCTTCGCGGAGCCGGCGGACGAATTCCTCGCGCTGGGCGGGGCGGACCCAGAGGTCGAGTTCGTCGGCGGTGCGGCCGATGACATCCTCGCGGCGGTAGCCGCTGGCGCGGAGGAAGGCGGGGTTGGCCTCGGTGATGCGGCGGTCGGAGAGCCGCGAGATCGCCATGAGCGCGGGGCTGGTGTGGAAGCTCTTCTCGAAATAGATGCGCGCCTCGCGCTGGGCGGCCTCGACCTGCTGCCGGTGGATGGCGGCTGCGGTCTGGTCGGCGACGAACATGAGGAGCTGCTTGTCGTCGTCGGAGTAGGCGTTCGGATTGTGGTAGTCCTGCAGGGCGATGACGCCGAGGGCGCGGCCCTCGACCTTGAGCGGAGCGCCCATCCATTGGGCGCAGGGATCGCCGCTGGGCTCGTAGTTGCCGCGGCGGCGCAGGGTGGCGACGACCTCGGCATCCTGGGCCCGGAGAGGTTCGCCGGTGTCGATGACGAATTCGGTGACGCCGTTGCGCGGGGCGCGGGGTTCCGGGTGGGCCATCGTCTCGTCGACGAAGTAGGGAAACGTGAGCAGGGAGCGGTCGGCGTTGAGGAGGGCGACGTAGAAATTCCGCGCGGGCATGAGGCCGCCGATGATGCGGTGGACCTTGGCGAGCAGGGCGGGGAGATCGTCGCCGCCGAGGACGGCCTGGGAGATCTCGTAGGTGGCGGTCTGGATCTGGGTGCGGCGGCGGCGCTCGCTGACGTCGATGCCGACGGTGAGCATGCAGGGGCTGCCGCCGAGCTCGATGATGTCGGCGTTGAGCAGGAGGGCGCGGACGTTGCCGGTCTTGCTGCGGAACTCGGCTTCGAAATCGCGCACCTGTTTGTCGCGGCGGATGCGGATGAGAAAATCGTCGCGTTGCTCCGGGTGGAGCCAGAGTCCGAGCTCCAGGGTGGTGCGGCCGATCAGTTCGTCGCGCGTGTAACCGGAGCCGCGGACGAAGGCGGGGTTGGCCTCGAGGAGGGTGCCGTCGACCGCGCTGGCGATCGACATGAGGGCGGGACTGGCGTGGAAGCCGGTCTCGAAGTAGCGCTGCGTCTCGCGCTGGGCGCTGAGCGAGAGCTCAAGTTCGTGGCGGGCGCGGGCGAGGGCGGCGGTGCGTTCGGCGAGCAGGGATTCGAGCCGGCTCTGCAGCTCAAGCAGGCTTTGCTCGGTGCGTTTGCGCTCGGTGATGTCGCGCAGGTGGGCGGTGTAGACGGGCGGGCCGTCGGTCGCGACGCGCGTGATGGCAAGCTCGACGGGAAATTCGGTACCGTCGGCCCGCATGGCCGTGATCTCGATGCGTTGCCCGAGCATGCGCGGGGCCTCGCCGGCGAAGAGGCGGGCCATGCCGCGGCGATGGCCGTCGCGGAGGGCGGGCGGCACGATGAGGTCGGTCATGTCGCGGCCGAGGACATCGGCGCGGCGGTAGCCGAAGGTGCGTTCCGCGGCGGGGTTGAAATCGATGAAGCGGCCCTCGTGGTCGACGCTGACGATGCAGTCGAGGGCGACATCGAGGATGCCGGCCAGGTGGGCCTGCAGCCGGGTCGAGGCGGCGGAATTGGGATCGGCGTCGCGGGAAGACATCGCGGAATCGGAGGGGGCGGGCGCGAGAGAAACGGCGGACGCCGCGCAGCGCAACGGTGCGCTGGGCGGCGGGCGGGCGTTCTAGAAGATTCCGTGGGTCACCGAGGGCACGGAGACAGGCCGGAGGCCACGGAGGTCGGCGGAAAACCGAAGCCGCCGCGAGTGCATCCGGCCGGTAAACTGCCACCCTGTCGCCACGGGCCGGCGCGCCGGCCGTTGCCTGGCTTACTTGCCGAGGGACTTCAGGTAGGCGGCGACGGCGATGGCGTCGTCGGCGTTGAAGCGGAACTGCGGCATGGGCGGGCGGGCCTCGGTGCCGTCGGGGCGTTTGCCGGTGCGGAGAAACGCGACGGCCTGTTCGAGGTTCATCGTCGGAAGACCGGCGAGCGGCGGCGCGGCCGGGGACCACGGCATGGGGACGGTGGGCTGGAAGGGCAACGGGGCGCCCTTGAGCCAGAGCTCGCGGACGAACTCGCCCTTTTCGTTGCGGGGGGAGTGGCAGTCGGCGCAGAGGCCGACGTGTTCGACGAGGTAGCGGCCGCGGACGAGGAGCGGATCCTGGCCGCGGGTGGAGTCGAGCGCCGGCGCGGCATCGGCGGGCGCGGCGGAGGCCGCGGCGACGGTAAGCCAGAAGGCGCCGAGGGCGGCGAGGGTGGTGCGGGTTTTCGTTTTCATGGGCATGGGAGAGTCAGGTCCGGGCCGGGTGGGCGCGGCGGAGAGGGAGGAGCGGCGCAAGGGGCGCAGCGGTCGGAAAGCGGTGCGTTTCATGCGACGGCGCGGAGGGCGACGACGGCGGCCTGGGCGGGCCGGCGCGGCGAACGGCGGAGACCGGGCCGGGGAGCGGCGGGCCGCGGAAATTGGGCCGGGGCGCCGGCGGGCAGCGGCGGCAGGACGGGGAACGGCGCGCGTTCCAGGCGGAACACGACCGGCATCGAGATCGGATAGAAGGAGCCCATGGCGGGAAGGAGAACGGGAAGAGGGACGCGCGGGGCGGCGGCCGGTCAGGCGGCGACCATGAGCAGCAGTTGCAGCAAGCAGCCGACGATCAGCGAGACGGCCGCCGCTCCGCGCGAAAGGTAGTTGGAATCGGGATACGGGAACATGGGAGCGGGTCCCGGTTCAGGCGGCCGCCGGGGCGGCGGCGCGCTGCGCCTCGATCATGGTGTTGGCGAGGAGCGAATAGACGGAGACCCAGGCGGCGCGGACCTCGGGGGTGAACTCCGGGCCCAGGCCCTTTTCGAGCGTCCAGAGCAGCGCGGCGCCGACGGTGGCGTAGTGGTCTTCGGTGACGCCGTAGCCGCCGTGGCGGGCGCCGAGGGCGCGGACCGCGGGGACGAGGGAATCGAGTTTCTCGAGCGCCGCGACGGCGGCGGCGATCATGGCCATGAGCTTGCGGCCCTGCTCGGTCATATCGCCGCGGAACAGCCGGCGGAGCGACGGATCGAGTTCGAAGAGGCGGGCGTAGAAGAGGGCGGCGGCCTGGTCGGCGATGGGCACAACCTTGCGGAAGGAGTCTTTGACGAGGGCGATTTCGGCGGGGTTCATGGCGGAGGCGGGAGGACGGGGAGGATGGCGGGGGAAAGGAGAAGAGGGATCAGGCGGCGAGGCGGTGGGCCTCGGTGCCGGCGAAGCGGGCGGCGGCGGCCGGGGCTACGAGACGGGGGAGCCGCACGCGGCGGCAGCGCTGCACGTAGTCGGCGTGGATCACGGCGCCGAGGCCGGCGGTGACGAAGAGGGTGCCGGCGGCGGCGAGGCTGAAGGGCAGCGCGGCGGCGGCGGCGAGGGCGGCGGCGAAGGCGGGAAGCGGGAGCGATTTCATCGGAGGTCGGTTGGATTTGTTGGGCAGACGATACCGGGATTCCGCGCGGCGCGGTATGGGCCGGACGGGGGTGGGCCGAACGGCCCAGGCCGCCGGGGCGCGCGGGCGGGCCGGCGGCTTTACATCCGCGGGCCGGGGCCGCACGCTGCCGCGCCGTGAAACGCATTTTGGTCATCGACGACGACGCCCGGTTGCGCGCGCACTACACCGAGTTGCTGCGCCTGGAGGGCTACGAAATCATCGAGGCCCGCAACGGCCGCGAGGGCGTGGAGCGGGCGAAGGCGGACGCGCCGGACCTCGTGATCTGCGACATCACGATGCCGGAGATGAACGGCCACCGTGTGCTCGAGACGCTGCGCGGCGAGCCGAAGACGGCGCACCTGCCCTTCGTGTTTCTCACCGGCTGGAGCGAGCAGGAAGATATCCGCACGGGCATGAATCTCGGGGCCGACGACTACCTGACGAAACCCGTGGTGCCGGACGAATTGCTGGCGGCGGTGCGTGCGCGCCTGCGGCGGGCGGAATTGGCCGCGGCCGCGGCGGCTAAGGCGGCTCCGGCGCGGAGCAGCGGGGGCGGCGAGCCGCATCCCGGGCAATTGGAAAAACTCGGCCTGACGCCGCGCGAGGCCGAGGTGCTGTTCTGGGTGGCCCGCGGGAAGACCAACGACGAAATCGCCACCGTGCTCGGCATCGGCCTCACGACGGTGAAGAAGCATCTCGAAAGCACGTTCGCGAAACTCGGCGTCGAGAACCGCACCAGCGCGGCGGCGATGGCGCTGGAAAAGCTGAATGGATAAAACCGGAATTCGGAAACCGGATACCGGAGACGGGATGCCGAGCTGACCGCTGAAGGCTGAGCGCTGACGGCTTTGTTGCAGACGCAAAAGCGCCGCGAGCGGGGAGGCTCGCGGCGCGGAGGAAGTTGACTCGGGTGCGGATTACAGGGCGGGCAGGCGGCCGATGACGGCCTCGACGCTCGTCTGGCGCTTGAGGCGGGAGTGCAGGCCGTTGAGCCAGGCGGCCTGGTTCGTGGCGTAGTCCGAATTCGGCAGGCTCCAGGTGTGGCCGACGATGGCGAAGTTGGCATCGACCAAGATGCCGATCTTGCCGGTGCCGATGCCGGCGATCTGGGTGTCGACGCCGTTGACGCTGACGATGCGGGTGTCGGCGCTGTGCACGCCGCTCGAGCTGTCGAGGACTTCGACCTCGTAGTATGCCGTGCCGGCGAGGGTGGCGTCGGCGCCTTCAAGCTCGGCCGGGTAGGCTTTGCCGCTCTGGAGGTCGACGTTGACGATGATCATCGCGTGGTCGTTTTCATCGGAGCCGATCTTCCACCAGAGGAGGATGTCGCCGGGCAGGGCCTGGTCGAGGCGCGTGACCTGGGAGGCGAAGCCCTTCCCCTGCTTCAGCAGCGCGATGTACTGGTAGGGCGCGGGGCTGGAGGACTTCTTCGACGTGTTGAGAATCGGGTCCACGAAGGTGTAGCTGTACCAGCTCCAGTTGTACGCGGTCTTGAGCAGGTGCGTGACGAGAGGGGCGCACTTGGTGTTGTTGCCGGGGCGGATGCCGGCGGCGACGTCGAGGAAACGGATGAACGAGGCGTCGGTCGCGCTGTTCCAGCTGCCGCCGTAGCGGTTGAGCGGGACGTTGGCGGCGTCGGTGAAGATGCCCTGGTCCTGGGCGGCGGTGATTTCGTCGACGAGCTGCAGGCCCTTGGCGAGGTGCGCGGGCTGGGCGGCGAAGGTGTTGACGGCGCCGAGCACGACGGCGGAACCGATGGCGAGCGTGGCGAAGAGGCGGGCCCAGGAGGGCCGCGCGGAATCGAGGGAGGAGACGAGATGCATGGGAGCGGGTGATTCGGGTTCGGTGCGTCGCGGGACGGGATGTCCTGCGAACGCCGCCAAGATGCCCGAAACGCCGCGGCGCCGGTATTGGCCGAACGGGAGTGGGCCGAAGGGCGAAGGTGCGCCCGGCGCGCGGCCGATCAGGCGGCGAGCAGGCGGTCGCAGAGTGCGAGCAGGCGCGCGCGCAGGGGCTCGCCGCGGGCGGCGAAGGCGCGCTGGCGGCGCTCGTATTCGGCGCGGCCGGCGGGAGTTTCGATCGCGACGGGCGGGAAACCAAGCGCGGCGAGGTCGTAGGGGCTGGCCTGCATATCCGTTTCGCGGATATCGCGCGCGAGTTCGAAGCAGTCGGCGACGAGCTCGGCGGGGCTGAACGGCGCGAGTTTGAAGGCCCACTTGTAGAGGTCCATGTTGGCGTGCAGGCAGCCGCGCTGCTCGAGGCGGGCGGTGTCGGTGCGGGTCGGTTGCAGGCGGTTCAGGGGCCGGGCGGGCGCGGTGAAGAAACGGAACGCATCGAAGTGCGAACAAGTGACCGGCGAGGCTTCGACGATGCGGGCGAGCTCGTCCGGCGGGTAGCGCAGCGGCCAGGCGTTGTGGCGGACTTCGTCCGGGGTTTGCCGGTACACCATAGCCCATTCGTGGAGTCCGAAGCAGCCGAAGAACGCGGGGCGCTCCTGCATGCCGGCGAGCAGGCCGCGGAGCCAAAGGAGAAACGTGCGGCGTTGGGCGGGCAGGGCGGCGGGGTCGAGGCCGACGGTGCCGTCGGGCAACTCGCGGTACTCGGGCCAGCGGAGGAAGTCGCGCGCGCCGGCGCCGGCGAGCGCGAGGTCCGGGCCCGGATGCCAGCGGCGGAGCCAGGCGGGGCGGAAGCCGTAGTACGTGAACAGGAAGTCGTAGACCGGGTGCTTCTCGCCGCGCTGCGCGCGGACCTGGTGCGGCTCGGTCCACGCGCGCACGCGGTCGTCGTGGGCGGCGCGGCGGGCCTGCCAGTCCGCCTCGGCGAGGACCGACGGAGCCGGGGCGGCGGTCATGTCGCGAAGGTGCGCTCGAGCGATTGCCCGGGGCCGAGCGGGCGCCAGGCGGCGCCGAACTCGCGCAGGGCGAGGCGCACGCGGGCGAGTTCGTCGGCGTCGACATCAGGCGGCGCGACGCCGCGGCGCCGGCAGGCGAGGATGAGTTTCTCGGCGAAGGCGGCGGGGTCCGAGGCCCCGCCCCAGAGCTCGGCCCGCAGGCATTCGGCGAGGGCGGCGGCCTGGTGGAGCTGCGGCTCGCGGACGGGGCCGGCGGGCAGCGCGCGGGCGCGGGCCGCGACGGCGGGGGCGTCCGCGCCCGCCGCGATCAGGCCGAAGAGGGCGTCGTGCCAGCCGAGGGCGGACTCGGCGACGAAGTGCACGGCCTCGCGCGGCAGCACGCCCTCGCGGGGGAGCGGCAAGGCGGAGGCAGAGCCGTCGGGCCGCACGCAGGCGAGCGTATCGGCGGGGGCGGCGGGCGGGGCCTTGGTGAAACGGGCGAGCATCGCGGCGGGACTCAGGGCGCGGCGGGCGCGGGCGAGGGGGTGGCGGCCGGGGCGGGCGCGTAGGCGTAGCGGCTTTTCAAGTACACGAGCAGCGCGTCGCCCGTGGCGCGGGCGAAGGCGGCGCGGTTTTCCTCGGTGTCGCGCACGCCGGGGCGGTGGCATTCGATCTGGAGCCCGTCGACTTTGGTCGTCGCGGGATCGGCGGCGTGGCGGCGGACGGTGTAGCCGCCGGCGAAGAACGGATTCTGGCCCGGTTGCGGTTCCTGCGGGCTCGGGACGGCGCGGTAGCCGCGTTGCGCGAAGAGGTCGCCGAGGCTGCCGGGGCCGCGGAGGAGGGCGGCGCCGCTGCCGCCGGTGCGCGCGTGCAGGTCGCGCAGCGTGCTCAATTTGACGAGTTCGGAAGCGTCGAAGGCGGCGTCGCTTTGGTTGAGCTGGGCCGCCGCGAGAGCGTAGCCGAGTTCGAGGCGCGGGATGGGGTGGGCGTGGCCGTGGACGTCGACGAGGAAGGCGAAACCATGCCGGGCGGCGGCGGCCGCGAGGGCGCCGGCGATGGTCGCGTGGTAGTCGTGCCACGTTTGCTCGGCGAGGGCGGAACCTTGGGCGGCCTCGGCAAGTTCGCGGTTGGGATCGAGTTTGCGGCGGTGGAGATGGCTGATGACGACGTGGGCGTGGCGGCCGGTGCGGGCGAGGAGATCGGCGTGGAGCGCGCGGGCGAGTTCCTGGGTGTTGGCGTCGGCGTCGGTGACACCGGAGGTGCGGTCGGGAATCGCGTCCGGCCGGAGGCGGCCGCCGTGCGGGGCGGTGAAGACGAGCGGAAGTTCGCCGGCGAGGTATTCGACGAAGCGTTCGGGGCCGAAGTAGGCCTGGCCGGGCGTTTTCGCTTCCGCGGCGCGGGCGCGTCCGGTCCAGACCGGCAGGAGGGCGGCGCCGGTGGCGACGAGGAAACGGCGGCGGTTCACGGGGCGCGGGCGACGAGACGGCGGACGCCCTCGATCGGGGCTTCGGTCACGGGGACGAGCGGCAGCGGGGAGCGCGGGGCGAGGGCGGTGCGGACGACCTCGTGCGTGACGATCGGGCCGCTGAGGCCGGCGGGGAGCGTGTCGAGGGCGGTACCGGGGAAGAGTTTCGCCGCGACCTGGAGGGCGAGGGCGAGCAATTCGCCGGCGGAGTCGAGGACGAGCTGGTGGGCGGTGTGGTCGCCTTCGCTGGCGAGGCGCAGGAGGGCGGGCGCGAGGCCGGCGATCTGGCGGTTGGGCTCGGCGTGCTGGTAGAAGAAGCGCGTGACGGCGGCGGCATCGGCGGCTTCGCCGAGCTGCGTGTGGTCACGGACGACCGGGCCGAGGCGGGAGGGCGGGGCCCAACCCTGGAGTTCGAGGAGGGCGCGGCCGATGGCGCGGCGGCCGAGGTCGTAGCCGCTGCCGGGATCGCCGAAGCGCCAGCCGATGCCGCCGGCATAGTGGACGGTGCCGTCGGGGGCGCGGGCCGCGACGAAGGAGCCGGTGCCGCCGTGGAGGACGAGGCCGGGGCGGCCGTGGGTGGCGAGTTCGAGGACGGGGTGGGAGTCGTCGGCGGTGAAAACGCGGCCGAAGCCGGCGAGGGTGGCGCCGGTCTCGCGCCACCAGCTGCGGTTGCCGGCGGCGTAGATGTGCGTGTGCGTGATCGCGGGCGCGGGGCCGAGCGGGGCGATCAGGCGGCAGAGGGCGTCGGAGACGGTGAGGCGGGCCTGTTCGGGGCCGGCGACGTTGGGATTGCAGCCGGGGGCGAGGTGGCGGCCGACGACGGTGCCCGTCTCATCGATCAGGATACACTCGGTCTTGGTGCCGCCGCCGTCGACGCCGATGCGGTAGGTCATGGGACGGATGGGACTGATGGGACGGATAGGCGAAGGGGAAGCGGTGAGCGGCGGCGGGGCTCAGGCGAGCTGTTTGCTGAGACGGTGTTTGTATTTCGCGCCGACGGCGCGGTTGTGCTCGATGGCGCCGGGGATGTTTTGGCTGCGGAGGACGGGGAGCGGGTGGCCGTTGGTTTTGAGCCATTCCATGACGGAGAGCATGAGCCAATTGAGCAGCGAGGAGCCGACGAAGGTGCTGGTCGGGCCGGTGGCGATATCGGGCGTGAGCTGCATGACCGTGTCGCCGGGGACGCCGCCGTTATCGAGGACGTAGTCGGCGAGGGCGTGGAGGTTTTTCCCGCCGGGGTGGACGGTCTTGGCGGTGGTGGACATCGCGAGGGAGCAGAGGGCGACGACGATGCAGCCCTTCTTCTTGGCGTGGAGGGCGACCTCGAGGGGGGAAGAATTCTTGCCGGAGTTGGAGATGACGATGACGACCTCGCCGGCGCGGAGTTCGTACTGGCGATCGTAGCGTTCGACGAGGGCGGTGCCGTAGCCGACGAGGTTCTCGATGAAACCGGCGGTGGGGTCGTTGATGCTGGTGATGCAGACGAGGCCGCCGGCGCGGCCGACGATTTCGCGGGCGATGATTTCGCTGTGGCCGGAGCCGAAGGTGTGGATGACCTCGCCGCGGGCGACGGAGGCGCCGAGAATCGGCGCGAGGGCGGCGATCGTGGCGGCGTTTTGCTCGCGGGCGGCGGCGAGCAGCGCGAGGGAGCGGTCGTAGTAGGCGGAGGCGAGCGGAGACATGGAGCCGAGCAAGGCGGAAGCGGCGCGGCGCGGGAAGGCAGAAAGTGGCGGGTGGCGAAGGCGCCGAGGTGCGGCCGGGGAAAAGTAGTCCAATAGGTTACTTTAGGGACGGGGGCGCTGGCGGGGGGCGGCTCGACATCGGGGGATTCGGCTGGCACGACGGCGCCATGATTCGCGGCGTGGACCATCTCAATCTTGTCGTGGCGGACTTGGCGCGGTCGGTGAAGTTCTACACCGAGGTGCTGGGGTTCGAGAAGACGCACGACGTGTTCATGGAGGGCGAATGGATCGACCGGATCGTCGGCTTGCGCGGGGTCAAAGGGCGCGTCGCGTTTGTCGTGCCGCCGGGGGGCGGGTTGCGGCTCGAGCTGTTGCAGTACGAGGCGCCGGTCGGGACGGCGCGGCCGGAAAATTCGGCTCCGAACACCCTCGGGTTGCGGCATTTTGCGCTGCGGGTGGACGACATGGCGGCGACGGTGGCGAAGCTGAAGGCGGCGGGCGTGACGTTGTTCAGCGAGCCGGTGAAGGTGCCGGCGGGGGTGGTGAAGTTTGCGGCGGGGGAAAAGACGCTCGTGTATTTTCTGGACCCGGACGGGGTCATCGTGGAATTGGCGGAGTACGCATGAGCGCGGGCGGCAAAGCGGTTTTCCTGAGTTACGCGTCGCAGGATGCGGCGGCGGCGGAGCGCATCTGCGCGGCGCTGCGGGCGGCGGGCGTGGAGGTGTGGTTCGACCGCGACGAATTGGTCGGCGGCGACGCCTGGGACGCGAAGATCCGGCGGCAAATCAAGGAGTGCGCGCTGTTCATGCCGTTGATCTCGGCGAACACGGATGCGCGGGCGGAGGGGTATTTCCGGCTCGAGTGGAAATTGGCGGTGGATCGGTCGTACCTGATGGCGGACGACGTGCCGTTTTTGCTGCCGCTGGTGCTGGGCGACACGGCGGAGACGACGGCGCGCGTGCCGGACCGATTCCGCGAACTGCAATGGACGCGGGTGCGGCTCGAGGAGACGCCGGCGGAGTTGGCGCGGCGGGTGGCGGGTTTGCTGAGCGGCACGGTGCCGGCTCCCGTGGCGCGGGTGGTGGCGGCGACGGCGGGCGGCGCGGAAAGTCCGGCGGCCAAAGCGACGTCGAAGGCCGCGTGGATCGGCTACGCATGGGCGGGAGTCGGGATCGTGTTTGCGCTGGTGTATGCGGTGCGGCCGATGTGGCAGGCGCGGGAAAAACGCAGCCGCGAGCCGGCGGCGGCGGTGAATGCATCCGCTCCGACCGCGACGGCGGCGCCGACCGCGAAGACGGCGTCGGCCGTTTGGCCGCGGGATTCGGAGTTGAGGCGGGCGATCGCGTTGATCGACAGTCTGGAGTCGACGCGGGAGGATTTCAGGTTGGCGGAGGATATCGTGATGCGGGTGGCGGAAAAGGCGCCGTCGGATGCGGAGGCGGTGACGGTGGCGGCGCGGGTGCAGAACGGGTTTTTGCTGCGGAATTTCGATTTCGAGGCGGAGCGGACCACGCGGGCGAAGCGCTACGGCGAGCGGGCGGTGCAATTGGCTCCGGAGCATCCGGACGCGTTGCTGGCCCTGGCGATTTTCCTGACGAGCCGCGGCGGCGATCCGGCCCGGGCGGAGACGTTGTTGCGGCGGGCGATCGCGGTGGCGCCGGACCGGCCGGATCTTGGCCGGAGCCTGGTGCGGGCGCTCGAGGCGCAGCCGGGCCGGCAGACGGAGGCGTTGGCGGAGATGGAAAAATGGGCCGCGCGTTTTCCGGACGATGCGCTGACGCGGTACGAACTTTCGATTTTGTACCGCGTGCGCGGGCGGCCGGTGGACTTCGAACGGGAAATCGACGCGGTGCTGGCGATCACCCCGCTGCCGAACGCGTTGAACTGGAAAGCGCGCGCGGCGCTGGGCCGGGGCGATCTGGCGGAGATGCGGCGTTGGCTGGACCGGGTGCCGGCGCGGGCGCGAGCGGAGGAGCGCACGGTGACGTCGGCATTTGTGTATGCGACGCTGAGCGGCGACGCGGCCTATGGGTTGGCGGCGTTGCAGACCTTCGCGGAGCCCTGGTTCTACGATGCCAACAATTACAGCGGACCGGCGGCGTTGCCGCGGGCGGAATTGCTGGCGCGGCAGGGGAGGCCGGGTCAGGCGCGGGTGCAGTACGAGGCGGCGTTGGCGGAGATCAACCGGCGCAAGGCGGAGAACCCGGGCGACACGACCGGGCGACTGGCCGAGATCTGGGCCTTGCTCGGGCTGGGGCGAAAGGACGAGGCGCTGGCGCTGCACCGGGTGACAATGGAGTCGCGGCGGCGGCCGCACCGCGTGCCGCCGATGGTGAGTTGGACCTTCGATACGATCCCGCGGGCGTTGCTGGTGGGCGACCGGGCCGGGGCGATCGAGCTGATGCGCGAGGCGGCGGCGTTTCCGGAGGACCTGCAGACCCTGCGGCTGCGCATGCAGTGGGATGCGCGCATGGCGGGCTATCGCGAGGATCCGGAGATCGCGGCGGTGCTGGGGGCGGGGTCTGAGCCGGCGGCGCCGCGATGAGGGGGATGGGTCTTATGGCCTATGGGTCGCATAGGTCGTATAGGACCCATGGGACGGATGGGACTGATGGGGCGGATAGGCGGAGCCGCGGTGGTGGGAGGCGGCGCGTGAGCAGGGTGGGCGGGGGATGAGATCCGCACTCCGCACTCCGCAATTGAAACTCCGGTATCCGGTTTCCGAATCCCGGTCTTATCCTAGGTTTCCCAGCGGCCGTAGATGCCGCAGGGGAGGACCTTGCCGTCGCGCTGGATGGGCAGGCCGACTTCGCCGGCGGTGATGGCGCCGCCGCGGCCGTGGAGGAGTTCGGCGAGGAGGTTGGCCACGACGGTGGGCGAGAGGCGGGCGGTGTACGCGTTGATCAGGAAGAAGAGCGGTTGGTCCGAGAGCAGGGCGCGGCACTCGGTGAGCAGTTCCCAGAGGTGCTCCTCGAGTTTCCACATTTCGCCGGTGGCGCCGCGGCCGTAGGTGGGCGGGTCCATGATGACGGCGTCGTACTTGCGGCCGCGCTTCAATTCGCGGCGGGCGAACTTAAGGCAGTCGTCGGTGATGTAGCGGACGGGGGCGGCGGCGAGGCCGCTGAGGGCGGCGTTGTCGCGGCACCATTTGACCATGCCTTCGGCGGCGTCGACATGGCAAACGCTGGCGCCGGCCTTGGCGGCGGCGACGGAGGCGGCGCCGGTGTAGCCGAAGAGGTTGAGGACGCTGACCTCGCGGCCGGCGGCGCGGGCGGCCTTGATCTTGGCGGAGAACCATTCCCAGTTCACGGCCTGTTCAGGGAAGAGGCCGGTGTGTTTGAAGGAGGTGGGGTGGATCTTGAAGGTGAGGCCGAGGGAATCGTACTTCAGGTGCCAGGAATCGGGAAGGGGGCGGCGGAACTCCCATTTGCCGCCGCCCTGCTCGCTGCGGTGGTAGAAGCCGTCCCAGTTTTGCCAACGCGAGCCGGGGGCCTGGCCGTGGCGGGGCCAGATGATCTGCGGATCGGGGCGCACGAGCGTGTACTCGCCCCAGCGCTCCTGCTTCATGCCGTCGCCGCACTCGATCAATTGGTAGTCGCGCCAGCGGTCGGCGACGATCAGGGCGGGGCGTTGGACGGAGGCGGCGGACATGCGCCGGCGAGGCAAGGGCGGGGGCGCGGGGCTGTCGAGTCGGGGTTTGCAGGCAGGCAACGGGCAGGAAAACGCGGCGGCCGGATCGGGCCGCGGCATTGACTTGCCGGACCGTTTTCCGTTCGGATGGGGGTTTCTCCCTGCCCACCATGATCAAAACCTCCCTCCTGCGCAGTCTGTATGCGCTTTGTTTCGCCGGCTTCGTTTCGGCCGCTCTGGCCGACGTTGTCGAGACCAAGAACGGCGCCCGCATCGTCGGCAAAATCACCGGCATCCATGCCGGTGCCGTGGCCATCGACACCGATTTCGCCGGCTCGTTGAGCATCAAGCAGGCGGAAGTGACCAGCATCACGACGGACGCGCCGCTCACGGTGCGCCTCGCGAGCGGCACGCGCATCGAGGGCAAGATTGCCGGCGGCGCCAACGGCGAGATCAAGATCGCGGGCAGCGACGGCACCATCTCGACCTCGGTCGGCAAAGTGGCGGCGTCCTGGACCGGCGGCGGCAAGGATCCGGAAGTGGCCGCGATGGAGCGGCACTGGGCCTACGAGGCGGCGATCGATGTGACCGGCAAGAACGGCAACAAGGAGCAGCTCGGCACCGCGGCTTCGGTCCGCGCCGTCCTGCGCACGAAGCAGGACACGCTGCAGTTCTACACCGCGTACGACCGCCAGGTGACGGACAACCAGAAGTCGGCCGACCAGTTCAAGGCGGGCGTCGACTACCAGAACAACTTCTCGGGCAAGACCTCGTGGTATGTGCGCGAGGAAGGCGGCTTCGACCGCGTGAAGGACATCGAGCTGTACAACATCGCGGCGGCCGGTTTCGGCTACGACGTGATCAAGGCGGCGAACCAGACGCTGACGACCCGAGGCGGTCTTTCGTTCCGCTACGAGGGTTACCGCAACCCGCGCACGGTCGACGTGAAGAGCGCCGGTCTCGACTTCGGCCTCGCGCACGAGCTGACCCTGCCGGGTTCGAAGCTCGTCAACCGCGTGTCCTTCGTCCCGACCTTCGAGGACTTCGGCAACTACCGTGCGTATCACGAATCCTTCTACGAAATCCCGCTCGCCAACCCGAGCTGGAAGATCCGTTTCGGCGTGAGCAACGACTACAACAGCGAGCCCGGCCGCGGCGTGGAGAAGATGGACACGTCCTACTTCACCCGCCTGGTGCTGAACTGGCGCTGAGGCGGTATAAGTTGAGAGTTGAGGGCTGAGAGTTGAGAGACCGGAAATCCGGAAACCCCAACATTCCAGTCCGGGACTTTCGATCTTCGTTTCGGGCGGCGGAAACGAATCCGCCCTGACCCATTTCCAAGGCGCGTCCCGCGGGACGCGCCTTTTTTTGCGGACGTTTCTTGAACCACAGAGGCACGGAGGACACGGAGGGTGCGGAAACCGGAAACCGGAGAATCGGAAAAGGAGAAACGGGAGAAGAAGAAGGAAGAAAGGCCGGGACGCAGAAAATCGGGAAAGAGGAAAATTGGAAAAGCGGGAAACGGAGGAAGGCGGATTCGCCGGCGCACCGCCCGTCGGCTCCGAACTCCAAACTCCAAACTCCGAACTCCGAACCCCAAACTTCGAATTCGCGTTCTGCTTCCGTCCCCGCCGAACCCAAAACCCAAAAACGCAAAACCCGGAACCGACGCACCGAGCCCGGCGTCCGCGCCGGGCTCAGTGCGTCAGCCAGCGCCACGCTTCCTCGACGATGCCGACGCCGAAGAACGCGATGGCGCCGAAGAACGCGGTGGCGAGCACGGTGCTCACATGGCCGAGCAGAATGAAGAGACCGTCGCGTTCCAGCAGGCCGCCGGCGACGAGCAAGATGGCCCAGGCGGGGATCACGTTGCTGAACGGCACGGGCAACGGCAGCAGCAGGTAGAGGGCGCAGATCACGATCGAGACGGCGTGGGCCTGGCGGCTCCAGGCGGCGGCAGTGACCCAGGCGAGCCGCGGGCGCAGGAGACGTTCGAAGCCGAGGACGAGTTTGCGGGTGACGGCGAAGACTTTCTTGAACGTTTCCGGCGGCAGGCGCGTGTCGAGTAGGCGGGCCGGCAGCCAAGGCTTGGCCCCAAGAGCGAGCCGCAGACCGATGAGCCCGATGATGAGGCCGAGCGGCGTCGAGAGTCCGGGCAGCGGGATCGGGGTGCAGAACGGCAGCGACAGCAGCATGAGCAGCAGCACGTAGCCGCGGCCCTGCAGCAGCCCGAGCACTTCGCGCAGCGTGACCGTCTCGACTTCGAATTCCCGCAAAATCAACGCGAACTCCTCGGACAATTTGCGCGGGCGGGCCGGGTCGGCGGGCACGATGACCGAGGTGCCGGGGGGAGCGGGCGCGGACGGTTCGGTCGGATCAGCCGGTGTCATGCAAAGGGAGCCGGATCATGGCCGAAAACCGGCAAAACGCGAGGCGCGGCGGCCGAAGCGCCGAAGGCGGGCGGTTGAAACCGCGGCATTCGCTCCGCCGGCCGGGGCCGCGGTCACGTGCCGCGCTTGTTGCCGTAGAGCTCGATGTGGAGCCGGTGGGCGTAGCGGTAGCCGCGGGCCTTGCAGAGGTCGCCGAGCCAGGCGGCGCGGCTGCGCATTTTCTCGAGGGAAGTCGCCTCGGGCATGAGGAGGACTTTGTGGCGCGGGATCTCGCGCTTGAGGGCGGCGAGCATGTGTTCGAGTTCCTCGATGTCCTCGGGGCGGGCGACGACGAACTTGAACTGGTAGGGGTAGGCGTCGATCCAGGCGCGGACGACGTCGGGCTGCCAGCGCGTGACCTCGTGTTTTTTGCGCCAGGCCGCGTGGGCGAGCGGATCCGGCGCGGAGTTGAGGAGCTTGGGCGAGAGGGAGGCGAGGTCGCAGCCGATGCCGTCGGGCGCGACCGTGGCGGCGGTTTCGATGGTGAGGTGGCGGCCGGTGGCGCGGAGGGCGGCGGCGAGGGGGCGGACGTCCTTGGCGATCATCGGTTCGCCGCCGGTGAGGACGACGTGGCGGGTGGCGGGGTGGGCCTCGACCTCGGCGACGAGGTCGGGCAGGGCGCGCAGTTTGCCTTCCGGTTCCCACGAAGCGTAGGGCGTGTCGCACCAGGCGCAGCGGAGATTGCAGCCGCTGGTGCGGATGAAGACGGAGGGCACGCCGGTGAGCTCACCCTCGCCCTGCAGGGAATGGAAAACCTCGGCGATCAGCATCGGAGAACGGTAAACGGAAAACGGATCCGCGGTTCGGCGCGTTCAGCCGCGGGGCTTGGCCGGCAGGGGATCGGCGTGGAGGTAGGCCGTGGGGTCGGCGAGGCCGGCGTGGAGGAAGGCCTCGCGGCGTTCGACGCAGGTGCCGCAGCGACCGCAGTGGACGTCGCCGCCCTTGTAGCAGGACCAGGTGCGGGCGAAGTCGACGCCCAGTTCCGCGCCGGCGGCGGCGATCTCGGCTTTGTTGAGGGCGATGAAGGGGCGGAGCAGTTGCACGCCGGCGTAGGTGCCGAGGCGCATGGTCTCGCCCATGGCGCGCATGAAGTCTTCGCGGCAATCGGGATAGATGGCGTGGTCGCCGCCGTGGGCGGCGATGACGAGGCCCTCGGCGCCGGTGCTTTCCGCGAGGCCGCAGGCGATGGAGAGCATGATGGCGTTCCGGAAGGGCACGACCGTCTGCTTCATGTTGGCCGCCTCGTAGTGGCCCTCGGGGATGTCGCCGCCGCTGCGCAGGAGATCGGAGGCGAAGAGCCGGTCGACGAAGTCGAGGGCGATGGTCTCGTGGCGGATGCCGAGGTCGCGGGCGTGGGCGGCGGCGCAGGGGATCTCGCGGTGGTTGTGTTTGGCGCCGTAGTCGAAGCTCAGGGCGACGGCGACGTCGTGCTCCCGCCGCGCCCAGTGGAGCGCGGTCACGGAGTCCATACCGCCGGAGCACAGGACGACCACTTTCATGCCGGCGAGCGTCGCGGGGGCGGCGGCGCGAGGCAAGTTTCCAAGACCGGACTGCGGAGACCGGAAACCGGAGAACGGAAAAGAAGAAATGGGGGAAAGAAGAAGGAAGAAAGCCGACAGCCGAGAGCTGAGAGCTGAGAGCTGAGAGCTGAACGCGACCTCGACCCAGAACCCAAAACGCAAAACCCAAAACCAAACCGAATTCCCAACGGCGCAACTCCGCACCCCGCACCCCGAACCGCGCGGCGCCCCGCGCCGCGCCGCCGCGCTTGCGCGCGCGGGGGGAATTTGCGGCGATGCGGACATGCTGATTCTGCATGATCCGCGCTGCGCCGAGTACGGTTCGTCGATGCGGCCCGAGCAGCCGGCGCGCGTGCTGCGCACGGTCGCCCACCTGCGGCCGGCGCATCCGGACTGGACGTGGCGCGAGCCGGCGGCGCCGGCGGACGACGATCTGTTGCGGCTCGCGCATACCCCGGCGCACGTGAAACGGCTGGGCCAGCCGCGTGATTTCGATCCGGATACGCCGTACTTCGCCGGGATCGGCGACCATGCGCGCCGGGCCGTGGCGGCGGCGGTCGAGGCGGCGGCGCACGCGTTGCGGGAACGCACGCCCGTGTTTTCGCTGATGCGGCCGCCGGGCCACCACGCCACGGCCGGCCAGGCGATGGGATTTTGTTACCTGAACCAAATCGCGATCGCGGCCCTCGCGGCGCGCGCGCGGCTCGGGGCGGCGCGCGTCGCGGTCTGGGATTTCGATGCGCACCACGGCAACGGCACCGAGGCGATTCTGCACGGGCGCGACGGCGTGTTCTTCGCGTCCGTGCACCAGTATCCCGGCTACCCGGGCACGGGCACGCAGGACCTCGGGCCGCGCACGCGCAACTGGCCCGTCGCGCCGCACACGCCGCGGGCGGAGCACATGGCGGCGCTGCGGGCGTCGCTGGACGCGGTGCAGGCGTTTGCCCCGGACCTGATTCTGGTGTCGGCGGGATTCGACGCCTACGCGCGCGACCCGATCACGGCGATGACGTTGGAAACGGAGGATTTCGCGACCTTGGGCACCTGGCTGCGGGCGACGGGCCGGCCGGCGGCGGCGGTGCTCGAGGGCGGTTATTCCCCGGACCTGCCTTTGTTGGTTGATGCCTTCCTCTCGGCGTGGAATAAGGCCGCCTAGCCGTCGCATGATTTCGCGCTTCCTCCCGTCGCCGCTCCGCCGTTTTCTCGGCGTCAAAGTGTCCACCCGTCCGCCCGCCTACCAATTGCTCGACCAGCCCGGCTCATTGGCGCCGCTCCTCGCCGCGATCGGGAAAGTCGACGAGGTCTGCCTCGATACGGAGGCGGACAACATGTACCACTACAAGACGCGGGTCTGCCTGCTGCAGTTCCTCGTCGACGGCGAAGTCTACCTCGTGGACGTGCTCGCGCCCGGGCTGAAGCTGGGGCCGCTCTGGGAGGCGCTGGCGGACAAGCACCTCGTGATGCACGGCAGCGATTTCGACCTGCGTTTGCTGCACGACCTCTGCGGTTTCCGGCCCAAGAGCCTGTTCGACACGATGCTGGCGGCGCAGCTGCTCGGCCGGCCGCGCATCGGGCTGGCGGCGTTGCTGGAACAGCATTTCGGCGTCGCGTTGGACAAGGACGGCCAGAAGGCGAATTGGTCCAAGCGGCCGATCACGCCGAAGCTCCTCGACTACGCTTCGCTCGATGTCTGGCACCTGCCGGCGTTGCGCGACATCCTCACGCGCGAGCTGAAGAAACTCGGCCGCCTCGATTGGCTCGACCAGCAATGCCGCGCGCAGATCGAGTCCGGCGGCACGGGTTTCGCGCCCGCGACGGACAACGACTGGCGCATCGGCCGCAGCGAACGCCTCCGCGGGCCGGGCCTGACCGTGCTGCACGACGTGTGGCATTGGCGCGAGGCCCAGGCGCAGCGCCTGGACACGCCGCCGTTCAAGGTCTGCGGCAACACCCTTTTGCTGAAGATCGCCGAGGCCGCCGAGGCCGGCGAAAGCGAGGCGACCATTCTGGCGCAGGTGCATCTCGGCAAACGCCACGACCGCATTTTCCCGTCGCTGGCCGCCGCCGTGCGCGCCGGACTCGCGCGCGACCCGAAGACGTTGCCGCGGCGGCCGGGCCGCGACCCGAACCACGTTTCCCTGACGCAGGCGGAGATCGAATTGCAGGATCGGATCAAGGCGGACCGCGACCGGGTGGCGCAGAAGCTCGAGATCGAGCCGACGTTGATTGCCAACCGCTCGCAGCTGGCCCAGATCGCGCGGCGGCCCCGCGAACTCGGGGCGGTGTTGCTTCCGTGGCAGGCGGATTTGCTGAAGGGCGAGCCGTCGCTGCAGCAGGCGGGGTGAGATTGGGCGGCTGTTGAAAGGTGAGGGTTGAAAGTCGGGACCTGAACCGCTGGCCGGCAGCGAATGTCGGAGCCGGGGTTGTTTCCCGGGCTTTCCTGCGCTTGCGAAACTTCCGGGCGCTCCCCAGCGTCCTTCGACCCGCCTCCTTCGTCCCCATGAAATTGAAGCTTTCGACCACCCTCGCGCTCCTCGCCGCCACGCTTGTTTTCTCCGGTTGCGCGTCGCGCACCAATTCCAGCGGCGGCAAGGAAACGACGGTTCTCGGGGGCGCGGTGGTCGTGGCCAAGGACTCGTTCCAGCCGCCGACCCCGAACACGCTCAACGCCGACACCTCGAAGATCGTCGGCAGCAACGGGCCGTCCGGCAAAAAGGTTTCGATCCTCTGGGGCCTGATCACGCTGCACGATTATTGAGCGGCGACGGGCCGGGGAGCGCCGTGGGGCATAGAGCCACGAAGGCGAAGCGGAGTAGCGCAGAGGGTTGGGGGGATTCACGATCGCTGGCTTTGGCCTTTCCGGGGACCGCCGCGAAATCAACCTCCGCTCCGGCCAATCCATTCTCCGTGAACTCCGGGCTGCGCTCGGTGATCTCCGCGACCCAACGCAACTGAGGAATGCAGGTTTACTCGGAGCGCAGGGCGACGACGGGGTCGACGCGCGTGGCGCGGCGGGCCGGGATCAGGCAGGCGGCCAAGGCGACGGCGGCGAGCAGCACCGCGATCGCACCGAAGGTCAGCGGGTCCGTCGCGCCGATGCCGAAGAGCAACGACTGAACAAAGCGCGACGCGGCGAAGGCGCCGCCGAGGCCGACGAGCAGGCCGAGGCCGATCAGCACGACGCCTTCCCGCAGGACCAATTCGAGGATGTGGCGCGCGCCGGCGCCGAGGGCGAGGCGCACGCCGAATTCGCGCGTGCGCTGGGCGACGCCGTAGGCGATCACGCCGTACAGGCCGATCACCGCGAGGGCGAGGGCGACGACGGCGAAGACCACGAGCAGCACGACGGAAAACGTGCGCTGGGCGAGCGATTCGGATACGAGCTGCGTCATCGGCTTCAGGTTGTGGAGCGGTTGCGCGGGATCGATTTTCCGCACGGCGGCGCGCAGCGTCGGGGCGAGCGCGGCCGGATCGCCGGCGGTGCGGACCGCGAGGCTGAAACTGTTCTGCGTGAACTGGTGCACGGGTTCGAAGACCTGCACGGGCGTCTCGGCCTCCGGGCCGTCGGTCTTCGCGTCGGCGACGACGCCGACGATTTCGCGCCAGGCGGGCGGTTCGGAAAAACCGATCTCGAGCCGCCGGCCGATGGGGTCCTCGCCGGGGAAGTATTTGTTGGCGAGGGTTTGGTTGACGACGCAGACGAGCGGGCTGCCGGGGGCGTCGGCGGCGGTGAACGCGCGGCCGCGGAGCAGTTGCAGGCCGAGGGCGCGGAAGTAGCCCGGCGTGACGAGGCGGTGGCGGGCGACGGGGGCGTTGCTGGGAGTGACGGGCGGGCGGCCCTCGAAGCGCATGATGTAGGTCGGGCCGCCGACGAGCGGGACGGCGGTGCCGGCGCCGACGGCTTCGACGCCGGGCAGGGCGCCGAGCTCGCGTTCGAGGTCGGCGAGGAAGGCGGCGGTTTTTTCCGAGGAGTTGTATTTCGCGGCGGGCAAATCGACGCGGAACGTGAGCACGCCGCCGGGCTCGAAGCCGAGGTTGACGCGGCGGATCTGGTCGAAGCTGCGGATGAGCAGGCCGGCGACGATGAGGAGCATGACGGCGGCGGCGACCTGGACGACGACGAGGCCGGAGCGCACGAGGCCGCGGCGGCCGGTGCTGCCGCGATCGCCGGTGCGGAGCGTGCCGCCGAGCTCCGTGCGCGAGTGTTGCCAGGCGGGGATGAGCCCGAAGACGAGGCCCGTGAGGCCGGTGAGGCCGGCGGTGACGAGCAGGGCGGTGGGATCGATGCCGACTTGGTCGAGGCGCGGGATGCCGGCGGGGGCGAGGGCGAGCAGGGCGCCGAGGCCCCATTGCGCGAGCAGCACGCCGGCGGCGCCGCCGCAGGCGAAGAGCAGCAGGCTCTCGGTGAGCAATTGCCGGACGATGCGGCCGCGGGTGGCGCCGAGCGAAATGCGCACGGCGATTTCCTGGCGGCGTGCGGCGGCGCGGACGAGGAGGAGGTTGGCGACGTTGGCGCAGGCGATGAGCAGAAGCGCACCGACGGCGGCGATGAGCACGTAGAGCGGCTGGCGCACGGCGGCGACGGCGTCGGCCAGCATCGGGAAAACGTCGATCGTCCAGTCGGCGTTGGTGTCCGGGAATTGCGCGGCCATGCGGCGGTTGAGTTGCTGCAGGTCGGCGCGGGCTTCGGCGAGGGTGACGCCGTCGCGCAGGCGGCCGACGAGGCGGAGCAGGTGGTAGTCGCGGCGTTGTTTGAACTGCGCGTCGGGGGCGTAGGGCACCCAGGCGGCGGCTTTGCCGGGGTAGGTGAAGCCGTCGGGCATGATGCCGACGACGGTGCGGGTGCGGCCGTTGAGCTGGAGCGTTTGGCCGACGGCATCGGCGCGGCCGCCGAAGCGCTGCTGCCAGAAGGCGTGGCTGAGGATGACGACGGCGTCCTTGCCGTTTTCGAATTCCTCCGCGGCAAAGAAGCGGCCGCGCACGGGGGCGGTGCGGAAGACGGCGGTGAAGCCGGCGGTCACGGCGGCGCCGTCGAGGCGTTCGGGCGCGACGCCGTCGCCGGCGAGGTTGAGGGCGGCGGGGGTGAAGGCGGCGAGGGCGGCGAAGGTGCGGTTTTCCGCGATGAGGTCGTAGACATTGCCCGGCGGCAGCGGGGCCTTGGAGAAATTCTGTTTCAGCGAGGCTTCCCAGATGTTCACCAATTGCTCGGGGGCGGCGTAGGGCAGCGGGCGGAGCAAGATGCCGTTGACGACGGAGAAAATGGCGGTGGTGGCCCCGATGCCGAGGGCGAGGGTGAAAATGGCCACGGCGGTGAAGCCGGGGGATTTCGCGAGCAACCGGAAACTGAGGCGGAGGTCGGTCATGGGAGCGGAAGTAGCGAGTAGCGGGTAGTGGGCAGCGAGTAGGCGGCGGGAGGCGGCGAAGGGGATTCGGAAGATTGGGATGCTCGCTCCCCGCTACTCGCTACCCGTTTCATTCGGCCCGGAGGGCCACGAGGGGATCGACGCGGGTGGCGCGGCGGGCGGGGATGAAGCACGCGGCGAGGGCGACGGCGGCGAGGAGGAAGGGGACGCCGACGAAGACGACGGGGTCGTAGACCGAGGTCTCGAAGAGCATTTCCTGCAGCAGCCGGACGGCGACGAGCGCGCAGGCGAGGCCGAGGCCGAGGCCGGCGGCCACGAGGCCGGCGCTTTCGCGGATAACCTGGACGAGCACGGTGCGCGGGCTGGCGCCGAGGGCGGCGCGGATGCCGAATTCGCGCGTGCGTTGCGCGACGCCGTAGGCGATCAGGCCGTAGAGGCCGACGGCGGACAGGAGCAACGCGATGCCGGCGAAGACGGTGAAGAGCGTGAGGTAGAGGCGCGGCTGGGTGACGCCGCGGCTGATGACGGCGTCCATCGCGGAAAGATCTGAAACCGGAGTTTCGGGATCCACGCGCGCGAGGGCGGCGGCGACGGACTTGGCGACGGCGGCCGGCGGGAGAGAGGTGCGCACCATGAGGGTGGCGAAGGCGGTGGGGCGTTGGTCGAGCGGGCGGTAGGCCTGGAGCGGGATCGCGTTGGCGAGACCGTTGCGGCGCACGTCGCCGACGACGCCGACGACTTCGAAACGCGCGGGACTGTTCGGGCCGCTGGTGATGAAGCGGCCGACGGGGTCGTCGTTGCCGAAGAGCCGGCGGGCGGCGGCGGCGCTGAGCAGCACGACGGGTTTGCCGCCGGCGCGGTCGGTGGCGTCGAAGAGCCGGCCGGCGAGGAGCGGAATGCCGGCGGCGCGGAAGTAGTCGGGGCTGACGGAATCGTAGAAGCTGGGCGGGATGTTGGCGGCGACGGTGCCGTCCTGCCCGACGGCCGTGAACGAAATGGGAATGCCCCAGCGGAACGGCGACGTGTGGGTGAAGCCGGCGGCGGAGACGCCGGGCAGGGCGGCGACGGCGGCGACGGCGCGCCGGTAGAAATCGCGGCGTTGATCGGGCGTGGCGTAGCGGGTTTCCGAAAGGGAAACGGTGGCGGAGAGGACGCGGGTGGCGTCGATGCCGGCGGGCTGGCCGAGGATCGCGAGGAAGCTGCGGCCGAGCAGACCGGCGGCGGCGAGGAGCACGAAGGCGAGGGCGATCTCGGCCACGACGAGGACGGAGCGCAGCCGGCGGGCGGCGGGCGAGGCGGAGGCGCGGGATGTTTCTTTCAGCGCCTCGTGGGCGTCGACGCGGGCGGCGGTGAGGCCGGGGGCGACGCCGAAGACAACGCCGGTGGCGAGGGTGAGGGCGAGGGCGGCGGCGAGCACGGGGCCGTCGAGCGCGATCTCGGCGGCGCGGGGCAGCCAGCCCTCGGGCACAGTGGCGAGCAGGGCGTCGATGCCCCAGCTGCCTGCGAGGACGCCGGCGCCGCCGCCGATCAGGGCGAGGAGGAGGCTTTCGGCGAGCAATTGGCGGAGGAGTTGGCCGCGGGTGGCGCCGAGGGCGGTGCGGAGGGCGAGTTCTTTGCGGCGGGCGGAGGCGCGGACGACGTTGAGGCCGGCGACGTTGGCGCAGGTGATGAGCATGACGCAGCCGACGGCGCCGAGGACGATGAAGAGGCCGCGGCGGTAGTCGCCGACGACAGCGCGATGGAGATCGCCGGCGACGAGCGTCCAGTCGCGGTGGTTTTCGGGGTAGGTTTGCGCGAGGCGGGCGGCGAGCGTGGCGAGCTCGGCATTGGCGGCCTCCAGCGTGACGCCCGGCTTGAGCCGGGCGAAGGGGCTCCAGAAGCGCGAGGCGCGGTCGCGGGTCACGTCGCCGTCGACGGGCATCGGGCGCCAGAGGCTGCCGTTGCCCCAAGGATCCTGGAAGGAGGCGGGCATCACGCCGATGACGGTCACGGGGACGTCGTCGATCGTGACGGTCTGGCCGATGAGGCCGGGGTTGGCGGCGAAGTGTTTGCGCCAGACCTGTTCCGACAGGACGACGACGGGCGGGGCGCCCGGGCGGTTTTCTTCCGGGTTCCAGGTGCGGCCGAGGAGGGGCGGCACCTGCCAGAGTTTGAAGTAGTCGGCGGTGGCCTGCACGCCCGTGACGCGCGCGGCGGTGCCGATGCGCGTGAGGTTGTAGTAATAGTAGGTCTGGGCGGCGGCCGATTCGAAGGAGCCGGCGGCCGCGGCGACCTCGAGGAAGGTGGCGGGCGCGAGTGCGGCGTATCCCTGTTCCGGATGCAGGGAACGCAGCTGGACCAGCGGACGGGAGTCGCCGTAGCGCAGCGGCGTGAGCAGGAGGGCGTTGACGACGGAGAAGATGGCGGTGGAGGCGCCGATCCCGAGCGCGAGCACGGCCACGGCGACGAGCGTGAAGCCCGGCGTCTTGGCCAGCTGGCGGGCCGCGAGGCGGAAATCGGCGAGCATGGCGGAAGGGCTAGCGCGCGCGCTGCAGCGCGACGGCGTAGGGCCGAAGTTCGGCGGTCATGATGCCGCCGGAAACGGCGGGGTCGCCGTTCATGAAGGCGGTGGCCGCGGCTTCGTCGGCCGCCTCGAAAATGACGAGCCCGAAGGTCCGGTCGCCGGCGTCGGTCGTGCGGCCGGCGAGGATGACTTTGCCTTCCCGGGTCGCGGTCTGGAGCCGGGTGAAATGGGCGCCGACGAGTTGTTTGTCGGCGTCGGTCCAGGCGTTGTCGTCGTGCAGCCGCGGGACGAGGCGGAGGACGTAGACCCATTGTTTCAACTTCGGGCCGGCGGCGGCGGGCGCGGCCGACGGGCGGGTGTCGCCGTGCTGGAACGGGAGGTATTCCTCGACCGTGGCGACAAAGGTGCCGGCGGCCAGGGACGGATCGCGGGCGAGCTGGGCCCGGACGGCGGCGGCATCGGTCGCGCGGACGAGGAGCAGGCCTTTGTCGCCGTAGCGGCCGCCGAGGACGGAGATGTTTTCCGTGCGCAGGCGAGCGAGGTTGGCGGAGTGTTCTTTGAAGAACGCCTGGTCCTGCGGCGGTTTGGCCGGATCCCATTTCGGGCCGGTGGTGAAGGTGACGGCGAAGAGCTTCGGCGCCGGGGCGGGGGCCGGGTCGGCGGCGAAGACGGCGGTACCAAGAACAAACGCGAGCAGGCCGCGGAGCAAACTGGACGGACGAAGGCGGAAGATCGGGCACATGGGGAAAAAGAGGGAATGTGGTGCCCGCGGCGGGCGGGTTACTTGAGTTTCTTCAGCGACTCGGCCGCAGGGGTGAAGGCGGGGTCGAGTTTGACGGAGGCTTCGTAGGCGGCGCGGGCGCCGGGGAGATCGTTTTTCTTTTCGAGAATGACACCGATGCGCCAGTGGGCGGCGGCGTGGCCCGGGGTGTTGGCGGAGGGGACGGGCAGGGCGAGGCAGCGGTTGAGGGCGGCGAGGCCGCGCTCAGGGAATTGGCCACTGACGGCGGCAAGGCGGCCGATTTGGTAGAGGGTGGGGTAGTCGTCGGGTTTGGCGCGGAGGACGGCGTCGTATTCGGCGAGGGCTTCGGCGAACTTTTTCTCGCCGCTGTAGAGCGTGGCGAAAGCGTAGTGGCCGCGGGTGGCATCGAGTTTCTTGATGGCTTCCGCGGTGGCGGTGGCCTTGTCGACGCCGCCGCCGAAGAGGGCGGGGGCTTGGCGGTAGAATTCGAAGACGCTGAGACGGGCGTCGATGTCGGCGGGGTCGAGGGCGACGGCTTTTTCGTAGGCGGCGAGGCATTTTTTCGCGAGGCCGGGCTTGCTGAAGACGGAGGCCTTGGCGGCGTGGCTGCCGTAGGCGTCGCCCAGGCGGCGGTGGTAGCGGGAGGACGCCGGCGCGGCGGCGACGCACTTTTCGAAATAGGGGGCGGCTTTCTCGGGTTCGTTGCGGCGGAGGGCGAGTTCGCCGAGGGCGAAGTTGACCTCGGGATCGGCGGGGTGGGCGGCGGCCAGTTTTTCGAAGGCGGCTTGGGCTTCGGCGAGTTGGCGGGCGTCGAGCAGAGCCCGGGCGGCGGCGAGGGCAGCGGCGTCGGGGGCGGCTTGGAGCGAGGTCGCGAGGGCGACAGCGAGGGCGAGGAGGCGGAGCTTCATGGCGGCGGGAATCACGCGGGCGAATCAAGGCCGGGGGCCCGGCGGCGGGCGATGTTTTCCAACGGATGGAATCTCATTCGTGGCGGAGGGCGATGACGGGATCGACGCAGGCGGCGCGGCGGGCCGGGAGCCAGCAGGCGACGAGGGCGACGGCGAGGAGCACTGAGGTGGCGCCGGCGAAGACGAGCGGATCGCCGGAGTCGATTCCGGGAAAGCCGGCCGCGAGCAGCCGGGAAACGCCGTAGGCGCCGACGAGGCCGAAGCCGGCGCCGACGAGGGCGAGCCGCAGGCCCGAGCCGAGCACGAGGCGGAGCAGGTCGGCGCGGTCGGCGCCGAGGGCGAGGCGGATGCCGAACTCCGGCGTGCGCTGCGCCACGAGCCGGGCGATGGTGCCGTAGATGCCGAGGGCGGCGAGGCCGAGCCCGAGGATGGCGAACGAAAGGAGCATGTCGCGCAGGACCGCGAGCTGGTAGTTGGTGCGGGCGACCGCGGTTTCGGCCGGGCGGAGCGGGTTCACGGGCAGGTCGGGGTCGAGGGCCGTCATGGCCGCACGGATACCGGTGACGAGGGTTCCCGGCGCCGGGCCGCGGCTGCGCACGGCGAGCTGCACGGCGGCCGCCGGCGCCTGCGCGAGCGGGCGGTAGAGCTGGAGCGCCACGGGATGGGGCCCCGGCACGGTGGAGACGACGTCGTCGGCCACGCCGACAATCTCGCCCCAGGCCGGGCGGCTTTCGCCGGCGGGCGCGAGGCGGCGGCCGACCGGATCGGCGTCGCCGAAGAGGCTGCGGGCGAAAGCGCGGTTCACGATGTAGACCGGCGGGGCGTCGGCGCGGTCGGAGGCGGCGAAGGCCCGGCCCCGCACGAGACGGGTGCCGACGGCGGCGAAATAATCCGGGCTGACGGCGCTGACGGCGGCGACGGGTTCGCGGCCGCGCTCGGGCGGCGGAAGATCGGCGGCGACGAAGCGGCGGGTCTCGCCGGGGCCGAGGAACGGCAGCGACGAAGCCAAACCGGCGACTTCGACGCCGGGGAGGGCGGCGAGGCGTTCGAGGGCGAGCCGGTGGAAGGCGGCGATTTCCGCCGGGCCCGGATAGGCGGCCGCGGGGAGTTGGAAGGCGCCCGTGACCAGCCGGTCGGACTCCCAGCCCTGGCGGCGGTGGTTTACTTCGTGGAGCCCGCGGGCGAAGAGGGCGGCGCCGGCGAAGAGCACGAGGGCGAGGGCGAATTGGCCGACGATGAGGAACTGGCGGAGGCGGCGTTCGCCGCGGCTGCCCGCGGCGCCGCGGCCGCCGGTTTTCAAGGTGTGGTTGAGATCGAGCCGCAGGGTGAAGAGAGCCGGGGCGAGACCGAAGGCCAGGGCGGTGAGCAGCGAGGCGCCGAGAGCCCAGCCGAAAACGGACCAGTCGAGGGCGAAGGGCACGAAGTGGCCTTCGTCCGAGCGGCTGCGGGCGGAGAGCCAGTCGGTAGCCCAGGCGGCGACGAGCAGGGCGCCGGCGCCGCCGCCGAGGGAGAGGAGCAGGGATTCGAGCAGCAGCGGCCGGATCAGGCGCAGCCGCGAGGCCCCGAGCGCGGAGCGGACCGCGAACTCGCGGGCGCGCGCGAGGGTGCGGGCGAGGAGGAAATTCGCGAGATTCGAGCAGGCGATCAGCACGACGAAACCGGAAAGCCCGACGAGCATCGCGAGGGAGATGCCGGTGCCGGCGTCGTTGATGAAATCCTGCAGCGGAACCGTGCGCCACGCGGTGCCGGCATGGGTTCCGGGAAAGTCCGCGGCGAGGCGGGCGCCGAAACCGGCGAGGAAGGCGGTGCCGGCGGCCGGGGTGACGGACGAATCGCGTCGGCCGACGAGGCGCAGCGGCGTGGCGAGGCGGTCGGCGGCCTCGGCGTCGGTCAGCCCGAGCGGCCGCAGGAAGTCGACCCAACCGAGGTAGCGCCAGTCGCTGAAGGCGGCGGGCAGGACGCCGACGATGCGGTGCGGGATGCCGTCGACGCGGACCGTCCGGCCGACGATGCCGCGGTCGCCGCCGAAGCGGTCCTGCCAGCAGCGGTGGCTGACGATGAGGACATGGTGGCGGCCGCGGGCGGCTTCGTCGGGGAGGAAGTCGCGGCCAAGCGCGGGGGCGATGCCGAAGGTGGCGAGAAAGTTGGCCGAGACGCGCAGCCCTTTTCCGGTTTCGGCGGGTCGGCCCGGATCCGCGAGGCTGAGGTCGCCGGGCGCGTAGCCGGCGATGGAGCCGTAGGTGCCGGCGGCGGCTTGCAGGTCGAGGAAGTCGGCGAACGAGGACGAACCCTCGGGTTGTTGCTCGGTGGCGCGGAAGATCCGTTCGAGCCGCCCGATCTCGGGGTAGGGCAGCGGGCGCAGCATGACCTCGTTGAGCACGCTGAACATGGCGGTGTTGGCACCGACGCCGAGCGCCAGCGTGAGGATCGCGACGGCGGTGAAGCCGGGAGTCCGGAGCAGGGAACGGAGGGCGAGGCGGAGGTCGGGCATGGGGGGAGAAGTAGCGAGTAGCGGGTAGTGGCTAGCGAGTAGGCGGCGGATTGGATCCGGGAATTTGGGATGGTCGCTCCTCGCTACTCACTACTCGCTACCTGTTTCATTCGGCGCGGAGGGCGACCACGGGATCGACGCGGGTGGCGCGGCGGGCGGGGATGAGGCAGGCCAGCGCGGCAACGGCGGCAAAGGCGGTCGCGACGGCGGCGAAGACGAGCGGGTCGAAGGGTTTCACCTCGTAGAGCGCCTGCTCGAGGAGGCGGCTGGCGGCGAAGGCCCCGCCGAGGCCAAGGGCGAGGCCGAGCGCGACCTGGGCGGAGCCGGCGCGGAGCACGAGCTGCCGGATGTGCGCGGGCGTGGCGCCGAGGGCCATGCGGATGCCGATCTCGCCGGTGCGCTGGGCCACGGCGTATGCCATGACCGAATACACGCCGACGACGGCGAGCAGGGCGGCGATGGCGGCGAAGACGAGGAGGAGGGCGAGCGTGAGGCGTTGGACGCCGACGGATTGGGTCAGCAGCGCGTCCATCGTCTGGGCGTTGGCGAGGGCGAGGGCGGGGTCGAGTTCGGCGAGGGCGCGGCGGAGCAGCGGGATGACGGCGGCGGCGGCGAGGCCGGGTTGCGCCTGGCCGACCAAGGTGCAGAAGGGCGGGCCGCGCTGCGTGAGCGGGTAGTAGATCTCGTCGGGGGGCGGGACGTTGAGGCCCGCGGTTTTCACGTCGCGCACGACGCCGACGATGCGGACGACGGTGTCGGAGTTCGGACCGATGACGAAGGAATGGTCGAGGGGATCGGCGTCGGGGAAGAGTTTCTTCGCGAGGGATTCGTTGATGAGGGCGACCTGCGGGGCGTCGGCGCGGTCGGTGTCGGCGAAGAAGCGGCCGGACTTGAGGGCGATGCCGAGGGTGGCGAAGTAGTCGGCGCTGACGTTGCTGACGGTGGCGAGGGGACGTTCGCTGAAAGGAACGACGGGGCGGCCTTTGACGAGGTAGGGGGAGAGGAAGCCGCCGTTGTTGAGCGGAAGGTTGGCGGTGAGGCCGGCGCGGGCGAGGCCGGGGATGTGGCGCAGGCGTTCCTGGGCGCGGGCGTAGAATTCGCGGACGAGTTCGGGGGACGAGTACTTGGCGGCGGGGAGACTGATGCCGCCGAAGGCGCGGCCGGCGGCTTCGAATCCGGGCGCGGTCTGCTGGAGCCGGTGGAAACTGCGGACGAGGAGACCGGCGCAGATGAGCAGGGTGAGGGAGAGTGCGACCTGGGTGACGACGAGGACGTGGCGGAAGGATTTGGCGGCGGTGCCGCCGCCGGCGCCGCGGGTGTTGTCTTTGAGGACGGTGCCGACGTCGGTCCGCGAGGCCTGGAGGGCAGGGTAGAGACCGATGAGCAGACCGGCGGCGAGCGCGACGGCGAGGGCGAAGCCGAGGACGTTGGCATCGAGCGCGATTTCTCCGACGCGCGGCAATTGCTGGCCGGCGAGGGCCTGGATACCCTGGAGGCTCCACCAGGCGAGCAGGACGCCGAGGACGGAAGCGACCAGCGTGAAGAGAAGGCTTTCGGCGAGGAACTGGCGGATGATTTCGCCGCGGCCGGCGCCGAGGGAGAGGCGGACGGCGATTTCCCGGTGGCGGGCGCTGACGCGGGCGAGGAAGAGGTTGGCGATGTTGGCGCAGGCGATGAGGAGCACGGCGGCGACGGCGCCGGCGAGGGACCAGAACGTCTGGCCGAGATTGCCGAGGACCTGCTGGGCGAGGGTGCGGGCTTCGTTGGTGTTGGCGGCGTCGAGTTTGCCGGGGTTCGCGGCGGCGAACTGCGCGGCCATCTCCCGGAGGCGGGCGCTCGCTTGGGCGAGCGTGACGCCGGGGGCGAGGCGGCCGATGGCCTGGTGGAAGACGGCGGAATCGCGCTGCTGGGGTTGCAGGTACGGCAACTCGCGGGCCTGGGTGACGAGCACGTCGGTGCCGTTGAACGGCGCGGGAAAATCGGCGGGGAGGACGGCGATGATCTCGCGGCTGACGCCGTCGATCCGGATGACGCGGCCGAGGATGGCGGGATCGCCGCCGAAACGCGTTTGCCAGAGCCGAGGGCTGATCATGACGACCGGGGCGCCGCCGGCGCGGTCCTCTTCGGGAAGGAAATTGCGGCCGCGGGTGAGGGTGAGGCCGAGGACGGGCAGGAAATTGGCGGAGACCTGCTGCCCGAGCACCTGCTCCGGTTCGCCCTTGCCGTCGGCGAGGGTGAAGGCGTTGCCGGCGGCGAGGCTGAGCTCGCGGAAGACGTCGCGGCGTTCGCGGAAGGCGAGGTACTTGTCCCAGGAGATCGCGGGCGCGCGGAGGTTGCGTTCGGCCTGGACGGCCCAGACGGAGACGAGCGTATCGGGATCGGGATACGGCAAGGGCCGCAGGACGACGGCCTGGAGGACGCTGAACAGGGCGGTGCAGGCGCCGACGGCGACGGCCAGCGTGACGACGGCGACGGCGGTGAAGCCGGGGGTCTTCAGCAGCGAGCGGCAGGCGAAACGGAGGTCGGGCATGGGGGAAGAAGTAGCGAGTAGCGGGTAGTGGCTAGCGAGTAGGCGGCGGATTGGATCCGGGAGTTTGGGATGGTCGCTCCTCGCTACTCACTACTCGCTACCTGTTTCACTCGGCGCGGAGGGCGACCATGGGGTCGACGCGGGTGGCGCGGCGGGCGGGGACGAACGTGGCGGCGAGCGAGACGAGACCGAGGAGCGCGGCGACGGCGGCGTAGGTGGCGGGATCGCGCGGGCTGACGCCGGTCAGGACGCCGCTGATGCCGGCGTCGCCGAGGATCGCGATGACGAGGGCGAGGGCCAAGCCGAGGGCCAGCCCGAGCCCGATTTGGAATGTGCCCTGGCGGACGACGAGGCCGAGGATGCGGCCCGGGTCGGCGCCGAGGGCCATGCGGATGCCGAACTCCTGCGTGCGTTGGTTGACCGAGAAACTCATCACGCCGTAGAGGCCGACGGCGGCGAGCAGGACGGCGATGCCGCCGAAGACGCCGAACATGACGGCGACGATGCGGTTCTGGGCGAGGAAGGTGTCGAGGGCGGCGCGCGGCGTGCCGACGAAGTAGAGCGGGAGGTTGGGGTCGACGCGGTTGACGACGCCCTGGAGCACGGAGCCGAGGGACTCGGGCCGCTGGCCGGCGCGGGGGCGGACGATGACGGTGCCGAATTGGTTGGCGACGGGAGCCTCGGGGACGGGGCCGAAGGCGGAGCCGAAGAACGGCAGGTAGAAACCGGAGCCGTCGATCTGCGGGCCGCCGGGGCCGTTGGGAAACGGGCCCTGCATACGCACGGTCTCGACGACGCCGACGATCTTGCGCCAGGCGGAGGGGTTGGTGCCGTTCTGCTGGATGGTGCGGATGCGGCGACCGAGGGCGGATTCGTTGCCGAAGTACTTCCGGGCGAATTTGGCGTTCACGATCGCGACGGGCTCGCGCTGGTCGGAGTCGGCGTCGGTGAAGTCGCGGCCCTCGACGACCTTCACGCCGAGGGTGGCGAAGTAGCCGGGGGTGATGTTCTCGAACTGGGCGTTCTGGCGGTCGGTGTCGGCCTTGTACTCGCGGCCCTCGATCTCGACGGGGCCGCCGCCGGAGAAGACCATGCGGAAGCGGTTGGTGAGGGCGACGGCCTCGAATTGCGGCGAGGCGCGGAGTTCGCGGAGGAGGCTTTCGTAGAACAGACGGCGTTTCTCCGAGTTCGGATAGTCGCCTTCCATGAGGCCCATGCGGGCGCCGAGGACGGCGGAGGTGTCGTAGCCGTAGTCGAGGGTCTGCTGGCGGAAGATGGATTGGGCCTGGAGCAGGGCGCCGATGAGAAGGACGCAGGTGACGACGATCTGGAAAACGACGAGGCCGCGGGTGATGACGCCGACGGTGCGGCCGGTGTTGCCGCGGCCGCCTTCCTTGAGCACGTCGAGGGCGGAGGCGCGGGAGGAGAGCCAGGCGGGAACAAGGCCCGAGATCACGGCGGAGAGGAGGGCGGCGCCGACGACGACGGCGAGGACCTTGGCGTCGATCGTGAAACGCATCCACGACGGGATCGGGTTCTGGAGATTGTGGACGAGGGCGTCGAGGTAGCCGGTGGCCCAGACGGCGAGGGTCACGCCCACGATGGCGCCGAGCCCGGCGAGGAGGAGGCTCTCCGTGAGCATTTGGCGGATGAGGCGCACGCGCGTGGCGCCGAGCGAGGAGCGGATGGCGAGTTCCTTGGCGCGCAGGGTGGCGCGGGCGAACTGCATGTTCATCACGTTGCCGCAGGCGATGAAGAGGACGCCGGCGCAGAACCCGAGCATGGTGTAGAGCAGGCCGGCGAGTTGGCCGCCGGTGAAGGCGCGGATGAGCGGGCGCACGTAGCCCTGCGTGAACTGTTTGTTGGTGTCGGGGAATTGCTCCGCGAATTGCTTCCCGAGGACGGAGAGTTCGGCCTGGGCTTGGTCGGCCGAGATGCCGGGCTTAAGGCGGCCGATGACGGAAACGAAATTGATGCCGCGGTCGTTGCGGGGGCGCACGGGGAACTCGGCGTTCACCGGGATCCAGAGCTGTTCGTTGTTGGGAAATTGGAATTTCGGCGGCATGACGCCGACGATCACGCCGGAGCGGCCGTTGACGCGGACGGATTGGCCGATGGCGGCGGGATCGGCGCCGAAATCGGAACGCCAGAGCGCGTCGCTGAGGAGGACGGCTTTGTCGACGCCGGGCTGGTCTTCCTCCGGGCGGAAATCGCGGCCGAGGACGGGGGAGACGCCGAGGGCTTTGAAGAAATCGTGGCTGACGTAGCCGCCGGTGAGGCGCTTGGGTTGGCCCTGGTAGGTGAGGTTGACGGTGGAGCCGTTGAGGTAGGCGACGAAGTCGGAGAACGACGTCTGCCGCGCGCGGAGGTCCGCGAAGTCGGCCGTCGTCATCCGGCCGTTGAAGTTGTCGGGCGTGAAGTTGACGGGATCGACGAGCTGCACGTCGACGAGGCGATCGGCGTCGCGGAACGTGAAGGCGTGGAGGAGGACGCCGTTGACGACGGCGAATTGGGCGGTGACGGCGCCGATGCCGAGAGCGAGGACGGAGACGGCGAGGGCGCAGAAGCCCTTTTCCTTGATGAGCACGCGCAAGCCGATGCGCAGATCCTGGATGAACGTTTCGAGCAGCATGGGGAACGCAGACCGGTTTGGAGAAGGGCCGCGACGGAGGTCGCGGCGGCAACGAATTGCACGGCGAGTGCCAGCCGCGGAGCGATGGCGCTAAGCGCTCGGCGGAAGGGACTTAAAATTCAAGGGGCAATACCGGAGCCGAGGCGGGACTCCGAAACCGAAACTGTGGCGTCCCACGAATGGGACAAAGTCGGCGGCGGATCGATCTGAGTAGATCCACTCGATCGGGGCCGGCCCCCTTGTCGCGGGGGGATTTTTACGGCAGGATCGGCGCGTGAAATCGAATTTGAAGCGGCTGCTGATGCTGATGACCGCGTTGCTCCTGAGCAACGGGCTGCACGCCGGCTGGGCGGAGATGAAGGAGGGCATGACGCCGGCGGAAGTGCGCGAGCAGATCGGCGGGCCGCTCCTGCAGAGTGTCGGCCAAGCGGGCCTCTGGGCGATTTGGAATTACGACGACGGCGGCTACGTGCAGTTTGAAAAGGGAGTCGTGCGCTGGTGGGAGCCGTCGCGCGGCGCGAAGGTGAAAAGTGTGGGTGGAAAGAGGTAAGCGGTAAGCTCTCGGCTCTCAGCGATCAGCTGTCAGCGGTCAGCGGTCAGCTTTCGGATTTCGGTTTTTTCCCGGAATTGGAATTCGGGGATTCCGTGGATGAAACGGCGGGCGGGCGGGTGAGTTCCGGGCGAAATGCGCCGGGTTGCCGCAACGTCATTGGAATCAGGATACTGCAGGACCGGCGCGAAGGCTGGCACGGGGAATGTTAAGGGCGCGGTCCCTGTTTATGACCGCACTGAAAACCAAACTCCTCGCCGCCGGCCTGTTGGCCGCGGTGTCCAACGTCGCCGTCCGGGCGAACGAAACCGATCCCGAATGGATCGTCGATCCGGTGCCGTTCGAGCAACGCACGACGCGGCTCTTCGAGATCTCCGTGCACCGGTATGTGCCGGAGGCCGGCACGGGCCGCATCCTCGAGCGGCGCTACCTGCTCACGGCGGAAGGGACGCTCGCGCGCAGCGGCGACTTTCCGGTGCCGGTGGCGGTGACGATTCCGGCAACGGCCTTCGGCAAACTGCTGGTCGCCGGTTCGGCGTGGCTCGCGTACGGCCAACTCGGGCCGCAGGCGCTGGCGAATTTCCGCCTCGTGAACGACCTCGAGCCGATCGACATCGCGGGCCGCTGGCACTTCGAGGTCGCGCGCAGCACGGAGGCGCGCGGCAACGTGGGCGAGATTCCGAATCTCGCGACGCGCGGCGAAGTGCGGCCCGGTTCGCCGGTGATCGGCGGCTTCTATGTCGAGGGCCGCACCCGCACGGTGCTGGTCCGCGCGATCGGGCCGGGACTCGCGCAATTCGGCGTGACCAACGCGCTCGCGGCGGTGCGCCTGCAGCTTTTCCGCTACGACGCGCCGATCGCGACCAACGACGATTGGGCGGTGAATCCCGCGTACCGCACGCTGGTCGCGCAGGCCTCGGCGCGGGCGGGCGCGTTTCCGCTCGAGCCGGGGGTCCGCGACGCGGCGATGGTCATGACGCTCGCGCCCGGAGTCTACACGGTGCACGCGGGCAGTCTCGGCGTCGCCGCCGGGACCGTGCTGCTGGAAATCTATCCTTTGGATTGACCGGATTCCGATCCGGCCTCGGGACGACGGCGCGGCGGAACCAAACGCGAAGCTGCAAAGGAGCGCGAAGCTGCGCCAAGAGATTCCGGCGTGGCTTTGCGTTTCCTGGCCTACGCGGTTCCCAAGGGGCTACGGTTCAGTTTGAAGCCTTCGCGAGCGCGGCGATGTCCACGCGCACGGCGGTGCGGCCGGGCAACGCGAGCGTGAGCCGGTGCGGCAGCGCGGAGATTTCCTCCGTGCGTTCCGAAATGATGCGGCCGCCGGCGGAAACGACGATGCGACAGCGGCCGGGGGCGAGACGGAAGAGGCGCGCGACGACGGAGGCGTTTTCCGTCCCGTGCACGAAGAGTTCGGCGGAGAAAACGCGGGCGCCGGCGGCGGCGACAAGGGCGGTGAAACCGGGCGGGGTTTGCTCCCAGGCCACGTGGTAGTACGGCGACATGCCGTCGGGCGAATGGTGGCCGGTGAGCATCGCGATCACGAGATCGGTGCCGTCCCAATTCCCGATATCGCGCGCGACGTGGATGCGGTCGGTGAAGAGGACCTCGGTGGTGCGGAGCGGCGTGTTGTAACGCAGGTGTTCGAGCATCGATTGTTCGATGCCCGCGGCGAGCGGCTGGGCGTTGCCGTCGAGGCGGAATTGCAGGTACGGCGGGCCGTGGCGGCGCAGGAGCGCATCGAAGGCGGCGTCGCCGGTTTCGAAGCGCCACTGTGCGACGACGCCCCAGAACGATGAACTTTCAAGGAGGCGGGCGGCGGCCCAGGCGGGCGAGCCGGCGGGAGCGGCGGCGTTGGCGGAAGCGGATTGGAGGAACGCCAACGTCGTCCGCAGCGGCGCGAGCAGGGAGTCGTCGCGCGAGCGCGTCCACGCGTGGAGCAATTGGTCGTAGAGCATGCCGTCGCCGCGCCAGTCGAAGTACTGCCAGAACATGTTGGCGCGGTGCCAGGAAGGTTCGTCGCCGTTGACGGCGGCGTCGGGCCAACGGAGGGAGGCGGGGAAGAGACCGGCGGGTTTGCCTTTGTCGGTGCGGGCGGCGGCGGCGGCCCAGGTGCGGCTCCAGTCGAGGAGGAGGGCGTCGGCGGCGGGGTCGGGCTTGAGGGCGGCGTAGTAGCGCACGGCTTTGGCGGCGCGGGTGTTCATGGCGAGGTCGCGGTTGCGCGGCGGGTCGCTGAGAATCGAGGTGGCGCCGATCCAGGCGGATTTGAACTGGAGTTGGCCGTGGGCGTTGCGGCCGGTCCAGAGATCGCGGAAGTGCAGGTGCGACCAGGCGAGGCGGGAGATCCAGGTTTCATCGCGGCGGAGGAAGGCCATGAGCGGAACGGTATCGGCGACGAATTCGGCGGAGTGTTCGACGTCGCGCGGTTCGCGCGAGAAACCGCGGTGGACGCGGCGGCTGAACCAGACGCCCTCGGCGAGGCGGCCGAAGGCGGCGACGACTTTTTCGTCGCCGGCGAACATGAGCGCGGGCCACCAACGGAGAGTTTCGACATCGTCGTCGGGTTTGCCGCCGAGTTCGCCGTTGGGGATCTGGCGTTCGTCGATCCAGTAGTGCGCGACGTGGCGGAGACGGGCGAGGGCCTCGAGTTGCGCGGCGGACCAGGCGGGCGCGCCGGGATCGGCGGCGAGGATGCCGGGCGGGCCGGGGTCGCGGATCTTTTCGCCCGCGTACATGGCGACGAGGGGATCGGCGGGTTCGCGGCGGCGAAGGAGGGCGATGTCGCGATCGAAGGCTTCGCGGTCTTTGGCGAGGTGCTGTTCGACCCAGATCCAATAAAGCAGGCGCGCGCGGAGCCAGAGGGCGCGGGGGCGGAGCGGGAAGGCGTCGCCGGCCGGATGTTCGACGAGCGGATCGAGCAGACTCAGCGCGATCTTGTAACGCGTGAACATGCTGCTGCGGGTCTTGAGACTGAACCAGTCCCAGCCGGCTTCGCGGTGCCAACGTTCCGCTTCCTGGAGGAGGGCGACGTGGGCCTGCCAGTAGGTGCCGTAGGCGCGAAACTCGGGCGACTGCGCGTGTTGGCCGAGTTCGAAGTGCAGGGCGTCGAGGGAAGCGCGGGAGCCGTGGCGGCCGACTTCGGCGAGTTGGCGGGAGAACCAGCGGGCGAGGTCGGAGGACGAATCCGCTTCCGGCAGCAGGTGCACGGCGAGCAGGCGCGCGCCGTGGGCGGCGGTCGGATCGGGATGCGCGAAGGCGAGCGTCGTCGGTTGGCCGGCGGTGGCGGCGAAGGCGAGGACGGCGACGCGGTAGCGGCAGATGGGCGGCGGGCCGGGTTCTTCCTCGAGGCCGAATTCGCGCGGGTTGTGCGGGTGGACGCGGCCGTCGACGGCGAGGCGGATGGTGTGGGCGTCGCGGTGGCCGTCGTCGAGAAACACGAGGGCGGTCCAGCGGCCGGGGGCGAGGTCGAGGCGGAGGGAGAACGCGGGGCCGGCGACGCCGTCGTTGAGAGCCGGGGAGCGGACGCCGGTCCAGGTCGGATCACCGGTGAACGCGCCGGCGGGCGGTTGATTCCACGCGTATGGCCGGGCGGGATCGGCGGGGAGCGTGGGCGGGACCGAGATCGCGCCGGGCGATGGCGCTAGGGCCGGCGCGGGGGTGAAATCGAGGTAGGTCGGAGCGGCGAGCGGGGCGGCGGAGGCGAGGCCAAGCCCGAGGCTGAGGCCGGCCGTGAGGAAGAAGAGGGCGCTGCGGCGGGGGAGGGGGAGGAGGGGCACGGGTGGGACGGATGAGACGAATGGGACGGATAGGGTGGGCAGCATCCGTGAAGGTCCGGGAGAGCCGGGGTGAGCGGCTCTGTATGCTATAGGCCCAACGGCTCGGGGCCGACGGGAACGGGCCGCAAGGAGGCGCAAAAGGCGCAAGGGGCCGGCGGGGCGGGCGGTGGTTTGCACCGGGGGCGGCCACTCGCGGGCGCTTGCGGCTACGCGGCACGGTGGCGACGGGCCCCGGCCGGATCAGAAGCGGAACTTGATGCCGGCGGTGTAGACGGCGCCGGTGAAGCTGTAGTCCTCGGGGCGGGACGGCGTGGTCGCGTACCAGGAGGTGACTTCGTCGGTGAGATTGCGGCCTTCGGCGTAGAGCGTAAGGTTGTTGTTGATACGGTAGCTGACGGAGGCGTCGACGCGGGTGGCTTGGTTGTTGATCGAGAACGACGTCAGGCCGCCGGCGGTGCGGACGAATTCGTCGATGTAGTTGACGGCGACGCGGGCGGTGAAGCCGGCCTTTTCCCACCAGAGCTGGGCGTTGTAGACGGTCTCGGGTTGTTCGGGGAGGAAGCCGACTTTGAGCGGGCGGTAGGTCGAGGTGGAGCCGGGGACGAGTTCCTCGAGGACGGAGGAGCCGTCGATGAAGGTGGCGTTGAGGTTCACGCCGAAGCCGTCGAGGGGTTTGGGCAAGAACGTGAGGGCCTGCTGCCAGGAGAGTTCGAGGCCGGTGGCTTTGCCGGTGGAGCCGTTGCGTTCCTGGAAGTAGATCGTGGTGGGTTGGCCGGGGAGTTTGAACTGGGAGCGGAAGACGACGTCGCTGAGATTTTTCCGGAAGAGGGCGGCGGAGACGACGCCGCTGCGGGAGAGGTAGTATTCGACGGAGAGGTCGAAGTTTTCGGATTGCTGCGCTTTGAGGCCGGCGTTGCCGAGGAAGACCTTGTTGGTTTCGGGGTAGTCGCCGGGTTCGAGGCCGCCGGTGCCGGATTCGGAGGCGGTGTCGGCGGTGGAGCGGTAGGGCACGAGATCGCCGTAGGCCGGGCGGGCGAGGGTGCGGGTGTAGGCGAGGCGGGCGACGAAGCGCGGGTTGAAGCGGTAGTTGAGGAGGAGGCTGGGGTGGAAGGTGTCGTAGGTGCGGGAGCCGCGGGAGGCGCCGGCGGGATCGGCGATCCAGTAGTAGGCGGTCTTGGTCTGTTCCCAGCGGAGGCCGGCGATGGCCTCGAGCGGGCCGAACTTGGCGGTGCCCATGCCGTAGGCGGAGAGGATGTCTTCCTCGACGTCGTACTTGCGGGCCTCGAGGCGGATGAGTTCGTCGCCGAGCAACGGGGTGAAACGGGCGGCGTTGGCGCGGTAGAAGGCGACGACGCTATCCAGAGCAACGATCGGGCCCATGGTGGCCTGCGAGCCGCCGAGCAAATTGCGCGGTTCGGTGAGGACGGGGAAATCGGCGAAGGTGGGCTGGTTGGTCGTGGGGGCGTTGGCGTCGAAGATATTGGGCCGGGAGCTGCGTTCCTTGCCGCGGTGTTTGAGGCCGAACTTCAAATCGAGATTCCGGCCGGCGACGGGGAGGGCGAAGGCGTAGTCGAGGTTGGCGGTGAGATCGGTTTCGTCCTCGGTGCCGGTTTGGAAGCGGAGGTTGCTGAGTTTGCGGTCGGTGAGGAGGGAGGTGATGCCGTTTTGCCCGGTGGCGATGTGGGTGAGGGAGACGACGGGGAGGGTGGCGTTGCGGCGGTCGATGCTCCACGCGTAGGCGCGGCGTTCGGTGTTGCTGGGGTAGTCGAAGATGTAGCGGTCGCGGTCGAGGGAGGCGCCGGAGTCGCCGTAGCGGAGGCCGTAGGTGAGGGTGCCGTCGGCGAGGCGGGTTTTGCCGTCGACGCCGAGGCGAAGGACGTCCTGTTCGCGGACGCCGTCTTCCATGTAATTCTGGAAGCGCGCCTGGAGGCCGGATTGGAGCTGGGCGGTGGAGGTGGCGTTCCAGCGCGAGAGGGCGCGGATGCGATTGCGGAAGCGGCCGCCGACGTTCTCGGTGTTTTCGTAGAAGGAGCGGAAGTGGAGTTCGGTGGCGGCGGAGAATTTCCAGTCGAGGTTGAGGGTGCCGCCGAGCTTGGTGATTTCGGAGAAGTTGAGACGCGTGTCGTAGGCTTCCATGGCCTGGTCGCCGACGGCGGCGATGGCGCCGGCGGTGCCGGAGCCGGAGGTGCCGACGGGGATGGCGGCGGCGTCGTAGTAGCCGAACTCGTACGAATTCGTCATGCGGTCCTCGCGGCGGTAGGTGAACGTGGCGCTGAGGCCGACGGTGCGGGCCTGGTCGAGGACGTCCATGAACGTGAGCGAGACGGCGTGGCCGGGTTGGCGGCGGAAGGTGTTGCGGATGTACTCGGCCTTGCCGTTGAGGCTGCGCTCCTTGAGGTCGAAGGCGGAGCGGGTGACGAGGTTGATGGTGCCGCCGAAGGAATCGGCATCCATGTCCGAGGTGAGCGTCTTGATGACCTCGATGCCGCCGACCATTTCGGCGGGGATGAGGGAGAGATCGACGGCGCGGGTGTCGGTGTTGACGGAGGTGGAGTCGATATTGCTGCCGGTGGTGGAGAGGCGGTCGCCGTCGAGGGTGACGGCGTTGAATTCGGCGGGGGTGCCGCGGATGTTGGCGAACTGGTCGTCGACGACGTTGACGCCGGGGAGGCGGGCGAGGGCCTCGCCGACGGTGCGGTCGGGGAGATTGCCGATGGCGTCGGCGGAGATGATGTTGGAGATCGTGTTCGCGGTGCGCTGCTGGTTGATGGCGCGGGATTGGCCTTCGCGGACGGACTCGACGGTGAGGGCCTGCATGAGGACGGCGCCTTCGCCGAGATCGGTGTCGGCGCGGGCGACTTGGCCGTCGGCGACGCGGACGGGGATGGTCTTGGCCTCTAGGCCGAGGTAGCTGATTTCGACGGTGTAGCTGCCGGCGGGGACCTGGCCGAAATAGAAATTGCCGGCGCGGTCGGTGACGGCGGCGCGGTCGCCGGGCACGAGGCGGACGGCGGCGCCGGGGAGGGCGGTGCCTTGGCCGGCGCGGCGGAGGGTACCGGTGACGGTGCCGTCGGCGAAGGCGAGACCGGCGGCGAGCAGAGCGAGGGCGAAGGCGGCGCAGGGGCGCAGGGTGGGGTAGGACATGGCGAAAGGACGGGACGAGGCGGGACGGGGGTGTGGGGGTGAATCCGGCGGGGGACCGGAGCGGGTTTGCGGGACGGAAGCGAAACCGGGAGACAGGTCAGGGAACGAAGTTGAAATTCAAGGAGCGGCAAGCGGGCGACCGGGCCCGGCGAAGCTCAGACGACTTCGGCGGCGGCGATCCAGCGGGGATCGATTTCGATACCGAAGCCGGGACCGGGCGGGGAGACGAGCCGGCCGGCGACGGGGCGGAGGCTTTCGGCCGGGGCGTCGAGGGGGATTTTGCCGTCGAAGCTCTTGAATTCCTGGAAGGCGCCGGCGTTGGGGATGCAGGCGACGAAGTGGAGCATGTAGAGGAAGCCGAGGCCGGTGCCGGAGATGTGGGTATCGCAGGCGAGGCCGGCGGCGTGGGCCATGCGGGCGACGCGGATGGAGCGGACGAAGCCGCCGAAGTAGAAGAGGTCGGGCTGCACCACGTCGACGGCGCGATGGGCGATCATCCAGCGGAAGCGGTTGTGGCTGCTCTCCTGTTCGCCGCCGGCCAAGGGGAGCACGAGGGCGTCGGCGACGATTTTGGTTTCCTCGTATTGGTCGTGGGGCACGGGTTCCTCGAAGATGGCGATGCGGTGGCGGTCGAGAAGCCGGCCGACCTCGAGGCCGCGGGCGACGTCGAAGGAGCCGTTGGCATCGGCGTAGAGGGTGAAGTCCGGGCCGAATTTCTCGCGGACGAGCGGGATGATGGCGTCGGTGCGGCCGGGCACGAGGTCGGCGTTGCCGCGCATGCGGCCGCCGACCTTGAACTTGGCGGCGCGGGTGCCGAAGCGGGCGCGGGCGGCGAGCATGCGTTCGACGCTTTCGGCGGCGGGGCGGTGGCGGTCGTCGTGCGCGTGGTAGAGATCGACGCGGCGGCCGACCTGGCCGCCGAGCAACGCGGTGACGGACTGGCCGGAAGCGCGGGCGAGGAGGTCGAGAATGGCGAACTCGATGGAGGCGAACGGAAGCCAGAAGAGCAGGCCCTGGCGCTTGTAGTTCGAGCTGTGCAGGTAGACCTCGCCGATGAGGCGTTCCCAGTCGCGCGCGTCCTGGCCGAGGAGCGGGGGGACGAGCAACTGGCGGGCGACGGGGACGAGGTAGCCCATGTCGCGTTCGTTGCTGACGGCGACGCCGACGGCGCCGGATTTGGCGCGGACGCGGACCAGCCAGATTTCGCCCTGGCGCAGGAAGTCGATCGACTCGATGGGCAAGGGGTCGCGGAGCCGCGAGACATCGAGCACGGGGGCGGCGGCGGCCCGGTCGATTTTGGCGTAGGTGGCGGCGAGGGCGTCGCGGGCGGGGTTGCCGCGCAGGGAAAAACCGGACGCCGCGGCGCCGGCGGCGGCCGCGGCGAGAAAACGGCGGCGGGAGACGGGCGGGGCGGGGAGCGGGGCAGGGGAAGACATGGCGGGGCGGAAGCGCGGTCCGGGCGGTTCGGAGGGCGGGAGACTCGGGGCCGTGCCCGGGGGCGTAAACCGGGCCGTCATTCAAACTGTTGAACAAAGTCCCCGGGGCGGCGAGGTTGCGGCATGCCTCCGACGCCGTCCGTGCCCCGCGTCACGCTGCGCGACATCGCGCGGCGCGCGGGCTGCCACTTCTCGACGGTGTCGCTGGCGCTGCGCAACCGGCCGGGATTGCCGGCGGCGACCCGCGCGCGGGTGCGGCGCGTGGCGGAGGAAATGGGTTACCGGCCGGATCCGCTGCTGGCGGCGTTGGCCGTCTACCGGCGCAACCCGGCGGGCAAGTACCGGGCGACGCTGGCGTGGGTGACGAACTTTCCGACGCGCGCGGGGTGGCGCGAGGAGGAGATCTACCGCGAGTATTTCCTGGGGGCGCGCGAGCAGGCGCAGGCGTTGGGTTTCCGGCTGCAGGAGTTTTGGCGGCGGGAGCCGGGGCTGACGGCGGAGCGGGCGAGCCGGATATTGGCGGCGCGCGGGATCGAGGGGCTGGTGATTGCGCCGCAGCCGACGCCGGCGGAGACGGTGACGCTGGAGTGGGAACGGTTTTCCGCGGTGACGATTGGCTATTCGGTGGTGGCGCCTGCGCTGCACATGGTGGGGCCGAACCAGTACCGTTGCATCAAGCTGGCCGTGGAGCAGCTGGCGGCGCGCGGTTACCGGCGGATCGGGCTGGTGATGCGGCGGGCGAGCGACCAGCGCGTGGATCACAACTGGCTCGCGGGCTATCTGGTGGGGCAGCAGGGGTTGGCGCGGCGGGACCGGTTGACGCCGCTGTTTTTGCCGGCGTGGCGCGACGCGGAGTTCGCGGCCTGGCTGAAGCGCCGCCGCCCGGATGCGATCATCAGCAAGTGTCCCGAGGTGTTGCCGGCGTTGAAGAAACTCGGGCTGCGGGTGCCGCGGGAACTCGGGTTGGCCATGCTGACGCAGGTGAAGCCGGGCCGCGGTCCGGCGGGCGTGAACGAGTCGCCGCTCGATGTCGGGGCGGCGGCAGTGGACTACGTGGCGGGCATGCTGCAGCGCAACGAGCGCGGCGTGCCGGCGGTGCCGCGCCGGGTGCTGATCGAGGGGCGCTGGATCGACGGCGCGACCGTGCGTGCGGCGGGGTAGGCGCGGCGCTCAGGCCGAGGCGAGGGCGGCGCGGAGGCCGGCGAGCATTTTTCCGACCTCGACGTACGGGTCGTAGTCCTTGCGGCGCATCGACAGCGTCTCGATCGGAATGTAGCCGCGGTAGCCGGAGCGGCGGATGATGCCGACGAGTTTGGGCAGGTCGACGGCGGGCGAGTCGACGGTGCTCTTCATCGTTTCCTTGATCTGCCAGTTGACGGCGTACGGGGCCATGACGGCGATGTCGGCGTACGGATCGGGCGTGAGGTATTTGCCGGTGTCGACGAGGGCGGCGCACCATTCGTGGTCGACGCGACGGAGGAGACTGAGGTGTTCGGCGCCGGTGTTGATGAAGTCGCCGTGGTTCTGGACGGCGACGATGACGCCGAACTTTTTCCCGTGCGCGGCGCACTCGCGGAGGGCCTCGGCCAGGTAGGCCTCGACGGTGTCGCGCGGGGCGTTGCCGGAGGCCTGCTGCCAATTCTTGAACGGCTGCTGCGAGTCGGCGAAGGCGCGGATGGTGGGGGCGCCGAGTTTGGCGGCGACTTCGATCCAGGTCTTGAGGCGGGCGACGCCCTCGGCGCGCACGGCGGGATCGGCGGCGGTGAAGTCGTTGCGCACGCCGGTGCCGCTGATGTCGAGGCCGAGGTTGAAGGCGTGGCGCTTGAGTTTGAAGAGGTAGTCGTCGGCCGGGGCGGCGGGGTAGCCGGGGAAGAAGTAGCCGGTGAGATCGACGGCGTCGAAGCCGGCCTTGGCGCAGAAATCGCAGACCCCGAAGAGATCGATCCCCTTGGATTTGTCCTTCGCGTTGGCGTTGAGCAATTCGAGGAACGAGTAGGCGTTGAGGGAGGTGCGCAGGTGCGAGCCGCTGTGGCGGGGGATGGGGCTGTAGGCGGCGGAGGCGGAGGCGGCGGCGAAGGCGGCGGGAGCGAGGGCGGCGGCGCGGAGGAAGGCGCGGCGGGTGGGCAGAGGGGTCATGGGGCGAGGGGGAGAATTCGAAGCCAAACGCGAAGAAGCGAAGGAGGGCGAAGAGACGCGAAGAGTCCTGGCGAGCCTTGGCGGGTCTTTGCGGCTTGGCGTTTAGGGGTTGGGTCAGTGGATGCCGTGGCCGGCGCGGCGGCGGCGGGAAACGCAGGTGGGCGCCGGGGCGGGCGCGACGGAGCCGAAGGAAACGCGAACCGGCGTCCGGGATCGAATCAAATTCGGCGGTGCGCCGGCTGGGTTCGCCGTTGCCGCCTCACTCCGTGCGGAGGGCGACCATGGGGTCGACGCGGACGGCGCGGCGGCTGGGGAGCCAGCAGGCGAGCAGGGCGACGGCGGCGAGGAGCAGCGGCACGAAGGCGAAGGTCGGCGGATCGTGCGGGGAAATGCCGTAGAGCGAACCGGCGAGCAGGCTGGCGGCGAACCAAGACGCGACCAGGCCGGCGCCGAGGCCGAAGCCGACGAGGCGCAGGCCTTGCCGCAGGACCATCGCGACGACGGTGCCGGGTTGGGCGCCGAGGGCCATGCGGACGCCGATCTCCTGCGTGCGCTGGGAGACGTTGTAGGCCATCACGCCGTAGATGCCGATGGCGGCGAGGAAGAGGGCGATGCCGGCGAAGCCGACGAAGAGCTGGCCGAAGAAACGCGGGCGCCAGATCGAGCGGTAGGCGATCTTGGCCATGGGCTCGATGTAGTAGATCGGGATGTCGGCGCGGGCGGCGAGGACGGCGTCGCGCACATTCTGGGCGTACGCGGCGGGGTCGCCCGGCACGCGGAGCACGGCGGAGACGAAGTTCTCGTCGCTTTGGGTCCACGGAAACCAGACCTGGTGCTGGGCCCGGCGCGCGCCGGGCAGCTGGATCACGTTGCCGACGACGCCGACGATGGTGTTCCACTTGGGCTCTTTGTCGCCGACGCTGAAGGTGAAGCGGCGGCCCACGGCGCGGTCGACGCCGCCGAGGAATTTCTCGGCGAAGGCGACGTCGACGAGGGCGACATGCGGCGATTTCGCGTGGTCGTTGGCGTCGAACATGCGGCCCTTGAGCAGCGGGATGCGGAGGGCGGCCAGGGCGCCGGGCGTGACGCTGCGGTTATGGGTGTCGTGGGCCTCCTGAGTGGAGGCCGGGGGGGTCTCGCCCTCGAGGTAGAAGGCGGAGATGTTGTTGTTTTCGGTGAGGGGCAGGTAGCTGATGAAGCCGGAGGCGGAGACGCCGGGGAGGGCGGCGAGCTCGCGTTCGACGCGGTCGAAGAAGGCGCGGACCTCGCTGCGGTCCTTGAATTGGGACGGCGGCAAACCGACACGGAAGGTGAGGACGTTTTCCGGCTCGATGCCGGTGGGCGTGGCAGCGAGGGCGAGGAAGGAGCGGAGGGTGAGGCCGGCGCCGACGAGCAGGACGAGGGCGAGGGCGATCTGCGCGATGACGAGCGACGAGCGGAGGCGGGAGGCGCGGGCGGAGGCGGTGCCGCCGCGGCCGCCTTCCTTGAGTTCGACGGCGAGATCGGGCCGCGAGAGCTGGAGGGCCGGGGCGAGGCCGAAGAGCACGCTGGCGGCGAGCGTGGCGCCGGCGGTGAAGAGGAAGGTGCGCCAGTCGAGATCGAACTGCATCCAGAACGGCGTTTCGTCGGGCGTGATGAGGGCGATGACGGCGTCGATACCCCAGAACGAGATGACGAGTCCGAGGGCGCCGCCGGCGGCGCCGAGCAGGAGGGATTCGACGAGGAACTGGCGGATCAGGCGGCCGCGGGTGGCGCCGAGCGCGGAGCGGAGGGCGATTTCGCGCGCGCGGGTGGCGGCGCGGGCGAGGAGGAGATTGGCGACGTTGCCGCAGGCGATGAGCAGGACGAAGATGACGGCGCCGAGCATGAGCTGCATCTGCACGGCGAAGTGGCGGGTGGCGTCGTCGCGGATATTGAAGACGCGGAACGTGAGGCCGGCGTTGGTGGTGGGATAGGCGGCGGCGAGGCGTGTGCCGAGCGTGGCGAGCTCGGCCTGGGCCTGTTCGAGGGTGACGCCGGGTTTCAGGCGGCCCCAGGCGGGCAGATGGTGGGCGCCGCGCAGTTCGGGCTTCGTTTCCTGGTCGTCGGGAAACGGCTGCCAGGCGTCGTTGACCTCGGGGAAACGGAAGCCGCGGGGCATGACGCCGACGATCTCGGTCGGAACGCCGTTGAGGGTGACGGTCTGGCCGACGATGTCCTCGCGGCCGCCGAAGTGCTGGCGCCAGACATGGTGGGCGATGAGCGTGACGAGCGGGGCGCCGGGGGCGGCGTCGGCGGGGACGAAGTTGCGGCCGAGGATCGGTTTGACGCCGAGGGTATCGAAGCCGGTGGCGGTGATCCACGCGCCGAGGAGGCGTTGCGGCTGGTCGCCGCCGGTCAGAATGAAGGTGCGGTTCCAGGTGGTGAGGAGGTCCGTCAGCGTGGTGTTCTGGGCGCGGAGATCCCGGAAATCCGGCATCGAGAGTTCGAAGAACGAGTCGGTGCCCTGTTGGGTGGAGGAACCGATCCGGACGAGCGAGGCTTCGTCCTGCAGGAACGGCAGCGGCCGCACGAGCAGGGCGTTGTAGAACGTGAAGACGGTGGTGCAGGCCGCGATGCCGAGCGACAACGCGAGCAGGGCGACGACGGTGAAGCCGGGGGCCTTGGCGAGTTGGCGGAAAGCGAAGCGGAGGTCGGGGAGCATGAATATAAGCTATAGGCGGTAAGCGCTAAGCTTTAAGGAGCCTCTGAAAAATCTTCGGGTGATTTGGCAGTCTGCGGAATTCGGCCCTTGGGATGGCCGCAAAGAAACTCAAAATCCGCAAAAGCAGCGGCCGAGGCAGCCGATTTTTGCGCTCTTTGCGCTTGTTGGCGGCAATCAGCCCTCCGGGGCTTGGGCAAGAAACTCTGCCGCGTGTTTTTCAAAGGTTCCCCAAGCGGTCGGCGGGCGGCCATGTAGGTCAGGGGCGGATACGTTCGACGAATTCGGTGGCGAGGGCGGCGACGCGGCCGGCGGCGTCGAATTCGAAACGTTGCAGCACGCGGGCGCCGGAGAATTCGGCGATGCAGCGGTAGGCGGGAGCGGCGGAAGGCGCGACGAGGGCGACGTGCTGCAGCGGGCCGAGGGCGGCGAGCTGGGCCTGCATTTCGCGTTGGGCGGGGGCGAGCTTGGCCCAGAGTTCGGGCGTGTAGTCGGCGGGGCGCGAGGCGCCGCGGGCGGCGGACTGCAGGACTTGCTCGATGCGGCGGGCGACGGTCGGCTCGGCGGGGGCGAGCGGCGCGAATTCGTCGAGGTAGAAACGCTTTTCCGCGGGGCGCAGCGCGCGGGGCGGCTGCGCGACTTGCGCGGCGAGGGCGGGGATGTCGTAGGCGTGGGGGCCCTTGGCGAGTTCGGCGGCAAGGGCGAGGGCGACGGGGGCGTCGGCCGCGGGCTGCGGGAAGAAGAACAGATCGCCGGTGCGCAGATCGAAGGCGTTGGCGTATTGCGTGGGGGTGGCGCCGGGCTGGACGCAGGCGCGCAGAATGGCGGCGCCGGCGGCGAGCGAGGGAGCGGGCGCGGCGGCGAGTTGCGCGCGGAGGATATCGCGGCCGTAGCCGAAGCCGCGGCTGTGCGCGGCGCGTTCGAAGAAGAGGGCGCCTTGGCGGGCGCCGATGATGACGGAGGCGCCGGTGCGGTCGGCGACGAGAATGCGGGCGCGGGCGAATTCGGTTTCGCGGTGCGTGCGGTAGAACGCGATCGCCTCGTCGACGGTGGTGCAGGTTTCCAGCATGCGCTGGCTGGAGTTGCCGCGAACGCGCGCGAGCCCGGGGGCGGGCGTGTAGTCGTCCATGGCGCCGGCGACCCAGTCGAAGGCGAGGCCGGCGGTGTTGACGCCGCCCTGGGCCCAGCCGTCGTCGAAGCCGACGTAGGCGCAGCCGAGATAGCCGGGGCCGGCGGGCACGAACCAGAGGCGGGCGGCGGGGTTGGACCAGTCCTCGTTGTTGAAGAAGAGGGTGCGGTCGGCGTCGGTGAGGACGAAGATCGTGCAGGCGCGGCCGGGCGGCGCGGCGAAGAGCAGCGCCAGCAGGAGGGCGGGGAGAGCGCGGAGGCGCATGGGGTAGGGAGCGATCAGCTGTCAGCGATCAGCGATCAGCGGTCAGCAGTCAGCGGAAGCGGAAGCGGTCGGAGCGTGCGGTGAGATCTCGGCATGGGGATGGCCGCAAGGAGGCGCAGGAGGCGCAAAAAGGAAGGGCGATCGGCTGCTTGCTGATAGCTGAAGGCTGACCGCTGAGAGCTGATATATATCAGCGCGTCGGGTCGCTCTCGACCTGTTCCTGCACGACGCGGCCGTCGAAGATGTGGATCGTGCGGTCGGCGTGGCGGGCGAAGCGGGCGTCGTGCGTGACCATGACGATCGTGGCGCCCTGTTTGTGCAGGTCGGCGAGTAGCTGCATGACGGAGTCGCCGTTTTTCGAATCGAGGTTGCCGGTGGGTTCGTCGGCGAGGAGGACGGCGGGTTTGCCGGCGAGGGCGCGGGCGACGGCGACGCGCTGCTGCTGGCCGCCGGAGAGTTGCGAGGGCAGGTGTTTGGCGCGGTGGCCCATGCCGACTTTTTCGAGGGCCTCGGTGACGGCGGCTTTGCGCTCGGCGGCGGGCATGCCGCGGTAGGTGAGCGGGAGCTCGACGTTTTCGTAGACGGTGAGGTCGCCGATCAGATTGAAAGATTGGAAAATGAAACCGATCTCGCGGTTGCGGATGCGGGCGCGCTCGGGGAGCGAGAGGCCCTGCACGGGGCGGCCGTTGAGAATGTAGGAACCGTCGGTCGGCGAATCGAGCAGGCCGAGGATCGAAAGGAGGGTGGATTTGCCGCAGCCGGAGGGGCCGGCGATGGAAACGTATTCGCCTTGCTTGATGTCGAGGTGGATGCCGGAGAGGGCATGCGTTTCGACTTCGTCGGTGAGGAAGACCTTGGTGACGCCTTCGAGTTTGATGAGCGAGTCGGACATATAAATATGGGTTCGGAGTTTGGGGTTCGGAGTTTGGCGGGCGCCGGGGGAGTCGGAGGGGCTGGGTTCTGCGTTTTGGGTTTTGAGTTTTGGGTTTTGGGTCTCGGCTCTTGGGTCTTGGGTCTTGGAGTTTGGAGTTCGGGGGTTGGGTGGATCGGGCTCTCAACACTCAACTTTCAACTCTCAATTGGGCGGCAGCCCTTCATTCGCGGGAGTCGGTGGCGACGAGGACGACGAGCAAGACGAGGACGAGGGCGACGGGGAGCATGGCGGGAGGGCGGGGCACGCTCAGTTGAGTTTCACGCGGTCGTTGGCGTCCCACTGCGACATGTCGGAGAGGATGACGCGGTCGCCGGGGCGGAGGCCGTCGACGATCTCGACGGCGTTGACGGAGCTGCGGCCGAGTTTGACCTGGGTGCGGACGGCGTAGGTGCCGTCGGCATCCAGTTTGTAGATACCGACGGTGCTGCGTTCCTGGCCGAAGGCGGGGCGGCCGACGTGGACGACATCGGCGAGGCGTTCGAGCTCGATGGTGCCGTCGACGGAGAGATCGGGGCGGGCGCCGCGGGGGAGTTCGCCGGCGAGGTGGACGTCGACGGTGACGGTGCCGTTTTGCACGGAGGGATCGATGCGGGCGACTTTGCCTTCGACGATGCCGTTGCGGGTGTCGACCTGGGCGACCTGGCCGATCTGGATGTCGCGGGCCTGGGTTTCGGCGACGCGGATCTCGGCTTTGAGGCGGGAGGGATTGGCGACGCGGGCGAGGTTGGAGCCGGGTTGGACCTGGGCGCCGACCTCGACGGGGAGGAGTTGGAGGACACCGTTCATGCTCGAGCGGACGGCGAGGGCGTCGAGTTCGTCGCGGCGGAGTTTCGCGAGGGCGCGGATGCGGTCGACCTCGGCCTGTTTGACGGCGAGCTGGGGTTTGACGGCGTCCTTGGCGAATTGGAAACGGCGTTGCTCGATGCTGTGGCGGGTGGCGGCCTGTTCGGCGCGGACCTTGGAGAGATCGAGGTCGAGTTTGGAGACGAGGCCTTCGCGGAAGAGCTGTTCGTTGACGGCGGCGCTGAGCTTGGTCTGTTCGAAATCGGCGCGGGCGGAGGCGGCGACGGATTCGGCCTGGAGGACGCCGCTTTGGATGGTGACCTCGAGGTTGGCGAGTTCGGCTTCGGCGGCCTTGAGTTGGGAATCGGCGTTGGCGGCGGCCTGTTCGACGTCGGGGTTGGCGAGCATCAAAATGATGCTGTCGGGCGTGACGACGGCGCCGGGGCGGAGGATGATTTTGTCGACGCGGCCCTGGGTGCGGGCGGCGATCCAGCGGATTTCCTCGGGGACCAAGGTGCCGAGGCCGCGGACCTGGCGGAGCATCTGGCCCTGCTTGACCGTATCGATGTAGACGAGATTGCGCTCGATGGTCGGGGCGGCGGGTTTGAGACGGCCGAGGACGAAGGTGATGGCGACAAGTGCAACGACGGCGAGGCCCCCGTAGAGCAGACGTTTCTTCCGCTTGGCGGCGGATTGGTCGGGGCGCTTGATGTCCATGAGAGGCGAACCTTTGCAGTGCGTGTGCCGGAGGGGTCGGCGTTTTCCCAAGTGGTTGTTTTTGAGTGGGAAGAAAATTTATCGGGCGGAATTCCGTAGAATCAAGGGACCGGTTGGCCTTCGGGGGTGGGACGGTGAAATCCCGGAAATGGGACGGGTATGAAGACCGGAATTCGGAAACCGGAGACCGGAGACGGGGAATTGCGGAATGTGGATTTTCCGAAACCGGAGACCGAAAACCGGAGACCGGACTGCAGAGACCGGGGGTCTTAAGGGGGAGATTGGAAATTGGGGATCGGGGCGCGGATTTCGCAACGGATCGATCTCTCAACTTTCAACTCTCAACTCTCAACTGCGCCTGCCGGCTCAAGGAGCCGGCAGGCGCAAGGTCGCGACGCAGCCGGGGGCGTTTTCGCGATTCGCCAAGGTTAGGGCGCCGCCGTGATTTTCGGCGATTTGGCGGCAGAGGACGAGGCCGATGCCGGAGCCTTCGGGCTTGGTGGTGAAGAAGGGGACGAAGAGGTTCGTGGCCTGGGCGATGCCGGGGCCGTCGTCCTCGACGAGGATGTCGAGGTGGGCGCCGTTTTTCTTCCAGGCGACGCGGACGCCGGCGTCGGCGCGGCCGTTGGCCTGTTGTTCGAGGGCGGCTTCGACGGCGTTTTTGACGAGGTTGATGAGGACCTGTTCGATCTGGGCGGCGTCGCAGGGGAAGACGAGGTTGGGGCCGCCAAGGACGCGGACGGGGAGGCGGCGTTCGAGCGCGACGACGCGGTGGACGAGGGCGTGAAACTCGCAGGGGGCGAGGGCGGGTTGGGGCAGGCGGGCGAGGCGGGCGTAGGCCTGCATGAAACGGCCGAGGCTTTCGGCGCGGGAGGCGATGATGTCGAGGCCGCCGCGCATGTCCTCTTCCCAATCCGGGGCGCGGCGGGGGTTCCGCAGGAGGGAGCCGAGGCTGCCGGCGATGGACTTGATGGGGGCGAGGGAGTTGTTGAGTTCGTGGCCGAGGACGCGGACGAGGCGTTGCCAGGCTTGCAGTTCCTCCTCGCGCAGGGTGCGGCTGAGGTCGGCGATGACGACGAGTTGGTGGGGGCGGCCGCCCTCGCGGAATTCGCTGCGGCGCATGCCCCAGCGGCCGGCGCCGCCGGGAAAAGAGAGGTTGAGGAGACGGCCGGCGGGACCCTCGAGACATTCGGCAAGACCGATCTCGGCGGCGTCGCGGCCGAGGATGCGTTCGGCGGGTTTGCCGAGGAGGAGTTGGCCGGCGTGGTTGGCGAGGCGGAGCTTCCGTTCGCTGTCGAAGGCGAAGATGGCGATGTTGATTTCCTCCATGACGGTGCGGAGGAGGGCGGTGGCTTCGAGGGCGCTGAGGCGTTGGTCCTGAAGGGTGCGGCTGAGGGTGTTGATTTCGGCGAGGACATCGCCGAGGGCTTCGTCGCGGCGGGCACCGCGGGCGCGGACGGCGAAGTCGCCCTCGCGCAGCGCGGAGAGGAGGTTGGCCATCGTGTGGAGCGGGCGGATGACGAGGTTCTGCGCGGCGAGGGCGAAACCGAACCAGCAGCCGGCGATGAGCAGCGTAAGGGTCCACTGTTCCTTGGGCGGCCGGTCGCCGAGCCAGAGGAAGCAGAGGGCGGTGACGACCGCGGGCAGCCCGCCGAGCAGCGCGTAGAGGGCGACGTTCTGCTCGAGGGAGAGGCGGCGGGATGGCTTCGCCATGAGGGCGGGGCGGTAAGCTGAAAGCGTTAAGCGGAAAGCAACGGGAGGCAGGAGAAGCGGAAACCGGGGAGGCTACGATTTCAGCTTTTGGACAAACGTGCCGAGCATGCGGCGGATTTCGAGCGCTTCGTTGGCCAGCATCGGCGCGTCGCTGTCCGAGAGGTAACCCAACTCCGCGGCAAGCAGAATGAGATAGTCGGTTTCGCAGGCCGAGCCGAGGGCGATGCTGAGGAAGCGTTTGAGCTCGGCGTCGCCGTCGCGGCCGCAGCCTTCGGCGATATTGGTCGGCACGGACGCCGCGGCGCGGCGCAACTGGCTCGTGAGGCCGAACGTTTCCTCCTTCGGAAATGACTTTGTTGCGCGATAGAGATCCAAGGTGAGAGCGTGGCTGCGCTGCCACACAATGAGCTCCCGAAAATCTTTCACGGCGGCACGGTAGGTTTGGGCAGCTTTGCGCTTAAAGCTTTTTGCTTACCGCTCGGGGAGCGCCACCGCCGGGCTCACAGGCCGTACTTTTCCAGCCGGCGGTAGAAGGCGCTGCGGCTGAGGCCGAGTTCCTCGGCGGCTTTGCGGGCGTTGCCGTCGCAGCGGGCGAGGGTCTTCTTGATCAAAAACGCCTCCACTTCCTCGATGCTCATTTCCTCGAGGCGCGGGACGGCCTGGCCGGCGTTGAGGCCGAGGTCGGGGGCGCGGATCACTTTGCCCGGGGCCATCAGCACGCCGCGTTCGACGGAGTGGTCGAGTTCGCGGACGTTGCCCGGCCAGGAATAATCGCGGAGGGCCTGCAGCGCGCCTTCGTCGAAGCCGGTGATGCCTTTGCGGTAGCGCGTGACGTGCTGCTTCAGGAAATGCTGCGCGAGCAATTCGATGTCCTCGCGGCGTTCGCGCAGCGGCGGGAGGTGGAGCTGGATCGTGTTGAGGCGGAAGAGCAGGTCCTGGCGGAACTTGCCGGCGGCGACTTCGGCCGCGAGGTCGGCGTTGGTCGCGGAGATGAGGCGCACGCTGGCGCGGTAGGTGCGCGAGGAGCCGACGCGCTCGAATTCCCCGGTCTCGATCGTGCGCAGCATCTTCGCCTGCTGGCTGAGGGGGATGTTGCCGATCTCGTCGAGGAAGAGCGTGCCGCCGTCGGCGAGTTCGAAACGGCCGGCGCGGTCGGCTTTGGCGTCGGTGAACGCGCCGCGCACGTGGCCGAAGAGCTCGCTCTCGAAAACGCCTTCGGGGAGGCCGCCCATGTTGACCGAGATGAAGGGTTTGCCGGCGCGGAGGGAGACGGCGTGGAGGGCCTGGGCGACGAGGCCCTTGCCGGTGCCGTTTTCGCCGGTGATGAGGATGTTGGCGTCGGAGGGACCGACGCGCGCGATGACCTCGAGCACGGGGCGCATGGCGGCCGACTGCGCGAGGAGGGCGGGGCCGGCTTTGCCGCTGCCGCGGAGCAATTCGTTTTCCTGTTCGAGCCGGCGGTAGGCGCGGACCGCGCTGCCGAGCTCGAGTTGGTTGCGGATGATCGCGAGCAGGCGCGGGTTATCCCAGGGCTTGGTGACGAAGTCGCGGGCGCCGCGGCGCATGGCTTCGACGGCGACGTCGACGCTGGCCCACGCCGTCATGACGACCACCGGCAGCGTGGCGTCGAGCCCCTGCAGTTTTTGCAGCAACTCGAGGCCTTCCTGGCCGCTGGTGGTGTCGCGCGCGTAGTTGAGGTCCATGAGGACGAGCGCGTAGTCGTTGGCTTCGACAGCCTTGATGACGGCGGCGGGCGATTTGACGGCCTCGGTGGCGTAGCCCTCGCCCTTGAGCAGGAGCCGCAGGGCCTCGAGTACGTCGGGTTGGTCGTCGGCGATGAGGATGCGGGCGGTCGGGGCTTGGGACATGGAGGGAATGACGAAAGGGACGGGAGGAGAGTCAAGGGACCGTGCCGGTGCGGGTGCGCCGCGGCGCCGGCCTTGGCCGGGAAAGATCAGGCCGCGAGCGGGTGATCGGCTTTGCCGTGAGTGGCGGGGACGCGGCGGGCGGGCAGGGCGGAGGCCGGGGCGTAGTCGGAGACGAACGTCAGCACGACGAGCGAGGCGACCAGCAGGCCGAAGACGGGGCCGGTGGCGAGGAAGGCGGGGAGGGCGAGGCCGAGGGTTTCGGCGGCGAGAACGCCCGGGAGGGCGGCGGCGAGGGCGAGCGCGGTGGCTTTGAGGAGCGATTTCATGGCGTTGATGCCGGAGACCTTTGCAATGGCCGTGCCAAGCGATCGATGAGTCTTTAAGTGTATATACTAAAACATCTTAAGATTTTGCAGGCCAATTCCGAGCCGCGGCGTTGTCTGGCGATTGGGAATGACGTTTCCCGCAAATGGGACGCGGCACCGGTTCGACGAAGGCTGCACGCGGTGGTGTAACGGGGCGAGGGCGTGCCGGTCGGGCCGGCGCGATTTTTCGCATCTCTTCCCGGGCGGCGGCGCCAAGCTGTGCGCCCATGTGCATAGACGATTTCCGAGTACCGGGACCCGGGACCCTTGACGGTGCGCCGTTGAGCTGAACCGTGGAAGGTCTTCCCGGGTAAATCCCATCGATGGTCCGTCAACGTTCATTCCCGCGCCGGTCCGGCTTCACCTTGGTCGAGGTGATGGTGGCGGCTGGCGTGATGGTGCTGGGTATGGTGGGCATGATCCACGTGATCACGCAGGGCTCCCAGATGCTCGATCTGGCCCGCAAGCAGACGGTGGCGATGCAGATCATCCACGGGCAGATCGAGAATATCCGCCTGATGACCTGGTCGCAGGTGAACAACCTCGACAACAACATCACGGTCTGGGTGCGCGAATCCGACGACGCCTACAACAAGAGCGAGGGCTTCGATTTCGGCACCAACATCACCGCCGTCAGCACCGGGTTCCGCTGCAAGCGCGAGATCACGTCCGTCCGGACGGATATGGTCCAGGTGACCTACACGGTGACTTGGACCGGCAACACCGGCCGCAGCTTCTCGCGCACAAGCTCGACATACCTCGGCAAGAACGGGCTGTATGTTACGTATCAGCGCTCGTGATTCAGTCCCCCGCCGCCGTTCCCGAGGCTTCACCCTGGCCGAGGTTATCGTGGCTTCGAGCCTCTCGGCGATCGTGTTCGCCGCCATTCTTTCGGCCTACCTGTTCATCGGCCGCAACCTGACCCGGCTGGCGAGCAACCAGTCGCTCGACGTCGAGACGCGCCGCACGCTGCGGCAGATGACGACGGACGTCAGCGAGGCGATCACGATCACGTCGGCGGGCGCGACGTCGATGACGCTCACAAAGCTCGGGGCCTCGGGCAACGTCACCGTCAGTTACGTCTACAATTCCGGCACGCAGGAGCTCAACCGCACCGTCGGGACGGCCAGCACGAAGCTGCTGTCCAAGGCCGAGTCGCTCGCGTTCACCTATTACGCCGAGAACGGCGCGACGACGACCGACACGAAGAGCGTGAAAAGCGTGGAGCTGAGTTTCACGATCGCGGCGGGGTCGCAGGCCAACGGCACGCTGGCGCGCTACCGGAGCGTGTCGCCGCGGGTGATCATGCGCAACAAGCAGGTCCTGAACTAGGCGGCCGCCGTCGGCGCGGGGCCCGCCGCGGTCCGGGAGGTCGGCCGGTCCGTCATTGCAACTTGGCGCGCGTCCGCCACGTTCGGCGCGGTCTCCGCACCACGCCTTTTTCCTTCCACCCCGCGATGCTGTCGTATCTCACCCGCACCAAGCGCCATGGCGTGCTGTGGAACGTGACCGATCACGGGGTGCAGCTCGCCCGGCTCCGGCAACTCGACCAGCGGCCCCTCACGGTGGATTCCCTGGCCGAGGTTCCGGCCGGGGACGACGAAGCGATCGCCGAATGGATCCGCCGCGTGTTCCCGGACCGCGGCCGCGGGTACCTCCCGGGCTACTGCGGGATCCACCCGATCGAGCGCGTGCTCTACCGCGAGACGATCAACACCCGCCGTCTGTCCGAGCCCAACTATCTCCAGACCCTGCTGGCCGACGGCGCCAAGGTCACGGGCCTGCACGACTGGCATATTTCCGCCCTCCATCCCGTCGATGGCGAGCAGTTCACGGTCAACACGCCCTCGCGCCCCGGCCTGCTGCTCGGCCTGCCCTACGGGGTCGTCCGCGAAACGCAGGCCCGGCTCCGCCGGCTCGGTATCCGGCCCCGGCGCCTCGAGCTCGGGAGCATCACGCTGCTCGGCGCCCTCGCGCGGTACGTGCGCGAGACGGCCTATCCCCACGCGGTCGTGGTCTGCGAGGTCGGTCTCGGCCAGACCCGGATCTATTTCCTGGCCCGCGACGGTATCCATACTCCGGCGACGCTGCCGCACGGCCTGCTGTCCGTGATGGAGTCCGCGATGAAGGAGCTCGGCGCGCCCGGCATCGGGGCGGCGCGGCAGCAGCTGTTCGAGCCGACGGAAGAGCTTCGCGGCCACGGCCGCCGCCTCGTGCGCATGCTCACGCGCCACCTGAAGCCGGCGATCGACTATTTCGAGATGCAGACGGGCCAGCCCATCGGGGCCCTCTATTGCGCGCACCTGCCGGCCAAGCTCGGCTGGCTGGAGGAGACAATGTGCGCCGCGGTCGACCTCGAGTTTCTCGTGCCCGACCTCGCGGCGTGGCTGACCTCCGTCGGCCTGCAGCTCGGCGAGGACGTGCCCGTGCCCGACCGCAACTGGCTCCAACCCCTCAGCCTTGTCGGCCAACTCGCGCCGGCGGGCGGCCCCAACGCATGAAGCGGAGCCGCGATCCCCTGGCGCTGAGCCCGCACTGGCACGTCGACCTCCGTCTGGAGGCCGAACTGCCCGAGGACACGATCATCGGTACGCGTTTCATCGTGAACGCGGTGTTCGGCGGCGTCGCGCTCGGCGCGCTGCTCTTCGTCGGCTGGCTCGGTCTCATCACCGCCAGCCTGAGCCGCGAGATCCACGATTGGGAAAAGCGGATCAGCGAGAACCGCGCGGAGGTCGCCGACCTCGACCGGCTGCAGCGCGAGTACTCGGTCGAGGCGGCCAAGATCGATCAGGCGCACGCGCTCGTGCGGCCGCAGTTCTTCGCCGCCGAGTTCCTTTCCAACCTCGGCCGCAGCCGCCCCGACCAGATGACGATCGACCAGATCGACTGGAACGACACCGGCATCGTCGTGCGCGGCAGCCTGAAGGAGCGGTCGGACCGCGCCACGCTGCTCCTCGGCGGCTACGTCGAGCAGCTCCGCCGCGACCCGAAGATTTCCCCGCTCTGCCGCGAGATCGTCGTGACCGATCTCGACCGCGGCTCGACCGGCGACACGCTCCGGTTCGAGATCAACCTGCGCCTCAAGCCCGGCGGCCCATGAATTCGGCTTTCGCCAGTTTCATCCTGCTGGTCCGCCGCTGGCCGTTCTGCTCGGCCTGCGTCGGGCTGACGCTGCTGTTTGCCGGCGGCATCTGGTTTTTGCTCGGGGAAAACGAGAACCTCCGCGTCACCCACCGCGCCCGCGCCGCGGAATGGGAAGCGATGCTGGCCAAGCTGGTGAGCGGCTCCACGCTCCGCCAGGAAGTCGCCGCCGTGCGCGAAACGACGCACCGCATCGACGAGCACCTCGTGGTGGAGTCGAACCTCGCGGAGAACGTCTGGTATTTCTACAAGATCGAGGAGCAGACCAAGGTGCGGCTGCCCGAGCTCCACCCGATCAGCTCGCCCATCTCGGACAAATCGACGCTCTTCCGCCGCGTGCCGTTCAGCATGCGCGTGATCGGCAACTACGAGCAGGCCGTGTCGTTCCTGCTCGCGATCGAGACCGGCCCGCGGCTCGCGAAGATCACGAGTTTCAATTTCGCCCGCTCCGCCCCCGGCTCCTCCACCCTGACGCTCGACCTGAGCGTCGAACTCCTCGGCAAGAAATGAACGCGCGCGTCCTCCTGCCGTTTTTCGCGTTGGCCGGCGTCCTCGCCGCCGCCGAACCCGATCCGAAGGCCGCGAAGGCGGCGCCCGCGGCCCCGGCCGCCGCCAACACGATGGACGCGCGCTTCCGCCAGGTGCGGAACAAGATCAACGATCTCTACCAGCACCGGAACGAGGCGCCGCCGCCGCCCGAACCGCGCGCGAGTCCGTTCCGCCCGGCCGGCCAGCCCGTCGCCGCGCCCGCCGAAACCAAGACCGACAAACCCGAGACGCCCGCCGAGCCGGCCAACGGCGAATCGCGCAACCTCGCGTTGCTGCAACAGGGCGCCGCGACCCTGCGTGTCAGCGGCACGCTCGAAATCGGCGGCCGCTCGCACCTCGTGATCAACAAGCGGCCCTACAAACAGGGCGATGTCGTGCCCGCCGTGGTCGAAGGCGAAACCATTTACCTCCGCGTCCGCGAAATCGGCCGCCGCACCGTGACCCTCGTGCTCAACGACGCCGAGATGACGCTGAAATATTGAGGCAGCGGTCAGCGGTCAGCGGTCAGCGGTCAGCGGTCAGCGGTCAGCGGTCAGCGGTCAGCGGTCAGCAGTCAGCGGTCAGCGGTCAGCGGTCAGCGGTCAGCGGTCAGCGGTCAGCGGTCAGCGGTCAGCGGTCAGCGGTCAGCGGTCAGCG
>JAIXWF010000012.1 GCA_027482185.1 Opitutaceae bacterium | reverse complement strand
GCCGCGTTGAGGGCGAGGATGTTCGTCTGGAAGGCGATCTCGTCGATCGTCTTGATGATTTTGGCGATGCCGTCGCTCGACGTTTTGATCGCGGCCATGGCCTCGTTCATCGCGGCGACTTCGGCGGTGCCGGCCTCGGCGACGGCGCGGGTTTCGGCCGCCAGGTCCTTGGCGCGGCGGGAGTGCTCGGCGTTCCGGCGGGTCATGCGGTCGATTTCCTCGAGGGAAGCGCCCGTTTCCTCGAGGGAGGCCGCCTGGCTGCTGGAGCCGTCGGCGAGTTCGTGCGCGGAAGCGGAGACTTGGTGCGACGCAGCGGAGACCGCGGCGGAATTGGCGGAGAGTTCGCGGACGATGCCGGCGATTCCCCGGGTCAGGTTGCGGGCGAAAAAGCAGGCGGCGAGGGTGCCGAGCACGATCGTGGCGCCGGAAAGCCAGAGGCTGAGGCGCAGGGTGTCGGCGGTGATCGAAGCCAGACCGGCCTGGCCGGCGTCGAATTCGTTTTCCGCGAAGCGCCGCAGGCTCGCCGTGCGGGTCTTGATGCTGGCGGCGACCTCGGAGAAATACGCGGAGTCGGCCTTGCTGGCGGAGACGGCCAGCGCCCGCTCGATCGTCTTTTCGAACTGCGTGCGCAGGCCCTCGAAGAGCTCCCGCTGGGCGGGTTCGAGTTTCGCCTTGGCCAGGGCGGCGGCGCCTTCCTTGAACTTGGCCCGGCCGACGAAGTTCAGGTCGCGCGTGGAATTGGAGTAGAGGACGGCGAGGCTGGCGCGGTTGAGGTTGGCGTAGGCGGACTCGTTGACGGCGGCGAGCGGGGCGGCTTTGCGCAGGACCCGGGACAGTTCCTCGCGGTCGGCGTCGAGTGCCTGGCGCAGGAGAATCCGTTGCTCGGCCAGATCGAGGGTCTGGCGGGTGGCGCGGACGAGGCCCTCGTGATCGCGGGCCAGCGACTGGAGGAGTTCGCCGACCTTGACCGGGGCGGGGGCGGGCGGCGGCGGCGCGCCGGCAGGGGAGGGTGGCGCGGGGGGCGCGGGGATGACGGAGAGGTGGACGTCGCGGAAGCGCGGGCCGGCGAGTTCCGCAACGGCGGCGCGGATCTTGTCCAGCGAGGCCTCGGCGGCCGTCCGGGAGGCCGCAAGGTCGCCTTGCTGAAGCAGGAGAAACGCAGCCGTCACCCCGAGTTCGAGCCGGCGCGTCTCGTCGCTGATGCCGACCGCGGCGCGGTAGACCGGGAGATCGACCTGCCGGCTCGCGTGCGCCGTGTCGGCGACCCGCGTGAGCTGCCAAGCCACCGCGGCGACGACGGCGACGAAGCCGGCGACGACGATGCCGACGGCCAGCAGGATGCGTTTGAACATGGCAATGCCGGGGAAGGGCCGAAGACCGGCCGTTTCCGTCAGATTTTCAGCAACGCGAGCTTCTGCTTCTCCGCCTGCTCGAGCCCCTCTTCCATTTCTTCCTTCAGGGACTTGAGGTCTTCGTCCTTTTTGCCGGCGGCGTAGGCCTGGGCGGCCTTCAGGACGAGCAACGGATGCACCAAGGTGTGGATCGGGTCGGTGAAGTGCTCGTTTTCCTCGGCCTTGAGATCGAGGCCGGCGTCATGGCCGGGTTTCGCGAAATAGCCGAGGTCGTGCCATTCGCTCTCGAGCTGGTCGAAGGTAAGTCTGCGCATATCGTCGACATGGTCGGCGACGATCTTGAGCAGCTTGGCGCCCTTCGGATGCGCCTTGGCGTACTCGGCGGCGAACCACAGCGCGTCCGCCACCATCGTGTTGACGTGCTTTTCGATCGCGGCGGGATCGATGTTTTTCGCGACGGCCATGGTGACGACGGCTTTGCCGGCGGCGTGGTAGCTCAGGTAACGGGATTCGATCTGGGCCTTGTCGGCGGCGCGGGCCGCGGCGGTGAACGCGGCGCAGGCCGCGAGCAGGAGGACGATGGGTTTCATGGGGACGGGAGAACGGGAAAGGCAACCGGCCGGCTCAGTACGACGCGTTCACGCGCAGCAGGAATGCGAGCGCGGAGCGACGGTCGGCGGTGCCGCCGGGATGGCGGATGAATTGGAAGTCCGGCTGCACCGAAAGGCGTTCGGTGACTTCGAACCGGTAGTTGGCTTCGATGACCTGCTCATAGTCCGGCGCCGCGGCGGCCGGGTCCGCGAGGCGGGCGTGGTCGCGCAGCCGGGAGCCGAACGCGGCGTGCGCGATCCCGAAGGCGAGGACGTCGGCGGGGCGCGCCGGGATCAGGCCGGTGAAGGCGAGGCCGGCGTCGGCGGCCCAGCCGAGATCGTTGCGGTCGACCGGGGAGAAACCGCCGCGGACAAACGTCTCGATGTTGCCGGCTTCGCCGGGCTTGCCCGCGAGGGTGCGCTCGAACGCGGCGTAGTAGCCGCGGTTGCCGCGGTGGCGGCGGGGATCGGCGCCGGTCGTCGCGAAGGGCCGGCCGGTGGCGTCGTCGCGCCGGTCGTCGAAGTCGGCCGTGTGCACCCACGCGCCGGCCTTGTAACGGTTGGCGCTGTCCGCCGGCGTCAGGGCGGCCTCGGTGATCACAAACCAGCCTTGGCTCCCGCCGAGACGGTAGTGCAGCCCGTGGCGCGTCGCGCCGGGATCGCCGGCGGGCGAGTCGAAGCTGTCGCCGTCGTAGATGCCGGTGCGCCAGGCGGCGGTTTCGCCGAGGCGGCGCTCGAGCCGGAGACCGGGCGCGGCGACGAAGAACGCGGGACCCGTGTTGAGCGTGTTGGCGGAGACGAAGGCCGGCCAGCCGAAGGCGGAATTGAAGAAATTGCCGCCGCCGTCCGTGCCCGCGAATTCCTCGTCGGCGAGCAGCGCGCCGGCGCGGAGCGACCAGTCGCCGAGGGTGGCGTCCAACCACCACGAATACAGGCGGGCGCTGCGGTGGCCCTCGATGTTGCTGGCGGCGAGGGCGTCGCCGAGCACGCGCTCGGTCGGGCCGCGGCCGAAGAGGCCCAGCACGCTGGCGTAGGCCTCGAGGCGGACGGTGCGGTCGGCGTTTTCCGCCTGGCGATAACCGACCTTGGCGAGACCGAGGCCCTGGAAGGCGGTGCGCTGCGGGCCGTCGCCGCGGAGGCGGGCCGAGCCTTCGAGGACGAGATCGAGGCCGGTTTCCCAGCCGGGAGCCGGAGCGGTTTCCGCGGCGCGGGCGAAGGACGTGGCGAGCAACGAGGCGAGCGTGCAGAGCAGGACGGATTTCATGGCAGGTTCGAAAAGGGGCGGGGGCCCGTCGCCGCTGTCCCGACGTGCCGCCCGGACTTGGCCGCGAAGGCGGCTGGATTCGGGTGGCCGGAAAGCCTGCGACAGAACCTCGCAAAAATTGCGGTTCTGTTATTAGGCCTAATCGGCGGGATCAGATTTCCCTGTACTAAGGAAAACCCCTAGCTGGTAGCCGACGGCGGGCGCAATCCGCCGGCGTTTCAGGTCGATGCCTCGGCCTCGCGCCAGCACCAATGCCACGGCTCGTAGCCGATCCCCGTCGTGTTGCCGCGCGGGTAGCTCAGGCGGAAGCCGAATCGCAAAGCATACTGGTCCAGCCATTTGAACGCCGCGGTGCGTTCGAAGTCCTCGTCGAGGTCGATGTGCTCGGGCGAGGTGATGTCGATCGCGCGGCCCGTGTGGTGTTCGCTGAAACCCGGGGCGGCGACATAGCGCAGGATTTCCGGCAGCGCTTGGCCGGTGGCCAATTTGTGACGGATAATCTCGGCCTGCCGTGCGACGGAGCGGAAGCCGGACTCGGCGCGAAGCTCGATGCCGTCGGCCGCCGCGGCGGCGCGCATCCGCTGCCAGGCGGCGGCGGCGGCGGGAATCACGGCGACGGTGCGGCCGTCGGAATTCGTTCCCAGCGCGACCAACGTTCTTTCGTCCGCCTCGCCGTGCGCGGCGAGGCCGCGCACGGAGGCGTAGTCAGCGGGGATGCCGAGTTCACGGTGCAGGGTCGCGAGGCGCGACCGCAATTCCTCCGACCAAGGCACAGGGGACCGGGAAGGGAACGCGTTCAGCCGCCGTGCTCGGCGAGCCAGCGCTCGGCCTCGATCGCCGCGGCGCAACCCATGCCGGCCGCGGTGATGGCCTGGCGGTAAACGTGGTCGGAGCAATCGCCCGCGACGTAGACGCCGGGGACGTTGGTCTGCACCTGGGAGCCGGCCTTCGGCTTGAAGTAACCGCCCTCGTCGACCTCGAGCGGCGGGGCGAAGGGGCCCGTGTTCGGCACGTGGCCGATCGCGACGAAGATACCTTTGACGGGCAAAATGGTTTCGGCGCCGGTCTTGACGTGCTTCACTTTGAGGCCGCTGACGGCGCCGGCGTCGACGCCGAGCACTTCGACCGGGACGCTGTCCCAGACACACTGGATCTTTTCGTGCGAGGTGGCGCGGTCGGCCATGATCTTGGACGCACGCAGCGAATCGCGGCGGTGCACGAGGTAAACTTTGCTGGCGAAACGCGTGAGGAACAGGGCCTCTTCCGCCGCGCTGTCGCCGCCGCCGATCACGGCGACTTCCATTTTGCGATAGAACGCGCCGTCGCAGGTCGCGCAGGTCGTCACGCCCTTGCCGCCGTACAGTTCCTTTTCGCCCGGAATGCCGGTCATGCGCGGCGAGGCGCCGGTGGCGATGATGACGGTCTTGGCGAAAATGACGCGGTCGGCGCAGACCAGCTTGCGCGGCATGACGGAGAAATCGACCGACGTCACCATCGCCTGTTCGAAGCGCGCGCCGAAGCGCGTCGCCTGCTCGCGCATGTTCTGGGTGAGCTGGAAACCGTCGACGCCGTGGGGGAAGCCGGGGAAATTCTCGACCTCGCTGGTCGTCGTGAGCTGGCCGCCGGGCAACGAGCCCTCGAGCACGAGCGGACCGAGGCTGGCGCGGCCCGTGTAGATGGCGGCGGTCAGACCGGCGCAGCCGGTGCCGATGATGACGACGTTTTCGACGGTGGGGTTCGACATGGCGGGAAAGACTCCAAAGAGCCGCGGAAGTTGGGGACTGCAACTCCGTTATCGGTCCGGCCCGGCGACCGGCGGAAATGGCCGCGCGGCGATTTTGCCGTGGCCAAGTCCGCCGCGCCGCCTTCCCTTCAGGGACACCTTACCCCAACCCCATGAACCTGCCCCTCTCTCGGCTGCGCGGCTGCGCCGTGCTTTCCCTCATTTGTTGCTTTGCCTTCGGCGCCGTCGGGCTCCGCGCGCAGGCCGCGGCGACCGCGACATTGGCCGGACGGGTGCAAAACAGCGTCGCCGGCGCCGCCTTGGAAAACGCCCGCGTCACCGTCGCCGGCACGAACTTCGAGAGCTTCACCGATGCGTTCGGCGAATTCCGTTTCGGCAACCTGCCCGCCGGCGAAGTCGCGATCACCGTTTTCTTCACCGGCATGGCGCCGCAAACGGCGACGGTGAAACTCGCCCCCGGCGCGGCCGCGCGGCGCGATTTTGTCCTCGTGCCCGTCGGCGCGACGGGCGCGAAGAACGAATCCGGCACCGTGCAGCTCGATGCGTTCGTCGTCGGCTCGGGCCGCGACACCTCCGCGGCCTCGATCGCGATCAACGAGCAGCGCTTCGCCGGCAACATCAAGACCGTGCTCCACACCGACGCCCTCGGCGACGTGATCCAGAACAATCTCGGCGAGTTCGTGAAGTACCTGCCCGGCGTCGACGTCGGCACCGACCAGATGAACGCCGTGCAGATCGGCCTCCGCGGCCTACCGTCCGCGTACACCAACATCGCCCTCGACGGCGACGACGTGAACGCCGCCGGATCCGGCGGCCCCACGCGCAATACGCTTCTGCAGGCCTTCTCGCTCAACAACGCCGCGCGCGTCGAGGTCTTCAAGGTGCCGACGCCCGACATGTCCGCCGCCAGCCTCGGCGGCTCGATCAACATGGTCAGCCGCACCGCGTTCGAGGTCGCGCGCCCGGAGTTCCGGTTCAAGGCCTACGTGAACAAGAACAAGCACGACCTGCCGTTCAACAAACAGCCCGGTGGCGGCGACGGCGACGACCAGAAGAAGACGTTCCACTACCAGCCCGACTTCGATTTCGCCTACACCGTGCCGGTCTCGAAGACGTTCGGCTTTTCCGTCAACGCGGTGAAGAACGACCAATTCGGCGTCGCCCGCCGGATCAACCGCACGTTCAACACCGCGACCACCGCCGCCAATCCGCTCCGCGCCACCGTCGACAACCCGTACCTCACGACCTACCAGTACAACGTCTTCCCGGTTTACGAACACCGCTACTCGCTCGGCACGCGGCTCGACTGGAAGGCTTCGCCCTACGACACGCTGTCGTTCACCTATTCCGGCAACTGGCTCGTGCAGGATTACGAGCAGCACAACTTCATCCTCAACACGGGCACCAACCCGCTCGCGTGGGGCCCCGACTTCACCCGCGGCCGGCCCGGCTCCGGCACCGTCAACGTCAACAATACCGCCCGCTACGTCCGCGTCCGGAACAATATCTTCCGCCTCAATTACCGGCACATCGGCGCGCTTTGGGATTTCACCGGCGGGCTCGGCTACAACTTCTCCGACCAGAGCTACCGCGCGATCTCGCACCGCCAGTTCGAGACGGCCTCGGCGCGCATCCAGGGCGCGACGATCGATTTCGAGGGCTTCACCGACCATCTCCCCGGCCGCATCACCGTCCGCAACGCCGCCGGCCAGATCGTCGATCCGCTCGACGTCCGGAACTACAATTTCTTCCTCAACGGCGCCAACGGCACCCGCGACAACGACGGCACCGCCAAGAGCGCGCGCTTCGACGCCAAGCGGAAATTCTATTCCGCCGCCGCCAATTTCTCCCTCAAGTCCGGGGTCTCGACCAACGAGCAGTACCGCGCCCGCCGCGCCTCCTCCTTCAATCCGGTCTATGTCGGGCGCGACGGCATCGCCAACAACGCCGACGACAGCGTCGCCCTCGCGCCGATCGACCTCTCGAACTACGCGCTGCGCGATTTCCACATGCCGCGCAACGCGCCGCAGCCGACCTTCGTCAGCGGCCGCCGCGCCTGGGAGCTCTACGAGCAATATCCCGCGTACTTCAACACCGAGACCAACCGCCGCACCGACCTCCGCGCCGACGCGCTCAACACCGAGCAGATCACCGAGCGCATCGACGCCGCCTACGTGCTCGCCGACGCTTCGTTTTTCGCGAACCGCCTCCGGCTCCTCGGCGGCGTGCGCTACGAGCGCACGGTCGACGACGGCCGCACCGTGCTCCAGGACAATGCCGCGCAGTACCAGCGCAACCCGGCGACGGGCGCCTTCATCCTCAACGCGCAGGGCCGCCCGATTCCCATCACGACCGACGGCATCGCCCTCGACCAATTGATCTACCGGAAACTCGGGGCGCGCATGCAGAAGGAGTACGACGGCTTTTACCCGAGCCTCAACGCCACCTACAATTTCACGCCCAACGTCCTCGGCCGCCTCGGCCTCGCGCGCACCCTAGGGCGTCCCGATTTCGGCAACATCCTCGGCGCGACCAACGTCAACCAGGTCGACTTCGCGCCCGACAGCAACGCCACCGGCACCGCGCTCGGCACCATCACGACCAAGAATCCCGCGCTCATCCCCTGGACCGCGCGCAGCATGGATCTGCGGCTCGAATATTACACGCCCAACGGCGGCGAGCTCTCCGTCGGTTTCTACCGCAAGGAGATCAAGAATTTCTTCGCCACCCGCAATTTCCTCGCGACCGCGGAATTCCTCGAATCGATCGGCCTGAGCGACGAGTACGTCGATTACCAGGTCAACGCCCCGGGCAACATCGACGGCATCGCCCACATCAACGGTTGGGAATTCAACGTCAGCCAACCGCTCTCGTTCTTCACCCGCGCCGCGTTCGCGCGCTACTTCCGCGTCTTCGCCAACTCGACGCTCGTCCGCAACAAGGGCCCGGCCGAAGCCGATTTCCGCGGCTTCACCCCGAAGCTCATCAACTGGGGCTTCACCTACAACCGCAACCCGATCGTCTTCAACGGTCGCTGGACCCTCGTTGGCAAGAAACGCGTCGGCACCGTCGGCGCGGGCAACCTCGGTGCCCCCGGCTGGAATTACCAGCAGGAGCGTCTGCGCTTCGACGCCTCCGTCGACTACCGCCTCAACCGCCGCTACGCCCTCTATTTCGCCGGCCGCAATCTGTTCAACAACCGCGACAGCAACGAAGCCTACGCGCCCGGCAGCCCGCGCTACGTGAAGTACGCCGCGGAAGGCGAATACGGCGTCACGTTCCAGGTCGGCGTCAAAGGCAACTTCTGAGGGGCGCGGGGTGGAGTGGGGAAATGCCGCCGGGCCGATGCCGCCCGGTTGCAGCCGCGGTTCCCGTTTGCGGACGCCGCGTCCGCCGTCCACCTTCGCCGTTCCATGCCTGCGCCGCTGCCTTCGTCCCCGACCCCTCACGGTCCGTTCTTCACGATCGACACGCACATCGACACTCCCACGGCGTCGCTGCGGCGCCCGGGCTGGGATCTCGGGGCGCGGCACGACTACGCCGCCGACGGCACGCAGTGCGACCTGCCGCGCATGGCCGAGGGCGGCATCGACGCGCTGGTTTTCGCCGTCTACGTCGGGCAAATGGGCCGGTCGCCGTCCGCCCTCCGCCGCGCGCACGAGCTCGCGCTCGCGCACTTCGAACGCACGCACGCTGCCCTCGCGGCCAACGCCGCCGCCTGCGGGCTCGCGCGCACCGCGGACGAAGCGCTGCAGCTCAAGGCGCAGGGCAAGAAGGCGTTTTTCCTCAGCATCGAGAACGCGTATTCGCTCGGGCGTGACGTCGCCAACGTCGCCAAATTCCACGCCCTCGGCGTCCGCATGCTCGGCCTCACCCACATGCTCAACAACGACGCCGCCGATTCCTCGACCGACCCGCGCGGCGCGGAGTGGGGCGGCCTCAGCCCGCTCGGCCGCGAGTTCGTCGCCGAAGCCAATCGCCTCGGGATGATCCTCGATGCCTCGCACGCCAGCGACGCCGTCCTGCGCGACTTGCTCGAGATTTCCCGCACGCCCGTGATTTTGTCGCACAGCGGCTGCACCGCGGTCTGCAATCACCCGCGCAACATCGGCGACGACCTGTTGCGGGCGCTGGCGAAGCAGGGCGGGGTGATCCAGATCAACGCCCTGGCGATCGCGGTCACCGAGCTGCCCGGCAGCGGCCGGACCGCCGGGATCGCGGAGATTCTGCTGAAGTACCAGGACGCGGAGCTGACGCCGGAGACGATGGCGGAAGAGGACAAGGACTACGACCGCGTTTGCGCCGCCCACCCGAACCCGCGCGCGACCCTCGAGCATTTCGTGCAGCACATCGAACACGCCGTGGCCGTGGCCGGCATCGACCACGTGGGCATCGGCTGCGATTTCGACGGCGGCGGCGGGGTGGAGGGCCTGCGCGACGTCACCGATTACCCGCAAGTCACCGCCGCGTTGCGCCAACGCGGGTGGGGCGACGACGCCCTCGCGAAACTCTGGGGCGGCAACACGCTGCGCCTCTACCGCGCGGCGGAAGCCGCGGCGCGGAAAGTCTGATCGTAGGGGCGCGCCTTGTGCGCGCCCTGGCTGCGAGCCGGTTGCCCTGATCCCGGCGAAAATGGCGCGGACCAGCCGCGCCCCTACGCAAGGCAAACAGATCTGCCGCGGCGGAGCGCGGCATCCCGCATTTTCCCGCTTGTGACCGTGGTGGCCGCGAAAATGCTGTAACCCCTTCATGGCCGAATCTCCGCACCGCATTGTCCGCGCGTGGCTCGAGTCGCCCCGCTCCGGGGTGATCGAGCTGGATCGCGATTGGACGGGCCGGTCCGAGCCCCGTTTCACGCTCGGCAAACAGTGCCCGGCACCGGGGGCGCTGCTGCCCGCGCCGCCTTTGCCCGCCGGGTTGACCTTCGGCTACTACCTCGACGCGCCGGCCGCGGAAATCGTTTTCCTGCTGCCGCTGGAGCACGGCTGCGACATCGACCCGGCGCGCGACACCGTCTTTCTGGCCGGCGATTTCAACGGCTGGCAGGAAGCGGTCGGCCGATCGGAGTGGCAGCTGGCCCCGGCCGAGGTCGAAGGGGAGCGCGTGCTGCGCTGGCGCGGCGACGCGGCGCGGTTTCTGACCGGCGGGCTGCGTTTCAAGTTCGTCACCGGCGAACACCAGTGGCTCGTGCCGCCGACCGATGCCCCGAACCTCGTCCATGACGGCCAAGGCAACGTGAACCGTTTCGTCGATCCGGCCCGCACCGGTTGGCATCTCTGGCGTTTCACCGTGGCCGAGGAGCTGAGTTTGGCCGACGCTTGGGTCGCGGGCTTTGCCGCGACGCCGGCGGAAACCGTACCGCTCGTGCCCGGGCCCTATTTCTACGAACTGCGCACCGACCTGCCGCTCGGGGCCATCGTGCGCGGCGACGAAACGCTGTTCCGGCTCTTCGCCCCGCGGGCCAAGGCGGTCACGCTCTTCATCGCGCCCTCGGCGGACGCCTTCGACCTCGCGACGCCGCAGGCCTTTGCCCTCGAGAAAAAGGCGTCGCCGGGCCAGGCCGCGGTCTGGGAGATCGCCCTCGACCGCAACCTCCACGGCTGGTGCTACTGGTACACCGTCGACGGCGCGCGCGGCGGCCCCGGGCCCTCGGGTTTCGATTCGACGTTCAAGGTGCTCGATCCGTATGCGTTGGCCGCCATTGGCCGCGACGGTCCCGGGATTGTGCTGGACCGCGCTTGGGTGGGGCAGGGCGACCGCGGTTTCAAGACCCCGGCTTGGCACGACCTCGTCATGGCCGAGGCGCACGTGCGCGACCTCGCCGCGAACGCCCCCGTCGCCGCCGCGCCGGCGGAACGGCTCGGGTTCACCGGCCTGCGCAAATGGGTCGAGAGCGACGCGTTCTACCTCCACCACCTCGGCGTGAACTGCGTCGAGCTGCAGCCGGTCCACGAATTCGATAACGTCACGACCGAGGAATACCACTGGGGCTACATGACGAACAATTTCTTCGCCCCGGAGAGCAGCTACGCGCTCGAGCCGGCGAAGGCCTCGGGCGTGCACGAGCTGCAGCAGCTGGTCGCGGCGTTCCACCGCCGCGGCATGGCGGTGGTGCTCGACGTCGTGTTCAACCATGTCGGCGTGCCGGCGCACCTGATGTTCATCGACCGGCTGTATTACTTCGAGCAGGACGCCGCCGGCCAGCTGACCAACTGGAGCGGCTGCGGCAACGACCTGCGCGCGCGTTCCGCGATGGCGCGGCGGCTGATCATCGACAGCTGCACGCATTTCATCGAGGCCTACGGCGTCGACGGTTTCCGTTTCGACCTCGCCGAATTGCTCGGCGTCGAGGTGCTGCGCGACATCGAGGCGGCGCTCAAGCGCGTGAAGTCCGACGTGATTCTGATCGCCGAGCCGTGGAGTTTCCGCGGACACATCGCCGGCGCGCTGCGCGACACGGGCTGGGCCTCGTGGAACGACGGCTACCGCGATTTCCTCCGCGACTACGTCCGCGGCAACGGCGCGCCGGAACGCATGGAGTATTTCCTGCGCGGCTCGCCGTGGTACTTCGCCAAGTGGCCCGCGCAGACGATCAACTACACGGAATCGCACGACGACCGCACTTGGATCGACGTGATCACCGAGAACGAAGGCGGCAACGGCTTCGGCCCGACGCCCCGCGACCGCCGGCGCACGCATTTGATGGCGGCGCTGCTCTTCATGTCGCTCGGCGTCCCGATGCTCGCCGCGGGCCAGGACTTCCTCCGCTCCAAGCACGGCGTCAACAACACCTACCTGCGCGGCGACCTCAACGCCCTCGATTACCGCCGCATGTACCGCTACCACGGCACGCACGCGTACTTCGCGGACTGGATCGCGTTCCGCCGCGGCAAACTCGGCCGGCTGCTGCGCCAGGGCTCGCGGCCGAGCGAAGGCTTTTTCCGCTTCGCGTTCGCGCCGGGCTCGCCGGCCCTCGCCGTCCTGCTCAATGCCGACCTCAGCCAAGGCCCGGAACGCCTCCTCTTCGCCGTCAACCCGACGCCCCGGGAGGTCACGATCCCGGTCGGCCCCGACGTCGTCGGCCCGGATCCGTCCGCCTGGGACCAATTGGCCGACCACGAGCGGTTCTATTTCTCCAACCGGCACGGCGTGGCGATGCCGGTCGAGCCCGACCTCTACCTGCCGCCGCTCGGCTGCAGCCTCTGGGTCAACCATGGCTGAGGCGGGATAGCGCAGTTGAAAGCTGAGAGTTGAAAGTTGAGAGACCGATCTGCCGAGGTCCGGAAAACTCCATCGCAGCCCGGCCCCCTCGGTCCGTGCGAAACCCGATGGTTTTGCTCTCAACCCCCAACCAAGCGCCCTCAACTGCACGGGGCGGCGCGGGGCGGGCGCGGCGCCCCGGGCAATATGCCAATAAATGCCCCGCCAAAACCCTTGCATCCCGCCGCGCAAAACCATTCTTTCGGCGGTCCGCGTTCGCGCGGCGTCCTTTTCTCCCAGCAATCCAACACTGAACCAATCGGAGTCCATCATGGCAGTTAAAGTCGCAATCAATGGTTTCGGCCGCATCGGTCGCCTCGTTTTCCGCGCGCTTGTCGAGCAGGGTCTGCTCGGCGACACCCTCGACGTGGTCGCGGTCGGCGACATCGTGCCGGCCGACAATCTGGCCTACCTGCTGAAGTACGACTCCACCCAGGGCCGTTTCGCGGGCACCGTTTCTTCCAAGAAATCGTCCCCCGAGAAGCCCGAGGACGATGTGCTGATCGTCAACGGCAAGGAAATCCTCGTCGTCAGCGCCAAGACCCCGGCCGAATTGCCCTGGGCCAAGCTCGGCGTGCAGCTCGTCATCGAGTCCACCGGTCTCTTCACCGACGCCGAGAAGGCCAAGGGCCACCTCGCCGCCGGCGCCAAGAAGGTCATCATTTCCGCCCCGGCCAAGGGCGAGGACATCACGGTCGTGATGGGCGTGAACGACGACAAACTGAACGTCGCCACCCACAACATCATCTCCAACGCCTCCTGCACCACGAACTGCCTCGCGCCGGTCGTGCACGTGCTCCTGAAGGAAGGCTTCGGCATCGAGGAAGGCCTCATGACCACCGTCCACTCCTACACCGCGACCCAGAAGACGGTCGACGGTCCCTCGAAGAAGGATTGGAAGGGCGGCCGTTCCGCCGCGATCAACATCATCCCGTCGACGACCGGCGCCGCCAAGGCCACCGCGCTCGTTTGCCCCGAAGTGAAGGGCAAGCTCACGGGCATGGCGTTCCGCGTCCCGACCCCGACCGTCTCCGTCGTCGACCTCACGGTCCGCACCACGAAGGAAACCTCCTACAAGGCCATCTGCGAAGCCATGAAGAAGGCCTCCGAGACCTACCTGAAGGGCATCCTCGCCTACACCGGCGACGAAGTCGTTTCCTCGGACTTCATCCACGACAAGCACAGCTCGATCTTCGACGCCGGCTCCGGCGTGGAACTCAATCCGAAGTTCTTCAAGCTGATCTCCTGGTACGACAACGAGTGGGGCTATTCCAACCGCGTCGTCGATCTCACCAAGAAGATCGCCGCCCAGATCTGAGCCCATCCCAGATTCCGAACCTCGATTGAACCACAGAGGCACGGAGCGCACGGAGGCATTTTCCAACCCTCTGTGACCTCCGCGTCTCTGTGGTTCTGCTTTTTACCGCCATGCCGAAATTCAAATCCATCCGCGACCTCTCCCTCGCCGGCAAACGCGTCCTCATGCGCGTCGACTTCAATGTCCCGCAGGACAAGGTCACCGGCGCCATCACCAACACGCAGCGCATCACCGCCGCGTTGCCGACGATCAAGTACGCCCTCGAGCAGGGCGCGTCCGTCGTTCTGATGTCGCACCTCGGCCGGCCCGACGGCCGGAAGGTCGCCAAGTTCTCCCTCGCGCCCGTCGCCGCCGAACTCGGCAAACTGCTCGGCCGCCCGGTCAAGTTCCTCGACGATTGCGTCGGTCCCGCCGTCGAAGCCGCCTGCGCCCCCGGCGCCCTCAAGGCCGGCGACGTCGTCCTCCTCGAGAACCTCCGCTTCCACATCGCGGAAGAGGGCAAGGTGAAGCTCGAGGACGGCACCTCCCAGAAGGCCGATCCCGCCGCCGTCGCCGCCTTCCGCGCCTCGCTGACCAAGCTCGGCGATGTCTTCGTCAACGACGCCTTCGGCACCGCGCACCGCGCGCATTCGTCGATGGTCGGCGTCGCGCTGCCGCAGAAAGCCGCCGGTTTCCTGATGGAAGCCGAGCTCAAGGCCTTCGCCAAGGTCCTCGAAACGCCGGACCGCCCGCTGCTCGCCATCCTCGGCGGCGCCAAGATCGCGGACAAGATTCCCCTCATCAACAACCTCCTCGAGAAGGCCAACAAGGTCATCATCGGCGGCGGCATGGCCTACACCTTCCACAAGGTGAACCGCGGCATGAAAATCGGCTCCTCCCTCTTCGATCCCGAAGGCGCCAAGATCGTCGCCGAACTCGAGGCCAAGGCGAAGGCCCGCGGCGTTGAACTCATTTTCCCCGTCGACTTCGTCTGCGGCGACAAGTTCGGCCCCGATGCCAACACCCAGCCCGCCACGCTCGAAGGCGGCATCCCCGACGGTTGGGAAGGCTTCGACGCCGGCCCGAAGTCCATCGAACTCTACCGCCAGGCGATCCTCGCCTCGAAGACCATCGTCTGGAACGGTCCGGCCGGCGTCTTTGAATTCGAGAAATTCGCCGTCGCGACCAAGGCCATGGCCGACGCCGTCGCCGAGGCCACGACCAAGGGCGCGACGACCGTCGTCGGCGGCGGCGACACCGCCACGGCCGCGAAGAAATTCAAGGTGGCCGACAAGGTCACCCATTGCTCCACCGGCGGCGGCGCCAGCCTCGAATACCTCGAAGGCAAAGCCCTCCCCGGCGTGGTCTTCCTCGAATCCTGATGCCAATCTGCGGTAGCGAGTAGTGAGTAGCGGGTAGCGAGCAGCAAACCATCTTCGCTTCGCTCCCGCACCACTCCGGTCGCGCAAAACCTACGTTTCGCCTATCGGCTGTCCTGCTCACTACCCGCTACTCACTACTCGCTACGCGCTACTATCACCATGTCCTCCCGCAAAAAATTTATCGCCGGCAATTGGAAGATGAACAAGACGCCCGCCGACGGCGTCGCCCTCGTCAACGACATCGTCGCCGCCGTCGGCAAGCAGTCCGACGTCGACGTCGTGGTTTGCCCGCCCTTCACCGGCCTCGAGTCCGCCGGCAAAGCCCTCGACGGCTCCAACGTCAAGTTGGGCGCCCAGAACATGCACTTCGAAGCGAGCGGCGCCTTCACCGGCGAAGTCTCCGCCGCGATGCTCCGTTCGATCTTCGCCACCCACGTCATCCTCGGCCACAGCGAGCGCCGCACGCTCTTCGGCGAAACCGACGAGGTCGTGAACAAGAAGGTCCTCGCCGCGCTGAAGAACCAGCTCCGCCCGATCTTCTGCATCGGCGAGACCCTCGCCGAACGCGAAAGCGGCGCGACCCTCAAGGTCGTCCAGACCCAGGTCGAGCGCGGCCTCGACGGCGTCAGCAAGGAACTCGCGACCCAGATCGTCGTCGCCTACGAGCCCGTCTGGGCCATCGGCACCGGCAAGGTCGCCACGACCGAGCAGGCGCAGGAAGTGCACGCCTTCATCCGCGGCCTCCTAGTGAAGCTCTTCGGCGACGCCGTCGCCCAAAAGGTGCGCATCCTCTACGGCGGCTCGATGAAGCCGGCCAACGCGCCCGAACTGCTCGCCCAAAAGGACATCGACGGCGGTTTGATCGGCGGCGCGAGCCTCGAGGCCCGCAGCTTTGTCGAACTCGTGACCGCCGCCGCGGCGATCAAGTAAGGCCCAGGCCGGCGTTTTTTGCCCCAAGGCGGACCGCCAGGTCCGCCTTTTTTGCGCCCGTCCGGGCCGCCGACGGAGCAAAGAAACGCAACCGCTTCGCTCCGCAAAAAAATCCTTGCCGCTGCCGCCGGAAGTCGCGACGTTCCGCCCTCCTTGTTCGGTAGGATACTCAAGTGGCCAACGAGGGGAGACTGTAAATCTCCTGGCTTACGCCTTCCCTGGTTCGAATCCAGGTCCTACCACCAAGTTCCGCCGCCTTCGGCCGAGGCCGGCGACCCATCCGGGGGCGATGGCCTCGCGTCGCACCGGTTTACGCAGTACCGCTGACGCAGCCGGGTGATTCCCGAGGTTGCGCCATTTCGGTTTTGCCCCAGTCTGGCCGATTGAAGAGCCCAGATGACCGCTGTTCCCGCCAATCCCGAGACCGATCCCGGCCAAATCCTGCATAACCTGCTGGTCCGGGAAGCGCATCTCAAGCTGGGTCGGGCGCAGATCAAACCGCTCTGGGAACAACGGGAAGCCGAACTGCGGGCCCTCGAGGCGCGTCGTCCGTCCCTGTTGGCGCTGTTGTCCCCGAAGAAACGCGACGAACGGGCCGCCGGACTGGCCGCCGCCCGCGAACGCGTCCAAGGCCTCCGGCAACGCCTCGACCTGCTCGACCGCTGCGAACCGCATATCCAACGCCAGATCGAGGACGCCATCGAAGTCCTCCTGCGCGACAGTTGTCCCGAGTACGTTCAGGCCCTGGCCGCGCGCCGGCAGAAGGAAGACTGGCTGCGCTGCCTCGAACGTTTCGGCGGCAAGATCTTCGAGTTCACGCGCTCGCTCGGCAACGTGCGCAACCTCGCCTGCTCCGGCTACAACCGCGAAACCAAGCTCTACTCCGCCGGCGCGATCCAGGGCTTCCAGCTCGCCGTCGAGGCCGCCGAGCACGTGCAGAACGAAGTGCGTTTCGCCAACAAGATCGCCGACGCCCAGCTCGCGCTGTTCCAGAAGAGCGGCGTCGAGACAAAGCCGTTGCCCCGGCTCGTGGAAACGAACTACGCCACCTGGGTCGCGAAGATCCGCACGTTGCCGCTCGCCGAGGCGCAGATCGAATTCGACACGCTGATCACGAGCACGAAGAAGTTGCACGAAGCCGGCATCCCGGAACTCAAGAACCAGGCCGACCGCGTGCAGTTCGAGCAGGATGCCGACATCCGCAATTTCCTGCTGCGCGCGTGGGAACAGTTCCGCGCCGAGATCGCCCCGCAGATTTTCCCCGGCGACACCGAGCGCGTCGTGCTCGAGACCGGCGAGTGGCTGGAAGCGATCGCGCGGTCGAGCGTGACGGGCAGGTTGTGAGCGGGCGGGGCGCGTGCGCGGCGCGCAGCTTTAAGCTGAAAGCGGTAAGCTCAAAGCGTTGAGCCGGCAGCGATCAGCGTTCAGCGGTCAGCGATCGGCCTTCAGCGATCAGCAGTCAGCTTTCAGCGGTCAGCAGTCTTTCGGCGAAATGTTTCGTTGCCGTTCCTGCAATTCGTCCGGTGCATCCGCCGCCTCCCTTCCTGTCCGTCCTGTCCTTGGTTCGACGGGATTTCCTTTTCGCTCACAGCATCCCCGCCTGCCGGAAACTGTAGTAGCCGCGGCCTGTCGGGTCGGCGGCGGGGCGGCCGACGATCACGTGGTCGATGAGCGCCATATCGACGGCGCGGGCGGCCTCCCGGAGCTGGCGCGTGGCTTGGACATCGGCGGCGCTGGGCGCGGGGTCGCCGCTCGGATGGTTGTGCACGCAGACCAAAGCGATCGCCCCTTCGCGCAGCGCAGTGCGGAAGACCTCGCGCGGGTGGGCGAGGGCGGCGGTGGCGGTGCCCGACGAAACCTCGACATGCTTCAGCAGCCGGTTTTTCCGGTTCAGGCAGAGCACCCAGAATTTCTCGACCTCGAGGCCGGTCGCAAAGGGCCGCACGTAGTCGTGGATGGCATCGGGGCTGCCGAGCAGCGGCGCTTCGGCAGGCCGGTGGCCGAGAACGCGGCGGGCGACCTCCATGACGGCGACCAATTGCCCGGCTTTGATTTTGCCGATGCCCTTGAGCCTAAGGAAGTCGGCCGGTTGCCAGGCGATCAGGCCGGCGAGCGAACCGGCCTCGCCGATGAGGCGGGCGGCCACCGTGAGCACGTCGTGGCCGCGGGTGCCGCTGCGCAGGAGGAGGGCGAGCAGTTCCGTGTCGCTCAGGGCCTCGGGGCCGCAGCGTTCGAGGCGTTCCTGGGGCCGCTCGCCGACGGCCGTTTCACGCAGGCGATTGGGCAGGGGATAGGCGTCCGCGTTCGTCATGCCGCCCGAGGCAGGGGCCGCGGCGGGGTTTGCCAAGGTCCGAAAACGACGAATTCGCGCCGGGCGGCACGAATTCGTTCAAGGATGGACGAACGCCGGCGGGGCCGGCCGTCGCTCAGTAGTGCTTGATGTAGCCGTTGCGGCGGAGGCGTTCGAGCCAACGCTCCTGGCTCGCGCGGCCCATCTGCTGGACGAGGATGCGCTCGATCTGGTCGCGCACTTCGTCGATCGACTGGATGCCGGCGTACTTGCGGTCTTCGGCGAAGAGAATGAAGCAACCTTCGGGGAGCAGAATCGGCTCGGAGACATCGCCCTTCTTCAGGGCGAAGGCGACGTCGCTGAATTCCTTGCGGAAGTCGGAGCGTTTCTGCCAACCCCAGTCGCCGCCCTTGGTGCGGCGCATGTCGCGGTTGATTTCCGATTTGGCAATGTCCTCGAATTTCTCGCCGGCCTTGACGCGCGCCTGGACCTGGTTGGCGAGGGCCTTGAGCTGCTCGTCGGTCTCGCCGTTGGTGCGGGTGAGGTGGATGAGGCGGAGGTACACTTTGTCCTCCTCGTAGAAACGGTCCTTGTTCTCGTTGTAGAACGTCTCGATGCGGACGGGGCTGATCACGCTCTGCGATTTGCGCTGCTGGCCCTGCATGTACTGGAAGATGATGTTTTCTTCCGTCTCGCGGCGGTAATCGCGCTGCGTCTGGCCCTTGGATTTGAGGTAGGCGAGGAACTTGGAACGGTCGCCCTCGAAGCGCTCGGCAATTTCGTCGGCGATCGCGTTGTCGACGTAGCTCTGCGGGATCTGGCGTTTCTCGTCCTTGCGGAATTCCTTCACGATCAGGACGCGGTCGATGAGGTCCTGGATGGCGCTGTCCTGCAGCTGTTCGAGTCGTTCCTGGAATTCCTTCTCGTTCTTCGCTTCGTTGCGGAGCTGGGGCAGGAGGGGCCCGATGTACTGCATCACGTCGGCGACGGTGATGATCTTTTCCTCGGCGACGGCCACGATGCCGTTGGCGAAACGCAGGTTCAGGTCGCTGGCGATGGCCTTTTCGGCCGGGGCGGGGGCGGCTTGGCCAAAAGCGGAGACGGCGGACGCGGCACCAAGCAGCAGGGTAACGAGGCGGCGGCGGAGCGTCATGGGTTCGGCAAATTGTTCAGAAACGAGATAATTTCCCTCAAACGTAGGAGGGGCTTGGGGGCGGTCAACCTTGGAAACCGCGTGCCGACCTGCACCCAATCGTCGCGACGACCACTGTGGCGCAGGCACTTCAGGCGGCTCAGGTCGGTTTCGACGGAGACGATGCCCTTTTGTTCCGCGCGGATCCGGATCTCGGTGATCAGAAGGAGGGCTTTGATCTCGTCGCCGAAGCGGCCGAAACGGTCCCGCAGGTCCGATTCGATCTGTTTCAGGGCGGGCAACGCATCCGCCAGGGCCAATTTGCGGTAGAAATCGATCCGCAGGCGGGTCTCGGCCAGGTAGGCCGAGGGGATGCGGGCCTGGATCTTCGGGACTTCGACAATGTGTTCGTCCTCCGCATCTTTGATCGCCTTGTAGCCGTCGACATGGCGGCCGCGGGAGGCGTCGGTCGCGCCGCCGCCGGGCATGACGCCGTCGCCCACGAACACGAAATCCAGTTTCACGCTCGCGCGGATGGCCGCGGCGGATTTCTCGCCCTTCAGGCGGGCGACGGACTGGCGGAGCAATTGGCAGTAGAGCTCGAAGCCGACGCCGACGATGTGGCCGCTTTGCTCGGCGCCGAGAAGGTTGCCGGCGCCGCGCAGTTCGAGATCGCGCATCGCGATGCGGAAGCCCGCGCCCAATTGGTTGTGCTGCCGCATGGCTGTCAGGCGCTGGCGGGCGACTTCGAGGAGCTTGGTGTGCCGGTGCAGGAGCAGGTAGGCGTAGGCCTGGTGCTTGAATCGGCCCACGCGGCCGCGCAGCTGGTACAGTTGCGAGAGTCCGAAACGGTCCGCGCCCTCGATGATGATCGTATTGCTGTTCGGGATATCGAGGCCGCTCTCGATGATCGTCGTGGAAACGAGCACGTGGTACCGGCCCGCCACGAACTCCGTCATCACTTCCTCGAGTTCGTCCGCGTCCATCTGGCCGTGGCCCACGCCGACGCTGAGCTCGGGCATGAGCTCGCGGAGCCGCGCGGCGACGAGGTCGATGGTCTGGACGCGGTTGTGCAGGTAGAAAACCTGGCCGCCGCGGCGGCGCTCGTGGCGGATCGCGTCGACGACGATTTTTTCGTCGTAGGTTTTGACGATGGTCTGGATCGGGTGGCGGTTGGTCGGCGCCGTCTCGATCACGCTGAGGTCGCGGGCGCCCGTGAGCGCCATGTAGAGCGTGCGCGGGATCGGCGTCGCGCTCATCGAGAGTACGTCGACCGTGGCGCGCATCGTCTTGAACACTTCCTTGTGCTTCACGCCGAAGCGCTGCTCTTCGTCGATGATCACGAGGCCGAGGTCCTTGAAGACGACGTCGCGCTGCAGCAGCCGGTGCGTGCCGATGAGGATGTCGACCTGGCCGGCGTTGGTTGCGGCGGTGATCTTGGCCAGTTCGCCGCGGCTGCGGAAACGACTCAGCATCTCGATCGCGATCGGGTAGCCGGCCATGCGTTCGCGGAACGTGTTCAGATGCTGTTGCGCCAGCACCGTCGTCGGCACGAGGACCGCGACCTGGCGGCCGCCCTGCACGGCCTTGAACGCGGCGCGGATCGCGACCTCGGTCTTGCCGAAGCCGACGTCGCCGCAGATCAGGCGATCCATCGGCCGCGTGCGTTCCATGTCGGCCTTCGTTTCCTCGATGGCCTTGAGCTGGTCGCGGGTCTCGGTGAACGCGAACGACGCCTCGAACTCCTTCTGCCAAGTATTGTCCGGCGGGAAGGCGTGGCCGGGCTGGGCCTCGCGCGCGGCGTGGATGCGGAGCAATTCCGCCGCGAGGTCGATCGTGGCGCGCTCCGCGGCCTGGCGGGCTTTTTCCCAACGGCCGGAGCCGATGCGTCCGAGCTGGGGCTTGGCCTTGCTCAGGCCCACGTAGCGGCTGATCAGGTGCGATTCCTGGAGCGGCACGTGCAGAGTCACATGGTCGTCGAACTCGAGGGAGATGACCTCCTTGATGCCCTGGGCCGTATCCAGCCGGGTGAGACCGCGGTAAAGCGCGATGCCGTGCTGCAGGTGGACGACGAAATCCCCTTCCACCAATTCCGAAAAATCGAGGAGCTGGTCGACCTGCGCGCGCTGGGCGGTGGCGCGTTGGTTGAGCGCCGGGCGGCGCTGGCGCTGGCGGCCGAAGATTTCCGTTTCCGTGACGACGACAAGGCCGGCGTGCGGCCCGAGGCGGGCTCCCTCGCGCGCGGTGACGCGGAAGCCCTCGTTGAGCGAGCCGCGGCGCCACTGCGGTTTCACGCCCTTGAGCGCGGGATCGGCGGCGAGGATTTCCTGGGCGCGCTGCTCCTCGCCCTCTTTCGCTGCGACGAACATCACCGCGTAGCCGGCTTTCCGCCAGGCCGCGACTCGCCGGAGGAATTCGTGCCGCGCCTCCTCCTCGACGACGAGGCGCTCCTGGGCGACGAGCGCGTCGTCGGGATAGCGCCGGTGGTGCGAGAGGCTCTCGGTGTCCCAGGTCGTTTCCTCGGCGACGCCGTCGAAAAGTCCGCTGGCCTCGTCGATGTCGGCGACGGCGAAGGCGGCGGCGCAGCGGTCGAGCAGGGGATTGAGCCCGTCGGTGCCCTCGCGGGCGAAGAGGCTGAACTCCGCCTCGAGCGCGGCGGGCTCGACGAAGACGAGGTGCGTGCCGGCGGAAAGATAGTCGGCAATGCCGGTCTTCGAAGGATCGAGTTTCACCCGCGGTGTGGCGGAGAGGCTGATCGATTCGACGGCGGCGCCGGAGCGCTGGGTGACGGGATCGAATTCGCGGATCGACTCGAGTTCGTCGCCGAAGAAATCGAGCCGGTAGGGCTGGTTGGCCGTGACCGGGTAGACATCGATGATGCCGCCGCGCACGGCGTAGTGGCCGGGTGCCTCGCACACGGCTTCGGAGTCGTAATCCAGTTTCTGCAATTGCCCGAGCAGCTCCTGGAACGGATGCGTCTGCCCGCGCGTCAACGTGAGCTCGCGGGTGGCAAATTCCTCGAGGGCGGGCACGGGCTGCAGCAGCGCGGCGGGCGTCGCGACGACGACGACGGTGTCGGGCGTGCTGCGCAGGCCGCGGATCGCGCGCAGGCGCGAGAGCACGGTGAGCCGGTCGCTCGACGCGGCGAAGGCTTCGCGCATGTCGCGCGTGTCGGGCATCGATTCCGGAAAGACCAAGGTCTGCACCTTGCGCGCGGCGCCGTCGGCCTGGAAGAAAGCGATGTCGTCCGCGAGGTGTTCGGCGGTGCGCAGGTTCTCGGCGACGACGAGCCAGACCGGCGCCGGGTGCGCGCGGCAGAGTTCCGCGATGACGGCGCCGCGGGCGGGCGGGCAGACGCCGGTGAGTTTGCGGCGGGGCAACGTGGCGGCGGCGGACATGCGGGGCGGGAAACGTAGGCCGCGGCCGGCGGCGCACAAGCTCCGCGGCGGGAACCTCGGGCGGCGGCTCAGGCGGCCGGTCCGGCTTCCTCGGCGCGCAGGGTCGCAAGACCGGCGCGCGCGGCGGCTTCCTCGGCGCTCTTCTTGGAGGAACCTTTGCCGGTGCCGAGGCGGCGGCCGAGCAGCGAGACGGCGACCTCGTATTCGCGGGCGTGGTCCTCGCCGGTGAACTGGAGCACGTCGTAGCGCAGGGCCTGGTTGCCGTGGCGCGGTTGGACCAGTTCCTGGAGCCGGCCTTTCGGATTCTCCAAATCTTCGACGGCGGCGAGGCGCTCGGGCAACGGACCGTAGAGGCCGAGCACGACGGCGGTGACGGCCGCGAGGCCGGCGTCGAGGTAGACCGCACCGAGCACGGCCTCGAACGCGTCCTCGAGGGCGGCGGAGCGCTGCCGCCCGCCGGTGGATTCCTCGCTGGTGCCGAGGAGCAACGCGGCATCGATCCCGATTTGCCGCGCGAGGCCCGCGAGGCAGGCACCGTTGGCGAGCGCGGCGCGGCGTTTGCTCAGCACGCCTTCGCGTTCGGCCGGGTACAGGGTGAAGAGCGTTTCCGTGAGCACGAGCTGGAGCACGGCGTCGCCGAGGAACTCGAGCCGCTGGTTCGTTTCGCCGATGTCGGGGCGGTCGGACAGAATCGACGGATGGGTGAGGGCGCGCTGCAGCAGCGTGCGGTCGCCGAAGCGGTGACCGAGCCGGGCTTCAAGGGCGGCGAGGTCGGCGTTCATGAACTGGCGCTCGAATAGCGGCGCAGCCCGCGGTGGAAAACGAAGACCGCGAGGGCGAACCACAGCGCGGCGAAGAGGAAGGGGCCGGCGACCCAGTGCCAGTCCTCGCCGAAGCGCCCGATCAGCACGCGGGCCGGGGCGTTGCTCACCACGACGACGGGCAGCAGCCAGACGAACAGCATCTGGCTGACGACCCCTTTGAAGGCCTCGCGGGGCAGGCGGGAGAATTCCGTCAGCGTGAAGTACGTGCCCTCGACGCCCTGCGCGCTCGTCAGCCAGAACACGAGCGAGATCGAGATCACGAGCACGCTGTAGTGGATGACGAGGCCGCAGCCGACCATCGCGGCGTAGAGGAGGATGTCGGAAACGCCGGGCTGCAGGTTGAGCTTGCCGGCGGCGTAGACGATGACGCCGACGGCGATCACGGCGTTGACGAGGCCGTCGGGGTCGAGCTTCCGCGTCGTGGCCATGAACATGACGTTGCCGGGCTGGGCCAAAAAGAAGTCGAAGTTGCCGGTGCGGACGTTGCGGCCCATCTCGAAAATGCTGCTCCAGAAGAAGCCCATCAGGAAGCGCTGGATGAGCATCGAGGTGCCGACGAGGAGCATCATCTCGTATTGGTTCCAGCCGGCGATGGAATCGGTGTGCCGGTAGATGACGGAGACGAGGAGCAGGTTGACCGTCATCCAGAAGAGCTCGACCAGCGACCAGACGATGAAGTCGCCGCGGAACATCAGCGTCCGCGTCACCGAGTACCGCGCGCTCGCGAGCCAGATCCGGAGGTAGTAAAGCATCGGTCGAATTGCGGATTGCGAATTGCGGATTGGGAAAGGCGCTAATTCGGAAAGGCGTAGTTGGTCGGTCGGTCGGTCAATCCGCATTCCGCAATCCGCATTTCGCAATTATCCATTCAGCCTCCCACCGCCGTGTGGCGGCGCAGGCCGCGGAGCCAGAGGCCGTGGCCGACGGTGAGAAGAATGCCGACCCAGCAGGCCTGGATACCGAGGCACCAGAGCGATTCCTCGAAGCCGAAGCGGCCCGTGAAGATGGCGGCCGGGAAGTACATTTGGTACGGATACGGCAGGAGCATCGAGGCCGCGAACACGTCGGGCGACATCAGGTCGAGCGGGAAGATCTGGCCGCCGAGCACGGCCTCGATCGCGAGGGAGAGGATGACGAAGCCCTGGATCTCGAGAAACCAGAACGTCAGCATGCCGAAGCAGTAGGCGATGCAGAACTGGATCAACGCCGACAGCAGCACCGCGGGCAGGCCGACGGCGAGGCGCCAGGGCTCGAGCGGGAAGGTGAGGTATTCGCCGATGACGGGCAGGGCGACGAGCAACGGGATCAAAATGAGCGAACCCGAGACGAGCCGCGCCGCGACGAAGATGCTGAAGCGGTAGGCGAAGTAGTTGATCGGCTTGAGGAGGAACTGGTTGATCAGGCCGTTGCGGATTTCCTCGCTGATCTGGTAGTCCTCGTTGAACGCGCTGACGAGAAACTGCAGCGCGAGGATCGTGATGAAGTAGGTGAGCGTCTGCCGCAGGTCGAAGCCGCCGATGTTGCCCGCGCCCTCGAACGCCGCGCCCCACAGAATGAAAACGACCGCGAGATGGAAGAGGGAGAAGAACCCGCGGATGGCGAAGTTCCAACGATAGACCAGATTGCTCTGGAGACCGACGAGGAAGGCCTGGCGGTATTTTTCGAGGGCGGGAAACATCGTCCGGAAGCGGCGCGCGGCCGGCGGGCTCAGGCCTTGAGGCCGAAGCGTTCGATCACCTCGGCGGCGAGGGCGCGGTAGGCGACGGAGCCGGGGCCGTTGGGATCGTAGGCGAGGATGGGTTTGCCGAAGCTCGGGGCTTCGCTCAGGCGGACCGTGCGCGGAATGACCGATTTGAAAACCTTGTCGGGCAGGTGCTGCTTTACCTCGTCGACGACCTGCTTGGCCAGATTGATGCGGGAATCGAACATCGTCATGATGACGCCGCCGAGTTGAAGGTTGTCGTTCACGTGGGCCTCCTTGAGGCGCTCGAGGTTGCGCAGGATCTGGCCGAGGCCCTCGAGGGCGAGGTACTCGCACTGCAGCGTGATCAGCAGGTGGTCGGCAAAGGCGAGGCTGTTCATCGAGAGCATGCCGAGGGCGGGCGGGCAATCGATGATGATGGCGCGGTAGCCGTTGGAACGGCGGACCGGGTCGAGGACGGTGCGGAGGCGGGCGAGGTAGTTTTCCGTCTGGGCCAGTTCGATCTCGGCGGCGGCGAGGTCTTCCTCGCTCGGGATCAAGGCGAGGTGCTCGTAGGCCGTGGGCACAATCATCTCGAAAGCGCTGCCTTCGCCGCGGAGCGGGCCGTAGAGGCTGCGGCCGGCCTGCTTCTCCACGCCGACGGCGCTCGTGGCGTTGGCCTGGGGGTCGAGATCGATCAGCAACGTGTGGATCTTCTTCTCGGCCAAGGCGGCGGCGAGGTTGACGGCGGTGGTGGTTTTGCCGACGCCACCCTTCTGGTTGGCGATGGTAAAGACAGTGGTGGCCATGGGCGAAGGGTGGTCAATGAGGCACGGTCCGGCGGGCCGCAAGCGCAGCTTCGAGATTGCCGAAAACCGTCGCTCCGCCGCCCGAAAATCTCCCGCGGCAAACGACGCGGAGGAATCGCGGAGAAATTCCGTTGACAGGGGCGAGGCCGAGCGATGCTTTGACGCCTTTTATGAAAGTCGTTTCCTCCATCAAGTCGGCCAAGAAGCGTCACCCGGCGTGCCAGGTGGTCCGCCGCAAGGGCAAGATTTACGTGATCAACAAGGTCGAGCCGCGCTACAAGGCTCGCCAAGGTTAACCTCCTCCTACCGCGATGAAAGCCGAAGGCCATCCCACTCTCAACAACGTCTGCTTCCTCGATATCGGAACCGGCCGTCGTTTCCTCACCAAGTCGACCATGAAGTCCGCCCGCAAGGAGCAGATCGACGGTCAGGAGTACTTCGTCATCGCCCGCGATGTGACGATGGACTCGCATCCCGCCTACACCGGCGAGAAGCGCCTGGTCGACACGGCCGGCCGCGTCGAGAAGTTCACGACCAAGTTCAAGCGCGGCACCGGCAAAAAGTAAGCCGTCGCCCGTTTTTCCGTTTTGCGGCCCGCCTTTGCCGGCGGGCCGCTTTTTTTTGCCCGGGCGGGCCGGCATGACGCGGCGCGCTGTCGCCGCCGCGGATTTTTTCCGTGTCTTCGCGCGCCGGGGCGGGCAATCCTGACCGCTTTCCCTTCCTCATGCGCATCCATCCGTTCCAAGGTCTCGTTCCCCCGCCGGCCCACGCGCCCGAAGTCGCCTGCGTCCCCTACGACGTGGTCAACGCCGCCGAGGCCGCCGCCTTGGCCGCGGGCAAGCCGGACAGCCTGCTGCATGTCGACCGTGCGGAGATCGATCTGCCGCCGGACACCAATCCGTATTCCGACGCGGTGTACGCCAAAGCCCGGGAAAACTTCCTCGGTCTCCAGCGGCGCGGGGCGCTCGTGCGCGAGACCGAGCCCTGCCTCTACGTTTACCAACAGCAAATGGGCAACCACGTGCAGCGCGGGCTGATCGCCGGCTGCCACGTCGAGGACTACGACCGCGAGCTGATCAAGAAGCACGAGAAGACCCGGAAGGACAAAGAGGACGACCGCACGAAGCTGATCGACACCCTCGGCGCCGACACGGGCCCGGTTTTCCTCACCTACCGGGACAACGCCGCCGTCACGGCGCTGGTGAACGCGAAGACGCAGGAAAAACCGCTGCACGATTTCACCGCGCCGGACGGCATCCGGCACACCGTTTGGCGGATTCCGGGCGGCGCGGAGTGGGTGCAGGCCTTCGCGGCCGTGCCCGTCACGTACATCGCCGACGGCCATCATCGCGCGGCCAGCGCGGCGCGCGTCGCCCGCCTGCGCCGCGAGCGCAATCCGGCGCACACGGGCCATGAGGATTACAATTGGTTCCTCTGCGTGCTCTTCCCGGCGAGCGAACTGAAGATCCTCCCGTACAACCGCATCGTCGTCGACCTGCACGGCCTCGCGCCGGCCGACTTCCTCGCGAAGGTGAAGGCGCTCTTCGGCCTGCAGGAAAACGCCGCGCCCGCGCCGACCGCGGTCGGGCAGGTGAGCATGTATCTCGGCGGAAAGTGGTACGGCCTGACGATGCCGGTGGACCCGAAGGCGGATCCGGTGTCGCGCCTCGACGTCAGCGTGCTGCAGGACCGCCTGCTGGCCCCGGTCCTCGGTATCCACGATGTGCGCACGGACAAGCGCATCGACTTCGTCGGCGGCATCCGCGGCCCCGGCGAACTGGTGAAGCGCGTCGACGCCGACGGCGGCGTGGCGTTCTCGATGTATCCGGTGACGCTGGCGCAGCTCATGGATATCGCCGATGCCGGCCAGATCATGCCGCCGAAGAGCACGTGGTTCGAACCGAAGCTGCGCTCGGGGCTCGTGGTGCACACGTTCTGAGTCGGGGCGCAGTTGAGAGTTGAGTGCTGAGAGTTGAGAGATCGATCCGCCCGGCGCGGCGGAAAATCGCCGCGGGATCGGCCGGGTCGGCTTGCAGAAGGCCGGTCCGGCGGTTTGCTCCGCGGCAATGAACCGCGCGCTCTTCCCTCGGATCCGTTGGTGGCTGGCCGGCTGGCTCTTGGCGGCTTCGGCCTGGGCGGCGCAGCCGGCGGGCGACGCGGCGCCGTTCCCGCGTCCGCTGGCCGGATACGCGGCGACGGACCGGCCGGAATTGGCCGCGACGTTGCTCGCGCGGGCGCAGGCGGAACCGTTCAACGTCGTCGCTACCCTCATCTTCCTGCTCGCGATCGGGCATACGTTTCTCGCCGGCAAGTTCCGGCACCTGGCGCATGAGGCCGAGGAGGCGCACGGGCGCGCCGTGGCCGCGCGGGGCGGGCGGCCGGAGGAGGTGAGTTTCAAGGGGCAGGTGTACCATTTCTTCGGCGAGGTGGAGGCGATCTTCGGGCTCTGGGCGCTGGCGCTGGTCGCGGCGATCACATGGTTCCACGGCTGGGGCACGGTGCTCGATTACGTGGGGCACCGCGTGAATTTCACGGAGCCGATGTTCGTTGTCGTGATCATGGCGATGGCGGCGACACGCCCGGTGCTGCGGGTCGCGGAGGCCTGCCTGCGGGTATTCGCGCAGCTCGGCCGCGGCACGGCGGCGGCGTGGTGGCTCTCGATCCTGATTGTGGCGCCGGTGCTGGGTTCGTTCATCACGGAGCCGGCGGCGATGACGATCGGCGCGCTGCTGCTGGCGCGGCAATTCTACGAATTGAAGCCATCGCCGCGATTCGCGTACGCGACGCTCGGCCTGCTGTTCACGAACATTTCGGTCGGCGGCACGTTCACGCATTTCGCGGCGCCGCCGGTGCTGATGGTGGCCGGTCCTTGGAATTGGGATACGGCGTTCATGTTCGCGCATTTCGGCTGGAAGGCGCTGATCGGCATCGTCGTCTCGACCGTCGGGTACTACCTTTTCTTCCGCGGCGAGTTCGCGGCCCTGGAGCGGAACCGGCTGGCGGCCGCGGCGGCGGCCCCGGCGGAGCCGGATCGGCCGGTGCCGGTGTGGATCACGGGGGTGCAGCTCGGGTTCATGGCGTTCACGGTCTTCGTGGCGCACTATCCGCCGCTCTTCATCGGCGGGTTCCTGTTCTTCCTGGCGTTCTCGCAGGCGACGGCGCACCACCAGGGCAAGCTGGAGCTGAAGTCGCCGCTGCTGGTCGGGTTCTTCCTCGCGGGCCTCGTGGTGCACGGCGGGCTGCAGGGCTGGTGGATCGAGCCGGTGCTGACGCGGCTCGGCGAAGTGCCGCTGTTTCTCGGCGCGACGGTGCTGACGGCGTTCAACGACAACGCCGCGATCACGTACCTTGCGACACTGGTGCCCGGCTTCACCGACCCGCTGAAATACGCCGTGGTGGCCGGCGCGGTGACGGGCGGCGGCCTGACCGTGATCGCCAACGCGCCGAATCCGGCGGGGCAGAATATTCTCCAGCGCTTTTTCCCCGAGGGCGTGAACCCGCTCGGCCTGCTGGCGGGCGCGCTGCTCCCGACGATCGCGATGGGCTTGGCGTTTATGTTGCTGTGAGCCGGGGCCGGCGTTTCGCTGCCGGCCTCCCATGTTGCCCCCGTTTCCCCTGGCCGCCGCGGCGAGCGGCGATGTTCCCCTCTGGCTGATCGGGCCGTTCGCGCTGCTGCTGCTGCTGATCGCGACGATGCCGCTGACGCCGCCGCGGATCAAACACCTCTGGGAGCACTACTACCCGCACATCTCGATCGCGCTCGGCGCGGCGGTGGCGGCGTATTACCTGCTGCGGATGCCGGGCGGCGGCGCGGTGCTCGGGCACACGATGCTCGAGTACGTTTCCTTCATCGTCTTGATCGGATCGCTCTTCGTCGTCGCGGGCGGCATCCACTTGAAGGTGAAGGGCGGCGCGACGCCTTGGGAAAACGTGGTCTTCCTCGCGGTCGGCGCCGTCGTGGCGAATCTCATCGGCACGACGGGGGCGTCGATGGTGCTGATCCGGCCGTGGATCCGGATGAACAAGGTGCGCATCAGCGCCTACCACATCGTCTTTTTCATCTTCATTGTCTCGAATATCGGCGGCGCGCTCACGCCGATCGGCGATCCGCCCTTGTTTCTGGGGTATCTGCGCGGGGTGCCGTTTTTCTGGCTGCTCGAACATGTGGTCGCGGAGTGGCTCTTCACGCTCGGGGCGGTGCTGGCGGCGTTCTGGGTTTTCGACCGCCGCAGCTTCGCGCGCCTGCCCGCGCCGCTGCAGCGTTCCGCGGAGGGCGAGGACGTGTGGCAGATCGGCGGCGCGATCAACGTCGTCTTCCTGCTCGCGATCATCGGGGCGGTGTTTCTGCCGGAGACTTACTTCATCCGCGAACTCACGATGCTGGCGGCGGCCGCCGCGAGCTACCGGCTGACGCCGAAACGCATCCACGAGGAAAACGCGTTCGGCTTCGGGCCGATCAAGGAGGTGGCGTTTCTCTTCGTCGGTATTTTCGCCACGATGATGCCGGCGCTCGGTTATCTCGCGCAGCACGGCACGGAATTCGGTTTCACGAAGCCGTTGCAGTACTACTTCGCGTCGGGCTCGCTGTCGGCGGTCCTCGACAATGCGCCGACCTACGTGAACTTTCTGCAATTGGCGCAGACCACGGCGACGGCGGCGAATCCGGCGGCGTTTGCCGGGACATCGGGCCCGGCCGCGGTGCGCGTGCTGCTCGAACAGCAACCGCTCTACGTCGTGGCCGTGAGCCTGGGCGCCGTGTTCTTCGGCGCGATGACCTACATCGGCAACGGTCCCAACTTCATGGTGAAGTCGATCGCGCAGGACGCCGGGGTGCACTGCCCGAGCTTCTTCGGCTACGTGTTCCGTTTCAGCCTGCCGATCCTGCTGCCGATCTTGGCCCTCGGCGGATGGCTGTTTCTATAATTGGGAATTGCGGATTGCGGAATGCGGATTGTTCAAGGCCGTCCGAGGGCCGGGGCTGAATCAGGTTTGGGCAATTCCGGTTTTCCAATCCGCAATTCGCAATTCGCGATCCGCAATTTGAAGATTCTCAATTCGAAGATTGCTCGTGAGGGGCGGGGACGAATTTCGGATCGGTTAACGTTGGCGCATTCCAAAGGGCATCGCGCTGCCAAGGCCGATTTCGGATTTCCGGGATTTCCAATCCGCAATTCGCAATCCGCGCTCCGCAATCTTATGGGAGCTGTCGGACGTGCAGGTTCATGAACACGCCCTTGGCGGCGGCGGGGGCCAAGCCGAAGTGGCCGCGGGGCGGGGTGCCGGCGGGGAGCGGGACTTCGACGGCGTCGGCGTCGCCGCGCTGCCAACGGATCGACGCGCCCTGCACGGTCACGGTGTAACGGTGGAACTTGGCGTCGTCGGGCACGGGTAGCGCGACGGCGGGGGGTGCACCGCCGTCGCCGCGGACCAGGACGGTGAGCGCGCCCGCGGCGCCTTTTTCCGCGCGGTAGTCGAAGACGAATTCCGCGGCGCCGTACTCGGCGACGGTCCAGAGCGGGGCCGCGGCGGCATTGGCGGCGTGCGCGATCTTTTCGCCGGCGACCGACCACAGCGCGGCGGCGGACGCGGGTGGCGTCCAACCGCGCAGATCAAGGCCCGTGAACAGCGGCTGCCAGCCCGGGTCGAGGGGCGCGGTGACATCGGGACCGGCGCCGGTTGAGGGCAGTTCCTTGATCTTGAGATTTCGGAATTCGACGCGGGCGCCTTCGGATTCGAGGGCGAGGTAGCCTTTGCGGTAGACGATGTCGTCGCCGCCGCTGACTTCGCGGCCGTTGACGTGGAGGCGGAGGGAGCCGTTGCGGGCCTCGATGCGGTAGTGGTTCCACCCGGGCGAGGGTTTGCTGCGGTTCTCGCGCGGGAAGCTGCGTTTGCCGTTGGTCGGCGGGAGCGGTTTCATCGAGGCGCCGTGGATCGCGAACACGTCGCCGTGTACGGTAAACCAATCGGATTTCTTGCCGTTCTTCTTTTCGAAATCTTCGGCGTAGCCGTGGTCGAGGGCCTGGACCTCGATGCCGCGGAGGAAGGGCACGCCGGGCGCGCTGATGGGCGTGCCCCAGACGAAGATGCCGGAGTTGCCGCTGCGCTCGAGGTGGCGCCATTCGGCCTCGAGGATGAAGTTTTCGTATTGGCGCACGGTGCGAAGGGCGCCGACGGGTTTGCCGGTGCAGGCGATGACGCCGTCGCGCACCGACCACGTTTCCGGGGCGCAATTGATGTTGATCCAGCCGTCGAGGTTGCGGCCGTTGAAGAGCGGGACGAAACCGTCGGCATCGGCGGCGGGCGTGACGGCGCGGCAGGAGCACAGCAGGAGCAGGCACGCGAGCAGGGGCAGGGAACGCATGCTTCGGGGATACCGGGGGAAATCTGGTCTTCGATGTTTTTTCGCTCCAAGTTGGAAAAATGAATCCGCCCGCCCCGCGTTTCCCCAAGCTGAACCGACGTCGTTTTCTGGCCGCCGGAGCCGCGGCGGCGGGGGCGGCGGCGCTGGGGATGAAGGCGCAGCCGGTGACGGCGTCGCCGGTGTTGGGCCAGGGCAAGTTCCGTTTCCGGCAAGTGACCGGCTGGGGCCAGCTCGGCGAGGCGACGCCGGTGAACGATTGCCACGGGCTGGTGTGCGACCGCGAGGGGCACGTGATTCTGCTCACGAACCACGTCGCGAACAACGTGATCGTCTACGACCGCGCCGGGAAACTCGTGCACAAATGGACGCGCGGTTGGGCGGGGGCGCACGGTTTGTCGATCGTGACCGAAGGCGCGCGCGAAGTGCTCTACGCGACCGACCTCGCGAGCTACCGCGTGATCAAGACGACGCTCGATGGCACGGTCCTCAACGAATGGCGCTGGCCGGAGCACACGGGGAAGTACGAGAAGGAAAACCAGTACCGTCCGTCGTGGACCTTGCACCTGCCGAACGGCGATTTCTTCATCCTCGACGGGTATGGGCGGGACTACATCGCGCATCATGCGGCGGACGGTTCGTTCCGTCGGATTTTCGGCGGGGCGGAGGGCGGCATCGTGCACTGGGGGCCGCACGGCGGGATGGTGGACGCGCGGCGGCCGGAGGCGCCGACCTTGCTGATCGCGATGAGCGACCAGCAGCACCTGCTGCGGTTGGGCTTGGACGGGACGAAGTTGGCGCAGACGGATTTGCCCGGCGGCAATCCGCGGCAGATCCGGATGCACGGAGGGCATTTCTACGTGGCGCACCTGGCGGACAATTGGCCGAAGGACCGCGCCAGCCGGGGCTTCGTCTCGATCTTGGATGCGGATTTGCGCGTGGTTTCGAACCTGGCGGGCTCGGCGCCGGAGTACGGCGACGACGGCAAACTGCGGCCGATGCGGAACGAAGGCGGGATCTTCAACCATCCGCACGACGTGACGGTGGACCGCGACGGCTGCGTGTACGTGGCGCAATTCGCCTCCGGCAAGACGTACCCGCTGAAGTTCGAGCCGGCGGGGTGATGAAAACAGGAGTGCGGAGACCGGAAACCGGAGTTTGAAGACAGGCCTCGGAAACCGTTGGCCCGAGACTGAAGCCGGCGACAGTGAGGGTGGCTTGGGAGATTGTTTCCGGTTTCCGGTCTCCGCATTCCGGTCTTCCCGGATTCCGCAATCCGCAATTTATCCGTCGGTTCACGCCGAGCTTGCCTCGCGGGGGCGGCTGGGCGGAAGGTGGGGCGTGCGTCTACCCCTTTGGATCTTGCGCTACATGCACCGCGGGCGGCTCTCGCGGAGTCGGTTGCGGGGGACCTTTCTGCACAATTGGCTGGGCGACAAGATCCTCGACAAGTCGCTTTGGATTCCGACCCGCGGTTCGGTGGCGCGGGCGTGGCTCGTGGGCTGGCCGATCACGGTGATTCCGTTTTTGCCGGGGCAATCGGTGTTCGCGTGCATCGCGGCGCTGTGCGTGCGGGGCAATCTGCTGCTCGCGATCGCGTTGCAGTTTCTTTCGACGCCGTTGACGGCGCCGGTGCACCTGCCGGCCTGCTACTTCATCGGCGAGGTCGTGCGCGGCGCGAGCCCGAAGGCGGTGTGGCGCGAGGTGCGGAGCAAGCCGGCGCATTTGCTGACCGGGCATGCGGTGACGTCGTTGTATCTGGGCGCGGCGGTGCTGGGCATCGTGGTCGGCGCGGCGGGCTACGCGATTTTGCAGAGCACGTGGAAAGACAAGCCGCGCGTGCGCCGGCGCAGCGACACGGGGACGGATTTCCTGCTCGGCGAGTCGGATTCGCGGCCGCCGCTCGACGGCTCCACGCCGCCGTTTCCCGCCAAGCCGCCGGTGCCGAAACACAGCGAGACGGTGCGGAAGGCGAGCTGAGGTGCCGGGGGTTGCCGGCAGTTGAGAGCCGAGCGTTGCGGGTTGAGAGATCGATCTGTGGCGAGCGCAGCCTTAGGTTGCCGCGCGAGGGACAGGCCGGTTGCTTGGGGACGGGCGCAAAAAAGGCGCCGATGCATCGGCGCCTGAGGGTGACCGCGGGGGCCGCGGCGTTTTGCCGCCGCGACTGCCCGATTTTTCAACTCTCGATTCTCAACTCCCTCTACCGGCTTACGCCGTGAGGATTTTGCGCTGCTTGGCGTCGTAGGTCGTCTTCCTGCCGGTGTCGTAGGAAATGACGGCCATGAGGACGGCGACGGCGTGCTGGTAACCGGCGTCGATGGACGCGTGCGGCGTCTCGCCGCTGCGCATGCACTGGAGCCAATTGAGGAAGTGGTCGGGACGCTCGACGGGCACGACTTCCTGTTTGCCGCGGATCTTGCCGTCGCGCTTCGGGCCGCCTTCGGCGCTGTAGGTCGGGGCGTTCCAATTGCCGACGTCGAGGGTGCCCTTGTCGCCGAAGAATTTCCGCAGGTTGCCGGAGCTGTTGCCGAAGTTGTTCGAGCTCGTGACCATCATGCCGCCCGGGTACATCCAGGTGGCCATGACGTTGTCGGGGGTCGTGAATTTGTTGTCGTCCTTCCAATAGGTGACGCCGCCGATGCACATGCAGGACTCGGGCATGCCGCAATCCGTGACGTAGTGCATGAGGTCGAGGAAGTGGGCGCCCCACTGCGGGACGGGGCCCTGGCAGAATTCATAGTAGCCGTACCAGGCGGCGTATTGGCGGGCGTCGAAGGCGCGGGGCTTGCGGTCGCCGAGGAAGGCCTTCCAGTCGACATCGGCCTCCTTCACGTCGCGGCCGAGGTAGCCGTACCAGTAGGGCTTCTCGGCGTTGCGGGTTTCGTCGACGCGCGTGATTTTGCCGAGGATGCCGCTCTTCACGAGTTCGCGGGCGCCGGCGATGCCGGGGAGGCTGCGGAGCTGGGTGCCGACCTGGATGATGCTGCCCTGGGCCTGCGCGGCCTTGGCGGCGTCGAAGGCGCGGACGAGTTTGTCCATTTCCGTGGCGAGCGGCTTCTCGATGTAGATGTGTTTGCCGGCCTTGGCGCAGGCTTCGAGGTGCTCGGTGTGGAGATGGTCGGGGGTGGCGACCATGACGGCGTCGATGCCGTCCATGGCGAGCAACTCGCGGTAATCGGTGAACTTCTTCGGCTCCTTGCCGTACCATTCCTTGGCCTTGGCGGCGGCCTGGTCGCGGTGCGTTTTCCAGGTGTCGCAGACGGCGACGACATCGAAGTTGGCGGCGGCGGCATGCTTGTGGATGCCGGTCATGTGGGCGGTCTGGCCGCGGCTGCCGCAGCCGAGTTGGGCGATGCGGATGCGGGAATTGGCGCCGATGACGCGCTTGTTTTCCGCGGCGCTGAGGCCGAAGGGCGTGCCGGCGGCGAGGGCGGCGCCGGCGGCGAGAGTCGCGGACGATTTCAGGAATTCGCGGCGGGGTTGGGGCTGGGAGGGATGCATAGGAAAAGAAGAAAAGTGGAAAATCGGAAAACGGGAATCGCGGTCAGAGCGCGAGGATGCGGTCGAGTTTGCCGGAGATTTCGGCGAGGTACTGTTCGTCGGTGAGATTGGGGGAACGGTATTGTTCCGTGATCATCCAGCCGGCGTACTTGGCGCGGTCGAGGGCGGCCATGACGCTGGGCCAATCGCTGTCGCCGGTCATGAGGTCGGCCTGGAAACCGGCGCGGGCGCCTTTTTCGGAAGCGAGCTTGCGGCTGAATTCCTTCACGTGGACGGCGGCGATGCGGGCGCCGAGGACGTCGATCCAATGCTGGGGCCAGCCGCTGTTGACGATGTTGCCGACGTCGAAGTGCCAGCGCACGAACGGCGACTTGAATTGGTCGACGTAGGCGGCGGCCTCGAGCGGGCTGAGGAGGAAACTGTTCCAGACGTTCTCGATCGCGATGGCGACGCCGAGTTCTTCGGCGAGCGGCACGGCCTTGCGGATCTCGGCGACGGAGCGGGCGTAGGCGTCGGCGTAGGCGACGTCCTTGTTGACGACGCCGGGCACGAGGAGGACGGACTTGGCGCCGTAGGCCTTGGCGTCGCGCAGGCCGTGGAGCAGGCCGTCGAGCCCGACCTGGCGTTCGGAGACGCTGGGGTGGGTAAGGGGCTTCGCCCAGTGCGTGCTGATGACGACGCTCGGAATTTCGAGACCGTGGGCGTCGCGGGCGGCGAGGACCTCGGTCTGGTTCATGGCGCTCATGACCTCGACGCCGTGGAATCCGGCGGCGCGGAGCAGCTTGAACTTTTCGTCGACGCTCAGGTTCTTAGCCGTGGGGCTGTTGAGCGTGGAGTACATGAAGCCCTTCTTCAGCTTGCGGGCCGGGGCGGCGCCGTCGGCGGCGCGGAGCGACACGGCGCCGGCGGCGGCGAGAACGGCGGACGAACGGAGAAACGTGCGGCGGTGCATGGGGCTCAGAGTTCCTTGATCGCGAGATCCTTGAATTGCACCGGATCCGTGTGGCCGGCGAGGCCGAAGAAACCGCGGGTGCGGTCTTTGCCGGGGTGCGTCTTCTTGTCCATCACGGTGGCCAGATCGACCTGGCTCAGGTCGGTTTCGAGGATGACGGTGCCGTTGAGTTCGACGCGGATCGTCGAGCCCTTGACGGTGACCTCCTCGAAATTCCATTCGCCGATCGGGCGTTGGTAACCGGTGAACGCCGCGACCATGCCGTAGACCGAACCGTGCTGCTGGCGCGGATCGAGTTTCTTGTCCGGCTGCTTGCGCGCGCCGTAGTAGTTTTCGTCGATGATCTGCAGCTCGGTCATGCCGTCGTAGGCGGTGTTGCCCTTGCCGGGGTAGCGGATGGCGAGGCCGTTGTTGCCGCCGGGGGGCAGCTTGAAAAAGAGGCGGGCCTGGAAGTCGCCGAGTTCCTGGTTCCAATACGGGGTGCCGCCGCGGCCGGCACGCCAGACGAGGGTGCCGTCTTTGATGTCCATGACATCGGCCGGGGTCTTCACCGGGGCCTTTTCCTCGATGACCCAACCGGCGAGCGATTTGCCGTCGAAGATGGGCTTGAAGCCGGCTTGGCCGCGGTCGGCGAGCCAGCGGTTGGCTTCGTCGGTGCCGAGTTCGCGGATGTTGATATTCCGCCAATGCGTCGCGCCGCCGTGGGTTTGAAGTTGGATCGGGCCGCGGGCGGGCACGGGGCGGCGTTCGGCGGGCTTCAGCTTCTTGTCGTTCTTGTCGTAGTAGTTTTCGAGGACGACGTGGTCGACGACGGTCTTTTGGTTGAGCCAAACGCTGACGCGGCTGCCGACCATGACCACGCGGAGGTGATTCCATTCGCCGACGGGCTTGTCGGCTTTGACGAGCGGATCGCGGCCGGGCGTGCCCTTGGGGTTGTTCCAGAGGCCGCCGGAGCCCTTGGCGTAGCCGATGTCCTTGGTGTCGGGAATCGCGGTGTCCCAGATCTGGACCTGGGGCACGCCGCGCAGGTAGACGCCGGAGTCGGCGCCTTTGGCGATCTTGTATTCCAGCTGCAGCTCGAAATCGCCGTAGTCCTTTTCGGTGGTCGCGTAGCCGCCGAGGCCGTCGTTGACGAGCACGCCGCCCTCGGCGCGCCAGTGCGGTTGGCCGTCTTTCACCTCGGTGAGACTGGCGGTCCACTTGGCGATCAGGGCGGCGCGTTCGGCCGCGGGCAACTCGAGGAGCTTGCGGTGATCGTAAGTCGTGCCGCCGCGCCAGCCGGACAGGTCGCGGCCGTTGAAGAGAGCGGTGAAGCCGGCCGGCGGCTGGGCGGCGCGGGCCGCGAGCGCGAGCAGGGAAACGGAGCCGAGGACGAGCAGACGGGTGAACAGGCTGGGCATAGAAGAAAGGTTTTCCGGGGACGGCCGCAGGGGAAAGGCCGGGTCCGCAAGTGACTAGGCGGTTACCTCGGCACCGCAAACCGAAACTCGGTCCGCGGCCGGAAAACGCGCGGGCTTTTCATCCGCGTAGGGGCGCGGCTCGACCGCGCCCGAAGGCGGCGCGGGGGCGATCGTGGGGCGGAGGGCGCGCGTGGCGGGCCGGAGGGCGCGCACGAGGCGCGCCCCTACGGGTGAAATCGGAAGGCCGCGGCGCAGTCGGGGCTTCCCATCGTGCCGACGAACCGCAAGTTCTCCGCTTCCCCTCTTCGCCATCGTCATGCTTTCCCTCCGATTGCCCCCGGTTCTGTCGTTCCTGCTGGCTGCGTTGGTCGCGGCTGCTATGCCCGCGATGCGTGCGGCCGAGACCGCGGCGCCGTTCGAATTGCGGGCGGGCGACCGCGTGGTGTTCCTCGGCGACACCGTCGTCGAGCGCGAGCAGCAGCAGGGTTGGATCGAGCTGATGCTCACGGCGCGGTTCCCGGACCGCGCGGTGACGTTCCGCAATCTCGGGTGGAGTGCGGACACACCCGCGGGCGATTCGCGTTTCGGCCTCAGCCTGCTGCAGGCGGGCCGCGAGCCGGCCGACGAGGGCTGGCAGAATCTCGTGAAGCAGATCGAGGAAACGAAACCGACGGTGGCGTTTCTCGGCTACGGCATGGCGAGTTCGTTCGACGGCGAGGCCGGCCTCGCGAAGTTCAAGGCCGACTACGGCCGCCTGCTCGACACGCTGAACCGCGTTTCGCCCGGCGTGCGGCTGGTGCTGCTGACGCCGTTGCCGCAGGAATCCCTCGGGGCCCCGTGGCCCGCTGCCGCGGCGCGCAACACCGAGATCGCCGCCTATGCGCGCACCGTGGCCGAACTCGCCGCCGAGCGCCGCGCGACCGTCGTGCCGCTCTTCGAATTGCTGAAGGCGCGGGCGTCCGCGGCCGGCGCCGCCCCGCTCACGGCCAACGGCATCCATCCGACGCCGGCGGGCTACCGGGCGATCGCGGAGACGTTGGAGGATTCGCTCTTCGGTGCGGGGAAGCCGGGGCCGTGGCGCACGAGCACGCAGACCGAGGCGCTGCGCCGCGCGATCGTGCTGAAGAACGAATGGTATTTCCACCGGTCCCGTCCGGCCAATATGGCGTACATTTTCGGCTTCCGGAAACGCGAGCAGGGCAAGAACGCGGCCGAGGTCCTGCAATTCGACGAGGCGATTGCCCGCGAGGAACAGCGCATCGCGCAGCTGCGCGGCCTGCAGTTGGTCAACGTGCCCGAGATCCCGCGCCGCATCGGCAACGTCGGCGCCAAGTTCACGCCGCAGCCGCACCCGCAATTCGAGGTCGCCGAGGGTTTCGAGGTCACGCTGTGGGCCGAGAACCCGATGCTGAACAAACCGATCCAGATGAACTTCGACGCCCGCGGCCGCCTCTGGGTCGTGAGCTCGGAACTGTATCCGCAGATCGAGCCGGGGCAGGCGGCGACGGACAAGATCATCGTCCTCGAGGACACGACCGGCGCGGGCCGGGCGGACAAGGCGACGGTGTTTGCCGACGGCCTGCTCATTCCGACCGGCATCGAAGTCGGCGACGGCGGCGCCTACGTCGCGCAGAGCACGGAGCTCATCCATTTCAAGGACACGGACGGCGATGGGAAATCCGACCTGCGCACGACGGTGCTGAGCGGCTTCGGCACCGAGGACACGCACCACAACCTGCACACGTTGCGCTGGGGCCCGGACGGCCGGCTGAATTTCAACCAGTCCGTGTACACGCGCACGGATACGGAGACGCCCCACGGCGTGGTTCGGCTCAAGGCGGGCGGCATTTTCCGTTTCGACCCGCGCGACCAGCGGATGGAGATCCTGTTCCGCGGCCTGATCAACGGCTGGGGCCACCAGTTCGACGACTACGGCCAGTCGTTCATGACCGACGGCGCCGGCTTCCAGGGCATCAACTGGGGCGTCCTCGGCGCGACCTTCCGCACCCTCGCGCCGGCGCGCCGCCAACTCGAGAGCGTGAGCCCGGGCACGTATCCGAAATTCTGCGGCCTCGAGATCGTGCGCAGCCCGTTGTTTCCCGCCGATTGGCAGGGCGACATGGTGACGGCGGATTTCCGCGCGCACCGTATCGTGCGATTCAAGATCACCGAGCAGGGCTCCGGCTACGTGACCAAGGAAATGCCGGACATCATCCGCACGACGACGTCGACGTTCCGCCCGATCGACCTGCGCATGGGGCCCGACGGCGCGCTCTACATCGCGGACTGGAGCAACCCGATCATCCAGCACGGCGAGGTCGATTTCCGCGATCCGCGCCGCGACAAGGCCCACGGCCGCATCTGGCGCATCGCGCCGGTCGGAAAAAGAGCGGCGCCCCGCACGGATCTGGCCGCGCGGACGACCGCCGAACTCCTGCAGGGCGTGCTCTCGCCGGCAGGCTATGTCGCCGAACAGTCGCGCCGCCTCCTGACCGAACGCGGGGCGGCGGCCGTGCGGCCGGAACTGGACCGCTGGTTCGCAGCGCTGCCGCGCACGTACGAACGCGCCCGGCTCAACGCCCTTTGGCTGTATCAGACTTTCAATGCCGTGCCGGCCGGCCTGGTCGCCGAATTGCTCGCCGCCAAGGACGCCCGCGTGCGCGCCGCGGCGGTGCGCGCGCTTGCTCCCGCGGACGCCGCAGCGGCGCTGGAGCGGCTCGTGGCGGATCCGCACCCGCGGGTTCGGCTCGAGGCCGTGCGCGCGCTCGGGCGCCTCGGCACGGCGCGGGCCGCCGAACTCGCCCTCGGCGTGCTGGAGCGTCCGATGGATGTGTATCTCGACTACGCAGTGTGGCTCACGCTCAACGAACTGACCGATCCGTGGATCGCGGCCGTGAAATCGGGCGCATGGAAGACGGAGGGCCGGGAGAAGCAGCTCGAGTTTGCCCTGAAGGCGGTCGAGCCGGCGCGTGCGAGCGAGGTGCTCGGGCAATTGCTGGCGGCGCGCGGCCTGGCCCGCGATGGCAGCGGCCCGTGGATCGAATTGATCGGCGCGGCCGGCGGCCCGCCGGAACTGCGGTTGCTCCTCGATACGGCGCTCAAGGGCGGTCTGGCGGAGCCGGTGGTCGGCCGCGCGCTCGAGGCGCTGGCGGCGGCGGCCCGGCTGCGCGCGACGCGGCCGACCGGCGATCTGGCCGGCATCGCGCCGTGGCTGCGGTCGGCGGACGAGAAGATCCAATTGGCGGCGCTCGGCGTCGCCGGCGCCTGGAAACTCGGGGCGGTGCGGCCCGCGTTGCTCGAACTCGCCGGCGGGGCGGACACGAAGGCGGCGGTGCGGACCGCGGCGTTCGCGGCGCTGCGCGACCTCGGCGGCGCGCCGACCATTGCGGCGCTGAAGCAATTGGCCCGCACGGCAACGCTGCCGGCGGCGCGGCGCGAGGCCGTGGTGGTGCTGGCGGCGCTGGAATTGCCGACGGCGGCGCCCGAGATTGTGGCGGTGTTGCAGGCGACGACCGACGAAGCCGCGGCGCAGGCGCTGTGGCGTGCTTTGCTCAGCGTGCGCGGCGTGAGCGCGCGGCTGGCGGCCGATTTGCCGGCCGCCGGTCTGCCGAAGGAGGTCGCCCGCGCGGGTCTGCGTCCGGCGCGCGAAGGCACGCAGCACCAGGCCCTCGTGCCCGTGCTGGTGAAATTGGCGGGTCTCACGCTTTCGGATACGCAGCTGTCGCCGGCCGAATTGCAGCAGCTCGCCCGCGACGCGCTGGCGCAGGGCGACGCGGCGCGCGGCGAACGCATCTACCGGCGCACCGAACTCGCCTGCGTTGCCTGCCACGCCATCGGCGGTGCGGGCGGCAAGCTCGGGCCCGATCTCACCAGCATCGGCGCCAGCGCGCCCTCGGACTACCTCGTCGAGTCGCTGCTGTACCCCAACGCGAAGATCAAGGAAGGCTACCACTCCGTCATGATCGCGACGAAGGACGGCCGCGAATTGAACGGCATGATCGTGCGCGAGACCGGCACCGAGGTGCTGTTGCGCGACGCGGCCAACCAGGAAGTCTCCATCCCCGCGGCGTCGATTGCGCGCCGCGCGAGCGTGGGCTCGCTGATGCCCGCCGGCCTGATCGACGGCCTCGTGCCCGAGGAACGCGCCGATCTCTTCAAGTTCCTGTCCCAGCTCGGCAAACCCGGCGATTACGACGCCGGCAAGGGCGGGGTGGCCCGCGGGTGGAAACTCTATCTCGTGGTCAGCGCCAACCAGCATCTCGGGGTCGAACGCGTGATCCAGGGCGACCCGACGCTCGAGTCGTGGGTGCCCGTCGTTTCGCTCGTGAACGGCAGCGTTTCCCGCGACCTGATCGAGGCGGCCTATCCCAACCGCGGCAACAGCCGCGGCTTGTTCGCGGCGACGCAGTTCGAGGCCGCCAAGGCCGGCGAAACCGTCTTCCGCCTCGCCGGTACCGCCGTCGCCGCTTGGGTCAACGGCGAGAAGGTCCGCTCGGGCCCGGAGTTCGCCGCCAAGGTGCGCGCCGGGACGAACACCATCGTCCTCCAGTTGCCGGCGGATCCGCTGCCGGCGGCGGTGCGGCTGGCCGGCGAGGTCGCGTTCGCGCTGCCGTGAGGGCCGCGGCCGCGGCGGAGTTGACGGGTAACCGATGAGTTACCAAGTTGCCGCCATGGCTTTCAAAACGGCTCTCATCGCGGCGGGATGCGGACTGGCGGCGGCGGCGTTCGCGGCGGAGAAAAAGGTCGAGCATCTCAATTCCTACACCCAGGCCTACGGCGAATCGAAGGGCGCGCTCGCGGTCGATCCGGCGAAGGATCTGCCCAAGTATCCGCCGGTGGAGCCCAAGGACGCGATCGGCACGTGGCAGGTGAAGCGCGGCTTCAAACTGCAGCTCGCCGCCCACGAGCCGCAGGTGCGCGATCCGATCGCGATCAGTTTCGACGAGAACGGCCGCATGTTCGTGTGCGAGATGATCGATTACTCCGAGGAGCGGGACCATAAGCCGCACCTCGGCCGGATCTCGGTGCTCGAGGACCGCGACGGCGACGGCTACTATGAAACGAGCAAGGTGTTCGCCGACAACCTGCCCTGGCCCACGGGCCTGATCTGGGCCAACGGCGGGCTCTTCGTCGGCGCGACGCCCGATATCTGGCGTCTCGAGGACCGCGACGGCGACGGCGTCGCCGAGTTCCGCGAAGTGGTGTACACGGGCTTCGGCAGCGGCCTCGCGCGGCTCAACGTGCAGGCGATGCTGAACAGTTTCCAGTGGGGGCAGGACAACCGCATCCACGTCCAGAGCTCCGTCGGCAACCGCGGCAAGATCCGTTCGCCGAAGCGCCCGGACCTGCCGGAAACTGAATTGGCGGCGCGGGATTTCTGGTTCGATCCGAAGACCTACGACTTCGGTTTCGAGGCGGGCGGCGCGCAATACGGGATGAGCTTCGACGACTGGGGCCGGAAGTTCGGTTGCTCCAATTCCGACCACCTGCAGTATTGGCTCTTCGACGACCGCTATGCCGGCCGCAACCCGTTCTTCAATCTGCCCGGTCCGCGCCAGAGCATCGCGGCCGACGGCGGCGCCGCCGAGGTCTTCCGCATCAGCCCTGACGAACCCTGGCGCATCATCCGCACGCGTTGGCGCATCGGCGGCGTGGTCAAGGGCGTCGTCGAGGGCGGCGGGCGCGTCAGCGGCTACTTCACCGGCGCGACCGGCACGATGATCTTCCGCGGCGACGCCTACGGTCCGGAGTTCGTGAACAATTCGTTCACCGGCGACGCGGGCGGCCAATTGGTGCACCGCAAACAGATTTCCGCCGACGGCGTGACGTTGGTCGGCCGGCGCCCCGCGGACGAGCAGGGCGTGGAATTCGCGGCGAGCCGCGACACGTGGGTCCGCGTCGTCAACTTCGCGAATGCACCCGACGGCACGCTGCACGTGTGCGATATGTACCGCGAAGTGATCGAGCATCCGTGGAGCCTGCCCGAAGAGATCAAGAAGCACCTCGACCTGAACAACGGCCGCGAACGCGGCCGCATCTACCGGATCGTGCCGGACCATCCGGGTTGGTCGCGTCGGAACCAAGTCGCACTCGGCCGCGCCCCGACTGCGGACTTGGTCGCGACGCTCGAGCACCCGAACGGTTGGCACCGCGATACGGCTTCGCGCCTCCTCTATGAGCGCCAGGATCCGGCGGCGCCGGCGCTGCTGGCGAAATTGGTTGCGACGACCAAGTCGCCCGTCGCCCGCCACCAGGCACTCGGCGTGCTGGACGGCCAGCGTGCGCTCGACGAAGCCGCGGTGCTGGCGGCGCTCGGCGATGCGCACCCGCGCGTGCGCGAGCGCGGCATCGTGTCGGCGGAGAAACTGCTCGCGGCGGGCAAAACCTCGGCGCGGCTGCACGCGGCGTTGGCCGCGCTGGCGGACGACGCCGACGCGCGGATCCGTTTCCAGTTGGCGTTTTCCCTGCCCACGGGCCTGAGCGCCCAGGACGGCAGCGGTCCGGCGCCCTTGGCGGCGGCGCTCGTGAAGCTCGCGTTGCGCGATGCCGGCGACACGTGGATCGCGGCGGCGTTGCTGTCGGCGCCGCCGGCGGTGCTGAACGCCGTGGTCTTTCCCGCCGTGACGCGCGATCCCGCGACGGCGGGCAAGGCGGCGGACTTTGTCGCGAAACTCATCGAAACGGCCGCGGCCAGCCGGCGCGGCGAGGCGCTGCGGCCGGTGTTCGAGCTCGTCGGCCGCCCGGGCGCGAGTCCCGCGTGGTTGCGCGCGCTCGGCGACGGCCTGCGGCGCGCGGGCAGTTCCGTCGAGCAGGCGGACACGGGCGGCACCTTGGCGGCGGTGTTTGCGCGGGCGGCGACGACCGCGGCCGATGCGGCGGCGCCGGCGGCGGCGCGGCTGGCGGCGATCGAAGTTTTGGCGACGGCCGCGTATGCGCAGAGCCGCGCGGCCTTGGCGGCCGCGTTCGGCGCAGGTCAACCGGCGGACGTGCAGGCGGCGGCCGTCCGCACGTTGGCAACGCACGCGCGGCCGGAAGTGACGACGGCGTTGCTCGCGGCGTGGGCCGGATTTGGCGAACCCGCGCGGGCGGCGGCCTTGGCCGCGTTGCTCGGGCGCGAGGATCGCACGACGGCGCTGTTGCAGGCGGTGCAAGCGGGCAAGGTGGCGGCGACGTTGTTCAGTCCGTCGCAGGTGCAGGCGCTGGTGCGGCACCGGACGCCGGCGATCGCGACGTTGGCCAAACAGGCGCTGGCGAGCGTGATCCCGCCTTCGCGCGAGGAAGTCGCGGCCAAATTCAAGCCGGCCGCGGCGGCGAACGGCGATGCCGCGCGCGGCCGCGCGCAGTACCAGGCGCGCTGCCTGATTTGCCACAAGGCGGAGGGCATGGGCATGGAGCTCGGCCCGGATCTCATTTCGGTGAAAACCCGCGGCCGCGACGGCCTGCTGACGGCGATCCTCGAGCCGCACAAGGAAGTCGCGCCGCAGTATGTGGCCTACGACGTCACGACCAAAGACGGCCAATCCTACACCGGCATGATCGCCCGCGACGACGCGACGAGCCTGACGCTGAAGATCATGGGCGGGGCCGAAATCGCGATCCCGCGGGCCAACGTCAAAGGCAGCCAGTCCGCCGGCAAGAGCCTGATGCCCGAAGGACTCGAGGCCGGCATGTCCGTGCAGGACATGGCCGACTTGCTGACCTTCATCGAAGCCTTGAAGTAAACGCCGCCGGCGCCGGGGCCGGAGGCGAGGTCACGGCACTTCGTAGATTTCAACCAGCGCGATACCGCCCGCGCCGCCGGCGCCCGCGACCTGCACCGTGTAGCTGCCGGGGGCGAGGGTTGCGATCAGCGCGGCGTCTTTCGAATCGGCAGGCAGATCGAAGGCGCCGACGCGGGAAAACGCGGTGCGCAAGGCGGCGCCGCCGCCCCAGTTGTCGTTGGTCCCGATGGAGGTTTGCCCGGAAAACAGCGTCAATTGCGGGTCGGCCACCACGCCGCCGACGCCGAAGGGAGCCGCGCCGAGCGTGGGGCCGACGGCGCGGATCAGCACGGTTTTGGGGGCGAGGCCGCCGATCGCGAAACCGGCGGTGAGGCCGCGGCCGATCTGTTTCAGGACCGAGACGTTGACGAGCCGCGGCGTCGTCGCGACGAACGTGCCGGCCGGAGTGGCGTCGTAGATTTCCGCGATCACCGTGCCGGTGCCGGCGTCGGTCGTGGAGACCTTCATCGAGTTGTTGCCGGGCGGGAAGGAACCGGCGGTCGCGGCGTCGCGCGACGCGGGGCCGGAATAGGCGAAGGCGCCGACCCGGTTCATGGCCGCCGCGAGTTCGGCGCCGCCGCCCCAGTTGTCGTTGCCGCCGGCGGCGGTGGCGCCGCTGAAAAGCTCCAGCCGCGGGTCGGCGACGGTATCGGCGACACCGAGGGCGCCGAGCGAGGGGCCGACGGCGCGGAGGACGAGCGGCTTGGCGCCGGCGGTGCCGGTGCCCCCGACCACGAAGCCCATGGTGAACGAGTCGCCGGGTTCCGTGAGGCCGGTAAGGATCGAAAGATTCACGATGCGGCCGGCATCGGAGGCCGCGACGATCGTGAGCGCGGCGTTGCGGCTTGTGACGGTGCCGAGGGAGTTGGTGACGACGACGGAGTAGTCGCCCGCGCTGCTCTCGTTGACGTTCGGCAAGGTGAGGGTGGCGGTGTTGGCGCCGATGATCGGCAGACCGCGGAAGCGCCATTGGTAGGACAGGTCGCCGCCGGCGGCGGTGACGGTGAACGTGGCGGTGCCGCCGTTTGTCGCGGCGACGGCCTGCGGCTGGACGGAAATGGCGGGGGCCGTGACGGATTCGCCGCGCCGGACGACGTTGTTGTTGGCTTCGGCCACGTAGATGATGCCGGCGCGGTCGACGGCGATGCCGGTGGGATCGTTGAAAAACGAGAACGTGCCGTCGAGGTAGCCGGAGGCTCCGGCCGTGCCGCCGATGGTGGCGACGGTCTCGCCGGCGATCCGGCGGATGGTGAAGTTGCCCGTGTCGGAAACGTAGATGATCCCGGCTTGGTCGACCGCGATGCCGAAGGGAAACGAGAAACGGGCGGTGCCGGCGTTGCCGTTGGCCGTGCCCTGGCTGCCCGGGGCGCCGGCGACCGTCGTCACGTCGCCGGCGGGCGAGATCCGGCGGATCGTGTGGTTGTTGGAATCGGCCACCAAGACGTTGCCCTCGGCATCGATCGCGACGCCGCGCGGGAACCGGAAACGGGCGGCGGTGCCGTTGCCGTCGGCGGAACCCGGATTCTCGAAGAAGCCCGCGAAACTGGTGACGGCACCGGTGGAAACGTTGAGACGGCGGATCACATGGTTGCCGGTGTCGGCGACATAGAGGTTGCCGTCGCGGTCGAGCGCGACCCCGGAGGGCAGGTTGAACAGCGCGGCCTGGCCGGTGCCGTTGCCGACGCCCGGAAGATTTTCGCGGCCGGCGAGGGTGGCGACGGAGCCGTCGGGCCGCAGCACACGGACCGTGTGGCGCTGCTGTTCGGTGAAATAGACCGTGCGGTCCGGCGCCACGGCGATGCCGAACGGGTAGTTGAGGCTGGCGGTGCCGGCCGGGCCGTCGACGTAGCTGTCGTCGGCGCCCCCGGCGATCTGCACGACGGTGCCGTCCGGGGAGATGCGGCGGATCGTGTTGCCGCGCGAATCCGCGACGTACAGGTCGCCCGAAGCATGGATCGCCACGCCGTTCGGGTAGTTGAAGAGCGCTTCCGTGCCGCGGCCGTCGCGGCGGCCGAAACTGCCGGGACCGCCGGCGATCGTGGAAACGGCGCGCGTGGTGAAATTGAGTTTGCGGATCGTGTGGTTGGCGGAGTCGGCGACGACGGCGCCGTCCTCCGACGCCGAAATCGCGTTGGGCAGATTGAAGCGGGCATCGCTGTACGGGCCGTCGCGCGAGCCCTGCACATCGAGGCGGCCGGCGTAGGTGGACACGATGCCGTCGGCGGTGATGAGACGGATGGCGTGGGCCTGATCCGCCACCAGCAGGGAACCGTTGCTGAAGGCGAGGACGCCGCGGGGAAAGCGGAAGCGGGAAAGGGCGGCGGCACCGTTGACGGCGCCGGCGCTGCCCGGGACGCCCGCATAGGTGGAGACGGTGCCGTTCACGGCGATCCGGCGGATGGAGTGGTTGCCGGTGTCGGCGACGTAGAGGGAACCGTCGGGGCCGAGGGTGACGGCGCTCGGGCTGTTGAATCTCGCGGCGGTGCCGTTGCCGTTGGACGTGCCGGGGACGCCGATTTCGCCGGCGAGCGTGGTGACCTCGCCCTCGGGGCTGATTTTGCGGATCGCGTGGTTGCCGCGGTCGGCGACGTAGAGGTTGCCCGCCTGGTCGGCCGTGATGCCGTAGGGATTGTTGAAACGGGCGGCGTTGCGCATGCCGTCGGAGGTGCCGGCAAGGGCGAGTTGGCCGGCGAAGGTGACGACGGCACCGTTGCCGCCGATTTGGCGGATCGCGTGATTGCCGGCGTCGGCGACAAAGAGCAGTCCGCGGGTCAGGGTGATGCCCATCGGCAGGCTGAAGCGCGCGGCGGAGGCGGGGCCGTCGGCGGCGCCGCGAACGCCCGGGGTGCCGGACAGAAGTCCGACATCGCCCGTCGAGGAAATCACGCGGATCGTGAAGTTGCCCGTGTCGGCGACGTAGAAGTTGCCGGCGACGGAGCCGATCAGACCGCCGGGGGCGAAGAAGCGGGCGGCGGAGCCGGTGCCGTTGGTCGTGCCCCATTGGGGCGGCAAACCCGCCAGGCCGGACCATGTGTAGGTTTGGGCGGAAAGGGCGACGGGAGATGCCAGCAACAGGGCACCGGCAAGCCGCGGCAGAAGGTGAAACATGTCGGAGGGGCGGGGTTGACCTGACGGAGAGAGGTCGATGTTGCCGCTGCGGCAGGGCGTCAAGCCTCCGGCAACCGTGCGGCCGGCAGTGGCAAGGACCGGTTTCCCGACGGCGCGACGACGCGTTGGCGGCCGTGCGGCGTTACTTTCCGCCGCGCTTCATCAAGCCTTCGCGCGCGGCTTCGAGCTTGGCGCGTTCCTGCTTGGTGAGGCTGTTGATCCCCGAGGTCGCGATCTTGTCGAGCAGGGCGTCGATCTCCGCCATCGAGGTCGGCGCTTCGGCGGCGCCGGCGGTCGGCGCCGGGTCGGTCTTGAAGCCGGGAATCACGGTGAGCTTGGGCGTGCGGCGGCGCAGGCGGAATTTCGGCAGCGCAAGCAGACCCTGCTGGTGGCGGACAAAGGCCCACGCGAAACCGGAGGTGCCGAGCAGTGTGATGAGGCCGACGACATCGCGGGCCGCGACGGCCATGAGCGCGAACGTCGCGACCAAGATCGCGGCGACCCACTTCGCGAGCAGGTTGAACAGCATCGGGAGGTCCGGATGCAGGGTCGCCACCGCGATGAAGAGGGCGAAGGCGCCGGTCTGGCCGGCGAGCTGGGAGGGGCGCACGAAACCGAGCAACGTGAGCAGCACGGGCGTGAGCAGGTAGATGCTGCCGTACAGCGTGAGGAAAACGCGGCGGCCGAAGAAGCGTTCCAGTTCGCGGCCGAACCAGACGATCATGAACATATCGATGACGAACCAGAGGCTCGGGGGATTGTTCAGCCCGTACGTCAGCACCCGCCAGATTTGGCCGCGGAGGACGGCGTCGCTGGAAAACGACAGCCATGCCAGGACGCCGCCGAAGTTGGTCGCGAGCAAAACCGTCGAGGCCAGCATCGACGCGACGAGGACGGCGACGATCACGTGCGCGGTGTACAGGGGATAGCCGCGCACCCAGGTGACGGGCTGCTGTTCCTGCGAGTACGCGTTGCCGAATCCGCTCATGGCCGGACGTTGGCGCCCGCGCGCGCGGGCCGCAAGTCGCGACCTCGGACGGAAATTGCGCAGCCTCGGGCTCGCGGGCCCGTCACGGTTTTCGGTCCGCGCCCTTCCCCGTGCCGATCCGCAGCAGGCCCTCGAGATCCCGGAGCCGTTCGGCGGCGGCCTCGGTTTGGCGACGGGTCGGGGCCGGGTTCAGGCTGAGAAATGTCCAGCCGCTCTCCCGGTCGAACCATGAACCCAAGTGCAGCGGCCCGAGCTTGGCGATGCGGCCGCCGTCGCCGCCGGCGAACTCGCCGTCGCGCCGGTCCTGTTCGGCCCGCGCGATGACGGCGCCGGCGGCCTGGACCAGCTTCGACTCCGCAACCACCACCGGCTGCAGAATGATCGGGGGCGGGGCCGGCGGGGCGGCCTGCCCGGCAGGATCCGCCGGCGGCGGGGGCGGGGCGGCCGCGCGAATCCGGGCGCGGAGTGTCTCGCGGATGGTGCCGGCTCCGGATGACTCGGCTCCATTGGCGATCGGAGCGAGCAGTAGGAACGCGGACAGGATTCGCATGGGGCGCGCAGCCTGCGACCGCGGGCGGGCGGGACCGTTCCGCGGCTTCCGCCGTGCATGGACTTGCTATGCGCCCGGAAGGTCGGCGAATCTCGGGATTCTACCCCCGATGAAAAAATCCGCCTTCCTCGCGGCCGTGTGGCTGCTGCTTGCGCTCGCCGCCCGCGCCGAACTGAAAATGCCCGCCGTCTTCGGCGACTATATGGTCCTGCAGCAAAAGCAGGCCAATCCGGTCTGGGGCTGGGACGATCCCGGTACCAAAGTCACCGTCACCTTCGCCGGCCAGACCTACACCGCCACCGCGGGCGCCGACGGCCGTTGGCAGGTGAAGCTCGCCGCCGCGCCCGCCAACAAGAACGGCCAGGTGCTCGCCGTCGCGACCGCGAAACAGAAACGCGAATTCAAAGACGTGCTCATCGGCGAAGTCTGGATGTGCTCCGGCCAATCCAACATGCAGTGGTCGTTGGGCCAGACCTACACCGGCGACCTCGAAGGCGCCTCCGCCCGCCGCAGCCACCTGCGCATCATCTCCGTGCCGCAGGTCGGCACGCAGGAGCTGAAGACCGACTTCAAGGGCCAGTGGGAAATCGCGAATCCGGACAACGTGAAGGGCTTCAGCGCCATTGGTTACCTCTACGGCCGCTACCTCCACGACATCCTCGACGTCCCCGTCGGCCTGATCGACAACGCTTGGGGCGGTTCCGCCGCCGAGGCCTGGATCCGCCGCGAGACGATCGAGAAAGATCCGCGTTTCGCGACCCTCATGGCCAACACGCGCAAGCGCGAGGCCGACGTCCAGACGGAGAAGTCCAAGGCCGACTTCGCTGCCGCGCAGGCGAAGTGGAAAGTGAACGCCGAAAAGGCCAAGGCCGAGAAGAAGGCCGCCCCGGCCGCGCCCGTCGCCCCGACCGCGTGGCTCACCGGCAACGCCCGCCCCGGCAATATCTTCGCGGGCGTCGTGTATCCGACGCTCGGCTACGGCATCCGCGGCGTGATCTGGTACCAGGGCGAATCCAACGCCTCCCGCGCCCACGAGCACGGCGAGCTCTTCCCGTTCCTGATCGAGCAGTGGCGCAAGGAGCAGGGCCAGGGCGACTTCAGCTTCTACTGGGTCCAGCTCGCCGACTACCGCGCCGAGAAGGCCGAGCCCGGCGAGAGCGACTGGGCCGAGCTCCGCGAATCCCAGACCAAGACCCTGCGCCTGCCCAAGACCGGTCAGGCCGTCATCATCGACGTCGGCGAGGGCCGCGACATCCACCCGCGCAACAAGTACGACGTCGCTTCCCGCCTCGTCCGCTGGGCCCTCGTGCATGACTACGGCCTGAAGTTCCCGTACCGCAGTCCCGAATACAAGAGCGTCGCCTTCGACGGCGCCAAGGCGACCGTCACGCTCGACACCTTCGGCAGCACGCTGCGCACCTTCGATGTCACCGAGGCCCGCGGCTTCGCCGTCTGCGGCGCCGACCGCGTCTGGCATTGGGCGACGGGCAAGCTCGTCGGCCCCAACCAAGTCGAGGTCACGAGCGACAAAGTCGCCGCCCCGGTCGCCGTGCGCTACGCCTGGGCCGACAACCCGGTCTGCAACCTGTTCTCCGCCGACGGCCTGCCGGTGACGCCGTTCCGCACCGACGATTTCGACTACACGACCAAGCCGAAGCCGCCGGCGCCCGCCGCGGTCGCGCCGAAATCCTGATTTCGGACTTTTGACCACGGATGGCACGGCCTGGACCCGGCACGAGCCGGGTTCGGGCCGTTGAGATTCGAACGTTGAGAATTGAGAGATCGATCCGTGCGCTCCGTGAAATCCGTGGTCCTTCTTTCTCCCCGGAAAAACCCGCTTACCCCGCCATGAACCTGCGCCGTTTCCTGTTTTCGATCCTTGCCGCCGCCGCTTGCTCCGCGGCCGTTGCCGCTTCCGCGGCCGAGCGCCGCCCGAACGTCATTCTGATCATGGCCGACGATTTCGGCTACGAATGCGTCACGGCCAACGGCGGCGAATCCTACCGCACGCCGCACCTCGACCGCCTGGCGGCGACGGGTGCGCGGTTCGAGCACTGCTACGTGCAGCCGCTGTGCACGCCGACGCGGGCGCAGCTCATGACGGGCCTGTACAATGTCCGCAACTACATCGATTTCGGCACCCTCGACCCGCAGGCGACCACGTTCGGCCATTTGTTCAAGCGCGCGGGCTATGTCACCGGCGTCGCCGGCAAATGGCAGCTCGGCGCCCGCCCGGACCTGCCGCAGCATTTCGGCTTCGACGAATCGTATCTCTGGCAGCACACGCGCGAGGGGAACGCGAAGCCCGCGCGCTATGCCAACCCGGGCCTCGAGCACAACGGCCGTCCCCTCGATTTCACGCGCGGCGAATACGGTCCCGATCTGGTGCAGGCCTTTGCGGTCGATTTTGTGACGCGGCACCGCGGGCAGCCGTTCTTCCTCTACTATCCGATGATCCTGACGCACGACCCATTCCAGCCGACCCCGGACAGCGCCGACTGGGACCCGAAGACGACGGGCGAGCGCGAGAAGCGGGACCTGAAGCATTTCGCCGACATGACCGCGCACATGGACAAGCACATCGGCGAACTGGTCGCCAAACTCGAGTCCCTCGGCCTGCGGGACAACACGCTGCTCGTCTTCCTCGGCGACAACGGCACGCATCCGACCGTTACCTCGCAGTTCAAGGGCAAACCCTACCAAGGCGGCAAAGGCGGGCGCACCGCGCGCGGCAACCACGTGCCCTTGATCGTGAATTGGCCCGGGCGCGTCCCGGCGGGCACCGTCAACGCCGACCTCGTCGCGAGCGTGGATTTCCTCCCGACGCTCTGTGCGGCCGCGGGCATTCCGTTGGCCAAAGACTTCGCGACCGACGGCGTGAGTTTTTGGCCGCAGGCCCGCGGGGAGAAGGGTACGCCGCGCGCGGCCCTCTACACGTGGTACGTGCGCAACGGCGGGCCGACGCCGCAGTGGGAATTCGCGATGAGTCGCACGCACAAACTTTACCGCGACGGCACCTTCGTCGACCTGCGGGCGGATCCGTTCGAGGAGCGCCCGCTCCGCGCCGAGCAGCAGACGGGCGCCGCGGCGGCCGAGGCGGCCAAGTTGCAGGCCGAGCTGGACCGTTTCCGCACCGCGCGGCCGGCGCATCTGCTCAAGCCGATCGACCGCGCCGCGGCGAAGAAGGCCGTGGACTGACGCAGGGGCGTCGCTGGGCCTGCGTTTCGGCTTTGCGCCTCTGACGTAGGGGCGTCGCTGGCCGACGCCCGCGGGCGCCGACAAGCGGCGCCCCTACGCAGGACGGAATCCGGTGCGTGCGGGGCGACGCCCGGAATTTCCGTTTGCCCCGCCCGGGACGGCGCCTCACGGTGCCGGGTTACGTTTCCATGAGCGACCTTCCCACCGACATCTCCCATGACCAGCACGCGGTCCGCCGGCAGAAGCTGGCCGAAATGCGCGCCGCCGGTTCCGATCCGTTCCGCGCCAACGTCGCGACCACGCACTTTTCGGGAGACGCCCTCAAAGCCTACGTCGACGGGCAGGAAAACACCGTCCAGGTCACGGTCGCCGGCCGCCTCGTCGTCATCCGCGACATGGGCAAGAGCCAGTTCGTCAAGATTCTCGACCAGCAGGGCCAGATCCAGCTGTACGTGAAGAAAGATGTCGTGGGCGAGGCCGCCTACCTTGCCTTCAAGAAGCTCGACCTCGGCGACATCGTCGGCGCCACCGGCACCCTCTTCAAAACCAAGACCGGCGAAGTCACGGTCCGCGTCGACAGCTACGTGCTCGTGGCGAAGGCGCTCCGCCCGCTGCCGGAAAAGTGGCACGGCCTGAGCGACCCGGAAACGGTCTACCGGCAGCGTTACCTCGACGTGATTGTGAATCCGGAATCGCGCGCGCGCCTGATGCTGCGTTCCAAGGTCGTCTCGCACGTGCGGCGTTTCCTCGAGGATCGGCAGTTTCTCGAGGTCGAGACGCCCGTGCTTGAGGCCACCGCCGGCGGCGCCGCGGCCCGGCCCTTCGTCACCCACCACAACGCCCTCGACGTCGATTTCTTCCTGCGCATCGCGACGGAGCTCCGCCTGAAGCGCATGCTCGTCGGCGGCTTCGACCGCGTGTTCGAGATCGGCCGCATCTTCCGCAACGAAGGCGTTTCCCGACGGCACAATCCCGAGTTCACGATGCTCGAGGTCTACCAGGCTTACAGCGATTACCGCGGGATGATGACGCTGATCCGCGACCTGATGACCTCGCTGGTGCGCGACGTGATCAAGCCGGCCGACGGTTCCCTCAAGATCAAGCACGCCGCGAGCGGGCAGGACATCGACTTCGGCGGCGAATGGCGTGAGGTGAAGTACAAGGACCTGATCCGCGAAGCCACGGGCGACGCGGATTGGTTCGCGCGTTCCAAGGCGGAGAAGATCGCCAAGGCCGAAGCGATGGGGCTCGGCATCAACCCGGCCTGGGAGGAATTCGAAATCACGAACGAGATCTTCTCGAAACGCATCGAGCCGACGTTGATCCAGCCGACCTTCGTCACGCACCTGCCGAAGGAGCTTTGCCCGCTGGCCAAGATCACGCCGGACGACCCGACGACGATCGATGTCTTCGAACTCACGATCGGCGGCATGGAAGTGGCGCCGGCGTATTCGGAACAGAACGACCCCGACGTGCAGCGCCAGATGTTCGAGGCGCAGGCCGGCGAGGAAAAGCAGAACATCGACCACGACTTCCTCCTCGCCCTCGAGCACGGCATGCCGCCCGCCGGCGGCATGGGCGTCGGCATCGACCGCCTGTGCATTCTACTCACCGGCGCGGAAAGCATCCGCGACGTGATTCTCTTCCCGCAATTGCGGCCGGGCGCCTGAGAATTGCGGATTTCGGATTGCGGATCGCGGATCGGAACCGACCCCCGGAAAACGCCACCCTTCGGACCAATCCGCATTTCCCAATTCGCATTCCGCAATCCCGATGCCCTGGTTCCTCTACCTCGCCTTCAAGCAGCTCTTTCCGACGGGGCGGAGGTTTCCGTTTTTCACGTTCATGTCCGGGCTCGGCGTGGCGGTGGGCGTCGCGCTGCTGGTTGTGACGACGTCGATCATGGGCGGCTTCGGCCAGGGCATCCGCAGCATGATCGTCGACATGCAGGGCGAGATCCAGGTCGTGCCGCTCGACGGATTGATCGGCGATGCGCCGGCGCTGATGGCGAAACTGGAAGCGCAGTCGGGCGTGGCCGGCGTCACGCCCTACGCCAAGGGCGTCGTCGGCGTCGCCTTTGAAAACAAACCCGCCTATCCGGGCATCCTCGGCGTCGACCTCGCGCGCGTCGCGAAAGTCATCCCGCTCGACCGGTACCTGGTGCAGGGGCGGCTCGACGACCTCGACGACGATTCCGTGATCCTCAGCGTGATGCTCGCGCAGTCGCTCGGCGCGCGCGTCGGTTCGAAACTCGAAGTCTATTCGCCGCTGCTGATCGAGAAATTGAAACAGGACGAGGTCCTGCTGCCGCGCGAAGTGCGGGTCGCGGGCATCTTTGCCATCGGCCACCAGCACCTCGACCGCAGTCTCGTGATCGCGCCGATGCGCCTGATGCAGGAACTCTACGGCCTCGGCAAAGGCGTCCACGGGCTCAACGTCCGGCTGCAGCCGGGCACCGACGAATTCAAAACCGCGGCGGCGCTGAACGCGGTGCTGCCGAACACGCGGCGGGCGCTGACGTGGTTCGAATCCGAGGCGGATTTCCAGAACATCATCCGGTTCGAGAAGTACATGGTGTTCTTCCTCCTGACCTTCATCGTCGTCGTGGCCGCGCTCTCGATCATGAGCTCGCTGCTGATCTCGGTGGTCCGGAAAACGCGCGAGATCGGCCTGCTCGGCGCGTTGGGCGGGAGCTCGCGGCAGGTGGCGGCGTGCTTCTGCGCGCAGGGCGTGATCCTCGGCGTCGTCGGCACCGGCGCGGGTTTGGCGATCGCGTGGCTCGTGATCACGTTCCGCAACGACATCGTCCGCGTGCTCGCGCGTTTCACGATGGGCGAGGAAGTGTTCCAGCAGTTCTACGGCTTCGTGAATCTGCCCTCGCACACGAGCGGCGCGGACCTCGCGATCATCATCGTCGGTTCGATCGTCGCTTCGACCCTGGCCGGGCTCGTGCCCGCGTGGCGCGCCGCGACGCTCAAGCCGGTCGAGGCGCTGCGCAGCGAGTAAGGCCTTGGGACACGGAGGTCACGGAGGCGATAGGAGAGGCCACCGAGCAGGAATGAAGATCGAAGCCGCGAAGCGTCGGCGCAATCGATGAACCCTTCTTCCGCTCCCTGGAACCGGGAGATTCACTCCGTGACCTCCGGGTTCCGCTCCGTGACCTCTGTGACTTACTCCGACCCAAGATTGGTCGAGGACGTTTTCGTCCGCTGACGGTCGCTGTGCAGCGTGCGGGTGCGCAGTTTCACGGCGAGCTCAAGCGAGCGCTTGATGCGGGTCGGTTCCTGTTTGGCGCTGGCGACGTAGTGGAGGAGGGAGCGCCGCATGCCCGGCGTGAGCGATTCCCAGCGCGCGCGGGCGGCGGCGTCTTCGGCCAGCACCAAGGCGAATTCCGCCGGGATCTCGGGCGCATCCGGCTCGGGGTCCGGCCCTAGCACGGCCTGCACGCGGCTGCCGCGCTTCAAACCGAGTTGGCGCAGGAGATCCTGGCCGAGCAGCAGGAAAAAGCCGCCGTCGGCGTGGCTCTGCAGCGCGCGGTTGACGGGTTGCCCGTTCAGGGTGCCGACGAGCCGGCGGATCTTGGCTTTCCGCCAGGCGGCGCCGACGGCGTCGGGCACCGGCAGCACGTGGTGCCGCAGGCCCGAGTCGAGCCGGACGATCTCGCCGGCGAAAGAAGCGGATTGGGCTTTCGGAATTTTCGCAGCGGGGCGTTTCATGGCAGCGGAACCAAAGGTTTTTTGATCCGGATGAACTTTGGAATTCAGGCGAACGAAGGTGAGGGCCTGGTGGCCGGGAAGGGCGATGCGGCCCCGGGATCCGCTCTCAACTCTGAACTCCAAACCCCGAACTCTCAACCGGCGGCGTAGCCGCCGGCGTATCCACGGATTCCGGTACGTCCGCGAGATTGCGTTCGATCCATTGCTTGATGCGGATCAGGCCTTCGCGTCGGCGGCGCAAGTCGGGGCGCATCGTGGCGAGGAGATTCATCACGGTGATGGCGTAGTCGTCGCCGTTGGCCGTCATCATTTTCTGCAGTTCGAAGGGATTCAGCTCGCCCTTGCGGGCCATCTCGCGGGCCTCGCGCTCGAGTTCGGTGCCGGTGCCGCCGAGGGCGCCGGGGTCGCCTTTGCCTTTGGAAAAACCGCCGCCGCCCTTGCCGCCGCCGGCTTCGTCGCGGGACGAAGCCTCGGTCTTGCCGCGCGGCTGACGTTCGATCGCCGCGGGGTGTTCCTTGCCGTCGCGGCCGACGAGCGCCTCGCGGGGCGGGAGCCGGTTGTTGCGCGTCATCTCGGAGCGCACGCGGCGCACGAGGTCGGGGGAAACGCGGCAGATTTCCGCGATGACCGGATTGGCGCGGTCGGGCCATTCCTCGAGGGCGATTTCGACCGCGTTGCGCTTGTCGGCGTTGTTGCGGTAGACGCCGTTGGTGGAGTTGGCCCCGAGGGCGTGGCGGAGCGCGTCGGTCCGGCCGCCGGCGAACACGTCCGCCTTGATCTCGGTTTTGCCGCAGCGCTTGGTCGCGAGGTAGCGGTGAAAACCGTCGGCGAGCCAGTGCGTCGCGCCGTCGAAGTAAACGATGATCGGCGGGAAGACGGTGCCTTGGTTCATCTCGTCGGCGTAGCTTTCGACGGCTTCGTCGGTGGTCTGCACGCGGGCCTGCGTGCCGCCGTAGATGCTGATGGCTTCGAGGGAAAGTTCCTGGGTGGGCATGGAAAGGGAAGGGGAGCAGTCCGGCGGAGCGGCGCGTTGCCGCAAGGGAAATTGCCGCGGAGCAAGCGCGTCGTCCGACCGCGCTCCGGTCTTTCATCCTTCAACGTTCAACTTCGTACGGCCGCGTCTTCGGCGCTACGGCTTGATCTTCACCGTGCGGATGACCGGCGCCTGCAGCGGCGAACTCATGCCGCCGTCGGGGCCGCGCCGCACCGGCGATTCGGCAAGGGCGTCGACGACGTCGAGGCCGCGCGTCACGCGGCCGAAGATGACGTAGTTCGGCGGCAGCGGATAGTCGCGGTGCATGATGAAGAACTGGCTGCCGTTGGTGTTGGGGCCGGAATTGGCGAGGGCGACGATGCCGCGGCGGTAACCGGCGCGGTAGAGCGGGGAAGCGGCGTCGATTTCGTCGGGGAAACTCCCGCCCCACGCGCTCTCGCCGCCGCGGCCGTCGCCGCGCGGGTCGCCGCCTTGGATCATGAAATCTTTCACGATCCGGTGGAAGGTGAGGTTGTCGTAGTAGCCGTGCTCGGCGAGCAGGCGGAAATTTTCCGCGGCCTTCGGCGCGTCTTGGGCCAGAAGGGCGATCTCGATCTCGCCCTTTTCGGTCACGAGCACGGCGGTGTTGCCGCCGGAGCTCTTGGCCCCGGGCGGGACCTTGGGATTTGCGGATGGCCCGCACCCGGCGGTGAACAAAGCCGCCGCTCCCAGCAGCAAAGGGACGACCAACCCACGGATTGGACAAACGGAATTCGCAGCGCGCATCCGCCAGACCTGCGCGCCGGTGCGCGTGAGTCAAGCGGGCGGCGCCGTCGGCGCCGCTGCGGCGCAGGTGAAAGTTGAAAGACCGGACCCACGGCGCAGTCGTTTCTTTCAACGTGGGACTTTCAACTTGAGTCTTGCCGGCTGCGGCGCCGCGCCGCGCTTCAGCCGAGCACCGTGAGCACGATGCCGGCGAGGAGCCCGAGCACGGCGGGGAGTTTTTTCCAGCCGTTGACCTCGCCGAAGAACCAGAGGCCGCCGACGAAGGCGACGAGGATGCTGCCGCGGCGCAGGCTCGCGACGACGGACACGAGCGCGTCCGGATCCGTGAGCGCGGTGAAATAGATGAAGTCGCAGACCAGCAGCGCGAGCGACACGAAGGGAATGCTCCAGCGCCAACGGAACGTCTGCCGCGGCCACCAGCGCAGTTTCCAGCCGATCGCCGGGACGAGAAAAACGAGCGCCAGGTAGATCGAGAACCAAGCCTGCACGGTCGATGCCGTGAAACCAACGTGCCCGAGGAGGAAACGGTCGTAGAGCCCGCTCACCGCCCCGAGCAAGGTGCCGGCGAAGAGCCATGCAATCCACGGATTGCGGTGGAACACCACCCCCTCGGCCTTGCCCGCAAGCGAAAGTCCGAAAAACGAAATCAGCGTCGTCGCGATGCCGGCGAGCTCGAGCCCCGAGGGGCGTTCCCCCAGAACCAAGATCGCGCCGAACAAAGTCCAAATCGGCCCGGTGGCACGCAACGGCGCCGCAAGCGAGACGGGCAGGTGCTTGACCGCAAAGTACGAGCACAGCCACGACGCGGCGACCAAGACGGACTTCGCCAAGAGCAACGCGTGCTGCGTCCACGTCAGCGCTGGCACGGCGAAGGCCGCGGGCAGCGCGCCGGGCAAGAGCGAGCCGACGGCGAGCAGGCCGAGCCAGATCGCGGCGCTGCACAGGTTGGCGAAGAAGAGTACGGGCAGGACGGCGTTGTCGCGCACCGCGTGCTTCGTGCAGAGATCGTAGCACCCGAGGAAGAAGGCCGACACGAGGCTCGCGACGATCCAAGGCATCAAGGGTCGAGCGTGCCGGCGGCGCCGCGGCCGGCGCAAGCTTGCTTCGGCCGCGGCCGCCGGGAACGATTTGGCTCCAGCCCGATGTCCGAAACGATTCTCAGCGCGCGCGACGTGCGCAAAACCTACCTCAGCGGCGACCGCCGCCTCGAGGTGCTCCGCGGCGTGACGCTCGAGGTCGCCGCGGGCGAGAGCGTGGCGATCCGCGGCGAATCCGGTTCCGGCAAGTCGACGCTGCTCCATTTGCTCGCCGGTCTCGATACGCCCGAGGGCGGCACCGTCGAATGGCAGGGCCGGGCCGCGGATGCGGGCCGGCGGGGCGCGTTTCTCGGGATGGTGTTCCAGTCGTTCTACCTGATTCCCGAATTGGACGCGCGGCAGAATGTGTTGATGGCGGCGCGCATGTTGCGCGCGCCGGGCGCCGGCGACCGGGCGCGCGCGGACCAATTGCTGGCGCGCGTGGGCCTGGCCGAGCGCGCGGCGCACTTGCCGACGCAGCTCTCCGGCGGCGAACGCCAGCGCGTCGCCGTGGCCCGCGCGCTGATGAATTCCCCGCAGCTCATTTTGGCGGATGAACCGACCGGCAATCTCGACGAACGCACGGGCGACGCCGTGATCGGGCTGCTGCTCGATCTTTGCCGGGAGACGGCGACGACGCTCGTGCTGGTCACGCACAACGCCGCCCACGCCGCCAAGACGCAGCGGCAGGTTTTCCTGCGCGACGGCGTGTTGCTGCCGGACTGATCCCGCGGGCCGCACCGCGCGCTTGCCGCGTGCGGGGTCGCTCCCACACTCGCAGGCATGGCATCACCTCGTATCCGTTGCGGCGTGGCGGGCGTCGGCTCGCTCGGCCAGCACCATGCGCGCATCTACGCCGCCCTGCCCGGGGCGGAACTCGCCGGCATCTTCGAGACCAGCGACGCGCGTGCGGCGGAAATCTGCGCGAAGTACAACTGCCGCCGTTTCGCGACGCTCGAGGAGCTCGGGGCGGCCTGCGACGCCGTCTCGGTGGTCGTGCCGACGGACAAACATGCCGATGTCGCGCTGCCGTTGCTCGCCGCTGGCGCGCACCTGCTGATCGAGAAACCGCTGTGCGCGTCGCTCGAAGAAGCGGAACGCGTGCTGGCCGCGGCGCGGGCCGGCAACCGCCTCGTGCAGGTCGGCCACATCGAGCATTTCAACCCGGTGATGAGTTTCCTCGAAAAGGAAATCGACGAGCCGCGCTACATCACCGCCGAGCGCCTGGCGCCGTACCAACCGCGCGGCACCGAGGTCGGCGTCGTGCTCGATCTGATGATCCACGACATCGGCATCGTGCTGGCGCTGGTGAAATCGCCGATCGAGAAAATCGATTCCGTCGGCGTCACCGTGCTCTCCAAGAGCGAGGACATCGCGAATGCGCGCATCCAGTTCCAGAACGGCTGCGTCGCCAACCTGAGCGCGAGCCGCATGAGCACGAAGAAGGCGCGCGAGATCCGGATCTTCCAGGGCGACGCGTACCTGTCGCTCGATTTCATGAACCAGGCCGGGCACTTGGTGAAGAAGTCCGACATCATCGCCTACGGCCTGAAGATGAAGATCGGCCTGGTGAAGCCGGGCGACCTCAGCGCGATTCCCGTCCGGGAAATCCCGATCGAGAAAGGCGAGCCGCTCGCGCTCGAGCTGGCGCACTTCGTCGAGAGCGTCGCCAAGGCCAAGCAGCCCAAGGTCGGCGCCGCCCTGGGCAAGAGCGCGCTCGAGGTTGCGATCACGATCACGGAACAGATCCGCCGGGCCGCGAAATGAGCGCGCCGTTGCCGGAAGCGGAATTCCCGCCGCGCCATGGCTGAGTACGCGGCGGCGAAATTGATGTTGGCGCCGCCCGCCGGCGGGCGGGTCGACGTGCTCGTCGTGGCCGGCGAGCATTCCGGCGACGAACACGCGGCGCGGCTGGTGCGCGAATTGCGCGCGCAGCAACCCGGGTTGGCCGTGGCGGCCCTCGGCGGGCCGCAGCTCGCGGCGGCGGGGGCGCAGCTGTTGCACGACCTGACGGCGTCGTCGGTCGTCGGCCTTGTCGAGGTCCTGAAGAACTACCCGTTTTTCAAGGCGCTGTTCGCCGCGACGCTGGATTGGATCGCGACGCACCGGCCGCGCACGGTGTGTTTTGTCGACTATCCGGGGCTCAATTTGCGCCTCGCGGCGGCGCTGCGCGAACGCGGGCTGTCGGTGAAAGGCGGCGGCTCGATCCGCGCGGTTTACTATATTTCGCCGCAGATCTGGGCCTGGAAGGCGAAGCGGCGGTTCACGATGGCGCGGGACCTGGACGCGATGGCGACGATCTTTCCCTTCGAGCCGCAGTGCTACGCGGACACGCCTTTGCCGGTGGAGTTTGTCGGCCATCCGTTCGTGGCGCCGGATTACGCGGCGCCGGTGCGCTACGATCCCGCGGGACCGATTTTGCTTTTGCCCGGCAGCCGGCGGCAGGCCGTGGGCCGGATTTTCCCGGTGTTGCTCGGCGGCTTGGCGGCGTGGCGGGCGGAGTCGCCCGGGGCCGAGGCGGCGGTGCTCTACCCGAGCGCCGATATCCGCGCGGTGCTGGAGGCGGCGCGGCCGCCGGCGCACGTCAAACTGCTCCCGCCGGGCACGCCGGTCGCGGCGTCGGCCGTGCTGACTTCGAGCGGCACGATGTCGATGCACTGCGCGCTCGCGGCGATTCCCGGGGCGATCGCCTACCGGGCAAACCCGCTGACCTACCTCATGGGCCGCATGCTGGTGAAGATCGAGTACCTCGGGATCGCGAACCTCCTGCTCGGCGAGCCGATGTATCCGGAATTCCTGCAGGGGGCGGCATCGCCGGCGGCGCTCGCGGGCGAACTGCGCGCGAGCCGGCGGGATCCGGCGCGCGTACGGTGCACGGCGGAGCAGGCGGCGCGGCTGCGGGCGCTGCTGAGCGTGCCGGCGACCGGCACGGCGGCGCAGTGGCTGGCGCGGCAGCTGTAGTGGCGGCGCGGAGACAGCGAATCGTTTCGCAAAGGATTCGCCAAAGCCGTCCGGACCCTCATTTTCGCCCTCGATGTCCGCCGTCCCCGCCCCGCACCGGCCGCAGTCGCGGCAGCGCAGCCGCTTTCTGCCCTGGTTGGTGCTCGCCCTCGGGCTTGGGGTCACGGCGTTGGTTTTCCGGCAGTTCCGCGCGCAGGTGCACGGCGAGAACGCCGCGCGGTTCCAGCGCCTGCAGGAACGCGTGTTCGAGGCGATCGATTCGCGCTTCGGCGCGGCCGGGCACGCGCTGTTCGGCGCGCGGGCGCTGATCGGGGCCGACGGCACGGTGACGACCGCCCAATGGGCGCGCTACGTCGATTCCGTGCGGACGTTTTTCGACCAGGGCGTGGTGGGCATCGGCTACGCGCAACGCGTGCCGCGCGCCGAGCTCGACGGCGTCGAGGCGCGCATGCGGGCCGACGGCCGGCCCGACTTCAAGGCGGAGCGCGCGGGCACGAACCCGGCGGTGTTGCTCGTCACGCAGCTGGAGCCCTACGAGCGCAACCGCGGCGCGCTGGGCAGCGACATCGGTTCCGGCAACACGCGGCGCGCGGCCGCCGAGGCGGCGATGCGCAGCGGGGCGGCGGTGATGTCCCGGAAGATCAACATCGTCGAGGGCGCCGCGACCGCGCCCGGGTGCCTGCTGCTTTTGCCGGTCTACCGCGCGGGCGCGGAGACGTCCACGCCGGCGGCCCGCGAAGCCGCGTTGCACGGCTGGGTGTATGCGTCGCTGCGCATCGACCGGTTGCTCGCGGGCGTCGACGCCGCGGTCGAGGGCCAGCTCGAGATCGAGGGCTACGACGGCGAGGACCCGCAGGCGAGTTTCCTGCTCTTCGACTCGGACGGCAAAGTGGATCTGGATACGACGCGGTGGACGCGGGAGGGCGGCGGGGCCGGCTCGCGGTTCGCGGTGACGGTGCCGCGGACGACCTTCGGCCGCGTGTGGACGTGGCGCCTGCGCTCGACGCCGGCCTTCGAAGGGCGAGGCTCCTACCGTTTGCCGTGGCTCATGCTCGGGGCCGGATTGCTGCTGACGGGGCTGGCGTCGGGGCTGACGTGGGCGCTCGTGGGGTCGCGGGGCCGGGCGCTGCGCCTGGCGGGCGAGATGACGGCCAATCTATCGCGGGCCGAGGCCGAATCGCGCAAGCTCGCGCTGGTCGCGAGCCGGACCGCGAGCGTGGTGATTCTCACCGATGCCGAGTGGCGCATCACCTGGGTCAACGCCGGCTTCGAGCGCTTCTTCGGCTGGTCGCAGGCGGAAGTCGCGGGCCGGCTGCCCGGGGATCTGCTCCGCGGTCCGGAGACGGATCCGGCCGTGCTGGCGCGGATCGGAGAATTGTCCGCGCGGGGCGAGCCGTTCAAGGGCGAGATCCTCAATTACACGCGCGCCGGGGAAGGGCGCTGGGTGGAACTCGAAGTGCAGCCGCTCAAGGACGCGTCCGGCGCGGTGACGGGTTTCATGTCGTTGCAGCTCGACATCACCGAGCGCAAACGGATCGCCGCGGAGATGGCGCAGAAGGAATCGGATTTCCGTTTCATCTTCGAGAGCGCGCCGATCGGGTTGTCGTGGCTCTGGGTCGGCGCCGACGGATCGCGCCGGCGGCTGACCAACGAGGCGCACCTGCGCATCGTCGGTCTGGACCAGGCGCAGATGCTCGAGGCCGATATCTTCGAGCGCATCACGCATCCGGACGACTGGCGCGCGCAGCAGGAACTTTACGGCCGGCTGGAGCGCGGGGAGATCGACCGTTTCACGTTGAAGAAACGGTACCGCCGGCTCGACGGGCGCGAGGTGGTCGCGGAGCTGACCTTCCATCGCTTCCGCGATCCGCGCGGCGGGTACCAGGAGGTGTCCGCCCTCGTCGACGTGACCGCCCTGCACCGGGCGCAGGAGGACCTGCTGAACCAGGAGGCGCAGTTCCGGTTTATCTTCGAGGCGGCGCCGGTCGGCATTCTGTGGCGCCGCGTGGCCGCGGACGGCACCGAGACCCGCCTGACCAACGACGCCAACGTGCGGCTCACGGGCCTGCCGCGCGAGGCCCTGGCGAAGCCGGGCGCGTTCCGCAGCGTGAGCGTGCCCGAGGAGTATGCGGCGCAGCAGGTGCAGTACGCGCGCCTGGCGGCCGGGGAAATCCCGCAGTTCTCGATCGAGAAGCGCTACGTGCGGGCCGACGGCACCACGGTCTGGGTGGTGCTGACGCAGCAGCGGAAGAACCTTCCCGGCGGCGGCTTCGAGGAACTCTCGACCTTGGTCGACATCACGGAGCGCAAACGCGCCGAAGGAAAATTGGCGCAGGAGCAATCGCGGTTCCGCTCCATCTTCGAGATCGTGCCGATCGGGCTCTCCTGGTTCATCGTCGGCCGGGCCGAGGAAACGACGCTCGTCAACGGCGCGCACTCCCGCATCACCGGCGTGCCCAAGGAAGGCGTGCACAGCCTCGGCGATTTCCTCGAAGCCACGCATCCGGACGACCGCGCGCGCCAACGCGAGCTCACGGCCCGCCTGCAGCGCGGCGAGATCGACCACTTCACGTTGGAGAAACGGTACGTGCACCCCGACGGCCGCGTGGTGTGGGCGGCGCTCAACGTCGACCTCGTGGTCGACACCGTGACGGGCGAACGCCAGCAGATCGCGTCGCTCTTCGACATCTCCGAACTCAAGCGCCAGGCGGCCGAGCTCCAGACCGCCAAGGACGCGGCCGAGGCGGCGAATCTGGCGAAGAGCCAATTCCTCGCGATGATGAGCCACGAGATCCGGACGCCGATGAACGGCGTGATCGGCATGACGTCGCTCCTGCTCGATTCGAAACTGGCGCGCGACCAGCGCGACTTCGTCGAGACGATCCGCACGAGCGGCGACGCGCTGCTCACGATCATCAACGACATCCTCGATTTCTCGAAGATCGAATCCGGCCGGCTCGAGCTCGAGCAGGTCGAATTCGCGGTGCGCGACTGCGTCGAGGGCGCATTGGATCTCCTCGCCCCGAAGTATTCGGAAAAGGGGCTCGATCTGCTGTACGAGATCGCCGACGCCGTGCCCGGATCGATCCGGGGCGACCCGACGCGCGTGCGGCAGATCCTCGTCAACCTGCTGGGCAACGCCGCGAAGTTCACGGAACGCGGCGAAGTCGTGCTGCGCGTCGAGTCGGCGGTGCAGGCCGACGGCCGCGTCGAGGTCCGTTTTGCGGTGCGCGACACCGGCATCGGCATTTCGCCGGAGGGACAGGCGCGGCTGTTCCGTTCCTTCTCGCAAGTCGACGCCTCGACGACGCGCAAGTTCGGCGGCACCGGCCTGGGCTTGGTCATCAGCAAGCGGCTCGCCGAGATGATGGGCGGGCGGATGTGGGTCGAAAGCGAAGTCGGCCGCGGATCCACCTTTCTGTTCACGATCGCGGCCGAGCCCTCGGCTTCCCGGCCCCGGCCCTGGGTGGCGCCGGGCCGTCCCAATCTGGCCGGCCGCCGCCTGCTCGTCGTCGACGACAACGCGACCAACCGCCGCATCCTCTCGGAGATGGCGGGCCGCTGGGGCATGTCGTGCCGGGCCGCGGAATCGGGCCCGGAGGCGCTCGGCTGGCTGCGCGCGGGCGAGACGTTCGATCTGGCGATTCTCGACATGCACATGCCGGACATGGACGGCGGCATGCTCGCGGCCGAGATCCGGCAGTTGCGCGACGCCGCCGCGATGCCGCTCGTGCTGCTGTCTTCGCTCGGCGGCCGCGACCTGGTCAAGGACCGGTCGCTGTTCGCCGCTTTTCTGACCAAGCCGGCGAAACCGGAGCAGTTGCTCACCACGCTCGGCGCACTCCTGCGCAACGAGGCGGCCGGCGAGCGCGGGCGTTCGGCGCATCCGTTTTTGCCGTCGCTCACCTCGGAAGCCCTGGTTCATCCGGAGCACATCCTGCTCGCGGAGGACAACGTCGTGAACCAGAAGGTCGCGCTCTCGATGCTGCGCAAACTCGGCTTCCGCGCCGACGTCGCGGCCAACGGCGTCGAGGCCCTCGAGTCGGTGCGCCGCCAGCGTTACGACATCGTGCTGATGGATGTGCAGATGCCGGAGATGGACGGCCTCGAGGCCGCGCGCCGGATCAACCAACTCCGGCCCGAACGTCCGACGCGGCCCTGGATCATCGCGCTCACCGCGAACGCCATGCAGGGCGACCGCGAGATGTGCCTCGCGGCGGGCATGGACGACTACATCAGCAAACCCATCAAGACCGAGGAACTGGCCGCCGCCCTCGCCCGCGCCGTGGAGGCGAAGGGCAGAGGCTGATATATATAGATTGGGGATTGCGGCATGCGGATTGCGGAGTTGCCGGAATCGGAGATTGGGAAAACCGGAGATCGGCGAAACCGGAATGCGGAGACCGGAAACCGGAGACAGAATACCGAATACTGCCGCGGCGGGCGGTCGCGGCGGGTTTGAAAATCCGCAACCCGCAATCCGCATCCCGCAATTATTCCCTCACGCGTTGCCGCGGGGGGCGGGGACGGCGTCGGACGAAGGGGACGCGGCGGGCGCGGGGCGGTGGCCGGCGGCGAGGGCCTCGACTTGGGCGGCGACTTGGCGCCAGAGGGCCTCGGCTTTTTCGGTCACGATCGAGCGGCACTTGGCCAGCTCGGCCTCGCGGGCGGCGCGGTTGTCCTCGGCGATCTTGGCGAGGTCGTCCAGGTTGTAGAGGAACACGTTGTCGAGTTCGGCGGCCCGGGGGTCGACGTCGCGCGGCAGGGCCTGGTCGATGAAGAAGAGGGGTCGCGCCGGCCGGCGGGACATCGCGGTCTTGATGCCGGGGAGGGTGACGACGAGGTCGGGTGCGGAGGTCGCGCAGACGACGACATCGAATTCCCCGAGGCGCGCCTCGCGTTGCTCGAAGGGCATCGCGCTGGCGCCGAGCGCGGTGGCGAGCTCCATGGCGCGTTCGAAACGGCGGCTCGCGACGGTCAGCGCGGCGGCACCGCGGCTCTGGAAAGCCTTCGCGGTCTTTTCGCCGATCTCGCCGGCGCCAAGGAGCAGGATGCGCGTTTCCTTGAGGCCGCCGAAAATGTTCAGGGCGAGATCGACGGCGACGTTGGCGACGCTGACCTGGCCTTCGCTGATGCCGGTGTTGGAACGGACGTGCTTGGCGGCCTGGAAGCCTTTCTGGAAAACGCGGTTGAGCACCGGGCCGGTGGTGCCGCGGGCCTGGGCGGCGGCGTAGGCGTCCTTCACCTGGCCGAAGATTTCGTTTTCGCCGACAATCTGGGAATCGAGCCCGGCGGACACCTCGACGAGATGGCGGACGGCGTCGGGCCCGCGCAGGCTGAGCCGGATGCGTTCGAAATCGGCGACCTCGAACCGCTGCTTGGCGCAGAAGGCGGCGGTGACCTTGGCGGCAGTGTCGGGCGCGGCGGTCACGCCGTAGAACTCGATCCGGTTGCAGGTGCTGAGGACGGCGAATTCCTTGAGGCCGGGAAGAGCGGCGATCTCGGCGTGGAGGGCGGCGGCGTTTTCCGAAGTCAGCGCGAGTTTCTCGCGGATCTCGAGGGGGGCGCGGTGGTGGGTCGCGCCGATGACGAAAAGACCGTCGGCGCTCATCGGCGCTCCTCCGTCACCGCCTTGCGCGGGGTGTCGTTGCGGCTCGAGTCGACGGGCCCGAGGGAGAGCAGGGCGGCGCCGAAGAGCGCGAGGCAGACCCAGGCGAAGCGCTTGGCAAGCAGCACGCCGCGCATCCGCAGGCCGAGGGTGGTCGCGTACGCGAGCCAGACGGAGGCGGTGGCGATGAGTTTGAAGCTGTTGACCCGGGAAACGTCCTGGAGCCAATACACGCTGCCGACGGCCAGGGAGGTGGCGAGGAGGACGACGCCGGCCCACAGGAGACGGAGCCCGATGTGGTCGAGGTCGAGGATCGACGGCAGGAAGCTGAACCAGCCGCGCAGGTCTTTCGATTTCAGCGAATGGTTGCGGAAAAGGAACATCAGCGACGTGAGGGACAGCAGCGCGAACACCCCGTAGCTGAAGAGAGCCAGCGCGGCGTGGAGCTCGATCCAGGGGTTGCCGCCGAAGATGTGCGTGCGGCGGGTGGCGTCCCAGGCGGGGATGGCCAGCGACACAACGGTGAGGCAGGCGGAGAGGCAGGAGGTGAAGTAGCCGAGGAGGCTGTTGCGAAACGTGACGCCGACGACGAGGTAGAGAGTGGTGGCGGACCAGGCGGTGAACTGGAAGATCTCGAGGGTGTTGCCGAGCGGGCAACCGCCGACGGCGCGGCCCCGGATGCCGAGTCCGGCGAGCTGGAGCACGTAGCCGATGCCGATGAGCACGTAGGTGGCCATGCCCGAGGGACGGCCGGAGCGCAGGAGCGCAACGGTGCCGAGGACGAACCCCGCGGCGTAGAACGCGGCGGCGGCCCAGAGCCAGGTGCGATCGGCAAAATCGACGAACATCAGGCGGCGACCGTAGGGGCGGAGGCGGGCGGGGCAAGTCTTCGGCGCGGGGCGGCAATACGCGGCGCGACAAACGCAAACGGTGCACGGCGGGTCCGGCGGTTCGGGGGTGGACTTGCACCCGGCGCGGGGCGTGGTTTGTTTGCGTTTTCGCCTACCCAACAACCCCCATCATGCACCTCCGTCACACCCTCGCGGCCGTTTTGGCCGCCGGCGCGCTCTCCGGCGCCGCATTCGCGCAAAACCGGGTCTTCACCAGCCAGTATTCGTTCGGCGACAGCCTGAGCGACAACGGCAACGCCTACGCCCTGAGCGGCCGCGTCTCGCCGCCGTCGCCCCCGTACTTCAACGGCCGGGTGAGCAACGGGCCGGTCTTCACGGAGTTGCTCGGCCAGGCGCTGACGCCGGCGTTTTCCGTCTCGACGGCCGGGATCAACCGGAACTTCGCGGTCGCGGGGGCGACGGCCGGCCCGGGCAGCGTGGTGCCGAACCTCGGCCTGCAGGTCGCGGCCTTCGGCAACCAGGTGCGCGGCGGCGTGGCGGTGCGGAGCACCGATCTGTTCACCGTGTTGGCCGGCGCCAACGACCTCATTTCGGTGCTGAGCGCGCCGACGACGCCGTTCAATCCCCCGGCCCTCGACACCGCCGGCAGCGGCGCGGCGCAGGCGGTCGCGACCAATCTCCAGGCGCTCGTCGGGCTCGGCGCGCGCAATCTGGTCGTCGCCGGCCTGCCGAACCTCGGGGCCACCCCGCGTTCGCTGGCGGCCGGCGGCGTCGGCGGTGCGGGTGCGACCTTCGGCCTGCGGGCGACGAACGCCTACAACGCCGAACTGCGCAGCCGGCTCGGCGCTCTCGCGGCGGCCACGCCGGACCTCAACCTCGTCTACGTCGATCTCCAGGGCATCCTCGACCGCCTCGTCGCGGACGCGCGGGCCTTCGGCTACGCCAACACGACGTCGTTCTACCTCGCCCCGGCCGCGGCCGGCGGCGGCGTCGGCGATCCCAACTCCTACATCTTCTGGGACGACATCCATCCGACGGCCCGCACGCACGCCGTGTTCGCGGCCGTCGTGAACGAGCAGCTCAACCCGGAACCCGTGCTCGGGTTCACCGGCGCGCAGGGCACGGCGGCGCTCGCGCTGCAGGGCCTGGCGGCCGGCTCGCTCGGCACCCGCGCGAGCCAGGTCGCGGCCTCCGCGCGGCCCGTGGGCCGCGCCGACGTGTATGCGTCCTACCAGTACGGCGACGGCAACCGCGGGACCGAAGGCTGGCGGCCGAAGTTCGCTTTCGACGCCAGCGTCGTCACCGCCGGCGCGGATCTCAAACTCAGCGAAGGCTTTTTGGTCGGCGGCGCGATCAACCGCGGCGAACTCGACGCGACGGTTTCGTCCGGCCGCGGCACCTTCGGCGTCGAGACCGGCACGGGCCGGCTCTACGCGCTTTGGCAGGGCGGTCCGGTCTCGCTGCTTGTCGACGCGAGCTACGGCAACGTGCGCGTCAAGGACGCGTCCCGCACGACGGCGTTCGGCGGCCTCGCCGCCCGCGGCAAGACCTCGGGCGACACCTGGGGCGCGGGCCTGCGGGCGGGCTGGAGCGTCGACACCGGAGCCGGCGCGCTGCGGCCGTTCCTCTCGCTGCGGACGGAGCGAGTGCGGTTGGACGCCTTCACGGAACGCGACATCCCGGCCCTCGCGATGGCGTTCGCGGCGCAGAAGGCCGAGAGCACGCAGGGTGCGGTCGGGATCGACTTCGCCCGCGATTTCAAGACGGCGGCGCGGGCCTGGCGGCTCGACCTGCGCGGCGCGTGGCACGGCGAGATCGGCGCGGGCGACCGCGCGGTGACCGGCCGGCTGGCGGACAACTTCACGCGGCCGACGGCGGCGCTGATCGAGGACGGCGACGGCACCGGCGTCGAACTCGGCGGCTCGGTGAGCGTCTTCTTCGCCAAGAACTGGAGCGCGTCGCTCGGCTACACGGCCGACCTGCGCAGCGGCGACAAGGTCACGAACCGCGGCCTTTTCTCGATCCAGACGGGATTCTGAGCCGCGGTCCCGGTCGACCGGGACGGGAGCAAGGCGCCGGCCGGCGGAGCTTGGGATCCAAGCGCCCGCCGGCCGGCGTTTTTGCGGGTGGAGCGTTGGAAAAATGAAGCTTTTTCACACCCGTCCCGGGCTACGTGAGAAAACGTCATGGGTTGCGATTGACGCATACTCGGTCCGGCACTTGCTGAGCGGTCCCCGTCGGCCGGCTGCATCGGCCGTATCCTCATCCCCCAGACAACAACACATACCATGGTTCACAAAGATTACCGTCAGGAAGTCGGTTTGAAATCGCCCGCGAAGACCGTGCCGAAGCCCGTCGCCTACGCCGTGTTCGCGGCGGTGGTCGCGGTCATCTCGGTCAGCGCGTTCCACATCAACGACGCGGCGAGCAAGCACCACTCGAACGTGAAGCCCGCGGCGGCTCCGGCGGCCCCGGCGGCGACGGGCCAGTAATTCCTTTTCCGCGAACTTTTGGCCGGCCCGTTTGCGCGGGCCGGCTTTTTTTTTGCGCCCGGCGGGGCGGTTCAGGTCCGCGAGGGACGGATCAGGATTTCCTCGATCGTCGCGCGGGCGGGAAGCGTGGCGGCGAACCACGCGCAGGCCGCGATATCTTCGGGCTGCATCATTTTCGTCCGCGCTTCGGGCGGCGGCGGCACCGGGCGCTTGTTGAGCAGGGGCGTGTCGATGTCGCCGGGAAACACGCAGGTGGCGCGGATGCCGTGGGGGCGTTCCTCGGCGTTGATCGTCTGCGTGAGACCCGTGAGACCGAACTTGGAGACGACATAGGCGGCGCCGGCTTTGGCGGAGGCCTGCTTGCCGGCCTCGGAGCCGATGTTGACGATGGTGCCTTGGCCGGCGGCGCGCATGGCGGGCAGAAACGCCTGCACGGTCCAAAGCACGCCGGTGACGTTGGCGTCCATGACGGCGCCGTAGTCCGCGCGGGACAGTTCCCCGAGCGAACGCTGCGGGATGTTGCTGCCGGCGGCGTTGACGAGGACATCGACGCGGCCGCAGCGGGCGAGCACGTCGCGGGCGAGCGCGGCGATGGCCTCGGGCTGGCCGAGGTCGCAGGGGAACGCGACGAGGCGCGGCCGGTCGGCTGCGGGGGCGAGACCGACGGTTTCCGCCAGGGCCTCGGGCCGGCGGCCGACGAGCGTGACCTGCCAACCGTGGCGGGCGAAGAGGAGGGCGGTGGCGCGGCCGACGCCGGAACCGGCGCCGGTGACGACTGCGACTGGGGCGGAGGAAGGGGCAGACATGGGAAAAGGAGGGAGCAAACGCGGGGCGACGATACCAGGCAAGCCGGCCCCGGGGAGTGCGGCCGGCCGGAGCGCGGAGCCTATTTCAGGGCGAGTCCGACGACCACGGCGATCAGGACTGCCACAAGAATCCCGAGCATGGCCCAGACGATGATACTTGTCTTGTATTTGAGGTCGGGAGTCGCCGCGACGATGTCGCGGTAGTCGGGCGCAAAAATGCGGGTCCCTTTGGCGGAGAGGAGCAGGTAGAGGACGTAGGCGTTGATCAGGGTGCCGAAGGGAAAAGCCAGCAGGCCGAGGCCGGCGAGGATGGCGGCGGGGAGGCGAACCTTGGGATCGAGTTTGCGCAGTCTGAAACCGACCCAGCCCTGGAGGATGCCGAGGAGGAGCAGCAGGACTCCGACGAGCGACGAGGCCTGGAATTGGACCGTGGCGGCGCCCAAAATCGCGGCGGCCCAAAGGATCGCGACCAGCGCGCCAAGGAGGTAGAGGGAGCCGACCGAACGGACCGACGCCTCGTGCGCCAAGTGAAGGCTGCGGATCTCGGCGGCGACGTTCGTGGTGCTCCAGCGGGTTGAAACGGCGGCCCAGGCCGTCATGCCGGGGACCCAGAACAGATCGTCGGGCCGGAGCTTACCGGCGGCCACCAGGGCGGGGACTTCGGATTCGGCGAAATCGCCGAGGGGCTGGCCATCGCGGGCGAACTTGATCGGCATGGCGGGGCGCAGCGTGGGCCCGGCGGGAATATCCGTCGAGCCCGCAAACGGCACCCCGTGGGCCGTTGTGCGTCATGGCACTTCGTACACTTCCACCAGGGCCACGCCCGTGGTGCTGTTGGTGCCGTTGACCTGCACGGTGTAGGCGCCGGCCGGGAGCGTGACGACAAAGGCGGCGTCCTTGCTGCCCGTGGGCAGGGCGAACGCGCCGACTTGGGCCGCGACGGTGGCGGTGGTCGCGGCGCCGGAGCCGGTGCTCCAGTCGTCGTTGGCCAGAATCGACTGGGTGCCGCTGTAGAGGGCGAGCTGCGGGTCGGCGAGGGTGCCGGTGACGCCGAAGCCGCCGAGGGTCGGGCCGACGGCACGCACGAGCAGGGTCTTGGTGCCGGTGCCGGAAATCACGAAGCCGGCGGCGACGGCGTTGTCACCGGTGCCGACGAAGGCGCGGGTGGCGAGGTTGGCGAGGCGGCTCGAGGGAGTGCCGGAGTCGGCGTCGTAGAGTTCGACGAGGGCGACGCCCGTGCCGTTGTTGGCGGCGCCGACCGCGGCCGTGTACTGGCCGGGAGCGAGGTCGACGAGAAGCGCGGCGTCGGCCGCGGTGGCGCCGAGCGGGAAACCGCCTACCGCGGCGGTGGTCGTCGTGACGGTGGCGGCGTTGGCCGCGGCGGACCAATTGTCGTTGGTGGCGACGGTTGCGTAGGCCGCGGTCGCGGCGTTGTAGCGCTGCAGCGTGAGATTCGGATCGGCGAGGACGCCGGAAACCCCGAAGGCCCCGAGGGTCGGACCGACGGCGCGGATCAGGAGGCGTTTGCTGGCGGAGCCGGCGATCACGAAGCCGGGGACGACGGCGTTGCTGCCGGTGAGCGACTGCGCGCGGGTGGAGATGTTGACCAAGCGCGACGAATTCGTGCCGCTGGCGCCGACCACCGTCAGAACGGTCACATCGCTGGTCAGCGTCGCGCCGTCGGCCGTGACCAGCACGCGGTAGGAGCCGGCGTTGAAGGCCTGCGTGCTCGCGATGGTGTAGGTCGCGGAGGTGGCGCCGGTGAGATTGATCCAGGTGCCGTTGACCAGCTGCTGCCATTGGTAGGTGACGGGACCGGAGGCGGAGACGCGGACGCCGAGCGTGGCGGCGGAACCGGCGGTGGCGGAAAGTGCGGTGCCCGAGAGCGAGGCGATGGTGACGGTGGAGGAGTCGGCGCTGCCGGGGCTGCCGTTGGCGGCGGAGGAGGCGCGCCAGCTCGAGGCGGTGGAGAGATCGCGCACGGCGGTGAGGGCGGGTGTGCGGACGGCGAGGGAGTAGCCGTTGCCCGCGGTCAGCGGCTGCCAGGTCGATTCGTAGCGGAAACGGACGATGTGGACATACCACGGGGCGGGCAGCGTGACGGCGATGTTTTCGCCGTTGTTGTCGAGCGCGCCGGAGAAGGCACCGGGCGCAAGGCTGGCGGCGGCGGCCGGATAGCGGGCGAGAAACGTGGTCCGATTGCGCGCCACCACGGTATAGGCGCCGGCGGCGAGGGAGGTGCCGGCAGGGAAGGTGTAGTCGAGGCCGTTGGTAAAACGCACGCCGCCGAGGTCGAGGGTCGTGGTGCCGGTGTTCTGGAGTTCCACGTACTCGTAGTCGCTGCCGCCGGACGGGTCGTACATGACCTCGGTGATACGCAATTGCGCGAGCAGCGCGGTGTAGGCGGCGGGCAGGGCGGTGGCGTTGGAAATGCCGGGCGTCGGCACGTCGAAGGCGGCGTAGGTCGCGCCGCTGTCGGGGCTGCGGCCGGTCGAAGTGTCGAACGGTTGGGAAACGAGATCGACGCTGTCGACGATCGCGCCGTTTTCGCCGGTGAGGAAAATGAAGTCGAAGTCGCCGTCGACGGCGAAGCCGAAGTCCGCACCGTAGAGCGGAAGGAAACCGCCCGGCGCGATGAAGCTCAGGCTCGGGAAGATGAACCGGCTCGGCCGGGCGTAGTCGTCGCTCAGCCGCAGGCCGGCGAGGGCCACGGGTTGGGCCGCGGAGTTGTGCAATTCGATCAAGTCGTGGTCGAGGCGCCAGGTCACGTGGGCGGCCCACTCGTTGATGCGCAGGCCGGAGGCGGCGGCGAGCGCGGCGGGCGAGCCGTTGGCGGCGGCGGGCGTCGGCGCCGCGAGGGCCCAGGTCGTGCCGGAGGTGCCGGTGCGGGAGATCGAGAAATCGGGGATCTGGAAACCGAAGGTGACGCTGTCGAGCAGCACGCCGTTGTTGGCGGGGCTGTCGTAGAGACGGACCGTGTCGCCCTCGGCGTCGAGGGCGAAGCCGGTGTTGAGGCCGGTGGCGACGGTGCCGGTGGCGGCGGAGACGACGAGGTAGCCGCCGGCGGGGATGACGGTGTTCGCCGGGAAGACGAACTTGCGCGGCTCGGCGGGATCGTCGGAGAGGCTCTTGCCGGTGAGGGAAACGTCGGCGGTGCCGGCGTTGTGCAACTCGATCAGGTCCGGGAAGACGGAGCCGTTGGCCAGCTTCGTGTTGGCCGCGAGGACCTCGTTGATCCGGAGGGAAGGCGCGGCGGCGGTCGCGGTGGCCGTGCTGGTGGCGGCGGCGGGCGCGATTTTCGCGGCGCCGATGAGACCGAGCAGGTGCGTTTGCCGCGCGGTCATGAAGGTTTTGATCTGCTGGCGGTAAGTGGCGGGCGTCCAGCCAAGGTGGTTGTCGACGAATTGGTAGAAGGGCGGATTGGCGTTCGAAGTCGTGTCGGCGTCGAAGACCGAGCCGAAAAGCTCGCGGATCGTCGTGAGGTATTTCTCGCGGAACGCGGCGTGGCCGGGCCGCGTGGAGTCGCCGAGCAGGGGCAGGAGCGGCTTCATCTGCGTGTCCGCAAAGTTGCCGGTGCGGGCGCCGATCTCGGTGCTATCGTAGAGGCCCTTGGCGGTGGCGGTCACCGCGACCTCGCCGAGGCCGAAGGTCGTATCCATGTCGTGAGGCAACGGATACATCTTGGTCCGGGTGCCATCGGAGACGAAGGCCGCGGCGTAGTCGTCGTCCTCGCCGGTGGAGAGGTTTTCCTCGGCGTTGGGAATGACGGTCATGACCGCCAGCCAGCGGGCGAGGTAGTCGAGGTCGGCGACTTCGGCGAGTTTGGCGTAGTCGGCGTCGGAGACGGGCGTGCCGTTCCAGGTGCCGGCGGCGAGGTTGCCGGAACTGCCGCCGGTGAAGTAGCCGGCGAGCGTGTCCTGCCAGACCTTGGTGAAATTCATCACGTCGCTCCAGTCGTTGGCGGCGGCGTTGTTCTGCTTGGACCAACCCGACCACGTGAGGTCGGGGTTGGCCGGGGCGGTGGCGGAGCTGTAGGCCCAGTTGGTGATCGAGACTTTGCGGTAGAGTTGGGCGGAAGCGGCGAGCGGGAAGTGGTTGTCGAGGTAGTCGCCGCCGAGTTCTTCCACGCGCATGAGTTGGCCGTGGTCGGCCGTGGCGCCGACGTTGACGGCGTATTCGACGCCGTTGCGCCGGACCTCGATCGGCGTGGCGTCGCCGGTGATCAGTCCGGCGGCGCGTTGGATCCGGTGCGAGAGCAACTGCACCGGGGCGCCGCGGGGATTGATGAGGAAGTCGCTCACGCCGCCCCAGCGGTCGTCGCTGGGCAGCGAGATGCGGAGCGGCTTGATGGTGTAGTTGCGCGAGCTGTTGCCGCGGACGCGCATCGAGGAGAGGTGGCGGACGGTGGCGTCGGACCCGCGGGTCGCGACGAGGGTGAAGTTGAATTGGCGGTCGCCGATGCCGCCGCCGGGGCCGCCCCCGCCGGGTTGACCCGGACCGCCCGCGGCGGCGGCCGTGTAGGCGGTGTAGGCGGCGTTCTCGGCGCCGGTGAGGATGAGCCGGTAAACGGGGGCGGCGCCGGCGACGACCTCATTGTCCACTTGGTAGAGGGCGTTGGTGTTCTGGCCTTCGCTGCTGGGCGCAGGCCACGTGCGGGAGAGCGTGCCGTCGGTGGCGGAAATGTAGTATTCGACGACGGATTTGTCGGCGAGGGCGGCGATCCCGGCGGTGAAGATGCCGTCGCCGATGTGGCTCATGGTGACCGTCTGGAACGCGCCCGGGGCGGCCGTGGTGGCGTCGCGCCAGAACAGCGTTGCGGCGAGACCCGTGGCGGCGGACTCGTCGCGCAGCCGGGCGGAGATCGTGACCGCCTCCGTGCTCTTCGGCACGGCGGGACTGTGGGCGACGGCGGAAATCACGGGGGCGATGTTGGCCGCGAGGACGGAGTTGGCGGCGCCGGGCGTGCCGCCGGCGGCGGAGGAGGGGCCCCAGTTGTGGGCGTGGGTCACGGCGAGGCGGGGGTTGCGGCGTTCGAGGGAGCGGCCGCTGCCGAAGGCCGGGGAAACCCAGGACCAGCCGCCGAGCGAATCGCGCGTGCGGACGGCCCAGTCGCCTTCGTCCGCGTAATCGACCTGATCGACGACCGTGCCGGCGGCGTTGGCCAGGGTCACGGTTTCGCCCTTGTTGGCAAGGGTGGCTCCGCTGCGCCAGGGACCGACCACGGCGGAAGCGGCGAGGGCCGGCGCGGCGGCGCGGAGGGCCGTCGGGTTGGCGGCGACGACCAGATAGCCGCCGGCGGGAATCGAGGTACCGGCGGGGAAGACATAGTCGACGCCCTTCGTCAGGGCCCAGCCGGCGAGGCTGACGGCGGCGGTATCCGGATTGTGGATTTCGATGAACTCGAGCGCCGTGTCCTCCGGGTAGCCGGTGCCGGGGCGGGCCATGAACTCGTTGATGACGGGCGCGCCGGCGAGCGGAGTGGCGAGCGTCGAGAGGACGGCGACCACGAGGGCGGCGACGGGACGAAGACGGAGCGTGGGCATGAGCAGGGTGGCGATGAGGAGGAGAATGGGACGAAGGTGGGTCATGCGGCGAGCCTGCCCAGATCCGGCTTGGGCGCAGCGCCGCGGGGGCGAAGGCGGGGAAATTTGGTGCCGGGGAGGGAAAGGGGCGAACGCCGGCACCGAAAGGCCTTGGCTCCAAAAAAAGGCGGATTCATCCCAACGGGCTCGGCGAGGGAACAAATTCGGCCAGCGTCGCGGGACCGCTTTTCACCGTTGAACCCCGTGCCCTCCCTTTCGAACACTGAAACCGTGCCGAATCCGCCGAAAGACCGTCCGTGGCGCCTGCGCACGGTGCTGGCCTTGCAGGCGCTGCTCTGGGTCGTGCTCGCGTTGGTGTTCGCCGGCCTGATCGAGATGTCGGGTTGGTCGACGCGGACCGAGGCCCTGACATTTTCCGCGAGCCATTGGCTGCCTTGGGTCGTGTTGGCGCCGGCGGTGTTCTGGTTGGCGCGGCGGTTTCCCGTCGAGCGCGGGCGGCTCCGGCGCAGCGTGCCGGTGCACCTTCTGGCGTGCCTGCTTTGCTCCGGCGTCATGATGTGGATCGGGGCGCAGTTTGCCCCGGTGCCCGGCCCCCGCGGCGGCGGTCCGGGCGGCCGCAGTCCGATGTCGCGCGACCGATTCGAGCCGATGCCTCCGCCCGACGGCACGATGCCCGAACGGATGCGCAAGGAGTGGCGCGACCGGCCGATGCCGGAAGGTTTCCGGCCGGACCGCGATCGCGGCGTGCGGCCGGCGCCCGTGGACGCCGGGCCCGAGGCACCCGGCGAAGCTATCCCCTCGGAGCGCCGGATCGGCAAAGGCGGACCGCGGCCGGGCGGCGACGGTCCGCGCGCGATGCCCATGCCGATGCCGGGCGGCGGTGGCAGCTGGATGATGCGGTTCTGGCCGCCGTTCAGCGGCATTATTCTGCGCGCGAACGTGAATGCCACGATCTACGCGATCATCGCGTGCCTCGCGCATGCCTTTGCGTACTACCGCCGCGCGCAGGACCGCGAGCGGGAGGCGTTGGCGTTGGCCGCCGGTTTGAGCCGCGCCAAGCTCGACGCCCTGCGGCTCCAACTGCAGCCGCACTTCCTCTTCAATACCTTGAACGCGATCTCCACGCTGGTGCACCGCGACGCGAACGCTGCGGACGAATTGATCGGCGATCTCAGCGAACTGCTCCGGCTCTCGCTGCAGACTTCCGAGCACGAGGTGCCCTTGGTGCGGGAACTGGAACTGCTCGATTGCTATCTGGCCATCGAGCAGACGCGCCTCGGCGGCCGATTGAAGATTGTCCGCGAGATCGATCCGGCGGCGCTCGGCGTGCTCGTGCCGACCTTCGTGCTGCAGCCGCTGGCGGAGAACGCCGTGCGGCACGGGATCGAGCCGCGGCGGGCGCCGGGAACCCTCACGATCCGGGCCGACCGGGTCGGGGATACACTGCGGTTGACGGTGGCGGACGACGGCGTCGGCCTGAAGGCCGCCGCCACGGGAGCTTCGCGGCGTGGCATCGGGATTTCGAATACGGAGCAGCGCCTTCGGGCGCTGCACGGCGACGCCGGGCTGCTGGATATCGTCGCGCCCGAGAGCGGCGGCGTGCAGGTGCAGATCGTGTTGCCGGCGCGGACCAAGCGCGAACCCGAGCCGGCGACGGCGGGAGGTGCCGCGTGAAGCTCACGGCCGTGATTGTCGACGACGAGCCGCTGGCGCGGGAACGCATCCGCACGTTGCTGGAAGCGGAGGGCGATTTCGAATTGCTGGCGGAGTGCAGCAACGGCGCCGAGGCGGTCGAGGCCCTGCGGGGCCGCCGGCCGGACCTGCTGTTTCTCGACGTGCAGATGCCGGAGATGGACGGGTTCGAGGTGTTGCGCGAATTGGCCGCGCCGCTGCCGACGGTGATTTTTGTCACGGCCTTCGATGAACATGCGGTGAAGGCGTTCGAGGCCCAGGCCCTGGACTACGTGCTGAAGCCGTTCAAAGTGGCGCGCTTCAAGGCGGCCGTGGCGCGGGCGCGCGAGCAATTGGCGCGGCAGCAACCGGACGAGGCGACGCAGCGGTTGCTGGCGTTGCTGGCGCAGCAGGCCCAGCCGGCGGCGAAGCCGGAATACCTGGCGCGCGTGGTGGTGCGGGATCGCAACCGCGTGCGTTTTGTCCGTACCGGCGACATCGATTGGATCGAGGCGTCGGGCAACTACGTCGTGCTCCACGCCGGCAAGGAGAACCATGTCGTGCGCGAGACGCTGGCGACCTTCGAGGAGCAGCTGTCGCCGAAGGATTTCGTCCGCGTCAGCCGTTCTGCGATCGTGAACCTCGACCGCGTCGAGCACGTGGAGCCGACGTTCAACAACGAGCACGTGATCGTGATCACGGGCGGGGCCCGACTGCCGATGACACGGGGCCTGCGCGAGTTGCAGGACCGGCTGAAGTTCGGCTGAGGTTCGGCGGCGCGGATGCGCGGGCGGAAAGGGATCGGAAAAACCGGAAACCGGAGCTACCAAGACCGGAGACCGGAATGCGGAAACCGGAGACCGCGACCGCAGACCCTCGGATGCCGATGCAGAGCGAAAAGTCCGCGACGCCGGCCGGGCGCCTCAGGCGGCGAGGCGGGTGCCGGTGGCTTCGCCGACGGCGGTGCGGAGGAAGGGGCGGACGCGGGTGAGGCGGGCCTTGACGGCGCCGAGGGTCAGACCCTCGCGTTCCGCGATGGTCTGGTAGCTGTGGCCCTCGACCACGAGGCTGACGAGGGTGCGGTCCTTGGGCGAGAGTTGGGTGAGCGCGAGCTCGAGGGCCTCGGTGATTTCGGAAAGGAGAGCCGGGCGGCTCGGGTCGGCGGATTCGAATTCGGAGATGTCCTCGATGAGGGTCTCGGGGCGGCGGCGCCGGCTGCGGAGGTAATCGAGGGCGGTGCTGCGGGCCATCGCGAAGAGCCAGGATTCGAACGACGCCGCGTCCCGGAGCCAACGGAGGCGGCGGACCATCTTGATGAAGACGGTCTGGGTCACGTCCTCGATCGCGCTGTGGTCGCGGAGCATCGTGCGGAGGAAGCCGGCGATGCGGTGCGAGTACCGGCGGACCAATTCGGATTGGGCGGCAAGGTCTTCGGCCTGGGCCCGGAGGACGAGGGAAGTGAGCTCGCGGCGCTCGGCGCTGACGGGCTCGGCGGTGGGACGGACGGAAGTGACGGTGGCCAGTTGGTCGGAATGCGGGTGCCTCATGGCGCCGAGAAAAGCGGGGGGCGGGCGGGGACCCAACGCTCCGGGGACGAAAGGGCGGAAATTTGGAGCGAATCGGCCACGACCGGAGGTCGGGCCCGGCGGGCATAGTTCACAGGATGGACTATCCACCTTGAAACCGGGCCGCCGGCGGTGTCGCGTGGGCCCCGCCATGACTGCTTCGCCGTCGCCCGCGCCCTTGCCTTTGCCCGCCTTCGTGTCGCGGCAGGTGACCGCGGCGCGGCGCTTTTACCTCAACCTGCGGCCGCGGACGGCGCGCGAGCTCACGGTGGTGTGCGGGGGTGTGGAGACCTGCGCGCCGGACTACGTGGTCGAGCGACGCGATTTTCCGTACCTATGTGTCGAGTACGTCGCGGCGGGGCGCGGCGAAGTTGTGCTGGGTGGCCGCACGCAGCCGTTGGCCGCGGGGTCGCTGTTTGCCTACGGTCCCGGCGTGCCGCACACGATCCGCAGCGCGAAGGGGGCGCCGTTGATCAAGTACTTCGCGGATTTCATCGGCCGGCCGGCACGGCCGCTCCTGCGCGCCGGCGGGCTCGAGCCCGGAGGCACGGCCGTCGTCTCGGCTTTGGGAGAAGTCCGGCAGGCCTTCGATACGCTGGTGCGGCTCGGGACGCAGCGCGACCGCCAGACCGAGCGGCTGTGCGCGCTGCAACTCGAGCTGTTGTTGCGGACGATCGCGCGGTCGGGAAGGCCGGAAGCGGCGGCCGCGCGCCGCGCCCGCGCGACGTTCGAACGCTGCCGCGAGTTCATCGACGGCCGTTTTCTCAAGCTGCGTTCCGTCGCGGAGGTCGCGCAGGCCTGCCACGTGGATTCATCGCACCTGGGCCGGCTGTTCCGGCGGTTCCACGACGAGGCGCCGCTGCGCTACCTGCAACGCCGCCAGATGGATTGGGCGGCGGACCGGTTGCAGGCTTCGGGGGCGTTGGTCCGCGAAGTTGCCGCGGAGCTGGACACAGATCCGTTCCAGTTTTCCCGCACCTTCAAGCGGGTGCACGGCGTGTCGCCGCTGGCTTTTCTCGGGGCGAGGACGCCGACGTTTTCCCGCCGTTGAGCGAGTTTGGACGGGGCGGCGGGCGGCGAACGCACCCGCCCGCGGCCGCGATCAGGTCAGGGCAACGATCGCTTTGATCACGCCGGTTTCCGGTTTCAGCCAGGCGGGAAACGCCCCGATCATGCCGGCGAAGTCGCTGCGGTGCGTGATCCACGGGTCGGTGTCGATGACGCCTTCCTCGATCAAACGGATGATGCGGGCGAAGTCGCGGGAGTGGGCGTTGCGCGAACCCATGACGGTGAGTTCGCGGCGATGCAGGTAGGGTGCTTGGAGGAACGAAATCTCCTGCTGGGTGATTCCGACGTAGACGAGTTTTCCGCCAAAGGCGCAGTAGGCGAGGGCACCGGCCATCGATTTGTGGTGGCCGGTGGCGTCGATCACGACATCGGCCAACTGGCCGTTTGTCAGCGCCTGCAGTGCCGCCAGTTCGGAGCCGTCGCCTTTCGCGACGATGGTGTGCGGGACCTTCAGCCGGTCGCGACAGAAGGCGAGGCGGCCCTCGTTCATGTCGAGGACGATGCAGGTGGCGCCGGCGACTTTCACGAACTCGATCGCGGAGAGGCCGATGGGGCCGGCGCCGATGACGAGGACGTTGTCGCCGGCCTTCACGCCGCCGCGGTCGACGGCGTGGCAGCCGATGGCGAGCGTCTCGACGAGCGCGAGCTGGTCGTAGCTGAGCGTGCGGGAGACGTGCATCTTGCGCGCGGGCAAGATGAGCCGCTCGCAGAGACCGCCGTCGCACATGACGCCGAGGGTCTGGTTGGATTCGCAGCAATTCGTCAGGCCGCGGCGGCAGGAATAGCAGCGCTGGCAGTTCAGGTAGGGCTCGACGGAGCAGCGGTCGCCGGGGGCGACGTTGGTCACGCCGGCGCCGACGGCGAGGACTTCGACGCCGAGTTCGTGACCGGGGATGCGAGGGTACGAGTAAAACGGCATCTTGCCCAAGTACCCGCCGTAGTCGGTGCCGCAGATGCCGACGCGATGGGTGCGGAGCAGGACTTCGCCGGGGCCGGGGGCGGGCGGCTCGACTATGTCGATGGCGCGGAAGGACTGCGGCTTTTCGAGTTGGATCGCTTGCATCGGGAAAGGGTCAGTTGTTTTCCGGCAGTCCTTCGGCGTGGCCGAGGTTTTTCACCGGGGCGAAGATCGCCTGCACCTCGGCGAGGAGGGCAGTGTCGATGGGTTCGGCCGCCCACTTGGCCCAGGTCCGGATGTTGTTCGGGTTGGCGCTGCCGGCGACGGTCGTCGCGATGTCGCCGTGGGCGAGGGAGAATTGCAGGGCGAGCTTGGCGATGTCGGTGCCGCGGGAGGCGCAGAGCGCGGCGGCGCGGCGGGCGGCGGCCTTCACGGTTTCCGGTTCCTTCAACCACGCGGGGAGAGGCGCATTGGTGAGCAGGCGGGCGCTGAACGGACCGGCGTTCATCACGCCGACGCCGCGGGCCTTGAGGTAGGGCACGACTTCGTCGGCGAAGCGCGTGTTCTGCAGCGTGTACTGGTTGTAGCTGAGGACGCAGTCGACGTCGGTCTGGTCGAGAATGAAGCGGAAGATCTTCATCGGGTAACCGCTGAAACCGATGTAGCGAACTTTGCCGGCTTGCTGGATTTTGCGCAGGGCCGGCAGCGTCTCGTCGACGATCTGCTGCATCGGTACGAACTCGATGTCGTGGCACAGGATGATGTCGAGATGGTCGGTGCCGAGGCGGTGCAGCGACACGTCGACGCTTTCCGCGACGCGCTTGGCGGAGAAATCGAAATGCTGCAGATCGTAGCGGCCCAACTTGGTGCAAAGCGTGTAGGATTCGCGGGGCACGCCTTTGAGGGCGACGCCGAGCAGGACCTCGCTCATGCCGCGGCCGTAGAACGGCGACGTGTCGATCATCGTGAGGCCGCAGTCGAGCGCGACGCGCACACTGGCGAGCACTTCGTCGAGGGTGACGCTGCGGAATTCGGCGCCGAGCGAACTGGCCCCAAAGCTCAGGACCGGGAGGTGAAGGTCGGTTTTTCCAAGGCGGCGGGTTTGCATGTTGAAAAGCGGCGAACGGTTCAGTCGGTGCGGCAGCCCATCGTGAGGAGCACGTTGGCCCAGAGGCTCTGGTCCGCGGTCTGGATCGTGAGCACGTGGTCGGGACTTTCGACGTGTTTGTAGAAGTCCCATTTCAGGATCGGCTCGAGGGCGAGTTTCGCGCCCGAAGCGGCAATGACGGCGCGGTACTCGGCCCAGACCGGCGGCTCGCCGTGCCGCGCGTAGGGATCGTCGGCGGGGATGCCCATGGTGGCGACGTGGTCGATGGGGGCGGCGCTGAGAATGGCGCGGAGGACCTGGGCCACGGTGACGACGCCGGGGGCGAGGTTGAGGCAAACGAGTTCCGCGTGCGGACCGCGTTTCGACGAGGCGGGGTAGTTGCCGTCGGCGATGAGGATCTTGGCGTGGTGCCCGGCGCGGGCGAGCACGCGGAGGATGTCGGGGTGCGTGAGCGAGGTCTTGAGCATGGCGGATCAGGCGGAGGCGAGGGCGGAACGGAAGGCCGCGATCGTGCGCGCGGCGGCGGCGGCGGGATCGGGCAGGGGCAGCACCTCGGCGGACAGGTAGCCGCGGTAGCCGAGTTCGCGCAAGGCGGCGATGACCGGCCGCACGTCCGTGTGGCCGAAGCCGATGGCGCGGCGGTTGGAATCCGCGAAGTGCACGTGGCCGACGAGTTCGCCGGCTTCGCGCAGGGCGGCTGCGAGGTCGGTTTCCTCGATGTTCATGTGGAAGAGATCGGCGAGCAGGCGAACGTGGCGGGCCGGCGTGCCGCGCAGCCAGACGGCGGTGTCGCCGAGGCGGTTGAAGAGATTCGTTTCGTAGCGGTTCAGCGGTTCGTAGAGCAGCGGCACGCCGTGGCGCGCGGCGTGGTCGCCGAGTTCGGCCAGCGCCGCCGCGAGCAGGGCGAGGGCTTCGTCGCGGGAGACGGCGCCTTCCCAGCGGCCCTGCATCGAACCGATGATCGCGGGCGCGCCGAGGGCGCCGGCGACGTCGATGATGCCACGGATGAAAGCCGCGGCGCGGGTGCGCACGGCGGGATCGGCGTGGGTGAGTGTCAGCTTGTGGCGGACCCAGCCGCCGCCGGTGCCGACGGCGGCGACGCGCAGGCCGTGGCGGCCGACGAGCGCACGGATGGCGGCGGCGTCGAGGGACTCCGCGTCGGGCGGAAAGATTTCGATCGCGTCGAAGCCGAGCGCGGCGGCGTCGGCGCAGGCGGCTTCGAGCCCGGCGGAGTACACGAAGGGCCCGCCCCGGGCTTCGGGGACGAGCGAGACGGTGATGGCGGAGCGCATGCGGGACGGGAAAACGGAGCGGCGAGATTAGCAGGGCGCCGGCGCGGGCGGAATGGCCGGGTTCGGCGGCGGGATGACGATTTGCGGCATTTCGCGGCGAATCGTCCGGAGGGTGCCGGGCGGCGAGGATAGCAAAAAGGCGCGTCCGTGGACGCGCCCGGGAACGGCCGGCGGCCGGACCTCAGACGTTGCAGAGCTGCACGGCGGCCCGGAGCGAGGCGAGGGCGTCGCGTTTCGGGATGAACTCCTGGCCGACGAAGCCCTTGAAGCCGGTCGCTTTGATGGCGCGCATGATCGGCACGTAGTTGAGCTCCTGGTTGTCCTGCGGCTCGAACTCGGCGCGGCCGGGGTTGCCGGCGGTGTGGTAGTGGGCGAAGTAACGGTGGCTCTCCTGGATCGTGCGGATCACATCCCCTTCCATGATCTGCATGTGGTAGATGTCGTAGAGCAGCTTGAAGCGCTCGGAGCCGAGGCGCTTGCAGAGCTCGATGCCCCAGGCGGAGCGGTCGCACATGTAGTCCTTGTGGTTCACCTTGGAGTTGAGGAGCTCCATCACGAGGGTGACGCCGCGTTTCTCGGCGAGCGGCAAAATGCGTTTGAGGCCGAGGGCGCAGTTTTCGAGGCCTTGTTCGTCGGGCATCTTCTCGCGGTTGCCGGAGAAACAGATGAGGTTTTCGAAGCCGGCGTCGGCGACCTCGGCGATGCGTTTCTCGTAGAGCTCGACGAGGGTATCGTGGTGTTCGGGGCGGTTCCACGCCTTGTTGATGCCGCCGACGGTGACGCCCTGGGCGGTCTTGCCCGTGGGGTTGCTGACCATGGCGCAGTGCAGGCCGATCTTCTTCAGCAGCGGGAAGTCGGCGGGATTGAGAAGTTCGACCGACTCGAGGCCCATCTCCTTCGCGGCGACGGCGAAGGGTTCGAGGTCGATCTTGTTGAAACACCATTTGCAGACCGACTGGCGGATCTTGGCGGCGGGCACGGGCGCGGGGGCGGCGGCCGCGGCGGGTTTGGCCGTTTCGGCGGCGCGGGCGCCGGCGACGGTCGCGAGGGCGGCGGCGCCGGCGAAAGAACGGAGGGCGTGACGACGAGTCATGGTGGTGCGCATCGGGGAGAAGGTGTGGCCGGACCTTCGCGGCGGTGGCGCGCCTTGGCAAGTGCGCAGCGGGCCGCGGAAGATTGCGCTGGCTGCGGACGGCGGAATTGGGTGCGGTGGCGGCGGTCCCCTTTGTGAACAAACGTTTGCTGGCAAATCTCGGCCGGTTTCTGGCGGCGGCCGCGGGTTTCTCCGCGGTGCTGTACCTCTTTGCCGCGTTGTTCCGGCCGGACCTGGGCAAACCCGTGCCTGCGCCGGCCGCGGCGGAACTCGCGACGGTCGAAGCCGCGCGCGCGCGCGTGCAACGGCTCGACCGCGTGCCTCCCGCGGTGATCCATCGGCCGGTCGATTACCAGGCGCCGGGCCGGCAGCCGTGGCGGCCGCGGGGCGAGTCGCCGATTCTCGCGGAACTGGTGCGGGAGGGACAGTTGCCGCCCGTGGCCCGGCGCGTCGGGCCCGAGCCGGTGGTGCTCGAGGGCGTGGACGGCGTCGGGCGCTACGGCGGGACGTGGCACCGTTTCGTCAATTCGATGGGCGATTTCTCGACCATCTACTGGCGCCTCTCGGCGGCGACGCTCGTGCGGTGGTCGCCGTTGGGTTACCCGATCGTGCCGCACGTCGCGAAGGCCTGGGAGATCTCGCCGGATTTCCGCAGTTTCACGTTCGAATTGCGCCGCGGCATGAAGTGGTCGGACGGGCATCCGCTGACCGCCGACGACATCGTTTACTGGTACGACCACGAAATCCGTTTCTTCAACGGCCAGCCCAAGTTCCTCCGGGCCGGGGCGACGCAGGGGACGGTGCGCAAGCTCGACGAGCTGCGGATCCGCTTCGAGTTCGCGCAGCCGAATCCGCTTTTCCTCGAGCGCCTCGCCTCCACGGGGATGAACTTCGAGGACCACACGGAGCACATCGTGCCGTCGCATTACCTGCGGAAATTCCATCCCGAGCTCGGCGACCCCGCGTTGATCCGGCGCACCATGGAAACGCTCGGGCTGTCGAGCCCGGTGGCCGCCTACCGCCGGATCAAGCACTTCATGAATCCGGAGCACCCGCGGCTTTGGCCGTGGATCCTGCGGACCTACAATCCCACGTCGCCGCAGGTCTTCGTGCGCAATCCCTATTACTGGGCCGTCGATCCGCAGGGCAACCAGCTGCCGTACCTCGACCGGCTGGTGATGGACATCCGTTCCAACAACCTGATCGCCACCGGCGCGGCCAACGGCGAAGTCGCGATGCAGGACCGGCACCTGCGTTACGACGACCACATTCTGCTCCTCGGCGAAGCGGCGCGCCACGGCTACGAAGTCTACCATTGGAAACCGAGCACGCAGTCGCTGTTCGCCGTCTACCCCAACCTGAACCGGCGCGTCGATCCGGCGCGGCCGGAAACGAAGCTCAAGCACGCGCTGCTGAACGAGACCGCGTTCCGGCAGGCGCTGTCGCTCGCGATCAACCGGCGCGACATCATCGCGGCCGAGTTCAACGGCCAGGCCGAGCCGGCGCAGATCGCGCCGCCGCCGGACTCGCCGTACCACCACCCGCGGCTGATGCGGTCGTTCATCGAACACGATCCCGCCCGCGCCAACCGCCTGCTCGACGGGCTCGGGCTCACGCGGCGGGATGCCGAGGGATACCGCACCTTTCCGGACGGCACGCGGATGAGTTTCACCCTCAATCTGACCGACTACACGACGGACGGGCCGGCGCAGTTCGTGATCGACGATTGGGCGAAGGTCGGCGTGCGCGTGCTCTTCCGTTCCCGTGCCCGCCGGCTTTTTGAGCAGGAAAAACTCGTCTACGAGCACGACCTGACCGTGTGGACGGGCGAGAGCGAATTCTACCCGCTGGTCGAGCCGCGCAACTTCGTGCCGACCTATTTCGAGTCGTTCTACGCGCCGGCTTTCGGGACCTGGTACCAATACGGCGGCCTGCACGGCGATCCCGCCGCCAACCGGCCCAACGCCCTCGAGCCGCCGCGCGGCCACCCCTTGCGGCGCGCGATGGAGATTCTCGACGAGACGAGCATGATGACCTCGGAGCCGGAGCGGATCGCGCGGTTCCGCGAGGTGCTGGACATCGCGGCGGACAACGTCTGGAGCATCAGCATCGCGACGTCGCCGCCGCAGCTCGTGGTGGTCAAGAAAGGGTTCCGCAACGTGCCGCGCACGGCGCTGTTCGGCGCGAATTTCCAGACGCCCGGCAACACCGGCATCGAGACGTATTTCTGGGAGCGGCCCAAGGACGACCCGGTGGTCCGCGAGCAGGTGAAGAACGCCCTTGTCGCGCCGGAACCGTGGCTGCGCGAGGGCGAATCCGATGCCGACGGCGGCAACACGCTCGGCGCGACGGTGGGCACCCTGCTGGCTCTCGCGCTGGCGCTGGCGATCGCGTTGGCCGCGGCGCGGCATCCGCTCATCGGCCGGCGCCTCCTGCTGATGGCGCCGACCATGCTGGCGGTGTCGGTGATCGTGTTCGTGCTGGTGCAGCTGCCCCCGGGCGATTTCGCGGAGATGCGGGTGGCGCGGCTGGAAATGGAAGGGACGCCGGCGAGCGAGGAACTCGCCGCGGAATTGCGGCGGAACTTCCGGCTCGATGAGCCGCTGTGGCAGCGCTACGCGCGTTGGCTCGGCCTGACTTGGTTCACGACCTTCCAGCCGGCCGACAAGGGACTGCTGCAGGGCGACCTCGGGCTGTCGATGGAACACGAGAAGCCGGCCGCGGAAGTGATCGGCGACCGGATTGTCCTCACGGTCGCGGTCTCGCTGGCCACCGTGCTGTTCACGTGGCTGATCGCGCTGCCGACCGGCATCTACTCGGCGGTCCGGCAGTATTCGCCGGGCGACTACGTGCTCACGTTCGCGGCGTTTCTGGGCGTGTCCGTGCCTTCGTTCCTCCTCGCCCTGGTCGTGATGTACCTCGGCAAACGCTGGTTCGGCCTGAGCCTGTCGGGGTTGTTCTCGCCCGAATACGCCAGCCTGCAGGGTTGGACCTGGGGCAAGGTCGCGGACCTCATGCGGCACATCTGGCTGCCGGTGCTGGTGCTCGGCTGCGGCTCAGCAGCGGGCATGGTGCGCGTGATGCGGGCCAACCTGCTCGACGAGCTGCGCAAACCGTACGTCACGACCGCGCGGGCGAAGGGCGTGCGCCCGCTGCGGCTGCTGCTCAAGTACCCGGTGCGCCTCGCGCTGAATCCGTTCGTATCCAGTTTGGGCGGACTTTTCCCGCATCTCGTTTCCGGCGGCGCGCTGGTGGCGATGGTGCTGAGCCTGCCGATGGTGGGGCCGACGCTGTTCGATGCCCTGCTCGCGGAGGATGTCTATCTGGCAGGTTCGATGCTGATGATTTTGAGCCTGCTTGGCATGATCGGCACCTTGGTCAGCGACCTTTTGTTGCTCTGGCTGGATCCGCGGATCCGTTTCGGCGGCGGTACGCGGTGAGGCCGGGACGGGAAAATCCGCCGCGGGGCCTTGCCGGAGCGGGCGAGGACGGTACGGTCGCGGCATGCTTTCCTCCCGACCCGTTACCCGCCGCACCGCGTTGAAAACCTTGGGCGCCGGCGCCGCGCTCGCCGGCCTCGGTTCGCTCCCGGCCGGCGCCGCGCCCGCCGCGGCCGGCACGATGCCGCCGTTCGTCCTGCCGAAACTGGACTATGCCTACGATGCGCTGGAGCCGCACTTCGATGCGCGCACGATGGAGATTCACCATGGCAAGCATCACCAAGCCTACATCACCAACGCCAACAACGCGCTGAAGGACCAGCCGGCGCTGGCGACGCAGTCGGCCGAGGCGATGATGCGGAACCTCGAGGCCCTGCCGGCCGCGGTGCGCACCGTCCTCCGCAACAACGCCGGCGGCCACCTGAACCACGCCCATTTCTGGCAGATCATCGGTCCCAAGGCCGGCGGCGTGCCGAAGGCCGAGCTCGGTTCCGCGATCACGCAGGCCTTCGGGTCGTTCGACGAGTTCAAGACGCGGTTTGCCGCGGCGGCGGCCGGCCGTTTCGGCAGTGGCTGGGCCTGGCTGGCACTCAAGGACGGCAAACTGGCGGTGACCTCCACCGCCAACCAGGACACGCCCCTGAGCGACGGCGCCGTGCCGATCGTCGGGCTCGATGTCTGGGAGCACGCCTACTATCTCAAGTACCAGAACCGCCGGGCGGACTTTATCGCCGCGTTTTGGCAGGTCGTGAACTGGGACCGGGCCAACGCGCTCTTTGTCGCGGCGCGCTGACGGCGTCCGGGCACCAAAAAGCCGGTCCGGAGCAAACCGGATCGGCCAAAGTTCGAAAACGGGCGATCAGCGCACCGCCGGAACGGCCGCAACCGGGGCCAGGCGGGCGGACTGCGGCGAGACGCCGAAGAATTCCACGATGTGGCCGACCTCGGCGAAACCGCGGGCGCGGAGGCCCTCCTGCACGGTTTCGATGGCGCGGCGCAGTTCCTCGGAAACCGCGGGATCGAGTTCCTCGACGCGATTCGTGGCTTTGCACACGACGTGGTAGCGGGTGGGTTGGCCGAGGTTGATCTCGTAGAGGGCGGTGCCGTTGTGGAAGAACGCGCGGCGCACCAGACCGATCTCCTCGAAAGCCGCCATGCAGCGGTAGACCGTAACCAAATCGCAATTACCGGCGCCGACATCCTCGTGGATCTGCTCGATGGTCGTCGGCTGCTCGCGGCGGCTCAGGGCGCCCAAAATGGCCAAGCGCGGCTGGGTGATGCGCAAACCGGCGGACTTTAGCCGGGCGGTCGCAAGTTCGACAGCGGTTGGCGCTTTGGCGCCATTTTTGGAATTCCCGGCCAGCGGGTGGTGGGTCGCGGTAGAGGAGATCATTTAGGTTTTTACAAATTAATGACGCGCTATAGGGAAAATTCCAGATAATAATCATTAGCATTAACACTCAGGGGCTTCTGCGGTCATCCGGGGGATTGCGCCGCGTCAAACGCTGTGCCAACGTCGGCCCGCGCTCATGCAAAACCCGGACTTTAGCGAGATTGTGGCATTGATTTGCAAAGAGGATCCCCGGTTCGACCGGAAGGCGTATGATTTCGTACGGCTGGGTTTGGACCACACCGTGAAGGAGCTGCGGAAGAAAGACGCGGCGCGCGCCGAGCGTTCGCGGCATGTTTCCGGGCCCGAGTTGCTGGAAGGCCTGCGCGTCTACGCGCTCGACCAGTTCGGGCCGCTGGCAAAGACGGTGCTCAACACCTGGGGCGTGAAACGCTGCCGCGATTTCGGCGACATCGTTTTCAATCTGATCGAGTACAATGTCTTTTCGAAAACGGAGAACGACCGCCGCGAGGACTTCTCCGATCTCTTCGATTTCGACGAGGCGTTCGTGAAGCCGTTCCAGCCGGCGAAACGCCTGCCGGGCGGGCCGGAAGCCTTCGGCGCCGCCTGAACTGCGCCGCGGCCGCCGGTCGGGCGCCTGTTTTTGGCGTCGACGCCGGGCCGGGCGCTGCGGCAACTCTACCTGCTTCATGTCCAAACCCGCCGCCGCCGCCTCCGATCTCCGTTTGCTGGATACGTTCTGGCGCGAGCCCGTGGAGCGGACGATTCTCGCGAACGGCCTCACGTTGCTGGTGAAACGCGATCCCTCCGCGGCCCTGGCCTCGGTGCAAGTGTGGGTGAAGACCGGCAGCCAGCACGAAGGCGCGTACCTCGGCGCGGGGCTCTCGCACTACCTCGAGCACATGCTCTTCAAGGGCACCGAGCGCCGCGCCGGGCGCGAAATCAGCGCCACGGTCCAGGCCCACGGCGGCTACATCAACGCGTACACGACCTTCGACCGCACGGTCTACTACATCGATCTCCCCAGCGAGCACACCGGCGTCGCCGTCGACCTGCTGGCCGACGCCGTCCTGCACTCGACGCTGCCCGCCGACGAGGTGGCGAAGGAAAAGGACGTCATTCTGCGCGAGATCGCGATGACGCGCGACGACCCGGACAACCGGCTCTGGGACGCGCTGTTTGCGACGGCTTTCCGCGAACATCCGTACCGGCAGCCGATCATCGGCCACCGCGAGGTCTTCGCGGCGGTGACGCGCGACGACCTGCTCGCGTACTACCGCGCGCGATACGTTCCGAACAACCTCGTCGTGGTGGTCGTCGGCGACGTCGATCCCGCGGCGGTGCGGGCCGACGTCGAGCGGCACTTCGGGACCGCCCCGCGCGTCCGGCTGGCGCCCGTGCTGGTGCCGGAGGAACCCGCGCAACTGGCGCCGCGGCGGGACCACCGTTACGAGGACGTCGAGATCACCCGCGCCGTGCTCGCTTGGCCGATCCCGGGGCTGGCGCACGCGGACGCGCCGGTGCTCGACCTCCTGGCGATGGTGCTGGGGAACGGCGACAGTTCCATCCTTTGGCAGGAGATCCGCGAAAAGACCGGCCTCGTGCACGCGATCGACGCCTCCAGCTGGAACCCGGGCACGACGGGGCTCTTCTGCCTTTCCTATACTTGCGACGCGGCCAAGCGCGACGAGGCGGCGGCGGCGATCCATGCCGCGCTCGCGCGCTGCCTGCGGCGGGGCTTCACGGCGGCGCAGTTGCGCAAGGCGGTGCGGCAGCTCGTGGTCGGGGAGATCAATTCCCGCAAGACGATGAGCGGCCAAGCCTCCCGGCTCGGCGTGGCGGAAGTCGTCGTGGGCGACCTCGACCACAGCCGCACGTTTTTCGAGGCGGTGCGCCGGGTGCGGCCGGCCGACCTCGTCCGCGCCCTGCGGACGTACCTCCCGGCGGCCCGCCTCATCGAGGTTTCGCTGAATCCGGCGGCGGCGGCCGGCGGCGTGCCCGCGACCGCCGCGGCGACCGCCCCGCGGCCCGATTTCACGGAGGTCAAGCTGGCCAACGGCGCCCGCTTGCTGCTCCAGCCCGACCGCCGTCTGCCCAATTTGCACCTGCGTTTCCTGATGCAGGGCGGGCCGCTGTTCGAGACGCCGGGGCGCCGCGGGGCGACCGGGCTGTTGGCGACCTTGCTCACGAAGGACACGCGCAAGCGCAGCGCGGCCGCGGTCGCGGAGCGCATCGAGGAGGTCGGCGGCGCGTTCTTCCCGTTCTCCGGCAACAACAGCCTCGGCCTCGTCGCCGAGGTGTTGCCGCCGGACTTCGACCGGGCGCTGGAGATTTTGGCGGACGCCGTGCTCGCGCCCGCGTTCAAGCCGGCGGCGTTCGAACTCGAGCGCGACGCGCAGGTAGCGGCGTTGCTCCAGGACGACGACGACGTCGTGCAGCTCACGCGCCGGCGCGGCCGGGCGCGGTTCTTCGGCAACCATCCGCTCGCGCTCGACGCGCAGGGCGATCCGGCGGGACTGAAGGCGCTGACGCCGGCGGATCTGCGCGACCTGCACCGCCGGCTTTGCGTGGGGCCCAACACGGTGCTCGCCGTCGCCGGCGATTTCGATCCGGCGAAACTGCTGCCGAAACTGAAGGCGTTTTTGCAACGGATACCGGCCGGGAAACCGCTGGCGTTTCCGCCGGCCCCGGCACCGCAGTCGCTGCCGGCGGCGTGCGGGGCGTGGGTGGAAAAGGAACCGCGCGAACAGGCCGTCGTGATGCAGGCCTTCGCCGGACCGACCGTGAACAGCCCGGACTTCTACGTCGGGGAAATGGCCGACGAACTCTTCAGCGGCATGGCGTCGCGGCTCTTCGAGCGCGTGCGCGAGGAAAAAGGCCTGGCTTACTTCGTGCGGTCGGGGCGCGTGACGGGGCTCGACGCGGGCATGTTCTATTTCTTCGCGGGCACGCAGCCCGGCAAGGAAGACGAGGTGCTCGCCGAGATCGACGCGGAGATCGCGCGCGTGAAGGCGGGTGAAATCGACGCCGCGGAATTGGGGCGCTGCCAGGCGCGCCTGAAGGCGGCGCGGCGGCAAAGCCTGCAGACCAATTCGGCCCGCGCGATGCAGGCGGGATTGAACGCGTTGCAGGGCCAGCCGATCAACGACTGGAAAAATTACGACGGGCGCATCGACGCGGTGACCGTCGCCGAGCTCGCGGCCTTTGCGACGCGCTACTTCGGCGCGGAGCGGCGCATGCAGCTCGTCGTGCGTCCGTAAGGCGTGCCCGGCCCATGATTCCGTTGGCCGAGTTGCTGCCGGACGAGGATTTCCGGCTGCACCTGATGCTGCGGCGCGGCCGGCCGGAGGATTTTCTGCGGACCGCGGATCCGACCGGCGACGTCCGCCGGATCCGGGCGCGTTGGTTGGGCGAGACGCCGGAGCGCTACGCGTGCGTGTTGCCGGCCGGCGAAGCACCGCTCCGGGAGTTTGCCGCCGCGTGGCCCGCGGCCGAGGCGCCGTGCCCGCGGCCGGCCGGGGCCGCGGGGGTGCGCGACGACCTTTGGCAACTCGGCACGGCGCATGAACCGGATCTGTTGTTTTTGGCCCCGGACGCTGCCGGCGTTTTCCGGTTGGTGGCCGGGGTGCTGTGTTTTCCGACGGGCTGGGCGCTGGAGGAGAAGGCGGGGGAGACGATGGACTTCATCCATGCGCCGGTGCCGGGGCTCAATCCGGCGCTGGGGACGCCGATCCGGAGCTTTCTCGGCAAACTGCGTCCCGGCAGCGCGTTTCTCCGGGACAATTGGGGGATCGCGGCGACGGACGACCTGAATCTGCACCCGGCCCGGAGGTTGCCGGGCCCGGCGCGGCCGGTCGCGTTGGACCGGCTTTGGCTGCGGGTGGAGCATCAGATGCTGGCGGCCTTGCCCGGCGGGGCGGGCATCGTCTTTGCGATCCGCATCGCAAATCATCGGCTGGACGACGTGGTCCGGGCCGGGGCCGGGGTGGGTTTGCGGCGGGCGTTGATGACGATGCCGGAGGACTTGGCGGCCTACAAGCGGCTCGGGGAGGTCAGGGCGGACCTCCTGCATTTATTGTAATTAACGGACTGGATTTTTGCCGGACGATCTCGCAACTTTTGCGCGCCCTATGAAAAACACTGCCTCTAAACTTACCCTGATCGCCAGCCTGCTGGCCCTCGCTTTCGCCTTCGCCGCTCCGGTGGCCCGCGCCGCCGACGACGATGCCGCCAAGGCCGAGAAGAAGAAGAAGAAGATGGAAGCCGACCTGAAGAAGTACGACAAGAACGGCAACGGCAAGCTGGACGCCGACGAAGAAGCCGCCCGCAAGGCCGACATGGACAAGGCCAAGGCCGAGAAGGAAGCCAAGAAGAACAAGAACTGAGCGGTTCATCCGTTCGCGATTTTCGAACCCCGGTCGCAAGCCGGGGTTTTTTGCTGTCCGAGTTTCGGAGCGCCCAGAGCCAATGCCGTGGAGCCAAGATTCGGATATCGGAAACCGGAGAGCGGATATATGAAACCGGAGACCGGAATGCGGAGACCGGAAACCGGAATTCGAACCGCAAACTCTGAATTTCAAACTTAGAATTCCAAACTCCGAACCCCGAACTCCAAACCCAAAACCCAAAACCAATATCTCCCTGCCGGCGGGCGGCGGCCGGTTCAGCGTTTCTCGACGAAGCCGCCGCTCCACTTGAGCTTGGTGCGCACGACGGAGAAATGGGAATAGTCGGGGCGCTGGGCCAAGGGCAGACGCAGTTTTGCGACCGAGATTTCGACCGGCGAGCGGGTGCCGACCTTGAGATTTCGCTGCCCGTCCATCGCCACCAGCAGGCGTGAATCGGCGGAGCGGTTGAAAACCCGGAGCTTAACGTGGTCGCGGAAAATGATCGAGCGGTTGCTCAGCGTGTGCGGGCAGATCGGCGTCATCGCGATGACGCCGGCCGACGGATGCACGATGGGCCCGCCGGCGGACAGGTTGTACGCGGTCGAGCCGGTCGGCGTGGAAAAAATGAGGCCGTCGCAGGTGTAGTCGGTGACGAGTTCGCCGTCCGCGAAGACCTCGAGGCGCACGAGCCGCGAATTGACCTCCGCCTTGATGAGGACGTCGTTGAGCGCGAGGTCCTCGGAACCGGGACGCGTGGAGCAGGCGAGCATCGCGCGGCGGTCGAGCACGAACTCGCCGCCCAAAACCCGGGCGAACTGGCCGCGGACTTCGTCGGCGGAAAACGTGGTCAGGAAACCGAGGCTGCCGCGGTTGACGCCGATGATGGGAACCTGTTCGCGGACGGACTCGCGGGCGACGCCGAGGAGGGTGCCGTCGCCGCCGATGACGCAGCACGCATCCATGCCGCGGAGGTAGCCGCGCGCGACGGGGAAGCGGGTCGTCTGCTTGCAGCGCACGCCGGCGGCCGTGGCGATCCGGCAAAGATCGCGGGCGAGGTCCGGCGCGCCGGGTTTCTCCTCGTTCACGACGATCGCGAGCTTGCGGATGGGCTTCATCGATTGGCCGGCCATGAGGGTGACGATCAAGCAGGATTGGCGGCGGGCTCCGAGCCTTTATTCCCGGCCTTGGCGAGGCCGAGCAGGAACTCGCGGTTGCCGTCGGCGCCGGCGATGGGCGAATCGATCGTGCCGATGAGGGCGGCGCCGGGCAATTGGGCCAACGCAAAGTCGCGCACCGCGACGAGGGTGGCTTCCTGCACGGCGGGGTCGCGGATCACGCCGCGGCCTTTGTCGACCTCGGCCTTGCCGGCTTCGAACTGCGGTTTTACCAACGCGACGAGGCGGCCGCCGGGCCGCACGAGGGCCCAGACCGCGGGCAGCACCGATTTCAGCGAGATGAACGAGAGATCCATCACGACGAGATCGTACTCGGCGCGCGGGAGATCGGCGGCGGTGAGGAAACGGGCGTTGAGCTTTTCGAAATTGGTCACGCGCGGATCGGCGCGGAGCTTGGCGTGCAATTGGGCGCGGCCGACGTCGACGCAGACGACGTCGGCCGCGCCGGCCTGGAGCACGCAATCCGTGAAGCCGCCGGTCGACGCGCCCACGTCGAGGACGTGCGCGCCGCGGACGTCGAGAGCGAAGCGTTCGAGGGCAGCGGCGAGTTTTTCGCCGCCGCGGCTGACGAAGCGCGGCGGCCGGTCGACGGCGAGTTCGGTGTCGGGCGCGTAGTCCTTGCCCGGTTTGTCGAGGCGCTCGGTGCCGTGGCGGACGCGGCCGCTCATCACGAGGGCCTTGGCCTGGGCGCGGGTCTCGGCGAGGCCGCGCAGCACCAGGAGTTCGTCGAGCCGGACCTTTTTCATCGCAGGCGTTGGCGGGCAGGGGACCAGCAGGTCGTGCGGCCGCCGATGGTGGCGTGGGCGAGGGGTGTGCGTGTGCGCGGGCAGATCCCGCCGGGGCGCCAGCGATGGAGAAAGAGCCAGGATTTCGGGATGCCGACGTTGAGATCGGCGGGCAAGGATCGGCCGCGGCCGGCGATGGCATCGAGCGCGAGCCGGGCGACCCGGCGGCATTCGCGCCACAGCGTGCGCACCTCCGCGGGCCGAAGCGAGCCGGCGAGACGGCGCGGATGGATCGCGGCGCGCCAGAGGACTTCGTCGGCCATCCAGTTGCCGATGCCAGGGAACTGCTCCTGCATTAAGAGAACGGCTTTGATCGGCGCGCGGCGGCGGCGTTGCAGGAAGGCCGCGACGGCCTCGACCGTGAATTCGCGCGAGAGCAAGGCGGGCGCGATCTTCGTCCACCAGTCCGGCGCGTCGGGTCCGCGGTGGAATTCAAGGCGGCCGAACATGCGCGGATCCGAAAAGACCAGCGCGTGCCGCGCCGTGAAGATCACGAGATGGTCGTGCTTGCGCGGGACGTGGTCGGGCGGGGCGACGCCGAGTTCGCCGCTCATGCCGAGATGGACGCCGAGCCAGACTTCGTCGCCGAAGCGGAAGAGCATCTGTTTCGCGGCGGCGACGGAATCGACGAAGACGGCGCCGACGAGCCCGCGGCGCAGGGCGGGCAGGTCGAGCCGGCGGAGCAGTTTCTTGGTGTCGTGCGTGTGGAGCGCGACGACGCATTCGCCCTGGGCGGCGAGGTGCCAGCGTTTCCGGTAGAATTCGACTTCGGCGAGTTCGGGCATCGCGCAATCAGTCCAGGCTCGCAACGAATTCAACCAGCGACGGAAACACGGGGAGATTCGGGCGCTTGAGCGCGGCCCAGCCGGCGGCGTCGTGCTTGCCGGTGCACACGGCGGCGGCGCGGATGCCGGCGTTGTGGCCGGCGTCGATGTCGCCTTCGCGGTCGCCGACCATCCAGCATTGCTTCGGATCGAGCCCGTGGCGGGCGAGGCTTTCGAGGATGAAGCGCGGCGACGGTTTGCGGTAGACGGCGGGTTCGTCCGGGCCCTCGGTGGCGATACAGATATCGGCGAAGATCGGCGCGGGCAGGCCGAGGAGTTCGTCCATGCGCCGGTTGCAACGGTGGACGTCGTCGAGCGTGTAGAGGCCGCGGGCTATGCCGGACTGGTTGGTGAAGAGGAACAGCTTGAAACCGAGGGCCTGCGCGCGGGCGAGGGCGGCGGCGGCGCCGGGGATGAGTTCCACGCCGGCGGGGTCGGACAGGTAATGCTTGTCGAAGATGATCGTGCCGTCGCGGTCGAGGAAGAGGGCCTTCATGCGCGCGGCTCAGGGCTGCTTGTTGACGTAGGCGACGAGTTCCTCGGGCGTGACGGTGGCGGTGCCGAGTTTGCCGACGACCACGCCGGCGGCGGCGTTGGCGAAGAGGGCGGCGGTCTCGAGAGTGGCGCCGGCGGTGAGGGCGAGGACGAGGCCGGCGAGGGAAGTGTCGCCGGCACCCGAAACATCGAAGACCTCGCGGGCGGCGGTCGGGATCGTCTTCACGATTTTGCCGCTCTTGCTGAGGAGCATGCCGTCTTCGCCGAGGGTGACGACGAGGTTGCGCGTGGCGTAGCGCGTGTGCAGCTGGGCGCACACGTCGGCGGCGGGGAAACGCGTGTGCGGCAGCGGCTCGATGCCGGCGAGCTGGAGGGCCTCGCGTTTGTTCGGCGTAATCAGGTCGAGGCCGTGGAAGGCGAGTTTGTGTTTCGGCTTCGGGTCGAGGGCGATGAACTTGCCGGCTTTGCGGGCGAGGGCGGTGACGCGGGCGACGATGTCGTCGTTGAGGATGCCCTTGGCGTAGTCGGAAAAGATGACGGCGTCGCAGGCCGCGATTTCCGCGGCGAGGAGCGATTCGGCCTTGGCGGTGGGCACGTGGTAGGCAGTCGGCGGAGCCTCGCGGTCGAGGCGGCAGAGCTGCTGGTGCTGCACGAGGACGCGCGTCTTCACGATCGTCGGCGCGGCGCCGGGCGTGGTGATCGTGGCGATGCGTTTGCCGTGGAGAATGGTGGTGAGGCGCTGGCCGGCCTCGTCGAGGCCGAAGTAGCCGGCGACGGTGCAGCGGGCGCCGAGCGAGGCGATGTTGAGGGCGACGTTGGCGGCGCCGCCGGCGGTCCAGGAATCGCGCGCGATGTCGACGACGGGCACGGGGGCTTCCGGGGAGATGCGCGTGGCGTCGCCCCAGATGTAGTGGTCGAGCATCACATCGCCGACGACGAGGATGCGCAGCTTCGCGATCTTCTGCAGGAGGGGTTTCAGGCCTTTCATCACAGTTCCCAATCGTAGGAGTAACGGGAGAGCATTTTCGGCGCGCCGGCGGTGACCTGCACGACGTCCTCGATGCGGCAACCGCCGAGGCCCGGATAGTACAGACCGGGTTCGACGGTGACGACGGAGCCCTTGGGGACGGTGTAGTCGACGGCGCCGCTCAGGCGGGGCAATTCGTGGACGGCGAGGCCGAGGCCATGGCCGGTGCCGTGGAAGAAACCGACCGAGCCGCGCGGCGTGGACTTCGTCTCGTAACCTCGGGCCGTGAAAACATCGACGCAGCGGCGGTGGACATCGCGGCCGTTGACGCCGGCCTTGATCGCCTTGAGGGCGGCGAGTTGGGCGGCGCGCACGGCGGCGACGAGGGCGCGCTGGGCGTCGCTGGCGCGGCCGCGGAGAAACGTGCGGGTCATGTCGCCGTGGTAGCCGGTGGCGGTGACGCGGGGGAAAATGTCGACGATGACGAGTTCGTGCGGGCGGATCGGGCCGGAGCCGCGTTCATGCGGGTCGCAGGCCTGGTCGCCGCCGGCGACGATGGTGTCGGCGGACACGGCGCCGGCCTCGAGGCAGGCGACCTCGATGGCGAACTTGAGCATTTCGCTGGTCACGACCTTGCCGCGGTGGCGCAGGGTGCGGCCTTGGATGCGGCTGGCGCGAAGGATCTTTTCGGCGGCGGCGAAGCCGAGGGCGCTGCAGCGGTTGCCTTCGCGGATGGCGGCGGCCTCGGCGGGCGTCTTGATTTCCCGTTCCGGGAAGAGGGCGCCGTCGGCGACGACGAGATCGAGTCCGAGCTCGAAGAGTTGCTCGTAGATGCCGGCGGGGAAATCGGCCGGGACGGTGAAGCGTTGCTGTTTGTAGTCCCGGGCGGCGAGGTAGATCACCTCGGCGAGGCCGGGTTTGCGCTCGGGCCAGAGCTCGCGGGCGCGCTTGATGAAGCCCTCGAGCGGGAGGACGACATCGAAGTCCGAGGTTTTGCGCACGCGGCCGAACTCGAGGGCGCTGACGATGGCGTACTTTTTTCCCTTCAGACCGAAGGAGACGAAGGCGTCGGGGACGGCGACCTGGCCGAAGTAGAGCGCGTCGGCGCTGCGGTGGGTATCGGCACAGAGGAGCGGGGGAGGAGGACGGCCGGGCACGGAAGACGAAGGTTGAGTTGGGACGTGACGGGCATTAGCCACCGCCCCTGTGAAAAACGCAAATCCGGTTTCGCGGTGGCTGGCAGCGGCGGTGCTCGCATGGACGAGCCTCGGCCTGAGCGCCTGCGCGCGGGAGCAGGCGGCGGCGCCGGCGGCTGCGGTGGCGACGAAGACGATCGCCGATTTCTTCCCGATCAAGGTCGGGGATCGCACGGTGCGCATGCAGGTGGCGGTGCGGCCCTACGAGATGCAGCGCGGCCTGATGGAGCGCCGCGATCTCGGCAAGGACGACGGCATGATTTTCGTGTACGAGAAGCCGCAGCAGATGACGTTCTGGATGCGCAACACGCCGACGCCGCTCGATATCGGGTTCTTCGGGCCGGACGGAGCGCTCGCGGAAGTGTATCCGCTGCATCCCTTCGACGAGAAGACGGTGGCGTCGCGCGGGATGCAGCTGCAGTTCGCGTTGGAAACCAACCAAGGCTGGTACGCGGCGAACGGCGTGAAACCGGGGCAGAAGCTCGACCTCAAGGCGCTGGCGGCGGCGTTGAAGGAACGCGGGTTCGATCCGAAGCGGTATGGGCTTTGAACGGTTCCGCCGGCTGATCGCGGGCGGATGGCTGGCGGCGTCGGCTTGGGCGGCGCCGGCGTTGCCGCCGGAGGAACTGCGGGCGCATTTCGCGCCGCCGGCGGAGTGGGCGGAGACGTTGCCGCCGGGAAAATCGCCGCTGGTGTTCGACGACGGCCGGCCGGTGCGCACGGCGGCGGAGTGGCCGGCGCGGCGGGCGGAGATTTTGCGGGCGTGGCACGGCTTCATGGGTCCGTGGCCGGAGTTGGTGGCGCGGCCGAAGATCGAGTTCGAGGAACGGCAGGACCGCGGGGACGTGATCCAGCACCGGGTGAACCTCGAGGTCGCGCCCGGGGTGATGCAGCACGGCTACCTGTTGGTGCCGGCGGCGAAAGCGGCTGCGCCGCGGCCGGCGGTGTTGGTGCTGTTCTATGCACCGGAGGTGAGCGTCGGTTACGACGGTCCGCGGCCGTTGACGGGGCAGGCGAAGAAGATGCTGGAGAGCGGGGCGCGCGGGGCGGACCGGGATTTCGCGCTGCAGCTGGCCCGGCGGGGCTTCGTGACGCTGGCGATCGGCACGCCGGGCGACGACGCGTATCGGCCGAAATTATACGGCGCGGCCTGCCAGCCCCTGAGTTTCCACGCGTACCTGGCGGCGAACTGCCACACGATCCTGGCGCAGCGGCCCGAGGTGGATCCGGCGCGGATCGGCGTGATGGGGCATTCGTACGGCGGGAAATGGGCGATGTTCGCCTCGTGCCTGTACGACAAGTTCGCGGCGGCGGTGTGGTCGGACGGCGGCGTGGTCTTCGACGAGACGCGGACGGCAGTGAACTATTGGGAGCCGTGGTACCTTGGGTTGGATCCGCAGCGGACGCGCAAGCCGGGGCTGGTGACGGCGTCGAACCCGCGGACCGGAGCGTACCGCGAACTCGTCGCGGCCGGACGCGACCTGCACGAATTGCATGCGTTGATGGCGCCGCGGCCGTTTTTGGTTTCGGGTGGCTCGGAGGATGGGCCGGCGCGGTGGGCGGCGCTCAACCATGCCGTAGCGGTGAATCGGTTGCTGGGTTTCGAGCACCGCGTCGCGATGACCAACCGGCCCGCTCACGCGCCGACGCCGGAGTCGAACGCGCAGGCGTTCCGGTTTCTCGAGGCGGCGCTGGGGCCGGTGGACGTCGAAGGGACGAAGCGGGGGAGATAGGGCGGAGGAATAGCGCGGGCTGGAGCTCCGCGCTACGGCGCAAACCCGAACTCCGAACTGCGCGCCCAGCGCGCGTCAGTCGTCGTCGCGGTCCTTGCGGGACGGCTTGGAATCGTCCTTCGGGATCTCGTTGTCGGTCTTGAGCACGAGGACCGGGGTCTTGGTCTTCACCCAGACTTCCGCTTCCTTGAAGTGCTTCGCGGGGACGTTCTCGATGGCTTCGCCGACGGTCTTGGCGGGCATGAGCCGGCCTTTCTTCGAGGCGTTGAAATCGTAGGTGCCGCGGAAAATACGTTCGGTGGCGGTGACGACGCTTTCGTTTTCGGGAATCTGGAGAACCCAGGCGACGAAATCGTGTTTCGGCATTTTGCCGTCGGGGTCGCTGACGAGGACGACGAACTGCTTCTTCATCGGCGGCGGCTTCTCGCCTTCGTCGGTCTCGGACTGGGCGGCGAGGTTCATTTCCTCGACCACGCGGCGGAGCACGGCGGGATCGACCTGGTTCTTCTTCAGGATTTCGGCGACCTTGTTGACCTCGATTTTCGGCATGGTGTTTTCCCCGGGGGGGACCACGAATGGACAGGAATGAACGCGAATGTAAAGGCCGGCGGCGGCGAGGAGTGGTTCGATGTGGTGGATGCCGAGGACCGCGTGCTGCGGCGGGAAACGCGCCGGGACGTGCACGCCCACGGCTGGTGGCACCGGGCGGTGCACATCTTGGTTTTCGACGCGGCCGGCCGCGTCTTTCTGCAGAAGCGGTCGATGCTGAAGGACCTTTCGCCGGGACTATGGGATTCTTCCTGCTCGGGCCACGTCGATGCCGGCGAAGACTACGATCCGGCGGCGGCGCGCGAGCTCGGCGAGGAAATCGGCATCCGTTTGCCGCCCGGAATCGCGCCGGTGCGGTGGTTCCGGATTTCGGCGTGCGAGGAGACGGGGTGGGAATTCGTCTGGGTGTACCACCTGCGGCACGACGGTCCTTTGGAATTGGACCCGCGGGAAATCCAGTACGGCGAATGGCTCGCGCCGGCGGAGATCACGGCGCGCGTCAACGCGCGCCCGGCGGACTATTGCCCTTCCTTCAAGCTCATCTGGCCCATGGCGGCGGCGCGGTTGGACGCGGCCGGAAAGCCGGGGGCCGGAGCCGGGCTTTGAGAGAGGGGAACCGGCAGAACCGGCCCGCTTAGAGATCCGGCGAAACGCGGGCGCGGCGTCCGACGATCAGGCCGGGACCTTCGTTGGCGCTGAGGCGTTTGATTTCGTCGAATTGCTTCTGCGAAATCAGGCGGCGCGGGACGCGTTTTTCCGCTTCGTAAACGAGCCGCTCGCGGTCTTCGTCGTCGGGCACGTGCGGTTCCCACGAGGTATGATGGCCTTGGTGGCGCGTCCACTCGATGTTGCCGCCGTGGACGACGGCATGGACCTGGTACTTGCGGCCGTCCGCGTCCTTGTTCCACCAACCGAACTCGATGCTCATGGAGCTGTTGTCCCGAATTCCGCGGACGGAGCGAGCGGAAACGCGGCGACGGTACGGCCGGGATGGTAGGCGCCGCGGCGGCGGGCGATGCGGCGGACCGTGAGGGCGGCGTCGGTCAGATCGACGCAGCAGGCACCGAGCGGCAGGCAGAACGAGCCGGTGTTGACGACGACGAGACCTGAGGGACGGCGCCACACGCCGGGATAGTGCGTGTGGCCTGTGACGATGAAGCGCGTGCCGGGCCGGTGTTGCCGGACGAGCGCTTCGGCGCGGGGCGGAGTGGTGCGCCAGGCGTCGATGACCTTGAGAAAACGCGTCGGCGGCCAGACCGTGTCGCGCAGGTAGTGGATCAAGTAGCGGAGCGGCCGGCGCTCGGAATGATGCCGTTGCGGCAACGCGAACGAGACCCGGCGGAGAACGCCGAGGCGGACCTCGAGCCGGCCGTGTTCGGCGGGCGGCACCTTGGCGAATTCGGCCGCGATCATCGCCTCGAGGCGGCGGGCGTCGCTGCTCCAGGGGACGATGTTGTCGAAGAGGATGTCGCCGTGGACCACGAGGACGGCGCCGCGGGCGAGCGCGAGAAAATCGTCGGGTGCGAATTCGGGGTCGTGATTGCCGGTCACGAACGTCGTGGGCGGGGCCGAGGTGGCGAAGAAACGGGAAACTTCGGCCCGGAGCGCGGCGGTGGCGGCGGGCTCGGGCCCGGGCCGGGTGTCGAGGGTATCGCCGTTGAGCACGAGGCGGCCGACGCCGTCGAACAACGGCCGCAGTTCCTCCAGCCGGCGCAACGACGACGCGCGGTCGCCGAAGTGCAGGTCGGAGAAGATGCGGATGAGCGGGGAGGCGGACACGGCGGCGGCCCTCGCTATGCCGTCGGGCCGCAGGCGGAACAATCCCATTCGCGCCCGCCGCCGAACCCGCGACGCGCCGGCAGGGCGGACTCGGCGCGACGAAGTCGGCGAAGGCGGAGGCTTGTCGCGCGGGCCGCGGCCATGCGAGCGTGCGGGATGCGTTTTCTTTTTGCCTGCGCAATGGTGTGCCTGCTGCCGGCGGCGGTGCGCGCGGATCGGGCGCAGGACCTGGCGCGGATTCACCTCGAGGCGATCGGCGGGGCGGAGCGGATCGCGGAATTGAAATCGTTGCGGGCCACCGGACAGGTGGTTTCGGGGGACAAGCGCGTGCGCTTCACGATGACGGCGGCGCGGCCCAATCGCATCCGGGTGGAAACGGAAGCCGGCGGCCGGACCTTGGTGCAGGGCAGCGACGGGGAAGAACCGGCGTGGGAATTCGACACCGGCACCTGGCCGCCGCAGTACCGGGCGATGGCGCCGGCGACGGCGAAGACCTTTGTGGCGGACGCGGAGTTCGACGACCCGCTGGTGGCGGGGGCGGAGCGCGGGTACACCTTCGATTTTGCCGGGGAAATGAAGGTGGACGGGCAGACCTTTCTGCGGGTGCTCGTGACGAAGAAGTTGGCGTCGACCTTTTCGGTGGTGATCGACCCGCGGACCTACTTCATCGTCATGCGCATAGAGCACCGCGAATCGGCCGGCGGACAGAAGGCTCAGGTGGTCACGCACTACGGCGATTTCCGGCCGGTCGACGGCGTGCTGTTGCCGCACCAGGTTGCGGTGGCGGTGAACGGCAAGGTGACCCAACGGACCTCGATCGAGCGGATCGACGCCAACCCGGAACTCGCGGAAGACACGTTTCGGCGGCCGCGGGCGGCGGCCAAGCCGGCCAAGCGCTAGGGGCGGGCGGCCGAGTTTGTGGTTGCACCGGGCGGGTCGGGCCGTTTTCTCTGACCGTTCAACCTATTTAAATCATGCAAGAACAAGTCACCCTGGAGTGCACGGAAGCCAAGAAAGAGGGCAAACCGGCGTCGCGTTACCTCACCTTCCGCAACAAGAAGACGGTCACGGAGCGCATCGAGAAGAAGAAGTACAACCCGCACCTCAAGCGCCACACCCTCCACAAGGAAATCAAGTAAACGGCGGCGGCCTCCGGGCCCCGTTTCCCACTTTGGCCGGATCCGAAAGGATCCGGCTTTTTTGTGCCCATGGGGCGACGCGGAGGGCCGGAATCCGGGCAAAAAAAGAGGCGGGGATTTCCCGCCTTCTTGCCGCCGGCACCGCCGGGGCGAACTTACTGGGCCTTCTTCTCGGCCGATTCGCCGGCGTGGCCGGCAAACGGGGAGGAAGAGTGGCTTTGATGCGACGCGTGCTGTTGGCGTCGCGCGGCCCGCCAGCTTTCCCGGTGTTTCCGGATCCAGTCGAGCAGGGCGCGCTCGAACCCGATGTCGTAGCCGAGGCGCTCCGACTCGAGCCATTTGTGTTTCAGAATCTCTTCCCGCTCCGCCAGGAACTCCTGGTAGAGGCTGGACTGTTTCACAAACTCCCGGGACGTCGAAGGCTCTTGTGCAGGATGAGTCATGAAGCGCGGCAAAATGAGAGCTACGACTTCCGGCCTGTCAATGCCTGCAATTTTTCCCAATCGTCACGCGCCGGCGGGAGCGGGTTTTTGCAGGCGCGCGAGCAGGGTGCGGGCGATTTCCCGGAAGACCGATCCGGCCGCGCCTTCGGGCGCCGAGACGACGATGGGCTCGCCGGAGTCGCCGCCGGCGCGGATCTCCGGGATCAAAGGCACTTGGCCGAGCAGCGTGGTGCCGAGTTTTTCGGCCGCGATGATGCCGCCGCCGGAACCGAACAGTTCGTGTTTCGCGCCGCTGGGATCTAGAAAAAAGCTCATGTTTTCCGCGACGCCGAGGAGCGGCACGTTGACCTTTTGGAACATGAGGCCGCCCTTGCGCGCGACATTGGTGGCGGCGGCCTGGGGCGTGGTGACGATGACGGCGCCGTCGAGCGGGATCGTCTGCACGAGGGACAATTGCGCATCGCCGGTGCCCGGCGGGAGATCGATGAGGAGGATGTCCAACTCGTCCCACTTCACGTTCTGCACGAACTGCTGGACCGTCTTCATGATCATCGGACCGCGCCACACGACGGGGGTGTTGTCGTCGACGAGGAAGCCCATGCTCATGACCTTCACGCCGTGGCGGGTCATCGGGATGAGCATCGCTTCCTGGCCTTCGCCCTCGACCTCGGGGCGGCCGGACAGGCCCATCATGAGCGGCACGCTGGGGCCGTAGATGTCGCAGTCCATGAGACCGACGCGGCCCGGACGGCCGGCGGCGGAGAGGACTTGGGCGAGGGCGCAGGCGAGGTTGACGGCGAAGGTGCTCTTGCCGACGCCGCCTTTGCCCGAGGCGATGGCAACGGCGTGGCGGATCTTGCGCGGGGCGCCGGCATTGCCGGCGAGGTTGCCGCCCGCGGCGGTTTGGCCGGCGGCGGCCGGCGGGGCCTTGGCGGGGGAGACGGCGATCTCGACGAGGATCTCCTTCACGCCGGGCAGGCCGCGGAGCGCCTTCTCGACGTCGGCCTTGAGCTGCAGCGGGGTCTTCGGGTCGCTGCTCGTGAGGGCGAGGCCGACCTTGACCGTGCCGTCGAAGAAACCCGCGGTGCGGACGAGGCCGAACGACACGATGTCGCGGCTGAAGCCGGGGTACTTCACTTGCTTGAGCTGGGCCTTGATGTCGTCGGGAGTCACGGTGGATTCGATTGTGAGCAAATAAGAGTTGTTATGCCGGCAGGCGGCGCAAATAGAAATGCCCCGAGGCGCGCACATCGTCGCGTCCTTCAACATGCGCAACCTCTCCCTCGCTTTTCTCGGTCTTGTGTTCGCCGCCGCCGCGGTCGCGGCCCAGCCGACCCGCAATCTCGGCGTCGTCGACGTCGCGGTCGACGCCAACCTCGTACCGGTCCGCGTCACCGCGGCCTCCGCCGACGCCCAGAGCCTGGCGCAGACGGCGTTTGCGTCGCACGGCCGCTACAAGCTGGTCGGCAGCGGCCATGCCTTCGACATCCGCTTCACGCCGGTGACGGCGACGCAGGTGCGCGTGGACATCACGCGGACGACCGGCGGCGCGACGACCCCGGTGGCGGCGGAGACGGTGAGCGGCACGACGGCGCGGCAGGCGCTGCTGCGCGCGGCGGACGTCGCGGTGGCGAAGACGAACGGCCTCGGGCTGCGCGGGTTCTTCACGGCGCGGGTGGCGTTCATTTCGCAGCGCGCGGGCAAGGGCGACATCTACACGGGCGACCTTTTTCTCGGCGAGGCGAAGCGGCTGACGCAGGACAACGCGCTGCTCATGACGCCGCGCTGGGCGCCGGACGGCTCGAAGATCATTTTCACCAGCTTCTACAAGTCCGGCGCGCCGGACATCTTCCTGCTCGATCCGCAGTCGGGCCGGAAGGACACGTTCGTCAGTTTCCGCGGCACGAACAGCGGCGCGCGTTTCAGCCCGAGCGGCCAGCAGGTCGCGATGGTGCTGAGCGGCGAGGGCCAGCCGGAGATCTACACGGCCAATGCGCAGGGCCGCATGGTGAGCCGCAAGACGCGGTCCGACGCGGTGAAGTCCTCGCCGGCCTGGTCGCCGGACGGCACGCGCCTCGTTTTCGCGATGGAGCCGGGCCCGCAGCTTTACGTGATGCCGGCGGGCGGCGGCGCGCCGCAGCGCCTGAGCACGGGCTTCAATTACACGGCGGAGCCGGATTGGAGCCGCGCGAATCCCTCGAAGATCGCGTGCACGGTGCGCGTGGGGCCCCGTTACCAGATCGCGGTGTACGATTTCGCCAAGGGCAAGGCGGAGGTCGTGTCGAAGGCGAGTTTCGACGCCGTGGAGCCGGCCTGGCTGGCCGACGGCCGCCACCTGGTCTACACAGCGCGCGACCGCACGACGAGCGTACTGTGCATTCTGGATACGGAGACGGGCAAGAGCACGCGCATCACGCCGGGCGACGCCGCGGCGCTGCAGGCGAGCGTGTGGACACCGTGAGGTATAATTGCGGAATGTGGATTGGGGATTGCGGATTGGTTCAAAACCGGAGTTTGGAGACCGGAGGGCGCGAAACCGGAGTTCGGATACCGGAGACCGGAGATTTAAGACCGGAAGGCGGATACCGGAGACCGGAAACGGGGGATGACTGCGGTGCGGTTGGGCTTGGCGGATGGGGAAATCCGCAATTCGCAATCCGCGATCCGCATTTGGTCCGGCGGGGCACGAAAAAGCCGCCCGGAAAATCGGGCGGCTTGGAAGGGCAGGCTGAGGTTTAGCGGCTTGGGTCTCTCAACTCTCAACCCTCAACGCTCAACTCTGCCTTCAGGCAACGGCCTTGGCGTAGTTGGCGGCGGCGGCGTCCCAGTCGACGACGTTCCAGAACGCGGTCACGTAGTCGGGGCGGCGATTCTGGTAGTTGAGGTAGTAGGCGTGCTCCCAGACATCGAGGCCGATGACGGGTTTGCCTTCGATGCCGGCGACGGCCTTGCCCATGAGCGGGCTGTCCTGGTTGGCGGTGGAGCCGATCGCGAGCTTCTTGTCGGCGCCGACGTAGAGCCAGGCCCAGCCGGAGCCGAAGCGTCCGGCGGCGGCCTTGGCGAACTCGGCCTTGAAGTTATCGAAGGAACCGAAGGTGGCGGCGATGGCGTCGGCGAGGGCGCCCTTGGGCGCGCCGCCCTTGCCCGGGCCCATGATGGTCCAGAAGAAGGCGTGGTTGCTGTGGCCGCCGGCGTTGTTGCGCACGCCGCCGCGGATGGCCTCGGGGACCTTGCTCAGGTCGGCAATGAGCGTGTTGACGTCCAAGGCGGCGAGGGCCGCGTGGTCCTTGAGCAGGTTGTTCGCGTTGGTGACGTACGCGTTGTGGTGCTTGCCGTGATGGATCTCCATCGTCTTGGCGTCGATGTGCGGCTCGAGCGCGGTGGCGGCGTAGGGCAGTTTCGGAAGTTCGAAGGCCATGGTCGGGATGGGATGGATTGGGTTGAAGGAAAGGAAACGGAGGCTGCAACAGATGCACCGCGAAGCGGCGAGGTCAACTGGGAGGTGCGGCGGGGCGGGACCGGAATGAGGACAGGACGAACCGGAGCCGAGCCGGCGGATGAACCGGACGAAGAAACCGAAAGCCGGAATTCAGGACGCGGAGCCCTCGGGCGCGGTGCGTTTGAGGCGGAAAAAAGCCTGGAGCAGATCGCGGCATTCGTTTTCCAGCACGCCGCCGGCGGTGAGCTCGCAGCGGTGATTGATGCGCGGCAGGTCGTTGAGGTTGGTGGCGCCGCCGAGGCAGCCCATTTTCGGATCCGGCACGGCGAAGCAGACGCGGCGGACGCGCGACATCAGCAGGGCGCCGGAGCACATGGGGCAGGGCTCCTTGGTCACGTAGACTGTCGCGCCTTCGAGCCGCCAATCGCCGAGTTTCGCCGCGGCTTGGGTGATCGCGAGGATCTCGGCATGGGCGGTGGGGTCGCGGGAACTTTCGACCGTGTTGTGGGCGGCGGCGGCGACCTCGCCGTCGATCGCGATCACGGCGCCGATCGGGACCTCGTCCTGCCGCCAAGCGTCGATCGCCTGGTTGAAGGCGAGGCTCATGAAGAAGGCGTCGTCGCGGACCAGTTGGGAAGGAAACCGCTTCTCAAACGGGCAGGGCGGAGGCGGGGACGACGGTTCGGGCATGTTCACCGGGACAGAGGGAAAGATTGACTAAGGCCGGCGTGATCTGCCTTACAAGGGGCTTTTGACGAACGACACCATGATTTCCCGCCAAGCGTCCGAACACCGCGTTAACCATGTCCGCTGACAACAACGCGATCGAAGTGGAGGGGAAGGTCGTCGCCGTGCTGCCCGGCACGATGTTCAAGGTCCAGCTGGCCAACGGCCACGTGGTCCTCGCGCACATCTCGGGCAAGCTCCGCAAGAATTTCATCAAGATCGCCGCCGGCGACATGGTGAAGATGGAGATGAGTCCCTACGATCTGGAGAAGGCGCGCATCACCTTCCGGATGAAGGAGACGAACTCCAACTACGTGCCGCCGCCGCGCCGCCGGCAGTACTGAGCCGGCCCGCCGCGGCCGCCGGAAATCCGCCATGGCCGAGGCCCGCCGCCGGACGAACCGCGACGACGAAAGCCGGGCGCCGCGGGCGTTCGCGGGGGATATCCAGGCTTTTCTCAACACGCTCGCGCTCGAACGCGGGCTGGCGAAGAACACCCGCGCGGCCTACCGGCGCGACCTCGACCAGGCGGCGGCGTTTTTCCAGCGCCGCGGGCTCAAGGATTGGTCAGGCGTCGATGCCGCGGCGGCCGCGGCGTGGGTGCAGAGCCTCGCGACGCCCGCCTACGCGGCGGCGAGCGCGGCCCGCAAGCTCACGGCGCTGCGCATGCTGGCTCGCCATCTCGTGAAGGAGAACGGCCGGCCCGACGATTTCACGGCGCTGCTGACCGGACCGAAGCCGCGGCGGAAGATTCCCGGGACGCTGTCCGAGACCGAGGTCGAGCGCCTCGTGACGGCGGCCGACGGCGCGGATGCCTTTTCGCTGCGCGACCGCGCGTTGCTCGAATTGTTCTATTCGAGCGGGCTGCGCGTTTCCGAACTCGCGGCCCTCACGCTGCAGCAGATCGACCTCGAAGGCGGCTTCATCCGCGTGTTCGGCAAAGGTTCGAAAGAACGGGTCGTGCCCGTCGGCCGGCAGGCGGCCGCGGCGACGGCGAACTATCTGGTCTCCGGCCGGCCCCAATTGGTGCGGGCCAAGACGGGCAGCCATCTGTTTCTCAACCACCACGGCGGCGGGCTGTCGCGCGTGGCGCTCTGGATGATCGTGAAGAAGCACGCGCAGCGCGCCGGTCTGACCAAGAACGTGAAACCGCACGCGTTGCGGCATTCGTTTGCGACGCACCTGCTGACGGGTGGCGCGGACTTGCGCGCGATCCAGGAGATGCTCGGGCACGTCGATATCTCGACGACGCAGATCTACACTGCGGTTGAACCGCAGCGGTTGCTGGACCAGCACGGGAAATTCCATCCGCGGAATCGGGCGGCCGGGCCGCCGCGGTTGAAGGGTGAAAGTTGAAAGGTGAAAGACCGAGCCGAGGCACGCGGCGCGCGATGCCTAGTTTTCAACTTTCACCTTGAGGCTTTCAACTGCGGCGCCGGCGGCGCCGCTTCAGCCTTGGCGCATCCAGTCTTGGCGGACGGGGCGGGAGCGGAGGGCGTTGGCGGCGGGTTGGCCGAATGCTTCCTTGAGCGGATCCCAGGTCAGCGGCTGGCCGAGCTCCATCGCGATGGCGCCGAGGTGCAGCGTGGTGCTGAGGCGGTGCAATGCTTCCGCGGTGTACATGGGCGGCTGGCCGTTCTTGAGGCAGTCGAGGAAATCGCGGTGCTCGCGGGGGCGGCGCGGCCAGATCTTGTTGGCCGCCGGATCGTAGGTGCGGCGGTAGACCTCGGGGTTGCTGCCCTCGAGGCGGCCGAGCCAGCCCTTGTTGCCGACCCAGCCGTCGGTGCCTTCGAGGCGGATGGCGGCGCCGGTGGAAGCGACCTCGAGTTCCACGCCGTTGGCGTAGGTGTAGCGCAGTTCGTAGGTCTGCGGCAGGTCGTTGATCGCGTCGGGCGGGATCGTGCCCTTGCCCTGCACGGCGACGGGGCTCGTGTTTTCCGCGAAGTTGGCGACCTGGGCCGTATCCACCAAGTGGGCACCCCAGTCGGTGAGCGACCCGCCGGAGAAATCGCGGATCTGCCGCCAGACTTGGGCGTCGGTGAGTTTCGGCGTGTACGGACGGAAGGGCGCGGGCCCGAGCCAGAGTTCGTAGTTCAGGTCGGCGGGGACGGGCGCCGCGGCCTCGCGCGGGAAGATATCCTTGGCGGGCAGGCCGACCTTGATCTTTTGCAATTTGCCGATGCCGCCGTTGCGCACCACTTCGGCGAGTTTGTGGTACTGGATGACGGAGCGGTCCTCGAGGCCGGTGGCGAAGAGCAATTTCCGGCGGGCAACGGCGTCGGCCAACGTGCGGCCCTCGGCGATCGTGAGCGTGGGCTTCTCGCAGAAAACGTGTTTGCCGGCCTCGAGCGCGAGGAGGGCCATGGTAACGTGCCAGTGGTCGGGCGTGGAGATGACGACGGCGTCGATTTCCGGCCGGGCGAGCAACGCGCGGAAGTCGGCGTACTCGGCGCAGTCCTTCGTGCCGTAGCGTTCGTCGACGGCCTGTTTGCCCTTGCGGCGGCGGGCGGCGAAGACATCGCACACGGCGACGACGCGGCAATCGTCCTCCTCGAGGAATTGCTTCAGATTGACGCCGAAGCCGTGCACGCCGAGGCCGATGCAGCCGAGGGTGACCTTGCGCGAAGGGGCGGCGGCGCCGAGCAGGCGCGCAGGAATAAAGTGGGGGGCGGCGCCGGCGGCGAGAATTCCGGTCAGGCCTTGGCGCAGAAAGGCGCGCCGATTCACAGTCGTGAATTTCATGGGGTGGGGCGGAAGCCGCGAGCGTGGGAAGGCGCCGGCGCGGTGCAATCTTCCATTGCCGCGGCGGCGGGCCGTACGGAAGGTGCGGTGGGGCGGATTGGCCTTACGGAAAGAGCGGTTGGGCGGACCAGCCCTGCGGCGTGCGCGTGTAGCGGATGCGTTCGTGCAGGCGGTACGGTTTCTCGGTCCAGAGTTCGATCGTGTCGGGCACGACGCGGAAACCGCTCCAGTGCGGCGGGCGCGGCACGTGGCCGAGCGGGAAACGCAGCATGGTCGCGGCGACGGCGCGTTCGAGTTCGGCGAATTCGGTCAGCGGCTGCGATTGCTGCGAAGCCCAGGCGCCGATGCGGCTCTGGTAGGGCCGCGAGGCGAAGTAGGCGTCGGCTTCGGCGTCGGTGACGGCGACGACGGCCCCCGTGACGCGCACCTGGCGGCCGGGCGGATTCCAATAGAAGCAGAGCGAAGCGACTGGATGCGCGCGGAGGTCGGCGGCTTTGTCGCTTTTCAGATTGGTGTAGAACACGAAGCCGTCGGCGTCGGCATGCTTGAGCAGCACCATGCGCACGGCGGGCCGGCCGGCGGCGTCGACGGTGGCGAGAGCGGTGGCGGACGGTTCCTGCAGGCCGGCCGCGCGGGCGTCGTCCCACCAACGCGAAAAGACGGCCAAGGGATCGGATTCCATGCGGCGAGTTTAGCGGCGCGGGGCCGCGCGGGCTACGCATGGCTTGGCTTTGCGCGGAGCAAAGGTGCGATTCGGAGAGGCGGACCTTGAAACCGCGGCGACCTTGGAACTTCGTGGCGGATGATGATGCGCCTTTGCCTGGGACTGATCGGAGTGTGGATTGCGGCCGGAGGGCTTCGGGCGGCGTTGCCGGAATGGAAATCCGATCCGGCCAAGGCGGCGGCCGAACTGGAGGTGCAGTGGCGCCACGTGGAGAATCCGCAGCGCGCCGTCGGCATCCGCGGGCTGCTCCGGTTTGCGGTCGAGGCGAACGGAATCGGCTGGCGGCCCGACCGCGTGGAGGCGGCGCTGCGCCGGGCGCGGACGATGCAGGATTTGAAGACGGGCAGTCCGACCTACGGCAATTTCCAGTGGAACAGCGGCCAGGCAGGGATCACGGATCTCAACGCGGTGGAGTTTGCGTCCCAGTTGCTCGGCTTGATCCGCAAGGCCCAGAGCGAGCGGTTGACGCCGGCGGCGCGGGCGACGGTCGACGCGATGATGGCGGATGCGGTCGCCGGCCTGCGCAGCCACACCGTGAACGTGGAGTACACGAACATCTTCGTGATGAAGGCGTGGGGTCTGATCGCGATCGGCGAGACCCTCGGCCAGGCCGAGACGGCGGCGGACGGCTACCGCCGCTTCGACGAGTGGCTGGCGTACACCGCGCAGTATGGGATCGGCGAATACGGCGCGGTGGTTTACTACGGCATCGATCTCGATTCGCTGGCATTGATTGCGCGCTGGGCGGGTCGGCCGGAGGCGCGGGCGAACGCGGAACGGGCGATCCGGTACCTGTGGACCGATCTCGCGGCGAACTGGTGGGCGCCGGGGGACCGCATGGGCGGGACGAACGCGCGGACCTACGATTACCTTTTCGGCACCGGCTACACCGAGGCGCACACGTGGACGGCGGGTTGGCTGCGGCAGCCGCCGGATCTTGAAGGCGCGGGATGGATCGGCGGCGTGCAGCCCAACCACACGACGTTCCGCAACGCCGTGCTGCGGCGGCCCGATCCGGAATGGACCGAAGCGATCCGCGGGCAGGTGCCGCGGACCGTCGTGCAATCGTGGGGCCCGAAGCCGGAGCAGACGGCGGTGAACTGGATCGGCCGCGGCGTGAGCCTGGCGTCGTCGGGCGCGTCGCGGAGCCGCGACGAACGCACGCTCGTGCTCAATCTCGGCGCGTCGCCCGCGGTACCGCAGCTGACGCTGTTCATGGAGGGCCGCGGCGATCCCTACGGCCTAAGGAAATTGGTGGGAGGGAAGGCGCTGCACCTCACGCCGTTTCTCGCGACGGTGCAGCGCGGACCGGAGGTGCTGCAGGTGCTTTCCGACGAGCCGGTGCGGCCCGGATCGAGGAATCGGCCGGGCGAGCTTTCGTACTTCGCCACGCACTTCACGGTGCCGGCGCAGGCCGAAGTCTGGTTCGGCGACGAGCGGGCCAAGCCGGGTCCGGCGACGGCACCGACTGAGGTGCCGGCAGGCCGGGCGATTTTTGTCCGCCTGGGCGACGCGGTCGTCGGCCTGCGTATCCTGATGGCCACGACAACCGCGAACGGCCCGGCTCCGGTGCGATTCGTTGCCGACGGCGCGAACGACGCAGCCCGCCGGATCACGATTTTGCATGCGGCGGAGGATCCGCGCGGCCGGGCGACGGCGGCGGTGTGGCTGCGCGTCGCGGACGGACTCGACGAGGCGACCTTCGCGGCGTGGCGGCGGGAGTTTGCGGGCGCCGTCGGCCGGGCGGATTTGGCGGGCGGGACGCTCAAGGCGGAAGTCGCCGGTCTGGCCGGTCCACTGCGCGTCGAGGCGGACGTGGAGAAAGGCGAACGGATCCGGCTCGAAGGCGGAGAGCCGTGGGCGTTGCTCGGCGTGAATGGGCGCGACGTCGGCCGGGAGATTTGGTCGGCGGCGGGGCGGTGAGGGGGCGCGTGAGAGTGAAAGTGAAGGTGAGAGTGAGAGTCGGAGCCGGCGAACCGCGGACGTCCTGAGATCGGCCGCAAAAAGGCGCAAGCGGCGCAGAGATCGAGCGACGGAGTCGCAAATTGCCGCGAGGCGGCGGCGTCAGCGCGGCGTGGCGGACGCGGAAGAGGCGAAAACGGCGGCGGGCAGGTCGGCCGGCGGCCGGGCGGCGGGCGGCAGGGGAGGGAGGGCGGCGGCGAGTTCGGCGCGGCGGACGGTGGCACCGCCGGTGGCGAGGAAGTAGCGAGTGCCGTCGACGCCGGCGTCGATGTTGTCCTTGGCTTCCCACGCGGCGCGGGACGCCGTGAACCGTGCCTGCCCGAGTGGCGTCCACGTTTCGCCGGTACGCGTCCAGCCGTTGAAGAAGCAGGCGGAACGGACGTCCTCGACGCTGCGGGTGTCGCGGCGGAAATCTTCGACGAAGGAATAGAGCCCGCGGAGCAGTTTGCCCTGATTGCGGGTGCGGAAAGTGACGAGGTGTCGCCACGGTCCGTCGGTACCGTCGTGGATCCAGCCGGAGTACGCGGTCTTCTCGCCGTGGCGCTCGGCGCGCACGAGGAAACGCACGGTGCCGCCGATCGCCCACGGGAAATCGACCATGCATTGGCCGCCGGTGCCCTCGCCGCCGAAGCGCTTGATGCGGACGCCGTCGCCTTCGTGGAGCAACTCGACGCGATCCTCGGGGCGCACGGCTTTCGGATCATCGCCCTTGGTCGGATCCCAGACGGAGAAGATCGCGACCTTCTTGCCGTCGCGCAGATCCTGGATGCCGAAGTAGCCGCCGCCCCAGCCGCAGGCCATGAAGTAACTGCCCGGGGTCGATTGCGTGACGGCGGTCTCGAGGTAGAAGACCTCGGTCTCGGCGCTTTGCCACTGGAGGTGGACGGATCGGGCGGCCCGGGGCGGTTCCCGGCCGCCGATGCTTTCGGCGGCGGCGAGCGGAAAGGCGAGGGCGGCAAAAAGACCGAGGGCGGCGAGGTTCATGGGGTGGCCGAGGTTCCGCGAGGGACGGCGGCGGCGTCAATGGCGCGGCCAATTCCCGCTGGCGCCGGCGGCGCGCGGCCGCATCGTGCCACTACCCCATGAAACTTCGAATCCCTGTCTGGCTTGGCGCGGTGTTGGCAACGGCGACCGGCGTGGTCGCGGCGCCCCCGAACATCCTCTTCCTTTTTGCGGACGACCAGCGGGCCGACACGATCGGCGCGCACGGCAATCCGCATATCCGCACGCCGAATCTCGACGGCCTGGCGGCGAACGGCGTCAGCTTCCGCCGCAACTACGTCTTCGGCGGCAACAGCGGGGCGGTGTGTGTGCCGAGCCGCGCGATGCTGATGAGCGGGAAGACGTGGTTCGCGGTGCCGACGGCGACGCTGGCGGGCGTGAAGCTGATGCCGGAGCTTTTCGGCGAGAACGGCTACGCGACCTTCGGCACGGGCAAGTGGCACAACGGGGCGCCGTCGTGGCAACGGGCTTTCCAAAAGGGCGAAGCGGTGATGTTCGGCGGCATGTCGGACCACACGCAGGTGCCGATCCGCGACCTCGGGCCGGACGGGCAGCTGACGCCGCCGCGGACCGGGGAGAAGTTCTCGACCGAGCTGTTTGCGGACGCGGCGGTGCGTTTTCTCGAGGGACACGACGGGAAGAAACCGTTCTTCCTCTACGCCGCGTTCACGGCGCCGCACGACCCGCGGCAGCCGCCGCCCGGGTTCCCGGCGAACTACGCGAAACGGCCGCCGCTGCCGGCGAATTTCCAGCCGCAGCTGCCCTTCGACAACGGCGCGATGAACGGCGGCCGCGACGAGAACCTCGCGGCCTGGCCGCGCACGGAGGCGACGATCCGCGACCAATTGGCGGAATACTACGCGATGGTGGAGCACCTCGACGCACAGATCGGCCGGATCCTCGGCGTGCTGCGCGCGAAGGGCTACGGCGACAACACGATCATCGTGTATGCGGCGGACAACGGGCTCGCCCTCGGCAGCCACGGCCTGCTGGGCAAGCAGAGCGTGTTCGAGCACAGCATGCGGACGCCGTTCATCATCGGCGGCCCGGGGATCCCGCGGGGCAAATCCACGGAAGCGTTCACCTACCTGTTCGATATCTTTCCGACGCTCTGCGAATTGGCCGGGATCAAGGCGCCGGCGGATCTGTTCGGCGAGAGCGTGCGGCCGCTGTGGGACGGCACGAAGGCGAAGATCCGGGATTCCGTTTTCCTGCCGTACATCGAAGTGCAACGGGCGGTGCGGGACGAACGGTGGAAACTCATCGCGTATCCCAAACCCGGTTACCTGCAATTGTTCGACCTGCAGGCCGATCCCGACGAGACGACGAACCTGATCGACCGGCCGGAGGCGGCGGCGCAGGTGCCGCGGCTGCTGGGCCTGATGAAGGCGTGGCAGGCGAAGGTCGGCGACAAAGTGGTCGTGCCGGAAAAGAGCACGCCGCCGCCGGCGATCGATCTCGCCGGCAAGCCGCGGGTGCCGGACCAATGGCAGCCGGCCTGGATCGTCGACAAGTACTTCGGCGGCGTGAAGGCGCCGCCGGCCAAAGCGGGCAAGGCCGGCCAGAAATGAAACGGCGACTCGCGGCCGCGTGGCTGGCCATGGCGCTCGGGGTTGCGGTCGGGGCCGCGGAGCGGCCGCGGCTGGCCGTGCTGACGGACATCGGCGGGGATCCGGACGACCAGCAGTCGCTGATCCGGCTGATGCTCTACACCAACGAGCTCGACGTGGAGCTGTTGCTGGCGAGCGCGGCGGGGACGCGCGGCGAACTGAAGGAAGCGATCACGCGGCCGGACCTGATCCGGCAAATCGTCGCCGCCTACGGGCAGGTGCGCCCGAGTTTGCTGCGCCATGCCGCCGGCTGGCCGGAGGCGGAGGAATTGCTGGCGCGCGTCGTGTCGGGCAACCCGCAGCGCGGGCGCGCGCACATCGGTGCCGGGCACGACACCGCGGGTTCGGAGCGGCTGCGCGAGCGGATCGAGGCGGGTACGCCGGAGCGGCCGCTGAACCTCGCGATCTGGGGCGGGCAGACGGACCTGGCGCAGGTGCTGTGGCGGGTGAAGCACGAGGGCGGGCCGGCGGGGTTGGCGGCGTTCGTGCGGAAGTTCCGGGTCTACGATATCAACGACCAGGACGGGATCGCGGCGTGGCTGCGCGCGGAGTTTCCCGGGATGAGCTATATCTTGTCCCGGGCCCCGGAAGGGAAGGACAAGCGCCTCGGGATCTACCGCGGCATGTACCTGACCGGAGCGGAAGCGACGACGGGCCGGGCGTGGATCGAGGCCAACGTGATCGCCCGGGGGCCGCTGGGGGCGCTGTATCCGTTGAAGACCTGGACGGCCCCGAATCCCCACGGCTGTCTCAAGGAAGGCGATACGCCGTCGTGGTTTTTCTTTTTGCCCCGCGGCGGCAACGATCCGGCGGATCCGACGAAGCCGGGTTGGGGCGGCCGATTTGTCCGCGAACCGGACGGTTGGTACCGCGATGTACCGGCCGAGGTCGCGGGTTACGACCCGCGGATCGAGGTCAGCCGGTGGCGGGACGACTTCCAACGCGACTTCGCCCTGCGGATGACGTGGTGTCTCCCGTGAGCGTGCCGCGGAGCGGCGCGCGGTGGACGGTGGTCGGGTGAAAGTCGAAAGCGGGAACGAACGCGGGACGGCTTCGTTTCCGATCTTTCAACTTTCACCTTTCATCTTTCAACCGACGGCGGCCGCGTCGCGGCCTACGGTTGCAGCGTGCGGAGCGGCGTGAGCGTCACGGGCCCGAGCAAGCCGGAGGGCGTGAGCGGCCAGCCGGAGGCGTCGAAGGGCTTGTAGTTGATGTTCACGAAATTGATTTCGCGCATGATCTTCCACGGTTCCTTGCGCTGATCGAGGTCGCGGATGCGGTTGGCGGCGAGGTTGGTGACGTCGATTTCGAGCACGTTGCGGCCCGGCTTGAGCAAGGGGCCGACGCGCAGGCGGAAAGGCACGCTCCAGGCGGTGCCGGCATCCTGGCCGTTGAGGCGCACGCGGGCGCTTTCGCGCACGTCGCCGAGGTCGAGGCGCCAATCGTCCGCCTGGCCGGCGGGGGCGTCGAACTCGAGGCGGTAGCGGGCGGTGCCGCCGAAGCGCTTGGCTTCGTCGCCGCCGAGTTCGGTCCAGGAGGCGAGCGTGGCGGCGGTGAACGCGGGCGGCAAAACGGGGCCGCCCTTCACGAAGGAGACGTTCCACGTGCCGGAGAGTGCAACCAAGGGGCCGGCGGCAGCGACGGGAGCGGCGACCGCGACGGAGGTGGCCGGGGCGGCGTTGTAGGTGCGGAAAACCAACGATTCGCCGGGCGCGAGCTGTACGTAGACTTCGGTGCGGCCGGTGGCGGTGCGGGTGACGGCGCGGCCGTGGGTGCCGTCGAGGGGATTGAGCTGCAGGACGGAAGCGGCGGGGCGGGCGAGGGCGACCCAGCCGTCGTGGGCGGCGGCGGAGAGATTGGCGACGAAGTAATCGTGGCCGGCAGGCTGGCGGCGGCGGATGAAGGCGAGGTCCTTGGCGGCGAAGCCCTCGGGCACGATCCCGCGCTCGGCGAGGGCGGCGGGCAAGTCGGCGGCGACGGCGACCTGGCCGGCGAGCTTCGTCTTGGCGGCGGAGAAGGCGGCGCGGCGTTCGGCGAGGCGACCGAGGCCGGGGACGTCGTCGGGCAGTTTTTCGAAGACGATCTTGGCGCCGGCGGCGGCGAGGGTGTTGAGCCGTTCCAGGGTGGCGACGGGCATGCGGCGGACGGCGGGGACGACGAGCACTTTGTAACGCGAACCGGGGGTGACGAAGGCGCCGGCCTCGACGCGGGTGGCGTGAAGTTGATTGTCGGATACGTAATCGAAGGTGTGGCCGCGGGCCATGAGCGCGCGGGCGATTTTGCCGACGGGCTGCTCGGTGAGCCATTTCACGTCGTGGACGCCGAGCATCTTCATGAGGCCGTTCGGATCGTCGATGATGTCGGCGAAGGGCCAGTAGAGGAGGACATCGCTGTCGGGTTCGCCGCGTTGCAGAATGGATTGGACGCGGGCGACGTAGCGGTTGAGGGCGGAGAAGTCGTCCCACCAGGTGTTGTTGGGCTGGAACTGGGTTGAGGCGTAGAAGAGCCAGCCGGGCCAGGGCGCGTCGGAGGGCGAGAAGACGGTGCCGTGGTAGAAGATGTGGTTGATGCCGTCGGAGAGGATCCGGTCGAGTTCCGGTTTCACGAAGGCGAGGGATTCCTTCCAATGGTCGCGGAGCCAGGTGGCGCTTTCGCTGGAAGCGTATTTGCGGCCCATGACGTGGGCGGCGGAGGAGGCGACGCGGACGACGAGGGGCTCGGGGAGATCGAGGTCGTTGCGGATATCGGCGGGATCGCGGCGGAGGCCGGGAATCGGGAACGGGGTGGAGCCGAAGATTTCCGTTTCGGGAATGTCGACCGCGCCGTAGAGATCGAGGAGGTTGGCGGGGGCACCGTGGGATTGGTTGCGGACGGTCCAGCCCTTGGCGTGCGACCAATCGATCCAGCGCTTGAGGTAATCGTAGTGGAGCTCGGCGAAGACCTCGCGGAGATCGCTCTTCACGCGGGAGAGCGTGTCGGGATCGAGGGCGGGGACGGGATCGCCGCGGCGGACGACAAGGGCGGCGGCGTACTGCTGGATGTCGTAGCCGTGGCGTTGGCGGAAGACCTCGGGGAGACGGGCGGTCCACGAGGCGTTGAAGTATTCGAAGGAGTCGTGGAATTGGCCGCGGACGAGGTCGCGGGGAAACTTTTCAAACGCGCGGTCGAAGGGGGCGAGGTAGCGCTCGAGGGCGGCGACGGAATAGGGATCGACGACGAGGCCCTCGTTGCCGGGGGCGGCGCGTTTGACCATCATTTTGGTCGGTTCGCCGACGATGACGCCGTCCTTGAGCGCGGCGCGCTGGAGGGCGTGAGCCTCGTCGATCCAAGGACCGCCGAAGGGCCAGCCGGTGCCGGTGGCCATGTCGACGCCGAGGCCGAGGCGTTTGGCTTCGCGGCCCGTATGCTCGAGCATCGCCATCCACTGCGGCGTGAGGAAATCGAGATAGCGGCTCTCGTAGCCCTTGGCGCCGTAGATGGGCGTGATCTCGACGCCGCCGAGACCGGCTGCGGCGAGTTGCTCGAGCTGGCGCGTGAGGCTGGCGGCGTCGACGGCGCTGCCGGGCCACCACCAGCGGGTCCACGGCTTGTTTTCGCGGGTGATTTCCGGCCAGACGGGTTCGGCGGCGGACGCGGCGGCGGCGAGGCCGGCGCAGAGGGCAAAGACAGCGGCGAGGCGAGGGGTACGCATGGGGAAGAAGTGCGCGATTGCGCACCGCTTCCGACAATGGGTGCCGATGCCGGACAGTCCAGCCGGGGGCGCCGATTGCGGCGCCGGCTTACTCGCCGCGGGTGAAGAAGGCGTCGTCGCTGTCGCCGCCGGCGTTGGCGACAGGGGCATGGCTCTCTGTGCGGCGAACCGACGTGACGGGGCGATGGCGGGCGGCCGGAGTGGGCGAGGCGGCGGCCGGAACCGGCAGCTGCGGACGGACGGGGCCGGACGCGGGGCGGGAGCCGGAGGCATCGACCAGGCGGCGAAGATTGGCGACGATTTCGCGCAGCGCGGTCGACTGGGAATTGAGTTCCTGGGCCGCGGCGGAGGTTTCCTCGGCGCTGGCGGCGTTGGCCTGGGTGACCTTGTCCATCTGGCTGACGGCGTTGTTGATCTGGCCGATGCCGGAGCTCTGTTCGTTGGAAGCGGTGGCGATCTCGGCGACGAGGCTGTCGACGTGGCGGGCCTTCTCGGCGATGGCGTCGAGGGCGGCGGCAACCTTCTCGGAGACGGCGACGCCGTTTTCGCCGTTGCGGATGGCGACTTCGATTTGGGAAGCGGTTTCCTTGGCGGCCTGGGCGGAGCGTTGGGCGAGGCTGCGGACTTCCTCGGCGACGACGGCGAAGCCCATGCCGGCCTCGCCGGCGCGGGCGGCCTCGACGGCGGCGTTGAGGGCGAGGATGTTCGTCTGAAAGGCGATCTCGTCGATCGTCTTGATGATCTTCGCGATGTCGGCGGAGGAGGTCTTGATGGCGTCCATGGCCTGGCGCATGACGGCGACGTCGGCGTTGCCGGCATCGGCGGCGGCGCGGGTCTGGCCGGAGAGATCCTTGGCGGTCTCGGCGCTGCCGGCGTTGCGCTTGGTCATGGAGGACAGTTCCTCGATGGAGGAACTCGTTTCCTCGAGGCTGGCGGCTTGCTCGCTCGAACCTTCGGCGAGGGTGGTGCTGCTGGCGGAGACCTGGCCGGAGGCGGAGGCGACCTGGTTGGCGGCGTCCTCGAGGGAAACGGACATCGACTGCAGGGTGCGGTTGATGTTGCGGATGATGACGAGACCGAGGCCGAGGCCGACGACGAAGCCGGCGACCATGAAGGTGAGCGCGAGGGTCTCGGCGTTGTTGGCGCGGGAGACGAGATCCTCGGTGGCGGCGATGGCGGCCTTCTGGTTCCACACCATCATGGCCAGCGTGTGGTCGCGGTAGACGCTGAACGAGTCCCAGAGCTTGGTCGTTTCGAAGCGATTCATTTCCTCGGTCTTGCCGGCGCGGGCGAGATCGAGATAGGCCGAACGGTCGGCGACGTAGGCGGCGCGGATCTGTTTCAGTTTCTCGAAATTGGCGCGGTCTTCGTCGGCCGTGATCGATTTCTCGTACGCGGACATGGCGTCGTCGACGATCGCGATGAGTTCGCCCATGCGCTTGACGCTGGCTTCGCGGGCCTCGGGCGTGAGCGCGCCGCCGGCGGCGAGGGCGCGGATATGGGCGCGCAGGGTGCCGGTGGCGACATTCGACATTTGGACCATGCCCGGGATGGTGTCGTCGCGGAGGCGATTGACCGCGAGGGACTCGATCGAGCGGAAATTGAGATAAGCGGTACCGCCAACGATAGCCAGAAGGAGGAGCAGGGTTGCACCGCCGAAGGTGATGCGTTTGCCGAAAGTCCAGGAATTCATTTGGGAAGGAACGATGGGAGTTTCGGCCTTCATCGGCCGGCGGAGGGGGAATCTGAAAGCAAATCCTGCGGAAGCCCCGGGAGTTAAACTACCTAAGCGACCGCGCGCCGGTGTCCCCAGGGCGGGAACGCGGCACCGATGGGGGCGCGGCGGGAGAAGCGCAACCGTATGCCCGTCAGCGGACTGTGCAGCGCCGGGCCGGGGGGGCGCCAGCTGCGCGGGGAAGACGGGAAAACTGTCCGCGCGAAAACGCGGTTGCGGCGGAAGGGCGGGATCCGGGCGAACGCCGGTCCCGGCGCCCGGTGCGCTCAGAAGGAGCCCTTGATGCCGGCGGTCCAGAGCGAGGCGTAGTCGTCGCGCTGGCGGAAGCGGGCGTAGGCGGGGGTGTTGGGGCCGTAGATCTTGGTGTCCTCGGTGGCGCCGTTGACGTTGCGGAGGGCGAAGAAGAGGCCGAGTTTGCGGCTGAGGTAGTATTCGCCGGTGATGTCGATGTAGAGGCGCTTGGGGCGGTAGTTGTAGGTGCCGGGCTCGATGCTGTTGCTGACGACGCCGTTGGTGAAGGCGGAGGCGACGGCGGCGCGGCGCTGGATGCCGCGGTAGTTTTCGTTGATGCGGATATTGAATTTCGGCCGGGTGAAGCTGAGGCCCCAGTTCGCGGTGAACGGGTTCATGTCCTGGAGATTGTCGGTGTTCTTCGCGCGCTGGGAGCTGATGTTGGCGAAGAACTGGAAGCCGCGGGCCCAGTTGGGCAGGAACGTGAGCGACTGCTTGTAGTCGATCTCGAAGCCGTGCTGGCGGACGCGGTTGGGGTCGTTGAACTGCGTCACGGTGAGGATCGAGCCGTACTCGTTTTCGTCGAGGCCGTAGGTGGCGAGGAACTCGGGGCTGACGAATTCGGTGACGTTGACGAAAAAGTTGTCGTAGTCGCGGATGAAGCCGCCGACGGAGAGACTGCCGACGGTGCCGAAGTAGTATTCGAGGCGGGCCATGTAGGTCTCGGCCTGCCACGCCTTGATGGAGGCGTTGTTGACGGTGATGCGGGAATTCGGGTTGAGCAGCTCGAGGTCGGGGAGGGTGACGCCGCCGGCGTACTGGTTGAAGTCGGGGCGGCCGACGGACTGCGAGTAGGCGACGCGGGCGACGAGGCCGTCGGCGATATCGTAGCTGGCGTTGAAACTGGGGAAGAGGCGCAGGTATTCCTTGTTGGCTTTGATGCCGCGCTCGATGCGCGTGAGCTGCGAGTAGGGCAGGCCGGCGTTGGTCGGGACGATGAGGAGGGGCGCGCCGGTGGGGCCGCGGAGGACGTTGCCGGCGGCGTCGCGCTGGTAGGCGAGGGTGGGATCGTTGCGCGGGCCCTCGGCGAAGACGTTGGTCTGTTCGGCGCGGAGGCCGCCGGTGAGGCGGAGGCGGCCGCGGAAGAAAGCGGTGTCGCCGCGGAGGAAGCCGGCGTAGATCGTCTCCTCGGCGCGGCGGGAGAAGCTGTTGACGGCGATGAAGTCGTTGTTGGCGTTGCGCGTCCAGTGGTTGGGGTTGGCGAGGTAGTCGGCGTAGAGCTTGCCGTTGTCGACGTGCTGCTGCTTGGGCATGCCGAAGTCGGGCATGCGTTCGGAATAGGGGACGTCGAGGAAGCGCAGGGGGCTGTCGTCGTTGGCGAGGCCGGCCTGGGTGAACGGCGTGGTGCTGGCGCGGCCGTCGGCGCCGACGTAGGTGTAGGTTTCGAGATTGCCGCCGGGGCCGCGGAGGTCGCGGACCTTGTGGCGGACATCGGCGCCGAGCTTGAGGGTGACGACGTTGCGGCCGACGGAGAAGTCGCGGCGGACATTGTAGTACGCCTGGCGGGTGGTGTCGTAGGTGCGCTGGCGGTTGCTGTTGGCGGAAACGAGGGAGTAGTTCTCGAGGCGGGTCGGATCGACGGGGCGGCCGGCGGGATCGAGGACGGTGATGCGGCCGGGGCGGAGATAGAAGATGTCGTCGAAGAGGATTTGGACGTTGTTGCGCTGGACGGTCATGCCGTTGAAGAACCCCTTGTCGATGTCCTGGTAGTCGATGCGGGAGTTGCCGTAGGCGAAGCCGGCGTCGGATTTGTAGAGCGGGCCCTCGTGGAGCCAGCGGATTGTGGGGGTGATCGTACGGCCGGGGCGGATACGGCCGCCGTTGGAGAGGGTGAATTGGCCGGCGTTGATGGCGGTGCCGGTCGCGGGGAAGGTGCTCATCTGGCCCCAGGTGTGGGTCGGGCTCCAGTTGCCGGGGGCGACACGGTTGATGGTGAAAGTCTGGGTCCGCGTGGCGAAGTGCTCGCGGAGCATGCCGTAGGAGAAGCCGAGGGAGATGCGGTCGAGCCGGGTGAGGCGCCAGTCGACGGTGGTCGAGAACGATTCGCGGGAGGTGTTTTTGCCGCTGTCGCGCCAGGAGAAGATCGCGAGGTAGGGATTCTGGGGGATGGTGGCGGGCCGGCCGGTGAGGGAGGCGGCGCCGGTGTTGGAGGCGATGCCGGCGCCGACCCACTGCATGGCGGTGTTGGCCTGCGGGGTGTACTGGAGCGAGTAGCCGCCGGAGACGGTGAAGCCGAAGTCGCGGGTGACGGGGACGACGGCGGAGACGTCGAAGCCGGGGTGGATTTTGTAGGACATCTGGCCCCAGCCGGGGCCGGGCGTCCGGCGGCCGAAGGCGCGCTCGGCGTCCTTCATGAGCCAGGCGGCGCTGTAGTTGTAGATCGGGCGGTTGCGCTCGAAGGCGCTGCGGGGAACGAAATTGACGGCGCCGGCGAGGGCGGAGCCGGGCGTGTCGGGCGTGGGGGAGCGGTTCACCTCGATGCGGGAGACGCTGTTGATGGAGACCTGGTCGAGCTCGACCTGGCGGCCGGTGCCGGCGCCGGCCGCGCTGGCGAGGTCGAAGCCGCCCATGGAAATCGGCACGTTGCCGGCGGGCACGCCGTTGATGGAGAAGCGGCGGGCGTCGCCGCCGGTGTAGTCGCTGGTGATGCCGGGCAGGAACTTCATGAACTCGCCGATGCTGCCGTCGGCGATGGTGCCGAATTCGTCGGCGGAGACGACGTTGACGATGTTCTTGGCGAAGCGCTGCTCGTTGATGGCGAGGGCGGCGCCGTCCATTTCCTTCGAAGTGGCGACGGTGAAGGCGCCGAGCTGGACGACATCGCCGGCGGGCGTGCGGCCGGCGGCGCCGGCGAGGGAGATGTCGCGCTGGACGAAGCGGCCGGCGGCGATCGTGACGTTTTCCGTCTGCACGCCGAGACCGGTGTAGAAAACGGAGAGTTTCGCGGGGCCGGCCTGGAGATTGGGGATGGAGTACTGGCCGGTGGCGTCGGTGAGGACGGTGACGGCGGTGCCCTCGACCGTGATGCGGGCGTTCTCGAGGTATTCGCCGCGGCGCGGGTCGAAGACGCGGCCCTCGACGCCGCCGGTGGCGGGGGCTTGGGCGAAGCCGGCGGCGGCGCAGGCGCAGCAGGCGAGGACAAAAGCTAGGCAGCGGCCAAGGCGGGTGCGGAGACGGAGGGGCAGCAGGGAGTTCATGGGTCGTTGGCGGTCGGGAAGCCCGGGGCCGGGGAGGCGGGCCGGGGTCCGCGGCCGCGGAGGGTTCGCAGGGGTGGTTCGGAGCGGCAGCGGAACGGACGGGCCGCGCCGCGGGGCTTCCGAGGACAAGACCGCGCGCAGGGCGGCTCAAGTAAATACTTGGATACCTCGGCGGACCGACGCAGCGGATCCGGGAGAACGCCGGCGGGCCGGGGGCGGCCGGCGCTTTCGCGCCGTCTCCACCCGCCGGCGCACGCGCTCGCAACCGCAAGCCCGCAGGGCGCGGGTTCAGCGCGGCCCCAGATTCGAACGCCCGGCCGCTTTCGCTTCAGCCGCCGAGGTAGGTGGCCTTGAGCTGCGGGTCGGCGCGGAGCTTCTTGCTCTCGCCCTGCATGACGATCTGGCCGGTCTCGAGGCAGTAGGCGTAGGAGCTGACCTCGAGGGCGAGGTTCGCGTTCTGCTCGACGAGGAGAATGGTGATGCCGTGGCTCTTGTTGATCTCCACGATCTTCTCGAAAATCGTGCTGATGAGCCGCGGCGCGATGCCGAGGGAGGGCTCGTCGAGCATGAGGAATTTCGGGTTGCCCATGAGGGCGCGGCCGATGGCGAGCATCTGTTGTTCGCCGCCGGAGAGGGTGCCGGCGGTCTGATGGATGCGTTCCTTGAGGCGGGGGAAAATCGAGAAAACGTACTCGCGGTTGGCGGCGTTGCGGGCGGCGTCGGTCTGCAGGTACGCGCCCATGGCGAGGTTCTCGTCGACCGAAAGATTCGAGAAAATCATGCGGCCCTCGGGGACGTGGCAGAGGCCGCGGGCGACGATCTTGTGGGGGGCGAGGGCGGTGATGTCGGCGCCGTCGAACTCGACTTTGCCCGACTTGGCGCGGAGCAAACCGGAGACGGTGCGGAGGGTGGTGGTTTTGCCGGCGCCGTTGCCGCCGATGAGCGTGACGATGGCGCCGCGCTCGATCGCAAAGGAGATGCCGCCGAGGGCGTTGATGGCGCCGTAGGAGACGTGGAGGTCGGAAACTTTCAGCATACCGGAATGCGGAGGATCAAAACCGGAAACCGGAGACCGGAAACCGGAGATTCGAACCGCGGAATACCCTGGAGCTTGCCGGACGGAGAGGGGCGGCAGGTGAAGCGGTGAAGCGGCCCGGCTGGGGCGGAAGGGGAATGCGGCATCGGGTCGGAGTCTCCGGTTTCCGGTCTCAGGTTTCCGGTCTTGGTATCGCCTCAGTGGTGCGACAGCGCCGTCTGGTGGTCTTCGCCGAGGTAGGCCTCGATGACCTTGGGGTCGGAGCGGATCTGGGCGGGGGTGCCTTCGGCGATCTTCACGCCGTAATCGAGGACGGCGATGCGCTGGCAGCAGCCCATGACGACCTTCATCGAATGCTCCACGAGGAGGATCGAGAGGCTGAACTGTTGCTGGATCTGCTGGATGAGGCGGATGAGCTCGACCTTTTCCGTCGGGTTCATGCCGGCGGCGGGTTCGTCGAGGAGGAGGAGCTTCGGCTTGGTGGCGAGGCCGCGGACGATCTCGAGGCGGCGCTGTTCGCCGTAGGGTAGGCTCTTGGCGGGTTCGTCGCGGAAGCGCTTCAGGTTGAATATCTCGAGCAGTTCCTCGGCGCGGCGCGTGACGGCGGCTTCGTCGTCGCGGAAGGCGCGGAGCCGGACCAGCGGTTGGAACGGGGAGGTGCCGCGGTGGAGATTGCAGGCGACGCGGACGTTGTCGAAGACCGAGAGGGAGCCGAAGAGGCGGATGTTCTGGAAGGTGCGGGCGATGCCGAGGGCGACGATCTCGTCGACGCGGCGGCGCGCGAGGCTTTGGCCGGCGAAGGTGATTTTGCCTTCGGTGGGTTGGTAGACGCCGGTGATGAGGTTGAAGACAGTGGTCTTGCCGGCGCCGTTGGGGCCGATCAGGCCGCAGAGTTCCCCTTCCTGCAGCGCGAAATCGACGCTGTTGACGGCGGTGAGACCGCCGAAGCGGATCGTGACCTGGTCAAGGTGGAGGAGAGGCATGGGGAGGAAAATCGGGAAACGGCGGAAAATTGGGAAATTGGGAAACCGCGAAAGGCGAAAGGCGGAAGGCGGAATGCGGAAGGCGAAAACGGGGAATTGGAAAACGGAAACTGGGAAACGGGTGGTTCGGGTTTCTCAATTTCCCGCTTTGGAGAGTTTCCCGCTTTTCCAAGTGAAGAGGCCTTGGGGGCGGACGAGCATGAGGACGATCAGCAGGAGGGAATAGATGATCATGCGGTACTCGGCGATGGGGCGGAGCAACTCGGGGAGGAGGGTGAGGATGACGGCGGCGAGGATGACGCCGACGGTGTTGCCCATGCCGCCGAGGATGACCATGACGACGATCTCGATGCTCTTGGTGAAATCGAAACCCGTGGGCGTGATGGTGAGTTTGAAGTGGCCGTAGAGGCCGCCGGCGATGCCGGCGAAGAAGGCGCCGATGACGAAGGCGACGATCTTGTAACGCGTGGTGTTGAGGCCGACGGCGGCGCTGGCGACTTCGTCGTCGTGCGTGGCGAGGAAACCGCGGCCGTAGGTCGAATGCACGAGGCAGAGGACGATGAAGACGGTGAAGGCGACGAAGGCCAAAACCCAGAAGATCGACGTGTAGGCGGGGATGCCGTTGAGGCCGAGGGCGCCGCCGAGGAATTCGACGTTCTGGAAAATGACGCGGATGATTTCGCCGAAGCCGAGGGTGACGAGGGCGAGGTAATCGCCCTTGAGGCGGAGGGACGGGACGCCGACGAGGAGGCCGGCGAGGGCGGCGCAGGTGCCGCCGGCGAGCAGGGCGGCCATGAAGGCGAAGGCCTGCTGGACGGGCGTGCCGCCGCTGTCGCCGAGGAACTTGGGGGCGAGGAAGAGACTGACGGCGGCGGCAAAATAGGCGCCGACGGACATGAAGCCGGCGTGGCCGAGCGAGAACTGGCCGGTGTAGCCGTTCACCAGGTTCAGGGAGACGGCGAGGATGATGTTGATCCCGATGCCGATGAGGACGTCGAGGTGGTAGGGATCGATCCGGTCGGAGAAATGCGAAATGCCGAAGGCGGCGAGGAGCGCGGCGAGGAGGGCGAGATGCGGTTTCGGCATGGCTCAGACCTTTTCGACGGTGACGCGGCCGAGGAGGCCGGCGGGGCGGAAGAGCAGAATGACGATGAGAATCGCGAACGCGATGGCGTCCTTGTACGTGGACCACTGGCTGCCGTTCACGAAGGTCTCGACGACGCCGAGGATGAGGCCGCCGAGGGCCGCGCCGGGGATGTTGCCGATGCCGCCGAGGACGGCGGCGACGAAGGCCTTGAGGCCCGGCATGACGCCCATGAGCGGGTCGATGGACGGGTAGTTCATCGCGTAGAGGATGCCGCCGGCGGCGGCGAGGGCGGAGCCGAGGCCGAAGGTGAAGGAGATGACGACGTCGTTGTTCACCCCGACGAGCTGGGCGGCCTTGGGGTTGAGGGAGACGGCGCGCATGGCGGTGCCGATCTTGGTGCGGTAGACGACGAGCTCGAGGGCGACCATGAGCAGCACGGCGATCAGAATGACGGCGAGCTGGTTGGTGGAGAAGACGAGGGGGCCGAGCTCGAAATTGCGGGCGGGGAAGATCTGCGGGAAGGTGCGGGGGGCGGCGCCGAAGAAGACCTGGCCGCTGTATTCAAGGAGCAGCGACACGCCGATGGCGGTGATGAGGACGTTGAGCGTGGGGCCGCCGCGGAGGGGGCGGTAGGCGAGACGCTCGATCAGAATGCCGAGGAGGGCGCAGGCGAGCATGGCGCCGAAGAGGACGATGAGGCCGCCCCAGATCGTGCCCTCGGGGACGATTTTCCCGAGGTAGAAGCCGACGAAGGCGCCGACCATAAAGACATCGGAGTGCGCGAAATTGATGAAGCGCAGGACGCCGTAGACCATCGTGTAACCGAGCGCGATGAGCGCGTAGATGGCCCCGAGGGAGACGCCGTTGAGGAGTTGCTGGAGGAATTCGGTCAGGGGAGTCGGAAGTTGAGAGGTGAGAGTTGAGAGATTCGGAAGCGGTTGTCACTCGCCGAGTGAGCGGCGCAAGCCGCTCAGCATCCGGCAGATTTCATCGGCGCCGGCATACAGCTGGTCGCAGGCCAAAGGCGACAAAAGCCCCTCGTTGCGGGCCAAGACAGCATGGGTGACCACTTCGTAAGCGGAGCCGGCCGCATAGCCCAGAAACCGGGCAAAGTCGGCCGGCGGCCGGGACGAGCCCTCCGCGATGTTGGCGGAGATCGAGGCCGCCGCCCGCCGGAGCTGGTTGGTCAGACCGAATTGCTCGGCCGCAGGAAACGACTTCGTGGTCCTATAGACCAAGCCGGCGTAGGCGACCGCCTTCTGCCACACTTCGAGGCGCTCAAAGTTGAACATACCCCGGTTTGAAGGCGCTCAACTCTCAGCTCTCAACTCTCAACTCCGCCGCGTTTGCGGCGGCGCCGCAAACGCGGCGGGTCAGGGCGCGACGGCTTCGAAGAATTGGCTGCGGCCGTTTTTCACGGCGAGCATGACGGCGGCTTTGGCGCTGTTGCGCTTTTCGTCGATCGTCGTTTGGCCGGTGACGCCGGGGAAATTCTTCGTCGCGGCGATCGCGGCGCGGAGCGGGGCGCTGTCGGTCGTGCCGGCTTTCCGGATCGCGGCGACAATGAGGTAGACGGCGTCGTAGCCCAGCGCGGACACGCCCTCGGGGATTTCGTTGTTCCAACGCGCCTTGAACTTCTGCACGAAGGCGCGGACTTCGGGGGCGTCGTTTTCGGCGGAGAAATAGGTGGAGTAGTAGGTGTTCTCGACGGCCTCGCCGCCGAGTTCGACGAGCTGCGGGGCCTCCCAGCCGTCGCCGCCGATGAAGGGCACGTTGATGCCGAGGGCGCGGGCCTGGCGGCAGATCAGCGCGACTTCGGTGTAGAAGCCGGTGACGGCGACGACGTCGGGCTTGGCGGCGCGGACCGCGGTGACCTGGGCGCGGAAGTCCTTTTCGCCCTCGGTGTACTTTTGCTCGGCGACGACCTCGCCGCCGCGGGCGGTGAAGTCCTGGCGGAGGACGGCGGAGAGGCCGACGCTGTAGGGCGAGTTGACGGCGGTGAGGAGGGCGATGCGTTTCGCTTTGAGCGAGGTGTGCGCGAACTTGGCGAGGACGGCGCCCTGGAACGGATCGATGAAGCAGATGCGGAAAATGTAATCGCCGACCTCGGTGACGCGCGGGTTGGTCGAGGAGATCGCCATCATGGGGATCTTGGCGTTCTGGCACACGGGCGCGGCCTCGAGGGAATTGGCGGAGGCGTTGGCGCCGATGACGGCGACGACCTTGTCGCGGGAGATGAGTTTTTTGACCGCGGTGGCGGACTCGCCCTGCTTGGACTGGATGTCCTCGACGAGGTAGGCGAGGGGGCGGCCGAGCACGCCGCCGGCGGCGTTGATTTCCTCGATCGCGAGCATGACGCCCTTGCGCGTGGCGACGCCGAACGCGGCGTCTTTGCCGGTGAGGGAACCGTAGTGGCCGAGTTTGATGGGCTCGGCGGCGACAGCGGCGGCGGGGAGAAGGGCGAGGGTGACGGCGGCGAGCGGAATCAGGGCCAAGGCGCGCACGAGGCGCGCCCCTACGGGGGAGGAGATGGTCATGGAGCGATGGTTTCGACGTAGGCGACCTTGCCGTTTTTCACGGTGAGCATGACGGCGGACTTGGTCGCATTGCGCTGGGCGTCGATGGTGGTCCGGCCGGTGACGCCGGGGAAATCCTTGGCGGCCGCGAGGGCGGCGCGGAGTTTCGCGCTGTCGGTGCTGCCGGCGCGGGCGAGGGCGTCGGCCAAGATCATGACGGCGTCGTAGGCGAGCGGCGCCATCGAATCGGGCGTCTCGCCGTTGTGCCGGGCGCGGTAGCGTTTCACGAAGTCGGCGACGACGGGCTCGGTGCTTTCGGAGGAGTAGTGGCTGGCGTAGTACGTGCCCTCGACGGCCTTGCCGCCGATCTCGATGAGTTCGGGGGCTTCCCAGCCGTCGCCGCCGAAGATCGGAACCGTGATCCCGAGATCGCGGGCCTGTTTGCAGATGAGGGCGGCCTCGGTGTAGAAGCCGGTCGCGGCGATGGCGTCGGGCTTGGCGGCCTTGATGGCCGTCAGCTGGGCGCGGAAGTCTTTGTCGCCTTCGGCGTACTTCTGCTCGATCGCGATCTGGCCGCCGAGGGCGGCGAACTTTTCGCGGAACACCTTCGAGAGGCCGACGCTGTACGAGGCGGACGCGGAGGTGAGGACGGCGACGCGCTTGGTCTTGAGGGTGGCGTGCGCGAACTTGGCGAGGACCTCGCCCTGGAACGGATCGATGAAGCAGGTGCGGAAAATGTAGTCGCGTTTCTCGGTTACTTCCGGGGCCGTTGCGGTGGTGGAAATGAAGGGGATCTTCGCGCCTTGCGCGATGGGCGCGATTTCGAGGCAGTTCGAGGAGGTGCCGCCGCAGATGAGGGCGACGACCTTTTCGCGCGCGATCAATTTCTTGGCGACGGTGGCGGAGTCGCCGGGTTTGGATTGGTTGTCCTCGACGACGACGGCGAGGGGCCGGCCGAGCACGCCGCCGCGGGCGTTGATTTCGTCGATCGCCATCCTGACCCCGCGGTGGGCGGATTGGCCGAAGGCGGCTTCCTTGCCGGTGAGCGGTTCGATTTCGCCGATGCGGATCGGTTCGGCGGCGGCCGCGGCGAGGGGCGATGCGAGCAGGACGGCGGCGGTGAAGCGGCGGAGGGGAAGGGCGCGGGCGAGGCGGCGGGGAGAAAGGGCGCGGACGAGCCGCGCCCCTACGCGGAAGAGATTCATCACGGGGCGACGGTCTTGTGGAAGTGCAGTTTGCCGTCCTTGATCGCGATGATGGTGGCGGGTTTGGAGGCGTTGCGGTCCTTGTCGAGGGTGGTCACGCCGCTGGCGCCGGAGAAATTCTTCGTGGCGGCGATGGCGTCGCGGAGCTTCGGGCCGGCGGTGACGCCGGAGCGGCGGATGGCGTCGACGAGGATGTAGAGGGAGTCGTAGCCGAGGGCGGCGTAGGCGTCGGGCGTTTCGTTGTTCCAACGGGCTTTGAACTTCTTCACGAACTCGGCGACGGCGGGCTCTTTGTTTTCCGGGGTGAAGTGCGTGGAGTAATAGGTGCCGTTGAGGGCGGCGCCGCCGATCTCGAGGAGTTTCTCGGATTCCCAGCCGTCGCCGCCGAAGAGCGGGACGTTGATGCCGAGGCTGCGGGCCTGGCGGGCGACGAGGGCGGCTTCGGTGTAGTAGCCGGGGACGAAGACGGCGTCGACGTTGGCGGCCTTGATGGCGGTGAGTTGGGCGCGGAAGTCCTTGTCGCCTTCGTTGAATTTCTGCTCGGCCACGACGGTGCCGCCGCCGGCGGTGAAGGTTTCCTTGAAGTACTTCGCGAGGCCGACGCTGTAGGCGCTGGAGACGGAGGTGAGGGTGGCGACCTTCTTGGCCTTGAGTTCGGTGAGGGCGAACTTGGCCATCACGGTGCCCTGGAAATCGTCGATGAAGCAGACGCGGAAGATGTGGTCGCCCTTCTGCGTGACGGCGGGGTTGGTCGCGCCGGAAGCGATCATCGGGATCTTGGCGGATTGGGCGAGGGGCGCGACTTCGAGGGAGCGGGACGAGGTCACTTCGCCGAGGAGGGCGATCACCTTGTCGCGGGAGAGCAGCTTCTTGGCGGCGGTGGCGGATTCGCCGGCCTTGGACTGGTTGTCCTCGGCGATGACTTCGAGCTTGCGGCCGAGGACGCCGCCGGCGGCGTTGATTTCCTCGAGGGCGAGGACGATGCCCTTGTGCTGGGATTGGCCGAAGGTGGCGTCTTTGCCGGTGAGCGACGCGAACTCGCCGACCTTGATCGGTTCGGCGGCGCGGAGCGCGAGGGCGGTGGCGGCGAGGGCGAGAAGCAGGAACGGTGATTTCATGAAAGGGAGTCGGAGCGAAGGTCGGGGAGGTTTCAAGGATGCACGTCCTGGACGAAGGTGAAGCGGCCGTTCTTCACCGTGAGGACAACGGCGGACTTGGTGGGATTGCGCTGGGCGTCGAAGGTAATGCGGCCGGTGACGGCGGGGTAGTCCTTGGTGGCGGCGAGGGCGTCGCGGAGCTTCGGGCCCTCGGTGGTGCCGGCGCGGCGGATGGCGTCGATCGTGAGCATGGCGGCGTCGTAGCCGAGAACGGAGAGGGCGTTGGAGGCGACGCCCCAGCGCTTCAGGAAACGTTCGTTGAAGGCGACGACGGCGGGGTTGCTGCTTTCGGGCGAGTAATGGGTGCTGAGGTAGGTGTTTTCCGCGGCGGCACCGGCGATCGCGATGAGGTCGGGGGATTCCCAGCCGTCGACGCCGAGCAGGGGAAACGTGAGCCCGAGATCGCGGGCCTGTTTGCAGATGAGGGCGGCCTCGGCGTAGTAGCCGGGGACGAAGATGCCGTCGGCGCCCGCGGCCTTGATGGCGGTGAGTTGGGCGCGGAAGTCCTTGTCGCCTTCGCCGTATTTCTGTTCGGCGGCGATGGTGCCGCCGCCGGCGACGAAGCGTTCGCGGAAGTATTTCGCGAGGCCGACGCTCTGGGCGGAGGAGACGGAGGAGAGGATGGCGACGCGGTTGAGCTTGAGCGTCTCGCGGGCGAACTTGGCCATCACGGTGCCCTGGAAATCGTCGATGAAGCAGACGCGGAAGATGTAGTTTCCCTTGGTCGTGACCTCGACGTTGGTGGCCCCGGGGGAGATGAGCGGGATCTTGGCGGCCTGCGCGATCGGCGCGGCCTCGAGGGTGCGGCCGGAGGTGATTTCGCCGAGGACGGCGACGACTTTGTCGCGCGAGATGAGTTTCTTGACGACGGTGGCGGCTTCGCCGGGCTTGGACTGGTCGTCTTCGGTGACGAGTTCGAGCTTGCGGCCGAGGACGCCGCCGGCGGCGTTGGTTTCCTCGATGGCGAGGCGGGTGCCCTTGTTCACGTTCTGGCCGAAGACGGCTTCTTTGCCGGTCATCGAGGCAAACTCGCCGAGCTTGATGGGCGGTTGCTGGGCCCGGACGCCGAGGGCGGCGAGCAGGGCGACGGCGAGGAGGCGGAACGGGCGGGAGAACATCATAGGGCGGGGGAACGGCACGCGGACCGGCGGAGCCAACGCATTGCGGGGCGCTTTTCAACCAAAACGGTGGGCCCGCGCCGCGGCGGGGAGGCGGACAAGCTTTCGGCTTCCCGTGGGCGGATGCCGGCCCTTTGCTGGCGCGGTGACGACTTTCGACCGCCACCTGTTGCGGGAATGGCTGCAGATGCTCGCCCTCGTGCTGGCGGCGATGTGCGGCCTGCTGCTCGTGCAGGTGCTGTACGACGATTTCCGCGACCTGCGGGAGTTCGGCGCGCGGGGTGCGGTGTTCTGGCGCTACCTTCTGGTGACAATGCCGGGGTTCATCACGATCGTGCTGCCGTTGGCGCTGCTGGTGTCGTTGCTCTATGTGCTGGGGAAACTGCACCGCGCCAACGAACTCACGGCGATGCGCGCCGCCGGGGTGGGGTTTGCCCGCCTGACGGCGCCGATTTGGGTTGTCGGCGTGCTGAGCTGCGGCGTCGCCTGGTGGCTGAACACGACGATCGTGCCTTGGTCGGTGGAAGAATCGCGGGCGATGAAGGACGAGCTGCAGTTCAGCCACGAGTCGACCAAGTCGCTTAAGGCCGACCAGATCGGCGCGGTCTACAGCGTGGCCTTCGACAACCCGAAGGAACGCCGGATGTGGTTTTTCAACCGCTACAGCAAGGCGCAGCGCCGCGGTTTCGGCGTGTCGGTGTCCGAGCTCGATGCGCAGCGCCGGGAGACGCGCCGGTTCGTCGCGGCCGAGGCGTGGTACGATCCCGCCGCGCGGGGCTGGCGGTTCAAGGCGGGCCGCGAACTCGGTTTCCAGCCCGAGACCGGCGAGTTGGTGGCGTCGAAGCCCTTCGCGGAGCGCACGGTGGCCGAGTACCGCGAGGATCCCGAGTTGATGCTGCTGATCGACCGCAAGCCGACGCGACTGTCGCTTTGGGAACTGCGCGACCTGATCGACCATCTGGAAACCGAGCGGAGCCCGAAGCTGCCGGCGTATCAGGTGCGTTATTACACCCTGTTGGCCGAAACGGTGACGCCGCTGATCGTGATCGCGCTGGCGATCCCGTTTGCCGTGACGGGCGTGCGGGTGAACGCCGCCGTCGGCGTATCCAAGTCGATCGGGTTGTTCTTCCTCTATTACGTTTTCACGAGCTTCGCCGTTTCGCTGGGCAACCGCGAGGCGGTGGCCCCGCTCGTCGCGGCCTGGTTGCCGCACGCGGCGATGGGGCTGCTGGCGCTGCGGCTGTTCGCGCGCCTGCGCTGAGGCCGGGAGATGAAGTTGAAAGTTGAAAGGTGAAGGTTGAAAGAACGGAAACTGGACGACCGATGAGCGGGCGCCGCGTCAATGGATCGGGAACGGCGTAACCGTCCGGATCTGCTCTCAACTCTCAGCCAAGCACTCTCAACTGCATGTTTCCCGCCTCAGGCGGCGAGATTCGGGAGGCGCGGGCGGGCGGGCGCGGAGCGGGCCCCGATGGTGCCGCAGGCAAAGTCGATGATTTCGGGGCGGAAGCCGGTGAACTCGAGGACGCGCGCGAGGAAGCGGCGCTTTGTCGCGGTGTCGATGTTCATGATCGCCCAGTAGGGGGTGCCTTCGATCGGGCGCGCCTGGTTGTGCCGGCAGGCGGCGAGGATCTCCTCGCGGGTCTTGCTCAGGTAGCGGCGGCCGCTGGTCAGGCTCCGGATGAACTCGGCGAATTCGCCGGGGTGCCGCGCGGCGACCCAGCCGAGCAAGGAAAGGTAGCGGTCGGCGTCGGTGTACTTGGAACGGAACTCGGAGCTCAGCACGAAGGCCGCGATCGGTTCGGCCGCATCGGGGCTGGCGGTGGGCAGGTGCAGGAGGGCGGCCAGGACTTCGTCGGGCGTACGGTGGAAACCCGACGCCAGGCGCTGCAACGCTTCGTACACCTCATCGCGGACGGAAATCATTTTCATGCCGGCGGTGTTGAACCGGTCGCGGCGGTCCGGCGAGTCCTTGGCGGCGGATACCGGTGCTTTTGCGGCGAACGGCGGCGCGGTTGCGACGAAAAATCGGACCGGCGGCCCGCGGTTCGGCGGGGGGGCCGCGGCGCGGGGATTTTCGCGGCCGAAAAAATCGTTGAATAGGTTTCGCGAGGGTGGCGTCCGAGGCGGCGTATGAAAACACTCCTTGTCTCGGTTTCACTCGCGCTGGCCGGGGTAGCCACGGCGAACGCGCAGGTTTTCCGGCCTTCGGTCGGCAGCGGGGCGGTGGTCGGTGCGGTCGCGGGGGGCCTGATCGGCGGCCACAACGGCGACCGGTGGGCGGAAGGCGCCGTGATCGGTGCCGCCGCGGGCGCGCTGATCGGCGCCGCGCTTGATCGGACGGAACCGGCCTACCGCGCCTATGCGCCGGCGACGACGGTGGTGCCGGCGGCCACGGTGGCGTGCGCGCCGACAGTGGCGCCGGCCGCGACCGTCCAGATCGTGCGGGCCCCGCAGGTCGTCTATGTCGAACGCGCGCCCACCGTGGTGTACGTTCCCGCCCCGGCTCCGGTCGTGGTCGTGCGGCCGCCGGCGGTCGCGTACGGTTACGGTTACCGGCCCGTCGTCCGGGCGCCGGCCTATTGCCCGCCGCCGCCCCCGCCGCCGCGGTCGCATCACCGGCACGGCGGCTACAACCGCTGAGCCGCCGCCGGCCCCGCTCGTTTTCTCAACCCGCCGCGTGATCCGCGGCGGGTTTTTTTGCGTCCGGTACCGGCGCAAAGGGGACGGTTTTCAATGCGGTGCCGTTGAGGCCGAAATCGGAAAAATCGTTTTCCACGCCGTCGTAGGGCCGGTCCTGCAGATAAATCTGCATGATGCGCGCGTGTTCGTGATCGCTGGTCGGGAAAATGCGCGGCGACTCGCCGGGCAGGAAAATGCCCGTGTAGGCGCGGCGGCGGTCGGTAAGGCGGCGGATGACGATCATGCGGGCGTTCCCGCGAGCGGGAATCTCTCCTGCAACGTGTGGACCGCCCCTTCCGGACGCAACGTGCTCGCGCAAAGGTCGATGGCGGCGACGCGGAACGGCGGGGCCGCGAGTTGGCGGCTCGATTTGGCCCAGGCCGCGAGGGCCGGATCGGCGAGCTCGGTCAGGCGGGCGAGGGTGACGTGGGGGTGGAATGTCCGCAGATCCAGAGTGAGGCCGGCCGCGATCAGGGCGTCGTCAAGGCGTTGACGCAGCTGGAAGAGCCGCGGGTGGCCGCGACCGACGCCGAGCCACAGCACGCGGGCCGGGGGCGACGGCGGGAAGGTGCCGAGGCCCTCGAGCGGCAAAATGAACGGCTCGATGCGGATCCCGCGGAGCCGCTCGCGCACGCGATCCTCCGCGGGACCGTCGAGATCGCCGAGAAAACGCAGCGTGAGGTGCAGTTGCTCCGGCGGGGTCCAGCGCACGCCGTCGAGCGGCCGTGCGTGGCGGGCGAGATCGGCGCGGACGGAGTCCGGCAACGCGATCGCGACGAAGAGCCGGTTCGGCGGCGGCGGATTCACCGGCGGCACGTCGGGCCGATCACGACCAATTGTAGTTGAAGCTGACGCTGATGCGTTCCTCGGCGACGCGGTTCGCGGCGACTTCGTGGCGGAGCCAGCTTTCGAAGAGGATGACGTTGCCGGCTTCGGCGGGGTAGGTGACGTGGACCTGGTTGTCGCGGCGGGCGCCGGTCTTCTTGGGCGGGGCGGCCATGAAACGGTCGAGGCGCGGGTCCTCGAATTTCAGCCCGGAGCAGCCGGCCGGCGTGGCGACGTAGTAGGTGCCGCTGATGAACGAGAGCGGATGCAGGTGCAGCGAGTGGGCGGCGGTGGGCGGCATGATGTTCACCCACAGGTCCGTGAGCCCGATTTTCTTGCCGCGCAGATCCATGTCGAGGTGGCGGGCGAAGGCGCGGACGTGGCGGTCGAGTTTCTTTTCCAGGTCGGCGAACGTGCTCGAGAAGCGGTGCAGCTCGTTCATCGACGCGTAGCTCGTGTAGCCGCCGGGATAGTTTTTGGCGGACCAACGGCGGCCGGCGGCGTCGAAGTCGCGCAGCCGGCGGCATTCGTCGGCGAGGTCGGCGTTGAGGCGGGCGAGGCCGTTCTTCTGCAGCGGCTCGCAGTAGACGAAGGTCGGGAACCAGGCGCGGATCGGCATTGCGGGAGTGAGGTTTACTTCGCGACGAACTTCAATCCGGCAACGCCGGCGACGATGAGGCCGAGGCAGACGAGCCGGGCCGGCGACGCGCTCTCGCCGAAGAACACCATGCCGGCGACGGCCGTACCCGCGGCGCCGATACCGGTCCAGACGGCGTAGGCCGTGCCGATGGGCAGACCGCGGGCGGCGAGGGCGAGCAGGCCGACGCTCGCGGCGAGGGCGGCACCGACGCCGAGGCTCGGCCAGAGGCGCGTGAACCCCGCGGTGAATTTGAGGCCGACGGCCCAGACGATTTCGAAAGCGGCGGCGATGAAGAGCAGCGTCCAATGCATGCCGCGAGGCTGCGGCGCAGCGTCGTCCCGGCCAGCAAAACCGGCCGTTCAGCGCACGCTGCCCATCAGGCGTTTCACCCAGGGCACGAGCGCGAAGAGCACGGCGGTCGCGCCGCCGACGAGCAGGGCCTGCTTCAGGAAAAAGTCGGCGAGGGCGGCGGAATCGGCGGAATTGAATTCGCCGGCGAGCACGCCCGCGAGCTTGTTGCCGAGGGCGGCGGCGAGGAACCAAATGCCCATCACGAGACCGAGCAGGCGCGCCGGGGCGAGTTTGGTCATGGTGCTGAGGCCGACGGGACTCAGGAGCATTTCGCCGACGGTCTGGAAGAAGAAGAGACCAAGCAGCCAGATCGGGCCGACCTTGCCCTCGGCGGTGAGCTTGGCGGCGGGGATCATCCAGACGAAGGAGAGACCGACGAAGAAAAGACCGAGGGCGAATTTGGCGGGACTCGAAGGCTGGCGGGCGCCGAGCTTGATCCAGAGCCAGGCAAACGGCGCCGCGAGGACGATGACCCAGGCGGAATTGATGGATTGCCACCAGGCCGACGGGAACGCGTGGCCGAAGAGGCGGTTGTCGGTGAGCCGATCGGCGAAGAGCGAGATCGAGGAGCCGGCCTGCTCGAAGATCGCCCAGAAAATCTGCGCCGCGATGAAGAGCACGAGGATGGCGGCGATCCGGCGGCTTTCTTCGGAGTTGCGGAAGGCGAACGCGAGCACGGCCGCGATCTGCGCGGCGAAGAGAGCGAGCACGATCCATTGGTGGCGGTCGCTGAGTACCATGATCCCGATCAATGCGAGTGAACCGAGCAGCACGAGGCCGAGTTTGCCCCAGGGGCGGCCGGCGTCCGTCAGGGCGGGGGCGTGGCCGACATGCGCGAGCGTCGACGCACGGCGCAGGTAGGTGAAGAGACCGAAGGTCATGCCGACACCGGCGGCGCCGAAGGCCCAATGCCAGCTGCCGTAAGGGTTGAGGCCGAGGCCGACGAGGAAACCGCGGAACGATTCCGTCTGCGCGAGGTAGCCGCAGACGATCGACGCGGCGAGGGCGCCGAGGTTGATGCCCATGTAGAAAATCGAGAAACCGGCATCGCGGCGCTCGTCTTCCGGCGAGTAGAGACTGCCGACCATTGTGGAGATGTTCGGCTTCAGGAGGCCGGTGCCGATCGCGACGAGGCCGAGGCCGAGGAAGAACGTCGCGGTCGAAGGCACGGCCATCGAATAGTGGCCGGAGGCGATGATCACGCCGCCCCAGAGCACGGCGCGCCGGGAGCCGATGAAGTTATCCGCGATGAAGCCGCCGAGAATGCTCAGCAGGTACACGCTCATCGTGTAGGTGCCGAAAACGGCGGCGGAGGTTTTGTCGGTGAACCCTAGTCCGCCCTTCGCGACTTCCGTGGTCATGAACAGCACGAGCAGGGCGCGCATGCCGTAGTAGCTGAAGCGTTCCCACATCTCGGTGAAGAACAGCGTCGTCAGGCCGCGCGGGTGGCCGCCGAGGCCGCCGGTGTCGTTGAGGGTGGAGGAAGCGGAACCGGAAGCCGGGCTCGGGGTGGTCATGCAGTTGGCGGAGGAACATGCCGGCGGGCGGGATGACGGCCAAGAGGGAAATCCGCGCGTCCAAGACACGGTTTTGGCGTGCGTCGCGGGGGCCGGCGGTGCGACGCTGGCTCACCCTTCGCCCCGATGAATACTCCCCTCCGTTGTTTCCGTTTCCTGTTCGCCCTCGCCGTTCTGCCGCTGGCGCTCGCCGCTGCCGACGCCCCGAAAAAGGTGCTCGTCGTCACCGTCACCGCCGGATTCCGCCACAGCTCGATCCCGACGGCCGAGCGCATTCTCGCGGAGATGGCCGCGAAGTCCGGCAAGTTCACGGTCGAGTTCGCGAGCCAGCCGGCCGGCATGCCGCCGGCCCCGGGCCGGCCGCGGCCGGGTCCGAAAGGCGCGGAAGATCCGGCGCACGTCGAGGCGTTGAAGAAGTTTGCCGCCGACGAAAAGGCCTACTGGGACACGTGGACGCCGAAGATGGCGGAGGTGCTCCAGAAGCTCAGCCCGGCGAATCTGAAAAACTACGACGCGGTGCTGTTCGCGAGCACGACGGGCGACCTGCCGTTGCCGGACAAGCAGGCGTTCGTGGACTGGGTGGCTTCCGGCAAGGGCTTCATCGGCGTGCATGCCGCGACGGATACGTTCCACAAATCCGGGCGCTTCCAAGGCTTCCCGCCGTACGTCGCGATGATCGGCGGCGCGTTCCGCACGCACGGGCCGCAGGTCACCGTCGAATGCAAAACCGACGATCCGAAGCACGCGGCCTGCGCCGGCTTGCCGGCGACGTGGACGGTGTTCGACGAGATCTACGAATTCAAAGACTACAACCAGGCCCGCGTGCACTCGCTGGTTTCACTGGACAAGCACCCGCAGACCAAGGCGCCCGGCCACAACGCGATCGCCTGGTCGCGGACGCACGGCAAAGGCCGCGTTTTCTACACGTCGCTCGGTCACCGCGAGGATGTCTGGGATCCGGCGTACACCGACAAACAGGGCCGGAAGAATTCGCCCGAGGTCGCGCAGCAGTTCCAGCAGCATTTGCTCGGCGGCATTCTCTGGGCGCTGGGTCTGGCGCCCGGCGAAGCGAAGCACGCGCCGTGAGCCGCCGGGGCGGCGGCGGTTGAAAGGTGAAGGTTGAACGCTGAAAGATCGATCTGCCGGAGCGGAGACGACGGGGCCGCGAGGCGTGAATTCGCGAAAACGGACGCTGTCGGTTCGAGGCCCTTCCGCTCAGCGGCCCGGCTTGGCCGGACCGGCGCCGGTGTAGTCGAGCACCTCGCGCAGGGTCGTGCGCCAGTTGACGCGGGCGTAGACGCCGTGGTCGGTGTCGCGCCCTTCCTCGTGGCTCACGCGGTAGGCGAGCTCGAGTTGCCATTTGCCGGGGACTTTCCACGTCGCCGAGCGCGCGAGGGGCACGTCCCAAATGGTGCCGAATTGGATCTCGTGGCCGAGGCGGTACTCGCCGGGTTCGGCGATGCGCCGGATCCGGTACTCGGCGAAGTAGCCGAGTTCGGACGGCTTGTAGAGCAGGCCGGGGACGGCCTCGATGACATGGCGGCGCACCACTTCCGGCGGCGGCGGACCGCGCTCGGTGAGTTCGACGCTGCGGTCGTAGCTCAGATTCGCGTAAAAGGTCGTCGCCGGCCAGCCCAGCAGTTGGCGGGCGGCGGAGACCGACGGCTTGAGGTGGGTGTAGTGGTCGTTGAGCTCGACCGGCGGTTTGCCGAGCGGAATGCGGGTCTCGAAGCCGAGCGTGGTGTCGTCGAAGAAATTCAGGCAGGGGCCGAGGTCGTAGCGGGCGCCGAGCCGGGCTTCGCCGGGTCCCCAGCGGTGATCGCGGCCGGTGTTGATCGGGCTCGGGATGAACGGCACGAGTCCGCCGCGCAGTTCCCATTTCTTGGTCAGGCCGTAGCGCAGTTCCAAGGGGAAGCGGATGTATTCCTCGTCGCGGAGGTCCCCGAACTTCGGCTTGAAGGCGAGGGTGATGTTTTTTTCCCCGAGAACACCGGGCAAGGTCGTGTCGAGGAACTCGGTCATCCGCAGGACCTGTTCGCGGACCTTGTCGACGGCGGAGGGCGTCGGCTGCGCGGCCGACGCCGCGGCGGCCAGGCACAGGGCCGGCAGCAGAAGGCGGAGGGCGGGAATCCGGGAAAGGGAAGGGCGCATGGTGGGCGTCTGACACGGAGGTTGTGCGCCGGTGCCGCAGGGGACGTCGAGGCAATCCCGGCGGAAACAAAAACCGCCGGTCCCAAGGCGGAACCGGCGGCGGAAGGGAAAAACCGCAAACGGCTCAGGCGCCGTGCAGGTAGCTCATCAGCAGGTTTTCGAGGTACTCCTGCTTGCCGGACTTCGGGGTCGGCTCGCCGAGCTTCGTGAGCACCAGTTTCTCGAGACTGCGGAAGTTGGCTTTGCCGGTCTCGATGTCGCGGCCGAAACCGGAATCGAAGCTGGCGTAGCGGTCGGCGACGAATTTCTCGAACTTGCCCTCGGCCAGGATCCGGCGCGCGAGTTTGAACGCGAGCGCGTAGGCGTCCATGCCGCCGATGTGGGCGTGGAAGAGGTCCTCGGCGTCGATGGACGGCCGGCGCAGCTTGGCGTCGAAGTTGAAACCGCCGGTGCCGAGGCCGCCGGCTTTGAGGATCGAGATCATCGCGAGGGTGAGCTCGCGGACGTCGGTGTTGAACTGGTCGGTGTCCCAGCCGAGCAGCAGGTCCCCGGCGTTGGCGTCGATCGAACCGAGCATGCCGGCCGCGGCGGCGACCTCGATCTCGTGCTGGAAGGTGTGGCCCGCGAGCGTGGCGTGGTTGGTCTCGATGTTGAACTTGAAGTACTTCTCGAGGCCGTAGGTGCGGAGGAAGGCGATGCCGCTCGCGACGTCGAAGTCGTACTGGTGCTTGGTCGGCTCTTTCGGCTTCGGTTCGATCAGGAACTGGCCCTTGAAACCGATGCTGCGGGCGTAGTCGACGGCGAGGTGGAGGAAGCGCGCGAGGTGGTCCTGTTCGCGCTTCAGGTTCGTGTTCAGCAGCGTCTCGTAGCCTTCGCGGCCGCCCCAGAAGACGTAGTTCTCGCCGCCGAGTTCCTTCGTCACGTCGAGGGCCTTCTTCACCTGCGCGGCGGCGTAGGCGAAGACATGGGCGTCGGGGTTGGTCGACGCGCCGCACATATAGCGCGGATTGGAGAAGAGGTTGGCCGTGCCCCAGAGCAGCTTCACGCCGGTGGCCTGCTGGAGCTGTTTCGCGTGGGCGACGACCGCGTCGAGGTTGCGGTTCGACTCCGCCAACGTGCGGCCTTCGGGCGCGATGTCGCGGTCGTGGAAGCAGTAGAAGGGCGAGCGGATCTTCTGGCAGAACTCGAACGCGGCTTCCATGCGCACCTTGGCGACGGAGACGGGGTCCTTGCCGGCTTCCCAGGGGCGCACGATGGTGCCGGGGCCGAAGGGATCGGAGCCCGTGCCGCGGAAGGCGTGCCAGTAGGCGACGGAGAAGCGGAGGTGCTCGGCCATCGTCTTGCCGTCGACGACTTCGTCGGGGTTGTAGTGTTTGAACGCGAGGGCGCGGTCGGACTTCGGGCCTTCGTAGGCGACGGTCGGGATGCCGGAGAAATAAGCGCGGGATTTTTTCATGAGGTGCAGGGGAGGAAAGGGCCGGAGGATAACGCAGGGGCGGCCCGGAGCGGTAACAAAGATCCGCACATTTCTTTTGATTTTTAGCACACCCCCGGCTGGCTGACGGGGCATGCCGCCTGCCGCCCCCGTTTCGCCCGACGTTCCGGCGGCGCGCACCTGCAAGGTCGCGCTGCTGATCGAGACGTCGAACCGCTACGGGCGGGACCTGCTGTACGGGGTGCGGGACTGGACGCGGACGGGGGCGCGCTGGGCGGTGCGTTTCACCGAGCAGGCGCGGCTCGGGCCGCTGCCCGGGTGGCTCCGGGATTGGGAGGGCGACGGCATCATCGCGCGCGTGGATTCGCCGCGGATCGCGGCGGCGCTGAAGCGGACGCGGTTGCCGGTGGTGGACGTGAGCGCCGAGCGCTTCGCGTCGGAGTTTCCCCGCGTGAGCGTCGACAACGCGGCAGTGGCGGCGCTCGCGGCGGACCATTTCCTGGCCAAGGGCTTCCGGCATTTCGCGTTCGCCGGCGACCCGCAGTTCCTGTGGGCGCGGCAGCGCGGGGCGGCGTTCGCGCGGCTCGTGCAGCGGGCCGGCGGCGCCTGCACGGCGATCGGGACCGGACCGCGGCGCGTGCGGCGGCCGGGGTCGGATGCGGAGATCCGCGAATTGGCGGAGGCGTTGGCGAAGTTGCCGCGGCCGCTGGCGGTGTTCGCGTGCTACGACGGGCGGGCGCAGCAGGTCCTCGAGGCCTGCCAGTTGCGCGGGTGGAGCGTGCCGGACGAGATCGCGGTGCTCGGGGTCGACGACGACGAGGTGCTGTGCGAATTGTGCACGCCGGCGCTGAGCAGCGTGCAGCCCAACGCGCGGCGCACCGGGTACGAGGCGGCGGCGATGCTGGCGCGGATGATGGCCGGGGAACGGCCGGCGCGGCGCACGACCTTCGTCGCCCCGGTGCGGGTGGCGGAGCGGCAGTCGACCGACAGCGTGTCCGTCGCCGATCCGCGGGTCGCGCAAGCGGTGCGCTACATCCGGGCGCACGCCGGCGAGAACATCGGCGTGGCCGACGTGCTGCGCGCGGTGCCGATGTCGCGCACGCTGCTGGAGCGGAAGTTCAAGGCCGCGCTCGGCCATTCGCCGCACCGGCAAATCGTGCGGCAGAAGATCGCGCGGGTGCGGCACCTGCTCGCCGAGAGCGAAGTGGCCATCGCCGTGGTGGCGGAGCTCGCGGGGTTCGAGAGCGCGAGCTACCTGAGCGTGGCCTTCCGGCGCGAGACCGGGGAGAGTCCGTACGCCTACCGCGCGCGGCACCGGACGCCGGGCACTGACCGCGGCCGCTGACTCGCGGGCGGCCGCCGTGGGCGGCGCAGAGGCGCGTCCCGGCGGATCACGCCCACTCCGCGCTTGAACCGTGCGGGGCTTTCGCGCTGCCTGCGTCACCTTCGCGATGCCACCCCCCACCGACCGCGCCCGCTGGTTCTCCGAAGAGGTCGATCTTCATCGCGGAGCCCTGCGCGCCTACGTGCAGCGCGCGTTTCCCGGGGTGCGGGACGTCGACGATGTCGTGCAGGATTCGCTCCTCCGCATCTGGACCGCCTTCGCCGGCCGGCAGATCGGCTGCGCCCGCGCCTTTCTGTTCAAGATCGCGCGCAACCGCGCGCTGGACCTGCTGCGCCGCGACCAGGCTTCGCCGTTGGTTGCCGTAAGGGATTTGGCCGCGCTGCCCGTGGCAGAGGATGATCCCTCGCCGGCCGATGCCCTCTCCACCGCGGAAAAAATCGAACTCGTCGCCGCGGCCATCGCCGATTTGCCCGACCGCTGCCGCGAGATCGTCATGTTGCGCAAACTTTCCGGCCTCTCGCAACGCGAGGTCGCCCAACGCCTCGGTCTCTCCGAGCGTACCGTCGAGGTGCAGGTGGCCCGCGGCACGCGGCGCTGCGCCGAATATCTCCGTCGCCGCGGCCTGACCGCTGCCGACGCGAAACTGTGAACATGCCCGACGGCCCGAAGACTCCGCCGCTTGCCGCGGACGACGCGCTCGACTGGCCCGGCCGCGCCGCCACGGCGGAGGCCGTGCGCGCCGCCGTCGAGCGCCGGGTGCAACAGCGCCGCCGCCGGCGCCGCGCCGCGGGCGCCGCGGCGGCGCTCGCCCTCGCGCTGCTCGCCGGTTTCGGCTGGCTGCGTCCCGGGGCCTTCGCCCCGTCCGCGCCTTCCGCGGCCAGCGCGACTCTCGTGCAGCCCGCCCGCCAACTTCTGGCCGACGGCTCGCAGATCGAGCTCAACGCCGGCGCCGAGGTGCGCGTCGAGTATTCCGCCGCCCTGCGGCGCGTCACGCTGGTGCGCGGCGAGGCCCACTTCGAGGTCGCGCACGATGCCGCGCGGCCGTTCGTCGTCGTCGCGGGCGAGGTCGCCGTGCGCGCCGTGGGCACCGCTTTCGCGGTGCGCCTGGCGCCGGGCGATGTCGACGTTTTGGTGACCGACGGCCGAGTCGCCGTCGACCGGGCCGCCGCCGATCCGGTCGCCGCGCCGGTGCGGCCGCTCGCGTTTGTCGCCAAGGGGGCGCGGGTCGCCGTCGCGCCCGCGCACCTCGCGCCCGCCGCCCCGGCTCCCGCCGTGGTCTCGGTGTCCGCGCCCGAATTGGCCGAACGCCAGGCGTGGCGGGTGCCGCGGCTCGAGTTCAACGACACGCCCCTGCGCGAAGCGGTCGAACTCTTCAACCGCCACGGCGACGTCCGGCTCGCGCTGGCGGCGCCGGCGCTCGGCGAGCTGCGCGTCAGTGGCACGGTGCGCGCCGACAACACCGCGGCGCTCCTGCAGTTGCTGCGCGCCGACTACGGCGTCGAGGCGCAGCACCGCGGCGACGGCGAACTCGTGTTGCAACGCCCGCGCTAGGCGCCCGGTTCGCGGCGATTTCCGTAAGGGATTTGGCGGGCCCGTCCGTGGTGACTGCCGACGACGCGTTGCGTCCGCTCTCCACTTCATGCCGCGGCCCACGCACCCCTTTCGCCTGCTTTGGTTCCTGACGCTTTGCTGCGTGCCGGTCCTCCGCGCCTACGCGGCCGACGCAGGCCGCCGGCCGTTCAATCTGCCGGCCGACGACGCGGAGAATTCGCTCCGTCTCTTCGCGAGCCAGTCCGGTCTGGAGGTGCTCTTTTCCCGCGCCTCGACGGCCGGCGTCCGGACCCCGCCGATCCGGGGCGACTATGCGCCGCTGGAGGCGATGTCCCGCCTGCTCGCGGGCACGCCGTTGATTGCCACGCCCGAGCCGCGCTCCGGGGCCATCGTGGTCAGCCGCCCCCGCAACGGCGTCCAGCCGCTTTCCGGCGGCGATGCCCGCGCGGCCACCCCTCCGACTTCCTCTCCCATGACCGACCCGAACAAATCCTCCCGCACTTTGGTCGCCGCCCTCGCCGGCTCGCTCGCGGCCGCGACCCCCTTGGCGGCGCAAACGGCGCCCGGCAACGCGGTGCTGGCCGCCGCTGCCAAAGAATCCGTGAAACTAGAATCGTTCGTGGTCACGGGTTCCAACATTCCCACGGCCGCGGACGCCGTCGCCGTGCCCGTGACGGTGATCAACCGCGACGAGATCGAGCGCACCGGCCTCGGTTCCAACCTCCTCGAGGTGGTGCAGACCCGCCTGCCCAGCTTCGCGGGCAGCGGCAATCTTGGCGCGACCAACGGCAACACCGGGGGCACGAGCACCTTCGGCGGCTCGCAGATTTCGCTGCGCAACCTGCCGACGCTCGTGCTGCTCGACGGCCGCCGTTTGCCCGACAGCGGGGCCAGCGCGCGCGGCGGACGTTCCTTCGTCGACGTGAACCAGATTCCCCTGCCGGCGATCCAGACGATGGAGGTGCTGACGGACGGCGCGTCCGCGATCTACGGCTCCGATGCCGTCGGCGGTGTGGTGAACGTGAAACTCAAACACGATTTCCAGGGCCTGGAAATCGGCGGGCGCTACGCGATGGCCGAAGGCGACGGCGACCATACGCAGCGCTCCGCGTACCTGGTGGCCGGGGCCAAGACCGACCGCCTGAGCGTCACGCTTTCGTACAGCAAATCGCGCCTGACGCCGTTGTTCCAATCCGAGCGTCCGTTCTCGAATCCGCAGCGGGGCAAATCCGCGACGATCTCCGGCGCCCTCGGCCAATCCTCGACGGCGTTTCCGACGGCGTTTCTGCGGCCCGGATTGAACTCGCCGAGCCTTGCGACGCCGACGGGACCGGCGGCCGTGTTCGCCAACCTCAACGACCTCGTCGCCTCCGGCATCTACCAGGCCTCGTCGGTGCAGCCGATCGCGGATACCTTCGATTTGGCGCCGTTCGTCACGCTGACGATCGAGTCCCGCAAGGAGGCGTTCACACTCGCGACCAACCTGAAGCTCGTCCCGGAAAAACTGGAAATGTTTGTCGAGGCGATGGACTCGCGGAGCGACAGCTCCTCGCAGCTCGGGGCGCTGGGCATCACCACCGCGGTCCCGGTGAACGCGCCTTACAACCCCACGAGGTCGGCGCTCTTCGCCGCCTTCCGCAACACCCCCGACGTGCGCCGCGCGGACAACGCCGCGCGCCTGCGGCGGTTCGTGGGCGGCTTCCGCGGGAAGCTGGCGGACCGCTTCCAGTGGGAGGCCGGGTACAACTACAACACCAACCGGCTCGATAACTCGCTCACCGGACAATACTACACGCCGAATCTCCAACTCGCGCTCGCCGGCGGCTACGATGCCAACGGCAATCCGCAGGTCGGCGGCCGGTTCGCCCGGCTCTTCCGCAACTACAACGCCCCGGCCAACACGACCACGCTCGCGCAGTGGCAAGCCGCCATCACGCCCGCCAACTCCGTGGTCCAACCCGCGATCGACATCCTTGCGCGGCCCGAGGGCCTGACGCCCGCGGTCTTCGACAACATCCGCGGCGCCACGGCCAATATCTTCGAGGCGGGGCTGACGGAGATCGATGCCCGCATCTCGGGCCTGCTGTTCGAACTGCCCGCCGGGGCGGTCGGCGGCGCGGCCGGAGTCGATTTCCGCACCGAAAGCCTGCTCGGCGTGCCCGACGAGAATTCGTTCAGCAGCGGTCCGACCTCCCGGCGTTGGCAGAACGGCAATTTTTTCGATCCGATTTCCCGCCGCCGGACCATCGAGGCGGGCTTCGCCGAGATCCGCGTGCCCCTTGCGGGCGAGCGGATGAATCTGCCGGGCGTGCGCGTGCTCGAGCTCTCCGCCGCGTATCGCTATGAAAACTACAGCGACGCCGGCGCCTCCCGCGTCCCGAAGTACGGCCTGCGTTGGCGTCCGTTCGGCGAGGAACTCACCGTCCGCGGCACGTACTCCGAGGCCTTCGTCGCGCCGTCGCTCTTCTCGCTCTTCGGTCCCACCACCGAGGGTTCGACGCCCGCCGGCGTGATCCAGACGGTCTTCGGGGTGCCCGGGTTCGCCCGCCAACGCGCGGGAGCCAATCCCGATCTCAAGCCATCCACCGCCAAGACCTCTTCGGTCGGCGTGGTCTGGTCGCCGCCGGCGCTGAAGCGGCTGACTCTCGGGGTCGATTTCATCGAGGTACGCCAGCTTTCGTTGGTCGCCAATGCCGGCGCCGCGGAGATTTTGCGCAGCGTCAACACGCTTGGGACGCGCTCGCCGTACATCGCCCAGGTGGCGATCGGCAATTTCCCGACCAATCCCGATCCGTCGCTGCCGCCGCCCGCGCCGGTCACGGCACCCGGGCAATTGGCTTCGCTGCTGCTCTCCGGCGTTTCGCCGAACGTGGTCTTCGTCACCGATTCCCGCATCAACATCGCCGGCCAGAAACTGAAGGCGCTCGATGTGACGGCCAACTATGCGTTCCCCGCTTCGAACTTCGGCAAGGTCAACGTCAGCACGTCGGGCACGTTCTTCCTCGATTACAAATTCCAGGCGCTGCCCTCGGAGAGCTACTATGAATACGCCGGCCACGTCACCAACGTCGTCGGCGGGCAGGGCACCATTCCCGGGATGAAATGGTTCACCGCGCTCTACTGGAGCAGGGACCGTTGGTCCGCGACCTTGAACCACACCTACATTTCCAGCGTCGTCGACATCGGCGCCGGCGGCATCACGTTTGCCACGAGTCCGACGCTGCGGCGCATCGCGGTGCCTTCCTATCAATCGTGGGACAGTTCCGTTTCCTATACGTTCAAGCATCTCGGGCTGCGGGGCGGACTGCTCAGCGTCTCGGGACTCAAGCTCACCCTCGGCGTCAACAACCTCGCCAACCGGATGCCGCCTGCGTCGCCGCAGGCCTTCGGCAGCGACGTCGGCGCCGACCTTGCGACCTACAATCCGCTCGGCCGCCTGTGGTACGTGAGTGCCGGGCTCAAATTCTGAACCCGATGTGCGCGATGAAGGCCTGGTTGGGCGCGGGGTTGGCGGCGCTGCTGGCGGGCTCGGCGGCGGCGGCCGGGTCGGCGCTGGACGTCGCCGCGCCGGCGGAAGCGGGAATGTCCGCCGCCCGGCTGGAACTCATCGGTTCCGCGCTGCGGGCCGAGATCGCGCAGGGGGCGATTCCCGGGGCGGTGGTCGCGATCGCCCGGCGCGGCAAATTGGTTTACCACGAGGCCTTCGGCACGGTCGATCCGGCGGCCGGCACGCCGATGCCGAAGGATGCGATTTTTCCGATCGCGTCGCTGACGAAGCCGCTGACCACGGTCGGGGCGCTCATGCTCGTGGAGGCCGGAAGGATGGTGCTCGAAGATCCGGTGGAGCGCTACCTGCCGCCCTTGGCCAACCGGCTGGTGGCAACATCGAACGGCACCGAACCGGCACGGCGGCAACCCAACGTGCAGGACCTGATGCGCCACACCGCGGGCCTGACCAACGGCATCGCGACGGGGAACGAATTGGAACGGCAGTACCATGAACTGACGGCGACCGATCGCACCTCCGCGGACTTGATCGAGCGGCTGGGGCGGTTGCCGCTGCAGTACCAACCGGGCACACGTTGGGACTACGGACTCGGCTTCGATGTGCTGGGCGCCGTCGTCGAGCAAATCACGCAGCGACGCTTGGCCGATTACCAGGCCGAGAATCTGTTCGCGCCGCTCGGCATGCGCGACACGGGCTACTTCGTGCCGCCGGAAAAAGCCGCCCGGTTTGCCCGTCCCTTCAAGACCGATCCGTTGACCGGCGAGCCGACGAACGCCCGCCTCCGCAGCGCGCCGCCCAAACGCGACAGCGGCGGCAATCACTGCTATTCCACGGCGCTGGATTACCTGCGCTTCGCGGAAATGCTGCGGCGGCAAGGAACGTTCGACGGCCGGCGCTACCTTGGCCGGAAGTCGGTGGCGTTCATGACCTCGGACCAGATGACGCCCGACGTCGACCTGGGTCGCCTGTGGTCGAGAGGCAACGTGCACGGCTACGGTTTCGGACTGAGTGTCGCCGTGCGCCGGGCAACGGTCGGCTCGGGTATGTTGGGCACGCCCGGCGATTTCAATTGGGGCGGCGGCAGCGGCACTTACTTCTGGGTGGATCCCAAGGAAGAACTGGCCGTGGTCTTCATGGCGGCGGCCCCCGGCGAGATTCGCAACCGGCTGCGGCAATTGATCACCTCGACTGTGCTCCAGGCTCTCGATTGATTCTGCCGCGACGCTTCCCGCAGGATCGATTTGATCCGCGGTGCAAGCGATCGCCATCAACCCGACCCCATCATCCGCCATGCGCCGTCTGCTCTTCCTTGTTCCCGCCCTGTTTGCCGCGGTGGTTGCCGCGGCGGTCGAGCCCCGGCCCAACGTGCTCCTGGTCGTGGTGGACGATCTCCGCTTCGACGATTTCGGCGCGGCGGGCCATCCCTTCGCGCGCACGCCGCACCTCGACCGCGTCGCCCGCGAGGGGGCGCAGTTCAAACAGTTCTTCGCGGTCACGCCGCTCTGTTCGCCGAGCCGGGCCAACATCCTCACCGGCCTCGAAACGCGCCACCACGGCATTTTGGACAACACCGACCGCAGCCCGCTCAGCCATCGGCTGCCGACGTTTGCGCGGACGCTTCACGCGGCCGGCTACAACACCGGCTTCATCGGCAAATGGCATATGGGCAACGATCCCACGCCGCGGCCGGGCTTCGACTATTGGGTTTCCATGAAGGGCCAGGGCGAGGTGGCGGACCCGGAGCTTTTCGAAAACGGCCGCTTGGCCCGCGCCCCGGGCTACGTGACGGATATCTTCACCCAGCGTGCCGTTGCTTTCATTCGACAGCCCCGCACCGCTCCGTTCCTGCTGATGCTGTCCCACAAGGCGCTGCATCCGAACCGGGTCCAGCGGGCGGATGGCACCACGGAGGCGATCGGCGAAGGCGGCTTCATCCCGGCCGAGCGCCACAAGACGCTTTATGCCGACGATAGGCCGCCGCGCCGCGGCAACTACGCGCGGCCGCCCAAGGGCAAGCCCGCGCTCGAGCGCCCGATCCCCGGCCTGCCGCCGCTCGGGGCCGAGACCGTGACGCCCGATGAGACCATCCGCGATCGCCTGCGCATGCTGGCGGCCGTGGACGAAGGCCTCGGCCAGATGCTGGCCGAGCTCGAGAAGCAGGGCGCCTTGGACCGCACCGTCGTGATGGTGGTCGGCGACAACGGCTACTTCTATGGTGAACACGGGCTGAGCCAGGAGCGCCGGCTGGCCTACGAGGAATCGATCCGGCTGCCGCTGTTGGTCCGCTATCCGCCGCGGGTGCGGGCGGGCGTGGAGCCGACCGGGATGGCGCTGACCACGGATCTCGCGCCCACGATCCTTGAGCTGGCCGGCGCGCCGGCCCTGCCCGCCATCGACGGCCGTTCGCTGGTGCCGCTCTTCACGCGCCCGCCGGCGGATTGGAGGAAATCCTTCCTGATCGAATACACGACCGACATCGTGTTTCCCCGCACCTTGAAGATGGGTTACGACGCCGTGCGCACCGAGCGGTACAAACTCATCCGCTACCGCGACCTGGTCGGGATGGACGAGCTCTACGACCTGCAGCAGGACCCGTTCGAACTCGCCAATCTCCACGCCGTGCCCGCCGCGGCCGACGTGCGCCGGGAAATGGAAGCCGAGTTGGCCCGCCGGCTCGGTTCCCCGCGCTGATTGTCCCCCGGGGCCCCCGATTCGTGCAACGGTGTGCACGAAACGGAAGTTGAAGGCCGCGGGCGGGGCGGCAATGCAGGAGCCGCGCATGCGCGGTCCGCTTCCCTGCGGACGTGCGGTGCGCCAACCCCACGACCCATGCAACCGTCCCGCCCGTCCCTGCCGTCTCTTCTCCGCCTCGCCGCGCTCCTCGCGGCCGCTCCGCTCGCGGCGCAGACCGCCCCGGCGCCGGCCGCGCCGCCGGCGACCGATACCACCGTGCAGCTGTCGCCCTTCGTCATCTCGACGGAACGGGAAACGGGCTGGTCGGCGAACGACACCCTTTCGGCCACGCGCACGAAGCAGGCGCTGAAGGACGTGCCGGTGAACATCGACGCGATCACCGCCGATTTCATGGAGGACCTCGGGCTCAACACCGCCGACGAAGTCACGCGTTTCGTCGCCAACGTGTATGCCGCGCCGACGATGGAAAACGACAACCAGACGGACAATTTCTCGTTCCGCGGGCTGTCGCAGCGGTTCAATGTTTCGCGCAACTACTTCCGCTGGTACATCCCCAGCGACACCTACAACGTCGAGCGCATCGATTTCGGCAAAGGCTCCAATTCGCTGATCTTCGGCGACGTCGAGCCCGGCGGCCAGGGCTCGGTCTTCACGAAGCGGGCGCTGATGAAGAATTTCGGCACCGCGTTCGCGCAGTACGGCAGCGAAGGTGCCTACCGCGTGCAGCTCGACGTGAACCGCCAGCTGCGGCCGGGACTCGCGCTGCGGTTCAACGCCGTGCGCCGGCAAGAGAAGACGTTCCAGGATGCCTCCGCGTACAAGTTGGAAGGCGAGACGCTTGCGCTGACGTGGCAGCCGTTCCGCAACACGATGGTGCGGCTCGAGGCGGAGCGCGGCGATTTCGAGAACGCCCGCGGGTTTTCCGGCATCACGATCCGCGAGCAGTCGGCCCGTTCGCGCAGCTTCACGAGCGCGGGGCCGTGGTACACGTCCGACGGCGCGTGGTTCAACCAGTCGACGCTGTCGGCCGCGGACCGCAGCACGGCCAACGCCCCGGCCGGCGGGTCGGTTTCCCTGCTCGAGGGCGGATTCTTCGACGTGACGATGCGCAACGCCGCCGGTGCCGTCGTCGGCACCAAGCGGTTCGCCGGCTTCCCGAAGCACTACAACCTCCGCGGCTCCTTCGACCGGCAGGCCCGGCCGTTCGGCACGTATTCGGTCACGATCGAGCAGCGCATCGGCAAACTCGGCCTGGAGCTGGCGTACAACCACCAGAACCAGGACGGCCTGCGGAACGACAACTTCTTCAGCAGCACGGTGAGCGTCGACGTGAACGGACGGCCCTACATCGACACGGCGGGCATCGACTGGAAACGCTTCGGCAACGACGTCGATGCGTTCCGCGGCACCGCGGTGCTGCCGTGGCAACCGTTCTCCTGGATGAAGCAGCTCTTCGTCGGGAGTCTCGAGTACCGCGAGGACTTCACGAACAACTACCGCAAGGCGCTCTACAACGTGAAGCGATTCGAGAACGGGATCGTGACCGCGGTGAACCAGACCAACGACCGCGTGCGCTTCCGGCTCTACCTCGACGATCCGCAGTTTTATTCGCGGGCGCTCTTCGACCGTTTCACGCTGGACCGGCTGCCGGTGACGCCGGATTTCGAGGCGAAGCAATTGTCGTTCGGCACGGCGGCCGACGGCACCGAATGGCGCCAGGCCTACGCCGGGGCGCTCTCCGCCAGCGGCAGTTACTTCAAAGGCAAGGTGCAGTCGTTGATCGGGGCGCGCTGGGATTGGAACCGCACCTACGAATACAAAGGGACGCGGACCTTCGGGCCTTACAACGAGGACATCGCGCCGCCGAGCCGCCAGGACGCGCGGCCCGGCGAGTACGTCGAGAATCCGGCCCTGCATCTTTTCAACACGAGCTACACCGCGGGCCTGACCTATGTGATCAATCCGGATCTGAATATCTACGCGGTGTACTCCGATTCGTTCCGCTGGCAGGACGCGCGGACCTTCGACCGCAAGATCTTCGGCCCGATTTCCGGTGTGACCAAGGAAATCGGGCTCAAGGGCAGCCTGTTCAAGGACCGGCTGACGTTGACGCTTGGTGCGTTCCAGATCGACCGCGACAATGTCGAGTTCCGGTGGACGCCGTCGGGCTTCAGCGCCAGCGAGATCGAGAATCTGATGAATCCGAACAATATCACGGCGAACGATCCGCGGTACATCCGGTCGTGGGACGACGTGAACCAGTACCGCAGCGTGTTTTCTTCGGAAACCTCGAAGGGCTTCGATCTGACGGCGTTGGCGCGGCCGACGAAGGGACTGCAGTTGCGGTTTACCTTGGCCAAGGCCGACGTGATCACGCGGCCGGACTTTTCGTCGTTCCGCGCTTTTTATGAAGCGGCGGTGAAGCGCGGCGACGAGACGCCGACGCTGATCGCGGATGCGAAGGAAGTGCTGGATTCGAGCGACTATGCCACGAAGCCGACGGGCGCCCGCGCGGCGCCGTGGTCGGCGAGCTGGATCGTGGACTACGCGTTCCAACGCGAGGCGTGGGCGCCGCTGAAGGGTGTGCGTCTCGGCATCAACGGCAGTTGGCGCGATTCCTATCTCTTCGGCATCGTGCAGGGCCGGGAGTTGGTCGGTGGCACCACCCACGGCGTCAGCGCCTATGTGATGCGCGACCAGAGGATCTGGAAACAGAACGTCCGGATCCGCGCCGGGGTGAAGAACCTCGTCGACCTGGAGAACACCGGCGACAGCCGGAAGACCGGCTTCACGACGATGGCGGACGGCCGGGCTGTCTACCGCTACACCTACGTGATGCCGCCGCAGTACGACCTGACGGTCACGGTGCGGTTCTGAGCGGGCACGAGCGGCCGGCGTTCAAAAGCGGACGCCGGTCGTGACGCGCCAGACGACGGGAGTTTCGATGCCGTAGATCAGGAGATTCGCGAAGGAGGTCTCGTTGATGTAACGCGTCGATTTGAGGAGATTGTCGACGTTGAGCTGCACCCACGCGTCCCGGCGCGCGATCTTGAACGTATACTTCGAGAAGAAGGACAGGGATTTGGACGGCGGCTGCCAGTAGTCGACGAAGGGCGAGCCGACGACGTTGGGATTTTGGCGGACGCGGCTGAGGTAGCGGTCGGAGTTGTAGCGGTAGCCGCCGCCGACGCCGAGGCCCTTGAGGAGACCGTTGGGGAATCGGTAACTGAGGACGGCGCCGAAACTGCGTTTCGCGAAGCCGCCCTGGCGGGAGCCGACGAGGCTGGGGTTGGGATCGTCGACCACTTTGGCGTCGACGAAGGTAGCGGAAACCGTGGCCTGGAAACCGCGGCCGGGGGACAGGATGATTTCGCCGTCCCAACCCTTCGAATTGTATTCGCCGACGGCGACGGTGTCGCCGCGCGACGTATTGGCGGCGAGATTGCCGGCGTCGAAGCCGGGATCGCGCGGGCCCAGGCCGTTGATGTCGCGGGTATTGATGTTGAAGGCGCTCGAGTCGGTGACGGCGCGATTTTTGTCCGTGGTGTCGAAGTAGCTGACGGTACCGGTGAGTTTGCGGTCGAAGAAATCGAGTTTCACCCCGGTCTCGACGCTCACGCCCTCGCGGTTGGGCAGGAGTTCCTGGAAGGAGTTGGTGTTGGTCGGGACTTGGAAGGACTCGAGATAGCTGCCGAAGATTCCAACGGACGGCGTGACCTGGTAGACGAGGCCGGCGCTCGGGGCGCTGCCCCAGCGATGGGGACGGGAAAAGAGGCGCGTCTGGTTCGTGAGCACGCCGCCGACGTTGGCGTAACGGGATTGGAAGGACTCGATCTGGCTGTGGTACGAGATGCCCGCGAGCGGGAAGAAGGTGCCGGCGCGCGTGGCGTATTCGCCGGTGTAGATCAGGTTGCCCTGGTGGCGGCGCGGGTTGTCGTGCGCGTCGTTGGCGTAGCGCCAGAGGTAACTGAGATTGGTCGGCCACGAGCGGTCGTAGCCGTTGAGGCGGTCGGCCGTTGCGCCCTCGATCTGGAGCCACGGGCCCTTGGTTTCGTTGGCGGCGACGAGGCCCGTGACGGGATTGGTGCCGGCGTTGTAGGCGCGGTAGCTCTGCGCGTCGGTGTAGAACGTGTAGTAATTGTACTTCGCGATGAACTGGTGCTTGGAATCGCCGATCGCGTAGTCGAAGACACCGCGGACGGCCATTTGCGTGGTGCGCTGGGCGGTCTGCGTTTGGTCGAAACTGGAGACGCGGATGGCGCGAAGACCGCCGAGGCCGGCGACGGTGGTGGACTCTTCGAGGTTCTGGTTACCGCGGATGGTCTTCTCGTTGTACCACTGGTTGTAGAGGTTCGCCTCGGTCTTGAAGAACTTCGTCCAGGTCTGGCTCCAGCGCGCGGTGATATACCGGTGGTCCTTGCCGGTCTCGAGATCGGGGCCGGTGACGGACCACGTGAGCGGGACGTTGTAGGCGAGGTACCAGGGCAGCCGCCGGGAAACGCCGTCGCGCACGACGGTGGCGAAGCGAAGGGCGGTGCGATTGCTCGCGGTGGAGCGGTCGCGGACCTGCTCGACATCGACGCCGACGACGGTGTCGGGAAACGGCCGCCACTCGACGGCACCGAACAGGAGCAGGCGGCGGTCGCGGTCGAAATCGGGAATCACGCTCTGGTTCTGCACGGAGGCGCCGTTGAAGGAGGCCCGGGCGTACTGCGCGCCGAGACGGAGGCCGAGGCGGGGCGTGACGGCGCGGTTGAGTTCGGTGCGGTAGCGCTCCTGGAAATTGCCGTACTGGAATTCGGTTTCGGCGAAGTTGCGACGCTGCGGACGCTTGGGTGTGATGTTGACGGCGCCGCCGGCGGACGCGGAGCTCATGAGAACGGAGGGCGGCCCTTTGATGAGCTCGATGCGTTCGACGGCGCCGGAATCGGGCACGCCGTTGGTGCTGTTGCCGACGCGATTGGTGAACTGACCCTCCGCGTTCATTTGCGCGCCTTGGCCGCGGACGAGACCGTTCTCGGGATTGAAAGAGGCGGAGAACTGCATGGCCTCGGCGATGTTGGTGGTCTGCAGGTCGTCGAGGAGGTCGCGGTTGAGGAGCGAGATCGAAAGGGCGAGTTCCTTGACACGCTTGCCGGTGAGCACGGAGCCGGCGGCGGTGTCGCTCGAATAGTAGCCGAGATCGCGCGAGGTGGAGACGCTGAACTCGGAGAGGGTGACGATCGAGGAATCGGCGGGGGCGGTGCCGGCGGGTTTGGCGGGCGTCACGGGGGCCGTTTGGGCGGAGGCGAAAGACGCGACGTGGCACGCGAGTGCGGTGAGGCCGAGGGTGCGGCGGGAGCGGGATTTGGGCATAGCAGTAGCTTGGGGTTGCGGGAACGGGAAGCGGCGGGGCGGCCGGCGGCTAGGGCGCGCGCCGGTCGAAATAGTCGGCGAGGGAGTAGACCTGGCGGTTGAGCTCGTGCATCGCCGCGAGGAGCGGCGCGTAGGGCTCGAGGCGGAGCGTTACGATGCCTTTGTTGGAATCGAGATTGGAGGGATCCGCGGTTTTGCTGGCGGGGTCGTTGTCGCGGTACTTGAACCAGTGCCAGCCGACGCAGCCGCCGGATTCGAGGAGCCCGAGGGCGAAGTTCTGGTAGAATTTTCCGCGGTCGGCCTGCGTTGCCACCACCCAGCCGGCGCCGGTGGTGTTGGCGAAGCCGGAGTCCATCGCTTTCGCGTACCACTCGGAAACGAGGAACGGTTTGCCGGACCACCGGACCCAATTCGCGACGCGCGCGGGATCCGGGGACCAGGCGTGGTAGTAGTTGACCGCGATGACGTCGAGGTGGCGTCCCGCGGCGGCGAAGAGCGGAGCAGACTGGAGAGCCTGGAAGTCGAAACGCGGACCGAGGCAGAGGTGGTTGGGATCGTATTTGCGAATCGCGGCGGTGGTGATGGCGAGGTAGCGCTCGGCGACGAACCCGAGAAACGCCTGCCGCTGGTCGTCGGTGAGCGCGGTTGCGGCCGCCTCGGCGGGATGGGCGGCGCGACGTTCGGCGAGCCACGTTTCGGCGGCGAGGCGGCCGGGGTCGGTGGCGGGCAGCCGGAGGAAGTTGTCGAGGGAGCGGGTGTAGAGCGGAAGTTCGTTGTCGGAGAAATGGCCGAGGAGCCAGGGATCGTCCTTGGTGGCGGCGAGGCGCCGGGCGTAGGTGTCGCAGAACTCGGGGAACGCGGGATCGAAGACAAAGATGCAGTCGCCGGGATAGCCGAGGTGGCCGGACTTCTGGTAGGTGCCGCCGCGTTTCGCTCCGTAGGCGGCCATGAAATTCCACAGCTGCGTGTAGACGACGGGACGCGGTGTGCCGCGGAGCAGCGCGGAGTCGGACCAGGCGCCTGTGCCGTTGAAGCCGTGCGCGTGGAGCAGTTCAGTCGCGGACGCCGCCCAAGCGTCGGGAGTGCCGGCGGCGGCGGCACCCTTGGGATAAGCCGTGGCGACGACGCCGACGTGGAGAAACGCGCAGCCCTCGGGATCGACGAGCCACCAGCGGGCGCCGGATTTCTCGGTGCGGAAAAAACCGGTGGCGGCGCGGCGGCCGGATTTGCGTCCGCCGTACGCCGAGAGCGCGGAGTCGACGGTGGACGCATAGGAAGGGAGCGAGCCGACGAGGCGCGTAGGGTAGTCCTGCCACGGGTTGGACGGCTTCGTCTTCGCGGCCCGGACGAACCCGGGACCAGATTCGGGCGCGGCGGCGGCGAGCGCGGCGACGAAGAGAAAAACGAATCCGGGCGTTTTCACGCGGTGGCGGCGATGGCGGCTTGGAGCTCGCGGAGCATGCGCGTGATTTCGACGCGGGAGTCGTAGTTTGGGCGTCGCATCGAGAGGGTCTCGATGGGAACGTAACCCCGGTAGCCGGATCGGCGGATGATCGTCACGAGCCGTTTCATATCGACCCGCGGCGAGTCGGCCTCGCTGCGCATCGTCTCCTTGATCTGCCAATTCACGGCATAGGGGGCCATGAGGGCGATGTCGGCGTACGGATCGTCCGTGAGGTACTTGCCGGTGTCGACCATGGCGGCGCACCATTCGTGGCCGACGCGCCGGAGCAAGCCGAGGTGCTCGGGACCTGAGTTGATGAAGTCGCCGTGATTCTGGACGGCGACGATGACGCCGAATTTCCGGCCGTGGTCGGCGCATTCGCGCAGGGCGTCGGCGAGATAGCCCTCGACGGTGTCGCGCGGGGCGTTGCCCGAGGCCTGTTGCCAATTCCGGAACGGCGGTTGCGAGTCGGCGAAGGCGCGGACAGTGGGGGCGCCGAGTTTGGCGGCGACCTCGATCCAGTCCTTGATCCGCCGCACGCCTTCGGCGCGCACGGCGGGGTTGGCGGCGGTGAAATCGTTGCGGACCCCCGTGCCGCTGAGGGCGAGGCCGAGGTTGAAGGCGTGGCGCTTCAGGCGGAACAGGTAGTCGTCGGCGGGGGCCTGCGGATAGCCCGGGAAAAAGTAGCCGGTGACGTCGATCGCATCGAAACCGACCTGCGCGCAGAAATCGCAGGCGCCGAAGAGATCGATCCCTTTGGATTTGTCTTTGGCGTTGGCGTTGAGGAGCTCGAGGAAGGAGTAGACGTTGAGCGAAGGCCGGAGGTGCGGCCCGCTGTGGCGCGGGATGGGGGCGTAGGCGGCGCGGACGACTGCGGCTGCGGCGAACGGCAACAGGGCGGAGGCGGCGAGAAAACGGCGGCGGCTGAGGGAGGCGGGCATCGGGGAGCGGGGTGGTGGCGGCCGGCGGGGGAACGGGGAGGGCGGCCGGGCGCACTGTCGGCGGCGGCGCGATTGACGCGCAAGGGCGGTTTCACTTGATCGTAAAGTGAATGACGAGCCGACTCCCCTTTTCCCGCGAGCCCGGGCGGGTCACGATGCGCACGATCGCGGCGGCGGCGGACGTGAGCGTGCAGGCGGTGTCGCTCGCCCTGCGCAACCATCCGACGGTCGGGAGCGGGACGCGGGCGCGGATCCAGGCGCTGGCGCGGCGGCTCGGCTACACGCCGGACCCGCAGCTGGCGAAACTGATGCACCACCTGCGCGCGGGCCGGGCGCAGCGGTTCACGGCGAGCGTGTGCGCCCTGACGACGCGGCCGCCGCGCGCGGAGGAGACGTTTTGCGACCTGCTGCTCGACGGGGCGCGGACGGCGGCGCGGACCGCGGGGTTTGCGTTGCACGTGGTGCACGTCGATTCCGCGGAGCTCGCGGGGGCGAGCTTGCCGCGGCGGCTGCGGCAGCGCGGGGTCGAGGGGGTGCTGCTGCTCCCGATGGCGGGGCTGGAAGCGCTGGATGCGCTGCTGGACTGGCGGGAGTTCTCGGTGGTTTCGGCCACGCTGTCGGTGACGAGCCCGGCGTTCGACCGCGTGGTGGCGGACCATTTTGCCAACAACCTCGCGCTGGCGCAGCGGTTGCGGGAGGCGGGGTACCGGCGGCCGGGGCTGGTGATCCACGCGAAGCACGACCGGCGGTGCGGTCACGCGATCACGGCGGCGCATGCCTGGCAGGGAATGTACGGCGGCGGCGAGCCGGTGCGGGCGCATGTGTGCGACCGAATCGAGGCCGGCGCGCTGCGGCGGTGGCTTGCGGAGGAACGGCCCGGGGTGCTGCTCGCCGAGCATGACCAGGCGGCGCGCGAATTGCGGGCGACCGGAGCGGTGCCGGACCGCCTGGCGATCGTGAGCTGCTCGGCCCGGCCGGAGAAGAACGGCCGGTTTCCCTTCCCCGGAAACGACGACAAACCGCGGGAAATCGGCGCGGTGGCAGTGGAAAAACTCGCGCAGAAAATCGCGACGGGCCAGCGGGGAGTGCCGGCGAATCCGCACACGACCCTCGTGCGCGGCGAATGGGTGGGCGAGTTGCCGGCGCCGGCCGCACTCAGGCCCGTGCAGGGCGGCGGCGGCCCAGCGAAGGGCCGCTGCGCCACGAGCCGTCGAGCGTCACGGTGATGGGGCGCGCGGGCAGGCCGATTTCGTGGCGCTGCAGCATTCCGACCAGCAAATCGACCGCGGCGCCGCCGATGGCGGGGTAGTCCTGGTCGATCCCGGCAAGCGTCCGCTCGCGGGGCCGACGGTCGAGGCTCACGATGCCGACCTTCGGTGGGGCGAGGCGCAGTCGGCCGAGGGCGGCGAGCACTTCGCGCGGCCGCACGGTGAGAATCAGGTCTGGCCGATGCCGGCGGAACCACGCCGTGAAGCCGGCTTCGTCCCATTCGGCGGGGAGCAACGGCGGGATCGGTGCGGCGTCGTGGTTTTCGCTTTGGTCGAGCAGCAACGCGGCGACCCAGCGGCGCTCGACCTTTTCGTGGACGCGGCGCGGGAGCACAAGACCCGGCCGGCGGCGACCGGCGGCGCGGCCTTCGCGGCAAGCGAGGGCGAGGGCCGCGAAGTGGTTGTGGGTGACGCGATGGAGCGGCACATCGTGCAGGGAATGGCCGATGGCGACGGCGGCGAACCGCGTCCAGTCCAGCGCCACGGGTTCGTTGATGGAGTGCAGCGGCGCGACGATGACGCCGGAGATGCCGCGGTGGCGCAGGATCTCGGTGGCGCGGGCCGGCGTGAGGCCCGGTTGGCAGAGATTGAATTCCTCGACGGTGTAGCCGTTGGCGCGGGCGCGTTGGCGGGCGCCGGCGAGCAATTGGCCGAAGGTGGCGCGGAAGAACTCCGCCCGGTTGGGCGGGTAGTGGGTCACGAACGCAAGGGTGGCCTGGTAGGGGGCCGTGGCCCGGGAACGGCGGGCGCTCATCAGGGCGGCGACCAGCGGATTCTTGCGGTAGCCGAGCCGGGAGGCGGCGGCACGGACTTTGCGGCGTACGGTCGCGGTGATCCGCGGATCGTCGCGCAGGGCGCGGGAAACGGTCGCGGGATGGACGCCGGCCGCGCGGGCGACGTCGGCCATCGTGCAGGAAGAAGGGATCGGCGGCACGCTCAGGCCGGGGCGGCGGGCGGTCGGCCGACCGGGGTCAGTTTGGTCCAGTCGGCGGGATCGACGTCGAAGGCGGCGCCGAAGCCGACGACGAGGCGGCCGCGCTGCGGCTCGAGCCGGACCAGCACAAAGTCGGGCAACGTGACGAGCATGTCGAAGACGGCGCCGAATTTGGCGCGCAGTTCGCCGGTGCGGCGGGCGAAGTCCGGAGCGGTGCGCTCGAGCATACGGGCGCGGCAGGCGAAGGTCAGGCGCCGCCGCGCCAGCAACTGGCCGGCCGCGGCTTCGTCCTCGACGAGCAGGACGCTGGCGCGGGGATTGGCCGCGAGATGGCGGGTGTGCACGGCGAGGCCGCTGACGTAGGCGTAGAACGCGAGGTCCTCGCCGAGGATCGCGGCGGCGACGGAAGCGGCGGGTTCGCCGTCGGCCCCGGCGGTGCCGAGGACGACGGTTTTGAAGTCGCGGCGGAAGCGGGCGACGGCTTCGGCGGCGGAATCGGCGACGGGGTGCATGGGTATTACTTCCAATCGGCCAACGCGACCAGTTCCGGATCGGCTGCGCCGGCGGCGGGGCCGTCGTCCTGCGGGGTCAGCAACACGGCGATACGGGCGGAGCCGCGGCCCGGCGTCACTTTGACGCTGAGGACGGACATGCCGGCGTTGCGGTTTTCCGCGGCGGTCGGCGGCGTCGCCGGTGCGGCGGCGAAGACGGCGTCGGCCGGGGCCAAAATCTTCGCGCGGAGCACACGGCCATCGCGCTTGAGCACGGCTTGCCGTGGATCGGCGAGGTCGATCGCGGCGCCGGTGACCATGCGCCAGACCAGCGGGGTGCCGGCCCTGAGACCGACGGCCTCGTCCTGGACGAGGACCCGGCGGCGGTCGAGGAGGACGACACCGCGCCGGAGCTTGTCCGCCTGGCCCGGATACACGGGCGCGAGGTCGACGACACCGAAGGCGCGCGCGGGCTGCGAAGCGAACGCGACGACGGGGGCGGAGGCTTTCGGATCCTGCAGCGTGTCGCCGGGGGTGAGCGTGTTGTGGCTGAAGTTGTTCAGCCGGTAGTAGGTCCAGCGCTTGGCGCCGAAGTAGGCCGGCAGGTTGTAGTTGTCGGGGCCGAGGTCTTCGGCCCAGCGCACGCCGCCCGCATCGAGCACGAAGCTGCCGGCGTCGAGGTGGGAATGGTTGACGGCGTTGCTGCCGCCCTTGAGTCCGACGAAAACGGCGCGGGGATCGTTCCAGGCGCCGCGCAGCGTGACGATCTCGGCCGGGCCGCGGAAGCGGCGGTCGAGCGGGGCGGAGGCGGCGGCCGCGGGCGCCTCGGGAAACCAGGCCGCGTGCAGCGCGAAGAGGCGGTCGTTGACGCGGCCGGAACGTTCGCCGGCGAGCGCGGCTTCGAGCAGGGAACGGCTGTGGGCGAGGGCGGTGGCGAGGCCGAAGCGGCGTGCGAGCCACGTGTACTCGGCCTGCGCGCCGATGCGGGCGCCGCCGTCGGCATGGTTGAACGCGAGTCCGGACGTACCCTGGATGTGGAGACGGTACTCGGCGGTGCGGTCGAAGCCCGGGGCGGCGGAGAGGCCGAAATCGGTGCCGTAGGCGGATTCGAGCAGGGCGAGGGCGACGACGTTGTAGCTGGTGCCGTAGCCCCAGTAGCCGGGGCCCTCGGGGTAGGCGCCGTCGGGGGCGTAGGCCGTCATCGCGAGAGGCAGGCTGCGCCGGACGCCGGCGACGACGAGGCGCGCGAGTTCGGGATCGTCCTCGGCGAGGGCGAGCGCGGCGGCGAGGAGGCCGCCGTTGCAGACTTGGTTCCAGTTGTGGTGGGCCTTGACGAACCAGAGCCGTTTGTCCTTCGGCCCTTCGGGCGCGTAGGCCTCGCGCGCGAAGACGAGGGCGTGGCGCTGGAGCGAGGACCGGATCTCGGAGCGCTCGGACGGGGTGAGCGCGGCGTGGAGCCAGTCGTAGCCGAGAGCGAGCGCGAGGCTGAGTTCCGCGACGTCGAGGAAATGGGACGGGTTCCAGTCGACGAAATTGGTGACCGTGCGCATCTCGAGCAGGGCGCGGGCGGCGAAGCGTGGGTCGCCGGTGAGGCGGTACGCCATCGAGGCGGTGAGGATGCGGCCGAGCGCGGTGCGCGATTTGTCGAGGAGGCGCGGGCCGACCAGGATGCGTTCCACGGGCTTCGTGCCGAGATCGGCGGTGGCGGAGGCCACGATGCGGCGGTGCAGGGCGGCGCGCAGCGGATCGGTTTGGGCGGCGGCGACGGCGGCCCGGAGCGCGGCGTCGTCGAGCAGGAGCCGGGGATGCGGGGCCGGCGGACGGGCCAGAGGATCGGACTCCGCGGCGCGGGAGGCGGCGGAGAAAACCAGGAGACCGAGCAGGAGGCGCAGCAAAATCGGGCGCATGGCCCGAGGGAAACAGGCCGGCGGGCGGCAGGCGATGCCGGAGTGGGCTTTGGCCGGCGGGTTGAAGGTTGAACCTGGAAAACGCAGTTGGACACGGAGTACACCGAGGCAAGCCGGAGGAACACCGAGGGATGGATGGTAGTTCGGGCGCTTTTGCGTTCGCCGTGTCGGTGTACGCTGCAAACCCAATTTCAGATCCGGCAATTCGCCCTCCGTGAACTCCGGGCTGCGCTCGGTGATCTCTGTGACCCCACTCAGCTAAAAACTTTGGTTGCAATGTGAAGGTTGAAAGACCGGACCGTGACGGAGGGCACGAAGTCGGCCGGAGGGCACGGAGGACCGAAGGTGGGCCGATCAAGGCGTCGGCGAGCGACGCCCCTGCGCGGAGCGGAAAGCGATGATCCGCAGCGGCGCCGTGCTTCAGCGGCGGCGGCGGACCTGCCAGAGTACGGCGAGGGCGCCGAGGGCGAGCAGGGCGTAGGTGGACGGCTCGGGGATCGGTTGGAAATTGCTGAGCACGACCGAAGACGCGGCGAAGGGGCTGCCGGAGCCGTAGCTGACGACGAAGGAGCCGAGGCCGTCGGTGGTGAAAAGACGCTGGCCCGAGGCGATGTTGGCGAAGGCGCCGGCGAGTCCGCTGCCGCCGGCGGTGACGACGGTGAACGTATCCGAATTCTGGACGTTGGCGGCAAAGCCATTGACGAAAGAGAGCGACAGGGAGCCGGCGAGGGTGGCCCCGCCGCCGGCGGAGAGGACGTCGTAGCCGCTGCCGGCGACGGTGCCGCCGAGTTCGATCAGGAGGGAGCTGGTCGCGAGCAGGGAAAGATTGCCGGTGATGTTCAGGGAGCCGGGGGAGTTGCCCGGGGCGACGGTGCCGCCGGCGACGACGGACGTGGCGGAAATGGTGCCGGACCCGAGGAGCGGCGACGTGCCGAGCGAGAGCGTGCCGGAGACCTGGAGGCTGCCGCCGGAGAGCAAAATGCTGCCGGTGTTGGTGAACGGGCCGGTGATCGCGAGGGTGCCGGAGGCGACGGCGATGGTGCCGGTGTTGGTGAACGGGATCGAAATCGAGGTGGTGCCGGGGCTGTCGGTCTTCGTGAGGGTGCCGCCGTTGACGAACGTGGGCTCGGCGCCGCCGCCGCCGTGGGCGATGGCGCCGCTGTTGAGCAAAGTCAGCGTGGCGCCCGGGCGGTTGATGAGCTGCGCGCCGTCGTTGCCGAGCAGATCGGTTTCGTTGCGCACGATCATCGTGCCGTAGTTGTCGATGATGCGGCCGCCGGTGCCGTTGCCGTCGCCGCGGATGAAGTAGCGGGCGCCGAGGCCGTCGACGATGAGCGAGCCGGACGGGCCGACGGTGAGCGTGTCGGCGCCGCGGAAAATGCCGCCGCTCCATTTGAGGATGCCGGACGCGAGCGTCGCGCTGCCGGAGACCGAGCCGCCGGCGACCTCGGAAGCCGAGGAGAAATTGATGCTGCCGGACAACGACGTGGTCCCGCCGAGCAGCACGCGGCCGGCGCCGCCGAAGGTGGTGCCGTTGTTGAAGGCGTCGGTGCCGGCGAATTCCAGGGTCGAGCCGGCGGCGACGGTGAATTGCCCGGCGTCGCTGGTGAACTGCACGGACTGGAAACGCAGCGTGCCGGACTGCACGTCGATCGTGCCGGTGTGGTTCACCGTCAGGTTCGAGACGAGGGTGGTGCCGGGGCTGGCGGTTTTCCGGAAGCTGCCCTCGTTGATCAGGGTCGGCTGATTGCCGCCGCCGGTATGGCCGAAGGTGGCGTCGTTGCGGAATTCCAGGACGGCGCCCGGGCGGTTGCGGATGAGAGCGCCGTCGCCGCCGCGGAAGGCGCTGTCGTTCTGGACGCGGATGAGTCCGAAATTGTCGAAGATCCGGCCGCCGGAGCCGTTGCCGTCGCCGCGGAAGAAATCGCGGTTGCCGGTGCCGCCGAGGAGCAGCGAGGAGCCGGAGGCGATCGTCAGCGTGCCCGTGCCGCCGAAGGTGCCGCCCTGCCAGGCGATGATCCCGTTGAGCACGGCGGAGCCGGCGACGGTGCCGCCGGTCAGGTTGAGTTGCACGGCGTTGAGGGTGCCCGCGAGCGTCGTGGTGCCGCCGACAAGATCGACTTGGCCGCCGCCGGTGAAGGTGGTGCCGGAGTTGAACGTCTGGCCGCCGGAGAAGGCGAGGCTGGCGCCGGCGGCGGTGGCGAAAGAGCCGGCGTTGGACGTGAAAGAAGACGAAAACCCGAGACTGCCGACCTGGATATCGACGAGGCCGGAAGAGGTGAAGGTCGTGCCGGAGAACGTGGTCGGCCCGGCGCCGGTCTTGCGGATCGTGCCGGCGTTGACGAAGGACGGCGCGGCGCCGCCGCCGGTGTGGCCGAAGGTGCCGCTGCCCGCGATGGTGAAGAGCCCGCCGGCGCGGTTGGCGAAGACGGCGCCGTCGCCGCCGCGGAGCGAGCCGGCGTTCCAGGCGAAGGTGCCGAAGTTTTCGATGGTGCGGCCGCCGCTGCCGTTGCCGTCGTTGCGGTAGAAGTCGTGGAAGACGGGCTCGATGACGGAGAGCGTACCGCCGGCAGCGATGCGCGTCGTGCCGGTGGCGGACATGGTGCCGCCGGCCCAGACGAAGTTGCCGTTGTTGCCGATTTCGAAGTCGCCCGCGCCGCCGAGGCTGCCGCCGTCGAGGCGGAAGTTGCCGGCGCCGGTGCCGCCGACGAAGGCGGTGGCGGCGGCGGGAATGTTGATATTGCCGGCGAGCAATTTGGAAAACGTGGCGCCGAGGAAACGGGCGCCGTCCGTCAGCGTGTACGAGGTGCCGAAGGCGAGGATGCCGCCGTCGGCGACGAATTGGCCGTTGCCGCTGCCGCCGCCGCCGAGGAGCAACGTGCCGGACCTGCTCTCGATCACGCCCGAGTTGGAAACGGCGAGATTGAGGGCCGTTGTGCCGGAGCCGGCGGTTTTGCGCAGGGTGCCGGCGTTGGCGAAAGTCGGGGCGGCGCCGCCGCCGGTGTGGCCGAAGGCGGCATCGCCGGTGATGGAGAAGACGCCGCCGGCGAGGTTGTTGAACGCGGCGCCGTCGCCGCCGGAAATGCCGCCGGCGTCGGCCCAGACCACGGTGCCGGCGTTGGAAATCGCGCGGCCGCCGGTGCCGTTGCCGTCGCCGCGGAAGAACGACTTGGAACCCGCGCCCTCGATCTGCAGCTGTCCGCCGGCGGCGACCGCGAGCGTGCCGGTGCCCTGGAGGTTGCCGCCGGACCAAGCGAACTGGGCGGCGCTGGCGACGGTGAAGGTGCCCGTGCCGGTCACGGTGCCCGAGGCGAGGCGGAAGTTGCCGCCGACGGAACCGGAAGCGACGACGAGGGTGCCGCCGGCGACCTCGGTGAGACCGGCGCCGTCGAAGGCGGTCGAGGCGACGGTGTGGGTGCCGCCGGTGAAGCGCAGCAGGCCGCCGGCCTGGACGAGGTAGGTACCGCCGGTGCCCGACAGACCCGAGGCGGAGATCTGGAGCGTGCCGGCGGAGATCTCGACGGTGCCGTGGTTCGCCAGGCCGCCGGCGCCGGTCAGGGACAGCGTGCCGCCGAGGAGCTCGAGGCGGCCGGTATTCGAAAACTGGACACTGTTGAAGACGGTGCTGCCGGCGGAGGCGAGTTTGCGGACCTTGCCGGCGTTGTTCAGGAACGGAATGGAGCCGCCGCCATTGTGGCCGAAGGTCGCGTCGTTGCGGATTTCGAGCACGCCGCCGGCGAGAATGTCGATGCCGGCCTGATCGCCGGCGGAGAGGTTGCCGGCGCCGGACCAGACGACGTCGCCGCCGGAGCGGAGGATGCGGCCGCCCGTGCCGTTGCCGTCGCCGCGGATCAGGTTCTTGGCGGCGGTGCCGTCGAGCGCGAGGGTCGAGCCGGCGAGAAACGTCACGGTATCGGCGCCGCGCCAGGTGCCGCCGGTCCAGGTGACGTTGCCGGAAATGCTGGCGCTGCCGGTGAGATCGCCGCCGGCGAATTCGACCTGGTTCAGGGTCAGGCTGCCGGCGACGGCGGTGGCGCCGGAGAGCAGGCGGATGTTGTTCGAGCTCCCGGAAAGGGAGGTGCCGGTGTTGAAGGTTTTGGCGCCGGAAAAAATCAACTCGGTGCCGGCCGAAGCGTTGAACGTGCCGCCGTTGGAGACGACGGCGGCGGAGAATTCCAGAGTGCCGTCGAGGACGGCGACGGTGCCGGTGTTGGTGAAGTTGAAGCCGGAGACGGTGGTGGTCGGGCCGACGGCGGAGACGAAGCGGACGCCGGAGTCGGGCAGCCCGGACGCGGCGTCGAGCGGAGCGGAGGGAAGATCCGGGTCGAGACCCTCGACCCGCAAAACGATGCCGCCGCGGGTGAAGGTGCCCTCGTTCAGGAAGGTGGGCATGTTGCCGCCGCCGGAGAAACCGAGCGTGCCCGTGCTCTCGGCGCGAAAGAGGGCGCCGGAGCGGTTGACGATGGCGGCGCCGTCGCCGCCCGAGATGTTGCCGCCGGTCCAGACCACGGTGCCGAAGTTTTCGAGGGTGCGGCCGCCGCTGCCGTTGCCGTCGGCCCGGTTGAGTACCTTGGTGCCGCCGCCCGCCAGCGTGAGCGTACCCGAGGAGGTGATACCGAGGGTGCCGGTGCCGGACCAGGAGCCGCCGGTCCAGGTCATCGCGCCGGTGAGATCGGCCGTGCCCTGCAGCGTGCCGTCCGCGAAGGTGACGTTCTGGACGGCGATGGCGCCGTTGAGCGTCGTGGTGCCGGCGTCGAAGCGGATCGTGCCGGCGCCGTTCAGGGTCGAACCGCCGGAAAACGACTGGCCGCCGGCAAAGGTGAGGGTGGCGCCCGACGCGGCGGTCCAGGTGCCGGCGGTGGAGGTGACCGGGGACATGAACGCGAGGGTGCCGGTCTGCACGGCGACGGTGCCGGTGTTCGTGAAGGGCGTGCCGGTGACCGTGGACGTGCCGGTGCCGGCGGATTTGCGGAAGGTGCCGGCGTTGGCGAACGACGGTTGGTTGCCGCCGGCGGAGTGGCCGAGGGTCGAGTCGGACTGGAGATCGAAGAGACCGCCGGTTTGGTTGAGGATGCGGGCGCCGTCGCCGCCGAGGAGTTGGGCGGGGCCGGACCAGACGATCGTGCCGGAGTTCTCGAGGGTGCGTCCGCCGCTGCCGTTGCCGTCGCCGCGCGCGTAGGTGCGCGTGCCGGAGCCCGAGATGGTCAAGGTGGCGCCGGAAGCGACGGCAAGGGTGCCGGTGCCGAGGAGCAAACCGCCGGACCAGACGGAGCCGGAGCCGGTGACAGTGAGGGTGGAGGCGCCGGCGAGAGTGCCGCCGGCGAGCAGCAGATTGACGACGGAAGCGTTGGCGTCGAGCGAGGCGGTCCCGGCGGAAAGCTGGGCGGCGTTGCCGGAGCCGGGGACGTTGCCGCCGGTCCAGTTGGCGGAGGTTTGCCACGAGCCGGAGCCGCCGGCCCACGCGACGACGGTTTGGCCCGAAACGGCGGGGGCGGAGGCGAAGGCAAACAGCAGGAGGGATCCTGCGGAGAGACGATGGCGGAGGCGGGCGCGCGTCACACGCCAAGACTGGGAGAAAACCGGGGCCGGTGGCCACGGTAAACTCCGGCCCGGCGGCCGGAGGGAGGGATCAGGCGCGGCGGCGGCGGACCTGCCAGAGCACGGCGGCGGCGCCGAGGGCGAGGAGAACGTAGGTCGAGGGCTCGGGAATCGGCGTGAAGCCGGAGAGCACGACGCTGTTGGCGGCGAAGAGACTGCCGCTGCCGTAGTTCACGACAAAGGAGCCGATGCCGTCGTTGGTGAAGAGCCGTTGGCCGTTGGCGACGTTGGCGAAGGCGCCGGTGAGACCGGCGGACGTGAGAATGGCGAACGTGGAGGCCGGCGAAACCGAGCCGCCGAAGCCGTTCACGAACGAGAGCGTGAGATTGCCGGCGAGGCTCGCGTTGGAGCCGACGGAAAGGACGTCGAAGTCGTCGCCGGGGACGGTGCCGCCGAGCTCGATGAGGAGATTGCTCGTGGCGAGCAAGGTGAGGGAGCCGCTGAGCGTGAGCGTGCCGGGGGAGTTGCCGGGGGCGACGGTGCCGCCGGCGGTGACGGACGGTGCGCTGATCGTGCCGGTGCCGGTGAGGGGCGAATCGAAAGCGACGGGAGCCGAGAAGGTGGCCATGGCGCCGTTGGCGAACGCGAGCGTGCCGGTGTTCGTGAAGGTGGAACCGAACGCGAGGGTGCCGGCGGTGATGTTGACCGTACCGGAATTGGAGAACGGCACGTTGATGTAGGAGGTGCCGTTGGTGGATTTGTTGTAGGTGCCGGTGTTCGTGAAATCGAATCCGCCGCCGAAGCCGGCGCCGGCGCCGGGATTGTGGATCGAGTAGCCGAAGGAGTTGCGGTCCTCGAACGTGCCGGCGTTGACGATGCCGCCGTTGTTGCCGCTGCGGAGGTGGGCGGACTCCCAGACGAAGGTGGCGCCGGCGCCGACGGAGACGATGCGGCCGTTGAAGTCGCGGTTGCCGCCGCCGTCGACGGTGAGGACCGTGCCGGAGCCGAGGGCGGTGGTGCGGACGAGGGACGGGGCGTTCCAATTGCCGCCGCTCCAGACGAAGGCGATGTTGTCGAGGGAACCGTCGGCGACGAAGGTGCCGCCGGTCTGGCGGAAGGAGCCGCGGCCGGAAAGCTGGGCGCCGGCGGAGAGGGTGTAGGTGAAGTTGTCGCCGAAGGTGAGCGTGGAGCCGGCCGCGACGGCGGTGACGGACGTGCCGCCGAAGGTGGCGCCGCCGCGGAGGGCGAGGTGGCCGTTGTTGATGTTCACGGTGCCCTGCTGCGCGAACGGGATGTCGAAGTACGTGGTGCCGGTGGTATTCCGGACGTAGGCGCCCTGGTTGACGAAGGCGAAGGAGCCGCCGAAGCCGGGATTGTAGAAGGAATAGCCGGAGGCGTTGAGGTCGTTGAACGTGCCCTGGTTGAGGAAGACGCTGCCGTTGCCGCCGCGGAGGTATCCGGAATTCCAATTCACGACCGAGCCCGGGGCGGCGGTGATGCCGCGGTAGTTGAAATCGCGGAAACCGCTGCCGCCGACGTTGAGGGTGCCGCCGGAGGCGACGGTGGTCGTGGCGCCGGCGACGGTGTCGCTCCAGCTGCCGCCGTTCCAAGTGACGACGCCGGCGAAGGTCTGCGTGCCGAAGAGCTGGCCGCTTTCCATCGTGAAGGCGGCGAGGGCGAGGGTGCCGGGGAGGACGAGATTGCCGCCCGAGAGGCGCAGGGTGCCGCCGCCCGTGAGCTGGGAGGCATTGCCGAAGGTGAGGCCGTCCTGGATGCGCAGCGTCGAGCCCGCGGCGATGGAGACGGGGCCGGAACTGTTGCCGCCGCCACCGCTGAATTCGACGGTGCCGGATTGGATGTTGAGGGGGCCGGATTGGTTGACGGTGGCGACGATGGCGGTGGTACCGGTCCCGCCGGTCTTCGCGAACGTGCCCTGCTGGTTGAAGACGGTGGTCGTGCCGCCGTGGTAGGTGCCGTAGAGGTTGACGTCGGCCGTCGCCGTGAGCGTGGCACCGGGGGCGAGGGACAAGACGGAGCCGGTGCCGCCGTAGAGGGCGCCGCTGCTCCAGGTGGAGTTGCCGCCGAGCGCGAGGGTGCGGCCGTTCACGAGATTGATCGCGCCCGAAAGGGCGGCGCCGCCGTTGGCGGCGAGGGTGCCGGTGCCGGTGAGCGTGCCGCCGGAGAGCGAGACGGGGCCGCCGACCGTGAGATTGCCGCCGGCGAGGGTGCCGCCGGTCATCGCGAGAGCGGTGGCAGGCGCGGAGACATCGGCGAACGTGGCGGTGCCGCTGCCGAGGCGCAGCGTACCGGGGCCGGCGAACGAAACGGAATTGGCGAAGGCATGGGTGCCGCCGGTAAGCGACAGCGTCGCACCGCCGGCGATCTGGAACGCGCCCGTGTGGGTGCCGCCGGCGCTCAGGTCGAGGGTGCCGGTCTGGACATTGACAGTGCCGGAGTTGTTGAAGATCGCCGAGAAATCGAAGGTGCCGACGGCGGTGTTGCGGAGGAACGTGCCGGCGTTGTTGACCACCGTGGTGGCGGCGCCGCCGCCATAGTACGTGCCGAAGACGCTGGCGGTGTGGGAAGCGGTCAGGGTGACGCCGGCGAGGATGTCGATGACGGAGCCGCCGCCCGCGTAAAGGTAGCCGCCGGACCAGGTGGAGTTGGCGCCGAGGGCGAGGGTGCGGTTGCCGTTGAGGCTGATGCTGTTGGTGATCGCGACGCCGCCGTTGGCGCGGAGGGTGCCGGCGCCGGAAAGGGTGCCGCCGGAGAAGGCCGCGGGGCCGGTGAAGGTAAGGTTGCCGGCGCCGCCCAAGGTGCCGGCGGAGACGGTGAGACTGCCGGAGGTCGTGCCGTTGCCGGTGTAGGCGAGGGTGCCGCCGGAGACGCTGACATTGGCGGCGGCGGGGAGGGTGCCGTTGAAGGCCGCGGTACCGCCGGAGACGACGATGTTGGCGGCGGCGATCGGGGTGGTGTCGAAGGCGGCGGAGCCGGCGGTGACGCGCAGGGTGCCGCTGCCGCCGATCGCGGCGGGATTGGCGAAGGTGTGGGTGCCGCCGGTGAAGGCGAGGGTGGCGCCGGGCGAGATCTGGAAGGTGCCGGATTGGGCGCCGCCCCCGCCGAGTTCGAGGGTGCCGGTCTGGACGTTGACGGTGCCGGAATTGTTGAACGCGGCGGTGATGTCGAGGGTGCCGGTCGCGGTGTTGCGGACGAAGGTGCCCTCGTTGTTGATGGTGGCGGTCGGACCGTAGTAGGTGCCGTGGAAATTGGCGTTGTGGCTGACGGACAGCGTGGACGTCAGGGGAATATTCAGGACGGCGTTGCCGCCCGCGAAGATGGAGCCGGCGGACCACGTCGAATTGCCGGCAAGGACGAGGGTGCGGGTGCCGTTGAAACTGAAGCTGTTGGTGATCGCGGTGCCGCCGTTGGCTTGGAAGGTGCCGTTGCCGGAGAGGGTGGTGCCGGCGAGGGCGACGGGGCCGGCAAAGGTAAGATTGCCGGCGCCGGCGAGGGTGCCGCCGGTGAGCGTGGCGTTGCCGGAGGAGGAACCGTTGCCGGTGAAGGAAAAGGTGCCCGCGGACACCGTGAGATTGGCGCCGACGGGCAGATTGCCGGCGAAGGCGGCGCTGCCGCCGTTGACCACGATGTTGGCGGCGCTGAAGGGCGCGTCGGCGAAATTCACCGAACCGGCGGAGACGCGCACCGTGCCGTTGCCGGCGACGGAGGCGGGATTGGCGAAGGTGTGGGTGCCGCCGGTGAAGGCGAGGGTGGCGCCGGGAGAAACCTGGAAGGTGCCGGATTGGGCACCGCCGCCGCCGAGTTCGAGGTTGCCGGTCTGGACGTTGACGGTGCCGGAATTGTTGAAGACGGAGGTGAGATCGAGGGTGCCGACGGCGGTGTTGCGGGTGAAGATGCCGGCGTTGTTGAAGACGGCGGCGGGGCCGCCGTAGTAGGCGCCGTAGAGATTGCCGTTGTGCGAGGCGGTGAAGGTGGCGCCGGCAGGGACGTTGTAGGTGACGCCGTTGCCGGAGAAGATGGAACCGCCGGACCACGTCGACGTGCCGCCGAGCGCAAGGGTGCGGGTACCGTTGATGCTGACGCTGTTGGTGATGGCGGTGCCGCCATTGGCGAAGATCGTGCCGCTGCCGGTGAGGGCGCCGCCGGAGATCGCGAGCGGTCCGCCGAAGGTGAAATTGCCGGTGCCGGTGAGGGTGCCGCCGGAGAGAGTGCCGTTGCCGGTGGTGACGGTGTTGCCGGTGAAGGCAACGGTGCCGCCGGAGACCGCGAAATTGGCGCTGCCGGAATACTCGCCGGCGAAGGAGGCGGAGCCACCGGTGACGACGATGTTGGACGAAGCGATGCTGGTATTGGCGAAGGCAGCGGTGCCGTTGGCGACGCGGAGCGTGCCGGGGCCGGAAATGGCGGCGCCGGACTGGAAGGTGTGGGTGCCGCCGTCGAGCGAGAGGGTGGCGCCGGCGGAGATGTTGATGCTGCCGGATTGGAGACCGCCGCCGCCGAGGGCGAGGGTGCCGCTCTGGACGTTGATCGTGCCGCTGTTGTTGAAGACCGACGTGAGATCGAGGGTGCCGGAGGAAACGGAGCGGGTGAAGGTGCCGGCGTTGTTGATGATCGCGGCGGGGCTGCCGTAGTAGGTGCCGAAGAGGTTCGCGTTGGCGGAAGCGGCGAGGGTGACGCCGGCGAGAATGTCGATCACGGTGCCGCCGCCGGTGTAGATGCTGCCGGCGGTCCACGTGGAATTGGCGCCGAGAGCGAGGGTGCGGGTGCCGTTGAGGCTGAAGTTGTTGGTGATGGAGATCCCGCCGTTGGCAACGATGGCACCGCCGCCGGAGAGCGTGCTGCCGCCGAGGGTGAGGAGGCTGCCGAGGGTGAGGTTGCCGGTGCCGTTGAGGGTGCCGCCGGTAAGGGTGCCGCCGCCGGTAGTGACGGTCGTGCCGGAGAGCGTGAGATTGCCGCCGGTGAGGGCGAAAGAGGCGGTGCCGGTATTGTTGCCGGGGAAGAGGGCGGAGCCATTGCTGACGCGGAGCGTGCCGGTGCCTTCGATGACGGCGCCGGGTTGGAAAGTGTGGGTGCCGCCGGTGAGGGCGAGGGTGGCGCCGGAGGTGATGTTGGCGGTGCCGGTGTGGGTGCCGCCGGCGCCGAGATCGAGGGTGCCGGTGAGGACCTTGATGGTGCCGGAGTTGTTGAAGAGCGCGTCGACGGTGGCGGTGCCGGAAGACGTTGAACGGGTGAAGGTGCCGGCGTTGTTGAGGACGGTGGTGGCGCCGCCGCCGCCATAGTAGGTGCCGGCGAGGTGGGTATTGGCGGAGGCGTCGAGAGTGACACCGGAAAGGATATTGAGGACGGTGCCGTTGCCGCCGTAGATCGTGCCGTTGGACCAGGTGGAATTGGCGCCGAGGGTGAGGGTGCGGGTGCCGTTGAAACTGAAACTGCTGGTGATGTTGACGCCGCCGTTGGCGATCAAGGTGCCGGCGCCGGAGAGCGTGGTGCCGGAAAGGCCGAGGGGGCCGCCGAGGGTGAGGTTGCCGGTGCCGTTGAGGGTGCCGCCGGTGAAGGTGCCGCCACCGGAGGTGACGGTGTTGCCGTTGGCGGTGAGATTGCCGCCGGTGATGCCGAAGGAAGCGGTGCCGGTGTTGCTGCCGGAGAGGGTGGCGGTGCCGCCGGTGACGCGGAGGGTACCGGTGCCGTCGATGACTGCGCCGTTGAGGAAGGAGTGGTTGCCAGCGAGGGCGAGCACGGTGCCGGCGGTGAGGTTGGCCGTGCCGGTGTGGGTGCCGCCGTTGGACAGATTGAGAGTGCCGGACTCGACCTTGATTGTGCCGCTGTTGTTGAAGGTGCCGGAGATGTCGACATTGCCGGTGGCGGTGGAGCGGGTGAACGTGCCGGCGTTGTTGATGACGGTCGGCGTACCGGAGTACCAGGTGCCGAACAACGTGGTATTGCCGGAGGCGTTGAGGGTGACGCCGGCCAGGATGTTGAGCGTGGTGCCTTCGCCGCCGTAGATCGTGCCGTTGGACCAAGTGGAGTTGGCGCCGAGGGTGAGGGTGCGGGTGCCGTTGAAAGAAAAGCTGTTGGTGACGTTGACGCCGCCGTTGGCGATCAAGGTGCCGGCGCCGGTGAGCGTGGTGCCGGATTGGGCGATGGGACCGGCGACGGTGAGCGTGCCGGTGCCGTTGAGAGTGCCGCCGGAGAAGGTGCCGCCGCCCGAGGTGGAAGCGGTGCCGTTGACGGTAAGTGTACCGGAGGTGAGGACGATGTTGTGGTTGCCGGAGGAGGAGCCGCCGAGGACGGCGGTGCCGCCGTTCACGGTGAGATTGCCGGAACCGGAAAAGGCGGAGCCGGCCGCGAACTCAAAGGTGTTGGCGGGGACGGAGAGGGTTGCGCCCGCCGCGATGGTGACGTTGCCGGAAGAGGAACCGCCGCCGGAAAGGGCCAAGGTGCCGCTCGAGACAGAGAGGTTGCCGGTATTGGCAAGCGTTGCGGTCAGGTTCGCGGTGCCGGTGCCCGCGGTCTTCGCCAAGGTGCCGGCATTGGCGAACGTCGGGCGCGTGCCGCCGGTGTAGGCGAAGGTGCCGTCGTGGCCGATCGTGAAGAGGCCGCCGGCCTGGTTGACGATCGAGGCGGCGTTGCCGGCGTTGATGGTGCCGGAGGTCCAATTGACGGTGCCGGCGTTGGTCAGGGTCCGGTTGCTGAACGTGACCGACGAGGCGGGCGCGATGCCGAGGACGGCACCGGAGGCCACGGTGAGGTTGCCGGTGCCGGAGAGCGTGCCTCCGGTCCAGGTCGAGGCCGAGCCGAGCAGGGTCAGCGAACCGGTGCCGGTGAGGTTGCCGCCGCTCATCGTGAGGGCGCCGACGCTGAAATTGCTGTCGAGATTGAGCGTGCCGGCGGCGATGCGCGCCGTATCCGGAATTCCCGGTACACCGACGACGAGCCAGGCGCTGGGATTGCTCCAGTCGAAGGTGCCGGAGTTGAAGTCGATGACGGCGCCGGACACTGGCGGACGGACGAGGAGCGCGGCGAAAACGAGCGGGAGGAGGCGGGAGGAGCTCAGGATCCGGGAACGCATGATGGCGATTGAAGCAAGGTTGTTGCATTCAATGCCCGTATCACCCCGGGGATGGCGATGAAAAACTCCGTTGAAACGAGGGGGAGTTTCGCTCGTGAACAGCAGGTAGGATCGGACCGGGAAGCGGCCGGCGGCAGGCCGAACTCAGGGCCGGGCGGGAGCGCGCGGGACGGCGAGTTCGCCTTGGCGGGCGTAGTCGATGGCTTCGCCGAGGATGCGGGCGGCTTCCTGCGGGGCGTGGAAGCCCATGGAATTTTCGGCGGCGACGAAATCGAGACGGAACTGGGCCTGGCGCTGGAAGTCGCGGGCGGGCTTGAGCTGGGCCTCGGTCGCCCCGGCCTTTTGGGCGAGGCCAATGGCGTCGATCAGGCCGACGAGGGCCTTTTCGCCGCGGGTAAGCAGGGCGGCATTGCGGTCCTGCACGGCGAGGGCGCGGGACATGATTTCCTTCTCCGGATAGCGGTGGCAGGTCTGGCAGGCCTGCGCGATGTTGAGGAGGGGGGAGCGGACGTGGTGGTTGCTGACCTTGATGGCGCCCTCTCGGACGTAGGGCATGTGGCAATCGGCGCAGGACACGCCGCTGCGGGCATGGATGCCTTGGCTCCACATTTCGAATTCGGGATGCTGGGCCTTGAGGACCTTGGCGCCGGTCTCCTTGTGCTGCCAGTCGGAGAAGCCGACTTCGTTGTAGTAAGCTTCGATTTGCTCGACTTTGAGGCCTTTGTCCCAGGGGTAGGTGACGAGCTTCTTGTCGCCTTTGAAGTAGTACTCGACGTGGCATTGGGCGCAGACCATGGAGCGCATTTCCTGGCGGGTGGCGTCGGTGTTGGGTTCGTACTGACCCTTGCGGCCGTCGCGGCGCCAGCGCTCGATGCTGGGGAGGTGGGGCGTCGGGTACTCGGATTTGGCAAGGGCGCGGATGCCGTTGAGGAAAGCGGGCCGGTTGACGCGGAGGGCCATGGTGTCGGCGTCGTGGCAATCGATGCACGATACGGGATGCGAAACGAGTTTCGTGGCCTCTTCGTACGGCATCTTGCAGACCTCCTCGAAGCCGAGCTGGAGCTGCTTTTCCCAATTTTCCTTGCCGGCGGGAGCACCCGCCTTGAGGCCGGCGTCGAGGTAGGTGTTGAGCGTGGAAGCGTGGCAGTGGAGGCAGGCGCCGGGCTGTTTGAGTTTGGTGACGCGCTCGGTTTCGCGCTGGTCGGAAAGCATGTAGCCGTGGCCGCGGTCCTCGCGATAATCGATCGCGAAGCCGTAGCCGGCGAAGATGCGGCGCCAAACCGGATCCTTGTCGAGATGCTGGAACGCTTCGCTGCCGCCGTGCGCGGTGCGCTCCGTGTCGACGGTGCGTTTGTAGCTGTCGTATTGGCGCGGGTAGTTCTTGCCCCAGACGGCGGGATCGACGGTGCGGTCGTCGACCTCGACGACCCGGAAGACGTCCTTGGTCGCCTCGGCCTTGCGGGCGACGATGTTCTGGTAGAGCACGAGCACGAGGAGCGAACCGCCGGCGCAGGCGGCGAGCAGGACGACGTAGACCCAGGTGGCGAGGCCGCGGCGGGAGGAGGCAGGTGCAGGGTTCATGGCGAGGGACGGCGGAGAGGTATCGGAATCGGAACTACGGGAAACGGAGTCAGCGGACCGGGCCGTGGCCGACTTCACGGTGGCAATGCAGGCAGTCGAGCATGCGGCCGGGCACGCCCGGGTGGGTGTCGACGCCGTCGACGATCTGCCGGTGGCAGGCGACGCAGTTCTGCTGGAGCACGGCGACGTTGCGCGGCCGGATCATGATCGGCTCGTGGAAATCCTGGAGCGTGAAGCCCTTCGAGTGCCAGAAGCCGTTCTCCGCCTTGCTGAGGTACTTGGCGACGAAGGTGTGCGGGGTATGGCAGTCGTTGCAGGTGGCGACGGCGTGGTGCGGGGACTTTTGCCAGCCGTCGAACTGCTCGCGCATGATGTGGCAGTTCATGCAGGCGCGGGGATCGTTCGAGAAGTACGACAAGCCGTGGGCGTAGGTGAAGGTGTAGGTGCCGAGACCCGCGAAAAGACCCGCGGTCGACGCGAGGGCGACCAGCAGGAGCGTGCGCGGGCGGAGGGCGGGCAACTTCATGGGGCGGAGGCGGGCACGCCGGGGTTGCGGAAAAGTCAGCGGAGGACTTCCACCTGAAGCCAGAACTTCCTCACGTCGGGCCATGCCGGCGAGGCGCGCCGGAAATCCGCGGCCTTGGCGGCGACGGCGAGGTGCGGCCCGAATTTGCGCGCGAGCATGAGGTCGAGTTCGCGGCCGTAGCGGAGGCGGCCGGCGTCCGCCTTGAACCAATGGTGCCGGGCGGCCAGCGCGAGCTGCGCGGGGAGGTCGGCGGTGGCGCGCAAGGAGGTGTCGCGGAGCCCGGCGGCCGGGGTGGCGAGGAAGAGATCGGCCCAGCCGTTCCAGGCGTGCAGCGTGGCGAGCGGGGTCCGGAAGCCGACGCCGCGGTCCGCCCCGAGACGCTCGTGGGCGAGACCGAGCGCGGCGCGGCGGAAGGCGAGGCCGGCCTCGAGCGCGACGTATTCATTGCGGTAGGACACGGGCGCGGCGGCGTGGTCCGACTGGACGGCGAACTCGGCCCGGCCGGTGAGTTTCAGATCCGGGCCGAGCGGCCGGTTTCCGGCGACACTGGCGCCGTAGGTGGCGCAGGAGTTGGCCGGGGCGTTGCGGAAATCCAGGAGCAGCGCGTAGGCGGCGAGCGCGAGGCCGCCGGGCAGCGTGCGCGCGGCGTGCATCGCGTGGGAATCGGAATCCCACCGGCCCTGGGGGTGGCGGCGGGAAAAGACCCGGTGGACGCGATCGAGGTAGGCGTACGTCAGGGTGGTGCCGGCGAAGGACCGGTCGCGGACGACGAGGGCGTCGAAGGTCTGCTGGTTCTGGCGCCAGCCGACATCGCCGACGAAGCGGGCCTGCTCGAGCACGAGGCGCTGGCGGCCGGCCGTCGCGGTGGTATTGGCGGCGGTGAACGCGAGCCAGGCTTGGTTGAGCTCCGTCGTTTCGGAATCGGCCACGACGGCGCGGCGGCCGGCGGCGGAGTTCAAGCCGGCCTGGCTGTAGGCGTCGCCGTCGGCGGCGAGGATGTTTTCCCCTTCGACGGCGACCTGCCAGCCGCGGAAGGCCGCCGTCGTGTAGCCCACGCGGGTGCGCAGCGTGAGTGCGGCGGCGTCGAGCAGGCCGGTCTGCCGTACGCCCTCGTAACGGGCGCGGACATTGAGTTCCGGTTTGCCGCCGACGAGCGCGGCGCCGAACGAAGCCGGTTCGGCGGCGGGGAGCGCGGTGCAGAGAAAGAAGGCGAACAAGGCGCGGGTGAACATGGCGGCTGGGATTGCCGCCAATGTAGCCTAGCTTCGGACCCGGGGCCTTGATGCAAGTCAAGGCACGCCGAATTCGCTTAGCCGGTGCCTCGGCGCGCCGGCGGATCAGGCCGGCGGAAGAACCGGCGCCAGGCCAGGGCGAGTCCCGTGAAGACGAGGACGGCGCCGCCGAGGCTGGCGAGGCCGGCGATGGCCTGGGCGACTGGGCCGAGGGCTTCACCGGTATGGAGGAAACGGGTCCAGGCGCGGATCTGGCGCGCGGCGCTGAGATCGCCGTAACCGTCGCGACGCAGCAGTTTTCCGCTGTAGGGATCGTACTGCAGCGTGGTCGTCGCGGTGCGCGGCCACGTGCCGGATTCGCGGACGGTGAACGTGGCCGGTTGGCCGGCGCCGGGCGCGGCGAAGCGCACGGTGATCGTCTGCCACTGCGGCAATTCCTGTTTCACCTTGGCGAGGAGGGTGTCGCGATCCACGGCAGCGGCGCCGGCGGGCGGGGGCGGGATCTTGGCGGCGGGCGGCGGGGCGCCGCTGCTTTCCGGGCCGCTGGCGGGGAGCGGGGTGCCGGTGAGCGTGTAGAGGAGCGTGCCGCCCCAGCGGAACGAGATCGGCAGCGCGGTGAGGGTGAGCGCGATGAGCACCGGCGCCGTCCAAAAACCAACGACGTGGTGCCAATTCCAATCGCGGGCGCGGGCGGAGTTATTCTGCGTGAACCAGATCGTCGGCCGCAGCGCGCGCCAGCTCCAGGAACGCGGCAGCCAGAGATAAAGGCCCGTCACGGCCAGGACAGTGAAGGCGAGGTTGGCGATGCCGGTGACGAGTTTGCCGCGTGGGCGCGAGTCGGTGCCGGAAAAACCGAGATAGCGGTGCCATTCGACGGCGGACTGCATGAAGGCGGCGACGCGAGTGGAGGCCGGTTGCCGGATGGTACCGGTGTAGGGATCGGCGTAGTAGCCGCCGACGCGGCCGACGGAGAAGGCGACGGCGGCGGCGGGGTCGCGCGAAACGACGATGGATGCGGGTTTGGCGTCGGGGAACGCGGTGCGCAGGCGCGCCTGCAGATCGGCGAGGGGCAAAGGCGCCGGCTGGCCCGTCGGGACGGCGACGACGCGCGCATCGCGTTCGGCCCAAGCCGTGAGCTCTTTTTCGAAGGCGAGCAGAGTGCCGGTGACGCAGAGCAAACCGATGACAAGGCCGCAGACAACGCCGGCGGCCAAGTGGATCCAGAAGAGGACGGAGCGAAAACTCATGGGTAAAATCGGCGCAGGGCTAGGGTTCGAAAACGGTGGGAAGGACCGGGGCCGAGGCGAGCGCGGAAGTTGCGGGTCCGCTCCGGCGCCGGGTGCGCAGGTACCAGATGGCGGTGCCGGTGACGGCGAGAATCGCCGGAGCGAAGCCGCCGAGGACATAGAGCCATTTTACGACGGCGGAGCCGTAGAAGCCCATGTGGAGCGGGGCGAGCAGGGCGGAGAATTTTTCGCGGACGGTGGCGTCGCGCGCGTCGCGGACCGTGCGGAGAGCGCCGCCGGCAGGATCGAACTCGATCCGGCTGAACTTGCGCCACACGGGCGCGCCGCGTTCGAGGACGAGCAGCGTGACCGGCGCTTTGGCGTGGGCGGGAAACGCCACGCGCTGGACGATGCCTTCCGGGAAACGCGTGCGCGCGAACGCGAGCATCGGCTCGACCGGCGCGTGGGCCGCGAGGTCGAAAGGCGCGGCGAGCGGCTTCGGCGCGGCGATCTGACCCGGGGCGATGGTCACGCAATAGATAAGGCCGGTGAGCCCGAGCGTGAGCGAGAAGTAGATCGAGACCGTGCCGAGCCAGGCATGCAGGTCGGAGAACGCGAGGCGCCTGCTGCCGCGGCGACGGAACGGCAACCGCCAGATCGAGCCGAGCCGACCGCGGTACAGGTAGAGACCGGTGAGGCCGAGCAGGAAGAGGCCGGCACCGGCGATGCCCGTGACGACGTAGCCCCAGCCGCCGAGGTGGAGCTGCATGTGCAGCGCGAGCAGCCAGGGCGTGAAGAGGCCCTGGTCCGCACCGTGCCACACCACGCGCGCGTCGGCCGGATCGACGAGGGCCGACCAGCGCGTGCGGCCGTCGGGCGCGACAAAGAGCACCTTGGCTGTGCGGCCGGGATCCGCCTCCGGCAGATAACGGAAGGCGCGGTAGCCGGCGGGGGCCAATCCGGCGGCGGCGCGCACCTGATCGAGGACCGGGCGTGGTTCGTTTGCGGATACGGGTACGAGATGGCGGCCGCGCTCGACCACGGTCTCGAGTTCATGGTGCATGACCAGCAGCCCGCCGGTCGCGCTCGCGACAAGGATGAGCGCGCCGCAGGCGAGCCCGAGGGCGCGGTGCACCGCCCACACGACGAGGTGCGTGTGCCAACGGCGGATACGGGCGGCGGGATCCGGGTACGAGGGCACCGGGGACGCGGTCAAAACGACCAGCGGTACCGCACGGAGAGGGTGCGGCCGCGGCCGGTGAAGAAATTGTCGTTGGTCGCGTTCACGCCGGTGAGCGTCTGCGAGAAGTAAGTCACATAGCGCCGATCGAGGAGGTTCTCGATCCCGAGGCTGACCGTCTGCCGGTCGGCGACGCGGAGATTGGCGAGCAGATCGACGAGCGTGTAGCCGCCGAAATCGCCGGCGCGCAGATTGTCGGGATCGCTGCGGCGGAGCAGGGAGAGCGACTGCAGGCGCGTGTCGATGCGCGGCGACCAGACCTTGTCCCAGTGCAGCGCGAATTTCGGCGCACTGATGTTCACGCCGGGGAGACGGCGGTCGACGCGGCCGTCGAGGTCGCGGTCGCTTTTGCCCTCGAGGACGGCGAGGTAGCCGCCGAGCGTGCCGAGTTTGCCGGGGAGACGGTACTGGCCGGTGATCTCGGTGCCGTAGGTTTCGCTCTTTTCGCGGACGACGTCGAAGATGCCCGCGGGATTGGCGACGAGGCGCGCGCCGAGTTTCGCGGAGGAAAGAAAGGCGTTCCAGCCGAGGCGCCAGCCATCGCCGTGGAGACGCACGCCGGCCTCCCAATTGTCGGTGACGATCGGGTCGAGGTTGAGGAAGGTGTCGACGTCGAGGTTCGGCGTGTTGATCGCGCGGAGGATGCGGCCGACGTCGGCCATGCCGAAGCCCTGGGCAAAGCCGCCGTAAAGCGTGACCCCGCGGGCGACCTGCCAGTTGGCGCCGAGGTTTAACAGCGATTCCTCGAAGGCGGGTTTGCCGCCGCGGACGAGGGTGGAGCCGGCGGATTCGATGGTGCGGAAATCGTCGACGGCGAGCTCGGCGAACTCGTAGCGGAGTCCGCCGGTCAAGGTGAGGCGGCCGAGCGGTTGCTCCAGCTGCAGGTACGGGGACCAGCCGGTGTAGGTGGTGTAGGGCACCCAATTGCGACCGGTGAGGACGAGGCGCTGGGCGGTTTCGTCGGCGAGCCAGTCGAAGCCGCCGACGATGCCGAGGTCGCCAAGTTCCGGATACGTGCGGACCCAGGTGGTGCGGAGGCCGTGCTTTTCGGCGACGACCTGCGATTGGTCGAGGGTCGGAACGCCGTTGAAGCGGAAGGAGGCGCGGGTGGCGGCGGTATCGGAGGCGCCGTAGGTCGCGGCGAAGTCCTGGCTGAAGGCGTTGACGGAGAGTTCGCCGCCGAAGAGTTCGCGGTCGGTGAACGTGAGCGCGGCGGCGGTGACGCGGTTGTGCGCGGGGAGGCCGGCGGGGCGGCCGCCGACGGAGGTGGTCGTAAGGCCGGCGGCGCGGTTGCCCGCAACGGTGAGCCAATTTGGATTCTGCTCGAGGTCGAAGCGGTTGAGCTGGAGCTCGACGCGGTGGCGCGCGGTGAAGTCGAAGGCGCCTTTGGCGAAGACGCTGAGGGCGTCGCTGTCGAGGACGTCGCCCTGCACGTTGTCGATGCCGAGCGCGCGTCCGGCGCCGTCAAAGGCCATCGGGCGGTGCTCCCAGGCGGCGCCGGCGACGAGGGCGGCGCGGCCGGAGCGGGCGGCGGAGAGCACGGCGAGCTTGCCGCCGGTGCCGCCGGATTTGAGGCGGGCGGAGGTCGTGCCGGTGACTTCGAGCAGCGAGGAGACGCCGGGTTTCTCCGGGGCGGAGCGGGTGACGAAGTTCACGAGCCCGCCGGTGGCGCCCATGCCTTGGGCGGCGGAGGAACCGTGGACGACTTCGATTTTCTCGAGGAAGAACGGATCGACGGTGAGGCTCTCGCGATTGCCGGCGCGGAGGGGATTGGACTGCGGGATGCCGTCGACCAGGTAGAGCGGATCGCGGCCGCGGAAGGATTCGCCGCGGCTCGTGAGTTTCTGGCGGGAAGGGGCGTAGCTCGGGACGTTTTGCGCGAGCACCTGACCGAGATCGCTCGAGACGCCGAGCTGACGGTCGAGGGCCTCGGAGCCGACGACGGTGGTCGTGACGGGCAGGGCGCTCGCGAGTTTCTCGGTGCGAAAGGCGGCGCTGACCGTCACGCGGTCGAGGGCGACGACACTATCGTCGGCTGTCGGCGCGGCCGGGACGGCGGCGAAACCGAAAGCAGGCGCGCCCAGCAGGGCGACGCGGAATAGGCAGGGAAGGTGGTTGGGACTCAGTCTCATGAGGAGGGTCTTTAAAAACCGGCCGCGGGGGCCGGTTTGGTGTTTGGACGAGGGAAAAGGCGGGGAGGCGCGGGGCGAAGGGCGGCGAATCGAGGATCCGGATACGCTTAGAATTCGAGGGCGACGCCGACGTAGGCGTTGCGGCGCGGGGCGGGGTCGATGCCGTCGGGGCGGATGCGGTTGTAGTAGTCTTCGTCGAACACGTTGTTCACGCCGGCGATGACGCGGACGGGCAGGCCGGGCAGGCGGGCTTCGGCGGTGAGGTCCCAGACGGCGTAGGCGGGGACGAAGCGCTGGGCGGAGTTGGCGTCGTCGGCGAAGCTGTCGGCCGAGAGTGTGCCGGTGAGCGCAAATTTCAGGTCCGAGCCGCGGGTGAAGAGCAGGCCGGTGCGGACGAGGCGGTCGGGGGCGTACTGCGGCGTGCGCCCGGCGGCGGGGCCGGATTTGAACTCGGCGTCGAGGAGGAGAGCGTTGGCGTAGAGGGAGAGGGAAGATTTGCCGGCGGAGCCGCGGATCAGGCGGAGCAAATCGTAGCTGCCGCCGAGCTCGACGCCGCGGTGGACGGCGCGGCCGACGTTGGCGACGGTGGAAAGGCCGCCGGGCAGGGCGAAGGCGCCGATCTGGTTGTCGAAATCGAGCTGGAAGACGCTCGCGTCGAACACGAGGCCGGGCGCGGGCTGGGCGCGGTAGCCGAGTTCGAATTGCAGCGCGCGGCCTTCCTCGAGGTCGGCGTTGATCACGTTGGTCGCGGCGTTGGGCACGGCCTGCGTGAAGATGACGGGCCGGTAGCTTTCGGCGGCGTTGAAGTAGAGCTGGCCCTGAGCGGGAAGTTCGTAGGCGACGGCGAGGCCGAAGAGCGGGACGGTGCTGCGGTCGTCGCGGCGGCCGAGGGGCATGCCGGCGGCGGACTTGGCGGCGTTGGCGAGTTCGAGGACGCGTTGGCGGATCGATTCGACGCGGACGCCCGGGGTGACGCTGAGTTTGCCGAAGCGAAACAGCGCTTCCGTGAACACGGGGGCGGCGACGACATCGCGCTGCGATTTCGTCAGCACGCTGCCGACGACGGCGTCGGCTGCCGCGCCGCGGCTGTCGGTGCGCGGGGAGTCCGTCTGGAAAACCTGGATACCGGCGGTGAAGGCGTGCTGCTGGCGTTCGCCCCAGTCGAGGCGGATTTTGGTTTCGGCGCCGAGGGTGGTGAACTGCTGGCGTTCGATCGTGTTGGTGGCCGCGGCGGCGCCGGTCGGGAGGGTGCCGAAGCCGCCGCCGCCCTGGCGGCGGGAGGCGCGGAGGTAGTCGATGGCCCAGGCGCGGGCGGCGAAGGTGCCGCGGCCGAAGTCGTGTTCCCAGATGAGGGAGACGGCGTCGCGGTCGAGGTTGAAGCGGTCGTGGCGGCGGGAGACGGCGCGGCGGTCGGCGAGGTAGTTGGCGGCGTTGGGTCCGGTGGCAAAGGTGAGGCCGCCGGGTTCGCCGTGTTCCTCGGCGTAGGTTTCGAGCGTGAGGATCCAGCGGGAGGCGGAGGCGCCGTCGAGGACGAGGCGGCCGAGCCAGGCGTCGAGGGAGTAGTCGCTGTTGGCGGCGCGGATGCCGTCGGATTCGCGGTGGTTGTAGTAGCCGTAGTAGCCGACGCGGCCGGCGGTGCCGTCGACGTAGGTGAAGGACGAGTAGTAGTCCTCGCTGCCGAAAGTCTGGAGGGTCGAGCCGGAGAAGGTGCGGTCGGTGCGGGGGCGATGGGTAACGTAGTTGAGGGCGCCGCCGGGCTGGGGGCCGTACATCAGGGCGGCGCCGCCGCGGGTGAATTCGATGCGGTCGACGGTGTCGAGGGGCGGCGTGTAATAGGCCTCCGGATACCCGAATTGGTCGGCATGGATCGGGATGCCGTCCTTCAGGACTTGGGTGAATTGGGCGCGGTGCGGTTCGAGGCCGCGGTAGCCGATGCTGACGAGGGGGGACGTTTCCTCGCTGAGGACGAGGCCGGGGGCTTGGGCGAGGGCCTGGCGGTAGTTGTTGCCGTTGATCCGGGGTTGGCTGTCGAAGTCGAGGATGGTGGTCTTTTTGCCGGCGTTGATGCGCGTGCCTTGGGTGTCGGGCAGGAAGGGGCCTTGGATGTAGTGGTCGGATTCGGCTTCGGCCTCGACGTGGAAAGCCGGGAGGCGAGTGGCAGGTTCGGCGGCGATCGCGGACGAAGGGGGAGGGGTGGCCCCGCCGACGATCGAACCCGACAGCGCAATAGAGATGAGGGCGGCGAGTTTAAGGCCGTGGCGAGCGGTGCGGTCGAGCGGGCGGGACGAGAGCGATCTCATGTCTTTACTTGGGTAATGAGACTCATGCGCAATTCAATGCAGAAGTTGAGGCGCGGTCTCAATCTCAATAAGGAATTATGAGTAACAATAATTTACGGGATTCGAGTCTCAGTTTAAGGGCTGATTACGATCGCGGCGAAGGGCCTTTGGGCGGCAAGAAACCAAGGGGGCGAATCCCGGAGTTGAGGGGGCTTCACGGATGCTTCCGTGCGCATGCGTGTTTGGCGGCGGGGACTTGGTTCTTTGCCGGAAGATTGAGGAGTCGGAGAGGATCGCGATTTTTGGCCCGGGTTGGGGATCGGAATGGGCCCGGGCTGAAGGCCCGGGCTACGGCGGCGCGGCGCGGTGGTTGGTGCGGAAGCGGGGATCAAGCGGCGGGTTGACGCTCCGGCGTCGGCGCCCTCAGCTGGACGGCCCATGGCGGAGACATTGCAGGTCAACCTCGGCGCGCGCAGTTACCCGATTCACTTCGGACCCGATCTTGCGGAGGCGGTGCGTGCGGCGGTGGCGGCCAAGGTGGCCGCCGGGGCCAAGGTGGCGGTACTGACCGACCGCAACCTCGCGGCACAGCAGGCGGCGGCCTTGGCGGCGATGTTCGGCGACACGCCGCGCCATACGGTGGCGCCGGGCGAGGAATCGAAGTCGCTGGTCGAGCTCGGCGGCGTGCTGGATTTCCTCGCGGCCAACAAACTCGACCGCGGCGGCGTGCTCTTCGCGGTGGGCGGGGGCGTGATCGGCGACCTGGGCGGCTTTGCCGCGGCGAGTTGGCTGCGCGGCATCGCGTTCGTGCAGGTGCCGACGACCCTGCTGGCGATGGTCGACAGTTCCGTCGGCGGCAAAACGGGCATCAATATTGCCGCCGGCAAGAACCTCGTCGGTGCGTTCCACCAGCCGCAGGCGGTGTACGTGGCGACGGGTCTGCTGGCGACGCTGCCGGCGCGGGAGTTCGCGGCGGGCATGGCCGAGGTGATCAAGTACGGGCTGCTCGGCGACGCGGATCTGTTCGCGGAGCTCGAGGCGCGGCCGCTGACGGTCGCGGACCCGCGGCTGGCCGGGATCGTGCGGCGGTGCTGCGCGGCCAAGGCGCGGATCGTCGAGGCGGACGAATTCGAGACGGCGAAGGAAGGCGGCCGGGCGTTGCTCAACCTCGGGCACACGTTCGGGCACGCGATCGAGAACGCGGCCGGCTACGGCGAGTACCTCCACGGCGAGGCGGTGGCGATCGGCCTGGCGGCCGCGGCGCGGCTGTCGTTGAAATTGGGATACCTGCCGGCGGACGACGTCGCGCGCGTCGAGCGCGTGGCGGCCGCGCACGGACTGCCGGTGCGGCTGCGGGCACCGCTGCCGTACGGCGAACTGCTGGCGGCGATGGGGCGCGACAAAAAGGTGCGCGCGGGCGGCCTGCGTTTCGTGGTGCTGCGCCGGCTCGGCGAGGCGGCGACGCAATCCGCGGTGCCCGCCGACCTGGTGGAGGCGAGTTTCCGCGAGGTGGGCGCCGCTTGATTTCGGATTGCGGATTGCGGGAGGCGGATTGAGCTGAACGCCTCCGCGCGGCCCGGTCGGTTTGCGCGGGAACCCGTTCCAAGCCCTCTTTTCCGCCATCCCGAAATGTCCGCCATCGACGAAGGCATTGTCCGCGAGTACTTCGAACAGAACGGCTTTCTGGTCCGGCAGGCGCGGAAATACCAGGTGCAGGCGCGGCGCAAGGCGGCGGAGGAAGAGATCGACCTGATCGTCTACAACCCCGCGTGGCAGCGCGACGCGCGGAAGCCGGACTTCTTCCTGTTCTCGAACGAGCTGCCCTTCGTGCAGAAGGCGATCGTGGCGGTGAAGGGCTGGCACACGGGCGTGTTCACGCCCAACATGCTGCGGAGCAGCCCGGAGATCTTCAGCTTCCTGCAGACGAGCGTCTTGAAGGAAGCGGAACGGTTTTTCCCGTCGGACCCGGCGGACGGCGGGGGCGGAGTGCTGACCAAGATTCTGGTGCTGCCGAGTCTGCCGACGGCGGAGCCGTTCCGGACGCAGAGCGTGGCGTTGCTGAAAGAACACGGCGTCGACGCGATCATTTCCTTCCGGGCCATGCTGCTGGACCTGATCGAGAAAATCGAAATCAACCAAAACTACAGCAAGAGCGACACCCTGCAGGTGATCCGGCTGCTGAAGAATTACGATTTGCTGCAGGACCCGCAGCTCGACCTGCTCAGCGAGCGGACGGGCGGCGCGGCCCGGCGCCCGCGTTCCTGAATCCATGGCCACCGTCATCCATCCCACCGCGATCGTCGAACCCGGCGCCCAGCTCGGCGCCGACTGCGAGATCATGGCCTACGCCGTCGTCACGAAGCACTGCGTGCTCGGCGACCGCGTGGCGGTGCATCCGTTTGCGGTGATCGGCGGCGACCCGCAGTTCCTCAAGTTCGACCGCGCGAGCGCGACCGGCGTGCGCATCGGCGCCGGCACGGTGCTGCGCGAGCACGTCACGATCAACCGCTCGATCTATCCCGGGAAGGCGACCGTGGTCGGCGAGAACTGCTTCTTCATGTCGGGCACGCACGCGGCGCACGACTGCGAGGTGGGCAACCACGTCGTCCTGGCCAACGCCGCGCTGCTGGCCGGCCACGTGACCGTCGGCGACCACACGTTCTTCGGCGGCGGAGCGGCCGTGCACCAATTCTGCCGCATCGGCGAGAGCGTGATGGTCGCGGGGCACGCCTCGATCACGCGCGACGTGCCGCACTTCACGATGGTGGCGGAGCGGGACGACGTGATCGGCTTCAACGCGGTCGGCCTGCGGCGCCGCGGTTTTTCCCGCGCCGCGATCGCGGAGCTGAAGGCGGCTTTCCACGCCGTCTATTTCACGCCCGGCAACATCCGCGACGTGGCGGCCGCGCGGCTGGCGGCGGGTACCGAAGAGTCGGCCGAAGCGCGGCGGTTCCTGGGGTTTTTCGCCGGCGGCAAACGCAGTTTCGCGCGGGCGCGCCGCGCGGAAGCGGAGGCGGCTGAGTGAGGCGCGGCCCGATCGCGTTGCGCCGATGACCGCGCCCCTTGCCTTCACCTGCGGCGACCCGGCCGGGGTCGGTCCCGAGATCGTCGCCGGCTGGCTGGCGGCGCACCGTGCCGAGGCGGCCGGCGTGACGGTGCTCGGGCCGGCGCGTTGGCTCCGGACTTTGGATACGGCGGCGGCGAAGGTGCCCGTGGGGGCCGCGGAGTTCGAGGCCGTGCCGGGAAAGCCGACGGGCGAGGGGGCCCGGACGGCGTGGGCGGCGATGGAACGGGCGGCGGAGGGCTGCCGCCGCGGGGAGTTTTCCGCCGTCGTGACGGGACCCGTGAGCAAGGAGGCCCTGGCCGCGGTCGGGTATCCGTTTCCCGGGCAGACGGAGTTTTTCGCCGCCCGGTGGGGCGGGGAGCCGGTGATGGCGTTCTGCGGCGGCAAGCTGCGCGTCGTGCTGGCCACGTGGCATGTGCCGCTGCACCAGGTCGCGAAATTGCTCGGGCCCAATTTGCTTCGCCGCACGGTGGCGGCGGCGGACGATCTTTGCCGGGCGGAAGGCATCGCGGCCCCGCGAATCGGGGTCTGCGGGCTGAATCCGCATGCCGGCGAGGGCGGATTGCTCGGGCTCGAGGAAATCGATCTGCTGAATCCGGCGCTCGACCGCCTGCGCGCGGATTTTCCGGGCGTCTCGAAATGCGAACCGGGGGACACTTTGTTCGCGCGGCAGTTGCGCGGCGAGTTCGACGCCGTGGTCGCGCTGTACCACGACCAGGGCCTCGCGCCGCTGAAGGTGATCGATTTCGATGCGGCGGTGAACGTCACGCTCGGCCTGCCCCACGTGCGCACGAGCCCGGACCACGGCACGGCGTTCGGCATCGCGGGCAAGGGACTGGCCAGCGGAACGAGTTTCGCCAATGCGGTGACGGTGGCGCGCCGGCTGGCCGCCCGTCGCCGTTGAGGCCGGGACGCCCCCGGCCGAATTCGCCGGATTGGCAAGCTGCGGACGGGAGAATTCTTCGGAAAATTCCTAGCAACGCATCGCCGGGCGTGGTCGTCTGGCGGGCGACCTCGGCCGTATTCCCGGCCGCACCTCTTTTCTGCTCATGCCCAAAGTCTCTGTCCGTGGCCGTTGGTTCCTGTACAGCGCCGTCGCCTTGGTTTTCCTCGGCGGCATCTGGTATTTCGGTTTCCGCGCGTCGCCGGCCCAACGGCCCGGCGGCGGCAACCCGTTCCGCAACCGGAACAGCAACCAAGCCGTGCCGGTGCGGGCCGAGGAAGCGGCGAAGCGCGACCTCGCGGTGCATTTGCGTGCGATCGGCACCGTCGTGCCGGTCAACACCGTCACGATCCGCAGCCGCGTCGAGGGCCAGCTGCTGAAACTTGCGTTCACGGAGGGGCAGCAGGTCGAGCCCGGGCAATTGCTCGCGGAGATCGATCCGCTGCCGTACCGCACGCGCCTCGCGCAGGCCGAGGCCCAGCGGCGGCAGAGCGAGGCCCAGCTCCAGACGGCGCGCGCGGACCTCGAGCGCTTCCGGCAATTGCATGCGCAGAAATTGATTTCGCCGCAGCAGCTCGAGGCGCAGCAGGCGCTCGTCGCCGACCGCGAAGGCGCGCTGGCCTCGGACCAAGCCCAGGTCGAGGACGCGAAGCGCCAGCTGGCCTACACGACGATCGAGGCGCCGATCTCCGGCCGCGTCGGGCTCCGCCACGTCGACGCCGGCAACATCGTGCGGCCGGGCGACGCGCAAGGCATCGTGAGCATCACGCAGACGCGCCCGATCGCCGTTTCGTTCACGGTGCCGGAAGTTGACCTCCAGAAGGTCATCGAGCCGTTGCGCGCAGGCGAGGAGCTGACGGTCGAGGCCTGGGACCGCAACGAGCAGAACCTGCTCGCGAACGGCATTCTCCGCACGGTCGACAACCAGATCGACATCACGACCGGCACCCTCCGGTTGAAAGCGGAGTTTCCCAACGCCGACGAAAAACTTTTCCCGAACCAATTCGTGAACGTGCGGCTCAAGGTCCGCACGGTGAAGCAGGCGGTCGTGATCCCGGCTGCGGCGGTGCAGTTCGGCTCGCGCGGGACGTATGTGTTCATCGCCAACGAGAAAAACGAGGCCGCGGTGCGCGACATCGTGCTCGGGCCGGCGGACGGCATCATGCAGTCCGTGACCAAGGGCCTCGAGGGCGGCGAGCGCGTCATTGTCGAGGGCGTGGATCGCCTGCGCGAAGGGCGGCCGGTCAGTCTCGTGACCGGGCCCGGCGGCGTCGGTCCGGCGCCGACGCCCGGGGCGCCGGGAGCTCCCGGCGGCGGCAAAGGCGAGGGCAAGGGCGGGAAAAAGAAGAAGGAGAAATGAACCCGTCGCGTCCGTTCATTCTCCGGCCGGTGGCGACCAGCCTGCTGATGGTCGCGCTGCTGATCTCCGGCATCATGGCGTACCGGCTCCTGCCGGTGTCCGCGCTGCCGCAGGTCGATTTCCCGACGATCCAGATCTTCACGTTTTATCCCGGGGCGAGCCCGACGGTGATGGCGAGTTCGGTCACGGCGCCGCTCGAGCGGCGTTTCGGCCAGATTCCCGGCGTCAACCAGATGTCGTCGACGAGTTCGGCGGGCGCCTCGGTCATCACGCTGCAGTTTTCCCTCGAGGTTTCCCTCGCGGTGGCGGAGCAGGAAGTGCAGGCGGCGATCAACGCGGCGGACAACCTTCTGCCCAACGACCTGCCGGCGCCGCCGATCTACCGCAAGGTCAACCCGGCGGACACGCCGATCCTCACGCTGGCGGTGACATCGGCGACGATGCCGTTGCCGGAGGTGCACGACCTCGTCGACACGCGCATCGCGCAGAAACTCGCGCAGATTCCCGGCGTGGGCATGGTGAGTCTGGCGGGCGGCCAGCGGCCGGCGATCCGCGTGCAGATCAATCCGGGCGAACTCGCCGCCCGCGGTCTCAATTTCGCCGACGTGCGTTCGGCGATCGCGTCCGCGAGCGTCAACCAGCCGAAGGGCAGCTTCGACGGCCCGGTGCGCACCATTTTGATGGATGCGAACGACCAGCTCCGCTCGGTCGAGGAGTTCCGAAACCTCATCATTGCCTGGCGGGACGGCGCGCCGCTCCGCCTCGGCGATGTCGCCCGGATCGAGAATGCGGCCGAGGACCGCCGCATGGCCGCCTGGGCGGACACGCTGCCGGCCGTGCTGGTCAACGTGCAGCGCCAGCCCGGCGCCAACGTGATCGAGGTCGTCGACCGCGTGCAGGCGTTGCTCCCGCAACTCGGCGCGAGCCTGCCGGCCGCGGCCGACCTCGTCGTGCTTTCGGACCGCACCCAAAGCATCCGCGCGTCGGTGCGCTCGGTGGAACACGAGCTCGTGTTCGCCGTATTGCTCGTCGTGCTCGTCACGTTCCTGTTCCTGCGCAACGTCGCTGCGACGATCATCCCCAGCATCGCCGTGCCGCTTTCGCTGATCGGCACCTTCGGCGTGATGTACCTCGCCGGCTATTCGCTGAACATCCTCACGCTGATGGCGCTGACGGTCGCGACCGGCTTCGTCGTCGACGACGCGATCGTGATGCTCGAGAACATCGCGCGCTACCGCGAGGAGGGCGACCCGCCGCTCGAGGCGGCGCTCAAGGGCGCGGCGCAGATCGGGTTCACGCTGGTCTCGCTGACGGTTTCGCTGATCGCGGTGCTGATCCCGCTGCTGTTCATGGGCGACGTCGTGGGCCGGCTGTTCCACGAGTTCGCGATCACCCTCGCGGTCTCCATTTTGATTTCGCTGGTGGTCTCGCTGACGCTCACGCCGATGATGTGCGCGCGCATGTTGCCGGAACCCGAGCCGGGCGCGCACGCGAAGCCCGGGTTTCTCGACGCGGTGATCGCGCGGTACGGAGTCTGGCTCGACTGGGTGCTGCAGCACCAGCGGCTGACGCTCGGCGTGACCGTGGGTACCTTGGTGGTGACGGCCGGCCTCTATCTGATCGTGCCGAAGGGATTCTTCCCGTCGCAGGACAACGCGGCCCTGCAGGCCGTCACCGAGGCGCCGCAGTCGATCTCGTTTACCGCGATGGCGGAGCGCCAGCAGGCCCTGGCGGCCAAGATTCTCGCCGACCCGGCCGTGCGCAGCCTGTCGTCCTTCATCGGCGTCGACGGCACCAATTCGACGCTCAACAGCGGCCGCATGCTGATCAATCTGAAGCCGCACGGCGAACGCCGGGAATCGGCCGCGCAGGTGATCGACCGCCTGCGCGAAAGCGCGCGCGAAGTGCCGGGCATCGCGCTCTACCTCCAGCCGATCCAGGAATTGACGATCGAGGATCGCGTGAGCCGCACGCAATTCCAGTTCACGCTGACTTCGCCGGACGAAGACCTCCTGCACAACTGGGTGCCGCAGATGATCGCGCGTTTGCAGGAGCAGCCCGAACTCGCCGACGTCGCCAGCGACCTCCAGAACCGCGGCCTGCAGGCGTATCTGGAAATCGACCGCAATGCGGCCAGCCGGCTCGGCGTGACGGTGGCGGAGATCGACGACGCGCTCTACAGCGCGTTCGGCCAGCGTCAGGTCGCGACGCTCTTCACGCAGGCGAGCCAGTACCGGGTGGTGATGGAAGTGGACCCGCGGTTGGCGCAGGGGCCGGAAGCGCTCACGACACTCTTCGTCCGCACGCGCAGCGGCCGGCCCGTGCCGATGTCCAGCGTAGCGCAGGTTTCGGAGCGGCCGACTTCGCTCCTGATCAACCACGTGGGCCAGTTCCCGTCGGTGACGGTCTCGTTCAATCTCGGCGAGCGGGCTTCGCTCGGGGCCGCCGTCGCCGCGATCGAGCGCACGGTGAAGGAAATGGAGATGCCGCAGGCGATCGAGATCCGGTTCGAAGGTGCGGCGCGCGCTTTCCGGTCGTCGCTCTCGAGCACGCTGTGGCTCATTCTCGCCGCGGTCGTCACCATGTACATCGTGCTGGGTGTGCTCTACGAGAGCACGATCCACCCGATCACGATCCTCTCGACGCTGCCCTCCGCTGCGGTGGGCGCGCTGCTCGCGCTGTGGATCACCGGGCGGCCCTTGGACATGATCGCGATCATCGGCATCATTCTGCTGATCGGCCTCGTGAAGAAGAACGGCATCATGATGGTCGACTTTGCGCTCGAAGCCACGCGCCGGGACAAGCTGTCGCCGACGGAGGCGATCAAGCAGGCGGCGTTGCTGCGCTTCCGTCCGATTCTGATGACGACGCTGGCGGCGCTCTTCGGTGCGTTGCCGCTGATGTTCTCGACCGGTTCCGGAGCCGAACTGCGGCAACCGCTCGGCCTCGTGATGGTGGGCGGCCTGCTCGTGAGCCAGGTGCTCACGTTGTTCACCACTCCGGTCGTGTACCTCTATTTCGACCGTCTGCGCCAACGCATGGAAGCCAAACGCAAGGCGCCGGTGCGCGTCGCCGGCAAGCTGGAGGCGGCCCGCGGATGAACCTGTCGCGCCCGTTTGTCCGTCGGCCGGTGGCCAGCGCGCTGATCGCGGTGGCGCTCGTGCTCGTGGGCGCGCTTGCCTACGGGCTATTGCCCGTGTCGCCGCTGCCGCAGGTGGATTTTCCGACGATCCGCGTCAGTGCGTCGCTGCCGGGGGCGAGCCCCGAGACGATGGCCGCGGCGGTGGCCGCGCCGTTGGAACGGGCGCTGGGCAGCATCGCGGGCGTGGCGGGCATCTATTCGGACAGCCGCCAGGGCTCGACGAGCATCACGCTCGAGTTCGACCTCGGCCGCGACATCAACGGCGCGGCGCGCGACGTGCAGGCCGCGATCAACGCGGCGCGCGGGCAATTGCCTGCCGGCATGCCGGGCAACCCGACATTCCGGAAATCGAATCCGTCGCAGGCGCCGATCATGGCTCTCGCGTTGAGTTCCCCGAACCTCGCGCCGGGCAAACTCTACGATCTGGCCGCGACGGTGCTCGCGCAGAAGATCGCGCAGATCGACGGCGTGGGCGAGGTCTCCGTCGGCGGCAGTTCGCTCCCGGCCATTCGCGTGCAACTCAACCCCCACGCGCTGGCCCACTACGGCATCGCGCTCGACGAAGTCCGCCGGGCGATCGGTGCGACCAATTCGCTCCGGCCGCGCGGCACGGTGGAGCAGGGCGACCGGCAATGGGAGGTCCAGCTCAGCGGCCAGTTGCGCAAGGCCGAGGACTACCTCGGGTTGGTGGTCCGTTACCGCGACGGTTCCCCGGTCCGGCTCGGCGACGTCGCCAAGGTCATGGAGTCGATCGAGGACCGCTACAGTTCCGGTTTCCACAACCACCGGCCGGCGGTCGCGTTGCTGATCAGCCGCCAGCCCGGCGCCAACATCATCGCGACCATCGACGCGATCCAGGCGCAGTTGCCCGCGCTCCGCGCGCTGGTGCCGGCCGATGCGCAGCTCGATGTCGTCATGGACCGTTCGCCCGGCATCCGCGCGACGTTGCACGAATCGCAACGCACCCTGGCGATCGCCTCGGGGCTCGTGATGCTGGTGGTGTTTCTGTTTTTGGGCAGCCCGCGGGCCGCGCTGATCCCTTGCCTCGCGATCCCGGTCGCGATCGTCGGCACCTTCGGGATCATGTACCTCTACGGGTTCTCGCTGAACAATCTTTCGCTGATGGCGCTGATCGTGGCGGCGGGGCTCGTGGTGGACGACGCGATCGTCGTTTTGGAAAACATCACGCGCCACATCGAGCGGGGGTTGTCGCCGTTCCGGGCCGCGATGAAGGGCTCGGGCGAGGTTGGGTTCACGCTGCTCGCGATGAACCTGTCGCTCGTGGCGGTGTTCGTCTCGATTCTCTTCATGGGCGGTTTGGTCGAGAAACTGTTCCGCGAATTCTCGATCACGCTGGCGGCGGCGATGCTGGTTTCGCTCGTGGTTTCCCTGACGCTGACCCCGAGCCTGTGCGCGCGCTGGCTGGCCGCGCGCGAGAGCGAGGAGCCGGGTTGGTTCCGCCGGAAAACGGACGCCGCCTTCGACCGGCTGAAGCGCGGCTATGCGCGTTCGCTCGGCTGGGTGCTCGAGCACGCGACGCTCATGCTGATCGTGTTCCTCGGCACGGTGGCGCTGAACGTGACGCTCTACGTGACGATCCCGAAGGGATTCCTGCCGATGCAGGACACCGGGACGCTGCACGGATTCATCCGCGGCGACGACGCGTTTTCCTACCAGGTCATGCTGCCGAAGGTGGAAGCCTTCCGCCGCCACCTGTTGGCCGACCCCGCGATCGCGGACGTGATCGGGACCGCGGGCGGCGCCACGGGCCTCAGCAATGCCCGGCTCACCATCCGGCTCAAGCCGCTGGCCGAACGCAAAGTCTCGGCCAACGACGTCGTCAACCGGCTCCGCCAGACCGCGCCTTCCGTAGCCGGCGCGCAGATGTATCTGTTCGGCGCGCAGGACATCGATCCGCCGCGCATGTCGGACGCGACTTCCTTCGACCTAACGCTCATGGCCGGCGACCTCGGCGTGCTGCGCACCTGGGGGCCGAAGGTCGCGGCGGCGCTGCAGGAAATGCCGGAGCTCACGGACATCAACGCGCCGTCCGACGGCGGCACCCAGCAGGTCCGGCTCAACATCGACCGCGAGGCCGCGCGTCGCCTCGGCGTGGATACGCAGATGGTCACGCAGGTGCTGAACAATTCCTTCAGCCAGCGGCAGATCGCGACGCTCTACGACCGGCTGAACCAATACCGCGTCGTGATGGAGCTGGAGCCGCAGTACACGACGGACCCGAGCGTGCTGGAAAAGGTGGAGGTCATCGGCGCCGGCGGCGAACGCGTGCCGCTTTCGGCGTTCACGCGCTACGATTTCTCGCTGGTCGACGACCGCGTCCGGCACCGGAGCCAGTTTGCCGCCGAGAACATCGGCTTCGCGTTGGCCGAAGGCGTGCCGATCGAGGAGGCCTTGCTGGCGATCGATGCCGCGATGGCGAAGATCATGCTGCCGACCGAGGTGCAGTACCGGCTTTCCGGCTCGGCACAGAATTTCCAGAAGACGCTCCAATCGCAGCCGCTGCTGCTCCTCGGCGTCCTGATTACGGTCTACCTCGTGCTCGGAGTGCTTTACGAGAGTCTCGTGCACCCGCTGACGATCCTTTCGACGCTGCCGTCGGCCGGCCTCGGCGCGTTGCTGGCGCTGCGTTTGACGGACACGGAGTTCAGCCTGATCGCGCTGCTGGGCGTGTTTCTCCTGATCGGCATCGTGATGAAGAACGCGATTCTGATGATCGACTTCGCGATCGCGACGGAGCGAAGAAACGAACTTTCGCCGCGGGCCGCGATCTTCGAGGCCGCGCAACTCCGGCTGCGGCCGATCTTGATGACGAATATGGCGGCTTTGCTCGGCGCGCTGCCCCTCGTGCTCGCCAGCGGCGAAGGCGTCGAGATGCGCCGGCCGCTCGGCCTAGCGATTGTCGGCGGCTTGGCGGTGAGCCAATTGCTCACGCTCTACACGGTGCCGGTCGTCTACCTGTGGCTCGACCGCGTGCGGCTCCGGTTCAAACGCGAAAAACCGGCCGCGGTCGGCGAGCGCCTACCGGCGGTTTGACTCCGGCTTTCGACTCGCGCCCGCATCAGAAGATCGGGCCCGGGGCTTCGCCGACTTCGAAAGCCACGGCGGGCACGGTGCCGAGCGGCACCCGGACGGCGCGGGCGTTTTTCGCCGCCTTGCCGGCGGGCCGCTCGCCGTAGGCCTGCAGCACGAGATTGCCCTGGGTGCCCGGCTTCAGGGCGGCGGGATCGGCGAGGACCTCGACGGCGACGAGATCGCCGCGGCCGGGGACAATTTTGCCGAGGGTGATGCCCGGCGGCGGATCCTGCAGTTCGAAGCTGATCTTGCCGGCGGTCCGCGCCTGCGGGGCGCTGATCTGCAGTTTGGCCGCGGAAGTTCCGGGCGAGAGTTTGAGCGGCCCCTTGCCGGCCACGCGGAAAGGTGCGCCGCGGCCCGAGACATGGACGACGGTTTCCTGCGCGGGAACGAGATGGTGGTAGAAGAACGCCTGCATCATGTCCTCGGCGGGGGTGCCGATCCGTTCGACGAGGCGATCGCCGATCGTGGCCTGACCGATGACGGTGAGGGGCACGAGTTCGTCGCGGGCGCCGTAGGGGGCAGTCAACGTGACCTGCACCTTGTCTTGGCCGGCGGGAATGCGCGCGCCGCCGAGGGCGAAGCCCCAGGGCGCATCGCGCAGCCCGAGGTTTATCTCGCCGGTGAAGCCATCGTGCCGCAGGGCGTAGACGGTGACGGGCACGCTCGCGCCCGCGCGCAGGTTGATGCCGGAGGGGACGACGCGAAGATCGAAGCCCGGTTGAGGCGGACCGAGGTACAGGCGGTAGGCATGGTCGGGGCTGCCTTGGTGCTGCGTGTCGGCGATTGATACGGTGTAGTCGCCGTCGGCGGGAATGGTCGTGCTCAGGAACGAATCGGCGTGGTGCGGCAGCAGCCCCGCGCCGCGATCTTCGGTGTCGTCGTTGGTCGCGACGATGCCGCCGGCGGCATCCCGCAGCGTGACGACTGAATCCAACGGGGAGCCGAGGCGGCGGGCGGTGACGCGGGCGACGAGGGTTTGCCCGGCGCGACCGGAAAAGCGGTAGGTATCGCGGTTGTCGGGAGCGCCAATGCGGCCGTTCACGGTGACCGGAAGTGCGACGGTTTGGCCGCCGGCCGTCGCGGCCACGGCTTCGTCCTCGGCGACATCGGAACCGGCATCGAGCGCGATGCGGATGGGATTGGACAGCGTGCCCTTTTGCCGGGCGGAAACCGTCAGGAGGCCGGGACTGCGCCCGGCGGTCGGCAGGTCGAGGGTTTCGACGGGCATGTTCCAGCCGTGCAGCGCAAAGCGGGCCGGGCCGCCGAGACCGGCGCCGAGCGGATACACGCCGGTGGCGTAGGGAAATTCACCGATGGCCACGCGGTAGACGAAGTCTTCGCGCCCGCGGTAGATCGCATCTTTGATTTCGGCGACGTAGGTGCCGTCGGAGGGAATCTCGAAACAAACGACGGGATCGGGGCTGAACCGGAAGTCGTCGTTGTAGGCGAGTTCGCGGCCCTGCGCATCGTAGAGGGCGAGGGTGGCCTGGAACCAACCCGGGACGGCGTCGGCGAGGTACGGCATGAGGGCACGGGCGCGGGCGGCGAGGACGAGTTTCTGGCCCTTGGTCGCAGTGAAGTGGAAGCGGTCGACTTCGCCCGGCATGATCTGGCCGTTGACGACTGCGGGCAGCGTGACGCGACGTTCCGCTTTCGGGCGCTTCGTCTGCGGATCGATTTCTTTGTTCGGGCGCACGGAGGCCGCGGGCGAAGTGGCGAGGCGCGCGGGTTCGGTGAACTCGGGCAATTGCCCCAGGACAAAGACGACGGGATTGGAAATCCCGGCGGCGGTGCGGAGCCGGAGTTCGCAATCGGCAGGGGCGAGATCGGACGGGATCGTGATTTCCAACGTCACGGTTTCGGCGAGGACGGGACTGAGTTGGCGGTTGCCGCGTCCGGCGAGGTCGCGGCGGATCGAAACGACTTCTTCCTCTTCGGCGGCGGTGAGGGCGGGCAGCTTGGAATCTTTGCGCGCGGCGTCGCGTTTGTCCTGCAGCACCTGCTGCCGTTCGCGCAGGTCGTTGATTTCCTTTTGCGTCAACGGCCGCTCGTGGCCGAGCACGCGGGCAGAGATGCCGACGACGGAGAAATGCGCGGCCGTCGTGTCGTTCAGGTATTGGCCGCCGATCCGGACCGTGAACGTCGTGCCGATCTGTCCGCCGGCGGGGTAGGCAAAGGCGAGGTGCGGGACGTTGCGATTGCCCGCGGGCTGGGCGCGGCCGTGGCTCGGCAGCAGGCTTGCACCGGCCAAACCCGCGCCGAGGGCGAGAAAGAACCAGGAGATGCGTTTCATGGCCGGAAGGATCAGGTCAGCGAAGCAAGGTGGCGGTGCGTCGGGACGGCTTCGGCGGCCGTGGGCAGGGCGCGGACGTCGCGGCCCTCGGGGTGCGGCAGACGGGCGTCGCCGGCGATGCCGAGTTGTTGGTAAACGCGGGCGATGAGTTCGCTAGGATGGACGGGTTTTTCGACGACTTCCTCGCCGCGGGCATCGGTCTTGCCGATGACCTGGCCACCCTTGAAACCGCCGCCGGCGACGAGGGTGGAGAACGCTTTGCCCCAGTGGCCGCGGCCGCCGTTCCAAGGCGATTCCCAGGAAACCTTCGGAGTGCGGCCGAATTCGCCGCCGGCCCAGACGATCGTTTGATCGAGGAGCCCGCGTTCCGCGAGATCCGCGAGCAGCGTGGCGAGGCCGCGGTCGAGCTCGGGGAGCTTGCGCCGCATGATGGGGAAATGCTGTTTGTGCGTGTCCCAGCCCTTGTAGTTGATCGTTACATACGGCACGCCGCGCTCCACGAGACGCCGGGCCATCAGGCAGGATTGGCCGAAGGTGGTGCGGCCGTAGCGGTCGCGCACGGCGTCGGTTTCCTGCCCGAGATCGAAGACCTTGCCGGCGTCGCCAAGGATCATCTCGTAGGCGTCGCGTTCGCATTCGCCGAGGGCGGCGAGCCGCGGATCGGTCGCGGGCAGCGCGCGTTCGAAGAAGTTCAGCCGGTGAAGGAACTCGCGGCGCGAGCGTTGGCGTGCGTCGGAAAGGCCCGGGGCCACTACGCCCTCGACGAGAAAACGGTTCGCGCCCGGATCGCCGCCGGTGGCGAACGGTTTGTAGCGGCCGCCGAGGAAGCCCGATTCCGAGAAGCGGCCCTGGAGTTCGGTGAGCACGATGTAGGGCGGGAGCAGTCCCTTGTAGCCGGCGTCGTAGCCCTTGAAGAGCGAGACGACAGCGCCGGCGCCGGGAAATACGTCGCGGCCGCCGGCGGGGCGGCCGGTCTGGACGGTGTAGGCGGCGGTTTCGTGGCCGTTGCTGCCGTGGGTCATGCCGCGGAGCAGGGCGTATTTGTCGGCCTGTTGCGCGAGCAGCGGCAGCAGTTCGCCGATCTGGATACCGGGGACGTTGGTGGCGAGCGGGGTCTTGAGCGCGCCGTAGTAGTCGTAGCCGGCGTCGGGCTTCGGGTCGAACGTGTCGAGGTGGCAAGGGCCGCCCCAGAGCCAGATCTGGATGACGGACTTGGCCCGCGGGGCCGGGAGCGCGGGCGGCGGTGCGGCCGGCGCGACGGCCGCGCGGGCGCCGAGAGCGAGGCCGGCGGCGCCGAGCACGCCACGTTTCAGCGCGTCGCGGCGCGACAGCGCGGGTGCGCCGAAGCCGAGCAGACGGAGCTCGCGGTCGAGATTCCAGAGGCGGGGATCGACGGAGTGGTGCGGAGCGTTCATGGCGGGTCGGGGTTCAGTGCCGGTAGAGGAATTCGGCGCTGTTGAGCAGCGCCCAGGCGAGATCGAGGGCGGCGGTGCGGGCGTCGGGTGCGGCGGCCGCGTGCGCGGCGACAAGGCGGCGTTCCTCCGGTGCGGGCAGACGGGAGAGGATCGTGAGGTAGAGTTGGTCGACGGTTTCGCGGGGGCCTGCGCGGCTGCGCAAAATCGCCTGCAGCCCGGGGCCTTGGTCGAGCTTGCGCTGGATGTGCGTGGAATTGAGCAGGTGCAGGCGCTGCGCGGCGGTGAGGCGGTTGTTGCGTTCGGACTCGAGGCCGGTGTCGCGGCCGGGGCGGCCGAACTTCTCGAGAAACGCGCTGGTGATGCTGCCGTCCGGCAACGCGATCGAGCGTTGGTCCTCGGGGACGAAGGTGAACGGTTCCGGAATCGCGGAACTGTATTTCTCGGTCGTGCCGGTGATCCGGTTGATGGCGTCGATCAGAACCTCGGCGTCGAGGCGCCGCGGGGCGTAGCTCGCGAACCAACGTTCGGCTTCCGGGTCGGCGGAGCGCGGGATGGCGGCGAGTTGGTAGGTCTGGGAATTGAGGATGAGCCGGAGGATGGCCTTGGCGTCGCAGCCGGCGCGGGTGAATTCGGATTCCAGATACGCGAGGACCTCAGGGTGCACGGGCGGGTGGTGGGCGCCGAGGTCGTCGACGGGATCGGCGAGGCCGCGGCCGAGCAGCCAGCCCCAGTAGCGGTTCACGAGGTTGCGCGCGAAGTACGGATTGCCGGGCGCGGTGAGCCAAGCGGCGAAGTCGAGGCGGGCGTCGCGGTCCGGTGAAAGCGAGGCGGGGCAGCCATCGGGATAGCGGGCCGCGGCGAGGTCGGCCGCCGAGGCCTTGGCCGGATCGAAGTAGACGATCTCTTCCTTCCATTCCCCGGTGCCCTTGAAGGCGACTTGGCTGAAGAACGCGGCGAGGCCGGCGGTGCGATCGGCGGGCCAACGCTCGGTGCGTTCGCCGAGAAACACGAGGGCGGCGGCGTGGGCGAGGCCGGCGGGTTCGCGGCTCGAGACGGCGCGGTAGAAATTCACGGGGCCGACGCGGAAGTTGGAACCGTTGGCGGTGAGCAACTCGCGGGCGAAGCGATCGAGCGGCAGGTTGGATCGCACGGCGGCAAGGATCCAGCGGTGGTAGGCCTGCGCGGCGTTGGGCCAGAGGTTGACGGGGAACTCCGCCTTCACGCGGAGCACGTCGCTCCACTTCATCGCCCAGTATTCGGCGTATTCGGGGCGTTCGAGCAGGCGCTCGATGAGGCGGCGGCGCTTGTCGGGCGCCTGATCCTGGAGGAATTGCCGGACCTCGGCGGCAGTGGGCAGGGTACCGATGACGTCGAGGAAGAGACGGCGGACGATGACGGCGTCGGTGGCGTCGTGGGCCGGTTCGAAGCCGCGGGCGGCGAGTTGCGCGAAGACCAGTTCGTCGAGGCGGCCGCGCGGCTGGGCCGGGGCCTTGGCGGCGAAGAGATCCGCGGGGGCGGGTTCCGCCGGCGCGGCGAGCAAGGAATGCGCGGCGATTGCGGCGGCGAAAGCGGCGCTGATGCGGAGGCCGCGGAAAGCCAAGCGATGCGCGGCGGCGCGGATCCGCGCGGCGGGGCGGGGGGAGTTGCCGGGGAAGAACATGGCGGGGTTGCGGGCGGTGACGCCGCGGCCGCGGTCCGCGCTACCGCGCCGGTGCGGGATGAACGCGGGCTAATCGGCGGCAGTGCAAAACGTATTACCGCCGGCATTACGCGGCGGCGGGCGATCCGCGGGTAACCGCGGCGAGGGCGGTCGCGTCAGCGGCGGGATGAACTCCTTGAACCCCGGGAAAGCGACGATCTTCGAACCCCTGCCCGCGGCGGCCGGACCGGCCGCCGCCGAGTTTGTCATCACGGAAAATCCGCGGGCCGGCGAATCGGCCGGGGCCGTTTTCCTGCGGCTGGCGGACGAATTGGTCCGGCGGCACGCGCAGGTGCTGTCGCTGATGGTGTACGGCGCGATCGGCGCGCGGGAAGAGATCGAGCGGGCGATGGTGCGGACGCTCGGGACGGCGCAGTGGCCGGTCACGTGGGTCGAGGGCGCGAGCTGCGACGGCGGGCCGCTGGCGGGCGTGCAGGCGTTCGCGTTGGCGGGCGGCCGGGTCGAGCGCGTGCATCTGGGCAACCGGATTGTCGGCTCAGTCTACGAGGACGGCGGCGCGCGGCACTGTCTGCTCGGCGGGCTGGGGCCGACTTCGTTGGCGCTGGGGCAAGGGGCGCAGGTGCAGCAGATGTTCGGCAACCTCGAGTGGGCGCTGGACCAGGCGGGCTTCTCCCTCGCCGACGTGGTGCGCACCTGGTTTTACAACGAGGACATTTTGGCGTGGTACGGGGAGTTCAACCGGGTCCGCTCCGGGCTTTACCGCAACGTGAAGTTCCGCACGGGTTCGCTGCCGGCGAGCACGGGCATCGGCGCGCGCAACATCGACGGCGCGGCCTTGGCGGTGGCGGCGTGGGCGGTGCAGCCGAGGGTGGCGGGCGCGGGGGCGCGCGAGGTGGGTTCGCCGCTGCAATGTCCGGCGCCGGCCTACGGCAGTGCGTTCAGCCGCGCGATGGAGATCGATTCCGGCGGGTGGCGGCGGTTGACCATCTCGGGGACGGCGAGCATCCAGCCCGACGGCAAAACGGCGTGGGAAGGCGACGCGCGCAAGCAGGTCGACCTTACGATGGAGGTAATCGCGGCGATCCTGCACGCGCGCGGGATGAACTTCAGCGATACGACCCGGGCGACGGCGTATTACCGCAAGCCCGAGTTCAAACGTCACTTCGACGCCTGGCGGAAGGAGCGCGACTTCGAGCATTTGCCCGTCGTGGACACGTACAGCACGGTGTGCCGCGACGATTTGTTGTTTGAGCTGGAGCTCGATGCGGGGCGGGCGAGCGGATGAAGACCCCGGGCTGAAGCCCTGGGCTACGGGGGGCGGAGCCGGGGCGCAAAAAAGGGCGGACCGGTGAAGGTCCGCCCGAAGGTTGGAACGAAGGGAAACTCAGCTGAGTTTCACGCCCTTGGCGGCGGCGGCGCGGAGGAGGGCGTCGGCCATGTCGGACGGCGTGACGGCGACCTCGATGCCGCATTCTTTGAAGACGGCGATCTTGGCGGCGGCGGTGTCTTCCGCCCCGCCGACGATCGCGCCGGCGTGGCCCATGCGGCGGCCGGCGGGAGCGGTGGCGCCCGCGATGAAGCCGGCGACGGGCTTCTTGCAGTTGGCCTTGATCCAGCGGGCGGCTTCGACCTCGGCGCTGCCGCCGATTTCGCCGATCATGATGATGCCGTGCGTGTCGGGATCTTCGTTGAAGAGCTTGATGACATCGAGGTGGGACGTGCCGTTGACGGGATCGCCGCCGATGCCGACGCAGGTCGTCTGGCCGATGTTCTTCGAGGTGAGCTGGAAGACGGCCTCGTAGGTGAGGGTGCCGGAGCGGGAGACGACGCCGACGTGGCCCTGTTTGTGAATGTAGCCGGGGGCGATGCCGATGCGGCAGCCGCCTTTGGAGTTTTCACCGTCGCCGGGGGTGACGAGGCCGGGGCAGTTCGGGCCGACGAGGCGCGTCTTTTTGCCGGCGATCGCGCGCTTCACGCGGATCATGTCCTTGATCGGGATGCCCTCGGTGATGCAGACGGCGAGATCGAGGTTGGCGTCGACGCATTCGAGGATGGCGTCGGCCGCGAACGGCGGCGGCACGAAGATGGCGGAGACGGTGGCGCCGGTGGCGGCGGCGGCCTCGTGGACGGAATTGAAGATCGGGACCTTGTGGCCGGCGTGTTCGAAGACCTGGCCGCCTTTGCCCGGGGTGACGCCGGCGACGACCTGCGTGCCGTAGTCGAGGGAGAGCTGGGCGTGCTTGGCGCCGAAGGCGCCGGTGATGCCTTGGACGAGGATCTTCGTCTTGGGGGTGATGAGAATGCTCATTTTGGAAAGTAGCGAGTAGCGGGTAGCGAGGAGTGAGTAGTGAAGGACGTTGGCGGCGGATTGTTTTGGCGGATGGGCGGTTCTGATGCCCGCTACCCGCTACTCACTACCCGCTACCGGGTCGTCGCGTCAGGCGACCAACTTCACGATCTTCTGCGCGGCGTCGGCCATGGTGTCGCCGCTCACGAGGGAGAGGCCCGATTTGGCGAGGGTGGCTTTGCCGGCGGCGACGTTGTTGCCTTCGAGGCGCACGACGAGCGGGAGCTTGAGGCCGACTTCCTTGACGGCTTCGACGACGCCCTCGGCGATCACGTTGCAGTCCATGATGCCGCCGAAGATATTGACGAAGATGCCCTTCACGTTGGCGTCGCCGAGGATGATCTTGAAGGCCGCGACGACCTTTTCCTTCGAGGCGCCGCCGCCGACGTCGAGGAAGTTGGCGGGGTTGCCGCCGTAGTGCTTGATGATGTCCATGGTGGACATCGCGAGGCCGGCGCCGTTGACGAGGCAGGCGATGTTGCCGTCGAGGGCGATGTAGGCCAAATCGAACTTCGAGGCTTCGATTTCCTTCGGGTCCTCCTCGTTGAGGTCGCGGAGGGCGACGATCTCGGGGTGGCGGTAGAGGGCGTTGGAGTCGAAGGAGACCTTGGCGTCGAGGGCGAGGACATCGCCGGCGGGCGTGGTGATGAGGGGGTTGACCTCGACCATGGCGGCGTCGGTTTCCCAGAACATCGTGTAGAGATTCTTGATCAGCTTGGCGGCGTTCTTGGCCTCGTTGCCGGAGAGCTGGAGGGCCGAGATGAGCTGGCGGAGCTGGAAGTCGGCGATGCCGATGGCGGGATCGATCACGACCTTGGTGATCTTTTCCGGGGTGTCGTGGGCGACCTTCTCGATTTCGACGCCGCCCTCGGTGGAGGCGACGATGACGGGACGGGACGAGGCGCGGTCGAGGAGGACGGCGAGGTAGTACTCCTTCTTGATGTCGCTCGCGACGGTGAAGTACACGGTCTGGACCTTGCGGCCGGCGGGGCCGGTCTGGACGGTGACGAGGGTATTGCCGAGCATCTTGCCGGCGATTTCCTTGGCGTCGGCCTTGGTCTTGCAGAACTTCACGCCGCCCTTGTAGCCGTCGGTGAACGTGCCCTTGCCGCGGCCGCCGGCGTGGATCTGCGATTTCACCATGGTCGCGCCTTCGGGCAGCTGGGCCAAGGCGGTGTCGAATTCTTCTTTCGTTTTCGCGGCCGCGCCCTTGGGGACGGGCACGCCGAATTTTTCGAAGAGCGCTTTGGCCTGATACTCGTGGATGTTCATTTGGGAAAGAAAAGGGAAGCGGAGTTAGCCAGAGTCGGCGCGGGTTAGGCACGCAAAAAAACCGCGCATCCGTTGCGGAAATTCTTCGCGGCCTATGCCGAGGGCCGGGATTGCGTTTCCGCGCGGCGGCTTCCACGCTCGGGGGGCATGCAATCGCACGAGGTGATGAGAGAGGTCCTCAAAAAGACCAGCGCGAAACAGATCGCCGCCGACATGGGACTGTCGCTTTCGCTGATCTACAAATGGGCGGAGCCGCCCGAGGACGAGAGCGGCAGCGGTGCGAGCAGCCCGCTCGACCGCGTCGGCCAGCTGATACGGATCACGTCCGACGCCCGCGTGGCGCAATGGGTGTGCGAGCAGGCCGACGGTTTCTACATCCGCAATCCGCACAATTTGCCGCCGACCGAGAAACTCATCCCGGTCACGAACGACATTTTGCAGGAATTCGCCGACATGCTGGCGACGATCGCGCGCGCTTCCGCCGACAACGCGATTACGAAGGAAGAAGCGAAGACCATCCGCCGCCGTTGGGAAGAGCTGAAGTCGGTGACCGAAGGCTTCGTGCGCGCGGCCGAGGGCGGGACCTACGGTCCGCCGCCGGCGCCGGCACCCGGCGCGCCGAATTCGGCCAAGGGCTGAGCCCGACTCATGCGGCTGCGTGAGCTGGGTTGAGCGTTGAGAGAAGAGCCGTCCGAACTAGGAAGTGCCGCGACGAGCGGGCGCTTGCCGGACCCCGACGGATCGATTTCTCAACCCTCGACTTTCAACTCCGCGAGTCCGGTCGGACCGCGGCTCAAAGCAATTGCCGCGCGAGGAAGCTCGCCTGCAGCGCCGTCAGTTCCTTGAGGCCCTTTTGGCCGAGGGCGACGAGGCTGTTGAGTTGCTCCTGCGAGAAGGTCGCTTCCTCGCCGGAGGCCTGCACTTCGACGAACTGGCCCCGGCCGGTCATGACGAGGTTGAAGTCGACCTCGGCGTCTTTGTCCTCGGTGTAGGCGAGGTCGAGCAGTTCGCGGCCGCCGCAGGAGCCGACGCTGACAGCGGCGACGGAATCGGCGATGGGGTTTTCGGGCAGCTTGCGGGCGTCGATCAATTTCTGGACGGCGAGCCGGGCGGCGAGGTAGGCGCCGGTGATGGCGGCCGTGCGGGTGCCGCCGTCGGCCTGGAGGACGTCGCAGTCGACCCAGAGCGTGTTCTGGCCGAGTTTCTGCAGATCGACGACGGCGCGGAGGGAGCGGCCGATGAGGCGTTGGATCTCGACGGTGCGGCCGTCGAGTTTGCCGCGGGAGATATCGCGCGGTTTACGTTCGAGCGTCGAGTAAGGGAGCATCGAATACTCGGCGGTGAGCCAGCCGCCGGGCACTTTCTGCTGTTTCATCCACGTCGGGACGTTGGGTTCGATCATCGCGGCGCAAATGACGCGCGTCTGACCAAAGGAAACGAGAACCGAGCCGGTCGCGTAGGGAGCGATATTGGGCTCGAAGGTAACCGGGCGAAGCTGGTCGGGACGGCGACCATCGGCCCGGAGCGGGGTCGAAGACATGGACGAGAGACAGACCCCGGCGCCCCTTGACGCAAGAATCTTGTCGCTCGGTCCGTCCGATCCGCCGCCGTCAGGTGGATTCGCCGAGCTGAACCGGCCGGATCTTGGTCGGCTTGGGTTGGGAGTCCTGCTCCTTCATGTGGGCGATGAGGCGGTCGTTGAAATCGCGGGCGGGATCGTGGCCCATTTTCTTGAGGGCCTGGGTGAGCGCGGCGACCTCGACGAGGCGGGCGATGTCGCGGCCGGGGCGCACGTAGATCTCGATGTGGGGGATGCGCATGCCGAGGATCTCGTAGTGGTTTTCCTCGAGGCCGGTGCGCTCCTCGATGACATCGGGCGTCCATTCCTTCAGGGAAACGACGAGGTCGATGCGTTTGTCGAGGCGCACGCTCTTCACGCCGAACATTTCGCCGATGTTGATGATGCCGATGCCGCGGCATTCCATGTAGCCGAAGTTGAGCTTGCTGCTGGAGGCGATGAGTTCGCGCTCGTCGAGAAGCTTGATGATCGTGAGGTCGTCGGCGACGAGGGAGTGGCCGCGCTCGATGAGCGCGAGGGCGCATTCGCTTTTGCCGACGCCGGAGTCGCCGCGGAGCATGACGCCGACGCCCTTCACGTCGAGGGTGGTGGCGTGTTCGGTGCCCTGGGGCGCGAACTCGTTGTCGATCGCGAGCGTGGCGAGGTTCACGAAATTCTTCGTGATCATCGGCGTCCGGATGAGCGGCAGGTTCATCTCCTCGGCGACGGCCAGCATCGGGTGCGTGGCATTGTAATTCCGCGTGAGGATGATGCAGGGGATGTTCCGCTTCACCATCTTCTGGAGGATCTCGATCTGAGTCCGCTGCGAGAGCGTCTTGAGGTAGGCCATCTCGGCGGCGCCGACGACCTGGATGCGTTTGTTCGCGAAATATTTGAAGAAGCCGGTGAGGGCGAGGGCGGGACGGTTGATCGTGCCCTCGTGGATCAGGCGGTTCATGCCCTTCTGGCCGACCACCAGTTCCATTTTCAGTTTCTCGCGGTGCGAATCGAAGAAGTGGGCGACCGTGATTCCGTGGACGGCTTTTTGCATGGGGCGGGGCGGGCTAGAGGTTGAAACTTTCGCCGAGGTAGAATTTGCGGGCCTGTTCGTCGCGGATGAGGAAATCGCCCGGGCCCTCGGTGAGCACCTTGCCCTGGTGGATCAGGTAGGCGCGGTCGACGATGCGGAGCGTTTCGCGGACGTTGTGGTCGGTGACGACGACGCCGATGCCGCGGGACTTGAGCTGGAGGATGATCTTCTGGACCTCGGCGACGGAGATCGGGTCGATGGCGGCGAAGGGTTCGTCCATGAGGAGGAACTTCGGCTTCGTGACGAGGGCGCGCGCGATCTCGAGCCGGCGGCGTTCACCGCCGGAAAGCGTGTAGGCCTTCTGCTGTGCGACGTGGGTGAGATTGAGCTCGCGCAGGTGCTCGTCGACGCGGCCGGCGCGTTCGCGGCGCGGCACGCCTACGGCCTCGAGGATGGCGAGGATGTTTTCGGCGACGGTGAGTTTGCGGAAAACCGAGGCTTCCTGCGGCAGATAGCCGATGCCGTGCCGCGCGCGCTGGTGCATGCGGAGGCGGGTGATGTCGGTGCCGTCGAGGCAGACGCGGCCGCGCGTGGCCGGCACGAGGCCGACGACCATGTAGAACGTCGTGGTCTTGCCGGCGCCGTTGGGGCCGAGGAGGCCGACAACCTCGCCGGCGCGGAAGGTGAGGCTGACGCCGTCGACGACGGTGCGCGGCCCGTAGACCTTGACCAATTCCTCGGTGCGGATTTCCGCGGCGGGAGCGGCGCTCATTTCGGCGGGGTCGCGATCGGCAACGTGATGACCGGCGCGGGCGATTCAGGCGCCGGGGCGGCGGGTGCCGGGGCGGAGGCGGGAGCCGACTCGCCGGGCTTGGGCTTTTCCTTGTCGTAGCCGAGGTCCTTGAGCGGCGGGAGCAGGAGACGGTTGCGGGTGCCTTCGGGGCCCGCGAAGACGGCGCGGCGCTGGCCGCGGTAAAGGACGAGGCGCTGGCCGACGCCGGATTGCTCCCATTGGTCCTTGGTGCCGCGGATCACGGGATTGCCGGAGAGGACGACCATGTCTTCGCCGGGAAAGATCTCCGCTTTCTCGGCCAGGGCCTCGCGGTCGTTCTGGATGATGCGGACGCCGCCGGTGGCGACGAGGGATTTGAAGTTTTCCTGTTTGCCGAGGGTCGCGGCGGCGTCGCCGGAGCGCAGCGCCACGACGACGAGTTCGCGGCAGGTCATCTGCAGGTTCGTGCCGGTGACGGTGACGCCGTTGCTGAAGGTGAACGTCGTCTCCTTCTCGGTGCTGACCGCTTCGGCGGCGCCGCTGAGGATCTCGGTCGGCACCGGCGGGGTCGCGGGCGGCTTGGCCGCGGCGGATTCGGCGGCCCGGGCCGGCGGCAGCGCGCACAGGAGGAGGGCGAGGAGGCGCGGGGCGGCGGCGATCATTTCAGGATGTCGTTGAGTTGGGCTTGGAACGTGACGCGGACCTCGCGGCGGAGCGAAAGCTTTTTTGCCGCATGGTCGTAGATCCAGTCGGAGCCGTTGATCTCGATGTCGCCGCGGATGAAGCGGACGGACTTTTCGCCGGCGGCGCGGTTCTCCTTGGGAAAGAAGATCGCGGTCGGGCTGAGCAAGATGCTGTCGACCCGCGCGGCGGCGTCGCCGGAGAAGGTCGTGATGCTGAGATCGGTCACGGCGATGTTGCGGCCGATGGGCCGGACTTCCGAACCGCGAAGGGTCATCGAGCGAAATCCTTCTTTGTCGGTGAACAGCGGCAGCACCCAATTGAAGGCCGGAGCGGAAACGCGTTCGCCGGCGGGATCGGGCTTGGTCGCCGGCTGGCTAAGGAGCCTGCCGCCCGAGGTCCACGCGAGCGCGGCCAAGGCGGCGAGGCGAAGAAGGGCCGAGCAACGTGGAAACGGAAACGGCATAATCACTGCGCCGGTGGGACCCGGGCGGCGAGCAGGTGTTCACACACTTCGCGGACGGCGCCGCGGCCGGCGGGACGAGCGGTCACATAGGCGGCGGCCGCGAGGGTCGAGGGCATGGCTTCCGGGGGCGCGATGCCGACGCCGGCCCACGCGATCGCCGCCGTGTCGATGACGTCGTCCCCCATGTAGGCGCACTGCGCGGCCCCGAAACCCAGCCGGGCGGCGAGCTCCTGGAGCGCGGCAAGTTTGTCGGTGCGGCCCTGGATGAGATGCGGAATCTTGAGTTCGTTCGCGCGCGCGGTCGTGGCCTGCGAGGGGCGGCCGCTGATCCAGGCGGTGACGATGCCGGCGTCGGCGAGCCGCCGCAGGCCCATGCCGTCGAGGATGGAAAACGATTTCGCCTCGGTGCCGTCGGAGGAAATCAACACCGTGCCGTCGGTCAGGACGCCGTCGACGTCCATGGCGAAGAGCCGGATTTCGGCCCAGCGTGCCGCGGCGACCGGTGGCTTGGGCGCGGTCATGCGTTCACGATCCGCAGGTAGTCGCCGATGGTGCGGTCGACGCCGAACTCGAGGCACTCGACGACGAGCGCGTGGCCGATGGAAACCTCGAGGATGCCGGGAATGGAGACGAAGTCGGCGAGGTTTTGCAGGTTGAGATCGTGGCCGGCATTCACGCCGAGACCCGCGGCCTGGGCGGCGGCGGCGGCGCGGGCGAAGCCGTCGCGGATGCGGTTTTGGTCCGGACCGCCGAAGTGGACGGCGTAGGGTTCCGTGTAAAGTTCGACGCGGTCGGCGCCGAGCTCGCGGGCGCGGCCGAGGTCCGCTTGATCGTAGTCGACGAACAAACTGGAACGGACGCCGGCGGCGCGGAGGCGGGCAAGGATCGGCCGGAGCCGGTCGGCCTCGCGGACCAGATCCCAGCCGTGGTCGGAGGTGAGTTGGCCGGGAGCGTCGGGCACGAGCGTGCACTGGTCGGCGCGGCCGGCGATTACGACATCGAGAAACTCGGGCGTCGGGTAGCCCTCGACATTGAGCTCGGTGCCGGGGAAGCGCGCGGTGAGTTCCCGGAGCGCGGCGACATCGGAGTAGCGCGCGTGGCGCTGGTCGGGGCGGGGGTGGAGCGTGATGCCGTGGGCACCGAGGCGCAGGCAGCGTTCGGCGAACCAGGAGACGCTGGGGAAATCGCGGCCGCGGGAGTTCCGCAGGAGGGCGATCTTGTTGATGTTGACGGAAAGTTTGGTCACGGCGCGCGGGGTCAGCCCATCCAGGCGGAGACGGCCTCGATCACTTTTTCCCGGTCGGGCCGGAACGCCGCCTCGAGTTCCGGCGCAAAGGGCACGGGGAGATCGAGCGACGCGATACGGAGGGGTGCGGCCTTGAGGGCGGCGAAGTTTTCCTCGGTGAGGCGGGCGACGAGCTCGGCGCCGAAGCCGTGGGTGCGGCGGCCCTCGTGGAGCACGACCAGGCGGCCGGTGCGGGCGAGCGAGGCGCGGATCGCATCCAGACGGAGCGGGGCGAGGGCGCGCAGGTCGAACACGTCGAAGGCCGTCTCGTATTCGCTCTCGAAATACGCGGCGGCTTCCGTGGCGACGTGGACCATCTCGCCGTAGGTGACGAGGGTGGCGAAGTCGCCGCGGCGGACATGGCGCGGCTGCCAGACCGAGCGGTAGTCCGGGTCCCAGGCGACGGGGGCGCGGCCGCGGCGGTAGAGCGCCTTGTGCTCGAAGAGGATCACGGGGTTGTCGTCCTCGTAGGCGGCGAGCAGGGCGTTGAACGCGTCCTGCGGCGTGCTCGGGTAGAGGCCCTTGAGGCCGGGCATCGAGAGGAGGAACGACTCGAGTTCCTGGGAGTGGAAGGAGCCGAAGGTGAGGCCGCCGCCGCAGGGGAGGCGGAAGACGAGCGGGCAGGCCGCGCCGGAGCGGAAACGCATCGTCGCGGCGTTGAGCGTGATCTGGGTCGCGGCCTCGGTGGCGAAATCGGCGAACTGGAACTCCTCGATCGGGCGGTGGCCGTTGAGGGCGAGGCCGATGGCGTAGCCGGTGCAGGCGCTTTCGGCGAGCGGCGTATTGAAAACCCGGGGACGACCGAAATCGCGGAGCAGGTGCTCGGTGACCTTGAAGGCGCCGCCGTAGGTCCCGATGTCCTGGCCGAGGACGAGGGACTCCGGACGTTCGGCGAGGATTTTGCGCAGGCCGACGTTGAGGGCCTGGGCGGCGGTGAGGTTTTCCGGCGCCGCGGGGGCGGCGGACCGATCCGAGCGCAAAGACGGCACCCAGGGCAGCGGCGGGGGCACCGGGGCGAACACATCCGCTGCCATGCCCGCGGGCGTCGGCCGCGGGGTGGCGAGAGAGACGGAGACGCAGGCCTCGAGGAAGGCGGCGAGTTCGGCGTCGACGGCGTCGAGCCGCACGGCGCCGAGGCGGCCGGCGAGGGTGGCGCGGAGGCGCGGGAGGGAGTCGCGGGCGAAGAACCCTTCGGCTTCGCCGGGGCGGAGGTAGTCGCCGGTATCGTAGGCGGCGTGGCCGCGGAGGCGGAGGGTGTGGGCCTCGATGAGCAGCGGCCGGCCCGTGGTGCGGACTTTTTCGATCGCGGCGGCGAGCGTGCGGGCGACGTGGGCGGTGTCGCCGCAGTCGAGGGCGAAGGCCTCGATGCCGTAGCCGGCGGCGCGTTTCCAGAGCTCGGTGCCGGCGGCGAACTGCTCGCAGGTCGGGGTGGAGTAGGCGTAGGCGTTGTTCTCGATCACGAACAGGATCGGCAACGACAGGAGCGAGGCGAGGTTGAGGGTTTCGTGGACGTCGCCGGTGCTGGACGAGCCGTCGCCGAAGAAGCCGAAGCCGACGGCGGGCCGGCCGAGGCGCCGCTGGGAATCGGTGGCGCCGGCGACGTTGGAGAGCATCGCGCCGAGATGGCTGATCATCGGCAGCGAGCGGGCGGCCGGGTCGCCGTGGTGGATGTTGCCTTCGCGGGCCCGCGTCGGGCTGCCGGCGTTGGCGAAGTACTGGTTGAGGTGGTCGCAGGGGTGGCCGCTCCAGACGAGGTGGCCGCCGAGACCGCGGTGGGAAAACGAGACCACGTCGACCGCTTTGTCGGCAAGCAGCGCGAGGGGCACAATGAGGCCCTCGTTGCCCTGGCCGCCGGTCACGGTGCCCTTGATCAGGCCCTGGCGGAAGAGATCGAGGATGCGATTGTCGGCCGTGCGCGCGAACTGCATCCAGGCGTAGATGCGGAGGAGGCCGTCGGCGCCGCCGGCATCGAGCTCGGCGGGCCGGACATCGCGGACCGCGAGCACCGGGGGAAGAGAGGGAAAAGCCATGAACTTTGGCGCGGAACGTGAGGGGCCGCCGCGCGGCGGGCAAGGCGGGAGATTCGCGTCAGCCGGCGAGCAACGCGCGGGCGCCCGCCTCGTCGATCAGGAGCGACTTCAGGAGGCCGCCGCGCAGCGCGCCGGAGACGGCCGCGGCGCGGGCGGTGCCCGCGGCGACGCCGATGACCTGCGGGATCCGGCGCAGGTGCTCCAACTCGATCCCGATCGCGCGGTGGCGCCAACGCGACTGGCACTCCCGGCCGCGGGCGTCGAAGAAACGCCCGCAGATCTCGCCGACGGCGCCGGCGGCCCGGAGCTGGGCGACGTCCGCCGCCGCGAGCACGCCGCGTTCGCTGTAGACCGAATCTTCCAGCGGGCCGACGCCGACGAGCGCGGCGTCGGAGCGGCGCAGGCGTTGCCAGACGGATTTGATCTGGGGGGAGGCGAGAAACGTGTCCCGCGTCTTGCGGTCGGCGACAAAGGCCGGGGTGCTGAGGGTGAGAAACTCGCCGCCCCAGAGGTTCACGAGGGCGCGGCCCTGCTCGAGGGCGTCGACGGGGGAGATGTTCGAATCGATGCTGCCCATGGCCTGCACGACCGTCAGCCGGCGGACCGGGCCCGGGCGGAAACGCCGCACGACCTCGGCCACGCTGCGGCCGCCGCCGATCGCGATCCCGCCGGCCGCCGGGATGAGTCCGGCGACGAAGGGCGCGCCGTAGTGGCCGACGGTCTGGCGGGCGGCCTCGGCGGAGGTGCCTTCGGGCAGCTTGATCACGGCGGCCGCCGTCAGCCCGAAACGGGCGCACAGCTGCTGCTCGAGCTGCGGGCGGCGCGGGTCGTAGGCCTCGACCGAGATGCGCACGATCCCGCGTTCGCGGGCGATGGCGAGCAGGCGCGAGATCTTGGTCTGCGAGACGCGGACCAGCGCGGCCACCTCCGTCTGCCCGAGACCGTCGGTGTAGTAGAGCGACGCGGCCATCCGCAGCAGGTCGTCGGAGTAGTCGGAGATTTTCGGCATGCCGGTGACCTATCGGTTACAATTCGGAGACGCTGGGGCCAATAAATATGCGCATAAAGTTTTTACTCGCGCAAGAGCGGACGACGCCGCAGCCCTTGGCGGTCTTTCGCCCATGCGCATCCAAAACCCTGTCCGTCGTCTGGCCCTGTTGACCCTCGCCTCCGCCGCCGCGGCGCAAACCGCCGTCCCGCCCAAGCCGCCGGTGCCGGCGCCGGGCGCCGACCAGCCCGTGCAGCTCGAGGTCTTCACCGTCACCGGTTCGAATATCCGCCGCACCGACGCCGAGACGGCCCTGCCCGTTTCGGTCATCGAGCGCACCGAGCTCGAGGCCCGCGGCGCGGCCACGATGGCCGAGCTCTTCGAGACGATCGGCGCCGCCGAGATTTCGGCGATCACCGAGATCAACAACGGCCCGCAGCTGGCGCGCGGCGATGTCGCGTCGGTCGACCTCCGCGGCATCGGCTCCGGCAGCACGCTCACGCTGCTCAACGGCCGGCGCATGACGCCGCACCCGGTTTCGATGGCGGAGAACGGCGTGCCGTCCCTCGCGGTGAACATCAACACCGTGCCCCGCGCCATGGTCGACCGCGTCGAGGTCCTCCGCGACGGCGCGTCCGCCATCTACGGTTCCGATGCCGCCGCGGGCGTCGTGAACAATCTCGTTTCCCGCAACTACGTCGGCCGCGGCGTCACCGTGAAGGGCTCGATGACCCAGCACGGCGGCGCGAACGAGTTCAACGTCACCGCGTACGAGGGCTTCAAGCGCGGCCCGCTGCACATCTCGGTTTCGCTCGACTATTTCCACCGCGACGCCCTCGCCGCGCACGACCGCGATTTCTCGAAGAACTCCGACCTGCGCGCGAACCGCGCCTTGCCGGCGCCGTGGAACGGCATCCCGATCCCGGATCCCGCGTCCGCCACCGGCGCCCTCTTTGCCCGCGACAACGATTTCCGCAACGCCAACGCCGTCAACCAGTGGGGCCAGTGGCAGCGCGGCTTCATCCAGGCCGACGCGCTGACGTTCGTCGGCTCGCGGCCGACGGGCAACGTCGGTATCACCACGAGCACGACGCCGCCGGCCGGCGTCGCGACGATGGCGGCGGACGGCATGTTCTACCTCTGGCCCTCCGCGGCCGGGGTGATGTTCAAGCAGACGGCGCCCTCCACCAACATCGACAATCCCGAGGTCGCCGCCTTCTCGAACTGGAACAAGTGGAAGATGCTCGTGCCGGCGACGGACCGCGTGCAGTTCGCGACCTTCATCGACCGCCCGCTGCGGAACGACGTGCACCTGTTCGGCGACCTGCTCTTCTACCGCGCCTACAGCCGCACGGGCCGCGAGCCGGTCAATTTCAAGAACACGGACGACCAGGGCATCTACCTGCCGGCCGCGAATCCGTACAATCCCTTCGGCGTGCGGTTCTACCACCCGACGGGCCAGCCCAACGCCGACGGCTCGCCGCGCCTGACCGGCACGCCGGCCGACGTGTCGCTGTGGACCGGCATCTCGCCCGGCCAGAACACGGGCGGCGGTTTCAAACCGCGCGAGACCGAGGTCGTCAGCTACGCGTGGCGCGTGCTCGGCGGCCTGCGCGGCAAACTCGGCAAAACGTGGGAGTGGGAATCCGCGGTGGTGGCGTCGGGCGCGCAGTCGCACGAGTTCGAGCACTTCCAGGTCCGCGAATCCCGGCTGCGGCGCGCGTTGGCGCGCACCGACGCGACGGCCTTCAATCCCTTCCCGGTCACGTTCAAGATCCAGAACAACCAGATCACGGTCGACAAAGCGTTCGAGAATCCGGCCGCGGTCGTCGATCCGCTGTACGACGACGAGGACCGTTTCGGCCGGACCAACCTGTTCATGTGGGACGCTAAGTTCAACGGCCGCATCGGCCGCTTCCTCACCGCCGGGGACATCGGCGTGGCGGCCGGCACGGAAGTGCGGTACGAGACCTATTCCGACAAGCGGGCGGCCTACGTGGGCCTGAATCCGCCGGGCTCGGGCAACGAATTCCCGTTCCTGCGCGAGGGCGACAACGATTTCCTCGCGCTCAGTTCCAACGTCCCGATCGACGCGGACCAGACGATCTACGCCGCGTACGTCGAGACGGCGCTGCCCTTCGTGACGCGGGAACGCCGCGTGCCGCTGGTCGAGGCCCTCGAATTGACGCTCGCCGGCCGCTTCGAGCATTTCTCGATCCACGGCCAGACGACGAAGCCGAAGGCCAGTCTCGTCTGGAAACCGGCCTCGTGGCTCAAGCTGCGCGGGACGGTGGCGGAATCGTTCCGTGCGCCGAATCTGGTCCAGACCAACATCACGCCGCTGCGCCGCCAGATCAGCGCGGACGACCCGTACCGTTTCGAAGTGACGGCGCTGCCGGCCGACGGCACCGCGCAGCGCACGGTGCTGCGGCAGGGCAACCAGAACCTGCAGCCCGAAGAGGCGAAGACCTGGCTGGCCGGTTTCGTCCTCGAGGTGCCGAAGGTGCGCGGGCTCTCGTTCTCGTTCGACTACTTCAAGCTGAACCAAAACAGCGTCATCGAAAACGTCGGGGCGGGTCCGGCGATCGATCGCGACGAAATCCTCCTCGATCTCGCGACCCAGGCCGAACTCGCGAAGGGCACGCCGATCGACCAGATCGACCTCGGTTCGGGCACGGCGGCGTACAAGGGTTCCTCGAAGGTCACGCGCAAGCCCGTGACGGCGGCGGACCGCGCGGCTTTCGCCGCCTACAACGCCCGCCAGACGAGCAACAACAGCCGCCGCGCGCCGGTCGGCGAGTTCGTCAGCGTGATCGACGATTATCTCAACCTCAGCGGCCGCGACATCCAGGGCTACGAGTTCGGCGTGCAGTGGCGCGCCCCGCGCACGCGGTTCGGCCAGTTCACCTTCAACAGCGAGGCCACGCACTACGTCCTGCGCCGGTCGAAGGCCGACGAACTGTCGCCTGTGCTCGATGAACTCGGCCGCAACGGCCGCACCAAGTGGCGCGCGAACGCCTCCGTCTCCTGGCGCCAGGGGCCGTGGTCCGCGGGCTGGTTCTCGAGCTACTTCGGTTCGTTCGTCGACACGTCGGCCGCCACGACGCTGCCGATCTACAATGCGCTCGGCCAGCCGGACTACATCCAGGTCTTCAACGACAACGGCATCACGCGCTACCTCCTGCGGGTCGAGCCGACCATCCGGCACAACGCCTGGATCTCGTACCGTTTCGAACGCAACGACAGCCGCAAATGGCTGCGCGGCGTGACCGTCCGCGGCGGCATCAACAACGTCTTCGACCAAGATCCCGAGTTGGCCGACGAGCAATACGGGTACGTTTCCGGTTCCGCCAATCCGCGCGGCCGCCAGTTCACGATGGAGGTTTCGAAGCGGTTCTGAACCATAGCGTCACCCCTGTCCCCATGAGAATCGGATTCACGTTGTTTCTGGCCTGCACGCTTTCGGCCGCGGCCGCCCCGGTCCTGATCGTCGCCCACCGCGGCGCCTCGTTCGATGCGCCCGAGAATACCATTGCCGCGCATCGGCTGGCGTGGCGGCAAGGCGCGGACGCCGTCGAGACCGACATTTACCTGACGAAGGATCGGTCGGTGATCGTGATCCACGACGCGAACGTGAAGCGCACCACCGGCAAGTCCGCGGCGATCGCCGACCTGACGGTTTCGGAGGCGCGCAAGCTCGATGCCGGCTCGTGGAAGGCGCCGCAGTTTGCCGGCGAGAAACTGCCGCTGCTGGCGGAGCAACTGGCGGAGATTCCCGCGGGCAAACGGATGTTCGTCGAAATCAAGATCGGTCCCGAGATCGTGCCGGAGCTGAAGAACGTCCTGACGGCCGCCCGCGCGGACGAACGCAATGTCACCGTCATCAGCTTCAACTACGAATCCCTGAAAGCGGTCCGCCAGCAGCTGCCCAAGCTGCCGACCCAGTACCTCGTCGGCTTCAAGGCGCCGGATCCGAAGGCCGAACCGAACCCGAAGGCCAAGAAACAGCCGACGCTCGACGAGGTCATCGCCCAGGCCAAGGCCGCGAAGCTCACCGGGCTCGACTTGCAACACACGTGGCCGCTGACGAAGGACGACGTCGCCAAGATCCGCGCCGCCGGCCTCGAATTGCACGTCTGGACGGTGGACGACGTCGCGGTGGCGCAGCGCTGGATCGCCCTCGGCGTCGACAGCATCACGACGAACCGGCCGGGCTGGCTGCGGGAGCAGTTGAAACTTTGAGTTGCCGCGGCGGCCGGGTCCGGCCGTTTTTCCGACTTACCCCGTTTTGATTTCGCTGCTCAAACCCGCCCCCGCGGCTCCGCCCCTCCCGGCGGAGCGCGTCGACGCCGAGTACCGCCGCCTGCGCTGGCAGGTCTTCGTCGGCATTTTCGTCGGCTACGCCGCCTTCTACCTCGTCCGGAAGAATTTCGCGCTCGCGATCCCGGACATCCTCAAGGCGCACCCCGAGTATTCGAAAGCCGCACTCGGTTCGGCAATGACGGGCCTGTCGGTGGCCTACGGCGTGTCGAAGTTCATCATGGGTTCGGTCTCCGACCGGAGCAACCCGCGCTGGTTCATGACGCTGGGCCTGCTGCTCACGGCGGGCGTGACCTTTGCCTTCGGGACGATTCCCGCGATCTACGGTTCGCTGACGGCGATCGTGGTGCTGCAGACGCTCAACGGTTGGTTCAACGGCATGGGTTGGCCGCCCTGCGGCAAGACGATGGTCCACTGGTGGAGCACGCGCGAGCGCGGCGTCACCGTCGCGGTCTGGAACGTCGCCCACAACGTCGGCGGCGGTTTGGTCGCCAAGCTCGCCCTCCTCGGCGTCGTGCTCTTCGGCGACTGGGGCGCGAAATTCTACGTGCCCGCGGCGGTCGCGGCGGTGGTGGCGCTCCTGATCGCGTGGCTCTTGCGGGACACGCCGCAGAGCTGCGGGCTGCCCTCGATCGAGGAATACAAGAAAGACTACCCGCCGGATTACTCGGCGGCCTACGAGCGGACGCTGACGTTCAAAGAGATCTTTTTCGGCTACGTCCTGAACAACCGGTACCTTTGGGCGATCGCGGTCGCGAACGCGTTCGTCTACTTCGTGCGCTACGGCGTCGTCGACTGGGTGCCGACCTACCTGCAGACGGCGAAGGGTTTTTCGTTCCAGCAATCGAGCGTGGCGTGGGCGGCGTTCGAGTTTGCCGGCATTCCCGGGACGATCCTGTGCGGTTGGGTGTCGGACAAAATTTTCAAGGGCCGCCGCGCGCCGGCGACGATTCTGTTCATGGCGCTGACGCTGATCGGGCTGATCGTGTACGGCCTGAACCGCAACGGCCCGCTGTGGATCGACATCGCGGCGCTGATCGGGATTGGGTTTTTCGTGTACGGTCCGATCATGATCATCGGTCTGCACGCGCTCGACCTCGTGCCCAAGAAGGCGGCGGGCACGGCGGCGGGTTTCACGGGTTTCTTCGGCTACGTTTTCGGTTCGGCGATCGCAGGCACGGGCGTGGGCTGGATCGCGGACCATTGGGGCTGGGGCGGCGTGTTCGGGACGATGATCGTCTGCTGCCTCCTCACCATGGTATTCAGCGCGATGACGCTGGGGCACCGGGCGCCGGCCAACACGACTTCGACATGAAACACCTGCTGATTGCCCTGGTTTGCGGCGCGGCCGCGGCCGTCGCCGCCGAGAACCGCCCGCTGGTCGTCGCGCACCGCGGCGCGAGCGGCTACCTGCCGGAGCACACGCTCGAGGCCAAGGCCTACGCGCATGCGCTCGGCGCCGACTATATCGAGCAGGACCTGGTGCTCTCGAAGGACAACGTGCCCGTGGTGCTGCACGACATCCATCTCGACACGACGACCGACGTCGCGATTCGTTTTCCCGACCGCAAACGCGCCGACGGCCGTTACTACGCGCTCGATTTCACGGTGGCGGAGCTGAAGCAATTGCAGGTGCGGGAACGGTTCAACGCGAAGACCGGCGCGGCCGTCTTTGCGCGGCGGTATCCCTCGGGCAAAGCGCCGGGCAGCTACCACGTTTCCACGCTGGAAGAGGAATTGCAGCTGATCGCGGGCCTGAACCAAAGCACGGGCCGCAAGGTCGGCATCTATCCGGAATTGAAACAGCCGACCTGGCACCGCGAGCAGGGGCGCGACATCAGCAAGGTCGTGCTGCCGATCTTGGCGCGCTACGGCTACGCGACGAAGGCGGATCTTTGTTTTCTGCAGTGCTTCGAATTGACGGAAGTGAAACGCCTGCGCGGCGAACTCGGCTGGCAGGGCCGGCTGATCCTGCTGATCGGCGCCGGGGCGAAGGAAGCGGACGGCACCGACAATGCCGCGCAGTGCACGGCCGAGGGCCTGCAGGCGCTGGCGGGTTTGGTCGACGGCATCGGGCCGGCGATTTCCCGGATCGTGACCTGGGGCGAAGGCGGTGCGGCGAAGCAGACAGGGCTCGTAGCGCGCGCGCACGCGGTGAAGTTGGCGGTGCATCCGTACACGGTGCGCGCGGACGATTTGCCGAAGGGCTGTCCTTCGCTGGACGCGTTGCACGCGGCGCTGTTCCGCGACGCGAAGGCGGACGGCGTGTTCACGGATTTCACGGACCGCACGAAAGCGTGGATCGACGCGGCGCGATAGTCCCGAAGAATTCAGGCGGTCACGGAGTGCACGGAGGCAAACCGGAGAAGCACCGAGGGTTGAGGGAAGATCCGGGATCGCGGTGGGCCGCCTGTCGGGGCGCGTTGCAGACTGGAGCTTCCTGCCGATTGCGCTCCGTGACCTCCGGGCTGCGCTCGGTGAGCTCCGTGACTCAACTCAGCCGCCGGATTCCGATTTATGCGGAGCAGGTGATTGAGGATTGAAAGGAAAGACCTCGGCCGCGCGGCGAAGTTGGGAAAATGGAAAAACAAAAACCCCGGCCGTGCGGGCCGGGGTTGAGGAAGCGGACGCGAGAAACGCGGCTCAGTGCTTGGCTTGCGCCTGGCGCGGCGCGGCCATCGAGCCGGTGACCATGAATTTCTCCAGCTTGGTCGCTTCGCCGGCGGGTTCCGCGAGGGAGCCGGTGACCATGAACTTCGGGAGTTCCTCGGCCTTGCCCTGCGGTTCGGCCATCGAGCCGGTGACCATGAATTTCTCGAGTTTCTCCGGGGCGGCCTTCGGCTCGGCCATGGAGCCCGTGACCATGAACTTGTCGAGTTTCTGGGGCGTCTCGGCGGCGGCCTGCGCGGACGGCGTGGCCTTCACGGACGGGGCTGCGGATTGGGCCTGGGCAAACGCGACGGCCCCGAGGGACAGCGCGGCGAGGAGGACGGATTTCGTTTTCATCGTTGGTTGGTCGGTTGGTTGGTTCGTGATCAGTGAAAGCTGATGTACTGGATGCCGTTCTTGTTGGCGTAGGATTCGAGCGGGACGAGTTTGTCGGCGTTCTGCGGTTCGAGGACCTGCCAGCCGAGTTCGGTAAGGAAGAGACCGATGGCGTGGCGCTCGCGCGTGCGGCCGACGCCGGAGAAGGAGTTTTCCTGAAACACGATCACCTGCGCGGCGGAAGGCTGGGCGCCGCCGGCGAGCATGCCGGACAAGGCGGCCATGTGGCGGAGGAACATGCCGAAGTCGTCGCAGTCCGCGCCTTCGTCGCCGCCGTGCTTGAGCTCGGCCTGCAGGGCGGTGACGGCGCGGCGGTACGCCGGGATGAATTTCTTCACGAGCCAGTCGTGCTTCACGACGGCGTAGCGCGCGTCGAGCAACGGACCGAGAAAGGCGCCGCGCGGGAGCAGTTTTTGCGCGGAGAGCAGCAACTCCTCGTTGCTGATGATGCGGCTCGATTCGAGCGCGGGCGGCAATTCGAGCCGCGGAGCCGCGACGAGCGGGGCCGCCAAGAGCACGGCCATCAGGCCGAAAATGCTGCGAACGGCGGGAAATGCGCGATGAAACCGCACGCCGTCACGTTGAAATGCGACAACCGCGTGTCAACGGACGACCCGGCGGAAAGGCGATTTTTCAGAGGAGAAAACCGGATAGACCGGTTTCGCTGCCGTAGGGTGCAACGGCATCCGGAACATGGTGAAGGTGCACGCCGTGGGCGGGACTGAGTCTGGAAAATGTGGTCCGACACCGAGTCCACGGAGGCAAACCGGAGGAGCACCGAGGAATCGATGGGTATCCGGCAACGCTGGCAATTGTGCCGCGGGTGCGCTCGAAAAATCCAACGGCCGATCCGGCAAGATCGCGCTCCGTGAACTCCGGGCTGCGCTCTGTGATCTCTGTGACCCCGCGGGATTGCGGAACCTTGAATTGTCGCAATCCGTGGTTGGATCGAAAGATCGAGTCTCAACTCAAAGTTCGAACGTTTCGCCGGGGCGCAGCGGCCGCACGGCGTGGCCTGCGACTGCGGCGCGCGCGGCGAACGCGGCGGCGTCCTGCGCGATCTCGGGCCAAGTGTCGTAGTGCATCGGGACGGCGACCTTGGGCCGGAGGAAGTCGAGGGCGAGGAGGGCGTCGTCGGGCCCCATCGTGTAGTTGTCGCCGATGGGGATCAGCGCGGCATCAAGGCCGGCCCGTCCGATCAATTGCAGGTCGAGGAACAGCGCGGTGTCGCCGGCGTGGTAGATGTTCTTCCCGTCCGCGGAGATCAGCAGCCCGCAGGCGACGCCGAGGTAGATCGGCTTCAGCCCGGCCTCGGCGCTCGAGGTGTGGTGGGCGAGCGTGAGTTTCACGCGGCCGAACGGGAAGTTGAAACCGCCGCCGGGATTGAGCCCGTGGGTCTTGGCCCCTTGGGCGGCGAAGTACTCGGCGATTTCGTAGTTCGCGACGAGCGTCGCGCCGCAGCGGCGCGCGATTGCGAGGGCGTCGCAGGTGTGGTCCTCGTGGCCGTGGGAAACGAGGATGTAGTCGCAGGCGACGGCGTCGGCCGCGATCGGCGCGAGCGGATTGCCCGTGAAATAGGGATCGATCAGAATCCGGGCGCGCTCCGTCTCGAGCAGGAAGCAGGCGTGGCCGAAGAACGTCAGGCGCATGCGCGGACGAACGGCGGAATCAGGCGGCGACCGGGGCGGAAATCCGGTCGAGTTGCGCGAGGACTTCCGGCGTGAGCTGCGGGAGGAGGTCGAGGGCGCCGAGGTTTTCCTGCAGCTGAGCGACGCGTGACGCGCCGAGGATGACGGAGCTGACGTTGGGATTTGCGAGGCACCAGGCAACGGCGAGCTTGGGCAGGGAGGTGCCGAGTTGGCGGGCGACGTCGGCGAACGCGGCAACGGCGGCGAGTTTGCGCGGGGCGGACGGATCGTTCAGCAGGAGGTCGCGCAGCCAGGCGAGACTCGGTTCGCCAAGGCGGGAGTCGGCGGGGACGCCGGCGTTGTACTTGCCGGTGAGCAAACCGGAAGCGAGCGGCGACCAGATCGTGGTGCCGAGGCCGGTCGGGGTGCGGTAGAGCGAGGCGTACTCCCGTTCGACGCGGGCGCGGTGGAGCAGGTTGTACTGCGGCTGCTCGACGACGGGCGGATGGAGGTGGCGTTCCGCGCAGACGCGCTGGGCTTCGCCGATCTGGGCGGCGCTCCACTCGCTGGTGCCCCAGTAGAGCACTTTGCCCTGCACGATGAGGTCGTGCATGGCGTGGGCGGTCTCCGCGATCGGCACCTCGGGATCGGGCCGGTGGCAGTAGTAGAGATCGAGGTAATCGACCTGGAGACGGCGCAGCGCGTCGTGGCAGGCCTCGACCAGGTGTTTGCGCGAGAGGCCGGTCTGGTTGGGTTTATCGTCCTCCCAACCGAAGTAGGCCTTGCTGGAAACGAGGTAGGAACTGCGGCGCCAGCCCGAGGCTTTGAGAATCGCGCCCATGACGCGCTCGGCCTGGCCGTCGGCGTAAGTTTCGGCGTTGTCGAAAAAGTTCACGCCGGCGTCGTAGGCCGCGTGCATGAGGTCGCGCGCGACGGGATCGCCGATCTGTTTGCCGAAGGTGACCCAGGCGCCGAAGGAAAGCGCGCTGAGTTTCAGGCCGGAGCGGCCGAGGCGGCGGTAGAGCATGCGGAGTATCCGGGAATCAAGGACGCAGGAAACGCTGGGCGGCGGCGACATCCTGCGGCGTCAGCTGGTGGCTGGCGGGGATGGTCTCGGTCTTCACTTCGGCGCCGCCGGCGCGGAGGAGGGCCGCGAGGCGCGGGGCGTCGGCGGGATCGACGATGGGATCGGTGGAGCCGTTGAGCAGGAGGACGCGGCGGCCCGCGAGCGACGCGGGCTTGGCGGGTTGGTTGAGCACGACCATGGAGCGCAGGAGCACGGCGCCGCCGAGCACCTCGGGTCGGAGCAGGAGAAGCGTGGCCGCGATGTTGGCGCCGTTGGAAAAGCCGACGGCGTGGAGCTTGGCCGGCGTCAGGCCGTAATGGGCCGAGGCGGCGGCGACGAAGTCGGCCAACGCATGGGTTCGGCGGGTGATCTCGGCGGGATCGAAGACGCCCTCGGCGAGGCGGGCGAAGAAGCGGAGCACGCCTTGGCCCTCGACGACATCGCCGCGCGGGCTGAGGAGGGCGGAGCCGGGGGAAACGGCGCGGCCGAGCCGCAGCAGGTCGTGTTCGTTGCCGCCGGTGCCGTGGAGGAGCAGGAGCGCCGGGGCGCTCGGGGCGGTGGCGGGTTCGAAGACGTGCTGGTAGGAGAGTCGAGGCATGGAATTCCGGGCGGCAGGACGTGCCGGCCCCGGAATAGTGACTGAACCCGCACTTGGCGTTCGCGCAAGCGGGGCGGGGGACTCGAGACCGGAATGCGGATACCGGAGACTCGGAATACCGGAGTCCGGAGACCGGAGACCGGAAACTGCGATCCGCAGAATGAAGGGCGGAGACGCGTGCCTTCGCTCTCAGCTCTCAACTCTCAACTCCGACCTCCGCCTCAGGCATCTATTTTCTTGATGCGGGCGAGGTGGCGGCCGCCTTCGAATTCGGTGGCGAGCCAGACCTTCACGATGGCGAGGGCTTCGGCTTCGGTGACGGTGCGTTGGCCGATCGAGAGGCAGTTGCCGTCGTTGTGGGAGCGGTTCCAGATCGCGAGCTGTTCGTTCCAGCACAGGCCGCAGCGGACGCCCTTCACGCGGTTGGCAACGATGGCTTCGCCGTTGCCGGAGCCGCCGAGCACGATGCCGCGGTCGAATTCACCGCGGGCGACGGCCTCGGCGGTGGGGCGGATGAAGTCCGGGTAATCGCAGGCGGCGTCGGAGTAGGTGCCGAAATCGCGGACGGTGTGGCCGTCGGCCAGAAGCATGGCCTTGATGGCTTCCTTGTAGGCGAAGCCGGCGTGGTCGGAACCGATGGCGATGGAGTAGGTGGGCATGGACGGAAAATCCGGTTTGGGGTTTTGGGTTTGGAGTTCGGAGTTCGTGGGCGGCGGCTCTCGCAGCTAGGCGGGCAGATTAGGAAGGGGCGACGATCTTCCAGAAGGCGGCGGGGTCGGCAAGATCGGGGAGGACGGCGTCGGGGGCGTGGGCGGCGAGGGCTGCGGTCGAGTGGCTTCCGGTCGCGACGGCGAGTGCGCGGGCGCCGATGGCGCGGGCGCAGGCGATGTCGTGGGGTGTGTCGCCGATGATCCAGACTTGGTCCGGCGGAATCGCGACGCCGGTGTGCTCGGTCGCGCGGCGGAGGGCGTGCGGGCCGAGGTCGTCGCGGAGTTCGGCGTCGTCGGCGAAGGCGCCGAACGGGAAATGGTCCCAGAGGCCGTGGTAGGCGAGTTTGGTTTCGGCGCCGCGGCGGAGATTGCCGGTGAGCAAGCCCTGCACGCAGCCGGCGCGGGCCGCGGCGTCGGCCAGGAGCGGGCGGACGCCGGGCAGAACCTTGGCGTGGGGGTTGGCGAGTTCGCGCGGCAGGTGGGCGAGGTAGGCGTCGATGGCGCGGGCGAAGGTCGCTTCGGAAAACGGGAGACCGAATTTTTCGAAGATGCGGCGGACGATCCAGCGGTCGGTGCGGCCGGCGAATTCGATGTCGGCGAGCGAATCGCCGCGGCCGAAGGCGTCGGCGAGCCCGCGTTGCAATGCGCGCATGCCGGCGTTGCCGGAAGTGATGAGGGTGCCGTCGATGTCCCAGAGCAGAAGCAGATTCACGGGACGGAAAAGCAGCCGGATCCGGGAAGCGGAGGCGATGCGGAAGTGGGGCGGGGCTGGCAGGCGGAAAAATCTTCCGTCGCGGGCGTCGCTGCGACGTAATGCGCGCCGCAAACGCATGGCCGATGCTCCCTCCCAAGCCGTCTTTCTGAGCTATGCGTCGCAGGACGCGGAGGCCGTGCAGCGCATCGCGGAGGCGCTGCGGGCGGCGGGGGTGGAAGTGTGGTTCGACCGGAACGAATTGGTGGGCGGGGATGCGTGGGATGCGAAGATCCGCGGGCAGATCGCGAGCTGTGCGTTGTTCGTGCCGGTCATCTCCGCGAACACGCAGGCGCGGCTCGAAGGGTATTTCCGGATCGAATGGAAACTGGCGGCGCGGCGCACGCATGCGATGGCCACGGCGAAGGCGTTTCTGCTGCCGGTGGTGATCGATGCCACCCGCGACGCGGAGGCCCACGTGCCGGACGAATTCCGCGAGGTGCAATGGACGCGCCTGCGCCCGGTGGGCTCCGGCGCGGCGAGCCCGGCGGAGTTTGAAGCGAAGGCGCTGGCGGCGTTTGGCGCGCGGGTGGGGAAGTTGCTGGGCGGGGAGGCGGTGGGGGCGGGTTCCGAGGTAGGGGCGCGGCTTGACCGCGCCCAGGACAAGACTGCCGCGGAAGGGCGTGGACGAGCCACGCCCCTACGCCAAACGTCCCGCCCGTGGCTCGGGCCGGCGATCATCGGGGCTGCCGCGGTTGTGGGGCTCGCGTTGTGGCAGCCGTGGCGTGCGACCGAGAAACCGGCGCCAACCGCCTCGCCCGCTTCCGGCGCGGCGTCGGCTGCGCCGGTCTCCGAGGCCCGCCGGCTCGTCGCGCAGGCGCGCACGCTGTTCGAGGACGGCGACCACTCCAACCACGAGAATTTTTTTCTCGCGGACGATTTGCTCAAGCGGGCGGTGATCCTTGATCCGGCGGACGGCGAGGTCTGGGCCGCGCAGGCGCAGGTGTCGGCGCAGCTCTACAACCTCAGCTACGATCGCTCGGGTGCGCGCCGCGAAGCGATGCGCGTGCAGGCGGAGCGTGCGGTGAAACTGGCCCCCGATTCTTTCGAAGCTCAACTCGCGTTGGCTTCGTATCTGGCCGTCGCCGGGGCTTCGACGGCGCCGGAGGCGGTACCATTGCTGAACCGCCTGATCGAGCGCGCGCCCCGGGATCGTCGGATATATCAAGCTCTGGGCATGGCCCATACCTTCGCCGGCAAGGTGGACGAGGCAGCGGCGGCTTTTCGGCGCGGAAACGACGTGTCGGGCGGCGACCCTGAAGGGCTGGGCCTGCTGGCCGCCCAGTTCTTCTGGCATGGACGCTATGCGGAGATGGGGGAAGCCGTCGCGCAGTCGCTGGCGATTCGTCCGGTGGGGCGCACGCTGATTCATGACGTGAACCACAAACTGGTCTGGCTTGGCGACCTCGAGGCGGCGGCCGAGGCGCTCGGACGGTGGCCCGCGTGGCTGCTGCGCGAAGATCGCGGCGCGTTTGTTGCGAGTCAGGTCTGGATGTGGCGGCGGGAGCCCGACAAAGCCGTGGAGGCGCTCAACCGGCTGACGCGCGACTTTATCAACGAAGGGATCTTCCTCGGGCCCCGGTCCGGATTATTGGCGCTCGCCCACGAGATGGCCAACCGCCCGCAGGCGGCCCGGACCGAGTGGATCAACGCGCGCAATGCGGCGAGCCGCGTCGTCGCCGAGGATCCCGCGAACAAGCGCGCGCTCGTGTGGAAAGGCATCGCGCTCGCCCGGCTGGGCGAGACGAAGGAAGCCGCCGCGATTCTCGAAGAGTTGGAGCAACTCAAGGAGTTGCGGTCGGACTTTTGGTCGTCCGGGGCCGGCGGGGCGCTGCTGCGGATCGCGGTCGGGCGCGGCAACGAAGTCGCCGCCAAATTCGACGCGGGCCAGCGCAGCAACGTCGTGCGCCACCCCTTGCCGACGCCGCAGGCGGCGCTGCGGCTCAACCCCGTCTTCGACCCGATCCGCGCGACGCCGGAGTTCCAGAGGTGGATGGCCGCCGCGCCGGCGCCGGAGGCTAAAAAGGAAAGCAGACCGACTGCCATGGTGGCGCCGGCATTGAACGAAAAATCGCTCGTTGTGCTTCCGCTCGAAAATCTCAGCCCCGATCCGGAGAATGCGTTTTTCACGGACGGGATGCACGCGGAGATCATTTCCACGCTTTCGCAGATTCCCGACCTGAAGGTGGTCTCGCGCGATTCCGCGCTTACGTTGAAGGGCTCGACGGCTTCACTCACCGAGAAGGCGCAGAAGCTCGGCGTTTCCAACGTCATCACCGGCAGCGTTCGCCGCGCGGGCAACACGGTGCGTATCCAGCTCGAGCTGCGCCGTGCGGGCGACGAAGCGGTGCTGTGGTCGCTGCCAAAGGGCGACCGAGATTTGAAGGATGTGCTAGGCTTGCAGAGCGAGGTTGCCGATCAAGTCGCGCGCGTGCTGCAGGCACGGGGGGCAACAGGCAGTTTTGTGCTCGCGCGCTTCACCACCCAGAATTCGCAAGCCTACGATCTCTACATCCGTGCGCTTGCGATTTTCAATTCCGCAGAGTCCGGAGAACGAAGCCTGCAAACCTACTTGGCGGCGATTGAGAAGGCCGAACAGGCAATGGCGATCGACCCCAGTTTCGCAGGGGCGGCGTCCCTGTTGGCCAACGCCCAATGGTTCGCCTACCGATACGATCAAGATCCCCGTACGCGCCTGCACCATGCGGCTGAGTCGAGGCGGTGGGCAGAAACGGCCGCACGCCTGGTGCCGGGAGGCGCGGGCGACTACGGGCTCGCGTCCTACTACGGCCAACTAGAACGGGATTATTCCCGTGGGTTGACCTATGCCAGGAACGTCGTGAGGGCTTTGCCCAATGAAGCCGCGGCCTACAACTACGTGGCCATCTTCTCCTCGTGGCTGGGGCAGGAAGAAGAAGCGCGGATAGCCTATCGTCGGGCGATAGAGTTGGACCCGCTCCGGCCCGTCTATTGGACCAACTACCTTAGCCTCCTTGCCGATCTCCGTCGACTGAATGAGTTTCAGCAGGATAGGGCCCGGTATCATGAGTCAACGCGGGGGCAGGATCTTCCGGCATGGCAATACGTGCTGGCCGGCGAACTGCCTGTTTCCGTCGATCGCTTGAACTCAAGCGTCCGCATCGGCTGGCTCTGGCGCGCCCGCCGTGTGGCCGAGGTGGCGAAGCTGGCTGTTGCCGAGCTCAGCAAGTCCGAAACGAAGGATTTGGATCGATTGGTTTATCTGCGCTACCAGACAGATGCCCTGCAAAAACTCGGGCGCAAGGTGGACGCCGAAGAATCCGCCGTTGCGCTGATGGCACTGGTGCAAAAATTGGCCGAAATCGCCGAAGTTGGACCTTCGCAAAAGCACTTCCAGCTGGCGCTGGCGTTGGCGCGGTTGGGCCGAGCGGACGAGGCGGTGAGCGCTGCCCGGCGTCATCTTGAAACCGTGCGGACCGGCGCGCCGCGGATTCTCATCCAGCGCGAACTCGAAGTCGCCGAGCTCTTCGCCTACCTCAATCGCCCGCGCGAGTGCGTGGAACTGCTTGCGAAACTCCTTCGCGTGCGGAGCGGACTCTCGGTGCCCATGCTCAAGGTCGATCCGGTGTGGGACAGCGTGCGCGAGGATGCGGGGTTCAAGGCGCTGCTGGCGGATCCGAAGAATTCGGCGCCGCTGTGATTGAGGTTGGGCCGGTCGGTGACCGGCCGTGGGCCGACGGAAACGATTTGACCACGGATTACACGGATCAACACGGAGGGAGGCACAGGCTCCGGGAGTTTATCCGTGCTATCGGTGCCATCCGTGGTGAAACGGATTGAGGTCTGCGCAGGGCGCGCGCGAGGCGCGCCCCTACCGGCTAGCGGGTTTGCGCGGGGTAGCGGCGGAGGTCGAGGGTGTGGCGGCCTTCGGGCGGGAAATCGATTTTCGGGATGAAGCGGGACTGGCCGAGCGTCGCGGTCCACGGTTGCCAACGTTCGGCGCGGCGCGCGGCGGCGGCGGTGTCGTCGGCGGGGGCGGCGGGATAGGTCGTGTTCGCCGGATTCCACACGTGCCATTTCGCGGCGGCGATCACGGTGAGCGTTTCGCGGTCGACCCATTCGAGCAGCAATGGCGCGTGCACGGGGACGTGCGGTTGGAGCGATGGGGTGAGGTAGAAGGCGCGATAACGAATGCCGCAGGCTGCGCCGTCCGGCGCAGCCGTTGAGAGTTGAGGGTTGAGAGTTGAGAGATCGAGCGGACGGAACTCGCAGGGGAGGCCGTTGACGAGGAGGAGGCCTTTTTCGAGGACGGCGGTGTCGGTCGCGCAGGCTTCGAGGCGGTCGAGGCTGGAGTCGACGGTGCGGGCGACGGTGCCGGCGTTGGGGGATTCGCCGAGGAGGGGCCAGGCTTCCAACGCCTGTCTGACGACAAGCGTTGGAGTTGAGAGCTGAGAGTTGAGCGTTGAGAGAGGAATCTCGCCGAGCTTGGGGAAACGGAATTCCCAGGCGGGGCGGAGCCATTCGGGATCGAAGGGGATGCCGTGGGCGCGGAGGTCGGCGCAGATCGCGACGAGGTCCTGCCAGACGAAAGCAGGGAGGAAGAAACGGTCGTGGAGTTCGCCGTGCCAGCGGATGAAGGGCGTCTTGAACGGATCGGCGGCGAGGCGGGCGAGAATGGCGCGGACGAAGAGGGCGACCGCGGATTGGACGGCGGCGGAGGGATGCGTTTCGAAGGCGCGGAATTCGACGAGCCCAAGGCGGCCGTTGGGCGCGAAGGGATTCCAGAGTTTGTCGACGCTGATCTCGGCGCGATGGGTGTTGCCGGAGCGGTCCATCAGCAGGTCGCGGAACAGCAAATCGAAGAGCGCGAGGTTCTGCGGGTGACCGAGGTTCTCGGCGCCGGCGCAGGCGATTTCCAGTTCGTAGAGTGCCTCGAAGGTCGATTCGTCGATGCGCGGGGCCTGCGAGCTCGGGCCGAGGTAGGCGCCGGTGAACGCGTAGCTGAGCGCGGGGTGATGTTGCCAGTAGCGGATCACCGAGGGCAGCAGCGCGGGAAAGGCGAAGAACGGCGAGAGCAGGCCGACGGGGCCGCCGAAGACGAGGTGGGCGCCGCCGCCGGTGCCGACTTCGCGGCCGTTGAATTGGAGCTTGCGCGCACAGAGGCCGCAGGCGGCGGCGGCGGCGTAGAGCTTGGCGAGCTGGGCGTCGTACTCGGCCCAATCCGCGCAGGGCGTGAGGTTGATCTCGAGTACGCCCGGATCGCTGGCGAGGCCGATGGTCGGAAGTTTGGGATCGGGCGGCGGGGCGTAGCCGGCGAGGACGACGTCGCGGAGATTCAATTTCGCCAAGGCGCCTTCGATGGCGACGAGCAGGGCGAGGTAACTCGAGAGCAGCAGCGGCGGAACGAAGATCGTAAGCGAGCCGTGCTTGATTTCGGCGGTGAGGGCGCGGCGGAGGTTTTTCTCGCCGAGGGAGCCGAGGGGCAGGCGCAGGCCGGCGGGGCTGTCGCCGGGGAAAAGCGGAATGAGGATCTCGGGTTTGGGGTCCGGGGGCTCGGGTGGAGGAGCGAAGGCGGCGGACCAATCGTCGGTGATCCATGGGCCTTCGGGTTGGTCGAGGGGCAGGACGAAACCGATGGGCGCGGCGGGTGTTTCCGGTTCCACCAGGGGCAGCGGGCGCGGCGACTTAAGACTCAGGGCGGCGGCGAGGGCGGCGAGGAAACGCGCGGCATCGGCGACGGTGTGGGTGCCGGGTTCGGTGTCGGCGCGGAGGCGGGTGATGTCGCGCCAGGCGGGCTGGCCGTCGGCGCGGGCCTGGACGAGCAGGGTCCAGCGCGGGAGCGGTTCGCCGGGGTAGTGTTTGCCGGAGGTCTCGAGGATGACGGCGCCGGGGGCGGCGGTGCGGACGAGCTCGCGGGCGAGTTTCCGGGCGTAGGCGAGTTTGGTGGGGCCGAGGGCGGCGGTCTGCCATTCGGCGCCGGACGGATGCACCGGGACGAAGGTCGGCTCGCCGCCCATCGTGAGCAGCATGCCGGTGCGGGCGAGGGAGGATTCGACCGCGGCGGCGCAGGCCCGGAGCGGGGTGGAGGCGTTCGGGCCGGGTGCGGTCATGGAAAATGGGATACGCGAGCGGCTCAGAGCCGGTCGATGGTCAGGTGCGTGTGGAGCGACGAGGTCGTGCCGGGCGGCGCGAAGATCGCGCCTTGGATCGGGTTGACGCTTTCGGCGACGGCGGCGTGGGCGACGGCGACGAAGGCATCGTCGCAGAAAATGCCGCGCGTGGCGTCGAGGCCGCGCCAACCGCCGCCGGGCAAGTAGACCTCGGCCCAGGCGTGCATGGCGGGCGGGGAGACGGGCTGGCCGGGGGGCGGTGCCTCGTAGAGGTAGCCGCTGACGAAGCGGGCGGCGAGGCCGAGGGTGCGGCAAAGCTCGATCAGGAGGACGGCGTAGTCGCGGCAGGAGCCGGTGCCGCGGGAAATCGTTTCGCCGGCGGACTGGATGCCTTCTTCGTCGCGGCGGGTGTAGCGGAGGGAACCGAAGACGGCGCTGTTGAGGGCGCCGAGAAAGGCGACGGTGTCGGTCGGCCGCACGGGCAGATGGCGGGCGAGCCAATCGTGCAAAGGCGCGCCGGCGGAGTCGGGGCGCAGGGCGAGGCAGGGCGCGAGGGCGACGGCTTCGGCGGCGTTGTATCCGAAGGGGAAGGACAGAGCCGACGGCACCAAAAAGAAATCGAAAGGATTGGTGTCGAGGGTCTCGACCATGAGTTCGCTGCGGAACTCGAGGGCGTTGACCGGGAACGCGGAGTCGAAGTAGGCCCAGTCGAGGGCGTTGTCCAAGGGGTCGGTGGTGGCGATGCGCCGGGCCGGGGGCGAGATCGTGAGGGCGAAACTGTGGAGCCGCTGGCGGGAGGTTTCGCGGGGCCGCAGGTAGAGGGCGTGCGGGGCGAACGTCACCCCGGTCGAATAGGAGTAGCGGGTGACGTGGGTGAGGCGGAGGAACATGCGGTGGGACGAGGGTATGGGCGGGATCGGGGAATAGCGAGGGTGGCGGGTGGCTGAGTTGAGAGTTGAGGGTTCGGAGTTTGGAGTTGAGGGGGCGGACGCGGCGGGAGGGCCGGGCGCGACGGTGGCGCGCGGGAGCGCGAGGGGGACGGAATAGGCCCGGGCTGAAGCTCCGGGCTACGGGCGGGCTCCGCTCGCGCTCAGGCGGCGGCTTCGCCGGCGGGGGCTTCGCGGACGGTGACGTCGACTTTGAGGGAGCGCGTGGGGGCGCCGCGGTAGGTGCCGTTGACCGGGCGGATGTCGGCGTAGTCGCGGCCGACGGCGACCTTGACGTAGCGCTCGTCGGCGGGGCGGTCGTGGGTCGGATCCCACGCGGCCCAGCCGTAGCCGGGGACGAAGGCCTCGATCCAGGCGTGCGACGCCTCGATCTCGCGGGGGCGGCGCGTGTTGTTGAAGAAGTAGCCGCTGACGTAGCGGGCGGGGATGCCGAGGCTGCGGCACATGCCGAGCTGCACGTGGGCGAAGTCCTGGCAGACGCCCATGCGGAGCTTGAGGACGTCGGTGGCGCGGGTGTTCACGCCGGTGGTGTTGGGCCGGTAGGCGAAACGCCGATACACGTGGGAGCCGAGGCGGCGCACGTCGCTCCAGACATCGCTGCGGCCCTCGGCGAGGGCGTCCTGGGCCTCGCGCCAGAGCTCGACCTCGAGGGGGACGTAGTGGGAGCTGTTGTAGAACTCGCCGAACATTTCGCGTTCGCCGGAGCGCTCGAGGTCCTCGACGGCGACGCGGGGGATCGGCGGGCGGGCGGCGCTGGCGACGGTGTCGACGAGGGAAACGGCTTCGATGATCAGCTTGTTGTGGCTGTCCGGAACTTCGAAATAATGGACGGTGTTGCCGTAGAAGTCGTCGTATTCGCGCGGCACGGCGCCGGGAGTGAGGCGGAGCTTGAAGTCGCGGCAGGTCTGCACGGCGTCGCGCATCGGGCGCAGGCGGACCTCGTTGAACGAGTCGGTGGCCTTGCCGGCGTAGGTGAACGTGGTGCGGTGGAGGATGCGAAGATGCATGGACGACGGCCGGCGGGAGCCGGCGGCGCGGAGCAGGCAGCGGGAGAAACCGGCTATTGCTGCTGTTGCTGCTGCTGCTGATCCTCGAGCACCGACTCGGCGGGGTAGAACATCGTCGTCTGCACGACCTCGTCGCCGATGTCGGCGAGGGTGGACTGGATGCCCATCAAAAATTCGTGGAGGCCCTCGTCGAGGACATCGGTGATCGTGAGCGACTGCAGGTCCGCGAGCAGGCGGCGGGAGGCGCGGGCCGCGGGGGACTTGGGCCGGGCGGCGGTTTCGCCGAGGATCTTGCGGAGGAATTCGTCGATCTGGCCGACGCAGAAATGGAGGGAGCGCGGGAAGGAGTCCGAGAAAATGAGGAACTCGGCCGCCTTCCACGGGAGGATTTCGCGGACGTAATAGCGACGGTAGGCCTCGAGGGCGGAGGCGGACCGGAGGACGGCCTGCCACTGGGCGGTGTCGACGGCGCCGCCGACGTCGGTCGCGCTCGGGAGGAGGATGTGGTACTTCACATCGAGGATGCGCGTGGTCTTGTCGGCGCGCTCGATGTACTTGCCGAACTGGATGAACTCCCAGCCCTCGCTGCGCGAGTAGGTCGAGACGGTGAGCCCCTGGAACAGATGGGAGACCCGCTTGATGTGGTTGAAGAATTCGTTGGGGCCTTCCGCCCAGACGCCGGCGGTGCTGCGGCTCTTGAGGAAGAGGTGGAGCTCGTTGATCGTTTCCCACATCTCGAGGGAAATCTGGTCGCGGATCATGCGGGCGTTCTCGCGGGCGGCGTAGACGCAGGCGAGGATCGAGGACGGATTGCGCAGATCGAAGGCGAAGAACTCGGTGACGGAGCGGCTGTCGGCGTGCTCGTAGAGTTTGGCGAAAAGCTCTTCCTCGCCGGAGCTGAGGATGAGGGATTCCCAGTGCTGGTTCTGCTTGGTGGCGTCGAAGTCCTGGAAATCGAAGAGGAACTGCAGGTTGACCTCGAGGAGGCGGGCGACGTTTTCCGCGCGCTCGATGTAACGGCTCATCCAATACAGGGAGTGGGCCACGCGCGAGAGCATGATCGTGGCCTGGGGGCGGAGGGCGGGCGGTGCGGCGGGGGCTTTGGCGGGAGGCACGAGAAGAAGGGGTTCGGGTTATTCGTCGCCGTTGAGGACCCAGGTGTCCTTGGAGCCGCCGCCCTGGGACGAATTGACGACGAGGGAGCCCTTGCGGAGGGCGACGCGGGTGAGGCCGCCGGGCGTGACGGTGATCTTTTCGCCGTAGAGAATGTAGGGGCGGAGGTCGATGTGGCGGCCCTCGAGCTTGCCGTCGCACCACGTGGGCGAGCGGGAGAGCATGATCGGATCCTGGGCGATGAAGTTGCGCGGATTGGCGGCGACCTGGGTGCGGAACGCGGCGCATTCCTCCTTGGTGCCGGCGGGGCCGATGAGCATGCCGTAGCCGCCGGCTTCGTTGGCGGACTTCACGACGAGTTTCTCGATGTTCTCCAGAATGAATTTCCGGTCGAGGGGCTCGGAGGCGAGGTAGGTGTTGACGTTGGGGAGGATCGGATCCTCGCCGAGGTAGTATTTGATGAGCTTGGGGACGTAGGCGTAGATGACCTTGTCGTCGGCGACGCCGGTGCCGATGGAATTGGCGAGGGCGACGTTGCCGGCGCGGTAGGCGTTCACGAGGCCGGGGACGCCGAGCATCGAGTCGGGCCGGAAGACGGTGGGATCGAGGAAGTCGTCGTCGATGCGGCGGTAGATCACGTCGACGGGCACGAGCCCGGCGGTGGTGCGCATGTAGACGCGGGCGTCGCGGACGACGAGATCGCGGCCCTCGACGATGGGAATGCCCATCTGGCGGGCGAGGAAGGTGTGCTCGAAGTAGGCGCTGTTGTAGACGCCGGGGGTGAGGAGGACGACGTTGGGTTTGTCGTTTTTGTCCGGCGCGAGATGGAGGAGGGCCTTAAGGAGCTGGTCGGCGTAGCCTTCGACGGGTTTGACGCCGTAGCTCTGGAAGAGATTGGGAAACGCGCGGCGCATGGCGGCGCGGTTTTCGATCATGTAGCTGGCGCCGGACGGGCAGCGGAGATTGTCCTCGAGGACGAGGTACTCGCCTTTTCCGTCGCGGATGAGGTCGGTGCCGCAGATGTGGACGTAGATGCCCTTGGGCACCGAGAAGTTCATGAACTCGCGCCGGAAATGTTTGGCGCCGAGGATAAGGGAGGCGGGGACGATCTTGTCCTTCAGGACCTTCTGCCCGTGGTAGATGTCGTCGAGGAAGAGGTTGAGGGCGAGGAGGCGTTGGACGAGGCCGGCCTCGATGCGTTTCCACTCGGTCGAGGGAATGACGCGCGGGATCAGGTCGAAGGGAAAGATGCGCTCCGTACCCTGCGAATCGTTGTAGACGGTGAAGGTGACGCCGCGGCGGAGGAAGGCGAGGTCGACGGCGGCGCGGCGTTCCTCGAAGTCGGCGAGTTCCAGCGTATTCAGACGCTCGGCCATGCGCCGGTAATGGGGACGGACGTCGCCCGCTTGGGCGGAGGCAAACATCTCGTCGAAAAATAGGCCGGGGTCGTAGGAGGAAGTGAGGATCGACACGGAAGGGTTTTTTGCGCTGCCCCGGCAGGTAGCAGTTACCTTGCCAGCGGCGACACATGACATGCCGGGAAGGGGAGGAAGTGGGAAGAGGAAAGGTGCAAGCGGGAGGCGAAGAGCTGTCAGCGGTCAGCGTTCAGCGGTCGGCTTCGAACTTAAAGCTGAGAGCTGAACGCTGAAAGCTGAGAGCTTGCGACTTAGCGGCGGCGGAGGGCGGGGAGGGTGCAGCCGGCGAGGATGAGGGCGGCGCCGGCGATTTCCGCGGGGCTGAAGCGGTCGGCGAAGAAGACGACGTCGCCGAGCGCGACGCCGAGGGGCACGAGCATCTGGAGGAGCGAGCCTTCGGCGACGGACAAGTCGCGGAACGAGCGCGTCATGGTCAGTTGGCCAATCCCGGCGCACACGCTGGCGGCCAGAATGAGGGCGATCTGTCCGGGGCCGGGCATTTGGAAATGGAACCAGGCCGGCACGAGGCAAACGAGCAGGCCGTAGGCGCATTGGGCCGAGAAAATCGTCGAACTGTGTTCGGTAGCGTGGAGTTGCCGGATCGTGACGACGATGTAGCCGGAGGCGACGGCGGTGGCGACGGCGACGAGATCGTAGAACGACAGGCCGTGCCCGGCCTGAAACATGCCGGTGAGCAGGGCAAGGCCGCCGAGGGCCGCGACGCTGCCGGCGATCAGGGCGGGGCGGAAGTGTTCGCCGAGGATCCAGACGGCGAGGAGCGCGCCCCAGATCAGGTAGGTGTTGTTGATGAACGTGGCGCGGCCGGCGCCGAGGTGGACCACGGTGAGGTAATACCCGGCGACGCCGAGGGAGCCGAAGAGGCCGCGCTCGGCGAGCTTCGGATTGGTGAACAGGTGCCGCGGTTGCCAGACGCGGCCGTAGAACGTTGCGACGAGGACGAGGCCGACGACGAAGCGGGCGCAGGACAGCGTCCAGATATCGACCGCGGCGACCTGGCCGACGGTGCGGATGAGGAGCACGTTGGCCGTGAAGCACGCGGCAGAGACCAGCATGAGCATGATCCCGCGGGAATGGTGCGGAGAGGGGGCGGCCGGAACGGACATCGGACCAGCGTCCGGGCCGGCCGGGCGCGGGGCAATGCCGGAGGCGACGCGGGCCGTGCAGCCGGGCGCAAATCCGGACCGCCGCTGCACCGGGGCGGCCGCCGGCGCGAAAGCTGCTGACGCGGGGGGATCCCCGCCATGCTTGCCCCCGCGCTACTCCAGGTCCCGCAGCTCACGTTGGCGGCGGGCCAAACCGTCATCACCGAAGGCCGGCCGATCGACGGCCTCTATTTTCTCGAAGCGGGCGAAGTCGAGGTGCTGAAGCGCGGCGTACCGATCGCGGAGGTGTTCGAAGCCGGCGCGGTGCTGGGCGAGATGTCATGGCTCTTGGATACGGTGCCGACGGCGACGGTGCGCACGCTGACGCCGTGCACGTTCCGGCACGTGGCGGAGCCGGCGGCCTTCGTGCAACGGCATCCGGAAATCGCGCTGGGCATCGCGCGGACGCTGGCGCAGCGGGTCGATTCTCTCGGGCGCTACCTCGTCGACATCAAGAACCAGTTCAAGGACCGCTCGGACCATCTCGGCATGATCGACGAGGTGCTCGATTCGCTCATGCACAAGCACCCGCGGAAGATTCCGCGGCGGTCGAGTGGTGACGTTGAAAGTTGAAGGACCGGAAGCTTCAGCCGACGGCCGGAGCCGCGGCGAGGTCGAGGTCTACGGTGCCGGCTTGGGAGATCCAGCGGGCGGAAGGGGCGGCGGCGTCGAAGACGATGCAGGCGGGCGGGGCGCCGAGTTGGCGGCCGGCGTTGAAAGCCCAGGCGGGACCGCAGCGCGCGGCCCAGGCGCCGCCGCTGCGGAAGGGGGAATTGTGGATGTGTCCGGAAAACACATACGCGGGCCGGAGTTCGTCGATCAGCGCGACGAGGGAGGCGTCGCCGGCGTGTTTGGTACCGGTCCAGCTGACGCCGAGGCCGTCGGGCGGCGCATGGTGGACCCAGAGCCAGGGTCGGCCGTCGGCCGGGCGTTCGCGGCGCAGGAATTCCTGCAGGGCGGTGCGGGAAGCGGGGCCGTCCCACCACGGGCAGACGGAGATCCGCAGCGGGCCGAGATCGAGGCCGGTGCCGTCGACGCTGAGGCCTTCGGCGCGGATGCGCTGGAGCCAACGCGCGTTGTATTCCTGGTGGGCGTCGCGTTCGTCGCCGTCGTGGTTGCCGGAGCAGACGAGGAGGCGGGTCCGGCTGCCGAGAGTGCGGAGGTATTTCGCGACGACAACGATCTGGGAATCGAGATCGAGGTGGCCGGCGATATCGAGGAGATCGCCGGCGATGATGACGGCGTCGTAGCGGGGGGCTTCCTGCACGAGCCAATCGAATTGACCGAGGGAGAAATGGAGGTCGGAAACGGCGAGGAGTTTCAAGCGGGGTAGGACGGGGGAAGCGGGAGGCGTGCCAGATCGATATCGGGTCTGGGGGCTGGGTACTCGGGTCTGGGTTTTGGGTTCTTGGTTTTGGGTTTTGGGTTCTGGGGCGGAGAGGGGAGTTTGGAGTTCGGGGTTTGGGGTTCGGAGTTCGGGGGTGCTGATTCTTCGGGGCGAAAAAAAGGCCTCCCGCGGGGAGCGGGAGGCCGGGGAGGGAGGGCCGATTACTTGAGGACGGCGGCGTGGAAGCTGGCCCAGTCGTCGAGGGCGTTGAGTTCCACGGCGGCGCCGGTGACGGTGCCGTTGTCGGGGTAGCCGGCGGCGGCGAGGATGTTTTTGCGGATGTCGTCGCCGTGGTGGTAGCCGAGGACGATGGAGTTGAGTTTGTAGATCGTGGCGCGGTCGAGTTTCACGCCGGGCTGGGCTTTGACCCAGGTCTCGAATTCGGCGTAGGTCGGACGCTTCTCCTTCACGAAGGCGCGGATGGCATCGGCGTTGAGGCCGAGGGAGTCGACGACGATCTGGTCGAAACCTTTGCCGATGCCCGGGTAGCCGGCGGCGAGTTTGCCGACGGACTCAAGGGAGACCTTCAGCCACAGGCGGGGCAGGTGAAGGACGCCGAGGGGGCCGGCGACATTGCAGGGAATCATCGGGATGTGGGTGGAGCTCATGGGATAAATCGAACGGGTGTTCGGGAAAGGCCGCGGGGGTTGGGAGAAAGATCGGCGCGCGCGGCGGCAAACTGCGGCGACGAACTGACAGGTGCGCGACGGTCGCGGACGCGGCGCGGGGCGTCAAACGCCGTTCGGCTCAATGCTTAAAGCTCTCCGAGCCGCGGCAATGGGAATTGGGCCCTCGGTGGAGGGCCGAGAGCGGCGGTCAGAGCGCGTGGATCGCGCTCTTGCTCACGGCGAGGCCGGCTTCTTTCACGGCTTCGCTCATCGTGGGATGGGCGTGGATCGTGCGGCCGAGGTCCTCGGCGCTGCCGCCGTATTCCATGTGCGTGACGATCTCGCTGATCAATTCGCCGGCGTTGTGGCCGAGGATCTGGGCGCCGAGGATGCGGTCGGTCTTCGCGTCGGCGATGATCTTGACGTATCCGTCGGTGGCGGACGCGGCGATGGCGCGGCCGTTGGCGGCGAGATTGAATTTGCCGATGTTGACGGCGAGGCCCTTGGCCTTGGCGGCGTCCTCGCCCAGGCCCACGGAAGCGACTTCCGGGCTCGTGTAGACGATGGCGGGCATGAGGTCCCAATTGATGTGGCCGGCCTTGCCGGCGATCCATTCGGCGACGGCGACGCCGTCTTCCTCGGCTTTGTGCGCGAGCATGGGGCCGGCGACTACATCCCCGATGGCCCAGATGCCGGGGACGTTGGTCTTGAGGTGGCCGTCGACCTGGATGCGTTTCCTGTCGTCGAGCTTCACGCCGACTTTTTCGAGGCCGAGGGCGTCGGCGTAGGGCCGGCGGCCGACGGAGACGAGGACCTTGTCGGCGGGGAATTCGAGTTTCTGGCCGTCGCGTTCGGCGGTGAGAATGCCGTTGGCGTAGCCTGTGACCTTGGCGTTCACCTCGATCTTCAGACCTTGCTTCTGGAGGATGCGGGTGAAGTTGCGGACGATGTCGTCGTCGTAGGCCGCGGCGATCTTGGGCAGGAACTCGACGACGGTGACGTCGGCGCCGAGGCGGGACCAGACGGAGCCGAGCTCGAGGCCGATGGCGCCGCCGCCGACCACGACGAGCTTCTTGGGAATGGAATCGAAGGCGATGGCGTGGTCGCTGGAGACGACGGATTTGCCGTCGAATTTAAGGAACGGCAATTCGACCGGGGCGGAGCCGGTGGCGACGACGATGTTCTTCGCGGTGAGTTGCGTCGGCGCGCCGGCGGCGGGTGCGACGGAGACCGTGTTGGCGGAAACGAAACTGGCGGCGCCGGTGACGACGGTGACCTTGCGGGCCTTGGCGAGCGCGGAAACGCCGCCGACGAGTTTGGCGACGACGTCGTCTTTGCGTTTCAGGAACGCGGGGAGGTCGAAGGTGACGCTGCCGAAACCGATGCCGTGTTCGGCGGCGTGCTGTTTCGCCCAGACGAGGTGTTCGCTCGAATGGAGGAGGGCCTTGCTCGGGATGCAGCCGACGTTGAGGCAGGTGCCGCCGAGGGTGGGGCGTTTTTCGACGAGGGCGACCTTGAGGCCGAGCTGGGCGGCGCGGAAGGCGCAGACGTAGCCGCCGGGACCGGCGCCGATGACGATGAGGTCGAAGGAAGACATGGAAGTAGCGAGTAGTGAGTAGCGGGTAGCGAGTAGTTCCGGAAGCGCGTGCGCGAGATGCTCGCTACTCACTACCCGCTACGCGCTACGCTTGGTTCAGGCGCCGATCAGGAGGCGGGCGGGGTCTTCGATGGCTTGCTTCACTTTGACGAGGAAGGTGACGGCTTCCTTGCCGTCGATCAGGCGGTGGTCGTAGCTGAGGGCGAGGTACATCATCGGGCGGATGACGACCTGGCCGTTGACGGCGACGGGGCGCTCGTTGATCGCGTGGAGGCCGAGGATGGCGCTCTGCGGCGGATTGATGATCGGCGTCGAGAGCATCGAGCCGAAGATGCCGCCGTTGGTGATCGTGAAGACGCCGCCTTCGAGATCGGCGAGGGTGATCTTGCCTTCGCGGGCGCGCTTGGCGACGTCGGCGATCGACTTCTCGATTTCGGCCATGCCGAGGGTGTCGCAGCTGCGCACGACCGGGACCATGAGGCCCTTCTCGGTCGAGACGGCCATGCCGATGTCGTAGTAATGATTTTCGACGATGGAGTCGCCGTCGAGCTGGGCGTTGACGGCGGGGACTTCGCGGAGCGCGTGGACGACGGCCTTGGCGAAGAAGGACATGAAACCGAGCTTGAGGCCGTGCTTCTTGACGAAGTCGTCCTGGTACTTGGCGCGGAGGGCCATGACGGCGGACATGTCGACCTCGTTGAAGGTCGTGAGCATGGCGGCCTCGTGCTGGGCGGAGACGAGGCGCTGCGCGATCTTGGCGCGGAGCGGCGACATCTTCTTGCGGGTCTGGCGCGTGCCGGGGGCCAGCGGGGCGCGCGGCGCGGGGGCCGGAGCAGCGGGCGCGGCGGCGGGGGCCGCGGGCTTCGGCGCGGGTGCGGCGGCGGCGGCGAGCATGTCGCCCTTGGTGACACGGCCGGCTTTGCCGGTGCCGGCGACGCTCGCGGGATCGAGGCCGGTTTCGGCGGCGAGACGGCGCACGGCGGGCGACGCGGCGGCGGCCGCCGCCGGTTCGGGGTTTGGGGTTTGGGGTTTGGAGTTGGAGCTAGAGTCTGCGGTGGCGGCGGGGTCGATGGACGCGACGACCTGGCCGATCTTCACCTCGTCGCCGGCGGCGACTTTGAGGGAGATTTTGCCGGCGGACTCGGCGGTGCCTTCGGACGTGATCTTGTCGGTCTCGAGTTCGAAGAGCGGCTGGTCCTTTTTGACGATGGCGCCGTCGGCGACGTGCCATTTGGCGAGGATACCGGAGGCGATGGATTCGCCCATGGGCGGAATTTTGACTTCGATGGAGGCCATGGAGAAGGGACGGTGGAGAGAGTAGCGAGTAGCGGGTAGTGGGTAGCGAGTAGAGGGGGCGTGAAAGGCGAGATGCTCGCTACTCACTACCCGCTACTCGCTACTTCGACGTCAGATCGTGAACGCCTGTTTGAGGAAGGCGGCGAGTTCGAGTTTGTGCAAGGCCAGCGAGCCGACGGCGGGCGAAGCGGAGGCATCGCGGCCGGCGTAGGCGGCTTTGCGGCCGAAGATGTCCTCGAGCTGCGGGGCGATCCAGGACCAGGCGCCGTTGTTTTCTGATTCTTCCTGGGCCCAGACGAGCTTGGCGTTGCCGTACTTCTTGGCGATTTCGGCGAGACGCTTGCGGTGCAGCGGGTAGAGCTGCTCGAGGCGCACGAGCGCGACGTCGTTGAGCTTCTGTTTCGCACGGTAGTCGGCGAGGTCGTAGTAGACCTTGCCGGAGCAGAGGATGAGGCGGGACGGCGCGGCGGTCTCGGCGGGGAACGGCGCGCGGGTATTGCCGGAAACGAAGAGCGGGTCGTCGAGGATTTCCTGGAAGGCGCCGCCGGTGAGGTCTTCGATTTTGGAGACGGCGGCCGGGTGGCGGAGGAGGGACTTCGGCGACATCACGACGAGCGGTTTCTTGACGTCGCGCTTCACCTGGCGGCGAAGGGCGTGGAAGAAGTTCGCCGGGGTGGTGATGTTGGCGACCTGGATGTTGTCCTCGGCGCAGAGCTGGAGGAAACGTTCGAGGCGCGCGGAGCTGTGTTCGGGGCCCTGGCCCTCGTAGCCGTGGGGCAGGAGGAGCACGATGCCGCTGGTGCGCTGCCACTTCGATTCGCCGGCGGAGATGAACTGGTCGATGACGACCTGGGCGCCGTTGCCGAAGTCGCCGAACTGCGCTTCCCAGAGGCAGAGCATGTCCGGGTAATCGAGGGAGTAGCCGTAGTCGAAGCCGAGGACGGCGGCTTCGGAGAGCAGCGAATTGTAGACGCAGAACCGGGCCTGCTGCGGGTCGAGGTGCTTCAGCGGGGCGTAGGTGTCGTTGGTCTCCATGTCGTGGAGCACGGCATGGCGGTGGCTGAAGGTGCCGCGTTCGCAGTCCTGGCCGCTGAGGCGGACCGGGGTGCCTTCGAGGACGAGGGTGCCGAAGGCGAGGGCCTCGGCGAAGCCCCAGTCGACGGGGCCGCCGTCGCGGTGGGCGGCGACGCGGGCGTCGAGGAAGCGTTTGATCTTCGGGTTGGGCTTGAACGTGTCCGGCAGGGTCGTGAGGCCGCGGGCCGCGCGTTCGATCAATTCGGCGGAGACGCCGGTGGGCACGGGCTTGAAGTCGAACTGCGGCTGGAAGACGGCGGTCGAGCCCTCGAATTTCTTGGTTTCAATGGCGGCGGCGCGCTTGGCGGACTTGGCGACTTCGGCGGCCTTGGCCTGCTCGAGGTTCTTCTCGAGGGCGGCGGTGTACTCGGCCTTGATACCCTCGGATTCGGCGGCGGTGATCGTGCCTTCGGCGATGAGGCGCTGGCTGAGCACGGCGCTGACCTGCGGGTGGGTGGCGATCTTCTTGTAGAGCAGGGGCTGGGTGAACGCGGGTTCGTCGGTCTCGTTGTGGCCGTGCTTGCGGTAGCAATACATGTCGATGACGACGTCGCGGCCGAATTTCTCGCGGAACTCGAGGGCGAGCTGCGCGGCCATGCAGACGGCCTCGGGCTGGTCGCCGTTCACGTGGAAAATCGGCGCCTCGATCATCTTGGCGACGTCGGTGCAGTAGACGGTGGAGCGGGAGTCGCGCGGCTCGGTGGTGAAGCCGATCTGGTTGTTGACGACGATGTGCAGCGTGCCGCCGGTGGTGTAGCCGGGGAGCTGGGACATGTTGAGCGTCTCGGCGACGATGCCCTGGCCGGCGAACGCGGCGTCGCCGTGGATCAGAAGCGGGAGAACGCGCTTGCGGGTGGCGGTGTCGCCGCGGACGCGCTGGCGGGCGCGGGCCTTGCCCTCGACGACGGGGTTGACGATCTCGAGGTGGGACGGGTTGGCGGCGAGGCGGACCTCGACCTTTTTGCCGGAGGCGGTGTCGAGGACGGCCTCGTAGCCGAGGTGGTATTTGACGTCGCCGTCGCCGCCGACGGTTTCCGGGATGTAATTTTCGGAGAACTGCTCGAAGAGGACGTTGAAGTTCTTCCGCATCACCGAGGTGAGAATATTGAGGCGGCCGCGGTGGGCCATGCCCATGACGACTTCCTCGACGCCGACGCTGGGGCAGTGCTCGATAATGGAGTCGACGGCCGCGACCATGGTCTCGCCGCCCTCGAGGGAGAAGCGCTTCTGGCCGACGTACTTGGTGTGGAGGAAACGCTCGAAGAGCTCGGCCTTGTGGACGCGGCGGAGGATGCGGATCTTCTCGGCCTTGGAGAAATCGGGCTGGTTGCGGGTGCGCTCCATGCGTTCCTGGAGCCAGCGGCGGACCTCGACATCCTGGATGTGCGTGAATTCGGCGCCGATGAAACCGCAGTAGGTGCGGCGGAGGTTGGCGACGATGTCGCGGAGAGTCATCTGGCCGCCGCCGAGGTAGGAGCCGATGTCGAAAACGGTGTCGAGATCGTCGGCGGTGAGGCCGAATTGCTCGATGGAGAGACTCGGGTGCGGGGTCGGCGGATCGCTGAGCGGATCGAGGTGGGCTTCGCGGTGGCCGATGGAGCGGTAGCGGTTGATGAGATGGTGGACGCGGGACTGCTTGAAGCTGTCGATGATCGGGGCGGCGGCGGCTTCCTGGGCGGGGCCGGCGGAGGCGGCGGCGAGGGCCGCGACGGGCGAGGCGCCGTTGGAGGCGAGGGTGAAGCCTTGGAAGAAGGCGCGCCACGTCGGGTCGACGGAATTGTGGTCCTGGAGCCAAGCCTCGTAGGCGGCTTCGATCACGGCGGCGTTGGCGTGAGTGGGAACGGAAGAGCTGTTCATGAAGGAGTTTTGCGAATGAGGCGGATCGGGCGGGCGACGGAACAGGGACTGCTCGGCGCGACGACCGGCCGCTGAAGTAAAAAGGAGCGGTGAATGGACCACAGCGTGGGCCCGGATACAAGTGTCGCGGCGACGGAAGCGGGGATTGCAAAGCCGCTTAACGTAGGTAACAGCCGGATTAGAAAATCCGGAGACCGACCATGGAAACACAGATCAAGGATGCGTTGGGGGCCCTGCTCGAAGCAATAAAAGCCGCTGACAAGCAAGGGATTGCAGGAAATATGGCCAAACTCGACGATTACTTGGCCGCGGGGCGGGAGACCTTGCATCCCCAGTTGGTGCACTTCCTGGCGAACCGCAGTTACGCGAAGGCCCACCTGTTTTTGGGCGGGGTTTCCGATATTCCGGTCGGGGTTTGCGGGGGCCGCGCGGGGCGGACGGCGTCATGAGCAAGGACAAGATTCCGACCCAGGGCGGGCAGTCTTTGGGGCAAAATCCATTCGGCGCGTTGAGCAGTGCCGGTTTGCCGGTGGCGCCGAAGGCGGTGCTGGAGCAGGCCCAGGCCGCGGTGGCGGGCAAGGCGCCGGCGCCGGCGAAGAACCGCGGGCGCGTCGACATCCGGCGCGAGACCGGCGGGCGCGGCGGCAAGACCGTGACGGTGGTCGAAGGCTTCGTCGGCATCGGCCTGCCGGAGAAGGAACAGCTGTGCAAAAAGATGCGCGGCGCCTGTGGGTGCGGCGGCACGGTCAAGGACGGGGTAATCGAAATTCAGGGCGACCAGCGGGAAACCGTGGCGCGCATTTTGACCGAGGCGGGATTCCGGCCGGTTTTTGCCGGAGGGTGATAGCTGAGTTTGGGGTTCGGGGTTTGGAGTTTTGGGTTGATTGCTTGGGCAGTTGGGGGCGCGGACGGCGACGGCGCGGAAAATGGTCGGCCGGGCAGCTCCGGTCTGGACCAGTGGTTTGTCCGCCGGACAACGCTCTCAACTCTCAGCTCTCAACGCTCAACCCTGCACTCAAAGTCCGAGAAACTGGATCGCGCCGCCGGTGAGGGCGATGCTCGCGCCGGCGAGGGCGTGGCTGTAGCGCTCGAGGCTGCGGGCCGGGACGAATTCAAGACCGCGCAGCGAGACGAGCACGGCCGCGAGCATCGTGCCGATGGTGACCAACGCGAAGACCGCGCTGACCAAGGCGGCGCCGCCCCAGCCGACGGTGGCGGCGGGATAGATGAAGAGCGGGATCAGCGGTTCGCAGGGGCCGAACACGAAGATGACGAACAGAATCACCGGCGTGAGCGGGACGGACGCGCCGGTCTTGGGATCGTGCACGTGGTCGGAGGCGTGCAGGTAGCCGCCGTGGGAGTGGGTGTGGCCGTCGGGGCCGGTGCGGCGGGCGCGGCGCAGGCCCCAGGCCGCGTAGGCGAGGCCGAAGGCGATCAGGGTCCAGGCCGCGACTTCGCCGCGGATCGATTCGATCCACTCGAGTTGCTTGAGGGCGGCGCCCAAGGCGAAGCCGAGCAGGCCGAGGACGATGGAACTGAGCACGTGGCCGGCGCCGCAGGCGGCAGTGACGGCGACGGTGCGCGCGCGGGACCAACGGCGGGCCTTGGCGAGAACGACGAAGGGCAGGTAGTGGTCCGGACCGATTGCGGTGTGGACCACGGCGACGATGGCGGCGTTGCCGGCGAGGATGGCGATTTCCGGAGTCACGGCGCGGCGGCGGCGAGATCGGCGGCCAGGGCGACGACGGATTCGAGGACGACCGGGAGGGCGGCGGCGACGGCGGGCGAGAGTTCGAGCGACATCGGGTTCACGGTCTCGACGGAAATTGTGAACAGGTGGACGGTCGGGAAATCGCCCAACAGTGCGGCGGCGGCGAAGAGATCCTTGAGCCCGAAGTCATGGGCCGAGAGCCCGCGGGGCAATTCGGCGGGACAGCGGGGCTGGAGCAGGGTGACGGTCCCGGCGGGAAGGCCGTCGCGCGTCGCGTCGATCATGATGATGTCGCGGGCGCCGTCCATTTCCGGCAGGAGATTCACGCCGCCGGTGCCGCCGTCCATCAGGCGGACGCCGGGGAACGGGGCGCGTTGTTCGAGGGCGTGCAGGAGGTGCACGCCGACGCCTTCGTCGCCCATGAGGTAGTTGCCGACGCCGATGACGAGCACGGGCGCGGCGCAGACGGTCTCGGGCGCGAAGGGAGCGGCGGGAGCGCCGAGGAGGAGCATGGCGGGGAGTCAGCGCCGGGGCGCCGGAGCGGGTTTCGGCGCGGGGGCCGGCTTGGTGGAGAACCAGGATTTGCCGCTGCCCTTGAGGACATCGGCGTGGAGGAATTTCCAGCCGCCGACCATGGAGGACATGACGCCGTGGCCCTCGACGTAGTCGTGGTAGAAAACCAGATACACGTGGACGACGGTGAAGAGACCGAAGAACCACATCGCGTTGTAGTGCCAGGCGCGCAGCGCGTAGTCGCCGCCGAAGAGCGGGACGGCCCAGGCGAAGAGCTGCGGGAACCACGACGTGCTCATCGACGCGTACATCGCGAAGCCGCTGACGACCTGGAAAACGAAGACCCAGAACATCGCGAAGTAGGTGAAGTAGGCGACGGCGTTGTGGCCGACGGCCATGATCGGTTTGTCCTGGGCCTGGAGGATATCGACGCGGAGGACGTCGACGACCTGGCGGAACTGCGCGCGGCGAAGCGGGAAGAAGTTTCGCCAATCCGCGAAGCGGTTGCCGACGAAGCCCCAGTAGATCCGGAACGCGAAGTTGAAGAAAAACAGGTACGCGAACGCGAAGTGGATGAAGCGGTTGATCCCGAACCAATATCCGAACGAGGCCTCCGCCGCGCTCGCGATGGCGGGCGGGTGCGCGATCAGAATTCCGGTCACGGTGAGGACCAGAATGCAGAGCGCGTTGACCCAATGGTAGAACCGGACGGGCAGTTCCCAGACGTAGACGCGTTTGAATTCCGAAACGTGCGGAATCGGGGCGGTGTGGTCGGCGCTCATAATCGGGCTCCGGTTCAGACCGCGGGATTGACCGTCGCTTCGCCGACCTGCGCGCCTTGGTCGTCGTAGAGATGGACGGCGCAGGCGAGGCAGGGATCGAAGGAGTGGATCGTGCGAAGGATCTCGAGCGGGATCTTCGGATCGTGGACGGGCGTGCCGATCAGCGATTCCTCGTAGGGCGAGCGCTGGCCCTTGGCGTCGCGGGGCGACGCATTCCACGTGGAGGGAACGACGAGCTGATAGTTGTCGATTTTCCGGTCCTTGATGACGATCCAGTGGGCGAGGGCGCCGCGGGGCGCTTCGGACGCGCCGATGCCTTTGGCCGAAGCGGGCCAGGTGGAGGGCTCCCATTTGTCCTTCGTGAACGTGCGCGTGTCGCCGTTCTTCACGTTGGTCAGCAGCTGCTGGAAAAACTCGAGGCCCCAGCGCGCGACGAGCTTGGTCTCGATGCCGCGGGCGGCGGTGCGCCCGAGGGTGGAGAACAGCACGGAGGCGGGCGCCTTGAGGGCGGCGAGCGTCTCGGTGACGGCGTCCTTGATCTCCGCGTGGCCCGACGCATAGCCGACGAGCATGCGCGAGAGCGGGCCGACCTCCATCGCGTGGCCCTTCCAGCGCGGCGTCTTGAGCCACGAGTATTTCCCTTCGACGTTGAGGTTGGCGTAGGGCGGTTTGGGGCCGGTGTAGTTGAGCTTGGTCTCGCCTTCCCAGGGATTGAGGCCGGTGCCGGCGGGGCCGGAGTAGTCGTACCAGGAGTGGTCGATGAACTCGCGGATGCCGTCGGGGTCGTGCGGGTTGACCTCGTGGACCTTGGAGAGGTCGCGGTCGAGGATGGCGCCGCGGGGAAACTTGAAGCTCTTCACGTCGCGGTAGCCGTTGGTCGGCAGATCGCCGTAGCAGAGGTAGTTTTTCACGCCGCCGCCGATGGCGGCCCAGTCGAGGTACGAAGGGGCGATGGCGAGGAGATCGGGGAGGTAGACCTGTTCGACGAAGACCCTCGCCTGTTCAAGCAGGCGGGCGACCATGGCGAGCCGCTCGGCGTTGATGGCGTTGGCCTCGTCGATGTTGATCGAGCAGGGCATGCCGCCGACGAGGTAGTTCGGGTGCGGGTTCTTGCCGCCGAAGATGGCGTGGACCTTGACGATTTCCTTCTGCCACTCGAGGGCCTCGAGGTAGTGGGCGACGCCGATAAGGTTGACCGCGGGCGGCAATTTGTAGGCGGGGTGCCCCCAGTAGCCGTTGGCGAAGATGCCGAGTTGGCCGGATTCGACGAACTTGGTGAGGCGCGTCTGCAGATCTTTGAAGTAGCCGGGCGAACTCTTCGGCCAGGAGGAAATGCTCTGGGCGATGCGCGAGGCTTCGTTGGGATCGGCCTTGAGGGCGCTGACGATATCGACCCAGTCCAACGCGTGCAGGTGGTAGAAGTGCACGACGTGGTCCTGCATGTACTGGGTGCAGAACATGATGTTCCGGATCAGCTCCGCGTTGGGCGGGATGACGATGTCGAGGGCGTCCTCGACGGAACGCACGGAGGCGAGGGCGTGCACGGTGGTGCACACGCCGCAGACGCGCTCGACGAAGGCCCAGGCGTCGCGCGGATCGCGGCCGCGGAGGATGATCTCCATGCCGCGCACCATGGTGCCGGCGCTCCAGGCGTCGGTGATGCGGCCGTCTTTGACTTCCGCCTCGATGCGCAGGTGGCCCTCGATGCGGGTGATGGGGTCGACGACGATGCGGCTCATGAGCGGTCCTCCTTCGGCCGGTCGGCCTCGTGCGCCGCCGAGGGCGGCGCGAGGTCGGACGATTCGCCCGGATGCTCGCCGATATCGTGGCGTTTGCGGATGTTGGTCATGACGGCGTGGGCGGCGATGCCCGCGACCGTGGCGGCGCCGAGACCGAGGCCGATCTGGTCCGCGGTGGTCTCGATGCCGAAGCCGGGGAAGGACGCGAGGCGCTGGTAGAACGGACCCTGGTCCCAGAAGTTGGATTCGGAGCAACCGATGCAGCCGTGGCCGGCCTGGATCGGGAAACTGACGCCGCCGTTCCAGCGGATGACGCCGCAGGAATTGTAGGTGGTCGGCCCGCGGCAGCCCATCTTGTAGAGGCAGTAGCCCTTGCGGGCGTTCTCGTCGTCGAAGGACTCGACGAAGAGGCCGGCGTCGTAGTTGGGCCGGCGGTAGCAGGTGTCGTGGACGCGGCGCGAGTAGAAGGCTTTCGGCCGGCCGAGCGCATCCAGTTGCGGGATACGATCGAACGTGAGGAGATGGACGAGCACGCCGGCCATGACCTCGGCGATGGGCGGGCAACCCTGGACGTTCACGAGCGGTTTGCCGTGGAGCAATTTGTGGATGGGCGTGGCGCCGGTGGGATTCGGCTTGGCGGCCTGCACGCAGCCGGAGCTGGCGCAGTTGCCCCAGGCGATGACGGCCTTGGCGTCCTTGGCGACCTCCTCGAGGATCTGCTCGGCGCTCTTGCCGCCGACGCAGCAGTAGGCGCCTTCGGCGCCGGTCGGGACGGAACCCTCGATCAGCACGAGGTACTCGCCTTTGTATTTGGTAATCGTGTCGTGGAGGCACTTTTCCGCCTGGTCGCCGGAGGCGGCGAGCAGCGTCTCGGAGTAGTCGAGCGAGATCTTGTCGAGCAGGATGTCGGCGACGATCGGATGCGAGGAGCGCAGGAACGATTCGCTGCAGCAGGTGCATTCCTGGAAATGCATCCAGACCACGGGGATCCGTTTCTTGGTCTCGAGGGCGCGGGCGATCTGGGCCGAGGCGGTATTGTCGAGTCCGATACAGGCGGCCATCCAGCCGCAGAACTGGAGGAACTCGCGGCGGGAGACGCCGCGCGAGGCGATCTGCTCGTAGACGGTCGGAACTGTTTCGGAAGGAGCGGAGGCGAGGGACATGGTACGGTCGGGGACGGAAACAATAACGGCGGGGCGGAAGGGAGAACGGACGGCGGGTCCGGTCCCGGGGTGCGGCGAAGGTAGCAGACTCGCGGCCGGGCTTTAGGGCGCGGCTTGGCCAAGGCTGCGCAGTTCTTGGCGATTCGGCGGTGCGGACTCGACCTCCGCGCGGGAAGGGCGCACTCGTGCCAGCGACCCCATGCACGAGCTCGGCATCATGGAATCGGCGATGAGCACGGTGCTCGCCCAGGCCCGCGAACACGGCGCCCGGCAGGTGCACCGCATCGTGCTGCGCATCGGCGCGCTCGCGGGCGTCGAGCCGCAGGCGTTGCGGTTCGCCTTCGAGATCGTGAGCCGCGGCACGCCGGCGGACGGCGCGGAATTGGCCGTGGAAAACGTGCCGGCCCGCGTGCACTGCGCGGATTGCGCGGCGGACTTCGACGTCGCGGGCGGCTTTGTCTTTACATGTCCCCGCTGCCGCGCGCTGTGCGCGGACCTGCGGCAGGGACGCGAACTGGAACTCGCCCGGATCGAAATGACCTGACCATGTGCGTCGAATGCGGCTGCGGCACCGCGGTGCCCTTCGGAATCAAAGTGCTGAGCGTCCTTGCGCCCGGCCTGTTGCGAGCGACCTCCGCCCCGGCCGCGCCGGCGCCTGAACCGCCGGCCAAGGCCGTCGACTTGCGCATCCCGCTGCTCGCTAAAAACGACCGCCAGGCAGCGCAGAACCGCGCGGAGTTCGCGCGCCGGCGGATGCTCGCGCTCAACCTCGTCTCTTCGCCCGGGGCCGGGAAGACGACGCTGCTCGGGCGCACGTTGGACGAATTCGGCCTGACGACGCGGTGTGCCGTGGTCGTCGGCGACCTCGAGACCGACAACGATGCGCGGCGGCTGGCGCGCAGCCATGCGCCGGTCGCACAGATCACGACGGGAACAGCGTGCCATCTCGACGCCGAAATGGTGGCGAAGAGTGCCGGGGCGCTCGACCTCGCCGGGGTGCGCGTGCTCTTCATCGAGAACGTCGGCAACCTCGTCTGTCCGGCGGAATTCGATCTCGGGGAAACGCTGCGCGTCGTGTTGCTTTCGACAACGGAAGGCGAGGAGAAGCCGCTGAAGTACCCGCCGATTTTCAAGACCGCCCACATCGTGCTGATGACCAAAGTCGACGTGGCCGACGCGCTCGGTTTCGATCGCAAGTTGGCCGCCGAGAATGTGCGGCGCATCGCGCCGCAGGCTAAACTCATCGAGGTCTCGGCGCGCAGCGGCGAAGGGCTGGCCGATTGGTACGAGGTGCTCCGGGCCGCGCTGCCGCCGGCCTGAATCGAACCTTCCGGCCATGAACGCCCCCGAATCGGCCGAGGTGATGCTCCGCGTGCGGGGCACCGTGCAGGGCGTCGGGTTCCGGCCGTTCGTGCTGCAGACCGCGCGGCGGCTGGGGCTGCGCGGCTGGGTCCGCAACGACCCGCAGGGGGTGCTGGTCCGGGCCACGGGACCCGCGGAGGCGATCGACGGTCTGGCGCATGAGATCCGGACCGCGGCGCCGCGGGCCGCCCGCGTGACGGCGGTCGAACGGCTGCCGGTGCCGTCGCCGGAAAGTGTGCCGTCGCCGGGCTTCGAGATCATGGCGAGCGATCCGGAAGGGGCGGCGGTCGAAACGGCCGCACCGCCCGATCTCGCGCTGTGCCCCGATTGCCGGCGCGAGCTGGCCGATCCGGCGGACCGGCGGCACGGCTACCCGTTCGTCAATTGCACGCAGTGCGGGCCGCGCTATTCCATCCTTGAGGCGCTGCCGTACGACCGGCCGGCGACGACCATGCGGGCTTTCGCCATGTGCCCGTCGTGCCAAGCCGAATACGACGATCCCGCCGGGCGGCGGCACCACGCGCAGCCCAATGCGTGCCCCGTCTGCGGGCCGCGGCTCGCACTGACGGATCCGGCGGGGACCGTGCTGGGCCGGGACGGAGCCGCGATTGAGGCGGCGGCGACCGCCCTGAAAGCCGGCCGCATCGTGGCGGTGAAGGGCATCGGCGGTTTCCATCTGATGGCGGACGCGCGCAATGGGGCGGCGGTGTCGGCGCTGCGGATGCGGAAACAGCGCGACGAGAAGCCGTTCGCGGTGCTGTTTGCCGCGGGGGCGGACGTTGCGGTCTTTGCGGAGACGGATGCCGCCGCGGTGCGGCTGCTCGAGTCGCCGGCGGCGCCGATCGTGCTGCTGCGGGCGCGCGCCGAACCGCGGTTGGCCGCGGGGGTGGCTCCGGGCAACCCATGGCTCGGTGCGATGGTGGCGAGCTCGCCGTTGCACGTGCTGTTGGCGAACGCGTTTGCCGGCCCGTTGGTGGCGACGAGCGGCAATCCGGCGGAGGAACCGCTGTGCACCGACGATGCCGAATCGCGCGCGCGGCTCGGGGAACTTGCGGACCTCTTTCTGGGGCACGACCGCGGGATCGCGCGGCCGGTGGACGATTCCGTGGTGCGATTCACCGCCCGCGGGGAGCCGATTCCGCTGCGCCGGGCGCGCGGCTACGCACCCACGCCGCTGGGTTTGCCGGCGGCGTTTGCCGAGCCCCTGCTGTGCGTCGGCGCGCAGATGAAGAGCACGGTGGCGGTGGCGGCGGGCGACCGGTTGGTGCTCAGCCCGCATCTGGGCGATTTGGGGAACGCGGCGACCCAGGCGCTCTTCGGCCGGACGATCGAGATGCTCGGCGCGCTGCACCGCGCGAAATTCGCCGGCGTGGTGCACGACAAGCATCCGGACTATGCGTCGACCGCGTACGCGCGACGCAGCGGTTTGCCGATGACCGGCGTGCAGCATCATCTGGCGCATGTGCTCAGCTGTCTGCTCGAGCACCGGCATTCCGCGCACGGCGTGCTCGGGGTCTGCTGGGACGGGACGGGCTGGGGCGAGGATGGGACGATCTGGGGCGGCGAGTTCATTTTGTTGGAGCAGGGCACGGCGAAACGCTTCGGGCACCTGCGGCCGTTCCGGCTGGCGGGCGGCGAGGCGGCGGTTCGCGACGCCCGACGCGTGGCGTTGGCGTTGGCCCGCGAGGCGGAAGTGCCGGAGTGGGCAGCGCTCGCGGAGCGGCTGGGGGTCGGCGAAACGGAGCGCGAGGTGCTGGCAAAGATGCTCGGCCGCGGCCTGAACTCGCCGGTGTGCTCCAGCATGGGGCGGTTGTTCGACGGTTTTGGCGCGCTGCTCGGCCTCGGCACCCGGAATGCGTTCGAGGGCCAGGTGCCGCTGGCGGTCGAGGCCGCGGCGATTCGGGCGGGCGGGGAAACGGCGGCCCTGCCGTTTGCAGTGGAATGGAGCGGCACGCCGGCGACCCTGCAGGTCGACTGGCGGCCGGCGGTGCGGCAGGCGGCGATCCGCGGCGGCGACCCGGCAACGGCGGCCGCGGCCTTCCACCGCGGACTCGTGCAGGCCTTGGTGGCGGTGGCGCGTCGTTCCGGCGCGGATACGGTGGCGCTCACCGGCGGCTGTTTCCAGAACGCGCTGCTCGCCGGCCTCGTGGCCGAGGCGCTGCGTGCGGCCGGCTTCGTGGTCCTGCTGCACCGGGAATTGCCGCCGAACGACGGCGGTATCGCGGCCGGGCAGGCGCTCGGCGCGCTCTGGCAACTCACTTCGGTGGAAAAACTCTGACCCCTCGAACCTCATGTGCCTCGCAGTCCCCGGGAAGATCATCGAAATCAGCGGCGACGACCCCGTGTGGCGTTCCGCCCGCGTGAGTTTCAACGGCGTCGTGAAACGCGTGAGCCTCACCTGCGCTCCCGAGGCCAAGCTCGGCGACTTCGTGCTCGTGCATGTCGGTGTCGCGATCAGCACGATCGATCCGCGCGAGGCGAAGGAGACTTTCGCTTACCTGAAACAAATGGGCGAATTGGACGGCATCGAGCCCAGCGAATCGCCGCCGGCTACGGTGCCGGAGGCGCGGCCATGAAGTACGTCGACGAATACCGGGACGCCGCCCTCGTGCGGCAGTTGGCGGAAACGGTGCGGAAGACCGTGACGCGGCCGTGGACGATCATGGAAATCTGCGGCGGGCAGACGCACGCGATCGTGAAGTTTGGCCTGGATGAGTTGCTGCCGCCGGAAATCACGCTCGTGCACGGGCCCGGTTGCCCGGTGTGCGTGACGTCGGCGGAACTGATCGACCAGGCTGTCGAGCTCGCGCTGCGGCCGGGGTTCATTCTGTGCTCGTTCGGCGACATGCTGCGCGTGCCGGGCAGCACGATCGATTTGCTCACCGCCAAGGCGCGGGGCGCGGACGTGCGGATCGTGTATTCGCCGCTGGATGCGGTGACGGTGGCGCTGGAAAACCCGGGCCGGCAGGTCGTGTTTTTTGCCGTGGGATTCGAAACGACGGCACCGGCCAACGCGCTCGCAGTGCTGCGGGCGCAGCGCGAGCAAGCGCCGAATTTCTCGATTCTCACTTCGCATGTGCTCGTGCCGCCGGCGATGCGGGCGATTCTGGGCGCGCCGGACAACCGGGTGCAGGGTTTTTTGGCGGCAGGGCATGTGTGCGCCATCATGGGGACGGGCGAGTACGGCCCGATCGCGCGCGAATTCCGGACGCCGATCATCGTGACGGGCTTCGAGCCGGTCGATATCCTCGAGGGGATTCTGCGTTGTGTGCAGCAATTGGAGAGCGGCCGGGCGGAGACCGAGAACGCGTACTCGCGGGCGGTGAAGGCCGACGGCAACGCGACGGCCCGGGCGATCGTCGAGACCGTTTTCGAAATCTCCGACCGCGAATGGCGCGGGCTCGGCACGATACCGCGGAGCGGGCTCGCGGTGCGGGCGGAGTTTGCGGCCTACGACGCGGTGCGCCGGCATGCGCCGGCGGCGGCGGGCATCGGCGCGGATGCGGTCTGCATCAGCGGGGCGATCATGCGGGGAATCAGCAAACCGCACCATTGCCCGGCGTTCGGCACGACCTGCAAACCGGAGCATCCGCTCGGCGCGCCGATGGTCTCGAGCGAAGGGGCCTGTGCGGCGTATTACCGATATCGGCATCGGGCGGCGGCCGCTGGCGCCGCCCGTTGAAGGCTGAAAGTTGAAGGTTGAAAGTTCCGAGCCGGAGAGCGCAAGGCGGGGCCTTAGGAGGGAAACCGCAGGCGCCAAGCTGAACGCTGAAAGCTGAGAGCTAAAATCTGCTGAGCCCGGGCTCCATCGGGCGCGCGGCGCAAGGCGCTCAGCAGATCCGCGGGAGTTGTTCGCCGCTGAGGCGGTCGAGCACGCGTTCGGCGCCGATCACGCTGCGAAGCGTGACTTGGCCGGCGGGGCCGGCTTTCACGGTGCCGATCAGCGCGGGCGGTTCGCCGGTGCCTTGATGGCGTTGCAAAATCGCGAGGGCGGCCGCGGCTTGCGCGGCGGGCAGAATACAGACGAAGCAGCCTTCGTTGGCGACGTAGACGGGTTCGAGGCCGAGGATCTCGCAGGCGCCGCGCACGAGTTCGGTCACGGGCACGGCGGTTTCGTCGATGCCGATGGCGAGACCGGCGCCCTCGGCAATTTCCACCAAAGACGTGGCGAGCCCGCCGCGCGTAAGGTCGCGGAGGCAATGCACGTCGAGGCCGGCGGCGAGCAGGGCGGCCACGTGCGCATGGAGGGGCGCGCAATCGCTCTCGATGGGGCTTTCGAACGACAAACTTTCGCGGGTGGCCATGATGGCCATGCCGTGGCGGCCGATGTCGCCGCTGATCAAGACGGCATCGCCGGCCCGCACGCTGGTGGGCGAGATCGCGAGCGCGTGCTCGATCACGCCGACACCGGCGGTTGTGACGTAGAGGCCGTCGCCTTTGCCGCGTTCGACGACCTTCGTGTCGCCGGTGACAATCGCGACGCCGGCGGCGGCGGCGGCGGCCTGCATCGAGGCCGCGACGCGGCGCAGCGTTTCGATCGGAAATCCTTCCTCGAGGACAAAGGCGGCGCTGAGCCAGAGCGGCCTGGCGCCGCACATGGCGAGGTCGTTGACGGTGCCGTTGACGGCAATTTTGCCGATGTCGCTGCCGGGAAAGAAGAGCGGGCTGACGACATGGGCGTCGGTGGTGAAGGCGAGGCGCGAGGCGCCGAGATGCAAGGTGGCGCCGTCATGGGCGACGCCCGTCTGCGGGCCGGAGAAGGCCGGCCGGAAGATGCCGTCGATCAAATCCTGGGTGAGCCGGCCGCCGCCGCCGTGGCCGACGGTGATCTCCGTGCGGTGGGCGTGCGGGACGGGACACGACGACAAAGCGGCGGCAACGGTCGGGGTGGGGGCTGACACGGGCCCAAGGTAGCGGGCCGCCGGGGCCGCGCCTACGTGCCCGCGGACAAAGACTGCGCGGATCTTGCGCGGCTCATTGCCCGGGAAGGCAGAGGCAGGAGGACGTGAGCTCGACGTCGGCGTGGGCCCAGACTTCGCGGAAGCGGGCCTCGAGGCGGTCGGCGTCGGCGGGATCCTTCTTTTGCAACCGGAGACTGCGGGCGAGGCCGTAGAGGGACCAGCCGTTGTCGGGATAGCGGGCGAGGTCCTCGCGGTAGACGAGTTCGGCCTCGGCGAAGCGGCCGCGTTGCATGAGCGCGGCGCCGAGGGCGTGGCGCACGGGCTGGGCCCAGGCGGGCGGTTCGGCGTAACGCAATTTGTCCTCGCGCGCGATGGCGCCGCGGAGAGCGGCGAAGGCGGGCTCGGGTTTGCCTTCGGCAAGGAGGATTTCGCCTTCGAGGAGCCCGGCGGCGATGTCCATCACGTCCTTGAGCGGGTTCTTCCGGTACTCGGCCTTGGGCGGAAGTTTGGCGCGGGCGGCGACGAAGTCGGCCTGCTCGGCGCGGGCGCCGACGGGGTCGCCGCGGGCGGCGCGGGCGATGCCGCGGGCAAGGAAACGCCAGGCGCGGGCGTGGCCGAGTTTCTCCGCCGGTTCGGGGGCGGCGAGAATCTCGTCCCATTTGCCGAAGCGCTTCATCACATCGAAGCGCATGGCGTGGAAGCCGTCGGCGGCCGCGGAGTCGCGCTGCCATTCGGGCGGCTGGCGGACGAAGAGGTCGTCCATGATTTTCGCGGCGAGGGCGCCGCGGCCCGACATCATGGCGGCGAAGCAGAGCATGTGGTAGTCGTGCGCCATGTAGCCGAGGTAGTTGCCCTGTTTGCGGCCGGCCGCGGCGACATAGGCGAGGTCGATCTCGATGGCTCGCTGGTTGACGAGAATGGCTTCGTCCCAACGCCCGCGGCGCACGTCGATGTGCGAGGCCATGTGGACGAGGTGGCCGAGCCCGGGGGCGATGACGCGGAGCCGGTCGGCGGCGACGTCGGCCTTTTCCGGATACGCCGAGGCCTCGTGGGCGTGGACGGCGAGATGGTTGCCGAGCGGATGGCGGGGCGTGAGGCGGAGGACGGCGTCGAGCACGCCGACGACCTCGTCGGTGCCGGGCTTGGGCGAACCATCGGGATGCCAGAGGTCCCAGGGGCGGAGGACCATGAGGGCTTCGGCGAACCAGGCGCCGATGTCGGCGTCGCGGGGGAATTCGCGCCAGACCTCGCGCATGGCGGAGGCGTAGGCTTCGTCGAGGGGGCGGCGCGGGGCTTTCGGGTCGGCGGCGAAATGGGTGCGGGCGGCGCGGATGAGGGCGCGTTCGGCGGGGGTGCCGGCGGCGGCGACGGCGTCGGCGCGGTCGAGGGCCTGCCAGGCGAGGGCGGCGCGTTCGGCGGACACGCCGGTGGCGTTGATGTGCGGGCTGCAGGCGAGGGCGACGCCCCACCAGAGCAACGGGGCCTCCGGCGAGAGCGACGTGGCGTGCTGCATCGAGCGCAGGCCCTCGTCGTGGTTGAAGTTGGTGATCAGGGCGACGCCCTGGTCGAAGTAGCGTTGGGCGAGCGGCGAGGCACCGGTGACGGGACGCGTGTGCGCGCCGGTGCCGGGGAAGAGCGGGACGGAGTCGGCGGTCGCGGACGAAGACGACGGGGCGGGATCGGCGGGCGTTTCGGCGGCGTTGGCGATCGGGCAAAACGCGAGCGCCAAGGCGAGCAGGCGCGCGAGGGGCGGCATGGGGAGGGGCACGGCGCGGAGCTTGGGCGCGGCAGGGGAAAGTCGGAAGGCGAAAGGTGGAAGACGGGGAGCGGTCAGTGGGTAGCCGTCAGCGGTCAGCGATCAGCGATTGGACTTCGGCGTGCGGCGGGAGCGGTGGGCCGGCCGAGATCTGCGGCGGCGAACCGGGATGTGTTTTGCGAACCTGCGCCGGCTCGATCTCTCAACCCTCAACTCTCAACCTAGAGAACCCGGCTCACGCCGCTAGGCCGGCGGTGAGGGCGAGGGCGCCCTTGGCGCGATTCAAGATGTAGAGGTGGTAGCCGGGGGCGCCGTTGGCGAGGAGGCCGCGGATCTGCGTGAGGGCCCAGTCGATGCCGATGGTTTCGGTGACGTCGGCGTTTTCGGCGGCGACCTCGAGGCGCGTGATCAATTGCTTCGGCAGCGTGGCGCCGCACATCGAGGTGAAGCGCTGGATCTGTTTCAGCGTGAGCACGGGCATGATGCCGGGAACGATCGGCACGGTGATGCCGGCGGCGCGGCAACGTTCGACGAAGCGGTAATAGACCGTGTTGTCGAAGAAGAGCTGGGTGGTGATGAAGTCGGCGCCGGCGTCGACCTTGCGCTTCAGGTGCGTGAGATCGACGTCGAGGGACGCGGCTTCCGGGTGCTTCTCGGGGTAGCCGGCGACGCCGAGGCAGAAATCGGCGTGGCGGGATTTCAGCAGCGTGACGAGTTCGTGGGCGTTGCGCAGACCGTCGGTCGCGACCTTGAACTCGGTGGCGCCCTTGGGCGGATCGCCGCGGAGGGTCATGATGTTGCGGAAACCGCCGGCGTGGATGCGGTCGGCGACGTCGCTCAGCTCGGCGCCGGAATGGCCGACGCAGGTGAGGTGCGGCATGACCGTGAAACCGAATTCCTGTTTCAGCAGGGCGCTGACCTGGGCGGTGCGGTCGCGGGTGGTGCCGCCGGCGCCGTAGGTGACGGAGACGAAATCGGGGGCCATGCGCTTGAGCGTGGCGGCGGTGGCGCGGAGGGCCTCGACGCCGGCGTCGTCCTTGGGCGGGAAGAATTCGAGGGAGCGCAACGGGCGGTTTTGCGCGAAGAGTTCGGAGATGGGCCGGTCGGGCGACATAACAAATCAATGCATACGGAAGTGTTGATGCGTGTAAAGGGCGGACTCGGGGGCGGGGTCGGGCGCGGAGTCGGAACCGGACGAAGGCAGGGACAGGAGGGACAGGACGGCGGAGAAGAGATGAACAGGACTAGGGTGGCAAAATGCGGTGGGACACAGAGGGCACGGAGGTAAAGCGGAGCGGCACAGAGTGGGGTTGAGGTTAGGGAAAGCGGGTTTCCTTCGGAGCGATTCGAAGTGCGAAACGATCACGGAGGCGGGGATTTGATTCCGGGGAAGTTGGCGCCGGAACGGAGGTACCGCGCGGTGGTGGGTCTCGAAAATCGGGAAAGAAAAAGGCGCGCCGGGGAGGGCGCGCCTGGAGAGGGAGAGAGTTCTCCGCCGCTTACTTCTTGGTTTCGGGCTGCTTCGCTTCGGGGGCGGCGGGCGCAGGAGCGGCCGGGGCCGGGGGCGGGACGGGCTCGAAGAGTTCGTCGGCTTTTTGCGGGAGGCTGGTGAAGCTGTAGTCGGCGATTTGGAAGGCGCGCTTGGCCATGAGGGCGTTGACGGGGGCGGCGGCGTCGCCGTGCGAGACCGAGGCGAAGACCGGGCCGGCGGGGATGGTCTCGAATTCGGGGGCGAGCGGCTTGTCGTCCTTCTTGGCGTCGTCCTTTTTGGCGAGGTCGGCGACGCTGCCGAGGGCGGCGGGGCCGGACTTGCCATCGGCGGCGACGGCGGGGGCCTTGAGTTTCTTTTCCTCGGGCTTACGGCCGAGGCCGACTTTGACGACCTTCTTGTCGAAGGTCTCGATCTTGAAGAGACGCTGGTTCGCGACGGCGGCCTTGGCGTTGGCGTCGTCGAGGGCGGTGGTCTCGGTGAAGCGCAGGTTGCCGACGGCGTTGAGAATCTGGCCGATCTTGTCGGCCTTGAGCTTCTGGTTGGCGGGCGAATTTTCGGCGGTCCACGGGTCTTCCTTCTTGGCGCGCGTGACCGTCACGCTGCCGCCTTCGGGAAACGGAATTTCGATTTTGGCGACATCGTCGGCCTTGAGGTTGAGCAACTCGGCGTTGGCCCAGTTCTTGGCGTCGGCATCGAGCCAGGCGTTGAGGTTGGCGAGGAAGGCCTTGGGTTCGTCGCCGAAGCGGACGTAGCGGCCGCCGGCGTCGGCGTTCTTGCCGAGGGTCACGGCGAACAGCGCTTTCCCGGCGCCGTCGAGCAGCTCGATCTTCGTATCCTTGAATTCGAGACGCGCGATGCGGTCGGGGCTGCTGGTGACGAGGCGCTGGAGTTTGGCCTCGGTGAGGTTGCCGACGAAGCCGCCGAGCTTGGTGAAGTCGGCGGGGAAGTCGTGGTAGGAAACGACCTTCCAGGTGCCGTCGGCGTTGCGGGCGAGTTCGACGGTTTTGCCGGCGTCGGCGAGGCGGAGGCCGGCGGCTTTCTCGAGGAGGTCGCGGGCGACGAGCGGCTGGTTGAGCCGCGGATCGGCCGACGGCGGCGGGGCGGGTCGGCGCGCGAAGAACACCGCCACGGAGAGGGCGGCGAGGACCAGCACGGAAACGACGAGGGTCTTGAGTTTCATCGTGGGAAACGGTGGTTGCCGAAGGAGGTGCGGCGGCGGCTCACTTGCGCCGGTTGCGACTGAACCAGAAGCCGAACAGGAGCACGGCGACCGGCGTGGAGAGGAGGTTCAGGACGAGGAGCCGGTTTTCGAGCCGGTCGATGTCCTCGCGGAGGGCGCGGCGGATTTCGCGGCGTTCGCCGCGCATGGTGGCCTGCTGCTTCTGGAAATCCTCGATGGCCTTGGCGAGTTCGGGCGTGGCGACGAGGCGGTTGCCTTCGCCTTTCTTGCCCTGGAGCTCGGTGAGTTTCGTCTGCACCTGCTGGAGGCGGCCGTCGAGTTCGGTGAGCTTGGTCTGGTACTCCTTCTGGGCCTCGGCCTCCATCTTGCGCACGACGTCGAAGGGACGCAGCGACGTGCCCTTGCCGCGGATGGAGATGAGGTCCTGGGAACCGCCGAGGAACTCGACGGTGTTGGCGGCGAAGGCGAGGTTGTCGTTGAACGGCTCGGCGGCGGTCTGGCCGAAGAAGTTGAACTTGCGGACGCTGTAGTCGTCGAAGAGCCAGTCGGTGTCGGCGATGACGAAGAGCGTCGAGGTGGTCTTGGATTCGGCGAGGTGGTCGGCCTTGGCCTTGGGCGCCTCGGGCGCGGGGGCGGGGGCGTCGGGCTTGGGTTCGTCCTTGGGGGCGCCGTCCGGGAAGGCGGACTTCAGTTTGCCGGTGACGAGGGCAGCAATGGTTTTCTTGCCGCTGGGCGTGATCTGCTTGGCGACGTCGTCGGGCTGCGCGAACTGCAACAGCATGCTGGCGACGGTGCCGGCCTGGGCGGAGGTTTCGACGAGCGGGGTGAAGGTGACGTCGGCGCCCTCGCGTTTCGCGAGGCTGCCGGACTCGATGAACATGGCCGACTTCAGCTGGGCGGTGGCCATGGACTGGGCGTTGAAGGCGTCCTTGCCGCGGAGACTGAGCCAGATCGGGTAGCGGGCGACGCCGCCGGCGCCGGTCTGGACCTGGGTGGCGTTTTCGAGATCGCCGACGACCTGCTGCGGATCGTACTGGACGCCGTAGGCTTTGAAGAGAACGGGGAGGTCGGAGGAAACGTTCTGCGGCCCGCCGCCCATCATCATCTGCTGCGGGTTGCTCTGGCGCTTGAAGTGCTGGGAGGCGGGGTCGACGGCGACGATGACGGGTTTGCCGGCGAGGAGGAACTGGTCGATGGCGTATTGAAGTTTCGGCGACACGTTCTGCGGGTGCGCGACGAGGAGGACGTCGAGACCGGAGGGCAGTTCGGCGGCGGCGGCCTCGACGGGGACGATCTGGAAGGACTGCTCGAGTTCCGAGATCACCATCTGCGACGGCTGCGGCTGGCGGCGCATCATCATCATCATTTGCATCTCTTGCGGGCTGGTGCCCTGGAGCGGGAGGCTGGAGATGAGGCCGAGTTTCCGTTTGTCGATCTGCTGGACGGAATAGATCAGCTTGGAGAGATCGTACTCGAGGAACTGTTCGCGCTGGGGCGTGAAGGCGGGGATTGTCTTCTGCTGGTCGGCCTGGGTGACGATGAGGCCGAAGAAGAACTGTTCGCCGCCCTGTTGGGCGACCTGGGGCGTGAGGCCGGAGGCGGTGGCGCGCTCTTCCTCGGGCGTGTCGGGGCGCGGGTTGATCACGTTGAGCGTGAGCTTGCCGCGGGAGGCGCGCACGTATTGCCGCAGCATTTCCTGCACGCGGGCGGCGTAGTTCTTGTAGGCGATGGGGAGGCCGGAGGCGTCCTTGGTGAAGTAGAGGTCGATCGAGACGGGCTCCTCGATCTTGCCGAGCATGGTCTTGGTGCCGGCGGAGAGGGAGTAGATCGACTCGGCGGTGGCGTCGACGCGCACGGGCAGCGACGAGGCCAGGTAGTTGACGAGGACGAGTCCGACCAGGAGGAGGACGATGGCGAGGGACTTGCTGCCGGTTTTCATGGGCGGGAGCGGAAAGGGTTAGCGCTCGAGGGCGACGACGTTGAGGAAGAGCGTGAAGCCCATCAGCGAGAGGAAGAAGATCACGTCCTTGGGATCGATGATGCCTTTGGTGAAGGCGTCGAAGTGCGTGATGAAACTGAAATTCGACAGGGCGTCGGCGACGACCATCGGGAGCGCGCCCTCGAGGGTGTCGGTGAAGCTGCTGAAGCCGAGGAACAGCAGGATCGCGCAGACGCCGAGGCTGAGCACGAAGCTGATGACTTGGTTCTTCGTCAGCGCGGAGGTGAGGGCGCAGACGCCGAGGTAGGCGCCTGCCATGAGGACGGCGCCGAGGTAGGTGGTGGCGATGACACCCCAATCGGGATCGCCGAGGTAGCCGACGGTGAGGGCCATCGGGAAACTGAGGAGGACGGCGAGGGCGAGGAAGGCCCAGCCGGCGAGGAATTTCCCGAGGACGGCCTCGAGAGTGGTGACGGGCAGCGTGAAGAGCAGCTCGACGGTGCCGGAGCGTTTTTCCTCGGACCAAAGGCGCATGCCGACGGCGGGCACGATGAACATGAAGAGCCACGGGTAGAACGTGAAGTAGCTCTCGAGGCCGGCGACGCCGGCGCGGAAGAAGCCGCCGTAGCGGGAGAACGCGAGCGACACCGAGATGACGAGGAACGCGATCAGGAAAACGTAAGCCACCGGCGAACGGAAGTAACCGAGGAACTCACGTTTGAAGATGGGGGTGATTTGACGCATGGGATGGGACGGAAAGGTCGGAAGGTAGCGGGTAGCGAGGAGCGGGCAGCGAGTAGGATCGGAAACCGATTCCGAGCGTCGGGTGACGGATGCCCGCTACCCGCTGCCCGCTACTCGCTACGGCCGGGATCAGATGTCCCCGTGGGTCAGGGAGCGGAAGATCTCGTCGAGGCGGGCGCCGGGTTTGCGGGCGCGCAGCTGCTCGGGGGTTTCGTCGGCGACGACTTTGCCGCGGGAGATGATGATCACCCGGTTGCAGATCGCGTCGACTTCCTCGAGGATGTGCGTCGAGAGGATCACGGCCTTTTCGGCCGACATGTTTTTGATCAGCGAACGGACCTCGTTCTTCTGGTTCGGATCGAGACCGTCGGTCGGTTCGTCGAGGATCAGCGCCGCGGGATCGTGCAGCAGGGCCTGGGCGAAACCGACGCGTTGCTTGAAGCCCTTGGAAAGCGTTTCGATCGTCTGTTTCCGCACCGGCGCGAGGTGGGTGAGCTGCACGGCGCGGTCGACCTGCGCGGCCTTGGCGGCGCCGCGGAAGCCGCGGACTTCGGCGATGAAGCCGAGGAATTCCTCCACGGTCATCTCGGGGTAGGCGGGGGCGCTTTCGGGCAGGTAACCGAGTTTCTGTTTCACCCGGACGGGATCCGCGGTGACGTCGACGCCGTCGACCGTGGCCGTGCCGGCATCGGGGCGGAGGAAGCCCGTGATCATTTTCATCGTGGTCGACTTGCCGGCGCCGTTGGGGCCGAGGAAGCCGAGGATGTCGCCGCGTTTCACCGTGAAGGTGACGCCATCGACCGCGCGTTTCGCGCCGTAAGTTTTGACCAGACCTTTGACTTCAATCATGGGAACTTGGCGAAGCGTGAAGGGATGTGCGGGGTAGACCAGGCCGGCGGAACGAAGTCCGCCGCGGCTACCCGGGGAGGTGCGGTAAGATGTCGGCCGACGCCGGAGCGCAAGCGGAAAGTGCAGATTCCGGGCGGGTTCCGGGAGCGCCCGGGGCTACGGGGCGGAGGCGGCGGAGAGCGCGAAGACCGCGGTCTGGGCGGTCTCGCCGACGGGTTGCAAACGCAGCGGCGGGCGGGACCAGCGGGAGTGGCGGTTGAAGAAGTCGAGGTTGGCCTGCCACTTCGTGATCACGATCCAGCGGATGCCGCTGGCGCGCCAACGGGCGACGACGTCGGCCTCCGACAAGGTATTGTCGAAGAGCCAATCCGCATCCGGGCTCCACAACGGGACGACGGTGCGGCCGAGCGGCAGGAAACGCGTTTGGAAACCCGGGGCGTCCGCCAAGATGGCGCCGTCGGAGCCGAGGCGTTGCAGCAAAGCGGCCGTCTCGTCGGCGATGCCCGTGGGCGCGTGCCGGATCGCGTTGAAGGCGGGCCATTCGCGCCACGGCGTGCGCGCGGGATTGAGCGGGAGCGACAGCGAGGCGGGCAAAGTGCCGAGCACGAGCACGAACAACGCGACGCGCAGGCCGCGGAAAAACTCGGGGCGGAGCCGCGCCACGGACGCGAGGGCGAGACCGAGGGCGAGCACGCCGAGGGCGAGGGCCGGGGCGAGCACGCGCAGCGAATAGAAGAGCCCGCCGGACGTGTAGCGCACGGAGGCGGCCCAGAGCAGCGCGATCACGCCGACGGCGACGAGCAACGCGATCGCTTCGCGGCGCCAGACATTGCGGCGCAGGGCGGCGGGGAGGAGGACGATGGCGCCGAGCAAAGCGGTCGGTGCGTACTGCAACGCGTAGCGGCCGAGCTCGCGCCAACCGGCGGACGACGTGAGCGCCGCGGCGAAGGCGGCGGCATCGTGGTTGATCCAAGCGATGAAGCGTGGATTCACGGGCAGCGGTCCGAGGGCGAGGCTGTAGAACGGATTGCCGGTGAGGAACCAGGTGCGCAGCGGCCAGAACGCGGCGAGCAAGAGCGGGACGCCGCACGCGAGCCAGCCGATCCGCGGCGCGCGCACCAGCCACAATCCGCCGGCGGCAAGGAGCGGAAACACGAGTCCGTATTCGCGTGCCGCGGCGCCGACGAGCGCGGCGAGGCCGACGAAGACCAGCCAGCCGGGCGACGACGTCGCTTGCCACGCCGCCAAGCCGAGCACGATGCCGGCGGCGGCGAGGGCGGTCAGCCCGGTTTCCTGGCCGAGCAACACGGACCACGTCAGCAAGGGACAGGCGGCGGCGGCGAGCACGACGAGGCGGGCGGCGGGCGGGCGCGAGAGGCGTTGCGCGGCGAGCCAGAGGAATTCGTGGAGCGTCCAGAGTTGGAGCACGGTCGCGGGTACGGTCCAGGCGACGGATTTACCGACGCCGCCGGCGCAGGCGTAGGCCCAGGCGTGCAGGGCGGCGGCGCCAGGCGGGAGGCTTTCGGCCCAGAAGTAGGCGCGGAAGTCGGTGGCGTGGCGCGGCGGATAGAAGTCGAGGTGGCCGAGCCGCAGCATTTGTTCGGCGAGATAGCTCCAGCGGAACTCGACGTCGGGACCGGCGAGCGGTTGATGCCACGCCCGCACGAGCAACGCGGCCCAGAAGATAATGTAGAGGGGAGTCCAGGCCCCGAGATCGCCGAGCGGTCCGAGCCGGCGACGCCAGGCCGGTAGCGTCGGTTCAAGGGCGCTAAAGTCGGGGCCGACCGGTGCGGCGGGCGGGCGCAGACGCGCATAGGCCAGCGCGGCGAACGCCGCCAGCGACAAGCCGGCGGAGATTGAAACGAGGGAAATCGTCAGGCCGGTGAACACCAACGCGAGCAGCGTCGTATAATGCACGGCGACGGAACCGAGAAACGCAGGCCCGATCGCGAACGGCAGGCGCAGCGCGCGCAGCAACGCGGCGCCGGGGCCGAGCAGGCCGGCGAGGAGCAGCGCGCCTTGCGCAATCAGCCGGAGCGAATCGGGCACGCTTTCTGGAATGCGAGACCGGGCCGGCAGGCCAGCCGGAAAACGGGCGGGGTCGGTCTTTTCGACACAGAGGTCACGGAGGAGGCACGGAGGTCACGGAGGAGAAACAGGAAAGGCGGTGGGCCGCCGATGCATGTTCGTTTGAACCACAGAGGTCACGGACGGAGCACAGAGGTCAGGGAGGAGGGGAGATTGGGAAAACGAGTGGGGCGGAGACGTTGGTTCCGGGGAATTGCTTGGATTCAAGCGGGAGGAATTGCTTCGGACCGAGGTCCACGGTGCAGGAGGCGCGCGGAAAACGCGCGCGTTTCTCCTCCGTGACCTCCGTGCTCCCTCCGTGTCCTCTGTGACCCAAGCTCGGCGCCCGAGCCGCCAAGGCAGGCATCAGCCGGCGACGGCGAGTTCGCGTTCCTTCTCCGTTTTCAAACGGAGCTGGCCGCAGGCTGCGTCGATGTCGTGGCCTTTTTCGCGGCGCAGCGTCACGGAGATGCGGGCGTCGCGGAGAATGTCGGCGAAACGTTCCTGGCGCGTGAGGCTCGGGCGTTTCCACGGGAGGCCCTCGACGGTGTTGTACGGGATGAGGTTCACGTGCGCGTGCAGGTCGCGGGCGATGTCGCGCAGTTTCTCGGCCTGCTGGAGCGAGTCGTTGATTTCCTCGATGAGGATGAACTCGAGCGTGACCATGCGGCCGTGTTTCTCGGAGAAGGTGCGGACGGCGGGAATGAGTTTGGCCAGCGGGAACGCCTTGTTCACCGGCATGATCTTTTCGCGGACTTCGTCGGTCGCGCCGTGCAGGGAAATCGCGAGACGGAAACCGAGCGGCTCTTCGGCGAGCTTGAGGATCTTGGGCACGAGGCCGCTCGTCGAAATGGTGATGCGCCGGGCGCCGAAGCCCATGCCCCAGTCGGCGTTCACGATCGTGAGGGCGCGGATGAGGGCGTCGTAGTTGGCGAGCGGTTCGCCCATGCCCATGACGACGATGTTGTCGAAGGAAACGAGTTCCGGCCGCGCGCGCGGGCTGCGTTCGTCCTCGCGGTAGCAAACGTGGAGGAGTTGGGCTACGATCTCGCCGGCGTTGAGGTCGCGTTTCAGGCCGGAGAGTCCGCTGGCGCAGAAGACGCAGCCCATGGCGCAGCCGACTTGGGTCGAGATGCAGATCGTCTTGCGGGAGGCGTCGAGGCCGACGCCTTCCTGCGGGGCGCGGATGATGACCGTTTCGATGAGGGAACGGTCGCCGAGCTCGAGGAGGAGTTTGTCGGTGACGTCCTCGGATTGCTTTTTCAGCACGAGCGCGGCCGGGATCAGTTCGAAGGTGGCGTCGAGCCACGTGCGCAGCGGCTTCGACAGATTGGTCATGCCGTCCCAGGTGCGGACGCGTTTCTTGTAGACCCAATCGAGGATCTGCTTCGCCCGGAACGCGGGTTCGCCCTGCGCGTGCAGCCGCTCGGTGAGCGAGGCGAGCGTTTCGCCGGTGAGCGGCGGTTTGGCGGGCGTGTACTTCATGGCGGTCGGGGCGGCACCGTAGCGCGGAGGCGGGCGGCGTCAAAGATTCCCGCCGGACCGGGCGCCGGGGAGGGACTATGACTATTTTCCGCTCGCCCGGGCGGAATCCGGGGAATTCGTTGGGCGCATGAACCCCCGTTTACCCCGCACGATGGTGTCGTTTTTGGTCCTTTCCCTCGCCGCCGTCGCGGCCGAACCGGCCGCGCCCGCGGCCAAGGCGGCGAAGGCCGCGCCGGTGTTCCAAGGCAAGATCGAGCGTTTCGACCCGGCCTTCGACCAACTTGTGGCGGCCGATGCCGTGGTCGAGAAATTGGCGGAAGGGTTCACGTGGTCCGAGGGCCCGGTGTGGCACGAGGGCGGCGTGGTGTTTTCGGATGTGCCGCAGAACACGGCGTGGAAGTGGACGCCGGGGAAGACGGGCGTGGATGTGTTCCTGAAGCCGAGCGGATTGCTGACGCCGCAGCCGGGTTTCCGCGAGCCGGGCAGCAACGGCCTCGCCCGCGACGCGCAGGGGCGGTTGCTCCTGTGCCAGCACGGCGAGCGGCGGATCGCGCGCTATGAAAACGGGAAATTCACCGCGCTGGCGGAGCGCTGGGACGGCAAGCGTTTCAACAGTCCCAACGACCTCGCGGTGCGGAAAAACGGGGAGATCTATTTCACGGATCCGTCGTACGGCCTCGAAGGCGTGAACAATTCGAAGCTGAAGGAGATTCCCTTCAACGGCGTGTATCGGCTCGGGTTGGACGGGAAGGTGACGTTGCTGGAACGGGAATTGAATTTCCCGAACGGCATCGCGTTTTCGCCCGACGAAAAGACGCTCTATGTCGGCATCAGCGACGGCCGCGCGCCGCGCGTCATGGCGTACGACGTGCAGGCGGACGGCCTACTCGCGAAGGGCCGCGTGTTTTTCGACGCGCTGCCGCTGGCGAAACCGCCGGCGCGGGGCTCGGTCGACGGGCTGAAGGTCGACGTCGCGGGCAACGTGTGGTCGAGCGGCCCGGGCGGGATTCTGGTGATTTCGCCGGCGGGCAAATTGCTCGGACGCATCAACACCGGGCAGCCCACGGCGAACTGCAACTGGGGCGACGACGGCAGCACGCTCTATATCACCGCGAATATGTTTCTCGTGCGCGTGAAGACGCTCACGAAGGGGAACGGGTGGTGAGGTCGCGGGCGCGGACGGGCGCGGCGGGGTAGGCGGGCGTTTCTTGAGGAGGACAGGAGGGACGGGACGGCGGAGACCGGATTGACAGGACGGAAAAGGCGGAGCGCTTGCGACGCTCCGCCTTCTGACTGGCTTTCAACTTTCAGCTTTGGGCTTTGGCTGGCCGGGCGCTGCCAGCGCAGCGCCGGGGCTCTCAACTCTCAGCTCTCAACCCTCAACTCCGTTTCGCCAACGCGCGGTTGAGGGCGCTGACGATGGCTTTGATCGAGGCGAGTTCGATGTTGGTGTCGATGCCGGCGCCGAAGAGCGCGAGGCCGCGCTCGGTCTTGATCTGGATGTAGCTGACGGCGCGGGCTTCGGAGCCTTTGCCGAGGGAGTGCTCGGCGTAGCTGAGGACCTCGAATTTCGGCAGCGCGGTGGTGCCGAGGGCGCGGGTGAAGGCGTCGATCGGGCCGTTGCCGGAGCCGGTGAGCGCGACGGCGCGGCCGTCGAGGGTGATGTCGGCCGTGCAGGTGACGGCGCCGTCGTGCTCCGCGGTCTTGAAGGAACGCAGGGCGAGGGGCGCGGCGCGTTCGAGGTATTCCTGGCGGAAGACGGCGTGGATGTCGTCGGGCTGGAGCTCGGTGCCGCGGGCGTCGGCGACGTCGTTCACCAGTTTGCCGATTTCCTTGTGCATGAGTTTCGGCAGCGAGAAGCCGAATTCGTTCTCGAGCACGTAGGCGACGCCGCCCTTGCCGGACTGGGCGTTGATGCGGATGATGGCCTTGTAGCTGCGGCCGATGTCGGCGGGATCGATCGGGATGTAGAGCACGTCCCAGGGCTCATCCGGTTTCTGGACGGCCCAGGACTTCTTGATCGCGTCCTGGTGCGAACCGCTGAACGCGGTGAACGTGAGCTCGCCGGCGTAGGGTTGGCGGGCGGGCACCTCGAGGCGCGTGGTGCGCTCGTAGACCTCGCGGATCTCGTTGATGTTGCCGAAGTCGAGGTTCGGGTGGACGCCGTGGGTGTAGAGGTTCAGGGCGACGGTGACGATGTCGAGGTTGCCGGTGCGTTCGCCGTTGCCGAAGAGGGTGCCCTCGACGCGGTCGGCGCCGGCGAGCAGGGCGAGTTCCGTGGCGGCCACGCCGGTGCCGCGGTCGTTGTGCGTGTGCAGCGAGATGAGGGTGCGGTCGCGGCGCGTGAGGTGCGTGTGCATCCACTCGATCTGGTCGGCGTGGATGTTGGGCGTGGCGTACTCGACGGTGGCGGGGAGGTTGAGGATGATCCTGTTGTCGGCCGTGGGCTGCCAGACATCGGTGACGGCCTCGCAGATGCGGAGGGCGAAATCGAGTTCGGTGCTGGTGAAGCTCTCGGGCGAATATTGGAAACGCACGTGCGTGCCGGCGGCGGCGAGGGGCTGCGTGTGCTGTTTCACCCACTTCGTGCCCTGGACGGCGATGCGGACGATGTCGTCCTGGGTCGCGTTGAACACGTGCTTCCGCTGCGCGGGCGAGGTCGAATTGTAGAGATGGAAGATGACGTGCTTGGCGCCGCGGAGGGCCTCGCAGCTGCGCACGATGAGTTCCTCGCGGCATTGGCAGAGGATCTGGATGGCGACGTCGCCGGGGATGCGGTTTTCGTCGATCAGACGGCGGCAAAAATCGAATTCGATCTGGGAGGCGCTGGGAAAACCGACCTCGATTTCCTTGAAGCCGATGCGGACGAGGAGGTCGAAGTACTCGAGCTTTTCCTCGACGCTCATGGGCTGGGCGAGGGCCTGGTTGCCGTCGCGCAGATCGACGCTGCACCAATGCGGGGCGCGATCGAGGGTGCGGTTGGGCCACTGGCGGTTGGGCAGGTGGACGGGCGGGAACGGACGGTACTTCGTGACGGGAGCAGGTTGCATGACCGGAAAACGACGGACGGAGAGAGGTTGGGAAAACGGGATTCGGCGGACAAAACGCCCGACCAGGATCGGACGGTTTAGCAAAGCGCCACCTCGGGTGGCGACTGGGAATTCAGGCCTACGCACGACCCGCCGCTGGCGGCGTCCTCAAAGGTCGTGCGCGTTCGTAAGTCGAAGGGCCTGGAGCGAAATTCGCATTCGGTTCCATCGGTGATATCGGCACGCGGAAATCGAAGTCAAGGACCCGTTCCGGCACGCCGGGACAATTCTGTAACCGACCGGTGCAAAGCGCGTCTTGCCTGACGTGCATGTCATCGCCTCCATCCGCCTATGCCCGACGACGCCCCGCCGTTTGATCTGGCTGGCTGCCTGGAACGGGTGCGCCAGCGCGATCAGCGGGCTGCGCGCGAATTGGTCGACCACCTTTACCCCTTGGTCATCCGGATCGTCCGTTCCCACCTGCCGCGCCGCGTGCAGGAAGAGGATCTGGCCCAGGATATCTTTCTGAAAATGTTCACCCGCATCGACCAGTATCAGGGCGCCGTGCCGTTCACCCATTGGGTGTCGCGCATCGCCGTGACGACCTGCATCGACCAATTGCGGGCCCAGAAACGCCGGCCGGAGTTCCGCTGGGCGGATCTTTCGGAAGGCGAGGCGGACGTGCTCGACGCCGTCATGACCAACACCAACGACGTCCCGGCCAACGACGCGATGGCGGCGCACGAATTGGTCCACAAGCTTCTCAACCAGCTGAAACCGGACGACCAATTGGTCATCCGCCTGCTCGATCTCGAGCAGAAGACGATCGCCGAGATCGCCGCCCAGACCGGGTGGAACCAGTCGCTGATCAAGGTCCGCGCCTTCCGGGCGCGACGGAAGTTGCAGAAGCTGTTCAAGGAATTACAACGAAAGGAACGCGCATGAGCTCCCCCGATTCCCATCAAGCCTGGCAGCGCCTCGCTGCCGCGGCCCGCACGGTCCGCGACGACCGCGATGCCTCCGCCCCCTACGGCTTCGCGACGCGGGTCGCCGCCCTCGCGCTGGCGCAGGAGCGCCGCGTCGTCTCCGTGCTCGATCGCATGGCCCTGCGCGCCCTCGGCGTCGCCAGCCTGCTCGCGCTCTTCAGCGTCGCGCTGAATTACCAGGAGGTGACCTCGGCGTTCACGCCGACCGGCACGGCCCTGCACCTTGCGGAAGACACCGACACGATCGCCCCCGACGACGCCGTCGCCATCGTCCTCGACCTCGCCGACTGAGCATGGAAAAGCCGTGGAAAGTCATTTCCGCGTTCATCGGCGTGTTCATCGCCGGGGCGATCTTCGGCGGGTTCTTCACGATGCGGGCTTCGTCCGGCCGCCGGATGCAGGCTCCGCCGCCGCCGCCCGCGGGTGACCGCGCGGTGGTGCCGTTGCCGCCGGACAATCAGCCGCGGCCGCAGGTCGCCGGGCCGCAGGCGCCCGTCGCGGCCCCGACCCGGGCGAACGCGATCACGCCGACGCTGATGCGGCAGTTCACGCAGAAGCTCGGATTGACCGCGGAGCAGAAAACCAAGGTCCGGCCCATCGTGGAGCGCGCGGGCGAGGATCTGTTGCGCATCCGGCAGGAAAGCCTCGCCGACACGGCGCGGGTCACCGACCGCATGTACGTCGATGTTTCCGCGGTCCTCACGCCGAAGCAGCGCGAGGAATTGGAAAAGATCCGCCGCCAGACCGAGGAGCGCGTGCAGGCCGAGCGCAAGCGCCGCGTCGAGGCCGTCGCCACCGAAGTGGCCAATCGGGCCGCCGCCGGGAAGGCCGAGGAGCGGCCCGCGGCGCCCAAGGCTCCCGCGCCCTGACCCGCGGGGCGATTCGCGAAATTGGCAGTTGCGCTGCGCAAGGTCGGTCGCATGGTTCGCGGCGGCCAGGTGCCATGCATGGGCAGGCGCGTGAACTCCGCCAGGACCGGAAGGTAGCAACGGTAACGACGTTCTCCCAGTGCCGTGGAGTGCCTGGCCACTTTTTTTGATTTCGGATTTGCGCTTCGAATGCGCGGATTTGTTCTAACCCGCACGTGTCGACCGCCTACCAAGTCATCGCCCGCAAGTGGCGTCCCCAGACATTCGACGATGTCGTCGGCCAGGACCACGTGGTGCGGACGCTGAAGAACGCGATCACCCGGCAGCGGATCGCCCACGCCTATCTTTTTGTCGGGCCGCGCGGTACCGGCAAAACTTCGACGGCGCGTATCTTTGCCAAAGCGTTGAACTGCACCGGCGGGCCTAAGGCCGACTTCGATGTCAACGATCCCGCCTGCGTCTCGATCGCCGAAGGCTCCCATCTCGATGTGATCGAGATCGACGGCGCCTCCAACAACGGCGTCGACCAGGTCCGCGACCTGCGCGAAACGGTGCGGTACGCGCCGGCGCAGGGGAAGTTCAAGGTCTACATCATCGACGAAGTGCACATGCTCTCGGCCGCGGCGTTCAACGCGCTGCTCAAGACGCTCGAGGAGCCGCCGGCGCACGTGAAGTTCGTGTTCGCGACGACGGATCCGCAGAAGGTGCTGCCGACGATCGTCTCGCGTTGCCAGCGCTTCGACCTGAAGCCGATTCCGCCCGATCTCATCGTCGAGCGCCTGAAGCGCATTGCCGTCGACGAGAAGATCAAGGTGTCCGACGCCGCCCTGGCCTGCATCGCCCGTCTCGCCGACGGCGGCATGCGCGACGCGCAGTCGATTTTCGACCAGATGATTTCGTTCTGCGGCGCCGAGATCGGCGAGCCGGACGTGCTCGATGTCTACGGCTTGGTCGCCGCCGACCGCATCGCCGCGCTGGCCGCGGCACTGGCTGCGGGCGATCACAAGAAGATCGTCGCCATCGTCGACGAGTGCGACGCCGCGGGCCGCGACTTGGTGCGGTTGCTGATCGATCTCCAGGCGCTGGTGCAGGTGGCCTTGCTCGACGCCATCGCGCAGGGCGGCCGCAGCGACAAACTCGGCGGCCTGCCGATGACAACGGAGCAATTGACGCGGCTGCTCGACGGGCTTCGCGAGGGCGAGGGCAGCGTGAAGCTCGGGCTCGCCGAGAAGATCAATTTCGAAGTCACGCTCCTGAAAGCCGTCGAGGCCAGCCGGGCGCGTGCGATCGACAGCCTGATCAAGGAACTGGCGGCGTTGACCGACGAGTCGGCGGCCGGCGGTGCCGGGGACGAAAAAAAAAAGGGCTGATTGACCGGCTCGAGTCGCGCCTGAGCCTGCGCGCGACGGAACGCGCCGCGGCCAAGACCGCCGCGGTGGGCTCGGTTCCGGAATTGGCGCCGTTGGCCCCGATGCGCACGGCGGCGCTGACGGCTCAGCCCAAGCCCGCGGCCGAGACGCCGGCGCCCGCCGTGACGGTGGCCGAGGAAGGCGTTGTCGAAGCGGACGCTGTTGCCCCGGCGGGCGACGAGCCGACGGCGTGGCCGGATGCGGAAGCGGAGTCGGCATTTTTGGCCGAGGCCAAGGAGCGCGGCGAACCCGTGAAGGCGACGCCCGCCGCGGTCGAGGCCGCCGAGGAAAGCGATCCCAAGGCCTTGCCGAAACTCGAGGATTTGGTGGGCCGGCTGAGCCCGGAGATTCGCGAGACGCTCGAGGATCTGTTCCGCGCGAAGTTCGTGCGCGTGCAGAAGGTGCCGAAGCGGGTGCTCAAGACGCCGACGCCGTGAGCGGGGCGGTGCGCGGGTCTTGTGGGCAGAGGACACGAAACGGTGACCGGGATGAACCCGGCTGGATTTGGATGGCTCCAGCGCGGCTTCGGCCGCCTGGGTTGCCGCAAGGAAGCGCAGAACTCGCAAAAGGTGCGTCGTTCGATGGGGTCACGGCGAGGGATGGCCCGGTTGCAGTTTCGGCATCACGTTCGTCCCGAGTTCGCGCGGTCGGGTCGTCGCCGATTTCTTGCGCCATTTGCGCCTCTTTGCGGCGCTCGTCGTTTTCCTCTCCGCGGACGGCTGGGCTGCGCAATGCCGTCACTCAATGCACTGCCTTCAACGCTCTTTCTATCCCGTCCGCCTCACTCCTTCCATTCCGCGCCGACGTGCGGGCGGCCGACGAGGCTGACGGCGGGGAAGTAAGCCTCGGCGCTCGCGGCGGCGACTTCGCCGGACGGGGCCTGCAGCGCGATGGGCGCGCGGCGGTAGAGCCCTTCGTGGACGCCTTCGAAGGCGTCGAGGCGCGCCAGCGCGGCGGCATCGACGGTCCAAAGTTCGCCGGCGACGCCGCCGGCGTCGGCCGGATCGGCGGCGATGCCCGGGTATCCGCCGAGGTCATACAACGTGAACCCGGGTGCGGTTCGCGCCGGGCCGACGAAGGCCTGGCCGGCGAGGTGGCGGTGGTTGCGGCAACCGCGTTTCAGGGTGCCGTAGACGAAGAGCAGCGCGCCCATGGCGGCAGGGAAATCACGGGCCGCCGACAAAGTCGAAGACCAAGGCGGTGACGTTGTCGCGGCCGGAGTTTTCCACCGCCTGGTGGACGAGGGCGTGGGCGGGGCTGAGGCCGTCGGGCCGCGGCTCCGGGATGCGGAGGTTTTCCTCGATCTGCCGGTCCCAGAGGCCGTCGGTCAGGCCGTCGGAGCAGATCACGAAGCGGTCGCCCGGCCGGTGGGCGACGGCGCCGATGTGCGGATCGATGAACTGGTGGCCGGCGCCGAGGGCCTGGTTGAGGGAATTGCGCCGCGGGTGGGTGCGGGCCTCGCGTTCGTTGATCTGGCGGGCGCGGCGCAGCCAGCCGACGTGGCTGTGGTCGTGCGTGACCTGGGTGAAATTGCCGTCGTGCGGCAGATAATAGATGCGGGTGTCGCCGAGGTGCGCGAAGTAAACCCAATCGGGGCGGACCCAGCAGAGGCTGAGCGTCGCGCCCATGCCGGCGCATTCCTCGTAGGAGTAGCCGAGTTTGAGCAGGTCCTGGTGGATGGCGGTGACGAGTTCGGCGAGCACGTCGTTGAAGCCGGCGCCCAGGCCGCTGGCGGCCATGCGGAAGGCGCGGGGAAACAGGCGGGTGATACGATCGACGGTGATGCGGCTGGCGAATTCGCCGGACTTGGCGCCGCCCATGCCGTCGCTCACGGCGAAGACGAAGTCCGACTCGCCGAGCGAAGCGTGGCCGGTCTTGCCCAGATAGCGGACCTCCCGGCCGTCGACGGCGAGGGCGAGAAAGGCGTCCTCGTTGTTTTGCCGGACGCGGCCGACATGGGTCAGGCCGGACCAGTGAACGAAGGGGGTGGGGGCGGAAGCGGCGTCGGCCATGTCGGGGCGAACGGAATCAGGTGCCGAGGTTGGGCTTGAGGGAAATCGGTTTGCCGGAGCCGTCGTCGAGGATGGTGGCGAACTCGAAATCGATGATGCAGAAGCGGCCATCGGCGACACGGTAGGTGATGTTGCGCAACTCGCGGTCTTCGTGCCGGACCCCGAACGTCTCGAGTTCGGCGAACAGCTCGGCCTGGCGTTCCGCATTCAGCTGGTCGACGCGACCGCCGCAATTGGTCGTAACCATCTTGAGCTGAGAGGGATCGACCTCGAGGAGCTTGGGGACGAACGTGCAGCCCCGGGCTTCGAGGTAACGCAGGACGCGGACCTCGTGCTCGAAGCGTTCGCGCGCGAAATGGCCGCGGAAGATCTTGTGGACGCGGCCGTCGAAGCCGATGCGGACGGAGGCGCGCGCCGTGTCTTTGATTTCGTGCATGCGGAAGCTCGAAGGTTCGGCCCCGATCCGCGGGTGGCAAGCGCGGGTTGCGGTCCGAAGTTTGCGTGCATGCGATTTCTGGTGCGAAAAAGTGTCATGAACGAAACTTCTGATTGCCGATGGCACATGAGCTGCTGATTTGGAGGAGGTTTTTTCGCCGCTGCAACGGCGGGCAAGCCGCGCACCCTCAACCTGTTTTCGTCTCAGAACCCTGCCTCCATCAAATCATCATGGCCAAATACAAACTGGAATACATCTGGCTCGACGGTTACACGCCCCTGGCGAGTCTCCGCAGCAAGACTCAGATCAAGGAATTCGCCAGCTTCCCGACGCTCGGTGAGCTGCCCAATTGGGGCTTCGACGGAAGCTCCACGCAGCAGGCGGAGGGCAAGAGCTCCGACATCGTGCTGAAGCCGGTGGCGGTGTTCCCCGATTCCACGCGCAAGAACGGCGTCCTGGTGATGTGCGAAACCTTCCTGCACACCGGCGTCGCGCATCCGAGCAATTCCCGCGCGACGATTCCGGATGATCCGGACACCTGGTTCGGCTTCGAGCAGGAGTACTTCTTCTACCAGGACGGTCGTCCGCTCGGTTTCCCCGAGGGCGGCTATCCGGCCCCGCAGGGCCCGTACTACACCGGCGTCGGCTACAAGAACGTCGGCAGCGTGGCCCGCGAGATCGTCGAGCGCCACATCGACATCTGCCTGGATGCCGGAATCAACCTCGAGGGCATCAACGCCGAAGTGGCGAAGGGCCAGTGGGAATTCCAGATCTTCGGCAAGGGTTCGAAGAGCGCCGCCGACCAGATGTGGGTCGCGCGCTACATCCTGAGCCGCCTCTGCGAGCAGTACGAGATCGACGTCGAATGGCGCTGCAAGCCCATCCTCGGGCCCTTCAACTCGCCGCTCGATTGGAACGGCTCCGGCATGCACTCGAACTTCTCCACGAAGTTCATGCGCGAGACCGGCGGCAAGGCCTACTTCGAGAAGCTCATGGAAGCCTTCAACAAGTTCCGCGACGAGCACATCGCCGTCTACGGTCCGGAAAACCACCTCCGCCTCACCGGCCTGCACGAGACGCAGTCGATCGACAAGTTCAGCTACGGTGTCGCCGACCGCGGCGCGTCGATCCGCGTCCCGCACAGCTTCGTCAACAACGGCTACAAGGGATACCTCGAAGACCGTCGTCCGAACTCCGCCGCCGACCCGTACCTCGTTGCCGGCCGGATTCTCAAGACGATCCAGACGGTTCCGACCGCCTGAGTCGGGCTCACGCCTCCGTCCTTTGCGGCGCCGCCTTCGGGCGGCGCCTTTTTTTTCTCGGAGCGGCCGCGGCGCGAAGGCAGGGTCGCGCGGCCGCCTTCGCGGCTTCGCTTGGCCGATCCCCTTCGCCGATCTTCCGTCCCCGCCGCGCCCGCCGTCGACCGCGGCGAGTGGCTGCTGGCCGGGTTGGTCGCGGCGCAGCTGGTCGGATGCACGCTGGCACTCGGCGGGTACCGTCCGGAGTTCCGGCTCGCGGCCTACGCGTTGACGGCGGCGGCCCTGCTGCTGCTCGCGGTGCGGCGGTGGCGCAGGCCGGCGCCGCCGCTCCATCCGGCCGGCTTCGTGCCGCTGCCGTTTCTCGCGCTTGCGGCGGCGAACGCGGCCTTCGTTTCGCCGGTGCCTTGGCTGGCGTGGCCCGAGTGGCTGGGCTGGGCACACCTCGCGGCCGTGTTTTGGATCGTGCTCAACGGGGTGCGCTCGTCCCGGACGCGGCGTTTTCTCTTCGTCGTGCTCGCCGGCCTGGCCGTCGTCGGCGTCGCGGCCGGCTGTTACCAACGTTTCGTGCAACCCGGGTGGCAACCGCTCGGCGGCGTGCGGACGGCGTTTCTCGACCGCGCGAGCGGGACCTTCGCGATTCCCAACAGTTTTGCCGGGCTGATTCTGCTCGTGCTGCCCGGGGTGGCGGCGCTGGCGTTCCGGCGCGGGGCGCGCGAGACCGAGCGCGTCTGGTGGGTCTGGGTTGCGGCGGTGCTGCTCGTCGGTCTCGGGCTTACCATCAGCCGCGGCGCGTGGCTGGCGCTCGCGGTCGCCGTCGCGGCCTGGCCGTTGGCCGCGGGCCGCGGGGCGTGGCGGCGGCGGCTGGCGTTTTCCGCGCTGGGACTCGTGCTGCTCGGCGGCGGCGCCGCGTGGCTGTACCGGGAGAGCCCGGCGGTGCGGGAGCGGATCGGCCAGCTCGTGCGCGACGGCGGCGAAGTGACGCGGCCGGCGATGTGGCAGGGGGCGTGGAACCTGTTCCTCGACGCCCCGCTGCTGGGCAACGGCGCGGGCAGCTACAATGTGCTGTTCGAGCGGCATCGTCCGGCGGGTTTCCGCGACGAGCCGCTGTACGCCCACAACGAATACCTCAACGTCCTCGCCGACCACGGCGCGGCCGGCGCGCTGCTGCTGTTCGGCGGCTGGCTCGCGATCGCGTGGCGCTGCCGGCGGCGGGACGAGACCGGCGGGCGCGCGGGCGGGCTGGATTCGCGGACGGTGGGAGCCGGCCTCGCGGTGGGGCTGGGCGCGTTCGCGTTGCAGCTCGGGCTCGATTTCCATCTGCGGATCCCGGCGCTGGTCGCGGCGTTCGCGGTCGTGGGCGCGCTCGCCGTGGCCGCGCGCTGGCGGATCGCGGAAACGGCATCGCCGGCGGGCGGGGAGCGCGGCCGGCCGTGGGCCGTGGTCGCAACCTTGGCCGGCGGGTTGGCGATCGCCGCCCTGGCGGGACCGTTGCTCGCGGCGGAATCCCTGCGGCGGCCGGCGCGCGCCGCGATCGACCGGCTGGGCGCGGCCGGGCTGGCGGTCCCGGAAGCCCACGTGCGCGCGGTGCTCGCGGCGGCGCGGACGGACCTCGGGCGGGCGACGGCGTGGGCGCCGCGCCACGCCCAAGCGTGGGCGGATCTGTCCTACGTGCTGGCGTTGGCGACCCGGTACGATCCGGCCGGGGCCCGCGATCTGGCGCGGGCCGCGGAAGCAGCGGCGGACCGGGCACTCGCGTTGTCGTCGGTCTGCAGCGAGTTTTCGATCCGGCGCGGCGTGGCGCGCGATTTGCAAAGCCGTTGGTCGGAAGCGGGCGCGGATTTCTTTGCTGCGGTCGAGATCGCGCCGGCGGATGCGGTCGCGTGGTACTACCTCGCCGACCATCTGGGGCGGGGCAACGAAGTCTCCCGCGAGCCCGCGGAGGCGGCGCTGGCCTACTGCCTCAAGCTCGACCCGAACTTCGCGCCGGCGTACGCGTTGCGGGAACGGTTCGAGCAACGTCGCCGCAAGAAATGAAAGTCGGCGCCGGCAAGGCGCGTGGAAAAGTCGGCGCGACGCTGGCACGGCGTATGGTTTGCGCCTTGACCCTCCTTTGCTGTCGGGGATAACTCTGCGCCAGCTTTTGGCGTTAACGCTCCGCCAAGTTTCAGCCGAATTTCTTCATGCACTTTCGTTTCCTGTCCTGGTTGTTGGTCGGTGCCTTGGCCGGCGTGATGTCGGCGTTGGCGCAAACGCCGGCGGCTCCTGCCGGAGCACCCGCGGTGGTCGGCGGCGCGGAGTTGATCCTCGTCGCGAAGAAATCGGGCCGGGTCGAGATGACGGTCGGCGGCACGGTCACGGCGCTGGAGAACGGCGCCAAAGTCCCTCAGAAGGCCAAGATCAACACCTTCGGCGACGGCAGCGTGGTGCTCGTGTTTTCCAACGGCGCGACGACGCAGCTGGGTGCGGATTCGGAACTCATCATCGAGGAGTTCCTGCAGGATCCGTTTGCGAGCGACATCAAGGTCGCGGAGATCAGCGACGAGCCCTCGCAGTCGCGCACGAAATTGGCCCTGAACAAGGGCGAGCTCGTCGGCAACGTGAAGAAGCTGAAGTACGACAAGGGTTCCTCCTTCATCGTGCAAACTCCGGTCGGCGCCGCCGGCATCCGCGGCACGACGTTCCGCATCGTTTTCCGTCCCGGCGGCACCGGCCAGGCCTTCTTCACGCTGAGCACCGCCAGCGGCAACGTGTCTTTCGAATCGCTCGCTCCGGGCGGCAGCCAATCCGGCGGCACCCCCGGCGGCCAGGGCCAGGGCCAAGGCCAGGGTCAGGGCCAAGGCAACACGCCCCAGCCGAATGCCACGCCCGAACCGACGGCGACCGGCACCGGTACGGTCACCGGCATCACCGTTCCCCAGGGCCAGGAAATCGCGATCACGGTCAACGTGACGACGAACGCGCAGGGCCAAATGGTCGTGACCGTGCTGCCGCCGCCGCCGTCGTCCACGACCAACGTCAACGCCGCGACGCTCGCGGCCGTGACCAGCGCCGCGGCCGAGATTGCCGTGGCGGTGCAGCAGACGGTCTTTACGCCCGCGCCCTCGAGCGGATCTGCCTCCGGCACCGGTTCGTCCGGCACGTCGGGCACGACGGGAACCACCGGGAGCACGGGCGGCACGGGATCGGGGCAGACCACGACGAGCACGAATCCGACGCCCACGACGACCACGAATCCGACGCCCACGACGACCACGGTCACCGGTTCCAATTTCACGGCGGAGGTCACCACGACGCCGCCGCCGGCCACGCCGCCCCGCATCGTGCCGACGCAGCCCTAAGCCGGGATCGTGGAGTTGAGCGTTGAAAGTTGAGGGTTGAGAGATCGATCCGCGAGGTTCCGAAAACGGAGCCGAAGCAGGCAACCTGACGGACCGAACGGTTTTGCACCCCACTCCCAGCCAAGCTCGCCCAACTGCATGAGTTCGGCCAAGGTCGGGAAAATGGCATCGAAGAACAAAGCAAAGGCCGTCGCGCAACTGCGCTGGCTGCTGCTGCTGCCGATTCCGTTGATCTGGTGCCTGCTGGAGCATTACCGGCAGCTGGCGTTTCTCGAAAACAAATCCGTCGACTGGCGCTTCCAGTACCGCGGCGAGATCGAGGCGCCGATCAAGGTCGTGTACGTCGACGTCGATTCGCTGTCGCTCGACAAGATCGGCGGGTGGCCGTGGAGCCGTTCCTATTTCGCCAAGGTGTCGGCGGCGCTGGTCAACGAAGGCAAGGCGCGCGCCGTCGGTTTGGATTTTGTGTTTTCGGCGGCCGGACTTTCCGAGTCGGTCGACCGGCGCAAGCACGTCGCGGGCAACCAGGAGTTCGCGCGGTTCCTCTTCCGGCAACCGCCGGTCGTGCTGGCGGGCGCGTACGGCGGCTGGCAGTTCACGGACATCGACAAGAAGGTGAAGACGCGGACGCTGCCGCTGATTTCCGCGGAATCGTGGCGCCTGGAGCAATCGGAGCCGCCGGAATTGCCGGTGTTCGAGATCAGTTTCACCGAGGGCCAGACGAAGCTCTACAACCCGCCGTTCGTGGGACTGATCGACACGATCGAGGACCAGATGCGCGTGGTGCCGTTGTGGGTGCCGACGAATCTCAACCGGCCGTATTTCCACATGGCCGTCGAGTTGGCGCGGCTCTACTGGCAACTGCCGCCGGGCGCGGTGCAGCCCAAGGGCGACGCGCTGGAATTCCGCCGGGCCGACGGCTCGCTGCACACGGCGGTGCCGATGCGCGCGGGGCAATTGCTCGACGTGAATTGGTTCTCGCCGTGGATCGCGCCGCAGAACCTGCGCGAGGAGTTCGTCACGGTTTACCAATACGCGGAGGCGCTGGCGTCGGACGACCCGGAGCTGAAGGCGGCGGGCAAAGAGTATTTTGCACAGGACGCGTTCAAGGACGCCGTCGTGCTGATCGGACCGGTGGACAAATTGCTGCAGGACCTTGGGCAAACGCCCTTCGACGAGGTGCCGGTGCCGAAGGTCGGCGTGCACGGCAACATCCTCAAAACGATCGTCTCGGGGCAGTACCTGAAGCGCGTGCCGCCGCAGACGGTGTACGCGATCGTGTTCGGGCTGACGCTGATCGTGGCGACGCTGTCGGTGGCCGGCGGCGCGCGCGCGCTGTTCGCCAAGATCATGGCGGTGCTGGCGCTGGCGGTGTACGTGGCGCTCGTTTTCCAGACCTTCAAAGGAACGCACCTGATTTTGCCGTTCACGGCGCCGCTGGGCGCGGCGCTGACGACGAGTTTCGCGGGCCTGATCTGGCAGGTGATCGACGAGCAGAAGGCGAAGCGCCGCGTGCAGGGCATGTTCGGCGCGTACGTTTCGCCGCAGCTGGTCGAGCGCATGGTCGAGTCGGGCGAGGATCCGCAGCTCGGCGGGCACGACGCGGAGATCACGGCCTATTTCTCGGACATCCAGGGCTTCTCGAGCTTCTCGGAAAAACTCGGCTCGGGGCCGCTGGTCGAGCTGATGAACGAATATCTCACCGCGTGCACGGACATCGTGCAGGCGCAGGGCGGCACGCTCGACAAGTACATCGGCGACGCCGTGGTCGCGATGTTCGGCGCGCCGATCCCGTTGCCGGACCACGCGTACCGGGCCTGTGTCGCGACGCAACTGGTGCACCAAAAACTCGGCGAGCTCCGGACAAAGTGGAAGGGCGAGGGCGACAAGTGGCCGGAGATCGTCTGGAAGATGCAGTCGCGCATCGGCCTCAACACCGGCGTGTGCATGATCGGCAACATGGGCAGCCGCACGCGTTTCAACTACACGATGATGGGCGACAACGTGAACCTCGCCGCGCGCATGGAATCGGGCGCGAAGAGTTGGGGCGCGTACACGATGGTGGCCGAGGCGACGAAGCTGGCCTGCGAGAAACACGGCGGCGACCGCGTGGTGTTCCGTCCGCTCGGACGTATCGTCGTGATGGGCCGTTCGCAGCCCGTGCCGATCTACGAGATCGTCGGGCTGAAGGAGTCGCTGGCGGACGACGCGCGCCGCTGCATCGCGATTTTCGAAGAAGGCCTGGCCAAGTACTATGCGCGGGATTGGGACGGCGCGATCGCGTGTTTCCGCCGCAGCCAGGAGCTCGAGCCGAACCAGCCGGGCAAGACGCCGGGCGTGAAGACGAATCCCTCGCTCGTGTACATCGGCATCGCGGAGCAGTACCGCGAGGCGCCGCCGCCCGGGGATTGGCAGGGCGTGTACGTGATGACGGAGAAGTAAAGCCGAGCTTCGGACAAAGTCGGGGAATGCGCGGAGCGTGGCGGCCGGAACCGACGTCGGCCGTGGCCGGGCGGAGGAAGGACACGCAGGACCGGTAAGGGGAAAACTTCGGGGACAACCGCGATCCGCTCGGCGTGTTCACGGTGGTGGAATTGGCGGAAGGGAAAGCGATCCGGATCTCCGGCGAGGTGTTCGGCGAGTTGCGCACGCGCGCGGCGTTCGCGGATTACCGCCTGCGGCTGCAGTTCACGTTGGGCGAAAAGAAGTGGCCGCCGCGGGACAATCCGAAGATGCCGCGGGACAGCGGCATTCTCTACCACGTGCCCGCGGTGCCCGGGGAGGAGAACCGCGGGTGGGCGCGCTCGATCGAATTGCAGATCCAGGAACGCGACGTCGGCGATCTCTGTGCCGTCGGCTCGGAGATTGCGGTGCGTTCGCGGCGGCGCGAGCAGGACGGCAAAGTGTTTTGGATTACGATCCGGCCGGGGAGTGGAAGGTGTTTTCCCAGATGGCGGGCAAAGAAGGCCGCTGCGTGAAAATGCCGGACAACGAATTGCCGCGGGGGCAATGGAACACCGTCGAGATCGTCTGCCTCGGCGAGGACGCGATCCCCATCGTGCACGGCAAAGTCGTGATGCGCCTGCGCGGACCGCGCCGGATCGACCGCGGCGCGCCGGAATTGGCCGCAAGGAAGCGCAGAAGGCGCAAAAAAAGGCCGGCGGCACGATGCCATGGAAGCAACGGGAGCGCGCGGGCGCGGGCGACTCGGTGGAGTCCCGCAGGAGCAATGCCGTAGTCCCAATCCCAAACTTCGAAGATCCCGCGCCAGTGTCGGAATCCCGAAAGGTGGTTTTCGAACTCCAAACTCCGAACCCCGAACCCCGAACCCCGAACTCCGAACTCCGAACACGGGGCTCAGGATTCCGAACCCAAAACTCAAAACCCAAAACCCAGAACCCAGAACCGCGCCGCACTGAGCCGCGCCGCGCGGCTCAGTGCGGGTGCGCGGCGAGGTGCTGGCGGAGCAGGTCCTTGCCGTAGTCGTTGCCGTTGGGGGTGCGGACGACGATGTGGATGTGCTCGCGGTTGGGCTTCGCGGGATCCTTGAGGTGGCGCAGGCCGGCGGGGCGCTGGTGGTCGAATTCGATCAGGATCACCGGACTGTGGATGCGATAGTAGTAGACGCTGTCGGCGTCGCCGCCGCCGACCCACGAGAAATGCGTGCGGTCGAGGTGGGCGGCGACTTCGTCGAGCTTCACCTTGGCGTGGCCGTCGGCGAGGTTGCCCACGTAGAGGCCGATGAGCGCGAGCAGATCGCGGCGCTGGGCGGCGTTGAGGTCGCGGCCGGGGAGACCGGCGTAGGGAATGACGACGTTGTCCTTGAAGGCCTCGGTGAGCGCGAGGTTGGTCGTCTTGGTCGTGCCGAGCACGGCCTTGGCGCGCTGGGCGGCGTCGAGGGTGAGCAGGAAATCGCGGCCGCGGTTCTGTTCGTCCTGCAAAATGACCGTGCCCTTGAACTGGCCGGAAGCGGCGACGACGGGTTCGGAGCCGACGAAGAGCGGCGACATCACGACCTGATCGCCGAGGACGAAGTAGTTGACGATCAGGTGGTGGCCGTCGACCTGCCAGCCCCAGGGCTTGGTGGCGGACGGTTCGCCCATGACGGTGACGTGGTAGAGCCACTCGTTGTACTGCTCGAAGTCGTCGCGGTTGAGTTCCCCGAGCGTGCGGTTCAGCTTCATGATGTCCTGCGACAGCTTGAGGCCGCGGGCGCTGAGCGCGGCGCGCATGAGACCGAAGGCGGCCTCGCGTTGGGCGGGGGACATTTCGAGAAAACTCACGCCCTGGCGGAGGTAGAAATGCTGGTTCATCCATTTCCGCCATTCGTCGTCGCCGACCGGATACACGGTCTTCGCGCGTTGCTCCGGCGAGAGCGCGGCGAGAAAGGCCTGCGCGGCGGCGGCGACCGGCGCGGTGCTCACGCCGGTGGATTTGAGGGCGAAGAGCCCGGCTTCGACCTTGCCGTCGGCGGTGATGCCGCGGAACGGTTCCGCGAGGCCGGCTTTCTCGGCATCGCGGGACATGCGCTGGAAGCGCTGGAAACGCGTTTCGCCCGAAGGCGCGGCGGCGGGCGGAGGTGTTTGCGCGGCAATCGGCAGGGCGACGCAGGCGAGGAGGGCGGCGGTGCGGAAGGCGTTCATGGGGAGATCACTTCTTTTTTTCGTCGTCCCAACCGCGGGCCTTGGTGAAGGCGTCGAGGTCGGTCTTGGGCGCGTAGGACGGCGCGACGATCCCGTGGCGGGCGAGGTAGGCGAGGGCGCGCTGGACGGACTTGGCTTCGTTCTTCTTGGCTTCGACGGCGCCGCCGGCGAGGGCCTTGAGGGCGGCGACGTAGGCGCCGGCGAGCTGTTCGACGCGGGCGGCGGTGGCGGCGTCGTTTTCGTAGACGAGCGCTTCGGCGAGCTGGAGGAAACGCGCGGTGCCTTCGGCGGGGAGTTTCTCCGCGGCGGCGCGCAGGCCGGCGGCGATCTCCTTGCGCTTGGCGAGCGTGGCCTCCGGGGTGAGGGCGCCGTCGGTGCCGCCTTCGGCCGCGCGGGGCGGGAGCGGGCGGTACCAGATGTTGCGGAAACGGACGGGATTGCCGTGGTCCTGGAGTTTGAGCGGGCCGCGGTCGGGGAAGGGACGGTTGACGGAGCGCTTCATGTGGCCGCCGGGGCCTTCGAGCGGGGTGTGGTCCTGGACGAGGACGCCGTTGCAGAAAACGGTGAGGTAGCCGGGATCGATGAGCTTGCCGTCGCGGTAGAGCGGGCGGCGGAAGACGATGTCGATGGACTGGAATTCGCCGGGCGGGCGGAGGGCGTTGGCGAGGGGCGGGTTGATGCCGTAGACCGAAGCGGCGAAGCCGTCGGCGTAGGTCGGGTTTTCGTAGTTGTCGAGGACCTGGACCTCGGCGAGCCCCATGAGGAAGATGCCGCTGTTGCCGCGGCCCTGGCTGTCGCCCTGGACTTTGACCGGGGCGGCCCACTCGACGTGGAGCTGGATGTCGCCGAATTCCTCTTTGGTGCGGATGTATCCGGACTTCGGTACGCATTCCATGGCGCCGTCCTTCACGATCCACTTCGACGGTTCCTTCGGGGCGCCGGGCTTGGTGTCGGATTCCCACTTTTCCAAGGCGGCGGCGGTGCCGTCGAAGAGGACGACGGCGTCGGACGGCGGTTTGCCGGGCTGGGCCTGGGTGCCGTAGGTGCCGGGTTCGACGCGCGGCGGCTGCGGGCGGTTGCGGTCGTGGATGGCCCAGGGATGGGTGCGGTCCGGCGGATCGCCGTAGAACGGCGTGCCGGTCGAAGCGGCGCCGAGGGCGGCGGCCGCGGCGGGGCCGAGGACGAGGGCGGAGAGGACGAAGGAGCGGGAGTTCATGAAACCGGAAACGGGGTTGGGCCGGCGCGGAGGCGCGGGCGGGGTTGCGGCGATGCAAACCGCCGCCCGGGCCGAGGCAACCGGTATTCCGCCTCGCGGCGGAGGGGCGCAGGACTTTTGCTCCGGGCATGCCGCGGCCGCCGAACATCCTGTGGATCGTCACGACCCAGTGGCGCGCGCAGGCGCGCGGGGCCGCGGGCGATCCGAACGCGCGGACGCCGCACCTCGACCGGCTGGCCGCGGAAGGAATGGATTTCGCGCAGGCGGTGACGCCGCATCCCTTCGGGCCGTTCGCACGGGCGGCGCTGCTGACCGGCGTGGCGTCGCCGCGCAACGGCGTGCGCGACTACTTCGATCCGTTGCCGGCGGACGCGCGCACGATCGCGCACCCGCTCGGGGCGGCGGGGTACGCGACGGCGTTCTTCGGCAAATGGCATTTGGCCGAGCGCGCGCGGGATGTGCCGCTGGTGGGCGAGGCGCACGCGCGGCAGATCGTGCCGGAGGCGCGGCGCGGTGGGTTTGCGTTCTGGGAAGGCTTCGAGGGCGGGTTCCTGCTGAACGATCCTTGGTTGCACGGCACGCGGTTGCCGGTGCCGGTGCGGTTTTCCGGTTACCAAAGCGACGTCGTCGGCGCGCGGGCCGCGGCGTGGCTCGCGACGGCGCCCGAGCCGTGGTTCGCGGTGGTGAGCCTGGAAGCGCCGCATCCGCCGTACGGGGCGCCGAGCGGCGGGGTGGAACCGCGGGCGCCGGCGGAAATCGAACTCGGGGCAACGGTGCCGCGCGGCGGGGAAACGGAAGCGCGGGCGCGGCGCGAGCTGGCCGGCTACCATGCGCATATCACAGCGACGGATACGGCGATCGGCCGGCTGGCGGCGACGTTGCCGGCGGAACGCACGGTGCTGGCGGCGACGTCGGTCCACGGCGACATGCACGGCGCGCACGGGTTGTTCCGCAAAGGCTGGCCGCACGAGGAGAGCGTGCGCGTGCCGCTGGTGGTGCGGACGCCGGCGGCGTTGCGGCCGGCGTGGGCCGGGACGGCGGCGGCGCGGCCGGTGACGTTGCTCGATTTGCCGGCGTGGACGGAAACGTGGGCGCGCGGGGAGCCGTGGGCGCCGGCGGAGCCGACGCGGGTGCAGGCGATCTCGATGCCGTCGGTCGTCGCGCTGCCGGATCAATGCGACCGGATTTGGCGCGGGGCGCGCACGCCCAAGCGGAAACTGGTGCTCAACGCGGACGGCACGCCGTGGCTGTTTTTCGATTTGGAACGCGATCCGGGCGAGACGCGGAACCTGGTCGGAGATCCGGCTTGGCAGGGTGAGATCGCGGCGATGGCGGCGGGCGTCGGAGGGTGAGACGGTCGCGGCGCTTCGTCACAGAGGACACGGAGGCAAATCGGAGGGACACAGAGGGCGGGTGTTCGATCTGAAGCGGCATGCGCTTGCGGGGACTTTGAGGAAGGGCAGCGAGCCGAACCCTCCGATCCGGTGATTGTCGGCCGTGAATTCCCGGGATGGCACCTGGAGAATGGACCACGGATGACACCGAGGGCATGGATACCGGAGGCGGGATCGCGGCGGGCGGAGGGATGAGTCACCGGCGGAGACGGCGCGACTCGGCTCAGCCGAACCCATGCCGTTGAGAGCGTTGGGCCGAGAGTCGAGAGCAAGGCCGTTCGGCTCGGCAGGTTGCCGGCTTCGGCTGCGTTATCCGTGGCTCAGGCCGATCGATCTCCCAACCTTCAACTTTCAACTCTCAACTGCAGGAACCCGGCTCAGCCGATCAGTTGCTGGCCGGGCGGGACGGGGACGGGCTTGCCGAAATGGCGGCGGATGGCGGCGGCGATTTCGTGCATCTTCACGGGCTTGGAAATGTGGTCGTCCATGCCGCAGGCGACGGCCATCTCGCGGTCGCCCTGCATGGCGTTCGCGGTGAGGGCGATGATCTTGGGCTGGCGGTTGGCGGGCAGGCGGGCGCGGATTTGGCGGGTGGCTTCGTAGCCGTCCATCTCTGGCATCTGCACGTCCATGAGAACGAGATCGTAGCGGCGGTTCTCGAGCGTCGTGACGGCCTCGAGGCCGTTGGCGACGGCGTCGGCGCGGTAGCCGAGGCGTTCGAGAAAGCGGAGGGCGACCTTCTGGTTGACGACGTTGTCCTCGGCGAGGAGCACCTCGAGCGGGATTTCCTCGCCGATGGGGCGCTCGGTCGGGCGGAAGGTCGTCGTGGCACCGAAGGCGGAGGGAAGGAAGAGCCCGTTGACGGCCTGCAGGAGGGCGCTGGTGCGGATCGGCTTCGTGGTGCTGGCGAAGGGTTGGCCGTCGGTGGGCGGGATCGGCAGCGTCTGGCCGAAGGGAAACAAAATGAGCCGCGGGCACTTGATGGCGGCGAGGGCCTCGATCGGGGAGGCGGTGTCGCGTTCGCCGGCGTCGATGACGATCATCGCGGGCGGTTTGGGCAACGTGGGCGCGAGGGCGAGGGCGGCGGGCGCATCGGCGACAAGGCGGCAATCGACGCCCCATTTCTGGAACAGCGTGCGCAGGCGGGCCTGGGTCACGGCATGGTCCTCGACGACGAGGACGGTGCCGTCGCGGAGGGCCGGGGGCAGAACCGGCGGCGCGGGCTCGGCGGTGCCGGGCGCGAGTTCCGTCTGGATGGTGAAGATGAAGGCGGAGCCGCCGCCGGGGGGGCTTTCGACGCGGATGCCGCCGCCCATGAGTTCGCAGAGCCGTTGGCAGATCGCGAGACCGAGGCCGGTGCCGCCGTATTTGCGGGTGGTGGACGAATCGACTTGGCTGAAGGCCTTGAACAGGCGGTCGAGGCGGTCGGCCGGGATGCCGATGCCGGTGTCGCGGATCGCGAACTCCAGGGTGACGCGCGACGGATCGGGCACGGGACCGGTATCGAAGCCGAGCGGGTCCGGGGCGCGGAGCACGCGGCGGATCTCGACGGAGATGCTGCCGCTGGGCGTGAACTTCACGGCATTGTTGACGAGGTTCACGATCACCTGGCGGAGGCGGGTGACGTCGCCGAGGATCCAGCCCGGGACCTCGGGGGCGAGGTGGTAGCCGAGTTCGAGTTTCTTGGCGGACGCCTGCAGGGCGAAGAGGTCGAGCGCTTCCTCGACGCAGAGCGCGAGTTCGAACGGCGTGCGTTCGAGCTCCATCTTGCCGGATTCGATCTTCGAGAAATCGAGGATGTCGTTGATGATGGTGAGCAGCGCCTCGCCGGAGGTGCGGATCGTGTTGACGTAGTCGCGCTGCTCCGCGGTGAGCGTGGTCTCCATCAGCAGGCTGGTCATGCCGATGACGCCGTTCATCGGCGTGCGGATTTCGTGCGACATCGAGGCGAGGAATTCGCTCTTGGCGCGGGAGGCGTCGTCGGCCTCGGCCTTGGCGCGGCGCAACTGGTGCTCGGTTTCGACGCGGGCGGTGATGTCGGTCTCGACCGCGATGAAGTTCTCGATTTCGCCGCCGGCGCCGCGCACGGGCTGGATCTCGATGTGAAGGTGGTATTTCCGGCCGGACTTGGAGTAGTTGACGACGTCGGTGCTGATACCCTGGCCGCGGGCCATGGCGGCGCGGATGCGGGCGATGGTGCGGGGGTTCGTCTCGGGACCGACCATGAAGTGGGCGGGATTCTTCCCGATCACTTCCTCGAGCGTGTATTCCATGACGCGGCAGAACGCCTCGTTGGCCCATTCGATGCGGCCGTCGGGCGAGCCGATGAGCACGGGATTGTCGGTCTTGGCAGCGACGAGGGAGAGCTTGCGGGCCTCGGCCTGGCTTTCGCGCAGGGCGACCTCGGCCTCGCGGCGGGCGGTGATGTCCTGGACCGTGCCGATGATGCGCGTGGGGCGGCCATCGGGACTGGTGGTGACGGATTTGGCGCGGGTGTAGACCCAGCGCCAGTCGCCGCTGCGGGCGCGGACGCGGTACTCGGGCTCGATGAAGGAGGCGATGCCGTTCAGCTGGGATTCGGTGCGGCGGCGGTAGAGCGGGAGATCGTCGGGATGGATCAGCGACTGCCAGGCCTCGACGGTGGAAGGCATGCGGCCGTGATCGTAGCCGAGCATGGCCCAGAGACCGGGGCTGTAGTAAACGTGGCCGGCGGCGACGCTCCATTCGAAGATGCCGATCTGGGTCGAATCGAGGGCGAGGCGGAGACGTTCGTCGGAGACCTTGAGGCGGGCCTCGATGCGGCGCCGTTCCTCGTTTTCGGCGAAGAGTTTCTTGTTGGAGAGTTCGGCGGCGCGCTGGCCGGCGCGGGCGCTGCGGGCGAGGTGGACGCTGAGGCCGAGGAGGACGGTGATGCCGAAGCCGGCCGCGAGGGTGAGTTCGGGGAGGTAGCGGCGGTTGAGGGTGAGCATCGCGTCGGACGGCGTGAGGCTGATGCGCACGCGGCGGTCGGCGATGATGACGGTGCGCTCGAGCGTGAGGTCGTCGTTGCGGTTGCCGGCCGCGTTGGAGACGAAGCGGGTCTCGTTGCCGATCGCGACGGCGATGTGGTAGCTTTCGGTGAGTTTCGTCTGCGTGACCTGGCGCAGGCCGGAGATGTGGCGGAGGAAATCCGTGAACACCAATTCCGCGGCGATGAAGCCGATGGGCCGGCCGCCGCGGTTGACGGGCGCGTAGATGACGGCGCCTTTGTCGACGCCCTGGCCCGGGACCAAAATGCGGGTGGTGCGCGAGACGACGGGGGCGCCCTTGCGGGCGGCTTCGGCGAGGGCGAGGCGGCGTTCCTCTTCCTGTTCGTCGCCGTGGAAGAAACCGACGGCGCCTTGGGCAGCGGTGCGGTGGACGGCCCAGACGGTGCGCAGGTTGGGTCCGACGAACGCGATGGTGACGCCGCCGACCTCGGCGAATCCGCCGGTGGAGAACTGGCGGTTGGCTTCGTCGATCCAGAGAGGTTCGGCTTCGGCGAGGCCCTGGCTGGAATCGCCCCAGCGGCGGGCGAGGCGTTCGAACTCGTTGGCCTGCCGGTCGAGCAGGTCGCCGGTGCGGACGGCGAAATCCTCGATGGCCCGCATGGTGGTGTCGCGGATGAAGGAGCGTTCGCTGATCCGCAGGCCGATCCAGAGAATGACGGTGAGGGTGAGACAGCCGATGACGGCGGGCATCGGGGCCCAGGACGGAGCCGAGCCCTCCGTCTTCATGCTCTCGCGCCAAGCAAGCAGCACGAGGCTGAGGCCGAGCAACATGAGGGCGACGGCCGAGATCGGCGACGTCGCGGTGTCGGAGCCCCACATGTAAACGGCGGAGAGACCGGCGCCGTAGCCGAGCAGCGTGGAGAGGCCGGCGGAGGCAAGGACGGAGCCGACGACGGCTTCGGCAAAGAGCCGCGCGCTCGCGGCCTTCGGGGTGATGCGCCAGAGCAGCGCGCCGCCGCCGAGGAGCATGCAGACGGCGACGAGGGCGGAGACGCGGCCGGGGTGCGTCGTATCGACGAGCAGGTGGTCGCGGCCCAGCATTTCGTCGAGGCCGAAGTTGGCGCCGAGCAAATCCTGCAGCAGCGACAGCGCGGAGAGCAGCACGGGCAGGAGCGCGAACGGGATGAGGCGGCGGAACTCGAATTCGTTCGCGAGCAGCACGGCGCCGAGCACGAGGAAACCCAGGGCCGCGTTGATCTTCATCGGCGCCGTCGGGCTGATCGGCTGGAGCAGCGCATCCAGTTGCAACCACCAGCCGGCCAAGGTCAGCGCGCTCAACAACACCAAGGCCCCGGCCAGCGCCAGGGAAAGTCGCTCAAGCCCCGTGCGCTGCGGCAAGGTCGGCAATGAAGTCATTGAGGTGTTTACCTCAAGAAAGGAAGGCGGCCCGGCAACGGCAATGCGTTTGTTCGCGCGGTGGGCCGCAACGACGGCGACGGGGCGTTTATCCGGTGCAATTCACGCCGGCTTCATCAAGACTTCACGTTCGCGGATTACCTTGCGGTCATGACGATCAAACAACCGAGTCTGTGGCCCGTGGTGCTGGTGCCCGCGGCGATCCTGTCGATTCCCGCCGGCGCGATGCTGTTTCGCGTCGAAGGCTGGGCCTGGGGAGCCGGCGATTTTGCCGTGGCGTGGATCCTGATGGCGGGCGTCGGGTTCGCGTTCCGTTGGCTGGCGCGGCCGCAGACCGGGTCGGCCTATCGCTGGGCGACGGGATTGGCCCTCGGCGGGGGCTTGCTGTTGCTCTGGATCAACGGCGCCGTGGGCCTGATCGGCAGCGAGGAGAATCCGGCGAATCTGCTGTTCGGCGGCGTGCTCGCGATCGGTGCCGTCGGCGCCGCGGCGGCCCGTTTCGCGCCGCGCGGCATGGCGCTGTCGGCGGGGCTGATGGCGTTGGCGCAATTTCTGGTGCCGTGGGTGGCGCTGGTTTGGCGGCCGGGCGATTTCAGTCCCGGCGTAGCGCAGGTGATGGGGCTGAATTTCGGTTTCGTGCTGCTGTTCGCGGCTTCGGCAGCGCTATACGCGCGGGCGGCACGGAGGACCGGAAAGTTGGCGGCGGTCTGAAATCCGGCCGGCACGGAGCGGCAGGCCGGAAATGGATCCGGTGCTATTCGGGTTTCGGCGCGGGACCTGAGCTGTCCGGGGTAGTCGGCGGCGCGATGCGCACCGATACTTCCGGACCAACGGCGGCGGGCGCCGGCGTCGCGGGGGACGGAGCGGCGGGAGCGGGCGCCGGGGGCGGGGCGGCTTTGTCGGCCGGGTCGCCGCCGGTGAGGGTGCGGAGCAGATTGGTGGGGCCGATGACGAAGGCCCAAGCGGGTTTGTCGAGGGAGCCGCTGAGTTTCACCTCGAAGGCGCTGGAGAGCGGCGAGAGGACGGCGCCGACGACGGTCTTGAGGAGATTGTTGCTCTCTTGGAACGGGAAGATCTTGGCGTTGAAATCGAGTTCGCGGCGGTCGAGGGCATAGGTGCCGTGGGCATCGATGGCGGAATTGGCGCCGCGCAATTTGAACTCGGGAAACACGAGGCGGTTGCCCTCGATCTTGAAGTTGGCGTTGGCTTCCGTGAACCGCAGCGACGTGAAGCGGAGGAGTTCGGAGAGCAGGCCGAGGAGGGGAACTTCGCCGATCTCGGCGCCGGCGAGGGAGGCGTTGCCGCCGCCGCGGTAGCTCAGGTGATTGTCGTAATCGCCCTCGCCGGAGGCGGCCAGGTTGAGCTGCACGGCGGCTTTCTCCTGGACGAATTTGCCGGGGGGCGCGGGCGGCAGGCCTTGTTTGCGGGCGAAGAAATCGGCGAGCGTCGTCGCGGTGCGGCCGAGGGCGGCGTTCTTGAGCGCGAAATCGAATCCCAGCCGGCGTTGGGTGCCGGTGCCGGAGACCTGGGCGCGGCCGCTGGCGATGCCGTTGCCGAATTGGGCTTCGAAATTCTCGATCAGCACGTTGTCGCCGTCGACCTTGAGGGAGAACGCGGCGTCGGAGACCGGGAAATCGTGGTAGCGGAATTCGCCCTGGGTGCGGGCCTGCACCTCGACGGCAGCCTTGCGGCCGCCGGGATGGCCCGGGCCCTGGAAGCGACCTTTGAAGACGACGTCGGGCGGCGCGGAAACGCGGATCGGCTCGAGGAACGACTCGGCGAGGCTGCCGATCACCTGGCGGACCAGGCCGAGCTCGAGGGTCGATTCGACGGCCACGTCGACCGATTCCCAGCCGCGGCCGGGAGGATCGACGAAGGTGAAGCGGCCCTCGGCGACGCCGTCGTCGCGCGTGCCGACGAACTCGAGGCCGTCGACAAAGCCCGGCCGCACAAAAATGCGGGTGCGCACCTGGTCGAAAGCGCCGCCGCGGATCACCGGTTTGGCGGCGTCGGCGAAGATGAAGACGGAGCTCTGCCAGCCGGCCTTCCACACGCCGCGGACGTCGACGCTCGCGCGCGGCGGGGCCTCGGGGAAAACGAAGTCGGAAAAGAAATTGGGCCACCACTCGCGGAACCACGGCGTCAGTTCCATCGGGCGCAGGCGGCCCGCGAGCAGGAAGCGGTGTTCGAGCGTGCGGAGATCCTGCTCGTAGGTGCCGCGGGCGAAGTTGTCGCCGATGCGCGCGTAGGCGTCGGGGGACCAGAAGCGGTGCGGATCGAGTTCCACGACGGCGCGGCCGTCGTACATTTTCACGCCGTAGGCGTTGACGCCGTCGACGCGGACGCGGGCGGTGAGTTTCTCGAATTGCCAACCCGGGCCGAACGTCGCTTCGCCGCGTTCGAGGTCGAGCGCGGTGAAGTCGAAGAAGCGGCGGACGTCGACGCGGAGGCGCGCGCCGATGGCGTCGAGGATGGACGGATCGACGGCGCCGCGGAGCCGGACGCGCCCGGTGCGGGTTTCGAGATCGGCTTCGCCGGCGAGGGCGAGCGGCGCGCCGAAGATGCGGGCGACGGCGGTGGCTTCGAGCCGCGGCAGGTCGCGCGGATGGGCCAGCACCGAGACCGTTTGGGCGGAGAGGCCCGCGGCGGCGACGGAGGAGGCGGACAACGCGAGTTCGCGGACATCGAACCGCAGCGAGTCGGAGCGGAAACGCCCGCCGAGGGAGGCCGCGAGGTCGGAGAGGCGGACGCCGTCGGGCAGCTGCAGATCGGCGGCGGAGAGCTCGAGCCAAGTCGCGGGCGTTTCGCCGAAGAGCAGGAGCCGGGTCGAGGCCCGGACCTGCGTGGCGCGCAGGGCAAGGGGTTCGGCGAAGGCGGCGGTGCGGGCGAGCAGCTCGATGCCGACGGTGGTGGCGCCGGAGGCGGAGGCGGCGAACACGACCTCGAGGGACGGGGCCTCGAAATTGCCGGCGTAGGCGGCGGCGGCGAGGGCCTGCCGGCAGAAGCCGGGGAACTGCCGCGCGAGGGCGGCGGCCCATGGTTCGCGGGCGGGATCGGCGGCGGGCCGGCCGAACGGCAGCGTGCCGCGGGCCGTGAGGACGACGCCGGCGACGCGGGCGTTGAGCTGTTCGAGGCGGACGGCGTTGCCTTCGGGCACGAGCACGGCCTCGAGGTCGCGGACAAGTTCCTGCGGCCGGCCCGTCGGGGAGAGCATCGAAGGCACGGCGACGGTGGCGCCGGCGAGCCGGACCAGGCGCGGCTCGACGAGGCCGACGCTGAGGTACCACGGATTCAGGCGCACGTAGACCGAGCGGGCGCGCACGATCGGTTCGCCGACGCCGGGCAGGGAAACCTGCGCATCCTCGATCAGGATACGCCCGGAGGGATCGAACGAGGCGCGGCCGAAGGTGGCGTGCAAACCGGCCTCGGCGAGCCGCGCCTCGAGCCGGCGCTGCACGAAGCCGGGGAGGGCGAGTTCCTTCGCCGAGTAGACGTACAGCTGGAGCGCGAGGAGCAGCCCGAGCAGCAGCCACAGCGTCCAGAGCGCGAACGACCCCGCGCATTCGGCGCAGAACACGAGACCGCGGACGACGATGGGGCGCGACGGCTTCATGTCCGGCGGGCGGGCGCGGACCGCGGCGGACGCGGACCGAGGGAAACTGGAGGGCGGAGCCGCACGCGGGCGGGGCTTCGGCTTACGGTTTCGGCGGCGCCGGCGGGCCGGGATCGCGCGGGCCGTAGATCAAGGCCCAGAGCGCATCCAGGACCGGTTGCTCGACGGCGAAGATGGCGTCGAGCTCGCGGCTGCCGGCGTAGAGGAGGTTGCCGCCGAGCCGCTCGGTGAGGGCGAGGTTGAGCGGGCGGGTGGTTTCGAGGCCGGCGCCGCCGGGGAGCGTGACCGTGGCCTCGAGCCGGTAACGCCAGGCGCGTTCCTCGCCGCCCGTGACGATCTTCTCGGCGTAACCGCCGGGCAGGAACTCGCGGGCCCGGAGGGCGCGGAGGCCGGCGACGAGTTGGGCGACGGCTTTGGCGTCGCGCGGGGCGGGACTCGGCTGGCCGTCGGCGGCGAAGGTCAGGTCGACGAGGGGTCTGTTGTCCGCGAGATCGGTGATGCGCAGGGCGGAGATGCGGGCGGCCGCGGGCAGGGGCTCGGCGACGGCGCGGTTGCGCCACGCGGAGGGCAGGAGGGTGAGGTCCTCGACGATGTCGGCGGGGACGGTGTAGATCGAGGCGCCGGGTTCGGTCGGCGTGCCGACGCGGGCGTAGACGGTGCGGGCGGCGTCGGTGCCGAGGCGGAGGACGAGCGGGGCGGGTGTGCCGTTGACGGAGAGCGAGACCTCGCGGAGCGGGCGGTTGAAGCCCCAATCCTCGAGGTCGGCGCCGGTGGGGGCGTCGCTCTTGAATTGGCCGGCGCTGAGCAGGGTGAGCCGCTCGAGGAGATTGCGCACGGCGGCGGGGTCGGCGGGGAGGGTCTGCGGGCCCTGGGTGCCGTCGCCGCGCACGATCACCTGCCAGGCCTGGTCGGCGTCGCGGGCCTGGCCGGCGGGGGCTTCGAGGCGCTGGAGCGTGATCGGCACCTGGTTGGAGAGAACGGGGGCGGAGAGGGTGACGGCGGAGACCGCGGCGGCGTCGAACTCGAGGACGCGTTTCTCGCGGAGGGATTCCTGGGCGGTGCGCAGGGCGTCGACGAGGCGCACCGGGACGGCGACGGTGAAGACGGCGGCGCGGCCGTCGAGCTGGGCGTAGTAGTCGCGCACGGCCTCGCGGCCGGCGGCGGCGGGCTCGGCGGCGCGCACGGGTTCGCCGAGGAAAAGCGTTTCGAGCCGGTTGTTGCCCTCGAGGGTGATGCGCAGGAGCGGGGCGGCGGACGGGAGCGGGTTGGGCGCGGGCGACGGGGAAAACGTTTTCGCGCGGAGGGTGTTGAGATCATTGATCGCGAGTTCGACGGCGGTGCGGCCGGCGCGGGCGATGATGGGCGTCTCGAAGGTCCAGCGCGTACCTTCGCGCCGGATACGGACCCGGACGCCGGCGGTGCCGGCGCGGCTGGCGTCGGTCTGGACGCCGAGGGAACGGGCCTCGAAGACGCGGATGTTGAGGAGGGTGTCGGCGCGGAGCTGTTCGAGCGGGAGGGAGAGGGTGTCGAGCAGGCTGCGGTTGACGACGTGGACGCGTTCGCCGTCGGTCGAGAGCACGTAGAGCCGTTTGCCGTCGCCGGTGAGGTCGCCGATTTTAAGCGTGACGGGCGGGCGGGGCGGGGCGCCGGGGGCGGCGGGGTCGCCGGCGGAGAACGCGACGGTGAGCTTCGGGGATTCCAGGCCGTAGCTGGCGAGGGATTGGCCGTTCTGGGCGAGGTCGGCGACGCGGAAGCTGGTCTCGTGTTCGAGGAGGCCGAGCTCGTTGACGATGGCGGTGGCGGCGTGGGCGTTGGCGGGCCACTCGAGCGGGCGGGTGAGGGACCAGTCGTCGCGGTTGCGGACGAGGCGGAAAGATGCGCCGGGAGCCGCGGAGTTCACCTCGAGGGTTCGGATGTCGGCGGCCTCGGGACCGAGCACGCGGCGGCGGGCCTCGCGGGAGGCGGCCTCGGTGCGCCAGTTGCGCTCGAACTTGAAGATGAAGAAAAACAGCGCGACGTTCAGGAAGATCAGAACGAGCGTGACTTTGGTGCGCATGGGAACGGTCGGCGGGCGGGATCAGGAGCGGCGGGTCCAATAGACCACGAGGCCGAGCAAAAGTGCGGCGCCGGGCAGCACGAGGACGAGGGCGTAGCGCAGCTGGGAGAATTCCGCGGCGCTGAGGGCGAGCTGGAAGCGCTCGACGGGGCGGGAAGGGATGTTGAGCTGCCGGTCGCGGTCGACGGTCCAATTCACGGCGTTGAGGAAGACGGAGAGGCCGTGGTTGTCGATGCGGCCGTTGGCAATCAGGTCGCCGGTGCCGAAGACGACGAGTTTGCCGCCCTTGACGCTGAACTGGAGATTGTCGCGCACGGCGAGGCGCTCGGAGGCGACGATGATGCCGAGGCGGTCGGGCGGATCGAGGCCGGGGAGCGGTCGCGTATCGATGCCCGGGTCGTACTTGGGGACGACGCCGGGGCGGAAGTCGCGTTCGCCCCAGGCGGTGGTCGAGGTGGCGGCGATGGTGACGGTGTTGAGGCCGCCGGAGGTGGAGCGGCCCGGGTCGGGCATGACGGTGCGGGCGACGCCGAGGCGCAGGCCGTCGCCGTACTCGATCAGCGTCTTGGTGATCGGATGCGGCAGGAAGGTGCGGATGAGGAGGTCGAAGTTTTCGGCCATGTTTTCCGCGCCGCTGTCCCAAATGAGGTCGTCGTGCACGAGGACGCCCCAATCGAGGAGGAGGTCGTCGAGGCCGAGGGCGGCGGTGGAAATGCCGGGGGCGAGAAAGAGGACAAGGCGGCCGGCGTTGGCGCTGAGGTATTGCCGAAGGAGCTCTTGCTCGGCCCGCGAGTAGGCGCTGCGGGGAGCGACGGCGACGAGGAGCGAGGCGTCGGCGGGGACGCGGCGGGTTACGGCAAGGTCGACGGCGTCGACGTCGAAATTGCGCAGCTTGAGCTGGTCGCGGACGGCGGAGAGGCCGAGGGTGGCGTCGGCGACCTCGGGGCGGAGTTCCTGGTGGCCGACGAGGAAGTAGATCTTGCGGCGGCCGGGTTCGGAGACGTCGAGAATGGCGGCGGTGAGAACCTGTTCGCCCTGGAAGCGTTCGCGCTGGCCCTTTTTCATGCCGTACAGCTCGTCGATCCGGACGGCGCGGCGTTTGTCGCCGGAGATGAGGACGACGATGTCGCCGGTATCGATGCCGAGTTCCTCGGCGCGGCGGCGGTTCTGGTAGACATCGAGGACCTCGGTGGTGATGCGGCCGGCCTCGCGCTCGGCGGTGGCGTAGACGAATTCGCGGAGGAGTCCTTTGACCTCGGGATTGTCGGTGTCGGAGGAGAGGGAAACGACGACGTGGACGGGGCGGGAAAGGTTGGCGACGTAGGACAGCGTCTCGGGCGAGAGGGAGAACTTGCGCTGCTGGGTGAGGTCGAAGCGCCAGGCGTGGTTTTTCGCGACGTAGTTGAGGCCGCCGAAGAACGTGAGGAACAGGATCGCCTGCAGCACGAGGTTGAGCGTGCGGATCCAGCGGACGGCGCGGAAACTTTCGAACGGGGACATGCGCGGCGGGGCGGTCGGCTCAGGCGTGGAGGAGCTTGGCCTCGACGCTGAGGATGCTGAAGATCAGGGCGAGGACCGTGCCGCTGAAATAGAAGAGGACATGGCGGGAATCGATCACGCCGCGGGTGAAGTCGTCGCGGTGCGAGAACACGTGCGAATAGTCGACGACGGCCTTGAGGGGGCGGAGGAGGCCCTGCTCGAGCCAGGCGGAGTCGGAGAGGGCGTTGCCGCCGAGGATGAGGCCGGCGAGCATGACGCAGCCGAAGATGCCGGCGACGGACTGGTTGCGGGTCACGGAGCTGGCGAAGACGCCGAGGGCGACGAAGAAGAGCCCGGAGACGGCGATGAAGAGGAAGCCGCCGACGAGCGGGCCCGTATCCAGAAAACGGACATCGCCGGAGAAACGGCGGAGGATGTGGAAGAAACCGGCGGTGGAGCCCCAGAGGGCGACGTAGAGCAGGTAGGCGGCGCCGAACTTGGCGAGGACGACCTCGGCGGTGGTGACCGGGGTGGTGAGAAGCGTTTCGATGGTGCCGAGGCGGCGTTCCTCGGCGAGGCACTTCATGGTGAGGAGCGGGACCATGACGCAGGCCGGGAGCCAGAAGAGTTGGAAGTAAACGGAAGCGGGGGAGGATTCCTGCGGCGCGGAGCTGTAGATCTCGAGGATCTTGGTGAACACGAGGCCCATGAAGCCGAGGAAGAGCGTGGCCGCGACGTAGGTGGCGGGACTCACGAGCAGCATGCGGATCTCGTGGCTGAGGAGCGTGAAGAAATGCTTCATGCGGCGGGGGCCTGGGCGGCGGGTTTCGCGGCGACGGTGTCCCAGCTGCGGCGCGTGGCGGCGAGGAAAACGTCCTCGAGGGTCGGCTCGACGCGGTGGAGGGAACGGAGACGGAAGGCCGGGCCGGCGAGGCCGCGGAGGAGGGCCTCGCCGAGTTCGTCGTGGCGGGCGGTGGTAACGGTGATGCGGCGGAAGCCGTCCGCGGCGGGTTCGCCCGTGGCGGAGACGGCAAGGGAGGGATCGACGGCGGCGAGGGCGGCGGGGAGGGCGGCGGGATCGCCGGCGACATCGAGCAGGTACGTGGACAGCCCGAACATCTCGCGCCGCAGGTCGGCGGGGGTGCCCTGGGCGACGACGCGGCCCTGGTTGATGATGAGGACGCGGTCGCAGGTCATCTCGATTTCCGGCAAAATGTGCGACGAGATGATGACCGTCATGCGGCCGCGGAGGCTGGCGATGAGGTCGCGGACGATGAGGATCTGGTGCGGATCGAGGCCGATGGTCGGCTCGTCCATGATGATGACGGGCGGCTCGGCGAGGATCGCTTCGGCGATGCCGACGCGCTGGCGGTAGCCCTTGGAGAGTTGGCCGATGATCTTGTGGCGGACGCGTTTCAGGTCGCAGACCTCGAGCACCTCGTCGATGCGGGGGCCGAGCTGCCGGCGGGCGACTTCCTTGAGGCGGCCGCGGAAATACAGGTATTCCGAAACGCGCATGTCCTCGGGGAGCGGATTGTTTTCCGGCATGTAGCCGATGCTCTTCTTGACGTCGCCGGGGCGGGTGGCGACGGGGATGCCGCAGATGCGGACGGAGCCGGAATTGGCCGGCAGGTAGCCGGTGAGGATCCGCATGGTTGTGGATTTGCCGGCGCCGTTGGGGCCGAGGAAACCGACGATCTCGCCGCGGGCGACGGTGAAGCTGATGTCGCTGACCGCGGTGACCCCGCCGTAGGTCTTGACGAGATGGGAGACTTCGATCGCGGGCGCGGAATCGCTCATGATCAGGCGGACTTCTCGATCGTCACCTCGCCGGCGCGGAAGCGCAGGACCTTGCCCTGCGCGTCGCGGAGCAGGAGGGCGCCGTCGTCGTCGAGGCCCGTGACCGTGCCGCTGTGGCGGCGGCCGCCCTCGAGGAGGGCGATCGGCCGGCCGCGGAGGACGTCGTACTTGTGCCAGAGGTCGGCGAAGAGCCCGAGGTGTTCGCCGTCGACAAAGGTCTGGTAGGCGAGGAGCACGCGGCCGACGAGCGCGGCGGCGAGGCGGTTGAGGTCGAGGTCGGCGCCGGTGACCTCGGCGAGGGAAACGGCGCGGCGGGCGAGGTCGGCGGGCCAGCCGCCGGCGGGGACGTTGACGTTGAGGCCGAGGCCGAAAACGAGATCGCGGATCTGGTCGGCGTCGATGCGCGCTTCGGTGAGCATGCCGCCGGCCTTGCGGCCGTTGAAGAGGATGTCGTTGGGCCACTTGAGGCCGGGGGTGACGTTCGCGAAATTGGCGAGCAGCTCGCAGAGATTGAGGCCCATCCAGAGCGTGAAGGTCTGCATGCGCTCGGGCGCGACGCGCGGCCGGAAGGCGAAGCTGGCGTAGAGATTGGCGGGCGACTCGCTGTGCCAGGCGCGGCCGAGGCGGCCGCGGCCGCGGGTTTGGCGGCGGGCGAGGATCGCGAAGGGCGTGGGGCGGTCGGCGGCGAGCTGGCGGGCGGCCTCGTCGTTGGTGCTGTCGACTTCGTCGAGCACGAGCAGGGAGAAACCCTTGGGCCGGACGCGGAGCTGCGTTTCGATCAACTGCGGGTGCAGGGTGCCGGGGCGCGCGGCGATGCGGTAACCGCGGGAACGCTGGGCCTCGAACTCGAAACCGGCGGCGCGCAGCTTTTCCATGTGCTGCCAGATCGCGACGCGGCTGATGCCCAGTTTGGCGGCGAGCGCGGTGCCGGAGACCCAGCCCGGTTCCTGGGCCAGCAGTTCGCGGAGAATCACGTGTTCGACCGTGGGCATGAAGATGGAGGAGGGACGCGCGGGGCGGAGAAGGGTTTTGGCGGACGGGAGGGAAAGTGCGGGTTGAAATGTGAAGCCGGTCCCGCACGCTGGCGCAAATGTCATTTGCGGAATTGCAGGCCTCGATCGCCCGGGATGCGGCCCCGCCGGCCGGCATGTCCGGAGCGTTGGGCGGACTCTGGCACGACGCCCGCGGCGATTGGTCCGCGGCGCATACCTGCGCCCAGGACGACCACAGCCGCGACGGCTCCTGGGTCCATGCCTACCTGCACCGCAAGGAAGGCGATCCGGGCAACGCCGGTTATTGGTATGCGAAAGCGGGACGGCGGATGCCGGCGGAGTCGACGACGTTGGCGGCGGAGTGGGAGCAGATTGCGCGGGCGTTGACCGGAGAGCAGGGCGGACGCTGAGCGGGAGTGATCGCGCCGAGCTTCGGGGGACGCGCGTGGCCGGAGTGGCCGGCGCGGCGGCTTACTTCTTGTTGCCGTTGCTCCAGCCGAAGTCGCTCTTGCGCATGTAGGTATCCTGCGCCTCGCGTTTGATGAAGGCGCCGGCGGCGGCATCGGTCTTGGCGGCGTTGCTGGCGGCGTCGCGCAGGTCGGCCATGTTTTTCAGGCGTTCATCCTCTTCGTACATCGCCATCGCCCGGGCCTCGTTGGAAAGGCCGATAAAGGGAATGGTGTAGCGGTTGAGCGCGCGGTCGGCTTCCGACATGTAGCGCCGCATGGCGATGTCGGTGAGCCCCTTCTGGGTGTTGATGTCGCGTTCGCGGAACACCGGCGGCTTCGCTTCCTGCACGACGTACTTGGGGAGGCGCACGATGCCGTTTCTCGGTTTGTCGGTTTCGCGCAGGTCCGGTTGTTCGGCCTCGGGCTTCGGTTCCGGCTTCGGCGGCGGCGGCGTGTACTTGGGTGCGGCGGCGGCGAGGGCGGCGGCGACTTCGCCGGAAATGGCGCGGGTGCGGCGCGGGGTCGCGGGCGCGGCGGGTTGGGCCGGGGCGGAATTGAAAACCGGCGACGGCGCGGCGGCGGGGGGCTGGTTTTCGGGCTGGCCGGAGACGCTTGCGCTGCCGGCCACGGCCAGCAGGGCGGTCAGGATCGGGGAAAGGAGTTGGCGGGCCATGGCGGGGTAAGGGAACGGTGGGAGAACGAAGTGTTCCCTGCAAGTGCGCGGAGCGGATCCGCTCAGGCCCCGGCCGCGCGCAGGCGGTCGCGTTCCGCGAGGAGCTGCGCGGCGATGCTGAGGGCGATTTCGTGCGGGTGGTTGGTGCCGAAGGGCAGGCCGACGGGGCAATGGAACCGGGCGGCGAGTTCGGGCGCGAGGCCCTCGGCGGCGAGTTCGCGGCGGAGGACCGCGGCCTTGGCGTCGCTGCCGATCACGCCGAGGAAGGGAAACGCGTGCGCGGTCAGCGCGCGTTGCAAAATCGGGCGGTCGGTTTTGTGCCCCTGCGTCATGCACAGGACGAAGGCATCCGCCGGCAGGTCGCCGAGGGCGGCGGGCAAATCGTCCGTCGCGGTCGCGCGGAGATTGGGCGCGGCGGGCAGGCGGTGGACCCAATCGGGCCGCGGGTCGAAGCAGCGCAGCGCCGCCGGCAGGGGCAGCAGCACGGGGAGCAGGGCCTGCGCGATGTGGCCGGCGCCGAAGACGGCGATCGTCCACGCGTAACCGCCGGCGGGATACGGCTCGAAATAAAGTTTCACGCTGCCGCCGCAGGTCATGCCGACGTCGCCCTTCAGGCTCCAGTTGACGAACCGCGGCCGCCCACGCTCCGGGCCGGGCGCGGCGAGGATTTCCTGCGCGGTCGCGATCGCGAGGGCCTCGACGCGGCCGCCGCCGACGGTGCCGGCGAGGCGGCCGCCGACGCCGACGAGGAGCTTGGCGCCGGTGTCCTGCGGCACGCTGCCGAGCGATTCGACGAGCGTCACGAGCACGCAGGCGGTGCCGGCGCGCTGGAGCGCGACGAGGTGTTCGTAGACGGAGGTCGGCGAATCGGCCATGGCGGGCGGCAGCGTGGCGGGGGCGGGCGGCGGTGCAAACTTACAAGGGGCGGAGCCGGCGTTCCTGCCAGCGCTCGCGGCCGGCGAAGAGGGGCAGCGATTCGCCGGGCGGGACGGGCGCGTCGTGCTCGAGGGCAAAGGCGGGACCGAAGAGCCGGTCGGGTTCCCCGGGCTCGAGACCGTGGGGCGGGCCGTCGTCCTTGGGGGCGAAGAAATAAAAACCGGCGACGCGGCCGCCGGGGCGCAGCAGGGCGGCGGTGCGGGCGGCGACCTCGGGCCAACGCGCGACGGGCAGGGCGCAGAGGAAGGTGCGCTCGTAAACCAGATCGAAGCCGGCGGCGGGCAGCGCGTGGGTGAAGAAATCGCCGGGGACGATGCGGTCGGCGAGGGCGGGGCCGACGGTGGCGCGGGCGCGCGCGACGGCGGGGGCGCTGAAATCGAGGGCGACGACGTCGGCGCCGGCCGCCGCGAACGCCGCGACCTCGTAGCCGAAGCCGCAGCCGGGGACGAGCACCCGGAGGCCGCGGAGCGGAGTGTGTTGCAGGAAGCGGGCGAGTGCGGGCGGGACGCCGCCGGAGTCCCAGGGCGTGGTGCCGGCGTCGTAGCGGAGATTCCAGAAATCGGGATGGTCGGAGGCGGGCTCCATGCCGGCACGATGGCAACGGTCGGCCGCGGCGCCAGCGCGCGTTGCAAAACCGGAAATGGCTGGAGCGGCCGGAGGCCGGGCCTACGCTGCGCCGCCATGAATCGGACCGACCGGCTTGTCGCGATGGTGATGCACCTGCAGGGGCGGCGGCTCGTGCGGGCGGAGGACATGGCGGTCCATTTCGAAGTGAGCGTGCGGACGATCTACCGCGACATCGCGGCTTTGGCGGAGGCGGGTGTGCCGATTTCCGGCGAAGCCGGCGTGGGCTACAGCCTGGTGAAGAGCTACCATTTGCCGCCGGTGATGCTGACGGCGGAAGAGGCGGCGGCGCTGGCGGTGGGCGGGGAGATGGTGCGGCAATTCACGGATGCGTCGGTGAGCGGACCCATGGGCGCGGCGCTGGACAAATTGCGCGCGGTGCTGCCGCGGGACCGGCAGGAGCACGTGGAGCGCTTGATCCGGCAGACGGTGGTGCGGGGCTGGACGCCGGGAGGCAACGCGGTCGCGGATCCGGCGGCGCAGCCGTGGTTGGCGGCGGTGCAGCGCGGCGTGGCGCAGCGGCGGGTGATCCGTTTTTCGTATCGCGCGCGGGACAAGGCGGCGGCGGAAGTGCGGGACGTGGAGCCGCTCGGCGTCGTGTTCTACAGCGGGGCCTGGTACCTCGTGGCGTGGTGCCGGCTGCGGGCGGATTTCCGGCATTTCCGCGTGGACCGGATCCGGCAGCTCGAAGTGCGGGCGGAGACCTTTGCGGCGCGGCCGGATTTTTCGCTGACGCGGCACCTGGCGGAGCAACATGCGCGCGAGGCGACGTTTCCCGCGAAGGTGTGGCTGGCGGGTGAGGCGCTGGCGCGGGCGCGGGCGGAGAGCTACGCGACCTTGGTCGAGGAAGGGCGGCGCGACGGCGGCGCGGAGTATTCGCTGTTCACCTATTCGTACGACTGGCTGGCGCGTTGGCTGTTGTCGTTCGGCGCCGAGGCGGAGGCGTTGGAACCGGCGGAATTGCGGGCGCAGGTGCGGACGTTGGCGGAGGCGGTGGCGGGGAGGTATCTGAGCGAAGTTGAAAGGTGAAAGACCGGAAGGCGTTGGTTGCGGACAGCGGATGCCGGACTTTCAACCTGGGACTTTCAACTTGCAGCTGCCGGGCCGAAGGCCCGGCCGAACGGCTCCTGACATAGTGCTGTCAGGGGGAGGTGCTAACGTGGCGGCAATCCCACTTCACCCATGGTCACCGTCAAAGAAATCGCCTTCATCGGCTACCCTTGCACCGACGTCGCGCGGGCGCGCGCGTTTTACGAACAGGTCCTCAATCTCAAGGTTTCGGTGCAGTTCGAGCACGAAGGAAAGCTCTGGCTCGAGTACGACATCGGCGCCTCGACGCTGGCGGTCTCGAACATGGCGGCGGACAAATGGAAGCCGTCGGCGGACGGGCCGAGCGCGGCGTTGGAAGTGGAGGATTTCGACGCGGCGATCGCGGCGCTGCGGGCGGCGGGGACGCGTTTCCTGATCGAACCGATGGACAGCGGCGTGTGCCGGATGGCGATCGTGACGGATCCGGACGGCAATTCGCTCGCGATCCACAAACGGAAGGCGCAGCCGTGAAATCCCGTCGCGCCAAGATCCGCGGCCGGCGCCGGGCCGCGGGGAGGCGGAAGGCGGGCGCCGCGGCGGTGCCGGCGGGGGCGGAAACGCTGAACGCGTTCGGCAGCGTGTGGCTGCAGGCGTGGCGGAGCCGCCACCGCGCGGCCGCTTGAGAAAGCCCTGAATTCCCGCTGGCCGCAAGAAGGCGCAGAACGCGCAAGACTGCTGCCCGGCCAAAATCCGGCCCGGCCGCGACGATCGCGCGCAAGGCCCCCGGGTGAGTCGCCGAGGAATCCTCCGCGGAGGAAATTTTTTGCGCCGCCTGCGCCTCCTTGCGGCGGTTTCGGGCGCGGCGTCCGATTCGGCTCCGGCCCGCCGCTCGCTGGTGCTCGCAGCTACGGAAACGGCGCGGCCATGCAGCCGCTTGACGGTTGCGCGCGGGCGGGACCGGCGCATGGTCGGAGCCGTATGCGCAAAACAACCCCTATCGTTTTCGGAATCGCAATCGCCTGCGCCCTTGCCGGGGGCGCGGCCCGGGCCGCGGAGGCCAAGTGGCAATCTTTGTTCGACGGCAAAACCCTGGCCGGCTGGAAGCAGATGCAGGGCGACGCGAAGTTCGTCGTGCGCGACGGCGCGATCGTCGGCACCGTGACCGAGGGCGTGCCGGCGAATTCGTTCATGGTCACCGAGGAACTCTTCGGCGACTTCATCTTCGAATGCGAATTCAAGGCGGCGCCCGGCATCAATTCCGGCGTGCAGTTCCGCAGCGCGCCGCCCGACGGCGCGGAGCGGAAGCGGCTCTACGGTTACCAATTCGAGATCGATCCGACGCCGCGCGGGCTGACGGGCGGGCTCTACGAGGAAGGCCGGCGCGGCTGGTTCCAGCCTTCGAAAAACAACGGCGAGCCGCAGCAGGCGTGGGCGAAGGCGCACGCGGACAAATTGAAGACGGGGGAATGGAACAAGATCCGCATCGAGGCGCGCGGGAACCGGGTGAAGACGTTTCTCAACGGGCATCCGCTCGCCGACTTCACGGATACGGACGAAGCGGTGCGCGTGAAGCGCGGCTTCTTCGGCCTGCAGGTGCACTCGACGAAGAACAAGGAACTCTTCGGCAAGGAAATCGCGTTCCGGAACCTGCGGGTGCAGAAGTTGGATTGAAGGAGAAGTGGGGGCTGTAAGGTTTAAGCGGTAAGCTCTAAGCTTTAAGCTTTCGGATATCGGCGGTCGGCTGGTAGCCGGGTTTTCGTAGGGGCGTCGCTGGTCGACGCCCTGGGCGCTGACGAGCAGCGCCCCTACGGGGAAAGGCGGGGCGGGAAGCTGTAAGCTTAAAGCTTTCCGCTTTCCGCCCTGATCCCCTTCCGGCAAAAAAACGGGCGTCCCCCGCGAAGGGGACGCCCGGAAGCGAATGGCGTATCCTGAATCAGGTTACTGCGTGCGCAGGTAGGCGACGACGTCGGCGACGTCCTGGGCGGAGAGCCCGAGCTGCTCGGCGCTGAGCATCAGCGAACGGCCGAGGGGTTGCGGCCGGCCGCGGACCTTGGCGGCGGGGACCATCTGGGTCTGGCCGCCGGTGGAGACGACGATGATCGGGTCGCTGTTGCTGAGGACGATTCCGTGGAGCTGGCCGCCGTCGGCGAGGTTGAGGCTCGAGCCTTCGAAGCCGTGCGAGATTTCCGCGGAGGGATTGACGATGGCGTTGATGACGACGTCCGCGGTCTGGGCGCGGGCGAAGCCGGTGAGCGCCGGGCCGTAGTCGATGCCCTTGTCGCCGATCTTGTGGCAGAGGAGGCAGGACTGGGCGAGGGTCGCACCCTTGGCGGCATCGCCCTTGAGCGCGGCGATCTGGGCGACGGGCGGAAGTTTGCTCGGGGCGGCCTCGGGCACGGTGACGGCGTTGACCGCGACCGTGGCGGGATCGTAGAGGCCGCGTTCCTTGAGGGCGGCGTTGATGCCGAAGTCCTTGAAACGGATTTCGCGGTAGTTGAGCAGCCACCAGAGCGCGTGTTTCTGGACCATGCCCGTGGCCTTTTGCGCGAGGTCGAGCAGGGCCTGGGCGGATTCCTTCGTCGGAATGAAGCCGAGGGCGGTGACGGCGGCGACGCGGTCCTTTTCCGGCAACGCGGCGGCGCCGGCGCGGGCGGCGAAGGCGGATTCGGCACCCTTCGGCGTGAGGCGCCAGATCAGGTTGGCGTAGCTCGCGGGCCACTTGGCGGCGTCCTTGCCGGGAGCGGACGCGGCGAGGGCGGCGTAGACGTCGGCTTCCTTGTTGGTGCAGCCGGTGCCCCAGGCCTCGAGGTAGGCGCGGTCCTGGCCGTCGTAGCCCTTGGCGAGGGTGAGGAGGAGATCCTTGGCCTGGGCGAAGGGCACATCGCGGAGGGCGATGGCGACATCGCGGCGGACGGCCGGGGACGCATCGGTGGCGAGGGTCTTGGCGTGCTCGAGGACGCGGTGATTGGCGCGACGGAGGGCGCGGAAGGCGGCGACGCGGATCATCGGGTCGGCGGACTTCAGCTGTTCCTCGGTCTTGGCGATGCCTTCCTTGCCGAGGTGGGCGAGAAGGAAGACGGCGCGGCCGCGGATGTAGGGATTGGGATCGTTCAGGAGGGCGGCGACCGGGGCGATGGAGGCGGCGCCGGCGGCCTTGAGCTTGAGGAAGCCGAGGGCGCGGACGTTGACGGCCGGGCTCTTGAGCGCGGCGATCTGGCCGGCGACGGTGCTGACGTCGATCTTCGGGGCGGTGAGTTTCTTGCCCTTCGGGGTGATGCGGTAGATCGCGCCGGCGAAGCTGGCGTCGAGGGCGGCGTGACCGCCGGTGCGGGGATCGAACCAGTCGGCGACGTAAATGGCGCCGTCGGTGCCGACGGTGACGTCGGACGGACGGAACCAGGTCTTGAGATCGTCGGCGCGGAGGACGCCGCGCATGCCGTCGATGCCGGCGAGGTTCTGCTCCTGGTTGGTCGTGAAAAACTTGAAGCGCTCGAGCTTGAAGCCGGCGCCGTCGGCCTTCGGGAAGTAGCCGAAGACGACGTTGCGGGAGGTTTCGCAGCTCAGGAGGGCGCCGCGCCATTTTTCGCCGAAGGCGTCGCCTTCATAGAACGCGATGCCGGTGGGGGCGCCGTTGCCGTAGACATCGCCGGCGGGGACGATGCCGGGATCGTCCTGGCGCCATTCGGCGACCTGCGTGGTCTGGCCCGGGCGGCGATCGACGCCCCAGCTGCGCTGGCCGTTGCGGGAATTGAAACCGAGGTTGCCGTATTCCTGGAGGTAGGACGTGCGGGCGGCGGGCGGATCGTCGTTGTCGTTCTGGAATACGTCGCCGAACGACGTGACGGTTTGCTCGTAGGAATTGCGGAAGTTGAAGCCGATGGGTTCGACGTTGGTGCCGTCGGAGTTCATGCGGAACGCCGTGCCGCCGACGTAGACGTGGCCGTCGTCGCTGGGTTTGCCGGAGTAGTCGGGCGGGCGCTGTTCGTTGGCGGGAATGCCGCCGCCGCTCTTGGCGGGATCGTAGTGGCTGCCGTTGCGGAACGTGCGGCCGGATTTGTCGGTGAAGAGCGCGCCGGCGTTGCCGTGGTTGAAATAGTATTTGCCGTCGGGGCCGAAGGTGACCGAGTGCAGCGAGTGGTCGTGGTTGCGGCCGTCGAAGCCGGTGAGCAGCACCTCGCGTTTGTCGATGGCGGGATCGAACTTCAGGTTCCGGTCGACATCGGTGTAGACGATGAGGTCGGGCGCGCAGGCGACGATGATCTGGTTGTCGATCACGGTGACGCCGAGCGGGGCGAGGAGGGCGGGCTCCTGGACAAAGACGCTGCTCTTGTCGGCGGTGCCGTCGCCGTCGGTGTCTTCAAGGATGACGATGCGGTCGCCGGCCGGATCCTTGCCCATGTGGCGGCGGTAATTGTAGGCCTCGGCGACCCAGATGCGGCCGGCGGAGTCGACGTCCATGTTGGACGGATTGCGGAAGAGCGGGGTGCGGGCCCAGAGCTTGACCTCGAGGTCGTCGGGCAACTGGAACAGGCCCTCGGGAATAAACGGCTTCGAAGGTTCGATCACCGGCGCCGGGGCCTGCTTGGCGGGCGGCGCGGGCGGGGCGGATTTGGCGGGCTGGGCCGGCTGCGCGGAGAGCGAGGCAGCCGCCGAGGCAAGGATCAGGGACGCAATCGCGGCAGGGGTCCGCGAAACGGGGCGGGGGAATGAGGGCATCGGCAGAGGACGAAACCAGCGCGTTGCCGCATGGCAATGCGCGTTTCGCGGGACCGCGGCGACGGCGCGGGTGGCCGTTCGCGCGGGGCTTGGCGGAGAAACTGCGGCGGAGGGACGAAGGGCGCAGACGAGCTGCGCCCCTACGTGGGCGGGCGTGCGTGGGCGGACGAGACGCGGGGCCGGTCAGGGCACGAGTTCGGGGGCGACGCCGAGGGTGCCGACGAGTTTCTTCACGTAGTCGGGCGAGCGCGTCGTCACGATGGCGTGGCGGGCGTGCACCAGTTTCTCGCGCAGGTTCAGCTGGTGGGCGACGTCGGCGTAGTTGTCGCGGGTGAGGATTTTCTCGAGGTAGTTCGCGCGGAGATCCCAGATCGCGACGTCGCGGCGCTGCTGGGCCTTGAGGCGGGCGAGGTACCAGTCGCTGGCGAGGAGATGTTCGCGGGTGAAGAGCTGGCGGAACTCCGGCGCCTCGGCGGTGCGGCCTTCCCAGGTGCCGTCGCGCATGAGGTGGAGCAGGGCGCGCAACGGCGGCACGGCCTGGTCGATGGAACCGTCGGCGAAGTACGACAGGGCGGCGGTGCGCATGGCCTGGACGATGTTGTCCATGCCTTCGGCGAAGACGGCGGCGTCCTGGGTCTCGGGCCGGAGCTGTTCCTCGTTGAAGAGCGTGCTCGGGTTGCTGAGCACGCGGCCGCAGAAGGTCTGGACGAAACGCGGGGTGATGCGCCAGCCGAGGCGGCTGGCGAGGACGGTCTTGCCGGCGTGGGGCCAGTCGAAGCAGCGCTCGAGGTAGCCGTGCTCGATGAGGTATTTCGGCGTGCGTTCCTCGGCGGACATGCGGGCCCAGAGTTCGGGGACGAGGAGGCTGATGTCGTGATCGACGCGGTACTTCGGCCCGACCCAGCCGGCGGCGGACGAGAAGACAGAGAGGTCGGTGAGGATGTAGGAGACGAGCGCGGCGTTGAGGTCGTGGATCGGCGGCAGGGCGTTGAACGGGCCCTTGGTCAGGGCGCCCTCGGAGCCGGCGCCGGTGGTGGACGGCGATTTGCCGGTGAGACTGGCGATGAAGTCCATGAACGCCTCGGGCAGTTCCTGGTAATGGACGGGGCCGAAGACGCACATTGGCTTCACGCCGGGCTCGGGCGGATTGAGCCGGCGGCCGGCGAGGACGGCGCCGACGGGGAAGAGGGCGGGCGCGCCGGCGGGCAGGCGACGGTAGAGCTGGGCGCCGACCTGCGCGAGGTAGGTACCGCGGGGGTCCTCGAGATCGGGGCGGTACTGGAGGTAGCGCGGATTCTTCGAGGGCTTGCCGTCGACGAGGCGCGGGTGGGCCGGGGAAGCGAGGTAGTCGGGGTGTTCGGCGGCGACGAATTTCTCGAACATCGCTTTCACGGGCTCGGTGAAGGCGTCGAAGCCGATCGCGTCCTCGACGATGGCGCGGGCGGCGGCGCGGTCGAGGGGCTCGTAATTGGAGAAGAAGTTTCCGTTCCGCGAGAAGTCGCGCTCGGTGTGTTTGTCGTAGCCGCGGAGGATGGCGTCGTCGGGGCGCTGGAAAAGGGACGTCTCGCAGTTGGCGACGAACTTGAGCGACGGAGCCGACGCGGCCCAGTCCGGGAGGCCGGCGAGGCCGGGCCGCGGGACGACGACGGACGCGGTGATATCGTCCTCGGCCTGGATCTTGACCGCGGGGAAAAAGTCTTTGCGCAGGCTGAACGTGCGCCAGCCGCCGTCGGGCGTGAAGCCGACGCGCAGGTAGTGCGTGAGCACTTTCTGGCGGTGGTATTTCACCTCGTTGCCCGGGCGGCCGTTGATGGTGTCGACGGAGAAATGGGGACGCCACTCGTCGCCCCACTCGGGTTTGTAGTAGCGCTTGATGAGGAGAACGATGTCGTGGATGTAGCGCGGGATGGAGCCGAGCCAGGCGTTGAATTCGTCGGTGTAGTCGGGGCTCGGGCTGAGGAGCTTGACCACGGAGCCGAGGGAGCGCTCGGGGCTGAGCAACGGGCGGCCGCGGGGCTTGTTGCGCGCGGGATCGCGGAAACGCATGCCGTATTCGCGGCGGAGGATGGCGTCGACGAGGGCGAAATCGGCGGCGAGGTCGCTGACGAAATTGGGCCCGATGAACATCGCGTCGGCGATGGACTTGCTGATTTCGGATTTGCCGCCGCCGGAGACCGTGCAGGGCTTGTGGCAGAGCAGGCCCTCGGCGGTGGTGCCGCGGAGGCGCCAGCGGCGGCCCTCGTCGGGCTTGACCATCTCGACCTTGTAGCCGGAGGGGAGGATGTAGGTGTGCTCGGGGAGGAGCTTGATCGTGTGGAGGCCGTCGCCGTCGCGGTTCTGCCAGCGGATGGTCTGCGCGCGCAGGTCGAAGTAGGCGTCCTGCGGCACATAACAGATATCCGGATACGCGCGGTCGCGGGCCCAGCCGCCGGGCTGGACGGCGATGCGGTCGCCGAGCTGGGCGACGACTTCCTCGAAGGCGTGGTCGACGATGGCGAGGTGCTTGCTGAGCTGGAAATCCTCGCCGAGATCGTAGCTCGGGAAGACGACGGCGCCGCCGGCGTGCTCCTCCTCGCACTGGCCGAGCAGATTGGCGGCGAAGCTGATCTGCGCCTTCACGTCCTTCTTGCAGTAGCCGAAATAGTTGTCGGCGATGAGCGTGACGATGACGCCGCTCTTGTCGCGGGCGGTGAGTTTGAAGGCGACGCCGTCGTTGTACTTTTCCTCGGGGTTCTTCCAGCACATGCCGTCGCGGCGCTGGAGCGGGGTGGCGTCGTCCCAGGCCGGGAGACCGAGCTCGCGTTTCGTGAGTTTGGTGAGGTGGGTGGCAAGGATGACGCAGCCGGTGTGGCCGGTCCAATGGGCGGGATCGAGGGCGGCGTCGTTCTGCGGCAGGTGCGGGTCGCCGGCGTTGCCGAAGATGCGTTCGATGAAGTCGAGGTTGGCGACGAGGGCGCCGGGGACGAAGAAACGCGTCTCCATCGAGCGCTGCGGCGTGTAGCCGGGGACGGCGGGGCAGACGATCGGGCGGAGATGGAGGGAAACGAAGCACTCCGCGGGCGCCGGGGCGGTGGCGGTGAACGGCAGGCGGAGGAGCTCGCGCGGCGGATTGAGGGCGTGTTTGAGGAGGCGGGCGAAGACGGCGGGCGGGACGGTCTTCTTGTCGTCGGGCACGGGCAGGCCGAGGCCGGCGATGTGGAAGATGCCCTGGGTGGTGCGGCGGTCGCTCTTCGGGTTGTGCAGCACGCCCTGCTGGACGCGGTGGGAAGTGAGGATGTCGCTGGCGAAGCGGTCGGTGTCGGGCGGCAGCGAAAGGACGCGGGCGAGGCCGGGGCGATCGAGGACCAAGGTGAGCGCGGGCAGGCGGGAGACTTCGCCGGCGCCGGCGTTCTCGAGTTGGTCGTAGAGGAAATTCTGGATGCGCTGGTCGACCGGGCTGAGATGGCGGGCGAGGGCGCGGTCCTTCTCCCGGCTGAGGGCGAGGAAATGGTCGACGAGGGGAGCCAGGCCGGCGGCGGCCTCCGGCAGCGGAAAGCCCGGCTGGCCGATTTCCCTGAGCTTAAGGTTCAGGTAGGCGATCAGTTGTTCGTCGGATTCTTTGGCGGCGGGAGCCGAAGCGGAGGTGGGCGATGCCATGGTGGTGCGTTGGGTCGGAGGCGACGATTCCGCCCGAGCAAGGCATGCGCCATTTCCACCGGCAATGGTGTTTCCGGGGCGATTCTTGGCATAAATTCCGCAAACGCGGACGGGGCGACAGAGGCGGTCCGGAAACCCGCCCCGGCGAAAACCGCGGATGCGGCATGCATTCAGGAATCGCCGAAATGCGTGAGTAGATTCCGGGCGACCGGAGAATCGGGAGCGGCGGCGGCGCGGGCGCGGGACAGATGAAGCGCGCGATCCGCGTGGTTGCGCGGCCACGAACTCGCGAGCGCCAGCGCGAAGTCGACCGCGGGATCGGCGCCCAGCAGATCCCGGGCTTCAAGAAGACGGGCATAGCCTTCGGCGCCGCCGTCGATGCCGGTGTGACGGATGGTTTCCGCAAGGAAACCGGCGTCGAAGAGCGCGAGGCCGCGGGCGCGGCCGGAAGCGCCGGCGAGGCGGGCCTCAAGTTGCGCGGTCAACTGGGCGATCTGCACTTTGTCGGCGGGATCGATGCCCTGCCGGGTGCCCCAGCCGCGCAGTCCGGCGGTGGCGTAGATGGCGGCGCGCCGCAGGGTTTCCATCCGGACGAGCAGCGGCGTTTCCGGGGTCAGCAGCGCCAACGTATCGCCGACGAGTTTCGTGCGATCGTAGGCGGGATTGACGCCCTTCCAGTCGCCGTCGCTGCCCGGCAGAGAAGCGGCGGCACCGATGGCGTAGGGGTGGCAGATGAGCGGGGTGCCGGCGCGGGCGGCGGCGGCGAAGGCGACCAAGGCAAGCAGGAGGCGGGCGAGGAGGAACATGGTGGAGCAGGGTGGAGGGATTGCGGTTCAGCTCCTTGGATGCCGGCGGGACCGCCGAGGTTTGAATCCGGCGGACCGAGACGCGCGATCAGCGGGAGCTGAAGTTGCCGAGCCCGATGCTTTCCGCCCACGCGCGGCGCGGTTCGATGTCGCCGGCGAGAATGCCGTCGCGCGTGCTCCCGGGGGGCAGCGGATGCGTGCGGGCGAGGGCATCGCAGACGGCGGCGCGTTCGGCCCCCGCGGTGCGGCCGAGCAGATGCCAGAGCGTGACGGCGTCGGCGGGCCGCGCCGCGGCCAAAATCCGGCCCACGGTGCCGTTCGGCGGAACGGCGACGAAATCGAATTCCGCGAGCGCGGCGCGCAGCGCGGCGGGGGCGTCGTCGGCGAACGGCGTGCCCGGGCCGTGGCCGCGGCGCATGCGGCAGCGGGCGCCGGCGGGGACGAGCGACTCGCGGTCGCCCTCGGCGAGCGCGACGTAGCCGAGCGTGACCGCCAGTTCGCCGTCGCCGCGGTCGTCGACCTCGAGCGTGTAGGCGCAGCCGAGATCGACGGCGGTGGCGGCCGGAGTATCGACAAAAAACAGACGCGGCGGGGCCCAGATGACGGCGCGCAGCGAGCCGCGGGCGAGCTCGAGGCGATGGTTGCGGCCGGAGACGCCGCGCAGGCGCACGCGCGAGCCGGGTCCGAGTTCGGCTTCGCCGATGCGCCCGACCGCGATACGGGCGCGGGAGGAGGCGTCGGTGGCGAGCCATTGCCCGGGGCGGAAGCCGGCGGGCGCGACGACGGCGGCGCGGTCGACCTCGGGCACGCCCTGCAGCGGCGCGACCGACCAGGCGGGATCGGCGCGCCGGGCGGCGACGGAGCTGAGGACGACGATCCCGGCGGCCAACGCCCAGGGCGCAAAGCGCCGCCAGGGCCAGTCGATGGCGGGGGAATCCGCCAGGTCCGCGCGCTGCGCCTCGAGCTGCGAGGCGATGCCGGCCCAGAGATCGCGGGCCGGGGCGACGGCCCGCGGCAGGGCTCGGGTCAGGTCCGGCAACGCGCGCAGGCCGGCAAGGTCGGCCCGGCAAGCGGCGCAGCCGACGAGGTGGGTTTCGAAGTCGGCGCGCGCGGCGCCGGCGAGGGTGCCGTCCGCGTATGCGGCGCGGGCGTCGAGCCAACGGTGGCAGTTCATCGGAGAGTCTCCTGGAGCAGATGGCGCGCGCGGTGGAGTTGCGCTTTGGCGGTCCCGACGGCCACGCCGAGTTCGCGGGCGATATCGGCGTGGGGCCAGCCTTCGACGTCGTGCAGGACGAAGACGGCGCGGGCCTGCGGCGGAAGGGCCGCGATGGCCTGCTCGAGATCGAGGCGCGTGCCGGGCGGGACGGCGGAGACCGGCGCCTCGAAAGCGGCCAAATCGTCGGTCGGGAAAACGCGGCGGTGGCGGCGGGACTCGGCCCGCAGGTCCTGCAGCACGGTGTTGACGGCGAGGCGGTGCAGCCAGGAGCCGAAGGCACTTTCGCCGCGGAACGACGGCAACCGCTGCCAGGCGGCGACGAAGGCGCGTTGCGTCAATTCCTCCGCGCGGCGGGCGTCGCCGGCCAGCCGCAGGCAGACGGCGTGGACGCGGCCGACGTGTGCGTCGTAGACGGCGCGGAAGGCCTGCGGATCGCCGGCGCGGGCGCGGGCCAAGGCCGCCGGCAGGGCCGGCGGGTGGTCCGCGGCCGACCCGAGCGGGCCGGGCAAAGTGGATTCGAAGGCAGCCATCGCGTCCCCTTGGGATGCCGGCCGGCGGGCGAAGGTTGGAAGGACGGGAAAGTTTTTCCGGCGCGGATCGGGGCGGGTTCAGCGCTCGCCCTCGAACACGTCGCGCGAGAGATCGGCCTGGCGTTCGGCGATGTTGCCCTGGACGTAGCGCTGGGCGAGTTCGGCGAGAACGGAGTCGACGTCGCGTTCCTCGACGTAGTTGGTTTGCGCATACGCGCGCAGCTGGGTCCAGTAGGATTCGAGGAAGCGTTCGCGGTGGAGCGCGGCGGCGGTTTCGCTGGCCTCGAGCCGGGCCTCGATCCCGCCGGTGCCGGCGGCGACGAAGGCGCGGGCCTCGTTCTCGACGAGGGTGCTTTCGCGGATGCAGGACTCGGCGGGCAGCAGGGCCAGGCGGCCGACCCACGCGACGCGGTGGAAATTGGGGAGGGTGGGCAGGCGAAGGTCGCGGGCGATCTCGGTGTCCTCGCCGGTGAAGGAAGCGAGGTCGCGGGCGAGGACGCAGAGGTGTTCGGCCTGGGTTTCGAGCCGCACCGCGGCGTTGCGCAGATGGGCCAGGGCCTCCACTTGTCGCTTGGCCGAGGATTTGGTTTCGGCGACCAACTCGCGATAGCCCTTCACCTCGCGGGCGAACGCGGTGGCGAGTTCGGGCAGCGGAGCGAAATCCGTGCGCCAGGCGGCGAAGACCTGCCGCATGCTGGCGAAGAAGCCGTACTCCGGACTCGCGGCTTCGAGGTAGGCGGCGATCGCGTCGTGGAGTTTCGGTTTGATCCAATCGTCGAGCCGCTTGAGTTGGTCGACCCGGTCGCGCAGCGCGGCCTCGGTTTCGTTGGCCATTTGCAGCGAGCGCGTGAACGCCTCGCGGGTTTCCTTGCGGGCGAAGACGCCGAAAGGCGGCCGCGTGTCGACGATCGCCTGTTTCTCCCGGTCCAACTCCGCGAGCTGCTGCTCCAACGCTTCGCGACAGAGGAAGACGTAGGCTTCATCGCGCAGCAGAACGAGCGTGTTTTCGGAAAGGTCCATCAGCCGGAGATTCTAGGGAAAGGACCCTATGCGACATGCATTCCGACCGATAGAGCAAGCCCTACCTCTGTCCGACGCGAAAATAGGTGCGAATGGAGGGGGGCGCCCAGAGGTTCAGCGCGGCAACGGGGCGGCGGGCGGGACGGGAGCCGCGGGGGCGGACTGGCGCCGGCGGCGGCAGGCGTCGCTGCAGTAACGCACGTGTTCCCAGTCGCGGGCCCATTTCTTGCGCCACACGAATGGCCGGCCGCAGACCGCGCAGGTTTTCTCGGGCAGATCGCGTTTGTGGACGCCGCGCATGTCAGGAAAACAACGCCGCCTCCCGCGCCGCCAGCCGCGGCCGCAGGTTTTCCCAAAACGGGAAGAAACCGGCGCGGGCTAGCGGCCACAACAGCCGGTCCCAGGCGCGGCGCACGAGAACGAGTTCGACGCCGCGGGCCGCCGCGACCGTGCGGGCGACGGGCAGCAGGTCGGCGACGGGACCGACGGCCGGGGCGAGCGCCACGATGCGTTGAAGGCCGGCGGACTCGATCCACGCGCCGAAGGCGGCGGCGAAGTCGGGGGCGGGATCGACGGCCGCGGCGCAGCCGAATGCGGCCGCGGCGCGCGCGCAGGCATCGGCGCGAACGGCGGCGAGATGCGCGCGGCGCGGCGGGGAAAGTTCGGCGTCAGTTTCCCCGGCGGCGGCGAACGCGGCGATCGACGCGGGGCGAAGATCCGAGAGCGGGCCGAGCTCGGGCAACAGGTCGTCCTCGTGCAACCAGAGGCCGGTGCGGGCCGGAGCGGCGGGCGGCGTGGCGGGCAAATCGGCCAGCGGCCCGGCTGCCGGCGGGCGGGTCGCGGGTAAGGGCGCCGCGGATACGACGGGGTCGTCGAGGCGATCGAGTCCGGCGGGGTCGGCGAGCAGGGCGGGATCGCACCACGCGGCGAGGTTGGAACGGCGGACGAGGTAGGTTTTCCCGGGCGTTTGCAGGCCGGCGACCCAGCGCCACGACAGGGTGTTGGCGGCGGGGTCGGCGTCGAGGAGGTGGCGGCGGAAATGGTCGGCGCCGAGTTCCCAGGGCAGGCGCTCGACGTGGATCCAGAACGAGGCCCACCACATGCGGGCGTGGTTGTGGAGATAGCCGGTGGCGGCGAGTTCGCGGGCGAAGGCGTCCATCGCGGCGACGCCGCTGCGGCCGGCGGCGACGGCGTCGGCGCGGGCCAACGTCGCCGCGGGCAGCGATGCGCGCAGGGCTGGGACGGCGGATTTGAAGTCGGCCCAGACCTGCGGGCGGAGTTCGAGCCAACCCTTCCAGTAAGTGCGCCAGACGATTTCCTGGACACATTTCTCCACGGCGGGAAACGCGTGGGCGCCGAGGAGCGCGGCGGCGGCCTCGGCCTCGAGGATCAGGCGGTGGCGGATTGCCGGCGAGAGGCGCGAGACGGCGTTATGGCCGGGCGCAACCCGGTTGCGCTCCGCCCCGTAGCGCGGGGCGGCCGGTACGAAGGCCGCGAGCCGGGCGAGGGCGGCGGTGCGCGTGGCGGGGAAAGCGGCGGCGGTCGAAAACACCCGCGTACCGTGGAAACAAGGTGGACGCGGGCAAGCGGCGGGAGCAGATCGGGGCGAGGGGGCGGCGGGCGGAGAAGGGCCACTCGCTGGTGCTCGCGGCTACCGGTCCGCGGCGTAGAGCAGAATGAGAACGAGGACGGCGAAGGTGCAGGCGAACCGGAAAACCGGGACGTACGGCAGGGGTTGGGGCATGGCTTGCTGGGGGTGGGGACCGGAACCGGCGCCGGCCGGGGAGGCGGGCACCGGGGCAGCCCGGTCGGCGGGCAGGGCGAACGGACGGAGGGGAACCGTTCGGTTACTTGACCCAGTGAAGTAACGCGCGGCGGCGCGGGCGCACAAGCGAATTGTGCGGCGCGGGCGGCCGCTCGCAGCGATGGGACCGGTCCTTCGCGGGGCGCCCGGCTAGGGATCGGGCAAGCGGACGCGGCGCGGGCTCAGAGCCCGGCGACGCGCCAGCCCGGCCGGTATTGGCGGCGGAGGTGGGCGTTGGCGGCGGCGACGTTGTCGAAACTGACCTTCGCGGAATTCCACTGCAGCGTCTGCTGCGGAAAACGCACCGCGACGCTGCCGAGGAGCACCGCTTCGGTGAGCGGACCGGAATAGTCGAAGGGCGCGAGGGGCTTCAGGTTGCCGCCGACGCAGGCGTCGGCCCAATCGGACCAGTGGTGCGAGCCGGCGACGTCGGGCAGCTTGTAATCTTTGAACTTGGCGACGGGGAAAAGGCGCGGCGTGTCGATGTGCGGCACGTGGAGGACGCCCTCGGTGCCGATGATGATGGAGCCCTGGTCGAGGACGACGCGGCGTTTCTTCGTCTTCTGTTTCGCGGGGGCTTCTTCCTCGGAGGCCATGGCGTCGGCCGAGGCGGCGATGAGATCGAGGATCTCGCGCGGCGGACGGGCGTCGCCGTCGTACCACGTCACGGGCACGGTCTTCTCGGCGGTGAAGCGGGTGCCGGGGAAGATGTACTTGATGTGGGCGTTGATGGACCAGTTCCACGCGTCGGGGGACGGGCCTTCGGAACGGAGGGAGAGCGGGGCGGTGAGGGCGAGGGCCTCGAAGACGGGATCGAAGATGTGGCAGCCCATGTCGCCGAAGGTGCCGGTGCCGAAGTCGAGGCGTTTGCGCCAATTGCCCGGGTGGTAATAGCCGGAAACGTAGGGCCGGTCGGCGCAGCCGCCGAGCCAGAGATCCCAGTTGAAGCCCTCGGGAATCTTGTCGGTGCGCTCGGGCGGACGGCCGGAGTCGCCCCACTTCTTGCTGCTCCAGGTGTGGACTTCCTTCACCTTGCCGATGATGCCGCTTTGCACGACGGCGACGGCCTGGCGGTAGACTTTCTGCGAGTGGATCTGGATGCCCATCTGCGTGACGACCTTCTTCTCGCGGGCGAGTTCGGTGACGTAGCGCGTCTCGTGGATCGAGTGGGTGAGGGGCTTCTGGCAGTAGACATGTTTGCCGAGCTGGAGCGCGGAGACCGCGATCGGCGCGTGCATGTGGTCGGGGGTGGAGACGTTGACGGAGTCGATGTTGCCGGCCTCCTTGTCGAGGAGCTGGCGCCAGTCCTCGTAGACCTTCACGTCGGGGACGAATTCCTTGACGTTCTTGAGGCGGTTGCGGTCGAGCTCGGCGACGGCGACGAGTTTCACGAACGGGTTGCTGCAGATGGCCTGGATGTCGGCCCACGCCATGCCGGACGCGCCGAAGCTGGCGTGGCGGAGCACGCGGCTCGGCTGCGCGGCGTGGAGATTGCGGGCGAAGAACGGCATCGCGACGCCGGCGGCGCCGAGGGACTTGAGGAAAGTGCGGCGGGTGGAACGGGAGTTCATAAAACGGGGGAAGTGGTAACCTTGTGGTTACCGCGCGCGGTGATGGCAATCCTTGCGCGCCGCCGCGCTTTGGTTTTTTCATCGGGCATGCGACTTGCCCCGGTCCGGTTCCTTTGCGCGTTCCTTGGCTGCCTGTGCGTCGCCGCCGCGGCCGAGTTCCGGGCGGGCGCGCACGCCGGCGACATCACGCCGACGGTGCTGCCGGCGCCGGTGAACGGCAGCATGGTGGGGCGCATGACGGCGACCGTGACGGACCCGATGCACGCGCGGAGCTTCGCGCTGCACGACGGGACGAACGCGCTGATCCTCTGCGTGGTCGATTCGTGCATGGTGCCGCGGGAAATCTGCGAGCAGGCGAAGGCGATCGCCGCGCGGGCGACGGGCGTGCCGGCGGCGCGGATGCTCGTCAGCGCGACGCACTCGCATTCCTGCGCGACGATGACGGGAGTGTTCCAGAGCGATCCGGATCCGGCGTACCTCGCGACGCTGCCCGGGCGCATCGCGGCGAGCATGATCCAGGCGCACAGAAATCTTGAGCCCGCGGAAATTGCGTGGGGGCGCGACGAGGACCGCGCGCAGGTGTTCAACCGCCGCTGGCATTTGAAGCCCGGCGCGACCAACGAGGATCCCTTCGGCGGCAAGACGGACCGCGTGATGATGAATCCCGGCTTCGCGAATCCGAAGGTGTCCGGTCCGGCCGGGCCGGTGGATCCGGACGTGTATTTGCTCGCGGCGCGGGCGAAGGCCGACGGCCGGCCGATCGCGGTGCTGGCGAACTACAGCCTCCATTATGTCGGAGGGTGGCCCGGCATCTCGGCGGATTATTTCGCGGCGTTCGCGCACGAGATCGGCAAACGTCTCGGCGCGGGCGACGCGCGCTACGCGGGGAAGCCGCCCTTCGTCGGCATCATGAGCAACGGCACGAGCGGCAATATCAACAACGTCGACTACAGCCAGAAGACCGCGCCGCCGCGCCGGGCGCCGGGCGAGCAGATCGCGCTCGTGGCGGCGAGCGTCGCGGACGCGGCGCAGCGGGCCTGGGGCAAATTGGTTTGGACGAACGCGGCGCCGGTGGCGTCGGCGGAACGCGACTTGGCCCTGGCGGTGCGCAAACCGGGATCCGCGGACGTGGACCGCGCGCGCGAGTTGCTGGCGAAAAGTCCGAAGAACAAAGACGGCGAGTACACGGAGCGCGCGGGCATCTACGCGCGGGAGACGGTGCTCATGGCCGATTATCCGGCGCAGGTGCCGGTGAAATTGCAGGCGCACCGGATCGGCGGGCTGACGATCGGGGCGATTCCCTGCGAGGTGTTTGTCGAAATCGGGCTCGAACTGAAGGCGACGAAACCGCTCGGCGACCATTTCACGATTTCATTGGCGAACGGTTACAACGGGTACCTGCCGACGGCCGAGCACCATGCGCTGGGCGGCTACGAGACGTGGCGGGCGCGGAGCAGTTATCTCGAGACGGAGGCGGCGACGAAGATCGCGGCGGAGCTGAAGACGATGCTGCGGGAAGTTGCGTCGCGCTGAGCGCGGCGCAGTTGAGGGTTGAGAGATGAGAGTTGAGAGAACGAGCAGCGGAAGCTGAAGTACGGCGTCTTCGAGCATGATCGAGCGCGGCGAATGCCGCGGAACCAATTTCCCGTTTTTCCAATATGAACCCACGTCCCCTGACCCGTCGCCAGATCTTCAAAAACGTAGCGGTCGGCGCGGCCGGTGCCGCGGTGGCGGCGGCCATCGGCCGGGCGCAGCCGGCGTCGGCCGAGCCGCCCTATCGGATCAAGCACGGGCGGATCCGGCAATCGGTGGTGCCGTGGTGCTTCAATCCGATGCCGGTGCCGGAACTGGCGCGGCACGCGGCGGCGATGGGGCTCGGCTCGGTCGAACTCTGCGACCCGAAGTTCTGGCCGGAGCTGAAGGCGCTGGGGCTGACCTGCGCGATCGCGGGCAGCCACGGTTTCGCGAAGGGTTTTGCGCAAACCGACCAGCACGCGGAATGCGTCGCGACGTTGCGGAAACGGATCGACGAATGCGCGGCGGCCGGGGTGAAGAAGGTGATCACGTTTTCCGGTTTCCGGAAGGGCCTGGCGGACGACGTCGCGATGGCGAACATGGTCGCGGGGCTGAAGCAGATCGTCGGCTACGCGGAGGAAAAGAAGGTCACGCTCTGCCTCGAGATGCTGAATTCGCGGGTGGCGACGAACATGAAGGGCCACCCGGATTATTTCTGCGACGACATGGAGCGCTCGGTCGAGGTGTGCCGGAAGGTGGGTTCGGAGCGGCTGAAGGTGCTGTTCGATTTCTACCACGTGCAGATCATGCACGGCGACCTGCTCGTGCGGCTGAAGCGGCATTTCCCGTACGTCGGGCACATCCATACCGCCGGCGTGCCCGGGCGTAACGAGATCGATGATACGCAGGAGATCAACTACCCGCCGCTGATGCGGGCGCTGCTGGAGCTCGGCTACGACGGCTTCGTGGGCCAGGAGTTCATCCCGACGCGGGACAAGATCGCGTCGTTGGCGCAGGGCGTGCGGATCTGCGACGTTTGAGGCGCGGGACGGGCGCCGCGCGGAGAAGACGAATTGGGAACCGCTGATGCTCACTGATGAGCACTGAATCGGAGGGAATCCGATCCGGGGGCAGGTGGAGCAGGGCTTGGCGCGAGGCGGGGCTTCGGGGCGCGGTGGAGGGGGAACGCTGATAATCGCTGATGATCGCTGAGGCGGAGGGAATCGGATCACGGCCTGGCGGCGCGAGATCACGGCAAGCGGGCGAGACCGGTCCGGTCTCTCAACTTTCAACCTTCGACTCTCAACGGCCTGAGCCCGGCTCAGGCCTTTTTGGGCCAGGCGAGGAGGAAGCCGTGGGCGACGAGTTGGCGTTGGAAGTCGGCGAGCAATTCGCCTTTCCGGACCGAACGGGGCGGCGTCTTGCGCGCGAGGCAGAAGGCGGCGAGTTCGCCGGCGGCTTCGCCGATGTTCCATTCGACGGGGTGCAGGCGGTAGCAGCCGTTGGTGAGGTGCGTGACGCCGAGGTTCTTGCAGGCGGGGAGCAGGTTTTCCATGCGCACCGGAATCAGCGAACCGAGCGGAATCTGGAACGGGAGCGTCGGGAAATCGATGTAGTTGACGCCGCCGCTGCTGGGATGGAGGTCGATCGCGTAGCTGCCGATGCCGACGGAATCGGCGAACACTTCGGCGTGGGCATCGGCGGGTTTCGTCACGCCCATGGCCTTCATGCGGTCGGCGGCGGAGACGTGCTGTTCGAGGACCGTGAACTCGGCGCGGATGCGGCGGCTCTCACGCACGTAGGGGTATTTGGCGAGGCCGTCGTCGGTGCCGACGATGTCGGGGCGCAGCCGCAGGCCTTTCCAGCCGGTGCCGCCGTCGGGGCGCGGGGCCGAGGTCTGCAACCAATAGAGCAAGGAGAGGCTGAGCTGTTTGGCGGCGTCGACGTGGCGGGCGGCCTCGGCGGGCGGGACGTCGATGAGGTTGCCGAGCATGTAGTCGTTCTGCGGCCAGTTTACCAACGTGATGTCGCCGCGGTAGGTGCCGGGGGCGAAATTGGTTTTGTCGATGATGCGGCGGTAGCGGAACAGGCCGGCGGCTTTCTCGGGATCGAAGCCGTAGTTGAAAGGTTGGAGCGTGCGCGGGTTCGAATAGACGAGGTCGAGCAGTTTGCCGGGCCAAGCGGGTTTCAGATTCGGGACGTGGTCGCGCCAGAAGGCGTAGTCGCGGGGGCGGTCGATCGTGTGGTCCTCGCCGGCGAGGTAATCCATCGCGAAGCAGCAGGTGAACGACTGTTGGTTGGCGGGATTCGCCTCGGCGGGGGCGTGGGCTTCGCCGGTGACGCGTTGCGACTCGGCGCCCGTGACGTACTCGGTCTTCGTCATCGGCAGCAGGTCGCCGAGTTCGGTGGCGTCGACGAAGTAAGGCGCGCGCAGGACGAGTTCGCGGCCGGATTCGGCGCCGCGGACGCGGATCGCCTCGACGCGGTCGCCGTTGACCGCGGCTCCAACGGCGGTGTGGCGGAGCAAAATGCGGAGGCGGCCGGACGCGACGTGCGGGGCGAGCAATTCCTCGACGACGGCGAGACCGACGCGGGGCTCGTGGCAAAGTTTGGAGACGGTGCCGTTGCCGGGATTGAGACGCGGGTTGGCGCGGGCGGCGTCGGTGAGCGGGAAGTTGCGCGCGTAGTAGCTGCGCACGCCGGCGCGCAGGGCCTGGTAGCTCTTGGTGCCGCCGGCGCTTTCGATCCAGGCGTTTTCGTCGAGGGGCACGGCCTGCGAGGTGAGTTGGCCGCCGATCCAGTCGGTCTCCTCGGTCAGGACGACGCGGAGGCCGTTGCGCGCGGCGGCGAGGGCGGCGGCGCAACCGCCGAAGCCGCCGCCGATGATCACCACATCCGCGGCGAACTCGCCGGGGATGGCGGTGCGGGTGGCGGCGGGGGCCGCGTTGGTTTGCGCGCGGGCGAAGGCGGGCAGGGCGAACGCGGCGGGCAGGGCGAGGCCGGCTTGCTTCAGGAAGGTGCGGCGCGGGGAAGGCATGGGATATGGAGTTGCGGATCGCGGATTGCGGAATGCGGATTTTTTCCAAAACCGGAAATCGGAAACCGGAAACCGGAATTGTTCGGAAAGCGGAGTTGGGAGACCGGATACCGGAAATGCTGAATTCCGGGGTTGGGAAACGGGAAACCGGAGTCGAGGGGATCTCAACTCCGGTCTTTCAACTTTCACCTTTCAACTTGGGACGACCGTCAGCGGCTGCCGGCGGCGGGGCCGCTGACGGCTCAGTAGGTTCCCTTGAGGGCGAAGGTCCAGGATTGGCCGACGGTCTCGTGGCGCGTCATCGCGGTGGGACCGGTGACGAAGCGCTGCATGTTGATGTAGGGGGTGTCGGTGAGATTCCGGACGGCGACGGAGAGGCTGTAGGTGTTGTTGATGCGCCAGCCGGCGCCGGCGTCGACGTTGGCGCGATGGCGGCGGTAGGTGGTGCCGGCAAGGTTGGTGTTCACGTCGTCGGACCAATTCCAATTCACGTAGGTGTTGAACTTGTTGTACGTGTAGTTGAGGCCGCCGCTGGCGAGGTGGGGCGTGAGATTGGCGCGGGGGACCTCGGCGTAGAGGCGCGTGTAGCTGCCGCGGATCGAGAGACGGCGGAAGAGCTGGCCGAGGAAGGCGAGGCTCTGGCTGTACTCGATTTCCATGCTGCGGATCTTGATGCGGTCCGCGCTGTTGTTGGTGGTGATGAACTCGTAGCCCTGGAGTTCGTCGTCGCCGGTGTAGCCGAATTCCTGGGCGGTGAGGCGGTCGGTGATGAAGAGTTTGTCGACGCTGCGTTCGGTGAAGGTGGTCGCGAGCAGGCCGACGGGTTCGAAGTAATACGCGAGGCGGGCGGCGTAGTTTTTCGAGGTTTCGGGTTCGAGGCCGGGGTTCGGCGTGGTGACGGTCAGGTTGTTCTCGTTGATCGTCCAGACGCCGGCGAGGTTGACGTAGGACGGGCGGCGGATCGTCGCGCTGAAGCCGAACTGGAGATCGAGATTGCGGGCGAGGTTGTACTTCAGCGAGGCGCTCGGGAAGAGATTGTCGTAGTCGCCGGTGCGCTTCACGCGCGGCTGGGAGAGGAACTGGTATTGGATGCCGGGAATGGTGGTGGCGACGCCGGCGGCAGAGACCGGGAAGCCGGCGGCGCGGACCTCGGTGGGCGTGCGGGTGTCGGCTTCGTTGGCTTCGGTTTCGGTGCCTTCCCAACGCAGGCCGGCGCGGAAGTTGAGGCGCTTCCAGGAGGTCGTGCCCATGACGAAGCCGGCGTCGATCTTCTCGTAGAAACGGCGGCGGCGGGCGACGTAGGACTGGTAGAAGTTGTCGGCGTTGGTGCCCCAGTTCTGGCGGAAGTCGCCGGGGTTGTTGCGGTAAAGATCGCCGATGGCGCGGAGGTTCGGCATGAAGACGGTCGCGCCGGAGAGGGAAGCGGTGCTGCCGTCGATCATGCCGAGGGAGTATTCCCAGGGGGAGCGGAAGGCGTCCCACGCGCCGCGGGCCGGGATCGTGCCGCCGGGGGCGTAGTCGAAGCGCTTGGCGAGCTGGTCGTCCTCGAACTTCTGGATCTGGTAGCGGCTCTTGACGCCGCTCTTCCAGATCACGGGCAGGCCGCGCGCGGTCTTGAGGGTGCCGATGATCTCGCCGGTGAAGAGGACGGTGCGGCCGAAGCGGCCGTCGTTGGCGGTAAGGGTGGGGTTGGTGTAGCTCGCGCCGCTGGCAATGTCGGGGCCGGCGACCTGGGTGAACTTCCAGTCGGTCGAGAGCAGGGAGGAACGCTCGGCGCGGTAGGTGATGCCGGAGGCGGTGGGGCTGTTCGTATCGCGGATGGCATTACGCCGGCCGAGCGGGTCGTACCAGCTGGTGGAATCGGAGTAGGCGCCCTTGGCCTCGAGCTCGAAGTTGCCGCGTTTGAAGCCGAGGCGGGGGAGGAGTGTGAACGTCTCGCCCATCTTGGAAACGGCGACGGGGTTGACCTGGACGGTGCCGGAGGCGGCCGACGTGAAACTGAGAAGCGGATCGGCGCCGACGACCTGCGAGCGCGCGCCGGTGCTGGAGTTGAAGATCACGGTGCGCTGGGGCGTCCAGAGATCGGCGTAATTGTAGACGACGCCCAGGCCGACGTTGAGCTCGCGGCTGATCTTGTAGTCGGCGGTGAGCGTGGTGGCGAAGCGCTTGTTGAAGCGCGGGGCCCATTGGAAATTCAGCGTGGTCGGGACGAGCGGGCGCGTATCCGTCGCGGTGACGGCGGTGCTGTAGGCCTGCGAGGTGATGAGCGCTTCCTGGTAGACGTTCGATTCGCTCAAGTTGAGGACGATGCCGAGGCGCTTGTTGAGGAAGACATCCGAGTACTCGAAGATGCCGCCGGGGCGGATTTTTCGGCTGAAGCCGTCTTCGTCGGGCCCGCGGCTTTCGCCGAGGCGCATGGCTTCGGAGTGGGCGACGACGTTGGCCTGCCAGGAGATGCGGCGGCCGGCGCGGTCGAAGGCGCGCTTGGTGCGGAGATTGATGGTGCCGGCGGGGGCGTTGGCGTCGACGTCGGCGCTGATGGTTTTCGAAACCTCGATCGATTCCATGGAATTGAGCGACGCCATCTCCATGGTGAAGGAGCGCGCGGCGCCGGAGCCGGAGTTGTTGGCGTCGACGGAGGCGAGGGCGATGCCGTCCATGGTGACGGACGTGTATTCGGAGCCGAGGCCGCCGAGCCGGACGGTGCGGACTTCGCCGTAGAACAGATCGAGCTCGACGCCGGGCAGGTGCTTGAGGAACTCGCCGACGTTGCCCTCGGCGTTGTCGCCGAAGGTGTCGGAGGCCACCGTGTTGGTGATGTTCATGGAATTGCGCTGGTCCATGATGGCCTTGGCGGCGCCCTCCCGCTCGGTGGCGACGGTGAAAGCCTGGAGGGTGACGATCTTGCCGTCGGTGGCCGCCGCTTCGAGGGAACTGACGAGATTGAAATCCTGGGTCGCGGTCGCGCCGGGGGCGACATCGACGGCCGCGGTGATCGAGCGGTATCCGGTGTAGGATACGACAAGGGTGACCTTGCCGGCGGGGACGGGGGAGAGGCGGTACTCGCCGGCGCCCTCGGAGACGGCGGTCTGGCCGGTTTCCTGGACGCGGATCTGGGCGTTGCGGAGGTACTCGCCGGTGTTCGGGTTGAACACGCGGCCGACGATGGTGCCGGCGGCGGCGACGGCAGGCGCGGGAGCCTGGGCGGAGAGGGACGGCAGCGCGGCGCCGAGGGTGCCGAGCAGGGCGAACAGAACGGAGGGTTTCATGGCGAGACGGGCGGGACCGGCGGGGACCGGTCCGAGGGGGTTGGACGGACGTTGCTTGGGCGGGAACCGCCCGGCCGGGGAACGGCGGGGCGGGAAATAACCGCTCCGTTACTTGGCGGGCGTTCGCGGGGACCCGCAACCCCAAATCCGGTCCGCGCCGGGCGGGGGCCGACATTGGCCTTGCGGCCGGCGGGGCCGTGGCGGACGTTCGCGGCCGAACCATCCCGCGCCCCGATGAAATTCGCGATCTGCAACGAGATTTTCGAAGGTTGGAAGATCGACGACGCCATGGCGTACGCGGCGCGGACGGGCTACGCCCAGATCGAGCTCAGTCCCTTTACGCTGGCGCCGCGGGCCGGCGACGTGGCACCGGCCGAGCGCCGGCGCCTGCGCGACGCGGCGGATAGGTCGCGGATCGGCATCGCCGGGCTGCATTGGATTTTGGCGCGGACCGAAGGATTCCACCTGACGACGGCCGACGCCGCAGTGCGGGCGCGCACCGCGGACTACCTCGTCGACATCGTGCGCCTGTGCGCCGATCTCGGCGGGACGCGCGTGATTCTCGGGTCGCCGAAGCAGCGCAGCCTCGAGCCCGGGGTGGAGTTTGCGCAGGGCTGGGCTTGGGCGCAGGCGGCGTTGCGACCGGCGATCGCCGCGGCGGCGGACCAGGGCGTGGTGATTTGCCTCGAACCGCTGCCGGCGGAGGACACGAACTTCATCAACACGGCGGCCGAGGCGGTGCGTTTCGTGCAGGAAGCCGGTTCGCCCGCGTTGCAGGTGATCCTCGATGTGCGCGCAATGAGCCACGAGGCGAAGCCGATCCCGCAGCTGATCGCCGAAACCAAAGCGCACCTCGCGTACGTCCACGCCAACGACCGCAATCTCAAGGGCCCGGGCTTCGGCGACGTCGATTTCAAGCCGATCGCCGCGGCGCTGCGGGCGGCGGGTTACGACGGCACGGTCTCGGTCGAGGTGTTCACGTTCGCGGAAGGTCCGGAGGCGATTGCGACGCGCAGTCTGGATTTCCTGCGGAGCGTGTTCGGGGCGGGATAGGCCGCGGAGGCAGCGGGGCGGCGGAAGCGGCGTGATCGCCAGCCGTTTGCTCTTCGTGAAAGCGCGCGATCCGGTTGCGGCGACTCTTGATTTCCGGGCCGGGCCGCCCTTGGTTTCGCCACCCTTGAGTTACCCGGCCGCCATTTTTCTCCGCCGTGCGTGCCTGCTGTTCGCGGCTGCCTTGCTGGCAACGTCCGTGGACGCGCAGCCGCTGCGGATCGGAGTGGAAATCGCGGACGAGCCGTTGTCGTTCCGGGATGCCGCGGGCCGCGTCACGGGATTCGCGCCCGAATTGCTGCGGGCGGCGGCGGTGGCGGGCGGATTCGAGATCGAGCTGGTGGAAAACCACTGGAGCGGGAACCTCCGGGATTTCAACGCCGGCGCGATCGACGGCCTGGCCAACGTGGCGATCACGCCCGAGCGCCGGGCGACGATGGATTTCACGATCAGCCACGCCTACGTGCACGGCATTCTATATGTGCGCAACGACCGCCCGGCTTTCACGCGCACCGCCGAGCTGCGCGGCCGGACCCTGGCGACGATCTCCGGCACGCTCGCCCACGCCAACGCGACGGCCCACGGCGGCTGGGGCGCGACGATCCGGGACTTCCAGGATCCGCGGGCGGCGGTCGAGGCGGTGCGCCGCGGCGACGCCGACGGCTTGCTCCTCACGTATGCGATGGACCGGAAGTACGTGAAAGCGGAAGACGGCCTGAAGCGCGAATTCGTCGACGACATCGTGCACCACTTCCGCGTCGCGGTGCGCAAAGGCGACAGCCGCAACCTCGAACGGCTGAACGACGCGCTCGCCACGCTGCGCTACGACGGCACGTTCGACCGGCTCTACGACAAATGGCTCGGTCCGATCGAGCCGCATCCGATCCGGTTGGCGGACTTGAAACCGCACCTGCCGAAGCTCATCGCCGGCGCCGCGGTGATCGCCGCGATCATCTGGTGGCAGCGCCGGATGCTGGCGCGGATGTCGGTCCAAGCCGAGGCCCTGCGGGACAGCGAGGAACGCTACCGCGGCCTGATCGATGCCGCATTCGAGGGCTGGATGATGCACCAGCGGGAGAAGGTCGTTTCGGTCAACGCTTCCTTCGCCGCGATGTTCGGTTACACCGTCCCGGAAATGGTCGGTCTGCCGGTCGCCGCGCTCGTGGCGCCCGAGTACCGCGGCGACCTGTTCACCGCCGTCTCCGCGACGCGCGACGTGCAGCGCGAGCTGGTCGGGCTGCGCAAGGACGGCACCCGCGTGCCGGTCGAGATCTCGGGCAAATCCTGCAAACTCAACGGCGAACCGGCGCGGCTGGTCGCGGTCCGCGACTTGACGGCGCGCCGCCAGGCGGAGAACGACCGGCTGGTGCTCAGCAAGCTCGAATCCACCGGTCTGCTGGCGGGCGGCATCGCCCACGATTTCAACAACCTGATCGCCGGGGTGGTGCTGAATCTCGACATGGCGCGGCTCTCGCAGCCCGCGGGCAGCGAAAGCCTCGCGTTTTTGCAGGCCGCCAAGCAGGGCGCGATGGCCGCGACCCAGCTCACGCACCAGTTGATCGCGTTCGCGCGGGGCGGGGCGGAGGTGCGGCGGGTCACTGCCGTGGCGGAGATCGTCCGCAACGCCGTGCCGCTGGCGCTGAGCGGCTCGAATGTGCGCGGCGAGACCGACCTTGCCGCGGACCTCCCGCCGGTCCGCGTCGACCCCGACCAACTGGCGCGCGCCATCGGCAATTTGGTGCTGAATTCCCGCGAGGCCATGCCCGACGGCGGCGTCGTCCGCATCGAAGCCCGGAAAGTGCGGCTGCCGTTGCCCGACGGTCCGGCCTTGCCGCCGGGCGACTACGTCTGCCTGGCCGTGCGCGACCGCGGCCAAGGCATCGATCCCGAGGTCCTGCCGAAGATCTTCGACCCGTATTTCTCCACGAAGGAGCGGGGGTCGCAGAAGGGCATGGGGCTCGGTCTCACGATCGCGCATACCATTATCGGCCGCCACGGCGGGGCCGTGACGGTTCAGTCTGCCGTCGGCCACGGCTCGAATTTCCTGGTTTACCTCCCGGCCGCGGCCGCGGAGCAACCGGTCCCGGCTCCGGCCCGCGCGGCGGCGGTGCCCGTGCTGGTCATGGACGACGAAGCCAACCTGCGCGAGAGCCTGCGGCGGGCGCTGGGGAAGCTGGGCTTCGAGGTCGCGGTCGCGGAAGAGGGCGGCGCCGCCGTGGCGCAGTTTGCGGAGGCGCGTGCGGCCGGGCGGCCGTTCGGGGTGGTCATCCTCGATCTCACGGTGCGCGGCGGCCCCGGGGGCAAGGAAACCCTCGCGAACCTGCGGCGGATCGAACCCGGCGTGAAGGCGATCGCCATGAGCGGCTACGCCGACAACGAAGTCATGCGCGATTATTCGGCCCACGGATTCCGCGCGGCTTTGGTGAAGCCTTTCGAGTTCGAGGATCTCGGCCGCGTCGTCACGCAGGTCGCCGCGGAGATTTGAATCGCCGGCGACCGCGGGGTTCGGAGTTGATCCCGCCGCCGTCGCCGCCGTATCTGGAACCCACCCCATGCGGCTCCCCGGATCCATCCTCGCCGTCATCGTCGCCGCGCTGCCCGCGGCCGCGGCGCCCGTCCCCGATTTCAACCGCGAGATCCGCCCGATCCTCTCGGACAACTGTTTCCGCTGCCACGGTCCGGACGAGCACGACCGCAAAGGCGGGCAGAACGGCCTGCGGCTCGACACCCGCGCGGGCGCGACGGCCGATCTCGGCGGGGGCGGATTCGCGATCGTGCCCGGCGACCCGGCGAAAAGCGAACTGCTCGCGCGGCTGGTCACGACGGACGACGAGGAAATCATGCCGCCGCGCAAGACCGGCAAAGTGCTTTTGCCGCGCGACATCGAGCTGCTGCGCCGGTGGGTTGCCGGCGGCGCGCCTTACGCCGAACACTGGTCCTATGTGGCGCCGCGCCGCCCCGCGCCGCCGCCTGCGCCGGCGGACCCGGCCTGGGCCGGGCCGATCGACCGATTCCTGCACGCCCGTTTCGCCGCCGCCGGGCTGCAGCCGCAACCCGAGGCCGACCGGCTGACGCTCGCGCGCCGCGCGGCGCTCGATCTCACGGGCTTGCCCCCGACGGCGGAGGAAGCGGCGGCCTTCGTCGGCGACGCCGCGCCCGATGCCTACGGCCGCTACGTCGACCGGTTGCTGGCGAAGCCCGCGTTCGGCGAGCACTGGGCGCGGCTGTGGCTCGACCTCGCCCGCTACGCCGACTCTAAGGGCTACGCGGACGACCAGCCCCGCAGTATTTGGCGCTACCGGGACTACGTGATCGACGCGTTCAACCGGAACCTGCCGTTCGACCGCTTCACGGAAGAGCAACTGGCCGGCGACCTGCTGCCGCAGCCGACCGACGACCAGATCTTCGCCACCGGCTTCCACCGTAACACGATGAACAATACGGAGGGCGGCACGGACGACGAGGAATTCCGGGTCGCGGCCGTGATCGACCGCGTGAACACCACGATGGCCGTGTGGATGGGCACCTCGATCGCGTGCGCGCAGTGCCACACCCACAAATACGACCCGCTGACCCACAAGGAGTACTTCGGGCTCTACGCGATTTTCAACCAGAGCGCCGATGCGGACCGCAGCGACGAGGCGCCCGTGCGGGAATTCTACACCGCGGCCCAGCAGCGCGAACGCGCGGCGGCCGAGGCGGAGATTGCCCGGCACGTCGCCGCGATGCGCGCGGCCGCTCCGGCCCACGCCGAGGCGGCGCGCCGCTGGGCGGACGCGTTTCCCGCGCAACTCGCGTGGCAGCCGGTGGTGCCGGCCCGAGTCACCGCCGGCAAGAATACGTCCGTCGCTCCGGCGGCCGACGGCACCGTGACCGTCGCCCGCGGCACCGAAGCGAAGACCGTGGCCGTCGAATGGACGCCGGCCGAGCCCCTGACGGCGCTCCGCGTCGAATCCGTGCCCCCGCCGGGCGGGCCGGGCGCGGGCGATGCGCCGGACGGAAACTTCACCGTCAACCGCGTGCGGGTCGGCATCCGGCCGGCGCGCCCCGAACGCGCTGCGCGCTATGTGCGCGTCGAATTGCCGGGCCGCAACCGCGTCCTGTCGCTCGCGGAAGTGCAAGTCTGGGCAGGAACCGAGAATCTTGCCCCGAGCGGAACCGCGACGCAGAGCTCCGTCGCGGGCGACGCGGCGGCGGCCCGCGCGACGGACGGCCGCACCGACGGCAGCCCGGAAAAGGCTTCGTTGAACGCGACCGCGGCGGAGGACAATCCGTGGTGGGAGGTGGACCTCGGGCGGACGGCGCCGATCGAACGCGTCGTGCTTTGGGGCCGGACCGGGCTGGAGCCGACGGCGGGCGGACTGAAGATTTCGCTGCTCGACGAACGGCGGGCGACGGTGTGGGAGCAAACCTCGCGCGAAGCGCCGCGCCCGAAGAAGGAGTTCAAGCTCGGCGATCCGGTCGATGTTAAGATCGCGCGCACGGCGGCGGACTACGCGCAGCCGGAGCTCGACGAATCCTATGTCGGCACCGACCAGGAGCCGAAGCAGCCGAACCGGAAGAAGCCCGGCGCGTCGAAGCGCGGCTGGGGCGTCGCGGGCGCGGCGGGGAGGGGGCACCGGCTGACGATCGAGCCCGAACAGCCGCTGGTGTTGCAGCCCGGCGAGTCTCTCGTCGTGACGATCCATTCGGGCGGCGAGGACGGCGGGGAGTTGCGCGGATTCCGGATCGCGGGGACTTCGGCCGCCCGGGCGCGCGAGCACCTGCGCCTGCCGGCCGATGTGCTGGCGGCGTTGCAACTTGCTCCGGCCGCGCGCAGCACCGCGCAGGCGGAGCGCGTGCGCGACCATTATGTGCGGGAAGTGGCTCCGGAGCTGGCGAAGGAACGCGTGCGGGTCGTTGCGAAGCAGCGCGAACTGGACGACATGCCCGTGCAAACGTCGCCGATCATGCGCGAGTTGCCGCCGGAGAAACGGCGCAAGACCCACGTGCAGCTGCGCGGAAATTTTTTGGCTCTCGGCGACGAAGTCGGGCCCGGCGTGCCGGCCGTGTTTCCCCCGCTGCCGGTCGACCGTCCGGCGGACCGGCTGGCGCTCGCGCGTTGGCTGATGGCACCGGAGAATCCGCTGACGGCGCGGGTGCAGGCGAACCGGCTTTGGGAGGCGATTTTCGGACTCGGGCTCGTGCGCACGACGGAGGAGTTCGGTTCGCAGGGCGAGCCGCCGTCGCATCCGGAACTGCTCGATTGGCTCGCGGTGGAGCTGCGCGAGAGCGGTTGGGATACGAAACGTTTCCTGAAGCTGCTCGTGACCACCGCCGCATACCGGCAAGATTCGCGGGTCGTGCCGGCGGCGCTGGAACGCGATCCGGAAAACCGGCTGCTGGCCCGCGGGCCGCGGGTGCGCCTGACGGCGGAGATGATCCGGGACCAGGCGTTGGCCGTGAGCGGATTGCTCAGCGCCAAGGGTGGCGGGCCGTCGGTGCGGCCCTTCCAACCGAACTCGGGCCTGAGCGCGGCGTTCGGCGGTGCGCTCGACTGGAAACCGAGCACGGGCGAGGATCGGCTGCGGCGCGGACTCTACACCGAGTGGCGGCGCAGCAGCCCGTATCCATCGATGGTGGCGTTCGATGCGCCCAATCGCGAGGTCTGCACGCTGCGGCGCAACCGCAGCAACACTCCGCTGCAGGCCCTCGTCACGCTCAACGACCCGGTCTACGTCGAGGCGGCGCAGGCGCTGGGCCGCCGCATCGCGGCGTTGCCGGGAGAGACGGAGGCGCGGATCCGCGAGGGCTTCCGGTTGGTGTTGCTGCGGACGCCCACGGCCGCCGAGGCGGCGCCGTTGGTGGCGCTGCACCGGGACGCGCGCGCAAGGTACGCTGCGGCGCCGACGCAGGCGGCGTTGTTTGCGGGACGGGCGGAAGCCTCGGCGCCCGCGGAGGAACTTGCGGATGCCGCGGCCTGGACCGCGGTCGCGAACGTCCTGCTCAATCTCGACGAAACCCTGATGAAACGCTGAACCGCCGATGAACCTCCGGCTCGCCCGTCTCCAGCTTGAAACCCGGCGCCAGTTCCTGCGGCGCGCGGGCCAGTTCAGTCTCGGCGCGATCGCGCTCCAGGCCCTCGGCGGCCACGCGGCGCGCGGCGCGGCGGTCACCGCCAATCCGCTCGCGCCGCGGCGTCCGCCGCTCCCGGCCAAGGCGAAACGCGTGATCTACCTGCACATGTCGGGCGGACCGCCGCACCTCGATTTGTTCGACTACAAACCCGAACTCGTGAAACGGGACGGGCAGTTTGCGCCGGACGATTTCGTGAAGGGGAAGAAGTTTGCGTTCACCACCGGCACGCCGCGGCTGATGGGCACGCCGCGCACCTTTTCGCGGCACGGCCGCGCGGGGATCTGGATGTCGGATGCGATCCCGCATTTCCAAGGCATCGCGGACGAACTGTGCGTCGTGAAGTCGATGTACAGCGACCAGTTCAACCACGCCCCGGCGGAACTGCTGCTGTTCACCGGTTCGCCGCGGCAGGGCCGGCCTTCGCTCGGTTCGTGGGCCACGTACGGCCTCGGTTCGGAAAACGAGAATTTGCCGGGCTTCGTGGTGCTGATCTCGAGCGGCACGCAGCCGAGCGCGGGCAGCGCCGTCTGGGGCACGGGCTTTCTGCCGTCGGTGTTCCAGGGCGTGCAGTGCCGTTCGCAGGGCGACCCGGTGCTCTACGTGGGCGACCCGCCCGGCATGGACCGGGCGATGCGGCGCCGGACTTTGGACGCGTTGCAGGAAGTGAACGCCGTGCAGGCGGCCGAGCTCGGGCATCCCGAGACGCTGACGCGCATCGCGCAGTACGAACTCGCGTACCGCATGCAGGCGAGCGTGCCCGAGGTGATGGACATTGCGCGGGAACCCGCCGACGTGCTCGAGGCCTACGGCGCCAAGCCGGGCGAGGCCAGCTTCGCCAACAACTGCCTGCTCGCCCGGCGGCTGCTCGAGCAGGGCGTACGCTTCGTGCAACTGTTCGACTGGGGTTGGGATTTCCACGGCACGAGCCCGCGCGAGGACATCCGCGACGGCCTCACCGCCAAGATGGCCCGCACGGACAAACCCGTCGCCGCGTTGATCCGCGACCTGCGGCAGCGCGGGTTGCTCGACGACACTCTCGTGGTCTGGGGCGGCGAGTTCGGGCGGACGCCGTTCCGCGAGGGCCGGACCGCGGCGAGCGACATCCTCGGGCGCGACCATTTCCCGGACGCCTATTCCATTTTTCTCGCCGGCGCCGGCGTGAAGCACGGCGTGGTTTACGGCGAGACCGACGAGCTCGGTTTCGGCGTGGTGCGGGACAAGGTCCACGTCCACGACCTGCAGGCGACGATTCTGCACCTGCTCGGCTTCGACCACGAGGCGCTGACCTATCGGTTCCAGGGCCGCGATTTCCGGCTCACCGACGTGCACGGGCACGTGGTGAAGGACATTCTGGCGTAGGCGGGGGCGGAGGCAGGGGAGGTGAACGTTGAGGGGTGAAAGTTGAAAGATCGGACCGCGGAATGGGTCTTTCCTTCAACTTTCGGCCTTCACCTTTCGACTGCGCCGGTTCCGGTTCAGCGCGCCGCCGGCTCCGCGAGCCGGCGGTGGGCGCGGAGAATTTCCTGCACGCGGGCGTGGGGCAGGCCTTCGGCGGTATGGCCGTCGCGGCCGGTCATGGTTTCGCCGGCAACCAAGGCGTTGACGATGGCCTCTTCGGTCGCGGCGACGACGCATTCGAACAACGGACTCATGGCCTCGTTGGGCAATGCCTGAAAAACCGAGGGCTTGAACGCTTCCGGTCCGTCGGCGCCTTCGCGGGCCGCGGCGGCGGCGTTGGCCGTCGAGAACGCGAGGAAGAGGTCGCCGGAGCCGTTGCCGGATACGGCGCCCGTGCGCGCGAGTCCAAGGGCGGCGCGGCGGGCGAGGCGTTTGAGTTGGTGCGCGACGAGCGGGGCATCGGTCGCGACGACGATGAGGATGGAGCCGGTTTCGCCGATGCTCACGCCGGCGCGGTCGGCGGGATCTAGGCCGGCGAAGCGCCGCCGGCCGCCGCCGATTTCCTCGCCGACCGGAATGCCCGCGATCACGAGTTGGCGGCGGACGCCGTGGTTGGCCTGCACGATGACGCCCAGCGTGTAGCCGCCGAGTTCCGGGGCGAGCCGGCGCGACGACGTCCCGATGCCGCCCTTGAATTCGTAGCTCACCATGCCGGTGCCGCCGCCGACGCCGCCCTCGGCCACGGGGCCGCCGGCCGCGGTTTCGAGGGCGCGGAAAACGTGTTCCGGTTTTACGTGGAAGCCGTCGATGTCGCTGAGCCAGCCGTCCCACGTTTCCGCGACGACGGGCAGGGACCACGCGCCGACGGTCTTGGCGCCTGGCTGGCGGTTGCGCCAGGCGATGACGGCGTCGCGTACGACGCCGACGCTGTGGGTGTTGGTGAACAGCACCGGGCCTTCGAGGAAACCCGATTCCTCGATCCACGCGGTGCCGGTCATCTCGCCGTTGCCGTTGAGGGAAAACGTCGCCGCGGCGACGGGCGCGGCCGCGGGGACTTTGCCGCGGGGCAGAATGGCGGTGACGCCGGTGCGGACCGGGCCCTGCCCGACGACCAGCGGGCCTTCGCCCGCGACGAGCGTCGTGTGCCCGACTTCCACGCCGGCCACGTCGGTGATCGCGTTGCGCGGTCCCGGTGTACCGTCGAAACGGATACCGAGGTCGCGGGCACGGGGCCGCGGCGGGGTTTCGGCCGCGGACGAAACGGCGACGGCCGCCGCCGCGACGAGGAGGACGAGCGCGCGCGACGGGCGAAACATCGGGAAAACCGGCCCGGTGCCGGACTCAGCCCTTGGCCGCCGGGACGGGCTTGCCGAACTCTTTCAGGAGCGCGTCGATCTTGTTGACCTTCTCGGCGTGCGGCGAGGCGGGGTGCATGCCGGTGTGGCGGACGGTGCCGTCGGGCGCGATGATCGCCATGTGCGGGATGCCGGTGACGCCGTAGGCGGGGTTGAAGACGGGCTCTTCGCTGAAGGCCACGGTCCAAGTGATGTCCTTGGCCTTGATGAAGTCGGTCATGAGGGCCATCTCGCGCGCGGGGTCGTTGCGGGTGTCGATCTTGGACGGCCCGAGGTTGCTGACCGAACCTTGGATGCTGGTCACGCCGAGGACGACGACGTCGGAGTTCTTGTAGTGCGCGGTCAATTCGCGGACCTGCGGGAACGAGGAAATGCAAGGGCCGCACCAGGTGGCCCAGAAATCGAGGACGACGACCTTGCCTTTGAGGTCGGCGAGGGTCTTGAGCGGGGCGCCGCTCGACCACTTGAAGTTTAGGGCCGGGGCGGGTTTGCCGACGAGAGCGGCCTGGGCGGACTTGGCCGCGGCGGCTTGGTCGAGAGCGGCGATCGTGCGTTCGGCGCGGGCGGCCGTGGGCGTGCCGGGGAAGCCGGTCATGAGGCCGTTCAGAAGTTTCTTGGCGCCTTCGGTATCGTCGAGCACCTGGCCGAGCAGCGTCGCCTGCATATAGTGGATCTGCGCGACCTCGTCGGTTTTCGTATCCTTGTACTTGGCGCGCAGGGCGTCGAACGCGGCCAAGTCGGGGGCGAGATCGGCCGGCCGGGAGTCGCCGGCGCGGAGCTTGGCGGAAATCTTTTCGACGAGCGCGCGCAATTCGGCGGCGGGGGCGGCGGCTTCCTGGCTGCGGAGGGCGGGAACAGCAAGCGCGGCAACGGAGATCAGGGCGGCGATTCGGCGGAGGTGCATTCGGCGGAATGGGATGCGGGAGCGTCGGCGGGCATGGGCGATTGTGCAAGGCTGGGCCGGGGCGCCGGAGGCGAAAATCCGCTACAGTCGGGCAGCCGGCGGACCGATACCCACTGCGCCAGACCCGTGATTCGGTCACGGGTGGCTTTCACGGACAGGACTCCGGGCCTGTCAGCGAAGGCGCAACCATCGGCTCCGCGCAAGGAGCCCGCGGTTGCGCCTTTTGCTTGCCCGGAATCCCGCGGCAGCCCGGCGCCCGATTTTCAATTTTCCCTTTTTCCATGCGCAAACTTCCCTTCTTCCGCGGCCTCCGGGGCCGCATGCTTACGCTGATCGGCGGCGCCGTGTTGCTCGGCTTGGCCACCCTGACGGTGGTCATGACCGTCAAGCTGTCCGCGTTGGTGCAGGAAGAGGCGTTCGCCAATGCGCGGCTGGAAGCGGCGGTGGCGGGGCGCCGGGCGGCCGCGCCGCTCGAGACCGGCATGACGACCGCCCGGACGCTGGCGCACGCGATGGAAGCCCTTGTTTCCGGGCCGGAGAAACCCGACCGCGCGACCGCCCAGACGCTGTTGCGCCACGCCCTCGAGGCCAACCCGGGCTTCATCGGCATCTGGATGGTGTCGGAGCCCGAGGCCTTCGACGGGCGCGATGCGGTCCACCGCGGCCAGCCGGGGCACGACGGCACCGGACGCTTTGTGCCGTACCTCAACCGGGGCGCGGGTGCGATCGCCCTCGAAGCGATCAAGGACTACGATTCGCCGACGGCGGGAGAGTTCTACCAGCTGCCGAAGAAAACGAACCGGGAAACGATCCTTGAGCCCTACGTTTACAAGGTGGCCGGGAAGGATGTCCTGATGACCAGTATGGTCGTGCCGGTGCGCGACGCGAAGGGCGCGTTTGCCGGCGCCGTCGGCGTCGACCTGGCACTCGGATCCCTGGCGGAGGAAATCACCGAATCGAAAATCGGCGAAACGGGCTACGCGGCTCTGGTCTCGAACCGGGGGCTTTACGTGGCGCACCCGAAACGGGAGCGGAACGGCAAGCCCGTCGTCGACACGGATCCGTGGGCCAAGGCGTACCTCGGCCATTTTCTCCGGGGCGAAACGTTCCTGACGGAGAGCTTTTCCCGGACGCTCAACGACGTGACGTTCCGGGTCGCGGCGCCGGTGCGGATCGGAAATTCGGATACGCCATGGACGAGTGTCGTGACGATCACCCGGGGCGAAGTGCTGGCCAGCGTGGGCCGGATCCGGGACACCGTGCTGCAACTCGGCGCGGCCGTGCTGGCCGGTGTGCTGGCGGTGGTCTGGTGGCTGTCCCGCCGGATCGCGACGCCGATCCAACGCGTCGCGGCGGCCCTCAACGAAGGCGCGATCCAGGTCGAGGCGGCGTCGACGCAGGTGTCGGGGGCCAGCCAAGCCATGGCCTCCGGTGCCAGCGAGCAGGCGGCCTCCCTCGAGGAAACCAGCGCCGCGTGCGAGGAACTGGCGGGCATGACGCAGCGCAACGCCGAGCACGCACAGGCCGCGCGGACGCTGGCGGCGGAAACCCGTGCCGCGGCCGAGGCCGGCGCCGGCGACATGCAGCAGATGACCGCGGCCATGACGGAGCTGAAGGCGGCGAGCGCGAGCGTCGCCAAGATCGTCCAGACGATCGACCAGATCGCGTTCCAGACGAATATTCTCGCCCTCAATGCGGCCGTGGAGGCCGCCCGCGCCGGTTCCGCCGGGGCCGGTTTTGCGGTGGTCGCCGACGAAGTCCGCAGCCTGGCGCAGCGCAGCGCCGAGGCGGCGAAGGAAACGACGGCGACCCTCGAGACGACGATCGCGAAGAGCGATCGCGGTTTCGAAATCAGCACCCAGGTCGCGGCCTCCCTGTCCGGGATCGTGGACAAGGCCCGCGGCGTCGACGAGATGGTCGGGCAGATCGCCCAGGCCTCAGGCGAACAGACCAAGGGAATTGCCGAAATCAACCGTGCGCTCGGGCAGATGGATACCGCGACGCAGCAGGCCGCCGCGCAGGCGGAGGAGACGGCGAGTGCCTCCGAGGAGCTCAGCGCGCAGGCGGTGACGCTGAAGAAAGCCGTCGGCGAATTGGTCGGGGTCATCAGCGGCGCGGCGCAGCCGGCGCCGCGGAGCGCGCCGGCCGCTGCAACCGAGGCCGATCGACCGCCGACTGTCCGGACGCCGCCGCCCCTGCGCCGCCGGCCGGTTCCGGCGGAGGCCTGAGCGAGATTCGGGCGGCGCGAACGCCCGGCGGGGAAGTACCGGAGCCACCGGACGGTCCGCGTTTTGCGGGGCGAAGCGGGCTTGCGCGGCGGACCCGATGCGGCGAAGGTCGGGGGCGAAGAATCGCGCCATGAATTGCCCCGACCCGGCGCTCCGGCGCCAGCTCCCCATGATTCAGAAGATTATCGCGGACGAAACGTGGCTCGAAGGGGAACGCCGCGGCCAACCCGTGGCGCCGACCGACGAAGTGGTGCGCGAGAACGTCTGCCAGGTGGTGCTGCGCGTCGGCGCAGAGATGCGCGCGCGGGCGACCGGCGAGCAAACGTCCGCCTGAGCGCGGATACTCCGCGGCCGGTGGCGTTGGCTTTGTGCGCGAAAGCTGCGGCCGCGGGCTGGCGCCGAGCGGCCAAGAAAAAGCCCCGCGCTGCGGACAGCGCGGGGCGAAGGGAAGCGGAAGGGAAACGGATCCGGGGCGGAGGACCGCCCCGGGGACGCGTTACTTCTTCTTCGCGGCCTGGAGATCGGCGACGGCGGCCTGGGCGGCAGCGAGGCGCGCGACCGGGACGCGGTACGGCGAGCAGCTGACGTAGGTGAGGCCGATCTTGTGGCAGAACTTGACCGAGTCCGGATCGCCGCCGTGCTCGCCGCAGATGCCGAGCTTGATGCCGGGGCGGGTCTTGTTGCCCTTCTCGATCGCGATCTTCATCAGCTGGCCGACGCCGGTCTGGTCGACCGTGGCGAAGGGATTCTTCTTCACGATCTCGAGGTCGGCGTAGCCCGGCAGGAAGGAGCCGGAGTCGTCGCGGGACATGCCGAGGCAGGTCTGCGTGAGGTCGTTCGTGCCGAAGCTGAAGAACTCGGCGGTGTGCGCGATCTCGTCGGCGGTGAGGGCGCCGCGCGGGACCTCGATCATCGTGCCGACGCTGTACGGGATCTTGGTCTTGCGCTCGGCCATGACGGCCTTGGCGACCTCGTGCACGACGGCGACCTGCAGATCGAGCTCCTTCTTGAAGCCGACGAGCGGGATCATGATCTCGGGCTTGGCCTTGTAGCCGAGCTTGTTGGCTTCGGCGGCGGCCTCGAAGACGGCGCGGGCCTGCATGGCGGTGATCTCCGGGAACTTGATGCCGAGGCGGCAGCCGCGGAAACCGAGCATCGGGTTGAACTCGTGGAGCTCGTGCACGCGGTGCATGATCTTCTCGACGCCGATGCCGAGCTTCTGGGCGAGGTCGACCTGCTGTTCCTTGGAGTTCGGGAGGAACTCGTGGAGCGGCGGATCGAGGAAGCGGATCGTGGCCGGGAAGCCCTTCAGCGCCTTGAAGATGCCGAGGAAGTCGGCGCGCTGGTAGGGGAGGAGCTTGGCGAGCGCGGCTTCGCGGTCGGCGAGGTTGTTCGCGAGGATCATTTCGCGCATCGCGTCGATGCGGTCGCCCTCGAAGAACATGTGCTCGGTGCGGGTGAGGCCGATGCCGACGGCGCCGAAGGCGACGGCGATGCGGGTCTGCTCGGGCGTGTCCGCGTTGGTGCGGACGCTGAGCTTGGTGACCTGCGAGCACCACTTCATGAGCTGGTTGAAGCTCTTGAACTTCTCGGTGGCCTGGGCGGCTTTGTCGCCGTTGACGAGACCGGAGATGATCTCGGAGGGGGCGGTCGGGATCTGGCCCGCGTAGACGAGGCCGGAGGTGCCGTCGATCGACAGGTAGTCGCCTTCGTGGAAGGTGTGGCCGGCGATGGTGGCGGTCTTCTTGTCGTAATCGATCACGACGGCGGCGGCGCCGCAGACGCAGACCTTGCCCATCTGGCGCGCGACGAGGGCGGCGTGCGAGGACACACCGCCGCGGGCGGTGAGGATGCCTTCGGCGGCGATCATGCCGCGGAGATCTTCCGGCGACGTTTCGACGCGGACGAGGAGGACCTTTTCGCCCTTCTCGGCGGCCTGCACGGAGCGGTCGGCGTTGAAGTAGATCTTGCCGGTGGCGGCGCCGGGGCCGGCGGGGAGGCCGGTGGCGATGACCTTGGCCTTCTTGACCTCGTTGAGATCGAAGATGGGGGCGAGGAGCTGTTCGAGCTGGTCGGCCGGGTTGCGGACGATCGCGGTCTGCCAGTCGATGAGTTTCTCCTTCACCATATCGATGGAGAACTTGAGCGCGGCGGCGGCGGTGCGCTTGCCGTTGCGCGTCTGGAGCATGAACAGCTTGCCTTCCTGGATCGTGAATTCGATGTCCTGCACGTCCTTGAAGTGCTTCTCGAGGGTCGCGCGGACCTTGAGGAGCTCGGCGTAGGACTTGGGCATGACGTCCTTCAGCTTGATCACGGGCTCGGGCGTGCGGACGCCGGCGACGACGTCTTCGCCCTGGGCGTTGACGAGGAATTCGCCGTAGAACTCGTTGACGCCGTTGGCCGGGTTGCGGGTGAACGCGACGCCGGAGCCGGAGGTGTCACCGGTGTTGCCGAAGACCATGGCCTGGACGTTGACGGCGGTGCCCCACTCGGTGGGGATGTTGTACTTCGCGCGGTAGACCTTGGCGCGGTCGTTCATCCAGGAGCCGAAGACGGCGCCGGCGGCGCCGCGGAGCTGGTCCCAGGGATTGTTCGGGAAGACCTTGCCGGTGCGTTCCTTCACGAGGGCCTTGAAGCGCTTGACGAGTTCCTGCTGGTCCTCGGCGGTGAGCTTGGAGTCCTCGATGTCGCCGTGGTACTTCTCGTGTTTGAAACCTTCGATGACCGTCTCGAACGGCTCGTGGTCTTCGCCTTCGCGCTTCTGGACGCCGAGGACGACGTCGCCGTACATCTGGATGAAGCGGCGGTAGCAATCCCAGGCGAAGCGGG
>JAIXWF010000006.1 GCA_027482185.1 Opitutaceae bacterium | reverse complement strand
TCTTTGCCGAACGTCAAAGATGAGCCACGAGCACGGCCGGCGCGACTCCTGCGCCAGCAGGAGGCGTGACGGACGTGATCGTTGGCTGTAGCGCCTTGTTCGGCGATAGGAGGTTGGAAAACTGTATCTTGGACGGCGAGCCGGCTTGGCGATCGGTGGCGAAGACGCCGTTTGGGAAACGCACTCGGAAGCAGGGATAAATTGGCTTTGCGGGAGAACCAAACCCGGGTCCGCGGAACGTGACCGGAGTACCGAATCTCGAAGCGACGGAGGAGGCGTAGCCAAGCCCGGCCAAAAGGGGATTGGAAAAAGCGAATTGGAAAAACGGCATCGCACGCCTGGCCCAAGGAAATTGGCTCTGCGCAATCACGCTTCAGGGAGAAATGACCTTTGGTCTTTGCCGAACGTCAAAGATGAGCCACGACGCCGGCTGGCGCGAGCCGTGCCTCAGCACGGATCGTGACAGACGGTGGCGTTGGCTCTAGCGCCTTGTTCGGCCGATATTTCATTGAGATAGAATGTCGCACCTCAAAATAGAGCCTAGACTGGTTCGCTTTCATGCCGCGGGGACGTCAAAGAAGAGCAATTCTGCTTTGCACGGGACGGCCGCACCGGAAAGGCGGGCCGGTCTGAAAACCATCTTGCTTACGTAAGCTACGGCGAGCTTCGCCATTTCTGGGTTCGTAGTCCGCAGAACTTTGATCCCGTCGGGCTTCCCCTTTTCTGTGATCGTAAAACCTATCGAAGCTTCGCCAGAAAGATCTCGCTTATAAAACTCCTCCCTAAGCGCAAAGGGCGACGGCATGAAGGCGATCACCGGTTTCGCGTCAAGGTGAGTAGGCGCGACAATAGCGACGTCGCCAAATGGCAGTCCGGGGGTGCTACGCGTCGAAGCTAGGCCGGACGCTACAGCAACGAGCATGGCAATGGTGTAGAAGATGGAGTTCAATTCAGTAGGCGAAGCGCAATTATTGCCGAACGTTAAAGATGAGCCACGAGCGCGGCCGGCGCGACTCGTGCGTCAGCACGAGGCGTGACGGACGTGATCGTTGGCTCTGGCGCCTTGTTGGGCCTATATTTCATTGGGAGGGGTGTCTTGCCTCAAATCAAAAGGAAGCTTTGGGGTGTCAACTTGCCAGTCTCCCGCATGCGAACGAAAGTGCGACGAGATCAATCTCGGCTCTTACCCACTTCTCACCATCTCGGGAGTGGCAGATGATAGCAGGGTCAGGATCGCGCTCTAGATTCCACTCGATCCTCGAGGAATGAATTATCTTGTTCGCAACTTCTCGAAGCGGAAGCTCTTTGGCCTCTCGATCCTTCGTGAGCAGAATTCCGCAGTTTGTGGCGCTCCCTGTACCTTCAAAAAACTTAGTTATTCTTTCCTCATCATCTAGCATTCGAAGGTAGTGAGCTAACTCATGGCAGGCCTTTTCGGCTTTGATGCTAGAGATTTCAAATAGGGCTTTTTCAACAAACGGATGCCGTCCTCCAAAGCGGCGAGTCATCATATCCTGAAGTGGTCGTTGCGAGTATGCGAATGTCGCGATGATCGACAGATTCTCGTGGACCAGATGAGCAAGTTTTAGCGGGGAGGGATTCATGTTTGCCCAACGTCAAAGATGAGCCACGAGCACGGCCGGCGCGACTCCTGCGTTAGCAGGAGGCGTGACGGACGTGATCGTTGGCTCTGGCGCCTTGTTGGGCCGATATTGCATTGGGAAATGGGTGTCGCACTTCAAATATTCAGGGAGTCACATTTGCCGTAGGATCAAGACCAACTTGCAGCCTAGAATCTGCTCAAGGCGCGCTATCACTTCTTGCGGCAAATCGCCGATACGAGGATTGAGTGCCTCCAGCTGAAATCGAGCGAATCCCTGCGGCCATTCGAACACGAGTTCATCCAACCTTCGTCGCTTGGAACAGCATGGTAGCACAATCGGCGATAGCCGAAACCCATCTTCGTAATCCTCACCCATCGCGCGACCGAACCACGCCTGCTCTAGCTCCATTCCGCAGTCTGGACAGGCGACCGTCTCAAAATTCCCTCCGCAATCCATGAAGCGCACGCTGGCAAACTCCTCCGCGCTCGTCGTGTCGGCATTGGGTGTAAATTCTCGGAACAGTGCGAGTGCGCGTTCTTGCGCCTCCTTGGAAGGCACATAGGTCGGTGAGTCCGGAATGAGAATGACGTAGTGGTCGCTCATTTATGCCCAACGTCAAAGATGAGCCACGAGCACGGCTGGCGTGACTCGTGCGCCAGCACGAGGCATGACAGACGTGATCGTTGGCTCTAGCGCCTTGTTAGGCTGGTTATAGGGAATTGATAAAACGGGACCGAACGCCTTCTGGGAAACAGGAAAATCCTTCGCTGCAATCTTGGAAAAACGGGATTCCCGAACTCCCAGGATGAATGCCATGGAATCAATCTTGGTAAAACGGAATTTCCGAATTCCCAAGATGTCCGATGCCGAAGCCCCTATTTCTTCCTCAGGATGACCGCATTGGTTCCGCGGCATCGAGTCTCGCCCTTGATTCCTTGGCATTCGCTGCACGGGACCGAAATTGGTTCTACGGCATTCACTGCCAAGCTTCGAAATCAGGAAAACCTCCCGAATCGGTTTTCGCTGCCGCCTTTTGAAGGTGCGCATCGCGAAGACGCCTAACGTCAAAGATGAGCCACGACTACGGCCGGCGCGGCTCCTGCGCAGCAGGAGGCGTGACGGACGTGATCGTTGGCTCTGGCGCCTTGTTAGCCTGTATACTGAAAGTGGGAAAAAGACTGAGGGCATACAAATAATGAAATACTTCGATAAAACCATAATCGATTTCAGAATGGTGCGTGAGACCAGCGATGCTTGCTTTCCATTCTCTGCAACCAAAGCAGATCAGTAACTCGAATCTACGGCCGGTATCTTCCACTACGATTAGAATGTCAGGATGAAAACCGCAGGCCTTGGGGATCACATATCGACCTTCATGCCTCTTGGCCTCTCGAAACTCTGAGATGAGAAGGTCGGCCATTTGATCTGCCAAGCTTCCGGTCCAAGGCTGAGAGTAGAACTTATCTGAACCAAGGGTGAACTTGGGACTATCCTTCAGACGAGTGGACTCCGCACTGGGTGGGCGAAATGGCACGCCAAAGTAAAAGCGCGGTTTGGTCTTTGGGATTTGCTTCCAGATCGCCTCTAACTTTTGAAAGTCCACTGGGAGCTTCTCATTCTTAACTATCTCTGACTCGGCAGCGGGCTGTGCGCGACTTTGGCACGAGAGGCCGACGATCAGAGTAAGACCTATCAGGAAGGTGCGCATTTTTGGCTAACGTCAAAGATGAGCCACGATCATGGCTGGCGCGGATCGTGCGCAGCACGATCCGTGACAGACGTGATCGTTGGCTCTAGCGCCTTGTTCGGCTGGTTTTTGGCCATCGCTCCAATCTCGATTCGGTCGTGCGCAAGAAGAGCTCCACCTATGACCAGTATCGTAGCAGTCATGACCCAAAGATAGAGGTTATTGGCAATCGATGAGGCGATGATCTGGACAATCACGATGGCGACGAAGAGTCGAATTCGGGCTCGAAACTGATATTCGCGAAAGGCGAGTGGCGCCAATTCGATCTCGGCGGCGACGTGGCGCGGTGGCGCGGATCCAAAACGCAAGAAAAGCCACAATCCCGCAAATGTGAGCATGCCACCTGAGAAATTGCCAAAGAGGTAAGCGAGGAGCGGCGAGGCGAACCAGATGAGGGCAAAGACAATGACCTGAAGATTCACGAAATCCCGGGTGCGAACTGAAATTGTGGGGGGTGCGGTCATGCCCTTGCCGAACGTCAAAGATGAGCCACGAGCGCGGCTGGCGTGACTCGTGCGTCAGCACGAGGCATGACAGACGTGATCGTTGGCTCTGGCGCCTTGTTGGGCTTATTTTTCATGTGAACACCAGCATCAGCCCCGAATTTCGCTTCGCGGCTTCCGCGACAAAATCGCGTAGGGGCTTTAGGAATCCAACCACATACTCTACGCCTTCATCTCCGTCGCGTGTCCATATCTGGGGATAAATCTCAGCCTTATCCATCGCCTGACCATCAAATCGCGCACGTAGCACTTCTGGAGATACACCATCTAGGAACGCTGCAATTTCTTTAACTTCAGCACTTCGAATGACCCTTGGCGGACCATATCCAATCTCCTCCGGCACCTCAGTTCCGCTTTCGGTCAGAAACCGCGCCTGACCGCCGATTCTCCGCTTGTCGGAAAGCAGGTAATCCATCGCATCCCATGCTTTGTCCAAATCGGTTTCATCACCCGGTTCGCGAGGAACGCTGCAACGGGGAATGCTGGTTTGCTTCTTCCCTAAAAGTCGTTCGATAAAGCTGACGGGCTTTGGCGGCGGCGCCTCGTCTTGCATCCAAAAGTGTAGCGCCCTCCTTGGATCTGCGCAGATCTCATCTATCGCAGCGTCGCTTAGCCGTGCTATTGCTAGAGTTATGCCCATGGGGGTATCGAGGTTTGCCCAACGTCAAAGATGAGCCACGAGCGCGGCTGGCGCGAGACATGCGTCAGCATGGATCGTGACAGACGTGATCGTTGGCTCTGGCGCCTTGTTCGGCTGATATTGCATCGGGTGAAAGCGT
>JAIXWF010000023.1 GCA_027482185.1 Opitutaceae bacterium | reverse complement strand
GGCGGCCTGGGAGATGGCGCAGCCTTGACCGGCGAAGTGGATGCGAGAGAGACGATCGTCCGGGGAGAATTCGGCCCAGACCTCGATTTCGTCGCCGCAGGAAGGGTTGACGCCGGAGGAGTGGACGGCTGGGGGGACGGCGAGGGGCGCGTGGTTCCGCGGCCGTTTGGCGTGGTCGAGGATGACCTGCTGGTAGAGATCGTCGAGAGGGTTCATGCGAAGTAGCGGCCGGCGTCGGCGAGGATGCGGGTGGCGGCGTCGATTTCGTCGAAGGAATTGTAGAAGTAGAGACTGGCGCGGACCGTGCCGGGGAGCCCGAGTTTGCGCATGAGCGGCTGCGTGCAGTGGTGGCCGCCGCGGAGACAGAGCCCTTTTTCGCCGGCGAAGGTGACGAGGTCGTGGGGGTGGGCCTGGTCCATGACGAAGGAGACGAGCGAGCCGCGTTCGTGGGGTGGGCCGACGATGCGGAGCCCGGGGATGGAGGCGAGGGAGGATTTGAGGGCGGCGGTGAGGGCGGCGTCGCGAGCGGCGATGTGGTCGAGCCCGATGGAGTCGAGGTAGCGGCAGGCGGCGGCGAGCCCGATGGCCTGGGCGATGGGTGGGGTGCCGGCTTCGAAGCGCCATGGGGCTTCGCGCCATGAGCTTTGGAGGAACGAGACGGATTCGATCATTTCGCCGCCGCCGAGGAATGGGGGCATGGCGTCGAGGAGACCGGGACGGGCGATGAGGGCACCGATGGCGGTGGGGCCGCACATTTTGTGGCCGGAGAAGGCGACGTAGTCGGCGCCGAGGGCGCGGACATCGAAGGGGCCGTGGCCGATGGACTGGGCGGCGTCGACGACGCTGAGGGCGCCGACAGCGCGGGCGCGGCGGCAGAGCTCGGCGACGGGGTTGATGCAGCCGAGGGTGTTCGAGATGTGGGTGAAGGCGAAGACCTTGACCTGCGGGGTGAGGAGAGAGTCGAGGGCGGCGAGATCGAGGCCGCCTTCGGCGTCGGCGCCGAGGACGGGGACGAATTTCAGTTCCGCGCCGCTCAGGCGGGCGGCCTGCTGCCACGGGACGAGATTGGAGTGGTGCTCCATCTCGGTGCAGAGAATGACGTCGCCGGGTTTGAGGCCGGCGGCGAGACTGCGGGCGACGAGGTTGACGCTTTCGGTGGTGCCGCGGGTGAAGATGATCTCGGCGGGATCGGCGGCGTTGATGAATTGGGCGACGCGGGCGCGGGCGCCCTCGTAGGCGTCGGTCGCGCGCATCGAGAGGGCGTGGAGGCCGCGGTGGACGTTGCTGTTGTCGCGTTCGTAGAAGCGGACGAGCGCGTCGATCACGGCGCGCGGCTTCTGGGCGGTGGCGGCGTTGTCGAGGTAGACGAGCGGCTTGTCGTGGACCTGCTGGTGGAGAATCGGGAAATCGGCGCGGACATTTTCCCAACGGGAGGCGGAGCCGGCGGCGATGGCGGCGTGGAGAGCGGGATTCACGGCGGGTTCAGTCGGTGTGCTTTTCGGTGGTGGCGGGGTCGGCGTCGCCTATGAGGGCGTTGCGCGCGGCGTGCCAGCCGAGGGTGGCGCACTTGATCCGGGCCGGGAAAGTGTGGACGCCGGCGAAGGCGGCGAGGTCGCTGATCTCGTCGGGCGTCTCGCCCGTGGTCACGATGTGGTGAAATTGCTGGTACAGCGCCTCGACCTCGGCGGCGGTGCGGCCCTTGACCTGCGTGGTCATGAGGGAAGCGCTGGCCTGGGAAATGGCGCAGCCGGAGCCATCGAAGGAAATCTCCGCGATCCGGTCGCCCTCGAGGCGCAGGTAGACGTTGCACTGGTCGCCGCAGGTCGGGTTGTCGCCGTGGGCCACGCGATTGGCGGTGGGCAACTTGCCCCGGTTCCGCGGGCGCTTGTTGTGATCGAGAATGACCTGCTGGTAGAGCTCGGAGAGGTCGGCGGACATGAAGGCCGAACCTAGCCGATTCTGTCCGCGGCGCAAAGCCGCGTTTTGGAAACGCTCCGGCGGGGGCCGGCAGGTTACGGCGTGGCCGGTACCTGCACGGGCTGGTTCTGCCGGGCCGGGGCCGACGGGGCCTGCACGGCGAAGAACTCGAGCACGTGGGAGACCTCGGCGTAGCCGTTTTCGCGCAGGATACGCTCGACGTTGTCGATCGCGGCGCGGATGCGTTCGGAATCCTCGGGGCCGATGCTGTGCGCCTCGTGGGTGACCTTGTCGATGACGCGGTAGATCTGATGCGGGCCCTGCTTGCGCTCGTAGATCGTGGTGCCCGAATGCCGGTAGCTGCGCGTGACCAGACCGTGCTGCTCGAACGTCGCCATGCAGCGGTAGACCGTGACAAGATCGCAGCGGTCGGTGCCGATCAGTTCGTGCAGATCTTCGACCGAAATCGGGGCGTCGCGACGGGACAGGGCCTTGAGCAGCTCGATACGGACCTGAGTGATGCGATGACCGGCCTGGCGCAGCACTTGGAGGGACGAGTCGACGTAGTTGTCGACGAAAGGCTGATTGGTTTGGGTCGACGAAATCACCGTAACAATTTGGATAGCATTTAGTGGACCACGATGTGCGCGAACTACGTACCAGATTGAACGTGAATTTGTTAAGTATCAATACGCACTTTATTGGCTGAAGCGCGTACGTGTGATTACGTAAAGTCTTTTGACACTTTTGTTCGCCAGCGTTGCCCAAACGTCACGTGAGACGCCGGTTTGCGGCTTTTGGAAACGGCAATCCCGGCGTGCGCTCCGGCGGTTGGGGAGCGATCCGGCGGCGGTCTGACCGGCTGTGCCTCAGGTGGAGACGGGGGCGGATTCCGCCCGGGGTAAACGGCTTTGCAGCGCGCGGACCATTTCGAGCAAGGTGGCGCGCGAAACGGGCTTGGCCAAGAAAGCGATCGCGCCGGCCGCCAGGCATCGGCTCTCGATCTCGGGCTCGCGGTTGCCGGAAATGATTACGACTTGGGTTTCGGGCAGCGCCGAGCGGAGGATGCGGGTGGCGAGCAGTCCGTCGAGGACGGGCATATTCACATCCATAAGCACGAGATCGGGCCGCAGCGACATGGCCAATTCGATGGCGCACAGGCCGTTGGCGGCTTCCGCGACCACCTCTACCCCCGGGGCGCCGCCGAGCAGCAGTTTCACAATTTGGCGCAGTTCGTCGTCATCGTCGACGATCAGGACCCGGAATTTGCCCGGTGAGCGAGGGCTGCGGCCCGAAGCCGGGCGCGTGGGGCGCAACGGGGAAAACGCCACGAAAGGATGGCCGGATTCGGCCTTCAGTACCTCAGAGCGAAGCACCCTGAGCTGGCGGTCGAGCACCCGATCTTGGGGCGACCACTCGCCCTCCGCTTCGGCCAGGGCCCCGATGACCGCGTCGAGTTTCTTGAGCACAGAGTGGTACTGTGAAGGCGACATCGGGTTGGCATTTTTAGCATGTCCTGCGCCCGTGGGAATCGTGCTCCTGTACACTATTGGCAGCAAATGGCTAAGAAATGTAACGAATCGGAAAGGAGCGATGGGTGCGGCAGTGCCGGGCAGGGAAGTGTAAGTCTTTCCGACACGAGACACGGAGAGAGGCCCCGAGGGCGGGCACAAAAAAACCAAGCGCGTGAGGGCTTGGTTCAGCGTTGGCCGCGGGGCCGAGCGGGAAGGGCTCAGCGGGTGGCGAGAAGGGCGGGAAGCTCGCGATTGCGACGCGCGGGCCGCCGGGAGCGGGAGTTTCCGCGGGCTTGGCGCGCGGCAGTGCCGGGGTGGAACCCGTCGTCATTCTCGTAGCCTTCGGGCGCGTGCTTCACGGCGATCACCGCGGCGGCAAGGCCGGCGAGGAAGAGCGCCACCAAGGTGTAGGCCACGTAGTGCATGAGCGAGATCGGGGGACGAGGTTCAATCGGCTCGGAACAGGAAAACCTAAGCTCAACGCGGCCATTTTTGGCGCCGTTGCGGCGGACGCGCAAACGGAACCGTCCCCGAAGCCAAGATCCGCCCATCGAAAGCCAAAATCGGAGGGCCCGCGGCGGCCGCGAGGGGGGAATGGGCCGGACGGCGTTATTCGGGGCGGCGACGGGAATTCAGCTTGCGGCCGAACCCGGTGCGGCCAAGGAATCCGAGTCTGTTGAACGTCACCATGCTGAAGCGCCTTGTTTCCCAGTCGCGCGGCCGTGCGGTCGGGGCCGTTTTGGTGGCCTTGGCGGTGTTCGCGTCCGGTTGCCAATCGGGACCGTTCGCGCGCAAGCAGCCGCCCAAGCCCGAGACGGAGGTCAAGATCCCGGCGCAGACGCTCGGGCCCGGCGACGTGATCAAAATTTCGTTTCCGGGGGCGCCGAATCTCGAATCCACGCAGCCGATCCGGCGCGACGGGCGCATCAATCTGGTGATGGTCGGCGAAGTCGTCGCCGCGGAAAAGACGCCGTCGCAGTTGGAGACCGAGCTGGTGCAGCTGTTCTCGACGCAGCTGGTCTCGAAGGAGATCAAGGTGACCGTCGTGTCGTCGTCGTTCGCGGTCTTCGTGATCGGGGCGGTGCTGAAGCCGGGCAAGATTTCGCCGGACCGCGCGATCACGGCTTTCGATGCCGTGATGGAAGCGGGCGGTTTCGACACCGCGAAGGCGGACATGAAGGCGGTCCGTGTGATCCGCAGCGAAGGCGGCAAGACCCTGAACTTCACGCTCAACCTGAAGGCGATCCTCGACGGCAAGCCGGCGGAACCGTTTTTCCTCAAGGCCCACGACACGGTCTACGTGCCGGAGAAGTTTGTCTGGTTCTGATCCGCGACCGGCGCCCGCGGGCGGCGCCGGCGATCACTCGGTCTTCTGCAGGCCGAATTTGTCCATCAGCTCGTACAGCGTCGGGCGGCTGACGCCCAGATCGGCGGCGGCGCCGCTGATTTTGCCGCCGTTGCGGCGCAGGGCCTCGGTGACGAGTTCCTTTTCGACGCGTTCGCGCGCCTCGCGGAGGGTGGGGCGCGCCGTGCCGCCGGGGTCGGCGGACAGCTCGAGATCGGAGGCGCCGATACGTTTGCCGTCGGCCATGATGACGGCGCGGCGGACGCGGTTCTGCAGCTCGCGCACGTTGCCGGGCCAGGCGTATTCGCGCATCGCGCGGATGGCTTCGGGCGTGAACGAAAGGCCGGTGCGCCGGTTCTCGGCGCCGAAGCGCTGCAGGAATGTCTTCGCGAGCAGGATCGTGTCGTCGTCGCGTTCGCGCAGGGCGGGCAGGTTGATCTGGATGACGGCGAGGCGGTAGAACAGGTCCTCGCGGAACGAGCCGTCGGCCATCTTCTTCTTCAGGTCGGCGTTGGTGGCGGCGACGACGCGGGTGTTGACGGAGATTTCCTGCCGGCCGCCGACGCGTTCGATGTAGTGCTCCTGGAGGAAGCGGAGCAATTTCACCTGGATGGGCAGCGGGACCTCGCCGATTTCGTCGAGGAAAAGCGTGCCGCCTTCGGCGCTTTCGATGCGGCCCTTGCGTTGGGCGTGGGCGCCGGTGAACGAACCCTTTTCGTGGCCGAAGAGTTCGCTCTCGATGAGGTTCTCGGGAATGGCGCTGCAATTGATCGCGACGAACGGGGCGTCTTTGCGCGCGCTGCGGCGGTGGATCGCGCGCGCCGTCATTTCCTTGCCGGTGCCGCTTTCGCCGAGGATGAGGACCGGGGCGTCGGTGGTGGCGACTTTGCGGATCGAGTCGAAGCAGTGCTGCATGCGCGGCCCGCTGCCGACGAGGTCCTCGAAGGTCTCGGTGGCGAGGAGGGACTGCACGCGCTGGTATTCGCGTTCGAGATCGGCGATCTGGTAGCAGCGTTTGAGGAGGAATTTGAGTTCCTCCATCTCGACCGGCTTGGTGAAGAAGTCGTAGGCGCCGAGGCCGACGGCCTGCAGGGCGTTCGTCTTTTCGCCTTGGCCGCTGACGATCACGACCTTCGCGTCGCTGTCGATCGCGAGCAGTTCGGCAAGGGTGGCGAGGCCCTCCTTGGGCGAGGCGGGTTCAGGGGGAAGCCCGAGATCGAGCAGCACCACGGCCGGGCGGTGCGTGCGGAAAGCTGCGACGGCGGCGGCGCGGTCTCCCACCAAAATCGGATCATACTCGCCGGTCAGGGCCCAGCGCATCTGGGTCCGGATCTCTTCGTCGTCCTCGACGAGGAGCAGTTTGGGTTTGGCGTTATTTTCCATGGAGCGGGAGAAAGACTTGGAAGGTGGTTCCTTGGCCCGGCGTGCTGGCGACAGTCATCCGGCCGCCGTGCGCCTCGACAATCATTTTGCTTTGGAACATGCCGATCCCCAGGCCGGTTTTCTTGGTGGTCTGGAACGGCCGGAACAAGGAACGCTGCATGAACTCCGGGCTCATGCCGCAGCCGGTGTCGGTCACGGTCAGCACCGCTTCCTGGCCGGCTTGCGCGGTGGCCAGACGGATGGAACCGGCGGAGGGTGTGGCTTCGATGGCATTGAGCACGAGATTGGTCACGACTTTGCCGAACTGTTCCTGGTCGAGCGGACAGGGCGGGACGGCTTGGAAGTCCTTGGTAATCGTCACGCCGGCGGGATTCTCCAGTCCCCGCAGCGAAGATTGGACCGCGGCGTTGAAGTCGACCGGCGAAAGGTTGAGGCTGAGGTCGTGGCGGAGCTGGCCGAGGCGGCTGATCAGCCGGTTCATGTGCGCGACGGTCTTGCCCATGCCGCGCAGCGCATCCTCGCGGAAGGCGGGGTCGTTGAAGTGCAGGGGGAGGTTCTGCAGCATCAGGTTGAGCGTGGAGGCGGCGTTCTTCAGATCGTGGACGAAAAACGCGGCCATGGTCTGGAACGCCTCGAGTTCCTTGGCCTGCATCAGGCGTTGCGCGAGTTGGACGTTGAGCAGCCGGGTGGCGACGTGGCCGGCCACGCACAACAGCATGTCCATGTCCTGTTCGGGAAAAGAAATTCCGCTGATCCGGTCGCCGATCATGATCACGCCGGAAACCCGCCCGTGCCGGATGAGCGGGGCGCAAATACGATGCCCGCCGGTCGTGAACTCGCTGGGATGCCACCGCCGCAGCGCGACGGCCCACGCTTCCGCGGATCCTTCCACGTCGACGGGTTGCGGCCGGGCCTCGAAGTAGGCGAGGACGGCGGCGATCTCCGCCTTGGTGGGCTCGGCGGCGCGCGCCTTTTCGGCGGAAAGCGACGTGGAGGCGGCCACCGCGAAATCGTCCCGGGAGTCGTTGCCGAGCCAAATCGTCACCGAGAGGGCCTGGAATACCTCGGCCGTGAGCGTCACGACCTCGCGGCACAGCTCCGTCTGGTCGACCAACGCGGCCGTGCGTTCGGAGTAACGCCGCCAGATCGCCTGATAGTCGTACACGGGCCGTTGGAAGTGCCGGCTCACCATGCGGCGGACCAGCGACCGCATGCGGTCGGACTGGAACAGGACCGCGAGCAGCACGAGGGCCATGAACAGCACGAAGGCCTTCACCGCGAAGGCGGAGTCGCCGCCGAATTGGGATACGAACCGCGCGACCACCCCGACGCCGAGCAGGTAGACGCCCGCGAGCACGGCGATGAGCGAACCCTCGAGCACGGACTGGGAGGGATAGACCTCGGTGTCGAAGCGCGTGTTGCGGAACAGATAGCGGGCGATGACCGCCGTCGCCGTCAGCAGGGCGATGGAAGAAACCGTTTCCAGCGAGGCCGTCAGGCTGCGGTAGAGGACGGCCTGGCTCGTGGTGTACACCGCGGTGACGAAGACGATGCCCACGCCGAGCAGCATGAACTTGATGCGCCAGCGCAGCGTGCCCACCGAGGCCCGGTAGGTGCGCTCGAGGTTCATCAGCACCAGGACGCTGGTGGGCAGAAGCAGGCCGAACAACAGGGTGGCAGGCCAGCCGAGCACGAGGACCCAGCGCTCGGCGGCGTCGGCGTGGAGGGCGGCGAAGAGGTCGTGCCGGTAGCCGAGGGCGAGCGCCATCGGCACTGCCAGCGCGGCGGGCCAGACCAGCCTCCATTTGCGGAGAAACTCCCCGGAATTCGTCCGGGCGAACGTGAGGCTGAACACCAGCCAGGTGCCCGGGATCGGCGCAAGGGCGAGGAGGCGCCACTGCTGCCATTGTTCGCTTTCGCCGAGCGTCGCGGCCTCGAGGCTGAGGCCGCCCAGCACGCGCTCGGTTGCGAGCAGACATAGACCAAGCACGAAGGTCCAATCGGCGGTGCCGCGCCGCACGCGCAGGGCCCCGGCCACCGCGGCGGCAATCGCGGCGGCGGCGCTCACGTAGGCGAGGGAGGAGAGCGTCAGCAGTTCGGACACGGCGGAGGGTGGTTGCTCAGCGGGGCAGGGAGCGGGCGAGGAACTCGGCGACGACCCGGTGGCCCGCCGGAGTGAGGTGGCCGTCGTTCAAATAGTACAAAGGCGTCTTGGCGGCTGCGGCCTGGGTGCGCAGGTGGCCGGCGAGGTCGACGGTCGGCAGATCCGACTGCTTGGCGAGACGCAGCACTTCCTGGCGGAAATACTCCTGGTAGCGTCCCGAAAGGGTGTTGGGGTGCAGGGCGTGCGAACGGCCGGCAAGCACGGCGACCGCCAGCTCGATGTGGCGCTTTTCGGCAGATTGCCGGATGCGATCGAGCAGGCGACCGAAGAGTTCGACGGCGGGTTTGAGCCGGCGCGCCGCCAGTTCCGGCGGAAACGCATGGCCGCCGGCGGACTGGCTGAGGACGCGGAAGATTTCCGATTTCTGCTCAAGGCGGATGCGCCACGGCCAAGCCGACTCGTCGGGACCGAGGATGGCGCTGGCGAGACTTTCCGCCGGCGGGGCCGGCGGCGGCGGTACGGGCGAGTTGCGGAGGCGGAGGTCTCCGTCCTGCCAGACAAAATACGGCTTCGGGCTGCGGACCTGCAGCGGCGAGGCCCGAAGGTTGTCGAGCAGGTCGTTGCCCACGTAGACGACCAGCAAAATCCGGCTGGGCATGATCTGCACGACCTCGCGTTCGATGAGGAGCAACTGCTGGTCGGTACCGTACCCGGGAACCGCGAGATTGGCGAAGGCGGCGCCGCCCGGAGCGGCGGCGTCGAGCAAGTGCACAAAAGTCGCATCGTCGTTGACCCCGAACCCGAACGTGAAGCTGTCGCCGACGATCGCCGTCAGCGGCCGGCCGGGATCGCGTTGGGGGAAGGCGGTGTCGCCGCGGAAACCGAGCCGGTGCGTCGCGTACCGGACGGAAAAATCGCCGTGCCGGTGCTCCCCGCGCCAATTCGGCTGCAGCCGCCAGCCGAGCGCCGCGTCGTACTGGATCAACCCCGGTTCGAGGGCGTCGCTGCGGCTGATCCGGGTTTGCCGGAACTGGAGGAACCATTCGAGCGCGATGGCGGCGGCGGCGCAGGCGCAGGCGAGCGAGACGAGGCGGAAGAGCCACACTTTGCGGGCCGAGAGGCCGGCCGGGGCGGGCGTCGGTCCGGCGGCGGGGGCGGAAAGTTCGGGTTCCATTCAGAACATCCGGTCCAAGGGACCGGGGGCGTCGGCTTTCTTCCAACGGGTGGTGGCCGCGGGATCGAGGCGCAGGGCCAGCGGGTCGTAGCCGCCGGCCCGCAAGATCCAGCCGAGCGGAGTCAGGATCAGGAAATAGCAGAGTCCGAGCACCAGCGGCCCGACGCGGTCGCCGAGCCATAGGCTCACGCGCATCGAAATCTCGTACGGCCGGCGGAGTGCCGCGGGGAAACGCAGTCCCGTGCCGGCGATCGCCGCGGCAACGGCCAAGGCTGTCCAACACACCGTCGGCGCAATCCGACCGCTCCAGCCCAGCCAGATGCCGACGCCGGCCAGCAGGGCGGAGAATTGCAGGGCGAACCTGCGCCAGGCGGCGGGCTGGGAGGAAAAGGACGTTGAGGACGAGGACATGGTTGGGATCAATCCGGCGCGAACGCCGGTTTGGCGGGAACGGCGGCGGCGGGCTGGGCCGTGCGTTCGAGGAGGAAATTCCCCACGACGAGAAAGTCGATATGTGTGTGCACGAAGCAGCGGAACGCGTCGTCCGGCGTGCAGACGATCGGTTCGCCGCGCACGTTGAACGACGTGTTGATCAGCACCGGGCAGCCGGTTGCGGCGGCGAAATGCTGCAGCAGGGCGTGGAAACGGGGGTTGGCCGCGGCGTCCACGGTCTGCACCCGGGCCGAATAGTCGACGTGCGTGACGGCCGGGATCGACGAGTGCGGGTGCTGGAGGCGGTCGAGCCCCGCGGCGGCGGCCGGCGGCGGCCGCCTGAGACCGGCCGCGACCGGCGCGACCAGCAGCATATAGGGGGAAGGTCCCCCGAGCTCGAAGTACTCCTCGGCCCGGTCGGCGAGCACGGCGGGGGCGAACGGGCGGAAGGACTCGCGGAACTTCACCTTCAGGTTCATCACCGACTGCATCCGCGGCGAGCGCGGATCGCCGAGGATCGAGCGGTTGCCCAAGGCGCGGGGGCCGAACTCCATCCGGCCCTGGAACCAGGCCACGACCTTTTCCTCCGCCAGCAGCCGCGCCGTGGTCGCCAGAAGTTCCTCGTCACCAAGAATCCGATACACGGCGCCGCGGGCATCGAGACTGCGGCGGATTTCGTCCGCGGAAAACCCGGGTCCGAGCAGGGTGCCCTGCATCCGGTCGCCGGGACCGGCCGCGCGGCGGGCGGCGTCCGCCGGCCCGGGGTGGAGTTCGTGCCAGGCGGCGAGGGCCGCGCCGAGGGCGCCGCCGGAGTCGCCCGCCGCCGGCTGGATCCAGATCTCGTTGAAGATTCCCGCCGCCCGGATGCGGCCGTTGGCGACGCAGTTGAGGGCGACGCCGCCGGCGAGGCACAGCCGCGACGAGCCCGTCACGTCGCGCGCGCGGCGGGCGAGCCGCAGCATCGTCTCCTCGGTGACGGCTTGGATCGAGCGCGCCAGGTCGCAGTGCCGGGCGGTCACGGGTTCGTCGGGACCGCGCGGCGGTCCGCCGAAGGCCCGGTGGAAACGGTCGTTGGTCATCCGGTCGCGGCGGAGGAAATCGAAGTAGTCCAGATTGAGCCGGAAGGAGCCGTCGTCGTGCAGCGAGAGGAGCCGGTCGCGGATCTCCGCGGCGTAGCGCGGTTCGCCGTAGGGCGCGAGGCCCATGAGTTTGTATTCGCCGGAGTTGATCCGGAAGCCGCAGTAGGACGTGAAGGCCGAGTAGAGCAGCCCGAGGGAGTGGGGGAAACGCAGCTCCTCGAGAAAAGAGAGCGCGTTGCCGTCGCCGCGGGCGATCATGGTTGTCGCCCATTCGCCGACGCCGTCGACGGTCAGCACCGCGGCCTCGCGGAACGGCGAGGGGAAGAAGGCGCTGGCGGCGTGGGCCTGGTGGTGGGCGGTGAAGAGAACGGGACAGTCCGCGCGGAGCCCGGGCAGCTCGCGCCGGATGGTGCCGCGCAAATCGAGTTTTTCGGAGAGCCAACCCGGCAGGGAACGCACGAACGGCCACCAGCCGCGCGGCGCGAGGGCGAGGCTGGTTTCGAGGATGCGGGTGAACTTGACGATCGGTTTGTCGTAGAAAACGACGCCGGCGAGATCGCCCCGGCCGATGCCGGCCTCGCGGAGGCAGTAGGCGGCAGCCTGGTGCGGGAAGCGGTCGTCGTTCTTGCGGCGGGTGAAGCGTTCTTCCTGGGCCGCGGCCACGATCCGTCCGTCCGCGACCAGCGCGGCGGCGGAGTCATGGTAGTATGCGGAGAGACCGAGTAGGTAGGTGGGCGCCGCCACGGATCACATGAAGGGATAGATCGCCCAACCCAGGCCGGAAGCCGAGGCGAAGGTGAGGATCGCTCCGAACACGACGAGCAGAACGACGAGCGGCAGCAACCACCACTTTTTTTCGCGCCGCAGATATTGGATGAATTCCTTGATCAGGCCCCACATATTGGAATTTAGTCCGCTACTTGAATTTTCCACGATGAGCGATGCAGACTGCGCAACATTCTTCGGACTGTCGGCCGGCGGGCTCCGGGTTTGCTCCGCGGGATTGATCCCGAGGCCCTGGTCCGGAGGACGCGCCTGATGCCGTCGCCCTCCGCTTTCGACCTGACGGTGATGGTTTGCACGCGGCACCGGCTGGAGTCGCTACGCGAGACGATCCGCTGCCTGCTTGCCTGCGACCGCGCGGGTTGGACGATGGAGATCGTGATCGCCGACAACGGCCATCCGGGCGAAGCCAAGATCGTGGCCGAAGAGACCGCGGCGTCGGTGCCGTGCCGGTACGTGCACGAGGAGAAATCCGGCAAAGGCAACACGATGAACCGCGTGCTCGCGGCGGGCGGCCTCGGGACGATCGTGGCCGGGCTGGACGACGACATGAGCCCGCATCCGGATTGGATCCGGCAGGTGAAGGCCGCCTGCGAACGCCGGCCGGACGTGGATGTTTTCGGTGGATACGTGTACGTCATCTGGCCGGGTGGTTCGGCGCCCCGCTGGGCGGCGGAATGCCGGCAGAACATCCGGGTGTGGGCCTATTCCGCCTACGGCGAGCGGGACGTCAAACCCGCCGATTGGCCGGTGCGCAAGGACCGTTGGCCCTGCGGCAATCATTTCTGGTTCCGTTCGAAGTGCATCCGGCCGGGCCAACAGTTTTCCAACCTGTGGGTGCCGGAGCCTGGCTTGTTTTTCGATTTCGCGGAGCTCGGGTCCAAGACCACGATCTGCACCGAGGCCAAGGCGGCGCACCGCGTGCAGCCGGAATTGGTGGAGCGGAAACGCCAGCTCGACCGCGCGGTGATGATGGCGCGGACTTTCGCCGACATCGCGCTGCGGCCCTACCGCCCCGGGTTCAAGGTGCCGGAGTCGTTTCACCGGCATCCGGTCGCCGCGCGCGGCTACGCGGTGGCGCAAATGCTGTGGCATGCCGCCGCCGCCGGTTTCACCGCGATCTTCGGCGACCGCGGCATGTGGTTTGAACGCCGGCTCTACGCGGTGCACCGGCGGGCGTTCTACGCCCATCTGCTGCGACTGGCGGCGACGGAGCAAAAATATGCCGTCCGGTTCCGGAGCTGATCCGAAGGCCGGCGGGGCCGCTGCATGAGCGCGGATCCGGACGCTGGCGGAATCGAACTCGGCCGCGAGGTGGCGGCGCCGGAGTGGGATGCGTTTCTGGACGAACTCCCCGGCGCGCATTTCGAGCAGCTTTCCGGCTGGGCCGCGGTGAAGGCGCGGTACGGTTGGGAAACGCTGCGCCTGGTTGCGCGGCGCGACGGGCGGATCGTGGGCGGCGCGCAGGTCCTGACGCGGCGCATCGGACGCTTCGGCCGGATCGGTTACCTGGCGCGGGGTCCGGCGGTGCCGGCGGGCGAAACCGCTCTCGCGCTGGCCCTCGTGCGGCGGATCGACACGGAAGCCCGGCGCGAGCGCTGGCTGTACGGCGTGTGCGACCATGCGTACGACGGGCAGGCGTTGGCGGCCGCGATGGCGGATGCGGGTTACCGGCCCCATTTGCCCGGTATTCCGCCGAGCGGATTGATGGGGGCGACGGCCGTGATCGACTTGGTCGGCAGCGAGGCGGAACTGATCGCGCGGTTGCGGCCGGATGTGCGGCGGGGACTGGCGCGGGCGCGGCGCAGCGGATTTGTTTGGCGCGAAGGCGGGGCGGCGGATTTGCCGCAGTTCCGCCGGCTGATGGTGGCGACGTGCACGCGCCGCGGGGCCCAGCCGACGCCGCCGCAGCCGGATTATTTCGAGCGGCTGTGGGCCGAAATGGGTGCCGCCGGACGAGTCGCGGTTTTTGTGCTGCGGATGGGCGACGAGGACATCGCCGCGGCGTTCGGTTTTGCGACCGGCCGTACCCTGCGGGTGTGGAAGGTGGGATGGGACGGCACGCACTCGGAGAACCAGCCGAACCGCCTGCTGTGGTGGGAAATGATGCAGTGGGCGCGGGCGAAGGGGTTCCGCCAGCTGGACATTGTTGGTCTCGATCTTGCAGACGCGCAGTTGGCCCTGCGGGGCGAAGGGAGCATGACGGCGTTTCGCGATGGCACGACGAATTTCAAATTGGGTTTCGGTTCGCAGATCCGGATTTTGCCGGGGGCGCAGGCGAAGTTTTTCCATCCGGCGCTGCGGCTCGGCATGGCGGCCGGCGGCGCGTATTTCCTGCGGAGCCGCTGGGGACGCACCCTGCTGGCGCGTTACTGGGCCCGGGCGGGCCAAAGTTAGGGGCCGGAAAATGCGGGTGGCCGCGAGCGCGAATTCCCGCGGCGCCGGCGCGAAGAGTAACGAAAACGCAGGGAAATCGTCGTTGCATCGCATCGGGGAGGGTCGGTTACTTCCCGGAATTATGGCCGCCGGACCCAAGTCTCGCCCCGTTTCCGTATGACATTGTCCAAAATGTCGTCGGCGGAGTTCGGCGTTTCTGCGCAGCGGGAAGGGCAAAGGGTTTTCGAAGCCGGCGGGGTCTGGTGGCGCGAGGTGCGGCCGTTTTTTTTGCGGCCTTTGTTGCCGTATGAGCCCCTGGTGGGCACAGCCCCGGGTTTGCCGTGGCGCTACCGGCTGGGCGGCAGCCAATATGCGGTTCGGGATGGGGTGCCGGCGAATTCGGTGCTGCAGATGGTGATGTTTTCCGGGGCTTCCGCGTACCGGATCGAGCAATTGCCGCACAAGCGCCGCTGGGAAGTCCGCGCGGCGGCGCGGCAATTTTCGATCCGGGACCTCGACGATCCCGCGCCGATCAAAGCGGCGGGACACGAGGTTTACGCCGAGTTCTTCGCCCGCACCGGGTACGGCTACCGTGCGGGGCGGATCCGCAAACCCGAGTTCGATGCGTGGGTTGATGCGTTGTTCAGTGCCCCGGCCGTGCATGTACTGGGGGCCTTCGCCGCCGGGGCACTCGCCGCCGTGGCTGTTTTCCGCGTCGTCGGCGGGACCTTGATCTACTCGAGCTTCTTCGCGCGGAGCGACGCCCTGAAGCAACATGCCGCCAGCCTGATGCTCCACCGCCTGCGGGAAACGGCGGCGGAGGACGGAGGTGTTGACCAGATCTTCGTGGGCATGCGCAAGAGCGGCGCGGCGCGCAGCGTCGACGACTTCTATCTGCACCGGGGTGGATCGATCCGCACGATGGCCGCGCGTCTCGACCTCTCTCCGGGAGCCGGTTGGCTGCTCCGGACCTTCAAGCCGGACGTATACCGGCACATGGTCGGCGAACCCGTTGGCTCGACCGTGCCGGCCGTATGAACTCTTTGCCGCCAGCCGCGGGCAGCCCGTCCGTTGCGGCGCGGACGGACGAAGAGGAACGTTGGGACGAATTTCTGGATCGGTCGGAGTTCGGTCAATTCCAGCAGTCGTCCGCTTGGGCGCGAACGAAAGCCATCGATGGTTGGCGGGCGACTCGCGCGTGGTTCGATGTACCAGGTGGCGGCCGCGGCGGCCTGCAACTCCTGTGGAAGCCTTCGCGGCTCGGCCGAATCGGCTATGTTTCCAAGGGGCCGGTGCTGGCGGAAGAGCACGATGCGGCGGCCGCTTCGGCGGTTGCCGCGATGGTGGCCGCTGCGCGCCGGCTGCGCCTCCGCGCCTTGATCGTGCAGCCCCCGGATCTCAGCCGGATCGATGCGGGGAAGTTGGCGGCGGCCGGGTTCGAACCTTGGCCGGTCGAGTCCGTCATCCGCTCGACGGCGATCGTGGATTTGGCGGGCGGAAAGGCGGCCATCGAGGGCCGGATGGATGCCAATCGACGCTACGAAGTACGGGCCGCGGCGCGCCGCGGCGTTAAGGTGCGCTGGGGCGGAGCCGAGGATCTGGCGGTTTTCTTTGCCCTGATGCGGGACAGCTGTCGCCGCCAGAACTCGGCGCCGAATCCCGCTTCGCTCGCGGCGCTGGCGACGATGTGGAACGCCTTCGGGGAGCGGATTTTTCTCGGCTTGGCCGAACATGAAGGTCGGCCCTTGGCCGGTCTGCTCCTGGTCCGGCACCGGGACCGGATGACGCTGTGGAAGAAGGGCTGGAACGAGCAAGGTGCGACGCTTTACGCCAATTCCGGTTTGAACGCCGCGGCCTTGATTCGCGCGTCCGAGTTGGGGTGCCGCGAAGCCGATTTTGTCGGTTTGGCCTATGGCACGGCCCGGGCATTGCAGGCGGGTCAGCTGTTGTCGGAGGAGCAGCGGCGCAGCCGGGATATGTTCAACCTCAAGTTCGGTGCGACCGCCCGGATGTTGCCCTCGGCGCACCTGCTCGTGGTTTCGCCTCTCTTGCGGACGGCCTTTCGCTGCGCGGCGAAGATCCCGTCGATGCGGGCCAAGCTACTGGCCCGGTTGGGCTCCGGCTGAGACGAATGCCGGGACTTGCCGGCGAGGTGGCGGCCCGAACGTGGTAAGCGTGGGGGCGTTGGCTGCGTGATGATCACGGCGACTCAATCGCGGCGTAACGGCGGTCTTGGTGCACTTCGGTTGCGACTCTAAGCCCCGTCGCTGCCTGGGTAGTTGTCGGGCCTGAGCTTGATTAGTCGGATTGGCCGGGATCCTTTACACTCCTTTCCGCACCTCCCTAAGCCTATGTCCGAATGCACTTAGAGAAAGGACCTGGAATGTGAGCCGCGCCGCGAGACCATGACTTGGCGAAGGGGATTTGCCGGCGAGGTAAAATCGGGATGGATTCCCGGGTTTGTAAAATATTGGAAAGCAGTAAGTAAGGATTTCGGTCTGGGGTGTTTTCTTTACTCGACGGAGAGGCTGTCGGGATTTCTTACATTTTCCCATCACGTCGGAGTGGAAGGAATCGATGAAGGGATTTTTGAGAACACACAAAGTGTTCATAGCCGGTGTCTAGGGTAATCGCTGGGTGGTGATTTTTTTGCTTGGCACGACATCAGCTATAGTGGTCCCGATTCCAGAAACTCCGTTTCAAATCCAAAAAAGAAAATGAGCACCAAGAAAACCATCACGGCACTCGCGCTCGCGGGCAGCCTCTTCAGCGGACACGCGTTCGCGACCAACATCACCATCCAAGACCCCAATGCGGTCGGCGAGACCAGCTCCGGTTGGTACAAGGGCAATGGTGGCGGTTACGTGAACGGCAATGCGACCAATACCCGCATCACGAGCGAATACGAAGAAGTCGAACCCGGCATGGCCACGGGCAAGCGCTGGGACCTGATCGCCTTCACGGCCGATCACTCCGTCGCGAACAACCAGAAGCTCGGCATCCTCGGTACGTTCGACCTCAAGTTTGGTGCGGCCCAGTCCTCTCCGGTCTTCGTCGGTGGCGACATCTTCATCAGCGTCAACCCGACGCAGGTGCAGAACTACGTCGATGGTTTCAATTTCGGTCCCCAGTCGAACAACAATGGCGCTCCTGGCCGTTACGACTTCGCGCTGCGGATGAACTTCACCACGAACTCGTACGACATCTATCAGCTCAGCGCGACGACTCAGTTCGAGAACACGTACTACGACGCGCAGAACTATAATGCTCCTTCCAATCCCTGGAAGCTCGCGAGCGTCGTTAACAACGGTCTGACCCACCTCGGTTCCCGTTCCTTCAGCTACAACGCGAATGTCAGCAACGCGGCGGGTACGACGCTTGCCGGCTTCAACGTCGCGTCCGGCGCCAACAACACGCTGTATGCCCGCGAGAAGCTGAACTACGTCGAACTGAACAATATGGAATGGCTCTCGCCGTACCTGAATGCCAACAACCCGGTGTCGTACTTCCACTACACGATGGAGTGCGGCAACGACAACCTCATCGGCCTTGACTCCACCGGCTTCCGTCGCGTTCCGGAGCAGGCGTCGACGCTGGTTCTCGTCGGCCTCGCGCTGCTCGGCCTCCCGGCCATCCGCAGCTTCCGCCGCCGCTAAGGCAGTCGGTCGGTTTCTGTGAATCAAAAGGGGCGCTGCCGCTGAGGCAGCGCCCTCTTTTTTTGGCGTTTATCTTGCTATAATCTTTCCGCCGACGTTGGGTATTTCTACCCATACGGAGTTTCCCATGCCCACGACTCTCTTTTGCCGCCTCCTGACTTTGGTAGCCCTGTGCGCCTTGGCTGCACCGCTGCGGGCCCAGACGGTCACGCTCGATTTCCAGATTACCATCAACCCGATTTTCATCAGCAACGGTTCCAGCACCGCCGTGCTGAGCAACGCGACCTATGTGGATCGTTTCGCGGTTTTCAAGGAAGCCACCCAGAAGATTTACGCGCAGGCCGGGATCAAGGTGAATTGGCAGGCCAACGAAACGCAGGTGAATTCGACGTATTACGTCGTCGACAATCTCACCGAATACAACGCCTTGATCGGACTCTACACCGATTCGAATCCGCGGGTCATCAATATGTATTTCGTCCAGAACTACGGTTCGTCGCTCGGTGGCACAAATGCGTGGGGTTTGTCGGAGCAGAACTTCGTCATCAGCGGCAATTATTCCGGGCTCAACGGCGTCACGATTTCGGAGTCGGCATTCAGCAACAATGCCATCGATACGATTGCCCACGAAATCGGCCATAATTTGGCCCTCACCCACAATGTTCTGCCCGCCAACACAGTGGCGCTGGGCATCTCGAATCTCATGTACAGCGGCAATCCCGGGGTGACGACGCTGGCCAATATCTACAGCCCCGGCGGGACCGGTTTGCAGCGCGACCAATTGGATTCCCAGCAACTGACCGTCTTGCGGACGCTCTATGCGACGGACAACACGTTCTCCCCGATCCAGCCGCTTTCTCCGACGGAGTCCTACACCTACTCGGCGATTCCCGAACCGGGTACCGCTGCGCTGATCGCGGGTCTGACGGTAATGGGATTTGCCGGCTGGCGTCTGCGCCGCCGCGGTCCGGGAGAATCTTGAGTCGGTTTGGTCCGTTGAGTGATTTGGGCTGAGAGTCGGGTGCGAGCCGGTCCGGCTCCGCATGCCGTGAACAGGCGCGCTGCCTGCCGTGCGCCGGTGTTCCGATCTCCCGGCCGGCAATTCGCTGTTCCCCACAGCGAGATCCCGGCCGGCCGTTCCCCTCGCCGAAATCCTTTTCGTTGGTCTTTGGTCCCCGTTCGGAGATCCGCCGGGCGGATCGGGTTGGATTTTCCGCCCCGAGGCTCGTTCTGGTCCAGACCATGGCGTCCACCCGCCTCGGATGTACCGCATTTGGCTCTGCCTCCCCGCCCGGCCCCGGAATCGCCACGGATGGTTTGCGCGGAATGGCCGCGATCGCTCGCTCTACAGCGATGCACGCGCCGCCAGCGGCTTGGCCGCCGTCGGCCAAGCAAGATCGGGTCCGTTCCGGCAGGGGACGGCACGATGGCCGTCCGCGAGGCCCCGTTCAACCCTCAGGTCTTCGCCGGCGGCTTGGCCAGTTCGCGGGCTTCCTTGGCTTGCTCGGGGGCCAATCCCAGACCGAGCGCGCGTTCGGCGGCCTTGGCGGCGCCGGCGGCGTTCTTCTGTTTCGCCAGGGTGAGCGCTTCGTAGTAGGCGATCTCGGCATCTTTCGGCGCCCGTTGGCCGACCTCGCGCAAGGCGCTGAGCGCGCGGTTGTAGTCGGCTTTGTGATACAACAGGATCGCGATGCCGCGGCGCAGATCGGCATCCTCGGCGAGGGTTTCGCGGGCCTTGACCGCGAGCTCGTAGGCCTTGTCGGCGTTGGCGGGATCGCGGGCGAGGAGGAGCGCGAGGTGTTTGCGGGCGGCGGCCATCGCGGGGAATTTCTCCAGGGCGGCCTCGAGGCCCTTGCGGGCACCGGAGTCGTCCTTGTTCTTCGCGGCCGTCAGCGCGACGGCCACCAAGGTAAGCGGCGCATCGGGTTCGTCGGTCCGCGCGCGAGCGACGGCGTCGGCCAAAGCGGCCGACGCGGGTTCCCCGCGGACAAACTTGGCGAGCTCGAGGCTGCGGCGGGCGGCGACGGAACGGGGCGATGCGCTTTCCGCTTTGAGGAAAGCGGTCCACGAGGCTTCGGCCTCGGCGAGGCGGCCGACGGCGGCCGCGGCGCGGGCGTGGTCGAGGAGAGCGTCGGCCGCGGCCGGTTTGCGGATCAGAACCTCCTGGGCCAGGGTGAAGGACCAGGGGTGGTCGCCGCTGGCGTAGGCCAACTGGCCCAGCAGGGCCGCGACTTCGGGATCGTCCGGCGCGAACTTGCGGGCCGCCTTCAGCAGCTCCATGGCCTTGGCCGCCTCGTCGCGGGCGCGGAGAATCTGGGCCAGCCGCAGGGTGAGCGGGACGTTCTTCGGCGTGATCTTGAGCGCCGCTTCATAGGCGGCGGAGGCCTTGCCGAGGTCTTTCTGGAGTTCGTGGATGCGGCCGAGACGGGCGAGCGCCACGGGATCCTCGCCGCGGGCGGCGAGTTTCTCCGCCAGCGCGGCGCGCTCGCCGGCGGGCGTTTTGTCGGCATCGGTGCGGAGCAGCGCAAGGCGGGCCTTGGCCTCGTCCTGGCCGAGGAACGGCTCTTTGGCTTCGACCGCTTTTTGGAGGGCGGACTCCGCGGCGGTTTCGTTGCCGAGCATGTACTGGGACATCCCGTAGTGGTACTGCACCTCGCCCGAGCCGGGCATTTTCTCGACGCTCTCCTGGAGGAGGGTGGCGGCCCAGGCGTATTGGCGGCGCTGGAACAGGATCCAACCGAGGGTGTCGGCGGCGTTGGGATCCTCGGGCCGCAGTTCGCGGGCCTTCTGGGCGAGTTCGAAGGCGCGTTCCAGCTCGGCGGGGTTGAGCGAATAGATGTACGCGAGGTTGTTGAGGGCCGGGAAGAACTTCGGGTTGAGGGCGAGGATTTTCTCGTAGTACTCGCGGGCCTTTTTGCGGTCGTTGCCGCTGTCGTAGAGCATCGCGGCGGTCATCATCGCCTGGAGGTCCTTCGGATTCTTGGCGATCGCCTGTTCGAGCTGCGGCAGGGCCTCGCCGCGCTGGTTGCCGCCGAGGTAGAGCGAGGCGAGGAGCAGGTAGGGAGCGGAGGAGTCGGGCCGGAGGCGGATCGCTTCCTTCAGGGAGAGTTCGGCGGACTTCGGGTCCTTGTTCGCCGCATGGACGCGCGCGAGCAGGATATGGAGTTCGGGGTCGTCGGGTTTCTTGGCGATGCGTGCGGCGACGCGGGCTTTGGCGTCGTCGAACTTCTTGTCGAAAACGTCGAGGCCGACGAGTTGGTCGAGGGCGAGGCTGAATTCGGGATCCCGCTTGATCGCCTCGTTGAAGGAGGCGCGGGCCTCCGCCGGTTGCCGCAGCTGCAGCTGGACGACGCCGGTCATGTGGGCGGTTTCCGGCCGGCCGGGAATCATTTTGTCGACCTGCTCGTAGACTTTGAGCGCGGCCGGGAGTTCGTTGCGGGCCCGGTGCGCGTCGGCGAGCATGGCCCAGCCCCGGATTTGGCCGGGCTGTTTCTGCAGGAGGTTCTGCAGGAGGGTCACGGTGGTTCCGGCCTCGTTTTTGCGCAGATGCAGGTTGGCGAGCAGCAGCACGGCGTCCGCGTGCTGCGGATATACGGCGAGGCAGCGCTGGAGGCTTTCGATCGCGCGGTCGAAGTCGCCGAGATTCGCGTAGCCGAGCCCGATCTGGTAGTTGATTTCGGGGAGTTTGGGCAGCGTGTTGCGGGCGCGCTCGAGATCCTCGACGGCCTTGGCGACGTCGCCCTTGCCCATCTTGAAGCGCGCGCTGAGGACGATGACTTCCGGATGCATCGCGTCGCGGGCGGCCGCCTTGGCGATGGTTTCCTCGGCCTTCGGGAGTTCGTTCTGGCCGGCGTAGAGTTGGGAGAGGGCGATCAGGGCCGGCAGATAGTCGGGGGTCTTTTTGACGACGCCTTCGAGGACGGTCCGCGCCGTCGCCACGTCGCCGGTCTGGGCCTTGAAGCGGGCGTATTGCAGCGGGTGGATGGAGCGGGCGGGAGCGAGATCGGCGGCTGACTTGAGCGACGCTTCGCCTTCGGGCACCTTCTTGTTGGCGAAATTGACGGCGGATGCGAGGGCGTGGCCGTCGGCGTACTTCGGGTTCTGGGCGAGGGCGGCCTCGATCAGCTGGGTGGCGGCCGGGAGTTTGTTGTCCTTGAGTTCGAGCAGCGCGAGGGCGGTCTTGATCGGCGCGGTGTCGGCGGAGGCGAGGCCGCCGAGGAACGTGCGGGCCTTGACGATGTCCTCGGGGCGCGTGGCGGCCGAGGCCAGCAAAATGGCGGCGTCGGCCTGCTTCGGATCCTTGCCGAGGACGAACTCGGCTTCGGCAATCGCCTCGGGAACCTTGCCGGCGGCGAGGAGGTACATGCCCAGCTTGGTGCGTACCGGCAGGTTGTTCGGCTGCGCGTCCTTGGCGCGGCTGAGCAGCGGGAACACGGTGCTGACGCGGCCCTGCTCGAAGAACATCACGCCGAGCCCGGCGAGGGCGTCGGCGTTGCCCGGCTCGAGCTGCAACACGTTTTTGAACTCGAGTTCGGCTTTGTCGTATTCGCCGGCGGCGGCGTAGGTGCGCGCCTGTTCGAGGGCTTTGTTCTTTTTTCCGGCTTTGGTGCAGCCGGCGCCGACGAGGAGAACGGCGGACGCGACCAAGGCGGGGATCAGGCGGGGGAGGGAGTCGAGGCGCATGTTAGGCGTTGGGGAGAGCGGAAGGGGCCGCGAACAGTCGGCGCTCGCGGCGGACGAGGTAGAAGAGAACGAGGGAAAACGGGATCAGGGAGAGGGCGAAAAACAAGGGTCCGCCCCGATGGTGGACGAAGGAATGGATCATCTCGGGACCGATGCGGACGCAGAGCTCGCCGAGCACAAAGACCCGGAAGCCGTTGCGGACGAAGGCGAGGGGGATGACAATGAAGGCGAGGATGGCACGGTGCCGCGGCGCGCGGAGGAAGAGGTAGCCGGCGACGAGGCTGGTGATGAAGAGCGCGAGGGTCGAGTGGATGCCACTGCACTGCGGCGCGACTTCGAGCGTGATGTTCGGCAACTGGAAGATGAGTTCGTTGCGAAACAGGGGCGTGCCGGTGATTTCGAACAGGGCGTATGCGACGTCCGCCGAGCCGTGCTGCAGGACGGTTTCGATGGCGGATTCGACGGCGTCCGGGAACGGCACCATGAAAACCAGCAGTGCCGCGGGAAAGGCGATTTGCCGCAGGCGGGCGGCGTCGAGGAAAGCGAGGCCCGTGGCGAACAGGAGGAGCAGGTAACCGCCGGTCGCGAGGGCGAGGGCGTCGGTTACGGGCAGCGGGTCGCCGCTCCAGTGTTGGATTCCGTACGCGGCGCTGAGCGCGGCACCGGCGAGGGCGGCGGCACCGGCCCAGTAGCGCGGCAACGTGGCGCGGTGCGGAGGAAGCAGCGCCCGATCCTGCCAGATCAGATAGAGCGCGATCACCGGCATGAGCGGGATGTGCGAGTAGAGATTGCTGTCGAGGGCGAAGTCGAAAAGCCGGTAGAGGAAAGGGGAGAAGAGCGCCGTCAGCACTGCCGCGGCGATCAGCCAGGTGCGGATTTCGGGGGCCCGCAACGCCTGGAGAATCTCGGCGCGGAGATTGCCCGGCGGAGCCGGAGGGGAACTGGAAGTCATGAAGGGGGAGGACGCACCGTGGACGGTACGCATGATTCGGCAAGGAGGGGAACTACGGTGGGGGATGGGGAGCGTTCCCTTTGGCGGAAAATCAGCCGACAGGAAATAGGATGCGGTCAGTAGCGGTAGGAAACATCGAAGCCCACTGTGGTGCTGTCGGAGTCGAAGCCGGGGGCGTTGGAGGAATTGACGGCGCGTTGGTACCGGACGGAGATTCCGCCGCGCCGGGCGACCGGCAGCGTGAACCCGGTCGTATAGGTGTAGAGATCGTCGCGGCGATCGCGCGGACCGTCCGTCACGGTCGTGATGTAGTTGGACAGGCCGTAGCTGAAGCCGAGGTTGGTCCGGAGGCGGCCGAGCAGACGTTGCTGCAGCGTCACGCCAAATTGGCTGGATTCCAGTTCCTGTCCGCCGAGGAGCGAGGGCGAGTTGGTCTTCACTCCCGTCACGGCAATGGAAGTTTGCGTGAACGGGGTGAACGTCGCGGTGGCGTTGTAGGTGGGGGTGAGTTGGCGTTCGTTGGTGCCGCCTAGCGTTTCCCGATCCTGCAGCGAGCCGGTGAGGGAAAGGGCCAGCTTGCCGGTGGCCTGCCACGTCAGGGAAACCTGCGGGCCGACGAAAAACGTATCCGGGCTTTTGTAGACGGCGCTGTAGCCCGACGAGACGCCGGTGTTCACCACCCAGCCCCGGCCGGAATTGTAACTGGCGCCGGCGTTGCCGGACCACGTGCCGGAATCGGGGGAAGCCTCCACAAACTGGAGGGACTGCGACAGCGAGCCGACGAGCGACAGTTTGTTGCCCACGGGCATGCCTGCAGAGAGCGAGGACATGACGGCGATGATGCGGGTTTGCCGTCCGGTTTCGAACGACGCGTTGGCCGAGGAAGAGACGGACTGAGTCCCGGAAACGGCCATTTTCCCGATCGGCTGCACCCCGGAAATCGAGAACGCGTGGTTCACTGTATCCTCGAAATCTTTGCCGGAATAAAACTTCACGTCGGCGGTGTAATCGACGTTCCAGTTGGTGCCCAACTGCACGGCGACTCCGGGCGACAGCGATTCGACGAACGTCGAGTCCGCGTCTCCCGGCCGGCTCAGCACGCCTTCCTGATATTCCAACGCGTAGACCACGTGCGGGCGCACCTCGATCCGGCCGATTTTGAGGAACGGGGTGTTTGCGCCGCCGGTCGGAACCGCTCCCGGCAACGCGGTGATGCCCGAAGCGAGCATTCCCGCGGCGAGAAACGCCCCTCGTCGCGAAGCAATCGGCGTCCGGTGGAGCGGTGCGGAGGAAGGAAGCATTTGGGGCCGTCGGCGACGATTGCGACGGTCTGCCGGGGGTCAAGGCAGCTGCGGCGGCGGCGAGACCTCAGGGAACGTCATATACTTCGACCAAGGCGACACCCCGTCCCAGACCGCGGTCGTTCACGACGGCGGAATAGGTGCCGGGGGCGAGGGTCACGAGCAGGGCGGCGTCCCGGCTGCCGGCCGGCAACGGAAACGCGCCCGACGCCGCGGCTGCGGCAGCGACGGGTACGCCTTCCCAGTCTTCGCTGCGCAAGAAGGGCGTGTCGCCCCGATAGACCTGGAGGGAGGGGTCCGGCAAGGTCCCGACGACTCCGAACGTTGCCAGCGCCGGGCCTACCGCCCTGATCAGCAACCGGCGGGGGCCGTTGCCTTGGATCGCAAAACCGACGACCAAGGGCGAATCGACGCGGGTGAGGGCCGAGAGGTTGACCAGACGGGAGGCGGCGCTGCCGGAGTGGTCGTAGATCTCGATCAAAGCGGCGCCGGGAGCGGCGGCTTTGCCGGCGACATGCGTCGAATAGGTGCCCGGTGCAACGTTCTGAAGCAAAGCGGCGTCGCGGCTCCCGTTGGCCAAGGCGAAGGCTCCGACCGCCGTGGCGGCGGCCGCGATTCCGGTTCCGGCCGGGGTGCCCCAATCGTCGTTGGTGGCGAGCCGGGTGTTGCCGGAGAACAGAGAAAGCACCGGGTCGGCGAGGGCGCCGGGCACACCGAATGGGCCGAGCGCGGGGCCGATGCCGCGCAACAGCAGCGACTTCGCGGGACCGCCGGAAACGGCGAATCCTGCGATCAGAACCTCGGTCCCGGTGCCTGCCGTTGCCCGGACGGAGAGATTGACCAGCCGGGACGTGACCGGCGCTTCGTCGAAGACCCCGGCAAACTCGGCCTCGGTCCCGAACCTTCCGGAGAGCACGGCGGAAACGCTGCCGGCGCTGGGATTGAAGGTCAGCGCCAGCGTGGTGTCGGCAGCCGGGCTGCGGGTGATTTGGCCGGACGGAGACAGCGCGACCCAAGCCTGATCCAGCAGGTTGCCGTCGCGATCGGCGCCGAGCAGCCGGCATCGTCCATTCGGAAAGGCGATCGCGTGCAGGACGCCTTGTCCGGTTCCGAGCATCGCCGCGCGGTGGTAGCCGGCATAGTCCTCGCTCGGTCCGGCGGCGACGGCCGGCCCCGTATCGAGATACACCTCGGCGCCGGCGCCGCGCAAGGTGCCGACGAGGCGGCCGGCGACGAACCGGCCGGAAACGGTGAAGCGTTCCGCCGCGGCACCGGTGGCGACGAGTTCCGTCGCGGTGCCGGCGAAGGCGCCGGCGGCATCGGTCCGGGCCTCGAAGGCGAGCCCACGTCCCGGGCGCGCCGTCAGGGCGGCGAGGATGACGATGCGACCGGAGTATTGCCGGGCGGCGGCGACGGTCGCCGCCGCGGTTTCCTGCACGTAGAGTTGGGAGCCGAGTTCGAGCAGGTTCGACGGCGCGGATTCGCCGGTCGCGTTGAACGCAACGATACGGTAGCCGAATTCACCGCGGCGGGGAAGGCCGGTGTCCGTATGCCGGACGGTGTTGGCCGGGAGATTCGCGAGGGCGGTCCAAGCCGAGGTACCGCTGCGGCGCTCGAGCCTGAAGCCGGTTTCGTTGGCGGAGTTGTCGTCCCACTCCAGCGCCACTTGGGCCGCCCGTGCCGGAAAGGCCCCGAGAACGAGGAGCAGGAGCAGGGACCGCATGCCGGCAATATCGGCGACCCCGTTTCTTTCTCAAGCGCGGAGGGCGGGGCCCGGCGCGATCCCCCGCATCAGGGGACCTCGTAGATTTCCAACAGGGCGACGCCGGTGCTGCCGCCGACGCCCGATACGATGACCGAGTAGGTGCCGGGCTGGAGCGTAACGACGAGAGCCGCGTCGCGGGAAGCCGCGTCGAGGGCGAAAGCGCCGGTGCGTCCAGCCGCCGCGGATACGGCGGCGGCGCCGGCCCAGTTGTCGTTCCGGTGCAGGCGGGTGGAACCCTCGAAAATCTCGAGCTGGGGATCCGCGAGCGTGCCGCCGACGCCGAAGGCGGCGAGAGCCGGACCGACGCCGCGGACGAGCAGCGTGCGCGGGATATTGCCCGTGACGCTGAAGCCGGCGATGAGGACATCCTCGGCGGAGCCGACCCGGGCGCGGGTCGAGAGATTGACGACGCGCGCCGAGGTCGACCGGTCGGTGTCGTAGACCTCGATGAGGCCGATGCCGGTGGCGCCCGCTTTGCCGGTGATCTGGACGGTGTAGGAACCGTTGCCGCGGCTGGAGAGCAGGGCGGCGTCGCGGCTGCCGGCGGCGAGGGCGAAGGCGCCGACCTTGGCGGCTTCGCTCGCGACTTGGGCGGCATTGGCCGCGGTGCCCCAATCGTCGTTCGACGCGAGCGACGTGGAACCGGAGAACAGGGCCAGCACGGGATCGGGCAGCGCGTTGGACACGCCGTACGACGACAACGTCGGCCCGATGCCGCGGACGAGGAGGGACTTGTTCTCGGAACCGCTGAGCACGAAACCGGCGATCAACGTGTCGTTGCCGGAACCGGCCAGGGAGCGGACGGAGATGTTGATCAGCTGGGCGACAGGGGCGACGGCGTCCGTCGTGCCGGCAAACGTGACGGGCGCGGAGGAACCGGCGGCCGTGTAGGCCGCGGTAAGAGTCTGGGCCTGGGGATTGATGGTGACGGCGACGGCGGCTCCGCTGCGGGTGGAACCGGAGAAGCGGCCGCTGGCATCGACGGTGCCGGCGGCGCCGTCCGCCAACGCGGTGCCGGTGGCAACGACGACGGCCTGGCCGCTGGCGCCCACGATCGTGTAGGTCGCGCCGGTCGCGGTGCCGAGGGCGGGGGCGCGGTAGAGACCGGCGACGCCGCCGGCGGCACCGGAACCCGAGTCGACGCGGCCGGCGAGGGATTCGCCGAGGCCGTCGAGGGCGCCGCTGAGGCTGCCGCCCTGGATGCGGCCGCGGAGCGTGAAGGCCACGGGGGCGGCCGCGCGGGCGGGCCCGGCGTTGACCGCGGGCTCGGAGAGCGGAGTGATTTCGGAGCTCGCGACGGAGAACGAGCCGTCCGCCGCAACGGTCAGATCGACCACAATTGCGCTGGAGCGGCCGGGCAGGAAGGCGATGTAGGTGGCGGTGTTGTCCGCGCGGACGTAGAGCGCCCACGAGCCGCCGTCGCTGAGCGTGCCGAAATAGGTGCCGGCGAAGGCGGAGGCTTGGACCGTGAGGGTGGCGGGGTTGCTGGTGACACTGCCGTTGGCGTTGGCGACGACTACATCGTAGGTGCCGGCCATGGCGGCGGTGGCGGAGGAGCGGGTCAGGCTGGTGCCCGTGGCCCCTGCGAGGGGCGATCCATTGAAGCGCCATTGGAACGTGGGGGCAGGCGTGCCGGTCGCGGCGACGGTGAAGGTGGCGTTGCCGCCGGCGGTGACGACTTGGCTGACGGGCTGGGTCGTGATGACGGGAGCGTTGGTGACGGTGAGTGTGGCGGCGTTGCTGGTGACGCTGCCGGCCGGGTTGGTCGCGGTGACCGTGTAGGAGCCGCCGTCATCCGAAACGACGTTCGGCAGGGTGAAGGAGGCGCCGGTGGCGCCGGCGACGGGCGAGCCGTTTTTGTTCCACTGGAAAGTCGGAGTCGGGTTGCCGGTGACCGAAGCGGAGAACGTGACGGATTGGCCCGGGGCCGCCGTGCGGGAGGCCGGATGGGCGGTGAAGACGGGGAGCGAGGCGACGGTGAGGCTCGCGGACTGGCTGAACACGGTACCGGCCGAATTGGTGACGGCCGCCGAGTAGCTGCCGTTGTTGGCCGTGGTGACATTGGTCAACGTGAGCGTCGACGAAGTGGCTCCGGCGATGGGACTGCCGTTGAAACGCCACTGGAAAGTCGGCGCCGGGGTGCCGGTGGCGGCGACGGTGAAGGAGACGTTGGCGCCGGGAGCCACGGTCTGCGAAACGGGCTGCGTCGTGACCGAAGGTTCGATGGCGGTGGAGACCGGCGGGGGGGCGATGGGCGTCGGGGGCGGCGGGGCGACGACCGGGGCGGTGACGGTGACGGAAAACGTGGTATTTGCGGTAAGGATACCGTCGGAAACCGTCACGGTCACATTGGCGGATCCGGTCTGGTTGTCGCCGGGAACGATGGTGATGGTGCGGTTGGCGTCCGAACCCCCGAAGGTGATGCGATCGAGCGGGAGCAGGGTGATGTTGCTCGAGGCACGGGTGAGGGTGAGGCCGGCGGGACCGCTCTCCAAGTCGCCGACGGTGAAGGCGACGGTGACGGTGCCGTTGAGGGCGAGGCTTTGGGCCGGGATGCTGGAAATCGTGGGCGCGCTGTTCGGGCCGACGACCGTGAGAACGAAGGTCGTATTGGCGGAAAGCGTGCCATCGGAAACGGTGACCGTGACAGTGGAGGTCCCCGAGGTGGCGGCGACCGGAGTCACGGTGAGCGTGCGGCTGGCTCCGGTGCCGGCGAGCGTGAGGTTCGCGGGATTGTTGGGCACGAGTGCCAGATTGGAGGACGTGGCCGTGACGGTCAGGGCGGTCGCGGCGGTTTCCGCATCGCCGACCGTGAAGGCGAGCGCGGCGGTGGCAGTGCTTTGGGCGACGGAAAGATTGGCGATCGAAGTGATCGTGGGCGCGTCGTTCACGGCGTTGACCGTGAGGACAAACGACGTGGAGGCGGTGAGGGCGCCGTCGTTGGCAGTGAGGGTGATGGTGGCCGAGCCGGATTGATTGGCGGCGGGGGTGACGGTGATGGTGCGGTTGGCGCCGGTGCCGGCGATCACGATGTTGGCGTTCGGGACCAGGGTCAGGTTGGACGATGCGCCTGTGGTCGTGACCGAGGCGAGGTCGGTGTCGATGTCGGCCACCGTAAATGCGAGGGCGGCCGTGGCGGTGTCCTCGTTGGTCGCGAGGTCCGCGATCGAGGTGATCGTGGGGGCGTCGTTCACCGCGCTGACAGTGAGGACGAAGGTCGAAGCGGCGGTGAGGGCGCCGTCGTTGGCGGTGAGGGTGATGGTGGCCGAGCCGGATTGATTGGCGGCGGGGGTGACGGTGACGGTGCGGTTGGCGCCGGTGCCGGCGATCACGATGTTGGCGTTCGGGACCAAGGTGGTGTTCGAGGAAGCGCCGGTGGTCGCCACGGTGGCGACGTCGGTGTCGATATCCGCGACCGTGAAGGCGAGCGCACCGGTGGCGTTGTCTTCGTTGACCGCCTGCGCGGCGACCGTGGACACGATGGGCGCGTCGTTCACGGCGTTCACGGTGAGGACGAAGGTCGAACTGGCGGTGAGGGCGCCGTCGTTGGCGGTGAGGGTGATGGTGGCGGAACCGGATTGGTTGGCGGCGGGGGTGACGGTGACGGTGCGGTTGGCACCGGTGCCGGCGATCACGATGTTGGCATTGGGGACCAAGGTGGTGTTGGACGAAGCGCCGGTGGTCGTGACGGAGGCGAGGGCGGTGTCGATGTCGGCGACGGTGAAGTCCAAAGCTGCGGTGGCGGTGTCCTCGTTGGTCGCGAGGGCGGCGACCGTCGAGATCGTGGGAGCGTCGTTGACCGCGTTGACGGTGAGGACGAACGACGAGGTCGTGGTGAGGGCGCCGTCCGAAACGGAGAGGGTGATGGTGGCGGTGCCGTTCTGATTTGCCGCGGGGGTGATCGCGAGCGTCTTGGCGGCACCGGCTCCGGCGACGACGAGGTTGGCGTCGGGCACGAGGGTCTGGTTGCTCGAGGCGGCGGAGACGACGAGGGACCCGGCGGCGGTTTCGACGTCGCCGACAGTGAAGGCGAGGCCCGTCAAGGGGGTGTCTTCGTTGGTGGCTTGGGCGGCGACGGCGGTGACGGTGGGGGCGTCGTTCACGGAGTTGACCGTGAGCACAAAGGTGCGGGTGGCGGTGAGCGCGCCGTCGCTGACGGTGAGAGTGACCGTGGCGGTGCCGAATTGATTGGCGGCGGGAGTGAGGGTGACGGTGCGGTTGTTGCCCGATCCGCCGAAGACGATGTTCGCGTTGGGGAGAAGCGTTTGGTTGGAGGAGGTGCCGCTGAGGAGGAGGGAGGCGGCCGCCGTCTCGACGTCGTCGATGGTGACGGCGAGCGCGGACGTCGCGGTGTCTTCGTTGACGGCGAGATCGGCCATGGCGGCGATCGTAGGGGCGTCGTTCACCGCGTTGACGGTGAGGTTGAACGTCGTGGTCGAAGTCAACGCGCCGTCGGACACGGAGAGAGTGATGACCGCGGTGCCGTTTTGGTTGGCGGCCGGGGTGAGCGTAACGGAGCGGCTGGCGCCGCTGCCACCGACGACGATTCCGCCGAGCGGAACGAGCGTGGAGTTGGAGGATGCGGCCGAGAAAGTGAGGCTGTTGATATCGGAATCGACGTCGCCGACCGTGACCGTGATGGCGCCGGTGTTGGCGTCCTCGTTGATGGTCCGGTTGGTGGGGGTTGTGAGCGTGGGGGCGTCGTTGACGGCGACGACGGTCAGGACAAACGAGGCCGTGGTGGAAGTGGTGCCGTCGCTGACGGTGAGGGTGATCGTGGCGGTGCCGTTGCGGTTGGCGGCCGGGGTGGCGACAAGCGTGCGGTTGAAGCCGTCGGCCTGGGGGCTGAGCACGAGGTTGGCGTTGGGAACGAGGGTGGTGTTGGACGAAACCGCGGTGAGGGTGAGGGCGGTTCCGGCGGTGCCGGCGTCGGCCAAGGTGATGGGGATCGCGGCCGTGGGGGTGTCTTCGTTGGTCGAAAGGTCGGCGATGGCGGCGATCGTGGGCGGCGTGAGATCGACGATGTTGGAGTAGGTGGAATCCGCGGCGAGATTGTAGGCGAGGACGCGGTAGCGGTAGTTGGCTCCGGGATTGACGTTCGTGTCGGTGAACGACGTGACCGCGGCGCCGACGGTGCCGATCTCGGCGAAGGCGCCCGCCCCGGTGGCGCGTTCGATGCGGAAGCCGGCTTCGTTGGCGGAGTTGTCGTCCCACGTGAGCGTGAGGGAGGCGGCGCGGGCGCCGGCGACAACGAGCAGCAGGCCGACGATGGCCAGGGTGTTTCTCAGGAAGCCGGGTCGGGGACCTTCGCCGGTCATTTTCAAAAAGGCGGACATACGGTAAATTTCGGGCCGGTGGGCCGCGGTGGTTTGCGCTGGAAAGGGCAGGGAAGGAAGAGGGGGAATCTAGCACACCCCGTTCCGAGGTGGGAGATTCGCCGGTGAATTAGGGAGCAGAATGGGCCTCGGGTAGGGGAATCAACGCATCAAGAGCGGGTAAACGCCAAAAGTGAACAGGCAAATCCCCGTTCGTGCGGAGGTGGGAACGGTCTGGGCGTCCGCTCGGAGTGGGGCGCCGGTTGAGTCGACGGTGAGGGAGCTGCCGCGGCCCAAGCCGATGCGGCCGGTCGCTGCTTCCAAGGCGAAGAAATCGGCAAAGGGGCTAACGGGCCGGGCCGGGCTGCGGCGGAGGCAGCACCAGTTTGCGGTGCAACTTCCGGGCAAGAATCCGGCGAACGGTGCCGAAGCTGGAGCGGAATTTCTCCGCCCAAGGCAGGGCGAGCCAGCATCGAAGCAGATTGAGTCCCGTAAATCGGGTGACGGGCAGGCCGAGCAACGACATGGCCAGCCGGCGTCCCCAGACCGAACCCTTCTTCCGGAGAAGGTGGACCTGGGATTTTTCCAGTTTCCAAGGCTCGGCTTTGGTCAAAGTGAGGTAGCCGGCCGCCATGGCGCCGCGGACGATGTCGGCTCCCCGGGGCGTGCGCACCACGATCAACGAGAAGCCCGGGTTGTTTCCGTCCGGCTGTTCGTACCACGGGTCGCCGCAAGTGATGTCGGCGACCTCACCGGTGCCGTCGGGCCAAAGGTGGGTCGACCAGGGGCGGAAACTTTGGAGAAAGGCCCAGCTTTCGCTGTAGGTCATTTTCGCCTTCGGCAGGGATTCTCCCCGGATGCGGGGAGCGAAGAACCCGGGCCAGCCGAACCCTCGGTAGCGCAGGGCGGTCACTTCTTTCGGATCCACCTGCATTTTCTCCAACAGGCGGACGGTGCCCTGGGTTGAAGGCGATTCCGCGCAGAAGAACGACATCGTGACTCCGACTTTGGCCCGAAGGCCGGGCCGAATCCGCTCGGCATTTCGAACCGCGGAAATCTCCGCCGGTTTGCCGATAATGGCGCACGGCGCGGGTGCCTGCTCGACGTCGCCCAACCGGTCGCAGACCGACGCAGGGGAATAGCGGGAGCCGCTGGCCGCCCGAATCTCCGCGCGATCGCGGCTCAGCACGGTGCGGTTGAGGAGCGGGTTCGCCGGATCTGAAGCGATGTGGAGCAGTCCGTGCATGCCCGCCCGTTCGATGCAGTAAATGCCCAACGCGGTCAGGGCGCCGCCGCTGGAGCCTTCGAAGCGGATGTCGGGATCGGTCGCGTGCCCCTCCCAGATTTCCAGGACCGGCCCCCAATTGTCCTCGAAGGCCGCGGCCTCGGGCGCAGGCGGCAGGCCGAGGGCGGGCCGACCGAAATCCGCCTGCACGGCGGGGCACACCTTCAGGCAGTCGCCGCAGTCGGTGCAGCGCGCGGCGTCGACGACCGGGCGGATGCCCTCGGTGGAAAAATTGTGGAGCGTGACGGCGCCGGCGGGACAGACATAGGCGCAGGCGCCGCAGCCGAGGCAAAGGCGGGAGGCGACGACATCCTGCAGATGGGTGAATTGGCTCATCGGCAACGAATAGGCGGGCGAGGTCAGGAATGGGACGAGAGCGTTCCCAGGATTTTCTCCATCTTGTCGGCGGCGCGCTCCCACGTGAATTGGCGGATCGTGGCCTGGGCCCCGGCCGCCAGGCGGGCGGCGAGCGCGGGATCGTCGAGCACGCGATCGATCGCCGCCTGGAAGCCCGGCAGGTCGCCGCGGCGGACAATCAGGCCGTTTTCGCCGTCGCGCATGAGTTCGAGACTGCCGTCGTTGTCGGAACTGATCACCACGCAGCCGCAGGCCATCGCCTCGAGCACAACGCCGGGGAGGCCTTCGGTGCGGCTGGTGAGAAGCCAGATCTTGGCGCGGTTGTAGATCGTGCGCGCTTCCGCAACCGGCGGCAGACGGGTGTACCGGACATGTTCGAGGCCGGCCGGCGTGCGTTCCGTGCTGAACGCGTACTGGGGGACGTCCGGCCGGCGGCGGTGCGCTTCCCGGAGCACGGCGATCAGGTCCTCGGGCGCCTTGTTCGGGTGGCTGTTGTAGAGGACGCCGATGCCGTCGCGCGCGATTGTCGGGTCGACGAAATAGTCGCGGGTATCGATGCCGTTGGGCACCACGCCGAGCACGCTGCCTTCCGTCTGTTGCTGCAGCCGCGGTACGAGAGTATTGGATACGGTGATCGTCGGCATCCGGCCGCGCCAGGCCTGGTCCTGCAGGGCGTCGGGTTTGGCGGGGAAGCCGTGGTTGAAGCGGAGTTTGACGGCCGGCTTGGTCAGGGCGCGGACATCGGGCACGCTGTACGTGCCGACGGCGATGACGACCTCGCCCGGGGCGTAGTCCAGTTCGTCGAGATGCCGGAAACGGGCGACCGGCCCCTCGAAGAGGTGGAGAAAGCCGGTGCTCTTCTCGCGGCGCCGCGCCAGGGAAGCGAGGAACAGGTCCACGCGTTGGCGCAGGCTTTCCCGTCCCTTGGGCACCGCGATGCGCACGCCGTAGCCGCGACCGCGGAGGAGGTTGGCCATGATGACCGTGACGCGGACACCGCCGGAGCGGCCGTCGCCGGGCAGGACGAAGGTGACGGAAGGTTTGGAGGCGGAAGTCACGGGTGCGGCGGCTTTCAACGGACGAAGCGTTTCTGGCGGCGGGCCATGAATTGGAGGAAACGGACAAACGGCCGGCCGCCGATCCAGGCGCAGGCGGCCTTGAGCCGGGGCCGGATCGTGCCGAAGGTCCGCGCCGCTTCCGCAAAGTGCGCGCGCGCGACGGTGCTTTCGCCCTGCAGCTGCCGGGCGGCGCCGAGTTCAAAGAGATACGAGGCCAGCCCGTTGCGCACGAGGCCGTTTTCCCCCGGGGTGAGATCCGGCAGGGCGAGACATTCCCGGTGGATGCGGACCAGCGCCCCGCAGCGTTCGATCGGTTTGGAGCGCCAGTCGTCGGACATGGCTTGCGTGTTGCCGCGGCGGATGAGCCGCAGCGTCGGCCGGTCGTCGATGATCCAAGGGCGGCGCGGCACGAGGCGGACGAACATGTCCATGTCCTCGTAGAACGTCTTGCGGAAAAGGCCCACGTCGTGGAGCAGCTGGCGGCGCACGACCAGGGACTGGGCGAAGAAACAGCCCTTCAGGACCCAACCGAGCGGGCGGTCCACCACCTGCCACGGGGCGGTCTTCATCCCGCGCAGGGCGAACAGGTCGACGTCGGGCGAGCCTTCGGCGACGATGGCGGTGTTGGTCAGGTGGGCGTCGGCCTTCGGGTGGCGCGCAATGCTCTCCACGGCCCGCGCGAGGCGGTCGGGGGCGTACTCGTCGTCGTCGTCGAGAAACGCGACCCACTCGGTGCGCGCGGCCTTGATGCCTGTGTTGCGGGCGGCGCTGAGGCCGCCGTTTTCCTGCCGGATGGCGCGGATCTGCGGGCCGAATTCGGCGAGCACCTCCGGCGTCCGGTCGGCCGAGCCGTCGTCGACCACGATGATTTCCGTCGCCGGGTGCGTCTGGGCGAGGACGCTGCGGATTGCGAGGGGCACGAGCCCGGCGCGGTTGAACGTGGGAATGACGACGCTGATTTCGGCCATGGGAGCGGAAGTGGGCGTGCGATCGGGTTTTACGCCAAGGCCTGGCGGAGGAAGGATTTCGAACGATCGACCCGGGCGCGCAATTGCTCCCGGCTGGAGACCCAGTCGATCGGCTCGCGCGCCAAGGCGGCGCAGGCGTCCGGCGCCGGTTCCTCGAGAAAGCAGCGGTGGCGCAGGCCCATCCAGTCGAGCATCGTCGCGACCTTGATGCGGCGCCCGGGGGTCGGAATCGCGACAAACGGCCGTTCGAATTTCGCCGCGATGGCGGTGCCGTGGAAGTAGCTGGTGACGACGAAGGACGCGTGCCGGAAGCAACGCAGCCAATCCTCGGGGCTGGGGGCGGCGATCCGGTGGGTGGCGTCGGCGCAGGGGTATTGCAGGCTGACCACGGTCTTGAGTCCGGTGGCGCGGATCACGGCCTGGAGGGCGGCGGCGCGAGGTCCGGAGAAATCGCCGAACACCAAGAGGTAGGGTCCGGCAACCGGTGCGGGGCCCGCGAGGAGCGGGGCGAAATCGTCGAGGAAAACCGGATCGACGACCTGGACGGGCTCCTGTTTCGCCAGCTGCGCGACCATCGCGGCCGTGTGCGAATCGCGGACGCCGATGTGGTCGTAGTGGCTGAGCGCCTGCCGGACCTTTTCGGTCACGGGCCCGAAGTCGGTGGTTCCGCCCACGCTGGCGGCGTAGCTGATCTTCCGTTTTCCGGGCGCCGGGAAATCGAGGAAGTACATCGGATCGTAGCCTTGGACCGGGCCGGTGAACCAGACTTGGTCGCTGCCGGTGATGAAGGCGTCGTAGTCGCCGACATCGCGCGCGAAAGCCTGCACGTTGTGGTAGCGAGCGGCGCTGAGCGGGAGCCGGCCCTCGACGAAGGCGGTGTTGCGGCGCAGGCGCAGCCAGTTTTTGAGCGGCGGCGGAAACTTCCAGCGCAGCCGGTAGACTCCCGCGAGGTCGGGCTGACGGTAGTCGATCGTCCGGACGTCGTGGCCGCAGCTGCGCAGGTATGCGGCCGAAGCGTAGGCCTGGAGGACGGCGCCGTAGTTGGGCACGAAGTGGACGGTGATGATCCCTACTTTCATGAAGTTGGCTGGGGCAATTAGCAGCGATCCGGTCGTCGATGGCCAGCCCGGCGAAGGGACCGGAGCCAAATTCCGCGGCGAAGAAAAGGCGGAAGGTTCATCGGTTCAGCTTCAGCCGGCCGATGGCTTTCCCGACGAAGGGAGGCATGAAGTCGCGGCCCAGGTTGGGCAGCAGGACCATTGCCCCGAAGGCTGCGGCGTAGGCGGCGCCCGCCAGCACAAATGTGACCGGACCGCCTTCGAGAACGAGTCGGTCCAAACCGCCGCCATACCAAACCGCCGCGAGCACGGCGGCCGCGCCGAACGGGGCGGCCATCGGCGCGAGGTAGCCGCGGACCGAAAGCCCGCCGATCCGCGCCGAGTACACGGGTTGGACGGTCAACTTGGTTGCGATCATGGTCGCGGCGGTGGCCCATGCGAAACCGACGGCCCCGTGCCGGGAGGCCAGCCAGAGTCCCAGGCCGATATTGGCGGCGGACTCGAGGGCGGTGACCCGCGCCATGAAATGGTGTTTCGAGAGGGCGAACATCAGGTTCCAGCCGGGCGATTGCGCCAGCGCGAGAATATAGGCGAGAACCAGCGCCTGCAGGACGGGCACGGCCTCGGGCAGGGATTTGCCGATCCAGAGATGGATGAATTTCTCGCCGAACAGGATCATGCCGGTGCCGAGCCCGCAGGCCATCGCCGACGAGGCGAAGAGCGAAGTCCGGTAAAGCTGGGCGAGTTCCGCATGTTCCGCCTTGGCATGGAGGCGCGTGAACCGCGCATTGAGCACGCCGAGCGAGGAGGAAATCACCGTGCTGAAATTGGTGATGAGGCTGACGGCGACGCTGTAGCCGGCGACCGCGGCGACGCCGGCGAACTTCGCGATGATCACGTTGCCGAGGCGCAGACGGACGACGTTCGAAACCGTGAGCAGGACCGTGGAGCGGCCGTAGGCCAGAAGATCGCGGAGCCGACCCCGCTCGAATCCCGGCCGGAAGATTGAGATCTCCGGCAGGAGGCGGCGCGCGAAGACAAGACCGAGTCCGAGCGCCAGCAACGAGACCAGAAAGATCACGGCGGCAATGCCGACGACGGACGGGTGGAGCCAAAGGACCAGCAGCGTGCCGCCGGTCTGCGCCAATTGCCGTCCCATATTGAGGTAGTTCAGCAGATCGAAACGCTCGCAGGCGTTGACCACGGAGTTGGTGACGGAACCGAAGAAGTCCAGGACCACGGAACCGGCCGCGAGGAGGAGTGTAACAGCAAAGGCGGTGGTTTCCGGCGCCGGCACTCCGAAGAATCCGGCCGCGGGCACGCAGAGTGCCGCGCCGAGCACAAGGATTCCGCCGCCGGTGAGCGCGAAAAAGCGGACCGCGGTGCTTACGGTTACCTGCAGCGAATCGTACCGGTGCGTCGCCAGATCGTGGGTAATCGAGCGCAGCAAAGCCGACCCGAGCCCGAGATTCACCAAACCGTAGTAGCCGGAAAACGACTGGATCAGCGCCCAGGTGCCGAAGCCGGCGTTGCCCAGCTTGCGGATGATGATCGGGGTGACGACGAAGGTGGCGACAAAATGGACGGCGAGGCTGAGCCAGTTGAGCAACGCACCTTTTTTCAGACTGGTGCGGCGCGCTCGGGCGGGCGGGGGCGAGCCGGGTGCGGTGGCCGGGACGGAACTCATGGCCGGCGAAACTCTCCGAACGCGCCGACCGAATACTCCCGCGACCTCCTCGTCACGCCGTCCCTTTCGCGGCGGTCGCCGTGAGGTGCGAGAAAACTTCCGTCAGTCGGCCGCGCGCGGCTTCGGCTTCGCGGGCCAACGCGGGCTGGCGGTCGCGGCGGTCGCGGTAGCAGGCGAGCACGGCGGCGACGGCGTCGGCGTTGGCGGTCGTGCGACCGTCGACGACCCAATCCCCCAGACCGACGGACTCGAAGACCCCGGCGAACTTCATGCTGTATGCGACTCCGACGCAGGGCACGCCCTGGGAGAGGGCGGCGATGCAGGAGTGCATGCGGGAGCCGACGAAGAAGTCGCAGGTCCGGATGATTCCCTTCAACTGGTGCGCATCGTAGTCTCCCGCCACAATCCGGACGCGGGACCGCAACTCGGGGGGCAGACGGTCCCGGAGCTTCGCACTGGCACCGTTGTCGCTCTCGGGATCACCCACCGGGGCCAACGTGTGCGGCACGAGCAACACTTCCCCGGGGTGGGTCTGCAGCAAGGCGACCAGCAGATCGTAGGCGAAGGTGTCGTACTGCAGCTTCAGGCCGAACATGTTTTTCCCGGTGTAGCCGCCGTTGAACATGAGGCCGTTGATGTTGAAGCCGACGCTGCCGGTTGCCAGCGGGCCGGGGATGGGAGGGTCGAGTTCGACCATTTCCGGCAGGTCGGCGTGCAACGCAAACGCGACATCCGGACTGAGCAGGACGAGCTGCGCATCGCCCGCCAATTCCTGCGCGATGCGGCGGCTTTCCCGATCCCGGGCCACCACGACGGACGCGCGTCGTACGATGAAGCGGGCGATCAGTTTGGCCAACGGGGATTTGAACGGACCGTACGTTTGGGGAAACAGCACGATCCCGCCCTTGACCCACAGCACGCTGAGCACGGGCAAGGTCGCGATGATGAAACGCTTCATCCCGTAGATGTCGCTGAAGCTGTCGCCGCCGCGCACATCGCCGACAAACGCCGTTTGCTCGAGCGCGGCGATCCACGGGATCCGCGCGGAAAGCCAGGATTGCAGCGTGCGCGATCCGCTCAGGCGGTAGGCCAGCGAGGCGAGCGCAATGACGAGGAGGTGGTGGCGCCAGCCCCCTTGCAGTGACATTCGCCAATGCACCATGGGAATGGCGACGGGGCGGCCCTCGGGCCGCATCATCACGGGCTCCGCGCTGCGGTGGCTGCCAAAGAGCACCACCCGGTGGTCAGGTCCGGCCCGCAGACAGAGTTTGGCGAGGGCTGCTCCGAGGGCCAGGACGCCGCGGTTTCCGGAGGACGCCGGCGTGCCCATGATCCCGATCAAGACCGGTTTGCGCGGCGGAACGGTGGGAGGCTGGGCAGAAGAAAGGTGCGAAGACTCGCGCATGGAGGAAGGATCGTAGCTGCCTCAGCGATTCGAATGCCAGTCTGCTGCGTCAACGGCGGGCAGGTCAGGTCGCAGGGGCGGGAGTCGGTTCGATCGCAGCGGACTTGGCATCGGCCATAACTAGGCCCGGAACTGCGCCGACGACGAGATAGAATAACACGTACATCTGATCGAAATAGGAAATGGATACGAAAGAAATGGCATGGGCCGAAAGGGCGGTGCCGACGCACCACAGCGTCATTTCCTCCGGCGAGCGATCGGCCTGAAGTTCCCGCATCCGCCGGCCGAGCGCCGAAAACGAACGCCAAAGGATCATGACCAGGAGGATGGGCAGGGCGACTCCTCCGGTGACGCCGAGATGGAGGTAGTAGTTGGTGATGTCGGAATGGTCGGGGCTCCAGCTTACCCCGGTTGCCATCCAGTGGCGGGTGTAGTCTGTGCCGAAGAGGAACCATTCGTGCAGGTAAACCCAGCCTTGATCGAAGAGTTTGGAACGGTGCCAGCCGGTGCTGCCGCCGACGAGGTCGAGGCTGGCCATGATGTACCAGGGACCGCGGCCGGCGATGATCCAGTAGGCGGCGCCCATCAGCAAAGCCATCCAGCGAAACAGGTACAGGTAGTTGCGGATCGGCCAAAGCGCTGCGGCCGCCATGGTCACGGCGACGGCGGCGAGCGGCCCGCTGGACGCGCAGAACAGGATTACCCCCATGCAAGCGCTGCCCCCGACGAGGGCCCAGAATCGGCGGCGGCTCCGCCACATCAGGTAGGCGAAGGGCAAGGTCGAGGCCCCGGCGCAGCCGGCCAGAATGGCGTGCCGGAAGGGGCCTTGCGCCCGGATTTTGCCTTCACGCACCATCGCGGTCGGTCGGGCGGCGCCCAATATATAGTATGCATTTACCTGTGTGGTTTTCTCGGAGGCCATGCCGAACGCCAGCGGCACCAGCACCAGAGGCAGCGTGAACGCGTAGCGCTTGAACGTCGCAAGGTCGGGCAGGTAGGAGCGACCGTAGAGATAGGCGCCCAGGATGTTCCAAACCCAGCCGAGGCGGTAGATCCACGGGCTGCCCATCTGGTTGTGATGCCCGACGGAACTCAGGACCATGAAGCCGCAGAGATAGAGGAACAGGCGGTCGATGGGGTGCTTCGTCGAGAAGACGAAGAATTTTCCGAAGTAGGCCCGGATCAATCCGAGCATGATCAGCATGCGCGCCACCGAAAGGTCCCCGAGAATCTCGACGTTGCCCAAGTGGCAGCCCGCGACCACGAGCGGCAGGAAGGCGAACCGGCGCGGCATCACCAGTTGCGCCAGGACGAGCACGGACGCGAAAATGAGAAGCGCCGGTGTCATGCGACGGGCCGGGGAGACTGCGGCAACCGCTGCGGCGAACGGGACGGCAAGGCGGAGCCGCGGTCAGTTCTTGGGCGGCAGCTGGGCGGCATTCAGGTCGATGGCCTTGGCGAGCAGCCGCAGCATGTCGTCGAAAGCCTTGAAGTTGTGCAGCACCAGCAGCACCGCCAGGGCGGCGCCGAGGCCGAGGATCCACGGGCGCAGCCGCGTCCGGGTGCCGAGGGCGACGGCGGCGAGGAAGAGCGGCCCGTAGTGGGCTCCGTACAGGAAGGTTTCCGCGCCGTAGACGGTGTGCAGGCCGATTTGCCCGGCAAGGATCAGACCCAGCGTGCACCGAATCTCACGCTCGATCGCAGGCGAGAAGAGCGCGTAGACCCCGCCGGCGACGAGCAGCAGCCAGACGGCGGTGGCGGCGATCTCGACCGCGCCGCGGTGCCCGGGGACCGACTTCTGCGCGCTCAACACGGTGACGCCCTTGATCCGGGCATGCGGCGCGAACGCCGACTCCGGCGCGACCAGCGTGTGCACGAAGATGGAGGTCCAAACGCGGACGGGGCCGCCGCTCTCGGCCTGCATGACGTACGATTTCTCGTTGGCGGGCCACATGAAGAGCCGGCTGGAGGGGAAGACGAGTTTCTGCAGCAGCGCGCCCGCCGCCGTCGCCACAAATGCGATACAGGCGATCCGGAAGGTGGCGGTCCAGCGCCCGCGGAAAAACGTGCCGGCCAGCGCCGCCATCCAGTTGGTCGTCGTGATCGCGAGACTCGCGACGTGGGCGGCGACATGCCGGACCGTGCCGCCGCGGCCCTCGGCGGCCAGCGACGTGAGGATCAGCGCCGCGAGTATGCTGATCGCGCCCCACGGATAGGTCTCGGGCAGGCTGAACCAGTAGAGAAAAAAGGCGCTGCCGCAGAACAGTGCGCCCACCAGCAACGCCTCGGCCGGTCCGACTTTCCAGGTCCGCAGCAGGATAAAAAACAGTGCCGCGGCGAGGCCGGCGGCGGCGGCGCTCAGAATGCGCGCCACGCGCACCGCGTCGGGTGAAAGCGGCCCCGCCCCGAGGTCGGCTCCGACCACCTTGGCGGTGGCCTGATAGAGCGGATGCAGGAGAATCGAGAAGAGAGGGTGGACGTTGGTCCGCCAATGGTTGCTGTCGCGCGAGTGCATGTTCGCGTGCACCCGGCTCGTGTCGGAAGAATAGTAGATGTCGGGGTTGCCGGCGGCCAGCGTGCCGACCGGGATCCGTCCGGCTTGGAACCAGATCAGGACCGCGGCGGCCGCGGCCAACAGCAAGCCGAGCAGGGCGTCCCGGCGGGACAGGGAAGGCGACGGGGCGGGCGCGGCGTTCATGGCGGAGAGGGCGGGCGGCGGGGCTTCAGGTGGCGAGAAAGACGAACACCATGGTCAGGGCACCGCAGCCGATGCTCGCACGGTCGGTGATGGCGAAGAGCACCGGATCGTCCATCGGGCGCGAGCGGTTGGTCAGGAACCAGAGCCGCGAAAGCCAATACAGAATCACCCCGCACACCATCCAGAGATAGGCCGGCTGCCGGTATAGCGCGGCGACGGCCGGGCTGCTGATATACAGGCAAAAAATGAGGACGGCGGCATAGGCCGCGGCGATGCCCGCGGAGCGAAACAGATCGATGTCGGTCACGTGGTAACCCCGGCCCGAAGACCACTGGGTCGAGCGCTTGCGGAGGGCGTTGAGCTCGACGTACCGTTTGAGCATCGCGAGGCTCGTGAAGATGAAGATGCTGAAGGCGAGGAGCCACTCCGACGGCTTCACGCCGATCGCGGCGGAGCCGGCGAGAATCCGGATTGTATAAAGTCCGGCCAGCACGAACACGTCGATCAGCAGCTTGCGTTTCAGAAAGATCGAGTAGGTGGAGGAGATGGCGAAATAGAGCGCAAGCAGCGCGAGAAAACCCGGCGGCGAAAACAACGCGGCGACGCCGAAGCCGATCGCAAAAGCGCCGGCGCCGAGTGCCAAGCCGGCCGGAATGGGCAGGGCGCCGCTGGCCAGCGGCCGCTGGCGCTTCTTGGGGTGGATCCGGTCCGAGGGCAGATCGAGCAGGTCGTTGCAGAGGTAGACGCTCGAGGCGATGGCCGAGAAAGCGAGGAACGCCACCGCGGTGGCGACCAAGGCGGAGGGATTGCCGAGATTGTGGGAGACGACCAGCGGCACGCCGATCAGCAGGTTCTTCACCCACTGGTGCGGCCGCAGGGCGCGCAGGATCGGCCGGCGGGTCGGGGCCGGGGCGAGCACCGAGAGGGGCCGGGTGCCGCCGCGCCGGCGGTTGGCTTCGGCGAGGACCGCGGTGTTGCCGCCGGCGAGGATGCCCTCCCGACACGACGCGAAAAGCACCAGGTCGGCCCGCGAATCGCCGAGGTAATCGAATTCGCCCGGGCATTGCCGGCGGATGGCCTCCAGTTTGGCCGGGCCGATGAGGTTGATGGTGTCGTCGCTGGCCAGAAAGGAGTCGAACAAGGGCCAATGGGCGACGATCGCCTCGGCGATCCGCCGGTTCGCGCCGGTGGCGAGGATGATTCTTTGGCCCGCGGCCCGGCGTTGTTCCAGAAAGTCCAACACCTCGGGGCGCACCGGCAGAGTGGGGACGTCGGGGACCAGGTTGTCCGCGAGCGACGCTTTGAACGCGGCTTTGCCGCGACCGAGCCGGAGCAGCAACGCCGGCAGACCGGCGGGGTTTTTCTTCGCCGCGGCGACCAGCGATTCCCACAGGGTGTCCGTGGCGACGAAGGTGCCGTCGAGATCGACGAACAGAGGCGGCAAAGGGGCGGACATGGAAAGATTCGGATGCGGCGCCGGCTATCCGTGCGGTGGCCGGTTCCTGTCCGGTCCGGCCGCGGCCGGCCGCGCGGCCCGATGGAGCGCAGCGTTCAGGCGGGGAAGGTCAGGGCGCGGTGCGGAGATTCGACGGGGCATTGACCGGCCCGTCGGCGAGGCTGCGGTAGGCGGCCCACATGTTCTTGTGGAAATTGATGTAGCGAGCTCCCGAGAATCCGTAGAGCGACACCTCGGTGTTGTAGTGCCGATCCATGTACAGGAAGAGGGGATCCCATTTCCAGGCCGCTTTCGACCCGCGCGTCAGCAAAGCGGTGAGAATATGGGCCAGCATGGGCGCACCCACCTGGTCGCGGTAGAACGCGTCCCAATTGCGGCCGTCGCGCTCCGGGGCGCCGAAGTGTTTCTCGCCCCATTCGGGCAGGCCGACGTCGGCGAGGATGTAGGGTTCGTGGATGCGGCCGATGGCGGTTTCGTCGATCAAGACGCGCCCGACGTCGGCGTTGGTGACGATCCATGTCTGCTGGTCTTCCTGGAAGATGAAGGCCTGGGTGGCGTCGGCCTTGGCGAGGATCGCGGCATCGTTGAAGGCCAGACCGGCCAGCACCATCGGCGTTTTCCGGCCGTGATTGTGGCCGCCGTTGGCTTCCCAGACGCCGCCGTTGCTCGCGGCACCGAAAACGTCGATGCCGTATTGCACGGTCCGAATGAAGAGGGTCGCCTTCTGCGCGTTCGTATAGTTCAGGTGCAGCGACAGCAGGATGCTGCCGGTGTTGTAGGCGAGGTCGCGGCCGTAGCCCGAGGTGCCTTGGTTGTTGGTCGGATGGTAGAACCAACCTTGGTGGCTGGTGTTGATTTCGATCCACGGGCGCTCGAGAATCGGCTCAAGGGAGGAGAGGGTCGGCGCGCCGGTCACGGTCGGAAGCGACAGCAGGATGCCGTAGTTCAAATCGGCGGTGGTCTTGCTGAAGGATTTGTCGGTGCCTTGGTACGGCGGCCGGAACGAATTGGCGGGCGGCGGCGACGCGACGACGGTCAACACGGCCGCATCGGTCAAAGCGGGCCGGCGCGTCGCCTGCGGGTGGCTGATGGTCGAGATCAGGGACGAGCCTGCGGCGAGGACGAGCGGATTCGCCGCGGACAGGTCGTTGCCGCCCGGGCGGGCGGCGTTGAGATTGGCGCGGTAGGTGGCGCCGCCGTCGAGATGGCTGTCGAAACCTTGGTTGACCGCGGGTCCGGCCGCGGGATTCACCATCGAGCCGTTGATGACCGAATCGTTGACGAAGGTGGTTCCGCCCGAGTTCGAGGCCCGGGAGGCGACCACCGTGGATGCCGGGGTGATCGAGGTGATGGTGACGGGACCGACGACCCAGTAGTCGCCGTTGGCGTACTGGCCGACTTGGCGGTCGGCGGAGAAGGTCCAGGTGATCCCGTATTGGGAAACCGAGGTGGCGGCCTGGGCGGCGACGGCCGCGAGGGCACCGGCGAGCCACATCAGTCCCGCCCAGCAGCTGCCCGAAGGGCGGATGGGGCGCATGGTCGGTATCGTGAAGTTCATGGTGGAGCGGGAAAAGTGGGCGAGGTGGGGTCAGCGCCGGCCGGAAGCTGCGGGCGGGGAAGCGCCGAATGGAATCCGCCGGGCGGACTCCCGGCGACTTTTCCCGTCCGGCCCGGATATGACCGCCGCGATGCAACCCGCGGCACCGACCGGTTGCAAGCAGTCCGTCCGGCCCGGGGCTGGCGCGTTCATGCGGCGGAATCCGGCTGTTTCATCGCCGAGATGCGTCGCCATGTCTCGGCGGACAGCGGGGCGCGGTGCCGCAGGCGCTGCCGGCCGAGTTGCCAGGCGGAGGCGAGCGCGCCGCAGAAATCCGCCAGATTGCCGTGCCGCAGAGCGTAGCCGAAATTGTAGGCCAGCCGCGGGACCAGATAGGCGAACGCCCGCGGCCACGGATAGCAGGCGAGCGCGACGAGGATCTGGTTCCGGGGCTTGTAGAACACCTTGATTTTGCTCCGGGCCGCCACGGGGTGGGCATGGTGCACCACCGGAAGGTCCGGGCAGTACAAAATGACGCGGCCGCGGTCCAGCACCCGGAAAGCGAGTTCCACTTCCTCGTAGTGCATGTACAAAATTTCAGGATACAGGCCGGCGGCCAGGAGGTCCGTCCGGCGGCCCGCGTAGCCCGTGCCGCTGAAGTAGTGCGTCGGGAACGACTTCGCGGCGTGGGTTGCCAGCGGCTGCGGATGCCACCAGCGCGGACCGTCCTCGGAGTGTCCGTCGGCGGCGTAGAGGCGGAAGGCCAGCATCGCGGCCTCCGGGTGGCCCCGGAGCGCGGCCGCCGCTTTCGCAAGCAGGCCTCGGTCCGGCACCGTCACATCGCTGTCCACGCCGACGATAAACTCGCCTTGCGCGGCCTCGATGCCGCGGTTGCGCGAGACGGCGGGACCGCCGTTGCGGGAATTCCGCAGCAACCGGACCTGCGGGAACGCGGCGGCCACCGCGTCGGCCGTGCCGTCGGGCGAACAATCGTCGACGACAATCACCTCGAAGGAAATCCCGGTCTGGCGGTACAGGTCGCCCAGCAGTTGGAGCACGCTGTCCCGGCGGTTGAAGGCCGGGATCACGACCGAGACGATGGGAGGGGCCGAACTCATCGCAGGACGTCAGGCGGCGGGTTTCGCGGGGGCCGCGAAGTAGCCGCGCATCCAGTCGCGGCGCTGCTGCCAAAGTTTGCGCCACGTGTCGGACGGACTGCGCACGACGACGGAGCCCAAGGCCCGGAAGCCGACGCCCGCGGCCAGCAACCACAGCCCGAGACGGCTCCGCCATCCCGTCCAGTGGACGAGCACGTAGTTCGCTTTGCCCCGGAAGAGCAAAATCGCCTTGTGGAACGGCGTGGCGGAGGACTTGCCGACTTCGTGCACGAGGCGCGCGTCCGGGCAGATCACGGGCCGGTAACCGGCCTTCCGCGCCCGCATCGCCAGGTCCGCATCTTCGCCGTACATGAAGTAGCGTTCGTCGAAGCCCTGCAGTTTTTCCCAGGCGGCGCGTTCGACCAGCAGGAAACAGCCCGTGATGATGCCGACTTCGCGCACGGTGTCGCGCGGCCAGCTGCCCAGAGACTCGGGGTCGAGGATCGGATTGTGTTTGGCGAGCGTGCTCAGGCCGAACGCGAACATCGTCAGGCTCCACAGGCTGGGCAAGCCCCAGCACGACGACGGCTCGAGGCGGCCGTCGTCCTTGAACGTGCGCCCGCCGTAGAAACCATAGTGCGGGTGGCGTCGCGCGAATTCCACGATCACATCGATCGCGTGATCGAGGATTCTCGTGTCGGGATTGAGCAGCAGGAGGTACTTCGCGTCGGTCTGGCGCGCGGCCAGATTCACCCCGGCGGCGAAGCCGAGGTTCTTGCCGGGCAGGACGAGTTTCACCTCGGGGAAGCCGGCGCGGATCGCGGCGACGGTGCCGTCCTTCGAGGCGTTGTCGACCACGACGATCTCCTGGGCGACGGCCCGGCGCTGCTCGATGGCGCTGCGGAGGCAGTCGGAGATCTCGTTTTCCGAATTGTACGTGACGATGAGGACTGCGACGTCGGCCGGCATGGGTCAGGAAGCGGAGGAACGCTGGGCGACGACGCGGGCCGGGACGCCCACGGCGATCGAGTTGGGCGGGATGTCCTTGGTGACGACGGCGCCCGCGCCGACAATGCTGCCGGCGCCGATGGTGACGCCGGCGGTCACGACAACGCGCGCCCCGAGCCACACATCGTCGCCGATGACGACATCGCGTTCCTTCTTGGGCTGGCGGCGAAACGGCACGCCGGCGACGAATTGGTAGTCGGACGCGGTGATGAAGACCTCGGGAGCGAGCGAAACGAAATTGCCGATGACGATCCGGCCGGTGCTGTCGCCGGCCCAGAGATACGCGCGTTCGCCGATGTGGGATTGTTCGCCGATCGCGATGCGGGCGCCGTTGCGGAAGGAGACATTGGGCGCGATGCCGGTGCCGCGGCCGCAGCGGATTTGCCGCCGGTCGCGCACATGGCTGTAGCCGTAGTAGTGCAGGATGCGGAGCCCGTGGAGGTAAATCCGCGGGTCGAGGATCGAACCGAGGAAACGGAACAACTTCGCCGCGGCGCCGGCTTCGGCCGGGGCGGCGGCAGCGGACGGACCGTTCATGCGGCGTGCGGCGGCGCGCCGCCGGGCCGGGCCGGGTGGCGGCCGGAGTGAATGTAGTCTTTGAGGCCTTGGATCAGGGCCGGACTCGCGTGCGCGCCGATCTTCTCGCGCGGCTGGAGCCGGCCCAGATCTTCGAGACAACGGCGGAGTTCCGCTTCGTCGAAGGCGACCGTGATCTTGCCCATCTCGGACAGGCGTTTGGCGGTGGCGAGTTGGTGCTCGTTGCGCTGTTCGCCGAGCGAAGCGCGGCGGGGCATGACCAGGATCGGTTTCTCGTAGCGCAGCGCGGAGAGGATCGTGCCCATGCCGGCGTGGGCGACGATCGTCGAGGCCTGGGAGAAATTCCGGACGAAATCCGGCGGCTCGAGAAATTTGCTGAACGCCAGATGGCGCGGCCGGAATTCCGTTTCCCCGATCTGGGCGAACACGTCCTTCCGGCCGGTCGCGCCGGCCCATTCGTCGATGACTTTGACCATCCGGTCGAACGGCAGGTCGGTGCCGACAGTGACGAAGATCATAGGACGCTCCCGACGTGAAAGGGGCCGGTGGGACGCGCGAGGTGCGGCCACTGGGTGAGCCAGAGATCGGCGTGGGCGCCGATGCGCTGGCCGGACATCGAGAGTTCCTCGACGTTGGCGACGCTGTCGACCCAGATGGTCCGGGCGCCGAGGAGCTTGCCGGCGCGGATGCCGAAGTATCCCGGGGCGGCGCCGGTCGAGATCACGACGTCGGGCCGCAGCCGGAAGAGTTGCCAAAACACCACGAGCGCGGTGCGCAGGAGTTTCAGTTTGTTGGAGCGGTTCGCGTCGGGAATGACCCGGAAGCCGGCGTCGCCCACATCCGAACGGTAGCCTTCTTTGACGGTGAGAAACGTGACATCGCAATCGGCGAAAGCCGGGCGCAGGCGTTGCAGCTGGACCCAGTGGCCGCCGCCGGAAGAGATGGCCGCCAGCCGGACACGGCGGCCTGCAGGGGAGGGCGCCATGGTCAACTTGCTCCGCGTTGGAAGAGGACCGCCGGGACGGTCTTCACGAGGATCTTGATGTCGAGCCAGAGGGACCAGTTCTTGATGTAGGTTTGGTCCAGCTCCATCCACTGCTTGAACGAGATGTGGTTGCGGCCGCTGATCTGCCAGAGGCAGGTGATGCCCGGCTTGATCGAGAGGCGCTTGCGGTAGAGCCAATCGTAGCGATCGACTTCCTCGGGGATCGGCGGGCGCGGGCCGACGAGGCTCATCTCGCCCAGGAGGACGTTCAGGAGCTGGGGCAATTCGTCGATGCTCGTCTTGCGGATGAAATGACCGAGCGGGGTGATGCGAGGGTCGTTTTTGATTTTGAAGACGGGGCCGTCCATCTCGTTCAGGTGGGCGAGTTCGCGGCGGCGTTTCTCGGCGTCGATGAACATCGAGCGGAACTTGTAGAGGTGGAAGATGCGCTTGTTCATCCCGACGCGTTTCTGGATGAAGAAGATCGGGCCGGGGCTGGAGAACTTGATCGCGAGGGCGACGAACGCGAGCAGCGGGCTCAGCAGGACGAGCAGGGTGAAGGAAACGACGATATCCATCACGCGCTTGCCGAGGAGCTGCAGGAGCATCTGTTCGCGAAACAGCGTAATGACGTGGTCGCCGTCGAACTTCTCGAGGTGGAGACGTTCGAGGAATTTCGAACCGGCCGCATCGGGGAAGAGCCGGACGACGATGCCGAGTTCCTCCGCGAGCCGGACGAGGTCGAACACGGTGGCAACGTGTTCCCGGATCGGCAGGCAGACGATCATTTCGTCGACCGAGCCCTGTTCGAGGATCCGTTGGACCTCCGACAGCTGGCCGACGACCGGGGCGATCTTGGTTTCCGGGGGCGGGGTGCCGACGGTCGGCTCGGCGACAAAGCCGACGATCTTGTAGCCGAGTTCGGGCAGCGCCTCGATGCGCGCCGCCATGCGCAGCGCCTCGGCGTTGTGGCCGATGATCAGCAGGTGGCGGTAGTTGTAGCCTTGGCGCCGGGCCGTTGTCAGCAGGGCGCGGGCGCCGATGCGGCTGAGCATCGCCAGAACGGTGGCGCCGGCCCAGAAGAGAACGATGACCTTGTTGTTGACGCGGCCGAAGTCGAAGGCGGTGCTGACGACGATCAGCAGGAACGCGGAAACCGACGTCGCTTTGAGCACGTCGAAAATGTCGTCCTTGAGCGTGGTGAATCGGTTGGTCTGATAGCTCACCAGCCGGTTGAAGATCATGATCCAGCCGACGATCAGAATCAGCATCCCGAAGGAGTCGGCGGGTTTGTAGGCTTCGCGCAGGATCTGCTGGATGGGTTGCCCGGCCGGACTGCGTCCGCGGGCGACCAAGTCGATCACGGCAAGGAGGGTCCCGTAAAGGATCGCCTGATCGAGGCCGCGCAGGGCGTGGATGAAGAGCTTGTGGCGTAGCCGAATCATTGGACCGAGGGGAGCGCGGGGGCGATTTTCTTCCAGGAGCGGACGAAGGCCGCGACGTCGCGGGGCAGGGCGTGCCAATAGGCTCCGGGATAGGTTTCTTTGATGTAGGCGAGCAGATTGGCGTAGTGATCCATCACGGTGGTCCCGCCGGCCGATGTCACGGGCCCGAGGTGAAGATAGTCGGGATGGACGTTGACCAATACCATGCCGCCCTGCCGGACCACCCAATCCAGTTTGTTTTTCCAGATCGTTCCGGCGGATTCCTGGAAAATCATGAAGAGGGTCGAATCCTGCGGCAGCGTGTAGGGCAGCTCGACGTATCCCGGCTTTTTTGCGGCCGACCCGGCCGGGGAATCGACCCAGAACGGAAAGATGGTGTGGGCTGCGTCGGGCTGCGGCTCGAAAGGGTCGGTATCGAACGTCGACGCGTCGTATTCGGCGTCGAGGTCGTGCAGCCAATCGAGATTGTGGTACATGAAGCCGGAGCGGAACCCGACCGCCTGCCACTCCGAAAGGTAGCGGTTGATCTGGCGGGCGTGCTGCCGGAAACCTTCCCGACTGTCGTAGAGTTTGCCGTCGTGCTTCAGGTCATGCACCCCGACTTCGAATCCCCGTGCCTCGAATTCCCGGCGGAGGGTGGGCGAGACGCGGTAATCGCCTTCCGGGATGAAATTGAAGGAGGAGCGAAACCCCAGTTTCGCTTCCCGGTTCGCCAACTCGGCGCAGCGGGCCAAGCCGCGCTGGCCTTCGACGTCGTGAGTGAGGACCACGGCGAACTGTTTGCCGCCCGGCCAGCCGGGCCAGTCCGCGGGCGGCTTTGCCGTCGCCGGATTGATCGGCCAAATCCCGCTCGATTTCCTGGCAATCCGCCGCGCGACGATCCGGCGCAGCGCGATGCGCAGAGACCACGGCAGCAGCGGTTTGACCGCATAGTACATGCGGTTCTTCAGCATCGTTGGCGGCGGGCTCGGAAGGTGGCTGGCACGGGCGGATTCTCGGGACGAAACCGAAGCGGTTGAAACCCGATAGTTCACGTCGACACAAGCAGTTCTTGGTGCAGGCGCGCCGGAACGTAGTGCTTGGTCTTGTTCATGACGACGCCGAGATTCGACTTGGTGCTGCGGAGCAGTTCCGCCGCGCGGCGGGCGATTTCCAGATTCGTTTTCTCCGACTCCACGACGAGCAGGGTCATGTCCATGAAACTCGACAGCCGCGGGGTGATGCTCACCTGGCTGACCTGCGGCAGATCGAAGATGATATAGTCGAAGTCGCTGGCCTTGAGCTTGGGCACGATCTTCGAGAAACGGAGGGGCAGGTGGCGCGACAACTCGTCGTTGTTCTTGCCCTCGGTCACCACGTACAGGTTGTCGTCGACGCGCGCGGATTCCCGCGACTGCATGAGCTCGTCGAGCTCGCAGCGGGGGCGTCCGTCGGAGAAGTGCTGGGACGTCGCGTTGCCCGTCGTGAGATCGACCAGCAGCACGTGGCCGTCGCCGGTTTCGGAAAGGCTGCGCGCCAATCCGTTCGCGATCGAAGTCACGCCGGCGCCGGGCGACACACTCGTGACGGCCACGAGCTTGGGTTTGTGGGTGAGACCCTTGCTTTCGAAGTGGGCGATCAGCCGGTCGCGCAGCGTCTCGTGGAAGATCCTCGATTCCTCCGCCAGACCGCGATCGAGAAACTGGCGGGGCTCGACGGCGGCATTTTTGGCCGATTTGCGCCCGAAGCGCAGCAACTCCCGCAGCGAACGTTTCCGGCGGCGGAGGTGCGGAATTTCCAGAAAGAGCGGGGCCTTCATCTGCAGGCTGATGTTTTCCGCCCGGCGGATGCTGTGGTCGAACAGCAGCTCGAGCGCCGCGGCCCACGCGAGGCCGAGGACCAGGCCGCCGGCGGCGAGGCCGCCGGCGATCTTGTAGATTTTCGTATAGTCCGGGAACGGCGCCGAGGGCGACTGGATCACGCCGATGTTGGAGACCTTGCCGTTGCCGAGGGTCTCGTTGATCCGCGCCTGTTCCAGCGCGGCGGCGTAGTAGCGGAAGTTGCCCTCGTCCAATTCCTTTTTCCGAACCAAGGCCGTGATCGTGCCCTCGAGCTGGTCGACTTTCGCCGCATCGGCGCGGACGACATCGATTTGGGAATTGAGCGCCTTGATCCGGGCCTGCAGCGCGGCGATCTGGGTGATGACGTTCACCGGATTGAGATCGGGGGTGAGGTTCGGGGTCGCCTGCACGGGTGCCGTCGGCGGGGGCGGCGCGGAGACGCGGATCAGTTCCGGGTAAGCGACCAGCAGCGCATTCTTGGCCGCTTCGGCCTTCTCGATCTGGGCCCGCAGTTCCTGGACGCGCGGGCTCTCGGGTTTGAACTGCGCCAGCAGGTTCTGCTCGGCCAGCTGGAGGCTGGCGAGGCGCTGCAGGGCCACCTTGTATTCCTCCAGTTTGCCGGGCGGCAACGGCGCCGCGTTGTCCGCCTTCGGCACCTCCAGCTTCGGTTTGTCGGGGTTGCGCTTGTTGATCTCGTCGAGGATCGCGATCTGGGCCGCGAGTTCGGCCTGCGCCGAGAAAATCTGGTCCCGGATCTTGTTCAGGTGGTCGATGTACGCCTGCTTGGTGGCGTCGAGGGAAACCACGCCGGCCTCGAGGCGGGCCTTGCGCAGATCCGCCTCCGTCTGGGCCAGCCGCGAACGGAGCTGGTCCGTTTCCTGAACCAGCGTGTCGAGCGACATGCCGGTGCTGCGGTGCGTCTCGACGTGCAGTTTGAGGTAGCGTTCGACGACTTCCCTCAGGATCGGCTGCACGACCTCCGCGTCGGGGTGTTCCAGGGAAACGTGCATCACGCTGCTGCGGGCGGGCACGCTCACGCTGAGTCCGTTGCGCACCAAGCCGATGGCCTTCGCCAGCTCTTTGCCGCCGCCGGCCTTGGCCAGGATTTTTTCCGCGCCTACGGACTCCGCCACCTTGTACGCCAAATCGGCGCTCAGGATGATTTCCTTTTCACCCGTCATGATGGTCTCGCCGCGCTGGTCGGGCGATTTTGCCGAGGCGTCGCCCTGGTTCGGGCCGAGCGATTTGCCCTCGGTGATGACGAAACGCACGAACAGCTTCGCGACCGAACGGAACGGCGGCCGCATCGTCTTGTAGACGACACCGGCGGCGATCACGCCCACCAGGGTGCAGACCAGAATCTTCCACTTGTGCCGGAAGAGGATGTAGTAAATGTCACCGATCTTGAAACTGGATCCGCTTTCGGCGGTGGCGGGTGCATTCATGGCGGGAGATTAGGCGGCGTGCCGGTAGAGCGCGAGACCGATCAGGCGCGCGACCGGGCGGGGCAGGCGGCGGACGATGCGGGCGGCCCAGCCGCCGCCGGGCCGGGCGGCGGTGCAGCGGCGGGTCCGCCGGTCGAATCGGTAGTAGCGCACGCGCCGTTCGGCCGCGCCCCAGGAACGTTTGTACCGGCGGAGGCCTTCGTTGGCGGTGTCGGTGCGGCCGAAATCGAAGGTCTCGTATCCCCTTTCGGAATACCAGGCGATCGCGTTCCACATGACGAGGTTGTTGGCCCGGAGCGACTGGAACGCCTCGTCCGAGGCGCCGAACTTGTAGATCGCGTGGCGGCCGCGATGGAGGAAGACCGCGCTCGCCACCACGCGGTCGCCGTGGCGGGCCGAAACGACCTGGCCGGCGCCGGCGGCGAGCACGTGCCGCCGCAGGTTCGCGAAAAACGCGAACGGCTGCGGCGGGGTGCCGTGGCGCTGCCGGGTCAGGCAATGCAGGGCATAGTAGTCGCGCATCGCTTCCGCGCCGGACGAAAACTCGATCCGCAGGCCGCCGCGTTCCGCCTTTCTCACCGCCTGGCGCACGGCGCCGTCCAGTCGCGCGAACACCGCCGCCTGATCCTGTTCCAGCCGCAACTCGTGGCCGAAAAATTCGTCCCGTGCCGGGGTCGACTCGGCCATCGCGCCGGGGTCCCGGAACTCGCAGTAGCGCCAACCCCGGGCTTCGCTTTCCGCCAAGGCACGCTCGACCAGCGCGGTCCGCGCGGCGGCGTCGCCAAGGATGCGGCATTCGTCCGTGAACGGCAGGGAGATTCCGCGGCGCGGCGTCAGCCACGTTTTGGCTTCCACCAAAGGCAGGCAGCCGACGACGGCTTCTCCGCGCATGGCCAGCAGGCCCAGGGGACGGAACGCATAGGTCTCCGCGAGCACGCGCAGCCACGCGGCGGAATGGAATGAGGTCGCGTCCGGGAAGGCGTCGAGCGACCGTTCCCACGCCGCATCGAGCAGCGGATCGACTAGCGCGACGGAATTCACGGCACGGCGGCGGCCGCGGCGGGCGACAATTCGGCGACGACGGACTTCAGGGCCTGCGCGGCCGCGGCGACTTGGGATTCCTGCAGCTCCGGGTACATCGGCAGCGAGACGACTTCCTCCGCCCAGCGTTCCGTGATCGGCAGGCTCGCCCGTGATACGGCGTGCGCCGCGTACGCGGGCTGCCGGTGCACCGGGATCGGGTAGTGGATGCCGCAGCCGATACCGCGCTTGGCCATTTCGGCGATGACCCGGTCGCGTTCCCGCACGCGGACGACAAAAAGGTGGTGGCTGGATTCGCCGGTGCCGCGGATTTCCGGCAGCACGATGCCCGGGGTGCCGGCGAGGAGATTCCGGTAATGTTCGGAGTGCGCCCGGCGGCGGCTGTTGCCTTCGGTTAACCGCCGGAGCTTGATGCGCAGGACGGCGGCCTGCATTCCGTCCATCCGGGAATTCCAGCCGATTTCGAAATGATTGTATTTGGTGCGCTGGCCGTGGTCGCGCAGGACCCGCAGGCGGTCCGCCAAGTCGGCGTCGTCCGTCGTGATCGCGCCGGCTTCGCCCATCGCGCCGAGATTTTTGCCGGGGTAGAAACTGAACGAACCGGCGCGGCCGAGACTGCCGGCTTGGCGGCCCCGGTAGGTCGCCCCGTGGGCCTGCGCCGCGTCCTCGATCACGGGAATGCCGTGCGCGCGGGCGATCCGCAGGATCGGATCCATGTCGGCCACCTGGCCGTATAGGTGCACCGGGATGATCGCCTTGGTCCGCGGGGTGATGGCGGCGGCGAGCAATTCGGGATCCATCAGCGAAGTCCGTTCGTCCACGTCGACAAAGACGGGCACGGCGCCCGCGTGGCTGATGGCTTCCGCGGTCGCAATGAAGGTCGCGGCCACCGTGATCACCTCGTCGCCCGGCTTGATGCCGAGCGCGAGCAGGCAGAGCCAAAGCGATTCGGTGCCGTTGCCGACGCCGATGGCGAAACGCGTGCCGCAGTATCGGGCGAAGTCGGTTTCGAACTCCGCGACGTACTTGCCGCCGGCGAACGCACTGTCGTCGATCACCGCGGCGATACCGCGTGCGATTTCGTCGCGGATGGGCGCGTGCTGCGCCTTGAGATCAAGAAACGGGACCTGCATGGGAACGGGGTTCAAGCTGGCGGATGATTCGCGCGGGATTGCCGACCACCACGGCGCCGTCGGGCACGTCGGCGGTCACCACGCTGCCGGCGCCGACCATGGCGCCGGCGCCGATCGTGATGCCGCAGAGAAGGGTCGCGTTGGAGCCGATGGAGGCGCCGCGTTTGACGAGCGTGGGCAGACATACCCAGTCGGCATCCGTCTGGGGTTTCCCGTCCGCGGTGGAGGCGCGCGGGAACCGGTCGTTGGTGAACATCACGCCGTGCCCGATGAACACGTCGCTCTCGAGGGTGACGCCCTCGCAGATGAAGGTGTGGCTCGAAATTTTGCAGCGGTCGCCGATCCGCGCCCCTTTCTGGATTTCGACGAAGGTGCCGACCTTGACGTCGTCGCCGAGCGTGCAGCCGTAGAGGTTCGTGAACGCGTAAATCTTCACGCGGGCACCCATGACGACATTGGGGGCGATCAACTGCAGGGCGGAGTTCATGCGCGAGCGGCGAAGGGCCGGTTCAGGCCTGCGCCCGATAAGCCGGCCGGCCGGCGAGCGCGGCCGGAAGATTCACGGCGGCGCCCTGCTGGCGCAGCGATTCGGACGAAGCTTCCAGAATTTGCACCACTTCCAGGCCGGCAAGGCCGGGACTGATCGCGGCCGCGCCGTTCACAATGCAGTCGACGAAATGCTGGCACTCGGTCCGCAGGGGTTCGTCCTGTTTCAAATACGGCGAATAGGTATCGCCATAGTGGTAGGCGTAGTGAAACGCGGCGAAACTGTCGTAGTGCGGCGGCCGTTCCACGCGGACATCGAACACCTTGATTTTTTCCTGTTGGGCGACGTCGTCGTAAACGATCATCCGCTTGCTGCCGACAATCGTCATCTCGCGCACCTTGCGCGGATCGTGCCAGCTGCTGTGGATAATGGCGGTCCGCTGCTGCGAAAACTGGAGGCTGAGCGAGGTCACATCCTCGATTCCCGGCGTCACGTGGGCGGCACCGCGGCAATTCACGCTCAGGGGCAGTTCGCCGATGATGTGCAGGATGATCGAGATGTCGTGCGGGGCCATGTCCCACGTCACGTTTATATCCTTCTGGAAAAGTCCGAGATTGAGGCGCCGCGCGGAAATGTAGCGGAGTTCGCCGATGTCGCCGCCGGCGACGATTTCTTTGATCCGCCGGACGGCCGCGGAATAAAGGAAGACGTGGCCGACCATCAGCACGAGACCCTTCGCCTTCGCCAGCGCGATCAGTTCCTCGCATTCGGCCGACGATGAGGCCATCGGTTTTTCGATGAAGGTGTGTTTGCCGGCCAGCAGCGAGGCCTTCGCCAGGGGAAAATGCGACCGCACGGGAGTCGCGATCACCACCGCGTGAATCGCCGGATCCTCGATCACTTCGCGGTGGCTCGTGGTGCCGCCGACTTCCGGGAAAAGTGAACGCAAGTGCGCGAGTCTCTTTTCGTCCAGATCGCAAACGGTCCTGACGCCGCAGTCCGGCAGCGCCCGCAGATTTCTCACCAAGTTAGGGCCCCAGTATCCGAGACCGATGACCCCGACTTGGATTTGCATCAGGAACTGCCGTTAGGATTGCTTCTCGAGCTGCAGGTGCCGGCGGGCGTTGCGGCCGAGTTCCAAATCGATGAGGTTGGCTTCGCTGCGGCCGAAATGGGCGAAGCGTTTGCGGCAGGCCGCGAAAATTTCCTGTCCGAGCACCACGGGCGTCATCAGAATGATCCACAAATCCATGGCGAGGGATTTTTCGCGGGCATAGCGGACGTCGAGCCGCACCATTTCGTCGAAGGTCGTGGAATTCTTGCCTGAAACCTGCCACAGACCGGTGACTCCGGGCAGGGCGTGAAGGCGGCGCTTTTGCGCGGCCGAGTAGTGATCGTACTCGTACGGGATGCAGGGGCGGGGGCCGACGACCGACATATCTCCCAGCAGCACGTTGATGATCTGGGGCAATTCATCCAAGCCGCTGGCGCGGATGAACCAGCCGCCGGTGATGAGGCGTTTGTCCCCGCGGCCGTCGAGTTTCTGCATGGGACTGTTCGTGTTGATCAATTGGGCAAAGTGCGCCTGGTGGCTGGAGGTCGAAGCGCCCACATGCATCGTCCGGAACTTGTACATCTTGAATCGGCGGCCGCAGATTCCGACTCGCTCTTGGCGGTAAAAGATGGGGCCCGGAGAGGTAAGCCCGACAATGATGGCGACGAAGAGGCTGGTGAGGCCGAGGAGCGGCAGCGCGAACAGGCAGAAAACGATATCAACCAAGCGCTTGCCGGGATACGTCGGGGGCACGTGATACGTGACCGCAGTCGGGCTGGCGTTGAGCGGAGCGGGTTCCATGACGGACAAATCAGGCAAAGGAGTGTTGGGTGAAGGCAGAGCGGCGGAGCGCTTGGGCGCCCACCGTCGAGCCGAGGCACGAGAAAGTGCCTAAATTAATGTGGCAGATAAACTTGATGCTCTGGCTGCGGCCTCCGCGCACTTCCGACTTCTCCCCTTGGCCGATCTCCACGTGGCGACGCGTGGACAGATCAAGGAGGCGGGTTTGGGTGGGCATGGATTGAGTGTAAAAAGGAAGAGAGGAGAGCAGTTCCCCGGCCACGTTAAGGCAAAAAATCGGCTTCAAACTGTTGGAACTGCTCAGGTTCATTAGCGCGGCGATAGAGGCTTCCATTTACCGGCAAATTACAAGCCTGTGCAGTAGGCGGCTCATACTGAGTAAATCTCTCTAGATCTAGGTGGTGGCGGCACCTAAGGCATAGGTAATCCTACGCGCGATTGTGCGGCAGTTGGCGGTGCGGAGTGCTTTTAAACGCAATAATTGTGTGTGAGCTGGGTCGAATTTGCCGTCGGTGCGATCGGTGTCGCAGCTTGAAATCCGAGCCGGCGACGGCCTTGGCGGCGCCGAGCGGGCGCTTTCTTGTATCGGCTTTGCGGTGACGCCGGCCGGTTGTATCGGATCTGCTGGGACGAGTCGGCGTGCCCGCCCTCCTCTGGGAATCGACAGTACAGGGGCGAGCGCCGGGTCGCGCGGGGCCGGGCGCCGCGCGGCAAAAACCGGCGCGAGGCGTGCGGTGGCCGCGGTCAATACTTGTTTGGGAAAAGATTTGGCTGCCTGAGTGTACGCAAGATACGTAGGATGAACAGGATTGCGGCGATTACGTAGCGGCGGGCAGGGTGACCTCGGGAGGCCGTTTTTTCCCGGTTGGGACCACGTTGGCGAAAACTTGCGGCCTTTTGTGCGGGTTCCGTGCCATGGGCAGCGTGATCCGTTGTCCCCATGGCCGGCCGGGGAGAGCTGCCGGCTGCAATCTTCGGCCCGTTCCCGGGCGGTGTGCCGGGCTAGGGGATCGGATCCGAGGGGGCCGTGCACGGCCCGTGCATCTAAACATATGAGGTGCCGCCCGGGCATGGATGCGCCGGGATCATTCCAGCGGGAGGTCGGTACCTGCATACGGACGTAACGCCGCCACGACCTCGAAACTTTCGGCAATCTTGAGGTGGCCTTCGCTGTGATGAGACGCGCTCGGTTTCGCAGCAGATGGGTTTCCCCCGGTTGCTCAGGCCTGAACCAATCCGCGGGAAGCGCGGCCGAGCGGGAATTGGACCGGTGCGGGACTTGAATCCGCTTTGGCGATTCCCGGCCGGGATCACCGCACTCGATGCGAGTTCCCGGGCCGGCACATTGCGATGGCCGTCCTTGCGGATCGGCAAAAATGGCGGAGAGGGAGGGATTCGAACCCTCGGTAGCCTTTCGACTACACATGATTTCCAATCATGCGCATTCGACCACTCTGCCACCTCTCCGGTTGCCCTGAAGGACGTTGCGGGAACGGCCTTCGCTCGGGCTAAGGGGACGAAAGAAGGTTGATGGCCGACGCTTGGTCAATCGCAAATCCGCCGAAGTCGGCGCGGCTGTTGCCGGAGGGGCCGCGCCGGCGGGGTTCTTGCCGCCGCAATCGGGCGATTTGTTTTTCAAGCCGCGCTGTCGGTGCAAGAAATGCTCCCTTCTAAGTCGGAACCCGCGGGAGTTTTTGTAAAACCTCCTTGCGCGGCACGCCGCTGCTCCCAACTCTCGACCGGATTTCGCTCCCACTCCTCACCGCACCCATGGTCACTCCCACCACCGAACTCGGCTACAACAGCAAGGTTGAAGGCGGCGTGATCGTCTCGCGGGCCGACGCCGCGATCAATTGGATCCGCACCAACTCCATGTGGCCGATGCCGATGGGATTGGCTTGCTGCGCGATCGAGCTCATGGCGGTCGGCGGGGCGCGTTTCGACATCGCGCGCTTCGGCGCCGAGGTGATGCGTTTTTCCCCGCGGCAATCCGACTGCATGATCGTCGCCGGCACGGTGACCTACAAGATGGCTCCCCAGGTGCGCCGCATCTATGACCAGATGGCGGCGCCGAAATGGGTCATCGCCATGGGTGCCTGCGCCAGCTCGGGCGGCATGTACCGCAGCTATGCGACGCTGCAGGGCGTGGATCGCATTGTCCCGGTCGACGTGTATGTCAGCGGCTGCCCGCCGCGGCCCGAAGCGCTCCTCGACGCCCTCATGAAGCTGCAGGACAAGGTGCGACGAGAGCCGGCATCAAAACGGCTGCTCTCGGCCTGATCTCCACCGACGCCTCCCGCTCCCCACATGCCCGCTGACGTCACGACCGCTCTCAAAGAGAAATTCCCGCAGGTCACCGAACGTGCTTCGGCCGACCACCCGGCGGTCGATGTGCCGTTGGTGGACCTCATCGCGGTTCTTTCCTACCTGCGTGACGGCCAGGGTTTCGATTTGCTCATGGATCTGACGGCGATCGATTGGGCCGAAGGCGCCGCGCCGCGCTTCTCCGTCGTTTATCATCTCTATTCTACCGCCAAGCCCGGCACTTATGTCCGGGTCGTCGCGCCCTGCGCCGGGACCGAGGCCGAGCCCACCGCGCCGAGCGCGGTCGAGATCTGGCCGGCGGCGAATTGGCACGAGCGCGAGTGCTTCGACATGTTCGGGATCAAGTTCCAGGGCCACCCGGACCTGCGCCGCATTCTGATGTGGGACGGCTATCCCTATCACCCGCTGCGCAAGGAATTCCCTCTCGCCGGCATCGAGACCGATCTCCCGGTCGCCGACATCGCGGAGGAAACCGGCACCAAGGTTATCGCCGCACCGATGGCCGGCGGTCCGTTCGTCGCCTCGCCCGGTGAAATCAACCTCACGGAAGCCGAACCGCGCGCCAAGGACGAGAGCTGGAGCGACCGCGTCGCGCGGCCCGACCAGACGGCCCTCCGCCAGATGAAGGAATAACGCGCCCGCCCCCCGAACGATGGCCACCGAACTTTCATTTCCCGACAGCGCCGCCAAGGCCGCCGCCGGCGCCCAGGCCGCTCCTGCGGAATTTCAGACCGAGAAGATGTCCCTTTCGATGGGACCCTCGCATCCCTCGACGCACGGCGTGCTGCGCCTCCAAATGGAGCTCGACGGCGAAATCCTGACCAAGGCCGATCCGGTCGTCGGTTACCTGCACCGCGGCGACGAGAAGATCGCCGAAAACATGACCTACAACCAGTTCGTGCCCTACACGGACCGGTTGGATTACTTGGCGCCGCTCGCGAACAACATGGCCTACGCCATCGCGGTCGAGCGGTTGGCCGGACTCAAGGTGCCGCCGCGTTGCGAGGCGATCCGCGTGATCACCGCGGAAATGGCTCGCATCTCCGCCCACATGATGGGACTCGGCGCCTTTGGTCTCGATGTCGGCGCTTGGAGCGTCCTCCTGTACTCCCTCGAAGAACGCGAGAAACTCTACAAGCTGTTCGAGGAGCTCACCGGCGCGCGGTTCACCACGAGCTATACGCGCATCGGGGGTGTCACGCGCGACATCCCCGACGGCTGGCTCGGCCGCGTGAACGCGTTTTGCGACCAGTTCCTGCCGATTCTCGAGGAGACGCTGAAGCTGCTCACGAGAAACAAGATCTTCATGGACCGCACCGTCGGCGTCGGCGTGATCCCGAAGGACGTCGCGCTCGCCTACGGCCTCACCGGCCCGAATCTGCGCGGTTCCGGCGTCGGCCTCGATCTGCGCAAGGACAAGCCGTACTCCGGCTACGAGAACTACGAGTTCGACGTGCCCGTGGGCACGACCGGCGATTGCTACGACCGCTACCTCGTCCGCGGCGAGGAGATGCGCCAGTCGGTCTGCATCATCAAGCAGGTCATCGCCAAAATGCCCGACGGCTCGTGGTACGCCCCCGAGGCCAAGCGCATCTTCGCGCCGCCGAAGGAAAAGGTCCTCAGCTCGATGGAAGAGCTGATCCAGAACTTCATGATCGTGACCGAAGGCCCGCAGATCCCGGCCGGCGAAGTGTACTTCGAGGCCGAGAATCCCAAGGGCATCCTCGGTTTCTTCATCGTCAGCAAGGGCGGCGGCGTGCCGTACCGGCTGAAGATCCGCTCCCCTTCGTTCTGCAACCTTTCGATCCTCCAGAAAATGTGCGTCGGCTGCCTGATCTCCGACGTGGTCTCGATCCTCGGCTCCCTCGACTTCGTCATGGGCGAGTGCGACCGCTGACCTTTCCGCGCCCTCCCGCCCGATGAATCTGAAACCCGAAACGCTGCGCCGCATCGACGACGTCATCACGCACTACCCGGTCAAACGGAGCGCGGTGCTGATGCTCCTGCACGCGATCCAGGAGGATGTCGGCTACATCCCGCAGGAAGCGATCGAGTGGGTGGCGCAGAAACTCGAACTGCAGCCGATCAACGTGTACGAGGTGGTCACGTTCTACCCGATGTTCCGGCAGAAGCCGATCGGCCGCCGCCACATCAAGGTCTGCCGCACGCTTTCGTGCGCGCTCATGGGCGGCTACAAGACCTGCGCCGCCTTCGAAAAGGAATTCGACACGCACCGCGGCGAGATTTCCCCCGACGGCGAAGTCACGATCGAGTTCGTCGAGTGCCTCGCGAGTTGCGGGACCGCCCCCGTCGTGATGATCGACGACGATCTCCACGAAAAGGTCGACACCGCCAAGGCCAAGCAGCTCAGCGACCAGATCAAGGCCGAGGCCGCGAAACGCCGCTGAAGCGCCAACGAATTCCCGACATGCCCGCTCCCCAACAACGCCGGATCATCTTCAGGCACATCGACGAGCCCGGCTACACCAACGATCTCGCCTGCTACGTGAAGCACGGCGGCTACGAGATGTTGAAGAAGGCGCTCGCGATGCAGCCCGCCGCGATCATCGACGAGGTCAAGAAGTCCGGCCTGCGCGGGCGCGGCGGCGCGGGGTTCCCCTGCGGCGTCAAGTGGGGCCTTGTCGACCGCAAGAGCGGCAAACCGATCTACCTCGTCGTCAACGCCGACGAATCCGAGCCCGGCACCTTCAAGGACCGGTACATCATGCACCAGGATCCGCACCAGCTGATCGAGGGCATCATGATCTCGGCGTGGGCGAACAACGTGAAGCAGGCCTACATCTACATCCGCGGCGAGATGCCCCACGGCGCGCGGATCCTGGAAAAGGCCATCGCCGAAGCCCGCGCCGCGAATTTTGTCGGTCCCAATATCCTCGGTTCGGCCTACGGCTGCGAAATCTACGTCCACCGCGGCGCCGGCGCCTACATTTGCGGCGAGGAAACCGGCCTGATCGAATCCCTCGAGGGCAAGCGCCCGTACCCGCGCATCAAGCCGCCGTATTTCCCGGCCGTGCTCGGCCTCTACCAGTGCCCGACGATCGTGAACAACGTCGAGACGCTCTGCCACGTGAAGCACATCGTGGAGATGGGCGGCGACGCCTACACGAAGATCGGCACGCCCAACAATACCGGCACCCGCATCCTCTGCGTCAGCGGCCACGTGAAGAACCCCGGCTACTTCGAATACGAGGTCGGCAAGATCACGATGGGCGAGCTGCTCAACGAGGTCTGCGGCGGTCCGTTGCCCGGCCGGAAATTCAAGGCCGTCATCCCCGGCGGTTCGTCGGCCAAGATTCTCAAGTTCGGCGAGACCTTCACGCTGAAGAACAAGGACGGCTCCACTCGCACGCTGACGGTCGAGGATATCCCGATGGACTTCGACACCCTCGCCGCCTGCGGCACGATGGGCGGTTCCGGCGGCGTCATCGTGATGGATGACTCCGTCAACATGGTCGAGGCCCTCGCCAACATCAACGCGTTCTACGCCCACGAGAGCTGCGGCCAGTGCACGCCCTGCCGCGAGGGCTCGCTCTGGATGAAGAAGATCACGACGCGCATGGTGCACGAGAAGGCGCGGAGCGAGGACGGCGCGCTGCTCAAGAGCGTCGCCGACCAGATCGCCGGCCGCACCATCTGCGCCTTCGGCGAGGCCTGCTCGTGGCCGACGCAGAGCTTCGTCGCCAAGTTCGGCGACGAGTTCAAAGCGTATCCGGAAACCAAGAACGCCCCGAAGCCCGCCGGCGCCCTCGATCTCGTCTGATCCTTCCCGCTCTCCCGCAATGATCGCCCCTCCCAAACCCGACCTCGTCACCGTCAACGTCGACGGCAAGGAGATCGCCGTGCCGAAAGGCACCAACGCGATCGAGGCCGCGCGCCTCGTGGGCGTGGACGTGCCCTATTATTGCTACCACCCGAAGCTCTCGGTCGTGGGCAACTGCCGCATGTGCCTGATCGAAATGGGCATGCCGGCCGTCGATCCCGCCACCAAGGCGCCGATCATGGATCCGGCGACGGGCAAGCAGAAGATCAACTGGATCCCGCGCCCGCAGATCGGCTGCGCGACCAACGCCTCGCCCGGCCTCCACATCCGCACCAACACGCCGCAGATCAAGGATTGCCGCGAGGGCGTGATGGAATTCCTCCTCGTCAACCACCCGCTCGACTGCCCGATCTGCGACCAGGCCGGCGAGTGCAAGCTGCAGGAACAGTCCATCGGCTACGGCCGCGGCTACTCCCGCTACATCGAGCAGAAGAACGTGAAGCCGAAGCGCACCCAGCTCGGGCCGCGCGTCATGCTCGACGACGAGCGCTGCATCCTCTGCTCGCGCTGCATCCGTTTTTCCAAGGAGATCGCGAAGGACGACGTCCTCGGTTTCATCGACCGCGGCAGCTACTCGACGCTGACCTGCTACCCCGGCAAGCAGCTCGCGAACAATTACTCGCTCAACACCGTCGACATCTGCCCGGTCGGCGCGCTCACGAGCACGGATTTCCGTTTCAAGATGCGGGTCTGGTTCCTCAAACAGACCAACAGCATCGACACCGAGACCTCGGTCGGCGCCAACACCGTCGTGTGGTCCCGCGAAGGCGTGATCTACCGCATCACCCCGCGCCGCAACGACGAGGTGAACGACACTTGGATGGCCGACAGCGGCCGCGAATTGTTCAAGGCCGTCCGCGCCGCGGACCGGCTCGCCGCCGTCAAAGTCGACGGCGCCGACAGCTCCCTCGAGCTCGCGGTCAAGGCCGCGGCCGATCTGCTCAAGGCCGCCGCCGGCGCGGTGGCCGTCGTCGGTTCCGGTCGCAGCTCCGTCGAGGAACAATTCCTCACCGCCAAGCTCGCCGCAGCGCTCAAGGCGCCGGCCCAACTCGTCAGCCGCACGGGCGAAGGCGACAAGCTCCTCGTTTCCGCCGACCGCAATCCCAACGTTCGCGGCGCCCTCGTCACTGGCCTGATCGCGAAACTGCCGGCCGCCAAGTTGGCCGATCTCGCTGCCGCCATCGACGCCGGCAAGGTCAAGGCCGTCGTCTCCGTGGACGAAGACCTCGCCGCCGCGGGCCTCTCGGCCGCGCAATTGGCCAAGGTCGCCGTGGTGTACCTCGGCACGCACGCCAACGCGACGAGTGCCGCGGCCAAAGTCGTTTTCCCGACGCTCACCGTCTTCGAGAAGAGCGGCACGTTCGTGAACCAGCAGTTCCGGATTCAGAAATTCCTCAAAGCCGTGCCCGGCCCGACCGGCGCCGCGGACGATCTCGCCGTGCTGTCGCGTTTGGCCGGAGCGGTCGGCGCCGGTCCCGTGCCCGCGGACCTCGGCGGTGTCTGGACCGTGCTCGCGAACGAGGTTGCGGCGTTGAAGACCGTCACGTTCGCCAATCTGCCCGAAACCGGATTGCTCCTCGACGCCACGCCCTTCGCGGGCTTGCCCTTCGTCGAGGGCGAGACCCTGCACTACAAGCCCGCGGCCCCGGCCGCGACCGCCTGAGCCCGACCGCCATGCGCAACCTCGCCTATTACGGTCTCGGCATCGGCTTCGTCCTCATGGGCGCCGCGCTCTTCGCGTTGACGCTGCGCAAGCCCGAGGCGCCGAAAACCGCCACGCCGACCAAGACGCAGCTGCGCGAGCAGGCGGCGCTCGCGGAAGAGAACCGGAAACTGCGGCTGGCCGCCGCCGGCATCGCCGGGATCGGCGCGCTGTTCTTTGTCCTGACGCTTTTCTGAGATGATCGACTTCTACCTGAACCTTCATCCGGTGGTGCAGGGCCTCCTCAAGGGCCTCGCGGTGATTTTGGTCATCTTCCCGATCGGCGGCGCCTGCTCGATGGCCGAGCGCAAAGTCTCCGCCTGGATCCAGGGCCGGCCCGGCCCCAACCGCGCCGTCGTGCCGTGGGTCTCGTGGATCCCGGTGATCGGTCCGTTCCTCCAGCGCCTCGGCATCTTCCACGTCATGGCCGACGGCGGCAAAATGCTCTTCAAGGAAGACGCCCTGCCGGGGCACGTGAACAAGTTCTACTTCATTCTCGCGCCGATCGTCGCGATGATCCCGGCGCTGACCACCGTGACGGCCGTGCCGTTCGGTGCCTACCTCGACACGGCGGGCAAGGTGATCCCGATCGCCTTGGCCAACGTCGACATCGGCCTGCTCGCCGTCTTCGCGGTCTCCTCGCTCGGTGTCTACTCGCTGATTCTCGCTGGCTGGGCTTCGAACTCGAAGTACCCGTTCCTCGGCGGCGTGCGCGCCTCGGCTCAATTGATCTCGTACGAACTTTCGATGACGCTGTCCGTCATCCCGCTGTTCCTCTGGGTCAACGAACCCGGCCGCGAAGCGACGCTGGGCCTCGGCCGCGTGGTCGAATTCCAGAGCCAACCCGGTTTCATCGGCGGCATGTGGTTCGTGTTCATCATGCCGGTGTCCGCGTTCATTTTCCTGACCTCGCTGTTTGCCGAAACCAATCGCCAGCCGTTCGACATGCCGGAATCGGAGGCCGACCTCGTCGGCGGTTTCCACACCGAGTACGGCGCGTTCAAGTGGGGTCTGTTCTTCGTCGCCGAGTACGCGCACATGGTGATTGGTTCCGCGGTATTCACGCTGCTGTTCCTCGGCGGCTGGAATCCGTTGCCGTGGGTTACGTTGGCGGATCTTGCGGGCTGGCTCGCGCAGCTTTCGCCGCTGCTCGCGCACCCGATCGCCGTCGGGCTCGTTTCGATCGGCGTCTTCCTCGGCAAGGTGCTCGCACTCGTCTTCTTCTTCATGTGGGTGCGCTGGACCGTCCCGCGTTTCCGCTACGACCAAGTCATGGAGCTCGGCTGGAAGAAACTCCTGCCGCTCTCCATCGCCAACCTGATCTTCTACGCGATCGCGATCGCGATTATCCAGAAATGAACCGGACGAAACGCAAAGGGGCCAAGGCCCGCAACGATTCGCCAAGCAACGCCTTGGCGAACCTTTGCGATTCTTCGCGTCTTCGCGTTTAGCCGCTCACCCGCCATGGCCATCGTCCCTCTCGAACGCAAACCGCTCACCTTCGCCGAGCGCACCTACGTCCCGCAGATTCTCTCCGGCCTGAAGACGACGTGGCAGCACCTCGTGAAGCCGAAGGAAACGCTCGAGTATCCCGAGCAGCGCCCGGCGATACCGCCCGGCTACCGCGGCGTGCCGACGCTGGTGAAGGATCCGAACGGCCGCGAGAAATGCGTTTCCTGCCAGCTCTGCGAATTTGTCTGCCCGCCGAAAGCGATCCGCATCACTCCCGGCGAGATTCCCGCCGGCGCGCCGACCGAGCACGTGGAAAAGGCGCCCAAGGAATTCGAAATCGACATGCTGCGCTGCATTTACTGCGGCATGTGCCAGGAGGTCTGCCCCGAGGAGGCGATCTGGCTGCAGAACCAGTTTTCAATGACCGGCTACAGCCGCGAGGAGATGGTCAACAACAAGGCCCGGCTCTACGAACTGGGCGGCACGCTGCCCGACCAACATTTCAAGTGGGACAAGAAGAAGTCCGCCGAAGCCCACGGCAACGACCGGCATTGAGTTCCCGCGCCGCGCGACCGCTTTCCCCTCATGGGTACCTTCCTCTTCAACGTCCTCGCGATCTTCACCCTCGTCACCGCCGTCGGTGTCGTGGTGAACCGCAACGCCGTGAACGCCTCGATGTGCCTGCTGCTCTCGCTCGTCGGCGTGGCCGGGCTCTTCGTCGGCCTGCAGGCCTACCTCCTGGCGTTCCTGCTCCTGCTCGTCTACGCGGGCGCGATCGTCGCGCTGTTCCTCTTCATCGTCATGCTCCTCGACACGAAGGGCGACGCCCGGCCCACGCTGCACAAGCTGCCGGTCGCCGCGCGCGTCCTGGCCGTCGGGCTTGTCGGGCTCGGGGTCGTGTCGTTTGTCGCGCAGGGCAAACTGCCGGAGCCCGCGATCGGCAACGCGCCCGCCGTCGGCGCCACGCTGAAGCTCTACGCCTACCAGCTGTTCTCCACCTACCTGCTGCCCGTGCAGATCCTCGGGTTCCTGCTCCTGATCGCGATGCTCGGCGTGATCGTGCTGAGCAAGCGCTTCGAAGGCCTGGAGGACATCAAATGATCGCGCCCACGCTCAACGCCTACCTCGCCGTCGCCGTGCTGCTTTTCGCGATCGGCCTGATCGGCGTCCTGATCCGCCGCAACACGCTCGTCGTGTTCATGTGCCTCGAGCTGATGCTCGTGGCGTCGACGTTGGCCCTGGTCGCGTTCTCCCGCTACAACGGCACGATGGACGGCAACGTTTTCGTTTTCTTCATCCTGACCGTGGCCGCGGCCGAGGTCGCCGTCGGCCTCGCCATCATCGTGGCCCTGTTCCGCAAGCGGCAGACGATCCAGCTCGACCAGTTGAACACGCTGAAGAACTGAAGCCGATGACGTCCGCCCAACTCGTTTTCTCCGTGCTCCTGCTGCCGCTCGTGTCGGCGGCGGTGATCGCGCTCTTCCTCCGGCGGGCCGGGGCCGCGGCCTCGCTCGTCTCGGTGCTTGCCGCGGTCGGCATCGCCGCCGGCGCCGCGATTCTGGCCTTCGGCGGCCACCGCGATTTTCCCGCTGGCGTGGAGCTTTTGAAGCTCGGCGATTTCGCCCTTTCGATCGGCGTAAAGTTCGACGATCTCGCCGCGCTCATGCTGACGATCGTCGGCGTCGTCGGGCTCTGCGTGCACGTGTTCTCGCTCGGCTACATGCACGACGATGCGGCCCGCGCCCGCTACTTCGGCGGCCTCTCGATCTTCATGTTTTCGATGCTCGGCATCGTGTTCGCCGACAATCTTTTCATGATGTTTATCTTCTGGGAGCTCGTCGGTTTCAGCTCCTGGCTGCTCATCAACCACTACCTGCACAAGCAGAGCGCGGCCGATGCCTCGAAGAAGGCTTTCATCGCCAACCGCGTCGGCGACTTCGGTTTCCTCCTCGGCATCGTCTGGTGCCAAGCCCAGTTCGGTACGACCAACCTCGACGCCCTCGCCAAGCTGGTCGACGGCGGCGCCGCCGTGGCCGCCGGCATCCCGCTGCTGCTCTTCTGCGGCGCGGTCGGCAAGTCCGCCCAGCTGCCCTTGCACGTGTGGCTCCCGGACGCGATGGAAGGCCCGACGCCGGTGTCGGCGCTGATCCACGCCGCGACGATGGTCGCCGCCGGTATCTACATGCTTTGCCGGATCAACGTCCTGATGGTGCCGGACGCGCTGACGGTCATTATGTGGGTCGGCACCGCGACCGCGCTCTACGCCGCGCTCTGCGCGATCATCCAGAGCGACATCAAGAAGGTCCTCGCGTACTCCACGCTTTCCCAACTCGGCTACATGGTCGCGGCCTTCGGCCTCGGCTCGATCAAGGAAGTGCACGGCACGGGCGCCGATGCCCACACGCACCTGATCGCGGCCGGCGTCGGCGCGGCGATGTTCCACCTGACGACGCACGCGTTTTTCAAGGCGCTCATGTTCCTCGGCTCCGGCTCCGTGATCCACGGGTGCCACCACGAGCAGGACATCTTCAAGATGGGCGGCCTCGGCGCCAAGATGCCGCTGACCTTTGCGACGTTCACGATCGGCGTGCTCGCGATTGTCGGGACGCCGTTCCTGTCCGGTTTCTTCTCGAAGGACGCGATCCTCTATCTCGCCTACACGAATCACAAAGGCGTGTTCGGCCTGCTCGGCCTGACGGCGATCCTCACGTCGTTCTACATGATCCGACTCTGGATCTTGGTTTTCCGCGGCACGCCCCGCAGCGAATCCGCGGCGCACGCGCACGAAGGTGGGCTCTCGCTCACGGCCCCGCTGGTTGTGCTCGCGGTGCTGTCCGTGATCGGCGGTTACGGTTGGTTCTATTCGGCGGTCGCCCGCGGTGCCTTCGACGGCATCTACGGTCTGGTGGCGCATCCGCACGGTTCGGACCACACCTTGATTCTCGGCGTTTCCCTCGCGGTGCTGGCGATCGGCGCCGGGCTCGCGTTCATGGTCTACAAGCCGGCGGCGACGGATGCGCTGGCGGAAAAAGCGCCGGGTGCGTTCGGCGCGCTGCGCGCGCTGTGGGCCTCGTTCGACCGCATCTACGGCTACTACGTCGCGAAGGTGCAGCAGCGTTTCGCGATGGTGCTGAACTTCCTCGACCAGATTGTCCTCGCCGGCGTGATCCTGCGCGGCCTGGCCGGAATCGTCGGCCTGTTCGGTCTCGGCGCCCGCGCGCTGCATGTGGGCAACGCCAACGCCTACGCCTACTGGTTCCTGTTCGGTGTCGCCGCGCTCTGGGCGGTGGCGGCCGGGGTGTTGAAATTCTGACCCGATGAGCAACCTGCCTTTCGATCCCCTGCTGACCGCCATCGCCGCCCCGCTGGCGCTGGCGCTGCTCATCGCGCTCGGCCTGCCGAAGCGCTGGTCGGTGACCCTCGCCTATGTCGCCTTCGCGGTGCCGCTGCTGATGGCGCTGCACACGTGGTTCCATTTTTCCTCCGCGGCCACCCGCGACGGCTATGCCTTCCTCACGCAGTATTCGACCGGCTTGGACGGACTTGGCATCGGGCTGAAGCTCGGCCTCAACGGCATCTCGATGCCGCTGTTCGCGATGGCGGGCATCGTCGGTTTCGCCGCCGGGCTCTACGCGATCCAGTCGCAGGCCGAGCGGCTCAAGATCTACCTGATGCTGCTCCTGATCATGCAGGGCGGTTTGATGGGCGTGTTCGCCAGCGTCGATGTCTTCTTCCTCTATTTCTTCCACGAACTCGCGCTGATCCCGACGTTCATCATGGTCGGCGTCTGGGGCGGCCGCGACCGCAGCTACGCGGCGATGAAGATGACGATTTACCTCACCGCCGGCGCGATGGTTTCGCTGGTCGGCCTGATCGCTCTCTACGTGAAGAGCGGGGCGAACTCCTTCGACCTGATCGCGATCAAGGCGCACCTCGCCCGCGTGCCGCTCGCCGATGCGGTGCAGCAAAACATCTTCGGCCTCCTGCTTCTCGGCTTCGGCGTGCTGGTTTCCCTCTGGCCCTTGCACACGTGGGCGCCGCTGGGCTACGGCGCCGCGCCGAGCTCCAACGCCATGCTGCACGCCGGCGTGCTCAAGAAGTTCGGCCTCTACGGTCTGATCCAGGTCGGTCTGCCGCTCCTGCCCGCCGGCGCCGTCCACTGGGCGCACCCGCTCGCCTGGCTCGCCGTCGTCGGCAACGTGCTCGTCGTCGGCCTCGTGACGATCGCGCAGCGCGACCTCAAACAGATGATCGGTTACAGCTCCGTGATGCACATGGGCTATGCCTTTCTCGGCATTGCCGCCGGTTCGACGCTCGGCGTGGGCGGCGTGGTGCTCATGATGGTGGCGCACGGCCTTTCGGTCGCGCTGCTCTTCCTCCTCTCGACCTGCATCCACCACCGCACGCACACCTTCTCGCTCGATGAGATGGGCGGCCTGGCGCAGCAGACGCCGGTGCTGGCCGCGTTCTTCGTGGCGGCGACCTTCGCGAGCATCGGCCTGCCGGGCTTCGCCAACTTCTGGGGCGAACTCACGATCTTCGTCGCGCTCTGGAAATTCTCGGTGCCGGTCACCGTGCTCGCCGTCGCGGGCGTCGTGATCTCGGCGATCTACGGGTTGCGTGCGTCGGCGGCCGTGTTCTTCGGCCCCGCGACGGAACGCATGGCCAAGGTCGCGGCCCAGCATCCGCCGGCGGACCTGCGTTGGGCGGAAAAACTGCCCGCGCTGATTCTGCTCGTGGCACTGCTGTTCGTCGGCTTCTGGCCGAAATCGTTCTCCACGCCGATCGACGCCGCGCTGACCGCGAAGACCCAGGTGGCCACCAAGTAATTCGGAATCCGGATGAATCTCGAAGCTGTCAAACTCGCCGCCGCGGACAATCTCTGGAGCGCCCTTTTCCCGGAGCTGATGCTGGCCGGGCTCGCGCTCCTGCTCCTCGTGCTGGAAATCGTCCTGCCGAAGAAGCACCACGTCGTCATCCCCGATGTCGCCTCCGCCGGCCTGCTCGGCACGCTCATCGGCCTGTTCGTCAATTGGAACAGCAGCCTGATCGGCGCCGAGACGTTCAACGGTCTCATCCATCACACCCATCAGGGCCAGATGATGCGCGCGTTCTTCATGATCTGCGCGCTGCTCGTTTGCCAATTGGGCCGCCTCACGCTCGCCCGGCAGCTCATGCCGAAGATCGAGTTCTACCACATCGTCCTCGTGGTCACCGCGGCGATGATGCTCCTGGCGCAGAGCAACCACCTGCTGATGCTCTTCGTGGTCCTCGAGACGCTCACGATCGGCCTCTACATTTTGGTCAGCTATCACCGCACGAGCACCGCCTCCCTCGAGGCCGGCCTGAAGTACCTCGTGATGGGCGCGCTGAGCTCCGGCATTTTGCTCTTCGGCATCGTGCTGCTCTACGGCGTGGCGGGGAATCCCGCGCTGCCGGCGCATTCGGACAACGCGATGTACTACCCGGAGCTGACGCGATTCCTCGAAGGCAACCGCGACAACTTCGTCGCCAGCCTCGGCATCGTCCTCGTGCTCGTCGGCGTCGGTTTCAAGATCGGCGCGTTCCCGTTCCAGATCTGGGTGCCCGACGTTTACCAGGGGGCGCCGACGCCCGTGACCGCGTTCCTCGCCGTCGCTTCCAAGGCCGCCGGTTTCGCCGTGCTGATGGCGCTCTGCGGCAAGCACGGCGTGTTCGCCGCGTATCAATCCCTCACGACGCCCGTCCTCACCGTGATGGCGGCGGCGACGATCATTTTCGGCAATCTCTCGGCCCTGACGCAGCACAACGTAAAGCGCCTCATCGGCCTCTCCGGTGTTTCGCACGCGGGCTTTTTGCTGCTCGGCGTTGTGGCTTCGGCGACGTCAGTCCTCGCGACCAACGCGATCTATTTCTACCTCTTCGCCTACCTGATCGCCTCGTTCGCGGTCTTCGGCGTGATGACGCACCTCGCCGGCGCCGACGACTCCGACCAGGACCTCGACCACTACGCCGGTCTGGCCAAGGACAGCCCGTTCCTCGCCGGCGTGCTGGCGATCGGGCTCGGTTCGCTCGCGGGCATTCCGCCGCTGGCCGGGTTCATGGGCAAGTTCCTCGTCTTCGTGGCGGCGTATCAGTCCGGCGCGCGTTGGCTCCTGGCCATTGCGGCGGCCGGTGTGGTCGTTTCGATTTTCTATTACTTCGGCTGGATCAAGGCGGCCTTCTTCGAGACGTGGACGCCGCCCGCCGATGGCGCGCCGACGCGCCCGGCCCGCACGCCGGTCACGTGGGTCACCGGCTTTGCGCTCGGTTTTCTGGCTTTGGCGTCCGTGTTCTTCGGTTTTTACCAGGGACCGTTCGGCCAGTTCCTGACGCTGAAGTAAGCCGGATTTTCCGGTAACGCGGGATTCTTCGGCGTCCGGCCTCTGGTGTCTTGCACCGGAGGCTGCAGTTTGCGGCCATTGCGTCCGCGCATGAGAATCACCGGACTCGCCCTCGTCCCGCCGCCCACCGCCGCCGATTGCCCGAAGGTCACGCCGGAGTTGCTGGCTTCGGTCCTCGCGCGCTACTCGCGCAGCAACGAAGGCCTCGCGGCGATTCTCGGCAAGGTCGACCTCGCGAATCCCGACGCCTCGATCGATCGCATCCTGAAGTTTGTCGACTACGGGCACGCTTCCATCGGCGGATTGACGGGCGGCCTTGCGGTGGCGCTCGACGACGTGTCGATGTGGCTCGCGTACAAAATTTTCGAGATCGCGACGATGGCCGACGGCCAGGAGTCGAGCACGCGCTACATCACGATGGACGCCGCGAACGTCCCGACGGCGGAAGAGCTCGGCATTCCCGCGGACCTCGCGCCGCGTTGGCGCGACGTGCTCGCGCGGTCGTTCGCGGCCTACCATGCGGAGTACGCGCGGCTCGACGCGTTGGCGACGGCGGAGCCGGGTCGCGTGCGGCTGCCGGCGGACGCCAAGCCGGCCGTCGTGACGCGGCTGCGCAAGAACTACGCGCTCGACCGCGCGCGCTACTTCATCCCGCTCGCGACGCGGACGAATCTCGGTCTCGTGCAGACCTCGCGCATGTGGGCGACGACGGTGAAGCACTTGGATTCGTTGCCGCATCCGGAAGCCAAGGCGGCGGCGAAACTGATCCGCGACGAATTGCTGAAACAGTCGCCGCGCCTGATGCGGCACAGTTCCGCGGAGGCCTCGTACGTCGAGCAGGCGAAGCAGGAACTCGCCGCTTCGCTCGCACTCGGCCAAGCGCGTTTGTCGGCGGCGCCCTTGCCGGACGAAGTCTGGGTGCACGTCGACCGCGCGACGCCGCCGTGGTTGCCGGAAACGCAACCCGTGGCCGAGGCGCTGCGGCACCGCGCCAACCGCTACGGCCAGCAGGGCACGGCGACGCGGCGCATGCGCGTGAGTTTCGCCTGGAACAACATGGCGTTGGCGGAACTGCGCGACCTCAACCGCCACCGCACGGGGCACCGGTACACGCCGTTCATCCAGGCGGGTTTCTATTTGCCGCCGGAGATCGACCGCGCGGCGCACGCGGCGTTGCTGCAGGACCAACTCGAGCTCACGCGCGAGCTGATGGCGCGCGGCTCGCCGGCCTATGTTTACTCGCTGTTGCTCGGGGCGCAGACGCCGTTCGAGCACTGCACGCAGGCGGACAAGTTCATCTACGAAGCGGAACTGCGCACCGGCATGGGCGCGCATTACCGCTACGCCGAGCATTTGGGCGCGGCGCTGCGGCAGTTCACGGCGCTCGTACCGGAGGCCCGCGAGTGGGTCGTCGAGGGCACGGCCGAACCCGAGTGAGCCGGCCGGCAACGAACAACATTTGCGTTGCCGCAAAGTCGACCCGGGGCCTTCCTCCCGGTGTGCGTTTTGCCCTGAAGCCGATCGGCGTCTGCGTCGTTGCGCTGGGAGCCGCGTGCGGATTTCCGCTGCGGGCGGCGAACGCGACGGCCCCGGTCGATGCCGCGCAGCGCAACACCCCTTTTGCCACCGGCACCGCCGTGGCGCCGGCGGTGCGGACGCCCGAGACCGCGGCGGGCCTGCAGGACCGGCGGGTGAATCCCGAGGTCGTGGACAAGAAAACTTCTCCGTTGGGCGAGCGGCGCGCCGCCGTCGAGATTTCGGAAACGCACCCGAAGGACGTGCGCGACAAGGAGACGGTCGAGAAACAGCTGGCCCCGACGCCCCCGCGCAGCGCGTTCGACCACCGGCAGGCGGGCATGTCGACCGCGGCGGACACCACGACCCCGCCGAAGGTGGCGAAGTACCAGGACAGCCTGACGGCCGCGAGCGCGAGCAACATGGCGCGGTTTCCCGCCGCCGACCGCGCGACGGCGGCGAAGATCAACCGTTTCGTATTCCGCAAGAATCCCGCCGACACCGGCGCGGTGACCACCGGTGCCGCGGTCACGCCGGCCGCCGGCGGCGGCAGCCCCGGCCGGTGAACCGGCGACGTTGCGCCCGATGAGCCGTTTCCGCGTTCTCCAGTTCAACATGCAGTTCGGGCAGATCTGGGACGACACGTACCCGGACCGCGCGCCGATCCGGCTGGAGACGACGCTCGCGGAGATCAGGCGGCATGACGCCGACGTGATTCTGCTGCAGGAAGTCGAGCAGGCGATGCCGGGTGGCGTGCAATTCCAGCCGCCGCCGAACTACACGCGGCTCAAGGCGGAGCTCGCGGGGTACGACAGCTTCTTCAGCTACCCGAAAGCCGACCCGCGCGAGTTGCCGTTCGGCATCGGGCTGGCGATTTTTGCGCGCACGCCGCTGCGGGACACGATGCGCTTGGACCTGCCGTCGCCGCCGATCGAATTCGATTTCTTCGGGAAGAAGACGACGCCGACGGACCGGCTGCTCATCGGCGCGAAGACCACGATCCACGGCCGCGAACTCCAATTGCTCAACACGCACCTGCTCGCGTTCTTCATGCTTGGGGCGAGCAGCACGACGAATCCCTTCCAGCGCCAGTTGGTCGCGGAGCAGATCCGTTCGGCGACGGGCCCGACGATTTTGACCGGCGACTTCAATGTGCGGCAGCACGAGTCGCTCGTTTCCCAATTTGCCTCGTTGGGTTTCGCGACGGTGCAGAAAACCGAGGTCACGTGGCGCCGCCGGCCCTACGTCCTCGACCATATCTTTCACAACGCTCCGCTGCGTTGCCTGGCCCACGAAGTGCGGCCGACGCCGGCGAGCGACCATCACCAGCTGATTGCCGATTTCGAATTCGCGAATTGAGAATGGCGACCGGGTGCGGGTGATCCGGCGGAATTAAGGCAGGGGACAGGATGGACAGGAAGACGGAGACCGGAGACGGGATGAACAGGATTGGAAAATCGGGAGGCGGCCGAAGGTGGGATGCGCCGCCGGCCGAATCGCCGAAGATCCGGTCAATCCTTGGCTCGGTTCCGGTTCGTCCTGTCCTCAACAGAAACGGTCCGAATCCCCCGGTCGGAAACGAGTCGATCTTTCCGCGCTCAACCCCGGCGGCCGGCCGTCAGCGCGCGCGACGGACGCGTTCCTTTTCGGCTTCGCGTTCTTCGTCGAGGCGGGCGCGTTCCTGGCCGAGCTGCTGGCGGATCTTTTCCGCTTCCTCCAATTTCTGGTCGGCGAGGGCTTCGTCCAATTGCTTCTTGAGGAAGATTTCCCGTTCCGCCCATTTGCCTTTGTAGACGCGGTCGATCTCGGCGAGGCGGCCCTTTTGCTCGGCCGTGAGCGGGCCGGCGGAGGGTTCCGATTTGGCAAGGCGTTCCATGGCGAGTTCGTAGGCGCTCTTCATGCGCCGAAGCGTGCGGGTCGCGGCGGCCGAGGCCACGGAAAAATCGCCGTCAGGGAGGCGGGCCATAGTGCACGCCCACGACCAAGGTGAGGGCGACGACGGCGAACGGCGGCCACCAACCGCCGGCGCGTTTTTCCCAATTGCCCGCATAGCCGAGAATCAACGCGAGCATCAGCGCCCCGAGCGCGACGGGCCCCACCCAAGGCGCGGCGAAACGCGCGGCGAAGAACGCGCCCGGCACCTGCACGCCGAACCGGACCGCGGACTCGATGACGAGCAACACGAGCGCGCCCGCGTGGTTGGCCAGCACGGCGCCGGTTTCCCAACCCGCCAGCCCGCAGGCGAGGCTCGCGAAGCCGGCAAGCGTCACGGCCATCGCTGCGGGAATGAGCACGAGATTCGCCGCGAAGCCGCCGGGCGTGAGCAGGCCGAAATACTGCAGGCCCGTGAGGATGCTCACGAGCGAGGTTGCGACGCCGACGGCCACCGCGAGCACGAGAAACCGCCAACCGGCGGCGACCCAGTGATGCCCGCGTTGCCACGCAGCGGCGGGGAGGGCGCGCCACGGCGTCCAGCGTTTGAGCCACGCCTCGCCCAGCGGCAGGCCGAGCAGCAGCAGCGCCGCAACAATGCCGTAGCTCATCAGAAAACTTGCGCCGAAAACCTGCAGCGGGGCGATGAGCAGCACGAGCAGCGCGGACACGGCGAGGGCCGCGAGCAAGTTGCGCGGCCGGCGCAGCACGAAGGCGGCCTGGAAGAACACCGCCATCACGAACGCGCGTACGGCCGACGGCGCCGCGCCGGTGATATCGACGAACAGCCAGAGCAGCGCCGCTCCGAAGATAAACCGCGGCCAAGCCGGCAAGCGGAGCAACAGCAGCAGGGCCTGCAGGGAGCCGGCGACGACGCCGATGTTGAGGCCGCTGATCGCGAAGAGATGCATCGTGCCGCTTTGCATGAAGAGGCCGTGCTGTTCCTCGCTCAGTTCGCGGGTCTGGCCGAGCATCATGGCGCGGAGCAGGGCGGCGAGGGCAGGGCGTTTCTCGGCGATGCCGAGCCCGAGCCAGGCGTGAAACTGGGCCGCGGCCGCCGCGCAGAAGCGGTGGTAGGCCGAGCCGGGGTCGGGAACGGCGAGCACGCGACCGCGCGAGAGGCGGAAGTTGATTCCCGCCGCGGCCAGATAGCCTTCGAACGTGTCCGCCGGCGGGGACGGCGGCAGGGAGGCCAGCACGCCGACGGTCTCGAGACCGGCCGAGCGGATGGGTGGCGCGATGCCCGCGGGCAGCACGAGCGAAAAGTAGACGCGTTGGCCGACGAGGTCGCGCAAGTGGGGCTCGGCCGCCGTCACCGTGGCGAGGCCGGCGGTGCGCTCGGCGTAGGCGGCCGCGAACAGGCGGTCCACGCGCAAGCCGAGTCGGGCCTCGCGCGGCGGCAGTTCGCGCCACGCCGGCAGACGGGCGCGGGCGAGGACGCCGGCGGCGGCGCCGGCGAACGCGAGGCCGCCGATCAACAGGGCGGCCCAGAGGCGTGGGTGCTTGAAACTGCCGGCCCAGGCGCCGCTGCAGGCCGCAGCTGCCGCGGCGAGGATCCCGCCAACGGCTCCCGGCGGCACCACGGACTCCGCGGCGAGGCCGGCGATCAGCGGCAACCCGAGCCAAAGCAGCGGGGCGCGATGGCCGAGACTCCGGTGCAACATGGCGGAAAGTCGGCGGGGCGCGTGGTCGCAGGGGAATGCGTTTTTTGCCCCGAATTTCGTTCGCGCCGTCCGGTCGGCGTGGCACGTTTCCGCGGATGCCCGCAACCGACCAACCCGATCTCTTCGGCGGCGATGAACCCGTGCCGGCCGCCGCGGGCGGAGCGGCGGCGCCGCGGGCGAACCAGCCGTTGGCGGCGCGGTTGCGCCCGCGCCGGCTGAGCGAGGTCGTCGGCCAGGAGCATATTCTCAAGGCGGGCAGCCTGCTGCCGCGGCTCGTGGCGCAGAACCGTTTCGGTTCGCTGTTGTTCTACGGTCCGCCCGGGTGCGGCAAGACGAGCATCGCGGAAGCGATCGCGCACGAGACGCAGAGCCGCTTCGTCCGCGTGAACGCCGTGATGTCCAACGTCGCCGAACTGCGCGAAATCCTCGCGGCAGCGCGGCGGCGGCCGGAGGCGGCGACGATTCTCTTCATCGACGAGCTGCACCGTTTCAACAAGTCGCAGCAGGACCTGCTGTTGCCCGATGTGGAGGAAGGCACCGTGCGCCTGATCGGGGCGACGACGCACAACCCGGGTTTCTACGTGAATCCGCCGCTGCTGTCGCGCAGCCACCTGTTCCGCCTCGAGCCGCACACGACGGCCAACATCGTCGGCGTGATGCAGCGCGCGTTGGCGGATGCGGAACGCGGCGTCGGCGCGCGGCGTGTGACCGCGGCGGACAAGATTCTGGCCGATCTGGCGGTGCTCTGCGACGGCGACCTGCGGCGGGCGTTGAACTCGCTCGAGGTGCTGGTGCTCGGTTTGCCGGAAGGCGGGGCGATCACGGAAGCGGAACTCGAGGTCTTCGCGCGCGAGCGGCGGATCCGTTACGACGCCGACGAAGACGAGCACTACGATACGATTTCCGCCTTCATCAAGAGCTGCCGCGGCAGCGATCCGGACGCGGCGATGTATTGGTTGGCGAAGATGCTCGCGGGCGGCGAGGACCCGCGGTTCATCGCGCGGCGGCTGGTGATTTTGGCCAGCGAGGACGTCGGCTTGGCGGATCCGCAGGCGCTGCCGTTGACGGTGGCGGCGCACCACGCGGTCGACTTCGTCGGCTTGCCGGAAGCGGAACTGACGCTGGCGCACGCGACGCTGTACATCGCGACGGCACCGAAGAGCAATTCGGCGACGTTGGCGCTGGGGGAGGCGCACCGCGCGCTGAAGGAACAGCCGGTGCAGACGATCCCGGCGGCGCTGCGGAGCAAATCCGGCCAAGCCAACAAGCGAATCGGGCAAGGCAAGGACTACGCCTATTCGCACGAGTGGCCGGAGAACATTTCCGGGCAGGATTACCTCGAAAAACCGTTGGCGATCTACACGCCGAAGGCGGCGGGTTGGGAAACGAAGATCGCGGATCGGCTCGCGCGGTGGCAGGCGCTGAAGGCGGAGCTCAAGGCGCGGCGCGGGTGAGTCGGTGGGGCGGGCGCGGGCGGGCTTCCAGGATAACCGGAGCCGCTGCGCCGGAATGCCCCGGGGCTGAAGCGCCGGGCTATGGGCGGGGTACGCGCCGAGGTTCAGAGCGCGGCGAGGGCGGCGTGGTAGGACGTCGCGGCGGATTCGGGGCCGGACGACGTGCATTGCAAATTGCGCAGGAGGCCGTCCTTCAGGCCGTAGATCCAGCCGTGGACGGTGAGGGATTGGCCGCGGGCCCAGGCGTCGCGCACGATGGTGGTGCGGCAGACATTGGCGACCTGTTCGACGACGTTGAGCTCGCAGAGCCGGTCGCAGCGGACCGGGCCTTCGCCCGCGATGCATTCGAGCCGGCGGCTGTGTTTTTCGCGCACATCCTGCACGTGCTGGAGCCAATTGTCGGCCAGACCGATGCGGTCGCGGTGCAGGGCGGCGTGGACGCCGGAGCAGCCGTAGTGGCCGCAGACGATGATGTGGCTGACCTTCAGCACATCGACGGCGAATTGCATGACCGAGAGGCAATTCAGGTCCGTGTGCACGACGACATTGGCGATGTTGCGGTGGACGAAGAGTTCGCCGGGGAGCAGATCGACGATCTCGTTGGCGGGCACGCGGCTGTCGGCGCAGCCGATCCAGAGGTACTGCGGCGATTGCTGGCGCGCGAGTTTGCGGAAGAAGTCGGGGTCGCGCTCGTTGACCTTCTCGGCCCAGGCCTGGTTGTTGGCGAAGAGATGGTTGAGATCGGGCATGGGAGCGGTCGGGAGCCGCGACGATGACGAGCGGGAAGCGGCGCCGTCAAACGGAACTGAATGCCGGTATGCCGAGGCAAGCCGCTTGCCGCGGGCGGGCCGGCGAACTAGGTTGCGGGCATGAAACTTCTCGGCGCGTGCGCAAGCTTGGGCGTGTTGGTGGCGAGTTTGTCGGCGCAGACGCCGGCGCTGCCGCCGGAGGCGAACCAGCCGGCGAAGGCGCCCGCCCGGATCGTGTTGCCGGCGACCCCCGCCAAGGACGCCGCCAAGAAGGAAGCGCCCAAGGCCGCGCCGAAGGCGCCGGCAAAGAAGGACGAAATCGGCAAGATCGACGGCCAGGAAATCCCGCGCGGCGGCGGGTTTCTCGGGCTCCAGATCGTGAACGGGAATTTCAAGCTGACGTTCTATGACGCGAAAAAGAAGCCGACGGCGCCGGATGTGGCGCGGGCGGCGTTGCGCTGGGACGCGAAGTACAAGGTGGGCAACGAGCGCGTCGTTTTGCTGCCGGCCGGCGACGGGAAGTCGATGACGGCGGCGAAGGCGATCCGGCCGCCCTACATGTTCAAACTCTTCATCACGCTGATCAAGGAAGGCGCCGACGAATCCGCGCCCGGCGAGACGCTGGTCGTCGATTTCCGGCAGGCGTCCTGAGCGGCCGCGGCGCCGGAACCCGGGCGCGGCGGCGACGCTTGGAATTTCGGGTTGCGGAATGCGAAATTCGGAGAGTGTCTAACCATCCGCGTCGTTCCGGCGCGGACTTCCTTCCGTCACCATGAGTCTTGCGAAACCTTCGTCCCGCCCCGTTTCCGGCGCCGCTTTGCGGTTCGGCATCGCGGCGGCGCGTTTCAACGAGGCGATGGTCGACGGCCTGCTCGAACGCACCGTCGCGGGCCTGCGTGCCGCGGGCGTGAAGGCGGGCTCGATCCGGATCGTCCGGGTGCCCGGTTCGCACGAGGTGCCGTGGGCGGCGCAGCAATTGGCGGCGAGCGGGCGGTACGACGCCGTGATCGGCCTTGGCGTGCTGATTGCCGGGGACACAAACCACCACGAGATGGTCGGGACGAGCGTGTCGCACGCGCTGCAGCAGGTGGCGCTGGGCACGGGGGTGCCGGCGATCAACGGCGTGATCGTGGCGAACACGGCCGCGCAAGCCGCGGCGCGCACGACGGGGAAAATCGACCGCGGCGCGGAGTTCGCGGCGGCGGCGCTCGAGATGGCGGCGCTGAAACGGGAGATTTCGCGATGAGCAAAGCTTTGTTCGCCCAGCGGCGCGACGGCCGCGTCGCCGCCCTCCAGTTCCTTTACGCGTGGAGCCTGAACCAGCCCAAGAACCTGGCGGACGACCTGCAGGTTTTCTTCGGCAACTGCGAGCAGCCGCGCGAGCACTACGCGTTCGGCGAGGAACTCATCCACGGGGCGATCGAGCACCTGGCGGACATCGACGCGCGGATCAAGGGGCTGGCGCACAACTGGGATTTCGACCGCATCGCGAAGATCGACCTCGCTATCCTGCGCATCGCGATGTTCGAGATGATTCACCGCAAGGACATCCCGCCGGTGGTCTCGATCAACGAGGCGATCGACCTGTCGAAGCAGTTTTCCAACGCGGATTCCAAGCGGTTCATCAACGGCATCCTCGACCGCCTGAAGGGCGAGCTCGGCCGCGACGCCCGCAAGGCAGAGTAAGCCGCCGGACCGCGGCTCCCGGGCCGCGGTGATCCGGGCGGAGTCCCTTTCCCGATGTTCGGCCTGTTCAAGAAATTCAAAGACGGTCTCGCGAAGACGGTCTCGGCGATCGCGGCGAAGACGCGCGGGATTTTCGGCGGCCGCACGATCGACGCGGCGTCGCTCGACGAACTGGAAGAGGCGCTCTACACGGCGGACTTCGGCGTCGAGACGACGTCCGAGATCCTGGCGGAGATCAAACAGGCCTACCGAAAAGATCAGGCGTTGCAGGGCCGGCAGGCGGCGGAGATCGGCGCGGCCGTGCTGCAGCGGGTGTTGGCCGGGGCGGAAGGCACGCTGGACGCCAAGGCCGCGGGCGCGGGCGGCAATCCCGTCGTGATCGCGATGATCGGCGTGAACGGTTCCGGCAAGACCACGACCTCGGCGAAGCTGGCGTGGAAGTTCAAGCAGGAGGGACTCACGGTCACGCTGGCGGCTTGCGACACGTTCCGCGCCGCGGCGGTGGAGCAACTGAAGTCGTGGGCGACGCGGCTGGAGCTCGACGTTGTCGCCAGCCACACCGGCGCGGATGCCGCCGCGGTGGCCTTCGACGGCTGGCAGGCGGCGAAGGCGCGCGGGAAAGATTTCCTGATCGTGGACACGGCGGGCCGGCTGCACACGAAGGGCAACCTGATGGAGGAGCTGGCGAAGATCCGGCGCGTGCTGCAGAAGCACGACGCGGCGGCGCCGCAGCACCGCTGGCTCGTCGTCGACGGATCCCTCGGGAGCAATTCGATCGAGCAGGCGCGGGTGTTCCACAAGAGCTTCGGTTTGACCGGGCTGATCGTGACGAAACTCGACGGCACGAGCCGCGGCGGGGCGCTCGTCGGCATCTACCGCGAACTGAAGATCCCGATCTATTTCCTCGGCCTCGGGGAGCAGCCCGAGGACCTGCAGCCGTTCAGCGCGGCGAACTACGCGAAGGCCGTGTTCGGGCTCGAGTAGGCGCCGCGACGGACGTCAGGAAACCGGCGTGGCGCCGGCCTTTTCGATCGCGGCCTTTACCTGCGCGCGCAGCGCTTGGTCTTCCGGTTGGTCGAGCCGGAGCAGGCATTCCTCGAGCAGCTGGCGGGGCGGGCGGCGCATCCGCAGGAGTTTCGGCAGGTGCTCCACGAGGCCGGCGCGGTTGCCGGCGGCGACTTCGAGGCGGATGAGCTCCGTGAGGGCGGGCTGGTGCAGCGGGTCGAGGGCGCAGGCGCGCTCGAGCACGCGGCGCGCCGATGCGGCGGAACCGAGCAGCAGGAGGCGTTTCCCGAAGAGCAAGGCGTCGCCGCCCCGCAGCCGTGTCTCGCCGGCGAACTTCGTCATCTGCAACTCGCCTTCGGAGACTTCGCCGAGGCCGAGGAGCGCGAGCGCGTGCAGACCGTTCAGCAATTGCCGCGGATAGCTCGACCGGTCCGCCGCGGGTCCCGCGACGGGGGGCTTCGCCAGGTCGGCGGCGGTCCGGTAGTCGAGCGCGATCACGTAGGCCTGCACCCGGGCGACGAGGAACGTTTCGCCGGGAAGTTTGCGGGCGTCGGCGAGGCGGGCCACTCGGTCGGCAAGCTCGGGCTGGCCGGTTTCCGCGGCGAAACCCGCCAGTTGCAGCAGGGCCCGGTCGCTGTCGCGGAAAATCCCGAGATAGGCCTCGATCTCGCGGCGTTCCGCCGCGAAGTCGCCGGTGGCGCGGTAGGTGTGCAGCAGATCGATCCGCGGCGTGGGGTTTTCCGGCTGGTTGAATTGGCGCAGCAGGGCGTAGCGGCGCGCGTCCGCGGAGCGGTCGGCGTCGCGGGTCAGCCGGACGAGGTGGAGGTAGAGCTCGTCGCGTTTCGGGAACCGCTCGAGCTGGCCCTCGAGCCGGCGGATGGCGGCGTCGCGTTGGCCTTGGTCCCACTCGGCGGTGGCGAGCAGGAGCTGCCCCTCCAGCGCATTCTCGAGTTTCCACGCGGCGATGAGGCCGCGGGCGGCGTCGTAGCGGCCGCGGTTGCAATGCGCCGTCGCGGCCTGCAGGGCGATGAACTGGTGCGAGAGTTTGCCGTCGGGCACCGCGGGCAGCAACTCGGCGGCGAGCGCGACGGCCCGGTCGTCCTCGTGGGCCTCGAGCAGGAGGCCGAACATCAGCTGGAGGTAATCGAAGTCTTCGCGGCCGTTCCGGGCGCCGGACACCAGGGTTTCGACCGCGTGCGAGACCATGCCGAAGCGCGCCTGCATCAGGGCGACTTCCCGGCGGGCGGCGAGGTCGCCGGGCACCCGATCAAGACCGGCCCGCAGCAACGCGTAGCCTTCGCGGTAGCGCTGCTGTTCCAGCTCCGAGCGCCCCAGCGCGAGCAGATGCCGGCCGAGCCCGGTGCGGTACTCCTGGGCCCGGACCGGAAAAAACGCGATGTCGACAAAACGCACCCCCGTGTAGCCGCGGCGATATTTCACGAAACTCCAGACCGCGGCGGCCGCTCCCAGCCAGCCGGCGACCGCGAGGCACGCGAGGGTGGCCGCGATGCGCTTCCAGTAGACGTGGTAGAGGACCCGCGGCGGGTTCGACGACGTGAGACGGACCCAAAGTTTGAAGCGGTGCCGCCGGTGGCCCGGATCGAACGCTTTCTGGACTGCGGTTTTGCTCAGATCCACGGGGCGGGTTCAACACGATGCCGGTCCGGCCGTCGAGAACCGTGTGGCCCGGCGGCGAATGCCGCCGGGCCGGGCGCGGTCAGAACGAAAAACGGACGCCGCCCGCGACGCCGCGGCCGGCCAGCGGGGCCAGCTCTTTCACGAACGACGGGTGCGGCCGGATCTCGGCGTCGGTGAGGTTCGTTCCCCGCAGGAAAATTTCCCCGCGGGCCGCGCCGAAGGCGACGGTCCGGCTGAGGTGGGCGTTGAGCACGGTGGACGCGCCCGAGGCGGTCTCGTTGGCGGCGACGCGGTTTTGGCGCAGGATGAACTGGCTCTCGAGGCCGGCGCTCCACAACGGGGCGGCCCAGAGCAGGCCGACCGTCGTGCGCGCGGCCGGGATGCGGGGCAGGGCGCGGCCGCCTTCTTCCGCCCGCGTGAGATCGGCGGCGAGCCGCAGGTCCAGTTGGCGGGATCCGGACTCGTGCAGATGCCAGACGGCTTCGGCCTCCGCGCCGTGGAAGCGGGCGTCGCGCGCGACGTAGCGGTAAACCGGCAGCGTTTCCTCGTGGCCGTGGGCGGCGCCGGCGGCCGGGGTTTCGAATTCCCATGCGCCGTCGTGCTCCACCGCGACGAGCCCCGTCGGCTGCTCGAAGATGTAGCCGTCGAAGCGGTGCAGGAACACCGTGAGGCCGCCGGTCACGCGGCCGGTGCGGCGCCGCAGGCTCACCTCGGCTCCGAGGGAACGCTCGCGGCCGAGGCCGGCATCGCCGATCTCGTAGCTGCCGGTGCCCGCGTGCGCGCCGTCGGCGTACAGTTCCTGCGCGTTCGGGGCGCGGCCCGTGTGGGAGAGGGAGGCGGCGAGCACCCAGCCGGCCGCCGGTTTCAGAACGGCGCCGAGGGAGGCGCTCAGGTTGCGGTCCGTCCGGGAGTTCGCCGCGGTCGCGAGGCGCGTGCGTTCGAGCCGGGCGCCGGCCTGCCAGACGACCGGGCCCCGGGCGAGTTCCTCGAAGGCAAAGATGGCATCCGCGCGGGTGGTTGACGGCGGCAGGAAGGCCTCGTCGCCAATGGCGGCGAAACGGCTGCGGGAGGTCTGGAGGCCGAGGGCGCCGGTCCACGGCCGACCGTCGCCGTGCAGGAGTTCCGCGCGGGCCTCGTGGCCGCGATTGGTGAACACGGTGCCGGCGGTGCCGTCGGGCTCGAATTCCGTGTGGCGGTAGTCGGCGTGGCCGAATTTGACGCGGGCGCCGCGCACCCAGCCGGTGCCGCCGCGCCATTCCGACTGCAGGTCGGTGCGGCGTTGGCGCAGGTCGATGCGCACGCCTTCGCTGACGGCGGGGGCGCCGGCGTCGGCTTCGTGGGCGTGGCCGGGAACGCCGTAGTTGGATTCGAAGCCGCTGTACGCGGCGCCGATCTGGAACATCGGGCTCACCCACGAGAGACCCGCGGCGCCGCTGCGGTTCTCGAGGGAACTGTTGGGCAGGCGGTCGCGCGCGAAATCCGGGGCCGGTTCGCCGTGGCTCCGGGCCTCCGCGGTCTCCTCCGCGCGGATCCGCGCGCTCTCGGCGAAGCCGGGGATGGCGAGGTTCTCCGCGCGGCGATGCGAGCCGTCGAGGTGCAGGACCACCGCGCTGTCCTTGCCCGTGCGGTGCGCGACATCGATGACGCCGCCGACCGAAACGTCATCGGCGGCGCTGCCGTAGCGGAGTTCGCCGCCGCCGCGCACCGTCTCGGCCGGAACCTCGGTTTCGATGCGGTGGGTGATGACGTTGACGACGCCGCCGACGGCGTTGCCGCCGTAGAGGAGGGAAGCGGGACCGTGCACGACCTCGATGCGCTCGACGAGGAAGGGTTCCACGCTCACGGCGTGGTCGGGGCTGATGACGGAGGCGTCGAGCGTGCCGACGCTGTTTTCGAGGAGGCGGATGCGGTCGCCGCCGAGGCCGCGGATCAGCGGGCGGCTGGCGCCGGGACCGAACGACGTGGCGCTGATGCCCGGTTCGGCCGCGAGGGTTTCCCCGAGCGTGGGCTGCTGCTTCAGCAGCAGGCTGCGGCCGCCGAGCACCGTGGTGGACTGGGCGAGATCGACCTGGTTGCGGGCGAACGGCGTGGCGGTGGTGACGAATTGGTCCAGCGCCACGACGGCGTGGCCGTGGGCGTGCGGAGCGGCGGCGGCCGGCGGGGCGGACGGTGCGGTTTGGGCCGTGGCGAGGACGGCGGTGGCGACGAAGAGACCGGAGAATAAAGAGGAATGCGACATGGCGGGACGGATTTGAGTTTGCGCGGCGAGGGCCGCGCCGGTCCGCAGTCGACGACTGCGGCCTACGGAATCCGGCGGCGGTCGACGACCGCGGGCCGGGACAAACGATTCAAATCCGGCCGGGCGGGCCGCGTTCCGGTTGCCGGAGGTAGCGCGGCGAAACCAACCGCAGGCGGGCTTCGGCCGGCGACTCCGTCTGCGGCTGCCGCGCCGCGGGGACAACGAGCGGAATCTGGGGCGCCGGCGTCGTGATACCGCCGGCAAACTGGAAGACGACGCAGCCGGCGTCGTCCTCGGTCGGCTGGGCGTGGTGGCAGCCGTGGTCGGCGTCGGCGTGCAGCCAGGCGTGGGCTCCGGGACTGGCCGCGAAGACGGTCAGCGCCAGCACGAGCGCGGACGCGGCGGCGGCTCCGAAACGGAGCCGGCAGCGGACGAGCAGGTGCAGGAAGGCGGACAACATGGACGCGGGGGTAACCTCGGCATTATGCCGGGCGCGTCAAGGGGGCTCCGGCCGGTGGTTCAGGGGGACGCCGCCACGAACCGCACGTCAAAGAGCCGCCAACCGTCGCCGGCCGCCTCGAATCGCCCGAGGAAGCGCCGGCCCGCGGCCGCCGCGGCGAGCACGTCGGGCGCGGCCCGGAAGCGCCGCTCGCCGGCGGGCAGGAGCCCCGGAACCTCCCCGTGGCGCACGGCGATCTCGGCGGTATCCGTAAAAGTGGATACGACGGTGCCGAAGAAGGGATAGCCCCGGAGCTGGTCCGGCGTGGGCGCGCAGTCGCAGCTCTTCTCGGCCTCGAGCAGTTCGCCCTCCGGCACGGTGACGACCGCGGCCCGCAGGGCGGGGCGGCCTGCCTGCGGCCAGAAGGCGAGGAGCCGGGCTGATTCCCGGCCGCCGGCGTAGTCCTCGCGCACGAGCAGCCGGGGCCGGCCGCGGGCGGAGACCGAAGCCGGGGCCGCCAGTTCGGTCTCCACGCTGAGGCTGAATTCGGGCGTGACGCGGCGCAGGCGGAGGCCGCCGGCACCGTCGATCCACGCGGCCAGCAGGGCGCCGTCGCGGAGGATCGCGGCGGCGGGCCGGCCGGTCGGACGGTTTTCCCCGAGCCGCAGCGGGTAGAGGAAGCGGCCGCCGGCGTCGGGCGAGGCCGACACGAGCAGGCGCGGATCGTTGTCGGCGGCGGTGAACCAGGCGGCGGCGACGCGTCCGCCTTCGCCGGCGAGCGCGGGGCCGTTGACGGGACAGCCGGCGAGCCGCCAGTCGTCCTGGTTGAGGGGGCGGCTCTCGGTCCAGGTGCCGGCGCGAAAGCGGGCGCTGCGGATATCGCGGACATTTTCCTCGGTGCGGCCGCGGTAGGCGAGCAGGGCGGTGCCGTCGGGAAACGCGAGCAGGGCCGGCGGGCAGCATTCGCAGACGGCGGCGTCGATCTCCTTCTCGGGCCCTGGGGCGCCGAGCGTGCGGCCGACGAGGCGGACGTTTTTCGTTGTCCCGGTTTCAAGCCAGACCGCGAGAACGTCGCCGTCGGCGAGGGCCGCGAGCGCGGGAAACTCCACGGACCGGCCGGCGGCGGCGAGCGACTCAGGCGGAGACCAAGTGCGGCCGCCGTCGAGGCTGCGGCTGAAGTACGCGCTCCCGCCCGCGGCGTGACCGGAAGGGTTGCCGGCGGCGTGGGCCGGCTGCAGCCATGCCACGGTGAGGCGGCCCCGGCGGTCGACGGCGAAGGCGGGGACGTCGGTGGCGTCGACGACGGGATCGGCGCCGGTTGCAACGGTGACGGCAGGGTCCCAGGAATCGTCCGCCGCTTGGCGCGCGAGCCGGAGCACCGGGTGCGCGCCCGCGGTTTCGATCCAGAGGAGATAGGTCCGGCCGTCGTCGCCGCGCAGGGCATTGAAGGCGGTCGCGTGCTCGGCTCCGGGCGGCAGGGCCAGCGGGGCCACCGCGAGCCGCGGGGCTGCGGCGGCGCGCAGCGGGGCCAGCAGGGCGAGCATGAAACCGAGGAAAGCAATCCGGCGCATGCGGCAATTCTAGCGGCTGCGGCCGTTTCCGCCAGCGCCGTGTGGTTTCGCGCGCGCTTGGCGCGGAATCGGCAGCGAACCCGGACGGCGCCGCACCGCTTCGGCTCGCGGCAATGTTGCCCGACCTGGGTGGGATCGATCTCCCGAACCCGGGCGTATTGGTCGGGTTCAGGGCCCGACGGCGGCCCGCGCGGCGTCGAGCAGGGTGCGGCCGTCGAGGGGTTTGGGGACGAAGCCGGCGAGGCCCTTGCCCGCGAAACGGGTGATCACATCCTGATGGTTGAAGCCGCTCATGAGCACGACGCGCACGCCGGGATAAATGTGGCGCAGCTGGCGGAACGTCTCCTCGCCGTCGAGGTGGGGCATGGTGAGGTCGAGCAGGACAAAGGCGTAGGCGGCGGGCGCGCGCCGGAAGAGCGCCACGGCCTCGACGCCGTCCGGCACCGTTTCCGCGACGAAACCCGCGTGCTCCAGCAGGCGGGCGGCAACGCTGCGCACGGTTTCCTCGTCGTCGACGATTAGGACCTTGCCGTGGCCGCGCCAGGCCGCCGAAGGGGGCTCCGCCGCGGGCGTGGGCTGGGCGGGGCCGGGGACGCTCGGGAAGAGGAGCCGGAACGTGGTGCCCTTGCCCGGCTCCGAGTAGATCTTGATGCCGCCGCGGTGGCCGCGGACGATGCCTTGGACGGCGGCGAGGCCGAGCCCGCGGCCGGTGAACTTGGTGGAGAAGAACGGATCGAAGATCCGGCCGAGCACGTCCGGCGCCATGCCGCAGCCGTTGTCGCTGACTTCGATCCACGAGTAATGGCCGGGCGGGAGGTTCTGTTCGAAGTGCAGGGTGGCGGCGTACCGGGAATCGAGCACGGTGGCGCCGGTGGCGATCGCGACCACGCCGCTGCGCTCGCCGATGGCCTCGGAGGCGTTGATCACGAGGTTCATGACGACCTGTCGGATCTGGGTTTCGTCCGCTTCGATGGCCGGCAAATCCGGCGCGAGGTGGAAACGCAGCACGGTGTGCTTGCTGATGGAGATCTCGAGCAGCCGCGCGGTCTCCGTGATCAGATGGTTGAGGTCGATGTTCTTCACCACGAACCGGCCCTTGCCGGAGTAGGCGAGCATCTGCTTGCAGAGATCGGCGGCGCGGCGCGCGGCGGTCTCGATCTGGCCGATGGCGCCGAGGTGCGGCGACTGCGCGGGCAGTTCGAGACGGAGGAGCGAGGCGTTGCCGAGCACGCCGGTGAGGATGTTGTTGAAATCGTGGGCGATGCCGCCGGCGAGGACGCCGAGGCTCTCGAGCTTGGCGGTCTCGGCGAGCTTGCGCTCGATCCGCTCCTTGGCGGCGGTTGCCTCGCGGGCCGCCTGGATGTCCTCGATCTGGGCCACGAAGTAGAGCGGGGCGCCGCCTTCGCTGCGGACGAGCACCGCGGTGAGCTTGCACCACCGGTAGGAACCGTCGGCGCAGCGGTAGCGTTTCTCGACGCGCGCCACCGGGATCTCCTGCCGCAGCAGCTGCGGTCCGATGACGTTGAAGTCCGGATCGCCGGGCCAGGTGAGCTCCGGGCAGGTCGGCGCGGTCAACGCCGGCAGATCCCAGCCGAGCATCGCGAGCAGGGCGGGGTTGGCGTCGAGCCAGCGGCCGTCGAGGCCGACGAGGGCCATGCCGATGCCGGCGTGGATGAAATTCAACCGGAAGCGTTCCTGGCTTTCGCGCAGGTCCGTCTCGGCCTGCCGCCGCGCGGTGACGTCCGTGATGAAGCCATGCCAGAGGACGCCGCCGTCGGCCTCGCGCTCCGGGATCGCGTCCCCGCGCAGCCAGCGGTGGGAGCCGTCGGCGAGGCGCGTGCGGTACTCGTGCCGCCAGGGCTGGAGCGTGCGCGCGGATTCCTGGATCGACGCGACGATCTCCGGGATGTCGTCGGGATGAAGCTGGGCGAAGACGGGCGCGGCGTCGTCGACGACCGCGTCCGGGGCCACGCCGTAGATTTCGCGGATGCCCTCGCTGGCGTAGGGAAAACAAGAGGTGCCGTCGGGCCGGAGGCGATACTGGTAGATCACGCCGGGGACACGGCTCGCGATTTTGCGCAGCTTGTTTTCGTCGCCGCGGAGTTTTTCCAGGGTGGCGCGCTGGGCGAGGCGCGCCTCGGCGAGGGCGGCGAACTCGCCGGCGAGCGCGATCTCGGCCGCGGTCCAGTTGCGACCGCCGGCCGCGACGCACCCGACGGCGCCGGCGGAATCGGCAAGCGGGATGGCGAGCACGCGGAAGCCCGCGGTTTCGCGGGCCACCGGCGCGTGCGTGCGTACGGCTTCGGCGCAGCCTGCGCGCAGAAGCGGGCCCAGCGCATCGGCCGCGGACGGAAGGCCGGTCGCGAAAACGGGATCCGCGCCGGGCGCGGGCACGAGCGCGATCACCGCGGCGTCGGCGACAAGGCCGTGCGCGGCGAGCCGGCAGATGCGGGCAAACTCCGGATCCGGAGCCGCCGGGTCCCGGAGCGACTTCTCGCGGCACGCCGTGGCATCATCGGAAAAGGGGCCGGACACAGAGTGGTCTATATGGTCTTGGCGGGCAGGGACAAGCGCCTTTGTCGGGCCTGCCTTGGGGCGAGGATCAGATTTTCAACCGGGTCGCGGGAGTCCGGCTGTCCCGGCGAGTGGCGCGACGGACCACGGCCTTCATCCGGGTGTACCGGGTGCGAACGTCTTCGCCGAGCCGCGTTAGGATGGACCCACCGGCACGCGTGCGTTCGCACAACGGTAGCCGGAAGAGCGCACTCTTCGTGGCGACCGATTGCCGGGCACGGTTGCACGGCCGGCCGAATTCCGAGGCCGCGATGTGGCGGAGAAGTTCCGCCTTGCCGGGGCCGAGGGCGTCGGGCCCCGGGTTCGAGAAACGAAGTCGGGGTTGGCGCCGCGGGGCCGGGGGCGGCGTGACGACGAAGCTTCGCGCACCCGAAAGCGCTGGAACAAGTTTGGCGATTCGCGGCCGGCCGGCGTCAATTCACCCCGGCGAATGCGCCCGGGCGGGCTGCCGTGCGGGAGTGATTCCGGCCGGCCCCGGGACCGCGGACCGGCGGGACCGAGGTCCGGACGGAGACGGGAGCGGGCAACGTCGCCCCCGCGCGCGCGCCCGTCAGCAGCTCGAGCTGATGCACGGCATGTTTGAGCATCTGGGCCTGGCCGTTGAGTTCCTCGGCGGCGGCGGCGGTTTCCTCGGCGCTGGCGGCGTTGTTTTGCGTGACTTGGTCGATCTGCGAAACGGCGGCCGACAACTGCCCGACGCCGCGGCTCTGCTCCGAAGTGGCGGTGGAGATTTCCGCGACGAGGCCGTCGAGCGATTCGATGCGTTGGCGGATGGCGGCAAAACTCTGCGCGACTTCCGAGCTGATGGTGACGCCTTGCTGGCTCTTGTGGGCCGATTCGACGACCCGCGTGGCGGTGTCTTTGGCGGCGGCCGCCGAGCGCTGGGCCAAGGCGCGCACTTCGTCGGCGACGACGGCGAAGCCCATGCCGTGTTCGCCCGCCCGGGCGGCTTCGACCGCCGCGTTCAATGCGAGGAGATTGGTCTGGAAGGCGATTTCGTCGATCGTCTTCAGGATCTTGGCGATGTCGTCGGAGGCGTCCTTGATCGCATTCATCGCGTCCTGCATCGCCTGCATTTGGCGCCCTCCGGTGTCGGCGGCGGCGCGCGCCGCGGAAGCGGATCGGTTGGCTTCCGACGAACTCGCGGCGTTGCGTTTGGTCATCGAGGATAATTCCTCGAGGGACGCGGAGGTTTCCTCGAGCGAGGCGGCCTGCTCGGTCGCGCCCATGGCGAGCGACTGGCTCGAGGCCGAAACCTGATCGGCGGCGGCCGCGGCCTGCTCGGCCCCGGCGCCGAGCGACGCGGCAACGTCGCGGAGCGGGCCGACGATCGAACGGGTGATACAGTAGGCGAGACCGGCGCCGAGCAGAACGGAGGCGACGGCAACCCAGAGCACCAGCGATGCGGTGTGGCGAAGCTCGGCGTCGATGCGCGGGCCGTCCTCCGTCTGGCGTGCGATGAAGAGTTGTTCCAGCTGGTGCGATTCCCGGTCCAGCGCGGTGCCGACTTCCGCCAGACTGCGCTCGACGGCCGCGCGGTCGGAGCGGCCGGAACCGACCGCCTTCTCGAGGTCGCCGAAAAGCGCGGCATGGCGCGCGGCCGCGGCATCCATCCGGTCGAGTTGCCCGCCGAACTCGCCGACGGAAATCGTTTGCCGGGCCTCCTGCAGTTTGCGGGCGAGATCGGTTTTGAGCGTCCCGTAGGCGACGGCGGCCGCGGCGTCCCCGTGGAGCGAGTATTGCGCGGCGACGAGCCGGAGTTCGTACACGGTTTCCTGCAGGCCCGTGGCGAGCAGGCTGTTCCGTGCGTCGCTCCGGTACTCCTCGAATTCAAGGTAGGCGGTGCGGAGACTGAAGCAGCTTTCGGCGGCGAGGCCGGCCAGCACGACGAGCAGGAGACTGAAGCCCGCGGCGAGGCGGCGGCCGATGTTCCAGCGTTGCGCCACCGTCAGCGAGGCGCGATGCACCCCATAGAGCAAAAGCGCCAGGCCCAGCGCACCGACGGCAATCGTACCCCAGGCCAACGAGGTCGAGTGGGCCGCCGGCGGGATCGTCGCGGCCGCCGCAGAACCGGAGTCAGCCGCCGCGGCGGAGCCGACCAGCGCGAGCGCGAGCGGAAGGAGAAGAAGCAACAGGCGGGGCGGAGTTTTCATGGTCGGAGTGCAGGCGGTTATGCGAAACTTCCGTCTCCCTTCGACCGCTCCGGCCGAAGCTTGAAAGCCGTCCGAGGGACGAGATTTACCCACTGCCCCCGGGGGCAACTACGGCAGGCGCGCCGCCCGGCCGGATCCAATCGGCCGGGCGGATTTGGCTAACGCCTGAGCGCAAGATCGTTCGGCGTCTCGGACGGTGTGCGGCGACGATGTTCGCCGATTCCGGAAGGATCGTTCGGCCAACCTTCGACGGTCAAACCCGCGGCGGCATAGTGCCGGTTCAGGGCTTCGCCGCCGCGGGCTGCACGTTTTCCAGGACCCAATCTTTGCCTTGGCGGGACATGAGGCCGGTGATCGCGTCGCCTTTCTTCACGGCGGCGAGCGCCTTGGCGTCGACCTTGAACGCCATGGTCATGGCGCGCATGACGCCGGGGATCTCCTCGTGTTTGACCATGAGGGTGGAACGTTCGGCGTCGACGGAGGTGACCACGCCGCGGAGCGGATGGCGTTTCACGGCGTCGGCTTTTTCGGCCGGCTTGGTTTCGGCGGCGGCGACGGAATGGCCGGCGGCGGAGAGGGCGAGCAGGGTGGCGAGGAGGCGGTTTTTCATGGATGGGAGGCGAGACGGTTCAGGGCAGCGGGTGATTCACAAAGTTCGAGGATGGGCGGCGGGCCGCGGCGAATGGCGGCCGGGGCGGCGGCAAGTTTGCCGGAGCGCACGAGCGAGGCGGGATCGAAATCGAGGAGGCGTACTTGTTTCGGGTCGCCGGCCTCCGTCCAAGCCATCACGATACGCCCATCGGGCCGCCGGGCGGCGCGCGGGAAACCGCTGGCGCGGGCCTGGCTCGAGGTCGCGACGAGCCGTGCCTCGGAGAGTGTGCCGTCGGCCCAGAGCCGACGGGCATAGATGCCGGCGATATTTTCCGCGTCGCCGACTTCGAGCCAGAGGATCGCGGCGGAACCGTCGGCCAGCAGCACCGTTTCGAGGCGGCCGAGGGGCCGGCCGAGATCGACTTGGACAGGGGCGCCGAAGGTGCGGCCGGCGTCGGAGGAGGCGCGCGCCTGGACGCGGGGCACGCCGTCGGCGGCGGTGAACCAGGCGACGGCGAGGGCGTCGCCGCGGCTGTCGGCGGCGGGGCCGTTGACGGGACAGGCGGCGATTTTCCAACCGTCGTCTTTCAGGGTGACCGGAGCGGTCCACGTGCCCGCGGCGAGATCGAAGACGGCGTATTTGTTGTCGCGGATTTCCGCCGCGGTATGGCCGCGGTAGCCGACGAAGACGCGGTCGCCGGGGAGGACGGCGGCGGTGTTTTGGCAGCACGTGCAGACATCGGGGTCGACGGTCCATTCGCGGAGGGCGGAGCCGTCGGGCGCGAGCAGGCGCGCGAGCAATTTCATCGAAGGCGCGTAGGGGGCGGACGATGATTGCGGATTGCGGGTTGCGGACTCCGGATTGCCGGCCGGGCGCGGGGCGTTGGGGTCGCGTTTCGGGCGGGGCGGGGCGTTGGGGTCGCGGACGCGGGCGCTTTCCAGCCAGACGGCGAGGGTCCGGCCGCCGGAGAGCGGGGCGAGGGCGACGAATTCGTGGCCGAGGCGGGCGGGCGCGCGCCAGGTGCGGCCGCCGTCCTCGGAACGCGAATACCAGCCGTCGTAGCCGCGGGCCTCGGGACCGTCCTGCTTTTGGAACCATTGCGCGGTGAGGGCGCCGTCCGTGCCGACGGCCAGGGAGGCGAAGTCGGCCCAGTTCTCCATCAGCAACGGCGTGCTGACGACGGTGAGCGGCGCGGACCATTCGGTGCGGCCGGGAGCGAGGGTCGCGAGCTTGAGCGCGCGTTCGCCGGGTCGGTCGCCGGGTCCGCACCAGGTGAGGTAAAGAACGCCGTCCGGCCCGGCGGCGAGATTGGCGCATTGGGAATCGGCGGCGGCGGGAGTGGGCAGCGGCCGGGCGAAGTCGGCGGCGCGGGCGGGCAGCGCGAGGGCGGCGACGGCGAGCAGGAGGCGGAGCGGATTCATGGGCAGCCGGGAAAGGGAGCGGAGCGGGAAGCGGAGGAGAGGCAAACGGTAAACGTGGAAACGGGAGTGGCGCGGCGGGCGCCGCCCCCGGCAAGCGGGAGCGGCGGGGCCGCTCAGAACGAGAAGCGGGTGCTGAACTCGGCGGTGCGGGGATCGGCGAGGCGGCGCATCGTGGTGCCGGCGACGGACTCGTACTCCTCGTCGAGCAGATTGCGGCCGCGGAGGGTGAAGTGCCACTTGTGCCACGTGTAGGTGGCGGAGGCGTCGAGCGTCACGTAGCCCTCGGCGACAACCGAGTTGTTCGTGTTGCCGAAGCGGTCGCTCACCCAGCGCGGGCCGCCGCTGAGGGCGAAGCCGTTGGCGAAGCGCTTCGCGACGAAGACATTCGCGACCCACTCGGGGACATTGCCCGGGCGCTTGCCGGCGCGGGAGATCACGCCGGTGCCGAGGTTTTCGTTGAAGTCGGCGTACTTGGAATCCGTATACGCGACGTTGCCCTCGAGGCGCCAGCCGTCGCCGGGCGAGACGGCGAGGGCGAACTCGGCGCCCTTGGATTTCTGGGCGCCGATCTGCTGGCTGATGCGCAGCCCGGTCACGGGGTCGAGGGTGCTGGTGAGGAGGTCCTTTTTCAGCAGGTCGAAGATCGCGAAGGTGGTGTCGAGCTTGCCGCCGAGGAAGGTGCCCTTGATCCCGGCTTCGTACTGGCGGCCCTTTTGCAGGGAGTAGTCGGCTTGGGCGGTGTTGAGCGAGACGAGCTGGGTGACGGGCTCGGCGGCGCGGGAAAACGAGGCGTAGGCGTTGACGGATTTCGAAAGGATCCAGACGCCGCCGACGCGGCCGGTGTAAGTGCGGTAACCTTTCTTGAAGGTGGAGAATGGCGTCGGCACCGCGGTCGTGTTGTTGAAGAGCGTGTCGCGGTGGAGCGCGATGTGGTCGTAGCGCACGCCGGCCACGGCGCGGAAGTTCGACGTGACGTCGAAGACATCCTGGAAGTGGAAGGCGTGGGTTTCGACGACGATGCGGGAGGTCTTTTGGAAGCGCGACGCGGGGGCGAAGCCGACGTTGGGATTGTAGAGCGAGACGGCGGGGATGGCGGTGACCTGGTTGCCGGCGGCGCCGCCGCGGATCTGGTCGTTGCGCTCGAAGACGGCGCCGACAAGGAGCCGGTTGGCGTGGCCGGCGATCGGCTTTTTCACCGTGAGATCGAGGCGGTTGCCGTAGAGGACGTCGTCACGGTAGATCAACGTGAGGCCGCCGCGGGTGATGTTGCGGGCGACGGGGTTCCAGGTGTTGCTCTCGGTGTTCTTCCACTTGAGCAACTGCGTCGCGACGTACGACTCGTTGCGCAATTCGACGGCCGGGGAGAACCGGAAGTCGGCGCGCACGCGGTTGAACACGTTCTCGGTCGCGGCGTAGTTGTCGAAGAAGTTGTAGTTGGTGCGGCGGGCGGCGGGATCGACGCGCGGGTTGATCAGGCGGTCGGTCGCGGAATTGAAGGTGCGGACTTCGGGCTGGGCGTTGGCGACGAGGGTGTTGACGACGCCGTCGTAGATCGTCGGGTTGCCGTAGTAGCTCTCGTTCCAGTCGTCGAGGAAGGTGCCCCACCACGTGAGCGCGAATTTCTCGGAAGCCTGCCAGGCGAGGGAAAGGGCGACGGCGTCGTAGCGCTGCGAGTTCCGTTCCTGGTAGCCGTTGGTGCGGTTGTGGGAGTAGTCGGCGCGGTAGGAAAGGGAGTTGGCAGTCGAGGGTTGGGAGTTGAGCGATGATTTCAGCAGCGGGCCGCCGACGCCGAGGCCGAGGCGGTAGTTGCCCCAGGGGCCGACGCTGGCGAGACCGTCGCCGCGGAAGACCGGGGACGGGGATTTGGAAATGTAGTTCACGGCGCCGCCGATGGCGCCTTCGCCGAACATGAGGCCGTCGGGGCCCTTGAGGACCTCGATGCGGTCGAGGATGAAGGAATCGACGGTGCGGGAGCTTTGCGACGCGGTGTTCTGGCGGATGCCGTCGCGCATGATCGTGACGTTGTTGCCGCCGAAGCCGCGGGTGGAGTAGCTCGGGATGGAGCCAAATTGCGTGCCGCCGGTCATGCCGACGGCAGCTTCGACCGCCTCGACGGCGGTGCGCAGGCCGCGGAGTTGCATCATCTCCTGGGTGATGACGGAGATGCTGGCGGGGAGATCGCGGCTGGTGAGGCCGAGGCGCGAGCCGGAGGTCGCGACGGCGTCGAGCGGCAGGGAGAAGTTGTTCTCCTTGTCGGCGGTGACGTCGAACGCGGCGAGTTGGACGGGATCCTCCTTGCCGGGAACCGCGGGGGCGGCCGGTTTGGCGGTCTGCGCGGCGGCCGAGACGGCGAGAGCGGCGCAGAGCGGGAGGAAGGTGGCGGGATACGGGAAACGGGAAGACATGGGAAAACGTGCGGAAGGAGCTACACGGCGGCGCGCACGCGGGCGCTCGGCGTGGTTCGCGGAAAGCGAACGGAGTTCGGAAAACCGCGCGCGAGATTCCCCGGAAACGGGACGGCGCGGACACGGCGGTGCGGGGCGCGTCAGGCGCGCGGCGGCGGCAACGGCGGGGCGGCGCGGAGGGTGCCCGCGACGGTGACGTCAGCCACGGGCCAGGCGGGGGCAGCGGGGATAATGAGGAAAGCGGACTCGGCCGTCTGGTGCGCGAAGACGATTTTGGCGTCCGTCTTGCCGGCGGTGCCCGCGGGGCCGGGTTCATCCTGTTTCGCCTGCGAGACGGCCTGGCAAAGGCTGCAGCGCGCCTCGGGGCTGAACGTCCGCTCGAGGGCCGCGAGCATCGGCATTTCGCGGGAATTCTCGGCGAACATGCGGACCCAGGCGACGGCCTGCACGACGTCCCACTGCGTGCCGGTGGCGCAGAGCCAGGCGACGAGGGTCACGACGAGGCTGAGCCGCCGGACGGGCGGAAGGGTGGAGCAGCCGGGAACGGGGCGGGCCGGGCGGGTCATGGCAACGGCGGGGCGAGGAGGCGGAGGAAATCGTCGGGGCTCCACGACGATTCGTCGGTGCGGTGGACGATCTTGCCGTCCGCGCCGATGAGAATCGTGGCGAGGGTGTGGCGGTAGAGGTTTTCGCCGGGGATGGCGTAGACGCCGAATTGGCGGAGCAGGTCGGCGATGGCGTCCTTGGGGCCCGTGAGAAAAGAGAAGTTGGACGTGTCGATGCCGCGGTCGGAGGCGTACTTTTTCAACACGGGCGGCGTGTCGTAGTCGGTGTCGAAGGAAATCGAAACGAGCTCGAGATCGCGGATGCCGGCGGCTTTGGCGGCGCCCTGCAGGGCCATCATCTTGGCCGTGGCGGCGGGGCACATGGTCGGCACGGGGCAGCGGGTGAAAATGAAATTGAGCACGACGCGTTTGCCGCGGAAGTGGTCGAACCGGACGACGGCGCCATCCTGGTTGGCGAGGGCGAAGGCCGGGGCGGTTTCGCCGATTTCGCGGTAGGCGTGTTTGCCGCGCGTATGGGTGTCCTGGCGGAGCGCTAGCGCGGCGGCGGCGAGGTCGCGTTCCTGTTGCGGATCCAGAATCCGGATACCTTCGAGGCGGAAGTCGCCCGCGGCGGCCTCGACGAGCGTCGCGGCGATCTTCTGGCCGTCGCGGAAGGCGCCGAGATCGGCGCCGGGGACGGCGAACTCCATCGTCATCGCGGGCATGTAGCCGGGGATTTCCTCGTGGTGCACGACGAGGAGGCCGCGGTCGCGGGCGACGCCGAGGATCTCCCCGCGGAGCGGATGGCGCGGCGGCTCCGGCGGGTGCTCGGCGGGTCGGTCGCGGGTGCAGCCGGCGAGGGCCAAGGCAAGGCCGGCCGCGACGGCGGGGATGAGCCGGCGAAAAAACGGAGCGATTGAAAACGGCAAAGGCATGGCGGGAGCAGGTCCGGCAAGGGCGGAAGGATCCGGCTGCGCGGGCGCGGACGGAGGTGAAGTTCGCCGGGGGCGAACGGGACTCGGGAGAACGCGCGCGCGAAACTACGTTCGCGGGGGCGCGGACACGGCGGTGCGGTGGCGCGTCAGACGCGCGGGGGCGGCACCGGCACCGACTCCGTGCGCACGGGCGCCGCGCTCGCGAGCGCGGCGGGCCAGGCGGCGGGATCCGGCTCGAGCAGGATCGGGGCGGGCGTGTGCAGCGCGAGGAGCAGCTTCTCGGCGGAGCGCTCCACGGCCTGCGGCAATTGCTGCCGCGCGGTTTCCTTCGCGTCGGCGACGCCGGCGCAGAGTTCGCAGGCCTTGGCCGGATCGAAGGTCGCCCGGAGGGCGGCCGCGACGGGCATCACGCGCGCGTTGTCGGAAAACATCTTGCCCCAGACGAGCAACTGCGCGGCATCCCAGATCGCGCCGTTGGCGCAGACCCAGGCGAAGAGCAGGGCGAGACTGGCGAACTTTTTCCGCAAGCGCGCGGAGAGATGGCCGTCGCTTGGCGGAGGGGCAAGCGCGAAGAATGTCCGCGTGCCTTGCCCGCGGCCGAAATTTCCTGAAACACCGCGCCGCCGCGGACGTCGAAGCTCGCGATGATTTTCCGGAAGATCGTTTTCCTGACGGCTTGGGCGGCAGCGGTTGGACTCGGCTTGGCGGCGGTCCGCGCCGCGGAGCCGGCCGGCAGCCGCGACACGCTCGTCTTCAAGGACGGCGACCGGTTGCATGGCGCCGTCGTGCAGCGCACGCCGGAGGAGATCGTGTTCCGGTCCGACCGTTTCGGCGAAGTCCGCGTGAAGGCGGCCGATGCGGTGATCATTCCGGCGGTCGCGCCGGCGGCGGCCAGGCCGGAGACCGTGGCCGCCGCGGCGCCGAAAACGCCCCCCGCTCCGCCCGTCGCGCCGGTCGCCGCGAAAGACGCGGCCGCGGCGGACGAGGAGCGGTTGACGCTGTGGGACCGTTTTTCGCCGAGTGTGCTGACGGCGCGGGTGCGCAGTTTCATGGGGCCGTGGAACGGCCGGCTGTCGGTCGCCTCGGAAGTGGTATCGGATGTCACGGATCGCGACACGCTGGCGGTGGAGACGAATTTGTCCCGGAAGTGGCCGAACAACGAAGTGCAGCTCTCGGCGCGCTACGATTACGCGGAGACGGACGAGGTGCCGACGACCGATGTGCTGAGAACCTCGGGATCGTGGCGGCGCGAGTTCACGAAGGCGCGGTTCGCGCAGTACCGGCCTAGTTTCGAGATCAACCGGGCGAGCCGGCTGCGCGGCGTGCCGAACGACTACATGCTGCTGCAGCAGGAAATCGGCGTGGGTCTGCAGCTCTCGACGTTGCCGACGCGCAAGGTGCGCGTGGGCGTGGCGCAGAATCTCTTCGATCTTTGGAAAACGACGGGCGACGAGGAGCATTCGTCGCGCGGCGTGCAGTCGGCTTTCGAGGAAATCGAGCTGAAGCTGCCGTGGCGCATGGGGCTCACGCAGCGCGGCGTCTGGTATCCGGTGAACGGGGACGTCGACGGCTTCGAGAACCGCATCGAGCTGAACAAGAAACTCACCGAAACGCTGAGCGCGGCGCTGCGGCACGAGATCCGCCGCGACAACCCGGACGGCAACGCGCAGGACTACACGCGGCTACGGGTGATGTTCGGGTTGGACTTCTGAGGTTACAATAAAACCGGAATTCGGAATTCGGAAACCGGAAATCGGAAAGGAGAAACGGGACAGGGAGGAGGTCCGGTCTTTCACCTTTCAACTATCACCTGCCCGGGCTGCCGGGCTTCGGGAGCAGGGCAAGGATGCCTTCGGCCACGGCGGCCGCGGCGGTTTCGGGCGGGGTGCCGGCGACCAAAAAGGAGCCGGTCCAGGCGGGGCGACCGGAGCGGACGGCCAAGGCGCGGACGGTGAGGACTTGGCCGGTGCCGGTGCCGTCGAGCCGGGCGAGCACGACGAAAGGGGAACGGTGTTCGCGGGCGAGCGCGAGGGCGTCGGCGTCGGCGAGCGGAGCCGCCGGAGCAGGCGCGACCGCGATGCCCTTCGGGCGGGCGGCGGTGAGGCGGGTTTGCGCGGCGGCAAAGACGGTGTTGCCGAACGCGGCGGCGGAGTCCGTCAGGCCGGCGGAGAAAGGAATGAGGAGGAGGGAACGGTGGGCGGCGTCGTTCTCGATTTCCGCCCCGAGGGCGCGGGCGACTTCGGCGCCGACGGTGGCGAGGCCGGCGACGAGTTTTGTCGTGTCCGGGTTGCCCGCGGTCTTCTCGAACTCGGCGGCGGATTTGCGCAACTGGGTCGCGGCGTCGTTGGCGGGGGCAGCGGCCTCGGACTTCGGTTTGGGCGGCCGCGGCGCGCGCGGTTCGCTGTCGCCGCTGCAGCGGGACAGGGCGGTGATGAAGAGGAAAACGATCACCAAGACGCGGACCGCCTTGGGCATGCGTTTCAGCAGCAGCCAGGCGGCGGTGATGGCCCACCACACGATCTCGGCGAGGAACTTCATCACTTGGCCGAAGTTTTTGTCGTCGGCGAGGTGCGGGAACGCCGGCATCGGCGGCGGCACATGCGGGTCGTCGGCCGCCGGTCCGGCTCCCGGTTGCGGCGGGACCGAGCCGGTACCCGCGGAGGGCGGAACCAAGGGCGGCGGGACGACCGCGGCGGCGGGCGGGCGGGAGACCGGATGCGACGTGGCGCGGCGCGGCAGGGCGGTGTGCTCGCCGCGCACGAGGCGGGCGGCGAGAGCGGCGAGGGCGGGCGTCGGTTCGCCGCCGGGGCAACGCAGCCATTGCACGGTCGTGAAACGCTCGGGCACGCGGGCGCCGGCGTCGGCCGTGTCATCGAGGACGACCGGCAGCAAAAACATGACGTCGTCGGCCATATCGAGCGTGCGCTCGGTCGCGAGGCGCCACTCGCGGCGGAAGTAGCCTTCCTTGCGCGCCTCGGTCGCGGCCGAGATCACGGGCATGAAGTAGTCGCACTCGCGGATCTGGCGGCGGATCTTCTGGTCCCAGGCATCGCCTCCGCCGAGCTCGTTTTCATCGTACCAAACCTCCAGGCCGGCGGCGGAGAGGGCGTCGCGCAACCGGCGCACGGCGCTGCGGTCCTCGGAGGCGTAGCTCAGGAAGACCGACGGCGGCGGGGCGGGCTGAACCGCCCCCGGTTGGGTGCTGGCGCTGGACATGGACCGGTCGGGACGGTCGCGGGCCGGTGCGGCAGGGTCAAGTGTGCGGGCGGGCGGCGCGCCATACGTCGTTCTCGGCGATTTTGGCGGTGCCGGAATAGAGCTCGAGTTCGGGGTTGGGCAGCGTGCCCTCGACGCCGAACGCGGCGAGGGTGGGGCCGACGGCGCGGATGAGAACGGTCTGGTTGGCGTCCGCGCCCACCGTGAAGCCGGTGATGAGGGTGTCGCCCCCGGCCGGGTCGCGGATGGCAGGATTGGTCCGGCGGTCTATTATATTTATATGTAGGGCGGTGGGGGAGGGCGGATCCTAAACAAGGAGATGCGCCGCGGAGGCCCGGCGGGGGAGAAGATCGGGGCCGGGAACCGCAATTCACGGGCGACGGGCGCGGCAGGTGCATTCGGACGGGGCGGAAATTGCGCGGCCGGAAGTTTTGCGCGGCCGGATCCGATGTGCATGGTCCGCGAGCATGCATTGCCAATTTCCGTCACCCCGGGCGAACCGGCCCGAATTCCATCTTGGTGCGCACCGCCGGTGGACGGCGATTGGTCTGGCGGCATTCGCGGCGACGGCGGCGGCGGCGATCGCCGCCGTGCCGGCCATCGTGCAGCGCACGCTCAATCCGCTGCCGCCCTCGGTGAACATCCCCGCGTCGGCCTTCAAGGGCCGGCATCTCGCGACCGTCGCCGCGCCCCCGACGACGATTTTCTACCATGCCAGCGGCGACCTGACGAACGACGGTTATCCGGAGGTGCTGTTCACGGGCTGGACGTACCGCGGGTTCGGCGTGGGCGGCACGACGGTCGATGCGCCGATCTTCGCGTTTTCGACGAACGCCGCCGGAACCACGGTCGTCTCGCCGCAGACCCTGCTGGGCGCGACGGCCGTCGCCGGCACCTCGACGCCGCGGATCATGGATCTGAACCGCGACGGCCGGAACGATTTCTTCTACCTCGGGCACAACGAGAGTCCGGCGGTGCCGACGCCGTCCGAGCGGTTTCTGCAGAACGCCAACGGTACCTTCACGCGCCAGCCCATCGCGGGGCCGAAGCTCGAGGGCCACAATTCCGGCACGGGCGACTTCAACGGCGACGGCTACATCGACATCGTCAGCGCCGCGTACCGGACCGAGCAGGATTTCTACGCGTCCGTGCTGACGGCGGCGGCGGTGGAGGGACTGCCGCCCGACGGCGGCGGCCGGAGCTGGGGCCATCCGCTGCTGTACCTCAACGACCGCGCGGGCGGTTTCACGGTGTATCCGCTTTTCACGCGCAACGAGCGCAACCGCACCATTCTGCTGGGCAGCGGTTCGGCGTGCGCGATGGGCGACCTCAACGGCGACGGCAAGCCGGAGATCGTGACCGTCGATGCATTCCAGAACCTCAACAACTGGTCGAAAAACGAGAACTTCATTTTGACCGACATCGAATTGGCGGACGGCATCGGCCGGGCGACGGTGCGGACCTTGCCGCCGCCGTATTTCGACCGCGACGCGACGTACGCCGGCTTCCGTTCCCAGTTCCGCAACAAGTCCCACAACATCCACGTCGAGATCCTCGACCTGAACCAGGATGGGCGGCCCGACATCGTCGTCAGCATCATGCTTTGGGAAGCGACGGCGGGGACGCAGGCGGGTGTTTTTCAGATTCTGATCAACCGGGGTAACCTGCAGTTCACCGACGAAACCGACGCGTCGCTCTACAACTTTTTCCTCGGCGCGAGCGGCAGCCACCAGCCGGTGTACCGCGACATCAACGGCGACGGTTTCCCGGATATCCTGTCCAGCGATCCCTACGGCAATGCCAGCCCCAATCCGGACGGCAGCACGTGGAGTTCGAACCCGCAGACTTGGGCGAACCGGATCTTGATCAACACGGGGACGGGGAAGTTCGTGCAGGCGATGTGGAACGAATTGCGCGAGCACACCGTGGCGATGCGGCAAATCGCGAACGATCCGCGGTTGAGCCAGTATGACAACATCCTCGGGTACTACATGCTCACGGACAACCGGCTTGGCTATGTCGCGCGGCAGACCACGTTCACGACGAACACCGGGACGTACGTGGATCTGCTGGCTTGGTTCGATTTCCGCGCGGAGGCGCCGCTGGGCACCGGGCCCAACGGCACCGATGCGGCGGCGCAGGGTGCGCCGGGTTTCTCCGAGTATTTCTATCTCACGCAATACCCCGACGTCGCCGCCGCGGTGACGGGCGGCCGGTACGCGAGCGGACTCGCGCACTATCTGGCCGAGGGCCGGGCGCGGGGTCTCGATGCGTTCGCGCCCAACGCGCGCATCCGGGGTCGCAGCGCAACGGATACGCTGACGCTGCCGGGGTCGCGGCGGCTGTTCCAGATCACGCCGTCGGGCGGCGGCCACACCGTGACCGACACGACGGGCCGGCTCGGCCGGCTGCGGCTGGAGAACATCGGGCAGATCCGTTTCGCGGACGAGACCGTCGATCTGGCGCGTTTGCCGTCGGCCTGGCTGGCGAATCTGTCCGTGCGCACCTCGCTCGAGGCGGGGCAGTCGATCATCGTCGGCGTGACGGCGCAGGGCGGGGCGAAGCCCGTCCTCGTCCGCGCGGTGGGGCCGACGCTGGGGCAGTTCGGATTGACGGACGCGATGCCGGATCCGCGGCTGCAGGTGTTCAAGGACGGGGCGAAGACGGCGGAGAACGACGATTGGGCCGCGGGTCTGTCGGCTACGTTCCGCGAACTGGGCGCGTTCCAGTTGGCGGCCGGGGGCAAGGACGCGGCGTTGCTCGCGCCGCTGGACGGCGGCTCGTCGGTGCAGGTCAACGGTGCCGCCGGCGGCGTGGTGCTGGTGGAGGCGTACGATGCGCTCCCCGGCAACGCGCAACGGCTCGTCAATGTGTCGGCGCGCAACCGCGTCGGCAGCGGGGCGGACATCTTGATCGCCGGTTTCAATGTCGCGGGTTCAGGCACGAAGCGGCTGCTGATCCGGGCGGCGGGCCCGGCGTTGGCGGCCTTCGGGCTGAGCACGGCGCTGGTCGATCCCAAGCTCGAGATCTTCGAAGGGGCGACGAAGGTGGCGGAAAACGACAACTGGGACGCGGCGCTGGCGCCGACGTTCGCGGGAGTCGGTGCCTTCGCCTTCGGGGCCGGCAGCCGGGATTCCGCGGCGGTCGTGACTTTGGCCGCGGGCAAGAGCTACACCGTGCAGGTCGGCGGCGTGGGCGGCGCGACCGGCGAGGCGCTGGTCGAGATCTACGAACTGCCGTAGCGGCGCGCGGCGGCGCGCGCCGCGGTTGAAAGGTGAAAGGTGAAAGTTGAAAGCACGAGCCGCGTGGCCCGCGGCGCGCGGTCCGCGAAAGCCCCGGACGCGCCTCTCACGGAGCCTGGGCTTTCACGTTTCACGTTTCAACTTTCAACCCGGTTTCCGTTCACGGCAGTTCGTAGACCTCGACAAGGGCGACGCCGGCCGGGGCGTTGCTTTGGCGGGGGGAGCCCGAGACGGTGACGGTGTAGGCGCCGGGGGGAAGTTCGAGGAGGAGGGCGGCGTCGCGGGAAGTGTCGTTGGCAAAAGCGAAGGCGCCGACGGCGGCGAAGGCGGCCTTGAGGGCGGCGGAGCCGCCCCAGTCGTCGTTGGCGGCGAGGATGGTATCCGAATTCAAAGGCCGCAGGACGAGCTGGGGATCGGCGAGGGTGTTGCCGACGCCGAAGGCGGCGAGGGTGGGGCCGGCGGCGCGGAGGAGGAGACGCTTGGGCAGGGTGCCGTCGACGACGAAGCCGGCGATGAGTGCCTCGGCGCCGGAGCCGGCGACGGTGCGGGCGCTGAGGTTGACGAGGCGGGGCGTGCGGCCGGGACCGAGGTCGTAGACTTCGACGAGGGCGGCCCCGTTGCCACCGGAGACCGTCGCGGTGTAGGTGCCTGGGGCGGGATTGGCGAGGAGGGCGGCGTCGCGGGAGGAGTCGTTGGCGAAGGCGAAGGCGCCGACGGAGGCGAAGGCGTTCTTCAGGGCGGCGGTGCCGCCCCAGTCGTCGTTGGTCGCGAGGGCGGCGCGGCCGAGCGGGGCGAGGGTGAGCGCGGGATCGGCGAGGGTGTTGCCGACGCCGAAGGCGGCGAGGGTCGGACCGACGGCGCGTACGAGGAGGGGCTTGGGAACGGTGGCGGACTCCGCGCCGCCGAGGGCGAAGCCGGCGATGAGCGTGGCGTCGCCGGAACCGGCGACGGTGCGGACGCTGAGGTTGGCGAGGCGGCCCGCGACGAGCGGCTTCAGATTGCGGGAAAACGTCAGGGAGTCGGGCGTTACGGCGAGGAAGTCGATACGGCCGTCGCGATCGATATCGCCGGGGAGCACAACGCCGCCGGTGGCCGCGTGAAGGTAAATCTCGGTGACTTCGCTGAAGGTTACGGGCGAGGTGCCGTTGTTTGCCAGCAGGCGCGTGGTTCGGCCGGTGGCGGGAGAAACATGCAGCACGAGGTCGGGGCGGCCGTCGCCGGTGAAGTCGACGGGATACATCCATTCGGTCCAGACCTCGCGCGGGGACATCACGATGCCGGAGCCGGCGGTGGCATCGATGAAAGTGCCGTCGCCGCGGTTGATCAGGAGTTGGACGGCGAGACCGAGCCGCGTGCCGTCGGGGGGCGTGACGAGAGAGTCGTCGGTGGAGAGCACGAGGTCGGGCCAGCCGTCGCCGTTGAAATCGGCGGTCTCGATGTTGACGACGGTGGCGCTGGGGTCGACGAGCTTGGCGGGGAGGGCGAAGCGCGGGTCGCGAACGAAGCGGCCTGAGCCGTCGTTCATCAGAAGGTGATTCGGCGAACCCTGGCCGCGGCGCGGACCCTGCATCGGGCCGAGCACGAGGTCGGGGGCGCCGTCGCGATTGACGTCGACGAAGAGGCTGCCGTTTACCCAGCCGAGGGAGCCGTCCACGATTTCGGGAGGGAGCCGCGAGGAATTCTCGGTGAAGAAGCCGCGGCCGTCGTTGAGGTAGAGGCGCGGGCCGAACAGGTCCTGATTCACGTTGCACATGAAGATGTCGAGGTCGCCGTCGCGGTCGATGTCGGCGACGGAGACGTTGTGCGTGAAGCGGTCGACGCGTGGGAGACGCGCGGGATCGGAGACGAGCCGGCCGTCGGGCGTCTGGATGAGGAGACGGGATTGCTCGCCGGGGTAGGGCGGAAAATCGTAGCCGTGACCGACGAAGACGAGGTCGCTGCGGCCGTCGCCGTTGAAGTCGGCGACGAACTGATGGCGCGGGTGGACGAGGGTGACGGTGCCGAGCACGGCGTCGGTGACGTCGGTGAAGGTGCCGTTGGTATTGCGGAAGGCGCGGAGGCGCCTGGGGGTGGGGCCGGAGGCCTGGGTGTAGTCGAGCTGGGCGTAAACGACATCGAGGTCGCCGTCGGAGTCGAAATCGATGAGCGCGCCCTGATGCAGGGCGGGCGAAGTGGCGTTGTCGCGCGGCGAGACGGTGTCGGCGTAAAATGGGCCGGCGGCGACGAGGCTGGTACGGGCCGAGGACAGGCCGCCGGTGGTGAGGGCAGGCCCGGTGCCGGCGAGCTCGCGCAGGGTGCGGACGCCGGGCTCGTCGTCGAGAGGCCAGGCGGCAACGAGTCCGGTGCGGTCGGCCGGAAGGGATTCGCCGAGGGCGGCTGCGATCTGGGCAGCGGAACGGGCGACCGACCAGAGGCGGAGCTGGCGGGCGTAACCGGGGAAGGGAAAGAAATTGCTGCCGCCGTCGGGCAGGATCGCGCGGCCGAGGGAGAATGGGACGCCGGCCGGGGCGGCGGGAATTCCGGGCGAGGGCGCGGAGGCGACGACGTTGCCGTTGATATAGAGGCGCAGGGTGGTGCCGTCGGAAACGCCGGCGAGGTGGGTCCAGGCGCGGAGCGGAATGGCGTCGGGAGAACGCACCGAACCGCCGACGCCGGGCCGGACACCGATGTTGAACTCGGGCCGGCGGGTGGACGGGAGGAGGAGGGCGAAGCTCTGGTGGGGATCGACACCGGGCGCGCCGTAGGCCTTGCCGGCCAGCCAGTCGAAGGCGGGGGCGGCGGTCGGGAACACCCAGAGTTCGAGAGTGAAAGCAGCGCCGGGCGAGAACTCGGCGCGGAGCGGCGAAGCGCCGACGGCGGCGACGCGATCCTGCAACGGCGGTTGCGGAGCTTGGGCCTGGACGAATGTCGCGGCGGCGAGGAAAGCAAGCGAGGCGACCAGCGCGGAGGCGAGGCACGCGCCGGGGTGGGAGGGACGACTCATGGGGGCGGCGGGGACGCGGGAACGCCGCCCAGCAAGCGGCGCCGCGGTGGAAAGGTGAAGTTTGAAGATTGAAGGAACGGACCTTCCGCCGAATTCAGGCAGCGGAGAGAACTGAGCTGAGAGTTGAGAGCCGAGCCGTTCGGTTCCGCACGTTGCGGCCGGCAGGACCGCCGTTGCTCGCGGCGCGGTTCACAGGCGGCCGTGGTATTTTGCGTTGTCCCGGGCTTTCAATTTTCAGCCTTCAACTTTCAACTTCGATCCGGCTCAGGGCAGTTCGTAGACCTCGACGAGGGCGACGCCGGTCGTATTGTTCTTTCCGGATACGGTGGCGGTGTAGGCGCCGGGGGGGAGTTCGATGGCGACGGCGGCGTCGCGGCTGGCATCGGAGAAGAAGCGGAAGGCGCCGACGGATTGGAACTGCGCCTTCAACGCGACGGTGCCGCGCCAGTCGTCGTTGACGGCGAGGATGTT
>JAIXWF010000017.1 GCA_027482185.1 Opitutaceae bacterium | reverse complement strand
TGGCCGGCGGCACGCTGGCCCTCGGCAGCAGCGGCGCAATCGGCAGCAGCGGCACTATTACCTTCACCGGCGGCACTCTGCAGTTCTCCGCCAGCAACACCACCGACTACTCGGCGCGGTTTGGCGGCAATGGCTACAGCATCGACACCAACGGCCAGAACGTGACCTTCGCCTCCGCCCTCGGCGGCCCGGTGACCAAATCGGGTGCGGGTACGTTGACCCTCACAGGCACCTCATCGTTCAGCGACTCGGTCACGGTCCATGGCGGCACTCTGGCGCTTCCGACGAACTCTTTGCTTTCCACCCTGACGTTGAATGGCGGAACTCTTTCCGTGGGTGGACGCATCGGAGGAACCTCCGGACTCATGTTCATGAACCCTGCCGTGATCGTCCCGCCAACCGGCACGGGCACGCTCCTCGCCAGCGACAACCTCACCCTCGGTGGCTTCATCTTTGGTCAGGCCATTGGCGGACAGATCACCGTCGATACCAACGGTTTTTCGGTTTCGGTCGGCTACGATTCGAACTTCCGTTCGATCTTTCCGGAGTCAGGGGGCGCCATGACGTTCAACAAAACCGGCAGCGGCACCATGACTGTTGCCGGTAGCCTTGGCGGTGGCACAGGCTACGTGAACGCTAACGTCTTGGGCGGGGAACTGGTGGTCAACCGCCCCATCACGATCAACGTCAACGTCGCGAATGCGACGCTCACGGCTCCTTCCTTCGGTTCCGTCAGTCTTGGTTCCGGGGCCACGCTCAAAGCGTCGGCGAATTTTTCGGCCTCAAGCTTGGAGATCACGGGCGCGGATACCGTATTCGACACCAACGGCTTTTCCGGTTCGCCCGGATCAGTTTCGGGCAGCGGGGTGCTGAACAAGATCGGCGCGGGAACTCTCACCCTGGGGGTCCCCAACACCTTCACCGGCGGCACGATGCTGACCGGCGGTACCCTTGCCCTCGGCAGCAGCGGTGCTCTCGGCAGCAGCGGTACCATCTCCTTCGGTGGCGGCACCCTGCAATTCTCCGCCAGCAACACCACCGACTACTCCGCGCGTTTCAGCACCGCCGCCGGCCAGGCCTACAACGTAAATACCAATGGCCAAAACGTGACCTTCGCCTCCGCCCTCACCAGTTCCGGCGGCTCGTTGACCAAAGCCGGCACCGGCACCCTCACGCTCTCCGGCGACAACACCTACACCGGCGGCACGACGCTGGCCGGCGGCACGCTGGCCCTCGGCAGCAGCGGCGCAATCGGCAGCAGCGGCACCATCTCTTTCGGTGGCGGCACCCTGCAATTCTCCGCCAGCAATACCACCGATTACTCGTCGCGTTTCAGCACCGCCGCCGGCCAGGCCTACAGCGTCAACACCAATGGCCAGAACGTGACCTTCGCCACTCCTCTCACCAGCTCAGGCGGCTCGTTGACCAAATCCGGCGCCGGCACCCTCATCCTCACCGCCGACAACACCTACTCGGGCTCCACGACGATCAGCGCCGGCACCCTCCAGTTGGGCAATGGCGGCACCACCGGGTCGGTCGCGGGCACGATCGTCAACAGCGGCACCATCGCCTACAATCGCTCGGACGACCTGACGTTCAGTGGGGTCCTGTCCGGTGCTGGATCGATAACGCAAATGGGCCCTGGCAACCTCACGCTGTCAGCCGCCAACACCTTCACCGGCACCACCACGATCAGCTCGGGCGCTTTGATCCTGGCCAACTCCCTCGGGCTGCAAAACAGCACATTGAACCTCTCGGCGAGCGGCTTTTCGTTCGGCTCTCTGACGAGCGCCACTCTGGGCGGACTCTCGGGTAGCACCGGGCTGCCCTTGGCCAACGCCTCATCGGCCGCCGTCGCCCTCACCGTCGGCAACAACAACACGACGTCCGCCTATTCGGGCGTTCTCAGCGGCGCCGGCAGTCTGACCAAGAGCGGCACGGGCACGTTCACCCTTACGGGGAACAACAGTTACTCCGGCGGCACGACGATCTCGGCGGGCACGCTGCAAATCGGCTCCGGCGGCACTTCGGGCGACCTTGCAGGCAACATCGCCAACAACGCTACCCTCGCATTTAACCGGTCCGACAATCTGACCTACTCGGGCACGATTTCCGGCCCAGGAGCCCTCACGAAGTTGGGCGCCGGCACGCTTACCCTTTCCGGCGCCAACACTTTCTCCGGCGCCACGACCATAAGCGCCGGCGGCCTTGTCCTCGCGAATACCCTCGCCCTCCAAAACAGCACGCTCACCCCGCCGACCAGCGGTTTCTCCTTCGGCACCCTCACGGCCGCCACGCTCGGCGGCATCACGGGCAGCAACAATCTCGCGCTCACCAATAGCGCGGCCGCCGCGGTTGAACTCGGAGTCGGCAACAACAACGGCTCGACCACCTACTCGGGCGTGTTCAGCGGTGCCGGCAGCCTCAACAAATTGGGCACCGGCACCCTCATCCTCTCCGGCGCCAACACGTTCACCGGCGGCACGACGGTCACCACCGGCACCCTTCAGGTCGGCAACGGCGGCACCACCGGATCCATCGCCGGCAATATCACGAACCACGCCACGCTCGCCTTCAACCGTTCGGACAACTTCACGTTTGCGGGCATCATCTCCGGCACGGGTGCTCTCGCCAAATCAGGAGCCGGCACACTCACCCTTTCCGGCACCAACACGTTTTCCGGCACCACGAACGTGAGCGCCGGCGGCCTCACCTTGGCCAATCCACTGGCCTTGCAAAACAGCACGCTCACCCTGCCGGCCAGCGGCTTCTCCTTCGGCTCACTCACGGCCGCCATGCTCGGCGGCGTCACGGGCGCCAACAATCTGGCGCTCACCAACAACTCGGCCGCCGCGGTTGCTCTGGGAGTGGGCAACAACAATGGCTCGACCGTTTTCTCCGGCGTCCTCAGTGGCGCGGGCAGCCTCAACAAACTCGGCTCGGGCACCCTTACGCTCTCCGGTGCCAACACCTATACCGGCGGCACAACCATCTCCGCTGGCACGTTGCAGATCGGCGCCGGCGGCACCACTGGTTCCGTCGTCGGCAACATCGCGAACAACGGCACGCTCGTTTTCAATCGCTCCGATGCGGTCACCTATTCCGGTGTGATCTCCGGCTCGGGCTCCCTCGTCCAAAATGGGACGGGGGCCCTCGCTCTCCCCAGCTCCAATACATTTTCCGGCACGACTACCGTCGGCGCCGGCTCGCTCACCTTGACCAACAGCCTCGCCCTGCAGAACAGCACCCTCGTCGTTCCCGCAGCCGGCTTTTCCTTCGGCGCACTCACGTCCGCCACCCTCGGCGGACTTTCTGGTTCCAACAATCTGGCGCTCACCAACGATTCTTCCACTGCCGTCGCCCTCACTCTCGGCAACAACAACACTGTATCCGCCTACTCCGGAATGTTGGGCGGCTCCGGCAGCCTGACCAAGGCCGGCACCGGAACCCTTACTCTCTCTGGCGCCAGTTCCTACAGCGGCGGCACGACGCTCGCCGCCGGCACGCTCGCCGTCGGCGGAACTTCCGCTCTCGGCACCGGCGCGCTCACGCTGAACGGAGGCTCACTGCAGGGCGCCGCGGGCGGAGGCTCGCTCCCCAACGCCGTCGCGATCAACACCGACACCACCATCGGCGGGAATCAGCCCCTCACACTCTCCGGCACGGTCACCCTCAACGGATTCAAAGCGCTCAACATCACCAACACCGCCACGACCACGTTCGCCGGCAACATCACCGAGGCGGCGCCTAGCATCTTGATCAAGCAAGGCGCGGGCGAACTCCAGCTCACCGGCGCCAGCACCTACACCGGCGGCACTTTCATCCAGGCCGGCACGGTGCGCATCAACAACTCCACGGGCTCCGCCTTCGGCACCGGCGCCGTCACCGTCGCCAGCGGCGCCACCCTCGCCGGCGCGGGCTCCTTCACCGGCGCCCTCCAGCTCAACGGCACCTATTCCCCCGGCAACTCCCCCGGCACCGCCAACACCGGCAGCCAGACTTGGGCCGGCGGCGGCGCCTACGTCTGGGAAATCAACAATGCGACCGGCATTTCCGGCACCAACTGGGATCTGCTCAGCATCTCCGGCTCGCTGAACATCACCGCCACCAACGTCAGTCCGTTCACGATCAATCTCACATCCCTCACCGCCGGCAACGCCGCGGGCGAGGTCCTCAACTTCAATTCCGCCCAGACCTATTCCTTCCCGATCGTCACGACGACCGCCGGCATCACGGGCTTCAGTGCCGACAAATTTGCGCTCAACACCGGCGGCTTTGCCAACGCCCTCAACGGCGGCGCGTGGTCCCTCGGCCAGTCCGGCAACAACCTGAATCTCAACTTCACCCCGTCCGCCATCCCCGAGCCCTCCACCTACGCCGCCCTCGCCGGCCTCGCCGCCCTCGGCCTGGCCTTCTGGCGCCGCGCGCGCTGGCTCGGACGTCATCAAGCGATTCGCCTGCAGGCGCAGTGAGCGGCTGGTTTTCGCATATATTCTAATCTGCGGGGTGAGGTCACTCTGTCAGCCGCGCCATTTTGCCCGACCTGCGCCCCCGGTTCGGAGCCCGCCCGCCCACCCCGCCGTCGTGGTTGGTCACAAATCTGCGTAGCTCGTCACCGACGCATCGCGACCGGTTGCCCGGCGGCTAGTCAGGGGTTATGTCCCCCGCCCGCCGCTGTCGCTCTTGGTCCGCGCTCCGCGCCCGCCTTGCCCGCCGGCTTCGATCCGTCCTCGGCCTCGCGATCGCCGTTGCGTTCACGTTCGCGCTTCTGCTCCCGGCCGCGCGGGGCCAAACCGTCGTCTACACCCCGACGTTTTCCGCCACCAATGTCTCGATGTGGGGACCCGGCGCTTCCCAAACGCTCAACTACTCCACCTTCGTCGGCGCCCAGTGGAATTCCAGCAGCACGATCGGCGGGATCGAACGCACCGTGATCGGCGATTTCGGCGCCACCGCCACCGCGTCGAGCAGCGGCAAGATCGGCTATGACATCGAGGTCAAAGCCAACAACGGCGGCGTGGACGTGAACCTGCCCTACCGCATCTCGATCACGCCCAGCGCCTCGTCCCTGACTCCCGCCGGCGCCTACTCCCTCAACATCGCGGCCGCGCTCAACCTGCCCTCCGGCCAATCCGCGGTCGTCACCCGCTTTCCGGGGGCCGAAGTCGACGTCAAGTACACCTTCCAACTTCGCGCCGACCTGAGCGGCGAAGTCGCCTTCTTCGATTCCGCCCGCGGCAGCGTGAACCTGATCAACGCCAACGCCACGATCCCGATCATCAACTACAACGAGAACAACAACGGCCGGGTAACCCTGTTCGACACTCCCGCCCTCTCGAAGGATCTCAGCACGGGACTCACCATCCCCATCACCACGGACACCGCGACGCTCAGCGGAGGTCAGGCGGGCCTGGCGGTGCGCGTCGGCACCGTTACCTTGAATCCTCCGGCCTTGAACGCTTCCTCCTCCGGGCAGGGACTGACGACCAGCGCCTCCCAGCCGACGATGCTCGCGATCCAAGCCGATCCCCTCGGCGTGGCCTCCGTTGCCCTCGGGCTGCCCGCCAATCCCCTGGACCTCCGGGGCAGTTTCGCCGGCCTCGACTTCAACGCCTCCCTGATCGCGATGACCCTCGGCACCAGCCTCGGCCTTGGCCAAAACATCACGGTTGTGCCGGGCCTCACCGTCACGCTGCGCTCCGATGTCGATCTCACGTACTATGGTCCCGGCTACAGCATCACGACCAACCGTTTCACGGTCCCCGATCTCAGCCAACCGGTCCGGTTCATCAAGCCCGAGGGCAACATCGGCATCTACCCCGAGTTCAGCATCGACCCGAGTCTCCGGAACCAGCTCTCGGTACTGCTCAGCTATGTGGGTTCGATCAGCGTGCTCCAGGCCTCCGTGTCGAAGCTCGGCGTCAGCCTCGGTTCCGTCGGCCCGCTCTACTCGGACTCCTTCACCCTGCCGCTTTTCGACTACAACGTCTACGACCGGACCTTCGACATTTCGGGCAACGGCTCGCTCTCCGACACCATCATCGGCCAAAGTCTGACGCCCACCGTACCCGCCAACGTCGCCGTCGGCCCCCGCGAAAGGCGCACGTTGGCCGGAAACTCCGGCACCTTCACCACCCAGCCGATCGAGGGCACGCTGCGGGTCACCGGAGGCGCCCTCTACAGCAACACCAACGCCCTCTCCGTCCTGGCCGGCGGCAGCCTCATCCTCGATGCGGGAAGCGGTTTGACGGCCAACAGCCTCACGACCGTCGGTCTCGCCAACGCCGGCACCGTCAGCGTCGGCTCCGGCAGCACACTCCGCATCAACAGCCCCGGCACCTTCGCCAATCTCTCCGTCGGCACGCTCACCGGCGGCACCTACGTCATCGGCGGCCTCTTTTCCTACCCCGGCACCGGCGTGGTTTCGAACGCCGCCAACCTCACCGTCAATCCCGGCGGCTCGTTCCAGTACCGCGATGTCTTCACCGGCGTCGGCAACGCCCTCTCAACCCTCAGCTCCAACCAGGCCGCCGGCACCCTCAATCTCGGCGTCCCGCTCACGCTCGGCGCCTTCACCAACGCCGGCACCCTCGTCCTCCGCGACACCCTCACGGTCCCTTCGTTCACCAACTCCGGCACCCTCGATCTCTCCAACAGCTTCGGCCTCCTCCGCCTCACCGGCGCCAACGGCTTCGCCAACGTCAACGCCTCCGGCGTCCTCTCCGGCGGCACCTACATTCTCGGCGGCTCCATCCAGTACGAGGGCGCCAACGACACCGCCGGCCGGACCATCGTCACCAACGCCGCGAATCTCACCCTCACCGGCAGCAACTCCGATCCCCGCCTCAGCCACTGGCAACCGGACGGGGCCCCGGTGCGCGACGCCCTCGCCACCCTCTCGCGCAACGACGGCACATTCATCCTCTCCGGCGGCGTCAACCAATCCCTCGGCCAATCCTTCACCAACAACGGCACCCTTACCGTCACCGGCAACAACACCCTCCTCTCCGTCGCCGGCAACGTCGTCAACCTCGCCGGCAAAACCCTCACGATCGCCGACAGCGCCACCCTCGCTGTAGCCGATCCCGCCTCCGACCGCACCTTCACCAACAGCGGCACCCTCACCCTTTCCGGCAACGGCCGCCTCGAGGTCGACGGCAGCCTTGGCAACTTCAGCAATGTCAATCTGGACTCCCGCACCGGCACGCTCACCGGCGGCGTCTGGAACATCGGCGGCATGATCGCCTACGGCACCGGCGAAGTCGGCGCCTCCAACATCAGCGAGATCGGCGCCGGCACCGTCATCAACATGCTCGGCGGCGAACTCTACAACCAGTTCCGCAACGAATCCGCCCTCACCTACCTCACCAACAACCGCGGCACCTTGCTCCTCGAGGGCTACACCCTCCGCAGTCTCTTCAGTCTCACCAACTCCGGCACCATCACCGTCACCCGCAACAGCGGCGTGCTCGGTTTCCGGACTTCCCTCGCCAACACCGGCACCCTCGACATCGGCGCCGGCGCCACCCTCACCAACTTCAACAACAACACCTTCGATTCCGACCCCAACTATTCCAACCTCTCCTCCGGCACCCTCTCCGGCCTCGGCCGGCTCATCCTCGCCGGCAACTTCAACTTCAAGGCCGCCTCCGATATCACCGGTCTCGCCGCGGGTTCCGATCTCACCCTCAGCGGCGCCCAGTGGAAAATCCGCCGCTTTACCGGCAGCGGCGTTTCCGCCGATGCCCTCAAGCTCACGAACATTGCCGGCGCCTTCCGCCTCATCCAAGGCGCGACCTACACGACACCGGCCGCCTCCGTCCTCACCGTTGCGTCCACCGGCACCATCGCCGTCGGCGCCGATTCCAAGCTCACCGTCGCCTCCGGCCAACTCCGCGCCAACGCCGGCGCCACCTTCGTCAACGACGGCACCATTCTCCTCCAGCACTCCGGCACCACGCCCTCCACCTTCAATGTCGCCGGCAACGTCACCCTCTCCGGCACCGGCAGCTTGGTCCTGAGCGATCTGGCCACCAACGCCGTCCTCGCCGGCGGCGGCACGCTGACCAACGCCGCCGGCCACGTGCTCGGCGGTGCCGGCCAAATCCAAGCCCCCCTTGTCAACCGCGGCACCGTCCAATCCCTCGGCGCCGCCGGCCTCGTCATCACCTCCCCCGCCGGCACGCCCCTCGTGAACAGCGGCCTCATCTTCGCCAACGGCGACCGTACCTCCGCCGACTACGTCACCTTCTCTTTCGTCGCGGCGCCGCTGACCCTGCGCGACCTCACCGTCACGAATTTCGAAGGCGCCACCGCCGGCAGCCTCCTCGCCGCCACCCGGCTCACGCTCCAGAATGCCACGGTCAACGGCGGTATCGTCGCCACCGCAAACAACGGCACCCTCGTCCTCGCCGGCGCCACGTTGGCCGGCGGCACGTTCGAGAACGCCTCGGGCGGCACCGTGCAGTTTGCCGACAACACCGTCAACCGCCTCGGCGGCACCTCCCTCCTCAACCGCAACTCCGGCCAACTCACCTTCCTTCCCGGCTCCGTCCTCGAGGTGACCGCCGGTTCGACGTTCGCCAACTCCGGCACCGTCTCCCTCGTCCCCGGCGCCCGGATCGAAGGCGCCGGCACCTTCGCCAACTCCGGCACCGTCCTCGCCGTCGTCTCCGGCAGCGGCACGCCGCCGATTCTCGGCGCCGCCTTTTCCAATCTCGCCGCCGGCACCGTCCAGGTCGACCGCGGCCAATCCCTGCGCTGGAACGCCGCCGTCGCCCCCAACGCCGGCTCCGTCATCGTCGGCGGCTCCGGCGAGGCCGGCACCCTCTCCTTCCCCGGCAACACCACCCTCTCCGGCGGCGGCTCGGTCCAGATCGGCGGCCCCTTCAACCAGGTCGTCAACGGCGTCACCACGCCCGTCTGGTCGACCAACAGCCGGCTCACCGCCCCCGACGCCACCGCCCCCGTCCTCACCAACGCCGACAACATCATCTTCGGCGCCGGCACCCTCGGCGACACCCGCCTCGGCGTGATCAACCAAAGCGCCGGCACGATCCACGCCTCCGCCTCCGGCGCCACCCTCACCGTCAATCCCGGCCCCGCCGGCTTCACCAACCAAGGCCTGCTCAAGGTCGCCGCCGGCGCCCGCCTCGACGTCGACACGACCAACGGCGCCTTCGCGAATTTCTCCTCCGGCAACAACACCCTCACCGGCGGCCGCTACGAAATCGCCGGCACCTTCGCCTTCCCCGGCGCCAACGTCGTCGTCAACGCCGCCGACCTCGCCCTCCTCGGTTCCGGCCGTATCCTGAATTCCACGACCAACGCCGACGCCCTCGCCGGCTTCGCAACCAACGCCGCCGGCGCCACCTTCCGCGTCCAAAGCGGCGCCGCCTTCGCCCCCGCCGGCAATTTCACCAATTCCGGCACCGTTGTTATCGGCGGCGCGGGCGCCCTCGCCGGCGGCAACGTCACTTTCTCCGCTTACAACGGCGCCGGCGCGCTCACCCTCGCCGACCCGACCGCCCGCCTCGCCTTCACCCCCGCCTCCGGCAACACCGTCGTTTCCGGCGTCCTCTCCGGCGACGGCCAACTCGCGAAATCCGGCGCCGGCACCCTCGTCCTCACGGGCAACAATTCCTTCACCGGCCCGACCACGATCTCCGCCGGCACTCTCTCGCTCGGCAACGGCACCGGCACCACCGGCCTCATCACCGGCAACATCGCGAATTCCGGCGCCCTCACCTTCGCCCTCCTCGGCGCCCAAACCTACCCCGGCGTCCTCTCCGGCAACGGCACCGTCGCCAAAACCGGCTCCGGCAACCTCACCCTCACCGCCAACAATACCCTCACCGGCACCGTCACTGTCAGCGGCGGCAACTTGATCTTCGGCGGCTCCGGCAACCTCGCCGGCAACATCGTCAACACCGCCGGCCTCCGTTTCGAACGCTCCTCCACCCAAACCTACGCCGGCTCCATCTCCGGCAACGGCACGCTCACCAAGTCCGGCACCGGCGTCCTCGTTCTGGCCGGCAACGTTGCCCAAGCCAACATCGTCATCTCCTCCGGCTCCGTGCAGGTCGGCAACGGCACCTCGGGCTCGCTCGCCGGCAATGTCTCGCTCACCGGCCTTCTCGCCTTCAGCCCGACCGGCAACTCTTCGTTTGTCGGCAACGTCACCGGCTCCGGCTCAGTCAACAAAGTGTCCACCGGCAACCTCTCCGTCGTCGGCAGCCTCGGCCACACCGGCGGCACCACGATCTACGGCGGCACTCTGGAAATCGGCGCCGGCGGCACCGCCGGTTCCCTTGCCGGCAACGTCGCCAACGACGGCACCCTGGCCTTCAACCGCTCCGACAGCCTCGTCTACGGCGGCGTCGTTTCCGGCAACGGCTCGCTCGCGCAGCGCGGCGCCGGCACCACGATTCTCACCGGCACCCACACTTTCACCGGCGGCACCACGATCTCCGCCGGCACCCTCCAACTCGGCAACGGCGGCGCCGCCGGCTCCGTTTCCGGCAACATCGTCAACAACGCCAACCTCGCCTTCTCCCGCTCCGACGCCGTCGTCTTCGACAACGTCATTTCCGGTTCCGGCAACGTCACCAAACTCGGCACCTCCACCCTCACGTTCGGCGCCAACCAAACCTACACCGGCACCACCACCGTATCGGGCGGCACCTTGCAAATCGGCAACGGCGGCACCGCCGGTTCCGTCGCCGGCCCCATCGCCAATTCCGGCACCGTCGTCGTCGACCGCTCCGACTCCCTCGCGTTGCCCGGTGCGATTTCCGGTTCCGGCAATCTCGTGAAAAACGGCGCCGGCACCCTCACCCTCGCCGCCGCCAATTCGTTCTCCGGCACCACCGTCGTCAACGCCGGCACCCTCGTCCTCGGCGATTCCCTCGCCCTCCAGTCCAGCACCGTTTCCCTCGGCGCCGGCACCAACCTCGCCTTCGGCACCCTCACCTCCGCCACCCTCGGCGGCCTCGGCGGCTCCGCGAACATCATCCTGAACAACGCGAGCGCCGGCGCCGTCGCCCTCACCGCCGGCGCCAACGGCGCCTCCACCGCCTACTCCGGCAATCTCTCCGGCAACGGCACCTTCACCAAGACCGGCAACGGCACCCTCACGCTCACCGGCAACAATGTCTTCGGCGGCACCGTCACCGTCGCCGGCGGCACCCTCGCCCTCGGCACCGCCGGCAGTTTCTCCGCCGACCCCGTCGTCAATTCCGGCGCCACGCTCCGCCTCGATGCCGTCAACGCCCTCGGCGCCCGCACCTTCGCCGTCAACGGCGGCACCGTCGTCCTCAACGCCAACCAACTGACGACCCGGATCGACACCACACTCACCGGCGGCACGATTTCCGGCCCCGGTACCTTCGAGCTCCTTGCTCCTCTTTCCCGCCTCAACTCCGCCGCCAGTGCCGTCTCTTCGGTCGTTTCCGCGCCGCTCTCCTTCGGGGGCTCAAGCACCTTTGGGTTGAATGTGGCCGACGGCGCCGCCGATCTCGACCTCATCGTATCCGGCAACCTCTCCGTGGCGGGCTCGCGGACCTTCAACAAAGTCGGCGCCGGCACCCTGCAACTCTCCGGTACCAACACGTTGTCGTCGCCGTTTTCCATTCGCGAAGGCACGCTCTCCCTCGCCGGCGCCAACGCCGCCACCGGCGCCACGCTCGAATTGCGGGGCGGCAACCTCCGCGCCGACGCCAACATCACCGGCGCGTTCACGCTCAACGCCGTCTCCGCCGCCACCGTCAACACCAACGCCTTCACCCTCACCGTCGGCTCCCTCCTCGGCAGCGGCGCCCTCGTCAAAGAAGGCACCGGCACCTTTTTGCTCACCGGCGACAGCACGCACAGCGGCTCCCTCACGCTCTCCGCCGGCACGTTCCAACTCGGCAACGGCGGCACGACCGGCTCACTCGCCGGCAATGTCGTGAACAACGCCGGCCTCACGTTCAACCGCTCCGACGCCGTTGTCTTCGGCCAAGTGATTTCCGGTTCCGGCAACGTCACCAAACTCGGCGCTTCCTCCCTCACCTTCACCGCCGACCAAACCTACACCGGCACGACCACGATCTCCGCCGGCTCCCTCCAACTCGGCAACGGCGGTACCGCCGGCCTCGTCGCCGGCAATATCGCCAACGCCGGCTCGCTCGTCGTCAATCGCTCCGACGCCGTCGCCCTCGCCGGCGTCATCTCCGGCGCCGGCAGCCTCACCAAGCAAGGCAACAACACGCTCACCCTCACCGGCGCCAACACCTACACGGGCGGCACGACGATCTCCGCCGGCACCCTCCAAATCGGCGACGGCGGTCTCTCGGGCAACCTCACGGGCAACATCGCCAACGCCGGCACCCTCGCCGTCAACCGCATCGGCGGGGTTACCCTCGCGGGCGTGATCTCCGGCACGGGCAACCTCGTGAAATCCGGCACCGGCAGCCTCACCCTCTCCGGCAACAACACGTTCTCCGGTGGGCTGACGCTGTCCGGCGGCACCTTGGTCGGCGCCCACAATTCCGCCTTCGGCACCGGCACCGTGATTCTCACTGACGCCGCTGTTTCGTTCTACGTCTCCGGCACCGCCAGCCGTACGGTCGCGAATCCGATCACCGTCGCACCCGGCACCGCCTCCGCCATTATCGGCACCAGCGGCAGCGGCGGTTCCAGTTTCACCGTCCTCACCGGCAACCTCGCCCTTGGCCGCCCGACCACGCTCTTCGACAGCACGGGGAGCCGCACCTCTTTCGACGGCGTCGTGTCCGGCAACGTCGGCACCTTGACCATCGGCGGCGTGACCAACGGCCGCGTCACCCTCGGCAACACCAACACCTTCGTCGGCGATGTCGTTGTTGCGAACGGGGTCACGCTCCAGCTCAACGCCGGCGCCAACGTCACCCAGGTCCTGCCCCTCGCCTCCGCCGTCGATCTCTCGACCTCCGGCCGCCTCTGGATCGCCAACGCCAATTCCATCGGCAGCCTGACCGGCGGCACCGGCGCCATCGTCCAAGTCGCCGCCGGCGGCGTCCCCGCCTCCGCCCTCACCGTCGGCGCCAACGGCGCCAGCACCGAATTCGCCGGCACCCTGCGCAACGGCACCAACAACTCCGGCGCCTTCGCCTTTACAAAGATCGGCGCCGGCACCCTCACCCTCTCCGGCAACAACACGTACTCCGGCGCCACCGCGATCAACGCCGGCACCCTCCGCGTCGCCAACAGCGTCGGTTCCGCCTTCGGCACGAGCGCCGTCACCGTCGCCGCCGGCGCCACCCTCGCGGGCGCCGGCTCGTTCACCGGCCCGCTCACCCTCTCCGGCCTCGTTTCCCCGGGCGCGTCGCCCGGCACCCTCGCCACCGGCAGCCAGACCTGGAACGGCGGCGCCGCCTACGTCTGGGAAATCAACCGCGCCGCCGGCGTATCCGGGACCAACTACGACCTGCTCGCGATCTCCGGTTCGCTCACCGTCGCCGCCACCTCCGGCAACCGCTTCACCCTCTCGCTGGTGTCGCTGCAACCCGACAACACCGCCGGCAGCGTCACCGACTTCAATTCCGCGCAGACCTATTCCTTTCCCATCGTGACGACGACCACCGGTATCACGGGCTTCAGCCCGGACGCCTTCACCCTCAACACCTCCGCCTTCGCGAACTCCCTCGGCGGCGGCGCCTGGTCCCTCGCCGTCGCCGGCAACAACCTCAATCTCAACTTCACCCCTTCGGCCATCCCCGAGCCCTCCACCTACGCCGCCCTCGCCGGCCTCGCCGCCCTCGCCCTGGCCTTCCGCCGCCGTTCGCAGTTGAAGAAGAGTTCCGAAGCGGTGAACCACTGATCTTCACTGATTTTCACTGATCCCGGAGAATCCGCCGCCTCCGGATTCCCTCCGATTAAGTGCCCATCAGTGTTCATCAGTGGTTCCCCAAGTTCGGCGTTCGGGGTTCGGAGTTCCCAAACCGTGAACCACTGATCGTCACTGATGCTCATTGAATCCCGGGAATCCGAACCTCCGAATTCCTCCCCATTCAACGCCATCAGTGTCCATCAGTGGCCAAGAAAGTTCGGTGTTTGGCGTTCGGAGTGCGGAGTTCCGAAGCGGTGAACCACTGATCTTCACTGATTTTCACTGATGCCGGAAAATCCGATCCCTCCGGATTCCCTCCGATTAAGTGCCCATCAGTGTTCATCAGTGGTTCCCCTTTCCGGGCATTGCAGTCGCCTCGCCGCAATCTCGCCCACTGCCACGTCCGTCCCCGGTAAAAACAATCGCCGTCCGCCGTCGCTCCGCGTTTCCCTCGGGGCAATGTCCGCTTCGCTCCCGCCGCCGGCCGCCGCGCCGCCCTTGCCTTGGGCGCTCGCCTGGCGCTTGGCCGCCGGCCAGATCGTCGCCTGGGGCATTCTCTACTACACGTTCACCGTGATCGTCGGCCCGATGCAGGCCGACACCGGCTGGTCCCGCTCCTTCCTCAACACCGGCCTCTCCCTCGGTCTCCTCGCGTGGGGCATCGCCGCCGTGCCCGTCGGCCAATGGATCCAGCGCCGCGGCGGCCGCGGGCTCATGACGCTCGCGTCCGCCGCCGGCGGCGGTGCCCTCGTCACCCTCGGCCTGACCTCCTCACCCACCGTCTACCTCGGCGCATGGCTCGTGCTCGGTTCGTCCCTCGCCGGCGCGCTCTACGATCCCGCCTTCGCCGTCGTCACCGCCGCCTTCGGTCCGCACTACCGCCGCGGCATCACGTTGCTCACCCTCGTCGGCGGCCTCGCCAGCACCGTCTTCGTCCCGCTCGCGCAATTCTCCGTCGACCATCTCGGCTGGCGCCACGCCTGCGTTGCCCTCGGCCTCTTCCAAATGCTCGTGGGCCTCCCGCTCCATTGGTGGGGCATCCCGCCGCACCCGCCCGCCGCACCGGCGCCCGGCACCCCGTCGCCGTGGCCGCAACGCCTCGCCGCCTGGTGGACGGAGTTCCGCCACGATCTCGCCGAGCCCCGCTTCGTCGGCCTCGCGCTCTGGTTCACGGCCCACTCCGCCGTCTTCACCGGCCTCATCTTCCAACTCGTGCCGATGCTGCAGGCGCGGGGCGCGAGCAATGCCGACATCGTCCGCGCCGTCGCCGTGATCGGCCCGCTCCAGGTCGTCGCGCGTTTCCTGCTCGCCGCCCGCGCGGCCGAGTTTTCCACGCTGCGCATCGGGCGCTGGACGATCGCCGGCACCCTTGCCGCCCTCGCCGTGCTGCTCTTGCTGCCGCCGGACTTCGGTTGGCTCGCGCTCTTCGCCGCGCTCTTCGGCGCGAGCAACGGCGTCTCGACCATTTTGCGCGGCACCGCCATCGCCGAACTCTTCGGCCGCGAACGTTACGCCGCCCTCAACGGCGCCCTCTCCGCCCCCGCCGTGATCGGCCGCGCCTCCGCCCCGCTCCTCCTCGCCGGCCTGTGGACCGCCACCGGCGAACCCCGCAGCGTCGTCGCCGCCCTCTTCGTCGTGATGCTCGTCGGCGGCACCGGCCTCCTCCTCACCGAACGCGCGGTCCGCGCCCGCGGAACCACGGATGCCCGCTGAATCTCAGGAATCCGAACCTCCGAATTCCCCCACATTCAGTTACATCAGTGCCAATCAGTGCCCATCAGTGGTCCAAAATCAGTTTCCCCCAACTCCGAACCCCAAACCCCGAACTCCAAACCTTTTTGAACCACTGATCATCACTGACACTCACTGATGTCGGAAAATCCCAACCCTCCGGATTCCTTCCGAATTCCTCTTCATCAGTGTCCATCAGTGCCCATCCGTGGTTCAAAAATCCGAACTCCAGACACGTTCCACCTACTCCGTTTTCTTGCCCGCGCTCGTTTCCCCCGGGGCCTTGATCGCGCCCGCCATCGTGAGGATCTGGCCATCGGCCAGCAGGCGTTCTTTCAGTTTCGCATACGGCACATCCTGCACCGCCATTTTCCCGTCGATCGCCAGCACCGCCGCCGTCGCGGCCGATTGGCCGAGGATCATGAACACGGGCTCCATGCGGATCGACCCGAACGCGATGTGCGAACTCGAGACGCAGACCGGCACCAGCAAATTCTCCGCCTGTCCGCGCTTCGGCACGAGTGAGCCGTAGGCAATTTCGTACGGCCCCTTCGTCGGGACGCCGATGTCGCCCTCGTTCTGCACATAACCTTCCGGCGTGATGTACCGCTGCACGTTGTGCGAATCGATCGTGTAGCTGCCCATGCCCACCGACTCCGGCGTCGGCCGCTTCTGCAGCAGTTCGTTCTCCGTCATCACGTAGCTGCCCACCATCCGCCGCGCCTCGCGCACGTAGATCTGGTGCGACCAGCCGCCGTTGTCCTTGAATTCGTCCTTCGGCAAGCCCCACTCGCTCATCTTCGCCCGCACGTCCGCCGGCACGCGCGGATCGGTCGTGATAAAGTAGAGCCAGCCCTTCTGGTACGTTTCGTGTTCTTTCAGGATCTGCTTCCGGCGCTCGTAGCTCGCCTCCGGGTAGTCGTAGTTCATCCCGATGTTGTCCGTGCTGAAGGGCCCGTGGTTGTTCGTATCCGTTTTGTGATTCGGGATCGGATCGAACTTCCCGAAGGTCTCCGTCCAGCCCGCCGCGTAGATGCGTGCGAGCAACTCGTACTGCCTCGGGTCGTAGCCCTCGGGCTTGGCAAACGGGATCCGGTTTTCCGGCACATTCGTGAGGCACATGCGGTAGCAGTACGCCTGCACTTTGTTGTCGCCGGCGCCGTACTCGCCCGGGTGCGCCGGATTGATCCGCGGCAACACGCCGCTCTTCGGGTCGCCGGGCACGGCGTAGGGGCTGATCTTTTCCTTCAACACCCCGAAGTGGTGCCGGTGGTGCAACACGCCCGTCTGCACGCCCGCCCAATCCTCCCCGTAGGTCGCCTTGCTCTCGCGGCCCACGTGGTAGGACACGCCCGCCGCCGCCATCAGGTCGCCCTCGTACGTCGCGTCGATGAACATCTTCCCGACGTAGGTCTTCCCGCTCAGCATCGTGATCGATGCGATCCGGCCGCCCGTTTTCTTCACGCCCTTCGCGCGGTCCAGCCACTCGTCGCGATGCACGGGAATCCCGCGCTCGCGCACCAGGTCGTCGAAAATCTTCTCCGCCACGCTCGGCTCGAAAATCCACATCGTGCGCTGCGCGCCGTCGATCGCCGGCGTGCCCTGGCCCTTGTTGCCGTACTCCGTTTTCTTCTGGAAACGCCACGCGCCCTCGCCGTCGTAATGCTTCCAGACCCGCTGGTAGAACTCGCGCGCCAGCCCGCCGATCACGGCTTTGTTGCCCGTATCCGTCCAACCGAGACCGCCGCTCGTCAGGCCGCCCAGGTGCTTGTCCGGGCCGACCACGACGACGCTCTTGCCCATCGCCTTCGCCTGCACTGCCGCGATCACACCCGCGCTCGTGCCGCCGTAGACCACCACATCGAACTCCGCGGCGCGCAGCCCGACCGCTCCGAGGCAAAACGCCGCCAGCCACCGACCGAATTTGGGGTATTCCATGCGCTCTGGAATGCGGCCCGGGCCCGGGCCTGTCGAGCGGGAGTTCGCCCGTCGTCACCTGAATTTCACCTCCCTGCATATCCATCCGCGTCCGGCCGCTTGACGCTCCTTTCCCCGCCTCGCTTGCTCGCCCCATGGCCCCGCTTCTTTTCCCCCTGGCCGGTGACCGCCCCCTCAGCCGCCGCGCCTTCCTCGGCGGCTCGGCCTCCTTCGCCGCCGCCGCGTTGCTCTCGTCCTCGCGCCTCGGCGGCGCCGTCGCGTCCGCGCCCGTCTTTTCCGCCTATCCGTTTTCCCTCGGCGTCGCTTCCGGCGATCCGACGCCCGACGGCGTCGTCCTCTGGACCAAACTCGCGCCCAAACCCCTCGAGCCCGGCGGCGGCCTCGCGCCCGAGCCCATCGAAGTTTCCTGGACGATCGCCGAGGACGAAGGTCTCTCGCGCGGCGTACAATCCGGCAAAGTCGTCGCCTCCCCGCAATGGGGCCATTCCGTCCACGTCGAGGTCGCCGGCCTGCGCCCCGACCGTTGGTACTGGTACCGGTTCAAGGCCGGCGCCGAGCTCAGTCCCAAGGGCCGCACCCGCACTTTTCCCGCCGCCGCCAGCCTGCCGGAGAAACTGCGCTTCGCCTTCGCCTCCTGCCAGCACTACGAGGCCGGTCTCTTCACCGCCTACCAGCACATGGCGCGCGAGGACCTCGATCTCGTCGTCCACCTCGGCGATTACATCTACGAAGGCGCCGCCCGCGACAAACAGGTCCGCCGCCACAACAGCCCCGAGATCTTCACCCTCGACGACTACCGCGCGCGGTACGGCCTCTACAAATCCGATCCCGCCCTGCAGGCCGCCCACGCGATGGCGCCCTGGCTCGTCACCTGGGACGACCACGAGGTGGCCAACAACTACGCCGGCGACATTCCCGACAAAAAGGCCACCCGCGAGGAATTCCTCCGCCGCCGCGCCGCCGCCTACCAGGCCTACTACGAGATGATGCCGCTGCGCCGCGCCCAGCTGCCGACGGGGCCCGACCTGCTGCTGTATCGGGGTCTCGAGTACGGCCGCCTCGCCCGTTTCAACGTCCTCGACACGCGCCAGTACCGCACCGACCAGCCCCAGGGCGACGGCCGCAAACCGCCGTCCCCCGTCCTCATGGACCCGCAGGGCACGCTGATGGGCCACCGCCAGCGCGACTGGCTCTTCGGCCACCTCGCGCAATCGCGCTCGGAGTGGAACATCCTCGCCCAGCAGGTGATGATGGCCCGCGTCGACTTGGCCCCGGGCAACCCCGTCCTCCACTCGATGGACCAGTGGCCCGGCTACGAATACGAACGCCGCCGCGTCCTGAACCACTGCCTCGAACGGAACGTGAAGAATCCCGTCGTCCTCACCGGCGACATCCACACCCACTGGGCCAACAACCTCGTCGCCGACTTCGACCGCCCGGACGCCAAGCCCGTCGGCGTCGAGTTCGTCGGCACTTCGATCTCTTCGGGCGGCGACGGCTCGCCCGTGCCCAAAGGCCGCGAAGGCACGCTCGAGGAAAACCCCTTCGTCAAATTCCTCAACGGCGAGCGCGGCTACGTCCGCTGCGAGGTCACCCCGCGGCAATGGCGCACCGACTACCGCACCGTCCCCTACGTCGAGAAACCCGGCGCCCCCCTGCTGACCCGCGCCACCTTCGTCGTCGAGTCCGGCAAACCCGAACTCCAGCGCGCCTGAGCCCAAAAGCCCCTGCAGTTGGGAGTTGAAAGTTGAGGGTTGAGAGATCGATCCGCGATCCCGTCGTGACGGCACGGAAGCATTGGCGGTAGTTGGCTCCGTCCCCGGCTTTCAATCGGACGCGATCGGCTGCCGGAGCTCGATCGCACCCCGCCCGCGTTCAGCGGCCGGGTCGACCGAACACCAACCGGCCCGCTTCCCACGCGACGGTCTGCGCGCCGATGCGCACGCCGCCGCCTTCCACGGCAATCGCTGGCGGCGTTGCCGCCGTCGGAAAGTAGAACGTCAGCCGCCGCCCTCCGACCTCGACGCTCTGCCCGTCCGCGGCCCCGGTCGTCACCAATATGATCCCGGCCCCGCCGGCCCCGGACAAATCCACACCGAACACCGTGCCGTCGGCCAATTCCAACACGCTCGTCTCCCCCTGCGGCGTCGTCTCCCAACGCCGCACCGGCCCGGGGACCACTGTCCCCCATGTGAGCCGGCGGCCGCGCGAGTGGATCATCAGGCCCGGATCCGGTTTCGCGCCCATGTAGCCGCGGACTTCGTTGGTCAGTACGGTGATCACGGTGTCGTCGCCGTCGGCCCAGCGGTCGCGCCAGCAATAGAATCCCGCCACGGCATCGCGGTAAGTCCGCGGCAGGAGTCCGTGCGGGTCGCGGGCGGCTTCGCCGACCGGCCAATTCACGAACGCGCTGACGGCGAACTGCGGATAAAGACTCGCGGTATCGAACGGCGTGCCGGCCGCAGCATCGGCGGTCGCGAGAAAACGGTCGTAGCACCACTGCAGCGCGGGCCGGTCCGCCGGCGGCACGGCGCCGAGACCAAGCGCGAAATAGGCCGCGCCGCTCTGGCCGGAACGGGACCACACGTTCGGTCCGTAGCCGCCGCGGATCGGCCAGAAGACCGGCTGCCCGTCGCGAAACACGGTTTGGTAGATCCACTTCAGCGTGAGCATCCGGGCGTTGGGCCGGGGACTGTTGACGAAGTCGAGACCGGCCGCCTGCCGCCACGCCTGGAGCGCGGAAAGAAACACAATCTGCGAGGCCATCGAGCCGGTGCCGTCGCCTTCGGCGAAAAACCCGCCGTCGCCGAAACCTTCGTCGAGGTTGCGGACCATGCTGTGGGCCGCGGCGTCGAGCAGCGGGTCGAGCCGCTCGGATTCGAGCCACGCTTCACCCTTGAGCGCCAGGAGCACGAGCGCCGCGCCGCCGACTTGCATGGAAAAGTGGTTGCTGTACGGCGGCATGGTGCCTCGTGCGAGGCCGGGCAGATCGATCTCCCGCTTGTCCGGCCGCGGATTCTCCAGCGTCTCGCGATACTCCCAGAGCGCGCGGCCGAGACGCTCGCGTACGGCGGGGTCCCAACCGTCGTAGCAGAGGTCGTAGCCCACGGCCATCCACCCGAGTGGCGGTCCGGCCCGGAGCGCGCCGCCGGGCTGGCGGAAACTGTAGCGGCTGTCGCGGTCGCGCACGCCGGCCAACGCCCGTTCGAAACTCTCCCGGCCGTACTCCGCGAATTTCCGGTCGCCGGTAAGCTGATACAGCAACCCGTAACCCGCGGCGTGCCCGAGCGTGTAGGTGCCGACGGGCGGCGGTGTCGCGGCGCCCTGGTCGAACCGCGTCGCCGGATTGAAACGCACCGTCATCGTCTCGCCGTCGGCGCCGTCGAGGAGGAAACGCAACCGTTGCAAAATCGCCCGGCCCTCGGGCGTCGCCGCCTTGGCCCGCAACGCCGGCAGGTCCGCCCGGCGGAACAGCAGCCGCGGGTGCTCGCCCGGCGCCGGCGCGACGTGGCCCGGCACCGGCACCCACCACGGGCCGGGGTGCGGCGAAGTCATCGCCCGGTAGCCGTAGGGCACGGAGCCGTCGGGCCGGCGCTGGATCGCCGCGCCGTCGTCCGCCGGCTCCCACACCAGCCGCAGGCCGACATTGGTCTGCCGCGAATCCGGCGGATGGCGGTGGCGGTTGGCCGGCCGCAACGCCTCGGGCTCGTTGAACCAGCTGCCGCCGCGGATCACGCGCTCCACCCCCGACGCCGTCGTCTCGGCCCCGTACGGCGCGAAGCGGTCCTCGCACCATTCCCACACGCCGCCGAGCAGGTCGTGCAGGCCCCACGCATTCGGTTGCTTCGTCCCCACCGGGTGGCTGCGCCCTTCCGCCCCGGGGTAGAACCAGGCGTGCCGCGGCAACTCGCGGTGCGCCAAATCCTCGCCCCACGGGAAACGCGTGTCCGTGCCTGCCCGCGCCGCGTACTCCCATTCCGCTTCCGTCGGCAGCCGGAAGCGGCCGACGCCGCGGGCGTTCAGCCGCGCGACGAAAGCCTGCGCGTCGTCCCAGGAAATTCCCTCGACCGGATGGACGTCGGACGCCGCGAATTCGCGGAAGGTCGCCGGATTCTCCCCCGTCACCGCGCGCCATTGCGCCTGCGTCACCTCGTACTTGCCCAGCCAGTACGGCCGCGGGATCGCGATCTCGCGCCGCGGCCCTTCGTCCCGCGCCCGGCCCGCCTCGGTTTCCGGACTGCCCCGCGTGAACGTTCCCGCCGGCACGGCGACGAACACAAAAGCCGTGCCGTCGGCCAGCGTCACCGTGCGTTCCGCCGGCGCCGCGCGCAGCGCCAGCGCCGCCGCGAAGCCCAGAATCCACGCCGCCTTCATGGCGCAGGCGCCTCCGGCTCCCACGCAAGCCTCAGGCCGACGGCCGTGTAGCGGCGATCCGGCACGTGGCGGTGCCGGTTGGCCGAGCGCAGGCTCGGCGGGAAATCGTACCAGCTGCCGCCGCGGAACACGCGCTCCCGTCCCTCGGCCGGGCCCGCGGGATCCGTCAACGGCCCCGCCGGATACGGCCCGTACCAATCGCTGCACCACTCCCACACGTTGCCGTGCAGGTCGTACAGCCCCCACGGGTTCGGCGGCTTGGCGCCGACCGGATGGGTCACCGCGTAGGAACGGCTGTTGGCCCAGGCGAAACGGTGCGTCTCGAAATCCTTCGGGTCGTCGCCCCAAGGGAAACGCGTCGTCGTGCCGGCGCGCGCGGCATATTCCCACTCCGCCTCGGTCGGGAGCCGGAACCGGCCGACGCCCAGCGCATTGAGGCGGGCGATGAAGCGCGCGCAATCGTCCCACGACACCGACTCCACCGGCCGCCGCGGGGCGTCCGGACCCTGTTTGAACACCGCCGGGTTCGTGCCCATCACGGCCGTCCATTGGGCCTGGGTGATTTCATGGCGCCCGAGCCAAAAGCCGCGCGTCAGCGTCACGCGGTGCCGCGGCCCCTCGTCGCGGTCGCGTCCGGCCTCGGTTTCCGCGCTGCCGCGCTCGTAGGTGCCCGGCGGCAGGGCCACGAATTCCAGCGTCGCTCCCGGCGCCACCGCGACCGCGTGCACGACCGGAGCGGGCGCGGCTTCGCAGGATAGCACGCCAAACGCCAATGCGAGTCCGGCTACCCGCGACCGGCCGAAGCCGGCCGTGGAATGGGGGCATCGTGCCATGAATCTTTCCCACCGCACGCCCGGCGCCTCCGTTTCGTTCAGAACTTAGTCCCGACCGAGAACTGCCACGTCCGCGGGTTGTAGTATACCACGGAGCGGGCGGGAGCAGCCGTCGAGGTGCCAACGATGCCGTTGTAAACGATCCGCTCGTCCTTCTGGTCGTCGAACAGGTTGTTGACGTTGAGCCGGAAGTTCCAATCCCGACCCGCGATCTTCCGCTTGAAGCCGACCGCGGTGTTGACAACGAAGCGCTGGGAAAAGTCGGCCTTGAAACGGCCGGTGACACGACGCCGGAGCCCGTTGTCGATCGCGGCCTCCGCTTGGCGGCTGCCGAACCAGTTGATGCCAAGACCAAGGTCCCAGCCCTTCATGGCTCCGTCGGTAAACGTATACTTGTTCCATACGTTGGCGGAGTGCTCGGGGTTGTCGATGAGCCGGACGCCCTTGACGCTCGAGTTGAAATCGACCGACGACTCGTCGAGGTTCGCCGCGAGCGCCTGCTGGGTGGTGAAGCCCATGTAGCGCCACCACGAATCGTATTCGGTGCTGTTGGGCTGGTCGACGAGGCCGAAGCCGCCGATGACTTGCTGCTTCTGGTAGGCATAGGAGAACGTCGCCGAATAGCTGCGGTTCGGCGTATAGAGGAAGTTCACATCGAAGCCGGACGATTCGTCGGCGTAGTTCACGTTCGCGTTGCGGTTCTCGTAAGCGAGATTGGCGTAGAGATCGTCCGCTGTATTGCCAGTGGCGGACGTCTGGAGGAGGGTCTGCGAGCCCTGCGCCATCGAGGCCGCGGCAATGGCCTCCATGCCGCGGCGCAGCGGATCGGCGGCCGCGGTGCCGAGCGAGCGGTAGTCCACGAGGACCAGGTTGTTCCGCTCGCCGCGGAAGGCGGGCGAATTGCGGTACGTCGCGAGATCGCCGGCCGCGATATACTGGATCGGGAGCAGGTAGCTCTGCGGCTGGTTGGTCTGGAAACTCGTCCAGCTGTTCGGGACATTCACGTTGCCCAGACCGGTGCCGTTGTTGCTGCGCGGCTGCGGCGCCCAGAATACGTTGTAGACGGCGTCTTCGCGGCGGATCTTGTAGCCGGCGATGGCGCCGGAGAGGACGGTGCGGCCGTCATCGTCTTTCCAGAGGTCGAACTTTGCGCCGACTTCGCGGCTCTTGGCGTATTCGGGTTTCACCGCGTTGCCGGCGCCATCCTGCTGGCCGGCATCGGGGAAGAGGCCAGTGGCGGTGAGCCCGTAGATGGAGAGCGCTTCGTCGATCTTGAAGCTCACGCCAACGGTAGGGCTGTTCTTGTATTGGGTCTCCCCCTTGAAACGGTAGAAGTCGGCGCGCGTCGTGCCGGCCGCGGCATTGGGCGCGGCGTTGCGCACGTAGCTGGCGGCGAGTGCAGGGTCGGCGCCCGGCGCGAGCGAGTAATTCCAGGTGCGGTTGCGCACCATGAAACGGTCGCGGCGCAGGCCGCCGATGAGCAGCACGCGGTCTTTCCAGTATTTGCCCTGGTAGACTGCGTAGGAGCCGGCGTTCCACTCTTCGTTCGAGGTGCGGCCGGAGGTGCGCGAGCCCTCGCCCGCATACTCGATCGGGGTCAGCACGCTGTCGCGCGAGAAGCTCTTGAAGACATTTGTCGACCCGGTCGCGCCCACCGGCAGCGACGCGCTGCCGAGGCTCTTGGACCACGTCTTCCGGTCGTGGTAGCCGATCAGGAAGTTGTGGTTCGCGCCGAGCAGGTCGAAGTTGTAGTTAAGGTCGAGCCGGGCTTGGCGGTTCTCGTTGTCGCTCGAGGGCCGCGTCCAATTGTATTGGATACGGCGGAACCTGAAGTCGTTCGCGCCGGTGTAATTCCGGGAGAAGAGCACGTTATTGAAGCTGAGGCCGGTCTGCTCGAAGTAAGTCGGCTGGGCGCGCAGATTGGCGAGGGTGGCCTGCTGCGCGGCGGTCAGCGGGTTGCCGGCGTTGAACACGCGCTGGTAATCGACACCGCCGCCGATGGAGAGATTCTCCACGTCGGTGCGCGAGTAGTTGATGCCGCCGATGAGCGAGAGACCGTCGAAGATCTTCTGCGTGACCTCGAACATCACGTTGTAGTAGCGCGTCTCGCTGAACGGATCGTCGCCGCTCAGGCGGTAGGCCTCGCCGGAGCCATACCAGTCGCGCGCGACCTGCGGGGCGTCGCCGAAGACGGTGTTGGCGTTGTTTTCACCGTAGAAATTGAGCGTGTTCTCGGCTGCGTTGTTGGTGTCGCTGAGGTCGCGGAAGCCGTTCGCCTCGGTGCGGAAAATGCCGCCTTCGACGTCGAGGAGCAGGTTCGTGTTGGGGAAGAGTTTCGTCTCGAAAAGGGCCGAGAGGAATTTGCGCGTGCGGTCGTCGCCGTCGCGGATCGGGTCGCCGTCGAAGCGCTGGTAGGCGCCGGCCAGGCGGTAGTTGATCTGGCGGTCGGCGATGCGAACCAGCGGGCCGGTCGCATCGAGTTCGAAACGCAGGAAGTCGTCGGAGCCGACCACGACCTTCGTCTCGTAGCGCGGCACGCTGAGCGGGTAGTCGGGGATGATGTTCACCACGCCGCCGAGCACGGCAACGCCGTAGAGCAGCGACTGCGGGCCCTTGGCGACTTCGACGCGGCTCACGTTGACGTTGTCGGTGACGGAGGTCGTCACAAACCCGTTGCGCAGCTGGCGGCGCGAATTGTAGCCACGGATGTTGATCGTGGTGCTCGACCGGTCGCCCAGTCCCTGCCCGGCCTGGCCCGTGCCCGAGGATGAGAAGAGGAAGTTGTTTCCGGTCTGGATGAAGTCCTGCGTGATGCCGGCTTCGTAGATCAGCGCCTCTTTGAAATCATAGGCGCCGATGTCGTCGATGAATTCCTTCGTGACGACGTTGATCGGCATCGGGATGTCCTTGATCGGCGTGTTGAGCCGCGTGCCGGAAGTGGCGTTGGTTGCCCGGTAGCCGACATCCTTCGTCGTATCGACGCGGAATTCCGAAAGCACGATCGGCGTTTCCTTGGCGGGTGCGGCCGGGGCGGGCGGCGGCGTCTGGGCTTCGGCGGCGCCGAAGCCGAGCATCGCGCCCAGCACGGCGAGAGGAGTTTTGCGGTTCATGGTTTTGCGTGGTTCGGTGGTTTGGGTTTCCGTCTTTCGGGGCGCCGGCGGCGCCGCACCCGCGGGGGGCGCGGCGGCGGCGCGGAAAATCATCAGCGCGCCGCTGCGGGCATCCTCGACCACACTGAGCCCCGAATGCGCCAGCAGCCGGTCGAGGGCTGCGCGCGGGGTATAGTCACCGGCGACGGCATGGGTTTTCACGCCGGCGACGGCCTCCGCCGGAAACAGGATTTCGCGCTGCGCCTGCTGGCCGAAGCGCTTCAGGATTTCGCCCGCTTCGCCGGCCGGCAGGTCGAAAGTCCGGTTTTCGGGATCCGCCCGCAATCCCGGCAGGCCCGCGGCCAAGGCCCATCCGAGCGCAGCCCACACCCAGAGCCGGCGCCAAAGGCCGGCCGGCAGGGACGAGGGTTGGGATGGGGAAAACGCAGGAATACGCCAAGGGGAAGCGGACTTCCCGGCAAGATGCGCCAGCCGGCGCTTTCCGTTAAAAAAAAGTCCTCCCCCGGCGCATTCTTCGCCGCTCATCCGCATGACTTTGGATCAACGCGCCTTGCGCAGCACGATTTCCAGGTCGCCGCGCCGCTCGGCCGCGGTGCCGAAGCCCAGTTCGAGCAGGCGCACGAATCCGTCGACGTTGTCGGAACGGAACGACGTCGTGATCCGCACCGCCGCCAGCTCCGCGTCGGCAACCACCAGCTGGACCGCGTTCCGGCGGTTGAACTCCGCGACGACCTCGGCCAGCGGCACGGCGTTGAATTCCAGCAACCGGTGCTGCCACGCCAGCACGCGCTCGATCTCGCCCGCCGTCAGGACCGCGATCCGCACCGGTTCGGGTTGCGGCGCCAGCGAGACGACCGCGCGTTCCCCCGCGGCCAACTCGGGCACGAGCGCGGTCTTCGGCTCGGCGGCCGCCGGACCGGGGCGGACATCGTCGACGCGCACACGGCCTTCCGTGACCAGGACCTCGACGGCCGCACTGCCGAGCCGGACGTTGAACGCCGTGCCCACGGCCCGCACGTCCATACCCTGGGCGGCGACCACGAAGGGGCGGGCCGGGTTCTTCGTCACCGTGAAATGCGCCTCGCCCGCGGTCAGCCGCACACGGCGTTCGCCGGGCGTAAAATGCTCGGTCAGCACCGCGCCGCGGTTCAACTCGACGACCGTGCCGTCCTCCAGCACCCGGCGCAGCACCGCCGCGTCGGCCACCGTCGCGGCCGGGGCGGCGGCATTCGAAGCCCTTTCGCCCGGATGCCGCCACACCATGAGTGCGATCGTCGCCGCCGCCGCGAGGCCGATCAGACTCCAGGCCGGCGCGCGACGCACCGGCGCGGTCTTGGGCGCCAGCAGATCGGGGTTGGGCCGCGCGCTGTGTTCCGGCCGCCAGTCCGCCAACGGATCAAGCCGCTGCCAGTGCCGGCGGAACCTCGCCAGTTCCGCGCCGTGCCTCGGATCCTGCGCCAGCCATTGGGAAAACGCATCCTGCTCCGCCGCCGTCAGCCCGCGGTCCTGGCGCAGCACCCACGCCGCCGCCTCGTCGGCCCGGCGTTCCGCGCCGGCATCCCCTCGGCCCCGGTCATCCATGACGGCGCGGCCCCTGTCGTTCGATCCGTTCGAAATACTCCGCCAGTTTGCGCAACCCGATCGTGCCCTGCGCCTCGACGGTGTGTTCCGAGATGCCCAATTGGGCGGCGACTTCCTTCTGCGAAAGCCCGTAGATGCGGCGCAGCGTGAGGATCTGCCGGCAGCGGGTCGGAAGGGACTGGATGGCCTGGGTCAAAAGTTCGAGTTCCTGCGCGCGGGCCACCGCCCGGGGCACGTCGGTCTCGTCCTCCAAGACGCCCGGCGCGGACGATTCCGCTAAGGCAAAATTCTCCGTCACCCGCCGATGCCGCAACCGGCCCAAAGCCAGGTTTCGTGCCGTCGCGAAGAGGAACGCTTTCGGCGAATCCAGCGCCTGCGTCTCCCGCGCCTGCAGCACGCGCACGTACGCCTCCTGCACGATGTCGTCCACCTCGTCCGCGCTCGCCACCTGCCCGCGCAGCCACGCCCGCAGCATCGCCTCGTGCGGCTGCAGGTGCTCGGCGAACCAACGGGCCGGTTCGGAATTCTCGGGGGGCACGGGGAAAAGGTCTGCGCCGTTTCCGCGATTTGTCCACTCCACGTAGGGGCGCGGCTCGCCCGCGCCCTTATGGTCTGTGCGGCCCGCCCGCGCCCGTTTGTACATTGTCCCCAAGGCGCGGACGAGCCGCGCCCCTGCGCCACTCCTGCCTCACCACTCGATCTTCGCCTTCGGTTCCTTCAGCGGCAATTCGTCCAGCTTGCCCGCGGCGGAAACCACTTCGTACGCCGTCCGGAAATGCAGTTTGGCAAACTCCGTCAGCGCCCGCGCCCCGTGCTGCGCGATGATGCGCGACGCCTGCTCCTTCACCAACGGGCCCGCGCCCTTCTGCAGTTTTTCGCCGAGTTGCTTCGAGAGCAGCACGATCTGCCGCTGGAATTCCGCCCGCGCGATCACCGACGCCGCGGCCACCACCGGATCCTCTTCCGCCTTCGTCCGCATGCGCAGCTCGAAGCCGGTCACGCCCTTCTTCGCCAATTCCTTCTGCACCAGCGGCTGCTCGGTGAATTGGTCGAGCAGCCCCCACGGCACCGGCTTGAGCGCCAGCGCTTCCTTCAGCGCCGACGCGTGCATCCACGCGAGCAGCAGGTTCAGGTTGGCCCGCGGCCGCGCCATCAGCTCGTTGTAGCGCGGCATGCCGCAGAACCAGGTCCGCACCGCGACGCCGCGCGTGTTGCGGATCGTGTCCTCCAACTTGAAGATCTGCTGTTCCGAAATCTTCTTCGAATCCTTCACCCCGGCCTTGATCCAGCCTTCGATCGCCCCCCGGTCGGCGATCACCGTCGCCGCGACCACCGGGCCGAAGAAGTCGCCCTTGCCGCTCTCGTCGAGCCCCGCGTGCGACTCGAACCAATCCGGGTGCAGCACGTCGTCGTAGCCCAACTTCGCCGCCCCCGTCACCTCGGGCTCGAGCACGTCCCGCACGAAGTCCTCCGTGCCCTTGCCGGCGATCACGATCTTGCCGCTCGTGTAGGCGGACACGTTGACCTTCAGGTGGTCGGCCTTGAACGCATAGTGCGTGTAGCCGACCTCGAACGGCGTCCACCCGCGCTCCTCGAGGATGCCGCGCAGTTTCGCGATCTGCGCCGCGTCGAGCTTCACGGTGTAGGACGCGAGCTTCTTCGGCGCTTCGGGTTCGTCGGCAAACTTGGACATCCCGGGAGTTGGCCACAAAACGCCGCCGCAGCACAAAACGATTCTGGCGGCCGCGGGCAAATTGCGCCCAGTGTCGGCTTTTCGTGGCCTCCTCCGCTTCCGTTTCCCTGACCCGGCGCGCGCCGGAATTCCAAGCCGCCCTCCTCGGTTGGTACCGCACCCACGCCCGCGTGCTGCCGTGGCGCACCGCCCCTTCCGTCTACAAAACGGTCGTCAGCGAATTCATGCTGCAGCAGACGCAGGTGAAAACCGTTTTGCCCTACTTCGCGCGTTGGCTCGATGCCCTGCCCGACTTCGCCGCCCTGGCCGCCGCCGACGAGGCCGTCGTGCTGAAACTCTGGGAAGGCCTCGGCTACTATTCCCGCGCCCGCAATCTGCACCGCCTCGCCCGCGCCGTCGCGGCCCTGCCCGCCCTCCCGCGCGCGCCCGAGGCCTGGCGCGAACTGCCCGGCGTCGGCCCCTACACCGCCGCGGCAATCACCAGCATTTCCTTCGGCGCGCCCGTCGCCTGCGTCGACGGCAACGTCGTCCGTATCCTCTCCCGCCTGACGGCCGACGCCACGCCTTACCGCGACTCGGCTTCCGCCTCGAAAGCCTTCGCCCCGCTGGCCGACGCCCTCGTCCCCGCGTGCCATCCCGGCGACCACAACCAGGCGATGATGGAACTCGGCGCCACCGTCTGCTTCCGGCAGAAACCGCTCTGCCTCACCTGCCCGGTCCGCGGCTTCTGCGCCGCCGCCGCGCGCGGCGAACCGGAGGCCTTCCCGCGCCTCGCCGCCAAGGTCATCGAACAGCGCGCCGTCGTGCGCGTGTGGTGCCGCCGCGGCGATGCGCTCCTCCTGCACCGCACCGCCGGCGACGCGCGCCGCCTCGCGAACGTCCACGAACTGCCGCTGGCGGAACACCTCGGTCTGACCGAGACGGCCGCGCAGGCCGGCGCCCTCCTCGCGAAAAAGCGCCGCGGCATCACGCGTTTCCAGATCACCGAGTCGATTCACGCCGCCCCCGCGCCCGCCGCGAAAACCAAACTCGCCGCCGGTCTCGTCTGGGTCCCGCTCGCCGAACTCCCGCAGCTCACCCTCTCCGGCCCCCACCGCCGCTGGGTCACGGAATTGCTCGCGCGCGAAACGTGAGCCCGGGGACAGGAAGGACAGGACGAGGGAAGCGGATGAACAGGACGGCACGGCGCACCTTCCGCGTGAACCATCGGGCCGATCCCAAACCCCATCCCGTAAATCCTATTTCCCCGTCCTGTTCATCCTCTCCCCGCGTCCTGTCGATCCTGTCCCCACCTCCGGCCCTTTCCCGATCCAAGGACAGGACGGACAGGATGCGACCACAGGATTAACGGGACGGAATTCCTTCGGACCAACGCGCTCCGGGCCGCACCAACCCAAAACCCAAAACTCAAAACCCAGAACGCTTTTCTTGCGCCTCCCGTTTCCCCGTTTTCCAATTTCCCGCTTTCCCAACTCTCCGCTTTCCTGTCTCCGGTTTCCCAACTCCGGTCTTATACCCTCAGCGCATCAGCGCCTCGATGCGTTGCTTTGACGCAACCACATCCGCGACTGTCAGCCGCGGGCCGAATTCCAAGGTCAGCAGGTGTTCCGGCCGCCAGAAGGAACTGATCATCTTGAAATCGATATGGCCGCTGCCGATCGGCTGGTGGTCGCTGCCGGCGGCGTTCACGTCGTGCAGGTGGAATCCGATCGTCCGCGGCGCCAGTTTCTCGAGGTGCTCGCGGTGCTGCAGCAGACCCATGCCTTCCTTGATGTCGGCATGCCCCGTGTCGTGCCAGTAACCGACGGGCGCGTCCGGCGCATAGCTGCCCACGAAGTCCGCGTAGTCGGCGTCGATCGGCAGCTCCTCGAACTTTTCCCGGTTCTCGAAGCCCAGCTTGATCCCGCGTTGCTTCGCGTAGTCGAGCACCTCGGCGATGCTCGCCTTCACCTGATCCCAGAATTTCGGCATGCGTTTCCGCAGCTTCGCGACGGATTTCTTCACCAGCGCCGCATACGCCTTGTCGTCCGGATTGCGCCCCGCCTCGGGATGGTCGCGCAGGTAATTGCGGATCGCCCGCGCCGGATTGAACCAGAAGAAACTCACGCTCCCAAGGTGGCAGACGAGCACCTTTGCCTTCACCTGCGCCGCAAAATCGATCGACCGCTTCGTATGCCGTAGCCACTGGTCGTGCTCGCGGTGCTCCGACGCCGACGGCTCGAACAGATTCGGCGCCGCCTGCACCACGCCCGTCGGCAACGGGCAGAAATTGTGCGTCGAGCTGACCTTCACCACGCCCTCCTCGACCCCGCGCAGGATGCCCGGCACGAGGGTGATGCGGACGCCGTGGCTCAGCTCCACGTACTCGAAACCGAGGTCCGCCATCTCCTTGAGCATGGCGTAACCGTCCTGATGCCGGTGCGAACACCAACTGGAAGAGAGAGCGAGGATCGGCTTCACGCAGGAATCCGCAGAGACGAAGCGCAGGGCCAACGGGTTGCACGCCGAAAAACAGTCCGCGGGAAAATTACCCGCCCCTGTGCCCGCCGACCTGGGAATTACGAAGTCGGATTTACGATGTCAGATTTCCCGATTCCCAATCTCTCCTCCCCGGCGCCGGCACTCCGGCTTCCGGTTTCCGAATCTCCGGTATCCGGTCTTCCAAGTCTTCCCGTCTTCCCATCTTCCCGTCTTCCCATCTTCCCATCTTCCGGTCTTCCCATCTTCCGGTCTTCCCCGCCCCGCCCGCCGGGCACGAAAAAACCGCGCCCTCTCCGAAGAGGGAGCGCGGTCAAAATTGACGGAACCGTCGCCTTACTCGGCGTAACGGCGGCGCAGCATCTGGGTGAAGGCTTGGACCTTCTCCTTGCGGCGGCGCTTTTCGCACGGCTTCTCGTAGTAGCGCTTCGCGCGGGTGCCTTTGATGATGTTCTCGCGATCGAGCTTCTTCTTCATGCGGCGAAGCGCACGGTCGATGGGCTCGTTTTTGCGAATCTTGATTTCGATGGACATGGATGCAGGCGTGTCGGGACCGGTTGGAGAAAGAGGAAAAGAAACGAACAAGCCGGGCCGCGTCGCCGGCGTCAATGGCATTTTTGGCCGTTTTCCTTTGCGTCGTCCGCCTCCGCCGCCGCCCTCCGGCATTCGCCCTTGCGCGGCCCGGGGCCGGCGGTTGTTTCAACGCGACCCGTGGCCACCGCCGATTCCAACTTCGTCCACCTGCACGTCCACACCGATTACAGCCTCCTCGACGGCTGCTGCCGCATCGACCGGCTGATGGACCGCGCCCACGAACTCGGCATGAAGGCCATGGCCCTCACCGACCACGGCAACCTCTACGGCGCCATCGAATTCTACAACCAGGCCAAGACCAAGGGCATCAAACCCCTCATCGGCTGCGAACTCTACCTCGTCGAAACCTCCCGCCTCGAGAAACACGGCCGCTCCGACGAAGGGAAATCCATCTTCCACCTCGGTCTCCTCGCGAAGAATCTCACCGGCTACCAGAATCTCCTCAAACTCGTCTCCGACGCCCACATCAACGGCTTCTATTACAAGCCGCGCACCGACCTCGAGACCCTCGCCAAGTACGCCGGCGGCCTCATCGGTTTCACCGGCTGCCTCGCCTCCCTCGTCCCCCAGCACCTGCTCTACGATCGCTACGAGGAAGCGCGCAAGGCCTGCGGCCGTTTCGTCGAGATCTTCGGCAAGGAAAACTACTTCGTCGAAATTCAGGACCACGGCATCCCCGAACAGCTCAAGATCATCCCCGGCCTCCTCAAGCTCGCCGAGGAATTCGGCCTCAAGGTCATCTGTTCGAACGACGTCCACTACGTCCGCAACTCCGACTCCGGCCCCCACGACGCGATGCTCTGCATCCAGACGGGCTCGAAGATCGACGACGAGAAACGCATGCGTTTTTCGGGCAACCAATTCTACCTCAAGTCGCGCGACGAGATGGCCAAGCTCTTCGCCGAGGTCCCCGAATCCGTCACCAACACCCAGCTCGTCGCCGAGATGTGCGAGCTCGCGATCCCGTTTCCCAAAGGCAGCGAACGCTACCCGCGCTACCCGCTCCCGCCCGAGATCAAGACGCAGTTCACGCCGCCCGCCTACCTGCGCGAACTCTGCGTCCAGGGTCTCAAGCAACGCTACGGTTTCGACTTCGAGGAGGTCCGTCTCCGCCCCGTCGTCGCCGAACGTCTCGCCAAACTCACCGATCTTCCGCCCGGCCAGAAACCCTCCGCCCCCGACTACTCCGGCCTCCCTCTCGCCGAGGAACTCGCAGTCCGCATGGGCTACGAGCTCGCGATCATCAACGTCACCGGCTTCGTCGACTACTTCCTCGTCGTCTGGGACTTCATCGCCTGGGCCAAAGCCCACGGCGTCCCCGTCGGCCCCGGCCGCGGCTCCGGCGCCGGCTGCCTCGTCGCCTACCTCCTCGGCATCACCAATCTCGACCCCATCCGCTTCAAGCTCCTCTTCGAGCGTTTCCTCAACCCCGAGCGCGTCTCGCCGCCCGACTTCGACATCGATTTCTGCATGCGGCGCCGCGAGGAGGTCATCAACTACGTGCGCGAGAAGTACGGCCGCGACTGCGTCGCCAACATCATCACCTACGGCACCCTCGGCGCCAAGATGGTCATCCGCGACATCTCCCGCGTCCACAACCTCGCCTTCGCCGACGCCGACCGCCTCGCGAAGATGATCCCCGACGAGCTCAACATCACGCTCGAGGACTCCGTCACCAAGTCCGCCGAGCTCCGCGACGAGGTGAACAAAAACCCCGTCGCCAAGAAAATCTTCGACCAGGCCCGCGTCCTCGAAGGCATGGTCCGCAACACCGGCAAACACGCCGCCGGCATCATCATCACCGACAAACCGCTCGACGAATTCGTCCCGCTCACCCTGCAGGAAGGCGACGTCACCGTGCAGTTCGACATGAACGCCGTCGGCAAACTCGGCCTGCTGAAGATGGACTTCCTCGGCCTCAAGACGCTCACCGTCATCTCCGACGCCGTCGCGAACGTCCGCCGCACCGCCGATCCGAAATTCGACATCGAGACCATCCCCCTCGACGACCCGAAGACCTACACGATCCTCAACGCCGGCAAGACGGTCGGCGTGTTCCAGCTCGAATCGCCCGGCATGCAGAACGCCTGCAAGCAGGTCGGCGTCTCCAATATCGACGACATCAACGCCATCTGCGCCCTCTACCGCCCCGGCCCGATGGCGTTCATTCCCGACTACGCCCGCGGCAAGAAGGACCCCTCCTCCGTCAGCTACCCGCACAAGCTCCTCGAGCAATCCCTGCAGGAAACCTACGGCATCATCGTCTACCAGGAGCAGGTGATGGAGTGCGCCAAGATCATCGCCGGCTACACGCTCGGCGGCGCCGACATGCTCCGCCGCGCCATGGGCAAAAAGGACGCCGAAGCCATGGCCAAGGAGCGCATCAAGTTCGTCGAGGGCGCCAAGCGCGTGAACAACATCGACGAGAAGAAAGCCAACGAGATCTTCGACCTGCTCAACAAGTTCGCCGCCTACGGCTTCAACAAATCGCACTCCGCCGCCTACGCCCTCGTCAGCTACCAGACCGCGTATCTGAAAGCCAACTACCCGGTCCAGTTCATGGCCGCCGTGCTCACCGCCGAGCTCGGCAACGCGGAAAAAGTCTCCCACTTCATCGCCGAAGCCGAAGCCATGGGCATCGTCGTCCTCGGCCCCGACGTGAACGAATCCCGCGAGATGTTCACGCCGGTGGCGGCGGCTGACGCCGCGGGTTCGGAGTTCGGAGTTCGGAGTTCGGCAACTCCAAACCCCAAACCCGAAACCCCGAACCCGATTCCTGCCCCCTCGATGCCCGCCGGCCGCATCAGGTTCGGCCTGGCAGGAATTAAGGGCGTCGGCGAACAGGCCGCCGCCAAGATCCTCGAGGAACGCGAACGCCACGGGCCCTACGTCGATTTTCGCGACTTCATGATCCGCGCCGACTCCCGCGCGATCAACAAACGCGTCCTCGAGAATCTCGTCGCCACCGGCGCCTTCGATTTCAGCGGCGCCCCGCGCGAGGAACTCTTCGCCCAGCTCGACGAAGCCATCTCCGCCCTCGGCGAGCTCCAGCGCAAATACCCCGCCCTCCGCAAGGACGCCCCCGCCGCCAAGGCCGAGGAACCCGCCGAGTCCATGCTCTTCGACATGGCCGCCGCCGACACCCCCGCCGCCCTCCCCGACCGCCAGGTCCTGCGCGACGAATTCGCCAACTTCCTCCGCCACACCCGCCGCGCCCCCGTCGCCGCCGCCGTCGCCGCCAAATCCGACGACGCCATGTTCGACCTGGAGACCAACTCCAAACCCAAAACCCAAAACTCAAAACCGACTGCCGCGGCAGCGGTCGAGCGCCGCCTGACCTCCGCCAACGTCCTCCAGTTCGAGAAGGAACTCCTCGGTTTCTACGTCTCCGGCCACCCGATGAACGCCTACGTGGGGCTCGCCGACGCGATCAACACCTACGCCATCGACGAACTTCTCCTGCAGGGCGACCGCGTCGAATTCCGCCTCTGCGGCATCGCCGCCAACATCGTCAAACGCCTCTCGAAAAAGGACAACCGCCCCTGGGCCGCCTTCACCCTCGCGACCAAGCAGGGCTCCATCGGCCTCAACATTTTCGCCGACGGCTACGAGGCCTACGGCAAGAGCCTCGCGGAAAACGCCCTCGTGCTCGTCCAGGGCAACATCATCGTCAACCAGGAGGGTCCGCGCATCAACGTGAAGGAGATCTACCCGCTCGACGGCCAGGTCGCCGGTCTCGTGAAGCGCGTCACCTGGCTCCTCCATCCGGAGCACCCCGGCGTCCCCGCCTTTCTGCAGCAGCTGCGTTCCACCCTCGACAAACAGGCCGGCGACACGCGCGTCAGCCTCGGCTTCGTCTTCGAAAACCGCATCGCCTCCGTCGCCGAGGCCAGCAACGCCCTGTCCTGGAAACTCAACGCCCCCGCCTTCCAGACCCTCCGCGCCCACCCCGCCGTCGCCGGCGTCCAGGTCGAAACCCGCGCCCTCGAGCTGAAAGAGGACCGCCGCTGGAAAAAACGCGCCTAGGATAAGACCGGAATGCGGAAACCGGAGACCGGAAACAAACGCCGGCCTCGCCTTCTCCCGTCCGGCTCCGTATCCATCTTTCTGTTTCCGGTGTCCGGTCTCCGCATGCCGGAATTCTCCTTCCGCCTTTCTCCTTTCGCCTTTCGCCTTTCCGTCTCCGGTCTCCGGTTTCCGAATTCCGCATTTCCATGGACCTCGCCGCCACGCTCAACCACGCCGCCCAGGTGATCTCGACGATCTCCGCCGAACAGCGCGCGGACTCCGCCCTCCGTTTCTATTTCGAGACCCACCGCTACCTGCAGCCGCCGGCCAAGCGCGCGATCAGCCACGCCGTATTCTCCTACTTCCGCTGGCTCTCCTGGCTCGACCCCAAGTCTTCCCCGCAGAAGCGCGTCGAACAGGCCGGCACCCTCCACGCGCGCTTCGCCGCCGACGAGAAATCCGTCAAGGCCGAGGCCCTCGCCGTCCGCGCCGTCCCGGAATGGCTCTGGACCGAACTCGATTTCCCGGCCGATCCCGCCGCGGCCGCCGCCGCCAAGGCCGCCTACCTCCGCCAGCTCCAGCGCGACCCCGCCCTCTGGCTCCGCGCCCGCCCCAACCAGGGCGCGAAACTCGCCGCCGCCCTCCGCGACTGCGACTTTTCGCAGCGCGCCCCCGACGCCCTGCGTTTCAAGGGCCGCCAGGATCTCTTCCGCACCGAGGAATTCAAACACGGCGACTTCGAGATCCAGGATCTCGCCTCCCAGCTCGTCGGCCACGCCTGCGCGCCCAAGCCCGGCGAAACCTGGTGGGACGCCTGCGCCGGCGAAGGCGGCAAGACGCTCCACCTCGCCGACCTCATGGCCAACAAGGGCCTGATCTGGGCCACCGACCGCCATACCAAGCGACTGGATACGCTCAAACGCCGCGCCTCCCGCGCCCAGCTGTTCAACTACCGCACCGCGGTCTGGGACGGCACCGCCAAACTTCCGACCAAGGCCAAATTCGACGGCGTCCTCCTCGACGCCCCCTGCAGCGGCGTCGGCACCTGGCAGCGCAACCCGCAGGCCCGTTGGACCACCACGCCCGCCGACGTGCAGGAACTCGCCGCCATCCAGCTCGGCCTCCTCAACCAGGTCGCCGGCTCGTTGAAACCCGGCGGCCGCCTCGTCTACGCCGTGTGCACGCTCACACGCAGCGAGACGACCGCGATCGCCGACGCCTTCGCCGCCGCCCATCCGGAATTCGAACCGCACCCGCTCTTCGACGCCGACCCGCGCGTCACCCTCTGGCCCCACGAACTCGACGCCAACGGCATGTTCATCGCCGCTTGGAAGAGAAAGCGGTAAGCCCAAGCTCGCCCGCCTTCAGCTCAAGCTCTGGCTGATCTTAAACCACCGGGAGCTGAAAGCTGATCGCTGATCGCCGAAAGCTCCACCTCCATGCCCCCCGGCAAGATCACCGCCGCCACGGTCCGGGCCGATTTCAACGATCTCCCGGCCGTCGTGCACTACACGCGCGCCGCGCACGAGCTCGGGCTGTGGGCCTCGGAGCGGATCCTGATCGAGCGCTTCTTACCCGATCGCACCGCGCCGTTGATCGAGGCCGGCTGCGGCGCCGGCCGCGTGACCCTCGGCCTCTGGGCGCTCGGCTACCGCGAGCTCGTCGCCTTCGACTTCGCCGAAGAGTTGGTCGACCAAGCCCGCAGCCTCGCCGCCGAACGCCTCCCGGAAAATTCCCCTCCCGCTCCCGCAGCCGATATCACTCCCATAAGTCCCATCCGTCCCATGGGACCCATAGGACCTACAGGACCCATAGCCCCCGCCCCTCTCACCTTCCTCCACGCCGACGCCACCGCCCTCCTCGCCCCCGGCTGCCCGCTCGCCGATCACTTCACCCGCGCGCGCCCGCGCGGCTGCACCGACCCGCGCGGCTATTTCGGCGGCGCCCTCTTCCCCTTCAACGGCCTCATGCAGATCCCCGGCCGCGCGCACCGGCGCGAAGCCTTGCGCGGGCTCGCCGCGGTCTGCGCGCCCGGCGCGCCGCTGCTCTTCACGACCCACGACCGCGACGCCACGCCCACCGAACGCGCCCTTTGGCGGCTCGAGACGATCCGCTGGACGCGCGGCGAACAGGACCCGCGGCTCGTCGAGTTCGGCGACCGCTACTTCGAGGACGAAGCCGGCCGCACCTTCATGCACCTGCCCGACCGCCGCGAGATCCTCGAGGATCTCGCCGCCACCGGCTGGACGCACACCTTCGACGCCCTGAGGCCCGAGGTCGCGAAGGAATCCCGCGCCGTCCGCGACTTCTCCGACGAATGCCGTTTCTGGTCCGCCGTGCGGGAGACTCCGAAAATCGCGCCCGCGAAAAACCGGAAAACCTGATCCCCCAAATCCTGTCCCTCCTGTCTCCGTCGTCCTGTCCGATCCTGTCTCTGCCTTGCAATCCCTCCCCCCGATCCGGGACAGGATGGACAGGATCAAAATCCACGGGATCGACACGTCATACCCTCGGCCTTTCCCGCCAATCCCGTTCCCCGTCTTTCTCCTCTTCCGCGTCTTCCCCGTCTTCCGCGTCTTCCCGTCTTCCGCGTCTTCCCCGGCGCCCACCGAAAAATCGCACAGAAGATCAAGCCCCCGGGCGCGGACGTCTGCTAAGCTGCGGGCTGTTTTCCGATGCCACGCTACCGTGAAGCCGTTCTCCGCGCCGCCGATCTGATCGAGCGGCACCTGCGCGAACGCATCTCGCTCGATACGGTCGCCCGCCGCGCCGGCTTCTCGCTCTGGCACTTCCATCGCCTCTTTGCCGAGCTCACCGGCGAATCGCTCGGCGCCTACATCCGGCGCCGCCGGCTCACCGCCGCGGCCGACGACCTGCGCGCCTCGCGCCGCTCGATCCTCGAGGTCGCCCTCGACTACCAATTCGAGTCCCACGAGGCGTTCACCCGCGCCTTCCGCGCCGCCTTCGGGACGACCCCGAGCGCCTTCCGCCGCCAAGGCGGCCTCGCTTGGAACCGCACCCGCCCCCGCCTCACCCTGCAACGCCTGCAACGTCTCCCCCGCCGGACTTCCATGGAACCCAAACTGATCCACCTGCCCGCCCTCCAACTCCACGGTCTTTCCGCCCGCTTCATCGGGCCGATGTCCCCCGACGCCGACAACCTCGACGTCATCCCGAAACTGTACGCGCGCTTCTGCCCGCTCATCCCGCAGTTGCCGGAACCCGTGGAACGCTGCATCTACGGCGCCGCGCGTTGCCCTACCGACGGCGTCCGCCGCCACCCCGACGAGCTCGAGTACCTCGCCGCCGTCAATCTGCCCGCCGGGCACACTCCCAAGGCCCCCTTCGTCCACTGGACCATCCCCGCCGGCACCTACGCCTGCTTCACGCACCGCGGTCCCGTCGCCCGGCTGGCCGAAACGATCAACTACGCCTTCGGCTCCTGGCTGCCCCGCTCCGGCTACGTCCACCGCGACAGCCCCAACCTCGACCGACAGGACGAACGCTTCGGCGACGGCGGCGAATCCTGCGAGTTCGAATACCTCGTCCCCGTCCGCCCCCGCTGACCCGTTTCCCGTTTTCCCAATCTCCCCTTTTCCAATTTCCCCGTTTCCCGCTTTTCCGCTTTTCCGCCTACGGCCTCTCCAATTCAAACCGATCCGTCGTCCGCGCGTAGCCGTCGCCGCCGAGGCGCGCGATGAGATCGAGTTTGCCCGCGTCCGGTTTGCCGTCCGCCCCGAGCACCGCATCCGCCACGTGCACGCGTAGGATTCTTCCGAATACGACATTCGCCGCCAGCGGCCCCTCGCCGATCGTCACGATCCGGTCGAGCTTGCACTCGAACGCCACCGGCGCCGCCGCCACGCGCGGCGGTTTCACCGTCGTGCTCGGTGCCGCCGCGATGCCGAACTTTTCGAATTCGCTCTCGCCGTAGGGCAGGCTCGCCGACGTTGCGCTCATCGCCTCGACGAGCGCGAATGGCACGAGGTTCACGACGAATTCCCCCGTCGCCTCGATGTTGCGCACCGTGTCCTTCTTCGCGCCCTCGCGCGTGTTCACCGGCACGAACATCAGCGTCGGCGGATTCGCCGTCACGCCTTGGAAAAACGAAAACGGCGCCAGGTTCGTTTTCCCGTCCGGCGACACCGTCGCCACCCACGCCACCGGCCGCGGCAAAATCGTCGCGATCATCCACGCATACGCGTCCCGCGCCTTCAGCGCCGAAAAATCGATTTCCATCCCTCCACCGTGGCATTGCCCGCTCCTGAAGCAATCCCCCGACCTCCGCCCACCGGCCTTCGTTTCCCAGTCTTCCAATTTCCCAATTTTCCAATTTCCGCCGACCGCCTTCCGCCCCTGTTTCTTCCTTCTTCTTTCCCCTCTTTCTTCTTTGATCCTCCGTTTCCCGCTTTTCCGATTTCCGCCTTTTCCGATTTTCGCCTTCCGCCTTCCGCCTTCTATCCCGCCCATGCCCACCCCCTTCGGCCTCCTACCCGACGGCACCCCGACCCAACTCTTCGTCCTCGAAAACGCCGCCGGTTTCCGCGCCGAGATCACCGACTACGGCGGGGCCGTCGTCCGCCTCTTCGCCCCCGACCGCGCCGGCCGCCTCGCCGATGTCGTCCTCGGCTGCCCCGACGCCGCCGCCTACGCCACCCACGGTTCGTTCTTCGGCTGCCTCGTCGGCCGCGTCGGCAACCGCATCGCCCACGGCCGTTTCTCCCTCGACGGCCGCACCTACGACCTCGCCCGCAACAACACGCCCAACGGCATCCCTTGCCACCTCCACGGCGGCGTCCGCGGCTTCGACCGCTATGTCTGGGCCGCCGAATCCTTCGTCTCCGCCGCCGGCCCCGCCCTCCGCCTCCGCCACCGCAGCCCCGCCGGCGACGAAGGCTACCCGGGCAATCTCGACGTCACCGTCGTCTACACTGTCACCGCCGACCACGCCCTCCAGATCGACTACACCGCCGTCGCCGACGCCCCGACGCCCGTCAATCTCACCAACCATTCCTTCTTCAACCTCGCCGGCGAGGGCCGCGGCACGATTCTCGATCACGAAGCCGTTTTCCGCGCCTCCCGCTACACGCCCGTCGACGCCGGCCTCATCCCCACCGGCGAACTCGCCCCCGTCGCCGGCACGCCCCTCGATTTCCTCGCGCCGCACCGCATCGGCGCGCGCATCGACGCGCCTCACGAGCAACTCCGTCTCGCCGGCGGCTACGACCACAACTTCGTCATCGACCGCGGCCCCGCCCCGCTCGCCCCCGCCGCCTCCGTTTACGACCCTACCTCCGGCCGCACCCTCGACCTCCTCACCACCGAGCCCGGCTTCCAATTCTACACCGGCAATTTCCTCGCCGGCACCATCGTCGGCAAAACCGGCTCCGCCTACCCCTGGCGCAGCGGCTTCTGCCTCGAGACGCAGCACTTCCCCGATTCGCCCAACCAGCCCGCCTTCCCCTCCGTGATTCTGCGCCCCGGCCGCACGTTGACCTCGACCACGGTCTACCGCTTTGGCACGCGTTGACGCCGTGTTCGTCCCGTTTTCCCCGTTCCGCGTCCTCCTCGCCTGCGCCGCCCTTGCGCTCGCCGGCGGCTGCGCGAAACGCAATTCCGCGGAAAACACCTCCTCTTCGTCGTCCTCCGCCGCCACTGCCGCGCCGAAATCCGCTGCCGGCAATTCCGCTGCCGCCAACGTCGCCGCCCAGCCCGCGCGCGTCCCGCCCTCGTCCGATTGCCGCTCCTGCCACGAGGATATCTACAAGAGCTGGGCCGCTTCGCACCACGCCCTCGCCAACCGCCCCGTCGACGCGCAGGCCGACGCCGATGCCTTCGGCCGCGTCCAGGAATTCGAGGCCCACGGCATCGCCTACCGCGTCGAATGGAAGGACGGCAAACCGACCTTCACCGAGAAACGCGCCGGCAGCTCCGCCCTCGAAACCTACATCGCCGAATTCGCCCTCGGCCACACGCCGCTCCGCCAATACATCGTGCCCATCGGCGGCGGCCGCTACCAGGCCGCCGAACTCGCCTTCGATCCCGCGAAGAAGGAATGGTTCAACGTCTTCGGCGACGAACGCCGCCAGCCCGGCGAATGGGGCCACTGGCGCGGCCGCGGCATGAACTGGAACGCCATGTGCGCCCACTGCCACATGACGGGGTATCGGAAAAACTATGACGCCGTCGCCGACACCTACGCGACCACCTGGACCGAACACGGCGTCGGCTGCGCGCAATGCCACGCGATGCCCGCCGACCACGCCGCCACCGCCAAGACCGGCCAGAAAGCCGCCCGCCCCGCGCCCGCCCCCGCCGCCGTCTTCGCCCAGCGCCAACGCGCCCAGGAAACCTGCGCCCCCTGCCACGCCCGCAACGAATTGCTCACCGGCGAACTCCGCGCCGACCTCCCCTACCACGACCACTTCCGCCTCACCCTCCCGACCGAGGCCAACATCTTCTACCCCGACGGCCAGGTCCGCGACGAAGACTTCAACTTCACCTCGATCCTCACGTCGCGCATGGGCGGCAAGGCCGGCGTCACCTGCCTCGACTGCCACGATCCGCATTCCGGCAAAACCATTTTGCCCGCGTCCAACAACGCGCTGTGCATGCAATGCCACAGCCCCGGCGGCCGGCTCAACGCCCCCGTCATCGATCCGCTCGCGCATTCGCACCACGCCGCCGGCAGCACCGGCAACCAATGCGTCTCGTGCCATATGCCGACGACGACCTACATGCAGCGCGACCCGCGCCACGACCACGGCTTCACGAAACCGGATCCGCTGCTGACCAAGGAGCTCGGCATCCCCAACGCCTGCAACCGCTGTCATGCCGACAAGGATACGGACTGGGCCATCGGCCACGCCGACCGTTGGTACGGCGCCAAACTCGATTCCCGCCAGCGCGCCCGCACCCGCGTCATCGCCGCCGCCCAGGCCGGCGCGGCCGACGCCCCCGACCGCCTCCTCGCCACCCTCGCGACCGAAGATGTTCCCGCGTGGCGCGCCACCCTCCTCCTCGTCGCCCGCCCCTTCGCCGCGCAGCACCCGCGCCTGCTCGAGGCCGCCCGCGCCGCCCGCAGCGACGCCGACCCGATGGTCCGCTCCGCCGCCGCCCAAGTGCTGTCCACCGCGCCCGCCGAGGCCGCCAATCTCCGCCCGCTGCTCCAGGATTCGTCCCGCCTCGTCCGCCTCGACGCCGCCTGGCCGCTGTCCCCCGAGTTGCCCGCCGGCTCGCCGCTCCGCGCCGAACTCGACGCCTACCTCGCCGTCAGCGCCGACCAACCCACCGGCCGTCTCCGGATCGGCCAGGATCTTTTCAACCGCGGCCAAACCGCCGAGTCGGAAAAACAACTCCGCCTCGCCGTGCAATGGGATCCCAATTCCGCCGGTCTGCACGAAGCCCTCGGCCTCATGCTCAACGAAGTCGGCCGCAGCGCCGAAGCCGCCTCCTCGCTCTGGCGCGCGGCCCAGTTGGCCCCGACGGAAGCGCCCCTCGCCTTCAACGCCGCCCTCGCCTTCGCCGGCGCCGGCAAATTGCCGGATGCGGAATTGGCCCTGCGGGAAACCGTCCGCCGCAACCCGCGTTTCGACCGCGCCTGGTACAACCTCGGCCTCCTCCTGGCGCAAACCGGCCGCCCCGCGGACGCCCTCGCCGCCCTCGATACCGCCGCGCAGGCCGCGCCCGGCGTCGCCGACTACCCGTACGCCCGCGCCACCGTCCTGTGGCAACGCGGCGAACGCGCCGCCGCCGTCGCCGCCGCCCGCCAGGCCCTCGCCCTCGACCCGAATCACGCCGGCGCCCGCCAATTCCTCTCCGGCGCCCGCTGATCCGGCCGCAAGCGGTAGCCGCGAGCGGGCGCGATTGGATCCGAGGAACTCCCCCTCCGCCACCGCCCGGACCGTCCGGCCCCCGAAAAATCGATTCTTCGCAACAATTGGAGCTTCTCCCGCGTCGGCCCCTCTTCCACGCTGGTATGCCCTGTCCCCGTCCTTTGTTGCCCCGAAATTCCCCCGGAGAAATCCCGTCACCTTTCGGTCATCGCTGCGTCTTTGCGCCCGCGCCGACCGTAGCCTCTAGGTTGTCCTGCTGACTGCCGAACGGCCGCCCGGTTCCGCTTCCCTTCCTCACCTTCGTTTCCGCACCCTACCCTACGTCATGGCCAAATCGAAAAGCTACGGTGGTCTCATTGCCCTTCTCGTCGTCCTCGGCGCCGCCGGCGGCGGCAGCTGGTACTTCTTCCGCGACAAGACCGAGAAGGCGCCCGAATTCCAGACCACCAAGGTCGCCCGCGGCGACATTGTGCAGGCCGTGACCGCCACCGGCGATCTCCAGCCCGTCGTCGTCGTCGACGTCGGCGCCCAAGTCTCCGGCCAGATCAAGGAGGTCCTCGTCGACTATAACAGCATCGTGAAGGCCGGCGATGTCCTCGCCCGCATCGACGAAGCCACGCCCACGCAACGCCTCCGCCAAGCCGAGGCCGACCTCGAGTCCGCCAAGGCCTCCAACCAACTCATCAAGATCAACGTCGAGCGCACCCGCGAACTCTTCGGCAAGAAGCTCGTTTCCCAGCAGGAACTCGACACCGCCGAGGCCCAGCTCGCCCAGTCCAACGCCGGCCTCCTCACCCGCATCGCCACGGTCAACAACGCCAAGGTCGACCTCGAGCGCTGCACCATCATCGCCCCGATCGACGGCATGGTCCTCGACCGCAAGACCGACAAGGGCCGCACCGTGAACGCCAACATGAACGCCCCCGTGCTGTTCACCTTGGTCAACACCCTCACCCGGATGCAGATCAACGCCGCCGTCGCCGAAGCCGACATCGGCAACATCTCCGAAGGCCAGGACGTGAAGTTCAGCGTCGACGCCTTCCCCAACCGCACCTTCGCCGGCAAAATTCGTCAGGTCCGCAACGCCGCCTCCGCCAACCAAAGCGTCGTCTCCTACGCCACCATCATCGATGTCGTGAACGAGGACCTGAAGCTCAAGCCCGGCATGACGGCCAACGTCTCCATCATCGTCGCCCAGAAACCCGGCGTCGTCCGCGTCGCCAACGGCGCCCTCCGCGTCCGCGTCCCGCAGGACCTCCTCGCCAAGGCCCCCGAAGCCCCCGCCGCCGCCAAGGCCCCCGACGCCAAGGGCGCGGAAAAGGCCGCCGAAAAAGGCGCCTCCACCATGACCGACGAGGAACGCATGACCGCCACCATGGCCATCATGCGCGAAATCGGCTACGAACGCGGCGCCCCCGCCACCCCCGAGCAAATCGAAAAGGCCAAGGCCCTCGCCAAGGAAAAGGGCCTCGATCCCGACCTCCTCGCCGCCCGTCTTGCCACCCCCGGCGGCCGCAAGGGCGGCGGCGGCCCCGGCGGCAGCGGCGGTTTCAGCGGCGGCAGCCGCCGCGGCGGACCCACCAGCGCCGGCGGCGCCGGCGAACGCGGTTTCAACAACACCGTCGTCACCCGCACCCTCTACAAGTTCGAAGACCCCAACGCCCTCGCCAAGAAACTCGTCCCGATCCAGGTCAAACTCGGCATCTCCGACGGTTTCTACACCGAGGTCCTCGAAGGTTTGGCCGACGGCGACACCGTCGTCACCGGCGTGATCATGCCCGGCGCCGCCCCCGCCGCCGCCGCGGCCAGCTCCGCCTCCAATCCGTTCTCCGGCCGCAGCAGCATGGGCGGCCCGCCGATGGGCGGCAGTTCCCGCGGCGGCCGCTGAGCCGATCCGCCCGATCCCCGTCACCTTCGAATCACGCGCCATGCCTCCCGTTGTCCAAATCAAGGACATCCACAAAATCTACGATTCCGGCGAAATCCCGGTCCACGCCGTCCGCGGCGTTTCCCTCGACATCCACAAGGGCGAATTCGTCGCCCTCATGGGCGCCTCCGGTTCCGGCAAGTCGACGCTCATGAACATGCTCGGCTGCCTCGACCGGCCGACCAAGGGCACCTACCTCCTCGACGGCATCGACATCGACAAACTCGACCGCAACGAGCTCGCCGATCTGCGCAACCAGAAGCTCGGTTTCGTCTTCCAGGGTTTCAATCTGCTCTCCCGCACGACCGCCCTGGAAAACGTCGAGCTCCCCATGCTCTACGGCCGCCACCGCAAAGTCTCGACCGCCGAGATCCGCGAGCGCGCCATGCACTGCCTCGACATCGTCGGCCTCTCCCAGCGCTTCGACCACTTCCCCAACCAGCTCTCCGGCGGCCAACAGCAGCGCGTCGCCATCGCCCGCGGTCTCGTCAATTCCCCGCAGGTCCTCCTCGCCGACGAACCCACCGGCAACCTCGACTCCAAGACTTCCGTCGAAGTCATGGGCGTTTTCCAGAAACTCAACGAGCAGGGCATCACCATCGTGATGGTCACCCACGAGCTCGACATCGCCCACTACTGCAAGCGCAACCTCATCCTCCGTGACGGCGTCGTCGTCCGCGACGAAGCCGTCAAGGACCGCCTGATTGCCGAACAGGAAATGGGGAAACTCAAACAGGCCGAAGCCGCCGCCAAGCTCACCGCCGCGCCCGCCGCCTGAGCCCCGTCCCCCCATGCGTTTCTCCAACACCCTCCGCGTCGCCCTCCGCGCCCTCATGCGCAACACGATGCGTTCGATGCTCACCGCCCTCGGCATGATCATCGGCGTCGGCGCCGTCATCACGATGGTCAGCATCGGCAACGGCGCCAAGGTCCAGGTCGAGGCCCAGGTCGCCTCCCTCGGCCAAAACCTCATCACCGTCATGCCCGGCAGCTTCAGCAGCGGCGGCATGCGCGGCGGCTTCGGCTCCGCCACCACCCTCACGCCCGAGGACGCCGACGCCATCGCCGCCGAAGTGCCCAACATCGACGGCCTCAGCCCCGAGGTCCGCGACCGCACCCAGGTCCTCGCCAACGGCCTCAACTGGTCCACCAACGTCAACGGCGTCGGCCCCGATTACCCATACGTCCGCAACTGGCCCCTCGCCTCCGGCGCCATGTTCACCGACCAGGACGTCAAGTCCCTCGCCAAGGTCGCCGTCATCGGCAAGACCGTCGCCGACCAACTCTTCCCCAACGAAGATCCCATCGGCCAGACCATCCGCATCCGCAATCTGCCCTTCCGCATCGTCGGTCTGCTCACCCCCAAGGGCTTCAGCGTGTTCGGCTCCGACGAAGACGACACCGTCATCATCCCCTATTCCTCGCACATGCGCCGCGTCTCGCGCCGCACCAACATCAGCATGATCCGGATCCAGGCGGCCTCCCCCGAGAAAATCGACACCGTCAAACTCGGCGTCGAGGACCTGCTCACCCAGCGCCGCCGCGGCCGCGAGCCCGACTTCACCGTCCGCACCCAGGAAGAACTCGCCACCGCCGCCACCCAGGCCAACAAGACCATGACCGGTCTCCTCGCCGGCATCGCCGGTGTGTCCCTCATCGTCGGCGGCATCGGCATCATGAACATCATGCTCGTGTCCGTCACCGAGCGTACCCGCGAGATCGGCATCCGCCTCGCCATCGGCGCCCACAGCGGCGACGTCCTCACCCAATTCCTCATCGAGGCCATCTTGCTCAGCTCCCTCGGCGGCATCATCGGCGTCGCCGCCGGTGTCGGTGCCTCCCAATTCATATCCAACTACAACGGCTGGCCCGTCGTCGTGCCCACCGTCTGGATCTTTATCTCCGTCGCCGGTTCCGCCTTCGTCGGCATCCTCTCGGGCTTCTACCCGGCCTACAAAGCCGCCCAGCTCGACCCGATCGACGCCCTCCGCTACGAGTAAGCGCTGCGGCCGCCCGCCGCCGCAGCGTAACCGCGAGCGCCGGCGAGTGGACCGCCCCGCCCGCCGCACCGGTTCCTCCGCCGAAAATCCGGCAAACCCGCTGGCTAGCCGTCCCGCGAACGGCCATGCTGCGGCAATGCGAATTTCTTCCGGTTCCCGTCCGCGCCGCCTCGGTCTGGTCCTGCTGCTGGCGGCGGCCGTCCCCGCCGCGACCGCCGCCGAAAAGACGCACCGGGACTTCCGCGCCGAGGCCGCCGCCGCGTATCAAAAGCAGGACTACGCCGCCGCCCTCGCGGCCACCCGGGCCGCCCTGGAACTCCGGCCCGACTCGCCGCGCTACCTCTACAACCTCGCCGCGATGCACGCGCTGCTCGGCGCCCGCGACGAGGCCCTCCGCGCCCTCGGCCGGCTCGCCGCCCTCGGCGTCTATCTGCCCGCCGAACGCGACAAGGACTTCGCTTCCCTCCAGGGCGATCCCGATTTCCGCCGCCTCGTCCGCCAGCTCGATGCCCACCGCGAACCGCACGGCGCCGCCGACGTCGTCGCCGAACTCCCCGGCCGCACCGGCATCCTCGAGGGCCTCGCCTTCCGCCCGCGCACCGGCGACCTCTTTCTCGGCGACGTCCACCACCGCTGCATCTGGCGCCGCGACCGCGACGGCCAGGTCCACCGCTTCTCCGCCGAAGACGAGGAGCTCTTCGGCTGCTTCGCCCTCGCGATCGACGAAGCCCGCAACACCCTCTGGGCCGTCACCACCGCCACCCCCGAGATGGCCGGCTACACCGCCGAAATGAAGGGCGTCACCGGCGTCGCCGAATTCAACCTCGCCACCAGCGAGCTCCGCCGCGTCGTCTTGCTCCCCGGCGACGGCCGCGACCACTTCCTTGGCGATCTTCTGCTGCTCGAGGACGGCTCCCTCGTCGCCACCGACTCCCGCGCCCCGATCCTCTGGCGCCTGCCCGCCGGCGCCGAGGAATGGATCAAGGTCGCCGAATCCCCCGCCTTCGCTTCGTTGCAAGGCGTCGTCGCCTGGCGCCGCGATCTCGTCGTCTCCGACTACAGCAACGGTTTCTTTGTCGTCGATCCCGTCCGAGGCTCCGTCCGCCCCCTCGCCGCCCCGCCCGGCACCACTTTGCTCGGCGTCGACGGCCTCGTCGCCCTCCCCGACAGCCTCGTCGCCGTCCAGAACGGTGTCGTCCCGCAGCGCGTGCTCCGAATCAACCTCGACCCCGCCGCCGAGACGATCACCTCCGTCCAAGTCCTCGCCGCCGGCCTGCCGAACTTCACCGATCTGTCCCTGATCGCCCTCGTGAACGATTTGCCCACCGTCATCGCCGGCGCCGGCTGGGACCTCTTCGACCCCGCCAAAGCCAAGGTCCCGCCCGCCCACACCGTCCGGATCTTCCAACTCCCGGCATCCGCCCCGATTCATTAACCGAGGGCCCCCGCGAATCGAAGGCGCAGCCTCAAGCGTATCAGTCCTGGGACGACGTCCGCGCCTCCTCGACCGAGCCGCGTTCGCCTTCCGTCCTGTTCATCCACCTCCTCCTTCCTGTCCATCCTGTCCCCCGCCTTTGGCCCCGTTTCTTCCTGCTTCTTTCCCCCTTTCTTCACTGGTCTTCGCCTTTCTCCTTCCGCCTTCTTTCCGGTTAATCCTCATCCGTCGTCCTGTCCCTCCTGTCTCGCCACCTTCTGCCCTCCTCCGTTTCCCGCATTCAGCTTTCCCGCTTTCCCAAGTTTTCCGCCTTCCGCCTTTCGCCTTTCGCCTTTTCCTATCCGTCCTTCCATGCCCGCTCCGCTGGTTGAGTTCCACGAGGTCACCAAGCGCTTCGGCGCCGGACCGGTCGTGCTCGACCGCGTTTCCTTCCGCGCCGAAGCCGGCGACTTCGTTTCCCTGATCGGCCCCAGCGGCTGCGGCAAATCCACCGCCCTCCGGCTGCTCGCCGGCCTCAGCCCGGTCACCGAAGGCCGCCTGCTCGTCGAGGGCCGCGCGCCCGCCGACGCCGCCGCGGAGATCGCCTTCGTCTTCCAGGAACCGACGCTCCTGCCCTGGCTCAACGTCGCGCAAAACGTCGAGGTCCCCCAGCGCCTCCGCGGCGTCGACGCCGCCGTCCGTACCGCCACCCGCACGCGCGTCCTCGAGCTCGTCCGTCTCTCCGAAAAGGCCGCCGCCTACCCGCGCCAGCTCTCCGGCGGCCAAAAGATGCGCGTCTCCCTCGCCCGCGCCCTCGCGCTCGCGCCGAAACTGCTGCTGCTCGACGAACCCTTCGGCGCCCTCGACGAAATGACCCGCGAACACCTCAACGAGGAACTGCTCGCCATCCGCCAGCAGGCCGCGTGGACCGCCTTTTTCGTCACGCACTCCGTCGCCGAGGCCGTCTTCCTGTCCAACCGCATTCTCGTCCTCGCCGCCAACCCCGGCCGCATCCACACCGAGATCCCCGTCCCGCTGCCGTATCCGCGCACCGAGGACACGCGCCTCTCCCGCGCCTACCACGACCTCGTCGCCGACGTTTCCCGGATCCTCCGTTCCGTCGAGAAGGCCGCCGATCCGGCCGCCCGCCCATGAACCGCCCGTGGCTCCGCATTCTGCTCCCCGCCGCGGCCGGCGCTTTGCTGGTCGCGGTCTGGTACGGCGTGCACTTCTGGCTCGACGAAGAACTGCGCTTCTTGCTTCCGACGCCCGGCGCCGTCCTCGACGCCTTCTCCACCCACGGCCCGTCCCTCGCCCGCGCCGCGTGGAACACGACGCAGGGCGCCCTCCTCGGCTTCGGCCTCGCCATCGTCGTGAGCTTCACGCTCGCGATCATCCTCTCCCTCTCGGCTCTCGTCCGCCAGAGCCTGTATCCGTTTTTGATGGCGCTGCAGATGACGCCCTTGCCCGTTCTCGCGCCGATCTGCGTGATCTGGTTCGGCGCCGGCCTGCCCAGCGTCTCGCTGCTCACCTTCGTCATCGCCTTCTTCCCCCTCGTGGTGAACACGACCCAGGGCCTCATTTCGACCGACCGCCACCTCGTCGAACTCTTCGGCCTCTACCGCGCCAGCCGTTTCCAGCAGCTCTTTCTGCTCCGCGTGCCCGCCGCCCTGCCGTACTTCTTCACCGGCCTGCGCATCGCCGCGACCCTCGCGCCGATCGGCGCCGTCGTGGCCGACATGAACGCCGGTACCTCCGCCGGCGACGGCGGCGGCCTCGGTTTCCAGGCCGTCATCTATTCCAGCCAAGCCAAGTACCCCGCCCTCTTCGCCACCGCCGCGACCACTTGTGTCCTCGGTTTCGTGCTCAACGCGATCGTCCTCACCATCGCCTGGCTCGCCCTCCGTCACTGGCACGACTCGTACGAACGCAGCGACCGCTAGTCGGCGCGAAGGCGCCGCAGGTACACGCCTCCCTCTCCCTCAACCTGCGTCTGCCGGCCGCCGGTCGGTTCACAGTCGGCGCAGGTCGCGCGCCCCGGGCAGGCTGCGCCGCAGGAGGTCCTGGATGAGCCGCAAATTGGAAACATCGCCGCGCAACCGGAATGGCACCGTGCCGCGCTCGGGCAGATAGACGCAGTAGCGGCCGTGGAAAACGAAGACGGCGGCCGCGGATTCCAGCGGCGCCTCGGCCGGACCGTGGACGAAACGCACGACGTTGACGGGCCGCCTCCGCCCGAGCTGCTCCCCGGCGCGCACCGCGTCCCGCACCGCCGCCCCGGCGCCCTCCGGCAGCGCCGGCGGCCGCCCCGCGGCCTGCGGGAAGTCGTGCCGAAAAACCGGATACCGCGCCTCGATCCGCGGGTAGTGGCGCAGCACCGGCGCGGCCACCGCCGCGGCGTCTTCGCGCGCCGCCGGTTCGACCGGCAGCGCCGCCCAGCCGCGGTTCACATCCCAGCACCAGAGTTTTCCGCGGTGCTCGCCCACCGCCACCGCGTGGCCGGCGACAATTTCTTCCTCCTCGCGCGCCCCCCATTGCAGCAACCGCGTCCATCTTTCCCCGCCGCCCTGCTCCGTCCAACGGTCGAGCAGGATCACCGACTCGACGAAGCAGCCGTTGCCCACGCCGAGCGGCGCATGCGCAAACGGCGGCCGTTCCGCCGGCGCGGCCCGCCCGGACCAACACCCGGCCAAGATCGCGGCCCAGAGGAGAAGTCTCATGCCGCCTCGTGGCTAGCCGCCCGCCGCCACCTTACAATTCTGTAATGCCCGGGAAAGGATCCGGAAAATCCGGTGTGCGACAGTAGCCGCATCGTTTTTCCAACCATGAACCAAAACCGTTTCCTTCCCTTTAACCGCCGGCAGACCCTCTGGGTTGCGTGCATCCTCGCCGTCACCGGCGCGTTTGCCGCCGGCGCGCAATCCGCCTCCGCCGCCAAGTCCGCCGTCACGCTCAAGCGCGACGCCGATCCCGTGAACCGCGGCCCGCTCGAAACCGGCAGCTTCTCCGCCGTCGTCAAACGCGTCGCGCCGAGCGTCGTGAAGATCACCACCACGACGAAGTCCCGCCGCGTCGCCCAGACGCAGTTCCCGGGCTTCGACAATCCCGCTTTCCGCCAATTCTTCGGCGGCCGCGTGCCCGAAATCCAGACTCCGCCCCAGGCCGGCCTCGGCTCCGGCGTCATCCTCAGCGCCGACGGCTACATCGCCACGAACAACCACGTGATCCAGGGCGCCGACGAGGTCCTCGTCTCCTTCGACGACGGCCGCGAGCTCAAGGCCAAGGTCGTCGGCCGCGATCCGCAGACCGACATCGCCGTCATCAAGGTCGACGCCGACGACCTGCCCGCGATCACGTTCGCCGACAGCACCAAGATCGAGGTCGGCGACCGCGTCCTCGCCATCGGCAATCCCTTCGGCATCGGCGAAACGGTCACCACCGGCATCGTCAGCGCCAAGGGCCGCCGCCCGGGCCTCGGCCTCGATTACGAGGACTTCGTCCAGACCGACGCCGCCATCAATCCCGGCAATTCCGGCGGCGCGCTGGTCGACGTCGAGGGCCGCCTCGTCGGCATCAACACCGCCATCCTCAGCCGCAGCGGCGGTTTCCAGGGCGTCGGCCTCGCCGTCCCCGCCAACCTCGTCAGCCAGGTCGTCGACAGCCTCGTGAAGAACGGCAAGGTCGTCCGCGGTTTCCTCGGGGTCAGCACCCAGGATCTCAACGCCGCCCTCGCCGAGTCGCTCGAACTGCCGAGCCGCCGGGGCGCGCTGGTCGCCGAAGTCCAGCCCGACAGCCCCGCGGCCAAAGCGGGCCTGAAAAACGGCGACGTCATCGTCGCGGTCAACGGCCAGCCGGTCGAGGATTCGCACCGCCTGTCCTTCACGGTCGGCGCCATCGCGCCGGGCACGAAGCTCGACCTCGCCGTCATCCGCGACGGCAAGGAACAGAAACTCAAGGCCGTCGCCGCCGCGCACCCGAACAGCCGCAAGAACCGCATTCTCGCGGACGGCGAAGACGGCGAACTCCATGCCGGCGCCGGCGACGAGGGCGTGCTCAACGGCGTCGCCGTCGACGACATCCGCCCGCAGCTCCGCAACCAGCTCAACCTGCCCGCGAATCTCAAGGGGGCCGTGATCACCAACGTCGATCCGCAATCCGCCGCCGCCAAGGCCGGCCTCCGGCCCGGCGACGTGATCCTCGAAATCAACAAACAGCCCGTCACCTCCGCCCAGGAAGCGGCCGAACTCAGCACGAAGGCCGAAAGCAAGAAGGCGCTGGTGCGGGTCTGGTCCCGCGGCAACCGCGCCTTCGTGGTGGTCGACGAATCGGCCGCCGACCGCGCCGGCCAGTAAGCGATCTCTTTTTCGGATTACGCCCGAATTTGGTTGTGTCACAGTGAACGCGATCCCCGGCCGGTTGTGCGGCCGGGGATTTTTCGTTCGCCGATCGCCCCTGCTTTTGTCCCTCGACCCGCCGCCCCGGCCCCCGCCACCCTTCCGCCATGCGCGTCCTCGTCGTTGAAGATGATGCCAAGATCGCCTCGTTCGTCGTGCGCGGCCTCAAACAGGCCGGCTACGCGGTCGATCACGCGCCGGACGGCGAGACCGGCCTCGCCTTGGCCGACGCCACGGATTTCGACGCCGCCATCGTCGACGTCATGCTGCCCAAGCTCGACGGCATCAGCCTCGTGAAACGGCTCCGCGCCGCCCGCCGCCCCATCCCCGTGCTCTTCCTCAGCGCCAAGAGCTCCGTCGACGACCGCGTCCGCGGCCTCCAGGCCGGCGGCGACGACTACCTCACGAAGCCGTTCGCGTTTTCCGAATTGCTCGCGCGCGTCCAGGCCCTGATCCGCCGCGCCACCTCTGCCCCCGAGACCACGCGGCTCGTCGCCGGCGATGTCGTCCTCGACCTCGTCTCCCGGGAAGTCACCTGCGCCGGCCAACCCGTCGACCTGCAACCCCGCGAGTTTTCCCTCCTGGCGTTCCTGCTCCGCCACGCCGGCCGCCCCGTCAGCAAGACGATGATCCTCGAGCATGTCTGGGATTACAGCTTCGATCCCCAGACGAATGTCGTCGACGTCGTGATGTCCCGCCTCCGCGCCAAGCTCGACCCCGACCACCTCCGCATCGAAACGGTCCGCGGCGTCGGCTACACCTTCCGTCCGCATGCTTGACCGCCTGCGCCAGTCTCTCGCCCTCCGCCTCGCGCTCCAGTACGCGCTGGTGTTCGCGCTCTGCACCGGGGTGCTCTTCGGTTTTCTCTACTGGACCCTCGCCGAGACCCTGAACCGCCGCGAACTCGCCGCCCTCGAGGCGCAGGTGCGCTCCCTCGCCGGGTCGTTTGCGCGGGGCATCCCGGGCGACGTCGTCGCCCGCGTGCAGCGCGATTCGTCGCCCGAGATGCGCGCGTCGTTCATCCGGTTGATCGCGCCGGACAACACCGTCGTCTTCCAGAAATTGCCGGACGACTGGATCGAGACGCAGGTGAAATCCATTCCCTTCGGTCCTTACACACTCAGCCAGGAGGTGCGCACCGAACGCGTCCCCCAGAACGCGCTGCGCGACTACTCGATCGCTTCCTACCAATGGAGCAGCGGCTGGCAGCTGCAGGTCGGGCGCCTGATGGACAGCCGCGCCGTTCTGCTCGCGCCTTTGCAGCGGGCTTTCGGCTTCGCCGGCGCCGCCGCCCTCGTCCTGTCCTTCGGCGCCGGCATCGTCCTCGGCTGGCGCGCCACCCGGCCGCTCCGGCTCGTATCCGAAACGGCCCGACGCATCCTCGCCACCGGCGACCTCGCGGCGCGGGTGCCCGGCCCGGGCGGACGCGGCGAACTCGTCGAACTCGTCCGCCAGCTCAACACCCTCCTCGACAAAAACGCCGCCCACGTCCGCGTTCTGCGCGAGACGCTCGACAATCTCGCCCACGATTTGCGCACGCCGCTCACGCGCCTGCGCGGCACAGCCGAACTCGCCCTGCAGGACGGCGGCGATCCGGCCGAGGCCAAAGCCGCCCTCGCCGACTGCATCGACGAATCCGACCGCCTCCTCCACCTGCTCGAAGCGTTGCTGGATATTTCCGCCGCCGAGGCCGGCGCGCTCAAGCTGGACCTCGACACTGTCGATCTCCGCTCCCTCGCCGACCGCGCCGCCGATCTCTACCGCGAGGTCGCGGAGGAGAAACGCATCGCCGTCGTCCTCGACCAACCGACGGAGGTGCTGTGCCCGGCGGACGCGATCCGCCTGGGCCAAGCGGTCAACAACCTTGTCGACAACGCCCTCAAGTACACGCCCGCGGGCGGAAGGGTCGCGCTCTCCGTCCGGAGCGAAGGCGCAGAGGCGGTCATCGTCGTCAGCGACAACGGTCCCGGCGTCCCCGAGGCCGAGCGCACGGCGATTTTCCGGCGCCTCTACCGCGGAGACAGCAGCCGCTCGCAGCGCGGCCTCGGGCTCGGCCTGAGCATGGTGAAGGCCATCGTCGAAGCCCACGGCGGCACGGTCGGCGTCGATTCCGCCCCCGGCGGCGGTGCCCGTTTCACGGTGCGTTTGCCGGCGCCGAAGTCGTCGGCCCCCGCGTCCGCGCCCGGCCTCGTCGTTTGACTCCTGCCGGAGTGACGATTGCCTCGGCTGCAACGCATGGCCGATTTCCTTACCGACAAGCCCGCCAAACTCGAACGCGCCTACCTCGTGGGCGTGCAAACGCCGGAGATGAAGACCGGGGAGGCGGCGGAACTCCTGCTGGAGCTCAAGGAACTCGTCGAAAATCTGCGCATCGAGGTTTCGTCGACGGAACTCGTCAATCTACGCCGCCCCACGCCCGCCTACCTGCTTGGCAGCGGCAAGGCCGAGGAAATCGTGGCCCTCGCCAAAGCCGACGGCGCCGACGTCATCGTTTTCGACGAAGCGTTGTCCCCTGCCCAGCAGCGCAACTGGGAGGAACTCTCCGGTCTCGCCGTCATCGACCGGCAGGAGGTCATCTTGGAAATCTTCGCGGACCGCGCCCACACCCGCGAAGCCATCCTCCAGGTCGCGCTCGCGCGCATGGAGTATTCGTTGCCGCGATTGACCCGCGCGTGGACCCATTTGTCGCGCCAACGCGGCAAGGGCGCCATGGGCGGCGAAGGCGAAACGCAGCTCGAGCAGGACCGACGCATCGTCCGCGACCGCATTGCGCACCTGAAACGCGAGCTCGCCAGCGTCGTGCAGCAACGCGACGTGCAGCGCCGCAAACGGCAGCGCGTTCCCGTGCCCACCGCCGCGATCGTCGGCTACACCAACGCCGGCAAATCGACACTGCTGAATACGCTGACCGGCGCGCAGGTCCTCGCCGCCGACAAACTCTTCGCCACGCTCGATCCGACGACGCGGCAGCTCGTGCTGCGCGGCAACCAGAAGCTGCTCGTAACCGATACCGTGGGCTTCATCCGCCGCCTGCCGCACGGACTGGTCGAGGCGTTCAAAGCGACACTGGAGGAAGTGATCGTGGCCGATTTTCTCGTCCACGTGCTCGACGTGACCAACCCGAACTTCGAGGAACACCACGCCACCACGCTGGCCGTCCTCGCCGAGCTCGGCGCGAGCAACCGGACGATGATCACCGTCTTCAACAAGGTGGACGCCGCGACACCCGACATGGTCGGGCGCGCCCGCCGCCTCGCGGGCGACGCGATCTTCGTCAGCGCCCTGACCCGCCAGGGCCTCGAGGATCTGGAAAGCCGTTGCCTCGAGCTCATCGCCGAGGCCCACGCCGTGACGGAACTCTTCGTCCCGCACGACCGCTACGATGTGATCGCCCGCCTGCACGCGGTCGGCCACGTGCAAAGCGAGGAACAGGAAGACAACGGCGTGCGCCTGATCGGCCGCTTTCCGCCGATGCAGGCCGCGTACTTCGCGCCGTTTGTCGTGAAGTGAGTTCCCCCGCCGTGGCCGGGCTCAGCGGCCGGCGAACTCCAGGGGACGACGACCGGCCGGGCGCACCGGGGGCCGGAGCGGAGTGCGGATTCCTTCCGGCTGCCGCGGCGTGATCGCGGGACGGACCACCGGTTCGGTCGCGGCCAAGGCTGCCACCGACGGGCTGGCATCGTTGCCGTCGAGCAACAGGCGCAATTCGCGGACGGAATGGTCCACCGTCACGATCTGCGCGCTCAGTTCCTCGGCGGCAGCGGCACCTTCCTCGGCGGAGGCAGCATGCCCCTGCGTCAGGCGGTCCATATCGCCCACGGCCGACGTGATCTGGGCGATGCCCTGGTTCTGCTCCGCGGCGGCCGTCGAGATTTCGGCAATGAGATTCTCCAGGGTCGTGACCCGCCGGCTGATGTCCGCAAAGCCGGTCGCCACCGTCGCGCTGAGGTCCGCCCCTTCGCGGCTGCTGCGCGTCGCGATTTCGATTTTGCCCGCGGTTTCGCGGGCCGCTTCGGCGCAGCGCCGCGCCAGGGCCCGGACCTCGTCCGCCACGACCGCAAAGCCCGCGCCGGCCTCGCCGGCCCGCGCCGCCTCGACCGCCGCGTTGAGCGCGAGCAGGTTGGTCTGGAAGGCGATCTCGTCGATCGTACCGAGGATCTTGGCGATTTCGGTGCTGGAATTGCGGATCGCCGCCATCGCGGCCTGCATGGCGGCCATCTGGGCCGTGCCCTGCTCCGCCGCCGAGCGCGTTTCGCCCGCCTCTTCGCGGGCGCGGTGGGCGCTCTCCGCCGTCCGCTTCGCCATGGAGTTCATTTCCTCGAGCGAAGCGCTCGTTTCCTCGAGCGACGCGGCCTGGGAACTGGAGTCGCGGGCCAGGGCTTGGCTCGAGCCCGAGATGTAGTTCGCCGCCGCGGCAATGTCCGCCAGCGCCGGCGCGATGGGCTCCACCGCTTCGTGCATGAGACGGTAGACCTTGCGCGCCTGCCAGACCGCCACGGCCACCCCGGCGATCAAACCGAGGCCGAGCAACGACAGTTCGATGCGGCGCCGCGCCTCCAAATCGGCGGCACGCTGCGCATCCACCTTGGCGACATCGGACAGAAACCCGGCGATCAACGCGTTCAGCGCCGCGCGCTCCGGCACAAAGCGGCCCTGGTAGTACTCGCGGACTTCCGTCGCCGACGCGGTGCCGGCGAGGGCCAGCAGCCGGTCTTCCGCGGGATTCAAGCGTTCCTCGTCGGCCCGTTCGATCGCGTCCACCTGGCGGAGGAGTTCCGGCTCGTCTCCCGCCCAGCGCTTCAGCGCCGCCAACGCATCCTTGGCGGTTTCGTCGGCCTTTTCTTTCCGGCTCCGCTCGGCGCGGCCGGCCGGATCGATCAGCACGCCGCGGGTGGCCGACTCCATTTCGCCGAGGGCCAATTGCAGGCGGCCGATTTCCCCGACCAGTTCCGCCCGCCGCAGGTGCTGCGCATCCCGCTTCCGGCTGTCCTGCAGGAGCAGGCCTCCCACGGCGAGGACACCGGCCACAAGGAGCGCGGTGGTGAGATATTGGCGGCGTTGGATGGTCAGCGATTTCATCGGTCGGTTTCGTCACGGGACCGCGCCGGCAAATGCGCCGGCCGTCCTCGTCCCGTAACTCTACCGATCGCCGCCGCTTTTGTCTGGAAAGCGGATCCGCTCAAATCCGCCGGCGAAAACTACGGTCCGCCGGCCTCAAACACCGGGCCGGGCGCGCGGCCCGCGGGGCGTGGCCCCGAGGACGGCGGCATCGTTGAGCCGGCGCACAAAACTCTCGAGTTCGCGGCTCCCGGCGGGCGCACGCGCGGGCGCTTCCGCCGCCGCCGGCGCCGCCGGATCGCGCGCCCGAAAAGGCTGCGCCGCCCCCGCGATATAGCTCGAAATGGCCGTGGCGCGCGCAATCTGCATGGCCCGAGAATAACGGAAGCGCCTACCCGATCACAGGAGCAGTTCTACTCAGTTTCGCCGCCGGCCCATGGGCGGCGAAAGGGGCGAACGATCCGGCCGTCGGCGGCGTCGGCGGCGCGGCCAACTCCTGCACGGTGGACCAAAGCGTCCGCAGGGAAACCGGCTTGGCGAGGTAATCGTTGACCCCCGCCCGCAGGCAGAGCTCGCGATCGCCGTCCAAGGTGAGTGCGGTCACCGCCACGATCGGCGTCGCCGCCCGGGCCGGATCGGGCAGCGACCGGATCCGGCGGGTCGCCTCGAGCCCGTCCATTTCCGGCATCTGCACATCCATCAGGATCACATCGGGCGCCCACGCGGCGGTCCGTTCCACGGCGACCGCGCCGTTTTCCGCCACCGTCACCTCGCAGCCCTTCTGCTCGAGATAGTCGCGGATCGCGATCACGTTGGTCGGATTGTCCTCGGCCAGCAGCACGCGGATCGTTCGCCCGGGACCCGCCGCCGGCGCTCCGGCATCCTGGCCGGTCCAGGGCAGCACGATCGAAAAGGTCGAACCTTCGCCCGGCGCACTGACCACGTCGACGCGTCCGCCGTGCAGGGTCACGATCTGCTTCACCAGCGCGAGGCCGAGGCCGGTGCCTTCGTACTGGCGCGCGAGCCGGCCATCGAGCTGCACGAACGGCTGGAACAGCCGCGCCTGGTCCGGGGCCGCGATCCCGATGCCGCGATCCCACACGTCGAAGACGAGCTCCGCGTCGCGCCGGTAGACCCGGAGTCCCAGACTGCCGCCTTCGGGGGTGAACTTCGACGCGTTGTTGAGGAGGTTGACCAAGGCCTGGCCCAGACGGCGCCGGTCGAGATTCACCTGCAGGCCGGGCACCTCGTTGCGGTAGTCGAATTCCTGCCGGCGTTGGTTCGCCGCAAACCGCACCAGCCGCACGGCGGAATCGCAGATGTCGTCCAGCCGGCCTTCGCTCTTCTCGATCTTGTCCTGGCCGCTGTCGATCTTCGCCAAGTCGAGCAGGTCGTTGATCAGGGCCAGCAGGCGCCGGCCGCTGCTTTCGACGATGCGCAGGTACTTCAGCTGTTTCTCGTTCACCGGACCGTAGACTTGGTCGATGAGCGTCTCCGAAAGCCCGAGGATCCCCGTGAGCGGCGTCCGCAGCTCGTGGCTCATGCTCGCAAGGAACGAGTCCTTCAGCCGCATCGCCTCGGCGAGGCGGGAATTGACCCGGGTCAGCTCCTCCGTGCGCTGGCGCAGCGCCGCGCGGGCGTGCAGGCGCTCGAGAAACTGCTGCAGCTGGCTGGCCACGGTCGCCAGCACATCGAGCCGCGCCTCGTCCGGCGCCCCGCGCCACCGGGAGAACAGCTCGATCACCGCCACGACGCGGCCGTTTTCCCGCACCGGCAGCACCACGGCGCTGCGGAGGCCCGCCGCCGCGGCCGCGGGCCTGCGGCGGAATTCGGGGTGCGCACCCAGCTCCGGCACAACCAGGCGTTGCGCGTCGGCCCAGGCCCGGGCCGGAAAATCCTGTCCCGGGGCAAGCCGAAGCTCCGCCATCTCCCGGCAAAATTCGGCGGCGCCCGCGCGCGGCTCGGCCCGGCTCGCGGCCAACCGCAGGGTCTCCGTGCCTTCCGCGGTCCAGACCAGCGCGACATCCCAGGCCATCTCCCGTCCGATCACGGCTGCGACCTGCGCCAGCGCCTCGCCGGCCTCGGCCTGACCCGAAAGCACTTCGGCCACACCGACCTGGGCGCGCAGGTTTTCGCCGGCGCGGCGGCGGGCCGTGACGTCGGTCTCGATCGCCATGAAATGGGTGAGCCGGCCGCCGGGCTCGCGGATCGGCTGCACCTCGAGCTCGATCCAGTAGGGATCGCCGGTGCGGCTGTGGTTGGCGACCTCGACCCGGAAGCTCTCCCCGCGCTCGAGATGCTCGTGCATCCGCCGGACCGTCGCGGGGTCGGTTTCCTCGCCCTGCAGGAACGCGCCCGGCTTGCGCCCGACGACCTCTGCGAGCGTGTAGCCCGTGATGCGGGTGAAAGCCTCGTTGACCCATTCGATTTTCCGGTCCGCGTCGGTGATGACGACGGCGTTGTCCGTCCGCGCCGCCACGAGGGAAAGTTTCCGTTCCTGCGCTTCCTTTTCGGCGAGCTGGTTGCTTTGCACGACCAGCCGGTCGTTCATCCGGTGCAGATCCTCGACCGCGAGGTTCTGCAGCTGGAGCAGTTGCACCAGGTCGAGCGTCGGGTCGTGCACGGCAAAGTCCGACATGGTCAGACCGACGTTCCGCAGGTCGTCGACATTGGTGAGCCACGGCGAACCGACGAACAGCAGTTCGCCGCCGAGCACCTGGAATTGCCCGCGCAGGATCGTGCCGCGACGCCGCTCGCGGATCGTCGTCAGGCGGCCGGCGGTCGCCCGCAACCGCGCCGCGTCGAACGGCTCCGCCGGCCGCACCGGCTCGAACCAACGGGCCAGTGAATCCCCCGTCGCCGCCGCTTCCGACATACGTAGCAGCCCGCGGCCGACGCGCGTCAGCGTTCCGTCCGGCGCCAGGCCGAAATGGAACGGAAACAGCGTGTCGAGCTCCCCCGGGGAGACCGCCAGCGGCACTGGACCGGAGTTTACCATGCGACCAAAAACACGTCGTGATCGTGGCCCGTGCCGCGGTTCTCCTGCAGGGTCACCTGCACCGCCGTGTCGAACATCTTGCCGAGGCCGTGGATCAGCCCCTCGACAAACGGCGTCAGTCCGGGCCGGTCGGTGTGGTAATGGAGCCGCAGCGAACGCTCGGTACGGTCGCTGACCGCAAACCGCGGCGGCACAAGTTTCGGGTACAGCAGCGCGACCCGGTCGTGGAATGCCGGCAGGTTTTCGAGAAACTGCGGCAATGTGGAACCGCCCATCGCCATCATGGGGCCGTAGCCCTTGCGCGCGGTGTTGAGCACCCAGTGCTCGCCGAAGGCGTGGAGGATCTTGTCCGCGGGCAGCTGCAGCACCTCGCTGGCGGCGCCGACCAGCCGGTAGGTGATTTCGTCGGGATAGCCGGCGTTGCTGATGAAGATGTCTTCCGTCACGCCCGCGCGCCGTTTGATTTCGAGCCACACGGACTCGCCGTGGGCGGATTTCACCATGTCTTCGACCGAACGATTGACCATGCCGTACATAGGATTTTTCCGGGGGTTGGGGTTGGGAAATCAGACGGGCGCCGCGCCCCGGCCCTGCAGGACCTCGGCCAGCCGCTTCCGGTCGATCGGCTTGGCGAGGTAGCCATCGAAGCCGGCCTCGGCGCAGCGGTGCCACATTTCGTCCTCGGCGTGGGCCGAGATGGCGACGAGGCGGCAGGCCTGCGCCTTGGAGCCGGGGGCCCGCATCAGGCGCGCCATCGTGAAGCCGTCCATCTCCGGCATTTCGAGATCGATCAGGGCCAGATCGAAAGTCTCGCGCTGCGCTAATTCCAGGGCGGTCTCCGCGGCGCCGACGATCTCCAGCCGGCGGCAATGCGTCTCGAGGAGGACCCGCAGCACCTCCTGGTTGGCCTCGTTGTCGTCGACCGCGAGGACGCGGAGGGCCTGCGTCGGCGCCGGTGCGGGCGCCGGGATCGCCTGCGCCGGCGGCTCGGCCAGCTCGGCCTCGAATGTGAAGAAGAACTCGGAACCGCGGCCGACTTCGCTGCGCACGCCGAGGTCGCCGCCGAACAGCGTGACCAACCGGCGCGAGATCGAGAGGCCGAGTCCCGTGCCCGGCACCGCGCTGGCGGAGGCCCCGGGCAGCTGCACATAGGGTTGGAACAGCCGCGCCTGTTCGTCCGCAGAGATTCCCGGGCCCGTGTCGGTCACCGCAAAGCGCAGCCGCAGCCGGCCCGCCTCGGCGGCGCCCGCGGCGACATGCAGCGCCACTTCGCCGACCTTGGTGAACTTGAGCGCATTGCCCATCAGGTTGATGAGGACCTGCTGGAGGCGCGGGCCGTCCGCGCGCAGCCAAAGCGGCAGCGCGGGCTCGAGCTCGAGCCGCAGGCCGACGCCGAGGTCGCGGGCGCGCAGCTGGAACAACGCGCCGACCTCCTGCACCAGCGCGCCGAGTTCCACCGGGGCAAGGTGCAGCTCGAGCCGGCCCGCCTCGGCGCGCGAAATATCGAGCAGGTCGTTGACGACGTTCAGCAGGCGCGTGCCGGAGTTGCGGATCAGGCGCAGCTGGTCGACGGACTGCGGGTCCGTCGCCTTCAGCGAGACAGCTTCGGACAGGCTGATGATGGCGTTGAGCGGCGTGCGGATTTCGTGGCTCGTGATGGCGAGAAAATCGCTCTTCGAGCGGCTCGCCGCCTCGGCATGCTGGCGGGCCTGCTCGAGCTCGCGGGTGCGTTCCGCGACGCGCGCGTCCAGCTCGCGGTTCTGCTGCCGGAGCATCGCGTACGTGCCCTGCAGCTGGATCGCCAGCTGGTTGAACGCGGAATAGACCATCGCGATCTCGACGGTCGCCTCCGCCGACTGGTCGGGGATCGGCTCCACCGTCCGCATCGCGGCCTGGCGGCTCGCATTGCGGGCGAAATCCTCCAACGGCTTGGCCATTCGCCGGCGGGCCAGGTGCGAGACCCAGAACGCCGTCAGGCAGATGCCCGCCGCCAGCACCGCGAAGTAGACGAAAATCGGCGCGGCGCCGCGTACCCCGGCAAGCGCCGGCCGTTGCGCGAAGACGACGACGCCGTTGCCCGGCGCCCGCGCGCCGAACGCCATGAAGCGCGTCTTGCCGGAACCGGAATCGAAGTCGAACTCCATCCCCTGCTCCGGATTCGCCCAAATTGCCCCGTGCGGGTGATGGACGATCCGGTCGAGCGAAACCGACCCGGTCTCCGGATCCGCCCGGATCACCCGCCCCGTCCGATCGCAGAGGATCAGATCGACGTCGCCGTGCAGGTCGCTGCCGATGATCTGCTGCGCGAAGCGCTCGACCTCCAGCGATCCTTCGATCACCCCGGCAAACTTGCCGCTCGCGTCGTAAAACGGCGCGCTGATCGCGACGATCGTGTCGCGGCCGAAGCCGCGGCCCCGGAACACCGGCGAAATGAACGGCTCCTGCCGGTCCCGCGCCTCGATGAAATAATCGCGGTCCGCGACGGATGTCGCCCGGACCGTGTCCAGCATCCGCCCCGGCGCGGCCTGGCGGATGCGGCCCGAGGCATCCGTGAGCAGCATCGTGATGAATTCCGGATGCGCCCGCTGGGTCTCGTTCATCATGGCCTGCGCGTCGACACCGCCCCGGTTGAGCTGCCCGGCCATCGAACGGAGCACCGACTCATGGTGCTCGAGAAAAAGATCCATCTGCTGCGCCACGCGGCGGGACGTCTGCGTCAGCAGCTCGCGGTTTTCCTGGCGATGGTAGCTGCTCAGCAGCGCGCTGGCGCCGAGCCCCAGAAGCACCAGCGGCACCAGGGCGAGGACGATCACCAGATGGAACACCACCTCGCGCATGCGCGCCCGCCGGCTCACGCGTCCGACGAGCCAGCCGCCAAGGTCGGAGTGCCGCAGCACCAGCGCGGCCAACGCCACGGCCACGACGTGGTTGAGCACGTACTTGGCGGCGGAGAGCCCCGCGATGACCGCCGGTTGGTCCGCCGCGCCGAGGCAAAAGGCAAAGACCAGCGGCACGCCGAGCGCCCCCCAGAAAATCAGATCCATCAGGACCGGCGAACGCTGGCTCCGGCGCAACCAGAGGCCGAGCCAGAGCGCCTCCGCCATCCCGACGAGCAGCGGAAACGGCTGCCCGTAACGCTCCACCGTGGCCGCCAGCGCGACGCCCGCGGCCAGCGTGCCCCACTGCCACGGCAGCGTCAGCACGAGCGGCATGTAGATCAGCACGCCCAGCAGCAGGTTCGTGTTGCCGGGCAATTCGACCCGGATGCAGTTCGCCGCCGCCGCCGCCGCGGCCAGCGCGATCACCCGCCATGGATGCTGGATCGGCATCGGCGATGGTCAGCGCGTCGTTTCCACCAGGCCCGTCGCGCCGAAATCCGGCATCGGGCCCGGCGGCGGAAATTGGACGTAGAAGGTCGCACCCTCGCCGACCACGCCTTCGGCCCACAGGCGCCCGCCATGACCTTTGACCAGCCGGGCCACCAGCGAGAGTCCGAGCCCGAACCCGTCGGCGCTCCCGGCGGTGTCGAGCCGCGAGAATTCGCGGAAGAGTTTGTCGGCCTGGCGGGAATCGAAGCCGACGCCGTTGTCGCGGACATACAGCACCGGCCCCTCGGGCGAAGTTTGGCTGCCGATCTCGATGCTCGGCTGCTCGCGCTGGTCCGAGTATTTGATGGCGTTGCCGATCAGGTTGTAGAAAACGCGCTCCAACACGAAGGGACTGACGCCGACGATCGGCAATTCGCCGCAGGCGAAGCGCCGCGCCGGGTGCGGGAACATCGAATTGAGATGCCGGTAGAGCCGCGTCACGATCGGCGTCGGCTCGACCAGCTTGATGGTCTGGGCATTGGCGCCGTCGTGCTCGTCTTGCGCCAGCTGCAGGATGTTCTGCACCAGTTCCTGCATGATCAGCGTCGCGTTGTACGCCTGCTCGACCAGCGAGGCGGATTCCGCCAGCGGCACCAGTCCCTCCTGGATCATCGAAAGGTAGCCCTTCATCACGGTGAGCGGCGAACGCAGGTCGTGGGAAACGAAGTTGGCGTACGACATCAGGAGGCTGTTTGCGTCCTCGAGCTGGCGCGTGCGCGCCCGCACCATGCCGTCGAGCTCGGTGTTCATCTTCTCGAGGGCCTCGCGGGCGCCGACCTCGGCCGTCACATCGTCGAGCACGATCAGGACCAGCCGCGCCCCGCCTTCCGGCACGGCGCTCGCCCGCACCTGCAGCACCTGGCAGAGCTCGCCGGCGGTACGGCGCAATTCCTGCCCGGGCTCGGGCGCGCCGGCATGGGCCGCGGCCACGAGCCGGCGGAGCGTCGCGTCGGCGGGTCCGGCGAAGCGGGAGAAAAGCGTGTCGCCGGCGAGCCGCCGGCCCGCCCCGGCGCCGAGCAGTTTCTCCGCCGCCGGATTGGCCGTGAGCACGGTGCCGTCCGCCTGCACGAGCAAAATGGGCGAAGGCGAGAGTTCGTGCAGCAGCTCGAAACGCGCCCGTTGCTCTGCGATCTCGCGGAAGCGGTTGAGGGAGGCCACGGTGCGCACGCGCGCGCGCAGTTCGTCGCGGCGGCAGGGTTTGGTCAGGAAATCGTCGGCCCCGGCCCGCAAGCCCTCGAGCCGCGAGCGGTCGTCGTCCAGCGCCGTGATCATGATGATCGGGATCCGGCCGATCACCGGGTCGCTGCGGATCCGGCGGCAGACATCGAAGCCGTCGATCTCCGGCATCATGACATCGAGCAGAATCAGGTCGGGCTGCACCACGTGCGCCTGGGCGCAGGCCTCGAGGCCGTTGCCGGCGAAGAACAGCTCGTAGCCGTCCCCGCCGAGGAAGCCTTCGAGCGTGGCTTGGTTCAGCGGCTCGTCGTCGACGATCAGAATTTTCGGCTTCATGGGGGGATCAGGCGGGAGGAAGTTCGAGCGCGAAAACCGAGCCCGCCCCGGGCGTGCTCGCGACGGAAATCCGGCCGCCCAGCAGCGGTACGATCCGGCCCACCAATGTGAGGCCGACCCCGGGGCCGGTGCGTTTGCCCGCGCCGCCCGGCACATGGGGGGCGAAAATCCGCGCCGTCTTTTCCGCGGGCATCCCCGCGCCGGTGTCGCGGATCTCGACCCGGACCACCCCGGCGGCGCCGGCCGCCGCGGACACGGTCACGCGGCCCGCGGACGGCGTGAACTTCACGGCATTGTGCAGCAGAATCTGGAGCACCTGCCACAGCAGGCGTTCGTCCGTGGCGATGACGAGCGGGGCGGCCGGCCGTTCGACCGCGACCTCCACGCCTTTGGCCGCGCCTTCCTTGCGCGCCGCTTCGCCGAGGGCCCGCACCGCGGAACCGACATCCACGGCTGAGCGGTTCGGCACCGTGCGGCCGGCGTCGATCCGGACGAGGTCGATGACTTCGTTGAGCTGCCCGAGCAGCTGGCGTCCGCTCGCGTTGACCAGTTTCAGGTATTTGTCCGTCCGCACCGAGTCGAAGGGCGCGCCGGTTTCGATCAGGGATTCGGTCAGGCCGATGACGGCGTTCAACGGGGATCGCAGGTCGTGGCTCAGGCCCGCCAGAAAATCGCTGCGGCCCTGCAGCTCCGCGGCCGCAGCCGCCAGACGGGCCTGCAGCGCGGCTTCGCGTTGTTTGAGGAAACCGATGTCCGTGACCACCGCGGCCACCCGCGATCCGCCTTCGGCGACCGAGAATTCGGCCAGGTGCCACATCGCGGAGCCGTCGGCGCCGCGGAGCCGGAACTCGGCGCGGCTCCGGTCGGCGCCCGTCCGCAGCTCGCGCCACGCCGCGAGGACCGCGCTCCGGTCGGCCGGGAACACCGCGCGCAGGCAAGACCGCCCGGCGCGACCGTCCGCGCCGCCCGGCAGCAAAGCGCGGGCCGCGGCGTTCGCGGCCGTGCAGTTTCCGTTCCGGTCGGCCGTGAAAACGGCCGGCACCAGGGCTTCGACGCCGGGAGCGGCGGAGACAGGCGGGCAGGCGGTTTCAGAGGGCATGGACCAAATCGACTTGGAGGGAACCGGCGGGGAGGAAGAGGGTACTGACCAGGCCGGAGGGCTCGGCGCTGTTCGCGAAGGTGAGGTCGCCGCCGACATTCCGCAGCAACATCCGCGCGGTGGCGAGCCCGAGTCCCATGCCGGGGACTTCGCCGCTGAAGCGACCTTCGAGCTGCCAGAACGGCCGCCCGAGCTGGGCGACGACATCCGGCGGCAACCCGACGCCCGGAGCGAAGAGGCGGATCTCGCCGCCGCCGTCGGCGCCCGCGCGGACCGCGAGATTCATGCCGAGCCGCGGCGCCTCGCTGAACTTGCCGTAGTTGCCGAGCAATTCGTTGAAGACGACCTCGAGCACCGCCGCATGCGCGACCGAGCAGCGCGGGCCGGTCCAGACGAGGCCGGCGGCCAGACCGGCGGATTGCGCGGCCGCCTGGGCGATCTCGGCCAGCGACTGCAACGGCGCCGGCGTCTGACTGCGCTCGGGTTGGAACACCGCCTCGTGGTGGCGGAGAATGGAAAGCAGTGTCTCCTCGAGGCGCTCGGCGCTCTTCCGCGCGAGGCGGAGCATTTCGCTCACCTCGGGATCGCCCTCGAAAGAGCCGCACTCTTCGAGAAACGACAGGATCGGGCCGAGTCCGTTGAGCGGCGTGCGGATCTTGTGGGCGATCAGGCTCTGGAAAGTGAACGTCTCGAGTTCGCGGCGCACCCAGCCGGAACGGTTCGTGAACTTGAGCAGCGTCTGCTTCGTCGTGCCCTCGAGCGCCTGGCGCTCGACCTCGAACCAGCGCGGCGCCACCTGCGGGGTTTCCGGCTGGTAGATCGCGAAGCCGGTGCCGTCGGGCAGCCGGCCCTCGCGCCAGGCCTCCCATGCATCGGGCGGGTCGGCGCGGAAATGCCGCGACACCGCCGCGGCCAGCTCGAGTTTCTCGGCGCCGGATTCGGCCGGGAGGCCGAAGACTTCCTGCGCCCGCGCATTCGCGCGCACCAACCGGCCGTCGCCGTCGACGATGACCAGCGGTTCCAGCGAATGGTCGAGCAGCCAGCGGAAACGGTCGCGTTCCCCGGCCAGGCCGCGGAAACGGTTGAGCCGCGTGATCGTCCGCACCTTCGCGCGGAGTTCGGCGGAGGAAAACGGTTTGCGCAGGTAGTCGTCGGCGCCGGCGTCGAGCGCCGCGATCATGGCGTCGGATTCGTCCGCGGCGGACAGCACGATGATCGGGACTTCGCGCGCCACCGGATCCTGCCGCACGCGGGTGCAGACCTCGAGGCCGCTGATCCCGGGCATCATCAGATCGAGCAGCACGAGGTCGGGCGAAAACTCGGAGACGAGCCGCAGCCCGTCGGTGCCGTTGTCGGCCTCGGCCACGTTGAAGTCGCCGTTCGCCGTGAGGAGTTCGGAGAGGCGGAGGCGGACGCTGAGGTCGTCGTCGATGACGAGAATGCGGCTGCGGTCGCTCATGAGTTTTCGAGCGGGCGGTCCGGCGGCTGGATCAGACCAAGACGGACGGCATGCAGCGTCAACTGGGCGACGGAACGCAGGCCGGTGCGGCGCGTGATGTTGGCGCGATGGTTCTCGACCGTGCGGATGCTGAGGCCGAGCACGTCGGCGATCTCTTTCGAAGACATGCCTTCGGCGAGGAAACGCAGGACGTCGCGCTCGCGGGCGGACAACTCCATGTTGCTCTCCAGCCGGTCGGGTTGGCTGACGATGCGCTGGACGGCGCGCGCCACGGCGGGCCCGAGGAACGTCTGGCCGCTGGCGACGGCGTTGAGCGCCTGGGTGAACTCCGCAAAACTGGCGGTTTTCTCGATGTAGCCGCGGGCCCCGGCGGAAAGCGCCTCGCGCACGGCGAGTTCGGTGGTGTTGGCCGAGAAAACGAGCACGGCCGGGCTGGGCGTGACGCGGACCTGGCGCAGAAAATCGAGGCCCATGCCGCCGAGCAGCATCCAGTCGAGCACGACGACCTTCGGCCGGAACTTGTGCGCGAGATCAAGGGCGTCCTGCACATTGCCGGCTTCGCCGATGACGTTGAACCCGGGCATGGCCCGGATGAAAGTAGCGAGCATCTGCCGGATGGCGGTCTGATCCTCGACGATAAGTACTCCGGTCTTTTCCGCTTCGGCGGGGTGAGTTGCGTCCATACCCCACCCTACGGCATTTAACCCCACTTGGTGAATAGGTACTTCTTGTCAAAGTACCCCAATTTGCGGGCTCCAATCACCCGATCCGTTTGGACCGGAAGCCGTCCGCGTGCAGAGTCTTATAGAAATACCGCTTCCGGCAGGGGCGCCCCCGGGGCTCTCGCCGGGGTTCGTTACCGGGCAAATTTGCGGTAGGGGAATCCCCTAGAAATGTCTCCCCGCCTCGGGGAAGGGTGCCTAAGCACCCTTGGGCACGGATTCCGGGCTCCGTTCCCCGGCCCGGCAGGGGATTACTCCGCGTCGTAAATCTGCACCTTCGACCAGTACGTCTTGAAGCGCTCGACGAAAGCCAGGTGGATCGGATCGATCTGGTAGGCGTCGTGGCCCGCGATGTCCTTCACGATCACGGTCAGCGCGAACGAGTAGGAATCGTCAATGATCGGGCGCTTCACCGTCTTCGCCGGCGTGCCGACGAAGAGTTGGGCGACGGCCTTGATGCCGCCGAGCGATTCGACGCCCTTGCGGAAGTCGGCGCGCTGCGCGGCGGTCAGTTCGGGTTTCAGCCAGAAGTAAACGGTGTGGACGAGCATGGTGGAAAACAGGGAATTGGCCCGCGCCGGCGTCCGGCGGCAACCGCAATCTCAATCCTGCGCCGCGGCGGGCTCACGGCGCCGGACCCGCCGCATCGAGCCGGGCCAGCTCGTCCGCGACGTCGAAGTTCATCTTCACGTCCGGATCCGGCGACGGCACCGCGGACAGCAGGATCCGCGTGTACGGGTGCCGCGGGGCGGAGAAGATCTCGGGCGTCCGCGCCGTTTCCACGATCTTGCCGCGGCGCATCACGGCGACACGGTCGCAGAAACCGCGCACGACCTCGAGGTTGTGCGCCACGAACAGGTAGGTCAGGCCGAAGTCCCGCTGCAGGTCCTTCAACAGGTCCAGCACCTGGGCCTGCACGGAGACATCGAGCGCCGAAGTCGCTTCGTCGCACACGAGCAGCGAAGGGCGCAGAATGAGCGCGCGCGCGATCCCGATGCGCTGCCGCTGGCCGCCGGAAAACGCGTGCGGATAACGGTCGCGGTGCTCCGGCCGCAGGCCGACGCGCCGCAGCACGTCCGCCACCCGGTCGTCCAGCTCCGCCCCGCGCGCCAGCCCGTGGATCACCAGCGGTTCGCCGACGAGGTCGCGCACCGTCATGCGCGGGTTCAGCGACGAATAGGGATCCTGAAAAACCATCTGCGCGTGCCGCCGCACGGGTTTCAATTCGCGTGCGTCCAGTTGCACGAGGTCCAGCACGCGACCGTCCGGCATGCGGAAGCGCACTTCGCCCGCGGTCGGGTCGATCGCGCGCAGGATGCAACGGGCCGTCGTGGTCTTGCCGCAGCCGCTCTCGCCGACGAGGCCCAGCGACTCGCCGGAAGCGAGCTCGAAACTCACGTCGTCCACCGCCTTGAGCACTTCCGCCGGGGTCCGGCCGAAACCCGACCGCGCCGCGGGAAAATGTTTCGCCAAACCGCGGACCTCGAGGAGCGGCCGGCGCGACGCCGCCGGGCCGGGAATCTGGGCGGTGTCCGCCATCGCGCCTCAGGACGCCGGGGCGGCCTTCGCCGCCAGCCGCGCCGCCCGTCGACTCGGCAGGGAATCGAGCAGCATTCGCGTGCAGGGATGCTGCGGCTGCTTGAGCACGCTGCGCACGGCCCCGCGCTCCACGATCTCGCCGCGCTGCATCACCGCGACGTCGTCCGCCATCTGGGCCACGACGCCGAAGTCGTGCGTGATCAGCAGCACCGCGCAGCCGATCTCGCCCTGCAGTTTCCGGATCAGCCCGAGGATCTGCGCCTGGATGGTGACATCGAGCGCCGTCGTGGGCTCGTCGGCGATCAGCAGCTCGGGCCGGCAAACCAGCGCCATCGCGATCACGATGCGCTGCCGCAGGCCGCCGGAAAGTTCGTGGGGGTAGCGGCGGTAGCAGGCCTCCGCGTCCGCGATGCCGACCTTGTGCAGCATCTCGAGGGTCTGCCGTTTCGCCGCCGCCGGGCTCACGTCCTGATGGGTCAGGATCGCCTCGTCGACCTGGCTGCCCACGGTGTGCACGGGCGACAGCGCCGTCATCGGTTCCTGGAAAATCATGCTCATCACGCCGCCGCGCACGGTATAGAGCAGGCCCGATTTTTCGTCGAGGTGCGCGACGTCGATTTCGCCGATGCGGCGCGAGCGCAGAATGATCCGGCCCGAAACCATCCGCCCCGGCGGCTGGATCAGCCGCAGAAGCGAGTACGCCGTCACGCTCTTGCCGCTCCCGGATTCGCCGACCAGCGCGAGCGTGCGGCCCCGCTCGAGCGTGAACGAAATGTTCTGCACCGCGCCGACGGTGCCCTCCGCCGTGTCGAAGGCGACGCGGAGGTTGCGGACATCGAGGAGGGGCGCCTCGGTCGGGTAGTTCATGGGGTAGAATGAGGATCGGCTGCGTCCCGCAGGCCGTCACCCAAAAAATTGAAGCCGAGCACGGTGATGACGACCAGGATCACGGGCATCAGGAGCCAAGGATAATTCGCCACCGTCTGGATGCTCAGGCAGTCCTGCAGCATCACGCCCCAGCTCACGATCGGATTGCGCAGGCCCAACCCGAGGAACGACAGCGACGTTTCGCCGAGGATCATCGCGGGCACGCTCATCGTCAGCACGACGATGATGTGGCTCGAAAACCCCGGCAGCAGATGGCGAAACAGCACCCGCGCGTGGCTCGCGCCCAGCAGCCGGGCCGCCACCGCGTAATCCTCCTCGCGCAGCGCCAGAATCTTGCCCCGCACCACGCGGGCGAGGCCGGTCCAGCCTAGCAGACTCAGCACCAGCGTGATCGCAAAGTACGCCGTCAGCGGCGGCCAGTCCGCCGGCAGCACCGCGCCGAATGCCAACCACAGCGGGATCTGGGGAAACGCATTCACGATCTCGATCAAGCGCTGCAACGCCGTATCCACCGCGCCCCCGCAATAGCCGGAAATGCCGCCGATCGCGACGCCGAGGACGAACGTGACGCCGATGGCCGCCAGCCCGACCGAGAGGCTGATCCGCGCCCCGTACACCAGCCGGCTGAACAGATCGCGGCCGTATTCGTCGGCCCCGAGAAAGTAGAACGTCGCCCCCGCCCCGCCGGCCGCCGCGGGCGAGCGCAACCCAAAGAAGTGCCGGTCCGCCGGGATCAGGCCCCAGAGGCGGTACGGTTCGCCGCGCACGAAAAATCCCAGCGCCAGCGGCCGCCCGCGATCCTCGCGGTAGTTGCGTTTGAAGGTCAGTGGGTCGACCTCCACCCGCAGCGCCAACACGTGCAGCCCGTCCTTCCAGGTGAAGCGCGGCAGCTGCGGCGGGCAGTAGGCGTGGCTCAGGTCCCGCCAATGCGGCGTCTGCGGGGCGAAGAACTCCGCCCCGGCCGCCAGCACATACAGCACGGCGAGGACGTAAAGCGACGCCATCGCCAGCCGGTGCCGCCGGAACCGGCGCCGGATCAGCGCCCACGGCGAAAGCATGCCGCGCTCTTCCGGAGGCGGCGGCGCCTGGACCAGGGGATCGGCTGGGGCGGCCATGGCGGCCCAGCGAACGGATGCGCCCGCCCCGCGCAAGCGGCAAAGCCGGCGTGGCCCGCGCGCGGTTTTCGCAGTTGCCACTCCGGCCGGCCGCGCGCTCCTTCGGAACGCTCTCCGCCCCGCCCCATGATTTTACCGTCCCTGCCCGCGTCGCGTCGCTCCGTTGCCCTCGGTCTGCTCGCGCTCCTCGCCTTGGCCTCCGCCGGCTGCGGGCCGAAGAACGAGACCGCCGCCCCGGCCGCCAAAGCCCCCGCCCCCGGCGCGATCCGCATCGGCTTCCTCGTGAAGCAACCCGAGGAGCCGTGGTTCCAGCTGGAGTGGAAATTCGCCGACCGCGCCGCCAAAGATCTCGGTTTCACCCTCATCAAGACCGGCGCCGCCGACGGCGAAAAGGTCCTCGCCGCGATCGACAACCTCGCCGCCAACGGCGCCCAGGGCTTCGTCATCTGCACGCCCGATACCCGCCTCGGCCCCGCCATCGTCGCCAAAGCCAAGGCGGCCGGCCTGAAACTCCTCGCCGTCGACGACCGCTTCGTCGGCCCCGACGGCCAGCCGATGGCCCAGGTCCACTACCTCGGCATCTCCGCCCGCAAGATCGGCGAGAGCGTCGGCCAAACTCTCGCCGCCGAAATGCAGCGCCGCGGCTGGCCCGCCGCCGAGACCGCCGTGCTCGCGATGACCTACGACGAACTTGCGACCGCGAAGGAACGCACCGACGGCGCGATCGACGCCCTCGTCGCCGCCGGCTTTCCGCGCGACCGCATCCACAAGGCGCCGCAGCGCACGACCGACATCCCCGGCGCACTCGAAGCGGCCACCACCCTCCTGACCCGCCGGCCGGACGTGAAGTACTGGCTCGTCTGCGGCAACAACGACAACGGCGTGCTCGGCGCCGTCCGCGCCCTCGAGGGCCGCCAAATCCCCGCGGAAAATGCCGTCGCCATCGGCATCAACGGCACCGACTGCATCGTCGAACTCGAGAAAGCGAAGCCCACGTCGTTCCACGGCTCGATGCTCCTCTCCGCCCGGGAACACGGCTACCGCACGGCGGAAATGATGTATCGGTGGATCAAGGACGGCGTCGAGCCGCCCCTCGACACCCGCACCGTCGGCGTGCTGATCACGCGCGAGAATTTCCGCCAGGTCCTTCGCGAACAGGGCGTGCGCGACTGACCGCGCCCCGCGCCGCGCGGCCCGGATTCCCGCCATGACTTCCGCCCTCGCCTTCCGCGGCGTCTCGATGGAGTTCCCCGGCGTCAAGGCCCTCGACGACGTCTCGTTCGGGGTCCGCGCCGGCTCCATCCACGCGCTCATGGGCGAAAACGGCGCCGGCAAATCGACGCTCCTGAAGATTCTCAGCGGCGCCCAACGCGCCACCGCCGGCACGGTCGAGCTCGCGGGCCGCCCCGCAGACTTCGCCGGCACCGCCGGCGCCCTCGCCGCCGGCATCGCGGTGATCTACCAAGAGCTGCATCTCGTGCCGGGCATGTCGGTCGCGGAGAACCTCTTCCTCGGCCACTTGCCGCAGCGCGCCGGCTTCGTGCGCCGCGACGAACTGCGCGCCGCCGCGCGCCGCCAACTCGAACGCATCGGCGAGTCGATCGATCCCGACACCCGCGTCGGCCGGTTGCCGCTCGCGCAGCGCCAGATGGTCGAGATCGCGAAAGCCCTGACCCGCGGCGCGCGCATCATCGCGTTCGACGAACCCACCAGCAGCCTCTCCGACCGCGAGGTGCAGCGCCTCTTCGCCATCATCCGCGAACTGCGCGACCAGGGCCGCGCGATTCTTTATGTTTCGCACCGGATGGACGAGATCTTCGCCCTCTGCGACACGATCACCATCCTGCGCGACGGCCGGCACGTGACGACCGCCGCCCTCGCCGACCTCGACCGCGCCGCCGTCATCCGCCACATGGTCGGCCGCACGTTGGCCGACATCTACAACTACGCGCCGCGCCCGCCCCGCGGCCCCGGCCTCGAGGTGCGCGCGCTGGCCGGCCCCGGCCTCGCCGAACCCGTTTCCTTCGCCGCCGCCGCCGGCGAGATCCTCGGCTGCTTCGGGCTCGTCGGCGCCGGCCGCAGCGAATTGCTCCGGCTGATTTTCGGCGCGACACCGCGCACCGCCGGCACGGTCGCCGTCGCGGGCAAGGAACTCGACATCGCTTCGCCGCGCGACGCCATCGCCGCAGGCGTCGTGCTCTGCCCGGAAGACCGGAAAAAAGAAGGCATCGTGCCGGTCCGATCCGTCCTCGAAAACCTAAACCTCAGCGCGCGCCGCCGCCGCGCCCGGGCCGGCTTCATCTCCGAAGGCTGGGAACACCGCAACGCCGCCGAACGCATCGCGCAGCTCCGCGTGCGCACGCCTTCGCCCGCCCAGCAGATCCGCCATCTCTCCGGCGGCAACCAGCAGAAGGTCGTGCTCGGCCGCTGGCTCGCCGAACCCGTCGCCGTGCTGCTCTGCGACGAGCCCACACGCGGCATCGACATCGGCGCGAAGAGCGAGATCTACGCGATTTTGCAGGACCTCGCCCGCGGCGGCGTCTGCGTGGTCGTCGTCTCGAGCGAACTCCCCGAGGTCCTCGGCATTTCCGACCGCATCGCCGTCATGCGCGAGGGCCGCCTCGTCGCCGTCGTGCCGCGGGCCGAGGCCACCGAAGAATCCCTGCTCCGGCTCGCCCTGCCCGTTTCGGCCGCCGTCGCCGGCTGATCCCATGACCGCCCCCGCCTCGTCACCGTCCCGCCGCGCGGCCGATTTCCTCGACCGCGCCGGCATGCTCGTCGTCCTCGTCGTGTTGTTCGCGGCCTGCTCCCTCGGGGTCGAAAACTTCCTGTCGTGGCGCAACCTTCAGGGCCTCGCGCTTGCCGTCTCGATGACGGGCATGGTCGCGAGCACGATGCTGTTCTGCCTCGCGGCGGGCGACTTCGACCTCTCGGTCGGGGCCGTCGTCGCCGGCGCCGGCGTGCTCGCCGCCGTGGTCATGAACCGCACCGGCAGCATCGGCGCGGGTATCGCGGCCGCGCTCGCCTTCGGCACGGCCGTCGGCTTGGTCAACGGCTGGGTCGTCGCCCGGCTCCAGATCAACGCCCTCATCGCCACGCTCGCCACCATGCAGATCGTGCGCGGCCTCGCCTACATCGTGTCCGACGGCAAAGCCGTGGGCATCGCGCACGAGGCGTTCTTCGCGCTCGGCAACTCCGCCTTTCTCGGAATCCCGACGCCGGTCTGGATCACGCTCGCCTGCTTCGCGCTCGGCGGACTCGTGCTCAACCGCACCGTGTTCGGCCGCGACACGCTCGCCGTCGGCGGCAATCCCGAAGCCGCCCACCTCGCCGGCATTTCCGTCGCGCGGGTGAAGCTGCTCATTTTCACCGCCCAGGGCGCGATGGCGGCCTTCGCCGGCGTCGTGCTCGCCTCGCGCATGACGAGCGGACAGCCGGGCACCTCGCTCGGTTTCGAACTCGAGGTCATCTCCGCCTGCGTGCTCGGCGGCGTCTCGCTCACCGGCGGCGTCGGCAGCATGGCCTACGTCGTCGCCGGCGTGCTCATCATGGGCATCGTGCAAAACGCGATGAACCTGAAAAACATCGAACCCTTCTGGCAGTACGTGGCCCGCGGCGGCATTCTCCTCGGGGCCGTCCTCTTCGACCGCTGGAAGCGCGGCCGCTGAGCCTGGGGACGCATAGCTGAAAGTTGAAGGTTGAAAGAACCAACCCGGAGCCGGCTGCGCGGTCCGGTCTTTCAACTTTCAGCCTTCGACTTTCAACGGCCGCCGCCCGCGGCGGCACGCAGCGTGCGGCCTTCGTTCCATTGGCCCTCGACCATGACGGTCGTCGCTTGGTCCGGCAGGCCGCGCTCGTGCCGCTCCACCATGCTGATCAGCGTATCCACGGCGAGCGCACCGACGAGCCGGCCGTTCTGGAAAATGCCCGTGCCTTCGTCGCCCGGTTCCGGGCAGGACAGGAGCGCGACGCCGACGTCCTCCGGCACCCGCAGCCCCGCCGCGACCAGCGTCCGCCGCACCGGCTCGAGCGTCGGCGTCACGATCACGTCGGGCTTTTCCCGGCGCACCCATTTCAGCAGCGCCTCCGGCGTCTCCGCCACGTCGGCGTACAACGGCGCCCGCAGCTTCAGCTCGGGCCACAGGCGCCCGGCCACGAGAAAGCCGCCTTCCCAGCGCCCTTGGAAACGCAGCTGGTGCGCGGGCCGCAGCACCAACCCGGGCCGCCGGTAACCGCGCCGGTGGCACTCGCGCAGGATCTGCAGGCTCGAGAAGTAGTGGTCGTTGCAGACGGTCGTCACGGTCAGCGCCGGCTGCGGCACCGTCAGGCTCACCGCCGCGAAATGCTGCCACGCCAGGGCGGGCACGGGATCGCCTTCCGCGAGCGGGCTGATCAGCAGCCCCTGGATGCCCCGCGCGTGCAGGACCTCGGAAAACCGCTCCGCCGACATCCCGTCGCGGTAGAGCCAGAATTCCTGCGCCCGGTAGCCGCGCAGCGTCGCGCGGGCGAAGGCCCCCTCGCGCATCTGCCGGATGATCGCGGACGGGTGGTCCCGCCAGCCCTGCGGCGTGCGCTGCGCGCAGACCAGCGCGAGCGCGGGTTTGCTGCGCAGGGGCTTTCCCTGGCGGCGCATCCGCATCAGCGTCGAGACGTACGGATTCGGCCGATACCCGAGCCGCTGCGCGATCGCCTGGATGCGTTCGCGCGTCGCGGGCGGGATCCGCGGGTTGTTCGCCAGGCACATCGACACCGTCGCCTGGGTCACCCCGGCCTGGGTGGCGATGGTTTTCATGGTGATGCCGTGGCTCATCGCTTAAGGATGAAAGCAAGAGAGGGCTTCTTAACTCCGGCGCAAATCCAAATCTTGCCCTTTCCCCGTTTGTCCTGCGTCAGTTTCCTTTCCGGCAGGCGCAACCCCGACCCGCGCCGCCGGTCCAGACCCTCACCCACACCATGACCCTGCCCACCCGCCTCACCGCGCTGTCGCTTGCCGCCGGCGCCCTGCTGGCCGCCGTCGCCGGCGCCCAGACCGCCCCGACCGCCCCCGCCGCGCCGGCCCCCCGCGCCGGCGAGGACATCCTTCAGCTGTCGGAATTCAACGTCCGCGCCGAATCCCTCAACGGCTACGCCCCGTCCGAGACCATGACCGGCTCGCGCGTCGCCACCAAGATCATCGACCTGCCGTACACCGTGAACGTCCTCACGGCCGAGTTCTTCGAGGACTTCGGCATCTTCGAACTCAGCGACAACGTCACCCAGATCGGCGGCTTCACCGGCCTCGATGTCGGCGGCGGCTTCAATCTCCGCGGCTTCAGTTCCTCGTCCCAGCTGCGCGACGGCTTCTTCCGCCTCGGCCGCTACGGCTCCTCCAACGTCGACCGCATGGAGATCATCAAGGGCTCCAACGCCGCCATTTACGGCCGCACCTCGCCCGGCGGCATGCTCAACATGGTCTCCAAGCGCCCGAAAGCCCGCGCCGGCCAGAAGCTCACCCTGAACTACGGCGACGAGGGCACCGAGCGCGTCACCTTCGAAACCACCGGCCCCGCCGTCCGCGGCCACCTCGGCAAGACCGACTACATCCTCACCGCCTCCCACTACCAGAAGGAGTTCGACATGGAGTACGCCCGGAACCGCAACCAGGAGTACTACCTCGCCCTGAGCCACACCTTCAACGACGGCTCCAACCTCTTCCTCAGCGCCGAGTACTTCCTCCAGATGCGCCACGCGCCCAACAGCGCCGCCCCGCTCATCACCGACCTCAAGGGCACCGCCAGCAACCTCGACGACGAGGCGATCGGCTACGCGGTGAATCTCGCCAAGTACAACGCCTTCGGCCCGAACAGCCAACTCGACCGCGGCAACACCGGCTTCAACGCCGTCTACGACAAGAAGATTTCCACCGTCTGGAGCACCCGCGTCGCCGCCAACTACTACCTGGCCCGCCGCTGGGACTACAACCAGAACACCGGCTGGGGCGCCATCAGCATCAACCCCGCCCCCGCCGCCAACGGCACCGTCCCCGCGACCGTTTCCGCCCGCGGCAACATGCCCAACACCACCCGCATCATCGAGGACGGCGGCGGCTTCCAGGGCGACCTCCTCGCCCACTACTGGACCAACAACCGCAAGCTCGAGCACCGCACCCTGCTGACGCTCGACATCAACGATTACTACCGCTGGGACCCGTCCCTCAACTACTCCGGGACCGCCAATCCCGACATCGTTGCCTGGAACGCCGTCCGCACCGTCGCCCTCGATCCCAAGACGCTCACGCCGCTCGGCCCGATTTCCTACTTCCCGAAGTGGTTCGACTCGTCGCAGACCGTGAAGACCCGCCACCAGAAGCGCCGCACCACCGTCTTCGGCGGCCTGCTCCGCCACCAGACTTCGTTCATGGACGGCCGCCTGCTCACGTTTGCCGGTGCCCGCTTCGACGACGTCCGCTTCCGCGACCGCGACTTCATCGGCTTCACCGGTTACGTGACCGGCTCGATGGTCGACAAGAAGGTCAACCTCACGAAGCCCAACCTCGGCTTCAACTACAAGATCACGCCCGGCTTCCGCGTCTTCGCCAGCTACAGCGAGAGCTACTTCGTCTCCCAAAACGACAACGCCCAGGCCCACTTCGACCCGACCTACAAGTCCGAGGTCGCCTCCGGCTACGACTACGGCTTCAAGGGCTCCGCCTTCAACGATCGCCTGAGCTACACCGTCAGCGGTTTCTACGCGATCCGGAACAACGTCAGCGTCACCGAGATCGAGGAAACTCCCCTCGGCTCCGGCAACTTCGTCCAGATCTCCCGCCGCGACGGCGACCAACTCGTCCGCGGCTACGAGATCGACGTCAACTGGCGCGTCACCGACGAATGGTCCGCCGGCGGCAGCTGGGGCCACGTCTACTCGATCTACACCGACTTCGGCTCCGCCTTCCCCGCCGCCATCGGCCGCCGCGTCAACGGCATCTCGCCGCAAAACGGCAGCCTCTACGCGAAGTACACGCCGACCGCCTTCAAGAACTTCTCCGCCAACCTCGGCGTCACCCACGTCGCGCGCACGCCCACCGAGGCGCCCAACGCCGGCGACACCTACGTCACCACCGCGACCGGCCAGCGCATCGTGACCCGCTCCACCAACCAATGGCGCCTCAGCGTGCCGTCCTTCACGGTCTGGAGCCTCGGCGCGCGCTACCGTCTCCCGAGCAGCGGCAACTACGACCACAACGTCGCGATCAACATCAACAATCTGTTCGATCTCGATTACCTCCGCGTCAACCGCCTCATCGGCGAGAAGCGCGCGATCTTCTTCACCTACTCGCTCAACCGGAACCCCGGCCGCCGCTGA
>JAIXWF010000013.1 GCA_027482185.1 Opitutaceae bacterium | reverse complement strand
ATCGCGAAGGGAAAATTGGTTCTACGGGAATCGCGGTGCGAGCTAGAATCCGGGTGAATCGCCTTGGAAGAATGTCATCCTCGCTGCCGCAGTACCGCACTCCGAAGGGATCGAAAGACTAACGTCAAAGATGAGCCACGATCGCGGCCGGCGCGGCTCCTGCGCCAGCAGGAGACGTGACGGACGTGATCGTTGGCTCTGGCGCCTTGTTGGGCCGATATTGGTTTGGGAGAAAGTGTCGCACTTCAAATTGGAACCTACGCTTTTTCATTCTTTCAACTCTGCAATGCCGCTCGGAGTGAGCTCAAACAAATCAAACGTGAGCGGCTTCCGTCCGTCGCTCTCGCGCTCTTTGATCATCCTCCGTATCGCGTCGCGATACTTCCTATCGCCCTTAGAAAACATCAAGAGTGCTTCGCGATGAGGGATGCACACGCAGACCTCATCACTTCCGACATTCTTGACGCCCATCTGCCGAAGCCCGGGCAACAGGATGCACGCTGCGGCGGCCCAATGCCCTCCGAACAGAACGAAGGGCTTATTCTCCGGACCGGAATCGAACCGCTGCTGACCGATCGCACCAGACATCGCGAGCGACTGAAGATTCTGAATGGCCTTCTTCTTCGCTTCGTCTGCGGTCAAGCCGAGCGCAGCCAAATCACCTGGCAGAACATTTCGCACCAAACCGCCCAGATCATGGACGAGCGCAACATGGAGCCCGTGGCCCAGCGGCCAACTGACGGCCTTGGACTTCTCTCCAGCCGCGTCGAAGTAGCCGGATGGGACAACATACGGATAGATCTTCGAGGCGTCGGGTTTCACGTCGGATGGCAGAGGCTGCGCGCCCGCAACGGTTACGGCAGTAATGAGGCTTAGCAGTTTTCGGAGCATGGTTTTTTGCCCAACGTCAAAGATGAGCCACGAGCGCGGCTGGCGTGCCTCGTGCGTCAGCACGAGGCATGACAGACGTGATCGTTGGCTCTAGCGCCTTGTTGGGCATTTTTTATACCTTGGGTTTAGGAACGAGAAATGCCGCGAGCGCAATCCCGAGCGACAATGCAAGATTTGTGGAGAATGCGCCCGCGTCCATCGACACTACGATGCGCCGCGTGACCGTAGCAACGACCGTGGTGCGCTGCAGAATCGTACCGTATCTCTTCTTCGCCGCAGTAACGCGATCCGCTTCCCCTTGGTCGCCGGTGATTCGCAAAAGCCACGGCGATATGCGATACATAGAAAGCGCCATCACGCACATAATTTCGGTCATGACCAGCACTGCGAAAACAAGAAACGCATATTCGCTGGCTAGCATGCCGCTCTTCTCTTTGTCGTCGTGCATCTCGACTGCCATAATCGCGAATAGCTGCAGCAGACCGCAGAATCCTCCTATTAGGCCAGCGACGAGAGCATTCATTGTATTTTGCCCAACAGTGTTATTAGCTGGGAGTGGGTTGAGGAAATGGGGGGCGGGTGGGGGTGGGGTGGAGAGGAGGGGAAATGGGGGAAGTTGTTGAGCACGAAATGGTGGGGCGAAAATTGGTAAAGGGAGGGGTTGATTTTGGTTCCCGGGCAAAGCTCAACCGGGAGTATGGCTTTTGAAGGATTAAGTGCCGGTGGGGAGAAACCCTCAAAATTGTTCCCGGAGTGGAAGCGGCGGCTGTTGGACGCTCCTTGGCCCGAGGAGGTGCGGTGGCATGTCGGGCAGGCGATCTATGGCTTTTTCCGGTTCTGCAAACAGCACCATACGCCGGCTTCGGTGGAGTCAGCGAAGGCGTTTGTCGAGAGCGCCGCCGGCATGCGGGATCCGTGGGCGCGGCCGGCGCTCCGGTGGCTGTGCACGGGCGGGCGCGTGGTGGACAAGACGTGGGTGCGCGGGGGGCGGGGGGATGGGAGGGATAGGACCCATAGGACGGATGCGACGGATGGGACGGATAGCGGAGGTGGGCGGCGCTTGGGGGTCGTGCGCATCGACGCAGGGCGCAAGGGATGGCGGGAGGAGGAGCTGCGGGGCGGGGCTTGGGAGGCGGCGCGGCCGGTGGTGCCGGGGCGGGCGGAGCGCGGCATGGGAACGGGGGATGGGACCTATGGCACGGATAGGACGGATAAGGGAGGCGAGGCCGGGGCGACACGTGGGGCGGAGGCGGCGCGCCAAAAGGGCATGGAGCGTGGGGACGGGATGGGGATGGGGAATGGGACCAAGGGGACGGATGGGACTGATGGGACCGATAATATGGGGGCGCAGGGTGTAGGTGCGCGGCGCGGGGGTGACGGTGGGGCTGCGGATGGGAGGGATGGGACGGATGCGACGGATAGGACGGATGGGACGGATAGTGCGGGAGGGGTGGGTGGCGGATGTGCGGGGAAGGGGCGGGGGCTGGGCGGTGGGGCGGGGAGCAAGGATGGGAAAGATGGAATGGGGAGCGCGGATAGGAAGGGGGCGGCGGCGGTGGGGCGGAAGGATGGGGACCGGGGGGCAGATGGGACGAATAGGACCGATGAGACGGATAGCGCCTGGCGGGCGGTGGAGGGGGATGAGGGTGATGGAGTACAGGGTGGCTGGAGGAGCTCGGTGCCTTCGCGAGGGGCGGAGGATTTGGGTGGACCGGATTGGGAGAAGGCGCTTGTCACGGCGCTGCGGCGGAAGGGCATGCTCTGGCGGACGGAGCAGACTTACCGGATGTGGGCGCGGCGGTTTGCGGACTTCATCAAGCCGAGGTCGCCGTTTGCGGCGGGCGGAGAAGAGGTCGCGGACTTTTTGACGGCGATGGCGGTGGAGTTCCGCGCGAGTCCGGCGACGCAGAAGCAGGCGTTGAACGCGCTCGTGTTTTTCCTGCAGGAGGGGTTGCGGCGGGAGGTCGGGGACCTGGATTTCCGGCGGTCGGCGGCGCGGAAGCGGGTGCCGACGGTGCTGTCGCGGGCGGAGTGCGCGCGGTTGTTCGAGGCGATGTCGGGAAGCAACCGGCTGATGGCGGAGACGATGTATGGGGCGGGGCTGCGGCTGATGGAGCTGCTGCGGCTGCGCGTGCACCATCTCGATTTCGAGCGGCGGCAGCTGAAGGTGTATTCAGGAAAGGGGGACAAGGACCGGCTGACGATATTGCCGGACTCGGTGATCCCGCGGCTCAAGGAGCAACTTGCGCAGGCGAAGGCGTGGTTCGAGGACGACCGGGCGGCGGGGTTGCCCGGGGTGTGGGTGCCGGAGGGATTGGAACGGAAGTATCCGCAGGCGGCGACGGATTGGCGGTGGCAGTGGGTGTTTCCGTCCAGGGAACTGGCGACGGATCCGGCGACGGGCGTGCGGCGGCGGCACCATGTGCTGGACGGGACGTTTCAGAACGCGGTGCGGGCGGCGTCGGTGCGGGCGCAGATCGACAAGCGCGTGACGCCGCATGTGCTGCGGCACTCGTTTGCGACGCATCTGCTGGAGGCGGGGACGGATATACGGACGGTGCAGGATCTGCTCGGGCACGAGAGCGTGGAGACGACGCAGATTTATACGCACGTGATGCAGAAGCCGGGGTTGGGGGTAAGGTCGCCGCTGGATATAGGGAGAGTCGAGAGTTGAGGGCTGAGAGTTGAGAGAACGAATGGATGGGACCTATGGGACCTATGGGACTTATAGGACTTATGGGACGGATAGAGTGGGCGGAGATTGGGGAAAGGGCGGCGTCGAGGGGGGCAGGGGCGAAGGAGGAGCGGAATGAGATAGGACCTATGGGACTGATGGGACCTATAGGACGGATAGAGTGGGCGGAGGTGTGGGGGCTGGGGGACGAGGGGGCGGGTGGGAAGAATAGGACGGATGGGGCGGATGGGACTTCGGGGGCGGATAGGTGGGCGGGGATTGGGGGATGGGTGGGCGGACGGGGGGCGGAGGATGGGCGTGAAAAAGGCCGCCCGGGTGAGGGGCGGCCTGGAGAGGGAGCGGTGGGCGGCTCAGAAGAGGCTCTTTACGCCGAAGGTCCAGTTGATGCCGTTGACTTCGTAGAATTGGACGACGGGGGCGTTGGCGCCGACTTGCTCCATGATGAGGTAGGGCTCGTTGAAGAGATTCCGGGCGGAGAAGAAGACGCTGAGCTTGTCGTTGATCCGGTAGCCGCCGCCGATGTCGAGGTTGGTGCGGTGGCGGTAGAAGCGGGGATTGCCGGTGACGGTGGTCGGGTAGTTGTCGCGCCAGGTGAGGGCGGTGTAGACGTTGAAGCCTTTGTACGCGTAGCTGACGCCGCCGTTGATCGAGTGCGGGATCATGTTGGCTTTCGGGATGCTCGCGTAGCTGCGGGTGTAGCTGGCGCGGACGTTGAGGCCTTTGAAGGGGGCGGGCAGGAACGAGAGCGACTGCGAATATTCGAGTTCCATGCCGCGGACGGTGACGTCGTTGGCGCTGGGAGTCGTGGTGATGAATTCGTAGTTGGAAAGATCGATGTCGCCGGAGTAGCCGAATTCGGCGGCGGTCATGCGGCTGGTGATGAAGAGGCCCTTGACGTTGTTCTGGTAGACGTTGGCGGCGAGGATGCCGACGGGTTCGAAGTAGTAGGCGAGGCGGGCGGCGAGGTTTTTCGAGGTCTCGGGCTTGAGGGAGGTGTTGGGCGCGGAGACGGTGAGGTTGTCGTCGTTGATGACCCAGACGCCGGCGACATCGCGGAAGGTGGGGCGGCGGATGGTGGAGGAGAAGCCGAGCTGGGCGTCGAAGTTGGGGGAGATCTTGTACTTCAGGGAGGCGCTGGGGAACATGTTCCCGTAGTCGCCCTTGCGGTGGATCTTGGGCTTGGAGAAGAACTGGTACTCGAGGCCGGGAATGGTGGTGGCGCGGCCGGCGGTCTCGGGGAAACCGGCGGCGGCGAGCTCGGCGGGGGAGCGCGGGTTGAACTCGGTGGAGTCCGTATTCGTTTCTTCACGACGGAGGCCGGCGCGGACGATGAGGCGGCCGATCGTGGTGGTGCCCATGAGGAAGGCGGCGTCGATGGTTTCCTCGTAAGCGCGGCGGTTGCCGATGAAGGCGTTGTAGTAATTGGCGGCGGTGATGGTCTGGGTGAAGCGGCCCGGCTCGTCGCGGAAGAGTCCGCCCATGCGGACGAGGTCGGGCATCCAGACGGTGCCGCCGTTGAGGGAACGGACGGAGGAGTCGGTGTTGGTGGCGCCCATGTCGAAGTCGAAGGGCGATTTGTACGCGGCCCAGGAGCCGACGGCGGCGCCGTTCAGATTGTAACGGAGGGATTCGGTATCGAGGCGGAAGTCGCGGACTTCATGGCGGCGCTTGAGGCCCGTTTTCCAGATGACGGGGAGGCCTTTGGTTGTGCGGAAGGAGGCGATGAGTTCGCCGCTGTAGACATCGGTGAGGGCGAAGCGGCCGTCGTCGATGGTGATGGTGGGCGCGGTGTAGTTGGCGCCGTCGGACCAATCGCGGCCGCCGGTCTGGACGATTTTCCAGTCGGCGCTGTTGTAGGCGGAGCGTTGGGCGGTGAAGGCGACGTTGGAAAGGGCGGGACCGCCGGCGTCGCGGATGGCGCCGCGGCGGCCGCGGGGGTCGTACCAGGAGATGGAGTTGGAACCGGCGAATTTGCCTTCGAGGACGAAGGTGCCGAGGCGGTATTCGAACTTGGGGAGGACGGTGAGCGTTTGGCCCTGTTTGACGATGGCGGCGGGGTTGCTGGTGACGGAGCCGACGGCGGAGGACGTGAGGCTGACGAGCGGGTCGGCGCCGGAGACGAGGTTACGGGCGCCGGTATTGAAAGTGAGCGCGCGCTGGGGGTTGTTGAGGTCGGCGTAGTTGTAGAGGAGGCCGAGGGAGAGGACGAGGCGCTGGGAGGCCTTGAAGTCCGAGGTGAAGTTGACCGTGGAGCGGCGGTTGGTGCGCGGCGCGTGGAGAAACGCGAGGGACGTCGGGACGACGGGGCGCGGGTCGGCGGCGGTGGGCGCGTAGTTGTAGGTGATGGTGGTGCGGGCGTTGGCGGAGTAGGCCATCGACTCGCTGATGTTGAGATTGATGCCGAGGCGCTTGTTGAAGAAGACGTCGGAATAGTCGAAGATGCCGCCGGGGTGGATTTTCCGGGACTGGCGATCGTCGGGGCCGTACGAGCTGTCGAGGTTGAAGCGGGCGGAGAAGGCGGTGAGGTTGGCCTGGGCGGACATGCGGCGGCCGGCGATGTTGAAGGCGCGTTTGGACTTCAGGTTGATGGTGCCGGCGGGGGCGTTGGCATCGACGTCGGCGGAGATGGTTTTGGAGACCTCGATGGATTCCATCGAAGCGAGGGAGACCTGCTCGAAGGAGAAGGCGCGGGCGTTGCCGGAGGCGCCCTGGTTGGCGTCGGCGGAGGCGAGGGAGACGCCGTCGAGGGAAACCTGGGTGTATTCGGAATCGAGACCGCGGAGACGGATGGTGCGGATCTCGCCCTGGACGAGGTCGAGTTCGACGCCGGGCATGTGTTTGAGGAACTCGCCGACATTGCCCTCGGCGACATCGCCGAAGACATCGGAGGCGACGCTGTTGGTAATGTTCATGGAATTGCGCTGTTCCATGATGGCCTTGGCGTTGCCCTCGCGGTCGGTGGAGATGACGAATTTCTCGAGTTTGACGGTGCCGGAGGCATCCTTGGCCGGGGCGGCAACGAGGGAGGAAACGAGGTCGAAGTCGCGCGTGGCGACGCCGCCGGCGGGGACCTGAACGACGGCGGTCTCGGTGCGGTAGCCGGTGAACGTGACGGAGAGGCGGGCGGGGCCGGCGGGGACGCCGGGCAACGAGTAGAGACCGCCGTCCTCGGAAACGGCGAGGAGGTTGGTGCCCTCGACGCGGATCTGGGCGTTGCGGACGTACTCGCCCGTAGCCGGATTCAGGATACGGCCGGAGACCGTGCCGACGCCGGACTGGGCGGCGGCAAGGGCCGGCAGCACGGCGCACAGGAACGCGGCGCGCAGGGAGGGCGCGGCGGAGCGAAACGCAAGGAGACAACGGGACAGCAGGGTGGGCATGGGAAACGGACGACCGAGGCTTGGTGGGCGGCGCGGTGGGGGACGCGCCGAAGGGGACGGAGCGAGGCAAGCGGGCGGGGGGGCAGGGGCACGCTTGGGGGTATCACACTTTCGTGCGGTATGGGGCAGTGGTGCGGGGACGGGGAGGAGGGGCGCGCGAGGGAGGGGGAGCGGGGTGGGTGGGGATGGGACCGATGGGACGGATGAGACGGATGGGACGGATGAGACGGATGGGACGGATACCGGAAGGGCGCGGGGGAAAGGGCGCAAAGGACTCAGACCGGGATGATGCCGCGGCGGATGGCTTCGGCGGTGGCTTGGGCGCGGTCGTTGACGTCGAGTTTCTCGAGGATGTTGGAGACGTGGCGTTTCACGGTGTCCTCGGAGACGGCGAAGGCGGCGGCGATTTCCTTGTTGGCGCGGCCGGCGGCGATGAGGACGAGGATCTCGCGTTCGCGCGGAGTGATGGCGGGGCCGAGGCGGAGGGCGTTGAGACGGCGGGCGAGTTCGGGGTCGAGGGCGCGACGGTCCTGGGCGACGAGGCGCAGGGCCTCGAGGAGGGCTTCGCGGGAGGCGGATTTCTGCAGGTAGCCGAGGGCGCCGGCGTCGAGGGCGGCCTGGATTTCGTCGTCGCGGGCGAAGGTCGAGAAAATGAGCACGCGGGCGGCGGGATCGTGGGCGCGCAGCGCGGCGGTGGCGGCGATGCCGCCGATGCCGGGCAACTGGAGGTCCATGAGGACGACGCGCGGGTGGAGCTTGCGGTAGGCGGCGACGACATCCTCGCCGCGTTCGACCTCGCCGACGACCTCGACGGTGTCGTCGAGCTCGAGGGACGCGGCGAGACCGCTGCGCACCACGAAGTGGTCGTCGACGAGGAGGAGGGTGAGGGCGGGCATGGGGGCGGGCGGAATGGGACCTATGGGACGGATACGGTGCCCGGGACGGAGGGAGGGGCGGGGGCGAGGGGGAGGGTGACTTCGACGGTGGTGCCGCGCTGAAGGGTGCTGTGCCAGACGACCTCGGCGCCGATTTTGCGGCCGCGTTCGCGGATGCCGGCGCAGCCGAAGTGGCCGCGGCGGCCGAGGGGGGCGGCGGCGGGATCGAAGCCGCAGCCGTTGTCGACGATGCGCAGGCGGAGGCGCTGATGGGAAGCCGAGACCTCGATGGAGACGCACGCGGCGCGGCCATGGCGGAGGGCGTTGCTGACCGACTCGCGGGCGATCATGCGCAGATCGTGCACGGTCGCGGCCGGCAGGGCGGGAATCGGCGTGAGCGCATCGACGCGGACCTCGGTTTCGCTCTCGGTCTGGAACCGCTGGGCGACGGTGCCGAGGGCGGAGACGAGGTCGCCGGCGGTCTCGGCGGGATCGCGCAAATCGGAGATGAGATCGCGGGTTTCCGTCTGGATGCGGGAGACGAGGTTGCGGGAGGCGGCGACGAGGGTGCGGCCCTTTTCGTCGGCGACGCGGGTGGCGAGGGCGTCGAGGCGGAGGCTGACGCCGGCGAGTTCCTGTTCGAGGGTGTCGTGGAATTCGCGGGCGATGCGTTGGCGTTCCTCGTGGGCGGCGGTGAGTTCGATGCGGTGGCGGAGGGCCTCGGTTTGGCGGCGGACCTGGCGGCGGAGAAACGCGATCCAGAGCCCGGCGACGAGGGTCAGGCCGGCGAGGGCGGCGAGGACGGCGGTGAGGCGGCGAGGCGTCCACCACGGTGGGCGACGCAGAACCTCGACGGCGGCGGGGCCGGTCGGGCGCAGGCTGACGAGGCCGGGATCGCTGCGGAAGCCGGCGGCAAAGACGGCGTTCTCGACCTGGCAAATGCCGGAGATCCGGAGCACGGAGCCGACGGGCGGGGGCTCGAATTCGTCGGTGACGCGGACATGGACGGTGCGCTGGGTCCCTTGCACGAGGAGCGTGGTGCCGGCGGGGCCCTTGAAGGCGTCGCGCAAGGTGCCGGTGACCTGGACGAGGTGGCCGTCGTAGTGGCCGTTCTGCAGGTTGCCGGGTTTCGAATACAGTTCGTCGAGCCGAGCCACGGGGACGGCCGCGGGGGCGGGACCGGGGCGTCGCGAGATGAGCTCGGCGTCGACGACGGAGGCGCTGAAGCGCTCCATCGACGGGAAACCGGCGAGGGTCACGATCTCGCCCGGCGCGACCGGAGTCGGGCGGCCGAAGCGCACGGCGAAGGCGTTGTTGCCCTGCTGGAGAAACGAGCCCTCCTCGCCGAAATCGGCGGCGACGACGCCCTCGAGCCGGACGCGGCGCTCGCCGAGACCGTCGACGCGGAACGCGAGGAGTTCCTCGGCGGAGACGACGGGGACGGCGCTGGCGGGGGGCGCGGGGGTGACGATCTCGAGTTCGTTCCAGCCGACGGCGCGGACGTAGGGTTGGACGAGTTGGCGGCGCGGGGAGTTGATGAGGCCGGCGGCGAGGCCCGTGATGCGGATACGGGCGTCGATGAGCGCGGACGCGGAGGCGCCGGGCGGGGCCTCGACGCGGACGTCGATGACGCGGGAGCCCATGGCGAGACGGATGACGCTGCGGCTGGCGCCGAGGGGCGCGACGGAGCGAACGATGCCTTCGACGGTGACGCGCTGGTAGTGGTAGCGGCTAAAATGGAGGTCGTCGTATTGGACCGGAATGCCGGGGGGCAAAGGCCGGCGGCCGAGGACGCGGTACGCGGCGTTGTCCACGCCGGGGAGATAGAGTCCCATGCGGGTTTTGGCGGTAAGCTCGATCTCGTCGCCGACCTGCGGCAGCGGCGGCGTGACGAGCCGGAAGAACGTCGTGGACGTTTCATCCTGCAGGAACAAGGCGGACACGCCTTCGACGAAAACGACGACGCCGCGGAGGCGAACCGGAAGACCGCGTTCGGCCTCGGCGGGGCTGAGGGAACGCACTTCAAGCGCGGTGGTGAGGACGCGGGGCGGCTCCTGGGCCGGCAGCGGGACGCACACGAGGGCGAGCAGCGGCGTCAGCAAGCGGAGCAGGCGGGCGAGGGGCACGCGGGGGATTATGAAACCGGAAACCGGAGAGCGGAAACCGGAAACTGCCAAAACCGGAAAGCGGAGACCGGAGACCGGAAAGACGATCGGAAAATCGGAAAATCTTGAAACGTGGGAAATCGGAAGATGGCGAAAGCGGGAAATTGGAAAACGGGGAACGCGGAAGAAAGGCGAAAGGCGGAAGGCGAAAATCGGAAGATGGGGAAATTGGGAAACGGTGGGCGGCGGGTCAGCTGAAGAGGGCGGCGATGGGTTTGCCGCCGTCGGTGATGGGGACGGGGCGGGAGGCGTTGACGAGTTCCTTGGCGGGATTGATGCCGAGGGCGGCGTAGATCGTGGCGTGGAAGTCGGGGACGGAGACGGGGCTTTCGACGACTTTGTTGGAGAACGTGTCGGTGACGCCGAAGGCGCCGCGGTGGTTGAGGCCGCCGCCGGCGAGCACGAGGGTGAACGCGGCGGACTGGTGGCCGCGGCCGCCGCCGCTGTCGAATTGGCCGGGGCGGCCGAACTCGGTGCCGATGGCGATGAGCGTTTTGTCGAGGAGGCGTTTCTCCTCAAGGTCGGTGATCAGGGCGGAGAGGGCGGTGTCGAGCTCGCGGATGAGCGCGTGCTGCTGGAGTTGGCCGGCGTTGTGGGTGTCCCAGCCGGCGCCGTTGATGAAGTTGAGATTGTGGGAGACCTCGATGAAGCGCACGCCGGCCTGGACGAGGCGGCGGGAGAGGAGGCAGCGCTGGCCGAATTCGCCGCCGTAGCGCTGGCGGAGGGAGCCGGGTTCCTCGTCGAGGCGGAAGTTGCGCATGAAGCCCGGGCCGGCGAGGCGGAGGGCCTCGCGTTGGGCGATCTCGTAGTCGGCGGCGGAGGAGTCGGGCGCTACCTGGCCCTGGAGCGGCGCGAGGAGGCGGCGGCGCTCGGCGACGCGGGCGGCGTCGATGCCCTCGGGCGGGGTGAAGCCGGCGGGGCCGGTCTCGGTGTCGACGAGGTAGATGTAACCGTGTTTGGCGCCGAGGAAGCCGGGGCCGCGGCTGACGCTGGGGTATCCGATGAGCAAGTACGCCGGGACTTGGTCGCCGGCGGCGCCGCGTTCGTGGGCGACGACGGAGCCGACGGACGGGTAGATGGTGCTGCCGGAGACGGCGCGGCCGGTATGGACGAAGTTGGTGGCGAGGGCGTGCTCGATGCCGAGGCGGTGGTTGACGGTGCGGACGGCGGTGATGCGGTCGGCGAGGCGCGCGGACTGGGCGAGATGCTCGGTAAATCGGACGCCGGGGACGGCGGTGTCGATGGCGGCGTAGTCGGAGCCGGCGGCGCTGGGTTTGGATTTGGGATTGCCGCGGACCTTGGGGTCGAAGGTGTCGATCTGGGACATGCCGCCGCCGAGCCAGATGAAAATGCAATGTTCGGCTTTGCCCTTGGGCATGGCGGCGGCGCGGGCGGGATCGGCGCGGAGCCGGGAGGCGAGCACCGCGGCGGCGGAGGCGGCGGCGGTCTGGGAGAGGAAGGAGCGGCGGTTCATGGGATAAGACCGGGATGCGGAGACCGGAAAGTGGGATAAGACCGGAGTTGGGAAACCGGAAACCGGAGACTGGAATAAAATCGGAATTCGGAATTCGGAAACCGGAGAGGGGAGGATGGGGAGTGGCTAACGAAACTGGAGGTCAACGGCGGGAGAATGAGCGATCGAGAAGCGGAGCGGCGAGGCGGTTTCAGGTATCCGGTTTCCGAATTCCGGTCTCACATCACATGGGTCCACTCGGGGGCGTTGAGGAGGGCCCAGAGGACGTCCTCGAAACGCCGGCGCCAGGCGGGGTCGAGGCGGGCGGTGGGGGCGTCGCCTTTGCGGGCGGCGGCTTCTTCCTCGAGGCGGAGCGAGTTGGCTTCGCTTTTCATGTGGTTGGACCAGGCGACGAATTTGCGGCGCGGGGCGGGCGGGGGCGGCGCGACCTCGCGGGCGAGCACACGGCCGGCGAAGCCGGGACGCAGGGTTTCGATGTAGAGCTGTTTTTCCGCCGGGGTGGGCGCGCGGGTGAAGAAGCGGAGGAAGACGCGGTCGACGAGGGCCTCGGGGGAGACGGCGTCGAGGGCGAGGGCGGTGAGACCGTGGTCGTCGCTGAGCCGCGTGAGCCACGTCATCATGGTGCCGTTGGCAAGGAGGGCGGGCTGGAGGACGTTGGCATCCGTTTCACGGATACCGCTGGCGGCATCGGGCCGGGCGCCGCGCCAGCCGAAGACCTCGAGGACTTCGGCGACGGCCTGGACGCGGGGGAGCATGAGGCTGGGGCGGTCGCGCTCGTTGGAGGTCGAGGCGAGCATCCAGGCGCGGGAGGCGCGGCCGAGGTCGAGGGCGTTGTCGATGGTGCGGACGCTGTCGACGTCGAGGTTGATCGGTTCGAGGACGAAGGGTTTGCCGGTGGCGGCGAAGAGGGAGTCGACGAGTTGCTCGGCGCCGATGCGGCGCGGGGCCGGGGCGGTGAAGAGCGGGCTGGTTTCGGCGAGGGCGGGATCGACGGCGCGCTGGTAGGCGTGGGAGTTGAGGATGAGGCGGGACAGCGCCTTGGTGTCGTAGCCGGAGCGGACGAGCTCGCGGCCGAGCCAGCGGAGCAACTGCGGGTGGGACGGTTCGGATTTTTCCCAATCGCCGACCGTGGGGACGAGACCGCGGCCCATGAGACGCTGCCAGATGCGGTTGGCCATGACCTGGGCGAAGCGCTCGTTCTGCGGCGCGGTGATGAGGGCGGCGAGGCGGTCGCGGGTGTTGGCGGGTTCGCGGGCGAGTTCGGCCGCGACGCTTTCGTCGCAGAAGCGGGCGAACGGCCAAGCGGGGGCGACGGACGTGCCGGGGGCGAGGGTGACCTCGATCATGGGCTCGCGGCCGCCGATGCGGAGACCGTCGAGGACAACGCTGCTGGTGGCCGGGAGCTTGATCGGCTTGGTCTCGAGCATGGCGGAGAGCTCCATGAGCTGGCGCTGTTTCGAAACGTGGGTCGGGGCGTCGTGGCAGCGCGCGCACTTCATTTCCACGCCGAGGAAGGCGGAGCCGACGATGATGCCCTTGGCGGCCATGGGGACGTCGTTTTGCGAGGCGACGCCGAAGCCGGCGGGGCCGCCGAAACGCTCGCTGCCCTCGAGGCGCAGCAGCTCGGTGACGAAGAGATCGAGCGGCTTGTTGTCGACCAGGGATTCGTGCAGCCACCAGCGGAACGGGCCGGTGTTGTTGAGCGTGGGATTGATGAGGTTCGGGTTCTCGGCGAGGACATCGAGCCAGTAGCCCATCTGGTGGTCGGCCCAGCGCGGATCGGCGAGGAGGCGGTCGATCGCGCGGGCGCGGCGGTCGGGGGAGCGGTCCGCGCGGAACGCGGCGATCTCGGCCTCGGAGGGCACGACACCGACCGTATCCAGCGTCACGCGACGCAAAAACGCCAGGTCGTCGGCGAGCGGCGTGAGTTCGAAACGTTCGACGGCGAAGTCGGGCCACGGGGCGCCTGACTCGACCCAGCGGCGGAGGAGGGCAATGTCGCGGGCGGGGAGCGGGTCGCCCTTGGCGGGCATGATTTCCTCGGGATCGGTGCTGGCGATGCGTTGCAGAATCGAACTTTCGGCCGGTTTGTGCGGCGTGACGGCAGGGCCGTCGCCCTTGCCGCCGGCGAAGGCCGCGGCGCGGGAGTCGAGGCGGAGGCCTCCCTTGACCTTGGATCCCTGGTGGCAGCTGTAGCACTGGGCTTCGAGGATCGGTTTGATTTCGCGGTGGAAATCGACGCCGCCCTGGCGGCGGAGCGGGGCGGTTTGGGCGGCGACTTCGGCGATGCGGGAGCCGATGAAGTGATCGACGGCGTTGTGGGCGGGGAAGCCGGCGGGCAAGGCGGGCACGGGTTCGTCGGCCGAGGAACGGAGCCACGCGGCGGCGGCGGCGCGGCGGGAGTCCCAATAGGCGGCGTGCTCGGCGCGGCGGGCGGCGCGGGCGGCGCGGTTGATGCCCTCGAGGCGCAGACGACGTTCGGCTTCGTAGGCGTTCCAGGCGGCGTCCGTGTAGGGAACCGAGCGCGGGCCGGGTGAAAGCAGGTGCCAAGCGGTCGAACCGGCGAGTTGGACGGCGATCACGGTTTCGCCGAGTTCGGGGCGGAACGGTTTGCCGTTCTTGCCGGTGGATTGGAGGCCGCCGATCAGCGTTTCGAGGACAACGCGGACGGGGCGGTCGGCGGGGAAGGCCACGGCGGCGACGGCCTCGCGGTTGCCGGGGGGAGCGAAACGGTAACCGGGGCCGAGATCGATGAACGTATTCTGTTCCTCGACGGGCAACTCGCCGGCGTTGCCGACGGCGAATTGGCGGGGCTGGTCGAAGGGCGTGGCGAGGACCTGCTTGCCGTCGACGAAGACGCGCGCGGTGCCGCGGGAGCGCAGCAGCAGGCGGTGTTCGCCGGCGGGAAGGCGGACCTCGGCCGAAGCGCGGACGAAGGTCGGGAAGGCGCGGTCCGCGCGCACGCCGGTGGACACGTACTTGTGCGGAAGTTCGAAGAGGCCGAAGAGATCCTCGGAATGGCGCTCGGTGACCACGGGCTCGGTCGGCCAGGAATTGTCGCGGGGTACGCCTTCCTCGCAGATCTCGACGAGCACCGGCCCGGCGGCGCGGAGCGCGGGCGCAAGGGAAGCGAGAACAACCAGGGCGAGGAGCGCAGGGCGGAGCATGGCAGGGGCGGGTGGGGTGACCATCGCCCGGGCGGAAGGAATTTCACGCGCGGCGACATCACACTTTCGTGCAGCCCGGCGGCGAGACGAATTAACGGCTTAACCGCGATGAGACTCGATCTGCGGCCCGGCGCCGTTACAACCGAGGGATCTTCGGTCAGCACCCCCTCCCCGTTATGGCAGAAAAATCACCCGCCCGGCCACCCCGGGTCCGCCCCGAAAACGATCCGTTCCGCGCCTATGAGGAACAATTTGTCGCGAGTCCCGACCCTTGGGCCGAGATCGTGAAGCTGGACCACGGGAGCGACCGCACGTTCGGCTCCACGGTCCGGGCCATGGTGATGAACGCCGAACCGGCGCAGCGGCCGGCGATGGAGAAAAAGCTGATCCAGGCGCTGGCGGCGCCGGGCCTGACCGCGGTCGGGCAGCTGTTCGTCTGCCGCATGCTGGCCCTGATCGGCACGGCCGAGTGCGTGCCGGCGGTGACGCCGTTGCTCAACGACAAGGCGACCGCGGATGCCGCGCGGTTCGCCCTCGACGGCATCGAGAATCCGGCGGTCGATGCGGCCTACCGCGACGCGCTGGGCAAGCTTTCGGGCGACGCGAAGGCCGGCCTGATCGGATCGATCGCGCTCCGGGGCGACCGGACCGCGTTGGCTGCAATCCAGGCCATCCAGGCCGACGCAAAAGAACCCGCGGCCGTGCGCACCGCGGCAGCCCGCGCCGTCGAACGGCTGACGGCGAAATCCTGAACCCCCGGCACGCACCACCATGAATCCCCTGCTTTCCCGCCGCGCTTTCCTGCGCAACACGAGTCTCGTTTCGGCCGCCGCCGCGTTTCCCTCGTTCCTGCCGTCGCGCGTGCTCGGCCAGACCGCGCCGAGCAAGAAGATCACCGTCGGTTTCATCGGCACCGGCAACATTGCCCAGGGCCACCTCGACACGCTGCTCGGCTTCGACGACGTGCGCATTCTGGCCGTGTGCGACGTCGACAAGGTGCACCGCGACCTCGCGGCCGCGAAGGTCAACGCCGCCTACGGCAACCGCGATTGCACCGCGTACAACGATTTCCGCGAACTGACCGCGCGCGCCGACATCGACGCCGTGATGGTCTGCACGCCCGACAACTGGCACGCGCTCAACGCGATCGAGGCGATGCGCAACGGCAAGGACGTGTACGTGGAGAAACCGCTCACGCTCACGATCGAGGAAGGCCGCGCGATGGTCTCCGCGGCACGGAAGTACGGTCGCGTCGCCCAGACCGGCACGCAGCAACGTTCGTCGCGCCGCTTCCACGACACGGCGGAATTCATCCGCAACGGCGGGATGGGCAAGCTCAGCCGCATCGAGATCCTGATTCCGGCGAACAACAAGTACGTCGGCGCGAATTGGAAACCGGAGCCGGTGCCCGCGGGCCTCGACTGGGACCTGTGGGTCGGGCCGGCGCCGTTCCAGCCGTACACGCGGCAGGGCTGCCACTACAACTTCCGCTTCATCCTCGATTACGCCGCCGGCCAGGTGACGAATTGGGGCGCGCACTACATCGACATCGCGCAGTGGGCGCTCGGCATGGACGAATCCGGTCCGGTCGAGGTCGTCGGCGACGGCGAATTCCCGACGACGGGACTGTTTTCCACCGCGACCAAGGTCGACTTCACGTGCCGCTACGCGAGCGGCGTGGCGCTGCGCTGCCGGACCCGCTACGACGGCGTCTCCGACGGCAACGTCCGCTTCTTCGGCGAGCGCGGCTGGGTGGACGTTTCCCGCAGCGCGAGCACGGCTTCGGATCCGGCGCTGCTCAAGGAAATCACGGCGCAGTCCGGCAAGGGTGCGGTGAAGTTGCCCTCGAGCCTGAATCATCACGACAATTTCCTGCAGGCGATCCGGACGCGGGCCCGCCCGATCTCCGACGTCGAATTCGGCCACCGCACGACGACGGTGTGCAACCTCGGCAACATCGCGATGCAGCTGAAGCGCCCGCTCAAGTGGGATCCGGCGGCGGAGCGGTTTGTCGACGACGCGATCGCGAACCGGATGCGGACGCGCTCGATGCGCGGGCCGTGGAGCCTTGTCTGAAGCACCGCGCCGGGTTGATCCCGGCGCGCACCGCCGGTCGGAAAATCGACCGGCGGGCGGACGGCGACCTCAATCGACGTAGAGATCGGTCACGGTCCAAGAACTGTCGGCGCGCGGTGCGACGTTCTTGATCGTCACGTAGCGGCCGCGGGTGCCGGCGGGCAACGAGATCACGGTCTGGTTGCGTTGGCCGGTGCCGGAGGCGACGGGCGTGCCGACGGCCTCGGGTCGGTCCGACACGTACACTTCGTATTTCTCAGGGAACTCGCCGGTGCGCGTGGACTGGTCGAGGATGAGCGTGCGCAGGGGGCGGCCGACCTTGAAGTCGAGCTCGATCCACTCTTCGCCGGCGGCGGGCACGGTCCAGCGGGTCGAGGATTTGAAATCGAGGACGTTGCGGGCGCCGGAGCCGCCGGAAACCCGGACGCCGGGTTCGCCCTTGCCGTTGGCGCGGATGACTTCCGCCGCCAGCGCACCTTCGGCGCCCAGCGATTCGGCGAGCTTGAGCGCGGCGGCATCGCGGGCGCGGTGGAGCAACGCGAGCAGCGGGGCGCGGCCGGCGGCGTCGGTTTCCTTGGCGAGCAACCGGCCGACCAAGACGGACGAGGCTTCGGTCCACACATCGCGGATACGGCCGTGGTGCCGGAGGACGGCATCGCGGGCCGCCTTGGCGGGACCGGTCAGGGAAGATTTTTCGGCGATGTCCACGAGGGCCGGGACAGCGGAGGCATCGGGCCAGCGGCCGAGCGCGGCGACGGCGGCGTCGGCGAGCTTGGCATCGCCGCGGAGCGCCTGGCGCGCGGCGCAGGCGGCGGCCTCGGCATCGCCGAGGCGGCCGAGTGCGGGCAGCAGCCGAATCGCGACGGCCGGAGCGGATTGGTCGATAGCGGCAAAGAGCGCGGCGCCGCGGCCGGCGCCGGCGGGCTGACGCAGGATCACGTTGACCACCGAACGAAGCGCGCGGGTCTGCTCGGCCTCGTCGGTCGCGCCGAGCGTCCAATCGAGCAGCGCACCCAATTGGGCCGTGGTACCGAGGTCGCCGAGGGCGGCGGCGGCGGCGAGGCGGACGGGGGCTGCCGCATCCTTGCGCGCGGCGAGCAGCAGCGGGAGGCCGTCGCTCATGGCGCGGAGGGCGAGGGCTTCGAGATAGACGGCACGCAAGGCGGGCTCGCCGCGTTCGGCGCCGGCAAGAATGGCGGCGGCGACACCGGGACCGTTCAGGCGGGTGAGGCTCTGGCGGGCGAGCTTGGCGGCCTCGCTGTCGTCGCCGGCGGCGACGCCGGCGAGGAGACCGGCGGTGGCGGCGGAGCCCGGCAGGAAGCCGAGGGCGGAGACGGCAGCTCCGCGGACTTCGGCGTCGGCGTGCTTGGCGGCGGCGGAGACGGCGGCGGTGGCGGCCGGGTCGGCGCGGCGGCCGAAGGCCGCGATGACGGCGGCCTGGGTCACGGGGTCGTAGCCGGCGAGGTTGGCGGCGAGCGCGGCGACGAGGCCGGGGGCCTTCGAGGTGGCGACGGCTTCGAGTGCCGCCGCTTTGAGGGCGGCATCGCTGCCGGTGAACGCGGCGCCGAGGCGGGTCGCGGTGTCGGCCGGATCGGCGTCGAGCGAGGCCCGGAAGGCGGCGGCGCGAACGGAGGCGGGCAGTGCGGCATCGCCGGCCAGTTTGCGCAGCGCGACCGCGGCGGCGGGCGCGGGCAGCGACGACGCGGCGGCCAATTGAGCCTTCGCGACGGCGGGGGAGGCGGGGCCGCCGGCGAGGGCGTTCAGCGCCGCTTCGCCGCCGATTTGACCGAGGGCGCGGGCCGCCGCGGCGGCCGTGGCGGCATCGTTGTCGCGCAGCAGCGCCGCCAGCGGGGGAACGGCGGCCGGGGTCCGGCGGCGGCCGAGGGAGTCGATCAGGCCGAGGCGGGGCCGGCCGGAAGTCTTGGCCACGGCATTGAGAAACAGAGTGTCGATCGCGGCGCCGGCGGCCGGTTCGAGGGCAAGGCGGGCGACGTCGGAGTCGCGTTCGTCGGCGAGCAGGTTGCCGAGCACGCGGTACGTCGCCGGCTTGGCCGGAGCGGAACCTTGGGCGAGGAGCGAACCGAGACGTTGGGCGACGGCTTGGCGGGCGGCGAAGCTCGAATCCTTGCGCTGAAGGACGGCGAGCAGGCGCGATTCGAGGGCGGCCAGTTTGGCGGCGTCGGCGCCGGCGGCGCCGATTTCCCGGTCGAGGGCATCGAGCGCCGATTGGTCGCCCGAGAACGTGAGCGCACCGAGATCGGCGGCCGGTTCGGCGGCGTGCAGGGTGACGACGAGGGCGAGGAGCAGGGTAAAGCGTGACATGACGGGTAGGGCGGGGCTCAGAGGGCGTAACCGGCGCGGCGGGGGCGATCGAGGAGGCGAGCGGCGACGGGGTCGCCGGGCGTGGTTTCGGTCTTTGGATCCCAGCGCACGGTGCGGCCGAGTTGCGCGGCAATGACGTTGAGGTGGCAGATGGTCGCGGTGCGGTGGCCGACCTCGACATCGGCGATCGGGTGCTGGCGGGTGCGCACGCAGGCGAAGAAATCGCTGTGGTGGTTGTCGCTGGCGTAGACGCGGACGTCGTCCGCCCGGAGCGGGCGGGCGGCGAGCTCGGGCGGGTCGGTCTCGAGGAAATCGTCGCGGGAAACCCAGACCGTGCCCTTGGTCCCTTGGAACTCGATCATCGCCTTGGTGCCGGTGTCGTGGCGCTCGACGCGCACGCCGTTGGCGTAGATGTGCGTCTGATACTTGCAGCCCTCGTGGCCGATCGGAATGAACTCGACCGGGCCGGAGCCGTCCATGCCGAGCGCGTTCTGGATGATATCGAAATGATGGGCGCCCCAGTCGCCGTTCTTGCGGCCGCCGTATTCGAGGAAGCAGCGCCAACCGCCGCCGTAGTCCCCCTTGACGCGCTCGGCGTTGTAGGGGCGCCAGGGCGTGGGTCCGAGCCAGCGGTCGTAGTCGAAGCCGGCGGGCGTCGGTTCCTCCGGCAGCGCGGCCGCGGCGGGAAATTCGCCGAGGCGGGTACGGATGAGTTTGATGTCGCCGATCCAGCCGTTGCGGACGATCTCGGCGGCCTTGCGAAACGACTTGTTCGAGCGCTGCTGCGTACCGGTTTGCAGGATACGGCCGTAGCGGCGGGCGGTGTCGACGAGGACGCGGCCCTCGCGGACGGTGAGCGTCAGCGGCTTCTCGCAATAGACATCCTTGCCGGATTCCATCGCGAGCTTGCTGACCGCGGCGTGCCAGTGGTCGGGGGTGCAGACGAAGACGACGTCGAGGTCGGGCCGGGCGATCAGTTCCTCGTGGAGCGCGTGGACGGCGACGCCGCGGGCGGAGCCGCTCTCGCGGTTGCGGCCGTAGGCGGCGTCGATGCGGTCGCGGGCCTTTTCGGCCTTGGCGCGGTTGACGTCGCAGACGGCGAGGATGCGCGCGTCGTCGCGGCCGGTGAGCGTGCCGATGTGGCTGGAGGCGATGAGGCCGGTGCCGACCACGCCGACGTTGAGCCGGTTGCTGGGGGCGGTCTGGCCGAAGAGCCGGGCCGGGAAAAAGTTCGGCGCGAAGCCGGCGGCGACAATGCCGGCGAGACCGCGTTTGAGCGCGGCGCGGCGGGTGAGGTGGGCGGGCGCCGAAGGCGCGGCGGGGGAGGGGCGCAGGGCGGACATAGGGTGGAGCCAATGAGGGCGGAAAGAGCGGCGTTGCCGAGCCGAAAGCGGCGCAATCCGGTTGACGTCAACGGTCGGGCCTCCGGGCCGGGCCTCCGCCGACTGACACAGTTGACATTTGCCAGCGAAGCCCGGGCGCGTACGGTCCGCGCGCATGACGGCGAGAGGAGTCTCCCCATCCCGGCCGGGCCGTTGGCGGCGCTGGGCGGCCTATGGCTGCGCGACGGCGGTCGGCGCGGCGGCGGCACCGGCGCCGTGGGCCGATCTCGCGCAGCTCGCCCGGATTCCGGTTTCGGCGCCTTCAAAAAGAGCGGAGCCGGCCTGGACGATTCCCGCGGCGCTGCGCGTGATCACGCCGGAAGAGATGCGGAGCGTCGGGGCGCGTTCGCCGGCGGAAGCGCTGCGCCTCGCGCCGGGACTCGGCGTGGCGCGCATCAATGCCCAGCGCTTCGCGGTCGGCATCCGGGGCTTCGACAACGAGTTCAACGGCAAGGTGCTGGTGATGCAGGACGGGCGTTCGGTGCTGTCCCCGCAGCTCGGCGGCATTTTCTGGGATGCGCAGGACACGCTGCTCGCCGACGTGGCCCGCATCGAGGTGGTGCGCGGGCCGGTCGGGGCGGCGTGGGGCGTGAACGCGTTCAGCGGCGTGGTCAACATCGTGTCCAAGCCCGCCTGGGACACGCAGGGGACGCTGGCGGAAGCCGGCGGCGGCACCTTCGAGCCGGCGTATCTGAATCTCCGTTACGGCGGCACCGCCGGGCCCGCGACCGCCTACCGGGTGTGGGCGCGCGCGTTCCGGCGGGGAGAGACCGAAAGCGCGGCGGGCGCCGGGCTGGACGACGACTGGAGCCAACGGCGGGCGGGGTTCCGGGTCGACCGTACGGCCGGCGACGATCGCCGCCTGTCGCTGCAGGGCGAGGTGTTCGGCGGGCAGTTGCGGCAGTACGTGGCGCGGCAGGCCGGGACTTTCGATTCGCGGGGCTGGAATCTCCTCGGTCGCTGGAGCCAGCCCGCGCCGGCGGCGGGACGGCTCGAGGCCGTGGCCTACTGGGATGCGACGCGGCGGGAGGCCGCCCCGGCCACGAGCGACACCGACACGTTCAGCTTCGACTTCAACCATGCGCTGGGCCGGACCGGGCGCCATGAGCTCACGTGGGGCCTCGGCCACCAGGTCTCGCGCAACGAAGCCGGGGGCCAGACCGGCCACCGTTACGATCCGGCCGTCCGCAGCCTCGGGACGTGGAGCGTTGCGGCGGCCGACCGGATCGAATTGGTGCGGGACCGTGCCAGTCTGCGCGCCGGGCTGAAGCTCGAGCGCAACCACTTCACCGGCTGGGAGGCGATGCCGCACCTCGGGGCGACTTGGACGCCGTCGGGCGCAGCGACCGCCTGGGCCACCGTGTCGCGCGGTCTCCAGACCCCGGCGCTCGCCGATTACGATTTGACGATCGAGATTCCCGGGACCCCGAGCATCCGGAGCGTGCCGAACCGGAGCCGGCCGCTGGCAGAGGTGGTGGCATGGGAGGCCGGCTTCAGGCACCGGGCGGGCACGGCGTGGACGCTCGATCTGGCGGCGTTCGTCAACCGGTACGACGGCTTGCCCAGCAACGTGGCCCGAACCGATCCGGCCAATCCCGCGCTGATCATTTCGACGCCGGCGAACGAGATGAGCGGCCGGGGCTCGGGGGCCGAGTTCGGAATCGTGCGCCAGGTGGGCGATTGGTGCCGGATCCGGGCCTCCTGGGCACTGCTGACCCCCGAGCTCCGGGTGAACGGAAACGGCGCCGATCCCGCGGCCCGGCGGCAGGAAGGGCTTTCCGCTCGGCAACAAGGGCAGCTCAGCGCCGTGCTGAACCTCGGCGCCCGCTGGAGCGCGACCGTAATGCTGCGCTACACCGGCAGCCGCGCGGCGATCCAGGTGCCGGCATATCTGGGAGCTGACGTGCGCCTGGTGCGGCGCTGGGACGAGGACTTCGAGTTGGCGATCGGGGCCAAGGACCTGCTGGATCCCCGCCACCCGGAGTTCGTCCGCAGCCCGGGCTTCCCCGCGAATGCCGAGATCCCGCGGAGTTTCTACGCCGAGCTCTCGTATCGACGCTAGCATGACGTACCGGACCGGCGACCAACAGCCCGCGGGGAAACGCCTCTGTCGGCGCGCCCTGCGGCTTGCGGCCGCGCTGATGCTGGCGGCCGCGGTGCCGGCCGCGGCGCAGTCCCGTCCGGAACCGGTCCGGGAGACGGCCGAAGCGGCGGAACTCCATCGGGTGGTGGCCGGCTATCTGGCGGCGTTTGCCGAGCACATCCGTTGGCCGGCCGGGGTGCCCCCGACGGGGCGTCCGTTCCGCATCGGTTTGCTGGCCGATCCCGAGGCCGGGCGCGCGATCGCGCAGGCGCTTGCGGACAGGGCGGTTCACGGCCGACCCGTCGAGGTCGTACAGGGAGCTGAGGCCGCCGCGGGAAATTGCCACGTGATCCTCATCGAGCGACCGGGGAAGGCGGCGGGCGAGCGCCTCCGGGCAAGCCTGCAGGGCCGCCCGGTGCTCCTCGTCGGATTCGGCACGCCGGAAACGGGTTCGGGCGCGGCGATCGATCTGGTGGTGCAGCCGGACGGCACCCTGCGCTACCGGTTGGCCATCGGGGCGCTCAAAGCGGCGGGGCTGCGGCCTTCCCCGGAACTGCTGAAACTTTCGCTGCCGCGGCCGCTGCCATGAAATTGCGCGACGTGCCCCTCGGCCTGAAGGTATCGGCGGCGATCTTCGCCGCCATCGGGATTTCCATGCTGCTCGTCGCCTCGACGCTTTGGCTTTACGAGCGGCAGGCGGTGGAGCCGAGGCTGCGCACCAGTCTGGAGGTCGCGGCCGAACCCATGCTGGCGACGGTCGCGCCGGCAGTGGAGTTCAACGTTCCCGAGGCCGCGGCCGAGGCGCTCGCGCGGCTGAAGGCGGCGAACTTCGTCGTCGCCGCCACGGTGCTGCGCCCGGGCGAGCCGGCCCGGCGGTTTTTCGCCGGCTATGTCCGCGACGGCCAGACGGTGGAATTCGACCACGAGCCGCGGGCGGACGGATTCTACCGTTCGGCCGACCGGGGGCTGTTGGTCACGACCCTGCGGCGCGACGGCCAGACGGTCGCGACGTTGCAGATCGAGGGCAGCCTGAAGGAAGTCGGCCGCGGCATGGAGCGTTCGCTGGCGGCCCTTGCCGTGATATTCGTGCTGATGCTCGGGCTGGGGGCGCTGCTTTCGCGCTGGCTGGGCCGGGCCATCACCGGGCGCATCGCCGAGTTGGCGCGGACCGCGGAGGATGTGCGGACCTCGGCGGACTTCGGCCTGCGGGTCCGCGCCGATGCCGACGACGAGATCGGCCGGCTCGGCCGCCAGTTGAACGCGTTGCTGCAGGCGGTCGAGCTCCGGGATCGCCAGATCGCCGAATCCGCCGCCATGCGCGAAGCGATCCTCGCGGGGACCGGCGTGGCGGTGATCGCGTGCGACGCGCAGGGCACGGTCCAGAGTTTCAATCCCGCGGCCGAGACGATGCTGGGATTCAAAGCGGCCGAGGTGGTCGGCCGGGTCACGCCGCTGGCGTGGCATGATCCGGACGAAATCTGCCTTCGGGCCGAGGAACTGGCCCGCGGCGGTCGCGCCCGGATCGCGCCCGGGTTCGGGGTGTTCGTCGCCCTGATCGAAGCCGGCGAAACCGCGCGCGAATGGACATACGTGCGGCGCGACGGCCGGCGTTTCCCGGCGCATGTGGTGGTTTCGCCGCTGCGCGGCAGGGACGGGCGGCTCCTCGGCTACGTCGGCGTGGCGACGGACCTGACCCATCGGAAAGCCGCGGAGCAGGCGCTGCGCGCCAGCGAGGAACGTTTCCGCCTGCTGGCCGAGAGTCCGCTGGTGGGCATTCTGGTGCACGAGGACGGCGTGGTGCGCTATGCCAATCCCGGGGCGGCGAATCTGGCCGGGTATGAGCGAGGGGACGCGCTCGTCGGGCGGCATGTGTCGGAGTTCATCGACGAAGGCGACTTGCCGGAGCTGGCGGCGCGGCTGCGCATGCTGGCGGCCGGCGAAAATCCGGGACCGCACGCCGCGTTCCGGATCCGGCGGCAGGGCGGCGGGGAAGCGTGGGCGCAGACCGTGCCGACGCTGATCGAGTGGAACGGCCGGCGCGCGGTGCAGGTGTTTCTGGTCGACATGACGCAGCAGCGGGCCGCCGAGGAGGCGATGCGCGCGAGCGAGGAGCGGCACCGGCTGGTGATCGAGCAGACCGGGCAGCTGGTGTACGATGTGGACCTGGTCACGGGCCGGATCGAGTGGTTCGGCACCGAAGCAGTGCGGCTGATCACGGGCTATTCGCTGCCGGAGTTCCAGGCGGTCACGTTGCTGGGCTGGGCGGAGCTGATCCATCCCGAAGACCGGGCGGCGGCCCTGGCGGAATTCGAGCGCTGCCGCGGCAGCGGCCTGCGCTACGAGACCGCTTACCGCTTCCGCCGCAGCGACGGCAGCTACCGCATGGTGAGCGACCTCGGCGTGTTCGTGCAGCCGAAGGACGGCGCGCCGACGCGCATGCTCGGGGTGATGTCGGACATCTCGGAACGCTACGCGGCCGGCGAGCGGCTGCGCCAATCGGAGCGGAAATTCGCGACGATTTTCGCGCAATCGCCTGACCTGCTGCTCGTCGCCGACGCGGCCGAGGGCCGGCTGATCGACGTCAACCAGGCCTTCCTGGAAAAGACCGGCTGGAGCCGGGCGGATGCGCTGGGGCGGACGGTGGAAGAGCTGGCGTTCTGCACCGATCCGCGGCTCTGCGCCGAAGGCATGCGCACCGCGCTGGCCGAGGGCCAGTGGTACCATTCGGATTTCGGCTGGCAGAGCCGCGACCGCCGCGGCCATTCCGGCACGCTTTCGCTCCGGCGCATCGAGGTCGACGGCCGGCCCGCCGTTAACGCCGTCGTGCACGACACCAGCGCGCAGCGGCGGCAGGAGCGCGCGTTGCGGGCGTTCAGCGAGCTGACCGCCGGCGTCACGGGACAGGAATTCTTCCGCACGGTGGTCGCGCGCCTGTGCGCGGAGATCGGGGTGCGGTACGCCCTGATCGGCGAAATCGTGGGTTCCGGCGACCGGCCGCAGGTCCGGTCCGTGGCGGCGTGGGGCGACGGCGGCCCCGTCGAGATATCGTACGAGCTGGCGGGGACGCCCTGCGAGAACGTGACCCGCGACGGCCTGTGCCACATCGCCGACGCGGTGGCCGACCGGTTTCCGGACGATCCCGTGCTGCGGCAGATGGGGGCGCGCAGTTACGCCGGCCTGCCGATCCGCTCGCATACCGGCGAGACGCTCGGCCTGGTGGCGGTGCTGGACGACAAGCCGATGCCCGACTCGGGGCTGGCGGCGCTGCTGCTGGTGATCGCGGCGGCGCGCGCGGGCGCGGAGATCCAGCGCCTGCGCGCGGCGCAGGAGATCATCGCGCTCAACGCCGCGCTCGAGCGCCGCGTCGCCGAGCGCACGACGGAACTGGCCCACCGCGTCGCGGAGGTCGAGCGGCTCAACGGCGAACAGCAGGCGCTCTTGGTCGAGCTCCGCGCCAGCCAGCAGACGGCGGACCGCGCCGCCTCCCGGCTCCAGGAAGTGAATTCCAACCTGCTCGCGGCCAACCAGGAACTGGAGGCCTTCTCGTATTCGGTTTCCCACGACCTGCGCGCGCCGCTGCGGAACATCGCGGGCTTCATCGAGCTGCTGACGAAGCGCACGGCCGGGCGCCTCGACGGCGAGTCCCAGCGCTTCGTCGCGGTGGTCGACGCGGAGGCGCGCCGCATGGGCATGCTGATCGACGACCTGCTGACGTTTTCGCGGATCGGCCGCGCCGAATTGAACCAGCAGAGCGTGGCGCTGGGCGAGCTGATCGCCGAGGTGCGCGACGAGCTGCGGCCCGACACGGACGGCCGCGCGATCGAATGGGCCGTGGGGCCGCTGCCGCGCGTCCGCGGCGACCGGGCGCTGCTGCGGCAGGTGGTCGCCAACCTGCTCTCGAATGCGGTCAAGTTCACGCGGCCGGCGGCCGCGGCCCGGATCGAGATCGGCACCGGCGCGGGCCGGGCGGACGACCCGCAGGTCACGGTGTACGTCCGCGACAACGGCGCCGGCTTCAACCCCAAGTACCTCGACAAGCTGTTCGGCGTGTTCCAGCGCCTGCACAACACGCGCGAGTTCGAGGGCACGGGCATCGGTCTCGCCAACGTGAAGCGCATCGTGACCCGCCACGGGGGCCGGGTCTGGGCCGAGGGCCAGCCGGGGAAGGGCGCGACGTTCTACTTCACCGTGCGGCGCGACTGAGCGGGATGACCGCGCGCCACCTCCGGATGCATTTCCGAATCCCACGTCAGGTTTTCCTGCTCGCCCTGCTGGCCGGCGGCGCCGCGGCCGCCGCCGAGCCGCCGTTGCGGGTCTCCTTCGATCCGGTGGTGGCGCCGCTGGCCTACCTCGACGAAGCCGGCCGGCCCGCCGGCTTCGCCGCCGACTACGTGCAGGCGGTCGGCAAGCGGGTGGGGCGCGAAATCGCGTGGGTGACGGGTGCGAAGGAATTCCTGTGGACGGAGTTCGCGGCGGGCCGGATCGACGCGGTGGCCGTCGTGGTGTTTTCGGAGGAACGCGCGGCCGCGATGGATTTTTCGCTGCCTTACCTGACGCTGGACGGCGCGGTCTTCGCCCGGAAAGGGACGGCTCCGGTGCAGACCCCGGCGGACCTGCGCGGCCGGCGGGTCGCGGTGTCGCGCGGCAACATCACCCACGACTACCTGCGGGCGCGGGAGACCGAGTGGGGGATCGAAATCGTGCCGCGGGAATCGACCGAGGCGGCCCTTCAGGCAGTGCAGGACGGGGACTGCGACGCCTCCTTCAACATCGACCTCGTGGCGCGGCGATTGATCGCCACCCGCGGCTTGGACCGGGTGGTGCGCAGCGCTTTCGAGCCGCCGGGACTGGTCTACAAGTACCATCTGGCGGTCCGTCGCGGCGAAGCCGCGCTGCTGCGGGATATTAACGAAGCCCAGTTCGCGCTGTGGGACGCGGGCGAGTACGCGCAGCTGCACGAGCGCTGGATCGGACCGCTGCGGGTGCGGGCCCTGGATCCCCGGGAACTGTTGCCTTACCTGCCAGCGCTCGCCGCGCTGGCGGCGCTCGTCGCGACTGCGCTGGTCTGGCAGCGGCGCAACCTGCGTCGGCTTGCGCGGCAAGCCGACGCCCTCCGGCGCAGCGAGGAGCAGCTGAACCTCGTCCTCGAGAGCGGGCGGCATGCGCTGTGGGACTGGGATGTGGCCGACAACCGCGTCCAGCGCAGCCCGCTCCTTGCGCAGATCCTCGGCTATCCGGCCGAAGGCATCGCCCCGACGCCGCAGGCGCTCTTCGATCTGCTGCATCCGGACAGCCGCGCAGACTGGGCCGCCCTCTGCGCGACGATCGAACGGCCCGGGCAGGACGACTTCTTGGCCGAACTCCGCCTGCGCACGCGGGACGGCGGGTGGCGTTGGATCGCGACGGCGGGGCGCGTGCTGCAGCGGGGGCCGGACGGCGTCGCCCGCCGCGCGGTCGGCACCCATACGGATGTGACGGCGCGCCGGACGGCCGAGGAGGAGGCGCGCCGGCTCAACCTGCAGCTCGAGCAGCGCGTCGCCGAACGCACGGCCGAGCTCACGGCGATCAACGCCGAGCTCGAGGCGTTTTCGTATTCGGTTTCCCACGACTTGCGGGCTCCGCTGCGCAACATCGTCGGGTTCCACGAGCTGCTCTCCCGGCGCACGGGCGGCCGGATCGACGCGGAGAGCGACCGTTTCATCCGGCTCGTGACGGCCGAGGCGACCCGGATGGCGCGGCTGATCGACGAGCTGCTGGCGTTTTCCCGGATCGGCCGGGCCGCGCTCGCGCGGCAGCCGGTGGCGCTCGACGGCATCGTTGCGGACGTAAGGGCGGAACTCGAGGCCGACGCCGCCGGCCGGACCGTGGAGTGGGCCGTCGGGCCGCTGCCCGCGGTGCTCGGGGACCCTGTTTTGCTGCGGCAGGTGTTTGCCAACCTGCTCGGCAATGCGGTGAAGTTCACGCGGCGGGTCCCGGTTGCCCGCATCGAGGTCGCCGCCGAGACGACAGCGGACGGGGAGGTGACCGTGCGGGTGCGGGACAACGGCGCGGGCTTCAATCCCAAGTACCAGGACAAGCTGTTCGGGGTGTTCCAGCGCCTGCACAACGCGCGGGAGTTCGAAGGCACGGGGATCGGCCTCGCCAACGTCAAACGCATCGTGGCGCGGCACGGCGGACGGATCTGGGCGGAAGGTGCCGTGGGGCAGGGCGCGACGTTTCGTTTCAGCCTGCAGCTTGCCCCGGGCTGAGCCGCCCCGACCGGGGCAGCGCGGGATGGACAAGCGAATTTTCCTGGGACTAACTTTCTCGGCCCCATGACGATTGCCCCGCCGAAACGAATTCTTCTGGTCGACGACGATCCCGTCGGAGCGGAACTGACCGTGGCTGCGCTCCACATGCTGGATCCCGACTTGCCGGTGGCGGTGGTGGCGGACGGCGAGGAAGCCCTGGACTATCTCTTTCGCCGCGGCAGCCACGCGGGCCGGGAGGACGGGCGGCCCGCCGTCGTCCTGCTCGATCTCAAAATGCCGAAGATCGACGGCCACGAGGTGTTGCGGCAGATCCGGGGCAGCGGACCGCTGCGGGACCTCGGCGTGGTGGTGCTGACCTCGTCGGATCAGACGGCCGACCGGGAACTGAGCCGGCGCCTGGGGTGCGACGACTACCTCGTGAAGCCGACGAGTGTGCTCGAGCTGATGGACGGACTCCGCCGCTGCGCGACGCTGCGGATCGCGTCCTAGGCCGCAGCGGTGCCGCCGTGAATCCGACCGCCGCCACGCGCATCGTTTTCCTCGAAGACGACGAGAGTGCCTTCGAGCTGGTCCGTTCGCTGCTCGAGGCCGAGGGTTTTTCCGTCGAGCTGACGCACGCGTACGACGAGGAAACCTACCGGGCCGCGCTCGCCCCGCGGCACCCCGACGTCATCCTCTCCGACTACAACCTGCCGACCATCGACGGACTGACGGCGCTCGAGATCCGCGGCCGCTGCTGTCCCGAGGTGCCCTTCATTCTGGTTTCCGGCGCGCTCGGCGAAGCCGTGGCCATCGACCTGCTGAAGGCGGGGGTCACGGATTTCGTGCTCAAGGACGCGCTGCCCCGCCTGATTCCGGCCATCCGCCGTTCGCTGGCGGAGGCCAGCGAGCACCGGCAGCGGGTGCAGGCCCAGCTCTCGCTCCGCGAGAGCGAGGAACGGTTCCGGCGGCTCGCGGAAAACGCGCCCGACGTGATTTTCCGCTACACGCTCGAGACCATGCCCGGGCGCTGCGACTACATCAGCGCGGCGGTCGAGCGCCTGAGCGGCTATCGGCCCCAGGAATTCTACCGGAACGCGCGCCTGCCGTTCCGGATCGTGCACCCCGACGACCGCGGCATCATCGCGGCGCTGATTTTCCGCCGCGAACTTCCGGCGGCCGCGGCGGAGATCCGCTGGATCGCGCGGGACGGCCGCGTCGTCGTGACCGACCAGCGCTTCGTGCCGGTCCACGACGCCGAGGGCCGGCTGGTCGCGCTGGAAGGCATCGCGCGCGACGTGACGGCGGAGAAGGCCGAAGCCGATCGCCGGCGGACGCTGGAGCTCCAGCTGAACCAGGCGCAGAAGATGGAGAGCATCGGCGCGCTGGCCGGCGGGATCGCCCACGATTTCAACAACATCCTCACCGGCATCCTCGGGTTCACGGAGCTCGCCCAGCTCGAACTCGGCGACCGGCCGGCCGCGCGGCAGTCGCTCGACGAGGTGCGCAAGGCCGGCTTCCGCGCCAAGGAACTCGTCGCGCAGATCCTCACGTTCAGCCGGCAAAGCGAGGCCCGGCAGGTGCCCCTGGACCTGGCCCGCGTCGTTGCGGAAGCGCTCAAGTTCCTGCGGTCGTCAGCCCCGGCCACGGTGGCGATCGAGCGGCAGCTCGCTTCCTGCGGCGTCTGCGGCGACCCGACGCAGATCCACCAGGTGGTGCTCAATCTCTGCACCAACGCGCTCCACGCGATGCGCGGCCGCGCCGGCACGCTCGCCGTGCGGATCGAGCCCGTCGAGATCGACGCGGCGCTCGCCGCGGCCATGCCCAAGGTCGAAGCCGGACCGCACGCCTGCCTGACCGTGGGCGACACGGGCCATGGCATGGACGAAGCTACGCTGGCGCGGGTGTTCGATCCGTTTTTCACCACCAAACCCGTCGGCGAAGGCACGGGTCTCGGCCTGTCGGTCGTGCAGGGCATCGTCGCGACGCACCGCGGCGGCATCCAGGTGGAGAGCGCGGTCGGGCGGGGGACGACGTTCCGGGTCTACTTCCCGGTCTGCGCGCAACGCGAACTCGCGGGCCCCGCGCCGGCTGCGGTCGTCCCCGGCACCGGCCAGCCGGTGCTCGTGGTCGACGACGAAACTTCCGTCGCGACGTTCACCGGTGTCCGGTTGCAGCAATTGAATTATCGGCCCGCCGTTTATCACGACCCGCGCCGGGCCCTCGCCGCCGTGCATGCGGCGCCGCGGCGCTTCGCCGCTTTGGTTACCGACTTCACGATGCCGGGTGTGACCGGAATCGAATTGATCCGCGAGGTGCGTCGCGTCGCCGGCCCGCTGCCCGCCGTCCTGATCACCGGGAACCGCGGCGCCCTGCCCGCCGAACTGCCGCCGGAATTGATCCTGCTGGACAAGCCGTTCAGCGGCGACGATCTCGGCCACGCCCTCCACCGGCTGCTCTCTTCGCCCGTTTCCCCATGAAAACCGACCCTTCCGCCGGAGCCGATGCCGCGGCCGGACGCATTCTGGTTGTCGAGGACGACCCGACGGCGCGCGCGATGCTTTCCGCTTGGCTGCACACCGAGGGATTCGCGTACGAGGTGGCCGGCGACGCGAGGGCCGCCGAGGCGGCGCTGGCGGCGCGCGAATTCGACCTGCTCATCTGCGATATCCAGTTGCCGGACCGCGACGGCCCGGAGCTCGTCGCCGCGATCGAGGGCGAGAACCGGGGAGTGCCGGTAGTTTTTCTCACCGGCCAGCCGACCTTGGAGACCGCCATGCGTTCCGTGCGGCTGCGGGTCGCCGCCTACCTGGTGAAGCCGCCCAATCTCGACGAACTGCTCGCCTTGGTCCGCCGCGAAGTGCGGCTCCAGCGCCAACGGCGCGCGGTCGCGGCGAGCCGCCGCCGCGTCCAGGAATGGGACCGCGAACTCGAGCGGCTCGAGCACGAGATCGATGCCGTCGACGGCCCCGGTCCGGTCGATTTCCTCCAGGCCACGGTGCGCCAACTCGGCGCGCTGCTGGCCGACCTCGACCGGTCGGTCACGATCTTGGCCTCGTCGCCCGAGACCCGGGGCGCGCTGACGCAACTGGACCTCGTGGCGAGCCTGCGCCGCACCGTGCAGGTGCTCGAGCGCACACGCGCCCATTTCAAGAGCAAGGACCTCGGCGACCTCCGCCGCGAACTCGAGGTCTTGCTGGCCCGGATCGGCCCGCCTCCCGGCGGTCCGACTGAGTAATTCCGCTCAAGCACCCGGCGGGGCGGCCGATAAACCCCGTGCAAGGCTCGCGGCTCGGCCGCGGGCAAGCCCTCCCGGACAGGCGCAAGGCCTGTAAGTCGAAGGCGCGTCGCAACTCCGTTTCCCGGATTTGCGACGCGCCTTTCTTTTTGCCCGGAGCCGGCCGCGAGCCTGCACCCGATCGACCAAATTCCTTCTTCTCCCATGAAACGCATCCGCTTCCTTTCCCTCGCGCTCGTCGCGTTCCTCGCCGGCCACGGCCTGCCCGCCGCCCGCGCCGTCGTCACCGTCGGCGCCCGCGACAATATCCAGCTCGGCGGCTTCTTCAGCCAGGGCTACCTCTACAGCTCCGACAACAATTTCCCGACCGCCAGCAAGGGCGGCACCTGGGACTTCCGCGAGATGGCCGTCAATGTCTCGACCACCCTCGGCAGCCGGGTGCGCGTCGGCGGCCAGGTTTTCGCCCAGACTTTCGGCAACCTCGGCGACGACAAGGTGATCCTCGACTGGGCGGTGGTCGACTACAACGTCGCGCCGGCGCTCGGCTTCCGCGCGGGCCGCGTGAAGTATCCGAAAGGCGTGTACAGCGAGGCGCTCGACCTCGATGTCGTCCGGCCCTTCGTCTTCCTCCCCGGCGCCGTCTACAGCCCGGTGCTCCGCGACTTCAGCGCGTCCTTCGACGGCGCGATGGTCTACGGCACGCTGGCGGCCGGCGCGGCCGGTTCCGTGGACTACAAGGCCTTCCGCGGCGACATTCCGATCTCGCCCCGCAAAGGCGTCGCGGAGTTCTACACCAACTCCGGCCTCTACACCGCGGCCGGTCCCGCCAAGCTCGGCATGGATTCCGTCACCGGCGCCCAGCTGGTCTGGAACACGCCGGTCGCCGGGCTCAAGGCCGCCGGCGCGTACTCGGTCTTCCGCAATCTCTCGACCGACGGCCCGTTCGCCGCGGCGCCGGTGCTCCGGCTGCCCTCGAACATGGACAAGTTCGAATGGCGCACCGTCTCGGCGGAATACACCCGCGGCTCCTGGCAGTTCGCGGCCGAGTGGCAGCGCGCGTACTCCGACACTCTGACCTACAGCGCGCCGCCGGCCCTGCCCCTCGTCAAGGACGACTCCGGCTGGGACGGTTGGTATGTCTCCGCCGCCCGCCGCCTGTCCGACCGCTTCGAGGTCGGCGCCTACTACGGCAACCTCAAGGACCGCAGCACGACGCTCCCGGGCGACAATCCGCGCACCTACCAGCACGACACCGCCATCAGTCTGCGCTTCGACCTGAACGAACACGTCCTCTTCAAGCTCGAGGGCCACCGGATCGAGGGCCGTTACCAGACTTTCAATACGCCGCGCATCCCGAATCCCGCGGGCGCCATCCGCGACACCAACCACGTCATCGCGGCCAAGACGACCCTCAGCTTCTGAGCCCGCGCCCTGTCCCGCCTCCGCGCACCACGCACATGAAAACTTTGCTCACCGTCGTCGCCTTCGCGCTCGCCGCGACCGGCGCCTCCGCCGCCCCCGTCCTCATCGGGCACAAGACCGTCGCGTCCGAGAAACTCGACGCCGCGACCCTGAAGGCCGTTTTCCTCGGCAAGAAAGTCGCCTGGGACGGCGCCGGCCGCGTCGTCCTCGCCGTCCTCAAGGGCGGCCCCGTGGCCGACGAGTTCCTGCAGAAGACCGTCGAGATGAACGCGAGCACCTTCAACAACCACTGGCGCCGCCTCGCCATGACCGGCGGCGGCAGCGCGCCGAAAACCTTCGAGAAGGAGGACGACCTGCGGAAGTTCGTCGCGGAAACCCCGGGGGCCGTCGGCTTCCTGGACGCCGCCGCCGCGGATGCCTCCGTCGCGACCCTGCCTCTCCCGTAAGCCCACACCCGACCACGCAACCCGCCCGCGCCCCGCGCGGGCGGTTCAATTTCCCGCCATGCAATCTTCCCGCCTCAGCCTGCGCCGCACGTTCGCGATCATCACGACGTTCTTCGCCGTCGTCGCCGCCATCACGTGCGCCGTCGGCTTCGCCAACTACGCGTTGTCCCGCGTCGGCAAAGAACGGACCTCCCGGCTCGTGCAGGACAACCTGCCCGCCCTGCAGGCGCTGACGCGCCTCGAGGCCGCCACGCTCGGCTACCATGCCGCCAACACCGAGTTCGTCCTCGCCAAGGACGAGGCCGCGATGGCCGTGAAAGCGAAAACGGCCGGCGAGTTCGTCCAAAAGATCGCGGCTGAACTCGCTACGCTGGACCGGCTCGTGCCGGGGCCGGAGGCGCGCGCCCTCAGCGAGGGATTCCGCGCGGCCCTCGGCGGCTACAACGAGGCGGTCGCACGCCTGCAGGCGGCCCTCAAGGCCAGCGAATTCGAGAAGGCGATGTCCATTCTCGATGTCGATGTTGCCAAGCGGAAGGTCGCCCTCGAGGCCGCCCTCGCGGCGGTCGGCGACCACCACTTCCGCCTCTCCGGCGAGGCGGGCGCCGCCGTTTCGGCCGCGGTGGAACGCAATCTGCGCATCTCGCTGCTCTGCGGCGCGACCGCCGTGGGCGTGATCCTTTGCGCCGCGGGATTCGTGCAGTTCATTTCGTGGCGCACGTCCCGCACATTCGCCGTGCAACTCGACGTGCTCGCCGCCGGTTCGGAACAGGTGCAGCAGGGCGCCGCCACCCTTACGTCCGGCAGCCAATCGCTCGCCGACGGCTCCAGCCAGCAGGCGGCCAGTCTGGAGGAAACCGGCGCGTCGCTGACCGAGATGGCCAGCATGACGCAGCGGAATTCCGAAAGCGCCCAGTCCGCCAAGGCGACGGCCGCCACGGCGCGCGAGACCGCCGACCGCGGGGCGGCCCAGATGCAGGCGATGCAGGCCGCGATGGACGCGATCCACGGCGCCAGCGTCGAGATCACGAAGATCCTCAAGACGATCGACGAGATCGCGTTCCAGACCAACATCCTTGCGCTCAACGCGGCGGTCGAGGCCGCCCGCGCCGGCGAAGCGGGACTCGGTTTCGCGGTTGTCGCCGAGGAAGTGCGCAACCTCGCCCAGCGCAGCGCACAGGCCGCAAAGGAGACCGCCCTCAAAATCGAGGATTCGGTGAACAAGAGCCGCCAGGGCGTGACCATTTCCGGCGAGGCCCAGGCCAGCTTCGCCGCGATCCAACAGCAGGTCCGCCAACTGGACGCGCTCGTCAGCGAGATCGCCTCGAGCAGCGCCGAGCAGAGCGACGGCATCGCCCAGATCAACGGCGCGGTTTCGCAGATGGACCAAGTCACGCAGTCCAACGCCGCCAACGCCGAGGAGACCGCCGCCGCCGCGGAAGAGCTCAACGGCCAGGCCCAGGCGCTGCGGGAAGCGGTCGCCGCCCTGCGTCTTCTGGTCGGCAGCACCGCGCCGGCGGCGACGCCGCCGGTGTCCGGGACTCCCGTCCGTCCGGCCCCGCCGGTCCGGCGCCCTCCGGCGCAGGCCGCGCGCCGCGGCGCGGCGCCCGCAGCCGAGGTGAACTTTGCCTGACGTCGCCCTTCCGCCCGCCCCGGTCGGAGCGTCCCGGGTGCTCGTCGTCGAGGACGACGAGCTCACGCGCCGGACGCTCGAGGACTTCCTCGGCCGCTGCGGCTACGAGGTCCACGGCTGCGCCGACGGCCGCAGTGCGTGGCGCTGGCTGGAATGCCACCGTGCCGATCTCGTGATCACCGACATCTTCATGCCGGAAATGGACGGCGTGGAAGTGATCCGGAAGCTGCAGCGCGAACGCCCTGCCACGAAGGTGATCGCGATTTCGGGCGACGTCATCGATTGGCCGGCGCGTTTCGGCGTCGCCCGGTTGCTCGGCGCCCACGGCACGTTGCCGAAGCCATTTCTGCTCGGCGATCTCCTCCGGCTCGTCCGCCTGCACCTGGCCTGATCCCGGCGGGGAAGCCTCAGGCCCGGACCGCCGCCACCGGGCGCCGGAATTGGCGCCGGTAGTCGAGCGGCCGGAGGCCCGTGTCGGCGCGAAACATGCGCGTGAAGTGGCTTTGGTCGTAAAAGCCGCAGTCGAGCGCGATGCGTCCGACCGGGTGCGCGGTCTGCTCCAGTTCCCGCCGGGCCATGTGCAGCCGGATTTTCAGGATGTACTCGCCCGGCGTCATGCCGAAGAGGCGCCGGAATTCCCGCTGAAGCTGGCTGGCGGAAAGGTGCGCCTGCCGCGCGAGGTCGGCCAGGGCGATGCGCTGCGGGTAGTGCGCCAGGACATAGGCGCAGGCCCGCGTGAGCCGGGCATAGTCGCCCACGGCCGGCCCGGTGCCCGCGTAGGGCCGCATCACGCCGGCCAAGCCGATCACCGCGCCGCGCGCCCCGCGCAGGGGAAATTTGCTCGAAAGATACCAACGCGGCAACCCGTCCGCGCCGCGGACCAGCCAGACTTGGTCGATCAGCGGTCGGCCGGACGCGAGCACCCGCCGGTCCTCTTCGACGTACTGCGCCGCCAGCGCGGGCGGATGGAAATCGAAGTCCGTCTTGCCGACCATTTCCCGCTCGTGGCCGCAGCCGTGGAGCGCGAGCTCGGCCCGGTTCGCTTTCAGGTAGCGGTGCCGGTCGTCCTTCACGAACAGGTAGACTTCGGGCAAGACCTCGAACAGGGCGGCGAACGCCGCCGGATCGGCCAAGCGCCGGCAGAGGGCGGCGAAATCGGGAGCGGCAGTCATGCGTGTTTAATACCAACACACGCGCGCTCCGTCAAAGCCAGTCGCCGCCCGATGTGCGACGATACGGCCATGGTGCCGCCCCGCTCCCGCCTCCGCTTTGCCGCCGGCCTGCTCGCCGGCGCCGCCGCGGCGGCCGGCGCCGTGCCCGATTTCAACCGCGAAATCCGGCCGATCCTTTCGGAGAACTGTTTCGCCTGCCACGGCCAGGACGCGGCCCGGCGCGAGGGCAAGCTGCGGCTCGACGAACGCGAGGGGGCCGTCGCCGCGCGCGACGGCATCGCCGCCGTGGTGCCGGGCCGGCCCGAGGAGAGCGAACTGCTGCGGCGCATGCTCTCGGCCGATCCGACCGAGGTCATGCCCCCGCCCGAGGCGCACAAGACCGTGACGCCGCCGCAGCGGGAGAAACTCCGCGCCTGGATCGCAGCCGGCGCGCCGTACGCCCGCCACTGGGCCTTCGTGCCGCCGCAGGCGGAGCCGCCGCCGGCCGTGCGGCTGCAGTCGTGGAGCCGGCAAAGTCTCGATCGCTTCGTCCTCGCCCGGCTGGAAGCCGAGGGGCTGGGCCCGTCGCCCGAGACGCCGCCGGCGGCTTGGCTCCGGCGCGCCGCGTTCGACCTCACGGGATTGCCGCCGAACCCGGCGGAAATCGACGCGTTTGTCGCCGACGTGCGCGCGCGGGGCGAAGCGGCTTATGCGGCGGCGGCGGACCGGTTGCTCGCCTCGCCCCATTTCGGCGAACGGCAGGCCATCGAGTGGCTCGACGCCGCGCGTTACGCGGACACGCACGGCTTCAACAACGACTCCACCCGTACGATGTGGCGTTGGCGCGACTGGGTGATCGATGCGTTCAACGCCGATCTGCCCTACGATCGTTTCATCACCGAGCAGCTGGCCGGCGACCTGCTCCCCAAGCCGACCCTCGAACAGCGCATCGCCACCGGTTTCGGCCGCAACCATGTGATCAACAGCGAGGGCGGAATCATCGACGAAGAATACCGCGTGGAGTACGTCGCCGACCGCGTCCGCACGCTCAGCACCGCCTGGCTCGGCCTCACGATGGAGTGCGCCCGTTGCCACGATCACAAATTCGATCCGATCTCGCAAAAGGACTACTACCGGCTCGCCGCGTTCTTCAACAACGTGCCGGAGTTCGGCGAGGACGGCCGGGTGGCCAACGCCGTCCCGATGCTGCCGTCGCCGACGCAGGCGCAGCAGCGGGCTTTGCGCGACTTGGAAAGCAGACTCGCCGAAGCCGAGCGGGCCGCGGCTGCCGCGGCGGAGCGCGCGCCGCAGTCGCCGGCGGAGGCCGCGATTTCGGCGGCGATCGCCGCGGCGCGGAGCAAAGCCGACGGCTTGGGCGGCTGCGCGCTCTTGGAATCCGAGTCCGCCGGTCCCGGGGTGGCCGGCGGAATGTGGCGACCGACGGCCGATGGTGGCACGACGCGCATCGAGGGCTCGACGCTGGACTTTGCCGGGAAGGCCGGCGTCACCGTGGCGTTCTGGCTCCGGCCCGATCCGGAAAACCCCGCCGACGTTCCGCTGCTCTCCGCACTTAATCACGTGGGCTCGCCCGCGGATTCGCAGTACGGCAAGGGGCGCGAATTGCGGTTGATCGACGGCGAGCTGGAGTTGCGGCTCAGCGAGCGGTTTCCCGTCTATGCCGTCGTCGTGCGCTCCGAAGGGGCCGGGATTGTCCCGGGCGATTGGCGCCATGTCGCGGTCAGCTACGCCGGCGGGAAATCCGCCGCCGCGGTCCGGATGTTCGTCGACGGCCGCGAGGTCGCGACGCGGACGATCCACGACGGGCTGCCGGGGGAGCCGCCGCGGCGCGATTTCCTGGTCGGGGCCGACAACGCTCCGTCCGGCCGCCGTTGGCGCGGCAGTTTCGACGAGTTGCAGGGGTTCGCGCGCGCCTTGGCCGCGGACGAGATCCGCGCCCTCTACGCCGCGGCGGCCTGGCCCGCGGCCCGTCAGGCCCGGGCGACGGGGAACCCCGGGGCGCGGGCAACCGCGTGGTGGCAGGACGCCTTGGTGGCGGCCGCGCCGGAGGCCGCGGCGGCATGGGCGCACCGCGAGCGTCTCGCCGGCGAGCGGTTCGCGCTGCGCCGCAGCCTCCCGACCACGATGGTGATGGCGGAAATGGCGCAACCTCGCGCGGCGCATGTGCTGCGCCGCGGCCAGTACGATGCGCCGGGCGAGGCGGTCGACGCCGGCGTGCCCGAGGCGTTGCTGGCGCCGTGGCCGGCCGGCGCGCCGCGGAACCGGCTCGGGCTGGCGCAGTGGCTGACGCAGCCCGGCCATCCCTTGACCGCGCGCGTGGTCGTGAACCGTTTCTGGGCGCAGCTCTTCGGCACGGGCCTGGTCAAGACGCTCGAGGATTTCGGTTCGCAGAGCGAATGGCCGAGCGACCCAGCCCTGCTCGACCACCTCGCGACGGAGTTCGTCGCCGGCGGTTGGAGCACGAAGCGGTTCCTCCGGGCGGTCGTGCTGTCCTCCGCGTATCGCCAGACCAGCGCGGTTTCGCCGGCCCTGCTCGCGCGCGATCCGGAGAACCGGCTGCTGGCGCGCGGTCCGCGCGTGCGTCTCCCGGCGGAGCTTATCCGCGACCAGGCGCTGGCGGTATCCGGGCTGCTGGTACCGGAGCTCGGCGGGCCGAGCGTGTTCCCGTACCAGCCGGAGAAACTCTACGAGGGCATCGTCGTCGGGGCGAACTACCCGGGCACGAAGTGGGAAGAAAGCGCCGGCGCGGGCCGGTACCGCCGGAGCCTGTACACGTTCTGGAAACGCACGGTGCCGCACCCGGCGATGACGACCTTCGACGCGCCCGACCGCGAATTCTGCACCGTGCGCCGCGCGCGGACCAACACGCCGCTGCAGGCCCTCGCGCTGTGGAACGAACCCGGCTATTTCGAGGCGGCGCGGCGGCTCGGGGTGCGGATGCTGCAAACCGGCGGGCCGGACGACGCCGCGCGGGCGGCGTGGGGCTTCCGCGTTGCGACCGGACGCGTGCCTCGGCCGGAAGAAACGGCAGTGCTCGTCCGGTCCTGGCAGGCGCTCCGCCGCGATTATGCGGCCGATCCGGACGGCGCCGCGAAACTTCTGCAGGTCGGCGCCGCGGCGCCCGAGCCCGGGTTGCCGGCGGTCGAGCAGGCGGCCGCCGCCGCGGTCGCGAGTATGCTGCTGAGCCTCGACGAAACCATCACCAAGAACTGATCCGGCCGCCTCCGACCATGTCCTGCCACCGTTACGAGCAACGCACCGGCCGCCGCGATTTCCTGACCCGCACGGGCCTCGGCCTGGGCGCCGCCGCGTTGTCGCACCTCTTGCGCGGCGAGGCCTTCGCGGCGCCGGTCGCCGGGTTGCCCGGCTTGCCGCATTTCGCGCCCAAAGCGAAGCGCGTGATTTGCCTCTTCCAATCCGGCGGGCCTTCGCACCTCGACCTGCTCGACGAAAAGCCGCTGCTGCGCACCCGTTTCAACGAGGACCTGCCGGATTCCGTGCGGCAGGGCCAACGCATCACGGGCATGGTGGCCTCGCAGGCGCGGCTCGCGTTGCAACCGAGCAAGTTCGATTTCAAACCGGGCGGCACCTGCGGCACGCGGATCAGCGATTTGCTGCCGTTCACGCGCGAGACCGCGGACGAGCTCTGTGTGATCCGCTCGGTGCACACCGAGGCGATCAACCACGATCCGGCGATCACGTTTTTCCAGAGCGGCAGCCAACTGCCGGGCCGGCCGAGCATGGGCGCATGGGTCGACTACGGTCTAGGCCGGAGCAACGAGAACCTGCCGTCCTTCGTGGTGCTGGTCTCCGTCAACGCCAAGCGCGCCGGCCAGGGCCTGTTGGCGCGCCTGTGGGGCAGCGGGTTTTTGCCGAGCGCGCACCAGGGCGTGCAGTTCCGCGGCGCCGGCGACCCCGTGCTTTATTTGAACGACCCCGCGGGCATGACCCGCGAGCGGCGGCGGACGATGCTCGACGGCATCGCGGACCTGAACCGCCTGCAGCACGTGCAGAGCGGCGATCCGGAAATCGAGACGCGGATTGCGCAGTTCGAAATGGCGTACCGCATGCAGGCGAGCGTGCCGGAACTCATGGACCTCAAGGGCGAACCCGCTCACGTGCTTGAAAGCTACGGGCCGGACGTGGCGGCGCCGGGTTCGTTCGCGCGGAATTGCCTTCTTGCGCGCCGCCTTGCCGAACGCGGCGTGCGTTTCGTGCAATTGTATCACCGCGACTGGGACCACCACGGCGGCCTGCACGAGCACCTGCCGAATCTCGCCCGCGACGTCGACCAGGCCAGTGCGGCGCTGATCCGCGACCTGAAGCAGCGCGGCCTGCTCGACGAAACGCTCGTCATCTGGGGCGGCGAGTTCGGGCGCACGCCCTACGCGCAGGGCGACGCCCACCGCGATCGCTACGGGCGCGACCACCACGGCCGCGCGTTCTCGCTGTGGATGGCCGGCGGCGGCATCAAACGCGGCATCGTGCACGGCGCGACCGACGACTTCGGTTTCAACGTGGTCGAGAACCCCGTGCATATCCACGACCTGCAGGCGACGATTCTGCATTGTCTCGGCGTCGACCATGAACGGCTGACCTTTCGGTTCCAGGGCCGGCAATACCGGCTGACCGACGTGCACGGCAAGGTGGTCAAGGCCGTGCTGGCGTGAGTCCGGCTGCGCCGGAAGCAGGAAGTTGAAAGTCGAAGGTTGAAAGATCGAGCCGCCGCGGGCGGGCGCGAAAAAGGGCAGGGGTTCAGCCTGCCCTTGAAAAATGGATACAGCGTCGCCGCTTACGATTTCTTCTTCGGCGCGGGTTTCGGGTCGAGATTCTCGTCGATCTGGCCCGCGGCGAGTTTCGACTCGATGCCCTTCGCCGGCACCTCGGCCTTGGCGAGCCAGACGAGGGCGTTGAGGACAACCTTGCGGAAGTTTTCGTTGGCCCAGTTGTCGTGGAAATGGCCGCCGGTGAAACCCATGCCGCGGCCGCCGTCGGCGCGCTCGGTGACCCACATCATCGCCTCGGGCTGGCCCTTCGCGGCCTGGATGTGCGGGTAGGGGCCCTTGGGCGAAACGTACGGACCGTCGCGCACCTGGTCGCTCGGCTTGGCGACGAGGATCGGCGTGAACGTGACGCCGTCTTTCTTCGCCGCGCCGTTGGCGCTGAAGCCTTCGGCAAAGCGCATGTTGAAGTACCACTCGTCGCGGATCTGGAAGGGACCGACGCCGCGCGTGACCGGGTGGTCCGGGAACGAGGTGAAATTCGGCTCCCACATCGGATTGCAGGAGAAGAGGTGCTCGTAGTGGCCGCCGATCCAGCGCTTGAACTGGCCGCCGGCGACGTTGGCGACGACTTCGACGCCGTAGTGCATCGCGCCGATGCTCACGCCCTGTTTCACCCACTCGTCGATCTTGGCGAGCCGGGCGCCGGCTTCCTGCACGGCCTCGTGTTTCCCGCCGCCGTCCATGTAGAACACCACGGCGTCCGCGCCGGCGAAGACGGCCTCGTCCTTGGGCCAGCCGTTGAGCACGATTTCGACGTGGAGTTTGGGCGCGCCCTGGGCGAGCGATTTGCCGAGCAACTGCACGCCGGCGTTGAATTCGTGCATGCGCGGCGGGTGCGAGGGCTTGCCGGCGATGAGCACGAGTTTGTTTTTGCCGTCGGCGGTTTTGGCCGCGGCGGGGGCCGCGAAGGGCAGGGCAAACGCGGCGGCGAGGAGCAACAGTCGGGTCTTCATAGGGGTGAAAGGCGTGACGTTATCTGGCGGAAGATTCCGCGCGTTGTCCATCGCAACCATGGCGCTTGCCCGCGGGCCGAGCCTCGCCGATGAACGTCGCCGATGAAACGCCCCCGCCTCGTCCTTGCCCTCCTGCTTTCCCTGCTCGCCCCGGTCGCGCCCGCCGCCGAGCGCGTCAACTGGACCATCCGCGCCGTGCCCGATGCGCCGGCGACGCAGGTGGTCCGCGTCGCGCCCGACCGCGCCGATTGGACCTACGCCGTCGGCGAAACCGCCACCTTCAAGGTCGTGCTCGCGCTCAACCCGTATCCAGCCGAGGGCGTCGCGATCAAATACCGCGTCGGCCCCGAAATGCTCGATGCGCCGGAGCAAACGGCGACCGTACCCGCGGCGGGCCTGGTTCTGCCGGGCGGCACGATGAAGGAGCCGGGATTCCTGCGCTGCAGCGTGACCGCGACGATCGACGGCAAACCGCAGCGCGGACTGGCCACCGCCGGTTTTTCGCCGGAACGCATCCAGCCGACGCAGACGGAGCCGGCCAACTTCGACGCGTTCTGGAAGGAGCAAAAGGCGGTGCTCGCCAAGGTGCCGATGGATCCGAAGCTCGTGCCCGCGCCGGAACTTTCGAACGACAAGATCGAGGTGTTCTACCTGAGCCTCGCGAACGTGAGCAACGGCGCCGTCCCGAGCCGCGTCTACGGCGTGCTCGCGGTGCCGCGGGCCGAAGGCAAATTCCCCGCGGTGCTGAATGTGCCCGGTGCCGGCGTCCGGCCTTATCGCGGCAACCTGAGCATGGCGGAAAAAGGCGTGATCACGCTGCAGATCGGCATCCACGGCATCCCGGTCAATCTGCCGGCCTCGGTTTATGAAGATCTCGGCCGCGGCGCGCTTGCCGACTACAACCGCGCCAGCCTCGACGATCCGCTGCGTTATTTCTACCGCCGCGTCTACCTCGGTTGCCTCCGCGCCAACGACTACCTCGCCGCGCACCCCAAATTCGATGGCAAGAACCTCGCCGTCATGGGCGGCAGCCAAGGCGGGCAACTCTCCCTCGTCACGGCCGGACTCGATCCGCGCGTCGTGGCACTCGCGGCCGATTATCCCGCGTACAGCGACGTCACCGGCTACCTGCACGGCCGCGCCGGCGGTTGGCCGGGGCTGTTCCGTCCGGGTCGCGACGGCAAACCCGTGAGCCTGCGCTCCGACGATCCTCGCCTCGCGACGACGCGGCTTTACGACGCCGTCAACTTCGCCCGCCGCATCAAGGTGCCGGGCCACTACTGGTGGGGCTACAACGACGAGACCTGCCCGCCGACCTCCACGTTTGCCGTGTACAATATCATCACGGCGCCGAAGGAACTCGTGATCGCGCCGCAGCAGGGCCACCAGTCCGTGCCCGTCCAGGGCCAAACCACGAGCGCGTGGATGCTCGCCCGGTTGACCGCGAAGTGAACCGCGGGCGGCGCGTTCGGACTTCCCTCGCGCGCCGCCTCCGCCTTGACTGCGGGTCTATGGCTTCACCCCTTGCCCGCATTCTTTCGTTCGGCTGCTGCTTTGCCGCGTTGGCCGTTTCCGCGGCTTCCGGCGCCGCCGCCAAGATCAAGGTCCTGATCGTCGACGGCCAAAACAACCACGCGTGGGCCACGACCACGCCGATGTTGAAGCAGATCCTCGAGGACACCGGCCGTTTCATGGTCGACGTGTCCACGACGCCGGCCGCCAAGCCGGCCGGTCCGCGTCTCCCGAAGGACGCGACGCCCGCGCAGAAGAGCAGCTACGAGACCGCGATGGCCGCGTACCCCGCGCTCGAAGCGAAGCACAAAGCCGAGTCGCCCGCGCTCTGGGCGAAGTGGCGGCCGAATTTCTCCGCCTACCAGGTCGTGCTCTCCAACTACAACGGCGAGCGTTGGCCCGACGAGGTCCGCGCGGCCTTCGTCGCCTACGTGAAGAACGGCGGCGGCTTCGTCTCCTACCACGCCGCGAACAACGCGTTCCCCGAGTGGCCGGAGTACAACGCCATGATCGGCGTCGGCGGCTGGGGCGGGCGCAACGAAAAGTCCGGCCCGTATCTGCGTTTCCGGGACGGCAAGTGGACCTTCGACACCAAACCGGGCAACGGCGGCAGCCACGGCCCGCAGCATGAATTCGTCGTCGAGGCCCGCGAGCCCGCGCACCCGGTGCTCCGCGGCCTGCCCGCGAAGTGGAAGCACACGAAGGACGAGCTTTACGACAGCCTGCGCGGCCCGGCGGAAAACATCACCGTGCTCGCGTCCGCGTTTTCCGACAAATCCAAGGAACACGAGCCGATGCTGATGACGATTCCCTACGGCAAAGGCCGCGTGTTTCACACCACGCTCGGCCACGCCGTCGAGGCCGTGAACGGACTCGGCTTCCAGATCACGCTGGCCCGCGGCACCGAATGGGCCGCGACCGGCGCGGTCACGCTGCCGGCTCCGGCGGCCGGAGCCCTGGGCGCCGAGGTGCCGACCGTCCGCGAGGTCGCGAAGCGCTGACGCGTTTCAGCGCTTTTCGGGTGTCGGTCCGGCGCGGTGTTCCCGAGCGGAAAGCAGCGCCGGCCGGGCCGCGAATTTTCAGCGATTTTCAGCGCGCCGTCGTTGCCTGCGGCGCCACCGCCGCTCAACGTGACGGCATGTTGTCCCTGTTACCCCGGGCGCGCAGCTTCGGCGCGGCCTTTGCCGCCGGCCTGGCGGCGGCCGCGACGGCGTCCGCCGCCGAAGCCATCGACTTCAACCGCGACATCCGTCCGATCCTTTCCGACGCCTGCTACCATTGCCACGGACCCGACGCGGCGAAGCGCGAGGCGAAGCTGCGGCTGGATGAACGCGAGGGACTTTTCCGCACCAAAGACGACGTGACCGTCGTGGTGCCCGGCAAACCCGACGCGAGCGAACTGATCCAACGCATCGTCAGTCCGCACGAGGACGAGGTGATGCCGCCGCCGGACGCGCCGCGGCAATTGAAGCCGGCGGAAAAGGAATTGCTGAAACGCTGGATCGCGGGCGGCGCGCCGTGGGGCCGGCACTGGGCGTTCACGCCGCCGGTCCGGCCGACGGTACCCGCGGTGCCGGATCGCGCCGCGGCCGCGCGGGTGCGCAATCCGATCGACGCCTTTGTCTTCGCGCGGCTGGCGGCGGAGAAACTGGCGCCCGCGCCCGAGGCGGACGCCGCCGCGCTGCTGCGCCGCGTGTCGCTCGATCTGACGGGCCTCCCGCCGACGCCCGAGGAGACGGCGGCCTTTGTCGCGGACCGCACGCCCGGCGCCTACGAACGCGCCGTCGATCGCCTGCTCGCGTCGCCGCGCTACGGCGAACGCTGGGCCTGGGACTGGCTCGATCTCGCGCGCTACGCCGACACCAACGGCTTCCAGGGCGATCCGGAACGCACCATGTGGCCGTGGCGCGACTGGGTCGTGAACGCCCTCAACGCCAATATGCCGTTCGACCAATTCACGATCGAACAACTCGCCGGCGACCTGCTGCCGAACGCTACCCGCGACCAGAAGATCGCGAGCGGTTTCCACCGGAACAACATGTACAACGGCGAGGGCGGCCGCATCGCGGAGGAGACCCGCGTGGAGAATGTCTTCGACCGCGTGGAAACGACGGGAACGGTCTGGCTCGGGGTGACGTTCTCCTGCGCCCGCTGCCACGACCACAAGTACGACCCGATCATGCAGAAGGACTACTTTGCGATGTACGACATCTTCAACCAGATGTCCGAAACCGGAAAGTTGGGCGGCGGCGGCCAGGTCGCGCCGATCTTGGATGTTTCGACGCCGGAGGAACTCGCGGCGGTCAAGACCGCGACCGCGCGCGTCGATGCGGCGGGCAAAGCGGTCGAGGCCTACGAGCTGAAGAAGTTTCCCCGGCCGGAGGGCAAGCCGCTGAGCGAATCCCCGGACGCGCTCAAGCTGCCGGGCAATCTGCCCGCCGTGCTCGCAAAGGTGGAGCCGAAGCGCCGCGGCGTCGACGCGCTGCTCGAGGCGGTGCCTTACTTCCGCGACACCGCCCCGGATCCCGAGTACGCGGCGCTGCTGCAGGCTTCGCTCGACGCCGTGCGTGCGCGCAACAATGCCAACAGCCGCATCACGAAGGTCATGATCATGGACGAACTGCCCGAGCCGCGGGAAACGTTCATCCTCAACAAGGGCAACTACGAGGCGAAGACCGACGTGAAGGTTGTCGGCGCGGTGCCGGCCGTTTTCCAGACCGCCGCCGCCGGCGCGCCGGCCGCGCGGATGAACCGCCTCGGTCTCGCGCGCTGGCTCGTTTCGCCGGAGAATCCGCTCGCGGCCCGCACGGCGGTGAACCGCGCATGGCAGGCTTTCTTCGGCACCGGTTTCGTGAAGACGGCGGAGGATTTCGGCGTGCAGGGCGAGCCGCCTTCGCATCCCGGATTGCTCGATTGGCTGGCGACGGAGTACGTCGGATCCGGCTGGGACACCAAGGCGCTGCACCGGCTCATCGTGACGAGCGCGACCTACCGCCAATCCTCCCGGAGCAACGCGGTCCTGCAGGAACGCGATCCGGAAAACCGCCTGCTCGCCCGCGGCCCGCGGCACCGGCTGCCCTCGTGGATGCTGCGCGACCAGGCGCTCGCGGCGGCGGGATTGCTGGTCGAGCAACGCGGCGGTCCGGCGGTGAAGCCCTACCAGCCCCCGGGCATCTGGGAGGAAGCGACCTTCGGCAAAAAGACCTACGAGCAGGACCACGGCGAGGCGTTGTATCGGCGCAGCCTGTACGTCTTCTGGCGGCGCATCGTCGGGCCGACGTCGTTCTTCGACGCCGGTTCCCGGCAGGTCTGCACGGTGAAAGTCGCCCGGACCAACACGCCGCTGCACGCCCTCGTGACGCTGAACGATCCGGCCTACGTCGAGGCCGCGCGCGTGCTCGCGCAGCGCGTGCTCGGAGCCGGCGGCGACGACCGGGCGAAGCTCGGGGCGGCGTTCCGATTTGCCACCACGCGGGGCCCGCGCGCCAACGAAGCGGCGATTCTGCAATCCCGCCTCGGCAAGCTGCGCGCGCAGTTCGCCGCCGATCCCGCCGCGGCCAAGGCGCTCGCGGCCGCCGGCGAGGCGCCGCGGCCCGCCGCCCTCGACCCCGTCGAGCACGCCGCCTGGACCGCGCTCTGTTCCCTGATCCTCAATCTGGACGAGACCCTCTCGAAGGAATAGCCCGCCGCGTTTCCCGATTTTCCAATTTCCCGCTCTGCCGGGTTTTCGCCTTTCAACTTTCGCCTTTTCCCATGACGCCCTTCCAAGCCGCCAGCGCCCACTACACGCGTCGGCAATTCTTCGGCAAATCCGCGCTCGGTCTCGGCACCGCGGCGCTCGCGTCTTTGCTCGGCGGCAACGCTTTCGGGGCCGGCTTGGCCGCCGGCCGGCGGGCCGTGCCGGGCCTGCCGTCGCTGCCGCACTTCGCGCCGAAGGCGAAGCGCGTGATCTATCTGTTCCAGAACGGCGCGCCGTCGCACGTCGATCTCTTCGACTACAAACCCAAGCTGCGCGAGTGGCACGGGAAGCAGATCCCCGACGAGCTCACCGGCGGGAAGCGGTTCTCGACCATGACGGGCAACCAAACGGCGCGGCCCGTGCTCGGCGAGATCACGAAGTTTGCGCAGCACGGGAAGAGCGGCGCCTGGGTTTCCAGTTTCCTGCCGCGCATGGCCGAGATCGCCGACGACCTTTGCTTCGTGAAATCGATGCACACGGAGGCGGTGAACCACGCGCCGGCGATCACGTATTTCCTTACCGGTTCCGAAATGGCCGGCCGGCCCTCGATGGGCGCGTGGCTGAGCTATGGTCTGGGCAACGAGACGGAAGAGTTGCCGGCCTTCGTCGTGATGACGTCGCGGGACAAGGAGGCGAGCTGCGGCCAGATCTTCTACGATTTCTACTGGGGCAGCGGCTTCTTGCCGACGAAGTACCAGGGCGTGGCGTTTCGCGGCAGCGGCGACCCGGTCCTCTATTTGTCGAATCCCGCCGGGCTGAGCCGCGAGGTGCGCCGCGGGTTGCTCGACGACCTCGCCCACCTGAACGAGATCAAGCGCGAGGAGTTTGCCGATCCCGAGATCGCGACGCGCATCGCGCAGTACGAGATGGCCTATCGCATGCAGGCCAGCGTGCCGGAGTTGACCGATTTGTCGAAGGAGCCGGCTTCGGTCCTCGAAATGTACGGGCCCGACGTGAAACGCCAGGGCACCTACGCCTACAATTGCCTGATGGCGCGCCGGCTGGCCGAACGCGGCGTGCGTTTCGTGCAGGTCATGCACGCCGGCTGGGACCAGCACCGGAATCTGAATACGCAGCTCAAGATCCAGTGCGACGACGTCGACGCGCCGTCCGCCGCCCTGATCAAGGATCTGAAACAGCGCGGCCTGCTCGAGGACACGCTCGTGATCTGGGGCGGCGAATTCGGCCGCACGCCTTTCCTTCAGGGCAAGATCGACGACGTGAAGCAATGGGGCCGCGACCATCATCCCTACGCCTTCACGCTTTGCATGGCCGGGGCGGGCGTGAAGCCCGGCTTCACCTACGGGGCGACGGACGAATTCGGTTTCAACGCCGTCGAAAACCGCGTCCACGTGCATGACTTCCAGGCGACGGTGATGCACCTGCTCGGCATCCAGCACGAGAAGCTCACCTACAAGTTCCAAGGCCGGAACTACCGTCTCACCGACGTGCACGGCCACGTCGTCAAAGACATCCTCTCATGATCCTTCTCCGCCGCTTGGTTCTTTTTCTGGCTTCCGCGGCCGCGTTGTCGGCCGCCGACCGGCCCAACTTCCTCTGGATCACCTCCGAGGACAACAGCCCGTACCTCGGGTGCTACGGCGATGCGCTGGCGCAGACGCCGCAGCTCGATGCGCTCGCGGCGCAGGGCATCCGCTACCGGAACGCGTTCGCCAACGCCCCGGTGTGTTCGACGGCGCGGACGACGTTGATCACGGGGATGTACGCGTCGTCGCTCGGCGTGCAGCACCACCGGAGCAACGTGCGGATTCCCGCGCGGTTCCAACTTTACCCGCAGCTCCTGCGCGCGGCCGGCTACTACACGACGAACAACGTGAAGACGGACTACAACGTCCCGGACGCGCCCCGCACCGTATGGGACGAGAGCAGCGCCCGCGCGCATTACCGGAACCGGCCGGCGGGGAAACCGTTCTTCGCCGTCTTCAATTTCACGACGAGCCACGAGAGCCAGGTCGCGCCGAAGGCGGGGAAGACGACGTTCCGGATCGCGCCGGAAAAGATGCCGTTGCCGCCGTATCATCCGGACACGCCGGAGATCCGCCGGGACTGGGCCAACTACTACGACCAGATGACGGAGCTCGACGGCCAGGTCGGCCAGATGCTCGCCGAGCTGAAGACGGCGGGCCTCGCGGAGGACACGATCGTGTTCTACTACGGCGATCACGGCGGCGCGTTGCCGCGGGGCAAACGCAACCTGCACGACTCCGGCACGCGCGTGCCGTTGATCGTGCGCATCCCGGCGAAGTGGGCGCACCTCGCGCCCGCGAAGGCGGGCGAATGGTGCGACGAACTCGTGAGTTTCGTGGACTTGCCGCCGACGATCTTTGCTCTGGCGGGCATTCCGGTGCCGGCGAACTACGAAGGGCGGCCTTTCCTCGGGGCCAACCGGCCGGCGCCGCGCAGCGAGGTCTTTCTGCTGCGGGGCCGCATGGACGAGCGGTTGGATTTCTCGCGCGCCGTGCGCGACGCGCAGGCCCGCTACGTGCGCAACTTCGCGCCGCACCGGCCGTGGGGACAGCATTACACGTATCCGTTCCAGGTGCAGCCGAGCATGCGCTCGTGGTACGCCGAGTATCAGGCGGGGCGGACGAACGCGGTGCAGTCGGCGTATTGGCAGCCGAAGGCGTCCGAGGAATTTTACCGGCCGGCGGCCGATCCCTTCGAAGTAAAAAACCTGATCGCCGAGCCCGCGGCGGCCGCGGACATCGCGCGGTTGCGGCGCGTGCTGCGCGCCGAGATGCTGCGCACGCGGGACACGGGCTTCATTCCCGAAGGCATGTATGCGCGGCTGGCGGGCGAGGGGACGATCTACGACTACGCGCAGAGCGCCGCGTACCCGCTGGAGCGTTTGTTGGAGTTGGCGGATCAGGCCACGTCGCGGGATCCGCGGCACCTGCCGGCGTTGACGGCCGCGTTGGCCGATCCGCATCCGTTGATCCGTTATTGGGGCGCAACCGGCTGCCTCGTGCTGCAGGCGAAGGCGGGCCCGGCGAAGGACGCGTTGAAGAAAGCGCTGGCCGACGAATGGCCCGACGTGCGCGTCGTGGCGGCGGAGGCGCTGGGGTATCTCGGGGAAAAAGAGGCCGGGTTCGCGGTGTTGGTGCAGGAAACGAAGAGCCCGGAGCGCTACGTCGCGTTGGCGGCGCAGAATGCGTTGGAGTACTTCTGGCGCGCCGGGCACGCGACACTCGCGCAGGTGCAGGAGGCGGTGAAGGGCCCGGCGTCGGCGGAGCCGTTGAATCGGATACCGGCGTTTTTGCTGGGGCAGAAGTAGCACGGGGCTTCAGCCCGTGTTTCGAGTCGACGAGGGGCCACCGGAATTTGTGACCACGGATGGCACGGAAGGCACGGATGGCTTGGAACCGATCCGTGGAATTCGCGAAGTCCGTGGTTTCTCTTTTACGAAAGGAGCAAGCCCCGGGCTGAAGGCCCGGGCTACGCCGGGCGCAACGTAGCACGGGCCTTCAGCCCGTGTTCGGAACTTGGAAGGCCGGAGTTTTGACCACGGATTGCACGGAGGGCACGGATGGCTTGGGACCAATCCGTGGGATCCGTGACATCCGTGGTCTCTGTTTTCCGAAGGCAAAAGGCCCCGGGCTGAAGGCCCGGGCTACGCTACGCCCGGGCTACGGCGACGCGACGTTATGCGGCGCGGATGCGGATGAGCAGATCCTTGGCCTCGACGGTGTCGCCGAGGGCGACGTTGAGCTCGGCGACGACGCCGTCGCACGGCGCGTAGACCGTGTTCTGCATCTTCATCGCTTCCATCATGAGCAACTTGTCGCCCTTCGCGACCTTGGTGCCGACGGAGACCTGGAGTTGCGCGATGAGGCCGGGGATCGGGGCGGCGACCTGCGTGACATCGGCGAGATCGGCCTTCGGGCGGGCCTTCGATTTCGGGGCGATGCTCTTGTCGAGGATGAGGGTCTCGCGGCCGATGCCGTTGAGCTCGTAGCTGATGGCGCGGCGGCCTTCCTTGTCGGGCTGGCCGATCGAGATCAGGCGGATGATGAGGACCTTGCCTTCCTCGATGCTGACCGAGATTTCCTCGCCGGGCTTGAGGCCGTAGAAGAACGCGGGCGTCGGGAGCACGCTGACGTCGCTGAAGGCCGCGAGGTGCTTCGCGAAATCCGCGAAGACCTGCGGGTACATGAGGTGCGAATACAGGTCGTCGTCGGTGACGGGGCGCTTGAGTTTGTCGGCGAGCTCGGCGCGCGTTTTGTCGAGGTCGAGCGCGGGGGCCGAGGCGCCTTTGCCTTTGCCCTTGGTGGCGGCGAGGTACTTGGCGCGGGCTTCCTTGTGGCGCTTCTCGCCGAGAACGACGAGGGAAACCTGGTCCGGCCAGCCGCCTTCGGGCCAGCCGAGGCCGCCGGACATCATGTCGATCACGCTCTCGGGGAACGGCATCGAGCCGGGCTCGAGGTTCACGACATCGGCGGCCTTGATGCCCTTGCTGAACAGGAAGAGGGCCATGTCGCCGACGACCTTGGAGCTGGGCGTGACCTTGACGATGTCGCCGAAGAGCGCGTTGACCTCGGCGTAGGTGCGGGCGATCTCGGGCCAGCGTTGGGCGACGCCCATCGAGGCGGCCTGTTCCTTGAGGTTGGTGTACTGGCCGCCCGGCATTTCGTGCAGGTAGACTTCGGCGGAGCCGCTCTTGGGGGCGGTGTCGAAGGGGCGGTAGTAGTCGCGGACGGTTTCCCAGTAGTCGGAAAACTCGTTGAGCGTATCGAGATTGAGGCCGGTGTCGCGCGGCGTGTGCTGCAGGGCGGCGACGACGGAATTGAGATTCGGCTGCGAGGTGCTGCCGCTCATCGAGGCGAGGGCGAGGTCAACCACGTCGACGCCGGCGTCGGCCGCGCGGAGCACGCTGGCGGCGGCGATGCCGCTGGTGTCGTGGGTGTGGAAGTGGATCGGCAGGCCGACTTCTTCCTTGAGGGCCTTGACCAGCTTCGCGGCGGCGTAGGGACGGCAGAGGCCGGCCATGTCCTTGATCGCGATCATGTGCGCGCCCATTTTCTCGAGCTCCTTCGCCATCTTGACGTAGTAGCCGAGGGAGAACTTGTCGCGGCGGTCGTCGAGGATGTCGCCGGTGTAGCAGAGGGCGGCCTCGCAGACGCCGTGGGTGGCGTTGACCGCCTCCATCGCAACGCGAAGGTTGGGCAGGTAGTTCAGCGAGTCGAAGACGCGGAAGATATCCATGCCGTTGGCGGCGGCGTGCTTCACGAAACCGGCGACGACGTTCTCCGGATAGTTGGTGTAGCCGACGGCGTTGGCGCCGCGGAACAGCATCTGGAAACAGATGTTCGGCACGCGGGCGCGGAGCTGGCGGAGGCGTTCCCACGGATCCTCGCTGAGGAAACGCATCGCGGTGTCGAAGGTGGCGCCGCCCCACATCTCGAGCGAGAAGAGGTCGGGGGCGCGGCGGGCGACGGCGTCGGCGCAGGCCAGCATGTCGTAGCTGCGCACGCGCGTGGCCATGAGGGACTGGTGGGCGTCACGCCACGTGGTATCCGTGACGAGGAGACGCTTCTGCGCGACGGTCCACTGGGCGAATTTGCGGGGGCCGAGCTCGAGCAGCTTCTGGCGGGTGCCGGGGGGCACGGGGGCGGTGGGATTCCACGCGGGGGCCGGGGCGGCGGGAAACGGCTTGTCGGGGCGGTAGCCCTTGGCGTGCGGGTTGCCGTTGACGATGACCTGGCCGAGGAAGGTGAGGAGCTTGGTGGCGCGGTCGCGGCGCGTCTTGAAGGCGAAGAGCTCCGGCGTGGTGTCGATCAGCGTGGTGGTGGCCTGGCCGGAGACGAACTGCGGGTGGGCGATCACGTTCTCGAGGAACGGGATGTTTGTCTTCACGCCGCGGATGCGGAACTCGCTGAGCACGCGGCGGGCGCGGTTCATGGCGATGTCGTAGGTCTGGCCGCTGGTGATGCTCTTCACGAGCATCGAGTCGTAGAACGGCGTGATGACGGCGCCGGCGTAGCCCATGCCGCCGTCGAGGCGCACGCCGAAGCCGCCGGGCGAGCGGTAGGCGACGATGCGGCCGTAGTCGGGCATGAATTTGTTTTCCGGGTCCTCCGTCGTGATGCGGCACTGGATGGCGTAGCCGTTGCGCGGGATTTCCGTCTGGTACGGCATGCCGACTTCCGGCGAATGCAGGGCGTGGCCCTGGGCGATGAGGATCTGGGCGCGGACGAGGTCGAGGCCGGTGATGACCTCAGTCACCGTGTGTTCGACCTGGATACGCGGGTTCATCTCGATGAAGAACCACTCGTGGCGGTCGAGGTCGTAGAGGAATTCGACGGTGCCGGCGTTGTCGTAGCGGATCTCGCGGGCGAGACGGGCGGCGGCGTCGCAGAGCTCGCGGACGATCTTCTCGGGCAGGCCGAAGGACGGCGCGACCTCGACGACCTTCTGGTGGCGGCGCTGGACGGAGCAGTCGCGCTCGTGGAGGTGGATGACGTTGCCGTGCTGGTCGCCGAGGATCTGGACCTCGATGTGCTTGGCGCGGGGGATGTACTTCTCGAGGAAGACGGCGGGATTGCCGAAGGCGCGGCCGGCCTCGGCCTGGGCCTCGTCGAGGAGGTTGGCGAGATCGGCGGATTTCTGGACGACGCGCATGCCGCGGCCGCCGCCGCCGAAGGCGGCCTTGATGATGAGGGGGAAGCCGATCGTCTTCGCGATCTGGATGGCTTGGTCGCGGTCGACGATGGGATCCTTGGTGCCGGGCAGCACGGGCACGCCGATGCGCTGGGCGACGGCGCGGGCGGCGGTCTTGTCGCCCATCATGTCGAGGAGCTCGGGGCGCGGGCCGACGAAAATGATGCCGGCGCGCTCGCAGGCGCGGGCGAACTCGGCGTTTTCCGAGAGGAAGCCGTAGCCCGGGTGGATGGCGTCGATGCCCTTGGCCTTGGCGACGCCGACGATGCTGTCGATGTCGAGGTAGGCGGCGACGGGGCCCTTGCCGGCGCCGACCTGGTAGGCTTCGTCGGCCTTGTAACGGTGGATGCAGAGGCGGTCCTCGTGGGCGAAAACGGCGACGGTGCGCAGGTGGAGCTCGGTGCCGGCGCGGAAGATGCGGACGGCGATCTCGCTGCGGTTGGCCGCCATGAGTTTCCGGATCGGCCGGACGGACGGCACGGACGGGGCGGCGGCGGTGGGCTGGGCGGAGTGCGGAGTCTTGGCAGGCATCAGGGCGAAGGTCGTGCGATTAAGTAAGCCGGCTTCCGGAAGGGAAGCGCGAAGCGCGGGCGATCGGCTCGGCCGACGACGGACTGTCCGCGCCGGAAGCCGCCGGCAAACTTCGGCGCGACACAACCATGGCCGCGCCGTAGCGTCGGGCCGCATATGGCAACCCCTTCCTGCTGGCGGCTTCGTTTCTGTGTCATAGCGGCCGGGCTCGGCTTCGGCGCCGCCGGAGCAACGGCGGCCGCGCCTGCGGTGGAAATCGGTTGGCTCGGCGGGGAGCCGGCGGCGGTGGCGAGCGGCGTGAGCTGGGGCGTGCCGTGGGCCAAGGGCGCGGTGACCAAGGAGCAATGCTTCGCGCTGACGACAGACCGGGGCGCGACGTTGCCGCTACAGAGCTGGCCGCTGGCGTATTGGCCGGACGGCTCGGTGAAGTGGAGCGGGTTCGCGACGGTGGCGGACGGGGCGGCAAGGAGTTTCCGGCTGCAGGCGGTCGCGGCCGGAGCGGAGCTGGCGCCGGCGGAACGCGTCGACGTCGAGACCACGGCGGACGCCATCACGGTGCGCAGCGGAAAACTGGTACTGACAGTGCCGCGGCAAGGGGCGCGTTTGATCGAGTCGATCGCGGTCGACGGCCGGGAAGTGGCGCGGGACGGTCAGGTCGTGTGCGTGCTGCAGAGCGGGCCGGGCGACGCGGCGGACGACGTGCGGCCGCGGGAGCGGTTCACGACGCAGCTGGAGAAAGTGACGGTTGAGCAAGCCGGGCCGGTGCGTGCGGTGCTGAAATTGGAAGGGAAGCATCGCGGCGCGAAGAGCGGGCGGGCGTGGCTGCCGTTTGTCGTGCGGTTGTACGTGACGGCGGGCAGCGCGGCGGTGCGCGCGGTGCACACCTTTGTTTTCGACGGGGATCAGGAGCAGGATTTCATCCGCGGGCTGGGTCTGGCCTTCGCGGTGCCGTTCCGCGAGGAGGTGCACAACCGGCACGTGCGGTTCGGCGGGGAGAACGGCGGCGTGTGGGCCGAGCCGGTGCAGCCGATGGTCGGGCGCGGCGGGCGTTTCGCGGCGGACCCGGCGACGGGAGCGGACGTGTATCCGCGGCAGGCGGACGGACAGCGCGTGCCGAACCGGGCGGAGTACGCGCCGCGCGGGCAGGGCTGGCTGGCGGACTGGGCGGTGTGGTCGGATTTCAAACTGCTCCAGCCGAACGCGAACGGGTTCACGGTCGAGAAGCGGACGAATCCGCAGAGCGCGTGGATCGCGGCGGGCGCGGGGCGACGCGCGGGCGGGTTGGCGTTTGTGGGGGACGTGAGCGGCGGACTCGGCGTCGGGGTGAAGAACTTTTGGCAATCGTATCCGGCGGGGCTCGAGATTCGCGGGGCGGCGGGGACGGCGGCGGAATTGACGGTGTGGCTGTGGTCGCCGGACGCGCCGGCGATGGACCTGCGGCACTACGACATCCGGGGGCACGGATTGGAGGCGGCGTACGAGGACATCCAGCCGGGCTTCAGCACGGCCCACGGCGTGGCGCGGACCAGCGAGTTGACGCTCTTTCCCGCGGCGGCGGTGCCGGACCGGGCGGCGACGGCGGCGATGACCAAGACGGCGGCGCAACCGCCGGTGCTGGTGTGCGCGCCGGAGCATTATCGGGCGGCGGGGGCATTTGGATACTGGAGTTTGCCGGATCGCTCGACGCCGGTGAAGCGGGCGATCGAGGACCGGCTGAATGCGACGCTGAATTTCTATCTGAAGCAGCCGGAGCAGCACCAGTGGTACGGCTTCTGGGATTTCGGCGACGTGATGCATTCGTTCGACGACGAGCGCCACGTGTGGCGTTACGACCTCGGCGGCATGGCGTGGGCGAACTCGGAACTCGGGCCGGACCTGTGGCTGTGGCTGAGTTTCCTGCGCAGCGGGCGGGCGGATGTATTCCGGATGGCGGAGGCGATGACGCGGCACACCGGGGAAGTGGATGTTTACCACCTCGGGCGCTTCGCGGGCCTGGGGTCGCGGCACAACGTGCGGCACTGGGGCTGCGGGGCGAAGGAGGCGCGGATCAGCCAAGCGGCGTATCGGCGTTACTATTACTACCTGACGACGGACGAGCGGACGGGAGACCTGATGCGCGAGGTGGCCGACGTGGATTTCAAGACGGTGGAGTTCGATCCGATGCGGCTGGCGCAGCCGATCACGGAGGCGGAAAAGAAAATCGCGCCGACGCGGGTGCGGTTCGGTCCGGACTGGCTGGCCTTCGCGGGCAACTGGATGACGGAGTGGGAACGCACGGGCGATCCGAAGTGGCGGGACAAGATCCTCGCGGGGGTGCGCAGCGCGGCGGCGATGCCGTGGGGTTTCCGCACGGGCAAGAACCTCGTGATGGGCTACGATCCGGCGACGGGAAGGTTGGCGGCGCTGAACGAGGACGCGGGCGTGTACAATTTGGCCACGATCATGGGCGGGGCGGAGGTGGCGTTTGAACTCGGGCAGATGCTCGACGATCCGGACTGGTCGCGGCTGTGGCTGCAGTACTGCCGGCTCTACAGCGCGCCTAAAGCGGTGCTGATGCGGGACCGGGAAACGGGCGCCGAAGGCGCGGACGCGGCGTACGTGCGCGACGGGCGGTTGGCGGGCTACGTTTTCCAACGCACCGGGAATACGGCGTTCCGCGAGGCGGCGGTGAAGGCGTTGCTGCGTTTTGCGCGCGGCGGCGGCGACGCAGTCAAGCGCGTGGACGTGCCGGAGGTGCTCAATCCGGTCGACGTGGGCCTGGGCAACACGAACAACGCGGCGCAGAGCGGGTTGGAGGCGATCGCGATGCTGGGCTTGGTCGGCGAGGCGTTGCCGGCGGAATTGCCGCCGGCGCCACCGGAGGACGCGGCGAAGAAACAACGGAAACGGTAGCGGCGGGTGAATGTGGCTTTTTTGAATTAGGACAGGAGGGACAGGACGGACGAATGCGGATGAAACAGGAGGAGTGAGGCGAGTGGCAGAGATGCTCTTGGCCCAAGGGAATTGCTTCCTGTCAATCCGGTCTCCGGCGTCCTGTAGATCCTGTCCTTGGTTCGAGGGTTTTGGTTTGGGACAGGACTGACAGGAGGACGGAGACAGGATGGACAGGATTCCCGGGCACAAAAAATCCCGCCGGGGGGAACCGGCGGGATGAGCGGGACGGGATTTTCCGTTCCTTCAACTTTCAACCTGCAACTTGCAACGGCGTTAAGCTCAGAGGCTGAAGGTCGTCGTCAGGATGAACGTACGGGGATCGATGATACGGAAGCTGTGCGGAACGCCGTTGGGGAGGGCGCCGACGGGCTGGAGGCGGCCGTCCTCGAAGACGTTGCGGACGTTGAGCTGGACGCGGAGGTTGACCTTGTCGCGCCAGATCTTGGACGAGTAGTTCCAGCCGAGGTCGACGTAGGCGCGGGCCTTGTCGTAGATGCGGCGGTTCGGGTCGTAGGCGGTCGGGTCGTTGGCGAAGGTGTAGTAGCCGATGGAGGCCTTGTCTTCCCAGCGCACGGCGCCGTTCACCGCCATGCGGCGGAGCCACTTGTTGTCGCTGATGCCGGCGAGGCGGAAATTGCTCAGGGCGCTGAAGCGCCATTCGCGGATCTGCGGGCGGCTCTTGCCTTCGTTGGCGGTGAGGAGGCGGTAGGGCGCGAGCACGACGCCGTTGAGGAAGTCGACGGGCGTGCCGGCGCTGCCGTAGCGGGTGGTGAACCAGGGCAGGCCGGTGCGGGTGTCGATGACGGATTCCCAGACCGGGCGGCGGGCGTCGATGTAGCGCTGGATGCCGGGGGTGACGCCCTGCTCGACGACGCGCTGCTGGGCGATGTTGACGCGGGCGGTCCAGAAGTTGGTCGGGTTGTAGCTGATCTCGATTTCCTTGCCCTTGGAGACGACGTCCGAGGTCTCGGCGATCGGGTAGGCGTTCATCTGGGCGAGCTGCGTCGGCGAGACCTTCATCGTCGCGGCGACGGCGAGATCGAGATCGGCGGGCGAAATGCCGGGGCGTTCGGCGAGGATCCACTCGCGGGCCTGGCGCTGGAGGTTGAACTGGTCGTTGTTGCCGCCGAAGGCGAAGTCGATGCGGCCGGCGCGGGTGGCGATGACGCCGGCGTCGCCGGTGCGGGAGTTGATCTGCTTCGTCTCGTAGGTGTTGAAGCGGAGGACGAACTTGTCGAAGAGCGTGAACGAGACGCCGTAGTCCTTGCCGATCGAGGAGGGATTCGGGAGGAGCTCGAGGTTCAGGTTCTGCGCGATGGTCTCGGGGCGGAAGCTGTCGGCCTTGTTGAAGTGGAAATTGACGGAGCGGACGAACTCGGCGCCGAAGCGGCCGGCGCCGGTGCCGTTGGCGGCATGGCGGTCGAGCCAGCCCCAGCCGCGGAACGGCTTCACGACGTAGCCGTAGGTCTTGGTCGTGCCCTCGCGGCGGAACCAGTCGTTGGGCGAGGTATCGTCTGACGAGTAGTCGGGCGAGATGCCGTCGGGCAGGAGCGCGGTGGAGGCGTAGTTGCGGTTGAGGTTCGTGTCCTTGCGCAGGCCGAAGGTGGTGACGACGCGGCCGGCGAGGAGGTGGTTCTGGGTGACGGCGCCGTAGGTCTTGATGAGGTTGGCGAAGCGCTGCACGCCGGGCGAGTAGGCCTCGCCGATGGTGACGGGCTCGTTGACCCACTGGTTGGTCGCCTGGTTGAACCAGGTCAGGTTCTGGGTGCCGGCGAGGCGGTCCCAGGCCGGGGAGCCGTAGTCGATGTTCTGGCCCTGGGCGTCGCCGAGGTAGTAGCGGTAGTTGGCGCGGGCGGCGGTGGCGCCGGCGGCGCGGTTGGTGCTGGCGGCGAGCCAGCTGTGGTTGGAAACGATGACGTCGCGGAAACGGTAGTCGGCGCTGTCGGTGTCTTTGTATTCCGAATACAGGCTGAACGCGTGGTCGCCGGCCCAGCGGAGCCAGGAGCGCTCGCGGGCGAGGTTGAGCTTGTAGGCGAGCTGGCCGCGGTAGATGTCGCGCTTGAGCGGCTGGCGGCGGATGGTGGGTTCGAGGGAGTTGACGTAGGGGCGGAGGAAGTACGGGTTGGCGCGGCCGTCGATGAGCTTCTCGTTGACGTCGATGAGGACAACCATGGGGCTCTCGCCGCCGGTGCCGATGAAGGAGCGGTTGTAGCGTTTGGCGTCCTCGCGGAACCAGCCGAGCTGGGCGGCGAGCACGTGGCGCGGGGTGTTGAGGAAGAACTGCTCGAGCTCGGCGGACAGCGTGTCGACGGTGTCCTCGCTCCAATTGGCCGCGGCGATGTTGTGCGCGGTCCAGTCGTAGATGGATTTGTCGGTGATGCTGACGGCGGTGGGGGCGAGCGGGCCGACGCGCGGGGCGATGCCGCTCAGCACATAGCGTTCGTTGCCGGCCTGGAAGTCGGGCGTGGGCACCGGATTCGGGACCGCGGCGGTGGGCGCGGGAATGCCGGAGCGGCGGTTGACGGTGTAGGCGCCGACCGCGCCCTGGTCGATGAAGAGGCTGGGGCGGGCGTAGAGGCCGGTGCCGCCGGATTCGAGGCCGAGGCCGAGGAGCGTGGTTTCGGTGCCCTGGTTGTTGTTGTAGGGGACGACGGTGCGGACGCCGCCGCGCGTGACGGTCCAGGTCGTGGGATCCCAGGTGGGGCGGCCGTTCTGCTGCCAGTAGGTGACGCCGTCGCGCGGGAGGATGGCGTTGGGGCGGCGGGCGTAGTTTTCGTAGCGTTCGAAGGAGCCGCGGAGGGTGGTGTTCGGGAACGGCTTGAACTGGACCATGCCGTTGTAGCGGTCGGTGCGGCTGAAGGACGGCTGGCGGACGAACTCGTCGTTCTGGCGGAGGACGCTGGCGCGGACGGCGAGCTTGTCCTTGATCAACGGGCGGCTGACGTCGACTAGGGCGCGGACGCTGCCGAGGTTGTCGGTGCGCAACTCGAAGGTCGTGGTCTCGCGGCGGAGATTGGCGGTGGACGGGATCGTGTTGACGGTGCCGGAGCCGGTGCCGAGGCCGAAGATGTTGGAATTGGGGCCGCGGCTGATCTCGACGGCGTCGATGTTGACGGGGTCGAAGGGGACGCGGCCGCTGGTCTGGAAGTTGCCGCGGGCGGTATTGGCGGCGCCGATACCGCGGACGCGGTTGGCGTTGTTGGGATTGCCGGCGACGTTGTCGACGACGACGCCGTTGCGGTCGATGACGACGTCGGTGAAATTGCCGATGCCCTCGGTGTTGGCCTCGTAGAGGAAGACGTCGTTGATATCGAGGAGGGCGAAGTCCTCCATCTGCTGCTTGGTGACGACGGAGATGGAGGCGCCGAGGTCCTCGAGCTTGGTGTTGATGCGCGTGCCCGAGAGGGTGTTGGAGGCGTAGTAGCCCTTGTCGGAACCGGCGCTGACCTGGAAGGGCGAGAGCTCGACGATCTGGTTTTCGCCGGCTTTCGGGGCCGTCACCGGGGCCTGGGCGTTGCGGGCGGCGTCGGCGCGCTGGGCGGCGAGTTCGTCCGGATCGAGGCGGCCGTTGCGGTTGAGATCGTAGCGGGCGAGGGTGGCGGCGTCCGGGGCCGGGGCCGCGGGCGCGGTCTGGGCGGAAGCGCGGGGAAGAACCGGCAGGGCCAGAACGGAGCAGGCAAGCAGGCGGGCGGGCAGGGTGAACGAGGGCATGGGGGTTGGGTGCTGAACTTACAACCAAGGCGACCCGCGAAGGGGCCAAGGTTGCGCGGGGTGGACAGTCCGGCGGAAAATTTGCGGTTTTCCGCCGGAGGCAAGCGGGTGCGGCGCTTTGAGCGCGACCCGCGGGCAGCCACCCGCGAGCGCCCGCGGCGGCGATTGCGGCGGCCTCAGCGGCCGAGGAAGGGCAGGTTGAGGCGGTCGAGATTGGCGGTGAAGGAGAGGACGTACTGCGAACCAAAGTCGCGCTGCTGGGTGACGCGGCCGGCCTGGATGAACTTGCGGGACGGGTCCTTGAAGATGTTGGCGCCGGTGAGTTCGACGGCGTAGTTGCCGGAGAGGCGCCAGCGGAGGGTGAAGTCCCAGCGCTGGTGGCGGGCCTCGTAGGTGTCGCGCAGGTCGGTGGTGCCGTTGGCGTAGGTGGTGACGGCGCTCGGGTTGATGACGGTGCGGACCTGCGCGTAGAGGGTGCGGCGGGGCGTCATGTAGCTGACGCCGTAATTGGCGGTCCACTTGTAGAAGTTGGGGGCGGTGGGGATGGTGATGACGCCGTTGCGATTCGGGGCCTCGCCTTTGTAGAACTTCGTGTAGTTGACGAAGACGTCCCAGCCGCGGGCGAGTTCGGGGAGGAACTTCAGGTGCGGGCGGAGATCCTGGTTGGCGGAGAACTCGAAGCCGCCGAAGCGGCCGGTGCCGCCGTTGTCCTGGGTGTTGAGGAGGTAGCCGGCGTACTGGCCGTCGAAGCCGTTGTCGTCGCCGGGCTCGATGGTGGTCTGCTCGTTGATGATGTAATTGGTGATCTTCTTGTCGAACCAGCCGACCGTGAGCTTGCCCGCGGGCTTGGTGTAGTACTCGAGCTGGACGTCCAAGTTGCGCGAATACGTGGGATCGAGGGCGGTGTTGTTGACGGAGACGCTCGGGATGGCGGCGGTGTCGTTGACGGTGGTGTTGGGCAGAATCGTCTGGATGCCGGGGCGGGACATGGCCTTCGAGGCGGAGGCGCGGAGGACGAGGTCGGGCGAGAAGCGGTAGGTCAGCTGGGCCTGCGGGAAATAGTCGTCGTAGGTCGAGGTGACGCGCTGGGTGCGGCTGTAGATGGCCTGGAACCAGGCGAGGGAATTGACGACGAGGCCGTTGCCGAGGGAGTTGATGCGGGCGGCGCCGCGGGCGTAGTTCTCGGTGCGTTCCATCCGCACGCCGGTGAGCAGCGAGAGGCGGGGCGAGAAGCGGATCGTGTCGGCGAAGTAGACCGCGGCGATGTTCTGCGTGAGGTTCTGGGTGTTGACGGCCTGGCGCTGGACGTTCTGCGGCTGCGTGTTCTGGAAGGCCAACGGGTTCTCGCGCATGTACACGCCGACTTTGTACGGATCGAGGAGCGGCGGGGTGCGGATGCCGTAGAGGAAACTGTCGCCGTAGGTCGTGTCGTCGAAACGGGACGCGTTGAGCAGGTCGTCGGCGTTGCCGGCGATGCCGTCGGGCCCGAGGAAATTGAGGACGATCTGGCCGGCGGCCTTGCGGCGGGCGAGGTGGTAGTAGCTGCCGCCGACGCGGAACTCGGTCGGGAAACGCCATTCGCCGAAGTTGGCGCGGAGGTCGCCCTTGAGGGTGTAGGTGCGGTCGTTCTGGAAGCGCGGCTGCGTCTGCACGGAGAGGCTGCGCTGGTCGTAGCTGGCGAGATCGTAGAGATCGGGACCGGCGAGCTGCGTGAGCGCGACGGGGGCGGGGCGGTCGGGCGAAGCCTGGAGGCGATAGGCGACGCCGCGGTTGGGCAGCAAATTGAACTGCACGGAATTGATGAACTCGGGGAGGTCGACGGTCTTGGAGTCGGATTTGCCGTAGGAGGCCATACCGTCGAAACGGAAGCGGCCGAACGAATGCTGGATCTGGCCGCGGTAGGAGTAATTGGTGCTGATGGCGTCGGAGTAATCGGCGAACACATCGACTTGGCCGTTGCGGATAACGGCGTCGCGGTCGGTGGCCCCGGCGTCGACGGTGGAGTTGCCGGCGCCGGCGATCGGGCGGAGGCGGAAGGTGTGGGCGCGGGACTGGCGGAGGAAGTCGTTGAAGGTGGTGTTGACCTTCAGGATCGTCTGCGGGCCGGCGCGGAAATCGACGCCGAGGCTGGCGTTGCGGCGGTGTTTGACCTCGGGGCCGTCGACGAGGGTGAAGGTGTCGACGCGGACGGCGGAGGTGTTGGTGACGGGCGCGGCGAGGGTGCCGGCGACGAGCGGGGTGTAGCCCATCGCGTTGTTGTGGGTGGGATTGATGTTGTGGGATTCGCCGTAGGTGAAGGCGACGCCGAGTTTGTTTTTCAGCAGGGCCTCGGAGTAGGCGAGGCTGCCGCCGGGCTTGATGCGCCACGTGGAGCGCTGGCCGGGGCCCTCGACGGGGCCGAATTCGAACATGTCGGAATTGACGTTGAGGGAAAGGACGGTGCGGAGGACGCGGCCCTTTTGGGCGAAAGCGTTTTTCGTTTCCGCGTTGATCACGCCGCCGGTCGCGGGAGCCATCCAGGGCGGCGGCGCTTTGTAGACCTCGATGGATTCGATGTTGGTGATGCTCGCCTGCGTGAATTCGAAGGCGCGGGACGAAGCGTCGGAGCTGCCGGTGCTGGAACGCGGGGGAGTGCCGGCGGCGGGCGGCGTCATGCCGTCGATCATGAAGAGCGTGGATTCCGGATCCTGGCCGCGGACGGAGACGGTGGAGGCGTCGGCGTTGGAATAGTTTACCTGGAGGCCGGGGACGTACTTGAGGAATTCGCCGATGTTGCCCTCGGGGACTTCGCCGAGCGTGTCGGCTGAAACGGCGGTGACGAAGAAGTCGGCTTTCTTCTGTTTGTTGACCTGGGCGGCGTTGCCTTCGACCTCGGCGGCGACGGTGAACGCTTCGAGTTGGTAGATGCCGGCGGTGAGGGCGACATCGAGCCGCGCGGTCTGGCCGGAGACGACGGTGACGGCGCGCTTCACGGCATCGAGGCCGGTGTACGAAATCTCGAGTTGGTAGGTGCCGGGCGCGAGGTTGCGCAACGTGAAGGTGCCGTCGCGGTCGGTGAGGACAGACTGGTTGGTGTTGGCGATGCGGACCTCGGCGTTGTTGAGGAACTGGCGGGTCGATTCGTTGGCGACGGTGCCGGCGATGGCGCCGGTGACGGCCTGGGCGCGGAGAGGCGCGGCGAGGAGGAAAAGCGCAGCCGACAGCACGGCCGCGACGGCGCGCAGAAGCGCGGTCGGGAGGTAGTTCATAACGGGGGTGCGAGCACACGGACACGTGTGCGCACGGAAGCCAAGCACCGTTCGGATTGGACAGTCCATGGCCGCCCGCGAGCCGTCCGCGGCGGGCGGCGGTTGAACGTTGAAAGAGGCAAGTTGAAAGAACGGAAATCGGGCAGCGGGGGAACGGGCGGGGCTGGCCGCAAAGAGGCGCAGAGGGCGCAAAAAGACGGAGCTGCGGTCGCGGTCGCCGTGCCGGTCCGGCCTCCGGTCCTTCAACCTGCTGCTTTCAACTTTCAACCGTCGGCGCCAACGGCGCCGGCTCAGGGCGCGAGGCGGCGGCCCAGGATGATGAGGTCGCGGTCGACGCCATCGAGGACGGCGACGCGCGGCAGGTGGGCCCAGCGGGAGAAGTTTTCGGAAGCGAAGAGGCGGAGGCTCGGTTCGTTGTGGCCGAAGATGTAGCCGAGCAGCGTGTGCAGGCCGAGCGCGGGGGCGCGGGCGACGGCGGTGCGCAGCAGGGCGCGGCCGAGGCCCTGGCCGCGGCGCGATTCCGCGACATAGATCGCGAGCATGGCGGTGCCGTCGTAGGCGGCGCGGGCGTAGAAGGTGTCGAAGCTGAGCCAGGCCGCGATCTCGCCGGCGGGATCCGCGAGGACCCAGAGCGGGCGCGCGGGGTTGCGGTGGGCTTCGAACCAAGGCTCGCGTTCCGCCACCGTGACGGGGACGAGGTCGGCGGTGACCATGCGGCCGGCGATGATGGAATTGTAGATCGCGACGATGGCCGGGAGGTCGGCGCGGACGGCGTCGCGCAGGACGAAGCCCGGCGGAAAGGCGGAGGGGGACGAGGACGCGGAACTCATGGTGAAACCGGCGCGGTGAAACGGAAACCGAGTTGGCCGACGGGCGTGCGTCCCTGCCAATGCAGCAGGCGCCCGCTGGCGGTGTCGAAGACGAGGGTCATGTCGAGACTGCCGGCGCGGGGATCGCCGGTCGCGGACAGATAGCGGTAGCGGAAGATCGTCTGCGGGCCGTTTTCGCGTTCCTCGCTGGGACGGCCGAGCAGTTCGTCGATGGCGCGCAGTTCGGGGCGGGTGGCGGAGACGTCGCTCTCGACCGCCGCGGCGGGCCGGTCGACGCGGGCGCGGCCGACGCTGCGGATGACGTCGGCGAGGAAGGCCTTGGGCAAAACGGCGAAGTAGCGTTCGGGCACGGCGACGCGGGAAAGTTTGCCGGATTGGAAGGCGAGATCGACGACGAGGTCGTAGCGGCGCGGTTCGAGCACGCCGACGGGGAGCTGCTTGACCCAGCGGACCTGCCATTCTTCGGCGGTGCCGGCGGCACGGATCTGTTCGGGGAGGAGGCCGAGCCAGCGGACGTCGTCGGCCAGCAGCACGGGATGTTTCAGGTCCAGCGCGAGCCCATCGGCGGTGTGCAGGGCGAAGTGGCGGTCGAAGTCGGCGAGCTGGCGTTTGAGCTCGAGAAGGCGGAGGTAGACGCAGCCGCCGAGCAAGAGGGCGAGCGCGGCGAGGAGCGCGGCCAGGACCAAGCGCCGGCCGGGCCGGCGGGCGGGGGTCATTTCTTCGCCGCGTCGGCCGCCGGCGACTTCGCGAACTGGAGCTTGCCGACGATGTCGTTGAGCCGCGTGCGGAGAATCTCGTCTTCCTCGGCGACGGTCTTGGCGTAGGCCTTGCCCTCGATGACGCGTTCGGCGAGCTCGATGCTGACGACGAAGATGTGGCCGCTGCGGACGAAGACGAAGTTGCCGCGTTTGGCGACGGGGATGCGGTCGTCGGCGATGACGGGCACGCGGTTGCCGAACATGGTGCCGCCGGGAATCAAGATGTAGGTGAGCAGGGTGCCGTCGAGGGTGCCGGGAATGAATTTCGCGCTCTCGATCTGGACGCCGGCGAAGGTCTGCTTGAAGTCGGCGAGGACGAAGTTGCTGAAGAAATAGATCAGGTAGTCCTTCAGGCCGCGGGTGGAGAGTTCCCAGCGCTGGGTGGCGTCCTGGGGGAAGGCGGCGATGGTGACGTGGACGTTGAAGGCGTCCTGGAAGGTGACGACGTTGGGCGTGTCGGTGATCTGGCCGCCGAGTTCGGGGAGGACGGGAATCGCAATTTTGAATACGCCCGTCGGGGAGACGTAGTTCTTCCCCTCGATCGTGCCGGCGAGCACGGGGGCGTCGGGCGCCTGGGCGCGGAGGGCCGCAGCGAGGAAAGCGAGGCAGAGCGCGAGCGAAAGGCGGACCATAGGCGGAAGGAGAACGAGTATCCGCCTCCGACCGGCTTTCAAGCCAACGGTGGCACGTGCGGCGCGAAGCGGACCCACCACGAAACCGGTACGGCCTCGGGGCGCGCCTGCTCGGTGAGGCCTTCGGCCTGCAGTAGCGAACGCCAGGTCTCGGCCGGAAAATCGTCCGGCAGCCGGCCGCGCAGGAGGGCGCCGAGCTGTTTGCGGCGCTGCTGGAAACACGAGCGCACGAGGGCTTTGACTGATTCCGGAAAGACGTAGGGCGCGGGCTTGCGCACGAGGTTGAGCAAATGGGATTCGACGTCGGGCCGCGGGAAGAAGCAGGCGGCGGCGACCTTGTGGCCGGGGGCGATGTCGTAGGCGGCCTGCAGGAAAACGGAGATGGCGCCGAAGGATTTCGAGCCGGGCGCGGCGGCGTAACGCTGCGCGGCTTCCTGCTGCAGCATCAGGACGAGGCGCGACGGCAGCGGACCGGCGAGCACTTCGTCGAGCCAGGGCGTGGCGATGGCGTAGGGCAAATTGGCGACGACCTTGAAGGCGGCGGCGCGGTCGGCGGGCAGGGCGGCGAGCGGGTGTTCGACGGCGTCGCCCTCGAGCAAATGGAAACGGTCGGGAAACTTGGGCAGCAGGTTCTCCGTGAGGTGCGCGTGCAGCGTGCGGTCCTTCTCGACGGCCCAGACCTCGGCGCCGGCCTCGAGCAAGGCGGTCGTCAGCGTGCCGAGACCGGGGCCGACCTCGACGACGGCGTCGCCGGCCTGCACGCCGGCCAGCTCGAGCGACTTCCGCACGATGTTGCCGTCGACCAGGAAATTCTGGCCGAGGAAACGCTTCGGCTGGTGGCCGAGCTGGGCGAGCAGATCGCGCGTGGCGGTCGGCGAAAGCGGCATGGCTCAGCGCGGGGCGCGGCCCTCGTCGACCTCGTAATAGTCGAAGAACGTGAGCAGGTCGGTGCGGTGCGCGAGGCCGCTCTCGGCTTTTTGCAATTCGAGCGTGGGCGTGGCGTCGTCACGCCAGCCGCGCTTGGCGGCGAAGCCGTTCCAGATGAGGCGGTCGGTCTCGTCGATCGCGCGGCCGTGGGCCTGGATCCAGGCCCAGATCTCGTCGTCGGTGCCGCCGGCCAAGGTGCGCGCTTTCAACTCGTCATACTTGATCCCGAGGAAATGGCAGAGCCGGCCGTCGAAGCCCTTGCCGAGGAAGGCATGGTGGTCGGCGTGCAGTTCGCCGCGCGCCTGAATGCGGATCTTGTCGAGGGTGCGCGGGAGGAAATAGAGGCCGCCGAGTTTGTTGAAGGCGGTGACGGGGCGGAGGGACATGTGCGGAAAATTGGAAAAGCGGAAATTGGGAAATTGGGAAACGGGAATCAGGCGGTGCGGAAGGACGCGATGAGGGCGGCGGGGTCTTCGGCGCGCATGAGGGCTTCGCCGACGAGGACGGCGTGGGCGCCGGCGCGGCGGGCGCGGGCGGCGTCGGCGGCGGTGAAGATGCCGCTTTCGGAAACGGCGATCGTGCCGGCGGGGAATTGCGGGATGAGGCGTTCGCTCAGGCCGAGGTCGGTCTTGAAGATGGCAAGGTCGCGGTTGTTCACGCCGATGATGCGGGCGCCGTGTTGCACCGCGCGCGCGAGCTCGGCTTCGTTGTGGATCTCGAAGAGGGCATCGAGCCCGCCGGCCTGGGCGGCGGAGTAAAGCGTCGCGATCTCGGTGTCGTCGAGGGCGCGGACAATGATGAGGATCGCGCTGGCGCCGGCTTCGACGGCTTCGAGGACCTGCAGCGGGTGGATCATGAAATCCTTGCGCAGGCAGGGCTTGGCGGGAGCGTTGGCCGAGAAATAGCCGGTGACGCCGCGGAGATCGGCGAGGGTGCCGCCGAAGAATTTTTCGTCGGTGAGGACGGAGAGGGCGTCGGCGGTCGCGGTCTGGTAGCGTTTGGCCTGGTCGAGAGACGAGATGCCGGCGCGGATGTCGCCGGCGGACGGCGAGCGGCGTTTGATCTCGGAAATCACGGCGAGGGTGCCGTCGGCGCGGCGCAGCGCGGCGGCGAAGCCGGGCGGGCGCGGGCGGGCCGCGGCGGCGCGGGCGATCTCGGCGTCGGTGACGGGGCGAAGAACGGGCGCGAGTTCGCGCCGTTTCCACGCCATGATTTCGGTCAGTTTGTCCATGGGCAGGCGGGCAACGTTTACAGGATTGGCCCGGGGCGGCAGGAACAAGCCGAATCTTGTCAGGCGCGGCATTCCTGTCTCAGTCGCCGGCATGAGCGCGATCGACGAATTGAAAGCCACGATGGCCCGCCTGCGCGCGCCGGACGGCTGCCCGTGGGACCAGGAGCAGACGCACGCGACGTTGGTGCGGTGCCTGATCGACGAGGTGAGCGAATTGATCGAGACGATCGACCGGCTCGATTATCCGCACATGCGCGAGGAATTGGGCGACGTGCTGATCCAGGTCGTGTTCCACGCGCAGATCGCGGCGGAGCAGGGATTGTTCACGTTCGACGACGTGGCCCGCGACATCAACGAGAAGCTGATCCGGCGGCATCCGCATGTGTTCGGCACGAGCAAGGTCGGGACCTCGGCGGAGGTGTTGGTGGAATGGGAAAAGATCAAGGCGACGGAGAAGAAGCACGGGCCGGTCGCGACGGGAATTTTCAAGGAACTGCCGCCGCGGTTGCCGGCGCTGATGTTTGCGGAAGCGGTGTGGAAGCAGATCGAAAAGAAGCAACTGCCGGCCGAGGGCGTCGTGGATACGGCGCAGGTGCGGGCGCTGGGCGCGCAGCTCGACGAGGCGACGCTCGGTAAAATGCTGTTCGAAATCGCGGCCGCGGCCCGGGCCAAGGGGCTCGATCCCGAAGGGGCGCTGCGGCAGCACGCGGCGGGCGTGATGCGGGAAATCGAGACGCGCGTCGCGCCGGCGCCGGCGGGGAGCGGCGTTTGAACGGCGGGATTGGGCCTACGGCATGAGCGAGACCGGCGAACCAGGACCGGCCGGCGGGCCGGCGGCGGAGTTGCCGCCGGAAGTGGCGGCGGAGTGGTGGACGCCGTTCGAGGACCACTTGGTCAAGGAGCGCCGCTACTCGCGCTACACGGTGCGGAACTACCGGCGGGCCTTCGTCGATTTCCACCGCTGGCTGAGCGATCCGCAGATCGATCTTTGGACGAAGGGACTCGGGGCGCTGACGGCGCGGGACCTGCGGGATTTCGTGATCGAGGCGCAGCGGCGTTTCGACCGGCGGACGCTGCACAACCATGTATCCGGATTGCGGAGCCTGTGCCGCTATTGGCTGCGGCACGGGCGGCTGCAGCGGGATCCGTTTCTCGGCGTGCCGTTGCCGAAACGGGAAAAACGGCTGCCGAAGTTTCTCACCGAGGAACAGATGAAACGGTTGCTGGCCGGGCCGCAGCGCCTGTTGGAAAACCGGGCCGCGCCGGCGCGCACGGCGTGGCACGACCGGCTGGCGATGGAACTGCTCTACGGCGGCGGATTGCGCGTGAGCGAACTCACGGCGCTGACCTACGGCGCGATCGATTTCGAGTCGGGCGTCGCGCGCGTGACGGGCAAAGGCGGCAAGGAACGCCTGTGTCCGCTCGGGCGCACGGCGCTGGCGGTGCTGGTGAAGTTCCGGGACGAGTTTGCAGCCGACCGCGGGCCGGGGGCGCCGGTGCTGGCGCAGGCGGACGGGAAACCGACGACGATCCGCAGCGTGCAACTGATGTTGAAGCGGTACCTCGCATTGGCCGGGCTGCCGTTGGACCTGACGCCGCACAAGATCCGGCATTCGTATGCGACGCACCTCCTCAACGCCGGCGCGGATTTGCGGCTCGTGCAGGAGCTGCTGGGACACGCGCAGCTCTCGACGACGCAGGTGTACACGCATGTGAGCGTCGCGCGCCTGAAAGAGATCTACGCGAAGTCGCACCCGAGGGCGTAGGGTTACAAGTTGAGCGTTGAGAGCCGAGAGTTGAGAGATCGATCCGTTGCTGGCGGCGGGCGAAAAAAAGGCGGGCCCGAGGGCCCGCCTGAGGAATGAGTCGGCAAGTGGACGTTCAAACCACGGACTTGAAATACTCGGTGTGCGCGCCGGAGGCGGACTTGCCGACGTAGCGCGGGTTGCGCGGGAAGAGCGGCGCGTATTTTTCGGCGAGGCCGCGCATGACGTCCATGTCCGCGCCGGTCGCGGGCTGGAAGCGGTTGCCGGCGGCGATGGTGCGCTGGGCGAGGTCGCTGAACGACGTGGGCACGACGGTGACGACGGGATCGAGGGACAGGGCGAAACGCACGGCTTGGTCGATGTCGGGCTGCTCCTCGAGGACCTTGTACCACCAGTTGCCGCGCGTGCGCGGTTCGCCCGGTCGCCACGAGCCGGCGGAGATGGCTTTGATGGAAATGACGGCGACACCCTTGGCTTTGGCGGCGGCGAGCACCTCGGGATCGAACTTGTGCGTGAAGTGTTCGATGAAGTTCACCGGGTACATCAGCGTGTCGAAGGCGAAGCCGTTGAGCAGATCGAGCGCGGCTTCCTTGGTGTGCGCGGAAAAACCGAGCCAGCGCACTTTGCCTTCCTCGCGGGCCTTCACGAGCGTTTCGACGGCGCCGCCGGGTCCGAGGGCCTTCTCGACCTCGGCCTTGGTCGACATGACGTGGAGTTGGTAGAGATCGAGGTGGTCGGTCTTGAGACGGACAAGGGAGCGCTCGAGTTCGGCGCGGGCGCCGGCGGCGTCGCGGACCTTGGTCTTCGAAGCGAGGAAGATCTCGTCGCGTTTCAGGCCGGCCATCGCGCCGCCCATCTTGATCTCGGCGTCGCCGTACGCGGGGGCGACGTCGAAGTAGTTCACGCCTTTGTCGAAGGCGGCTTTGGCGGCGTCGTTGGCGCCTTCCTGCGGGAGGCGCGAGAGCGCGAGGCCGGGGTAGCCGACGATGGACACGGCGCGACCGGTGCGGCCGAGGATGCGGCGCGGCAGGCCGCTGGCGTGCGGGATGAGTTTGCGGGCCGGATCGGCGGGATCGGCGAAGAGGGGCTGCGGGGCGACGGCCAAGGCGCCGGCGGCGGCGCCGACGGATTTGAGGAATTGGCGGCGTTTCATAGGAGGGAGGCGACGACTTGAAGGTAGTGAATTCGCGGCCTGGGAGCCAGTGCGGACTTGGGCGCGGCGGTTTACCAAATCAGACTCAGGCGGCGGGAAACGCTGTTGCCCACGGCGTCGTAGAGCGTGATTTCCGCGGAGCTCGCGTTGGAAATCCGGGCGAGCGGAATTTCCAAGGTGAACGTTTCCTCGCGGCCGTCGCGGATGCCGTCGGCGGGCTGCTCGACGGTTTCGCGGATGCCGTTGTTGAACACGACCTCGATGCCATCGAGCAAAGACCAGCGGTCGCGGCCGGTGAGGGTGATGTTCAGGATCGGGCCCTGGCGCTCGGCGCCGGTGGAGACGATTTCGGGCGGCGTATGGTCGACGACGAGGTCGTCGGTTTCGAAGGTGTGGCTGAGCCGGTCGGCCGCCGGGCGCGGCGCAATTTCCTGCACGACCAGTCGGGTGAAATAGGTGCCTTCGGACAACGGCCGGGTGTCGAACTGCGCGTAGGAGTCGCGGGAATTCTTCACCAGCTCGGTCCAGGTTTCATCGCCGTCGCGCCGGATCGAGAACGTGGCGACGAACGTGTCGCCTTCGCCGTCGGTCACGTTCCAGAGCACGGCCTGCGTTCCGGGGGAGGGCACGACTTGGCTGCCCAGGAAACTGCTGCGGCGGCGGTCGTCGTCCTTGGGCGCGGCGGTCAGCTGGCTGAGGGTGGTGACGACGGAAGGCGGGGATTCGACGGCGGCGACGATGGCGTAGCCGGGGGTGAGCAGGCGGAATTCCTGGAGCTGCGGCCGGCGGTTCTGCGGCAGGCCGTAGAGTGTCGCGCGGTCGATTTCCAGCGCGGCGGCGCCGGGGGGCGCATCCGGAATCCGGAGACGGAGCTTGGCGTAGCGGCCGCGGAGATCGGGGGCGCGCCAGCCGGCGTCGGGGGCGGCGGCGAGGGCGGTCCACGGGCCCCAGCCCTCGACGTCGTCGGTGCCCTGGCTCAGGCGCACGTCGAGGCGGAGGGCGGAGGGCGCGAGCTGGCGCAGGCGGTTGAAACGGAGCGCGCCGAGCAGCGCGGGGCTGCCGAGATCGAGGCGGCGGGTTTCGGCTTCGCGCGGGCCGGTCGCGCCGAAGTCGAGGACGGCGAGGCCGGGGGCGTTGTTGCGGAGGAGGAGGAATTTGTCCGTCGTGCCGGGGAGCGGCACGAACCCGTTGAGCTGGGCGGAAAGGCTGCCGGCGAAGGTCACGGACTGGCGCGTCCGCAGATCGAAGCCGACCAATTCGCCCTGTTCGCCGCCGGCGGCGAGCAGGAGATCGCCGTGGCGCACGAGCCGGTAGAGCGCGGTGTTGCCGCGGGCGGAGAGCACTTCGGGGAAACCGCGGGCCGGGAACGCGAGGATGGCGCTGCGGCCGCCGAAGCGCTCCGGCTGGATGATGCGCAGGGCCGGCGTTTCGGCGCCGCCGGCGGGACGGTCCGCGGCGGCGGCCGCGGGCGGGGGCGTGATGCGCGATTCGTTGGTCGTCGCGCTGTAGACGATGGTGGCGTAGAAATCGCCGTTGGGCTGGGGCAGGAGATCGGTGATTTCGGCGTCGCGGTTTTCCTGCAGAATCACCGGTGCGCCGCCGGCGGCGGCGAAGGCGTACACGTTGCCGCGCGGGGACGAGCCGGCGACGATGCGGCCGTCCGGGAGGGCGGCGAGCCGGCGGACATTGCGGTCGCGCACTTCGCCGAAGACCGTGAGGCCGCGCTCGGCGAGCAGCTTGGCGTCGGTGAGTTTGTCGGCGACGACGCCGCCGGCGGCCAGCTTGGCGACCTCGAGTTTGTAGATGCGGCCGGGATTGCCCGTGGCGACGAGGACGGTGGCGGCGTCGACGACCAGCAGGTCGAGGATCGAATCGGCCGGCAGGCCGACGCGGGCGACGGGTTTGTCATCCTTGAGCAGATACAGGCCGCCGCGCGGCGAGGTGCCGGCGAGGACGGTGCCGTCGGCCAGACGCCGGAGCACGAGGACCTGCGGGTCGTCGAGCTTGGCCACTTCGCGGACGGAGAAGGTGGTCTGGCCGGCATTGTAGGTGGCCTCGAGGACGCGTCCGTCGGGTCCGGTGCCGAGGAGCCACTTCGACGGGTCGGCGCCGGGCTCGAGGGTCCAAAGCAAATCGGCGGGGGCGGGGGCGTTGAGTTCGACGAGGGTCGGACCGGCGACGAGGCGGCCATCCGAACGCGTGGCGAGGCCCTTAAGGCTGCGGCTCGGGACATCGCGGTAGAAGTCGATGTCGGTTTTTTTCGAGAGCGGCTCGGCGCGGAGGGCGGGGACGAGAGTCGAGGCGGCCACAACGCAAAGGGCGGGGAGAAAGGCGGTCCGGAACACGCGGATACTCGGACGCGGTTGCGCGGCAAATGCAAGGCGGCGTACCGGCGGCGCCAGGGCGGCGCGAGCGCGCCGCGGTTGAAAGACGGAAGTTGAACGTTGAAAGATCGGAAGGCGGCAGCGGGAGCGGGTGGCCGGCACCGGACCGCCGGTGCGCTCCGACTTTCAACTTTCAACCTTCAACTTGAATCCTGAGCGCGGCGCGCCAGCGGGGCCGCCGCGCTCACTCGACCACGCTGAGGGGGCGGCGGACGATCGCGTTGATCAATTTGCCCTCGAGCAGGTGCTTTTCCCAAAGGGGCAAGAAGGCTTCGCGGCGGCGGAAACGGGCTTCGTCGGCGGCGCGCGCGATGCGTTCGATGGAGCCGGGGGCTTCGGGGGTGGCGACGGTCTGGTCGGAGAAGAGCGCGGTGCGTTCGACGACGGCGATGCAGATGCCGTCGGTCGGCCGGTCGTCGCGCATGGCCGCGAGGTAGGCGGAGAAGCTGCGGAGTTCCGCGGCCGAGATCACGCGGGGCCGGCCGCTCAATTCGTCGAGCGCGCGGCCGGGGGCGAGAATGACTTCGAGCTGTTTGCCGGTCCAAGCGGGGTTGATCCTCAGGTCGATGATGTCGCGGTGCGCGGCGCCCTGCCAATCGCGCCAGCCGAGGGTAATCTGGACGATTGAGCCGGCGGCGGCGGTGCTGCGCGAAAGCTGGAATTGGTCGAGGGTGACGGCGGGATTGGTTTCCAGCGGTTCGACGGTGAACGAGACTTGGTCGGGGAAGGTCTTCGCGTAGGGATTCTGCAGGTTGGCGCCGAGGCCGAGGATGAATTCGTTGAGGCCCTGCGCGAAGCCGGTCGGGCCCGAGTAGACGGTCTTGAAGCCGATTTCCTCCGCGCCGGGAAACACGATGCGGCTGGTGAGACGGAAACCGTTGGCGAGGCCGGCGTCGTTGGAGCCCATGATGGCCTGGCTCAGGCCGGCCGCGACGATCATCGGCGTGAGCTGGGTCTGGCGCACGACCGAGAATTTGAGCAGCCGCGCTGCGCCGCGCAGCGGCTTTACCGTGACCTCGACGGGAGTCATGGAAGGGCCGGCGCCGAGCCGGCCGGACACGGCAGAGAGCCGGTCCTGCGTGATCGTGCCGATGACGGCGCCGGTGTTGGCCATCTTCACCGACTGCATCTGCGAGGGCAAAATCGTGAGGATGTCGGAGGCGCACATCGGCAATTCGACTTCGCCGAGGGAAAGCATGGGGTGGCCGAAGGCGGTGATGCGGTCGCCGTCGACGCGGGACACCGTGCCCGTGCCCGCGAGCGTGATGTCGCCGGTCGCGAGGGCGACGGCCACGGCGCCGCCGGGACGCAGGCTGGCGGCCGGCGCGCGCGCGGCGGACGAGCCGAGCGTGGCGGCGGCAGGGTCGTTGCCGGAGGAGCCCTGGGTGCTGCCGCCGAGGGTCCAGGCGGAAAGACCGACGGCGGAAAAGTGCGGCGCGAAGAGATCGGCGACCGCGGGGCTGAGACCGCCGAGGGTGAAGACCGGGCGCAGCGGCTGCAGGTCGGCGTTGCCGCTGCGGGATTGGGGCGCCGGGCCGGCGTCGGCGAGGTGCCGCGAACCGAGGAGCGGTTTGTCGCGGACTTCGACGAGGTCGGCGGCGGGCGTGAAGCCGGCGTGGCGCACGGTTTCGAAGCGCTGGATCTGGTAGCTGAGGGCGCCGGCGAAACGGCCGCCGATGTAGAGCGGGCTGCCGCTCATGCCGGCGACGGCGCCCATTTTCTGGACGCGCGGATCGGTGAGTTCGCAGACGATGAGGGATTTGCCGGGGCCGAGGGCGTTGCGCAGGACGCCGGTGACTTCGACCTTGAATGCTTCGGGCTGCGTGCCGCGGAAGACGGTCCAGACCTCGCCGACTTGGCCGGGCTGTAGTTCGTCGAGCGGAAGCGAAGGAGCGTCCGCGGGCTGGGCCGAGACAACGCGGACGAAGAGGGCGGCGAAGACGGCGGACAGAGCGGTGAAACGGCGCAACATGCGGGAACGGGGCGGACTATCTTCACGTGTCCGCGGAACGCCAGCCCGGAGCGCCGCAATTCCCGCGATTCACGCGGCGCGACGCGGCGGGAGCGCGCGGGCGTTGGAGCGAGATTCGGGCGAGCAGGGTGAACCACAGAGGCACGGAGCACACGGAGGGAAGGCCTCGGGGCAACGTGCCGCCGATCGCGTTGCCGGCCGGGCGACGAGTCGCTTGAGGCTTACAGGCCGTGGATCGCGTTGGCCATGACCTCGCAGGCGCGGTCGATGGCGGGGCCGTCGTGAGCGGTGCTGAGGAAACCGGCTTCGTAGGCGCTGGGCGCGAGGTAGACGCCGCCGGCGAGGCAGGCATGGAAGAAACGGCCGAAGAGCTTGGCGTCGCCGGTGAGCGCGGTGGCGTAGTCGCGCACCGGCGTCGGCGTGAAGAAGAAGCTGAACATCGAGCCGCACTGCGGGGCCTGGACCGGGATGCCCTTGGCGCGGCAGGCGGCGACGACGGCGTCGGCGAGCTGGCGGCCGAGGCGGTCGAGCAAGCCGTAGGGATTCAATTCCTCGAGCAGGCGGAGTTGCGCGATGCCGGCGGCCATGGCGAGCGGGTTGCCGCTGAGCGTGCCGGCCTGATAGACGGGACCGAGCGGCGCGAGATGCTCCATGATATCGGCGCGGCCGCCGAACGCGCCGACGGGCAGGCCGCCGCCGATGATTTTGCCGAGGCAGGTGAGGTCGGGGACGATGTTTTCCCGCTGCTGGACGCCGCCGAGGGCGATGCGGAAACCGGTCATGACCTCGTCGAAGATGAGGACGGTGCCGTGTTGCGCGGTGATTTCGCGGAGATAGGCGAGGTAGCCCGGGTCGGGCATGATGAAGCCGACGTTGCCGCAGTAGGGTTCGACGATGACGCCGGCGATCTGGCCGGGGAAGGCGGCGAAGGCGGCGGCGAGGGCGGCGCGGTCGTTGTAGGGAAGGACGATCGTCTCGGCGGCGAAGGACGCGGGGACGCCGGCGCTGTCGGGATTGCCGTGGGTGAGGGCGCCGGAGCCGGCCTTGATCAGGAGGGAATCGGAGTGGCCGTGGTAGCAGCCGGAGAACTTGACGATCTTGTCGCGTTTCGTGAACCCGCGCGCGAGGCGGATGGCGGACATGGTGGCTTCGGTGCCGGAGCTGCACATGCGCACCTTGCGGATCGAGGGCACGAGGCGCGTGATGAGCTCGGCCATCTCGACCTCGGAGGGATTCGGGGTGCCGAAGGAGGTGCCGTTTTCCAACGCGGCGGCGATGGCGGCCTTGATGCGCGGGTGGTTGTGGCCGTGGATGGCGGGGCCCCAGGTGCAGACGAAGTCGATGAGCTCGCGGCCGTCGGCGGTGACGAGGTGGGCGCCGCGCGCGGCCTTGACGAAGAACGGGGCGCCGCCGACGGAGCGGAAAGCGCGGACGGGCGAGTTGACGCCGCCGGGGATGAGTTCCTTGGCGCGGGCGAAGAGGGAGTCGGAAACGGGGGAGGACATCGGAGAATTGGGCACCACTGATGGACACTGATGCGCACTGATAAAGACGAATCAACGCACCCGGCGTCGCCAATCGAGCTTCGGCGTGGCGCCGAAATTGACCAAGTAGCCGGTGCGCAGACCGGTGGCTTTGAGGTAGTGCAGCAGTTGGGCTTCGTGTTCGGGCAAGAGTACGCGGGCCGCCTTGAGTTCGACCAAGATGCGATCGTTTACGAGCAGGTCCGCCCGGTACGGCTTCGCCAAGCGGTATCCTTTGTAGGCAATCGGGACGCTGGGTTGGGCGACGAAAGGGATGCCGCGAATCCGCAATTCGTGCTCCAAGCATTCCTGATAAACATCCTCGAGGAAACCTTGGCCCAATTCGTTGTAGACCTCGAAGCAGGCGCCGATCAGCGCGTAACCGTCGGCATCAAGGCTTCGCGACTCGGAACCATCAGTGGTCATCAGCGACCATCAGTGGTTCACTTCTCCGGAAGACCAAGACTCAGCTTACATACTTTTGGACGATGGGGATGCGGCGGCCGACGCCGAAGGCGAGGGGGGTGATTTTCAGGCCGGGGGCGGCTTGCTTCCGCTTGTATTCGTTGAGGTCGACCTTGCGCACGATGTCGTTGACCACGTTTTCCGCGAAGCCCTGGGCAACGAGGTCGCGGCGCGAGAGACCTTCCTCGACGTAGCCTTTGAGAATCGCATCGAGCACGTCGTAAGGCGGCAGACTGTCCTGGTCGGTCTGGTTCGGGCGCAGCTCGGCGGACGGCGGTTTGTCGATCGAGGAAACGGGAATGATCACGCGCTCGCGGTTGATCCAGCGCGCGAGGGCGTAGACCTGCATCTTGAACACGTCGCTGATCACGGCGAGGCCGCCGCACATGTCGCCGTAGAGCGTGCAGTAGCCGACGGCCATCTCGCTCTTGTTGCCGGTCGTGAGGAGGAGCGCGCCGAACTTGTTCGAGAGCGCCATCATCAGCACGCCGCGGATGCGGGCCTGGATGTTTTCCTCGGTCACATCGCGGGCGCGGCCGGCGAAGACGGGACCGAGCAACGACTCGCAGGCGGCGACGGCGTCGGCGATCGCGATCGTCTCGAAGCGCACGCCGAGATTGGCGGCGAGAACGCGGGCGTCGTCGCGCGAGTGCTGCGACGAAATCGCCGAGGGCAGGGAAACGCCGATCACGTTTTCCGCGCCGAAGGCCTCGGCGGCGATCACCCCGACCACCGCGGAATCGATGCCGCCGGACAATGCGACGAGCGCGCGCTTGAAGCCGCTCTTGTGCGCGTAGTCGCGGAGGCCGAGCACGAGCGCGTGGTACATGTCGGCGAGTTCGTCGGCGGCGAAGCTCGGGTGCAGCGCGGTGCCCTCGAACGGCGCGGAGGAAACGGCGGCGCGCACGTCGACGACGCGGCGGTCCTCCGCGAAGGCCGCGAGGCCCGCGGTGACGCGGCCCTGGGCGTCGCAGACCAAGCTGCGGCCGTCGAAGATCAGCTCGTCGTTGCCGCCGACGCAATTGACGTAGACTACCGGACAGCCGAGGGAGCGCGCGGCGTCGCCGACGACGAGGGTCTGGCGGAGCTGTTCCTTGGCGGAATGCCAGGGGCTGGCCGACAGGTTGACCATGAAGTCGCACTTCTGGTCGGCGAGGTGTTCGAGCGGCACGCGGCCGGTGTAGAGGCGGCGCGTGCTGAGCATCGGGTGCGTCCAGATGTCCTCGCAGATGGTGACGCCGATGCGGTGGCCGGCGTGGTCGATCACGGTCGGGGCGGTGCCGGGTTCGAAGTAGCGGTCCTCGTCGAACACGTCGTAGGTCGGCAGCAGGCATTTCCGCGCCATGGCGCCGATCTTGCCGCGGTAGCAGAAGGCGGCGGAGTTGTAGAACGGCCGGCCGCGGCCGGTTGGGTTGGCCTCGACGGTCCCGATCAAGGCGGGCACGGCCCCGACGGCGGCGGCAATTTCCTGCAAGGAATCGGCGACGTCGGACACGAAGCGGCGTTTGAAAAGGAGGTCGCGCGGCGGGTAGCCGCAGACGGCCAATTCCGGAAACACGACCAGCTCCGCGCCCTGGGCCACGAGGTCCTGGTACGCGGCGATGATCCGGGCACGGTTGCCGGCCAGATCACCGACGGTGGGATTGAGCTGCGCGAGTCCGAGACGCATTGGAAAAGTTGAAACGCGCGAACGTGGACGGCTTTATTCCTGCTGACAACTCGCAACCCGGGCTTGCGCTCTGCGTCTCGCGCCCGATTTCCTCTTTCCCGATGTCCATGGCCGTCCCCGCGCTCCGTTTCGCCTCCGTCTTGCTGCTCGCCGCCGGTCTTTCGCGCGCCGCCGATGCCGGCACGATGACCTTGGAACAAGCCGTCGCCTCGGTCGAAGGCGCCAACGTCACGGTCCTCATCGGCCGCGAGACCGCGGCCCAGGCCCTCGAGGCCGTGACGCAGCAGCGGGCCAATACGCTCCCGATCGTCACGGGCTCGCTCCAGCAACGCCGGTCGCAGGGCGTGAGCATCGCCACCGTCGTCGTTGCTTCCGGCCGGCCCGCGAGCCGGTTCGACGGCTTGGTCGCGGCCAACTATTCCCTCCTCGACCTCGAACGCCGCTCGGCCGTGAAAAGCGTGCGGGCCGGAGCGGACGTCGCGCAGGCCAACTATCTTTCCACGGTGCAGTCGGTCCTGGCGGAAGTGATGCGCTCCTATTTCACGCACCTCCGCAATTTGCGCCGGCTCGATGTGCTCGACGCCAACATCGCCCGCGCCAAGTCGCTGCTCGACCTCGCCCGCAACCAACTCAACGCCGGCGTCGCCACCCAGATCGACGTCACCCGCGCCGAAGCCCAGTTGGCGCAAGCCGACCAGGCCCGCCTCCAGCAGGTGACGACGGTCCAGCAAAGCGAACTCGTCCTGAAGCGGCTCCTCGATGTCGATCCCGCGAAGGAAATCAGCTGGGGCGACTTCGCCGTCCGCCGCATCCCGGCCAATCTGCTCACGTTCAGCGACGCCAAATCGACCTTCGAGAAACGCGCCGACTACCTCGCCGCCCAGAAGGCGCTCGAGCAAACGCAGATCAACGTCCGCACGGCGACCTACACCCGCCTGCCGTCGCTCAATCTCACCGGCAACTACGGCGTCGCCTCCGCCAAGTTCGACGACGACAACAAGCAGGAACAGTGGTCCGCCGGCGTGGGCCTCAGCGTGCCGATCTTCGACGGCCTTCGCGCCGGCGCCGACCGCCGCGTCGCGCTGTCGCGCCAACGCGCCCAGGAGCTCCGGCTGCGCAGCCTCGAATTGCAGATTTCCGCGGAATTGAAATTGGCGCAGCAGGACGCCGGTTCCCGCAATGCCCAGATCGAGGTCGCCGAGAAAAGCCTCCGCCTGGCCCAGGAGGAATTGCGGCTCGCGCAGCAACGCTACCAGCAGGGCGTGGCCGACAACCGCGAGGTCGTCGAGGCCCAGAACCGGCTCGCCGTCGCCGACGACAATCTCGTCGAGGCGATCTACCAATACAATCTGAGCCGCGTGGAATTGGCCCGCGCCAAGGGCGAGGTCCGCAGCGTGCTCGCGGAGAAGTCGTCTTGAGCCGGCGGCTACCCCGGTCCGCCCGCGCATGAGCCGTTTGATTTTGGCGTCGGCCTCGCCGCGCCGGCGCGAGTTGCTCGCGCAGCTGGGCTACGCGTTCGACGTCGTCGTGGCCCAGGTCACGGAACACGAAGAGGCGTCGACCGATCCGCGTGTCATGGTCGCGCACAATTCCGCGCTCAAGGCCGAGTGGGTCGCGGCGCGATTTCCCGAAGCGCTGGTGCTCGGGGCCGACACGACGGTCTTCATCGACGGGCAGGCGTTGAACAAACCCAAAGACGGCGCCGACGCCCGCGCCATGCTGCGCCGGCTCAGCGGCCGCACGCATACGGTGTTCACCGGGCTGGCGGTGCGCCGGCAGGCCGACGGCTTGAAGATCGACGAAGGCGTCGCCAGCGAAGTCGATTTCAAGGTCCTCGACGAGGCGACGATCGAAGCCTACCTCGCGAAAGTGAACACCCTCGACAAGGCCGGCGGCTACGCCGTGCAGGAACACCCCGAGCTGATTATCGCCGCCACGCGCGGCTCCTTGACCAATATCGTCGGGCTCCCGATCGAAGCGACGAAACAAATTTTGACGCGCTGCGGTCTGCCGGCATGACTTTTCGTCTTTTCCAGCGTCTCCACCGCCACGCATGAGCTCCTCCTACGCCGCCACCTCCGCCCCCTTGGGGCTGCGCGGCTGGCTGGGCAGGCTTTGGAGCGATCCGGATTCCCGTTCCACCACGATCGGCGTGGCCGGCGTGCTCCTGATCCACCTTCTGCTTTGGTTGCTCGGGCCGATTTTGCTCCGCACCGATCCCATCGTGACCGTGCCGCCCGCCCAGAAGCAGGGCCGGGAATTCAATATCGAGCTCACGCCGGAGATGTTCGCCAAGGCGCCGCCGAAGCCGCCGGAGCCGTTCAAGTTCGTCGAAACCAATCCCGAGGCGCCGGAAAACACCCCTGACAAGACCAACAATTTCGCCGCGCAAAACCAGCAGGTCGCCCAGGAAAAACCCACGCCCGAGGGCAAGAGCGACCGGCCCGCGCTCGAAGGCCAGAAGGACCGCGAGTCCAACCAGATCGTCAACGGCCAGCTCGTGAAGCCGATCGAGCACGTCGAGGCCGTGCCGCCCGCCCCCGAAACGCCGCCGCAGGAACAGACCGTCGCCGCCCAGCAACGCGCCGAGCAAAATCCGCTCACCGGCTTCGAAAAGAAGGAGGGCGAAAACAAGGACGCCGTCGGCACCAATTTCTCGCCCAACAAGGACAACGTCCGCCCGATCCCCGAACGCATCGACGGCGCGAAAAACATCCCGTTGATCCAGGACGCGATCGCGAACCAACCCGCCATCGACCGCAACCGGCCGCGCCCGCGCCCGCAGATCACGCAGACGATCAAGGCCCGCCCCGCGATCCTCGCGGAAAACAAATTCGGCACCCAGAACATCGGCAACATCGCCGTCGACGCCAAGTGGAGCAACTACGGCGCCTACCTGCAGCGCATGATCGACACGGTGCAGATCCAATGGGAGCGCATCTTGGTCGAATGGAAGGCGAACCCCGCGTCCGGCAGCTCCGTGACGGTGAAGTTTGTCCTCGATGACGAAGGCAAGATCGCCCGCATCATCAGCGTCGAATCCACCGCCAACGACACGGCCAAGCGCGCCTGCATCAGCGGCATCACCGATCGCGCCCCGTACGGGCCCTGGACCGAGGACATGAAAGCCGTCCTCGGCAACCAGCAGGAGATGACGTTCACGTTTTACTACCAGTGAGCGCGGGACGAATCCGGGAGTGAGCGCCGGCGCCGAACAGTTCTGGTCCGAATTGCCCCTCGGGCGCGACGTCGCGCTCCTGCACCGCGACGCCCACGGCCTCGCCGCCTTCAACAAGCCCGCCGGCGTGCTCTCGCATCCGAACGAGGCCGCCGAGGAACCCCGCGCGCTGTTGAACGCGCGGTATGTTTTCGAGGGCGAATTCTTCGAATGGCGCACTGCCGCCGGCGAAGTGCGCCGCCTCTGGTTGCTCAACCGCCTCGATTCCGCGACCTCCGGCGTGATCCTCGCCGCCGCGACCGAGAAACTCGCGGGCGAGATCCGCGCGCAGTTCAAACGCAAGCAGGTGCGCAAGGTCTACCACGCGCTCGTCTTCGGCGCGCCGCGCCAGCCCGTCGAGCTGTGGCGAGACCTCCTCGCCGTCGACAAGTCCGGCGGCCGGATCCGTACGCAGGCCAGCGCCGGCCACGTCCCGGCCGAGAGCCGCATGACGCTGGTGCGCCCGGGGCACCGCGAGCCGCGCGTGTCGCTGGTGAAATTGGAACCGCGCACCGGCCGCAGCCACCAGCTGCGGGTGCAATGCGCGAAACGCCATCTGCCCATCGTCGGCGACCAGACCTACGGCGACTTCCCGGCCAACCGCGCGTTTGCCAAACTCGCCGGCACGAAGCGGCTGTTTCTGCATTCGATGGAAACGGCCTTCGACTACGAGTTCGGCGGCCGCACGACGCACTTCGCCGCCCGGGCGCCGTTGCCGCCGGAGTTCGAGAAGTTCCTTTGACAGGTCCCCGGGAATCGGCGGAATCCGTCGGGTTCCCCGCGCCATGATCCTCCCGAAAACCAACCGTCTCACTCCCGAGCAGCTGCAAGAAGTCACCGCCATCGTGGCGGAGTTCGGCTGCAAGATCCAACCGATCATCGGCGCCGTGCGGACGATCTACGCGATCGTGGGCGACGAACGCGACGAGCTCATGATCAACCGGCTCGAGGGCCTGGACTACGTCGACCGCATCGACCGCATCCAGTCGCCGTTCAAGCTGATGGACAAGCGCTCCGATCTGGCCACGCACCGGATCAAGCTCGGCGGCGTCGTGCTCGGCGAGGAACTGTTCGTGGTCGCCGGCGCCTGCACGATCGACCCGAAGAACCCGAATTACTTCTACGAAACCGCCCACGCCGTGAAGGAAGCCGGCGCCCATGCGATCCGCGGCGGCGTGTGGAAGCCGCGCACGAACCCCTACACGTTTCAGGGCGACACCAAGTCGCTCGACATCCTCATGGAAGCCTCGCGCCGCACCGGCCTGCCGGTCGACACCGAGGTCATGGAGGAAGCGCACATCAAACTGGCCCTCGACGCCGGCGTTTGCTGCCTGCAGATCGGCGCCCGCAACGCCCTCAACTATTCGCTCCTCCGCGCCGTCGGCAAAGCCATCGCCGAGCGCGACACCGCCGTGCTGCTCAAGCGGAGCATCCACATGGGCCCAATCAGCGAGTTCATTTCCGCCGCCGAATACATCGCCGCTTTCGGCAACCCGAACGTCATTCTCTGCCCGCGCGGCACCACGCCGACGATCGACGGCTACCGCAATCACCCCGACGAAAGCATCACGCCGCTGCTCAAGGAAAAGACCTGGGCTCCCGTCGTGGTCGATCCTTCGCACTCGGTCGGCAAGGCGGTCTACGTGCCGGCCTGCGCGCTCGCCGCGGTCGCGTACGGAGCCGACGGCCTCTGCATCGAAGCCCACGTCGAGCCCGCCAAGGGCATCGGCGACGATCCGAAGCAGGCCCTCACTCCGCCCGTGCTCGCCGAGACCATCCGCCAGGCCAAACAGCTCTGGGAACTGCGTCGCGGCGGAATTCAGGCAAAGAAATAGTTGACGGGAGGATAGGCCGTGGCCACGTGTGGCCACATGAAGAAGTCAAAACGCGTTTTGGGGTCGCGGGCCTTGGCGTTGCCGGGCACCGCGCTCGTGGAAGAGGCCTCGCCGCTCCGGCGGCGCACCGAGGTTTCGGTCCGCGAAGCCAAGGACCAGTTGTCGAGCCTGCTGCAGCGCGCGGCCGAGGGCGAAGAGATCGTCATCACTTCGGACGGCGAGCCCAAGGCGATGCTCGTGCGGCACCGCCCGACGGCCGGCGGCAAGCCGTGGCAATCGCTGGCGACCTTCCGTGCCGGCCTGCCGATGACCCCCGATTCGACCGAGATGCTGCGGCAGGGGCGCGACAGCGGGTACTGAGATGTACATCGATACGTCGGTGTTCGTGAAGCTGTACACGCGCGAGCCGGACTCGGCCGAGTGCGAGAAGGTCGTGGCCGGCCACCGGCTCGTGTCGTCCGAATTGCTCTACACCGAACTGTGGTCGGCGCTGCTGGCCAAGGAGCGGCACGGCCAACTGACGCCCGAGGCGCGGCAGCGGGTTTGGCAACTCTTCGAGATCCACCTGCTCGAGGACGCCGTCGAACTGATCGAGCTCGACGGCGTCGTCATCCGCGAGGCGGCCGAGATGATCGCGCGCGTGCATCCGATGGTGCCGTTGCGCACGCTCGATGCGATCCACCTAGCGACCTTTGCGAATCTCGACGCCGGCCCGCTGTTCACCAACGACCGCCGAATGATCGACGCGGCGCGGTTGCTGGCGCTGCCGCTGGCGCGCTGAGGGGATGGCGGACGGCGAGGGAGGGAATTTAGGACCACGGATTTCACGGCGGGCACGGATGAATCCGCGGCAATCCGTGCGTTCCGTTTGATCCGTGGTTGCCGCGGCGGCCTTATAGCAGGCTGAGCTGCGAATCGTCGGTCGGGGCGACGGTGATTTTCTTCTTCGGCTTCGCCTGGGGGGCGGGGAGGGAAACGCTGGTGTCGTCGCTCTCGAGTTTCGCGAGGATGGTCTTGGCGCGGTCGATGACGCTGAGCGGCAGGCCGGCGAGGCGCGCGACCTGGATGCCGTAGCTGCGGTCGGCGGCGCCGGGGATCACGCGGCGGACGAAGACGATGTCGTCGTTCCATTCCTTGACCGCGACGGAGAAGTTGCGGAGCCGCGGCAGGTGTTTGTCGAGCTGTGTGAGCTCCTGGTAATGCGTCGCGAAGAGCGTGCGCGGGCCGCGTTCCGGCGCGCGGTGCAAGTGTTCGACGACGGCCCAGGCAATCGAGAGGCCGTCGTAGGTCGAGGTGCCGCGGCCGATCTCGTCGAGAATGATGAGGGAGCGATCGGTCGCGTTGTTGAGGATGTTCGCGGTTTCGTTCATCTCGACCATGAAGGTCGAGTTGCCGCGGGCGAGGTCGTCGCTGGCGCCGACGCGGGAGAAAATGCGGTCGACGAGGCCGATGCGGCAGGCCTTCGCGGGCGTCCAGCAGCCGATCTGCGCCATCAACGTGATGAGCGCGACCTGCCGGATGTAGGTCGATTTGCCCGCCATGTTGGGACCGGTGAGCAGGGCGATCTGCGCGTCGTCGCAGGCGAGCACCGTGTCGTTGGGCACGAAACCGGAATTGCCGCCGCGGGCCGCGGGCGCATCGAGGCTGCGCAGCATCTGCTCGACGACGGGATGGCGGCCTTCGGAAATCTCGAGGACGTCGCCGTCGTCGAGTTCGGGCCGGCAGTAATCCCATTCGCGGGCGAGGAGGGCCCAGCCGATCAGCACGTCGATTTCCGCGAGCGCCTCGGCGGTGCGGGTGAGGGCGAGCGATTCGTCGAGGACGCGGGCGAGCAGGGCGTTGAAGAGTTCCAGTTCGCGGGCGAGGGCATTCTCCTCGGCATGGAAGATTTCCTTTTCCTTCAGCTTCAGGGCCTCGGTCACGTAGCGCTCGCCGCCGACGGTGGTCTGCCGCCGGATGTAGTCGGTGGGCACGAGGTGGAGGTTGGCCTTGGTGACTTCGATGTAATACCCGAAATTGTTCGTGAACCTGACCTTCAGGCTGCGGATGCCGGTGCGTTCCTGCTCGGTGCGCTCGAGGTCGGAGAGCCAGGTCTTGTTGTTCGAGGTGAGCGACCGGAGCCGGTCGAGCTCGGCGTCGTAGCCGCCGCGGATGTAGTTGCCGTCGGCGAGGTCGTTCGGGAGCTCGTCGGCGAGGGCGCTGGTCAGGAGCTGCCGCAGGTCGGGCAGTTCCTGGAGTTGAGAGCTGAGAGTTGAGAGCTGAGTGTCCGATCCAAAGCCCGCAAGCGTCGTGCGGATGGCGGGGATTTGCGCGAGGGTATCGCGCACGCCGCCGAGTTCGCGCGGGTTGCGCAGGCGATTCTGGAGGCGGCCGAGGATGCGCGGGATGTCGCGCACGGCGCCGAGCGCCTCGTGCAGTTCGGCCATGCGGCGGGGCTCGCGGAGCAGTTCGCCGACGAGGGTTTGGCGGCGCCGGATTTCGGCGAGATCGAGGGTGGGGGCGGCGAGCCAGCGTTCGAGCAAACGCGCGCCGGTCGGCGTGGCGGTGCGGTTGATTGCCTGGAGCAGCGAGCCTTCGCGGGTGCCGCGGGTGGAAGCGAAGATCTCGAGATTCCGCAGCGTCGCGGGATCGAGCAGCAGCGTGCGGGCGCTGCGGTATTCCTGCAGGCCGCGGAGATTCTCGGGTTTGGCGCAGAGGTTTTCGGTCGCGTAGTGGACGAGCGCGCCGGCGGGGCCGAGGCCGGCGTGGCCGGGGGCGAGACCGAAGCCCTCGAGGTTGAGGACGCCGAGGGCGTCCATCACGGTCTTGCCGCCGGTGGCGGCGTCGAAGTGGTATCCGGGAAGTTCGGACACGAGCCGGTCGGCGCAGAAGGCATGCAGCGCGTGCAGCGCGGTCTGGTCGTGCGGGGCGGCGGCCCAGCGTTCGCGTTCGCCCTCGGTGACGAGGATTTCCGCGGGGTTCAGCGCAGTGAGGACGGGCAGCAGGTTGGCCGGCTGCGGGTCGGTCGCGACCTTGAACTCGCCGGTCGACAGATCGAGCCAGGCGGCGTGGAGGCCGTGTTTGTCGCAGGCGAGGGCGGCGAGGTAGTGGTTGCGCGCGGCGTCAAGCTGGTTGGCGGCGAGCGTGGTGCCGGGCGAGAGGATGCGCGTGAGCTGGCGGCGCACGAGTTTGCCGGCCTTGGCGGGTTCGGCCTGGTCGCAGAGGGCGACCTTCTTCCCGGCGGCGAGCAGTTTGGAAACGTAGTTGTCGACCGCGTGGGCCGGGAGGCCGGCCATCGGCGTTTCCTGGCGCTTCGTCAGCGTGAGGCCGAGGAGTTTGGACGCGGTGACGGCGTCGTCGAAGAACAGCTCGAAGAAATCGCCGAGGCGGAAGAGCAGGAGGGTGTCGCGCGGGAGGCCGCGCTTCACCTCGAAGTACTGCTGCATCATCGGCGTGAGCTTGGCTTCGGACATGGTCGGAAACCCCGATGCCAGAGGTGCGCGTGCGGCGACGCAAGCCGGCAGCGGAAAAAGGCTGGCAACGTCCCGGCCCGGTCTGGCATTCGCGCACCGTGGTTTCCCTTTCCTTCCGCGATCTCGGCGGCGCGGGCCTGCCGCCGCTCGTCGTCCTGCACGGTCTGCTCGGTTCCTCGCGCAATTGGCAGACGGTCGGCCGCGACCTCGCGGCGCAGCGGCACGTGTTCGCGCTCGACCTGCGGAACCACGGGACTTCGCCGCATGCGGAGCCGATGACGTACGCGGCGATGGCGGACGACGTCGTCGCTTGGCTCGACGCGCAGGGCATGGCCGCCGCGGAATTCATGGGACACAGCATGGGCGGAAAGGTCGCGATGCTGCTCGCATGCCGGCAGCCGGCGCGCGTTGCCCGGCTGACGGTCGTGGACATTGCCCCGAAAGGATATTTCTGGCCCGGCCACCGGCAGAGTTTCGCGGCGATGAACGAGTTGAATCTGGCGGATTTGCGTTCGCGCGCCGAGGCCGAGTTGCGGTTCGAGGCGCGCGTTCCGAGTTGGTCGCTGCGAAAATTCCTTACCACCAATCTGGAGCGCAACGACGCCGGCGCGTGGTACTGGCAGATCAATTTGCCCGTGCTGACGGCGGCGCTGCCGGCGATGGAGGCGAATCCGCTCGTACCGGCGGATCGCTACGACGGACCGGTGCGGTTCGTCGCGGGCGGCAAATCCAATTACATCGAGGCCGAAGATCACGCGGTGATCCGCGCGCATTTTCCGCAGGCGGACATCCGCACGGTGGCCGCGGCCGGCCACAACCCGCACATGGAAACGCGCGCGGAGTTCCTCGCCGCGCTCGCCTGAAACCCGCGGCGATTCGCGAAATGCCGGTTGCATTTCGGAAACGTGCTGCGTGATGTTCGCAGCGTCGTTTCCCCAACCCCGCGACCCCGTTTTCCCATGGCCCATATCCCGTCCTCGAAAACCCAACCCAGCTACGATGTCATCGTGGTCGGTTCCGGCGCCGCCGGCGGCCAGACCGCCTACACCTGCGTGATGGAAGGCGCGAAGGTGCTGATGCTCGAAGCCGGCCGGAACTACGATCCGGTGAAGGAAACGCCGATGTTCCAGACGAACAACCAGGCGCCGTTGCGCGGGCAATCGACGCCGGACAAGCCCTTCGGGTTCTACGATTCGACGATCGACGGCGGCTGGCAGGTGCCGGGCGAGCCGTACACGAGCGCTTCCGACGATCCGGCGCGGCAATTCTGGTGGTGGCGTGCGCGCATGCTCGGCGGCCGCACCAACCACTGGGGCCGCATCTCGCTGCGCAACGGACCCTACGATTTCAAGCCGTACACCCGCGATGGCCTCGGTTTCGACTGGCCGCTGGGCTACGAGGATGTAGCGCCGTACTACGACAAGGTCGAGATGCTGATCGGCGTCTACGGCGACAACAACGGCCTCGAGAACACGCCCGACTCCCCGGCCGGCTGCCTGCAGCCGCCGCCGATTCTGCGCGCCGGCGAACAGCTGGCCCGCGCCCGCGTCAAGAAGCTCGGCATCCCCGTCATCCCGATCCACCGCGCGGTGCTGAGCCAGAAGCAGGACGCCGACGTCCTCCCGAAGAAGATCCATCCCAACAACCCGAAGGCGCAACGCCTGCTCGCCGACGCGATGCGCGCGCGCCAAGCCTGCTTCTGGGCGACGCCCTGCGGCCGCGGCTGCTCGATCAAGGCGAACTACCAATCGACGACGGTGCACCTGCCGCCGGCGCTCGCCAGCGGCAACCTCGACATCGTTTCGAACGCGATGGCCCGCGAGGTCACGGTGGACGAAAACGGCAAGGCCACGGGCGTCCTCTACATCGACAAAACGACCGGCCAGGAGCACCGCGTGAAGGCCAAGGTCGTCGTGCTCGCCGCGAGTTCCGCGGAGTCCGTGCGCATCATGCTGAATTCGAAGTCGGCGCGTTTCCCCAATGGTCTCGCGAATTCCTCCGGCCTCGTCGGCAAGTACATCATGGATACGGTCGGGGCCGGCCTCGGCGGCCAGATCCCGGCGCTGGAAAACCTGCCGTTGCACAACGAGGACGGCGCCGGCGGCAACCACGCCTATGTGCCGTGGTGGCTCTACAAGGAGCAACTCGCCGGCAAGCTCGGTTTCGCCCGCGGGTACCACATCGAGTTCGGCAGCGGCCGCCAGATGCCGGGCCTGAGCACGGGCGCCGGCATGGACAGCCTGACCAACGGCAGCTACGGCCGCCAGTTCAAGGAGGACGCGCGCCGCTATTACGGTTCGTTCATGGGCTTCGCCGGCCGCGGCGAGATGATCCCGAACGAAGATTCGTTCTGCGACCTCGATCCCAAGGTGAAGGACAAGTACGGGATCCCGGTGCTGCGTTTCCATTGGAAGTGGTCCGAGCACGAGACCCGCCAGGCCGCGCACATGCACAAGACCTTCGCCGAGATGATCGAGGCGATGGGCGGCAAGGTGCGCTCGCAGGTGCAGGCCGACGGCGCCAAGGCCATCGAACCCGGCGGCAAAATCATCCACGAAGTCGGCGGCACCATCATGGGCGCCGACGCCAAGAAGTCCGTCACCAACCAATGGTGCCAGACTTGGGACGTGAAGAACCTCTTCGTCACCGACGGCGGTCCGTTCTGTTCCAACGCCGACAAGAATCCCACGCTCACCATCATGGCGCTCGCGTGGCGCGCCAGCGACTACCTCCTGTCCGAGCTGAAGAAAGGAAATCTCTGACCATGACGACCCCGACGAATCCCGCCTCCGTGCCGATGGAACGCCGCGACGCCCTCAAGTGGATGCTCGCCGCCGCCGCCTCGGCGTCGTTCATGGACGCCGCGACGTACGCCGCGGAAACCGGCGCCGCCAAGCCCGCCAAGGGCTACGGCACCGATCCCGATCTGCAGAAGATCTATCAACCCGGCGATGTGTGGCCGTTGACGTTCACGCCGGCCCAACGGGCGACGGCCGCGGCGTTGTGCGACACAATCATCCCGGCCGACGCCAAGGGTCCGAGCGCGTCCGCGGTGAAGGTCCAGGATTTCATCGACGAATGGATCAGCGCCCCGTACCCGGGCCACGACAACGACCGCAAGGTCATCGTCGAGGGCCTCGCGTGGCTCGACGCCGAGGCGCAGAAACGGTTCGGCGCTCCGTACGTGAATCTCGTGAACCGCCAGCGGACGGCGATCTGCGACGACATTTGCTTCGCGCCCAAGGCGAAACCCGAATTCCGCACCGCGGCCAATTTCTTCCGCCGTTTCCGCGACCTCACCGCCGGCGGCTACTATACGACGCCGGAAGGCATGAAGGACATCGGCTACATCGGCAACGTCGCGATCGAGAAGTTCGAAGGCCCACCGAAGGAAGTGCTGCAAAAGCTCGGCCTCGCGTAAGTGGGGATTGCGGGGCGTGCGGTGGTCGCGCGACTTTTGTTGAGGACAGGAAGGACAGGATTGGGGGAACGGAGATTCTACAGGAACGGAGTGAAGACGTCCTGCGCTTCGGCTCAGCTTATCCCACCGTCCTGTTGATCCTGTTTCCTCCCTTCCTGTCCATCCTGTCCCGGTCTTGAAAGCGGGGGATTGGATTTCCGGTATCCGGTTTCCGAATTCCGGTTTCTATACTCGGGCGGAACTCGGGAATTTCTCTCGGGGACAGGATTAACAGGACGGCGGAGACAGGATGGGACAGGACTTTCGGCGGGGCCGCTGGGCTGGGTGCCGCCACCTGAATTCTTCCTGTCACATTCTTCAGCCCAATCCCGTCGTTCCTGTCCCCGGATCGAATTCCGGTTTCCGGTCTCCGAATTCCGGTTTTATCAACGCCTCGTCCAGGTGCGGAGCGACGCGAGCAGAAAGTCCTCGAGGGCGGCGGATTCGTTCAGATTGAGCCGGAGCAAACCGACGTTGTGCTCGAGTTTCTCGATCGCGGCGACGAGCGCGCGGCGGACGGATTCGTCGCCGTTTTCCAATTTCGGCAAGGCAAAGGTGCGCGTGGCGCCTTCGATCTCGGCGAACAGGCGCGCGCGGAGGCCGTTGGCGATGCCGGTTTCGATCGCGACCTTTTCGTCGTCGTCGAGATCCGGCGGCAACGCAGCTTTCTGCTGCTGCCACACGGCGTCGGTCGCAAATTCGAGGACCGCGCCGAAGCGCGCGACCAGGCCGTAAAGGGTGAAAACGTGGTCTGCGACCGCGGCCTTGTCCGTCGGCGCACCGTCGCTCAGCCGCCCGAGCCAGGCGCGGTAGTCGTCAAGCCACGGCGTCCAGCCATCGGCCGCGACCGGGGCCGCAGCGGAGGGAAAACGGAAATGCAGGACGCGGCTGCGGATCGTCGGCAGCAAGGCGTAGGGCCGGGTCGTGAGCAGCAGCAGCGTCGTGTTCGCCGGCGGTTCCTCGAGCGTTTTGAGGAAGACGTTCGCGGCGGGGATGTTCATGCGGTCGACCTCGTGGAGCACGGCGACCTTCTTGGGCGCGACGGCCGGCGACACCTGGATTTTGGCGATGAGGTCGCGGGTGGCGTCGGCGGAAATCTGCCGCATCTTGCCGGCGGGCCGGAGCGCGAAGGCGTCGGGATGTTGGTCCGGCGGAAACGTGGCGGCGGCGCGCTTGCCCGGTTCGCCGTTCAGCAAACGGTCCGCGATGCCGCGCGCCACGGCTTCGAGCGTGGCGAGGTCGTCGCCGTGGATCAGCAGGCTGTGCGACAGCCGTTTTCCGGCGATGGCGCGCTCGATGACGGCGATGGACGGCGTGCCTGCGAGGGCCTCGGGCCAGGAAACGACGGACGACATTGCGGCGCTCGGGGGACGCGGCCTCCGGCGGACCGGAGGCGGGCGTTCACTTCAGGCGGGCCTGCACCTCGGACCAGATCTTCTTCTCGATCACGTCCTCGGTCTTCGTGCCGTCGACGACGATGAAGCGCTCAGGCATGCCCTTCGCGAGGACGAGGTAGCCTTCGCGAACCTTTTTGTAGAAACCGATGTTCTCCCGCTCCATGCGGTCTGGGAGATCGGAGGCGCGGCGCTTCACGCGGGCGAGGCTCACATCCTCGGGCACGTCGATCACGATCGTGAGATCGGGGAGCACGTTGCCGACGGCGAAGCGGTTGATCTGCGCGACGGGATCGGCGGCGAGATTGCGCGCGATGCCTTGGTACACGGTTGAGGAATCGAGAAAACGGTCGCTCAGCACGATCGCGCCGCGCAGGAGGGCGGGGGCGATGACCTCGCGCACAAGCTGCGCGCGGGCCGCGGTAAACAGCAGCAACTCCGTCTCGGCGCACATCTCGTCGCCCTTGGAATTGTGGACGATGATGTTGCGGATCTGCTCGCCGATCTCCGTGCCGCCGGGCTCGCGGGTGCTCACGACTTCGCGCGCCGTCTTCTGGAAATGGGCGGCGAGCCGCGAAATCTGCGTCGATTTGCCGGATCCCTCGGATCCTTCGAACGAGATCAGGCGGCCGGCGTAATTGGATTTCAGGGGCATGGGAGAAAGCTGCGGGATTCAGCGCCAGTTGGCGAGGAAGGTTTCCAGCGCGGCGAGGCTCGGGCTTTCGCCCGTGCGCACGTAGTGGCCGCTGGTCGAAACGCCGAGCGCGAGGCAGCCCTCGGGATCGAGGCCGAGCAGTTGGCCCGTCGTAAAACCCGCGTTGAAGTGGTCGCCGGCGCCGGTGGTGATCAGCGGCTTCTCGGTGTACGGTCCGGGCACCCACGCGGTGCCGGCCGCGGTGGCGCAGGCGGCGGATTCGCGCGGGTGGATCACGACGGTGGTGACGTTGAGCTTGGCCCGGATGTCTTTCGCCATCGCGCGCAGCGCCGGCTCGTCCTGGCCCGAGTCGGCGACGCCCAGCGCGGCCGCGACTTGCTGAGCTTCCTTGAGGTTGAGGCCGAGCGTGACTTGGCCGAAGGCGGTGAACTTGCCGATCGCCGCGAGCGCGGCGCGGAGGTCGTCGACCGACCGTTTCTCGGGGTCTGCGAGATCGAAGAAAAAGATCCGGCCCGGCGTCGGCGGCAGTTTCGGCAGCACCTGCTCGGTGAGCGCGGTGAAGATCGCCGTCATGTTCGGGATCATCGTCCAGTTCACGAGCGAGACCAAATTCGCGGCACCGAACTCGGCCATCAGCGCGGCCTCACCCATGACGGTGCGGATGCGGTCGAAGGTGACGTCGTCGAGGCAGCGCATCTGCCCGAGCATGAGTTTGCCGTCCTCGCATTCGACCGCGGTGGTCGCGGCGGCCGGTCCGAGGGAGTAGGTCTTGGCCTTGGCGGCCATGTCGGCGAACACCGGATGCACGGTCGGGGCGCCGACGGCGCCGACGTAGGTGACGCGGGCGCCGGCCGCGACGAGGGCGTTGGCCATGATGGGGCCGTTGCCGCCGAGTTTGTCGAGACGCGGGTAGAGCTCGATGTTGGTGCTCTTGCCGGCGGCGGCGGCGATGCGGTTGCCGAATTCGGCGAGGGTCGCGATCGGCGTGAAGTTGTCGCCGGCGCTGCGGCGGAGGCCGACCGGGGTGACGATCGTGTCGACGAAACCGTCGAAGCCGACGAGGGCGCCGAGACGGCCGATTTGGCCGCGACGGGAAGCGAGTTGCTGGAGGGCGCGTTGGCGGAACATGGAAGGAAGAGGAAAAAAGGTGGCGGTGCGGAGCGGCGAAGCCCGAGCAAAAATTCGCGGCGCGCCGCCGCAAACAGAATCGTCGCGCGCGAATGCGCCGCGCGGCGGCTTTTCCGTTGAATGCGCCTCGCAAACCCGCCAACAGTTCGGCCACTTTGCACATGGGCGCGCTTTTCTCCGAGTCTCCGGTCTTCGCGGCGGTCAACATCGTCGAGGTCTTCCTCCGCTGCGATATCGTCGGCCAGGTCATCACCGTCGGGCTGATGCTGTTCAGCCTCGTGGCCTGGACCGTGATGTTCGGAAAGCATTTCGAGCTGAAGAAACTCCGCGCGCTCAACCTCGCCTTCGAATCGCACCTGCGCGACCAGCGCGCGCTGCTGGATTTGCCGGAATCCTACCGCAACAAGCGCTCGATCCCGTACGCGGACGTGTTTGCCGACGCGCTCGAGGGTTACTGGCGCGCCGCCGCGATCGGCAAGGAGAAGGGCGACGACAACATCCGCGCCAAGCTCGAGCACGCCGAGAACGCCATCCAGCGCGCGCTCGCCCGCCAGACGCTGCGTTACGAATCGAGCATGATCTTCCTCGCCTCGATCGTGTCGGGCGCGCCGTTCCTCGGCCTGCTTGGCACCGTGTGGGGCGTGATGGAGGCCTTCAGCGCTGTCGCCGTGCAGCAGACCGCGGGCATCCAGCAAATCGCGCCCGGCATCTCGGCCGCGTTGCTCACGACCATCGCCGGCCTCGTGGTCGCGATCCCGTCCGTCTTCGGCTACAACATTCTCCTCGCGAGCACGCGCCGCCTGATCACGGAAATGGAAAACTACGCCAGCTCCCTCGCGGACCGGCTGGAACTGGAGTCCAAGTAACCGCCGCCATGGCCCGCACGTTCCGCCGCCAGCGCGCCGCGCACCCGATCGCGGATCTCAACATCACGAACCTCGTCGACCTGGCGTTCGTGCTGCTGATCGTCTTCATGATCGCGACGCCGCTGATCCAGCAGGAGCAGTCGATCCCGGTGAAGCTGCCCGCCGAGGAAAAGTCGGCCCAGCCCAAGCCCGATCCCACGCTGCGGACCGAGACCATCACCGTCGACGCCCGCGGAAACTATTTCCTCAACAGCCGGCCGGTGACGTTCCGCGACCTGCAGGTCCAGCTCCGCGCCTTCAGCGGCGAGACCAAGCAGCCTGTGATCCGCATCGCCGGCGACATCGGCGGATCCTGGGGCAAGGTCGCCGCCGTGATCGCGGAGTGCAAAAAATTCAATCTGACGCGCTTCGACATCGCCACGGAGGCGGCGACGCCCTGAGCGCGCGTTTCGGGCCATGACCGCGGAGCATTCCCAGTCGACGAACGGATTCGTCCTTTCCGTCGCGCTCCACGTCGCGCTCGTCCTCGCGGTTTTCGTGTTTTCGCGGATCTCGATCGAGACCCCGCCTCCCAACCGCATCATCGAATTGGTGGCCGGGGAAGGGGACAACTTCATGGCCACCGCCGCGCCGGCCCTCGGCACGCCCGGCGGCGTGAAGCTCGATTTGGCAAAGGCCGAAGTGCCGGTGGCGCCCCCGGCGCCGCTGCCCGTCATCACTCCGGCCCCGGAGCCGACCCCGCCCGCGCCTGCGCCGCCGGCCCCCGCGCCCAAACCCGAACCGGCGCCGGTCCCGAAGAAATCCGCCGAGAAGGCTCCGGCCGATCCCGCGGCGCCGAACTTCACGAAACAGATCAAGCGCGCCGTCATCGTCGGCGAGTCAAAGGCGAAGCAGCAGATCGCGAAGGAACGCGCCGCCGAGAAGAAACGCCTCGACGAAGAGAAGAAGCGGTTGACCAAGGAGGAATTCGACCGGGCCAATGCCGCGAAGGCGAAGACGCCTCCGGGCAAGACGCCGACGACCAAGGTCGCCAAGCTCGACGCCGAGGGCATCGCCAAGGGCGTGCTCGGCGGCTCGACAGACAACAAGACCGGCGGCGCCGGCGGCAAGGCGCTGACCTCCTCGGCCGACGCCACCTTGGTGGAACGCTATTTCGCGATGCTCAAGCAGCGGATCCGCGCCGAACTCACGGGCCTCGCCGGCATGGGGGCCGATCTTTCGGTCGATATCGTCGTCAACATCTCCGCCAACGGCGCGCTCTCGCGGCCGCGGATCAAACGCAGTTCCGGCAGCGACGAGTTCGACCGCGCCGTCGTCGCGGCATTCGGGCGCGTCACGATGCCGGCGCATCCGGAAAAGAAGTCCGAGGATCTCGAATTGACGTTTCGCGCCCGCGATATCGAAAGCCGTTGAAAAAGTCCTTGCATTCGAACGCGGAAGTTGGATTTCCTGTCCCCTCGCAAGTGCGAATGGGCTCTTAGCTCAGTTGGTAGAGCGCCTCAATGGCATTGAGGAGGTCAGCGGTTCGAACCCGCTAGGGTCCACCAAATTTCCCCGCCGCAAGGCGGGGTTTTTTGTTTTCCAAGGTCTTGGCTTCGCGGCGGATGGAGCCGGTTCGGCCGGCCCTCAGCGCAGCACCGGCGGTTCTTCCGTGACCGGCGTCAGCGGATAGATCCGCGCCAGGGCGGCGCGCCAGTAGGCGTCCTCGATTTCCCGGCGTTTCACCGCCCGGTACTCGACCTCGCCGGCGAAGAAAATGAACGCGAACAGCACGGCCGTCAGCGGCGCATCGAAGCCGAGCAGCGCCGCCGCGGCCCCGGCGACGGCGAGTATCTTGCCGACGGTGGCCGCGATGAACGTCGCGCGCAGGTAAGGCAGCCGCGTCGCGAGGAGCGCCCGAAGGATGCGGCCGCCGTCCATCGGGAAGACCGGGACAAGGTTGAAGAGGCCCATGGCGAGATTCCATTTCTGCAACAGCAGCGCGAAGCCGACCGCCGTCGCCTCGTAGTTGTGGAATTGCCAGGGCCAGCCCTGCGGCCAGCCCACCGCCAGTGCCAGCAGGGCCACGATCGCGAAGTTCACCGCCGGCCCGGCCAACGTGATCAGAAATTCCTTCGCGGGTTCCCGCGGGATGCTGTCGAACTCCGCCATGCCGCCGATCGGCATGAGCAGAATGCGGCGCACGCCGACGCCGTAGTGCATCGCCGTGAACGAATGCCCGAATTCGTGCAGCACCACGCAGGTGAAGAACGCGAGCAGGATGGCAACGTTGGCCGCGAGGCCGCCCCAGCCGCCGGCCACGCCTTCCTCGGGCAAGCCCTGCCAGCCGTCCCACGCGACCACCGCAAGGAGCAGGAAGAACGTGAAGTGAACCGAGAGCAGGATTCCGCGGACGCGGAAAAGGTTCATTGACCAGCCGAGCATAGGGAGCAACAAAGGCGCGCCTGTCGAATAGGCCAGCGCACAGTTGCGTTTCGGCCCCGGTCCGCCCGTCACCGGACGCGTCCCGGCGACCGGCGCCGCCGCCATGTCCGATCCGAATACCAAAACGCCGACCATCCTCGTCATCGACGACGACGCGGAGATCCGTTACTCGCTCTCGCGGGTGCTTTCCTCGCGGCACTACGCCGTGATCGAGGCCCCGAGCGGCGAACAGGGCATCGCGCTCGTGAAGAAAGGACCGGCGCCGGATCTCGTTTTCCTCGACGTCCGCATGGGCGGCATGAGCGGCATCGAGGCGCTCCAGCACATCCGTTCCGCCAACCCGAAGCAGCTCGTCGTGCTCATGACGGCGTTCGGCACCGCCCAGACCGCCATCGAAGCGATGAAGTACGGCGCCTTCGATTACGTGATGAAGCCCTTCGATCCGGCGAAGGTCCTCGCGCTGGCGGAAAACGCGCTCAAGGCCCACGCCGACATGCGCGCGGTCAGCGATTACAAGCCGACCATCAACGCCGACGATTACCGCGAGGGCATCGTCGGCAGCTCGGCGGTGATGCAGGATGTCTTCAAGGTCATCGGTCAGGTCACGGCCAGCGACGTCACCGTCATGATCACCGGCGAAAGCGGCACCGGCAAAGAACTCGTCGCCCGCTCGATCTGGAAACACAGCCACCGCTCGGCGAAGCCGTTCATCGCCGTCAATTGCGCCGCTATCCCCGACAATCTCATCGAGAGCGAACTCTTCGGCCACGAGAAGGGCTCGTTCACCGGCGCGACCGGCCAGCGCCTCGGCAAATTCGAACTTTGCGACGGCGGCAGCATCTTCCTCGACGAGATTGGCGACATGGCCCTCGCCACCCAGACGAAGATCCTGCGCGTCCTCCAGCAGGGCGAGATCCAGCGCGTCGGCGGCACGGACACGATCCGCGTCGACGTGCGCATCATCGCCGCGACCAACAAGGACCTCGAGCAAATGGTGAAGGCGAAGACCTTCCGCGAGGACCTCTACTATCGGCTCAACGTCGTCCGCATCAAGATGCCGCCCCTGCGCGAGCGCGAGGACGACATCCCGCAGATCGTCGACTTCTGCCTCCAGACTTTGGTGAAACAGAAGAAGTCGCGCGTCTCGAAGGTTTCCCCCGAAGCCATGGCCGTGCTCGTCCGCCACACCTGGCCGGGCAACGTGCGCGAACTTGAAAACGTGATCTACCGCAGCGCCGTCATCGCGCAGGGCGACGCGATCTTGGTCAAAGATTTGCCGGTCGAGATCCGCGGTGCCGTCGAAAGTTCGGCGCCGGTGCCGGCGGCGGCGGTCCCGCTGAGCGAAGTCGCGACGGAGACTCCAGCAGCCGTCGTTGCAGCCGTTGCGGCGCCTGCGCCCGCGGTCCCGCCTGTGGCCGCAGTCGCAGCCGCCCCCGCGCTCACGCTTGCGGCCGCCCTCGACGCCGCCTTCGCGGAATTGGCCGCGACCGAGGAAGCGATTTTGCCGCGCCTCGAACGCGAGTTCATCGCCCGCGCCCTGGCCGCCGAAGGCGGCGACGAAGCCAAGGCGGCCAAGCGACTCGGCCTGACCAAGGCCGCCCTGCAGAAACGCGCCAAGGAAGCCTGAGTTCCTCCGCCCCGCGGCGGTCGCTTCCAGCCATCTTATCCCCATGAAGAAACTCCTTACCCTCGTGGCCGCTTTGGCCTTTGCCACCGTGGCCTGCGCCCAAGCGCCGAAACCGCTCAAGGTCCTGCTCGTGACCGGCGGCGGCTTCCACGACTACGAAGCGCAGAAGAAGACCCTCGTCGAAGGCCTCAACGCGCGGCTGAATATCGATCTCACCGTCGCCCACGAAGGCACGACGCGCGAGCACCGCCACAGTCTCTATGAAAAGGCGGATTGGGCCGCGGGCTACGACGTCGTCGTGCACAACGAGTGCTTCGGCATGGTCGCCGACAAGGACTTCGTCGAACGCGTGGCCGCGCCCCACAAAGCCGGCGTGCCCGCGGTGATCCTTCACGCCTCCGTGCACAGTTTCCGCAACGCCCCGACCGACGAATGGCGCCAGGTCATCGGCCAGCGCTCGATGAGCCACGAAGGCCGCCGCGATCTCAAGATCCAGGTCCTCGATGCCGCGCACCCCGTGATGAAGGGCGCCCCCGCGGAATGGGTTTCGATCGCCGATGAACTCTACAAGATCGAGAAAACGTGGCCCAACGTCGTGCCGCTCGCGAAGAGCTACGGTCAGGAAACGAAGGCCGAACACGTCGTCGTGTGGACCAACACCTACGGCAAAGGCCGTTCCTTCGTCACCACGCTCGGGCATTTCGACGCCACGATGAAGACGCCGGAGTACCTCGACCTCGTCGCCCGCGGTTTGTTGTGGGCGACCGGCAAGCTTGGGCCCGACGGCAAACCGCTGCCGGGCTACGCCAAAACGGCGAAGTGAGCCGCGGCCGGGAATCGGCTTTCGTCGCTTGAAGATCTATCTCGCGTCGGGCAACGCCCACAAGGCCGCCGAGCTCCGGACGCTTGCGGCCGAGTCCGGCACGGCCGTCTCGATCCACTCCGCGCGCGAGGTCGGCGGCATGCCGGCCGTCGAGGAAGACACGGGCACCTTTGTCGGCAACGCACGCAAGAAGGCGGTCGCGTTGCTGCCTTTGCTGCCGCCGGGCGCGTGGGCGCTGGCGGACGACAGCGGCGTCTGCGTCGACGCCCTCGACGGCGGCCCCGGCGTCGAATCCGCGTACTTTGCCGGACCGCAGGGCGACGCGCGGGCCAATCTGCTGAAGTTGCGCGACACGATGCACGGCGTGCCGGCGGAGCGCCGCGGCGCGAAGTTCTTCTGCGTGCTGCTGCTGCGCGGACCGGGCGGCGAGGAATTCGTTTTCGAGGGCGCCTGCCACGGGCGTTTGCTCGATGAGCCGAAGGGCGGGGCGGGTTTCGGCTACGATCCGTTGTTCGTGCCGGAAGGCTACACGGAGAGCTACGCCGAGCTCGGCGACGCGGTGAAGAACCGCATCAGCCACCGGGCGCGCGCGTGGGCCGCGCTGGCTGCGTGGCTTGGGAGCCGGCCGTCGGGCAACGGCCGGCCGGTTGAAAGTTGAAAGAGCCAAGTTGAAGGGACGGACTTTGCGTTCCGGCCAAAGAAAAACCGCAGCCCGGGCGGCTGCGGTCTTTCAAACTAAAGGCAGTTGAGAGTCGAAAGTTGAGGGTTGAGAGATCGATCCGCCGAGTTTGGAAAACGCGATCGCAGCCCGTCGCGTTCGAAACCGGACGGTTTGGCTCTCAACTCTCAACCCGTCTCTCTCAACTCCACGTCAGAGATACTTGTCCGTCACGGCGCCTTCGGACGCGCTGGTCACGGTGTGGGCGTACTTGGCGAGGACGCCGTGCGTTTCCTTCGGCTTCTTCGGCTTCCAGGCCTTGAGGCGAGCCTTCAGGTCCTTGGCCGGGATGCCGAGGGTCAGTTCGTTCTTCACGGCGTCGATCGTGATCGGGTCGCCGTTCTTGATCACGCCGATCGGGCCGCCCTTCGCGGCTTCGGGCGTGATGTGGCCGACGACGAAACCGTGGCTGCCGCCGGAGAAGCGGCCGTCGGTGATGAGGGCGACGTCCTTGCCGAGCCCGCGGCCCATGATGGCGCTGGTGGGCGAGAGCATCTCGCGCATGCCGGGGCCGCCGACCGGGCCTTCGTTGCGGATGACCACGACGTGGCCGGCCTTGACCTTGCCGGCGAGGATGGCGTCGAGGGCCTTTTCCTCGCCTTCGAAGACGATGGCTTTGCCGCTGAACTGGAGGCCTTCCTTGCCGGAGATCTTCGCGACGGCGCCGCCGGGGGCGAGATTGCCGTAGAGGATGCGCAGGTGGCTGTCCTTCTTGATCGGATTGGACAGGGGGCGGACGACGTCCTGATCGGTCGGATACGCACCGACGTTTTTGAGATTCTCGGCGATGGTCTTGCCGGTGACGGTCATGCAGTCGCCGTGGAGCAGGCCGGCGTCGAGCAGCACCTTCATCAGCGGGGGCAGGCCGCCGATGCGGGTGAGGTGGACCATGCCGTATTTGCCGGAGGGCTTGAGGTCGGCGAGGACGGGGACGCGTTTGCCGATCTTGGTGAAATCGTCGATCGAGAGCTTCACGCCGCAGCTGTGGGCGACGGCGAGGAGGTGGAGGACGGCGTTGGTCGAGCCGCCGAGGGCGATGGTGACCGTGATCGCGTTCTCGAACGCCTTCCGCGTCATGATGTCGCGGGGCTTGATGTCGCGCTTCAGGAGCTCGAGCACGGCGGCGCCGGCGTTGCGGCAGTCGGCTTTCTTTTCCGCGCTGATCGCGATCTGGGCGGACGAGTTCGGCAGGGACATGCCGAGGGCCTCGATGGCGGAGGCCATCGTATTGGCGGTGTACATACCGCCGCAGGAACCGGGGCCGGGGATGGCGCAGGCCTCGATCTTCTTCAGGCCGGCGTCGTCGACCTTGCCGGCGGCGTGCTGGCCGATGGCTTCGTAGACGGAGACGACGTCGCATTCCTTCTTCGTGTCCGGGTGGATGCCGGGGAGGATGGTGCCGCCGTAGACGAAGACGCCGGGGCGGTTGAGGCGCGCGAGGGCCATGATGCAGCCGGGCATGTTCTTGTCGCAGCCGCCGACGGTGACGATGCCGTCGAAGCCCTCGCCGCCGCTCACGGTCTCGATCGAGTCGGCGATGACTTCGCGGGAGACGAGCGAGTAGCGCATGCCGGGCGTGCCCATGCTGATGCCGTCGGAGACGGTGATGGTGCCGAAGATGATGGCCTTGCCGCCCGCGGCGTTGGCGCCGGCCTCGGCTTCGACCGCGAGCTTGTCGATGTGCATGTTGCACGGCGTGACCATGCTCCAGAGCGAAGCGATGCCGACGACGGGCTTCTTGAAATCCTCCTCGCTGAAACCGACCGGGCGGAGCATCGAACGCGCGCCGGCGCGGCTCGGGCCGTCGTGGATGACGGAGGAATGTTTGCGGGTGTGATCGGGGACGTTGCTCATGGAATTTGGGATTCGGGAAACGGGAAAAGGGAAGGGAAGCGCGAGCGAACCAGCGGCCACGGGGCCGGGCAATGACAGAGTGAGGGTCCCGCGCGGCGCGGGGCCGTCGGCGGGCTCAGGCGAACTCGTGGTGTTGAGAGAGCTTGGCTGAGAGTTGAGAGCAAAACCGTCAGTTTCCTCGGGTTGCCGGCTTCGGCGGCGTTTGCTGCGGCCCGGCGGATCGATCTCTCAACCCTCAACTTTCAACTCTCAACGGCATGATTCCGATTCAGGCGGCGGGAAACTCGCGGCGATGGGTTGCGGCGATGCGGTCGCGCCAGGCTTCGTTCACGCCGGCGGCGGCGGCGAACTCCGGCCAGCGGGCAACGGCGGCGAGGACTTCCCCGAGGATCGTGTCGGCGCGGCCGCGCTTCATCAGGGCGGTCTTCGCGACGGCCGCGAAATCCGCGCGCGTGAAGCCGTCGCGTTTGCCGTTGAGGGTCATCTGATGCGTCGCGGTCCACGCCCCGTCGGGATTGTAGCTGTAGGTGACGTCGAAGGCCGGCGCGAGGCTCCAGTGCCCGCCCTTGTCCATGAGGAAGGCGATGTTCTTCACGTGGTCGTCCTGGTTGCGCGCGACGATGTTGAAGAGCATGCGGCGGAACTGTTCCTCGACGGCGGCGATGGGCAGTCCGAGCCGGCGGATGGCGAGGATGGCCTGCTCGTAGGCGTGGGCGCCGGCCTGGTTGAAGTCCGCATGCGTGAGCGCGCCGAGCGACTGCAGGTGCAGTTTGCCGCCGCCGGCGGTGCGGTCGAAACGCCGCGTCATGAAGTGGCGGCGCCCGTTTTCCTCGAGCAGGCGGCAGTCGCTCATCGCGATGCCGGCGGCGCGGGCCATGAGGTGGTAGGCGTATTCGACGGCGCCGTAGCCCTGCGGGTCGTCGAGCTCCTTGTCGCGGTTGGCGGAGACGCCGTCGAACTTCAGCAGCCAGTACTCGAAGCCGTCGCCGGCCGCGATCTGGCCGGAACGGACCTCGTGGGTCGCGGGGTTCCAGGCGATGACGGCCTTGGCGCGGGCGCCGCCGGCGGAGGTGCCGACGCGGAGGATGTCGTTGAGGGCCTTGACGCGCTCGGCGCCGGCGAAATTGCCGAGCAAGGCGCCGCGCTGCGAAAGGATTTCCGAGGCGAGCTGGACGAGGGCGTCGATCTCGATGCCGGTCGCCTTGCGCGGGCGCGGCCCGAGGGCCGGCGCGAATTCCAGCGCGCCCATGCCGCGCGTGCCGGTGTAGCAGAGGCGTTCGATCGGGCCGAACTCGCCGGGCGTCCGGCCCTGGCCGGCGAGCCAGGCGTCGATGAGCGCGTTGCCGAACTTGTCTGGCAGCGAATCGGCCAGCATGCCCGGTAGGCCGTGGAACGTGTTCCGCGGCAGGGCCGGAAATTCGAACACGCCGGGCCCGAGCGGCATCGTCAGCGGCGCGAGCTCGATCCCGCTGCCGAGAAACTCGGGCGCGTATTCGAAGGCCGCGTAGTCGCGCCCCGGCGTCATCGCGACGGCGCCGATGGTGCGGCCCCAGAGTTGAACCTCGGCGATCACGGCGCGTCTCCCCAGGACCAGGGCTTCGGGGCGGACGGAGACGTCGCGGCCGGCCGGCCCGAGGCGCGGCCGCGCGGCCGGCCCTGACGCCGCAGCTGCGCCATCGGGCTCGGGCCGGTGTCAGGAACGAGGTTGCCAAGGCGGTCCAGCAAACCGAGCACGCGGCAGATGCGGATGAAACCGGAGAGCTGGGTGCCGGCGGCGCCGAGTTCCAGTCGTTGCACGGTGCGGAGGCCGAGGCCGGCCTGCACGGCGACCTGCTCCTGGGTGAGGTTGCGCGCGAGCCGATGCCGCGCGAGGCGTTCTCCGAGTTGCTGCAGGACTTGGTCGTCGGTCAACAAGGTCTCGACTTGCATGGCGCCATAAATGACGCGTTGAGGCCTAAAATCAATCTAAAGCGCCATAAAAGACGCTTAATAGATTATTCGATGTACGCCTCTGATGACGCTTTAAGGCGTATTTTGGGCACAATACGTCACTTCTGACGCTCACGGTTGGAGCGAAACGTACCGGTAATCGGTGTGCTCCATCGGGGTCGGGGCCCAGCCCTTCAGCGCCGGGTGGGAGAGGTACACGTGGGAGTTGAAGTAGACGGGGATGATCGGGGCGGCGTCGAGGACCAGGGCTTCGGCTTGGGCGAGCACGGTGGCGCGGGCCGCGGGATCGGCGATCGTGTTGGCGCGGTCGCCGAGGGCGTCGTAGGCGGGGTCGGCCCAGCCGGTCTGGTTGTTGCCGGAGTCGCTGCGCCACATGTCGAGGAAGGTGGTGGCGTCGAGGTAGTCCGCCGTCCACGTGCCGAGCACGAGCTGGAAATCGCCGGCGCGGCGGCGGGCGAAGACGGTCTTCTTTTCCTGGTTGGCGAGCCGGATCTCGATGCCGAGCTCGCGGCGCCAGGCCTGCTGCAGCGCCTCGCTCACGAGGCGGAGGATCTCGGCGTTGTGGAACAGCACCTCCAGCGGCGGGAAACCCTTGCCGCCGGGAAAGCCGGCCTCGGCGAGCAGCTGGCGCGCCGCCGCGGGATCGTAGGCGCGCCGCGCGGGCGGCGTGTATCCGGCGAGAAAGGACGGCACGAAGGTCGGCGCCGGCTGGCGGCCGCCGGGCAGAATCTTGGTCGCGAGGGCGTCGCGGTCCACGGCGAGGGCGAGGGCGCGGCGGACGCGGACGTCGTTGAGCGGAGCGACCTTGGTGTTGAGGCGGAAGAAGTGCGTCTCGAGCAACGGATCGAGCCGCAGCGTCGGCGCACCCTCGCGCTGCAGCGGCTGCACCTTGGCGAGCGGCACGGCCCACGTGAGATGGAGTTGGCCGGCGCGGAACGCGCGTTCCTCGGCGTCCATTTGGTCGATCGGGTAGAAGTGGATCGCGTTGAGTTTGACGCGGGCACGGTCCCAGTACGTCGGCGACTTCTCGACCACGACGCGGCGGTTGAGGGACCATTCCTTCAGCACGAAGGGACCGCTGCCCACGAGAGCGCCGGGGAGCGTCCACTTGGTGCCGCGCTGCAGCGGGTCGCCGACGGCGGCGATCGAGCGCACGTGCACGGGGCGCCAGGGCGAGTTGAGCAAAATCTGGAGGAAGTAGGGCGCCGGGTAGGCGAGCGTCACGACGAGCGTGCGGGCGTCGGCGGCGCGGGCGCCGACGGTGGCGAAGTCCTTGGTCTGTACTTTGTGATACGCCTCGGCCCCGCGCAGGAGGTAGAGGAAGTAGGCGTACTCCGCGCCGAGGGCGGGCGAGAGGATGCGTTTCCAGGAATCGACGCAGTCCTGCGCCGTCAACGGGTCGCCGTTGGACCACTTGGCATCGGCGCGCAGGTGAAACGTGTAGACGAGGCCGTCCGGCGAAATTTCCCAGCGCTCGGCCAAGGCGGGGACGGGCGCAAGCGTGCCGGGCTCAAAGCTCACCAACGGATCGAACAGCGCCTGGATGATCTTCGAGTCGTTGGTGCTGGTGACCGTCTGCGGGTCGAGGTCGGCGGGCTCGGAGCCGATGCTGAAATGCAAGATGCCGGCCCGCGCGTCGCGGTCGGCCACCGTTTCGCGCCGGGCGCAGCCGGCGAGCAGGAAAATCAGGCAGCAGAGCCCGAGGGCGAGACGGCGGAGCGGCGGCATGGGAGGTACGGCAAGGAGAGGCGAGGGCGGGGCGCAAAGGGAAGTCCCAAGTGCCGCGGCGGCCGGGCGGACGGCGGCAGAGATTCGGGTTGCACGAGCCCCGGCGCGGTTCATCACTCGGGGCGATTTTACCCGCATGGCATTCAATCTGAAAAAGGTGCTGAAGGCGTTGTTGCTGTCCACGAGCCAGCCGCTCGCGATCAAGGACATCCAGGCGGCGTTCACGCGGTTCCACGAGCAGGCCGAACAGCTGGGCATCGCCGAGGCCGAAGCCGCGGTCGAGGGTCCGGCGCCCGAAGGCGCGGCTCCGGCGGAAGCCGCCGCGGCCCCCGCCCCGGACGAAGCGCCCGCCCCGGTCCCCGCCTCGGAACCGGCGGAGGAAATCATCGCGCCGCCCGAGGACCCCGAGCTTTACTCCGACGTGCCGTCGCTCGTCACCGCGACGCAGATCCGCGAGGCCATGGACCAGATCGCGGCCGACCTGCGGCTCGCCGACGACGGCATCCTGTTGATCGAGGGCAACGCCGGCTACCGCATCGTCACGCATCCGCGGCTTGCCCGCTGGGTGCGCATTTTGCGGCAGGAACCGCCGCCGGTGAAACTCACGCAATCCGCGATCGAGACTCTCGCCGTCATCTCGTACCGGCAGCCGGTCACGCGCGGCGAGATCGAGACCATCCGCGGCGTCTCCGCCGAGGCCGGCATCAACAAACTGCTCGAGCGCGACCTGATCTACATCGTCGGCCGCGCCGATGCCCCGGGCCGCCCGATCCAGTACGGCACGACGGACCAGTTTCTCGAGTTCGTCGGCATCAAGTCGCTCGATGAGCTTCCCGCGTCCGACGTCCTCTCTTCGCGCCAGATCGACGAGTGGCTGAAGACGACGGAAAACTCCCACACTCCGACCGACACCGACATGGGCCTCGCCGACGAGCAGCTGCCGCTCGAGGCCGCGGTGCCCGTGCCGGCCGGCGATGCGCCCTCCGCCGAGCCGACGCCCGCTGCGGCCGAAACCGGCGCGCCCGAAACCCCGAAGGAATGACCATGGACCTCGGCCCCATCCGCGCGAAGATCGACGTCATCGACCGGCAGCTCGTCGAGCTGCTCAACCAGCGCCTCTCGCTTGCCGCCGAAATCGGCAAGGTGAAGCGCAGCACCGGCGGCCAGATCTACGCCGCCGAGCGCGAGGACGCCGTCCTGCGCAAGGTCTCCGGCCAGAACACCGGTCCGATCAAGAACGAGGCCCTGCACGCCATCTACCGCGAGATCATGTCCGCGGCGATCGCGCTCGAGAAGGCGCTGCTGATCGCGTACCTCGGGCCCGAGGCGAGCAACACGCACGCCGCGGCGATGAAGAAGTTCGGCGCCAGCGTCGACTACCACGCGATGCCGACGGTCAGCGACATCTTCACCGCGGTGGAGAAGGGCGAGACCGACTACGCCGTGATCCCGATCGAAAATTCGACCGAAGGCTCGGTCCGCGAGGCGCTCGACAGCTTTGTCGAGAGCGACGTGAAGATCGTCGCGCAGATCTATCTCGAGATCAACCACGCCCTCATTTCCAATTCGTCCCTCGAGAACATCGAGCGCGTCTACTCCAAGGACCAGGCGCTCGCGCAGTGCCGGCATTGGCTGCAGCGGCACCTGCCCAACGCCCAGCTGGTCGACGCGCCCAGCACCTCCCGCGCGGTGCAGTTGGCGAAACAGGAACCCGGCACCGCCGCGATCGCCGGCGAACTGGCCGCCGACCACTACGACGTGCCCGTCGTGGTGCGGAACATCCAGGACAAGGCCGACAACACCACGCGTTTCTTCGTGATCGGCAAGCAGCCCACCGGCCCCGTGGGCGGCGGCAAGGATCTCACCAGCCTGCTCGTCTCGCTCGGCGACGAGGCGGCTTCGCATTCCGGCGCGCTGCTCAAGATGCTCATGCCGCTGGCGGAACGCGGGATCAATCTGTCGAAGATCGAATCCCGTCCGAGCAAGAAGCGTCCGTGGGACTATTACTTCTTCCTCGATGTCACCGGCCACTACGAGGACCCGGCGATGAAGGAAGCGCTGACGGAGCTGAAGAAGTTCTGCCCGCTCGTGAAGTGGCTCGGCAGCTACCCGGCGGTCGGCTGAACGCCGCCGTTTACACCCGGGGTGCGTACGGATTGGTGCGCTCCGGGAACGACGTGCGCCCGCGCTGCACCGTGCGCAGGGCCCCGATGAGCAGGGCCCGCGTGGCCGGTTTGAAAACGTAGCCGCTCGCTCCGGCCGCCTCGGCTTTCTGGACACTGGCGGGATCGCGGTTGGCGGAAAACACGAGCACGCGCGTGGCGGGACTGAGCCGCAGGACTTCGCGCGTGGCCGAGATGCCGTCGAGGCCCGGCATGTTCAGGTCCATGATGACGAGGTCGGGTTTGGTTTCCCGGACCTGCTCCACCGCGGCGGGACCGTTCACCGCTTCGCCGACGATCTCGATGTCGCCTTCCGCAAGCAGCAACGCGCGCAGGATCGAACGGACGGAGTCGTGATCGTCGGCGAAGAGCACGCGCAACCGCGGCCGGTCGGGCCGCGGCGCCGAAGCCTCCGGCGCCGCGCGCTCCGGCGGGAACGGCGAAACCGATTCCGCCTTCAACGTCGGCACGATGCGCGGGGGAAACGGATGGCCGGACTCGGCGCGCAAAACCCGCGAGCGCAAAATTTCCAGCTGCAGCAAAAACTCGCGGTCCTCGTCGGTGTGTTCCGCCGACGCTTCCCGCAGGATCGACAAGGTCTGATCCAGCGAGGTCAGAATGCGATGATACTGCTCGGGGCTCACGGCGTCTCGGCGCCGGAATCGGGGACTGCGCGCACGGATTGTTAAGCTCCATGGTTGCGGTGGGATTACCAGCAGAATCCGGCACCCGGGCCGCCGAATTTCGATTCGTCTGCCGCGCAATCGCGGTGCAATAGGCCCGCCGTCGGGCCGCCGGATCGGTCACCGGGCTGCGCGGAAAAGGAAGTAGAGCACGACGACACCCGCGGCAACCGCGGCCAGCGCCGCTGCGAAATAGAGCAGGCAGCCTTTGCGCACGTCGTTCTTCAGCGAGGCCTCCGGCACGCGGTATTCTTCGAGGATCGTGTCGGCAACCGGCGTCATCCGGGGCGGGTCCTCCGTTGCGGGCACGGCGGGCAGGGCGGCGGAAGGCACTGCCACGGTCGGTGCCGGCGCGGCCGGGGGCAAGGTCGTCGTCGTGGCGCCCGCGGCTCGGGCTATCTCGGCGTCGAGCCAAGCGAGATGCGTCTGGACGAGCGCGCGCTGACGGCGGAGTTCGGCGAGACGATCGGACATCGGGCGCGACGCTGGCAGCGGGCCGGAGGCCGGGCAAGCCCGCGGGCGGCGGAAAACAAAACAGGCCGGTCCCGAAGGACCGGCCTGTGAAAGCGATACGGATCGTGCGGACGGATCAGGCCGTGACGACGGCGACCTTGCGGTGCACCTTGTCGTACTTGACCGTGCCCGCCTCGAGGGCGAACAGGGTGTGATCGCGGCCCATGCCGACGTTCTTGCCCGCGTGGAGCTTCGTGCCGCGCTGGCGGACGATGATGCCGCCCGCGAGGATCGACTGGCCGCCGAAGACCTTCACGCCCAAACGCTGGGAGTGGCTGTCGCGACCGTTGGAAGATGTGCCCTGACCTTTCTTGTGCGCCATGACTTGGTTCTCCTTAAGCTTTGATGGAATTGATCTTGATGACGGAAAGCTCCTGGCGATGGCCGCGTTTGCGCTCCATGCCCTTGCGCTTCTTCTTCTTGAAAACGATGACCTTGTCGCCGCGCTTGTTCTCGAGAATCGTGGCGGAAACGGAAGCGCCCGCGAGGGTCGGCTTGCCGACCTTGTAGCTTTCGCCTTCGCCGGCCGCGAGGACGTCGTTGATTTCGACGGTCGAGCCCTTTTCGGTGCCGGGATAGCGGTTAACGGTCAGAATGTCTCCCTCGGACACAGTGAACTGCTGGCCTTGGGTCTTGATGGTCGCTTTCATAAATAAAACTGCGGAATAAGCGGTTCGGCGGAAGTGAACGCAAGGATTTATTTGGAAATCTCTGGCGCCGAAGGCAGCGCAAACTCGGCGACGCCGGGATGCGCTGCGTTGGCCGCGGCCAAGGGCAACGCGAACGCCGCGGCGGCGCGCAAATCCAGACCGCGGATATGACGCGCATGGAGGACGGCGGCGAGCAGGACGTCGCCCGAGCCCGTCGCGGACACTTCTTTGACCGTCGGCGGCACGAGCGCCATCGCCGGCTGCCCGGGACCCGCGAGCCAGAGCGCGCGCGGGCCGTCCGAAACGATCCAGGCCGTGCGCGGGCGCGCCTCGACCGCGGCGTCGAGGCTGCGGGCGAGTTCGCCGGGGTCGCCGAGCGTGCGGTATTCGTCCGCGTTGATTTTCACCAGCGCCGCCCCGGCCTCGTGCGCGAACCACGGCAGCGGCGGGCCGTAGGTGTCGGCGACCAGCGTGCCGCGTTCCGCCCAGCGGCGCAGCGCCGCGCGCAACGGATCGAACTCCGGCCCGACCCAGCCCGGGATGCTGCCGCACACCGCCAGCACGCCGCCGGCCGCCTGCCGGTCGAGGTAGGCCGCGGCGGCCGCGATCGCCGCGGCGTCGGGCGGCACGTCGGGCCCGAGGAAGGTCGTCTCGCCGACGGCGCCGTCGCGGCTCCGCACCACGGTGCCGCAGCGCGTGGCCGCCGCGGTCGCGAAAAGCTCGCAGCGGAAGCCGCGGGCGCGCAGCCACGCCGCGCATTCCGCGCCCGGGGCGCCGCCGGCGAAGGCGAGCGCCGTGTTCGCGGCGCCAAGGCGTGCGAGCATCTTGGATACGTTGATGCCCTTGCCGCCGACCTGGAAGCCCTCCGCGGCGGCGCGCTGCGTGCGGCCGGGCGCCCAATGCGCGAACTCGAGCGTGCGCTCGGCGAGCAGGTTGCAGGTGAGGGTGAAAAGGGCGGGGGTGTTCATCGGGCGCGGGGGCCGGGGGCGCGGTCCTTCTGCTCCCGGTAGAAGACGTAGTTGACGAGAAAGCTCAGCCCGAAAACGCCGCTCAGCGTCCGGATGTTGCGCATCGCGCCGAACACCATCGTGAGCGGGCTGGCCTGCGGCTCATGCACGCGCAGCAGCAGGAAACAGCCGGCAAGGGCGAGCAGGGGCTGGAGCAGAAAGCAGACGTAATGGACGGCGAATACGTCGGTCCAGCGGCCCAGCGCCCACGTCAGGACAGCGCCGCCGGTCACGGGCGCGATCGCGGCCACGAGCGAGGTCGTGGCGAGGTTCACGCCGATCGCGAGGTTCTTTGCTTCCACGGGAATCAGGCGGAGCAAAATCGTGAACTGGCCGAGGATGAAGCCCGCGCTGGTGGCGCCGCCCCAGACCCACATCGCGTAGAGCAGGTGGCGGTTGTCCGGCGTCAGGAAACACCAGAGGAAATTCTGAAGCTGCCACAGGATCAGCGAAAACGTCATGACCGGCTTGTTGCCGTAGCGGTCGAGCAGATGGCCCCACGCGGGCAGCGCGAGCGCGCCGCTGAGTTGGGCCAGCGTCGAGAGCAGTCCGACCTGGAAGGCGGAGAGGCCGAGCTGGTCGAACATGAAGAGGTGGTAGAACGGGCCGAAGCAGTTGGCGGCGAAGGACCAGACCGCGCCGAAGGCGATGAACACGAGCAGCGATCGCGAACCGAGCACGGTCCGCACCTGTTCGCCCAGCGGCCGGGGCGCCGCCTCGGCTTCGTGCCGCGTGCGCGTCGGGCTGATCCACTGCCAGTGCAGCGAGAACATGCGCAGGACGACCGCGCCGGCGATGAGCAGCTGGAACACCGCGATCCCGTAGTCCCACGTGGCAAGCGACCAGCCGGCCACGAGCATGAACGTGAGCGTCGAGAACTGCACGGTGCCGTTGCGGCGGCCGAAGTACTTGCCGCGGATGCGCGGCGGCACCCACTCCTGCACCCAGGCGTTCCACGACACGCCGGCGACGGCGCCGAAACAGCTCGTGATGAGGAACCAGGTGATGAGCCAGCGCCCCGCCGCAGCGGGATCGTCGCGCGGGATCCACGGCAGAATCACGCCGAGGACCGCCCAGCACACGAGATGGCCGACCGCCGCCGAGATCGAAATGACCTTGGCCGATTTCCACCGCGCGAGAAACGGGGCGATGAAGATCTGGAGGAAGTTGCCGAGAAACGGCAGCGCGCAGATCAGGCCGACGGTTGTTTTCGGCAGCGGAAACGCCTTCGCCACCAGGGCGGTCATGAAAACGTTCACCGGCAGCGACATCGTCACGATCGGCATGGCCATGACGCCCTCCGCCGTGCTGAGGCGCAGGGAGCGGGCCAGGTCGGCCTTGGACTGGAGGGCGGCGGCGCGCGCGGCGGTTGCGTTCACGTGGCGTAAGGATCGAATGCATACCGGATGCCCCCGGGAGTTGAAGCGAAAGAATTGCAGCGGAAGAAAACGGTTGCGCTGGCGCGCGGCCTGATCGGGCGGCACCTCGTGCGTCGTTTCCCCGACGGCCGCAGCGAAGCGCGGCTGATCGTCGAAACCGAGGCCTACGACGGGGAACGCGATCTCGCCTGCCACGCCCGAGTGGGCCGCACGGCCCGCACCGCCGTGATGTACGAACCCGGCGGCTGCTGGTATGTGTATTTGTGTTACGGCATCCACGAGATGCTGAACCTCGTGGTCGGACCCGCAGACTGGCCGGCCGCGGTGCTGATCCGCGGGGTCGAGGGCGCCGTCGGCCCCGGCCGTCTCACGCGGCAACTTGCGATCGGCCGCGAGTTCAACGCCCGCTCCGCGCTCGATCCGGCCTCCGGGCTTTGGCTGGAGGACCGCGGGGTGCGTATCCCGCGCGGGGCAATCAGCGCCGGACCGCGCATCGGCGTCGACTACGCGGGGCCGATCTGGGCCGCCAAGCCGTGGCGCTTCAGGCTGGATCTGGCAGTTTGGCCCGAATCGCCGCCAGCACCTCGGGCACCCCGAGACCTGCCAGTTGGCCGCCGCCGCGCAGCACCGTGACCCGGGGCGACGGCGGCGCCCACATCGCGGGTTCCGTCGGGCCGAAGAGCAGTACACAGGTCCGGCCGCAGGCCGCCGCAAGATGGCCGATGCCGGAATCGTGGCCGAGGAAAAGTCCGCCGCCGGCCAGGCCCGCGACCAGGGTTTCCAAGTCGCAGTTCCGCCACGCGACGGCTCCGGCCGGCAGGCTGGGCCACGTCGACGCTTCCGCCTCGCCGAGGACGAGCACGACGGGCCGGCCGAGTTCGCGGATGACCTCACGCCAACGATCCGCCGGCCAATTTTTTGTCGGTGAGCCGCTGCCGGGATGAATCACGATCGATGCCGGCGAGTCGGGCGGCGCCGACACGCCCGCGAGCGGCGAAAGGGCAAAATGCAGCGGTGCAACGCCGACACCCAGCGGCGCAAGCGCGTCCAAGTAGTGGCGCGCGGCCGGCGCGACGCCGGGCAGCGCCGGCGCCGACAGGTAACGTTGCTCCGGGCGCAGCGGAAACCGGCGGCCGAGGTCGCCGTCGGGGTCGGGCCAGAAATTCACGATGAGATCGAATTCCGCGAGCCAAGCTCCGAAGGCCGGCGGCAGCGGGCCTTCGCCGAAGAGCCCGGCCCATTGCGCGCCGTGCTGCGGGTGCACGGCGTCGATCACGCCGCGGCGGAGCGCGAGCGCGGCGGCGGTGGCATTGCCCGCAAGCTCGATGCGGGCGGCGGGCCAGCGCGCGCGCAGCGCGGCCAGCGCGGGCAGAGTGACGATGAAGTCACCGAGGGCGCCGCCCCTAAGAACCAGCACGCGGCGCATCCGGGGCGGCGGCCCGCGCGGCGGCAGCGGCGGGCGGTTGGTAGGATTCGAGCGTCGCGGTGCCGGTGCCGATCTTGAACTCGACCTCGAAACGGACGGGCAATCGGCGTTCGTCCTGGGCGATCCAGACGCGGACGGTGCTGCCGCGTTTGAACATGCCCTTCGGCGGGCCCTTCTCCATGCGGGGCTCGAGCACGAGGGTGTTGAACTCGCCCAGGCCGGTACGGATCGTTTCGTAGCGCAGGGCGTGGAGCGTGAGCTCGTAGAAATCGTCGTCGAAGAGCACCAGCGCGTCGCGTTTCTCGCCGGGCTGCAGGTTCCAGGTGCGCGTCTGCAGCAGCGCCATGATGAGGTCGGCGGGATCGCCCTCGGGCATGGGCAGCACGCGGGGCGGCTGGGCGGGCTGCTGTTTGGTGTAGGTTGCGGCGCGGCCGGCGTAGTCGAAGGCGACCGAGTGCTCCTGCTGTTTGTTGCGGGTGGCGGAGCGTTCCTGCAGGGAGATCAGTTTTCCCGTGGTGCGGTCGAAGGTCGACTGCGCGCGCGCCTCGAACGGCAGGAGCATCTTCGCGAGCCGACGCGTGGCGGTCGTGGTCGTCACAAGCAACCGCTGCTCGGCCGCGGGATCATGCGCCGCGGCGACCTTGATCTCGCCGGCCCCGGGGACGACGGTCCACGAGACGCGGTAGTTGAGCTGCTCGCCATCCTGCAGCGGCAACGGGGCAGCCGACGCAGGACGGACGGCCCACACGGCCGCCGCCAAAAAGAGGATCGAACGCAGACTCATCGGGAAACAGCCTCGGGGTTGCGGGTGGAAATGGGCAGCGGAAAAATGCGGTGCGGCGCGACCGCCCAGACTGCGTCCCCGGCTCGGACGTTTTCGTTCCACGGCGTGCCGGCCGCCCACGGGGAAAAGGCCGGCAAAATCAACCGTCGGCCCGTGTCGACCAGCGCCGGCAGCTTGAGCCGCTGGCCGGGGCCGGAGCCGAGATGCACGGCCGGATGATGGTGGCCGACGACTTCGGTGCACGGGGCTGGCACCGGTTCGGCACGGTCGCCGTGGTGGAAGAACCAATCGCCGTCGCGCAGGGAACGCCGGACGGCGCCGGGCCAGCGGCGGTCGTGGTTGCCGGCAAGGACGGTGATCGGCACGGCGCTGCGCGCGAGGTAGGCTTCCGCGGCGGCGGCGCCTTCCGCCGCGTGCACGATGTCGCCGAGCCACAGCATCGTCGCGGGCGCGTAGTCGGCCGCGAGGGCATCGAGCGTGGCCGCAAGCTCGGCGTCGCCCCAGAGCGGCACCAGATTGCCGCGTGCGCGGTGGCTGCGCGCATAGCCCCAGTGGAGGTCGGCCAGCACGAGCAGGCGCGGCGCGGAGATCCAGAGCGCCCGGCGCGAGTCGAGCCATACGCCCGGACGAATCTCATGCCGGACGGCGGCGCGGACACGGTTCGGACGCAGGGCGGTGGACATGGCGGCAACCGTGACGGCGGCGCGGCGCGGATCAAGCGGTCCCGCCGTTTTCCGATTCCAGGCGGCCGTACATCTCGTGGTAGAGCCGCTCCACGGTCGTTTCCGGATCCTCAAGCGTCATGGTTTCGCGGATGCGGCTGACAAAGAGACCGAAGGCGAACGGACTCACGCGCGGCGTCTCCCGGAATTGCCACGGCCGCCGGGCGCCGGTTTCGAGGAACAGCAGGGCCCGCGGCAGATCCAGAAACCGCAGCGTCGCCTCGGCGTACGCTTCCGCGAGCAGCGGATGGTCGGGCTCGTGGCGGCGCAGCACCTCGAAGATGATCTCGGAACTCCACTGCAACGAACGTGCCCCGCGCTCCTGGCCGCGCACGCGCCGCGGGACCATGAGGCCGGTCTGGGCCACGCCGCGGAACTGCCATTTCACGAGGGTGCTGTCGGCGAGCGCGGCGCGCAGCGAATCTTCCGCCCCGGCCCGCGCGAACAGTGCCGGCCACTCCGCGGGCGAGGGTTCCTGGAACGGCTGCAGCGTGAGCATGAAGCCGTAGTCGTCGATGGTGGCGAGGGCGTTGCCGCCCTTGGCGCAATGGACGCGGTGGGCGAGGATGCGCGACAGCGCGTCGTTGGCGGAGCGCCCGATCAACGAGTGGAAAAACCAATGCCGCAGATCGCCCGCGACGTGCCGTTCGACGAGGAAGAACTCCGCCGTCGGAATCGCCGACAACCGGGCTTGCAGGTCGAAATGGGCCGCGAGGGCGCGGGCATTGGTCTCGCCGAGGCCGTATTCCCCCGCGAGCCACGCGGCCGCGGCGGCGGGGCCGGCGCCGATCCGCGCCGCCATCTCCGTCCGCAGCCGCACGACTTCCTCGGCGAGACCGGAGGCGAGCGGCATCTTGTTCGCGTTCCAACGCGGGACCGTCGGCACGGCGGAGTCGGCCGCGGTCACGCGCGCGGTCAGCAGCCGCGTTTCCAGGAGGCGAAGCGGCCGGGCGTTGAGGACGAATACGTCGCCGGGGCGCAGCCCCTTCATGAACGACTCCTCGACTTCGCCGACGGCGCGGCGGCCGAGCCGCACCTGCACCATGGCCTCGGTCACGATGGTGCCGGCGTTCAGGTAAAAGTCCCGCGCGACGCGCGGGTGCGACGTGACGAGCCGGCCCTGCGCGTCGGCGCGCACCTTGCCGAACACGGATTCGTACTGCCGTTCCAGCGCCGCGCCGCCGCCGGCGAGGTAGCGCAGCACGCGGTCGAATTCGGTCCGCGCGAGATCGCGGAACGCGGCGGTCCGGCGGACGAGCGCGTAGGCTTCGTCCGCGGTGGTGTCGCCGAAGATCGCGAGGCTCACGAGCGTCTGGGCGAGCACGTCGAGCGGGTTGCGGTGGAGGCGAACGGGTTCGAGGGCGCGCCGCGCCATCATGCGGGCGGTGACGGCGCACTCGGCAAGGTCGTTGATGTTGCTGGCGACGAGCACGCCGTGGCTGGTGCGCCCGGGGCCGTGCCCCGAGCGGCCGATGCGCTGGAGGGCGCGCGCCACGCCTTTCGGGGCCGAGATCATCACGACGGTGTCGATCGCGCCGATGTCGATGCCGAGTTCGAGCGAGGTGGAACAAACCACGGCGCGCAGCTCGCCGCGCTTGAGGCGGTCCTCGACGGCCAGCCGGAGCTCCCGGTCGAGCGAAGCGTGGTGCACCTCGATCTTCGCGGCCAGGGCCGGCAGCACCTGCTTCAGCCGCAGCCCGATGCTTTCGGCCCCGCTGCGCGTGTTGGTGAAAATCAGGACCGTGCGTTTCTGCGCCACCCAGGTGCCGAGCTCGGCGAGGAGCCGCGACGCCGTGTGCCCGGCGGCCGGATACGCCCGCTCGCGCAGCGGGGAGAAGACCTCGATCCGGGCGGCCTTCGGATCCGTCACCTCGCAGATCCGGCACGGCCGACCCGGACCGACGAGGAACTCCGCAACCTCGCCGAGCGGCGCGACCGTGGCGGAAAGTCCGATGCGCACCAGCGGGGCCGCGGCGCCGGCGGCGAGCCGCTCCGCGGCGACACTCACGAGACTGCCGCGCTTCGATTCCGCGAGCACGTGGAGTTCGTCGAGGATGAGGTAGCGCACGCGGGCCAACGCGGGCCGCCACGCCGGCTGGCTCAGGAGCAACGTGAGGCTCTCCGGGGTCGTCACCAGCAGGTGCGGCGGCCGGCGACGCTGTTTTGCGCGCTCCGCCGCCGGCGTATCGCCGGTGCGCGCGCCGATGCGCAGCCAATCCCAGCCGAGCTCGGCCAGCGGCTGGTTGAGATTTTTCTGCAGGTCGTAGGCGAGGGCGCGCAGCGGGGAAACGTAGACCGCGACGATCCCGTCGCCGCGTTCCCCGGCCTCCCGCGCACGCCGGAGAAAATCGAACACCCCGAGAAAAGCCGCGAGGGTCTTGCCGCTGCCGGTGGGCGCCGACAGGAGCACCGAGTGCCCGGCGAGAATTTCCGGCAACGCGACCGCCTGGGCCGGGGCAAGGGTGCCGAAGCGCCCGACGAACCAGGTCTGCAATTCCGGATGCAGCGCGGCGAGGGCGGGATTGGGCCGCGGAACGGGGGCGCGTTTCACGGGCCGGCGGGTTGTTGGGCGGGACCGACATCGCCCGCGCCTGCCAGACGGCGGCAGGTGTCGAGGGTGTCGATGTCGCGCACGGTCTTGTCGCTCCGGATCCGCGCGATGCGGGGGAAGCGCAGCGCGAAGCCGCTCTCGTGGCGCGAACTCGGCTGGATCGAGTCGAAGGCGATCTCGAGCACCGTATCCGGTACAACCGCACGGTAGCGGCCGCGCACGTCGAGGGTGTGCGCGAGAAAGTGCTCGGTCAGGCCGGCGATTTCCAAGTCGGTCAGGCCCGAATACGCTTTGCCGACCGTCAGCAGGCGGTCGGCTTGGTCGGAGTCGCGGATCGCGAAGGTATAGTCGCTCAGGACGTCGCGGCGTTTGCCGTGGCCGTACTCCGCGCCGACGACAACCACATCGAGCGTCGCGTACGCTTTCTTGAGTTTGAGCCAGGCCTGGCCGCGGCGGCCGGGGGTGTACGGGCTCGCGGGGTCCTTCGCCATCAGCCCTTCGTTGCCGCGTTGCCGGGCCGCCAGGAAGGCCGCCTCGATCTCGACCGCCGTGGCTGCGGTCTGGACCGGAGCCAAAACAAAACCGGGCACTGCCGCCGCAAAGGCCAGCGCGAGGAGGCGGCGCCGCTCCGCGAGCGGTGCGCCGAGCAGCGAAGTGCCGTCGCGCCAAAGGAGGTCGTAGCACGAGAGGGACACCGGAATCTCGGCGCCGAGGAAGAAATCGTCGCCCTTTCGGCCCAATCGCTTCTGCAGTTCCGCAAAGGGCAGGGCGCGGCCGTCGCGCCAAGCCAGGAGTTCTCCGTCGACAATCAGGTCGCCGGGCAGCGCGGCCGCGGCGCGGACCAAATCCGGAAATTGGACGGTGATGCGCTTCAGGTCGCGGGAGTAAAGCTCGACGCGGTCGCCCTGCTTGTGGAGCTGGCAGCGGATGCCGTCGTACTTCTCCTCGAGCCACACGGGAGGGGCGAGCCGGGCGAGGATAGCTTCGGCCGTCGGCTCCGGGCTCGCGAGCATGAACTGCAGCGGGTGAAACACGCGCAGAGCGATGCCGCCGAGGCTGCCTTCACGGGCGGCGCGGGCCACCGCCGCCAAGTCGCCGCAAAGCAAATTGGCCTCGCGGACGGACGCGAGGGGCACGCCGGCGGCGTTGGCGACGGCTTCCTCGACGAGCCCGTCCTTCAAACCGATGCGCAGGTCGCCCAGCACGATCTTCACGAGGTACTTCGCCTCGGTCGGCGTCATGCCGCCGAGCAAACGGCGGACGTTGTCGAGTTTCGCTTCCGGGCCGCGGGCGGCGGCGATGGCCGCAAAGCCCGCTTCAAGGTCGGCCAGGGTCGGCGCCGGGCCCGAGGGAACGCGTGCCGCGAGCAACGACTCGGTGGCATCGCCGGCGTCCGCATAACGGTGATACGCCGTCCGGTATTCGGCTTCGCTCAGGCCGGCGGCTTCGAGGACCGTGCGCTTGAGGGCCGCCCAGCCGAGGCCGAGCACGCGGCCGTCGGCCTGCGGGAAGGCGCGCGCCGAGGCGAACACGGTCGCGCGGGCCGCATCGTCGACCCCGAGACCCGCGAGGTAGACGGCCAGGGCCGCGACTTTGTCGCGTTTCCGCGTCGCCGCCCGGATGGACTCGGCGGCCACGGCGAAGCGCCGGAAGCTTGCCGGGGCTGCGTCTGCCTCGGCGATTGTCGGGGAGGTAGGTTCCGGGGCGGGAAGAGGCGGCGACGATCGCGCCGGCGCCGCGATTCCCAGATCGAGTTGGTTGTCCTCGCCGATGGCCCAGGCCTCGACGCCGCGTTCGCGCAGCGTGCGGGCGAAGTCCTGCGCGAAGCCGTGCAGCGTCAGTACGCGCTGCGGTTGCACCAAGTCGACGAAGCGCAGCAGGTCGGGGTAGTCGGCGTGGTCGGACAACGGGAACGCCGCGTCGCATTGGTAGCGGTAGACGGCGCCGGGATCGACGGCCCAGCCCGTGATCATCGCGGTGCGGCGGCGCGGGATTTTCCGAAGGAACGACGAGTTCGGCGCCTGCGGCGGACAAATCACCACGTGCCCGGCCACCGCCGCCTCGGCAAAGCCGCGGTATTCCGGAAACGTCATGCCGAGTTCCTCGTAGATCCGCGTGAGCCGCAGGGTCTGCGGGTGAAGCATCGCGCGCAGTCCGGCGGCGGCGAGTCCGCGCAGGAGTTCCTGGCTCTTGCCGAGGCTGTAGCCGAAGAGCACGGGCGTATCCCCGTCTTCGAGACAATCGTGGCAGAAGGCCGCGATCGCCTGCAGCACCGTCTCCGTCGGCGGGAAAACGTAGTGCGGCCGGCCGAACGTCGTTTCCATGATCAACAAGTCCGCGCGCGGTGTCGCGCAAACCTCGGCCGAATGGCCCGGCCGCAGTTTGAAATCGCCGGTGTATAGGAGTCGGCCGTGCGCCGCGTGGGTCAGCAGGCATTGCGCGGAGCCGAAGATGTGTCCGGCCGGATGCAGTTCCACCGTGCAGTCGGCGGTGAGTTGCTCGGCTTGGCCGAAGGGCAGAACGTGCTCGACGCGTTCGCCCGGCACCCGCGCGCGCATCAGCCGGGACGTGCCGGCCGAGCAGAGGATCTCGCCGTGCGGGGCAATGTGGTCGGAGTGGGCGTGGGAAACGAACGCCTTCGCCTGCGGGAAATGCGCGTCCAGCCACCACGCGATTTGCGGCAGCCAGACCCCGGCGCGAAACTCGACTTTCCACGGCATTGCGCCGCGCACGATTGGGGTTCGGCGGCGAAGCTCAAGCGGCGCGCGCGGAAACGCGGCTTGCCCGGTCCGATCGGGGCCCTTCTTGTCGGCTTACGGCCGGTGCCCGCAACCCCGCGGCGCCCCGCGTCCGAACGTGCCGCCCCGCACATGCCTACCTCGTCCTCGCCCCGTGTTCTCGTCATAGCGCTGCTGCTCAGCTTCGTCGCCCTCGTCGCGCCGCCCGGAGCGGCCGGAGCCGAGGCCGCCGTCGCCACCATCGAGGGCCGCGTGTTCAATCCGCTGAACGGTGCCGTCGCGGAAAACGCCCGCGTCAGCATCGAGAGCGCTTCGCTGGTGACGTTCACCGACGCCGACGGCGTCTACCGCCTGAGCGGCGTGCCCGTCGGCCCGGTGCAACTGCGGGTGTTCTTCACCGGTTTCGCCCCGCACCTCGAGACGGTGACCGTGGCCGCGGGCCAGACTTTGCAGAAAGACGTTTCGTTGGCGCCGACGGATTCCGGCGCGGCGGCCGGCGGCGACAAGATCGTGAAGCTCGGCTCGTTCGTGGTCGGGGAGTCCCGCGAAATGGCCGGCGCGGCGATCGCGATCAACGAGCAGCGCTTCGCGCCGAACGTGAAGAACGTCGTTTCCACGGACGAATTCGGCGCCGTGGCCGAGGGCAACGTCGCGGAGTTTCTCCGCTACCTGCCCGGACTCACCGTCGATCTGAGCGGCGGCGACGCCCGTACCGTCTCGATCGACGGCGCGCCCGCGGCCAACACGCCCGTCACGCTGGCCGGACTGAGCCTCTCGAGCCCCACGGGCACGGGCCGTGCGGTCGAAGTCGGTTTCTTCAATCTCAACAACATCTCGCGCATCGAGGTTTCGCTGTCGCCGACGCCGGATTCGCCCGGTTCCGCGCTCGCCGGTTCCGTGAACATGGTCCCGCGTTCCTCGTTCGAACGCACCAAGCCCGTCTTCAACGGCAGCGTGTACCTGATGATGCGCGACGACTTCATCCGCGCCGGCGACATCCCGTCGCTCTACCGCGATCCGCGGCGCGTCATCCATCCCGGTTTCGATTTTTCGTGGATCGTGCCGGTGAACCGCAGCTTCGGCTTCTCCGTCGCGACCGGCTACTCGACGCAGTATTCCCACCAGGTCGGCCACACGAACACGTGGCGCGGTGTCAGCGCGGCCACCAACGGCGCGGCCTTCCCGCACACGACGCCCGACCGGCCCTACCTCTCCGCCTACACGGTGCAGGATGCGCCGAAAGAATCTTCCCGCGATTCGCTCGGGCTCACCTTCGACTTCAAGCTGTCGCGCTACGACCGGGTTTCGCTGTCCTACCAGTATTCGTCCTTCGACGGTTGGACGGCGACGCGGAACATCCAGTTCGCCCCGAACCAAATCGTCGCGGGCACCTTTTCCCCGACCTTTGTCCAGGGCGTGGCCGGCGCCGGCACGATCGTCACCAGCAGCGGCAACGGCCGCGTGCGCGAGAACCGCACCTACATGCCGACATTGAATTGGCGGCACGACGGTCCGGTCTGGAAACTGGATGCCGGCACCGGCCGCGCCTACGGCAAAAACGCGATCCGCAGCACGGACAAGGGACAGTTGCTCGGCATCACCTCGCGCCGCGCCGGCGTAACGATCGGTTTCGACCGCATCATCGATACCCGGCCCGGCGTCATCACCGTCGTCGACAACGCCACCCGCGCGGCCGTCGATCCGTTCAAACTTTCGAGCTACTCGCTCACCACCGTCACGGACAACCCGCAGCGCTCCTCCGACGTCAACTTCAGCGCCTTCGGCAACGCCCGCCGCGACTTCCACGGCGCGGTGCCCCTCACGCTGCGGACCGGGTTGGATTTCCGGCAATCGGACCGCGACGTGAATGCCGGCGCCTATTCCTGGACGTACCGCGGGAGCAACGTGCCCGGCAGCGCCGCGCCGTTTCTCGACACCACGATCGCGCGGAAGCAGGGACCGTACGGTTTCGGCACCTTCGAATTCGCCGACTACAAATCGACGTTCGACTACTTCAAAGCCAATCCCGGCGAGTTCACCCTCGACGCCAATGCCAACTACCGCGCGCTCGCCAGCGGTTCGAAGCACGCGCGCGAAGCCGTTTCTTCGGCGTACGTCCGGGCCGATGCTTCGTTCTTCAGCCGCCGATTGCTCCTCGTCGGGGGCGTGCGCGCCGAACAGACCAACATCGAAGCCGAGGGCCCGCTGACCGACCTGTCCCGCAACGTGCGGCGCGATGCGTCCGGCCGTCCGATCCTCGACGCCGCGGGCCGCCCCGTGGCGATCACCGCCAACGCCCTTGAGATTTCGCAGCTCACGCTGCTCCCGCGCGCGGCCCGCGTGGAAAAAGAGTACCTGCGCCTCTTCCCGAGTCTCAACGCGAGCTACAACCTGCGCGAAAACCTCATCGCCCGCGCCGCCGTCTCGACCTCGATCGGCCGGCCCGACTTCGACCAATACACCGGCGGCGTCTCGCTGCCCAACACCGACAACCTCCCGAGCCCGGGCAACCGCATCTCGCTCAACAACGCCGCGATCAAACCGTGGACGGCGACGTCGACCAAGGTCCGCCTCGAGTATTATTTCAGCGGTGTCGGGCAGTTCGCCGTCGGCGTGTTCCGCCGCGACTACCGGAATTTCTTCGGGCAAACGGTGTTTTTGCCGTCGGACGAATTCCTCGGGCTCTACGGCCTCGATCCGGACCAATACGGCGCCTACGAGGTGGCCACGCAGTACAATTTGTCCGGCGGCATCCGCATGGAAGGGTGGGACGCCAGCTACAAACAGGCGCTCACGTTTTTGCCGCCGTGGGCGCGCGGGGTCCAGGTCTTCGGCAACTACAGCTCGCGGCGCACGAGCGGGAAGCAGATCGGCGCCCTCGGCTTCAACGACATTCCCTACAGCGGTTCGTGGGGCGTCAGCCTGACGCGGCCGCGCTACAGCGTGCGCGTGAACGTCAGCTTCCGCGCGGCCCAGCGCCTCGGCCTCGTGACCGGCACGGGCATCGAAGCCGAAACCTACAACTACACGCCCGCGCGCAACACGGTCGACGTGCTCGGCGAGTACACCTTCTGGCGGACGCTCGCGGTGTTCGCCAACCTGCGCAACGTGGGCGACGTGCCGAACGACGGCGCCACCGTCGGACCCAACACGCCCGGCCTCGCCCGGCTGCGTTTCCGCGAACGCTACGGCTCGCTCTGGACCTTCGGCGTCAAGGGCACGTTCTGATCCGAATCGGCGCCGCAACGCGTCGCGCGATCAGCTCTCAGCCTTCAGCTTTCAGCGCTGGGCTTCCCTCTGAAAGCGGGCGGATACATGCTCCCGGGCCCGCCGCGCGAAGGCCGCCCGCCGCGCCGAGGACCAGCAGCGCGAGCAACAGCGCCGCGGCCAGCCACCAGTACCACGCGAGGCCGTTGACCTGCGGCGCGGGGCGTTTCGCGGACGTCGCTTCGGCGTCATCGTCGCGAAAGGCCGACTCCGGCAAATCGAGTCCGTCGTAGGGATCCGTTTCCCGCCAACCGGTTCGTTCGTCCGCGCCGCATTCCGGGCAGGCCTTGGCGCGCGGGGGAATCGCCGTGCCGCATTGCGCGCACTCGGGCGGCGGTTTCGCGGGCGTGCCCATTACTCCGACCGGAAATATTTGCGCTTCGCGAGGCGCCAGGCCGTGACGAAGAACGCCGTCAGCGGCACCGCCAGCAGCATGCCGAGCACGCCGCCGAACGCCGTGCCCCAGAAGAACACCGCGACAATGATCACGACCGGATGGAGGCCCGTGTGCGCGCCCATGATCTTGGGCGTGAGGTACCAGCCTTCGATGCACTGGACGGCGACCTTCACCAGGAGCACCAGGCCGATGAGGTGCCAGCCGCCGCCGGGTTGGAAAAACGCCAGCGGCAGCGTGACCGCGATGCCGAGGATCGAACCGAGGTAGGGCACGACGTTCAGCAGTCCGAGCACGAGTCCGAGCACGAAACCGAACTTGAGGCCGACGGCGGTGAACCCGATGCCGAGCAGCACGCCCATGCAGAGGCCGATCAAGATCTGGCCGCGGAAGAACGACTCGATGATCGAGACGAATTCCGAGACGAGGAAGACGACGTCGTCGCGCACGCCCGGTTTGAGAAACGGCAGCTGTTTGCCGAGCTCGCGGGTCGAGAATCCTCGCGCGAGCAGGAAGAAGAACAGATAGACGGGGATGATCGCGAGGTGGGTGAGGAACGCGAACACGTCGATCACGCCGCCGAAAGCCGCGCGCAGGGAAGGGGCGGCGTGGCTGAGGATCGTCTTGGCTTCGGCCGCGACGGAATCGGCCAAGCCGCGGATCGTCGGGTTGGCCAGCTGCCGTTTCCCGAACTCAATCCACTGCGGGTAGTGCTGCGTCACATACGCGGACGCGTTGTCGTACACCGTCGGCACGTAGCCGATGAAATCGATCAATTGCTCCGCGAGCGGCGGGACGAGCAGGATCACGCCGCCGCACACCGCCAGAACAAAGACACCGTAGAGCAGCACGACGGAGGTGATGCGCCGCAGCTTGAAGCCGGTCTCGATCTTGACCAGGAGGGGACGCAAAATCAGGGCGAGCACGCCGGCCACAGCCAAGGGCCAGAGCACGCCCGAGAAAAACGCCAGCGTGCGTCCGAGGACGAGAACGATGGCGATGACGAGGACGATCGAGACGAGAAACGCCGCGAGGGTCAGCGCGGAGCCGACGATGCGGCGCTGGCTTTCGTTGAGGATCGGTGGAGTGGGTTCGGGCACGCGGAAACGGTGTCGGTCGGACGGGGCCCAGCGGACAAGAGCGCCGCCGGCTTGGCCAGTCCGGATTTGGGTTTCGGAAACGCGAAAGCCGAATCCAACCCCGTGGGCCGGCGCCCTCAGCGGCGCTGTTCCTGCGTGTAGATCACGGCCGCCTCGGCGCGGCGCGACACGTGCAGTTTCTCGAACACCGTGCTGAGGTAGTTTTTCACCGTCTTCTCGCTGAGGTTGAGCCTCACGCCCACTTCCTTGTTCGTGCAGCCCTCGGCGATGAGGGCGAGCACGCGTTTTTCCTGCGGCGACAGGGAGGCGAAGGCGTGGCGGGCATCGCCGCCCCCGGACTTCACGATCTGCATGACGCGGGCGGTGATGGCCGGATCGAGGATCGACTTGCCCGCCGCGACATCGTGGACCGCGGTCAACAGACCGCGGCCGTCGACTTCCTTGAGCAGGTAGCCGTGCGCGCCGGCGCGGATCGCCTCGTCGACGCTGGTCTCGTCGGAATTGGACGTGAGGATCAGCACGCGCAATTCGGGCCACTGCCGGAGCAATTGGCGGCAGGCCTCGATCCCGGAGCCGTCGGGCAGGCGCAGATCGAGGAGCACAAGCGCCGGCTGCTCGCGGGAGCAAATCTCGTAGGCCTGGGCGACGGTGGCACCTTCGCCCGCGATCTCGATGGTCGGATCCGTCCCGAGCAGGGCGCGCAACCCGACGCGGACAACTTCACTGTCGTCGACGAGGACGACGCGCAGGCGCGGGGCGGGAGCGGGGGCGGTCATGAGGCGGAAGCAGGAGGCACCACGGGCACGGTGGCAATGACGCGCGCGCCTTCGCCGGGCCGGCTCGTGATCTTGAGGGCGGCGCCGAGGCGCTCGGCGCGCGCATGCATGTTGTTGAGACCGTGGCCGCCGTCGCGGCGGGAGGCGGCGTCGAAGCCGATGCCGTTGTCCTGCACCAGCAGGCACACCTCCTGGTCGCTGTGGTGCAGGCGCAGCGTGACGAGCGAGGCGCCGCCGTGGCGGAGCGCGTTGCTGACGGCCTCGCGCGCGATTTGCAGGGCCTGGAGACTTTGCTCCGCGGAGAGCAACGCGGCGGCGTGCTCGTCGATCTTGACGTCGAAACGCGTTTCCCGGCCGGCCTGCAACTCGGCCAGCAGGGTATCGACGGCGTGGGCGAAGCCGGCGCGGCGCAGGTTCTCGGGCCCGAGGCCGGTGATGTAGGCGCGGACATCGCGGATGCTGGCGTTGATCGCGGCGCGGGCCTGCTCGAGTTTGCGGTCGGCCTCGGCGGGATCCTTGTGCACGAGGACGCGGGCGGTTTCGAGCGTGAGACCGACGGCGTAAAGCGACTGGATGATGCCGTCGTGCAGATCGCGCCCGAGCCGGATTTTCTCCTCGAGGGATTGGGCGAGGAGAACCTGTTTGAAGTTGGCATCTTCCTCGGCGCGGCGGCGGACGTCGCGTTCGCGGCTGAGTTCCTCGCCCTGCGCGGCGGTCGATTCCGCGAGCCGGGTCAACGTGTTCATTTCGGTGCGCACGTCGGCGAACGGCGCCTTCGTCTCCGGCGCCCGGCCGGGCCGGAGCGCGACCGTGAACACAAGGAGGATCGAAAGCCCGAGGGCGACGGCGGCGATGCCGAGGCTGACGCGGCCGGCCAGCCCGGCGAGTTGCGCGGGTTTCGCGGCGGCGGCCGGGCGGACGCCGCCGGCCGAGGGAGTCGCGGCCGGGTCCGGCCGCGAACGGGAAAAATGCGGCGCGGCGAGCGTCGCGAGCAGCGCGGCCAGCACCAGCAGCAGGGCCATGGCGAGAATGCGCGGCAGGGGAGTCATACGGCGGACCCCGGCACGCTGCCCGGCCGGTACAGGGCGTCAAAGCTTTGGTGCGGCGCTGCCGCCGACCCGCGGTCCGGGGCCCGCCAAATCTTTCGACATTTGGGCCGGGGCGCGTTTGGTTCGCCGACCCGATTCATGAAGTCATTCTACATCACGACCGCCATCGACTACGCGAACGGTTCGCCGCACCTGGGCCATGCCTACGAAAAGGTGCTGACGGACGTCATTGCCCGGTTCCGGCGGCAGATGGGGGACAAGGTCCATTTCCTCACCGGCACCGACGAACACGGCCAGAAGGTCCAGGCCAGCGCGCGCAAACGCGGCGTGCCGCCGCAGCAATTTGTCGACGAGATTTCCGCCGAGTTTCGCGCCCTGCTGCCGAAGCTGACGATCTCCAACGACGACTTCATCCGCACCACCGAGGAGCGGCACAAGCGCGTCGTCTGCGGAATCCTCCAGCGCCTCTACGACCAGGGCGACATCTACAAAAACGAATACCGCGGCTTCTATTCGACGCGGCAGGAACAGTTTCTCCAGGAGAAGGACCGCAACCCCGACGGTACCTGGCCCGAGATCTTCGGCGAAGTGACCGAGATCACGGAGACGAACTACTTCTTCAAACTGAAGCAGTACCAGCCGTGGCTGGTGGAGTTTCTGACGAAGAACGAGAACTTCGTTTTTCCGAAGTACCGCCAGTCCCAGGTCCTCGAATTCCTCAAGGAGCCGCTCAACGATCTCTGCATCTCGCGCCCGAAGGAACGTTTGGAGTGGGGCATCCCGCTGCCGTTCGACCCCGGCTACGTGACGTACGTCTGGTTCGACGCGTTGGTAAACTACTACTCCGCGGTCGCCGATACCGGCCAGTGGCCGGCGACGTGGCACGTCATCGGCAAGGACATCCTCGTCCCGCCGCACGCCGTGTACTGGCCGATCATGCTGAAGGCGGCGGGCATCCCGCTGCCCGAAGGCATCATCGCCCACGGCTGGTGGATGACGCGCGGCGCCAAGATGTCCAAGAGCACGGGCAGCGGGCTCAACCCGCTCGACCTCGTGACCGAGTTCGGTCCCGACGCCTTCCGCTACTTCCTGATCCGCGAGATGAACGTCGGCCAGGACAGCGACTTCACGCGCGAGCAATTCCTCGTGCGCTACAACAGCGAGCTCGCGAACAATCTGGGCAACCTCGTCAACCGCACGCTCAACATGACGACGCGGTTTGCCGCCGGCACCGTGCCGGCCGCGGAGGCGGACCAGGACCTCGAGCGCGACCTGAAGGCGCTGTGGAACCGCACCCGCGACGAATTCATTCCGCTCTGCGAAGGCTTCCAGTTCCACACCGCGCTGGAGCGCGCGATGCAGTTTCTTACCGAGACCAACGCCTACATCGAGAAACGTGCGCCGTGGAAACTCGGCAAATCGGCGGAGCCCGCCGATCAGGCCCTGCTGCGCACCTCCCTCGCCACGATGGCCGAGGCGCTGCGCCTCGCGGTCGCGATCATCCGGCACGTCACCCCGACGACCACCGAGAAGATCAACGCCGTGCTCGGCTACACGCCCGGCCCGGTCTGGCGCGACGAATTGAACTGGGACGGCCGCCTCGCCGGCAAACAGGTCGCGGCCGCGCTCGTGCTCTTCCCGCGCCCCGCGCCGCCGGAAAAGGACAAAGCCCCGGCCGCCAAGCCGGCCTGAGTTCCGCCCGCCCGGCCGCCGCGTCGCCCGCATGAAAATCCTGCCGCTCGATCCCGTGGCCCAGGCCTCGCCCGCGGCCCTGCGGGATTTTCTCGCGGGTTGCCAGGCGGCGGCGCGGCAGGACGGCCACGACAAACTGGTCAGCATCTCGCTCGCGGTCGACGCGCTCGATCCGCTCGCCGTGCTCGAGTCGATCTTCGAACCCGGCCAGCCGCATTTCTACACCGAGCGGCCCGAGCTCGCGACGGCGATTGCCGGCGCGGAAACGGCCGTCGCCTGCGAGGCCTCCGGCCCGGACCGTTTCGCGACGGTGCAGCGTTGGTTCGACGACGTGCTCGCGCACACCATCGCGGTCGGCGCGGTCGACGCGCCCTTCGGCGGGCCGCACGCGTTCGCCGGGTTCGCGTTTGCCGAGACCACGGAAACGGGCGAGCCGTTTCCCGGCGCCTTCGCCTTCGTGCCGCGCTGGCAGGTCGCGCTCGCGGGCACGAAGACCGTCGCCGTGGCCAATCTGCTCGTCACCCGCGACGCCGACCTCGGCGCGCTCGCCGAGCGCGTCTGGCGGGCGCACGGCAAGTTCCGCGGCTTCGCGTACCACGAAGCCCCGGCCGCGGAGGGCGCGCGGACCGCGCCAGAACAGTTCCGTTCCGCCGAGGCCGGCGACTACCGCGCGGCCGTCGGCCGGGCCCTGGAACACATTGCGGCGGGGGAATTCCAGAAGATCGTCCTCGCCCGCGCGCAGGACCTCGAATCCGACCGGCCGCTGCATCCGCTGCGCATGCTCAACGGGCTGCGCCAGCGTTTCCCGAACTGCTACGCTTTCTCCTTCGCGCGCGGGCAGGGACCCAGTTTCATCGGCGCCAGCCCCGAGCGGCTCGTGCGCGTGAGCAAGGGCCGGCTTGAAACCGAGGCGCTCGCCGGTTCGATCCGCCGCGGCGCCTCCGCGAGCGAGGACGCCGCCCTCGCGGCGGCGTTGCTGCGCAGCGAAAAGGACCTGCGCGAGCAACGGCAGGTGCTCGACGACATCGTCCGCCGGCTGGCGCCGCTCGGCCTCGTCCCGGAGTTTCCGCCCGCGCCGCAGATCCGCCGCCTCGCGAATGTCCAGCATCTGGATACGCCGGTGACGGCCGCGTTGCCGGACGGCGTCCGCGTGCTCGACGTGCTCGGCGCCATGCACCCGACGCCGGCCGTCGGGGGCAACCCGCGCGCCGCGGCCATTGCGCGGATCCGGGAACTCGAAGGTTTTCCCCGCGGCCTGTACGCCGGCGCGCTGGGCTGGCTCAACGCGCGCGGCGGCGGCGAGTTTTTCGTGGGCATCCGCTCCGCGTTGGTCGAGGGCCGCAAGGCCCGGGTCTACGCGGGGGCGGGCATCGTCGCGGGCTCCACGCCGGAGAAGGAATTCGGCGAGACGGAGCTCAAGTTCAAAGCCATGCTCGACGCGCTGACAGGCGCGGCGTAATCGGAAGGCGCCGTGTTTTCCCCGGATACCCGCAACGTCAATTCGCTCTGGGCCGCCGTGCTCGCGGAGACGCTCGTGCGCCGCGGCGTGACCCGCGCCGTCGTTTGCCCGGGCTCGCGCTCGACGCCGCTGGCGATCGCGTTTGCCGCGCATCCGGGCCTCGAGGCGGTTCCGGTGCTCGACGAGCGCTCCGCCGGGTTCTTCGCGCTCGGGCTCGCCAAGGCCTCCGGCGCGCCCGTCGCGCTCGTCTGCACCAGCGGCACGGCGGTGGCCAATTTCCTGCCCGCCGTGATCGAGGCGCACGAAAGCGCGGTGCCGTTGCTCGTGCTGACCGCGGACCGGCCCCCCGAGATGCGCGCCTGCGCCTCCGGCCAGACGATCGACCAGCAGAAGATTTTCGGCGGGTTCGTCGGTTTCCAGCACGAGCTGGCCGTGCCCGAGGCCGCGGCCGCGCGGCTCGCGTACCTGCGGCAAACCGCGGCGCACGCCGTGCAGCGCACGCTGACCCCGGCCGGCGGCCCGGTACACCTCAACGTGCCGTTCCGCGATCCGCTCGCGCCGTTGCCCGACGACGGCGCCGCGCAATTGGCCACGGCCGGCATCGATTGGGACCGCTTTTTCTCGCACCTCGCGCCGGCGACGCCGTCTTTGGTTTTCGGCCCGCCGCCGCGGCTGAGCCCGGAAGTCCACGGCGTCATCGTCGTGGGCCCGGCGCAACCGGCCGACCTCGAAATGTATATCGCGGCCGTCGCGGAGATCGCGAAACGGCTGGCTTGGCCGGTTTTGGCAGACGGGCTGTCGCCGTTGCGGCAACACGCGAATCGGTTTCCGACGCTGGTCACGACCTACGACACCGTGCTGCGGCACACCGAGGTCGCGGAGCGCCTGCGGCCCGAAGTGGTGCTGGTGCTGGGCGAGTGGCCGACGAGCAAGGTGCTGCGGGCGTGGATCGAGGCGAGCGACGCCGACCTCTGGCTCGCGACCGAGCGGCCCGACAACCGCGACGCGTTGCACGGCCGCACGCGCACCGTGGCGCTGGGTTTGCCGGCGCTGGCGCAGGTGCTGCCGCAGGCGATCGACGCCAACGGCTACCAGCGCATGTGGGCCCGCTACGACGGCAAGATTCGCGCGGCGATCGACACGCGCCTCGCGGCCGAGACGGGATGGTTCGAGCCGAAAGCAGCGTGGTTGCTGGCCACGGCACTGCCGGCCGGGACGCCGCTCTTCATCGCCAATTCGATGCCGGTGCGGGACGTCGAGTACGTGTCCCCGCCGACGACGCGGGCGATCCGCCCCTGGTGCAATCGCGGGGCCAACGGCATCGACGGCACGCTCGCGACCGCGCTCGGGGTGGCGCACGGCGGCCGGCCGGCGGTGCTGTTCACGGGCGACCTCGCGCTGCTGCACGACACGAACGGCTTTTTGCTCAAGCCGAAGTTCCGCGGCTCGCTCACGATTGTCGTGATCAACAATCGCGGCGGCGGCATCTTCGAACACTTGCCGGTGGCGAAGTTCGAGCCGCCCTTCGAGGAGTTCTTCGCCACTCCGCAGGAAGCCGACTTCGGCCAATTGGCCGCGGCCTATGGCGTGGGCCACACCGTGATCCGCGATTGGCCGCACCTCGTGGCCGAGATCGCGACGCTGCCGGCGAGCGGGATCCGGATTCTGGAAATCCGCACCGATCGCAAAGCCGACGCCGCGGCCCGCAAGGCGTGGTTCGCGGCAATGGCGGCGACCTTGGGTTGAGGGGCGGCGTTAGGTAGCCCGGGCCTTCAGCCCGGGGGATTGGGACGATGCGGCGCGGGCAATAATCGGACCCGGGCTGAAGGCCCGGGCTACGACGCGCGCTACGGCTGATTCGGCGGGCCGACCTTGATGACTTGCATCCGAGGTCAGCGGGCCATGATTGCGGGCCTGGCGGCGGCGTTAAGTGGCCCGGGCTTTCAGCCCGGGGGATTGGGACCGGGCAAATCGGGAAGTTGCCCAGACCCGGGCTGAAGGCCCGGGCTACGTACGACGCGCGCTACAGCTGGATCGGCAGACCGATCTCGATGATCTGCATCGGGGGCAGCTGGTAGTAATCGCGGGCCTGGCGGGCGTTGCGGCTGAGGAAACCGTAGAAGTGTTTCTGCCATTCCCACATCTTTGCTTCGCCGCCGGTGATGATCATCTCGCGGTTGAAATAATACGTCGCTTCCGACGGCTTCAGCGGCACACCGCGGTCGCGGATGTCCTCGATGAGCGCGGCGACATCGGGCGATTCCATGTAGCCGTAGCGGGCGAGGGCCCGCCAGACGCCTTCGCCGATTTCCCGGACTTCCAACCGCTCGTTCGCCGGGACGTACGGCACTTCCTCCGTCATAATGCTCAGCAGCACGACCGTCTCGTGCAGGACCTTGTTGGCTTTGACGTGATGCAGCAGCACGAGCGGCGTGCCGGTGGGATTGCCGGCCATGAAGACGCCGGTGCCGCGGACGCGGAGGAGATGTTCGCTCGAAGCGATGTCCTTGAGTTCGTTTTCCGTGATTTCGTTGGCGTAGACGCGGCGGAAGATCTCGGACTTGCCCTGTTTCCACGTGACCATGATCGCGAGGATGCCGACGGCCATCGCGACGGGCAGCCAGCCGCCGTCGGCGAACTTGTGCAGGTTGGCGGCGAAGAAGCCGAAATCGATCACGAGGAAGGTGCCGCAGATCGCGCCGGCGCGCCACTTCGGCCAGTTCCACGCCCGCAACATCACGAAGTAGAGCGCGAGGGTGGTGACGATCATCGTGCCCGTGACGGCGATGCCGTAGGCGGCGGCGAGGGCGGAGCTGGATTTGAACTCCAGCACCGTGGTGATCGCGCCGAGGGCAAGGGCGGTGTTGACCAGCGGCAGATAGATCTGGCCGCGCTGGTCGGGATTGGTGTGGTGGATCGTCAGCCGCGGGAAAAAGCCGAGCTGGATGGCCTGGCGGACCAGCGAGTAGGCGCCGGAGATCAAGGCCTGGCTGGCGATGATCGCCGCGAGCACGGAAAGCCCGAGCAAGAACCAGCGCAGCGGTCCCTCGGGCGCGATGGCAAGGAAGGGATTGTCGGGCGAGCCCTTGCCGGAAAGGAAATAGGCGCCTTGGCCGAAGTAGTTGAGCGTGAGGCCGGGCAGCACGACGCCGTACCAGCCCCAGACGATGGCCTTGCGGCCGAAGTGGCCCATGTCGGCGTAGAGGGCCTCGACGCCGGTGAACGCGAGCACCACGGCGCCGAGGAGAATGCCGACCTCTTTCGGATGCGTGACGAGCAATTTGATCCCGAGCAACGGATTGAGCGCCTGCAGGACGACGGGCGTCTCGAGGATCCGCCAGAGGCCGAAGGCGCCGAGGACGAAGAACCAGACCAGCATGACGGGGCCGAAGATGCCGCCGATGAACTTGGTCCCGCGGTATTGGAAGCCGAAGATGCCGGCGAGGATCAGGACCGACAGCGGGACGACCAGGTGTTCCACCTCGGGCCAGACCAATTTGATCCCCTCGACGGCGCCGAGGACGGTGATCGCGGGCGTGATGACGGCTTCGCCGCAAAGCATGGCGGCGCCGATGAGCACGAGCACGGTGCCGGCGTTGAGGCTGTTGCGGGTGCCGCGGTCAAGCCGGCCGAGTGCGAGCAGGGCGAAGATACCGCCCTCGCCGCGGTTGTCGGCGCGCAGGACGAAGATCGTGTACTTCACGCTGACGACGAGGAACAGCGACCAGACGATCAGCGAAAGCACCCCGAGGACGGCGACGGCGTGTTCCGCCGGCGGCAACGCGTGCAGGCATTCGCGGATGGTGTAGAGCGGGCTGGTGCCGATGTCGCCGAAGACCACCCCGAGCGCGCCCAGGCCGAGCCCGAGCTGGGCCTTGGCGGAAAGCTTCGTCGGAGCAGCGTGACTCATCGGAAGGGAGAGTTTCCGGAAACCGCGCCGCCGGTCCAAGCAGTTTCCTCGGCGCCGGGAAATCAGCTTGCAATCGCCGCGGCCGATGCGGGACGCGCTGGCCGGTGGACAAGCGGCGGAAAACGCCCCACGGTTTCCCGCCATGACTCCCGATTGGAAGGTCGCCAAAACCTACACCGACATCCTCTACCACAAGGCCGAGGGCATCGCCAAAGTGACGATCAACCGGCCCGAGAAACGCAACGCGTTCCGGCCCCACACGGTCGCCGAGATGTACGACGCGTTTTCCGATGCGCGCGAGGACCCGACGGTCGGCGTCGTGCTGCTCACCGGCGCCGGTCCGCACACGGACGGCAAGTACGCGTTTTGCGCGGGCGGCGACCAGAGCGTGCGCGGCCACGCGGGCTACATCGACGAAGCCGGCGTGCCGCGGCTCAACGTCCTCGATCTCCAGAAACTCATCCGCTCCATGCCCAAGGTCGTGATCGCGTTGGTCGCCGGCTACGCGATCGGCGGCGGGCACGTGTTGCACGTGGTCTGCGATCTGAGCATCGCGGCGGACAACGGCATCTTCGGCCAGGTCGGCCCCAAGATGGGCAGCTTCGACGGCGGTTTCGGCTCGAGCTATTTGGCGCGTGTCGTCGGCCAGAAGAAGGCCCGCGAAATCTGGTTCCTGTGCCGGCAGTACAACGCGGCCCAGGCCCTCGAGATGGGCTTGGTCAACGCGGTCGTGCCCGTGGCGGAATTGGAAAACGAAGGCGTGAAGTGGGCGCGCGAGATCATGGAGAAGAGCCCGTTGGCGATCCGGCTGCTCAAGAGCGGTTTCAACGCCGAGCTCGACGGCCAGGCCGGCATCCAGGAACTCGCGGGCAATGCGACGCTGCTCTATTACATGAGCGACGAGGCGAAGCACTTCATGACGGCGCAGCGCGAGAAACGGAAACCCGACGCGCGCAAATATCCGTGGCTGCCATAGGCGCGGGCCGTGGGACGCGGGACGCGGCCCGCGCGTTGAAAGTTGAAAGGTGAAAGTTGAAAGAACGGGCGGGTGCGTGTGGTGCGGGTCAGTTTTGGCGGGCTTGATCCGGTTTCCGGTCTTTCAAGCTTCAACTTTCAACCTTCAACTTCACCGCAGCAGCGACGCGGCGACCAGCGCGTCGCGGATCTGCGCGGCGGCTTCCGCCGGCGCGAGTTCGGCCGTATCAATGCGAAGTTGCGGCGGCGGCAGGATCGGGGTGTCGAACGTGCCGGCGGCGCGGAGGCGGCGGTAAAGGTCGAGGTCGACGAGTTTGCGTTTCGTGTGCCGGTCGGGCGAGGCGAGGCGGCGTTCGAGTTCGGCTTCGGGAGCCGTGAGCGCGACGCCGTACCAGGCATGCGGCGGCGCGGAGAATTCGCGGACGAGACCGTCGATGAAGGTTTGGGAAACGGAATTCTCCGGATTGAAGGTAAAGATCAGTCCGGGGAGGCCGTCGGCGATGGCGGCGGCGAAGCCGTCGCGCCAGAGCTTTTCCCGCAGGGCGACGAAGCCCGGTGTGCCGAAGTCGTGCAGGGCGAGGGCGAAGTCCACGGCGAGGTGGTTGTGGAAAAGACGCCAGCCGGTGAGCCGGGCGAGTTCGCGGGCGACGGTGAGTTTGCCGACGGCCGGCGGACCGTGGAGCACGACGAGGTTCATAGCAGCGGCAAGGTGACCGGATGGTCCGGAGCGGGCAATTCCGCGGACGGCCTCAGTGGGTGCAGCGCCGGCTGGAAAAACGGCCGCGGGTGTGCACGCTGCGCCGTTCCGATGTACCGACGTGCGCTCACTCCCAAGGTCCGCGAGGCCCTGCGCCGGCTGGCGGCCGGCCCGCAGGACATGCGCGACGAGGCGCTGCTCGAATTGATCAACACGGAGCTGAAGAAATTGCCGATCGAGGATATCGCCTACGTGCGCGACCGCGTGCGGTTTTCCTGTCCGCCGTGCCCGATGGTGCAATCGGTCGTGCTGATGCTCGACGGATTGATCGAGGTGAAGAGCCTGGGGATTTAGGGATGAGTTGAGGGTTGAGAGCTGAGAGTTGAGAGACCTATCCGCGGTTGAACCACGGAGGCACAGAGGGCACGGAGGTTGGTTCCGAGGCAGTGCTCCGATGCCTTTCCTCCGTGGCCTCTGTGCCTCTGTGGTTGAAAAATGCCCGCGTGATCCGCGCGGGGTGGGCATGAAAAAGGCCGGTCGCGGAGGACCGGCCTTGGAAAAACGGAATTGGCCCGGGGCTTACTTGCCGAGGCTGGCGCGGAGGTCGGAAAGCTGGCCGGCGCTGCCGAGGAGCTTGTTGCGCGAGGCGATGAACTTCGCGTACTCGGCGATGAAGATCTTGCCCGGCGGGCGGAAATCGAACTCGGAGGGCTTGTCGCGGAAGAACTCGCGGTGTACGCGCGTCCAGACGAGGCGGCCGTCGGTGTCGATGTTGATCTTGGTCACGCCGAGCTTGGCGGCGGGCAGGTACTCGTTGACGTCGACGCCCATGGAGCCGGCGATCGTGCCGCCGGCGGCGTTGATGCGGGCGACTTCGTCCTGCGGAACCGAGGACGAACCGTGCATGACGAGCGGGAAGCCGGGCATGCGGGCCTTGATCTTTTCCAGCACGTCGAAGTGGAGGGACTGCTTGCCCTTGAACTTGAAGGCGCCGTGCGAGGTGCCGATGGCGCAGGCGAGGGAGTCGCAGCCGGTCTTCTTGACGAAGTCCTCGGCCTCGGCCGGGTTCGTGAGGGTGGCGTGGCCGTCCTCGACCTTGATGTCTTCCTCGACGCCGCCGAGCATGCCGAGCTCGGCCTCGACGGAGATGCCCTTGGCGTGGGCGCGGTCGACGACGCGTTTGCTGATCTCGACGTTCTTGTCGAAGGGATCGTGCGAGGCGTCGATCATCACGGAGCTGAAGAAGCCGGAATCGATGCACTCGTAGCAGGTGGCTTCGTCGCCGTGGTCAAGGTGGACCGCGAAGATGGCCTCCGGGAAAATGTCGCCGGCGGCGCGGATGATGGCCTCGAGCATGCGCTTGTCGGTGTAAGCGCGCGCGCCCTTGGAAATCTGGATGATGAACGGAGCCTGGGACTCGATGGCGCCGCGGAAGAGGCCCATCGCCTGCTCGGCGTTGTTGATGTTGTAGGCGCCGACGGCGTACTTCCCGTAGGCGTGTTTGAAGAGCTGCGCGGTGGTGACGATCATGTTGGGAAAAAGCCGGGGATCACCTTCCCGGTGCAGGTTGCATGCCGCAAGGGTTTTCTCTGTCCAACATCGCGCGCGGAAGGCGCGCGAAGGTGAACGTTGAAGGGTGAAAGTTGAAAGACCCGGAAACGGAGTCCGGACGGGAGGGCTGCCCTCGCGGGCGCTTGCGGCTGTACCTTCGCCTAAACTCCGAACTCCGAACTCCAAACCACTATCAGCCTTTGTCCGTCTTGCGCGGGGGCGTCGGTGCGGGGGCGGGCGGCGGCGGCGAGCTGCGGGTAACGGTGTCGCGGACCAATTGCTGCAATTGCTGCTGCGCCTGTTGCTGCTGCTGGATCTGTTGCAACGCGGCGAGTTGCGGCGGCGCCAAGACGGTCTGGGCCTGGGCGACGGCGGCCGGCGTGACCGGTGCCGCGCCGGCGAGGCGATTGTCACCCATGCCGCCGGCCAGCCCCGCGATGATGCCGCCTAGGTCGGGGCCGCCGCGCCCCGGCGCTGCGCCGGCCACGGTGGCCAGCATGCCCAAATCGGCGGGACCGCGTCCGGGTTGCGCGGCGCCGGAGATTGCGGCGGCGGGTTGGAGCGCGCGCGGCGCGGGATTGGCGACCAAGATCGAGACGAGCTGTTCGGATTGTTGCGGCGTGAGCGGCATGCCGGTGCTCGCGAGGCGCTGCTGCAGGTTGTCGACGAGGGTGCGCTGCGGCATCGTCTGCTCGAAGGTCTGCAATTGCGCGAAGCCCGGTTCGCCGATCACGGACTTGATCGCGGTGTTGAGCTCGTTCTGGGCGTCGGCGAAAAGTTTGCGGAAGGCCTCGGGATTGGAGCGCGGATCGATGCCGGCGGCGCGGGCGGCTTCGTCGACGTCGCGGCGGACGTTGCCGCGATCCGCGAGCAGGTTGGTCAACTTGCGCGTTTGCTCGTCGTTAAGATTGAGATTCCGGAAAAGAGCGCCGTAGCGGGCCTCGATCGCGGCGCGTTGCTGGACGTTAACCAGGGCCTGGAATTCCGGTTTGGCCATGAGCTCGCGCATGGCCTCCATCTGCTGGCGCACGTCGGGGCGGTTGGCGGGATCGCCGCGGCCGCCGGCGGTGCGCGCCCCGGGCGCGCGTTCGTCGGCAGCGCCGCCGGCGCCCTCGGCCGCGCCGGGAATCCGGGCCGCGGCGAGGCGGTCCTGCAATTCGCGGTTCAGTTTCTCGAGATCCCAGACGCGTTTCTGGAAATCCGCCCGTTCCTCGCGGTTCATGGCGATGGCGCGCAACTGGACGAGCTCGCCGTATTGCTTCCAAGCCAAGGTCGCGCCGCCGATCGTAGTCAGCGTCAGGAGCAGAAGGAGGCCGGTTTTCAGGTGCTTCACGGGGAGACGGGACGCCGGCGGCGGGGAAACGTTGCCACGGAAGCAACGTCGCACCGACGGTCGGCCCGGGCCAACGTTCCCCTGAAACGCGGCCGCGTCAACGCGGCGGAAACTCGAACTCCGCCTTCGTGCCCGTCTTGGACAGCACGAGGTAGGCGCCGAACTGGATGCCGCGCTTCGACATGAAGCCCGGGATCAGATTCGTGCGGCCGTCCTCGAAGAGGCGCTTCACTTCGTCCGCCGGCAGATCGAGGCCGCAGAGCTGTTTCTTCAGCGTGAAGACGATGCGGTTGTCCTGGTCGGGCCGGCGCACGTAGAAGGCGTCGGCCGTTTCCACGACCTCGCCGCCCTTGTGGAGTTTGCTCTGGCCGATGACCTTGCCCTTGGAGAGATCGGGCGGGGCCTTGGCTTTGCGGGCGACGGGGTTGCCGTCCTTGTCGAGCTTCGGCGCGCGGGGCGGAAACTCCCAAGCGAACTTCGGGCCTTCGCGTTTGAGAATCGCGTCGAAGGGGCGGCCCTTCTTCGAGATGAAGCCCTTGATGAGTTCGGTTTTGCCGTCGCCGACGAGCTGGATCGCCATCTCGCGGGTGATCGGCTTCTGGCACATCAGGCGGCCGATGCGGAAAGTCTGTTTCCAGCCCTCGCCGTCGCGTTCGCGCAGGACGTGGCTCGAGCCGACTTCGCAGAGTTGGGCGCCGGTCTTGGGATCGGTCCAGTAGGGCTCGACGGTGCCGAGGTCCACCTTGTCGCCGAAGTCGTACTGCGCCTGCCATTTCCCTTTTTCCGGATCCTTGACCAGCTTGAGCAACGCGGAGAAACGCGCGCGCGTCTTGGCGGAAATGAAACCGTCGAGCGGGCCGACTTGGCCGGTGGTGACGAGGGTGCGGACTTCCGTTTCCTCCATTTTCCGGCCGCCGATGACCTTGTAGATCATGAACTCGCCGTCCTGGGATTTGTAGCCGCGCAACGTCTCGCGCAGCGGCTTGCCGTCGGTCGGCGACGGGATGTCGGTCTCGCGCGCGATCGAGTCGTCTTCCTCGAAGCCCTTCACGCGCTCGATGATGCCCTTGGTCTGCTCGATGACCTCCTCCATGAACTGGGCGCGGGAGAACTTGTTGTGCTCCATTTGCCGCAGTTTGAATTCCCACTCGCCGGTCATGGCGGGCTGGGTGAGGGCGTCGGCCTTCACGGCGCCGAGAAACTGGATCAGCTGTTCGGCCTTGGCCGTGGGCACGAGTTCGCGCTGCGGCCGGTCGATGTACTTCTGGTTGATGAGGCCGTCGATGGTGTCGGCGCGCGTCGCGGGCGTGCCGAGGCCGCGTTCCTTCATCGCCAAGGCGAGTTCCTCGTCCTCGACGAGCTTGCCGGCGCCTTCCATGGCGGAGAGCAGCGTGGCTTCCGTGTAGCGGGGCGGCGGCTTGGTCGATTCGGCATGGAGCACGGGATCGAGCGTCTTGGCCTTGGCGGGTTTGCCGTCGGCGTCGGAGAGCGCGGGCAGCGCCTTGGAATCCGGGGAATCGTCGTCGACGGTGGTCTTGCCGTAGACGGCGAGCCAACCGGGGAAGGTGAGGACCTTGCCCTCGGTCTTGAAATCGTGGCCCGGGGCGACGGTCGAGATGCGCGTGGTGATGTCGAACTCCGCCGCGGGATAGAACGTCGCGACGAACCGGCGCGCGATCATGTCGTAGATCTTCGCTTCCATCTCGTCGAGGTTCTTGGCCTCGGAGGCGGTCGGGATGATCGCGAAGTGATCGGAGATCATCTCGTTGTTGAAAATGCGCTTGTTCGGCCGGACCCAGCCGGACTCGAGGACCTTGGCCGCGTGCGTGCCGAGGTCGCCCTGCAAGTTGCGCATCGTTTCGCGCACGGTGGGGATGTAATCCTCTGGCAGCGCCCGCGAATCGGTACGCGGGTAGGTGATCATCTTGTGGCGCTCGTAGAGGGCCTGGGCGATCTGGAGCGTGCGGCGGGCGGGCAGGCCGTACCGGTTGTTGGCCTCGCGCTGGAGCGTGGTGAGATCGTAGAGCCGGGGGGAGGCCTGCGTGCTGGCCTTCTTCTCCTCGGTGACGGCGGCGAGCGGGGCGCCGGCGCAGGCGGCGACGACGGCCTCGGCCATCGCCTTGTCCCAGACGCGGTCGATGCGGTCGTGGTCGTCGTTCTCGGCGCGTTTGAAATTCGGCCGCTGGTAAACGCCCTCGTAGCGGCCCTTCGCGACTTCGAAGGTGGCGGTCACGCGCCAGAAATCGCGCGGTTTGAAATTCCGGATTTCCAATTCCCGCGCGTAGACGATGGCGAGGGTGGGAGTCTGGACGCGGCCGACGGAGGCGACGTTGCCGGCGCGGGATCCGAACATGCGCTTGGTGAGCGCGCGGGTGCCGTTGATGCCGATGAGCCAATCGCTTTCGCTGCGGCAACGCGCGGCGTCCTCGAGGCCCTTGAGTTTCTCGCCGTCGCGGAGGTTCTTGAACGCTTCCTGGATGCCGCCCGTGGTCATGGTCTGCATCCACGCGCGCTTCACGGGCAGTTTGCTCTTCGTGAGCTGGTAGAGGTACGCGAAAATCAATTCGCCCTCGCGCCCGGCGTCGCAGGCGTTGACGACCTGGTCGATGTCCTTGCGGGCGAGCAGTTTTTTCAGCGCGGAGAAGCGCTCCTTCGAATCCTCGATCGGCTTGAGGCCGAATTTGGACGGGATGATCGGCAGCGTCTCGAGGCGCCAGAAACCGTATTTCTTCTTGTCGATGTCCTCCGGCATCTCGAGTTCGACGAGGTGGCCGAGGGCGTACGAGATGACGTATTCGTCGTTTTCGTAGTGGTCGCCCTTCTTGGGAACTTTGCCGAGCGCGCGCGCAAGATCGGCCGCGACGGACGGCTTCTCGGCGATGACAAGAGACTTCATGAGCCGCGAGCGGTTACGCAGCGCCCGCGGCGATTTCAAGGTTTAGTTTTAACGTGCGCCCCGAAACGCGCGCGAAAACCGCGTCGGCGCGCGACGGAAGAACCGCGGCGGCAAACTATTCCGTCGGCGCCGTCAGCAGGTGCCGCCACACGCGGCCGAACACGTCCGCGTTGCGCCCCGAGATGACGGCCGTGTGCGCTTCCTGTGACGACAAGGTGCCGCCGGGGAAATTGGTGAACAGCATGCGCGAGCCGCGGTAGGGCGGCGCGGCGGTGTCGACGATCACGAAGTTGCCGAAGGCGCCGAGGCCGAGGGCGCGGAGGTTGGCCAACTGCTGCGGAAACGTCGCGGCTTGGCGGTCCTGCAGGTGGTTGAACGTGAAGAAACGGGACTTCGGCGTGGCCGATTCCTGCGTGAGCCACGCGGCGGGCGCGTCGAGGCGGAGATTGTAGTCCTTCGGCGCGCCGGTGCAGATCACGCGCGCGACGCGGTGGCGGATCCCGATGAGCGCGGCGTGGCCGCCGCCCTGGGATTGGCCGGCGACGGCGATCTTTTCCCAGCGGAGCGTGCCGTCGGCGGCGAGAAACTGCCCCCAGCCCTCGTCGGGCCGCGTGCGGACGAGGTGCTGCAGCAGTTTCTCGGCGCGGTGCTCGATGCTTTCGGTCCGGGGCAACGTGAGGTGTTTCGACGTGCCGCCGGCGATGAGCGCGAGGCGGAACCGTTCGAATTCGGCGGGATCCTCGTCGAAGCGCGCGACGGACGCGGAGCGGTCGTTGGGATAGCGCAGCGAGATCACGTGGTAGCCGAGACGCGCGGCGAGTTCGCAAAACGCAGCGGCGCCTTCGCGGCCGGCGCCGCGCGGTTCGGCCGGCGCATCGGCGTCGGGCGGCGGAGTTGCCGCGGGCGCGTCCGGGGCGGTCGGAGCGGGCGGAGCGGTTTCGGTTTTGGCGTTCGCCTTGGCCGTGGCGTCGGTTTTGCGCGCGGCATTGGCGGCGGGCGCGACGGTGCCCGGGATCCACAGGAGCAATTCGCCGCGCAGCGGGGCGAGGTCGGGCGAGTCCGCGTCGGCCGCGGGCCGCAGGTAGATGCGGTGCGGGGTGTCGAAGGTCTTGATCGCCGGATCGGTGGCGCTCGGGCGCACGGGCAAGATCCGAATCTCGGCGGCGCGGAGCGAGCCGGCCGGCGGGAAAACCGCGGCGAGCCAGACCAGCGCGAAGGATAAGACCGGAAACCGCCGTACGATCATGATGCGGGAGATGGGAGAGTGCCGGGCGGAAAGCTCAAAGGTTTACTTCCGCGAAGGAGTGGCCGCAAAAAGGCGCAGAAGGCGCAAAAGAACCGAGCCGGCGGTTTTGCCCGCGGGTCTTGCCGCCGAGCCAAAACAGACGGGAGTTCGATCCAGGCGGCGACCGCACGATGTTTTTGCGCCTTTTGCGCGTCCTTGCGGCCAATCCTCTTTCCGGGGCATGCCTTGCGGACGAAGCGTCACGTCACGCGCGGCCGCAAAAAAGCCGCGGTCCCGAAGGGCACCGCGGCTCAAACTTTCAACTTCGGACTTTCAACTTTCAACCGCCGCCCGCGGCATCAGGCGACCTTCGGCGTTTCGGCGAGGGCGGCGTCGAAGGACTTCAGCATGGCGGCGATCGTCTCGTCGGTCTCGTCGCCCATGTTGGAAATGCGGAAGGTCTTGCCCTTGAGTTTGCCGTAGCCGCCGTCGATCACGAGCTTGTGCTTCGACTTGAGCGTCTTGTTCAGCGCGGCGAGGTCGAAGTTCAGGTTGTTCGCGAAGCAGTTGAGCGTGACGGAGCCGTAGCCTTCCTTCGGGAACAGCTTGAAGCCGTGCTTGAACACGTGGTCGCGGACCGTCGCGTTGAGCCGGGCGTGGCGGGCGTGGCGGTTTTCCAATCCCTCGGCCTTGATGTCGTCGAGCTTCGAACGCAGCGCGTAGATCAGCGAGATCACGGGCGTGCTCGGCGTCATGCCGGCCTCGTGGTTCTTCTGGAATTCGACGTAGTCGAAATAGTAGCCGCGGTCGCCCATGGTGGCGGCGCGGTCGAGGGCCTTCTTGGAAACGGAGAGGAACGAGAGGCCCGGGGGCAGGGCGAGGGCCTTCTGCGAACCGGAGACGAGGACGTCGATGCCGAGTTCGTCCTTCAGGATCGGCAGCGCGCTGAACGAGCTCACGGTGTCGACGATCGCGATGACGTCGGGGAACTCGCGCACGACCTTCATGATCGCGGCGAGGTCGCTCATGCAGCCGCAGGAAGTCTCGTTGTGGATGAGGGTGAGGGCGTCGTAGGCGCCGGTGGCGAGTTCCTTGCGGACGGCCTCGGGATCGACGGGCTGGCCCCATTCGAACTTCAGCGCGGTGGCCTGCTTGCCGCAGCGCAGCGCGACATCGTACCACTTGTCGGAGAAGGCGCCGTTCATGCAGTTGAGCACCTTTTTCTTCACCACGTTGCGGAGGGAACCCTCCATCACGCCCCAAGCGCTGCTCGTGGAGAGGTACACCGGGTCCTTGGTGTAGGCGATCGCCTGCAGGTCGGGCTGGATCGAGTTGTACAACGCCACGAAGTCCGTGCTGCGGTGCCCGATCATGGGCTGCGACATGGCCCGGAGCGTTTTCTCCGAGACGGCAATGGGACCGGGGATGAAGAGTTTGTAGCTCATTTGGTGTGCGCGTAGGCGCCCCGAAAACTGATTGCGGAGCCGGAGGCGTCAACCTTCATTCCCCTTTTGCGATGTCGCAGCCCTGGCTGAAGAAACAAGTCAACGCCCTCGAACTCTACACGATCGATGTGATCTACGGGCGGCGCGCGGGGGCGGGGGCCGCAGTCTACGGCGGATTTTTGCAGGGACTGTCCTGGTTGTTCAGCGGCATCGCGCAGGCGCGGCTTTGGCTCTACCGGCACCGCATCTTCCACGACCAGCCGCTCGGCTGCCTCGTCGTCGTCGTGGGCAACCTAACTGTCGGCGGCACCGGCAAGACGCCCGTGGTGGAAAAATTCGCCCGCGCCCTGCGCGACCGCGGCCGCAAGGTCGCGATCCTCAGCCGCGGCTACAAAAGCAAATCCGTCCCGCTCTGGAAGAAATGGTGGTGGTCGCTGACGCACGCCGACGAACCGCCGCCGCGCATCGTCAGCGACGGCGAGCGCGTGCTGCTCGACAGCGAGCAGGCCGGCGACGAGCCCTTCATGCTGGCGAAGAATTTGCCCGGCGTGATCGTCCTCGTGGACAAGAACCGCGTGAAGGCCGGCGAGTACGCGATCAAGAAGTTCGGCTGCGACACGCTCGTGCTCGACGACGGTTTCCAGTACCTCCCGCTCAAGGGCCGGCTGAACCTGCTGCTGGTCGACAAGACCAATCCCTTCGGCAACGGCCACCTGCTGCCGCGCGGCATTCTGCGCGAGCCGATCAAGCACCTGAAGCGCGCAAGCTACGTCTTCCTGACGAAGTCCAACGGCCAGCGCGACCCCGAGCTCGAGGCGCTGATCAAGGAACATAATCCGCAGGCCGACATCATCGAGTGCGCGCACCGCCCGCAGCACCTGCAGCGTTTCGGCGCGGCGCCCGACGCCCCCGGCGCCCGCGAGCCGCTGGCGTTTCTCAAAGGCCGCCGCGTCTTCGCCTTCAGCGGCATCGCGACGCCGGAAAGCTTCGAGAAATTCCTCCGCGACCTCGGCGCCTTGATCGTGGGCCGCGAGCGTTTCCTCGACCACTACCGCTTCGAACCCGAGGACCTCGCCGGCCTCTTCGAGTTGGCGCGCGCCGAAGGGGCGGAGTGTCTCGTTACGACTGAAAAGGACGCCGTCCGCATCGCCGACAGCCTCGCGTGCCCGCTGCCGCTCTATTACCTGCGCCTCGAGATCGAGATTTTGCGCGGCGCGTCCGACTTCGACGAAGCCGTGGGCCGCATCTGCTTCCCGCAGACGGGGAGCCGGTAGCGCGGAGTTGAGAGTTGAGGGCTGAGAGTTGAGAGATCGAGCCGGATCCCGGCGATGGCTCTCAACTCTCAACCCAGCTCTCTCAACTCCTCCGCTTCGCCCGGACCAAGTATCCGCTTTCCCCTTGCGACGGCGGCGGGGGGCGTCGTTAGCTCCGGCCCTATGTTGATCGATCCCCGTTTCTCGCAACTGGCCGCGGGTCTGACCGGTTTCTCCACCGCCCTGAAGAAGGGCGAACGCGTCCTGATCGACGCCTTCGACATCCCCGACGCCATGGTCGTCGCGCTCGTGCGCGCGGCCCGTGCCCGCGGCGCGTATCCGTACGTGCAGATCCAGCGCGCCCGCATCACGCGCGAGCTCAACCTCGGCGCCGAGGAAGCGCAGTTCGCCCCGCACGCCGAGATCGAGCTCGCCCGCATGCAGAAGATGGACGCGTACATCGCCATGCGCGGCTCGGACAACATTTTCGAGGCCTCGGATGTGCCGTCGGAAAAGGTGCAGCTCGTTTCCCGGTTGATGAAACCCGTGCTCGACCACCGCGTGGGCAAGACGAAGTGGGTCGTCCTCCGCTGGCCGAGCTCGGCCATGGCCCAGCAGGCCGGCATGAGCACGGAGGCCTTCGAGGACTTTTATTTCAAGGTCTGCACGCTCGACTACTCGCGCATGACGCCGGGCATGAAGGCGCTCGGCGACCTGATGAAGAAAACCGACCGCGTCCACATCAAGGGCCCGGGCACGGATCTGCGTTTCTCGATCAAGGGCATCGGCGCCCAGCCCTGCGGCGGCCTGCGCAACATCCCGGACGGCGAAGTCTTTTCCTGCCCGGTGAAGGACAGCGTCGAGGGCGTCATCCAGTACAACGCCCCGACCGTCTACCTCGGCGCTTCGTTCGACAACATCCGCCTCGTCTTCAAGCAGGGCCGCATCGTCGAGGCCACCTCCTCGAATACCCGCCGGCTGAACGAGATCCTCGATAGCGACGCCGGCGCGCGCTACATCGGCGAATTCGCGATCGGCTTCAACCCGCACATCCTCGAGCCGATGCGCGACATCCTCTTCGACGAAAAGATCGCGGGCTCCTTCCACTTCACGCCGGGCCAGGCTTACGAGGGCGTCGGCAACGGCAACAAGTCGCAGGTCCATTGGGACATGGTCTGTATCCAGCGTCCCGAATACGGCGGCGGCGAGATCTGGTTCGACGGGAAACTGATCCGCAAAAACGGCCTCTTCGTCCCGAAAGCGCTGCACAAGCTCAACCCGGAGTATCTGCTCGGCAAGAAGGCCTGACCAAACGCGAAGACGCCAAGCGGCGCGAAGGATCGCCAACGTCCACGGGAGCACTTCGCGCCTCTTTGCGGTCCTTCGCTCCTTGGCGTTTTTTCCCATGCGCGATTTCATCCAGGCTTTGCCGAAGACCGAGACGCACCTCCATATCGAGGGCGCGCTGCCGTACGAGTTGCTCGCGCAGCGCGACCCGCAGCGCTGGCCGCCCGACCCGGCGTTCCGCGCCCGGAGCTACCGCTACGTCACGTTTCCGGATTTCGAACGCATTCTGCTCGAGCACGCGCTGCCGTGGTTCACGACCGCGGAAAGCTATTTCGAGGCGGCGAAGGTCATTTTTGCCAAGCACGTCGCGCAGAACGTCCGCTACGTCGAGACCAGCTTCCATTTGCCGGTGACGATGTTCATCGGCGTGCCCGGGCCCGAGATCATCGCCGCGATCCGCGCCGCCGTGCCCGCCGGGCTCGAGGTGCGGATTTTCACCGGCATGCTGCGCACCGATCTCGGCGGCGAACTGCGCCGGACCATCGACCAATTGCACACGTGGGATGGCCTCGCCGGCGTCGATTTGCACGGGTTTGAAAAACAGGAAACGCATCCCGACACCGCCACCGTGTGGGCGCGGCTGCGGGCGGCGGGCAAGATCACCAAGTGCCACGCCGGCGAATTCGACGGCGCCGCGCGCGTGCGCGAAGCGATCGAGGTGCTCGGCGTCGACCGGATCCAGCACGGCGTCCGCGCCATCGAGGATCCGGCGGTTGTGCGGCTCGCGGCCGAACGCGGCGTCACGTTCGATGTGTGCCCTTTGAGCAACGTCGGCCTGCAAGTCGTGCCGTCGTTGGCCGCGCATCCGCTGCGCCGCCTGCTCGCCGCCGGCGTGCGCTGCACGGTGAGCACGGACGACCCGCTCTGTTTCGCGAATGCGTTGAACGAGGAGTACGAGTCGCTGGCCCGCGAAGCCGGGTTCACCGCGGCCGAACTCGCGCAACTGGCGCGCAACGGCTGGGCGGTGGCGTCGGTTGCGCCGGAATTCCGCGCGCAGCAGCTCGCGTTGATTGATCGCCTTGCGGCCGCGGGGCGTTGACGCTGCGGACATGCAGCAGACCTACACCGTCCCCGAAGGCATCCGCCGGCTCCGCGCCGACAAGGCGCTCGCGCATGCGTTTCCGGAACACAGCCGCACGGCGTTGCAGCGCGCGTTCGACGCCGGCCACGTGACCATCGCGGGCGTGCCGGTCAAACGCGACCACGCCGTCGCCGGCGGGAGCGTGATCGAGTTTTCGTTTCCCGACGTCGTGCCCGCCGAGCTCAAGGCGGCCGACATCCCCCTCGACGTGCTGTTCGAGGACAAGCACATGCTGGCGGTCAACAAGGCCGCCGGCATGGTCGTGCATCCGGGCGCGGCCACGGGCGAGGACACCTTGGTCCACGCGCTGCTCGGGCATTGCGCGGATACGCTGAGCGGCATCGGCGGCGTCGAGCGCCCGGGCATCGTGCACCGCTTGGACAAGGAAACGACGGGCGTGATCGTGGTGGCGAAGACCGACAAGGCGCACCGCGCGCTGGCGGACCAATTTGCCTCGCGCACCCTGACGAAGGAGTACGTCGCCCTCGTGGCCGGCGTGCCGCCGTTGCTGAGCGGCACGATCGACCGCGCGATCTCGCGGCATCCGACGCACCGCCACCGTATGACGATCGGCGAAGGCGGCAAGCCGGCGAAGACGACGTGGGAACGCGTCGAGGCCTACGGCCTGATCGGCGCGCTCCTGCGTTGCCGGATTTTCACGGGCCGCACGCACCAGATCCGCGTGCACCTGAAGTCGCTCGGTTTTCCGATCCTCGGCGACAGCCTCTACGGCTGGAAACCGGACGAGCGCATGGCCAAGCAGCCGGAGCGCATCATGCTGCACGCCGAGCACCTCGTGCTGACGCACCCGATCAGCGGCAAGGAACTCGATCTGCGCGCCCCGCTGCCGAAGGATTTTCGGGCGACGATCAAGGTGCTGGAGAAAGCCGCGGCGGAGAGCGCGAATCAGAAAGACCTCCGGGCCAAGGCGGCGTCGAAGACTCCGAAGTCGCAAACGTCCGGCCACGCTCCGTACGTCCGCGAGATCCAGTGATCGACCGGCGGGCACCCCGGATCAGGCGGGCTCGCCGCAAAAAGTCGCAAAGTTCGCAGAAAGGGACCGGTGGATTGGCCACTTCGCATGCGGCACATAGCCTGAATGCCGCGGTTCAAGGCCAACCACAGAGGCACCGAGGGCACAGAGGAAAAAGGCGGGGTGAAAAAGTGAGCTCGACCGAACGACTCACGCCGCAGTTGAACCCAGGCCCCTGGGTTTTCGGCCGACGGGTCTCCGTGCCTCCGTGGTTCAACTGCGTTTCTTGGATTTATCCCAAGGTCTCGTCGGCGAGGCCGTAGCGCAGGTTGTAGACGGAGTTGCGGAATTCGGAAAATCCGCCGGCTTCCGCCAAGGCGAGGAAGGTCGCGAGCGCGGTGGGAAACACGTCCGCGCGGGCGGGCGGCAGGCCGGGGACCGTGCGGCGTTGGTCCAACGGCATCGCGCCGAGCCAGGCGAGCAGGTCGCGGAGTTCGGCGGTGCGGACGGTGGCGTCGGTTTGCTCGAAGGGCCGGCCGTCGCGCGCGCCGAAGATCGTGCGCACGGTCGTGATTGTGCCGCCGGTGCCGATGGCGGCGGCGCCGGGCGGCAGCGAAAACGCGAAGCCGCACTCGCGCAGGGTCGCGCGGACGTGGGCGCCGACGGCGTCGGCGGCCGAGTCGGGGAACGGCTGAGCCGGATCGGCGAGGAACTTCTCGGTGAGGCGTACGCAGCCGAGGCGGAGGCTGACGGCCTGCTCGATGCGCCGGCCGCGGAAGGCGAGGCATTCGAGGCTGCCGCCGCCGAGGTCGAAGACGTAGAAGTTTTCCAGGCCCAGCAGCGCCGGATCGCAGGTCAGGCCGCGGCCGATGAGATTGGCCTCCTCGTCGCCGCTGAGGATCCGGATCTCGTGGCCGCAGCGGGCGCGCACGCGGTCGCGGAACTCGGCGCCGTTGACGGCGTCGCGCACGGCACTCGTGGCGACGAGCACGGTGCGCACGGGATTGAAGGTCGCGGCCTCCGCGAGGAGCGACTTGATCGCCTCGACGCCACGGGCCATGCCGGCCTCGCCGAGGCGGGGTTCGGCCTGGCTGATGCCCGCGCTGATGCGGGCGTCGACGGTACGGAGCTTCAGCGGCACGACGGCGCCAGCGGCGTTGCGCGCGGCGACGAGCACCTTGATCGAGTTGCTGCCGATATCGACGATGGCGACGCAGGGGGCCGGGACAGGTGCAGTCATCGGGCGGGAGGGGATGAACGTGAGCCGGCGAGGGCGGTCAAAGGACGAAGTCGGCCGGGGCGATGAGCAGGACGAACTCGCCCTTGAGGCTCGCCTTGGCGAGGCGCGCCTCCACGTCGGCGGCGCGGCCGACGAAGAAGGCCTCGTGCAGCTTCGTCACTTCCTTGGCGACGCAGAGCGTGCGGTCGGGGCCGAGGGTGGCGACGAGCTCGGCGACGGCCTTGTCGATCCGGTGGCAGCTTTCGAAAAGGGCGAGCGTGTAGTCGAAGTCCCGATACTTCTCGAAGAACGCGATCCGCGCCGCGCTCTTGGGGGGCAAAAAGCCGACGTAGAGGAATCCGTTGCTCGGCAGCCCGCTGGCGCTGAGCACGGCGGTGAGGGCGCTGGGGCCGGGCACGGGCACGACGGGCAGCTGGCGGCGGCGGCAGGCGCGGACGACGCGGAAGCCGGGATCGCTGAGGGCGGGCGTGCCGGCGTCGCTGACCACGGCGACGGATTTGCCGGCCGCGATCAGATCGGCGAGACGGTCCGCGGCCTCGGCTTCGTTGTGCTCGTGGTAGGAGACGAGGTCTTTGCGCAGACCGAGCCGCGTCAGCAGCGCGCCCGTCGTGCGCGTGTCCTCGCAGGCGACGACGTCGACGCCGCCGAGAATGGCGCGGGCCCGGTCGGTGAGATCGGCCAGATTGCCGATCGGCGTCGCCACGATGTAGAGGTGGCCGGGGAGGGGAGTGAGCGAGGTGTTTTCGGACATGGCGGCGCGGCGGACGCGGCGGGCGCTACGATGCGGAAGAGGCCGCGGCGGACCCAACAAAAAAATCCGGGCCGCATGGGCGGCACCGGATTGGAAGAGGGAGTTGAGAGCTGAGAGTTGAGCGTTGAGAGATCGGACTTACGGGAACCGGAAAAACCTGCGCGATTCGGACGAGGGTAGCGGGATCCCTCTCTCAACTCTCAGCTCTCAACTCTTGAGGCTCAACGCCCGGAGGGCTGGCCCATGCCGGGGATCTGGCCTTCCCAGCTGGCGGGTTGGCTCCACGGAATCGCGGACTTTTTCGGTCCGTTGGTGGAACAGCCCCCGGCCAAGGCGCCGAAACCGGCGAGCAGGAGGACGAAGACGGTTTTCTTGAGCGAGGTCATGGGATCAGCGGAGTAATAGGGCCGGATCGCCCTTCTGCAAGATTCCACGCAAGGTATCCGGCATGACCTGCGCGATCGAGAAGTTGGGGCGGACGTCGCTGATCTGAACCACGGCAACCTCCGAAGTTCCCTGGCTCACCGTGAGTTTGTGGCCGATCTGGGCGCCGCGGGCGGAGCCGAAATTGAGGACAACGAAGGCGTTGTCGGGGCCGACGCTGAGCACCGTGGCGCGGCCGGCGCGGTTGGTGAAGACGGCGGTGGACGAGGCGAGGGTGCCGGGGGCGGCAGTGCCGGATTTCGCAGCGGCGAGCTGTTTTTCCAATTCGGCAATCGTGTCTTTGTAGGCCGCGACGGCCTCGGGCGAGGCGTTGGAGGCGCGCGTTTCGGCGAGATCCTGGCGTAGGGCGGCGATTTCGTCGGCCAGGGCGCGCGAGGTCAGTTCGTAGACGCTCAGGACATTCTTGGTTTGAACGAGGTCCTGCTCGGCCTGCTTCGCTTTCGCGTCGGCGGCGGCAAACTGGAGCTTGATCTGGCCGAGATCGGATTCGAGACCGCGGACCTGGCCCTTGAGCGCGCCGTTTTGCTCGTTGGCCTGGGCGAGATCGGACTCGAGCTTGCCCGCGCGGGCAGTGGCGTCGGCCAGGCGGAGCTCGAGGATCTGTTTCGAATTGCCGATCTGGAAAAACAACCCGGCGGACACGACCGAGCCCAAGATCGCGATCGCGCAAAGGATCAGGGGCAGGCGGTTCATGGGGTTGCGGCGGAGTTAACCACGGATTTCACGGAATGCACGGACGCAATCCGAAGGGGAGTAGGGGCGCGCCTTGTGCGCGCCCGGGCGGAAAGGGCGCGTTGGCCGAAAGGGCGCGGGCGAGCCGCGCCCCTACGTCGAAGGTCAGCTCAGCCGGTAGGTCGACTCGGTGTTCACGGCCTTGGCGCGTTTCTTCACGCCGGTCGTTTTGTTGGCGGCGAGGTGCTCGAGAATCTTAAAGACGAGCTCGGCCTTTTCCGGCGAGCCGATGCGCGCGGCGAGGGTCTCGGCGGAGAACGGCTCGCGCGGCGAAGCCTGCAGCGCCGCCATGATCTGGAGTTTGAGCGCGATCACGCCGCCGGCGGCTTTCTTGCCGGCTTCGACGCCGGGCTGGTGGTAGGCGTTGATGCCGACGAGGGAGGCGTAGAGGCCCGTGACGCGTTCGTACAACGCGATCACCATGCCGAGGGTGCGCGGCGAGACATCCGGCAGCGTCAACGTGACGGAGTGGCGGTCCTTTTCGGTGAGCGCATCGCGCGTGCCGAGGAGGAAACCCTGCAGGTAATCGCCGCTGGTGATGCCAGGCTCGACCTCGAGGGCCGACTTCGTGTCGCGGTCTTTGAGGACCTCGATGAAGGTGACGAAGAAGTTGTTCACGCCCTCGCGCAGCTGCTGGACGTAAGCGTGCTGGTCGGTCGAACCCTTGTTGCCGTAGACGGCGATGCCTTGGTTGACGACGTTGCCGGCGAGGTCGAATTCCTTGCCGATCGACTCCATGATCAACTGCTGGAGATAGCGCGAGAAGAGCAGCAGGCGGTCTTTGTACGGAAGGACGACCATGTCCTTGGTCCCGCGGCCGTCGGTGGCGAAGTGCCACATCAGCGCGAGCAGCGCGGCGGGATTCTGGGCCGTGACGGGCACGCGGGTGGCCGCGTCCATCGCGGCGGCGCCGTCGAGCATTTCCTGGATGTCGATGCCCTGCAGGGCGGCGGGCAGGAGGCCGACGGCGCTGAGTTCGCTGGTGCGGCCGCCGACCCAATCCCACATCGCGAAGCGGGCGAGCCAGCCCTCCGTGACGGCGGTTTGATCGAGCTTGGAACCGGCGCCGGTGACGGCGACGAAGTGCTTCGGGTAGTCGAGGCCGTCGGCCTTGAAGGCCGCGATGGCCTCGAGCATGCCGTTGCGCGTCTCGGCGGTGCCGCCGGATTTCGAAATCACGAGGACGAGCGTCTTCGCGAGTTTCTTGCGCAGGGTGGCGAGGACGTAGTCGATGCCGTCGGGGTCGGTGTTGTCGAAGAATGTGACGGCGAGCTTGTCCTTGCGGGGGTTGCCGAGGGCGTGGTTGACGAGTTGCGGTCCGAGGGCGGAGCCGCCGATGCCGATGACGAGGAGGTGCTGGAACTTGCCCTTGGGGCCGGCGATCTCGCCGGCGTGAACCTTGGCGGTGAAGGCCTTGATTTCGGCGAGCGTGCTGACGATAGCCGAAGTCAGTTCGGGATTCGGCGCGAGCTGCGGGGCGCGGAGCCAGTAGTGCCCGACCATGCGCTTCTCGTCGGGATTGGCGATGGCGCCGCGCTCCAGTTCCTGCATGGCGGCGAAGGCAGATTGGATCTTCGGTTCCATCTGCGCGAAGAAATCGTCGGGGAACGGCATCCGGGAGATGTCGAGGGCGACGCCGAGGCCGGCGTGGTGATAGTAATACCGTTTGAAGCGGGACCAGGTGGACATGGCGTGTGGGAAGTGGAGGCTATGAAGCCGTGCGGGACCGCGGGCTAGCAAGCCTAGGAACTGTCAGCGGCCCCTTCTCCGGGGCGGGTACGCAGATTTTGCGCCAGCATCCGCGGGTTTAATATGCATCGCCGCCGGGTCCGGCCGGCACGGCTCCGGCTCCAACTGCGGCGCCGATTTCCCGGCCCATTGCCGCTCCCTACCACCATGCCGTCCACTCCCGGTTTTGTCCCGGTGCCTGCCGCCGTCGTTGCCGAACTCCAATCTCTCCTTGGCCCCGACCGCGTGTTGACCGCGGACGCCGACGTCGAGTCGTTGTCCAAGGACTGCTACTGGTATTCGCCGGTGCTGAAGGCCCGGCTGCAGGACCGGCGGGCGGCCGCGGCGGTGAAGGTCGCGACCGTGCCCGAATTGAAGTCGGTGCTGGCGAGCGCCTATCGGCACGACCTGCCGGTAACCGTGCGCGGCGGCGCGACCGGCAACTACGGCCAATGCATTCCGCTGTGCGGCGGCCTCGTGGTCGATCTCACGGGCCTCGATCGGATTCTCGGAATCGAGGGCGACGTCGTCACGGTCCAGGCCGGCGCGCGCGTGATCAACGTCGAGCAGGCGGTGCGGGCGACGGGCCAGGAACTCCGTTGCCTGCCGTCGACGTGGGTGAAGTCGACGATCGGCGGCTTTATCTCGGGCGGCAGCGCCGGCATCGGTTCGATCACGTGGGGCGGCTTGCGCGAGCCGGGCACGATCAAGCGCCTGAAACTGCTCACGCTCGAGGCCGAGCCGAAGGAATTGATCCTGGAGGAAACAGACACGTTGCGGGCCTTCCATGCCTACGGCACCAACGGTGTGATCACGGAGCTGCAGCTGCGGCTGGCGCCGGCGCGGCGCTGGGACCAGATCGCGATCACCGGGCCGGATTGGGCCGCGGTGACGGCCTTCGCGCGGCGCGTGGCCTACGACGACGGCATTCCCAAGCGGCTGGTGTCGCTGCTGGAGCCGATCTTCGGCGCGAGTTTCAAGCCGTTGCGCATGTGGCTGCCGGCGGGGCACGCGTTTATCTGGCTCGAAGTCGACCAGACGGCGACGGAGGGTTTGGCCGCCGAGGCCCGCACGCTTGGTCTGAACGTCGCGCAGATCATTCCGTACCACGAACCGAAGCGGCAACCGATGCTGATGGAGTACGGTTGGAACCACAGCACGCTTTGGATGCTGAAGGCGCATCCGGGGCACACCTACCTCCAGCTCGGCATGGGGCCGAACTTCGAGGAACAGGCCGCGCGGTTGCAGGCGCGGTTCCCGGGCAAGGTGCACTTGCATTTCGAGTTCGTCCGCGGACGGCGTCCGACCGGCGAATTCGGGCTCGTGATCCCGGTGCTGATCCCGGTGATCGAGTACGTCAGCGACGCGCACCTGCGCGAGGTGATCGCGTTTGCCGAGAGCCTTGGGATCTCGAGCAACAACCCGCACACCTGCTACCTCGGCGAGGGCGGAGTGACGCCGGCGTTGCAGGCGCAGATCAAACTCAAGGCGGCGACCGATCCCAAGGGCCTGTTGAATCCGGGGAAACTCAAGGGCGCGGCCCTGCCTTCCGCCCTGGCCCCGGCGCTGCCGCAGTTTCTCGAGGCGTGAGTGCGGCGGCCGCTGGGCCGAAAGCTCAAAGCTGAAAGCCGACAGCTGATGGCTGAACGCTTACAGCTGAACACTGATAGCCGCCGCGGACCAGCCTCACTTGCGCATCGGAAACGGCGCCACGGTGCGGCCCGTGTGATGGCGCCAGAACCAACGCGCCATCGCCGGCAGCAGCAGAATCGCGCCGACCATGTTCACGAGGAACATGAACGTCAGCAGCAGCCCCATGTCGGCCTGGAACTTGAGATCCGAAAACACCCACGTGCTCACGCCGATCGCCAGCGTCAGACCCGTAAACACCACGGCCGCGCCGGCGTCCTTCAGGGCGACGAACATCGCGTCCTCGAAGTACTCGCCCGCCTCGAGCGCGCTGTGCAGGCGCGCGAAAATATAGATGCCGTAGTCGACGCCGATGCCGACGCCGAGGGCGACGACGGGCAGCGTCGAGGTCTTCAGGCCGATATCGAGGGCCACCATCACGACGTAGGCGAGGTAGCTCACGATCGCGAGCGGCAGCACGATGCAAAGGGCGGCCTTGACGGAGCGGAATGTCACCAAGCACAGCACAATCACGGCGCCGAAGACCCAGAGCAGAATCGGTTTTTCGGCCGCAGCCACGACTTCGTTGGTCGCGGCCATCACGCCGGCGTTGCCGCTGGCGAGGCGGAGTTTGACCTTGGGGTGCGGGTTCGCGGCGGCGAAGGCCTTGGTGGCGTCGGTCACGGCCTGCAGCGTCTCGGCCTTGTGGTCGGCGAGGAAAACGAGCACGGGCATCACGCTGCCGTCGGAGTTGAGCAGGCCGGTGGCGGTTTCGATCGGCGAGACGGCCTGCGCGAGCGCCTGTTGGTTCTTCGGCAAAATGCGCCACTTCAAAGAGCCCTCGCTGTAGCCCGCGTTGACCATCTTGGCCATGCCGGGAAGGGAAACGACGGATTGCACGCCGGGCACCTGGCGCATCGTGCCCTCGAAACGGTCGATCAGGGAAACGACCTCGTGGTCGACGCAGCCGTTGGGCACGGATTCGACGATCACGGAGAGGATGTCGACGCCGATGCTGAATTTCGAAGTGATGACCTGCGTGTCCCGGTTGTAGCGCGAATCCGCGCGCAGCTCCGGCACGCCGGCCTGGGTGTCGCCGATGCGGACCTCGGACGATTTCCAGAACGCCCAGCCGCCGAGCGCGAAGCAGAGGACGATGATCACCATCGAGGGCTTCGGCTTCATGCCCTTCGCCAGCCGTTCCCACAGGGCGTCGCCCTTGGCGCGGCGCTGCGCGACCCATTGGCCGTACGACGGCGGCAAGCGCAGGTAGGAGAGGAGAATCGGCAAAAGGAAGAAGTTCGTGATCACGATCACGCTGACGCCGAGGCTGGCCGTGATCGCGAGTTCCTGGATCGTCGGGATCTTGATCACGAGCATCGTGATGAAGCCGACGGTGTCGGTGAGCAGCGCGACGATGCCCGGCAAAATCAGCTGCATGAACGCGGCCTTGGCGGCGGCGGGGCCGTCCTGGCCCTTGAAGACCTCGTTGCGGAACGTGCAGATCTTCTGCACGCCGTGGCTCACGCCGATCGCGAAGACGAGGAACGGCACGAGAATCGAAAACGGGTCGATGCCGTAGCCCAAAGCGGTGAGGCCGCCGAGCTGCCAAACGACGGCGACGAGCGAGCAAACGACGGGCGCGGCGGCGAGTTTCCAGCGGCCGGCGTAATTCCACACGAGCAATGTCGTGACGAAGATCGCGACGCCGAAGAGCATGAGCACGCCGCGGGCGCCGTCGCTGACGTCGCCGATGATCTTCGCGAAACCGATGATGCGGACGTCGATCTTTCCGCCGCTCTCGCGCTCGACGCGGCTGCGGATGGCTTCGAGCCCGGCGGCGACCTTCGTGTAGTCGACTTTGGCGCCCGACTGCGGATCGATTTCCAGCAATTGCGCGCTGACAATCGCGCCGGAGAAATCGTTGGCGACCAATTGGCCGAGGCGGCCGGACTTGACGATGTTCTCGCGGACTTTGGCGAAGTTAGCCGCGGAGGGCGCGAAGTCCGCGGGGATCACGTTGCCGCCGGCGAAGCCGTCCTCGACGACCTCGATGTAGCGGACGTTGGGCGTGAAGAGCGACTGGACCTGCGGACGGTCAATGGCCGGGAGAAACGTGACCTCGTCGGTCACGCGTTTCAGTTCCTTGAAGTAGGCCTCGTTGAAGATGTCGCCCTCGCGGACCATCAAGGCGACGAGCACGCGATTGGCGCCGCCGAACTCGCGTTGGTACTGCTCAAAGGTGCGGATGTACTCGTGGCCGCGCGGCAGCGATTTGTTGAAGCTGGCGTCGACCCGCAGGTGGGTGGCGAACCAGGCCATCACCGCGGTGAGCAACGCGAAACCCAGCACGAGCGGCGTGCGGTACCGGAACATCCACGTGGTGAAGCGCTCGAGCATGGGCAAAGAATCAGCGCGGCGCCGCCGGCGCGGCCGCGGCTTCGGGCACCAACGTCGAAAGTTCGAGGCGTTGCACGCCGGCCTCGCCGACAGCGAGCACGGCGCCGTCCCCAAGTTCCAGATACTCGGCCACGGCGGTCGTCGGCGCGGCGGGGACCGGCTTGAAACCGACGCCGTAGTCGCGGCTCAGCCAAAGCGCGCGGGCGTGGCCGCCGACCAGAATGAAATTGCTCTTCAGCCGCAGCGCGGTCGCGAGCAGGACCGGGGCCTCGACCTCCACCCGCCGCCAGGTGGCGCCGTCGTCCGCGGACCGGAAGACATGTCCGCGCAGGCCGTGGGCCAGCAAGGTGCGCCGGTCGAGCGGCAGAATGCCGTAGAACGAACCTTCGTACGGCGCGGGGATCGGCTGCCACGTGGCGCCGTCGTCGGCCGACTTGAGCAAGGTGCCGCGCTCGCCGGCAAGGTAGAGCGTGCCGGCCGGGCCGCGGGTGACGCGGTTGAAATGGTAGTCGTCGTCGCGGATCTTGCGGCGCTGCCAGGTGGCGCCGCCGTCGCTGCTCGCGGCGAAGAGTCCGTAGGCGCCGACGGCGAGGACGCGCTTCGCGTCGAGCGCGATGACATCGAGGAAGGAATCCGCGTCGCCGCCCTCGGGAAATTGCCGCCGCCAGGTCGCGCCGGCGTCGGTCGTCGCAAGCACGACGCCCTCGTGGCCGACGGCCCAGCCCGTGCGCCGGTCGGCGCCGGGGGCGAAGGCCACGGCGGTGAGTGCGGCGCCGACGCCGGAGGGTGCCGTGGTCCAGGATTGCGCGTGGTCGGAGGAACGCAGCACGAGTCCGCGTTCGCCGACGGCGACGACGGTGTTGTCGGCCGCGAGGGCGGCGTCGAGCACGAGCACCTTCGGCGGCGGCGCGGCGCGCAGGGAGGCGGCCGCGACGAGGACAAAAAGGGGCGGGCTGATCGCCCGCCCGATGCGTTGCATCCAAGTCATGCCGACCGGCGCCGTGAAGCGGCGTTGGCTTCGAAACGGAAACCGCGCGCCTGGCGGCTATCGGGGCAGCGACGCATGGGTTTCGTTGGCTCGATCACTCAACGCTCAACTCGTTTCTCTCAACTCCGGCGCTCCCGCCTCAACGCAGGCCGTCGCGCCGCAGGGAGTCGGGCGTGTAGTCGGCCGGGGTGCGCTTCAGGGTGAAGTCGTACATCTTGTTCTCGTTATCGAGGCCGATGGCGAGGTAGCGGCCGTTCTGCAGGTCGAGGTGGACCTCGAGCGTGCTCCAGAAGGTCTGCGCATCGTAATAGTTGATGCAATGGGCCTCGGACACGCGCCAGATCTGGCCGCGGCCGTCGTATTGGTCGGCGGCAAGGATCTGCCAGCTGTCCTCGTCGATGTAGAAGGTGCGGCGCGAATAGAGGTGCGAGGTGCCGGGCTTCAACTTGGCCTCGATCACCCAGACGCGGTGCAGTTCGTAGCGGGCGAGGTCGGGGTTCGGGTGCAGCGGCTTGAGGATGTCGGCATGCTTCACCTTGTCGCTGTGGAGGCGGTAGGCGTTGTACGGCACGATCATCTCTTTCTTGCCGACGATGGACCACTCGTAGCGGTCGGGCGCGCCGTTGAACATGTCGAATTGGTCGCTCGTGCGCTGGCCGTCGGCGGCGGTGCCGGGATTGTCGTAGGCGACGTTGGGGGCGCGGGTGACGCGGCGGCGGCCGGCGTTGTAGACCCAGGCGCGGCGCGGTTCCTTGACCTGGTCCATCGTTTCCTGCGCGAGCAAGATGGTGCCGGCGAGGCGGGCCGGGGCGGTCACGGCCTGTTTGAAGAAGATGAGCGTGTTGCTCTCTTCCAATTCCTTCGCGGTGATGTCGGGCCGCGTGTAGTTGAAGAGAAATTCGTCGTCGAACTTCACCATCTGGTAACCGCCGCCGCGCTCGACGGCGGCCTGGTCGATGAAACGCGAGGCCGCGACGCCGCGGAAGCGCGTGAGCGAATTCCAGACGACCTCGAGGCCGCTCTGCGGGATGGGGAAGGGCACGCCGACGACGGCGCCGCTGATGCCGTTGCCGTTGGCAACGAGTTTGGCCGCGGTGGCGTTGGCCTTGGTGGCGTCGTACACGCGCTGCGGGTTCGAGGCGCTGCGGCGCGTCGGATAGACCGTGAGTTTGTAGGACGGATACGCCTTGAGCGTCGCCTCCTGGCCGGCGGTGAGTTTGCCCGCATACTGCGCGGCGTTGGCGCCGGTGACGGTGTAAAGCGGCTGGTCGGCGGCGAAGGGATCGGGGTGATGCTGGCCGGGCTTGTAGCCGGCGGGCGGCGTCGTGATGCCGCCGGTCCAAGCCGGGATTGAGCCGTCGGCGTTGCCGGCCATCTGGCCGCCGAGCGGAGTGAGTTCTTTGCCGAGCTTCGCGGCTTCGGCATCGGAGACGGCGGCGTGGCCGGACGCGAGGACCGCGGTGAACGCGGCGGCGAGGGCGCAGGGGCGGAAAAGGGAATTCATGACGTTCGGAAAAAGGGGTTGGACCGGGCGGGGGAACGCCCGGCAATGACTCAGAACGAATACTTCACCGTGGTCGCGACGTAGTCGCGGTCGGAGAGGAGGTTGTAGCGGCCGGCGGCGAAGAAGTTCACGTAGCGCAATTCGAGGGACCAGGCGTTGCGGTAGGTGAATTCGACGGCGACGTTGATGCTCTTGCGGTCGCGGATGTAGTTGCCGAGGGGCAGGGGCGTGTTGCCGCCGACATCGTGCGTGAACGCGACCGTGGGCTGCACGTTCACGTTCGGGAAGAGGTTGTTGTAGTCGAGGCGCGCGAGGATCTGGTAGCCCCAGGAGAAATTGTCGGCGAAGGCCTGCGAGGGCGTCGCGGGAATCGTCGGCGAGCCGGCCAGCGCCATCGCGGCGGCCGAGGCGGAGGAGAACGTCGCGGTGCCGTCGTAGCGCAGCGTGTTCTTGTCGGGCAGATTGGCCCAGACGCCGCCGACCTCGCCGAGGAGCGTGAGTTGCTGCGAACCGAGCGTGGGGCCGAAGACCTTGGTCAGCGTGCTCTGCGCGGTCCAGACGCGGTGGCGGCGGTAGCCGCTGATCTCGCGGTTGTATTGGCCGAGGAAGCTGCCGATCTGGTTGGCCTGGCCGAAATTCGGGGCGAGGGCGGAGAGGGTGGCGAAGAGGATCTCGACGTCGTCGACCTGCAGCGGGACGTCGTTCTTGAGCGAAACTTCGCCCTGCCAGGAGATGCCGGTGTTGCCGAGGGAGGTGTTGAAACTGATGCCGCCCATCGTGAGGTCCTCGACGTACTCGGTGAAGTAGCGGCCGCTGGCGGCGGCGGTGAGCAACGCGATCTGGCGGGCGCCGGCGATGGCGGCCTGGACGGAGGCGCTCTGGAGCGTGGCGACCTCGACCGGCGTGAGCGTCGCGGGGGCGAGTTGCGACTTCACGATCATCTGGAAGATCGCGGCGGCCTGCGGACCGGCGGCCGCGGCGGGCACGCCGCCGCGGATGAAGGCGGCGGTGAGCGGGCCGGTGAGGTCGGTGTTGATCGGGCCGAGCGGCGTGCGCGCGCTGATCACCGGGGAGCGGCTGTTGTACTTGGCGTAGTAGAAACCGAATTCCGTGTTGTTGAGATTCGGAGCGAGCCAGCGGGCGGCGACGCCGTACTGGTTGTAGTTGTTGGCGTCGCGGTCGTTCGCGCGGGCGATGCCGCCGAGCGTGCTGCCTTGGTCGGCGACGGTGCCGAAGCCGAGCCAGACCGTGCGGCCGCCGCGGGTGGCGAAGTCGTTCGTCGAGAAATAGGTGCCGGCGGGCTCGAGTTCGTTGCGGCGGAATTCGAGCAACCAGAACGGCTCGATCGTCAGGTTCTGCGTCACGCCGAGCGACGCCTTGACCATGTTGACGGGCAGGAGCGCCTCCTTGAGTTCGGAACCGGGCACGCGGAGCTTGGAGAGGTCCGCGGAGTTCACGACGTTGATGCCGTTCGGGATGAACGTGCTTTCGCCGAGGCTCAGCACCTGGCGGCCGATGCGCAGGTCGAGGGGCATCGTGCCGGCGACGGTGAATTTGCCGCGGGCGTACATGTCGAGGAGCTCGGCGCCCTTGACGACGCGGTCCTCGGCCTGATCGGAAAGGAGCGTGCGGCGGGTCTCGTCGGCCTTGAGGTCCTTGAACCAATACCCGCGGACCAACGCGCCGTAGTTTTGCCCGAACTTCAATTCGAGGTCGTGGTTGCCTTTGACGACCTGGGAGACCCAGCCCTTGCCGTAATTGACGTTGCCGTCGTCGGTGTTGACCGAGTTCTGGCGGCCGAGCACGCCGTTGAACGACGTGGTGGTGCCGTAATAGGAGGGGTCCGGATTCTTCAACCGGTAGAGCCCGCCGATCGAGAGAGTCGAGTCAAAGCTGCCTTTGACTTCGCCGAGTTCGAACTGGAAGGCCGCCAGGGGGCCGGCCGCGCCGGCGCAAAGTCCGGCGAGGAGAGCCGCGCGCACGGGCCGCGTGAATCCGCGAAACAGCTGGGTGTCGTTCATGAGGGTTTTGGAAAAAACTCCGCACACGGATCGGTCCGGGGCAAAGGGCAGGGGGTTCGGTCCGACCGCAGCGGGGATATGTCCAAACGCACACAAAGAGCGGGCGGCCCCCTGTCGCAAGTGCGAAGATACGACAGCGCAAGCGTTTCGCGACTGCTCCGGCTTTGACGCGGCGGCGATTTGCGCAACGGTGCCGGTCCACCATGCAGGCCGCGACGCACATCCACATCAAGGGCGCCCGGGAGCACAACCTGAAGAACCTCGAGCTCCGGCTGCCCCGCGGCAAACTCATCGTCGTCACCGGCCCCAGCGGCTCCGGCAAATCGTCGCTCGCCTTCGACACCCTCTACGCCGAGGGCTACCGCAAGTACATCGAGTCGCTCAGCACGCAGGCCCGCCAGATCCTCGACCAGCTCAAGCGGCCCGATGTCGATTTCATCCACGGCCTGTCGCCCGTGCTCGCCATCGAGCAGCGCACCGGCGCCGGCGGCCCCCGCAGCACCATCGCCACGGCCACCGAGATCGCCGACTACGCGCAATTACTCTGGGCCCTCCTCGGCGAACAAACGTGTCCCAAGGACGGCGGCCGCGTCCTGCAACGCTCTCTCGACGACAACGTCGCCCACGTCCTCGCCGTCTGCCCGGGCGAACGCCTGATGCTGCTCGCTCCCGGCCTGAAGGCGAAGCCCTCGGTACTCCGCGACGAATTGCCCCGGCTGCGCCAACGCGGTTTCCAGCGCGTGCGCATCGACGGCGAGATCAGGACCCTCGACGACCCGAAACTCATCCCCACCGGCGCCGGCACCCGCGAACTCGCCGTCGATCTCGTGATCGACCGCCTCGTGGCCAATGCCGAACAACGCAGCCGCCTGGCCGATTCCCTCGAGTTGGCTTTTCGCGAAGGCAAGGACCGCGCGATCGTGCTCGCCCAGAAATCCGCCGACGCCCCCTGGCGCGAATTGCCGCTGAGCCAAGCCCGCGCCTGCGAACTTTGCGGCGACGTGTTCGAGAAACTCACGCCGAAGCATTTTTCGTTCAACCACCGCGACGGCGCCTGCCCGACCTGCGAGGGCCTCGGGCGGAAACTGAAGTTTGTCCCCGAGTTGATCGTCGCCGACCCGGCCAAATCCGTCCGCGAAGGCGCGATCAAGCCCTGGCGCATCGGCGGGAAAAATCTCATCATCAAGCACAACGCGCTGCTGAAGCAGCTCGCTGAGCAATTGCCCTTCGACGCCGACGTCCCGTGGCAGGACCTCCCCGAGAAAACGCGGCAGCACCTGCTCTTCGGCGCCGGCGAGCGGCAGTTCGCGTTCAAGCTGCGCCGCATGCGCGAGGCCAAGGCGGCGACCTTCCCCGGCATCATCGCCGACCTCGAGGAGAGTTTCCGCCACACCGACAGCGACGGCTTCCGCGCCCGCCTCTCGACCTTCATGGTCAGCGGCCCCTGCCCGGAATGCCACGGCCACCGGCTCAACGCGCGGAGCGGAGCGGTCGGGATTGGAAAACCGGAATTCGGAAACCGGAAACCGGAAACAGCCGGCGCGAACATTCCGGATTCCGGTCTCCGGTCTTCGCCCTCCGGTTCAGACACTCCGGTCTCCGGTCTCCGCACTCCGGGTTCCCCCATATCATTTCCCGCCTTCATGGCCATGGACATCGCCGAGGCCCATGCCTTCGCGCGCGGCCTGGCCGAGCTTCACGCGGGCAACGACGCCATCCGCGATGTCGTCACCGGCATCGAACAGCGGCTGCATTTCCTCCTCGAGACCGGCCTCGGCTACCTGACCCTCGAGCGCGACTACGGCACCTTGTCCGGCGGCGAAGCCCAGCGCGTGCGTCTCGCCACCCAACTCGGCATGGGCCTCATCGGCGTGATCTACGTCCTCGACGAACCGAGCATCGGCCTGCACCCGCACGACAACCGCAAGCTCCTCGAGACCATCGTCGCCCTCCGCGACCGCGGCAACACGGTCGTCGTCGTCGAGCACGACGAGGACACGCTCCGCCTCGCCGACGAACTCATCGAGCTCGGCCCCGAGGCCGGCACCGAAGGCGGGCAGCTGTTGTTCCAAGGTTCGCCCGCCGACTGCATGAAGTTGCCCGCGAAGGTCTCGCGCACCGGCGCCTACCTCGCGCGCAAACTCGCCGTCACCCGCGAGGCGAAGCCCAAAGCCCCCGACGGCGCCTGGCTCACCGTCCGCGAAGCCCGCGCCCACAATCTCCGCGGCATCGACGCGAAGTTTCCCGTCGGCCTGCTCACCTGCGTTACCGGCGTCAGCGGTTCCGGCAAGAGCACCCTCGTCAACGACATCCTCGCCGCCCAGGCCGCCCGCAAACTCAACGGTGCGCGTTCGCTCCCGCTCCAGCACCGCCACATCGAGAACCTCGATTTCTTCGACCGCCTCGTCCAGGTCGACCAGGAGCCCATCGGCCGCAGCCCGCGTTCCAATCCCGCCAGCTACGTCGATCTGCTGCCGCTGCTCCGCGATCTCTACGCCCAGGTCCCGCTCGCCAAGATCCGCGGCTACAAGGCGAGCCGCTTCTCCTTCAATGTCCGCGGCGGCCGTTGCGAGCGCTGCCAGGGCGACGGCGTCATCAAGCTCGACATGCAGTTCATGCCCGACGCCTACGCGCCGTGCCCGAGTTGCGGCGGCCGGCGTTTCAACCGCGAAACGCTCGAGGTCCTCTTCCACGGCAAATCGATCGCCGATGTCCTCGATCTCACGGTGCGCGACGCCATCCGTCTCTTCCGCAACATCCCGCGCGTGATCGACAAACTCGAGACCCTCGACGCCGTCGGCCTCGGCTACCTCACGCTCGGCCAATCCGCCACCACGCTCTCCGGCGGCGAAGCCCAACGCATCAAGCTCTCGTTGGAACTGAGCAAACGCCAGCAGGGCTCGACGCTCTACATCCTCGACGAACCGACCACCGGCCTGCACTGGACCGACATCCAGAAACTGATGGATCTGCTCTTCAAACTGCGCGACGCCGGCAACACCGTCATCGTGATCGAGCACAACCTCGACGTCATCAACCTCGCCGACTGGATCGTCGACCTCGGCCCCGGCGGCGGCCGCCACGGCGGCAACCTGATCTTCGCCGGCCCCCGCGCCGACCTAGAAGCCTGCGCCGAGTCCCTCACCGGCCAAGCCCTCCGCCACTGGCGCGCCGCCGCGCCCTAAAAAACCAGCCGCCACACCCGCCGGCTACCACATAGGTCCCATCAGTCCCATCCGTCCCATCGGTCCCATCCTCTTCCGCCCCGCTCAGCGCTCCTCCCGTCGCACCACCCGCAGCTCCTGAATCCGCGCCTCCGCTTCCGGCGACAGCAACACGGCGACCTCGATCCGCCCGCGCTCGCCGACGAGCCCCATCCGGCCGCGCAGCCGCGATTCCGCAATCGGTGCCTCGGTCCGCGTCACATTCCCGATCTTCGCTAGCAGGTCCTTCGCCTCCGCCAGCCGCGACTCCCGGCTCCGATCGAGAAACACGTTCTCCGCAAACGCCTCCGCCGAGGCCGCGCCCGTCTGCACAAAACTCGCCGCTTCCTTCAGCCGCCGCGCCAGCACCGGCGTCACCGGCCATTGCCGCGGCGGCAATTTCGCTTCGTCCAAGATCAGCTGCAGCACGCGAATATTGAGCGTGCTCATCCCGGCATAGGTGCGGTTCGCAAACGAGATCAGCGCCAACCCCAGCTCCGGGCAGAACATGAATTGGCTGCCGTAACCGGGTAGGCCGCCCGAATGCCGCACAAACCACGTGCCGTTCGCGTCGCGCACCGAGATCAATCCGTACGCGTAAGCGCTCGCGTTGGCCGGCAGCGTCGCGCCGTACGCTTTGAACTCCGGCGCAAACCGCACCGGCCCCTGCGGCAAATGCATCTCCCGCACCGTCGCCCGGCTCACCGGGCCGGCGTCGACGTCGTCGCGCGGCGGCCACGCCGCCAGATGGAAGGCCGCGTACCGCGCAAAATCCGGCAACGTCGAAACCAGTCCTCCCATCGCCCCGAAGGCGCCGTCGCCCAGTACCGGCTCCGCCTGCCAGCGATCATCCTCCCAGCGGTAGCCGTGCGCCCAATGCTCGGCCGGCACGTCGCGCGGTTCGTAAACGCTGTCCTTCATGCCGAGCGGCCGCAGGATCTCGCGCGTAATGTAAGTCTGATACGGCTCGCCCGCGACCCGCGTCACGATCTGGCCGAGCAGGGTGTAGGCGAGGTTGCTGTACTCGAAATTCGTCCCCGGCGTCGTCGCAAACGCGTACCCGTGCGCCGTCCATTCGCGCAGTGCCGCATCGCTCACCGCCAATTGCCGGTCGCCCCAGGGATCGTCCGTCGGGAAGCCCGGCAACATCGCGATCAGATGGTCGATCCGCAGCACCGGCGCATCGGCCGTCGGCGGCCGCACCGCCTTGAATTCCGGCAAGTGCCGATCGACGCGATCCGCCAGATTCAGTTTGCCGGCATCCCGCAGCCGCAAAATCGCCATCGCCGTGAAACTCTTCGACATCGACGCCACGCGAAACCGCGTCGCGAGGGTCACCGGCCGCTTGGTTTCGGTATCCGCCGTGCCGAAAGCCACCGCGTGGATGAGTTCACCGTCGAGCACGATGCCGTGCACCACGCCCGGCAGGTGGTGCTGGGCCGCCGCCTCGCGGTAGATCGCCTCGATCTTCAGCCGCAGCGCCTCGATCCGCGCCCGCCGCCCCGCATCTTCGAACCGCGGCACCGGCTCCGCCGCCGCGACCAAGCCCACGAGCATCCCCAGCACCAAGCCGCACCGTAGTTTCATGCCCCGCAGTCGAGCCCTCCGCGCAGACTCCCGCAAGCACAGGGTAGGGCGGCGTCGGAGAGATATAGGTCACATGGGTCCCATAGGACTCATAAGACCTATAGGACCTATATTTATCTTCCCGGTCTCCGCCCGGTCTTCGCCGTCGCTTTCCGCTTTGCCCGCGTTCTAGCCTTCGCGCGCCATGCTTCGACCCCGGCACCTCCTTGTCCTTGCCCTTACGCTCGCGCTCGCCGCGCTCCGCGCCGCGCCCGCTCCGGAGGTCATCCCGCTCTGGCCCGAAGGTGTCCCCGGCCTCAAGGCCGACGCCGGCCCCGAAAAAGACGACAACGGTCGCTTCTCCAACATCCACCATCCGTCCCTCGTCGTCTACCGCCCCGCGGTTCCCAACGGCACCGCCATTCTCTACGCCGCGGGCGGCGGCTACCAGCGCGTCGCCGTCGGCGCCGGCGGCGGCGAGATCACCCGCTGGCTCAACGGTCTCGGGATCACCGTCTTCGTCCTGAAGTACCGCCACGCGGACTACGGCCAGCCCGCGCCGCTCCAGGATGCCGTCCGCGCCGTGCGGATCGTGCGCTCGCGCGCCGCCGCCTTCGGCCTCAAGCCCGACCGCATCGGCATGCTCGGCGGCTCCGCCGGTGGCCACGTCACCGCCAGCGCCGGCACGCTCTTCGCCGCCCCGGAGGCGCAGACAGGCGCGGCCCTCGACGCCGTCAGCGGCCGCCCCGATTTCATGATCTTGGTCTTCCCGGTCATCACGATGGAAAACCCGCACGCTCACGGGCCCTCCCGTCGCAATCTCCTCGGCGCCAAGGCAGACGATCCCGAGACGCAGCGGCGCTGGTCGGTCGACCGCCAGACTTCCGCGCAGACGCCCCCGGCCTTCCTCGTGCATTCGTCCGAGGACACCACCGTCGTCGTGGAAAACAGCCTGCTCTTCTACGCGGGCATGCGTCGCGCCGGCGCCCCGATCGAGATGCACCTGTATCCGAAAGGCCCGCACGGCGCCGGCATGGCCCCGGCGCTGGGCCCCACCGCCGAATGGCCGCGCCACTGCGAATCGTGGCTGCGTTTCAACGGCTGGCTTCCGCCGAAGTCCGCCCAGCCCTGACCCATGTCCGCCGGCCTGCCCCAATCCCGCCGCCGTTTCCTGCGCCAGACCGCCGGCGCCGCGCTGGCCGCTCCGTTCGCCGCCCGCGGGGCTGCCGCGGCCGGTTTCGAGATCGGCCTCGCCGCCGACGCCCAGTACGCCGACCTCGCGCCCGCCGGCACGCGGTTCAACCGCGAGGGCCGGCCGCGCCTCGCTGCCGCGGCCGACCATTTCGCGTCCCGCGGCGTCGCTTTCGCCGTCCATCTCGGCGACCTGATCGACCGAGCCTGGCCGAGCTTCGATCCGATGCTCGCCGCGCTCTCCGCCGGCCGACTCGCGTGGCACCATGTGCTCGGCAACCACGACTTCGATGTCCTCGACGCCGAGAAACCGCAGGTGCCCGCCCGGCTCGGTTTCGCCGCCGCCCGCTACCGCGCGTTTTCCCGAGCCGGTTTCCGTTTTGTCTTTCTCGATACCAACGACGTCAGCCTCTACGCGCACCCCACCGGCTCCGCGCCGCGGGCCGAGGCCGAACTCCGTCTCGCCGCGGCCCAGGCCGCAAAACAACCCTCCGCGAAAACCTGGAACGGCGCCGTCGGTTCCGCGCAACTTGCCTGGCTTGACGCCGAGTGCCGCGCCGCCGCCGCGGCCCGCGAGCGCGTGATCGTTTTCGCCCACCATCCGGTCTTCCCGGAGAACCCGCACAACGCATGGAACGCGCCGGCCGTCCTTGAGCTCATCGACCGCCACCGCCACGTCGTCGCCTGGCTCAACGGCCACAACCACGCCGGCGCCTTCGCCGTGCGCGACGGCGTCCCGTTCCTGACTCTCCGCGGTATGGTCGAGACCGCCGACACCACCGCCTTCGCCGTCGCCCAAATCCTCGCCGACCGCCTCATTCTCACCGGCCACGGCCGCGAGCCATCCCGCGAACTCGTTTTCCGGAGCTGAGCCGGTGGCTCAGCAGTTGAGAGCTGAGTGTTGAGAGTTGAGCGACCGAACCGCCGGTCCCTGCCGACAATTCCCTCGCGCCTTCTTGCGCCTTTTGCGCGTCTTTGCGGCCTAGCCTGCGACCGCCCTCAGCTCAGCCGAAAGCCGACCGCTGAGAGCTCTCAGCTCACTTCACCGCCGCCCACACGCGCTGCACGTCGTCGTTGTCCTCGAAGGCCTGCAAAAATTCGCCGACCTCCGCGCGCTGCGTGTCATCGAGCGTCGGATACATCTTCGCGACGTAGCCGAGTTCCGCGGTCGTGACGCTCCAGCCGTTCTGTTTCAGCCAGGTCGCCGTCGCGTGCACGCCCGTGCGCTCCGTCAGGAAACGCGCGCCGGCGTGGCCTTCGGGGATGTCGTCGTTCTGGGCGTGCGAGACCGGCTCGAACTCGTTCGCGCTCGCCTCGATGGCCGCGGCCTCGAGATCGGTCGCGGCGTCCGGGTGGTGGGCCTCGACGATACCGACGTGGTCGAAAAGGAATTTGTTGCTGCCCGCGCCGCCGAGCTGGCCCTTCTTGAAGAGCACGCGGATGTCGGAGGAACTGCGGTTGTGGTTGTCCGTCATGACCTCGACGATCACCGGCACCTTGTGCGGCGCGTAGCCCTCGTACACGACGTGCTCGAGATTCTCGCCTTCGCCGCCCGTGCCCGCGCCCTTGGCGATGGCGCGCTGGATCACGTCGCGGGTCACGCTGGCCTTCTTGGCTTTTTCCACCGCCGCGAAGAGGCGGGCGTTGGCCTCGAGGTCGCCGCCGCCGAGCTTGGCGGCCACCGTGATTTCTTTGACGAGCTTCTGGACGACCTGACCCTTTTTCAGGTTCACGATCGCCCGTTTCGCGTGGAGCCATTGACGTCCCATAAATCGGCAGCTTGGGAAACCGACCCCGCCTTCGGCAAGCGCCGAGTGCGGCCGCGGTCCGGGTTGGAAATCGAAAACCGCCTCCGCCGTCGCCCACACCTCCGCCTCGGTCGCAACGCACCCCTTTCGGCCGGGGATCGTTCCTTCAACCTTCAGCTCTCAGCTCTCAACCCCGTTGCCGCCGCGGCAACGCCTCAATGCTTGCAGTCGCCGCTGTAGCACAGCCAGCACATCAGCAGCACAATGACGGAGAAAATCGCGACCAGAATCATGAAGCGCAGAGCAATTAAGAAAGGGAAACCTGACCTTGGGGTGTCATAAGAGAGACGAAACCGGAGTCGCCGTACCAGCCCAAACTGGGCCGTTTCCCGAAAAGTCGGCGGGAAAATTTTTGAACGTCTCCGTTTTTCCGGCGTCGTGTCCGCGCCGCAGCCGTTGACGCCCCCGGCGCTTCGGGTTCGGTTCTGCCCGCCGTGTCCCGCCCGCTGCCGACCATCGTCCATCTCGACGCCGACGCCTTCTTCGTCTCGTGCGAGTTGGCGCTCCGGCCCGACTTGCGCGGCACCAAGTGCGCCGTCGGCGGCCGCGAGCGCGGCATCATCTCCTCCGCCAGCTACGAGGCGCGCGCCTGCGGGGTCTACACCCCGATGCCGACCCAGCGCGCCCTCAAGGTGTGTCCGGATCTCGTTCTCCTGCCTCACACCTCCGGGCTCTACGGCAAGGTGTCGCACCAGATGTTCGACCTGTGCGAAACGCTCACGCCGCTCGTCCAGCGCAACTCCATCGACGAGGGCTACCTCGACCTCGGCCCCTGTGGTTTCACGTCGATTCCCGAAATCGAAGCCGCCGTCCGCCGCCTGCAGGAACGAATCGCCGCCGAGTTGCAGATTCCGGTCTCCTTCGGCCTCGCGACCAACAAACTCGTTTCCCAGATCGCCTCGAAACTGCGCAAGCCGCGCGGTTTCGTGACCGTGCCCGCCGGCACCGAGGCCGCGTTCCTCGCGCCGTTGCCGATCGGCAAGCTGCCCGGCATCGGCGCCAAGACCGAGGCCGACCTCAACGCCCGCGGTCTCCGCCTGATCGGCGAAATCCCGGCCCGCTCCGAATCCGAACTGCAACGTCTCTTCGGCTCCGGCTGGGCCGCGATGCTCGCCGCCGCGCACGGCGAGGACGACCGCCCCGTCGAGACCGAGTCCGAGGACGCCAAGAGCTATTCCCAGCAGGAAACCTTCGGCGCCGACATCGCCGATCCCGCCGAGATCGAGCGCGTGCTCAAGGGCATGATCGACCACCTGCTCCCCAAGGTCCGCGCCGACGGAAAACGTGTCCGCACCATGACCGTCAAGGTGCGCTACGCCGATTTCTCCCAGGAGTCCCACGGCCGCAGCCTCGCCGAGGGCACCGACCTCGAGGCCCCGTTTTATCCGCTGGTCCAGCCGTTGCTCCGCGCCGCTTGGAAGAAGCGACGTCCCCTGCGGCTCGTCAGCGTGCGTTTTTCCAACGTCGAGGACCAGGGCGCCCAACTCGAGATGTTCGCCCAAAACGACGAACGCCGCCGCCGCCTCGCCGCGGTCCTCGACAAAATGAACGCCGACGGCCGCAACCCGCTCGTCCGCCACGGCCACCAACTCGGCCGCCGCGACTAGGGCAGGGGAGCGCCGCGCCCGCATTCCGCCGGTGGTACCACAATAGTACCACCGGCTTAAGGTTGTTCGGACCGCCCCGGCGCGCCGCACTCGGGCCGGTCAGTTCGGCAAACCCCAACCTCGTCCCGCCATGTCCACCCCGTCGCTGTCGTCGCTCCGTCCCTTGGTCCTGCTCGCCGCGCTGTTCGTCGCCGCCTCCGCCGCTCTCCGTGCCCAGGCTCCCGCCGTCGGCGCCGTCGAGGGCCGCGTCTTCAACGCCGCCACCGGCACCGCCCTCGTCAACGCCCGCGTCGCCGTCGAGGGCACCGACCGCACCGCCGTCACCGACGAATCGGGCTCCTATCGCCTCGCCGGCGTCCCCGCCGGCCCCGTCCGTCTCAGCGTTTCGTACCTCGGCATGCAGCCCGAGTCCGCCGCCGTCAGCGTTCCCGCCGGTGGCGCCGCCCGCCGCGAATTCGAGCTCACCCTCGACCGCGCCGCCAAGCCCTCCGCCCCCGGCGCCGTCGTCCAACTCGCCACCTTCTCCGTCGTCGAGGCCCGCGAAATGAGCGCGCAGGCCATCGCCATGAACGAGCAGCGCAACGCGCCCAACCTCAAGAACGTCGTCGCGATCGACGAGTTCGGCGACCGCGGCAACGAGAACATCGGCGAGTTCCTCCTCTTCCTGCCCGGCGTTTCGATCGCCACCTCCGGCTCCGAGCCCACGACCGTCGCGCTGCGCGGTTTCCCCGGCAACAACACCGGCCTCACCGTCGACGGCGGCGAAATGGCCTCCTCGTTCAACGGCAACAGCCGCTCCCTCGATCTGCGCGAGATGCCGATGAACAATGTCTCCCGCGTCGAGGTGACCAAGGTCCCGACCCCGGACATGCCCGCCACCGGCCTCGGCGGCTCCATCAATCTCATCACCCGCAGCGGCTTCGAGGCGCGGAAGCCGAAGTTCTCCTTCAACGCCTACACGATGTTCCACAACCGCAACGGCCTCACCTTCGACGGCGGCCCGCGCAACCACAACGGCGCCAACTCGCCCGACTTCATCCAGCCGTCCTTCGACTTCAACTACCTGCACCCCGTCAATTCGCGTTTCGCCATCACGGTCGGCGGCTCGCGCACGTGGCGCTTCAAGCCGATGGAAACCGGCACCGAGGACACCGACGAGTCCCCGACCTGGGACCAGGTTCGCCTCGTCCAGACCACGAGCCAATGGAACTCCCTCGCGCAGACGTTCAAGACCGTGCAGGGCTCCGTCGGCCTCGACTGGCGCATCAGCCCGACCGATACGCTGTCCGCCCAGGTCCAATACCGGGACTACGATCTCTACATCACCCGCAGCGTGCTCGCGTTCGCCTACGGCGCCGGCGCCACCGGCGGCCCGACCTTCACCCAGGGCGCGGCGAACGGCGTCGGCACCGTCACCATGAACGGCACCGGCGAGAACGTCGACGTGATCACCGAGACCAAGCACTACACGTTGAAATACCGGCACCGCGGCGATGTCTGGCGCATCGACGCCGCCGGCTCGCTCTCCGTCTCGGCCTCCGATCGCCTCGATATCGACGAGGGCTTCTTCAATCTCGCGCCCGCGACGCTCACCGGCGTCGTCCTTCGCGGCGACGATATCCCGAGCTCCGGCGGCACCATCCCGACGCGCTACAGCGCGACGCGCGCGGGCGTCGCCGTCGATCCGTACGACGGCGGCAACTACACGCTCGGCAACCCGACCACCGCCCAACCCGACTGGAACACCCACAAATCCAATCTCCGCCTCGATGTCGCCCGGGAGTTCGCCGGCCGCATCCCGTTCACGTTGAAAATCGGCGGCGCCGTCGACCGCTACACGAGCGACCAACGCCGCTACAGCAAGACCTGGAACTTCCGGCCCAACGGCTCCACCAATGCCGCCGACCGCCTCGCCAGCCGCTTCGATGTCTTCGACGAGGCCTTCCTCGCTGATGCCCCGACCGTCTTCGGCCGCAAGGTCCGCTGGATCAGCGGCCAGAAACTTTATTCCATCTACCAACAGAACCCGGGCTGGTTCGTCCTCGACGACGCCCAGGTCCACCAGGACTTCGTCAACAATTCGCGCGAGCTCCGCGAAACCGTTTCCGCCGGTTACCTGCGCGCCGACACACGCCTCTTCAACAACCGGCTCTGGATCGTCGCCGGCGTCCGCTACGAGCACACGGCCGACAAAGGCAAAGGCCCGCTCAACGACATCAACGCCCAGTTCCAGCGCAACGCCAACGGCACCTTCGTCCGCAACGCCGCCGGCCAACGCGTGCTCATCACCAACGACGCCCTCGCGCTCCGCAAATTGCGCTACCAGGAACGCGCCGCCGTCTCCGACCGCACCTACGACGGCTTCTACCCGAGCGTGAACGCGTCCTTCAACCTCTCGGAAAAACTCGTTCTGCGCGCCGCCTACGCCCAGACCCTCGGCCGCCCCAACATCAACTTCATCATCCCGGGCACGTCGATTTCCGATCCCGATGCCGCCAACCCGACGATCACCGTCAACAACACCGGCCTCAAACCCTGGAGCGCGCGCAGCTACGACCTCGCGCTCGAGTCCTACCACGTGAAGGACGGCTTCGGCTCGATCGGCATTTTCCGAAAGGACGTGAAGGACTTCTTCGGCAGCGTCACGACCGCCGCCACGCCGGAATTGCTTGAACAGTACGGTTTGGAAAACGACCCCGCGCTGCTCTCGTACAACATCGCCACCCGCACCAACGCCGGCGACGCGCAGATCGACGGTCTCGAATTGTCCTACCGGCAATCGCTCACGTTTTTGCCCTCTTGGGCCCGCGGCTTCCAGGTCTTCGTCAACTACACGAAACTCAACCTCGGCGGCGGCAACACGGCCGACTTCTCCGGCTACAATCCCAAATCCCTCGGCGGCGGCATCAACTTCATCCGCGGCCGCCTCGCGCTGAAGACGACGCTCAGCTACCTCGGCGACACGCGCACCGGCGCCGTTGCCGCGAGCGCCACCGTCGCGCCGAACACCTTCAACTACCAGGCCAAGCGCACGCGCCTCGGCGTCAACGCCACCTACACTCTCAACCGCCGCTATTCCGTCTACGCCTCGGTCGTCGACTGGGGCGGGTTCGTGCAGGACCTGCAGCGCTACTCGCCGACGACGCCCGACTACGCCAAACCCACGCGTTGGCAGGAACTCGGTTTCTATACCAACATCGGCATCCGCGGCAGCTTCTGAGCCCGTGCCGCCTCCGCCCCGACCAATCCGTTTCCCCATGCTCTCCACTTCCTCGCTCCTTTGCCGCTTTGCGCGGCGCTTGCTTGCGGCCTCGGCCGTTTTCCTCACCGCGTTCGCCGCCGCGGCGCCCGCCGTCGAAAAATCCGATGTCTTCGTCTCCGGCGCCGACGGCTACCATACCTACCGCATTCCCGCCGTCATCAAGGCCGCGGACGGCCGCCTGCTCGCGTTTGCCGAAGGCCGGAAATCCGGCGGCGGCGATTCCGGCAACATCGACCTGTTGCTCAAGCACTCGACCGACGGCGGCAAAACCTGGGGCCCGGCGCAGGTCGTCTGGGACGACGCCGACAACACCTGCGGCAACCCTTGCCCCGTGCTCGACGAAACGACCGGCACGCTGTGGCTGCTCCTCACGCACAACCTCGGCACCGACCGCGAGCGCGACATCGCCGCGCGCACCGCAAAGGGCACGCGCACGGTCTGGGTTTCGCACTCGAAAGACCACGGCGCGACGTGGACAAAACCCGTCGAGATCACCGCGGCGACGAAGTTGCCGGAATGGACTTGGTACGCCACCGGCCCCGGCGTCGGCATCCAGATCAAACACGGCCCGCACGCCGGCCGCCTCGTGATTCCCTGCGACCACAACTACGACGATCCCGTCGACAAGAAGCATCTCTCCGGCTCGCACGCGATCTACTCCGACGATCACGGCGCGACCTGGAAACTCGGTGCGCCAATCCGCCCGAAGGTCAACGAATGCCAAGTCGCCGAGCTCTTCGACGGCAAGGGTACGCTGCTCATGAACATGCGTTCCAACCACGGCCGCAACGTCCGTGCCCACGCGCTCAGCAACGACGGCGGCGTCACCTGGAGCGCCTTGTTCGATGCGCCCGCGCTCGTCGAGCCCGTGTGCCAGGCCAGCCTGCTGCGCCATGAACTCGGCGGCGGTCGCGGCGTGTTGCTGTTTTCCAATCCCGCCGCGAAAACGCGGATCCAAATGACGGTGCGCAGCAGCGCGGACCAGGGCGCGACGTGGACCGATGTCGCGCCGTTGCACGCCGGCCCGTCCGCGTACTCGTCGCTCGTTTCGCTCGCGCCCGACCTGATCGGTTGCCTCTACGAGAACGGCGAGAAACGTCCCTACGAACGGATCACGTTTGCCCGCGTTCCGTTCGCCGTTCCTGCTCCCTGATTCTTCGCTTTCCGCCATGTCCACGCGCTTCCGCGGCCTCGTTGCCGCCCCGTTCACGCCCTTCAATTCCGACCGCTCGCTCAATCTGGCGGTCATTCCGGCCTACGTCCGGATGCTGCGGGAGAACGGCGTCGCCGCCGCCTTCGTCTGCGGCACCACGGGCGAAAGCTCTTCGTTGACGTTGGCGGAACGGCAGGCCGTCGCCGCCGCGTGGACCAAGGCGTCGGATGCCCGCCTGCCGGTCATCGTGCATGTGGGCCACACATGCCTCGACGACGCGCGGATCCTCGCGCGCCACGCCGCGGAAATCGGCGCCACGGCCATCGCCGCGCTCGCGCCGTTCTTCTTCAAACCGCGCAATTCCGCCGAGCTCGTCGATTGGGTCGCCGCCGTCGCCGCCGCCGCGCCGCAATTGCCATTTTACTACTACCACATCCCGTCGATGACCGGCGTGAACCTGCCCGTGGCCGATTTCCTCGCCGCGGCCCGCGGCCGGATTCCCAATTTGGCCGGGGTTAAATTCACGTTCGAGGATTTCCCGGATTACCAAGCCTGCGTCGCCGCCGACGGCGGCCGTTACGATGTCCTCTTCGGCCGCGACGAACTGTTGCTCGAGGGCACTCAGGCCGGCGCGCGCGGTGCCGTGGGCAGCACCTACAACTACGCGGCACCCGTTTACCTGCGCATGCTTGCGGCCCTCGCGGCCGGCGACGCAGCCAAGGCCCGCGCGCTGCAGGATGCGGCCGTGCAGATGATTTCGATTTGCGCCGGCGTCGGCGTCACGCACCTCGCCGCCTCGAAAGCACTCATGCCCGGCACCGGCGTCGACTGCGGTCCCGTGCGGCTGCCGCTGGCGCAGCCGTCCCCGGAACAGATCCGCACGATGCAGGCCCGCCTCGCGACCATCGGCTACGGCGACTTCGCCTGCCGGCCGCCCGCCGCGGGCTGACCGTTGCCGCGTTCAAACGGCCGCAATCGATCCGCCCGCCGCAAAGCGCGGCAACAGCCGCGCCGGTTTTCCTGTTCCGCTCCGTCCGTTTATCCAGCCCAGCAAAGGGCCGAGGATCCGCGTGGCGAATTGGCGGGGGCCCGCCACATAGCGCGCCGGCACAGGGGTCAGGGCATCGAGAAACGGATCGTCGTCCCGGGAAATCAACGACAGGTCCCGCGGCACGCGCAGGCCGCGTTGGGCCAGCCAGCTGATCGCGGACAGGTACGCGTACGAATTGCAGACCACGATGGCCGTCGGCGGCGCCGGCTGGTCAAGCAGGCGCTTCAGCGCCCGGCCAACGGAGACGGCATCGTCGCGGTGATACGCGACCTCGGCCCGAATCTCGGCCCGCGAAGAGCTTTTCGCGCCCTCGAGAAAACCCACTTCGCTGTCGACGTCGCCGGCGCGGCGTTCCTCGCGGTTGAGCAGCGCGATTCGCCGGTGTCCCAGCCGTAACAATACGCCCGCCGCGTGCCGGCAGCTCGCGCGGTAGTCGAGATCGCAGCAGGGCAGGGGCACGCCCGGGTAAACCGACCCCGCGACGACGCAGGGCAGGCGGCGGGCGGCAAACCAGCGCTGCATCGCCTCGGAAGACAGCGTCAGCACCCACGCCGCGTGCCGGTGCTGGCCGACCAGCCGCGCCAACGCGCGGTCCGGCTTGCCCTGGAAATACTGCCGGCCCTCGTGCAGCCGGAGCCGGAGGCCTTCCTCGATGAGCAGGTCCTTGAGTTCGTCGATCCACAGCGCGATGTGCGGCCGCAGGCGGCCGATCGGCTCGGGAATGACGACGCCGACGCTGCGGGCCTCCGCCGGTGCCGCGACCGGACCGCGCCGCGGCTCGATGCGGTTGCCGAGACCGCGATGCGGACGGAGAAATCCCTCGGCCTTCAGCTGAGCCAGAGCGGCGCGGATCGTGTTGCGGCTCGCCTGCAGCGTGCGGCTGAGATCGCGTTCGCTCGGCAACCACTCCTGCCAGGCCCCGCGCTCCATTTCGGCCCGCAGCTGTGCCGCGATTTGGCCGGCGACGGTGCGGTGCGGAATGAGCGTCATGCGGGAAAGATCCAAGCATTGGCTGAACGCGCGACAGGATTCACGTCGAAACCCGCTGCGGGGCCGCACGGTGAATCCCCAGGCAACCGGGCTTGGCCGCAAAGAGGCGCAGAAGACGCAAGAGTTTCCGCGAGATCGTGAACCCTCATGCTTTTGGGATTCGTGCCGGCGCGCCCAGTCAGGTGCACCTGTGTCGACCCGATCTTGCGCCTTTTGCGCGTTCTTGCGGCTACCTCCGAAACGCGGCCTCCGCCGTGCCAATCCGCTCCTTCAAATTTCGGTTTTCATTTTTCAACTCCCGCGGCCGCTTCCGTCGCCCAGACCTGCGTTGAACGCACACCCGGGCGGGCTTCGCCTCCGGGAATCACGATCCGGCCGCGCCACGTCGTCAGCGTTGTCGTCACGAGGGAAAACGGCATGTCGCCGGCGCGGCGCCATTGTTCCGTCGCGGGATTGAAAGCGAGCATGTCGCGCGGGAAACCGCGGTGCGCCGTCGGCGCCACTGCGACCTGCGCCCCGTCGTCGCCGCCGAGCACCAGCAGTTCGCCGCCATGGCTCGGCGCCGGCGAGGGCGCGGCGACCGCCACACGCGGCAAGTCGGCGATCCGGCGCCAGCCGTTGGTCGGGTCGTAGCGGTAGGCGTCGCGCAGCCACTCGCGCGTCGCTTTGCCGGCGGCGTCGGCCGTGAGCGCGGCACCGCCGAAGAGGTAAACGGCGCCGTCGGCCGTGCCGACCGCCGGAAAAATGCGCGCCGCGCCCGGCCAGGCCGGCAGGATCTTCCAACCCTCGTTCAACCGATCGGCGTCGAGCAGGAGAAAAATGCGTTCGGCCTGCGTTGCCGTCGGTGTCGTTTGCCCGCCCGCCACGTAGATCTTTCGCCCCGCGGCCGCCCCGGCCATCAGCGCGAGCGGCCGCGGCAGGGCCGGCCACGCGGTGAACGTCACGCGGCCCGCCTCGCTGCGCACGAGCCAGACGTCGTTGAAATTCCGCGCGGCGTCGCCGCCGCCGATGAAGACCGCGCCTTCGGTCAGATTGACGGAGACACCGTAGCCGCCCGCGCGCGGCAGCCGGTCGGAACGCCGCCACGCGCCGTTTTCGGCGGCCAGCACGAATACGTGGTCGTACCAGGTTTTCGTCCCGCCTTCCCAAGGCCGGCGGTCCGGAAAGTTGGCGCCCCCGGCCACGATCAGGTCGCCGTTGCTCGCGCCCGCATAGCTGCCGGCGAAGCCTTCGCGGTCGGGCAGGGGCGGGAGTTGGCGCCACGCGAGCGGCGCCGGGACGGCACCGTTCGCGACGAAGTGGAGCGACAGGAACGACACGAGGGCCAAGAAGCGACGGGGCAGGAGAGTCACGCGGGGAAACCCCGACCTTGGGACCGGAGACGGCCGCGGCCAAGCCGGGAGTGCCGGTTCGAAAACAGGACCACATCGCGCGCCGCTTGCGCTCGCGGCCCGGGCCGTTACCAACGGGAGCGTCTATGCCGATCTACGAGTACTACTGCGCGGACAATCACACGATCTATCAGTTCTACGCGAAGACCCTGGCCCAGGGAAAAACGGTGCCTCGTTGCCCGGACAACCCGAAATTCAAACTGCGGAAACTGGTCTCCGCTTTCGCCATCACCGGCGCCGCAGAGGAGCCGCCGCCGTCGAGCGCTCCCGACGCCGCCGGCGCCGACGATCCGAAGCTGGAGGCGGCGCTGGGTGCGATGGAATCGGAATTCGCCAGCGTCGACGAAAACGATCCGAAGGCCATGGCCCGCATGATGCGCCGCATGTCCGAACTCACCGGCGAGAAAATCGACGGCGAGATGGAGGAGGTCGTGCGCAAGCTCGAGGAAGGCGCCGATCCCGAGGAACTCGAAAACCAAATGGGCGGCGAGGCCGACCCCGCCGGCGGCGGGATGGACGACGACGGCTTCGGTCCGCCGGGCGCAGCCGGCGAGAAGCCGGACCCGAAGGAACCGCGCCATAAGTTCAAGATTCGCCGCACGGCGCCGCGCCGCGATCCGCAGCTCTACGATTACGAATAAGCCCGCGTTTCTTTCCCGCTCCTTTTCCATGCCTGCTCCCGAACTCCTCGCCCGCCTCGCCGCCGCCGAACGCGCCGTCCTCAGCCAAACCGAATTGCTCCACCGCGAATTCGGCCGGGCCGAGAGCCGCTGGAAATCCGACGGCACCCGCGTCACCGCCGTGGACGTCGCGATTTCGGAAAACATCTTCCGCGCCCTCGGGAGCGAATTTCCTCAGGACCAATATTTCAGCGAGGAGTTGGCCGAGACCGACGCTCCGATCCCGGTGACCGCGCGGTTTTCCTGGGTCCTCGATCCGATCGACGGCACGAACAACTTCGCGCTCGGCATCCCGCATTGCGCGATCGCGCTCGCCCTCTGCGAAAACGGCGAACCCGTCTACGGCTGGGTCTACGACCTCAGCCGGCGCTCTTTGCTCAAGGGCGGGCCGGGCTTCGGCGTGTTCGACGGCGACCGCGCCATCCGCGTGAGCACGGCGCCGGATTCGAAGGAAAGCCTCATCGGTTTCCACAGTCCCTTCGACAAAACGCTCCTGCCGATGGCCACGGGCATTCTGGGGAACTACAAGATCCGCGGCCTGGGCAGCGCGACGTTGCACCTGGCCTACGTCGGCGCCGGTCTCCTCGACGGGTGCGTCGACTACAACGTGAAGATCTGGGACCTCGCCGCGGCGATCCCGCTCGTGCGCGGCGGCGGCGGCGAAGTGCGTTTTCTCAACGGCGCCCAACTGCCCATGCGCACCTTCGACCTGAAGATGAAACGCATCGTCTACGTCGCCGGCAGCCCCGCGCGCTGCGACCGGCTCGAAAAATTGATGCGCGGCTGAATTGGGCCTGCGCCATCGCCTTCCTGTAAATCCTTTCTCCGCCCTCCTGTCCGTCCTGTCTTCGCCCAAACCGGGACAGGACAAACAGGATGAGTTCAGCGGATGAACAGGAAGGAACTGGATTGAGAGGGCGCGCCCCGCGCCGCTCCGGTCCTTCACCTTTCAACTTTCAACCTCTCCGCGCGCCCGGCGCGCGGAGCCTCAGACTTGGTACGTCTGCAGCGGCACCGGGTCGAGGACCTTGGATTTCGGCGCCTGGGTCTTGAGCTGTTCGACGAACCACGCGCGGGCCGCCGGATCGCCGTGGGTCAAAACGATGGAGCGCGCGCCCGTCTGCACCGCGAACTCGAGCAGTTCCTCGCGGTCGGCATGGCCGCTCAACTCGAAGCGCTCGACCTTGGCTTTGACCTTCTGCTTCACGTGCGCGGCTTCGAAAACGAAATCGTCGCCCGGCTTGGCCGCCAGCAGGTGGCCGCCCGGAGTATCCGGATCGCAATACCCGACGAAGGCGATGAGGTTGCGGGCGTTGCCGAGGAGGCCGGAGGCCAGCGTGTAGCTCGGCGTGCGCTCGACCATCATGCCGGAGCTCACGAGATAGATGCCGTTCTGCTGCGGATCTTCGCCGGCCTTCAGCTTGCGGGGCACGGGCTTCAGTTTCAGGTCCTTGAGAATTCCGCGGCTGAACTGCACGTGCTTCGTCTTGCGCGCGATCTCGTCGAAGTAGTCCGAAAGATCGATGCCGAGGCCGCCGCTGTAGATCGGGCATTCGACCAGCCGGCCGAACTTCCGCGCGTCGTGCATAATCGCGAAGATCTCCTGCATGCGCCCCAGGGCGAACACCGGGATCAGCACCGAACCGCCGCGCTGGATTGTGTCGTTGATCGCCGCGACGAGGCGAGCGACTTCGTTGACGCGCTCCTTGCCGAGCGGGCGCTCCGTCGTGCCGCGCGTCGTCTCCATGACGATCGTGTCGAAATGGCCGGCGGGAAACTTGGCCCCGCCGAGGGTGCGCTGCGATTCGAAGAGCACGTCGCCCGTGAAGAAGATGTGCCGGTGCTTGTGCCGGATCTCGACCGCCGCCGCGCCGGCGACGTGGCCGGCCGGGTGGAGGATGATCTCGACGCCGTCCTTGGCCCCGCGGAACTGCTTCGCGTGCCCGAACGGCAGGCCGTTGAGGCGCTTCGCGCAACGGTCGATCTCGTCGTGCGTGAAAAGCGGGTAGTCGGGGATGTTTTCCTCTTCCTTCTGCCGCACCATCACGTTGGCGGAATTGTGCAGCATGCGCTCGATCAGCATGCGGCTCGACGTCGTCATGAGCACGGGCGTGTTCGGATGCTCGCGCATCACGACCGGCAGGCTGCCGATGTGGTCCAAATGGCAGTGCGTGATGATGATCAGGTCGAGCGTGACGCCGCGCAGCGGTTTGAGGTCGGGCGTCGCCAGACGGCCCACCTTCTTCGGATTCAGCCCGCAATCGACGAGGATATTGAGATCGCCGAGTTGGATGAACAGCGAATTGGCACCAATGCCGCCGTCGCGGTTCAGGTCTGTTAGCTTCATGAATCGGCCAGAAAGAACAATTTGCGGGCGAAGAACGAGAACGAAGTTTGCCGGTGACGAATCGCGTCGCCGCCGCCGGTTCAGGCCCGCGGAATCGACATGGCGAACACCGGCAGCACCACGTGGATACGGTGGCCGAGCTCGTCGACGCCGTGGAAACTGCCCAGGGCCGAGGCGTCGGTCCCGGTGACATGGTAACTGTTGTAGGAAAACTGCTCGCCCGGCTCGAGCCGCGGCGTTTCTCCGACGATCCGGTCGCCCTCGATGACCAGTTGCGAACCGTCGGCGTGCTGCACAACCCATTTACGGCCGAGCAGCGTGACGGTGCGGTCGGAACCGTTGCTGATCGTGATGAAGTAGACGAAGGCGTGCGGCTTGTCCGCGGGCAGGCTCGCCCCGCCGTGGTGGTAACACAGCTTGTCGAGGCGGGCGGAGAGTCCGGGCAGTTCGCGGGAGCGGGGCACGGCGCTACCAAAGCCGGAAATCCGATTTCCGAAAGCGGGAAAATCGCGGCATGGCCCGCAATTCCGCTTTTCGCACCCGTCGTTTCGCTCTTGGATGCGCGCCGCATGGCGAAACTCGCGCTCCTCTCCGTCTCGGACAAAACCGGCCTCGTGGACTTTGCCACGGCCCTCGTGCGGCAGCTCGGCTACACGCTGCTCTCCACCGGCGGCACCGCCAAGCTGCTCGCCGAAAAAGGACTGCCCGTCACCGAGGTCGGCCACCATACCGGCTTCCCCGAAATCATGGAGGGCCGCGTCAAGACGCTGCACCCGAAGATCCACGGCGGACTGCTTTGCCGCCGCGACAAGCCCGACCACCTCGCCCAGGCCGCGGCGAACGACATCGCCCTGATCGACCTCGTGGTCGTCAACCTTTACCCGTTCGAGCAGACCGTCGCCAAACCGGGCGTGCATTTCGAGGAAGCGATCGAGAACATCGACATCGGCGGCCCCTCGATGCTGCGCAGCGCGGCGAAGAATCACGAAAGCGTCAGCGTCGTGTGCGATTCCGCCGACTATCCCGCCGTCGTCGCGGCCCTCGCCGCCGAAGCGTCCGCGCCCGAAGCCCTGCGCGACTTGCGCCGCCGCCTCGCCCTGAAGGTCTTCCAGCGCACCGCCGCCTACGACGCCGCCATCGCCCGCTATCTCGAAAGCCAGGCCGCCGAGCCCGACCTCGAGGCCCTCGGCGGTTTCCCCGCGACGCTGACGCTTTCTTGGAAGAAAGCGCAGGCCCTCCGCTACGGCGAGAATCCGCACCAGAAGGCGGCGCTCTACGGCACCTTCCACGAGCATTTCTCCCAACTCCAGGGGAAGGAACTCTCGTACAACAACATCCTCGATATCACGTCCGCCACCTACCTGATCGGCGAATTCGAGCGCCCGACCGTCGGGATTCTCAAACACACGAATCCCTGCGGTGTGGCCAGCGCGGATACACTGATCGAGGCCTGGGACAAGGCCTACGCCACGGATCGGCAGGCGCCGTTCGGCGGCATCATCGTCGTCAACCAGACGCTCGACGAAACCCTCGCCCAGGCCATCGCCGAGATCTTCACGGAGGTGATCATCGCCCCGCGGTTCAGCGACGCCGCCCTCGCAATCTTCGCGAAAAAGAAAAATCTCCGCCTCATGGTCGCCAAGGGCGGCATCGGCGCGGATGCCTTGCAGGAAATCCGTTCCGTCGTTGGCGGCGTCCTCGTGCAGGACCGCGACCGCACCCTCGGCAATGTGCGCGAGTTCAAGGTCGTCACGAAACGCGAACCCACGCCCGACGAATGGGCCGCGATGCTCTTCGGCTGGAAGGTCGGCAAGCACGTGAAGTCCAACTCCATCGTCTATTGCCGCGGCGAGCAGACGCTCGGCGTCGGCGCCGGGCAAATGGCGCGCGTCGACAGCTCGCGCATCGCGGTCTGGAAGGCCGGCGAGGCCGGGCTCGACCTGCGCGGCTCCGTCGTTGCCAGCGAAGCGCTGTTTCCGTTCCCCGACGGCCTGCTTGCCGCCGCGGACGCGGGTGCCACCGCCGCGATCCAGCCCGGCGGCGCCATCCGCGACGCCGAGGTCATCGCCGCCGCCGATGCCCGCGGCATGGCGATGGTCTTCACCGCCAGCCGGCACTTCAAACACTGAGCGGCGCGGGCGGCGCCCGGTATTCGCGCCGCCCTTACGCTCCATTCGCCCGGCTCAAGAACGCCGCCGGCGGCGTTTCCGGTTTGCGCGCGCGGCCGTTTCCGCAACCTTGGCCGGATGTTCGACCCCGTTGAAAAACTGAAGGAGTTCATCCGGCACGCCAGCGTCTCGACCGACCCGAAGGCCAAGGCCGGCATGCAGGGCGCCCAGGAATTTGTCTCCGGCCTGCTGCGTTCGCTCGGCTTCGCCGTCGACGTCGTGCCCACCGACCTGCACCCGCTGATCTTCGCCCAACGCAGCGGCAAGCCCGAGTGGCCCCACGTCGTGATCTACGGGCACTACGACGTCCAGCCCGCCGATCCGCTCAATCTTTGGAAAACGCCGGCATTCGAGCCGACCGTGATCGGCAACCGGCTCTACGGCCGCGGCGCCGCCGACAACAAGGGGCCGCTGATGACAATCATCGCCGCGATCGCGCGGCTGCTCGAGGAAGACCCCCAGCTGCCCCTGCGCCTGACCTTCCTGGTCGAGGGCGAGGAAGAGATCGGCAGCCCCAGCTTCCCGAAGTTCCTCGAACGGTACGCCGACAAACTGCGCGCCGCAGACTGTGTGTTCCTTTCGGATACGGCCCTGCCGAATGAGCAGCAGGTCGTCCTGACCTGCGGCCTGCGCGGCCTGGCCCTCTTCGACGTCCATGTCACGGGCGCCAAGGGCGACCTCCACTCCGGTCTCCACGGCGGCGTCCTGCGCAATCCCATCCAGGCCCTCGCCGAAATCCTCGCCACGCTCCACACTCCGGAAGGGCGCGTGAACGTGCCCGGTTTCTACGATGCCGTCCTCGACGTCCATCCCTGGGAGCGCGAGGAACTGCGCAAGCTCGGCGCCGACGAGAAAGCCTACGCCGAGTTCCTCGGCATCGATACGTTTTACACCACGCCGGGCTTCACCCCGTTTGAGTCGCTGCGTTTCCAGCCCACGCTCGAGTTCAACGGCATCGGCGGCGGCTACCAGGGCGAGGGAACCAAGACGGTCATCCCGAGCAAAGCATTCGCCAAAATCAGCTGCCGGCTCGTGCCGAACCAGGAGCCCGACAAGATCAAGCGGCTCGTGATGGACACCATCCGCGCCCGCGCGCCGAAGGGGGTGAAGATCGAGTTCGTCGACCAGCACAAGGGCGAGCCCTACGTCGTCGTCCCGCCGGACCGCTCCAACACGCCGCCGAACCAGCCGCCCGTCCTGGCCCGCGTATTCCGCGCCACCCACGAGGCGGTCAACGAAGTCTGGGGCCGGCCGCCGCTCTACCTGCGCGAGGGTGGCAGCGTGCCGATCATTGCCGAGATCAAGCGCGTCACCGGCCTCGATTCCGTGATGATGGGGCTGTTCCTGCCGGAGGACAACCTCCACGCCCCGAACGAGAGCTTCAACCTCGACGTGATGCACAAGGGCATCGAGACCTCCTACCGTATGTTCAAGCGCCTCGCTCGCGGCTGACCGCCGTATCCGCGACGTACGGACACAAAAAAGCCCCGGAGCAATCCGGGGCTTTTTGTCGTCCCGCGCGGCGCGGGCGGAGAGGCGAGGGGAACTCAGAGCGGCTTGGCTGCGGCGACCGTCGGGTTGATCACGACGAGGTTCACGCGGCGGTCCTTGGCCATCGTGGCATCGTCGGCATTCTTCGCGGCCTCGAGGCTGCCCTTCGAGAGGGTCTCGATGCGGTCGGCCGGGACGCCGATGGAGAGGAGGAACTTCTTCGCGCCAGCCGCGCGGCGATCGCCGAGACCGAGATTGTACTCCGCGGTGCCGCGCCAGTCGCAGTGGCCTTCGAGGAGGATGCGGTAGGTCGGGTTCTTGTCGAGGTACTCCTTCGCGGCCTGCAGCTTCGGGCGCTCGGAGGCCTTGATGTCGGAGCGGTCGTAATCGAAATAAACCGTCTGGGCCTCGAGAGCGGTGCGGTTGTGGCCGTTGGGATCGAAGTCGCCGGCCGGGCGCTCGGAGAGGCCGCCCACGGCGTTGCCGCCGAAATTGGCGTCGGTGGGCGTAGTGGTACCGAGGCCTTGCTGGCCGAGGACCGTCGCCGACGGATCGGGCCGGGCGGGCTTCTTGGTGCAGCCCGCGAGAACAAGCGCGGCGCTGGCGACGAGGAGGGAAAGTTTCGGCGAAACGAGTTTCATGGAGAAGGAAAGTGGTCCGGTCGGAAGGTGAAACCTATTGGGCAAACGCTTGCGGTGCCGCAAGGCTTTTAGCGGCGGGCTGGTCAGAGGGTCTTCTTCGGCTCGATCAGGCCCACTTCCAGCGCGTAACGGGTGAGGCTGGCGACGTCGTGGAGGTTGAGCTTCCGCATCAGGTTGGTGCGGTGGTTGTCGACCGTTTTGACGCTGATGCCGAGCTTGGCGGCGATTTCCTTGGTACTGTGGCTTTCGGCCACCAGTTGGAGGATCTCGCGCTCGCGGTCGGTCAGGAAATCGGGGGCGTTGCTGGTCGCGGGGTTGGCGACGACGTTGCGGAGCAGGGCGGCGACCGCGGGGCCGAAGTAGGTGCCGCCGTTGGCCACGGTTTCCAGCCCCTTCTTGAATTCGAAGAGACCGGCCGTCTTCTCGACGAAGCCGTGGGCGCCGGCCTCGAGCATCTCGCGGACAAGCACGGGGTTTTCGTGGCCCGAAAACACCAGCACGCGCATCTGCGGCAGCTTCTTGCCGATGCGGCGGAGGATATCGACGCCGTTCAAACCGGGGAGCTTGGCGTCGAGCACCAGGACGTCCGGATTCACGTCGAGGCAGAGCTGGACCGCCGCCTGGCCGTCTCCCGCTTCGCCGACGAGCTGGTAGTTGGCGTCGAGGCGGAGAATCTCGACCAGCATTTCGCGGATGGCGGTCTGGTCTTCGATGATGACGAGGCGTTTCATTTCGTGATGGTAGCGCGGGGTGGTGGGTCGACTGGGATTCGAACCCAGAACCAACGACTTAAAAGGACGCTGCTCTACCATTGAGCTATCGACCCCCTTGCCCGACGAAGCGGACAAAATGGGTTTTCGCTCTGCGGGTTTGCAAGAAATTTCTCCCCCGCGGCGGTTGACCACGGCAACCCGCGCACGTATCGACGGGTCGCAACGAAATCGTGGGAACTTTCCAACATCACGCAAATCAGAGCGAGGCGGAACGCATGTCCGCCAAAGCCCAAGAAGTTGCCCTCGATCGCGTCCTCGTCGATCGCTTCAAGAACGGAGACCAAGCCGCCTTCGACGAGATGGTCTCCCGGTACTGGGATCGCATCTACTCCATGGTCCACCAGCTCCTGCGCAACCAGCAGGATGCCGAGGAGGTCACCCAGGATGCGTTTATCCGCGCCCATCGCGGCCTCGCCAATTTCCGCGGGGATTCGGCCTTCTCGACCTGGCTCTACCAGATCGCGACCAACCTCGCGCGCAACCGGTATTGGTACTGGTGGCGCCGCAAACGCGACAAATCCATCTCCCTCGATGCCCCGGTGAGCGCCGAAAACGATCTGACCCTCGCCGACGTCATTCCCGCCGAAGTCGAGTCGCCGGACGACATCACCGTCACGCAGGAGTTGGTTGAACGCATCGGCAAGGGCATGGAACGCCTTTCGTCCAAACACCGGGAAATCCTGGTGTTGCGGAACATCAAGAACCTTTCCTACGAAGAAATCGCCGCGATCCTCGGGATTTCGGTCGGAACCGTAAAGAGCCGCATCGCCCGCGCCCGCGAAAGCCTGCGCGCCAAGATCGGAGACAATTCCAAATGAAAGACTCGGAGTTCATCGAACTGCTCAACCTCTATCTCGACCGCGAGATTTCCGCGGCGGATGCCGCCCGGCTCGAAGCGGAGGTGCAGTCGAGCCCGGACCGGCGCCGGCTTTACCGCGAATACTGCGAAATGCAGAAGGCCTGCCAGATCCTCGCCGCCGATTTCCGCACGGAACCCGCCGGCGACGGCAAGGTGATCCCGTTCGAACAGGCCGCCGCCATCCGCGCCCGGGCCCGCCGCCATCGCGCCGGCAATTGGTACGCCGCCGGCGCCGCGGTCGCCGCCGCCGCGTGCGTCGCGATCGTTTTCGTCGGCCAATCGCGGAAGTCGGCCCCGGCCGCGACCGCCGCCCCGGTGGTTGCCGCCATCGAGGCGAAGCCGGCCGCGACTCTGGTCGCCGCCGTCGAACCCGCCGCGACGGCCGCCCGTTCGGGCCCGACCGCGCTGGGCGGCGCCGCCAAGCGCAACGCCAGCTTCATGGCCGATCCTTTGCTGCTGGCCGGCCAACGCGCGTCCGAAGTCGCAGTCGTCTCCGCGGCGGATTCCGGCAATGCCCAGTTCGCGTGGATGAACCAGATCCAACTCGCGCCGGTGCAGCGTCCGGTTCCGGTCGCAGACCTCCGGTTCGAAGCCAAGCCCGCCTCCCTGCGGCCCGATGGTCGGCCGCTCGGCAATCGCGCCGGTCAGGCCGAGGTCGAGTCGACTGCGTTCCAATTCGTGAAGTGAAGGTCGCGGCGCGTGCCGCCGCCCATCGCCCGCCGCTACAGGCCCTGAACGTCAGCCGTTCAGGGCTTTTTTGATCAGGGTCTCGGTGGTCGCCTTCGTCCCGAGCGCCAACGCGGCCCTCCGCACGGCCTCGTCCGCCTCCGGCGCCTTGTAACCCAGCGCCACCAACGCCGAAACCGCATCGTGGTGCGCGCTCGCCGGCGCGGGTTCGCCCCCGGGCGCAGTTTCGGTCGACGAGCCCGTTGCGGCGCCGCCGACCTTGGACTTGAGTTCAACAATCAGGCGCTCGGCCGTCTTTTTCCCGATCCCCGGGCATTTCGCGAGCGTGCCGATGTCGCCGGCCCGGATCGCCCCTTCAAGCGAGGCGAGCGACAGCTTGCTCATGATCGACAGCGCCATCTTCGGGCCGACGCCCGTGACGTTCTCGATCATCAGCCGGAAAAAATCGCGGTCCGCCGGCGTCGCGAACCCGTACATCGTCTGCGCGTCCTCGCGATAGATCACAAGGGTGTGCAGCTTCACCGTGCTGCCGACCTGCGGCAGACGTTCCGCGGTGGTTACAGGCACATGGACCTCGTAGCCGAAGCCATTTAGCTCCACGATCGCGTGCAGCGGCGTGGTGGCCGTCAGCGTGCCCTGGATCGAAGTGATCATCACTTCAACCCCAGCACGTCCTGCATGTCGTACACGCCCGGCTGCTGCCCGACGACCCAGCGGGCCGCCCGCAGCGCGCCCCGCGCAAAGATGCCGCGGTCGCTGGCCTTGTGGGTCAGTTCCAGGCGTTCGCCCAGAGCCGCGAACATCACGGTGTGGTCGCCGACGACATCGCCGCCGCGCAGCGCATGGATGCCGACCTCCGTCGGGGTGCGCTCGCCGGTGATGCCCTCGCGGCCGTGGCGCAGCGCCTCGGCGCCGAGTTTGCGTTCCTCAAGGATGATCTCGAGCAGGCGCGCGGCGGTGCCGCTCGGGGCATCCTTCTTGAAGCGGTGGTGCATCTCCACGACCTCGGCGTCGTAGTCGGAACCGAGGACGGAGGCGGCGCGGCGCGTCAGCGCGAAGAGCAGATTGACGCCGACGGAAAAATTGCCGGCCCAGACGCAGGGAACCTGCGCGGCAAGGGCGAGCAGACGCTTCTTTTCCTCGGCGCCGTGGCCCGTGGTGCCGAGCACGACGGGTTTGCGCTGCGCCACGGCGGCCGCGAGCAGCGCACCGGTCGCGGCGTGGGAACTGAAGTCGACGACCACATCGCAAGCTGCGAGGGCGGCCGCGAGATCGTCCCCGGCGTCGACGGCGCCGCCGACGGTCAGATCCATTTCTTTGGCGGCGGCGGCGACGGCCTGGCCCATGCGGCCCTTGGCGCCGTTGATCAGAATGCGGGGAGCCATGGGGCGCGTCAGCCGAGCTTGGCGAGGACGGCCTCGAGGGCCTGCGTATTGGCGACGGACATACCGCAGAGCGGCGAACGCACCTCGTCGGAAGCGATGATGCCGGCGCGCTTGAGCGCGTACTTGATCGGCACGGGATTCGGCTCGATGAACAGCGCCTTGAAGGCGGGGTAGAGGCGGCGGTGGATGCGGGCGGCTTTGGCGAACTCGTCCGCCAGCGCGAGTTTCACCATCTTCGCGATGTCGCTCACGTAGAGGTTGGACGCCACGCTGATGACGCCTTCGGCGCCGACGGACATGAAGGGCAGGGTGAGGGAGTCGTCGCCGCTCAGCACGGTGAGGCTGTTGCCGAGAGCGTGTTTGAGCTGGTCGACGCGGTCGACGCTGCCGCCGGCTTCCTTGATCCACGCCACGTGCGGGTATTTCGCGCGCAGCCGTTCCACGACGCCGACGCCGATCTCGATGCCGCAGCGGCCGGGAATCGAGTAGAGGATGACGGGCTTGTCGGTGGCCTCAGCGACCGCTGAAAAATGATGAAACAGACCCTCTTGGCTGGGCTTGTTGTAGTAGGGCGCGACGACGAGCATGGCGTCGGCCTTGGCTTCGTGGGACAGGCGCGTGAGTTCGACGGCCTCGCGCGTGGAATTCGAACCCGTGCCGGCGATGACCGGGACGCGGCCCTTGGCCTCGGCGATCACGAACTTGATCACCTCCATGTGCTCGTCCCAGTCGAGCGTCGGAGACTCGCCCGTGGTGCCGACCGGGACCAAACCGTCGATCCCGCCCTTGATCTGGTGCGCGACGAGTTTCTTCAGATCCCCGTAGGAAACCTGACCGTCGCGAAACGGTGTGGCGAGGGCGGTGATGGTGCCGGTGAGCGGACGGAGTTTCATGAAAACGGGCAATGAAGCCTTGCGGAACCAACGACGGCGAAATACGGAATCGCAACGCTTTTTTGCCCATGCCGACCGTCACACCGCACACCGAAATGATCAACGATCTGCTCCGGCTCGCCGTCGAGAGCGGCGTGAGCGATGTGATCATCAAATCGAACAAACCGGGCTACGTACGGCTCGCCGGAAAACTCAAACCCGTGGACATGGATCCGATCACCTGCCCGGAGGCGGAGGCGTTCGTCGTCGAGCATGTGCCGAAGGTTTTCAAGCCGCGGTGGGACGACGAGGGCCAGGTCGACTTCGCCTACGCCGCGGAAGGTGTCGGCCGTTTCCGCGTCAACGCGTTCCACCAGCGCGGCCTCGTCAGCATCGTGCTCCGCCACATCAAGAGCACCGTGCCCACGTTCGAGCAGCTCGGGCTGGGCACGACGGAGGCGTCGCTCATCAAACTCTGCCAGGCCAAGGACGGCATCCTCCTGGTCTGCGGCGCCACCGGCTCCGGCAAGAGCTCGACGATGGCGGCGATGCTGAACTGGATCAACCAGAACCTCGACAAGCACATCGTCACGATCGAGGACCCGATCGAGTACACGTTCCACGACGACAAGTCGCTGTTCCAACAGCGCGAGATCGGCCTCGACGTGCCGAGCTTCGAATTGGCGATCAAGGCGGTGCTGCGCCAGAATCCCGACATTATTCTCATCGGCGAAATGCGCGACCGCGAGACGTTCGAGACCGCGATCTCCGCGGCCGAAACCGGCCATCTGGTGATTTCGACGATGCACGCGGCGACCGTCGCGCAGTCGCTGACTCGCCTGTTCGAATTTTTCCCCGCCGAGGAGCAACTGCAGGCCCGGCGCGCGATCTCCGGTTCGCTGCGCGGCTTCATTTGCCAGAAGCTGATTCCGACGATGGAGGGCACCGGCCGCGTGCCGGCGAACGAGATCCTCACGGCCGACGCCACGGTCCGGAATCTCATCCTCGAAGGCCAGAACGAGAAGATCCAGGGCATCCTCGAAGGCAGCGGCGACTCGACCAGCTTCTCCTTCAACAAGGATCTCTACCGCCTCATCAAGGCCGGCCGCATCAGCAAGGTGGACGGCCTCAAGTATTCGCCGAATCCCCAGCAGCTCGAGATGAACCTGAAGGGGATCTTCATCAAATCGTGAGCGCCGCGCGATGACGTCTCGGAAGCAACGGCAGCGCCGGATCTGGGCGGCTCTCGGCTTGCCGTTCCTGGCACTGGCCGCCGCCCGCGGGGCCGATGCTCCCACGCCGTCCGCGCCGCCGGCCCGACCGGCGGCGGCCGAAACCGAAGCGCCGCTCCAATCCGCGCGCCGCGATTTCGAGGCCGTCAAGGCTGCCCGCGATCCCGTTCAGGCCGGGGCGAGACCGGCCGGACCGGGCTTGCTGACGTTGCCCGACTTCCAGCCCGGGCCCGGCGCCGCAACCTTGCTTCCGGGCAAGAACGGCAGCGAAAAGCAGAAGACGGCTGTCGGGACGCGTTCGCCCACCTGGCTGCTTGATGCCATGGAAAAGGAAGCGAAGCAGGCGAAAGGAAACGCCGATCCGCGCGCGAACCTGCGCCGCGAACGCAAGGGAGAGAGCGGCCTCGCCGCCGACGCCGCCGGGTCCGACGGCGAGGAACTTGGCGCCAGGGAAACGCGGGCCACGGCCGAAGCCGCGGCGACCTCCGACGCGAAAGCTGCGGACGACACCGAGGCGCGGCGCACGCCGGCCGAGAACCCCTTCGATCGCTTTCTGGCCGGCTGGATGACGCCGGGCGACTACGCGCTGCTGCGCGGTAGGGCCAACGCGGATACCTCGGGTCAGAGTGGTGCCGCCGCGGCGCCGGCGGCCGGCAACGCCAATCCCGGCGGCCTTTCCGCCGATCTCGCGGCCCTGAGCGGCCTCGGCGGCGGCGAGTCCGGCCGGACCGGCGGCACGATGATCGGACCGGCGGCCGCGGCAGGCTTGCCCCGGGAGAATCCGTTTCTGCAACAGTTCGAGCAACTGGAGCTCCGCAATGTCCGCGAGCCGGCGATGTTGGCGGCGCCGCCCGCCCCGGGACCCGCGCCCGCCGCGTTCAATCCGCCGCCGTTGCCGCCGCCCGCAAACCGGCCGGTCGTGCCCGATTTCGCGAAGCCCGAGCGGGACGAAAAACATTTCAAGCAGCTGAAGCGTTTTTAGGGCTTGGATTCGCGGTGGCCGGGCGCTTGTGTGACCCGTTTCCACAATGGCACTGGCACTTTTATTTGCAGGACAGGGGGCCCAAAAGGTCGGCATGGGCAAGACCTTGGCGGAAAGCTCGGCCGCGGCCCGCGCGCTCTACGAGCAGGCCAACCGTGTGCTGGGCTGGGATTTGACCAACGTGAGCTTTGCCGGGCCGGAGCCCGAACTCACGCAGACCAAGGTCTGCCAACCGGCGTTGTTCGTCCACGGCTTGGCCGGCCTCGCGGCCCTGCAGGAAGCGGGCAAGTTGCCGGCCGGCGAACCGGCTTTCGCCCTCGGGCTCAGCCTCGGAGAAGTGACGGCGTACACCGCCGCCGGCGTTTTCGATTTTGCCACCGGTCTCAAGGTCGTCGCGGAGCGCGGCCGGCTCATGCAGCTGGCCTGCGAGCAGACCACCGGCGGCATGGCCGCCATCATCGGCGAGGAACGCGCCAAGGTGCAGGAACTTTGCCGCGATTTCGACATCGAGGCCGCCAACTTCAACGCCCCGGGCCAGATCATTGTCTCCGGCGAAAAGACCAAGGTCGCCGCCGCCGTCGCCGCCGCCAAGGACCGCGGGATCAAGAAGGTCATGCCGCTCAACGTCGCCGGTGCCTACCACTCGCGCCTGATGGAACCGGCCCGCGCCGCGTTCGCGGCCTACCTTGAAACGGTGCCGTTTGCCGCGCCGCGGTTCACGGTGTTCACCAACACCACGGGCCAAGCCATTTCCGAACCGGCCGCCATCAAAGCGGCACTCGTGAAGCAGGTCGTCTCGTCGGTGCTTTGGGAAGATTGCCTCCGCAGCGCCGTCGCCGCCGGGGCCAAGGAATTTCTCGAAATCGGACCGGGTGGGGTGCTGGCGGGACTTGTCCGCCGCACCGACAAAACCTGGCCGGTGAAGAGCGTGTCCGAATTCGCCGACGTGGCGTCCGCCTGAAACCCATGTCCGCCCATCTCCTGACCCGCAATTTCTGCATCATCGCCCACGTCGACCACGGCAAGACGACGTTGTCCGACCGCCTGCTCGAGTTCACCAACACGGTCGAGCAGCGCGTGATGACCGACCAGCATCTCGACGCGATGGATCTCGAGAAGGAGCGCGGCATCACGATCAAATCGCATCCGGTGACGATGAACTACCGCGCCAAGGACGGCGTGGTCTACAAGCTCAACCTAATGGACACGCCCGGCCACGTGGACTTCTCCTACGAAGTCTCGCGCAGCCTCGCGGCCTGCGAAGGCGCCGTGCTCCTGATCGACGCCGCCCAAGGGGTCGAGGCGCAGACCGTCGCCAACGCGCACCTCGCGTTTTCCCAGAAGCTCAAGGTCATCCCGGTCATCAACAAGATCGACCTCCCGAGCGCGAATCTCGAACTCTGCACCAAGCAGCTCGAGGACATCCTCACGATTCCCGCCGAGGAAGCGATCCTCGCCAGCGGCAAAGCCGGCATCGGCATCGAGGACATCCTCGAGGCCGTCGTCGCGCGCGTGCCGCCGCCGCGTTGGACCGAGTATCCGCAGACCCGCATTCTGGTTTTCGATTCGCTCTACGATTCGTACCGCGGCGTCATTTCGTACGCGCGCGTGTTCTCCGGCACGATCAAGGCCGGCGAACAGATGCTCCTGATGAGCAACGGCGTGAAGTCCGAGGTGAAGGAAGTCGGCGTTTTCCGGCCCAAGATGGAGAAGGTCGACCAGCTCCGCGCCGGCGACGTGGGCTACGTCGTCTCGAACATCAAGAGCACGGCCGACATCAAAATCGGCGACACGATGACGATCGCGAACCGGGCTGCGACCGAGATGCTGCCCGGCTACAAGGAAGTCCGCCCGATGGTCTTCTGCGGCCTGTATCCGCTCGAGAGCGACGACTACGAGAAACTCAAGGCCGCCCTCGGCCGCCTGCGGCTCAACGACTCGGCCTTCATCTATTCGTCCGAGAGCTCCGTCGCCCTCGGCTTCGGCTTCCGCTGCGGTTTCCTCGGTCTGCTCCACATGGAAATCATCCAGGAGCGCATCCGCCGCGAGCACGACGTCGAGATCATCTCCACGTACCCGAGCGTCGTGTATCAGGTTGTCCCGCACGGCGGCGAACTCCTGGAGGTCGACAATCCCGTGAACCTGCCGGATCCCGGCACGATCCTCGAGATCCGCGAGCCCACGATCACCGCCTCGATCATCATCCCGAACGACAGCATGGGCGACATCCTGTCGCTGATCATGGAAAAGCGCGGGGTGTGCGACCACACCGACACGCTCGACATGAACCGCGTCATGCTGAAGTGCGTGCTGCCGCTCAACGAGATCCTCGTCGATTTCAACGACCGCCTGAAGAGCATCACGCACGGCTACGGTTCCATGGACTACGAGCTCGGCGCGTACCGCGTGTCCGATCTCGTGAAGATGGACATCATGATCAACGGCGATCCGGTCGATGCCTTCGCCAGCATCGTGCACCGCGAGAAGGCCGAGAGCAAAGGCCGCGAGCTCTGCGAGAAACTCGCGGAAATCATCCCGCCCCAGATGTTCAAGGTCGCGATCCAGGCCGCCATCGGCGGCAAGATCATCGCCCGCGACAACGTGCGCGAGATGCGCAAGGACGTCACCGCGAAGTGCTACGGCGGCGACATCAGCCGCAAGCGGAAGCTCCTCGACAAACAGAAAGAGGGCAAAAAGAAGATGAAGCAGATCGGCAAAGTCTCGATCCCGCCCGACGCCTTCATCAAGGTGCTGCAGAACAACTGACGTTTCCTCGGGTCCCCGATTTCCCACCGCCCATGTTCGGAATCTTCGCCTCGCAGGAGAAAAAGATGCGTGAGAACGCCGGCAACTGGCTGGAACTCGCGGACAAAGTCTACCAATACCGCCGCGACGTGCTGGCCGAGGCGCAGGTCGGCGAGCTCCAGGCCCGCACCGCCGAACTGCGCGCGTTGCTCAAGGAGAAGGCGGGCGCGGAGAAACTGAAGCTCGGCATCGAACGGCTCGAGGAAGTGCTGCGCCGCACCGGCGGCGCGATCTACCCGAAGACCGCCCTGGTCGAGAACGTCGAGTTCTTCCTCGTGGCCGCGCTCGTGATTCTCGGCATCCGCACATACTTCGTGCAACCGTTCAAAATCCCGACGAATTCGATGTGGCCGACCTACAGCGGCATGACGCCGGAGGTTTGGAAATCGGAAGCGGAGACGCCGGGTCCGGTCATGCGGGCCGCGCGGTTCGTGATGTTCGGCGCGCAGCACAAGGAAATGATCGCGCCGACTTCGGGCACGGTGACCGTGCCCGTGACCCGCGGGTCGGGCCGGTTGCAGTTCCAATTGGTCGCGGCGCGCAGTTGGCTCATTTTTCCGAGCGTCAACCGCGAGTATACCTTCCACGTCGACGGCAAACCGGTGAAAATCCAGGTGCCCGAGGATTTCGATTTCGACTGGGCGTTCGAGGACGCCACCGGACTGAAGTTCGAGGATCGCATCCGGCTCGCCGAACAGGCCGCCGCGCGCAGCCCGTTGTACGGCGCCGTGGAAATCGCGCTCCCGAAGCCGGCCGAAAAGGGCAAGGCCGTGATCTCTTTCGACATCGTGACCGGCGACCAATTGTTCGTCGACCGGATGAGCTACCATTTCGTGGCGCCTAAGGTCGGGCAGGGGTTCGTGTTCCGCACCGACAACATCCGCAGCGAGTACATGCGCGGCCGCAATGGCGAGCCGCTCGAGCAGTATTACATCAAGCGCCTCGTCGGCGGCCCCGGCGACACGTTGGAAATCCGCGAGCCGGTGCTGTACCGTAACGGCGCACCGATCACGGGTTCGCAGGCCTTCGAGTCGAACGCCAAACGTACCGACCGCTACCGCGGCTATTTCAACATTCCGCTGAAGTACCTGCGCGAACCCGGCGACAAACTGAAGATCCCGGAAGGTCAGTTTTTTGCGATGGGTGACAATTCCGGCAACAGCCAGGACAGCCGTTACTGGGGCTTCGTCCCGGGCAAGGACGTCGTCGGGAAACCGTTGTTCGTGTACTATCCGTTCACGAAGCACTGGGGTCCGGCGCGTTGAAGCTGAGAACCGTGGACAGGTTCGGGGCCGTTTTCGCGACGTTGTTGGCGGCCTATCGATCAACGCATCAGCAACGGTTGGGAGTCGGTTTCCGGCATGGATTCGGCTGAGGGGTCAGTTATGGATTCATGTTCACAGGTTCTCAGCCATGGGTCCCAAAGTCCTTAAAACCATGCGATTGGGCCAACAAGGCGGTCAGTTCAGCCACATCCCTCAAGTCCGTACAATCCGGGTTATGTTAAGTAGGATTATGATGCTTTTCGCCCTCTGCGGCCTTGATCCTTTGCCGACGACGCTTCGCTTTTCCTCCGCTTCCCGATGACCTCTGCTGCCAAACGCGCTTCCGCCACCAAACCTGCCGCCCTGCCGCCGGCCCAACCGGCGCCGCTCTTCAATTGGCTCCAAGGGCGCGGCACCGGCGTTCTCCTGCACCCGACCTCGATCCCGAGCGCCTTCGGTGTCGGAGCCTTCGATGAAGCGGTAGAACCCTTCCTGCAGTTTTTGGCCGCAGCCGGTTTCGACCATTGGCAACTCTGCCCGCTCGGTCCGACGGGTTTCGGCGATTCGCCGTACCAGTGCTTCTCCTCGTTTGCCGGCAATCCCTACCTCATCGATCCGGCCGCCTTGGTCCGCGCCGGTCTGCTGACCGACCTGCAACTCGAGCCGCTGCGGCGCCTGCCCCAGTACCACGTCGACTTCGGCGCGCTCTACGAACGCAAGCTGCCGCTCCTGTTCGCCGCGCACGAATCCTGGCGGCGCCAGAGCAAGCCCGCGCTGCCCTACGGCGACTTCGCCGCCTTCTGCCGGCGCAACGAATCCTGGCTGCCCGGCTACACGCTGTTCTCCGCCCTCAAGGATCACTTCAAAGGCCAGCCGTGGTGGCTGTGGCCCGAAGCGGTGCGTTCCCTCGCCTCCGCCCAAACGTCGGAGCTCGCGCGAACGGTCGAGATCCGGGCCGAGGCCTACGCTTTCATCCAGTATCTGTTTTTCGGCCAGTGGGCCCGCGTGCGCGGCCGCGCCGCCCAGCTCGGAATCCAACTCATCGGCGACACGCCGATCTTCACCGCCCTCGACAGCGCGGATGTCTGGAGCGCCCCGCAGCTGTTCCAACTGGACCGCAAGACGCTTCGCCCCACGGCGGTCGCGGGCGTGCCGCCGGACTACTTCTCCGCCGACGGCCAGCTCTGGGGCAATCCCCTCTACGACTGGGCCGCCCATGCCGCCCAGGGCTACGCGTGGTGGATCGAGCGCCTGCGCGCGAACTTCGAACTCTGCGACATCGTCCGCATCGACCATTTCCGCGGCTTCGAGGCCTACTGGTCCGTGCCGGCCGGCGCGCCCAACGCGCGCACCGGACAATGGAAAACGGGTCCCGGCCTCGATCTCTTCCACGCGATCCGGCGCGCCCTGCCCGACGCGAAGCTGATCGCCGAGGATCTCGGCCTGCTCACGCCCGCGACCATCGCGCTGCGCGAGGCCACGGGCCTGCCCGGCATGGCAGTGCTGCAGTTCGCCTTCGGCGGCGGCTCCGACAATCTTTACCTGCCGCACAACCAGAAGCCGAATTCCGTGGTGTATCCGGGTACGCATGACAACGACACCACCCTCGGCTGGTACGCGACGGCCGACGAGAAAACGCGGGACCACGTGCGGCGCTACTTCCGCATCGGCGGCCAGGAAATCGGCTGGGACTTCCTGCGCTCGGCCTACGCGTCCGTCCCCAACCTCGCCGTCTTCCCGCTGCAGGACCTGCTGAACCTCGGGTCCGAGGCCCGCTTCAACACCCCGGGCCAGAGCCAGGGCAACTGGACGTGGCGCTACCGGCCCGAACAACTGCAGGCTCTGCACGCCAACACCGCCGCATACCTGCGCACCCTCGGCGAGCTCTACGGCCGGGGGCCCGCGGCGGCGAAGCCCGCGGCGGCAGCCGCAGGCAGTTGAAAGCTGAAAGTTGAAGGTTGAGAGACCGATCCTGAGGCTCGGCGCGAAACTCGCCGGCCGCCTCACCTTCGGAGCCGCTCGCTGGCGCTCGCAGCCACGCGGATGGCCCTATCAGGCGGGACGGAGGAACGACGCGATCAGCGGCACGGCTTCCTCGCGGGCATCGTCGAGCACGTAGTGGCCGGCATCGGCCAGGCGGCGGATGTCCGCGTGCGGCCAGATTTCGCGCCACCGGGCCAGAAACCCGTCGTTGAAACAGAAATCGCGGCCGCCCCACACCGCGAGGACGGGCCGGTCGCGGAACTGCGCCAGGCCGGCGGCCACCTCGCCCAGCGCGGCCCAGGTCGGGTGCGCGGGCTGCATCGGGATGTCCTGCACGAAGGCGCTGACGGCGACGCGGTCGGCCCACGATCCGTACGGCAGCAGGTAGCCCCGTTTTTCGTCGGCGGAAAGTGCGCGGCGGTGCATGGCCATGAAGGTGGCCGGCCACGCGAATCCGTTGGCCCCGCGCACGAGCAGCGGCCCAAGGAACGGCAGTTTGCAGAGGGCGATCCGGCCGGGAATGTCGGGCGACGGAAACGCGGCGGTATTGAGAATCACGATGCGGCCGACGGCGGCGGGCATCTTGCCGGCGACGCCGAGCCCGATTGCCCCGCCCCAATCGTGCACGACGAAGTGCAGGCGCTTCAGCCCGAGGTGCGCGAGCAAGGCCGCGAGGTCGGCGATGCGCGTGGCCAATGTGTATGGGTACGATTCCGGCTTCTCCGAGAGCCCCATGCCGATGTGGTCGGGCACGATGCAGCGGTGCGTGGACGCAAGCGCGCGCACCAGGTGGCGGTAATAGTAGGACCACGTCGGATTGCCGTGGACCATCACGACGGCCTCGTCGGAGCGCGGGCCTTCGTCGAGGTAGCTCATCTCCACGCCGCCGGGCGTGCGGAACCGTTGCGGGGCAAACGGGTATTCGGGCCGGATCCAGTCCGGCAAAACAGCGGGCGTCATCGCGGTCACCATTCGAGGGCCAGCATGAGGCAATTGAGCCCGCTGCCGATGCCGAGGAGGCCGACGCGGTCGCCGGGCTTTACGGCTCCGGCGGCGACGGCGCCGGCCAAGGTGGCGGGCAGCGCGACGGAGCCGGTGTTGCCGAGCGTCTCGAAGGTCGAGAAGTCGCGCGCGAGGTCGAGGCCGAGCGCCTCGTAGAGTTTGCGCCGGTGCACGCTGCCGACCTGGTGGCAGATGTAGCGGTCGAAGGCGGCGCCCTGCTCCGCGGTGAACGCGCGCCAGGTGTCTTGAGCAAGTGCGACGCCGGCGACGAGCAGTTGCTCGGAGTCGGTCTGCATCGCGAGCGCCTCGGCGCCGTGGGTGTCGCCCTGGCAAAGCTCGCTGTGCTGGGTGGCGGCGCGGGCGATGCCGCCGAGGAGACGGTGCGGCCGGCCCTGCACCAGGGAACGATGGCAGACCACGGCGCCGACGGCGCCGGAACCGATCGTGAGGTTGGCGAAGAAAGGTTTGATCTCGTTCCGCGTGAGCGGGCGTTCGACGAGCGTGCGCAGCGTCTGCTCGACCAACGGACGTCCGTTTTCCCCGGATACAACCAACGCGGCGCGGATCTGGCCGGACTCGATCAGGCCGGCGGCGACGGTGAGCGCGTTGAGGAAACCGAGGCACGCGTTGGAGACGTCGAAGATCTGCGTCGCGGCGGGCAGACCGATCTTGCGGTGCGCGAACGACGCGGTCGCCGGCTCGAGCATGTCGCGGCTCACGGCCGCGTGGATGAAGAGATCGAGTTGCTCCGGGGCCAGCGCGGATTGCGCGAGGACGGCGCGGCCGGCGGCGGCGCTGGCGTCGGACGGCCGCGTGCCGGCCGCCCACATGCGGCGCTCGCGGATGCCGGTCATCAATTCCAGACGCCCTTCCGGCAGTTTCAGCCGTTCATACAAGGGACGCAGGCGCGTCTCGAGGTCGGCGGAGGTCCAGACTTCGTCGGGCAGCGCGACGGCGAGGGCTTCGATGCAGACGTGCTCGAACTTCATGCGCGGCGCGGCTCAGCGTTCCGGCCGCATCGCGAGCCGCACGATTTCGCCGTCGAAGTAATTGGAACCGAGGCCGGCGTCGACGACGACGGTGGTGCCGTTGATGCCGCTGCTGCGCCCGCTGAGGAGGAAGAGCACGGTGTCGGCGACTTCCTGGGTCGAGAGATTGCGTTTCCGGAACGTCAGTTTCTCGGCGTAAAGGTAGCTCTCGAGGTAGCCGGGGATGCCGGCGGAGGCGCTGGTTTTGAGCGGGCCGGCGCCGACGGCGTTGAAGCGGACGGCGGTGTCGGCGCTGAAGGATTTGGCGAGGAAGCGCACGCTCGACTCGAGCGCGGCCTTGATCGGGCCCATGTAGCCGTAGTTGTCGGGCGTCACCAGCAGCGACGAAATGCCGATGGTCACGACGGAGGCGTCGGGCGCGAGGAACGGTTTGAACGCGCGGGCCACCTCGATGAGCGAAAAGGCCGAGACGGCCGTGGCTTGGAGGAAATCGGCGCGCTTGGTCTCGTGGAACGGTTTGAAGCCCTCGCTGTAGTTCGCGAAGGCGATCGAGTGCACGAGGCCGTGGATCGGGCCGTGGCCCGCGGCGGCGATCTCGGCGGCGAGTCGGGCGGCGGCGCCCTCGTGCTCGACGTCGCAGAGGAAGACCGGCTTGCCGGCGAGGAGCGTTTCCAGGGACTTGCGGCGGGCCTCGGAGCGGACGCTGTAGATGACGACGGCCCCCTGCTCTTCCAGCGCCTTCGCGGTGAACCAGGCGACGCTTTTGCGGTTGGCGACGCCGAAGACGACGAAGCGTTTGCCGGCGAGTTGGAGAAAATCGGCCATCGGGAATCGGGAAACCGGATACGTCAGGCCGCGGGCGGGACGGCGGCCGGGGTTTTCCAGGCGACGGAGAAGTCGACGTTGAGGACGCGGGTGCCGTCGGCTTTCTTGATGCTGCCGGAGAGCATGGTGAAGCCGCCCATGGCGTCCTTCTGTTTCACCTCGAGGGTGATCGTGTCGCCGGGATAGACGGGGCTGCGGAAACGGACGTCGCTGATCTTGGCGATGAGCGGCACGCCCTCGCCGGGCTGGGCGCCGGCGGCGCGGGCCTTGAGGGCCATGTAGCAGGCGGCGGTCTGGAAAACGGCTTCGCAGAGCAGCACGCCGGGCGTGATCGGGGCGCCGGGATAGTGGCCTTTGTAGAAGTCCTCTTCCGCGCGCCACGTGCGCTTGGCGACGAGGCCGGCTGCGTCGTGGCTGACGATCTCGTCGACGAAGAGGAACGGCGGCCGGTGCGGGATGAGGTCGGTGATGGCGATCATGGGGAGACGACGGCGGCGGGCGCGGCCTGCTTCAGCTGGAAGAGGTGTTTGTCGATCTTGTTGGCGACGATGACGCCGTAGTTGATGGTGCCGAGCCAGCCGGACATGATGATGCCGACGGAGCCGGCGTGGTAGAGGCCGGGAAGTTTGTCAGGCAGGTCCATCGAAACTTTGAGGCCCTCGAACTTGGTACCGAAGGACGTGCCGCCGAGGTGCGTGGTGTAACGCTCGATGGTGCGCGGCGTGGCGGCTTCGGTCCAATCGATCTTGGCGGCGACGCCGGGGATGAACTTCTCGAGGGCGGCGACGGACTCGTCGATCAGGCGCTGTTTCTCGCGCTCGTAGTCCGGCTCGGAAAGCTTGGCCCAATCGCCGTATTGGCCGTTCAAGGACACGACGACGGTGTAGCGGTCGGAGCCGGGGCGCGTGTCCGGGTAGTAGACAGAGAACGTGCGGCTCGTGGTGTCGAAGGCGGTGAGCTCGGTGCTGCTGAAGGTCGGGTTGGCCGAGGTGAAGACGAGGTCGCCGATGTGCGGGATCGACTCGCCCTTGCGGATGCCGAGGTAGACCTGGCAGGAGCTGGAGTTGATGCGGACGGCGCGCGCGGCCTCGACGTAGTCGGCGGGAAAACTCCCCTCCCCGGCCAGGCGGAAGATCGTGTTCTTGATGTTGGCGTTGGAGAGGACGGCCTTGGCGCGGATGACGCGGCCGTTGCCGGCGACGATTCCGCAGGCGACCTTCCGCCCGTCGCGTTCCTCGACGAGAATGCTTTGGACGAGGACCTTTTTGCGGAGCTCGACGCCGTTGCGGCGCAGTTCGTCGGCCATTTTCTCGATGAGCAAGTCGGAGCCGCCGCGGAACGTGTAGACGCCCGAGCCCATGAAGTTGGAGAAAACGATGCCGTAGGTGATGGCGGGATCGTCGAGCGTGGAGCCGTTGGCGTAGGCGATGGGCTCCATCAGCAGGCGCTTCACGTCGTCGCGGCCCGGGAAAAACCGCTCGAGCATCTGGCCCGTGGTTTCCGGGTTGTTGTCGTAGAAGTTCATCGCCCGGAGGTGGTCGTAGAACTTCTCGACGTGGGCGCGGTCGAGTTTGAACTGCTCGACGAGAACGCGGGTGTAGTCCTCGCGCGTGAACGTGGTCCACACGTCCATCTGCGGATTGACGAAACGGATGTCCTTCAGCTGGACGATCGAGTCGGCGATTTCCTTGGTCCAATATTTGCGGCAGGACTTCACCATGCCGACAGGGAAGCCGTGCAGCGAAATGTCGAAGATGTGGCCGCCCTTGCGCGTGAACCAGGTGGCGAGTCCGCCGAATTGGTAATGGTGCTCGAGCAGCAGCACCTTGTGGCCGGCCTTCGCGAGCACGTTGGCGCCCGTGAGTCCGCCCAAGCCGCTGCCGATCACGATCACATCATACTCGTCGGCGACACCTTTGAGCCAGTCGTAAGCCATGAAAAGGAGCAGAGTGAAGGCCGGTCCGCGCGCAGCGCAATGCGGATGTTGGGTTCGCCGCGCGGGAGGCGCGCGGCGAACGGTTGAAGGTTGAAAGACCGAAGTTGGAAGACCGGTAGTCCGCCCGGAGGCGAGGACGTTACCCCATCTTTCAACGTTCGGCTTTCACCTGCGCGGCCTGCGGCCGCGCCTCAGAGCGAGAGGCCGCGGAGGTACTTCAGGCTGTCGGGAATGCACTGCAGCGGCGTCGGCGTTTCGTCCTCGAGGAAATAGTGCCGGATGCCGAGGGTCTGGGCGGTGCGCAGAATCGAGGGCCAGTCGATCTGGCCGAGGCCGACGGTGACCTTGTCGGTGGGCGGCGTGCCGCCGGTGTGGAAGCCGGTGAGCGTGCCCTTGCGCATATCCTTGATGTGAATCGAGACCCAGCGGTCGGGGTACTTCTGCAGCAACTTCACCGGATCCTGGCCCGCATGCGTGACCCAGAACACGTCCATCTGGAAGCAGACGAACTCGGGCTTGGTTTCGCGGACCAAGATATCGAAGACCGTCTCGCCGTTGCCGGCGTTGGTCGGACGGAATTCGAGGCCGTGCGGGTGGTAGCCGAAGCGGAGACCTTCCTTGCGCATGGCCTCGCCCCAAGCGTTGAAGTCGGCGGCCGTTTTGCGGGCGACTTCCTCGGAGAACAGCTTGTCTTTGCCGACGTTCGGGTACGGGCAGATCACGTAGGTGACGCCCAGCGTCTTGGCTTCGCGGATGACGGCGGCGAGGTCCTTCTGCAGGGCACCGTAGCCGGCGTGGGCGCTGACGGGTTTGAGGCCGCGGGATTTCAGTTCCCCGAGAAACTTCTCGGCGGGCATGCCGCCCGTGCCGGCGGTTTCGACTTCGGTGACGCCGTAGCTCTTCGCGAGATCGAGGGCGCCGGTGGCGCTCTGCTTGGTCTGCTCGCGCAGGGAATAAAGCTGGAGGCCGAGGTGCTGGCGGAAGTCCGCAACCGGGGCGGCGACAAGCGCCGAGGCGACGAACGCGAACAGCGCAAACGGGGTGGTGAGTTTCATAGGGCGGGGAAATTCCGCGCCGCCCCTACCCTTTTTGCAAGATGTGATAGTTGGCCATCGAGATGCCGCTGAGCATCGCGCCGGTGATGCCGAGGAAGCCTTGGTCGGTGCCGCAAAGGTAGAGATTGGACAACGCGGTGCGGCCGTCGCGAACCTTGCGCGGCGCGCCATAGATCGCGCCGTTCACGTGGCCGGTGTAGCGGGCGATGGTGCGCGGCGTGAACATATCGGTCGCGATCGTGGCGGCTGCGAGGTCGGCGTCGGCCACGGGCGGGAGAAACCGGCGCGCGCTGCGGGCAACGTCGGCAAACCACGCGGTCTTGGCGGCGCGGTACTCGGCATCGGCGGCGGCGAACCACGGCCCGGGCTTGGCGAGGCAGGTGATGCGGAAAATGCCCTCGGGCAAAGCGCGCCCGGGGCCGTAGTCGAAGTTGTTCGGGAAGCAGATCACGCCGCTGCGGATGTCGACCCACTCGCGCGGGCAGGCGTAGTCGAAGCGTGCCGAGTCGTTGAAGAACACGATCGTGTCGTCGCCCCAGCCGAGCGCGGCGGGTTGGCGGTCGAGGATCGTGATGGTTTCGACGAACGAATGCGCGCCGGGGGCGGCGGCCGGCATTGCCGCGGAACCAACATCGGCGTTGGACGTTGCCGTTGTTTCCTCGGCAATGAGTTTTTCGGTTTCCGGCAGACCGATGGACGAAATCACGTGGTCGGCGACGATTTCCGTGCCGTCGTCGAGGACGAGCACGGCGGCGCGGCCGCCTTGGGCGACGATGCGGCGGACGCCGCACTTCATGCGGCGCTCGCCGCCGGCGGCGCGATATTTTTCAAGGAGCACACGCAAGATGACGCGGACGCCGTCGAAGGGCCGGGCGAAGCCCTCGAGGAAGAGGGCCTTGAACATGATGACGAACTGGCCGAACTCCATGTCGTGCTCGGTGGCGCTGCCGTAGTACATGACCGGGCAGAAGAGCATGTCCTCGAGGAGCGGATCGGACACATGGCGCCGGACGATGGCGCGGGCGGATTCGGGTGCGGCGTCGAGGGACACGTCGTCGTAGGCGCGGATGGCGGCGACGAGGGCGCGGAAGCCGTCGATCTGGGCGGGAAAGGCGCGGGCGACCTCGCTCTCGAAGACGGCGAAGTCGTTGGTGAAACGCAGGGAGGTTTCGCCGCGGGGGCCGAAGGCGACGCGGGATTGTTTCTGTTCGCAGAGGGCGAATTCCTCGCGGTCGATGCGGAGCTGGCGGAGCAGTTTCGTGAGCGGCGTGCCTTTGACGCCGGGGCGCACGAAGTTGGTCATCGCGTGCAGGCCGACGTCGAACTTGCGGCCGTCGGTGCTGTAGAAGCCGTTGAGACCGCCGACGGCGTTGTGGCGTTCGAAGATGCAGACGCGTTTCCCGAAGTGGGCCAGGCGGATGCCGGCGGCGAGGCCGGACATGCCGGCGCCGATGATGGCGACATCGTAGCGGGAGGAAGAATTCATCCTAGGGGATTCGGACGGTCACGGAGGGCACGGAGGCGAACCGGAGAAACACAGAGGATTGGATGGAAGTTCGGGATCGCTCGGCGGGCACACTGTTCGCCTTGGGCAAAAACCCAACCATCGATTCGGGAAGTCTGCTCCGTGCGCTCCGGGTTGCGCTCGGTGAACTCTGTGATCCAAAGCAGCGGCGGGCTTTCGGTGCAGCGGGGCGACAGCGCCGGAGCGCAAAAAAGGCCGGGAGGGCATCCCGGCCGGAGAGCGAGGCGGCGCCGCGGGCTCAGCCCTTGGCGGCGAGCGCGTTGAACTTAGGCGTGAGGTATTCCGCGCAGCTGTCGAGCGAGGCGAGCTGCATGTAGTCGGCCTCGGGCACCTCGATGCCGTGGCGTTTGCGGAGCTCCATCACGATATCGAGGAAATCCATGCTATCCAGCTGGAGCTGGTCGCGGAGGCGGACGTCGGGCTTGACGTTGCTCAGATCTTCATCGGGCGCGATGTCCGCGATGATATCGAGCACCACCTTCTTGCATTCGTCTTTGGTCATAGTCAGCGGCGGAATTAGGGGACAAACCGACGAACAATCAACGTGGAATTTATCCCGAGCATGCCGAAGGAGTTGTTCAGGATCGTGTCGACCTTGGCGACCTTGCGCGGCTGGTTGAGAACGAGGCCCGGTAGGGCGCAGGCCGGGTCGAGGTCGTCGACGTTGATCGAGGCGTGGACGGTGAGGTCGTCGAAGGACGGCAGATTGCCGGCGAGTTCGAGGGCCCCGGCGGCGCCCATGGCGTGGCCGATGAAACTCTTGGTGTTGTTGATGTGCGTATCGGGGCAGCCGGTGCCGAAGACCGAACGGATCGCCTCGCACTCCTGGATGTCGCCGAGCGGGGTCGCGGTGGCGTGGGTATTGACGATGTGGATATCCGAGGCGGCGAGGCCGGCACGGCGCAGGGCGGACTGGACGCACTCGGCCTGGCGCACGGGATTGGGGAGGACGTAGTCGCTGGCGTCGCTGTTGACGTGGTAGCCGGCGATCTCGCCGTAGATCTTGGCGCTCCGAGCGAGCGCATCTTCAAGGCGCTCGAGCGTGTAGAGGCAGCCGCCCTCGGAAATCACGATGCCGTTGCGGGCCTTGTCGAAGGGGCGCGAGGCCTTCTTCGGGTCCTCGTGGGTGGCGAGGGCGTTCTGGGACTTGAAACCGGCGAAGATGCCGAAGGTGTGGATGCTCTCGCTGACGCCGCCGCAGATCGCGAAATCGACCTCGCCGAGGCGCAGCATCTGCGAGGCGTGGATCAGCCCGAGGTTGCCGGCGGCGCAGGCGGCGCCGATCGTGTACGCGGGACCGGTGATGCCGAGATTGAGGGAGGTCTCGCCCGCGGGGTTGTTGGCGACGGTGCGGGGGTTGTGGTAGTGCGACCAGAACTTCGTGTCGTAATTGAATTTCGAGATGTTGTGGACCTCGTTCTCGGTCTCGACGTTGCCGTGTTCGGTGCAGCCGATGTAAATGCCGATGCGGTCTTTCGGCAGGGCGTCGAAGGCGACCTTGCTGTCGGCGAGGGCTTCGCGGGCGCAGTAGATCGCGATGCTGCCGGCGCGGGTGCCGACGCGGACTTCCTTCTTTTTCTGGTACTTCAGCGGGTCGTAATGGCAGACCCCGGCGAGCTGCTGGCCCATGTACCGGACGTCGATCCGTTCCACGCCGGCGACGCCGTCGAGCAGATTGCGGCGGAACTCGGGCAGCGAGTTGCCGTTCGGGGCGGTGAGTCCGACCCCGGTGATCACGATGCGCGACGGCTGGTACGACTTCATGAGACGAGTCGGAAAGCGCTAGCCATGACGCGGGCGAAAGCAATACAAGGCTCCTGCTTATGAACGTTCTCGTCGTGGGAGGCGCCGGTTACATCGGCAGCCATTGCGTCCGCCAATTGCTTGCCGCCGGCCACCGGCCCGTCGTGCTCGACAATTTCGTCTACGGCCACCGCGGCGCGATCGCCCCGGGCGTGACGCTCCACGAGGGCAACCTCGGCGACGAGGCCTTCGTGGGCCGCGTGCTGTGCGAGGAGAAAATCGACGTCGTGATGCATTTCGCGGCGTACTGCTACGTCGGCGAGTCCGTCACGGATCCGATGAAGTATTACTTCAACAACGTCGTCGCCACGCTCCACCTGCTGAACGCGATGCTGGCCGCGGGCGTGAAGAAATTCGTGTTCTCCTCGACCTGCGCGACCTTCGGCGTGCCGGCGACGCTGCCGATCCACGAGACGATGCCGCAGGCGCCGATCAATCCCTACGGCCAGACGAAACTCGACATCGAGCAGGCGCTGAAGGCGCTGGCGACGGCGCACGGTTTGAGTTTCGCGGCGTTCCGCTATTTCAACGCCGCGGGCGCGGCCGAGGACGGGAGCATCGGCGAGGACCATTCGCCGGAGACGCATCTCATTCCCGTCGCGATCGACGTCGCCGTGGGCAAACGCGACCACCTGTCGCTGTTCGGCACGGACTACCCCACTCCGGACGGCACCTGCCTCCGCGACTACGTGCACGTGGACGACCTGAGTCGCGCGCACATCGCGGTGTTCGGGCGGCTCGCGCAGCCGGGCACGCAACTCTTCTACAATCTCGGCACCGGCAAACCGACGTCCAACCGCGAGGTGATCCGTGCGGTGGAGAAGATCGTCGGCAAACCGGTGAAGGTCGTCGAAGGCCCGCGGCGTCCGGGCGATCCGCCCGCGCTGTTCGCCGATTCCACGAAGGCGAAGACGGAGCTGAACTGGCAGGTGAAGTATCCGGATATCGAATCCATCGTGGCCACGGCGTGGAAGTGGCATTCGCGGCGGCCGCAGGGCTACGCGGACCGCTGAGGCGGGCAATCCCGCGGAACCCAGCCGGCCGCGGGGCCGGCTGGGCGGGCGGAGGCGATGCCGTTTTTCCAATTCCGTTTTCCGAATCCCGTTTTTCCAATTTCCGTTTTTCCAAGATGGCCGACCTGCGTGCCCTGTTCCGTTCCGCCAAGCCGGTGATCGGCATGATCCACGTCGGGGCCTTGCCCGGCACGCCGGGAGCGACGTTGGTCCTGGGGAAATTGACGGCCGCGGCGGTGCGCGAGGCGCGGATCTACCGCGAGGCGGGCGTCGACGGGATCATGTTGGAAAACATGCACGACACGCCGTACCTGCGCGGCGGCGTCGGGCCCGAGATTGTCGCGGCGATGACGGTGCTCGCGGCCGCGGTGAAAGCGGAGAGCGCCCTGCCCTGCGGCCTGCAGATCTTGGCGGCGGCGAATCGCGAGGCGGTGGCCGTGGCGCATGCGGCGGGCCTGGGCTTCGTGCGCGCGGAGGGCTTTGCGTTCGCGCACGTGGCCGACGAAGGGATCATCCAATCGTGCGCAGCCGAATTGTTGCGCTATCGCCGCGCGATCGGCGCGGACGCCGTGCAAATCTGGGCGGACGTGAAGAAGAAACACAGTTCGCACGCGATCACGGCGGACGTCGGCATCGGCGACACGGCGCACGCGGTGGAGTTCATGCGCGGCGATGCCGTGATCGTGACGGGCGCGGTGACGGGCGACGCGCCGAAGCCGGAGGATGTGCGCGAGGTGCGCGGGGCGACGGCGTTGCCCGTGCTGCTGGGCTCGGGGGTGAATGCGGGCAACATCGCGGCGTTCAAGCCGCACGCGGACGGATTCATCGTCGGTTCGGAATTCAAAGTCGGCGGCCACTGGGCCGGCCGCGTCGATCCGCGGCGCATCGAACGCTTCCTGCGCGCGCACGCGGCGGCGTAGGTGCAAGCGGCAAGCGTACCCTGAATTGGGTAAGCGGCCATCGTGCGGGGCCGGCGACGCCCGGTCTCAGTCAGCGCCGGAGGGCCGGGCTGATGAAGCCATGGGCCGGATAAAGGAAGGGGTTCCTCATTCCGATCAACCAACCCGTGCAGCCCGGCCCTCCAACTTGCCGAATTCGGAAGTTCCTTGGGGAGGACAGGGTCGACCGGAGGACGGCGACCGGGTTGACGGGAGGGAGATCAGGTGTTGTCGCCTGGGCTCGGCTTCATCCCGCAGGCGCCCATCCCTCGATTGCGTTTTCCGGCGGTGGTTTGAAAGAATCTTTCCGTCCGGTGTCGATTTGCGCGCGGGGCAGGCGTCGTGTGGTTGAAACGCATCCCGCGCTTCCCCAAAATCGAAACCAGAGAACGTTCCCGCCTATGCACTACATGATTCTGATCTACAGCAACGAAGCCGAATGGGCCAAGATTCCCCCGGCCGATCTCCCCGCCGTCTTTGAAAAATGGATGGGCTACGGCCAAGCCCTGCAGGCCGCGGGCGTGTTTCGCGCCGGCTCCCAACTCCAGCCCGTCGCCACCGCGACCACCCTGCGGTTCCAAGGCGGCAAGGTGCTCTCGACCGACGGCCCGTTTGCCGAAACCAAGGAGCAGCTCGGCGGCTACTATTTGATCGATACCCCCGATCTCGACTCCGCGCTCAAGTGGGCCGGCCAATGCCCGGGCCTCTTCAACGGCTGCGCGATCGAAGTGCGGCCGCTCGTGCCCGGCGACCAGCCGGAAAGCCCGGTCTGACGGCGTGATCCCGCGCGTCCTCGCCGAGGTCGTCCGCCGCGAGCGCCCCCGGGTGCTCGCGGCGCTCGTCGGCTTTTGCCGCGACGTCGATCTCGCCGAGGATGCGTTCCAGGATGCCTGCACGCGTGCGCTCGCGGTCTGGCCGACCGCGGGTCTGCCCGCCAATCCCGCCGCTTGGCTCACCACCGTCGCGCGCCGCCGCTGTCTGGACCTGCTCCGGCGCCGCTCCCGTTCGCCGGTCGTCGCGCCCGGCGCGGAGGTCGTAACCGAAGGCATCGATCCCGGACCGGAACCGGCCGAATTCGAGGCCGAGTTTCCCGACGAACGCCTCCGGCTGATTTTCACCTGCTGCCACCCCGCGCTCGCGCCCGCCGCCCAGATTGCCCTCGCGCTGCGCCACCTTTGCGGCCTGACGACGGGCGAGATTGCCCGCGCCTTTCTCGAGCCCGAGCCGACGACCGCGCAACGTCTCGTCCGCGCGAAAAACAAGATCCGCCTCGCAGGCATTCCCTACGCCGTGCCCGCGGCCGAGGAATTGCCGGCCCGGCTCGAAACGGTGTTGGCGACCTTGTACCTCCTCTTCAACGAGAGCTACGCCTCGGCCGGCGACGACACGTGGCTCCGGCCCGATCTCGGCGCCGAAGCCCTGCGCCTGACGAAACTTGTGGTCGAGTTGCTGCCCGACCACCCGGAAGCCCGCGGTCTGCTGGCCCTTATCGCCCTGCACTACGCGCGCCGCGACAGCCGGCTCTCCGCCGACGGCGAGATGATCGTATTGGAAGCCCAGGATCGGTCCCGCTGGCATCGCGCCGAGATCGAAACCGCGCTCGCCGAACTCGACCGCGCCCTCGCCCAACGCCGTCCCGGTCCCTACCAAATCCAAGCCGCCATCGCCGCCCTGCATGCGCGGGCCACCGAAGCCGCGGCGACGGACTGGCGCCAGATCGCCCACCTTTACGCCACGTTGCTCGAATTCACCCCTACGCCCGTCGTGCAACTCAACGCCGCCGTGGCCTGCGCCTTTGCCTTCGGCCTCGAGCACGGACTCGCCTGGATCGATCGCCTCGCGGCCGCCGGCGAACTCGCCGACTACCATTTGCTGCCGGCGGCCCAGGCCGAACTTCTCCGCCGGGCCGGCCGCCGCGACGCCGCCCTCGCCGCGTACGACCGCGCCCTCGGGCTCGTGCGCGCTCCCGCCGAACTCCGCTACCTCGAGCGTCGCCGCGCGGAATTGGCCGCGAGCTGAATAACCTCGTGAGGCCAGCGCGCCGACCCGCTCAGCCGGACTCGTGCAGTTGAGCGAGCTTGGTTGAGAGTTGAGCGCACAACCGAGCGGGTTTTCGCGCCGCGGGTCGCGGCTACGTCTTCCGTTCCTCGGCGAATCGATCGCTCAACCCTCAACGTTCAATTCTCAAGGAGCCTCTGAAAAACTCCTGGGGGATATTGCAAACACCGGATATCGGCCCTTGGGATCGCCGCAAAGAAGCTCAGAATTCGCAAAAACTGCGTCCGCGGGACACTGCCCCCACGGATGCGATCAAGCTTCCAAAGTTACATCGCGAAAACTCCCAAACTTAGATCGAGGCAGTCGATTTCTTGCGCCCCTTTGCGCCTCTTTGCGGCAATCGCCCCTCCTCCCGGTGGGGTTGGAAACGCAGCGGCGCGTTTTTTAGAGATTCCTCAACTGTAGGATCCCCGCTTACAGCCGCGGCGTCGGCGGCTTGATCGGCGGGGCCCAGGCGTGGGCGCCGACCGTCTTGACGCGGCGCTTGTACACGGCGTCCGCACAGGTGGCGTAGAGGATGTCGGAGTTGGGACCGCCGAAAACCAAGTTGGTGATCTTGCCGTTGGGCGTCGGGATGATCGCGTTCACGCGGCCGGGTTGGTCGCAGATCTGGATGCCGGAGTACGTGGCGACGTAGAGCCGTCCCTCGCGGTCGACCTTCATGCCGTCGGCGCGGCTGTCGTCGATCGTATCGTCCTCGACCAGCCAATAGTACCGCTGTTTGTGCGCGAGCGTGCCGTCGGCCTGGATCTGGTAGCTGTAGACCCAACGCGAGCGGTAGTCCGCGACGTAGAGCAATGTCTGGTCCGTGGAAAGCGCGACGCCGTTGGCGAAACGCAGGCCGGTGTCGACGACTTGCTTGGTACCGTCGGGCTTCAGCAGCCAGACCTTGCTCGGCTCGTTGCTGTTGCCGGCGGGCGGATTGGTCACGTAGGCGTTGCCGTTGTGGGCGACGACGATGTCGTTGCCCGCGATGCCTTCGGCGACGACGGTCGACTTCCCGGCGGCGTCGATCGCGACGATCTGCTGGGCGCCGGCGGCGACGACATAGAGCCGGCCGTCGGGACCGAAGGCCTGGCCGTTGGCGCGCTGGGTGTTGTCGCGGACCTGGACGACGGCGCCGTCCAAGCCGATGCGATACGCCTTGGAATTCGGGATGTCGGTAAAGAAGACCTCGCCCTGCGCGTTGGCCGCGGCGCCCTCGGTCAGCCGGTAGCCGTCGGCGACTTTCTGCCAACCCTCGCCGGGAATGAGCACGGCGTTGAGGACGGCGTTCTTGGTCGGCGCGGCGAGCTGCACGGGCTGCGGCCAGCCCTGCCAGAGGTAGCGGATGGCGTCGGGAAACAGCGAGGTGCCGTGTTTGCCGTTGTGGCCGCCCTCGCCCCAGACGTGGCGGTGGTCGTAGCCGGAGAACGCGAGCGTGCGCTGCAGGGTCTGGTTCGCCATCCACCAATCGCCGCCGTAGATGTTGTTGTCGTTGGCGCCGTCCTGCAGAAAAATCCGCAGCGGCCGCGGCTCGAATTTGCGCAAAAGAGTGCCGTAGCGGTCGCCGCCGCGCAGGCCGACATAGGTGCCGACCACGCTGAAGACGCGGGAAAACGCATCCGGCCGTTCCCACGCCGCGGTGAACGCCGCGATGGCGCCGCTGCTCGATCCGCCGATAGCGCGGTCGTTGCCGGATTTCGAAAGCACGATCGGCCGGCCGTCGGCGGTCTTCTTCGTTTCGACGAAGGGCAGCAGTTCCTCGAGGAGGAAACGCGCGTAGGCGTCGCCGAGACCGTCGTACTCGAAGCTGCGGTTGAAACGGTCGAGGGCCTTGTCGCCGACGGGCGATTTGACGACGCCGGGGCGGACGAAGACGCCGATCAGCACGGGAATCTCGCCGCGCGCGAGCAGGTTGTCGAAGACGACGGGGGCGTTCCACTGCACGCCGTCCTGGTTGACGTAGACGCAGGCGGGTTTGGTGCCGTCGTATTGCTTCGGCACGTACACCGTGACCTCGCGGACAGTGCCCGGGAAGATCTTGGAACCGGAGAATTCGAATTTGATGAGTTCGCCGGCGGGGACGTCGGCCTTGCGGACGGAGTCGGGATGCGGCGGATATTCGTCGGCGGCGGCACGGAGCGCCGGGGCCGAAAGAGCGAGGGCAAGGCAGCAGGCCGGGAGGGCCCGCCAGGCAGGGGTAAGGAAGCGCATGGGGAAAACGGAATTCGGAATTCGCAACCGCGGGCCTGACGGCCGGCGGGCGCAAACGGACCGGTCAACGGGCACCGAAGGCGGTTTCGTCGATCTGGAATTTCTCGGGGTAAACCGCGCGGCCGCGCGTGAGGATGTCGCCGTCGAAGATCTCGTGCCGCAGGTCGGCGAGGCGCACGGCCTGGTCGGGTTTCTCGGGCCGCAGGCCGCTGAAGATCGTCTTGGCCTTGTCGTCGGCGAAGAGCAGCGGGGCCTGGTAGGCGAAGAGGTAGTCGAGCTGCTTGGAACGAAGCAATTCGCTCACGAGGTGGGCGCCGCCCTCGAAGTACACGCCGGAGATGCGTTCCTCGGCGCATTTTTTCCGGAATTCGGCGAAGGACACGCGCTGGGTCGGCGAATCGAAGATCCAGACCTTGATGCCGAGGTCGCGCAGCTTGCGGACATAGCCGAGGCCGCCGTGCGGCGTCGTGACGACGATGGTTTTGTCGCGGAATTCGTCGGTGAAGACGGCGGGCAGGTTCTTGTCGACGACGGTGCGGAGGAGGCCGTCGAAGACGAAGCGCCACGGCGACCATTCCGGTTCGCCCTCGCGCCGCGCGGTGAGGCGCGGGTTGTCTTTGAGGATCGTGATGGCCCCGACGGCGATGCCGGGAAACAGTTTCCGCCAGCGGTGGACATCGGCGCGCGAGACCGGATTGGTGATCCAGCGGGACTCGGCGGTGCGGCAGGCGATTTTGCCGTCGAGCGTGGTGGCGGCCTTCGCCGCGAGCAGCGGGCCGCCGGTCGTGATCCAGTGGTTGAAGATCAGGTTCAGGTCCGAGCATTCGCGCTCGAGCACGCCGGTGACGACCTCGATGCCGGCCGAGCGCAGGACTTCGAAACCGTGGCCGCGGTGGGCCGGATTCGGGTCGGTGGCGCCAACGACCACGCGCTTGATGCCGGAGGCAATGATGGCATCGGTGCACGCGCCGGTGCGTCCGTGGGTACAGCAGGGCTCGAGCGTGACGTAGAGCACGGCGCCGGGACGCGGCGGCTTGCCGCGGTTGAGCAGCGCGAGGCGCTCGGCGTGCGGGCCGCCGTCGGGCGCGGTCGCGCCTTCCGCGACGACCTGGCCGTCCTCGACGATGACGGCGCCGACCATGGGATTGGGGTGCGTCGTGCCCCAGACACTGCGCGCCGCGGCGAGGGCCCGGCGCATGAAGGTTTCGTGATCAGCCGCTGACATAGGGGTTGCCGGCCCGTTCCTGTTGGACGGTGGTTTTCGGGCCGTGCCCCGGGAATACCACGGTGGCGGGAGGCAGCGAATAAATTTCCTGCCGGATCGATTTCACGAGGACATCGTAGTCGCCGCCGGGGAAGTCCGTGCGGCCGATGCTGCCGTTGAACAAAGCGTCGCCGACAAACGCGGCGCCGGCGGCGGGGAAGTAGAAGAGCACGTTGCCGGGGCAGTGGCCGGGCACGTGGCGGACTTCGACGGAGGTGCCGAGCGCGGACAACGTTTCCCGCGGTTGCAACCAGGCCGAGACCGGCACGGGCTCGAGATTCAGGGTCTCGCCCATGAAGCGCTCCATGATTTCCGGAGTTTCAATGAGCACCCGGTCGTCGGCATGGGCCCGGACCAAGGCGCCGGATTCGCGCACGACTTCGGCGCCGCCCTGCATGTGGTCCCAATGGCCGTGGGTGAGCCAGAGCTCGGTCAGCTTCGAGCCGGTTTCGGCCAAAATGGCTTTCACTTCCGGCCAAACGTCGCCGGGCGCGTCGATCAGGACCGCTTCCTTCCGTTCCGGGGCCACCAGGAGGTAGGCGTTGGTCTGGATCGGGCCGGCCGGGAGCACGTGGAGATTCACGCGCGCCAATGCACGGTTAATCCCCCGGCGCGCAACCGCGAAAATTCCCTTTCCCTCCCCTCGCCCGGCGGCTACGTCCTTCCCTTTATGCCGACACTGAAGTTCGCCGTCCTTGCTGGAGATTACATCGGGCCCGAGGTCATGACCGAGGCGCTGCGCGTGCTGGAGCACGTCGCGAAGACCGAGAATCTCACGCTCAGCTACACCAAGGCCGACGTCGGCGGCGCCGGCATCGACAACCACGGCAAGGCCCTTCCCGACTCGACGCTCAAGGTGTGCGAGGCGGCGGACGCGATCCTCTTCGGTTCCGTCGGCGGCCCGAAATGGGAAAAGCTGCCGCCCAAGGAGCAGCCCGAGCGCGCGGCGCTGTTGCCGTTGCGCAAACACTTCACGCTGTTCGCCAACATCCGGCCCGGCCTGCTGTATCGGGAACTCACGGACGCCTCCCCCCTCAAGACCGAGCGCATTCCGGACGGCATCGACATCGTTTGCATCCGCGAGCTGACGGGCGGCCTGTACTTCGGTTTGCCGAAGCAGACCACGACGTTGCCCGACGGCGATCTCCAGGCCGTGGACACAATGGTTTACAAGAAGTCCGAGATCGAACGCATCCTGCAGGTCGCGATCACGACGGCGCGCGCGCGCAAGAAGAAGCTCTGCTCCGTCGACAAGGCCAACGTGCTCGAGACTTCCGTGCTGTGGCGCAAGACCGTGGTCGACTACATGGCGAAGCACGCGCCCGACATCGCGCTGAGCCACATGTACGTCGACAACGCCGCGATGCAGCTCGCGCGCGATCCGAACCAGTTCGACGTGTTCGTCACCGAAAACATGTTCGGCGACATCCTCTCCGACGAGATGGCCGTGATCTGCGGCTCGCTCGGCATGCTGTCGTCCGCCTCGCTCGGCGCCGGCAAGAATTCCCTCGGCCTGCCCTTCGGGCTCTACGAGCCCGCGGGCGGCACGGCTCCGGACATCGCCGGCAAGGGCGTCGCCAATCCCTGCGCGCAGGTGCTGTCGGCCGCGCTCATGCTGCGCTTCAGCTTCGGCCTCGACGCCGTCGCCACGAAGATCGAGGCCGCGGTCAAGAAGGCCGTGACCTCGGGCACGCGCACGGGCGACATCGCATTCGGCAAACCTTCGGTCGGCACGAAGGCGATGGCGGACGCGATCATCGCGAATCTCTGAGCCCCGAACGCGCGGCGGCGCCGCGGTCCGAACGGCGCCTTGCCCGGGGCGCAACCGGGCCTCCGCCGGCGCGGGGTCGGCTCAGCCGTGGCGCTCGAGCCGCCCGGCGATGAGATCGAGCGCGTCGCGCGGATCGAACGGCTTGGCGAGGACGTCGTTGATGCCGAGCTCGGCGAGCTCGGCCATGCGCTCGCGGTCGTCGAGTCCGGTCGTGGCGATCAACGGCAGCGCCGGGTCGAGCGCCCGGATCGAGCGGATGAGCGAGATGCCGCCCATCGCGGGCATCATCAGATCCGTCAGGACAAGGTTAACCTGGCCGCGGTGGGCCACGTAGGCGGCGAGACCTTCCTGGCCGTTCGCGGCGCACAGCGTGCGGTAGCCGTGGTGCTCGAGGACGCGGCGGAGCACGGACCGGATGGATTCCTCGTCGTCCACGACGAGGACGAGTTCGTTGCGGCCGCGCCGGCACGCGGCGGGGCTCGCATCGGGGACGGCGACGGAATCGGTCGGCGCGGCCGGGAGCAAAACGCAGAAGCGGCTGCCGCGGCCGATTTCGCTTTCGACCCGCACGGTGCCGTCGTGGCTCTTGACGATGCCGAGCACGGTCGAAAGTCCGAGGCCCGTGCCGCGGCCGAGTTCCTTCGTGGTGAAGAACGGTTCAAAGATCCGGTCGACCAGCGCGGAGTCGATGCCGCAGCCGGTATCGCGCACGGAAATCTCGACATACGGACCGGGATTGAGCTCGGGGAAGCGCGCGCGTTCGGCGGGACCAAGTTCGAAGTTGCGGGCCGCGAGCTCGAGTTGGCCGCCGCCGGGCATGGCGTCGCGGGCGTTGACGCAGAGGTTGAGCAGCACCTGGTGCAGCTGCGTTACGTCGGCGACCATGGGCCAAAGGCCGGCCGCGGCCCCGTCGACAATCGTGATCTCGCGCGGGAACGTCTCGCGCATCAGCGCGGCGATTTCCTTGAGCAAATGCCGCACCTGCACGGGGCCGCGGTTGCCGCGCACGCCGCGGCTGAAGGTCAGCAGCTGTTTGACGATGGAGGCGCCGCGCTGCGCGCCCTGCTCCACGAGCGCGAGCAATTCGCGGTCGTGGGCGTCGGGCAAGTTCTGCCGAAGCAACGGCGCGACCATCAGCAGGGGCGCGAGGATGTTGTTCAGGTCGTGCGCGATGCCGCTCGCCAGCGTGCCGATCGATTCCATGCGCTGCGCGCGGAGGAACTGGGTCTCGAGATTCTTCCGCTCGGTGATGTCCTCGACGATGCCGACGTAGCGGCGGATCGCGCCGTCGGGGCCGGCCAGCGGGAAGCCGCGATCGTGGACCCAGCGCACTTCGCCGTCGGGACGCTGGATGCGGTAGACCTCGTCGTAGCCGCCTTGGGACCCGCGGCTCGCGACGCGGTCCACGACCCGCGCGCGGTCCTCCGGAAACACGCTCTCGAGCCAGACCGCCTGGGTCGCCTGTTCGGGCGGCCGGCCCCAGATACGCGCGTAGGCCGGACTCACATAGGTCACTTCGCCGCTGTGGCCGTCGACAATCCAGAACACCTCGTGGATCGTCTCGACCACCTGGCGGAAACGTTCCTCGCTCTCGCGCAAGGTGGCCTCGGCGCGTTTGCGCGCGGTGATGTCGGTGACGAGGCCGAGCACGATACGCTCGCCGTCGAGTTCGATCGGCGCGAGAGACACGGCGGCCGCGAAGACCTCGCCGTTGCGGCGCCGGAAGCCGACTTCCGCGCTGACGGCGCCGTTTTGCGCCTGCATCTGGGAAAGCAAACGGTCGCGTTCGCCGCGGTCGACCCACGCGTCGAGATCGGCCGAGCGGGTGCCGAGCAGTTCCTCGCGGCGCAGCCCGAAGATGCGGGCGTAGGCGTCGTTGGCGTCGAGAAAGAGGCCGTCGGCCAACCGCGTCAGCGCGGTGCCGATGGGGTTCGCTTCGAACACGGCGGAAAACCGCGCTTCGCTCTCGCGCAAGGCGGCCTCGGCGCGCCGCCGCTCCGTCACGTCGCGGGTCACCACAACCAGGCCGCGAGGGCGGCCATCGGAGGCCTGCAGCAGGGCCGAATTCACCTCGCCGTCGAACCCGGTGCCGTCGCGCCGCTGCATGCGGTAGACGTTCGAGGTGATCACGCGGTCGGCGAGAATGCGCCGCAGGTTCTGGAGCGCGCGGGGGCGGTCGGCGTCGCAGATGAATCCGAAAATCTGGATGCCTGCCACGGGTTCGTCGGGCCCGAAGCCGAACAGTTGCCGCGCCTGGTCGGAGGCAAACACCAGACGGCCGTCCGGCTCCGCGACGACGATCGCGTCCGGCGAGGCGAGGATCAGGCCGCGGTACAGCTCTTCGCTCTGGCGCAGGGCTTCGATGGCGGCTTTGCGGTCGGTGATGTCCTGCACGAAGCCTTCCACGTGCGAAATGCTCCCGTCGTCCGAGCGGATGCCGCGGGCGGTGTCCGCGACCCAGCGCCACGAACCGTCGCGGGCCCGCAACCGGTATTCGTTGCAGGAGGGCTGACGGGACTGCAGGGCAGCTTCGGCGCGCTGGGCGACGGGCGCACGGTCGTCCGGATGGATGAGTGCGGCGAAATCGATGCCGCCGCCCGCCTCCAACTCGGCGCGGGCGTAGCCGGTGAGCGCGAGGCACCCCTCGCTGACGTACAGCATCGCGCCGGGGGCGTCGTTGCGGCGGCGATACGCCATGCCGGGCAAATTGCCCGCGAGGGTCGCGAGCATGCGCTGGCTCTCCGCCAAGTCCGCGCGCGCGGCGGCGGCTTCCGCCTCCAGCCGGCTCTTGGCGAGGGCGGATTCGACCGCCGCGGGGAGCCGCCCGAGGCGGTCCTTGAGCAGGTAATCGACGGCCCCGAGTCGCATCATCTGGACGGCGGCCTCTTCGCCGAGGGCCCCCGAGACGACGATGAACGGCACCGGCCGGTCGGCCGCCCGCAGGAGCTCGAGGGCGCGCTGGCCGGAGAACTGCGGCAGGTTGAAGTCCGAAATCACGAGATCCGGCGCCCAGCCGAGGGCGGCCGCGAACTCCGGTTCCGTCTGGACCCGGCGCCACTCGGCCGCGACTTCCCCGCGGCGCAACGCCCGCATCACGAGCTCGGCATCGAGCCCGCTGTCTTCGACCAGCAAAATGCGGGCGGGGCGGTTCACGGTTGGGGCGGCTCGTTCCGGCCGAGCCAGTAGTCGTGCAGGCCGCGCACGGCCGCGATGAAGTCGCCGGATTCCATCGGTTTCACGACGTAGCTGTTGATGCCGAGCCGGTAGCACTCGGCGATGTCGCGGGCTTCCCGCGACGACGTCAGCGCCACGACCGGCACCGCCTTCGTCCGCGGATCGGCCTTGAGCTGCTGCAGGACGCCGAAGCCGTCGATTTTCGGCAGTTTGAGATCGAGGAAAACGGCCCGCGGCAGGCGGCCCGCGGTGCTGCCCCACGACGCCTGCGGGCCGAAAAAGCAGTCCAAGGCCTCCGCACCGTCGCGCGCCACGCGCACCTCCGCGGCCAAGCCGGCATCGGCGCGGCGGATTGCGCGGAGGGCCAGCTCCAGATCGGCAGGGTTGTCTTCGACCAGCAGGAATTCGGCAGCGGCGTTCATGGGACGGGTGTCGCGACCGTAAAACTAAACTTGGCGCCTTTGCCAGCCTCGGCCTCGACCCAGACGCGGCCGCCGTGCCGGTGCACGATGCGCCGCACGATCGCGAGCCCGACGCCCGTGCCTTCGAACTCGTCGGCGCGGTGCAGCCGCTGAAAAACGCCGAAGAGCTTCGATGCGTAGCGCATGTCGAAGCCCACACCGTCGTCGGCGACGTGGTAGACGGTGCGCCCTCCGGACGTCTCGGCCCCGACGGCGATGTGCGCGACCGGCCGGCCGCGTGTGTACTTCACCGCATTGGCGAGGAGGTTTTGCCAGACTTGCCGCAGCAGCGCCTGGTCGCCCGCGGCCGCGGGCAGCGGCCCGATTTGCCAGACGATTTCCCGGCCGGCCGTCTCCGGGGCCAGCTCTTCCCGGCAGGCCGCGACGAGCGCCGCCATATGCACGGCGTCGGCCCGCGCCGGGGCGCGGCTCAGGCGGGAAAACGCGAGCAGGTCGTCGATCAGTTTACCCATGCGCTGGGCCTCGCCGCGGATCGTGTCCAGATCGCTCCGGCCCTGCGGCGGGAGCAAGCCGCCCCAGTCTTCCGCGACGGCGCGTGCAAAGCCGTCCATCGCCCGCACCGGGGAACGCAGGTCGTGCGAAACCGTATAGGTGAACGCTTCGAGTTCCTCGTTCGCCGCGGAGAGCTGGGCCGTGCGCTCCGCCACGCGCCGTTCCAGCGATTCGTTGAGCCGGCGGATTTCCTGCTCCGATTTCCGCCGTTCCGAGACGTCGCGCACACTTGACATGAACAGCCGCCGCCCACCGAGGCGCAGGCTGCCGACGCTGACCTCGATGGGAAACACGGTGCCGTCTTTGCGCCGATGCGCGCCGGCGATGGACAGCTGTTCGTCCTCCCCGATGGCGGCCCAGGCCGCCATCACGGCTTCCCGATCCACGGCCACCTCGAGTCCGAACACCCCCAGCCGCAACAGTTCCTCGCGCGAATAGCCGAGGCTTTCGCAGGCCCGGCGGTTCACGGCCAGCAACCGGCCCTCGCCGTCGTGCACAAACAGACCGTCGGCCGTGACCTCGAAGAGCATACGGAACCGGGTCTCGCTTTCCCGCAGCGCGAGTTCCGCTCGCTTCGCCGCGGTCACATCGCGGCTCGTGCCCACCAGTCCGACAATGGCGCCGGCGGGATCCCGCAGCGGCACCCGGCTGGCGAGACGGTAGACCGCGGTCCCGTCCGCGGCCGTGAAGAAATCCTCGCGGTCGACCTCGGGGTGCCCGGCCATCACCGCCAGTTCGTCCTGCCGGAACCGGGCCGCGAGCGCGGCGTCGAAAAAGTCGGCGTCGGTCTTCCCGACGAGATCGGCGGAATGAGGTAGGCCCATGTGGGCGGCGCAGGCCGCGTTGGCGGCGACGAAACGCCCGGCCGCATCCTTCACGTAGATCGATTCCGGGAGGAGATCGAGGACGGTGCGGAGAAGCGTCCGCTCCGCCGCGAGCTGGGTTTCCGTTTGTTTGAGCAGCGTGATGTCGACGTCGAGGCCGCGGATCATCACCGCGTCGCCCCCGGCATCGCGCACCACGCGGCCCCGGACGGCACCCCAGCGCTCCCGGCCGTCGCGCAGCCGGAACCTCAGTTCGGCGCGATACTCGCCTGCCGGGTCCGCCAGGGCGGCCGCGCGGGCGGCGCCGACGCGCGGACGGTCCTCGGGGACCACGAGTTCGAGAAACGCTTCCTGCCGCCGCGGAAACTCGCCCTCGGCGAAGCCCATCAGTTTTTCCTGCTGGGGCGACCATTCGAGTCGCTGGGTGCGCAGGTCGAGTTCCCAGAAACCGATGAGTGCGGATTCGGAGGCGAGGCGCATGCGTTCCTCGTTCCGCCGCAGTTCGGCATCGGCGCGGCGGGCGGCGGTCACATCGATGAGAATACCCTGCGAGCCGCAGATCCGGCCCTGATCGTCGCACACCGGCGACTTGATGGCATGCAGGCAAAGGGTGGAACCGTCCGTCAGGTCGGTCACCTCGTCTTGCTCGATGACTTCGCCCGTGGCCATGATCCGCGTGTGGTGCGCGTCGCCCTCGGCATACGCGTCGTACCACGGCGTGCCGGCCTGCCCGGCTTCGGCCTTGGCCCGGGCGGCGGCGAACTCGCCGGCGGTCCGGCCGAGAATCTCGCTTTCCGGAGCGCGCGACATTTCGACGTACTTGCGGTTCACGAACACGTACCGCCCGGCCGCATCTTTGCGAAACACCGCCGCGGGCATCTGCTCGACGAGCGTCTGGTACAGCCGCTGCGATTCGCGCAGGGCCTCCTCGGTTTTGCGCCGTGCGGTGACGTCCGCGAACACGATCACCACCACCGGTCCGGTGCGGTCGCGGCCCGGTTCGAAGGTCATGATCAGATCGCGGGTCGGCCCCAACGGCACGTGCGGACGCGTGGAGAATTCCCGCGTGCTCCGCTCGCCGGCGAGACAACGGTCCAGCAGGTCCCGCAATTCGCTCTCGTACCACTGTTCGCCGCGGACCTCGCGCACGGTTTTGCCGATCACCGACTCGGGCTGGATCGAGAAGAACCGGCCATAGGCGGCGTTGGCGAAACGGTAGCGGTGCTGCGAATCCACCACAACCAGCCCGACGCCCGCGGTCTCGGTCACCGTTTGCAGCAGCGCCTCGTTTTCCCGCAGGCGACGGTTGGCGGCGGCCAGCTCTTCGGTGCGCGCGGCGACGCGGGCCTCGAGTCCGGCCTTGGCGGCCGCGAGGGCCGCTTCGGCCGCGCGGGCGCGGGCGAGATTCCCTTCGATCCGGGCCAGCGCAAAGCCCAGGCCGACGGCGGCGACGAGGCCCGAAAGCAAGCCGACGAGTCCCGCAGTCCGCACGCTCTCCGCGGCGTGCACCTTGATGCCGCCCATGTGATCGAACATGCGCTGCCGCAGTTCCTGGACGAGACGCAGGTCGGTTTCGTGGAACTGCCGGTCGATCAAATCGGCGGTGGCCGCATCGGGCCCTTCTCCGCGCGTCCGGGCCCATGCCGCCGCAATCCGCCGGCGCAAGGCGCCGATCAGAGCGGTTGCCGTATGGTGCTCCCAGTGGTCCCCGGCCGTGTGTTCGTCGAGTTCCGCGAGTTGGTGCTCGAGCGCCGCGGTTGCGGCCCCGAGCTCCCGGGCGGCATCGGCCCGGGGCGCCTGATCGGCGGCCGGCCAAGTCGCGCGCAGGCCCGACATCGCCACCTCCGTGCGACTCAGCGCGGCCAGCGTATCGGCCGCATGGGCCTGCTCGGCGAGCTGGTCCGAAAGGTCGAGCAGGCTGTGCCAAGACAGGACCGCCACCGCCAACGCGCAGGCCGCCGCCAGGCCGAAGCCGATCCGCACCCACAGCACGGCCGATTCGCCGGGCACGTCCGCGGGGACGCGTCGATCTTCGGCGGAAGATCGCTCGTCCGCCGGCAGGGTTTCGGTGGGCCGCGGAACCATTGCCCTACCCTAGCCGCAACCGCCCGGCGCCGGCTCCGCCCCGATTGCGGAGTGCATGCCGTTTGTTGCGCGGGCGCCGGCCAATTCCCCTCTTGCTAAGCCCCGGGGCGGCGTCTGTCCTTGAGGTTTATTGCCCGCTGAAAATGACCTCCGCCGAGATCCGCCAGAGCTTCCTCGATTTCTTCGCCAAGCAGGGACACACCCTCGTGCCCTCCTCGTCCCTGCTCCCGGATTCCCCCGGATTGCTCTTCACCAATGCCGGCATGAACCAGTTCGTGCCGATCTTCCTCGGCGATCGCGCGCCTGACGTCTCGAAGTGGGCCGGCGTCAAGCCGGCGAAGGATACCCGCGCCGCGGACACGCAGAAATGCATCCGCGCCGGCGGCAAGCACAACGACCTCGAGGACGTCGGCTTCGATACCTACCACCACACGATGTTCGAGATGCTGGGGAACTGGTCCTTCGGCGATTACTTCAAGAAGGAGTCCATCCGCTGGGGCTGGGAACTCATCACCAAGGTCTGGGGCATCCCCGCCAAGCGCCTCTTCGCCACGGTCTACTCGCCGGACAAGTCGAAGAACGATCCGTCCGAGTTCGACCAGGAAGCCTACGACATCTGGGCCGAGATCTTCCGCGCCGCCGGCCTCGATCCCGCCGTCCACATCGTCAACGGCAACAAGAAAGACAATTTCTGGATGATGGGCGACACCGGCCCCTGCGGCCCGTGCTCGGAAATCCATTTCAATCTGCTGCCCTCCGACGACGAAGCCGCCGGCCGGAAACTGGTCAACGCGAGCAGCCCCCGCTGCATCGAGATCTGGAACCACGTGTTCATCCAGTTCAACGCGAACGCCGACGGCACCTTCTCCCCGCTCGCCGCCAAGCACGTCGACACCGGCATGGGCTTCGAACGCGTCGCCGGCATTTATGCCACGACCAACGGCTTCAAGGACTTCGCCAAAGATCCGTCCAACTACGCGGCCGACGTGTTCGCGCCGCTCTTCGCCAAGGTCGCCGCGCTGTCCGGCAAAACCTACACCGCGACGGTCCCGACGAAACGCGAAGGCCTCACGGAACAGGAAAACATCGACGTCGCTTTCCGCGTGCTCGCCGACCACGCGCGCTGCGTCAGCTGCGCCATCGCCGACGGCATTCTGCCCGGCAACGAAGGCCGCAACTACGTCATCCGCCGCATCCTCCGCCGCGGTATTCTTTACGGGAAGAAACTCGGCCTGCAGGCCGGTTTCTTCGAGCAACTCGTCGCCCCCGTCGTCGAATCCCTCGGCGCCGTCTTCCCGGAATTGGTCCAGCAGCAATCGATCGTGCAGCGCGTGATCCGCAGCGAGGAAGAGAGCTTCGGGCGCACGCTGGATCGCGGGCTCCAGATCTTCGGCAAGGCCGCCTCCGCCGGCGCCATCAGCGGCGCATCGGCCTTCGAACTCTACGACACCTACGGATTCCCCCTCGACATGACGCAGCTCCTCGCCACCGAGCGCGGGCTCACGGTCGACGCTGCCGGCTTCGAAGCCGAGATGGAGAAACAGCGCGAGCGCGGCCGCGCCGCGCAGAAGAAGGAAATCCTCGTCGCTGCCACCGAAGGCGACGCCGCCGTCGACCTCAAGCCGACGACCTTCCTCGGCTACGCGCAGACCGAGGCGCACGCGCAGCTCATCGAGATCATCAAGGCCGACAAGGACACGTTCCTCGTTTTCGACCGGACGCCGTTCTACGCCGAAATGGGCGGACAGACGGGCGACACCGGCACCGCGCTGATCAACGGCACGCTCGTGCAGATCGTCGATTGCGTGAAGGACAAGGCCGGCCGCCACCTGCACAAAGCAGCCGTCAGCGATCAGCTTTCAGCGCTCAGCTCCGGTGCCGCCGCGACCCTGTCCGTCGATCTGGGCCGCCGCCGCGCGATCAACCGCCACCACAGCGCGGCGCACCTCATCCACTGGGCCCTGCGCAAGGTCCTCGGCACGCACGTCCGCCAGGCCGGCACGTCCAAGACCGCCGACCGCATGCGTTTCGATTTCTCGCACTTCGAAGCCGTCACCCACGCGCAGCTCCTCGAGGTCGAGCAATTGGTCAACGGCAAGGTCATCGACAACGCCAAGGTCGACACCTACGAAACCGAATTCGACAAGAAGCCCGAGGGCACCCTCGCCTTCTTCGGCGACAAGTACGGCAAGTTCGTCCGCGTCGTCGACATCGGCGGCTACAGCCGCGAACTCTGCGGCGGCACGCACGTCGCCACCACCGGCGAAATCGGCCTGATCAAGATCGTCGCCGAGATGGCCATCGCCGCCGGCACCCGCCGCATCGAGGCCGTCGCCGGCCAGCCCGCCTACGAACTCGTCGCGACCCGCGAGGCCGCGCTCGCCGCGGTCAGCGCGCATCTCGGCGGCGGCGCCAGCGATGTCGTCAAGAAACTCGAAGCCCTGCTCGCCCAGCAGAAGGAAACGGAAAAGCAGCTGAAGGCGTTCCAGCAAAAGGCGCTCGCCGGTTTGGCGGACGAGTTGGCCGCGAAGGCCGTGGCGCGCGACGGGCTCAAATTCGTCTCCGGCGTTGTCGCCGTGTCCGATCAGGAAGTGCTCCGCAGCCTCGGTTCCCAGGTGCTGGCCAAGCTCGGCGAAGGCGTCGTGCAACTCGGCGCCGCCCTCGGCGACAAGGCCAGCCTCGTGGCCTTCTGCTCGCCCGCGGCCATCAAGGCCGGGCACCAGGCGGGCAAAATCATCCAGAATCTGAGCGCGCAGATCGGCGGCAAAGGCGGCGGCAAGCCGGACTTCGCCATGGGCGGCGGCAAGGACATCGCCAAGCTCGGCGCCGTCCTCGGCGGCTGAGCCCGGCGGGCCGGTTGCGCGACCGGCCCGCCGCGCTGCGCGCCGGCTCGCTTCGGCCGGAATCCTGCCCCAAATCGTGTGAGCCCGTGGCCAATCCCGCTTCCAGCTTGCTCGATTCGCACTTCCGCCGGGTGGCCGGCTGGCTCGGAATCGTCGTCGCCGCGTTCGGCTCCGCCGCTGGAGCAGGCGCGTTGGCGGGTTGGGATGTCTTCGGTTTCGTGCGGCCGACACCGCAGCCGATGCCCACTGCGGCGGCCCTCGGCCTCGCGCTGTGCGGCGCCGCGTTGCGGTTGCAGTTGACCGAACGCTGGCGCGGCCTGGCCCGGATCGCCGCCGGCCTGGTCCTGCTGCTCGCGGCCGGAGGGTTGGCGCAACTGCCCGGTTTCGAAACCATGCCCTTGCAGGCGGCCGTCGCGCTGTCCGCCTTGGCCGTCGGTTTGCTGGGCCTGCACGGCAAGCTGCGCCTCGCCGGCCGGCCGATCGCGCTCTGGCTCGGCAATCTCGCGACCGCGGCGGCGCTGGCCGGACTCTTTGGTCTGGCGTTGCTCGATCTGCGGGCGGTGACGCGCCCCATGATCGCGGGGCTGCTTTTTGTGGTGTGCCTGCTGCTGCTCGGGCTCGGGCTGCTTTTCGCCCGCCCCGAAGATTCGGCGCCGGGGCTGCTCGCGAGCATCAGCGCGCGCGGCGCCGCGGCGCGGCGGATCTTCCTCGGGGTCGCGCTCCCGCCGTTGCTGCTGGCCGCGGCCTTCGCCTACTTCCTCAACAACCGGCTGCTGGCGCTGCCCGATGCGGCATTCCTGCTGACCGTCCTGCTCGTGCTCGCCGGGTTGTTTCTCGCCCTCTATTCGGCGGAAGCCGCGGGCGATCTCGACGGCAGGCGCGAGGCCGCCGAACAAGCCCGGCTCCTGCTGACCGCCCGGCTGCATGAGCAGGCGGCGGAGCTGCAGGACACCGTCGCGGTCCGCACGCGCGAACTTCGCGATGCCAACGCCAGCCTCCGCGCCGCCGCCGAATCGAACGCGCTGCTCGCGCTCGTGGCCCAGCACACCGCCAGCGGCGTGATGATTGCGGACGCCACGGGCGCGATCCAATGGATCAACGACGCATTCGTCCGCCTCACGGGCTACGAACTCGGCACCGTCGTCGGGCGCCGGCCTTTCGAGTTCCTGCCCGAACCCGGCTCCGAGCCCTCGGCGGTGTCACGTTTGCAGGACGCCGTCGCCCGCGGCGTCTCCGCCCGCGAAGAGATCCGGATCCGTCGGGCCTCCGGCGAAGGCCGCTGGCTGCTGGTGGAGTTGCAGCCGGTGCGCGAGGCGGGCGGCCAGACCGTCAACCTGATCGCGAATTGCAGCGACATCACCGGCACCCGCGCCGACCAGGAACGCCTGCATCAGCTGAACCGCCGTCTCGAGCTGGCGACGCAGGTCGCCGCGCTCGGCGTCTGGGAATGGGATGCGCGCACCGGCCGCAGCACGTGGGATGCGCGGACCTGCGCGATCTACGGCGTGCCGGTCGCGGCGGCCGGCGCCACGACGGCCGACTGGACGCAACGCTTGCATCCGGATGACAGAACGCGTGCCATCGCCGCGATCGAGCACTGCATGAGCCACGGCGACAGCTTCGAACAGGAATTCCGGATCCGGCGCGCCGACGACGGCGCGGAGCGGATCGTCCAGTCCCGCGGACTGGTGCAGCGCGACGCGTCCGGCCAAGTGCTGCGGATGACCGGCACCGAGCGCGACGTGACCGAAGAGCGGCGCAGCGCCCGCAACACCGAAGAATTGAACGAACGCCTCAAACTCGCCCTCCGCTCCTCCAACTACGGCGTCTGGGAATACGACCTTATCCACCGGCGCCGCGAATGGGACGAGCGCGTGCTGGAAATCTACGGTTTCAAGCCGGGCGAATTCGACGGCAGCGACGAAGCGTGGCACCGCACGTTCCACCCGGAGGACCGCGACGCCGTCGTGGCGAAGCTCCGCCAGGCGACGGAGGGTCGCGAGACCGACTACGACCTCGAATTCCGCATCGTGCTGCCCGACGGCTCCGTGCGCTACGTCGAGTCCCACGGCCACATCGAGCGCGACGCGGCCGGCCGGGCCCTCCGCATGGTCGGCCTCAGCCGCGACATCACGCAGCAGAAGCTGCTGGTACAGGCGCTCGACCTCGCCGAGCAGCGCTGGCAGCTCGCGATCGAGGGCACCAACGATTCGGTGTGGGACTGGGATGTCGTCACGGGCCACGTTTACCACGACGAACGCTGGGCACGCATGCTCGGCTATGAACCCGAGGAAATGGTTTCGACAAACGAAGGCTGGAAGGCCCTCGCCCATCCCGAGGATCTGGCGGCGAACGAACTCGCCGTGCTGGAGCACTTCGCCCAGCGCACGCCGTTCTACCAGCACGAGCTGCGGATGCGTTGCAAAGACGGCTCGTGGCGCTGGATTCTCGATCGCGGGCGCGTCGTGCGCCGCGCCGCGGACGGCAGGCCCCTGCGCATGGCCGGCACGCACACGGACATCACGGCGCGCAAGCAGCTCGAGGAGCGCCTGCACAAGACCGAGGAACTGGCCAACGAAGTGAGCCGGCTGGCCCAGATCGGCGGCTGGGAAATCGATCTGGTCGGCGCGCGCGTCACCTGGACGGAAGGCACGCGGCGCATCTACGAGGTCGAGGATTTCTTCCAGCCCACGCTGGAGAACCTCTGGCAGTTTTTTCCGCCGGAAGCGCTGGCCGTCGTGCAGACCGCGCTTCACGCGGCGACCCCGGCCGCGCCGTCGTTCGATGTGGAGGTGAACCTGTTCACCGCCCGAGGCCGCAAGCTCCGGGTGCGTATGATCGGGCACGGCGACTTCGTGCAGGGCAAGGCGGTCAGCGTCCGCGGCGCGATCCAGGACGTGACCGCCCGGCACCAGAGCGAAGAGGCGCGCCGGGAGCTGGAGTCCCAGCTTTTCCAGGCGCAGAAAATGGAAACCCTCGGCACCTTGGCAGGCGGCATCGCGCACGATTTCAACAACCTGCTCACCGGCATCATCGGCTACCACGAATTGGCCGCCGATTCCCTGCCCGACGACCATCCCGCGCGGATGTGTTTGCACGAGGCGCGCAACGCGAGCCTGCGCGCCCGCGAACTGGTGGAGCAGATTCTCACCTTCGGCCGGCAATCGAGCGGCGGCGAACACGCGCCGATGGACCTTTCCCTCGTGGTGGAAGAGGCGCGCCGTTTCCTCCGGGCCACCCTGCCCGCGAACATCACGATCGACGTGCACTGCGACCTCGATTGCGGGCCCGTGCTGGCCGATGCGACGCAGATCCACCAGGTGATCCTCAATCTCGGCTCCAATGCCGCCCACGCGATGCGCCACCACGGCGGCGCGCTGCGCATCTCGCTGGCGCCGGCGGTCGTCACTCCCGAACTCGCCGTGACGCTCGGCGCATCCGCCGCGAGCAACTACGTGCGCCTCTCCGTCAGCGACACGGGCCACGGCATGGACGAAACCACGCGGCGGCGGATTTTCGACCCGTTCTTCACCACGAAGAACACGCGCGAAGGCACGGGCCTCGGCCTCGCCGTCGTGCACGGCATCGTGCGGTCCCACCGCGGCGCGATCGACGTCGACAGCACGCCGGGCAGCGGCACCACCTTCCACATCTACCTGCCCACGGCCGCGGCGGACAATCCCGCGGCCGACAAGGAACTCACCGCGGCTCCGCGCGGCGGCGGCGAATACGTCTGCGTGGTCGACGACGAGGAGGTCGTCGGCAGTTGCACGAAGCTCGTCCTCGAAAGCCGCGGCTACCGCACGCTGATTTTCGCCTCCGCCGAGGCCTGCCTCGAGGAGCTGCAGGCCAATCCCACCCGCTGCGCCGTGCTCGTCACGGACCAGACGATGCCGGGCATGCAGGGCACCGAGTTGGCCGCAGCGATGCGCCGCCTGAGTCCCGGCCTGCCGATCGTGATCATGTCGGGCTATTTCTCGAAAATCTCCCCGCAGGCGCTCGACGAACTCGGGCAGATCGAGTTGCTCGCGAAGCCGTTCACGACCGACGAACTGGCCCACGCCGTCCACCGCGCCCTGCACCCGGCGGCGCGCGCCTGATGCCGGGGCCGGTCCCGCCCGGGCCGCTTACTCGGGCAACGGCTTGCCCTTGGTTTCGGGCGCAAACCAGATCAGCACGAGGCCGATCGCGTAGACGAGAGTGATCACGGCGCCGGCCTGCGCGTAGCTGCCGTGGAACGTGTGCTGCATGAGGGAACCCATCTGCAGGGCGCCCACGGCGGCGAGGATGCGGCCGGCGTTGAAGGAGAGTCCCTGGCCCGTGGCGCGCACGCGCGTCGGGAACAGCTCGGGCAAGTAGAGCGGCAGCCAACCGTAGAACGCCGCCGTCAATCCGCCCACGATGAACGTCATGACAAGGAACATCGGGCCGTAGGAATCGAAGCCGCGGAACAGGATCGCGCAGGAAGCCAGGGAGCCGAGGCTGAGCAGGAAATAGCCGAGCCGGCGGCTGATGAAACCGCCGAAGTAGGCGCCGGCGAGGCAGCCCACGACGGCGCCGATGCCGGACGCCATGCCGGTCCAGCCCTTGGCCGTCGGGTCCGCCGCGCCGGCCATCTTGTCGGCCCACAACGGCAGCCACTGCACGGAACCCCAGGTGCCGATGAGCACGACGGAAGAGAGCGCCGTGGCCATCAGGGTGGTTTTCAGCAGCTTCGGACCGAAGATTTCCTTGAGCGGATTGACGCGCGTCGGGGCGGCCTGCACGGCGGCGTGCCATTTCTCGGATTCCGGCACGAAGATCCGCACCACAAACGTGAGCAGCGCCGGCGCCGCGCCGATCAACGCGACCCACCGCCAGGAATCGACGTCGACCTTGAAGAAGATCGCCATCACGGAGATCAGGGCGAAGCCGACGTTGGCCGCCGCGCCGATGACGCCGGCCATGAGCGGGCGGTGTTTTTCCGGCCAGACTTCCATGACGAGCGCGATGCCGAGCGACCATTCGCCGCCCATGCCGAGCGCGCCCATGAAGCGGGCCGCGCAGAGATGCCAGGGTTGCTGGGCGAAATAGATCAGCCCGGTGAACAGCGAGTAGACGAGAATACTTACGGCCATCGCCTTCACGCGGCCGATCCGGTCGCCGAGCCAGCCGAAGACCACGCCGCCGAGCGCCGCGCCGACGAGAAACGAAGCCGTCGCGTAGCCCATCCATTGCGCGACAAACGCGTCGCTCAGCGCGAGGCCCTGGGCCTGCTGCATCTGGAGGAGCGCCGGGCGGGCGATGATGGGAAAGAGGCCCATCTCCATGCCGTCGAACATCCAGCCCAAGAAGGCGGCGAGCAGGACGGAAAACAGGCGTTTGTTGTCGGGTGGTTGGGAGGCCATGAAAGGAAGGCGTGGGGAAAGACAGGTGGAACAGTCGGCCCGGGGGCGCCGGCGGGCGGGCGCCAAGGGGGAAGCGCACGCGCGGCGAAGATGGAGACAGGACTCCGCGCGAGTCCAGCCCAACGCACGGATTTCCGCGGCCCGGTGCCGGGCGGCCCGCCGCTATTTCGTTTCCATCGTTAAGCTCCCCGGCGCGGCGAAGCCCTGCCAGAGGGCGTCGAGAAGCGCGCGGTCCGGCGGGCCGTCGAACGCCACGAAACGGTAGCGCGCGATGTAGGGTTGGCCCGGGGCGATCCGGAATTCCTCGTTTTGCTGTGGGGTGAACGAGACGTAGGGCTCTCTCGGATGCACCCGCACCGGCTGCGGCGCGCGCGGATTGCCGGGATGGCCGAGGACGGTCACGCCGGCCACGCCGCCCTCGACGGCGCCGTAGTGATGCACCCAGCGCATCGATTTGCCGTTCGCCTTCACGCGGTCGGTCTCGCCCTCGGAAGTCAGGAAGAAGCCTTTGTCCGCGCCGAACCATTCGCCGCGGCCGCGGAAGCCAAGGCCGCCGTAGTGGTAGACCGGCAGGACCAGCGGGTCGTTGGTGGCGCAGATCTGCGTGAGGAGCACGTCGAAGACCCGCAGCGCCGGGGCTCCGGCCACCGCCGGGACCGCGTAGGCCGTGACTTCCCAGGTCTCGTTGAGCACCGGCACGGGCGCCGGGGCGGAAAGGTCGAGCATCCGGTGGCGGGCGACGAAACCGCCGTGGACCGGACCGCTCCACGTCCAGTCGAGGCCGACGAATTCCGAGGTGCCGAGCTTCTGGGCCATGTTCCAGAAATCCGGCGCGCGGCCCTGGAAAGCGGTGCGGACCCACGCCGTCCAGATGCCATGATGGTGGACGTGCTGCACCGGATAGTCGTCGCTGACCACCGTGCCGGCGGCAGTCCGGACCGGGTGGATGTATCCTGCGCGCTTGTACTCCGGTTTGATGTCGGGCCGGGGCAGATCCTCCTTGTCCATGCGGTAAGTCACGGCCTCGGTGCCGCCGACCGAGATTCGCAGCTGGCCCGGGACGGCGGCGACCTGCACGCCCGCCGCGGGAGCCGCGGGGCCCGGCTCGATGCCGAAGGTCAGCGCGCGGCCGGCGGGCTGGCGGTCGACGATAAACACCGCGGTGCGGTCGGCGGCGACCTGCACGGAAATCCGGCGGTCGCCCTGCGTCGCGACCACGGGCGGTTTCAGTTCCTTCGGCAAGGCGAACCGGACCACCTGCACGGCGCGGTCGGCATCGGCGGCGGGCACGGTCACGCGGTACTCCGCGGCCGCCGCCGCCAGCGGCAGTGCGAGAAGCGAAACGGCGGCCCGGAGGCCGCGGGGCGGGAAAGCGAGGGTGCGCATCGGCCCCGAGCCAGCCACCGGGGCCCGGAGGGGGCAAGCGCGGGCCGCGGCATCGCCCCGCGCCCTCCCCTGCCCGACCACGCGCGGGTGCCCTCCGGCGCGGTGCCGAAAAAGCAACGCGCCGCGCCCACCCCGCAGGGTCGGCGCGGCGCGCGGGCCGGCTCCGGGGAACCGGGAAACGGCTCAGCCCTGGAGCAGCTTGAGCACGCTTTGGGGCGTCTGGTTCGCCTGCGCGAGCATGGCGGTGCCGGACTGCACGAGGATGTTGTACTTGGCGTACTGCGTGGATTCCTCCGCGACATCGACGTCGCGGATGCGCGAGATGGCGGACGAGAGATTCTCGTACTCCACCTGCAGCGTCGTCGACGCGAGCTCGAGACGGGACTGCGCCGCGCCGAGCGAGGCGCGCTGCTGCGCGACGTGCTGGATGGCGTCGGTGATCTTCTGGATCGCGTCGCTGTCGGTGGAGGCAAGCAGGTAGTCGCCGGACGAATCCTGCTCGATGATCTCGAGCATGCCGGCGGTGCGGAGATTGGATTCCGCGATGGTCATTTCCTGGCCGACAGCCTGGCCGATGGTGACGGTGAGGCCCACCGTGGCGGAGCCGAAGAGCGTGATGCCGTTGAAGGCACCGAGCGGGGTATCGACATCGGCGGTGCCGCCGATCTCGGAAGTCGGTCCGCCGATCGTGGCGCGGAGCTGTTCCTGCAGCGCGGTGAATTCCTGCTGGTAGAGGTCGACGTCGGTCGTGTTCTTGGTGACGTCCTTCGCCAGAATCGCGAGCTCGCTCATGCGCGAGAGGATCTTGGTCATGCCGCTCATGAAGCCGTCGGCGGTCTGGACGTAGGAGATGGCGTTCTGGACGTTGGTCGTCGCGGCCTTCACGCGCTTGCCCTGGGCGTCGAGTTTCTCGGAGACGGCGAGGCCGGCGGCGTCGTCGGACGGATTGACGATCTTGGACCCGGAAGAGAGGCGGGTCAGCGAGCGGCCGAGCATTTCCTGGCTGTGGTTCAGGTTGCGGGCGCCGGCGAGGGCCTGGATGTTGGTATTGATAACGCTCATGGCGGTGTGGTTTTGAAAGGGTGGAAAACGTTGCCGGGCGGGATGTGGCGGCCCGCGGCGGCGGTTCAGGATTTGGCGGAGGCGGCGGGCGCCGGCGCTTTCTTGGGCAAGCTGGGCAGACCGCCCTGGGTGGGCGGCCGCACGGCGGCGGCGTGGTTGCTGGCCGCGATGTCGGCGAGGACTTCCTTGCGGAAGATCGCGATGTCGCGGGGCGCCTGGATTCCGATTTTCACCACATCGCCTTCGATGCGGGTGATCCGGATTTCGATGGAGTCACCGATGACGATCGCCTCGTTGACCCGGCGGGAAAGGACAAGCATGGCAAAGGGCTCAGGCTGTGCGGGCGAGGACGGGCGCCTGCGGGTTTTCGACGAGGGCGTGGTTCGCGCTGTAGCGCGAGTAGTTGGAGATGACGAGCTGGCGGCCGATCCGCGTGCGGCGGTTGACCACGAGCGGCCCGATCAGATTGACGGTGGCCTCGACCGGGTGCTGGCGCTTGAGCGTGACGACGTTGAGGATCATCGCCTCCGCGGGGTCGCGGAGATCGAGGGCCTCGGCGTCGAGGTCGAAGATCTCGGGCTCGTAGCCGGGGACAATGCCGCCCGGTTCGATGACGATGAAGTGGAGATCGTCCGTTTCGCTGTGGAGCTTCATCCAGAGGAACGGCAGGTGGTCGGGCAGGTAGAGCAACTCGGCGCGCTTGTACTGGGCGAAGCCGATGATGCCGTGCGGCAGCTCCAGCTGGTTGGCCGGGGGCGTGTCGAAATCGGTCGGATAGAGTTCGGGCAGGACTTTCATGGTGGTCGGGGCGGTGCGCGGACGCGGCCGCGAAGGTTTCGGGATGCGGGTCAGTTGATGTAATCGAGAAGGGAAATGCGCATGATGTTCGCGGCCGACTGCAGCGCCGCCTGGTAGGCGGTCTGCGTCTGGTTGAGGCGGACGATCGTCTGCGGCAGGTCGGCGTCGGTCTCGGCCGAGACGAGCGACTCGAGGTTGTCGGCGCGGCCGAGCTGCTGGGAGCGGTTGGCCTCGATGCGAACCTCGATGCCGCCGTGTTCGGCCAGTGCGGCGACGAGATTGTCCTCGGACTGGATCAGGTCGGCCTGCACCGTTGGGACGCCGGCGGTGTTGCCGGCGGCGAGCGCGTCGCGGAGCGCGACGAGCTGGTTCAGGAAATTGCCGAGGCCGGTGTTCGTGTCGCCGCTGGTGCCGGGGGCGATCGTAGCGTTTTCCGAGAGCTGGATCTCGGTGCGCTCGGCGTTGCCGGCGTAGGCGACGGAGGCGACCTTGCCCGAGACGTCGCGGGTCGCGACGAACGGGGCGGCATCGACGGCGGAGCCGGCGAAGAGGTAGTCGTTGCGGAACTTGGTGTTGGCGAGCTGCAGGGATTGCTCGATCAGCTGGTCGAGTTCCGAGGCGTACGCACGGGCGGCTTCGGTGCTGATGGCGCCGGTGCCGAGCGTGCCGATCTCGGTGGCGCGGTCGGAGACGCGCTTGATCTGCTGCAGACCGGAGTAAGAAGCCTGGCTGAGCTCCAGCGCGCGGTCGGCGTTGCGCAGGTACTGGCTGATGTGGCGCTGCTCGCTCTCGAGACCGAGCACGCGGCCGACGGCCGTCGGGTCGTCCTCCGGATTGAAGATGCGCTGGCCGGTCGCGACCTGGTTCTGCAGGCGCGACTGCTGCGTGCCGAGGGTCTGGATCTGGCGGACGATGTTCTCGGAGAGCGTGTTGTTGGTGATGCGCATGGTGCGGGGCGGTTACCGGCCGAGGCGGTTGACGACGACGTCGAGCAATTCGTCCATGACGTTGAAAACGCGGGAAGAGGCCTGGAACGCGCGCTGGAACTTCATCAGGTCGGCCATTTCTTCGTCGAGGGAGACGCCGCTGACGGCGTCGCGCTGGCCGCGCACGAGGCGCTCGATGTTGGTCTGGTCCTCGACGCGGGAATTGGCGCCGGCGAGGGCCTGGCCGATCTTGCTCACGGTCTTGCTGAAGTGGCCGGCGAAGGTGCCGTCGATGTGGTCGCCGCCGGCGGTCTCGAACACGCGGGTGGAGAGCTGGGCGACGGCGAGCGCGATGTCGTTGTCGCCGGCGTGGCCGCCGTCGCTGGCCTTGAGATTGTTCGCGGTGACGCTGCCGTCGACGGCCAAGGTCGCGGCGGTCAGGCCGCCGGCGACGAAGAAGTCGCCCGTCGCGCCGGTGGGATTGTACGTGGCGTTGACCGAGGTGACGAGTTGGCGCGCGAGCTGGTCGAGGTCGTTGCGGAGAGTCTGGACGCCGCCGTCGCGGGCGGTGAGCGCGCCCTTGATCGAACCGGCGGAGAGAGCGACCGGCGTGGCGCCGGCTCCGGCGGTGACCTGGGTGCCGTCGAATGCGACCGTGCCCTGGACGGTGGCGAGATCGACGAGGACGATGTCGGCGCCGGCGCCGTCTTTCGCAACGACCTGCACTTGGCCGCCAGACTGGGGCCGGACCTCGACCGCGAGTTTGGCGGACAATTCCTCGATGCGGGCCTCGCGTTGGTCGCGCAGATCGACCGCGGAGCCGGGCGAGTTGACCTCGAAGCGGCCGATCTGGCCGTTGAGTTCGGCGATGGAGGAAAGGAGTTGGTTGACCTCGGCGACGTCCTCGTCGACCTCGGCGCCGAGATCGGCCTGGGTCTGCGCGAGGCGCGTGTCGGCCAACTGGAAACGGTCCGCGAGGATGGCGGCCTTCTGCACGAGCGTCTGGCGTTCGCCGATGTCGGTCGGGCGGGCGGCGAGGCTCTGGAACGCGTTGAAGAAATCGTCGAGGGCCGCCGCGATGCCCTTGTCGCCGACGCTGCCGGTGGCGCCGGCAGAAGTGGAACGGTCGATGCTCTGGCCGAGGCCGGCCTGGGCGCGCTGGTAGCCGCTTTGCTCGGCGAGAAACGAGGACTTGAGGGAGATCTCCCGGTTGACCTGGCGGTCGAGGAGCGTGTCGCGCAGCTGCTGCACGCCGAGGGCCTCGAGGCCGAGACTTTCCGCGCCGTCCGGCGTGACCACCGTGCCGCGGTCGCCGTAGACGACGCGCTGCCGGGCGTAGGCCGGGTTGTTCACGTTGGCCAGGTTCTTGCCCGCGATCTCGATGCCGCGGCCGTGGGCGGTGATCGCCTTCACGGACGCGTTGAGACTGGAGTAGAGGCCGGACATGACGATTGCGGAAGTCGGATTGCGGAGTGCGGATCGAACTCAACCCGCGGCGCGGAGGGTCGCGGCGGCGTGGTTGGAGCTCACGGAGACGCGGCCGGCGGGCGAATAGGTCTTGGTGAAGGCGTTGGGCCGGAGGTGCTGGAGCGTCTCCTGGTGCGTTTCGACGGCACGGCTGAGCAGCGTGTGGTTGTGGCGGCTGGTGCGGCGCACGCGGTGGAGGAGCGTGTTCACTTCGTTGATCAGCGCTTCGATGAGGGGCTGGGCGGCCGGCTCGATCAGCGGGAGCATCGACCGGAGCGACGTGGTCGTGGGCCGGCCGTGCTGTTCCGCAAAGTCGGCGACGGCGGTCTCGCGGCGTGTGCGCGTGGTGGCGAGGTTGCGGGCGTGGGTTTCGATCTCGCCGGCGAGGCGAAGGACGGTGTCGGGGTCGCGATCGAACAAGGCCATCTGCTGTTCCTCGAAGAGGCGGAGCAGACCGCCGTAGTCGGCGAGCTCCTCGCGGAGACGGTCGGCGATGAATTCCCAGGGAGTGCTCATGGCTGCGGGGCGGACGGCGTGTCCGATTCGGGCGCGGCGGTTTCGCCGCGGGGGGTGAGTTGCTGGACGAGCAGGCGGCCGAGCCCGAGACCGGGACCGGAGGTGAGCTGCGTGGCGATGGTGTCGGCGAGCATATCGCCGTAGACGCTGCCCGCGACGCCGCTTTCGGCGCCGCCGAGCATGGAGTTGACGGTCTTGCCGAGCATCTGGCGGACAAGGACGGCCTCGAACTGCGCGGCGACGGCGACGCGCTGGTCGGCGGCGGAGGCGCGGCGCAGCGCGGCGGCGTTGAAGGGACCGGACGGCGCGCGGGACGGAGCCGAGAGCTCGGCGGCCGGGCGGGCGCCGGAAGCGCCGAGGGCGGAGATCGCGGACGTATTCATCAGTTGATGACGAGCTCGGCCTGGAGGGCGCCGGAGCGTTTGAGGGTCTGGAAGATCGCCATCATCTCGCGCGTGGAGACGCCGAGGGCGTTGAGGGCGGCGGCGAGGCGCTCGATGGTCGGCGGCTCGTTGATGATCGTGAAACCGCCCTTGGTTTCGTTCACGTCGGTCTGCGTGCTCTGCACGGCCTTGGTCTGGCCGGAATTGTTGAAGGCGTTGGGCTGGCTGACGCCGACGTTGGACGTGACGGTGATGGTCAGGGAGCCGTGCGCGATCGCGACCTGGGAAAGCCGCACGGTCGAGGTGGCGACGATCGTGCCGGTGCGCTCGTTGATCACGATGCGGGCGAGCGTGTCGGGGGCGGCCTCGATCTGGCCGAGTTCGGCGATGAAGGCGACATCGCGGCCGCGGTAGGCGGCGGGCAGAGCGACGGCGATGGTGGCGGCGTCGACGGCCTGGGCCGAACCGGCCCACTTGTTGTTGATGGCGTCGGCCATCCGGGAAACGGAGGTGAAATCCGGATTGTGCAGGAGGAGGCGGACGACGTTTTCGCGGACGAAGGCCGCGGGAATCTCGCGCTCGACGATGGCGCCGCTGGAGATGTTGCCGACCGTGGGATGGTTCTTGGTGACGGTGGCGCCGCCGGCGCCACCCGCGCCGCCGGTGAAACCACCGATGGCGACCGGGCCCTGGGCCACGGCGTAGACGCGGCCGTCGGCGCCCATGAGCGGCGTCTGGAGGAGCACCCCGCCCTGCAGGCTCTTGGCGTCGCCCATGGAGGCGACGTTCACGTCGATGCGGGCGCCGGGTTTGAGGAACGCGCCGATGTCCGCGGTGATCATGACCGCGGCGGTGTTCTTCGCCTTGAGGTCGGCGGCGTTGACCGCGAGGCCGTAGCGCTGGAGCACGTTGGAGACGCTGCGCAGGGTCGAGACGGCGTTGCTGTCGCCGTCGCCCGCGAGACCGACGACGAGACCGTAGCCGACAAGCTGGTTGTCGCGGCCGCCCTCGACGAGCGTGAGGTCCTTGAGCCGGGAGGCCTGCGCGGGGCCCGCGAGGAGCAGCACCGCGGCGAAGGCGGCGGTCAGCAGGCGGGAAAGTGTCGAGGTGAACGTCATGTTCTGGAGGAATCCGTTCCGATCGCCGGCGTCCGAAAGCCGGTTTCGTTCAGAGAATCAAAGAGGGCGCAGTTTTTCGTAGACCTTGGTCAGCCAGCCGCGCTTCTGGGCGTCGGTGAGCGCGCCTTCGGCGTAGAACTCGACGCGGGCGTCGGCGATGTTGGTGGAGATCACGCTGTTGTCGCGGGCGATGTCGTCCTGGCGGACGAGGCCGCGGAGGACGACGTACTGGGTTTCCCCGGAGAACGTGACGACGCGGACGCCCTCGATGACGAGGTTGCCGTTGGGCAGCACGTCGGTGACGAGCACGGCGGCGCGGGCGGAGAGACTCTGGGAGTTGCTGACGTCGCCGCCGCCCGAATACGACGAGGCGCCGGTGGCGCCCATGCCGGGCATCTGGCCCTTGTGGGTGCCGAGGCCGGGATAGATGAACTTGGAGAGCGCGTCCTGCAGGGTGGATTCGCGCGTCGACTTCTTGTTCTGCGAGCTTTGCGCGACGGCGGACTCGGCGACGACGATCGTGAGGATGTCGCCGCGGCCGGCGGCCTTGCGGTCGGCGAACATGCTGCGGGAGGAAACACCGGTGGCGTTCCACAGCGACTCGGCGCGGCTGGTGGAAACGAGCAGCAGGAGCGCGGCGAACGCGGCGAAGAACAGCGCGTACACGGAGGCGGCGATGCGCGGCGAGGCGCGACGGCCGGTTTCAAAAGCGGACTTGGACCCGGTTTTCATCGATGACCATCGCGGCGAAATCTTTGCGCGATTCAGGGTTGCGGACGGTGACGGTGTCGCCCTGGGCGCCATTCTCCATGGCGAGGGCTTTCATGGTGACGGCAAGGAGGCCGTCGACGGCGGAAACTTCGACGAGATCGCCCTTCTTCACGAGCGGGCGGCGCGCGATATCGCGCCAGGTCATGAGCCGGCCGGCGGCGACGGCGCGGGCGAAGATGTAGGAGCGGTCGCCGACGGCGGCCGGCAGAACATCGCGATCGCGGAAGAGATCGACGCGGCGGGTCTCGAGGGCGGCGGGATCGAAGGTCGCGCCGGCCGTGATCGGCTGGCGGGCGACCCATGCGTCGCGCCAGAGCTGCGCGCGCACCACGAAGGTGGCTTCGGCGATGGCGACGGCATCGGCCAGGATGCGGCAGCGGACCATCATGGACGCGGCGGGCACGGACGGGAACTCGAGGACCTGGAGTTCCCAGGTGCGGGCGACACGCGCCGGCGAGGCCCAGGGGCGGATGAGCTCGAGTTGCAGATCGCCGTCGAGGGAGAACTGCTCGGAGAGCTTGCGCGTCAGATTGGAAAGCAGCTGGTCGCGGGTGAAGGGCGTCGCGCCGGCGGCTTCTTGGGCGACTTCGGCAACGGCCGGGGCGGCGGCGAGGAAGCCGGCGCAGACGAGGCGGAGGAAGAGAGCGCGGAGCGTTTTCATCAGCGCTTCATGTTGGCGACGTTCTGGAGCATCTCGTCCGAAGTCTGGATGGACTTGGAATTGATCTCGTAGGCGCGCTGGGCGACGATGAGGTTCACCATCTCCTCGACGATGTTCACGTTGGAGGCCTCGATGTAGCCTTGGATGGTGCGGCCGAAGCCCTGTTCGCCGGGTTTGCCGACTTCCGGCGTGCCGCTGGCGGCGGTTTCCTCGTAAAGATTGCCGCCGAGACTGCGCAGACCGGCCGGGTTGGCGAAGCGCGCGAGCGTGATCGAGAACGTCTGGTTGCCGGTGGCGCCCTGGACGGTGACCTGGCCGTCTTCGGAAATCGCGACGGAGGTCGAGCCGGGCGGGATGGGCTGGAAGCCGCTGAGGACGGGCATGCCGTCGATGGTCACGACCTGGCCCTGGGCGTTGAGCTTGAAGGAACCGGCGCGGGTGAAACCGATGGTGCCGTCGGGGCGCTGCACTTCGAAGAAGCCGTCGCCCTGGATGGCGATGTCGAGTTTCTCGCCCGTGTTGGTGAGCTGGCCCTGGGTGAAGACCTTGGCGGTGGCGGCGACGCGGGAGCCGTTGCCGACTTCGACGCCGGTCGGGACGAGATTGCCGCCGCCGGAATCGGCGCCGGCCGCGCGGGGCTTCTGGTAGAGCAGATCCTGGAACTCGATCTTGCTGCGCTTGAAGCCGGGCGTGTTCACGTTCGCGAGATTGTTCGCGATCGTGTTCAGGTTGAGCTGCTGCGCCTCCATGCCGGTGGCAGCCGAGTAAAGGGAAAGGTTCATACGGCGGGGAGTCGGGCGGGTTGAAAGGCGGAGACCGCCGCGACAGGGGCCGGCCCGCCTCCAAAGCGGGCGCGGCCGGTCAGTCGTGATTGCGGTACTCTGTCAGGGGGAAACATGGCGGAAAAGGGCCTCAGCCCAGGGCCTCCAGCGTCTTCTGCATCTGCTGGTCGACCGTGTTGATGATCTTCTGGTTGGCCTCGTAGGCGCGGGAGATGAGGACGAGGTCGACCATCTCGCGGAGCGGCGTGACGTTGCTGCCTTCGAGGTAACCCTGGAGCAGTTCGGGCTCGTCGACGGCCTGGGCCTCGACGCCGGCGGGCGCCGTGAAGAAACCGCCCGCGATCGGCGTGAGCTGCGCGGGATTGTCGAATTTCTTCACCGACAATTTGCCGAGGGCGGTCGCGCCCTGGAAGATCGAGCCGTCCTGGTTGATCGTGAAATTGCCGCCGCCGGGGAGGAGGACGATGGGCGCTCCCGCGGTGCTCATCACCTCGTGGCCGGTCGAGGTCACGAGCGTGCGGTCCGGACGCATGCGGAATTCGCCGCTGCGCGTGTAAGCCATCGCGCCGTCTTCCATCTGGATCTCGAAGAAGCCGTCGCCTTGGATGGCGGCGTCCATCTCGCGGCGCGTGGGCTGCGTCTCGCCGGTGACGAAGTTGATGCCGAGATTGGTCTTCGGGAAGAGCATCGGCACCGCGGCATCGTTGCCGACGCGGGCGCGCGGATCGGTGTGCAGTTCGCCGGCGGCCTGGGTGGAGAAATTGATCGTGCGCTTCCGGTAACCCGTGGTCTGGCTCGAAGTGATGTTCTGCGAGACAGTGTCCTGCCAACGCTCCAGCGCGGAGAGCGCGGCTGCACTTTGGTAGAGACCGATATTCATGGGCAGGTCTCTTAAGCCAACCCCGTGCCGGGCGCCCAGAAGGATGCTTAACTAACTATTCGGCAATCGATTAAAGTTTTCTCGAAATCTTGAGGAAAACTTTTCCAAAGGCGGCGATGAATCCAGTCATCGGGCGCGGCAGGATTTGCCGGGCGGACTCGGCCGCTGGCCGTATGCGGAGCAACCGCCGCGAGCCAAGATCCCGCGGGCCGTTGCCCTTGCGGCCCATTCGAAGGCGCTCGCGAGAAAGGCTCCGCGCTTTCGGAGCAGCCCCGACGCGAGGGTCCGGGCTCAGCGGCCCGGCGGATACAGGCAGTCGATCTCGACCCGCTCGCCGCAGACGCAATTCACGATCAGGCGGACGACCTTGTCGCCTTCCTTGACCACCTCGACATGGGCGCTCGAGCCGCCCGGAGTCGCGACGCCGCCGGGGGCGCGCGAGGCTTCGCAACGCGGCGACAAGGCCGGCGCCGCCCCGGGGGGCAGGCGCAGGCCTTCGACTGCGAGCGACTTTTTGCCTTGGAGAAACGACTTCATGGGTGCGGGGCGGCGAGCGCCGGGGATGCCTTTGCCGCCGGATTCGGCTCGGCGCCCTGCTCCGGCGGGGCGGCTCCGCCGGCCGCTTGCGGCTTGTCGACGAGCTTGTTTTCCCGGGTGCGGCTCTTGGGCGTAAGGGTCAGATTGAGGGTCACGCGCTGGTTGACCTCGGCCTCGGGCGGCTCGCCCGGCAGCGGCTTGGTGTCGGCGTAGCCGGTGACCCGCTCGATGAGATGCGGCGGCACGGCGTAGTAGACGAGGAGGCGGCGCGCGGTGTTGGCGCGATCGGACGAGAGTTCCCAGCTCGAGTAGTCCTTGCGGGCGGCGAGCAGCGTGTCGCTGGCTTTCGCGTGGCCGTCGATCGTGACGGTGAATTGGTGGCGGTCGATCGTCCACGCCATGCTCTGCAGGACGAAGTTGCCCCACTCCGTGAGCTCGGTGCTGTCCCGTTTGAAGATCGGCCGCTTGGCGCGGTCGAAGAGCGTGACGCGGAGACCGTCGGTCGTGACCTGGATGTCGATCGGCTTGCCTTCGAGATTCTGGTCGAGGTGCAGGAGCCGGTAGAAATCGGCCGCGACGGAATTGAGAAACGTCATCTGGATCTGCTTGTTGCGATCCTGCTCTTTTTCCGGGCCCTGGCCGCTGCCGGAGCTGTTCGTCGTCTTGTTGCTGTTGAACGGCAGCACGCCCGAGGTCGCGTCCATGGGCGAACGGAACGGGTTCTGGAAGTACTGCGACGTCGCGATGAGGATTTCCTTATCCTGCGCGGAAATCCACAGCACCATAAAGAGCGCCATCATCGCGGTCACAAAGTCCGCGTAAGCCACCTTCCATGCACCGCCTGACATGTGTGGTTAGGGTCGAAGGTTCAGGGTTGAGAAATCGCGCCGGCGGCCCGCGGGAGCGGGACCGGGGCGGCGACGTCGCGCCTCACTTCGCCGGACCGAGCGACTTGAGCTCGGCCTCGAGGGCGGCGCCGCCCGGCTGCACGCTGCTGTCGAGCGAACGGCGGGCGACCTCGACCGCGGTGAGCGGGGCGAGACCCTTGGCAAATCCGGCGACGGCCGCCTTGATGCATTTGAGAAATTGTTCGTCGGACGCGTTGTTGAACTGGACGCGGTTGGCGAGCGGGTTGACGAAGCCGTAGGCGACGAAGATGCCGAGCAGCGTGCCGGTGAGCGCGGCGGCGACTTTTTCGCCGACCTTCTCGGGGCCCTCGGAGATGGCCGCCATGGTGTTGATGATGCCGAGCACGGCCGCGACGATGCCGATGCCGGGGAGCGAATCGCCGACGAGGTGCAGAATGTGCACCGGGTGCTCGGCCTCGGTGGCCTTGGCCTGGAGCTCGGCGTTCATCAGGTCCTCGAGTTGGTCGGGCTTGATCTTGCCGTCGATGACGGGCTTGAGGCCGTTGCAGAGAAACTCGAGGCGTTCGTGGTGGTTGAGCACGGACGGGTAGCGCTGGAAGACGGTGCTCTTCTTCGGGTCCATCACGTGTTCCTCGAGGGCAATGAGGCCGTTGCGGCGGCCGATCATGAAGATCTCGTAGAGCAGCTTGAGCAGGTCGGAAAACTCCTTCGCGCCGGCGGTCTTGCCCGCGATGGCGACCTGCGTCTTGTGTATGATCTCCTTCATCACGTGCGCCGGGCTGGCGATGACGAGCACGCCCGCGGCGACGCCGAGGATGACGACGAACTCCGACACGTGCAGGAGCACCATGGGATTGCCCCCGGCGATCATGAAACCGCCCAAGGTGGAAGCCATGACGATGGCGGCGCCGATGAGAATCAGCATAGCGGCAACCGCTCCTTCCGTTCCGGGCGTGCCGCGAACCCCTGCAACGGACCGGGCCCGCCCGGGATGGGGCGGGCAAACGGCGGGGCGAGGTCGGGCGGCGAGTGGATCATGAAGGGTTTACTTCTCGCGGACGCGCTGCAGCCAGGCCCGGAGACCGATGATGGTCTGGGCGTGGATCTGGCAGATGCGCGACTCCGTCAGACCGAAAACGGCGGCGATTTCGGCCAGGCGCATGTTTTCGAAATAGTACATGGCGAGGATCTTCTTCGGTATATCGGGCAACTCCGCGATTCGTTGAGTGAGAAGTTGCAGGAGCTCGGCCTTTTCGAGGTTGTCGCGGCCCGTCTTGTCGGCCTCGTCGGCGAGCAACTCGTGGAGGGAACCGCCCTCCCCTTCCTCGCCGTCGGCGGTCTGGTCGATCGCGATGAAGGTGACGGGTTTGGCTTCCTCGACCCACTTGGCGTACTCGGTCTCGTCGAGCCCGAGGGCGGCGCGGACCTCGGCGTCGGTGGCGGCGCGGCCGACCTTCTGCTCGACGTCGTTGATGGCGCTCTTGAGCTTGCGGGAGCGGGCGCGGGCGCGGCGCGGGCACCAGTCCATGCGACGGAGTTCGTCGAGGATGGCGCCGCGGATGCGCATGGCGGCGTAGCTCGCAAACGTGCTCCCCTGGTTGGGGTCGAATTTGCGGACGGCGGCGATGAGGCCCGTGATGCCGACGCTGTAGAGGTCGTCGGCGTCGACGTGGGCGGGCACGTTGAGTTTGATGCGGTCCACGACATTGCGGACGAGGGGCAGATACCGTTCGATCAAATCCTTTTCATCGACGGCGGCCGGCGAAACGCCCTGATACGCCCGCCAGGCGGCGGCGGGAGTTGCATCCATGCCAGGGACAGTTGCGGTGGCGGTATTCATGGAACGATAACGGACAGGTTACTTTGACTTGGCGGCCGCGGCGGTGGCCGCGGCGTTGCGAGCGACAATTGTTTCCCGGATCCCGCGCACGAGCACGGTCCAGAACCAGCGGAAGAGCAGGGCTCCCGCGAGACAGCCGACGGCACCGTCGAGGAGGATGCGGTCGGGTTGATGGCCGGCCCAGAAACTGGCGGCGGCGGAAAGGAGGAAGCCGGCGGCGCCGCCGGCGAGAAAGACGAATTTCATGGCGCGTCAGGTCTCGTCGGGCAGCGTGCGGCGCACGATGGCGCCGGGGACGTCCTCCTCGCAGTCGCCCGTGAGCGACGGGCCGGTGGCGAAGAAGAGCGGTTCGAGGGATTCGTCGAAGAGGTAGTCCCAGAGTTTGCCCCACTGGGGGACCTCGTCGAGGTGCGTGAAGACGAGATGGGTGGCGCCGAGGTCGCGGCCGGCGGCGTAGGCCTCGCGGAGCGACGCGCGGTCGTAGGCGGCATTGAGGACGAGCACGCGTTCGGCGATCTGCTCGCGGTCGAGAAACGCGGCCAGCGGCGCGTTGTCCGCCGGGCGGCGCGAGGACATGCCCGGCAGATCGAAATAGACGAAACCGCCGGCGACGGCCGCGCGGGTCTCGCAGGGGAAATGCGCGAGCGGGACGCCGAGCGCCTCGCTGAAAACCGGGAGCGGGCCGAGCGGGTTCGGGCGGTCGAATTCGACGCTGACGACGTGGCCGAGCCGGGCGCGGCGGAACACTTCCTGCGCGAGCCACTTGCAGAGCGCGGTGGTGCGACCGACGCCGGGGCCGCCGAGGAAGGCGGCGCGCGAAAGGGGCGGCCGGGCCGGACGGGCCTCGGCCTGGGACCGCAGCAGACGGGAAGTCTCCGCCAGCGCGCGATGGAGCGGGAGGGCGTTGAGTTCCTGCCAGTTGGGTCCCGCCTGGAGCCGGTTGAGCGCGGTTTCGGTGATGCCGGAGCGACGCAGCAGGCCGGTGAGCCCGTGTTTCAGCAACGCATCGGCCTGGCCGCGGGCCTGGCGGACGGCGTCGGCCGGGGCGGAAGTCCGCGCCGGCGTATCGGCGTCCGGCAGCGCCGGCTCGGTGGAACGGGAGACGAAAGCGGCTTCGGCCGGGGCGGCGCCGGCGACGGGCGCGGCATCGACCTGGGCGACGACCTCGAGCTTCGGGCCGCGGAAGAGTTTCGCGACGCCGGTCGGCTCGACGGCCCGCACGGAGACGACGCGGGCGTTGGGGCCGAGTTTTTCCCGGATGAGCGCGACGGCCTGCTCGGTGTTGTTCACCGTGAAGCGGTAGGTGCCGGGGGCGGCGTAGGGACCGGAGGAGGACATCGGCGGAATCAGGCGGCGGCCTTGAGCGGGACCTCGGCGCGGGCGACGTGCACGGGGGCGGCGATGATGCCGGCGTTTTCGATTTCGGTGGCCGGGGGCAGTTCCTGGTACGCGAGGACGGCGACGCGCGGGAACGAGGACTCGAAGAAGCGCTTGAGCGGCAGGCGGATCTCGGCGGAGACGACGATGACGGCCGGCTGGCCCTGCTGGATGAGTTCGGTCGTGTGCTTCGTGATCTGCTCGATGAGGTGGCGGCCGGTCGCGGGATCCAGGGCCAGGCCGACCTCGGTGGGCGAGCGGTGGACCTTGGCGGAGAGCCACTGCTCGAGGCGCGGATCGAGCGTGACGGCGCGCACGACGCCGGGGCGGCACTCGTATTCGGGCACAAAATACAGGCCGAGACGGCGGCGGACCAGTTCGCTGAGATCGTCCGGGTTCTTGGACAACGAGGCGAAGTCGGCGATGCCCTCGAGAATGAGCGGCTGGTTGAGGATCGCGATGTTCTCGCGCAGCAGGTTCTGGAGGACGCGCTGGATGATGCCGATCGTGACGAGGTCGGGCAGCAGTTCGGAGATGAGCGCGGGCTGGCTCTGCTTGAGATGGTCGACGAGGGACTGGACTTCCTGGCGGCCGAGCAGGTGGTGCGCGCTGGACTTCAGCGTCTCGGAGAGGTGCGTGATGAGGACGGAGGCCGGGTCGACGACCGTGAAACCGTTGAGCTCGGCGGTCTTCTTCTCGGTCTCGTCGATCCAGGTGGCGTCGAGATTGAAGACGGGCTCGCGCGTGGGCACGCCCTTGAGGCGGACCTTGCTGCCGGAGACGTTCATGGCGAGCCAGCGGCCGGGCATGAGCTGGCCGCGGGCGACGGCCTTGCCGCGGAGGAGGAAACGGTAGTCGTTGGGCTCGAGCTCGAGGTTGTCGCGGACGGAGACGGGCGGGACGACGATGCCCTTCTCGCGGGCGAGGCTCTTGCGGACGCCGGTGACGCGGGCGAGCAGCTCGCCGCCGTGCTTGGAGTCCGCGAGACCGAGGAGACCGTAGCCGATCTCGATCGCGAAGACGTCGAGGTCGATGAGCTTGCGGACATCCTCCGGGGCGCCGGGGGCGGCCGGAGCGGCCGGGGCGGCGGCGGCCTCGCCGGCCTTGGCGGCCTTCGAGGTGAGATTGCTGGCGCCGGTGCGGGCGGCGTTGGCGGCCTCGGTGCCGAGCGGGTGGCCGGTCTTGGCTTCCTGCTCGAGCAGGAGTTTGCCGAGGAAGGCAGCGATGCCGGCGAGCGTGAAGAACGGGAGCATCGGCATGCCCGGCATGAGGCCGAAGGCCGCAAGCATGCCGGCGGTGATGCGCATCGCCTGCGGATAGCGGAACAGCTGGCCGGCGAGTTGCGTGCCGAGATTGGAATTCTCGGAGGCGCGGGTCACGAGCAAGCCGGCGCCGACCGAAAGCACGAGGGCCGGAATCTGGGAGACGAGGCCGTCACCGATCGACAGCAGGGTGAATTTCTGCAGCGACTCGCCGAGGGACATGCCCATCTGGAGCACGCCGATGGCGAACCCGCCGATGATGTTGACGAGCGTGATGATGATGCCGGCGATGGCGTCGCCGCGCACGAACTTGGAGGCGCCGTCCATCGCGCCGTAGAAGTCGGCCTCTTTCTGGACCTTGAGGCGGCGGGCGGTGGCGGTGACCTCGTCGATGATGCCGGCGTTCAGCTCGGCATCGATGGCCATTTGTTTGCCGGGCAGAGCGTCGAGGGTGAAACGCGCGCTGACCTCGGCGATACGGCCGGCGCCCTTGGTGATGACGACGAAGTTGATGACGACGAGGATCAGGAAGACCACCGCGCCGACGATGTAGTTGCCCTGGATGACGAAGTGGCCGAAGGCCTCGATGACCTCGCCGGCGTAGCCGTGGACGAGGACCTGGCGCGTGGTGCTGATGTTGAGCGCGAGGCGGAAGAGCGTCAGCGCGAGCAGCAGCGTCGGGAAGCTCGAGAACTCCGGCGGATCCTTCACGTAGATGATCGCGAGGAGGACGAGCAGCGAGAGGCCGATGTTGAGCGCGAGGAACGTGTCCAGCAGCACCGACGGGATCGGCAGGATCAGCAGCAGGACGGTAAGGAAAAGCCCGCCCGTGAAGATGAGGTCCGCGCGCTTGAGCAGCAGCGTGAGCGGCGACGAGGAGGACGCGGCGGTGTCGGCGGCGGCCATGGCTTAGAGCGCTCCTTCCATCCGGCGCGCCTTGAGGCGGTGGAAATAGTAGCGGTGCGTGCGGTAGACGACGGCGAGGATCTCGGCGACGGCCTGGTAGAGTTCGGCGGGGATGGTCTCGCCGACCTTGCCCATGGCGAAGAGGAGGCGGGCGACCGGGCGGTTCTCGACCGTCGGCACGCCGTTTTCCTTGGCGAGTTCCTTGATGCGGAGCGCGAAGCGGTTCTCGCCCTTGGCGAGGACGACCGGGGCCTTGTCCTTGCCGCGCTCGTACTTGAGGGCGACGGCGAAGTGGGTCGGGTTGGTGACCACGACATCGGCGGTGGGCACGGACTTGAGCATCTGTTTCTGCATCAGGCGGCGGGCCATGCGGCGCATCGCGGCCTTGGTGTGGGCGTCGCCCTGGGACTGCTTCGCCTCTTCCTTCACTTCCTCGCGCGTCATCATGAGGTCGCGGGCGAGTTTGAACTTCTCGTAGCTGTAGCTGATCGCCGCGACGATCGCGAGGGCGAGCAGCAGGCGCGTGAGGAACAGCATCGTGGCCGTGTTGAGGAACTGGCCGAGGTACGCGGCCTCGACCGGGGCCGAGAAGAGCGGGTCGAACATCAGACTGCGGGCGCCGAGCCAGAGCGTGCCGCCGATGGCGAACAGCTTGAGCAGATCGATGCCGGAGCGGACGAGCACGGCCTTGGAGAAAATGCGGCCGAAACCGGCGACGGGATTGAGCGACTCGGGTTTGAAGGCGACGGCCTTGGGCGAGAGCCGGAAACCGCTTTGCACACCGTTCGCCAGCAGCACGGCGACCACGACCGCCAGCAGGAAGGGCCCGAGCACGCGGCCGACGAGCAGCATGAATTCGGTGAGCTGCATCGTCACGGCGTTCGCTTCGAGCGTCGTCAGCGGAAACCGGGAGAACATCGAAACGGCGTACTCCGCGACATCGCGGGTGGCCGACTGGAGCGTGAGGGCGAGAACGCCGAGCACCGCCGCCAAAGGAAACAGAATCGTCAGTTCCTGGGACTTGGCGAATTGACCGCGCTCCATCGCTTCGGAGCGCTTCTTGTCCGTCGCCTCCTCGGTTTTTTGGTCTTGGTCGGTATCCGCCATGGTTGGACCAACGAAATAGCAACGGCGGTGCCAAGCGTTCCGATACGGACTTTAACCGTTACCCGGCAGCGAATTAAACATTTCCAATCTTTGCCGAATCGATCCCGGATGCGGTCGACCGGGCCCTCGTAAATTTGGCGGCAAATTCTGCCTAAGCGTTTCCCTACCCGGGCCTCCGGCCCGCTGTCCGGGAAACTCCCCTCCCCCGACTTCCATCGGCACCGCCGCGGCAAACTTCAGCGGCCCGGCAGCAATTGGATCATGCGCAGCGGCAGATCCCCCATTTCCACGAAGAAGTACCGAGCAATGAGGGCGCCGGCGGCGCTGAGCAGCGCGAAGCCCACGAGCACGCGGGCGGAGAAGCTGACGATGAACACGTTCATTTTCGGCACCGCCCGGCCGAGCGCGGAGAACGCCAGCGAGATCAGGAAATTCATCGCGATGAACGGTGCCGCGATGCGCACGCCGAGCTCCAGCAGGTGCGAAACCACCCGGATGAGGGAATCGGCCGCCCCGGCTTCGAAGACCGCGCGTCCGGCGCCGGCCAGAAAGAAACTGCGGGCAAACGCCGTCAGGACCGATTGGTGCGCGCCGAAGAGGAAGAACAGCACCACCGCAAAACTGACCAGGAGCGTGGCGATCGGCTCCGTCGACGGCTCGGGCGCGCCCATGCCCGGGGTGGCCGAGAGCCCGATTTCCGTGGCCATCAGGCGGCCCGCCATCTCCACCGAGGCGAAGGCGGCGCGGACAACGAAGCCGAGGGCGAGTCCGAGCATGATCTCCATGACGGTCGCGGATACGAAGGCCCAGAGCGTGCCGGGCACGGGGCTCGCGGGAACGATCCCCGCCAGCAAGGTCGCGAGGCAGGCGCTCAGGGCGAGGCGGACCGGGACCGGGATCGGGCGGCCCGCCATGACCGGCCACTGCAGCAGAATGCCGATGGACCGCATGAAGACCATCATCCAGGCGAAGATGTAGTCGAGCGTCATGCGCGGCGGCGAGCGGCGGCCGGCCCGGGCTTCAGAGCCCGAGGGCTCCCATGCGCGTGATGATCGTGATCGTGAACTCCGACAGCGAACGGAGCAGCCACGGCGTGAGCAGCAGCAGCAGGCCGGCCATCGTGAGGAGCTTCGGAATGAAGGTGAGCGTCTGCTCCTGCATGCTCGTGACCGATTGCAGCAGGCTCGTGAGGAGGCCGACCACGAGCATCGCGATCAGAAACGGGGCCACGACGTAGAGCGCGAAAACCACGGTCGATTTGAACAGGTCGATGGCGAGATCGGGATTCATGGCGCGGGGGCGGGACGGGAGTTCAGGCGCCGAAGCTCTGCACGAGCGAGCGGACAACCAGGTGCCAGCCGTCGACGAGGACGAACAGCAGCAGTTTGAGCGGCAACGCGACGGTGACCGGAGGCATCATCATCATGCCGAGGGCCATCAGCACCGAGGACACGAGGAAATCGATGACGAGGAACGGCAGGAACAGCAAAAAGCCCATCTGGAACGCCGTCTGGAGTTCGCTGATCACGAAGGCCGGGATGACGACGCGCATCGGCAGGTCCTTGACCGCCGTGGGGCCGTAGCCGCCGAGCTGCAGGAAGTACTCGATGTCGCGCGTACGCGTTTGCTTCAGCATGAATTGCTTCAGCGGAACCACGCCGCGGTCGATGGCCTCGAGCGACGTGATCTGGCCGTCGAGGTACGGGCGCACGGCCTCGGCGTTCACGCGGTCGAAGATCGGACCCATCAGGAAAAACGTCAGAAACAGCGAGAGACCGACGATGATCTGGTTCGAAGGCGCGCTGGGGGTGCCGAGGGCGGTACGGACGAAGCCGAGCACGATCACGATACGCGTAAAGCTCGTCATCAGCAGCACGATCGATGGCGCGACCGACAGCAGCGTCATGATCATCACGATCTGCAGCGCGATGCTGACTTCGCCCTTCTGGCCGGTGCCCTCGAGACCGATGTTGAGCTTGAAAGGGGTCCCGGCCGCAGCTGCCGCGGGCGCGGACGCCGGCGGATTCGCGGGCGGCGGCAAACCGGGCGCCGCCTCGGCCGCGGGCGGCGGCAACGCCGGCGCCTGCGCGGAAACCGGGGCGACCGTCGCGAGGAGCAGGCCGAAGATCAGGCCGCGGAACAGCCGGGTACGGAGCACGTTCATTCGCGGGATTTCTCCCGGGAGCCGGAGCCGTCGAGCGGCGCCAGCATCTCGATCCGCCCGGGGCAGACCCCGAGGAGGAATTTGCGTCCTTCGTAGGAAGCGACGACGAGGAATTGCCGGTTGCCCAGCGAACGCGTCTCGTCGACGGCGAGGGCGCGGTGGTCGCGGCCGGCGGGCGTGCCCTGGCGGTTCCGCCAGACGAGCCAGCCGCCGACGGCGGCGAGCGCGAGGCCGAGGTAAAGGGACATCGAGCCCATGCCCTCGCCCACCCCGGCGCCCGGCGCGGCGGCGGGCGCGGACTTGCCGGGGAAGATGACCTGGTTGTCGTCGGCGGCGCGGAGGCCGGCGGCGAGCCAGCAGAGCGCGGCGCAGCCGATGATCCGGAGCCGCTTCATGGCTTGGCGCTGCCGACGAGCTCGGTGATCTTGATGCCGAAGTTGTCCTCGACGACAACGACCTCGCCGTAGGCGACGAGCTTGTCGTTGACGAACAACCCGACCGGGTCGCTGGCGTGCTGGGTGAGCTGCACGATCGAGCCCTGGGCGAGCTCGATGACTTCGCGCATGGGCAGCATGACCGAGCCGAGCTGCACGGTCACCTTCACCTGTACATCGAGCACGATATCAAGTGCCTTTTCGTCCGTCAGATTTGGCATGGAGAGGATCTTCGCTGGGAAGTTTGCGGGTGATCTGGATGGCGACGCGGTCGGTATCCAACCCGACCGTGCCGGCGAATTTGGGCGTGCCGTTGAGCAGCACGCGGGTTTCCGCGCAGATGGCGGCGGGCATCTCGATGATGTCGCCCACGCGGAGACTCGTGATTTCGCGCACGGAAAGCTGGAAGGCCTGCCACTCGGCGCGGACCGGCACCTTGATGCCGTCGTACGAAGGCTGCCATTCGGCGCGCTTCACCGTCTGGGTGACGGCGGTGTCCTTCTGGCGGCGCGCCTGCATGCGTTTCACGACGGGCTCGATCGTGTAGTACGGGACGCCGATCTGGATCTGCTCGGAGCAGTCGCCGAAATTGCACTCGAGCGACATGGCGAGCATGATCGCGTCGCGCGGCGAGGTCTGGAGAAAGCGGCCGTTGTTCTCGTGGCCGATGATGGCGGGACGCAGTTCCTGCTCCCCTTTCCACTGGGCGGCCCATTCCTCGAGCAGGATCACGATGACGTCCTCGATCAGGGCGATCTCGATCTCGGTCAGGTAGCGCTCGGCCTTCACCGAGTGGCCGCGGCCGCCGAGGAGGCGGTCGGCGATGGTGAGCGCGAGCCGCGGGTTGATGTCGAGGATGCCGACGCCGACGAGCGGCTCGACCTTGAAGAGACTGATGTGCGTCGGGCTCGGCAGCGAGTCCGTGAATTTCGAATACGTGACGGTCGTGAGTTTGGCCATCTTGAGGCCGAACTCCATGCGCAGGTAGAGCGAGAGCCGCGCGCTGAGGTAGCGGATGAAATCCTCGTGGATCAGCCGCAGGCGGCGCAGTTCGGCTTCCGAGAGGAAGGCCGGGTTGCGGAAATCGTAGGGCTCGATCTTCAGCGCAGCGGCGGACGCCGAGCTGGCGCCCAGCACCCCGCCCGACTTCTTGGCCTGGGCCTCGGCCGTCTGCGCGAGAATCTTGTCGATCTCGGACTGGTCGAGAAAGTCGGATGCGGGCTTGTTGGGATCGTCGGCCATCGTGGCGGGGCGGCGCGGGGCCGCGGCTTCCTGGTCTTGGTCTTATTGGATGACGAAATCCGAGAAGTAGACCTGTTCGGCGACCTTGCGGCCGAGCGCCTGGTTGTAGGCGGTGACGAGCTTTTCCCGCAGCACGTTTTTCGCGCCTGGTTCCTCGAGATCGGCGAGCGTGAGGGAGGACAGGACGTTGAGGGTGACGTCGGTCAGCTTCGGCTTCGAACCCTCGAAAATGCCCTTGATGTTGGCGTCGGCCCCCGTGACCAGGAAACTGGTCTTGAGGTAGCGCGTGCCCATGGTGCCCGCGAGGTTGACGACGACATTCTGGAACTCGTAGCCGGGGCCGCCCGCCGCTTCCTTGCCCTTCTCGCCTTTGCCGCCGCCGTGGCCGCCGCCGCCGTGCGCGGCTGCCGGCGCCGGGGCCGCTTCGGCGTGCGCGTCGGCTTCCGCGGCCGGAGCCGCGAGCTTCTTCTGCAGCCGCGGCACGAGCACGAACTCGACGACGCCCCAGGTCGCGGCCGGCGCCAGCAGCAGCGCGGCGATGGCCGGGATCCAAGCCTTGGCGCCGCCGCCGGCGGCGGGCGCGGGAGCGGCGGCCGCCGGGGCGGCATCGCCTTCCGATTTTCCGGACGGTTTGGCGGCTTCGGTTTTGGCAGGAGCGGACATGGTTGGAAGGGAGGTTGCGAAGGGCGGGCGCCGGGACCGGCGGCGCGGCGGCCGGAGCCGCCGCCGCCGGACGGACGCGGATTAACGCGACTTCAGGTTGACGATGTCTTCCAGGACCGAGTCGGAGACGGTCACGAGGCGGGAACCCGCCTGGAAGCTGCGCTGCGTGGTGATGAGGTTCGAGAACTGGTCGGTCAGGTCGACATTCGACAGCTCGAGGGTGCCGGACTGGATGTTGCCGAGGCCGTTGGTGCCGGGATCGTTGGTGCCGGTCGCATCGAGGGTGGCGGTGCCGGCGGCGGCCCCCACCGGACCGGCGGCGAGCAGGCTCGAGTAAAGATTGCCGCCCTCGTTCACGAGTGCGGAAGGATCGTTGAACTGCTGGAGCAGGAGGCGATTCGTGGTCGCGGACGTGCCGTCGGAGTAGAACTCCACGACGTTGCCGGCGCGATCGATCGTCACGGACTGGCGCTGGGTGCCGGTCGGGGCGGTGCCGAGTTGGACGTCGCCGACGGTGCCGAGACTCGCGCCCGTGGCGCCCTGCACGCGCAGGCCGGCCGGATTGACGAGGAAGCCCTGATCGTCCCAGCGGAAGTCGCCGGCGCGGGTCGCGTATTCCATGCCGTCGACGATGTTCTTCACGTGGAAGAAACCGTTGCCGGAGATACCGAGATCCGTTTCGCGGCCCGTGCTCGCCAGGGAGCCCTGGGAGAAGTTCGTCGCGACGCCCGAAAGTTTGACACCCGTGCCGATGCCGACGGAGGGCGTGTTCGACGCCGTGCTCGAGGACGGCGCGGAGCGCTGCATGATGTTCGAGAAGCTGTCGGTGTACTTCGCCTCCGACGCCTTGAAGCTCGTCGTATTCACATTGGCGATATTGTTGCCGATGACTTCGAGGCCTTTCATGAAGGTCCGCAGCGCGCTGACGCCGCTGCCCATTGTGCCGATGAGTGACATGTTGTTTTCTGGTTGGAGGATTAAGCCCCGCCGGCCGCGACGGGCTGGGAGGCGGGAGCGTTGAGAATACCGGGCTCCACACGGAGCACGGCGGAAAGGGAGAAGGACTTGTCGCCGACCCGCAGGAGCGGGGCCGAGCCGGACACGTCGATGCCGGTGACGTCGCCGGTGACCATGCCGCCCTTGCCGTCGTCGACGGTGACGCGGTGGCCGAGATACGAGTTGGCGACGACGCGCTGCTGGTCGGCGCGCAGGATCGCGAGTTCCTTGGCCATCGCGCTCGACTGTTCGAGGGAGGAGAACTGCGCCATCTGGGCGATGAACGCGGTGTCTTCCATCGGCTTCATCGGGTCCTGCACCTGGAACTGGACGGCGAGGAGCTTCAGAAAATCGTCCTGGCCGAGGGCCTTCTGCGGGGTGCGCGCCGCGGCCGAATCGGAGGACGTCGCCGCGAAAGCGTAGGAAGAAGAGTTGACGGCGGAAACGGAGGCCATGGCGGGGATCAGGCGAAAAGGTTGAGGCGCGAGGAGTGGACGGAAGCCGCCGGGCGCGGCGCGGCGGCGGAAAGGTCGGCGCCGGGCGCGGCATCGCCGCCGAGGCGGGAAAGCAGCGTGCGGACCTGCGCCTGCTGCTGCGTCTCGTCGCGCCAGGCATCGCGTTCCTGCTGGCGGGCGAACCCTTCGCCGGGTTGGCCGGACTGCGGGTCGCCCTCGGGCGCGGTGAAAACGGCGGGCGCGAGTTTCAAGGTACGGTCGCCGCCCGCGGCGGCATGCTGCCACTCGTGGGCCAGCGCGGCGCGCAGTTCGGGCGACTCGGTGCGGAAGGTGGCGCGGACTTCGCCGTCGTGCAGTTCGACGCGGACGGCAAGGGACTCCTGGCCGATGGCGAAATCGAGCTTCACCGAAGTTTGGTCGCGGCCCGCCGCGCGGTCGATCGCGGTCATCACGGCCTCGACGGCCCGATGCGGACTGGCCACGAACTGGACGGATGCCGGCTCGGGCAACTCGGCCGCGAGCGCCTCGGGCGCGGCCGCGAGTCCCGCCGCCATGCCATCGTATCCGGACGCAGGATGCGTCGGCAGCGAGGAAAGGGTGCGGGAGTACATGGCGAGTTCCCGATTAGCAACGGCGGTGCCAACATTCGGCACGCGTTTCGCAACCTGCTCCCCTTCCGGGTTTAGAAACTTTTTGCCGGAGCCGGAATTCGCCTCATCCGTTTCCACCGGACGAAATGCCCGCGGCGCGGCAAGAATTGCCGGCCGGCTTTCGCCGGAGCCTTCGCCCTCCGCCGGCGCTGCCTGGCGCGCGCCCCGGACGGAACTGCGCCGCGGAGCCGGCGCCGCGGCGGGCTGGCCGGCGATCGCGGCCGCCAGCGCAGACTCGGCATCGCTCGACGCCATCGGCACGGATTCGCGGCGCGAGGCGGAGTCCGTGGCGCCGGCTTCGACGGAAGCAGCGGAGGCGGGCGTGAATTTCGGCGCGGTCTCGACCGCAATCCTGACTTGGATCCCCGGAGCGGCCTCGGCTGGATCGGCGAACGCGGTGCCGGCCTGGGCGACCGGCGCCGGACGACCGGAAGCCGGGGCGGCCGGACCGGAGGTCAAGGCGGAAAGTGCAGGCAAGGCGGTCGCGACCGGGAGGCGGTTGGCTTCGGATTCGAGTTCCTGCGCCCCCGTTGCGGCGCGCGGAAGAACTTCCGGACGGGCCGCGTTCGCGGCAAGTCCGGCGACCGGACGATCCCAATCCCGCTGCGGCACGAAGTCCGTCGGGCGCGGGTTCGGCGCGGGACGCGCCTCCACGGCGCGGAGAGCGACGGGCGTCGCCTCCGGCTCCACGCGGGATCCATGGTTCTCCTGCTCCGGCGTGGCCACGGGGGAGCGAAGCGTGGGCTGCGTCGGGGTTGCGGCCGGCTCGGACGCCGAGGCGAGAACCGTCGGCGCGGGCGTTGCCGCGGCGATCGGGGAAAAGTCGCGCGGGGCGGAATGAATTCGAACCGGCGTATCCGCGGTCTCGTTGTGCTCCGCATCGGCTTCGTCTCCCAGGGCGGCCATCTCCTCCCCTGCCTCGTCCTCGCCGTCCTCGGCCTCCTCTTCCGGCTCCGCAGTGATTCTCGGCAGCGAGTCGGCCGCCGGCGGAACCGGCAGGAACGAAGCGATCGCTTCGGCCGCGGCGCGCGCATCGGGCGACGGCGTCGCTTTCGCCGCCTCCGGCAGTTCGGCCTCCGGAATCGCCGGTGCTTCGCCCCCCGCAACTTCGCGGGCGGGTTTGGACTTGGTGGCGGCCGGGCGAGTCGCGGGAACGTTGCCCGGGGCCGGCGGAGCGTCGGCGGCGATCGCGAGCGGTTCTCCGTTTGCGTCGGCGGCGGCGCGCGGCGCGGTAGCGAGCAACGGGGCCGGTCCGGACGCGGCCGGCGTGACGGCGGGATCGACGGAGAAATCCAGGATCGCCTCGCCAGGCGAAACGGCAGCGACCTCCGGCGTCAGGCCGGAAAAAAGAATTTCGAAAGCGTCGGCGGCGGGCGCGGCGGCGCCGGCGGCAGCGGCGGGCAACGCGGGTCCGGCGACCGGAAACAGGGCGGCGGCCAGGGACGGATCGGCGGAAGTGGTGGACGGAGAGAATTGCATAGGGCGGCACCGTCCATGGCCGAGAACCGCATCGATCCGTGATGCGGGGGAGAATTGAAAATCAGGGAGCTTTGCCGGCCTTCGCGACTTTCATGAGGCGGAGGCGTTCGGAGAGGAGCGCGGCGCGCTTGGCGAGCGTGGTGTCGGCCTTGCCCATTTCCTCGAAGATGGGGCCGACGACGTCGGTCTTCATCAGCGAGAGCAGCTTCACGATGGTGACGTCGTCCATCTCCCTGAGGATCGCGACGGCGGCCTTGGGCGTGAGCGTCGAGTAGGTGTTCGCGAGGGTCTTGAGGTTCTTCGCCTCGTCGGCGCCGATCTCCATGACTTTGGTCGCGACGTCCTTGCGCATGGTTTCGATCTCGGCGCGGAGCTTGGCGAATTCCTTTTCTTCGAGGGCGATGCGGGCGGCGCGCTGGTCGAGCAGTTCGGCCTGCTTGCGGAGGCGGGCGCGTTCTTCCTTCAGCTCGTTGGAGAGGTTGTCCATCTCGATGGTCCAGAAATCCCAGCCCTTGCGTTTGAGCTCGGCCACCTCGGGCAGTTCGGCCTTGGCCGGCGGAGCTTTCACGAGGGTGCTGAGGACGCGCCAGGTCATGGCCACGCCGAGTCCCAGGCTCAGGCAGATGCTGAGCGCGGCGACCATCATCGGATTCATCAGCTTGCTCATACGGCGGAGAAGAGCGGACGGCGCGCGGCGGCCCGGCGGCCCGCGTAGTCGTCGAATTCGGCCTGCTCCTCGCGGTTGGCTTCGAGGCGATGTTCGGTGCGGGCCTTGGTTTCGAGCCGGTTGACGACCTCGAGTTTGCGGTGGGCCTCGAGGTACTCGGCCCGGCGCTCGCCCATTTTGGCACGCGCGGCAATCATGGCGCGTTCGGCTTCGGCTTCCGCGGCGCACTCGCGGCGGTAGGCGGCCAGGGCCTGGGCTTCGTCCGCGGCGGAGAAACGTTCGCGCCGGCCGGCGAAGAGTTCCGCCTCGAAACGCGCGACCCGGGAACGGACCCCGGCCAGTTCCTCCTCGCTGAGCATGTAGGCGTGGACCGCGGCGGCGAACGCCTCGCGGGCGCGCAACTCGCGATGCGCACGCAACACCGCCACCGGACGCAGGGGAAAACGGAACTTTTTCATGCGATGATCTTTTTGAGGTTGGCGAAGGTTTGCGCGCGGGCGGTGTGCTCGTGCGTCGACTGGCGGAGAAAATTGCGCAACGGCTCGTGGAGGTTCACGGCATGGTCCAGCGCGGCGTTGGAACCCTTGGTGTAGGCGCCGATGGAAATGAGGTCCTCGTTTTTCCGATACAGCGCGAGGTGCTCGCGGGCCTTGCCGGTCAGGCCGACCTCTTCGGGCGTGCAGACATCGCGGGTGAGGCGGCTGACGCTCTCGAGCACGTCGATGGCCGGATAGTGGTTGAAGTGCGCCAGCTGGCGGGAAAGCACGATGTGGCCGTCGAGGATGCCGCGGACGGCGTCGGCCACGGGCTCGTTCATGTCGTCGCCTTCGACGAGCACGGTGTACAGCGCGGTGATGGCGCCCTGCTCGCCGGAACCGGCGCGCTCGAGCAGCCGCGGCAACAGCGCGAACACCGAGGGCGTGTAGCCGCGGGTGGCCGGCGGCTCGCCGATGGCGAGACCGATTTCGCGCTGGGCCATCGCGAAGCGCGTGACCGAGTCCATCATGAAGAGGACGTTCTTGCCGGCGTCGCGCCAGGCCTCGGCGATGGAAGTCGCGGTGTAGGCGGCGCGCAGGCGGAGCGGAGCCGGCGTGTCGGAGGTGGCGACGACGACGACGGCGCGTTTCATGCCCTCGGGGCCGAGGTCCTTCTCGATGAACTCGCGGACCTCGCGGCCGCGTTCGCCGACGAGGGCGATGACGACGACGTCGGCTTCGGAAGCGCGGGCGATCATGCCCATGAGGGTCGATTTGCCGACGCCGGAACCGGCGAAGAGGCCGAGGCGCTGGCCGCGGCCGAACGGAATGAACGCATCGATCGCGCGCACGCCGGTGACGAACGGCAGTTTGATGCGCTGGCGGCGCAGCGGGTGCGGGGGCGCGGCGTTGTGCACGGCGAGGCGTTCGACCGGCAGCATGCCGAGGCCGTCGAAAGGTTTGCCGAGGGCGTCGAGCACGCGGCCGAGCATCTCCGGCCCGGTGCGCGGCAGCGGCGGGCGGTCGCTGGCGGTGACCTCGCAGCCGACGTGCAGGCCGGCGGTGTCGCCGAGCGGCATCAGGAGCACGCGGTGTTCGCGAAAGCCGACCACCTCGGCGCGGACGGAAAAGCCGTCGCGCGAGGAACGCACGGTGCAGAGTTCGCCGAGGCCGACGTTCGGGCCGTCGGACTCGATGATGAGGCCGGCGACGCCGGTGACGGCGCCGATGCGCTGGACGGCAGGGAGGTGCCGCACCTGGGTGCGGAGCACGTCGACGAGCGGTGCGACTCCGGAGGTCATTGCGGGGCGAGGCTGTGCCGGAGGGCGTTCAGCTTGGTGTCCATGCGCGCGTCGGTGAGGCCGAAGCGGCTGCGGACCTGGCAGTCGCCCGGGGCAAGCGCGGCCTCGGCGCGGATGCGAAGGCCGGGATAGCGGCGGAGCCAGGCGGGATTGAGTTTCTCGAGGAGCGCGGCGTCGCGCGGGGCGACCGTGAGCTCGAGGTTGTCGCGTTCCGGGAAGATCTCGGCGAGGGCCTCCTCGCAGATGCGGGAAACGACCTCGGCGGGCGGCTCGTAGCCGGCGAGGAGCCGGCGCGAAATGTCGAGGGCGAGGCCGGGCAGCGCCTCGCGGAGCTGCGCGACGAGCTGCGGCTCGAGCCCGGACACTTTCTTGAAGACACCGTCGCCGAGCGCCTCGATGTCGGCGCGGAACTCGACCATCTGCTGGTCGGCCAGGGCGCGGGCGGCGTCCACCCCGCGCTGATACGCGGCGTCGTCGCGGGCGGCGAGTTCGGCCTCGGTGCAGAAGCGGCCGCCCTGCCCCGGGACGGAAACTCCCTGGAGCGGACGGTCGAAGGCGACGAGTTTGGCGTAGGCCATGGCGGGTTCAGGCGACGAGGCTTTGTTCGCCGTCGGCTTCGAGCGTGATCTGGCCCTCTTCCTCGAGGCGGCGGACCACCTGGATGATCGCATCCTGGGCGGTCTCGACGTCCTTGAGGCGGACCGGCCCGAGCATTTCGAGCTCCTCCTTGAGGGCTTCGGCGGCGCGTTTGGAAATGGAGGCGTAGATGCGGTCGCGCAGCGTCTCGCTGGCCGACTTCATCGCGATCGCCAGGTTCGAAGAATCGACCTCGCGCAGGACGCGCTGGAAATCCGCCGGCTGCAGGCGGTTGAGATCGTCGAAGCTGAACAGCTTCTTGCGGATCGCGGCGCTGAGGTTGGCGTTCCGTTCCTCGAGGCGGGCGAGCAGGTTCTTGCTCATTTCCTTGTCGAGGTTGTTCAGCAGGTCGGCGACGGCGCGGACGCCGCCGGAGCGGTGGAAGGCGGGGCGGACCTTGATGTCGTAGTGCTTGCCGAGACTGCGCGCGATTTTGGAAACGAGGTCGAGGGACGTGCTCTCGATGGTGCCGAGGCGTTCGATCACTTCCTCGCGCAGATCGGGCCCGAGCAAAGAGAAGACCTCGGCGGATTTCTCGCTGTCGAGGTACGACAGCAAAAACGAGATCGTCTGCGGCTGCTCGTGTTTCACGAGATTGAAGATCTGCCGGCCTTCCATCTCGGCGATATCCTTGATGACATCGACGGAAGACCCGACCGGGCCGACGCGGCCGATGATCGCGGACGCCTTGTAGTCGCCTTTGGCGATCTCGAGCGTGCGCTGCGCGTACACGAGGCCGCCGAGCGAGGAGCCGGCGCTTTTCACGATCAGGCCGGAAAACTCGTCCATCGCCTGCCGCTGCACGTCGGCGGGGATGATGGTGAACGTCGACATCTCGCGGCAGATGAGCTCGATTTCCTGGTCGTCGAAGTGGCGCAGCACCTCGGCCGCGGCCTCGGGGCCGATGATGATCAGGAAGACGGCCAGCTTCTGCGGCCGGCCCAGCTTGGCGTAGTCGATGTCGGGCATGGCGGGCTCAGTTCTTGCCGGCGGGGGCGTTGGCGGCGGCGACCCAGTCGCGCAGCGCGACACTGACGTTGGCGGACTTCTGCTTGATCAGTTCGTTGAGAATCTCGGGCGTCACGTTGTTGCCGGTCTGGAGCGCGTTGCGGGCGGCGCTTTCGGGCGTGAGCGACAGGACCTCGATCGGCACGGGCTCGGGCTTCTGCTTCTGCAGCATGCGCCAGAAGACGAGGAGGACGAGGGCGGCGCCGGCGACGGCGGCCCAGCGGCTCGCGACCTCGGCATAGGCCTGCCAGGCCGGCTGGCCGCCGGCCGCGGGATCGAGCGGGCTGAGTCCGGCGAGCGGGGCCTGGAACTCGGTTTCCTGCACCGAGACGATGGACTCGAGGGTCTGGCCGGGCGCGGGCTTGATGCCGAGCGCGTTGACGACGACCTGGCGCAGCGCATCGAGTTCCTGGGCGGTGCGTTTCTGGACCTGCGCGACCGGCGCGGGGGCCGGCTGGCCCGGCTGGGCCGGGGCGGGTGCTGCGGCCGGCGCAAGCCGGGGCGTGACGAACACCGCGGCCGTGAGCTGTTTCACGCTGCCGGGATTGCGGGTAACGTTCGTCGTCGTGCGGTTGATCTCGTACTGCGTCGTGCGGTTCTTGCGGTTCTGCTCGGAGGTCGAGATGGGCCGGACGGCCTCGGGAGCCGCGGCGGCCTTCTCGGGGACGTTGGCGCTGACGCCGCTGGCGGCGCCGCCGGCGCGGGCTTCGGACGTGTTGTTGATGTCCTCGGTCTGAGTCTGGGAACGGACGACCTGCCCGTCCGGATCGAACTTCTCGGAGGTCTGCGTCATGGCCTCGGTCTCGATCTCCGCGGCCACGCGGACGACGGCGTTGCCGGGGCCGATGACGGTCGCGAGCATCGATTCCACCTTCTTCGCATAGTAGTCCTCGACCTGCTGGCGGTAGCGCATCTGGGAGGAGGCGGAGCCGAGCATCGGGTCCTGCTTGAGTTCCTCGGAGAGCGTGCGGCCGCGGTTGTCGACGACGGCGACCTGGTCGGGCGCAAGGCCCTGGACGGCGTTGGCGACGAGGTGGCGGATGGCGTTGACCTGATCGGGTTCGAGCCGGCCGCCGCCGACATCGACGAAGACGGAGGCCGTGGACTTGACGCCCTGTTCGGTGAGCAGGAGCCGGTTCTCCGGCTGCACGATCATGACGCGCGCGGCGCGGACGCCCTGCAGCTGCATGATGGTGCGGGCGAGTTCGCCCTGCACGGCGCGGAGATAGTTGGTGCGCTGGACGAAGTCGGAGAGACCGAATTGGCCCTTGTCGAAGATTTCGAAACCGACGCCGTCGCCGCTCGGGATGCCCTTGCCGGCGAGGTCCATGCGGAGCTTGTGGACGAGCTTGCTCGGAACCATGACGGCGCTGCCGCCGGCCGTGAGCTGGTGCGGGATGTTCTGCGTCTGCAGGTGGCTGATGACGGCGGCGGCGTCCTTCTCGCCCATGCGGGCGTAGAGCAACTGGTAGTCCGGGCGCTGGGACCAGAGCACGACGCCGAAGAGCCCGCCGCCGACCGCGACGGCGGCGACGATGAGGGAAACGCGTTGGTTGAGACCAAGCTGTTTCCAGAGTTCGAGCAGGGATTGGGTGAAGTTCTTCATCAGGCGGGCGGCCGGGCGGCGCGATCAGGGCGGCGGGTGGCGGAAAGGGATTCGGAAAACGGATACACAGGGCGGGAACGGGAACTCACACCTGCATGCGCATCAGCTCCTGGTATGATTCCACGAGCTTGTTGCGGACCTCGACCATCATGGTGAAGGCGACGGAAGCTTCCTGCATCGCGATTACGCTCTGGTGGAGCTGGTCGGACTCGCCGAGCAGCACCTTGCGCGTGGCCGCCTGGGCGGCCTGCTGCTTGCCGTCGACGGTGGCGACGAGACCGTCGAGCAGGTTGCCGAAGCCCTGGGTCGGCTGCGCGCCCGACGGGATCGGGATGCCTTGGCCGAGGCCGACCTTCGGCAGCGGCGCCTCGATGCGCTGGAGGGCGGAGGCGGCGAGCGGGTTGACGGATCCGATGGAGAGCATGGCGGGAAACGGGGATTACTTGCCGATCTCGAGGGCCTTGAGGGCCATCTGGCGGGCATTCTTCACGACCGAGAGGTTGGCCTCGTAGGCGCGGGAGGCGGTGATGAGGTCGACCATCTCGTAGGAGAGATTCACGTTCGGCATGACAACGGTGCCGTCGGGCCCGGCATCCGGATGCTGCGGATTGTAGACCTGCTGGCCCGGCGTCCGGTCGGTGGAGATGGAGCCGATGCGCACGGTCTGGAGCGAAGCGCCGCCGGTGGAGCGCTTGAGCAGCTCGGATTCGAAAGAAACGACCTGGCGCTGGTAGGGGGCGCCGGACGGCGTCCGCGTCGTCTGGGCGTTGGCGATGTTCTGGGCGACGATATCGAGGCGCGTCTTCTGCGCGTTGAGGGCGCCCGCGGAAACGTCGATGCCGGAGATGAGGTTCACGTTGGAAAAGGGTCAGCGGGCGACTCAGACTTGGCGGCCGGTGATCGCCATCTTCAGCTGCTTGATGTTGCGGGAGACGATCTCGGTGAGGAAATCGTGCTCCACGACGTTGCGGTTCATGACGAGCATCTCGCGCTCGATCTCGACGGTGTTGCCGTCGGGCCGGACGCTGCGGGCGGTCTGGTCCTCGGACAGGGCCGGGCGGATCGTGTCGGAATTGCGGCCGAAGTTGCCGGCCTCGACGCGGGACTTGAGCTGCACGGCGAAGTCCGGCGCGATGTCGAGCCGGCGGAAGCCCGGGGTTTCGGCGTTCGCGATGTTGGTCGCGATGGCTTCGTGGCGCAGGGCCGATGCGTCCAGAAGCTTCCGCGCCAACTGGTAGTTGTCGGTTTGGAAGATGGGATCGATCATGGCTTCGGTTTAGCAAAGCCGGTGCCACGGTTGCCGATGGCCCCGCAACCAACGCCCTGTCAGCGTGATATAGTTTACCCCGGATCCATGCTCCGTCGCCGGCCGAATCCGCGGCGCCGGCGGGGCAAAAATTGCCGAGGCGGCCGGAGGCAGCGGCGACAATTTCGCGAAAAACGCCGCGCGGCGGCTTCATTTCGCGGCCCGGGCGCCGATGTAAGGGGTTAATTTACCCATGAGGGACAGCGAGTTCGATTTCATCCGGAACCTCGTCTACGAACGCAGCCGCATCAATCTTGGCCCCGACAAGCGCCAATTGGTTTCGGCCCGCCTCGGCAAACGTCTCCGTGCGACCAATACGCCCACCCTGGGCGACTACTGCCGCCTGCTGCAGGCGCCGGGAGCCGACCAGGAACTGGGGCACCTGATCGACGCGATCTCGACGAACCATACGTTCTTCTTCCGCGAAATCGCGCACTTCGATTTTCTCCGCGACAAGGCGGTGCCCGAGATGCAGGAACGCGCGCGCGCCGAGCGTTGGCCGAAGTTCCGCGTCTGGAGCGCCGCCTGCTCTTCGGGCGAGGAGCCCTACTCGATCGCCATGACGCTGGCCGGTTGCCTGCCGTCCTGGCCCTGGCAAATCGAGGCGACGGACATCTCGCACCGCATTCTCGCGAAAGCGGCGGCCGGCATTTATTCGGATGAAACCGTCCGCCGGTTGCCGCCCGACACGATCCGCAACTATTTCCAGCGCGGGTTCGGGCCGCAGGAAGGCAACCACCGCGTGAAGGCGGCGCTGCGCGAGCGCGTGTCGTTCCACCACCTCAATCTCCTCGAGGGAGAACCGCCGTTCAACGAGCCGTTCCAAGTGATCTTCTGCCGGAATGTGATGATCTACTTCGACCGTCCGACCCAGGAGGAACTGGTCAACCGGCTCGCGCGCCGGCTCGTGCCGGGCGGCTACCTTTTCGTCGGCCACTCGGAAAGCCTCACGCATCTCACGCATGGGCTGCGGGTCGTCCGTCCGGCGATCTACCAGAAACCCTTCGGCTCCTGAGCCATGAATCCCGTCCCGGTCCAGCCCGCGCGGACTACCGGCCAGGCTGCATCCTCCCCGACTCGCATGAGCAACCGCCCCATCCGTGTCCTGATCGTCGACGATTCCGCCGTGGTGCGGAAACTCGTGAGCGATGCGCTGAAGGGCGATCCGGAGATCGAGGTCGTCGGTACCGCCGTGGATCCGTACGCCGCCAAGGACAAGATCCAGGCCCTGAATCCCGACGTCCTGACGCTCGATCTCGAAATGCCGCGCATGGACGGTCTCACGTTTCTGAAGATCCTGATGGCGCAGCGCCCGCTGCCGGTGATCATCATGAGCTCGCTCACGCAGCGCGGATCCGACTACGCCCTCGAAGCCCTGCGGCTCGGGGCGTTCGACGTGCTGGCGAAGCCGGGCGGCCCCTACTCTTTCGGCGACCTCGGGCCGCAGCTCATCGCGCGCATCAAGGCTTCGGCCGGCGCCCGCATGGGCCGCCCCTCCGCCGCCCCCGCGCCCAAACCGGCCGCCCCGCGCCCGGCCGCGCGGCCCGTGCCCGTGCGCCGCGGCGGCTCGCCGCGGGATCTCATTCTCCTCGGGGCCTCGACGGGCGGCACCGAAGCCCTGCGCGAGGTTCTGACCAATTTGCCCGGGAATCTCCCGCCGATCGCCATCGTGCAGCACATCCCGCCGGTGTTTTCGCGCACGTTCGCCGACCGGCTCAACGACCTTTGCCAGTTCGAAGTCCGCGAAGCGGTCGACGGCGACCGCCTGCAACCCGGTCTCGCGCTCGTCGCCCCGGGCAACTTTCACCTGATGGTGCAGTGGCAGACCGACCACTACCGCGTCCGCGTCACCACCGGTCCCGCCGTGTGGCACCAGCGCCCCGCCGTCGACCTGCTGTTCAAGTCCGCCGCCGATCCCTCGATCGCGCCGCATGTCATCGCCGGCGTGCTTACCGGCATGGGCCGCGACGGCGCGGAAGGCCTGCTGCGCCTCCGGGAACGCGGCGCCGCGACGTTCTCGCAGGACGAAGCCAGCAGCGTCGTGTACGGCATGCCGAAAGTCGCCTGGGAGTGCGGCGCCTCGCAGCGCCAGCTCCGGCTCGACCTTGTGGCCGACCACATCTCGCGCCATTGCGCGGGCCAACTTGCCGCCGGACCGGCGTCGCTCGCCTCCGCCTCGTCATGACCCCTTTCCCGTCCGTGCCGCAGCCGGCCGAGCTGGCGGCCCCGTCTCCCGCGGGCCCGACCGCCGATCTGTCGACGATCCTCATCGTCGACGACGAACCCGTGGTGCTGACCGCGCTCAAGTTCACGCTCGAGCGCGAGGGCTTCCACGTCGTCGCGTGCACCAGCCCCCTCAAGGCCCTCGCGATCCTGCAGGAGCGCGATTTCGCGGTGATCATTTCCGACCAGCGGATGCCCGAAATGATGGGACTCGATTTTCTGATCGAGAGCCGCCGCCTCCGGCCCTACGCGTCGCGCATTTTGATCACCGCCGTGCTGGCGCTGCCGACCATCGTCGACGCGATCAACAAGGGTGAAATTTTCCGCTTCGTGGCCAAACCGTGGCTGCGCGAGGAACTCGTGGCGACCGTGCGCAACGCCGTGCAGCGGCACGAACTCGTCACGCACAACGAGGCCCTCCAGGCGGAAACGCAGAATCTCAACAACCGCCTGAGCGAGGCGAACGTCGCGCTCGAGGCGAAGGTCAAGGATCTCGAGCAGCAGAAGCTCCGCCTCGACGCCGCCAACCGCGAGCTCGCCGCGAGCTACGAGAATTCCCTCGAGCTGTGCCGCCGCATCCTCACCACCTACGACCCGATCCTCGGCGGCCAGGCCAAGGCCCTCGTCGAGTTCGCGACGCAGATGGCGGCGACCGACAAGTTCACCGACAGCGAGCGCCACGCCCTGCGCACCGCGGCTTGGCTTTGCGACCTCGGTCTCATCGGCATGCCGCGCGAAGTGATGCGCGCCTACCGGACCAAGCCCGACCAGCTCACCGAGCGCGAGCGCGGGATGATTCTCAACCATCCGATCTACGGCCAGACCCTCGCCGCCCTCGTCGATTCGCGGGCGGACGTCGGCGAAGTGATCCGGACGCACCATGAGCGCTACGACGGCCGCGGCTACCCCGACGGCCTTGCCGGCGAAGCCATCCCGTGGCCCGCGCGCTGCCTCGCGGTCGCGGTGGGTTTCCTCGAGTCCGGGCTCGCCAAGACGGCCGCGATCGACGCGATCCTGGCCCGTTCCGGCAGCGACTACGACCCCGAGGCGGTCCGGCTTTTCCTGAAGGTGAGCAATCTGGTGCAGCTCCCGAAGCAGGTGCGCGAAATCATGCTGCACGAACTCGAGCCGGGCATGGTCCTGGCCAACGGCATCTACAGTCCGCACGGCCTGCTTCTGATCGGCGAAGGCCAGGCGCTCAGCCCCGGCACGATCGCGAAGATCCGCAGCCACAACCAAGTCACCCCGATCAACCAGCGGCTGCTGGTGTACCTGTAGATCTACGCATCGCCCGGCCGAACCGCCCCGGCATAACGGCAAATAATCCGCCATCCGCTCAAGAAGACCGAGCCTGAGTCGTTCAATACTTCATGCCTGTGAAACGCCGCTCCAACGCCCCGCTTCCCCATTTCCTGCGCGCCCTCGCGGCCTTCGGGCAACCCGCCGGCTCCTGATCCGTCATGGCTTCCCCCACCATCGGCGCACTCTTTGCGCAGCGCGTTGTCATCGGCGTCGGCGACATGAGCGTCTCGAACAACACGTCGATCACCCTGAGCACCTATGCGCTCGGTTCCTGCATCGCCGTCGTCGCGTACGATCCGCTCGTGAAGACGGGCGGGTTGTTGCACCTGATGCTCCCCGACTCGACCATCTCGCCCGGCAAGGCGACGACGCAGCCGGCGATGTTCGCCGATACCGGCATCCCGATGCTCCTCAAGGCCCTCGTCGGCCTGAAGGCGGATCCGAACCGGCTCCGCATCTTTCTCGCCGGCGGCGCTTCCGTGCTGTGCGGCAACGACAACTTCAAGATCGGCGAGCGCAACATCCGCGCGACCACCGATATTCTGGCGCGGTCGCGGCTCTTCCCGCGCCACTCCGCCCTCGGCGGCACGATCAACCGCACCGTCCACCTCGATGTGGGCACCGGCTCGATCACGATGAAGACCCCGGAAGCGAACGAGAAACTCTCGCTCGCCGCCTGAGGTTGCGCCCTTCGCTCCGGGCCGGTCAACGCGCCTGCCCCGCGGGCACGAGCCGCAGCACGCCCTGCCCCAGGGTGGCGAGGAGGATTTCGCCGCTGGCCGGATCGAGGCCGAACGACGTCACCGTCGCAACCTGCGCGATCTGCCGGACGCGGTCCGCCGTCACCCGCCGGTCGCCGTCGGGCCGCAACGCCCAGACTTTGCCGGACGCGTAGTCGGCGAAGAGATAGTGTCCGTCCAAGTCCGGGTAACGCGGGCCGCGGTAGACGATCCCGCCGGTCACGGACGTGCCTTCGCTGCGCGGGTAATCCCAGATGGGCTCGACGAATTCCAGATTGCCGGGATTGCGGCGCGGGCCGCGGCCGCAGGCTTCGCGGTAATTCCAGCCGTAGTTGCCGCCGCGGACGATGAGGTCGATTTCCTCGGCCGAGTTCTGGCCCACGTCGGCGGCCCAGAGCCGTCCGGTCGGAAGATCGAACGCCATGCGCCACACGTTGCGCAGGCCCACGGCCCAGAACTCCGTGCGCACCGCCGCGGGATCGACGGGCTCGCCGTTGAACCGCGTCGCCCCGACAAAGGGATTGTCCTGCGGCACCGCGTAGGTGCCGGCCTGCACGGCCGGGTGCGGATTCGGAGCCGGGTTGCCGGGCCGGCGGTCGACGTCGATCCGCAAAATGCCCGCGAAGAAGTCCTTCGTGATGCGCTGGCTGTTTTCGAAGATGTCGTTGTACGCGCCCTCGTCGCCGATCGACAGATAGAGGTAGCCTTCGGCGCCGAAGAGGAGTTCGCCGCCGTTGTGGTTCGACGCCTCGTCCGGCTGCACGATCAGAAGTTGCTCGGAAGCGGGATCGGCCGAGTTGGGATCTCCCGCGCGGGCCTGGAAACGGGCCAGCCGGCTGGTGCCCCGGGCGTCGCGGCCGCTGCCGGTGAAGTGCGTGTACCAGATGTAGAATTGCCGGTTCTCCCGGTACTGCGGATGAAACGCGAGGGCCAGCAGACCGAGTTCGCCGTCGCGGTTCGTGCCGAGGCGGTCGCCGAGGTCGAGAAACACCTTTCTTTCCGGCCGCGCGAGATCCGGCACCACGGCGATGCGGCCGCGCTTCTCCACGACAAAGAGCCGCCGGGTTTCGCCCGGCGGCGTCACCACCGCCAAAGGCTGCTCAAACTTCAACGGCGCGAATGCCGGCACCGCCGTATAGGGCCATGCCGGGGCGGCGGCCTGGACCCGGCCGGCCGGCGCGAGGCCAATCGCAAATCCGGCAAGGAGGGAAAACAGGCGGCGCGGGGCGGCGGCCATGGCCGCGACCGTGAAGGAGAAATTCCGTGCTGCCAACCGCGCGCATGCAGCGGCCCGACCCAAGCAAAACGCCCGCCGGGCGAACCGGGCGGGCGTCGGTGCGGGGCGGCTCCGAAGCCGTTCAGAGCGTGACGACCCCGTGCGTGAGTTTGTCCTGCAGGCGGAGTTTCGCGCGGTCGTGGACGATCGCCATCGTCTCCTGGAGGAGTTCGGGGGTGAAGCCCCACTCGGCGAGAAACTCCGTGTTCAGTTCGAACAGGAAACCGTCCTCGGAAACGCCGGGACCGAACGAGGTCGCGATGTACTTGCCGGCGTGCAGGTGCGCGAGCAGCGGCAGCGCCTCGGCCGGGCCGGCGGTCGGATTTTCGCAGTACTCGGCGGCGACGGCGAGGCCTTCCGGAAAACTCCAGGCCCGCAGCAGACGCACGCCTACATCGGAGTGCGAATAGCCGAGCACATCGCGCTCCGCCTGGGCCCACGTGAGGCCCTGGGCCGCGCATTGGTTGCGGATCATCGGGAAGAACGGCGCGCACGCATGGACGACCGCGAGTTTGCCGAGGTCGCAGACCAGGCCGGCGGTGTACGCCGTCTGCGGATCGACGCGCTCGCTCGTTTCGGCGAGCACTTCGGCCGCGAGGGCGGTGCACAGCGCGTGGCGGCAGAAATCGCCGGGATCGCTGCGGGAAGAACCCGTTTCCCAGCGGCTGACGAGGGCCAGCGCGGCGAGACGGTAGAGTTCGCGCTGGCCGAGCCGGATGACGGCGTCGGAAACCGTTTCCGCCGGCGTGCCCGAGGAGAAGAACGCGGAGTTGGCCAGGCGCAGCGTCGAGGCGGCGAGGGCCGAGTCGACTTTGATGATGTCGGCGATGTCGTCGGCGCTGCTGTCCTGCGCCACGAGCACGGAAATCAGGCGCGGCAGAATCGCCGGGGAACATGGCAGCCGGAGCGCGCGCTCGCAGACCTGCTCGAGGGTGGGAGGTGTTTGGTCGGACACGGGATTGGAAAAATGGAACGTGGCGCGGAATGGAAGACGACGCGGGAACGCGGCCGGCTCAGGCGGCGTTGAGCAGCGAGCCTGGATCGAGGATCAGGGCGATGTTGCCGTCGCCCAGAATGGCGCCGCCGGCGACGCCGGGCAGATTCTGCATGAAGGCGCCGAGGTTCTTGATCACGACTTCCTGCTTGCTGACCATTTCGTCCACGAGCAGCGCGGAGGTCTTGCCCGAGGTTTCGACGATGACGACGATGCCTTCCCACGGATTGTTGGCCTCGCCGGGAATGCCGAAGCGGCGGTTGAGCCGGTGCACGGGGACGAAACGACCGCGCAGATCGAGCACCTCGCCGCGGCCGTGAACGGTGGTGATGCTTTCCTTCGTCGGACGCAGCGCCATCTGCACGGAAGTGCTGGGGAGAATGAATCGGTCCTCGCCGACGCGGACGACCAGGCCGTCGATGATCGCCATCGTGAGCGGCAACTTGATCTTAAAGACGGAACCGCGGCCGACCTCGGAGGAGATCTCGATCTTGCCGCGCAATTTCTCGATGTTGCGTTTGACGACGTCCATGCCCACACCGCGGCCGGAAACAGCCGTGACCTTTTCGGCGGTGGAGAATCCGGGCGCGAAAATCAGCGCGTACATTTCTTCGCGCGTCAGCTGGGTGCCCGCGGGAATGACGCCCTTCTCGACCGCCTTGCGGTAGATGCGGTCGGGGTCGATGCCGCGGCCGTCGTCCTGGAGTTCGATGACGATGTTGCTGCCCTGATGGTAGGCGCAGAGGCGGAGCGTGCCCGTCTCCTCCTTGCCCTTGGCAACGCGGTCCTCCGGTTTCTCGAGGCCGTGATCGAGGGCGTTGCGGACCATGTGAACCAGGGGATCGCCGATTTCCTCGACGACCGTGCGGTCGAGTTCCGTGTCTTCGCCGTCGGTGACGAACGAAACCTTCTTGCCGAAATCGCGGGCGAGGTCGCGGGCGAGGCGCTCCATCTTCTGGAAGGTCGGCTTGATGGGAATCATGCGCAGGGCCATCGCCGTGGACTGGAGTTCCTTGGTGATGCGGCTGAGCTGGGAAACATTGCGCTGGAGCGTGGCGTTCTCGTTGGACGCCTGGCGCGAGGACTCGATCAGTTGGCTCTGCACGATCACGAGTTCGCCGACGACATCCATCAGCGAATCGAGTTTCTCGGTGTTGACGCGGACGGTGGCGCTGGCGCTCTTCACGACTTGGCCGCCGTTGGAAGCGGAGGTCGCGGCCGCCGGTTTCTTCGCGGTGTCCGAAGTGGATTCGGAAACGACGGGAGCGGCACCGGGCAACGGCACGATCTGGGCGATTTCGGCTTCGGGGGCGGCGGGGGCCGCGGCAACCTCGGCGACGGGGGCCGGCGCGGCGACGACGGGCGCGGCGGCTGCGGCCGGCGCGGCGCCGTCCGGCACCGCCAGACGTTTGACGGCCTGGATCAGATGGCCGACAGGAACGATCTGGTCCGGGATGCGGCCCTTCTCGAGAGCGTCGGCGACCTGTTGCGTGAGCGTCTGGAGCGCGTCGCGGCTGCGGAGAATTTCCGTGATGATCGCGGCGTTCAGCCGCAGCTGGCGGTTGCGGGCGAGATCGAGCAGCGATTCGACCTCGTGCGCCAAAGTGTGCATGGGCAGCAGGCCGAGGAAACCGGCGTTGCCCTTGATCGTATGGAACGAACGGAAGATCGAGTTGAGGGCCTCCGGATTCTCCGGCTCGTGGTCGAGCGCGAGCAGGGCGGCTTCGATCTGCTGGAGGTGATCGACCGCCTCGGCGTGGAACTCCGTGAGGAGCTCGCGGTTTTCGCCGAGATTGAGTTCGAGGATCGATTCCTTTGCGGCCGGCGCGGCTTCGGGCGCAGGCGCGGCAGGAGCGGCTACCGGCACGGTGCCGGCGGAACCGCCGGCGACGGCGGGCAACGCAGCGGAATTGCGGCGGGCCGCGAGGGCCTGCGGGAGCCAGTCCACGAGTTCGCGGAGTTTGCCGAGGGCGACGGCGTCGAACGGCTTCGCCGTTTCAAGCAGCGCATCGAGCACCTTCAGGACGGCGGCGATGGGCGCCTGCAATTCGGGATCGGCCGCGGTGGCCTCCCGGAGGTCGTTCAGCAGACTGTAGCTGGGGACAAGACCGTCGTCGCGGCCGGCTTGGGCGAGGATGGATTCGGCGGCAAGTCGGTTGGCGGAGTCTTCGAGCGCGGAAAGCTGGGAGGGTGTGATGCTCATGAAGGTCGGTACACGCGGATTGCGGAAATCATCGGCCCGCCGGAACGAAAGTTTACGTCCATTTGCTCGCGGGCCGCTCCGGGCGCGCGGAATTCGCTAAAGTTAACCCCGCGGCGCCCGATTTTTGCCCTAACTACCATGTCCACCGCCACCGCCCCCGCCCCCTCCTCCACGTCCTCGCTCGCCGGCAAGTATCTCACCGTGGTTCTCGAAAACGAGGCCTACGGGATCGGCGTGCTGAAAGTCCGCGAAATCATCCGCCTCCAGAAAATCACGCCCGTGCCGCAGATGCCGCCGTTCGTGAAGGGCGTGATCAATCTCCGCGGCCGCGTCATTCCGGTTGTCGACCTCCGCGTGAAGTTCGGCGTCAAGGCCGAGTTCGCGGAACGCACCTGCATCGTCGTCGTCCAGGTCAAATTGCAGAACGAGCAGACCGTGCAGATGGGCCTGATCGTCGACAGCGTCGAGGAAGTCGTGACGCTCCAGGCCGGCGAGATCGAGCCGACGCCCGAGTTCGGCGCCAAGATCGACACCGCCTACCTCCTCGGCATGGCCAAGGTGAAGGGCGCCGTGAAGACGCTCCTCGACATCGACCGCGTCGTCGCCCCCGAGACGGTGCAGGCCCTCGTGCAGGCCGCCTGAGTCACCCCCCCTGTTTTCCGAACCGGATCCGGCGCCGCCGGGTCCGGTTTTTTTTGCGTCCCCGGGAACGGCCCAGCCGCGGTCACTCGTTGAATTCGTCCCGTTGGCGGGCCTTTTCGTCCTCGGCCTTCAGCGCGGCGGCGGCGGCGGGATCGACGGCGGCCTCGCGTTCGCGCAGGCGGCGTTCGCGGGCGCGGAGATCTTCCTCGCGTTGCTCGAGCTCGATTTCCTTCTCCTGCTGCGCCTGCACTTTTTCGAAAAGCTTGGTTTCGGATTCGTCGAGGAACTGCTCGCGCTCTTTCAGGGCCTGCTTGGCTTCCTTGACGCTCGCCTCCTGCCGCTCGAGTTCCGCGCGCAGCTGTTCGAGGGCGGCCTTTTCCTCGGCGGAAACGGGCGCGGCGGCCGGCGCGGCGGGTTTGCGCGCCACGGCCAGCAGCTTTTCCCGCGCCGCAAAGAGAGCCTCGGCCTCGGCCAGGTCGCGGTCGCGCTCCGCCTGGCGGTTTTCGTTCTCCGCGATCACGCGTTCGCGTTCCGCCAAGGTCAATTCGAGCTGCCGCAGCGAACGTTCCAACTCGGCCACGCGGCCTTGGTCGGGAGCCGCTGCGCCGGCGAACGGCGCCCGCGTCGCGTGCACGATGGCCTTGATCGATTCGCGGGCGGCGGCGGAAGCGGCCGAAACCTCGAACGGCGACCGGGTCGGGACCGCGCGGCGGCGCAGCGACAGCACCGGCGCGGCCGGAGCGGGACGGACGGCGGGAAACTTGATCGGACCGGGTTCAGCCATGGCGATGGCGCACAGCAGAGGCGGTCCGCGGCGCGTTGTCGAGGCGGCCGCGGGCCCGCGGCCTTACTTGCGGGAGAACCAACCGAAGAACCCGGACTTCTTTTTCTCGACCGGCGCGGCGGCCGCCGGGGCGGCTTTGCCCGGACGGGCACGCAGGTGCGGCCGGAGCAGATCCGCGGCCTTGCGCTCGAGGGCGGGATTGCCGAGGGAAACGAAGTGGCGCTCGAGCGTGCCGCCCGCGGCCAGGTCGGTTTCGATCCCGGCCAACTCGGTGTGGAACCACGTCGTGGCGGTTTCGACGCGCGCCGCGGCGTCGCTGCCGCGGCTGCAATGCGCCACGGCTTCCGCGAGGTGCAGGCCCTTTTGGCCGCGGCGGTAAGGCAGAACCTCGGCCAAGGCGGCCTCGTCCACATGGGAGAGCGCGTTGAGCAATTTCTTGAAATCGCCGCCGACGATCACGGTCTGCGACATGCCCTGCGCGAACACGGCGAACTCGCCGAGCGTGTGCAGTTTTTCCAATTTGCAGAATTCCAACGTGCCCGCGTCGAGCGCGGTGAGCGTGATCGGGAAGTTTTCCGGGATGCCGAGCTTCGCGAGATTCTTGAGCAGCGGGTTGTCGCGCTCGGCGGCGGCCTGCGCCTGCTCGACCATCTCGCCGAAGGGACTGTCGAAGGCCAACGTCTCGCGGAGGATGCCGATGAGGTCGTCGAGTTTCTCGGGTTTTTGGCCCTTGAGCTGCAGCAACTCGACCGCCTCGTCGAACGTGAGATCGATGTACTTGGCGGGAGTCTCTTCCTTGCCCTTGATCGGCCATTCGGGGCCGTCGAGGTTCTGCGCCAGGCTGTTGATCGCGGTGTCGACCATGATCGACGTGGCGAAGGCGCTGCGGACCTCGTTCCATTCTTTGGCGGTGGCTTTCATCGGCGAAGGCGGGGGTTGCGGCGCGGGGAATCCGGCCGGAAGCGAAACTCAGGACGGAACGAGCTGGACGAGTTCGCCGGCCAGCTTGCGGTAGTCGGTGATCACGTTGTCGCCGCCCGGGCCGGCGTCGGTGGCCTCGGCGCTGACGAGCGCGACGGGCAGGCCGAGGGCGACGGCGCGGCGCACGACCATGGCGTCGCGGATCTGCGTGTCGAAGATCTTGGCGACGGCCGCGGCGCGCTTGGCGGTCTTGAATTGGTTCAGGCGGAGCTGCATCCGCATCTTCGGAACCTCGATGTCGACGCCCGTCTTGATCGAATTGAAAATGATCCCGTGGACCTGCGCGGCCGGGCCCTGGCCCGACTTGCGGAAACTCGCGGAGAGTTGGTGGAACTTCTGCAGTTTCTCCACGAGCAGCGTGAAACCGATGAGGCTGAGCGCGTCGGGATTGGCCGGGACGTAGATTTCCGTGGAGGCAAACACGCCGCACTGCGAGGCGCGGAGGATGTTCGGCGGGCAATCGAAGAGGATGAAGTCGTAGTTGGCCTCGATGGCCTGGAGCTGTTCGTAGAACACGAGGTACGGCGGGCGCTTGGGGTCGCCGTTGTACTCGTTTTCCAGATCGACGAGATTGAACGTCGTCGGGACGAGATCGAGGCCGGGGAGCAGTTTCTCGCCGCTCTTGCCCTCGACGACGTCCTTGATGACGAGGTCTTTGACCTGGGTGCGGCCGGGATCGAAGATCGAATAGATCGCGCCGTCGCCGGCGGAGTTGATCTTGTTCCAGCGGTCGAGCTTCAGCAGCCAGATGCTCGCGTTGGATTGCGTGTCGAAATCGAAGAGGAGGACCCGCTTGCCGATTTTGGCCAAGGCGGCGGCCGTGTTGACGATGAGGGACGTCTTTCCCACGCCGCCCTTGTAGTTGATGAAGCAGATTTTTCGCGCCATGCGGGATGCCCGTTGACAAGCCGGGCGGATGAACGGTCAACATGCGGACGGTATCCGGCGGCGCCAGACAAAAACAGGTCCGCCGGTTTTACCGAAGATTCTCGCCGTGAATAAGTCAGCCCTGCGCGACGCCATTCTCCAGAAACTCCGCGCGGACCTCGCGGTGCTCACGGCGGCCGCGCTCATGGCGCGCGACGAAGCCATCAGCGAGGAGAGCCGGCCGGAGAACAAATGGGACACGCACAGCCAGGAGGCGGCGTATCTCGCCGAAGGGCAGGCCAAGCTCGCCGCCGACCTCGCCGCCAGCATCGAACTCTACGCCACGCAGACCTGGGACCAATTCGGTCCGGACGACGCGGCGGCGGTCGGGGCGCTCGTCGGCCTGGCGCCGGCGGCGGGCAGCGGGAAAAAGGTCTGGTACTTCCTCGGGCCCAAGGCCGGCGGCATCGAAGTCGAGCTCGACGGCGCCGCCGTGCTCGTGTTGACGCCATCGTCGCCGCTCGGCCGTTTGCTCCTCGGCAAACGCCGCGGCGAGAACGTGCCCATGCCCGGCCGCGGCAACAAGGCGACGCCGCACGCGATCACGGACGTCGCCTAGGCTGCGGTTCAGTCGTTCAGGCTGAAGATCACGGGCACGGCCATGCGGAAACGCACGGCGCGGCCGGCGCTCTTGCCGGGTTCGAAGACCCAGCGCGAGACGGCGCGCAGGGTCGGTTCCTCGAACATCCGGTGGTTCGAACGCACGACGCGTGCGTCGTGCACGCGCCCGGACTCGTCGACGATAAACTCCACCACGACCTCGCCGGCCAGACCGGAGTGGCGGGCCTCCGCGGGATAGACCGGCGGAGGTTGGAACCGCGTGCGCGGCGCGGCATCGAGACCGCCGAGCCCGACGATATCGCCGCCCGGCCCCCGCCCGCCGGCGGCTGTGGAGACGCGAGGGCCGGTATCCGGCACGAACGTGGAATTCGCGACCAAAGTCGGAAGCTCGGGTGCAGTCGGGACGACGAAGTCCTTGGAGTGCGACACCGTCGGCCGATCCGGTTGCGCCGGCGGAGCGAATTCGGGGCGCGGAGCCGGTTCGGCGGAGGCCCGCGTTTCGGCATCGGCCGGAAGTTCCGGTTCCGGCGCGGGCAAGGGCGGGGTCGGGACATAATACGTGACGGTTTCCTCGCGCGGAGCGGAACGGGAGGCCGGAGAGGAATTGAAACCGAACAACACGGCGCCGTGCAGCGCCGCGGCCAAAGAAGCGGAGAGAATCAGATCGCGTTCCATGATGGTTTTCGGGGTTGGGGATTGCGCCAAGACAACGCGCGGGCGGCGGATTTCTTAGGCGGGGCGAGTCGCGCGGCGCGGCCGGGCGGCGAAGGAAGTTGATTCCCGGCGGCGATTCCCGTTTTTCCCGCGGATGCGATTGTTTCTCCTCTGCTGTCTGCTGGCGGTCCGGCTGGCCGCGGCCGTCCCGCCGCCGCTCGAGGCGGCGCTGAAGACGTTCCGCGCGGATCCGCCGAAGGGCTGGAGTTTCACTCAGACCACGGCCGCGGAAGGCAAATCGACCGTCGAGCGTTACGACGCGACGAGGCCCGAGTTCGACCGCTGGGCGCTCTTGCAGAAGGACGGGCAGACGCCGTCGGCGGACGCGTTGCGCGAATACCACGACACGCGGTCGCGCCATTCGCGGACCGGCACGGCGCCGAAGCTGGTCGAGCAACTCGACTACTCCGAGGTTGAGACCGTGAGCGAAACCGCGGACCGCGCCGTCTATCGCTGCCGCGTGCGCCCGGGGGAAAGCCGCGACCGGACCGCCGAGTTTCTCCGCGCGACGCTGACCGTGCACAGGCCGACGCAGACCCTGGAAACGATCGAGCTGACCAACACGGAACCGTTTGCGCCGACGATCGGCGTGAAGATCCGGACGATGCACACGCGCCTGACCTACACGTTGCCTCAGGACGGCGTCCCTTCCCTGCCCCGCCAGGTGTCGACGCAGGTGGCCGGGACGGCGTTTTGGTTCAAGTCGCTCGATGCCGACCTGAAGGTGACGTTTTCCGAATTCGCGCCGCCCGCGAAGAAATGACCCGCGCCGGCGGGCGACTCACTGGCCGGCCTGCCACTTGAACACGAAGGCCGAGAGCGGCGGCAACGTGACCACGATCGATTGGCTGAAACCGTCGCGCTCGACCTCCTCGGCCGTGCGGCCGCCGTCGTTGCCAAGACCGCTGCCGCCGTAGAATTCGCTGTTGGTGTTGAGGACCTCGCGCCAGAAACCGCGGCGCGGAACGCCGATGCGGTAATCGCGCTTGGCGCCGCCGAAGTGGCAAACGACGGCAAAGAGCGTGTCCTCGCCTGCGTCGCTGCGCAGGTAGGCGATGAGGTTGGCGTCGGCGTCGTGGCAGGTGAGCCAACGGAAGCCCTGCAAATTGAAATCGTTGCGGCTCAGGACGGGCTCGGCCGTGTAGAGGCGGTTGAGATCGCGGACGAGCAGGCGCACGCCCTCGTGGTCCGGATATTGGCAGAGGTGCCAGTCGAGACTGCGGTCGTGGGCCCATTCGCGGGATTGCGCGAATTCGCTGCCCATGAAGAGCAGTTTCTTGCCCGGCCACATCCACGTGTGCGCGTAGAGCGTGCGGAGATTGGCGGCCTTTTCGCCGATGTGCCATGCGCCCATCTTGAAGAGCATCGAGGCTTTCCCGTGCACGACTTCGTCGTGGGAAAACACCGTGACGAAGTTTTCGGCGTACTGGTACAGCATGCCGAACGTGAGATCGTTGTGGTGCCAACGGCGGACGATCGGCTCCTTCGCAAAATAGCGGAGCGTGTCGTTCATCCAGCCCATGTTCCACTTGTAGTCGAAGCCGAGGCCGCCGTCCTTGGTCGGGCGGCTGACGCCGGCGAACGACGTGCTTTCCTCGGCGATCATCGCGACGCCGGGATAGTAGGAATGGACGAGGTCGTTGACGCGGCGGAGGAAGTCGATCGCCTCGAGATTCTCGCGGCCGCCGTAGCGGTTGGGGATCCACTGCCCTTCCTTGCGGGAGTAATCGAGGTACAGCATCGACGCGACGGCATCGACGCGCAGGCCGTCGAGGTGGTAGCGATCGAGCCACGCGAGGGCGTTGGCGATGAGGAAACAGCGGACCTCGTTGCGCCCGTAGTTGAAGATCAGCGTGCCCCAATCCATGTGCGCGCCTTGGCGCGGATCGGCGTGCTCGTAGAGATGCGTGCCGTCGAATTCCGCCAGCGCAAAGCTGTCGCGCGGGAAATGCGCGGGCACCCAGTCGAGGATGACGCCGAGGCCGCGGCCGTGGAGGTAATCGACGAACCAGGCGAAATCCTCCGGCGAACCGAAGCGGTGCGTGGGCGCGAAGAAACCCGTGACCTGGTAACCCCAGGAGCCGTCGAACGGATGCTCCGCCAACGGCATCACCTCGATGTGCGTGAAGCCCATCTCGACGGCGTAGTCGGCGAGTTGCGGCGCAAGTTCGCGGTACGACAGCGGGCGGTCGGCGTCCTCGGGTTTCCGTTTCCACGAACCGAGGTGCACTTCATAGATCGAGATCGGGCGGTCGAGTTGCGCGGCCTGTTCGCGGCGGCGCTCCATCCAGGCGCCGTCGGTCCAGGCGAAACGCCCGGGATTGCAGACGATGGCGGCGTTGCCCGGCGGACCTTCGAAATACGTGCCATAGGGGTCGGTCTTCAGCCGCACCGTACCGTGCTGGTCGCGGATCTCGTACTTGTAGAGTTCACCTTCGCCGAGGCCGGGCACGAAGAGTTCCCACACGCCGGAAGCGCCGAGCGAACGCATCGGGTGGAAGCGGCCGTCCCAGTGGTTGAAATTGCCGACGACCGACACGCGCGTGGCGGCCGGGGCCCAGACGGCGAAAGACACGCCCTTGACGCCGCCGAGATCGCGGACGTGCGCGCCCAGTTTGTCGTAGGCGCGGTGTTCGTTGCCTTCGTTGAACAAATAGAGGTCCTGGTCGCCGAGCGTCGGCAGGAAGCAATACGGGTCGAAAAACTGGCGGTATTCGCCGTTCGCATACCGCGCGCGCAGCTGGTAGCGGAACACCTCGGCCTGCTTCGCGATGAAAACCTCGAAGAGACCTTCCGGGGCCAGCGACGTCATCGCGTGGACCTTCGGCGGATTCGAACGCAGGTCCACGACCTCGCAGGCGACGGCGTCGCGCAAAAAGGCCCGGACAACCACGCCGCGGCTGCGGCGCCACGTGCAGGGGTGCATGCCCAGCACCGAATGAGGAGTGGCGTGCTTCGCTCCGAGCAGCGCCGTGAGGTCGGTTTTCGATAGGATCACGCCTTTGGGAAATGACTCAGGGTGAGGCATGCCCGCGCCCGCGTCTAGCCGCGAATCGGCCGGCCGGAGCCTGATCCGCTCAATGGTCGTGCTCGAGGGCGAGAATCAGAATTCCCAATACGGCAAAAAGCGCGCCGAGCAGACCGGCCTCGTAGCGTTCGAAGGCCTTGAGCCGGAAGCGGTCGAAACCGAGCAGCGCGAGCCACGTGAAGAGCGTCATGCCCGCGAGGGTTGCCACCGCGAGGATGCCGCTGAGCACCCAGAAACCGCGCCAGCCGAATTGCACGCCGGACAAATACACGGGCAAAAAGCCTTCGCAGGGCGAGAGCGTGAGCATGATGAACAGGCCGCTGATCGCCGCCCATTCGCCGGAGCGTTGGGAAACGAGCGGGCTGTCCTTCAACTCTTCCTGCCAATGGCTCGAGCCGGCCTCGTGGCCGCAGTGCTCGTGCGCATGGTGCGGGCTGCCGGGCGGATGATGGTGCAGAATGCCGCGGCCGCTGAATTGGCGCCACAGGTAAAACGCCGCGAAACTCAGGAGCAGGCCTCCGGCGATCCACGGGAACGCCTTGCCCATGTTTTCGTCGAGCTGGAAACCGAAGTACGCGATGCCGAGCCCGAGCAGGCTGGTGAGCAGCACGTGCCCCATGCCGGCGAGGACGGTCACGGCCATGGTCTTCAGGCGGCTCCACTTCCTCGCCCGGGAAACGAGCACGAACGGCAACCAATGCGTCGGGATGGCCGCATGCAAAAACGCCACGGTGAAACCGGTGGCGGCGACGGTGGTCAGGACGGTGGATTGCATGCGGGCGAAGGGTGAGCCAGCCGGGCGGGCGCCCGGGTGTCGACGTGAAACCTAGCAAAGTCGTCAAGCCCCCGGCGGCTTGGTTCCGGGCAATCCCGTAGGGGCGCGGCTCGACCGCGCCTGTTCGGCGTGGCTGTTCGGCGTGGACGTTTGACTAGGGCGCGCACGAGGCGCGCCCCTACGGGATCAGGCCGGCGTCGCCCAGCCGAGGGCGCGCGCCGCGTTGTCGCCGAGCAGCGCCGGCGGCACCGCGGCCTCGCGGGCCTCGGCCAACAGCCGGGACATTTCCGGCGCGTCCGTGGCCGCCGGATACAGGTGCAACGGGAAATCCGAACCGAACCAGATCTTCTCCGCGCCGACGGCCGAAACCATTTCCCGCCAGATCGAGGCGTCGTAAAGCAACGGCGAGGCGGCGGTGTCGTAGCGCAAATTCGGCAAGGCCCGGAAGCGCGGGTCCGTCAGCGGATAACCTCCGCCCCAATGCGCCAGGACAAAGGTCGTCCGCGGATGCGCCCGCGCCCACGCCGCGAAATCGTCGGCCGGCGTCTCGATTTTCCCGGGGTAAGGACGGCCCTGCGGATCGGTGACGTGCAGGTTGACCGGCAGGCCAAGTTCCCCGGCGACGGCGAAGACCTGCGCGAGGCCGGGATCGTCGGCGGCAATCCCCTGCGCCGGCGGCGAGAGTTCCCCCACTCCGCAAAGTCCCTCTTCCCGCGCGCGCCGCAGTTCGGCGGCCACGGCCTCCGGCCCGCTACCGGCATGCACGGTGGCAAAGGCGGCGAGTCGGTCCGGGTGGGCGCGGACGACGTCGGCGTAGAAGCGGTTTTGCCAAAGGCAAGTGTCCGGCTTTTCCCAATACCAACCGAGCAAGATGGCGCGATCGATCCCCGCGGCGTCCATGGTCCGCAGCAGGTCCGCCACGGTCGGAAATCCCTGCACGGGCCGGCCATCGCGGCGCCGCCGCGTGCACAGCCGGGCCCAATGGGGTTCGCCCCGCGCCAACGCCCAGGCGCCGGGGTCGGCGCCGACCTCCGGCGGATACAAATGCACGTGGGCATCGATAACTGGCATTGTATTAGCTCGTTGACCGCGCTTCCTAGCGTTCGCGGACCCGCAGGACAACGCCTGCCACCCCCGAGAACGAGAACGAACTTCCATGCTCAACCGGCTCTTCCACCTCGACCAGAACCAGACGACCGTCGGCCGCGAATTGCAGGCCGGGCTCACGACCTTCGCGGCCATGGCCTACATCCTCGCCGTGAACCCGGCGATCTTGGCCAACACCGGCATGGACAAGGCGGCACTCGTCACGGTCACCGCGCTCACCGCCGCGATCGCGACGCTGATCATGGCGCTCCTGACCAACTACCCGCTCGCGCTCGCGCCCGGCATGGGGATCAACGCGTTCTTCACGTTCACGATGGTGCTCGGCCGCAAGCTGCCCTGGTCCGAGGCCCTCGGCATGGTGTTCGTCAACGGCGTGATCTTCCTGCTCCTCTCCGTTACCGGCGTCCGCGAGAAGATCATCGCGGCCATCCCGCATGCGCTGAAGATCGCAGTCACCTGCGGCATCGGGCTTTTCATTGCCTTCATCGGTTTGAAAAACGGCGGCGTGATCGTGGCCAACCCCGCAACGTTCGTGTCGCACGGCGACTTCGCCTCGGGGCCCGTGGCGCTTTGCCTCTTCGGCATCGTGCTGACCGCTGTCCTCGTCGCGCGGCGCGTACCCGGGGCGATCGTGATCAGCATCGCCGCCATTACCGTAATCGGCCTCTTCGTTTCCGCCGGCGGCGACAAAACCGTGACCCAATTCCCCGGCAAACTGGTCGACCTGCCGGCCTCGCCCGCGCCGGTGTTCTTCAAGCTCACGTTCGGTTTCTTGACCAACGGCAACGCCCTGATGCTCGCGTTGCCGCTGATCCTCACGCTGCTGCTCGTCGATATGTTCGACAACATCGGGACCTTGATCGGCGTGACCAAGCGCGCCGGCTTCCTGCGGCCCGACGGCACCCTGCCCCGCGCCGGCCGCGCCCTGCTCGCGGACTCGATCGCCACCTTGCTCAGCGCGCTCTTCGGCACGTCGACGGTCGTGAGCTACATCGAATCGGCCTCGGGCGTCGAAGCCGGCGGCCGCACCGGCCTCACCTCCGCAACCACGGCGATGTTGATGCTCGTGGCGCTGTTTTTCACGCCGTTGATTCTGATGGTGCCCGCGGCAGCCACCGCTCCGGCCCTCGTGATCGTCGGAGTGTTCATGATGCAATCGATCACCGAGATCGAAATGACGGACTTCAAAATCGCCGCGCCGGCCGTGCTCACGATACTGGCGATCCCGCTCACGTTCAGCATCGCGGAAGGCATCGGCCTCGGCCTGATTTTGGCGGCGCTGCTCGCCGTCGGTCTCGGCGAAACGAAGCGCATGACGACCCTCGGCTACGTGCTCGCGGGTATTTTCTTCCTCCAATTCTTCCACATCTGGCCCTTCGGCTCCTGAGGGCGGATCGCGGAGGATGAAACCACGGAAGGACTAACCACTGATAGACACTGATGTTCACTGATGGAGGGGAATCGAGCCGCAGGTTCGGAGTCTGCTCCCCCGCTTCATCATCAGCGACAATCAGTGTGCATAAGTGGTTACCCAGTTTGGTCGTTTGCTTCCGGCGCTCAACCTTCGGTTCCGGAGGGCGACGCGGAAAGGAAATACCCCGGAAGGGCTAACCACTGATGGGCACTGATGTTCACTGATGGAGCGGAATAGCTCCGTGGGTTTGGGGTCGGTTCCCTGCCTTCTGCATCAGTGAGGATCAGTGTGCATCAGTGGTTAACCAGATTGTTGGTTTGTCTCCGGCGCCCGTTTCGCCGGCCAGAGTAGATTCAAGACGATCGCGGTGATGCCGCCGGCGGAGATGCCGGATTCGAAGACCATCCGGATCACTTCGGGAAACTTCGCCACCAGCCCCGGCTGCGTCGGCAACCCGAGGCCCACGCCCAGCGCCAACGCCACGATCACGGCTTCGCGTTGGCCAAGGCCCGCGCTCAAGATCAGCCGCAGGCCCGAGACGGCGACGAGTCCGAAGAGCAGCAGCGCCAACGCCCCGAGGACCGGCGGCGGCACCGCGGTGACCGCGCGGCCGACGATGGGCACGAGGCCGAGCACCGCGAGAATCGCGGCCATGATGTAGCCGACGCGCCGACTCGCGACGCCGGTGATCTGGATCACGCCGTTGTTCTGCGCGTAGGTCGTGCTGGGAAACCCGCCGAACACGGCGGCGATGCTGCACACGAGGCCGTCGGCGAGCACACCGCCGGAAAGCCGTTTCCAATGGCCGTCACCCTCCGTGGGCAGGCCCGACAATTGCGAGGTTGCGGTCATGTCGCCCATCGCTTCGAGCGACGACACGAGATAAATGAACGCGAAGGGCAGCACGAGATGCCAGCTGAACCCGAAGCCGAACGGCAGCACGCGGAGCGGCGTGAGCCAGCCCGCGTCCGTCAGGCTCACGGGAGCACGCAGGCCGCCGGCCACAGCGCAGACGATGCAGCCGCCCGCGATGCCGAGGGCCACGCCGGCGACGCGGGCCCAGGCCTTGCCGGTCGCCTGCGCGGCGACGATGACGCCGATCACGACAAAGCCCGCGAGCAGGCCGGGCCACGGCGTGCCGCCGGGGAGCAGCGGCGTCGCCAAACCGAAGAACGCCGTCGGAATCAGCGAGGTGCCGATGAGCAGCACGATGATGCCGGAGATCAGCGGCGTGAAAACGCGGCGCAGTTTCCCGAGCAGCGGCGCCAGCGCCATCTGGAACGGCGCGACGAAGCACGACATGCCGAACATCATGCCGAGCCCGCCCGCGTGCCAGGCCTGGGTCAGCGGCTGCATGAACGCGAAGCTTGTGCCCGTGACGCTGAGCAGACCGCAGCCGACCGGGCCGCGGCGGCGGCATTGGATAAACGCTCCGAGGCCCGAGGCCAACAGGGCGACACTGATGAAGTAGGCGGTGTCCTCGGGCGAAAACTTGAGCGCGTTGGCGAGAAGCAGCGGGGGCGTCACCGTGCCGACCACCATGGCTGCGACGTGCTGGACGCCGACGAGGAGCGCGGTGCCGAAGGGCACGCGGTCCTCGAGACCATAGACGACAAGCGGCGAGGCGGCGGGGGCGGCCGGGGCGGGTTCCATCGCCCTACCCTAGCAGCCCGCAGGCCACCGCGGCGACCATCGGGGCACGAAAAACGCCGCCCGGGAAGCGGGCGGCGTTGGAAGAAAGGAGCCGGCGGAAACTGTGGCCGTGGATCGAAGTGGCGCGGGGCTTTAGCCCCGCGATCAGACCACCCGACCCGGGCTGAAGCGCCGGACGACGGACTCAGAAGCGGAACGTGACCGTCACTTCGCCGCGGATACCGGGCTCGGCGAGGATGGATTCGTTGCCGTAGACGCCGTTCGGCGGGGACCAGTTCTTCTCGTCGGTCAGGTTGAGGACCGTGAGCTGGGCGCCCCACTTCTTGGTGTTGTAGAAGAGGCCGCCGTCGATCTGGTATTGCGACGGGATCACGAGCGTGCCGGCCCAGTTGTTGTTCATCTCGGTCGTGTAGGTGCCGTTGAGCGAGAAGCCGAAGCCGTTGTCGTACTTGTACGAAAGCAGGGCGTTCAGCTGATTGCGCGGGGCGCCCTGGACGCGGACGCGGCCGGAGGTCTGGGTGTTGGGCCGAACTTCGGCGGAGGCGGCGGGCGTGACGTTGAGCGCCTCGAAACCGATGTTCGCGGCGGGCACGGAGCCGTCGATCAGGGCGTAGGAGAACGTCGCGTACATGTGCTTGTTCGGCTGGTAATTCGCCTCGAACTCGAAGCCGCGGTAGCGGTAGGTCGCGACGGGGCTGTTCTGCGGCTTGTTCTGGCGGGTCTGGTCGAAGAGCGCGGTGCCGATGAACAGCTTGCCGTCGAGCAGCGAGAATTTCATGCCGACTTCCTTGAGCTCGCTGGGCTGCTCGAAGGCCGTCTTGTCGAGGACGAACGGCGCGGTGCCGCCGGCGCCCTTGCCGATGAACGCGGTGTAGCCGCCGCCGTTGCCGGCCGCGCCCGACGTGTTCTTGCTGTAGTTGTACGTCGCATACGTCGAGATCTTGGGCGACAGGTTGTAGCCGAGGCTGATGTTGCCGTTGGGCAGGGCGATGCTGAGGGTGTCCTCGGCGACCGTGCTGAACGGATCGCGCGAGTAGATGCTCATGAAGTCGACGCGGGCGCCGGTGGAGAGCGTGAGGTCCTCGGCGAGTTTCCAGCTGGCCTGGGCGAAGGGCGCGAGGGTCTTGGCGTTGCTGATGTTGCCGTCGGCGCCGCTCGGGGAGCCGAAGGCGATGAGGGTCGAGCCGTAGCGGTCGGGCTTGCCGGGGACCTTGGCGGCGGCGAAGTGGCCGGCGAAGTTCACCGAGTTGTAGGCGTTGATGAAGTTGCGGTCCTTGGTGATGTCCCAGACGGCGGCGGGCTCGAAGAAGAAGTCGGCCCAGGCCTTGACGCTGATGTAGCGGACGGCGGCGCCGTAGTTGATCGAGTGGGTGCCGAGCTTCTGCTGCAGCTCAAGCCGCGACTCGAGGGTGTAGGACGGATCGATGACCTCGGAGTAGTGGTAGGAGCTGAGCGTGTCGCGGCGCGTGTAGGTGAAGAGCGAGTTGTTCACGACCGTGAGGTCGGGCGAGGACTTGAAGGTCTGGATGCCCTGGACCTTGAAGTTGCGGCCCATGGAATTGTCGCCGGGGCGCAGCAGGCGGAGACGGCGGTCGAGTTTCACCTCGGGGCCGTAGGCCATGCGGTTGCTGACCGGAAAGCCGGAAGTGACCCAGCGGGAATTCTGCGGGTCGGAGAGCGCCGCGGCCGGGCCGCCGGGCACGCCGAAGCTGGCGATGATCGGGACGCCCGCGGCCGTGAAGTACTGCGGGAAGCCGGCGACCGGGGCCGGATTGTTGTTCACGCCGGTCCGGTAGTAGCCGTCGTCGATCAGGCGCTGGGTCGGGCGGTTGACGCCGAAGTTTTCGACGTACTCCGCATAGAAGGCCTGGGCGTTGAGGAAGAGTTCGTAGTTGGCGTTCGGGCGATAGGTGATCGCGCCGTAGAGCGAGTGCTTCTTCGAATACTGGTCGTAGTAGTAGCCCTCGGCGTCCTCGCCGGCGTAGCTGACGCGGTAGGCGAGTTCCTTGGAAACCGGGCCGCCGACATCGAAGCCCCACTTGAAGGTGCTGTAGCTGCCGACGGTGACGAAACTGGAACCCTTGAAACCGTCGAAGTACGGGCGCTTAGTGACCAGATCGACGAAGCCGCCGACGTAGGTCGAGACGCCCTGGACCGCGGTGGCCGGGCCTTTGACGATGTTGACGGACTCGACCGAGTTGAAGTCGATCGGCATGCCGTTGCCGTTGGACGTGATGCGTTCGCGGATACCGTTGACGAACACGTCGCCCGACTGGCCGCGGATGTCGGGATTGCCGGGGGCGCCGAAGTTGGTGCGCGTGTACGAACTCGAGGTAAGCTTCGAGAAGTCGCGCACGTCCTGGATCGCGATGGCGGAGAGCTGTTCGCGGGAGATGATGGTGACGTTGCGGGGCGTCTCCAAGATGCTCATGTCCGTGCCGAACACGGAATTGAACGGCCGGGACGTCGGCAGAATCTGCTGCTCGATCGGCACGCCGGAAACCTGGAATTTCTCCAGCGTGGTGATCTCGCCGGAGGCCGGGCGTTGGGCGGGAGGCGCCGATTGGGCGGCCAAGGTCGCGGCACCGGCGAGCGCCATCGCCAAGGCGGCGACCTGAGAGGTGGTGTTGAGGGAGTTCGGTTTGCTGGGTATCACGCCCTCCCTGCTAGCAGGCCGCGCACCATTCCGGTCTCAAAGTAGGAGAAACCGCGGAATTCTGCCGCCGCAATGAATGCCACTCATGCCAAACAGCCCCAAATCCCCGCCTGAACGGGGTTATTTCCCTAGGTGCAATCGGATGAATCCCGGCCGTGCGCACGGGACCGCTGGGCCGCCGGGGCGGAACCGGGCCGGGGCGGCCTTATTCGAAGAGCGGCACGACCTTCATCCCAAGGACGTCGATCAGGCCCTTGTCGGTGAGGCGGAGCTCCGGGATGACCGAAAGCGGCAGCAAGTTGAAGCCCATGTAGGGCACCTTGCAGCCCAGCTTCGTCCAGGCGCGCTTGAGGGCGGTGGTTTCCTTGGCGACCACGGGGGCGCGGCGGTCGGAGAGCAGGCCGGCGATCGGGAGCGCGACGCTGGCGAGGACCTTGCCGCCGCGGACGGCGCAGACGCCGCCCTTGAGTTTCTTCACGGTGGCAAGAGCGAGTTGCAGGTCGGCCTCGTTGGTGCCGGCGAGGACGATGTTGTGGGCATCGTGGCCCACGCTGCTGGCCACGGCGCCGTGGCGCAGGCCGAAGTCGCGGAGCAAACCGTAGCCGACGCCGCCGTTTTTCCCGTGTCGCTCGATGACCGTGAGGAAACAGAGGTCCGACGCCGCGAAGACTTCGTCCCAGGATTGGCCGGCGGCAATCTTGACGCGGTCGTGCGCGGTCAAAATGCCCGGCGGCACAAGGCGGATGACGTTGGCGATGGCGTCGGTCTTGGGCAGCGCCGGCGACAACGGCACGCGGGGCGGAAGTTTGACGGTGCGATAGGCGGCCTTCGGGTAACGGTAACGACGGGACAGCGCGCGATCGAGAACCGGCGTGATCTTGCGGCCGGACACGACGAGTTCGCCGCCGTACCACGTGTTCTGCACTTCGAGCGCGTCGTTGAGCAGCACGAGATCGGCACGGCGGGACGGCCCGAGGCCGCCGAAGTCGCCGTCCATCCCGTAGCGGGTTGCCGGATGCAGCGACCCAAGACTCCAGGCCGTGGTGGTACCGAGGCCGGCGGCGACGGCTTGGCGCACGACCCAGTCCATGCCGAAGAGGAAGAGATCGTCGGCATCGCGGTCGTCCGTGCACACGCAGACGCGCTTGGGATTGGCGCCGAGTTCGGTGACGGCCTTGATCGCTTGCGGGAGCGAGTGCCACGGCGTGAGCGGATTGCCGCCGCGCAAAAAGATCCAGAGCCCGTTTTCCAGAAAGTCGTCGGCGATGTCGCGGTCGATCGACTCGTGCGTGTCGGTGATGCCGCTGGCGGCGCCGGCGGCGACGAAGTCGCGGCCGTAGATGTGGCCACAGACGGGCCGGCCGCGTTTCAGGGCCTCGGCCAGGACGGCGTGGCTGCGCGGATCGCCCATCGCGACGGAGATGTAGTCCATCTTTTCGCCGAGGGCCGCGGCCTCGGGCCAGCGGTCGAAGATGCGGCCGATCTTGTCGGGCGTGAGGTCGCCGCCGGCGGTCTCGAGCGTCGCGTTGGTAGCGGGCACCGTGCTGGGAACGGTGAGAAAAACGGAGAGCGGGGCCTGGCGCGCATCCTCGAGCATCCACTCGATGCCGGCGACGTCGCACACGTTGCCGATCTCGTGGGAATCGCAGAAGACGGTGGTGGTGCCGTTGAGCAAAGCGGCTTCGGCGAAGGCGCAGGCCGTCATCATGCTGCTCTCGATGTGCACGTGCGGATCGACAAGGCCGGGCGCGATGATGCCGCCGCGTACGTCGTGGAGCTTGGTTTTGCCGGCGAGCTTCGCCTTCTTGAACGTGCCGGCCGGTTTCACGGCGGCGATACGGCCGCCCTTGATCCAGACCTCGCGGTCGCGGTGGATGCGCTCGGTGTAGGTGGAGAGCACGCGGGCGCCGGTGATGACGAGATCGGGCGCCTGCCGGCCCATCGCGACAGCGGCGAGGGTCCGGGTCATCGTGTGGAGCGGGGCGACGGAGAAGCGGGTCAGCATGGGAAAAAGAGAGCAGACTTCGGGCCGGGCGCGACGAGTTTTTCGCGCTGGAGGAATAGCGCGAGTCCGCCCGCGCGATGCCCGACTTCGGACCCGTCCTACAGCTCGTCGATCACCGCGCGCAGGACGCGCACGGCGATTTCGGAAACCTTCGATTCGTTCTCGTCGATCGGATTGGCGCCGTGCTGCGCCCCGGCGAGATCGCTGAGGCCGCGGACGATGAGGATGGGTTTGCGATTAACGTAGGCGACCTGCGCCAGCGCGGTGGACTCCATGTCGGCGCAGCGCGCCTGCCAGACGCGGAAAACCCATTCGCGGTACGGACGGTTGTCGAGGAAGACGGGGCCGGAAACACCGGTGCCGCCGACGCTGACGTCGACGTTGCGGCCGGATTTGCGCATCGGCTCGAGCTTTGGCACCGCCTTGCGCGCGGCGGCGAGCAGCGCGGGATCGACGGGAAACGCGGGCATGTGCCTGAACGTCTCCTCGCCCTCGCGGACCACGGAAACATCGCTCGGGAAGATCATGCCGAAATTTTCGTAGTTGGCGCGGTAGTACGCGGGTCGAACGTAGCCGCCCTTGCCGTCCTCGTTGAGGTAGGCGGCTTCGGCGTGGTAGGCCCAGCGGTCGGGGATCACGACATCGCCGACATGCAGCGCCGGATCCGTGCCGCCGGCGACCCCGGCGAACAGCACGTGCGTGATCGGGAAGCGGTCGAGCGCGAGCTGGAGCTGGTAGGCGGCGTTCACGAGACTCACACCGGTGCGGAAAATCACGAGATCGCGCCCGCGGTACGAACCGCGCCAGAAGACGAGGCCGTTGATCTTGGTTTCCGTAAAACCCTTGGCGGCATCGACGCCGAATTCCTTGTGCAGGGCCGCGATCTCCGGCGGATAGGCGGCGCAGATCGCATAAAGCGGACGCGCCGGCTCGGCGGCACGCAGGCCGGCCAGCGTCGGAACCAAGGCGATGCAAACGACCAGCAAACGAAACCAGCCGGGGAAGCGGGGACGAGGGATCATGCGACGCCGGAGCAAACGGGGTGCCAGCGCGGGCGCAACCTTTGGCCGAAGAGCCCATTCCCCGCCTTCGGCCCAAGATCGGGTCGCGACTCAGGTCCCGGTTTCGTAGACGGCGGCGAGTTCGAGCATGAGGCGCTCGAGTTCCTTGTAATAGGCGGCCTCGGCGAGCTTTGCCTTGGTTTCGCGGAGCTCGGCGATCTTCTGCTCGAGTTGGTCGCGGCGGGCGCGGGCCTCGACCGAAAGCGCCTGCTCCATGGGACTGCGGACGAGGTGAAACTGGTGGGCGCGCAGACCGTCGAGCGCGGCGCCGTCGCGGGCGCGCTTGGTCGCGCGGGTCCCGCGGAACCAATCCGCGGGCGTGCCCAAGCCGTCGCCGTTGTCGTCGAGCAACGCGTGCTCGGTGGCGAGACGGCCTTCGGTTTTGTAGAATTCGGCGGTGCGGTGCGACGCACTGAGAAACGATTCGAGCAGCGAAATCTGGCCGTCCTTGTCGAGGTCGGTCTGCGGATCGCCGACGGCGGCCGCGAGGAACTTGCCGAAGCGCGCGTAGTTGTGTTCGTGGCCGCTGCGGGTGGCGGTGACGATCACGCGCCGCGGCGCGGCGAGTTTCGCCAGAAACGGCGCGCTCGACGAGGCCGTGTCGATGATCGCGAGCGGGCGTTCGAACGGTTTCAGCCAGGCGGCGAGATCCGTCGCCGAGAGATCGGGTCCGCGCAAATTGAGCTTCGCTTCCTTGCCGTCGAAGGTGCCGTGGCCGACCAGCACGATCCAGAGTTCCGCCGTGCCGGTTTTCGTTTCGGCCGCGAGGGCGGCCTGCACCCGTTCCCGATCGGACCCGGCGGCGGGCGCGGCGGCATCGGTGGATTCGCCGCCGATTACCACGTGGCGCGCCTTGGCCTGCAGGCTCAGCGACGTCCACGCTTCGATCTGCAATTTGAAGTCCGGGACGAACTCGGCTTCGCCGGGCGCGCCGGCGATCACGAGCACCGTGGCCTGCTGTGCGGCCAGCGGCAGCGCGAGCGAGGCCCAAGCGGCGAGCCCGCGGGCAAATTTCGAAAAACCGAGGTTCATGGCAGACCTTTCCAGCGGCGCAGGCCCCACTCCGCCAGCAGGCAGAGCAGCGCAAAGCCGAACATCAGCGGCGAGTGCCAGGCCGGATACGACCACGTCTCCATCACGGGTGCGCGCAATTGCGGCAGGCGTTTCACAAAGTCGCCGAGGTCCGACGCGGCCACAACCTGCCCGCCGGTTTGCCGCGCGATCTCCTCGAGCAGGGCCACGTTGGGGGCGGAGGAACGGAATTCCTCGGCGGCCAAGTCGGTGCTCCAGCCAGTTTCGCCGCGGCCGAGTTCGGCGCCGGCGGAATTCTTGACGGTGGCGACGACTTTGTAGCCGCCGGTTTGGCGCGGGACGTAGCTCGCGGTGTAGAGACCGGGCTCGGACAGCGCCGGCTCGGCTTCGAGTTTCAGCGGCGCGCCGGCGGCCCCGGCCGTGCCGGCGAACACCACGGGTTCCACCGCGATCGTGACGGCCGCGTCGTCGACCGGCTGGAATTTTTCGTCGCGCACGCGCACCTGCAGCTGGATCGCGCCGGCGGGATCGGCCGCGACGGGCTCGGCCGTCACCTGCACGCGGGCCGGCACGTCGGCGATGAGCCAGCGCACCATTTGCCGCCACGCGCGGGCCAGGTCGGCCTGGGCCGAGGCGTCTTTCATGCCCCAGCGCCACATGTCGCCGACCATCAGGGCGGCGGTGCGCCCGCGGCCGAAACGCTGCACGGCCAACGCGGGCAACTCGGCGCCCTTCTCGTCGCGCACGGTCGCGATAACGCTGGCGCCGGGCTTGAGGGCGCGGACGCGGTTGAAGACTTCGAACTTCGGCATCGCCTCGAGGCGCGCGCGTTCGTCGGCCTCGTTGTCGCGGAGCCGGGCCCACGCCTGCAGCCAACCTTCGCGGGCCAACTGGAAATGCACGGGGCCGGGCGCCTCGTAGGAGCCGTCGTCCTTGTCGAGGTACACGGGCAGCATGTCGCCTACGGGCGTGCGCACATACTTGCCCTCCTGGAAACTCTCCATGCCGCCGAGCATCAGCACGCCGCCGCCGCGCTCGGAAACGAATTTCTGCAGGAGCAACGCCTGGTCGGGCGCGAAGAACTCGGCTTCGACGTCGTCGAGGATCACCGCGTGGTAGCCGTAGAGTTCCTCGGGTGTGCGCGGAAACCCGGCGCGCAGTTCGTTCTCGTCGCGCGTATTGAGGCGGACGAGCACGGGCTGGTCGTAACGCTGCACTTCCTCGGGCGCCTGGTTGCCGAAGCCGCGGAAGAGCGGGTTGCTCGTTTCGCCGGCACGGCCGCGGAAGTCGAACTTCGGTTCGCGTTTCGCGACCCGGATAAGCGCGACGAGCTGGACCTGTTCGTCGGTCTGGATCGCCCGGTTGAGGAATTTGAATTCCCAATTCGGCCGGCCGGAAACGTAGAGCACGCGGAACGGACCTTGGCCGCGGTCGACGACGATAACGCGCTGGTTGTTGGCGAGCGTGGCTTCCTCGGAAACCGGCGGCGTGCCCGCGGCGGCCGGCGGCGTACTTGCTCCGGGCGCCGGCGTCGGGGCATCGCCGGCGGCGACACTGACTTGATAAAACGAGATGCCCGGGGTCTCGGGCTTGATCTGGTAGCGGAAGGCCAAGGTTTCGCCGTCGCCGCGGCCGTCCTGCGTTTGCTCCTGCACGACTTTGCCGGTGCGATCGAGCAGCCGCGCGACGACGGGGCGGTTGCGGAATCCCGCGGCGCCAATTTCCGCCTGCACGGTGACCGGGGCGTCTTCGAACGAAGTCTGGTTCACGGCGACCTGCTGGACGGCGATGTCTTTCACCGGATCGCGGTTGCCGATCACGACGGGATAAATCGGCGGCAGGCCCTTGAGATCGGGCAACGCGCCGCCGGGCAGATCGGTGGCGTTGCCGTCGGTGAGCAGCAGCAAACCGGCGAGCGGCCGGCCGCGGAAGCGTTCCCCGACCGTGCGCAGCGCGGAGCCGAGGGCGGTGGCGCGGCCTTCGAAGTTCAGTTCGCTGAAGTCCTTCGTCGCCTGCAGCCGCACATCGAAAAGGTAGCGGCGCACGTCGAAGGTCTCGGCCAGCACGCCCTGCCAAGGCGAGGCATCGGCGTCGACGAGGGTGCGCAGGAAATCGCCGCGCGTGCGGGTCTGGCCGGCGTCGCGGAGCTGGAGGCCCTGGCTGTTGTCGGCGAGGACCGCGAACTGGTTGGCGCCGGGGCGCGCGCGTTGGCCGAGCCACAGCGGCTCGAGCAGGCAGAGGGCGAGCGCGGCGATGGCGAGCGCCTTGAGGCCGAGGCAGGTCCAGCGCCAGCGCGGCTCATGGCCGGCCGAGGCGCGGTAGCTCCAGATCAGGACGAGCGCGGAGACCGCGCCGAACCCGAGGGCGGGCCAGAGCCAGTTCCAGCCGGAGATGGTCAGGGAAGCGTTCATGCCGGCCGGGACCGCGTCGGGCGTAACGGAGAATGGGATACAACGGAGGGCATCAGCGCGGGGCGGGCGTATCCTTGCCGAGTTCCTCGTAGTAGCGCCGCACGGAATCGGCGAAGCGGTTCGGCACCGGGTCGCGGTCGATCGGCGCGAGCGAATCCTTGGAATCGCGGCGCGCGAGCTCCTCGGCGACGCGGCTGCGCACCTCGACGAGGGGCTTGAGCACCTGGAGGTTCACGACGGCCCAGTCGGGTTTCTTCTGGTCGCGCACGTCGCGGCGCAATTGGCGCGCGCGCTCGCGGGCCACGGCGACGGCGTTGCGCAATTGCGGATCCTCGATGAGGTCCTCGACGTCGCGGAGGCGTTCGTTCCAGCGCGCGAAGTCCTCGCCGGTGAGGACGAGACCGTTGCGGACGCGGTCCCAGCCGCCGCCGCCCACGCCGCCGGCCTGGCCTTCGGGACGGAGCAAATTGTCCAAATCGAAACCGCCGCGGCCTTCGCCGTTGGCCGTGCGTTCGCCGGGCCCGCCGCGTCCGTCCGCCAGCGAGCTCCGTCCGCCGCGCTGCCCGCGACCGGGGGTCTGGCCCGGTTGCTGTCCGCCTTGACCGCCCTGCCCGGCTTGCTCGCCGGGTTGTTGGCCTTGGCCTTGACCCTGGCCCTGCCCTTGACCTTCGCCTTGTCCGGGCTGTTCGCCGGGCTGCTGGCCTTGGCCCGGTTGCTGGCCGGGTTGTTGTCCCGGTTCGCCAGTTTGACCGGGCTCGCGGCCGCCGGACTGGCCGCGGCGGTTGGCCTCGCGGTTGTCGGCGGTGCGACGCTGGCGGTCCGCGCGCTGGCCGGGCGTTTGCCCGGGTTGATTCTCCTGCGCTTCCGCGGCGCCCTGCCCTGCGGCGCCATCCTGGGCCGCGCCGGGTTCGTTGCCGCCAGGCTCGCCGGGTTGGCGGCCGGCCTGGGCCTGGCGCGCATCGCCGGGGCCGCGGCGTCCGTTTTCGTCGGGCTGGCCGTTGGGATCGCCGCCGGCCTGCGCGATCTCGCGCTGCAATTGGTCGGTGAGCGCATCGAGCTCCGCGCGCGCCAATTTGAGTTGCTCGGCGTCGTCGCCGAGGACGCTGTCGGCCGCGCGTTCGACGCCGCGGCGCAATTCATCGATGCCGTTGCGGGCGCTTTGGCCGGCGGCGCGGGCCTGCGGCAGCAGTCCTTCCTTGAGCATTTCGCCGGTGAGATCGAGGGCCTTGCCGCCGCCCTCGCGCTCGGCGGTCTTCTCGAGGCGGTCGTCCAGGCTGCGCGTCATGAGGCCGCGGTTGACGAGGTCCTGGCGCGTTTGTTTCACGGCACTGGCGTCGTCCTGCGTCGCCTTGCGGATCGAATCGTAGAGTTGGCGCGACAGCAGCGGCTCCGAGTTCTCGGCCTGCTCGGAGACCTGCGTGGCGCGGTCGACGACGCGGTTCATGCGCTCTTTCTGCTCGTTGAGTTTGTCGAGGAGTTCCTTGCGGTCGCCGGATTCGCCGAGCGTCCGCCGCGGCTGGTTGGCGGCATTGGCGAGTTGGTCGATCTTGCGGCTGATCTCTTCCTGCTGGCGGGCAATGTCGCGCGCCTCGCTGCGCATCTCGCGCAGGTCCTCGGCGAACTGGCTGGAGTTCTCTTTGCGCAGATTGTCGCGCAGCTCCTGGAGCTGCCGCTGGGCGCGCGTGCCCGAGGCCAACGCCTGGGCGACGGAACCCTCAGCCGCGGCCTGCGCGGCCTGTTGCACGGCATCGCGGGTCTGCTCGAGCTGCTGGCGCTCGTCGGCCATGCGCGATTGGTTTTCGGGCCGGTCCATGCGCTGCCGCACCTCGTCGACGTCGGCCAGCATCTGCTGCTGCTCTTCCTGCAGGCGCTTGAGGCGGCGCTTGATCTCCTCGCGCTCCTGCTCGGTCTTCGCCTCCTGCAGCGAAGTCTGCAGTTCCTTCATGCGCTCGTTGAGATCCTGTTGGCGGCGGGCCAATTCCTGGAGGCGGTTGGTGACGGCGAGTTGCTCGCGGCGTTCCTGGCTCTGCGGGGCCTTGGCTTGGCGCTGGGTTTCGTAGCGGTTTTCCGATTGCTGGAGATCGAGCTGGTCGATCTGGCGTTGGTTGCCCTGCTGGCCTCCGCCTCCGCCGCCCTTGCGCTGGCCGCGAGTGATGGCGGTTTCGCGGGCATTGAGTTTCAGCAGCGATTGGTAGGCGGCCTGTTCGGCGGGCAACGCCTGGGCGAGCGGCGCAGGGTCGGATTCCGCGGACTTCAGGTGTGCGAGCGCCTTTTCCATTTCGTTGATCGCGCTGCGCCACATCGCCTGCTCGCGCGGCGAACGTGCTTCCTCGGCGGCTTCGTTGGCCTGCGCGAGGGCCTGCGCCTGCGAACCGGACACGACCTGCACATCGTCGGCATACTTCGAAGTCTTGCCGTCGCGCTGCAGTTTCCACGTCGCGGAGATGATCTGCTTCTGGAGTTCGGTGAGACGCCGCGTTTGCTGGCCGCCGCCCTGCTGCTGGCCCTGTTCCTCGCCGCTCTCCATATTCTGGCTTTCGCGGAAGATCTCGTCGAAGGGGCGGATCTCGGCGAAGTACATGTCGCCGTTGGTTCGGCGGACTTTGCCGTCGGGCCCGATGTCCTCGGCCCAGGCGTACCACGAAATCAGATCGTCGGGCTTGGTCCCGAGGTTCTCGAGGCCGAGCAGGTGAGCGAAGGAGCGTTTTTCCTTCGCGGCCACGCCGCGGCCGAGCTCGACCGACTTGGTTTCGCCGCCGGAAACCGAATACGCCAGGCCGTAGGTCGGGACGCCGAAATCGTCCCACACGGTGCCGTCGAATGCCACCTCCTCGAGCGCCGAGGGCCGCGTGTCGCCGCGCGGCGAATTGAGGCGGATCTCGGGCCGCCGGTTGGGTTGCACATCGATGACGAAGGGCGTCGGCGCTTTGTTGGCGCGGCCGTCGGCATCGAGCAGCTGCAGATCGTACGTGGCCGTCTTGGCCGGGGCGAAACCCGCGAGCGTCGCGACGGCCTCGCCCGGCTTCACCGCGAGCGGGAACTCGGTCTTGTCGGGCGTGCGCGCGACCAGTTTCGCCGACTTCACCGGCTTGTTCAGCTGGAGCGCGAAATCGAGTTTCGTACCTTCGACGGCACTGACGCGGCGCGTGTCCTCGATGCGTTTCGCGGGCAACTGCGTGTAATCGGGAAACGTCAACACGACATCGGACCGCACGAGCTTGGGATGTTCGTAAACCGAAACTTTGAATTCCTTGGTGCGCTCGCCGCGGTACTCGAGGTGGTAGACGAAGTCGCGCGCGACCTCGCTCACGCTGCCGCCGAAGACAGGGTCGGCGAGGCTCTTGACCAGGGCCTGCGCGCGGGGCGCGGCGCCGCTTTCGCGGATGACCAAATTGACATTCGCCGGGAGCGCGCCGCCGAAACGGGCGAGGATCACGAGGCTGTCGCCTTTTTCCACGGACGCGTCGCCGGGCGTGACAGCGACGCCGTCCTTGCCCACCCAAGCCGGCGTTTCGCCGTGAATCGTCTCAACTTTGAGAAACGACAGCGCGTACACGAAGAGACCGAGCGCAAAGATCTGCATCGCGCCGCCGACCAGAAAACGCACGCCGGGCACGACTTGCCGCCAATCCTGCTGCTGGCTGCGGGCCGTGGCTTCCTGGATGAGACGGTACTGAAGATAACTCTGCTCCGCTTTCGGATCGGTCTGTTGCTGGACCGCCGTGAGCAGGACGCCGTTGAGCTCGGGGAATTGTTTTTCGATTTTCTGCGCGACCCAGCGCGGATCGGGCCGCCGCAGGAAATGCCGCAGGATCAAGACGGTCGCCGCGCCGCCGGCCAAAGCCACCAAAGTGGGCAACGCGAGCGCCCACGTTTCGCCGAGGGCCCGGCGGAGCGCGACGACGGCGACGACAACGAGGGCCGCGACGGCCCAGCAGGCGGAGAGCTTGCGGCCGAGGGCGATCCAATGGAAGCGGTTGGCGACGCGCTGGAGCCGTCGTTTCAGGAAATCGTCATTCATGTGGGCACCTCTTCCGTTTTCACAACCGAGCGGCGGGCCGTCCAACCGGCGAGCGCCGACTCCAGAACCAAAATCGCCAAAGTCGCCGCGACCAACCAGCGCCAGAGTTTCTGACGGTTCTCCGCCTCGCCGGCCTGCAGCAGGGCCTTGTCGGCCGGAGCAAGGACGGCGGCGGGAGCGGCCTGCCGCGTGACCGGCACGCCGAGCAATTCGAGTTCGTCGAGGCCGAGCGGCGCGGTGCGGCTTTCGTTCGCGTCGAGATTCAGCGCGTAGCGTTGGCCGGCGCCGGATTCGGTGCGGGTGACATAAACGCCGGGCATGGTACCGGCGAAAGCAGGACCGCCCGCCGTCCACGCGGCGGTGTTGCCGTCGGGCAACGCAAACCCGGTGACGGGCGCGCCGCCGGCGGGAATCGCGATTTGATCCCCGACTGCCAACTGGGTGGCCACCGACACGACACTGCCGCTGAGATCGAGCCACGACCAGACGAGCGGCACGAACTTGGACGACACCGCCAACTGCGAATCCTCGGGTTGCCAGCCGCCGGCGAGCACGAACACGCGGCCTTTGCCGACCGGAACTTCGGTCAACGCCGGATCGCCGCGATCGAACCGCGCGAGCACCTTGGCGCCGGGCCAGGCGGAGGCGTCGAATTTCCGGTAACGCCAGAAATGGATCTTCGTGAAATCGCTGTACCGCGGATCGGCAAACGGCGCGAAGATCGGATGCTGGAAATCGATTTCCGCGAGCATCGCGTAGTTCGAAGGCCGGACTTCCTCGGCGGCGACCAAGTCCCGGCCCAACAAGGCCGCGAGGCTCGGCGCAATCGCGGCGGACCGCGGCACGACCACGGCGGTGTTGCCCGCCTCGACGTGGGCGCGGAGCGCGGCGGCGGTGCCGGCAGGGACGGCGTCGGTCAGGAAAACGAGTTTCGCCGCGGCCAGATCGGCCGGATTGAGCGCGGCGTTGGGAGCGGCGGCGATGACGCGCGCGGCGACCCGGGGCGTTTCCGCCAAGGCGCGGCGCAGGAAGAACAACGGCTGCTTCGGATCCTCGGCGACATCGGCCCCGAGCCAGAGCACCGCCGGTTTCTGCTGGGCCGGCGGGATCACGTAGACGGTGTTGTCGAAGGCTTCGTCGTCACCGGCGACGGAGATCTGTTCCAGCCCAGTCGCGCCTTTGGGAACGGGCACGGAGAAGACGCGGTTCTGGCCCGGCGGCACGTAGGCATCGAGGGGCGCGGCCACCCAATCGGGACCGCTGCCGGCCGCGACGGGACGCGACCAGCCCACTTTGAATTGCTCGCGTTTCGAATCGGCGGCGTTGGCCACGCGGACGCGGACCGGCGCATCGAGGGCGCGGACGCTGTCGGCGTTGTCGGCCACGAGACTGAGACCGGCGTTCGTGGGTTGGGCGGCTTTGGCGGCCTCGATCTGCAATTCGATGCCCTTGGGCCATTCGTAGGCCTGCAGTCCGTCGAGCCGGCTGCCGGCCTGGAGGTCGCTCACGAGGACGACTTGGCGAATGCCGGACGCGGCCTTGCCGTCGCTTTCGGCCAGGGCTTCCGCGGCGGCGATGAGGGCGTTGCCGAGGTGGGTGCCGTTCCAACCGGGGGAAATTCCGGCCACACGACCAAGCGCCGTCGGGACGCGTTCCGCGGGTGCGGCGCGGTTCCAATCCTCGAACGGCAACAACGCCGTGGCCGAGCGATCAAAGGTGTAGATGGCCACTTGGTCCGCGGGACCGGAGCGCCGCAGCACCGTTTCGACGCGCTCGCGCGCCGCGGCCCAGACTCCGGCGCGGCGCATGCTCGCGCTGGTATCGAGGAGAATCACGACGCGCTTCGGGTCGGCGGCGGTCGGATCGTCGAGCGGCGTTTGCCGGAAGAACGGCCGCGCGAACGCGAGGGCGAGCAAGGCCAAGGCCGCGCAACGCAGGAGCAGGAGCAGCAGGTGCTCGAAGCGGTGGCGTTTCGAGATCCGCGGCGGACTCGGCTGCAGGAACATCAGCGAGCTGAAGAGCTGGCGGTCGCGCGTCACGCGGCGCACGAGATGGTAGATGACCGGCCCCGCGATCGCGAGGGCGCCGATCAGAAACAGCGGCGTCAGGAAACTCATGCGCCGCCTCCCGCCCCGGTGGAACCGCGCGCGCGCCGCACCTGGCGGCCGCGACGCATGCGTTGCTGCAGCAGATCGAACAGCGAAAGCTCGAGCGGTCGGTCCGTGGTCACGCGCTGGTAATCGATGCCGAGCTTGCGGCAGACGAGCTGCAGGGCCTCGGAATGCGCGCCGAAGCGTTTCATGTAGTCGACGCGCGCGGCGGCAGGATCGATGTAGAGCGTGCGGTTCGATTCGACGTCCTCGAGCAGCGCGGGCGCCTTGAGGCCGAGGTCGAGTTCCGCGGGATCAAGCACCTGGAAAATGGTCACCTCGTGGCCGCCGGCAGTGAGCGCGACGAGGTTGCGCTCCAGTTTCTCGAGCGGCGCGAGGAAATCGGAAATCAGCACGACCATGCCGCGTTTGCGGATGAGCGAGGTGATGCGCTCGATGGGCGTGACGACGTCGGTCGCCGCTCCGCCCGCCGGTTTCTCGAGCGCGAGCATGATCTGGCGCAGGTGGCCGGCGCGACCGCGGGCGGGCAGGAATTCGCGGACGCGTTCGTCGAACGTGAGCAGGCCGACGGCGTCGCCTTGCAGATGGAGAAAATACGCGAGCGTGGCGGCGAGGGTCGCGGCGTAGGCGGCCTTGGTGAAGCCGCGCGTGCCGTAGTTCATCGACTTGCTCAGGTCGGAGAGCAGGTAGCAGCGGAGATTGGTTTCGTCCTCGTACTTCTTGATAAAGTAGCGGTCGCTGCGCGCGTAGACCCGCCAGTCGAGATAGCGCGGGTCGTCGCCCGGCGTGTACTGGCGGTATTCGGTGAACTCGACGGAGAATCCGTGGTACGGGCTGCGGTGCATGCCGCTCCAGAAACCCTCGACGACGGCGCGCGCCCGCAGTTCGAGGCTGCGGACGATCATCAGCGCCTGCGGATCGATCAGATTCGCGGCGGAGAGCGCGGGGGCGGCGGGCATGGGTGGCGGGAGAACGGCGGCGCGGTCAGGACGCCGCCGCGTCTTTACGGTTCGGCAGGCGCGACGGACTCACGCGCCGGCCTTCACGGGCGGGCGGATGGCGGCGATCAGGCGTTTGACGACGTCGTCGACGCGGATGCCCTCGGCCTCGGCGCGGTAGTTGAGCAGAATGCGGTGGCGCAGCACCGGGACGGCGAGCGCCTGCAGGTCGTCGACGGTGACGTGGGCGCGGCCGGCGAGCAGGGCGCGGGCCTTGGCGCCGAGAATCAGGAATTGCGCGGCGCGGGTGCCGGCGCCCCAGCTGACCCATTCGTTGACGAAGTCGGGGGCGGCGGGTTGGCGCGGGCGGGAAGCGGAGGCGAGTTGCACGGCGTAGCGCACCATTTCCTCGGCGACGGGCACCTTGCGGACGAGGTCGTGGAACTTGAGCACGTCTTCGCCGGAGAAGAGCGGCTGGATCGGCGCGGGCCGGCCGGCGGTGGTGCGGGCGACGACCTGCACTTCGTCGGCCTCCGGCAGGTAGTCCATGACGACGTTGAACATGAAGCGGTCGAGCTGCGCCTCGGGCAACGGGTACGTGCCTTCCATCTCGATCGGGTTCTGCGTCGCGAGGACGAAGAACGGTTCCTCGAGCGGATGGCGGACGCCGGACGCGGTGACCTGGTGTTCCTGCATCGCCTCGAGCAACGCGGCCTGGGTCTTCGGCGGCGTGCGGTTGATTTCGTCGGCGAGGAGCATGTTCGCGAACACCGGGCCGCGGACGAAGGCGAGCTTGCGGCCGCCGTCGCCCGTGTCCTGCAGGATCTCGGTGCCGGTGATGTCGGCGGGCATCAGGTCGGGCGTGAACTGGATGCGCTGGAACTTGAGGTGGAAGATCTGCGCGATGGATTTGACGAGCAGGGTCTTCGCGAGGCCGGGCGCGCCGGTGATGAGGCAGTGCCCACCGGCCATGAGCGCGATCATGATCTGCTCGATGACTTCGCGTTGGCCGACGATGACCTTGGCCAGTTCGGCGTCGATCTTCGCGCGGCCGGCGATGAGACGCTCGGCCGTCTCGCGCTCCGCCTCGAACGGGCTGAGCGGCGGGACCGGGGCGGGGGCGGAAGAATCGAGGACGGGAGGAGTCGGAGTACTCATTAAAAATAGAGGAGCCGGACGGCTCAGTGGGTCATCAGGTAGAAAATCAGATTCACGCCGATCGGGTACGAAACGCGTTCGGAAAAGACGGAGAAGTACTCGGCGTTCTCGCCCTCGCGCTCCCAACCGTCGCTGATGTCGGTGTTATGGAACGCGATCGCCATCATGCGGCCTTTGTCGTCGTAGAGGGCGCGGACGGACATCTTGTCGGAATCGGGCCCGCGGTCGATTTGCAGGGGCGAACCCGGATCCTCGGGATTGTGGGAGCGGTTCCAGAATTGCATCGTCGGTACCTGCAGACGCTGCATCGGGCCCTTGAGTTGGAAGACGCAGTTGAAAATCGGGTGGTCCATGCCGAGTTCGACCCATTCGCGCCCCGGCAGCACGCGTTTCATCTGCGCCGCGAAGCCCTCCCACTCGATCGAATTCCAGAAATCGATCACCGCGAGCACGCCGCCCGCGAGCAGGTATTTGCGCAGACCCTCCACCTCGGCGTTGTTCAGAATCATGTAGCCCGGATGCTCCATGAAGAGAAACGGATAGTTGTGCAGGTCGGGATTCGTGAGCTTCAGCACGCGACCGTCGGGATCGACACGCGTCGACGTCATCTGCTGGAGGCGATACGAGAGATTGAGATCGGCGTCGGGGAAATCGACCCACCAGCCGATGCGGCGGCCGCGGTGGAAGCGCGGCGACGGCGATGTCGTCGGTCCCGCTTTGAAGATCGCGCGGGCAAACGTGAACACGTCCTTCTCGAAACCGCGCGGGTTGGTCCACTCCGGCGTGCCGGTGCTGTGCGACGCCACCTCGCGGGCGGTCTTGACCTGGTCCTCGTCGATGATGCCGGAGCCTTCGGTGCGCACGAGGGAACCGCCGAGATCGTTCTCGTTGCCCATGCGCTCGAACGGCCCGCCCTGCGGCGGCTGCTGCGGACGCGACGGCTCGCGCGCGGGTTGGGCGAAGACCGGGGCGGCGAGCAACGCGAACAGCAAACCCAGCCGCAGTCCGCAGCGACCGGCGGCGGCCGTTCGGAAACAAGGACGGAGTGGGTTCAACGCGGCGGCCATGGCGTCAGTGGGTCATCACGTAGAAGATGATATTGATGCCGAGGGGATACGCGATCTTCTCGGAGAAATTGGCGAAATAATAGGCGCTCTCCCCTTCCCGCTCCCAGCCGTCGCCGTTGTCGGTATTGTGGGTCGCGAGCACGAGGAGGCGGCCCTTGTCGTCGAAGATTGCGCGGTGGTGCACGGTACGCGTGTCGCCGTCGTGGTTTTCCCACGTGATGCCCGTGTACTCGCTCTCGGCGCCGGTGCGGATGTTGGGGACCTGGCCCTTGGCCTTGATCGAGAAAACGCAGCTGTAGAGCGGATGGTCGAGCGGCAGCTCGACGAAACGGTATTCGGGAAACACGCGCTGGAACTCGCGCTCGACGGTTTCCCAGGCCGCTTCGCCCCAGAAATCGTCGAGCATGAGAAATCCGCCGTTGAGCAGGTATTTCCGCAGGGCCGGCACTTCCAGATCGCTGAGCAGCATCGCGCCGGGCTCGGCCATGTAGGTCCACGGGAACTCGTGCAGGTCCGGATCGAGAATGTTCACGATGCGGCCGTCCGGATCGACCTTGATCGAGGTCATCTGCTGCAGGCGGTACGACAGATTCAGATCGCTGTCCGGCAAGTCGGTGTCCCAGCCCCCGCGTCCGCGCCGGCCGTAGCCGCGCGCGCTCGTGTAACGGATGCGGGTGAACGTGAACGCTTCCTTTTCGAAGCCGGCGGGATTCGTCCAGAGCGGCGTGCCCGTGCTGCCGGTCGGGATCTCGCGGGCCGTCTTCACGTCGTCGTAGCGCCGGCCCCAGCCGGGATAACCACCGAAGCCGAACTGCCGCTGCGCGAGCAAAAATCCCGCCCCGAGCACGAACAGACCGGCGATGGGCCAGAGGCGCTTCATTCGGTCGGCTTGGCCGGGGCCGCGGCCTCGGCGGCGGCGCGGTTCAATTCGAGCAGCAATTGCAGGGCCTCGCGGTAGCGCGGCGTTTCCTCGAGCGCGAGCAGCACCTGGCGGCGCGCTTCCGGCAACTCGCCGCGCCGCTGCAGCAGCCGCGCCAGCTGGTAATGCGCGTCCGCGCGTTCGGGCACGTCGAGCTGGATGAGCGTGCGCAGGGCGACGACCGCGGTGGAGACATCGTCCTTGGCCCGGCTGGCCTGCGCGAGAAAACGGTACGGCGCAGGCACCAGGGGATTCACGGCGAGGTAACGCTCCGCGTTCAGCACGACGGCGGGCCAGTCCTTTTCCGCGGTGCCGATCTCCATCAGGCGCTGGTAAGCCTCGGTCGCTTCGTCGTCGACCTCGGCCCAGCGGCGCAACGCCGCGGTCTCGGCCGCGGATTCGCCGAGGGCACGGTGCGCGGCCACGAGGGAACGGTACGCGCTGTCGCCGCCCTTCTGCCCCGGATAAAGCTCGATCAGCCGCTGCAACGGCACCTTCGCTTCCGCCCATTTCTGTTCCTGCATCGCGCGCTGCGCGCGCAGGCGGAGCACGTGGTAATTGTCGGGATGCTTGCGTTCCCACACCGCCAATTCGAGGGCGCCGGTCGGCAGCAGCAATTCGGGGTCCGGCTTTTCCCAATCCATGCCCTTCGCGAAATTCTCCGCCTGCTCCTTCGCGTAGCGGGCGAACTTTTCCTCGAGCTCGGCCAGCGGCGCCACGTGTTTTTCGAGCGCGGCGTTGATCTCGGTGCCTTCGCGCAGCGCGAGCAGCACGGCGCGGATTTTGTCGAGGCCGTGGTTCGCCACGATGTACTCCACGACCAGCGAAGATTGCAGGTACGCAAATTGGAGGTGCCGCGGCGACTTCGGCGTAAGGAATGCCGCGCTCAGTTTGCCCACCGGCACGAGGTCTTCGCCGAGCAGCATTTCGCGGTACTGCGCATCGATGCGCATGCCCCAGGCCGGATTGGCCTGGCGCTCTTCGTAAACGGAGATGCCTTCGCTCAGCCAGCGCGGCATCTTGTTCTTCGTCATCTGCAGCGTCACGACGTGGCAGAACTCGTGCCACAGGACGGATTCCCAATTCGTCGGCGAACTGCTGGTCGCGGGGCTGTTGGCCGTGACGACGCGGCCGAAGCAGACGCCGAGAAAACCGGAAACATCCGGCAGGCCGAAGGTCCGCACCGCGAAGTCGCGTTGGTCGGCGAAGATTTCGATCGTCGTCGGCTTGGCGAGTTCGACGCCGTACTTGGTCACAAGGGTATCCTTGGCGCGGCGGAGCAATGCGAGCACCCGCGGGCCGTAAACCGCGACTTCCGGCGCCGCCATGCGGATGACGAAGTCGTCGTTCTGCAACGCCGCGTACTTCGCCATCGTGTCGCGGAGCGTGACGAGGTTGTAGGCCTCGACGTCGTACTCGTCGCGCTCGTGCACCGACTGCGCCAACGCCCAACCCTCGAGATCTTCGCCCAAGCGGAGCAGGTCGCTCGCGAGGCGGCCGGCGGCGGGAATGAAATTGGGATCGAGGGCCAGGGCCCGGCGTTGCGCCGCGGCGCCCTCGGCGAACCGGTACTTCGCGGACAGTTTCTTGCCGATAAGGTAGTCGACGCGCGGGTTGCCCGCCCACAGGCCCAACGCGCGGTCGCGGGCGAATTTTTCCCCGACGACGTCGTTCTTCAGGTGCGCGATAACGGAACGGTAGGCCCAGGCGTCGGGCTGGACGGGATTGATGGCGATGATTTCGTCGAGCGTCTTCGTCGCTTCCTCGAAGGCCTCGCTGTCGATCTGGTGGTCGGCGAACTGGAGCAGCGTCGGCACGTGCCGCGGATTCTGTTTCCGCGCCGCGGCCAACGACGCCATCGCCACGCTGCGCTCGCCGTCGGCGTAGGCCAAGGCGCGGCCGCTGAGCAAATCGGGATCGTCGGGCAACACCTTCAGCCCTTCCTCGAAGGCCTTGGCCGCGAGGGCGAAATCGTGTTTCTCCAACGCCAATTCGCCGCGCGCGAGGTACACGTCGCGCAGTTTCGGGTCGGCCTTCTGCGCCACCGCAAAGACGCGGTCGAGGACGTCCTTCGGATCCGCGCCGATGATCAGCGCGGTGCGGCCGTAAACCACCAGGTCGCCGGGATTGCGGTAAAGCCATTGCGCGTTCTCGAAGGCGCGCCGGATTTCCGTCAGGCGCTCCGCGGCTTCCTCGGGCCGGCCGTTGGCAAACGCCACTTCCCGCGCCAGCCACTTGAGCCGCAGACTGCGCGCATCGCGGCCCAGCGCCTCGGCGACAACGCGGTCGGCCTCGCCGTTGCGCCCCACCGCCAAAAGCGAACGCGCCCACAGCATCGACCACTCGGTGTTGGCCTGGCCTTCGCGCAACTCCGCCGCAGCCTGGCGGGCCACCGCTTCGTAATTGCCCGCGAGCAAATCCTTCCAGCCGGACGCCGGCTCGGCGGCGCGCAGTCCGCCGGCCAAAGCCAGCGCAAGCAGCGACGTTGCAACGGAGAAAAGTCCCGGGGCCCGGCCGCGGCGTCGGAGATCCGGGACCTGCGGCAGGAGGGCTTTCCAGAATCCGATCATGCGGGCGATCCGGGGCAAAAGTGGGTGGGCTTGGCGGGGAGACAGGCGCAACGTCCCGAAAGACGCTCCGCCCGGAAAAGAGTGATGCGGGCTCCGCATCTTTTCTCAAGCCCCGGAGTGGACTTTCCGCCGGAAAGTCCGGCCCGCCGCCGCCGGTTCCGTTCAACGGCTCTGCCCGCCGCGAAAAACTCACACTTCCGTCGTCGCCGGCGCCGTCTCGGATCGCGGACCGGACGTGCGCCGCCGCGCCGCCAGCAACCCGTGTTTCGGCGCCCCGATCAACGCGGCGAGGAAAACGCCGGCCTGCAGCAGCACGATGCAGGCTCCCGTCGACGCATTGAGGAAGAAACTCACGTAAACTCCGCCGAGGCTCGAACCCACGGCGCTGGCGACCGCGATGGCCAGCATCACGCTGAACCGGTCGGACAGCAGGTAGCCGATGCACCCCGGCGTCACGAGCATCGCAATTACCAGAATGATGCCGACCGCCTTGAGCGAGACCACGATCGTGACCGCCAGCAGCGTGAGCAGCAGGTAATAGAGAATGCCGTTTTTCAAACCGACCGTCCGCGCGTGCGTGGGATCGAAACAAAACAGCAGCAGGTCCCGCCGCAGCGCGAGCACGACGGCCAGCACCGCGCCGGCTACAACGACGGTATTACGCAGATCGCCCGGTTCGAGGCCGAGGATATTGCCGAACAGGATGTGATCGAGATGCAGGTCGCTCCTCACCTTGGTGAACAGCACGAGGCCGAACGCAAACAGCCCGGTAAACACCACCCCCATCACCGTGTCCTCCTTCACGCGGCTGTTGGCCTTGATGAATCCCGTCAGCACCGCGCAGAGCAAACCCGAGGCGAACGCGCCCACCGCCAGCGGCAGTCCGATCGCGTAGGCCACAACGATGCCGGGCAAAACCGCGTGCGAGATCGCGTCGCCCATCAGCGACCAGCCCTTCAGCACGAGGTAGCACGACAGCACCGCGCACACGGCGCCGACCGCCGCGCCGACGATCATCGCGTCGGTCATGAACGGAAACTGGAACGGTTCGAGCAGCCGGTTCATGCGGCGGCACCTCCCGCCGCGGCCTGTTGCCGCCGCGCCCGCGCGGCCAGCAGGCCGTGCTTCGGTCCGAAGACGAGCGCCAGCACGAAGAGCGCGCTCTGCAACGTGACGATGCAGCCGCCGGTCGAACCGTCGAAATAGTAGCTCGCGTAGGCGCCGACCGCCGACGTCGCCGTGCCCATCGCCACCGCCAATCCGATCATCCGGCCGAAACGGTCGGTCAACAGGTACGCCGTCGCGCCCGGCGTGACCAACATCGCCACCACGAGGCAGGCCCCGACCGTCTGCAGCGCGGCCACCGCTGTCGCCGAGAGCAGCGTCAGCAGCGTGTAATGCAGCACCATGGGATTGAGCCCGAGCGCACGCGCCTGGTTCGGATCGAAACAGAAAATCAGGAAATCGCGCCACTTGAGGCCGAGCACGAGCAGCGTGACGCCCGCGATCACGAGCACCTGGACGACGTCGGGATTGGAAATGCCCAGAATGTTGCCGAAGACGATCGACCTCAGATCGACTTGGCTCGGATACAGCGAAATCAGGAGCAGCCCCGCGGCGAAAAACGCCGTGAACACCACGCCGATCACCGCATCCTCCCGCAGCCGCGTCTTGGTTTTCACGAAGCCCATGCCCACCGCGGCGAGCAGGCCGGTGAAGAATGCCCCCGCGGCGAACGGCCACCCCGCGTAATACGCCACCGCCACGCCCGGCACGACGGCATGCGAGAGCGCGTCGCCCATCAGCGACCAACCTTTCAGCGTGATGAAGCAGGAAAGGAATGCGCACACGCCGCCGATCACGGCGCTGACGAAAATCGCCTTCTGCATGTACTCGTACTGCAGCGGCACGAGCAGGTTCTCGAACATCAGACGTCGCCCTCCCCTTCGGCGCGTTTCTTCACAACGTCCTCGCGGCCCGCGCGCTCGCGGTACTCGACGTGCCCGCCCTTGCCGAACACCAGCGGACGTTCGTCGTCCGTCAGCAGCGTCACGGCGCGGCCGTCGTGGTTCTGGACGGTCGATTCGTCGAAGCGGAAATGCCGCAGCACGCCGCCGAACGCGCGGAGCAGATTTTCCTCGGTGAACACCTCCGCCGTCGGGCCGCAGGCCAGGACGGTGCGGTTGATGAGCACAACCTGGTCGCAGAATTCCGGGACGGACCCCAGGTTGTGCGTCGAGACCAGCATGATGTGGCCCTCGGCACGCAGTTCCCGCAGCAGCGCGATGATCGCGAGCTCGGTGTTCACGTCGACGCCGGTGAACGGTTCATCGAGCAGAATGACACGGGCGCGTTGCGCGAGGGCGCGCGCCAGAAAGACGCGTTTCCGTTGCCCGCCCGAGAGTTCGCCGATCTGGCGCTCGCGGAATTCCAGCATGCCGACGCGCGCGAGACTTTCCTCGGCAATGCGGCGGTCTTCGGCCCGCGGGATGCGCAGAAAGCCCATATGGCCGTAGCGGCCCATCAGGACGACGTCCCACACGCTGACCGGGAACGACCAGTCGACTTCCTCGGACTGAGGCACGTAGGCGACGAGGTTGCGCTTCAGCGCCTGGGCCACGGGCAGGCCCGCGATGCGCACCCGGCCCGCGGCGGGCACGACGATGCCCATGATCGCCTTGAACAAAGTGGACTTGCCGCTGCCGTTGACGCCGACGAGCGCGCAAATCGTGCCGCCCGCCAGCGCGAACGTCGCGTCGCGCAGGGCAAGATGGCCGTTGGCGTAGGTGACGTTGACGCCGGCGACGTCGATGCCCAGCGGGAGGTCGTTCGGAGCGGCGGCGGGAGGCATGAAGGGAATGGTCCGGCTCAGGGCGCCCGGAAGCCGGCGACGATGGTCTTGGCGTTGTACTCCATCATCCGCAGATAGGTGGGCGCGGGGCCGTCGGCCGCGGTGAGCGAATCGACATAGAGCACGCCGCCGTAGCGCGCGCCGGTTTCCCGGCCGACTTGGCGGATCGGTTTGTCACTCACCGTGCTCTCGCTGAAGACCACCGGAATGCGGTGGCGGCGGACGGCGTCGATCACCTTCTGCACCTGCTGCGGCGTGCCCTGCTGGTCGGCGTTCACGGCCCAGAGGAACAATTCCTGCAAGCCGAAACTGCGGGCCAGATACGGAAAGGCGCCCTCGCTGGTCACGAGCCAGCGCTGGTTGGCGGGCAACCGCGCAAGCTCGGCGCGGACAGTTTCCTCGAGCGCGGCGAATTTGGCGGCGTAGGCGCGGGCGTTGGCATCGTAGATCGCGGCATTGGCCGGGTCGATTTTGCCGAGCGCCTTGCGGATGTTTTCGACGTAGATGACGGCGTTGCCGGGCGACATCCAGGCGTGCGGGTTGGGCCGGCCGCGGTACGGGCCTTCCTCGATGCCGATGGGCGCGATGCCCTCGGAAAGCACGGCGCTGGGCACGTTGCGCAGGTTGCCGAAAAAGCGCTCGAACCAGCGTTCGAGGTTGAGGCCGTTCCACAGCACGAGATCGGCGCGCTGCGCCTTGACGATATCCTGCGGCGTGGGCTCGTAGCCGTGGATCTCGGCGCCGGGCTTGGTGATGGATTCGACGATGGCGGCGTCGCCGGCGACGTTCTGGGCCATGTCCTGGATGATCGTGAAGGTCGTCACGATCCGCTTCTTCGCCGGGGCGGCCGCGGCGGGCAGCGCCGCCGCGACCAGGAGCACGAGCCCCAGCCGGCCGAGGCGGCGCAGGGAGGTTCGGAAGGCACGGTTCATGGCGACCAGCCTCGGCCGGTATTTTGATTAGTCAAAATAAATCATTTGGTTGCCATGCGCCGATCGGATGCTAGCGCTCAAATCGTGGCCACCAGCACCGTCGAAAACTACCTGAAGCACCTCCTGCTCCTGGCGGAAGACGGCGAGACGCTGGTCCCGATGGGCGCCTTGGCCGCCGCCCTCGAGGTCGTGCCCGGCACGGCCACCACGATGGTCAAGGCGCTGGCGGACGAGGGCCTCGTGCTGCACCGCCCGCGGCTCGGGGTCCGGCTCACGCCGGAGGGCCGGCGCGTCGCGCTCAATGTCCTCCGCAAGCATCGCCTCGTGGAGACGTTCCTCGTCCACGTGCTGAAAATGGACTGGGCCAAGGTCCACGACGAGGCGGAGCAGCTGGAGCACGCGATTTCGGACGAGGTCCTGGACCGGCTCGACGCCCTCCTCGGCCACCCGCAGACCGATCCCCACGGCGACCCGATCCCGAGCCGCCAGGGCAAACTGCACTCCCAGGTCTACGCGACGCTCGCCACCTGCACCCTCGATCGCTCGGTGCGCATCGTGCGGATCACCGACCAGTCGCCCGAGTTTCTCCAGTTCGCCGAACAGCACGGGCTCCAGCCCGGTACCGCCCTGCGCGTCGCGGATCGCAATCTGCCCGCCGGGCTGCTGGCCCTGCGCCGTTCCGGCAGCAGCGCCGCCGCCTCCCTCAGCCTCGTCGCCGCCGGCAAGATCCTCGTCGAGCCCGCGCGCTGAACGCTGTCAGTAAAGCAGCGCGCCCGCGAGGCCGCCGCCCAGCACGGTCAGGGGAATCACGGCCCGCCCCGACCAACGCCACAGCACCGCCGTCGCGGCCGCCGCAATGAGCATCGCCTTCGGTTCGGTCAGCGCCAACCACGCCAGTTCCGCCGCCGTCACCGCGATGATGCCGGCGACCCCGGCCGTGACGCCGTCAAGGAACGGCCGCAACGGCCCCTGCCCCAGCGCCGCCTCGATCGGCCGGTGCAGCACGAGGCCGAAGAGAAAGGCCGGCAAAAACACTCCCGCCGTGATCGCCAGCGCTGCGCCCCAGCCTCCGGCCACATAGCCCACAAACGTCGCGAAAATGATGAGCGGCGCCGGCAGCACGCCGGCAATCGCCACGCCGTCGAGAAACTGCGCTCGCCCCAGCCACCTCCCCTGCTCGACCGCGTCTTCCTGCAAAAACGGAATCGCGGTGTACGCGCCGCCGAACGTCAGGCACCCGGTCCGCAATCCGGCTGCAAACGCCATCCCAGCCGTCGCCGCGCCCGCGCCGCCGCTCCGCGTCTCCGTCGCGAGGCGGGTTTCGCGCGCCGGCAACCATTCGCGTTCCCCTTTGCTCACCGGCGAGGCGAAAAACGCCGCCGCCACCGCTGCCAGCCCGACCGCCGCGAGCCCGACGCGGCGGTTCGTCCGCCACGCCACCCACGCCCCGCCGGCCAACGGCAGGCTGAGCCAGAACGGCACCTGCAGAATCTGCAACGCGGCGACGGCTGCCGCGACGCCGACAAGGGCCCGCTCCGCCAAGGCCTGCCGGCCCAGGCGCCACGCCGCACGCGCCACCAACGCCGCGACCACGGGCTGCAGTCCGAGAAACACCGCCAGCGCTCCCGCCGCGGCCAGATCGGCGCGCACGTACCACCAGGAGGCGGCCAGCATCAGCAAGAACCCCGGCAACATGAAGCCGAGCCCCGCCAGCAAACCGCCCCACCGCCCCCGCGCCACTGTCCCGAGGTGCACGCACATCTCGTGCGCCTCCGGTCCGGGCAGGGCCTGGTAGATCGCCAGCAGGTGCCGGAAATGCGCGGGCGTCACCCAGCGTTCCCGTTCCACCAATTCCTGCCGGATCATTTCCAGCTGCGCGACCGGCCCGCCCCAGGCCAGCAGGCCGAAACGCAGGAACCGTCCGAACAACCTGGGCAGCGTCTCGCGCCCGGCGCCGCCCGCGGACGGGATCGTTTCCGCGGGCGTCATGCGGCCAAGGCCCGCGTCACCACTCCCAATTCACGCGGAAGGTATGCGTCCATTCCGCCGCGCGGTCGCTCAGACCGCGTTCGATCTGGTAGTCGAACCAGAGGTGTTCGAAAAGCTGATACGTCGCGCCCGCGCCGATCATGCCCTCCCAATCCGAGAAACCGGACGACGGCAACGTGAGCGCCGTCTCGGCGTAAACCCCGATCCGCTTGGTCAAGGGCCGGCTGGCGTAGGCGCTGAGGGTCCAGGTCGAATCGTAGCCGCCGCCGCCGGTCTTGCGGGTGTGGTCGGACTGGAACATCGCCCCGAGGATCGCGCCGCCGCCGAGGTTGAATTCGGCCGGCACGATGAAGCCCCAGCCCTTCTCGGACTGCGCGATGCCGCCGGTCCGGCTCGGAACCCGCACGTACGGGATGACGGCCCAGGCGATGCCGCGGCGGTCATCTTTCCAGAACGTCCATTTCACCCGGAACAGCAGGTCGCCGAGTCCGGAATCGCGGTCGCTCAGGCCGCGGAACTCCACCTTCTGCCGGATGAAAAGATCGATGCCGGCCTGCAGATCGACGGTGTCGGTCAATCCCGTGGAAACAATCGTCGAGGCCACGGCGGTGGCGGAATAGGTGTTGCCCGCCGCGTCGGCGCGGTCGAGCGAGACCCTGATGCCGTCCATCTCGACGCGGATGCGGCCCGGCGCGATCGTATGCGGCGACTCGGTCACTTGGGCGAATCCGGCTACCGAAGCGGCAATCAAGGACAGGAAAACAGCCGGAAGCAACCGGACGGGGCAGCGCGCGAGACGGGGCATCGGCGGAGTGAAGCCGGAGGCCCCGGCGCGATGCGAGAAAAAATCCGGCGGGGCGCGGCCGAGCCGGTTTCCCCCTTGCGGCGGCTCCGCCGGCCCCCGCAGACTGACCTCCGATGTCGCAGACGCTCGCGCGCTCCGTGTTTGTTTTCACCGCGATTTTCTTCGCGGCGTTCTTCATTTGGCCGGTGCTCCAAATCCTGAAGGGCGGCTTCATCGATGCCGACGGCAACGTGACGTTCGCCTACCTCGCCGCCCTCGCCGCGGATCCCGTTTACCTCGGCGGCCTGCGCAATTCCTTCCTGCTCGCCTGCGCCACGACGACCTTGGCGGCCCTGATCGCCCTGCCGCTGGCCGTCGTGAGCGACCGTTATCTCTATCCAGCGAAGAACCTGCTCGGTTCGCTGGTTTTGATCCCGATGATTCTGCCGCCCTTCGTCGGGGCCATCGGCATCAAACAGATTTTCGGCCAATACGGCGCCTTCAACGCCCTGCTCGGGCACCTCGGCATCCTCGAACCGGGCGCAACGATCGACTGGTTCGCGGCGAACCAATTCTGGGGCGTGGCGATCGTGCAGGCGCTCTCGCTCTACCCGATCATTTATCTCAACGCCGTCGCCGCCCTGGCCAACATCGATCCCGCGATGGAGGAAGCGGCGCAGAATCTCGGCTGCACCGGGCTCCGCCGCTTCGTGCGCATCACGCTGCCGTTGATCCGGCCGGGACTCTTCGCCGGCGGCACGATCGTCTTCATCTGGTCGTTCACCGAACTCGGCACGCCGCTCGTGTTCGACTTCGAGCGGGTCACGAGCGTTCAAATTTACTACGGGCTGAAGGACATCGGCGCCAACCCGTTCCCCTTCGCCCTCGTCGCGGTCATGCTGTTCAGCTCGGTCGCCCTCTACGCCGCGAGCAAACTCCTCTTCGGCCGTACGGGCCACGCGATGATGGCCAAGGCCACGAGCGCCGGCGGCGCGCGCCCGCTCGGCCTCGTCCGCGGTCTCGCCTGCACCTGCTTTTTCGGCGGCGTCACTTTCCTCGCCGTCCTGCCGCACCTCGGCGTCATCCTCGTCGCGTTTTCCAACGACTGGTACGGCACCGTGGTGCCGCAGAACTACACCTTGGGCAACTTCGAGCTCGCCCTCGGCCACGACCTCACGGTTCCGGCCATCGCCAACAGTCTCCGCTTCGCCGCGATCTCGACCGTCATCGACATCATCCTCGGCGTCGCCATCGCCTACGTCGTCGTCCGCAGCAAAGTCCCCGGCCGCCAATTGCTCGATTTCCTCGCCATGCTGCCGCTCGCGGTCCCTGGCCTCGTGCTGGCGTTCGGCTATCTCGCGATGGCGCAGGACGGAAAGTTCTTCTCCTTCCTCAATCCGACCCGCGATCCCACGATCCTGCTGATCATCGCGTATTCGGTGCGGCGTTTGCCGTACGTCGTCCGTTCCGCCGCGGCCGGCTTCCAGCAAACCAGCGAAACGCTCGAGGAAGCGGCGCAGAACCTCGGCTGCCCGCCGCTCAAGGCCGTGATCAAGGTCACGTTGCCGCTCATCATGGCCAACCTCATCGCCGGCGGCCTGCTCGCGTTCGCGTTCGCGATGCTCGAGGTCAGCGACTCTCTGATCCTGGCGCAGAAACAGGCATTCTACCCGATCACGAAGGCGATCATGGAGCTCTTCCAGCTGCTCGGCGACGGCAAGTTTATCGCCAGCGCGCTGGGCGTCTGGGCGATGGCTTTCCTCGGCATCACCATCGCCGGCCTGAGCCTGCTCCTCGGCAAGAAACTCGGCGCGATCTTCCGCGTCTGAGCGGGCCGCCATGCTGCCGCTGCTGGCCGTCTCGCTGCTGTGGGCGTTTTCCTTCGGCCTGACCAAGGGGAAGCTCGCGGGCCTCGACAGCAACTTCGTCTCCGCCGCCCGGCTCGGGCTCGCGCTCCTCGTCTTCCTGCCGTTCCTCCGGACGCAGGGCCTGACGGGCCGCCTCGCCGCCACGCTCGCGGCCATCGGCGCGGTGCAATTCGGCCTCATGTACCTCGCACTCAACGCGAGCTACCGCTACCTGCAGGCCCACGAGGTCGTGCTCTTCACGCTTACGACGCCGATTTTGGTCACGCTTTTCGCCGATGCGCTCGACCGCACCTGGCGCCGGCGCGCGCTCGGCGCCGCCGCCCTCGCCGTCGTCGGCACCGCCTTGGTCGCCGTGAAATCCGCCGCCATCGGCTCGACGCTGGCCGGCATCGCCTTGCTCCAGCTTTCCAATGCCGCCTTCGCCGTCGGCCAAGTGTGGTACCAACGCGTGCGGCGGCAGCACCCGGAATTGCGCGATGTCCGCGTCTTCGCGCTGCTCTACGCCGGCGCCGCGGCCGTCGCCGCGCTGGCCTGGCTGCCGGCCGCGGGCGCCGGCTGGCCGAGCCTCACCTCCGCGCAACTCGCCACCCTCGCCTACCTCGGCGTGCTGGCCTCGGGCGTCGGTTTCTTCCTTTGGAATTACGGCGCCGCCCGGGTCGGAAGCGGCACGCTCGCCGTGATGAACAACGCCAAGGTGCCGCTCGGCGTCGCCTGTTCGTTGCTCTTCTTCGGGGAAACCGCCCCGTGGCCGCCGCTGCTCGGCAGCCTCGCCATCCTCGGGCTCGCCGTCTGGCTGGCCCGGCCGCGCGCGGCCGACGGGCCGGTCAAAGCTTTGTCTTGAAGGTGCGGCGGTGGCCGGTCGACGGCACCGCCACGGTGTAGCTGCGGCCGTCGGCCGCGACCGAGAGATGAATCGGATGCGCGGGGCATTTCGCAGCGTCCGCGCCGGTGAGATTTTCGTGGTTCGCGATGTGCTCGGCCGGCGCGTTGGTCTCCGCGGGCACGTTGTAGCTGCGATGCACCTGGTAGAGCGCGGCGACGTTGCGCGCGCCGCGGATCGCGGCAAAAGCCCCGGGCTGGCCGCCCTTCTTCGGGCCGTTGTTCATCACGACGACCGTCGGGTCGAGCGCGCGCACCAGCAGCGGATGGTTGCTGACCTCGAGGCCGTGGTGGTTCGTCTGATACACATCGACCGGGCCCGGCAAATTGCACGGCGACACCAGTTTCTCCTCGAGATTCCAGGTCAGGTCGCCGCCGGCAAAAAAGCGGAAGCCGCCGAACTCGAGCACGAAGACCGCGCTGTTGGCATTGTCGCTGCGGTCCTCGGCCTTGGGCGGTGCTTCCGGCAGCGGCGCGACCGGCCGGGTCCGCTGCGCCGCATCAGGGACCACGAACCGGCGGTCCGCGGCAAGGCAACGCAGGACGGTCGGCAACGTTCCCGCCGGTCCCGCGCGCAACGGAATTTCCAATCCCGGCACGATGGGCACGCGGCGCACGGCCAGGTCCCGGTACGGTTTGATCTGCACCGGAAAGGTCGACTGCGGCCGGCCGTCCGGATCTCCGGCGGGCAGGGCCCGTTCGTAGATCGTGCCGATCGGAACCTGCGTCGCGACTTCGGCCGCGCCGCCGAAATGGTCGGTGTGCCAATGCGTGACGATCACGTGGTCGATCCGGGCCAAGCCGGCCGCGCGCACGGCGGCAACGATCCGCGCCGGATCGCGGCCGCCGGGATTGCCCGTGTCGATCAGCACGGACTCGCCGGTCGGCGTAACGAGCAAGGTCGAGCCGCCGCCTTCGGAATCGATCCAGACGATGTCGAGGGTGCCGGACTTGGCGTCGGCCGCAGCGGGCCGGACCAGGAAAACGGCGGACAATAGGGCGAGGCCCAGGCGGAACATATTCATGGGGGTAAAACGGAACGTTATTCCCGGGCGCCAACCGGCGGCCGGAATCACCCGGGCCCGCGGCGCCGCGCCCGGCCGAGCACTTGAAGATGGGCGAGAGGGGTTGAGAATTGGGAAAGGGACCGACCGGCTTCGCGGGGATCGTGCGGCGGTTGCGTTTCCCGAATTATGCCGGACCGATCTCTCAACCCTCAACTTTCAAGGCTCAACTCCATGGGTCCGGCTCAGGCCTTCGCGTAGAAGGCGTTGATCTTGTCCGCGACGTCGCGGAAGCCGATGTCCTCGCTGTAAATCGCCTTGAATTCCTCGATCGCAAGATCGGCCTTGCCCATCAGTTCGTAGCAGGTGCCGAGTTCGTAGATCACATCCTTCTTCGCGTCGTCCATCGACGTCAGCTCATTCTTCGCGGTGGTCAACTGGGCGACCGCGAGATCGTAGAGCCGCTTGGTCTTGAAGCAGCGGCCGAGGCCGACGAGCGAGGAAACGCGCACCTGCGGTCCCTTTTGCGCCTGTTGGAACTGCGCGATCGCGGCGTCGGTTTGCCCGTTGTCGAGCAGCAGCGCGCCGAGGGCGAACCGCGCGGCGTGGTCGTTCGGGTAGCGTTCCACGTACCGTTTCGATTCCGTAAGTTTGAACTCCGCGAGCGCCTTCTTCGCGGCGTCGAGTTTCGCGAGCGCGGCGGCGTCGGTCGGCGCCGCGGCGACCGCGGCCTCGGCGTCCTTGACCTTCTGGTCGACGATCGCGGTCGCGAGCTCGGATTCCTGTTTTTCCAACGCCGCGTCGGATTTGCCGACGGGCTGCTCGCGCGCCTTGCGCACCCACTCGAGGGACTGCTCGAGGTTGCCGAGCTGGCGGTAGGCCTGCGCGACGCTGCGGTAGTGGTTGAGATTGTTGGGTTCCTTCGCGACCCGGCCCAGCGCCTCGTCGAGCAGCCGTTGCGTCATCGTGTCGCCCGCGACGACCTTGCCCGCCTGCTCGAGCGACACGGCCTGCGCTTCGTCGCGCAGCTTGTCGCGATACGAGGTCTGCCCTTCCCAATTGTGTTTGGTCACGGTTTGGGCAACAGAGGCTTTGCGCATCAGCGCCTGGGCGTCGGCATCGGTCGGTTTCTGGCGCAGCAACTCGTCGGCGATCTTGAGCGCATCGGTCGCCTTGCCCGCGGTGAGCAGGGCCTCGCCCAGCGCGAGCAGGTTGTTGCGGTTCTCGGGCTCGAGTTCGCGCACCGCGTCGAGGGCGAAGGCCACGGTCTCCGGCAGATTCAGCCCGCCCGCGGCCTCGGCGAGCAGCTTGAGGGCCGCCACGTTGGTCGGGTCCTTGGCCAGCAGCATCTCGGCGGTCTCGAGTTGCTTCGCGGGTTCCTTCTTGGCGCCGCCGAAGAGGAACGGCGCGGCGGAGAGTCCGCTCATCGTCTTGCCGAAAAACCCGCTGTTCTTGCCGCGGTGCTGGCGCAGCTGCGCGACGCGCTGGAGTTTCCGCACCGGCAGGCAGCCCGGCGTCATCTTCAGCACCTGGGCCGTGACCTCGAGCACGTAGTCGAGGTTGCCGCGGTCGAGCGCGATGCGCGCATTCTCGACCAGCTTCTGATGACGGGGATCCAGCGAGGCGACGGGGACTTCGGGCATACGCAGGCGCAGCGAAGTCCCCTCCCCCGACGCGGTCAACGTCAGACTCGGCCGCGCGCTCCGCCGCTCAGCAAACGTCGAGATCCGCGCGGACCGCGGCCGCCAAGCGGGCCAATCCGGCGTCGACGACCGCATCGGCCGGTCCCTCGATCAGCAACCGCAGCTTGGCCTCGGTCCCGGAATAACGCACCAGCACGCGGCCCGCGGGGCCGAGCTCCGCCTCGAGCGCGGCGATCACGCCGGGCAACGTGGGCAGGTCGGCCAGCGGCCGTTTCTCCCGGACCTTCAGCGCGGCGGTACGCTGCGGAAACCGCCGCAGGCTGCGGCGCAAATCCGACAGCGGACGGTCGGTTTCCAGCATGACGGAGATCACGCGGAGCGCGGCGATCAAGCCGTCGCCGGTCGGCGACACATCCGAACAAATGATGTGGCCCGACGATTCGCCGCCGAGCGTGGCGCCATCGGCCACCATCCGCTCCATGACGTAGCGGTCGCCGATATTCGTGCGGACAACCCGGCCGCCGGCGGCCGCCACCGCCGCATCCACCCCGAGATTGCTCTGCATCGTCGTCACGAGGAGGTTCCGGGCGAGGTTCCCGCGGGCGAGCGCGTGGGTGGCCAAAATCGTCATCAACTCGTCGCCGTCGAGCACGGCGCCGGTTTCGTCGCACAGCACGCAACGGTCGCCGTCGCCGTCATGCGCGACCCCGAGTCGGGCGCCCTCGGCCACGACCCGGGCCGCGAGGGCTTCGGGATGCTCGCTGCCGACCCCGGCATTGATGTTCATGCCGTCGGGTTCGCCGCCGATCGCGGCGACCGTCGCGCCGAGCCGGCGGAAAACCTCGGGACTGGTTGCCGCCGTGGCACCGTTGGCGGTGTCGAGCACGACCTTCCAGCCGGCCAACGCCGCACCCGGCAGCAAGGCCAAGGCCGCGCCAATGTAATCGTCCCGCGCGCCGGCCCGGGCGACCGCCTGCGCCGGAAGGTCCGTCGGCCGCTCGGGGAGCAACGCCTCGATCGCCGTCTCTTCCGCATCGGACAACTTCATGCCCGCCGGACCGAAAAACTTGATGCCGTTGTCGCTCGCCGGATTGTGCGAGGCGGTGATCACGACGCCGAGATCGGCCCCGGCGTGCCGCACGGCCCGCGCAACCGCCGGTGTCGGCACGATCCCCAGCAAAACCGGCTCCGCCCCGGCGGCCCGCAGGCCGCGGGCGACCGCCTCCTCGAGCGCCGCGCCGGACGCGCGCGTGTCGCGCCCGATCATGATTTGGCCGAGGGCGCCGGACTTTTGCGCCCGCCGCCAACGCGCGGCCGCTTCGGCCAGACGCGCCGCGAAAATTTCGTTCAGCACCGGACCGCCGTAGGGCCCCCGGACGCCGTCGGTCCCGAAGTAACGGCGGCTCATGCGCGGAAAAACTCCCGTGTCGCCGCAATCTTGGCGCGCACCGCACCGCCGAGCAGGAGCTCGCGCGCGGGGCCGAGCCCGGACTCGACCGAGCCGGTCTTGCCGACGATCCAGAGCGCCACCGCGGCATTGAGCACGATCGTATCGACCAAGCCCGCCGGGGCCCGGCCCGCGAGAATCGCGTCGACCGTCGCCAGGTTGGCCGCCAGGTCGCCGCCGGCCAAATCGGCGAACGGCGCGCGCGCCACGCCGAACCGCTCGGGTGTCCAGTCGCCGGATACGTCGCGCAGCCGGCCGAAGCCCTGCACGCGGTTCACCGTCGCCGACGTCAGCTCGTCGATGCCGCGGCCCGCATCGATCGTGCCGTGCGCCGCCAGCCCGGCCTGCGCGCCGAGGGCCTCCAGCGCTCCGGCGAGTTTCGGCACCCAGGCCGCGGAAAACGACCCGAGCAGCACATGCGCGGGCCGGCCGGGGTTGATCAACGGCCCGAGGATATTGAACACCGTGCGCTGGCCGCGCGCCGCGAGCGCCTTGCGCACCGGCGCAATGTGCTTGAACGCCGGATGGTACGCGGGCGCGAAGAGAAACACGAAGCCGAGTTCCTGCAGGGCCCGGCGCATCGTTTCGGGCGGCGCCTCGAGGTTGCAGCCCAGGGCCGCGAGCAAATCGGCGCTGCCGCATTTCGAGGTGATGCCGCGGTTCCCGTGCTTCATGACCTTCACGCCGGCGCTCGCGAGCACGAGCACCACCAGGCTGGAGATATTGAAACCGCCCGCGTGGTCGCCGCCCGTGCCGACCACATCGATCGCTTCCGGCGCCCACGCCTCGAGTCCCGGATTCACCGCCCGCCGGCGAAACGCCGCGGCGAACGCCGCGACTTCCGCGACGGATTCGCCTTTGGCGGCCAGCGCGGCGAGAAAGGCCGCCTTCGTTTCGTCGTTTTCCTCGGTCCCGGCGAGGGCGGCGGCCGCCGGATCGACGGCGGCAGGATCAAGATCCTGTCCGGCGGCCAAGCGGCCCGTAAGTTCGGCAAGTAAGGACATGGTGGTGGCGTGCGTTGCGGGCGCAACGCGGCCGGCAAGCGCGCGTTGAATGCCCGGATACGCCCGCCCCGCGCAACGCCAAATCCCGCCGGGTGCAAAAAAATTGCCGCGCCGCCCCAAAACTGAAAACACCGGGGCGTGCGTCTCCGCATTGCCGCTTTTTTTCTCGTCCCGCTTCTTGCTTTGGCCGCCGCGCCGGCCCCGGCGCCCGGCGCCGCCCCCGGTCCCGGCGGACCCGCGGCGGAGCTGAGTACCGTCGACGCGGCCATTTTGGGTGTGATCGAAGGCGTCACCGAGTTCCTGCCCATTTCCTCCACCGGCCATCTCATCGTCGCCACGCGTTTCCTCGGCCTTGAATCCGAAGTGCCGCTCAAGGATGCCGCCGGCCAGCCGCTTTGGCACAAACCGCCCTCGCCCAAACATCCCGAGGGCATCCCGCTTACGCTCAAGCTCGCCGCCGACACCTACAACGTCGTCCTCCAATTCGGCGCGATCGCCGCGGTTGCGTTGCTTTATTGGACGCCGCTGTGGTCGATGGCCCGAGGTCTTTTCGGCCTCGATCCCGCCGGCCGACGGCTTCTCGTGCACGTGATGATCGCGTTTCTGCCGGCGGCGGTGGTCGGGTTTCTCGCCCACGATTGGATCGATCGGCATCTGTTCTCGGTCGGCGCGGTGATCGTTGCCCAAGTCGCCGGCGCGGGCCTCATGTTTTATGCCGAAGCCTGGCGGCGCCGCCGTCTGGCTGCGGCACCTGCGGCCGCGACCGACGCGCCGATGACGGCGAAGTCCGCCCTCCTGATCGGCGGGCTGCAATGCGTCGCCATGTGGCCGGGCACCAGCCGTTCGATGATGACGATCGTCGGCGGCTACTTTGCGGGCCTCAATCCGCGGCGGGCCGCGGAATTCAGTTTCCTGCTCGGGTTTGTCACTCTTTCCGCCGCGTCCTGCTACAAGGCATTGAAGAGCGGCGGCGCGGTCATCCAGGTCTTCGGTTGGTCGCATGCGCTGCTCGGCGGCGCCGTGGCCGCAGTGACGGCGGCGGTGTGCGTGCGCTTCCTCGTGCACTGGCTGACGCGCCACGGGCTGGCGGTTTTTGCCTGGTACCGGCTTGCGCTCGCGGCCGTGCTCGGGGTTGTCTTTTACCTCTGACAACGAAGCGCAAGGATGACGCTTGACGCGTCCTTCGCCCGCCCTTTACTCCCAACCTTTTCACAAAAACCCGCGGACGCTTTGCCGCCTCCGCCCCAGTCCCTTCTCACTACCATGGCCAATCCGAAACGCAAACAGTCCAAACGCCGCAGCGCCAACCGCCGCGCGGCCAATGCCTTCAAGGCGCCTGAGTTCGCCAAGGATCCGACCGATGGCAGCGCGTTCCGGCCGCACCGCGTAAACCCGAAGAACGGGATGTACCGCGGCCGCCAGGTCCTGAATGTCGAGGTTTAAGCCTCGTTTTTCGTTCCCGCCATCCCAGCGATGGTCACCAAGTCAGGTTCCGCGGGGCGTATCGCGGTCGACGCCATGGGCGGCGACCTCGGTCCCGCCGAGGTCGTAGCGGGCGTCAAACTCGCCCTCGCGCAGTCCGCGACCCTCAATCCTATCACGCTCGTCGGCGATCAGGCGGTGCTTCTGCCCCTGCTCGCCCAGGCGGATCTCGCGCTCGGCGACCGGCTCGCCCTCCATCACGCCTCCGAGGTGATCACGATGGAGGACAAGCCGCTCAATGCCCTGAAGCGGAAAAAGGATTCCTCGATGGTCCGCGCCATCGAACTGGTCAAAAACGGCGACGCCAGCATCGTCGTCAGCTGCGGCAACACCGGCGCCCTCATGGCCGGAGGCACTCTGCGGCTGCGGCCGATGGAGGGCATCGCCCGTCCCGCGCTCGCGGCCATCTGCCCGCGCGAAGGCGGCCACTTCGTCCTGATCGACGCCGGCGCCAATCCCGAAGCCAAGCCCGAGCACCTCGTCCACAACGCGATTCTCGGCAGTCATTATTGCCGCGTCATGCTCGGCGTGGACAAACCCCGCGTCGGCCTGATGACCATCGGCACCGAGGAGGGCAAGGGCAACGCCCTCATCACCGAGACCAGCGAACAGCTCCGCCGGGTCGGCAGCATCATCAATTACGCGGGACCGATCGAGGGTTTCCACGTCTTCGCCGAACACGTCGACGTCGTGGTGTGCGACGGATTCGTCGGCAACATCATGCTCAAGAGCTGGGAGTCGCTCGTGAAATTCTTCAGCAGCATGCTGAAAGAGGAACTCCAGGCCAACCCGATGCGCGCTACCGGCGCCCTGCTTTCCAAAGGCGCCTTCAACGCCCTGAAAGAACGCATCAACCCCGAGCGTTACGGCGGCGCCCCGCTTCTCGGCCTCAACGGCAACGTCCTCAAAGCCCACGGCTCCTCCAACCGCCGCTCGATCAAGAGCGCCATCTTGGCCGCCAACGAAGTCGTCAAGGCGGACATGAACCAGCACATCGAGGCGGACATCGCCCGCGCCAACGAGCTGCTCGCCCAGCCCGTCTACACCTAGTCCGGCCGGCCGCCGCCGTCGCGTTCGCCGGGTCGCCGCCCGCCTGAGCCGCGGTCCGGTCCCGTTTTTCCCCACGTTTCCGTTTTCCCGATGCCCAACCGTTCCACCGTCATCCTCGGCACCGGCTCCTACGCTCCCGCCCGCGTCCTGACGAATGCCGAGCTGTCCGCGATGGTGGATACGTCGGACGAATGGATCCGCACCCGCAGCGGCATCCGCGAACGCCGGATCGCCGCTCCCGACGAAGCGTCCTCCGACATGGGCCTCCAGGCCGCGCGCCGCGCCCTCGAGGACGCCGGCCTGACGCCGGCCGACATCGATCTGCTCGTCGTCGCCACCGTCACGCCGGACACGCCGATGCCGGCCTGCGCCTGCTACATCCAGCACAAGCTCGGCGTCCCGACGACCGCCGCGTGTTTCGACCTCAACGCCGCGTGCTCCGGCTTCGTCTACGCCCTCGACACCGCCTGCGCGATGCTCGGGTCCGGGCGTTACCGCAAGGCCCTCGTCATCGGCGTGGAAAAACTCTCGTCCGTCGTCGATTGGCAGGACCGCACGACGTGCGTGCTGTTCGGCGACGGCGCCGGCGCCGCCGTGATCGGCACGACCGAGACCGCCGGCGTCGGCCTACTCGGGACCCGGCTCGGCAGTTTCGGCGAAGGCACCGACCTGCTGTGCATCCCGCGCGGCGGCAGCCGCGCGCCCTCGACCGCCGAGTCGATCGCCGCGCGCGACCACTGCATCCGGATGAAGGGCAAGGAAGTCTTCAAGCTCGCCGTCCGCGGCATGGACGAGGCCGCCCGCGATATTCTGGAACAACACGGAATCCGCGCGGATCAGATTTCGCTCGTGATTCCCCACCAGGCCAACCTGCGGATCATCGAGGCGATCTCCTCGTACCTCGAGCTGCCCATGGAGCGTTTCTTTGTAAACGTCGACCGCTACGGCAACACCTCCGCGGCCTCGATCCCGCTCGCGCTCGACGAGGCCCGCCGCACCGGCCGCATCAAGCCCGGCGACCTCACGCTGCTCGTCGCGTTTGGGGCGGGCTTGACCTACGGAAGTGCCCTGATTCGCTGGTGACCCTTTTTCGAATGCTTTCCGCCTCCGCCCGCCTGCCGGCCCTTTTCCTTTTCCTGGCCACCGCCTTCGGTTTTGCGGCGACCGCCGCGCGGGCGGAACTCGTCTGGACGCCCGGGACCGGCTGGCGCGTGGAAGGCGGGGCGCTTTCCGGCTTGTCCGGCGCCGAGGGCCGCAACGCCCTGGAGCAGATGAACAAGGCCCGCAGCGCCGAGGAAGACGGCAGCCGCCGCACCGCGATCCGCGCCTACGCCGCCATCGCCAAAAAGTATCCGAATTCCGTCTACGCCCCCGAGGCCCTCTACCGCTCCGCCCGCCTGCGCCTCGCCGGCCGCGATTTCAACAAGGCCTTCGAGGACTTCCAGCAGGTGCTCGGCAAGTACCCGAACACCCCGCGCTTCAACGAAATTGTCGGCGAGCAGTACCGCATCGCCAGCGCCCTCCTCGACGGCGCCCGCGGCCGCATGATGTGGGGCCTCCTGCCCGGCTTCACCCAGCGCGACAAGGCGATCGAGTTCTTCGAGACCATCTTGGTCAACGCGCCCTACAGCGACTACGCGCCCCTCTCGCTGATGAACATCGCCCGCGGGCACCAGAAGCTCGGCAACACCGAGGACGCGATCGATGCCCTCGACCGGATGATCAACAATTACTCGCAGAGCCTGCTCGCCCCGGACGCTTACCTGAAGCTCGCCCAGACCCACGCTTCGCTGGTCGACGGTCCGTACTACGACCAAGGCTCCACCAAGGAATCGATCACCTACTTCACGGACTTCATGCTGCTGTTCCCGAGCGACGCGAACGTCGGCGCCGCGGAAAAGGGTCTCGACGGCATGAAGACGATGCTCGCGGAGAGCAAAATCAAGATCGCCGATTTCTACTTCTACAAGCGCTCGAACTACAAGGCGGCGCGGGTGTTCTACAACGAAGCGATCACCGCCTATCCGGAATCCGCCATCGCCAACCGCGCCAAGGCCCGCCTCGCCGAAGTCGAGGCCAAGGCCAACAACCAACCGGCGCCCGCGGCCGCTCCCGGCGAGGCCCCGAAGAAGAAGCGGTTCTTTTTCTTCTGAGCCGCGCGCTCCCTTCCCCGCCGGCCGTCCCGCGCATGCCGCGTTTTTGGTTCGTTCTCGTTGCTCTGCTGGGCCTGTTCGCCGGCCTGACCGGCTGCGCCAACTACCGCCTCGGGACCGCGGCGGCCCCCGCATTCCGCACGGTCTACGTCGAGCCGGTCGCCAACCGCACCCATTTGCCGCAGGCCCAGGCCGCCGTGTCGGCCCGGCTCCGCGAGACGCTCGCCCGCGACAGCCGCTTCACCCTCGTCAACTCGGCCGCCGAAGCCGACGCCACGTTGTCCGTGGTCCTCACGGGCTACCGCCGCGACATCGCCGCCGTCCGCGAGGATGACACCGGCCTCGCCCGCAAATTCAACGTCACGCTCGCCGCCGAGTATTCCGTCCGCGACAACCGCGCCGGCACCCTGCACGCGGACAAGCGCCCGGCCACCGCCACCCGCGAAGTCTTCACCGACGGCGGCCAGTTGCAGTCGGAGTACCAGGCACTGCCGCTCCTCGCCGAGACCCTCGCCGGGAAGATCGTCCGCGCCGTGGCCGACGCCTGGTGACGCCGCGGTCCGTTCCGGCCGCGCAACTCCGCGGTTGAGCTTTGGCCGGCAAAGCGCCTCGCTCGGCTTATCTCCGCGACATGCCTTCGCCGCACGCCCCCTTGCTCAGTCCGTCGCTGCTCGCCGGCGATCACGCCGCTCTCGCCGCCAGCGTCCGCGCCGTCGAGGACCTCGGCCTCTCCTGGCTGCACGTCGACATCATGGACGGCCACTTCGTGCCGAACCTGACCTTCGGCCCCGAGACGCTCGCCGCCCTCCGGCGCCACGGCGCGAAGCTCTTTTTCGACACGCACCTGATGCTGTCCGAGCCGCACCGTTACCTCGAGGCCTTCGCCAAGGCCGGCGCCAACCTCATCAGCATCCACATCGAGCCCGCGTACGACCACGCCGCGGCCCTCGCCCGGATCCGGGCCCTCGGTTGCCGCAACGGCATCGTGCTCAACCCCGGCACGCCGGCGGAAGCGATCGAACCGTTGCTCGGCCAGGTCGATCTCGTGCTCGTCATGACGGTTCAACCGGGTTTCGGTGGACAGGCCTTCCGCCCCGAGATGATCGCGAAGATCCGGCAGATCGACGCGTGGCGCCGGGAACGCGGGCTCGATTTCCGCCTCGAAGTCGACGGCGGCATCGATCTGGCCAACGCCCCGCTCTGCCGCGCCGCGGGCACCGACACGTTCGTCGCCGGCACCTCGTTTTTCAAAGCCGCGGACCGGGCCGCCTACGCCGCGGCCATCGCGGCCCTCTGAACCGGCACCCTCGCGACGGCGCCATGGCCCACGAAAGCACCCACCAAGGCTACATTCTCTCCGACGACCCGTCGTGGCTCGATGCGGCGGCGATCCACGCGTATCTGACCCGCAGCTATTGGGCCGAAGGTATTCCTCTGCGGACCGTGACCGAGTCGCTGGCGAACTCGCTCTGCCTCGGCATCTACGCGCCCAACGGCGCGCAGGTCGGGTTGATCCGGGTGATCTCGGACTACGCGACCTTCGCCTGGCTCTGCGATGTGTACGTGCTCGAGGCGCACCGCGGCCGCGGCCTGGCCAAGGCGGCCCTCGCGTTGCTCGCGTCGCACCCGAAACTCCAGGGCCTGCGGCGCCTGCAACTCGTCACCCGCGACGCGCACGCGCTGTATGAGAAATTCGGATTCGCCCGCGTGGACGAACCCGGCAAACACATGGAGCGCCGCGATCAGGACGTGTACCGGCGGCTCCGCCTGCGGGGCTGACCGCGGAGTTTCCGAGGCACGTCACTCCCGGCCTGAGGCGATCGCTTCGGCCCGGCGGTAATTGGCACGGAAGAAATCGGCGAGGTCCTTGGCGAGGCGCACTTCCTCGACCTTGTCGCGCGCACCTAGCCGGCGGCGGATCTCGCCGGTCGCTTTCGCGTAGTCGACGGCGTCGAGATTCTGCATCGCCGCCAAAGCCCGTTCGCGGCGCTCCGGCGGGGCGGATTGGATCGCCTGCCAAGCCAGCTTCAGTTCGCGGTGCGTATCCTGGCACATCACGCGGATGATCAGGGCCATCTCGCGGAAGTAGCGTCCCGTCCACGGCTCCCGGTAAACCAGCGGGTCGGTTTCCTCGAAGGGAGAATCCTCGGGGTCGGTCATGGACGCGCGCCATTCGCGCTGCGCGTAGAAGTCGCGCCGCACCGGCATGCGCCGCAGAACAAACTGCTCGGGGCCGCCGGGGGTGCCGGGTTTGAAGTTCCAGAGCTTCTGGCCGTCCATGGAGAGCACGTATTCGATGAACGCCACGGCCACCGCGCGGTGCTTGGCCCCGCGCAGCAGCGCGATCGGGTCGACCGAGGCCACGGAACCGCCGGCCGGCGTCTGGTAACCGACGCGCTCGGAGCCGCCGCGCCGGCGCACGGCCTCCTGCTGCTGGCGCCCGTAGAAATCGATGCAGAGCCCGGCCGCGCAGTTGCCCGAGGCCACGTCGATCGGCGGCTTCTGGGACGTATCGGTGAAGTAGCGGGCGTTGGCCCCGATGCGTTGGAGAATCCGCATGCCGTTGAGCCAACCTTCGCGCACCGCCCTGGCCTCGAGTTCGGCCGCCGGCGCCGCGGGCTCGGCCGCTTGCAGGGTCTGGAGCCGGCGCTGCATTTGCTGCTGCAGGATGTTCTCGAACGCCTTTGCCACGGAGCCGCTCTTGGTCGGATCGGCCAGCGCCACCTCGCCGATCAGCCGCGGGTCGGCGAGATCCGTCCATTGCGTCGGTTCGCGCTCGATCCCGAGACGGCGCAGCGAGTCGCGGTTGTAAATGATGCCGTAGGCGCTGAGCACCGCGCCGATCCACAGCCCTTCGCCGTGGTAGTACTCCTCGCCGCCGAAGCGGCGCGGAATGACGGACTCGGTGAACCACTCCGGCTTCGCGCGCAAAATCCCCGAATCGACGAGCCGCCCGGCCTGGGCCTGCCGGTCGAAATCGTAGGTGCCGCCGCCGAAGAACACATCGATGCCGCACCCGACGTCGGAGGCGAGGAATGCCGCCCGCGCCTCCTTGACCGCCGCCGAGGCGTCCGCCGGCAAACGCGCCGATTGGAACCCCGCCTGGATTTCCGCGCTCCAGGTCCGGCCCAGCCGGCGCCAGTGCAGTTCGAAGGCGGAGGTGTATTCGCCCTCGAGAAAGCGCGCGATGTCGCTCGTGCCGCCGACCATGCGCCAATCGATGGCCACCGTGCGTCCGGTCCGCTCCCGGTACCAGCGCGCGAAGCCGCGCGCGAATTCCTGCCGGATGGCTTCGTTGTGCGGCGTGATGACGACCAGCGTGTCGTCCGCCGCGCCGGGCCGATCACGCGCCGGCCGCAGTGCGAACGGCAGCGCCACGACCGCCACCAGCGTGAGAATGATGAAGGCGCGTTTCACTCGGTGAGCACCACGACGTCCTCCGGCGCCGCGCTGGCGTGGATCTCGCCGCGCGCCGACTGGTCGAGGAACCGCGGGTTCAGCTCGAGTACCTTCAGGTCGAGGCTGCCGGCCAGGAAATCGTACTGCGCGAATTCGCCGAGGTAAACCGCCTCGCCGATCCGGCCGCGCACGGAATTCACCGGCGCCGCCGCGCGGCTCAGCACCCAGCATTCCGGCCGCACGGACAGCGTGACCTTGGCCCCGGGCGCCGGCCGGTCCGCCGGCCGGCCCAGCACCCCCGAGAATCGGCCGACTTCCGTGTCCACTTCGGCGGTGCCGTTCGGCCCCAGCGCGGCCAGCGTGCCCGGCACGAAATCCGTTTCGCCGATGAAATCGGCCACCGTGCGGCAATTGGGCCGGCGGTACACCTCGCGCGGTCCGCCCACCTGCAGAATGTGCCCCTTGTCGAGGATGGCCATCCGGTCGGAAATCGACAGCGCCTCCTTCTGGTCGTGCGTGACGTAGACGGTCGTCAGCTTGAATTCCTTGCACACGCGGCGGATCTCCGTGCGCATCTCGAGGCGGAGTTTCGCGTCGAGGTTCGAGAGCGGTTCATCGAGCAGCAGGCACCGCGGCCGGATGACGAGCGCCCGCGCCAGCGCGACGCGCTGCTGCTGGCCGCCGGAGAGCTGGTTCGGTTTGCGGTCGGCGTAGGCGGACATGCGCACCGACTCGAGCGCCTCGCCCACCCGGCGGCGGATCTCGTCCCGCGGCACTTTCCGTTCCTCGAGGCCGAAGGCCACGTTCTCGGCCACCGACATGTGCGGCCACAAAGCGTAGCTCTGGAACATCATTCCGGTGTTCCGCTTGTGCGGTTCCAACCGCGTCACATCCTCGTCGCCGAAGAGAATCTTCCCCTCTTCCGGAATGTAGAATCCCGCGAGGCTGCGCAGCAGCGTCGTCTTGCCGCAGCCGCTCGGGCCCAGCAGGAAAAACAGTTCGCCCGGCTCGATCGTCAGGTCGAGCTGCTTGAGCGCGGTGACGTTCCCGAAGCGCTTCGACAATTGCTGGATGCGGATGGAAATCATGCGGGGGCGCGGGCGGCGCGAGGCAACGTTTCGCCCCGGGGCGAGTCAAAGTATTTCCCGGCTCGCGCGGCCGAGGAACGGGTTGCATCCGCCCGCGGGCTTTGTCTGGCTCGGCCCTCGCGTCATGCCGAACTCCAAGCCGCCCGCCCCCCTGCATCCCGACCTCGCCGAAGTGCTGCTCACCGAGGCCCAGATCAAGGCGCGCGTGAAGTCGATCGCCCGGGAAATCAAGGCCGCCATCGGCGATTCCGAGTTCACGATCATCTCGCTGATCAACGGCGCCGTCATGTTCACGGCCGACCTGATGCGCGAAATCGACAACCCCGTCCGCCTCGACTGCATCCGCGTCTCGAGCTACGGCGGCAAGACCAAGTCCATCGGCACCCCGCAGGTCATCCACAGCCTCACCCTCGACATCGCGCAGCGCGACGTGCTGCTGATCGACGACATCCTCGACACCGGCAAAACGCTGAAGCTCGTCAGCGGCCTCATTCTCGACCTCAAACCCGCCAGCCTCCGCACCTGCGTCCTGCTCGACAAAAAGGCGCGCCGCGAGGTGCCGATCGAGGCCGACTTCGTCGGTTTCGAGATCCCGGACAAATTCGTTGTCGGCTACGGCCTCGACTACGCCGAGCGCTACCGGAACCTGCCCGGCATCGGCGTGCTCCGCCCCGACAAGCAGAACTCCGCCGCCTGGGCTTCGGGCTGAGGTGTCGCGCCGACGGCGCGACAGGTGAAAGTTGAAGGTTGAAGGTTGAAGGCCGGACCCGGCGCTCGCGCCGAGGTTCTTTCCGGCCATTGCCGTTCCTTCAACTTGGCTCTTTCACCTTTCAACCGCGCGGGATGCCTCGGGCCCGTGCCCGCGCCTAACGCCGGCGGCCGCGCACCGCGGCGGCCGCGCGTTTGGCTTTGGGATACGACGTCGCCGGCTGCAGCGCGGCCTTGCGGTAATCGCCGCTGCGCAGCGCGTTGATCTGGTCGCGCAACACCGCCGCCCGCTCGAACTCGAGCCGGCCGGACGCGTCCTGCATTTCCAATTCCAATTCCGCGATGACGTTCGCGACGTCGTCCGCGTTTTCCGCCACCGCCGCCTCCTCGGGCCGGTCGCCCGACCCGTCGTACACGTGCAGGCTGGCCTGCGCCGCCCGCCGCACGCTGCGCGGCACGATCCCGTGCTCCTGGTTGTAGGCGAGTTGCTTGGCCCGGCGGTAATTCACCGCCGCGATCGTGCGTTTGATCGATTCCGTTTCCTGGTCCGCGTAGAAAATCACGCGGCCCTTTTCGTGGCGCGCGGCGCGGCCCGCCGTCTGGATCAGCGACGTCTCGCTGCGGAGGAAGCCTTCTTTGTCCGCGTCGAGGATCGCCACCAGCGCCACCTCGGGCAGATCGAGGCCCTCGCGCAGCAAATTGATGCCGACAAGGACGTCGAAATTGCCGAGGCGCAAATTGCGCAGGATCTCGACGCGCTCGATCGCATCGATGTCGGAATGCAGGTATTCGACGCGGATCTTCGCCTCGCGGAGATAACTCGTGAGATCCTCGGACAGCCGTTTCGTCAACGTCGTCACCAGCACGCGTTCCCCGGCCGTCGCCGCGGCCTTGATCTCAGCGATGAGGTTTTCGACCTGGCCCTTGGTCGGCCGCAGCGTGATCTCGGGATCGAGCAGGCCGGTCGGCCGGATCAACTGCTCGGCCACGACCTTGGAACGTTGCATCTCATAGTCCGCCGGCGTGGCGGAAACGTAGACCGTCTGCCCGGTCACGGATTCGAATTCCGCGAAACTCTGCGGCCGATTGTCGAGCGCCGAGGGCAGGCGGAATCCGAAATCGACCAGCGTCTTTTTGCGCGCGCGGTCCCCGTTGAACATGCCGCCGACCTGCGGCACGGTCGCGTGGCTCTCGTCGATGATCAGGAGGAAATCCTTCGGAAAGAAATCGATCAGGCAGAACGGCCGCTCGCCCGGTTGCCGCGCGGTGAGGTGCCGCGAGTAGTTTTCGATGCCATTGCAGAAACCCATTTCCTGCAGCATCTCGAGATCGTAGTTGGTCCGCATCCGGATGCGCTGCGCCTCGAGGTACTGCCCCTTGCCTTCGAAATACGCGACGCGCTCGTCGAGCTCCGCCCGGATCGCCTTGATGGCCGGCTCGAGCTTGCCGCGGCTCGTGACGTATTGGTTGGCGGGATAAAGATCGAATTGCTCCAGCGGCCGCAGCACCTCGCCGGTTTGCGGATCGAACTCGCTCAGATTTTCGATCTCGTCGCCGAAGAACTCGATCCGCAGCCCCGTCTCAAGATAGGCCGGCATGACGTCGACGACGTCGCCGCGCACGCGGAAGCGCCCGGGCTTCAATTCGTAGTCGTTCCGGTCGTAAATGTTGTCGACCAGCCGTTCCAGCAACCGTTGCCGCCCGAGCATCGCCCCCCGGCGCAACGGGATCCGCAGCTCGTTGAATTCCTGCGGCGAGCCGAGGCCGTAGATGCAGGAGACACTGGCCACGACGACGACGTCGCGCCGCGACACGAGCGAACTCGTCGCCGCCATCCGCAGCCGCTCGATCTCCTCGTTGATCGAGGAATCCTTCTCGATGAAGGTGTCGCTCGAGGGAATGTAGGCCTCGGGCTGGTAGTAGTCGTAGTAGCTGACGAAGTACTCGACCGCGTTGTCGGGGAAGAAATTCTTGAACTCGGAGTACAGCTGCGCCGCGAGGGTCTTGTTGTGCGAGATGATGAGTGTCGGCCGCTGCACGCGCGCGATGACGTTGGCCATCGTGAAGGTCTTGCCCGAGCCGGTGACGCCGAGGAGGGTCTGGTGGCGGTTGCCGGCTTCGAGGGACGCGACGAGCTTCTCGATCGCCTGCGGCTGGTCGCCGGTGGGAACGTACTCGGAGTTGAGCCGGAACAGCATGGTCGCAGCAAAGCGGCCGCGGCCGTTTGCGCAACCCATGTCCGGTCAGAGCCCGAACACGCGCAGCACGCCGCTCCAGACTCCGCTCCAGAAACGGCCCGCCCGCGCGGCCGAACTCGGCGTCGCCGTTTCCTGCAGGAGAAACAGTCCGCGCCCCGCAAACAGATCGTCGAACAGCGGGTTCATCCCGCGGTAGTAGCTCCAGAACGTCTCCGCGCGCACGGGCCGGTATTCGAGATTCGGCGTGAAGCCGATCGTCGCATCCTGGTTGGTGCGCCGCGCCGGCATGGCCTGCCCGTCGCGCGCGGCCAGATTCTCGACCCGCACGCCGCGAGCGCCCGCCACGACGAGCCGGCACGGCCCGACGAATTCGAAGTAGCGGAACTGCCCCGTCACCCAGGCCTGCCAGCGGAACAGCCGCCAGTGCCGCCGGATGACGAGCCGGTCCGCCGCCCCCTGCACCACGCCGGCCAGAAACCGCGGCCGCAGCACGAGCGAGGCCCCGGCCGGCACGTCGATCGCCGCGAGTTCCGTGTGCGGGTCGTCGCTGTTGGACAACGTGAGCCGGTACTCGCCGTCCTTCCCGGGATGCCGCAGCTCCAGGAGCTCGGTCAGCCCGCAGGCCAGACTCGTGAACGGTATCCGCCAATCGAGGACGAACCGCGTGGTCTTGGCGACGCCTTCATCCGAGGACTGCAGGAACTTTTCGCGGATGCGCAGGCGTTCGCCGGGCCGCAGCGCCAGATCGAGCGACACCGCGCTCGGTCCCACCGCCGGCAGCGCCGCCGGCTCGCCGCCGAGCACGATCGGCCGTCCGCGGACCAGCAGCCGGGCAAAGCCGAAATAGAGCCCCAGCGCCCACAGCGTCGGGCCGAAAAAGTATCCCGCCAGCGCCGCCGCCAGCCACCACTTGGTCTTCTCCCAGGCCTGGAGCACGAATTGGCGCGCGCGGGATTGCGCGGCCTCGAGCTCCGCCACGCGTTCGCCCGTGCGTTCGAGCGCGACCGCAATGCCGTCGTGCGCCCACTTGGCCTCCGCGGCCTCGCGCTTGAGCTCGGCGAGCCGGCCGGCCGACGTCGTCTTCAACTCCTCCATTTTCCGCATCTGCTCCGCATTCGCGCGCTGCTGGGCCGAATCGCCGAACCAACGCTCCCACCAGCTCTCCAGCGAGCGCAGCGCCGCGACCACTTCGGCCGCCTTGCGGATCCGCAATTGCTCCGCCTCGAGCTTGGCCTTGGCCGCCGCCAGTTTCGCCTCCGCCTCCGCGCGCGCCGCCTGCAGGACATCGCGCTCCGCCACCGCCTCCCGCAGCCGTTCGAGGCGGATGCGCTCCAGCGTGCCTTCCTGCTGCAGATAGAGCCAAAGTCCGTAGCCCGCGACGGCGATGATCACGATGACCCCCGCCGCCGCGAGTTTGCGGCCGAGCCAAGCGGCGAACGTGAGCAAGGGTCCGGGCATCGGCGCATGGTGTTGGGCAACGCGGCGGCGATTTCAACCTGCGTTCTCCTCCCCGGCAAAATCAGGCCGGCGGCGTCCGCGATTAGCCCGGTTACTCCCCCGGCCGGCCGCCGGGTTGCCGTTTGCCAACTCCGGGCTCCGCCCACAGTTTCCGGGCAAACTCCCAACCCTGCCCGACCCCATGTCCAAAGCCATCGTCTCTTCCCTGTACGATTCCGACGTGTTCCGCATGGCCTGCCGCCAGTTCGACCAGGCGGCCGACGCCATCAACCTCCCCGACGCGATCCGCGACCGCACGAAATACCCGCGCCGCTGCCTCGCCGTCTCGCTCCCGGTCAAGCGCCGCGACGGCAGCGTGACGGTCTTCGAAGGCTACCGCGTCCAGCACAACCTTTCCACCGGCCCCTCGAAGGGCGGCATCCGTTTCCACCAGGATGTCACCCTCGGCGAAGTCGCCGCGCTCGCCATGTGGATGAGCTGGAAAACGTCGCTCGTCGGCCTGCCCTACGGCGGCGCCAAGGGCGGCGTGATCGTCAATCCCAACGACCTGTCCGAATCCGAACTCGAGCACCTCTCCCGCCGCTACATGCAGGAGATGGTCGGCTTCGTCGGCCCGCAGACCGACGTGCCCGCGCCCGATGTCGGCACCAACGAGAAGATCATGGGCTGGATGATGGACACCTACTCCAACCACGTCGGCCACCTCGCCCCCGCCGTCGTCACCGGCAAGCCCATTTCCCTCGGCGGCTCGCAGGGCCGCCGCGAAGCCACCGGCGCCGGCGTCGCGTATCTGGTCGTCAAATACCTCGCCGACCTGAAGATCCCGGTGAAGAAAGCCACGGTTGTCATCCAGGGTTTCGGCAACGTCGGCAGCGAAACCGCCGTCGCCCTCGACCGCTACGGCGCGAAGATCGTCGGCATTTCCGACTACACCGGCGGCATCTGGAATCCGAAGGGCATCGATATCAAGAAGGCGCTGACCTACGTGAGGTACCAGAAGACGCTCCGCGACTTCGACGGCGGCGAGGCGATCTCGAACGAGGCATTGTTGGAACAGAAGTGCACCGTGCTCATCCCGGCCGCGCTCGAACGGGTCATCACCGACCAAAATGCGCCGAAATTGAAATGCCGCCTCCTCGCCGAGGCCGCCAACGGCCCCACCACCAACGCCGCCGACAAAATCATCGAAGCCCGCGGCGACATCGAGATCATCCCCGACGTGCTGTGCAATTCCGGCGGCGTCATCGTCTCCTACTTCGAATGGCTGCAGAACCTCTCGAGCTTCTACTGGTCGCGCGACGAAGTGCTCGAGAAACTCTTCGCCATGCTCGACAAGGCCAAGGACGCCGTCGACGCCCAGAAGGCAAAATTCAAATTCAGCCGCCGCCTCGCGGCCCTCACGCTCGGCATCCAGCGCGTCGCCGACGCCAAGCAGAGCCGCGGGCTCTTCCCGTGAGCCGCGGCGCGCCCGGCCGGCGGAACACCGCGCGCTTGCTTGCGGTCCGCCCGGGTAGTTTCCTCCGCGCGTGATTTTCCGTTTCGCCTTCCTCCTGACGCTCAGTGCGACGGTGTGCCTGCGGGCCCAGACCCCGCCGGCGCGCCAACCCGAGCTGACCGCCGACCGCTCCGAGTTCCGCGGCGGCGAGGCGTTCTACGAAGGCAACGCCCGCATCGCCGACGGCGCCCAGTTGCTGGTGGCGGACCGCATCGTCTACCAGCCGACCACCCAAACCGCCGTCGCCACGGGCAACGTCGCCTTCACGCGCGGCGAAGTCCGGCTCCTGGCCGACCGTCTCGTCTACCGCCTCGAGACCGGCGCCTTCAGCGCCGAAAACATCCGGCTCGGCAGCCACCCGTACTTCGTCGAGGGCGCCTCCGCCGCCGGCTCGCGCACCGAGATCACGGTCCAGAAGGCGACCCTGAGCTACGGCGAACCGGGTCCCTGGCAGCCCACGATCGCGGCGGATTCGATCGTGTTTTCCCCCGGCCAGCAGTTCCGCATGGTCAACATGTCCGCCGGCATCGGCAGCATGCAGCCGATCCCGATCCCGCGCTTCGAACAGAATCTCCGCACGCCGCTGGTCGGCAGCGTCAACCTCAACGGCGGCTACCGCAGCTCCCTCGGCGTCTTCCTCGAGGCGACCGTGCACGCCCCGGTCAAACCCGGCCTCCGCCTCGGCGCCGATGTCGGCCTCTACAGCAACCGCGGCTTCATGGTCGGTCCCTCCGGCCGCTACGAAGATCCGAAAAACGCGGCCGCCCTCCGGGGCTTTTTCCGTTCCGGCTACATCAACGACCACGGCGACAAGGGCTTCGACCGCCTCAACCGCCGCGTCCCCGAGGAGCGCGCGTTCCTCGAGTGGCAGCACGAGCAATTGCTCGCCCCGAATCTCACGCTCCGCGCCCAAGCCAACGCCTGGACCGATTCCGAAGTCGTCCGCGACTTCCGCCCGCGCGCATTCTTCCCCGTGCAGGAGCCGGACACCTTCGCGGAAGCGGTTTACACCGGCGGCAACTACTTCGTTTCGCTCTTCACGCGCTTCCAGCCGAACTCGTTCCAGCGCGTCCAGGAACGCCTGCCCGAATTGCGCTTCGACCTCCTGCCCTCCGCGCTCGGCGAAGGTTTCTACCACCGTTTCAACGCCGGCGCCGCCGTGCTGCGCGAGGATCCGCTCGGCCCGGGGCCGACGCTGCGGAGCGACCGCCTCGACGCCTACTACTCCGTCTTCCGGCCGATCGCCGCCGGCGATGCCGTCACGTTCACGCCCGTCGTCGGCGGCCGGCTCACGCACTACGCGAATTCCACCGGCCCCGTCCGCACCGGCTCGTACACGCGGGCCTTGGGCGAAGCGGGCTTCGACGCCGCCGTGCGGTTCAGCGGCGTATTCGATTACCGCAATCCGCAGTGGAAAATCGACGGCCTCCGTCACCTCCTCACGCCGCGCCTGAGCTACCGCTACGTGCCCGAGGCCGACCGCGGCGTCGACCGCATCGCGCGCATCGACCGCGAGTCGTTCTCGACCTACCTGCAGCCGCTCGGTCTCGCCGAGGTGCGCAACGTCGACGACCTGCGCGCCACCAACACGCTCCGCCTCTCCCTCGAGAACCTGCTGCAGACGCGCGACCGCGCCGAGGGCTCCCGCGATCTTGTCTGGCTCAATCTGGCCAACGATTTCCGCTTCAAGCGCCGCGCGGGCGAACGCGATGTCTCGGAAACCCACGTCGACCTCGCCCTCACGCCGGCCCGTTGGCTGCAGGTCGACGTTTACCAGAGCTTCGCGCCGCAGTCGTTCACGCTGCGGGAATTGAACTCCGGCATTACCCTGCGCGACGGTGCCGCCTGGTCGGTCCGTTTCGGCAACAATTTCCTCCGCTCCCAGATCCAGGACTATTCGTTCGAGGGCCGCCGCCGCCTGAACGAACGCCTCGAAGCCCTCACGCGCCTGCACTACGACGCCCGCCGCCACCGCTTCAACGAGCAGTCCTACGGCCTCGCCCAGAACCTCGGGAACACCTGGCTGATTTCCTACACCGTGAGCCTCTACTCCGGCCGCCGGCGCGAGAGCGGCTTCGGTTTCAACATCCAGATCGACACGGTGCGGTTCTGAACGCGGCCCGCGCATGAGCATCGCCGCCAACCAACAGCGCACGTTGCTGCGGCTGCTCGCGCACCTGCAGCCGCATTGGCGCCGCGACGCCGCGCTCCCGGCCCGCATCCACACGCTCCTCGCGCGTACGCGCGAATTCGGTTCCCGCGACCGGCGGCTCTACCGCGAACTCATCTACACCGTGCTGCGCGCCTTGCCCTGGATCGAACCGCGGCTCGCGGACGATCCGGCCGAGGCCGCGCGGCTCATCGCGTGGCTCGCGGCGGACACGCCCGCCACACGCGCCTTCAAGGCCGAGTTCGCCGTCGGGACGCCGCCGGCCGGACCCGCAACCGACCTGTTGCCCGCGTGGTTCGAGGCGCATTGCCCCGCGCTCTTTGCGCCCGACGAAGCCGCGGCCATGCTGCGCCGCGCCCCGCTCTGGTTGCGGATCCGGAAACCGGATACGGCCGGTCTCGCCGCCGCATTCGCCGCGCAGGGCTGGACCGTGCGGCCGGCCGACGCGCTGCCCGGCGCGTGGCAGTTGCCGCCCGATGCCGACGTGGCCAAATCCGCCGCGCACGCCGCCGGCGACGTCGAGATCCAGGATCTCGGCTCGCAGTTCATTCTCGCCTCGGTCGGCGTCGCACCCGGCGGCACCTGGCTCGACGCCTGCGCCGGCGCCGGCGGCAAGACCCTGCACCTCGCGGAACTGCTCGGTCCCGGCGGCGCCATCCACGCCCACGACGTCCGCGCCGCCGCGCTCGAGGAACTCGTGCTGCGTGCCGACCGCGCCGGATTGTCCGTCAGCCATCACCGCGACGTCGCCGCGCGCATCCGCATCCGCGCGACCGCGCCGGCCGCCGGCGAACAATTCGACGGCGTCCTCGTCGACGCCCCCTGCAGCGGCTCCGGCACGTGGCGGCGTTCCCCGCACCTGAAATGGGTCACGACGCCCGAAGCCGTCGCCGCCTCCGCCGCCACGCAACGCCGCCTGCTCGCCGCGTTCTCGGCCCACGTCCGGCCCGGCGGCCGGCTCGTGTACGCGACGTGCTCGTTGAGCCGGGAGGAAAACGCCGCCGTCGTCGCCGATTTCCTCGGCGGCCATCCCGATTTCGCCCCCGCACCCTTCGCGCAGACCTTCGGCTTCGAACCCGCGGATGGCGGCCTGACGATCTTGCCCGCGCGGCACGACACCGACGGTTTCTTCGTGGCTTCGCTGCGCCGTCGCGCGGGCGCCTGAGCCGAACTCATGCAGTTGAGAGAGATTGGCTGAGAGTTGAGAGCGAAACTGTTCGGTTCGGCACGTCGATTTGACTTCGGCTCCCTTTCCGTTGCTCGACGGATCGATCTCTCAACCCTCAACTTTCATCTCTCAACTGCATGATCCCGGCTGAGGGACGATTGCCGGCGCGGCGCCCGCCCGCTTTTCCCTTGCCGCGTCCGGCACCCGCCCAACCATCGCGCGGTGGTTCCCGACGCCGACTATCGCATCAAACTTCAGGTCTTCGAAGGCCCGCTCGATCTGCTGCTCTTCCTGATCCGGAAGAACGAACTCGATATCTACGACATCCCGATCGAATCGGTGACGCGGCAGTACATCGATGCCCTGCACCACATGCAGCAGCTGGACCTCGAGGTCGCCGGCGAATTTTTCGTCATGGCCGCCACGCTGATGGAGATCAAGAGCCGCCTCCTGCTCCCGCGCGGCCAGCACGCCGTCGATCCCAACGCCGAGGACGAGGAGGTCGATCCGCGCTGGGAGCTGGTGCATCAGCTCCTCCAGTACAAGAAGTTCAAGGAAGCCGCCGCGCAGCTCGCCGAGCTCGTGCAGACGCGGCAAAACCTGCTCGCCCGCCACGTTTCCGATCTTTCCTCCGACTACACCGACCGCCCGCTCAAGAGCGTCGACCGCATCGAGCTCTGGAACTCCTTCAACATCGTCCTGCGCCGGCTCGCCGAAAAACTTGTCGTCGGCGAGATCCACGACGAGGTCGTCACCGTCTCCGACCAGATGGAATGGCTGCTGGAAAAGACGCAGGCCACCCGTTCCTTCGTTTTCGGGCAGCTGTTTCCCGAAGGCGTGACCCTGCGTCGCCTCGTCGCGACGTTTCTCGCGATGCTCGAGCTCACGCGCCTCAAGAAACTCCGCATCCGCCAGAGCGAAGCCTTTGCCGACATCATCGCCGAGGCCGTGGTCGACGAGCCCGTTGCCCCGGTCGCGGTTCCCGCCGGCGAAGTTGCCGCCGCGGCCGCACCCACGCCCGACGCGCCGGCGCCGGCCACCGTCTCCGAAAACGCGATTTCCCCCGAGGCAATCCCGCCGCTTCCCGTCCTGCCCGAAGCCGCGCCCGTCGCGGCGAGTCCGGCGATCGATGAGCCCGTCGCTGACGTGCCCGCGGCGGAAAAGCCGCTTGAAACTCCGACGAACCCACCCACGGTGACTTCGTGAGCAAGGATCCCAGCAAGCCTGTCCGCAAAAAGCGCCAGCCGAAGCCGTCCGCCGGATTGCTCGGCGTCGGCTTGGACAACGAGGACGGCCACAAGCGCATCACGACGGGGGAAAAGTTCGTGCTCGTCGGCGGTTCGCAGGAAACCCACGAGCACATGACCGAGACGGTCGTGAAGACCTTCGAGGAACTGAAGCGCCGCGCGAAGCAGCTGGAGAACGTCGATCCGCGCGAGCTCGCCGAGATCCTCGACAAATCGCGGCCGCGCTGAGCCGGAGCCGTTTTCCGATGTCCGTCCGCCCGACTGCCGCCGCCGACCGCTCGACCGCGGAACCCGCCGCCGCCGAGCCCTTGCCTTCGTGGCTCGTCGGCATCTGCGGCGTCGCCGCGGTTGCGTCCGCGCTGTTTTCGATTCTCCTGTTTCTCAACCGCTGATTCCCATGTCCGAAAAGATCGCCAACCTGACCACCGATTCCTTCAAGAGCACCATCGATGCTGCAACCACCCCCGTGCTGGTGGATTTCTGGGCCCCCTGGTGCGGCCCGTGCAAGGCGATCGCGCCGGTGCTCGAGGAACTCGCCACGGAGCTCGACGGCAAACTGAAGATCGCGAAGGTCAACATCGACGAGAACGACTCCATCGCCGCCGACTACGGCGTGCGCGCCATCCCGACGATGATCCTCTTCAAAGGCGGCAAGGTCGCCGAGACCCTCGTCGGCATGATGCCCAAGCCCTCGATCAAGGCGAAGCTCGCGCCGCACGTCGGCTGAGCCGCCACGGCTGTTTTCTCCCGCCGCGTTCCCGTCCGGAACGCGGCTTTTTTGTGCCCGGCGCCGGGCCGGCCCCGGACCTCAGAGCGCGAGCCCGGCCGCAAACAGCGCGGCATACAGGGCGAGCAATTTGCCCGTGTCGCCGAGCAGAGCGATGAGTTCCGTCGGCGTCTTGCCGGCCTGCAAACGGCGCACGTGCGACCACGCCAGCGGGGCGGCCAGCAACGGCAGCAGCACCCAGACCCCGAACCCGCGGCCGAAGGCGAAGTACACCGGCAACGCGAAGGCCACGGCCAGCGAGCCGACGAACTGCGCGCGCGCGGCGGGCCGACCGAGCTTCACGACCAGGGTGCGTTTGCCCGCGGCCGCATCCGTCTCGGCATCGCGATAATTGTTCACGACGAGAATATTCGCGGCGAGCAGGCCGACCGGCACGCCCGCCAGGATCGCGTCCCAGGGCAGCCGCCCCGCCTGCACGAAGTAGGTGCCGCCGACCGCCACCAGCCCGAAGAAAATGAAAACGAACACGTCCCCCAGCCCGTGGTACGCCAGCGGATACGGCCCGCCGGTGTAGGCGACGCCGCAGAGGATGCTCGCGATGCCCACGGCGAGCAGCCACGGCCCGCCCCACGCCACGAGGCCGAGTCCGGCGAGGAACGACGCCGCGAAGACGCCGATCATGGCCGTGCGCATCGTCGCCGGGGAAACGAGCCCCGCCGCCACCGCGCGCCGCGGTCCGACGCGCGCCGCGGTGTCGGCGCCCTTCACGAAATCGTAGTAGTCGTTCGCGAAATTCGTCCCGATCTGCACCAGCAGCGCGAACGCGAGGCAAAGCAGCGCCGGCACGAGTTGGAAACTGCCCGCGTGCGCCGCCAGCGCCGAGCCCACCGCCACCGGCGCGACCGCCGCCGGCAAGGTGCGCGGCCGCATCGCGCCGAACCAGATTGCGGCCCCGCCGGGCACGGTCGCGTCAGCCGCCATGACCGGAGGGCTTCCGCGTGAAGACGATCAGCGGCCGTCCCGAGAGCAGGCTCAGCATCACCGGCGCGAAGCTGAGCAGGAACGCCACAATCGGCAGCGCGTATCCCCGATGCCCAAGCACGGCGCCGAAGCCGCCCAGCAGCAGGGAATACAGGCCGAGAAATCCCTGCGCGCCGCCGAACATCGGGTTCACGGCCCAGACCAGCGCGAAGGCGAAGAAGGCGCCCCAGGGGCCGCAGAGCGTCACGGAGATGCCGGCAAGAAAGAAGATCGGGGCGAAGAACGAGAGGTGACGGCGTTCGACGCGGATCGTCTGAATGAGCAGGCCGACGAACAGGATCGCGGTCTGCAGGGCCAGAACCTGCTTGGAGGCCGTACGATTTGCCGCTTCGGCGGACAGGCCGGCGTCGATCCAGGGACCGCCCACCAAGGCCAGGGAGCCGACGGCGCCGCGCAGCAGATCGAAGTAGTTGCGGACCTTGGAAAACTCGGTGCCGAAACGCAGGCGCGGATCTCCGGGTTCCGGTTTGCGCCAGCCTTCCGTGTTGCGGTCCGACTTCTGCCGGCGCGAGCCGACAATCATCCCCAGCCGCATCCACTTCCGGGGAAACCAGAGCAGGGCGATTCCGAGCAGCAGCAACGGCAAATGGACAGTCATCGGGGAACCCGCAGTCGAAATCAGGCCCGGACCGGTCTGTCAAAGGCGCACCCCGCCGGTCCGTCCGACGGCGGCGCAGGCAATTGGCAAATCAACGTTCGGCGCGGTAGGCCGCCGGCGCCGGCACGCCCAGTTCCCGTTCCAAATCCCGGATGCGCGCCAGAACGAGGTCCGCCGCGGCCGCCTCGTCTCCGCGGGGCAAGGTCGGATGGATCTGTTTCAACCACGCCAACGCCTCCGGCTTCCGGCCGCTGCGCCGCAGCACCTCCGCCCGCAACCGGGCCACGTAGTAGGGGGCCTGCGGCAGTTCGGCCGCGCGCCGATAGCTCTCCGCCGCGGACCCCGGATCGCCCAGCCGATGCCACTCGATACCCGCCTGCTCGACCCAGAGATCGACGCTCTGCGGATGCTGCTGCCGCGCCGCTTCAAGGTGGCGGATTGCCAGCAGCGCCTGCTCCCGCTCCACCCGGTCCCGCAGTGCCGTCGGCGCCCGGTCGTAGCCGCCGAACGCATCCAGCCGCCACATCGGCAGGTCGTGCGCCAAAATCCGGGCGCCGTTCAGCCAGAAGTAAACCGGCCGCGGATCGATCGCCGCCACGAGCCGGATCAACGTCGCCACCGCCGGCGCGTCGCGTTGTTCCCAGAGCACATACATCCGGATCCACGCCGCGTCCGCCACCAGCGCCCGGAAGCCGCCCAAGAGAGCCAGGGTCACGCCCTGCCCCGCCGCCGCCGCCGCCTCGGCCCGCAGCGCCGGCTGCCGGGCCCGGAAATCGGACCAGACGGGTGCGACCGTCCGGTTCAGCGCCGCGCCGCCGGCGACGAGCGCCAGCGCGAGCGCGAGATAAAGCGCCGGCTTAGATTTCACGGTTCCGAAAAGCCAAGATCGCCAAACTGCCGGCGAGGGCCAGGTAGCCGGCGGCGTAGGCCGCGATCCGCAGCACCTGCAGCGCGGTCGGGCCTTCGGCCGCCACGAGCGTGTCCGCGACGGTGAAGAGTTGGAAATTCGGAAACGCCGACCCGATCGCCGCGCCGACCAGCTTGGCCGCCAGCGAGGCGCTGCGCGCATACGCATCCTGCGCGAGGTACTGCAGGTGGCAGATCACGAGAATGAAGAAGCCCGCTCCCACGGTGAACAATTGCGTCTGCGCAAAGCTCGCGACCAGCAGGGTGAACGCCGCCAGCACCGCGAGTTTCAACGCCTGCAGCAGTCCCGCGGTCGCCACGGTCGCGTAGCTCACCGCCTGCGCGCCGCCGAACGATTCCGGAAACTCCCGCATCAGCTCGCGCTCGCGCGTCCACAGCACCGCGATCAGCAGCGCCGTCAGCACCGCGCAGAACAACGCCGCCAGCGCCGCCACGCCGAGCAATTTGCCCAGCACGAATTCCGCCCGCCACACCGGCCGCGCGAGCAACGTCAGCGCGGTGCGGTTCTCGATCTCGCTGAAGAAGAGCTGCGCCGTCGCCGCGATCGTCAGGGCCGAGCCGAAAAACGCCATCGCCCCGAAACCGCAATCGGCAAGGAACTTCAATTCCGGGGCGCCGAAATTGAAGTCGCGGAATCCGCGCGCCCCGAGCACGAGCGCGAAGGCGAGGAAAACGAGCACGTTGACCAACCGCTGCCGCGCCGCCTCGAGCAGGGTGTTCTGCGCGATCAAGGCGACGCGCCGCGGCGAGAACGGCACCGGGGACGGCTTCATTTCGCGGGATCCTGCGGCTGCACGCGCTCGAGAAAGATCCGGTCGAGGCGCGACCGCGGCGTTTCCACCGCCTCAAGGCGGCGGCCCTTCGCCGCGAGCCATGCCTTCAGTTCCGCCAATTCCGCTTCCGGCAACGCCTCGACCACCAGCGCCTGCCGGCCGGCCTGCCCGACCAGATCGCGCACCGCGCCCTCGAGCACGAGCCGGCCGCGGTCGAGCATCGCCACGCGGTCGCAGATGTCCTCGATCTGCCCCAGCAGGTGCGAGGTGATGAGCACCGTCTTGCCGCGCGCCTTCAGGTCGAGAATGAGCTGCGCGATCGCCGCCGAGCCCACGGGATCCACGCCTGCGGTGGGCTCGTCGAGGATCAGCAGGCGAGGATCGTGGACCAAAGCCTGCGCGAGACCGATGCGCTGCAGCATGCCCTTCGAATACGTGCCGACGCGCCGGTCGGCCGCGGGCGCCATGCCGACGGTCGCCAGCACTTCGTCGATCCGACCTTCGAGGTCGCGTCCGCCGAGCCCGCTGATCCGCCCGTAGAAACGCACCAATTCGCGGCCGGTGAGATGGCGGTAAAAGTAAGGCGCCTCGGGCAGATAGCCGACCGCCGCGCGCGCCGCGACGTCCGTGCTCGGCACGCCGAAGACCGTGCAACTGCCGGCCGTCGGTTCGAGCAGGCCGAGCAGCAGCTTGATCGTGGTGCTTTTGCCGGAGCCGTTGGGCCCGAGCAGGCCGCAGATCGTGCCGGACTCGACGCGCAGATCGACGTGGTCGACGGCCCGCAGCTTCAGGCCGCGCAAGCCGACGGCGAAGTCCTTCGTCAGCCCGCGCAATTCGATCGCCGCCGCGGCGGGCGGCACCGGAGAGGCGGCAGCGGAATCGGCCATGCGCTTACTTGATCGTGAAACCGCTGAACCGGGCCGGCCGACGGCCGCCGGCGCGCTCCGCCTTGCGGATGTAGCCGTGCATCTTCTCCTGCACCGCGGCGAGAAAGTCCTCGAGCTCCGCGGCCGGACCTTCGGCCTCGAGGTGCACGCGGCCGTCGGCGAGGTTGCACACCTGGCCCGCGACCTCGAATTCCTTCGCGGTCTGCAGCACCGCGTAGCGGAAACCGACACCTTGCACATGGCCGGTGTAATGCACGGAGGCGTGAAGCACGTCTGGCATGGGGCCGCGGAACCTAGGTCGCCGGTCCGACGCGTTCAACCCGCAAAACGGCGCGGCCGCCCCGCCCGGCGCGCGCGGCCGCGGCCGGATTTTTATTTGCGTTCCGGAGCGGCCGGCACTCAGTTTCGCGCCAACACATGGGCAACTTCGATTCCGACGGCGGCTCAGAGAACCAGTGGGAAGATCGCGGCGAACTGGCTTGGAACGAATTCGATTGGGAACGCTATCTCCGCGAGCAGGACGAGTCGGTCGAGCGCTACCTGCGTTTCTACCAAGCCGCCCGCCTCGACCCGGACCGCATCGATCACGTCGCCGAGAAGATGCAGTGGGGCGAAGACGATTGGTCCGATGAAGCCGAGGGCGAGGCCGACGAGGCCGACGACACGGCGGACGGCCCCGACGAGGACGTCTACACGCTGCACAAGAACCCGATTTTCATCGCCACGAAAGCGATCTACCTCGGGCTGAACCGCGGCTGGGAAACGCTGGCTGTCGACGGCGCCAAGGTGCCGCAGAAACTCGCAGTGCAGTTCCTCCGTTCGCTCCAGCAGGGCGAGGAGTTTTCCGTGCAGGCGATCCACGCGCTCGACTTCGGCGACTACGCGATGGCGATCAGTCTGTTCAAACGCGCGCTGGGCGTGCTCAACCACTCGCTCGCCCTCCTCAACGCGGAAACCGCGCTGGCGGAGCCGGCCGTGGCCGCGTGGCGCGAGGAAGCGCTCGCAGCGTTCTTCGATCTCCGGGAAGTCTGGCTCCGCGTCATCACCGAGTGCCGCGAAGAGTGCGACCGCAGCGGCGAAGACGAGGATTGAGGCGGGTGAATGACCGCGGGGAGAGGTCCCTGCGGATCGTGGATTTCGGCGCTTCGGCGCCGGGCACAGAAATCCCTCTTGCACTTTGTTCGGGCGCCGTTTGCCTGCGCCTTGGTTTGGGGAGAGGTGGCTGAGTGGCCGAAAGCGGCGCTTTGCTAAAGCGTTGTAGGTGTAAAAGCCTACCGGGGGTTCGAATCCCCCCCTCTCCGCCATCCCGCCTTGCCCCTCGCCAATGCCCCCGGCTGAAAGCCGCGATGCATACGTCGCCGTCGTCCACGTGCGCCTCGTTCGCACGTTCATACCGGAGCTTTCCCGCGCCGCGTGGCCACCGGACTATTCGGCAATCCCGCGCGGCCTCGGGATCGCCCCCCAGACTCGCTCGAACGGCGAAACCTTTGAACGCAGCCGGATGGCGGTGTGAAATCCATCGTAGCCGCATGCGGCCCAGCGCGCTCGGGAAAGACCGATCGGCTCGCCCTCCGCGTCGGTCCGCCGCAGCGCCCCGATTTCGCAGCGGTCAACTTCTTCCCCTTTGTGATCCGACTGCCGTTCCGGCAGGCAACCGCCCCCGGGGCCTACCGAAGGCAAAGTCGGCACTCGCCTCGGGTTCTGCGGCGGAGCGCAGGTGATCGCACCGGAGTCCATCGCCAGGCGCGCAGCCTTGGACTTTCGTCCGCCAATCCCCCGCGGTACCGCCTGGGCATCGGCTGCGCCCAAGCTCCTCACGATCGCGAGCGCCCGCGTGAATCCCGGTTCTCCGGCGCCGCCTCCTCCGCCGGCATCGCGCTGCCCCCGCGAACCCACGCGCACCGCCGAACAAGCCGCCGCCCGTCGCCGGCGCAGGCCGGGACAGTGCCCACGATGCGCGGCTCAGGCCGATCGTCGCGCGTCGGATCCGGGCGTCGCCTCACCGCCCGTCGCGTGCTGGGCCCGGTATTCACGCGGCGTCAGACCGCACTCGCGGCGAAACATCGCACTCAGGTATTCCGCGTGCTCGAAACCGGTCGCGGCCGCGATTTCGCCGACGGGCAGGCTGGTGCGGACGAGCAATTCGCGGACGCGCTCCATCCGCAAACAGCGCAAGTGCGCGTGCGGACTGGTCCCGAGCAGCGATTTGAATCGCCGTTCGAGCGCGGTGCGGGCCATCGGGACGGTACGAAGGACGTCGGCCACGTTGATCCCGGATGCCGCGCGTTCCTGCATGACGCGCAGCACCTGTGCGATCCGTGGGTCGCCGATGGCGCCAAGATCGGTGGATTGGCGGGCGGCCACTCCCACCGGTGCGATCTCGTGCAGTTCCACGGGCACGCGGCGCCCCCGCATGGCTCGCGCGAGCAAAGCCGCCGCCGCGTGCCCCGCACGGCGCGCGTTGGGAATCACGCTCGAGAGCGGCGGATCGCAAAGTTCGCAGAGCAACTCGTCGTTGTGGACGCCGATGACCGAAATCTCGCCCGGAACGTCGAGCCCGGCCTGGCGGCAAGCGGCCAGAATCTGCTGTCCGCGGCGGTCGAGACAGGCGAACACCCCGACCGGTCGCGGCAGCCCCGCCAACCACCGGGCAATCGTCTCGATTTCCTCGTCGACGGTGCCCGGTGCCGGAGCGAACAGGGCGCAGCTCCCTCCCCGCGCGCGCGCCGCGACGGCAAACGCTTCCCCGCGCCGGCGCGCCCAGTGGAAACGCCGGTCGCCGCAATACGCAAAAGAGCGCAGACCGCGCCGCGCCAGATGGTCGGCGGCCAATTCCGCCACGCCGGCGGCCGCGGTGGCGACCCGGGGGAAAACCAGCGTGGGCAGGGCCGCGCTCACGTCGATGACCGGCAGGCCGGTGGCGAGTAGCCGGCGGGCGATGGCGGCACTCTCCACCCGCGCGATCACGCCGTGCCCATCCCAGCCCGATTGCAACCAGTCGGGGACGGCGGCCCCGCGGCCCTGTTCGGTGAGGCGGATGGTCCACCCTCCGTTCTCACGGACCCAGGCGCGCACCCCCTGCAGCAATTCGCGGGCATAGCTGTTGGAGGTTTCGATCAGGAGTGCGACCTTGCGCGGCGCCGGCATCGTTTCCGAGCCTCGGCCGGGGAATGCCGCGGCGCGACGCAATTTCTCAGGAAAATGGGGTTATTCTTGGCCCCGTTCAGGCACCTGGATGCTATGGTACCCGGCGGGAGCGTCCCGCCGCCCCGCCGGCCGCCCCCCTCGCCCGCCACCCCCTTGCCGCGGCTCCCGCGCCCCGCTCGCAGACCGACCCGATGCCACCCCACACCGGACAAGCGAACTGTTTCGCCGCCGCAGTCCACCCGCTCGACGCGGAACTGAAGGCCTACCGCCGCAAGGTCTTCGGCGATCGGTTCGCCTGGAACGTCCAGCTGAACGTGAAAAACATCGGCCGGGCAACCAGCTCATCCCGGTGAGCACCCAGCGGACGGCACGCTGGCCAGCGCCCGCATCTCCAGCCCCCAGACCTGGACGCTGACGAACACCTTCGAGTTCTGAGCCGAGCCCGTGCCATTGAAAGAGCTGGGTTGAGAGTTGGGCGCCAAACCGTACGGTTTCGCACGTGCCGGGCTGCGATGGCGTTTTCCGGACCTTGGCGGATCGATCTCTCAACCCGCAATTTTCGACTCTCAAGTACATGCATCCCGGGCCGGTCGCAACGATCTCGCGTCGACCGCGAACCGAGGGTTCACCGCCGCCGCCCGGCCAGTCCGCCCACCTTGGGCGGCTGGTCCCGGATCGCATTCCGTTCGCCGTGGCCAAGGCCGCCGCAAAGCCACCGGCCGCCCAACCGGAGCGATCCGGGCGAGAGCTTGTTGCCTTTGCATCCAGCGGCCGACGTCTTGCCAAATTAATGTGACCGCGGGTGCCGCGACCGGAATTATCGTTGTCCCCATGTCCCCCGACGCCCGCGACCCCGCGCGATTCATCGCTGCGCTGACCCGCCACCAACCGGCGCTGGAGGCGTTCTGCCACGCGCAATTGGCGCAGCGGCAGGACGCCCGCGAGGCCCTGCAGGCGACGTGCGTGAAGCTGTGGGAGAAATCCGGCGAATGGGACCCGGCAACCGAGTTTCTGCCCTGGGCCTTCGCCGTGGCGCGGTTCACCGTCCTGTCGCATCTCCGCGACCGGATGCGCGACCGGCTGGTCTTCGACGAAGACGTGGTGCTCGCGATGACGGAGGAGACCGAGACCGCCGCCGCACAGTTCGAGCATCGCCGCGAAGCGCTGGATACCTGTCTCAAGAAACTGAAACCGGAGCAGGCGGACCTGCTCCGCGAGCACTATCTGGCCGGCCGCGCGGTGCGCGAATTGTCCGGCCTCACCGGCCGCAGCGAAAGCGCGGTGAAAATGACTCTACTGCGGCTGCGCGAGCAGCTGAGCGTCTGCATTCAACGGCAACTCCGCCTCGCGCCATGAACCCTGATCCCGCCACGCTCGAAGGCCGGCTGCTCGCCTTGCTGCAGGCCGCGCGCGATGCGCACGACGCCGCGGCGCGCACCGCCCTCAACGAACTGCTGCGCCGCGAACCCGCCGCCCGCGCCGCGATGGCGCGCCTGATGGTGGACGAGCAGGCGCTGCTCGACCGGCTGCGGGACGACGGCATCGTCTCGTTGCTGGATTCCGCGCCGGCCCAGGCGACGATGACCGCAGCGCGCCCGGCGCGCTGGCTGGCGTGGCGACCGCTCACGGCCGCCGCAGCGGGGATCGTACTAGGCATGTTTTGCACCTCCGTGGTTTACGGCTTGGTCGCGCAGCGCGCGACGGTCGCAAAGAAACTGCCGCTGCCGGTTTACGATCCCGGGCTGGAAAACGCGGAATCGATCGCGGCCCGGGGAGTGCCCAAGTCGGTCGGGCAATGGGGCGCGGATTCGGCCAGATGGGTGACGGCCGAGCACGGCGTGCAACCGCTGCAAGGCCGCCGGATGCTGCGCCTGGAGCCGATCCCGCGGGACAAGAACGTGAGGAACTACGCCTCCCGCGTGTATCAGGTCCTGGATCTCGGATCGCTGCCGCCGCCCGCCTCGGCGGAAACCGCCGAGGTGCAAGTGACGGCCTCGTTCCACGCGGCGAACGCCGGCGCGGCCTCGCGCTACCTGATTCGCGCCTTCGCGCTCAGCGAGACGCCCGAACAGGCCACGCGGGGCTTCTGGCCGAAGACCCAGGACGACGGCGTGGTGTCGGTGGCGCAGCGTTTCGACACGGCGCCCGGTGCGGGCGGTTGGCACACGTTCTCGCTGAAGATGCCCTTGCCCCGCGGAGCGCGAAGCCTGGTGTTCATCCTCGGCGCGGAGCCCCCGGACGACGCGTCGGCGGAAGCATCGCCGCACTACTTGGACGATGTGCGGGTTTCTGTCCTCATCCCGTAACCCATCCGGGCGGTTCCACACCCGGCTTCCTCCTTTCCCGCCCCGAATCGCAGCCCCCCGCCTTCCGATGTCCGCCGCCCCTCTCCCGTCCGCCGTTTCCACCCGGCGCCACTTCCTCCGCGCCGCCGGCATCAGCCTCGCCTTGCCCCTGCTGGAGTCGCTCGGCGGACGCGTCTTCGCCCAAGGCTCGGCCGTCGGCACCCTCCCGGGAAAAGCCGCGGGAGCAACTCGGCCGAAACGCATGGTCTGTGTCGGCAACATGCTCGGTTTCCACCCGCCGGCGTTTTTCCCCACCGCCGCAGGACCGAATTACGAATTGCCCACCGATCTCGAATCCCTCGCGCCCCACCGGAAGGATTTCTCGATCTTCACCGGCCTCGATCACGGCGTGAAGGGCGGGCACTTTGCCATCAGCTCCTTCCTGAGCGGCGTGCGCACGGCCGACGCGAAGGGAATGCCCGAAGGCAATCTCACCTTGGATCAACGCGCCGCGGAAACGATGGGCGGCGCGACGCGTTTCCCTTCCCTCGCCCTCGGCTCCGAGAGCGGGATCCATGGCGGCTGCCTCATGTCCTGGACGCGCAGCGGCACGCGCGTGCCGCCGATCGCCACGCCGCGTGAACTGTTCCGGAAACTCTTTGTCTCGGAAGGTGCGACGCACGTCGCCGCCTCGCTGGATCGGCTCGAAATGAAGAGTTCCATCCTCGACGCGGTGCAAGGCGAGGCGAAATCCCTCGGGCGCCAACTCGGCCAGCGCGACAAGGAAAAGCTCGACGAATACTTCGCCTCGGTCCGCGACGTCGAAAAGCAGATCGAACTTCGCCGCCAATGGGCGCACGTGCCGAAGCCCGACCCGAAAATGCCGGAGCCCGCGAACAAGGGTTTCGTTTCCGACCTGCCGGTGATGTACGACCTGATCGCGCTCGCCCTGCAGACGGACTCGACCCGCATCGCGACCTTCGAGATCGGCGGCGACTTCGAGGCGAATGCCTTCGGCCTCAACGGCGGCTACCACGCGTTCTCCCACCACGGCCAACGGCCCGAGGCCATCGCCGCCCTGATCAAGATGGAGCGCTACCAGGTCGAGCAATTCGCGCGCTTCCTCGCCAAGCTCGGTTCCATCCGGGACGGCACCGGCACGTTGCTCGAACACACGATGGTGCTCTTCGGCAGCGGCATGGGCAACGCCAACGCCCACACGAACGGCAACCTTCCGATCATCCTCGCCGGCGGCGGCTTCAAACACGGCGAACACAAGGTCTATCCGGAGAAAGGGCTCGGTCGCCAGCCCCTCTGCAATCTCTACGTGTCGATGCTCCAGCGCTTCGGCGTCGAGGTCGGGAAATTCGGCACCGGCACCGGCACCTTGACCGGCCTCGCTTGAGCCCGCGGCAAGTCACCGCCTCCCCTATTTGGTCCATGCTTCGCTATTTGTTGCATCCGGCGGTTCTGCTTCTCGCGGCGCTCTCCTCCCCGCTCCAGGCCGCGGCCGACCCGGCGGCGATCAAGCGTTTCGTCGCCGCCTACTGCATCGAGTGCCACGGGCCCGAAAAACAGAAGGCCGACCGGCGTTTCGACACGCTGCTGCTGCCGGCGACGAAGGAGGACACGCTGCTCGACCTGAAGGACATGATGGACCAGCTCCATCTCGGCGACATGCCGCCCGCCGAGGCCAAGCAGCCCAAATCGGCGGAACAGAAAGCGATCCTTGAGCAATTGGCGCAGGCGCTGTCCGAGGGTCGCGAGAGCCTCGCGAGCACGGGCGGCCGCACGGTGCTGCGCCGCCTGAACCGTCGCGAATATCTCAATACCGTCGGCGATCTCTTCGCCCTGAACATGGCGGCCTTCGATCCGACCACGAATTTCCCCCGCGACCAGGCCGAGGAACACATGGACAACCTCGGCGACGTCCTGCGGACCTCGGGCTATCTGCTGGAGCAGTACCTGGAAGCGGCGGACGTCGTCGTCGAAAAAGCCTTTGCGCTGCAGGATCGGCCGGCGGAGCGCACGTGGCATTTCCGCGGCGACTTCAAGACGCAGCCCGAAATGAGCAACGCCCACCGGCGCCTCAACAACCGCTTCATCGGCCTGTACGAATGCATGGATACGCCGCACCACGAAGGCGGCTACGGTTTCATCAGCGCCTTCGAGGCCGGGGTGCCGGTCGACGGCTACTATGAGATCCAGGTGCTGGTGCAGGCGATGAATCGGCAGCACCCATACGATCCGAGGATCTTCGGTACCGATGCGCGCGAGCCTTTCCGGCTCGGGCTCGTGCCCGGCGATGCGAAAGCCGGCGCGCTGTATCAGCCGCAACCGCTCCAGCCCATGCTCGCCGAGCTCGTCCTGGACGACGGCGAACCCGTTTGGCGGACGGTCCGCGTGTGGCTGGATGCCGGCCAAACGCCGCGCTTTGTGTTCCCCAACGGCTCGAAAAGCGCCCGCAATTCGTGGGCGAAGATCATCGAGTACCACAAGGACAAGTGGCCGAAGGAGGCGAACAGCGAACGCAACCGGGACCGCAGGAACGGGCTCGGCATCGTCGAGAACCGCATCATCAGCGTCGTCGAGGGGAAGCTGCCGCACATCCGCATCCACGAGGTCAAAATCCGGGGGCCGCTCGTCGGGCAATGGCCGCCCGCAAGCCAGCAGGCGGTGCTGGGCGGAAAACCGTTCGCTCCGGAAAACCTGCGCGAAGTCCTGCGCGCTTTCGCGGATCGCGCCTATCGCCGCCCGGCCACGGACGAGGAAGTGGATCGTCTCGTGGGCGTGGCGGCAAAACGCATGGGCACAGGCCGTTCGCCGCTCGAAGGCCTGAAGGACGCGCTCAAGGCCGCGCTCAGTTCCCCGTCGTTTCTCTATCTCGCGCAGGACACCATGCCCGCCGGCGACGATCCGAAGGCCCGGCCGCCGCTCAACGGTTTTGCGCTGGCCTCGCGGCTTTCCTATTTCCTCTGGTCGACCATGCCGGACGCCGAATTGCTCCGGCTTGCGGCCAACGGCGAACTGGCACGGCCGGAGGTCCTCGTCGTGCAGACGCGCCGGATGCTCGCCAGCCCGCGCGCCGAAGCCTTGGTCTCGGGGTTCTTGGACAGTTGGCTGAACCTCCGGAATCTCGGCTCGATGCCGCCCGACCGGAGGGACTTCGAGCCGTATTACTACAAGGGCCTGGAGCAGGCGTTCAAAACGGAGACCCGGCTCTTCATGCGCGATCTCATCGCCCGCGATGCCAGCATCGTCGGCTTTCTCGACGCCAATTACAGCTTCCTCAACCAGCCGCTCGCGACGCACTACGGCGTCGGCGATCTCGGCGATCCCGCCCGCGCGCACGAGTTCCGCCGGGTCGAATTCCCCGATGCCCGCCGCGGCGGCCTGCTGGGCATGGGCTCCGTGCTGACCGTCTCGGCCAACGGCATCGAGACCTCGCCCGTCGTGCGCGGCGTCTTTCTCCTGGAAAACATCCTCGGCACGCCGCCGCCGCCGCCGCCCGACGATGTGCCGGCCATCGATCCCGATGTGCGCGGTGCCAAGTCCATCCGCGAATTGGTCAGCAAACATCGCGAATCGCCGAATTGCTACGGCTGCCACCAGAAGATCGACCCGCTCGGATTCGCGCTCGAAAACTTCGACCCTGTCGGGGCGTGGCGGACGAGCTACGGGAAAAAGCCCATCGATGCCGCCGGTGAATTGCCGGGCGGCGAAAAGTTCTCCGACGTGACCGGCCTGAAGCAGGTCTTGGTCAAGCGCCGCGACATCTTCGCCCGCATGCTCACGGACCGCCTCCTCACCTATGCGTGCGGCCGGCGCATCGGTGTGCTCGACGATCCCGGCGTGGAAAAGATCCTCGCCGCCTTTCCGTCGCGCGAACCCGGCCTGCGTTCGCTGATCGAAGCCGTGGTGACCAGCGAACTGTTCCTCCGCCCCTGAGTCTTCGTTCCAACCTCTTCTTGCCCCCGCCGCCGGACGGGCGCCGGGCGCCGACCGTTTTTCCCGTTCGGGCCGGCTCCGTTGATTTTCCTTTCCCGATTTCCCCCTGCTCCGCGCCCCGTAGCCCCTTCCCCACAAATACCCCATGCGCTGCTTCTATTCGATCCTGCTGATGGCTCTGCTCGGTTTGGCGGCGACTCGCGCCGCCGAGCCGCGGCCCAACGTACTTCTGCTCGTCGTCGATGATCTCGGCTACAACGACGTCGGCTTTCAGGGCGGACGCGACATTCCCACGCCCCACCTCGACCGTCTTGCCGCCTCCGGCGTCCGTTGCTCCGACGGCTACGTTTCCTACCCGGTTTGCAGTCCTTCCCGCGCCGGCTTCATGACGGGCCGCTACCAGCAACGGTTCGGCTACGAGTACAATCCCAAGTGGGACGCCACCGCCGCCACCCACGGCCTGCCGCTCTCCGAGGTTACGCTCGGCGACGCGCTCCGCTCCGCCGGCTATCGGACCGGAGCCATCGGCAAATGGCACCTCGGCTCGCACCCGCACTTCCATCCCAATCGCCGCGGCTTCGATGATTTCTTCGGCTTTCTCGGCGGCGGCCATCGCTACTTCCCGAACTCGATCGTCGAGGTCGAAGTCGGCGCGGGCAAGAAAGCGGCGAGCACCGGCGACGCCGAACACACCTCGCCCCTGCTGCGCAACTCCGCCGCAGAACCCGAAGTCGGGGAGCTCACCACGCGGCTCGGCGAAGAGGCCGTCGCCGCCGTCGGCCGCTACGCCCGCACTCCGCAACCCTGGTTCCTCTACGTTTCCTTCAATGCGCCGCACACCCCGCTGCAGGCCCGCGCCGACCAACTCGCGCGCTTCGCCGCGATCGCCGACGAACGCCGCCGCACCTACGCCGCGATGGTCGCCACGGTGGACGAGGCCGTCGGCCGCATCCTCGATGCCCTCGACGCCGCCGGCCAACGCGAGCGCACGTTGATTTTCTTCATTTCCGACAACGGCGGACCGATGACCAAGCGCAACGCCAACGCGTCGGTGAACAACCCGCTGCGCGGCCAGAAAGGCGATGTGTTCGAAGGCGGCATCCGCGTCCCGTTCGTCGTGGCCTGGCCCACCCGCATTCCCGCCGGCCGCACCTATTCCCAGCCGGTCATTTCGCTCGATATCTTCCCGACCGCCCTCGCCGCCGCCGGGGGCAAACGCGACGCCGGGCTCGCCGCGCTCGACGGCGTCGATCTCCTGCCGTTTCTCACCGGCAAGAATCCCGCCGCCCCGCACCCGCGGCTGTATTGGCGCATGGACGCCGGCGAGGCGTTCGCGGTGCGGGAGGGCAATTGGAAGTGGCTGCGCACCTACCAAAACGCGCCGCAGCTCTACGATTTGTCGCAAGACCTCGGCGAAACCCGCGACCTCGCCGCGTCCCGTCCCGAAGTCGCGGCGCGCCTCGCCGCCGCCGCCGCCGAATGGAACCGCGGCCTCATCGCCCCGACCTTCGGCAACAATCCTTTCGGCGGTCTCATCAACCGCACCGGCCCGGAAAAGAATTCGCAGCCCTGAACCCCATGACTCCCTACCCCACGCTCTTTGCTCTCCGCGCCGTCGCTTTCGCCGCGCTTGGCCTCGCCTTCGGCCAACTTCGCGCCGCCGAAAAACCGCCGGTTCCCTACAACGTCCTCTTCATCGCCGTCGACGACTTGAACGACTGGGTGGGCCCCTTCGGCGGCGCCCCGCAGAAAAAATCGGCGACACCCAACCTCGACCGCTTCGCGCAGCGCGGCTCCGTCGTTTTCCAACAGGCCCATTGCGCCGGTCCGGTGTGCGGACCGTCGCGTTCGGCCCTGCTCTCGGGCTTCATGCCGCACCGGAGCGGCGTCTACGGCAACAGCCAGAACATGCGCGGTTCCGAATTGATCCAGACCCACCTGACGCTGCCGGAGTATTTTTCGAAGCACGGCTACCACACGCTTTCGAACGGCAAGATTTTCCACAAACATCCGGGCGACGAGGGCCACTGGGCCTTCGACCAATGGGAAGATGCCGCGGGCGGCGCCGGTTCGCGCCCGGATCCCGCACGCCTCACTTCGCGCCGGCAGAATTTGTGGAACGGCAAACCCATCCCGCGGCCCGAGGTGAAGCGCGAGGGTATGAAGGAAGGCGACGCCGACGGCACGGAATTCGCCTGGGGCCCCACCCGCGGACCGAAGGAAGAATCCAAGGACTGGAAAGCCGCCGAGTGGGCCGCCGCCCACTTGGCGAAAACCCCGGGCAAACCTTTCTTCATGGCGCTCGGCATCTCCAAACCGCACCTGCCCTGGTATGTGCCGCAGGAGAATTTCGACCGCCATCCGCTGGAGTCGATCGAGCTGCCGGAATTCCGGCTCGATGATCTGGACGACATCGTCGACCCGCAGGGACGCGTGAAGAACAAGCCGTCGGCCGACTTCAATTGGGTCCGGCAGGACCCCCGCCTGCACAAGTCCGCCGTGCAGGCCTACCTCGCGGCGATCAGCTACGCCGACGATTGCATCGGGCACGTGCTTGCCGCGCTCGAAAAAAGCCCGGCCCGCGACAACACCATCGTCGTCATCTGGGGCGACCACGGCTGGCACCTCGGGGAGAAACTGCGTTTCCGCAAAGCCGCGCTTTGGGCAGAGTCGACCCGCCTGCCCCTCATTATTCGGATGCCTGGCATGCAGGCCCAGCAGGACTGCCCGCGCGTCGTCAATCTGATGGATCTCTATCCCACGTTGATCGAAGCCTGCGGCCTGCCCGCCAAACCCGGGATCGACGGCCGCAGCCTCGTGCCGTTGTTGCGCAATCCGCAGCAGGCGTGGCCGCACGTCTCCATCACGATCGACGGCCGCGGCAGCGCCGCCGTGCGCGACGAGCGCTGGTACTTTATTCGCTACCGGGACGGCACCGAGGAATTCTACGACATGGCCGCCGATCCGCTGCAGTGGACCAATCTCGCCGCCTCGACCGCGCCGGAAGCCGTGCGCCAAAAGGCGCGGCTGGCCGCGTCCTTTCCCGCCGCGTTCGCCCCCGATGTGCCGCACAACCAAGGCGGCAAAGCGGAAAAACAGGAACTCGCCGGGAAACCCGACCCGACGATCCGGCCCGCGCGGGCCGCCGCAAATCTGAGATAGCGCGCGGCGCCCCCGCGCGTTGGCGGCCGCTCGCCGGACTTCGTTCGGAGTCCTGCGGCCGTCGTTTCCTTTCCCCACACCCCACCCCGTAATGCCCCTCAAACCCCACCCCCTCGTCGCCGCGCTTGCCGGCTGGCTCGCTTTCAGCCCCGGCACCTCGGCCCAGACCACGGTCCCGCCGCCCAAAGACGAAGCCGCCGGACAAAAATCCGGCGAACTTGTCGTGCTCGCCCCGTTTCAAGTGCAGGCCGGCGACAATACCGGCTGGACGCCGGCCGAAACCCTGGCCGGCACCCGCATGCGGACCAAACTCGCCGACGTGGCCTCGCAGATGGACGTGTTCACGTTGGATTTCATGCACGAGTTCGGGTTCAACAGCGTCGAGGACGCTTCGATCTACTCGCTCAATATCGAGAACGGCTCCGAATATGTCGCCAACGTGGAGTCGAAGGACTCCGGCCAAGGCAATCTGCGCGTGCGCGGCATCGGCGACGCCCGGCGTTCGCGCGAGTTCTTCGCCACCGGGACGCGGGCGGACAACTACAACCTGGAGCGCGTCACCCTCGCCTCCGGACCGAATCCCATGATGTTCGGCATCGGCGCGCCCACGGGGGCGATCGACGCGACGCTGGCCCGGCCGATCATGAATCGGAACACCGCCAAAACCAGAATGCAGGTCGACAGCTTCGGCGGGCTGCGCGGGGAGTTTCACTTCAATCGCACGCTGCTGCCGGGCAAACTCGCGTTCCGCGGCGCCTTGCTCGCGGAAAACAAAAAGGCGGACATCAAGCCGTCCCTCGAGCGGGACCGCCGGCTGTACGGCGCCCTGCTGTTTTCCCCTTTCAGGAAAACCTCGTTCAGCGCCCACTTCGAGAAGATCGAAAACCACAACCGCATGCCGTCGCGCGTGGCGCCGCTCGACCGGGTCCGCGTCTGGTATCAGGCGGGCGACCTGGGTTCGGCGCTGGGCAACCAACCGCTTTTCAACAACAGCCTCGCCTGGCAGGCCACCCGCACCAATCCCGACAACCGGGTTTTCAGCACCTCGGGCGACGGCGCCATCAGCGTGATCGGCGGCAACAATCCCGCCGGCGTGCGCGCCTCGGGCAGCTTCTATTCTGTGGGCGTGCAGAACATCGCCGACAACGGCCTTTGGCCTGGGGTCGTCGATCCGGTCAACGCCGGCACCACGCGGGGAGTCTCGCTCCTGGACGACAAATATTATCCCCGGGATACAAGCTACCACTACCACACCGATTTCGCGGCGGGCGAATCCTCGATCACCAATCTGTTTTTCAACCAGGAGATCTTCCGCCACCTGCATCTCGAAGCGGGCTACCAGCGGGAGGCCGGGAAAAACCGCAACGGGCAATATATGTTCGGCGGCAACGGCGGTTTGAATCTCAACGTCGACGCGAACCGTTTTCTGCCCGACGGCGTCACGCCGAATCCCTACGCGGGCCGGCTGTATTTCGACGGCCTCGCCGGCTACAGCCAAGGTTGGAACAAGAGCGACGAATGGCGCGCCGCGCTCTCGTATGAATTCGACACCAAGGATCATTTCCAGAACCGCTGGGTGCGGTTGCTCGGGCGGCATCGGGTGGCGGGCATCGTCTCGGCTCTCGAATCGAAAAACCTCAACCAGGAATACCGCTACAACCTCCAGCCGGTGATCGAAAACGGCCGCATGCGGGATCCCGTTTTCAGCGGGGTCAACTACACCGTCGATCCCGCGACCGGCCGGCGGGGACTCGGCCCGTTGGGCAGCGGCTACAGCGCCGCGGCCAGCAACCGCGCCGTCAATTTCCGCTCCTACGTCGGCGCGGATTTCGGCTGGGCGCCCCGCACCGACGGCTTCGAGATCGGCCAACCCTGGAGGATCACCGACAACAACGGCGAGGTCTGGATCGTCGATCCGGCGAACGCCGGCACGGGCACCAACGGCGAGCGGCTCATCACGGGCCGGAACACCGGGGGAACCCATTCGGAATTCGATACCAAACTTCTCTCGTACCAGGGCTTCCTGCTGCAGGACCGCGTCGTGCTCACCTACGGCCGCCGCGAAGATTCCAACAACACCGCCCGCTCGGCCGCCCCCGCCGTGGCCTGGCGCAATCCGGAAACGGGCCAGATCGTGTCGGCCCAGTCGGCCGGCTATCAGGCCCATCTCGATTACTACGGCTTCGACCCCATGGATCCGGCGACCAAGGCCTCCGGCACCACCGAACTGAAGGGCATCGTCGTGCATCCGTTCCGCCACTGGGGCTGGAAACTTCCGCTCGGGGCGGACCTGTCGTTCATGTACACGAAGTCGAACACGTTCGCGCCCAACACCACCTCGCGCAACCCCGACGGCAGCTTCATGGCCAGCGAACGGGGCGATGGCTTCGACCAAGGTTTTCGTCTCGGGCTGTTCGAGGGAAAATTCAACGTCCGGTACAACGAGTACGAAGTGAACTCCTCCCCGAGCCGGCTGGGGGCGCTGTTCGCCGGGATCAGAGGGGCCATGCGGCCGGTGATGAAGGACATCACGCGGGCCCTGGTGGCCAACCAGGCGGAATTCCGCGCCAAGTTTCCCGCGTGGCCGCTGCAGGACCAGGGCGATCCCCAATTCGCCTATCCCTTCGCGTCGGTGAACAACGGCGGCTTCGAGACGATGAACTTCTTCAACTACCTCGACCCCTACGCCGTGACCGCCGACACGGCCGCCGCCGGCAAAGAAATCACCCTGCAGTGGAAGCCGACCCGCAATCTGGATGTTCGCTTCACGTGGAATCACCAGCAGGTCACGCAGAGCGGCATCGCCACCCAATGGACCAAGTTCGCCGATCAGTTCGAGGCGATCATGGACCGGACCTTTTTCACCGAAGGCTACGTGCCGGGCGACACCGAGGCGATCTACCGCAATCCAGCCGGTTTCGACATGGATGGCGACGGCGTCATCCGGCAATACACGTGGGATTCCATCCCGGTCGGCACCGGCTCCGGCAACGTCGTGCCCCAGAACCTCGGCAGCAATCTGACCCCGTGGGGCCGCAACAACGACAAGGTCGCGGGCGGCTGGGCCCAGCAGACGATGAAGGAGAGCTGGATCTCGAATGTGCGCAACGGCAACTCCGGCATCCCGGTCCTCGAAGCCTACAACGGCCGGCCGAACGAGTTCACCCGCGACCACCGTTGGAATTTCAACGCGATGTATCGGTTCAGCGAGGGACCGCTGCGCGGCTTCCGGGCGGGCGGCGGTTATCGTTGGCGCGCGCCGGCGTCGCTCGGCTTCGGCGTTAAACAGGTCAACGGCGTCAGCGTGCCGGACGTGAACATCATCCAGAAAGGAAAGGCCGAAACCGCGATCGACCTGTCCTTCGGCTACAGCGGAAAATCCGCCTGGCTCGGCGACCGCCGCTACAGCGTGGACCTCAACATCCGCAACGCCTTCCCGCAGGACCGCTACGTTTCCCGCAACCGCGATTTCTTCAACGGCAACTCCCTCACCACGATGCGCATGGTGGCCCGCCAATTCATTTTGGCCTGCGAGGTTGATTTGTAGAAATTGGCTTGGCCGATCTCCCCGCCGCATGCTCGCACCCTGAATCTTCCCCATGGATCACCTCATCCCCCGCCGCACCGCCCTTAAACTGCTCGCTACCGCCACCGTCGTCGGCGCCGGCGCCGCGACCAAGTCCGCCGCCGCGGCCCCCGCGCCGGCCGCCGATGCCTGGAGCAAAACCCACGACCGCGTCTTTCTCGGCGGCGATTTCTGGGCCAACCCGATGGAGGATTGGCGCATCGCCGACGGCGGCGCCGAATGCCGCAGCCTCGGCGGCAACCGCAGCATCCACTCGCTCACGCACCAACTCGCGCACCCGGCGAAGGGCTTCTCGATGTCGGTGCAACTCGCGCAACTCGAGGTGCGCGGCAAAGACAACGGCGGCGGTTTCCGCCTCGGAGTGCGCAGCGAGCTCAACGAGTATCGCAGCAATTGCTTCGTCCAGCAGGGCCTCAACGCCGGCGTGGCGGACGGGAATCTGGTGCTCGGCCCGAAAACCGGCCCGCTCGCGGCCGGCGCCGATCCGAAGCAAATCGCGCTCCTTCTCACCGGGGTCGGCCGCGGCGACGAGGTCGTTCTCACGCTGGAGGCGCGCGCGGCCGCCGGCGGCGCCAGTCTCGGGCAATTGAGCCATACGGTGCCGGCGGCGTCCCTGCTCGGCAATGTCGCCCTCGTAAGCGGGTACGCCGCGGCCGGCGCCCCCGGCAACGCCAAGAAGGCCGCCAAAGCCACGACCGCGGCTGGCGGCTCGCGCCACCGGTTCACGGCCTGGCAGATTTCCGGCGACGCTTTCACGGTCGATCCCGCCCGGCGCTTCGGTCCGCTCCTCTGGTCGATGTATTCCCTCAGCGATTCGCGCACCGCGGAAGGCTTCGTGATGAAGATGAGCGCGCTGACGGGCCCGATGGGCCGCGCCGACAGCCAGGTTGTGGAATTGCACGTGCAGCGGAACGGCGGCTGGCAGTCGCTGGGCGAGGCCAAGCTCGATCCCGACGCCTGGGTCGCGACGTTCCGCATTCCGCGCTGGGACGAAAAGCGCGCGACGCCCTACAAACTCGTCTACCGCGAAAAACACCGCGACGGCACCGTGACGCCTTCCGAGTGGACCGGCACGATTCTCGCCAACCCTGCCGGCCGGCCGCTGCGGATGGCGGCGCTGACTTGCCAGAACGACTACGGATTCCCCTACGAACCCGTCGCCCGCAACGTCGCGAAACTGAAACCCGATCTGGTCTTCTTCTCCGGCGACCAAATCTACGAGAGCCACGGCGGCTTCGGCATCATCCGCGAACCGGCGGAGCCCGCGATCCTCAACTACCTGCGCAAGTTCTATCAATTCGGCTGGGCGTTCCGCGACGTGATGCGGCACGCGCCCACCCTGTGCCTGCCCGACGACCACGACGTTTTCCAGGGCAACATCTGGGGCGAAGGCGGGGCCAAGATGTCGATCACCGCGGAAGATCCCGGCGCGTCATCGAAGGGCGGATACATCGAGCCCGCCCGGATGGTGAATGCCGTCCACCGCACCAACGTCGCGCACCATCCCGATCCGCACGACCCGACGCCGTCGAAGCAGGACATCAGCGTGTACTACGGCGACATGGTCTACGGCGGCGTCGGCTTCGCCATCCTTGCCGACCGCCAATGGAAGAGCGGCCCCGAGCGCGTGCAGACCGGCGGCCCGCGCCGCGACCACGTCGTCGATCCGAACTTCGACTGCACCAAGCTCGACGTCCCGGGCCTGGTCCTGCTCGGCGAGCGGCAGGAGGAGTTTCTGAAAAAATGGGCGCAGGACTGGCGCGGGCACACTCTCAAAGCCGTGCTCAGCCAGACGGTCTTCGCCGCGGTCGCCACGCACCACGGCAGCTACGACGGTTACCTGAAGGCCGATCTCGATTCGGGAGCTTGGCCGCAGACCCCGCGGAATCGCGCGATCGACCTCCTGCGCCCCGCGATGGCGCTGCACATCAACGGCGACCAGCACCTGGCGACCCTCGTGCAATACGGGGTCGCGCAACAGCGGGACAGCATGTGGTCCTTCTGCACGCCCGCGATCGCCGCCGGCTATCCGCGCTGGTGGCGCCCGGACGACATGAAGTTCCCGCATGCGAACCGTCCGAAGCACGGGCTGGCCGACACCGGCGAGTACATCGATGCCTTCGGCAACAAGGTCTACGTCTACGCGGTGGGAAATCCCGTCGTCGGCAAGGCGCCGAACCGCTACGAGCGCGCGCACGAAAAAGGCAGCGGCTTCGGCTTCGTGGTCTTCGATCCCGCCGCGAAAACCTACACCGTCGAATCGTACCGCTTTCTGATCGATGCGACCGACGGCAAGGCGTCCAACCAGTTTCCCGGTTGGCCCGTGACGATCCGGCAGGCGGAGAATCGCGGCCAGAACCTCCTCCAATGAGGTTCCGTCCGGCCGGATCCCGCACCATGAAGCTCCTCCGCTTTGCCGTGCCCGACCTGCTCGCCGCGGCGGCGGGGAGGAAGAACAAAAACTGACATCAGGGCCGCGCCCTCCTGATCCCGCATCCTCAACCATCGCGCCGGTTCTCGTTTCGTCGCCATCCCTGCGCTCCTGCGGGTTCCATTCGCTGCAGTCGGGGCAAACCCGACCTGCTCTTCGCCATCACCGCCGACGTGGGTCCGGGCGAAATCGGCTTCGCTGGACCTAACGTCGTCCCAACGCCCGCTGCGGCCGCCCCCCGTGCGTCCACCTAACCGAGGGCTACCACGTCGCGCTACCAGGTTCGCGCCCGCGCTCCCCGCAAAGCCCCTCCGCATCGGCGGGTTCTTCGCCGCCAAGCGCCGGCGCAAACTCTCCGGATCGCAGTGCGCAGTGCCGATGCTTCGGGCTGTTGGGACATGGACTGTTCCGACGCTCTTTTCCTATCGCCATCGGCAAGCGAAAAGCCCAGCACCTGACCACTCCTCGCCGACGTTGGATAGCTCTTCGGACCGTCGCCGGCTTGGCCCGCAAAAGCCTGGTCCCGATCTGTTCACAACACTTCCTGCCCCATGCGTCACGTTCGCGCCCAGCGCCCTTGGCTCGCGTTCTTCATCCTCGGCCTTCTGCTCAGCGCCCCCGCCATGCCGGGAGCGGCTCCGACTTGGACTCCCTTGACGCCCGCCGAGGCGGCGCAGACCGATTCCCTTGTCGAACCCGGCGCGGGCGCCGAGATCATCTCGCGGCGCGTCTCCATCGACGACTCCAATGGCAACTACGCCGAATACCAGCACTACCTCAGGGTGAAGATCTTCAACGCCGCTGGCGTCGAGGATTTCCTTAGCCACAAGATCGAATACGACCGGACAAGCAGCGTCACCGGCATCGAAGCCCGCACGTACAAGCCCGACGGCACCACCGTCGTACTCGACAAGAAATCCATCCTTGATCAGCAGATCGTCCGCCACGACAGCACGAGGATCCGCGCCAAGGTCGTGGCCTTGCCCGGCGTCGAACCGGGCTGCGTGATCGAGCTCCGTTGGACCGAGCTTCGGGATGACGTGCAAATGATTCCAATGTCCTTTCAGGGCCGGCACCCCGCGCGCTCCGTCCACTACGACTTTCGGGCCTACGAAGGACTCGGACTCGAATCCATCTCGGTCAACTACCGCGGTCCGGTTCCCAAGCTCGACTCCCGCGGCCGCTACCAGCTCGAGATGACCAACATCAAGGCCTATAAGGACGAACCCTTTGCCCCGCCGGACGTCCAGACCAAGCCTTGGTTGCTCATCTGGTATTCATCCGATCGATCCGAAACGGTCGAAAAATATTGGCAGAACTACTGCAGGAAACTCGACGAATTGCGCAGCGACCGCGCGAAGCCCCGCGGCGACGTCTCGGACCGCGCCAAAACTCTTGCCGCCGGCGCCGGCACCGAGGACGAGAAACTGCGGCGCCTTTACGAGTTCTGCGTCACGAAAATCAAAAACCAAAACTACGGCTATGCCGGGTTCACGGACGAGCAGCGCAAGAACCTCAAGGCCAACCAAACGCCCTCCGACACTCTCAAGCACGCCCGCGGCACCCGGACCGACATCAACTACTTGTTCATCGCGCTTGCCCGCGCGCTCAACATCGATGCCCGCCTCGCGCTGGTCGGCGATCGCGACAGCTTTGTCCCCAGCGTGAAGTACCGCCACGGACTCCTGTTCCGCGAGACCATCGTCGCGATCCCGCGGGAAGCCGGCTGGCTCTTCCTCGATCCCGGCAGCATCTTCCTCCCCTACGGGCTGCTCGCACCCGACAACGAAGGCGTCACCGCGGTGATTTCGGATCCGAAACAGGCGAGGCACGCCGTCACCCCGATGACCTCGCCCGAGACCAGCGCCAAACACCGGCGCGCCAACCTCGCGCTCTCCGCCGACGGCGATCTTTCCGGCACCGTCGAGGTTCATTACACCGGCCTGCAGGCCTTCGCGACCAAGTACGATCTCGAGGGCGAAACAGCCGGGTTGCGCGAGGACTACGTCCGCAAGGAGGTCGCCCGCGACTTGCCGCTCGCCGTTGTCACCGACGTGACCGTCGCCGGAGCGGATTCGCCGACCGAACCGCTCAAGATTTCATACCGCCTCCGGGTGCCGAACTACGCCGATCGCACCGGGCAGCGGCTGCTCTTCCAGCCCGCGGTGTTCCAGAAAGGCCGAGCCGCCTATTTCACCGCCGAGACCCGTGAGAACAACATCAGTTTCCGGAACAACCTGACCATTTACGACGAGATGCGGATCGCGCTCCCGTCGGGCTTTGGTCTCGAGGAAGCCGTCGCACCCGTGCCCCTGTTCGATCTCGGTCCGATCGGCAGATACCGTACCCAGATCTCGGTCGTAGCGGGGAAGTCTTCAATCATCTACCAGCGCGAGCTGACCCAGCGCTTCATCGTCGTCCCGCCGGTGCACTACACCGAAGTCAAACGGGGCTTCGATTTTATCCACACGCAGGACAACCACACGCTTTCCCTTCTGGCCTCCGGCGAAAGCCCGGGCGTCCGCACGCCCTGATCCGCGCATCCCCATGACCACGCGCCTCCGATTGCTTCTGCTCGCCGTGCTTGCCGCGGTCGCCCCTCTCCGGGCCAAACCCAACGCACCCGACTGGCTCCGGAAAGCCGCCGACACGCCGGTGCCGGCCGCCTTCGACGCGAAGGCCAAGGCGGTCGTCTTGCATCGCGAAGTCGTCTATGAGGTCCGCCCCGACGGCGTCGTCGTTTCCACCGAGCGCGCGGCGGTGCGCATCCTGCAACCGGAGGGCCAAAAGCATGCCCGCGCGGCGGCCGGTTTTCATCTCGACACCGACAAGATCCGCACCGCCCTGGCCTGGCTCATCTCGCCCGCCGGCGACCCGATCGCTTACGCGCGCAAAGACTTTGTCGAACTCACGCCGACCAACGATACGCTCTTCAGCGACGCCCGGACCCTTCACCTCAACGCCTCCGGCAACGCCGTCGCCGGGGCCACGTTCGGCTACGAAATCTCGGTCGAAAGCCGCGCCGTATTTTCCCAGTTCATCGAGCAACTGCAGGGGCCCTTGCCCATCCTCGCGCAAACCATCGCGGTCAAGCTGCCCGGCGGATGGAATCTCAAGTCCACCTTCATCAACCACCCCAAGTTGGAACCCGTCGTCCAAGGTGGGGTATTCACTTGGCATATACCTCCGCGGCTCGCGCTGCCCGACGAGCCCTTCATGCCCGGCAACCGCCGGCTGACCGCCCTCCTCGGCATCGATCTCCTGGTGCCCAACGCAGCCGCCGGCGCCGCTCGTCTCCTTCCGCGATTCGCGACGTGGGTGGACCTCTCGGTCTACTTCAGTCGACTCAACGACGAAGCCGCCGTCACCGATGCCGCCATAGTCGCCAAGGCCGCCGATCTCACCAAGTCGGCCAATACCCCGGGCGACGTCGTCCGGGCGCTCGGCCGATATGCACAAAAGGTGAACTACATCAGCATCGCCGCCAACCTCGGCCGCGGCGGCGGCTACAAGCCCCGCCCAGCGCCCCTCACCCTGCAGCGCAATTTCGGCGACTGCAAAGACAAGGCGAGCCTCCTCCGCGCCCTCCTTAGGGCCAAGGGTATCGCCGCCTACCCGCTCTCCATCTACGCGGGCGACAATCGGGCGATCTGGCCCGAGTGGCCCTCGCCCTTCCAATTCAACCACGCAATTATTGCCATCGCCGTGCCCGCCGATTTCCCGGGCCCGGCTGTCTTCGATCATCCCAAATTCGGCCGCCTCCTCGCCTTCGATCCCACCGACGAAGACATTCCGCTCGGCGAATTGCCCGCCTCGCACTACGGCAGCCAAGTCCTCCTCGAAGCCGGTGCCGACGGCGGCCTCATCGAGTTGCCCCCGCACCCTGCGGAGGCGTTCGCCCTGCGCCGCACCATCACCGCCAAGCTCGCCGCCACGGGAGCCCTCACCGCCCGGATCGCCGAGCAGCACCATGGCCATCACGCCGTCGCGGAACGCCAGGATCTGAAATCCCGCACCCCCGACCAATACCAGAAAATGACCGCCAGCTGGATCAGCTCGGGGATTCGCGGCGCCAAAATCGCCAACCTCAGGACAGAGGATCGCTTCGAAGAAAACGGTTTCTCGCTCAGCCTCGAGCTGACCGCGCCCGCCTACGGCCAATCGCTCCGGGGCAAGCTCCTGATCTTTCGCCCCGCGCTCATCGGTCGCCGCCGCACCACCGCTTTCACCGAGACGACCCGCACCCAGCCGATTCTCTTTTCGCCCTCGCGCGTGGACGAGACCACCACCATCGAGTTGCCGTCCAACCATATCGTCGACGAACTCCCCGCGCCCGTCGAACTCCGAACCGCGTTCGCACGCTACACGTCGCGCTGCACGGCGGCCGACGGAGTTCTCAAGTTCGTCCGCCAAATCGACTACTACGCCGCCGAGATCCCGGCCTCCGACTACGAAACTGTGCGGAAATTTTTCGAGCAGGTCATCAAGGCCGAGCAGGCCTCGGCCGTTCTCCAGCGCCAGGCCCCTCAAACCGCGCCCGCGGGTCCCGCGGCCCCACCCTGAGATTCCTCCGCCCGGCCTTGTTACAGCCCCCCTCCTTTGCGGGCTTGCTCCCCCGATACCCCGGGACCCGCACCTCGGCGCAGTTTTCGCTTCTCGGGTGCAAGGCGCAATTCCGGCGGGACCGAGTAGCCGTGGCGAAGGATCCTCCGGTCGCCGCGGATATTCAGCGAGGAAATCGCCGCTCGACTGGAGCGGTATCCGCGCAATTCGCTGATAAGCTGCAGCCACCGCCTCTCGACCGGGTCCTGCGTCATGAACGAGGGGCGCGACGACGGAGAGCAACCGTTTCCCAGCGGCCGAGCCTGGATCCCCGGGAGCGCAAACCCGGGAGGGTTATGGCGCTTCCGGCCATTCGACGGCTGGTGACGCGCTCCGGCGTACGCGGTGGCCGGCGGCGCTTTGGTTCGCTTTTAAATCGCCTCTCCTCCGCCCTACTTCTCCCCCTCGGCTCCACCCGCTCCGGCACTTTCCGCTACCAGCGTAGCCGGACGAGCCCCCGCCATTTTCCCCACCCCCTTTTTCGTTCGCTCGCTGTACTCTTGCTGCCTTCGGCGTTGGCGCTGCAAGCTGCTCCAGATCCGGCCCGGTCGATTTTCATCCGCGCGGCGGTCTGCCCAACGCGCGCGGCGCGCCTCACGCGGGGCGAATAAATTTGCGGCGCCTGCGCCTTGGCCCTGTTCGACGTCAACGGCGACAAGTCCGAGCACGCGGCCTCGCTCCGCCACCTCGGCGATGCCCTCGCGCACTGGAAACACTACGCCGCCGTCCGCGATGCGCACTACGTTCCCGCGCTCTACAATCGCCTGGGCTACGTAAACATCACCGCGTTGAGCGAACAGGTCGCCGCCGACATTGCCATCGCCCGCAGCTGGAAGCCCGGCACCCTCGAAGACGACGGTCGCCGTTCCGGCAGTGAAAAAGGCTTCCGGAAATAGGACGCGCCGCGAATCCCGAAACTCCCCGGACCGATATTGCGTCCGGCTCGCGCCCCCCGCCCCGACGTATCCGGCGCGCGCGCTCAGCTTTTCCGCCCCCGAATCACCAAGTCTTATTCGCTCCGGCGATTTGGACGACATCGTCGACGCGAAGGGACGCGTGAAGGAAATGCCGTCCGCCGATTTCAAGTGGGGGCTGTAGCATCCCCCGATTGCACCGGAGTGCGGTGCAGACGTACCCGTTCGGCGTCGGGACAAGAGTCGAGCCCGGCAAGTATCGCTTCAACTTCCGCGGGCGCGAAACACCGGGCAATCGGTGGAGGTTGAACTCGTCGACGGCACTCGCCGCATCCGGCCCGGCCCCCCACCCCCGCTGACCGAACCCTGGCCCGACCACTGCGTCGAACCGGGCGTCGACGCCGCACCGACCGCGGAGCAGGTCCTCCGCTTCAAACTGCCGCGTGGCGGTCGCGGCACCTCCGTTCTCGCCGCCCCGCACCTGCGCGCCCTTCCGGGGGCGACTGCGGCCCGATTCCTCCCGGCCTCCCGCCACGGGCCCCGCGCTCCGGGCCGAATTTCCGCGGCGGTGACGCGATTTCTCAGTTTTATTGTGCATTAACTCCTCCCCTCCGCGGCGGCGCCCTGCTACCGTGAAGCCCGCATGAGCCAGCATTTCTCCATCGCGGTTCTGGGCGGCGACGGCATCGGTCCCGAGGTCGTCGCCGAGGGCATCAAGGTCCTCCGCGCCGTCGAAGCCGCCTTGCCCGGCGTGCGCTTCGACCTGATGGAGCACTCCGTCGGCGCCGGCGAGTTTCTGCGCTCCGGCGATCCCCTCCCGGAGGCGACTCTCGGCCGTATCCGCGAGTCCGATGCGATTCTCCTCGGCGCGATGGGTCTGCCCGATGTCCGCCGGCCCAACGGCGTCGAGTTGACCCCGCAGATCGATTTGCGCGAGAAGCTCGACCTCTACAACGGCGTCCGCCCGATCCGGCTCTACCACGCCTCGCACTCGCCGTTGCACGGCTACGGCACCGTCGGCTCCGGCCGGCGCATCGACTTCGTCATCGTCCGCGAGAATTGCGAAGGCCTGTTCTCCGGGCGGCTCGCGCCGCGCCCGTCCGGCCGGGACTTCGAGACCGACACGATGCGCATCACGCGCCGCGGCGCCGAGCGCATCTGCCGCGCCGCCTTTCGGCTCGCGGAGAAGCGCCGCCGCAAATGCACGCTCGTGGACAAAGCCAACGTCCTCCCCTCGATGGCATTCTTTCGCACCGTCTTCGACTCCGTCGCCCGCGAGTTCCCCGCCGTCGCCACCGAGCACGTCTATATCGACGCGATGGCGCTCTTTCTCGTGCAGCGGCCGGACTCCTTCGACGTGATGGTGACCGAAAACATGTTCGGCGACATCCTCTCCGACCTCGGCGCCGGGATCGTCGGCGGCATGGGCATGGCGCCGTCGGCCGATCTCGGCGAAAAACACGGCGTCTTCCAACCCGCGCACGGCACCGCCCCCGCGCTCGCCGGCAAAGGGATCGCCAACCCGATCGCGACCATCCTCTCGGTGGCGATGATGCTCGAATGGTTCGGGCACCCCGAAACCGTCCGCGGGGCGAATCTGATCGAACGCGCCGTCGAGCGCGTGCTCGCCGATCCCGCGCACCGCACCGCCGACCTCGGCGGCAACGTCTCCACCGCGCAGATGGGCGACCTCGTCCGGGCCAATCTCGATCCCCGCCCATGAAAACCGCCCTCGCTTGCCTCCTGATCCTCGCCTGCGCACCGACCTTCGCCGCGGAACCGCCGTGGCGCGACTTGTTCAACGGCCGCGACCTCGCCGGCTGGAAAATCGTCGGCGCCGCGCCCAAAGCCGCGGCCTACGTCGCGGACGGCGCGCTCACCGGCCACATGGTCCGCGGCACGCCGGAGCACACCTTCTTTTGCACGGAGGAATCGTTCGGCGACTTCATCCTCGAACTGGAGTGCTTCCAGACCGGCGGCTTCAACACCGGCATCCTCTTCCGCTGCGTGGAAACCCCGGCCGCCGCCACCGTGCGTCTCCACGGCTACCAGGTGAAAATCGATCCGTCGCCGACCCGCCGGTGGACCGGCGGCATCTTCGACGACTACGGCCGGAACTGGCTCTGGCTCCGGACGCTCGCCGACGACGAACGCGCGCGCGGCGCCTACAAGTTCAACGAGTGGGCCCGCTTCCGCATCGAGGCCGTCGGCCGCTCGCTTAAGGTCTGGGTCAACGGCGTCCCCACCTCGCACCTGATCCACGACAAATATACGCGCGGCCCCGTCGCCCTGAAAATCCACTCGTTTCCCGCGAAGGGGGATGCCGCCCAGGAGCAGAACCTGATCCGCTTCCGCAACGTGCGCATCCTCACGGCCGATCTCGCCCGCCACGCCCTCCCGATGGATCTCCCCGCGCGCGAGGCCGATCCGACGCAGCAGGTCCTACCCAAGCCCTAGTCGAAAACTCCGCGGCGGGCGGCCGGAATGCCGCCCGCGCCCGCCAACCCTGCGGCGGCGTTCACGCTGCCGACTCTTCCAACCCCGATTTCCCCGCCCCATGATTGCCCCGCGCCTGGTCGATCTTACCCTGACGCTCGCTCCGGACCAACGCGGCGTCGCGATGGAACCGAAGTTCACCGTCGCCCGCGACGGCTGGAACGCGGCTACGTGGCACCTCTACTCCCACGCCGGCACGCACATGGATTCGCAGCACCATTTCGCCGCGGGTCCCGAGACGATCGACACCAAGCCGCTGGAGAACTGCCTCGGTCCCGCGGTTGTGGTCAACCTCGCTCCGCTCTCCCCTCGGCAGCTGATCACGGTCGCGCACTTGGGCACGGTCGCGGACAATTTCGCCGCCGGCGAAAGCCTGTTGCTCCGCACCGACTGGCACAAACACGCCGGTGATCCCGCGCTCTATCGCGACGGTCTCCCGCGCCTCGGCGAGGACCTCGCGCAGTGGTGCGTCGCGCACCGCGTGAACATGCTCGGCGTCGAGCCGCCCTCCGTCGCCGACGTGAACAATCTCCCCGAGGTCACGCGTATCCACCGCATTTTGCTCGGCGGGGGCGTGACGATCGTCGAAGGCCTCGCCCATCTCGATCGCCTCACGCAACCGCGCGTGTTCTTCCATGCGCTGCCCCTTAGGCTCGCCGGCGGCGACGGCTGTCCCGTCCGCGCCTTTGCCTACGACACGGAGCCCGGGGCTTGGCCGCGGTTTTGACGGGGATCCCGCCCGCCCCCGAACCCATGCTACCCCGTCGTGCGCTCGTCGTTGCCGGCACCTTCCTGTTGTCGGTCCTGCTCTACGTGGACCGCGTCTGCATCTCGACCGCCAAGGGCCCGATCACCGAGGAACTCGGCCTCACCGACACGCAGTTCGGCTGGGTGATGTCGTCGTTTGCGGTCGGCTACGCGCTGTTCCAGACGCCGTCCGGGATGCTCGCCGACAAGATCGGCGGGCGCAAAATCCTCGCGGCCATCGTCGCGATTTGGTCGCTGTTCACCGGCCTGAGCGCACTGGCGTGGAACTACCCGTCGCTGCTCGTCATCCGGTTTCTCTTCGGGGCGGGCGAAGCCGGGGCGTTTCCCGGCATGGCGCGCGCGGTCTATTCGTGGATTCCCACGCGCGAACGGGGACTGGTGAAGGGCATCAACTTCTCGGGCTCGCGGCTCGGCGCCGCGTTCGCGCTGCCGGTGCTCGCGCTGGCGGTCGATTCGCTCGGTTGGAAGGCCACGTTCGCCGTCCTCATGGGCATCGGCTGCCTCTGGTCCCTCGCCTGGTGGCTTTGGTTTCGCGACGACCCGATGGACCACCCGACCATCACACGGGAAGAACTCGCCTACATCGTGGCCCATCGCCAAGCGGGCGCCGAAACCGCGCCCGCCGGCAGATTGCCCATCGGCCGGATGCTGAAGTCGGCCGGCCTGCGGCTGATGATGGTGCAGTACCTCTTCGCCAACTTCACCACCTTCTTCTGCCTCACGTGGCTCTACCCGCACGTGAAGAAGACCTACGGCCTCAACTCCGCCGATGCCGGACTCTACAGCATGGTGCCGCTGCTCTGCGGCGCCGTGGGCAATGTGTTTTCCGGCTGGCTCGTGGATCGCATCTACGCCGCGGGCCGCCACGCGCTTTCGCGCCGGCTCCCGGCGGTTTTCGGCTTCGCCCTCACCGCCGTCGGCATGGTGCTGAGCGTGCGGCAGGCGGAGGTCGGCCCGGCGATTTTCTGGCTGTCGCTCGCGGTCTTCGGCGTGGACATGGTGCTGAGCCCGTCATGGTCGTTCTGCATCGACATCGGCGGCCGACACGCCGGCCAGGTCTCCGGCACCATGAACATGGCCGGCAACATCGGCTCCGCGGTCATCGGCCCGCTTTTCCCCACGCTGCTCCTGTGGACGGGCAGCGCCGATGTCTTCTTTTACCTCGTCGCCGCGTGCAGCGCGTTGGCCGCCGGCTGCTGGCTGCTGGCGGACTCGACCCGCAAAATACCCGAGCTTCCCGCCTGATGTCCGCTCCCTCCCCACCCGATCCCGTGCGCCGTCTCCGCGGCGTGTGCCTCGGCGCCGGCTACTTCAGCCGCTTCCAATACGAAGCCTGGGCGCGCCTGCCCGGAGTCGAGATCGTCGCGGTGGTTAACCGCGATATCGCCAAGGCCCGCGCCGCGGCCGCGCAGCACCGCATCCCGCGCGCCGCGGCATGGAGCGATCTCGCCGCCGTGCTCGACACGGAGCAGCCCGACTTCGTCGACATCATCACGCCGCCCGAGACGCACCTCGAGGCCGTGCGCCTCGCGGCCGCGCGCGGCATCGCCGTCATCTGCCAAAAGCCGATCTCGCCGACCTACGCCGAATGCGAGGCCGTCGTCGCGACCGCGCGCCGCGCCGGCGTCCGCTTCATGGTCCACGAAAACTTCCGCTGGCAGCCGTGGTATCGCGAGATGCGCCGGCGGCTCGACGCCGGCGCGCTCGGCGAGCTCTTCTCGATCTCGGTCCGCCTGCGCCTGGGCGACGGCTGGCAGGAGGACGCCTACCTCGCGCGCCAACCGTTTTTCCGCACCTATCCGCGGCTGTTTTGCTACGAGACCGGCGTCCACTTCCTCGACACCTTCCGCTACCTCGGCGGCGAAGTCGTGTCCGTTTACTCGCGCCTGCAGCAACGCAACGCCGCGATCAAGGGCGAGGACGCCGCCCAGATCGTCTGCGGTTTCGCCACCGGCGCGACGGCGATCCTCGACGCCTCGCGCTACAACGAGTCCGACGCCGCCGATGCGCGCTACACCTTCGGCACCGTGCGTCTCGACGGGAGCAAGGGCCACCTCGAGCTCGATCTCGAAGGCAACCTCACGCTCAAGCTCCTCGGCCAGCCCGCGCGCACGCTCGACTACCCGCACACCCGCGAAGGCTTCGCGGGCGACTGCGTTTACGCGATCCAAAGCCACTTCGTCGACCGGATGCGCGACGGCGCGCCGTTCGAGAGCACCGGCGAGGACTACCTGAAGTCCACCGCGCTGATGGAAGCCTGCTACCGCTCCCAAGCCACCGGCCAAGCGGTGGATCTCATTCCCTGAACCAACGTTTCCAACCCCAGCCATGAACCTGACCTCCCCGAAAATCCGCTGCTGCCGCGCCGTCTTCCTGGCGTTTTTTCTCCCGCTCGCGCTCCGCGCGCAAACCGCCCCGGCCTCCCCGCCCGCGGGTCCGGCCCCGGCCTCCTCCGGCGGCTCCGTCGTCGAGCTCTCGCCGTTCGTCATCGACGAGAGCAAAGAAACCGGCTGGGTCGCGACGCAGACCCTCGGCGGCTCGCGCATGAAGACCGATTTCAAGGACCTCGCGCAGCCCATGGAGGTGATGACGATGGATTTCATGCGCGACCTCGGCGTGAACAACTTCGAGCAGGCGCTCATCTACTCCACCAACATCGAGGGCCGCGACGAGATCGTCGACGGCGACGGCACGGGGTTCGGCGTGTTCCAGCCGCGGAACAACACCCGCGTCCGAGGGCTCACCGGTGCCACTCTCTCGCGCAATTTCTTCGAAGCGGGGATGCCGACCGACAACTACAACCTCGACCGCATCACCATCGCCCGCGGCCCGAACGCCATTCTCTTCGGCCTCGGCAGTCCGTCCGGCATCGTGGACGTGAGCCTGCAGCGCGCCAACCTCCAGCGCCGCAGCGTCTCCACCGAACTCCAATACAGTTCCGAAGACTCCCGGCGCGCGTCGCTGAACTTCAACCAGCCGATTCTCAAAGGCAAACTCGGTCTGCGCGCCGCCGTGCTTTCCGAGGAGTCGCAGACTTTCGCCAAACCCAATCTCGACCGGCAGGACCGCTACTACGGCGCCCTCACCGCGCAGCCGTTCAAGCACACGACGATCTCCGTGCACGGCGAGAAGGTGGAGCGCTTCAGCAACCGCGCCCCGCGCATCACGCCCGTGGATGCGATCTCGCTCTGGGAAACCGCCGGCTCCGTCCGCGGCAGCCCCTACGCCGCCGACCGCCCGCTCTTCGACAACCGCGCGGTCGGGGCTGCCAACCCGGGCAACTTCACGCTCGCAAACCTCGCCAACCACCCGCTCTTCGCCCGCCAGGGCAATCCCGCCGTCTGGCTCTTCGGCGCCGGCGGCAGCCTTGAAGGCACCTTCCGCGGCTGGAACAACGCCGTCGTCACCCGCCAGCCGCAGGATATTCCCGCCGCGCTCAATCCCTATCAGGCCCTCGACCGCCAGTCGTTCACCCTCGGGGACGAACGCGTGTCGTCCTTCGACACCAATCTCTACGGCATGAGCCGCGGCCAGCGTCTGCGCTCCGATCTCGTCAACCTCTTCGTCGAACAACGCCTCGCGGCCGACTTGCACCTCGAACTCGCCTTCAACAAGGAGGATCTCGACGAGCGCACCGCCGACTCCGGCTTCGGTCCCGGCACGCTTTTCGTCGATGCGAACCGCTATCTGCCCGACGGCACCACGCTCAATCCCAACGCCGGGCGCTACTATATCCAGGGCCGCGCCACCGGCAGCGAGGTGTGGGAAGATCGCGAGGACTGGCGCGCGACGCTCTCCTACGAATTCGACTTCGGCCGCCGCTTCGGCACCAACCGCGTCCTGAAATGGCTCGGGCGAAATCGCTTCGCGCTGCTCGGCTCCGGTTCCGAATCCATCAGCCGCCGGCAGCAGCTTCAGCGCGGCATTCTCGAGCAGGCCCCTTCCGTGCCCGGCGTGACCTACACCACCGGCTCCGTCGGCTCGCCCACCGGCACCGGCACCCAGCTCTGGGCGACCAACGGCGTGCGCGATTTCCAAACGCGCCTCTATCTCGGCGGCCCCGCCGGCAACCACGCGTTCCAACCGTTCGGCGATCTCTTCGGCACGTGGCGCTTCACCGATGCCGCCGGCCAACCCATGGGCGCCTACCTGTTCGATTCTCCCTACCGGAACAGCGAAGGCTGGAAGCTCGTGCGCACCGGCTCCGGCCCCGAGGGCACGCGCACGGAGGTGAAGACGCAGATGTTCGCGTGGCAGAACTATCTTCTTAAAGACCGCCTCGTGCTGCTCTTCGGCTACCGCAAGGACACCGCGAAGAGCGCGACCATCGACCCGCGCTATCAGGTGCGCGATTGGAGCGGCCTTTATCCGAGCGTGGAGGTCGCGCGCTTCGGCGGCTGGGGCGCCAGCCAGTCGGGCCTGACCCGCACCTTCGGCGGCGTCTTCCACTTCACGCCCTGGGCCTCGCTCACGTACAATCGTTCGGATACGTTCCAACCCAACATCGGCCGCTTCGATCCGTTCGGCAAAGAATACCCGGGCGCCGTCGGCCTCGGCGACGATGCCGGCGTCTCGTTCGGTCTTTTCGGCGGCAAACTCATCGCGCGCGCCAGCTACTTCACCAACACCGCCGGTCCCACCCGCGCCGGCAACCAGGGCTTCAACGATCCCATCCGCGACCAGCTCTACAACATCGACAACGCCATGCGCACCCTCGACCCGCAGTTGCCCGTGATCGGCGCCGGCACCGGCGGCTACCGCGAGAAGGGCCGGGCCAACTACTGGGTGATGTTCGACGGCGAGGCCAAGGGCTACGAACTCGACCTGAGCTGGTTGCCCAACCGCAACTGGAGCTTCAAGGCCAACGCCGCGAAACAGGAGTCGACCGAGTCCAACATCGGCACCGAATGGTTCCAGTGGATGGCCGCGCGCCTCCCCGTCTGGCAGTCGCTCAACGTGCCCGAAGGCGGCAAAACCAATCCGCGCGATGTCAACGGCGACGGCAGCATCGGCACCTGGACGTGGAACACCGCGCCCTTCGACGGCAACAACCCCGCGTCGAAGACGTTCGACCGCTACTACGCCGAGGACGTCGGCTCCGCGGTCGCGTTCATCAAAGCCGTCGACGGACGCGGCCGCAGCCAGGGCCGCGGGCTGCGCTGGAATTTCATCGCCGACTACAAGTTCACCGAGGGCCGCCTCCGCGGCCTCGGCACGAACCTCGCCTTCCGCTACCGCTCCGCGCCCAACCTCGGCTACGGCCTGAAGACGCTGCCCGATGGCACGGTGAGCTTCGACCTCGACCGGAAACTCGAGGGCAAAAGCGAGTTCTTCACCGACGTCGGCGTGAACTACCGCGGCACCGCGAAATACTTCGGCGGCGTGAAATACCGCGTGCAGCTCAACGTGCGCAACCTGCTCCAGCCGGAAACCATCGTCCCCAACCGCGTGCTCTCCACGGGCCAGTACGTCGCGTGGGCGCGCGTCGAGCCGCGGCTCTTCGTCCTCACCGTCGGCTTCGATCTGTAAGCCCGCCGCACCACGCGCCAAGGCCGCGCGCGGCCCCTTTTCCGGGACCGCGCGCCTGGGCGCCGCCGTAGACCGCCCAACCGTCATCCGCCGCGGTGCCGTCGCACCGCGGAATTACCACCACCCATGATCTCCCGCACCGCCCTGCTGCTCGCGGCCGCCCTCGGCGCCGAGGCCCACGCCCAGTCCGCCGCCGCCTCCAAGCCGGCTGCCGTTCCGCCGCCGGCCGCCGCCGCCGCCGTCGCGCTTTCGCCGTTCGTCGTCAGCGAATCGTCCGAGGTCGGCTACCTCGCCACCGAGACGATCAACGGCACCCGTCTCAGCGCGTCGCTCAAGGATCTCGGCGCCCCCATGACGATCTTCACCGAGGAACTGATGCGCGACCTCGGAGCCAATACGATCAACGAAATCCTCGCCTTCGCCCCCAACACGGATCCGTTCGTCGGCTCGCTCAGCGACACCGTCGGCAACGGCGGCGAGTTTCTCACCAACTCCGTGCAATACGTCACGCGCGGCGGCACCACCAACGTCGTCGGCCAGAATTTCTTCGGCACCGTCGTCCCGCCCGACCGCTACAACGCCGAGAACTTCACCTTCACCCGCGGCCCCAACGCCATCCTCTTCGGCCTCGGCAATCCCGCCGGCGCCTTCACGTCATCGACGAAGCGCGCCCGATTCAAAGACCGTTACTCCGCCGAATACCGCACCGACAACTACGGCAGCGCCCGCGGCTCCCTCGACCTCAACCGCGTGCTCGTTCCCGGCAAGCTCGCCCTGCGCTACGCCGGTCTCGTCGAAAACAGCGCCGGCTTCCGCGAGCCGTCGGACGGGCTGCAGCGCCGGCACTTCGGCACCGTCACGTTCACGCCCTGGAAACCGACCACGCTGCGCTTCGAGTTCGAGACCGGCCGTCACCATCGCACCGTCGTCCGGCCGTGGCCGGTCTACGACGCCGTCACCGGCTGGCAGCTCGCGGGCTCCCCGCTGCTGCCGACAGCCGGCTCGCCCACCAACACCCCGGGCATCCAGAACGTGGGCGCCAACCCCACGCTGGTCCTCACCGCTTTCTCCCCGGCCGGCACGCCGGTCGAGCCGATGAGCTGGCGCAACATGGGCCGCAGCGCCAACCCCACGTTCCCCACCGTGCCCAATTGGAGCAACCTCAAGTCCGTCACCGACGCGCGGCTTTTTCCCTTCGACGCCAACGTGGACGGCCTCGGTTCCTCCCGCACCGCTCGCTTCAACGTCTGGACCGTTTACGCCGAGCAGCAACTCGCGCCCGATCTCTTTGTCGAGGCCGCCCTCCACCGCGCCCGCGATCGCTCGCTCGTGAACAATTCCTTCGTCGGCAACTTCGACCGCCTTTACGTCGACGTGAACCGCCAGCTCCCCACCGGCCGGCCCAACCCCAACGTCGGCAAACTCTACGTCGAGTCCTTCGGCACGATCATCCCCACGCTCGGCGACAGCCTGACCAAGCGCGCCACGCTCTCCTACACGCTCGATTTCGCCGCGAAGCCGCCGCGCTGGCTGCGCTGGCTCGGCCGGCACCAGGCCGCCGCGTTCTTCGAGAGCGGCGTCAACGACGACTTCGATCTCGGCAACCTCCGCACCCAAAACGTGAGTCCGCTCGCGCTCAACGCGCGCCTCGGCCTCACCGGCGCCGCCGCCTTTCCCGCCGCCATCACGAACAACAACAACCGCGTCTGGCAGCGCTTCTATCTCGATCCCGCGACGGGCGCCACAAGCGCCGGCCGCGATCTCACCCCGGTCTACCCGACGCTCTACGCGGGTCAGCCGCTGCCGGCTGCCAACGCCAACGGCGTCACGCCCGTCTTCGCCCATATCGGCAACGGCGGCACGGCCGCCACCACGCGTCTCATCACCCGGGCCCTCGCGCTGCAGAGCTTCTTCTGGGATCGCCGCGTCGTCGCGACCTTCGGCTGGCGCGACGATCGCCAGACCAACTGGCGCACGGGGCCCGGCACCGCCGACGCCAACGGTCTCTTCCCCTATCCCGGCGACTTCGATGCCCGGCGCGACGCCCCCGCTTCGCGCCGCGACCGCGAGGGCCGCACCTTCACGCGCGGCCTGAATTTCCACGCGCGGCCGTGGCTCAGCTTCTACTACAACCAATCGAACAATTTTCAGCCCAACGACTCCGCGCGCAGCGTCTACGGCACGCTGCTGCCCAATCCCGAAGGCGAGGGCCGCGACTACGGGATCAAGTTCAGCGCGCTCGGCGGGAAAATCCGCGGCGACGTTTCCTACTACAAGAACTTCTCCACCAACCGCGCCGACAGTTCCGTCCGCAACGGCATCCACGGCAACCTGCAGGGCGACCTGAACAACATCTGGTCCACGGTCAACGCCCTCACCGGCGATTCCAAATACAACGCGCCGCCCTACGCCACCGGCCTCTTCCAATGGAGCGACCTCAACACCGGCTACTCCGACGGCTACGAGGCCGGCGTGACCGCCAACCTCACGCGCTCCTGGCGCCTCATGGTCAACGGCAGCCGTCGCGGGGAGGGTCGCACGCTCGAGCGCGGCACAATCATCCAGAGCTACCTCGCGGAGCAGCTCCCGGTCATCAAGGGCAACGCTGCGTGGCTGGCGGCGCCCACCGCCAACGACGCTTCGCGCACCGTCGCGCAGGTCGTCGGCCAGATTGAAAATTCCCTCGCGAACTTCCGCGCTCTCTCCGTGCTGCCCGCCGACAGCCTCCTCTCCGCGCGGTGGACGTTCAACACCGTCACGAAATACGACTTCCCGGCCGAGTCGCGGCTGCGCGGCTTCGGTCTCGGCGCCACCGCCCGCCTGCGCGGTCCCGCCGTGGTCGGTTTTGCCGAGAATGCCGGCATCTTCGACCCCAACCGCCCTTACACAACCGGCGCCACGCAGGACTATGGCGCGATCGTTTCCTACCAGCGGAAACTTTTCCGCCGCGTGGACTGGCGCCTGCAACTGAACGTCAGCAACCTCTTCGAGTCCGGCGGCCTCAAGGTCCAGCGCATCGTCGACCCCCGCGACGGCACCGGCCGCGGCGTCGGCGTTATCTACCGCGTCCTCGAGCCGCGCAGTTACGCATTGAGTTCTTCCTTCACGTTCTGACGCGTCCCGCTCCATGCGCATCATCTCGCTGCTCGCCCTCGTCGCCCTCCTCAGTCTGACGGCCACCGCCGGCACGGCCGTCGTCCGTCCCAACATCGTCATCATCCTGGCCGACGATCTTGGCTACGCGGACGTCGGATCCTACGGCAGCAAGGAGATCGCCACGCCCCACCTCGACTCGATCGGCCGGCGCGGGGTGCGTTTCACCGACGGCTACGTGACCGCGCCCCAGTGCAGCCCGTCGCGCGTGGGCCTGCTCACCGGCCGCTACCAACAGCGCTTCGGTCATGAGACCAATCTCACCATGCGCGCCGCACTCGACCACGGCGCCCGGCTGATCCCGGAATATCTCAAGTCCGCCGGCTACGCCACCGCGCTGATTGGCAAATGGCACCTCGGGGAAACCGATCCCGCCCATCACCCTTCAAAACATGGCTTCGAAACCGTCTACGATGCCAAGTCCGCCGAAGCCGGCGCGACCCCGGATCCGCGCCTCCGCACCCAGGCCTATTTCGAACGCGCCGCCGCCTACATCGCGCAGCCTCGTTCGCAGCCGTTCTTCCTCTACGTCGCGCCCATGTCCCCGCACTTCCCGCAAGTCTACGCGCCGCGCTACGACGCCGTTTTCGCCGCCGCACAAGGTTCCGCCGTCCGCCGTGCCTGCATCGCAATGATGGCAGAACTCGACGACGGTGTCGGCCGCATCCTCGCCGCCCTCCGGGCCGCCCGGCTCGAAGAAAACACCCTCGTGGTCTTCCTCAGCGACAACGGCGGCCAGCCGCCCCAGAACGGTTCGCTGAACCACCCGCTCCGGGGAAAAAAAGGTGATGTCTACGACGGCGGCATCCGCGCGCCGTTCCTGGCGCAGTGGCCCGGCACGATCCCGCCCGCACAGATTTACGCGCATCCTGTGACCTCGCTCGATCTCCTCCCCACCGCCCTGGCGGCCGCCGGCGCGGCGCCGCCCGCGGGGGCATCGCTCGACGGCGTGGACCTGCTGCCCTTCCTCACGGGAAAAAACTCCGCCGCACCCCACGCCCGGCTTTACTGGCGGTGGACGTTCCAAGGCTCGGCCAAGCGCGCCATCCGCGCCGGCGAATGGAAATGGGTGAAAAACGGCGAGGCCCCCGCGGAACTCTACCGCATCACCGCCGACATCGGCGAAGCCATGAACCTCGCCGACACGGAGCCCGCCAAACTCGCCGAACTCAGCGCCGCCTACGACGCGTGGGCTGCCCCTCTCCCGCCGATCGCTCCCTTGGACAATCCCGGCGCAGCCAAGAACAGGAAAAAGACATCACCATGAACCCGTCGGCCCGGCGGCATTCCAGTCGGCCTCCCCGCGCCCGCCACCCCCATGAACCTCCCGCGCCTCCTTTCCGATCCCGATTCCCCGCGCCCCGACGCCAACTCCGCGAGCTCCTCCTCCGCGCCCGAGAAGAAGAGTTAAGCGCCCCTGAACCGCACCGATGAAGACCCGCCGCCTCGTCTGCCTCCTCCTGCTTTTTTCTCCCGGCCCATTGCTCGGCGCGGCCGCGCCCGCTGCGCCGCGCAAGGCCGCCGTCTGGATTTACACCGACATGTCGGACAAGACGATTCCGGGGCCCAATCACATGGGCACGCTCAACGATCCCGACGACATCTCGGCGATGGCGGCCTATCTCCTGCTCGCCGATCAGTTCGATACCCGCGGCATCGTCGTCGCCAGCACCCATCGCGCGGAACATGCCACGACCCCCGATCAGGCCGCATGGGCCGACGGCTTGATCGGCGCCGCTTTTCGCGCGGAGTCCCCGCATCTGAACCGCCTGCTCGGCGGCGGCTTTCCCGCCGACGTCCGTTTCACGGAGTCCGGCATCAAAGCGAGCGGGGAGAGATACGACCCCTCGCGCAGTTACACCTCCTTGCAGGCCCATCCCACGGTGCGCGCCCTGTTCGAGGAGGCGCGCCGCGAGCCGGCGGGCGGGTTGATCAACGTCCTTTGCTGGGGGCCACTCACGGAGCCCGCCATCCTCGTCAATCACGCCATCGCCACCGGCAATCACGAGGTTCTCGCGAAGCTGCGTTTCATCGCGCACTGGACCGATTCGCCGCTGCATCAGGGCACGCCGGAGCACCCGGAAAACGTCGCCAACTGCCGCGAGGACGCCGCCGCGTGCGCCTACCTCAAGCGCATGGCGCGCGAGCGTCGCATCGACTACCACGAGTGCGGCGCGATCGGGCAGCACGGCATCGTCAGCGGCAGCCCCAAGGGCGCGGCCTACTTCGACGGATTCAAGGTCAGCCGCCTCGGCCGGATCTTCGCCGAGGGTAAATTCGTCCACCACAGCGTCGATCATTCCGACTCGGCGACGTTCTGGGTGCTGCTTGGCCACTGGGGCGTGACCCTGCAGCACATCCCTCCCGACGGCACCAACAGCCCGCCCCGCGAACTGGCCAACGAAAAGATCTTCAAGGACTGGTCCCGTCGCATCCACGACGAGCTCCTCCGCCGCGCCCGCGCCGCCGCGGGCATCGCTTCCGACGGCGCTGCCTCCGGCCCGAAGCCGAAGGAGTAAGCCCACATGCCCGCCACCCGACAAGAACCTCCGTCCGCGTCCTCGCGCCCGTAATCTGCTTCATCCCCATGGAATTCCGGCTCTTCACCGCCTTCGCACTTTGCGCCGCCTCGCTGGCATCCGCCGCCCCCAAGACCACCGTCTCCATCGAGGGTGATCGCTTCTTCATCAACGGATGCCCGACCTACGAGGGCCGCAAGTGGAAGGGCAAAAAAATCGAGGGCCTCATGATGAACTCCCGCATGGTGCAGGGCATCTTCGACGACTTGAACCCCGAGACCGTCTCCCGCTGGGCCTATCCCGACACCGGGAAATGGGACGCCGAGCGCAACATCCGCGAGTTTCTCGCCGCGATGCCTGCCTGGCGTGCGCACGGGCTGCTGTCGTTCACCATCAATCTCCAGGGCGGCTCGCCGGAGGGCTATTCTCGCAGCCAACCCTGGCGCAACTCCGCCATCGCCGCCGACGGCAGCCTCCGGCCCGACTACATGGCGCGCCTGAAACGCATCGTCGATTTCGCCGACGACCTCGGCATGGTCGTCGTGCTCGGCTACTTCTATTTCGGGCAGGACCAGCACATCACCGACGAGGCCGCCGTCATCCGGGCGGTCGACCACGCCACCCGCTGGGTCCTCGATCACGGCTGGCGCAACGTGATCATCGAGGTGAACAACGAGTGCAACATCAGCTACGACCACAAGATTCTGCAGCCCGAGCGCGTGCACGAACTCATCGATCGGGTAAAGAATACGAAAGCCCCCGACGGCCGCCGCCTCCTCGTCGGCACCTCTTACGGCGGCAACAAGGTCCCGCTCGAGAACGTCGTCCGCTCCTCCGACTACCTGCTGCTCCACGGCAACGGCGTAAGCGACCCGAAGCGCATCGCCGAGATGGTGCAGCTCACGCGCAAGGTCGCCGGCTACACCCCCAAGCCGATCTTTTTCAACGAGGACGATCACTTCAATTTCGAGGTGCCCGTGAACAACTTCACCGCTGCCGTGGGCGAGTATGCCGGCTGGGGCTACTTCGATTTCCGCATGCAGGGCGAGGGCTACGCGGACGGCTACCAGAGCATCCCCGCCAACTGGACGATCAGCTCGCCGCGCAAGGCCGGTTTCTTCCGCCTGCTCGCCGAAATCACCGGCGCGACGCCCGCCCGCAACTGATACGCGCAGACGATCCATGAAGCACCAAGGCCTTGATCACCTCGCCATCTGTGTGCCGTCCACGGACGACGCGCTGAAGATTTGGCGCGACCGGCTCGGATTTCCCGTCGTGTGCAGCGAGATCGTCAACGGCGGCGCGGTCCGCCTCACGCACCTCGACCTCGGCAACACGCATCTTCAGCTCGTCGAGCCGCTCACGCCCGACCATCCGCTGCGCGCGTGGCTCGCGCAGCACGGGCCGGGACTGCACCACCTTTGTTTGAAAGTGGGCAACGTCGCCACCTCCCATGACGAGTTGGTCGCGGCGGGACTCGCGCCCGCCACCCCGCCTCCGCACCAGGGCACCCAGGGCAAACGCGCGCTTTTCCTCGCCAAATCCGCCACGCAGAACGTCCAGGTCGAAGTCACCGGTGCCTGAACCCACGCCCCTCGCCAAGGGCGCGACCCTCGCCGCGCTCCCGCCGGTTTGGCCGCACGATGTGCTCGCCGCCAACGCCGCCGCCGCGGCCGCCGCGGGCCGCACGCTCGTCGTCCTCGACGACGATCCCACCGGCACGCAAACCGTGCGCGACATCGCCGTCGTCACCGCGTGGGATGTCGCGACGCTCGCCGCCGAACTCTCCGCCGCACCCGTCTGTTTCTACATCCTCACCAATTCCCGCAGCCTTGCGCCCGATGCCACCCGCGCGCTGCACCTCGGGCTCGCCGCCAATCTCCACGCCGCATCGCTCGCCACCGAGCGCCCCATCGTCGTCGCCAGCCGCAGCGACTCCACGCTCCGGGGCCACTACCCGCTCGAAACCGATACGCTCGCCGGGATTCTCGGCCCCTTCGACACCACGTTCATCACCCCCTACTTTGAAGCCGGCGGTCGCTACACGCTCGACGACACGCACTACGTCGCCGAGGGCGACCTCCTCGTTCCCGCCGGCAAAACGCCGTTCGCCCGCGATGCCGCCTTTGGCTACCGCGCTTCCCACCTTCCGACTTACATCGAGGAAAAGACGGCCGGCCGCATCCGCGCCGGCGATGTCGCCGCGATCTCCCTTGAACTCATCCGGCGCGGCGGCCCGGTCGCCGTCGCCGAGAAACTCCGCGCCCTCCCGCGCGGCACGGTCTGCATCGTCAACGCCGCCGCGCCCCGCGACATCGAGGTCTTCGCCGCCGCGACGCTCGCCGCCGAAGCCGCCGGCTCGGGCTTCATCTACCGCACCGCCGCCGGCTTCGTCGCGGCCCGCCTCGGCCAATCCCCGCAACACGCTCTCCTCCCTCCCGCCGCGTTCAGCACGCCTGCCGCTCACGGCGGCCTCACGGTCGTCGGTTCCTACGTCCCGAAAACGAGCGCCCAACTCGCCGCCCTTCTCGCCACGGCCGCGGTCACGCCCATCGAACTCGACGTCACGGCACTCCTCGACGACACCCGCCGCGCCCCGACGCTCGCCGCCGCTCTCGCCGCGCTCAATACCGCGCTCGCCGCCGGGCGCGACACCGTCGTCTACACGAGTCGTCAACTCATCACCTCGTCCGACGCCGTCGCCAGTCTCGCCATCGGACGGCGCGTCTCCGACGCCCTCGTTTATCTCGTGCGGAATCTTGCCGTCGCCCCGCGTTACTTGATCGCAAAAGGCGGCATCACCTCCAGCGACACAGCTACCCTCGGCCTCGGCGTCCGCCGCGCACTCGTCCTCGGCCAGGCCCTCCCCGGCGTGCCCGTCTGGCAACTCGGCCCCGAGGCGAAATTCCCCGGCCTCGGCTACGTCGTCTTCCCCGGCAACGTCGGTGCCGACACTGCGCTCGCCGATCTCGTCTGCCGCCTGGGTTCGATCTGATTTTCCATGAAACTGCCCAAACGCCTTCTCCCCCTCGCCGCACTCCTCGCCGCCGCCCTTCTCCCCGCCGCCACGCCGTCCCCGCCCGCGCCTGCCGACCTCATTTTCGAGGAGCGCGAGGGACTCGTCGCCGTCGAGGCCGAGCATTTTTTCAAACAGGAACTCACCGCGCAGCGGGCCTGGCACGTCACGACGCCGACTTCGCACCCGAAGCTCACACCCGACACCGACGGCACGCATGTCGTGGGCGCGAGCGGCGGCGCCTACCTTGAGGCTTTGCCCGATACCCGCTGGACCCACGGCGAGAAACTGATCGCCGGCGAGAATTTCTCCGACGAACCCGGCAAGCTCGCGGTACTCTCCTACAAGGTCCGGTTTGCCACGCCCGGTCGTTACCATTTCTGGGCGCGCGTCTTTTCCACCGGCGGCGAGGACAACGGCCTGCACGTAGGTCTCAATGGCACTTGGCCCGAGAGCGGCCGGCGCTGGCAAACCGTGAAGAAAAACGCCTGGCAATGGGACAGCCGCCAGCGCACCGCGGCCGTCCACGTCGGCGTCCCCGGCCAACTCTACCTCGATGTGCCGGTTGCCGGCGACCACGTCGTGCAGATCTCGATGCGCGAGGATGGCTTCGAGATCGACAAGTGGCTCATGACGACGGACGCGAACTATGTGCCCGCCGGCACCGGTCCGGCCCCGCGCGTCGCGAGCGGCCGCCTGCCGGCGGCATTTGCACTGCCGGCCGACTACCGGGACTCCGCTCCGCCGACCCCGCTCTCGCCGCCACAAGTTGCGCCCAAGCAGGCCGCCGCCAAAAAAGCCGCCGCGGCCCCGACGCCGGCACCCACCCCCGGCACTGCCGCCCAAGCCGGCACCGTGCTCGCCTCCGCCGTCAACCTCGCGGGCACCGGCTTCTACCTCGACCAAGGCAAGTGGGCCGCGATCAATCCCAACGAGCGCAAGGAAGCCGCGGTGAAGTTCACCGCGCCCGCCCGCAACGGCGTCTATCGCGTGGAACTCCACACCGTCGGCGAAAACGACGGTTCCTCGAGCTACGAGGTCTATCTCGCCGACAAACTGCTCGGCCGCTTCACGCCGCCGCTCTCCAACGGGCAATTCGAGGAAGGCGAGCGCTACAGCACCGCGTGGTTCGATGTCGACGTGAGCGAGGGCACGCTCGTCGAAGTGCGCGCGCGCATCGGCTCGAAGGATGGCCGGGAGTGGAGCCGCGGCCGCTGGTCCAAGGTCGCGTTCATTCCCCGCAACCCGGCCACCGTCGGCCACGGCCGGTCCCAGCTCGATCTCGCCAAAGCCCAGCGCGAAAAACTCTTCCGCCCCGTCCCGCGCCAACCCTCCGGCAACGCCGACGTGAAGCTCGCCGGCGAACTCAAGCAGTGGCACAAGGTCACGCTCGACCTCGCCGGCCCCTTCGCCGCCGAGACCGACACCTCCCCGAATCCGTTTACCGGCTACCGCTTCGACGTCGCTTTCACCCACGAGTCCGGCTCGCCGGCCTACGTCGTGCCCGGCTACTTCGCGGCCGACGGCAACGCCGCCGAGACATCCGCCACCGCCGGCACCGTCTGGCGCGCCCACCTCTCGCCGGACAAACCCGGCAAATGGAATTACCGCGTCGCTTTCACCGCCGGCCCCAACGCCGCGACCTACGGCAAGGGCACGGCCCTCGCCCCCTACGACGGCCGGAGCGGCTCCTTTACCATCACCGCCTCGGACAAAACCGGCCCCGATTTCCGGGCCGGCGGCCGGCTCACCTACCACGGTGGGCACTACCTCATCGCCGCCGGCAGCGGGCAGGCCTTCCTCAAGGCGGGCGCCGACGCGCCCGAGACCCTGCTGGCCTACGCCGATTTCGACGACACCCTCGCCCTGAAGAAAGAAGTCCCGCTCAAGACCTACGCGCCGCACGTCGGCGACTGGCGCGCGGGCGACCCCTCGTGGAAAGGCGGCAAGGGCAAAGGTCTCATCGGCGCCATCAACTACCTCGGCGCCAAAGGCGCCAATGCGGTCTCGTTCCTCACGTACAACGCCGCCGGAGACGGCGACAACGTCTGGCCCTTCGTCGCGCGCGACGAAAAGTTCCACTACGACTGCTCGCGCCTCGACCAGTGGGGCATCGTCTTCGAGCACGCGCAGGCCCGCGGCGTTTTCCTTCATTTCAAACTTCAGGAAAACGAGAGCGACGACGACCGCATCGGCGCCCAGCGGCGACCCGGCCGCGTGCCCGAGTCTCTCGACGGCGGCGCCACCGGACCCGAGCGCCGGCTCTACCTCCGCGAACTCATCGCGCGCTTCGGCCACAACCTCGCCCTGAATTGGAATCTCGGCGAAGAGAACACCCAGACCCCCGAGGAACAGCGCGCCATGGCGCAGTTCATCCACGACACCGATCCCTACCGCCACCTGATCGTCATCCACAGTTTCCCCAACCAGCAGGACGAAGTTTACGGGGCCCTCCTGGGCAACCAGTCCGTGCTCACCGGCGCCTCCACCCAGAACGGCTGGAAATCCGCCCACCAGTGGACCTTGAAATGGGTCCGCGCCTCCGCCGCCGCCGGCCGCCCCTGGGTAGTGTGCAACGACGAACAGAATCCCGCCAACCAAGGCGTGCCTCCCGATCCCGGCTACAAAGGCTTCGCCGGGCTCAACACCAACGGCAGGCCCGTCGGCTACGATCTCCACGACATCCGCCAGGCCACCCTCTGGGGCACCTTTATGGCCGGCGGCGCCGGCGTCGAATACTACTTCGGCTACCAACTCCCCGAAAACGATCTCCTGCTCGAGGATTTCCGCAGCCGCGACCACTCCTGGGACTTTTGCCGTATCGCCCTCGGCTTCTTTCGCGACTTGAAAATCCCGCTGGAGAAAATGGCCAACGCGGACGAACTCGTCGGCAACCCCGCCCACGACAACTCCGCCTATTGCCTCGCGCAGCCCGGTGAACTCTACCTCGTCTATCTGCCCAAGGGCGGCCGGCGGGAACTCGACCTCTCGGCCGCGCGCGGCGCATTTCAGGTCGCGTGGTTCAACCCCCGCGAGGGCGGCGCGCTTCGGCCGGCCGGCCGGCTCGAAGGCGGCGCCAAAACAACACTCACCGCGCCCGACTCCAACGACTGGCTCGCCGTTGTGCGACGATGAACGGTGCACTCGCCGGGCGCAGGCCGCCGGCGAACCCGCGCCCGACGATCCAAGCGGAGTGTCCGCGGCCTACGCCACGTAGGCCGCAGCCCAACGCGGCGTCTTTCGCGAGGCCGAACCCAGTGGACCGCGAGTGTCCCGACGCGGAGAACGGATGCCAGCGCCATTTCGGTTCGCGTCGAAATCGCGTCTCCTCCGCCAGCCTTCGCCCGACGGGATTCGGTTGTCCCCGGTGCCTTTGCCGCCTTCGGATTGTGGCGTGCCCACCCCGCTCTTCCGTTCCATCCCGCTGATCCGCCTGTTGGTTGTCCTCTTCATTTTCCCGGTGTTGGCCTTGCGGGCGGCGCCGGCTGCGGGCCCGACCGAATTTCACGCGCGCGGCGGCCTGCCCAACGTCGCGGCCCGGATCGCGCGCGGCGAAGAGGTCCGCGTCGCCTTCCTCGGCGGCAGCATCACCGCCGCGGCGGGCTGGCGGGTTTTCACCCTCGAACATCTGCGGCGCACCTACCCCGCGGCCAAGTTCATCGAGATCAACGCCGCCGTTTCCGGCACCGGCTCCAACTACGGCGCCACGCGCCTGCAGCGCGATGTCCTGCGCCACCGGCCCGATCTCGTGTTCGTCGAGTTCGCGGTCAACGACGGCGCCGGCTCCCCGCGCGTCGAGGCGCAGATGGAAGGCATCGTGCGGCAAACGTGGACGGCCCGGCCCTCCGCCGATCTTTGCTTCGTCTACACCGTGAACGAAAACCACCTGCCGGATCTGGCCAAGGGCGCCTACCAGAGCTCCGCGGCAGCGATGGAAAAAGTCGCGGCGCACTACGGAATCCCGTCTTTCAACTTCGGCGTCGAGATCGCGCGGCGCGCGGCCGAAGGCACCCTCGTCTTCACGGCGCCCGCCGCCGAAAAAGCAGATCCCGCCGGCAACGACGCCCGCGGCCGGCTCATCTTCACGCGCGACCGCACGCATCCGACGGACGCCGGCCACCGGATCTACGCGGCGCGGCTCGCGGCGGCGCTGCCGGCATTCCTCGCGGCCGGCCAATCCGGCGACCACCGCCTGCCGGCGCCGCGGCGCGACGACCATTGGGGCGCCGCGCGGCTCGTCACCGTTTCCGAAATCCAAGCCGACGGCCAATGGCAGCCGGTGCCGCCGGGCGATCCGCATCTCACCACGCAGTCCGGCGAGAACCTCGTCCCGCCGTTGCTGGTCGCCTTAGAGCCGGGAGCGACGATCGAATTCCGCTTCAACGGCACGGTTCTCGGCCTGATCGGCCTCAAGGGGCCCGAGAACGGCCGCTTCCGCGTCACCGTCGACGACCGCGAAACGGAAACCGGCACCTTGTTCGACAGCTTTTCCTCGCCCGGACGCTTCTACCTGAAGCCTTGGTTCTTCCCGCGGCCCTTGCCGCCCGGCGAGCACCGCGTGCGGCTCGAGCTCCTCGCGGAGAAAATCGACAAGGCCGCGATCATGGCGAAGGCCGGCACGCCGATCACCGACCCGAAACCGTTTGCCGCGCACGGACTCTACTTCGGCGGCTTCCTCATCGTCGGCGAGCCTGTCGGCACCAAACCGCCGGCCCCGGAACGCAGCGCCGCCTTCACCGCGCTCGATCGGCCGGTCGTGCCGACGCCGCCGCCGGGCTACCGGCTCGTCTGGTCAGACGAGTTCGACGGCCCCGCGCTCGACCCCGCGCGTTGGCTGCACCGCACCGACACGCGCTACTGGAGCACGCAGACCCCGGGCAACGTCGCCGTCCGCGACGGTTTCCTCTGGCTGGCTTGCCGCAAAGAAAAGACCGCCGGCAGCGACTACACCGGCGGCGGCGTGATCTCCCGCCGGGTGTTCCGCCACGGCTACTACGAGGCCCGCTTCAAGGTGCCGCCGACCAAGGGCTGGCACACGTCGTTCTGGCTGATGCAGAACGCGGGCGCCGACCCCGCCGCCCGCATCGGTTCGCGGCAGGAAATCGACATCTGCGAAAACGACTCCGTCAGTCTCGATCGCTACGACGTCAATCTCCACATCTGGCAACCCGCGCACGTCGGCCGCGGGCACCGGCGGGTGCGGACGCCGGACCTGGCGGCCGATTTCCACACCTGGGGCTGCGAGTTCACGCCGGAGAAGATCACGTTCTACTTCGACGGGCGCCAGGTGCAGGAAATCGACGCCGCCCTCGTGCCGGACCACGGCGACATGAGCGTATGGCTCACCGTCATCGCTTCTCCGCTCGGCAAGACGGACGCCGTGGACGAGAGCCGGCTGCCGGTGTATGCGGTTTTCGACTACGTCCGCGTCTACGCCAAGGCCCCTTGATCCGAGGCGGCAGGTGACCGGTGGCCGCGGGCGCGGGCAAATTCCCATACGCCACTTGCCGGCGCGCGCGGCCATGTGGCGATGCCGGACCCGTTTCAACGCAGGCGCCGCGCCTGCTCAAGTCCCAGCGCGGCATCGCGGTGACCGGGGTCGAGCCGCAGCACCGCCTCGAATTCGGCCGCCGCTTCGGCCGGCCGGCTGAGTTCCAGCAGGACCGCGCCGAGCACATGCCGCACATCCGGACGCTCCGGCTGCAAGGCGACGGCACGGCGCAACGGCGGCTCGGCGGCGGCAAATTCCCGGCCGAGTGCATGCGCAAGGCCGAGTTTGGCCGCGGCGTCGGCATCGTCCGGATGCCCGCGGTGCACCCGCTGCAGCCGCTCCAGGCCCTCGGCGCGGCGTCCGCCCTGGACCAACGCCCAGCCGAGGTTCACCTGGGCGGTCACGAGGCCGGGTGCGAGTTCGACGGCCCGGCGGAAAGCGGCAAGACCCGCTTCGTGTTCGCCGAGCGCCATGCGCGCGACGCCGAGCGTATTGTGCGCCGCGGCGAACCGCGGCTGCCGTTGCACCGCCTGTTCCAGCAAGGGCCGGGCTTCGGCCGGGCGGCCGAGGCGGTTCAGCGTGTTGCCGAGAGTATTGAGGGTTTCCGGGTGTCCGGGCTTGAGTTCCAGCGCCCGCCGCAGGTGCGGCAACGCCGCCGCGGAATCGCCGGCCTCGTCGAGCGCGGCGCCCAGATTGAGATGCGCGACCCAGCTCTCCGGGCTGCGCGCCAGCGTGGCGCGATAGAGGGTGACCACATCGCGGTAATCGCCGCTCTGGCGCCAGGTCAGCGCGCCAAGGACCAGCAGCGCCGTCGTCGCCAGCGCCGGCCCGCTGCCCCGCGGCCAACGAAGTCGCGCGATCCCGAGCGTTCCTCCCGCGGTCAACCCGGCGATCATCGCGAAGCTCGCGTGGTACTGGAAGTGGTCCGCCACGTACGAGAACACGAACGGATACACGTTCACGAATCCGAGCACGGGGACGAGCATGCCGCCGTACAGCAACAGGACGGCGAGCGGCCCGCGCGTCCGCCGGCTCCACCACGCCGCCGCGCCGAGCGCGGCCAGCGTCGCGGCCGGAAACAACCACTGCCACGCCGCGCCGGCGTCGATCGTCCAACGCGGATAGAAAAACGCCAGGTCCGCCGGCCACACCAGTTTCCCGAGGTAAAACCACGCCACGCGTCCGGCCAACAACCCGCGTTCGAGCGGCCCGAGGGCGAAGTCGCCGCCCGCGGCGCCGATCTGGTTCGTCTCGAGCCACGCCGTCCCGAGTCCGGCGCCGACGCCGAGCACAAACCACGGCACCAGCGGCCGCACGTCGTCGCGCCAGTCGATCCGGCCGTGGCGCCACCAAGCGAGCACGAGCAGGGCGGCCGGCAGCGTCGCGGTCACCGTCTTCGTCAGCAACGCGGCGACGAACCACAGCGTCGCGACTGCGTACCGGCGCGGCGTGCGATCAGCCACGTAGCGCAGCCACGCCAAAGCGGCGGCGAGTTGGAACACGGCAGACAAGGTGTTCTTCTGCTCGGAAATCCAGGCGACGGATTCGACGGCCACGGGGTGCAGGGCGAAAATCCAACCCGCCGCCAGCGCACCCGGCACCGCGAGCCGGCGCAGCAGCGCGATCAACAGCAGGGAGGCCAGCGCGTGCCAAACGACATTGACGGCATGGTAGCCCAGCACGGCGTCGCCCCAGAGCCGATGCTCGACCCAAAACGCCGTGTGCAGCAGCGGATAATATTGCTGCGTCGCGCCGACTTCGAACCAGATCCGCGCGAGGCCCGACCAGGATTGCAGGTCGGGCCGCGTCACGTGGCCCGCATCGTCCCAAAGAAACTCGCCCTGCAGGGCCGGAAAATAGACGACGAGCAGCACGCCGAGCAGCGCCGCAAAAGCGAGGCCCGGCCGCCACGGCTTCGCGGCCGGATCCGCCGGCACGGGCGCGGCGGGCGAAGCGGGGCGTGACGGGGTCTTCATCGGGGAACACGAACGAACCGGCGGGCCGCGGACCGGGCAAGCCGTTTGCCGCGCGGAATGGCCGGCGTTCGCACTTCCGGAACCGGCACAAAAAAGCCGCCGCTCCGAAGAGCGGCGGCCGAGGCGACTGCGGTCGGCAGTCTCAAAGATCGAACGAAGCCGACAGAATGAACTGTCGCGGGTCGACGATACGGTAGGCGAGCGGCGTGCCGTCGGGGAACGCCTGGGTAACCTGCAGGCCGCCGCCGGGCTCCTGGACATTCTTCACGTTGAGTTGGAAGCGCGCGCGGACCTTGTCGCGGAAGAGCCGGGTATTGTAACCGACGAACAGGTCCACGAAGGACTCGGCCTTGGAGTAGATCGGGCGGTTCGGATTCAGCGCGGTGATCGTCGCCGGCAGCGATTGCACGCCGTAGAAGCCGATCGCGCCCTTGTCCTGCCAGCGCAGCGAGCCGCCGACGTTGAAGTTCTTCAGGATGCGGTGATCGGTCATCCCGGAGAGCGAGTAACGCGTGCTCATTTTGAACGCGTACTTGCGGATCTGCGGGCGCGGGCGGCCTTCGAGCTGGCGGTAGACGGCGAGCGGGCCCTCGACGAACGTCGTGTAGTTGGTCGCGGCGGAATTCGTCGCGTTGTAATTCGCGGTCGTGAACGCCGTGCCGAGAATGTTTCGCCAGAGCAAATTGCCGTTGGCGCCGACCGGGAGGTTCGCACCGCCCGGGGACGACCGATTGAAGCGCGGATCCTCGACCGTGGTCCAGATCGGCATGCGCTGGTTGATCCATTCCTCGATCGTGTTGCCGGCGTTCTTGTTGACGGCCTCCGTCTTCGTGACCGAGGCGCTGACGGTCCAGGAGCGCACGGGGTTGACGTTGATCTCGAGTTCCTGGCCTTTGGAAACGTAGTCCTGCGTCGCGGACAACGTGCCGGCGGCGATGTTGGACTCGAGCGCATCGATCGTGGCCTCGGGCAGGCCCATCGTGCGGGCGACGGCGGTCTTGATCTGCGCGGGGGTGAACGTGGGATTGAGCTGGGTGATCCATTCGGTGGCGCGATCCTGGAGGTTCCACGCGTCCGCGGCGTTGAGGCCGTCGGCGCGCAGCACGCGCTGGGCGATGGTGGCGATGTCGCCGTTGCGGATGTTGATCTGGTCCGTCTGGTAGCGGTTGTAGCGCAGCGACATTTTCCCGTCGAACAGCGTGACCCAAAGTCCCTTGTCGACCGTCTTGCCCGTCTGGTTCGGGAGCGGGCGGAGGAACAGGTCGACCGCCGGGCCCTGCGGGATGAAGTTGTCGGAACGGTTGTAGGTAAAGCTGAGGCTGCCGGCGGCTTCGGCAAGGAAGCGGGCGACGGGACTGCCGGAATTGGCCTGGGCGGTGAGGAAGCGGAGATCGCGGAACGGACGGACGACCGCCGACGACGTCTTCGTCTTGCCCTCCGCTTTCAGCCAAGTGGGCAGCCACTGGTCGGAGAGCCCGTAGTCGTAGGCGCGCAGGTCCGGCGTGAGGGTGGCGGACGGCGCGTTCCGCGAGAAGACTTTGTCCTCGCGCACGCCGACGGTCGCGACGAGCCGGCCGTCGAGGAACGTGCTTTGGAGCACGCCGCCGAGGGTCTTGATGATGAGCTGCCGCGAGGCCTGACCGCCGCCGCCGTCGGGGCTGGGCGTGAATTCCACCGCGGTCTGGTCGCGGCGCCAATTGCCCGCATCGCCCCAAACCAACGGCAGGGTGACACCTTCAGGGAAGTTGCTGGGGCCGTACTGGACCGGGCCGCCCGGCGTGCTGCCGACGTAGTACTGTTCGTACATGCGGCCGACGTTGCCCGGGGCGATCTGGTAGCGCGTGCCGGAGGTCGTGCGGCTCGCGATCGGAACGCCCGCGTCGTAAAGCGCCTTGATCCACGGGATGCTGAGATTCGTGGGCGTGTGGCGGTACGCGTACTGGCGATTCTGCTGGTCCTTGTATTCGTGGTAGCCGAGCAGCTGCTGGGTGCCGAGCCACTTGGTCCAGCCTTCGTTCCGCGCCATGTTCAGGCGATAGGCGAGCTGGCTGCGGACGGTGGTCCACTCCAGCGGCTGTTCGCGGTAGAACGGCTCCGTCGTCTTGAGGTAGGGGCGGCCGTAGTACGGATTCGGCGAACCGTCGAGGTTCACGATATTGGGATCGGCCATGAGTTGGCCGACGGTGCTGTTCACGCTGGCGGGGCCCATCGGCAGGTTCTGGAGCCGTTTGGCATCCTCGCGCACGAACGTCGCCTGCGCCGCGAGCGTGTGCCGCTGGCTATTGAGGAAGATCTGGTCGAGCTGGGCCATGTACGTGTTGACGTCGTCCCACTGCTTGCCCGAGCCGTTGAGATTGATCTCTTCCCAGTCGTAGAGCGACTTGTCCGAGATCGCGGCGTTCGACGCGAAGAGCGGCTGCGCGGCGCCGTAGGCATTGACCGGCGCGGTCTGCACGAAGCGGATCGTGCTCGCGACGTTGAGGAGCGGCGAGGTGGCGTTGGTGTTGTTGGACGGAGCCGAGTAGTACGGCGCTTCGCCCGGCGCACCGATGCGGAAAACCGCGCGGGCGTCGTTGCCGGCGAAGTAGCTGGGCAGCGTCGTGATCGGCGTGGTCGAACCGGCCTGCAGCGTGCCGCCCGCGCCCTGGCCGAAGCTGGCGCCGTTGATGGTCATCAGGCGCGTGACCGGATTCCAGCCGGGGCGGCCGGCGGCGATCCAACTCGTGATGTAGTCGCGCGGCGTCGTGAAATTCGGCCGGACGGACGCGTTGCGGAAGTTGTACCACGAGACCGCCACCGTCGTGTTCTGGAACGGCCGGACCTTCGCCTGGAGGCTGAGGCGCCGGGCATCCTCGCCGGACGGCTTGCGCACGAAGGCCGTGTGCTGGTTCGCGTAGCTGGCCCGCAGCGCCACCTTGTTCTTCAGGAGCATGCGGTTCGCGTCGAAGGACGCGCGCCAGCCGCCGTAGCTGTCGCCGCGGAATTCGAGCTTGGTGAAATCGCGCGTCAGGTTCGCGGTCGACGGCACCTGGTTCACGGTGCCGGAGGAATTGCCCAGGCCGAAGATGTTGGCGTTGGGACCGCGGCTGAGTTCGAGCGAATCCATCCACAGCGGATCGACCGCCACGCGGCCGGACATCGCGATGTTGTTGAAAGCGATATTGGCGGAACCGATGCCGCGGACGCGGTTGGCGTTGTTCGGGTCGAGGCTGACGTTGTCGGTGACGGCGCCGGTGCGGTCGAGTTCGAAGGCGGAGTAGGAGTTGGTGCCCTCGGTGCTCGCGAAGTGGTCGAAGATGTCGTTGATATCGAGCATCGCGAAGTCGGCCATCTGCTCCTTGGTCATCACGGTGATCGACTGGCCGAGGTCCTCGATTTTCGAGTTCAGGCGCGTGCCGGACATCGTGTTCGAGGCGAAGTAGCCCTTGGTGTCGGCGATCACTTCGAAGGGCGAGAGCTGGACCGGGATCTCGCCGGCCTCCGGCTTGGCCGGCGTCGCCGGCGCTCCGGTCACGGGCACGGCCGCGGGCTTCTTCGGATCGGGCTGGAGCGGCGCCGTGGGCGACGGCGCGGGCGCCTGCTGGGCCGGCAAAAACGCCGGGGAAAGGCCAAGCACAAGCGCGGAGGCGGCGGCCCAACGGGCGGCGCTCCGATTCAAACGGTAGCTTGATGAGGTCATAGGGGGTTTGGGTCTGGGCCGTGCCGGGCCGGGGTGGCCCTGCAAACACTGCACGCCGCAATGTAGCATCGCGGGAGCCGACGAAACTACCTAGTAACGGCCCAAAACAGAGCGAAAAGTAAGAAATCGCCCCGTCAGATTCGCCGCCGTCCGCCGGCCCGCGCTGTCCGCTCCTTGCTTTGCGGTGTGTTTCCGGTGCAAGGTCCGCCACCCCTTCCCCGCCCCATGAGATTACCGCTCCTTGCCCTGCTCATCCTTGGCGCCGCGGCTACCGCCTCTGCGGCGGTGCCGACGCCCGAGGCCCGCGAGTCCCGCGTCTACAAGCGCGTCGGCGATCGGGAACTGAAACTTTACATCACGCGCCCCGCCGACGCGCCGTCGGCCGCTCCCCGGCCGGCCATCGTGTTCTTCCACGGCGGCGGCTGGACCGGCGGCGCCCCGACGCAATTCGACGAGCAGAGCCGGTACTTCGCCTCCCGCGGCCTCGTCTGCATCCAGGTACAGTACCGCCTGCTCGAAGCCAAATCGGCCCACCCGCCCGACGTGTGCATCCACGATGCCCGCTCCGCCCTGCGCTGGGTCCGCACCCACGCCGGCGAACTCGGCATCGATCCCGCGCGCATCGCCGCGGCCGGCGGCTCGGCCGGCGGGCATCTGGCCGCGCACGCGGGGTTGGTCGACGGCGTCGACGATCCCGCGGACGACCGCAAGATTTCCGCCAAGCCCGCCGCGCTGATTCTCTTCAACCCGGTCCTCGACAACGGCCCCGGCGGCTGGGGCACCGCCCGCGTCGGCGCGCGTTTCCCGGAGTTGTCGCCCGCGCACAACGTCTCGCGCGACGACCCGCCCGCCGTCGTCTTCCTCGGCACCAAGGACAACCTCATCCCGGTCGCCACGCTGGAGCGTTTCCGCGCCGCGATGCGCCAGGCCGGCGTCCGCTGCGACCTTCACCTTTACGAAGGCGAAGGCCACGGCTTCTTCAACCATCGCGGTCCCGGCGGCGGCAAAGCCTACGCGCTCACGGTCCGCGAGGCGGACCGCTTTCTCGCGTCCCTCGGCTGGGTGCGGGGCGAGCCGACGCTGCCGGCCCCGGCGCCCTGACCGCGGTATCGGGAAAGCGGATTCAGGCCTGCGCCAGCGTCGGGTAGTCGGTGTAGCCCGCCGCGTCGTTGGTGTAGAACGTAGCGGGATTCGGCTCGACCAGCGGCACGCCCGCCCGGATGCGCTCCGCCAAGTCGGGATTGCTCACGTAGTGGTGGCCGAACGCGACCGCGGCGAGGGCGCCCGAGCCGACGGCGTCGGCGGCCTCGGCCGGCGAGAAGCCCATATTGTTGACCAAGGCGCCCTTGAACGCCGCGCGCGCCGGCGCGACGACGTCGGCCTTCTGCACGCCGAAGAAATCGCCGCGCATGAGATGCAGGAACGCGATGCCCCGGCGGTCCAGCTCGGCGGCGACATGGGCCGTGAGCGCGACGGGGTCGCTGTCCCGCATGTCGTTGAAACTGTTCACGGGCGAAAGCCGCACGCCGACCCGGCCCGCGCCCCACACCGCGATCGCGGCGTCGGTGGCTTCGAGCAGCAGGCGGGCACGGTTCGCGATCGAACCGCCATAGGGACCGCTGCGGCGGTTGCTGCCGTCGCGGAGGAACTGGTCGAGCAGATAGCCGTTGGCGCCGTGGATCTCCACGCCGTCGAAGCCGGCCGCCTTCGCGTTCTCCGCCGCGCGGCGGAAGCCCGCGACGATGCCGGGCAGCTCGTCGTCGCGCAGCGCCCGCGGCGTCTCGTAGGGTTTCTTGCCCTGCGGCGTGTGGATCTCGTCGTTGGCGATCGCCACCGCGCTCGGCGCGACCGGCTGCCGGCCGCCGTTGAGCAGGGAATGGCAGGCGCGGCCGCCGTGCCACAGCTGGAGCAAAATGCGGCCGCCCTTGGCGTGCACGGCGGCGGTCACGCGTTGCCACGCCGCGACCTGCGCGGCGGAGTAGATGCCGGGCTCGCGGCCCCCGAAGGCCGAGTTGCCCTCCATCACCATGGTTGCCTCGGCGACGATCAGGCCGGCGCTCGCGCGCTGCGCGTAGTACTCCGCCATGATGGCCGTGGGCACATGGTCGGCATCGGCGCGGCAGCGCGTGAGCGGGGCCATGACGATGCGGTTCGGGAGGCGGAGGTCGCCCAACGCGACCGGCGTGAAGAGAGGAGCGTGCAACATGATTGGTTCGGAGGCCGGCAATTCATCCGGCGGCCGCCGAAACGCAATCCGCCGGCGCAGTTCTCCCGTCGGCCTCCGATTCGCCGCTTGCGCCGCCGGAACCCGCCGCGGCATCGTCCCCGCCCCGACGCACCATGACGACCAACGCCTGCCCGGCCTGCACCCTCGAAGATGTCCTCAGCCATCCCGACCATTGGGAATGCGCGACCTGCGGTCACGAGTGGCCCAAGGTCGCCGCGCCCGAGGCCGCGCGCATCGTGAAGGACGCGCACGGCAACGTGCTCGCCGACGGCGACAGCGTCGTCCTGATCAAGGATCTCAAGCTCCGCGGCGGCTCCGGCGTGCTCAAGGGCGGCACCAAGGCCAAGAACATCCGCCTGGTCGAGGGCGACCACGAGATCGATTGCAAGATCGACGGCACGCCGATGGCCCTGAAGGCCTGCTTCGTGAAGAAGGCCTGAGCGGGGACCGTTTCGGATTCCGGCCTCCGGCAGACGACTTTCGGTTTCCGGCCGCGGGCGACCGGTGATCGGCGCGGCGCGCGCCCGGGTTGGGCGCGGCCGATCAGCGCCGCGAGCGCAATCCCGCCGTCGCGGTGATCTCGATGAACACCGAAGCGGCTCCGCCGGCCGCCACGCGGTCGATCGCGGCGCCGACTTCCTTCAGCGCGAGCGGCTCCGCGCCGGCCTCGTCCGCGCCGACGCGGCAGCCGAAATCCCACCACGTGAAGCCTTCCGGCAGCTCTTTGTCGCGTTCGCGGCGCACGTACTTGTTCACCTCGTGGCGGATTTTGTCGCGCACGCGGGCGTCGTCCTTGCCCGCGGCGTGCAGGGGGAAATTCTTCTTCATGGGCGCGCAGCGTTGGCGGCGCCGGCGACGACACAACGCGAATCCGCCGCCGGCGGCGCTCGGTCGTTGCGTTCGGCCCGCGCGCGCCGCACGGTCACCGGTTCGTCCCGGCCGGCGGGCGTTCCCGCATGTTCCTCCACTCCCTACAGCGCCTCTCCTCCTCCGCCTGCACCCTGCTGCGGACCGCCGCCGCCCGCGCCGGCGCGTGGCTCCGCGCGCGGCCGCGCCTCGCGGCCTGGGTATATCCGGCCGCGACGGACGCCGGCGCCGACGCCGCCTACCGGGAATTCAACGCCGGCTACTTCGGGCAGTTCGGGGAACAGGAGCGCATGCTGGCCGACCGCCCGCGGATGGACTTTTACCATGCCGCCGTGGACCGGCACGTGCGGCCAGGCGACCGCGTCGTCGACCTCGGCACCGGCACCGGGATCCTCGCGGCGTTCGCCGCCCGCCGCGGCGCCGCCAAGGTCTACGCGATCGACCATTCCGACATTCTCGAGCACGCCCGGCGCCTCGCCCGCCACAACGCGCTGCCGAACGTCGAATTCGTCGCGCAGCACAGCCGTGACTTCGTCGTCGCCGAGCGCGTCGATGTCATTTTGCACGAGCAGATGGGCGACTTCCTCTTCGACGAAGGCATGGTGGCCAACGTCCTCGACCTCCGCGACCGCCTGCTGCGGCGCGATGGCCGGATCGTGCCGAGCCGGTTCGAGTTTTACTGCGAGCCGGTCCGCATCCGCGACTCGCGCCGCGTTCCGTTCATCTGGGAATTGAAGGTCCACGGCTACGATTACGCCTGCCTCGAACGCCACCGGCCGCAGGAACCGCACTACTACCGGTTCAACAGCAGCGACCTCGGCGTGGTGGATTGCTTTCTCGGCGCCGCCGAGCCGGCCCTCGCCTTCGATCTCATGACGCTCGAAGCCGACGAACTGCCCCGCGAGTTGCGCGTCAGCCGCACGGTGACGCACCCGGGACGGCTCGACGGCTGCGCGATCTTCTTTCGCGCGCGGGTGGACGACGATCTCGTGCTGAGCTCCAGCCCTCTCGATCCGGGCCGCGCCCCGCACTGGGGATTCCGTATTCTGCGTTGCGAGGCCGCCGACTACGCGGTCGGCGACACCGTCGAGGTGCTCCTGCGCGCTCCCGACTGGTCCGAGCCCGACTCGTGGCGCTGGGAGTGCACCCGGCGGCCGGCCGCGAGCGCCTGAGGCGGAACCGGAAAACCGAAAACCAGGATTCGGAAATCCGGCCCGCGGCACTATTCCGCCGGTGTCATCCGGTCGAGTTGCCGGATGCCCAGCCACAGCAGCAACGCTCCGGCGAAAACCGCCCAGGGCAGCAACGCGAGCGCGTTCTGCGCCAAGCCGCCCGCCGCGGCCGGCAGCAACGCCACCCCGAAGTACGCGGCGCCGGTCTGGCGGCCGATGACGGTCTGGGCGGCCGTCGCCGCAAAGCGCCGCGGCACCTCCTGCATCAGCCCGGGGTAGATCGGGGCGAAGCCCAGCCCGGCGCATGCCAGCCCCAGCATCGCCAAAGCGGGTCCGGCCGGTAGCGCCAGCAGCGGCAGTCCCGCCACCGCCAGCGCCGCGCCCCAACGCACCGTGCGGCGGTTGCCCCAACGTTCCACCCCGTAGCCCGCGAGCACGCGGCCGCCCGTGATCGCCCCGTAGAATACCGCGGTCGCCACCGCCGCCGCGGCGGGCGAAAAGCCCCGGCCCAAAATGAGCAGCGAGGCCGTCCACAGCCCGACCGAGGCCTCGAGGGCGGCGTACAGCGCGAACAGCACCGGCGAAAGCCGGCCGGCCGCGGAATCGGCCCCCAGCGCCGGCGCGCGGCCGCCGCCCGGCGTATCCTGGAGATCGTGACGCTCCGGCACGCGGGACCACAGCCGGAGAGTCGCCGCGATCAGCAACGCGAGCCCGAGCTGCAGCGCCCCGAGCAACGCATACCCCCCGCGCCAACCGCCCGCGCCCGCGATCGCCTGGCCCATCAGCAGCGGACCGCAGGTGGCGCCCACGCCCCAGCAGGCATGCAGCCAGTTCATGTGCCGGCCGCGGTAGTGGCGGGCGACGTAGCCGTTCAGCGCCGCGTCCACCGCCCCGGCGCCGAAACCCAGCGGCACGGCGGCGGCCAGCACCGCGGCATAGCCGGGGGCCCAGACCAACGACAGCAAAGCCCCGCCGGTCAGGAGCCCGCTGGCAAACACCACCGGACCGGGACTCACCCGGGCCAAGATCCAGCCGCTGCAAAAACCAGAGGCGCCCGACAACAGCGTCACCACGGAAGTGATACTGCCGCCCAACCCGAGCGGCAGGCCGAGCTCCGGGTACATGGCGGGCCAGGCCACGCCGAACGTGCCGTCGGGCAGCCCGAGGCTGACGAAAGCGAGATAGATCACCGCCAGCAGCCACTGGCCTGCGCGCTTTGGGTCCACGCGCCAGCCGACGCCGCCGCCGGGCCCGAGGCAAGGCTTCGTCGCGGGAGCCCCGAGGCAGCCGGGAGAGCGGGGTTGAGGGTTGGAGGCAGACCTGTTCGATTTCCCCGCCGCTTGCCGCGGCTACCTTTCGCGCGCGGCACGGTTTCGGCTCCTGACACCACGGTGTCACGGCCGCCGGTAAACTGGGACCGAATTCCGACATGCCCTCCGCTCCCCAACGATCCTCCCGTCCCGCCGCGCCGCGGCGACCCGATCCCGCGCGACTGCGGCTGCCCGCCGCCCCGTCCGCCATCGCCAAAGGCAGTTCGCTGGCCGCGTTGCTCGATCGCGAGGCGGTGGATTGCCTCGCGCACAATCTCGGCCTCGCCCACCCGGTCTTCGACGCCGACGGTTTCCGCTCGGCCGCGCGCGCCGGTCTCGCGCCCCTCGGCATCCTGCAGCGGGGCGACCATCTCGCGACCGTGCTGCGCCGGTTCCTGCCGGCCGAGTTCGAGGCGGCGGCGGAGGTGCTGCTGCGCTCCCTCACCCCGCCGTTGACGGCCACCGCCGACCTCGGCCTCGGGGTTTTCTTTTACCTGCCGCATGTGTGTTTCGCGGCGAAGTTCGGCCTCGATCCGGCGGACAACGGCGGACGCGATCCGTTTCCCGCGGCGATGCGGCTGCAGTACGAACTCACGCGCCGGTTCTCCGCCGAGTTTTCCATCCGGCCGTTTCTGATCGCGCAACCCGAGCGCACGCTTCGCCAACTCGAAGTCTGGATCCGCGACCCGGATCCGCACGTGCGCCGTTTATGCTCGGAAGGCACGCGCCCCCGGCTGCCTTGGGCCCGGCGCATCCCGGCCTTCGTGCGGGATCCGCGGCCCGTTTTGCCGCTCCTCGAGGCGCTGCGCGACGACCCCGAGCTCTACGTGCGCCGCAGCGTCGCCAACCATCTGGGCGACATCGCCAAAGACCATCCGGACCTCGCGTTCGAGATCTGCCGCCAATGGCTGGAAGGGGCTGCGCCCGAACGCCGCTGGCTGATCCGGCACGCGCTGCGCCATCCGGCCAAACACGGCGTCGCCGCCGCCTTGAAAATCCGCCGCCTCGCCCGCTGAGGAAGCGGACGGTTCCGCGGGCCACGCCGTTCCCGCGGCCGCCGCGCGCCGCACAACCGTCTGTCCGGCCGCGACGGATACGCGGTGAGGCTGGATCGTGCCGGCCGGCCGGGCATCGGCCGAAGCGGCGCCGCGACGGCTCAGGCCGCCTGCGCCGCCGCGGCCGGCGGTTGCAGTTGCGCGGCGAGATGCCGGAGCTCCAGCACGCAGGCGGCGCGGTCGAACGCACCGTTGCGGGCCCGGATCATTTCCGCGAAGGCCGGCACCGGCCCCGCGGCGCGGCGATGCGCCCCGGGCAACGGTTGCGCCACGGCCGCCTGCAGGAAATCGACGGCGTCGACGACGTAGCCCTGCAGGCCCCACGGACTGCGGATCACGAGCAGCGGCGCGCCGGGTCCGGTGTGCCCGACGGGTTTGCCGAGCAGGGCGCCGAGATCGACCAGCTTCACGGGCGTGCCCAGCCGGGTGCACAGTCCGAGCCAGACGCTCCCGGATCGCCGCAGGTCCACAAAATCCGCGGGCACTTCCATCACGGCCTCGAGTTGCGCCAACGGCACCGCGAGGGCGCCGCCGCCGGCGCGGAAAACCAGATAGTGCCGGGATACGCCGACCGCCGCCTCTGCAACACCGGTCCGTGCGCTATCCGTCGCGAGATTCTGCCGGTCCACCAGATCTGCGCACGCGACTATCCGCTCGCGATCGAGCACCAGCACAACTTCCCCGGAAGCCCGGGCCACGCTGCCGGCGAAACATTCGGGACGGGCGATACCCTCCGGCGGCAGTGGTTCGAAATCGCCGGGACAATAGCTGTCGATGGACACCACCGCGCCGACGCCGAGCGCCGCGCCTTTGCCGTCGGCATCGACCACCAGCAGGTGCGGGCACGGCTCGGCCGTTTCCGGCAAGCCCAGCAACGCGGCGAGTTCGATCACCGGGAAATAGTGGCCGCGGATCCGCTGGAAGCCGGCGACCACGGGATGAGTCAGCGGCGAGTCCAGTTCCGCCGTCCGCCGCTCGACATGGCTGACCACGCCGGCATCGACCGCGAGCAGGACGCCGCCGGCCCGGAAAACCACGTGCGGCCGCGCCTCGCCGCGGACCGAATCCGTCGCGGCCGCCGCTGCCGTCTCGGGGCGCCGCGCCGAACGCACGCCGTCCAATCCGAGCAGGGTTTCGAGATCGAGCACGGCGGCGACGCGGCCGCCGCCGGGCGGCGTGTAGATGCGGCCGAACAGGGCCGGAACCGCGCCCGGTTCGGCCGAAAGCTCGGACACGGTGCCGGCTTCGGCGCGCACGACGCCGAGGACGGCGTCGACTTGCACGGCGACGCGGCCGGCCGGATGCCGGATCACGAGGGCGAAGGCGACCGGCCGACCGGCCTCGTGGTCGGCGGCGCAGCGCACCAAGTCCGCGAGGTCGACCACCGGCAGAGCTCCGCCCCGCCACGCGAACGCACCGAGCACATGGCGCGGCGCCTGCGGCAACGGCGCGATCTCAAGGGGACCGGGGACGATCTGTTCGATCCATTCGGCGGGCACCGCGAGGTCGGTGCGGCCGATCCGGACCAGCCCGAACGTGAGCGTTTCGGCCGGCGGAGCCTCGGCGGACGGGATCATGCTTTGGAAAGGGAGAGGTTGCGGCGTCCGGCGCCCGCGCTCCGGGCAGTCCCCGGCGTGACGTGGGGCCGCGGCACGGGGCGGTTCAGGCGGCGCCGGCCGGCTCCGCGTTCCGGACCGCCGTGGTGCCGGCCAGTTCGCGGATGAGTTCCACGACCCGGCGCGCGGAGCGGGTCTGTTCCTCGGTCGCTTCGTCGATTTCCGCGATGGACTTGGTCGTCTCGACCACGCCGGAGGCGATGGCCTGGAAGGAATCGAGGGCGCGTTTGGAAACGGCGTTGCCCGACTGCACGCGGTCGACCGAGTGCGTGATCAGGCGGTTGATCTCGCGGGTAGCGCCGGCGGATTTTTCGGCGAGGCGCCGGACTTCCTCCGCCACCACCGAGAAGCCGACGCCCTGCGCGCCGGCACGGGCGGCCTCGATCGCGGCATTGAAAGCGAGGAGGTTGGTTTGGGCAGCGATGTCGCCGATCACCTTTACGATCTCGCAGATGTCGTTGGACGATTTCTGGATGTCCTGCATGGAGGTCATCAGTTCGTCGAGGGCGGCATGGCCCTGGTCCGCGTTGCCCTGGGTCTGGTTGGCGAGCGCATTCGAGGCCTTGGCGCTTTCGGCGATGGCTTCGATGGCGGTGAGCAGTTCGTCCACCGTCGCGTTCATCGCCTCGGCCTTCTTCGCGATGCTTTCCTCGCGTTCGACCTGGTCGGTGATGTCGCTCGCGAACTTCACGATCTTCAGGACTTGGCCCTCGGCGTCGAACACCGGGTTGTAGGTCGCCTGGATCCAGATCCGTTGGCCGAACTTGCCCAGGCGCAGGAAGCGCCCGCTGTGGAACTGGCCGCGGCCGAGCCGGCCCCAGAATTCGCAGTACTCCGGGGACTTCACGTAGTCCTCGGCGCAGAAGATCCGGTGGTGCTTTCCCTTCACTTCGCGGAGCGTGTAGCCGAGCAGTTCGAGGAAGTTCGCGTTTGCGGCGAGGACCTGGCCTTCAAGATCGAACTCGATCACGGCCTGCGAGCGGTCCATGGCGGCGACCTTGCCCTGGAACTCGGCGTCCCGGAGCTTCGCCGCGGTGATGTCGGTCGCGAATTTCACGATCTTGAGGATCCGTCCGTCCGCATCGAACACGGGGTTGTAGGAAGCCTGGATCCAGAATTCGCGGCCGTCCTTGCCGATGCGCTTGTAGACCCCGGAATCGAATTCGCCGTGGCCGAGTTTGCGCCAGAAATCCCGGTACGCCTCCGACTGCGCGTGCTCCGGCAGGCAGAAAATCCGGTGGTGGCGGCCGACGATCTCGGCGGCCTCGTAGCCGGTGACGGCGAGGAAATTGGCGTTGGCGCGCAGGACCTTGCCCGCGAGATCGAATTCGATCACGGCCTGGGACCGATCGACCGCCCCCATTTGGGCCGCAAACTCCGCGCTGCGCTGTTTGGCCTGCGTGATGTCGGTCGCGAACTTGAGGACCTTGGTCACCTTGCCGGCCCGATCGAGAATGGGGTTGTACGAGGCCTGGATCCACACTTCGCGGCCGTCCTTGCCGAAGCGCTTGAACTCGCCCTGGCACGATTCGCCCGCGTTCAGCGCGCGCCAAAAATCGCGGTAAGCCTGGCTCTGGGCATAGCCGGCATCGCAGAACATCCGGTGGTGCTGGCCGACGATTTCGGCCAGCGAGTAGCCCATCACACCGAGAAAGTTTTCGTTGGCGGCGACGATCCGGCCCTGCAAATCGAATTCGATCACCGCCTGCACGCGGTTGATCGCGGCCCAGCGGGATTCCAATTCGGCGGGATCGGGCCGGGCAACGGGAGCGAGTGGCTGCGGAACAGGCGAATCATTCATGATAGCTGCGGCCTGCTCGCGCGATCTCGTTTCCCGCCGGAGAAACCGCCTTCGTTGGCGCCGCTTGCAGACAGGAGGCAAGACCGCCTCGGATGAGGCCGGATACTCTCGATCATCGGCCCGCCCGGGCGAAACCTTAGTCGCAGGCTCCGCGATTTCTACTCAAAGCGCCCCCGGCCTCAGGGCGAAGCGGTCTCGCGCCGCGCCCATACTTCGGCCTGCACCGCGTGCCACTGCAGCAGAAAATTTTTCCGGTCTTCCTCGGTCAGGCTCGCGGTGACCGGGGCGGGCAACTCCGGACCCGCGGCCGCTGCCTCGTAACGCAGCCACTGGTCCTTGATGCGCACGGCGAGCAGCACGCGGCCCGCGGCCGTCGCCGTCTGCAAGCGCTCGCGAAAGGCCGCCTGCTCCTCCGCCGGCAACGCCGCGCCGGTCCGGTCGATCTTCACCGGCCACGACCCGTGCTTCAGGGCCGCCGCCGACTGCAGGTCCTCCAACATGGAGGCGAGTTCGGCCCGCGCTTCGGTCCGCGTCAGCGGCTTGGCGGTCACGCCGGTCGCCTTTTCCGGGGTCGGAATCGGTTCGGGGGTCGCCCCGAGTTCCGTCAAGCGCTTCGCCGCCCCCGCCATCTCCGCGGCGAGCGTTTCCGCGCGGCGTTCCTGCCGCTCCCGCAGGGTGCCGAGCGAGCGCGCCGAGGTCGCGTCGCCCGGTTTGGTCACCAGCCAGCCGTTGGCCTGCCGGACCAGGTGCAACTCGGCCTCCTCCACCGCGAGCCGTTTGCGCCGGCCCGTGTAGCCCAGAATCAGCACTTCGCGCACGGTCTTGCCGTCGAGCCGCCGCCGCAATTCCTCCTCGATGCCTTCGCGGCCCGACGCCGCCCGCTCGGCCATGATCGCGAGCCGCACGTCCTGCAGCGCCGCGGCGAACTCCTTCGCCAGCTCGGGCGAAAAGCCGCCGGTGTTGCGCTGCTGCCAACGCGTCCAGCTGCTGTCCGATTTCGCGTCGATCGTCCCGGCCAGCGGGTCCGTCGGCCCGCAGGCCGCCAGCCCGAACGCGAGGACGACGCCGCCGAGCAACCGATTCATCATGCGCAAGGTCACGCCGCCATCGCGCCACGAAATTTCCGCGCCGGCAAGTCTGCCGCGACGCCGGAGTTCAATCCATGCGCAAGCCCGGCCAAAACCCGCCGAGCCGCGCCGAAACGCATTCGCTACCGTCAACGCATTCGCCCCACCGGATTCGTCCGGCGGCGGATCTTCACCAATACCTATGAACCCTATCGTCAAAAACCTTGCCCGCGGCGCCCTGTTGCTCGTCTCCGCCGTGGCCCTCCAGGCCGCGAGCCCCTGGTCCGTCCGCCTCCGCGCGACGTACCTCGAGACCGTCGACAAGTCCGATGCGTTCACCGCCCTGGGCATCAAGTTCGCCGACAACGCGATCTCCGTGAGCGACAAGTTCATTCCGGAAATCGACGTCGCCTACGCCTTCAACGACACGATCTCCGCCGAGCTCGTGCTGACGGTGCCGCAGAAGCACGATGTCACCCTCGCCGGCGTCGGCAACCTCGGCTCCTTCCGCCACCTGCCGCCCACGTTGCTCTTCCAGTACCGCGCCAACGCCGGCGGCGCGATCCGGCCGTACTTCGCGGCCGGCGTGAACTTCACGCTCATCTGGGACGACAACCTTGTCGTCGCCGGCGTCCCGCTCGGCCTCGAGAGCAACAGCATCGGCGTCGCCGCCCAGGCCGGCATCGATTGGAAGATCGACGACCGCTGGTCCTTCAATCTCGACATCAAGCGCGCCGCGATCCGCACCGACGTCAACGCCGGCCCCGCGCGCCTGACCGAGGCGCGCCTCGATCCGCTGCTCTACGCCGTCGGCCTGCGCTACGCTTTCTGAACCCCGGGCCCCGCGCCCCGCGCCACCCTGCCTGCACCGCCTCCGCCCTTCCGGGCGGGGGCGGTTTTGTATTCTCTGGGCGCTGGCAGGCGGCCTCTTTGCGAACGCGCGCCGCGATTCCCGGTGGTTCCCCGACGTGACACTCGCAACGGCAGCGCTTGAGGCGGGTTGGCCCCGACGTTGTTGCTTTGACGCCGCATCGCGGCGGCCCGGTCCGCGGGCGGAGGCCTGCCGGGCGGCCACGGGACCAGCGGGTAAGGTTCTGGGCGAACCCAGGTGCCGATGATCCCGGCGCGGACTGCAGGTTGGCGACGCGTGCCGCCGCCCGCGCGTCAGAGCTCGATGCAGACACCGCCGCTCGTGCTGCGCAGCAGCACGTGGCCGTCGCTCAGCGCCGGACTCGCCCAGACCTTGCCGGCGATAATGTCGGCACTGACCAACTCGCGGTAGCCCGCGGGCGTGGGCTCGATGAGCTTGAGCACGCCGGCGTCGGTCGTGGCGAGCAGGCGGTTGCCCGCGAGGATGACCTGACCATGGCCGAAACCCGGCTGCTGCCACTTCACCTCGCCGGTGCGGATATCGATGCACTTGAAGGCGCCGCCGCCGTATTCGCCGTGGCCGTAACAGCCGTAGAGAAAACCGTCATGCACGACCGCCGTGCTCCAATGCGCCGCGGTGTCGCGGTTGCCCGGGCTGCGCCAGAGCTCGGTGGCTTCCCATTTGCCGCCGGCGAAGGTGACTTTGCACGCGCCGCCCCCCACGCCGTAGCCGGCGGTCACGTTGACGATGTCGTTCCACACGACGGGCGACGCGCAGGTCGCGGTGCGATAGGGAAACGGATAGTGCCAGAGCTCCTTGCCGGTCGCCGGGTCGAGGGCAACCAGACCGCGCTCAACCATAAAGAGGGCTTGTTCCTGGCCGTGGATCTTCGCGAGGACCGGCGTGGAATACGTCGCGCGGTCGCTGCCGGATTTCCACACGACCTCGCCGGTGGCGGCCTTGAACGCAAGGAAGGTCTGGTTGCGTCCGCCGCCGGCCACGATGACCTTGTCGCCGACGAGCAGCGGCGAGGCGGCGTTGGCCCAGTTGAGTTCCTTGCCGCCGAATTCCGCGATCAGATCGCGTTTCCACAGCACCTTGCCGGAGTCCGCATCGAGCGCGGTGAGGTCGAACTTCGCGCCGAACACAAACACCCGCCCGGCCGCAAACACCGGCGTCGCGCGCGGGCCGTCGCCGCCCTCGTTGCCGCGGGCGCCGCGTGCGCCGCCCTTGGCGTATTCGGAGACGCCGAGCGTCGTTTGCCAGAGCGCCTTGCCCGTCTTGCGATCGATCGCGACCGCAGCTTCGCGATCGCCGCCGTCGACCGGCACCACGGTGAACGCCTTGCCGTCCCCGGTGACGAACGAGCTGAAGCCGCCGTCGGCTTTCATTTCCCAAAGCCGACGCGGTTCGCCCGATTTCCACGCGCCCGTCGCACCTTCGGCGGTTTTCCGGTCATAGGTCGGACCTTGGATATGCGACCACTCGCCCGCGGTCGCGAACGACGCGGCGGCGAGCGCCAGCCAGCAGGGAACGACGCGGGAGGGCAGCAAGCGGGGGCGGAGGGTCATGGGAATTTTCGGTTGGGCCGGAAGGCGCGGACTATTTGGCGATAGCGTAGAGATGGGTGCCGGTGCGGAGGAAGATCGTGCCGTCGACAAACGCCGGCGTGCACAAGGTGTAGCTGCCATCGAGCGCGTTCTTGCCGATGAGCTTGAAGGTCGGCCCCGCCTGCACGACCGCCGTCTCCGCGGATTCGCTGACAATGTAGATCTTGCCGTCGGCGAGCACGGGCGACGCACTCGTCCGTCCTATGCCCGTCTGCTCGGGCCCGTATACTTTTTCGCCGGTCTTCGCCTTGATCGCCGTGAACGCACCCTGGTCGTCGACGAAGTAGAGCAGTTCGCCGTCGGTCACCGGCGTCGGCACGTCGGGCGCGCCCTTGTCGGTCCACGTCCAGGCCTTGTGCGTGGCCGTGATGTCGCCGGAGCCGCCGGCCTTGTAGGCGATGAACGGCGTGACGCGCGTCGGCGTGAAAATCAGGCCGTTGTGCACCAACGGCGACGCGATCACCCGGTAGTTGCGCGATTTGTTGGGATTGAGTCCGCCGCCGCGCCAGAGCTCCGCACCCGTTTCCGGATCGTGCCCGGTCACGTAGTCGGCGCCGCCGATCACGATCTGTTTCTTGCCGCCGTGCACGAGGAGCGACGGCGTCGAGTAGGCGTCGGGGCTCTCGTGCTCCGCGTCGGTCGGACGATCCACGCGCCACAGCGTCTTGCCCGTCGCGGCGTCCAGCGCGAAGACATAGCAGGGATCGTCCGTATGGAGACCCTGCAACATCTGGAACACCAGCTTGCCGTCCACGAGCAGCGGGGACGAGCCGTAGCCGAACTGGATGCCCATTTTCCCGAAGTTCTTCTGGATATCGAAGGTCCACCGCTGGTTGCCCGCGAAATCGAAGCACGCGACGATCGCGTTGCCCGATACGACCCACACGTGTTTGCCGTCGGTCACCGGGGAGGGCGACGACATGTTGTGCTTCATTTTGATGTCGTTGCCGCGGTCGTACTGCCTCCGCCACAGCTCCCGGCCCGTCGCCCGGTCGAGGCACAGCAGCAGGATTTCCTGTCCGCCCGGACCGCGCCCGCCGGCCGGCCGCGGCCGCGCTTTCTTTCCCGGCGCAGGCTCCGCCGGCGGAGGCGGTGCAGCCGAGGGATCCTCCTTCGAGGGCGTGTTGAGGAAGATCTTGTCGCCCCAGACCGCCGGCGACGAACCGCTCCAGGCGGGCATCTCGACCTTCCACTTGATGTTTTTGTCCGGGGCCCAGGTGTCGGGCAGATTTATTGCGCCGGGGCCGGTGCCGTCGCCGTTCGGCCCGCGCCAGCCCGGCCATTCGGCCGCCCGCGCAGGGAACGCGACGGCGAACGCGAGCAAGGAGAACAACAGGGGACGGGACAAAGCAGGGTAAAGGGAGGTGGGCTTCATGCGGGGAGAGTTGGGGATCGGGAGGGCGGCACGACCGGACGCAACACACGGGGCCAGACGCGCCGGAACCCGTGGCGTTGTGTTCGGCTGCAAAATCGGAAGCAAGCCCCGAGCCGTCCACCGGGTTTTTCTGCCACGGCGTCTTTGGGATTGAGGTGCGGGCGCGCCGTTGTCCGCATCGCCCCGAGCCCGCTTTCTGTTCCATCCCGCGCCATGCCCATGATATTCCCCCGCGCCCTCGTCCTAGCCGGATCGGTCTGCGGTGCGCTGCCCGCTGCGGCGGATACTTGGCCCGAATTCCGCGGCCCTACCGGCCAGGGCATCTCGTCCGCCACCGGCCTGCCCACCGAGTGGTCCGCCACCAGAAACGTGGCCTGGAAACAAGCCGTGCCCGGCACCGGCTGGTCGTCGCCCGTGGTCGCCGGCGGCCGCATCTACCTCACCACCGCCGTCCTCGGCTCCGGCTCCAAAACCCCGTCGCTCCGTGTGCTGAGTCTCGACGCCGCGACCGGCGGCATGGTCTGGGACACCGAGGTGTTCACCCCCGCCGAAGCCCGCCCGCAGCCCATCCACCGCAAGAACTCCGAGGCCAGCCCCACGCCGATCCTCGCCGACGGCAAACTCCACGTGCACTTCGGCCACCATGGCACCGCTGCCCTCGACCTCGGCGGAAAAATCCTCTGGCGCAACCGCGACCTCGGCTATGACGCCGTCCACGGCAACGGCGGCTCCCCCGTCCTCGCCGGCGACCGCCTCATTTTCAGCGCCGACGGCTCCGAATCGCCCTTCGTCGTCGCCCTCGACGCCGCGACGGGCCGCGTCGCCTGGAAAGTCTCCCGCCCCGACGGCCCTCGGCAGAAATTTTCGTTCGCCACGCCCTTGCTCATCGACGTTGCCGGGCAGCCGCAGGTCGTTTCCCCCGGCAGCGGGGCCGTCTCCGCCCACGATCCGCGCGACGGCCGCGAACTCTGGCGCGTGCGCTACGGCGGCGGCTACTCCGTCGTCCCCCGCCCCGTCTACGCGCACGGCCTCCTCTACATCGGCACCGGCTACAACCGCGCCGATCTCCTCGTCATTCGCCCCGACGGCTCCGGCGATGTCACCGATACCCACATTGTCTGGCGCACCACCAAAGGTGCGCCGCTTACTCCCTCCGTGGTCGTCGTGGGCGACGAACTCTACGCCGTCAACGACGCCGGCCTCGCCTCCTGCTGGGATGCGAAAACCGGCGCCGTCCACTGGCAGGAAAAAATCGACGGCAACTACTCCGCCTCCCCCATCGCCGCCGGCGACCACCTTTATTTTCTCAACGAGACGGGCCTCACCACCGTCCTCCGCGCCGGCCGCACCTTCACCAAAGTTGCCGCCAACGCCCTCGACGAACCCACTCTCGCCTCCTTCGCCGTCGTCGCGAACTCCCTCCTGATTCGTACCGCGACGCATCTCTACCGGATCGGCCTCCCGGCCGCTCCGCGCCCGTCTCCCTCCGCGCCATGACGAGTTCCGCCGCCCTCCCGAAAATCCCCGCCGTCCTCGCACGGGCCCCGTTTTACTACGGCTGGGTCGTGCTCGGCCTCGCCGCCCTCGCGATGGTCGGCACCCTCCCCGGCCGCACCCAGGGTCTCGGACTCATCACGGAATCGCTCCTCCGGGACCTCGCGCTCGACCGCGTCGCGTTTGCGCAGATGAATCTCTGGGCCACGCTCCTCGGCTCGCTCTTCTGCCTCGGCATCGGCCGCCTCCAGGACCAACTCGGCAGCCGCACGATGCTCGTTCTCGTTGCCGCGCTGCTCGGGGCCGTCGTCCTCGCGATGAGCGTCGCGACGAGCGTCGCCATGCTCTTCGTCCTGCTCGTTCTTTCGCGCGGCCTCGGCCAAAGCGCGCTCTCCATCGTGAGCCTCGCCATGGTCGGCCAATGGTTCCGCCGCCGCCTCAACCTCGCCATGGGCCTCTACGCCATCGCCCTCAGCATGGGCTTCATGATCGCGTTCCCCGTCGTCGGTGCCGTCGTCAAAAACGACGGCTGGCGCACCGCGTGGGGCGCCATCGGCTGGTGCCTGCTGCCCGGCCTCGCGCTCCTCGGTTGGTGGCTCGGCCGCCGCGGCCCCGAAGCCGCCGGCCTCGCGATGGAAAACGAAACCTCCGCGACCTCCGCCCCTTCGTCCGCCGCAGCCCCGAGCTTCACCTGGGGTCAAGCGCTCCGCACGCCCGCCTTCTGGGTCTTCGCCCTCGCGAGTTCCGTCTACAACCTCGTCGCTTCCGGCATCGGCCTCTTCAACGAATCCATCCTCGCCGAGCGCGGCTTTCCCGCCGACATCTACCACCGCAGTCTCGTCGTCTGCGCGCTCACCTCGCTCGTCGGCAATTTCCTCGGCGGCTGGCTCGCCTCGCGCTGGTCCGTCAACCGCCTCATGGCCCTTGCCATGGTGCTCCTCGCCGCCGCGCTCACCGCCCTGCCGTCGTTGAGAACCGTCATCCAGGTCGATGCCTTCGCCGTCGTCATGGGCCTCGCGGGCGGCTTCGTCATCGTGATCTTCTTCGGCTTCTGGGCCGAGACCTTCGGGCGCGCCCACCTCGGCCGCGTCGTCGGCACCGCGCAGATGCTGACCGTGCTCGCCTCCGCCCTCGGCCCGCTGCTCCTCGCGCAATGCCATGCCGTCACCGGCTCCTACGCCTCTGTCTTCTACACGCTCGCCGGCGTCGTCGCGCTCCTCGCCCTCGCCGCGTGGACCGTGAAACTCCCCGCGCCGCCCGCCCCGGAGATTTCAAACGCAACGTGACCGAATTTTTGCCGCGGAGGGCACAGAGCCAAGACACAGCGGACCCATAGCAGACGAGGGTTTTGGCTCCGTGAACTGTGCCCGAGCTCCGCGTACTCCGTGACTCCTGCCTCGGTTGAACCAAACGACGCATGAAACTTCCGCGCTGACTTTCCGCCCTACTCTGTACTCCGCCTTTGCCACCCCATGAAGTTTTTCGGCCTCACCGTCTCCGCCGCCGACGACGCTCCCGCCCCACGGAGCCTCGGCTTCTCGGTGCTCTACGGCACGCTGAGCTTCGCCGCCGTCAGCGCCGCCGCCTATTCGATCTGGGCCTTCCGCCTCTTGCGCCAGGAAGCCGTCCTCTACGCCGCCATCGCCGTCGTTTACCTCGGTCTCGGCGGACTCGCCCTCGGCCGTCTCGTCGTCGCCCCCGGCGCCTGGAAGCGTTTCCCGCTGCTCTTCGCCGCCGCGTTTTTGGTCTACGCTATCGGCTGGTGCGCCTGCTGGTTCGGCCTCCGCGGCAAATACTTCGCCGACTTCTGGGGCGCCCTAGCCGGCCTCGCGGCGATGACTTGGCTCCTCCAATCCGCCTTCGGCACGCGCCCCGGTTTCCTCCGCCTGCTCCTCGTGCTCTTCGTGTGCCACAGCGCCGGCTACTATCTCGGCGGCGAACTCTACGCGCACGTCCGCGGTTCCACCGGCCGCCTGCTCTGGGGCGCCGCCCACGGCCTCGGCTTCGGCGCCGGCCTCGGCTACGTGCTCCACGCCCTTCAACGCGCGCCCGCCCGCACGTCGTAACACGACACCGTGTCGTGGTAGCGCAGGTAGAGCCGCCCGTCGTAAATCACCGGATGCGCCCAGGCATTCCGGTCGCGCGTCTCCGCGAAACGGAAGCGCCCGCGCACCGCAAACTCCGTGTCCGTCGGCTCCAGAAGCAGCATCCACCCATCCTCCGCCAACGCGTAGAGCCGCCCGTCCGCCGCCAGCACCGCGCCCTTGGCAAACTCCGCCGTTTCGTAGAGCAGTTTTCCGTCGCGCGCATCGAGCGCCTGCCAGCTTCCGCGCCTCGGATACGTTGAGCCGAACAGCCGCCCGCCCATGTGCACCACGCCGCCCTGACACGTGTCGAGCGCCGTCGTCCACGCATCCTCCACGCCCACCGGTCCGCCCGCCGCCGTCGGCGCGATCAGACGGTGCAACTGCCCCGGCGGCCCCATCGGCGCCGCCATGAATACCGCGTCGCCCACCAGCACCGGCGACATCGCGAGCACGGAATACGCCGTCTCGCGGGGCCGCGTCCATTGCAGCGTCCCCGTATCGGCATCCACGCAATAGAGCTGCCGCTGCGTGCACCCGATCACGAGCCGTCGCCCCGCGAACCGCACCAAGATCGGCGCCGCATAGGACGCCCCTTCGACCTTGTCCGCCGCCGTCTCGGCCTGCGCGACTTTCCACCGCACCGCCCCGGTGCGCCGGTCCAATGCCACCAGCATCGCGTCGCGCCCGCCCGCCGTCGCATACACCGCGTCGTCGTCCACCAGCAGACACTCGCTGAACCCCCACCTGATATTCTCCCCGCCGAACTCCCGCATCAGCTCCACCGCCCACCGCTCTTTCCCCGTCGCCGCGTCAAGACACACGACGCGCCCGTGCGCGTTTTGGTGATACAGCAAACCGTCGCGGTACGTCACCGACGCCCGCGCCCCCTGGTATTGGTTGAGCCACGCGTCGCCGCTGCGCACCGACCACAACGGTTTCCCGCCGAGGTCGTACGCGAGCACCCGCACCTCGGCCCCGAAATCTCCCGTCACAAAAAGTTTCCCGCCCCCGATGATCGGGGACGAATATCCTTTTCCCGCCCCCGGCGCCGACCACAGCAATTTCGGCCCGCCCTCCGGCCACGTCGGCAACAGGCCGCGCTCAGCGCTGACGCCGTCGCGCCGCGGCCCGCGAAACTGCGGCCAGCCGGCCTCCGGCGACGCGATCAACTCCGCCCTCCCCGTCTCCGCCCTCATCGCGCTTCCCGACGAGCCCGCGCACACTCCCAGCGCCATCACCAGCCAACCCGCGAAAACTCTCTGTCCGGCTCTCATCTCCCGACTCTCGGCTCTCAACTTTTGGTTCCCCCGATGCACCACAGAAACTCCTGCCGCGCCTCGCCCTTCTTCGCGTGCCGCAGGTAAATCCGCCCGCCGCAGATCGCCGGACTCGCCAGCGCCTCGTCGCCCAGCCGGTTTTGCGCGAGCAGTTTGAAACCCGCCGGCGTCGCGTCGAACACCGCCGTCGCGCCCGTGAGGTTCGTCGCGTAGATGCGCTGCCCCACCATCACCGGCGACGCGTAGTAGTCCTTGTCCACCTTCTCGCGCCAGAGTTCCTCGCCCGTGTCGGACTTCCAGCACGCCACCGTGCCCGCATCCTGGAGCGCATAGACGTACCCGTCCCGCACCAGCATCGACGGCACGTAGACGCGCACGTTGTGCTGCCACGCGATCTTCCCCGAGCCGTCCGCCTCGATCGCCACCGCATGGTTCCTCGGGTAACCGCCGCCCACAAAAATCCGCCGCCCGTCCGTCGCCGCCGTCACCACCGTTTCCTCCGTCGAGCCCTCGAATTCCCACAATTTCTTGCCCGTGAGCGGATCGAAACTCGCGATCAGGTTGCAGCCCGCGAGCACCACCTGCGTCCGCCCCGCCGCGGTCACCACCGCCGGCGACGCATAGTTCGCGATCTTCGGCCGCGCCTGCTCCCAAACGATTTTTCCCGTCCGCCGGTCGAGCCCCGCGATCCGCCCGCCCCCGCGGCTGTCCGCCGTCACCAGCACCAGCGACTCATGCACCACCGGCGACGACCCGAACCCCTGGTGCATCGCAAAGTCCGCCACCCGCGTCTGCCAAACAATCTTCCCGTCCGCCGTGAGCGCCGTCGTATGCACGGCTTTCGCATTGAAAAAATTCACGAACAGCCGCTCCCCGTCCCACGCCAGCGTCGATGACGCCTGCGACGCAAGGCGGTGCCCCGCCGTCTCGAGCGGACCGCGGTGCACCACCGTTGCCCACAGCGGCTTGCCGGTCGCGCGGTCGAACGCCAGCACGAGCTGCTCCTGCGTCGCCGGGTCCGCCGTCGCGAGAAAGATGCGGTCGCCCACCACCGTCGGCGAGCCGTGCCCCCGCCCGCGCACCGGCGCCCGCCACACGACATTCTCGGTCTCGCTCCACGTCACCGGCGCCGTTTCACCCGGCGCCGCGTGCCCGTCGCGCGTCGGCCCGCGCCAACCCGGCCAGTCACCCGCCCGCGTCGTCCCGCCCAACGTCAGGCCCAACCCGGCCAGTCCGCCCGCCAAAATCAGTCGCATTTTTGTTTTCATCGGGGATGGTGCGCCGACTCCCGCCGATTCTCCCGCGCCCGGCAAGCGCAACGCGCGCGGCTCGCGCGGCGAATTCCCTTTGACCGCCATTTCCTCCGCACCTCTGCTCGCCCCGCTTCGCCGCCGCCCCGCGGTCCCTTCCCCCATGAAAACCCTCCCGCGCGCCGCGGCGCTCGCCCTCCTCCTCGCCGCGTTCTTCGCCGCCGCCTCCGCCGCCGGGCAGGAGTGGACGCGTTTCCGCGGTCCCAACGGCACCGGTGTCAGTTCCTCGCGCGGCCTGCCCGTGTCGTGGACCGAAAAAGAGTTCGTCTGGCGCGTACCCATCGCCGGCGCCAGCCACTCGCAACCGGTGATCTGGGGCGAGCGCCTCTTTCTCCTCACCGCCCTCGACGCCGGAAAAGAGCGCGTCCTCCTCTGCCTCAGCAAAACCGACGGCCGGGAACTCTGGCGCCAAACCTACGCGCTCCCCATGCCGCGCCTCGGCAACCGCAATACCGGCTACGCCAACACTTCGCCTGTCGTGGACGCCGACCGCGTCGTCGCCTGCTTCGTTTCCCGCGACCATTTCTGGGTCCGCGCCTTCGATCACGCGGGCCAGGAACTTTGGCGCCGCGACCTCGGCCCCTTCTCGGCGCAACACGGCCACGGCGCCTCGCCCATCATCCACGACGGCCGCGTCATCGTCACCAACGACCAGGACGGCACGAGTTCGGTCGTCGCCCTCGATCTCAAAACCGGCGCCGTCGTGTGGACCTCGCCGCGCGCCACCCGCGGCGACACCAACGTCGCCGCCGCCTACGGCACCCCGGTCGTCCACCGCAGTGCAGATGGCGCCGACGAACTGCTGCTCTCGAGCCATGCGCACGGCCTCTCCGGCCTCGACGCGCGCACCGGCGCCCTCAACTGGGAATCCCCGGTCTTCGACAAGCGCATGGTCGCCTCCCCCGTTGTCGCCGGCGATCTCGTCATCGGCACCTGCGGCTCCGGCGCCGGCACGGGCAACTATCTCTCCGCGGTGAAGCTCGGCGGCCAAGGCAACGTCGCCGCCACCCACGTCGCCTGGACGCTCAAACGCGCGACGCCCTACGTTCCCACGCCCCTCTTCCACGAGGGCCGAATCTACCTGATCAGCGACGCCGGCTTCGCCAGCGCCGTCGAAGCCGCCACCGGCAAGGTGCTTTGGTCCGAACGCCTCCCGCGCGCGGAATTCTTCGGCTCGCCGGTCATCGTCGACGGCAAGATTTACTGCGCCTCCACCAAGGGCGAGTTGATCGTCCTCGCCACGGGCGACACCTTCCGCGAGCTCGGGCGCAGTCAACTCGGCGAGGGCACCCACAGCTCGCCCTGCGTCGACGCCGGCCGGCTCTACATCAAAACCTTCACCCATCTCGTTTGCCTCGGCGGCCCATGAAACTTCTCCTCCGATCTGCGGCCCGGTTCGCGCGAGCCGGGACCTTCCTCGCCTCCGCCTCCCTGCTCGTTGCCGTTCCCGCCGCCGAATCGCCGATGCTCGGCGGCCGGCCCGAGCGCAACCACGTTTCCGCCGCAACCAACCTCCCGGTCGACTGGCGCGCCGACGGAAAATCCCCGCCGAAAAACCTACGCTGGTCCGCCCCGCTCGGCCGGGTCACCTTCGGCGCCCCCGTCGTCGGCGGTGACCGCGTCTTCATCGGCACCGACGCCGACGGGAACGACGGCGGCCCGCAGCGCGGCGTCCTCAAATGCTTTTCCACCCGCGACGGCAAACTCCTCTGGTCCGTCGCCCACGAGAAACTCGCCGACGCCGCCGAAGACGACCGTACCATCGGCATCTGCTCCACGCCCTGCGTCGCCGGCGATTTCCTCTACTACGTCAGCAACCGCGCCGAGCTTGTCTGTCGCGCCGTCGCCGATGGCCGCGAGGTCTGGTCCCTCGACTTGCGCGCCAAACTCGGCGTCCAACCCAACCAAGCCTCCGCCTCTTCCCCCCTCGTCGTCGACGGCCGCGTCTTCGTCGTCACGGGCCACTCCGCCGACTACAAATCCGGCAAAGTCAAAAACCCGGCCGCCCCCAGTTTCCTCGCCGTGGAGGCCGGCACCGGAAAAATTCTCTGGCAGGACAACTCCCCCGGCGACCGCATCCTCACCGGCCAGTGGGGCTCGCCCGGATACGGCGTCGTCGCCGGGGTCCCGCAAATCGCCTTCCCCGGCGGCGACGGCTGGCTCTACGCCTTCGAGCCCGCCACCGGCAAACTGCTCTGGAAGTTCAACGGCAAGGCCCACGAAAAATCCTCCGCCGCCGGCGAACCGGAAACCCTGTTCCAATTCGTCGCCGCCCCGGTCTTCGTCGGCGACCGCGTCTTCGCCGCCATCGGCGAGCCCGAGGCCGGCACCGGCCCCGGCATCCTCCGTTGCCTCGACGCCCGGCAGCGCGGCGACGTCACCCAGACCGCCGAGATCTGGCGCTTGGCCGGCGAAGACTTCAGCGACAGCATCTCGATGCCCGTCGTCCACGACGGCCTGCTCTACGCCGCCGATACGCCGGGCTACGTTTACTGCGTCGATGCCGCCACCGGGGAAAAGCTCTGGCGGCACGATTTGAAGTCCAACATCTGGGGCTCCCCGCTCGTCGCCGACGGCAGGGTCTACGTCCAAAGCTCCGAGGGCGTCGTCGCGGTCTTCGCCGCCGGCCGCGAGAAAAAACTCCTCGCTTCCAACAACTCGCTCCCCGACGTCGCCCACGGCACCCCCGTCGCCGCGCACGGCACCCTCTTCATCACCGGCCAGAAACAGCTGTTCGCGCTCGCGGTCGAACCCTGACGGCGCATCGCCGCGCCGGCCCTCCGCAATCCTTGATGTTCCGAGCTCTCTTCCTGTCCCTGCTGGTTACGACTTCGGGCCTCGCCGCCGCCGCGGACTGGCCCGAATTTCGCGGCCCGACCGGCCAGGGCGTTTCGACCGCCGCCAGCCTCCCGACCGAATGGTCGGCGGAGAAAAACGTCGTTTGGCAGCAAGCGGTTCCGGGCTCGGGTTGGTCCACTCCGGTTGTCAGCGGCGGCCGGATTTTCCTGACGACCGCCACCTTGGCCGGGGAAGAACCGTCGGCGGGGTTGCACGTTTTTTGTTTCGAAGCCTCGACGGGACGCGTCGCGTGGCACACCGAGGTCTTTGGCACGGCGGGCCTGCCGCCGCCGCCGGTGCACCAACTCAGTTCGCCCGCGTGTCCGACGCCGATCATCGAAGGCGAGCGACTCTATGTTTATTTCGGGCACCACGGCGCTGCCTGCCTCGACCTCACGGGCAAGATTCTGTGGCGCAACCCGCGCCTGCTCTTCGATCCCATCCCGCCCAACGGCGGATCGCCCATCCTCGCCGGCGACCGCCTGATTTACGTGGCCGAATGCGCCACCGCGCCGTTCGTCGTCGCGCTCGACAAGCACACCGGGAAAACCCTTTGGCGGCGGCCGCACGCGCTGCAGGCGAAACTGAAATTCTCGTTCGGCACGCCGCTGCTCATCGAGGTCGCGGGCCGCCCCCAGATCGTGATTCCGGGCCGCTACGCCGTGTCCGCCGTCGATCCCGCCGACGGCCGCGAGCTCTGGCGCGTGCGGTATCGCGCCGACAGTGCCCTGGCCCCGCGGCCGGTCTTCGCGCACGGCCTCGTGTTTGTTTCCGCCGGGCAATTGCGCTCGGACCTGCTCGCCATCCGGCCGGATGGCAGCGGCGATGTCACCGAGACCCACGTGGCATGGCGCGCCTCCAAGGGCGCTCCGCTCGGGCCCGCGCTGGTCGTGCTCGGCGACGAACTTTACGCGGTGAACAATGCCGGGATCGCGACGTGCTGGGACGCCCGGACCGGCCGCGTCCACTGGCAGGAACGCATCGGCGGCCCCCACAGCGCCTCGCCGATCGCGGGCGCGGGCCGACTCTACTTCCTCGCCGAGGACGGGACCACCAAGGTCGTGCGCGCCGGCCGCGAGTTTTCCGTCCTCGCGACCAATCCCCTCGGCGAACCCGCCTTCGCCTCGCCGGCCGCGGGCGAGGGCGCGCTCTTCGTCCGCACGACGCGGCACCTGTACCGACTCGGCGACCCCGCGACCTCCCCGGCGCAACCGTGAGCGCTCCGGCTGGTCGCCCCGGTTCACCATGGGCCGCCTCGCGGCTTGCACCGGGACCCGACCCCGTTTCGCTTCGCCCGATGAAAAACCCCGCCGCCCTTCGACTCGCGTCGTTCCTGCTGGTCGCCGCGGCCACCGCGGTTTCCGCGTCCCGCGCTTCCGCGGCCAACTGGCCCCAATACCGCGGCCCCGCGGCCAGCGGTCTCGACCAATCTGTCGCGCTGCCCACGAAGTGGAACGCCGCCACCGGCGAAAACATCCGCTGGCAAACGCCGATTCCCGGGCTCTCGCACGCGTCGCCCATCGTCTGGGGCGACCGCGTCTACGTCGCCACCGCCGTCGCCGAGGGCGAAAAATCCTCCCTCAAAGTCGGGCTCTACGGCGACATCGGCTCCGCGCCCGACTCCGGCAAAAACCAATGGCGCCTCCTCGCCCTCGACCGCACCTCCGGAAAGATCCTCTGGAACGTCCTCGGCCACGAATCCGCCCCGCGCGTCGCCCGCCACACCAAGGCCACGCATTGCAACTCCACGCCCGCCACCGACGGCCGCCACGTCGTCGCGATCTTCGGTTCCGAAGGACTCTTCTGTTTCAACGCCGCCGACGGCGCGCTCCTCTGGAAAAAAGACCTCGGCCCGATGGACTCCGGGTACTTCCAGGTCCCCACCGCCCAATGGGGCTTTGCCAGCTCGCCGATCATCCACGACGGCAAGGTCGTCGTGCAGGTCGACGTGCAGAAAGACTCCTTCCTCGCCGTCTTCGAGGTCGCGACCGGCAAGGAACTGTGGCGCACCGCGCGCAAAGACGTTCCCACCTGGGGCACGCCCACCGTCGTCACCGCCGCCGGCCGCACCCAGATCGCCGTCAACGGCTGGCACCACGCCGGCGGCTACGATTTCGCCACGGGCAAGGAGCTTTGGAAATACGACGGCGGCGGCGACATCCCCGTCCCCACGCCCGTCGCGTCCGGCGACCTGATTTTCTTCACCAGCGCCCACGGTCGCTCGCGCCCGATGCGGGCCATCCGCGTCGACGCCACCGGCGACCTCACGCCCGACGACACCGGTGCGCTGAAGCCCGGCGTCGCGTGGAACCATGACCGCAAAGGCAGCTACATGCAGACGCCGCTCGTCGTCGGCGACCTCCTGTTCGGCTGCACCGACGTCGGCCTCCTGACCTGTTTCGACGCCAAGACCGGCGAGATCCGCTTCAGCGAGCGCCTCTCGAAAACGAGCGAAGGCTACACGTCCTCTCCCGTCTCCGACGGCCGCCACCTCTATTTCACGAGCGAACTGGGCAACGTTTTCGTCGTCCCCGTCGGCCCCTCATTCTCCGTCCTCGCGAGCAATCCCCTCGGCGAAACCTGCCTCTCCACCCCCGCGATCTCAGCCGGCACCCTCTTCTTCCGCACCCGCGACAAACTCATCGCCGTCGCCCAGGCGCCCTGATCCGCCGGCCCGCCGCGCTCGGCGTTCCGCCTTCCGGCGGTTTCGCCGGCCGCATCGCCCAACCGGTTGAACCGCGCTCCCGCGCGAAACTTCGGCCGCGCTTCGCGGCGAAAAATCTGGACGCCCGGTCGCATCTTCGGGCAAGGGAGGAACGTCTTTTCGCGGTCGCCGCACTCTTGCGGCGCCTCAGAGAGATTCTCTCCCTGCCCACCTCGATGCCCTCCCACCGCGCCTTCCGGCGCCTCTTCGCCGCCTCGGTTATCACCACTGCCGCCGCCGTCGCGTCCAACCCGCGCGCCGCCGCCGCCGAAACCACCGTGCTCTCGCCGTTCCGCGTCGAAGCCGAATTCGGGCTCGACGGCCTGCGCATCCAAAATTCCTCCGCCGTCCTCAACGGCTACCTCCTTGAGCAGCAGGGCATCGCCCGCCTCCAGGACCTCACCGGCGCGGCCCCCAATCTCGCCAGCAGCAACAGCGACACCCGCGGCTACGGCGACGTGATCTCCCTCCGCGGTCTCACCAATTCCATTTTCTTCACCTCGCCGTCCGTCGCCTACGTGATCGACGACGTCCCGGGCATCTCCGTCTCCGGCTACCCGAGTTCCCTTCTCGGCCTCGAGAGCTTCACCGTCAAAGCCGGCCCGCAAGGCACCGACTACGGCCGCAACGCCCCCGGCGGCGTGATCGATCTCAAGACCCGTACCCCCGGCACCCGCCACCGCGGCAAGGTCCTCCTCGATTACGGCTCCTTCAACTTCTCTTCCCTGCAGGCCGCCTTCGACGGCCCGCTCGGCTCCCAAGGCGGCTACAGCCTCGCCCTCGGTCTCTCCGACCGCGAAGGCTACATCACGAACACTGCGAAAAAGAAAACCGCCGACGACCGCTCCGAGGTCGCTGCCCGCGGCGCCCTCTTCTTCCGACCCGATGCCAACACCCAGATCCGCGTCGGCCTCTTCTATGAACGCGCCCGCGATGACGACGGCCGCCTTACCTCTCTCTTCAGCGCGGATCCCTTCTCCGTCGCGTCCGACACCGCCGGGCAGACCGCCATCGAGCGCTACCAATATTCCTTTCAGGCCAAGCGGAAATTCGACGTCGGCACCTTGATCGCGACCACCTCGCGCCAGTCCTTCGACGTCGATCCGGCCGTCACCGACCTCGACCTCTCGCCTTTCCCCGCGGCGTTTTCCCGCGTTCTTCAAAACGAAGAAACCTGGACCCAGGAACTGCGCTTCGAGTCCCTGCCCGGCCCCGACAACGCCCAGTGGCGCGCCGGTCTCTTCTATTTCGACCATGACACCGAGGGCAACGCCCTCCGCCAGTTCATCGTCCCGCCGAGCGCCTTCGTCCCGCCGAATTTCGTGCAGACCGAGCGCACGCTCTCCTCGCTCGATCAGACGGGACTGGCCGGCTACGCCAACGCCGACTTCCCGCTCTCCGCGCAGACCCTTCTCAAAGTCGGGGCCCGCGTGGAAACCGCCCGCTCCGAGATCGACCGCACCAAGGCCGCGTCCAACAGCTACGGTTTCCCTTCGCCGCAAGACCCGCGCCTCCGCGCCGACCAAAAGGGCAGCGCCCTCTCCGCCAGCGCCGGCCTCGCGCACAACCTCTCGAAATCCCTCGGCGTGCACGCCCGCACGTCCGTCGCCCAAAAGCCCCGCGGCTACAGCGCCTTCACCGGCAATCCGGCCCTCGCCGCCTTCAAAGCGGAACGCCAGTGGGCCAATGAAATCGGCCTCACCTTCGGCGCGCCCAAGGACCGTTTCGGCGGCAGTCTCCTCGGCTTCTACACGAAGGTTCGCGACTACCAGTTCGAGCGCACGGTCCCGAACTCGACCGACTTCGTCGTCGTCAACGCCGCCGAGGTCCTTTCCCGCGGCTTCGAAGCCAAGTTCATCTACAGCCCCGTCGACCGCGTCTGGCTCGACCTTCAGGCCGGCTACACCGAGGCCACGTTCGAGGATCACCGCGACGCCACCGGCACGAGCGTCAACGGCAAGCAAGTTCCCTACGTCCCCCGCTCCACGCTTCGCGCCGGCGTCACCGTCGATCTCGCGCACGGCTTCTCCGCCAACGCCAGCTTCGCCGCCGTCGGCCGCACCGCCTACGACGAGCGCAACACCGCGCGGTTCGTGCAGAAGGCTTATGGCATCGTGAATGCTCAGCTCCGCTACCGCTACGGCCAATGGACGGGCGCCGTCTATGCCCATAACCTTTTCCGGAAAGACTACTATCAGTTCATCAATCCCGAGATCTTCGCCGGCGCTCCGGGCGCTCCCCGTCGCTTCGGCGTGCAGCTCTCGCTCGAATACTAAGTCGCCCGCGTTTGCTTTCCGGCGGCGGGCGCCGAACACTTCCGCACTTCCTCAACCCCGCTTTGGTCCCATGAGATTCGCCCCCCGCCTCGTCGCCCTGTTTGCCATCCTCGGCGTCAACGCCCTGTCCGCCGCCTCCGGGTGGCTGCACTGGCGCGGCCCCGATCAAAACGGCGTCTCCCCCGCCCGGCAATCGCTGCCCACCGATCTCGCCCTCGGCGGCCCCAACCACCGCTGGTCCTACAAGGCCCACGGCGCCGGCACCCCCGTCATTGCCGACGGCCGCGTCTACGCCATCTGCTACTACGGCGAGACCACCGACGTCGAAGAGGCCATCGTGTGCCTCGACGTGAAGACCGGCGCGCTCATCTGGGAGCACCGCTTCAAGGACTTCCTCAGCGACACCGTCTACAACCGCTACGGCATCGGCGCGCCCTACGTCGACGCCGAGACCGGCAACGTCTACTGCGAATCCACCTGCGGCGTGATCATGGCCTTCACCCGCGACGGCAAAAAAATCTGGGAACGCTCTATGATGGAGGAGTTCGGCCGCCTCACCTTCCCCAACGGCCGCACCGGCTCCCTCACCACCGATGGCGGCCTGCTCTATGCCAAGGCAATCACCGCGAACTGGGGCGCCGACGGCCCCGCCCGCAGCCGCTACTACGCCTTCGAGAAACTCACCGGCGAACTCGTCTGGGCCAGCACCCCCGGCACCGACCCCGTCGACAACCCGATGGGCGCCCCCATCTTCGCCGACCTCGGCGGCCACCGCGTGTTCTACCTCGGCACCGGCTGCGGTCACGTTGTCTGCATCAACGCCCGCACCGGCGAGCCCGTCTGGCGCTTCAAGCTCTCCAACGGCGGCCTCAACTCCGACGTCCTCCTTCCCGGCCCCGGCCAGCTCATCGCCATCCACGGCAAGGAAAACATCGACGCCTCCACCCAGGGCCGCCTCGTCGCCCTCAAGATTCCCACCGAATACCCCACCGGCCCCAAGCCCCTGATCCTCGGCAAAGACGCCGAAATCTGGCGCAACGACAACTTCAGCGCGTTCACCAGCTCGCCCCTCCTCGTCAACGGCAAGGTTTACTCCACCTCGGCCACCGGCGAATTCCAGTGCGCCGACGCCAAGACCGGCGAACTCCTCTATCACCTCAAACTCGGCGCCGACCAAATCCACGCCTCCCCCGCCTACGCCGACGGCCGCTTCTACGTCCCCATGCACGAAGGCACCTTCTTCGTGATCGAGGAGAAAGCCGGCAAACCCGTCATCGTCTCCAGCAACAAGATGGAGCCCGGCGCCGCCCTCCTCGGCGCGCCCGCCTTCTACGGCGACTCGATCTTCCTCTTCTCCAAGGGAGCGCTCCACTGCTTCGGCCCGAAATCCAAGCCCGCGCTCATCCCGCCGGGCACACCGCCGCCCGCCCCCGCCCCGCTCTCCACCGCGCCCATCGCCGCGCTGCAGGTTGTGCCGGCCGAGTTCGCCCTCGCGCCCGGCCAGTCGCAGTCGTTTAAAGTTTGGGGCCTCGACGCCACCGGCCGCCGCGTGAAGGACGTCACCGCCGAAGCCAGCTTCGCGAAATTCATCCCGCCCACCGCGCTCGTGAAATCCGAAGTCGATGCCGAGCTCTCCGGCAACACCGTGAAAGCCGGTCCCGCCGCCAAACTCTCCGCCGGCGCCATCCAGGCCAAGGTGGGCAACTTGGCCGCCACCACCCGCGGCCGCATCGTCGCCGGTTACGGCCACAAGGACACCTTCGATTCCCTGCCCCTCGGCCAAAAAGACAAAGACGGCACCGATGTCGGCTTCCCTCCGCTCCCTTGGCTCGGCGCCCGCGTGAAATGGTATGCCTTCGAAAAAGACGGCAACAAGTTCGTCGGCAACCGCCTCGATTCCCTCCTCTTCATGCGCACGATGAACTTCATCGGCAAACCCGACCTGAAAAACTACACGTTCGAAGCCGACGTGATGACCGACGGCAATCGCCGCATCATGTCGAACGTCGGCCTGGTCAATCAGCGCTACCTTTTCAACATGGCGGCCAATAACCGCATCCTCGAAGTCTCCTCGACCCACGAGCGCTTCAACGCCTCCGTCCCCTTCGAGGCCGCCGCCAACACCTGGTATCGCCTCAAGACCCGCGTCGATGCCGACAAGACCGGCCCCGGCGGCTTCGTCCGCGCCAAGCTCTGGCCCCGCGGCGAACCCGAACCCGCCCAATGGACCCTCGAAGTTCACCAAGCCAAGATCCACACCCACGGCGCCCCCGCCGTCTACGCCTTCTCCCCGCAGAGCATGAAGCGCGTGTTCATCGACAACCTATCCCTCACCGCCAATGAATAAGCCGAAACTGCTCCCGTCCTCCGTCCGCCACGTAGCCCGGAGCTTTAGCCCGGGTTCACCGCCGGTGCGCGCTGGATCGCCGTTCTCCCCTGTCCTCCGATCTCTCACCCTGCTGGCCGCGGCCGCCCTGACCTCGACCCTCTCCGCCGCCGACTGGCCGATGTGGGGCGGCTCGCCCAGCCGCAACATGGTCGCCCCCGCCGCCAAGGGCCTGCCCGACGACATCGTGAGCGGCAAGTTCCTCCCGAAGTCCGAGACCATCGACCCCAAATCCACGAAGAACGTCCGTTGGGTCTCCAAACTCGGCTCGCAGGCCTACGGCACTCCCGTCGTCGCAGGCGGCCGTGTCTTCGTCGGCACCAACAACGAATCCCCCCGCGATCCGAAACAGGTCGGCGACCGCGGCGTACTCATGTGCTTCGACGAGAAAACCGGCGAGTTCCTCTGGCAGCTCGCCGTCCCCAAGCTCGGCTCCGGCAAAGTTTCCGATTGGGAATACGTGGGCATCTGCTCCTCGGTCTTTATCGACGGCGACCGCGGCTACGTCGTCACCAACCGCGGCGACGTCGTCTGCTTCGACGTCAAGGGCCTCGCCGACGGCAACGCCGGACCCTTCACCGACGAAGCGAAGTTCTCGTCCGCCGACGGCAAACCGGTCGAACTCGGCGCCCAGTCCGCCGACATCATTTGGGTCAGCGACATCCGCACCGAGCTCGGCATTTTCCCGCACAACATCTCGAGCTGCTCCCCGCTCGTCATCGGCGACAAGCTCTACATCGCGACCTCCAACGGCGTCGATTGGTCCCACCTCAACATCCCCGCGCCCTTCGCCCCCGCCCTCGCCGTCCTCGACAAGAAAACCGGCAAGGTCATCGGCGAAGAAGTGTCCGGCGTCTCGAAACGCGTCCTCCACGCCAGCTGGAGTTCCGCCGCCCATACCGTCGTCGCCGGCAAGCCCATGATCGTCTGGGCCGGCGGCGACGGCTGGACCTACGGCTACGAACCCGACCCCGTCCCCGGCAAAGACGGCGTCCCCGAACTCAAAGAAATCTTCCGCTACGACGCCAATCCGCCCGAATACCGCACCAAAAACGGCCAGCCCCTCAAATACGCCACGTTCGACGGCCCCAGCGAAGTCATCGCCACCGTGGTCGCCCTCGACAACCGCGCCTACTTCGCCATCGGCCAGGACCCCGAGCACGGCGACGGCGTCGGCATGCTGAGCTGCATCGACCTCACCGCCAAAGGCGACCAGAGCGGCAAAGCGATCTGGACCTACAAGGGCATCGGCCGCGCCATCTCCACGCCCAGCATCCACGACGGGCTGATCTACCAGGCCGAGTACGACGGCGACGTCCACTGCCTCGACGCCAAGACCGGCGAGCACCTCTGGGTTTACGAAACGAAAAGCCGCATCTGGGCGTCGACCGTCGTCGCCGACGGCAAAGTCTACGTCGGCAACGAAGACGGCGAACTCGTGATTCTGAAAGCGGGCCGCAAGAAGGAGCTCGTCGCCAAGGCCGAGTTCTACACGCCGATTTACTGCACGCCGATCGTCGCCAACAACACGATCTTTGTCGCCACGCTCACCCACCTGTTCGCCATCGGCAAATAAGCGCGCGATGTCCCAACGCGCGCTCATCACGGCGTTCTTTTTTCTCCTCTTCGCCCTCCACCATGACACCTGGTGGCGGGGCGACGCGACGCTCGTCCTCGGCGTGCTCCCCGTCACCGTCGCGTATCACGTCGGCTGGACCTTGCTCGTTGCCGTCGGCTGGTGGCTCGTCGGCCGATTCTGCTGGCCCCGAAACCTCGAGGCCGAGGACGCGAAACCTTCCGCCCCGCCGCCCCGCCCGCCGCAATGATGAGCCTCTGCTACTCCGAGGCAGGAGCCTGCTTGCAGGCGATGATCGTCTCTTGTCTCCGTGACCTCTGTGCCACCCTTTGTGGCCTCAGTGTCCCGTTCCCGCTCCCGCGATGATTGCCGCGGTCATCATCGGCATCTACCTGCTCCTGCTGGTCGGCCTCGGCCTCCTCAGCTCGCGTTATTTTCGCGGCGGCACCGCCGACTACTTCGTCGCCAGCCGCTCCCTCGGCCCCTTCGTCCTCTTCATGACCGTCTTCGGGACGGCGATGACGGCTTTCGCCATGGTCGGCAGCACCGCCGAGACTTTCGAGTACGGCGTCGGCACCTTCGGCAAACTTGCTTCGTGGTCCGCGCTCATCCACCCCGCGTGTTTTTTCCTGATCGGCCTCCCGCTCTGGTCCCTCGGAAAACGGTACGGCTACGTGACGCAGATCGAGTATTTCCGCGACCGCTTTGACAGCTCCGGCCTCGGCTACGTGCTCTTCCCCGTTCTCGCCGGCCTGCTCGTCCCCTATGTGATCGTCGGCCTCCTCGGCGTCGGGTCCGTCGTGGGCGGCGTCACCGGCGGGGCGTTTCCCGAACTCTTCGCGGGCACCCGCGGCGCGATTCCGCCTTGGCTCACGATGGCGATCATCTCGGCCGTCGTCCTGTTTTACGTCTTCATCGGCGGTGCCCGCAGCGCCGCCCTCGTCAACGTCTTCCAGACCGTCGTCTTCGTCGGCATGGGCCTCCTCGCCTTCTGGCTCATCGCCGACACCCTCGGCGGCCCCGCCGCCGCCTCCGCCGCCGCCAACCCGACCAAGGCCGTCCGCGCGGGCAACATCGGCGAAGCCGAGTTTTTCACCTACTGGATGATTCCGCTTTCCGTCGGCGTTTTCCCGCACGTTTTCCAGAATTTCCTCACCGCCCGCTCGGCCGCGTCGTTCAAGCTGCTCCTCGTCATGCATCCGATCGCCATGATCCTCGCGTGGCTCCCCTGCGTGCTGATCGGCTTCTGGGCCACCGGCGCGCTCATCCCCGGCACCGACATCCCCGTCGTCCCGCTCGGCGGCAACCCCAACGCCGTGCTCGGCCTCATGGTCGCCAAGCTCACCTCGCCCGTCGTTTCCGGCCTCGTCGCCGCCGGCGTGCTCGCCGCCATCTCGCTCGACGCCCAGTTCATCGCCATCGGCACGATGTTCACGCGCGACATCGTCGTGCACCACTTCGGCGCCGACCGTTTCTCCGACCGCACGCTCGTCAACATCGCCCGCGGCTTCATCGTCGCGATGGTCCTCGTCACCTACGCGCTCACGTTTCTCGAGCCCCGCCAGATCTTCGCCCTCGGCACCTGGTGCTTCACCGGCTACGCCGGCCTCGTCCCGCTCCTCCTCGCCGCCCTCTACTGGAAACGCGTCACCAAACCCGCCGCCTACGCGGCCGTGATCGTCACCGCGGTCGTGTGGTTTTCGCTTTTCGCTGCATCCAATTACGGCGCCGACCGTAAGTTTCTTGTCGGCGGCATGCTGCCCGTCGCCACCGTGTTTGCCTCCTGCGCGATCACGGTTGTCGTGGTCTCCCTTTTCACCTCGCCTCCTCCCGCTTCCACCCTCGCCAAGTTCTTCCCGTCCCGAACCTCCCCCGCATGAGCAGCACCCTCACTGTCCCCCAAGCCCAAGCCGCCCTCGATGCGCACACCCGCAAGCTCATCAAGTGGCATTTCTCCCCCGAGACCGGTTGCGACTACTGGCTCAAATGGGCCAAGCAGGCCGGCTGGGATCCCCGCAAGGAGATCACCTGCTTCGCCGACATCGCGAAAAAATTCCCGCACTTCGACGACGACGTCCTGCGCACCGAACAGCCCGAGCGCTTCGTGCCCAAGGCCTACGCCAAGCGCCCCTACAACGTCTTCGAAACCGGCGGTACCACCGGCATGCCCAAGCAGCGCGTCGGTTGGGACGACTACAAGACCGACTACGAGGAATACAGCAATCACTACGGCCCCAACTTTTTCCCCAAGGGCAACTGGCTCATGGTCGGCCCCACCGGCCCCCGCCGCCTCCGGCTCGCCGTCGAGCACCTCGCCAACTACCGGGGTGATTCCTGCTACTTCGTCGACCTCGATCCGCGCTTCGTGAAGCGCCTCATCGCCTCCGGCGACACCGCCATGGCCCGCCGCTACCAGGAGCATGTCATCGACCAGGCCGCCACGATCCTGCGCCACCGCAAGATCGTGAACATGTTCACGACCCCGCGCCTGCTCGAAAATCTCGCTGAGCGCATGTCCCTCGTCAAAGCCGGCCTCAAGGGCGTCTTCGTCGGCGGCACCACCATGACCCCGCAGTACGTCCGCTTCGTCGTCGAGGAAGTCCTCGAAAACAAAATCAACTTCGCCCCCACCTACGGCAACACCCTCATGGGCCTCGCCATCTCGCGGAAACTGACGAAGGCCGACAACTACTCGCTCACCTACTACGCCCCCCAGCCCCGCGCCACCCTCCGGATCGTCAACCCCGACAACCCCTCCGAACTCGTCCCCTACAACGAGTATGGCCGGGTCGAGCTCACCACGATGACCAAGGAGTTTTTCGTCCCCCGCTTCCTCGAGCGCGACGAAGCCATCCGCCGTCCCCCGTGCGCCGAATTCCCCTGGGACGGCGTCGGCGATGTCCGCCCCTTCCAGTCCCTCACGAAGACGATCATCGAAGGCGTTTACTGAACCCACCGCTCGCCCCCGTCGCGCCGCTACCCGCGGGGAAACCGCCGTCCGGTTTTCTTTGCCCGCAGTCGGCATGCACCGTGGGCCACCCAACACCGCCATGAGCACGATCCATATTCCCGTCCTTCGCTTCGGCACCGCTTACCGCAGTCTCGACGTCATCAGGTTCACCGTCGGCGAGCGCACCATCGAGGTCAGCGTCGCCAACTCCGGTCTCATCCGTCGCGACCTGCCGAAACTCTCCGCCTCCCTCGCCGCGCTCCGGGAAATCCCCGCCGAAACCCTCGTGGGTTACATGGAGAAGGCCGCCGAACTCTACCTCCACGGCCATCTCCCCTGGGGCGACGGGCCCGAGCTGCAGAGCCCCGACGACTACGTCGCCGCCCTCTCCCAGCTCACCGGTCTCCCCTACAGCCTCGGCCGCGGCAACATGGCGAAAGTCCACGCCGCCATGTCCAATATCCGCAAGGTCCTCGACGGCCTCACCCGCGGCCTGTCGCTCGATATCTTCGACACGGGCGTCGTCGACCAGGACGGCCTCGCCGTGAATTTCTTCCCGCAGACCAACAGCCTCGGCGTCCTCCTCCCGAGCAACAGCCCCGGCGTCAACTCGCTCTGGCTCCCGGCCCTCGCGATGAAGATCCCGGTCGTCCTCAAGCCCGGCCGCGAAGATCCGCTCACGCCCTTCCGCCTCATCCAGGCCATGATTGCCGCCGGCTTCCCGCGAGAAGCTTTCGGATTCTTCCCCACCACCCACGACGGTGGCGACACCATCCTCTACGGCACCGGCCGCGCCGTCGCCTTCGGCAACGACACCACGCTCAAAAAATACGCGCCCTACCGCCATATCCAGGTCCACGGTTCCGGCCGCTCGAAAATCCTCATCGGCGACGACTACGCCGACGACTGGGCGAATCACCTCGATCCCATCGTCCACGCCATCTCGGCCAACGGCGGCCGCAGCTGCATCAACTGCTCCTCCGTCCTCATCGGCAAAAACCGCGACGCCCTCGCCGACGCCCTCGCCCGCAAACTCGCCGCCATCGAGCCGCTCCCCCGGGATCACCCCGACGCCATCCTCAGCGGTTTCGCCAATCCCAAAATGGCGAAAGGCATCGACGAGCGCCTCGAGGAATTCCTCCGGACTCCCGGCGCCGTCGATCTCACCGCGAAATACCGCCAAGGCCCGCGCCTCGTCGAAGTCCACGGCCAGACGTTCCTCCGCCCCACGCTCATCGTGTGCGACGACCTCGATCACCCGCTCGCCAACACCGAGTACGGCTTCCCCTTCGCGAGCGTCCTCCAGGTCCCGCAGGCCAAGATGCTCGACGTCATCGGCGAATCCCTCGTCGTCTCCGCGTTCACCAAAGACGCCGACTGGAGCGCCGACCTGATGACGAGCACCAATATCGAGCGCCTGAACCTCGGGCCCTACTCGACGATGCGCGTCCAATGGGAACAGCCCCACGAGGGCAACCTCTTCGAATTCCTCTACCGCCGCCGCGCCCTCCAAGGCGACCTCGCCGCCGTCTGATCGCAATCTTCACAGAGCCAAACTTCGAATCTTTCGGCCACGGCTTCGCCCTGCAGCGATCGCCCACCCACGATCCTCCAGGCCCTCCGCCTTGAGGCCAGCAGGTCTCCTCTGTGTTCTCTGTGGTTAAAAAATTCGTCCGCTAGCATGCCCGCCCCTTTCGCCACCCGCCCGGCACCGAAACTCGTTTTCGGCCCCGGCGTGCTCGGCGAACTCGCCGCCCACGTCCGCGAACTCGGCGGCACTTCCGTCTTCCTCGTGAGCGACCCCGGCGTCGCGCGCGCCGGCTACGTCGAACGCGCCCGCGCCCTCCTCGCCGCCGCCGGCTTGCCGGTCACCGTTTTCGCCGACGCCCGCGAAAATCCCACCGAGTCCGACGCCGCCGTCTGCGCCGCCGCCGCCCGCGCCTGCGTTCCCGCGATCGATTGCCTCGTCGCCCTCGGCGGCGGCAGCAGCCTCGATACCGCGAAAGCCGCCAACTTTCTCCTCACCAACGGCGGCGCGATGCACGACTACCACGGCTACGCCAAAGCCCCGCGCCCGTTCCTCCCGCTCATCGCCATCCCCACCACCGCCGGCACCGGCAGCGAAACGCAGTCGTTTACTCTGATCAGCCGCGACGGCTCCCACGAGAAAATGGCCTGCGGCGACCCCAAGGCCCTCCCGCGTCTCGCCCTCCTCGATCCCGAACTCACCGCCACGCTCCCCCGCGTCACCGCCACGCTCTCCGGCCTCGACGCTCTCGCGCACGCCCTCGAGTCCGCCGTCTGCACGAAACGCAATCCCGTCTCCGCCCTCTACGCCGAGTCCGCCTTTATCCACCTCGCCTCCGCCGTCGGCCGCGTGGTCACGGGACAACCCTCCGCCGACGACCGCGCCGCCATGCTCCTCGGCGCCGCCCTCGCCGGTCTCGCCATCGAAAACAGCATGCTCGGCGCCGCCCACGCCTCCGCCAATCCCCTAACCGCCCGCCACGGTATCGTCCATGGCCACGCCGTCTCGCTCATGCTCCCCACGGTGATGCGCCTCAACGCCGCCAACCCTGCCGCAGCCGCACTCTACGCCCACTTCGCGACCCTTCTCCCCGTGCCCGGCACCACCCCCGCCGACCTCATCGCGTGGCTGGAAAACACCCTCGCGGCCGCCGCCCTCCCTCCCGTCGACCCCCGCCCCTTCGACTTCGCCGTTCTCGCCGACGACGCCGCGCGCCAGTGGACCGGAAAATTTAATCCCGTTCCGTTGCAGGCCACCGACTTCACCGCACTCTACCGCCGTGCCCTTGCCGTCTGAAATCGCGCCGCCCCCGCGCCGTCGCAGGTTCTCCGTCCCATCCGTCCGATCGGTCCTCGCTGTCCCATTTTTCCTTTTCCTCGCCGCCTGCTCCGACCGCGCACCCGCTCCTCCCGCCCCGACCGCCCCCGCCCCTGCTCCCGTCATCTCCTGGCCCATGACCCGCGGCGGTCCCGCGCTTTCCGGGGCCGTCCCCGCCGCCGTCCCGCGCGCCCCCGTCACCGCCTGGACTTTCGCCGCCGACGCCGGCATCGCGGGCGAAGCCGCCATTGCCGACGGCCGCGTCTTCATCGGCACCAACAAGGGCACGCTCTACGCCCTCGACGCCGATTCCGGCAAACTCCTCTGGACCTTCGCCACCAAAGACTCGATCACCGCCGCACCCGCCGTCGCCGCTGGCAAAGTGTTCCTCTCCTCGAACGACGGCCGGCTCTACGCCCTCGACGCCGCCACCGGCACCGCCGCCTGGCAGTTTTCCAGCGACGAAAAAATCACCGCCGGCGCCATCCCCGTCAAAGCCCCCGCCGATTCCGCCACCCCCGGCGCCGATTGGCTCCTCCTCAACGGCTACGATGGCACGCTCCGCGTCCTCTCCCCCGCCGACGGCAAACTCCTCTGGAGCTACAAAACCGAAGATTTCATCAACGGCTCCCCCGCCGTCGTCGACGGCCGCTTCGTCGTCTTCGGCGGCTGCGATGCCCACCTCCACGTCGTCCGCCTCGCCGATGGCAAACTCGTGCACAAAATCCCCACGAGCGCCCAAATCCCCGCCTCCATCGCCACCTTCGGCACCTCCGCCTACGGCGGCAACTACGCCAACGAGACCGTCGCCTTCGACGTCGTCGGCGGCAAAGTTGCCTGGACCTACGAAGACCGTGCGCTCCCGTTCATGAGCGCCCCCGCCGTCAACGACCGCCTCGTGCTCATCGGCTCCCGCGACAAACATCTCCACGCCATCGACCGCGCCACGGGCCAGGCTGCCTGGACTTTCAAGACCGGCGGCCGCGTCGAGGGATCGCCCATCGTCTTCACCGACGCCGTCGTCTTCGGCTCCGCCGACGGCCGCCTTTACGCCGCCAATCTCGCCGACGGCTCCGAACTCTGGCAGCTCGACCTCGGCGAAGGGCTTGTCTCCTCCCCCGCCTTTGGCGCGCGCCAGATTGTCATCGGCGGCGACAAAGGCACCGTCTTCGCCCTCCGCGCCGGTCCGCCGGCCAACAAATGAACGCCGGCCCTTCTGTCGCGGAAGTCCACCCGCCACCGATCCCTCCGGCCGCGACCGTTCTCCGCCCCGCGAAATCGCATTGTCGGGGGCCCCGCCGCGCACTACGCCACCCTTCCGCGTGAAAATCGTTTTCCTCACCGGCGGCACCGGCAGCTACTACTGCGGAGCCTGCATGCGCGACAACGCCCTCGCGCAGGAAATCCATCGCGCCGGGCACGACGTCACCCTCGCGCCCATGTACCTCCCGCTCATGCTCGACGAGGCCACTCTGGCCGGCGCGGACCGCGTGCCCGTTTTTTTCGGCGGCATCAACGTCTTCCTCCAGCAAAAGATCCCCCTCTTCCGCCACACGCCCCGCTGGTTCGACCGCCTCTTCAATTCCACCGGCCTCCTCAAATGGGCCGCCCGCCACAGCCACATGACCTCCGCGCGCGAGCACGGTGCGATGGCCCTCGAGATGCTCCGCGTGGACTCCGGTCTTTTCCGCAAGGAACTCGACAAACTCATGGAGTGGCTCGCCGTCATCGAGCGCCCCGACGTCGTCTGCCTTTCCAACGCCCTGCTCGCCGGCTTCGCCGTCGAACTCAAACGCCGCCTCCGCATCCCCGTCGTCACCTTTTTCCAGGGCGAAGACACCTTCATCGACGGTCTCCCCGAGCCCTACCGCACCGATTGCTGGCGCGAGCTCCACCACCGCATCCGCGACTCGAACCTCCTCCTCGCACCCAGCCGCTTCTACGCCGAGTTCATCGGCCAACGCCTGCAACTTCCCGCCGGCGCCATCCACGTCGTCCCCAACGGTATTCGGCTCGACGGCTACGCCCCCGCCGCCGCGCCGCCCCCCGTCCCCACCATCGGCTACCTCGCCCGCCTCAATGACGCGAAAGGCCTCTCGCACCTCATCGAGGCCTTCATCGCCCTCGCCCGCGGCCACGCCGATTCCACCACGCGCCTCCGCCTCGCGGGCACCGCCACCGCGGGCGACGCACCCGGCCTTGACGCCGCCCGCGCCAAAATCGCCGCCGCCGGCCTCACCGCCCGCGTCGATTGGCTGCCCAACCTCTCGCGCGACGAGAAAATTGCCTTCCTTCGGAGCCTCACGCTCCTGTCCGTTCCCGTCCAGTACCCCGAAGCCTTCGGCCTCTACGTCATCGAAGCGATGGCCTGCGGCGTCCCCGTCGTCCAACCCGACTCCGCCGCCTTCCCCGAACTTATCGCGGCGACCGGCGGCGGACTCACCGTCGAGCCCCGCGACCCTGCCGCCCTCGCCCGCACCTGGCACACCCTCCTCGCCGATCCCGCCCGCCTCGCCACCCTCTCAAAGTCCGCCCGCGCCGGCACCCTTGCCCACTTCGGATCCGCCACCATGGCCGCGCATTTCCTCCGGACCATCGCCCCGCTCGTGCCGGCCCGGACAAACTGACCGCCTGCCAGCGTCCCCCCGCGCTTCGCCGATCAGGCGAAGCCCGCACCCGTCCCATCCCCACCTCCCCTCCGAAACATCAGCGCAAATCAGCGTTCCTCTCCCCGCCCCTTCTCTCCCTCCCGCTCCTAAAGTCGCTGTTTCTCGCCCGCCGCCGCCAGCCCCGCATGCCCGACGCCCCGCCCACCACGTTCCATTTCACCCACCGCCGCCAAGTCGAATTCGCCGACACCGATCTCGCCGGCATCGTCCACTTCGCGAATTTCTTCCGCTACGTCGAAACCGCCGAGCACGCCTTCTTCCGCTCCCTCGGCCACGCCCCGCACGCCGCCGCCGCCTCCGGCACCGGGCACCACGGCTGGCCTCGACTCGAAACCTCCTGCCGCTACCATCGTCCCGCGCGCTTCGAAGAAACCCTCGAGATCGGCCTTCGCCTCCTCGAACTCCGCACCACCAGCCTCCGCTACGGCTTCTGGATTTTTTCGCTCGATCCCGCCGCCGATCCCGCCGAACCCACCTCCACTTCCGCACGGTCCGCCGGTTCTCTGCTCGTCGACGGCACGTTTGCCATCATACATGTCGCGCTGACTCCATCGCCGCCCTTCCTGCAAAAAACGCCCATCCCTGCCGCCCTCCGCGAACGCCTCGCCTCTTTTCTTCCGCCCGTCTCGTCACTTTCTCCCACCGGTTAATCATCGCCGCTTCCCCCACCTTCAACCACCTCACTCCGATGCAATGGCTCTTCTACGTTCTCCTCACTGTCGCGACCTGGGGCCTCTACGGCGTCTTTCTCCATAGCGGCCAGATGGCGATGGGCGACCCCGTCAACGGCCGCTACAAGGCCTTCCTTTTCGTCGGCCTCGCCTACTTCATCGTCGCCGTCCTCGCCCCGCTCGTCGTCCTGAAACTCAACGGCGCCAATTTCTCCTTCCCCGCCAAAGGCGCGTGGATCTCCCTCTTCGCCGGTGTGCTCGGCGCCATCGGCGCGTTCGGCATTCTCCTCGCCTTCGGTGCCAAAGGCGTGCCCACCGTCGTCATGGCCATCGTCTTCGCCGGCGCCCCCATCGTGAACGCCGTTGCCGCCACGCTCATGCACCCGCCCAAGGGCGGCCTCGCCGGCGTGCCATGGCAGTTCTTTCTCGGCATCGTCCTCGCCGCCGGCGGCGGCTGCCTCGTGAGCTACTACAAGCCCGCCCCCGCGCCGAAAGCCGCCAAGGTCACCGCCGCCGCGCCCGCCCTCGCCAAACAATAGTCCCCAGCCCCGTGCCCGCGTGATCGACGTCGCCTCCCTCACCAAAACCTACGCGAGCCCCGGCGGCCCCGTCACCGTCCTCCGCGACCTCTCCCTCCGCGTCGCCGCCGGCGAATCCGTCGCCATCGTCGGTCCCTCCGGCAGCGGCAAGACCACGCTGCTGAATCTCCTCGGCGCCCTCGACCAGCCGTCTTCCGGCTCCGTCGCCATCGGCGGCGTCGCCCTCGCCGGCCTCGATCCCGCCGCCGCCGCGCGCTTCCGCAACCGCTCCATCGGTTTCATTTTCCAGCTCCATTACCTGCTCCCGCAGTGCACGGTTTTGGAAAACGTCCTCGTCCCCCGCCTCGCCGGCGGTTGGGAAGAACCCGCCGCCGACACCCGCGCCCGCGCCGAATCGCTCCTGGAGCAGGTCGGGCTGCGCGACCGTCTCGACCACCTCCCGTGGCAACTCTCCGGCGGCGAGCAACTCCGCGTCGCCATCGCGCGCGCGCTCATCAATCGGCCGAAACTTATCCTCGCCGACGAGCCCACCGGTTCCCTCGATCCCGCCACCGGGGAACGGATCGCGGAGCTCCTGTTGCGCACCCACGCCGGCGCCGAGGCCGCCCTCGTCGTCGTGACCCACAATCCCGGTCTCGCCCGCCGGATGCAGCGGACCTATCGCCTCGAAGCCGGCCGTCTCGTCGCCTGAGCCAACGCATGCAGTTGAGCGACCTTGTTGAGCGTTGAGAGCAGAACCGTTCGGTTTTTCGCCTCGCGTGCCACGGCTCTGTTTTCCGCTCCTCGGCGGCTCGGCCTCCCAACCCTCAAAGTTCAACTCCCGACTGCATGATCCAGCCTAGCGCGACCGATCCGCGATGACCGTTTTCAGCTACATTCTGCGGAGCGTACGCCACTACCGCTTCGCCTACCTCGCCGTGCTCGCCGGTGCCGCGCTCGGCGCGACCGTGCTCCTCGGCGCCCTCTTCGCCGGCGATTCCATCGCCGCTTCCCTGCGGGCCATCGGCGAAATGCGCATCGGCCGCGCCACCCATATCGTCGCCTCGGGCGACCGTTTTTTTCGCGCAGGCCTTGCCGCCGACCTCGCCGCCGCCGCCGGCCTGCGCGCCGCCCCGGTTCTCCTCGCCCGCGGCACCGCGACCAATCCGGCCACCCGCGGCACCGCCAACCAGGTTCAACTCGTCGGCGTCACGCCGTCTTTCTGGCAATTCGCGCCGCAACCGCCCCCGAACCCGTTTGCCGCCGGCGCGGCGTCCACCGCCGCCATCAACGAGACCTTGGCCCGGCGCCTCCGGCTCTCCGTCGGCGAGACCCTCGTCGTGCGCGTGCAAAAACCCGGCGTGCTCTCGGGCAACGCCCCCATCGCCGGCGCCGAGAGCAGACTCGAGACGATCCGCGTCAAAATCGGCCTGATCGTCGGCGACGCCGCCTTCGGCCGCTTCAACCTCGCCGCCACCCAAATCGCGCCGGCCTCCGTTTTCCTTCCCATCGCGCTGCTCCAGGAAGCGTTCGCCCGCCCCGGGCGCGCCAACCTCCTCCTTCTCGACACCACCTCCGCTCCGGTCTCTCAACTCTCGACTCTCAACTCTCAACTGGGCCGCACCCTGCGGCTCTCCGACTACGGCCTCACCCTGAAATGGCGCGAGCAACCCGCCGCCTTCGAACTCGGCTCCGAGCGCATCTTCCTGGATCCCGAAATGCTGGCCGCCGTCACGCGCGCCGTGCCCGCCGCCCAGCCGGTCGTCTCGTACCTCGTCAACGAGCTGCGCGTCGGCGACCGCACCGCGCCCTACTCCGTCGCCGCCGCCACGACCGCCGCTGCGGCGCCGTTTCTGCCCGCCGATCTCGGCCCCCGCGAGGTCGTCCTCAACCGCTGGCTCGCCGACGACCTCCGCGCCAAGGTCGGCGACGAAGTCCGCGTCACCTACTTTCAGGTCAATGAAGCCGAAGCGCTCATCGAAAAGCCCGCCGCATTTCGCGTGCGCGCGATCGTTCCGCTCGCCGGCCTCGCCGCCGATACCGCGTGGATGCCCGATTTCCCAGGCATCAGCGACGCCAAAAACCAAGCCGACTGGGATCCCGGCCTCCCGCTCAACCTGAAACTCATTCGTCCGCAGGACGAAAAATACTGGGACGATTTTCGCGGTGCGCCCAAGGCGTTTTTCTCCGTGGAAGCAGGCCGCGAGATGTGGTCCACCCGCTGGGGCAGTCTCACCGCCCTGCGTATCCCCCATCCGGAGACGGACGCCGCCGGCCTCGAGCGCACGCTGCTCGGCGCGCTCCGCCCCGAGATGAATCAGCTGCTCCTCCGCGACGTCCGCGCCGCCGCCGCCGACTCCGCCCAATCCGCCGTCGACTTCGGCGGCCTGTTTCTCGGCCTGAGTTTTTTCCTGATCCTCGCCGCGCTCGGCCTCGTCGCGATGCTCTTCCAGCTCGGCCTGCTCCAACGCAACCGCGAAGACGCGCTCCTCGGCGCCGTCGGCCTGCCGCCCCAAACGCTGCTCCGCTGGCGGCTCGCCGAGGGCACCGTGATTCTGGTCCTCGGCGCCGCCCTCGGCCTCCCGCTCGCCGCGCTTTACACCCGCGGCATCCTCCGCTTCCTGGAAACCATCTGGGCCGGCCAGGACGCCGGCGCGACCTTCACGTTCGCCGCCCAGCCCGCCACGGTCGCCATCGGCCTCGTCGCTTTTCTGCTGTGCTCCCTCGCCGCGCTTTGGCTCGCCATCCGCCGCCAAACCCGGCGCGCCCTTTCCATCCGTCTCGCCGCCGGATTGGAAATCACCGCGCCTCCCGCCGCCGTCCGCCGCAATTCGCTCCGCGTCGCCGCCGTCTCGGCCATCCTCGGCGCCGGCGCCCTTGCCGCCTCGGGTCGCGGACTCCCGGCGCAAGGCGCGTTCTACCTCGCCGGCTTCGCCTCGCTCGTCGCCGGCCTCGCCCTCTGCCGGGCCTGGCTCGCCCGCCCGCCCCGGCCCGATGCCGCGCTCGATGCCGCCGCCCTCGGTTCGCTCAACCTCAAAGCCCGCCGCTCCCGCAACCTCACCGTCGTCGGGCTCATCGCCACCGCCGTCTTCATGGTGCTGTCGGTCGCCTCGTTCCGAAAGCACGTCGGCGCCGATTGGCTCTCGCCCGGCAGCGGCACCGGCGGTTTCGCCTTCTGGATCGAGACGACCGTGCCGCAGAACTACCCGCGCGACGGCTCCGGCAAAGGTTTCGAACTCGTCGCCCGCCACTCCGCCGACCTCGCCGCGCTCGTCCCGCTGCGCCTCGGCGCCGGCGACAACGTCAATTGCTTCAACCTCAACACCTCGCTGCAGCCGCGCCTGCTCGCGGTCGACGCCGCGAAGTTCGCCGCGCGCGGCGCCTTCCGCGTGAAGCCCGCCGTCGACTGGCGCCAGCTCCAAAAACCCACGGCCGCCGGCGCGATCCCGGCCTTTGTCGACGAGACGACGCTGCTGTGGGCCCTCAAGCGCAAGGTCGGCGACATCCTCGCGTACACCGATGAGAATGGCCGCGCCTTCGACGTGCAGCTCGTCGGCGCGCTGCCCGATTCGATTTTCCAAGGCCACGTCATCGTCGACGAATCCCTCTTCCTGGAAAAATTCCCGTCGAGCCCCGGCTACTCTCTCTTTCTCGCCGACGCCAAGACCCCGGCCGCCGACTTCGTCGCCCTCCGCGACCGCCTCGCCGCCTCCGTCGCCGATGCCGGCGGCCGGGTGGAGCTCACCCGCGACGTGCTGGCCGCTTTCCACCGGATCGAAAACACCTACATCGCGATCTTCCTGGTTCTCGGGACCCTCGGCGTGGTTCTCGGCAGCCTCGGCCTCGCCCTCGTCGTCGCGCGCAACCTGCGGGAGCGCCGCGGCGAATTTGCCGTGCTCTCCGCCATCGGCCTGCCGCCCGCCGTGCTCGCCCGGATGGTCTTCGCCGAATTCGGCCGCCTCGTCGCCTGGGGCCTCGCCGTCGGCGCCGCCGCCTCGCTCGTCGCGATCGCCCCCGGCCTCACCGCCCTGCCTGCCGCCCCCACCCTCGCCTTGGTCGCCGCGATGCTCGCCGGCATTTTGGTCCTGAATCTCGCGTGCGGCTGGTTGATCTTCCGCTGGTCCATCCGCGACCTCCGCCCCGGCCTTGGCGGCACCGCGGCGTAGACCGGCATCCGGACCCGGAAAAGAAATCTCCTCGCGACTTTCGGCGGGCAACCGTCGCCGCCCCGGTGACCCGGCGGGGCGGAGCCGGGTCGGCCCTTCGCTCCGCCCTGTGTCCCAGGTCGCAGGCGACTGCGGAACCCCGCGCCGCCTTACTCCTTCTCCCCTTCCGGCTTCGGCTCCGGCAAAAACTGCGTCAGCACCGCGCCGACCAGCGCATAGACGCCCGCCACGCACGCGCCCACGATGGCCACGCGCGCCGGGTCGGGTTTGTCCGACGCCGACAGTGTCAACGTGATCCACGCCGCCGCCGTGCCCAGCACGCGGCCGCCGATGTTCGCCGCGAAACTCTCGCCCGTGCCGCGCAGATGCACCGGGAACACGAGCGGGATGTAATTCCCCCAGAAGCTGAATTGCGCCACCGTCAGCACGCCCGCGACGAAGATGCCGGCCTTGATCATGCCGAGGCTGTCGGCGTTGCCGAGTTGCCCCGAGATCCACCAAAACAGCAGCGGCACAAAGATGAGCGACGGAATCTGGAACACCCGGAACAGCGTCCGGCGGCTCACGATCACGACCGCCAACACCGCCAGCAGGAAGCGTCCGACGAGCCCGCCGACCTCCTGGAACAGGGTCACGCCCGCGACCGCCTGGTCGCTCGCGTTGCCTGCCGCCTGCCGCATCTCGCGCTGGGCCACGGGGTCGGGTTTCTTCGCCGCCTTCGCCGCCGCCATCGCCTCGGCGCCCTTTTCTTTGGCCACCGCGCGCACGGCCGCATGGCCGGCTTCGGTCGGCGTGCCGATGCGCTGCGCACCGAGGATCTGCGGAAGCTGCTGGATCGCGCCGAACGCGATGCCGTAGCTCCCCGCGAAAATCAGCGTCGTCAAAACCGTGGTCTTGCGCAGCTCCGGCGCGAAGAGCGCCGCGATGCTCGGCCGCTTCAGCGTGCCCGCCTCGCGCTTCTTCTGCCACGCCGGCGACTCCGGCAGGAACGGCCGGATGATGAGCAGCGGAAGCGCCGGGATCACGCCCGAGATCAGGGTGTAGCGCCACGCCTCGTGGCCCCCGTGGATCGCGGGCAGATCGAGCGCCCACTTCGCCGCGAGGATGTTCGCCCCCGCCACGAGCAAACCGCCGAACGAGGAAAACGCCTGCGTGTAGCCCAGCACTTTTTCGCGCTGCGCCGGATGCGTGAAAATCTCCGCGAGCCACGCCACCGCCGCCACAAACTCGACGCACACGCCGATGAACACCAGGCAACGGAAGAACAGCAACTGCGGGAGCGTCGTCGCAAAACCCGCCGCGAACGCCGCGAAGGCATACAGCAAAATCGAGAACGTCAGCACGCGCCGGCGCCCCCACAAGTCCGTCAGGTAGCCGCCAAGCAGCCCGAATACGCCGCCCGCCAGCGCCGGCACGAAGAAGAGCGTGCGCGCCCACTTCACGTATTCGGCGCCGCCGGGAGCCCAGAGCGCCCCGGCCTGCGCGGGCGTCATGCCGCCGGCGACCAGCGCCTCGACCAACGGCGCGCTCAACGCCGCCAGCGCCGGCTTGATGATGAGCGGCAGCATGAGCAGCTCGTAGATGTCGAACGCGAAGCCGATGGCCGCGATGGTGCAAATCAGCCAGGCCGTGCGCGTCAGGGCGGGGGCTCCGGAGGCAGCCGGGGTCGTGCTGGAACTCATGGGTGGGAAAGTGCCCGGAAAAGACGCACCACATCAAGCGACGATTCCAATTTTGTCCGACATTTGACCGGACCGCTTTCTCTGCGCAACGTCCCGCCGTCCGTTCCGTCTCAGCGGCCAGTCGCCCCGCCCCGCCTTCACCTCGTGCCCATGAACTTCTCCCACCGCCTGTCCGTTTTCGGAGCCGCCGGCTCTCTCGTCTTCTCCTCCGTGGCGTTCGCCGCCGGTTTGTCCTCCTGGCCGATGTGGCGCGGCCCCTCGGCCGACGGCGTCGCCCCCGCCGCCCAGCCACCCCTCACGTGGAGCGAGGAAAAAAACATCAAGTGGAAGGCCAAAATTCCCGGCTTCGGCTTCTCCACCCCCATCGTCTGGCAGGATCGTATTTTCCTGCTCTCCGCCGTCGAGACAACCGAAGACTCCGCCCCGGCTCCGGTCGCTCCCACCCCGCCCCCCGGCGGCGGCCCCGAGGGCCGGAAACGCGGCGGCTTCGGCGGCGGCCCCAAGCCCACCAAGTTCCACGAATTCGTCGTCGTCGCCGTCAACCGCGCCACCGGCGCGATTCTCTGGCAGAAAACCGCCCGCCGAGAGGTCCCCCACGAGGGCAAGCACCAGACCAATAGCTTCGCCTCCGGCTCACCCGTCACCGACGGCGAGCGCCTCTACGCCTCCTTCGGCTCCCGCGGCCTCTATTGCTACGATCTCGATGGCAAACTTCTCTGGGAAAAGGACCTCGGCGACATGACCACCCGCGGCGGCTTCGGCGAAGGCGCTTCTCCCGCCCTCGCCGGCGAGAACCTCATCGTCCCCTGGGATCACGAGGCCGGCTCGTTCATCGTCGCCCTCGACCGCAAGACCGGCGTCGAGCGCTGGCGCAAAAGCCGCGAGGAACGCTCCAGTTGGTCCACCCCGCTCGTCGTCTCGGTCGGCGGCAAACTTCAGGCCATCGTCGCCGCCACCAAGCGTACCCGCAGCTACGACCCCGTCACCGGCGATATCGTCTGGGAAGCCGGCGGGCTCACCCCCAACGTCATCCCCAGCCCGGTCACCGGGCACGGACTTGTTTACCTCACCAGCGGCTTTCAGGGCAACGCCGTGCAGGCGATCAAGCTCACCGCCCGGGGCGACGTCACCGATACGCCCGACATCGTCTGGAGCGCGCGCAAGAGCACGCCCTACGTGCCCTCGCCCCTCCTTTCCGGCGACCGCCTCTATTTCAGCAAGAGCAACGACGCCTACCTCTCCTGCGTCAACGCGCTCACCGGCGAAGTCCACTATCAGGACCAGCCGCTCGAGGGCCTCCGCGGCATCTACGCCTCGCCCGTCGTCGCCAACGGCCATGTTTATATCGCCGGCCGCGAGGGCCTCGTGATGGTGCTGAAGGATTCCGCGAAGTTCGAAGTCGTCGCCACCAACAAACTCAACGACCGCATCGACGCCTCCCCCGTCGTCCTCGACCGCGAACTCTTCCTCCGCGGCCACGAGTTCCTCTACTGCATCCGCGAAGATTGAGGCCGGTCCAGGCCGGAACCGGCCTGCCCGGAATGGCTTGTACAGGATCGATTGCCGGCGGGACGGCAGGAGTCCGGCGTAGGGGCGCGCCTCGTGCGCGCCCGCGGGGATCAGGCCGTTGAGAGCGAAGAGTCGAGGAGCCTCTGAAATAATTCCCGCCGTATTCCTCCCCCGCACCGCCGCGGGGGAAATCGCCGCAAGACAGCGCAAAAGGCGCAAGAAATCGAAGTCTTCGCGGGGGGGGTACGTCCGCGCCATGGGCACCGGGACCGTGATTGCCTCCGCGGCCGCGAAGTCTCGGGCGACCGGGCGCTTCTGCGCATTTTGAGATTCTTTGCGGCCCTCCCCAAAGCGGAGATCGAGCGCGCGCTTGCCGCGCGCTGCCGGGGACGCCCGGGCGTTTTTCGCAGGCTCCACGAGGCTCGGAGAAAGCGCCGCAGGCTGCGGACGGCGGTCATGCAGAACGCGACGTGCGGCAGCGCACGCCCCCTCAACTCTCAATCAAGCGCTCTGCACCGCACAAGACCCGCTCAGAACCTCACCCGCACGCCCACGCGGTAAGTCCGCGGTTCGCCGTATTGAAACGTATTGTTCAGGTAATGCTTGTCGCCGAGGTTGCGCACGCTCGCGTGGAAATCGAAGGGCAGACCGCCGATCTTCGTCACATAGCCCGCCAGCAAATCCGGCAGCACCACCGGGTCGCTCTTGATCGGCACGGTCCAGCTCGGGTGCACGTAGCTCTCGCCCATCGCGGTGAATCCGCCGCCCACATACGCGCCCTTCAGCGCGCCGGTCGTGAACGTGTATTTGTTCCAAAGCGAAACCGTGTAGCGCGGCACCGACTCCAGATGGGAGCCGATCTCGCGCCGCTCGGCCGGGTTGGTGATTTCGTTCTTCCGGAAGAAATAGCTGCCGCTCACGAGCACCTGGTAGTTCGGCAGCGGCGTCCACACCCACTCGCTCTCCACGCCGCGCGTCTGCGTCTGGCCCGCCGCGATGCGCACCGTGGCCCCGGGGAGCTGGTATAGCACCTGGTTCACCGTATCGACGTCGAGCCGGGACGATTCCTCGTTGGCGAAATACGAGACCGTGCCGAGCAGGCGGCCGTCGCCGAAATCGAGTTTCGTGCCGAGTTCCCAGCCGCGGCCCAGCAAATCCGCCGCCAAAAAGGTCTGCGGGATCACCGTCGGCGGACGGTACGTCGGCAGCGTCGGATCGCCCTGGCTGGCGCGGATCGCCGCGAGGTCGGCCGACTGCTGGCGCTGCGGCACAAAGGTCCGGCTGATGCTGCCGTAAAGGCTGACCTGCGGCCCGACCCGCACGAGCGCGCCGAACTGCGGCAGCACCTTCGACGTCTCGAAATCCTCGTCTTTGCCGTCGCGGTTGTCGTCCGTCGGACGGTGGTTCACGATGCGGCGGCCGCCGACCAGCGTGCGGAGGCGGTCGTTGAAAAAGGAAGACTGGAGCACGCCGTAGGCGGAGTTGGAGTGGCCGCCACCTTTGCGCACGACGCCGGGCTCGTTGTAGGTCGCGCCGTATTGATCGCGCAGGAGTTGGAGCAGGCTCGGGATCGGACCGCTCGACGGACTGTAAGTGAGGATGCGCGCCGTCGCCACGGTGTTGGCACTGATCACGTCCTTGGCCCCGTCGTGCTGCACACCGGCCAGCAGGTCGTGTTTGCCCGCGGCGCGCAGGTCGATTTTGGAGGCGGCTTCGAGGCGCGCGGAAAACGTCACCCCGCCCGGCTTGAAGTCCGAGATGGAACTGCGGAGCCGTTGGCCGGCCACCGGCCGCAGGCCGTTGAACTCGCGGCGCATGCGGTTGCTGTCCACCTGCTGGAAAATCGCGCGCACCGCCAGCTCCCGCGACGCGATCCATTCGCCCTCGAGGGTCGTCGTCTGGTTCTTGTAGCTGTCGCGCCCGTCGGGGCCGTTGTAGTTGAAGGAATCGCTCGGAAAGAAATCGCGGGAAAACACCCCGGGATACGGCGCGACATTGGCGCCGAGCGTGCGGGCGATGAAGGCATCGACCGTCTCCGGCGCCGCGCGGCCGGTCGCGATCGGTTGCCCCGCCGGATTGAGCACCGCGCCGTTCTCCAGCTGCGGATAGGTCGCCGGACGCGCGAGGCCCAGCTTGTCGTAGAGCTGGATCGCTTCGCGGTCGCGCTGCTGGAAGAGCGGATGGCTGACCACCGTGTGGGGACGCCGGCCGGCCTCGCGGTCAAGATTGCTGTAGCGCGCCGTGAACGTCAGGCGATCCGTCGGCTTCCACGTGAGCCCGGGGCTGTAGAACGTTTCCTTGGTGAACATGAAGTCGATCTCGCTCTGTTCATCCGTGGCGCCGAACACGAAACTGTAGGCCAGCTTGTCCTTCACCAGCGGGGCCGTGGTCCGGAAGACCGCCCGCCGGTGCGAAAACGATCCGAAGCTGACCTCGGCCGAGCTCTGCGGGGTGAAACTCGGCTTCAGCTTGATGAGGTTCACCGTGCCGCCGGGATTCGAGATGCCCGCGAACACCGCGTTCGGGCCCTTCACCACTTCGACGCGATCCACGTCGTAGAGCGTCAGACCGTTGCCGGCCGGCAGGCCGTTCACGAACTGCGGCCCCGTGTAGCCGCGGATCAGAATCATGGTCTCGTCTTTCGGCTGCAGCGCGACGGAGCTGGCCCCGCGCAACACGTCGATGAGCTGGTTGCCGCCCTGGTCCGCGATCAGTTCCTGCGCCACGATGCTGATGTTCAACGGCGTGTCCTTGATCAGGCCGGCCGTTCCCGTGCCGGTGACGGCCGAACCCGCGCGGTAACCGTAATCCTGCGGGCTGCGCACCTCAAACGGACTCAGGAGAACTTTGCCGGGGGCGCCGACCGCCGGCGTCGGGGCCGCGCCTTGCGCAACGAGCGGAACAACGACGCCGGCGGCCAAGACCAGCATTCCGCGGGCAATGCAACGGGGGACGGGGAGGTAACTCATGTGGGTCGGAAAGACTATGGTTCTGACGGACGCTCGGGCGAGGAAAAGGAACCGCCGCCCGAAAACAATCAAGCCGGGTTCCGCGTTCCGGTCCTGCGCATCGGAGCATTCCCCGGGCTCGTCGGGGGCCGTCGCACCGGTTCCTCCGCGCTGGATCGATGGACCCGGGCAGGACCAAAGCGACCGGTCGCCGCCGTCCTCCTCACGCCGCTGCGCCGAGGCGACGCATGAAAGCCACCTTCCCGCCCGCCGGCGCAGCGACACGCCGGCGCCGCCGCGGACGATTTCCGCGATGGTGGTCGCTATTGCCCCCGCGGCCCCGGAGCGTGCCGCATGTCGCAAGAACGCATCGCCGAGTTGGAACTTCAGCTCGCCACCGCCACGGCCGCCGTCGCGACGCTCACCCTCGCCAACACCGGGCTTGCCGAACAGCTCGAGGAATCCGAACTGCGGGCCAAGAAACTCCGCCGCAATTCCAAGCGCGACGAGAGCTCGCTCAAGCAGCAATTGGCCACCGCGCAAAACCGCCGCGGGTGAGCTGCGGCGGAAATTGAGAGTTGAGCTCAGCCTTCAGGCTCCAGCTTTTTGCTTACCGCTTTCCGCTAACCGCTTAAAGCTTACAGCTCTCAGCCCCGCACCTGCGCTTTGAAGAAGGCGACGATCAGCTTCGTGGCTTCGGGCGGATAGCGGTGCGTGCCGGAATGGATGTAGGTCACCAAGGGCGCACCGACCTTTGACGCATACGTCACGGTGCCGTCGGCCGCCTTGGTCCCTTTGGCTTCGCATTGGTTCGTGCGCCGCACGGCCTCGAGCATGCGTTCCTGCCAGGCGAATTTGACCAACTCGTCTTTTTCGCCCGCGACGTGGAAGACCGGCGCCGGCCGCAGGTTCGTCGCCTCGCGGCCGGACACGGCGGCCGACGGCGCAAACGCCGCGAATACCTCGCGCCGCGCCGACCAGAGCAGGTAGGTGAAGCCGCCGCCGTTCGAATGCCCGGTCGCATAGATCCGGCGCGCGTCGACGGGCCGCTCCTGTTTCAACCTGGCCAACATCGCATCGAAAAACGCGAGATCGCGGTCGCCCTGCCCGCCCCGGGCCAATTGCCAACCGGCTTTCTTGCCCTCCGGATCCGTCAACGGGCCGGGCGTCGGCAGTCCCTGCGGATAAACCACGATCGCTTCCGGCCAGAGCTCGTGCACCGGCTGGCTGCGCGACGCCTGCTGCATGGAACCGCCATGCCCATGGAACACGAAGACCAACGGCGCGGCCCCCGTCGCCTTGGCCGGCCACGCGACCAAGGCCTCGCGCTTCACGCCCTCGACCGTCCACTCCAGCTTGACCGGCGCGGCATCTGCGAGCGCCGTCCACCCCAGCCAGCAGCACACCCACCCGAGCAGCTTGGTTTTCATTCCGCCCCAAGACGCCGCCGACCGCGATTCCGTTTCCTCAACCTGCACCGCCCCCTATCCGAGGACAGGAAAGACAGGACGGTCGAGCCGGGATGAGACCGGACCGCGGGGCATTCACGTCCGGTCGATCCTGTCTCCGCCTCCTGTTCCTCCTGTCCCCAACGAAGCATTTCCGAAACCCAACCCGGCCCGTCTGGCGCACCGGATTTCCAAGCCCGAGACAGGACGGACAGGATGCGGAGACAGGACGAACAGGACCCAAACCTTCCCTTCTTCACCGCCCCACTTCCTTCCTGTTCATCCGCCACCTTCCTCCTGTCCCTCCTGTCCTCCACGCCGAACTCCGCCCACGAAAAAGGCGCCGTTTGCACGGCGCCTTGGAAGAACGGAAATCGCCGCCTCGGGGACCGGGCTCGTTCCTTCAACTCTCAGCTTTCAACCTTCAACTCCCCGCCGGGGCTCAGCGGACCACGCGGGCGCCGCCGCCGCCGATCTGCTTCTCGACTTCCTTGCGGGTCGCCATCGAGGTGTCGCCGGGCGTGGTCGAAGCCAGCGCGCCGTGGGCCGCGCCGTACTCGACCGCCTTCTGCGCGTCGTTGAACTCGAGGAAACCGAACTGCAGGCCGCTCGCGAAGCTGTCGCCGCCGCCGACGCGGTCGAGGATCTCGAGCTCCGGGTACTTGCGGCTCTCGTAGAACTTGCCGTCGTGCCAGAGGATGGCGCTCCAGTCGTTCTTCGTCGCCGTGATCACGCGGCGCAGCGTCGTGGCCGCGACCTTGAAGTTTTTGAACTCCTTCACCGCCGTCTCGATCATCGCCTTGAACGCATCCGTCTCGATGTGGCTCAGGTTGTGGTCGGCGCCCTTGACCTCGAAGCCGAGCGAAGCCGTGAAGTCTTCCTCGTTGCCGATCATGACGTCGACGTACTTCGCGATCTCGCGGTTGACCTCCTGGGCCTTCTTGAGGCCGCCGATGGTCTTCCAGAGCGAGGGACGGTAGTTGAGGTCGTAGGAAACGATCGTGCCGTGCTTGTTCGCGGCCTTGACCGCCTCGACCGTCAGCTCCGCCGTCGACGCCGAGAGCGCGGCGAAGATGCCGCCGGTGTGGAACCAGCGCACGCCGAGCTTGCCGAAGATGTGGTCCCAATCGAAGTCGCCCGGCTTGAGCTGCGAGGCCGCCGTGTTGCCGCGGTCGGGATTGCCGACGGCGCCGCGCACGCCGAAGCCGCGCTCGGTGAAGTTGAGGCCGTTGCGGACGTTGCGGCCGATGCCGTCGTCCTCGCGCCACTTGATGAAGTCGGTGGCGACGCCGCCCTGCATGATGAAGTCCTCGACGAGGTGGCCCACCTCGTTGTCGACGAAGGCCGTGGCGACGGCCGTCTTGTAACCGAAGCATTTGCGCAGGCCGCGCGAGGTATTGTACTCGCCGCCGCCTTCCCAGACCTTGAATTCGCGGGCCGTGCGAATCCGGCCCTCACCGGGATCGAGGCGAAGCATCACTTCACCGAGGGAAATCTGGTCGAAGGCGACCGACTTGGCGGGTTTGATTTGGAGGCTCATGGGTTCGGAAAAGAACGCCGAGCTGAAAACGCCGGCCCGCCCGGGTCAACGCCGCATCGCGCCGCGATAGCGCGGCGCGCTGCGGCGCGGTTTGGCGTTTTGGGTTTGGGGTTTGGAGTTGGCAGACCGGACACTCGGGGTCGATTTCGCGACCCAAGTCCGGCTTTCAACTCTCAACTTTCACCTTTCAACCCGGGCGTCGCGCGGCCGCCGCGCCCGCCCGCTCAGAGCGTGACGCCGAGGATTTTCGCCACCTGGTTCACGTCCTTGTCGCCGCGGCCGGACAGATTGATGACGAGGATTTCGTCCCGCTTCATCTGGGCCGCGCGCTTGAAGCCGTGCACCAGCGCATGCGTGCTTTCCAGCGCCGGGATGATGCCCTCGAGCTTCGAGCACAGCTTGAACGCTTCCATCACCTCGTCGTCGCAGGCGTAGGCGAAACTGATCCGCTCGCGGTCGCGGTAGAACGCGTGCTCGGGCCCGATGGCCGCGTAGTCGAGGCCGGCGCTGACGGAGTGCGTGAGCTCGATCTGGCCGTCGTCGTTCTGGAGAATGTAGGTCTTGCAGCCTTGGAGCACCCCGAGTTTGCCCCCTTCGAAACGGGCCGCGTGGTCGCCGCGCCGGATGCCCCGGCCGCCGGCTTCGACGCCGATCAGGCGGACCTTCGGCTCCTCGAGGAAATCGAAGAAGAAGCCCATGGCGTTGGAGCCGCCGCCGACGCAGGCGATCATCTCGTCGGGCAAACGGCCTTCGCGGGCGAGGATCTGCTCGCGCGTTTCCTGGCCGATGACGCGGTGGAAATCGCGCACCATCATCGGATACGGATGCGAACCGAGCGCGGAGCCGAGAATGTAGTGCGTGTTGCGCACGTTGGTCACCCAGTCGCGCATCGCCTCGTTGATCGCTTCCTTGAGCGTCTTTTGGCCGGCCTCGACGCCGACAACCTTGGCGCCCATCAGGCGCATGCGGAACACGTTCAGCGCCTGCCGCTCCATGTCGACCGCGCCCATGTACACCGTGCAATCGAGGCCGAACTTCGCGCACACCGCCGCCGTGGCGACGCCGTGCTGGCCGGCGCCGGTCTCGGCGATGATGCGCTGTTTGCCCATGCGGCGCGCGAGCAAAGCCTGGCCGAGGGCGTTGTTGATTTTGTGCGCGCCGGTGTGGAGCAGGTCCTCGCGCTTGAGGTAAATCTTGGCGCCGCCGCAGTGCTGCGTGAGGCGCTCCGCGAAATACAATTCCGTCGGCCGGCCTGCAAACTCCTTCAGGTGGTGGCGCAACTCCGCGGCGTAGGCCGGATCTTTGCGCGCCGCCGCATAGGCTTGGCCCAGGTCGGAAAGCGCCGTCATCAACGTCTCTGGCACAAAGACACCGCCGTAGCGGCCGAAGTGGCCGCCGGCATCGGGCAGCGAGAGACGGTCAAGCGGAGCGGGCGCGGTGGCGGACATAGAAGCCGAAGAGTGAGAGCAGCCGCGGTTGCGAAGCAAGTGCGGCGTGCGCGCTGGCCAATTGCGGATCGCGGATTGCGGAATGCGAATTGCCGCCGAGCAAACCGGCCGAACCCGGGGACAGGATATACAGGAACCGAGCCGGAGGATTAACAGGACTGGAATCCGGCATGGCCTTCGCCGGCCGATTTGCGTTTTCCGATTCCGGTCTCCGGTTTCCGGATTCCGGTTTTATCTCTCAGGCTTGCTCGAGCCGGTTGCGCAGAAACGTGATCACGTCCTCGAACTTGGCGCGGTTCGCCTCGTCGGCGGCCACCAGCGTCTCGTGGGCCTCGAGCACCATGCGGGCGCTCTCCAGCTCCGTCTGCGGCGCGCAGTTCAGCGGCGCGGCGGCCGGGGCCGCGGACGCCGCCGCCGGGGCCGCGGGCGCTGTCTCGATCGTCACCAGGCGGTGCAACCCGAGGTTGCGCATCAGCTCGAGGTTGCGGGTCGTGAGATTCGTGACCTTGAGGCTCGCCGGCTGCTTCACTTTGCGCAGCTCGATGGCCGCGCCGGCCAGCACGCCGAGGAAGGTGCTGTCCATCCCCCCGCAGTTCCGGAAATCCAAGACGAACTGCGTCCGCCCCTGGGCCGTCAACGCGGTGAAGAAATCGCGCAAGCAGCCGCTGTTCTGGAACGAAGCGCGGCCTTCGATCCGCACCCTCACGGGATCGGACGACGGATCGACCAGGAAAACGGGTTGGCTGACCGAATCGGGCATGCAGGTAATTTACTTCGGCTCGAACAGGCTGGGGCTGAAGCGTCGCCGCCGGACCCGGAAGCTCAGATGCCCCGGGCCCAACGACAAGGGAAGAAGTTTTCGGCAAATGGCACGGCGCCGGAACCGGCCGCGGTTTCATCCCGCGCCGGTCCGGTCCTGGCCGCGCCCGCTCAGTTGCGGGCGACGATCTGGCGCAGCACGTACGGCAAAATTCCGCCGTGCTGGTAGTAGTCGATCTCGATGGGCGTATCGATGCGGCAACGGACGGCGACATCCTCGGTCGCGCCGCTCTTGCGCGTGATCCGGAGGGTGAGGTCCTGCTGCGGCTTGAGGTCGGCGCCGAGGCCGACGACGTCGTAGCTCTCCGAACCGTCGAGCTTCAGCGTCTGCGCCGTCGTGCCTTCCTTGAACTGCAGGGGCAGCACGCCCATGCCGACGAGGTTGGAACGGTGGATGCGCTCGAAGCTCTGGGCGACGACGACTTTGACGCCGAGGAGGTTGGTGCCCTTGGCGGCCCAGTCGCGGGACGAACCCGTGCCGTATTCCTGGCCGGCGAGCACGATCAGCGGCACGCCCTTGGCCTGGTAGGCGATGGAGGCGTCGTAGATCGAGGTCTCGGCACCGTCAGGCCCGAGCGTGTTGCCGCCTTCCTTGCCGCCGAGCATCAGGTTTTTGATGCGGACGTTGGCGAAGGTGCCGCGGGTCATGATGCGGTCGTTCCCGCGGCGGGAACCGTAGGAGTTGAAGTCCTCGAAGGTGACGCCGTTCTCCAGCAGGAACTTGCCGGCCGGAGCGCTCTTCTTGATCGCGCCGGCGGGCGAGATGTGGTCGGTCGTGACGGAGTCGCCGAAAATGCCGAGGGCGCGGGCGCCGGTGATCGGCTTGATCGAGCCGGGCGTGAGCGAGAAGTTCGTGAAGAACGGCGGCTCCTGGATGTAGGTCGACTTCGGATCGAAGGCGTAAACGTTGCCCGTCGAGGACGGGATCTCGTTCCACTTCGGATTCTGGGCCGCGAAGTCGGTGTAGAGACGGCGGAAAACCTCGGGCTTGAGGGCGGCGGCCATCTGGTCGCGGACTTCCTGCAGCGAGGGCCAGATGTCCTTGAGCATGACGGGGCGGCCGTCCTTGCCGGTGCCGATCGGGTCGGCGGACATGTCGATGTCGGCGCGGCCCGCGAGGGCGAAGGCTACGACGAGCGGCGGCGACATCAGGAAGTTGGCCTTGATATTCTGGTGGACGCGGGCCTCGAAGTTGCGGTTGCCGGAGAGCACGGACGCGGCGACGAGGTCGTTCTTGACCACGGCTTCCTCGACGGGCGCAGCGAGCGGGCCGGAGTTGCCGATGCAGGTCGTGCAACCGTAGCCGACGGTCTGGAAACCGAGCTGGTCAAGGTACGGTGTGAGGCCGGTCTTGTTCAGATAGTCGGTGACGACGCGGGAGCCGGGGGCGAGCGAGGCCTTGACGAGCGGGTTGGGCTTGAGGCCCTTTTCGACCGCCTTCTTGGCCAGCAAGCCGGCGGCGAGCATCACGCTCGGGTTGGAGGTGTTGGTGCAGCTCGTGATCGCGGCGATGAGGACGGAGCCGTGGCCGAGCTTGTTGCCGGCGACATCGGCCTTCACCGCGGCGAAGTCCTCGGCCTTTTTGCCGAATCCGTTTTCGGTGACCGGCTTCGAGAACGAGGTGACGAAGTTGTCCTTCAGCTTGTTCAGCTCGATGCGGTCCTGCGGACGCTTCGGGCCGGCCACGCTCGGGACGACGGTGGAGAGATCGAGGTCGACGACCTGCGAATAGTCGATCTGGCCCTTCTGCGGGATGCCCCAGAGGTTCTGCGCCTTGTAATAGGCTTCGTAGAGCGCGACGTGTTTTTCGTCGCGGCCCGTGGCCTTGAGGTACGCGGAGCACTCGGCGTCGATCGGGAAGAAACCCATCGTCGCGCCGTACTCGGGCGCCATGTTGGCGATCATCGCGCGGTCGACGACCGGCAGCGCGGCGGCGCCGGGGCCGAAGAACTCGACGAATTTGCCGACGACCTTGGTCTTGCGCATCAGCTGCGTGACCGTGAGCGCGAGGTCGGTGGCGGTAACGCCTTCGCGGAGCGAACCCGTCAGGTGGACGCCGACGACGTCGGGCGTAAGGAAATAGACCGGCTGGCCGAGCATGCCGGCCTCGGCCTCGATGCCGCCGACGCCCCAGCCGACGATGCCGATGCCGTTGATCATCGTCGTGTGCGAGTCGGTGCCGACGAGCGTATCCGGATAATACACACCGGCGCTGTCGCTCAGCACGCCCTTGGCGAGGTACTCGAGATTGACCTGGTGCACGATGCCGATGCCCGGGGGCACGACCTTGAACGTATCGAAGGCCTGCATGCCCCACTTGAGGAACTGGTAGCGCTCGCGGTTGCGGGAGAACTCGAGGTCGAGGTTCTTCTGCATGGCGTCGCTCGAACCGGCGAAGTCGACCTGCACGCTGTGGTCGACGACGAGGTCGACGGGCACGAGCGGCTCGATGATCTTAGGGTTCTTGCCGAGGCGGGCGACGGCGGCGCGCATGGCGGCGAGGTCGACGAGCAGCGGCACGCCGGTGAAGTCCTGCAGCACGATGCGGGCGACGACGAACGGGATCTCCTCCGTGCGCGGCGACGTGGCGCCCCAGGTCGCCAGATCGCGGATCGCGCCCTCGGCGACGCGCTTGCCGTCGCAGTTGCGCAGCAGCGATTCCAGCACGAGGCGGATCGACACCGGCAGGCGCGAGACCTTGAAGCCGGCCGACTCGAGCGCGGGCAGCGAATAGAACTTATGCGCCGCGCCGTTGGCGGAGAACGTCTGCAGCGTGTTGAAGGGATTCGGGAGGGACATCGGAGAAAAGGCGGTGGTCGGAAAACAGGGAAACAACAAGGGCCGGCCGGTTCGACCGGCGCGGCCCTGGATTTCGGGAAGACTCAGCCGGCGAGCGCGGCCTTGACGGCGGCGAAGTTCGGCAGGTCCTTCGGGGTCGGCGTCTGCTCGGCGTACTTCACCACGCCGTCCTTGCCGATCACGAACGCCGCGCGGGCCGACGTGTCGCCGATGCCGGCGAGGTTCGGGAACACGACGTCGTAGGCCTTGGTGACGGTCTTGTTGAGGTCGGAGAGGAGCGTGATGCCGATCTTGGCCTGCTTGGCCCAGGCTTCCTGGGAGAAAGCGTTGTCGACGCTGATGCCGTAAACGACGGCGCCGAGCTTCTCGTACTCGCCGAGGCCGCCGGTCTGGTCGCAGAGTTCCTGCGTGCAAACGCCGGTGAACGCGGCGGGCACGAAGAGCAGCACGACCTGGTTCTTGCCGGCGTGGTCGCTCAGCTTGACGTCCTTGAGGCCGTCCGCGGCCTTGGTCTTGAGGGTGAAATCCGGGGCTTTGGTACCGACAGCGATAGGCATGGGAGGAGGAGGAGGTTGGCCCGGCCGGCGGGGAGTTCCGCGGCACGGAAGAGCGACGTTGAGGTGCGCACCGGACCGCCGCAAATCGTTTTTCCGGGTAGCAGCGCCGTTTCTGTTTTCCCGCTCCGGCCCATTAGAAACGCTCTTGCGCGCCGCCGGCCCCGCCGCGTTCAATCCGCGTTCCCGTCATGAACATCCTCGAAGAACTCCGCTGGCGCGGCCTCCTGGCCGACTGCACCGACCCCGACGCGCTCGCGCAGCGCATCGCCCAAGGCCCGGTGACGCTGTACTGCGGCTTCGACCCGACCGCCGACTCGCTCCACGTCGGCAACCTCGTCCCGCTGCTCGCCCTCCGCCGCTTCCAATTGCAGGGCCACCACCCCATCGCCCTCGCCGGCGGCGCCACCGGCATGGTCGGCGACCCCTCCGGCAAATCCGCCGAACGCAATCTCCAGACGCCCGAGCAGGTCGAGCACAACATCGCCCACATCAAGGTCCAGCTGACCAAGTTCCTCGACTTCGACGCCCCGGCCAACCCCGCCCGCCTCGTCAACAACCACGACTGGACCGGCCCGGTCACGTTTCTCGAATTCCTCCGCGACGTCGGCAAATTCGTCACCGTCAATTCCATGATCGCGAAGGACTCCGTGCGCTCCCGCATGGAGGACCGCGAGGCCGGCATCAGCTACACGGAGTTCAGCTACATGCTGCTCCAGGGCTTCGATTTCTGCCACCTGCGCAAAGCCTACAACTGCGAGCTCCAGATCGGCGCCACCGACCAGTGGGGCAACATCACCGTCGGCACCGAACTCACGCGCAAGAAACTCGGCGCCACCGTCTGGGGCCTCGTCTTCCCGCTGCTGACCAAGGCCGACGGTTCGAAGTACGGCAAAACCGCCACCGGCACCGTGTGGCTCGATCCGAAGCGCACGTCGCCGTACCGCTTCTACCAATTCTTCGTCAACGCGGACGACGCCGACGTCGTCAAACTGCTCAAGACGCTCACCTTCCTCTCGCAGGAAGAAATCGCCGCTTTGGAAAACGAGCTGAAGGCCAACCCCGGCGCCCGCGCCGCGCAGAAAGCCCTCGCCCGCGAAATGACCAAGCTCGTCCACGGCGAAGCCCGCCTCGCCGGCGCGCTCAAGGCCACCGACGTGCTCTTCGGCGGCAGCCTCGACGGCCTCGGCGCCGAGGATTTCCAGGACATCGTCGCCGACGTCCCCAACAAGGAATTCGAACGCGCCAAACTCGCCGGCACCGGCACGTCGCTCATCGACGCTCTCGTCGCCGCCGGTCTCGCCCCCTCGAAGGGCCAGGCCCGGAAAGACATCGAAGGCGGCGGCATCTACGTGAACAACGTCAAGGCGGCCGACATCGCCCGCGCCGTCACCGAGGCCGACATCATCTTCGGCGACTACATTCTGCTCCGCAAAGGCAAGCGGACCTACGCCGTATTGAAATTGGTGTGACGCCCAGGCTGTTCCTCGGAAGAAGAGGAACCACTGACAAACACTGATTGCCACTGATCCGGAACCAATGGATCGGAATCCTCTCGTCCGTCTGCATCAGCGCCCATCAGTGTCCATCAGTGGTTCACCTTTCCGAGACTTTAGCCGACGTTCAGCGACCGAAACACCCCTGGAAGAAACCACTTAATTCCACTGATCTCCACTGATTCGGAATCGGGAAACCGCCCCCGACTCCCTCGTCTGAATCAGTGCCCATCAGTGAACATCAGTGGTTAACTGTTTTCACGGATTCCCGCCGAGGTAAGCGATCAAGTCCGCCATCGCCGTTTCATCCAGCGCCGCTTCGAGCCCTTCCGGCATCAACGAGCGCTCCGAGCTGACAAACAGTTTCAGATCCTGCCGCAAAATCGTGTGCTCGGTGCCGTCGAGTCCGCGCAACACCAGGCTGTTGGTCGACTCGCCCACGAGCATGCCCGCCAGCGAACGTCCATCCTGCAAGGTCGCCGCGCGCATCAAATACCGGTCCTCCACCGCGCGGTTTGGATCGAGGATATGCGTCACGAGGTACGGCGCAGAGCGGTCCTTCACCACGGCAAGGTCCGGCCCGAGCGCGCCGCCGCCGGCCCGCCCGAAGCTGTGGCAACTCTGGCAACTCTGCGCAAACACCGCCGCGCCCTTCGTACGGTCCCCTGTCCTTCCCGTCACCGCCGCCAACATCCGGTCGATCAGCGCCTGCCGGTTCCGGTCCTGTCCGCTCGCGAATACCTTCACCGCGCGGTCCGCGATGCGCGCGTCGATGTGGTACATCAGCCGCTGCCGCGCGCCCGCTTCGACCTGGGCCGCCAGCGCCGGATCCGCCTCCGCGGCCGCCAAGAACGCCTGCGTCCACGCCGGCCGGCTCGTCACCGTCTCGACCACCGCCGCGCGCAGGGCACGGCCGTATCCGGCCCAGCCCTTCAAGAGCAGTTCCGGCACTTCGCTGCGGTTGATTTTCCCGAACGCCGCCACCGTCGCGAGCCGCAGCTCCTCCGGAACCGTCGGACCGAGCAGCGTTGCCAACAGCCCAAAATCCTCCGCCTGCCCGCGGCGGTCCCGGCCCAGCACGCGCACCGCCGCCGTGCGCACCTGCGCCGGCGCCGCCGTGTCCGCCGCCGCGCGGCGCGCGTCCGCAAACAGCAGATCCGTCGCCTGCAGGGCCCGCTGCATCGGCGCATCGGCCAAACGCTGCAATTGCGCCAGCGATTTCTGGTTCCGCTGCAGCCAATCGAGCAATTGCCCGAGCGACGCCAGCGCCGCCGGCAGATCCGCGGCCGCCCGCCGCGACGCCACATTCTCCAGCAAACCCGCGAGCGCGCGGCTGTTCTCCGTCACCGCCGCCGCCTCGACCAGCAGCGCCGCCGGCACGCCCGGAGTCGCCTGCAAGGCCGCCAACATAGCCTCCGCCTGCGGCAACGCAGAACTGAAGGCCGCCGCCCGCACGAACGCATCGCTGTTCTCCAGCACCAATTTCGCGAGCGTCGCCCCCACCCGCGCCTCGTCGCGCCAGGCCCCGAGAGAAAACGCCACCTGCAATCGCACCGCCGCGTCGGCGTCGCCGGCCAACGTGATCACGGCGTCGACCAGACCCGGCTCCGCCGCCGCAAACTCTTCCGCCAACCGCACCGCTTGCCGACGCACCGCCGCATCGGGATCGCGCACGGCCGCCCGCACGTCTGCCACCGCGAGCGCGTCCATCGTGCGCAGGCTCCACAGCGCCTGCGCGCGCGTGGCCGGCCGCGTCGCGTTTGCGGCCAGTTTCCGCAACAGTGGCGCGGCGCCCTCGGGCCGTCGCCACGCCAGTTGCTGCTGCGCGAGATCGCGCACCGTCCCCGAGGGACTCTCCAGCGCCGCTATCAGTCCGGCCGCGTCGGCGCGGTCGAGGCGCGGCACCGGACGCGACGCCGCGCCCGCCGGACGCACGCGGTAGATCCGGCCCTTGTCCGCGCCCGCCCGCAGGTCGCCGAGCTCCTTCTGCCAGGCCGCCGGGATCCAGGTCGGGTGCTCGATCACGAGCCGGTACATGTCGGCGATGTAGAGCGCTCCGTCCGGCCCCGTCCGCGCCGCGACGAACCGCGACCAATTGTCGGACGAGGCGAAAAATTCCGACTCCTGCTCGCCCGGCGCGCGCTCGCTCGCGAAGGTCGTGCCCGCCGGGCGCACCACCTGGCGGTGCACCAGATTGTGCACGGGCTCGCAGATGAAGGCGTTGCCCGCGAACTCCGCCCCGAGGAAATCGTCGCGGTAGATCGCTATGCCGCAGGCCGAGGTGAAGTGGTTGAAACCGTGCGGATCGTTGAACCGCGCCAGCGTGCGGCTCGCCGGGTAGATCCGCGCCGCGCCTGCGACTTTGCCGACCGTCACGAAGGCGTTCGGCGGAACCAGATGCGGATTGCGGCGCAGGTAGTGCTCCTCGATCGCGTAGTGCCACAGCGGATTCGAATTGTTGCCGCCGAACCAATTGCCCCAGTCGTCGCGCGTGCGGCCGTACTGCGACATGCCCGTCAGCACCTCGATGTCCCCGCTCTCCGGCTGGATGCGGAAATCGCGCCGGCCGAGATCGACCGTTTTTCCGGTCTTCGCGGACTGCACTTTCCCGCCGCTGTCGCCGTCGGCGAGATGCAGCCAGCCGTCGAGCGACCAGACCAGCCCGTTGGCCAAGTGCTGCTCGTTGCCTTCGGCCAAGCCGCGGTAAAGCACCTCGGTCGCGTCGGCGCGGCCGTCGCCGTCCGTGTCGCGGAGGAAAAGGATGTTCGGCACCGACACGACAATGACGCCGTCGCGCCAAGGAAACACCGCCGTCGGCGATTTCAGCCCGTCCGCAAACAGCGTGCTGCGGTCGTAGCGCCCGTCGCCGCGCGTCGATTCGAGAAACCGGATCCGCCCCCCGGGCTGGCCGCGGCCGTCGATCCCCTTGGGATAGTCCGCCATTTCCACGACCCAAAGCCGGCCGTCCGCGCCCCAGGCCATTTCGATCGGGTCCATGACCAGCGGCTCCGCGGCCACCAGTTCGACCGTGAACCCGGCGGGCACGCGGATGGCCGCCAGCGATTCCGCGGGACCGAGCGCCGGCGGCAGCACGACCTTCTCCGGCGGCGGCACTTCCTTGTAACCAAATGCCAGATACGGCAAGATCGCGGCGACGAACAGCCCGAGGGAACGGCGGCGCATGGCGTTCAGCGGGCGGCCTTGAAGTCCGCGGGCAGCAAAGCGTGCACCGTTGAGACGATCCGTTCCTCGACATCCGGCGCGAGCCGCGTCGGCAAACCGTAATAGTCCATCGCGTTCTCCGCCTCGTAGCCGCCCTCGGCCAGCACCTGCGCCGACGGGATGTAGCACGGCACGTGGTTGGCGTAGGCCGTGGTCCACACGCGGCCGGCGCCGAGCTCGCGTTTCAGCCGCAGGCCGTACTCCGCGACCACTTCGCCGCCGAGAAACACCATCGCGAACTCGGACCCGAACGTCCACGTCTGGACCGGGTAACGGATGCCCGCGGGCAACGGCTTCCCGGCGTCGAGCAGCTTCAGGAATTGGTTCGCCGCGTAGGCGACATTGGGCCGCCCCTTGCGGCGCGCTTCCAGTTCCTCGCGGGTCACGGTGCGCGCGACCGGAATGTCGATCTGACGGAATTGCGCGTGCGTCACGCGCCCGACCGGCCGCATCGGTCCCCGCAGGAGGCGGGCGACTTCCGCCGCCACGGTCGCGCCGTGCTTCACCGTTTCCGGCAGGCCGCGAGGCTGCGGGTCGGAATCGGCCCCGCAACCGATCGACACGAGCGCGATCGCGCCGGGGTTGGCGGCTTCGACCTGCTTCGCCGCCTCGCCGGCCCAGTCGGCGTGCACGTAGTTGTCGCCGCCCTTCAGCACCGTGCAATGGCACGCATAGTTCATGAGCACGGCGCGCACGCCGCCCTGCGCATCCGCGGCCCGCAGCACCGGCAACGCGTGGTCCACCGGTCCGCCGAGCCCGGGTTGGTCCGTGTAGCCCGTCCATTTGCCGTCGACCAATTTCCGGCGGTTCACCGCGAAGGTCGCCTTGCCCTGAGCCCAGGCCAGCTGCGCCGGTTGCCGCGCGGCCACGGCGGCGAGCGCCACCTCGATCAATTTCTTTTCCAGCATCGCGGCGTAGCGGTCTATCCGGGCCTGCGCCTCCGGCGGCAGGTCGCGCGAAAACATGAACGGGATCGTGCCCGCGATCGCCGGGCCGTTGTGCTGGTGCGTCGCGACGACCGCGACGCGCTCGCGGGGGATGCCGTGTTTCGCGCGCAGCGCGGCGGCGACGGCGTCGCTGAGCGCCTCGCTGACCGCGATGACCTCGGCCGCGACGAGGACGGAGACGCCGTCGGCATCGGCACCGAGCGCCAGCGCGCGCGCCGTGAGCGGCATCGCGATGCGGTCGGCCTCGGCCGTGCGCTGCTGGTAGCCGGCGAGTTGAATCGGCAATTCGGGAGTAATGTCGACCTTCGCCGCGCCGACCGGCACGGGACCGGGCGCGGCTGCCGCGCACCACACGGGCAGGCCGAGAAACAACGCGAAGCGAAGGAAACGCAGGGACATCATGGGGGTCGGGGCGGAATCGCCGGTCCGACCCAAACGATCGGCGCGGCGCCAAGCGAAAACGTAGGCGCGCGCCACCCCCCGTGGCCACGGCGAAATTTCCCCGCGTCGGGAATTTCCCCGGATCCGTTCAGAGCGCCGCCGGTTGCGGCGCGCGCCGGTAGGGGAATTCGATCCGCCGTTCCTTCCCGCCCCGCGTGCCTTCGATCGCGGCCAGCAGCGTGCCGTCGGCTCGCAGTTCGTAGCGGATCCGTTGCGGGAAATCGTGCTGCAGGTTCTCGAACAGCAGAAACCGCGGACCCGATTCCTTCAGCGGAAACACGCCGCGCGGCTGGCCCGAGGGCGAGGCCGCATATTCGAGGCGGCCGTCCGCGCCCGGCCGGATCACGGAAAACTCATACTCGACCGTACGGTCGCCGGCGACCGTGTGGCTGGTCCCGAGCAGCATGCCGCCGGCCGGGGTGCCCCAACGTTCGGTGACCGTGCGGCCGCCGCGCTCGAGGACCCACGTCCCGGCCAGCCAACCGAGGTCCGCCGCGCGCGGTCCGGTTGCGGTCGTTTCCGCCGCCCCCAATTCCACCCAACCAAGCGCCAGCACGATCCACCAGCGCGCCAACCCACGGACGGAAATCGCGACCTTCGTTCCGGAGCTCATGCGCGAGGTCTAGCGGCAACGCGCCCGCCGTGGCACGGCGAAAAAGGCAAACGAACCGGTTCAGAAGAACATCGCCTCGCTCAGCGCGTTTTCCGGCGCGAGCAAGCTCACCGCGGCGGCCAACGTCGTGCGGCCGGAACCGAGATCCGCCTCGAACAACGCCTGCCCCGTGGCCAAGTCGCCCTGCCAGCGGAACGAACGTCCGGCGACGCCGTAGCGAAACTCGACCGCGAGGCTGCCCTGCCCCGCCGGGAGCAACGCGGTCGCAAACTCGACGGCCTCCGCGGCGCCGCAGGCCGCGAGCCGGCGTTTCAGCCACGCCAGCAGCACGCGGCCCTCGGCGGCGAGGCCGGCGTCATGGCGCACGGCGACATGGGAAAGATCGGCGACGATGGCCGCGGGCACATAGGCCGCGAGGAATTGCCCGAGGCTTTGCCGCACCGGCAGCAGCCGGCAGTAAACGAGATCGCGCGTCGCGGCCGGGTTGGGCCACGGATACGTCAGCGCGTCGGCCGGCGCATGCGCGCTGTCGATCAGCACGCGTTTCGCGCGGCTGAGCAGGTAGCGATAGTCGGCCAGCTTGCCGCTCGCGGAAAAACGGTGCGCCCAGTAGTAGAGCGGCAGATCCGTCGAGAGGGAGATCGAGACTTGGTTCTCGAGGAACGGCCGCGCGCTCCGCGAGTAACTCAGCATCACGAACTCGACGCAGCGTTTGTCGGATTTCGATTTTCCGAGGTAGCATTCGCCGTAGACCTTCGCGCGCACGGTCGGCGCGGGCACGTCCGTCTGCAGCGGACACAGCACCACGATGCGGCTCGGGTAGCGTTTCGAAAATTCGACCACGGTCGCGAACTGCCGCGCCGCGTCCTCGCGCGTGGCGTTCAGCCCAAGGTGGAGGACGAAGTTGACCTGCGTGGCCTTGGCGTCGTCGGCCTTGGGCGCCGGCCTGCCGTCGGCGGCGTTGTCCGACCACATCTGGGCCAGACTCTTCGCGATGGAGCCCACCGGCACCTCGATTCCGGGCAGCGCGTCGAAAATCTCAGGCATGGGCAGGATAAGACCGGAATGCGGAAACCGGGAACCGGAATTCCATCTGGAGTTTGCGGGTGAGAAAATCGGCATTCGCGCCGGCAAAGCGCGCCGGGACTTCATGGGCCCGGGCCAAGCCGGCTGCCCGTTCTCCGGTTTCCGGTCTCCGCACTCCGGTTTTCACGCCCCTCACGGCTGCCTCCAGCAGTGGTTCTGTTTCGCGAGCAGCGCATCGGCGCTCGGGGGGCCCCAGCCGCCGGCGGCGTAGGTGTCCATGCCGGTGCGGCCCACGCTGCGCCAGTAGTCGAGCACGGGCGTGCACAGTTTCCACGACGCCTCGGCTTCGTCGCCGCGGATGAAGAGCGTGCCGTCGCCGATCATGGCATCCAGCACGAGGCGCTCGTAGGCCTCGGCGGTGTTGGAACCGAAGGTCGTCGCGTACCGGAAACTCATCTTCACGGGCTGGGTGCGCGTCTCGAGGCCGGGGACCTTCGTGTTGAGGATCAGGCTGAGGCCTTCGTCGGGCTGGATCTGGAACGACAGCGTGTTGGCCGCGAGGTCGAAGCGGGCCGTCTCGCCGGCGAACAACGTGCCCGGCGGGCGGCGGAAGTTGATCGCGATCTCGGACACGCGCCGCGCCATGCGTTTGCCGGAACGCAGGTAGAACGGCACGCCCTGCCAGCGCCAGTTGTTGATCGATAGGCGGAGCGCCGCGTACGTCTCGGTGTTCGACTGCGCCGCGATGCCTTCCTCCTCGAGGTAGCCCGGGACGGCCTTGCCGCCGATCATGCCGGCGGCGTACTGCGCGCGCGCGACGTCGCCGGCCGGCCCGATCGTCAGCGGCTGGATGGCGTTGAGGACCTTCACCTTTTCGTCGCGGATCGCCTCCGCGTGCAGCGACCCCGGCGGCTCCATCGCCGTGAGGGCAAGCAGCTGCATGGTGTGGTTCTGGATCATGTCGCGCAGGCAGCCGCTCTGCTCGTAATAGCCGCCGCGCGTGCCGACGCCGACTTCCTCCGCCACCGTGATCTGCACGCTGTCGATGAAGTTGCGGTTCCAGAGCGGTTCGAAGATCGCGTTGGCGAAACGCTGCACGAGCAGGTCCTGCACCGTCTCCTTTCCGAGGTAATGGTCGATCCGATACACCTGGTGCTCCTCGAAGACGGAGCGGATCGTGACGTTGAGCTCGCGGGCCGAAACGAGGTCCTTGCCGAACGGTTTCTCGATGATGACCTTCGAGTGGTGCGGCAGGCCGAGGTGCTTCGCGGCCAGGCCGCTGGCGCCGAGATTGAGCAGAATCGGCGCGAAGACGGACGGCGGCGTCGAGATGTAGAACAGCCGCTGCACGTCGCGGCCGAGCTTCTTCTCGAGGGCATCGATGTGCGCCGCGAGCCGGTCGAAGGCCGCGCGGTCGTCGTATCCTCCGGCCACGTACGTCGTGTGCGCGGCCACCCGGTCCCAGATCTCCGGCTTCAGCTCGCGCCGGGAAAACTCCTTGATCGCATCCGCCGCCAGCCCGCGGAACTCGTCGTCCGGGATCGGCTTGCGCCCGTAGCCCACGAGGTAGAAGTCCGCCGGCAGCAGGTTGTCGTGGCTCAGATTGTAGACCGCCGGGATGAGCTTGCGGGCGGTCAGGTCGCCCGAGGCGCCGAAGATGATGACGACGGTCGGCGGCGCGCCGCGGTGTTTGCTGAGTCCGTGCAGGAAAGGATGACGCTGGGTGTCGGACATGGAAGCTGCAGTGTTTCGGTCGGTCGTCGGCGTCGGCAAGGGAAATGGAGGCTATGACGGTCCCGCTTGCGGGTCAAACGCCGCAGCCGCCGAGGGCCAAGCCGCTGCCCTGAAATCAATTCATTCCTCGCGCGAAACGCCTTCATGATTCGAGCAGCCGCCCCACTCCATCCTGTCCCTCCTGTCTCTGCCGTCCTGTAAATCCTGTCCCCTTTCCGCAAACCTCCGAACCGAGGACAGGACAAACAGGACAGACGAACCGGGATGAACCGGAGGCTGGAACGCGTCCGAGCCGTTTCCCGGATTACGGCCGAAAGTGTTTCGGGAGCAGCGGAATGTTCTCGAAGTGCAGGATCGTCGGCCCGGCGGTAGAGCCGCTCGGCGGCAGCGCGACCTCGACGACGTCGAGGCGGACCGTTACCGGCTTCTCGCGGAGGCCCGCGAGGTAGGCCCGGACGCACCGGGCGAGCACGCGTTTCTTCCGCGCGTCGACGGCGTGGTAGCCGGGCACGAGTGCGGCCGCGGCCCGCGTCTTCACCTCGACGAAGACGAGTACAGCGCCGTCGCGGGCCACGAGATCGACTTCGTCGCGGCGGTCGCGCGGGCTGCGCCAATTGCGGGCCACGATCCGGAAACCGCGCTCCTGCCGCAGCCACGCCGCCGCCAGCCGCTCGCCGTCCGCGCCCGTGCGTGCGGCGTCCGGACGCACGTCGCGCCAACGCCGCCACAGCGTCGAAAGGAAATTGCCGATACGCAACATTGCCCGGCCCCGGGATGGGATTTCGCATTGCGGGTGCCCGGGGCGCGCTTTGACAATCTCCGTCTCACCCCAATCCTCGCGCTTCGTCCATGGCCTCCTCCCATATCGCCGGCACCCTGCGCCGCTCGCTGCTCATCAAGGTCATCTCGAAGCCGGCGCCCAGCCGCGAGGACGTCGCTTCGGTCATCGAACTCACCGCCGCCAAGGTCGTCGACGCCCTGCAGGCGCAGTCGATGACGTTCTACCTCGTCGAGGGCAACGAGATCGCCTTCAAGCAGGTGTACTACTCGCCGACGCTCTTCGAGGGCGACGCGGCGAAGGAAAAGAAATTCCAGGACACCGCGGCGAAACTGCTCCAGCTCCGCCTGCCCATCGGCAAGGGCATCGTCGGCAAGGTCATCGAGACCGCCGAACCCGTCTTCTTCCGCAACAGCGACAGCCAGGCGCCGTTCATGCAGTCGATGGCGCAGACCACGGGCTTCGAGGTGCGCTCGATGCTCACAGTCCCGCTCAAGACCACGATCACCCTCGGCGCGATCCAGGTCCTCAACAAGGAGCTCTCCGCCGGCACCGAGGGCGAATTCACCGAGAAGGACCTCGCCCTCCTGCAGGAGGTGGCCGAGTACTCCTCCACCCTCATCCACCGCATGGTGGATCCGAAGTTCGTTCCCAACGCCGAGGACACCGCGCGCTTCGTTTCCAAGCTCACCGACCTGCCCCTCGTCACCAAGATCGAGGAAATCGAGGTCGACGACAAACTGATCGAGGTCACCGGCGACGCCATAATCCGCCGCGAGGGCATCTTCCCGCACAAGCGCATGAGCCCGAACTCCGTGGCGGTGCTGATGTGCAACCCGCTCGACTACGGCAAACGCGAGTCGTTTTCCCAGGCGACCGAGATGTCGATCGAGGAAGTCAGCGTCGTCTCCGCCACGCTGTTCGAGTCGCTGCTGAAGAAGTTTTTCAAGGAAACGAAAGCCGGCCCCGCCACCTCCGAGGACGTCGACATCAGCTCCGTCGCCGAAGTCATCAGCACGGCCTACAGCGGCGAGGGCGTCGGCGAGGTCACCGCCGAGGATCTCGAGAGCGAGGACTCCGCGCCGATCATCCAGCTCACCAACCGCATCATCGAGGATGCCTACGTTTCCGGCGCCTCCGACATCCACATCGAGCCGATGGAAAAGGACCTGTTGATCCGCTACCGGATCGACGGTCTCTGCCAGGAAAAACTCCGGCTGCCGAAGCAGGTGACCAACTCGATGGTCACCCGTCTCAAGATCATGTGCAACCTGGACATCTCGGAGCGCCGGTTGCCGCAGGACGGACGCATCGTTTTCAAGAAATACACGAAGAAGAACATCGACATCGATCTGCGCGTCGCCACCGGCCCGATGAAGGACGGCGAGAAGGTCGTCATGCGTATTCTCGACAAACAGAAGTCGACGCTGCCGCTGCCCGCCCTCGGCTTCTCCGACGAGAATCTCGCCAAGTACCGCGATTGCATCCGCCAGCCCTACGGCATGATTCTGCACTGCGGCCCGACCGGCTCCGGCAAGTCGATGACGCTGTACTCCGCGCTCGGCGAGGTGAACACCCCCGACGTCAACATCCAGACCGCCGAGGATCCGATCGAGTACACGCTCGCCGGCATCAACCAGATGCAGATGAACCGGCAGATCGGGCTCACCTTCGCCCGCGCCCTGCGCTGCTACCTGCGCATGGACCCCGACATCATTCTCGTCGGCGAAATCCGCGACGAAGAAACCGCCGGCATCGCCGTCGAGGCCGCGCTCACCGGCCACTTGCTCGTCTCCACGCTCCACACCAACGACGCGCCGTCCACCGTCGCGCGTATCGGCGAAATGGGCGTCGAGCCCTTCAACATTTCCGCCTCCCTCGTGTGCGTCTGCGCCCAGCGCCTGCTCCGCCGCGTGTGCAAGAACTGCAAGATCCCGTACGAACCCGAAGGCCGCCAGAAGGAGATCATGCTCAAGGCGCTCGGCTGGAGCGGCCAGATCTACAAGGCGAATCCCCAGGGTTGCCCGACCTGCAGCGGCACCGGCTACAAGGGCCGCGTCGGTATCCACGAACTGATGACCAACAGCGAGGAACTGACCGAAGGCATCAACAAGGAAGTCGAAGTCGCCGAACTGAAGCGCATCGCGATGAAGAACGGCATGAAGACCCTCCACCAGGACTCCATGCTCAAGGTCAAGATGGGCCTCACCACCGTCGAGGAAGCCCTCAGCAACGTGCCGCCGGACCTCATCCTCTGAATTTGCCGCGCGGCGAATTCAGGGTTCGGAGTTTGGAGTTCGGAGTTCGGGGTTCGGAGTTTGGGATTGGGAATTGCCGGAAAGGGAACGTGCGCCCGCCGCCCGGAGCATTTTCCGTGGCCGCATTTATACTCCGGCTTTCAACCTTCAACTTTCAGCCTTCAACCGGCGGCCGCACCGCGGTCGCCCGCCAGCAGCGCAGCATCGCCTCGGTGCTCCGGTCGACGTCGGCGTCGGTGGTCGACCAATTCGACACGCTGATCCGCATCGCCGTGCGGCCCTGCCAGACCGTGATGCCGGCCCAGCACGTACCCTCGGCCTGGATCGCTTCGATGGTCCGGCGCGTCGTGTCCGCGTCGCCGAACGCCACGAGCACCTGGTTGAGGACAACGTCGTTGAGAATCTCCGCCCCGCCCGCCTGCAATCGCGCCGCGAACCGCCTTGCCTGCGCGCAATTGCGTTCGATCAAGTCCGCGACCCCGGCGCGCCCCAGCGTGCGCAGCACCGCCCAGATCTCGATGCCGCGCGCGCGGCGCGACAGTTCAGGCGTCGTGTCGGCCGGGTTCCGGAATTCGCTCTGCGTCGGTAAGTACTCCGCGGTGATCGCCATCGCCGCGCGCAACGCCTCGCCATCGCGCACGAACGCCAGCCCCGCGTCGTACGGCACATTCAGCCACTTGTGCGCATCGGTCGCCCACGAATCCGCGGCCGCCATTCCCGCCACAAGCGGTTGCCGTGACGGCGCCGCCGCCGCCCACAGGCCGAACGCGCCGTCGACATGCACCCACGCGCCCGCCGGTTGCGCGCGCCGGCAAATCTCCGCCACGGGATCGCAGGCCCCGGTGTTCACGTTGCCGACCTGCGTGCAGACCACCGTCGGGCCTTTGATCTCCGGCAATGCCGTCGCGATCATCCGGCCCTGGCCGTCGACCGGCACCTTGACCACGCGGTTGCGGCCGAGGCCGAGCAGACCCAGCGACTTCGTGACGGACGGATGGATTTCCGCGCCGACGATCACCGTCAGCGGCGGCGCGCCGAAGAGTCCGTCGGCCTCCACCGCCCAGCCCGCGCGTTTGAGCAACGCGTGCCGCGCCGCCGCCAGCGCGCAGAAATTCGCCACCGTGGCGCCCGTGACAAACGACCCCGCGCAGTCCGCCGGCAGCCCGAGTAGATCCGCGAGCCAGCGCAGCGCCACCGCCTCGATCTTCGCGGCCGAGGGCGTCGGCTTGTAGAGCGCCGCATTCTGGTCCCACGCCCCCGCGAGCCAATTCGCGGCGAGGCTCACCGGCAGCGCGCCGCCGATCACGAAGCCGAAGAAGCGCGGACCCGCCATCGCCGCCGTCGCCGGCGAGCCGAGTTCGTCGAGCCGCCGCAGCGTGTCGGCCGCGGCCCCGGGTCCGGCCGGCAACGGTTCATCGAACCCCGCGAGCGCCGCCACGGCCACCGGCGCCGGCGCCACGGGCCGCGCGGGCAAAGTCTCGAGATAACGGACGGCCCGGGAGGCGGCATCGGCAAGCAAAGGATCCATGCGCCTGCGCTAGACCCCGCCACCGTCCCGCGCAAGGCCGCTCCCGCCTGTACCGGCCTCCGGAGAATGTCAGTGCGGACCGGCCGCGCCCCCCGCGGCCCGGTCTCTCAACTCTCAGCACTCAACTCTCAACTTCAGCCGCCCGCCCGGCACCGCGCCTCAGCGGCGGAACGATTTCGTGAAGTCCTCGCTCGTGTTCGCGACGACCTTCTTCTCGTGCTTCGAATTCGCGATGAGTTCGTTGAGCTTCGTTTCCCAGGCCTTGCTGTCCATCGGCAGCTCGACGGTCTGGTTGATCAGCGAGGAATACAGCAGCACGTTGGCCAGTTCGACGGAGCCCATGCCCTCGGCGCCCGGCGCGATCAGCGGCGTGCCGTCGAGGATGGCGTCGACGAAGTTCTGCATGAGGATGCCGTGCGGATTGTTCGCCGTATCGAAGGGGATCTCGACGTTCCACACGTCCGGCTTCGCGAAGCCGCTCTTCGAGGACTTGCTGAACTCGACCATATCGGCGTCGTTGCGCGTGAAGCTGAGCTTGTTGTTCTCGAGGACGACCTTGCCGCGCGTGCCGCAGATCTCGAAACGGTTGGTGCCGGGGGCCTCGCCGGTGGAGGAAAGGAACACGCCGGTCGCGCCGTCCTTCCATTCCAGATACGTGGTCACGTTGTCCTCGACCTCGATGTTGTGGAAACGGCCGAGCTGGCAGAAACCGCGCACGCGCGCCGGCATGCCGCAGAGCCACTGCAGCATGTCGAGCTGGTGCAGGCATTGGTTGAGCAGCACGCCGCCGCCCTCACCCTTCCAAGTCGCGCGCCAGCCGCCGCTCGCGTAGTAGGCCTCGGTGCGGAACCAGTCGGTGATGATCCAGTTCACGCGCACCACTTGGCCGAGCTGGCCGCTCGCGATGAGCTGGCGGATCTTCTGGTAGCGCGGCTCGACGCGCATCTGGAACATGCCCGCGAACACCTGCTTCGGGTGCTGCTGCGCGACCGCGATCAGGCGCTCGGCGTCGGCCTTGTGCGCCGAGATCGGCTTCTCGACCATGACGTGCAGACCCTTTTGCAGGGCGTCGATGCCGATCGAGGTGTGGAGAAAGTGCGGCGTCGCGATCACGAGCGCGTCGATCTCGCCGGAACGGATCATTTCCTCGCAGTTCGCGAAGGTCTTCAGGCCCGGCTTGTTTTTGAACGGCTCGAGGCCGGGCGCATACGCGTCGCTCACCGCCGCCAGGGTGCAGCGGGAGATCTTGTTCTCCAGCAGGTAGCTGGTGTGGAACTTGCCGATGTTGCCGAGACCGACGATGCCGAGGCGGACGTTTTTCATAGAGGGGAATCGCCACTATCCGCGCGGCCCGAAAATCGCGGCAACTCTTATTTGCGTCCGCGGACGGAAGACGCGGCCGCAAAGATGCGCAAAAGTCGCAAAGGCGGAAACTGCGGGCCTGCATCCGCGCCCTGCATCGATCGACCCGAGCCTCCGATCTTCTGCGCGCCCTGCGTCTCTTTGCGGCCATGCTGCCGACCGTGGGCCCAAAAGCGTCGCCGCACTTGTCCGCCGGTCCGCCGCCGCCCAAGTTTGACCCGTCCCATCCCTCCGCTTGCGTTGCCCGGACCGGCCGTCTAGCCCGTTGGCCGGCGTCGTTCCCCCGTCGTTCCCCTCCCCACCATGCCGCGTTCCGTCCGTCTGCTCCTGCGTCTTTCCGCGTTCCTCTGCCTCGTCGCCGCGCCGCTGCGCGCCGCCGATGCCTCAAAACCGCCCTTGCTCGACAAGAACGGCAATCCCGCCGGCTTCAAAACCCTCGCCCTCGGCGACGCCGCGCCCGACTTCGCCCTCCCCGGCATCGACGGCCGCACCTACCGGCTGCAGGACTTCGCCGGTCCCGACGTCCTGATGATTCTCTTCACGTCGAACCATTGCCCGACGTCCCACGGCATCGAGGGCCGCCTCATGAAGCTGCGGAACGACTACCGCGGCAAAAGCTTCGCCCTCGTCGCGATCAATCCCAACCACCCCGACGGCCTCAGCGCCGACGAACTCGGCTACGGCGAGTACGGCGATTCCTTCGAGGAAATGAAACCCTACGCCAAAAAGAACGGCTGGGATTTCCCGTATCTGTACGACGGCGACACGCAGCAGATCGCCCGCGCCTACGGCTGCCTCGCGACGCCGCATGTGTTCATTTTCGACAAGGAACGGAAGCTCCGGTACGCCGGCGCCTTCGACGATTCCCGCTACCCGCAGGAGGAAACGGTGAAGAAGCCTTACGTGCGCGATGCCCTCGAGGCCCTCTTCGCCGGCCGCCCCGTCGCCGTCGCCCAGACCAAACCCTTCGGCTGCTCCACCAAGTGGCGCGAGAAACGCGAGAAGCACCAGGCCCTCGAAGCCTCTTGGACCACGATTCCTGTCACCATCGAGCCGATCGACACCGCCGGTGTCGCCGCCCTCCGCGCCAACCCCACCGGCAAATACCGTCTCTTCAATATCTGGGCCACGTGGTGCGGCCCGTGCGTCGAGGAGTTCCCCGACCTCGTCGCCATTTCCCGCAAATTCGACATGCGCGAGTTCGAGTTGATCACGCTCAGTTTCGACGACCCGAAACAGATTTCGAAGGCGCAGGCGTTTCTCCAGAAGCAAGGCGCCGGGCTCACCAAGCGGAAACAGAACTCCGTCGAAAAAGAGGGCCGCAAGACCAACCACTACCTTTACGCCGCCGCCAGCCAGGAAGAACTCATGAAGGTCCTCGACCCGAAATGGCCCGGTCCGATCCCGCACACGGTCTTGGTCGCGCCCGGCGGCGAGATCATCTGGCGCCACAACGGCGTCATCGATCCCAGGGAAGCCATCGCCAAGATCGTCGAGGCGATGACGCCGTACTACCAACCCGCCCCGCCCGCCCCCGCCAAAGCCGCGCCCGCGAAGAAGACGGAGTAACCGCTCCGCCTCCGCGTCCGCCTTCCCACCCCGCCCTCCCGTATCCGGATTTCCATGCCCCCGCGTCTCCTCCGCCTCGCCGCCTTCGCCTTCCTGTTCGCCGGTGCCGCCGGCCTCCGCGCCCAGCCGGCCACGCCGCCGCCGCTCGTCGCCGAGCCCGTCACCGACCAGAAAAAAGGCGGCGAACCGAAACTGGTCTGGCACGATGTCACGACGTGGGGCGTGGAAGGCCGCGCCTTCGGCGATCTGGAACGCAAGCGCTGGTTCGACCGCTTCCCCGCCGAAGCCGAGGGCAAGGTCACCGCCGCCGTCTGGCGCCTCAGCCGCGACAGCGCCGGCATGTTGGTGCATTTCCGGACCGACTCCCCGACCATCTGGGCCGACTACGGTCTCCACAAGGAACAGCTCGCCGGCGTCAACATGACCGCCATCGGTGCCAGCGGCCTCGATCTCTACGCCCGCGACGCCCAGGGCAAGTGGCGTTGGGCCGGCGCCACGCGCCCGACCAAGCAGCTCGTCCGGCAGGAAATCTCCGGCGGCCTCGCGCCCGGTTTCCGCGACTACGCCGTCTACCTGCCGCTCTACAACGGCGTCGAACACCTGAAGCTCGGCGTCGCCCCGAACGCGAAATTCGAACCTGTCGCCCCGCGCACCGCCAAGCCCGTCGTCTTTTACGGCACTTCCATCACCCACGGCGCCAGCGCCTCGCGCCCCGGCATGGTCCACACCGCCATCCTTGGCCGCCGGCTCGATTTGCCCGTCGTCAATCTCGGCTTCTCCGGCAATGGCCGCATGGACGCCGCCGTCGGCGATCTCCTGGTCAAGATCGACGCCGCCGTCTACGTCATCGACTGCCTGCCCAACATGGGCGCCGCCGATGTCCGCGCCAAATGCATCCCGCTCGTGAAACAGCTGCGCGCCGCGCGGCCCGAGACGCCCATCGTCCTCGTCGAGGACCGCCGCAACACCAACGCCTGGATCTTGCCCGCGCGGAACAAGCATCACACGGACAACCACGCCGCCCTCAAGGAAGCCTACGCCGCGCTGCAGAAAGAAGGCGTGAAAGGCCTGTTCTACCTCGGCGGCGACGACCTTCTCGGCGACGATGCCGAGGGCGCAACCGACGGCTCGCACCCCAGCGATCTCGGTTTCGTCCGCCAAGCCGACCGCTTCGAGCCGGTGCTCCGCGCCGCCTTGAAGAAATAAATCTCCGGCCAGGCCCCCTGCGCGCAACCGCGCGCACCCGCGGGCGAAACACCGGGCACGGCCGGCCAACGTGGCCGACCGGCACGGCCTTCCGCTCCGTGACCTCCGGTATTCCCTCCGTGGTCTCCGTGACCCACGGAAACTCCTGACACCGCCCCTCGCGAGGCAAGGAACCTTTCCTTCGACCGGGCGTCCTTGCGCGCACCTTCTCCGACCGCGGAAAAATTCGCTTGTCGGCAGGCGTTTGTTGCTGGTCCGGTGTAAGGTTCGACATGAAAGCGCTCAAAATCACGGGTCTCGTTGTTGCCGGTGTGGTCGTCCTCGGGGCGATCATTCTGGGTCTCGCGCTCACGCCCGCCCTCCAGACGTGGGCGGTCCGGAAGGCCGTCGCCGGCCAGCCGGGCATGACCGTGGAGGTCGACCGCGTCGCCGCCGGTTTCTCCGACGCCGAAGTTGTCGATCTGCGCTATGCCCAGGACGGCATCGTCGTCACCGCCAAAGGCGTTTCCGCCAAGTACTCCGCGATGGATTACCTCACCGGCAACCGCGTCAACGCCGACTCCCTCACCATCAACGAACTCGTCGTCGACCTCCGCAACCCGACCCCGAAACCGGCCGCATCCGCGCCCGCGCCGACGGCCACGACCGCCCCCGCCGCGCCCAAGCCGCCCTTCGCCGGCCTCCTGCAATCCGCGCAACTGCCGATGGTCGTCCGCCTCGCCGCCCTCTCCACCAAGGGCCGCATCTTGCTCCCGCAGCAGCAGACACTCGTCTTCGAACTCAAGGGTTCCGACCTCGAGACCGGCCGCCGCGGCAAGATCGAGTGGATCCTCGACTTCGACGACGCCAAGCCCGCCGCCCCGCTGCGCGCCCTCCGCGCCACCGGCTCCGCCGTCGTGCAAATCGCCGCCGACGGCCGCATCGATCTCGTGGAAGTCGACACCATCGCCGCCGCCATGGGCCCGAAACTCCCCGCCGACCGCATCCAGCTCACGGCCAAAATCGCGCAGCCCGCCGCCTCCGGCAACGAAACCTACGCCGCCGTCCTCAATCTGCTCCGCGGCACCGCCGTCGAGCCCCTGCTCAAGGTCAACGCCCAGTACACGGCCGCCCAGCAGGCCATCGCCGGCGACTGGAACCTCGCCGTCCGCAGCGAGCAACTCGCCGCCGTCCTCGCCGGGTTCGGCCTGCCGGAAATCGCCGCCAACGGCACCGGCCGCTTCACCTTCAACCCCGTCAACCAAGCCGTTGCCGCCACCGGCAGTCTCACCGCGCAGCTCTCGAAACTCGCCCTGCTCGCGCCCGCCCTCGAGGCCGTCGGCTCGGTCTCCACGCGCCTCACTTTCGACGGCGCCTTCGCCGGCGAACGCGCCGACCTCAACCGCCTCGAATTCGACGCCACCGCCGCCGACGGCCGCCGCATCCTCCAGGTCGTCTCCGCCCAAAAGATCGGCTACGATCTCGTCGGCAAACGCGTGACCTTCGCCGACGCGAAAGCCGAACTCGCCCGCGTCACGATCCAGGCCCTCCCGCTCGCCTGGGCCCAACCCGTTGCCAAACCGCTCGTGATCGACAGCGGCGACCTCTCGCTCTCCGTCGCCCTCGAGGCCGAGCCCGACGGCAGCCGCGTCCGCGTCCGCACGCTCGAGCCGCTCACGCTCCGCGCCGTCACCGTGCGCGACGGCCAGACCAAGCTCGCCGACAACCTCAACGTCTCCGTCCGCCCGGCCGTCGACTACTCCGCGACCCGCGTCCTCGCCGAACTCGCCGATCTGAAGATTTCGCTGCCGGCCGGCGACAGCGTCGCCGGCAAACTCACGGCCGACGTCACCAACGTGGCGACCAAGCCCGCGATCGCGTTCACCGCCGCCCTGCAGGGCAAACTCCTCGCCGCGTTGAAGCCCTACCTGCCGCTCGATCCCGGCGCATTGACGTTCGACCTCGCCGCGGCCGGCCGCCTCGAAGGCGATGCCCTGCAGCTCACCCAATACCGCACGACGGTGAACCGCGACGCCGGCGGCCTCCTCGTCTCCGTCGAGCTCCAGCAGCCGATCGCCGGCGATCTCAAAGCGAAGACCTTCGCGGGCGCGAAACCCGACGCCGTCGCCGCCCGCGTCCGCCTCGGCGACCTTCCGCTCTCCTGGGCCGATGCGTTCGTGCCCAACGCCAAGTTCTCCGGCACCGCCGGCGGCGCCGTCCTCGACCTCACGCTCAAGTCGCTCGACGACCTTGCCGTCGCGTTCACCGAGCCGCTGCAGCTCCGCCAGATCGGCGCCGTCCTCGAAGGCAGACCGCAGCTCGAAAAACTCGATCTCACCGCCCGGCTCGGCGCGACGAAACGCGGCGCGCTCGTCACCTTCGACGTGAAGCAAATCGAATTGAAGCAGGGCAACGCCGTCCTCCTCGGCTTCTCCGCCGTCGGCGAAACCAAGTTGCCCGCCAAGCCCGGCGACGCCCCCATGCTCGCCGCCAAGGGCAACCTTTCGGCCGACGTCCCGGCCCTCATGCTGCAGCCCGGCCTCGCGCCGTATTGCACGCTGAGCCGCGGCCAGATCGCCGCGACCTTCGACGTCGCCCTCGCCGCCGAGAACCTCGCCAACGTCGTCTTCTCCGCGAAGAACCTCGTCGCCAAGGCCGACAACCGCGCCCTCGGCGATCTCGAGTTCACGCTCAAGGCCGCGCAGAAAGCCGACGGCTCCGGCACCGTGCAGCTGCCGCTCACGTTGACGAATGCGCAGCGCAAATCCGACCTCACCGTCAACGCCGCCTTCGGCAAGGCCGCCGCCGGCAAGACCTTCGTCCTCAACGGCAAGGTCGCCAGCGCCAATCTCTTCGTCGCCGACTTCGAACCCCTCGCCGCCCTCGCCCCTGCGTCCGAACCCGCCAAACCCGCCCCGGTCACACCGGCCGACCGCAAGCCCGCGCTTGTCGGGCCGAAGCCCACGGCGAAGGCGGACCCGAAACCCACCCGCGACCTCGCCCCCTTCTGGCAGGGCGTCAACGGCAAGGTCGAGCTCGACCTCAAGCGCGTCGTCTACGGCGCCGACGCCTTCATCAGCGGTATCCGCGGTTCAGCTACGATCACCGACAGCCGGCTCGCGCTCGACGGCTTCGAAGGCCGGTTCAAGGAGAACCCCTTCAAGCTCGCCGGCGGCGTCACCTTCTCGGCGCAGCAGCCGCAGCCCTACGCCCTCGCGGCCACCGCCGACGTCCAGCAGCTCGACATCGGCGAAATCCTGCGCGCCGCCAACCCCAACGAAAAGCCCCCCCTCGAGACCCAGGCCACCGTTTCCGCCAAACTCAACGGCAACGGCGGCAACGTCGCCGATCTCGCGAAAAACGCCTTCGGCCGTTTCGAGCTCACCGGCACCAAGGGCACGATGCGCTACCTCGCGCGCAAGGGAAACCTCGGCACCGTCGTGAACATCGCCTCCTTCGGTCTCGCCATGCTCGGGGCCAAGCAGGGCTCCGACACCACCGTCGCCGTCGCGGAACTCGCCCGCGCGCTCAACGAGGTCCAGTTCGACAGCGTGAAACTCCAGGTCGAGCGCGGCGCCGACCTTTCCTTCAAGCTCACTTCCCTCGAATTCATTTCCCCGATCCTGCGCCTCACCGGCAACGGCAGCGTCGCCGCCAAGGACCCCGAGCAGATCAAGGACGCCCCGATGAACGTGCTGCTCCAGCTCGGCGCCAAAGGCGAACTCGCCCTCCTGCTCCAGCGCGTCGGCCAACTCGGCGGCACCCAGGACGAAAAGGGCTACTACCTGATGTCGCGGAATTTCTCGATCGGCGGCACGCCTGCCAAGCCCGACAACTCCGCCCTCTGGAAACTCCTGCTCGAAGCCGGCCTCGGCGCCCTCGGGCGCTGAAGCGGAACGATGGAGCTGAGAGTGCCGGGTTGAGAGTTGAGCGCAGCGTCCCGGCTGCACCGACACACCCCCGCCTCCGCGAGCCTGCGCGAGTCGACCTATCCTGGATTCGGCAATACACTCCTCGCCACAAAGGCACAGAGCGCACAGAGGAGAAAAGCTGGAGCCAACGGTGAATCGAAAGGCCGATTCATCCCGCAGGTGATCCCAATTCCGGGTGTTTTCGGCCGGAATGGCTCAGTGTCCTCCGTGTCTCTGTGGTTCAAATGCGTTTCCCAGGCCCAACGCGCCGCCCAGCGCTTTGAACCACGCAACCCCCGGCTCAGGTCGCCTCGAGCGCGCGGTGCCGCGCGAACACGCCGCGCAACGCCCCGCTCAACTCATCCTGCAGCCCCTGCATCGCGCGGTAGCGCGCAACGTTGGCCTTGTTCGGCACGCAGCGCGTTGCTTCGTTCAAAGCCACGACGCCGTCGGTGAAGTCGCTTAGTTTCGCGTTCCGTTTGCCGTCGCGCCGCGCCACGCACCACGCCGCCTGCAACGCGCCGCCGAGCGCCGCGCCTTCGTCCTCGACCATGCCCACGACGGGCACGCCGAAGATGTCCGCCATGATCTGGCGCCACACCGCGGACTTCGCGCCGCCGCCGGTGAGCCGGATTTCCTTCGCCTTCACGCCGAGCGCGGCGAGCCGGCGGAGGCCGTAGTTCATGCCCATCGTCACGCCTTCCATCGCGGCCCGCGCGATCGAGCCGCGGTGGAAACTGCCTTGGTTCAAACCGAGCAAGACGCCCGTGCCGTCCGGCACATTCGGCGTCCGCTCGCCGGCCATGTAGGGCAAGAGCACCAGGCCGTTGGCCCCGGCCGGCGCACCCGCGACCGCCGCCTCGAGCGCGGCATGATCGTAGCCGAAGAGCGCGCGCACCTGTTCCGTCACCGTCGTGACGTTCATCGTGCAGAGCAGCGGCAGCCAACCGCCGGTCGAGGAACAAAAGGCCGCGATCTCGCCCGCGGGATCGACGACGGGCTTGGCCGCATAGGCGTAGATCGTGCCGCTGGTGCCGAAGCTTGCCGAGATCACGCCCGGCGCCACGTTGCCCGTGCCGATCGCGCCCATCATGTTGTCGCCGCCGCCGGCGCTCACGACGACGTCGGCCGACAACCCGTACTGCGCCGCCAACTCCGGGCGCAGCGTGCCCGCCGCGGCATCCGAGGGATTCAGGGCCGGCAACCACGCCGCCAGCTTCGGGTCGATCGCGTTGATCGCGTCCTTCGACCACGTGCGGCGGCGCACATCCATCAGCGCCGTGCCGGATGCGTCGCCGAACTCCATGAAGCAATTCCCGGTCAGATGGAAATTGAGGTAGTCGTGCGGCAGAAGCACGTGCCGCAGCTTGGCGTAATTCTTCGGCTCATGCCGTTTCAACCACAGGATCTTCGGCGCCGTGAAACCGGGGAGAATGAGATTGCCCGTCTTGCGCAGCGCGGCCTTCGGGCCGCCGAGCTTCTTCGTGATCAACGCGCACTCCGCCGCCGTGCTCGTGTCGCACCAGAGCTTGGCCGGACGGATCACCTCGCCCTTGGCGTCGAGCGGCACGAAGCCGTGCTGTTGGCCCGAGACGCCGATGCCGCGCACGCGGGCGCGGTCGATCTTGCCGCAAACCTCGGCGATCACGGCGTCGAGCGCGGATACCCATTCCTGCGGGTGCTGCTCCATGTGGCCGACGGGCAGGCCGTCGATCAGCCGGTGCGGGGCCCGCGCTTCGGCGATGACCCGCCGGGTTTCGAGGTCGAGAACGACCGCCTTGACGCTCTGGGTGCCGGAATCGATGCCGATGAAGAGGCTCATGGGTGAGCCGCATCGCCGCAAATTCGCGCCGGCGGAGCAAGCCGGACCTGCGTCACGCGGGACCCGCGCCCTGAACCGGACCGCTCACTTCTTCGCGTCGGTGTTGTTCGCCTTGAGCGTATCCAGAAATTCCACCGGGGCGAAATCGTCCGTCAGCACCCGCGCCGTCTTCATCCGGTCCACGGGAAACAGCGTCACCTCGTTGCGCACTTCCTTCAGATCGAGCCGGCCGGCGTGCACCGGTAGCGTCAGCGCCTCGGCCGTCGGCCATTTCGCAGGATCGGTGATGATCGGATCCTTGTACTTCACGGCGACGGCGATGACGTTGCCGCGGCCCAGGGTCTCGAAGAGCACCACCTGCGGAAACACCGCGCGGATCGTCTTCAGATCGGAAAAGTAAAGTTGGCTCGTCGCGTGCAGGTTGCTGACGAACACGCCGCGGTCGCTCAGCCGCGCCGCGCACTCGCGGTAGAATTCCTCGGTCTTGAGGTGCGGCGGCACAAAGCCGCCGCGGAACGCGTCGAGGATCAGCCAATCCCACTGCTCCTTGTTCCGTTTCACGAACATGCGGCCGTCCATGATCGTGACCGGCGTCTTGGCCGTCGGCTTGAAGCCCATGCGGCTTTCGCAGAGTTCGAGCACCTTGGCATCCAACTCGACCGTGTGCAGGAGCGCATCGGGGTACGACGCCGCGAAGAGGCGATGGAAGCCCGCGCCGCCGAGGCCGATCATGAGGACGCGTTTCGGCTGCGGCTGGATGAAGAGCGCGCCGTAAAGCGAACGCGTGTAATGCACCACGAGCCGCAACGGATCCGTGAGGTCGACGGCAGACTCGAGGGCCTCGCTACCGCGGGCCCGCGCGCGCATCTCGACGAGGTTGCCGCGGCGCTCGACGGTCAGGCTGTTGTAGGTCGTGTCGTAGCTCTCGACGAAATCGCCGGCCGGCACGGCGGCCGTGGCCGCAAGCGGGAGGAGCAGAAGGGGCAGGCAGCGGAACAGGTTCATGACGCGGAAGCGGGACGCAGCAGGGCGACGAGGGCCGCGAGACTCACGGCCGCGACGCCCAGCCAAAGATAGAGCAGCGTGGACACCGGCAGATGCGGGATCAGCACGAAGGCCGTGAGCATCACGCCGGCGATGTTGCCCAGCGTGCTCACGCCGTACACGACACCCGAGGCCTTGCCCGGCGGCGTCCCGCGGCCGGCGAGGAACTGCACGCACTGCGGGCCGAAGGTCGACAGCGCCGTCACCGGCAGAAAGAAAATCCCCACGCAGGAAACGAAGAGCGACCAACTCGTGTCCGTGATGCGTTCCTCGATCAGGTTGAGCAACGGTTTCGCCGCCAGCGCCGTCAGCGCCAGCGTCGCCAACGCCACGCCCGTGCCGATCAACTGCCCGCGGCGACGACCCGCCGGACCGAGATTGCTGATCCAACCGCCGACCATCGAGCCGATGCTGAAGGCCGCGAGGAACGTCGAGATCAGCCACGCCCACACGATGATCGACGAGCCGAAGTGCGGGTTCAGCAGCCGCGAGGCGAGCAGCTGGAACCCCATGCTCAGGATGCCGAGGGTAATGACTACAACGTAGAAAGCGAAGAGCGTCACAGGGGGCGGGCAACGTGGTTGCTCGTTCCGGCGATGTCACCTCGAAAGTCCGCGTTGCACCCGCCCGGTCGCGCTGCCTCACTCCCCGCGCCCCATGAACCCGCTTTCGGTTTCGCTTACCCTCGCCCTCGCCTGCGCCACCGTCATGACCGCCGCCCCGGCTCCCGCCCCGAAACCGAAAATGGGTTCCAAGGTATTCGCCTGGGACGCCATGGTCGCCAAGCCCACGCCCAACGGCGAACGCCGCGATGTCGCCAACCACGCCACGCCCACCCTCGGCGTGTTCGAGTGCCACATCACCACGCTCAATCCCGGCAAAGCCTCGCACCTCCCGCACCGCCACCCGCAGGAGGAGCTCATCATCGTCAAAGAGGGCACGCTCGAGGTGCACATCAACGGCGTCGAAACCCGCGCCGGCCCCGGCTCCGCCTTCCTCTATCTTTCCAACGACGCCCACGCCGTGAAGAACGTCGGCGACACCCGCGCCACCTACTGGGTCATCAACCTCGCGACCTCGCTCACGCACGATCCCGCGAAATTCAATCCCGCGCCGTCGCTGAAGTCCGCCGTTCACGATTGGGAAAAGATTCCCGTGCAGGTCACGAAGACCGGCGCGCGCCGCCAGATCCTCAACGGCTCCACCGTCACGATACAGAGCCTCACGCTCCACGCCACGACCGTGAACGTCGGCCTCGCCGCGCACGGCGCCCACCGCCACGCCGACGACGAAGTCATCGTCGTCAAAGAAGGCACGCTCGAGATCGACCTTGAAGGCACGAAACACCGCGCCCCCGCCGGCTCGGTCTGCTTCTACGCCAGCAACGACCTCCACGGCATGCGCAACCTCGGCGACACCCCCGTCACCTACTACGTGATCCGCCTGATCACCCCCGAAACCCCGAAGCCCCCCGCGAAATCCTGATTTCCCGTCCCGCCAATTTCCGGTTTTCCAATCTTCAGATTTCAGCTTTCCCCGTTTTCCGTTTTCCCAATTTCCCGTTTTTCCAATTTTCGCCTTCCGCCTTTCGCCTTTCGCCTTCCGAGGTTTCCCACTTTCCCAATTTCCCTCTTTCTTCTTTTCCTACCCATGTTCCCCGCCGAACGCATCCTCCTCGGGCCCGGCCCGAGCCCCGTCCCGCAACGTGTCCTCCGCGCCCTCGGCGCGCCGACCCTCGGCCACCTTGATCCGCAGTACCTCACGATCATGGATCAGGTCTGCGAAATGCTCCGCCAGGTCTTCCGCACCGCCAATCCCCTCACGTTTCCCGTCAGCGGCACCGGCATGGCCGGCATGGAATGCGTCGCTGTCAATCTGGTCGAGCCGGGCGACGAAGTGATCGTCGGCGTCAACGGCGTCTTCGGCACGCGCATGAAGGACGTCATGGAACGGTGCGGCGCCGTCGTCCACGCGCTCGAGACGACGTGGGGCGATGTCTTCACGTTGGAACAGCTCCGCGCCGCGCTCGACGCGCACCCGAAGGTGAAACTGGTCGGCATCGTCCACGCCGAGACCAGCACCGGCGCGCACCAACCGCTCGAGGGCTTCGCCGACTTGATCCACAGCCGCGGCGCGCTCTTCGCGGTCGACGCCGTCACCAGCCTCGGCGGCCACGAACTCCGCGTCGATGACTGGGGCATCGACGCCATCTACAGCGGCACGCAGAAGTGCCTCAGTTGCCCGCCCGGCCTCTCGCCCGTCAGCTTCGGCCCGCGCGCCCTCGCCCGCATGGACGCCCGCAAAACCAAGGTGCAATCCTGGTACCTCGATGTGTCGATGTTGCGGAAATATTACACCGGCGGCGGCGGCGGCCGCGTGTACCACCACACCGCGCCGATCAACATGACCTACGCGTTGCACGAGGCCCTGACCATCGTGCTCGAGGAAGGCCTCGACGCCCGGATCGCGCGCCACGCCGCCATGCACCAGCGCCTGCGCGCCGGCCTCGAGGCGATGGGCCTGTGCTACATCCCGAAGCGCTCCCTGCACACGCTCAACTGCATCTCGATCCCCGCGGGCGCCGACGACGCCGGCGTCCGCAAGCGGCTGCTCGAGGAGTACGGCATCGAGATCGGTTCCGGCCTCGGCCCGATGGCCGGCAAAGCCTGGCGCATCGGCCTGATGGGCCACGGCGCCACCGTGCGCAACGTCGACCTCGTCCTCGCCGCCCTCCGCACGATTTTGGGGCGCACCTGATGGATAAGACCGGAATTCGGAAACCTGAGACCGGAAAGCAGTCACAGGCCACCCGAGCGCCGGCGTCGCGCCGACGGAGGGTCCCGTAGCCGCCTCTCCGATATCGGCTCTCGTCTCCGGTCACCGGTTTCCGCGTTCCGGTTTCCATCCTCCGGTTTCCGGTTTCCGAATTCCGGTCTTATACCTCAGCGCGGCCAGTCGTACCACAGCCACCGCAGCGCGTAGGGCAGAATCGACGCGCCGTGCCGCGCGTTGTGCGTGCCTTCGCCGAACACGAAGGTGTGGTCGTAGCCCTTTTCCTTCAGCGCCGCGGCCATCGCTTTGTTGCCCTCGGGCCAAGAGCCGAACTGGTTCACGAGGTCGTTGGCGCCGTCCTGCTGGAACACCCGGATCGGCTTGGCGTCCGCTTTGCGCACCATCTCCGGATACGCGTTGCCGCCGCGGATATTGGTGAACGACCCGATCGTCGTGTAGACTTTGCGGAATTGGTCCGGGCGGAACCACGCCGCGCTGAACGCGCAGATGCCGCCGCTGCTTGAGCCGCAGATGCCGCGGCCTGCGGGATCGTCCGTGATCGCGATGTGCTGCCGCGCCAGCGGGAATATCTCCTCGAGCAGGAAGGTCGCGTACTTGTCGCTCACGGTGTCGTACTCGACCGAACGGTTGCGCGGCGACGCCGGCCGGCCGTCGGGCCGCTTGCGCGGCGGCTCGCCCGGCGCGAGCGGCGTGTCGCCCGGATTCACGAAGATCGCCGCCATTTTCGGGAGCTGCTTCTTCGCCATCAGATTCTCCAGCACCACCGGCACGCGCCACTGCCCGTCGCGCCGCACGTAGCCGCCGCCGTCCTGGAAAACCATGACCGGCAACGGCGTCTTCCCGTCGTAGCCCGGCGGAATGTAGAGCCACCACTGGCGCCGGAAGCCGGGATACGTTTTCGAATCCTCCAGCGTGAACTCCAGCACCTTGCCTTCGGGCACACCGGGCTGCGGCTGGGAATCGGGCCCGAGCACGTACTGCTCGTCGACGGCCGGCCGCGCGGGCTGCGCGGCTTCGGCCAGGGACGCGAGGGCGAGGCTCGCGCCGAAAATCACGCCGGCAAATCGGGGAAGGGGCATCGGGACGCAGCCTCAATGCCCCGCTCCCGGAGTCAACGCCGCACCCCGCCGGCGTAGGGGCGCGCCTCGCGCCGCCGGCGCGCCGTCGACTACGCCGGCTTACTTCGCCTCGTCTTTCTTCTTCTTGCCGCCGCGCTTTTCGGCGATGGCGCCGGCGAATTCCTTGCGCGTCAACGAGCCGTCTTTGTCCGCGTCGATCTCGGCGAACTTCGCCTTCGCGGCGGTTTCGTCCATGCGGTTCTTCACCGCGGCGACGAACTCCGTCTGGCTGACTTTGCCGTCGTTGTCGGTGTCGGCGGCCGCGAAGGGCGCCTTCTTCTTGCCGCCTTCGGCGGCGTTGGCTTCGAGGGTGAACAGCGCGGCCGAAGCCGCGGCGAGGAGGAGATATTTTTTCATGGTAACGGTTGGAACGGACCCGATGACGCAGCCCGCCCGCCCAAGTTACACCGCCGCGCAGGTGGAAATTCGTCGCCGCCGCGTGTGGACTGCGGGCTTTCCCCCGCCGCCGCCGTCCCCCACCTTGCCCCGGCCCCGCTCGCTTCCGGCGTCAGCCCCCATCCCCCCATGCGCCTTCCTCCCTTCCGCCTCCCCCTCCGCCTATCCGTCCTATCGGTCCTATCCGTCGCATCCGTCCTATTCTCCTCCCTCCCCGCCGCCCCCGCCCCCAAACCCAACCTCGTCATCATCCTCGCCGACGACATGGGCTTCTCCGATCTCGGCAGTTACGGCTCGGAAATCCCCACGCCCCACCTCGACGCCCTCGCGCGCTCCGGCCTGCGGTTTTCCCAATTCTACAACACCGCCCGCTGCTCGCCCACCCGCGCCGCCCTCCTCACCGGTCTCGACCCGCACAGCGCCGGCATGGGCACGCTCGCCGAAGACCCCAACAAACGCGCCCCCGCCAACGCCGCCCCCGGCTACCAGGAATTCCTCAACGACCGCTGCGTCACCATCGCCGAAGCCCTCAAACCCGCCGGCTACAAGGCCTACCTCGCCGGCAAATGGCACCTCGGCTACCACGACCGCGCGAAGTGGCCGCTCCAGCGCGGCTTCGATCGCTTCTACGGCATCATCTCCGGCGCCACGAGCTACTTCACCCCCGCGGATCCCCGCGGCCTCACCCTCGACAACGAGCCCCAGCCGACGCCGTCCTCGCCCGACTACTACACGACCGACGCCTTCACCGACCACGCCCTGCAATTCGTCCGCGAGCATCCGAAAAACGCCCCCTTCCTCCTCTACCTCGCCTTCAACGCGCCGCACTGGCCCCTGCACGCGCGCCCCGACGACATCGCGAAATTCAAAGGCCAGTACCTCGCCGGCTGGGACCGCCTCCGGGCCGAGCGCTACGCCCGCCAGGAAAAATCCGGACTCCTCGGCCCCGCCGCCCCGCTCTCGCCCCGCGACGACGGCGCCCGTGCCTGGGACGATCTCACCGCCGCACAAAAAACCGACCTCGATTACCGCATGGCCGTCTACGCCGCGCAGGTCCACCGCATGGATTGGAACATCGGCCGCCTCGTCGAAACCCTCCGCACTCTGGGCCAGCTCGACAACACGCTCATCCTCTTCCTCTCCGACAACGGCGCCTGCGCCGAACCCTACACCGATCTCGGCGGCGGCCACTCCGACGCCATCAACGACCCCGCCGCCGCCGGCTCCGGCGGCCGCAACGCCGGCCGCAACGGTTCGTCCTACGGCACTGGCTGGGCCAACGCCTCCAACACGCCTTTCCGCCGCTACAAGTCCCGCCTTCACGAAGGCGGCATCGCCACCCCGCTCATCGCCCATTGGCCCGCCGGCCTGCGCACCGCCCCCGGCACGATCGCGCGCGCGCCCGGCTACCTCACCGACTTCATGCCGACCGCCCTCGAGCTCGCCGGCCTCGCGTATCCGGCTTCTCACCACGGCAAGCCGCTGACGCCCCTTGCCGGCCGCAGCCTCGTCCCCGTCCTCCGCGGCGAGCCGCCCGCCGGCGACCGCTGGCTCTTCTGGGAACAGTACGGCAACCAGGCCGTCCGCCACGGTAACTGGAAGGCAGTCCGCCCCGCCGAGAAAGATTCCCCCTGGGAACTCTACGATCTCGCCGCCGACCGCACCGAGCTCCGCAACCTCGCCGCCGACCACCCCGACCGCCTCCGCGATCTCACCGCCGCCTGGCAGACCTGGGCCGAATCCCACCAGGTCCTCCCCAAGACCCGCCCCGCGACACCCTGATTCCCATGCGCTCCTTCCGTCTATCCGTCCTATCGGTCCTATCCGTCGCATTTGTCCTATCCTCCGCCCTAGCCGCCCCCGCCCGCCCCAACATCCTCCTGCTCTGCGTCGACGACCTGAAGCCCAACCTCGGCGCGTACGGCGACCGCCTCGCCCGCACGCCGCACCTCGACCGCCTCGCCGCCCGCGGCACGCGCTTCGACCTCGCCTACTGCAACCAGTCCGTCTGCGCCCCCTCGCGCAACAACCTGATGCTCGGTTCGCGCTCCACGTCGCTCGGCATCTACGGCCTCAACCGCAATTTCCGCACCGCGGTCCCCGACGCCGTCACCCTCACGCAACACTTCATGCGCCACGGCTGGCGCGCCGAAGCCATCGGCAAGATCCTCCACACCGGCCACGGCAACCACGACGACGATGCCTCGTGGAGCGTCCCGGCCATGAAGGAAAAGGTCGTCGAATACCTCGACCCGAAGAACTCCGCCGGCGGCCAACTCACCCGCGAGGAAGCGTTCTTCACGAACCAGAAACTCGGTGAAATCCAATCCCTGCCCCGCGGCGCCGCCTGGGAAAAACTCGATGTCGCCGACGAGGCCTACGCCGACGGCCGCATCGCCGCCGAAGGCATCCGGCGCCTCCGCGCCGCGCGCGAGAAACCGGACACGCCCTTCTTCCTCGCCCTCGGTTTCGTGAAGCCGCACCTGCCGCTCACCGCCCCGCAGCGCTACTGGGACCTCTACGATCCCGCCGTTTTCCAACCTGCCCCCGACCAATCCGACCCCGTCGGCGCCCCCGCCTACGCCGGCAAGCGCGGCGGCGAAATCGTGAACTACGATCCGCTCACGGTCGAAAGCCTCCGCACCGCGGAAACCCAACGCACCCTCCTGCACGCCTACTATGCCTGTCTCAGCTTTATGGATGCGCAGGTCGGCAAGGTCCTCGACGAACTCGACCGCCTCGGCCTCGCGGCCAACACGATCGTCGTCCTTTGGGGCGACCATGGCTGGCATCTCGGCGACCATGGCTACTGGACCAAGCACACCAACTACGAGCAGGCCAACCGCATCCCGCTCGTCATCGCCGCCCCCGGCGTGTCGCGGCCCGGCGGCGTCGCCCGCACGCCTGCCGAAACCGTCGACGTTTTCCCCACGCTCGCCGAACTCGCCGGCCTGCCCGCCCCCGCCGGCCCGCAGCCCATCGACGGCCAGAGTCTCGTGCCCGCCCTGCGCGATCCGTCGGTCCGCCTGCGCGACCACGCCTACCACGCGTACCCGCGCGCCGAACGCATGGGCCGCGCCATCCGCACCGAACGCCACCGCCTCGTCGAATGGAAACGCCCCGGCGCCGCGCCCGAGACCGCCGAGTTCGAACTCTACGACTACGAAGCCGACCCCGCCGAGCGCCGCAACCTTGCCGCCGACCAACCCGAGGTCGTCGCCCGCCTCCGCGCGATCCTCGCCCGCCACCCCGAAGCCGTCCCCGCCAACCAACGCCCCGCCCGCAAGTAGCCGTCGCTCCTTTTTCCCGCCGCCAACGTCCAGCCCTCTGCCGCTACTTCCTGTAATTCCCGTCCCGCCGTCCTTCCTGTCCCTCCTGTCCCCTGCCTTGGCCGTCCCATGTTCCGCTCCGCCAGCCTCGTGTTCATTCTGACCGCCGCGTTGGCCGTCGCCGCCGCCCCGCGCCGGCCCGAGGGACCCGATGTGCTCGTCGTCGCCGACGCCATGGCGAACCCGACTTACCCGCTGCGCCCATCCAAGGAACACCCCGTTTACGTCCACCTCATGGGCGGCAAGGAATTCACCCTCGGCGACGCCTACGCCGGCGAGCCCATGCCCAAACCCGAAGAGATCCGCGCCGCGGTGGTCGCCGCGCTCGAATCCCAAGGTTACAAGATCGCCGTCCTCGGCGGCCCCGCGCCCTCCGTGGTCATCGTCTACACCTACGGCTCCGCCAACCTCTCGACGATCGAGCTGAACGACACGGATCCCACGACCGGGGAAACGACGTCGTCGACCGTCGCCTTCAACCGGCGCGAAATCGCCGAACTCGTCGGCGCCGACAAGGCCGCCCGCAAGATGCTGATGACCTCCGAGGCCGACCGCATCAACGACGCCGCCCGCACCGACCGGCTCTACGTCATGATCGGCGCCCTCGACACCGCCGCACTCCTCCAGAAGAAGCGCGTGCTCGCCTGGCGCACGCGCATCTCGATCGACGCCCGTCGCACGTCGCTGCCGGAATCCCTCCGCGTCATGCTCGCAAGCGCCGCGCCCTATTTCGGCACGCGCAACGACCTGCCCGTCTTCGTCGAGGACGCCGACCGCCGCAAAGCCGAGGTCACGATCGGCACGCCGACCGTGGTCCGCGACCCCGCCCCGCCGGCCGCGCCCAAGCCGTAGTCCCGCCCGCGCGGATACGGCCGCCGGCCGGGTCGCGTTACGTTTGTGCAACGGCCGTGCCGCGGAGTTGTAACGGACCTCGGCGCCCGAAAGCTGCGCCGGATGGAGATACACCTTTTTGACAAGGATCAGAACCCGGAGTCGTTCGCCGCGGGCGCCTTGGTCTTCAACGAGGGCGACGCCGGCACCGACATGTTCGCCGTATTGGAAGGCGCGGTCGACCTCACGATCAAGGGCCGCAGCGTGGAGGTCGTGACCAAGGGCGGCGTGTTCGGCGAAATGGCGCTCGTGGACAACAATCCCCGCGCCGCGACGGCGACCGTGACCGAGGCCGCCCGGCTCGTGCGCATCGACCGGCGGCGCTTCCAGTTTCTCGTGCAGCAGAATCCGTTCTTCGCCCTGCAGCTGATGGCCGTGATGGCGGAGCGTCTGCGTCGCGCCGCGCCGGTCGCGTGATCGGCGGTCGCCGGCCACCGCCGGTTTTGGGCCTTGCCCGACCGCCCTCGCGCCGCACGCTTCGCGCCAAGGTTCCGGAAGGGTGGCCGAGTGGTTTATGGCTCCAGTCTTGAAAACTGGCGTGGGTGAAAGCTCACCGTGGGTTCGAATCCCACCCCTTCCGCCAGCCTTCGCCGGGCCTGCTGTACCGCGCCACGGGCTTTGCCAAAGCGCGCCATTGGTTTGATAATCCGGCTGTTTGCCGGGCCGCCCAAAGCCTAGGAAGCGGACCGTTCGCCACCCGGTGCAAGCGGTCGTTCCGTCCCTTGCACGGCCGATGCAAGGTCAGCCAAAGCCTGTTCCGTAGCGCGGATCTCGCCCGTCGTCTCGTCGACCACGCGCCGGGCGGTGACGACGTTCGCCTCCATCATGAGCAGTTGCTCCCTGCCCTGAGCCTGCTTTGCGCGCAAATTGGCCAGACGGGCCACAAGGACGCCTTGGAAATCGGTGGTGTTCATGATTAGTCGTCGATCAGGCCGTGGCCGCCGGTCGCTTTCATCCTGTCCCTCAGATCGTTGATCCGAGAACCGTGCTCGTTGAGCCGCACGTCGACCGCGTTCAGATGCGCCACCAAGGCGCCGAGGTCGACAGATTCGATGCCCGCAAAGTCGCCTGAAGCCATCGTCTCGTTGGCGTTGGTCGCAGCATCCGCGACGGCGGCCTTTCGGCCTCGCACCACCTCGTTTCCGCCGACCCGAAAGGCGCTGGCCTCCACCGATCCATCGCTCTTCAGCAGGCCCGCCGAGGCGCGGTACCAGGCGGCGTTGCCGTCACCGGTGAAGGTAAGCTTCCCGCTGTTGCACTCGAAGCTCAGCACCGAGGGTCCGCCGGCCGATTTGACCGAAAAGTAGCCGCCGTCGGCATTGTTGCCGAAGAGGAAGTCTCCGGAGCCGATTGCTCCGCATTCGACGTAGGCTCCCACCATTTGGGTGCGGAACTGCGAGCCGGCGGGATTGCCGAAGATGAAATTCGACCCATTGAAGAAAGCCTGGCTCGTGCCCGAACCGAACCGGGCGGTCAAAGTCGCGCCGTCAAAGCCCAGAAACGGCTGGTTGGCGGCAGGGTTCCCGATCCGGAACTTCGGCGTGGTTCCATCGTAGCCAAGCCAGAAGCCAGTGCCCGTGCCGTAGGCGCTCACGCCGGCACTTCGGATCAAGCCGGCGTTTGGCGTCACCCCGTCGCCCATCACCAGTGTGCGCAGGATCGTGGCGTCCTCGGCCAGGAGCAGCGCCGTCGCGACAAATCGGTAACTTGCATCAGGCGCAGACCAATCGGCGCCGCCGGGCGCTCCCCAGGTCGCCGTGCCGCTCTTGGCGGCGTTGTTGGCCAGATAGTAGCTCCCGCCGTGGCTCACGATATCGCGCCGGGTGGCCGTCTGGTAGTACACATTCGCGGCGTTGTACGCGCCGACATATTGAATGCCCGGACCGGGTGCCCCGGCCGCCCCTGCAGCGCCGGCGGCTCCCGCGCGAGCCTTTGACAGGGTGAACGTCTTCGTGACGACGAAGGCTCCTGCGACCGTCACCTGCAGCTCAATCGTGCCCGTGTCGGCCGCCAGCGAATCGGCCCGCACAGTGTCCGCGGATTCTTTCGTCGCAGTGGTATTTGTGAGCGTCCCCACCGTCACGCTGAACTGGTCGCTGTTCGGCCCCGCCATGACGGCCGTCAACGCAGTCCCGCCGCGGAGCACCTTCACCACCGTCTTCGCGAGGCTGCCGGCGCCGAGCTGCCCGGCGTTGACCGTGCCGTCGTTCGCGGCCGCGACCGAGTGCGCCTCGTTCGACAGCACAACGGTGTAACCGCGGCTCTCGTCCGCGGTGAGGTCGGGCAAGGTCAGCGCGATGCCCGGATCGTCCGGCTTCGCCAGACCGTCCACCTCCACGGTGAAAAGCTGCAGCTTGAAATACTTCGTCGCGATCCCCGCGTTGTAGGCGTTCGCCCCATCGCGCACCCGGTAGAACTCGACGTGCTCTACCGCCGCCAACTCGTCCCGGTAGAAAAGCCAGGCCACGGCCGCGTCGGCATGCGCGGCCGCCACCGTGCCACGCCGGCCGCGCAGCACCGCAAGGTCGTAGGTATTGGCGGCCACGACTGTGATCGCACCGACGCTGCAGACCTCGTTGTCGATCAGCACGCACAGCGTGTCGTCCGCCTGCGCCACCGCGTTCTGGGCGGCGAAGCGCGCGAAATCGACGCTCGTGCTAACCACGCGGACGGTCGCGGGCGCCGCGCCGACGCCGCCCGCCGTGACCGCACACTTTGCGGCGAAGAAACGCGAGTCGAGGATCACGGACCAAGGCGCAGCGCCGCTCGTGCTGAGGTGCAGGTCGACGCGGTAGATGCCGCGGTGCGCACGGTTCACGAGCGGCGCGATTTGACGGAGCGCCGTGAATCCCGAAGGAGGAATCCACAGGCGCACGTCGCCCAGCGCGATCTCGCCCGGAACAGACGGGGTCGGCAGCACGCGCTCGTCGACCGGCGCCACGTACGGCAAGGGAAACTGGCCACGCTCGGGGATCGCTTCGATGAGGTCCGCCGTCTCGCCGGCACGGATGCGGCGGCCGACCACGCGCATGACCAGGTCGAGCGAGTGCGGGGCGTAGTCCCAACTGAAGAGATCGCCGGGCATGAGCGGCGAACCGTCTCCGCGCACCGCGCGCGACTTCTGCACTTTGAGGGTAACACTCGCCTCACTCGAGCCGCGGCCGGCCGAGATCTCCGCGGCGATCATGGCCGCTTGGTCGGCGGCATGGATCTGCGGCCGCTCTACACGGGACGGCGTGGCGGTCACGCCGGTCTCGCGATTGGCCGGCGCCGGACTGAGCGCGGGGGTATCGTTGTACTCGCGAGCGAAGTCCCGGAAAATCACGACCGCGCTCCCCGGCCCGCGATTCCAATCCGGGAACTCGGCCCCGCTCGGGGCGCCTTCTAGGTCGCCTTCGGTGATTTCAGGCAGGCCGCCGGCGGGTGCCTGCGACGGAAACCAGCCGACGCGAAATTTGCCGCCATCGACGTAGAGGAACCCGTCGACGTGGGCGAGGACCGTGCTCAACAACGCGCCCGCGTCCTGGGCCGATTTGAAGACCGGGTGGCAGTGCACGAGCGCGCCCTGTCGGTCGGCGATGCCGACCGTCTCCAGTGCGACCGCCTGCGCGCCCCAATGCGCGGCGTCGAAGTACTCCGTACCGACGCCGAAACCGGAATCGTCCGTGAGCAGAGCATAGACGGCAGCAAAGGGGTTCACGCCGTACGGGTGCGAATCACCGCCGCCAAACGCGCCCACTGCCGGCACGTGGCGGCCCACCTCGACCTGCAGGTCCGGCAGCGCCGTCACACCTTGGCCGAGATCGATGTTGATCCACTCGATCCACGCCCGGCCTCGGTAGGGCGGATGCTGTTGGCCGGTGCCGGCGATCAGCGTTGCCGAGGCGGCCGCAGTTTCGGTGCCGCGGTGCACGATCAGCTTCCACGCCTGACCGAGCGCGAGCGCCGGGTTCAGCGTGAACTCGTGCGACTCCTCCCCGACGCCGAAGGTGTAGTCGAGATTCGCGATGACCTTCCCGTCGCGCTTGATCGTGCCGACGAAATCAATCGGACCGGCGCAGTATTCCGCGGCGATGCTGCAGTACTGCCACTCGGGCTTCCCCTGGCCGCCGTAGGCGGTGCGCCAGTTGAAGGGTTCGCACAGCCACCGCGAGGCAAAGAAGTCGCGCCCGTATCCGATGGGCACCGGATCGGCCTCGCGGTACGTCGAGAACTGCGCGGCTTCCTGCGCCGTGCTGGCCGGCATCTGGGGCGATTTGGCGAGGAAACTCATGCGGTGAGACGGTAGCGGCTCGCGTGCAGCGCGTAGCCCGCAAACGCGAGCTGCTCGACGCTCATGCAGCACCAGCCGGAGGGACGGGCGATGTGGTAAACCAGCGCGCCGATTCTCAGGCCCGCGTGGTGTTCGGTTCGCCCGACCTGGGGAAACACGATGTCCCCGTCCAGGTGCGCCTCGGACTCATCGACGCGGCGCACGCGCGCCCGGACTTCTTGGCGCTCGAACCACGAGCGAAACACGCTCTCGGTGCTGTGCTCGGCATGGTTGAGTTCGTACGGCGGGACGGCGATCAGGCTATCGACCGCACCGCACTCGTGGAAACAGCAGCCGATAAACGCGGCGCAATCCACGCCGCCGCCCGACCCTTTGACCGCGGAGCGCTGGCGAAACGGAGTGTTGCGCCAGCTCTCGCAGGCTTCACGCAGCGCCGCGACGCGGACCGGCCACACGGCGAAGTAGTCGGGGCGAAGGTTCATTTGAACGTTTTCCCGAAACACACCCACAGCAGTAGAATCCCGGTGAACGTCCACCCTGCGCTGAGGCAATTCACGCCGCAAAGGAAGCAAAGGATCTTAGTCATTTCTTCGGTGACTTGGGCGCCCCGAGTTCGCGCTGCTCGATGTAGGTCGGCATGAAGGGCTCGCCGCGGAAATTGTCCTGGTTGCCGAATTTTTCGCCGCAGTCCGTATCGTACTGCCGGCCGCAGCCGGGCACGAGCTGCACGGTCTGACCTGCCCCGCCGGACAGCATGTCGGCGTACAGCGGCCGCGCCAACTTCACGACGACCGATGCGCCGTCCATGGCGCTGGCAAGGATGGTGACGACGATGCGCAGCCGGCCTGTACCGGTGCGCAACAGGCCTTGTGCAAACCAATTTTCCGCGAAGACCGGCCCGCCCCAGCCCGTCACGCCGTGCACCGTGAGCGTCTTGCCGTCGGTCGAGAGATCGGTGCTCGCGGCCGTGCCCTCGGCGTCGTGGTCGGCCTCCACCAGGCCGCACCGCGGGGAGAAAACCCACGTGGAGCACTGGCGGCCAAAGACCGCACCGGGCGCGCGCTCCTTCAACAGACGGCCGAACAGCGTCGCCTCCAGGCTCAGCGTGTTGCCGGCCGGCGCGACGTTCGACACGAAGCCCGTGTAGATCGGCGCGCCGCGCGTCCCTGCCGGATCGGCCGGGTTGCACTTCCAGACCGTGAGCAGCACCCAACCGAAGAGGCGGCCGCGCATCCAATCGCCGGCCAGCGTGCCCGCCGCGTAGTCGAGCCGCAGCGTCGCCTTGTCGTCCTGGGGCTTGAGGGAGCGGCGCAGCTCCTGGTGCGAGATCTGCCGCGGTTGGTACGTGCCTTCGGGCGTTGCGAGCGGTTCGTCGCAATCCGTGAAGAGCTCCGGGTTGCCCGCGTCGTGCTGGTACTTGAGCTGGTACAGGTGAAACTCGTCCGCCTGCGCCTGCGGCCGACCCGGTGTTTCGATTTCCTGCAGGAAACCGATGGTGGCGCGCGCCACGTGGCCGGCCTCGAAAGACAGACTCAGCGAATCGCTCGCGAAGCGCGCGGTCAGCGTGTCGGGCGTGGCCGGCGTGTCCGCTCCCGGCTGAAACCACGCGGGCAACGCCGCCCAGGCGGTCAGTGCGCCCCGCATCGCCTCGAAATGCGTCAGCGCCTGCCGGATCGCGGTCCGGCCGTTGAACTTGAACAGGCCCTCCTGCAGCCAGCGGGCGGCGGCGTTGGTGCGGTCGAGGGCCGGCTCACGCGCGGCCGAGATCGTCGACGCTTCGAGCCCGTACTCGCTCTCGTCGCGCAACGGGAACTCGGGGGCCGCGGCCCAGCCCGCGCCGAAGGTGTGCGGCCGAATACGGCACGACCAGGGCGACGCCTCGGCAAGCGTCACCTGCACAAACGCGAGCTCCTCCGTCACCGCGTCGGCCGACGGTCGCTCCTTCCACCGGCCGACGAGCAGCGGGGCGTAGAGCGGGAAGGCGATGATGCCGGGCAGCCCAGGACCGTCGTAGATCGCGAAGGCTCCGGTCTCCGGGTTCCATCCGACGATCTTCCGCGCGTCGTAGATCCGCTCGTCCCACCGGGCCGGCGGCAGCGCGTCCACCCACAGCGGCATTCCGACCGGCCTGGCACCGAGGGCGGCGAGTCCTTTCCGCCAATCGTCCGCCATCGCGGCCGTCCGCAGGAACAGTGTGCAGGTCTGCGTATGCAGCAGCGCACGGCGGCCGGCACGCCGCTCCTCCACGCTGGTGCGGCTCTCGCCGATCAGGGTGTCGAAACGTTGCGCGATCTCGATGGGCCGACCCGCATCGGGCTGAAAGTCGGGCTGGATGAGCAGCAGCCGCAGCTGCAGGTCGCCGATGGTTGCGGACGGGAAAAGCATCAGGAGAAAAGGTCGCCGCGGCGGCGGTAGATGACGTCGGCAATCACGCTCTCGGCCTCCGGATCTTCACGCATGATCTGCTTCATGGTCGGACGGTCGACGACCGCGAAGACCCGCTCGCGCTTCGACCCGCCGCCGCCAGCGGCCGCCAGTGCGGCTCCGGTCGAGAACGCCGGGGCCGCCTGCACGGCCCGCGCCGGGGTCGCTGCGGGAATGGCGAGATCGTCGAGGCTCGGGACGATAGAGCCGGGCACGTCTGGCACGAACACCTCGGGCCGCTTTTCGCCCACGATGTAGGCGCGGCCCGGCTGGACCGGACCACCGTGCTCGCGGAATCCGCCGAAGGCCGCCATGACCGCCAGCAAGGCCGCGATACCGAGCGCGGCCGCGAGGCCGAACGAAGACACGGACGCCCCAGCCGCGTTGGCCATAATCGCCGGCGACTTCGCGGTCTCTCCCGCGATCACTTCCGCGGTCTCGGCTTTGCGCAGGCCCGAAGCGACTAGGAAGGTCGAAATCAACGAGCCCTTTGCCAGCGCGGCATTGACCACCCATTGCACGCCCATCTCTACGAGCGTTTGCAGGAACGTCTGCAGAACGTTGCCGGCGAGATCTCGCATCGTGGCCCCGAACGTCTGCGCGCCGGTGATCCAGCCGTAGATTCCGTCGCCGATGCTCCGCACCGCCGAGCCGAGCGAGTTCTGGATCGCGGCCGCGACCTGCTCGCCCTGCGAGCCGAGCGACGTCACGAAGTTGAGCGCGCCCGCCTCGATGCCATCGCCGGCGGAGATGGATTCCGGTCCCCGCATGCGGTTGCGCGCACGCTCGCGGTATCCCTCAATCCCGGTTGCCGGATCGCCGATCCCGAGGGTGGCCGCCTCGACGCGCGCAGCAGCGATATCCGCCTCGATTTGGGCGCGCTTCACCGGATCGGTGGCAGCCGTGAGCGCCAGCTCCTTCTCCTTCAGCGTCACGATCTCAGCGATGGCTTTGCGGATACGTTCGTAGATCTCGGCCAACTTCGACTGCTTCGTTCCGGCATCGATATCGGCCCGGCTGGAGATACGCCCTGCCTCCGCGTTGAGGGCCGAAACCTCGGCACTCTTTTTCGTTATGGCCGCTTCACGCTCTGCGGTGGCGAGCGCCTTCGCGTCCTCCTCCGCCTTGAGTTTTCGCGCCTCCGCCTGCTCGCGCAGCGCCCGCACGTTGGCCAGATTGATCAGGAGCTGTTGGCCTGCGACCTTCGCTTCCTGCGCCAATGCTTCCCCGCGTTCCTTGGCGGCCTTCTGTTCTTCCTCAGTGAGTTGGTCCCACGTCTTCGGGATGGCCGCGAGGATCGCCTTTTGCTCATCGAGTGCCTGGTTCGCTTTTACGATCTCCGCGCCCTGGGTTCGCGCCTGCGCGACGATTACCGTGTACGCCTTGGACAAACCCTCCAGCCGCGCGCGCTCGGCCGGATCTTCCTGCTCGCCGGACCGCCGCGAAAGGTCGCGCGCCCTGCGCGTCGCCTCCGCCTGCACGCGCGACACCATTGCCGGGTCGCGGGCGTCGCGGAGTGAGTTGGCCAGGGACCGCCGCCGCTCGTCGTCGGCCTGCTCACTGTCTTTGACCGTGTCGCGCCGAATCTGCCCCGCCTCCAGGAGCTTGCTCTCGACGATGGCCGCGAGAACGCCGGCCGCCACGATGGTTCCGATAGCAGTCCAAGCCGGCACCGCCAAGGCACTCGCGCGCGCGAGCGCCGCGCCGGCGACGAATCCCCACGCCTGCGGCGAGCCGAGCCCGCCCGCCAAAGCGACGCCTCCCGCCGCGGCCGCCGCCGCGACGCCGCCCACGGCGAGAACGCTCTTGCCGGGATTCTGGACCAGCGCTTCGGCCAAGTCCGCCTTGAGCTGGTTGATCGCGGCCGAGCGTTCCTTTGCGCCGAGCGTGAACGGCGCCAGCATCTTCTCGAACTTCTCCCGCGCAGCCTCCGCGCGGTCTCCCGCCTCGTCGATGGCACGGGACATGTCGTTCGACATGACGCCCGACGCCTTCTGGGCCTCCGAGGTGAGTGCTCCCAGCCCGCGCCGCGCGAGCTGGTCGAGCAGGTCGTTCAGCGACGCCGAACCACGGCCGAGTAGCGCGGCCGTCAATGTGGCGCGGCGATTCTCGTCGCCGACCCTGGCCAGCCCGCGGGCGATCCGCTCGAATTGATCCTCGACGGCAAGGCCGCGCAGTTGGCGGAACGAAAGCCCGAGTTCGTTCAGCGTCTTCGCCGGGCCGCTCTTCGGATCGCTGGCCTCGCCGAGCGTGCGACGCAGGAATTCCATCGCCCCGACGAGTTCCTCGGCCGAGCCGCCCGCCTGTTTCAGGTGAAAGCCGAGCGCCTGATAGACTTCGCCGGAAAGGCCGGCGCGCACTCCGGCCCGCTCGACTTCATCGGACAAGCGCGATGCGAACGCGACCGATTCACGCAGCGACCCCGTGAGCAGCTCGATGCCGCGCCGGGCAACCTCGATGCCGAGCCCCGTCTTGAACGACGCCCCGAGGTTGTTTGCCTCCCGGTTGGCATCGCGGGTGTCCTCCGCGAGCCCACGCATCGCTGTCTGTCCCCGCGTGAGCTCGTCGAGCTTGGCGCGGATATCGATCAGGATGTCGATGGTGTTCGGTGCGGTGTTCGCCATTACGTGCTGCGTTTGCTGCGCGACCAGCGCCGCTTCTTTTCCGGCGCGGCGCCGTTCGCTTTCGTGATGAGTTGGGCTTCGAACTTCAGGAACGCTTCGCGGCTTCCGGTGCTGTCGTCGAGCGAGGCGGGGATCGCTTGCCGCAGCGATTGGAGAACGCCCAGGGTGTGTCGGGCCTCGGCGCGTTCCGCCGCCTCGCGAAGGGCCAGCAGTTGCTGGAGCGTGAAATTGTCTAGGACTTCGTCGAAGGTGCGCCCGGTGACGCGGACAACTTCAACGACGAGATCAGCAAGCCGGCCATCCGCTCCACGATCGGACTCAGCATCTCGTCCGCCTTCAGGAGCAGCGGCGCCTGGAACTGCTTCGCCGCGATCTGTCTCTCGCCCCAGCTCGCGGCGCGGGAAAAATTTAGGCGCTGCGCCGCCTCCAGGAGCATCACGTGCGAGGCGTCGTCGAGGTTGTCGACGAAGGAGGCATCGACCTTCAGCCAGTCGATCAACTCGCCCTTGTCGTCACGCACGGCGAGGACGCACACGAGTTCCAGCATCGCCGCCTCGTCGGTGCACGCCTTCAGCACCTCACCCAGGTGGCGGGCCGGCAGCGCCCGCACCCGGACCTCGTGCAGGTTGCCTTCGACGTCGCTCGCCTTGGGATGCTGAGCATCGGAGCCGTCGAATGTTTCGCCGGCGAAGATCATCGCCGTTTTGGCGGCGGGAGTGGTCGTAGTCATGGCGCCTCAGGGATTCGGCGTGGCGCCGAGGTTGCGGATCTGGGCTTCGAGTGCGGCGATGCGGGCGTTGGCCGCGGCAAGCCTGGCCGCGAGATCGGCGACCTGGGCGCGGAGCAATTCGTTCTCGGTGCGCGCGTCGCGCCCGGCAGCCGCCTCCGCCCTCGCGGCGGCGAGATCCGCGGCGTTTGCGGCAATGGCCGAATCCCGCGCCTGCTCGGCGGCGGCGATGGCGGCGGTTTTCTCGGCGGTCGCAGCGGTCTGCGCGGCCTGAATGTCGGCGGCTATGCGTGCGCGGGCGGCGGTGGCGGCGTCGCGCACGGCGGCATCGAGTTGCGGCGCGAGCACGAAGTTTGCTGGATCGCGGGCGAAATCGGCGACCTGGCGGTTCGTATTCTGCCCGTTGAGGAACACGTTGCCGTAGAGGTCAATCGTGACGGTAGGCTCGGCGGCGCGGAGCACCGCGGCGAGAGTAAGCGCGAGAGCGAGGATGATGTTTTTCATGGAAAGAAATCAGCGGGTCAGCGGACGCGGCGGGCTTGGAGCTGCCCATAGACAGAAGCGGTGCCAGAGGTGAAATTTGCGCGCACAACGCCGTACACCGTAGTCGTGCTGCCGATTGAAACGCGGAGCATCGGAGCGGCTAGGCTCACGTCGCTGCCAGAAGTCGGCATCGTCGGGGTGCGGGCGTTTTCGAACGAGGCGCCGGAGAGCGTTGCGGAGATTGTCGAAGCCGAAGCCGTGAGAGCCGTTCCCGTGGGCGCCCCGGAGAAAGTCGGAAAGAAAAACACGTTCCAGTCCCCGGCCGTAAGCGTAATGCTCATGGCGTTGGTCTGCGTGTTGTTCGTGAGACTGATCGCACTGCCGGCCGCGACCGTGCTTGCGACGTACTCGCCGACGTAGCCAGTGGCGGCGTTGTCGTTGCTGTTGGTGCCCGTGATCCGGACGCCCGCGCTGTTACTGAACGTGAATGAGCCGGCACCGTCGCCAGTGCTCCAAACCATATTGCCGTCGTTGGTCAGGTTCCACTGACGCACACCCACGCGATCCATTCGGAACAGGCCGACGGAGCTGCTCGCAACGGACAAGGTAGGGGTGGTGAACTGCGTCTGCCCGGAGTCGATCCGAGCAAAGAAATTCGAGTGATCGGTGCCGATCCATAGATATCCGAGAGCGTCGTCCGTCCCGTAGGCCCCGAAGCCGCCGCGCGCCGTACCGCCGCTGCCGGCAAAGCCGTAACGGACCGCCCAGTTCCCGGCTTCTCCTCGAATCTGCGCAACGCCGCTGCCGTTGTACGTGAATGGGCGTGTGGTGCCGACGGACAGGCCGACCCCGTTGTTCGCAACGGAAATCTGGCCTGAGCCGCCGGTCAGCGAGAGATTGCCGGTCAGCGAAAGGCCGGCGCTGTTGAGCGTCAGCCACGTCGCACCGCTGCCGCCAGCCCGGATGACGTTCGTGTAGCTAGTCAGGTACAAGTCGCGGCCGTTCGACTCGATCCGGTTCGTCGACCCATCGTGCTGGCCCAACGTCAGGGTGTTCGTGCCGTCCGTGAGAAAGAGGCGGCGGCTTGCGCCAGAAAGGGTGAGATCGCCCGCGATGGTGCCCGCACCGTCGAGCGTCGCGACCGTGAGCCACGGCGTAGAAGCGCCGGCGTGGAGGCGATTGATGCGGATTTGCGGGGAGCCGCCGGCGGTTAGACCGTAGCCGTACTCGGCGCCGTAGGTCTGGCCGGAGAACAGCGAAGACACCCGGAGGAAGTCCTCAGTCGAAACCGTATGCGGGATCTGAATCTCGGTGCGCCGCACGGCGGCATGAAGCGGGTTGAGCAAGACGCTCGTCCCGGTCGCCGCGCCGATATTCGGAGTTGCCGAGAGGTTCAGCGTCCCGCCCGTGAAGGACAGGTTGCCACCGACGACGACGCTCGTGAAACCGCCGGCACCGTTGCCGGCGAGGATCGAGGTCCCGTTCAACGGAGCAGGCTTCGCGATATCCTCCCACGCAATCGTGACCTGGGCGGAGGCGACAGCGGCGGCGAGGATGAAGAGAGCGAGGAGGCGTTTCATGGAGGGAGATCAGGCGGTGAGCTGCACAACGAGGTTGGCCGTGAGGTAGGCGCCCGGCGTGTTGCCGGTGCCGATCTGCGTGACCTTGGCGCGGACGACTGCCGCCGTGAGCAGCGGCAGCGGCGTGCCGAAGGTCACCTCGGCAAACGCCTGGCCGGCGGGCAGAGTGGCCGTGCGGCCGAGCGCGATACCGTCGGCATCGACCAGGGAGACGATCACATCGGCCCCGGCCGGAGCCTTCTGCGCGGCGAGTTGCACGCCTTTGACCACGGCGGCGGCGGGCGCCTTGTAGAAGCCGAAGACCTGGTTGACGGCGAGATTGCCGACGGCGGAGAGCGTGGCGGTGTGCATGTTTTCGTCGGAGAGAGCGGGGATGGAAGGGACGAGCGCGATGGGTTGCGGCGTGGAGGCGGTGCCTGCCGTGTTCGCAACCGGCACGGCCCCGGCATCGACGTTGCCGGGCGTTTGATCGGGGCGCGGGATCGCGCCGGGCGCGGCGTTGTTGTGGGCAGCCGTCGAGACCGCGACGCCGTCCGGTGCGCCGTTTTGGGGAGTCTGGTCGACGCGAGCGATGGCCGTTGGCGCGCCGTTGGCGGGCTCCGGCGTCGCCACGGCAACCTGCCCCGGTGCCACGCCGGTCTGTTCCTGCGAGGGCCGCGCGATTGCGGTCGGGGCACCGTTGCCGGGGGCGCCCGTGGCTACGGGCACAGCCCCCGGCTGGGTGTTGTCGAAGACATGCGACGCCAGCGTCACGCCATTCGGCGCGCCGTTGGCGGGCGTCTGGTCCCCGCGGGGCACACCGCCCGGCGGCGTGTTGTCGTGCGCGAAGTTTGGCGTCGGCATGGTTGCGAGCTTTGGATTCGGCCGCTCAGGCGAGCGTGCCGGTGTTTAGGGTCGAGAAGAGCACGTCGGCTTCGACGTTCACATCGACCGGGTTCTCGCCGAACTCCACGTCGCCGGGCACCGTGAGCGCGACGAACACGTCGACGGTGTTGATGAGCGAGTTCGCCTGGTTGTACTGCTGGAGCTGCAGCCAGCCGCGGAGCACCGGGTCGCCTTCGAGCGGGTTGTACTGGCCGCCGACGCCCGTCAGCGGGAGGTTGAGCGTAGAGAGCAGCAGCCGGAAGGTGGGGTTGGACATCTCCATCATCTTGCCCTTCAGCTTGAGCCCCTTGGCGGTCGCGATCCGGTCGTAGAGGACACGGGCGCCGGGAGCGGGCGCCATGAAGTCGGAGAATTTGTTCTGCGGCGCGGCGGTCCAATCGGACACGCCGAGATCGAACCACGCGGGATCGGCGGCGCCGGGCTTCGCGGCGCGGCCGGCGGTGCCGGCGGCGGGGATGGTGAACGCGGCGCCGTCGGGAAAGAAGAAGGCGTGCGTGCCGATAACTGTACGAGCTTTGTTCATGATTTAGTGCTGGGTTGCGGTTGGCGGAAATTCTCAGGAGGCAGGCCACGGTTGCGTCGGGCGAATCACGGCCTCGCCGGCGGGCGTGCTGTAGTTGAGCACGAAGCACTCGCGGCCGGGTGAGTCCTTGGCGTCGCTGTCGGCGATCTCGATGTGCGCGCCCTCCTCGGGCGTCAGCGCGACCCATGGCAACTCGAGCTGCGGGTGTTCCAGGAAGTAGTCGCGCACGAGGTCCTTCATCCGGAGCACGCCGAGATTTTTCGCCCCGCCGAACACGGCCTCGTGGCCGCCCTTCGTCCAGGCGCGGTCCGCGATCAGCAGGTCGAAGGTTTGCGTCAGCTTGCTCCGCACCGTCCGGCCCTCCTTGAAGTTTTCGTAGGAGTCGCCACCGGGCACGATGATGCACACGCGCTGCTTGATGATCGTCAGATCGAGCAGGGCCTCGCGCAGCTTCTTGTTCTCGTGCATGTCGACGCGCTCGAAGAGTTTCGCGCCCTCGCCGCCGTCGGGATGCGGGATCGCTTCCAGGTGCCGCTGCAGCCCCGCGAGGATCTGGAGGGTCGGAACGAAGCTCATGAAATCGGAGCGCCTCCCTCGCGGGTTTCGAGACGCACCACGCGGCGGTGGATCGCTTCGGTCGCGGTCGCGCGCACAAGCGGCTCGGGCGGCAAGACGGTCGGGTCGGGCCTTTGCTTCACGCGGCGGGCCAGCCAGAACATCACTTTTCCGCCCTGCACTTCACCCGGTTTCACGGTGAATTTTACCGTGCCGTCTTTCTTCTTTCGGCGGGTAATCGTGATGGCGGTGCTCGCGCGCTGGACGAGTGCCGGCCGCAGCGAGCCGTTCTCGTCGAGCGCCATCGCAAAGTCCAAGTCGCTGAACTCGCGCGCACGTTTCGCGTGCGCCTCGGGCGCCTCCGGCAACGTGAGGAACTTGCGGCCGCCCTTCGGAACGATGGTTCCGCCGTTCACGCGCTGGCGGATGCCGATCTGCGAGACCGTCACGAGCGCAAGGCCGCTCGCGGCGCCGAATACGGCACGGGAAGCAACACTTCGCGCCGCCTGCAGATAGTAGTGCCGGCCGTACCGGTGCCGCTCCTGATCGAGCTGCACGAGGTGGTCTTTCGTGACGACGGCGACGGCGCGGGCGCCGACCAGCGCAAGCCCGGCCGCCTGCGCGGCGTTCTTCACCCGGTCAAGCACGGTTCCGCCGAGCGGCAGCGCGATGGTCACGCCGCTCATGCGCCACCTCCCCGACCGAAGACGAACACGCCCTGGTCGTTGAACTCGCCCACGCCGCTTTCTTCCAGTGCGTCGATCAGCCAGTTGGCCCGGATCGTCGGCGACGCCTGGAGGTCGGCGTTGAAATCGCGGTCCTGGGGAATCAGCACCGTGCCGGCGTCGAGCAGCTGCAGCTCCTCCGCCTCGTCGCGGGCGATATCGCGCACTCCCATGCCCGAGTTGAAGTCGAAGGGCGGATACGGGAGCTGGAAGCGCGAGATCTTCTTCCACACCGGGTCGTTCTTCAGCGCGATCATGCGGCCGCCGAATGAAATCCCGCCCGCGTCGACCCAGCGTTTCGCCCAATCGCGCGGCTGCTGCGAGCTGCGCTCGCGCACCAGCTCCTGTGCGGGCCACTCGTCGAGCACGTCCGGCTGCTGACCTTGGATCCATTGCCCGTATCCGCGCGCGAGATCCACGTTGGTCTCGATGATGAGGTTCAGGCGGCCGTCCGTACGCAGGTCCTCCAGCGTGCCGGCCTTCTCGGGGCCGGAGGTGTAGCCTTCCTCCTCGAGGAGTTGCTTCAGGCCGAGGCGCACCGTGGCCTGGTCCGTCTTGCCGGCGAGCATTTCGTCGACGCGGCGGGCGATGCCGTCGAGCAGCTCCGCACTCGTGACCGTCGCCGAGAAAATCGCACGCTCCCGCACAGCGGGTTCCAGCAACGCGAGCTCGGCGGTCTTGCCGGTCGTCCGCAGCAGCGAGCGGATCTCGCGCGACTGCAGGGCCTCTGTGAACGGCATGGGAGCGGTGAAGATCATGCCGACCGCTCCTTCCGTTTGTCCGCCTCTTCGCGGCTCTTGATCACCACGAAATCCGCCGGGCCGCCCAGCATCGGGAGGTCCGGGCGGTGCAAACGCGGCACGCCTTCAATTGCCGGCTCCCACGTCGCGAGGTCTTTGTCCTGGTCGATGGCGATGACGAGACCGCGGTCGAGATCGCGCAGCACCTGGCGGAACAGACGCAGGCCCATCGGGGCCAGCTCGCGAATCCAGAGCGACAACGCCGTGTCGTCGGGCCGGATCATGCAGTGCTCCTGGGCGGCAATCGGTCCGCCGTCGACGACGTCGTTGAGCCAGTAGATCGAGCCGCCGGTCACGCGTTCGCCGAAGCGGATCGCCCATTCGATGGCGCTGCGGCCGCGATGCCGCGGCAGGACGGACGGGTGGAAACCGATGGCGCCGAGGCGCGCTTTGCGCCGCGTCACCGCCCCGACGAAGTCGTGCGAGTGTGCGGCCACGATCAGGTCCGCGCCCTCGGGCATCGTGTACTGGGTGAGCTTGCCGCCCTGGATGAGGCGCACGCCGGCGTTTTGCGCGGCGATCCACAGCTTGTCCGGGTTGCCCTCGGCATCCTTTGCCGGGCACGACACGCCGAGCACCTCGTCGTCGCGCTCCATGAGAAGCCGCAGCACGTCGGCGCCGAACCGCTTCTGGCCTGTGAGCACCACGCGCATCAGTTCTGCATGCCCTCCGCAGCGCCGATGTACTTGAACCCTTGCACGGCGCGGAAGTGGCCGCCGTAGCCGGTGCCGACGCCCTTGCGGCCGTCGCGGAGGCGCGCCGCTTCGATGCTCTGCGCGCTCTTCAGCTTGTTCCCGCCGAAGAGCACAGCCGAGGTCTGAACCCAACGCGGCGAGCGCCGCAGAGCCGCCGCCAAGCCGGGGTGAGACGTGTGGAAAAGGGTCATGCATTTCCGGCCCCAGCGGTTGCCGCCCTTCAGCTGGTGCTCGCACACCGCGTCGAGGAACCGCGTGCCGACCCCGGCGCCCTGCCACTCGGGCATGACGACCAGGCGGCAGGCCCGCATGTGGCCGGTCTGGAATTTCGGCGACACGGCGACATGGCACACCGGCTCCCCGTCGACAGTGCCGACGTAGCAGGAGGCCGCGATCATCCGCGGGAGCTTCAGATAGTGATGCGGCTCAAACATGGGCCAAAATCGCCAATCGGTTTGATGTACCGAGAGCTCGAAGCGCGGGCGTCGCCAAAGACCCCTTTCCGTGAAACGGCCGGTCGCGGTGTCGAGCACCCAGTCCGGTTCGATCCACTCCAGGATGTCGTAGTGACACGATAGCAGCACCGCCTGCTGCTTGTAGGTTCGTCGCCACGCCTTGGCGAAAGCGTGGGCGCCGATCTTGGCAATCTGCCGGTCGACGACGCTCGTGAACTCGTCGATGACGACACGGGCCGGCGCGTCGCACAGCACCCGCGCGAGTCCGGCGCGGAATTGTTCACCATTCGAGAGGACATGGAACGGCCGCAGCCACGCCGGCACGTCGCCAAGGCCGACGGCGGAGAGCGCGGCCGTGGCGGCATCGAACGAGCCGGCAGGCGCGATGGCGTCGATGATCGGTTTGCGCTCCGGCCAATCGGCCCGGAGATCGTGGATCGGCACGCCTTCGAAGATCCGCGCGCCGCACGACGTCTTTCCAGATCCGGACGGCCCGACGATGACCCCGAGCTTCCAGTCCGCGGTGAACGGCAGGTCGAACTCGCGGCGGAATTCACAGCCGCTCTCGACGTTGAACAGGGACTTCACACGGGCAGCGCGGTAGCTGTCGAAATCCCGGCAGGAATGCGCGACGGAGATCTTCATACGGTGACCACCTTCACCTTGCGCGGGCCGCGCCGGAGCTGGTTGTAGACGCGCGCCTGGTCGCGCTCGTCCTTGCAAACGACGATGACGCCGAACTGCGGCTTGTACTTGAAGGTCGACGTGCGCGAGGCCGCGACGGGTTTGGAGGACGCGGGCATGTTACAGGTTCGCCGCGGCGCGGAAGATATCGTCGACCTGAGCGGACGTGAGGGCGAAGGCCTGAGCGAGGGCGGCGACGAGCGGGTGCGTGCGCTCGAAGGTCGCAGCCTGAAACTCGATGGAGGCCTCGTAGCGCGCGGCCTCGGTAGGCAGCTGGGAGATGAACGCCAAAACGTCCGCCTCCTTCTTGCCGGTTGCGCGGAAAAGCGCGATCAGCAGCGCGCGGCGCGAGACCGACGTCGGCACCGGCAACGCCTCCACGGTATGGACCGGGACCCAACCTGCCGCCTTTTCGGCGGCCTCGTAGGCCGCGATCTGGGCTACGGTCATCCGCTCCCAGTTTTGGGGATCAGGCTCGTTTGCGATGCTGACTCGCCGAACAGTGAGCGTGTCGCTGCTGGGCTTCTTTTTGACCCAATACGACTCCTCGGCAGATGCGATAGCAGCCGCGAGAACCAAGAGAAATGCGATCAGCGTTTTCATGGAATGATGTCAGCGGAACTGGAAGTAGGTTGCGCCGAGCGCGGGGTCATCGACCGCGTTGCCGCCGACCGCGATGGGCATTACCACGACGTCGGCCTTGGCGCCTGATGCGAGCGACACCCAACCCGACGCGAGGGCGCCCGGAGACACATCGATGGCGACGCTGACTTCAGACGTGCCGATGTCCGAATACGAACCGGCGCTCGTGGAGAACGTAGTGTTGTAGCGCAGCACGAGCTTGCTGCCTGTGGTAGCCGTGCCGGTAGCTCGCATCACGACGAGGCGGCATTCCGTGAAATTGGTCAGGTCAACTCGAGAACCGTAGCCGTAGCCGGTCGAGCCGCCGATCAACGCGTTGTTTCCGAAATTGGTGCCGTTCAGGAAGCCGGGGCTCACGACTAGGACGCCGGTCCCACCACCGCCACCCGATGCAGCGACCGTGATTTGACGCAATGCGCCGGTGCCGCTCGGGGTCAGCGTTACGTTGCTTCCCGCGACAAGCATAGACTCCACCTGGGCGCGGGCGGCGGCGGCGTAGTCCGTGACCTCGCTCGCGGTGTGGGTATGCGCGCTCGGAGTAAACGTCGATGGCAAGCCTGAGAGCGATCCGTACGCACCGTCGAAATTGGAAGTTCCGGCGGCAATGGCAGTGCGGGCCGCGGCCTGGGTTGATGCCGTGATGACTGCGCGGCCCACCGTGGTGGAATCGGCGATGTCAGCCGCCGCGTGAGTGTGCGTGGTCGGCGTGCGGGAGTTCGTGAGCCGCGTGTCATTCCCGCGGACTACCTCACCCGCGGCCGCATCGCCTGCCGCGGCGACATTAAGCGGAGCGGCCGTGCCCAGGGTCGGTCGGCCGCTGAGATCCGAATAGGCGCCCGATGTAGCGACGGCCGCGAGTGACGCGGTCGATGCCTTGGCATCAAGCGCAGCCTGGAGGCCGGAGACGGTGGAGATCGCCTGCGCGCCGGTGTGCGTCGCACGGTCGCGCAACTGCGCGTCGCTGCTGTTCGCGGTCGCCCCGGACGCGATTCCGTCGAGCTTGGTCTTGTCGGCCGCACTCAGGAATCCGGCAACGCTCGTGGTCGCGCCAGCGTGCGAGTGCGACGTTGCGCTCTTGCCATCGAGGGCGGTCTGGAGCCCGGAAACATCGGCAATCGCGTGGCCATGCGCCGCGGCGGCTTTGGCATCGAGCGCCGCCTGCAGGCCGGTCGTATCCGCGATACTGTGACCGTGCACCGCAGCCGCTTTGCCCGCGAGGGCCGCCGCCGTCGCCGTCGAGATCGGCTTCTCGGCGTCGCTCGTGTTGTCGGCGTTGCCGAGGCCGATCTGGGCCTTCGTGACGGCGTGCGGATTGTTGGTCGCGGCGGCGTGGGCGTTGAGCGCCGTGACGGTTGCGGCCGTGCCGTCCGTCTGGATGTTCTGCGCCGAGGCCACGACGTCCTGCAGCACGGTGCGGAGCTGCGCCGCAGTGATCTGCTGTCCGCTCGCGAGCTGCGCGCCGATCTGCGCGTAGAGGTCGACGCGCGTCTTGGAAGTTTGCCCATGCAGGGCCGCGACGAGCGCAAGGAAAGCGAAGAGAAATCTGCTCATGTCGAAAAATCCTCCGGGGCAAAATCCACCGGCGAGAAGTCGCCGAGCACCGGCCCCGCGACGACGGGCACCGTGATTCCAACCGCCGGCAGCGGGCCGGGAAACCGCAGCGCCACCGCGGCCGGAGCCGCAGGGAACCGCAGCGCCGCCGACGCCGCGGGCGCGGGAAAGACGAGCGGCATCGGGTTCATACAAGCACCACCTGGTCGACCACGACCTTCTTGAGGTTCTTCGCCGGCTCGGCGGTGTAGGCGGCCCCGGCGACGCCGAGCCGATAGCGTTCGGTGAGCGGACCGGGCTTCAGCGCCGCTGTGACGGCGCTCGTCAACTCGAGTTCAAGAGCCGTGCCGGAAACACTCGCCCGCAGTTCCGGGTGCGTGCCGCGCACGAACGTGCGAACAACCTTCCCGGCCTGCACCAGCTCGCATTCGCAGACGACCAGGGACGCGGTCGGCAGCGCCGTGACCCCGTCGGCCTGGAAGAGATTCCGCACGAGGAGCTCGTTGGCGCCGCGATAGACTGTGAAACGTTCGGCCATGCTCAGAGGGCGGAAAGCGACTCGCGTGTTGCGGCGCGGGCGGCCGGGGTGCCGGCCAACTCGGCTCCCGTGGAGGCGGCGACCGGCGAAACGTCGACCGGCGTCGTCGGCGCATCGACCGGCCACTCGCAGCGGGTCAGCTGCTCCAGCCGGCGTTGGTACAATTTCTCGGCGTCCTTCTCGTCGTCCGAAAGCGGCTGCAGGAGCCGCGCCTTCATTAGCCGGGCAACCTTCTGCACCACGAGCTCCTTCATGCCCGCAGGGATCGTGGCCGGATCGGCGTCAAGCGGGGTGCTGCTGCAGTAGGCGATGCAGCGGCGGACTTCATCCACCACCGTCTGGATGAGGCGCGGCATCGGATCGGTCTGACCGTCGCCCAGCGCCTCTTCGCGCAGATTGTCGACCAGCTCGGCGACGCGGGCGTCCTGGAGATCCAGAAGGGCGATTGAGATCCAAGGCATGGTGGTGGTAGTTCGCGGGAGGGCTTTAAAAAGCCCCGGCCGAAGCCGGAGCTCGAAAAGGCCTCAGGTTGGTCAGGCGGCCGTGATGTTCAGGCGCGCCATGCCGAGCGTGCCGGTGCCGATGATCTGCTCGTAGTGTTCGACCGTGATCTCGACGAACTTGTCGGCCGGCCCCGTGGCCTTCCGGAAGACGCGGAAGCGGCCGCCCGCGGCAGGCGTGTAGAACTGCTTCAGGTGCGACGGGTCGTCCTTGGTCAGGCCGTCGCGGGCGAGGAAGCCGAAGAAGTTGCTGCCGACGATACGCGTCTTCGCGTTGCCGGAAGACTGGTAGAGCGCCTTGTCGACGCGCAGATCGTCGAGCATGAGGTCGCCCGCGACTTCGGCTGCCTTCTTGGAGAGACCCGCGAACGCACCGGCCTTGTCCGAGGCCGCGTAGGCCGCGCTGCGCAGGTTCCAGGCGGCGAGACCGATCAGGCCGCGGTTCGGGAACACGCCGCTGTCGAGCTGCGCCGTCGCAAGCTCCGCCTTGATCAGCTCGTCCGGCTGGGTGGCGGCGCTGAAGACCGCAGCATTGCCGGCGGCGATGCCGGCGAGCGCCGTCATGGCGCGCCGGTACTTGTTCCGGATGATGCGCTGCTGCAGCATCGCGACGATGCTCTCTTCGGTGACGGCGCCGCCGTCCTCGTCGAGATCGAGGATGTAGGTGAGACCGCGGTTCTTGGTCTTGGAGGTCTGCTCGGAGCCGGCGTACTCGACGCGCTTGAAGCCGGCGCCGATGGCGCGCTCGTCGTCCACCTCGGTGAGGAAGTGGTTCGACTTGTCCGCCTTCTTCCAATCGAAGCGGCGGCCGACCGGGATCGGCGGCGCGATGTAGTCGACGGCGGCGAGGAGGTTCTCGGGGTCGCGGTAACCGCCGCTGAACTGCGTCAGCGACTCGGAGTAGTTGGCCGCGTTGAAGCGCGTTTCGTTGGCGAGCGCGACGGTGCCGGGCGAGAGGTCGGCGGAATCGCGCACGACGGGCGCTTCGTTGCCGAGGCTGAGGAGCGGGATGTTTTTCAGGGACATAGCTGACTTGGATTTCGAATCGGAGTTGCGAGGCGTGGTTGAAGTCGGGCCGGTCAGATCCGGCTCAGGTGACGATCCGCTGGATCGGGAAGCACGGGATGAACTCCACGGGGTCCGTGTTGGCGGCGGCCTTCTCGGCGCGGCCGACGATGTGGTAGGTACCCGCGGCGACCGGGAGCGTGCGCAGCGTGCCGTTGGCACCCGGCACCAGATAGTCGCCGGCGGCGATGGCACCGCTGGCCACACCGAGGGCGCCGTCCCGGTGCAGGCCGAACCGCGCGACCGCGACATCGCCCTCGGCCGCGGAGGCCTCGTCGAGCGCCAGGCCAAGCGGGATATCGCCGACGCCGCACAGCGCGACGTGGTCCGCGGCGGAGCCGATCTTCACGCACAGGTTGCGCGAGGCGAAAGCGGCGTCGGTCAGGTACGTTTTGACCGCGGGCTGGAAGCCCTCGCCCACGTTGCCTAGGGCGACCAATTTGCCGCCGCGCGGGCGGGAATCGAGCCACGCCGCGTAGAGAGTGCAGGCGATGCCGACGGTGAGAAGCGAAACGATGAGGAAGAACAGGTTCATGATTTGGGACTGGATGATGGGTGCTGAATGGTGACGGGTCGGAAAAAGTCGGGACGGCCGGACGGCGTCAGGCGGTCGCGGCCGGAGCGTTCATCTGCTCGAACAGCGCCTTGCCTTCTTTGGAGGCCTTCACGGCCGCCCACGCGGATTCCCACGATTCGCCCTTGGCGGTGCGCTCGTTGACGAGCGCGACGAAGCGGTCGCTCGCCGGGCTGGCCGCCTTGCGGTTGCCGAGGTCGGCCGTGCGGGGCGCAGTCTTCACCGCGCCACCGACGCGCTCGTTGGCGAGGGCGGTCGACTCCGCGGCGAAGTCGCGCTCCAGGCGGCCGAGCCAGACGGCGCGGGAGGCCTCGGTGATACGGCCATCGCGCACGGCGCCGGCGACCAGCGTCTCGGCGTGCGCCTTCCGGGCGTTGACCAGGGCGGTGCGTTCGTTGGCGAGCGCGGTTTCGGCAGCGGTGAGCTTGCCGGCCAGCTCGGTTGCCTTGGACTCGGCCGCGTTGCGGGCGGTGGTTTCGTTGGCGAGCGCGGTCGTTTCCGGGCGCGCGAGAAGGTCGGTGACCTTCGTTTTGACTTGGGCCTCGGTCGCTTCATTCGCGAGGCCGAGGAGAGCGAGGAGCCAGGTAGGCATGGTGGATGCGGATTTCGTTTGGTCGTTGACGAGAGAGGTCCCGGAAATGTTGGGGCGGTCGGTCAGGCCGATGCTCACGAGGAAGGCGGGCGCGAAGACGGGCCGGCCGTTCTTGGGCTCGAGTTTTCGGGCCAGCCAATGAGGCGAGAAAAACTTGAGCCCCTTCTCGTTCACCAGGGCGGCGCCCGCTTCGGATAGAATCGGCCGCAGGTACAGTCCGTCATCGCGGGCTTCCAAGTCGGCGATGGTGCCGTAGACCGCCTTGTCGGGGTACTCGTTCGCGACGGCGGCAAGATCGGGATGCCCGCGGAAGATCGGCATGCCCACCACGGCCCGCTTGATGCGGTTCCAGGTGCTCTTGAAGTAGCCGACCATCGCATCTGCCTCTTCCCGGCCGAAACGCTGCAGCCCCTCGGCGTGCGGCCATTCGCCGTACGGGATGCGCGCCCAGCCGTCGCCGGTCGCCGCATCGATTTCGTTGCTGAGACCGGTCATCGGAATCCCGGCCGCCTCGTTGGCGAGGGGGTGAAGCCCGCCGGCAAGCCGGCAACCAAGGCCTTGCACGGCCCTTGCACGGCGCAAAACAGGCCGGAAAGTCCGGCCGGCCGCATCAGGAGCGGGGGTCCGGCCTAAAAACGAAAGGAAACGGGGGACGAATTTCATGATTTGGAGGGTTTGGCCGCAGCCGCGGCAAAGCCGTCGGCCAGGGCCGGGCCGATGATCTTCTCGAAAACCGGGGCGAGGGCCGGAGCACGGCGCACGATCTCGCGGCCGGTGGCCGGCAGCGTGGCCTGGAACTGCTCCAGGGCGGCCCGCTGCGCCACCGGATCGGCGATCTGTTCGATCCGGGCCAGACGAACGAGGACCGGGCTCAACAGCTCGCGCTGGGCGGCGTCCAGCTCGGCCGTGGCGCGGGCCACGAACTCGGCCCGCTGCGCCCGGCGCTCGTTGCCCAGCGGGTTGACCGGCGCCGGTTGCGGTTCGCTGGCGAGTTCTTCGCCGGCCTCGGCTTCGGGACGGCCGTAGCGGGCCAGCAACTCGCGCTTGCTGCGAGGCACGCCCCACCGCACGAGGGCTTCGTCGATCTTGAGTTCGAGCTCCTGGTTGACCTTCGTTTTCGGCTGCAGCTTGAAGTACGCCTTCGGCTCGACGCCGAAGCGGTAGCGGATGACGAACGCGTCCACGTAATGCTGAAGCGTCTCGGTGATGACCAGGGCATCGGCCGCGCTGAGAATGTCCGTCTCGCTTTCCTGCGGGTTCGAGCCTACCGCCGCACCGTCCTGGCTCATGGTGCCGAGATCCGCCCCGCGCCACAGCCGCGAGATGGCCCGGTCCATCCGGTCCACCAGGTCTTTGTGGGGGGACGTGCCCGATGCATTGATTTCGATTGGGTTGATCTTCCCGCCCGCGGACGTCAGGAGCGCCCAGTCCTGGGCGAAGCTGCCCAGCGCATCGCGGAAGCGGTTCCATTCCTCGGAGCCGGGCGCGGCCGTCGTTTCCCCGTGAAGGCCGGGCAGGCCGTACTTGTCGCAGAACGTGAGCCAGCTCTTCAGCGGCAGGTTCTTGAACAGATAGGCGATGCTGGTCGCCTCCATCAGGCCGGAGCCGACCGTCACCATCCAGCCGCCCTCCTCCAACTCTTCACCCGGATAGACGTTGTCCTGGGCGAGGAAGCGCAGCCGCCCCGTCGTGTTCTCGAAGAACTGCAGCGGGCAGTACCGAAATTCCGCCGTGAGTCCCGTCGGCGCCGGGCGCCAGACAATCTCGTGCACGGCGTACTTGTCGCCCATGCAGCGCATCATTTGGCGGATCAGGCCAGAGACTCCGCCGCGCTGGTTCTGGTCGAGAACGTGGGTGGCCACGAGGCCGTTGTAGAAGTCCTCCAGCGCGCTCTGGTGCGCCGCGGCCTCGGGCGAATCGTCGAGCGTCAGCACCTCCCATTCGAGGAGCGCGGCATCGAGCTCGCGCTTCTCGGCGACCGCTTTGATCGTGTCGTCGCGCTCCCGGATCAGCGACCAGCGCATGGCCATCTGGCGCAGGTAGCCGAGCGAGAACATTTCGAGATCGTGCGCGAGCACCGGGGCCGTGAGGCCGCGAACCATGCCCACGCCGGACTGCAGGGCCTGCTTGACGCGCTCGGCGTCGACGCGGGAGTCGGTGCGGCCGGGAGGAAGTTTCTTTTTGCCGGCCATGGTCAGAGGTAGATGCCGCCCGAGGCGAGGTAGTCGCCGGCGGTCGGGACAAGGCGGTTGCGGTCCTCGCGCCGCTCGATCCGCTCGTAGTTGAACGGCACGGCGCGGGCGGTGCCGCCGATGGTTTCGGCGAGGGCACTGTAGCCGTTCGCAAAGAGAAGGTGGTTGTCGACCCCGTCGATGTATTCGCCGAGTTCGTTCGTCTTGTCGTCCTTCACGCGCTGCGAACCGGCTAGGAAGTGCGCCTCCACCGCTTCGAGAATCCGCGGCGCTCCGGCGGCCTTCAGCGGCAGACGCATCGCCGGATCGGTCCGCACCGCATTCCGGCCGTCGGCACCGCGCACAATCTCAACGACATTCTCCGCCGGCGTGAGGAACTCGCGCACGACGCGGTCGATGGTTTCGAAACGATTGCACGCCACCACCGGGACGAACTTCGTGATGCCGTTCTCCTGGAACTCGGCGGCACCCTGCTCGATGCCCGCGCCCAGCTGGTTCTTCGTGAAGCGGACGACCGCGCACCGCAGGTTGAGCCATTTCTGATTGCGGCCGTCCCAGACGAGCCCGCCCGGCAAGGCCATGTACGTGTCGCGGTTTTTCCAGTCGATGGTCGGCCACGCGGTGAGCTCGCCCAGGCCGTTCAGTGCCAGTGCGAGGGTGCGCGCTTCGCTGACCGCAGGGCGCTCGTCGATGAAGAGCGTGCCGACGCGGTCGGCCTTGCAGAGGCCGAGCACCCGACCGACGACGTCGCCGATGGCGATTTGGGCGGCGTTCACGATCCGCTTGTCGGCCGCGCTCGCGGTCTCGCGGCACACGTACCAGCAGCGGTCGCCCATATCGAGGCCCGCGAACCGCGGCACATCGGCCCGGCCCTCGCCGAAGTAGAACCCGCCGGCGGCCCGCGAGCGGGCGAGGATCTCTGGCGTCAACGCCTGCGCGGCGCTCTTGGGCAGGGCCTGCCGGTCGCAGCGGAAGGTTACCATTTCCTCGTTGTCGCCGACGGCGCGCGTCCAGTGGGCGACGATCTGCGCGAGGTCGATAGCGGGCGTGCCGATCTGCGCGAAACGGACGGTGTATTTCCGCTGCGCGAGCATGGCCGGCACGCGGTGGTGCCAGAGCGGGCGTTCGCAATCGAGCGGTTCGCCGGTCGCCGGATCGGCGTAGTAGTACCGGCCGCCGGGCTCGAAGGTGGCGACGACCTCGGGCGAGCCTTCGCGGCGAAAGTCGCCTTCGAAGCCCAGTTTCGGATCGTCGGGCCGCGGCGTGCCCGTGACGGCGCAGCGGCAAATCTGCGGCCACGCCTCCTCCGGGTTCAGGAATCCGGGCGGCACGGATTCGACGTGCGTGTGCCCGTGGGCCGTGCGGAGGTACGCGGCGCGGTCGAAGGTTTTCCAGACCGAGGACGAGGCGAGCAGCACGACGCCCTGACTGCCGTTCTTCCAAACCAAGTTCTGGCCGGCGCCATGGATGCGCTGCGTGCCGACCTCCAGGTGGAACCGCAGCGCCGACGCCGTCATGCGGCCCGAGACGAACTTCGAATTCGCCCGCTTGATGTCGTCCTTCTCGTCCTCGATGACGATGTCGGCGGTGAACGTGGTCGGCGGCTTCTGCAAGCCGCGGAACATCCCGACTGCTTTGCGCCGACCATCGGTCACGAGGAACGCGCCCTTGGTGTTGACCGCTTTGCCGGACTCGTTCACGGCGCGACCGACCTTCGTCATTTCCGCGAGCCACGGAATCTGGTCGAGGACATCGGGACGGAACTTCGCGTCGACGATCTCGTCGGCGAGTTTGTCGTCGGGCAGGAAAACAATCGGATTCAGGAACCGGCACGAGGCGACGTAGGCCGCGAGATTCAGCTCGAGCGTGGTCTTCCCGAACTGCGCGCCGCCGGCGAGGCCGAGTCGGGCATCCTTCAACGGCTCGCCGGTTTCCGATCCGAGCACGTGATCGATCAGCCGCACAACCTCCTCCAGCGCGGCGCGGCCGCGGAAGGTGTAAGGCACGTAGGTGCCGGCACCGGCCCCGCTCTGTACGCGCACGCGGGCCACCTCCAGGAGGAACTGGCGAAAGGTCGTCACGCGCGGAGCGTTCACCGCGGGCGGCGGCGTGATCTTGGCCGAAAGTTTGCCGAAGGCGGTTCTCACTTCGACTTCGCCTCCAAAGTCGCCATCACGCGGGCGCGCATCTGCTCGAAGAGCGCGAGCGCCACCGGATCGTGCGCCAGCTCCGCGTGCAGCGCATCGAGGCCCTTCTCCGCCTCGCTCTTCACCATCTGCCGGAACTTCTCCGCATCGAGCAAAAGCTTGCGCTCCTGGAGCGAGAGCTTCGCCGACTCGCCGACGATCTTGAGCAGCGTCTGCGCGCTGTTCAGATCCGGCTTCGGATTCGCCAGGGCGTCGAACGCGAGCTGCTTCGCCCTCTTGATCGTGGCCGCGTCGAACTGGCCCTCCATCAGCTGCGCAAACGTCTCCGCTTCGCCCCGCGCCCGCGTGTACTTCCACGGCGCCGCAAAGCGCGCATAGAAGGCCTGCAAGGCGGAGAGCGAGGTGGACACCCCGAACTGATCCGCGCAGCGCGCGCGGGCTTCGGCGTACGTGATATTCTCGACCGTCAGCCACTCGGCCAGCTGCTCCTGTTGCGCCGGCTGCAGCGCATCGAGCTTCGAGTCTCCGCGTGTTTTCCGGTTGCTCATACATGGGGCGTGACGGCGCCGCGCGCTTGCACCCGGCCGGCAGCTTTGTCGCTACAACTCGCCGCATCGCTTGCCGGACCAGATGGCGAATCCGGGGCCGTGAGGACACCGGCCGGGTGGTGAGCGCGCGTGGCGCGAGGGAATCCACGGCGGGCAATGGAGCGGGGCTTCGTTCCGAGGCGTGTGTCTCCCGTTGCCGCGATTGCCGTGGAAATGGATTGGGCGGGCCGGGACGTCATCCGAGGCCCTCCTCGTGCAGCGCGGACTTGCCGCGCGCGGTGATCCGCCAGCGCCGGGCGCCGAGCTCGGTGTCGTAGGCGGTCGCAAACGTGCGGTCCGCAAGATCGCGCAGCATCCGCTCGGCCTCGGGCAACGCGAGCTGGCGGTGCCGGCCCCGGCGAAGATCCGCGAGGATCGTATCGACCGGCAGGCCCTGGTCGCCGGCCGCGTTGAGCGCGAGCAACGTGTCGATGTGCAGCGTCGTCATTTCGCCTGGTGGAGCTGCTGCGTTTCGCGAAGCAGGGACACGATCCGCTGCGGCATCGTGTCGATCCGCGAGTTGATCTCCGCCACCCTCTCCTTGAGTTCGGCCGTGTCCGTGGCCTGGCTGTCGGTCGCGACTTTGATGGCCGCCACGTTGGCCTGCAGCGCGGCGATTTCCTCGTGGATCCGTTTGCGGGCCGAGCGTTCGCGGCCCAGCTCGGCGTCGAGCTTGAGCTCCAGCTCCCGGTGTTGTTCCTTCGTCGCGTAGGTCTGGTGCGGCGGCGGGCTCTCCTTGAATGAGCGGAAGAGCCGCATCGCCTGGTTGATGCCGGCGATGATAGCCACGATGACGATCAGCACCCAGCCGATGGACTCGGCGGACTTCGGATCAGGCAGCTGGGCGAGCATGGGGATTAGCGTCATGGGCGGCGGGCTTCGAGATCGGCGATGGTCTTGAGGGCGTCGTTGGTGAAGGCGGGCGCGCTTTGCGCCGCGGCGCGGAATTCAGGGTGATTGAGGAGCCGGTCGATCTGGCTCGGACTCCGGCCCGGAGCGGTGCAGCCGGTGAGGACAAGCAGCAGGGCACTCCCAAGGAGCGCGCTGCGCTTCGGCGACGGCCTGATCGATGCGGCCATGGGCGGCGGTGCGGCGGTGTTCGCGCCATGCCGCCGCGAAATGGTCCGAGAGCGCAGCCAGGGCGGGTAGCGCCTTGGCAATCGTGACCAACGCGGAGGCGAGCGCGGCGAGGCTCACTCGGCGGCCGGCTGCGGCTTCGGGGCGGGTTGCACCGGCGCCAGTTGCGGGCCGACCTTGATCGAGCCCAGGTAGTCCAGGAGCCACGCGGCGACCTTGAAGGCCCGGCTGTGCTCGACGCGTTCGAGCAACGCGTCGTCATCCGGGCTCGCCGTCGACTTCACGTACACGGCGGCCGCCGACATGATCGGCTTGAAGACCAAGCGCAGCGTGGCGACCACCGCGAGCACGGTGACCAGCCACGGGTACTTCGCGGCGAAGCCGACGATGAACGGCTGCGCGACGGTGCCGGCGGTTTCGAGGGCGGCGGTGCCGATGGCAGCGGATTGGTCGGCGGTCTGCCCGGAGGCGGTGCTGGCAAAGAAAACGGCGGCGAGGCAGAGCGTGAAGCACGCGGCGAGGAACAGGAACGGGCGGAGGATGCGAGTTTGGTTCATGGCGGGAAAGGATCAGCCCTGCGGTTGCGCGGGTTTCGGGTGCGGCACGCGCACGCAAACCGGGCGGCACGGTGCCGCGGTCGGGGCGGGCACGCCCAACGCGGCCAAGCCCTGGGCGATGCCGCTCCAGGTGCGCGGCGTGGCGACGAGCTCGGCCCAATCGCCGGAACCGACCAGGACGGGCACGACAATTTCTCCGCCCTTGACGAAGGGTGCTTTGAAGCCGAGAAGCGGAGTCGGGCGCGGCACAGTGCCCCGACAATATCAGGCGGCTATGTGGAGGTCACCCCGCCCAACCCGCCTATGCCGTCCGTTCCTCAAATTTCCTCATTGAGGAAATTTGGACGGCCCCGAGACCCGGAAAAACAAGCGGCCCGGTGCAGCTGGTGCAACCGGGCGGTCGGGAGAACAACGCCGAGCTGGCCTAGGTCAACCAACGCTGAATCTCCCCTGTCGCAGCGTAGTAAATGAGCACGCCGCCAAGTGTAGCGGTCGCCAAAGCGATGGCGTACTTTTCGCTCTTGGTGAGAGGACGCTTGCCGGCCAAGCCCGCGGCGACGCCGTGGGGCTGGCCACAATTTGGACAGGTCTCTGCGTGTTCGGAAATGTCCCGTCCGCAGGCGCAGCAACGAACGAGGGCCGGTGCAGTCTTTTTCATGTCTGGGGAGGTTTGGCGCAGCTCCGATTGTATCCGAATTCGCACTACTAAATGGCCCTGTTGAGCTCGGCTACCGGAAATATCCAGGCAAAATCGGATGCCTTGTGTTCGAGGGTAGGGTAAATCGGGTTGATCGGAGCGAGACGAATTCGGCCGCTGGGAAGCTTGAAGTAGATTCGAAGCTGGACCGATTCGTCGTGCGCGAACTTGGCGACGACAGGCTTCCCGTTGCACGGCGGATTGCTCGGCTCCAAAACGATCCTATCGCCCGGCAGAAATTTCGGCTCCATGCTGTCGCCTTCAACAGCAACAGCAAAAGCCCGGCGATCCCGGCTCATACTCGAAACACTCCCGCGCCAATGCTTCGGCAGCTCTTCGTAGGTCGCAGCCGATCCGGCATGCGCCCAGGAAACGAGAGGAACGGAGCGGACCGCCAGACCTTCATCGGGAATATCCAGCTTTTCTGTATTTCCTTCGGGGGAACCTTCGCCCTCAAACAACCATCCGGAACGGCAGCCGAGCAGCTTCGCCAGCTCCGCGCGTTCTCTCGAGCGGGGAAAGTTGTTCCCCTTGAACCAGTGGTTCACGCGCGGCGGCTTGATCCCTAGGCGCGACGCGATCTCGGCTTGGGAGAGGCCGCACATCTCGGCGCGTGCATTCAGGCGGAATGCAAACGCAGTTAGAAATTCTGCATTTTCGGCTTGCACGAGACAGAAGTTTTGTAGAAGTCTTCTACAGAACCTCTAAATTCCCCGTGCCGCAGTCAACCGCAAAGCCGACCCACCGAATCCTCGCCGCGCTCAAGCTCAGGAAGCTGAGCGTTCCCAAGCTGGCGCAGAAACACGGGGTCAGTGACAAAACCCTCTACGCGGTGCTCTCGGGCAACCGTCCGGGGCGCCACGCGAAAGTGCGCAAGGCAGTCGCCGAGGCACATCTGGCGGAGGAGGCGCTTCGCCATGTCTAAGCCGGCACTCACCGTAGTTCGGTACGTCCTGGAGCGCATGGGCGAAGAACCCCTTCGCCAGCGAATCGTCCTCGCTGAGGCTTTGGCTGAGATCGCGCCGACCGAGAAGCTGCGGGCCGAGCTCAATGAAATGGCGGCCGAGCTTTCCGCGCACGAGGAGCGCCACGAGCAACTCGTCCTGAACTTCAAACGGAGGGCGCGCGGATGAAGCCCGTGGCCCTCATTGGTACAAGTCGCCTGAGCGTTGGTCGCACCACCGCGGCAGCGGCCGGTAGCGGTCGTAGAGATCAACCGCCAGCCACAGCACAATATCGATCCGACGGCTGCCCATCGGAAACGTGGGTACAGCTGTCGTCGCCGCGTCAGCATGCGGCGGCATGGCGAGTAGCTCTGCGAAGCGTGCAGCCCACTCCAGCCGGTCGGCTACAAAAAACGCGGCTGTGGGCGTCATCGTGGGCCATTGCCCTGTTGATTTGCAGTGCGCGAAAGCTTCTTGGACTTGCAGAGCGGATTCTGCCTCCACGGCTGCACGGTAGCTGCCTTCCTTCCATTCGTCGCCTGGACTCAAGGGGACCAATGCCGGCCGTTCGAGCGGCGGCAAATTCTTCAGCTGCGCTCGGCAAATCGCAGCCGTCTTCAGCCAGTGCTCAACCGCCGGGTGAACTTTCGGAGTTGGTGGGTTCTGAGGCGGAAGACTCATCCCCGTACCTCTGAGCGAATCGACGATCCGCACAACGCGAAACCATGTCGAACGAGCAACTCCAGTTCCCTTTCCCGTCCCTCGATTTCCCCGGCCGCACGACGCTGACGGCCGCCGAAATCGCTGAGCGCTTGGGCTGGGACGAGAAGCACGTCCGCAACCTCATCACGGACGGCGAGCTGCCGGGGATCGACGGCAAGGGCAAGGACGCCAGCCGCGGTTCGTACCGCGTGCCGGTCGAATCGTACCGCGACTTCGTCGTCGCCCGCATGACCGGGCCGAAGCGCATCGAGCTCCTCCGCAAGCTGCCGAAGCCGGTGCTGCGCGAGCTGGTCCGCGAGCTGAACGAGTACCTCAAAACCGAATGACCGAGCTCCTCCACAACTGCCCGAATTGCGGCCGCGAGAACTTCACCGCGCGCGGACTGAAGGCCCACGTCTGCCGCCCGGATCGCGCGGCTGCCCCCTCTCCCATGTCGAAAGCCAAGACTCCCAAAAATCAATCTGCCCTCGTCGTGCTGAGCGACGGCGGCGCGATCATTACCGACAAAAAGGTGTTGGCCAAATTCCAGGCCCACACCGCGTCGCAGCTCGCGCTGATCCACAAGACCGAATCCGAGAACGTGCTGCGCCGGATCTTCGTCGGCCTCGCCCTCTGGCGCATCAAAGCGTCGCTCAAGCACGGTGAGTTCGGCCCGTGGCTCAAGAAGCACGTCGCCGCCGGGCACAACCAGGTCAACCTGATGATGCGGGCCGCGACCGCGTTCATCGACAGCGCCCGGCTCGCGAAGCCCGAGGTGCTGGCGCTCACGGGTTCGGATCACGCCATCGAACCCACCGGCAAGGATGCGGCGTCGCAGAAGATCGTCGCGGCGGCGGAAAAGTTTGTCGGCGACCTCACCTGGGGCGAGCTCCTGGACAAGCACTCCATCCGCGATGCCGCGAAGCTCGGCGGCAAGCGGACACCCGAGCCCGAGGCGCCGGCCGAAGCGCCCGACGAGGAGCAGATGTATCAACTCGCCCGCGACGAGATCGGCGGCGCGCTCACGCGGGCGGAGGAGCTCCTCGTGAAGGAGAATCGCCTGCAGTTCCTCGCCAAGCACCCGGAGGAAGTTCGGGGCGTGGTCACCAGTCTCCGCGCGCTCGCCGACCGGGTCGAAGCCGCAGCCAAACCGATCCTCGGGCAGCAGTCCCCCGCCTAACCATCCGCCATGAGCAGCACCGCCGTCACCGTCTCCCCGTCCCAATCCGCCGCGCTGGTCAACGGACCGCGCTTCTCGGTCCCGCTCGACGACATGGCGGAGTACTCCGCGCTGCCGGAGGCGCGCCGTACGGAGGTGCAGTTCTTCCTGCGCCGGCTGGAGCAGCTGCACGCGCTGCGGGGCGAGGGCAACGTGACGGTCGCCGCCCAGGTGATCGCGGCCAACCACCGGCACCAGATGGCCGGCTGCTCGGCGCCGTCGCTGTTGCGGAAGTACTACGCCTTCCTCGGCTCGGTGACGGATACCCACCCGGCCGGCAACTGGCGGGTGCTCGTGAAGAACTACAAGGGGCCGAACGCGCAGCCGGAGGAGTTCGTCGAATTCGTGAAGCGGCTCGCGGAAGACAACCACCGCAGCATGGCGGAAGCGTGGGAGCTGCTCCGCACCGAGATCTGGCCGAGCGGCCAACCCGTGCCCGGATACGGCAACTGGATCGAGTACTACGCGAAGACCTACCCGACCCACCCGCTTCCGAAAACCTGCCCGCGCGGGTTCTTCCCGGTCGGCTGGAGCAAGCGCAACCTCTACCGGAAAGCCCCGAACAAGGGCGCGCGCGTGCTCATTCAACGCGGTCTCGCCGCCGCGAAACGTTACTTCCCGAGCGTCACCCGCGACCCGTCCGGCCTGCGTCCGTTCGAGTTGATCGTCATCGACGACTTCAACCTCGATTGCCTGTGCGTCTTCCCCGGCGACGGGAAAACCGCGCCGCAGATTGCGCCGGTGGCCGGGCTCCTGGCGAAGGATGTCGGCACCCGCAGGAACCTTGTCTGGGGCATCGGCGCCCAGGTCACGCGCGAGGAAAAGCAGCCCGACGGCAGCACGAAGTTGGTGCGTTGCGGCATCCGGCGCATCGACGTGCAGACGCTGCTCCACGGCCTCTTCGCGAAGTTCGGCCTGCCGGAGTACACCGTGACGATCCTCTGCGAAAACGCGACGGCCGCGATCTCGGCCGAGCTGGAGCTGGCGCTGTCCACGATGTTCGACGGCCGGGTGCGGGTCGAGCGGACCGGCCTGATCAACCACAAGACGCTGACGAACGGCTTCTGCGAACGCGGCGGCAAACCGTGGGAAAAAGGCTGGATCGAATCCGCGTTCAACGGGCTCTGGAACAAGCTCGGCGGGATGCCCGGCTACAAGGGCTCCAACCAGCGCCTCAATTCCCCGGCGGGACTCGACGACGCCATCGCCTACACGAAGCTCTTCCTCGGCCAGGGCGAAAAGGCGCTCAACCTGCCGCCCGAAAAGATCGCGTTGCTGCGCCTGCCGTTCCCGTCGCCGGAGGCCGTCGAGCGCGCGTTTGCGTGGGCCTGCGCCGCGCAGGACGCCCGCACGGATCACAAGTATCTGGGCTTCGACCAGGTCACGGAATTTCTCCTCGAAGAGGGCGGCGACCCGCGGCCGTTCTCGGAGCTGGCCCTTGTGCCGGTGGAGCAGCAGCCGCACGTCCAGGTCGTGCAGCGGATGGAGGCGCCGATTGAACGCTGGTCGCGCCTCGCCGCCACGTGCCCGCTGCGGCCGATCCCGCCCGCGGTGCTGGCGCTGCTGCTCCTGACACCGAAGCGCGTCACGTACCGCAACCACCAGGTCACGTTCGCGCACGACAAGGTCGCCTACACCTACGTCGACACGAAGGGCGACGTCCTCCGCGGTGTGGCGGACGGCACCGAATTCCTCGGCTACTTCGACACCGCGCAGCCCGAACAGCTCCACCTCGCCGACCTCAAGGGCGCCTACGCCGGCTCCCTGTCCCGCCTCGGCGGCAAACGCGGGGCGGTCGATCTCCGCGACAAGGACGCGCTCAAGCAAGCCGGCGCCGTGCAGGCCACGATTGTAAACCGGGCCGTGGCCGAACTGCGCGAGCGCCATGCCGACAAGGACGCCCAGCTCGCCGTCGACCGCGCGCACAACGAAGCCATCGCGGCCGAGCACCGCGCCGCCACCGGCGCGAAGCAGATCGTCAACGCGGTCGCCGACAACGCGGCCCGCGCCGAAGCCAAGGCCGCTGCCCGCGCCGAACGCGGGGTCTCCGCAAGCGCGGCCGGCGAAGCCCTCGCCGACCTCTCCGAGGACTGATCCCGAACCGTTTCCCGTCACTCAACCTCAACCGAAAACCACAATGGCAGACAGCGATTCCCAGAACCAACAACCCGCCGACACTTCCGAGTGGAACGGCACGAACCTCGCCGGCGACATCGTCGAAGCCGGCATCCGCAAGCACAAGCCGGAGTACCACGAGGACCTGCGCTGGTGGTACCGGTACAGCGGCGAGAAAGACATGTCGCAGGCCGAGGCCGCGCGCGTGCTCGGCGTCGACGGCGGCACCTACAGCAAGGTTTTCCGCGGCGAGTACCGCAACGCCGAAGGGCTGCTCCTCCCGCCGCCGGCCAAGATGCTTTCCCGTATCCGTGTCGTCAGGACGCAGGAACGGGAGAACGCCGAGGGCCGGAACAAGGGCCGCGTCATGACGCCGACCGTCGCGGAGATCCACGCGGTCTGCCGGAAGGCGTGGACCGACCAGAGCATTGCGTTCGTCTTCGGCGAGTCGCACATCGGCAAGACCGAGGCGCTCGTCTGGTTCCGCGACGAAAACAACCACGGCGCGACGATCTACGTGGACCTGCAGGGCGTCGGTGGCGTGCAGGACATTTACCGCGCCTTCGCCCGCGCGCTCCGGATCAGCCCGAACGTCTCGCCGAACAAGCTCGCGGTACGGGTCATGAACGCAATCGACCGCACGAATCTCGTGATCGTCGACGAGTTCCACCACATCACCTACGCCTACCAGAAGGGCGGCGCGATCAAGATGGTGAACGCCCTGAAGGCCATCAAAGACAAGACCGGCTGCGCGATGGTGATCTGCGCGACCGACGTCGCCCGCGAGGAATTCGAGGAGGGCCGCGGGCACGAGGCGAAGCTGATGAAGCAGCTCTGGCGCCGCGGCACGATCAAGCTGCAGTTGCCCGAGGCGCTGCGGGTCGGCGACGTGCGCGCCTTCGCCACCGCCTACGGCCTCGACTTCCCGGCCGCGCCGGAAACCGGCGACGACACCTGGAAGCGGCTCAATGCCGCGCACCCGATGTTCGAAGGCCTGAAGGTCAGCGAGCACATCGCCTACAACGCCGGCGTGAAACACTTGGTGTCGGTCTTCAAGGACGGGAATATCCGAGCCCGCAAAGCGAAGCCCGATCCGCGCGCGCTCACCTGGGCCGACGTCATCGCCGTCCAAGCCAGCTACGACACCCTGAGCGCGCGGAAGGCCGTCTGAGGAGGATCCTACGATGGAAAAGAAAACCGTAGCCGAACTCGTCAACGAGCTGAACGAAGTGACGGCGCAGCGCGACGCGGCGTTTGCCGCGTGCCGTTCGATCCGATTCGCCACCGAAAATGCCGTGCGGCACGGCGGCGACTATTCCCTGAACGATTTGCTGGCGGCGGATAAACTCGCGCGCGATGCGATGGCGCCGCGGATGACGCCGGAGTTCATCGACCGCGCCGCGCGTGCGATTCTGAAAAAGCATCGGGAGCGCACGGCCGCCGGGAAGCGTGGCCGGAAAGGCGGTGCCCTGTGAAGATCGACCAGTTCAATATGAACTTCCCCGGCGAGGGCGACATGGCGCTTGTCTTTGCCACCGACGACGCCGGTGCGGTGATCGGCACCGTCTTCGTGAAACGCGCCGGCGTACACGTCGCCGAGTTCGCGCGCTTCTTTGTGCGCGAAGGCGAGCGCCGGCGCGGCGTCGGTCGGGCGCTGATCAACCGCGCCGTCGAGGTCGCGCAGAAGGCCGGCTGCAGCTCGATCTCGTGCGCGGTGCACCCCGAGAACAAACGCGCGATCCTGTTCTACACCCGCCTCGGCTTCATGGCCGCTTTTCACTTCGGCGACGGCGACATCCTCATGACGCGACCGGTCGCTCCAGCGGGAGGCCCATCATGACCCCGGTGTTTCTCCGCAACGGCGCCACGGCGCACGTCACCGGCCGGGTCGACGTGGCACCGTTCGCCCTGGTCGGACGGCAGCCGAGCGGCGTGCTGGAACTCTGGCAAGAGGACGGCCAATGGCGCGAAGACGGTGCCGAGCACCCGCTCGATATCGTGAGCCTCGTGACGCCGTCGGGCCAACTCGTGGCCCTCAAGGGAGGATCGCCGCTATGATCCGCTGCCACGTGCCTCTGCCGCTGGAGCACACGCGTGCGCCCAGCCGCTGGCCGCGGATCTCCGGCCGCGTCGTCAGTCGCGCCGGTTGGTTCGCCGCCGGCTTCTTCTCGGCCCTCACCGTCGTCGCCTTCATCTGCGGCCTGCTGCCGCTCCCGTCATGAAGATCCTCTTCCTCGTCGCGGTTCTGTTCGCCGCCGATCTCCGCGGCGCTGCGGTGCCGGTGCCGCTGCCGCCACCGCCCGTCATCGTCGACACGTGGGACCTCTACCCCGACCAGCGGCCCAGCTGCTGGCGCCGCATCATTCAACTCCTCCGCTCCCGCTTTCAACCGTGACCCCGAATTCCGTCGACCGGCTCCTGCGCAAGGCAGCCGAAAACATCACCGTCGCCCAGGAGGCCCGCGCCCGCGGGCGCGCCGACCTGGCGCTCGGCAATATCAAATGCGCCCGCGACATCCTCGCGGCCGTCCACGACGCCCACCACGCCGCCGAAGGCTCCTTTTCCACCGAACCCTCCAAACAAGACAAATCATGATCGCATTCCCGTCCCGTCCCGCCACCGAAACCAGCCTCGCCGAAATCGACACGCTGGCCAAACGCTACGCCAAGGCCCGCGAAACGCTCTCAAAGCGCGTCGGCGAACTCGAAGCCGAAGTCGCCGCGCTGCAGCGCAAACACATGGCCGGCATCAAGGAAGCGGCCGCCAACGCCGCCACCATCGGCGCCGAGCTGCGCAACACCGTCGAAGCGGCGCCGCACCTCTTCGAGAAGCCGAAGACGTTCACGCTGCACGGCATCACGGTCGGGTTCCGCAAGGGCGCCGGCAAACTGAACTGGGAGGACGACGCCAAGGTCGTCGCGTTGATCCGCAAACACCTGCCGGACCAGGCCGACTTGCTCGTCATCGTCGAAGAGAAGCCCTCGGCCGACGCCCTGAAGAACCTCGACGCGCGCGATCTCGCCAAGCTGGGCGTGCGCATGGAGGGAACCGGGGAAATGGTCGTCGTGAAGTCGGCCGATACCGCGGTCGACAAGCTCGTGGCGAAGATCCTCAAGGAGGGCGCGCAGGCTCCCGGCTCCGTCGAATGACCGCGGAACTGCTCACGCGGCTCCGCCGCGAAAAGAACCGCCTCAAGTGGGGCGAACAGAACTGGCCCGACGGCACCGGCCCGACCGAACGCCGCAAGCGGAAGCGCGATGCTGCCCAGAAGGAGACCGATGCCGGTATGCGCAACGGCACCGTGACCTACTTCCAGATCCTGCGCGAAGAGGTCGCCGAAGTCGCCTGCGAAGACGACGAGGCGAAGCTGCTCGCGGAGTTGATCGACGTCGCCGCGGTCGCCCAGGACTGGGCGGACCTGATCCTGCGCCGCGCGAACCAATCCCCCCGCCGGTAACCGGCATCAGCATGAAACTAACCAATACTGAACTGCGCGGCGTGCTCACGCTCGCCGGGCTCCCTGCCTGGGCGTGGCAACTGCCGGACGAAACCTACGAGACCGTGAGCAGCGGCTGGGCCGTCGAAAATTGGCGCGCGTGGCTCGCCGCCCGGCCGGCGGAACTGTGCGTCACGCAGGACGCCGGCGGCAAACGGGTGCGCGTCGCTCCGCTGTGGATCGCGGATTCGTCGGACTGCGACAACCTCGCCCTCGGCACCACGGCCCACGCCCAGGTCGGCAACGCGCTCGCGGCACAGCTGGTGCCCGTGGCCCGCGGTGGCATCGCCTACGGGTTCTTCTTCTACACCGCCGGCCCGGCCCGGCCGGCAAACTTCAACATCGCCGGCGGACACGCGATCAACTGGTTCGTGGACCACAGCCGGAACGCGAACTTCTTCGAGCCCGGCCGCGGCGTGCTCGTCGACCTCAATCCGGAAGAAAGGGGGAGCTCATGGTTCGGCATCGCTGTCTGATCTGCACGGCCGTTGCAGCCCTGCTGTTCGGCGGCTGCGCCACCGCGCCGGCACCCGCGCCCGCCTCGAACGATCCCCAAGTCTGGCGTCCCTCGGCGCCGGCCTCTTACCCGCTGCCGCGATGACGACCGCCGAACTCGAACAAGCGCTCGCCCTGCGCAACTGTGCCATCGTCCAGGACGGCGACCGATTCGCCCTCGTGTATCCCCACGGCTACGAGCTGCGAAAACGCGCGCACGATCTCGGCGCGATCAACCGTCCGGCGGCCCTAGCCGAAGCTTGGGCGTGGCTGCATCCGGACCTGAGCAACGCCGAGAGCGTGCGGAAAGTTGCGGCCGTGGTGGCCGGCGATTTCGGCGTGACGGTCGAGGACCTCGCCGCGCGCGACCGCAGCGAACCGCTCGCCACGGCCCGCCGGGTTGCCTTCGCGCTGGCGCGGGAACTCACGAACGCGCCGCTGGCAGTGATCGGCGACCTGTTCGGGCGCGACCACGGCACCGTGATTCACGCGGTCGATTCGGTCCGCGACCAGTGCGACACCAGCGCGGCCTTCGCCGCCCGCGTCGGAACCCTGCGGGCGGTGTGTGCAACGGCCCTGCAATCATCGTGAGCAAGCGCCACGTCATCATGTTTCAGCCGCGCTTCGCCGCGCTGGTTGAGTCGGGGCAAAAGCTCCAGACGATCCGGCCGTGGCGGGCACGCATGATCGATACCGGTGATATTGCGGATTTGCGGGCGTGGATCGGTCTGCCCTACCGCTCGAAACAAAGGAAGCTGCGCGAGTCGATGGTCTGCGAGAAGCAGCCGATTAACGTCAGCGTAAAAGAGGGGCGCTCCTTTCGGATCACCAACGTTTGCCTTGGCTACGATTCCGCGGGAATCGGATCTGCTGCAGTCGAGGCCTTGGCCAAGGCGGACGGATTCTCAAGCGCCGAGGAGTTCTACGAGTTCTTCGCTTCCACCTACGCGAAGCGAACGCCCTTCGGACTCCACCTTGATTTCCACGGCCAATTGATCCGCTGGCAGCCATGAGTCCGGTCGTAAACAGCTACTTCGCCGGCACGGGCCTGATGGAAATCGGGCTGCGCAACGCCGGCCTTCACCTACAGGAGAGCTTCGAGATCGACCGGGCGTGCGTGGCGAATCACCGGCTCAATTTCAGCCATCCCGTACGCGAGTGCGATCTGCGGGAGAAGGTCGTCGCGGCAGACGCGGAATGCGACGTCATGGTGGCGACCTACCCGTGCAACCACTACTCCAGCGCCGCGGATCTGCACGGTACCCGAAGTGGCGACGACCTGTTTCTCCACTTCTTTCGGCACCTCGCGATCCGCCGGCCCGAGGTCTACGTCGTCGAGAACGTTCCTGGAATGCGGAAGTTCCCCGTCGTGATGGAAGCGATGACGCATCTGCCGGAATACTATGTGCACGTCGAATGTCCGGTGAAGAGCGAGCTGTGGCTTCCGCAGCGGCGCGACCGGCTGATCATTTTGGGCTCGCGCCGCCCGTTTTCCTGGCGCGCACCGGAAGTAAAACGCCGTGTGCGCCTCCGCGAGATCGTCGAGGCGGAGCCGACCGTCCACATCCCGCCGTACGTCATCAAACGCCTCAAAGGTAAGTACCGCGACCGCCCGATCATCAGCGACCCGGCGCGTGACGACGTGGCGCCGACGTGCGTCGCGCACTACCACAAAGACCGGGGCACCCGGCTCCTAGCCGACCGCCGTTTTCCGCATGGCGTGCGTCCGTACTCGGTTCGTGAGTACGCGCGGCTCCAAGGTGTCCCGGACACCTTCCGATTCGGATGCTCGGACGCGCACGCCTATCGAATGATTGGCCTCGGCGTCAGCGTCCCGGTTGCCGAATGGGTCGGCCGCGAGGTGCAGCGATATTTTTCCAAATGAGCAAACCCAAGAAATCATCTCCGTACGCAACCCCTGATGCAATCGGGCTTTGTTCCGAGGCCTGCGCCTTGATTATCGGCTGCCTCAGCTACGGTCGTAGAGGCCCCCAGAGCGTGACGATCTCGAGTTCGAAACGCGGCTACCAAATCAAATTCGGGCGGACGGTATGGGCCAAAGCGAAGACGCCGGAAGAATTGGTGAAGCGTTACAACGCCTGGCTGCGGGAGACGACGATATGACCGCCCGGCGGCGTTGGACGTACCGGATCTTGAGCCCGTTCGTCGCGACCTTCTTTGCCTGTTTGGCTACCGTCGAACTGGCACCTGCAAGTTTCTTCGGAAATGTTCTCAGTGACGCCGCGTACCGGTTTCCAAAGTGGTGGCGGTTCGTGTTTTGGCGCGCCTGGTATCCGACCTGCGGTTACTATTGCTGGCAGACAGCCACCGGCGGACAAAACGGCGCCCGGTGGATGTGGCGCAGACCAAAGCTGACCCGCTGGACGCCGGCCGACGACTGGTGGGTTTTTCGCGGTTGAACGACCCTCATGAACGCCGCGCAAACTAAAAAGTACTGGTGGGAGTGGGGCCGCGCCCGGACCTACTACATCGGTCGCGGTTTGACGCACGAGGCCGCCGACCAGAAGCGGCACGATCTGCACGTGAAGGCACTCGGGCGCGACAAATCCTCGAAAAGCCTGACGAATCCCGACCTCGACAAGGTCATCGCGGCGTTCCGCGCGGTGTGGGACGGCGGCAATCTCGACGCTCAGATGCGCCAGCTCGACCAGCCCGAGGCACGGCTGCGCGCGTTGCACGCCCGAATTGCGCAGCTGGCCGAGGCCTGCGGAATCGAAGGCGGCGAGGAGGCGCTCGGCGCCTACCTGAAGAACTTTTTGAAAGGCCGGAGCTGGGGGGACCTGACCGAGCGCGATCTCGAGAAGGTTGCCGGCATCCTTGGCCGGCGCGCGAAGCAGCTGGCACCGGCCGAAGGCCAGCCGTTCTGATTCGATGGATGTAGAGGAACAGATCCCGCTCGTGTTCGACCGTCCGAAGGCCTCCAAGCCCGAGGTGGCCGATTTGGAGGCGTTCCTCAAAGGCAAGGGCTGGCTGGAACGAACGCAGATCTCGGCGGCGACCGGATGGGACGAGCGCCACGTCCGCAAGCTGGCGGCGGCCAGCGACCACGTGATCAGCTACCCCGGCAGCCCCGGCTATGAGTTGATGGCCGATTGCACGCACGAGGAATACGAGCGTTACCGGCTGGCTCGCCGCAGTCAGGCGCGCGACATGATCGCGAAGGTGATCCGTACGGACCGGATCTACTACCGCCGGCCGGCGGTGGCACCGTGAACGTCTTCAACGAGTTTCTGGACGAGCGCGCCAAGCCGGCGGAGGGCCGGGCGGATGACGCGTTGGTGGCCTGGCTGAACCAAGCCAACCCACCCGAAGTGCGGCTGCTCAAGTTCGATGCCTGGGCGGGCGAACAGCTCGCCACCCGGCTCGATTGGACCTGGGCCGGCGCCGCGAAGGCGAAACGGATCGAGCAATGCCGGGTGTACCTCGAACGCCTCGTGCTCGAAATGTGGCGCCGGGGCTGGATGCTGGATGGCAAACGGCTGGCCGCCCACATCGAGAAGGTTCTCGACGCCGTTGGCACCTACCAGCGCGCCGGAAAAGTGGTCGAGTTCTGGCCCTACTTCCGGGCCTGCGTCGACCGCTACGTCGGCGCCAACGCGGAGGAAATCCGCGGCGAGGCGATGCGGGTCGGCTCGCACGCAGGCCAACTCCTCGCCGCGTTGGGCGTTAAACGCCCTGCCAGCGGCCCATCCATGCCCGAATTGGTAGCCCAGAGGGCGGACGAGGTCACGAAGGCCAAGGATGCATCCCTGCGCGAAAAATTGGCCCGGCAGCGGGCTCGTGCGGCCGCGTGCAAGGCCGATGCACGGCAGCCCAAGCTGCTATGATCGGCCCTTGCACGGCGCCGTCAGGGCACATTTCCGGCCGGCGCGTCGGTAGCCGTCACCAGAGGCGACTTCGTTTCCGACGCACCGGACGGTTTGGTGTGTTCCGGTGCACGGTCACCCGGCAGCCGTGCCGGGTAGGCAGCGGCCGACAGGATTACAGGCAACGGACCACGAGCAGCGCCAAAGCGTTCGCGGCGCCAAGCGCGCCGGTGTTCTGCGTAAAGTTCAGGGCTGACCCAGCGAGGCATGGTGGTCTTTCAGGCCGCGAGCGGCCGCTTGAATTGGCGGGCGTAGGCAAACACGTCCCGTCCCAGTACGCTGTCCAAGGAGAGCCGCATGGGCGGGGGCGGTGGAGTTTCGGTTTCTTCGATCACTTGCTGCCGGCGACGCGCGATCTTTCGCGCGGTATCTTGGAGGCCGAAGCCTGTCGTGCGTTTCGGTTTCATGAGTGGAACGCTGCTCACGATACCCGATGGGTGGGTCATCCGCTGTCCCACCGCGGCCGCGAACCGGGATTTTTATCAAACCTCTGTCATTCCGGCCCGGATTGGCTGATTCCTTCTCAAATTGCCGCAACGGCGCTGATTTTTCCTAAGTCGTTGCTTTTCGGGGTCTGCCGGCCTGTTCAGCCCTCTTCGCGCTGATTTTCAAACCTCCTGGCAGGCGCCACTGCGGCTGCCCAGCCGGCCTCCGTTCCCTGCGCTGCCCCGCGGACCACGCCGGCGATTTGGCGGGGACCGCCCCAGCCCGGCCTTGACGGACCGCTTTCCATCTGTCCTAAAACGATTTAGCCGAAGCCGCTACCCCATCCCGGGCTTCGGAACCCCACCCCATGAAGACCTCCGTTTGCGGATGCTTGGCATCCGCTTTTGCGCGGACCCTTGTCCGCTGTTTGCCGGTCGCCGCCCTCGTTCTCCTCCCCCTGCTGCCGGCCCGCGCCGCCGAAGCGACGGGGACGATTTCCGGAACGGTCAGCAACACCGCCACGCGCAACCTGCTCCAGGGCGCGCGCGTGGAGATTCCCGCGCTGGGCCTTTCCGCCCTCACCGACGACACCGGCCGCTACGTCCTGGCCGGCGTCCCCGCCGGCACCCACGAGCTCGTCGTCAGCTACATCGGCCTCGACACCGCCCGCGCCCCCGTCGCCGCCGCCGCCGGCCAGCGCCAGGTGCGGGACTTCGATCTCACCACCGGTATTTATAAACTGGATGCGTTCAAGGTCACCGGCGAGCGCGAGGGCGGCGCCGCGGCGATCACCGCCCAGCGCAACGCCCCCAACGTCACCAACGTCGTCGCCATGGATTCGTTCGGCAATCTGCCCAACATGAGCGCCGGCGAGGTGCTCATGCGCCTCCCCGGCGTCGCCGGCAGCCCGACCGACGAGGGCCTCGCCTACAATTTCAACATCCGCGGCATGGGCGCCGGCCTCAATACCGTCACCATCGACGGCGGCCTCGTCACCTCCCTCGGCACCAGCCGCGCCTTCGAGATGCAGAGCATTTCCGGCGCCCTCTTCGACCAACTCGAGCTCACCAAGGGCCACCGCCCCGACAAGAACGCCGACTCCCTCGGCGGCACCGTCAACCTCAAGACCCGTTCCTCGCTCAATATGCGCGAGCGCCGCCGCGTCACCTACAGCGTCTCGGCCCGCGTCGCCCCGTCGTTCACCGACCAGATTCCCCTGCGCGAACAGCACCGCGCGCACCCGATGATCAATCTGAGCTACCAGGAGCTCTTCGATGTCTTCGGCGGCACGCGCAATCTCGGCCTCAACCTCTCCACGTTCTACAGCGAGAACGCCGTCGGTTTCTTCCAGACCGACCGCGACTACCAGAACACCACCGTCCAGCCGGCCTACGTCTGGAGCTACCAGACCTTCGACAACTACAACAACCGCAAGCAGGCCAGCGTCAGCCTCAAAGCCGACTACCGCGTCTCCCCCAGCACGCGCATTTCCGTCAACGCCACCGCCAACGACAACTACGAGGACTACCGCCGCCGCTACATCACGCGCGCCTACTCCTCGCAGAACCAGAACACCGTCCCCGGCGCCACGACCAGCGTCGTGCCCGGCTGGACCGACAAAGTCACCGTCATCCGCCCCGTCGCCACGTCGCTGATCGAGATGCAGAACCGCGGCCCCAACAATTACGCCGTGCGCATGCGCCGCCTCGACTTCTCGGCCGAGCAGGACTTCGGCCCGCTCCAGCTCGACTACGCGGCCTACTACGCCCGCACCAATCTCAACAACGGCAACGGCCAGGGCGGCGAACTCACCATGCGCATCGCCAACACCGGCTGGATCCTCGACCGCTCCCAGTCCGAGCTCCACCCGAAGTTCCTGCCCAACGGCGGCCTCGATTTCACCGATCCCAACAACTACCGCCCCAGCACCCCGCTGCTCAACAGCGACGGCGAAAACGACCAGCGCGTGCGCGAGGCCCGCTTCAACGCCCTCTACAAACTCCCGACCGCCGTCCCGGTTTCGCTCAAGGCCGGCGGCCAATGGCGCGAAACCCTCGCCCGCACCCGCAGCAAGAGCCGCCGCTGGAACTACCGCGGCACCGGTCCGCTTCCCGCCGACCCGTCCCTGATCACCTACGACCGGGTCGTGACCGGCCGCACCATTCCGCAATGGACCACGTCGATGTTCATCCGCGACCGCCAACCCATCGATCCCGCGCTCTGGAGCGAGGACGTCTATTTCGGGCTGCAGCAGCGCTACACCGGCGCCCGCAGCGTCACCGAAGCGGTCACCGCCGGCTACGCCATGGCCCAGGGCAAATTCGGCCGCGACGGCTTCCTCGGCCGCACCAGCTACCTCGGCGGCGTGCGCCTCGAGAACACCGACGACGACAGCTGGGGCTGGGTCCGCGCCCGCAGCGGCAGCACCGCCGCGCAGCAGGTCGCCGATCCCGCCGGCGCCATCGCCCGCGACTACGCCAACACTCGCCGCGCGATCAAGGGCAGCTACACCAAGTCCTTCCCCAGCGTCCACCTCACCCACGATCTCACGCCCAACCTCAAGGCCCGCCTCGCCTGGTCCACCAGCTTCGGCCGGCCCGGCTTCGGCGAACTTCTCCCGAGCGAATCCGTCAACGAGACCTCGAGCACCCTCACGGTCAACAACGCCGGTCTCCTGCCCCAGAGCGCGAAGAACTGGGACGCCTCCCTCGACTACTATTTCGAACCCGTCGGCAACCTGTCCGTCGGCTTCTTCCACAAAACGATCCGCGACTTCATCGTCCGCAACATCAACAGCGGCACCGTCCCGACCGGCACCGACAACGGCTTCAACGGCGAGTACCCGGGCTTCACGCTCCTCACGTCCGCCAATGCCGGCACCGCCTACGTCCAGGGCTGGGAGTTCAGCTACCAGCAGCAATTCACCGGCCTGCCCGGCCTGCTCAAGGGCCTGAGCGGCTCCGTGAACTACACCCGGATCGACACGCACGGCGACTTCGGCGGCACGACCGGCATCACCGGCCGCGAGGTCGTCGGCTTCATTCCCGAATCCGCGAACGTCATGCTGTCCTGGCGCTACCGGAAGTTCAGCACGCGCCTGCTCTACAACTGGACCAGCGACTACATCGTCGAGTACTCGGCCGCCACCGTCGGCCGCAACCGTTGGCGCGCCGCCTTCGACACCGTCAACCTCGGCCTCGCCTACCAGGTCCGCCCCGAGGCGACGCTCACGCTCGATATCTCCAACCTCTTCAATTCCTACCAGGAGATCTACCGCGGCTTCCGCAACCAGCCCTCCACGATCAACTACAACTTCGTCACGATCAACGTGGGCATCAACGGCCGCTTCTGATCCGTCCGGGCCGGCGGCGATCCGCGACGCCCGCCGGCCCGATTTCCCCGCTGCGGGCGCGGCCCGCCTTTTCCCTGCAATGTCGCGGGCGGAATTCACCTTGAAACGGCGGCACCGGCGCGGACGCTCTCGCCGCTCCCCGCGGGGGCAACCGCCCCTCCAATGTTGCTCCGTTTCTTTCCGCCGCTCCGCGTCGCCGCCGTGGCGCTGCTCCTTGGCGCCGGCGGCAGGCCCGCCGTCGGCCAAACCGCCGCCGCGCCCCCGCCGCTCGCCCTCGAGCTGGATCCGGCCGCGGTGCACGACCTCACGGCCGCCCGGCCGGAGTCCGCCGTGCTGGAGCTCCGGACAACGGGCGCGGATCCGTGGATCGCCACACGGCCGTTCCCGGAACCGGCCGGGCCGCGCACCGTGCTGGTTTTCGACTACATCGCGGTCGCGGCCGTGCCGGACTTCAGCGTCTACGTCGGCACACCCTGGCACGAGTCGCGCGTCCAGGCCGCCGCGGAACTGCCGCCGCGCGAAACCTGGTCGACCTTCGCGCTCGATCTCGCCCCCGCGTGGGAACGCGCCGCCGCGCCGCCCGCCCGGCTCCGGCTCGATTTCGGCCGCACGGCCGGCCATCTGCTGCAGGTCCGCAACGTCCGCCTGCGCGCCCCCGACCCGGGCGAACAGGAACGCACCGCCGCCCGCCGCGCCCGCGCGGCCGCCGATCTCGTCCTCGCCGCCGAATACCAAACCTACCTCGCCCGCGCTTTTCCCGCCGCGCTCACGCGCATCGCGGTGACCGCGGACCGCATCGAACTCGCCGGCCGCGCGCCCGATGCCGCCGGCGAATTGTTCCTCGCGGAATCTCCCGTCTGGGAAACGGTGACCCGGGTTCGCCGCTTCCGCCGCGTCATTCCGCTGACGCCGGGCGCCGACGGCACCTTCGCGGTCGCGGTGCCGCGCCGGGACGGCGACGCGGACCGGTTGTTTTCCCGCTGGCTTGTGGTCCGCGCCGGACCGGACCGCGACGAACTGCTTTCCCCGGCCCGCTACGCCGATGCCGTCGCGGCCCGCCACCCCTGGCCCGAGAAGAAGGCCCGTTCCAAAAAAGGACTCGGCGGCTTCACCGCCCGGCGCGGCGTCCCGGACTCGGAACTCGCCGACCTCGGCATCGACAGCGTCACCGTGAACCTCTTCCTCGCCCGCTACCTCCGCGCCGCCGCCGGTCCCGCGACGCTGCCGTTTACGTATCAGGGCCGGACCTACCACGTCGACCGGGAGGAACTCGGGAAGCTCGACCGCACCCTCGCGCTGGCTGCCGAGCGGGACGCGTTGGTTTTCGGCATTCTGCTCGTGCCGCCCGCGGCCGCGTGGGACGGCCCGCTCGGCGCCGTCTTCCAGCATCCGGACTACGACCCGGCCGGCACCTACAGCATGGCCAACGTCGCGGACGCCGCCGGCGTCGGCGCCTACGTCGCGCTGCTCGATTTTCTCGCGGCCCGCTACAGCCTGCCCGCCGCGCCCCACGGCCGGATCCACCATTGGATCGTGCACAACGAAGTCGACGCCGGCTGGGTCTGGACCAACTGCGGCGAAAAACCGCCGCTCGTGTACCTGGACCAGTACCACAAGTCCATGCGCCTCGCCCACCTCGTCGCCCGGCAGTACGACCCGCACGCCCGCGCGTACATTTCGCTGACGCACCACTGGACCACGACGGCAAGCCACCGCTTCACGCCCGGGCGCCAAGTCTTGGAAAACCTGCTCGCCTACTCGCGGACCGAGGGAGATTTCGACTGGGGCATCGCCCATCACCCGTATCCGGAATCGCTCCGCGAGCCGAAGACCTGGCGGGACCGGAACACCGACTTCACCTACGACACGCCGCTCATCACCTTCCGGAATCTCGAGGTGCTGGATGCGTGGGTGCGGGAGCCGGCCCAGCGCTTCCTCGGCCTGCACGTGCGCTCCGTGCACCTCACGGAGCAGGGTCCCAATTCCCCCGACTACAGCCCGCGCGCCCTGGAGGAGCAGGCCGCCGCGCTGGCCTACGTCTGGCAGAAAGTCCGCCGGCTCGGCGCGATCGAGGGCTTCCAGTATCACAATTGGATCGACCACCGCCTCGAAGGCGGCCTGCGCCTCGGGCTCCGGCGTTTTCCCGACGACCCCGACGAGCCGTTCGGCCGCAAGCCGGTCTGGCATGTCTACCGTGCCCTCGATACCCCCGCGGAAGCGGCCGCGACCGCGTTCGCGTTGCCGCTCGTCGGCGTCGCCGACTGGAGCGAGGTGCACCACCCGGGCCCCGTGCCCGCCCCGCGCTGACTCCCGCGCCTCCGCCCAACTGCGGGCGCCATCAGGTCCATCGGCCGGGCGGCGAGCGGCGGTGGCGCGACGGCTCGGGCCGCGCGGCGAACGGCCCCTGTGCCGCGCGGAAGGCCCGCGGCGACAACCCGACGTGCCGCCGGAACAGCTTCGAGAAGTGGTAGGGATCGGCGAGTCCCGCCGCCTTGCCCACTTCGGCGATCGGCAGCGTCGTGCCCAGCAGCAACTCGCGCGCCTCCTGCAGCTGCCGCGCGATCACGTACTGCTTCGCCGATACGCCGAGGTGCCGCCGGAACAGCTTCAGCACGTGCGATCGGCTGCGCCCGACCAACGCGGCCATTTCGCCGATCCGCGGCCCGAGTTGGAATCCGCGTTCGACCTGCACCAGCAGCCGCTCCAGTTCCTCCGGGCGGCTCCGGGCCGGGACCACCGTCTGCGCCGCCTGCCGCAGTACTTCGCGCACCAGCAGCAGGCCCAGCGCGCGCGCTTCCGCCTCGTCCCGCGGCGAGTGCAGGTACCAGCGCACGGCGAAGTCGATCAGCCGCGCCAGCGACCGGTCCGCCTCCAGCCGCAGGCGCACGACGCCGCCCAGCCCGGGCCAGTCCGCATCGCGCCGGTCCGGCGAATCAAAGCCCGCCTCGCCCCGCTCGTGGGGCACGTTCGCCACCCAACGCGCGCCGGGCCGGTACCAAGGCACGAGATGCACATGCGTGGTGAACATCGGTTCTCTTGCCGACGGCAGATAGGAGATCTTCCGGCCCCACGGCAGGACGTACAGGTCCTGGGGTTCCAACGGGTACTCCCGGCCGTCGACGACGAAACTGCCGCGTCCGCTTTTGCACCAAAACAACCCCCGGCGTTGCACGCAGCCGTTGGTGAAACGCTGCTCCGCGGCGAATTGGAAAGCACCGGCACGGCAGACCGCCGCATGCATCCCGGTCGCCGGCGGGACGGTTTCCTTTTTCGTCCGACTCATTGGCCGCAAAAATACAGGTTTATCCCCGATTGTCCATTTCTTGCGCCGGTCGACGCCTGCTACTCTCGACCACCCATGTCCGCCCCCCACCGCCTTCGTCTCCTCGCCGTTGCCGCCTGCTTCTTGCCCGGCCTGCCCGGGTCGGCCCAGACCGCCCCCGCGCCCGTCGACCCCGCCACCCTCGCCCGCTGGGATGCGAACAAGAACGGCCGCCTCGATCCCGACGAACTCGCCGCCCAGGCCGCCGCCGGAAACGCTGCCCCGGCGAACGGCATCGTCGCCCTCACTCCCTTCGAGGTCGTCGCCGACGCGTCCGACACCTACCAGGCGATGAATACGAATTCCGTCACCGGCACCAACACCGCCCTCGGCAAGACCCCCCTCGACGCCAAAGTTTTCAACCGCCAGCTGATGGACGAACTCGGCGTCGTCGACATGACCGAGATGCTTTCGAAACTCGGCGGCCTCGGCTCCGCCATCATCGCCGGCGGCAACGAAGAGGTCCGCGGCGACCTCGAGGGCGACCGTCAGGACCCGAAGAGCATGACCATGCGCGGGCTCACGATCAACAATCCCCGCCGCGACGGTTTCCTCCGCGCCGACACCGCGCTTATGGATTCGTACGACGTCGAGCGCGTCGACGCCCTCGGCGGCTCCAACTCCCTGCTCTTCGGTTCCGGCGACGCCGGCGGCGTCATCACCACCAATTCCAAACGCGCCGCGCTCGACCGCCCGCTGCGCGGCACGCTCTCCGCCTCCGCCGATTCCGAGGGCAGCCGCCGCTACACCGTCGATGTGGGCGCCGGTTTCAGATACTGGGGTTTCCGCGTCAACGCGGTCCAAGGCGACACGAAGTATTTCCGTCCCGCCAACCGCCAGCTCAACGAAGGCCTCACGCTCGCGACAACGGTGCGGCCCTGGAAGAACCTCGAGGTCCGCGGCGAATGGCGCCACCTCGTCCGCGACACGACCTATCCCAATTCCGGCATCGTGCGCGCCCCGCTGTCGCTCCTGTTGCCGACCGGCGAACGCGTGGACAACCAGAGCACCCGCTACCTTGCCGCGTTCCCGAACGTCGGCGCGCTGACCGGCGGCGTCATCGACGTCACCAAAGCCGACACCCTCTTCGGCCCCTACTACGCGTTTGCGTTCAAGAATCTCAGCAAGTCCGTCGTCGCCGAAGCCAAGCTCGCCGAGGGCCTCGGTGTGCAGGTGCGCTACGGCCACGACGCCCGCGTCAACAACGCCCTCTCCACCGCCAACAACTCGATCTTCGCCCCCGGCGCCGCGGGCAACCTCTACGTCGATCCCGCCACCGGCCAGGTCGGGACGAAGTGGGCGTTCAACATGAATTTCCCGGTGCTGAATCCGTTCCACACCGGCGCCCGCGGCTACCGCGCCGCCGTGGCCTACCAAAAGAACCTCGGCCGCTGGGGCTCGCACCAGGCCAGTGCGTTTTTCCAGGACATGGAATCCTGGACCAACCAGGATCTCTGGCGTTTCTACGAGGCCGACGCCTCCGGCAACGTCCCTGTGAATCCCGCGCAGATCGCGTTGGCCGACTCCGGCCGCATTCCGATTCCGTCGATCTGGGTGCCCATCAATCCCACCGGCCTCGTCGGCGGCAAGAAGTGGCCCTTCTCCTCCCTCCTCCACCCCAACGGCAAAACCTACGTGTCGCAGCCCCAGGTCTTCGCCGGCGCCGTCCCGCCCACCGCGGGCAATCCCCTCGGCCTCTCCGGCCCAATCAACGCCGCCACCGGCCAGAGCACCGTCACCGGTTACTCGCACGAGGACGTCGACGAACGCAGCTACGGTTTCAGCCTCTTCAGCGAATGGTGGAAGAGCCGCATCGACACCATGGTCGGCTACCGCACCGAGGAAGCCGCCGGCCTCCGCACCAACACCGGCCTGAAGCGCGGCCCGATTTCCTACGACAGCCTGACCACCGGCGCCGTCATCGACACGCCGCTCAAAGGCGTCCGCCTTTCGCTCAACTATGCGACCAACGCCAAGATCAACTTCGACACCACCCGCGACATCTTCAACCAGCCCCTGCCGCCGGGCAAAGGCGTGAGCAAAGACATCGGTCTCAAGTTCGGGCTCTGGGACGACCGCGTCTCGGGCAATTTCAACTACTACCGGTCCGAGGCCCAGAATTTCACCGCCACGATCGGCAACCGCAACGATGTCGATCCCGACGGCATCAACGGCCGCAACGGCGGCCCGTCCTACACGTACAGCAAAACGTCCGACGGCTACAACCTCACCCTCTCCGCGCGGCCGCGCAAAGGCTGGGAGATCCGCGTGAACTTCGCCACGGCCAACGGCAGCGAACGCACGGACGTCGACCTGCCCCAGTTCTACAACGACCAATTCAACACCACGACCGTCAACGGCCAGACCGTCGTCGGCGTCCGCGCAGCCGGCGGCGCCGTCACACCCCTGCTCGTCCCTTCCGATCCCGCCAATCCGGCCTCCGCCCCGATCCCTCTCTCGCTCGCGATGCTCAAGGATCCGGCGAGTCCCTACGTCGCGCAACTCGACCCGGAATCCGGCCAGATCCTCAACGCCCAGGCGCTCCGCCTCCTCGTTCCGGGCGTCGGCACCGGCGTCACCGGACTTCCGCTGTCGCAGCATCAACTCGGCTTCACCTCCCCCTCCGGCGGCTCGCTCATCGTGCGCCGGGCGGGCGAAAAGACCTTCGGCTACGCCGAGCGCAGCTACAGCCTGATCAACCGCTACCAGTTCACCGAGGGCAAACTCCGCGGGCTCGTCCTCGGCCTCAGCAGCAGCCTGCGCGACAACCAGCGCGGCTACATGTACACCGATGCCGCCGATGCCGGCCGACGGAAGATGTACTACTTCCCCGACCGTCTGCTGCACGACGTGTTCGCCGTCTACCGCTTCAAACCCATCGGCAAGATTCGCACCACGCTTCAGGTGAACATCTCCAATCTCCTCGACGCGAACGAAGTCGTCTACCTCGTCCGCGCCACCAACGGCACGCTGCGCTACGCGCAATGGCTCAACTCCCCGCGCAAACTGGCCGTCACGACGACCGTCGCGTTCTGATCGCGTTTCGCGCGTCGCCCCGCAATCCCGGCCCCGCCCCGTGACCGCGAGTTCGTCGTCTTTCGCCCATTCCCTACGGCGGCTTTGGAGCGCCGCGCTCGCCGGCTGGGCCATGTCGGTTTGGCCGGCGGCTGCCTTCGCGGCGGCCGCCGCGCCCGCTTCGCCGCCCAACGTCGTCCTGATCATGGCCGACGATCTCGGCTACGGTTCGCTCGGTTGCTACGGCGGCGACGCACGCACGCCGCACCTCGATCGACTCGCCGCCGCCGGCCTGCGTTTTACGGATTTCCACAGCAACGGCCCGATGTGCTCGCCCACGCGCGCCGCCTTGTTGACCGGACGCTATCCGCAGCGCTGCGCCTGGGTGCCCGACGAGGACCTTTCCCCCGACTACCGCGCCCAGCGCCAGGCCAACCCCGCCCAACGTTGGGCCTGGGGAATTTCGCCCGCCGAGCTCACTTTGCCCGCCGTGCTGCGCTCGGCCGGTTACCGCACCGCCCTCGTCGGCAAATGGCACCTCGGCTACGATTTCAAATTCCATCCGCTCAATTTCGGCTTCGACGAATTCCGCGGTTTCATGGGCGGCAACGTCGACTACCACACCCACGTGGCCGGCTACGGCCGCAAGGAACCGGATTGGTGGCACGGCAAAACGCTCGCGCCCGAATCCGGCTACACCACGGAACTGCTCACGCGCCATGCCACGGAGTTCATCGCGCGCCACCGCACGCAGCCGTTCTTCCTCTATCTGACCCACGCGGCGCCCCACGACCCCTGGCAGAGCCGCGATCCGGCCCGGCCCTTGCCTCCGGCCGAAGCCTACCGGGAAATGATCGAGGGCCTCGACGCCTCCGTCGGCGCCGTCGCCGCGGCGCTGCGCACCCACGGCCTCGAGCGCGACACGCTGCTGATTTTCTGTTCCGACAACGGCGCCGCCGCCCCGCGCGGCGTCCCCGCCAACCGCCCGCTGCAGGGCCGGAAGGGCGGCATGCACGAGGGCGGTCACCGCGTGCCGTTCATCGCTGTCTGGCCGGGCGTGATCGCGCCGGGCGGAGTGACCGACTCCACCGCGGCGTCGATGGACCTGTTGCCCACCTTTGCCCGCTTGGCCGGCGCGTCGCTCCCGGCGGACCTCACCATCGACGGCACGGACCTCATGCCGTTGCTCCGCGGCACCGGCCCGCTCGCACCGCGTCCGATCCATTGGCTTTTCGGCAATGCCTGGGCCGTCCGCCGCGGCGATTGGAAACTGATCGGCGAAGGCGACCGACCCCGCGCGCTCCATCACCTCGGCCGCGACCTCGGCGAAAAAGACAATCTCCTCGCCGCGCAGCCGTCGCTGGTCGACGAACTCACGGCGCTGCACCGCACCTGGCTCGCCGGCGTCGGCCGCAGATAATTCCTTCCCGTCCATGAACCCCCGCCTGCTGCCCACACTGCTCGTCCTTGCTCTCGCCGCCGTCCCCGCCTCGGCCGCTCCGGCCAACGCCACGGTCAATCCGCCGATCTACGATGTCGTCGTCTACGGCGATTCCTCCGGCGCCGTTACCGCGGCGATCTCGGCCCAACGCGAGGGCCGTTCCGTGATTCTCGTCAATCCCACGGGTTTCCCGGGCGGCATGAGCGCCAGCGGGCTCGGCGCCAGCGACTTCCTCGGCAAGCGCAACACTTTCGGCGGCATCGCGTCCGAATTCTACGACGCCATCGCCGCGGCCTACGGCGAGAAATACATCCGCAGTTTCGAGCCGCACGTCGGCCGGCGCGTCTTCGAGAAAATGATCGCCGACGCCGGCCTCACCGTCGTCTACAACGAGGTCCTCGACCGCACCCCGGGGAAAGGCGTGACCATGGCCGGCAAACGGATCGCCGCGATTACCACGCTGTCCGGCAAGACCTACCGCGGCCGCATGTTCATCGATGCCACCTATGTCGGCGACCTCATGGCCGCCGCCGGCGTGAGCTACACCGTCGGCCGCGAAGCGGAATCGCAGTACGGCGAAGACATGGCCGGCGTCCGCCGCGGCGACACCCAGCCGCGCGTCCACTACACGCAGCGCGACAAGGACCATTTCATCAAGGACGTCGATCCCTACGTCCGGCCCGGCGATCCCGCCAGCGGCCTCCTGCCCTATGTCTTCCGCATCGAAGGCCTCGCCAACGGCCAAGGCGACCGAAAGATCCAGGCTTACAACTACCGCGTTTGTCTCACGACCGATCCCGCGCTGCGCATCCCGATTGAAAAACCGCCCGGCTACCGCGAGATCGACCACGAATTGCTTCTGCGCAATTTCGAGGCGGGCGACCCGCGCCTGCCGGCTCTCATCGAACCGCTCGCCGGCCGCGGCTCCAAAGTCGATTGGAACAACATGCACGCCGTCGGCTCCGATCTGCCCGGCGCCAATTGGGACTACCCCGAGGCCGACTACGCCCGCCGCCGCGAAATCGAACGCGAGCACGAGACCTACATCCGCGGCTTCCTCTGGACCCTCGCCCACAGCCCACGCGTGCCCGCGGCGATCCGGACCAAGGTCGCCGCCTACGGACTGAGCAAGGACGAGTTCACCGACAACGGCGGCTGGCCCTACATGATCTACATCCGCGAAGCCCGCCGCATGGTCGGCGACTACGTGATGACCCAGCACGACTGCGAAGGGAAACGCGCCGCCCCCGATCCCGTCGGCCTCGGCTCCTTCGGCATGGATTCCCACGTCGTCCAGCACTTCGTCACCGAACGCGGTTTCGCGCTCAGCGACGGCGTCATCTGGCGCGTCCCGCCCAAGCCCTACGGTATCTCCTACCGTGCGATCGTCCCGCGCCGCGGGGAGTGCGAAAATCTGCTGGTGCCGATCTGCGTTTCCGCGACCCACGTTGCCCACGGCTCGATCCGCATGGAGCCCGTTTTCATGGCCCTCGGCCACAGCGCCGCCCTCGCGGCCGGGGCGGCGCTCGACCGGGACGTCGGCGTGCAGGACCTGCCGTATCCGGTCTTGCGCGAGCGGCTGCTCGCCGCGAAACAGATTCTGCAGCCGTGATGTTTTTCCGCCCCCGCCCCGCGGCCCTGGCCGCCCTCGTCCTCGTTGTCGCCGGCTTCACGCCCGGCTTCGCGCAGGACTCCACGTTGCCTCCGGGCGAACCACTGCTGCCGGAATCCGCCCTGCCCGACTACGAACGCGACCTCGACCACGCCGGCCTGATCGGCGGCTGGAACAAGGCCGCCCTCGCCCGCGGCGAAAAGATCTACCAGCAGGTCTGCCACGCTTGCCACGGCGACCTGAATCTCGCCGGCTCCCTGCCCGCAGCGCTGCGTTTCGCCGAGGGCAAATTTGCCCACGGCGCGGATCCGTTGACGATGTACCGGACTCTGACCCGCGGCTGGCGCCAGATGCCGCCGCAGGTGCAACTCGTGCCGCGCGAAAAGTACGACGTCATCCACTACATTCGCGAAACCTACCTCCGCGACCGCAATCCCGCGCAGCTCTTCGCCGTCACGCCCGCCTACCTCGCCGGCCTCCCCAAGGGTCGCACAACCGGCCCCGTGCCGGTGAAACGCGAGCCGTGGCGCGACATGGACTACGGCTCCTTTCTCACCGGCACGTTCGAGTTGGCCGATTCCGCTCGCCGCGCCGCCGCCGCCAAGTTGCCCGGCAACGCCCTCGATACCATCACCCCCGGCTCCAATCTGGCCTACAAAGGCATCGCCGTCCGGCTCGATTCCGGTTCCGGCGGGGTGGCCGCGGGCCAAGCCTGGCTCGTCTTCGAACACGACACGCTGCGCGTCGCCGGCGCGTGGACCGGCGCCGGCTTCATCGACTGGGAAGGCATCAACTTCAACGGCCGCCACGTCGTCCACCCGCGCACGGTCGGCGAGCCAAGTTGGGAAACCGCCGACGTTCCCGCCTGGGCCGATCCCGCGACGGGCGACTTCGCTGATCCGCGGCTCGTCGGCGAGGACGGTCTGCGCTACGGACCTTTGCCGCGTGCGCGCCAGCGCTTCCGCGGTCTCTACCGCTCCGGCGACCGCGTCGTCTTCTCGTACGCCGTCGGCGACGCCGCGATTCTCGAGAGCCACGACCTTGAAAACGCGGGCGGCCGTCCCGTCTTCGTCCGCACCTTCGAAATCGGAAAATCGTCCCGCGACCTGCGCGTGCGGGTGGCAAACGCCGGCACGTCGGCCGCGCTCTCGGGTTCGCGCTCGGTCACCCTCCGCGCCGATTCCGATTTCGTGGTGCTCCACGTACCCGCAGCGGCCACCCCGCTGCGTTTCGCGGTACGGCTGGCGGCCCCCGGCACCGCCGGGCTCGAGGCCCTGGCCGCGGCCGCCGCGCCGAGGGAGCTTGCGCCGTTCACCCGCGGCGGTCCCGCGCGTTGGCCCGAGGTGATTGAGACGCCGATCGTGCGCAGCGACACCGGCGGTGCCTTTGCCTGGGAACGGTTCACGCTCCCGCAAACCAACCCATGGCGCGCGCGCGTCCGTCCCAGCGGCCTCGACTTCAGCCCCGACGGCAAGTCCGCGTTTGTCTGCACCTGGGACGGCGACGTGTGGCGCGTCGACGGCCTCGAAGCCGCCGCGTCCTCGACCCGTTGGCGCCGCATCGCCGCCGGCCTGTTCCAGCCCCTCGGCCTCAAGGTGCACGCCGGCACGGTCCACGTCATGTGCCGCGACCAACTCGTGGCCCTCCGCGATCTCGACGGCGACGGCGAGGCCGACTTCCACGAGAACGTGAACAGCGACCACCAGGTCACGAATCACTTCCACGAATTCGCGATGGGCCTGCAGACCGATGCCGCCGGCAATTTCTACTACGCGAAGAGCGCGCGCCACGCCCGGACCCCGTTGGTCCCGCAGCACGGCACGTTGTTGAAAATTTCCTCCGACGGCACCCGCACCGACATTCTCGCGAACGGATTCCGCGCCGCCAACGGCGTCTGCCTCAATCCCGACGGTTCGTTCTACGTCACCGACCAGGAGGGCCACTGGATGCCGATGAACCGGATCAACCGCGTCACCCCCGGCAAATTCTTCGGCAACCTGTGGAGCCACGGCGCGCCGGCCGATACCTCCGATGCCGCCATGGCGCCGCCGCTGCTCTGGGTCGACAAGGCCATCGACCGCTCCCCCGGCGAACTCCTTTGGATCAAACATCCGCGCTGGGGCACGCTCGACGGCGCCCTGGTCAATTTGTCCTACGGCCAGGGCCGCATCGAAATTGTGGTGGCCGACGGCACCGGCGACGTCGCCCAAGGCGCGCTGTGCCGTCTGCCGATTCCCGATTTCCCCACCGGCATCATGCGCGGCCGGATCCATCCGACCGACGGCCAACTCTATCTCTGCGGCCTATCGGCCTGGGCCACCTCGCAGACGGAACAGGAAGGCGGCTTCTATCGCCTGCGGCCGACCGGCCGCCCCGCCGCGTTGCCCACCGCCTGGCACGTCGTCCCCGGCGGCATCGAACTGACGTTCAGCGAACCGCTCGCAGCCGAAGCCGTGCCCGAACTTTCCCGCTACGGATTCAAAGTCTGGGAACTCAAGCGCAGCGCCAACTACGGCAGCCCCCGGATCAACGAACGCGCCCTCGCGGTCACCGGCGCCGCAGTCCTCTCCGACCCGCGCCGGATCCGTCTCTCGATCCCGACTCTGGCCCCGGCGACCATCTTCGAACTCACGTGCCGTCTGCGCGACGCCGCCGGCCAAGAGGTCGTCCGCGTCATCGCCGGCACCGTGCACCGCGTGCCCGACCCGGCCCCCACGATCCGACGCTAGTCCCGGCCGCCCGGCAGGCTGGCGTTGCGGCCCGCCGCGCGCGCCTGTCCCCCGCGGTCCCGCGCAGGTTGGGCTTGCCGCGCCCGGACCGGCTTGTCCCGCTGGGTGGCGATGATCGCCCCGACATCGTTCTGTTGGGCCCGCCCCGCCCCCGGCGCGGCCCGTCGGCTGGGCTTTTGCCTCGCCTCGTTCGCCCTCTGCTCCGCCGGCCTCGCCGCGGCCGATCCCCGCCCGAACATCCTGCTCGTCGTCAGCGACGACCAATCCTGGGACGGGACCGGCGCCGCCGGCAACCCGACCGTCCGCACCCCGGCCTTCGACCGCGTCGCCCGCGAGGGCGTGCGGTTCACGCACGCGTTCACCTCGAGCCCGTCGTGCACGCCCGCGCGCAGCGCGCTCCTCACCGGCCGGCACATCTGGCAGATCGGCGAGGGCGGCGTCCTCTACGGCACGCTGCCCCCCACGTATCCGCCGTTCACGCACGCCCTGCAGGATGCCGGCTACCACGCCGGCTGGACCGGCAAGGGCTGGGGCCCGGGCGAGTGGGAAGCCGGCGGCCTGCCGCGCCATCCGCTCGGCCGCGAGTACAACGCCCGCCTCCACCGGCCGGCCGTGTCCCCCGCGCTCGACGCCCGCGACTACGCCGCGAACTTCGACGATTTCCTCCGCGAGCGCCCCGCCGGCCGGCCGTTCTTTTTCTGGCTCGGCGCCACCGAACCTCACCGCGTCTACGAAGCAGGGGCCGGCGGGCGCGCGGGCAAGCGGCGCGCGGACGTCGTCGTGCCGCCGTATTGGCCGGACACGGACCTCGTCCGCGACGACCTCCTCGACTACGCGCAGGAGATCGACTGGTTCGACGCCCAGCTCGCCAAGGTCCTCGCCCGCCTCGAGGCCGCGGGCGAACTCGACCGCACCGTCGTCGTCGTCACCAGCGACAACGGCATGCCCTTCCCCCGCGCCAAGGTCAGCCTGTACGACCCCGGCGTGCGCATGCCGTTGGCGATCCGTTGGCCCGGGCGCATTCCCGGCGGCCGAGTCGTCGACGACTTCGCGGCGCACATCGACCTTGCGCCCACGCTGCTCGCCGCGGCGGGGCTCCCGATCCCCGACTCCTACGCCGGCCGCAGCCTGCTGCCGTTGCTCGCCTCGGAGCGCTCGGGCCGCGTGGAACCCGGCCGCGACCGCGCGCATTTCGCGCTCGAACGCCACACCTGGTGCCGGCCGGACGGCGCCACGTATCCGATCCGCGGCCTGCGCACCCACGACTTCCTTTACCTGCGCAATTTCGAGCCCGACCGCTGGCCCACCGGCGGGCCGGAATTCGTTTCCTCGAACAAGACGTTCCACGGCGACGTCGACGGCGCCCCGATCAAGGACTTCATGGAAAGCCCGGAGAACCAGCGCCGGTTCCCGCGGGAATTCGCGTTGTGCTACGGCAAGCGGCCTCTCGAGGAATTGTACGATGTCCGCTCCGACCCACACCAAATCAACAACCTCGCCGCCGATCCCGCCTACGCGGCGGTCAAGGCACGGCTGTGGGATGAACTCCGCGGCTACCTTCGCCGCACCGGCGATCCTCGGCTCGAGGGCCGCGACCCGTGGCAGGGCTACGCCTATCGCCAGACGGTCGGCTTCGGCGCCACCTACAACCGCACCTTGAGCGCGGCGGAACGCGACGCCGCCGCCGGCCGCGGCGCGCACAAACCCCAATAGGACGCGGGGATCGCGCTGCCCCGAAGGTACGGGCGGCCGCGGCGCGGGGCCGTCAGACTGACACCACCGCGCCCTCGCGCGCCGAGCGCGTCGCGGCGAGCGCGATCTTCTGCGCGGCGATGCCGTCGGCGCACGTGATCGGCGGCGGCCGGCGCAGCAGCAGGTTCTGCACGAAGTCCTGCAGCTGGACGATGTATGCGTTCTCGAAGCGCTCGTAGAAGCCCGGCACCGTGTCGTGCGCGATCACGTTGTCCTTCATCACCAGCACCGGCGTCTCGCGGTCGTAGCCGATCTGCAGCGTGCCCTCGGTGCCGAGAATCTCCGTGTGGATGCCGTAGCCGTAAACGCCGTTGCGGCTGAGCGACACGGAGCCGATGCAGCCGTTGGCAAACCGCAGGGTCGCGATCGCGTTGTCCCAATCGCCGATGCCGTCCATTTCCGGATACGCCAGCACCCCGCCCACGCTGTGCACGCTCGTCACGTCGCCCATGAACCAGCGGGCCAGATCGAAATCGTGGATGCCCATGTCGATGAAGAGGCCGCCGCTGTTCTCGGGCCGCAGGTAGTCGACGCTCGGCCGCGCCTTGTCTTTCGAGGACGACTTGAAGACGCAGGGTTTGCCGATCGCGCCCTCGGCGATCTTTTTCTTGGCGGCCGAGTAGCCGGCGTCGAAACGCCGCATGAACCCGAGCTGGAAAAACACGCCGGACTTCGCGACGGCGTCGTTCATCGCCTCGGCCTCGGCGAGGTCGAGCGACAGCGGCTTCTCGCAGAAAATCGCCTTCTTCGCGCGGGCGGCATCGATCACGACGTCCTTGTGCAACTTGGTCGGCGTCATGACGACGACGGCGTCGACGTTCGGATCGCCGAGCAGGTCGCGGTAGTCCGCGACGGCGCGGGCCGCGCCGAATTCGGCCCGGACGGATTCGGCGACGTCGGCGCGCACGTCGGCGACGGCGTAAAGCGCCGCGCCGGGGACGCGGTTCGCAAGGTAGCGGGCGTAGGCGATGCCCATGCGACCGGTGCCGACGAGGGCGAGATTGAGTTTGGATTTCATGGCAAAAGGGAAAGGTCAGGGGGGCGCGCGGACGCGGTTCACTTCACGAGTTCGATGGCGACGGGCGTGAACTCCGGGATCTTTTCCCCGGCAAGCAGCTTCTGCGCGTTCTCGATCGCCGCGCCGCCCATGCGGGACGCAAATTGCGCGACCGTCGCGGCCATCTTGCCCTGCTTGATCGCCTCGCGGGCCTCGGGCTGGGCGTCGAAACCGACGACGAGGATCTTGCCGGTCTTGCCCGCGGCCGCGATCGCCTCGGTCGCGCCAAGCGCCATCAGGTCGTTGCACGCGAAGAGCGCGTTCACGCCGGGATTGGACTGCAGGATGTTCTGGAACACGTTGAATCCTTGGTCGCGCTCCCAGTTGGCCGGCTGCGAAGCGACGATCTTCAGGCCGGGAAACTTCGCGACCGCCTCGCGAAACCCGCGCAGGCGCGCGTCGCCCGTCTCATGGCCCGGGATGCCTTCAAGGACGGCGATGCGGCCGCTGCCCTGCAGGCGCTCGGCCACGAATGCCCCGGCCAGCCGGCCGCCGTCGAAATTGTCGGACCCGATGAACGTCGCGATCTTCCCGCCCGCGGCCGCCAGCGCTTTTTCGTCGGCGCGCGTGTCGACGATCAGCACCGGGATGCCGGCTTTGTTCGCCTTCACGATCACCGGCACGATCTCGCGCGACCCGCTCGGCGCGATGCACAGCGCGGAGACTTTGCGCTCGATCAGGTTCTCGATGATCTGCATCTGGCGCTCGACGTCGATTTCGCGGTCGGCGGCCTGGACGACGAGGTTCACGCCCGCCTTCGCCGCGGCCGCCTCGGCGCCCTTCTGCATATCGATGAAAAACGGGTTGTTCAGGGTCTTCACCACGAGCGCGACGGTGGGGCGCCCGGGCGCCGCGCCCGCCGGCGCCGCGGCGGGATCATGGCGGTTGCAGGCAGCGACGCCGGCCAGCAGGCCGAGCGCGAGGAGACCGGGGAGGAAACGGGAGGCTTTCATGGGGTTGGGGGAAATTCGCGTCAGCGCTTCGGGCGCCTGAACGCCGTGTCCAGCAGCACGGCCAGAATGATGACGGCGCCGATCACGACCTGCTGCACGAACGACGAGACTCCGAGCAAATTGAGGCCGTTGCGCAGCACGCCCATGATCAGCGCGCCGATCAGCGTGCCGACCACGCTGCCCTGCCCGCCCATCAGGCTCGTGCCGCCGATCACCGTCGCGGCGATCGCATCCAGCTCGTAGTTGATGCCCGCGATGGGCTGCGCGGAATTGAGGCGCGCCGTCAGCAGCACCGACGCCAGCGCGCTCAGCAGGCCGCAGACGCCGTAGACGAGCGTCTTGTGGAAACGCACCTGCACGCCGGACAGCACCGCGGCTTCCTCGTTGCCGCCCATCGCGAATACGTAGCGCCCGAACGGCGTCCGCCGCAGGACGAAGTGCGCGGCCGCATAGACGCCGAGCATGATCACGACGGGCACCGGCACGTGGAAAATCTCGCCCGTCGCCAGCCACCGGAAATCCGCCGCGAAACCGGAGACCGGCCGGCCTTCGGTGAACAGCAGACCGCCGCCTCGCGCCATGCTCATCATCCCGAGCGTCGCGATGAAGGGCGGCAGGCGGCCGAACGACACCAGCAGGCCGTTCAGCAAGCCGCAGCCGAAACCAAAGACCAACCCCGCGCCGATCGCGAGCGGCACCGGCACGTCGCGCTGCAGCAACGTCGCCATCACCACGCCCGCGAAGGCCACGATCGAACCGACCGACAGGTCGATGCCGCCGCTGATGATGACGAAGGTGAGACCGACGGCGATGACGGCGTTGATCGAAGTCTGCTGCGCGATATTGAGCAGATTGGAAACGGTCAGAAAATGCGGCGTGAGCGCCCACAGGACACCGCAGAGCACCAGCAGGCCCGCCAGCGTGCCGAACTGCCGGCCGTAGTGCGCCATGAGTTCGCGGGCCTTCATGCGGCGGCAAGCCCGGTGCGGCCGAGGGCCGCCGCGAGCAATTTTTCCGGCGTGGCTTCGGCCGCCGTGAACTCCCCGGCGATCCGGCCGGCGTGCATCACCAGAATGCGGTCGCTCATCCCGAGCACCTCGGGCAGCTCCGAGGAAATCATCAGGATCGCCGTGCCGCGGGCGGCGAGCTGGTTGATCAACTGGTAGATCTCGACTTTGGCCCCGACATCGATGCCGCGGGTCGGCTCGTCGAAAATCAGGACGTCCGCCTCGGTCGTGAGCCACTTGGCGAGCACGACTTTCTGCTGGTTGCCGCCGCTCAGGTTGACGACCCGCTGGTGCGGTCCCGGCGTCTTGATCCGCAATTCCGCGATCCGCCGGGCCGTGACCTCGGCCTCGCGCGCCGGCTGCATGAGCCCGAGCCGCGACAGCGCCCCGATGCTCGGGAGGCAGGTGTTCTCCTGCACCGACAGACCGAGCACGAGTCCCTGGTGCTTGCGGTCTTCGGTCAGGAAACCCAACCCGAGGTCGATCGCAGCCCGCGGCGACGCGATCGTGCGCTCTTCGCCGCGCACAAAGATCCGGCCGCCGTCGATCCGGTCCGCGCCGAACAACGCCCGCGCCAGTTCCGTCCGCCCCGAGCCCATGAGGCCCGCCACGCCGACGACTTCGCCGCGGCGCAGCGTGAACCCGATGTCGTGCAGCACGCCGGCGCGCCGCAGGCCCTCGACGCGCAGCGCCTCGGCCCCGAGCGGCGCGGCCTGCTTCGGGAACTGGTCGTGCAGATCGCGCCCGACCATCAGGCGCACGAGCTCCGGCATCGTCGTCTCGCGGATCAAACGGGTCCCGACGTGCCGGCCGTCGCGGAGCACCGTCACGCGGTCGCCGATCGCGAACAGTTCCTCCATGCGGTGCGAAATGTAGACCAGCGCCACGCCCCGGGCCTTGAGCCGCGCGATGGTGGCGAACAGTTCCCGGATCTCCTGCTCCGTGAGCGCCGAGGTCGGCTCGTCCATGATCAGCACGCGGGCGTCGAGGGAGAGTGCCTTCGCCACCTCGACCATCTGCTGCTGGGCCACGCTCAGGCGGCCGACGACCGCGCCGGGCTCGATGGCCACGCCGAGCTCGCCCAAAAGGCGCCCCGCCGCCGCGCGCAGGGCGCGCTGGTCGATGATCCCGGGCGCGAGCCGCGGCTCCCGGCCGAGAAAGATGTTTTCCGCGGCCGTCAGGTGCGGGATCAGGTTGAATTCCTGGTAGATGATCCCGATGCCCCGCGCCTGCGCGTCCCGCGGGCCGCGGAGCTCCGCCGGCCGGCCGTCGATCAGGATTTCGCCGGCATCGCGGGCCACGGCGCCGCTGATGATCTTCATCAGCGTCGATTTGCCGGCGCCGTTTTCCCCGAGCAGCACGTGGACTTCGCCGCGGTGCAGCGCAAGATCGACGCCGTCGAGGGCCACCACGCCGGGATACGACTTGCGGATGCCGCGGAGCGAGAGGACGACGCTGTCGGCGGAGTCGACCATGTCAGAACAAACCCGTCCCCGCGGCCGCGCGTCGCGCCGGCGCCGCGCCCGGAAGGCGCCGCCCATGGGGAAAGAAACTGCGGAAAGCGACAGGCACAGGGTACGGCCGAGGGGAGCGGCCGGCGGGGGAACAATCGGCGTGATAACGTTTACATTTTTTCGCGGCGCAAGCCCAAATCGGCCCGTGCCGCCGCTCCGCCGGCCGCTCAGCTGGAACGCCGGATCACCAACTCCGGCAGCAGCCGCACCGTCACCGGCGGCCGTGTCGGCTCCATGATCCGCTTCAGCAGCAGTTCCATGGCCTGCTGGCCCACATTGTACGCGGGCTGCCGCACCACGGTCGGCGGCGGATCGAGCGCCTCCGCCCAGGGCAGATCGTCGAAGCCTACGACCGCCACCTCCTGTGGCACGCGCAGGCCGCGTTGGTGGATGGCCGCGAGCGCCCCGACGGTCATGAGGTTGTTGCAGACGAAGAGCGCGGTCGGCGGCTTGCGGAGGCCGAGGAGTTCGTTGGCGAGGATGCGGCCGCTCTCCTGCTTAAAGTCGCCGGCGCGCATGAACTCCTTCTTCGGCGCCAAGCCGTGTTCGGCCAGGGCGTCGAGGTAGCCGCGGCGGCGTTCGCGGCTGGTCGAAACCTGCGTGCGGCCCTCGATCAGGCCGATGTGCCGGTGGCCGCGGGCGATGAGGTGCGAAACGGCCTCGTGGGCGCCGCGGTAGTTGTCCACCTCGACCAGATCGGTGCGGGCGCGGGCCAGGCTGCGATCCACGCAGACCACCGGAATACCCGTCTTGATCGTGTCCGCCACGGCCGCGTCGGCCTCGTCGAACGGCGGCAAAATGATCCCGTCGACCGACTCGTCGCGCATCACGCCGAGGTAGAAGCTTTCCTTGTCGGGGTTCTCGTCCGAGTTGCACAGCAGCAATGCGTACTCCGCGGCATAGGCCGCGTCCTCCACCCCGCGCGCGATTTCCGCGTAGAACGGATTCTGGATGTCGGGAATGATCAACCCGACGAGATGGGCGCGGCCGTCCTTCATCCGCAGCCGGCGCGCCACGCGGCTCGGCCGGTAGCCGAGGTCCCGCAGCGCCTGCTCCACGATCGCCCGCGTCTCCGGCACCACTTTGTCCGACCGGTTCAGCACGCGCGAAACCGTCGCGATCGAGACCTTCGCGCGGCGGGCGACTTCTTGCAGGCTGGCCATGGGCGAACATATCCGGCCCGGCGCGGCCGTTGTCCACGCATTTGTCGGCGCCCGGCCGCGGCCTGTAGTGCCGAAACGGATGCGTCGCGCCGCCGCCCCCCGCCCTACTTCGCCGGCGGAATCGCGGCCGGCGCGCGCCGCAGTTCCGGACCCGCGAGATCCTCCCACGCATAATAGTGGAAGACCTTGCCGTTGCTCATCGCCACGAAGAGGCCGTGGGGGAATTTCGGCCCGAGGTTCGCGCTCGTGACCTCGGAGCCGTCGCTCTCGATCGCCGAGACCGGGACCGTCCGGAGCAACACGTGCTCGTGCGGCCGGCCCGGTTCGCCTTCGCGCCGGTAGATCCGGAAGCGGTTGGCCTGCTGGTCGGAAACGATCAGGTAGCCGGTGCCGTCGTCGAATTTGTAGATCGAGATGCCCTCGTGGTCGCCGGCATATCCGGCCGTGCCGATCGTTGCGAGTTCCTTGCCGGCATCCGGCGCATCGGGATCCGCGGCGTACTTCCGCACCCCGAACGTCTCGTCGGAATAGTAGACGTAGCCCAGTTCCGCATCCACCGCGATCGCCTCGATCTCCTTCTTGCCGGAGTAGCGCCCGAACATGCGCACCAGACTCATGCCGACCCGCCCCTTGCCGTCGTCGGCCAACCGGTACTGGGCCAAATATCCGTCCGCCGGTCCGCCCTTGCCGCCCACGATGACGAAGACCGCGCCGTCCTTTGGCCGCCGGTAGAGCGCCACGCCCATCGGGGCCCGGTTCGGATCGCCGCCGAACACCGTGAGGTTGCCGGCATCGGCCGGCTCCAGCGCGGGCAGAGAAAACACGCGCAGGCGGTTGAGTTCGCGCTCGGTGAGGACGGCGAGGTCGGTCGATTTCCCGCCGAGCCTGAAGCCCTGGACCACGTCGACGTTGTTGGGCCGCTTGAGTCCACCCACCCGCTGCACGATGCGGCCGTCGAGATCATAGGCGTACAGAGCGCCGTCGGTGTCCTTGTCCGTGCCGAGCACCAGCGTGCGCGCCCGATCGGCGGGGATCCACAGCGCGGGGTCGTCGGTGTCGTGGCGCGTCGGCTCCGTGACCACGCGCGGCTTGATGGCATCGGGCGCCACCGGCGCCGGTCCCGGATCGCAGGCGGCGAGCCACGGCAAAAGCGCCAGCGAACAAATGGACGGAAGGCGGCGGCGGGCGAAAATGGATCCCATGGCGCGGAACGGAATGCCGCCGGCCCTCTCCCCGGCAAGGACGCGAGTGTTACGATTCCGCGGCGGCCGCCCGGCCCGGCCCTTCGGTGCCACCTCCGGCTCCGGGACTGGCCCGCGTCGCGTGCCGGGTCCGCTTCAGAGCGCCGCCAGCAGGCCGCCGTCGACGTAGAGAATCTGCCCGTTCACGAAGTCCGAAGCCGGCGCCGCGAGAAAGACCGCCGCACCGACAAGGTCGGACGGCTCGCCCCAACGCCCGGCCGGGGTCCGGGCCAGAATGTGTTTGGCCAAATCCGGATCCGCCACGACGGGGACCGTCAGCGAGGTGCGGATGTAGCCGGGGCCGAGACCGTTGGCCCGGATGCCGTGGCGCCCCCACTCCACCGCCATCGCTCGCGTGAGCATCTTCAGCCCGCCTTTCGCGGCGGCGTAGTTGGCGATCGTCGGCCGCGAGATTTCGCAATTGAGCGAGCAGAGATTGATGATTTTGCCCCGCCCGCGCCGGATCATCGCGGGCACCACGGCCCGCGAGACGAGAAACGCGCTCGTCAGGTTGACGTCGAGGACGGCCTGCCACGCCGCGAGCGGCATCGACTCGAGCGGCGCGCGCGTGGATGCCGGCGTTGTTGACCAAAATGTCGATCGGCCCGGCCTCCGCTTCGAGCTCGGCCAAACCCGCCGCAACCGAGTCCTCGCGAGCCACGTCGAAGCACCGCCCCTGCACGCTCATGCCTTCCGCCCGCAGCGCCGCGACTGCCTGCCCGAGCCGGTCCGCATCGCGGTCGTTGAGGACGAGTTCGGCCCCGGCCGCCGCCAGCCCCCGCGCGAGCGTTAGCCCGATGCCCTGGCCGGAACCGGTGATGAGGGCGCGTGAACCGGCGAGCGAGAAGAGCGCGGAACCGGACGGGACGGGAGACGGGGAATTCATCGGTAAAGCGGAAGGGGAAGGACCGGCAGCCGGCCCGTTGCCAGCGCACCGCGGCACCGGGCCGACCGCGACGAAAAAGAGATTGACCCGCGGTTCAATGAGAACGTTTACATTTTCGGCCGTTTCCCCTGCGGCCCACCCCATGCCCCTTTCCGACGCATTCCTCCGCGGCCCGCGCGCCGGCTTCGGTCCCGGCTACTCCGCGATCACGGCCGCGACCCGGCCCGGCGTCGTCGCCACGGCCGAGCCCGAGCTCGATTTCGGCATCCGCCGGCTGGCTCCGGGCGAAGCCTGCGCCGAATCGCATCCGCGCGAATCCGCCTGGGTGCTGCTCGACGGCGCGGCGGTGCTCGAATTCGACGGGCGCACCGTCGCCGTTTCGCGCCGCAGTCTCTTCGACGAACCGCCGACCGTCTGGCACGGCGGCCCGGGCTCTCCGGTCACCGTTCGCGCCGGCTCCAACGGCGCCGAATGGGCCGTCGTGCGCACAGCCAACGTCCGGAGTTTCGGCGCCCGGCTTTACCTGCCCGCCGACCTCCGGCCCGAGTACCGCGGCGCCGGGTTGGTGCAGAACGCCTGCCTCCGCAACGTGCGCCTCATCTTCGACGCCACGACGCGGCCCGAGTCGAACCTCGTGCTCGGCGAGGTCGTCAATTACCCGGGCCGCTGGTCGAGCTACCCGCCGCACCACCACGACCAGCCGGAAATCTACCACTACCGCTTTACCCACCCCGACGGCTACGGACACGCCGAGCTGGGCGACGACGTCGTGAAGGTCCGCGAGTTCGATACCGTCGTCATTCCTCCCGGCCTCGACCACGCCCAAGTCTCCGCTCCGGGCTACGGCATGTACTATCTCTGGATGATCCGCCATCTGCCGGGCAACCCGTACACGGGCTTCACCTTCGCCCCCGAGCACCGCTGGACCCTCGACCCCGCCCGCCAGGGCTGGCGGCCCTCCGACCTCCCTCCCGACCTCGCATGAAAAAAACCGTTCCCCTCAGCATGGCGGCCGCCTTGGTGCGGTTTCTCCAGCGGCAATATGTCCGCCGCGACGGCGTCGAACACCGCCTGATCCACGGCGTCTGGGGCATCTTCGGCCACGGCAACGTCACCGGCTTCGGCCAGGCGCTCGAGGAGTTCGGCGGCCGCGCCCTCCCCTACCACCAGGCCAAGAACGAACAGGGCATGGTCCACGCCGCGGTCGCCTTCGCCAAGGCCCGGCGCCGTCTCGGCACCTACGCCTGCACCAGCTCGATCGGTCCCGGCGCCACCAACATGGTCACCGGCGCCGCCGTCGCCACCGTCAACCGCCTGCCCGTGCTGCTCCTGCCCGGCGACATTTTCGCCAACCGCCGCCCCGGCCCCGTCCTGCAGCAACTCGAGTATCCGGGCAGCCAGGACGTCTCCGTCAACGACTGCTTCCGGCCCGTCTCGCGGTATTGGGACCGCATCAACCGCCCGGAACAGCTCCTGACCGCGCTGCCGGAGGCGATGCGCGTCCTCGCCGATCCGGCCGAAACAGGCGCCGTCACCCTCGCCCTGCCCGAGGACGTCCAGGCCGAGACGGGACTGTTCCCGGAGCACTTCTTCGAAAAGCGCGTGTACGACATCGGCCGGCCCGGCTGCTCAACCGAGACCCTGCGGGAGGCCGTCGCCGCGATCCGCGCCGCCAAACGGCCCTTCCTCGTGGCGGGCGGCGGGGTGCACTACTCCGACGCCACCGAGGCGCTCGCCAAGTTCTGCGCCGCCACGGGGATTCCCGTCGGCGTCACGCAGGCCGGCAAAGGCGCCCTGCTCGATTCGCACCCGTCCTGCCTCGGCGCCGTCGGCGTGACGGGCACCGCCGCCGCCAACGCCCTCGCGCTCGGCGCCGACCTCGTGATCAACGTCGGCACGCGCCTCAGCGACTTCACGACCGCGTCCAAGAGCCAATGGCAGAACCCGCGCGTGCGCTTCCTCGGCGTGAACATCGTCGCCGCGGACGCGCGCAAGCACGGTGCCTTGCCGCTCGTGGGCGACGCCCGCGCGGTGCTCGCGCAACTCTCGCGCGCACTGGCCGGCTGGAAAGTTTCCGCCGCCTACGCCGCCGCGATCGTCCGCGAGCGCGCCCGCTGGGACCAAACCCGCGCCGCACTCGTCGCCCCGCGCCGAGGCGTGCCGCTCACGCAGGCCCAGGTGATCGACGAACTCAACCGCGCCTGCGGCGAAACCGGCACCGTGATCCACGCCAGCGGCGGCATCCCGGGCGACATCCACAAACTGTGGCGCTCGCAGGCCACCCAGGACTACCACTCCGAATACGGTTATTCGTGCATGGGCTACGAGATCGCCGGCGCCCTCGGCCTCAAGCTGGCGGACCCGAAACGCGAAGTGTACGCGTTCCTCGGCGACGGCAGCTACCTCATGCTGCACACCGAGATCGTCACCGCCGTGCAGGAAGGCCTGCGGCTCACCGTCGTCGTCTGCGACAACCACGGCTTCGGCTGCATCCACGGTCTGCAGCGCGGCAGCGGCGGCCGCAGTTTCGGCAACGAGTTCCGCCACCGCGCCGGCACCGCCGCCCGCCTCGAGGGGCCGCCCGTCGCGGTCGACTTCGCGCTGAACGCCGAGAGCCTCGGCGCCACCGGGCTCCGCGCCGAGACCGTCGGCGAACTCCGCGCCGCGCTCGCGCAGGCCCGCGCAGCCGACGGCGTCGTCGTCATCCACGTGCCCGTGCCCGCCGACATCCGCCTGCCCGGCTACTCGTGGTGGGACGTGCCGGTTTCGGCCACGTCGAAATTGCCCGGCGTGAAGGCCGCCCGCGCGGCCTACGAGCGCGCCCTGCGGAAACAGCGCTTCTACTACTGAGCCCGCCCGGTCCGACCCCGTTTTCATGCCCGCCCCCGTCCGCCTTCATCCCGACTGTCTCGTCGGGGCCAACCCCATCATCTGGAGCAACGACGATTTCGACGACCTCGCCGGCGACGTCCCGCTCGACACCATCCTGCGCGAAATGCGCGCCGCCGGCTTCGCCGGCAGCGAACTCGGCCACGCCTACCCGCGCACCGCGGCGGCCCTCGCCGAACCGCTGAGCCGGCACGACCTGCGTCTCGTCAGCGGCTGGCACTCGACCCATCTCGCGACGCGCGACCTCGCGGCCGAGCAAGCGGCATTCGCCGCCCACCTCACGCTCCTCAAGACCCTCGGCGCCCGCGTGGCCATCGTTGCCGAGTGCAGCCATTGCTGCCACGGCGACCGGCAGCACGCCCTCGGGTTCGGCATCGCCGACCGGCGCACCCTCGACGCCGCGGAGTGGTCGCGGCTCGTCGCCGGCCTGCGCGTGCTCTGCACCCAGGCCGCGGCCCGCGAGATCAAGGTCGTCTACCACCACCACATGGGCACGGTCATCCAGACCGAGGCCGAACTGGACCGCTTGCTCGGCGACGTGCCGGAACTCGCGCTCGTCCTCGACGCGGGGCACCTCGCGTTCGCGGGCATCGATCCCGTCGCCGTCGCCCGGCGCCACCTCGCGCGCATCGGCCACGTCCACCTCAAGAGCGTGCGGCCGGAAATCGCCGGCCGCGTGCGCCGCGAAGGCTGGTCGTTCTACCGGGCCGTGGCCGCCGGCGTCTTCACCGTGGCGGGCGACGGCTGCGTCGACTATCCCGCGATCTTCGCCCTGCTCGCCGCCGCCGACTACCGCGGTTGGCTCGTCGTCGAAGCCGAGGAGCATCCGGACGAAGTGCCCGCGCTGCCCAAGGCGCGCCTCGCCCGCGACTACGTCCGCCGGCAAACGGGCCTCTGATTTTCCCATGAATCCTTCCCGCATGGCCCAGATGACCGCGCTCGGCGCCGATTGGTGGAACGACTCCGGCGTGCCCGCCGAGCTCTCCGAGGCCGTCGCCCTCGGCGCCGTCGGCGGCACGTCGAACCCCGTCATTGTTTCCCAGGCCGTCAAGGCGCACCCCGAGCTCTGCCATCCGATCATCGACCGGCTGCGGACGGATTTTCCCGCGGACACCGAGGAGGAAACCGCCTGGAAACTGATCCACACGCTGGCCGTCGACGCGGCGTCGCGGCTCATGCCGGTGTTCCGGGCGACCCGCGGCGAAAAGGGTTATCTCTCGGCCCAGGTGAACCCGAAGTATTACCCGAGCTTCGACCTCATGGTCGCGCAGGCGACGCAGCTCGCCGCCCTCGCCCCGAATATCGCGATCAAGGCGCCGGCAACCGCGGTCGGCATCGCCGCGATCGAAGAAATGACCGCCCGCGGCATCCGCGTGAACGCGACCGTCAGTTTCTCCGTGGCCCAGGCCCTCGCCGTCTCCGCCGCGCTGGAACGCGGCCTTGCCCGCGCGCGCGCCGCCGGCCGGGACGCCGATCGTATCCGCCCTTACATCACGCTCATGATCGGGCGCGTCGACGACCAGCTGAAGCGCGTCGCGGAGAAGGAAAAAATCGCCGTCGCACCGGGCGTCCTCGACTGGGCGGGCATCGCAGTCTTCAAACACGCGCACCGGATCTTCAAGTCCCGCGGCCTGCCGGGCACCCTCCTCGCCGCCGCTTACCGCCACGAGGGGCACTGGTCCCAAATCATCGGCCGCGAGGTGCTGCAGACCGTGCCGTACAGCTGGTGGACGAAGTTCAACGCCGCCGCCGCCGCGCCCGAGCTTACCCTCGAGCGGCCCGTCGACGAAGCCATCCTCGCGGAACTGCGCGCCAAGTTTCCGGACTTTGTCCGCGCCCACGACGCCGACGGCATGGCGCCCGCCGACTTCCTCGGCTACGGCGCCACCCAGCACACTCTCGGCCAGTTCCTCGGCGGCTACGACGACCTCCTGCTGTCGGTCCGTTCCCGCATGATCCGGCTCTGAACCCTCCGCTCCTCTCCTTTCCTCCTTTTCCATGCTCCCGCGCGTCCCTCACTACCTCGCCGGCGAATGGCGCACCTCGCCCGAACTTGCGTCCACCCCGGTCTTCAACCCGTCGACGGGGGACGTCATCGCCCAGTGCCCGGCCGGCGGCGCCGCCGAGGTCGACGCGGCCGTGGCTGCCGCGCACGCCGCATTTCCCGCCTGGCGCGAGACGCCGGCCGTCGAGCGCGCGCGGGTATTCTTCCGCTACCGCCAGCTGATCGAGCAAAACTTCGACCGGCTCTGCGCCACGGTTTCCCGCGAGCACGGCAAGACGCTGTCCGAAGCCCGGGGCGATGTGCACCGCGGCCTCGAGAACGTCGAATACGCCTGCGGCGTGCCGACCCTGCTTTTCGGCGACACCCTCGAGAACCTCGCCCGCGGCGTCGATTGCGAGACCCTGAACCAGCCGCTCGGGGTTTGCGTCGGCATCACGCCCTTCAACTTCCCGGCGATGGTCCCGATGTGGATGTTCCCCCTCGCCCTCGCCTGCGGGAACACGTTCGTCCTGAAGCCCAGCGAAAAGGTCCCGCTCACGGCGGTGCTGCTCGGCGAATTGCTCGAACAGGCCGGCCTGCCGAAGGGCGTCTTCAATATCGTGCACGGCGGCCGCCCCGCGGTCGACGCCCTGCTGACGCATCCGCAGGTGCGCGCCGTTTCGTTCGTGGGCTCCACGCCCATCGCGAAGTACATCTACGAAACCGGCACGCGGCACGGGAAACGCGTCCAGGCCAACGGCGGAGCGAAGAACTACATCGTCATCATGCCCGACGCCGACATCCCGAAGTCGGTGGAGGCCCTCGCCACCGCGGCCTTCGGCTGCGCCGGCGAACGCTGCATGGCCGGCTCGACCGCCCTGACCGTCGGCCCCGCCGCCGAACGGCTGCTGCCCGATCTCGTCGCGGCCGCCCGCGCGATCCGCGTCGGCCGCACCGACCGGCCCGCGCCCGCGCCGCAACCCGACATGGGTCCGCTGATCTCCGCGCCGCACCGCGAGCGCGTGCTCGGCCTCGTGGCCAGCGGCGAAGCCGAGGGCGCCAAAGTCGTCGCCGACGGCCGCAACGCCCGCGTGGCCGACGCCCCGCACGGATTCTACCTCGGAGCAACGGTCGTCGACGGCGTCCGCGCCGACATGACGCTCGCCCGCGAGGAAGTCTTCGGCCCGGTCCTCAATGTCATGCGCATGGACGACCTCGATGCCGCCATCGCGCAGGCCAACGCCTCCGCTTTCGGCAACGGCGCTGCGATCTTCACCCAAAGCGGCCGCGCCGCGCGCGAGTTCAAGCACCGCGTGAAAGCCGGCATGGTCGGCATCAACGTCGGCGTGCCCGCCACGATGGCGATGTTTCCCTTCACCGGCTGGGACGATTCGTTCTACGGCGACCTGCACATCCAGGGCCGCGAGGCCGTGCAGTTCTACACGCAGCAAAAGGTCGTCACGACCCGCTGGTTCGGCGGCGACGTCGGCGACGTGTGGAAAAAGTAAATCGGGCCGCGCGCAACATCCCGCCGGCGCGGCTCAGTCCCAGTCGTCGGTCCGGAACGGCGTGGCGGGCAAACCCGCGCCATTGAACAGCGTCGCCGTCGGCAGGTTTTCCCACGCGTAGCGCGCCGCGACCGGCGCGGCGACTTCCGGGGACGAAATCACGACGTTGTCGCCCTCGATCCGCGCCTGCGCCGGTTTCCAAACGCGGTCCGCCCCGGCAACAACGAAACCCGCCAGGGAAACGCCCTTCGCCGTCAGGCCGCCGTCAACATGGCGGAACGAAACGACGATCTCGTGGCCGCGCACGGCGTGACCGGCCGGCAACGGTCCCGAGGTCGCGGGGACTTTCCGTCCGTAAACCGTGCCGAGCGCCCAGAGCGCGAGCCGATGGCCGACGCTCTGTTTGTCCTTCGGGTGGATGTCGCCGGCCTCCCCGACGTCGATCGTTATCGCCATGCCGGTCCGCGGGACCCGCAGGGTCCGCAGCATCTGCTCGCGCACGGTCGGCCAGTCCCGGCCCGTGCCGGTGAAGTTCGGCAATTGCACCCAAGCGAAAGGAAACTCGTGCCCCCAACGCGTGCGCCAATCGCGCACCAGCAATTCCAGCTGCCGGCCGTAGAGCGCGGCCTTGCCGGGAACGGAATTCGCTTCGCCCTGGTACCACAGCGCCCCGCGGAACGCGTACGGGATGAGCGGCTCGATCTTGCCGAGGAAGAGGCCGCCGACGTCGCCCTTGCGCGCCGCGGTCTCCGCCGGATTCTGGGGCTTCTTTGCGGTTTTGCGTTTCGCGTCGCCACCCGCCTTCGCGGCCTTCTCCCAGGCGGCGAGGGCGCGTTCGTAACGCTGCATTGCTTCCGGCGAAACCGCCGCGGCGTGCGCTTGTTCCGCGGCCAAGACCGCGGGCCGCAACACGGGGTCCGCCTTCTGCGCGGCGGGATCGATCCACGATTCGATCGGCGTGCCGCCCACGGACGAATTGATCAGGCCGACCGGCACGCCGAGCGTGCGGTGCAATTCCCGGCCGAAAAAGTACAGCGCGGCGGAAAATCCGCCGACCGTGTCGGGCGCGCAGACGACCCAGCGGCCCTTGCCGATGCGCTGGGGCGCCGCCGCCGCCGGCGAATCCTCGCGGAAGTGCCGGATCTGCGGATACGTCGCCGCCCGCTGTTCCGTTTCGAAGTCCTTGGACCGCGCGACGGTCATCGCCATGTTGGATTGCCCGGAACCCAGCCACACTTCGCCGACGAGCACATCGCGGATCTCGATCGTGTTGGTGCCCTTGACGGTGAGCGTTTGCGGGGCGGCCGCAGCCTTAAGTCCGGTCAACGCGACCAACCATCGGCCGTCGGCACCGGCCGCGGCGGAGACGGTCTGACCGGCAAAGGTCACCGCGACCTGCTCGCCCGGCGCCGCCGTGCCCCAGACCGGGACGCGCACGTCGCGTTGCAGCACCATGTGATCCGAGAAGATGGCCGGCAGCGCGACCTCGGCGCGAACGGCCAAAGGAGCGGCCAACAGGACGAGCAAATAAACAAGATAGGCGGGAAGCGGGAGTTTCATGTTGGGGGATTGGGGAAACGGAAACGGCAATGCGCTTCCGGCAAGCAAGAGGCCGAGGCGCGCAAAAGGAATCGGGGATTTCAGCAGGCGGAAAGCGGGGTGGACGGACTGGATTTGAACTCGGAAAAGACCCTTCGTCGGTTCAAATCAGCGCTATGATTCGAACGATGGCCATGCTGCTTTTTTTGCTCGGAATCGCCGGCGCCGCGCCGTCGCCGGACACCCTTGCCGGCACAGTCTTTCGGGAGCGGGGAGGCATCCCCTCCCTTCGTCTGGGATGGGAACGCACGATCATCTTCACGACGGACACGAAATTCGTTTATGCGAAAGCGCTGTCCCAATCGTTCACGACCAGCAATTGGACCGTCGAGACCGCCGGTCCCGACGGCACCTACGTTTACCGGAAAACCGGCGCCTCGACCGGTGAGCTCACCTTCTCCGACCCCTTTCTGGAACAGCGGACGCCCTTTGCCGGCGGCGGGCCCCGCACCTTGAAACTGGAGTTTTCCAATCAGAGCGATGCCTCGGCCGGAAAGGGCGACATGGGCCAAGGCACGCACGATTTCTTCGGGAGTTTTGCTTTGTCCAAACTGGCCACCGCCGAAGGCCAAACGGTCGCCAACCTCTCCATACGGGGTCGGGTCGCTCCCGGAAGTCCACTGGTGGTGGGTTTTGTCCTAAGGAATGAAGAATCCCATGTGATGATCCGGGTCGTCGGGCCGTCGTTGCGCGCGTTTGGCATCCCACAGACCTGGACGAATCCACGCTTCGAGCTGCACGGCGCCGGCAGGGCCGCCCCGATCAGCGGCAGTCCGGGCCCGCGCCACGGGATCGCCTACTACGAAGATTGGTCCCGGGCGGAGACATCGGTTCCGGGGCTGAACCAGCTGTTTTCCTATGTAGGCGCGTTTTCGCTGGAAGCCGGTTCACGCGATGCGGTCGGCGTTACTCCGCGAATGCCTGCCGGCGCCTACACCGTGGTCTGCATCGCCGAAGACGGCGATCCGGGCGGCGAAACGCTCGTCGAGGTTTACGTGCTCCCCTGAGGCAGGAAGCCGGCGCCCCCGAGAATGGCATCGCGGCCCGCCGGTCAAGGGTCGTACCGTTCAGTCCGCCCTCTGCGCCACCCGACCGGTCATGCCCCTCCTTCGACGCGTCTTTATCCGTGATCTCGCCCTCATCGGCGCCGCGACCGCCGCGCCCGGCCGCGCCGCCCCGCACCGCCCTGCGCCGGAGCGCCAAGCCGAGCTGCTCACCCTCGACAACGGCACCTTGAATGTCGGCATTGACCGCGCCCGCGGCGCCGCGATCACGTGGCTGTCCGCCGGCCCCGGCGGCGGCAATCTCGTCAACCACGCCGACCCCGGCCGCCTCATCCAACAATCGTATTATGCGGGCCGCCGGCTCGACCGGCGCACCGAAGGCCAGAGCAGCGCGTGGAGCCCTTGGTCCTGGAATCCGATCCAAGGCGGCGGCGTTTCGTCCTGGGCCCGGGTCACGGCCTTCGAACGCCGCGGCGACCGCGAACTCTACGCGGAAACGGTACCGAAACTCTGGGACATGGCCGACGAGGAGGCCGAGGCCGTGATGCGGCAGTGGACGGGTTTCGAACCCGGAATGCCCGACGTGGTCGTCGTCCGTTGTGAATTCGAATCCCGCCGCCAGCCCGGCGACCGCTGGGGCCCGGCCTCCCTGATGCCGCAGGAGATTCCCGCCTGCTACTTCGTCCGCGCCTTCGACACGTTCCGCAGCTACCTCGGCGCCGGCACGTGGCGCGACGAAACGCAGCCGCCCGGTCCGCCCTGGGGCCAATGCCGTCCGCCGCGGCACGCGATGGCCTGCTTCGCGCGCGATGGCCGCGGCGTGGCGGTGTATAGTCCCGCCTCGACGCAGCCGTGGAACTTCGGTCCGCACGGCGGCGGCGCCAGCGAGGATCCGTCCGCCGGTCCCTGCGTGCACGTCGCGCCGATCGACCGCGTGCTGCTCGGGCCGCGTTCGGTGTACCGTTTCCGCTACTGGCTGCTGCTCGGCCGAGAACCGGAGATCGCGGCCCGCCTCGACGCGCTCCACGCCAAATACGCCGCGGAACGCGCCGAACTGATTTCCCCGTAATCGCAACGTTGCCCCACCCCATGAAACTCCCGTCCCTCCTTGTCGCGCTCGCGCTGGCGTCGCTCGCCGCCGCGGCCACCGGCCCCGAAGCCCGGCCGAATTTCATCGTCATCAACATCGACGACCTCGGCTACGCCGACATCGAGCCCTTCGGCTCGAAACTCAACCGCACGCCGGCCCTCGACCGCATGGCGGCGGAAGGCCGGAAGCTCACGTCGTTCTACGCCGCGCCGGTGTGTTCGCCGTCGCGCGCCGCGCTCATGACCGGCTCCTACGCGAAGCGCGCGCTGCCGATCCCGCACGTGCTGTTTCCCGGCAATCCCATCGGCCTCGCGCCCGGGGAAGTCACCGTGGCCGAAGTGCTCAAAGCGGCCGGCTACTCGACCGCCATCATCGGCAAATGGCATCTCGGCGACCAACCGGAGTTCCTGCCCAACAACCAGGGCTTCGATCTCCATTTCGGTCTGCCGTACTCCAACGACATGGGACCGGCGGAAGACGGCGTGAAGAGCGACCTCGGCAAACCGCTGCCGCCCGCGGCCAAGAATCCGCAGCCGCCGCTCCCGCTGCTGCGCAACGGCCGCGTCGTCAAACGCGTGCTGCCCGACGACCAGCAGTCGCTCGTCGAACTCTACACCGACGAAGCCGTCGCCTACATCACCGCGCAGCAAACGCGGCCCTTCTTCCTCTATCTCCCGCACAACGCCGTGCACTTCCCGCTCTACCCCGGAAAGAAGTGGGTCGGGAAATCGCCGCACGGCCTGTTCTCCGACTGGGTCGAGGAAGTCGACTGGTCCGTCGGCCGCATCCTCGACACCGTGCGCGCCCTCGGCCTCGCCGAGCGCACCCTGGTGATCTTCACGAGCGACAACGGCGGCACGCCGCGCTCCGTCAATGCGCCCTTCCGCGGCCACAAGACGACGACGTGGGAAGGCGGCATGCGCGTGCCGACGATCGCGTGGTGGCCGGGCAAGATTCCCGCCGGCACGTCGACCGACGCCATCGCCGCCATGTTCGATCTCTTGCCGACCTTCGCCGCTCTCGGCGGCGGCCGCGTGCCGGCGGACCGGAAAATCGACGGCGCGGATCTCTCCGCGATTCTCACCGGCGCGCCCGGAGCCAAGCCGCCGCACGAGACGTTCTATTATTTCCAGGGCCTCAACCTGCAGGCCGTGCGGCACGGCGATTGGAAACTGCATCTGCCGCGCGCCGCGGCGGCGCCGGCCGCCAAGAAACAGCCGGCCGAACCCTTCCCGCTCCAACTCTACGACCTGCGCGCCGATCCGGGCGAAAGCCGCAATCTCGCCGCGGCCCGCCCCGAGGTCGTCGCCCGGCTGCAGGCGCTCGTCGCCGCCATGGCGTCCGACCTCGGCACCGAAGGCATCGGCCCCGGCGCCCGGAAAATCGGCCAGGTGGCGGAGCCGAAGCCGATTCTGCCCTTCGACCGCTGAACGCGCGCGGATTTGCCTTGGAGCCGGCGGGGCGAGCGGGTCCCATCGCGGGGTCGCCCCAACCCCATGCCCCGCCTTCTCGCCCGCCTCGCCCTTTTCATTCTGGCCGCCGCCGCGCTCCGCGCCGCCGCGCCCGACCGCCCCAACATCGTCGTCTTCCTGGTCGACGATATGGGAATCATGGATACGTCGGTGCCGTTTCTCACCGACGCCGCCGGCCGGCCGCAGAAGTATCCGCTGAACGAGTACTACCGCACGCCGGCGATGGAGCGGCTCGCGGCCCGCGGCATCCGTTTCAACCAATTCAACGCGATGAGCGTCTGCTCGCCGACGCGCGTCTCGATCATGACCGGCCAGAACGCGGCGCGGCACCGCGTGACCAACTGGATCAATCCCGACCAGAACAACCGCGGCCCCGCCGGCCCCGCCGAGTGGAACTGGACCGGACTCAAGCCGGGCGACGTCACTTTGCCCGCGATTTTGCGCACCGCCGGCTACCGCACGCTCCACGTCGGCAAAGCGCACTTCGCGCCGCGCAACACGCCGGGCGAGGATCCCGCGCAGCTCGGCTTCGACCGCAACATCGCCGGCGCCTCCTTCGGCGCCCCGGGCAGCTACTACGCGAACCAGGACTACGGCCACAAAGGCAAACGCACGCAGCACGCCGTCCCGGGGCTCGCGAAGTACCACGGCTCCGACACGTTCCTGACCGAGGCCCTCACGCTCGAGACCAAGGCGCTGCTCGACGAGGCCGCCGCGGCCAAGCAGCCGTTCTTCCTGCACTTCGCGCATTACGCGGTGCACGCACCCTTCGAGTCGGATCCGCGCTTCGCGGCGAACTACAGGAACTCCGGCAATCCTGCGAACGCCCAGGCCTTCGCCACGCTGGTCGAGGGCATGGACAAGTCCCTCGGCGACCTGCTCGACCATCTCGAGAAGCTGGGCCTCGCGGAGAACACGTTGATCTTCTTCCTCGGCGACAACGGCTCCGACGCCCCGCTCGGCCACGAACACGCCGTCGCCTGCGCCGCGCCGCTGCGGGGCCGGAAGGGTTCGCACTACGAAGGCGGCATGCGCGTGCCGTTCATCGCCGCCTGGGCCAAGCCGGCCGCGGGCAACAGGCTGCAGCAGCGTTTGCCGATTCCCGCCGGCGCCGTGCAGTCGCAGCTGGCCTCGGTGCCGGATCTGTTTCCCACCATCCTGGCGGCCACCGGTACAAAGGCACCGGCCGGTCACAGCGTCGACGGCGCCCCGCTGCAGACTCTGCTCACGGGCAAGGCCGACTCGAGCCATCCGCAGGCTTTTCTGATGCACTACCCGCACGCCCCGCACCGCTCGGACTATTGGACGAGCTACCGCGACGGCACCTGGAAGGTCATCTACCACTACTTCCCCTCGAAGGCCTCGGAGGACTCGCATTGGCAGCTCTTCAACCTCGCGCGCGACCCGTTCGAACAGGAAAACTTGGCGACGCGCGAACCCGCGGAGCTGAAGCGGATGATGGCCGGAATGATCGGCGCCCTCGAGGCTCACGGAGCCGTCTATCCGGTCGATCCCGCGACGAAAGCCCCGCTGCGGCCGAAGCAGCCGTAGGGAGGAGTTGAGAGCTGAGAGCTGAGGGTTGAGAGCACGACCCGCGGACCAGGTGCCCGCCGCGCCGCGGCTTTCTCTCAACTCTCAACACTCAACCCTCAACTCCATCTCACCGCGCGTGGGCGGGCTGGGGATCTTCGGCGTTGAGCGTTTCGCGCTCGATTTCCGCGGCGCGAATGAGGCCCTGGGCGCTGGACTTGCCGGTGACCATCACGCAGAGGCGGTCCATCATCACGTAGACGATCGGCAAAACGAAGAGGGTCAGGAACGTCGCCAACGTGAGTCCGCCGACGACCACGAGGCCCATCGAGTTGCGCGTCTCGGCGCCCGCGCCGCTCGCAAACGCGATCGGCACGGCGCCGAGCACGGTCGAGATCGAGGTCATCAAGATCGGCCGGAAGCGCACCACGCTCGCCTCGTAGGCGGCATCGGCGGCGTTGCGGCCCTCGACCTGGAGCTGGTTGGCAAACTCGACGACCAAAATGCCGTTCTTCGCCACCATGCCGATGAGCATGATCAACCCGAACCGCGAAAAGATGTTGTCCGTGATCGGCGTGCCGAAGAACCGCGTGCAATAGAGCACGATCAGGCCGCCGGAAACGGCGAGAATGATGCCGGTGAAGATCGTGATCGGGTGGATCCACGATTCGAACTGCGCCGCGAGCACGAGGAAGGTGAACAGCAGCGCCAGACCGAAGAGCATGTAGGTATCGCTCGCGCTCTCGACGAAGTCGCGCGATTCGCCGTCCCACGCGAACGCGTAGCCCGGCGGCAGGAGTTTGCGGGCCTCTTCCGAAAGGATGCGCACGCCGTCGCCGATGGTCGCGCCGGGCGCGAGCTGCGCGGACACGGTGACCGAGCGGAGCCGGTTGAAATGCGGGAAGCTCTCGGGGACGACCGTCTCGTTGTAGGTGACGAGATTGCTGAGCTGGATGAGGGCGCCGGTGGACGACTTCACGTAGAGCCGGGCGAGGTCCGCCGGGCTGGTGCGGTTGGCATCCTCGACCTGCAGGAGCACGTCGTATTGTTCGTTGCCGCGCTGGAACTGCGTGACGCGGCGGCTGCCGAGCAGCGTCTCGAGCGTGGCGGCGACATCGGACACCGGGACGCCGAGATCGGCGGCCTTGGCCCGATCGATCTTCACGTCGATCTGCGGCTTGGTCGGCGACGGATCGATGCGGGGCACGAGGAAGAGCGGGTTGCCGCGCATCGTGCCGAGGAGCTGCTGGCCGATTTCCTGGAGCTTGTCGAAATCGCTGCCTTGCAAGACGAGCTGCACCCCGGAGCCGAAGCCGCTGCCGCGGCGGTTGCCGCCGAAGGGCCGCACGGGCGAAGCCGCCGCCTGCCCGCCCGTGATCTCGCGCCGGAGCCGGCCGCGGAGTTCGTCGATCACGACCTGCGTGGTCCGGGTGCGCTCTTCCCACGGTTTCAACGTCGCAAAAATGAACGCGCGGCCGTCGCCGGTCCGATGATACGTGCGGTCGACCTCGGGCACGCTCAGCGCCATCTGTTCCATCTGCTGCGAGTACATCCGGTTGTAGTTCGGCGTGGCCCCGACCGGCGGCACGAACGTCATCGTGAACACGCCGCGGTCTTCCGCCGGCGTCAGTTCGCGCTGCAGCAGCGTGTAGAGGTACGGCCCCGTCAGCGCGAAGGCGAGCGCCCCGGCCAGCACCGCGAAACGGAAGCGAATCGCGCCGCGCAGCAGTCCCTCGAACACCGTGTTGAGCAGCCGGAAGGCCGGTTCCGTTTTTTCGTAGAACCAACCGTGCGTCGCCTTGCCGTCGACCATCTTGTTTTTCAGCAACCGGGACGAAAGCATCGGCGACAGCGTCAGGGCGACGAAGGCCGAGACCGTGACGGAGATCGCGAGCGTGAGGCCGAACTCGTAGAACAAACGTCCGGTCTGGCCCGACTGGAACGCAACCGGCAGGAAAACCGCCGCGAGCGTGAACGTCGTGGCGATGATGGCGAAGGCCACCTGCCGCGCGCCGAAGATCGCGGCGTGGATCGGTTTCTCGCCCAGCTCGATCCGGCGGTAGATGTTTTCCAGCATCACGATCGCGTCGTCGACCACGAGGCCGACGGCGAGGACGAGCGCGAGCAGCGTGAGGATGTTGATCGTGAACCCCAGCGCCTGCATCGCGGCAAAGGTGCCGATGAGCGAAACGGGAATCGCGACGAGCGGCACGAGGGTCGCGCGCCAATCGCGCAGGAAGAGGAAGATCATCAGAATCACGAGCACCGACGCCTCCCATAGCGTGCGGTACACTTCCTTCACGGAACGCGCGACGAAGAGGCTGTTGTCCTGGGAGACCTCGACGCGCACGCCTTCGGGCATGTCGGACTGGATGATCGGGATCAGGGCCTTGAGGCGGTCGGCGACATCGAGCAAGTTGGCCTGGGATTGGCGCAGGACGGAGACGCTGACGGCCTGGCGGCCGCGGAAATAGGTCCAGTTGCGGTAGTCGTTGGTGCCGAGTTCGACGCGGCCGATGTCGCCGAAGCGGACCTGGTAGCCGTTGCGGGACGCGAGGATGAGGTTCTCGTATTCCTGGGGCCGGTCCATCCGGCCGCGGAGCCGGACCGGAAATTCGCGCGCGACGGACTCGATGCGGCCGCTGGGCAGATCGACGTTCTGCTGGCGCAGCGCGCGTTCGAGGTCGGAGACGGTGAGCTGGTAGGCGGCGAGCTTGGTTGCGTCGACCCAGAGGCGCATGGCGTAGCGCTGGCCGCGCAGCTCGATGCCGGCGACGCCCGGAATGGTCTGGATACGCTGCACGACGAGGCGCTCGACCAATTCCGTGAGCTCGAGACGGGAGTGCTTCTCGGAATTGAAAGAAAGGGAAAGGACGGGGTCGGCGTCGGAGTCCGCCTTCGAAATCTGCGGATCGTCGACCTCGGGCGGGAGCCGGCCGCGCACGCGGGCGACCTTGTCGCGCACGTCGTTGGCGGCCTCGTCGATGTTGCGGTCGAGGTTGAACTCGAGGCTGATGCGGGAGCGTTGTTCGCTGGAGCTGGACCGGATGAGGCGCAGGCCGTCGATCGCCGAGACCTCCTTCTCGATCACTTCGGTGATCTTGGATTCGACGACCTCGGCGGAGGCGCCGGGATAGAGGGCGTCGATGGAGATGACGGGCGAATCGGTGCTGGGGTATTCGCGCACCGGCAATTTGCCGAAGGCGAGAATGCCGATCAGCACGACCAGAATCGAGGCGACAAGGCAGATGACCGGCCGCTTGATCGAGACATCGGAGAGAATCATGGCGGGGCGGCGGGCCGTCAGTCGACGAGGTTGAACTCCGCCCGCAGCGGGCGCGGCTCGAGCTTGGCCCCGGGAAACAGCGCGAGCGAGCCGACGCCGGCGGCGACGACCTGCGTCTGGTCGGTGAGCTCGCCCTTGACCGCGCGGACCTCGACGAGCCCGCGCGCGCGCAGCCCGAGGACGACGGGCACGATCTCGGCGACTTTCTCGCCGTTCAGATCCTTCACCGTGACGATCTGCGGGCCGCGTTGCTCGATGAGAATTGCGCCTTCGGGCACGGCGAGCGCGCCTTTGCGGACTTCGAGCACGATCTCGATCACGGTGAACATGCCGGCCTTCAATGCCGGCGCCGACTGCGTGAGGTAGCCTTTGACGGCGCTGGAGCGGGTATTCCGGTCGATCACGGAATTGACGAAATACACTTCGCCGGCAGAGGCCGTCGCATCCTCGACCGTCGTCGAGCGGACGCTGAACGGCGTGCCGGTTTTCACTTTCGGCAGGTAGCGTTCGGGCACCTGGAACTCGACCTTCAGGCGGCTGAGGTCGTTGATCACGGTGATGACGGACTGGGTGTTGACGTAGTCGCCCGCGGACAAGGTGCGCGATTCGACGACGCCGTCGAAGGGCGCCTTGATGTCGGTGCGCGCGAGACGGACTTTGAGCAACTCGATGTCGGCCTGCGCGGCGCTGTATTCGCTGCGGGCGCGGTCGTAGTCGGCCTGGGTATTCGATTGCGTCTGCCGCAGGTTTTCCGCGCGGGCGAGGTTCTGCTTGGCGAGGTCGTAGCGCGAGTCCGACTGCGCGAGCTGGGCGCGCAGTTCCGAATCGTCGATCTTGGCCAGGAGGTCGCCTTTGCGGACGCGTTGGCCCTCCGCGAAATGGATGGAGCGGATCAGGCCCGTGGTTTCCGGGCGGATCGTCGCCGTTTCGTTGGGTGCAAGCGAACCGACGACGCGGAGCGTTTCGGACAGATCGCGGCGCACGAGATTCGTGACTTCCACGGGCTGGGCGGCACCGCCGCGGGCACCGCGACTCCCGCCCTTGCCGGCTTCCTTCCCGCCCTTCGCCTCACCCGGAGCTTTGGCCTTGCCGCCGTCCTTGTCCGGGGCCGTTTCCGCCGCCGGCAAGGGGACGGCCGCGAGGAGCGCAGTGAACAAAACAGCCAGGGCGGCGGAGCGGGTCGTCATCAGGGAAACAGGGGGCATCGCGTTGCGGGGCAAAAATAAAGGTCGGCGGAACAACCGCAGGACGGACCGGATATGCAATCGGTGCGCCAGATTTCCGCCCGGGCGGGCGCATGAAAAAAATCCCCGGCGCCGGGGGCGCCGATGAATCAACCGAGCAATTGGCCGTAGGCGGCCGCATCGAGCAACGAGGCGACGGAGCCCGGGTCGGCGAGCTTGAGCCGCAGCATCCAGCCGTCGCCGTAGGGGTCGCGGTTGACGGTTTCCGGAGCGGCATCAAGGGCGGCGTTGACCGCGAGCACCGTGCCGGCGACCGGGGCGTAAAGATCGCTGGCCGCTTTCACGGACTCGACGACGCCGAACGTGTCGCCGGCCTTCAGGACCGCGCCGACTTTCGCCGCCTGCACATAGGTGATGTCGCCGAGGGAATTCTGCGCGTAGTCCGTGATGCCGATCGTCACGGTGCCGTCGCCTTCGGCGCGGACCCATTCGTGCGACTTGGCGTAGCGGAGCTCGGCGGGGATAGTGCTCATGCGGAATCGAAAGAGCCGCCTTTGCGGCCCGGGCTCAAGTCAAACTCTCGGGCCCGGCCACGTTCCTCAGACTTTCTTCAGCGGCACGAACGGCGGCTTCACGACCTGGAGCGGCAGCTTGGTCCCGCGGATGTCCACCGCGAGCGGCGCCGCGGCGGCGGCCGCGGGCACGAGCGCGGAGCCGATCGCCTCGTTGAGGATCGGGGACAACGTGCCGGACAGCACGCGGCCGACCGGCGCGCCGGCGGCGTCGAGCACCGGCGTATCCGCGCGGACGATGCGGCGGTCGCCGGTGCGGAAAAAGACCACGCGCCGCGCCCCGCCCTGCGTCTTCTCGGCGAGCAAGGCGGCCCGGCCGACGAAGTCGGCGCCCTTGTCGAGCTTCACCGTCCAGCCGAGGCCGGCGGTGAGCGGCGAGATCTCGGCGGTGATCTCGTGGCCGTAGAGCGGATAACCCGCCTCGAGGCGGAGGCTGTCGCGGGCGCCGAGCCCGGCGAGTTCGAGGCCGTGCGGCAAGCCGGCCGCCAGCAGCGCCTCGGCCAAGGCCGGGGCATCGGCGGCGGCGTGGTAGAGTTCGAAGCCGTCCTCGCCGGTGTAGCCCGTGCGGCTGGCAAGACAATGGACGCCCGCCACCGTCGCCTCGGAGAAATGGTAGTACTTCACGAGCCCGAGTTTCGCGCCCGTGAGGGATTGCACGATCTCCGCGGCCTTGGGCCCCTGCACGGCGAGCAGCGCATAGTCGGCGGAACGGTCCGTGATCTTCACGTCGAACGCCGCCGCCTGCGCGCGGATCCACGCGAGGTCCTTCGCGATATTGCCGGCGTTGATGCACAGGAAGTAATCCTCCGCGCCGCGCATGTAGACGAGGAGATCGTCGACCACGCCGCCGTCCGGCTGGCACATCGGCGAATAGAGCACGCGGCCGGGAAACAGTTTCGCGACGTCGTTGGTCACGAGATGGTTCAGGAAACGGCCGGCCGCGGGTCCCTGCACATCGACCTCGCCCATGTGGCTGACGTCGAACAGACCCGCGGTGCGGCGGACCGCTTTGTGCTCCTCGAGAATGCTGCGGTACTGCACCGGCATTTCCCAACCGGCAAAATCGACGAGGCGGGCGCCGTGGGCGGCATGGAAGTCGCGCAGGGGCGTGCGTTGGAGTTCGCTCATGGTTCCGAGTTAGCGTTCCGGGTTGCCGCGGCGGCAAGGCTCTTTTCCGGGGCGGGCCGCGCGGAAAAGAATTCGCCACGCGGACCGCGGGCGTGATGAATCCCGGCGATGCCGCTCGCCGCCTGGGTGCACAACCTCGACCCGTTTCTGGTGCGTTTCTCCGAGAACTTCGGGATCCGCTGGTACGGGCTGTCGTACCTCCTGGGATTCGCCGCCGCCGTCGGGTTGCTGCACCTGTACCATCGCCGGGGCCGTTCGCCTTTCGGCGGCAACACGATCGCCGACCTGATCACGTACCTCGTGATCGGCGTGCTCGCCGGCGGCCGCTTCGGCTACTTCCTGCTTTATCAGGCGCACGCCATCCCGAGCGACCCGCTGCTCGTCTTCCGGGTTTGGGAAGGCGGCATGGCGAGCCACGGGGCCTTCGTCGGCGTCGGACTCTCCCTGCTGTGGTGGTGCCGGAAACGCCAGGTGCCGTTCCTGCAGGTCGGCGACCTGATCGTCACGGTGGCGCCGGCGGGAATTTGCCTCGGGCGCATCGCCAACTTCATCAACGGCGAGCTCTGGGGCAAAATCACGGACGTGCCCTGGGCGGTGGTTTTCCCGTTGAGCGGCCCGCCGGGCAAAGCGTTGCACCTGCTCCAGCCGCGGCATCCGTCCCAACTCTATCAGGCCGCGCTCGAGGGCGCCCTGCTCTTCGCGTACATGCAGGTCCGGTTCTGGCGCCGCGATCCCGCGACGGCGTCCGCCGGCCGACTGAGCGGCGAGTTTTTCATCGGCTACGCGGTGCTGCGCATGATCGGCGAACTCTTCCGGGAACCGGATGCGGCGCTGCTCTTCGGCCTCAGCCGCGGCACATTCTATTCGATCTTTTTGATCGCGGCCGGCGCGGTGCTGATCGTCCGCAGCCGACCGGCGGCCCGGCCGTAAACGCAACCGGCCGCCGGAGCAACCGGCGGCCGGAAAACGGAGCGCGAACCGCGCGCTCAGCGGTGATCCTCGAAGGACAGATCGTCGCTGCCTTGGCGCAGGTCCATCGTGCCGGTTTCGGCCGGCGCGTGGGCCGTCGTCCGGGCGCCGGCGGTCCGCGTCCCGGTGGCGGCGGACTTCGGCGGACCCTTCGGGCGCGACTCGAGCTTCGGCGTAACCGGCTTGGCGGCGACGGCGGCCGAACCGAGGTCGTCGGTGGCGGCGCTGCCGCGGGCCATCAGGAGCAGGTCGCCGACGGCGAGCCGCACCTGTTCGGCCTGGGCCTTGAGTTCCTCGGAGGCGCCGGCGGACTGCTGCGCGAGCGCGGCGTTGTCCTGCGTGATCTTGTCCATGCTGGCGACGGCGCTGTTGAGCTGGCCGATGCCTTCGCTCTGTTCGTGGGACGACTGCGCGATCTCGGCGATGCGCTCGTCGAGCTGGCGGGTCTTTTCCACGATCGCGGCCAAGTTGGTCGCCATCTTTTCGCTGATCCGGACGCCCTGCTCGCTCTTCTCGGTGGAGGCGGAGATCTTGTCCGCGGTCTCGCGGGCGGCCCCGGCGCAGCGTTGCGCAAGGTTGCGGACTTCGTCGGCGACGACGGCAAACCCGAGCCCGGCCTCGCCGGCGCGGGCGGCTTCGACGGCGGCGTTGAGGGCGAGGATGTTCGTCTGAAACGCGATCTCGTCGATCGTCTTGATGATCTTGGAAATCTCGACGCTGGAGCCCTTGATCGCGCTCATCGCGGCCTTCATCTGTTCCATGTCGGCGGCGCCGGCGTCGGCGGTCTGGCGCGTCTGGTTGGCGAGCGTCTTGGCGTTCTGCGCGTTCTCGGAATTGCGGGACGTCATGCTGGACATCTCGTGCAGCGACGAACTCGTTTCCTCGAGGGAAGAGGCCTGCTCGGAGGCGCCGGTGGCCATGGCCTGGGAGGCGGCGGCGACTTGGGCGGCGGAGCCGTTGGCTTTCTCGGATTCGACGGCCAGGCGGGCGGCCACCTCGGTGATCCGACGGCTGACGCCGCGGATGATGAGCCAGGCAAACACGACGCCGACGACGATCCCGCCGACCGTGACGGCCATGACGACGATCTCGTTGCGACGCTGTTCGGAGCGGGCCCGCTGCTCGAGATTCTGCTGGAAGTCGTGCACCGAAGTTTTCACGCGCACCAACGTGGCGGTGAACTCGGGGGCCAGTTTGTTGATCTTGACCGAGACGATGCTGTCGCGGGCCTGCTTGCTCGCGACGACGTCATGCAGCCCCTTGGCGTAGGCGGCGGCGGCCTGCTCGAGAGAGACGAGCAACGCTTTCTTGGCGTCGTCCTTCAGCGTGGCGTCGAGCTTTTCCATCTCGAGCTGGTCCTTTTCCATCGCCTGGATCTGGGCGACGGTGACCTTGAGTGCGGCTTCCGCGGCGGCGGCCTTCTGCGGATCGGAAGTAAGGAGGAAGCCGTTGACCAGACTGGTGCTCTCGAAGAGCGCCTTGAGGCCGTTGGAGATGCGGAACGCCGCGCTCATGTCGCCCTGCGTCTGCGCCTGCTTCAGCATCTGCTGGAGACCGTCGGCGATGGCCTTGGACTGCGGGGCGAGCACGGTGTCGTCGATCTGCTGCCGTGTGCGGTGGTTGGCAACGAGGTCGCTGAAGGCCGCGCCGTAAGCTTTGATCAGGTCGCGCGCTTTCGCGATCTCCCGGGCGCGCTCGGGCTCGACCATCAGCTTGGCCGCCTGGTCGAGCTCCTGGTTAAGCGTCTTGGTGGCGGCTTCGACCGCCGCGATGCTCTCATCGGAGCCCGTGGCGAGGAAATCGTTCACCTGCAGCTTGACGCCCTGCATCGAGGATTCGAGCGAGGCGGCGGCGTAGGTTTCCTGCGCGCTTTCGGAAAGCACGCTGAACCGGCGGCCCGCGCCGTTGACCGCCGTGTAGGCGATGACCGCGACGACCGACAGCACGGCAAACGAAAGCCCGAAGCCGAGGGTGATTTTCTTTCCGATGGTCAGGTTTTGAAACGACATGGGATAGGAGATCGCCCCGGCCGCGGGCGGCGCGGCCGGAGGCGGGGATTCAGCTCTCGAAGACGAACTTGATCGGGATGGAGACTTTGATGGCGACCGGCGCGCCGTCCTGCTTCGCCGGCTTGAATTTCCACTTCTTGAGGGCGTTGAGCGCGGGCTTCTCGAAGGCGGCGTTGCTCGACTTCTCGATTTCCGTGCCGGCGACGTTGCCCTGTTCGTCGATCGTGCACTTGACCATCACGAGACCGGAGACGCCGTCGCGGCGCAGTTCGTCGGGATAATCGGGCGGCACGGTGCGGACGGGAACGGGCGGCTCGGCCTTGGACTGGGCGAAGGCCGGCGCGATCAGAGCGCTGAAGAGGAGAACAGTAGGTACGAATTTGCGCATGGTGGTTGTAGGATCGGGAGAGCTTTCGGCACAGCCCGTTTGCGACTTGAGTAGTATTCGCAGCCTGGACCCGGGGAATCCGCCCCGCGGGACGGGAGATTTACGTCCGTTTCAACGCCGGGACCGCGGTTTGCGACGGCGGGCGAGGGACGCCGTCCGGTCCGCGGAATTCCGTGTCATCCCGCGCCGCGAAATCCGCCCCTTGCGACGGACGCGCCGATGTCCCACGTTTCCCGTTCCTTCCATGTCCACGGCCGTCGCCGCCCCTCCCCTGCTCTTCGCCATCCTCGCCTTCAACGCGAACAACCAGCTCGCCGTGCGGCGCCTCGGCTCCAAGGCGGGCCTCGCCTTCACCGGCAGCGATCTCGCGATGGCCACGGCGCGGCTCGAGGGCGCATTCCGGGAACACACGGCGGTGACCGAGTATTTCTCGGCCACGGCCGCGGGCCGCAGCTACCGCGTTTGCCTCACGCAGGTCCAGGGCGTGCCGGCCGACGCCGAGATCGTTTTCCGCGCGCTCGACGGTTTGTCGGCCGATCCGGCCGCACTGGCCCCTTCCCTCGCGGCGCTGTTGCCGGCACTGGATCCGTTTCTCGCGGAGATTCCGTACCTGCACCTCGGCGAGAACGACTTCATCTACAAATTCCGCCCGGCCCAGGAGCGGAACACCGCGATCTACGCGCAGGATTCGGCCGCCGGCGCGCTGTACCAGTCGCAACTTTGCGCCGCGATCAAAGCCCTCGCCCGCCGCCACGAACGCACGGCCGCCGCGCCCGTCACGCTGGATTTCGGCGCCGTGCGCTACGTCATCCCCAGCCACTTCGGCTTCTGCCTCGGCGTGAAGAACGCGATCGAGAAGGCCTACGAGACGCTCGCCGCGCACCCGGGCCGGCGCGTATTCATGCTTTCGGAACTGATCCACAATCCGTTCGTCAACGAGGACCTCCTGCGCCGCGGCCTGCGCTACCTGCAGACGGACAAAGGCGTGCCGTACACCGCGCCGGGGCCGGACGGGCGCGAAACCACGCGCTGGGATACGCTGACGCCGGACGACATCGTGATCATCCCCGCCTTCGGCGCCACGGACGACGACAAGCGCCGTCTGGTGAGGAAGGGCATCGCGGTCTGCCAATACGACGCGACCTGCATGCTGGTGGAAAAAGTCTGGAAAGCCGCGCGCGCCTACGGCCGCGAGGGCTACACCGTCGTGATCCACGGCAAGCACGAGCACGAGGAAACGAAGGCGACGTTCTCGAACACGCGCCGATTCGCGCCGGCGCTGATCGTCCGCAACCTCGCCGAGGCGAAACAGCTCGGGGAAGTCATCGCCGCGCGCGGCCCGGAGCGGCGCGCGCGTTTCGCCGAGTGGTTCGCGGGGCGGCACACGCCGGACTTCGACGTCGACCGCCACCTCGAGCGCATTGCCGTCGTCAACCAGACGACGCTGCTGATGAACGAGACCCTCGGGATCATCGAACTGCTGCGGTCCGTCTACCGCGAGCAGACCGGCGACGAACTCCGCGTCGGCGGCAGCAGCCGACGCGACACGCTGTGCTACGCCACGCAGGTAAACCAGGACGCGCTCAGCCGGGCGCTGGCGGAGCCGCTCGACGCGGCCTTCGTGCTCGGCGGCAAGAATTCCTCGAACACCTACCAGCTCTTCCGGCTCTGCGAACAGCAGCTCGGGCCGCGGGCGTACTTCATCCAATCGGAAGCGGGCATTGTTTCCGCCCAAGGCGTCGACCACTACGTCTACGGCGGGGGCGGCACCGGCCGCACCGAAGTGCGCGCCCTCGATCTCGCCGGCGGGTCGAAACGCATTTTGCTCACGGGCGGCGCCAGTTGCCCGGACGGAATCATCCAGCAGGTGATCGCGCGGATCAACGGGTTCTTCCCGCCGGAGCAGCTGCGGCCGGTGGCCGACGTGCTGCGCGAACTCGAAACCGCGGAGTGACGCGGAGGCGGCCCGCGCCGGCCAAGGCCGGCGGGCCGGAACTCAGAAGCGGATCGACATGCCGGCGCGGACGCCGTTCTGGTTCGAAAGGTCGATCTTCGTGGCGTAGGTCGCCGACGAGTTTTCCACCGACTGCGTGTAGCTGCCCGCGGATTGGAAAATCGCACCCGCGTAGAAACCGGCGCGCTCCGTCAGGTCGAACTGCACCGTCGCATCCGCGTAGTAGCCGGGGAGCAATTTGTAGTCGGCGTTGGTGACGGTCTCGGAAATCTCCGCGCCGAGTTCGGGCTGGAAGGTCTGCGTGACGGTGTAGCTGGCGCCGGAATAGACGACGGCGGCGCCGACGCTGACGCTGGCCTTGAGGCGGTTGGTGATCGCAAACAGCAGCGTGGGGCCGACGCGCATCGTGTAGTAGGCGCCCTTGAGTTTCCAGCGGTTGGTCACGCTGGTGTCGTTGGTGACGGCGGTCTCGGTGCGGCCGGCCGGCTGGTTGCCGATGAGAACGGATGTGTCGGAGGTCAGCGTACGGATGCTGCCGTCGTCGTTGAGGAGCGGGTTGCCGCTGGCATCGAGGACATTCTCGGTCGACGTGCTGGGCGAGGAATAGGGCGGCGCCGGGGGCGTCTGGCCGAAGAGGGAGTAGAAGTCGGTCAGCGTGCGCATCGTGGCGCGGACGCGATCCTGCGTGCTGGAAGCGATGTCGTTGATCGAGAGGCCGGCGGTGAGGTTCCACGCGACGCGGCCGCCGAAGAGTTTGCCCATGTCGCGGTGCATCGCGATGTCCATGCCGGCGCTGCTGGCGCTGTCCTTCTCGCGGACCGAGGTGTCGATGACATCGGCCGAGTAGGTGCTGAAGGCGATGTAGCCGTTGGCCGTGAGCTGGCTGGAATCGATGTAGCTCCAGGTGTTCGTGCGGCCGTCGGGGGAAATGGGGTCGAAGGCACGGGCGCCGGTGTCGGGATCGATCACCGGATTGCCGGCGCTGTCCGTGCGGACCACGGTCCGGGAATCGGGCTGGACGGTGCCGTTGTGGTAGTTGCGGGTCAGGTTGGCGCCGGTCAGGTCGCCGGGATTTTCCGGCGCGGAAATCCGGCCTTGGCCGGAGAAGCGGGTCTTGGCGCCGCTGACGTAGCGGAAGCCGAAGGTCACGGTGCTCTTCGGCTCATAGATATATTCGTCGAGATTGCTGAAATCGGGGATTTCGACCGGGGGCGCGCGGCGCTCTTCGTCCTGGGCGTAGGCCAAACCGAGGGTCGACGCGAAGGCAACAAGGGCGAGACGAAGGAGTTTCATGCGTTGGGAGGGCCCCAATGGGACGGGGCGAACGGGAAAATGTTGCACCGAACTTCGCGGCCGGCCCGGACGGCGTCAACGCGAGACTTCCGGCGGTCCGGCGGCGTGCGGTCCGGCGGCGCCGGGGGCCAAAAAGAAAGCGGGCGGTGCGACCACATTTCGCACCGCCCGCCGGTTCTGAACTTTCACACCCCTGACAAATTGGATCGGGCTCAGGTCGCCGCGCCGGCCAGCTGGGGAGCGGCCGCCGGGGCTTTGGACAAGGTGGCCTTGGCGTCGTCGATGGAATCGCAGAACGTCCAGCCGCGGGTGTCCTCGAAGCCTTTGCACTCGGAGATGATCTGCGTGTTGCCGACCAAGACGAACTGCATCGCGAGGTCGCGGCAGGTCTGCATCGCCTGGAAGAGCAGCTTGATGATGCCCATGTGCAGGGACTTCACCTGGTGGATGTCGATGACGACCTTGTTGAAACCGGCGTCGACCGCCTCGGCGAACTTCGGCTTCAGGTAGGCGGCCGCCTCGGCCAGCACGGCCGGGGAGCAGGTTTCGGGCAGGCGCATGACCATCAGGTCGCCGTTGACGGCGTAGTACCGCTGGGACGTATCGAGGTTCATGGCCTTGGCGGCCTTGGACTCGAGTTCGCCCATCTCGATCGGCTTGGTGATAATGGCGCTGAAGCCCATCGTCTGGGCCTGCTGCTGCTGCGCGACCTCCGTCTTCACGACAAGCGCGAAGACCGGCGTGTACTTGGTCTTCAGGTTCGTGCGGAGCATGCGGAAGAACGTGAACGCGGCGTCCTCGGGCAGCGAGAGGCTGACCACGATGAGATCCGGCGGCGCCTTGGTGGCGCAGTCGATGGCCTCGCCCTGCGTCGCGACGCCCTTGATGCGCCACGGCGTGTGCTTTAGGCCGTCCTGGATCTGCTGGATGATCGCGGGCTTGTCCTCGACGACGAGGATGTCGGCCGGATCGAGAATGGACTTCGCCTTCGCCGGGCCCTCGTTGACGGGCTTGAGGTCGATGACGCGGCTGCACTTCTCGATGAGCACCTCTTCCTTGAACGGCTTCACGAGGTAGTCGCGGACGCCGATCTTGGCGATCTTGAGCACATTGTCGCGGCCGCCTTCGGCGGTGAGCATGATCACCGGGATGGCCTTGAGGGCCGGGTCGGACTTGAGCTTGGTGAGCATCTCGACGCCGTCCATGACGGGCATCGTGATATCGAGGAGAATCAGGTCGGGGGTTTCCTTCGCCGCCACGGCGAGGCCTTCCACCCCGTTGGCCGCCTCGAGGATTTCGCAGTCAAACGGCTTGAACGCCTTTTTGACGATGATTCGGACGGTCTTCGAATCGTCCACGGTGAGAACTTTGTAGCGCATGGTGGAGGAATTGGCTTCAGCCCTGGTCGTCGGACTTCATGAGGATGTCGGCGACCACGCGGTGTTCCGCGCAGTCGAAGAAGTAAACGTGCCGCACCGCCGAGCTGATGGGCTCGATGGAGAAATTGGTGCCGCGCAAAATCGACGGGATCGTGAGCTTGCACGGATAGCCGGCGTCGCAGAGGCCGTTCTTGAAACTGCCGACCGTCATGTTGGTCATCTCGCCGATCGCGTCGTTGATCACTTCGTCGCCCGCCTCCTCGAGTTCCTGTTCCGTCATGCCGAGGAGGTGGCAGGTGCACAGCCGCGCGAAGGCGAGGTCGAGGTGGAGATAGACGAGTCCGTTGACGTCGCCCAGAAAGCCGACGGTGCCGACGACCTGCGGGCGGTCGGGCGGCGTGAGCGACTGGGAAAGCTGCGGGGTATCGGCCGGCGTACTGAAGGACGGCTCGCGGCCGACCATCGTTTTGAAAACATCGGTGACAGCGCGATTGATGTACTCTCGGATCAGCGCTTCGGTAATTTCAGCGGTGGCGGGCATGAGATCGGCAGGGTTGCGGATGAATACCTGCATATCGGCCGATTCAGGCGGTGGTTTAACGAGGAAGGGTGCGAATTCCGGAAAATTCGCGAATCCTCGGCGCCGGCGCGAACCGCACGGCGCCAACGGTGACAAAAACTACGCGGCCGTCCCGCCGCGGACCGCCCGGAGCGCGGGGCCCGTTCAGACCTCGGACTCGACGCCGGCGTCGATCGGGTCGCCGGCGTCGCGGTACTCCTGCAGTTTGTTGCGCAGGGTCCGGATGCTGATGCCGAGCGCCGCCGCGGCCTGCGTGCGGTTGCCCGCGGTCTGCCGCAGGGCGGCGCGGATCGCCTGTTTTTCCAATTCCTCGAGGCGCAGCACCTGGCCGTTGCCGTCGGTGAGACCGGACGTCTCGACCGCCACCGACGCAGGAGCGGGCGCCGCCCCGTCGTTGACGAAGCCGACGGGATCGGTCTCGCCCCACGGCGCCATCGAATTGGCGTCGGTGGCGGTGAGATCGCCCGGCAGGCCGAGCGCGGCCGCGGACACGGGCCGGCCGGATTCGCTCAGAATCACGGCGCGTTCGACGGTGTTCTGGAGTTCGCGGACATTGCCCGGCCAGCGGTACGCGAGCAGGGCCGCGCGCGCGGAATCGGAAAATCCGGTGACCCGCACGCCGTGTTTGCGCGTGAAACGCATGAGGAAGTGGTCCGCAAGCAGCGGAATGTCCTCGGTCCGTTCCCGCAGCGCCGGCACATGGACCGGGAACACGTTGAGCCGGTAATAGAGATCCTGCCGGAATTCGCCCTTGGTCACGTTGCTCATCAGGTCGCGGTTGGAGGTCGCGATGATGCGGACGTTGACCTTGATCGTGCGGCTGCCGCCGACGCGTTCGAATTCGCGCTCCTGCAGCACGCGCAGAAGCTTCGCCTGCAAGCTGGGCGGGATTTCGCTGACCTCGTCGAGCAGGAGCGTCCCGTTGTTCGCCAGTTCGAAACGACCCTCGCGCCGCTCCGTCGCGCCGGTGAACGCGCCGCGCTCATGGCCGAAAAATTCGCTCTCGATCAGGGTCTGGGAAACGGCGGCGCAGTTGACCTTGATGAACGGCTGGCCGCGGCGCGGGCTGCGGCGGTAGAATTCGCGGGAGATCATTTCCTTGCCGGTGCCGCTCTCGCCCGTGACGAGCACGGTGGCATCGGTCGGGGCGACGCGGTCGATCAGCTGCCGCAAACGCGTCATCGCCGGACTGCGGCCGACCAGCAGGCCGTCTTCGTCGTCGGGGTTGTCGCTGAGGAGATTGTTGACCTTGACGAGTTGGCGGTAGGTCTGCGCCTTCCGCAAAATCACGTCGATCTGCGACGGCGAAAACGGCTTCAGCACATAGTCGAAGGCGCCGGCCCGCATGCAGGCGACGGCGGATTCGATCGACCCGAAGCCCGTGACCATCACGACCAGCGGCCGCTCGGGGATCGTGGCGACCTGTTCGAGAAACTTGAGGCCGTCGCCGTCGGGCAGCCGCAAATCGAGCATCATCAGATCGAACTGCTCCCGGGCGAGGTGCGCCTGCGCTTCCGCCAGACTGCCCGCCACGCTCACCGGCAATTTGTGCCGCATGAAAATGCTTTGGAGCAGGTTGCGGACGACCAAATCGTCTTCGACGATCAGGATTTTCTCGAATGACATGAGCGGGCGGCGATGGAGGGCAGGAAGCGAAGCTGAGCGCTGCCAATAAAGGGAGGCCCTCCGGCCGATTCAAACAAATGTTCGCGCCTAGCCCCCCGGGAATTTCCGCCTCAGTAGGTCCCGCCCAGCAAACGCCCCACCGCCGTCGCGACTTCGGCCGGGCGGAAGGGTTTCGCCAGGTAACCCACCCGCGGGTCGGCGCAGGACGCGGCGAAACGGCTCCGGTCGCGACCGCTGGTGAGCAGCACCGGCAGGGACGGCGCGAGTTCGCGCAGCCGCCGGCCGATGAGGGCCCCGTCGCCGTCGGGCAAACCGGCGTCGACAATCGCCAGGGCCACGCGGTCCCCTTCCGTGCGGAAGCACCGGAGGCCCTCGGCGCAGGAGCGCGCCCGGACCACGGTGTGGCCGGAGCGGCCCAAAATCATCCCGATCAACCCCGCCACGGCATCGTCGTCCTCGACCAAAAGAATGGCGCGGGACGGCAACGGTTCCGTCGCGACCGCCGCGGGCTGGGGGGCAAAATTCCCGGGGCTGGGGGGCAAAACGCCGGGGGGCATGGCCGGGGAACGGCACGGGACCGCGAAACTTGAGCGAAATCCGCTCAAGTTTGCCCCGCCGGAGCCGATCTCCTCCTTGCCATGCGCCTGCTCTCCTTCCTTTCCGATGTCGAAAAATCGCTCATCGCCGAATCCCCCGTCGTCGACGGCGGGGCGTGGGACTCGATCCGGATGGTGAATTTCAGCCACGGGCTCGCCCGGTTGACGCTGACGCCGCGACCAGCGGCCGACCTCCCCTACCCGGGCGGTTCCATCTTCCTCCAGGCCTTCGTCCTGGCCGACGGTTCGCTGTGCCTGAAAGCCAACCTCAGTTGGAAAGGCAGCGAGGCCTTCCCGGTGCTCGCCGTCTACTCGACGCCCAGCACCAATTGGAAACTCGAGGCGTCCCGGGTTGCTTCCGCTTGGCTCGAAGGTCCGCCGGCGATGGCCACGATCACGTCGGCCGAAGCCGACGCGCAAGGTCTGCAGCCCCTCGCGATGGCGGCCGGCTGAAGGCTCCGAACCCTTTTCGTTACGCCTACGACCCCGGCTCCGGCCGGGTTTTTTTTTGCGCCTGACGGGACCGAATCGGAAACCGAATCCGCGCAGTCCCGCGGCACGAAGTCCGGCCGGAGACGCGATCGGCGACCCGGCGAATCAACCGACAAAACTCACCTGCCGGCGCGGCGCCGACGCGGCGTGGCCGTAGGCGGGCGCGACCTGATTGAGGCGCCGGCGCGAGGATTGCAGCGTGCCGAGTTCGTCGCGGGTCTCGTCCAAACGGTTTTGCAGGTGCGAGGAGCTCGCGTTGCGCAACGCCCGGATGCGGCGCAGTTCGCCGACGAGGTCGGCCCGGTCCCGCATCGTTTCGGCGTGCGCGGACAGGAATTCGAGCAAGGGCGCGCAGCGCGTCTGGATCCCGGCGACGGCGGCATAATCCCCGGCCCGCAGCGCCGCTCCTTCCTGGTCGGCCAGGTCGGCGAGCGCGGTCACCATCCGCGCGCAGTCTTGCGCGGTTGCGGACATGGTCAGGCGACGCCGCGGATATGCTCGATGGAACCGCCGTCCTGCTGGGACAGCATCTGGGCCCAGGCGTCGCGCAGCTCGCGCACGAGCCGCTCCACCTCGACCACGGGTTCGACCTGTTTCCGGATGTTCGCCTCGAGGAGGCGCCGGTTGTGATAATCGTACAGCCGGTGCATGGTGCGGGCGAACTCGCCGCCCACCTCCAGGTTGAGGCCGTTTTGCAGTTCGCCGATGATGGCCTGCGCCTTCAGCAACTGCGTGTTGATCGTCTCGATCCGTTTCGGATCGGCGGTGTTCTCGAAGGCTTCCCGCGCGAGGCCGATGGCCTTGAGGGCCCCGTCGTAGAGCATCAGCACGAGCTGCCCTGGGCTCGCGGTCAGAATCGCGTTGGCGCGGTAGGTCCGCGCGTAGCCAGTGGCGACCATGGGGTCGGGCTCAGGCTTCGCTTTCGCTCAGGTCCGGCGCCTTGAGAATCTGCTGCGCGACGTTGCGCAGCGTCTCGAACGACGGATAGGAAGGATCCGCGGCCAATTCCTTGCCGCGGGCGACGACCTCGGGACGAATTTCGGGCTGGCGGGCCAACTCGGCGCGCAGAAAGGCGGCGCTCTCCGTCGAAATCCGATCCGGACGCGGCGCGAGGGGACGGGCCGCGGTCTGCCCCGCCGGGGCGACCATTTCGGGCCGGACCGGACGGTCGGTGGAAGATGTAGAGGTAATCATTGGCGAGTTCGGAGGACGTTACGGTCAGCCGCTGATGGTCGGATACAGGGAACGCCGTGAAGGATTTGGAACAATATCGGACAAAATTGCGCGGACTTTAGCGACTAACGGCGGCCCGGGCCATTTCGGGATCCGCGGCTGCGTTGAGCACCGGGGGCAGCGTCGCAAACATCGCCGTCGTGGCATAAGCCGCGAACCGGGCCGGGGATTGCAGGACACTGTGGGTCAGGTCCGCCGGCACCCCGCGCTGGTCGGAATCGAGGAAATGGTGCCGCGCCGCGTTGGCCACGGCCGGATCCTCGGATGAAAACACGTTGTCGAAGGTCCAGATCAGGCGCTGGCCGTCGATCGACGCCAGTTTCGCGCGAAAGCCGATCGCGACGGGCCGGTAGGCCTTGTAAACGGTGACGTCGACGAACAGCACACCGTCCGCCGCGTACTCCCGCTGGAGCCGGGTGAAAAGATCGGGCGGCAGGGCCGACGCTGACGAGAAGGCTTCGACGCGGAAGCGGCGGAGGCTGTCTTCGCGGGAAACGTTCACGACCTCGAAGCGATGCGTGCGCTGCAGCGCGTTGGCGACTTCGACGTCCAACTCGGCGGCCGTCTCGGCCGGCGCAACGTTGCCGCTCCAGACCGGCAGCACCACCACCCGGCGCAGGCCGCCGAGGTTGGGTTCCGCCATGACATTTTTCGGTTCGTAGAAGGGACCGAGCCGGGCGGAGTCCTGGGGACCGGGATGCATGCAGCCGGCGACCGCTGCCACCCAGGCCGCCGCGAGCATCGCCCGGAGGCGTCGTTTGCCGGCGGCGCTCATCAGCGGGAGAGCTGGCTGATCATGCCGTCCAGCGCGGTCTGCTGCTGCTTGATCTTGGATTGCGCGTTTTCCATCGCGATGAACGCGGATTCGAGCAGCGAACGCTGCTGCGTCAACCTGCGGTCGATGGCCGCGATCTGGTCGTCGAGACTGGTGTTGGCCTTCGTCAGGCGCTCTTTCTGGTCGTCGTTCTGCGCGACGACGTTGTCCAGATACGTCCCGAACTTCGCCGCGAAGCCGGTCGAGGCCTTGGAGAAAAACTCGCCGACGTCGGCCGGGGAAGTTTCCAAAGCGTCCGTCAGCGCGCTCTCGTCGCTGACCTCGAGTTCGTTGGTGCCGGATTTGAAATCGATGCCGAGATCGTTGAGCCGGGAAATCGTGCCCGAGAGCCCGCTCACCGAGGCAAAGGCCATCGTGCGCAGCGAACGGGACCAATCCTGGATCTCGCGGTTGCCGGACAGGGCCGCCGCGGTGACCTTGCCCTTGCTGTCGGCGGAGACGCGGGTGTTCGTGTCGATGAACTGCTGGACGTCGTTGAACTTGGCGATGAAGGCGTCGACCTTGGTCCGCATCGCGGAGGCGTCGGACGCGACGGTGATCGTCTCCGTGGTCGCGGTCTTCACGTCGACCACCAGCCCCGTGATGCCGTGGGCCGACACATCGAGCGAATTGCTCGCCGAAGAGAGCGTGTCGCCCCCGTTCAATGTGAACAGCGCGTTGTCGCCCCGGCCAAGCGTCGCGCCGGAAGTCAGCCCGAGCGCCCCGAGCAGGCCGCCGGACGATTCGCTCACCGCGATGCCGAGGTCGCCGGTGCTCTTGTTCACCAGCTGCACCCGGTCGTTCACGGCGTCGTAGACCGCGCTGACGCCCGCGGCGGAGTCGTTGATCCGCTTCATCACGGCCGTGAGGGAGTCGGAATTGACGTTGTAGGAGATGGACGTGCCGTTGATCGAAAACGACCCGTTGCCCGAACCGTCGACCGCCGTCACGGCGGTGGCGAGATTCGCGCTCGCGAGCGCGGCCGAAGTCTTGAGCACACCGAGCTTGGCCGAACTCGAGACGGCGGCGGAGCCGTTGTTGCCGAGCTTGAGGGCGCGCAGGAAATTGGAGCTGTCGTTCGCCGCACCGAGGACAACGTTGCCGTTCGTGCTGGTCAGCGTGATCTTGTCTTCCGTCGGGTCGTATTGCGCGGTGACATCGCCGCCGGTCGCGGTGTCGATCGCGTCGAACACCGTTTCGAGCGAGTCGGTGAGCGCGACCGTCACCTGCTGCCCGTTGACCGTGAAGGTACCGGCGGTCACGGCCTGGCTGATCGGCAGATTCGCGAGCGTCAGGCCCGAGACATCGGAAGTCGTCGCGAGCCGGCTGCCGCGGTCGCTCGTGCCCGTGAGGGTCGCGCTTGTGGCGAGCTGCGACACGGCGATACGATAGGAGCCCGTGGCGGTATCGGCAGCCGCGGCGGCGCCCCAGGTGGAACCGGAGGTACCCGACGTGGCCGTGCGCTTGCCGAAAAGGCTGCTCGTGAGCGCGTCGGCGGCGTCGTTCAGCGCCGCGAGCCGCGAGCCCAACGTGCTGAGCAGCGAATTCTGGGTGTTGTTCTTCGTCTGCTCCGCCTCGAGACGGGCCGCCGGGGCGCGCTCCAGTTCCATGATCTGGTCGGTGAACGCCTTCCAATCGAAGTTGGAAGCGAGACCGGCGACTTGGAGACTGGTGGAGGCCATGGCGAAGAAGAGAAAAGCGGTGACGCGCTCACCCTATATCGGCACGCGCGCGGTCGGCTTGAGGTCCGCGGGGTTTAGAAAAAACTTCGCGAAGCGCGCGGAAAAAACTTGCACAATCGCGTAAAGGTTTTCTCGCGGCGCGACGATAGCTGGTCCTGTCGGGACAAATGTTCTGACCGGCGCGATCCGGAGCCGCTCCCCCGGATACGAATGTGACACGGACGTCACGCTTAGCATCAAGGAAGATCACCATGTCAGTCGTCATCAACACGAACTTCGCTGCCACCGTGGCGGCGAACAACCTCGCCGCCTCCAACGCTTCGTTGCAGAAGAGCCTGAACCGGCTCTCGAGCGGCTCCAAGATTGTCACCCCGGCGGACGACGCCGGCGGCTTGGCCGTCTCGATGAAATTGTCCGCCGCCGCCCGCCGCCAGGGCGCGGTCAACACCAACATCGGCAATGCCGTTTCCTTCCTGCAGACGCAGGACGGCGTCCTCAAGGTCGCGGGCAAAGTCCTCGACCGTATGGGCGAGCTGAAGACCCTCTACGCCGACCCGACCAAGAGCTCGAGCGATCTCGCCAACTACGATTCGGAGTTCACCGAACTCCAGACGCAGCTGAGCGACCTCACCACCGAGGAGTTCAACTCCGTGTCGCTCTTCGGCACCTCCGACCTGAGCGTCAGCGTGACCGAGGACGGCGCCACGTCGGTGTCCATTCTGGGCCGCGAACTCTCCGGCACCACCGAAGGTATCGGCGCCCTGACGGCCACCACGGTCGATTCGCTCGCCGACATCGCCCTGACCGACATCACTTCCGCGATCCAGAATGTCGCCACCTTCCGCGCCGAGAACGGCGCCGAACAGAGCCGCTTCGGCTTCGCCGCCGAACTGCTCACGGTGAACAAGGCCAACCTCGAGGCCGCCGCGAGCCGGATCACGGACGTGGATGTGGCGGCGGAATCGACCCAGCTCGCCCGCTGGAACATCCTGGTCCAGTCCGGCACGGCGATGCTGTCGCAGGCCAACCAGAGCACGCAGATCGCCCTCCGGCTGATCGGCGGTTGATCCGGGCCCTCCCGAACGCGGCGGCGGGGGCAGTTTCCCGCCGCCCGCTCCGGAACCGGCCGCCGGTTCCGCCCAGGGGCCGCCCGTGCCAGAATTTGCAGTGTCAGTCGCAGGTCCGCAGCGCCGGGCCGGTTTCACGGGAAGCCGGGGCCGGACCGGACGTCAGGTTCATTGAAAGTTAATCCGACGGCCTAGGTGCCGTTCCTTGGTCACACCCTGAGGTGGCGCGCTGCATTGCGGCAGCTCGTCCGAAACCTTTGCGGCTTATGCCGCAGACGGCGCGATCCGGCGCTGACAATTCCGGATACGTGGCGACGACGGACAGTCGCACCCATCAAGGAAACGATACCATGTCAGTCGTGATTAATACCAACTACGCGGCGACGGTTGCCTCCAACAACCTCGCCGCTTCGAATGCCTCCCTGCAACGGAGCCTCAACCGGCTCTCGAGCGGCTCGAAAATCGTGAACCCGTCGGATGATGCCGGCGGTCTCGCGGTCTCGATGAAGTTGTCCGCCGCGGCCCGCCGTCAAGGCGCGGTCGAGACGAACATCGGCAATTCCGTGTCCTTCCTGCAGACGCAGGACGGAGCCCTCAAGGTGGCGGCGAAGGTCCTCGATCGTATGAGCGAGCTGAAGACCCTCTACGCCGATCCCACCAAGAGCACCAGCGATCTCGCGAACTACGACTCGGAGTTCACCGAACTCCAGACGCAGCTCACGGACATCTCCGGTGAAACGTTCAACAGCGTGGCGCTGTTCGGTACCTCCGACCTCTCGGTCAAGGTCACCGAAGACGCCGCGACGAGCGTGGCCATCAAGGGCCGCGAACTCGACGGCACGACCGCCGGCGTCGGCGCGCTCACGGATACCGGTGTCTCCTCCCTCGGCGACATCGACCTGTCGGACATCACCGATGCGATCAAGAACGTGGCCACGTTCCGCGCCGAAAACGGCGCCGAGCAGAGCCACCTCGGGTTCGCCGCGGAGTTGCTGTCGGTCAACAAGGCCAACCTGGAGGCTGCGTCCAGCCGCATCACGGATGTGGATGTCGCATCGGAATCGACCCAGCTCGCACGCTGGAACATTCTGGTGCAGTCCGGCACCGCGATGCTGTCGCAGGCCAACCAGAGCGCCCAGAGCGCGCTGCGGCTCATCGGCTAAGCCACCAACTCAGGGATAGTCCTGATTCGCCCAATCCTGGCCACCGTTAATCCGGTGGCCAGGCTACGGGAGGAATCGGCGACCTCTCTGCGGAGGCCCCGGTGGGCGGGGTCGCTTCCCGTCGGTTCACCACAAGGAACCGCACGTGATCCGGCCAAAACGCCACGTCAGCAGCAGCATTCGATACGTAGTCAAGGCCCCGGCCCACAGCCGGGGCCTTCGCGTTTTATGGGGTCGGCACCCGCGTCCCGGGTGCCGACCCGCTCCTTCCCGTTGACTCAACGGGCTCCCTCCCCCTCCTCTCCTCCGCCGCAATGTCCGCCCCCGCCGCGCTCTTCAGCTCCGCCGTCGCCCACCATCGGGCCGGCCGGCTCGCCGAGGCCGTCCCGCTCTACGAGCAGGTCCTCGCCGCGACGCCGGACCATGCGGATACCCTGCGGCTCCTCGGCACGATCCGGCTCGGCCGCGGCGAAGCCGCCCGCGCGGAAGAGCTGTTTCGCCGCGCCCTCGCGCGACAACCCGACGCCCCCGCCCTGCTCCACCAGCACGGCCTCGCTCTGCGCGCCCTCCGCCGCGACGAGGAAGCGCTCGCCGCTTTCCGCCGCGCCCTCGAACTCGATCCGCAGCTCGCCGAAACGCATCACCAATTCGGCAACCTCCTCAAGGCCCTCGGCCGCTACGCCGAGGCCCAGGCGGCCCTCGAACGCGCCGCCGCCCTCGCCCCGGACCGCGCCGCCATCCGGCTCAACCTCGGCGTTGCCGCCCTCGAAGCCGGCGCGCGCGACACCGCCCTCGCCGCCTTCCATCGCGCCGTCGCCCTCGAGCCCGACCGGCCCGAGTCCCGCAACATCCTCGGCCACACGCTTGCCGCCGCCGGCCGCGCGGCCGAGGCCCGCGCCGAGTTCGAGGCCGCCCTCCGGCTCCGCCCCGGCTACGCCGCCGCGCTCAACAACCTCGGCCGCCTCGCCCGCGCCGAAGGGCTCGTGCCGGAGGCCGTCGACCATTTCCGCGCCGCCTTGGCCGCGGCGCCGTCGGCCGACACCCACAGCAATCTGTTGCTCGCGCTGAACTATTTGCCGGACATGCCGCCCGCGGACGTCGCGGCCGAACATCGGCGCTGGGCCGAACTGCACGCGCCACCCGCGGCGACGCCGCAACCTGCCCGCCCCGCCTCGGCCGCGCCGCCGAACCGGCTGCGGATCGGCTATCTCTCTCCCGATTTCAACCACCACGCCGTCGCCTACTTCATCGAGCCCGTCCTCGCCGCCCATGATCGCGGCCGCTGCGAGATTTTCTGCTACGCCAACGTCAAGCACCACGACCGCTTCACGGCCCGGCTGCAGTCGCACGCGGAACACTGGCGCGACCTTGCCCGACTCGACGATGCGGCTGCCGCGGACCTGATCCGCGCCGACGACCTCGACCTCCTCATCGATCTCGCCGGCCACACCGCGGGCCACCGTCTTCCGGTCCTCGCCCGCCGCCCCGCCCGCGCGCAAGCGACCTGGCTCGGCTATCCCAACACCACCGGCCTCGCCGCGGTCGATTTCCGGTTCACCGACGCCGTCAGCGATCCGCCCGGCACCACCGAACATCTCCACACGGAGAAACTTGTCCGCCTGCCCGGCCCTTTCTCCTGCTACCGACCCGACGACGACGCCCCCGCCGTCGGTATCCTCCCCGCGGATGCGCGCGGAACCGTCACCTTCGGCTGCTTCAATCACCTCGCAAAACTCACTCCCGCGGTGCTCGCGCTTTGGACCGAGTTGCTGCGCGCGTTGCCGGATTCGCGGCTATTTCTCAAGTCGCGCGGGCTCGGCGACCCCGACGTCGCCGGCCGCCTCCGCGGCACCTTTGCCGCCGCCGGCATCGCGCCGGAACGCATTTGCTGCAACGGAGACGAACTCTCGGTCGCCGACCATCTCGCCCTGTACCACGAGGTCGACGTGGCGCTCGATCCGTTTCCCTACAACGGCACCACCACAACCTGCGAGGCCCTTTGGATGGGCGTCCCCGTCGTCACCCTCGCGGGCCGCGTCCACGCCGCCCGCGTCGGCGCCAGCCTGCTCACGCATGTCGGGCTCGCGGACTGGATCGCCGCCACGCCGTCGGACTATGTGCGCATCGCGGTCGCCGCGGCCTCCGACCGGCGCCGCCTCGCCGACCTGCGCGCGGGCCTGCGCGAACAAATGCGCCGCAGTCCGCTCTGCGATGCCGTCGGTTTCACGCGGACCTTCGAACAGATTTGCCTGCAACTCGTCCGCCCGGCCGCACCTTCCCCGGTCTGAATTCGCCCGGAATCAACGCGCCGCCGCCAACGCTTCCGCGAGCACGTGCCCGACGGTTTCGTGCGCGTTGAAGTGATCGTAGATCCGGCGCCGGGCTTCGTTGGGCAACGCCAGGGCGCGTTCGCACGCCGCCGCCAGTCCTGCCAGATCCCCGTGCGGATACCGCACAATCAATCCGGCGCGGTGCAACTCCTCGAGTCGGCCGCCGCTTTGCGAATCCTCGCTCACCGGCACCATGCCGAGACAGCCGCACCAGAACGGCCGGTCCGTGTGCGTCGCCGCCATCGCCGGGGTCGAGAATTTCCGGCCCTCGGGACAAAAGCCGACCTTGTAGCGCGCCAATTCGCCGCGGCCGTTCACCGGCGTCGTGTGGTCGCAACTCGCGACAAACCGATCCTTGAACCGCGCCGCGAGAAACTCGATCTGGCGCCGGCGGTGCGGCGAAAGCCCGAGTTGGGAACCGAGAAAGTAGATTTTCTCCTCCGGAGCTTCCGCGAAGGCCGTCGCTCCCGGCAGCAGGTTTGCCACCCAGCTCCGGTGCCGCCGCACGCAGTCCGGTTTGAGCCGGGCCGCGCCCGCCTCGGCCATCGGCGCCTCGTCGTGCACCAGCACGTCGAGAAAAGGCGCGATGTCCGCGAAACAAGGCATCGTGCGGCTCGCCTCGTCGAAGGCGTAGAAAGCATGCCGCACGCCCGTTTTCGCGAGCAGCGCGAAGACCTTCGGGGCCAGTTCGCCGAAGGCCTGCGGTTGCTGCGCCATCGTGACCAGCCAGCGTTCCTCGCCGGGCTCGCGCGGGGCCTTGGCCGTATCCAGCACGCCCGCACGTCCCGTGGTCCACGCGGGCAGGAATTCGATTTCCGGATGCGCCAGCGCGGCGAAGCAGCGGGCGTTCTCGCCGTACCAATCGCAGTCGAGCCGCGCCTTGCGCATCAGCTCGGCGTCGCGCGGGTCGCTCACCAGCGGCCGCAGGTCGAGCCCCGGCAACCGCGCGAGGTAGTCGGCGACCGGCTGCAATGGGCCCGCCCAGGTATTGAAGTAGCAGATCCGGATCCGCCGCCGCGGCGCTGCCGGCAAGGCGGAGGTCATTGGAGCACGAGTTCGAGCAAACGCGCGGCCGGACGGACGCCGGCCGGTGCACCGCGCACCAGCGTTTCGAGCAACCGACCGAGGTGGGCCGCATAGGCGCCGGGATTCACGAAGGTCGGCCGCCGCGCCATGCCGGCCGCGATGCGCCCGCGCAGGGCCGCGCGATAGGCCGGTTCGTTTGCCAGCCGCACCGCCAACGCGATGTAGGCCGCTTCGTCGGGCACGACCAATTCCGGGATCTCCAATTCGCGCAGCAGGGCCGCCGCCATCCGCGCGCGATGCGTCGGGCCGTCCTGCACCACGGGAGGCAGTCCCAGCTCCAGCGGATCGATCACGGAGATGCTGCCCGAGAACGGCGCGGTATCCAGGTACACGTCGGCGATGCGCTCCAGCGCCTTTACGTCGGTCCGCGAGGGCAGCGATCCCGCCAGCACGAAACGGTCGCGCGCGACGCCGTGGCGGGCGCAAATCTCGGTCAACGTGCGCTCGAATTGCTTCACCGGGAAACTGCTCGACCAGTTCGGATTGAACGGCAGCAGCACCAGCTTCGATTTCGGCACCGCCGCCAAAATCTTCGCCCAGGTTTCCTGCTGCTCGGGCAGAATCTTGAAGCAGGCCGCGGCGTTGAGAAACACGACGTCGTCGTCCGCCAAGCCCAGCCCGGCGCGGTCGAAGGTGCGGCCCGAGCCCGCGGTCTCCACGGTGTAGTCGAGGCAGCCCGGAGGCCCGGGACAGAAACGCAGCTGCTCGCTGAAATGGTCCTGCAAGCCGGGCGCATCGTTCAGCGTGCCGGTGAGGAAACCGTCGATGTGCCGCATGCCCGTGCTGACCGGCGAGCAATACGACGTCAGCTGGACCGGTGCGAGCCGGTGCAGCGCGATCAACGAAACCGAATTCGCGACCGCCGTGACATTCGTGCCCACGATCAGCACGTCGAGTTCCGCGTCCCGGATCGTCTTCACCTGCTGGTGCAGATTGCCCGGCAGCGGCGTGAACGAATCTGCGAAGGACCGGCAGCGTTCCTCCACCGGGCCGGGGTTGCGCGCCACCGGATACAGGCAGATCTCGAAACGCGAACGGTCGAGTTGGAGCGCGGGCAACGTGACGTGCGTTTCCGTCTGCGAACCGAAGTGCGCGCTGAGAAATCCAACCTTGATGCGGGACCGGCCCTTCGGGCGCTTCGGCAGCTTCGCGTCGATGGCCGCGCCTTTGCGCAGGAGCACAAACTCCATGATCGCCGCCCGCAACTCCGCAAACTCGCGGGTATTGGACCGGCTGAAATAGAGCGGAACGCAGTTCACCCGCAGCGCGAAGTGCTCTGCCACCCGCAGCGTCCGCGGGTCGGCTGCCCGCGTGCGCGTCAGCCGATGGATCGACCGGGCCGTGCGCAACAGATGGTCGTGGTACTGCTCGGCTTCGCCCGGCAGCACGAAGACAAGGGGCGCGTGCAGCACGTAGCCGAGGCCGTCGTCCAGCAGCCACTCCGGCAGCCGTTCGAGCGGTACGATCACGGTTCCGCGATGCGCCGGCGCCACCAGCATGCGCGCCAGCAGCGGGCGGACATCCGGTGCGCCGTCGGTCTTCGCCAACGCCTCGTCGAGGATCGCCATCTGTTCGGCCGCGGCCGGCGTCGGCGCCTCGCCCGTCAACCCGCTCTTCACGAGGGCCCGGAACACCTGGCCGAGCCCGCCCGCGAAATGCTTTTCCAGCGCATCCGGCGCCGCGCCGACCAAGAAGTTCATCAAGCCCTGCTGCAGCTCGGCGAGCTGGTTGCGGACCGACGGTTCCGCCGGGTTTTCCGCATACGCCGCGATGATCTGCCGGATCGCCGCGACTTCCTCGGCCCCGAACACTTCTTCCCCGCCCGGATTGTCGGCCGCTGCGGCCGGTTCAGCCGCCGGCGTCAATTCAGCGCGCAGCAACTCGAGAATTTCGCGCGCTTTGGCCGCGCACTCTTCCGACGGCGCCTGCCGCAGCGCCTGTTCGAGCACCGCGAGCGCCTCGGCGGCCTGGCCGGCGCGCACCTTGGCTTCGGCATCGGCCACGAGGGCCTGGAAATCCGCCAACGTCGCCTTGGGCGCCAGCCATTCCGTGCCGGCCGAACTCGGTTTCGGCGGCGGCAATTGCGCCGCATCGAATTTCCGCTGCGCCAACTTCACGGCCTCGGGCCCGTAGAGCTTGGGGTGATTCAGGATGATGCGCGCGAACATCGCCGGCAGGTGCGGCTGCAGCGTATGGATCATGCTGCCTTCCTTCGCGCGGTAGAAGAACAGCGGCTCCGGGATGCGTTGGCCGACGAAGCCCTTTTCGCCGCAGCCGATCCAGAAATCCCAATCCTCGACGCCGCGCGTCATGTTGGGATTGTAGCCGCCGGCCGCTTCCCAGGCCTCGCGGCGGAAAAGCGACGTGCACGTGAACAGGTTCTCCTTTTTGCACAAACGGGCAAAATCGTAATCCAGCGCCGCGCGCCGCGTGTTGTGCCCGCCGAAGTAGACCCAGTCGGTGTAGGCGATCGCGATCCCGGGTTGGCCGTCGAGCAGCGCCACCGTCTTCGCGAGGAACGTGGGATCGATGCGGTCGTCCGCATCCAACGGCAGGATGTATTGCCCGCGCGCAAATCGAATTCCCGCATTGCGCGCATCGGCCAAGCCGCCGTTCGCCTTTTCGATCAGGCGGATCTTCCGGTCCGGATGTCGCAGGATCAAACCCTGCGCGACCTCGGAGGTCCGGTCGGGACTGCCGTCGTTCACGATGACGATTTCCCAATGCGGGTACGTCTGCGCGAACACGCTCTGCACCGCCTCCGCGAGGTACTGCGCCTGATTGTAGCAAGGAATCACCACCGAGACAAAACTCGGGGACTTCGGCCCCGCGGCACTGACCGTCGTTGCCGCCGCGGCATCCGCCAACACGGCCCGCGCGCGCTCCAGCTGCGCGGACGAATACGCCGCGGAATTGTTCAACATCACCTGGGCCGTCCGCACCTGGTGGCGGCTCACCGTCTGCGAATAGACGCCGCTGTCCTTCTCGTTGTAGAGCAGGCCGACCCGCGGAATGTAGACGGCCTTGGCGCCGGCAAGCGCGGCGGCCAACCAGAAATCCCAATCTTCATAGCCGCGGACGTTGTCGCGATAACCGCCGACCTTGGCCCAGACCGCGCGACGATAAACGCAGCAGTAGACGAGTTGGTTGGCGGCGGCGAGGGCCTTGGCCTCGAAGCGGCCCGGCGTCTTGCGCACGCGCGTCTTGCCGTTGTCGAAGAGCGAATCCGAGTAGACGAGGTCGACCGTCGCGTCGGCGTCGATCGCCCGGAAGGCATGTTCGAGGTAACGCGGATCGATCTGGTCGTCGGCGTCGATCGGCAGAATGAACTCGCCCTGCGCCCGGCGGATGCCGGCGTTGCGCGCGAGGGCCGGTTGGCCGGAATTGGGCTGGTCGACGATCGTGATCGGCAGGCCCGCAAACTCCTCGGCACAGGCCTTGGCCACGGCGAGCGAATCGTCGGTGCTGCCGTCGTTGACGATGATCAATTCCCATTCCTTGAACGTCTGCCCCACGACGCTGCGCACGCAGTCGCGCAGGTACTTGCCGTAATTGTAGCAGGTGATGACGACGCTGATCCGGACGGGATGCGCCGCCTGCTCCGCGCTCCGCCCGGCCACGGCGTCCAAACCGGCCCGCACCGCCGCCAGTTCGAGTTCGGCGGCGCCCTTGGCGATCGGCGCCGTCGCCTGCGGGATCGAGGGCCGGAGCCCGAGCACGATCTCGGCGCAGCGATCGAGACAGGCGTGCTTGCCTGGCTGAAAATCCTCGAGCGTCCCGGCCGCCAGTTCGCCGTGATGCACATCCGGCATGCGGACGAGCGGAAACGGAATGTTCCAGCGGAACATGTACGCGTAGGCGAAACGGTAGGCGGCGCGCGCGATCGTCTCGGCTTCCGCGGCGGTGCGCGGCCGGGCCGCGCGCGCGGCGAGAAGCGCCGCGTAGTCGTCGGCCGCGGTGACAAAGCGGATTCCGTCGCACGGCATCCACGGCGAGCGCGCCGCAAGGAACACGGGCAAACCGCGGCAGGCCATCTCCAGCGCGATGGTGCTGCCGTAGACGAAACCGACGTCGGTGCGGTCGACCAGCGCGTAGCTGCTGACCGGGTCGTCGGGCATCACCACGGCCACATTGTCCGGGACGCGGCCCTTCAGCTCCTCGAAGTGCCGCAGTTCGTCGAGGTTGCGGCCCGTGGATTTCTTGCCGCCGGAATTCGGGTGCACGCGGACGACCAGGGCGATGCCGGGCTGGTCGCGCACGAAGCGGATCGTCTCGTCGATCCAGCGGTTCTGGGTGCCGAAGGCCGACGTGCGGTCGTCGTCGGCCACGATTTCGTCCGTGCTGCTCGTGAAAAGGCTCCAGATCTGCCGGCCCGCGTGGCGCTCCAGAAACGGCGCGAGGGGCCCGAGCGAACTCTGCACGCTGAACGTCTTCCAGTTGAGGTTGGCGCCGCGCGCGCGATCGAGGAGCCAGCGGGTCACCTGTCCGGCCTCCGCGGCGGCGAGCGGCACGCCGCCCCACTCCGCCCACAGTTTCGGATACGGCCGGAGCGACAGGCAGCCCTCGTTTTCCCACAGCAGCAATTGCTCCTTGGCCAAACCCCGCTCGTGGCACACCACGCGGATGCCGCGCTCCTTGGCCAACTCAAGCGCGACCCGGGTCACGCCCATGCGGCCGTTGAACATCAGCAGCACGTCGGGACGCTCCGCGTCGAGCATCTGCGCGATGCACAGGAGCGCCACGCCGCCGCTGTAGAGGTAACTGCGGAGGGCCGCGCAGTGTTTGGCGTTGGCCGGATCGATCGCGTTGATCCGGAGATGCGTGTGGACCGAGGACTTCACCCACGAGCCCAGCGGATAGCCCAGGAACTCCGCCCGCAGCAGATCCGCATCCGCGAGCCCGTCGACGAAGGCGCGGACCGTCGGGACAACATCGGCCGCCTGGTAGGCGCCGAGCCACGTGTGCGGCACGCGATTTTTCTCGAGCAGACCCTTGACCTGCTCCTGGCAGACGGCGCAGGCATTGGCCGGGCGGCGGCCCACGGTGGACTCCCAGAAAAGGTCGCAGTCGGTGAAGAGCCCGTCGCAGCTCACGTAGCGATAGCTGTGACCGCGCCACTGCAGGTTGTGGCAAATCGCGATCTCGTAGAGCGCATGCAACTGCCAGTACGCGTAGGGAGAGAAGCTCAGGATCTTGGCAGGTGAGGTCATACGGGGAAGGCAACGGGCGACAGGACAACGACGCGGAATTCAAACCGGACGCGCGCCCGCGGAAGCGACGAGGCGTTCGCGCCGGAGAACGGCCCGCTCTTCCCCGCAACGGCAGGGAGGGCTCGTGGCACAAGCGTGTCTCGGTTGATACAGCGGGGCATCGCTCCTCTACTAAGCAGAAATCCCGCCAACCGCCCTAGACACTGACCCGGAACGTTTTACGAAACCATATGCCGCCACAGTCTTTCGGCCGCAATCGACCGGCAGAATTTGCCCGGCCCGGGAATCTTCCCCCGGCGCGTTCCGCGTCAGTCTTTCCGCAACAGCACGGTCATGCCGTCGTAGAGCCAATTGTGGTTCCTCGGGTAGCGGCTGTGGAGGCGGTCGAACACGCCCGGATCCATGCCCGCTTCATACTTCGAGGAGAGCTCCTTGTACTCGTAGCCCCTGACGAACAGAGAACGGAAAGGGCTTTCCCGAAACAGGGTTTCATAGTCCTCGAAGAACAGGCGGTTCTGGCCGTCGGAATGGTAAACCCAATCGAGAATCGCCTCGATCAAAGGAGGCGCGGCGTGATCTTTCAGCCGCGCCTGCAGTTCGGACCGTTCCAGCAGCAGATGGCACCAGGGCGGCAGAATCACATTGTGGTAGGTGTACTCCTTGCCCTTGTGGTTGAACCAGATGTGATGGCCGTAGGAGGTCGACCAGATCGGGCCGAACATCGAATAAAGCGAGCCGCCCGGTTTGAGCACCCGGTGCATCTCGGACAGGCCCTTGTCGAGGCCGCGGATGTGCTCGAAGGCCGAGGAACTCACGATGACCTCGAATTCGCCTTCGGCAAACGGCAGCTTCGTCACGTCGGCGCACATCGTCCGCGCCTGCGGCAGGTACTGCCGGTCCTGGGCGATGAGATTGACGCCGACCGCCTCTTCCGCGCCGAACTCCGTGACCAGTTGCTGGACGAGGCGGGCGGCCCAGTCGCAGCCCACATCCAGCACGCGTTTGCCGCGGAATCCGCCGACGAGAGGTTCGATCGTTTTGAGCCAAGGGGTGTAGGACATAGGATTGGTTGGGTTGAAGCCGGGTGTTCGGTTCAGAGAGGAGCGAGTTCGCGGCAGACCATGAAGCCTTCCGCCCAGGCCACGCCGCACTCGCGGCCGCGGACCACGCGGCGGGCCAGGAACGCCTCGACGGAACGGCTGTGCGGATCGGCCCGCACTTCGTGCACATAAGCCCGGTAGGCCCGGACCGCGTGCTCGACATCGCCTTCGGTCAGCTCGATGTACGCATTCGGCCGATACGCGGTCGCGGGGCCGCCCCACTCCGTCGCGCTTGCCACTTCGAAAGCACGCAAGGTCCGGCACGTCTCGCCCGGCTGGGGGCGGAAGGCGGTGAGCGCGGCCTCGAACACCCGGCGGTGGTCGATGTTCAGGTCGCCCCAGAAATGCGTGTAGACCGCGTCCGGGCGCACCTTCCGCTTCACGCGCTCGACGGTCTGCGCGAGCCGCAGGAGCGGGACGCGGTCGAGTTGGTTGTCGGGAAACGTGCCGAAACCGGCGATCGAGAAGCCGAGAATCTTTGCCGCCGCGCGCGCGGCCTGCCGGCGCGCCTTGGCCGCGGCGGAATTGCGCCCGCGCGAACCGACGCCATCGGTGAAAAAGAGCACGTGCACCCGGTGGCCTTCGCGGACCCAGCGCGCGATGGCGCCGCCGCAGCCGAGCACCTCGTCGTCCGCATGCGCGGCCAAAATCAGGAGGTTCATGGCGGTTCAGGCCCCGAGCAGCGGCCAGTCCAGCGGCGTGCCGCGCGCGATGTCGCGGCTGGCGCGCCGGCCGACGACCTGGTCCCAATGCTTCGGCGGCAACCCGGTGCCGGGACGAATCGAACGGACATTGTGTTCGCCGAACACCTCGCCGGCCTTGACGTCGGCGGTGACGAACAGCGAACGGCGAAACACGCAGCTCGATTGCTCTTTGGACGTCATCTCGTAACTGACGCGGCCGAGCGCCTGTTCCGTGACGCGGATGGCGTCCACCATCGCCTTGAACTCGGCGGGCTCGAGCGAGAACGCGCTGTCGGGGCCCGGCTGGGACCGGGAAAGCGTGAAGTGTTTCTCGACGATGCAGGCGCCGAGCGCGACGGCGGCGACGGGGACGGCCACGCCCATCGTGTGGTCCGACAATCCGGCCACCGTGCCGAAGGTCGCGCCGAGATGCGGGATGGTGCGGAGGTTCATTTCGTCCGGCGGCGACGGATACGCGCTGGTGCACTTGAGCAGGGCCAGGTCCCGGCCGCCCGCCTGCCGGAACGCCCGCACCGCGTCGTCGATCTCGGCCATCGAAGCCATGCCGGTCGAAATGATCGTCGGTTTCCCGGTGCGCGCCACCCGGCGGATCAGCGGCAGGTCGACGATCTCGAACGAGGCGATCTTGTGGGCCGGCACATCCATTCCTTCGAGGAAATCGACCGCCGTGAAATCGAAGGGCGTCGAGAAACAGTGCAGCCCGAGGCTCTCGGCCAGCGCCTTGAGCCGCGGGGTCCAGTCCCACGGGGTGCAGGCCTCGCCGTAGAGCTCATGCAGATTGCGTCCGGCCCAGATCGTGCCGGCGCCGATCTGGAATTCCGGCGTGCGCAGGTTCAGCGTCATCGTGTCCGGCGTGTAGGTCTGCAGCTTGAGCGCGTCGGCGCCCGCCGCCTTGGCCGCCCGCACGATCTCGGCGGCCTGGGCAAAATCCTGGTTATGGTTGGCCGACATTTCGGCGATGACGTACACCGGGTGCCCGGGTCCGATGGCGCGGCCTTGGATGCTGAAGCGGGGAGTCATAGGCGGGGATCGAGAAAATCAGCGGGCCGGTGCCGGCCGCGGTACCGGGGTGATCTTCACGTCCGCCGCGAGCCGGCCGTCGTAAAGCGCGGAACGCGTGAACTCGAAGCGGAAGCCCCCGTGCTCGAGGAATGCGGGCGGGTAGCCCTCGGCGTCCAACATGCGGATGAAGTCGTGCAGCGCCGCCAGCGATTCCGGCGCGGCGATCGCGCTCTCCGCCGGCTTGCGGCGCTTGAAGACGACGACGTCGCCCTGCTGCGGCACCGGTGCCGGGTGCTCCCGCACGAGCCGGACGATCATGGCGGCGGCGAGCCGGCTCGCGCGGATCAGGATTTCCTCCGCGCCGCCTTCGAGCGACAGCGGCTGCTTCATATAGACCGGCCCCGCGTCGAAGTCCGCCGTCATGCGCAGGGCGGTCAGCTTCGTTTCCCGGTGCCCGCGCGCGATCAGGTTCTGCAACGGACTGCCGCCGCGCCCGTACGGCACGTCGGTCATGTGGAAGCACACGCATTCGTGCCGCGCGATCAACGCCTCGGGCACCTTCCAGGACCAGTGCAGGAAAAAAACGTACCGCGGCGCGAGCCGGTCCACCGCCTCCGCCGTCAGCTGTTCGCGGTCGGCGAGATAGCTCCACTCGCCCGGCAAACCCGCCAGTTGCTCGTCAAAAATCCGCCGGTTCCACGGTTTGCAGCCGACCACCAGGTAGCGGGCGGGGGCCGCGGCAGCGCAGCGAAGACGGGACGAGGAGCGGCGCGTTTTCATGCGGATGCAAAGCGGGGCGCGGGCGACGGAGCCGCGGTGATGCGGAGCTCGAAACGCCGGCCGGCCAGGTCGAAGAAAGCGGGATAGCGGACGGGATCGGCGACCCGAAGTTGGTTGAACAGCTGCCGCAAGGTCCGGTCCGGATCGAGCCGGCTGTCGGCCGGCCGCCGCCGCGGATAGTAGGAGGGCTCTCCCTGTTGGGCCCGGCCCTCGGCCGCGCTCCACGGGTAGCGGTCGAGGAACGCCCGCACCAGCGCCAGCGTCGCCGCCGCCTGTGCCGCGCGCAGCTCGTCGACCAATTCGTCGCCGCGCAGGCCGATCGTCGATCGGCCGTAAACGTCGCCGGCATCCGCGCCGTCGACCGCCTCGAGCAGGGCGACCGGAATCTCGGACTTTCCTTCAAGCACTTGCCACGTCAGCGGCGACCAACCGCGGCCGGCGGGCACGGCGCTTTCGTGCACCACCAGATTGTGCGCATGGCGCCGCCGCAGGTCCGCAGGCACCAGCCGGCTCAACGACAGGAAAAACGCCACATCCCCGGGGGCCAATTCCGCGGGATCGTGGATCCACCGCGCGCGACAACCGCGCTCCGCGAGCTCGGCGACGAAATTCCCCAGATACGAATTGAGCCAGGAGTCGGCATCGCTGAGGAGCGTGACCCGCAACGGCGCGCCCAAGGCCGCCGCGACCCGCGCCGCCCCATGGCCGTCGACCAGGGCCCGGCCGCGCCGCGACTGTTCGGCCGCGCGTTCCGGATCGGCCCGCAGATCGGCGACCGCCGCGGCGATCCGCGCGGGGCCAACACGGCCGAAGTCCCCGAGATTGATCGCGGCCCCCGCTTCCGCCAGCGCCGCGGCGATTCCGCGCTGGTTGTCCGCGATGACCAGCAGCACCGCCGGCAGTCCCATGTAGGCCAGTTCCCAGGTCGTCGAACCGGCGGCCGCAACCGCCAGATCCGCCTCCGCCATCAAGGCCGGCATGTCCTTGGCATCGACGACCACCCGCGCCGGGGACCGCATCGCGCCCGCGGCTGCGGCGATGGCCGCCCGGTGCGGATTGCTCCCGCCGACCACCACGGTGAATTCGAAGCCTTCGAGCTCGGCCAACGCGCCCAGCACGAAGCCGGTCGCGTTGTCCGGATCTCCGCCGCCCAGCGTCACGAGCACTTTTCTCGCCGCGGTCCCGCGGGTGCGCGAGGCGCCCGCGGCCGTCAGAAATTCTTCGCGCAACAGGGCGAACTTGGGTCCCGCCAGCAACGTCTCGCCCGCGGGCCTGGCCGGATACCAGGCGGCGTTCGCGCCGGCGTTCTGGTTCAAGATCAGCGCGGCGGCCGCGACGTCGGCCCGGCCGCAGTCGTCCACGAGCAAGACCTTCGGTCCGGCATCGGCAACCGTGCGCAACCAAGCGGGACCGAATTCGTAGCCGTCGGCGACGACCCAATCCGCGCCCCGGGCGCGCGCCGTTTCCGCCGTCCATTCCGCATCCCCGGGACCGCCGCGCACCTCCCGACCGCCCAGCAGTTCGAAACCTTCGTGCCGCAGCCGGTCCGCCAGCGCCGGCGTGCATTCCGCGGCGGCAAACACGGCGCGGCCTCCGCTCCGGCGCCACGCCTGCGCCAAAGCGAGGCAACGCATGATATGGCCGGCGCCGATCGCGGCGCTGGCATCGGCCCGGATCAGCAGCAGTCCGGCGCGCGCGATCACGCCCGAAACGATCGGATCGCCGGCGATCTTCATACCGCCACCCCTCCCCGGTCCGGCTGCCGCAGGGCCGCAAACAGATTCTCCGCCAACGCCCAGTCTTCCGGCGTGTCGATGTCCTGCACCCGGTGCCGCGGCAGCACCACGGGAACCGAGTTCGTCGAGAACAGGCGCCGTTCGAGCAGGTAGCGGCGGGTGTGGCCCCAGTAGAATTGGGCGGCATCGTGGTAGGCCGCCGGCAAATCCTGGGAGCGCCGCGTGAAATTCTCCGGCCAGAACATCCGGAGCCGACCGTCGCCGGCGATCTCCAGAGCCCGGAAGATGGTCGACGGGAAAGAGGTGACGGAAAACACCGTCGCGGCTTCCCGTTCCCGGAGCAATTCGAGCCCGCGGCGCAGATCCTCCGCGCACAGGAACGGCGCGGTCGCGTAAATGCAGCAGAACTCTTCCACCGTCTCGCCCTGCGCGGCAAACCACTCCAGAGCGTGGCCGATCACCGCGTCGGTCCCGGCAATATCGTTCGCCAATTCCGCGGGCCGCAAAAACGGCACTTCCGCGCCGGACTCACGCGCCACCGCCGCGATCTCCGTGTCGTCCGTCGAGACAACCACCCGGTCGAACAGGCCGGAAGCCCGCGCCGTCTCGATCGACCAGGCGATCATGGGCCGGCCGGCGAAGGGGCGCACGTTTTTCCGCGGGATCCGCTTGCTGCCGCCGCGCGCGGGAATGACGCAGAGCGCGGACATCAAGCGGCGACGCCGACGGTTCTCGCGGCCGAGCGGCCCAGCCTGCGGACCGATTCGATCACGTGCCGGACCTCGCTGTCCTCCAGCGTCGGAAAGAGCGGCAGGCTCATGGCATGCGCATAGAAATTTTCGGCGACCGGGCACTTCCCGGGACCGTAGCCATACACCTTCCGGTACCAGGGCTGCAGGTGCACCGGGATGTAGAGCACGTGGGCGAGCACCCCCTCGGCCGCGAGAGCCTTGAACACCTCGGACCGAGTTTGGCCGATGGCCGCGAAATCAACCTGCACGGTATACAAGTGCCAGGAAGCGGTGCCGACATCCTCGGGATGGCGGAGCCGCGGGACATGGATCCATTCGAGATCCGCAAGCCCCGCATTGTAGGCCGCCACGATTTCGCGCCGCCGCGCGAGGAATCCTTCGAGTTTCCCGAGCTGCGAGATGCCCAGCGCCGCCTGGAACTCCGTCATCCGGAAGTTCCAGCCCAGGTCCTGCATCTCGTAATACCACGGCCCTTTTTCGCCGAGCACTGGATCGTCGGCCGGCAGCACGAAGTGGTCGCGCTCCCGCACCATCCCGTGCGTGCGCAGCAGGCGCGCGTGATCGGCCCAATCCTGGCGATCCGTGACCAGCATACCGCCCTCGCCCGTGGTCATGGTCTTTACCGGATGGAAACTGAAGACCGTCATATCCGCCCAAGGATTGCCGCCCAGCCGCCAGCTGCGTCCCGGCGCCGCCGCGGAATGGAAAGAGCCGCCCACCGCGTGGCACGCGTCGCCGATCACGACGGCGCCACGGCTGCGGGCGACCCGCGCGATCTCCGGCAGATCGCAGGCCTGGCCCGCGTAATCGACCGCCACGACCGCGCGCGTGTCCGGCTTCCATTCCCGTGCCAACGCCGCCGGATCCAGAGTATAGGTGGCCGCATCGATGTCGGCGAAGTCGGGTACGGCACCGAGGTAGACGGCTGCGTTTGCCGAAGCCAGAAAGGTGATGGGCGACGTGACGACGCGGTCGCCGGGTCCGATCCCGGCGACCCGCATGGCCAGTTGCAACGCGGAGGTCGCGTTGTTGACGGCGACCGCATGTTTCGCGCCGACGTGCGCGGCAAACTGGCGCTCGAACGCCTCCACTACGGGACCCTGGGTAATCAGGCTGTTGCGCAAGGCGGCTGAAACCGCGGCGATGTCGTCGTCGGAGATGGTCTGTCGGCCGTAGGGAATCATGGTCGGGGGCGATTGGAGTTGGTTCAGGATCGGACCGTGCCGGCGGTTCAGCGGGCGCCCGCGCGCTGCGGGGGCCGCGCGCGGTGGCGGCGGGCCGCCGGCTTCGGCGCGGCCGCGGGGCCGAAGATAAGGCCGCGCAGTTCGCCGACGGAGAGAAAGTGCTCGTTGGTGCCGCTGTTGTAGCAGAAGCCGTTCGGCACCGTCCGCGCCTTGGTCTTCGCGCAGTAGTCCCGAAGCGAATACGCGCCGCCGCTGGGCAGGATCGCGTAGTAACGGCCCACGTCGACGGTGTTGTAGCTGTCGCTCGTCGTGATCATCTCCTCGTGGATCTTTTCGCCGGGCCGGACGCCGATCACGGGATGGGTGCACTCCGGGCCGATGGCCTCGGCCAGATCGGTGATCCGGTAGGAGGGAATCTTCGGCACGAGGATCTCGCCGCCCCAGGCATGCTCGAGCCCCCACAGCACCATCTCCACGCCTTCCTGGAGGCTGATGTTGAACCGCGTCATCGTCGGGTCCGTGATCGGCAGCACGCCGGTCTTTTTCTTCTCGAGGAAGAACGGGATCACCGAACCGCGGCTGCCCATGACGTTGCCGTAGCGCACGACGCTCAGCCGCAGATCGCGCGCCCCGGCGATGTTGTTGGCCGCCACGAACAGTTTGTCCGAGCAAAGCTTGGTCGCACCGTAGAGGTTGCACGGCGCCGCCGCTTTGTCGGTCGAGAGCGCCACCACGCGCCGGATGCCGCTGTCGAGGCACGCCTCGATCAGGTTCTGCGCCCCGAGCACGTTCGTCTTGATGCACTCGAAGGGGTTGTACTCCGCCGTCGGCACCTGCTTGAGCGCAGCGGCATGCACGACCGTGTCGACGCCTTCGAGGGCCCGACGCAGGCGTTTCTCGTCGCGGATGTCGCCGATGAAATAGCGGAGCGCCGGATGCTCGTGCACCGGAAACTGCTGCGCCATTTCGAACTGTTTGAGTTCGTCGCGCGAGAACACCACGAGCCGCCGGATCTTGGGATATCGGGCCAGCACGGTTTGCACGAACATCTTGCCGAAGGAACCCGTGCCCCCGGTCAGGAGGATGCTGGCGTTTTCCAGGGCGTAGGGAGCGGAGCGATTGGAACTCATGGCAAAAGCGGGGGCGGTTCAGGTGGCGGGGGCGGCAAAATACAGTCCCGGCGGCGGCAAGCCGCCGCGGATTCTGCCGGGCCGGCGGTCGGCGGCCCGGTCGCCGAAAGGAGTCCGGGCGCTGCAACGCCGACCGCCGCAGCGCGGCGGCGCGAGCCGCGCTTCACCGGAGGATGCGCTCAGCTCGGAAGCCGGCACGCCTGCGCCCGAAACTCCCGGGAACCCGGCAGCCGCCTCCCAGGCAGGAGAATCGGAGGAATCGGCAAAGTGGAAGCCCATGACGGGCCCCCAATTTGCAAGTTTCAGGCCGGCCCGCTTCGGCGTTGCGCAAAACGCGACCGGACAAAACGTAACCGCAGATTATTTCCCGCCGACGCCGCCTCGATTTCATCCCGAGGCCATTCGCCCGACGCCGCCGGCAGAATTTGCCGCGCGTCCGCTGCCGCCAACTCAAGCCGCGACCGCCGCCCGCCCGCACCACGCCCGCCAGCAATCCCGCAATGCCGCCGCCCATCGGCCGGATTGCCCGGCATGGTCGCACAGCACGCTGCCGCGCATCGCTTCGCGCAAGGCGCCGCGGCTGCCGGCAAGCCGCGCCGGATCCGCGAGTTCCACCGCGATCCGCACGTAGTCGTCTTCCGTCGCCGCAATCCAATCCGGCCGGCCAACCGCGTGGAGCAGACTGGCTCCCACGCGGGAAACGTGGCGGTCGCCGGCCAGCGTAACCACCGGCACTCCCATCCAGAGCGCCTCGCAGGTCGTCGTCGTGCCGTGATAGGGAAAGGTATCGAGCGAAACGTCCATCCGCCCGTAGAGCGCCAGATGCCCCGCGGTATCGTCGGTCCGTTCCAGAAAATCAACCCGTGCCGTTTCAATGCCCGCCGCGGCCAAACGGTCGCGGAACCGCGCCTGTTCCGCCGGTTCACCGAGTCCACCGCCCTTCAGCAGCAGTCGGGCATCGGGCACCGCGGCCAAAATCCGGCCCCACACGGCCAGCATCCGATCGGTGACTTTGCCGAGGTTGTTGAAACAGCCGAAGGTCGTGTGCCCCCGGCCGAGCACGGGTGCCGGCGCCACCTCGGGCGCGGCCTCGCTCGGCCGGAACGCCCATGCGCACGCCGAGAAACGCACGAGCCGCTCGGTCGCAAACGCATCCGCCTCCGGCGCGGGATCGGCGTAATCATCCGTGAACCGGTAGTCCATCGCTGCCAGGCCCGTGGTATCCGGATAGCCGAGATAGTTTACCTGCACCGGCGCCAGCCGGCGCGCGAACAGACCCATGCGGCAATTGATGCCGGTATGACCGGCGAGATCGACCAAGATGTCGGGCGCATCCGCCCGGATCGTCGCTTCGACCACCGCCGCCGGTTGCCCGATGAAATTCCGCCACACGGCCGCGTACGCCTTGAGGCGCACCGACACCGCATCCTCGCGGAAGTGGTCGTGGTAAAGGTAGAGTTGGAACTGCGCCGGATCGAGGTGCTGCAGCAGCGGTTCGAGAAAAAACGCGCACGAATGCGCCCGCAGGTCCGGCGACAGAATCGCCAACCGCAGCCGCCGTTCCGGTTCCGGCAGATTGGGAAACGTGGCAACCGCGGGACCGCCCGCGGCGGCCAGCCGTCCGTAGGCCCGATGTTCGGCGAGCAAGTCGTCGCGACTCAGTTCCGCCAGGTTGTGCAGCGCGAGCAACAGATGGGAACGCGCTTCGAGGTTGCCCGGCTGCAGGTCGAGGTACCTGCGGTAGTCCGCCACCGCCTCGGCGATGCGGTGCATTTTGTGCAGCACCTGCGCGCGGCCCAGCCGGCCCTGTGCATAGGTCGGATCCGCCTGCAACGAACGCTCGTGGCAAGCGAGGGCTTCGGTATTCCGGCCGAGCAGACTGAGGGTCAGGCCGAAATTGAACCAACCGACCGCATAGTCGGCGCGGAGCGCCGTGCACCGCCGATGGCATTCGACGGCCTCGGCGAGGCGGTCCTGGGTTTTCAGGCAGTACGCCAGGTTGTCCCAGCCTTCGTGGAAATCGGGTTTAAGCTCGACGGCGAGGCGCAGCGCCGCCTCGGCTTCCGCCGTTTTGCGCGCCGCCAGCAACGCGAGGCCGTAGCGCATCGCGCACACCGGGTGCTTGCGGTCGATCCGATGCGCCCGGCCGAGCAAGTCGACCGCTTCCGGCAACCGCGCCAGTTGGTAGGCCACGAGACCCGAAAGGTGCAGGACATCGAAGTTCTTGGGCGCGGCCGCACGGACTTGCCGGTAGTGCAGCTCCGCCTCCGCCAGCCGGCCCGCGCGGTGGTGCGCAATGCCCGCCTGGAGCAGAGACTGGAGTTTCGCCGGAGACACGGATTGCCGGGAGCTTCGGCACACCCGGCGCGCAACTTGAGTAGAAACCACCTCAAGCGCACCCCGGTTGCGCCGATACTTTCACCGGCTCCGGGCGCTCCCGCCCGCCCTCCGCAACCACTTTCCACCGCACCCGCATGCTTACGATGAACCTCGTGCCGCCTTCGCGCGCGACGCCCTTCGCCGAAGACGAACTGCGCCGCCGGATCGACGCCTGCCCCAAGCTCGCGTCGCTCCAAAGCATCAATCGGGCCCTAAGCGACCTGGTCCGTTCCGAGCAGAGTCTCAGCTCCCAGATCGCCGAAGTGATCCGGCGCGACCCTTCGCTCTCGGCCCGCCTCCTGCGGATGGTCAACTCCGTCTACTTCGGGCTTTCCACCCGCGTGAACAACATCGAGGAAGCCGTGTTTTTCCTCGGCCTCCGGCAGATCCGCGAACTCTCGATGGCGACGCCGATCATCGAGGAACTCGAGACCCTCCAGCCCGTCACCACCGCCTCGCTGCCGTGGAAGGAACTGTGGACGCACAGCATCGCCACCGCGATCCTCACACGCGAGATCCTCGCCTCGACGCAGCTCCACATCGACGACGACACCGATTATCTCATCGGCCTGCTGCACAATGTCGGGAAGGTCGTCATGGCCTATTCGTTTCCCGACGAGCTGCGCACGCTGATGGCGATGCCCGCCGCCGATCCCGCCGAGTTCTGCAGATTCGAGCGCGATCTCATCGGCTGGGACCACGGCCAGATCGGCGCGCATTACGCCGCCCGCCACAGCCTTTCCGAGGAAATCGTCTTCGCCCTGCGCTACCACAACGATCCCGACCGCGCCCCGCGCCACCGCCTGTTCGCGGCGGCCGTGCAGATCGCGGACCACGTCGTGCGCCACGCCGGCATCGGCGGCGGTTTCGAGCAGGTCGCCCCGGTCGCGGCCGACGCCTGGCTCCAGCTCAGCGGCTGGCGGATCCTTTACGGCGCGGACGGTCCCGAATCCAAGCTGGCCCGCGCTTCCCTCGCCAACTCCATCCAACGCCTGCCCTCGATGCTGCAGGGCCTGATCTGAGTTTCTTCGCGCCGCGGCCGGCCCCGGCCGGTTCGGCCCTCACCTTTTCACCATGTCCGTCCTGCTGACCGAGGCGATCGATCGCGCCGGCTCCAAATCTCCCTACGACGCCTGGCTCGGCGCCTGGGAAAACAGCGCGGACGCCGCCTACTGCCGGGATTTGCAGGGCAAGCTGCTGGTCGCGAACAACACCTTCGCCCGCAAATTCGGCCGCACCAGCCAGACGCTCAGCGACTGCCGGGTTGCCGAACTCCTCCACCCCGACGACCGCCCGTCGTGGGCGCCCGGCGCCGTCGACCTCGTGCGCCCGCCGCACCGCGCCGTGGCCGAGCACCGTTGGCTCACGCCGCAGGGCGTCCGCTGGTTCTCGTGGGAGGAATCCGCGCTCCACGACGAGGCCGGCGCCATCGTCGCCATCCGCGCGATCGGCCGCGACATCACCCGGCAGCGCCTCGCGGAGGAACAATTCTACCGGCTGTCCCGCGCCGTCGAACAGTCGCCCGTCTCGATCGTCATCACCGACCTCGACGGCCGCGCCCAGTACGTGAATTCCAAGTACACGGCCGTCAGCGGCCACACCCTCGAGGACATCCTCGACGGCAACATCGAGGTCCTGCGCGACGGCCACCCCGACCAGCTCTCCTTCGACAATTTCTGGACCACGGTCCGCGCCGGCGGCGAATGGCGCGGCGAACTCACCACCACGCGGCGCGACGGCAGCACCGTCTGGGAGTCGGTCAAAGTTTCCTGCCTGCGCAGCCCGGCCGGCGACATCACCAATTATCTCTGCCTCCGCGAGGACATCACCGAGCGCAAGAAACTCGAGCACGAGCTCCGCCAGGCCCAGAAGATGGAGAGCCTCGGCACGCTCGCCGGCGGCATCGCCCACGATTTCAACAACCTGCTCGCGATCATCAACGGCTACGCCGAGTTCTGCCAGCAGGGCACGCCCGAGCCGGCGATGCTGCAGAAGAGCCTCCGCGAGATCCACCGGGCCGCCCAGCGCGCCAGCGGCCTCGTGCGCCAGATCCTCACCTTCAGCCGCAAGACCGAGGTCCGCTTCTCGCCGGTCGATCTCAACCAGCTCGCGCGCGATCTCGTGCACTTGATGGCGGAAACGTTTCCCCGCACGGTCACCATCCAGCTCGCCCTGCGCGACCGCCTGCCGAACCTGCTCGCCGACCAGAACCAGCTGCAGCAGATCGTCCTGAATCTCTGCGTGAACGCCCGCGACGCGATGCCGTCCGGCGGCGCCATCACCCTTTCGACCTCCACGCGGCCCGGTTCCGCGCTGCGGCACCTCGGCGCCGAGTCCGGCCGCGACTTTGCCTGTCTCGAAGTTTCCGATACGGGCACCGGCATGACGCCGGAGGTGCGGCAGCGGATCTTCGAACCGTTCTTCACCACCAAGCAGGGCAACCACGGCACCGGCCTCGGTCTCGCCGTCGTCTACGGCATCGTCGTGGCGCACCACGGTTTCATCGAAGTCGACAGCGTGCTCGGCGCCGGCAGCACCTTCCGCGTCTACCTGCCGCTCGCCGCTTCCCCGGCGACCATCGCCACCGTCTCCGCCCCGACCGAGTTTCCCGGCGGTTCGGAAAACGTGCTCATCGTCGACGACGAGGAGTCGCTGCGCACCCTTCTTTCCTCCGCGCTCAGCCGCAAGGGCTACGTCACCAGCACCGCCGCCTCCGGAATCGAGGCGATCGAGGCCATCAGCGACACCTCGCGCCGCTTCGACGCGATGCTGCTCGATCTCAACATGCCCGGCGCCAGCGGCGTCGACGTGCTGAAGGTCAGCCGCATCTGCCGGCCGCAGCTCAAGGTGCTGATCATCAGCGGCCACCTCACCGCGGAGGTCCGCCAGGAGTTCGAGCAGCTCGGCCAACGGGGCTTCATCCAGAAGCCCTACAAGCTGGACGACCTCGGCCGCCAGCTCCGCGGCGTGCTCGATTCGCGCTGACCGCGCGCCGGCGCAGCCGGCCGCAATTTCATTTCAGCGGCGGGCCCCGCGTGCCGAAGAGGACGTTGGGCACAATCAGGACCATCCACCACCATGGACCGTCTTATACGAAATGAATCACCGCGAACCACCGCACTTGTCGGCGGGATCGCGACGCGCACTCCGCTGCCTGTCGCTGATCCTCCTGCCGGCACTTGCGCCCGATGGCGTCCTGGCGCTGCCACGCACGCGTCCGTCGCGCAGCGGTTCCGACCTCCAGTCGATGGAAGCAATTCCATACCTGCCGTTGGTCGGCCCGCCGCCGCTGCGTTTCCAGGAGGCGGCTCCGCCGCCCGATCTGGTCACGCGACCGGCCGCCGCCGCTCCGCCTATGCCCGCCCTTTCGCCGACCGAGGCTTCGGTTGCTTTGGCCAACGCCGCCGCCTCCGCTTCCTCGGCGGCGTTGACGGAGGCCTCCGACCGGCTTCTGGAAGAAGCCAAGCCGCCGGCCGCCGCTCCGCCCAAACCGGTCGCTCCGCCCCCCAAGGCGCCGCCGCCGATCCTGCCGGACAGCTCCCGGCCCACCGTCCGACCTGAGGACTTCCTGCCCTACTTCCAAGTCCCGGTCTCCGCCCGCGCTCCCGCCAACGTGACGGTCGTCGCTCCGGTCCCCCCGGCAGCTCCGGCGCCCGCCCCGATCCCGGCCAGCTCGGCGACCTACCGACAGACCCCCTAAATGACCCGCCGCCGATTCCTGCCTTCCCGCCGCGCCTTCGCCTGCGCGTGGCTCGCCTTCGCGCTCTTCGCCGTCGCGCGGGCCAGACTGGAGGGCTCGGAAGCGCCTTCGCCTTCGGTTCCCGCCGCCCACGCGGCGGAACCGAAGGCGAAGGCGCCGGAATCAGCCCCGGCCCACGCCGCCAAAGCGACCGACCACGGCGCCCATGCCGCCGCCCCGGCCCACCCCGGCCACGGCACTCCGGCCGACGCCAAAGCCGAACCCAAGTCCGACGCGAAAGCCGAAGTTCATGCCGCCGAACCGGCGGCCGATGCCGCGGCCAAGAACGGCAAACGGAAGCGCACGACGGACGAAATCTCCGGCTTGCTCTCCCTCGGCGCCAACCTCGCGGAACGCGGCGACTATTCCGCGGCCGAGATCGCGTACCATCAGGTGCTCGAGTCGCTGAAGGTGTCGCAGAACGACGTCAAATCCGCGCTGCTCGGCCTGGCCCGCATGTTTCGCCGCCAGGGTGCCTCGACCAAAGCCGCCGCAATCTACGAACGTTATATCAAGGAATATCCGACCGACGAGCGCACGCCCGACGCCCTGCTAGAATTGGGCCGCACCCTGCGCGACCTCGGCGTCTACAAGACCGCCATCGCCCGCTTCTACAGCGTGATCAATTCGACGCTGAAGCTCCCCGGCGACGGCTTCGACCGCTATCAACTCCTCGCCCGGACCGCCCAGTTCGAAATCGCGGAGACGTACTTCCAGGCCGGCGACTTCGCCGAAGCCAACAAGTTCTTCACCCGCCTGCGCCTTCTCGATCTCGCGCCCGTCGACCGCGCCCGCGCCCACTTCAAAGCCGGCTACGCGCTCAAGCTGCAGGGCGATCTCGAAGGCGCCATCAACACCCTGCGGGCCTACATCGAACAGTGGCCCGAGGACGAAAACGTCCCCGAGGCGCGCTACCTGATCGCGATTTCCTTCCGCGAGCTCAAGCGCCCGCAGGAGGCCTTCGCCCAAACCCTCGAGCTCCTGCGCACGGAAAAGGCCCGCATCGAGGCCGACCCCAAGCGCTGGGCCTATTGGCAGCGCCGCACCGGCAACCAGCTCGCCAACGATTTCTTCGAATCCGGCGACACGCTGAACGCCCGCGCCATCTATGCCGGCTTGCTGGCGATCTCGACCGAGAACACTTGGCGCCTGCCGATCACTTACCAACTCGGCCTCTGCGACGAACGCCTCGGCCATCCGGAACGCGCCCGCGTTTCCTACCAAGCCATCATCGATGCCGCCGGCAAAACCCCGGGCGCCGACGTCACCGAACTGGCCACCATGGCCAAGTGGCGGCTCGAACACATCGACTGGCGCGAAAAAACCTCCGGCCAGATTTCCTCGTATTTCGGCGGCATTCCGGCACAGCCTGAGCCCGTCGCACCGCCCCCCGCACCCGCTCCGGTCCCGGCCGATGCCGTCAAGCCCGGAGCCGTGCCGCCGGCGGCCCGCGACACCCACACCCCCGCCCCCAGCGGGGCTATCAAAACCGCCGCCACCCCATGACCCAGCTTGAGACCATCCAGGAGCACCAACGCCTGTGCGACGAGATCCACCAGTGCGTGCTCGATGAAAACCGCTTTCTCCGCCAGCAGCAGCGCGCCCCCGACGCCGCCCTGCTCGAGCGCAAACGCGATCTGCTCGCCCGCCTCGACACGACGCTCGCGGCGCTGCGCTCCGTGCCCGCCGCCTCCGCCCGCGACCCGCAGACCCGCGACCAGCTGGAAAAGACCCGTGCGCGGATCCTGCAGATTCTCCAACTCGACAAGGAAAACGAGCAGCTCCTCCTCCGTTGCAGCCTTGCCCCGGCTCGTCCCGCCGGCACTGCGACGCCGGCCGCCTCGGTTTCGATGCTGCAAAAAATCTACGCGCGCTGCTCGTAAGTTCGCTTGGCCGTTCCCGGCCGCCGCCTGATTTCCACCCGCGCGCTCAGGGCGGCTCGGCGGCCAAACGGCGCAGCACGCGCCCCGCGGCTTCGACGATCAGCCGGCCGGCCTCGTCGGTCCCGGCGCCGACGTCGGTCATTTCATAACCGCCCTGCCGCTTTCCTCCCGGCAGGCCGAAGTATCCGACACCTCGGCCGTTTGCGTAGCCGAGCACGACCGTGTGAAAGAAAGGCGACGCCGTCTGGATCGCGGTCCCGATTTCCTGCAGCGGCTCTCCCGGCAGGAAAACCAGCACGAGCTCGCCGCAGCGCACGGCGCCGACCTCCACGGTCAGCGTTTCCGTCTTCATGACGGCACGCACCTCGGGATTGACCGGCAGGACGAGCGTCTCCGCCGCCGTGCGCAACGGGCCGCTCCGCAACGGCACCGCCTTGGCCGCCGCCGCGGCCGCTCGCTCCGCCACCGCCGCACCCATCTTCGCCGCGACCTCGAGTCCGCGGCGGCTCGGCACAAGATCGCCGGCGCACCCTTGCAGAAACATTGCCGCGCCCCCGACTTTGCCCGCGAGCGCCTCGGTCGCGGCACCCGGCCAATCCGCGGACAGCCCCTTGTATCCGCCGTACACGACGACCGGGTGGATCGGCACATGGAAAAGTGTCGCGACCGCGGCGCCGTCCATCCCGCGCAAACCGATCACCGTCAAAGTCGGGTCGACCGGACCGAACCTCAGGCCGTTCGGCAGCACTGTCGGATCCGCGGGCTCAAGCATGCTCTGCACGGTGCCGTCCGGACGCAGCGGACGCCGGTTGAATATCCACTCCCCCACCGTCGCCCGACCGAGCCGCAGCGTGACGGGCACCCGGGCTGCATCCGCCCGCTGCACCGCGTCGACCGTCAGCCTGACCAGCCGGTCCGCCCAGGACCGGTAGGTCGGATGGCGCTGCGCCGTCGCGGACAAGCCGCGTTCCCGCGGCATCAACGGTTCCGGCCCCATCTCCGATTTCGGACCCGCATGGTTGTGCGTTGCCTGCACCATGATCCGCTCCGCCGGGATGCCGGTCGCCGCCGCCACTTCGCGCCGCACCCGCGCCACCGCAAACTCCCGCGCGTCGAGCAAATCCCAGCCGATCAACGCGACCTTGGACCCGCCGTCGTCCAGCACCACGGCGCGCACCTGCAGCGCATCGTGGACCTCGGCGTAGGCCCGGGGCACGGTCCAGTTCGGCATGGCCGGGTCCGGCGTGATATCCGCCGCCGCGGCCCCGGCGGTGAGACCGCCTGAGGCCGCGGGAAGGAGCGTGCCGCCCAGGACCCACCACCCGCCGAGAAGAATCCGCCGTACCGCCCGCCCGATTTTTGCGGTCGCGGTTTTCATTTCATCTCCTGCCACAGTTTCAGCACGCGATCGGTCATCTTCACCGAAGCCTCGGACTCGACCCGATTGGTGCCGAGCCAACTCTCGTATCCGCCGAGCTGATGCTGCGCGGGCGTCGGCATGTAGCCGAAAGCGCCGTTCGCGATCGAGATCGTGAACGCTTTCGCCCACGGGGCCTTTGCCTTCAGTTCGAGCCCGGTTTCGGCAAACACCTCGATCGGCAGGGCCGCGATGCCCAGGTCGCCGACGCGGATTGCCTGAACGGGAACGTCGACCTCCGCGGGCCCGGCCGCCGCGCGCAGGACGTGCCGGGCGTAGAGTTTTTCGTTGGGATGCCACGCCTTGCCGGCTGCCGGGGCCAACCGGGATTGGGCGTAGGCCACGAGCTCCGCGCTCGGCCGCCGCGTCGCCAACCGCACTTCCTCGAGCCGCGCGTCCAACTTGACCCACGGCACATGCACCACGTTGCCGTAGGCCCGGTGCACTTCCGCCGCCACGGCCTCGCCGACGCGCCGCATCTTCTCGTACGGCGCCGCCGGGACGGGCCGCGCCCGGAAGTCGATGTTGTTCACGTCGCCGCTGGTGCCGTTGGCCATGATCCCGACGAAGGGCGCCGCCGCCGCATCCCCGCCGCCCACCAACTCGCGCAGACGCTCCGCAAACACGCCGAAGTAATCCGCCGAAAGCGCCCCCGCCACCGTGCCCCCGACGTAGTGGAGCGAATAGTTCGCGAGGAGCGCCAACGGACGGCCATTCGCCGCCTGCACGGAAAGGAAGACGATCTCCGGGTCGGTCGGCCCCGCCGGCCGGAGCAACTCCTCCTGGTTCGCCGCGGGCGGATTCATCCGCACGGCGTCCGTGCCTCCGAAGGGATTGCGCCGCAATTCCTCCGTTTTGACGTGCCAGCGCCGGTTGAAGACATGGGCGGGTGCTGAACCCGTGCCCCACCCGACCTTCGCCGGTTCCAGCCGCTGCAGTGCGTTGCGGACGCTGTCCGCCATCCGCGTCGCGAGAAACCGCTGGTACGGCCCGAGCACCGGCGCCGCCTGCTCGAAGCCGTCGCGGATTTCGTCGGTTCCGCCGCCGACGCGATCGCGGGCGGAACCCGCGCTATGGGTGTGAGTCGATGAGATCAGCACGTTGGCCGGCGGGAGGCCGGTCTTCTCGCGGATCAGTTCTTTGGCGGCGTCGCAGACGAAGCGCGGCAGGCCGACGTTGTCGACCACCACGAAAGCCAGCCGCGTCGTCCCGTCGTCCAGCACCAACGTGCGGGCGTAGAGCGGATCGTGCACGTGCGTCGAAGCCGGGGTTACGAAATTGCCGACAATCACGATGCCGAGTTCGGGCGTGATGTCGGTCCGGTCGGCTCCCGCGCGAAACACCGGCTCGGCCGCCTCGGCCAGGCCCAATCCCGTCCAACATATCGCCGCCAGAAGCAATCGGTTGATCGGCATCTTCATCGTCGGGGCGTGGGGTTGCGTCAGTCGGCCTGCTTGAGAAACGCGATCAAACCGGCCAATTCATCCCGCGTCATTGTTTGCTCCAGCCCGTCGGGCATCAACGAAACGCCGGTGGCCGTCAGCGTTGCGATCTCGTCCCGCCGGATCGACTCCTCGGCTCCGGCCGCGGTCCGCAGCAGCAATCCGAATTCCGATTCCGCCGCCAGCCAGCCGCTCACAGTCCGGCCGTCGCGAGTCGTCACTGCGAGGGTCTGGTAACTGGGCATCACTTCGTAGTTCGGCACCAAGATGTGCAGCAAAATCGCCTCCGCCGGCTGGTTCTTCAGCCCTGTGAGATCGGGACCGACCCGGCCGCCGTTGCCCCGGTAGGTGTGGCAAGCGGAGCAACTCCGGACAAACGCCGCGCCGCCCGCCTTGGCGTCGGCCGCCGGCCGGCCGGCGACGTCGCGGAAACTCCGATACACCGCCATGCGGTCGCCGCCCTCGAGCGCCCGGAAGGCAACGGCGGCACGTTCGCGCACCGCCGGCTGCGCGTGCTTCAGCAATTGGCCGCGTTTCACGGACGAGATTTCCGTCGGGGCGATCGCCCCGCCCTCCAGGGCGTCGAACAGCACCGGCACGAGCGCCGGCTTCCCGGTCACTGCCGCAAGCACCGCCTCGCGCACCTGGGGCGTGTAGCTTCGCCACCGTTCCGCCGCCACCAACGCCCGCGCCGTCTCCGTCTCGCCGAGACTCTCGATCGCCTTCACCGCCTGCAGCTGCACGTCCGCCGGTTGCCGCGGCGCCAGCAATCCCGTCAATACCGGACCGGCCCAGACGGCATCGGCATACCCCAGCAGCGCGATCGCCGGCAGTCGGCGGCCGGTCGGCGCGCCGGCATTTTGCGCCGTCTCGGCCACGCGGGCGACAAAAGTCTGCCACGCCGCGGCGTCGGCGGAGCCCGCGGCCAACCGCTTCGCCGCCGCCCCGCGCGAGCCCTGAATCACGCCGAGCGCCGCCGCCAATTGCCAACTCTCCGGCGGAGCCTTCGCCACGATCTCGGCGAGAAACTGACGGCTGCGCTCGGGCGGACCGCCGGCGCCAACCATGCGTCCCAGGTGCTCCATCACGGCGGCAAACGCCGGTTCCTCCCGGCCCATTTCCGCCAACAGCGCGCGTTGAAATTCGATCTCTCGTCCGCCGATGCCCGACAGCACCGCCGCCCGGCTCCAGCGATCGGCGCCATCCGTGCGCGCGATCGCCGCCAGCGCCGGAATCGCCGCCGGGGCATCCCATTTCGCCAGGACCAACGCGGCCTGAAACCGCACTCCGGCGTCCGGATCCGCCGCCAGCGCCGCGACCAAAGACGCCAGCTCCGCCGGCAAATTCGGCATTTCCGCGATCAGCCGCGGCACCTGTTCGCGCACCCCGGCCTGCGGATCCCGACCCGCCTGCACCAAGTGCTCGGGCGCCAACTCCCCGCGATTGCGCAGGACCCACAGTGCGGCCGCCCGCGTTTCCGGCCGCGGCGACCGCGCCGCCAGCGCGGCCAACTCCGCCTGCAGCGGCGTTTTATCCTCGGCGAGCAAACGCGCGGCCCGGTCCCGCCACCACCGCTTCGGCGACTCCAAATCCGCCACCCAGGTGCGCGGCGTCTCCGCTTGCGCCCGGACCGGGCGTGCCCGTGGCGCCGCGCCTTCCCGCACAATCCGGTAAATCCGCCCGCGGTCCTTGCCGCCTTCGAAATCCAAACCGCCCCGCGATTCCTCCGGCACATAACGGGGATGATCGATTTCCCGCCGGTACATGTCGGCGATATACAGCGCCCCGTCCGGCCCTTCGCCGAGAAACACCGGGCGAAACCACACGTCGGTCGTGGCCAAAAACTCCCGCCCCGCCGGCACGGCGTCGCTGCGCCAGGACGATCCCTCCGGCCGGAACACTTGCCGCTGGATCAGATTCTGGGCGGGTTCGCAGATGAACGCGTTGCCAACGTAGTCCGCGCCGAGCGCATCGCCGCCGAAAACGATCAGCCCGCACGCCGAGGTGAACGTCCCCGCGTGCGGCGTCCCCATCAGCGAAGGAATATAGTCCGCGGAGATCGCCGCGTTGCTCAGGCGGAACACTTTTGCCTGCGCTTCGACCTTGGAAACTTCCTGGGTCGTCTCGCTGAAGCCGAGGTGCGGGTGCCGCGCGAGGTGCCACGGTTCCAACATCACCTGGAGCACCGGGTGGCGGTTGGACGTCACGAAGCGGCGCCCGAAGGCATCGAAGGCCAAGCCGAATTGCCCGCGGCCTCCCGTGTTTTCGAAGGCCGACGTTTCCGGATCGAAGCGGCCGTCGCGCGCGGTGAACGCGACCGCCGGACGGTCGGGATGCGCCGGGGAGGTCACTTTTCCGCCGTTCAAACCGCTGGTGACATAGAAGCGACCGTCGGGTCCGCGCGTCGGGTGGCTGACGCGCAATTGCGCCGTCTTGCTCGCCTCGAAGCCGGTCAGCACCGTGCGGCGCTCGTCCGCCGCGCCGTCTCCGTCCCGATCTTTCAAATACAGAATTTCCGGCGCCGCCGTGACGAACAATCCGCCCCGCCACACTGCGAGTCCGTTGATGTAGCCGAGGCCGTCGGCAAACACGGTCCGGTGCTCGAAACGGCCGTCGCCGTCCCGATCCTCGAGGCAAACGATGCGGCCCAACTGCGTCTTGCCGCCGCCCTCGACCGGATCGGGATACCCGCGGCCTTCCGCCACGAAGAGCCGTCCGCGGTCGTCGAACACGAATGCCACCGGGTCGACGATCGCCGGCTCCGCCGCCACCAATTCGATGCGCAGGCCCGGTTCCAACCGGAACGCCGCCAGCGCCGCCGCGGGTTCCAACGGAGCAAGCGCCGGCGCCGCGGCGGCCGCCGCCACCAGCGCCAGCGCGGCGAGGACGCCCGCCGGCCACCGGCCGACCGCGTGAACCGATCGGTTACTTGCGCGCATGCGAAGAGCCTTGAGCAGGCCCCGCGCGCGGCGCAACTTCTTCCGCGCCCCGCCTTCTTCGGTCCCCGCATTTGCCCATGAAATCCCCGCTGCCGCGTCTGCTTTGCCTGCTCTCCCTCTTTGTTTCTCTGCGGTCGATGCCGGCCGCGGAGCCGGCCGTGACGCCGCAGCAAACCGTCGTCCTGTTCGACGGCACGACCAAGAAGGATCTTTCCGCGTTCTACACGTGGCTGCCGAAGTTCGGCCGCACGGATCCGGACCGGGTCTTCAGCGTCGTCGACCGCATCGACGGCGCCCCGGCGATCCGCATCAGCGGCCAGCACTGGGGCGGCATCGTCACCAAAGAGAACTACACGAACTACCGTCTGGTCGCCGAATTCCGCTGGGGCCCGGGGACCTGGATCCCGCGGGCCGATCGCGCCCGCGACTCCGGCATCTTGCTGCACGGACAGGGCGAGGACGGCGGCTACGCCAAGGACTTCCTCTCCCCGTGGATGCGTTCCCTCGAATACCAGATCATCGAGGGCGGCACCGGCGACCTCCTCGTGCTCAACGGCTACGTGCGCGGTTCCGACAAGCCGCTCGCCGACCGCGTCGTCGCCGCCGTCGCCGCCAACGGCAAGAACTGGGATCCGGCGGGCCCCCCCAAGGAATTCACCAAGGGCCGCATCGATTGGCAGTATCGTGATCTTGGCTGGAAGGACGCCCTCGGTTTCCGCGGCGCCAAGGACGTCGAGAAACCCGTCGGCGAATGGAACCGGATCGAGGCCATCTGCGACGGCGGCAACCTGGTCTATTTCCTCAACGGCGTGAAAGTCCTCGAGGCTTCCGGCAGCACGCTCACGGCCGGACGGCTCCTGTTCCAATCGGAGGGCGCCGAGATCTTTTTCCGCCGGATCGAGCTCCACCCGCTGCAACGCTGACCCGTGCCCGCCATGAGTTTTCGCCTCGTGCTTCTGGTCGCGGCGCTGGCCGCGCTGTTTTCCGCCGGCCGCGGCGCCCCGGCCGGGAACGCCGGCTGGCAAGCCGGCCTCGCCACCGCGGACATCACTCCGCAGGCCGCGCAATGGATGTCCGGATACGGCGGCCGCAACCGCCCCGCCGAAGGCACCCTGCATCCGCTCTTCGCGAAGGTCCTCGCGCTCGAAGATGCCGCCGGCCACCGCGCCGTCGTGGTCACGACCGACTTGCTCGGCATTCCGCAGACCATCTACGACCGCGTCTGCGCCGAGCTCAAGCAACGCCACGGTCTCGGCCGCGACCAGATCATGCTGCACGCGTCGCACTCGCACTGCACTCCGGTGCTCCGCGGCGCACTCTACGACGCCTATCCGCTGCCCGAAGCGCAGAAGCCCGTCATCGAGGCCTACTCTCTCGAACTGGAGAAAACGCTGGTCGACACCGTCGGGCGCGCCTTCGCCGCCTTGGCCCCGGCGCAACTCGCCGCCGGCCAGGGCACCACCGGTTTCGCCGTCAACCGCCGCAACAACCCGGAGGCCCAGGTGCCCGAGTTGCGCCGGAAACTTGAACTGAAAGGCCCCGTCGACCACTCCGTGCCGGTGCTCGCCGTCTCCGCCCCCGACGGCACACTCAAAGCCGTCGTCTTCGGCTACGCCTGCCACAACACCACGCTGAACTTCTACCAGTGGGCCGGCGACTACGCGGGCTTCGCGCAGATCGCGCTGCAACGCAGCCACCCGGGCGCCACCGCGATGTTCTTCTCGGGCTGCGGGGCCGACCAGAATCCGCTCCCGCGCCGCGAGGTCCATCAGGCCGAGCGCTACGGCAACCTCCTCGCCGCCGCCGTGGAAGAGGTGCTCCTGCAGGCGCCGGCCCCGATCCCGCCGCGGCTGCGGACCGCCCATGCGTTCGCCCCGCTGAATCTGGGACCGACGCCGACCAAGGAAGAACTGGCCCGGCTCGCGCAGGGCACGCCGACAACCCTCACCCGCTGGGCCGGCCGCCTGCTCGCTGAATTGGAAGCCGGGAAAACTCTGCCGCGTTCCTATCCCTACCCGGTTCAGGTATGGCGCCTCGGCGCCGACCGCCTCTGGATCGCCCTCGGCGGCGAGGTCGTCGTCGACTACGCCCTCCGCTTCAAACGCGAGTTCGGTCCGTCGACCTGGGTCGCCGGCTACGCCAACGACGTCATGGCCTACATCCCCTCGGCCCGCGTCCTCGCCGAGGACCGCCCCCCGCGCACCAACGGCCGGCCCGGCTACGAGGGCAACACGTCCATGTATGTGTACGGCCAACCGGCGCACACCTGGGCCGACGACATCGAGGAAACGATCGCGACCCACGTGCATCGCCTCGTCGGCGAAGTGCGCGCGCCCTGACCGCGGGCAACGGGCCGGACCCGTCGGTCCGGCCCACGGAACAGGTTCATTCCGGGCGCGCTGCGCCTCGGTCCCGCGTCAGTGCATCTCAATCTCGCAGGAACCGAGCCCCGGGCGGTAGTAGTTGAACTGCACGTTGGGATGGTCGGCCAGAAGCGACATCGGCACCGCGGTGTCGACCAGTCGTTCCGAAATCATGAAGGCGCTGAGGCGCTGGCCGAAGGGGTTGTCGTGGAATCCCGCCTGCCAGATTGAAACCTTTTCGGCGCGCCACGTTTCCCTTGGCCCGACCGTCAAGGCCTCGGTCGGCACCAGCGCGATATTGCCGCCGCCGGAGGTGCGCGCGTTCTGCGCGAGCGTGATCGGGTGCAAGTCCACGCGCCGCGTGCCGAGGGCGCGGTACTCCGCGGGCGTCGGCGGCGCGTCCCGGTGGGCGCCCGTCCGGCGCGGCGGGTCGTTGAAGGCCCAGTGCTTGGTCTCGCCCTGCCCGCCCTGCATCGTCGCGCAGCGCACGCCGTCCCAACTCTTTTGATACGCCGCGGTGTCCGCCTTCGGGAAGTGCAGGTTCGCCTCCGGCATCGCAAGCTCCGGCCGGATCCGCGAGAAACACAGTTCGCGGTCGGCCCGTTCGAACGAAAGCGGGTGCGTCGCCGGCACCTCGCGGCCGTCCTGGTACCATTCGTCCATGCCCCAGAAGTGCGCGTGCCGGAGCGACAGACCGAGTTCGTTCACCAACCGCGCCACCAGCGGCAGCTGTTCGGTCGGCCCGATCGGTCCGCAGATGCCCACGGGATTGTCGGCCGTCGCTTGCCGCCAGGCGGCGATGTATTCCAGCGCCTCGGCGAGATAAAAGTCCTCGAGCGTGTCGTACATCACGACGCGGAAACCGGGCCGCGACAGCTGCGCGATCCGCTCGGGCGTCAACGCCGCCGCGGCGCGGATGATTTCGGGATCGAGGGTCGTGTAATCCCACCAATCGGGGGCGATGGAGCTGAGTTTGCGGGGCATAAGGTGGGACTTGCTTTCAGCGGTAGCGCGGATTGCGCCGCCAGTATTTGCCGAGCGCCTCGCGCAGCGGATCGGCAGTTTCGGTGCAGAAGCCGAGGGGATTGTGCCGGCGCCAGCCTTCGGCGAGGCGGAACTTGCCGGACTGCCGTCCGACCGCACGGGCTGTCGTCTCCATCGCCTCAAGGTACGAACTCATGCCCTGCGTCTCGTCGAGCCACGCGTGCTGGCTCGCATGGGCCGCCAACGCCGCCCGTTTCTCCGCCTGCACCGCGGTCACATCGACAAACGCCTCCGGCTTCACCGTCCGCCCAAGGCCGTCTTTCAACCCATGCGGCAGGGCGTGGTACACCGTCGTGTCCCCGCCGGCCGTCGGCCGCCGCGGCTGCGTCCGGAAATTCGGCATGCCCCGCGCAAAGGTCGCCGTCACCGCCAGCCGCGCCGTGATCATATGGTCCTCCATATAATCCTCCGGCGAATGCGTGAGCACGATCGCCGGCCGCACCTCGCGCACCAAAGCGCCGATGCGCCGGAGCAAATCCGGGCTGTAGACGATCTCGAGATCGTCCGCGAAGCCGGCGTGCCACACCGCGCCGAGCCGGCGCGCCGCCCCCTGAGCTTCGCGTCGCCGCACGCGCCGTGTCTCGGCGGCCGACATCGTCATGCTGCCGCAGGAGCCACTCGACACGTTGCAGCAATGGATCGCCCAGCCCGCGGCGCGCAGCCGCAGCAGCGTACCCGCCATCATGAACTCGATGTCGTCGGGGTGCGCCGCGATCGCGAGGGCCGCCGGCGCCGTCATGCGAGCTCCGCGAGCTTCACTTCGCGGCCGAGTTCGGCCGAACGGTCGGCCGCGAGCACAACGCGGTGCGAGCGCAGGCTCTCCTCGAGATTGGTCAACGGCATCTCGGCCCCGCGCTGCAGCGCGGCGAAGAACGCCTCGAACTGCGTCTGATACGGGTGGTCCGACACATCGCCGGAATCGAGCAGCTTCATCGCGAGACCGCTCCACGCGTGCTTGTTCGTCGCGAGTTTCTGGGAATGGAATTTGTTGTCGAGCAGCGAGCCTTCGCTGCCCACGAGATGCGTGTGGAAATAGTAGGGCTGCAGGCAGTCGATCACCGACGCCACCTTGCCCACCCTCCCGTCGGCGAAGCGCAGGATCGTCACCGACGTCGTCGCGTATTCGTACTGCCCGAACACGGCGTTCTTCGATCGCGTCGCGTAGCTCGTCACCGCCTCCACCTCGCCGCCCATGCAGAGCAGAAGCGCGTCGAGCGCATGGCAGCCCGCGGACAGCAGACTGCTGCCGCCGTCCTTTTTGCCCGTGTTCCAGCGGAACTGGCCGTACCACGGGCCGATGCCGTGGTAGTAATCGACCTCGCCGTAGTGGATCGCCCCGAGCAAGCCCGCGTCGATGACCGCCTTGGTCGCCTGGAATTGGCTGGAGAAGCGGCACTCGAAGCAGACGCAGGTCTTCACTCCCGCCGCCTTCACCGCCACCGCCACGCGCTTCGCATCCTCGGCTGTCAACGTGATCGGCTTCTCGATGATCAGGTGCTTGCCCGCCTGCGCCGCGGCGATGATGTGGTCCGCGTGCTGGTGCGGATAGCTGCAGATCGCCACGGCATGGATATCGGGCCGGCGCAGCATCGCGGCGAGATCCGTGAAGGTCTGAATCGGGCTGCCGTGCCGCGCGCTGAGCGCCGCCGCATCCTGCGGTCGCGATGAATACACGGCGGTGACCTGCGCCTGCGCGGTCGCGTTGATCGCCTGGATGTGCGCGGTGCTGACCCAACCGTAACCGATGATGCCGACGTTGTAGGATTTCATAGAAAGCGGGCCCCGTACCCTTCGCGCGCCGACGGTCGCGCCGTCTTGCCGCAAATTTCCGCGTGGGTAACCATGGGGTTACGCGACCGTGAAAACCCGCGCCGGACGTGTCAATCGCGCCGCTCGGGGCTCGCGTTGGCGGCGCCGATCCGCCTCCTTCGGACCCAACCCCTATTGCCATGCCTCGCTCCCCGCTCCGCCTGCTGGCCGTCCTGCTCGCTCTCCCCGCCGTCCTTGCCGCCGCGGCGTCCCGACCGCCCAACATCGTCTTCTTCCTCGCCGACGACCTCGGCCAGCGCGACCTCGGCGCTTACGGCAGCACGTTCCACGAAACGCCGAATCTCGACCGCCTGGCGCGCCAGGGCGCGAAGTTCACCGACGCTTACGCCGCCTGCCCGGTCTGCTCGCCGACCCGCGCGAGCATCCTCACGGGCCAATGGCCGCAGCGCACCGGCATCACCGACTATATCGGCGCTCCCGCCACCCCCGCGGCTTGGAAACGCAACACCCGGCTTCTGCCCGCGCCGTACGCCGAGCGCCTCGAGCTTTCCGCCCCCACGTTGGCGAAGGCCCTGAAGTCGGTCGGCTACGCGACGTTCTTCGCCGGCAAGTGGCACCTCGGCCCCGAAGGTTTCTGGCCGGAGAACCAAGGCTTCGACATCAACCGCGGCGGCATCGACCGCGGCGGACCCTACGGCGGCAAGAAATACTTTTCCCCCTACGGCAATCCGCGCCTGACCGACGGACCCGAGGGCGAACATCTGCCGGATCGCCTCGCGAGCGAGGCCGCCGCCTTCATCCGGAAAAACAAAGACCGCCCGTTCTTCGCCTACTTCCCGTTCTACTCGGTGCACACGCCGCTCATGACCCGCGAGGATCTGCGCAAGAAGTACGAGGCCAAACGCGAACGGCTCGGCCTCCGCGCCGAATGGGGCCGCGAGGGCGAACGCGATGTCCGGCTCGTTCAGGAACACGCCGTCTACGCCGGCATGGTCGAAGCGATGGACCTCGCCGTCGGCAAGGTCCTCGCCGCGATCGACGAAGCCGGCGTCGCCGAGAACACGATCGTGATCTTCACCAGCGACAACGGCGGCCTTTCCACCAGCGAAGGTTGGCCCACGTCGAACCTGCCGTTCCGCGCCGGCAAGGGCTGGATGTACGAGGGCGGCATCCGCGAGCCCCTGCTCGTGCGCTGGCCGGGCGTGACCAAAGCCGCCTCCGAAATCTCGGTGCCCGTCAGCAGTCCCGATTTCTTCCCGACCCTGCTCGCGGCCGCGGGCGCAAAACCCGCGCCGGGCCAGATCCTCGACGGCACCGACCTGACGCCGATCCTCAAGGGCGCACCGGGCCCGGACCGCGCGCTCTTCTGGCACTATCCGCACTACGGCAACCAAGGCGGCGCTCCCGCGGCCGCCGTCCGCCGTGGGCCGTGGAAACTCATCCATTGGTTCGAGGACGATCGCTTCGAACTCTTCGATGTCGTCCGCGATCCCGGCGAAACCCGCGACCTTGCCGCCGCGGAACCGGCCCGCGTGGCCGCGCTGCGCAGCGAATTGCAAACGTGGTTGCGCGACGTCGGCGCCAAGTTGCCGACGCCCAATCCCGCCTACGCCCCTGCCAAACCCAGCGGCCGCGCGGCCCCGCGCCCGCGCTGATTCCGGCGCCACAGCCGGAGGGTTCCGCGCCCCGTACAGTTGACCTCATTGGCCTTGCCGCATCCCGGGCCCGCACGCATTAAACCGGGCTCGCCGATGACCATTCACCCGACCCGCGCCGCGTTCCAGTCCCTCGCCGCCCAAGGCAACGTCGTCCCGGTCTACACCGACCTGATGGCCGACTTCGAAACGCCCGTTTCGGCCTACGCGAAACTGAAGTCCGCCGGTCCGTCCTACCTGCTCGAGTCCGTCGCCGGCGGGGAAAGCCTCTCCCGCTACAGCTTCATCGGCTGCCGCCCGCGGAAAATTTTCGCCTGCGGCCCGCAGGAAACCGAGATCCGCGTCCCCGGCGAGCCGGTTCGCAAAGTCCCGACTCCGCCCGATCCGCTGACCCTGATCGAAACGGAAATGCACGACTACCGGCCGGTCTCGCTGCCCGGCATGCCGCGCTTCACCGGCGGCGCCGTCGGCTTCATCGCGTACGAATACATGACGCGGATCGAACCCAGCGTGCCGGCCCCCGCCGCGCACCCGTCGGGCACGCCGATCCTCTACTTCATGCTGTCGGATTCGCTCCTGATCTTCGATCGGGCGAAGCAGACGCTGCGGCTCAGCGTCAACGCGCACATCCGCGACAACGTCGACGCCGCCTACGATGCCGCCGTGGCCGAACTGCAGGCACTCCACGCCTTGCTTCGCGTGCCGCAGTCGCTCTCCCCCGCCCCGCTGGCCCAGGTCGACGGCATCACCGTGCCGCCCGGCAATTTCAGCCGCGAGGGCTTTGAGCGCGCCGTCGAAGAGGGCAAGGAGTTCATCCGTTCCGGCGACATCATCCAATTTGTGCCGTCGCAGCGGTTCTCCAAGCCCTTCGCCAAGTCGCCGCTGGAGCTCTACCGCGCGCTGCGCACCGTCAATCCGTCGCCGTACATGTTCATTCTCGAAGCGGGCGACTTCTCGATTGTCGGCGCCTCGCCCGAGGTCCACGTGCGGCTCATCGACGGGCACGTCCAGATCCGGCCGATCGCCGGCACGCGCAAGCGCGGCCTCACCGAGGCCGACGACGAAGCCCTCGCCGCGGATCTCCTTGCCGACGAGAAAGAGCGCGCCGAGCACCTGATGCTCGTCGATCTCGCCCGCAACGACATCGGCCGGGTGTGCGCCTTCGGCAGCGTCACCGTGCCGGAAATGATGATCATCGAGCGCTACTCCCACGTGATGCACATCGTGTCGCAGGTCGAGGGCCGGATCGCTCCGGACAAATCCGCCTACGACCTGATGCGCGCGACGTTTCCGGCCGGCACCGTGTCCGGCGCGCCGAAGATCCGCGCGATGCAGATCATCGCCCAGTACGAACCCTCGCAGCGCGGCATCTACGCCGGCGCCCTCGGCTACATCGGCTACGACGGCAACATGGACACGTGCATCATGCTCCGCACCGCGCTGATCAAGGACGGCCAAATCCATATCCAGGCCGGCGCCGGCGTGGTCGCCGACTCCGTGCCCGCCTCCGAGTATCAGGAAACGGTCAACAAGGCCTCCGCGCTGTTCAAGGCGGTCGCCATGGCCGAGCAGCTTTAAGGCGGAGCCAAACCGCTGCCGCCCGGCGGGCGGCGAGGGCAAACCGGTCCACGGCCGCGCGGGCGCGCGGATCCGGCAGCACCCGATTGCGTCCAAAAGTGTGACGCGGTGACCGGCGCGGCGCGGGTCATTGGGACAATTTGTATAAGCGCCGGCGGCGCCCGATGCATCCTTCCCTCGGGACCGCGCGTAGCGAGAGATGGAACGCTTCCGGCTCACCCCGGGAACAAGTGAGACACTCCCTTCTCTAACGATTCGAGATCCCCACCATGCCCGCCAAATCCAAGTCGCTCCGCTCCTCCCACACCGTCGACGACCAGGCCTCAGTCGGCGCCGCCCCCCTTACCTCCGCTCCCCTCGACACTCCGCCGTCGTTTCTTGAGAAATCGGAAACGCCTGCCGCGGAGCCGATTGCACACGGCGAGCGGAGCAATTTGCAATTGTACCTCCAGGAAATCGGCAAGACGCCGCTCCTCACGATCGAGGAAGAGGTTACGCTCGCCCGTCGGATCCGCCGAGGCGACAAAGCGGCGCGCGATCACATGATTCAGGCGAATTTACGCCTCGTGGTAAAAATCGCGATGGATTATAAAGACTTCGGTTTGCCGCTCCTGGACCTCATCAGCGAAGGCAATATTGGCCTCATCAAAGCCGTCGAGCGGTTCGATCCGCGCAAGGGCGGCAAGCTCTCCACCTACGCCGCGTGGTGGATCAAGCAGTCGATCAAGCGCGCGCTCGCGAACCAGAGCAAAACGATCCGTCTCCCCGTCCACCTCGTCGACAAGATCTCGAAGATGCGCCGCACCGCGATGCAGCTCACCGAGCAACTCGGCCGCGAGCCGACGGACGAAGAGTTGGCGATCGAGCTCCAGATCCCGACCTCGAAGGTCGCGCATCTCAAGTCCGTGAGCGTCCGCCCCGCGTCCCTCGACGCGCCGGTCGGCGAGGACGGAGACTCCGCCACCTTCGGCGAGATTGTCGGCGACGAAAACGCCGTCAGTCCGTACGAGGGCCTGCGCGAGAAGAACCTGAACAGCGACCTCAGCGCGATGGTCAACTCCCTCGACAAGCGCGAAGCCGAGATCATCAAGCTCCGCTTCGGCCTCGAGGGACGCGACGAACTCACGCTGGAGGAAGTCGGCCGGCGTTTCAACGTCACCCGCGAACGCATCCGCCAGCTCGAGTACCTCGCGCTGTCCAAGATGCGGAAGGCGATGGCGGCGAACGAATCCGTCCGCACCCTCGAGGAAATCGAGGACGAGAAACGTGCCCGCGAACGCATGGCCGTCATCCGCGAGTTCGTCGAAAGCAAGTCCCGCAAGCCCGCGCTCGTCGCGAGCAACTGAGGGACGCGCTGCCCTTCCCGGCCAAGGCCGACCTTCGGGTCGGCCTTTTTTGCGCCCACCCCGGCCGGCCGCTCAGCGCCGGCGCAGCACGCGCACTTTGTGCGCCTCGCTGTCGCCGATGAAGATCGAGCCGTCGGCGTCGACAAAGATGCCGTGCAGCCGCGCCAAGGCGCACTTCAACGGATCGCCGTCGGCGCCGTCGCCCTTGGCCCCCGTGCCGGCGATCAACTCGAGGTTGCCGGTCTTCGCGTCGATCATGCGGACGGAGTGGCTTTCGGTATCCGCGAGCCACACGTTGCCCGCGCGGTCGATCGCGATGCCCTTCGGTCCGCTGAGCGTAGCCGCTTTGGCCGGGCCGCCGTGGCCGGTGAAACCTTTGGCGCCCGTGCCCGCGACGTGGAAAATTTTCCCGGCTTTCAAATCGAAACGGAAGACCTGGTTGCCCTCGCGGGTCGCGAGCCAAAGGTCGCCCTTGGCGTCGAAGTCGAGCGAACGCGGCCCGCGCAGCGGGGTGCCGGCCATCGGCGCGCCGTCCGGCGTCGGTCCCGCTTTGCCGGTGCCGGCGAAGGTCGAGATCACGCCGGTGGCGGGATCGATGCGGCGAATGACATGGTTGCCGATGTCGCAGATATAGAGGGCGCCGTCGGGCCCGAATTGGATGCTGTGCGGCTGGTTCAACGTCGCCGCGGCCGCGGGCCCGCCGTCGCCGGCGTAGCCCTTCTGGCCGTTGCCCGCGACCGTGGTGATCACGCCGGTCTTCGCGTCGATGCGACGGATCGCGTGGTTCAGCATGTCCGCGATGTAGAGATGGCCGGCGCGGTCGAAGCGGATCTCGTGCGGTTTGTTGAACACCGCGGCCTTGGCCGGACCGCCGTCGCCGGCGTAGCCCGTCGCGCCGGTGCCGGCGATGGTCGAGATCGTGCCGTCGGGCGCCACGCGGCGGATGCGTTGCCCGGTGTATTCGCAGAACCAGATCGCGCCGTCGGGCCCGCGGACGACGCCGAACGGATCGTTGATTTGGGCGGCCGTGGCCGGACCGCCGTCGCCGGCGTGCCCCTGCACACCGGTCCCGGCAAACGTGGTGATTTTCCAATCGGCCAAGGCGAGCGACGGCAGCAACGACAGCAGGACGAGAGGGCGAAGGGGCAGGCGCATGCCGATCCGATTGCCGCAACCGCCGGCCGGCGTCGAATGCAAATCCGGCCGCGCCTCAGGTCAGGTTCTGGATGATGCTCACCAGCGGCAGGAAGAGCGCGATGACGATCGTGCCGACCATGACGGCCATGAACACGATCATGATCGGCTCGATCACGGAGGTGAGCCCGGCGACGGCGTTGTCGACCTCCTCGTCGTAAGTGTCGGCGATGCGCGCGAGCATGTCCGGCAGCGCGCCGGTCTCCTCGCCGACCTCGATCATACTGGTGACCATGCCGGGGAAAATGTGCGTGGACTCGAGGGGTTTGGCGACGTTGTCGCCCTCCTTGACGCGGTCGTGCACGACGTTGATCGCGTTCGCGATGTGGACGTTGCCGCTGGTGTCGCGGGTGATCGTGAGCGCCTGCAAGATCGGCACGCCACTCGCCAGGAGAGTACCGAAGGTGCGGGTGAAGCGGGCAATCGCCGCCTTGAGGAAAAGGTCGCCCATGACCGGACTGTGGATGAGCAGCCAATCGATGATTTTCCGGCCGAACGCGGTCTTGGCGAAGATCTTGAAGCCGAACCACGCTCCGATCGCGCCGGCGATGGCGAGCAGGTAGTGGGCCTTCATGAAGTTCGAGACCGTGAGCAGCGCCTGCGTGAGCGCCGGCAGCGGTTGGCCCTTCAGCAGGCCGGAGAAGATGTCCTCGAACTTCGGCACAACGACCACCATGAGGATCGAGACGATGGCGACCGCGACCATCACGATAATGACCGGATAGATCATCGCCGCCTTCACTTTGCCGGCGATTTTTTGCGCCTTCTCCATGAAGAGCGAGAGGCGGTCCAGCACCGTGTCGAGCACGCCGCCGGCCTCGCCGGCCTTGACCATGTTGACGTAGAGCCGGTCGAAGACCTGGGGATGCGCCGAGAGGCCGTCGGAGAAATTGCCGCCGGAACGGATCGTGTCCGCGATGCTCTCCACGACTTCGCGGAACGCGACGCGCTTCTCCTGGCGGGCGAGCACTTCGAGACTCCTCAGAATCGGCATGCCGGCCTTCACGAGCGTGGCGAGTTGGCGCGTGAACACGGCGAGACCCTTCGTGTTGATGGGCCGCCGGAAGGTGCGGCGGCTCTTTTTGGCCACGGGACCGCCGGTCGGGAACGTCAGCGAACTGGGTTTGCCCGCCGCCTTGGCGGCAAAGGTGGCCGGAGCCGGCGCTGCGGGGGCGGACTTGACCGCGAGTTTGGCCATGGTCGTCAGGTGTACTTGATGACTTCCTCGATCGAGGTGTTGCCGTCGAAGATCGCGCGCATGCCGTCGTCGCGCAGGGTGCGCATGCCCTGCTCGATGGCCTTCTGGCGGATGACGAGGGTCGGGGCGCGCTGCGTGACCAGATCGCGCACGGCTTCGGACAGCCGCAGCCATTCGTAGATGCCGAGCCGACCCTTGTAGCCGGACTGGCTGCAGACCGGGCAACCCTTGCCGAAATAGAACTGGCGGCTGCCAACGTTCTCGCGGGAGATGCCGACTTGGGAAAGGAGGTCGGCCGGGGGCAGGTACGACGTCTTGCACTGCACGCACACGCGGCGCACGAGCCGTTGCGCGAGCACGGCTTCCACGGAGGAAGCGATCAGGAACGGTTCGACGCCCATATCGACCAAGCGGGTGACGGCGCCCGCCGAGTCGTTGGTGTGGAGCGTCGAAAGCACGAGATGGCCGGTGAGCGAAGCCTGGATCGCGATCTGGGCCGTCTCGAGGTCGCGGATTTCGCCGACCATGATGACGTCGGGATCCTGACGCAGGAACGATCGCAGCGCCTGCGCAAAGGTAAGGCCGACGAGCGGGTTCACCGGCACCTGCATGATGCCCTCGATCTCGTATTCGACGGGGTCCTCGGCGGTCAGGAGTTTGAGGTCGACGGTGTTGATGACGCGGAGGCCGCTGTAGAGGGTCGTCGTCTTGCCGGAGCCGGTGGGGCCGGTGACAATGAAGATGCCGTTCGGCCGCTTGAGAATTTCCTGCATGCCGTTGAACACATCGTCGGGCATGCCGAGTTGGGTCATGTCGAGGCGGACGGCGGATTGGTCGAGCACGCGGAGCACGACGCTCTCGCCGAACTGGGTCGGCAGGGTCGAGACGCGCAGGTCGACCTGGCGGCCGCCGATCGTGATCTTGATGCGTCCGTCCTGCGGGATGCGGCGCTCGGCGATGTTGAGGCTGGCGAGGACCTTGATGCGGGAAATGATCGGCAGCGCGAGTTGCTTGGGCGGCGGCGCCATCTCGTAGAGCGCGCCGTCGATGCGGTAGCGGATCTTGAACTCGTGTTCGAAGGGCTCGAAGTGGATGTCGCTCGCCTTGTCACGGATGGCCTGGCCGACGACCAGGTTCACGAACTTGATGATCGGCGTCTGCTCGGCCATCGACTCGATGTCGCGCTCGGAGAGTTCGCGGCCCGGGGCGTTGGCGGCGCCGGTGTCGATTTTGCCGGTGCTGATTTCCTGCAGCAGGTCGTCGATGCTTTCCTCGTCCTCCCCGTAATGCTGCTTGATCTGGACATCGACTTTGTCCGGATCGGCGAAATAGAGACGCAGGTTGCGGTCGAGCGCGAACGTGAGGTCGTCGACGGCCTGGGTATTGAACGGATCGGTGACCAGGAGATCGATGTTCTGCTCGTCGGCCTGGAGCGGCATGATGCCGTAGTCGCGGGCGAGTTTGCCGTTCACCGCGGCGATGGCGTCACCGGCGAACTGCACGGGCAGTTCGGCAAGGTACTCGTAGCCGAGGTGGTCCGCGATGCGGCGGAGCAAATCCTCTTTCTCGATGATGCCGACGTCGACGACGAGGTCGGCGAGGGATTTGCCGGTGGCCTTGTGCTCTTCGTTGAGCTCGTCGAGCTGGCGCGGTTCGACGATGCGCTGCTCCTTGAGAAACTCGTAGATGGCCGAGCTGTGGCTGGCGAACATGGGCGGGGTGAAAGCGGGAAACGCGGCGCGGGGCTCAGACTTCGCGGAGCTTCATGCCCATCTGGAGGAACTTTTCGCGCATGAGATTCGGGTCCTGGGCCTTCTCGAGCGCCTCGTCGGGCGAGACGAGCTCGCGGTTCACGAGGCTCATGAGGTGGGTGTCCATCGTGATCATGCCGAGGTTCGCGCCGGTCTGGATGTCGGACGAGATGCGGAAGGTCTTGTTTTCGCGGATGAGGGAACCGATCGACGTCGTGTTGACCATGATCTCGTAGCCGGCGATGCGCCCGCCGCCGATCTTCTTGCAGAGGACCTGGGAAATGACGGCGACCAGCGACGACGCGAGCTGCGTGCGGATCATGTCCTTCATGTTGGCAGGGAAGGCGTCGACGATGCGGTCGACGGTCTTGGCCGCGCTGTTGGTGTGCAGGGTGCCGAAGACCAAGTGGCCGGTTTCGGCGGCGCTGATGGCGGCCTCGATCGTCTCGAGGTCGCGCATTTCGCCCACGAGGATGACGTCGGGATCCTGGCGGAGCGCGCGGCGGATGGCTTCGGAAAAACTCGGCACGTCGACATGCACTTCGCGCTGCGTCACGACGCAGCGTTTGTGGCCGTGGTAGTATTCGATCGGGTCCTCGATCGTGATGATGTGTCCGTCGCGGCACTCGTTGATGTAGTTCACCATCGAGGCGAGCGTGGTGGACTTGCCGGAGCCGGTCGGGCCGGTGACGAGAATCAGGCCGCGCGGCCGGTAGAGCAATTCGCGGATCTTGTCCGGCAGGCCGATATCCCGCAGGCCGAACATCTTGTACGGGATCTGGCGCAGGACCAAGCCGTAGTTCGATTTCGACTTGAGCACGGAGACGCGGAACCGGGCTTTCTCGCCGAACGCGAAGCCGAAGTCGGCGCCGCCGTTGAGCTTCACGTTGCTCACGTGGGAATCCGGCGTGATCGAGAGCATGAGCTTCTCGGTATCGAGCGGCGTGAGGGCCGGGCCGTCGATCGGCGTCATGCTGCCGCTGAGCCGGATGGTCGGCGGTTGGCCGACCTGCAGGTGAAGGTCCGAGGCGCCTTGGTCGACCATGAGGTCGAGCAGGTCGTTCATTTCGTAACTCATGGGTGCGGTGGGGCTCGAAGGGATACGGCGGCGCGGCTCAGATGGCGTCGCCGACGGTGATGGAGACGACTTCCTCGATGGTGGTGAGGCCGGCGACGACCTTGCGGGCGCCGTCCTCGCGCATCGTGCGCATGCCGAGGGCGCGGGCGCGCTCGCGGAGCCGGGCGGTGCCGGCGCCCTCGTAGATCATCTTTTGGATTTCCTCGTTCACGACGAAGATCTCGAAGATGCCCATGCGGCCGCGGTAGCCGGTCGCGTTGCAATCGGCGCAGCCGTCGCCGCGGGCGAAGTTGGCGTGCTCGGCCTGGGCCGGATTGATGTTGAGGGAACGCACTTCCTTCGGATCCGGCGTGTACGGCTTTTTGCAGTGGCGGCAGATCTTGCGGACGAGGCGCTGGGCCATGACGGCACGCAGCGAGGTGGAAACGAGGAACGGCTTCACGCCGATGTCGATCAGGCGGGTGATCGCGCCCGGGGCGTCGTTGGTGTGCAGGGTCGAGAACACCATGTGGCCGGTGAGCGACGCGTTGATCGCGATCTCGGCGGTCTCAAGGTCGCGGATTTCGCCGACCATCACGATATTCGGCGCCTGGCGGAGCATGGCGCGGAGGGCGGACGCGAACGTCATGCCGACGTCGTGGCGCACGGGCACCTGGTTGATGCCGTTGAGCTGGTACTCGACGGGATCCTCGACGGTGATGATCTTGCGGTCCGGCTTGTTGATGAAGTGCAGGCAGCCGTAGAGCGTGGTGGTCTTGCCGGAGCCGGTCGGACCGGTCACGAGCAGAATGCCGTCGGGCAAAGAAATGAGCTTCTCGAAGGTGGCCGCGTCGTCGCTGAGGAAACCGAGTTCCGGCAGGCCGAGCGTGAGGCCTTCCTTGTCGAGAATACGCATCACGATGCTCTCGCCGTGCACGGTGGGCAGGGAGGAAACGCGGAGGTCGAGTTGCTTGCCGCCGACGGCGATCTGGATGCGGCCGTCCTGCGGAATGCGTTTCTCGGCGATGCTGATGTTCGCCATGATCTTCAGCCGCGAGATGATCGAAAGCTGGAGGCGCTTCGGCGGGTTCTCGACCTCGATGAGCACGCCGTCGATGCGGTAGCGCACGCGGAAGCGTTTTTCCAACGGCTCGATGTGGATATCCGACGCGCGGCGCTGGATCGCCTCGATGATAATCTGGTGGACGAGCTTGACGATCGGGGCGTCGGCCTCGGCGTTGGCCGGGGCGGCGGTGCCGTCGGGCTCGGCCGGGACAGCCGATGCTTCCGCGGCCGGGTCGTCGGTCGAGAGGTGGTTGAGGAGGGCGTCGATCGAGTTGGCGTCCTTGCCGTAGAAGCGATCGATGCCGAGCCGGATCTCCTCGGGCGTCGCGACCACAGTCTCGATCGGCATCTTGACCAGATAGCCGAGGGCGTCGATGCCGTCGGTATCGAGCGGATCGCAGATCGCGACGCGGAGTTTGGCGCCGTCGCGCGAGATCGGGATCAGGCGGTGCCGGGCGGCAACGGCGCGCGGCACCAACTCGAGCGTGTCGTTGCTGATGCGCAGGTTGGTGAGATCGGGCGCCATCGGCATGCCGAACTCGGCGGCGAGCAATTCCGCCACGCGGCGCGCATCGATCACGCCCTGGCCGACGAGGGTATCGAAGAGCCGCGGCGCGCCCGCGGCGTCGCCCCGGTGGGCGGCGACCAAGGCGCGGGCGGCATCGACCTGCGTCGGGTGCAGGAGCCCGCGATCCAGCGCGAGCTGGATCACGAAATCGTCGGCGGCGGTGGCGGAAGACGGCGGGGTACCGGGGGGCATCGGCGGCGGGCGCGCTTACTTGGGGGCGAGGCTGAGGAGGAACTCCGCGTTGGACTTCGTCTTCTTGAGGCGGGTGATGAGCATCTCCATCGACTCGATCGGGCCGAGGCCCTGCATGGCCCGCCGCAACGCGAAGATGCGCTGCAGTTCGTCGGGATGGTAGAGCAGTTCCTCGCGGCGGGTGCCGGAGCGATCGATGTTGATCGCCGGGAAGATGCGCCGCTCGACGAGGCCGCGGTCGAGGTGGAGCTCGCTGTTGCCGGTGCCCTTGAATTCCTCGAAGATGATCTCGTCCATGCGGCTGCCGGTGTCGATCAGGGCGCTGGCGATGATCGTGAGACTGCCGCCGCCCTCGATGTTGCGGGCGGAGCCGAAGAAACGCTTGGGTTTCTGCAGCGCATTGGACTCGAGGCCGCCGGACATCGTCTTGCCGCCGTTGCCGGTGAGCGCGTTGTAGGCGCGGGCGAGGCGCGTGATGGAATCGAGGAGGATGACGACGTGCTCGCCCTGCTCGACGCGGCGCCGGCAGATCTCGATGACCATCTCGGCGCAGTGCACGTGGCTCTCGGGCGTTTCGTCGAAGGTCGAGGAAACGACTTCGCCCTTGGTGTGGCGTTTGAAGTCCGTCACTTCCTCGGGACGCTCGTCGATCAGCAGCAGAATCAGCTTAACCTCGGGGCTGTTGGCCGAAATCGAATTCGCGATATTCTGCAGCAGCACGGTCTTGCCGGTGCGCGGCGGCGCGACGATCAGGCCGCGCTGGCCGAAGCCGATCGGCGTGAGGATGTCGACCGAGCGCATCGAGACGTCCTTCACGACGTCGGCATCCTCGAGCAGAATGCGTTTCAGCGGATAATACGGGACCAATTCCTCGAACGGCACGACCTTTGCGATCTCGTCGGCGGGCATGCCCATGACGCGGTCGACGCGGACGACGGACGGGCAGCGTTCGCCCTCGAGCGGGGGCTGGATGACGACCTCGACGCGGTGGCCGCGCTTCAGGCCGTAGCGTTTGACAAGACTGTCCGGCAAGTACGCGTCTTCCGGATACAGCCGGTAGTTGACGTGCTCGTGGACCACGAAACAGCCGCGATCGTTCTGGTCGATGTAGCCGGTGTCGCGGACCGGCCGCTTGGTGGCGGCGGCAAACTTGAAGATCTCGGGCAGCAGTTGGCGGCGCGCGGGGGCGCCCTCGAACTTGACGCCCTGGGTCCGGGCAAACGCCGTCAGTTCGCCGAGCGTCAGCGCGTAGATGCGGTTGAGGTGGAGGACTTCGCCTTCGCCGGCCGCCAACTGGTCCGCCAACGCGTCGAGCGCGGCAAGATCGTTGAAGCGACTTGGGTTCGGCAGATCGCCGAAGACGGGCGTGTTGCTCGGAGGCGGAAGCTGCGGGGGATGCTGCTCGCGGCCTCCGTGGCCGCCGCCATGACCGCCGCCGCCGTGGCCGCCACCGCCGCCCTGCTGCCAATGCCCGCCGCCGCCACCGCCGCCATGGCGGCCGCGCTTGCGTTTGCCGTGCTTCCAAAAGCCGCGATCGCCGCCTTGGCCGCCTTGGCCGCCTTGGCCGCCTTGATTACCTTGGTTCCCTTGATGGCCGCCTTGGTGCCCCTGCCACTCGCCGCGGTTCGGCTGGCCGGAATGCTGTTGCGGGGCCGGAGCTTGGTTGCCACCGGAGGATTCTTGGTTGCCGGGAGCGCCGCCGTGATCGGAGTCGCCGCGGCCGTCGCTTTCGCGCGCGGCGCTGCCGCCGGAATCGCCGCCGCCCTGCTCCACCGGGCCGGTGTCGAAGGAACGCGGCACAAAGGTTTCGCGGGCCTCGGGCTCGGCCCGGGGGGCGGGCTCCGGCCGCGGCTCGGGCGCGGATTCGCGAGTCGGTTCAGGCGCGCGGAATTCAGGGGCCGGCGCCGGCTCGGGCGGACGCGATTCGGGGGCCGGACGGCTCTCGGCCACGCCGGCAAACTCGGTCTGCTCGGCCTTGGGGCCGGGCGCTTTCTTGCCGCGGGGCTTGGCCGGTTTGGCGACCTTCTCGGCCTTGTCGGCCACGACTTTGATCGTGCGCGCACGGGTGAGGCGCGAGGTGCGCGGCTTCTTGGATTCTCCGTCGCCGGAATCGGCGCGGGAGGCTGACGGCGTGTCGGCGTCGGATTTGGAAGATTGAGCCATGTCGAGGGTTTCGGAAGTGGGAAGCAGACGCGCTCTGCGGCAGACGCAGGGTCCGACGCGAAGTTTCAGGCAACCGGAAGTGCGTCCGCCAGACGGTCGATTTGCTGCCCGAGAAAGACAGCGGAGCCGTCGTTCCAGAGGACAAAGTCAGACCGTTCGATTTTTCGCGCCAGCGGCAGTTGCTTGGAAATTCGCCGTCCCGCCAGCATGCGCGAAAGACCGCGTTGCTCCAGCCGGGCGAGTTGCTGTTCGGGAGAACACGCGACGCACACCGTGAAATCAAACCAATTTTCCAACGCTTTCTCGAACAGCAGCGGCACTTCCACCACCCAGCGCGCCCCCGGCTCGGCCGCAAACGCTTCGCGCCACGCCGCCAGGACCCGCGGGTGCGTCACTTCCTCGAGCTGCAACCGCGCGCCATCGTCGGCGAAGACGATGTCCGCCAAACGCGGCCGGCACACGCGGCGTCCGCCCGCCGGATCGGTCTCCAGCACCTCCGGCCCGAAGCGGCGCGCGAGTTCGTCCATGACGTCCGGAGCGGTCAGCACCTGCTCGCGCACAATGCGGTCGGAATCGAGCCGACGGAAACCGCGCGCCTCGAAACCGTGCCCGACGGTCGATTTGCCGCACCCCATCCCGCCCGTAATGCCCGCGATCATGATGCCGTAATTGCCGTATACCTTTGGGCTTGCTGGTGCCGTTCGCAAATTTTTAATCCGGGCTCGCTTGCGACGCCTCGCTTCAACGGACGCATCCTCCTCCCGACCCTAAACCGAGTCCCGCGCAGGCCATGTTTCCTTCCGTCGACACCAAAAACCCGCAAGCCGTCGCCGCCTTTGTTTCCGATCGCTTCGCCGCGATGTATCCCGGCGCGAGCATGAAATGGATCCGCACGGTGATGCGGGACGTGGACGATCTCTTCTCCGGCCGGCACCCCGATTATTCGGCCAACGACGTCAAGTATCACGATTTCGAGCACACGTTGCAGGCCACCGTCTGCATCACGTCGCTGCTCGAGGGCCGGCTGATGGCCGGCGTCGAGCCGCCGATCGATGCGCGCATGTTCGAGCTCGGCGTCGCGAGCGTGCTGCTGCACGACTCCGGTTACCTCAAGCTGCGCTCCGACACCGCCGGCACGGGCGCCAAGTACACGTTCTGCCACGTCCTGCGCAGCTGCGCCTTCGCCGCGTCGTACCTCCCCACCCTCGGCGCCACGGACCACGAGGTCGAGGCCGTACTCGGCGCGATCAACTGCACGGGGCCGACCAAGGAAATCAGCCGCCTTTACTTCCGCGAACCCACGGAGCGCATCATCGGTTGCGCGCTCGCGACCGCCGATTTCCTCGGACAAATGGCGGCCGACGATTACGCGGACGAACTGGAAATCCTCTTCCACGAATTCCAGGAGTCCGACGACTACATCAATCTGCCGCTCGCCCGCCGGGCCTTCAAATCCGTCGACGACCTGATCGCCCGCACCCCGCAGTTCTGGCACGCCTTCGTGCAGCCGAAACTCGAGAGCGACTTCCAGGCCGTATACCGTTTCCTTGCCCGCCCGTACCCGCACGGGCCCAACCTCTATCTCGAGGCCGTCGAGCGCAACATCGCCAAGATCAAGCGCCGCGCCGCCCTCGCCGCCGTTCCCGCCGCCAACCGCTGACCCGACGCCCAAGCCCATGCTTGCGACGATTGTGTCGGCCGCCCTCCAGGGGATCGAGGCGGAGCCTGTGCAGGTCGAGGTCAACGCCGGCGAGGCCGGCGAACCGAAACTCATTCTCGTCGGCCTGCCCGACGCCGCCGTCAAGGAGTCCGACGACCGCGTCTTCTCCGCCCTGAGCAACAGCGGCTTCCGCCCGCCGCGCACGCGGACGACGATCAACCTCGCCCCCGGCCATCTCCGGAAAGAAGGCCCGTGCTACGACCTGCCGATCGCCCTCGGCATTCTCGCCGCCACCCGCCAATTCCCGGGCGAGAACCTCGGCGACTGGCTGATCGCCGGCGAACTCAGCTTGTCCGGCGCCACCCGGCCGGTGCGCGGCGCGCTCGCCATGGCTCGGCTTGCCCGCCGCCTCGGCAAGCGCGGCCTCCTGCTCCCGGGCCTTTCCGCCGAGGAAGCCGCGCTCGTCGAAGGCGTGTCCGTTTTCCGGATCGATTCGCTCGACCAGGCCGTGCGTTTCCTCGACGGCACCCGCCCGCAGCAACCGCTCGCGCCCACCGCGTTGCGCGACCTCGCCGGCGCCCATCCCTCCCGAACGGATGCCGCCGGCGACTTCGCGGAAGTGAAGGGACAGCACGCCCTGCGCCGCGCCATCGAAGTCGCCGTCGCCGGCGGCCACAATTTGCTAATGATCGGGCCGCCGGGTTCGGGAAAGTCGATGATCGCGAAACGCATCCCGACGATCATGCCCGAGCCCGGTCTCGACGAGCGGCTCGAGATTCTCGGCATCCATTCCGCCGCGGGCCGCACGCTCACCGGCGAAACGTCGTGGCAGGCCCGGCCGTTCCGCTCGCCGCACCACACGGTGTCCGATGTCGCGTTGCTCGGCGGCGGCACGATTCCGGGCCCGGGCGAAATCTCCCTTGCCCACCATGGCGTGCTCTTCCTCGACGAATTGCCGGAGTTCAAACGCTCCGCGCTCGAGGTGCTGCGCCAGCCGCTCGAAGATTGCGAAGTCACGATTTCCCGCAGCGCCGGCAAGATCACGTTGCCCTGCGCCTTCATGTTGGTCGCGGCGATGAACCCCTGCCCCTGCGGCTACCTCGGCGACGCGAAACACGAATGCCGCTGCACGCCGCCGCAGATCCAGCGCTACCGCGCGCGGATCAGCGGTCCGTTGCTCGACCGCATCGACCTGCATGTCGAGGCCCCCGCGCTCTCCATCGCCGAATTGCGCAGCGCCGCCCCGGGCGAATCGTCCGCCGTGCTGCGCGAGCGCATCGCCGTCGCGCGCGGGCGGCAGACGGCGCGCTTCAAGGGCGGACGCACGGCGTCGAATTCGCGGATGACGCAGGCCGAGATCCGGCGCGACTGCGCCATCGATTCCGAATTGGGCGATCTGCTGCAGCACGCGATGGAGCAGCTCTCGCTCTCCGCCCGCGCCTACGACCGCATCCTCAAAGTCGCGCGGACGATCGCCGACCTCGCCGGCGCGGAACGCATCGCGGCGCCCCATCTGCTCGAGGCCATCCAATACCGCAGTCTCGACCGCGCCGTGTTCTATTGAACCGGCGAACCGGGAGCCGGCGCCGTCAGCGCCACTGCTGGGCGGGAAACGCATGCCGCGCCACCCGCACGTCGCTCTCGATTTCGAGCAACGAACTCACTTCGGCAATGCGGCGCTGGACTTCGGTCACCACGTCGGCGAGCACCGTCGTGCGCAGCCCGAGCCGCAAGAGATGGGCGTGCTCGGGCAACGCCGGCATCTCGCCGGCGGCCAAGGGCCCGCACACCATGCCGCGCACCCACTTGGCGACGACCAGCAGCGAGGCCAGCCGCGAGTGCACCGCGGACGCGCCGGGCGCATACTGGTGGCGGACCGGCTCCGACATCGTCGGGGCGAATTCCCAATGCCGCATCAACGCGCCGCCCACTTCGGCCTGCGTGAAGCCGAAAATCTCCCGCTCGCTCGCGACCGCTTCGTGCGGAAAGCCGCGGAACGCCAACTGCAGCCGCTGCCCGGAGCGCAGGTTCCATTCGTCGATCGCCACCATGCCGACGCAATGCAGCAAGCCGATCGTGTAGGCGACATCGCCCTCGAGCCCGGTGCGTTTGGCCAAGGCCTCGGCCGCCAGCGCGCAGGACACGGACATCTTCCAAACCTCGTCCGCCTCGATGCCGTAGCAATCGAGCGGCCGGACCAAAACCTGGGAGGAGACGGCGTAGGAAACGAGTTCGTAGATTTGGTCGAAGCCGACGCGGTTGACCGCCTCGTCGACGATCGTGCAACGGACGCCCTTGCTGAAGTAGGCGCTGTTCGCGACCTGCAGCACGCGGGCCGCGATGCCGGGATCGAGCCGGATCAGCGCCACGATTTCCTGCATCGCCGAATTTCCGTCCGTAAGGAGACGCTTCAACCGCGGCAACACTTTGGGCGCCGAGGGCAAATGCTTCACCTCGCGCACGATATCCTCGGGCGTCAGGCAGACAGCAGTCGCTGGAAGAGCTACACACATGGGGGAACGGGTACTTATCGGCGCGGATCCGGGGAACTTTCGCACAAAATTCATGGGGAATGTTCTCACCCGCGGATCCCGCGCCGCCCGCACCGGCGCGGATCCGCCCTTTGCAACCGGGCCTATCCCATGCGGGTACGTGTTTTTTGCCCGCGACAAAGACGGTTCCGGACCTACGGTGGGCGCGTCCTCCGCGGTTTGCCGCTCCCGGCCCGCGGAAAAAACGTTCTCCACCTTTCACCGTTTCCGCTCCGATTCCCGCCATGCTCCGCATCCTCCTCATCGACGACGACGCCATGTTGCGCGGGGTGCTGGCCAAGGCGCTGGGCTATGCGGGCCACGAAGTGATCCAAGCCGAGGATGGCCAGATGGGATTGGATCTCGCGCAAGTCACGCCGATCGATCTCGCGATCACCGACTTGATCATGCCCGGCAAGGAGGGAATCGAAACAATCGTGGCGCTGAAACAACAGCTTCCCAATCTGCCGGTCATCGCGATCTCCGGCGGCCTGAGCAATTCCAAGCTTTACCTCGAGATCGCCGCGAAAATCGGCGCCCGCAAGATTCTCGCGAAGCCGTTTACGCCGAGCGAACTGCTGCGCTGCATCGACGAAGTGTTTCCGCGGCCGAATCCGGGAACACCGGCGTCCGGCTGAGCGGGTAATCCGACCGGGTCCGGCGGCGCACCGGCGCCGCCGAGGGCGAACCCTCAAATGCCCGGCTTGCCGGCGTTGGCCGGCGGGGCGTCCGCTTTCTTGGGCACGCCCGGGGCATCGTCGCCCTTCAGCCGCGCCAACTCTTCCTCGAGGCGGGCGATCTCCGCTTCGGTGCTCAGGGTCTTTTCGTGCGCCTCGTCCAGTTCCTTCTTCTTGGCCAACGCGGCGGCGCGTTCGTCGCGAAGTTTCTTCAAACGGTCGCTGGCTTGCTCGAGCTTCTTTTTGGCGTCGTTGAGTTCGAGATCGGAAATCCGGAAGCCCTCGGCAATCGCGAGTTCCTCTTCCATCGATGCCTTGAGCTTGGCTTCCTCGGCGCGCTTCTTCGCGAGCTCCTGCTGGTAGGCGCGTTCCTGGGCGAGACGGTCCTGCTCGCGGCGATCCTTGGCGTCCTGCACCATGCCGACGATGCCGCCGATCAGCGCGCCCGCCGCCGCGCCGCCGACCAAGCCCGTGCCCGTACCCATGCTGCTGTTGCTGCCGACGATCGCGCCGCCCGCGCCGCCGATCATCGCGCCGGTGCCGGCGCCGGTCGCGGTCTTGGACGGAGCCACGGAGGAACAACCGGAAAGCAGGCCGACCGCGAGGGCGGTGCCGAGAGCGACCGTCCGCTGGGCGGACGGACGGAAATTCGAAACGACGGAGGTCATGGGTACTCGGGGAAAGACGCTCGGAACGCGGGTTTAGACTCGCACCAACCTGAATGTGTTCGTTGTTTTCTTCAAACGACCGATGGCAATCTGACGTCTCCCCACCCCGGATTTTGGCGAAATTTGAAATCGCGAGAATCCAAGCTATGAGTCCAACCGTCAGCCGGATCGTTCGTCGGAATCTTTCTTAAGCTTATGACTTCGCGAAACAAGGGGATTCTTTCTCCCGACTTCCTCGTTCCCACCATCAGCCTGATTCTCTCCTTCCTGCTGGTGGAAGTTTACTACCGGGCCGTCGTCACCCCGCGGGTGCAGGACATCGAGATGAAGCAGAAGCTGCTCACGGCGCAGGGCGTTTCCGCCGGCGCCAATTCCGAACAGCGCTCCGTCTACGTCATCATCAAGGATCCGGAGCAGCAGTACGAAATCGTTTTCGCGCTCTGGGGCTTCGCGATTTTGGTCCACAAGCTCATGCAGGTGCGCGCCGAACGCCGGCTCTTCAAACACGACTTCATCCGGCTCCAACCCGGCGAGCGGATCATCCCCGAGGATGCGCTCGACCGGTACAAGGAACTCCGCACCGCGGTCGATCGCGAGCCCAAGTGGCGCGACCGCCTGCTGCCCGAAGCCATGCTCGCCGCGCTCCACCGCTTCCACGCCACCAGCTCGATCCAGGACGCCGCCAACGCCGTCAAGGAACGCGCCGAACTCGTCGGCGACCGCCTCGATTCCTCGCTCTCTCTTGTGCGCTACATCGCCTGGGCCATTCCCGCGATCGGCTTCATCGGTACGGTGCGCGGCATCGGCCTGGCGCTCTCCTTCGCGCAGGACGCGATCAAGGGCGACATCGGCCCCGTGACCGACGCGCTCGGCCTCGCGTTCAACTCCACCCTCGTCGCCCTCGTGATCTCGATGGTCCTGATGTACATCATGCACATCGTGCAGTCGCGGCAGGAGGCGTTCGTGATCGAGACCCAGACCTACTGCCGGACCAAGCTCATCGACGTGATGAAGGTGCCGGTCCGCGAAGAGTCCGCCAACAACCTCGCCTGAGCACACCGCCATGGCCACGATCGGAATCGAACTTTGCGACGCCGGGCTCCAGACCGCGGCCGCCGACGCCAACGGTCCGGTGCCGCTCGACGTGGCGGACGGCGCCGGCCACACGGAATGGCCGGGCTTCTGTTACGCCGAGGGCGCCAAGCTCGTGTTCGGCCGCGGCGGCGAGGACAACTGGTTCGTCCACCCGCGGCGCGTGTTGCACACATTCTGGGCGCGCCTCGCGCACGAGCCGTCGACACTGTCCAACGGCACGAAGCTCCTCTCGTTCTCGGAACTCTCGTACTTTTTTCTCCGCGAGTACGCCGCCCGCCTCAACGCCGCCGCGAAGGGTGTGGACAAAGTCGCCATCGCGGTGCCGTCCGCGTACCTCAAAGATGCGGCCACCGAGGATGAAAAAGTCGGTCTGCTGCTCGGCATGGCCGGCGAACTTAAGCTGCCGGTCGCCGGCCTCGTCGACATGGCCTGCGCCGCGCTCTGCGACCCGCGCGCCCACGGTTTCAATCCCGCCCTGCCCGTCGTCGTGATCGATCTCCACCTCGAAGGCGCGGACATCACGCTCTGCGGCACCGACGGCAAATTGGAACGGAAGGACTTCATCCACCTGCCGAACTCGGGCTACGCGCATCTCCTGAAGCAGCTCACGGGCACGATGGGCAACCGCTTCCTCCGCCACACCGCCTTCGACATTCTCGAGGACGGCCGGATCGAGCAGACGTTTTTCCGCCAGACGAAGGAGTTTCTCCTGAGCGACGCGCCGGAGTGGCGCTACCACATCAACACCGCGACGCGCGGCTACGAGATGACGGCGAAACGCGAGCAACTCGCCGGCGACGCCCACGCCTTCGTGCAGGCGCTCGTGCAGGGGCTGCAGACGTTCCTGCAGCAATCGCCCCATCATTCCGAGCCGTGCACGCTCGCGCTCACGGAGCGCACCGGCCACCTGCCGGGCATCGAGACGCGCCTCCGCGCCGCGGGTTTTTCCCGGATTTTGCGCCTGCCGCGCGGCGCGGCCGCCTGCGGCGCCGCCCGCATTGCCGCCAACCGGCTCGCGGTCCCGGCCGATCTGGCCGACGTGCCGCTCGAGAAGAGCGTGCCGCTCACGGACACGCACCGCAGCGCCACGTCGCTTTGGGAAGCCCGGCTGCACAAGCATCGCCACGCTGCGAACCGCCTGATTCCCACGCACGCCATCCTCGACGGCGTCGGCTATGCCGTCGGCACGAAACCGCGCTTTGTGATCGGGCTCGGCGAACTGGGCGCGGACCTCGTGCTCCCGGAGACGTTCGGCGCCGCGACCGATTGTTCCGTGCCGCTGATGCAGGAAGGCGGCCGCCTTTGGTTCCTCGACCAAGGCCGGGCGGCGGGCGGCGCCGGCGGCGTCACCCGGACCACGGTCGACGCCGGCGACCACCTTACCATCCGCTGCGGCCAGGCGACGGCGAACATCCTGTTTGCGCATTGCCCGGATTTCCATTCGCAGCACGGCAGCGTGGACTGAGCCATGTCGATCGCCGCGAAACGCCGCGAGACGGAGGTCTTCAGCCTCTCTTTCCTCGACTGCATCTGCTGCGGTTTCGGCGCGGTCCTGCTCGTTTTCCTGCTCACGGTGTCGCAGAAGCAGCTGGTCGACAAAAGCGTGGTCGACGACGTCCAACGGCGCGTCGAACAGACCAAGAGCGAGGTCAATCTTTCCAGCGAGGACCTCGCCCGGCTCGGACGATCCGTCGCCGCCTTGCGCCTTGAGCTCGACGACCTGCAGAAGCGCACGCAGGCCGACCAACTCAAGCTCAGCGAACGCAAACGCGAGATGCTCCTGATGCTCCAGCAGAGCGGCAACCTGAAGGACGCGATCGACCAGCTCCTCGGCGAAAAGAAAAACATCCCGACCGAGGACGTCGCGCCGGTGCCGATTCCCGAAGTCGACCGCCGCCAGTACCTCACGGGCGTGAAGCTCAACGGCGAGTTCGTCGTTTTTCTCGTTCGCGTGTCCGGCTCGATGCTCGGGGAAACGATCGACGACGCCGTCACGCGGCTCGCCGAGTCCGACGAAAAGAAACGCGCGGCGCCGAAGTGGCAGCGCGTCGTGCAGTCGCTTGAGTGGCTGATCGCGACGCTCGATCCGGAGACCAAGTTCCAGATCCTGCTCTTCAACGACGAGACGGCGTCGATTCTGCCGAACCAGGAGGACAAATGGTTCTCGCTGCAGGACAAGGCGACCTTGGCCCAGATCATCAAGAAACTGCATGAGATCGTGCCGCAGGGCGGCGCCAACCTCGAGCGTGCCTTCACCAAGGTGCGCTTCCTGCCGCGATTGCCCGACAGCATCGTGCTCCTGACCGACGGCTTGCCGACCAAGAGCGATTCCCTGCCGGTCGAAGGCGACGTCGACGAAGGCTACCGCATCCGTTTCTTCGAGATCGCGACGAAGCAGCTGCCGCCGCGCATTCCCGTCAGTACAATCCTTTTCCCGCTGCTCAGCGGCGACCCGGGCGCGCCCGGCCTGTATTGGGAATTGGCCAACGCGACCCGCGGCGCGCTCGTGAGCCCCTCGAAATCCTGGCCCGACACATGATCCGCCGCCGGACCGCCCAGACCTTCAGCCTCTCGTTCCTCGACTGCATCTGCTGCGGCTTCGGGGCGATCATCCTCATCTTCGTCCTGACGATCGGTTCGCGGGAAAAGGAGAAGATGGAAGTGCTGCTGCAGTTGCAGCGGGAACTCGCGGCCCAATTGGCGGAAATGGCAAAAGTGCGATCGGCGGCCGAAGAGATGAAGCGGATGGAAAAGCAGGTCACCGACCTCGTGGTCGAATCCCGCAAAACCAACGCCGAGACCCGCGTCATGCTCGACGACCTCGACAACCAGGTGCAGCGCCAGAAGGCCGGGTTGCAGGCCTTGCTCGCCGACATCGACGACCTGAAAAAGGAAATCGCGGCGCGGCAGAAAAAGCCGGAGATCAAGCTCCTTCCCGACATCAAGCCGACGCCGGTGGGCCTGCCAACGGAGAGCAACTACATCGCCATCGTCATCGATACCTCGGGTTCGATGCGCGATCCCAACCACGGCGGCCTCTGGCCCATCGTCATCCGCAAGGTCGACGAGGTGCTCGACTCCTACCCCGCCCTCGCGGGTTTCCAACTGATCGACGGCGACGGCCGCTTCATTCTCGGACGCCGCGGCGCCGGCACCGACGGCTGGATCGCCGACACGCCCGACCTGCGCGACACGATCAAGCGCACGCTGCGCCGCTACAACCAGGATTCCATTTCGAATCCCGTGCCCGGCATCTACAACGCGCTGCGGTTCCTTTACGACAAGGACAACCCGAACATGAAGATGGGCATCTACGTGTTCGGCGACGAATTCATCGAGACGGCCGACCCGGTGATCCGCCGGTTGGACGAACTCAATCCGGCCGACGAAAACGGCAACCGCAAGGTCGTGATCAACGCGATCGGTTTCCCGACGACGATCCGCTACACGTTCTCCATGGGCAACACGGGCCTGAAGTTCGCGAACCTCATGCGCACGGTGACGTACCAGCACGGCGGCGCGTTCATTGCGCTGCAGGACCTGTAGCGCGATATACGCGCTACAGGAGGGTTGGAGTTCGGAGTTCGGAGTTCGGAGTTCGGAGTTCCGAAACAGCCGTCTACGTTTTCTCCTGCCGGAATTCCTCAGAACAATTCGCCCTGTTGGGCGGAGGGGGGCGGCGGTGCAGCAGGCGCGACGTGGCCGGCGTAACGGCGGCGGGCTTCGGCGGCGGTGCCGCGCATCTCGTAGCCGTCAAGCAAACGGAACAGTTCCTCCGCCTGCGGGGTGCGCCACTCCGGCTTCACGGGCGGCAAGCCGAGGTTCAACGTCGTAAGCCGCAGGTTCAATCTGAGGCGGTCGGCGTGAGTGGCCACGGCTTCGCGGAAGCGGTCCGGTTTCAACGTGGCCGCCGCGGCAATCACGCCCTCGACGGTGCCGCCGTGTTCCGCCAGCCACTTCGAGGCGGTCTTGGGGCCGACGCCGTCGAGGCCCGGAATGTTGTCGGACGTGTCGCCGACGAGCGCCAGGTAGTGCGCGATCTGCGCAGGCGGGACGCCGAACTTTTCCTGCACGCCGGCGGCATCGAGCAGGCGCCAGCCGAGTTTCGGATTCGCGGACGGCGGCGGGAGCATGATCTTGATCCGCTCGCCGACGATCTGGGCAAAGTCTTTGTCGCTGCTGACGATCACGACCTCGTGTCCCTGCTGCGCGAGCCGCACCGCCTCGGCGGCGAGGAGGTCGTCGCTCTCGACGCCGGCCTGCTCGATGCCGGCGAGGCCCATCACGCGCGTGAGCTGTTTGATCGGCTCGATCTGTTGCCGGAGCGGATCCGGCATCGGCTGCCGCTGCGCCTTGTAGTCGGCGAGCAGGGCGACGCGTTCTTCCGATTCACCGAGATCGAAAAACACCAGCGTCGTCTCGGGTTGCTCAAGATCGATGAGCTTCCAGAGCGACTTCACCCAACCGTGCAGCGCCCCGGTCGGAAAGCCGTCGGTCCGCGTGAGTTCGGGCAGCGCGTGGAAGCAGCGGTACGCGAGGTTGAAACCGTCGACGAGGAGCCATTTGGACATCGGGAGATCGCAGTTCGGAGTTTGGAGTTCGGGGTTCGGAGTTGTCTAGACGCGGAAGGAAACGGGGCCGGCGCAACGCCAAACCCCAAACTCCGAACTCCGAACTTCCCGGCCGTAAGTTGCGCGGCGCGCAACTTACGGGTCGACGTCGTACACCTCGACGATGCCGACGCCGGTCGCGTTGCCGACGCCGCTGAGCTGAACGGTGTAGGCGCCGGGCGGGAGCATCACGATCATCGCGGCGTCGCGGCTGCCGTTGGCAAACGGGAAGGCGCCGGCGGCCGTGGCCGCGGAGGCGATGATCGCGGCGTCGTCGCCGGTCGCCCAATCGTTGTTGGAGCGAATCGTCTGGCCGGTGGCCTGCGAGACCAGGGTGATCTGGGGATCGGCGAGCACGCCGGGGACGCCGAGGTTGGCGAGCGTCGGGCCGGCGCCGCGGATGAGCATGCGGCGGGAAACGGCCCCGTTGACCACGAAGCCGGCGATCAGGACGTTGCTGCCGGTGCCGACGACGCCGCGCGTGGACACGTTGGCGGCTTTCGGGCCGGCGGCGTTGCCCTGGGTGACATCGTAAACTTCGATGAGCACGACGCCGGTGGCGGCGAGGTTGTTGGCCGGGCCCTTGGCTTGGACGGTGTACGGCCCGGGCGGGAGCGTCGCGAGCACGACGGCGTCGTTGGAATTCGGGTTCAGCGCGAAGGCGCCGACGCGGTTGGCGGCCTGCTGGATCGCGGTGACGGCGGCGCCGCCGCCGGCCTGGGTGCCCCAGTTGTCGTTGGTGAGGACGGGCGTTTGGTTCGCGCCGACGAAGACTTCGAGGCGCGGATCGGCCAGAACGCCGGCGACGTTGAACGGCGCGCCGGCGAGAGTCGGGCCGATCACGCGGATCAACATCTGGCGGGTTTGCTGGGCGTTGGCGCCCGTGACGACGAAGCCGCCGATGAGGACGTTGCCGCCGGCGCCGGTGGTGACGCCGCGGGTCGAGATGTTGCCGAGGCGGGTCGGCGTGTTGGACAGCGTGAGGACGGCCGCATCGCTGGTGGCGGTGGCGGCGCTGCTGGTGACGGCGACGGTGTAGGAACCGACACGCGTCGCATCGACGTTGGTCAGACTGAGCGTCGCGGAATTGGCGCCGGGGATGGGCGCGCCGTTAAGCAGCCACTGGTAGGCCAGCGGCGGAGCGCCCTGGGCTTCGACGGTGAAGATCGCGCCGGAGCGCGGCGCCACCGTGAGGGACTGCGGATGCCGGACGATCGTGACGTAACGGTAGCCGTAGAGGACGTCTTTGAGGACGGCGTCGGCCATGGCTTTGTCGTCGGGCAAGGAGGCCAGGGCCGTGACGCGGGTCGCGATCTCGTCCGCGGTGACGGTGATCGGCGGGCGGTTCAGTTGGTAAAGCAACGCGGCGGCGCGGGCGCGCTTGAAGAGCGCGGTGTTGGTCGAGTTCGTGTTCGTGACGAACTCGGCGATCGCCTGGTTGAGACCGATCGAATTGTAGCCGCGGCCCAGCGTCGGCGTGAGGACGTTGTTGCTGCGGAATTGGAGATTAGCCTGCGCGCTCGGGGTGCCGAGGCCGGCCCCGCGCCAGAGTTGGGCGATGTAGGTATCGGCAGGGATCGCGCTGGTCGGGCTGTTGAGCAGCGCGACCGTGGGGACGATGCCGTACTTGGCGAAGTACTCGTTGGAGGCGAGGACGGCGCCGACGGCGTTGGCGAGACTGCCGCGGGCGGTGCCGATCAGGTTGTTGTAATTCTGGGGCGTGGGCCACTGGCCCATGATGACCCAATAGGCGGCGAGGAAATTGATGGGCGGGAGGAATCCCGGTTCATCCATCAGCGACGCGACCAAATCGGCACGGGTCAAAGTGCCGGCAGTGAGTTGCGCATCGAGATCGGCGAAGACAAGCGGGTTGATCGTCGTGGTATTCGCGATGTCCTGGTAGGTCTGGAGGATGAAGGCGGCGTTCTCGAGGACGGGGTTGTTGCGGCGGACGGTGACTTGAACCGTCGGCGCGACGGTGGTGTTGCCGGTGCTGTCGGTCGCGATGGCCCAGAGGTTGAAGGTGCCGGACTGCGTCGGCGTCCAATTGATCTGGTAATTGGAATTCACGTTGCCGGACGTGCCGATGCTCGTCGCGTTGGCGAAGTACTGCACGCTGGAGATGGTGCCGTCGGTGTCGCGGGCGTTCGCCGTGAGTTGGACCTGGCGGTTGAACGCGGCGTTGGTCGTCGAGGGGGAGATCGTGACGGACGGGGCGATGCTCGACGCGGCGGTGACGGTGAGGATGTTGGTCGTCGACGCGGCGACATTGCCGGAGCTGTCGCGGGCCAGGGCGACGACTTCGGCATTGCCCAGCGGCACGCCGGCGAACGAGGCGGTGAGGCGCCAGGTGTTCGCGAGGTCGTCGCGCGTGGCGAGGCCGATGCTGTTGCGATTCAGGAAGAATTCCACCTCCACCACGGAACCGTCGGAGTCGGCGGCGGTGGCGGTGAAGTTGACCTGCGAGGCGGTCGTCGCGCTGCCCGGGACGTTGATGGAAACGGTGGGGGCGAGGCCGCTGAGGTTGTTGACGACGACGCGGCGGGTGGCGGTGCTGTTGCCCTGGGCGGTGCCGACGGTGGCCTGCGTGGCGACGGTGTAGGTATCGGGCGTTGTGGGCGTCCAGATGGCGCGATACGTGGTGGTCGTGCCGACGCGGGTGCCGCCGATGGTGGTGCGGGCGCCGCCGCTGGCGGTGGCGATGAAGTTGAGGGTCGGCACCTGGGTGGTGTCGTTGTTGACGGCGGTGCCCTCGAGGAAGACGGGGGCATTGACCGTGGTGACCGTGGCGTTGTCGGCGGGCCGCGTGATCGTGGTCGTCGGCGCGTTGATCGCGGTGACGGTGAGCACGATGGCCGGCGAAGCGATGGCGGTGTTGCCGGTGTCGTCGGTCGCGACGGCGAAGAGGTTGAAGCGGCCGGCGGTGTTGGGGGTGTAGGTCAGCAACTGGCCCTGGGCCGGATTGTTGGCGGTCGCGACCACCACTCCGTTGGCATAGAGCTGGATCAGGGCAACGGTGCCGTCGGTATCGTTCGAAATCACGCCGGCGAAGAACTGCTGGCCCTGGGTGATCGTCGTCGTGCCGGTGACGTTCTGGAGCTGGACGGACGGGGGCGCGCTGGTCGACGGATTGACCGTGAGGTTGGTCGTGGCGGAGACGGTCTGGTTGTTGTTGCTGTCGCGGGCGATGGCGTAGAGCGGCACCACGAAGCGGCCGTTGGCGTCGGCGGTCAGGGTGGAGAAATCGAAACGGCTGAAGTCGTAGGCGAGCCGGTACAGGTTGGTGGTCTGTTCGCGGTTGGCGGTGCCGATGCTGACGTCGTTGAGGAAGAATTCGACGCCGGAGAGCGTGCTGCCGGTGCCGTTGGCGAACGCGTTGGCGATGAAATTGACCTGGGAGAGACTCTGGAGGCCGGCGCCGGGGATGGGCGTCGTCGTGATCGTGACCGTGGGCGGAGTGCCGACGGCGTTGGCGACATTGACGGTGACCGGCGCGGAGGTCGCGGTCTGCGAATTGGTATCGGTGACGCGGGCGCGGAGGCGGCGGCTGCCGAGCTGGGCGGCGGTCGGGGTCCAGGCGAACGAATACGTGCCGAGGGCGGCGTTGGTCGCGGTGGTGCGGGCGCCGATCTGGACTTCGTTGGCCCCCTGGTCGTCGGAGAGGAGGAATTCCACCAGGAGCACGGAGGCGCCGGCGCCGGTCTGGACCGTCGCGGTGGCGGTGATCGTGAGCGGCACGTTGGGGGTGGCCCGGGCGGTGGCGTTGGGATTCGGCGAAGTGATCGCGATGGTGGGCGTGGCGAACGCGGCGGTGATGGTGGCCGAGTTCGAGACCGTCGTGTTGCCGCGGTCGTCGGTCGCGACGGCGTCGATGGTGTAGGAACCGGGCGCCGTGGGCGTGAACGTGCTCGTGTAGGGCGCGGCCGCGAGGGCGTTGCCGCCGTTGACGGGGGCGGGATTGCCGTTGACGAAGAACTGCACCGAGGCGATCGAGCCGCCGGCGGACGTGGCGGTGGCGGCGAGGCTGACGGCGGTATTGGGGAAGACGGTGGCGTTGTTGGTGGGCGTCAGGAGGCTGACGGCCGGGCCGGTGCCGATGGGCGACACGACGAGCAACGGAAACGGTACATCGCGGGCGGAGCCGGCGTTGTCGGTAGCGCGGGCGGAGACGACGTAGGTGCGGGAATTCTCGCCGGCGAGGAGGGCGGGCGCGACGTAGCGGTAGGTGTAGGGGACGGTGGTGTCCTCCCCCACTTTCGTGCCGTCGACGAAGAACTCGACGCGGAGAATCGCACGGCCGGAAGACGGCGTGACATCGGCGACGAAATTGCGGATGGCGCCGCTGGGCAGCGTGGAGCTCGAGACGCCGGCGACGCGCGGCGAAATGCTGAGATTGACGGTGGGCGACGTGTTGTCGGTGACGGTCACGCCGACGGCGGGAGAGGCGACGACGTTGCCGCTGTTGTCGGTGGCGAGCACGGTGATCGAAGCGGTGCCGCTGGCGGCGGGCGTCCACGCGATGGACCAGGCGGAACCGGAAACGGTGGCGGAACCGCCATTGCCGAGCCCCGTGACGGCGCCGTTGACGAAGACCTGGACCGCAGCGATGGAGCCGTCGGGGTCGGAAACCGAGCCCGAGATCGAAGTGGTCACGCCCGCGGCGACAAAGGCGCCGCTGTTGGGCGCGACGATGTTGACCAAGGGGGAACTGCCGACGGCGCCGACGATGGTGATATTGAGATCGGCGGACGTCACCGCCGACCCGGCGTTGTCGATCGCTCGGGCGCGCAGCGTGCGCGCGCCGGGCTCATTGGGCGCGGTGAACACCACGCTGTAGGGGGCGGTGTTGTCGGTGCCGATGAGCGTGGCGCCGTAGTAGAATTCCACATACGCGATGCCGGAAGCGGCGGTCGCCGTGGCGGTGAGCGAACGGGCGGAATTGACCGGCACCGCGGTGGAGGACGGGGACATCGCGAGTGTGACGGCGGATGCGGACGCGGCGGCGACCGTGACGGGGACGGCGGCAGAGGTGTCGGTCGCGCCCGACGAATCGGTGACGCGAGCGGTGAGGGAAATCACGCCGGCGGTCGTAGGCGTCCAATTCAGGACGTAGGGAGCCGTAAGCACGGTGCCGAGGCTGGTGGTGCCGTTGGCGAAGAAATCGACGCGCGTGATCGTGTTGCCCGTACCGGGGGTGGCCGTGACCGAAATCGGGGTGGCTGTGCCCTGCGTGAGGCTCGAACCCGCACCGGGGGAGGTAATGGAAATGGTCGGGGCGGACGAGGAAACCGTGACCGCGACGGCCGACGAGGTGGCGACGGCGCCGTTGGAATCGGTGACCCGGGCGGTCAGCGAGAACGAGCCGGCGGAGGCCGGGGTCCACGTGGTGCTGAACGGAGCCGTCAGGGAGGTGCCGACGAGGGTCGAGCCGGCGAAGAAGTCGACCTTGGTGACGGTCGCCGGCGCGACCGGCGTGGCGGTGGCGGTGAGCGTGGTGGCGGCGCCTACCGCAACCGAAGTGCCGGTCGTCGGAGCAGTCAGAGCCACACTGGGAGCGGTCACACTGACATTGGAAATCGGCGAATTCGCGGTACCTCCCGCGGAATCAGTGACCCGGGCGGTGACGGCAAAGACACCGGCGGACGAAGGCGTCCATGTAAAGCTGAACGGTGCCGTCAGAGCAGTGCCGACGACGGTGCCGCCGACCAGAAAGTCGACCCGCACCACGGTATTGGAACCCGCAGCCGTAGCGGTCGCGGTGAAAGTGGTGTTGGTCCCGAGCGCGACGCTGGCGCCGTTTACGGGCGCGGTGAGCGACACCGCGAGCGTGCCGGCGGCGGCGGATACGTTTACGGCCACCGGCGAAGAAGTGACCACGGTTCCATTGGAATCCGTGACGCGGGCGGTCAGGGCGACGGTACCGGCGGCCGCCGGGGTCCATGTCGCGGTGAAAGGAGCGACGGTATCGGCGGCGGCGACGGCCACGCCGTCGGCGAAAAACTGCACGCTGGTGATCGTGGTCCCGACGCCCGCGGTCGCATTTGCCGTCAAGGCAACGGCTGTACCGACGGTCGCGGACGAGTTGTTGGCCGGGGCAGAAATCGCAACAGTGGGAGCAACGGCGAGCACGGTAACCGTGCGGGTGGCGCTGCGCGAATTGCCTTTGTCGTCGGTGGCAATCGCGATCAGCGTCACGGACTTGGCCAAAGTCGGCGTCCAGGAAATCGAATAGGGCGCCGTAAGGTCGGTTCCGATCAATTCACCGTCGGCAAAGAACGAGACCCCACCTGGCGCCGTGTTGGGAATGAAACCGTCCGTATCGGAGGCGGTGGCCGTGACGGTCACGGCATTACCCACCGACAGGACATCCGTTACCGCCGGAGAAACAAAAGCGACCGTCGGCGCGGTGCCGGTCTGGGCCACGACCGTGACGGGATAGGTCGCGGTGGAATCCCACGTCGTGACTCCGTCGGTCGCGGTCGCCCGGGCCGTGAGATTGTAGCTTCCAGGCGCCGCCGTGATTGTCGCTACCTGTGTGTAAGGAGCGCTTGTCACCGCAGCCCCGAGCGAAACACCGCCAAGGAAAAACTCGACGCTGCCGACCACGCCATCGGACATCGCGGCAGAGGCCCGCAGGACCGCCTGCGAGTTCTGCGTGAACGTCGTGTTGGTCGCCGGCGTCGCAATGCTCACCGTGCGGGTGGCGGTCACGGTGACGGTCACCGTGCCCGAGGTCAGCGTGTTGTTGCTCGCGGCACTGCTGTCGGTCGCGATCGCTGTGAGATTGTAAGTGCCGGGAGCGGGCGGCGTCCAAACAACGGAAAACGGCGCCACCGTGGAAATGCCGACGGAGGTCCCGTTGACGCGGAAATCGACCTGGGTGATGGACTGACCGCCGCCACTGGGCGTGGCGGTGGCGGAGATCGTGACGGTGTTGGCCGGGGTTGAAAGCGCGCCGAGATTGGCTCCGGAAGCCGGAGCCGTGATCGAGACGGAAAGCGGCGGCGCGGCGAGCACCGCGGGCACTGCCGCGAGGGCGGCAAGCCAGGCCGCGGCGGCCGTGAGGCGTCGGATGAATGGGTTCATGACGGGCATCGTTGGGCGGTTACTTGGCCCCGCTGCGCGTGCGGCCTTCGGCGCTCGCGGGCGTCACGATCGTGGGATTCTGGAAGAGGGAATTCGCGGGCGTCGACTTGAGCGACTGTTTCTTCGGGGAGCCGCCGGGGCTGACGAGATTGGCGGTGACGAAGATGAGCAAATTGCGTTTCTGGGCGCTTTCGCCCTTGGACCGGAAGAGCCGGCCGACGAGCGGGATGTCGCCGAAGAAGGGCACTTTGTCGTTCACCTTTTTGACTTCCTCGCGGGTCAGGCCGCCCATGACGAGGGTCGCGCCGTCCCAAATCGTGACTTTGGTGGAGATGTCGCGGACGGAGAAGATCGGCTGGTAGAAACCGGGCGGCACGGTGGCCGTGGTCGAGCCGGAGATGGCGACGCTGGGACCGCCGTATTCGACGAAGCCTTCGAACTCGGTGACCTTAGGGTTGAGGTCGAGGCTGATGGAATAATCGTCCTCTTCGACCGTGGGCGTGACCTTCAGTTCGACGCCGACGTTGCGCATCGTGAATTCCTGCGGCGTGCCGGAGGTGATGCTGATGGAGGTGTCGCCGACTTGGCTCTGGATTTCACCGTAGCTCTGCGGGTAGCGCAGTTCCTGGGCGACGGTGATGTTGGCGGGATTGCCGGAAAGGACGGTGACCTTCGGGGAGCTGAGGAGCTCGGTGCCCTGCTTCTGCGAGAGCGCGCGGACGATGGCGGTGACGTCGAACTCGCCGACCACGCCGGTGATGCGGGCGAGCGGATTCGCGCCGCTGGCGAGCGAAACGCCGCCGGGGATCGACGGCGGGGAAACCGGCAGCGTGAGGCCGGAGGACGACGTCGTGGTGGTCGTGTTCTGCGTGGCGATCGTGGTGGTGCCGCCGGTGATGGCGATGTTGCGCAGGTTGTTGACCGAGGCGAAGGCGTCGTTGAGCGGACGCGTGACGCGGTCGTTGCTGTAGACTTCCTGCGGGACAAAAGTCTGGCGACCGTTGGCGTCGAGGATCGGGGCGCCGGTCGTGGGATTGATCTGCGGGATGCCGCGGCGCGTGGTGGCCCAGGTGACGCCGAGCTCCTCGAGCGCGCCTTCCTGGACTTCGAGGAACTTGGACTCGATCTCGACCTGACGGACATCGTTGTAGCGGCCGAGGATGTTGCGGATGCGCTCCAGGTTGCGCGGAGTCTGCGTGACGATGATCGCGGAACCATCGTAGGCGAGCGAGCTGCCTTCGACGCTGAAGCTCACACCGGCTTGGGTGAGGAACGCCTTCATCGAGGCGGCCTCGCCGCCGGAAGCCGGGGCCTCGCCGCCGCCGGACGGAGCGTAGGGATCGCGGGCGGCGCCGCCGGTCGTGCCGGTGCCGGTGGCGATGCCGGTCATGCGGAGGACGGTCGCGCGGGTGACGGGGAAGAAGACGGTGTCGAGGGTCGTGGTCTCGCCGCCGGGGCGAACGACAACGGCGTCGGCCTGCACTTCATATTGGTAGCCGATCGACTCGGAGACGAAATCGAGCACGCGTTTCAACGAAGCGTTGCGCAACGTGAGCGTGACCGTGGGATTGCGGTTGGTCGGATCAAGGAGGACGACGTTGACGCCCTTGCCGCCGGTGCCGGTCTTGTCGAATTCCTCGGAGATGGCGCTCAACGCCGCGACGACTTCGCCGATCGGCGCGCGGGTCCAGCTGACGGCGGGCAAAACGATCTCGCTGAGTTTTTTGGCGAGCGGCGCGACGGCGGCGGCTTGGTCGACCTCGCGGACGCGTTCCTGGAAGATACCGGGGCGCTGCCAGCTCTTGGCCACTTCCTCGAGCATCTGGGCGCGGGTCTTTTCGCGGTTGAGGGCGCCGGTTTCGGTCTTCTCGTCGGCGATGCGGAGGAGGAAGCCCTTGGCAACGGTGTTGTCGGGCTCGCGCGCCTCGATGGAGCGGAACGTTTCCTGGGCGCCGTCGAGGTCGCCGGCGACGTACTGGGCGCGGCCCTTGGCGATCATCTCGGCGGTGGCGGCGCGGTCGGCGGCAAACTGCGGATCGACGGCGACGGCGCGGGAGCCGGGTTTGGCGGGCGCGGCGGCCTGGGATTCGGCCTGCGCAATCTGGCGCTGCAGACCGGCCGTGCGGGGATTGCCCGGGGAAAGCTGGTCGTGGGCGGCCAAGGCGGCCTTGGCGCCGGCGGGGTCGCCGCGGCGGAGCAGAGTCTGCGCGCGATCGAGCAGCGCGGAGGCCTTCTCGCGCTGGAGATCGGCGACGAGGCGCTGCGTGGAAGGATTGACGGGCAGTCCGGCCAGAGCGGCGTCGAGGACGACGATGGCGTCCTCGGCCCGGCCCTCGCGGAGCTGGGTGCGCGCGGTGGCGAGTTGGCGCTGGCCGGCGGCGACGAGTTCGCTGATGCGCTGGGCTTCGGCGCGGGCCATGGCCTCGGCTTCCTGTTCGGCGGCGGCGGGCGCGGCGGGGGCCGGCGCGGGATCGGGAATCTTGACGTCGACCATCACCGGGGCCGGCGCGGCGGCGGGCGCGGGCTGGGCGGCGGCCTGTTCGCGCGCGGCGACGGCGGCCTCGACCTCGGCGCGGAGGCGTTGGACGGCGGGGTCGTTGGGGGCGAGCGTCTCGAGCTGCGTGAGCGTCTTGCGGGCGGCCGCGAAATCGCGGGCGTCGCGGGCCCGGAGCACCTCCGACATCAGGCGGATTTTCGCATCCGTCTGATTCTGCGCGAGCGCCTGCCGGGCGGGCACGACGGCCGCGACGAGGGCGACGGCGAGTGCAACGGCAAGCGACGTGGGGAGGGGGCGAGTTTTCATTGCGGAAGCGGTGGAGCGAAAGGGATTCGGAAAACGGAAAAGGCGATCAGGGATTCGTGCCGGCCGGCGGGGCGTCGGCGGTCTCGGCGGTTTCGATCTCGCGCGGCACGAGGACGCGGCGGTCGGGCTGGCTCAGATTCGGCGATTCCTTCACGACCTCGATCGAGGCGGGGGCGGTCTGGATTTTTTCGATGCGGTAGACGGCGTCGCCGATCTTGAACTGGTCGCCCTGCCGGACCTCGCGGGTCGCCGTTTCGCCCGGGGCCGCGACGAAGGCGAACACGGTGCCGGTGTAGTGCCGTTCGCGGTGCGTGAGAATGACTTCGCGGCGGGATTTTTCGTCGTAAACCACGGCGGTGGCGACGAGCTGGCGCGTCGCCATGCTGTCGGCCAGACCGACGACCTGGGGCGCGACGTCGAGGCTCTTGATCGAGAGGCCGAGTTTCGGGACCGGAAAGCCGGACGAAGCGAGGAAGACCTCGCCGGTGACGGCGTTCTGGAACATGCCGCGCCAATTGCCGGCTTCGCCGCCGAAACCGAAGAGCTGCAGCCGGTACGGTTCGGGCCGGACGGAAACGAGTTCGAGGCCGAAGCCCTCGATGGCCTCCTCGTCGAGCAGGCTCGACGGCGGTTTGACGGTGAACTGCCGCGTGCGCGCGCTGTAAAAGATCTCCGGCGGCGTGAACGCGTCGTAGATCCATTCGCGGCCGCGGTTCTGGGCGCCGGGAGCGGTCCAGTTTTCGACCTTGATGGCCGGGGCTTCGGCGGCGGCGGGCTCGTAGGGCGTGGTCGCCAGTTCGACCCGCGGCACCGGATTGTCGGGGGCCGTCGCCACCTGCCAACCCTGCCAGCTGAAGGCCGCGATCGAGCCGAGGGCGAGCAGAGCCGCGGCACCGAGGAGAGCTTTGTCGCTGGAGTTGACGGCCATGGTCAGGAATTCGGGGCGGCGCCTTCGGCGGGCGGCGCAGGGGGCGGCACGAGGTCGACGTATTCGACGGTGACCGTGAACTTGGACATCGGCTTGGCCACGATCGGCGTGATCACCGGGCCGCGGGCCGCGGCGTTTCGCGCCGGAGCAGCCTTGGCGGCAGGTTTCGGCGCCGGCTCGGCCGAGAGGACGACGGACGCGGCGGGAGCGGCGGACTCGGCCGGAGTTTCCTCGACCGACTCGGCGGTATCTTCGGCGGTCGCAGGCTCGACCTCGACCTCGCGGACGAGGATCGGGAGTTCGAACGCGGCGAGGCGGTTCAGGAAGGTGCGGAGCGCGGCGGTTTGGCCGGTGAAGACCAAGCGGAACCCGGACGTGTCGATGAACCCGGGAACGCGGGCGGACACCCGGGAATCGACGATGAAGTAATCGGGGCCTTCGGGCAGCTCGAGCGCCGGCGCGCCGGCGGCGGACGGATCGGGCGGCGGTTGGCCCTGGGCGATCGCCTCGGCGACGGCGATCAACGCGGCGTCACGGGCCTCTTTCTCGGGCTTGGTCAACGTCGGCTCGCGTTTCACGCCGGAGATGGCGAACGGCTTGGCCTCGATGAGGGCCTCGACGAGAAACTGGACGACTTGGCGCTGGCGGAAAACGGGTTCGATGCGCTCGGGCTCGGGGGCCTCGTTGGCATAGGCGGCGAAGCCGAAGCGCGCGGCCTCGGGGCGGATGCGGACCTCGTGCTTCCGCGCGAGATCGCGCATGCGCTCGGTGTAGGCGGCGAGGTCGAAGAACGAATCCGTGCGGGCCGCGGGCACCTTGGCGCTGCGGAGTTTTTCCGCCGCGGGGCCGCGGCCCTTCAGCTCGGCCTGCATGGCGGCGAGGGCGCGCTGGGCGCGGGCGAGATCGGCCTCGATCTCCGCGGCGATCTCGCGGGTCGGCGCGGGCATGAGGCTGCCCATGCCGGCGAGGTCGGCCTGGCGCTGCGCGAGCTTGGCCTCGGCGGCGCGGGAGGCGGACCAGCGCTCGTAGATCAGTCCGGCCTCGGCGAGCACGATCACGCCGAAGAGGGTGAGCGCTCCAACAAAGACGGGATTGCGGCGGCGAAGACTCATGCGCTCAGAGGCTTTTCTTCGGGTTGATCACGAGCGTGAAATCGAACTTCAGCAGGCCGTTTTGGCCGGTGTCGAAACGCTCGTTTTCCACCGCGGCGATGAACTGCGAACCCGCGAAGCTCGCGAGCAGATCCTTGACGCGCTGGAGCGACTGCGGGCTGACCTTCGACTGCGGGTTCGAGACATCGAGGAGCCGGCCGCTGAGCACCATGCGCACGGGCGGCTGCACGGGACCGGCCGGGATTTCGCCGGCTGCGGCGGCGGGCGCATTGGGATCGGCCGGGGCGGCGTTGGCGGCGGACTGCGCTGCGGCGGCCGCATTGGCGGCGGCGTTGGCCAACTCGACCGGGTCCGGCGCCGGCGGCCGGGTGACCTGCAACTTGTCCAGCCAGACATCCTCGATCTTCACGAGACGTTCCTGGAGATCGGCGAAGAAATTGACCCAGTTGGCCTTGGTCTCGTACGCGCCGCGCAGGGCCTTGATCTGCTTTTTCGCTTCCTCGATCTGCGCGAGGTTCTGCTCGTTGCGATTCTGCACCGAACGCAGCGGCATCAGCTGGTCGTCGACGCGGGCGATTTTCTCGTTGGTCGCGACCGTGCGGGAATGGAAATAGGCGATCGGCGGCGCCAAAGCGACGGCCAGCAGCGCCACCGCGGCGATGAAGACCGGCTGGCGTTTGCGCATCGCCAGCGCCGCGGTGAGCGCGGGCGGCAGGAGGCTGGCGTCGGTCTCGTTCTTGTTCACCAACCGCGTGGCGACGCCGACGAGGTCGGCGAGCACGGCGGCTGCGCCTTCGGCCCCGGCGATGCGGGCGTCGGAGGCGAGATCGACGTTGCGGAGGGATTCGTAGCGCTCGACGCGGAGCTTCAGTTTCTCGGCGAGCAGGGCCGGCAATTCGGCGATCAGGGAACCGCCGCCGGTAAGATAGACGGCCACCGGCGCTTCGCCGCCGGTCTGGCGGCGGTGGTTCACGGCGGAACGCGTGATCTCCAATTGCAGTTTGGACCCGAAGGCCGCAGCCGCGCGCGCGACGGCGGCGCGCGACGGGGAGTTGGCCGGCAGATCGGATTGGCCGGAGAGAATCTGGATCTTGAGTGTTTCGGCCGACGGGAAATCGATGCGCAGTTCCTCCGCGATCGCCTGGGTGACCGTGTTGCCGGCGATCGGCAGCGTGCGGCAATAGAAACGCTCGCCCTCGAGAAACAGGAGATTGGTGGTGCGGGCGCCGACGTTGACGACGATGACGCTTTCCCGGACGGACGGATAATTGTAGCGGAACGCGTTCGTCAGCGCGAGGCCCGTGGGCATGGCGCGCTCGACCGGGAATCCGGCCGTATCGGCCGCCGTGCAGAGCGCCTGCATCGCGTCGAACTTCACCGCCGTCAGCATCACTTCGAGATCGAAACCGTCGTCGGCCACGACGGCGTGGTCCCAGACAACTTCCTCGAGCGGATACGGAATGTTTTCCGCAGCCTCGAAGGCCACGATCTTGCTGCGCTTCTCCTTGGCCACCGACGGCGTCTTGACGAACTTCGTCAACGCGAGGTGTCCGGGCACCGCGAGTGCGCAGGCTCCCGAAAGGCGGTGGCGGGAAGCAATGGCGCCGAGGGACTGCGCGATTTCGACCGCCCAACGCGCTTCGTGCGACGGATCGGAACTGTGCGGCTCCAGCGCGAATTGCTGCAGGATCAGGCGGCCGGAGGCCCCCACCCCGAAGACACCGCACGCGACATGGCCGGCACCAATGTCAACGGCTAGGACGCGGGGAGATCGCATAAATCAGGGTAGGCCAAGGCGATTTCAGATGCGGCGAGACGCGGCAAGAGGAATATGGTTACCGTTCATGCCGAAGGTTCTCATCGGCCTTCGCGACGCACAAACGACGGTGTGGCGCGAGGATACTCATTGGCGAAAGGCGTGAGATATTGGGCCTGAAGGATGCCGTCGTTGGCCGCCGCCGCGGGTCCGGCGCGGGTCTGAAAGTTCTTCCTTTGCTCGGCCGTGGCCAAGGCCGACGCATAGGCCGCGCGGGCCGCGGGCACCGCCCTCCCCGCCACCGTCAACTCGACGCCCCAGTACTTTGGATCGCCGTGGATCTGATCCCGTTTCACCAATTCCGGCGGCAGGTAAAACCGCACGTCGGCCCGGCCCGATTCCAAGGCCACGCACTCGGCTTCGGCCCGATAGTGCTCCAGCCGTCGTTCGGCGCCGACGGCGCCGGGCGCCTCGAAACCGATCAAAATCGAAACTTTGACCCGCCCCACCATCTGGCCGGGCGCGGATGACGGCGGCCGGACGTTGAGCTGCACCGCGGCCTCGAACCAATTGCCCGGCGCTCCGCCCGGGGCGCGCAGGGTCGTGAAGCGCACATTGCTCACTTCGACTTCCTGCGCCGCCGCCGCAAAGGCGAGCACGCAGAAGCCCAGCAAAGCAATGAAGGCGCGGAATCGGGGCATGCGGGGAGAGGCGACGCTCAAACCGGCAAAAAGTTGTGCAGGCGCGCGATGCCGTCACGTAGATTCTTGCGGCAAACGCAGCGCGGGCCGCGCCTCGGCCGCCATCGCGGTCGATCCGTCGCGCGTAGGGGCGCGCCTCGTGCGGCCTCGACCGGCCTCATCACGGTTCAACCGTCGCAGCCAAGCGGGCGCGGACGAGTCGAACGGGCGCGGACGAGCCGCGCCCCTACGATGAAACGGTTCACCCGCGCGCGAACACGGAATTCGCTGGAGCTCCGCCGACGATCCGCGGAGCGTTCGCGCCGTGTCCGCGTCTCCCGCCATTCCCTACAAGATCGCCGTCTTGGTCTTCCTCGAAAACGCCGCCGGCGAACACCTTCTCCTGCTCCGCGCCAAGCCGCCGAACCTCGGCATCTGGAGTCCGATCGGCGGGAAACTCGAAACCGCCACGGGCGAATCGCCCTTCGAATGCGCCGTGCGCGAGACCTTCGAAGAGACCGGCCTGCGCGCGACCGCGGCCGATTTCCATTTGTTCGCCGTCATCGCGGAAAAAGCCTACGAGGGCCAATCCCATTGGCTGATGTTCCTGTTTCGCTGCCGCAAACCGCTCGCCGGTCTGCCGCCGACGATTTCCGAGGGGCAATTCGGTTTCTTCAGCCGCGCCGCGATCGACGCCTTGCCGATCCCGGAAACCGACAAGACCGCCCTCTGGCCGATCTACGACCGCTACCGCGACCGCTTCGTCGCCCTCAAGGCCGACTGCGCCCCCGGCAAACCCATCGCCATCGAGATCGAGCAGATCACACCGGCGGTATAATTGCGGATTGCGAATTGCGGATTGCGGATTTGCCCGGGCGCGCGCGGTCGAATCCGCAATTCGGATTCGAAGTGTTGCCGTGCCGCCTCGCGCGGAATCGGCGCGGGGTTTGCTCAATCCGCACTCCGCAATCCGCATTCCGCAATCCATCCGGCCCAATCCACGCTTGATTTCCCTCCGGCCCGACGAACACTGCCGCATTTCCATCAACCGCCCGACCTTCCGTGAGCAAGAAAACGACTGCCACCGCCGACAAAAAAGCCGCGCCCGCCCCGTCGGTCTCCGACTTCGCCCAGGCGCCGATCAACGCCGGTCTCTCGCGCGAAGCGAAAATCGAGCTGCACCGCAAGATGGTGCGCATCCGGCGCTTTGAGGAACGCAGCCTGCGTTCCTACCAAGCCAAGAAGATCGGCGGCTTCCTCCATCTTTACATCGGCCAGGAGGCCGTCGCCGTCGGTTGCTGCTCCCTGATGGGGCCCAACGACCACGTCATCACGGCGTATCGGGATCACGGACACGCCATCGCCGTCGGCATGGACACCAAGCCCCTCATGGCCGAACTCTACGGCAAGGCCACCGGTTGCTCCAAGGGCAAGGGCGGCTCGATGCACTACTTCGACCCCACCCGCAATTTCTGGGGCGGCCACGGCATCGTCGGCGGCCAGATCCCGCTCGGCACCGGCCTCGCCTACGGCATCAAGTACAAGGGCCTCAAGGGCGCCGCGATGGCGTTCATGGGCGACGGTGCCGTCAACCAGGGCGCCGTCCACGAGGCCTACAATCTCGCCTCCCTCTGGAATCTGCCCGTCGTCTTCGTGATCGAGAACAACGGCTACTCCATGGGCACCAGCCAGGCGCGTTCCTCCGCCGGCGAACTCGCCCAGCGCGCCGCCGGTTACGACATGGAATGGGGCCAGTGCAACGGCCACGACGTCTACGAGGTGCGCGCGACGATGGACAAGTTCCTCACCCTCGCCCGCGAGAAGAACCGCCCGAGCACGGTCGAAATCGACACCTACCGCTACCGCGGCCACTCCGTCGCCGACCCCGACAACACCTACCGCAGCAAGCAGGAGATCGAGGAGTACCGGAAAACGAAGGACCCGATCCAGGTCTTCCAGCAGAAGCTCCTCACCGAAGGCGTGCTCACCGAGGCGCTGATCGAGCAGATCGACGCCGAGGCCCGCGCCGAAGCCGACAACACCGCCGACTTCGCCGAAGCCAGCCCCTTCCCCACCCCGGACGACATCCAGAAGGACGTTTACTGGGAGTCGGACAATCCCGCCGAACGCAAATCCCAGGGCCGCCTCTTCTTCGACTAAGCCCAGCCCAAACGCCAAGACGCCAAGGCCGGACCCGACGAGCCAAGCAGACCCATCTCAACTTCGCGAACCTTCGCGCCTCTTCGCGGCTTCGCGCTTTCTCCGAAAAATCACTTTTCCATGCCTCTCATCACCTACCGCGAAGCCGTCCGCCATGCCCTCGCCGAGGAATTGGAACGCGACAAGAACGTCGTCGTCATGGGCGAGGAAGTCGCCCAGTTCAACGGCGCCTACAAGGTCACCGAAGGCCTGCTGGCCAAGTTCGGCCCCGACCGCATCGTCGACACCCCGATCTCCGAAGCCGGCTTCATCGGCATGGGCATCGGCGCCTCGATGCTCGGCGTCCGCCCCGTCATGGAGCTGATGTTCTGGTCGTTTTACTCCGTCGCCTTCGACCAGATCCTCAACAACGCCGCCAACGTCCGCTACATGAGCGGCGGCCAGATCAATTGCCCGATCGTCATCCGCGGCCCCGCCAACGGCGGCACCAACGTCGGCGCCACGCACTCGCACACGCCGGAAAACGTCCTCGCCAACCACCCGGGCGTGAAGGTCGTCGTTCCCGCCACCGCCTACGACGCCAAGGGCCTGCTCAAGTCCGCGATCCGCGACAACGATCCCGTCTTCTTCCTTGAGAACACGATGCTCTACGGCGAGAAGGGCGAAGTCCCGACCGAGGAGTACGTCATTCCGCTCGGCAAGGCCGACGTGAAACGCGAGGGCTCCGATCTCACGATCGTCACCTACGGCCGCTGCGTCCACCACTCGCTCGCCGCCGCCGCGATCCTCGAGAAGGAACACGATATCTCCGTCGAGATCGTCGATCTCCGCACCATCCGTCCCCTCGACATCGACACCGTCCTCGCCTCCGTCGCCAAGACGCACCGCGTCCTCATCGTCGAGGAACAGAAGCCCTTCGCCAGCGTCGGCTCCCAGCTTGCGTACATGATCCAGCGCGAAGCCTTCGACGAACTCGACGGCCCGATCCATCGCCTCGCCACCGTCGACGCGCCCGCGATCTACAGCCCACCGGTCGAGATCGAACAGCTGCCCAACCCGCAGCGCGTCCTCAAAGCCGCCCTCGAAGCCGTCGGCTGAATCGCTGAAACGGGGGCTTTAAGCTCTAAGCGGTAAGCTGAAAGCTTCAGGCCGATCCCTTCGCCCTCCCTCTCCCACTTCCCGCCCTTCCCGCTCCGAGCTTTCCGCTTAAAGCTTACCGCTTACCGCCCCTCTCGAACACCAGTCATGGCCAACATCATCGAAATGCCGAAACTCAGCGACACCATGACGGTGGGCACGCTGGTCAAGTGGCTGAAAAAGGAAGGCGACGCCGTCAAAGGCGGCGATATGCTCGCCGAAGTCGAGACCGACAAGGCCACGATGGAGCTCGAGTGCTTCTTCGACGGCGTGATCCTCAAGATCTACGCCCCCGCCGGTTCCCAGGTCGCGCTCGGCGCCGCCCTTTGCGCCGTCGGCAAACCCGGCGAGGCCGTGCCCGCTCCGGCCGCCAAGCCCGCGCCCGCCGCCGCCGCCCCGGCCGCGCCCGCGGCTGCTCCCGCACCGGCTCCGGCGCCCGCACCTGCGCCCGTCGCTGCCGCGCCCGCGCCGGCCCCCGCCCCCGCCCCGGTCGTCAACGCCGGCCGCATCAAGATTTCCCCGCTCGCGAAAAAACTCGCCGCGGACAAGAAGATCGATCCCGCCCGCGTCACCGGCTCCGGCCCCGGCGGCCGCATTGTGCGCGCCGACATCCTTGCGGCCGAAAAGAACGGCGGCGCTTCGGTCGGCCAAACGGCCGCCCGCGGAGCCACCGCCTCCGGTTCCGGTCACTTCGCCAAGGGCCCGATCCAGGAAGAACGCGCCGTCCCGGTCTCCACGATGCGCGGCGTCATCGCCAAGCGCATGGTCGAATCCACGACGACCATCCCGTACATCTACGTCGACATCGAGATCGATGCCGCCCCGCTCCTCGCCCTCCGCGAGCAGCTCAACACGGGCCTCGAAAAAGAAGGCGTCAAACTTTCGGTCAACGACTTCGTCCTGAAGGCCTCCGCAGAAGCGCTCCGCCGCGTCCCCGCCGTCAACAGCTCCTGGGAAGGCACGCAGATCCGCTACTTCGGCGCCGCGCACGTCGCGTTCGCCGTCGCCCTCGAGGACGGCCTGATCACGCCCGTCATCCGCGACGCGCACGTGAAGAGCGTCTTCCAGATCAGTTCCGAAGCGAAGGCCCTCGGCAAGAAAGCCAAGGAGAAGAAACTCAGCCCCGCCGAGTACACCGGCGGCACCTTCTGCGTTTCCAACCTCGGCATGATGGGCATCCCGCGCTTCACCGCCATCATCAACCCGCCGAATTCCGCCATCCTCGCCGTCGGCGCCACGGTCGCCAAGCCCGTCGTGAAAAACGGCCAGATCGTCGTCGGCCAGGTCCTCACGGTCACCCTCAGCGCCGACCACCGCGCCTTCGACGGCGCCGTCGCCGCCCAGTACCTCGGCGCCTTCAAGTCCCTGCTCGAAAGCCCCGCGCTGCTGCTCGTCTGAGTTTTGCGCGCCGCGCAAAACTCGGACGAAGGTTTACGGCAGGTTCTGGGTTTTGCGTTTTGGGTTCTGGGCGCCAGCCAAGCTGGGGTTCGGAGTTTGGAGTTTGGAGTTCGGCGTTTGAATCCGTAATTCAAACGCGGGCATTACCGTCCTGTTCATCCGGTCTCCGCCGTCCCGTCCATCCTGTCCTCACGATTGGGGCCTTGGGTTCTGAGTTCTGAGTTTTGAGTTTTGGGCTCCGACCAAGTCGGAGTTCGGAGTTCGGGGTTCGGAGTTCGGAGTTCGGAGTTTGAATCCCGCCGTTTGAACTCCGGGTGTTTTCTCGAATGCCATCGTTCCAATTTGTCCGACGCCGACGTTCGGGCGTTGCTGCCACGGCATTTCCGTCCTGTTAATCCGGTCGCCGCCGTCCTGTCCGTCCTGTCCTTTTGATCAACGGCCGCCCCCCCCATGCGCCTCCCTAGCATCCCTCGCATCGGCCTCGGTCTGCTCGCCGCCGCATTCCTCGCTTCGTCCGCCCCGCTCCGCGCCGCGGCGTTTCCCAAACCCGATCCCGCGCGGCAATTCTCCGAACTCAAGCAGTACGACGCCGCCGGCCGACCTTGGCGCGCCGCGCAGGAAGACTGGGACGGCGCCCGCCGCCGCACCGCCGAGGATCCGGCTTGGCGCGATTGGCTCGCCAAAGAAAAGACCGAGACCGACGCCTGGATGGCGCGCCACCGCGACCGCGTCGCCTGGGCCGCCGGCTGGTCCCACGACGGCGTCAGCCCCAAGGACGGCTCCCGCGTCGTCTGGAACGACCGCATCCCGCGCGAGGAGGTTTTCCATTTCTCGAGCCCCTCGGATCCGAAAATCGAGATCACCGACAAGCTCTTCGCCTGGTGGGTCGTCACCTTCCGCGGCCGCCACTTCGACACCATCGTCCGCGCCGCGCGGCTGCACCGCCTCACCGGCGAGGAGCGCTACGCCGTCTGGGCCGCCGGCCAGATCGATTTCTACGCCGATCACTTCACGGAATGGCAGCCCGCCCGCGCGGACCAAGGCGCCCGCCTCTTCTGGCAAACGCTTACCGAAGCCTCGAATCTCGTGAAACTCACCGAGGCCGTCCGCCTGCTCGGCGACCGCGTCCCCGCCGCGCAACGCACGCGCTGGCACGACCGCTTCTTCAAGCCCGAGACCGAGGTCCTCGACGCCAATTTCCAAAGTATCCACAATATCGCGACGTGGCAGCGCTGCGCCGTCGCCCAGGTCGCGCTGCTCTTCGGCGACGAAGCCGCGTGGCGCCGCGCCCTCGACGGCAAGTTCGGCCTCCGCGCCCAGCTCGCCCAGGGCGTCACCAGCGACTACCTCTGGCACGAGCAATCACTCGGGTACAACGGCTTCGTTGTCCGCGCCGTGCTCGGTCTCTTCACCGCCGCCGGCCTGCGCGGCCGCGCCGGCGAACTCGCGGACGAAATGGCGATCGCCCAGAACCTCATGCTCGCGCCGCTGTACCTGCGTTTCCCGGACGGCCGCCTGCCCAATCCCGCCGACAGCGGCACCATCGGCACCGCGCCGAACCGCGAGCTCTTCGCCGACGCCTACCGCGTTTTCCCCACCGCCATCGGCCTCGCCGAGGCCGCGGCGCGCCGCGATTGGGACACGCTGCTCGATCCGCCCGCCGCCGCCGTGCCCGGACCGTTGCCCGCCGTCGCTTCGCGCCATTTCGAAACCTCGCGCATGGCGCTGCTGAAGTCCGGGCCGTGGCAGGTGTTTCTCCACTACGGGCAGATCATCCGCTCCCACTCCCAAGCCGAAGCCCTCAACTGGGTCGCGTACTTCGAAAACACCGATGTCACCCACGATCCCGGCACCGTCGGCTACGGTTCGCCGCTGCACCGCGGCTACTATACGCGCGGCCTCAACCACAACCTGCCGTTGATCAACGGCGAAGGCCCCGTTCCCCCGCAGCCCGGCGAGGTCCTCGCGTTTTCCGCCGCGCCGGCCCGCGTCGCCGCCATGCAGGCCAAGTACCGCGACGGCGCGAGCGCCCTCCGCAGTCTTGCGATCGACGGCGACGTCCTCACCGACACCGCGTCCGTCGCCACGACCAACGGCCCGCAGCGCCTCGGCCTCGCGCTCCACCTCCAAGGCAAGGCACGCCTGCCCGACTCCTTCACGGCCGACAACGCGTTCGCCACCGGCCGCCCCGCGGAATTCGGCTATTGGCGCGACGTGCGCCGCGCGGCCTTCCCGTCCGGCCGCGCCAGCGTCGACGTCGCTTACGGCCAGAGGGTGATCCGCGTCACGATCGCCGCTCCCGGTCCGTTCACGCTGTGGCACGGCTCCGCGCCCGACACGCCCCCGCACCGGCGCGGGAGTTTCTACCTCGAACTCGACGCCCCCGCCGTCACCGCCGAATTCACGACGACGCTGCAGCCGGTCCGTTGACCCGCAGCGCCCAAGCCAGGGACAGGAAGGACTGGACAGTTTTTCGGGATTAACAGGAAGGAATTGCGGCGCCCCTCGTCTCCGACACACCCGCGGCTCGGTTCCTGTTTCATCCAGTCTTCGACGTCCTGTCCGTCCTGTCCTCAAAACAATCCGCCCGCCTACCCTCGGCCCCCGATCGCCGAAACATAAGCCGGCACAAAAAAGCCCGGCCCGAAACCGCGCTGCGGTCCGGGCCGGGCCGAAGTTGAAGAGAACTCAGCGGCGAACAGCGACCATGCGGCGCACGCCGACGAACGCGGCCAGCGCCAGACCGAGCAGGCCGAGCGTGGAAGCCGCGTCCGGAACGGCCGGGAGATTCGCGACTTCGTTGGCCGTGAGCGCATTGCCGTAGATGCGGATGTAGTCGAGGGAACCGCTGCCGGCTTCGCCGAAACCCGTCGCCGCATCATCCCTCATGAAGTGGATGATGTTGTTCGAGAAAACCGCGCGATCGGAAAAGTCCGTGAACGAGAATTGGCCGAAACCTTCGACGTAGGTGACGACTTGCTTGGTCGTGCCGTCGCGGGTGATCACGACGTTGGCGAACTGGTTCGGGGTAAACGAATCCAGGGTGCCGCCGATCGGATAGAACTGGACGATCGTGCCGTTGGGATTGCCGTCCGTGTCGAAAGAGTAGAGCCCGTCGTCGGAGGTCAGGTTCTTGAAGTCGATCAGCTTGATCCACGGCGAACCGGAGAACGCGCGCAGCGAATCGAGCTTCACGCGCATTTCGATCGAGTATTCGCCAAGGTTGGCGAGGCCGGTGCCCGTCAGGGTCAGGCCCTGGTTCGCGCCGAACGTGTACCCCGTGGCGCCGAGCGTGCCGCCGTTGGCCGTCAGCGCATTGCCGCCGAGCGAATCGGCCAGGCTGCCGTTGAGATCATAGTTGCGGAGCAGGCTCGCCTGCATCTGCGGCACGGCCGCGATGACCGCGGCGGCCAAAACGAGCGACCGGATCGGACGCGCGGAAAAAATTTCGAAGGCGGGAAGGAAGGCGGACAGTTTCATGTGGGAACACTGACGAGGCAGGAGGTGGATCGACCAACTTGCTTCCCGCTGGGAACACGAGCCACTCCGAGGAGAAGCGCGCGTGTCCGGCACAGGTCGTAGGAGTTGGGTTGCGCCGCACTAAGCCCGCACCATGCCATATTTTTACCTTAGCACTCCACGATGTTATCCCACAGTGCTTTATAATTCTATGAGGTTACGCAAGTCATTGTATGACGCGCAAAAACCAGGGAAATTGTAAGCAAATCCGACGCTTCGCCACACCCCGCCGCCTGCGTTCATCAGCGCGTTCTGTTTCCAGCCTCAATCCCGCGCCGACGGCCCGGTCCGCCGGATCTTTGCCAACCGGAAGCCGACGACAGCGCGCGGGGCACGGCGCGCAAAGCCGCTCCGTTGCCCAGTTTGCTCGCTTCCGCGGCGCCTGCCTTGGCCGGAGTCGATCTCTCCACCCTCCATTTCGGACGTTCCAGGCCCGGATCCCGGCTCAGCCCACGACCCGCCGGTACAGCGCTTCGTAAAGCGGCACGATCGCATCCGCGGAAAACCGCTCCCGCGCCCGCACCTGCGCCGCGCGGCCCATCGCTGCGCGGCGCACCGGATCCGTCAGCAACGTTTCCAGATTCCGCGCCAAGCCGTCGGCATCGCCGGCGGGCACCAACAAACCGCTCTCGCCGTTCACCACGACTTCGGGAATGCCGCCGACCGCCGTCGAGACGCTCGGGCACGCAAAGAACATCGCCTCCAGCACGCTCAGGCAGAAACTTTCCGACTCCGAGGTGAACAACCCGAGGTCCGCGGCCTGCAGGTAGTCCTCGACCTCGATCACATTGGTCCGGACGACGACGCGGTCGCCCAGTCCCAACCGACGCACGTGCTCGATATACGGCGAGAAATCCCCGCCGGCCAAGATCACCAGCTTGAAGCCTTCGCGCGGCCGCACCCGCGCCACGGCATCAAGCAGCAGGTCGATGCGTTTCACCGGCCGCAGATTCGAGAGATGCACGATCATCGCCTCGTCCTGCAGGCCCAATTCGCGCCGCACGGCCTCGCGGGTGCGCCGCGGCGCCTTCGGCGTGAAGAAATTGTGGATCACGTCGATCGACCGATCGACCGCCAGCAGGCGGTGGGTTTCGTCGCGCAGCCAGCCCGACACCGCCGTCACCGCGTCCGAACACATCAGCGCATGCCGGATCGCCGGGCCGTAGCCCGCGTCGCGGCCGAGCAACGTCGTGTCCGTGCCGTGCAAGGTCGTCACCACCCGCGGTTGCCGCGCCGGCGGCAGCATCGAGCGCGCGAGGATCGCCGCCGTCGCGTGCGGCACCGCGTAGTGCACGTGCAGCACGTCGAGGGCGCAGTCGCGCGCCACCTCGGCCATCTTCACCGACAGCGGCAGCGTGTAATCCGGGTAACGGAAAAGTTCATACGCGTTGATCGCCACCGGGTGGAAATGCAGCCGCGGCGCGTCCGCCGGCAGCCGGAACGGCCGCTCGTAGCTGATGAAGTGCACTTCGTGCCCGCGAGCCGCCAATTCCTCGCCCAGGGCCGAGGCCAAAATTCCGCTGCCGCCCACGGAGGGATAGCACGTGATGCCGATGCGGAGCGGGCGCGGGGTCATCGGAGCGTAATGGATTATCGGGCTGGGTCCCGGCCTAGAAACGGCGCGCCGCGCGGCCGAGCTGGGTCAGGGCCCCGACGACGATCGCGTCCGCCGGAAACAAAGGCAGCGCGTGCTCCAACCCGGCACGCAGCCCGGCCAGGCGGGCCCGCGTCAGCTGCAGCTCGAGGTAATTGCGCGTCTTCATCTGCGACGCATGCGCCGCCATCGCGGCCGTCCATGCTTCCATCACCGCCGGCTCCGACACATCCACGAGCACGCGGCCCAGGTCCGCCGGTTCCGCCTCGGGCGTCACCGCGTAGAAGAAGAGTTGCCCGATCGCGTGGGCCGGGAGACGGCGCAATTCCTTGACCCCGCCGTAGCGCGCGATCCGCGCGGCATCGCGGACCAGCCGGCCGAGCTTCGCGTGGTCGGGGTGCTGGTTTTCCACCGTGCTCGGCACCAACACGAGTTCCGGCCGCACCCGGCGGATGATCGCCGCCAGCGTCAACGCGTGCGCCGACGTGACCTCGAAATGCGCATCGCCGCCGAGGTCGGCAAATTCGACCGTGGCCCCGAGCAGCGCCGCGGCCCGGCGCGCCTCGCGGGTGCGCACCGCCGGCGTGCCGTTGGACGCGCTTTCCCCGCGGGAACAAACCACGAAGTGCGCCCGCCGGCCGACCCGCGTTTCCGCCGCCACAATCGCGCCGCAGCCGAACTCGATGTCGTCCGGGTGCGCGCCGAACACGAGCAACCCGCCGGTCCCGGCGGTTTCAGACGTAGGCTTCATCCGAGCGGTCGATGGCATCGCGGTTCACAAACGTTATCTCCGGGGCATCCGCCTTGTTCAAGTACGCCTGTTCGCCCGCGCCGGCGATGTAGTGCGTGCAACGGACCACCGATTGCATCCAGCGCAACCGCGAATCGCGCGTCGGGCTGATCTGCGCTTTCGCAATCTCGCAGGGCGGCAGCTTCACGTACTTCTCGCCGCCTTCGTGCAACTGCGGCACGCCGTCGAGCCAACGCGCGCGGACGATCTCGCCCTCGTGGGGCACGTCGACGAAGTACTCGGAGATCGCGCAGGCCGCGGTGCGCACCGCGGGATCGCCGGAGCGCACGACGCGGATGCCTTCGAGCAGGCCCATGCGCCGGTACATCTCGAGGCAGAAGTCGGCGACGTTGGCCGCCGCCGTTTGTTTGAACGCCTCGACGCGCGCGGGCTCCGCGTAGGCGCCGAGCTGGCGCGCGGTGTTGGCCTGCCAGCCATCCGGGATGCGTTTCGCGTAGAGCGGCGACCACTTGCGCTGGACCTTGTTCACGAAGGCGAAATTCAGCTGCGCCGGCTCGCCCGTCTTGCGGTGGCGGAGCGTGGTCTGCGTTTCCCGCGGATCGTGGTCGCTGTCGTGGTAGAAAAACACGATCTCGCCGCCGAGCTCGGCCTGCAGGCGGCGCGCGGTCTCGAACTTGGCGAAGAGGAAACGGCGCGGGAAAAACCCGCAGGGCTGCTGGCCGAAACAGATGACCGGGGACGAACTCATACGGAAGCGGAGGCGGCGGCCGGCGGGCCGGAACGCAGGTTGAAGACGGCCTGCAGGACGATGCTCACGGCCACGCAGACGGCGCAGCCGATGGGGTTGTACCAGAGGTAGCCGATGTTGCGGGACGGATCGGCCTGGCCGACGAAGTAGAGCGCGGCGATCACGCCGAGGGCCGCCAGCGCGGCGAGAAAGACCGCCGTGCCGCGGACCCATTTGCAGAAGAACGCGACGACGAAGAGCCCGAGCACGATCGGATAGAAAATGGAGGCGATGATGTTGAGCGCCTCGATCAGGTTCTCCGCGAAGCTCGCGAAGAGCGCGAAGCCGATGGCGAAGAGGCCCCAGAACGCCGTGAACCATTTAGCGATCTTCACGTTTTGGGTTTCGTCCGGCGCCGCCTGCGGCCGGAAGACGCGCCACAGATCGATCGTGCTCGCCGTGCCGAGGGCGTTGAGCTCGCCGGCCTTCGACGACAACGCCGACGCGAACATCACCGCGATCAGCAGGCCGATCGCGCCGTGCGGCAATTGCGACAGGATGAAGCTGATGAAAACGTAGTCCGAGTCCTTCACCTTCGCGCGCGGATCGATCTTGAGCAGCGCGTCGCGCGCCTCCTTGCGGACGGCGTCGGAGGCCTTTTGCGCCGCCGCCAATTCGGCCTTCGCCTTTGCTTCCGCGGCGGCATCGCCGGTCTCGCGGGCCGCGACCCAGGCGCGGATCTTCTCCTGTTTCTCGCCGTGGAGCCGCGCGTGCTTCACCTCGATCTCCTTGAGCACCGCGCCGTGCGGGCCCTCGGCGTGGCGCTGCCACTCCGTGCGGTTGAAGAAAACCGGCGTGTTGGGCTGGAATTGGTAGAAGACGAAGAGCAGCGCGCCGAGCAGCACGATGAAGAACTGCATCGGGATCTTGAAGACGGCGTTGAACATCAGGCCGAGCCGCCCCTCGCGCAGCGCGGCGCCGCCGATGTAACGCTGCACCTGCGATTGGTCGGTGCCGAAGTACGACAGCGACAAAAACAATCCTCCGAGCAACCCGCTCCAGAAGGTGTAGCGTTTGTCGAAGTTCAGATCGAAATCCACGGCCTGCAATTTGCCCATCGCGCCGGCGATGTGCGCGGCGTCGGGCGGCAGCTTGACGAGCAACGTCACGAACGCCGTGATCATGCCGCCGAAGATCACCGCCATCTGCCATTTCTGGGTCAGGCTTACGGCCGCGCTCCCGCCCGTCACCGTGTACACGATCACGAGCAGGCCGGTGAACAAAATCGTCAGGTCCAGCCGCCAGCCGAGTACGGTGCAGAGGATGATCGACGGCGCGTAGATCGTAATGCCGCCCTGGACGCCGCGCTGCAGGAGAAAGATACCCGCGCCGAGAAGGCGCGTCTTCGTGTCGAAGCGTTTCCCGAGGTATTCGTAGGCCGTATACACGCCGAGCCGGCGGTAGATCGGCAGAAAGACCGCGCAGACGATCACGAGCGCCAGCGGCAGGCCGAAATAATTCTGGATGAAAGCGATTCCGTTCTCGTAGGCCTGCCCGGGGAGCGAGAGGTAGGTGATCGTGCTCGCCTGCGTGGCCGCGACGGAAAGGCCGATCGTGAACCAGCCCGTGCTGTGGTTGCCCTTGAGGTAGGTGTTGAGGCTGTTCGTCCGCCGCGTGGCCCACGTGCCGTAGGCCGCGATGCCGAGCATCGTCCCGAGCAGCACGATCCAATCGAGGGCGTTCATGCGTAGTAGCGGGAAAACACCGCGAGCGCCGCCACCATCGCGGCGAACGCGAGGAGCACGAAAACATAAACCGCCCGCCAGGAACGGAAACCGGGGACGTTCGGCGGCTCTTGGGCGGGATCTTGGTCGGGGGTAAACGGCATCCGGTTAAAGCAACGGGGCTTGCGGGCGGCTCAGCGGCCGAGCGAAACCAGATTGGCGAAGAGGCGATACGCACCCGGCACGCCCGCCGGCAACTGGCGGAAGAACGCGAGCCCGGTGTAAACGTAGTGCCCCTTGCCGTGCCGCGCGATCAGGACGCCGCTCTTCAGCGGATCCTCGCCCGGGTCGTTGAACGCCAGAATCGTCTCGTACTTCGTTTCGTCCCACTTGCTCGGGAAATACGCGCCGCGCTCCTGGAACCAGCCGTCGAAGTCGGCCGGACCGAGCTTGTTCGGCACATTCAGCGCCGGATGGGCCGGTTGGAGAAACGTGAACGGCGAACGTTCGTCCGTCACCCGCAGCGCCGGGGCCGGGCCCGCGATCGACAGCGCGTACGGCCCGAGTTGGTCGGTCAGCGAATTGCTCGGACGGTTGTACTGCGCCACCACGGTCCCGCCCTGCTCCACCCACGCGAACAGCGCGGGCAGGTTCGGCACGAGGTCCTTGCGCTCATTGAAGGCGCGCACGCCGATCACGACGGCGTCGAGGTCCTTGAGTTTCGCCGCCGTCAGATCCGTTCCCGCCAACGTCGTCACCTGGTAGCCGATCTGCTCCAGCGCCTCGGCCAGGTCGTCGCCCGCGCCCGGCAGGTAGCCGACCCGGCGGCCCTTGATCGCGACGTCGGCCGCCACGAGCCGCGCCCGCGCCGGCGGTTGCAGGAGCAGCAGCGGCAGGTGCGCGTAATCGATCACCACGCGTTGGTTGGCGAAACGCGCTCCGCCGACGTTCGCCACCGCGGTCATGCGGCCGGTCTCGGCGCGGGCCGGTGCGGTCACTTCGAAAACGAGCTTCGCCTTCCCGCCCGCGGCGGCCACGGCGAAGGCCTGCTGCGCCGGCTGCGCGGCCCAGCCCGGAGGCAGTTCCAGTTGCAACGTCCCCTTGGCGTCGGGCCGGGCGGCGGTCACTTCGACGGCGACGCTCTTCTTCGTGCCGGGATTGAAAACGGAAACATCCGCGGCAAACCGCAGCGACACCGGCGGGATCACGTCGACGCGGCGGCGACGCTCGCCCTTCGGGGCGGGCACGACACACACGACGTCGTCCGTCACCGTGATGGTCTGGCCGGCGAAATCGAAACGGTATTCGGCGCGGAACGTCGCCGCATTTTCCGGCGTGCCGATCAACGAGGGATCGTCGACGCGGGAAATGCCGCTCTTGCCGTCCTGCTGCAGCCAATACGGTTGCGTCAACGGCGTGTCGGCCGGAACGCCGAGGACCAAGGCCGGCATCGACGGGCCGGCCGGAGCCGACAGAACGGCGAGCGCAGTGCCGCGGGCGCCGACGATCCGGACTTCACGGAACGCCACGCCGGGAGCGCCCAAGCCGGCGACGCGGGTCTTCACGGTCAGAGGTTCGCCCGGCACAACTTCGGGCCGGTCGGCCAAGGTTTCGACCTGCAGGCCGGCGCAGGCGACAAGAATGCGGTCGAGTTGCTCGCGTTTGTCCGCGACGACGGGATCCGTCGGCAGCGCGGCGAGTTTGGCGCGGAGCTCGAGCAGCGCGGGGATGCTGGCGGCGGGCGCCTCGGCTTTGAACGCCGCGATCGCCGCGGCGGCGAGCCGGCCGATCTCGGCGCCGCCCGGATAGCGCGTCCAGGCGGTGTCGATGCCGTCCATCAGATCCTTGGACGCGGGCTCGCCGGCGAGCAGCATGAAGGTCTGCTCGTTGGGGCCGCTGCTGCCGCGGGCGGCGAAACCCGCGAACCCCTGGGAAATGTGCATGCCGCGGCTGCGGGCGGCGATGACGCCGAAGGGCGTGCCGCTGACGGGGTCGTTGCCGCCGATATCGACAGCGATGGTCGGGCCGGTGAGGCCGCCGCCGCGGTTGCCGCCGAAGCCGTTCCAAAGCACGCGTTTCGGCTGCCATACCGTCAGGCCCTGCGCGAGTTGCGCGGGATAGGCCTTCGGATCGCCGGCCAGCTTGAAGGCTTCGACGGCAAGAATGCCGGAAGCGGTGTGGTGGCCGTGGCCGCCGCTGCCGGGCGGGATCGGGAAGCGCGTGACGATCACGTCGGGCCGGAACTTCCGGATGATGCGGACGACGTCGCCGAGCACCTCTTTGCGGTCCCAAAACGCGAGGGTCTCGTCGTGGGTTTTCGAATACCCGAAGTCGATCGCACGGGTGAAAAACTGCCGGCCGCCGTCGAGTTTGCGGGCGACGAGCAGTTCATGGGTGCGCGCGAGGCCGAGTTTCTCGTCGAACTCGGGCCCAAGCTCATTCTGGCCGCCGTCGCCGCGGGTCAGCGAGAGATAGGCGGTGCGGTAGCCGCGGCCCTTCGCGAAATACGTGATGAGCGCGGTGTTCTCGTCGTCCGGGTGCGCGGCGATGTGCAGGAGCGTCGCGACCGTGTTGAAGCTGCGCAGGTCCTGCAGCAGCTGCGGCGTGCGTTCCGCCGGCGGCGTCTCGGCCGCGGCGAGCGGGGCCGACGACGCCATCAGCGCGAGCACGAAACCGACAACCCTCCGCCCCGGCCCGAAGCCGGAGCGGACCGACGACCCGAGGCGCGGAACCATTACTTGAGGCTCGCGATGAGCGCTTCGTTGAGACGGATGTACTCGGCCTTGGCCGAACCTTCGGCGGCGTCGATGGACGCCTTGGCTGCGGCGACCGCCCCGGCCTTGTCCCCGAGCTTGGCGAGGATCTTGGCTTTGCCGTGCAGCATGAAGAACGGCGGCTTGTCGCCCTTGGTCGCTTCCTCGATCCAGGTCTTGGCCTGCTTCAGGTCGAGGCCCTGGTCGTGGTAGAACATCGCGGCGTTGAAATAGACCCCGGCCGGCAGCGTGGCGCCGGACTTCATGGCGGCGTCGATCTGGGCGAGGACGTTCTTCACGACGTCGACTTCGATCGGCACGGCGACGCGGGTCTTTTCCCAGACGAGATTGAGCGTGGCCGACTCGGTCTTGAGGTCGTTCACGTCGATCGTGAACGTCTCGACGGCCTGCGCGAGGGCGGTGGGTTTGACGGAGACGCGGACGGCGTCGTTTTCCGCCTTGTAACTGTAGGCGCCCCACTCGCCGGTGACCTTGTTGAGGATCACGGTCCATTCGGCGGCGCCGGGGATCGAATAGAGAGCGTAGGAGCCGGCGGCGACTTCCTTGCCGCCGAACTTCACCGGGGTGCTGAACGTGACCTTGGTGGCGGTGTTCGCGCCGGTGCGCCAAACTTCGCCGAAGGCGACGAGGCCGCCGAAGATCTTGCGGCCGCGGGCGCTGGGCCGGGCGTAGGAAACCTCGATGTCGGTGAACCCGACGCGCTGTTTGACCGAGGAAGCCGGGCTGGCGGCGGGGAAATTGAGTTTCGGCGCCGGAGTCTGGGCCGGCAGGAGCGAAACGAGCACGGAACCGAGCAGGGCAAGGCGGAGGGAACGGAGGAGCGTGGGGTGCATGTGGAAGGCGCGAAAGGTGGGTGGGTTTCGCGCAAAAAACCAGTCCAGAACGGAAATCGTCCCGAGCCGGCAATCCGCCAGACGCAGCAATCGCGGACGGGATGCGGACCGGTTTGAATTTTCGGTCCGATCCGATCGTTCAGCCCTCAACTTTCACCCTTCAGCCGTCCGACTCCGGATCACGGCACTTCGTAGATCTCGATCAGCGCCTCGCCGGTGCCGCCGCCGACGCCGCTCACTTGTACCGTGTAGCTGCCGGTCGCCAACGTCGTGAGCAGCGCGGCATCGCGGCTGCCGGCGGTGAGACCGAAGGCGCCGACGGACGAAAACGTGGCGGCGAGGTCGCTGGTCCAGTTGTCGTTTTCGGTGACCTTTGTCGAACCGCTGTAGATTTCGAGTTTCGGGTCGGCCAGAAAGCCGCTGACGCCGAAAGCGCCGAGCTGCGGGCCGACGGCGCGGACGAGGAGCCGCTTCGTGCCGGTGCCGGCGATGTTGAAGCCGGCGATCAGGATGTCGTCGCCCGTGCCCACGCGGTTGCGGGCGGAAACATTGATGAGACGCGGCGAATTGCCGGTGCCGGTGTCGTAGGCCTCGACGAGCACGACGCCCGGGCCGGTGCCTTGGGCCCAGATGGAGCGGGCGCCGTCGATGCTCTGGACGAACGCGGCATCGCGGCTGCCCGCGGTCAGCCCGAAGGCGCCGACGGCGGAGAACGTATCCGCCAAATTGGACGGCCAGTTGTCGTTGCTGAAGACGGAGGTCGAACCGTTGTACAGATCGAGCCGGGGGTCGGCCATCGCGGTGGTGATGCCGAAGGCGGCGAGCGCCGGCCCGACGGCGCGCACGAGGACGTTGCGCGGGCCGCCGCTGACGACCGTGCCGACGATGAGGATCTGGCCTTCCGCGAGCGCGGTGCGGACGGAAAGGTTGGCCAGGCGGGCCGTCGGGCCGGACGGAACCGGGGAGTTGACGGTGAGCACGGCGGAACCGCTGAGGACGTTGAAACCGCCGCCGCTCACGCGCACGGCATAGGTGCCCGCATCCGCCGCGGTGGCGGCGGCAACCGAGTACGTCGCGGCCGTCGCGCCGGCGATCGCGCTGTCGTTTTTCAGCCACTGGTACGTCAGGCCGGACGAACCCGTGGCCGTCACGGAAAACGTGGCCGCCTGCCCGGCGTTGACGGTGAGGCTGGCCGGCTGGGTCGTGATCGTGAACGGCGCGCCCGTGACGGTGCCGACCACAAGTTTGGCGGTCGCGGTCTCGACGGTGGCGCCCGAGGTCAGGCGCACGGTGTAGGTGCCGGCGTTGGTGGTCTGGGCCGAGCCGATGGCATACGTCGGGGCGGTGGCGCCGGCGAGGGCAACGCCGTCCTTGAGCCACTGATACGTGAGGCCGGCCCCGCTGGCGGTGACGGTGAAGGACACGGCCTGGCCGACGTTGACGTTCTGGCTGAGCGGCCGGGCCGAGATGGAAATCGCGCCGGTGCCGACCGGTTGCACGGCGAGCAGCGCGGACGCGGAGTCCACGGTGCCGCCGGCCCCGGAGATGCGCACGACGTAGGCGGCGACGTCGTCGACCGTGGCGGACGCGATGGTGTAGGTTGCGCTCGTGGCGCCGGAAATGACGGCGCCGTTCTTGAACCACCGGTACGTGAGCGCGGTGCCGACGGCGGCGACGCGGAACGACACCGCCTGGCCCACGCTGACCGTCTGGTCGAGCGGCTGCACCGTGATCGTCGGCAGGTCGGCCTGGCTCGCGGGTTGGGCGCGGCGGATGAGGTTGTTCGAAGAGTCGACCACGTAGGCGGTGTTGCCGTCGGCGGCGACGTCGGTCGGGTTGTAGAAACGAGCCGACGACCCGACGCTGTCGGTGTCGCCGACGATGCCGGGCGAGCCGCCCAAAGTGGAAACGGCGCCGTTGGTCTCGATCAGGCGGAGCGTGCTGTTGCCGTAGTCGGCGACGAAGACGTTGCCCGCGGCGTTGACGGCGACGCCGCGCGGTTGGTTGAAACGGGCGGCGGTGCCGGTGCCGTTGTCGGCGCCGGGAGAGCCGGCCGCGCCCGCCAGCGTGGTGACGACGCCGGCGGCGGTGATCTTGCGGATCAGGTGGTTTTCGCTGTCGGCGACGTAAACGTTGCCCGCGCCGTCGACGGCGATGCCCCAGGGCGTGTTGAAACGCGCCGCGGCGCCGGTGCCGTTGGCCGAACCGGGCTGGAGCGGAGATCCGGCCAACGTCGAGACGACGCCCGCGGCCGTGATCTTGCGGATGGTATGGTTGCCGCCGTCGGCGACGTAGAGGTTGCCCGCGCTGTCGACCGCGACGCCGTACGGCAGGAAGAACCGCGCCGCGCTGCCGGCGCCGTCCGTCGAACCGATCTGGAACGGCGCCCCGGCGAAGGTGGTGACGACACCCGCGGCCGTGATCTTGCGGATGATGAAATTCTTTGCGTCGGCGACGTAGAGATTGCCGCCGCTGTCGACCGCGATGCCGATCGGGAAATTGAACCGCGCCGCCGTCCCCGTGCCGTCGGCCGTGCCCGGGAGGCCCGCGGTGCCCGCGAGGGTCGAGACGACGCGGCCGGACGTGACCTTGCGGATCGTGTTGTTGAGCGTGTCGGTGATGTAGAGGTTTTTCGCGGCGTCGATCGCGATGCCGTAGGGATTGGAAAACACGCCGGGCGTGCCGTCGGTGCTGCCGCCGACGTTCGACGTGCCGGCGAAGGCGGCGATGGCGTAGTCTTCCGCCGCCGGCGCGGCGACGGCCGCCGCAAAGGCAAGGGCAACGAGGGAAATCCGGGAACGAAGCCGTGAGAGCATCATGATGGGAAAGAGAGTAACGAAACGGGGCCCGGAGTTCCGGACGCCGCGCATCGTGCCCGGCGCGCGCATGCGATTTCAAGCCCGATAGCCCGGCCGGCGGGCAAAAATTCCTGAAACAAAGAAACCGGCGCCGCCGCCCCGGCCCAGGTTCAATCCTTGGGGCGGCGCGCGTCGAGGTACGAGCGGACTTTCGCCAGCGGCCACGTCGTGAGGACCTGTTCCGCCGTCAGCCCGCCCTTGCGCGCAATGGCGACACCGGTGCGCACATGGCCGAGGCCGTCGGTCTCGTGGGCGTCGGGGTTGATGGCGCAAAGCAAACCGCGCTCGGCCGCCTTGCGCCAATGCCGCCAGTCGAGGTCAAGGCGCCACGGGCTCGCGTTCAATTCGATGATCACACGGTTCGCGATCGCGGCATCGATGACCTTGGCCAAATCGATCTTGCTCGGTTCGCGCCGCAACAAGAGCCGGCCGGTCGCGTGGCCGAGCATCGTGGTGTGCGGATGCTCGATGGCGCGGATCACGCGCTGCGTCATCGTCGCTTCGTCCTGCGTCAGCGCGTTGTGCACGGAGGCCACGACGTAATCGAGTTGCCCGAGGACGGACGCGTCGAAGTCGAGGCTGCCGTCGGCGAGGATGTCGCACTCCGTGCCGGCGAAGAGGTGCGTCGTGAAGCGGCCCGAGGCATTGAGCGCGCGGATCTCGGCGACCTGTTTGAGCAACCGCTCCTCGCTCAGGCCGTTGGCCTGGAAACTGGATTTCGAGTGGTCGGCGATGCCGAGGTAGGCCCAGCCGCGCGACTCGGCGGCGGCGGCCATCTCGGCGAGGGTGTTGCGGCCGTCGGACGCCGTCGTGTGGTTGTGGAACGCGCCGCGCACATCGCCCAACTCCACGAGCCGCGGCAGCGGACCTTTTTCCGCCGCCTCGATTTCGCCGAGGCCCTCGCGCAATTCCGGCGGAATGAACGCGAGCCCGAGGGCCGCGAAGAGTTCCGCCTCCGTCCGGATCGCCGGCAAAGATTGCCCGGCTTCGGCTTTGGCTTTCGCGGTGCCCTCCCCTGCCGCCGGAACGAGGCCCCATTCGCTCAGGCTCAGGCCCCGCGCGAGCGCGCGTTGGCGCATTTGCACGTTGTGGTCCTTCGAACCGGTGAAATGGTGCAGCGCGAACGCGAATTGCTCCTCCGGCACGATCCGCAGGTCGGCCTGCAGTCCGCTTTCGAAACGCACGCTCGCCTTGGTCTCGCCCTGCGCGGTCACTTCCTTGACGCCGCGCAAGCCCGTGAACCAACGCACCACCGGCGCGACGTCGCGGGCCGCGACGATGAAATCGAGATCGCCCACCGTCTCGAGACCGCGGCGCAAACTGCCCGCCGCCTCCGCGCGAAGCACGGGCGCAAGCCCGCGCAGGCCGGCGACGATCGGTTCCGCAATTTCCAACGCGTCCCACCACAGGTGGCGTTTGCCGTAGGCCTCGCGGTTGCGGATGCCGGCGAGCAATTTCTCCTGCGTCTTGGCGCCGAAGCCCTCGAGTTCCGCCACCTTGCCTGCGTTGCAAGCGGCGGTCAGCGCCGCGATGTCGGCGATGCCGAGTTTCTCATGCAGGGCGCGGATCTTCTTCGGGCCGAGGCCCGGAATCTCGAGGAGTTCGACGAGGCCCGGTTCGACCGAAGCCTGCAGTTTGTCAAAGAAGCCGAGCCGGCCCGTCTGGTGCAGTTCCGCGATCTTCTGGGCGAGCGCCTCGCCGATGCCTTTGACGCTTTGCAATTCGTCCGACGCCACGAGCCGGGCCAATTCCGTTTCCTCGATCGCCTCGAGGGCCCGGGCGCCGGTCTGGTAAGCGCGCACCTTGAAGGGATTCTCCCCTTTCAATTCGAGCAGCGTCGCGATCTGGGTCAGGACATCCGCGATTTCGTTTTTCGTCACGGGCTCACCAGACCATGAAACCGGCGGAACTCACGAAAAATCCCGGCCTTTCGCGCCCGCCCGCTCGGCCCACACCCGGCGCAGCGTCTCGCGGCTGATCTTGCCTTGGGCGTTGCACGGCCAGGGTGCGACCGGCAACCAGTGCTTCGGCCGTTGCCACGGCGCCAACGCCGCGCCCGCCCGCGCCTGGTCAGGAGTTCGTCCGCCACCCGGGAAAAACGCCGCCACCGCCTCGCCCCACTCCGCATCCGGCACGCCGAGCACGGCAACGTCCTCGACTTCGCCGCTCGCCCGCAACGCCGCCTCGACTTCCGCCGGCTGCACTTTCTTGCCGCCGGTGATGATCATCGCGTCGTCGCGCCCGTGCACGGTGAGGCAGCCGCGCGCGTCGATCGCGCCGAGATCCGACGTTTCCCATATTTCCAAGATAGTTCGTTCCGGCCAATACCCGCGGAACAACGGCGCCCCGCCCACCTCGATTCGTCCGGCGGCATTCACATTGATCCGCGCGTGCGGCAGGACGCGACCGCTGCTGCGTTCCCCCGCGAGAAATTCCGCCGGCCGCAGCGCCGCCACCATCGCCGCCGTTTCCGTCATGCCGTAACTCAAAGCCACGGGAACTCCGGCCGCCGCCGCCGCCGCGAGCAAGTCCGGCCAAGCCGGCCCGCCGCCGACAAACACCGCCTGCCGCCGTTGCAACCATGCGATCGCCGCCGGCGCCGCGAGCAGGCGCTGCAGTTGCGTGGGCACCAAGGAAACCACGCCGCCGTCGGCCACCGCGGGAAACTCGCCGGCCTCGAGTTGTTTCCACGCCCACGGCGTGTACGTCCCGCCTGTCAACGCGCAGCGCAGCCACGCCAGCAATCCGCTCACATGGTGCAGCGGCAAAACGCCCACCGCATCGACGCGCCCAACGCCGAAGTGCGCCTGAAACCCGGCCACCGCCGCCGCCAACGTCGCGCCGTCGTGCCGCGCAAACTTCAGTTTTCCGCCCGTACCGCCGCTCGGCAGCATGAGCCAACCGGCCTCGCCGGCCGCGGTCCGCTCCGCTGGATTCGCCGTGAGCAAGGCCTCGAACTGCGTCCGCTCGGTCGTCCCCCAGCCCGGATCCGTGACAAACACCTCCGCCGTCCCGGCCGCGGCCGCCGCGAACGCCGCCATAAAGCGCGCGGGCTCCGTCTCCGCGATCACGATACGGGACGCCCGCGCCGAGTCGGCCCGGCCCCCGAGCCGCCGGGCTAGCTCAGCGCGTTCCATACGGCCTCCGGGTCGAGCCGCGCCACGTCCTCCGCGCGGATGAAGGGCGCCGCGTACGGCCCGTCGCACCGCGCATCCGCAAACAGCGGCCACACGCCGAAGCCCAGGGCCCGCGGCGCCCCGGACCACGCCAGCGCGCGGCGCAACGCCGCCTTCGCCCCGACGGCGGTCTCGAGCGCGGAGGAAAACACGACCTCGGCTTTCGCCTTGGCCAACGCCGCCAGCGCCGCATCCGCATCCCCCAGCAGCAACGGCTTCACGACAAAGATTCCCGGCCACCCTGCCCCGAGCCAACGCTCGACGTCGCCGCCGCCGACCAGCGATTCGTCCAACGCCAACGGTGTCGGAAAATCGCCCGCCAGTCCCAGTAGCACATCGTCGGCCCCGCGCGTCTCCGGCGCGATCGGCTGTTCGAGAAACTCCACCGGCCGATCCGCGCACCGCTCCAGCCAACGCTCCGCGCGGCGCCGATCCAAGGCGCCATTGGCATCGAGCCGCAGCTTCGCGCCCGAAGGCAGCGCCGCGCACACGTCGTCGAGCAGCGCGAGTTCGTCCGCGACGTCGCCGACGCCGACCTTCCATTTGAAAACGCGGAATCCGGCCTCTGCCTTCGGACCAATCGCGGCCAGCACCGGACGGCCCGCCGGCAACAAGGCCGCCACGCCAAGATACGGTTTCGGCGCCGCGGACTCCGCCGCGCCCGCGGTCGCGTTCTCTGTTCCAGCAACGGCCGCCGTCGCGCGCGCGAGATCGGCCCGCGCATCCTGCAGTGCCTGCCGCACACCCGGCACACCCGCGGGCAAATCCGCCAAGCGCTCCGGCTCCACCCATTCGCCGAGATCGCGCAGCGCCGCTTCGGCCAAGTCCGCCGTCTCGGTGCCGAACCACGGGATCGGCGCGGCCTCGCCCCAACCGACCGCGTCGACGGCGCCTTCGGCCGCATCGGTGAGCCGCACGAGCAGGCCTTCGCGTTCCGCCCAGAGCCCATGGGCCGTGCGCACCGGAGTGCGGAACGGCAAACGGTAACGGCGAAACTGGAGGTGCAACGGCATGAAGATTCGGCAACGGCCGCAGCAAGGGACGACGTCCGGCCCCGGAAATCAAATCCGCAAACCGCCGCCGCCCCGGCGCCCCCGAAAATCCCCCTTGCGCTTGCCCGCCCGGAGCCTACTCCGTTCCCGGCAACCCATGACGAAGGTTGCCACGAATTCCGCCGCCGTCGCCGCCCAGGCCGACGCCGAATTTTACCTGCCGGCCGACGCGTTCTTCCGCGCCAATTTGCCGACCGCGCTCACGTTCGACGACGTTTCGCTCGCGACGCTGTATTCCGCGATTCTGCCGAAGGACGCGGACACGTCGACCGCCCTCTCCGAATCGCTGCGCCTGCAGATTCCGGTGATTTCGTCGGACATGGACACCGTGACCGAGTCCCGCATGGCCATCGCCATGGCGCTGAACGGCGGCCTCGGCCTCATCCATTACAACATGCCGGCCAAGGACCAGGTGAAGGAAGTCGCCCGCGCAAAGCGGCACATCCACGGCCTGATCCAGGATCCGATCGCGGTCGCGCCCGACCAACTCGTCGGCGATCTCCTCAGCCTCATCGAGACGAAGCGGTTCGCGTTTTCCACGTTCCCCGTCGTCGACCGCGCCGGCAAACTCGTCGGCCTCATCTCCGGCAACGTCGTCAAGGACCGCTACAAAACCAAGAAGGTCGCCGACGTGATGACGCCCCGCGCGCAGCTGATCACGGAAACGAAACGCGCCGCCGCCAAGGACCCGATCAAGACCGCGGACGCGTTCTTCACCCGCCACGTCGGCCTGAACAAGATGCTCGTCGTCGACGAGGACGACCGCCTGCACGGCCTCATCACCGCCTCCGACGTCGAGCGCATCACCACCGAATCGAAATCCCGCCGCAAGCCGGCGCGCGACGAGGAGTTCCGCCTCGTCGTCGGCGCGGCGCTCTCGCCCGTGCGCAAGCCCGACGGCTCCCTCGACCGCGACAAGATCGTCGAGCACGTCGGCCATCTCGTCGACGAGCACGTGGACTGCGTCGCCGTCTCGACCGCCCACGGCCACACCGCCGGCGTCGGCGACGTCGTGAAGCTCGTCCGCGGCGCCTTCAAGGATCTCACGATCGTCGCGGGCAACGTCACCAGCGCCGCGGGCGTGGCGTTCCTCGCCGACTGCGGGGCCAACGCGATCAAGATCGGCCAAGGCCCGGGCTCGATCTGCACGACGCGCATCGTCGCGGGCGTCGGTATCCCGCAACTGACCGCGCTCTTCGTCGCCGGCGCCGCCGCGCGCAAGACGGGCGTGAAACTCATCGCCGACGGCGGCATCACCAAGAGCGGCGACATCGTGAAGGCGTTGACGCTGTCGGACGCCGTCATCCTCGGCGGCCTGCTCGCCGGTTGCCGCGAGGCGCCGGGCGAGATCCTCGAGATCAACGGCAAAGTCTACAAACAGTACCGCGGCATGGGCAGCCACGCCGCGATGAAGGCGGGCAGCGCCGCGCGCTACGGCCACGACAAGAACGACACCACCCGCAAGGTCGCCGCCGAAGGCATCGAGGCGCTCAAGGAAGTGAGCGGCTCCGTCGACGACGTCCTGGCCAACCTGATCGGCGGCGTGCAGAGCGGCATGGGCTACCTCGGCGCCGCCAACTTGCCCGAACTGCGCACGAAGGCCCGCTACATCCGCGTGTCCCCCGCCGGCCAGAAAGAGGCGGCCCCGCACGACGTGATCGAAGTCTCGACCCGGACCAGCAGCGCTTAAGCGACCGCGGGCGGTCGCTTCGGTTCTCGGGTTTTGGGTCTTGGGTTTTGGGTTCCGGCTGCAGGCAGGGAGGCGTGGGTTTGGAGTTTGGAGTTCGGAGTTCGGAGTTCGGGGTTTGGAGTTTGGAGACCGCGGACGTTGGTTCCGCGGAATGCTGTAGTTCCAATCCCGTTCCGCCAATGCCGTACTTCCAATCCGGCTTTCCGGCGTCCGGTCCCCGCATTCCGGTTTCCGTAGATTCCGGTCTCCGGTTTCCGCACTCCGGTCTTATTTGTTCGGCGTTTCCAACGCGATTTCCCGGCAGCGCTTCATGTCGGTCTTGCCGGTGCCGAGCATGGGGATCTGGTCGACGCGCTTGATGATCTTCGGGACCCAGAGGTTGGGCACGCCGGCGTCGGCGAGCTTGGTCCGGAGGACGTCGGGCGCGACTTCCTGCGTCGTGAGCAACACGAGGGCCTCGCCCTTCGCCGCGTCGGGCACGCCGACCACGAAGACGGGCGGCGCCTCGTTGGCCTCGAGGGCGAGGACTTCGACGATCTTCTGCTCGACGGTGCCGTGCGGCACCATCTCGCCGCCGATCTTGGAAAAACGGGAAAGCCGGCCCTCGATCTTGAGGAAGCCCTCGGAATCGAAATGCCCGAGATCGCCGGTGATGAACCAGCCCTCGCGGAAGGCGGCCTTCGTTTTCTCGGGATCGTCGAGGTAGCCGCCGAAGACGTTAGCGCCGCGCAGCATCACGAGGCCCGTGCGGTCCATCGGCAGCTCCGCCCCGGTATCCGGATCGATGATGCGCGCCGTCATGCCGGGCATGAGGCGGCCGACGGTGCCGTGGCGTTTGCCCAATTGCGGTTCGTTGGTCGACGTGACGATCGGCGGGTGCGGCTGGTTGATGTTCGAGGCGGGCGTCGTCTCGGTCAGGCCGTAGCCCTGCAGAATCTCGATGTGGAAATTCTCGAGGAAGCCCTGGTGCAGGTCGTCGGGCAATTTCTCCGCGCCGGTCACGACGAGATCGAGGGAACGCAGTTCGCGCGGCTCCGCCTTCTTGAGGATCGGGCGCACGAAGGTCGGCGCCGCGATCAGCACCGTCGCCTGCTCCTCGTGGATCGCGTCGATGATCTTCCGCGTATCGAGCGGGCTGGGCACGGTGACGACGGTGCAGCCGCGCATCATCGGGTACCAGAGCGTGACCGTGAAACCGAAGCTGTGGAAAACCGGCAGGCAGCCGAGGAGCGTGCACGTTTCCGGCAAAATCGAGAGCGAGGAAATCTGCGCGCAGTTCGCGAGGATGTTGCGGTGCGTGAGGACGACGCCCTTGGGTTCGCCGGAACTGCCGCTGGTGAAGAGCAAGCCGGCCTCCTCGCGGTTGCCGCGCTTCGGCAGGCCGAGCAGGTCGGCGCACCATTGGTTCGGCAGCAGGTGCGCGGCGAGCAGCCACGGCACCATCGCCTTTTTCCCGCCGGCGGCGGCGATTTCCTTGCGCAGATCGAAGGTGCGCTCCGGCCACGGGAAATTCGGCAGCTTCGTCTTCAGGATGTCGGCCGACAGGATCGTCTTCACGCCGCCCATGCGCATGCAGGCCTCGAGCGCGGGGCGGCCGGCGGTGAAGTTGAGGTTCACGGGCACCTTGCCGGCGGCGAGGACGGCGAGGTTGGCGATGAAGGCGCCCGCGCCCGGCGGCAGCACGATGCCCACGCGGCGCTCCGGCACCGTCGCGCGGATGCGTTTCGAGAGGGCGGCGGCCGCGGCGTAAAGTTGGCCGCAGGTCATCGGTTTCCGTTCCGCCGTGCGGTCGACGACCATCAGGCGGCGCGGGTGCTTGGCGAGGGTGCGGATGCACTCGCGGCCGAGGTGGCGCTTGAGCACGGGGCGTTCGTCGAACGCGAGGACGCCGAGATCGAGCAATTCGCGGCGCGCCCAGGCCGGATCGACGCGGTCCGCCGGCGTCGGCTGGCCGAACTGGACAAACACATGCGTCGGCAGCAGACGCGGCGATTTCCAAAGGTACTTGTTGCCCGCAAAGGAGAAAATCGAGCCCCAGAGCCCGTCGATCGCCACCGGCACGACGGGCGCGCCGGCCTGCCGCGCGATGAGCTCGAAGCCCTTCTTGATCTCGAGCAATTGCCCGGTGCGGGAAATGTGGCCCTCGGGAAAAATGCAGACGACTTCGCCGCGCTTCAGGGCGCGCACGGCGGAGCGCATGCCCTCGAGCGGCGCCTGCGGCGAGACATCGAGGCAGCCGCTCCGGTCGAAGCACCAGTTGAAAAACGGATTCCGGCGCAGGCCCTTGAAGGCGAGGTAGCGAATGGGCCGCGGGCACACGAGCTGGAGGACGACGACGTCGACGTACGAGATATGGTTCGCGATCAGCAGCACGCCGCCGGTCGCCGGCACGTTTTCCGCCCCGCGCGATTTCACCCGGTAAAGCAACCGCGCGATCAGCTCGGCGAACAGTTCCAGGAAGAGAGGAAGGTACGAGCGCCGGCGAAGGACGGAAAAGGGCATGCGCGGAGGGGTTGGCTCTGGGATACGCGGACGGGGTTGGTCGGGTTGGCTTGCGCCGGACCCGCAGGGAAACTGCGGATGCGTTGAACCGTCGACCAAGACCCGGCGGATGTAAAGTCGGCCCGTTCGTCCGGCCGCCGAACGCCGGAAGCCGCGGAATTCCTCAGGGCGCAGGGTTGGCCGCCGGCACCGGCCCGCCCTTCGCCGCCACCGCGGCCCGCAGATCCGCGGCCAGCGCGGCGAAGCCCGGAAAGTCGTGCTCGAGGCGGCGGGTGTCGTGCCGGTGCCGGCGCACTTCGTGCAGCGCGCAATGGATCTCGTGGTGCAGACTCGGCCGATCCGTGCCGTACACGCGCTGCTTCAGTTCCGCCCGCAGGTACGGCAAACGCCCGCGTTCCTGGCCTTCGATCCACGCCGTTTCCGACACGCCCGCGTCCCGTCCGCACAGGTACCACGCTTCCATCGCCGGCACGGCCACGCCCACGACGCGCAGCAGGCGCTCGCGGCCGTGGGCCGGCGGGAAACGCTTCATCGTGCGCCGGAAAATCCCGCGCAGCTCGCACATGCGGCAGCGCGGATGGAAATAGTTCGGCGCGTCGTGCGGCGGCGTGTGCACGACGGAGTCGTCGGAATCGACGTTCACCAGCAGCACGTCCGTGTCCGTGTTGAAATGGAGATGGCGGATCACCGCCGGCAGCACCTGCGCGACATTCGGCCAACCGCGCGCCCGAAAGCCCGGGGCCACGAAACGCGGGGGCGTCCGCAGCACCGCCGTGACCAAGTCCCGCAGGGCGGCCTCGTCGGCCGGCGACTCGCTCAGCAACGCGATCTTCATTCCGCCGCCGGCTCCGGACCTTCCTCCGGCACGCCGCCCAGAATGCCGCTGAACCACATGTCGCCCAGCGAACCCTCCTGCAGCAGCTCCGGCAAATCCGGCCGGTCCGTCAGGCGCGCAAACGTCGCGGCGCGGCCCGCCTTCTGCGTGATCACGACCTCCTCCGGATGCTCGCGGAACAGGTCGATGAAGTACGGCGAGTGCGACGTCGTCACGATCTGCACCGGCGCCCGCTGCAGCCCGAAGGCCTGCGGATGGCTCAGCCGGTACAGCGCATCGCGGATCTCGCGCAAGCGGCGCGGATGGATGCCGCGGTCGACTTCCTCGATGCACAGCACGCGCGGCGGCGCGGGGTCGAAGGCCAACGCCAGCACGCCGAGCAAATAGAGGATCCCCTGCGACAATTCGTCCGCCGGAATCAAGGTGCCTTCCGCCAGCCGCAGCGCGACGCCGACGCGACTGTCGCCGCCCGGCACCAGCTCGATTCCGCCGAACTCGGGCATGACGCGCAGCAACTCCGCCGTCAGCGCGGCGTACTCGGCCGGGGCGCGTTCGCGCATGGTGTGCAGCACGGCCGCCAAATTGCCGCCGTCCGGCGCCAGGGCCGTCGTCGCCTGCCGCGCCGCCGGCGCCGCGAGCGCCTCGTGGTCGAGCACATAGCTGCGGATCTGCGCCAGCTCCGCGCGCAACGCCGCCCACGCGGGGTCGCCGGCCGGCTCGACGACGAGAAGGTTGCAGACAGTTTCGCTCACGCAACCCAGCCGCGCGACCAAGCCGGCGAACGGCGCGTCGAAGCCGAAATCGATCTCCGGTCCGCCCGCGACCCGCGCGGCGTCGGCGTCGCCCAGCGGCAACTGCGACAGCGTGCGCAGCATCGTCAGGGCCTCGATGAGGCTCGTTTTGCCGCTGCCGTTGGGCCCGATGACGAGGTTGAACGGGGTCAGCGCCAACCGGGTGTTGCGCAGCGCCTTGAAATTCCGGAACGCAATCGACGCGATCACCGGGGCAACCTGCGCCGCGAAACCGCCGCTGTCACGCCGATCCGGCGCGGGCCGCGGCGTTCATTTGCCGCGGATCCGGTTGAGCAACTCCGACGCTTTTTCCGCCACGCCGGTTTTCTCCGCCGCAAGGGCAGACAACCGGCGGCCCAGGTCCGCGGCATCGGTCCGCGCGGCCGTCCCGCCGAGATGCACCGGCAGGCCGCTCGCCGTGTAGCCGAGATCGTCGGCCGCGCCCTCGGGCACGCCGAGGTATTTCAGGAGCTCGCCGGGCCGGCCGCGGACCCGCAGCGCAAGGTCGAGATCCACTTCCGCCGCCGCGAGCGGGCCCGCCGCGGCCGGCACGATGCGTCCGCCACCAACCAGCCGCAGATCCGGGGAGATGAGCGAAAACTCCGACACCGTCGCCCGCGCGCCCGTCGCGGCCACCCGCAAGCTGAGTTGGTCGTAGCGGATCGCACCCAGCAGCCGCGCGAGCTCCGCGGCGGCTTCGGGCCGGCCGGCGATGTCGTTGGCTTCGCGGCGGCCCGTGAGTCCGCCCAGCACGTTGCCCGCCGAAGCCAAAATGCCCGCCAACCGTCCCGGGCTTTCCGTGGGCCCGGCCACCGCCGTTGCCAGTCCGCGAAACAGTCCGCCGCGGCTGGTCACCTGCCATTCGCCCGTCATCGCTTGCTCCAGCTCCGCCAACGTCGCGGCGCGGCCCGTCAGGGCGGCCTCGGCATCGAACCGACCTTCGGCCACGGCGGCGCCGGCCGGGACGCCGACGCCGAACCAAACCGCCGGGTCGACCTCGCGCAGGCGGAAGGACAGGTCCGCCGTCCATGGTTTGCCGGGCGCACTTCGGCGCAACTGGCCTCCCAGGGTCGCCACCCCCTCGCCCACCCGCGCGGCGCCGGTCTCGAACGCAAAACCGGCCTCGGACAACTTCAGCACGACCGCCGCCGCTTCGAGGTCGACCGGCAGCACGCCGGCCAACCGCGCCGCCTGCAACCCGATCACGCCTTCCCAACCCGCGAGGCCCGTCGGCGCCCCGGCAAGCGTTTCGCCCAGGGCGGCGCCCCACGCGGCGACGTCGCGGCCATGCCATTCGTTCCCGGCGAGGCGCAGGTCGATTCGACGGCGGCCTTCACCTGCCGGTTCGACGGTACCGGCGACGGCCAGATCGGTTCCGCGGCTGCCGCAGGCGACTTTGATCGGGCCGCTCCCCGCCCACCGGCCGTCGGCCGCGACATCGATCCGCAGGTCGACGTCCAACTCCGGCAGGCGTTCGCCGTTCGGTGCACCCACCGCAGCCGCGTCCTGCACCCGTCCCTGCAACTGCACTTCGAGTTTGTCCGTCAGCTGGCCGCCGAAGTTCGCCTTGATGGTCCCGGCCGACCAACCGCCGCCCGCCGGCCCGGCCAGCAATCGCATCCATTCCGGCAGGCTGCCGCCGAAACTGCCGGTGAACTTCACCGGTTGCGCGGAATCCGCCAGCCGCCCCGCTTTGGCTTCCAGTTCGCCGACCGTCCGGTCCCCGCGGGTCACGACGCCGTCCGCCACGCCCCATTGCCACCCGTGCCCGGACCAATCGGCGGTGGCGAAGCCCCGCAGTCCGATCCCGGGCCCCCGGTGCTCTCCCTTGTATCCGAATTCCAAATCCGACACCCGGAACGGCGCACTCGACCGCAACGCGAGGCCGCCGGAACGCACGCCGCCGGTGAATTCGCCCTGCATCGTGCCGGCGCGCAGATCCCATCCGGCCGGGAGCAGCGGCTGGAGCCAGCGCACCGGCACCGCATGCGCCGTGAACGCAAGCAGATCGCGCTCCGGATCGACAACCGCGAGTTCGCGATTCCGCCACGCGACGGCGAAAGGCTGGAGAATGCGCAGGGTTGCGGCGGACGCCTCCGCCGCATGCAGGGCCAGGCGCGCCTCGTGGCAAGTCAGCCGCTCGGCGCCGAGCGTGGCGGCAAAGTCGCCGGTGCCGGTCACGGTCCCGAGTCCGGTGAGCCCGCCGGGCCACGGGACGCGGCCGTCGGATCCGACTTCAAAACGCCCCCGGATCCCGAATTCCGCCGCCGGCGCCGCGGCCTCCCATTCGCCGCCGCCGGAAAGCGACGTCACCGGCCACGCCGGCAGCAGGCCGAGCCGGCCGGCCTCGCCGCCGAGCAGCGCCACCCGCCAGGTACCCCGCCACCCCGCGGCGGCCGGGTCGCGCGCGCCCTCGACCGAAAGCAGATTGCGCCCGCCGCTCGCCACGCTCCAGCGGCGCGTCTCGCGCGCGCCCGCGTGCCGGAGTTCGGCCTGGGCCTGCCATTCGGGGGCCGACGCCGTCGGCGGGAAATCCAAAGTCAGCACGACTGCCGTCAACGCCCGGTCGGCGCCGACCTCGAGCCGCAACTCGCCCGTGGCGCCCTCGGCGGCGGCGCCGGTTCCGGAACGAAGCGCCACCGCCAACCGCGCGCCCTGCCCGGCCTGCGGCCCGCGGCCGTCGAGCTTCACGCCCATGCCTTGATCGCCGCCGGACCGAATCTCGCCCGCCAAGTGGAGCCGGCCGATTTCGAGTTCGGCCGGCAGCGGCCGACCGACCTCCAATTCGGGCAGCCGGCCGAAAACCCGGGCCACGGGACCGAAGGCCGCCGAGGTTTGGATGAGCTCAAGCCAAGCAGGCGACGGTCCCGCGGCCTCAGACGACGCAAGCTCCAGCGTCCAACCGGCGGCCTTGAGTTCCTCGATCTTCCACTCGCTGCGGCGCCAAATCGGCAGGACCGGCAACCTCAGTTCGGCGTGCGGGGCCCGAAGTGCGACCCCGGCGCGCCGGGCCGTGAGCCCGCGCAACTCGATCCGGCCCGGACGCACGGTCGCGCCGTCGATTCGGATCGACCACCCCGGAATCCTGGCCAATTCCCGCCCGACGGCCCACGACTGCACCGCCGGCGTGAAGGCGAGCCCAAGGCCCAGCAGGACCACGGCTCCGCCCCCACCGGCGAGCGCCAGGAGAAGCCGGAAGGGTATCATCGACCGCGGCAACGACATGGCTGGGCCGGCCGGGTGCCGCCGAAATCCGGATTTTCCGCGGACCGGGCGGCGCGCTCAGCGCGCCTCGGTCACGTACTCGTCCGCCTTGCCGATCGCCTTGCGCAGGGAGGCGATCGCCACGTTGTAGTTGTAGAAGGCGAGGATCTGATTCGTGCGGGCCGTCGTGAGATCGACCTGCGCGGCGAGCACGTCAAGTTGCGTGCTCGTCCCGGCGCTGTACCGCGCGTTCGCGAGCCGCACCGCTTCCGTCGCCTGCTCGACCACCTTCTGCGAGGCTTCGGCGAGCTCGGTCGCCTCCTGCCAGCGCGAGTGCGCCCGGCGCACCTCGATCTCCACCGCCAGCTGGGCCTCGGTCAGCGTGAGCTTGATTTGCTCCAGCTGGGACTTGGCCTGCGCGACGCGGCCGGCGGTCGCCTTGCCGTCGAAGATGTCCCACTGCGATTGCACGCCGACGAGCCAGCCGTTGTTGGAGTCGCCGAAACGGTCGGTCGCGCCTTTGCGGAGCGTCCAACCGCCGAAGGCCGCCACGGTCGGGTAGAACGCCGAACGGGCCGACACGACGGCCTCGCCGCGGGCATCCGCGAGCCGGGCGATGCGTTCGAGGTCGGGCCGGTTGGCCCGGGCGGCCTCGAACGAAGCCTGCAGATCGTAGGTCTGCGGCGTGAACGCGAGCGTGCCGACAAACTCCGGTACCTTCCGGAGGGATTCCGGCGTGTTGGTGGTGAATCCGAGCGCCTGGCGCAGGCTCTCGACGGCGAGGCGGTAGTCGTTGCGCGCGGCGATCAGCGGCGCCTTGGCGTTGGCCACGGCGACCTCGGCCCGCAGTTTCTCGAAACTGGAAACGGTGCCGGCCTCGAAGCGGTCGCTCGTCGTCTTCAGCTGCTGCTGGAGCAGCTCGAGGTTGGATTCCTGGACCGTGATCCGCTCGCGCGCGAGCAGGACCGAGTAGAACGACGTGCGGACCTGCAGGAGCGATTCATTGATGACCGCCTGGAGTTCGAGCATGGCCGCTTCGCGGGCGAGCTTGGAACTGCGGACGGACGATTGGACCCCGCCGCCGGCGTAGATCGTCTGCGTCGCCGTGAGGCTGATCTGCCACGCCTGGTCGCTGGCCGGGAAGCCGGCGCTGATTTCCTTGTCGTTGAGCTGGTACGACGCGGAAGCGCCGACATTCGGGATCGTCCGGGCCGAGACTTCGACGACGACGCCGTCCTGCTGCCGGATGCGTTCGCGGGCCTGACGGATCGCGAAGTTGTTCTCGAGCGCGTAGGTGATCGCCGTCTTGAGATCGAGCGCGTCCGGCACGGGTTGCTGTTTCGGCGGCGGCAACGTCGCCGCAGCCGGGGCGGACCGGAGGTCCGGCGCGGTGCAGGCCAGCGAAAGCGCGGCAAGGGAAACGACCGGCGAAAAATAATGGCGGGCAAGTTTCATGGATGAGCGGGCGTGGCAGGAGTTTTACTTGGCGGGAACCGCCGAGGCAACGGCGGAGGCCCCGGGAACGGACCCGTGGGCGGCCTCGCGGTGATGGTCGCGGGCGATCAGCATGTAGAACGCGGGCACGACAAACAGCGTGAAGAGCGTGCCGACGGCCATGCCGACGACGAGAATCCAGCCGATGCTGTTGCGGGAAGCGGCGCCGGGGCCGGTCACGAAGATCAGCATGAGATGGCCGAACACCGTCGCGGCGGACGTCATGAGCACGGGCCGCAGGCGGGTGGCCGAGGCACGGCGGATGGCCTCGGCTTTGGCGACGCCCTGTTCCTGGAGACTGTTCGCGAATTCGACGATCAGGATGCCGTTCTTGGCGATGAGGCCGACGAGCGTGATCAGACCGATCTGGGAATAGATGTTGAGCGAGGTCTTCCAGAGGAAGATCGGCAGCATCGCCCCGAAGATCGCGAGCGGCACGGAACCGAGCAGAATGATGAACGGATCGCGGAAGCTGTTGAACTGCGCCGCGAGCACGAGGAAGATGAGCAGGCCGGCGAGGACGAAGGCCTTCCAGAGGGCGTTGCCCTCGTTGCGCAGCTGCCGGGACTGGCCGCCGTAGTCGATGGTGTAGCCGGGCGGCAGAATCTCGGCGGCCTTGGCCTCGAGCTTCTTCAGCGCCTCGTCGATGCTGGGACCCACGCCCGTGATCTTGACGGAATTCAGCTGCTGGAAGCGGTTGAGCGTGCGGGGCTGCACCGTCTCCTTGAGCGTCGCGATCGTCGACAGCGGGATGAGCTGACCGCGCGGGCCGCGGATGTGGTAGTTGAGCAATTGGTCCGCGTTGAGGCGCTCGCCGCGCTCCACCTTCGGGATCACGCGGTAGCTGCGGCCCTCGTTGATGAAGCGGTTGACGTAGCCGCCGCCCAGCATCGAGCCGAGGTCGCGGGCCACATCGCTGAGGTTGAGCCCCATCGACGCGACCTTGTCCTTGTCGATCTCGATCTCGACCTGCGGCAGGTCGAACTTCAGGTCGCTGTCGGCGAAGTAGAACGTGGGGGCCGCGTTGGGCGCGTTGGCCTCGGTGTTGGCGTAAAGCACGAGCTGCTGCGCGTACTCGAGCATCTGCTGGTGGTCCGCCGTCGAACGGAGCACGAACTCGATCGGGAACTGGCCGCCGGAGGGCAGCGGCTCGGGCGTCGTGATGACCACGTTCATGCCCGGGATGGCCGCGGCCGGGCCCATCAGCGACTGCTCGATCTGCAGGGACGAGCGTTTCCGTTCGGACCACGGCTTCAGGATGATGCCGGAGAAACCGAAGTTCGCCCCGGTGATCTGGAAAGACTGCTCGTACTCGGGCACGGCCTCGAAGGCCTTCTGGACCTCGCGGGCGTAGATCACGTTCTGGTCGATCGTCGCCGTCGGCGCCGGCAGCAGGATGCTGAACACCACGCCTTGGTCTTCCTTCGGGGCCAATTCGCGGTTCGCAAACATCACGAACACCGGCAGGAGCAGCGTGAGCAGCACCGCGACCGTCAGGGTGACGGGCACCCAGCCGAGGCTGGCGCCGATCCATTGCTCGTAACGGTTCCGCAGGCGGTCGAACTGGTGGTTCGTCCAGCCCGAAAGCCCGCTCTCGGTGGCGCCGCCGCCCTTCAGCAGGTACGCGCTCATCATCGGCGAGAGCGTCAGCGCCACGAAACCCGACACCGCGACGGAGCCGGCGAGCGTGAAGGCGAACTCGCGGAACAGCGCGCCCGTCAATCCGCCCTGGAAGCCGATCGGCGCGTACACCGCGGCGAGCGTGATGGTCATCGAAATGACGGGACCGACCAGTTCGCGCGCGCCGAGAATGGCGGCGTCGACCGGCGTACTGCCTTCGCGGATATGCCGCTCGATGTTCTCGACGACGACGATCGCGTCGTCGACGACGATACCGACCGCGAGCACGATCGCGAGGAGCGTCAGGAGGTTCACCGTGAAGCCCATCACCAGCATGAGGAACAGCGCGCCGACGAGCGACAGCGGCATGGCCACGATCGGGATCAGCACGGACCGCAGCGAGCCCATGAACAGGAAGATGACGACGGTGACGATGAGGAGGGTCTCGACGAGGGTTTTGACGATCTCCTTGAGCGCATCCTCGATGTACTTGGAAGCATCGTAGGCGATCTTGGCGTTGAGGCCGGCGGGCAGGCTGCGCTGGATGTCGGGCATCGCGGCGCGCACGCGCTGGATGACCTCGACGGTGCTCTCGGACGGGAGCACCCACACGCCCATGAACGTCGCGGTCTGGCCGCCGAAGCGGACTTCCTCGTCGTAGCTTTCGGCGCCGAGCACGACGTCGGCGACGTCCTCGAGCCGCACGATCACGCCGTTCTTCTCGGCGACGACCATCTGGCGGAATTCCGCGACATTCTTCAGGTCGGTGTTGGCGATGAGGGAAACGGAGAGCATCGAACCCTTGGTCGCGCCGACGGCCGCGAGCGCGTTGTTCGACGCGAGCGCCTGGCGGACTTCGGCCGGGCTGAGGCCGCGCGCGGCCAGTTCGTCGGGCTTGAGCCAGATGCGCATTGCGAAGACGCGGCCGCCGAGGACGTCCGCCTTCTGCACGCCCTTCGTGGCGGAGAGGCGCGGCTGCACCATGCGGTTCAGGTAGTCGGTGATCTGGTTCTGGTCGAGGGTGTCGGAGTAGAAACTCAGGTACATCGACGCGAACTGGTTGTCCGCGGTCTCCACGCTGATCGTCGGCGCCTCGGACTCGGGCGGGAGTTCGTTGCGGACCTGGTCGATCTTCGCGCTGATCTGGGCGAGCGCGGCGTTGGTGTCGTAGTTGAGCCGCAGGAAAACCTTGATCGTGCTGAGGCCGGCGCGACTTTCGGATTCGATGTAGTCGATGCCGTCGGCGCTCGCGATCACGCGCTCGATCTGGGTCGTGATGTAGCCGCGCACGGTGTCGGCGCTGGCGCCGAAATAGACCGTGGTGACGTTGACCACGGCGCTGTCGCTGCGCGGGTACTGGCGCGTGTTGAGTTTGAAGTAGGCGACGACGCCCACGACGAGGATGACGATGTTGACGACAAGCGCGATGACCGGCTTGCGGACGAACATGTCGGTGAAACTTTTCGAGACCATGGGAAGCGGGAGAGAGGGCTGCGGTGGGTGCGGCGCGAGGCGGGCCGCCGGATGCGGCCGCCGCGGCGGCCGCGGGGCGGCGGACGATTCGGCCGGGCGGGCGGATCAGGTATTGGCGGGCTTGGGCGCCGGATTGCTCGTGGGCTGCACGGTGTTGTTCACCTGCACCGGCGCGGCATTGCGGAGTTTGAAGACCCCGGCGGAAACGACTTCCTCGCCGGCCTTGAGGCCGCCGGTGACGGCAACGAGATCGCCGCGCGTGGCGCCGAGTTTCACGAACTGCTGGCGCACGCCCACGTATTCTTTGCCGTCGGGATGCTTCATCTTTTCCACGACATACACGGAATTGCCGTAGGAGGCATACGCGATGGCCGTCGCGGGCACGACCACCTGCGGCTCGCCGGCGGGCAATTCGACCTCGACGCGCACGAACATGCCGGCGCGGAGGGCCTCGTTCGGATTGGCGATCGTGGCCTGCACCGAGACGTTGCGGGTCGCGGCGTCGACCTCGGAATTGATGGCCGTGATCTTGCCCGGGAAGGGCTTCTCGTACGCGTCGACCGCCACGGCGACGACCTGGCCCGGCGAGAGGGCCGGCAGGAAGCGCTGCGGGATGTTGAAGTTGACGTAGATCGGATCGAGTTTCTGCAGCGGCAGCAGGGCCTGGCCGCGGGCGACGAACTGGCCCGTGTTGACGTGGCGGATACCGACCCGGCCGGCGAACGGCGCCCGGACCTGCTTCTTGGCGATCTGGGCCTTGATCGCGGACACGGCGGCCAGCGCCTGCTTGGCGGCGGCGTCGGCGGCGTCGAAGTCCGACTTGGCGATCGCCTGGCGGTTCCAGAGGTCGCGGGCGCGCTCGAGGTTGATGCGGTTGAGCTCGGCGGTGGCTTCGGCGGAGCGGAGGTTGGCCTGCTCGACGGAGGTATCGAGCTCGACCAGCATGTCCCCGGCCTTCACGGCGGTGCCGCTTTCCGCGGCGATGCGGACGATGGTGCCGTCGGCATCGGCGGCGACCGTGACGCCTTCGACCGGGGCGAGCGTGCCGATGGATTTCAGCGTCGGCTGCCACTCGACCGCCTTCGCGGCGAAGGTCGCGACGGAGCTCGGCGGCACCGAGTGGTCCATCTCGGACATTTTCTTGATCTGGGCCACTTTGACGGCACCGAGAGTCACGACCAGGACGGCGAATCCGGCGAGAGCGAGGGCGAATTTCTTGAGCATGGGAACGGCGGGATGTGGTTCTTGGAAAAGGTTCGGCGATTCAACGGGCGGCGGTGCCTTCGGCGGACGGATCTTCCGCTTTCAGCGCGGAAACCTGCCGCTGGATCTTCACGAGGAGCCTCACAAGCGTCTTCCGCTCGGTCTCGCTCAGGGTGTCCATGACGGCGGCGACGCTGCGGAAATGGCCGGGCATGAAGGCGCGCAGGAAATTCTCCGCTTTGGCCGTCAGCTGCACCAGCAGCATGCGGCGGTCCGAGGGGTCGGGCTCCCGTTTGACGAAGCCGTCGCGTTCCAGGGTGTCGATCAAACCGGTCATGGTGGCGCGCGTCACGCCGGCGGCATCGGCCAACTCGGCCGGCGTCCGCGGGCCGCAGCCGGGCGGCTGGGCGTTGCCCGCGGACCGCGGCTGCGCCCCGCGCCACAGCAGCATCAGGACGCCGAATCGCCCCTGGGAAATGTGGTGCGCCGCGAAGTGGCGCTCCGTCACGCCGAACGCCTCGTCGCCCGTGCGCAACAGGTGCAAAAACGCCTCCGCCGCCGACGGGTCGAGGTCGGGAAATTCCTTCGCGGCCTCCAGGAGGCATTCGTAGCGCGGCAGGTCTTTGAGCAGCAGGTGCGGCATTGCGGAAATAGTAAGGCGGATGACGGTAAGGCGGCTGACGATTAGTCGCCTAACCATTCCCGCAAGTCGAAACTGCGGAATCTCCGGAAATTTCCGCAAAAAAACCGCCGGCGCGAAGGCCGGCGGTCGTTTGTCACCGGTTCGTAACCGGCTCAGAGCGCCGCAGCCGCGGCCACGACGGCTTCCACCGTCACGCCGAGTTCCTTGAACGCGATCGGCGCCGGGGCGCTGAGGCCGAAGCGGTCGATGCCGACCACCTTGCCGTCGAGGCCGACGTACTTGTACCAGAGACCCGTGACGCCCGCCTCCACCGCGACGCGCTTGCGGCAGCCGGAGGGCAGCACGCTCTCGCGGTATTCGGCGGACTGGCGATCGAAGCGTTCCGTGCAGGGCAAAGAAACCACCCGCACGCCGGCGCCCAGCTGCTTGGCCGCGGCGACGGCGAGCTGCAGCTCGCTGCCCGTGCCGATCAGAATGTGCGTGAGCGGGGCGGTTTCGCGGACCGCAACGTAGCCGCCCTTCAAGACCCCCTCGCGGCGCACGGCCACGGGAATGTCGTTGAGGTTGGGCAACGCCTGGCGGGTGAGCGCCAGCAGCGTCGGGCCGTCGGTGCGCTCGAGCGCGGCGGCAAAAGCGCCGGCCGTTTCCTCCGGATCCGCGGGGCGGATGACGTCGAGGTGCGGGATGACGCGGAGGCCGGACACCGTTTCCACCGGCTGGTGAGTCGGGCCGTCTTCGCCGACGCCGATCGAATCGTGCGTGTAGATGTAGACGACGGGGAGCTTGGCGAGCGCCGCGATGCGCATCGCCGGACGCGAATAGTCGGCGAACACGAGGAAGGTCGCGATGCTCGGACGAAAGATGCCGTCGTAGGCGACGCCGTTGGCGATGGCGGCCATGCCGTGCTCGCGGATGCCGAAGCGGATGTTGCGCGCGGCGCGATTCTCCGGCTCGAAGTCCTTGTCCGCGGCGATGTAGTTCAGCGTGGAACCGTAGAGGTCGGCGCTGCCGCCGATCAGCAACGGCAGCGCGGCCGCCACCGGCTGCAGCACGTCGCGGCCGGCGGCGCGGGTCGCGAGTTTCGCGTCGGCGGGGAAGACCGGGATCTTCTCCAGCAGCGCGGCGGCACCCGGGGCCTGCTCGCGGGACTCGAGGAGCGCGGCCTTCTCCGGGTTCGCGGCGGCCCAGGCCTTGAAGGACTTCGACCACTTGTTGCAGGCGCGCACGAGCCGCTGCTTGTGCGACTCGAAGTAGGCGCGCACGTCGTCGCTCACGAAGAAATGCGGGTCGGCCGGGAGGCCGAGGCCGGCGCGCGCGGTGTCGGCGAACTTCGCGCCGCCTTCGCCGTGGCCCTTGGCGGTCCCCTGCACTTCCGCAATGCCCTTGCCGATGATCGTCTTCGCGATGATCAACTGCGGCTTGCCGCTCTTCGTCTTCTTGGCGCGGTTGAACGCCTTTAGGAACGCGGCCATGTCGTGGCCGTCGATCGTCTGCACGTCCCAGCCGATCGCCTTGAAACGGGCCGCGGCGGACTCGCTCTGCGTCTTCGCCGCCATGGCGTCGAGGGTGACGTCGTTGGCGTCGTAAATGAGGATCAGGTTGTCGAGTTTCTGATGGCCGGCGAAGGCCACGGCTTCCATCGCCACGCCTTCCTGCATGCAGCCGTCGCCCGCGAGGCAGACCACGTGGTAATCGAAGATCGGGTGCTCCGGCGTGTTGAAACGCGCGGCGGCCATCTGGCCGGAAAGGGCCATGCCGACGGCGTTGCCGATGCCTTGGCCGAGCGGACCCGTGGTCGACTCGACCCCGGGCGTCTCGTGGAACTCGGGGTGACCGGGCGTGATGCTGTGCAGGACGCGGAACTTCTTCACTTCCTCGATCGGCACCGCGTAGCCGCTGAGGTGCAGCCAGCTGTAGATGAACATCGAGCCGTGGCCGGCCGACAGCACGAAGCGGTCGCGGTTGATCCAGCGCGGACGCTCCGGGTTGTGCGAAAGCGCATGGCCGAACAGCACGGCACCGATGTCCGCCGCCCCGAGCGGCAGGCCGAGATGGCCCGAAGAGCAGGCGTGGACGGCGTCGATGGCGAGCCCGCGCGCCTGGTTGGCAGCTTTGGCGAGGAGATGAGTTTGCAACGTCATGAGAAAAATCTGGTCAGAGCTAGAGACCGCCCGCCCGCCGGGAAAGCCCGAATTTGGGGCGCCGTGTCATTGCCGGCGCAGGGCTCCGGCATCCGGGCACAAAAAAGCGGGCTCCGGAGAGGAGCCCGCGGGAAAGACGGCCAAACTCAGGCCTTGGCGGCGGCCGGAGCAGCCGGGGCGACCGCGGCCTTGGTGGCGGCGACCTTCTCGGCGTGGATCTCGGCGGCACGGTCCTTCTCCTTGATCGCGACCGCGGCTTTGCCGGTGCGGCGACGGAGATAGTACAGGCGCGCCTTCATGGCCTCGGACTCGCGCTCGACCTCGATCTTCTCGATGTTCGGCGAGTTGACCGGGAACACGCGCTCGACGCCCTCGCCGTAGCTGAGGCGGCGGACGGTGAACGTTTCGTGGATCCCATGACCCTTGCGGGCGATCACGATGCCGCCGTAAATCTGCACGCGCTCCTTGTCGCCTTCGCGCACCTTCGTGTGCACGCGCACACCGTCGCCCACCTTGAAGGGCGTGATGTCTTTCTTCACCTGGGAGGCGGTGACTTCTTGGATAATCGGGTTCATGGCTGTGAGTTTATTTGAGTAAATCGGGTCGGACCTGGCGGGTTTTCTCCAACTGACGCGCGTACCGCCATTTTTCGATTTCGGCATGATTGCCCGAGAGAAGAACCTCGGGAACGGACATGCCCCGGAACTCGGCGGGACGCGTGTATTGAGGAAAGTCGAGCAACTTGTTGGTGAAGGATTCGTGCGTCAATGACTTTTCCTCCCCGAGCACGCCGGGGATGAAACGGGCCAGCGCATCGATGAGGACGGCGGCCGCCAACGTACCGTTGGTCAGGACGTAATCGCCGATGGAAATCTCCTCGTCGATGACCCCGTCGCGGATCCGCTGGTCGATGCCTTCGTAGTGGCCGCTGAGCAAAACGAGATGCCGCTCCTGCGAGAGCCGGTGCGCGATCGCCGGGGAAAGCGGCGCGCCATCCGGAGTCAGGTAGATCCGCCGGCAACCCGGGGTTTGCACCTGTTCGATCGCGGCGAACACCGGCTCGGGCTTCATGACCATGCCGGCGCCGCCGCCGAAGGGCCGATCGTCCGCCGTACGGTGTTTGTCCGTCGTCCACGCGCGCAGATCGTGGACCTTCACCGCGAGATGGCCGGCCGCGATGCCCTTGCCGAGAATGCTTTCGGCGAGGAAGCCGTCGAGCATGCGCGGGAACAGCGTCAGCAGGTCGATCTGCAGCGGCATTGCGGGAAGAATCGGAGGTTGCGGGCGACGGGCACAAAAAAAGCCCCGGAAAACTCCGAGGCTTTCGGGGGCGGCGCGTAGGGGCGCCGCCGCCGGAAATATCGCCGGCCTCAGGCCGTGGCGGTCGCGGCGCGGCGCGCCTTCTTGATCATGGCGTGCATCGTGGCCGTGGGCAGCGCGCCCTTGCTCAGCCAGTAGTCGACGCGGGCGAGATCGAGCTTGATCGGATTGCCCTTGGTCTTGGGGGTGTAGGTGCCGATGTTTTCCACCGCGGCGCCATCGCGGCGCGAGCGCGCCTCGGCGACGACCACGCGATAGAGGGGCTGGTGCACGGAACCAACCTTGGTAAGACGGATTTTGAGAGCCATGTCGGATGTTTTGCGGAGCGATTCTTGCTTGGAAAAGTTGAGGACAAGACCGTCCCACTATCAGCTTGTCAAGCCCCGGTTCGCGCCGCACTTCTGCAACCTCTTATGCTCAAAGCTGGCATCGTCGGCCTGCCCAACGTCGGCAAATCCACTCTCTTCAATGCGCTCACCCGGTCCCGCAAGGCCGAAGCCGCGAACTACCCGTTCTGCACGATCGACCCCAATGTCGGCGTGGTGATCGTGCCCGACGAGCGCGCCTACGTGCTCCAGAAAATCGCCAAGACCAACGTCGTGGTCCCCGCCGCCATCGAATTTGTCGACATCGCCGGCCTCGTCGCCGGCGCCAGCAAAGGCGAAGGCCTCGGCAACCAATTTCTGGCCAACATCCGCGAAGTCGACGCCATCGTGCAAGTCGTCCGCTGCTTCGAGGACGGCGACATCGTCCACACCATGGGCGGCATCGACCCCGTCCGCGACATCGAGGTGATCACGACCGAGCTCGTGCTGGCGGACCTCGACGCCGTCATCAAACGCATCGACAAGACGCAAAAGAAGGCGAAGTCGGGCGACAAGGAAGCCCAGGCGGAAATCGCGCTGCTGCAGAAACTCGAGCCGCACCTGAACTCCGGCAAAACCGCCAACACGCTGGCCGCGACCGACGACGAGAAAGCGCAGATGAAGCTGTTCCAGCTGCTCACCGCCAAGCCCGTGCTCTTCGCGTGCAACGTCGCCGAGAGCGATCTGGCGACCGCAGAGCAGAATCCGTTCGTGCAGAAAGTCGCGGAATTCGTCCGCTCCCACCACGACGCGGCCTACGTCCCGATCAGCGCGAAGATCGAATCCGAACTCATCGATCTGCCGCCCGAGGACGCCAAGGCATTCCTCAAGGACCTCGGCGTCGACGACTCCGGCGTCTCGTCGCTGATCCGCGGCACCTACGCGCTGCTCGGTCTGCAGACCTATTTCACGGCCGGCGAAAAGGAAGTCCGCGCCTGGACGATCAAGAAGGGCTGGAAAGCACCGCAGGCCGCCGGCGTCATCCACACCGATTTCGAAAAAGGATTCATCAAGGCCGAGATCGTCTCCTACCGCGATCTCACCACCCTCGGCAGCGTCGCCGCGGCCCGCGATGCCGGCAAATACCGGCTCGAGGGCAAGGAGTACGTCTTTCAGGACGGCGACGTCGCGCTCTTCCGCTTCAACACCTGAGGTCAAAGTCGCCGCGCGTCGCGTGACAATCGCGCGCGCCGCCGACGCAGCGTTGCCAGACCGGGAAAATCTGCCCTCCTGAGCCGCATGCGCCGCGCCGCCCTGTCGTGCGTCCTTTGCGTCCTTGCAGGCGCGGTTCCGCTGCGCGCGCATCCCGAGATCGAAGCCGCGCTCACGCGGCTCAACGCGCGCCTCGCCGCCGCCCCGGCCGACGCCGAGGCCTACCTCGAACGCGGCGAACTCTACCTGCGCCACGAGGACTGGATGTCCGCCGAGGCAAACTTTCTGGTCGCCGCGGAACTCGCGCCCGGCCACCAGCGCCTCGCCCGGGCCCGGGGGGCCTTGGCCCTCGCCCGGCATGACCCGACGGCGGCACGCACCTTCCTTGATGCCGCGCTCGCCCGCGCCCCCGCCGACCACGAAGCCCTCGCCCTGCGCGCCCGCGCCGCGGTCGCCGCGGGCGATCTCGCCGCCGCGAAACGCGACTACGCCGCCGTGATCGACGCCCTGCCCGCCCCGCCGCCGGAGCTCGTGCTCGCCCACCTCGCACTGCTGCCGCCGGACGCCGCCCTCGCGCGCCTTGAGCAACTGATAGACCGGATCGGCCCGGCCTTGGTGCTGCAGCTGCGGGCACTCGAACTCGAGGAGACCACCGGCCGAATCGACGCCGCGCTGGTCCGGTTGGATCGGCTCGCCCGCGCCAGCGAACGCCCGGAACATTGGCTGCGCCGCCGCGGCGATCTCCTCGCCCGCCAACGGCGCCCCGAAGAAGCCCGGCGCGCCTATGCCGCCGCCCTCGCCGCCGCCCGGGCGTTGCCCGACTGGCTGCGCGATTCACCCGACACCCGCCGCCTGATTTCCGAACTCCAACTCGCCGCCTCCCCTTCCACCTGACCGCCATGAAATTCGCCCCCGCCCTGTTCGCGTTCCTCGCGCTCGCCGCCGCCCCGATTTCGGGCGCCGCGACCACGATTTTGCGCGGCCCTTACCTGCAATCGGCCACGCCCACGAGCCTCGTGATCCGGTGGCGCACCGACAACACCGAGGCATCCGTCGTCTCCTACGGGCTCGAGCGCAACGCCCTCACTTTGAACACGAAGGCGGAAGGCATCGCGACCGAGCACGTCGTGCAATTGACCAACCTGCAGCCGGGCACGCGCTACTATTATACCGTGGGGCCGGCCGCCGTCCCGCCGCCGGCCGCGGCCGCCGAGAAAAAGACAACGGCCGAGGATGCGCCGCCGAAAAACGGCACCTTCAGTTTCGTCACCCCGCCCCCGGTCGGCCCCGCCAAACCGACGCGCGTCTGGGTGCTCGGCGATCCCGGCACCAAGAACAAGACCCAGGAGGCCGTGCGCGACGTTTACTACACGTTCACCGGCAAGCGGGATACCGACCTCTGGCTCATGCTCGGCGACAATGCGTATCCGGACGGCACGGACGCCGACTACCAGAAGGCCGTCTTCGAGATGTACCCGCAGACCCTCCGCAGCGCGTGTCTCTGGCCCGCGCTGGGCAACCACGACGGCAAGAGCGCCAATTCGATCACCCAGTCCGGCGTCTACTACGACATTTTCACCCTGCCGACGCGGGCCCAAGCCGGCGGCGTGATGTCCGGCACCGAGGCGTATTACTCTTTCGACTACGCCAACATCCATTTCATCTGCCTCGACTCCCACGACTCGGACCGTTCGCCGAACGGCGCCATGATGCAATGGCTCAAGGCCGACCTCGCCGCCACCCAGCGCGACTGGATCATCGCCTACTTCCACCACCCGACCTACACCAAGGGCACGCACGACTCCGACAAAGACAGCGACAGCGCCGGCCGGATGAACGACATGCGCGCGATCTTCCTGCCGGTGCTCGAACAAGGCGGCGTCGACCTGATTCTCACCGGCCACTCCCACGTTTACGAACGCTCCTGGCTGCTCGACGGCCACTACGGCAAGAGCGACACCTTCGTCGCCGCCAAGCACGTCAAGCAGACGCAGGACGGCCGCGCCGACGGCACCGGGGTTTACAAAAAACGCCGCGGCCGCATTCCGAACGAAGGCGAGATCTCCGTCGTAACCGGCAGCGCCGGGCATGCCGGCAGCGCGACGAAACCGCCGGCTCTGAACCATCCCGCGTTCTTTATTTCCCTCAACGAGCCCGGCTCGTTCGTCATCGATATCGACGGCCTGAAACTCGACGCCGTTTTCCTGAACGACAAGGGCGCGAAGCGGGACTGGTTCACGATCGTGAAGGAATGACCCGCTCTCGTTTCCGGTCCGCGCGAACAAACGTTGCGCAGACGGCACAGCCTCCTAGCCTCGGCGCTCTCCCATGAGCGAAGCGCCGACCCAGCCGACGCCCCCGAACGAACTCCCCCGCCCCGAGGCCGAAGGGCTCGACTCGTCCATCTTGCGCGTCCTCATGGAGGCGAGCACCGACCGGATCTACTTCAAGGACCGCCAGAGCCGCATCGTCCGCAACAACGCGGCCCATGCCCGGTCGCTCGGCGCCAAGTCACCCGACGAGTGCGTTGGAAAGACCGACTTCGACTTCTTTTCCCGCGAGCACGCCGAGCGCGCCTTCCGCGACGAACAGGAGATCATCCGCACCGGCCAACCCGTGATCGCCAAATTGGAACGGCAAACGATGCGCGACGGCCGCAAAGCTTGGGCCTCCGCGACCAAGATGCCTTGGCGCGACCCGGCCGGCACCATCATCGGCACGTTCGGCATCACCCGCGACGTCACCGCCACCAAGGAAGCGGAGGAAAAGCTCGAGGAGGAACGCAATCTCCTCCGCACGATCATCGACCATTTGCCCAGCCGGCTCTACGTAAAGGACACGGCCGCCCGGTACGTCCTGAACAACAAGGCGCACCTCGCGATGCTCGGCGCAAAAACCCAAGCCGACACCCTCGGGCGCACAACCCTCGATTTCTTCCCCGGCGAACGCGGCCGGCAGGCGCTCGCCGACGACCGCCAGGTGCTCGAATCCCAGAATCCGATCATCAGCCAGGAAAAATCCGATTTCGGCAGCGAAGGCCGGGTCAATTGGTCCCTTGTGACCAAGGTGCCGTTGCTCGACACGCGGAACCAACTCGTGGGCTTGGTCGGCATCAGCCACGACATCACGCGGCGCAAACGCGCGGAAGAAGAACTCCAGCGCCGCTCGACGGAGATGGAAACGGACCTCCGTATGGCGCGCCAGGTCCAGGAGGCGTTTCTCAACCGGGACTACCCGCTCTTTCCCCGGGACGCGTCGCCCGAAACCACCGCCCTCCGTTTCGCCCATCGCTACCTCCCGACCACCAGCCTTGGCGGCGACTTCTTTGATATCCTGCAGCTTTCGGACACGCGCTGCGGCGTCCTGATCTGCGACGTAATGGGCCACGGCGTGCGCGCCGGTCTGCTCACCGCCCTCATCCGCGGCGTGGTCGAGGAAATCGGCCTGCGGGCTGACGATCCGGCCCACGTCCTCGCCGAGGTCAACCGCAGTCTCATGCCGATCATCGAGCACACGGGCCAGCCGGTCTTCGCGACCGTGTTCTTCGGTGTGATCGACACGGCGGAAAAGACCCTGCGCTACGGCAACGCGGGCCATCCCCCGCCGCTGCTGCGCCATGCCGCGACCGGATTGATCCAGCGCCTCGTGCCGGACGACCCGGAGCCGGCCGCCGGTCTCTTGAGCGACTTCCAGTATTCTTCGGGCAGCTGCCCCTTCGACGCCGGCGACCTGCTGCTTGGCTACACCGACGGCATCTTGGAGGCCGCAAACGGCACGGGCACGATGTTCGGCGAGGCTCCGCTATGCCGCATCCTCCGCGAAACCGACCGCCTCCCCTGCGCCGAGATCGGCGACCGCGTGCTCAAGGAAGTCCAGCAGCACTGCGGCTGCGAGACCTTCGACGACGACGTGTGCTTGGTGCTGATCCAGGCCGCGGGCCCCTAGAGCAGGGGTAAACCCGCCGCCCTCGGAATGCCAAAACCGGTGCAGATTTGGTTTTGTCAACCGAACGGAACCGAGCGACGACCTCGGGGGGAACCGGCATTTTTATGGCCCCTTCAATGGGACCCAAACGGGAGAAGCCAACTAGCCTCCTTTGCGGTATTCTGTCCTGCGGAAAATCCTGCAGGGCTAAGCCAACACTTCGGGGCGGGGACCGAGAACCAACCTTGCGGACCGCACGCTGGGGGGCCGGCAACACGTCCGGCTTGATGCGGACAAACAGGATTCAAGCAAGGTGCGGCGGGCAACGCCGGCTACGGCCCGCCAAACGCTTCGGTTTTCGGATCCTCCCAGCTCCACTTTACCGAGTAGCTAAGGCACAAAAAAGCCGGCCCCAAACGGGGCCGGCCAAAGCAACTAAACTCCTCGGATCGCCTTAGCGGCCACCCGACGTGGACGCATTGTTGTCCGGATTCACAACCGGAACCGAGACAACCGGGATGTTGGCGGCGCTCGTGGCCGCCGAAGCGTTGTTCGCAGCAGTCTGGCCGGTCGAAGCGGCCGTCGCCGCGGCCTGCGACGCAGTAGGAGTCGACGCCAAAGCCGCAACGGCCTCAGGTGTGGACCTGACCGCGGTAGCGACCGCCGAATTGATGGCCGCCGCCGTCGCCGAAGGAACCGCAATCGAAACCGCGGCCGCTACGGTACCAACCGAAGTCGGATTGGACGCAACCGCCGGCACCGCCGCCACCGCCGCCGCCACTTGAGCCGCCGCAGCCGTATTGGTCACCGCCACCGCCGCCGCAACGGTAGCGGCCTGAGCCGGCACCGCCGTGGCAACCGCCGCCGCAATCGCCGGCGCGGCCGTGGGGACGACCGTCGCAACGGCCGCCGCGATCGTCGGAGCGGCCGAGGGATTCGCTTGGGCAGCGGCTTGGGCGATGGTAGCTGCCGAACCGGGATTATCGGAGGCCAGCCTGGCGACTGCAGTGGCCGGATCGGCACTATTGGCCGCAGCCGTGACCTGCGCTTGCAGATCGGCGGAAAGGGCCGCGTTTTGCGCGCTCGCGAACGGAGCTGAAACGGCAAGGGCGAGTGTGAGGAGGAGTGTACGGGTGTTCATTGATAAGTGGTTTAGCGCCTGACGGGAGATGGCAATGATGCAATCACTTCACCGAATCAAGAGCGAACACGGGGATTTCTGGGTAATTTACCCGAGGCAACTTTACCGCCCGCGTGGTTCGTCGCGGCCGCACCGACCTGAAGTCCCGAAGCACCTAGGACCCTAATCAGCCCTATTCGCAGACAGACTCCCCTCCAAACCCGCAATCCGCGTCTCGCGTTTTGTCATACGCCCGCCAACCTCGCCGCTCTACCCCATGGCTCTGCCCCAACTGACGGACGAACAGATCAGAAACTGGACCCGGGCCCAAAAAGATCGCTGGTGGTTCGACCATGTTTACCGCGGCGACGCCCCCCAGTTGACCCTGCGCTCCGCCGTAACCGGCTTTTTCCTCGGCGGCTTGCTGTCCGCCACCGCCCTCTACATCGGCGGCAAGACCGGCATCTCGATCGGCGTCGGCCTGACCTCGGTCATCCTCGCCTTCTCGATCTTCAAACTTTTGCACGGCGCCAAGTTGACCTCGGATTTCACGATCCTCGAAAACAACTGCGCCCAGTCGATCGCCACCGCAGCCGGCTACATGATCACCCCGCTCATCTCGAGCATGGCCGCCTTCATGTTGGTCACGGGCAAGATCATCCCTTGGTGGCACATGCTGCTTTGGAACGCCGCCATCTCGATCCTCGGGGTCTTGGTCGCTTTCCCGCTCAAACGCCGCTTCATCAACGAGGAGCAATTGCCGTTTCCCGAAGGCCGCGCCTCCGGTGTGGTCCTCGATACCCTTTACCAAGGCCATGCCGGCGCCGGCATGATCCGCGCCAAGGTCCTTGCCTACACCGCTGCCGGGGCCGGTTTTCTCCAATTCCTGATGAGCGACGGGCTGCAGCGGCTGCTTCAATTCAAGCTGCTGCGGCTCGACAAGCTCGCCGGTCTGACCGAGCCGTGGCACCTCCGCGAACGCTTCGACGACTACTATTACGTCTTCGCCGCCAAGGCCCACACCTGGATTCCCAAGATTCTTGGCACCGACATCCGCCAGCTCGGCCTCCGGCTCAGTCTCGATGCCGCCATGCTCGGCGTCGGCGGCCTCATGGGCATCCGCGTCTCGAGCAGCGTGCTGATCGGCACGATCGCCAACTTCGTCATTCTCGCTCCCTGGATGATCCAGCGCGGCGACATTGCCCCGCGCCTTAACGCCGCCGGCGCCGCGATCCCCCTGAACCGCGGCGAGATCGTCAACCAATGGTCCCTCTGGTGGGGCGTCACCATGATGGTCGTCGGCTCCCTCGTCGCCCTCGCCGCCAAACCCGAACTCTTCACCAGCGCCTGGAAAATGGTTTTCGGGAAACGCGCCGCCCCGGCCGCCGGCGAAGCCAAGCCCGACGATCCGTTGCACGACATCGAGCTCCCGCTCTGGGTCTCATTTGTCGGCGTGCCGATCATGAGCTTCGTCGCCGTCTGGCTCACCCACGACTTCTTCGGCGTGCCATGGCATCTCGCCCTGATCGCCCTGCCCTTGATCTTTGTGCTCACCGTGATCTGCACCAATTCCATGGCGCTGACCTCGTGGACGCCGACCGGCTCGATGAGCAAGATCACACAGTTCACCATCGGCGCCGTCGACCGCTCCAACCCCGCCACCAACCTCATGACCGGCGGCATGACGGCCGAGATCGCTTCCAACGCCGCCAACCTCCTCTCCGACATCAAGCCCGGCTACATGCTCGGCGCCAAACCGCGCCAGCAGGCCGTCGGCCACGTCATCGGCATCTTCGCCGGCGCCCTCGCCTCGACCCCGCTGTTCTTCTTGCTCTTCCTGCCGCCCGCCGCCGACGGCGTCCGCTCCACCGCCTCGATCGTCTCGGACCAATTCCCGATGCCCGCCGCTTTGCAGTGGAAGGGCGTCTCCGACCTGATCTCCGCCGGCCTGAAAAACTTGCCGACTTCCGCCATCGTCTCGATGGCGATCGCCGCCGTGCTTGCGGTCGTGTTCGAGGTCGCCCGGATCTTGACGAAGGGGAAATTCCCGCTGTCGCCCGTCGGCATCGGCCTCGGCGTGGTGCTGCCGCCCGACGCCTGCCTGATCATGTTCGTCGGCGCGTTTGTCTTTTGGTTCATGGGCCGCCGGAACAAAGATCCGAAAGCCAAGGGCCATCTGATCTGGGTCGAATGCTGCGAACCGATTTGCGCCGGCCTGATTTCCGGCGCCGCGCTGATCGGCATCCTCAACGCCATCGTCAACGCGGTCTTGGCCTGAGCGGAGGCGCTGCCGCGCGCAGTTGAAAGTTGAAGGTCCGGCGTTGAAAGATCCGCACCGCGCCCGACCACGGCTCGTCGCCCGCTCGCGTTGCCGCTTCGGCGCCGCGTTCGCAATCTTTCAACCTTCGCTCTTCAACTTTTACCGGCGCGCCGGCTCTCCGGCGCACTGCGGCGCACATCACGGCAGCTTCGCCTGCACCAATTTGCTAGCGGCGCCGAAGTCGATCAGCGTGGCCTCGGGCAATTTTTTCAACGCGCCGATAACCTTGCCCATTTCCTTTTTCGAAGCGGCGCCGGTCTCGGCGATCGCGGCGACAATCAAGGCGTCGAGCTTCGCGGCATCGAGCCCCTGCGGGAGGTATTTCTCGAGGATGCGGATTTCGACTTCGTTGGCGGCGACCAAATCGGCCCGGCCGCCCTTTTCGAATTCGGCCTTCGCGTCGGCGAGATTTTTGACGCCTTTGCGGAGGGTCGCGATCACGAGCGCGTCGTCGATGTCCTTGTTCGCATCCATCGCGGCGCGCTTGATCGCGGCGTCGGCGGTGCGGAGCGCGGTGGTGGTGACGGTGTCGCGGGCCTTCATCGCGACGATGATATCGGCCCGGAGTTTTTCGTAGGTGGCGGACATGAAACCAAAATCCCGGCGTGCATCCGCGAGGGCAACCGTGATTTGCTCCCCGCAATGATACCCGTGCCTGCGCGCAATGTCCTCGGCGGTCCGCTCAAGCCCTGCTCGACCGAACCGATGACCGGCTATTTCCGCAACGGCCGCTGCGACACCTGTGCCGAGGACCACGGCTGCCACACGGTGTGCGTGGAGGTCACGGACCTGTTTCTCGAGGCCAGTCTCGCCGTGGGCAACGACCTGTCGACGCCGCGCCCCGAGTACGATTTCCCCGGTCTCAAGCCCGGCGACCGCTGGTGCGTGTGCGCGAGCCGGTGGCTCGAACTCTACCAGAACGGCATCCCCTCCCCGGTCGTGCTCGCCGCCACGCACGAGCGCACCCTCGAAATCGTCCCGCTCGCCAGTCTCATGCAGCACGGCGCCGCGTGATTCCCTTTCCGCACCCCATGAAGTACCCCGCCCTCCTCGCCTCCCTGCTCGCCGCCCTGCCCGCTTTCGCCGCCGTCGCCTGGAACCCGCCCGGCCTGCCGCCGCCGCCGGCCGCGGGCCCGGCGTTGACCCAAGGCGCGTACCTCAAACCCGAACAGGGCAAGGCGATGCTCGACGCCGCGCTGGCGCAGTTTCCCGACCGCGCCGCCTGGGAAACCTACGGCGCCCACGTGCGTATCCGGATGCAGGATGCGTTGAACCTGTCGCCTTGGCCCAAGCGCACGCCGCTCAACGCCGTGATCCGCGACCGCCGGACCTACGACGGCTACTCCGTCGAGAACGTCGCCTTCGAATCGATCCCCGGCTACTACGTCACCGGCAATCTCTACCGCCCCCTCGCCGCCAAGCCGCCCTACGCGGCCGTCCTTTCGACCCACGGCCACTACCGCAAGATCGAGAAACCCGAGGACTACGACGCGCACGCGCGCTTCTCCCCGACCATGCAGTCGCGTTGCGCCATGCTCGCCCGCATGGGCGCCGTGGTCTTCTCGATCGACATGTTCGCCGCCGGCGAATCGATGGCTTTCTTCGGCCAGGAGGCGCACAAACAGACTGTCGCCCTCACGCTCCAAACCTGGAACGCCATGCGCGCCGTCGATTTCCTGACGTCCCTCGAGGGCGTCGACGCCGGCCGCGTCGCTGTCAGCGGCGAATCCGGCGGCGGCACACAGAGTTTCCTCCTCACCGCCCTCGATCCGCGCATCGCGGTCAGCGCGCCGGTCGTGATGGTTTCCTCCTACTTCTTCGGCGGCTGCGCCTGCGAGAGCGGCTTGCCGATCCACCGCAGCGCCGACCACTTCGCCAACAACGCCATGATCGCCGCCCTCGCCGCGCCGCGCCCGCTGCTGCTCGTCTCCGACGGCAAGGATTGGACCGCCCACAATCCGCAGATCGAATTCCCGTTCGTCCAAAAAATCTACGGCTACTACGGCGCCGCCGACCGCACCGCCAACGTCCATCTCCCCGACGAAGGCCACGACTACGGTCCCTCGAAGCGCGCCGCGGTCTACCGGTTCTTCGCGCAGCACCTGAAGCTCGACCTCGCCGCCGCGCAGAATGCCGCCGGCGCGATCGACGAGAGCCGCGCCACGATCGAAAAGTCGGCCCGGCTCCGCGTCTTCACCGCCGATTTCCCGATTCCGGCCTCCGCGCTCCACGACGGCGCCGCGATCGAGAAACGCCTGCGCGAGCTGCAGAAATAGTTTCCGCGGCCCCGCGGGAAATTGCGCCGGAAGAATCCGGACGACGGCCCGCCGCCGCCGTGGTAGGTTGATCCCATGCGACTGACTCCCGCCACGATGTACGCCCGGCTCCTCGAGAGCGACGCGACGTACAACGGCCGTTTCTTCACCGGCGTCCTCACCACCGGCATCTACTGCCTGCCTTCGTGCAAGGCGCGGAAACCGAAGGCGGAAAACGTCCGCTTCTTTCCCACCGCCGAGGGCGCGCGGGCGGCCGGGCTGCGGCCCTGCAAGAAATGCCATCCCGACGATTTCGCCCGCGGGGCCGATCCGGTACTCGAAGCGATCGAGGCGGTGGTCGCGGAAGTACGCGCGACGCCGTCCTCGTTTCCCGATGCCAAGGCCGTCGTCCGCCGCTCCGGTTTCGGCCCCACGCGGCTCTTCGAACTCTTCCGCCAGCACTGGCACGCCACGCCGGCCGAGGTGCTGCTCCGCGCCCGGCTTGAGGCCGCGAAGCTCCGGCTGCGCCAAAGCCGCGATGGCCTGCTCGCGATCGCCCACGGCGTCGGCTTCGAATCCGTCTCCGTTTTCCACGACCATTTCCGGCGCCGCACGGGCCTGACTCCGGCCGCCTGGCGCAGTCTCGAAAGTTTCAGGACGTTCACCGTCGCTTTGCCGGAAAACTATCCGCTCGGCTATCTGCGGCGCGCCTTCAGCCGCGATCCGCACAGCGTGAACGAACGGCTCGACGGCGACCGCTACACCGCGGCCGTACGCCTCGGCGACGCGCCTGCCGTGGTCCGGCTGCACCTGCAGCCCGACGCCGTCGCCGTCGACACCGGCGGCGCCGACGCCTACGCCGTGCATGCCGTCGTTGCCGGCTGGCTCGGCCTCGAACAGGACGCCGCGGGCTTCGCGCGCGCCGCCCGCTCCCTCGGGTTCGCGCGGCTCGTCGCGGGGCGTGAGAATCTGCGCATCGTGCAAACGTCGTCCGTTTTCGACGGCCTGCTGTGGGCCGTCATCGGCCAGCAGATCAACCTCCCCTTCGCGTGCCTGCTGCGCCGACGCCTGACCGAACTCGCCGGCATGCCCGTCGGCGACGGCCTCTTCGCCCCGCCCACGCCCGCGGCGGTCGCCGCGCTCGAGCCGGCCGCGTTGCTACCGCTCCAATTCTCGCGCCAGAAGGCAGACTACGTCGTCGGCCTCTCCCGCCGCATCGTCGCCGGCGAACTCGATCTCGAAGGACTCCGCACGCTCTCGGCGACGCGCGCGGAACGCACGCTGCTCGCGCTCCGCGGCCTCGGCCCGTGGTCCGTGAACTACCTCATGATGCGTGCGCTCGGCTTCGCGGACTGCGTGCCCCTCGGCGACACCGGCGTCACCAGCGGCCTCCAGGCGTTGATGAAATTGGAAACACGGCCCGACGTCGCCGCGACGCGCCGGCTCATGGCCGTGTTTTCCCCGTACCGGAGCCTCGCCACCGCCCACCTCTGGCAACTGCACCAACCGATCCCCGCATGAACCTTTTCGCCTTCACGTCGCCGACTCCCTTCGGCCCCTTTTCCGTCGCGCTGGACGAATCCGGTGCCGTGGTCGCCACCGCCTTAGGCCCGCGCGCCGCGCTGCGCCGGCGTCTCCGGACCGGCGATACGCTGCACGCGGCTCCGCCCGCGGCCGGCGCCGCGTTGCGGCGGCAACTCGCGGCCTACGTCGCCGGCCGCCGGACGGAGTTCGACCTGCCGCTGGCCCCGCGCGGCACGGCGTTCCAGCAGGCGGTTTGGACGGCGCTGCGGGAGATTCCCGCCGGGGAAACCCGCACCTACGCCGAGATCGCCGCCCGCATCGGCCGCCCCAAGGCGGCCCGGGCCGTCGGCCGAGCCAACGCCACCAATCCGATCTGCCTCTTGATTCCCTGTCACCGCGTGATCGGCGCCGACGGTTCGCTCACCGGCTTCGCCTTCGGCGAACACGTGAAGCGCCGACTGCTCGCCCACGAAGCCCGCTTCGCCCCCGCGGCGACCGCCACCTCCGTCTCGGCCGCAAAGTAGCCTATTGGGTTACTTCGCCGCGGCGGCGCGGAGGGCGGCGGCGAAGCGGAGCAGCTTCGCTTCGTCCTTCACGCCGGGGGCGGATTCGACGCCGCTGTTCACGTCGACGAACTTCGTGCCGGAGGCGTGCAGGGCCTCGGCGATGTTTTCCGGATTCAGGCCGCCGGCCAGAATCCAGACATGGTCCGGGTGCGCGGCCTTGAGGCGGGCGAATTTGCCCCAGTCGCCGGTCAGGCCGGAGCCGCCGAAGCCGGCGGCATGGAACGTATCGACCAAAAAATACCGCGCCGCCGCGAGCATCGCGGGCGTCGGGTCGGACTCGGGCGGCAGCTTCGGCGCCAGCCAGAGCCGGTCGCGGCCGACGAGCTTGCTCCAAGCGGAAAGACGCGCCGCCGGAGTCTCCGCCTTGAAGTGAATCTGGAAGAAATCGAATCCGGCTTCCCGATATGCGCGGAGCTCGGCGTCGGTCGGCTCCACGGAGACGGCAACGCGGCGTCGGTCGGGCAGGCGTTTCGCCATCGCCGCGTAGTGCGCCAGGGAAATGCCGCGGGGCGACTTCGGGTAGAAAATGAATCCGAGGCAATCGGCGCCGACGCGGTCGGCGAGCTCGGCGTCGACGAGCGACGTGAGTCCGCAGACTTTGAGGCGGATGCCGGAGATCATGGGTGGAACTTAACCACGGATCGCGCGGCAAATTGCTCAGAACGAATTGACCGCGGCGATCACGTGGTCGACCTGCGCGTCGGTCAGTTCCGGGAAGATCGGCAGGCTGACGCAGGTTGCCGCCGCGGCTTCCGCCACCGGGAACGAACCCGGCCCGCGGCCGAGATGCGCGTAGCACTTCTGCAGGTGCAACGGCACGGGATAAATGAGGTCGGTGCCGACTTCCTGTTTCGCGAGATGTTCGCGCAGGGCGTCGCGACGGGGATGCCGCAGCGTGAATTGATGGAAGACCGATTGGCCGTAGGCCGGTTGGCCGGGCAGGCGCACGTCGGCCAGTTTGATGCCGGCGAGGTAACGCGCGGCGATCGCCTGGCGGCGCGCGGTCCAACCTGCGAGGTGCGGCAGCTTCACGTTGAGCAACGCGCCCTGGAAACCGTCCATGCGGAAATTGCCGCCGACGATGTCGTGGTAGTAACGCCGGTCCGAGCCGTGCACGCGGATGTGGCGCGCGCGGGTGTGGATCGCTTCGTCTTTGGCGACGAGCGCGCCGCCTTCGCCGCAGCCGCCGAGGTTCTTGGTCGGGTAGAAACTGAAGGTGCCGGCGTCGCCGAAGAGCCCCACGGGCGTGCCGCGGTAGCGGGCGCCGACGGCCTGCGCGCAATCCTCGATCACGAAGAGGTTGTGCCGGCGGGCGATCGCGAGGATTTCGTCGACCCGCGCGGGCTGGCCGAAGAGGTGCACCAAAATCAGGCCCTTGGTCTTCGGCGTGATCGCGGCTTCGAACTTCGCGGGATCGAGGTTGAAGGTGTCGGCTTCGATGTCGGCGAAGACGGGCGTGGCGCCGGTGTAGTCGATGCCCCAGGCCGAAGAGATGAAGGTGAAGGGCGGGACGATGACTTCGTCGCCCGGCCCAAAGCCCGCGATCATGCAGGCGATATGGAGCGGCGAGGTGCCGCTGTTCAACGCGAGCGCGCGCGGATAGCCGAGCGTCGCGGCGAAGTTCTTTTCGAAATCCTCGACGTCCTTGCCGAGGCAGAAACGCGTGGCGTCGTAGGTCGCGGTCAATGCGGCCAGGGCCGCTTCGCGGAGCGCGCGATGCTGGAGCGAGAGATCGAGAAACGGAACCTTCATGGGAAAACCGGAGCGGGATCGATGGGTTTGGAAAACGGCACGTCGGACCCTGCGGCCGCGATTCCGCGCGGCCGGAGCGAACTCAAACTTTCAACTTCTTCACGAGCGCGTCGACGAGCGCGTCGAGGCTCGGCGTCTTGGCCTCGAAGTCGATGGGCATGCCCACCTGCTTCATCGTTTCGCTCGTCTGCGGGCCGATGCTGCCGGCGAGCGGACGCTTGGCGTCTTTCGCCAATTTCAACGCCGCGGCCTGGTCGACGAAGGACTGCACGGCCGAGGAACTGGCGAACAGGATCGCGTCGGCGCCTTTGGCGCGGAAATCCGCGGCGACGGGCTCGGCGGCGAGATCGGTCTTTTCCGTTTTATAGACCTGCACGCGGTCGACGATGGCGCGGGCCTCCTCGAGCTTCGCGACGAGTTCCTCGCGGTTGCGGTTGCCCGTGACGACGATGAGCTTGGCGCTGTCGAGACTGCCGGTGGCGATGAGGGCGTCGGCGAGGGCTTCGCCGGTGGCAATCTTCGGCTGGCACTCGACCTTGAGGTGGTGGGCGGTGATCTCGCGGGCCGTGGCGTCGCCGACGGCGGCGAAACGCAGCAGGCCGAGGGAACGCACGTCGTCGTAGATCCGGTAGAATTCCTCGAGGAAGTAGCGGACGCCGTTGGCGCTGGTGAAGACGATCCAGTCGTAGGTGCCGAGTTCGGAGAGGACGTCGTGGAGCGCCTGTTTGTCGATCTCCTTGGTCACGGCGATCAGCGGGAGCTCGATCACCTCGGCGCCGAGGCCGGCGAGTTTCACGGCGAGCTCCGGGGTCTGTTCGCGGGCGCGGGTGACGGCGATGCGGCGGCCGGACAGGGAGGCGGAAGCGGTCATGCGAGGAGTCCGAACTGTTTCAGCACGCGGGCGGCGGTGGCGGCCGGGGCGGCGAAATCGGCGGCGGCGAGCGGGACGCTGCGTTGGCCGATGTTTTCGTGGAAGAGATGGAGCGTGTCGCCGTCGACGTGGGCGGCGAACGCGGTGTGGCAGCCGCCGCCGAGGGCGTTCTGGAAGGCGCGCTCGACGGAGACGGCGCGCATCGTGGCGGCGTCGAAGACCTCGGCGTAGCGCGGCGCGTCGGCGGCGCGGCCCTGGATGGCGATGGCGCCCTGCCCCACGGCCGGGACCATCTGGGCGAAGGACAGCGGTGTGAACTCGACGCCGGGCCAGCTGGCGATGCCGAGACGTTTCATGCCGGCGGCGGCGAGGATGGAGGCGTCGGCGACGTGCAGTTCGCCGATCTTCTTCAGGCGGGTGTCGACGTTGCCGCGGATCTCGGTGAATTGGACTTCCGGATACAGCAGCTTGATCTGGAGGCGGCGGCGCGGGCTGCCGGTCGCGATGGTCGCGGGGACGGCGACGCCGGCGTGGCGGACGAGGACGTCGCGGGTGTCGGCGCGCGGCATGTAGCCGGAGATGGCGAGGCCGGGCGGCATTTCGCCGGGCAGGTCCTTGGTGCTGTGGACGGCGAGGTCGGCGTCGCCGCGGAGCAAAGCGGCCTCGAGCTCGCTGGTGAAGAGCCCCTTGCCGCCGCGTTTCTCCAGGGACCATTCGGTCTGCGCGTCGCCGGTCGTGACCATCTTGAGGAGTTCGGTCTCGACGCCGAGGCGGGCGCGCAGGTGGGCGGCGACCATCTCGGTCTGGGCGAGGGCGAGCGGGCTCTTGCGGGTGGCGAGGATGAGCTTGGGCATCGGAAAAGGAAAAGGCGCAGAGCCGAAACTCTGCGCCTTCGGGACATTTGGCAACGGTTCCGGCGGCGCGGAATCAGGAATAGGAGGCCTGGACGCCCTTGATGTTCTTCTTGGTCATCCAAGGCATCATGGAGCGGAGGTAGGCGCCGGTCTTCTCGATCTTGTGCTTTTCACCGGCCTTGAGGAGGGCGTGGTACTTCTTGAGGCCGCCCTTGTGTTCCTTGACCCACTCCTTGGTGAACTGGCCGGACTGGATCTCCTTCAGGATCTTCTTCATCTCGGCCTTGGTCTGCTTGTTCACGACGCGGGGGCCGCGGGTGATATCGCCGTACTTGGCGGTCTCGGAGATCGAGAAACGCATGCCGGCGATGCCGCTCTCGTACATGAGATCGCAGATGAGCTTCAGCTCGTGGAGGCACTCGAAGTAGGCCATCTCGGGCTGGTAACCGGCCTCGACGAGGGTCTCGAAGCCGGCCTGGACGAGGGCGCTGGCGCCGCCGCAGAGCACGGCCTGTTCGCCGAAGAGATCGGTCTCGGTCTCTTCCTTGAAGGAGGTCTTGAGGACGCCGGCGCGGGTGGAGCCGATGCCCTTGGCCCACGCGAGGGCGGTCTTGAGGGCGGACTTGGACTTGTCCTGCGCGACCGCGACGAGGGCCGGCATGCCTTTGCCTTCGGCGTAGAGGCGGCGGACCATGTGGCCGGGGCCCTTCGGGGCGACCATGATGCAGTCGATGTCCTTGTGCAGCTTGATCAGGCCGAAGTGGACGGAGAGGCCGTGGGAGAAGAGCAGCGTCTTGCCCTTGGCGAGATTGGGGAGGATGTCGCTGGCGTAGACATCGGCCTGCTTCATGTCGGGCAGACCGACCATGATGACATCGGCGCGGCGGACGGCCTCGGCGGTGTCGACGACCTCGAAGCCGTGCTGTTCGGCGACGGCCTTGGACTTGGAGCCCGGGTAGAGGCCGATGATGACCTTGCAGCCGCTGTCCTTGAGGTTGAGCGCATGGGCGTGGCCCTGCGAACCGTAGCCGAGGACGGCGAGCGTTTTGTTGGCGAACACGCCGAGATCGGCGTCTTTGTCGGTGTAGACTTTGGCAGGCATGTGAAAAGGGTGCGGAGTTCGGAGTTGGGGGTGCGGAGTTCGGGGAAAGTCGTTCAGCGCTTGAGCGCGAGGCGGCCGGTGCGGGCGAGTTCGAGGATGCCGAACGGCTCGAGCAGGCTGAGCAACGCGTTCACCTTGTCGTCGGTGCCGGTGAGCTCGACGATGAGGTTGTCGGGGGCGAGGTTGACGATCTTGGCGCGGAAGATGTCGGCGATCTGGACGATCTCGGAACGGTTCTTGGCGTCGGCCTTGACCTTCACGAGGACGAGCTCGCGCTCGACGGCCTGGCCTTCCTTGAAGTCGACGACCTCGACCACGTTGACCAGCTTGCGCAGTTGCTTGATGCAAAGATCGAGCTGCGCCTCGTCGCCCTTGAGGACGGCGGTGATGCGGGAGAGCGTGGCATCGTGGGTCGGCGCGACATTGAGCGAGTCGATGTTGAAGCCGCGGCCGGAGAACATTCCGGAGACGCGCGCCAAAACGCCGAACTTGTTCTCAACGAGGACGGAGATCGTGTGTCGCATGGGAAGGAAGAGTGAGTAGGAAAATTGGACGTTCGCCCAGCCGAGATTTGCAGGGAGGAAATCCCGGGCCGGAACCCGGTAAATCCGCCCCGAACCCAGGCGGCCTGCGTTTCCCGCGGCGCCGGAAACGCAGACTGGACGCTGAGGGACTCGAACCCCCGACACCCTCGGTGTAAGCGAGGTGCTCTAACCAACTGAGCTAAGCGTCCTAGCCGAAGGGAGAGCAAAGCCGCCGGGCGCCGGCTATGACAAGGAATTATTCGGGTATGACTCGGCGGCGCCGCGGGTCCGGAAAACCCGCGCGCCCGAGCCGCGGGATACATTTTCCGAACTTTCAACTTTCAACCTTCACCTCTCAACCGCGCCTCCCGAGCCCCGCGCCGCCTCAGCCCGCCTTCCGCTTGAACAGACCCTCGCGGGCCATGAGCTCGGCGTTCTGCACGGCGTTGAGCGCGGCGCCCTTCCAGAGGTTGTCGCCGCTGACCCACAGCGCGAGGCCGTTGTCGAGGGCGGTGTCGAGGCGGATGCGGCCGACGCCGCACTTCACCTGGTTCGAGAAATCGAGCGGGGTCGGATAGACCTTGTTCGCCGGATCGTCGACGAGTTGCGCGCCTTCAAACGCGGCGATCGCGGCGCGGGCGGCCTCGACGCTGACGGGGCGTTCGAACTCGGCGTTGACGGAAACGGAATGCGCCCGGACGACCGGCACGCGCACGGTGGTGGCCGAGACCTTTAGATTCGGGAGGCCCATGATCTTGCGGCTCTCGAGCATCATCTTGGTTTCCTCGCCGGTGTAGCCGTTGGGCCCGAAGGAATCGACCTGGGGGATCAGGTTGAACGCGATCTGGTACGGATAGACCTTCTTCACGATCGGCGTGCCCTTCACGTGGGACTGGATCTGGTCCTCGAGCTCGCGCACTGCTTCGGCGCCCGTGCCGGAGACGGATTGGTAGGTACTGGCAAAGTAGCGCTTCAGGCCGAAGGCGCGGTGCAGCGGCCAGAGGGCCATCAACGTGACCGCCGTCGAGCAATTGGGATTCGCGATGATGCCCTTGTGGTTGCGCAGACCCTCGGGATTGATTTCCGGAATCACGAGCGGCACGTCCGGATCCATCCGGTAGTGCGAGCTCTTGTCGATGACGAGGCAGCCGGACTTCACCGCATCCGGAGCCAACGCGCGCGTCACGCTGCCGCCGGCCGCGAAGAACGCGACATCCACGCCCGCGAACACGCCGGGCTTCGCTTCCTCGATCGTGTATTTTTTGCCGGCATACTCGGCGACTTTGCCCGCCGACCGGGCCGAGGCGAAGAGCCGCAGGCTGGCCATGGGGAAGTTGCGATCGTGCAGGAGCCGCAGGAGCTCTTGACCGACGGCGCCCGTCGCGCCGACGATACCGACATTGATGGATGCGTTGTTCACGAGTTTGTCTCCGGTGGAGCAGGTCAACAAAACCTGCGCCCGACTCGGCATCAAGCCCGGAGAGCGCCTGCTGGCCGTGCGGATCGGTACAGCGACGATGCAGTTTTTCCGGGGCGGTGAACTGGTCCGCAGTTACGTGATCTCGACGTCGAAACGTCCGCCTTCGAACATCAAGAACTCCCTCGGCACGCCGCGCGGCCTGCACGAGATCGCCGAACGCATCGGCGCCGGCCAACCGCCGGGCATGGTCTTCAAAGCGCGCGTCCCGACCGGACGCCACTACCACGAATACGACGACGAGAAAGCGCGCACCGGGCTCGTCACCGGCCGGATCCTTTGGCTGCGCGGCCTTGAGCCCGGCGTAAACCGCGGCGGCGACGTCGATACCTACGAACGCTACGTCTATATCCATGGGACCAACTTCGAGGACCGCATCGGCGAACCGCTGAGCTCCGGCTGCGTTTTGATGCGCAATATCGAGATCGCCGCGCTCTACGAAGAAGTCCGCGCCGGCGATCAGGTCTGGATCACGGATTGATTCCGCGGCAACTCCACCCCGCCGCCGCACGTCCGCTCCCGCTCCCCTGCCCGTCCGCGTCCGGCCTTCCGTTTCCGGTCTCCGGGTTCCCAATTCCGGTATCCGGTAACGCCACTCCGGTTTCCGGTTTCCGAATTCCGGTTTTGCAATTCCGGTTTTATCAATTCGTCGCCATCGCCACCCGCGCCTGCCCGCCGCCGTTGAGCACGCGTACGCGGTCGCCGTCCTGAAACAATCCCGTCGACGATTCCTGCATGACGACGACGGTCGAGCCGTCGTCGAGCCGGATCGTGATTTCCTGGGCGCGCTTCCGGGTCGCGGATTCCTCGACCGCCTGCCCAACCACGGCACCGGCGACGCTGCCGGCCGCCTGCACGACCGCTCCGCCCACCCCGCGTCCGCCGCTCGCCGCGGCCCCGCCGAGGACCCCGCCGCCAAACAGGCCGAGGTTGGTCTTTTGGCCTTCAATAGTCACCTCGCGCACGCTCGTGACGACGCCGGTCTCGGTGCGCTGCAGGACGTTGGCTTGGCCGGCCGGCACGATCCGGCGGGACGAAGGAAACGTGCAACCGGCGAGCAGAACCGCCAAACCGCCGCACGCGAGCAACCGGGGAAACGAAGAGTTCATGGGGAAAACGGGAAGAGCGGCACCGACCCGGGAGACGCGGATTTGTTTCCCGAAGTTTCAGGCGTTGCGCCCGAAGAGGAGCCGCAGGGAATTCAGGCAGACGACCAGCGTGCTGCCTTCGTGGGCCGCCACGCCGACGGCCAGCGGCACGGCGCCGAACGCCGTCGCGATCACCATCACGACCACGACGCCGAGCGAAATCGCGAGGTTTTGCCGGATCACGGACTTCGCCCGTGTGCTGAGGCGGAACGCGGCGAGGAAGTTCTCGATCCGGTCGTGCATCAGAATCACTTCCGCCTGCTCCAACGCCGCGTCGCTGCCGCGCGCGCCCATCGCCACACTCACATCCGCCGCGGCCAACGAGGGCGCGTCGTTCACGCCGTCGCCGACCATCGCGACCCGGTGTTTGCCGCCGTCGCGCAAAGTCTGGATCGCGGCCACCTTGTCCTCGGGGGAAAGGCCCGCGCGCACTTCGTCGACGCCGAGTTCCTTCGCCACCGCTTCGGCCGTGTGCTGGCGGTCCCCGGTGAGCATCACGGAACGGACGCCGGAAACTTTCAGCGCCGCGAGCACACCCCGCGATTCGGCGCGGATCTGGTCCTTGAGCAAAATGCGTCCGACCAAATCCGGCGCGATCAACCACACCTCGCTCAGCTCCGCGGTCGACGCCGGCAATTTCCGCGCCCACTCGGCCAGCGGACCCGACTCCAGCAATTCGCGCCGACCGAGCAGCAAGGTCGCGCCGTCGATCTTGGCCCGCAGGCCCTTGCCCGTGAGGGATTGGAACTCGTCCATCGCGCGCTCGCGCACTCCCGCGGCCCGCGCGTGGCGCACGATCGCGCGGGCGATCGGATGCTGGGACTTGGCTTCGAGCGTGTAGGCCAACTCGAGCACGTCGTTCTCGCGGCCCGGCGGAAAACTCTCGGCCTGCACCACGGCCATCTCGCCCGTCGTCAACGTGCCGGTCTTGTCGAGCGCCACGACGTCGATGTCGGCCAGTTTCTCGATCGCCGCGCCGCCGCGGAACAGCACGCCGTGGCGCGCGCCCCACGCGATCGCCGCGAGGATTGCCGACGGGATCGACAGCACGAGCGCGCACGGACTCGCGACCACCATCAGCGTCATGGCCCGGTAGAACGCGGAGCGGACCTCCGGCGTGTTCTCGAACGCCGGCAAACCGAAGCCCTGCCACCACACGAGAAACATCGCCGCCGAGCCGCCGATCACCGCGTAGGTGTAGCCGGTGCCGAATTTGTCCGTGAACCGCTCGCTCGGCGCCTTCAGTTTCTGCGCCGTCTGGATCAGGCGGATGATTTTCTGCAGCGTGCTCTCCGATGGCAGGCGCACGACCTCGAAATCGACCGTCCCCCAGAGGTTGATCGTGCCGCTGAAGACTTTGTCGCCCGTCGTCTTCGGGACGGGATTCGCCTCGCCTGTCAGCGCGGATTCGTCCGACGCCGTCTTGCCCGAGCCGATGACGCCGTCGGCCGCAAAGGCCTCGCCGGGCTTCACGCGCACGCGTTGGCCGACCGCGAGGTCGCCGATCGCGACGTCGCGCTCCGTGCCGTCGGCCTCGACCAACGTCGCGCGCTTGGGCGCCGACTTGAGCAGCGCGCTGACCTCGCGCTGCGTGCGGTCGAGGGCGAATTCCTCCATGGCCCCGGACGCGGAAAACAGGAACAGCAGCAGCACGGCCTCGCCCCAGGCGCCGATGATCATCGCGCCGACCGCGACGACGAGCATCAGGAAATGGATGTCGATTTCCCGTTTGCGCAGATTCTCCCACGTATCGACCGCGGCGTCCCAGCCACCGGTCACGATGCCGATGAGGAAAAACGCTTTCGCCAACCACGGCATGCCCGGCGCGAGATAACCCGCCGCCGCGCCCGCCAGACCGGCCGCGCCGCAGATCGACGCCAACCACGCAAGCGTGCGCCATTCCTGTTCTTCGGGCGCCGGCTCGGCCTTGAGTTCCGGCCATTCCAATTCGCGCCATTGCCAGAGCTTCTCCGCGGTTGCGCAATGGTCGCGCCGCACCACCACCATGCCGTCCTCGGTCGTGACCGAGTAGCCGGCCGGCACCGGCGCGGACGGGACCGTGCCGAGCTCCGCTTCGACGGCTTCGATGGTCGCGGCCAATTTCTCCTCGAGCCCTGCGATTTCCATCCGCCCGACCGTCGCCACCGCCACGCGTTGCAAATCCGGATCGATCCGGACCGCGCTCACGCCGGGTTGACGGCGCAGAAACGCCACCAACTCCTGCACCCACGCCGCGTCGCTGCGATTGGCGGATTCCATGGCCTTGATTCTGTACCGCGCGCCGAAATCGGCAACCCGTTTGTCGGGACCGGCCGGAACGATTCCCCTTTGCCCAAGCCCCGCGCCCGCCGTTTCCCGGTTTCCCCGTTTCCCAATTCTCCAATTTCACCTTTCCCGCTTTTCCAATTTCCGCCTTCGCGCCGCTTGAAATGCCCGCGCATCCCGGTCACCTCTCTGCCCCTTCATGATCGGTCTCCGCGAAGATTCCGGCTCGGCCCCGGTGCCCGCCAGCCAAGCTCCCGCCCTCGCGGCGAAGATCTTCGCCGAAGCCGGCTGGCTGCAGACCGGATTGACACTGGAGCATCGGCCCGAGCAGGAAACGATGGGCCGCGCCGTCGCCGCGGCGATGAAGGCCGACGAACCCATCCTCTTCGAGGCCGGCACCGGCGTCGGCAAATCGCTCGCCTACCTCGTCCCCGGGATCATCCACGCCGTCGACCAATCCCGCCAGCTCATCGTCTCCACCCACACGATCGCGTTGCAGGAACAGCTCGAGACCAGCGATCTGCCGAAATGCCGTCGACTCTACAAGTCGCGCCCCGAGCTCGAGAAATACGCCGACTTCAAGTCCGCCGTCCTCGTCGGCAAATCGAACTACCTCTGCACCACGCGCCTCGGCCTCGCCCTCGCCGACCGCGCCACGCTGCTCGGCGACGCCGACTACGACGAACTGAAACGCATCGCCGAATGGGCCGAAACCACCGACTCCGGCCTGCGCCACGATCTGCGCCCGCCGCCGCGGCCCGAGGTCTGGGACGTCGTCAACGCCGACTCCTCCTCCTGCTCCCGCAAGCATTGCGATTGCGAAAAGTGCTTCTACCAGCGCGCCCGCGCCCGGCTCCGGGCCGCCCACGTCGTCATCGTCAACCACGCCTTGCTCTTCGCGTTGATCAACGCCGGCGGCGCCCAGGCCCAGAGCCCCGACCGCGACACGCGCGGCGTGCTCTTCGCCGACGATTTCGTCGTGCTCGACGAGGCCCACACCGTCCCGGAAGTCGCCACCGATAACTTCGGCCTCTCGCTTTCGAGCTACGGCACCGACCGCGCGCTCAAGTTTCTCTATAACCCGCGCACCAAACGCGGCCTCTTCCGCAAGCACGGCGGCCCCGAGGGCCAGCAGCTCGTCGTCGATGCGCTCGAAGCCTCGGGCCAGTTCTTCGAATTGATCGGCGCCACGTTGCTCGCCCAGCGCCCGATCGTCCGCGTGCGCGAGGAAGGCGCGGCCGACGCCACCCTCGACGGCCCGCTCGGCGCGCTCCACCGCCTGCTCGGCCAACTCGCCGACAAACTCGAGGACGGCCGCGAACGCGACGAATTGCTCGAGCAGAAACAGCGGATCAAGGGTCTCCAGGCCGGGCTCAACGAATGGCTCACGCTCGCGGACAAAGGCCACGTCTACTGGGCCGAGCGCAGCGGCCGGAAACAAACCATCGTCAGCCTGCGCAGCGCCCCGATCGACGTCGCTCCGGCCCTGCGCCGGCACCTCTTCGGCTGCGGCACCAGCGTCGTGTGCACGAGCGCCACGCTGGCGATGGGCGGCGAGATCGCGCCTTTCGCCGCGCGGATGGGCGCCGACGACGCCCGCCACGTGCTCGTGAAATCGCCCTTCGACTTCGCCCGCAAGATGCGCGTCTACGTCGCGCGCGACGTGCCCCTGCCCACCCCGCAGGAGGCCAAACTCGCGCTCGAAGTCCTCGCCGACTACATCGCATTTTGCGCCGAGCGCGTGGCGGGCGGCACGCTCGTGCTGTTCACCAGCTACACCGACATGCGCGCCGTCGCCGCGACGCTCGAACCGCAGTTCCGGACCGCCGGACGGCCGTTTTTGATGCAGGGCGCCGACCTCTCCCGCACCGAACTCACGCGGCAGATGCGCGCCGCGGGCAACGCCGTGCTCTTCGGCACCGACAGTTTCTGGACCGGCGTCGACGTGCCCGGCGACGCCCTCGCCCAAGTCGTCATCACGCGTCTGCCCTTCGACCCGCCCACGCACCCGATCACCGAGGCGCGCTGCGACTTCATCCGCGACCGCGGCGGCAGCCCCTTCAACGAACTCACGCTGCCCGACGCGTTGATCAAATTCCGCCAAGGCATCGGCCGCCTGATCCGTACGGCCGAAGACCGCGGCCTCGTGACCATCCTCGACTCGCGCGTGCTCGCGAAGAGCTACGGCCGCCTCTTCCTGGACAGTCTTCCCCAGCCTGAATTCACGGTGCTCACCCGCGAATCGCGCGCGGCCGCATTTCATCCTTTCGCCTGAGCCGCTGCCCGCTACGCTCGCACCCTCAACCATGCTTTCGCTTCGCGCAGCAGCGCTTTCAGACATCGGCCGGGTGCGGCGGGAAAACGAGGACCGCTTCCTGTTGGATGAGAAAGCCGGCCTGTTCGGCGTGGCCGACGGCGTCGGCGGCCTGCCCGGCGGAGCCGAAGCCGCGTCGCAGTCGGTCGACGATGTCGCCCGCGGCGTCCACGCCAGTCCCGAGGCCGAGCCCGATCTGGTGGCCATCGTGCACCACGCCAACCGCTCCGTCGGCGACCTCGGGCAAACCATCAGCCCGGCGATGGGCATCGGTTCGACCCTGACCTTCGGCTACATCCGCGGCGCCAAGCTGCGGCTCGCCCACGTCGGCGACTCGCGTTGCTATGGGCTCCGTGGCCGCGAATTTGTGCGGCTCACCGAAGATCACTCGGTCGAAAACGAAGCCCGCCTGCGCCGTGCCCGCGGCGAAGTCGTGTACTACCACGAATCCAACCGCAACGCCCTCACGCGCTGCATCGGGCAGCCGACGCCGCCCGACGTCGATTTGGTCGATCGCCCCCTGGAGGCCGGCGACCGCTATCTGTTTTGCACCGACGGCATCACGCGCATGGTCGGCGATGCGGAATTGGCGGGCCTGCTCGAAAAGGCGCCGAATCCCGAGGCCGCCATCAAAGAGATCGTGACGCTCGCCGTGCAACGCGGCGGCCCGGACAACGCGACCGGCGTCGTGATTTTTGTCGATTCCGTTTGAGCCGTGGCCGTCTCGCGCGTCGACCACTTCCAAGGGTTCGTCAACCGGCAACCGGAGAACGAACTCTTCCGTTTCAGTCTCGCGCAGGCCTTGGTCGCGGACGGACGCCACGCCGAGGCCGTGCCGCATTTCGAATTCTGCGCCGCCAAGAAGGCGGACTGGATGATGGCCCGCATTCTCCTCGGCAAATCGCTCCTGCACCTCGGCCGCCGCGCCGACGCGAAGCCGATCCTCGAGGCCGCCCTCCAACTCGCGATCGACCAGACGCACGAAGACCCTGAGCGCGAACTGCGGGCGCTGCTCGCCGAGCTCTGAGTTCGGGCGCAGGGCCCGCCGCCTCGCCGCAACCAGCCTCGACCACGCCGCAACCGGCGCGTCGGAATAGTTTACAAAAATCCGTCCGGCACCTGAGTGCCCGCCGGGCTCGCGCAATCAGGCGCTTGCCCAAGATCCTCCCCTGCAACCATCTGTGCTATTGGCCGGCCCGCGCCGGGTATTCTGGCGCAAACGATGCTGATCAGAGCGCAACCTCTCTCCTCCGGATGAATCTCTTCCCCCGCCGCTCGTCCCTGCGCCATCTTGCCGGCGCCGCCGTCCTCGCTCTCGCCGCCGCCGGTACGGCCGTGGCCGCTCCCTACCACTACGTGGATTGGACCGCCGCGAACATCGGCCAGGGCACGGCCTCGGGCACGATCACGTTGCCCAACGCGAGCACGGTCACGGTGAACTTTGCGGCCACCTACGCCAACGGTTCCCCGGGCACGCTCTATGGGGCGCAGATCAACGGCGGCATCAATTACTGGAGTCCGTCGACGCCCTACACGAGCGCCCAAGTCGACAACGCGCCCCCGGGCACGGACATCCTCCAACTGGAAGGCGGGACCAACCAGATCTACACCGTCACGCTGAGCGAAGCCATCAAGGATCCGATCATGTCGATCGTCAGCCTGGGGCGCACGTTCACGCCGACGACTTACGACTTCAACGCCCCCTTCACGATCGTCAGCCAGGGCGCCGGCTACTGGGGCGGCGGTGCCACTTCGCTCGTGCAGGGTCCCAACGACACGCTGATCGGCCGCGAGGGCCACGGCACGATCCAGTTCATCGGCACCTTCAGCACGTTTTCGTGGACGGTCCCGACGCCGGAAGCGTGGCACGGCTTCACCTTCGGCATCCGCACGACGGAAGCGATCGAGCCCACGCCCGACGCCGCCACGACCGGCCTGCTGCTCGCGTTCGCCGCGGTGCTGCTCGCCGGGGTCCGCCGCCGCCAGGCCCGCTGAGCCGGCCGCGCGCTGCCGGAACGCCGCGGCGCGATCCGAAAAAAGGATTGGATTTTCGACCGGGAACCTGCAGGTTTCCCGCTCGTTTCGCGCCAGAGTAGCTCAGTGGTAGAGCAGAGGACTCATAAGCCTTTGGTCGCCGGTTCAATCCCGGCCTCTGGCACCAAATTTCCGGGACGGCGGGGTTCTTCGCCGGCGATAGATAAGATAGGGACCCGGGCTAAAGCTCCGGGCTACGGCTGACCGAGCTACGGCCCCGGGCTGAAGCGCCGGGCTACGGCTGACGGACCGGCTGGTCCACCAGCAGGCGCGGCTGGACTTCGAGGCCGCCGGGATTGAACGGCGGGAAAAGCAACAGCAACGCCCGCTCCCCGCGCTTCAACGCGATCGTCCCGGCATACGACTGGTAGGTCCGTTCCTTGAACGTCGTGCGCAGCACCACCTTCCCGCCCGCGCCCATCGCCAACGGCGGATTCAAGCCCGGACGCAGCGTGACCGCCTCCGCGTTCACCGTGCCGGCAAGGGCCAGTCCGCTCAGATTGACGATGACCAATCCGCCCGGACCGTGGCGGGCGATGCTGTCGTCGAGCACTGCCACCTGATAGCGCAAGGTCGCCTTGGCCTTCGGGTCGGACGGCATGAACAGCAGCAGCGGCTCCTTAATCTCCGGCGGCACGGCCACTTCCGCCACCACGTTGCCGACGGCCGCCGGATCCACGAAGCGCAACGGCAAGGTCCCGCGGTACTCGAGCCGGACCGACCGGGCGTTGGGATGGAAGACCAGCTTCTGCGGCGCCGCGCCGGGACGCAGGGCCAGCGCCACATCCGACGGCGGCCGGACCGAAAAGGCACTGAAGCGCACCGTGACGACCGGCGGTCCGCCGACTTGCGCCGACAGCGTCCGCCCTCCGGAGACCAGGACGGCAGCCCCGAGCCCGCAACGGCGCAGAAAGCGCCGGCGACCGGCGGCGTTCAAATGTCGGAACGCGTCAGCCATCGGAAAGCGACCACTTTGAACCGGCGGCCGTAGCGGCGGTTCAGTTCGGCGGTCAGGTCGGCCGGCGCCACCGCCGGGTCGTCGCCCGCCGCCTCGAAATATTCCGGCAGCCGCTGCACGGTCGCCTCGCACCAGGCACGGCCCTCGACCGCATTGGTCGCGGGATTGATCGCCTCGCCGTAGGTGCGGACGATGAAGGTGTCGGAGCGCGCAAAGAGCGTCGGCGCCAGCGCCGTCATGATGTCCGCGGGCGTGAGCCACTGGGAACTGAATTCGGCGATGCTGTTGTTGAGGCCGGCGTCGGCGATGGCGGCTTCGAGCAGACTGCGCGGACCGGTGGTGACGGGGTTGCCGTCCGCATCGGTGGTCTCCCCCGCGAAGAGCGCATTCGGCGTCAGGAATTCCTCGAGCGAGCGGAAAGGACCGCCGGCGCCGTCGGCCGCCGAGTGCTTCGTGCGGACCAAGGTCGTGATCCGCCCGGCCAGCGCCGTCACCTGCGCAGCCGTCAATGTGCGGGCGCCGCGGCGGAAAAGGTGCGTGTTGGCCGAGCTGTCGTCGGCGGACGGCAACTTGTAGGTTTCCTGCGCGGATTGCGAAAAGCGGAAGAACCGCGCGCCGGTCGAGCTCTCCGTCGTGATCGCATCGTCGCCGGCCGTCCCCGTGGCGTCGTCGGCGTCGAGGTAGCTGAAGGTCTGCGGAGCGGGAAAACGCACCCCGCGCAGGACCGCGATCCAGGCCGCGGTCGACAGCGAGTTCAGATTGAACGCTGCGCCTTGCAGCAAAAACTTCGAGGAACGTGCGCCGCCATCGACTTCACCGGTGGCGGCCGCACCGCGAAAATCGTCCAGCGTGACTTTCGACGCATCGGGCTTGCGCAATGGGCGCAGCCACGGATTGGGCAGCTGCAGGTCGCCGTTGGCCGCCGTGCCCGGATCGAAGCCCGTTTGCGCACCGGAGAGGAAGTAGCGGTCGAAGAGTTCGCCGACGCGGACCCCGTTGATCTGCTCGTCGACACCCCAAGGATTGCCGATGATGAACGGCCGCCGGCCGACAAAGCGGAAGTGCTGCGCCGCCCCGAGCGAGAGCAACGGCGAGCGCGGCAACTCGAAGACCGGCACGTCGAGGCCGTAGCCCAGATAGCCGGCGGAGCGGTTCAGCAGCCGGTCCGGACTGTCGATCGCGCTGTAGTTGACATACTGGGACGGATCGTTGCCCGGCGCCTCCACCACGAACGCTTCGGACGGAAGCGTGCGCCGCCGCACATCGCGGCCGTCGGTCGTGAGCCAGACCCCGGGATTCGCGGGCGTGTCGAAACTCTCGGCGAGCCGGAACACATAGCTGAATTGGTAGCCGCCCTGCCCCGCCCGCTGCACGGCGGTGGTAAACGCGCTTTGGAAATCGGGGGACGTCAGCGCCGCCAGCCGCACGTCGCCGTCGGGCCGAACGGCGTAGATCGTCAGACGCAGGTTGGGCGAACCGTTGACCTCGAGCCGCACGTTGTCGTCACCGTCGACGGACGGCAGCGCAAGGTCGCGAATCACGCCTTGGCCGGCCTCGCTCAAGGTCCGGGAGTAAAAATCGCTCGCGAAGCCGACGTCGGAAAACGTGCCGCTGCGGGAAGTATCCTCGGCGGAACGCCACGTGTAGACGCGTCCGGGCAGCCACGAACGCCGGTCCTCGCCGGTCACGCCGTCGGGCACCGGCGCGCTCGCCCACGGCAAGGAAATGCGCATCGGCGTGCCGAAGGCATCGCCGACTGCGAACGAGCCGATGTCGGTATTGGAAGCATCGTCGACGACGCGGACATTCTCCGGCAGTCCGGCGACCTCGATCCGCAAATCCTCGGGCACCAGGGCGCCGGTGTAGGGATTCCACAACGACACCATCCAACGGGCCCGGATTTCGAACGGCGAAACCGTCGTCTCGTTCCGGGTCCGCACGTTGAAGGTGACCATAAAGTACGTCAGCACCGGCGCGACTTGGTGCGAGCCGCTGCCGTCCACCTGATGCGGCGTCATCCGATAACGCCGGCGCAGCGGATCGTCGCCGTAGGCGGGCAGAATCGCCGGACCGGAGAGGGCCGCGGGGTCGGCCGCGCCGACAGGCTCCATGTAGGTCGGGAAATCGAGCCAGGCGGCGAAGGCGCCGCCGAGCAGGTCGGGCTTGAGCGAAAGATCCTGGCGCAGGCCGCCGAGCTTCGTGTTGGCAAGGACGGCGAAATTGTTCGGCGACCACTGGTGGAAGTTCTGCTGCACGCGCGCGCGGCCGATCTGCGCGTTGCCCGAGGTGCGGAGGAAGGCGAACTGGTTCGCGTCGGTGATCTTCTGCCCGGCGACGAGGGCGGCGTTGTTGTTGTCCCGCGGTTCGAAGATCGGGTTGCCCGAGGTGTCGGAGGCCCCGGCGCCGAGCGCGAGTTGCTGGCGGAGGCGGGCGCGGCGGTCCGCGGTATCGTACGGCGCGGCCGTGACCGCCGCGGTGAGGTCGGGGACGGCGACCGGGGCTTTCACGCCCTGGTCCCCCACCCACCACGCGTAGCGGCCGATCGCCGTGTTGGCCGCGGCGGCCGCGCCGGGCACGCCCTGGGCCGTGAGGTCGACGAGCGGGGCGTCGATGAACGAGGCGGCGGTGTTGCCCGCGGCGTTGGCGCCGACCAAGCGGACGACGCGGTTGCCCGGCGCCGCGGGGGTGACGGCGAGCGGGGCGGCCACGGTGCTGCCGGCGGCGGCGTCGGGGGCCGGATCGGCGACGCGCAATTCGTTGCCGCTGACGAGCCACGTGAGCGGCGTCTCGGGCGCAGCCGTCTCGGTGGTATTGGAAGACCAGATACCGGTGTAGTAGCGCGTGCCGTTGATGCCGCCGAAGGCTTCGGCGGTGGCCGTGACGCGGTCGTCGCGGCCCGCGTGGGCCTGCAATTGGCCGAGGGCGACATCGAGGGCGAGCAGCGCGTTCTCGCGCGCGAGCGCCTGGCGCTGGGTGTTGCCCGCCACCGAGGTCTCGACGCGCGTGTAGGCCGCGAGGCCGACGAGCAGGATCACCATGAAGGCGAGCAGCGTGACGGTGATGAGCAGCGCGAAGCCGGCCTGCGGCCGGCGTTCGCGGACCAAAAGACCAGGGACCAAAGGACCAAAGGACCGCAGGGAATCGAACCAACCGTACCGGCCGGAGCCTTGTTCGCACGGTGTTTTGCTCCCTTCGTCCTTTGGTCCCTTTGTCCTTTGGTCCCTCAGTCCCTTGGTCCCTTGGTCCTTTGGTCCCTTGGTCCCTTCCGCCGGGGCCCTTGGTCCTTTCGTACCTTCGTCGCGCGAATGCATGGTCCAGTTTCGATTCCGGGGTTCGCGGCTCAGAACGGTTTCGCCTGCAGCACGACGCGGCGGGTGTAGACGCGGGAATTCTCCTGCGCGACGCCCCACCACCATTGGGCGGCGTTGCTGTTGTATTTGGCGGGCACGACGAGGGCCGGGTTCTGCACGCGTTCGAGGTTGGCGATCTGCGCGGCGCCTTCGTCGGTGAGGATGCGGACCATGATGTCCACGACTTCCGGATACGGCTGGGCCCCGGCCCATTGGTCGGGCGGAGTGTGCGGCGGCAACGTCGGACGGTAGCGGGAGTTGGCGTTGCCGGCGGGCCGGCCGGCGTTGTCGGCGGGAAACACGAGCCGCAGCGCGCCGGGCCGCGCGCGGTCGTACACGTAGGCGCGGATCCCGAAGTCGATCACGTTGTCGGCCACGACGGCGTCGAGGTTGCGCCCTGCCCCGCCCTGATTGGTGCCGGGCACCTGGATGCTGCGCGGGTCGCCGGTGACGGTGCCGTTGTTGTTGGCGGCGTTGGTCGTCGTGTAGGCGGCCGCGAGGATGTTGAAGCCGGACTCCAGCACGCCGGGGCGGTTGTTGGCCGTGGCGGGACGGGCCTCGGCGCGGTGCAGGATGTAGGCGGCGTTCTGGTTGGCGGGATTGGTGGCGGAGAAGCGCCGGATGATCTGGTAGCCGACGGCGACCGGGGCCGAGTGGGTCGCGACGTTGGCGGCGACGTTGCTGCCGCGGCTGGTGGTGAAAAACCGCAGCCAAATGCCGGCCTTGCCGAAACGGGCATCGGCGATGGAGGGCGTGTTCAGGATCACGGACCCGGCCGCGCCGGCGCCGGTGGGCTTGGGGTTGCGGCCGGCCTCGGTCCAGAGGTTGCCGGGATTGGTGGTGCGGTCGACGACGTCGGCCGCGAACCAGACGGCGCCGTCGTCGCGGTAGATCGCGCCCTGCAGGTCCTGCTGCAATTGGTCGAGCACGAGGCGGGCCTGGGCATCGGCGCCGAGGCGCCCGCTGGCGCGGCTCCAGTTGGCGGAGACGTTGCGGACGATGATCGCGATGAAGCCGGCGATGAGCGCGGTGATGCCCGCGGCGACGAGCAGTTCGATCAACGTAAACGCGGCGCCCGGCCGAGGGCGGCGGGTGAAGCGGGAAAACATCGAAGGCCGCGGCGGCATGGTCAGCGACGGATCGCGCCGGTGAAGAACAGCGCCTCCTTTTTCCCGTGGTCGAAGGTCACGGAACCGCCGGCGGGATTGGCGCCGAACTGCACGGCCGCGCCGCCGGGCTGCCCGATGAAGGCCGGCCAACGGACGCGGATGTTGAAGGCGACGACGGCGGCCGTCGCGTTCTGGTCGAGGGGCGAGAGCGTCGGGTTCTGGATCAGGTCGATCTCGAAGTACTTTTCCGCGTTGGGCAGCACGGCGTTGTTGCCGTCGATCCAATTGCGGCGGCCGGTCTCGCCGCCCTCGTAGATGCCGATGTCGCCGTTGCGCCGGCCGAAGATGACGGCGGGATAACGCGCGCCGTCGTTGGGATTGTAGGCGCCGCCGGCGTCCTTGGCGCGAACCGCGGCGGGGTCCTGGACGAGAGCGAGCGCGGCGGAGAATGGCAGGGCGCGCAGGCGGGCGCGCACGGCATCGGCGGCGCGGGCCGCGGCCTCGGCATCGCCGACATTCGCGACCGACTTGGCCACCGGACCGAAGAGACCGAGGATCGCTACCATGCCGACGGCGAAGATCGCGACGGCGGCGACGACTTCGATGAGGGAAAAGGCCCGGCGGGCGGTGCGCGGCGTCATCGCTCAGAAGGCCGTGGCCTCGTTGACCAGGGAGACGGCGCCGGTGCGGCGCACGAAGAGGCCGCGCACGCCGAACGCGTTGTTGAACTGCGGCAGCGCGCTCGGCGAGAGCACGGCGGTCGCGAGGGCGATCTTGGTCGGGTTGCCGGTCGGATTGGAGGAAACGGTGCCGTCGGGCGCGAATTGCAGGTAGAGAATCGTGCCGGTCTGGCCGTTGGCGCCGAAGAATTGCCGCGCGGTGGCGGTCGCGGAGCCGAAGTAGCTGAAGCCGGTCGCGCGCACGAGCGTGGACACGGGGCCGGTGGCGACGTTGTTGTTCCACGTTACTCCGGTGCGCAGGTGCGTCGTGGGCACGGGCGAAGGCGGGACGACGCAGACGGGGGCGGGCAGCAAAACGGGATCGTCGGAGGCGACCCAGCGATTGCTGGCGAACGGTTCCTCGCGGAGCACGATGGCGGTGCGGAGGTACTTGGCGGCATCGGTGGTCGTGCCGGGCGGCTGCGCGTAGACGACGAGGCGGGAATTCGTCTGGTGCAACGCGGCCTGGGCGCGGGCGGAACTGACGAGTCCGGACAGGACCTTTTGCGCATTGGCCAAGGCGGCGCCTTCGCTGCCGCGGCCGCTGAGGGCCGCGGCGGTCAGGCCGACGAGGATCACGATCACGCCGATGACCACGAGCAATTCGATCAGCGAGAACCCGCCGCGCGGGCGGCAACGCGTCCCGCCTTGGCCGAACGAAAGAGGAACTGGGGCCCGCGGCCTCATTTCCAACTCATGAGCAAATCGGCCTGGGCGCGACCGCCGGGCGGCATGATGTAGAACACGACGCCGCCGCGCACGCCGCCCTGGGCGAAGGTCGGGAAATCGGCCGCGCCGGGCGCGAGGCGCACGCCGGTGTTGTCGGGCGGGCTGACGAGCGGTAGCGCCGCGATCGAATCGCCGCCCTGGCCGCCGAACTTCACCGCGCCGTCGAGGTTGCGGTCCATCAACACCGCGATGTCGGTGCCGTCGAAGGCATCGCGGATCAGGCCGCGCTTCGCGGTGAGCGTGGTGTCCGTGGTGTTGACGGGGACAAGGTCGGAATCGGAAAACGAAATGAACGGGATGCGGCGGGTGTTCTGCGCCTGCGGCGGCGGGGGCGTGCCGGTGGTGGCGGTGGGCAGGGCGGAACCGTCGCGGCGGGCGCCGACGAGCGTCTCGTAGAACCGGTGGACGGCGGTGAGATTGGTGCCGCCGGCGGTGTTGCCGTTGACCTTGTTCGCGCCGGCGCCGGCGGTCTCGAAGGTCGGATAGTACCCGTACTCGGAGCGGAAAGCCTCAATGGCGGCGCCCCATTGCGCGAACTGGCCGCGGGTCTTGGCCTTTTTTGCGGAGACACGGGCGGACGACGTCGTGGGAATCAAGATCGCCGCCAGAATCCCGATGATCGCGACGACGGTGAGCAATTCGATGAGCGTGAAGCCGGCGGACGGACGGCCGCGGCGGCGGAGCGCAACGGATGACCGGAAAAAGAGGCGCGGCGTCATGGAATGGGGATTCAAGGCGGGGAGGCGTAGAGGTTGTCGGCAGTCTCAGCGGTTTGCGTCGCCAGCAGCAACCCTGTCGTGGGCGTCAGCGGGGGCGTCTGCGTGCCGTTGGCGGCGACGCGGGCGCCGGCGGAATAAAGCACATAACCGGTGGCCTGCCACTGGTTCGGCGCGCGGGCATTCTTGTAGTAGTAGAGGTAGCGCCGGCCCCAGGGGTCGAGGAGCGAGACGTTTTGCTCGGTCTTGGCCGGGGGGTTGGGCGGGTTGGCCGTCGGGACGAGAAACGTGTTGGTGAGATTGCCGTCGAGGTGGCGCGTATCCGAGAGAACGGGCGGGAGCAAATTGGGGCCGTTGAGGCGGTTGCCGTTGCCGAAGGCGCGGGCGCCGAAGACCCCGGTGAGGCAGTTGAACAGCTTGGCCTGCGCGGTGTTCACGCCGGGGCCGGCGCCGTTGGGCAGCGTGGCGCTGATCCCGGTGGGCGTGACGGGCGCCTGGCCGAATTCGCCGAGCTGCGGGTAGTCGCCGTAGATCCGCTTGAACTCCTCCAACGCGGCGACGAGGGCGGCGAGATCGGCGCGGGCGCGGGCGATGTTGGAGCGTTCCTTGGCCCCGCGGATGGCCCCCACCGCGATCGTCGAAAGAATGGCCAGCACGGCAATAACCGTGAGCAATTCGATCAACGTGAACGCGGAGCGGCGGCGGCTGGGGCGCGCGGACGGCATGCGGAGGAAGAGACGCGAGTGAAGGGACAGAGTTGCGGAACCAGCAACGGGAAAAACAAACAGGGCGGGACCGAGGCCCCGCCCTGCGAAAATGCCGGACGCACCGGCGGTTGCCGTGGCGCTTATTCCTCGGATTGGAGGGCGGCGACGACGCTGAAATCCTCCAGCGTGGTCGTGTCGCCCTTCACCTCGCCACCGGCGGCGATTTCCTTGAGGATGCGGCGCATGATCTTTCCGCTGCGGGTCTTCGGCAGACCGGCGGCGAAGCGGATCGTGTCGGGCTTGGCCAACGAGCCGATCTCCTTGCCCACGTGGGCGCGGAGCTGCTCCTTGAGTTCCTCGGAGGCGTTGACGCCGGCCTTGACCGTGACGAACACCACGAGGGCCTGGCCCTTGAGTTCGTCGGGCCGGCCGACGGCCGCGGCTTCCGCGACGGCCGGGTGCGAGACGAGCGCGCTCTCGACTTCGGCCGTACCGATGCGGTGGCCGGAGACGTTGAGCACATCGTCGATGCGGCCGACGATCCAGAAGTAGCCGTCCTTGTCCTGGCGGGCGCCGTCGCCCGTGAAGTAAACGTCGGGGCGGCCCGGGAACTCGGAGAAGTACTGGCGCACGTAGCGGTCGTCGTCGCCCCACAGGGTGCGGAGCATCGACGGCCAGGGTTGGGTGATGACGAGTTTGCCGCCGCTGTTGCGCGGGACCTCCACGCACTTGTCGTCGACGACCTTGGGCACAACGCCGAAGAAGGGCCGCGTGCCGGAGCCGGGCTTGGTCGGGGTGACGCCGGGCAACGGGGCGATCATGATCGCGCCGGTCTCGGTCTGCCACCACGTGTCGACGATCGGGCATTTCTTTTTACCGATCATCGTGTGGTACCACATCCACGCTTCCGGATTGATCGGTTCGCCGACGGAGCCGAGCAGGCGGAGCGAATCGAGGCGGTGACGGAGGACATAGTTGTCGCCCCAGCGCATGAACGCGCGGATCGCGGTCGGCGCGGTGTAGAGGATCGTGATGCCGTGGCGGTCGATCATCTGCCAGAAGCGATCCGGCTCGGGCTGGTTCGGGGCGCCCTCGTAAATGAAGACCGTGGCGCCGTTGGCCAGCAGACCGTACACGACGTAACTGTGGCCCGTGATCCAGCCGATGTCGGCGGAGCAGAAGTAGCGGTCGTTTTCCTTCAGATCGAAGATGTAGTGCGAGCTGAGCTTGGCGCCGAGCAGGTAGCCGGCGCTCGTGTGCAGCACGCCCTTCGGTTTGCCGGTCGAGCCCGAGGTGTAGAGAATGAAGAGCGGGTGCTCGGAATCGAAGGCCTTCGCCTTGTGGGTATTCGGGGCGCCTTCCCAGGCATCGCGCCACCACACATCGCGGCCGTCCTTCATCGTGACGGGATTGCCGCAACGCTTGACGACGAGGACCTGGTGGACGGTCGGGGTGTTCTCGACGGCCTTGTCGACGTTGGCCTTGAGCTCGATGACCTTGCCGCGGCGCCAACCGCCGTCGGCGGTGATGACGAGCTTGGCTTTGCAGTCGTTGATGCGGTCCTTGAGCGCCTCGGGGCTGAAACCGCCGAACACCACGGTGTGGATCGCGCCGACGCGGGCGCAAGCCAGCATCGCGATCACGGCCTCGGGGATCATGGGCATGTAGATGGCGACGCGGTCGCCCTCGCCCACCCCGATGTTGTGGAAATAATTCGCCCAGCGGCAGACGTGGAAATGCAGCTGCTTGTAGGTGATCGTGCGGACGTCGCCCGGCTCGCCCTCGAAGATCAGCGCGGCCTTGTTCTCGCGGTAGGTGCCGAGGTGGCGGTCGAGGCAGTTTTCGGCGACGTTGAGCTTGCCGCCGACGAACCACTTCGCGTGCGGCGGCTTCCAATCGAGGACCTTCTTGTAAGGCTTGCGCCAGACGAGTTGCTCCTTGGCTTGCCGGTCCCAGAATTTTTCTGGGGAGTTGACAGACTCGGCGTAGAGCCTTTTGTAGGCAGCTTCACTCCCAAGATTGGCTTGGGCTTTGAACTCGGCCGAAGGCCTGAATTTCCGGGACTCCCGGGACACTGAGGTAATCGTCTGATCTGGCACGTGCGTGTCGGATTTAGGGTTAAGGGACGCTAGTCGCGGTTCTTATCCCGGTCTGAGTTTCAAGCGTCAAGCGGGACGTGTCCGCTCTCCCCTTTTATCTGTATGGAAAAGAAAAACGTGTCCGCTCCGGCGGACGTTCCCGCTGCCGTCGTCGCTCCGGTCGGAGCCACGCCCCCTCCGGCAACTGCGGAAGGCAACGCCCCTGCGCCCGCCCCCGTTGAAAACACGATCCGCGTCGAGGGCGTCCTCGACATCGACATCCAGCGCGGCGGCAACGGCCAGCTGATCGACATCAATCGCGGCGGCAAACGGCGCCCGACGGATCCCTTCGTGCCCAAGGAGCTCATCCGCCGCTTCAAACTGCGCAGCGGCTCGATGATCGGCGGCACGGCGTTCCCGCCCGACGGCCGTTTCCCGAATCCGAAGATGCGTTTCATCGAGACGGTCGACAGCGTCCCGCTCGAGGACCGCCGCGCGAAGTTCGAATTCACCACCCTCACGACGATCTCGCCGAACCAACATCTCAAGATGGAGATGAAGGACGGCCGGCTCACCTCGCGCGCCGTCGACCTCTTCTGCCCCATCGGCAAGGGCACCCGCGGCCTCATCGTCGCCCCGCCCCGCACCGGCAAGACCACGCTGCTGCGCGACATGGCCCTCGGCGTCCTCGAGAACAACCCCGAGTGCCACGTCATGATCCTCCTGATCGACGAGCGCCCCGAGGAAGTCACCGACTTCAAACGCAGCGTCTCCGCCGCCGAGATCTGGGCCTCGTCCAACGACGAGCAGATCGAGAACCACATCCGCATCGCCGACCTCTGCATCGAGCGCGCCAAGCGCCTCGTCGAGATCGGGCGCGACGTCGTTCTCTTCGTCGACTCGATCACCCGCCTCTCCCGCGCCCACAACACCGCGAAGAACTCCGGCCGCACCGGCTCCGGCGGTCTCGATGTCCGCGCCCTCGAAAAGCCGCGCCAGCTCTTCGCCACCGCGCGCAAGACCGAGGAAGCGGGTTCGCTCACCATCATCGCCAGCGTGCTCGTCGAAACCGGCAGCCGCATGGACGACGTCATTTTCCAGGAGTTCAAGGGCACCGGCAACATGGAGCTCGTCCTCGACCGCAAATGCGCCGAGATGCGGCTCTGGCCCGCGATCAACATCGCCGCCAGCGGCACCCGCAAGGAAGAGCTCCTGATCGACGCCAAGACCCTCGAAGGCATCCATTTCTTCCGCCGCGCCCTCGTGCAGCAGAAGATCGAGGAGGCGACCGACACCATGATCGCCCGCCTGTCCAAGACGAAGACGAACGCCGAATTCCTCAAACTGATCGCCCGGTGACGCCGGTCGCCCGGGGGCCGGAATCCGTTCCGCCCCCGCCCGCGCCGCGTCCCGTGCCGAAAAATCCCTTGCTCCGCCTGCGAATCTCCTGAGATTCATCTGTTTCCTCCGCGCTCGCCGCACGTCTTTCCGACTTCAGCCAACCACCGCATGCATAGTTTCTCCGAGCAGTGTCTCGACATGGCCCGTTCGATGTTGGGCCACAACCTCGACTCCATCCAGCCCGACGGCACGATTCTTCCCATCAATGGCGAACAATCGCGCCCGGATGAGCCCGGACACGTTGCCTTTGCCCTCGGAGAATTCTACCGCGCCACCGGCGAGACCACCCTCAAGGGTTATGATCTCGTCGACTTGGCCGCGCGCTGCATCACGGCGCAGATGTTCACCGAGCCTGCCGCGGAAAACGGCCTCGCCTACGCCGCCCTCGGCCTCCTCGCCTTCGGTCCCTCCAAGGAACGCAATCCCGTCTGGGAACGCCTCGTCGAGGAAACGCAGCAGCGCATCGACAAGTCCCTGCTCCACCGCAGCGACTACGACAACCACTGGCAGGCCTTCAACATCGCCAAGGCCGTCGCGCGCTTCAGCCTTGGTCTCTCCAAGAAAGACGAGACCTCGCGCCTCATCGAGCGCATGGTCGACCGCATCAACCAGACGAGCTCGGCCGGTTTCTTCGACGACTCGACGTCCGGCTTCGGCGGCAATTTCAATCTCTACGGCGTGATGTCGTTCGTGTTCGTGCGTTCGGCCCTCCAGCTGCACGCCAACAGCGGCGTCCGCGACCGCAAGCTCCCCACGCTCCGCACCTACGCCGAGAAGTACATCAAGATGATGCCCGACCTCGTCCGCCAGGACGGTCTCGGCTGGGCCTTCGGCCGCGCCGCCGGCGCCTACGGCCAGATGCACTGCATCAGCCTTATCCTGCAGGGCCTGCGCGACGGCTGGATCACCGACGACCAGAAGGTCAAATACTACGACATTCTCCGCCGGCTGTTCATGTTCTTCTACGAGACCTATCTCGACCAGGAACACGGCTTCCTCGATCTCCGCGACGAAGAGCGCACCGCCTACGCCCACCACACGACCCGCATGGCGAACTTCGACGCCGCGCGCTACCTGTGCCAGTGGTCCCGCCTCGCCAAGACCGTCCAGATGCCCCCGGGCGCCCCGAAGGTCGAGCCGCAGAAGACCTCCGGCCGCTTCGTCATCTTCGACAAGTCGAACCGCAAGGAGCAGGGCCTCTTCCTTTACCGCGATGCCGAATCCGGCATCCACCTGCAGGTGCCGCTCATCAGCTCCGGCTCGACGCTGACCAGCGATTCCCTCGCCTTCCCGCATTGCCCGGGCGTCTTCGACTGGCCCAACAACGTCTACGTGCCGATCATGCTCCCCGAACTCACGTTCGGCGACCAGGTCACGCTCCCTTCGTTCTACGGCAAAAATTGCGTCACCGGCCTCGGTCTGCGCAACAGCTTCTACTTCCGCTACGAACAGCCCGAACTCATCAACCTCAAGGAAGAGTTCGCCAAGGGCATTGGCAGCGTGAAGGTCCAGTGGACGTTTTCCGGCAACAAGATCGGCTGCGAGTTCGCCTACACGGTGAAGCAGCAGATCACGTTGGATAAATTCCGCTACGCCCTCGCCATCGCGGCCCCGCACTCGCGCTACCACGTCACCGGCGCCCTGGCCCTCGGCCAGCACGGCCACCGTTGCAGCGTGGCCAAGGACGACTTCCAGGCCAACTGGCAGGAAACGGAAGTGGTCAGCGCGGATCCGACCTACCGCACGAACTACGGCAAGGTGCATTACCTGCAGTACCTCGTCCGCGACCACCCGCTGATCATGCGCCCCGGCCACGTCTACCGCCTCGCGGTGAACTTCGAGCCGGACGTCACCCATTTGGACGCTTAAACGCGTCCAAATGGAGGTTTGAGGTTCGGAGTTTGGGGTTCGGAGTTTTGCGACTCCGGACCATGGCCACGATTGAACGATTCGAGGACCTCGTTTGCTGGCAATCGGCGCGCAAACTTCGGGCTATGGTCTACGGACTTACTCGGCTGAAGGCGTTTTCGTCCGACTTCGCCCTCGTAAATCAGATTCGCCGGGCCGCCCTTTCGGCTTCCGCCAACATCGCCGAGGGCTTCGAGCGCGAAGGTAACCGCGAATTCGCCCAGTTTCTCGCGCAAGCCAAGGGCTCCGTCGGTGAAGTGAAAGACGAACTCTACGTGGCCCTCGACGAAAACTACATTTCGCAAATCGAATTCGACCGCGCCTATGCCCTCGCCGACAAAACAACTCGCCTGCTGGGCGGGTTCATCGGCTACCTTCGTCGCACGGCCAACGCCGGCTCCAAATTCAAGCGCCCGCCCGCATGAACTCCGCACTCCGAACCCCGAACTCCAAACTTTACGGCTGCCGCCGCTGAGCGATGCTCTCGCGTAGAATAATCCCCTGCCTCGACGTCAACGCCGGCCGCGTCGTCAAAGGCGTCAAGTTCCAGGAACTCCGCGACGCCGGCGATCCCGTCCAGTGCGCCAAGGCCTACGACGCCCAGGGCGCCGACGAACTCGTCTTCCTCGATATCACCGCCTCGAGCGACAACCGCTCGATCATGCACGACGTCGTCGCCGCCACCGCCGAGCAGTGCTTCATGCCCCTCACCGTCGGCGGCGGCCTCCGCACCGTCGCCGACATCGAGAAGATGCTCCACAGCGGCGCCGACAAAGTCTCCCTCAACACCGCCGCCATCAAGGACCCGGAATTGATCCGCGCCGCCTCCGACCGCTTCGGCGCCCAGTGCATCGTCCTCGCCATCGACGCCAAACGCGAACCCGACGGCCGCTCCTGGCGCGTCTACACCCACGGCGGGCGCAACCGCACGGACCTCGACGCCGTCGCCTGGGCCGAACGCGCCGTCGCCCTCGGCGCCGGCGAGATCTTGCTCACGAGCATGGACGCCGACGGCACCAAGGCCGGCTACGACTGCCCGCTCACCCGCGCGGTCAGCGACGCCGTCTCCGTCCCCGTCATCGCCAGCGGCGGCGCCGGCGAACTTTCCCATTTTGCCGATGCGCTCGACGCGGGCCGCGCCAGCGCCGTCCTCGCCGCCAGCCTCTTCCATTTCGGGACCTTCACGATCCCGCAGGTCAAATCCTACCTCGCCGACCGCGGCGTGCCGGTCCGGCGTTGAGCCGGACTGAGCCGAGCCCATACAGTTGAGAGAGCTTGGCTGAGAGTTGAGGGCAAAACCGTTAGGTTCGTCAGGTTGCCGGCTTCGGCGGTGTTTTCCGTGGCGCGGCGGATCGATCTCTCAACCCTCGGCTTTCAACTCTCAACCCAGCGTTGGACTCAGGCCGCCGGCGCCGGCTCGGTCGCGTTCGCAGCCGGTTCGGCCGACTCCGCGGACGGCGGCGTCGCCTCGGCCGCTTCGTTCTGCGGCATTGCGGTCGCAGTTGCCGTGGTGGCCACCGTGGCCGCCGCCGCGGCCGCCGTCTCCGGCTTGGCCTTCGGCGCCCCGACCAAGATCGACAGTTGCTCCTGCACGGCCACGAAGAACTGCGGCGTCAATTCGCCCGCCGGCACCTCGAAGATCTGCTTCGACTTGGCGTGTTCGTAGCGGTTGCGCGCACCGTCCGCGCTCAGCCCCTTCGGGCGGAGGATGCGTTTGCGTTCCAGCATCAACGCGAGGAACTGCAGCAACCGGGTGTTCTCCGGCGTCGGTTCCGTGGTCGGATCCGCCAGCGTCACGAAGAGGTTTTCCGAAGTCAGCTTCAGAGCCCGGTCCGGATTCTCGCCGTGCTTGCGCGGCTTGTACGCGTGCACCCAACGGCAGGCCGTGACGCCTTCGGGCACGAAATTCGCCGTGTGCGTTTCCAGCACGTCGTAGCGCACGATCTCCATCGCGGCCCCCGCGCGCACGAGGTAGCTCGCCACCCGCGCGCCCTCGACGAAGGGCTCCCCGGAGACAAAGCACGACGTCGCCAGCGGCTGCAGGTGCAAATCCATAGGCTTTCTTGTTTACTCCCGCCTCGGGCGGACGCTAGCACTTTTGCGCTGCATGAACGGGAGACTCTTCGCCGTCGGCGATATCCACGGCTGCCATGCCGAATTCGCCGAACTGCTCCAGCGCCTGGAACTGCGGCCGGAGGACCGCGTCGTGCTCCTCGGCGACCTCGTGAACCGCGGCCCCGACAGCTGCCGCGTCATCGATCTCGCCCGGAAACACGCCACCGTCTCGCTGCTCGGCAACCACGAACTCCGGCTGCTGAAGTACCGGCTCACCGAGGAGAAAAAAATCCTCAAGCCCGGCGACCTCGACACCTTCGAGCAACTCCGCCCCTCCGATTGGGAATACCTCGAGGCCATGCCGCTGCGCTTCGAGGAACCGGAACTCAACACCGTCTTCGTCCACGGCGGCTTTTTGCCCAACGAACCCTGGGCCAAACAACCCGCCGACATCGTCACGCGCATCCAGGTCGTCGACCACGAAGGCTCGCCGGCCAAACGCGCCGACGCCCCCGACGCTCCCGCCTGGGCCGATCTTTGGAGCGGTCCGCCCTTCGTGATCTACGGCCATACGCCGCGCCCCGAGGTCTACAAACGCAAGTGGTCCCTCGGCATCGACACCGCCTGCGTGATGGGCGGCCACCTCACCGCCTACGAAGTGACGGAAAAACGGTTTTTCCAGGTTCGCGCCCGCCAACGCTACTGGTCCTGATTCGCCCGCCGTGCCCGAACTCCCCGCGCCTTCCGCCCCGCAGGATACCCTGCTGCTCGTCGTCGACGTCCAGCCCGTCTTCCTCCGCGCCATGCACGAACCTGCGCGCCTGCAGGCCCGCTGCGCCCTCGCCGTCGCCGCCGCCGTCGGCCTCGGTCTGCCGGTCGCGTTTTCCGAACAGGTCCCGCAGAAACTCGGCGGCACCGTGCCCGAATTGCTCGCCCTCGCTCCCGGCGCCCCCGTCTGGCCCAAGCAAACGTTCTCCGCCCTCGCCGATCCCGCGATTCGCGCCGGCCTCCTCGAGGAACGCCAGCTCGGCCACCTGCTGCTCTGCGGTCTCGAAACGCCGGTCTGCGTATACCAAACCGCCGTCGCCGCCCTCGCCGAGGGCCTTCAGGTCACGGTGCTCAGTGACGCCGTCGGCGCCCGCCGACCCGACGACGCGCGCGACTGCCTCGCCGCCCTCGCGCGCCACGGGGCCCACGTGCTGCCGGTCGAGACCGTGTGCTACGCGCTGCTCGGCGACGTCGCGCACCCGTTTTTCCGCGGCTACACCCAGCTCGTGAAAACGCATTCCGTTTCCTGAACGCCGCCATGCCCGAAGAACTCGCCCCGCTCACCGTCCGCGACCTCAAGGCCTACGACACCGCCGACAACGGCCGGCCTTTCCTCAGCGTCCTCGTCGTCCGCAAGCTCGCCGCCAAGACCGCCAGCAACGGCAACCCGTTTTACAGCGCGGAGCTCGGCGACCGCTCCGGTTCGTTCTCGTGCACCGTCTTCGGCGACAGCCCCGCCTTCGAGGTGCTCAAGACCGCCGGCGAAGGCGCCGTCGTGCGCCTGGAGGGCAAGGTCGACTTCTACCAGGGCCGCTTCTCGCCGCGCCTGGGCAAAGTCGTCGCCCTGTCGGACGAGGAGCTCGGCGCCCCGGGCCTGCTCGAGAACCTGATCGAGACGGCACCGGAAAACGCCGAAGCGCTCTGGACCGAGTTCCAGGGTTTCATCGACAGCCTGCGCCACGACGAAATCCGCCTCACCGTGCGCGGCGTCTTCGAGGAGATCGGCGACACCTTCCGCTGGGCGCCCGCCGCCGTCGCGATGCACCACGCCTACCGCCACGGCCTGCTCGAGCACACCGTGCACATGGCCCGCGCCTGCCGCGCCCTGCTGCCGCTCTATCCCGAGGTCGACGCCGACCTCGCGCTCGCCGGTATCCTGTTGCACGATACGGGCAAGGCGATCGAGTACGAGGGCACCCTCGCGACGAAACGCAGCCGCCGCGGCATCCTCCAGGGCCACGTCGTCCTCGGCTACCAACTCGCGCGCAAGGCCGGCATCCGCGCCAAGCTCGACCCCGACCGCCTCGAACGCCTGGAACACATCGTCCTCTCCCACCAGGGCGAACCGGAATGGGGCGCCGCCGTCTACGCCGCGACGCCCGAAGCGGTGTTCGTCTCGATGATCGACAATCTCGACGCCCGCATGGGCATGGTGCAGCGCGCCCTCCGCCAGGCCCAACCCGACGCCGAGTTCTCCGAACGCCTGCCCGGACTCAGTTCGCCGCTGCTCACGAAACCGCTGCCGCCGGCGAAGGCGGAATAGGACGCGGTCAGCTTTCAGCGGTCAGCTATCAGCTTTCGGCTTGGCTGCTGCCAGCCCCAGATCAGACCCCGTCTGCGCCCTCCTGCCGATCGCAGATCGCTGACTGCTGATAGCTGACAGCCGACAGCTGATCGCCGACGGCGCCCATCCTTCACGGCGCCTCGTACTTCCCCGTATCGTCGCGCGGCGGCGGCGGGGGCGGCTCGATGCCCTTGGCGCGCATCACCTCGGACAAAGCCGCGATCGTGTCCGCGGAAGGCTTGAAATTGCCGAAACGGAATCCCTGCGCGATCAGCAGCGGCGTCCAACCGCGTTTGTTTTTCCGATTCCAGACCTCGATGTCCGCACCTTTTGCCGCGAGCCAACGCACCAGTTTCGGGAAACTCGCATAGGCCGCGCCGTGCATCGCGGTCTCGCCGTTGGCATCCACCGTGTCGAGCTTGCCGCCCAGCCCATAAATGAATTCCGCCGCCGCCAACGCCTCGTCCTCCGTGCCGGCTTCCTCGGTCGGCGCCCGCGTTCCGAGCCCGACCGCGGCCATCAGGGGCGTCGCCCCGTCGGCATTCGGCAGCAAGGGGTCCGCCTTCAGCTCGAGCAGCAATTGCATCAACGGCAGATCCGCAGTGTCGGCCGCCATGAGGAACGGCGTCGCGCCCTTGCGCCCGAGTCGGCCGCCACCAGAAGGGCCGCGCTCAAGCCGCAGGTTCACATCGGCGCCGGCCGCGACCAACCGGCGCACGAGCTCGAGGCTCGTCAGCTTGCCCGAACCGACGGGCGCGGGCGTGCCGTCGTCGCCGCGCTCCGGTTTCCGCACCCACGAGAGCATGTGCAGCGCGGTGTAGCCGGAGCGTTGGTCGTTGGGATTTGCGCCCGCGGCCAGCAATTCGGCCGCGAGTTCGAAGTGCCCGTTCTCCACCGCCAAGTGCAGCGGCGCAGTGCCCTTCTTCGGCAGGCGCGCGCCGGTGCGCTTCGGTTCCATCGTGCCGTTCACGTCGGCGCCGGCCTTGAGCAGCACGCGCACAACCTCGGACCGGCCTTCGCGCACGGCGAAGAACAGCGGCGTGAAGCCCGTGTCGAGCGCACGTCGAAAATCGGCTCCGGTCGCGAGCAGCACTTCGACGGCCCGCGCGTGGCCCTCGGCCGCCGCCCACATCAACGCCGTTTGCCCGTTGTCGTCGCGCGCGTCGGCTTCGGCTCCTTTGGCCAGCAACACCTGCAGCACTTCCGGCCGGCCCGTGCGCGCCGCGGTCATCAGCACCGTCTCGCCGCCCGGCCGCCGCGCCCGCGGATCCGCCCCCGCCGCGAGCAACCGTTCCGCCAAGGTCGCGTTGCCGTTCAGCGCGGCGAGCATGAGCGGCGTGACGCCGTAGCGGTTCGCCGTCTCGGCCTTGGCTCCGGACGCAAGCAACCGCTCCGCCGCCGGCAGATCGTCGTGAAACGCCGCCCAATGCAGCGCCGTCATGCCGTCCGGCTGGCGCGCATTCGGATCGGCGTTCGCCGCCAGCGCCGCGGCGAGCGCGGCGGAATCCCTCCGTTCCGCGGCATCGACCGCGGCTGCGGCCGCAGCCGCCCGGGCGCAGCTGCCGGCCGCGTGCAGCAGCAGCACGGCCGCGAGCGGACGAAGGATGCTTCCCCGGCAATTCAAACGACGGAATTTCACACCGTAAGCGGCTGGAAGAGTTCGTCGACCTTGCCGGAACTGTCCGCAAAGCGGTCGAGCCGCACGCCGACCTTGTCGAGCAGCGTGAGATGCAGGTTCGCGAGCGGCACCGGCTGGTCGTAGCGCAGGTGGCGTCCGCCCTTCATGCCGCCGGCCGCGCCGCCGGCGACGAGGATCGGGAGATTGGTGTGGTCGTGGACGTTGGGGTTGCCCATGCCGCTGCCGTAGAGGAGCAGCGAATTGTCCAGCAGCGTGCCGTCGCCCTCCGGCGTGGCCTTGAGCCGCTCGAGGAAGTACGCGAACAGCGAAACGTGGAACGCGTTGATCTTCGCCATGCGCGCGATCTTGTCCGGGTCGTTGCCGTGGTGCGAAAGCGGATGGTGCGGATCGGAGACTCCGATTTCCGGATACGTGCGGTTGCTGGTCTCGCGGGCTAATTGGAAAGTCGACACCCGCGTGATGTCGCCCTGCATCGCCAGCACCTGCAGGTCGAACATCAGGCGCGCGTGATCGGCGTAGGCCGCCGGGACGCCGCGCGGCCGGTCAAGGTCGGGCAAGGGATGGCCGACGGTGTCCGCTTCGGCCTTCTGGATCCGGCGCTCCACCTCGCGCACGGTGTCGAGGTACTGCGCGACCCGCGCTTGGTCCGCGGGCCCGAGTTTGCGTTTCAAATCGGCGATGTCGTCGCGCACCCAATCGAGCAAACTGGCGCGCCGGCGCAGGTTCGCCCGGCGTTCGGCCGCGCTGCCGCCTTCGCCGAACAGCATCTCGAACACGATGCGCGGGTGCGCCTCCGCCGGTAGCGGCGTGGTCGGCGAGGCCCAGGAGAGGTTGTTCTGGTAGACGCAGGCGTAGCCGTTGTCGCATTGCCCCACCGTCTGCATCATGTCCATCGCCAGCTCGAGCGAAGGCAGCTGCGTTTCCTTGCCGAGTTGCTGCGCGGCAATCTGGTCGACCGTCGTGCCGAGGTAGTAGTCGGAACTCTCGGTGATCTTCGCTCGCGCGGCGCTGAGGAACGCGGCGTTCGAAGTCGCGTGCGTGCCGGGATAGGCGTTCTGCAGGTCGAGGTTGGTGATGGCGGTGACGTGCTGCTTCACCGGCTCGAGGCTGCTCAAAATCGGCGACAGTGCCCCGAGTTTGCCGTCCGCGCCCGGCGGCGTCCACCGCGTGAGGTCGCAGCCCATGGGCATGAACACGAAGCCGAGGCGCTTGACGGGCTTCGCCGGCGTCTTCGTCGCGGCCGTCGCCGCCGGGATCATGGCATCGAGCAAAGGCAGCGCCAGCGAGGCGCCGACGCCGCGCAGGAAGGTCCGGCGCGGGAGGGATTTCCGGGTGATGATCATGGGGCTTTCCTCGTGAGGAAGGTGGGACTTTCGACAATACCGAGAATGAGACCGGCGAAACGGTAATCGTCCGCGGCCGCGCGTCGCACGATGCCGCGGATCGCCGGTCCGTCGGCCGGGGCCACGCCGCGGCCGAGCGCGAACGTGAGCAACTTTTCCGCCAGCGTGCCCGCGAGCAATTCGGGCCGCCCGGCGAGGCCGCGCTCGAGGGCCGCCACGCCGGCGACTTTCGTGCCGTCGGGCAAACCGCCGGAGACATCGACCTGCCGTCCGTCCTCCGTCGCGCGCCAGCGGCCGACGGCGTCGAAGTTCTCCAGCGCGAAGCCGACGGGGTCCATGACGTTGTGGCAACTGGCGCAGGACGGATTCTCGCGGTGCGCGGCGAGGCGTTCTCGGATCGGCAGCGTTTCCGAGACCTTGGCGTTGTCGAGCGACGGGACATTCGGGGGCGGCGGCGGCGGCGGCGAGCCGACGAGGTTGGCCAAAATCCAATGCCCGCGGATCACGGGCGAGGTACGTGTCGCATACGACGTGACTGCAAGAATGCTGCCGTGGCGCAGCAGGCCGCCGCGTTGCCGTTCCGGCCCAAGATCGACGCGGCGGAACCGGCTGCCGTAGATGTGCGGGATGCCGTAGTGCTTCGCGAGGCGCTCGTTCAGGAAGGTGTAATTCGCGGTGAGCAATTCGCCCACGGTGCGGTTCTCGCGGATCACGCTTTCGACAAAGAGCTCCGTTTCCTGCCGCATCGCCTGGCGCAGGTTGTCGTCGAAATCGGGAAACAACCGCAGATCGGGCGTGAGGGAATCGAGATTCCGCAGGTGCAGCCACTGCGAGGCGAAGTTCGTCACGAGGCTGCGCGCCTTCGGATCGGCTAGCATCCGCCGCACCTGCGCGGCCCGCACGTCGGGCCGCAGCAGCGCGCCCGTTTCCGCCGCTTCCAAAAGCGCGTCGTCGGGAATGCTGCTCCATAGGAAAAACGAAAGCCGCGACGCCAACGTGAACGGATCGAGTCGGTACACGGATCCCGGCGCCGCCCCGGCCGGATCTTCCTCGATGCGAAACAGGAACCGCGGGCTCACCAGCACCGCCGTCAACGCATGCTCGATTCCTGACTCGAAACCGCCCTCCGCGCGTCCGGTCCGGAAAAACGCCAACGGCCGCTCCAGGTCTGCCGCCGTCACTGGCCGGCGGTACGCGCGCCGCATCAGCGCGCCCAAGATCTTCTCCGCCGCCCGCTCTTCCGCGGCGGCATTTGCCAACGCCGCGGCATCCGGCACCGGCGCGAAAATCCTCCGGCGGCTCGGCGTATCGCCCGCCGCGCCGCCCGCGAGCGGGCCGACGATCGAGATCTGGTAAACCGCCGGCGTGATGCGCGGGTGGCGGTGCATGTTGTAGTGCGCAAGAAACGGCTGCCGCTCCGTCTCGAGCAGGCTCGCCGAATTCTGCGGGAAGGTCACCGCGAGTGGCTGCGGGCCCGCCTGCACCGTGATCCGCGCCTTGAGGTGGGCGTCGACGCCGTCGTGCCCCTGTCCCTTCTCCGGCGGTTTGACCGTGAACGTCGCGACCGGGGCCCGGTTCAGCAAAATCTCGACGTCGTGCGGCCGGCGCAGGCCTTCGACGAGCTCGTTGCGGTCGCGCGCGAGCCGGATCTGGATCTCGTACTCGCCGTCCCGAGGAAACGAATACGGCACGACCGCGCCGCCGCGCGTGCCCGGGGGCAAACCCGCCAAATGCGATTCCTGCGTCAGATCCGGCCGGAGCCGCACGGTGTCGCCGCCCGGCGTGCGCCGCGGCGTGCCCAGCGCAAGCCGGCTGATTTTCTCCGCCGCCGAGACGTAGCGGTCGAGCAGCGTCGGCGAGAGGTTGCCCACCGTGACATTGTCGAAGCCGTGGCTCGCGTCGTCCGCCGGCAACAGCGCCGCCGCGTCGATCTGCAAATCGAGCAGGTCGCGAATCGCGTTCTGATACTCGGTGCGGTTGAGCCGGCGGAATGTCTCCGTGCGGCCCGGATCCGGTTTAGCCTGCGCCGCGCGGTCCAGCGCGGCGTGCAGCTGCGTCACGGAATTGCGGTAAACCGATTCGCCCGGCCGCGGCTCGCCGAGCGGCGGCATTTGCCGGTGCTCGAGTTTGCGCGCGACTTTTTCCCAAAAATCTGGATTCGCGGCGGGCTCGAAGGTCGCCAGCGACTCGAAGCTCACGCCGCCCTTGCGGATGCCGTCGTCGTGACATTCGAGGCAATACTGCCGGACCAATCCGGCCAGGCCCGCAGGTTCGGCGGCCCCCAACGCTCCGCCCGAGGCGGCAACCACGATTGCCGCAAAGACGCCGCGCCGTTTCCGCCCGACAGGGCGAAACCGGGGCGGCAAAACGCGTTCCCGAAGGAGCAAGAACATGGGGTGCGGGGGAATCGCCGGCGACTTCGTCACCGGCGGCGGGGTCGCCGGAACCGTGCGGCTTTGTTTCCGCGGCGCAAAGCAAAACCCGCGCGCATGGCCTTCGCATTTGACGCGTTCCGCCCGCTTCCGTTGCTTCCGCAGCATGACACCCCTTCGCCGGCGCCTGCTCGCGCCGCTGCTTCTGCTCGCCGCCCTCTGGTCCTCCGCCCCCGCCGCCCCGGCCATTTTGTTCATCGCCGGCGATCCGAGCCACGGTCCGGGCGAACACCGTTTTCCCGACGGCGCCGCCCTCCTCGCCGCCGCCCTCAACGCCAGCGGTCTCCCGCTCAAGGCCGACGTCAGCCTTGGCTGGCCCGACGACGCCGCGTTCGCCGCGGCCGCCGCCGTCGTGCTTTATTCCGACGGACTCGACCGCCACGTCGCACGCGGCCGCGAAGAGACCCTGCGCCGCCATGTGCGTGCCGGCAAAGGTCTCGCCGTCCTTCATTTCGCGCTCGAGCCGAGCCAGGGCCCGCTGTCGGACTTTTTGCTCGAGGCGATCGGCGGCCGCTTCGAGGTCGATTGGTCCGTTAACCCCGTCTGGAAACTGGAAAACGCCACCCTCGCCGCCCACGCCGTCACGCGGGGCGTCGGCCCCATCGCCCTCGACGACGAATGGTATTACCACCTGCGTTTCAAACCCGGCATCGTGCCCCTGCTGCAGGCCGTGCCGTCGGCGTCGACCCTCGGCCAGGACGGCCCCCGTTCCGGCAATCCCGCCGTCCGCGCCGCGCTTGCCCAAGGCACGCCGCAGGTTCTTGGCTGGGTTTACGAAGGCGGCGGCGCCCGCACGTTCGGCTTCACCGGCGGCCACTACCATCGCAACTGGAGCGACGCCGCGTTCCGCACCTTCGTGCTCAACGGCCTCGTCTGGACCGCCGGCCTCGACGTGCCCGCCGGCGGCGTGAAGTCCGAGGTCAAGCCGTCTCCCCGCTATCCCACGCTCGACGAGGCCATCGCGCGCGGCGATCTGGCCGACGTGAAACTGCACCTCCAGACGGAACCCGCGCGGGTCAACGGTGCGCGCGACGCCGCCATGGCGCCGCTGCACCAGGCGATTCTGCGCAACCGCGCCGAAATCGCGGCGTTTCTCCTTTCCGCCGGCGCCGATGTGAACGCCCCCGACCGCAGCCAGCGCACGCCGTTGCACCTCACCGTCGAGCGCAACAACGCCGACCTCGTCGCCACCCTGCTGGCCCGCGGCGCCAAACCCAACGAACGCGACCGCATGGGCTGGACGCCGTTGCACCACGCCGCAGCGAAGGACCGGCTCGCCGTCGCCCAGGCCCTTATCAAGGGCGGCGCCAATGCGTCGACGTTGAGCGAACGCGGCGGCACCGCGTTGCACGAAGCCGCGGCCAGCGGCGGCGAGGAATTGATCCGGTTGATTCTCGCCCAGCGCGTCGACCCGGGCATCGTTTCCAAGCTCGGCGTCACCGCCCTCGACATCGCCCGCGAATATAAGAACGAAGCCGCGGTGCGTATTCTGGAACCGATTACGCCGGCCAAATAGCCCTGACGTCGTCGCAGCCGCGCGCGGACCGCCCTCAGTCGGGCCGGCCGGTCACGCAACTCTCAGCTCTCAACTCTCAACTCTAAACTGCCCGATCCCGCCTCACCCCGGATGCACCGGGCCGAGCTTGGTCATGACTTCGCCGAGCAGGTAGATTGAACCCGTGACCACGACGGTGTCGTCCGCCCCGCCGACCGCGCACCGATCGGCCGCCGGGAACAGCGTCGCGACGTTGCTCCGGTGCACCCGGCCGCGGTAGTCCGCGGGCAACAGCGCCTCGAGCTGCGCCCACGAGCAGGCGCGCGGCTGCTGCGGCACGACAAAATGGATCTCCGCGGCATGCCGAGCGATGGCTTCGAGCAGCGGCCGCGCGCGCGCCTCGCCCAGCACGCCGGTGATCACGATGGGCGCGCGGCCCGTGGCCGTCTTCACCTTCCGCAGATTGGCGTCGAGCACCTGGGCGCCTTCGGGGTTGTGGGAGGCATCCAGAATCATCGGCCGGCCCCCGACGCGCACGCGCTGCCACCGTCCGGGCCAATCGACGTGAGCCAGGCCGTCCGCGATCACCGCCGGAGTGATGCGCCAGCGCGGCGCCAGCGCGCGCGCGGCCAGCGTCGCCGTCGCCGCATTCCAACGCTGGTAGTCGCCCTCGAGATTGGTCTCCGGGTAGTTGGCCAAATCGTCGCCGAAGATTTCCTGCACGCTCACGAGCGGCGCGCCGCGCTCCGCGGCAATCTGCCGGATCCGGATCCCGGCGGCGGGCGGCACGCGGCCCAAAATCACCGGCACCCCGGGTTTGATGATGCCCGCCTTCTCGCCGGCGATGGCCTCGATCGTGTCCCCGAGAATTTCGCAATGGTCCATCGCGATCGAGGTGATCACCGCGACCTCGGGTTGGACGATGTTCGTGGCGTCAAGCCGGCCGCCGAGCCCGACCTCGATCGTCGCGATATCGCAGCGTTGCCGTGCAAAGTGCAGCAGGGCCATCGCCGTCAGGTATTCGAAGAAACTCGGCCGGTCGTCCGGCAGCGCCGCGCCGAGCCGCTCGGCCACGGGCTGCAATTCGCGCAGGTAGCCGAGTAGTTCCGTCTCGCTCAGGCTCGTGCGGCCCACCTGCACGCGTTCGCCCAGGTGCACGAGGTGCGGCGACGTGTACAGGCCCGTGCGCCAACCCGCGGCATGCAGAATCGCGTCGAGCATCGCCGAGACCGAGCCCTTGCCGTTCGTCCCCGCGACGTGGAGGCAGGGCACGGCGCGCTCCGGATGGCCGAGCGCGGCCGCCAGCACGCGCATGCGGTCGATCCCGTACTTCGTCCCATGGGGACGCTGCGCGAACAGCCACTCGGCCGCCGCCGCGTAGTCGGCCGGTAAACCCATGGGGTGCGGCGCAAATCCCCGCGGGTCAGCCCGCGGCGGACGCCTTCGGCTGGCGCCGCAGGTGCAGCGCGGAAAGCAATTCGTGCAACCGCTCCCGCAGCTCGAGGCGGCTCACAATCTGGTCGATCAGGCCGTGCTTCAACAGGAACTCCGCGGTCTGGAATCCCGCCGGCAGGGTCTGCTTCGTCGTGTCCTTGATCACGCGCGCGCCGGCGAAACCGATCAGCGCACCCGGCTCGGCGATGATCACATCGCCCAACGTCGCAAAGCTCGCCGTCACGCCGCCCATGGTCGGATGCGTCAGCACCGAAATGAACGGCAGCTTGGCCTCCGCGAGGCGCCCGAGGGCCGCGCTCGTCTTGGCCATCTGCATGAGGGAATAGATGCCTTCCTGCATGCGCGCGCCGCCGGAGGCGCTGAAAATGATGCACGGGATCTTCCGCTTCACCGCCGTCTCGATCGCGCGGGTGATCTTCTCGCCGGCCGCCGCGCCCATCGCGCCGCCGCAAAACCGGAAATCCATCACCGCGACCGAAACCTCGAGCCCGAGGATCTCGCCCGTGCCGGTGATCACCGCCTCGGGCAGGCCGCTGTCTTTCTCGTAACGCTTGATGCGGTCCGGATAGGGCTGCGAGTCGACGAACTTCAGCGGGTCGCTCGAGCGCACGTCGGCGTTGAGTTCCTTGAAGGTGCCTTCGTCGAACAGCTTCGCGATCCGCGCCCGCGCCCCGATCGGGAAATGGTGGCCGCTCTTCGGCACGACCATCTGGTTGTCCTCGACCTCCTTGTTGAAAATGATCTCCCCGCTGACCGGATCCTTCGTGTAAAGGCCCTTGGGGATATCCTTCTTGCGCAGCTTGCGGACCGTGTAGGTCGGTTTGTCGAAATGCATGGGTTCAGCCGTGTCCGAGCGTGACGACGTCCAGGTTCAGCGCACCGGCCCGCCGCAGGGTGCGGGCGCAGCTGTTGAGCGTGGAACCGGTGGTGAAAACATCGTCGATGAGGAAGTAATGAAGCGCCGGATCAAAGGCCGCGCCCGGAGCGAGTGCAAAGGCATTTTTCAGGTTGGCCATGCGCGTGCGCCGGTCGAACGCCGTCTGCGTGCGCGTGTCCGTCGTTCGCACCAGCACCGCCTCCACCCGCGTCCCGCCGCCGGCCGCGCGGGCCAGCGCGGCGGCGAGCAACGCCGCCTGGTTGTACTCGCGCTCGCGCGCCTTCCGCGGGTGCAACGGCACCGGCACGAGCACGCCCCCGCGCACGAAATCGAGCACCGGCTCCGCCCGCCGGAAGATCGCCTCCATGTCCGCCAACACGTGCAGGCCGCGGTGATACTTCAGCTCGATCACGAGCGAACGCACCGGACCTTTGAACAGCACCGCGGTCCGGCCTTCGCCGTAAGCCGGATCGAGCCCTTCGCACTTCACGCATTGCCGCCCGCCCTCGCCCGTCCCGAAAAACGGATGCCCGCAGGTCGCACAATGCGGCGCGCGGACAAAATCGACCAATCCCGCGCAACGCCGGCACAGATGCCGGTAGGGATGCCGCGTTTCCCCTGCCTCCGTTTCAACCAAGCCCGCGCAATGCACGCAGGCGGGAGGAAACACGACGTCGGCCAGCACCCCGGCCCAAGCCCGCAGCGGCCGCGCCTCTTGCATCGGCGGCGCCTCCCTACTCCAAACCGGCCCCGCCTACCGCCCGCCCGCGCCCGCCGTAAAACACCTTCGCCATGAACAGGCCCTGCGGCGGCGCCGTCTGCACCAGCGCCGTGCGCGTGCGCCGTTCGAGAATCTCGCGCACCTGCGCGGGTGTGAGCCGGCCTTCCCCGACCGCGACGAGCACGCCGGCGAGGCTGCGGACCATCTTGTACAGAAAGCCGTCGGCCTCCGCCGTGAGCTTGATCCGCGCGCCGCGCCGGGAGACTTCGAGCCGCCGCAGGTCGCGCACCGTATCCTCTTTTTCCGGACCGTTCAGCGCCGTGAAGGCCCGGAAATCGTGCCGTCCGACCAAAATGCGCGCCGCCTGCCGCATCGCCGCCAGATCCGGTTCCCGGAAGATCGTCCAGCAGTACGGCCGGGTAAACGGATCCGCATCGCCGACGTGCACGTGGTATTCGTACCGCTTGCCCGTCGCATCGAAGCGCGCGTGGAAATCCGGCCGCGCCGCGCGCGCCGTCCGCACCTGGATCGCCGGCGGCAGCCCCGTGCGGAACGCCAGCAGCAGCTTCGCCGGGTCGTGGCGCCAGACGGCGTCGAAATGGAACACCTGCTCCTTCGCATGCACGCCCGCATCCGTCCGGCCGCTGCCGTGGATGCGCACCGGCCGTTTGAAGATCTGCGCCAACCGCGCCTCGATCACATCCTGGATCGCCGTCCCGCCGGCCTGGCTTTGCCAGCCGGCAAAGGCCGCGCCGTCGTACGCGCAGGTGCAGCGCCAGCGGCGGGCTCCCGGTTCGGCCGGCGGTCGTGTTTCCATGGGCGACGTTGACCCATGCCCGGCCGGCGAATCCAAGCCCGTTTTCACCCCGGATTGCGTTTCAGCCGAGGTCATCGACGGGCGGCGGCACGCCGAACTTCTGGTTGAAGAAATCCTGCAGAATCAACGTCGCCGCCCGCGAATCGATGATCCCGCTCGCACGCACGTCGCGGCGCCGCGATTTCGCGATCGTCGATTCCGCCTCGTAGCTCGTCAGCCGCTCGTCCACGAGGTGGATCGGCCGCCCGAATTCCACCCGCAGCTTCGCCGCGAACGCGTCCACTTCCTTGGCCTTGAAGCCCACGCTGTCGTCCATGTTCAGCGGATACCCGAGCACGAATTCCTCGATCCGCCGCTGCGCGGCGACGGCCTTGAGCGCCGCCCAGCGCTTTTCCGGATCGGCGTCCGTCAGGGCCGGCAGCGGCGTCGCCACCGCGAGTTCGTCGCCGTAGCTCAGCCCGATGCGGCGGGCGCCGTAGTCGATCCCAAGGTAACGCATCCGCCGATTTCCGCCGCGCCGCCCGGCGGCTGCAATTTCAATTGCGACCGCGCCGCTTCCGACTCTCTTTCCGCCGATGCCCGCGCCGCTGCCCGATCTTTCGCCCGCCGAACTGGCGCGCTACAGCCGGCATCTGATGCTCGGACAAATCGGCCTCGAGGGTCAGCGCCGTCTTGCCGCCGCCCGCATCCTCGTCGTCGGCGCCGGCGGCCTCGGCAGTCCCGCCGCCCTCTACCTCGCCGCCGCCGGCGTCGGCACGCTCGGCATCGCCGACTTCGACCGCGTCGAGGAACACAATCTCCAGCGGCAATTGCTCCACGACAACGCGTCCGTCGGCCGGCCCAAGGTCGACTCCGCCGCCGATCGCCTGCGCGCGACCAATCCCTTCATCCGCATCGTGGTCCATCCCGAGGGCGTCACGGTGGCCAACGCCGTCGAGCTGTTCGCGGGCTACGACGTCATCGTCGACGGCACCGACAATTTCTCGTCGCGCTACCTCAACAACGACGCCGCCTGCCGGGCCGGCAAACCGCTCGTCTACGGCAGCGTGTTCAAGTTCGACGGCCAGGTTTCCGTGTTCGATCCGGCCGGCGGCGGACCCTGCTACCGCTGCCTGTTTCCCGAAGCCCCCGCCCCCGGCTCTGTCCCGGGCTGCGGCGAAGCCGGCGTTCTCGGCGCCCTCTGCGGCGTCGTCGGCAGCCTGCAAGCCCTCGAGGCGATCAAACTGGCGACCGGCATCGGCAACCCGCTCCGCGGCCGCCTGCTCGTCTACAACGCGCTCGATCAATCTTTCCAGACTCTCGCCATGCCGCGCGCGCCCCGCTGCGAGGCCTGCGGCCCCGGGGCCGCCCGCGGTCCGCTCGACCCCGCACGCTACGCCGCGGCCTGCACCCCGCCCGTGCCGGACACCGCGGAGGAACCCGCCGGCGAGTATCCCCTCGAAATCGATGTCCGCACCGCCCACGCGCTGCGGCAGGCGCGGCCGGACGCCACCGCCATCATCGACGTGCGCGAACCGTTCGAGCTCGCGATCTGCCGCCTGCCGGACGCAGAAGCGATTCCGATGCGGCAGATCCCCGCGCACCTGGGCGAGTTGCCGACGGACAAACATCTCCTGATCCTTTGCCATCACGGTTCCCGCAGCCTCCGGGTCACGGAGTTCCTCCGCGCCCAGGGCTTCAACGCCGTGACGAACATCGCCGGCGGCATCGACGCCTGGGCGAATGAAATCGATCCGTCGCTCGCGCGCTACTGATTCGGAGCGGTCAGCCGTCAGCTTTCGGCACTCAGCTATCGGCAATACCCTTCCCTGCCGGCTGCACGCTGAATGCTGACTGCTGACTGCTGACCGCTGAACGCTGAACGCTCGCCGCCGGTTTCAGCCCACCCGCAGCTCCGGATGCTGCGCGATCCGCTCGCGGACAAATGCCGCCCACGCCGTCCGCAGCCGCGCCGTCACCGTACCCGGGCCGACCTCGAACCGGACGTCGTCGATGGCCGCCACCGGCGCTAGGTCCTTGGTCGTCGAAAGAACAAATGCCTCCCGGCAGTCCGGCAGCTCTTCCGGCCGGATCGCCACCTCGCGCACCGCCACGCCCGCCGCCGGGGCCACCTGCCGGATCAGGAAATCGCGGGTAATGCCCATCAAAATTCCGGCGGACCTCGGCGGAGTGATCACGGCGCCGTCCCGCACCACGGCCACGTTCGCCGTCGAAGCTTCGGTCAGTTCGCCCTGCAGATTGAGGAACAGGACATCGTCGGCTCCCCGGGCGCGGGCTTCGCGCAAGCCCAGGATATTGTTGAGGTAATTGCCGGTCTTCCACGCGGGATCGAGGGCCTGCGCCGGGTTGCGGCGCAAGTCGCGCGCGATGGACAGCGTTACGCCGCGGTCCAAAGCCGCGGCGGAGAGTTCGGGACATTTCTGCACCAGCAGGACGACCTCGGGCGTTTCGGCCAGAACCGGATCGAGCCCGATGGGGCCGGTGCCGCGCGAGACCTGCAGCCGGATATAGAGTTCGTGCGTCCCGCCGGCAACCGCCCGGTAGGCGGCGGCGGTCCGGCGGATCGCCGCCAACATCTCTTCCCGCGTGAACGGCAGCGCGAAATGCAGGGACGCCGCCGAGGCCTCCAGCCGCCTGAAATGTTCTTCCCAGGCAAAAATCGCCCCTCCGCAAGTCCGCCAGACTTCATAGACGGCGTCGCCGTAGAGGAAACCGCGGCTCAGCGGGCTGAGCGACGGTTCGGTCGCGGGATGGAGACGACCGTTTGTATAGGCCTGAATATACGGGGCGGACATGCCGCGAAGCTGGCGGCGGGCCGGGCGGGAGCCAAATAAAAAGCCCCCGCCGGGGCGGGGGCCGATGCCGAAAACGGCGGCGCGGGCCGCAGCTCAGCGCTTCTTTACCAGACCGAGGGCCTTCTTGATATTCTGCACGCTCGGGAGCGAAATCCCGAGGGTCTTGGAGATCTCGCTGCCGGTCTTCCCGGCCTCGACGAGCTTCTTCACCTCGCCCCGCGTCGCCTCGGTGATGACGGCGCGCTTGCGGCGCTTCTTGCCCGGGGCGCCCTTGCCGGCGCCGGCCTTGCCGGGCTTGCGGCCGCGGCGGACCTTGGCGCCGGTCGCGGCGCGCACCGCGGCGAGGAAATCCTCGGCGGAAGCGAAGCCGTACTTGGTGGGCAGGCCGGCGAGCTCCTTGTGGAGCTCGCCCTGGATGGATTGTTCGAGGGCGGCGAGCTTGGCGCGCGCGGCCTCCAGTTCTTTCATTTTATCGGTAACCATTCGCGAAATAGACAATGGTATCCGAACTATAGCAAGCGGTAATTATGGCCGTATTTTACTATAGCAAATCATTAAATAGTCATCGCATGGTAGCCGCCGTCGACGACGATTTCGGAGCCGGTGATGAAACCGCCCGCGCCGTCGGCCGCCAGCAGCAGCGTCGCGCCGACCAATTCCCGCGCCTCGCCGAACCGCTTCATCGGCGTGTGGCCCATGATGCTCGCGACGCGCTCGGGGGAGAGGATCTTCTTGTTCTGCTCCGCCGGGAAAAAACCGGGGACGAGGGTGTTCACGCGCACGCGTTTCGGGGCCCATTCGCGGGCCAGGTTCTTCGAAAGGTTGTGCACCGCGGCCTTCGTCGCCGAATAGGTGAAAACCCGCGACAGCGGCACGATGCCGGACATCGAGCCGAGGTTGATGATCGAGCCGCCCTCGCCGCGCTCGACGAGGTACTTGCCGAAGATCTGGCAACCGAGGAACACGCCCTTGAGATTGATCTTCACGATGCGGTCGAACTCGTCTTCCGCGATGTCGAGATAGGGCGTGGCGGAATTGACCCCGGCGCCGTTGACCACGATGTCGACGCGGCCCGAACGCTCCAGCACCGTCGCGAGCAGGGCCTGCAGCGGCCCCTTTTCGCTGGCCTCGGCGGAGACGAAGTAACCCTTGCCGCCCGCGGCCGCGATGCGCTCCAAACGCGGCTTGGCCTTTTCCTCGTTGCGGCCCACCAGCACGACCTCGGCACCCGCGCCGGCCATCCCTTCGGCCATCGCGCCGCAGAGTTCGCCCGTGCCGCCAATGACGACCGCGACTTTGCCGCGCAGTGAAAACAGGGAGTTCAGATAATCGTTCGGAGTGCTCATATTGGAGAAAGGAAACGCCACCTAAACACGGGAGCCGAAGGGGATGAAAGCTCCAATTTGCCGGCGCCGCCTCAGCCGGAAACCAAAATCATATTCGCATATTGCACGGTCTCGCCCGTGCGGATCAGCCCGATCGCGCCGGGCACGCGCTGCTTGAAACGGACGTGCGGCTCGTAAGCCACCGGCACGCCGGCCAGCACCCGCGCGAATATCCGGCGCACGGCGGCACTGTTTTCGCGCCGGAATTCCTCAGCCATATAGGCAGCCGTGAAATGGTGGTTCGCGCGCACCGCCGCCACCACCTGCGGCACCGACGGCACGCCGTCCACCAACGACAGGTCGACGGTCTCGAGCCCCGGCCACGAGGGAAACCCGCGGTCGGCGATCACGAGACAGTTGGTGTGCCGCACGCGCGCCAGCAGGGCCAGAACGTGCGGATTGAGCAGGCCGGTCTTGATCATGCGCCGTCGAAGATGGGCGTCCGGCCGCGCCGAACCAATCCTATATGCGTCCCGCCGCCCGTTCCGCACTTCGCCCGCCTCGCCGCTTGCGGCGCGCCGCCCCCTCCCCTTAGCTCGTCCCTCATGGCCCGCATTCCCCTCGAGGACAATTTCAACGACGTCATCAACAAAGCCCAGCGCGGGCTGCAGATCACCGACGCCGATCTGGCGACGCGCGCCGAGGTGTCCGCCGAGGACCTCGCGGCCGTGAAGTCCGGCAAACCCCTCGACGCCGTCCTCCGCCGCGTCGCCCGCCACCTCCGCCTTTCCCCCGACGCCCTCGAGGCCCTCGCCCACAAGCGCTGGTATCCCGTCCTCCCGGACTTCCCGAAGGGCTTCGCCATGTTCAACACCGTCCACGGCGACATGACCGTGAACAGCTACCTCGTCTGGGACCCGCGCGCCAAGCAGGCCGCGGCCTTCGATACCGGCGCCGACTCCCGCGCGATGCTCGACCTGGTGGCCGCCGAGGGACTCACGCTCCGCTATATCTTCATCACGCACACCCACGAGGACCACATCGCCGACCTCGCCCGCCTCGCCGGCGAAACCAAGGCCGAGGTCTGGGCGAGCGAATTGGAACCGGTCGATTACCCCGGCGCCAAGACCTTCAAGGAAAACGCCCACTTCCACGTGGGCTCCCTCGCGGTGAAGACGCTCTTCACGTTCGGACATTCGCCGGGCATGACGACGTTCTTTGTCACCGGCCTCAGCTGGCCGCTGGCGATGGTGGGCGATTCGATCTTCGCCAGTTCGATGGGCGGCAGCGCGACCCACTTCGCCGACCAATACCGCAACAACAAGGACAAGATCTTCACCCTGCCCCGCGACACCGTCCTCGCCTGCGGCCACGGCCCGCTCACGACCCTCGCGCAGGAAAAGCAGACGAATCCGTTTTTTGCCCGCTGATCCCTGAATAACTCCCGTATCAACCTCGTCCCTACCCCCGCTATCATGTCTGAAAAAATCGCTTTCGTCGGCGTCGGCCGCATGGGTGCCAACATGGCCCGCCGGCTCAAGGACTGCGGCTACGCCGTCACCGCCGTCTATGACGTCAACACCGCCGGCGCCGCCGAACTCGCCGCCGAACTCGGCGCCCGCGCCTGCCCCACCCTCGCCGAAGTCACCGCCGCCGCGGATGTCGTCTTCACCGTCGTCACGGACGACGCCGCCCAGCTCGGCGTCTTCGCCGCGGCCGGCGATTCGCTGCTCACCGGCGCGGCCGGCAAAGTCTTCGTCAACTGCGCCACGATTTCGCCCGCCACCCACGTCGAGGTGGACCGCCGCGTGCGCGCGGCCGGCGGCGTCGCGCTCGAAGGCTGCATGGCCTCGTCGATCCCGCAGGCCCGCAACGGCACGCTCTATCTCATGTGCGGCGGCGACCGCGCGACCTTCGACCGGGTGCGGCCGATCCTCGAAAAACTGAGCACCGCCCTCCGCTACATCGGCACCACCGGCCAGGCCGCGCAGGTCAAGGCGCTGGTCAACATGGTCATGAACATCAACACCGCCGGCCTCGCCGAAGGCCTCGGCCTCGGCCAGGCGCTGGGCCTCGACCTCACGATGCTGCGCGAAGTGTTCCTGCAGACCGGCGCGAATTCCCAGGTTCTCAAGACCGACGGCGAGGACATGCAGAACCGCGACCACGCCTGCTTCTTCTCCGCGGCCCATGCGGCCAAGGATTCCGGCATCGCCTGGACGCTCGGGGCCCAGGCCGGGCTCAATCTGCCCCTCGCCGGCGCCACCAAACAGCAATTCGAGCGCATGGTCGCGCTCGGCCTCGGCCAACTCGACAAGAGCGGCATCGCGGAGCTGACCTTCAAGGGCCGGCACGCCTGACCGCACCGCCGGAACCTCCCGCGACCGGCGCAGACCAAGCGCGATCTTCCGCCATGAAAACGCTCCTGCACCGGTTCCGGTTTTTCCTGTTCGCCGCCCTGCTCGGCGCGGCCGGCTTCGCGCCGGCCCGCGCCGCCGACGCTCCGCTCAGCCCCGACCGCGTCACGTTCTACACCGAGCCGAACTACCGGGGCGACGCCCTCACCGTCGAGGCCGGCGCCTCGGTCGCGGACCTCGCGCGCATGCAGCGGCCCGGCGGGCAACCGTGGACCTTTGCCATCTCGTCGGTGCGCATCGAGGGCGCGGCCAAAGCCGTCGTTTACGCCGCCGCCGGCATGAGCGGCGAACGGCTCGAGGTGACGCGCAGCATTCCCGATCTCTACGCGGAAGGCCGCGGCCCGGGCGCCACGTGGGACCGGTCGATCGCGTCCGTCAGTGTCCTTGGCCCGCGTCCCGCTCCCGTCGTGCCCGCGCCGGCGCCGGCCCAGCCGCCGACCGTGGTCGTCGTCCCGCGGCCCGCGCCCCCGCCGGTCGTCGTCCGCATCGATCCGCGCGCGGTCGACGCCGCCATCCACCGCGCTTTCCGCGAGGTGCTCAACCGCAGCGCCGACCCGGTCGGCCTCCGCACCTACCGCGATCGCATCATCAACCAGGGCTGGACGGAGGAACAGGTCATCCGCCACCTCCAGCGCAGCGACGAAGCGCGCGGCATCGACGCCACCGCGGCGATCACCCGCATTTACCGCGAGGTCCTCGGCCGCGACCCGGATGCCAACGGCCTCGCCCACTACCGAGGCAAGTGGCGCGACGGTTGGACACAGGGCCAGATCCGGGACGACCTCCGCCGCAGCAACGAAGGCAAGGGCACGTATATCCACAACGCCATTACGCGGGCCTACCGCGAGCTGCTCGGCCGCGAGCCCGATCCCGCCGGCTACGCGAACTACGAGCGCCTGATGCGCGAAAAGGGACTTTCCGAGCGCGACCTGCGCGCGTCGATCATGAGCGGCGACGAATACCGGCAGCGCCGGCGCTGAGCCGGCCGCCGCCGCGCAGCCGGGGCTTCCCGCCGGGCGATCAGACCGTCGTGCCCGGCGGCAGGACGGCGTTCTTCGCCACGACCAGCACGCCGTCGCGGATGATGACGAGGCCGTTGGCGTAGGTGCCGTCGGGCTTGCCCGCGGCCTCGAGCACGCAGCCGTCGCCGATCCGCGTGTTCTTGTCGATGATCGCGCCGGTGATGCGGCAGCCCTTGCCGATGCCGAGATGCGGCCGGCCCTTGGCGTCGTTCGCCGCGATCTGCTCCTCCGTCTCGTAGTAGTCCGCGCCCATCACGATCGTATCTTTGAGGAAACTGCCCTCGCCGATGAACGAACGCGTCCCCAGCACGCAGTGGTTCAAAGTCGAGTCCGTGAGGATCGAACCGTCGCCGATGACAACGTGGTCGATCGCGCACTTGTTGAGTTTCGAAGCCGGCAGATAGCGGTCCTGCGTGTAGATCGGCGCCTTGGGTTCGAAGAAATTGAAGGGCGGCAGCGGCTGCGCCAACGCGAGGTTGGCCTCGAAGAACGCGCGCACGGTGCCGATGTCTTCCCAGTAACCCTCGAAGATGTGCGCAAAGAGCCGCTTCTTGCCGAGCAGGCCGGGGATGATCTCCTTGCCGAAATCGGTCATCTTGTTGTCCAGCGCTTCGGCCAGGACATCGCGGTTGAAAACGTAGATACCCATCGAGGCCAGGCACTGTTTCTCCGGCGACTTGGTCGTGAGCTGCGCCTGCAACTTGGGGCCGAGCACGAGGCTGTTGATCACCGCCGGATCCTTCGGCTTCTCGACGAAACGCGCGATCGAGAGGTCGTCGTTGACCTGCGTGAGGCCGAGGCCTTCGACCTTGGAAACGGGGAACGGGATCGTCGCGATCGTCACGTCCGCCTTGGTCGCGAGGTGCTGGTCGATGATCTTACGGAAATCCATCCGGTAGAGCTGGTCGCCGGAAAGGATCAGCACGAGGTCGTGCGGGAAGGAACGGAAGTGGATGAGATTGCGGCGGACGGCGTCGGCCGTGCCTTGGTACCAATCGGAACCGCGCTCCGTCTGCTCCGCCGCGAGGATGTCGACGAAGCCGCCGCCGAACGGATCGAAGTGGTACGTGCTCTGGACGTGGCGGTGGAGCGACGCGGTCTGGAACTGCGTCAGCAAAAACATCCGGTTGATGTCGGAGTTCAGGCAGTTGGAGATCGGGATATCGACGAGACGGTACTTGCCCGCGAGCGGCACGGCCGGCTTGCAGCGTTCCAACGTCAGCGGGTGCAACCGGGTACCGCGGCCGCCGCCCATGATCACTGCCAGCACGCGTTTCTGAGTCGTTGTCATATTGGAAATTTGGATTCGGGGGTTTGCTAAAGCCTTGCCCGACGTTTGCACGGGGAGCACGTTTCGCCAGTTTTTTCCGCCTTTCCGCCCGCGTATGTCCCACATCCTTGTCACCGGCGCCGCCGGCTTCATCGGCAGCCACACCGTCGACCAATTGCTGGCCGCCGGGCACCGGGTGACGGGAGTCGACTCGTTCCGCACCGGGCACCGCGCCAATCTTGCCAACGCGTTGCGCGAACCGGCCTTTGCCCTGCACGAAGCCGATGTCGCGGCCGACGGGGTCGTCGACGGCCTCGTCGCCGCGGCGAAGCCCGACGCCGTCATCCACCTCGCCGCCCTCGTCAGCGTGCAGGAGAGTATCCGGAATCCGGATCTCAACTACACGCTCAACGTCCACGCCGTGCAATTCGTCGCCGAGGCCGCCCGCCGGCACGGCGTGGCGCGGCTCGTGTTCGCCTCGTCCGCCGCGGTCTACGGCGACACCGCCGACCTGCCGTTGCACGAACGCAGCGCAGTGCAGCCCATCAGCCCTTACGGCGCCGCCAAGCTCGCCGCCGAGGCGATTCTGCTCGGCTACGCGCGGTCCTTCGCGCTGACCGTCCGCTGCCACCGCTACTTCAACGTTTTCGGCCCCCGCCAGGACCCCGCGTCGCCCTACTCCGGCGTGATCTCGATCTTCAATCGCCGCTACCGCGAAGGCCTCGGCGTCACGATCTACGGCGACGGCAGCCAGACCCGCGACTTCGTCTCCGTGCACGATGTCGCCCGCGCCAATGTCCTCGCGGCCACGCGGCCCGGCATTCCGACCGGCGTCGCCAACATCTGCACCGGCCGCGCGACGTCGCTGCGCGAGGTCGTCGCCGAATTCGCGCGGCATCATCCCGCGGTGCCGGCGCCCAGGTTCGAGGCGGCGCGCGGCGGCGACATCCTCCATTCCCGCGGCGACGCGACGTTGGCGGAACGGGAATTGGGTTTTCGGGCCCGGGTGTCCGTGGCCGACGGCCTCGCCGAATTGGTCCGCACCGGCTGAGCCGCCGGCCGACGCGCGCTATGTCGCGCCCGGCGCTCGACACCGCGGGCCGCAGCCGCAACCCGTTTGAGCCAACAACACCATGTGCGGCATCGTCGGCTACGTCGGAAAACAGAAAGCGGCTCCCCTCATCCTCGAAGGCCTCAAGCGCCTCGAGTACCGCGGCTATGACTCCGCGGGCATCGCGTTGCTCGAGAACGGCCGCTTCACCGTCGCGAAGAAAATCGGCCGCGTCGCCAATCTCGAAACCGTCGCGGCCCCGCTCCAGCTGCAAGGCCACCACGGCATGGGCCACACGCGCTGGGCCACGCACGGCGGCGTGACCGACGCCAATGCCCACCCGCACGTCAGCAGCGACGGCCGCATCGCGCTCATCCACAACGGCGTCATCGAAAACTACTCGAAGCTGAAGCAGTTTCTCCTCGGCAAGGGCTACGCCTTCGCCTCCGAAACCGACACCGAGGTGCTCTGCAACCTCATCGCCTACCACTACGCGAAGGAACCCGCCGCGGCTTCGGGCGACAGCCGTTTCGTCGAGAGCGTCCGCAAAGCCCTCGGCCATACGGAAGGCACCTACGGCATCGTCGTGATGGCCGCCGACGCCCCCGGCGAACTCGTCACCGCGCGCAAGGGCTCGCCCCTCATCCTCGGCCTCGGCGACGGCGAGAGCCTGGTCGCCAGCGACGTCGCCGCGATCGTCAGCCGCACGCAGAACGTCGTTTACCTCAAGGACGGCGAAATCGCGCACCTCACGGCGTCGACCTTCGCGATCACCACGCAGAACAGCGGCACGGTCGACCCCGTCATCGACAAGGTCACGTGGTCGATCGCCGATGCCGAAAAAGGCACGTACGCGCACTTCATGGAGAAAGAGATTTTCGAGCAGCCCACGGCGCTCGAGAACGCCATGCGCGGCCGTTTCTCCGAGGACGGCAGCACCGCCCAGTTCGGCGGCCTCAACATTCCCGCCGGCGAATTCCGCGGCATCGAGCGCTTCATGTTCTGCGCCTGCGGCACCGCCCTCCACGCGTGCATGGTGACGGAGCACCTGATCGAGCGGTTCGCGCGCATCCCCGTCGAATGCGACTACGCGTCCGAATTCCGCTACCGCAACGCGCCGCTCTTCCGCAACACGCTCTTCTTCGTGATGAGCCAGTCGGGCGAAACCATCGACACGCTCGCCGCCCTGCGCGAGGCGAAGCGCAAGGGCTACAAGGTGCTCGCGGTGAACAATGTCGTCGGCTCGAGCATCGCGCGCGAGGCCGACGGCGGCATCTACCAGCACGTCGGCCCCGAGGTCGGCGTCGCCTCGACGAAGGCGTTCACCTCGCAACTGCTGATCGGCGCCATGCTCGCGCTCTACATCGGCCGTCTGCGCGACCTCAGTTTCGGCGAAGGCGTGCAAATCGTGCGCGCGCTCAAAGGCGCACCGGACCTCGTGCGCCAAGCCCTGCAGCAAGCGGATCATATCCGCGCCATCGCGCAGCGTTACGCGCATTACACCGACATGCTGTTCCTCGGCCGGCTGTCGCTGTTCCCGATCGCGCTCGAGGGCGCGCTCAAGCTGAAGGAAATCTCCTACATCCACGCCGAGGGCTATCCGGCCGCGGAAATGAAACACGGCCCCATCGCCTTGGTGAGCGAGCAATGCCCCGCCGTGTTCTTCGCCCCGAGCGGCGAGATGCTCAACAAAGTCGTTTCCTCGATGCAGGAAATCAAAGCGCGCAAGGGCCCGATCATCGCCATCGTCACCGCCGACGTCGAACTCCCCGCCGGCCTCGCCGACGAAACCGTCGTGATTCCGGAATGCCACGAAGCCGTGCTGCCCATCGTCGCCGCGATCCCCGTGCAATTGCTCAGTTACTACATCGCCGTCGCCCGTGGCTGCGACGTCGACAAACCGCGCAACCTCGCGAAATCCGTCACGGTCGAGTGAGCGATAAAACCGGAATTCGGAGACCGGAAACCGGAGGGTAGAAATTGCGGATTGCGGGTTGCGAATTGCGGATTGGCAACCGCCGGGCACCGACCGCTCACCGCTCACCGCTCACCGCTTATAGCTGATCGCTGACCGCTGACCGCCCTATTCATCCCTTTCCGGTCTCCGGTCTCCGCACTCCGGTTTTATCGATGAGCCATCCGAGCAGGCCCTGCGCGGCGCCGTGGGTCGCGGGCCAAGCTTTGCCGTCGCACAGAGCGAGTTCGCGCAGGCCCCGCGCCAGCAAGGGCGGCAAATCCCCGGGCGGCCACGCTTCCCACCTGTGCCGCGCGGCCGTTGCGATTTCGGAATTCGTCCCGGCCCGCGCCGCGGCCAAGGGCAGCAGGCCGTCGCAGATCAGCGTGTCGGCCCGCGTGCCGCCGATCGCCCCGCCCATCACTTCGGCGCCAATCCGCTCCCGCCAACGTCCGATCGCCCACGCCTTCCGCTGCGCGCGGATCGTGGCCGTTTCGGCAAGCTCCGCGGGATCCCGTTCCTTCAACGTATCGCCAAGCTCCGCCCACCGCGCCGGCCAATCCGGGATCGTCTCCGCCCAACGCGCATATTGCCGCAGGCGCAACCGCGGCCGGTTCGCCGGCCGCACGCCCTGCAGGCTCCACGCGCCGGCCTCGGACGCATACGCCAGTTCCGCCAGCTCCGCCGCGCGCGCCGCCCCGTCTTGCCAGCGCGGCAACGGCCACCGCGCCGCCACCCGCACCATCGGTGCGCGGTTGAAACGATAGCCAAGAATCTCGAGCGCCGTTTGATGGCAGGCCTCCGTCCAACCGAGCCGCGCCTGCCGCAGCCCCGCGAACCTCACCTTCTGCGCCCAACGCTCCGCCGTATGCCGCGCGAGCAACCCCCGCAGTTCCCGTTCCGGCAATTGCCCGAGTTCCTCCGGAATGCGCTCTGCCGTCCGATCCGCCAAAATCTCCACCGCCTCCTCCGCCGCAAATTCCTCGAGGTCGTGCCGCAGCAACGGCAACAGCGCCGCCACGGGAATCTCGTGCCCGCCCGCCCCGATCGTCCGATGCCCCGCCTCCGGCGGAAACAGCACCACGTGCAACACCACCCGCGCATACGCCGGATCCGCCGCATGCCCGTGCGCCTCCCAATCGCGCGCGTGCAGGTGCAGTTCGACGTCGCCCTCCGTTTCCCGCTCCGTCCCGAACCGCAGCCGCGCCCCGAGAAAATCCGGACCGCCCAGCAGATTCCATTTCCCCGGCTGCGCAACCTGCACCGGCGTGCCCGTGGTCGTCGCCAACCGCGCCCGGTCGAAGTTTCCCCGCAGCCAGATCTTCTGCAGCAGTTTTTCGGGAAACGAAAACGCCCCGTACAGCCCTTGGATTTCCGCCACCGCCAATCCGGTCTCCGGCTCTTCTCCGCGCGTCATGCCCGCAGCGCGATGCCGCCGCGATCCCGTTTCAAGCCCGCGCTGACCCCGAATTCCGTCCGGTCAACGTCCCCGCCGCGGCGTGAATTCCATGCCCTCGATCGCCCCGAGCAATTGCTGGTACGGCTCGTCCTTGAAACCGTCGGCCAGGATCTGCACGTCGATCACGACGTCGGGCGCCAGCTTCACTTTGCCGACCGTCGTCACCTTGTAGTCGCCCTTCTTCGGCGGCTGGCCGATCAACTCCGGATCCGTGAAATTGCATGCGAAGGCCATGCCCGCCCGCACCGCGATCTCCCGCGCGACGGCCTTCCGCTCGGCCGAGCCCTCGGCCATGCCGTAGCAATCGGTCTCCACCTGCAGCTTGAGCCGCGCCTTGGTCTCGAGGCGGTCGATTTCCGGAAACGTGAAAGAGAGCGTGCACGACGCGTTCACGCCTTCCTTCTTCGGTGTGATCGAGACGGTGTTCGTTTTCCCGAGCGTCGAATAATCCACGCTCCACTCCCCCAGCAAATACAGCGTGACCTTCCCGCGCGGCCCGAGGTCGATCGTCTCGACTTGGCCGTGCAGCGAACCGGCCAGCGAACACACCAGCAACAGCAGCAGCGCCTTCATACGATTCATCATGCGAGTCATGGACCGAGCGAGACCATGGCCGTTCCCGGCCGTTTCGCTAACGAAAAATCGCCGCCGCCCGGCTCCGATCCTTCAACCTTCACCTTTCAACTTTCAACCGGGCCGCGCCGCGCGGCCCTTCCGCCAGCGCGGCAACTCCGTCTCGAGCAACCGCTGCGGCGTCGTCGTGTACCAGCCGCTGCCCGTGCGCCGCTCCCGGTCCACCTCCGCCAGCGAATAGACCACCACGCCGTCGCGGCTCGCAAAGATCGGCCGGTCCGTCCCCACCTCGACCATGCGCGCCCACAGCGGCCGCGCCGCCGGATCGGGCACGACCACGACGTCGAAGTCCGCCGTGTGCCGGAAGAACTCCACCTTCGGCGCCGGCACGCGCTCGACGCGAATACCCGTCAGCTTCGTTTTCTCCAACCACGCCGCCGCGGCTTCGACGGCCGCGACGACCTCGGGCCCCGGCTGCGGCAGCCGCATCAGGAAACGCACCGCCTCCGTCGTATCCGCCGGAGAAACACAGGCCGGCTCGAAGGTCCGCGCGCCCACGGTCGCCAGCGTCGTCTCGTCGTGCTGCTGCCCCCAGCCCGTCTTCCGTCCGCCGGCCGCAACCTGCATCCGCAGCAGGCAGGCCGTGCCCCGCGCCGCCGCCGCCGCGCATTCGGCGCGCAGTCCGTCGTCGAGCCAAGCGAACGCCGGCCGCCGCTCCGCCGCATCCTGCAGCACGTTGAGAATCCCGATCATCACGCCGTCGTTGAGCGTGATGCGTTTCGCGATCGCGCCTCCTTTCGGCCACCACTGCGGGAATCCGCCGTTCGGATACTGCGAGGCCAGCATGAACCGCAGGCCGCGCACGCTGCCGTCGCGGTACGCCGCTTCGCCGGTCGCGACAAACGCCGCCGCCAGGTAGGCGGTCTGGGTGTGCGTCGTGTGGTTGTCGTAGCTCGTGTCGGTGTTCGCGCGCGTCGCGCGGATCTGCTCGCGTTGCGCGGGCGTCAGCACGGCCTGCATGTCGTAGTCCTTCGGCCAGCCGCCGTTTTCGCGTTGGAAATGGAGAATGTTGTCCGCGATCTCGCGCACCTGCGCCGGCGCGTACGCGGGCTGATCCGGCAACGCCTGCATGATCCGCTCCGGCTGGTTGATGGTGCGCCAATGGTGCGCGGAGTCGCGGAAACCGGATACGTCCGGCGGCGGGACCGCGGGCGCGGCGCCGGACGCCGCCGTCGCCAGCGCGAATTGCCAAAACAGAATCGGACCGGGGCGTCGTTTCATGGGGCGGGGAACAACGTCGCGCAGTCAGCCCCCGCCCCGCCGCCGGCGCAATGCGTTTCCCCGATTCCGTTTCCGCCCGCGGCATCTTCGGCAAGCCATGCGCTGGAATTGCTTTTGACCGGCTCTGCGCCCCGCCCTTAGCTGCCGGTTTCGTTTCACCAACTTCCTCATCATGTCCGCCAAGCCGACCATCATCTACACGCAAACCGACGAGGCCCCCGCGCTCGCCACGTACTCGCTGCTGCCGATCATCCAGGCGTTCGTGAAACACGCCGGCATCGCCGTCGAGACCCGCGACATCTCCGTCGCCGGCCGCATCCTCGCCGCGTTCTCGGACCTGCTGCCGGCCCACCAACGCGTGCCCGATGCCCTCGCCGAACTCGGCGCCCTCACGCTCAAGCCCGAGGCCAACATCATCAAGCTGCCCAACATCAGCGCCTCCGTCCCGCAGCTGAAGGCCGCCATCGCCGAACTCCAGGCCAAGGGCTACGCGCTGCCCGCATTCCCCGAGAATCCCGTCACCGACGCCGAGAAGGACGCCAAGGCCCGCTACACGAAGGTCATGGGCTCCGCCGTCAACCCCGTCCTCCGCGAGGGCAATTCCGACCGCCGCGCCCCCAAGGCCGTCAAGGACTACGCCAAAGCCCACCCGCACTCCATGGGCGCCTGGTCCGCGACCTCGAAGACCCGCGTCGGCACCATGGGCAAAGATGATTTCTTCTCCAACGAGAAGTCCGTCACCGTTCCCGCAGCCACCGAGGTCAAGATCACGTTCCACGGCGCCGACGGCTCCGTGAAAGTCCTCAAGGAAAAGACCCCGCTCAAGGCCGGCGAAATCCTCGACGCTACCGTGATGCGCAAGGCCGCCCTCGTGGCCTTCATCGAAAAGCAAATCGCCGCCGCCAAGGCCGACGGCGTCCTTTTCTCCGTCCACCTCAAGGCCACGATGATGAAGGTTTCCGACCCCATCATCTTCGGTCATTTTGTCCGCGTTTTCTTCAAGGACCTTCTCGCCAAGCACGCCGCGACCTTCGCCCAACTTGGCGTCGATCTGAACAACGGCTTCGGCGACCTCCTCGGCAAAATCGCCACGCTGCCCGCCGACCAAAAGGCCGCGATCGAGGCCGACATCGCCGCCGCCTACGCCGCCGGCCCCGCCCTCGCGATGGTCAATTCCGACAAGGGCATCACGAATCTCCACGTCCCCAGCGACGTCATCGTCGACGCCTCCATGCCCGCGATGATCCGCACCTCGGGCCAAATGTGGAACGCCCAGGGCAAGGCCCAGGACACGCTCGCCGTTATCCCGGACAGCTCGTACGCGGGTGTTTACCAGACCGTCATCGATTTCTGCAAACAGCACGGCGCCTTCGACCCGAAGACGATGGGCTCCGTCCCCAACGTCGGTCTCATGGCCCAGGCCGCCGAGGAATACGGCTCCCACAACAAGACCTTCCAGATCTCCGCCGCCGGCACCGTCCGCGTCACGGACACCTCCGGCACCGTGCTGCTTGAGCACAGCGTCGCCGAAGGCGACATCTGGCGCGCCTGCCAAACCAAGGACGCCCCCGTGCAGGATTGGGTGAAGCTCGCCGTCAATCGCGCCCGCCTCTCCAACACGCCCGCGATCTTCTGGCTCGATGAAAACCGCGCCCACGACGCGCAGATCATCGCCAAGGTGAAGAAATATCTGCCCACGCACGACACCGCGGGCCTCGATCTCAAGATCATGGCCCCGGCCGCGGCCTGCCACGCCACCCTCGTCCGCCTCAAGGCCGGCCAGGACACGATCAGCGTCACGGGCAACGTCCTCCGCGACTACCTCACCGACCTCTTCCCGATTCTCGAAGTCGGCACCAGCGCCAAGATGCTCTCCATCGTGCCGTTGATGAACGGCGGCGGTCTCTTCGAAACCGGCGCCGGCGGCTCCGCGCCGAAACACGTCCAGCAATTCACCGAGGAAAACTTCCTCCGCTGGGACAGTCTCGGCGAGTTCTTCGCCCTTGCCGCGAGCTTCGAGCACCTCGGCATCACGCAGAATCACGCGAAGGCCAAGGTCCTCGCCGAAACCCTCGACGCCGCCAACGGCAAGTTCCTCGAGACCGACAAATCCCCCGCCCGCAAGGTCGGCGCCGGCATCGACAACCGCGGCAGCCACTTCTACCTCGCGCTCTACTGGGCCGAAGCCCTCGCCACCCAACACAAGGACGAGGAACTGCACCGCCTCTTCATTCCGGTGTATGCCGAGCTCGCCGCCGCCGAGGAACAGATCGTCAAGGAATTGATCGCCGTCCAGGGCAAGCCCGCCGACATCGGCGGCTACTACCAGCCCGACGCCGCCAAGGCCTCCGCCGCCCTGCGCCCGAGCCAGACCTTCAACACGATCCTCGCGAGCGTCTGAGCCGCACGGACGCAGTCCGGAGTTGAGAGCTGAGAGTTGAGAGATCGAGCTACGGACGTCGGTCCTTTCTATCAGTCCCATCCGTCCCATGGGTCCCATACGACCCATCGGACGGATAGGACCTATAGGTCCTATTCCCTCTTCCTCACCTCCGCCCGCACCCGCGCCATCCTTTCCCGCACGCCGCCGTGCGCGCGGAAATCCTCCTCCATCCGCCTGACCTGCTGATCGAGCGGGTAGTTCGTCTGGTGGATCAGGCAGAGCGCGATGTTCGCGACCACCGGCCCCGGCCGCGTTTCCACGAACTCCCGGAAATCCGCGTACCCGGCCGTCGGCCGCGCCCCGAGTTTGCGCACATAAGTCGCCTCGACCGAATCTTTGGCCCAGATCGGCGCCTTCCTCGTCCGCAAAAAGTCTTCATAGTCCGCGAGCAATTCCTCGAGACTTGCCCGCGCGACATTCGTGAGCTTCAGCTCCGTCTCCTTCGAGGTCCCCGAGGCCCGCGAGCCCTCGAGGATATTCTGTTTCCCCGACCGCGCCGCCTGCACCATCTGGTCGATCGTGCGATCTCCCGGCTTCAGGAAACGTTCGCAAAACCGGAACGTGAGATCGTAAACCACCTCCGCCTTCCGGTACGAAATCAGCTGCCGATAATTCCCGTGCGGCGGCAAGAGTCGCTCTTTCATCGCCCCATCCCCCGCGCCCGCCCGCCGCACCTCCACCCCAATCTTCCCCCAATTTCGACCATCCGTCCCATCCGTCCCCTCCGTCCCATGGGTCCCATTCCCCGCCTTCCCTTTCTCGCCCTCCTCACCCTCCTTCCCGCGCTCAGTCCCGCCGCCGAATTCTGGGATGAAGTCGAGATCCTCCGCACCGAGCACGGCGTGCCGCACATCCGCGCCGCGCACCTCCGCGCCGCCGGCTACGCCCTCGGCTGGCTCCAATGCGAGGACCACGGCCCCACCACGCCCGAGCGCCTCTGGGCGACGCGCGGAGCCACCGCCCAAATCAAAGGCCGCAAGGCCCTCGACGACGACTTCGACGCCCTCCGCCGCCGCGCCCGCGCCTTCGAAACCTACCACCTCCTCGAACCGGAAACCCGCGACTTCAACGAAGGTTTCGCCGCCGGCGTCAACCGCTACATCGCCCTCCACCGCGCCGAGTTTCCCGCCCATATCCCGGCCGATTTCACCGGCCCCGATGTCGCCACGCTCACCGTCGGTTCCGGTCCGAGCGCCGCCCGCGTCGCGCGTTTCCTGACCGCGCTGAAAAACGGCCCCGACACCCCCGTCGCCGAACCCGCCGATCCCGACACCCCGCCCGAGGAAGGCTCCAACGCCTGGGCCCTCGCCCCGAGCCGCACCACCTCCGGCAAGGCAATCCTGCTCCGCAATCCGCACCTCGCCTGGTCCGCCGGCTACTACGAGGCCCATCTCACCGTCCCCGGCGTCCTCGATTTCTACGGCGACTTCCGCATCGGCGGCCCCCTCGGTGTCGTCGGCGGCTTCAACCGCCACCTCGGCTGGTCCACCACCAACAGCAATACCGGCGACCTCACCGTGATCTACGCCGTCCCCGCCGATCCCGCGCAGCCCGACCGTTACCTCCTCGACGGCGTCTCGTTCCCGCTCACCCGCGTCGTGCGTACGGTCGACGTCCTCGACGGCGGAAAACTCGCCGCCGAAGCGCGCACGCTTTGGGAAACCCCGCTCGGTCCTGTCGTCCACCGCACCGCCGACACCGTCTACCTCGCCCGCACCGCCGGCGACGGCGAGTTCCGCGCCGGCGAACAATTCCTCCGCCAGATGCGCGCGACCTCGGAAGCGCAGTGGCTCGACGCCCTGCGCCTCCGCGCGCGCACGTCGCAGAACTACACCTACGCCGACCGCACCGGCACCGTTCTCATTCTCGCCAACGCCTCCCTCCCGCATTTGCCCCACCCGCCCACCCGCGCCGCCGCGATTCCCGTCACGAGCCTGCGGCAGATGTGGACGCGCTACATCCCCTTCGAAGACCTGCCCCTCACCCGGAATCCAAAGGGCGGATACGTGCAAAACGCCAACGACTCCCCGCACTTCGCGAACGTCCGCGAACCCGTCGTCCTCGCCAACCGCCACCCCAACCAGGAACGCCCGCAGCTCCGCCTCCGCAGCCAGCACGCGCTTTCCCTGCTCGACCACGACGGCCTCATTTCCCTCGAGGACACCGTCCGCCTCAAGCACTCGTACCGCATGCTCCTCGCCGAGCGGACCAAGCCCGACCTCGTCGCCGCCGTCGCCGCCACCGCCCCGACCGGCGACGTCGCCGCCGCCATCGATCTCCTCCGCGGCTGGGACAACACCACCGCCCCTGACCGCCGCGGCGCCGTCCTCTTCGCGGTGTGGTGGCAGAAGTACGCTCCGTCCGGCCAAGCCTTCCAGCCCTACGCCGCGCCGTGGTCCGAGAAAGATCCGCTCCGCACGCCGCGCGGGCTCGCTGATCCCGCCCGCGCCGCTGCTGCCTTCACCGAAGCCGTCGCGGAAACCGCCCGCCGGCACGGCCGCTGGGATGTCGCCTGGGGCGACGTGTACCGTCTGCGGCGCGGCCCCGTCGACGTCCCGATCGGCGGCGGTCCCGGCGCCCTCGGCCACTTCCGCGTTCTGACCTTTGCCCGCGAGCCCGACGGCAAGTACGCCGTCAACGGCGGCGACGGTTGGGTCCTCGCCGTCGAATTCGGCGATGAGCCGCGCGCGTATTCGATTCTCGCTTACGGCCAGAGTCCGAAGCCGGCCTCCCCCTGGCACTCCGACCAGGCCGCCCTCTTCGCCCGCGGGGAGATGAAGCCCGTGCGCTTCGCCGCCGCCGACGTCGACCGCCACACCGTCCTCCGCTACCGCCCCGGCGCCCCGCGCTGAGCCGCCACGCCATCCGCCCCATCGGTCCGCTCCGTCCCCTTCGTCCCATGCCGAAGCTCGCCCGCCTCCTCGTCCTTGGCACCTTGCTCCTCTCCGCCGCCGCGCTCCGCGCCGCCGCCCCGACGGACCCCGAAACCGAATACCGCGCCCTGTTTGCCCTGGCCCGCGCGCAGCTCCCGGCCGGGCTGCAGGCCGACGAAGAGGCCAAAATCGCGTGGTTCCAGCGGCGCAAAACCGAACTCCACACCCGTGGCGCCGCCTTCCGCGCGCAGCATCCCGCGCACCCGCTGCGCTGGGACGTTCTCCTCCTCCTGCGCTACGGTGGCGAGGAACGCGTCCGAATCTCCCGCCGCGGATTCCGGCAACTCCTGCCCGTGCCGGAATCCTTGGCCGACTGGAACAGGTTCTACTTCGCCGAACTCGAAGCCTTGCTGGCGGCGCCCGATGCCGGCGCCGCCGCCCGCGAGGAAGCTTTGCGCCAGTTGATCGACCACACGGCTCGCAGCGCGTTGGGCAATCCCGCCGCGGCCCCCGCCGCGATTTCCCGGGTCGGCGCCTGGCTTGGGACGTACGAAACGGAGTTTCCGCGCTCGGGGCGCATTCTGCTGCTGTACCATGCCTATACCGATCTGCTCGACGCCGCGGCCCCCGAGCAATGCATCCGGTACCTCGCCGACCTCGAACGCCGCTACCCGCGGGACGAATCGCTGGACCGCGAAGTGCGGAAACTCGTCGCGGGCCACCGCCGGGTCATGGAAGCGCAGGCCCTGCCCCTCGACGGGCTTTGGCAACAGCTGCGTTCCTTCGACCCGGTGCGCGGCGATCCGTCCCGCTACCGCAATCAAGTCGTCCTCGTCGCCTTTGGGCCCGTGACCTACGAAACGTTCATGGATTCGCTCGAGGATCTTCATGCGCAGTACGCCTCCCAGGGCCTCGTGATTCTCCAGGTGGTCTCCTTCAACCAAGCCGTGGGCCTGCCGCCCGAGCCCGAACAACGCCTGCATCTGGAAAGAGTGGTCGCCGCGCGAAAGTGGCCCTGGCCCATTCTCTGGAATCCCGCCGGACACATGACGCTCGTCGCGCAATGGGGCTTCAACACGGTTCCCGCCCGTATGCTGCTCGGACGCGACGGCCGCCTCGTGCCCGACCGTCACAGCCCCTACTCCGTCCTCATCCCGCGCGAATTGGCTCGCGCTCCGGATTCGCGCTAGATCCCGCCTGAACCGGTTCGCCGGACTGGGTGCGGCCGCCACGGATTCGTCTCCGCGCCTTTTGGTGTCATGGCGGCAGTCGCGTTTTGACAGGGTCGCAACCGCTCCCGACCGTCCTCGCGTCCCGCCCCGAACCACGTTTGCCCCGCGGTCTCCCGGCCCCCGGCGACGCCCTCCACCATGCGTATCCTCCTCGCGTTCCTCGCCCTCGCCTCGCTCGCGGCCGCCTCCGACCGCCATCGCCCCGAATCCTACACTCCCCGCGAACGCACGCAGCGCTACCGCGACGGCGTCGTCCTCGCCAAACCTCACTTCGCGCAACGCGAGCTGTCCGACCGGGCCGAGGCCGGCGAGCGTTTCCGCGTCCGCCAAAAGTTCGCCCGCCTCGGCGACCTGCGCGTGCTCGAGCTCGAGGCCGGCGAAACCGTCCCCGCCGCAGTCGCCCGCCTGCAGGCGACCGGCCGGTACGAGTTCGTCGAACCCGATTTTCTCGAATTTCCGGACGCCACGCCCAACGACACGGGCTTCCCGCTCCAGTGGTCGCTCAACAACACCGGCCAACTCGCCAACGGCACCGCGGGCGCCGACATCCGCGCCCCGGCCGCCTGGGACATCATCCGCGAAGCTCCCGGCGTCGTCGTCGCCGTGATCGACAACGGCATCAACACCGGCCACCGCGACATCGCCGCGAACCTCTGGCGGAACCCGTCTCCGACCTTCGGCGACGTCAACGGCGCCGCGTTCCTGCGCGGCGAGCGCAGCGGCAACATCGCCGACCAGACCGGCCACGGCTCCCACGTCGCCGGCATCATCGGCGCCGTCGGCAACAACACCTTCAACATCGCCGGCGTCGCCTGGCGCGTGCAGCTCATGGCGCTGAAGAACAGCGATGCCACCGGCACTTCCAGCGCCAGCGACAGCGCCGCCTGCGTCGACTACGCCGTGGCCAAGGGCGCGCACCTCATCAACTGCAGTTTCGGCGGCACCAGTTTCTCCCAGACGTTCTTCACCGCCCTGCGCGCCGCGCGCGATGCCGGCGTGATCGTCGTCGCCTCCGCCGGCAACGATTCCACCGACAACGATTCCGGCGCGCATTTCCCGTCGAACTACCTCCTCGACAACATCGTTTCCGTCGGAAACTCCGGCCCCGGCGACCTGCCCAGCCTCTCGTCCGCGTACGGCGGTCTCGTCGACCTCCACGCCCCCGGCACGTCGATCGTTTCCCTCGACCTCACCGCCACCGGCCAGGTCTCGCGGTCCGGCACGTCGATGTCCGCGCCGCACGTCACCGGTGCCCTCGCGCTCCTGCGCGCCCGCTTCCCGACGGACACTTACCGCCAGCTCATCAACCGCCTGTACCGCGGCGCCGTCCGCCTGCCAGCGTTCACCGGTCGTTCCCACACCGGCGCCCGCCTCGATTTGCTGGGCGCGGTCACGTCGACCACCAACCGTCCGTTCAACGATGCCTTTGCCGAACGCGCCGTCGTCGTCGGCTCCGGCACCACCCTTCGGTCACACAACGGCGGCGCCGGCGCCGAGACCGGCGAGCCCGCGCACGCCGGAGCGGCCGCGGCCGGCACGCTCTGGTGGCAATGGACCGCCCCCTCGACCGGCTCGGCCACGCTCTCCACCGCCGGCAGCGCCTACGACACCGTCATCGCAGTCTACACCGGCAACACCCTCGCCGGCCTCGTGCCGGTCGCCGCCAACGACGACGCCGGCGCCCTCGCCACCAGCGAAGTCGTCTTCACCGCCCGCCTCGGCGTGACCTATCAGATCGCCGTGGGCGCCAAGGGCGGCGGCTCCGGCCTCACCGTGCTCAACCTCGGCACCGCGCCCGCCAACGACGAATTCGCCCGCGCCGCCGCGCTCGCCTCCGCCCCCAGCCTCCAGGTCGCCGGCACCACCTTCCACGCTTCGACCGAGACCGGCGAACCCAAGGTCTCCGGCCAAGCCGGCGGCGGCTCCGTCTGGTACAAGTGGGTGGCGCCCCGCGCCGGCCGCTTCCAGGTCGCCGCCTTCACTACCGAGTTCGACACGCTCCTCGGTGTCTATACCGGCGGCACGGTCGACCGCCTGACGCTCGTCGCCGAAAGCGACGACACCGGCATCGGCAACGAAAACAGCGACAGCCTCTGCACGCTCGAAGCCGTCGCCGGCGCCACCTACTATTTCAAGGTCGATTGCCGGGATCCCCAGACCCGCGGCGCCTTCACCCTGACGGTCAACGACTCCGCCTGGCAGTTCAGCACCGTGGGCAACATCAGCGGCGCGCCCGCGGTGGCGCCCGACGGCACCGTTTACTTCGGCGGCGGCTCGCCCGATTTCCACGTCTACGCCGTCGACGCCGACGGCCGCTCCAAGTGGCGCTACCGGGCCCCGGGCACGCTCAACAACGCTTCCCCGGCCGTCGGCGCCAACGGCACCGTTTTCTTCGGCACGAGCGACGGCACCGTCACCGCCCTCAAGGCCGACGGCACCCGCCTCTGGAGCCGCGCCCTCGGCGCCGGCTCCGTCTCCGTCAGTCCGGCCCTCGGCATCGACGGCACCGTTTACCTCCACGGCACCGACGGTTTTCTCTACGCCCTCAATCCCGCCACCGGCGAAACCTTCTGGCGCGCCTCTGTGCTCGCCACGACGTTCGCCAGCGCGGTCGTCGGCGCGGACGGCACCATCTATCAGCCCTCCGCGTTGGGCTACCTGTACGCCATCCGGCCGGACGGCACCGTAAAGTGGCGGTTCTTCAGCGGCGACGACACCTTCTCCACCCCGGCGATCGATTCGTCCGGCAACATCTACTTCACGACCTACAGCCTCGGCCTGCTGTTCTGCGTGACGCCCGAGGGCACGATGAAGTGGAGCTTCTCGCCGCCGAGTTTCGACCTCGCCTCCGGTTCTCCGACGCTCACCGCCGACGAGTCGGCCGTCGTCTTCGGCTCGCTCGAGCGCCAAGTCTACGCGGTCAACACGATCGACGGTTCGCTGCGCTGGGCGACCGAACTCGCGGATGCCGTGCTCGCCAGCACCCCCGCGATCGATGCGGACGGCAACATCTACCTCGGCTGCTACGACGGCCGTATCTACGCCCTCGACTCGCGCGGCGGCATCAAGCGCCGCTGGGACACCGCCCTGCCCGTGCGCTCCAGCCCCGCCATCGCGGGCCGCCGCCTCTACGTCGGCAGCGGCGACGCCAAACTCTACGCGTTCGATCTCGAAACCGGCCCCGCGGCCGGAGCGTGGACCCAATACCGCCGGACCGCCGACCGCCGCGGCCGCATCTCCGGTTCCACCTTCGCCATCACGCTGCCGCCCGTGGCCCGCGTCGATACGGTTGCCAGCTTGCCTCTCCTGCTGACGGTAGGCGTGAGCAGCCCCGATCCGGTTTCGTTCCAATGGCGCCGCGACGGCGTCGACATTCCCGGCGCCACCCTGGCGAGCTACGCCCGACCCGCGACCGGCGCCGATGCCGGGACCTACACCCTCGTTGTCCGGAGCGGCGCGACGACGCTGACGTCGAGCCCGGTCGTCGTCACCGTGGCGGATCTCGATCCGGGCCGCATCGGCAACTTCTCCGTCGTCGGCACGCCCGGCGCGGGCTCGCAGGCCGTCGTCGTCGGCTTCGGCGTCGTCGGCGCCGCCAAGCCTGTGCTGATCCGCGGCGTCGGCCCGACCCTCGCCACCTTCAACGTCGCCGCCCCGCTGGCGGATCCCGCGCTCGCCCTGCTCTCCGGGGCGTCGTTGCTCGCCGGCAACGACAATTGGGACGGCGACGCCGCCGTCGCCGCCGCCATCTCCCGCACGCGTGCATTTCCGCTGCCGGCCACGAGCCGCGACGCCGCATTCGTCCGCACACTCAATCCCGGCCGCTATGCCGTCGAACTCTACAGCGCCGGACCGGGCACCGGCACCGGCCTGCTCGAGCTCTACGAAGCCGAGTCCGCCGGCACCCCGGCCGCATCCCTCGGCCGGTTCAACAACCTCTCCGCCCGCGGCATCGTCGGCGTAAGTCCGAACCTGCTCACCGCCGGCTTCACCGTTTTCGGCAATGTGCCCCGCCGTTTCCTCGTGCGCGCCATCGGACCCACGCTGGTCAACTTCGGCATCACCGGGGCGCTCGCCGACCCGGTTCTCGAAGTCTACCGCGGCAACACCCTCATCGCGCGCAACGACGAATGGGGCGGTACCGCCGCTCTGCTCGCCGCGACCGCGGAAGCCGGTGCGTTTGCGATTCCGGCCACCAGCTCCAACTCGGCCCTCGTCATCACCTTGCCGGCCGGGGTCTACACCGCGCGTGTCAGCGGCTTCCTCGGCGGCACCGGCGTGGCCCTGCTGGAAATCTACGAACTGCCCTGAACCGGCAACTCCGCCGCGGCGGGGCAGCCTGAGCTTCCCGCCCCGACCAAACCGCTTCCGTCCTATGGGTCCCATCGGTCCCATAGGATCCATCCGTCCTACGCTCCGCTCGTTCGTTCGATCGGCTAGCGCGGCATCGCCGCCCCGCCGGCGTCTACCAGAGCCTCGATCCCGCCTGCCCGACCTCCGCCCGCGCCCTCCCCAACGGCCAACCGAGCGCGTTCCGGATCGTCGATCCGCGGCAATTCGTCCTCTCCGTCATCTTCGATCTCTGACCTCGCCATGAGCCTGCGCCTTCGGGGCCGGCCCCGCCTGACTTGCCTTGCGGGAATGGATGCTCGCCGGCGCCGGCGCCCACCCCTGGGACCGCGATGCCGTCGACCGCCGCCTCGTCGACGAAGCCCGCCGCGGCACCGGCCGCATCATCGACTGCGAATCCGAAGCCGGCACGCCGTCACGTCCGCCGGGGTATCCACCGTAGGGGCGCGCCTCGTGCGCGCCCACGCCGTCGGGCGTGGACTGGCCGCCGAACGTGTTAACGGCACCGCGACTTTTCCGCTCGTCTTTCTCCTTTGTACTTCACCGCTCGGGCCAAACGCGCCAATCCCTTGGAGACCCCAAAGGCACAAGCGCGCGGCGAAATGCGGTCGACCGCAAAGTGGGCCCGATCGTCCGACCGCCCCGCAGCTGCACCCCATTGCACGTATCCTCGGCCGGCTTGTCTCGGTGTTCCCCGCACCTCCTTGCTTCGACTGCGTTTCTTAGGCTCGGCGTTCCGCCGGAATCTTACCCCACCCCATCCCCCATGCCCCAACCCGCGCCCTCCCCCGTGCTCCGCCCGCTCCTCGCCTGCGTCGCCCTCGCCACCTGCTCCGCGCTCCTGCACCCGTCCGTCTTGGCCCAGGCCGCCTCCGCCGCTTCGTCCGCCTCCGCGACAGGCACCATCCAAGGCCGCATCTTCAATCCCGTCACGCAGGTCTTCGTCCGCAACGCCGAGCTCCAGATCGAAGGCACCAACCTCGTGACCTACTCGGCCGACGACGGCTCCTACGCGTTCACCGGCGTCCCCGCCGGCGACGTCACCCTTCGCGTCACCTACACCGGCTCCGAACCCGCTGCCGCCCGCCTCACGGTCGGCGCCGGCCAAACCGCTATCCGCGATTTCGATCTGCAAAGCACCGGCCTCGGATCCGGCGCCAAGCCCCCGGCCGGCGCGCCCTCCGGCGCCGGCGTCGTGCAACTCGCCGCTTTCGGCGTCTCCGCCGAACGCGAAGGCAACGCCAAGGCCATCATGGAACAGCGCGCCGCGTTGAACGCCAAGAGCGTCGTCGCCTCCGACAACTTCGGCGATGTCACCGGCGGCAACATCGGCGAATTCATCAAATACCTGCCCGGCGTCGTCATGGACTACGTCGACTCCGACGCCCGCACCGCCCGCATCGGCGGCCTCAGCCCGACCTACACCGGCGTCAGCGTGGACGGCATGTCGCTCGCCAGCGCCCCCTCCGCGAGCTTCGGCGACACGTCGCGCCAATTCGAATTCGAGCAGGCCTCGATCAACGGCGTCGAATCCATCGAGATCAACAAAACCATCACCGCCAGCATGGATGCCGACGCCCCCGCCGGCCGCATCAATCTCCGCAGCCGCAGCGCCTTCGACCGAAAAAACCGCGAGATCACCGCCCAGGTCACGCTGACGGGCAACGAATACTCGTGGTCCCTCCGGAAGACCCCCGGGCCCTACAACGGCAACGATTACAAGATCCGCCCCGGCTTCGTGTTCTCCTACGCCGACGCCTTCAAAGGCCGCTTCGGCGTCCAACTCAGCCTCGCCGGCAACACCGTCGGCACCGAACAGGCCGGCGTCACCCACGCCTACACCCACAACCTCCCCGGCCGCGGCCCCGTCCTCACGCAGATCTCCTTCCGCGACGCGCCGAAGCTCTCCAACCGCAGCTCCCTCTCGCTCACCACCGACTACAAATTCTCGCCCGCCCTCTCCGTTTCCCTGCGCACCTCGGTCTCGAATTTCGACGACGGCACCAACCTCCGCCAGACCGCCTTCTTCGTGAATCCCGCGCAGGTCGCGCCCGAGTCCACCGTCGTTTCCCTCGTCGCCCTGCCCGTCGCCAACGCCAATACCCGCGTCCAATACACCACCAGCCGTCGCAACAAAGTTAATACGACGGTCACCTACATCCCGAAACTCGAATACAAACGCGGCGATCTGCTGCTCACCCTCGGCGGCGGCTACTCGCGCAGCCGCACCGCCTACGAACAGCTGACCGAGGGCTACTTCCAGGCCGTCACCCACCGCCTCACCCGCATCGGCTTCACCGCGCGCCGCAGCAGCCCCACCGACAGCGACTGGCAGCTCGTCCAGACCTCCGGCCTGCCGTGGCACGACGTCGCGAACTACAACCGCACCGACGCCTTCACCAACAACGTCTCCGCCACCCCCCAGGCCTCCCGCCACCAGGTGTGGGTCGCCTACCTCGACGCGAAGAAATCGGTCAACGTCGCCGGCCTGCCCGTGCAGTTCCTCACCGGCGTCAAAACCAAGCTCTCCGTCTACGATCTCGAGAAAAACGGCGCGCTCCAATACACCTACGTCGGCGCCGCCGGCTCGATGACCGCGCCCACCACGATTCTCCCGACCACGAATCTCCTGCCCTACGATGCCAAGACCGGCGGCAACATCGTGAGCCTCGGGATTCCCATGACCGACCCCTACGCGACCTTCGACCGTTTCAAAGCCAATCCTTCGCACTTTGTCCCGAACCTGATCCAGAATCACATCAACGAATACCACAGCTCGCGCTCCGTGAAGGAGCGGATCGACGCCGCCTACGTCGAGGCCAACACCCGCTGGCGCGCCCTCCGCCTCAACCTCGGCCTGCGCCACGAGCTCACCACCACGATCGGCAAAACCGCCGACCTGCTCCCGCCCGCCCAGGTGCGCGCCGCCGGCTTCGTTCCGAATACCACCGCGTTCATCGACCACCAGTACCGCTACGGCCAACGCGAGGAACGCGAGGGCGGCTACACCAACACGTTCCTCAGCGGCGGCGCGAAATACGCCTTCGGCCGCAATCTCCATTTCCAGCTCGCCGGCAGCCAATCCATCAGCCGCCCCGGGTACGGCAACGTCGCCGGCGTCATCGTCATCGACGAGCCCAACCAGACGATCCGCGTGCCCAACCCCGACCTGAAACCGGAAACCTCGGACAAGATTTTCGCCAGCGTGCAATACTACCTCGAACCCGCCGGCACGCTCAGCCTCTCCGCGTTCCGCCTCGCCGTGAAAAACATGGGCGCGGGCACCGCGCCGGTCAGCGCCGCCGCCGCCGGCTACGGCGACGATCCCGAGTATTCCGCCTTCACCTTCCTCCGCCCCGTCAACGCCCCCGGCACCATCGACCTCGACGGCGTCGAATTGGAATACAGCCAGCAACTCGTCTTTCTCCCCCGGGCCCTGCGCGGCTTCAGTATCTTCGGTTCCCTCACCCGCACCGCCGCCAGCGAACGCATCGAGTCCCATGTGCCGAAATCCGCCAACGGCGGCCTCCGCTACGGCAACCACAAGTTCAACGCCCAGCTCCGCGCCACCTGGTCGGCCCCGCGCTACAACACCGTCAACGCGCAGGGCGAGGAGATCTGGCAGTACGAACGCATCATGTTCGATTTCAGCGGCGGCTACCGTTTCAACCGCACCTACGAGCTCACCGTCAGCGGCCGCAATATCCTGAACTCGCCCATCGCCACCTACTCCAACACCCCCGGCCTGCTGCGCGTCGTCAACCGCTACGGCGCCGCCTGGACCGTCGGTGTCCGCGGCCGCTTCTGACCGCACCCGCACCGGCACGATTCGCCCGGCCGACCACGACCGCCGATCGGAAACGGGATTCCGGCGGGGTCGGGCGGCCGGGACGGAATTCGAATCTCCGCAACTCCGCGCCGCGCCGCCTCACTCCACGCGGTAGAGGTGCGTTCTGGTCCGCAGAAACAGCGCCGATCCCGACACCGCGGCCGACGCCATGAAACCGCTCTCGAATTTGTTCTCCGCGAGTTTGCGAAAGGTGCGGCCGGCCTCGATCACGGTCACGACGCCGGATTCGCCGAGGAACCAGATCTTCCCTTCCGCCAGCAGCGGCGAAGACGACTGCGCGCCGGCGACCCGCTCGCGCCACACCACGGCGCCGGTCGTCGCGTCGAGACACGATGCGATGCCGGCATCGTCCGCCATGAAGAGCAGTCCGTCGTGCTCGAGCATCGAGGGTTTGTTGGGCACATTCGTCTTCTCGCGCCAAACGATATCCGTCTCCGGCCGCACGCCTTGGCCGCCGAGTTTGACCGCCAGCAGCTGCCCCTTCCCGAAACCCGTCTGGAAATAAACCATGCCGTGCGCCACGAGCGGCCGCGTGCTCGCGCTGTGCTGCGCGCGTTCCTCCAGGCGCCAGATTTCCGCTCCCGTGGCCGGCTCGTAGGCGTAGTGGGCCTTCGCGCCGCTGCTCAGCAGCAACGGGCGCCCGTCGTGCACGGTCAGGTGCGGCGTCGAAAACGCCTTCCGGAAATCGCCCTGCGCCGTCGGCCGGCCGGTCTCGTCGAGGTCCTTGAAGTCGACCGAGCGGTCCGCTTTCCAAACCGTGCGGCCGGTCCTCTTGTCGAGCGCCACGATGAACTGGAAATCGCTGCCGTCGAAACTCAGGTAGAGCCGCTCGCCGTCGATGATCGGCGACGAACCCGCGCCGCGGAAATGGTTGCACACGAAATCCGTGCGCTGCCAAAGCACTTGGCCGGTCCGGGTGTCGAGACAGGCCGTGCCGGGCGAACCGAAGGTCACATACACGCGGCCGTCTTCGATGACCGGCGTGGGCGACGCGTAGGAGTTGAACCGGTGGCAGAACTGCGGCTCGGCCACGCGGAACAGCACCTCGTCGCGCAGGATCGCGCCGGTCGTCTTGTCGAGACACATGACCGAGAGCGCGTCGCCGGCCTCGGTCGCGGTGGTGAGCCAGATCTGGTTGCCCCAGACCACGGGCGACGACCACGCCTTGCCGTGGATCGCGGTTTTCCATTTCACGCGCTCTTTCTCGCCGAAGGTCACCGGCAGGCCTTTCGCGTCGCTGCGCCCGTCGCCGGCCGGGCCGCGGAACTGCGGCCAATTTTCGCCCGCGTGCAAGCCGCCGAGCCCCAGCCCGCCCCAACCGGCCAGCCCGGCCGACAGACGGATGACAGACACAAAGCAAGCGAACCGGGGTGTAGTCATGGGGAACACGGCCCGCGATACGAAGCCGAGCTTCCCGGCGCGGACAATCCCGAAAGCCCCGGGGCGCCTGTCCCGGTTCTGCATCGGAAGATGGGGGCAGGCTTTGCCGCTTGGTGCTCGCAGTCGCGGCTGACCGTCCGGAAGCCCGGCCGACCGCGGTCCGCGCGCAGTCAAAACGTGAGCACCTGGAAACCCTCGCGTTGGAGCGCGAGCACGCTGGGCAGGCCGGTGGTGCCGGGCACGGCGTTGGTCGTGATGCGCGCCAAACCTTCGTCCTCGGCCCCGAAAACATCCGCGCAGCCGCACGAAACGCCGACGACCGTGTCGAGCACCTCCTTGTAGAGCGCGTGGCCGGGATGGCCGGCCCGGTTCAGCACGGCGGGCCAGCGAGTGCCGGCACCGGCGAAGAGCAACTGCACGGGCACGCCGGCCTGCTTGAACTCGTGGGCGACGGCGAGGGCGTTGAAGACGCGGCCGAGGGCTTCCTCGGTGCCGGCCTTGGGATCGGAAAGGACAATGAGGGCGGTTTTCATGGGCATGGGAACGATGGTATATGGGACGAGCGGTGAACGGATCGGCAGGTTAGGCGGCGACCGGCAACGCACCGACCTTGGGGAAATCGACGGCGGTCTGCGCGACGTGGTTCGTGTAGTTCGTCAGGAGGTTGAGCGCGACGTGGGCGACGGTTTCCACGATCTCGGCGTCGCTGGCGCCGGCAGCGCGAACGGCGGCGAGTGTGTCGTCGGAAACGAGTCCGCGGTTCGCGACCACCGCGGACGCAAACTTGAGCAGCGCGTCCGTTCCCGCTTCCGCGGCGACGGCGCGGCGCGCGTCGAGAATCGCAGTGGGACTGAGGCCGGCCCCTTGGCCGATGAGCGAGTGGGCCGCCAGGCAGTAGTCGCACCCGTTCTGCTCGGCGACGACGAGGGCGATTTGCTCCCGGGTCTTCGCCGGAAGAATTCCGGCGGCAAGGGTGCGGCTGAAACCGAGGTAGGCTTCGAGGGCCGCGGGCGATTGGCCGAGCGTGCGCATGAGATTCGGCACCTTGCCGAGCTTGGACTTCACGCCGGTGAAGAGTTCGGCGGTCTTGCCGGTGGCGACTGCGGGATCGAGGGCGGTGATGCGGGACATGATGGTATCTGGTTCTGCTGCTTTTCGTTTGGACTCCGGCCGCGGGATGCGGCCGAAAAGGGATGGTTCAGGAGCTCGGCGCGGCGTCGCGTCCAAGCCAGTAAAGCGGGTAGCGGCCCGGACGGACCAGGCGGTGAAACCCCACCGCGACCAACACGACGCCCACGGCGCCGAACAACGTCGGCGCGAAAACGAAGCTCCAATCCGGCTGCGCGAGGAACACAATCACCGGGTTGGAACCGGCGGGCGCGTGGACCGTCCGCGTGGCGAACATCAGGGCGACGGCAGTGCCGAGGGCGAGACCAAGCGCCCACGGGTGCGGTCCGAACGCCCGCAGGAAACCGAGCCCGACGAGCGAGCTGAGGACGTGGCCGGCAATCACGTTGCGGGGCTGGGAAAACGGCGCCTCGGGCAAGCCAAAGAGGAACACGCAGCTCGCGCCCAGCGAACCGAGGAGCAGCGGCTGGCCCGTCGTCTCGGCCAAGGCCCCCACGAAGCCGATGGCGAGCGCGGCGCCCAGTCCCGCAAGCGCGATTTGGCCGGCAGGCAGGCGCGGCGGCAACGGGGCGCGTTGGCCCCGGAATGTCCGCAGGGCGGGGATCATGGCTTGGCGGCGGCGAGCGCGGCTTCGAGTTCGGCAATGCGCAACCGGAGCGGCACGGCGGCGCGCTCGACCTCCTCGGCGGTGAAGCGCGGCGCAATGTACTGCGGGCAGTTCCAGTCGAGCGCCGTCACGCGGATACGGAACAGCCGTTCGACGAGCCGCACCGGAATGCCCTCGGGGGCAAGTTCGGCGGCCAGGACAGGATGGTCCCGCGCAGCCACCACCTCGGCGTGGCCGAGAAGCTTCAGGCGCTCGCGACGCGCGTAGTCCATCAGGAAAAGCGCGACGCGGTCGTTGGCCGCGACGTTGCCGGCGGTGAGGAGCTGGCGATTACCCGCGAGGTCGGCGAAGCCGAGCGTGTGCGGATCGAGCACTTTCAGAAACCCGCGCGGGCCGCCGCGGTGCTGGATGTAGGGCCATCCGGCGGAGTTGACCGAGGCGAGGTAGAAACTGTCGCGACGCCCGATGAAAGCCTCTTCCTGCGCCCCCATTTCGTCGGGACCGGGGGCGGGCGGGACGCTCCGGGAGCGTCCGTAGTAGGCCTCCTGTGCGCGGAGCACGTCGGGGGTGAAGGTGGTGGCGAGAAAGTGGTGGGCCATGGCGGTGAAATGGACTAGACAGACTTGTCTATCCTTTCGCAAGCATAAAATAGACAGTTCTGTCTATTCCCTTGCGCGCCGCCGCCCACCGCCCAATGTCGCGCCATGTCCGAAACGGAAACGTCCTCGCCCAAACGCGACCATCTCATGGCCACGGCGTGGCGCCTGTTTTACCGCGACGGCTTCCGGGCGGTCGGGATCGACCTGATCCTCGCCGAAGCGGGCGTCGCGAAAATGACGCTCTACAACCATTTCTCCTCGAAGGAAGAACTGATCGTGGCGCTGCTGGAAAAACGGGACCGTGAACTTCGCGCCGCCATGGCGGCGACGGTGGAGGTGGCGGGAAAATCGCCGACGAAGCGGCTCCTTGCGGTCTTCGATTGGCTGGAAGGTTGGTTCGGCAGCCCCGATTTCAACGGCTGCGTTTTCATCCGCGCCTTGAGCGAATATCCCGAGGCGACCCATGCGATCCATCGTACCGCCTGGAACCACAAGGTGGCGGTGAAAGAAATGCTCGCCCAACTCTGCGCGGCGGCGGGCGCCTCGAATCCGGCCGGCTTGGCCGAAACGCTCAGCCTGCTGATCGACGGGGCGATCGTGGCGGCCCACGGCACGCGCGCGACGGGATCGGCGCGCTCGGCGCGCGCGACCGCGGCGACCCTCCTGAAACTGGCCGCCGCCTGATCGGGAAGCCTGCCGCGGCACCGGCCGCCTCGGCGGCCCCGAGCCCGGGGCCGGTTCTTCGTCACCTTGATTCGGATACGCCGGGACCGCGGGCGCCGGCGCCGCGCAGGTAGCCCGCGCCCAGCACCAATCCCGCCGCCCAAAGCGCCGCCCCCGCGAAGGCGGGCACGAGGTGCCGCCAATCCGTGTAGCCGACGTGGAGATGGATGCCGATCGCCGCGGCGTAAGCCGGCGCGCCGAGCCCCGCCACGGCCGACCAAAGCCAGCGTTCGCCGCGCCGGAAACACCACAAGACGGGCAGGAGCATCGCCGTGCCCGAAGCCAGCAGCATGCCGCCCAGCGTGGCCCGGTCGTGCGCCACCACCGCGACGAGCCGCTCGCCCAGACTCCGCGCTTCATCCGCGGTGAGGCAAAGAAATGCCAGATCCTCCGCGACAAAGACCGAAGTCATTCCGATTCCCAAAATCACCGCCCCGGCAATCAGCAGGCCCCCGGCATGCACCAGCCAAAGCAGTTGCGCCCACTGCGCCCGACGCCACGCCCCGTCCTCCCGCTCGATCTCTGCCGCCGCCGGCGCCGGGCCGCCGCCTTCCGCGCCGACCATCGTCTGCACGGTCAGCTGAAACAGCACCGCCGCCACGAACGCGTGCAGCGCGTCGAAGTACCCGAAGCCAAAAAACGCGAAGAAACTGGCAAACCCCGCCAGCGCCGACGCCACCGTCGCGGTCTTCGCCCCGTGCCGCGCCTGCCGGATCCCGTGCCAGGCGAGCAGGCCGTAAAGCCAACCGAGTCCGAGCATCGTGCCCGCCAGCGTCGCACGATCGTGCGCCATGAACGCGAAGAGCCGCGGCTGCGTTTTCTCCAGCATCGCCGCCGTCAAGCCCAGGTAATGCTCGTCGTAGGGCAACAGCACCCGCGTCAACGCGAGCGCCATCGTCGCCGCTCCGCCCGCCGCCATCGCCGCACCCAATCCTGCCCCCCAGATCCACGCCTGCCGGAAAATCGGCCCCGGGACCGCCTCCGTCTCCTGCCGGCCATCGGCCGCAGCCAGCAGCGCGACATGGCAACGCTTCACCAGGCCCGGACCGCGAAATACCAGGCCGGCATCGACACTGAGCAAATCCGCTCCTGCCGCCCGCAGCGCCGCGACGTCGTCCGGGCCGCCGATGCCGCCCGCCACCATCAGCCCCGCCCCGGCCGGCAACGCCCGCCGCCAAGCCCGCACCTGGTCCGGCAATTCCGCCGGCATCCGCGCCGGTACGGTCCAAGCCCCGTCCGCCGCGCGCATCCCCGCCTGCAGGACCATGCCCGTGACCTTCGCCGATGTTTCTCCGTGGGGCGGCGGCACGTCGGCCGCGACGACGGCCCAACTCTCGCCCCCCGGTAACACGACCGACTCCGCGCCGTCGGGGCGGGTCCGCCGCCGCAGGATCGGGACCGGCACCTTCGGGATCGACGCCGTCGCCCGTGCCAATGGCGGCCCTTCGACCAAGGCGTCGTCGCCCCGCCGCACCTCCCGCGGCGACCCTTCGTGAATCTCAATGAAGCCGACGCCAAATTCGGCGAGCCCCCGCGTCGCCCACTGCTCCGGATCCACTCGCCACCCGAGCCCGAGCCGCGCCGGAAACTCGTACTCCCCGCGCCGCACCGCCAGCCGCCGATCCGGGGCCATGTGCCCCATGAATTGGATCAAGGCCCGCCCCGGACCACTGCGCCCCAGCGTCCCAATCACCCCCAGCGCCAACCTCCGGGCCAACGGATCGGGCAACCGGAACAGCACCGGCTGTGCGACCGTGCGATAGAACCAATCCGGCATACGGTTCGAGCCTGCGGCCCGCGTACGGCCAACGCCAACCGAAACCGCCGGTCCCGTCCGTGCGCCTGACGCAGTTGTCCCCAACTCCGCCTCGTCGCTTCGGATTTAACTTTGGGCCTTGGCGAGCGCGTTCGGCTTCACCCGGGGCGGCGGTTCGGAAAACAATCTGCGCCGGCCGCAAGACCGAACGGCGTTCCCTGCTCGCATGCCCCGGGACTCCCGGCCAATCCCGCCTCGACTCGTCGCGGGACTCTCCTCTGATTCGCCGCCGGATGGACTACGCCCCGCGGGAATTTTCGGTAACGTTTCGCCGGCTGCTGGCCGGTGCGCTCTGTGTGTCGCTCCTTGTCGCGTTTTGGGCGGAACGGCCGACGGCCGCGGCCAGTTCGGCGTCCGCCACCGCGGCGACGGTACGGCAGCTGCGCGGCGGCGACCCCGCGGCGGACGAAGCGAAGCCGACCGCGCCGTCGACTTCGATCATCGGCTGGATCCGGCGGCCGTGGCTCGGATTCTACACGCTCATGGGCGCGCCGTCGCTCGACCAAGGCCCGCTGGACGCCGAGGAATCGGCGCAGTTCCGCGGCGCGGTCGGCCGGCTCGCGGCGGTTTTCTTCGCGGCGGGTGCGGTCCTGTGGTGGCGCGGCCGCTGGCACCTGACGCGTTCGCGACTCCCATGAGCCGCCGCGCACCCCAAATTCGCGCCGACGACGGTCCCGAGCGGGTGTGGTACCTCGCCCTCGCCGACGGCACCGTGCGCGAATCCCTCAGCCTCCCCAACGTGCGCTCGCTCCTCGAAGTCGGCGTTGCGACCGCCGACAGCCACATCCTGCGGCTGGGCGACACCGCGTGGGTGCGGCTGGGCGACCACCCGGTGTGGCCGGAAGTCGCCCCGCCGACGACGACTGCGCGCTTCGTCGCGCCGGTGGCCGTGGATCCCGGCGTGCAATCCAACCAAGTTCACACCGCGACGCCGCGCATGCAGGCCATCTGGCAGGAGCAGCGCGAGATCCAGCAAGCCAAACTCCAGGAACGCAACCTGCAGGAAGATCACGGCCGATTTCTGCAGGCACTCGGCTTCGCGTGCGGCGTGGCCGGATTGATCTGCGTCGGCGACATCATCGTCTTCACCTGCTCGCTCGGGCTGGCCTTCATGCTGCTCGTCGGCGTCGTGCGCCTGCTCTCGCTGTGGTTGGTGTGGCGCGTCCTGCGCTAGTCAGTCCGGCCGGCCGGGTGATTCCCGTCCGGAAATTAGGTTGCCGATCTTCGGCGTGCGGCGGGACCACGACCCGTCCCCGGCCAAGCGCTCGCACAACCTTCGATGCCTCGCTTTCAACCGCCCCGTCAGCTCTCCTCCGCCTCGGCGATTTCCACCGGAGTCTGCGCCTCGATTTCTTCGATGGTCGTCAGCCCCAGCAGCACCTTCACGAGGCCGTCGTAGCGCAGGGGCCGGTAGCCGATGCGCGCCGCCGCCTCCGCGAGTTCCTCCTGGCTCGCCCGTTTGCCGATCAACGTGCGCACGCGCCGATTCACGAGCAGCAACTCGTGGAACGCGATCCGGCCCTTGAAGCCGGTGCGGTTGCACAGCTGGCAACCGCGCCCGCGGTAGAAGGCGACTTCGGGAAACTCCGCGTCGTTGAAATAGCGCCGGAGCACTTCGTCCGCCGGCCGGTAGGGCTCCTTGCAATTTTCGCAGATGCGCCGCGCCAACCGTTGGCTCAGCACGGCGGCCACGGTCGGCGCCACCATGAAGGGATCGACGCCCATTTCCCCCAACCGCACGAGCGCTTCGGGCGCGGAGTTGGTGTGCATCGTGGCGAGCACGAGATGGCCGGTCAGGGCCGCCTCCGTCGCGATCTTGGCCGTCTCGAGGTCGCGGATCTCGCCGACCAGCATGATGTCGGGGTCCTGCCGCAGCAGCGCCCGCAACATGCGCGCAAACGACATGTCGATGTTCGCCTGCACCTGGGTCTGCGTGATGCCCTCCAGCCTCAGCTCGATCGGGTCCTCGATCGTGGAAATGTTGACCGTGCGGTCGTTGAGTTCGGACAGCGCCGCGTAGAGCGTGGTGGTCTTGCCGGAGCCGGTCGGCCCGATGACGAAAATGATGCCCGACGGATTCTTCAGCACGCGCCGGAACGGCTCCAGAATCGAGCGCGAGATCAGCATGCGGTCGAGACTGAGCAGCGACCGCCGGCTCATGCTCCCGAGGAGCCGCAACACGACTTTTTCGCCGTATTGGGACGGGATGGACGAAAAGCGGAAATCGATGCTCGCCGAACCCAGCGGGATCGAGAAACGGCCGTCGGTCGGGAACCGCCGTTCGGCGATGTCGATCGCCGCCATGATCTTGAGGCGGGTGACCACGGCCCCGTGCAGCTTGCGCGAAAAGCGCAGTATGTCGTGCAGGTTGCCGTCGATCCGGTAGCGCACGATCGATTCGTCGGCCCACGCCTCGACGTGGATGTCGCTCGCCTCGCGCCGCAGCGCGAACAGGAGCAGCGCGTTGATGAAGCGGACGATCTGTTCGTTGTCCGCGAGCTGCGCGATCTCCCGGCCGCGGCTGTCCAAATCGCCTCCGCCCGCCGGCAAGTCTACCCCTTCCGCGGACCGCAGCGCCTCCGCCAGCGACTGCTCGGTCGCATAGTGCAGCTGCACCAGGTCCCGCACATCCGCCGCAAAGGCGAACACCGGGCTCACCGGCAGGCCCGCGATCGCGCCCAGCCGCCGGACCAATTTTTCGTCGGTCGGATCGGGCATCGCCACCGTCAGGGCGTCGCCCAGCAGATAGATCGGCAGCGCCTGCGCTTTCGCCGCGATCTCGGCCGTCAGCCGGCCGACGGCCTTCTCGCTGATCGCGACCACCAGCGGATCGACATAGGCAAAACCGATGAGCCCGCTCCAGAACCGCCCGGCCTCATCCTTGCGCAAATGGCCGCCGTCCACCAACCGCTCGAGCAGCGCCAGCGGATGTGACGCCGCAGCCGCCCACCCGTCCAGATCGCATGCGTGCGTGAACGTGCGCAGCCCGCGGATGGCCGCGAGGAACGCCGCGTCAAGTTTTGGCGGCACGGGAGGGGCGCGGTTTGGCCCGGAACATTTTCCGGATATCTTTCGCGTGCAGCTTCTCCGCCCCCATCGCACCCGAACTGCGCTCGCCCGCCACCTCGGCCAGAATCTCCCGCAGGGAGTAGCGCACTTCGTTGCAGGCGGACCGGGCCCGGTTCGGCCGGGGTTCGGCCGGTTCGCTCATGGCTTCGGGCCTCCGGCCTCGGCGGCGCCGAATCGGGACCGGACGACCTCGAGCAGCGCCGCGGTCAACGCTTCGTCGTCGGCCTCCTTCAGGATGTAGCCGGCCGCGCCGGCCGCCTGCGCTTCCTCGATCGTGTGGCGCACGTTCACCGCGGTCAGCATCACCACCTCGGCCTGCGGATCCATTTGCCGCAGCCGCTGCAGGACCGCGATGCCCGAGCAGCCGATCAAATTGATATCGAGCAACACCAGATCCGGCTTCGCTTCCGCATAAAGAGCCAGCGCCGCCGTCTCGTCGCCGGCCTCGATCACCGCGAGATCTTCGAAGGTCGAGTGCAGCAGCATCCGGACAAAGCGGCGCAAGTGAGGCTCATCGTCGACGACCAGCACGGTGGTTTTGGCGGCCATGGGAATCGCTGCGAACGTGCCGCGGTACCCCATCAGGTCGAGACGGAAGTTTCGGCCGCCGCCCCGGCCGGCGGCCGGACCGGCACGCGCAGCCAGAACCGCGCCCCTTGGCCGAGCGTGCTCTCGCACCCCACCGTGCCGCCGTGCCGCTCCGCGATCGTCTTCACGATGGAGAGCCCCAGCCCGGTCGAACTTTCCCCGCCCGTGGGACGCGCCGTGAGTTTCCGGAACTTCTGGAACAGCTTCGCCTGGTCCGCCTCCGAAAGCCCCGGCCCGGCATCCTGCACGGAAAACTCGACCTCGCCCCCGGCCTCCGGCGGGCGCAACGCGACACGGACGCCCGTATCCGCCGGGGAATACTTGATCGCATTGCTGACGTAGTTGTCGCACGCCTCCCGCAGCAACCCGGCGTCCGCCACGACGGGCAACGTCTCCGGCACCGCGGCCTCGAGCGCGATCCGCTTGCGCGCCGCATACGGCGCGTTGAACCGGACCACCTCGCGCACCAGCGCGGCCAGATCCAGCGGCGCGGGCCGGAAAACCACCCCGCCCTGCTCCAGACCTTCGTTCGAGAGAATTCCCCGGACGATTTCGCCCATGTGTTTCGCCGCGGCGTGGATGCTGTCGAGCATCTCGAGTTCGTCGTCGGCCGATGCCTTCGCCTCCGGTTTGCGCTTCAGCCGCAGCATCAGCCCCGCCATGCCGGCGATCGCACTGAGCGGATTCTTGAGATCGTGCGTCGCGATCGCGAGCAGCTCGCTCTTGGCCGCGGTGGCCTTGGTCGCCGCATCGCGCTGCACCCGCATCTCCGCCTCGGCCCGCTCGATCTGTTCCAGGTGCAAAAACGTCTGCCGCCGCATCGCGCCCACCGTCCGCGCGACGACCAGACTCACCGCGAACGCCAGCGCGAGCGCGACCGCGCCGGTCCAGCGCACCTCGTTGATCTGCGCGAAATAGCTGTCGAGCGCGTAGTCCACCCCGAGGTAACCCACCAGGCGGTTGTCGCGGTCCAGCAACGGCGCCCGCGCCTCGATGTAACGGCCATGCGCGTCCGCGTAGAAATCGGGCGCCACCCACGCCTCCCCGGCCCGCAGCACCGGGATCGACGCCCGGCCCGCCTCCGTCGCCGGATCCTCCTGCAGAAACGGCAAAATGTCCTGGCTCCGTCCCCGCGCGGTCTGCGCCGCCCGGATCCCCGCGTCGGTCGCCGTTTCCAGCACCAGCACCTGGGGCGACGCCGCCGGCGTGCGCGTGGTCCAGAGGTATTGGATTTCCGGATGCAACCGATGGAACCTGAGCAGCGGTTGCAGCACCCGCCGGTAGTCCGCGCCGTCGAACTGCTCCGGCCGGACCAATTGCTCGTGCCGCTCCACGTCGACCGATCCTGCCGCCGCGACGGCCAGATCGCGGACCTCCCGGCGGATCTCCGCTTCGCGATGCCGCAGGGCCCCGGCAAAAACGTACCCCACGACCGACAACGTGCCGCCGAACATTACCCCAAAGAAGACCAAGCCCAACAGGCGCGGGCTCAGGCGGGAGAGGGATTTTGACAACGGCATGGAGCGCGGACCTGGGGAAACACCGGGTTTCCCGGGAGGGTGCGGGCCCACCGTGTTGCCATGGCCTTTGTGCCTTCAAGGCGAAACCCCCGGCCCCTGTGAGTACACTTGTCCGGGGAAACGGATTCCGGGCGTGGCCCGGGGCATTACGATCGCACCGGCCAACCTGCCTCTCCGGCAAAACAGCTTGTCGCGTCTCCGGCCCTCTGCTGTCTCGCCTCGCCCGCCATGAGAATCGCTCTTCACCCCGTGCTTTGCGTCGGCGGTCTCGCCGGCGGCCGCTTGCGCCTCTTCGCCCTGCTTTGCGCCGCCGTCGCCGTTGCGGCGGCAGCGGAAGAAAAATCCGGCAACCCGCCGCTGTGGCTGCGCTCTCCCGCCGTCTCCCCCGACGGCACCGCCATCGCCTTCACCTACGGCGGCCAAATCTGGCGCGTCCCTGCGGCCGGCGGCGAAGCGGTGCCGCTCACGAGCGGCGAGTTCTATTCCACCCGCCCGGTCTGGTCGCCCGACGGCACCAAGGTCGCCTTCGCCAGCAAACAGCACGGCAACCTCGACGTATTCATCATGCCCGCGACCGGCGGCGAAATTACCCGCCTCACCGACCATTCCGCGGACGACAAGCCCTACGCCTTTTCCCCGGACGGCCAACGCGTCTACTTCGCCTCCTCCCGTCTCGGCAATCCGCAGACGGTCCTCGCCGGCGACCACGCGGGCAGCGACCAACTCTATTCCGCACCCGCCGCGGGCGGCCGCACGCGGCTCGAAATTCCCACGCCGGCCCTCGAGGTTTCCCTCGATGCCAAGGGCGCCCAGCTCCTCTACGAAACCCGCCCCATTTACGAAAACGAATGGCGCAAGGGCGCCGTGTCCGACGGCACCCACGATGTCTGGCTCTACGACCTCGCGCAGAAAACCCACCGCCGGCTCACCGATTTCCGCGGCGAAGATCGCGACCCCGTCTGGGCGCCCGACGGCCGCGGCTACTTCTTTCTCAGCGAACGCTCCGGCTCCTTCAACGTCTGGCAAGGCAGCCTGCAACCCGGCACGGCTCCCGTCGCCGTCACCGATCATCGCGGCACTCCCGTGCGCTTTCTCAGTGTCGCCCGGGACGGCACGTTGGTTTACGGCCTCGAAGGCGAGATCTGGCGGCGGCCCGCCGCCGGCGGCGCGGCCCAACGCGTGCCCGTTACCCTCCGCCAAAGCTCCCTCGTCCGCGGCAGTTTTTCCACCGATGCCGCCGACCAGGTGACGGAGTTGGAACCGTCAACCGACGGACGCCAGATCGCCTTCATCGCCCGCGGCGAAGTATTTGTTCTCTCCACCGAAACCGGACGCACCCGCCGCGTCACCCGCACCGCGGGCCACGAGCGCCAGGTCAGCTTCGCGCCCGATGGCCGCGCCGTCGTCTATATTTCCGAACGCGACGGCGACATGGATATCTTCGAAGCCGCCCTCGGCGAACCCGGGATGAAATCCTTCGCCGATCCCGGTCCCATCACGGAAAAGAAACTCATCGATTCGGACGGCGATCTCCAATTCCCCAAGATTTCCCCCGACGGCAAACGCCTCGCCTACCTCGCCGATCGCAACCGCATCCTCGTCCAGGATCGCGCCACCGGCACGACCGTCACCGCGCTACCGCCCGGGACGTTTTATTCCTACGAAGACGACGATGTCAGCTTCCGCTGGTCGCCGGACAGCCGCTGGCTCGCGGGCACGGTCGGATCCTATGTCGCGAGTCACGACATCGTCCTCCTCGATGCCACCAGGCAAGCCGCCCCCCTGACCATCACCCGCAGCGGCTACTTCGATATTCAGCCGAAGTTCAGTCCGGACGGCCAAGCCATCCTCTGGCTGTCCGCCCGCGAAGGTCTCCGGGCCGCCGACGGCATGACGGGCCAGATGGACGTCTATATCGCCCACCTGACCCAGGAAAGTTACGACCGCGCCCGCGGCCTCGCCCCGCGCGGCACCCCACCCAAGCCGGGAACCGACTGGCAACCCCAAGCCGCCGGCCTCGAACGGCGCACGCAGCGGCTGACACCGTACTCCACCGACTTCGCCGCCTTCGACCTCACCCCCGACGGCCAATCCCTGCTCTTCATCGATCGCGATCCCACCGGTCGCGCCAACGGCTACAAGGTCGCCGTGCAAGGCGGCGGGCTCGCGCCGGTTTTCACCAAACCGGCCCTCGGCCCCTGTGCCCTCGATGCCGCCGCCGGCCAGCTGTATGCGCTGGCCGGCTCCACCATCGAGAAAACCGACCTCGCGACCGGCGCGGTCCGCCCCTTCCGCATCGACACCTCGATGGACGTCGATCTGCGCGGCGAGCTCGCCTATTGGTTCCAGCACTTCTGGCGGCTCACGCAATTGAAGTTCTACGAGCCCACCCTGCACGGCCGCGACTGGGCCGCGATCCGCGCCCGCTATGCCCGTTTTCTGCCGCACCTGCACACCTGGGAGGACTTCGTCGAAATGATGTCCGAGATGGCCGGCGAGCTGAACGCCTCGCACATGGGCTGCTACCTGCTGAAGAGCGCGCCGTACGCCGATGCCACCGCCTCCCTCGGTCTCTACTACGACGATACCCACCTCGGCGCCGGCGTCCGCATCGCGTCCGTGTTGCCCGGCGGTCCTGCCGATACGGCCGGCAGCCATCTCGCCCCCGGTGCCGTTATTCTCGCCGTCAACGGCATGCCGATCGACGAGCGCACCAACATCGACCGTTTCCTCAACCGCACGGCCGACCAACCGCTCCAACTCCGCATCCAGCCCGCCGCGGGAGGAGCGTCGGTCACGCAGATCGTCGCCCCGATCTCCGCCGCGCAGGCCGTCGAGCTCAGCACGGAAAACTGGGTCCAGCAGCGCAAAGCCCTCACCGCGAAACTTTCGGGCGGCCGCCTCGGCTACGTCTATATTCCCGAAATGAGTCCCGAGGCCTACAAGCGCACCTACAGCGAAGTCGCCGGCGACTACCGCGACAAAGCCGGCCTCGTGATCGACATCCGCTACAACGGCGGCGGCCTGCTGCACGACCAACTCATCGCCCTCTTCACCGGCGAAGTTTTCGCCACGTTCACCAATCGCCGCAACGAAGTCATCGGCCGCATTCGCTCGGGCCGCTGGGCCAAACCCACCGTGCTCGTGCAAAACGCCGCGGCCTATTCGGACGGCAGCATTTTTCCGCAACTCTACCGCCGCCAGAAACTCGGCCCGATCGTCGGCGACCGCGTTCCCGGCACCGCCGTCTGGTGGATGTATGTCATGAACAATTCCCTCAAATGGGGCGTGCCCCAACTCGGCGCGAAAGACCTCCGGACCGGTTGGTTTTAAAATCAGAAGACGGGGCCCGATCACCCTGTCTCGAACGCCCCCGGCGCCATCGCCGCCGGCCGCGACCCCCAAATCGAAACCGCCGTGGCCGAACTCCTGCGTCAGATCGACGCCGCACCGCGGCCCACCCAGCCATAAAGTCCGCCCATGCCTTGATGCCTTGCCCCAAATCGAAGCCGGCCGCGTTGCGTTGGCTGCTCGCCGCCGGTTCGGGTGCGATCATGATGCTGTTCGGCGGATGCGTCGCGCTGGTCCCCACCGTGCCGGTGCCCGACGACAAAGTCACCCACGTGGCGGTCCCCGGATACGGCCAGATCCGCTACGGTTACGACCGCACCGAGAGCGATTTCGTCGCCGACTACCAATCGGCCCTGCGCGCGGCACCCGTGCGTCCGGAGGGCGTCGCGGTGCTCGCGCTCTCCGGCGGCGGGGCCAACGGCGCGTTCTCCGCCGGCCTGCTCTGCGATTGGACCGACCCGGGCCGCCGTCCGAAATTTCAGGTCGTGACCGGCGTCAGCACCGGCGCCCTCGCCGCCCCGTTTGCCTTCCTCGGTGCGGCCTACGACGAACGCCTCATCCGCGCCTACACCACGGTCGGCGATCCCGATGTGTTCGTGCCCCGCTTTGTGCGCACCGCGTTCAACCTGCTGCGCACCGATTCGATGGCCGACACGACGCCCCTCGCCGCCTACATCATCTGCAACGCCGAACTCGCCCAGGAATACGATCCGATCCGGCCCGCGCTCCTGCCCATCTCGATGCGCACCGTCCACGCCCTGATCCACGCGGAGGCCGTCGGCGACCTGCACCGCATCTACGGCCGGACCGTCAGCGAGGGCGCGGTCTTCCGGCTCGCGGCCATTCCGGACGATTTCCCCCTGCAACACGCCGGGGTCTTCAACGCGGAGTTCATGCGGCGGCTCTTCGACTTCGGCCGCGGGCAAGCCCGCGCGGGATATGCGTGGCTGGAGCAGCCGCCGCACTTGGACATCTCCCGCTAGGCCGGGAGAGTTGACCCGCTCTCTCCGGCCGCCACCGTCCCTCCGCAGGCTATGCGGCGACTATTTCCTCTCCTCCTGATTTGGTTTTCCGGGACGTTTGTTCCGGCCGCGCTGCTTTCGGCGGCCGAAGCCACCTCGCTCCCGCTTTTCCAAACTCCGATCGTGACGGGCACCGCCGACCAAGGGCCCGCGGCAACGTCGGCACCGGCCGCCGGCGCTTCGCCCAGCCGGCTGGAGGTCGCGGCCGGCGCCCAGGCCTTCGACGTGATCGTGTGGAACCGCCCGCTGGTCCAGTTTCGCTCCGCCCTCGATTTCCCCGATCCCAAGACCCGCGCCGCCGCCGCCGAAGCGCGCATCAAGTTTTTGCTCGAAGAACGGAGCCTCGCGACGATCCGGGTGCAATTCACCGAACTCGGCGGCCGTCCCGGCGCCCGGTTCTACGCCGGTCCGCACCTCATCTTTGCCCTCACCGAAGCCGATCTGGATCCCGCCGCCCGCGCGACGTTGCCGGCGGCCGCCGAGCGCATCCGGCAGCGCCTGACCCGCCTCGTCGCCGATCACGCCGAGCAACAAAGTCTTTCCCGCGTCCTCCGCAGTCTGGCCGAAGCGCTCGTCGCCCTCACGGTTTTTGCCTTTCTGTGGCTCGGCGTGGCCCGCCTTCGGACGCGCGTCATCGACCGGCTGCACGCCCGCCTGCATGGCACCGGCCGCAGCCTCAAGGTCCTCGGCCAGGACATCGGCCCCGTCGTCTTCACCATCGCGGAATTCGGCTGCCGGATCGCGGCGCTGGGTCTCGTGCTCGCCGCCGGTTACGTCGCGGTCACGTTCTCCCTGGACCGCTTCCCCTACACGCGTCCGTGGGCCGAGCAGTTGCAGGAACTGTTCGTCGATGCGGCGTCCGACCTCGCCCAGGGCGCCGTGCACGAGATCCCCAATCTGCTCTCGGTCTTCATCATCTTCTTGGTGACCCGCGGCCTGGCGCGGGTGCTCGCCGGCTGGTTTTCCAACATCGAATCCGGCCAGGGCACCTCCGGTTGGCTCGATCCGGAGTCGGCCCGCGCGACCCGGCGCCTGCTCGTCATCGGCATCTGGATTTTCGCGGTCACGGTCGCCTTTCCCTATTTGCCGGGATCGCACTCCGAGGCGTTCCGGGGCATCTCGGTGTTGGTCGGGTTGATGGTCACGCTGGGCGGTTCGGGTTTTGTCGGCCAGATCATCGGCGGTCTCGCAGCCGTTTATGCCCGCTCCGTGCGCACCGGCGACCACATCACGATCGGCGAAATCACCGGCGTCGTGCAGGAGGTCGGCATGCTCTCAACGAAGATCCGGACGCGCCAACTGGAGGAGGTGACCCTGCCCAACTCGATGCTCATCAGCTCCGCCATCCGCAACCACTCGCGCGGCCCGGCCGCCGGCGTCGCGATCAGCACCCAGGTCACCATCGGCTACGACGCTCCATGGCGGCAGGTCGAGGCCATGCTCAAGACTGCCTCGGACCGGACCGAAGGCGTGCTCAGCCTGCCGGAACCGCGGGTCCTCCAGATCGCCCTGGAAGATTTCTACGTGCGCTACGAGCTCACCGTGTTCGCAGACTCGGCCGGTCGCCGCGGCGAGATTCTCTCCCGCCTGCTCGGCCACATCCAGGATGTCTTCAACGAATACGGCGTGCAGATCATGTCGCCGAACTTCGAGGCCCAGCCCGACGCCCCCGTCCTCGTGCCGAAGAAAAAGTGGCACGCCGCCCCCGCCAAGCCGGAAGCGTGAGCGCGCTGCGCTCGATCGGCGATGATCCCGTCCCTGCACCCTGATTCCGCCGCCGCGGCCCGCATCCGTCCGGCGGGCCGGCGCCGCATCGCGGCGATCTGGCTGGGCGCGGTCTTCGCGTGGGCCGCGTCCGCCGCTTCCGGCCAAACGGCCGGGTTCGAATTGGCGCCCGCCGACACGGCCCGCGGCTACGTGGCGCGATTGCTGATCAACGAAACGCCGTTCCCCGGCGAACATTTCTGGACCAGCGAAGCCGACACCTGCGCGGCCCAAGCCGCCATCGTCTGGGTGCTGCGGCGCCGCCTGCGCGAGATTCCTCCGGGCTACACCCAGCGCCAGATCGCCGCCGTCACCACCGACAACGTGATCGACTTGCTCACCGCCGGCGGGGAACACGGCCAAGTGGAGGGATTTTTCCGCGATGCCCGCGGCCGACCGGCCATGAGTCCCCGCGTCACCGAGCGCATCGACCATCTGGTCGCGGTGGCCAAGGTCGGCGTCCCGGGCCGGTTCGTCCGGTTGCTGCGGAATGCGCAGCGCCTGGCCGACGATTTTGTCGGCCATTCCCCGGGGGACCCGTTCGCCTCGCTCCGGGAAATCGAAGCGGTGCCGGTCACCGGCGGCGCCTACGGCTGGATGACGGATCGCGAGGTATTCCGGCCGGGCGGGAATTTCGTCCGCATCCCCGATGCGTGGCACGGCGGTCTCGGCGGCAACCGCTTCTTCACCCTGCGCCGCCTGCATCCATGAAAGCACTACGGCTCGCCCCGCTGCTCGCCCTGCTGGCCTTGCTGGCCCCCGCCCGCGGCGCCGCTCCCCTGCCGCTCGACCCCGCCCTGACCGACCGCGAATGGCTGCTCGAGGCCCTGCTCTACTCCTACTATTGGTATCTGGACGACGCCTTCTTCGCCGCGCACGCCGAGAACCGCGACGCCGAGCTGTGGGTGCGTGCCATCGAACCGCGTTCCCGGGACGACGACGATCGCAGCCGCTTCGGCCAAGTCTGGATCCCGGCGGCGAAGGTCCTGCTCACGGTCAAGAAGGCCGACTACCCGATCCCGGAACTGAACCTCACCGCGCGCACCGCCAACTACCGCGTGATCCGGGGCAGCTTCGAGGCCGAGGCCCCCGCGCCCGCCGAAGCCTGGAAGTCCGTGCCCTTTGCCTGGAGCGAAATCGCGGCCACCTTCTCCTCGGCGCGCCATCAGATCCACGTCCCCGGCCCTGCCACCAAGCAGGTTGTCCAAGCCATGCTCCGCCGGGAAATGGAGCGCGCCGGCGTCGCCGACGGTCCCCAGCGCTTCTTCATCGCCGCCCGCACCGCGGTCGCCACGGATGTGTGGGTCTTTTGGCAAAACCGCCGGACTCTTTTCCAGATTTCCGGCGACCTCGATATCGTCGACCGCACCGCCGTGGGCCACTTGCCCCTGCTGATCCGGCAATTCAATCTCGGGAACAACGTCGTGGCCTCGTTGCTGGAAGCGCAGGGCTCCGCCGCCGTGATATCCCGCGACCGCGCCAGCCGGGTCCTTTTCATGTGCGTGGCCCGCGGCGAGGAAATCGTGCTGGATCCGCAGGTTCCGTCCCCGCCGCGGTAATCGCGCCGGCCGGAATCGGCCGAGCGCAATCGCCCCGCGCGCCGCCTACTTCGCCAACTCGTACAGGTACTCGGCAAACGCCAACGCCCCGGCGTCGAAGCCGCGCAGCTTAGGGTGCGTCGATTCGATCAGGTAGAATTCGTCCGGCGCATGCGCGCCGGCCCCGTAGCCGAGCCCGAAATGCCCCGCCGCCATTTTCAGCGGCGGATCCGTGAAGATGAATCCCGGATACGAGCCCGCCAACCGCGGCCACAGCACCGGATCGAAGCCGTTGCGCCGCAGCACCGCCAATTGCGCCTGGATCAACGGCGCCTCCGCCGGAGTCGACGTCGGGCTGTAACCGCCGGTGTAGTTCACCTCGATGTCGCCGTAGCCGCGCTTCGCCAGGTGCGCCTTGAGTTTCGCCAACGCCTCGGGCGCCGTCTGGTTAGGCACCAGCCGCAGGTCCAGTTTCGCCGATGCCTTGTGCGGCAGCACCGTCTTGCCGCCGGGGCCCGTGTAACCGCCGTAGATGCCTTCGATGTTCACCGTCGGCTGCGACACCAACCGCTCCAGCGCCTGCAGGTAAGGCAGGTCGTCGATCCACTTCAGCGCGCCGGACGCCACCCGGTACTGCTGCTCCGTCAATTTCTGCGCCGCCGTCGCGATCAACGCCTTCTCCTCCGGCAACAGCGGCCGCACGTTGTCCATGAAACCGTCGATCGCCGGCGTGTTGCCGTCGGGGGAAACGAGCGACGTCAACGCCTGCACCAGCCGCCACACCGGGCTGTCCACCATCGCCTTGTACGACGAATGCGTGTCGCGCATCGGCCCGCGGCCCCAGGTCAGCGCGCTCGCCGTCAACTCAACCTCGATCACGCCCTTGGCCCCGAGGTTCACCGTCACGCCGCCGTCCGAGCCCTGCAGCGGATGCGGCAGAAAAATCCCGATGCATTTCTCCAAAGCCGCGCGCACCTCGGGCTTGAGCACCAGGTCAGCGATGTTCGGCGAACCGATCTCTTCCTCGCCCTCCGCCACCAGAACGAGGTTGATCGGCAGCTTCTTGCCCGCGGTGCGGAACGCATCCAGCGCCGCCAGCAACGCCGACTGCGGACCCTTCTGGTTCGTCGCCCCGCGGCCCATCACGACTTTGCCGAGTCCCGGCCGGTCCACGAGGGCGGCGTCGAGGGGCGGCGAGCTCCATTCCTTCGGGTCGAACTGCTTCACGTCATACATGAAGTAGATCGCCACCGTCTTCGCCGCGCCGGCATCGAGCGTCGCAAAAACGCCCGGCTTGCCCTTGGTCGCGATCCGCTCGGCCTTTTGAAAACCGACGTCCTTCAGCAACCCGATGAGATGGTCCGCGCCTTCGGGAAAGCCCCGGTTCTCCGCCGCGATCGCCGGCCGGCGGATCCACTCCTGCAGGCGCCCGAGCGCCCGGGGATGGTTTTTGCCGATCTCGGTCTTGAGGACCGCCAGATCGGCGTCGTTGGCAAAAGTCGCCGGCAGCGCCGCGGCCAGCAAGCCGGCCGCGAAACCCAGCGCACGGGGGAAAAACGAAGAAGCCATGGCGGAGTCAGCCCCCGCCGCCCCGCCGTGGCAACCGGTTACAGCGCCGCGCTCACCGCCGGCGGCACGTAGGCCTTCCGTGCCCGCCGCACCCGGTCGTGGTTCTCGTCCGCCCAGCGGATCAACGGCCGGACCTTCGCCAGCAGCGATTCGCCCAGCGCCGTCAGCGTGTACTCGACCCGCGGCGGGATCGTCGGGAACACCGCCCGCGCCACGTAGCCGTCCCGCTCCAGCGCCCGCAGGGTCTGCGCCAGCATTCGCGGCGAGATATCGCCGATCGCCCGCTTCATTTCCGTGAAGCGCAGCGTCCCGCCCGCCAGCGCCAGCAGCGCGAGCAGGCTCCAGCGGTCGCCGATGCAATCGAGCACGTCGCGCACCGGGCAGCGGCTTTCGTGGCCGGAGCCGGGCGCGACGGGCGGCAGGTTCAGGGCGGCGGGCATGGCGGCGGCGGGTCGGTTACCGGGCGGTAACCCGGTGACGGAAAAGACCCCTCTTGTGGCACGGCGATTTCATCGGTATTCTTTCGTAACCAAGAGGCTCATCGGAACCGGCACAAGCCCGAACCGCCGCCTCGTCCACCACCGTCCCTCCTCATCCATGATCGCCCTCACCGCCGCCACCGGCCAACTCGGCCGCCTCGTCGCCGCCCAACTGCTCCGCCGCTTCCCGGATCGCCCGCCCGTCGCGGTCGTCCGCGATCCTGCCAAGGCCGCCGATCTCGCCGCCCAAGGCGTCGTCGTGCGCGCCGCCGACTACACCGACGGCCCCGCCCTCGTCCGCGCCTTCGCCGGCGTCGAGCGTCTGCTGCTCATCTCCGGCAACGAACTCGGCCAACGCTTCGCCCAGCACCGCACCGTCATCGCCGCCGCCCGCGCCGCCGGCGTGAAACTCCTCGTCTACACCAGCCTGCTCCGGGCGGACACGACCGCGCTCAACCTCGGGCCCGAGCACGCGCAGACCGAAGCCGAACTCAAGGCCTCCGGTCTCCCGTTCGTCATTCTGCGCAACGGCTGGTACACCGAAAACTACACCGGCTCGATCGCGCCCGCCCTCGCGCACGGCGCCTTCGTCGGCAGCGCCGGCTCCGGCCGCATCGCCTCCGCCGCACGGGCCGACTACGCCGCCGCCGCCGTCGCCGCCCTTGCCGGCGCAGCCGCGGTCGGCCGCACCTATGAACTCGCGGGCGACACCGCCTTCACCCTCGCCGAATTCGCCGCCGAGCTCTCCCGCCAAGCCGGGCGCCCGATCCCGTACCGCGATCTGCCGGAAGCCGACTACGCCGCCGTGCTCCGGCAGGCCGGGCTGCCGCCGGTCTGGGCCGACGGTATCGCCGGCTGGGATACGGCGGCCGCCCGGGGCGCCCTGTTCGACGACGGCCGCGAGCTCAGCCGGCTCATCGGCCGGCCGACGACGCCGCTGGCCGAGTCGATCCGCGCCGCCCTGCCGGCCCGCTGACGCGCGGCCGGATCAGGCCTTCGGAAATTTCGCGTCGGCCATCACCTCGGCGATCTGCTTCGTGTGGCGCTCGCAGTGGGCGCCGATGAACAGGACCCATTGGTAGCCGTCGAGTTTCTTGCCCATCGGGCTGTCGAACGCATGGTCGCGCAACCCCTTTGTTTCCTTCAGGAACGCGATCGTCTTCGCGCGGCTCGCTTCGAAGTGCTTGCGGGTCGCCTCGGTCGAACCGAAGCGCCGCGAAGGCACCAGCGGCTCGGGCGCCTTCGCCTTGCTCGTGCGGTCCGGGATGGCCTTCAGCACAAAGTCGTCGATCGCCTGCACGTCCTCGCCGCCGGCGGGCCGCGGCGGCGCCTTCATGACCTGCCCCGTGATCAGCTCGAACAGAAAATCTTCGGTCGCCGTGATGTGTTCCAACACTTCCGCGACCGACCACTTCTCGGGGGCCGGCTTGAAGGCGAGCTGCGCCTCCGACAGCCCCTTCACCTTGGCGAGCAGGGTATCGCGGGTGGAATTGAGATAGCCGGTGGCCCGGCTGATTTCAGCGGGCGTTTGCGCCCGCGCGACGGAAACGAAACCAAGGAGGAAAACCAACAGGAGTCGGGTGATATTCATGGGAGATAAGCGGGGCCGTTCTGCGTCCCATTTCCACCCGGCGCAATGCCGCAGCTCGGTTCAGTACGCCGGCTCGGTCCGCACTGTCCATTGGTTGTCGAGCCGGCGGGAAAAATCGATCGGATCGCCGACCCCGACCGTGCCGCGCGGCACCTGGTACGCCCAAACCTGGAAATGCGTCAGCGTCGCCCCGCCGAAGATCGTCGAAAACGCGCCGTCGACCGCATCGAGCCCGCAGGACACCTTGATCCGCCCGATCCGCGGCACATGGAACCGCGCGTCCGTCGTGAACCACTGCCCGCCCACGTAGACTTCCGCGTAGGCGTGGAAATCCATGTGGCCTTCGGGATCCGGGAAACCGATGTCGGGCAAATGGCCCGTGACGTAGCGCGCCGGCAGATTGAAGGTGCGGTTGAGCGCCACCGCGAGGTGCGCGAAATCCCGGCACACGCCGTACCCGCGCTGCAGCACCTCCCACGCCGAGATATCCGCCCGCCCGGACATGTAGCGGTACTCGACATTCCGATGCAGCCACGCGCTGATCGCGTCGACCCGCGGCAAGCCGTGCGTCACCTGCCCGAATTGCTGCCAGGCGAAATTCGCCAGCTTGTCCGAATCGCAATACCGGCTCGGCAACACGTACCGCAGCAGTTCCGCGGGCAGCCCGGCGGGCGTCTCCGGCGTGACCGGCGGCAAATCCGCGTTGTCCGGCCGCGACGTCACCGCGACGATCGCGTCGTGCCGGATCGTGTTGGTTCCCGGCGCCAGCCGCAGCCGCCGCACCGCGTTGCCGTGGCTGTCGTGGAAACGTTGCTCCGGCAAGCCGCCGGCCGAAAGCGTCTCGGCCACGATGCGATGCCCCCGGTCCGGCCGCGGCTCCGCGTTCAACAGGAGCGACGCCGACCCCGTCACCTCGTAGACCAGATTGCACCCGATCCGCACCGTCACATCGAAGCAGGGGGACCCGACGGAAACAGGATTCATCGCCCACCCTCAGCTTAATCGATGCCCAACGCAAAGCCGGCGGCGTGACGTTTCCGCGGCCCGCGCCGCCCGGGCGAAGTTTTCAGTCGCACCCGCAACGCGGGTACGGTTCGTTGCGGACCGGTTTTCCCCACCATGACCTCGTTCCCTTGTCGCGCGCTTCTTGCCCTGAAGTTTCTCTTGGCCGCCGCCTCCGCCCAGGCCCAGTCGCCCGCGCTCCCGCCGAAAGAAAACTTCCATCTCTTCCTCCTCGTCGGCCAATCGAACATGGCCGGCCGCGGCGAAATCGGCCCCGACGACACCGTGCCCCACCCGCGCGTCCTGATGCTGAACCAAGCCGGCCAGTGGGTTCCCGCCGTCGATCCGTTGCACTTCGACAAACCGAAGATGGTCGGCGTCGGGCTCGGCCGCACCTTCGCGGCCGTCGTCGCCGCGGCCCGGCCCGGCGTCACCATCGGCCTCATCCCCTGCGCCGTCGGCGGCTCGCCGATCGACAGCTGGCGGCCCGGCGAATTCTACCAACCCACGCAAAGCCGCCCGTGGGACGACGCGATCCGCCGCGCGAAACTCGCCCTCGGCGCGGGCACGTTGAAGGGAATCCTGTGGCATCAGGGCGAATCGGACTCCAACCGCGAGCTCGCGCCCGGCTACGAGGCCAAACTTCACAACCTCGTTGCCCGCTTCCGCACCGATCTCGGCGCGCCCGCGGTTCCGTTTCTCGCCGGCCAACTCGGCGTGTTTCCCGACAGTCCGTGGAACGAATTCAAACGGCAGGTCGACGCCGCGCACCGTTCCCTGCCCGGCAAGGTCCCGCACACGGCGTTCGTTCCCGCCGACGGTCTCGGCCACAAGGGCGACAAAACTCATTTCTCCGCCGAGGCGTACCGCGAGTTCGGCCGGCGCTATGCCGCCGCCTATCTGAAACTCGCCGGCACTCCCTGAATTTGTTCCGCGCAACATCGGCCCGCTTCATCCGTCCAGCCCCCGTCCCTTCCAACCCCATGACGACCTACTCCCGCCGCGACTTCACCAAATTCGCCCTCGCCGCCCTGCCCGCGGCCGGCGCCTTCTCCGCGCTCGCGCCCCTGGCCCGCGCCGCCGACCCGAAACCCAATTCCCGGGTCAACGGCGTCCACATCGGCCTCAACGTCCCCTACTCTTTCGGCTCCGCGCCGATCACGGGCGACGAGATCCTCGCGAATTGCGTGAAGCTCGGGCTCAGCGCCGTCGAACTGCGCACGCAGCCGATCGAAGCCTTCCTCGGGCTTCCCGCCGGCCTGGTCCCCGCGCGCGGCGCCGTCGTCGCCTCCGCCGAGGCCGCCGCCAACGCCAAGAAGCTCGCCGACTGGCGCGCCGCGGTGCCGATGGCCAAGGTCGCCGAGTTCCGCCGCAAATGGGAAACGGCCGGCGTCTTCGTCGACGTGATCAAGGTCGACGGCATCTTCAAGATGAGCGCACCGGAGCTCGATTACGTTTTCGCGCTCGCGAAGAACGTCGGCGCCCGCGCGATTTCCACCGAGATCTCCAAGGAGGCGTCGGACCACGAACGCGTCGGCAAAGTCGCGGACCGCCACGGCGTTTTGCTCGCCCTCCACGGCCACGCCACCACGACCGGCGCGAACTACGAGGCGCCGTATTCGATTTCCAAATTCGTCGGTTCCAACCTCGACATCGGCCACTACGTCGCCGGCGAAAACGGCTCCCCGGTCGAGTTCATCAAACGCAATCACGCCCGCATCTCCCACGTCCACATCAAGGACCGGAAGCGCAACAACGGCGTCAACATGCCGTTCGGCGAAGGCGACACCCCGATCGTCGAGGTGCTGCGCCTCATCCGCGACAACAAGTTCAACATCCAGGCCACGATCGAATTCGAGTACAAGGTGCCCGCCGGCTCGGACCGCATGACCGAGCTGGCCAAGGCCATCAAGTACTGCCGCGACGCCCTCGCCTGAGGCGGACTCAGGCAGTTGCGACCGCTTGGTTGAGGGTTCAGTGCGGAACCGTTTGGTTCCCGAGGTTGCGGGCGGAGGATCCGGCTGCCGGGCCTCGGCGGATCGATCTCCCAACCCTCAACTTTCAACGCTCAACTCCGGGATCCTGCCTGAGGCCCCGGCCCGGCGGGCACGGCGACTCCACCGGAGGCGACGCCGCGGACGGCATTGCTTGTGCTTCCGCGGCCCCGTGTTTCGCCGCTCCCGCTTTTTCCTCACGATCTGCGCGCTCCCCGGCCTGCTCCCGGGCCAAACGCCTTCACGGCCCGCAGCCGTCCCGACGGACGAACCTCCGGCCCTTACGGTCCAGCTCGACTGGCACCTCAACGCCCAATTCGCCGGTCTCCTCGTCGCCGAGGCCGAAGGGCTTTACCGCGCGGAAAATCTGGCCGTCACCCTGCGTCCGCTCGGTCAGCTGCCGTACGACCGCCTGGTCGACACGGTCGCGGCGAGCGACAACCTGATCGGCTCCAGCGAAGGCGGCCTCTTCCTCGCGGGCCGCGCCCGCGGCCTGCCCGTCGTCGCCATCGGCACGATGTTCCAGGCGTCGCCGCTCGGCCTGATCAGCCTGGAAACGTCGGGCATCCGCACGCCCGCCGACCTCGCCGGCCGCCGCGTCGCCATCCACGACGATGGTCACGAAGCTTTGGATACGGTGCTGCGCGCCGCCGGCCTCGACCGCACGCGCGTGCAGGTCGGCGTCGCGGCCGGCCACGGGCCGGAGGCGTTGCTCGCCGGGAAGATCGACGCCCAGCAGGGCTACCTCGTCGACGAACTCGTGAAACTTCGCCTCGCGGGCCACGCTGTGCGGGCGCTCGAATACCGGCGGCACGGCCTGAGCGCCTACTCGCAGGTCTATTTTGTTTCGGAGCGCACCCTCGCCCGCCACCGCGAGGCCCTGCGCCGCTTTCTGCTGGCGTCCGGCCGCGGCTGGCAAAAAGCCGTCGCCGACGTGCCCGCCGCCGCCCGCCTGATCCGCCGGCAACACAGCCCCGACCTCGCACTCGCCTACCTCGAGGCGTCCCTCCGCGCGATCGAGCCGTTGCTCGCCGCCGAGCAGCCGGTCCTCGGCGCGATGCGCCGCGCCACCTGGATCGCCCAAGCCGAGGCACTGGCACGGATCCGTCCGGAATCCGCCCCCGCGCTGGCCGACGTGTCGCGCTGGGCCGATTTCTCGCTCGCCGGCGGCGCGCCCTGAACCCGCCGCCGTCCGCGCCTAACGTTGGGTCCGGCGGTAAACGTCGCCGAAATACACCACCGTGAGCGGATCGCGCACCTCGATCAGCGCACCCGCATCCGTCAGCAGCGCCCCGCCGGCCGCCGTCTCCGCCGCCTTCGCGGTCAACGCCGTCTCTTCGACGTCGGCGCCCGCCGGACCAAGTTTGGCCCAGACCAGGGTGCCGTCGCGCCGGATCCGCAGCCGGCGGTCGCCCTCGGCATTCCCGGTTTCGTACTCGCCGGCCATCCGTTCCAGCAACCGCCGGGCCGGATCTTCCTCCAGCAGGCGATACGCCGGCAGCAACGTCGGCGGCGGCTGCGCGAGCCACCACGCCGTGGTTCCGTTGGCCGCCAAGATCGCGGCCGCCAGCACCGCGACGAGCACGGGCCGCCGGCGCGGCGCCCCCCGGCGTTCGGCCGCCGCCGTCTCCGGTTCGGTCGCGCCGTCGTCCGCCTCGCCCGTGATCGCGCGCCAGATTCCATCCGCCGAGCTGTCGGCAAACCCGGCCGGCACCGTCCACCCCGCCAGATGCAAGCGGCCTTCCTTCACCTGGACGATGAACTGCCGCTCGCCGTCCGCGATCCGGACCTCGGGTCGCAACGGATACTCCACCGTCGGCGCCAGCCGCGCCAAGGCCGCCAGCAGGACGCGCAACTCCCGCGCCCCGACCGCCCCGCGGCGCAGCTCCGCGTACTCCGCCCCGGCCCGCGCCGCATCGGGCGCCAGCTGCTTCAGGACCAGCGAATAGACGGGATGATCGCTCACGGCTGGATCACAAACAGCGGATTCAGGCTCGAACCGATGCGGAACGAACCGTTGAGCAGGTTCCCGTCGTCGCCCCGGCGGTCGAGGTCGAGCAACTGGTTCACGTCGAGCGGCAGCGGCGAGGACGCCGTCGCGCTGATGGCGATCGCGGCCCGGTACCGCGTCCCGAAATGCAGCTGGTTGTTGTCCCAGTTGTAGCGGCCGCCCATCGGCGTCGGCCGCAGCCACGCGGTCCCGTTGAGCCGGTCCGCCATGCCGGTCGGCATGGCGCCGGCCGCCGCCTCCGCCGGCCACGCGCCGTTCTCCTGCGCGTACGTGTCGAAGGCCGCCGCGAAGGTCCGGAAGTCGCCCATGATCACGGATGACTTCGTCCGCAACCGCAGCTTCTGCACGGTCGGCACCAGTACTGCCGCCAGCACGCTGATGATCGTCACCGTCACCAGCAGTTCGACGAGGGTGAAGCCCGCCGCTCCAACCCGTCGGCGCACGGCGGCGCCTCCCGGCCCTGAGCGGGCCGCCGGCGGAAGCGCGCGCAGGGAAGCCATGACCCCGGAATCAACCGCGCCCCCTCCCGCCCGTCGACAGCGGATCCTGCGTACCCGGCGATCGGGAGCGTTGCGTATCCGGGAATCGGATTTCCGGATACAAGTTCGGCCTAGGGACCGCCGGCGGTGCGCGCGCCCGGACCCCAGCCTGCGGGCCCGACCGGCGCGGTCGCGGCGAATGCCGCCCGGATCACGCCGACAAAATTCGCCCGGGTGACCAGCACGCGGTCCGGCTCCTTCGCCGCCAGGCCGGCCGCGAGCCAGCCGCCCGCCGTGGGTGCGATCAGAACGTGCGCGACATAGTGGCCGTGGGGATGGCGGTAGACCACGGCCTGTCCCGGTCGCAGCGAGCGGAACCCCGTCTCCCGGACCACGATCGCCGTGCCGCTGCGATACAGGGGCTCCATCGAGCCGCCCGCTCCGATCAGGGCAAAATCGCGCCGGTCGCCGGCCGCGGCCGATTCCGCCGCGGCCAATTCGCCGCCGGGCGCCACCGGCTGCGGCAACGGCGCCGAGGTCGGCGGGAGCACCAGCGCCCGCGGCGCCACGGTCGCGCAGCCCGCTCCCGCCAGCATCGCCGCCAGCCCCGCGAGCGCCCATCCCGCCGCCGCCAGGCGCCGGAGGGACGACAGCACCGCGGCAATTTCCATGGCACCCACGTTGGACCCGAGCTCGTCCCGCGCACGCCCGTTGTGACGAGTGCTGCTACCCGTGTGACCAACGACGATTCGCCGCCAGCTCGGCTCAGCCGCCTCCCAACCCTTCCTGACCGCTCCGGGCTTGCCACTAATGCACAATATTGTCGTGTTTTAGCCACCATGACCCTGTTCCCCACCCTGTTCCGGCTCACCTTGTTGGTTTGCGCGGCGCTGCCCGCCGCCAAGGCCTCCCTGATCGGCGACGTCCTGCGGATCGACCACTACTACCCCCACGCCGCCAATCTTTACGAGGCCCACACCACGGTGGTCGCCGCCGGCACTTCCGATCTTACCGTGCTGCTCGGGGCCTACACCGTGAATCCCGAGGCGCACGCCTTCCACGTCTCGTTCAACTATGCCGCACCTTGGACCAACAGCGCGTTCAACGGCCTGGTGATTTCGGGCATCGACCACGCCGTGACCGGCGTCTCGGTGACCACGAACTTCGCGGGCTGGGATTCCTCCCGGTTGACGTATTCGGCCGACTCGATCTCCGCGCGCTGGGGCGGCCTGAGCTTCGACTCGAGCCACTACTTCATCTTCACGATCACCCAGCAGGAAGCCGTGCCGACGCCGGAAGCCGCCGCGACGCTGTGGTTGCTCGCCGGCAGTCTGGCCGGCGCGGCCGGACTTCGCCGCCGTCTCAGGTTCGACCGCTGAGCGTCGCCCGCGCGACAGGGCGGGGCGACGGCGCCGGGGGCGACGCCGGTTCCGGCCGCGGGCCGGCATGGTATCCCGACGCATCCTCCCACCCTTCGGGCGCACGCCGTATCGCCCATGCGATCGCGGCGACACCGAGCAGGATGCAAGCCGCGCCGATGCCGATGATTGTCATGCGTCCAGCGTAGCCGGATCGGGCCGCCCGCGGTATCGGGCGTTGCCCCGTTGCGCCGGTGGAATTTTTCTACGGTCCGAGCCGATTCGCCAGCGGCAACGTCAATCGGGCGGTCAGGCCCGGCTCGCCGGTATTCCCTCCGAGCACAAACTCGCCGCCGGAAACCCGGGCAAAGCTGCCCGCCAAAGCGAGCCCCATGCCCAGCCCTTGCTGTTCGAACCGCTCGCGGCCGAACTGCTGCATGGCGCCGATCTGCGCGATTTCGGCCGCCGCCAGCCCGCGGCCGTGATCGCGCACCTCGAACACCCAGCGGTCGTCCTGTCGGCGCACCGCGACCCTGACCAACGAACCGGGCAACGAAAACTTGAACGCGTTCTCCACCAGATGGCCGAGGACGCATTCGAGGCCGTCGACGGCGGCAAGCACCGTCGTATCCTCCGCCTGCACGCCGAGGTCTTCCGCCCGGCCGAAACGGTCCGCGATGTCCCGGCAGCGGACCTGCAGCACGGCTGCCCGGATCGGCGTCGCTCCCAGTTCCGGGGTTTCGCCGCGGCGCCGCCCCCCCTCCGCGTTCTCGAGCCAGGCCCAGAGCGAAAGATCCTCCGCGAGCCGCAGCAACCGCTGGCCCGAGCGGCCGAGGTTGCCGGCGTAATCCGCCAGTTCCTCGTTCGTCAGCGTGCCGCCGTCGGCGGCGACGTGCTGCATCAGCTCGGCGTACCCGATGATGCCGGTGAGCGGCGTGCGCAGTTCGTGCGGCAGCACCCGCGTCAGGAACCGCTGCTGACGCTGCACGCGCTCCCCGAGCAGCGAAGCCCGGGCGAGGCGCACCGCGATCGTCTTGAGCAGATCGCGCGACTGGAAGGGCTTGGTGACGTAGTCGTCCGCCCCGAGCGACATGCCCATGCGCTGGTCCGCCGTATCCGCTTTTGCTGATACAAGAATGAACGGCGTCGTCACGTTCGCCGGGTCCGAGCGCACCTGCTGCAGGAACTCGAAACCGTCGCAGCGCGGCATGCGCACGTCGCTCAGAATCAGGTCGGGCCGCACGCGCGGCAGCGCCTCCAGCGCGGCCGCGCCGTCCGGCACGGAAACGACCCGGTAGCCGGCGTCGGTGAGCGTTTCCTCGGCGATCAGCCGCACGAGGTCGTCGTCTTCGGCGAGCAGAATCGTGCTGGGGGCGGGAGCGGACGGGTTCATGGCGCGGCGGGACGGAGTTTGCTGAACGGCAGGGCGCTGGCGCCGGCCGGTTCGGCCGGGGCGGGCGTGCCCGCGGGAAGCTCCCGCGGAAACGAAAGGATGAAGGTGGTCCCGGAACCGACTTCGCTCGCGAACTCGAGCGTGCCGCGGTGGAAATCGACCACGCGGCGGACGATGGTCAGCCCGAGGCCGGTGCCGGGCACCTGGCCCACGTTGCCGGCCCGATGGAACGGCCGGAACAGATTCCCCTGGTCTTCCCGCGGGATGCCGCGGCCGCGGTCCGAGACCCTGACCCACCAGCGCTCCCCCTCGGCCCCGATTCTCATCTCCACCGGCTGGTGGTCGGGCGAGTACTTGAGTCCGTTGGAAATCAGATTCTCGAACACCGCCCGCATCTGCGGTTCGTCCACCGCGGCCGTGTAGCCTTCCGGCAATTCGCACCGCAGGATCAGGCGTTCCGGCGGCAACGACGCCTGGAAGTTGCCCGCGATCCGCACGGCCAGATCGCCGACCCGGATCGGGTGCGGCACCGTCTCCGTCGACATGTGCTCGATGCGGTTCAGCAGCAGCACCTGGTCGACCAGCTCTTTCAGCGTGCCGAGGGCCCGTTCCTGCAATTCGAGCAGGCGCAGGAAGTCGGCCTTCTCCCCGCCGGGCAATGCCTCCGCCCGCTTCGCGAGAAGATACTGCGCGCCCTGGATCGTCGTGAGCGGCGTGCGGAACTCGTGCGAGACCATCGAAATGAACTCGCGTTGCATCACGTGGTAGCCGTCGCGCCGCCGCGCGGCTTCGTCCTCTTCGCGTTCGAGCCGGCGCTGCTCGGTCACGTCGTTCACCAGCGTGCAGACATGCGTCACCTTGCCGGCATTGATCCGCAGCGGCAGCTTCTGCACGTCGAGCACCCAATCCCGATCGCCCCAGAAAATCGGGAAATCGAACCGCACCTCTTCGTCGCGCGCGGCGACGCGGCGATCCGCCGCCGCCCAATAGGCGAACACCTGCTTGTCGGAGAGGCACATCTCCATGCCGCGCTTCACGCCGGAATCGTCGACTTCGATCCCGAGGAACGCAGCGGTCGCCCGGTTCACGAATTCGTAGTCGCCGTTGAGGTTCCGGATCGTCACCGCCGTCGGCAGGGTGTTCAGGAAGACCCGGAACATCGTCTCGCTGCGCCGCAGGCGCTCGCCGATCTCGACCTGGTCCGTGACATCGTGGCAGTTGCACACGATTCCGCCGCCGGGCAGGAGCGACAGCGACAGCGCCTCGTGGAAATGCGAGCCGTCCTTCCGCCGCGCCCGCAAGCGTCCCCGCCAAAGACCGCGCGCCTGCAATTCCGGGAAGACCGTCGTCTCGATGAACGCGGCGTCTGTGTCGTCGTACAGCACGCGCCAGGACTTGCCCAGCAATTCCCCGTGGTCCCGGTAGCCGAACATCTCCACATGCTCCTGGTTCAGGAAAAGGTAGCGGCCCTCCGCGTCGGTGATACCGACGCCTTCGTTGGCCCGCTCCGCCGCCAACCGGAAAATTCCGGGCTGGCAGTCCAGGCATTTGTCCGCGCCGGGAGACGGCGGACCCGCGGGGACGGTCGAATTCATGCCGCCCCTCCCGTCGCGACCGCCGGCGCGACCAAACGGCCCTGGGCCGCCGGGATCAGGCCGAGCCCGGCCCCGATCGCCAGGAAATCCGGCCGGTCGCCGCCGCCCGCCCGGATCGCGATCCGGGCGCGGGCCTTGTAGACCGCCGACAACGACAGCCCCAGCTCGCCCGCGATTTCTTTCGGCGTCTGGAGTTTCGCCAGGCGGCGCAGGACGGCGAGATCCGAGGCCGAGAGTTCCTTGTGTGCCGTGCGTTGGCGCACCAGCGACCGCAGCACGCCGCTCATCCGCGTCGACAGCGGCGATTCGCCGCGGGCTACGGCCCGCAGGGTCCCGATGACCTCCTCGACCGGGGCGCTCTTCTCGATGAAACCGGAGGCCCCGAGAGTGAACGCGGCGGCGATCGATTCGTCGGTGGCCAAACCGCTGTAGACGACCGATCGCACCACGCCCGGAAAGCCCCGGACCACATTCAGCACCTCGAGTCCGCCCATGCGGGGCAGCACGAGGTCGAGCAGCAGCACGTCGATTTCCAAGGTACGCAATCGCTCCACGGCGGTCTCGCCGTCGCCGGCGCTGCCGACCACCGCAAATCCTCCGGCTTGCCGGAGGACTTCGGACATCACCTGCGCGTAGATCGGATGGTCGTCCACCAGAAAGACCCGGATCGCCGGTCCGACGCCGCGAAGTTGAACCGCGCCTCCATGGTCCGTCCTTATCATGCCTTCAGTATCGTCGCCCGCCGCCTTCCGCTCCAGCCGGGGCGCCGCCTATTTTTACCCAGTGCGCTAGGAACTTCCACGGATTGCAAACGGCCGCCGGTGCGGCACCGCCGCACCCGGTCAGGCCCCCGGCGGGCGCCCGCGACCACGGTAGGTCGCGAGGAAAAAGAGCCCCACCGCCGCCATCGCCGCCGCCAGCCCGAGCCAAAATACCGGCCACGCCACCTTGCCGTTCGCCGAACAGGCCGCGAACCAAGCGCCGGTACCGAGGTAGCCGGCCATGTTGCCGAATCCGCCGTTGAGCAGCGCCATCAGGGCCTGCGCCCGCGCCCGCCACGCCGGATCGACGCGTTGGTCGATGTAGATCTGCGCCGTGATAATCACGAACGTGAACGATCCGCCGTGCAGAATCACGCCGGTCACCAGCGCCCACGGCGTTCCGACCGCGCAAAACAAAAACCGCACCACGCCGAGACCCAGCCCGAGCAGCAGGATCCACTTCAGCCGCCAACGTTGCAGCATGGTGCCGAGCGCCAGCATGCCGACGATCTCGGTGACCTGCCCGAGGCTCATCCACGCCGTCGTCCGCTCCAGCCCGAGTTCGCGCAGGTGCGTCGGGGTGTACGGATAAAACCCCGCCAACGGCACGGTGAACAGGGCTGCCGTCAGGAAAATCACGCGCGTGTCCCGGTTCTTCAGCAGCTCCAGCGCATCGTAGCCGAACCGCTGCGCCCAGGTCAGGCCCTCGGCCGCCTTCGGCGTCTCGAGCACCGGCAACCAGAACGTGAAGCCGCAAACCACCAGCCACATTCCGGCCCCCAGGTAGCCCGCCAGCGTCGAGCGGTCCGCCGCCAGCACACTCACAAGCAGGCAGCCGACCATCCAGCCGATCGTCGCGACGGCCCGCACGGGCCCGAATTCTTTTTTCGCATCCGCCAGCCGCGCGAACACGATGGTCGACGCGATGCTCCACGTCGGGGACGAACAGAAGGCGTGCAGCTGGATCAGCGCGAGAATCGCCCACACGTCGGCGCCGATCCGGATCGCGGTGCTGGCCGCGGCCATCGCGGCGGCGGTCGCGAGGGCCAGCCAGCGCAGCACCTTGACCGGCGAGGCATGCCGGTCGGCCATGGCACCGAACAGCAGCGGCGAAACGAACGCCGCCAGGCCCGACGTCGCGAATGCATAGGGCCGGATATGCGCCAAACCGTGGGCCTCGAGCACCGCGCTCAGCGGCACGAACCAGATGCCCAGCGCCGCGCCCTGCAGAAAGAAGAGCCCGATCAGTTCGGCATATTCCGCCCGGCGGAGAGTCGTCAGCACGCGCGGAGCACACCGCCCCGGCCCGGAAGTTCAAGCCTCCGCGCGGCGCGCCCGCCTCAGCCGAACGCGCGATCCGCCGCCGCCTGCATTTCCGCCGGACTCAAATCCCGCCGCCGCGTCGCCAGCGACCACGCGTGTCCGAACGGATCTTCCAGCAGTCCGTAGCGATCGCCCCAGAACATGTCCTGCACCGGCACCCTGACGGTCGCGCCCGCCGCCACCGCCCGGGCAAACGCCGCGTCCACGTCCGGCACAAAAAGGTGCAACGTCACCGCCGTGCCCTGCCGAGCCTTGGGCCCGAGCGCCCCCATTTCCGGAAACTCGTCGTTGAGCATCAGGATCGAATCGCCGATCCGGCACGCGGCGTGGATCAGCCGGCCGTTCGGCGCCGTGAGCCGCAGCGTTTCGATCGCCCCGAAGGCGCGGCCGTAATATTCCAGCGCGGCCGCGGCTCCGGCGCAAACCAGGTAGGGCGTGATCGTGCGGTAACCGTCCGGCACCGGCCGGACGGCGGGAACTGACTGGGAGGATGGATTCATGGGCAAGCGGCGGGGCCCCGCCGGATCCGGCGAAGCAACCACCTGCTCACGACGAACGAGCCCGGCGGTTTCGGACCGCAGCGATTCCGGTTTTCAATCCGCGCCGCAGTGTTCTGATCGGCCCATGCCCCTGCCCTCCCCGGACGAAGCCCAACGGTTGCTCGAAGCGCACGTCGCCGACGACTACCAGCGCTACCACGCCCGCATGGTCGCCGCCGCCCTCCGCGGCTACGCCCCGCACTTCGGCGGCGATCCCGAGCTGTGGTACATCACCGGCCTGCTCCATGATCTCGATTTCGAACGCCACCCCGGGACGCATCCCGCCGAATCGCTCCGTTGGTTCGCGGAATGGGGCTACCCGGAGGAATTGATCCACGCCGTCGAAGCCCACGCCTACGGCTACAACGGCTTCAAGGTCCTGCCCCGCACCAAACTCGCCGCCGCCCTGCTCGCGACCGATGAACTCTGCGGCATTTTCTACGCGTACCGGAAAATGAATCCCGTGCCCTACGGCGAAATGAAGGTCGCCTCGATCCGCAAGAAAGTGAAAGACACGTCCTTTGCCGCCAAGGTCGACCGCGCCACGATCTACACGGGCTGCGAACACCTCGGCCTCACCGTCGACGACCATATCGCCCACCTCGTCCGCCACCTTGCGGGCTTCGAGTGACTTCCCCGCCCGATCTGCAACGCCCGCCCGGTTTCCGTCGTCCACCTCCGACCCCATGAACTTCATCCGTCTTTGCCGCTGCCGGAACCCGCGATCGGCTCTCGCCTCCGGCCCCGCCCTGTTTGCCGCCGCCCTGCTGCTCGCCGCCCCGGTTGCGGCGCAGGTCCGTCCCACTCCCCCGGGCGGGGGAGGCGTCGTCCCGCCCATCGGCGGCGGAGGCGGCGGAGTGGTGACCCCGCCCATTGTCATCCCTCCGGGCGGCGGTGGCGGCGGTGTCCAGGAACCCACGATCAATGCCCCGCGCGGTGGGCTGATCGGCGCCACACTCGGAGCCGCCGCGATTGTCCCGGCCTCCGCCCAGCCGCCCGGCGCCGCCGCGGCGACGTACCAATGGACCGTCTCCGGCGCCCGCATTCTCGGCGATCCGCGCGCCGCCGCCATCCAGTTTGTCGCCGACCGGGCCGGCACTGTCGCCCTCAGTGTCGCGATCGCGGCCAACGGCACCAGCTACACGCCCTCCTCCCAGGTCGCCATCTTTGCCCCGGATTCCGCCGGCGTCCTCACCGCTCCGGCCCGCGTGGCCGCCAACACCCCCACGTTCACCGCTTCGGTCCCGGCCGCCCAAAACGGCGACCGCACGTTCCGTTGGGTCGTCTCCGGCGACGCCGCGATCGCCTCCGGCCAAGGCACCGCCTCCGTTACCCTGCGCCCCGGCACCCCCGGCCCCAAAGAGGTCGTGTGCAACGTCACGCTCCAGAATCTCGTCACGATTCCCGTCCGCAGCTACGTGATCGTCACCGGCAACGGCGCGCCGACCGCAGTCGCGATCGCCAACGGCAGCGGCGGCGGCACCTACCCCGCCGGCTCCCGCGTCGACATCATGGCCGACCCGCCCCCGGCCGGCCAGGTCTTCGACCGTTGGACCGGTACGACCGAGGTGCTGGGCAACGCACCCCTCGCGCCCCTGCTGCCCCAGACGACGTTCACCGTGCCCGCGACTCCCGTCAGTCTCGCCGCCACCTACAAGGCCGCGCCGGTGTGGACGCCGACGTCCGTCCCCAATTTCAACCCGCAGCCCCAAACCGGCGCCAACAACGTCACGACCACCGTCTCTTCCACACTGACGCACCACGTGCCGTCCGGCGCCTCCGGCGTCGTTTTCCTGCTCCACCCCAACGGCGGCTCGGGCGCCGATTGGTTCAGCCGCCCCGAATCGCTGCGCCTCGTGCGCGATCTGGTGGCGGCCGGATACGGCGTCGCCGCGCTCGACAGTGTCGCCCGCACGCCCGCCGCCTGGAGCGGCCAGACGACGCTCGCCGCCAACCTCGATGCGCTGAACCACGCGGCCGCGTACGACCGGCTCGTGGCCTCCGGCGCCCTCGCCGCGGGCCGCCCGCTCTTCTTCCTCGGCGAAGCCGCCGGAGCCAACGCCGCGAGCCGCATCGCCGACCTGCTCGCCACCGCCGTGCCGTCCCGTCCGGTCCGCGGCACGGTACTCTACTTGGCCGCCGGCATCGAGGCCCTCGCCGTGACTTCCCGCGTGCCCCAATTCTTCGCCCTCGCCGCAAACGACGACGCCCTCGGCGCCGCCGGTCTCGTCGCCGCCCGCGACAATTCCCAGTTCCTCCTCGGGCGCGGCATCGCCACCGGCGCCTTCGTCAACCCCGCCACTCCCGCTTGGCCGGCGCGATTCCTCGGTCTCGGCCTCGCGGCCGCGGAGGCCCAGGCCGTCGCCGCCGCCCTCAAGGCCGCCGACCTGCTCGACGCCAACGACTACCCGCGCTACGTGCCGACGGTCGCCGCCGCGACCGCCGCGCTGCCGGCGGCGTTGCAATCCCGCGCCGCCCAGATCGTCGCGCAACTCGCGGTCGCCGCCGCGGACAGCGAGCTGTACGCGTCCGCCGCACCCCGCATCGTCGGTTTTCTCAACGGCCGCGCCGCCAACGCCGCCGTCCCGCCGCCCGGGCGCCTCGTCAACCTGTCCACCCGTTCGAAGGTCGCGTTCGTCGGCGACTCGTTTGCCGTCGGCTTCAGCCTCAGCGGCACCGAACGCGCCACGCTGCTCATCCGCGGCATCGGTCCGGCGCTGGCCAAGTTCGGCGTCGCCGACGCTCTCTTCGCCCCCCGCCTCGAGCTCAATCAGGGCGCCCGGCTCATCGCCAGCAACGAGGGCTGGGAACGCGCCGCCAACGCCGCGCAGATCCGCACCGCCGCCGCCGGGGTCGGCGCTTTCGCTCTCGCGGCCGGCGACGCCGATGCCGCGCTGCTCGTGCAACTCGACCCGGGCACCTACACCGTCACCCTCCGCGGCCTCAACGGCACCACCGGCGCCGTCCTCGCCGAGGTCTACGACGTCAGCCGCAACGGCACCCGCCTCACCAATCTCTCCACGCTCGCGCGCATTTCCGAAGAGGGCGAACTGTTGATCCCGGGCATCGTCGTCGCGGGCAACAACCCGCGCACGCTCCTCGTGCGCGCCGTGGGCCCGGGCCTCGCGGACTTCGGCCTCGCCGCCGACACCACGCTCGGCGACCCGCGCATCACCGTGCTCAACGGCACGCAGACCGTCGCGGCCAACAACAACTGGGCCCAGGCCGGCGCCGCGGCCCTCAACGCCGCGTTTCCCGCCGTCGGCGCATTTCCGCTGCGCAACGCCGCCGACTCCGCCCTGCTCGACGCGCTCGCCCCCGGATCGTACACGCTGCAGGCCGGCGCCACGCCGGTGGCGAACCTCCCGGCAGGCGGCACGGGACCCAACATGGTCGGCGCCGTGCTGGTCGAGGTCTACGAGGTTCCCTGAGCGTGAAACGGAGCCGGCGGCCCGCCGCCGTTTTCCCGCCGCGCCGCCCGGCACGCTCCGGACGCAAAAAACCCGCCGCGGTCGGCGGCGGGTCGAAGTTGGGCCGGAGCGGTTGGGCGCTCAGCGGCGGCGCTTGCAGGCGACGAGCCCGAGGAGGGCGGCGCCGAGCAGCGCACCGACGGTCGCGGTGTCCGGCACGGCCGCGTTGTCGACCTGATAGCTGATGTTCGAGATCGAACCGCTGTTGACGTTGATCGTCAGGCGCCAGTCGCCGTGGTCGAGATTTTGGCCGTTGTAGTCGTAGTAAGCCCGGTTGGCCTGGTAGCCCTGCATCGCTTCGGCGGACGAGTAGGCCAATTGGCCGAGCGTGATCACATACGTGCCGGCCGTGCCGAAGGTGTAGTTGATCGTGCTGTCGTAGTGGTGCACGGAGCCGTCGCCGAACGTCGCCCCGGAGTCGTCGTTGGCCGTCAGAAAGGCGCCCCCGGAAGTCAGCAGCATCAGGTAGTTGTCGTAGCCGGTGAGTTCGCCGTCGCCGTTGAGGTCGACGCCGGTGGATTCCCACACGAGCATGTCGAAGAAAAGCGACGTGCCGGCGGTGACGTCGAAGTTGATGCGCTGGATCCGGAGATCGTCGGCGAAACCGTCGTTGTCGCCGTCGACGTTGCGGATTTCGCCGCTCAACGTGATGGCGCGGGCCGCGGGAGCGGCGGCGAGCGCAGACAGGGCCAGCAGGCAGGAGATGAGTTTCTTCATGGTTGGTGTTCGCCCGCAGCAATGCAGGTTGGGAGCCGGCTTTTCCGGGAATCCCTTTCCCGCTGCGCGGCAACCTCTTGCGTTCCGTGCGGCCGCTACCCCGCGTGGTACTGCGTATCCATAATTCGGATAGACTGTAAACGCCCCCGACACCTTTCCCGTCCGTCCGGGCCCGGTCCGCCGCCGCGGGGCTGTCTCCGAAATTCGGTTACAGCGGACGCCGTTTCGGGCCTGACAAACCGCCGCCGGTACGCTGGAACCGCCGCGTGGCGAAACGTCTTCCCTCCGTCAAACTCGTGGCCGTCGTCGGCGGCAGCGGCGCCGGCAAGAGCTGGCTCATCGACCGGCTGCTCGCTTTCCACGGCGACGCCGCCTGCCGCATCCAGCTCGACGACTTCTACCGCGATCTCTCGCACCTGCCGCTCGGCCGCCGGCCCTACATCAATTTCGACGCCCCCGCCGCCATCGACTGGGCCGAAGCCCGGCGCGTGCTCGCGGCCTGCCGCGCCGGCCGGCAGCCGGCGATGCCGCGTTACGACTTCGTCTCCCTGGGCGTCTCCCGGCGCCGGGGCTGGACGCTCGCCCCGCTCGTCTTCGTCGACGGGCTTTGGCTGCTCCACCGCCGCTGGCTGCGCGAGCTGTTCGATCTGACGATCTTCCTCGATGTGCCGAAGCCTGTGCGCTGCCGCCGCCGGCTGGAGCGCGACGTCGTCGAACGCGGCTACACGCCGGCGGGCGTCCGCCTGCAATTGCGCGAACGCGTGCTGCCGCAGCACGCACGCTACGTGGCGCCCCAGCGGCGCCACGCGGACCTGGTCCTGAAGCAGCCGTATTCAGCCGCGGCTGTCGCGGCGCTCGCCGCCCGGCTCCGGCCTTTGCTGCCGGGGGCGGGAAGCCCGGACGCGCCGGACGCCGAAGTTTTCCGGCGCGGCCTCGCCGCCGCGCTCAGGCGCGGACGCTGAGCCCGCGACGGCGCCACACCGCGAGCGCCCCGAACCCGCCGGCCAGCAGACCGATCGTGCCCGCGGCATCGGGGACCGAGGCCGGCGGCACCTCCTGGTTCGCGAACGTGTAATGGTGCATCTCGCCCACGCCCCAGGCCGCCCCGGCGAACGAGTTGGCGATCAGCTGGCCGTTCATCTGGCCGCCCTGGAAATTCACATTGGCGAACGGGGCCAGAATCGAGCCCTGCACGCCGATGCCGGACATGGAGACCGACGTGGCCTGGTAGAAATTGAAGAGGGTCGTGTACGGACTGAACGCGCCGCTCAGGCCCTTGTTGGAGAAGGTCACCGCCGCACCCGAGACGTTCACCAGCACATGCGCGCCGACCGGGGCGTTGATCACCAGCGAGCTCGCGGCCGCCAACTGCGCGGCCGTGATGTTGAACACGTTCACATCCGGATCCATGCCGGACAGCGTGAGCGTCGACCATTGCAGCACGCTCGAACCCGTCGCGGCCTGCGCGCCGTAGGCCTGCGCCTTGGCCTCCATCGCCGCCTTGGCGGCGGCAAAAGAGAACGGCACCGCATTGCCGAGGCCGGACGCCGTCACGGAACCGGCCGCCGTGTTGAGCGAGTAACCCGGGCCGCTGTAATTGCCGCCGACATAGATGCTGCCGCGGCTCACGCTGCCGTGCCCCGCGGTAAGGTTGCCCCCGACCACCAGCACGCCCGTCGTCGGATTCGCGACGGCCGCATGCGTGCCGATGGAATAGCTGCTGAACGTGGCATTGCCGCCCACGGCGACGCGTCCCTCGGTATCGGAATTGAGCAGCGTGGCATTGCCCCACGTGACGAGATTGAAGTCCTGCACCTCGGAGAGATTCAGCGGCAGGGACGCGGCGCGGGCCGCGGCGACGAACGCCAGCGAAGCCAAAACCAAGGAGCGGGAACGGGAGACGGCGGACAAAAGATTCACGGCAAGAAAGGGAATAGGTCTGAGTGGGCCTACGTGATGCCAGACTAGGGTCTAAACCCTAGCCCAAAATCCTAAGCACTTTCACGTACCGAGGACCGCCCGCGACGTGCGCACGCGCCTCCCGCTTCGCGGCGCGCCCCGTTTGCCGCCCGCTCAGGCCGGCCCCGGAGCCGCGGGGTCGACGAGCACCGAATCCGGCAAATAGGGCCGGCCGTCGGCCAGCGCCGCGAGATTGGCCGTCGTTACCCGCGCGATTTCTCCCAGCGCCTCCTCGGTGAGAAACGCCTGGTGCGCCGTGATGAGGACGTTGGGATAGGTCAGCAGGCGGGAAAGTTCGTCGTCCTGCAGGATCTCCCCCGAGTGGTCCTCGAAGAAGATCCCCTCCTCCTCGTCGTAAACGTCGAGCGCCACGCCGCCCAGCCGGCCGGACTTCAGCGCTTCGATCAAGGCGGTGGTATCGACGAGTTTCCCGCGGCTCGTGTTGATCAGATAGGCGCCGGGCCGCATGCGCGCGAACGCCGCGGCATCGATCAGGTAACGGGACTGCGGCGTCAGCGGCAGGTGCAGCGAAACGATGTGGCTCGAGGCCAGCACCGTATCCAGATCGCCATAACGCACGCCCGCGCCCGCCGCCCACTCCGGGCTCGGGAACGGATCGTAGGCGACGACCTCGGTGCCGAAGCCGCGGAAGATCCCGGCCGCGATCTTGCCGATCTTGCCGGTGCCGATCACGCCGACGGTCTTGCCGAACAGATCGAAGCCGACGAGGCCGCTGAGGGAAAAGTTGTGCTCGCGCACGCGGTTGTAGGCCCGGTGGATCTTGCGGTTCAGCGCCAGCAGCAACGCCAGCGTGTGCTCGGCCACCGCGTGCGGCGAATAGGCCGGCACGCGCGTCACCGCCAGGCCGAGCGCGCGCGCCGCGGCGAGGTCGACGTTGTTGAAACCGGCGCAGCGCAGCGCCACAAGCCGCACCCCGGTTTCCTTCAGGCGCTGCAGGCACGCCGCGTCGAGCCGGTCGTTGACGAAGACGCAGACCGCCTGCGCCCCGGCCGCGCTCGCCGCGGTCTCGCTGCTCAGGCGGAACTCGTGGAAGATCCGGCGCACGCGCCCCGCGTCGGCCGCCCGCTCGAAGTACTCGCGATCGTAGCTCTTGGTGTCGAAAAAGGCGATCGTGGTCATCGCGCGGAGCGTTGCGCCGTTCCCATCCCGGCGCAACGCCGGCCCGCCGGGAAAATTGTCCCGCCGGCCCAGATTCCCGTCGCCACGCCCGCCGGGCCCGTGCGAGAATGGCGCTCTCCGTGTCCCTTCGTTTCATGCGACTGTTCCTTCTCCCGCCCCTTTGCCTCCTGAGTTTGGGTCTCCCGGCCGCCTTGCGGGCCGCCGCCGTGTCGGCCGCCCCGGTGGCGGCCGCCGCCCTCGAGCCGGCCGTGCAGCTCAAGGCCGTCGACGTCCTCGGCAGCCGGATCCGCCAAACGGATACGGCCGGTCCCTCGCCCGTCAGCACCTACGGCGGCGACTTCATCCGCGGCTCCGGCGCGATGACGCTCTCGGAACTACTCAACGTCCTGCCCCAGACCTACGCCGGCATCTCTTCCGGCCGCGGCAGCGCCCCCAACGAATTCAACCCGGAGTTCGGCCAGCGCACCGAAACCGCCAACCCGCCCTTCAACCTCGCCGTCGGCAGCTCCGCCGCCCCGCCCGCCCAGAGCGGCGTCTCGGGCGTTTCCCTCCGCGGCCTCGGCTCCGGCTCCACCCTCGTCCTGGTCGACGGCCGCCGCGCCGCGCAATCCGGCGGCGGCAACCGCGGCACCGATTCCCGCCAGGGCTTCGTCGATCTCAACACCATCCCCCTCGGCATGATCGAGCGCGTCGAGCTCATCACCGACGGCGCCTCCGCGCTCTACGGCGCCGACGCCGTCGCCGGCGTGATCAACATCGTGCTGAAAAAGGACTACGCCGGCTCCGAGCTTTCCGGTTCTTTCAAGGGCGCCTGGCACGGCGGGGCCCGCGAGCGCAACGCCACGTTCGCGACCGGCTTCGCCGCCGGCAAACTCCGCGGCACCTTCGCCGCCGACACCTACGACCGCGCCGACCTCAAGGCCTCCGAGCGCCCGTATTCGAAAAACCAGGACCACCGCTTCTTCCAGAAGGGCGTCAACCTCGTCACCGGCGCCCCCGTCTCCGGCGTCGATCTCCGCCTCAACTGGGGCTACCCCGCCGTGGTCCAGGCCCGCACCGGCCTGCTCGCCGGCGTGACCACCCCGGGCGGCGGCGCCACCGCCCTCGCGCTCGTGCCCGCGGGCGCCGCGCAGACACCGTCCGTCGCCCAGTTCGTTCCCGTCGGCCCCACCGGTTTCAACGCCGCGACCGGCGCGCCGACCTTCGCCGCCAGCGGCGTGCGCCGCGGCAACACCGCCGAGTTCATCGACCTCGTGCCGCCGGCCGAACGCTACGGCGCCAACCTCGGGCTCACCTACGAGGTCTCGGCGCAGCTGCAGTTCTACCTGCGCGCCGGCCACTCCGATTCCCGCGGCCGCTATTCCTCGCAGCCGCCCGTCTCCACCGCCGCCGCCGCCACCGGCCTCGGCAATTTCGCGACGATCGTGCCCGCCGCCTACAACCCCTTCGGCCAGGACGTCATCGTCGGCCTCGTGCACTACGAGTTCGGTTCCGTCTTCCAGACCACGCGCACCAAGGCCGACAACATCCTCGTCGGCGCCCGCGGCACCTTCGGCCAATCCTGGCGCTGGGACACCGGCCTGTCCCGGCAGGAGCAGCGCTTCCGCCAAGTTACCCGCGACTTCAACGGCGCCGGCATCACCGCCGCCCTCGCCAACCCCGATCCCGCCCTCCGCCTCAACCCGTTCGTCGACTTCCGCGCCGCCGGCAACCGCAACGCCGCCGTCTACGAAAGCCTCGCCCGCTACAACACCCTCCGCACCACGTCCGACCTGACGATGTGGGACTTCACCGCCGACGGCGATGTCCTCGAACTCCCCGGCGGCACGCTCCGCGCCGCCACCGGCTTCACCGCCGAGCGCGCCGCCAATTCCAACACCGCCGTGAACCAGAGCGAGGCCGTCGTACCCGTTACGACCACCGTCCGCGCCGCCGGCGCCCGCACGAGCCACGCCGTCTTCGCCGAGTTCTCCGTGCCGGTCTTCGGCAAGAAGAACCGCCGCCCCGGGCTGCGCCGCCTCGAGTTCCAGCTCGCCGGCCGCTACGAGGACCGCGACGAAGCCGGCCACGCCGCCGTGCCGAAGATCGGCTTCTCCTGGGTCCCCGCGCAACCGCTCCTGGTCCGCGGCAGCTACGGCGAGGGTTTCCGCGCCCCCGGTCTGACCGAGTACCAGGTCACCGGCACGCCCTTCAGCACCGCCTACGTCGATCCGCGGCGCACGCCGGCCGCCACGCCCAACGTCCTCACGACGCGCGGCGCCAACCCCGGCATCAAACCCGAGACCTCGACCAACGAATACGCCGGTCTCGTTTTCGAACCGCCCTTCGCCAAGGGCCTCAATCTTTCGGTCAACTGGTACCGCACGCGCCAGCGCGATGTCATCCAGGTCATCGCCGCCCAGAACCTGATCAACAACGAGGCCGCCTTCCCCGGCCGCGTCGTCCGCGCCGCGCCCGAACCCGTCGCCGACGTCCCCCTCGGCCAGCCCGGCCGGATCCTTTCCGTGGATACGACCCTCGTGAACTTCGGCGAGATCCGGAACGACAGCATCGACTACGCGGCCGAGTACCGCATTCCCGGCGAGAAATTCGGGCGCTTCACCGTCAACCTCACCGCCACGAACACCCTCAAGGCCCTGCGCGACATCCGGCCCGGCCAGCCCGCCCTCGACGATGCCGGCGACACCTTCGCCCCGCCGAAGTGGAAGCTCAACGGCTCCGTCTTCTGGCGCCGCGGCCCCTGGTCCGCCTCGGCCTTCGCCACCTACCTCGACGCCTTCGGTTCCAACCGCTCCGGCAACGCCCTCACCTTCCCCGTCTCCGCCAATCTGCTCTATTTCGGCATCCCGTCGCAGATCCGCGTCGACGTGCGCGGCGGCTACGAATTCGCCCGCGGCCTGTTCCGCGGCTATGGCAAGGGCCTGCGCGTGAACGCCGGCATCGGCAATGTCTTCGACCGCGACCCGCCGTTCTCCAATACCATCTTCGGTTTCAACGGCGCCCTCCACAACGCCCTCGGCCGCACCTACGAGTTTTCCTTCGCCCTGCCTTTCTGATTCCCGTTTTCCAATCCCGCCCCCGACCATGAAATCCGCCCGCTTCCTTCCTGCCGCGCTGCTTCTCGCCGCCGGCACTCTCGCCGCCCAGCCCGCCGCGATCCCCGCGACGCCGATCCAGCCCGCGCCGGCGCCCGCCGCCAAAACGCCCGCCCCGCCCTTTCGCGAGGACTTCGGCAAATTGAAAAGCGGCGAAGCCCTGGCCGACTTCGATCTCGTCACCGTCGACGGCCGGCCCACGACGTTTTCCGCCCTGACCAAGGGCAAACGCACGATCCTCGGCCTCTGGGTGGCCAAACTCGGCCCCTCGCCCGAGATGCTCGCGCGCTGGAACCAACTCGCCGCCGCCTACGCCGACCAAGGCGTGCTGTTCCTCGGCGTCGGCGGCTACGACGACCGCGCCGGTTTCGACGCTTGGCTCGAGAAAAACCGCGCCGACCTCAAGTTCACCGTCGCCTTCGATCCCCTCGGCAAATTCCCGCCCGCGGCCAAGACGCGCCAGGAAATGAACCCCGACGAACTCAAGGCCGAGGTCGCCCGCTCCCGCGCGTTCTACGACCGCTCGATTTCCATGAAACTCGGCGGCGTGCTCGCGCCGACGCCGACCACCATCGCCGTGACCGCGGACGGCAAGCTCGCCGGCTGGATGGCCGGTTCCGGCGCCACCTACCACGAGACGATCGGCAATCTCCTGCTGCGGGTCGGCGTGAAACTCGCGCCCGCCGACCAGCCCGCCAAGGTCTACACCGCCGCCGACTTCGCCGCCGCCAAGGCCGCCGCCCCGGCCCCCGTGGCCCGCATCGAGATGCTGAAGCCCGGCGCCGATGCCCCCGACTTCACCACCTACGATCTCGCCGGCAAACCGGTGAAACTCTCCGACTACCGCGGCAAGGTCGTCGTCCTCGATTTCTGGGCCCCGTGGTGCGGCCCTTGCATCGCCTCGATGCCCCACACCCAGGAAGTCGCCCGTACCTACAAAGACCAGGGCGTCGTCGTCCTCGGTTCCTGCACCAGCGACACCCGCGCCAACTTCGAGAAATGGGTGAAGGCCAACCAGGACAAATACCCCGACTTCATCTTCAGCCACGACAAGGCCGAGCGCGGCAACGACCGCGCCTCCGCCAAACTCTACGGCGTCGGCGGCATTCCCCAGCAGTTCATCATCGGCCGCGACGGCAAGATCGCCGCCACGGTCACCGGCTACCTCGCCGGCGAGGTCATCCTCGACGCCGCCCTCGCCAAGGCCGGCATCAAGGTCGATCCGGCCATCCTTGCGAAAGCCGAAGTCGACCTGAAGAAACGCGACGCGATGCGCTGAAGTCCGCGCCTGCCGCCGATCGTTCCGGCCGGGTCCGAGCCAGGCTCGGCCCGGCTTTTTCGTATCCGGAAAACGTTTACTCCAAGGCGACGGGATTCGTCAGTTCGCCGATGTTCTCGATCGCGATCGTCACTTCGTCGCCGGGCTTCAGCCAGCGCGGCGACGGCTTCGCGGCCATGCCGACGCCGTGGGGCGTGCCGGTGAGGATCACGGTCCCCGCGGGCAACGTCGTGCTCGCGCTCAAAAACTCGATGATGCGCGGCACATCGAAGATCATGTCCGCCGTCGTCCAATCCTGCACCGTCTCGCCGTTGAGCCGGGTCGAGATCTTGAGCGCGTTCGGATCCGGGATGTCGTCCGTCGTCACGAGGCACGGCCCGAGCGGGCAGAAGGTGTCGAAGAACTTGCCGCGGCACCATTGGCCGCCGCCGCGTTTGATCTGCCAGTCGCGGGCCGACACGTCGTTCGCGCACATGTAGCCGAGCACATAATCGAGGGCGTTGTCGCGGGAGACATTCTTGCAGTTCTTGCCGATCACGACCGCGAGTTCGCACTCGTAGTCGACTTCCGTGCTCGGCAGCTGCGTCGGGATCAGAATCGGATCCCCGGGATTCTGCAGCGTGTTCACGCCTTTGACGAAGAGCACCGGCAAATCCGGTTCTTTCATCCCGGCTTCCTTCGCGTGGTGCCGGTAGTTCAGGCCGACGCCGAGGATCTGCGTCGGCACGATCGGCGCCAACCGCTTCGCCACGTGGTCGTGCTGCGGCGTCACGATGTAGTCGCGGAAGATGTCGCCGGCGATCCGGTAGACGGTGCCGTCGGCCTGCTCGGAACCGAAATGCACCGCACCGGCGGCGTCGAGGTAGCGGATGATTTTCATCGGGAATCAGGAGGTCTTGGCGACGGCGACACACTCAATCTCAAAATGCAGCGAGGGCGGCAGGCAGCCCGTGATCGTCGTCCGGGCCGGGAACGGGGCGGCAAAGTACTCGCGGTAGAGCTCGTTGTAGCGGCCGAGGTTCGCGTCGTCGCGGACGTAGTTGCGCGTCTGCACGACATGGGCGAGGTCGCTGCCGGCGCCGAGCAGCACGCGCCGCAGGTTTTCGACCGAGCGCCGGAACTCGCCCTCGAAGGTGTCCGGAACGATCTTGCCCATCGCGTCGACCGACGCCTGGCCGGAAACGAAGATCAGGTCCCCGACGCGGACCGCCGGGCTGAACGGCAGGTGCGAGGTGGGCGTGGCGGGATCGGACGGATAGCTGACGGCGGTGTTCATGCGGTAAGACAGGAGAATTCGGCCACCGGGTCGAGCGGCCAGACCGGCCGCCGCAAGCGGCGCCATGGAAAACGCCGCAGGTCGCCGGAACAGGGACCGGGCGTATCGACAAAATGCGACGCATGCGCGATCGGATCGTAGGCGCGGCGATGGGCCACCGCCGCCTTCACCCCGATGACGGCAAAATCCCGCGGCTCGATCCCCTGGCTGCGCAGCTGGCCGAGGTCGAATGGCGGCGTCTTCCGGCTCGTGAGCAGCACCGTCGTGCCGCCCGCGGCGACCACGGCGCACGGCCCCATCTCGCACCGCACGCCGACCATCGACGCCAGGTGGCTGTGGCGGTCCTCGAGATCGAAGCCGCCGTCGCTCCGCGCCAACAACCGCGCCCCGACGGTCACCGGTCCCGCGTCCCCGCGGAAACCGCGCCCGCCGATCGCCAACTCGCGCATCGACCCGACGGCACAGTCCGCCAGCGCCGCCACGGCGGCCGGATCGTTGATCACCACGAGGCTCCGCTCCACCCGTTGGGCGAGGAGCGCGCGCAAAATGCCCGTGCCGTCGCCCGGCGCCCCGGCCCCGATGTTGTCCGCCGGCTCGACCAACAGCACCGGTCCCGGTCCGCCGGATCCGAGTTTGGCGACGACTTCGGCGACCTCGGGATAGCGGACCACTCCGGCCTCGCGCAGCCGCCAGGCCAACCCGGCCCCGGCCCGTAGCGCCGCCGCCGCGGATCCCGGCGGCCCCGCCGTGACCGCGCTGAGCGACACACCCGTGTCCGGCGTATCGGCGAAGGAAAAGCCCGCCGCCACGTTGACCGCGAGCAGCGCCGGGTCCACGGCCTCGGCCGCATCCGCGAAATGGCGCAGCGCCCGCATGGGATCGGCCGCCGTGCCCGTGCCCGGCGGCGCCCAAACGATGGGCGGGCGGCACCACTCCATGTGCACCGCGAGGTTCTCGCGCAGCGCGCGCCCAAGCAGGGCGGTCGCGCGCGCCGCCGCGTGCCGCGCATCCGTGTGCGGGTTTTCCCGATACGTCACCAGCCCGTTCGCCAGGCGGCACATCGCCGCGGTCACGTTGGCGTGGAGGTCGAGGACCCCGAACACCGGCAGCCCCGCCGCCCCGGGCAGCGACCGCAGGCGGCGCAGCAGTTCGCCTTCCGGGTCGGCGAGGCTCTGCGTCACCATCGCGCCGTGCAGAATCAGGAAGATCCCGTCGATCCCCGCAGCCAGCGCCGGCCGCGCCCGGCTTTCGAACTCCGACCAGAACGCCTCGAACGCCGCGTCGGCCACCGTGCCGCTCGGCGTCGCCCGGGCGTCCAGCGTGGGCACCACGTCGAAGCCCTGCCGTTCCGCTTCCTCGAGGAACCCGTCCGTCGGCGAACCGTCCCCGCGTTTGCGCAGCACGCCCTCGTCCCGCGCGATGTCGAAATCGGCCCAGCCGGTGACGTCGTCCACGAACGTGTGCGTCTCGTGGAAAAACCCGGCGGTGAGAATCCGGCGTCGGCGCGACATTGCGGCGAGGTTCAGGCCGGCGCGGTCCAGGTCTGCGCGTGGCGGGCAAAGGCCCGGCCGGCGCGGGCCAGCGCCTCGTCGATGTCGGTCTCGCGGTGCGCGAGGCTCACGGACCAAAGGCCGCGCTCGATCGCCCGCACACCTTCCTCGAGCAGGCAGCGGCGCAGGTGCGTCCAGCGCGCCGGATCGTGCCGGCGCACATAGTCGCGGTAATCGCGGATCGGACCCTCGGCCGCGCCCGGCTTCAGCATCACGGCGTGGAAGATGAGCTCCGGACCCTGCGGCCGCAGCGGCACGCCGTGCGCGTCGGCCAGCGCCCGCAGGCCCGCCATGAGTTTGCCGCCGAGCCGGCGCAGTTCGGCCGGATGCGTCGGTCCGGCGGCCTCGACCGCGTCGAGGCTCCACTTGCTCGCCGCCAAGCAAAGCGGGTTGGCATTGAGGGTGCCGGCGTGCACGACTTCGCCGGAGAGAATCTTGGCCATCGCCGCCTTCGTGCCGGCCAGAGCCGCGAACGGCGTGCCGCCGCCGACCGCTTTGCCGAGCACGGTGAGGTCGGGCTTGTAGCCGTAGTAGCCCTGCGCGCAACCGGCGCCGAAACGGAAACCGGTGATCGTCTCGTCCGAAATCATCAGCATGCCGTCGCGGTCGCATAGCTCCCGGATCGCCTGCAGCAACCCCGGCACGGGCTCGAGGCAGCAGGTGTTGCAGAGCACGGGCTCGAACACGATCGCCGCCAGTTGCCCTCGGTAGGCATCGACGCGGCGGCGCAGGTGCTCGACGTCGTTCCAGCGCGCGACCACGAACTGGTCCAGCACCTCGGCGATGACGCCCTTGCTCGGGTGCGTGCGCGCCGGCGATTCGTCGTCGCCCCAGGCCGCGGGCGGATTGGCGAAACCGACGAGCCCCTCGTCGGCCCAACCGTGGTAATGGCCCTCGAAACGCAAAATCAGTTTCCGGCCCGTGTGCGCCCGCGCGAGGCGGAACGCCGCGGACACCACTTCGGTGGCGGAATTGTTGAAACGGACGAGTTCCGCCGAGGGAATCATGCGCTGCAGCCGCTCCGCGACCTCGAGTTCCAATTCGCATTGCGCCGCCCAATGCGTGCCGAGGCGGGCCTGCGCCGCGATCGCGTCCGCCATGCCCGCCGGCGCATGCCCGTAAAGCAACGCACCCTGGCCGAGTTGGAAGTCGAGGTAGTGGTTGCCGTCGACATCCCAAAGATTCGGGCCGCTGCCGCGCGCGAAATAAAGGGGCACGGGCGCCTCGAGTTTGCGGATGCCGCTGTTGACGCCCGCCGCGATGCTGCGCTGGGCGCGCTCGAACAGGGCCTGGGATTTCGGAAACGTATAGGGCATGGAAAAGGGAATCAGCGCCGCGGCGCCGGAGCCGCGTTCAGCTCCGTCGGCACGCGTTGCCAGAGCGGCTCGAGTTCGTTGCGGTACGCGTGGCGTACCTCGAAGTCGGTGAGCAGCGGCGGGCGTTCCGCGCCGGTCACCGCAACGGTGAAAACGCGTTCGCCGGCCGGCAGCGCCGCCGCAAGCGGGACGTGGACGTAGGTCTCGGCCAAGTCCGGCTGGCGCGGCGGCCGGCCCGTGACCGCCGCGACCGACGTGCGCGCCAGCGCAGCCGCGTTCTCGTCGGCGAGCGGGCGACCGTCGACCGTCACCGCCACCTTCGCGCCTGGCGGCAGGCCGCGGAAGCCGAGCCGCAGTTCGCAGATCGCCAACGGAAACGGCGTCGCCCCGGCCTCGTCGGCGATCCGCAAGGTGACGCGCCGCGCGCCGTCCGCGCCGAGCGGCGCCGGCAATTGTTTGCCGTAGGCGTACGAGCCGGGTCCGTCGTTGTAGTAGCTCTTGGTGACGGCGAAGACCTTGGCCTGGCCCGCCAGCGACTCAGGGCGCGCGAGGTCCCGGAAAACCCGATACAGGCGTTCGTCGTGCGGGCGCGCGGAACCGAACGCGTTGTAGAAATTGAAAAGATAGAATCCGTCGGCGCCGAGTTGCCGGTACTGCGCGGCGGCACCGCGGATCTCCTCGAGGTTGGCCTCGCGGGAAACGGCCGCACCCTCGTAGCGGTTCCCGGCCGCAACCGGAGCGGCGGGAAACGGCAGGCGCCAGCTCGTCCGCGGATAGAGCGAGGGCACCACGCGCACGCCGGTCTCGCGGCCGAGCGCCACGAGATCGGCGATCGGCATGTCGCCGGCCAACGTCATGATTTGCGCCGGGGAAACGAGGTCCACGAGGCCCTCGCGCATCCAGCGCGCGACCTCCAGTCCGGCGAAGGTGCAGTCCGCCGTCGACGGCGGCACGCGCACGAAGAGCCAGAGCGGCCGCCCGACCTCCGCCGCGAGGGCATCGAGCCGGCGGCGGACTTCCCGCACCAACTCGGTCATCCGCGGCGCGCCGCCCGCCGCCTTGCCTTTGGGGAAAAAGACCTGGAAGCGGTTGAAATCGAGTTCGAAGCCGTCGACGAGATCGCGGTTGCGCGCCAGCACCTCGGCGACGGTGTCGAGGCGCAGCTGCCGTACTTCGGCGTGCGAATAATCGAGCAGGTTTCCGTAGGCCGGCTGAAACGCCAGGGGCGACTCCTTGATGGTAAGCCGGTCGCGGTGCTTGAACCAAAACTCGCCCGTCATCGCGTGCTTGTCCGGGTCGGTCATGAAGTGCGCATCGTTCATCCGCAGGCTCGGAATGAAGCGCAGCCCCAGCCGCTTCGCCGTCTCGCCCGCGGTGCGCACGGCGTCCGCGCCTTGCGCGAGGCAGACCCGCGCGTTCTCCATGCGTTTCTCCATCAGCGATCCCGGCGTCTCGTCGGGCGATTTGCGCCAGCCCACGCGGCTCGCGACCTGCGTGTTGTAGTACATGAGGTCGCCGCCCATGCCCACACAGTAAACGAGCGTCTTCACCGGAGTATCCGCCAGCGCACCGAGATTGGACTGCAGCAACGCTTCCGAGCGCGCGCGATCCGGGACGACGAAGGCGAGGTCCGCATCGTCGTTGTAGATCAGGCCGAAGTCCGGCCGCGGCGCCGGCGCAGCAGATAGGCCGACGGCGAGAACAAGAAACCAGGCGAGGGAGCTGAATCGCTTCATGGCCGGGACTGCATTTCGACGCCGGCCAGGAGGATCCGGCCGCCTTCGCTGGCGGAACGAAACTCGAGCCGCAGATGATTAACGCCGTGGAGCGCGGGCCGCTGCGCCGCCAAGGTCGCCACGGTTCGGCCGTCGATCATGACGTCGAGTTTACCCGCCGCCGTCGCGTCGGACCAAACCAACTTCAGGTCATGCCACGCTTCGTCACCCAAGGCGCCCAGCGCCGCGCCGGCGACGGACCACACGGCGTGTTCCGCCGCGCGCCGGTCGTCGATCCGGTTGAAATGATCCGTGAGCGAAATCTTCAGTTCGCGCACCGCGGCCGGCACGCGGATCCGACCGCGCAGCTCCCCTGCCCCGGCCATGGGAAAATTCCAGGTCGCCCCGGACATTCCCGCGGTCGGCAACGCCAGCGCCAAGGCCCGCGTGCCGTCGGGCAAGGTTTCCACCGCCATCCCTTCGGCCCCGTACTGCGTCCAACCGACGGGCCCCGCCGCCAGGTCGTCGCGGCTTGATCTTGCTTCCAGCCATGCGGGGTCGAAACCGACGAGCGCGCGCTTGCCTTCGCCCTGCCCGCTCATGACGACGATCTTGCCGGAACGGGATTCCACCGCCGAAGGATAGGCCGTGCCGCGGTCGCCGCCGCTGACGACGTCGGTCTCATGCAAAATGTCGCGGAAGCCCCGCCAGCTGCGCCCGCCGTCGGCGCTGATCGCCGCGTGCAGGACTTCGCGTCCGCCCATCGCATAGCTGCGCGGGTCGGTCCAATTCTGGCACGCATTCAGAAACAGCACGATCCGGCCGTCGCGCAGTTTCAACAGCGCCGCCGGCGAATCCGAAGAAATGAAATCCGTCCGCGTCAACGCCGGCCACCGCGCGCCGTCGGACGAATAACTCTGCCACAGGCGCCCGCCCCGGTCGCGCACGAGCATCCAGATCCGGTCCGGCGCCAGCTCGACCAGCGCCGGTTCGACGGCGCCGTAGCGCGTCACGTTGGGCGTAGCCAATTCAACCTGCAGACGATCCGGCGAACGTTGCCAGCGGCCGCCGGCATCGTCGGAAAAATACACCACGGTGTCGTTCCAGCCGAAGTCCGGGCCCGCCTTGGGCGTCGCCTCGCGTTCCGGCACCGCCAACCCGACGGCGAGCACAAGCCGACCCGTCCCGAGTTGGACGAAGCCGCGGATCGAGCCTACATAACCGGGGATCACCTTGCGGGCCTCGGACCAGGCGCCGCCGGCCGGACGCCGCAGATGGTACACCTCGTAAAGTCGACCGCGGTAACCGCCCGGTCCTTCCCCGGCCAAATGCACGACCGCATGCAAGGCACCGTCGCGCGCCTCGAGAACTTGCAACGCATAGTAGGCCTTTCCGGGAAGCGGAAATGCGATCTCGGACGCGGACCAGGTGAGACCTTCGTCGCGCGAACGGATGACCGAGACGGAATCGCTCGCGGGCTTCGTGATGCCGTACACCTCGAGCGTGCCGTCGCGGCGCGCCACGGCGGAGGACTCGTTGGTTTCCGCCGGCCGCAGAATTGCCGGCGCGTAGAGATCGGCCAACGCGGACGGTTTACGGCGCAGCTGCAGGCCGAACGTGTTGCCGAAGGCGCGCGGCGCCGCGGCGTCGGCGACCTTGCCCGCCACCGTGAAACGATGCAGCCGCACGGTGCCCGTGCCGGGATCGAAACCGAGCGCGCCCAGAGCGCCGGTGCCGGTGCGCCCACGGTAGAGTTCGGCGCCGCCCACGCGCAGCACCGCGGTGTCGCCCGTGCGCACCAATTCAAGTTCCGCGCGCGCGCCGGGCGCGAGCACCGGAGCCGCCACCTCGCGCGGTGCGTCGGCCGCGTTGAAAAACGCGCCCCGCAGCCGCCATGTCTTCGCGCCCGCATTCATGACCACCTCGCCGTCCCGGCCCACGACAAAACTGCTTTCCCGGCCCGCCCGCGCCAACGCGAACTCGGCCTCGACGCGAAAGTCGCCCGCCCCCGGCAACACCGCCGCGAGCAACCGGTGGCCGCGGCCCGTGCCGACCAGAAAACCGCCGGCATCGGCCGGCCAAGCCGGTCCCGTGTAATGCACGCGGGAAACCGTTTGGTTTTCGGGATTGGCAACGAGCACCACCGGCTCCGCGGCCGCCGCCGCCATAGCCGCCAGCAGCCCGCAGCAAAGGGTGCTCAGCCAGCGGGGGGGACGCATCGCCAAAGCCTTCGGGCGCGGGTGGCCCAAGTCAAAACTGCGTGCGCACGCCGAGCGTCACGAGCGTGCCGAAATTCTGATACGATTGCGGCCGCGTCCACTCGGGCGCGCCCGGACCGGAGCGCTCGGTGCGCTTGTTGGCGCCGTTCCAATTGCGGGCGCCGCCGTAAATCGTGAAGCGCTTGGCGAAACGGTAGTCGAAGGACCAATCCTGGGTGATCTGCGGCGCGACGTAGGAGAACGTCCCGGCGGGCACCGTTGCGCTCGCGGCCACGGCCGCGCCCGAAACCTTGTAGGCGTAGGCGACGTTCCAGCGGAACGAGAAGGCTTTGCGCACGTAGCTCAGGCCCCAGTTCAGGTTCTTGTGCGCGAACGGCGTGAAGTCGCGTTCGTTGGGGCCGCTGATCTTGGAGATCGTCGCGTTGCCGAACATCGAGAAACCCTTGGCCCACGCCGGCAGGAAATAAAGGGACTGCCGCCAGCTCGCCTCGTAGCCCTCGACGGTGGCGTCGCCGCCGTTGGTCTTCGTGATGATGGTGTAGCCGAGGTAGTCGTCGTTGAGCCCGAAGCTTTCCAGCAGGGGCAACGTCGCCGCGGACTGCGTCTGGACGAAGAAGTTTTTGATGTCCTTCCGGAACAGGCTGAACGCGATCGTCGCGCCCTTCAGATTGTAGGATTCGAGCGAGATGTCGTAGTTGTCCGCCTTCCACGGCTGCAGGCCGGAGTTCACGACCGTCGCCGTCGGCGCCGCGATCGTCGGATCCGACAGCGTGATGCCGGGAATCACTTCCGTGAGGTTCGGCCGGCCGAGCGTCTGCGCGAAGGCGGCACGGGCGACGAGCGCGTCGCTGATATAGTACGTGGCGTTGAGGCTGGGGTAATAGCCGTCGTAGCTGCGCTCCGCCTTCGCGCCGCGCTCGGTGTAACGGAGCTTGGCGCTGGCGAGCGCGTCGGTGGTGACGGGAATCGGCCGGCCGGCGGCGTCGCGGATCAGATTGCCGTTGGCGTCCTGTCGCAGCGTCGCGCGGACATCGTCCAGCGGGCCCTCGCCCTTGTCGTCGGTCTTTTCGAACCGCACCCCGCCGACCAGCCAGACCTTGTTGTCGAAGAACTTCAGGTCCGTGCGCACGTAGGCCGCGGAAATCGTTTCCTCGAAGTACTTCGAATTGGTTACGCCGGATTGGTGGGCCGCGGCTTCGTTGAGCGTGAACCAGGTCGGGTTCGCCTTGAAGAGCGCGTAGTACTTCGTCGGCGACACCCACTTCAGCCGCAACGTGTCGCGGAAAAACGCCTGCCGCGACAGGGATTCGTTCGTCAGGTCGTAGCCGCCGGCCAGCCGGTTCACGCCTGCCGGCGGGGCAAAGGTCCAGGTTTTCAGCGTGGAGGTATTGTCCTTCCGCTGCCGGTTGACCGCGAAGCCGGCCTTGATCGTCGTCGGCACCGCCAGCGCGAAGCTCCGGGAAAGATTGGCCGCGACGTTCTTCAGGTCGGCGATGATCTCGTTGGGCTGGCTGGTCGGATTGTTCAGCGTCAATTGCGCGTTGTCGTAGGGATCGAACGGCAGCCCGGCGCGGGTCGTGACCCGGAGGGACGGCGCGCGGCGCTCGTAGATGCCGTCGAGGCCGTCGGCCCGCACCACCAGCTGCGTGGCCTGGAAGAGGCCGACCGTGCGGAAGAAGCCGTTCTCGATGTCCTCGCGCTCATCCCAGCTGCGGGAGTAGTTCACCGTGGCATCGAATTTGTAGACCGACCCTTCGTGGATGTAGCGGAGCACGGCCGAAGTCGTGCCGCGGGTGCGGTCGCCGTAGGTCATCGACTGGCGCACCGTGTCGTTGCCGGCCGCGGCGCCCTGCGTGAAGGTCGCGCCGCCCGTGTTGCCCGCGCCCCAGGCGACGGCGAAGATGTTTTGCCGCGTGGGCGTGTTGATCTGCACGTGCTCGACGTTGAGCCGGAGGGAATCGCGCGGCGTCACCTTCCAGTCGAACGTCATCGAGGCCAGCTGGCGCTCCGTGGTCTGCAGCACGTTCTGCTCCGTATTCACGGTCTGGACACCGCGGACCATGTCCCACGTCGGCGTGTCGTAGTCCATGTCGTAGACGCGCGTGAGCTGGCTCAGGTTGAGCGTGAACGCGAAGGTCTTGCTGACGGGGTGCGAGTAGTTGACGTCGATGCCGGGCTGGATCGCGCGGGCGGAGGACGTGGCGTCGCTGCCGACGCGGTCGCCGAGGCCCGGCGGGCGCAGGCGGTTGTCGGAATTGTAGGCGCCGTAGGTGTTGATCCGGAGGCTGCGGCGCGGGGAACTGAATCCGCTCTTGCCGACGATGTTCACGGTGCCGCCGACGGCGTTGGCCGGGCGGTCGGGCGTGGGCACCTTCGTAATCTCGATGCGGTCCACGCTGCCGGAGGAACTCGCGGCGAGGTCGAAGGAACGGTCGGCGGACGGCGAGGAAACTTCCGCGCCGTCGATCATGAAGACGATGCCGCTCGCGGGCATGCCGCGGATCGAAGCCGAGGCCGCGGTCTGCGGGCCGCTCACGATGGAGATGCCGGGCGTGTACTTGATGTACTCGCCGATGTTGCCGTCGCCGAGGTCGCCGATCTCGTCGAGCACGACGACGTTCTTGATGTTCGGCGCCATCTTCTGCTCGTTGACCGCGGCGGCCGCGGCGCTGAGCGCGGTCGATTCAACCACGAAGCTCTCGAGCTTCACGACCTGGTTGCCCGCGCTCGCGGCCCCGGCCGCGAAACCCAGTTCGAAATCGCGCCGGACGGCGCCGCCGCCGGTGACCGCCGCGGTCTGCGGTTCCATGCCCACGTAGAAAACCCGCAGCCGCACCGGGCCCGCGGGCAAACCGGCGAGGCGATACTCGCCCTCGGCATTGGTCAGCGTCTCGACCGTGGTGCCTTCGACCGAGACGCGCGCATTGTTGAGCGGGACCTGGTTGGCGGCGTTGACCACGCGGCCCGTCACGACGGTGGCGGCGGGTTGGGCCCAAGCCGAGGCCGCCAAACCGACGGCGATCACGGCGCCTCGGCGGGCCTGTCGCCACCCGCGGGATCCGGGCGCAACCAGCAGCGAAAACAGCAGGGACGGGAAAGCGGAAGTAGGCATGGTCGGGAGGAGAATCCGGCGTACCCGCCGCGGCCCCAGCGCCGAAGCGAACTGCCGTTTCCGCCAAGCTGCGGCGCCCCCCCGGCCTTCCGAGGCGAATCAACAGGTAACTCGTTGTGACCACGAATGCCGGGCCGCGGACATCCCGCGGCACCGCCGCCGGGGCTCAGCGCAACAGCGGCAGCAGCGCCGGCGCGAGCCGCACGGCGAGATCCGCGTGGCCGGCCGCGTTCGGGTGCAGGCCGTCCGTCGTCCACTCCTGCAGCACGCGACCGTTGCGCTGCGCGGCGTCCCAACCGGCAAAATGATCCACCAACGCGCAGCCCGTTTCCGCCGCCACCGCGCGCGTCACCGCCATGTAGCGGGCGAGCCGGAGATTCGGATCTTCGTCGAGCCCATTGCGGCGGCTCTTTTCCGCGAACTTCGGCGCGGTCATGAGCACGACTTTGGCGCCGCCCGCCCGCAGGCGTTTCACGATCTCGCGCAGGTTGGCGCCGAAGGCCTCCTCGCCGAGCCGCGAAGCGGATTTCCCGGCATCGACCCAGCTGTCGTTCGTTCCATACATCACGGCGACGACGGCGGGGCGCTGGGAAACGACGTCGCGTTCCAACCGCGCCAAGGCGAGGTCGGTGCGTTCGCTGCCAATCCCGACATTGTGGACGAGCGCGCGGACGCCGGCGTCGCGAAGCGCGGCTTGGCTGAGAGCGGAAAACGTCGTTTGCGGCGTCACGCCCGGCCGCGCACCGCGCGTGATCGAATCTCCCAACATCAGCACACGCGCCGTGGTCCCGTCGAGGGCGGGCTCCGCCGGCACGACGAAGTCCCGCTCGTCGAGCGCAGCGCGCACGTCGCCCTGCATCGTGGAGATCCAGAGCCGGCCCGGCGCCGGTTCGAAGAGGTACGGGTAGGAAATCCAGTAGGCGCCCTCGCGCGCGCCGGCCGGCACGCGGTTGACCGCAATCACCTGCGGCACGGTCCAGGTGATCCCGTCGTTTTCCGAGAACGCCAGCGAGAGCTCTTCGCGGCGGCCGAGTTTCTTCACGGGATCGGTGTAGCGGTTCCAGAGCAGCGCGACGCGGCCGCTGGCGAGCCGCACCATCATCCCCGGCGAATCGCTGGCCTCGAGCGTCGAGGGCATGGGCGAACCCCACTTCAGGCCGTCGCGCGAGGTCATCTCCTCGAAATGCCCGTGCGGCACGCGCAGGAGCAGTTTGAGTTCGCCGTTTTGCTTTTCGAGCACCGTGGCTTCGATGCCGCCGCCGTGCGTCGAGCCCGTGAGGCCCGCGACCTTGCCGCCGTAGTTGCCGCGGTCGCCCAGATCGATCTCGTCGCCGGCACGCCACGTTTGCCCGAGATCGTCGGACACGTAGACGATCGTCACGTGCCGGCCGGGATTCGCCTTCGCCACCTGGGAAACCAGCACGATCCGGCCGGACTTGAGCTGGATCATCTGCCGCACCGCGCCGCACCAGCCTTCCTGCAGCAGCTTCGGCGGCGTCCAGGTCGCGCCGTCGTCGGCGCTGCGCGCAACGTAGACCGGCAGCCGGCAGCCCTCGAGCGGTCCGCCCTGTTTGTCGTCCCACTTGAAGACCTTTTCGCGCTCGTTGAGGAAGGCGTACAGCTGCACGCCCTCGCGGGTGCGCAGCAGGGCGCGCTCTTTGCGCGGGGCAAAGACGGCCACATCGAAGATCGGGCGCGGGGCCCAGGTCCGGCCTTCGTCCCGCGAAACCAGCGCCCCGCGTTCGTCCATGCCCCAGATCGCGCCGTCGCCGGCGCGCACGAACGGACCCTGGTGGGGCACCGCCAGCCGCGCGGCCTTGCCGTGGAGCTGGACGTCGGCTCGTGACCAGGATCCGGATACGCAGAGCAACAGGAGAAGAATTCGGGCAATCATGGCTGGATTCGGAGGGGTGGCGCCGCGGCGCTCAGGGCACCAGCGAAGCGGCCGGCCGCCCAGCGGCAAGGTCTGGTAACAAGGGTTGACCAAACGGCGCGGCTCGCGTCGAACCGGCACCGCGGCACGCTGCGCGCCGCCCCTGCCATGCCCTCCCCCGCCCTCACCCGCCGCACCTGGATCCGCCTCGCCGCCGCGGCCGCGGGCTGGGCGGTCGGCGCGCCCGTCCTGCGCGCGGCCCGGCCGCCGGTGCCCCGCGGGGGCGGGAAACTCATCGTCGTCAACGACGACGGTTTCTCCCATTTCCACAGCGGCCGCTACCGCACCGCGGACGATCTCCGCCGCGAGATGTCCCGCTACCGCGACACGCCCGTCGCCGTCATGGAATGGTGCATCCTTGCCGGCAGCCGCTCGAACTATCCCTCGCGCGTGACGGAACTGGTCGGTGCCGGCCTGACGGAGTTCCCGCGGCGCGGCGACCGGCTGGCGAGCGAAACGCTGCACCGCCTCGCCGGCGAGGGCGTGCATACCCTGCAGGTCGTCGCCTCCGCCTGCCGGGAGGCCGGGATCGCCTGCTACGCCTCGCTGCGGATGAACGGCGACTACGCGCCCGAAATGTGGGGCGGCTCGTTTCCCCGTTACGCGAACAGTACCTTTTGGTGGGAGCACCCGGAATTCCGGCAGCGCAGCCAACAAGGCAAATTGCTGCCGAAGCAGTCGTACGCGTTCCCGGAAGTCCGCGCCTTCAAGCTCGCGATCCTGCGCGAGGCCGCGGAGCAGGACATCGACGGCCTCAATCTCGATTTCCAGCGCCACCCGCCCTTCTTCGGCCACGAGGAACCGATGGCCGCGGCGTTTCGCGGTCGCTACGGCGCCGATCCCGCGGCGGTCCCGGCCGACGATCCGCGCTGGGCGCCGCTGCGCGCCGAAATCATGACGGGGTTCGTCCGCGACGTGCGCCGGCTGCTCGACGAGGTCGGGCGCACCCGGGGCCGTCGGCTCGGGCTTTCGGTTCGGATCGATTGGCGCAAGTACCCGGACTGGGGCTGCGACGTGCGCGCGTGGCTCGCGGAGGACCTGCTCGATTATCTGGTGGTCGGCCAATACGGCAAAGGCGGCTATACCTTCGACCTCGCGCCGTTCGCCGCGCTGGCGCGCCCGTCCGGCTGTGCCCTGCTCTTCGGCGAAGAAGCAATTCTGGACGGCCACGACCGCACCGCCGAGGAAGATCGCCTGATTGCCGCCGGCAAACTGCAGCCACCGCCCCGGGCCCAACTGACTTTGGAACAGTACCGCGAACGCTCCGCTCGCTGGTACGCGGCAGGCGCGGACGGACTCCACCTGTTCAACGAGTCCCGCTTGGAGATTCTCGCCGGTCTCGCCGCCGTTCCGCCGCCGGCGCCTTGATCCGTCGGTTTCAGGGAGCCGCCGGCTTGGGGCGCACGAAGTACAGCAGCACGCCGCAGACCACGACGCTCGCGGCGCCGAAGTGGAAAATCGTGCTGACGTTGATCTGCGCGTCGCGCAGCGCGCCGCCGGCATAAATCGTGATCCCGCCGACGAGGCACGCGCAAAGATTGAGCACGCCGTAACCCGTGGCGCGGTAGCGCTTGTCGGAGACCAAGGTGAGGATCGGCATCATGTTCGCGTCGGCGAACGACTTTGTCAGGCCGAACAGCATCAGACCCGCGATCGCCAACGGCAGCACGGTCGTGCTCGAGGCCAACAGGATCGCGGGCGCCGCCACCGCCATGCCGATCAACGGCACGAGCACGGGGGCGTTCGGCCGCGTCCGGCTCCAACGGTCCGCCAGCCAACCGCCGAACAAAATGCCGACGATCGAAGCGCCCTGGTAGTAGCCCGTGGCCGAAATCCCCGCGACGCCCTGACCGAGCGAAAAGTGCTCCTTCAGATAAGTCGGCATCCAGCCGACGACCGACCACACGCTCATGCCGAGCAGGCCCCAGTAGCCCAGCGCCAGCAGGAAGTCCCGGCTGCCGAACAGGCTCCGCAGCGCCTCCCCGAGTTTGACGTCCTCCACCGCCGGAGTGGCGGCCGCTTTGCCCGCGGCCGCGACGCGTTGGTCCCGCAGGAAAATCGCCGTCACGATCGCGAGCACGATGCCGAGTTGGCCGAACCACTCGAAGGCTTTCGCCCAGCCGTGGCTTTCGGCGATCATCCCGCCGACGCCGCCCATGCCCGCGCCCACCATCACGCCGCTGAGGTGCACGCCGTTGGCCAGCGACCGCGTCTTGGGCCCGTGGTAGTCCGCGATCAACGCGAGCGCCGCGGGAATGTAGCAGGCTTCGCTGATGCCCATCAGCGCGCGCGTCGCGAGCAGTTCGCCGTAGGTCGTCGCGTGCGCCGTGAGCCACGTGATCGCCGACCACGCGACGAGGCTGATCACGATCACATGGCTGCGGTTGAAACGGTCAGCCAGGTAACCCGCGAACGGACTCAGCAGGCCGTAAACGACCAAAAAGATCGTCGTCAACAGGCCGAACTGCGCATCCGTCATCGGGATCACCTCCACGATCGACTGCCGCATCGTCGTGATCATGACGCGGTCGAGGTAGTTGAGAAATCCGACAAACCACAGCAGCGCGACCACCAGCCAGGCGCGCTTGAGCGACGGCTCGGACGCGCTCATCGGCTGCCCTCCGGTTGCCACGACCAGACGCTCGTCGTGCGAACCCCGGCCATGATCTCGCCGGAAACGATCCACCACTCGCCCGCGAACGGCACCGCGGGTGACGTCACGACCGGATCGGGCCAACGTTCCGACACGGTCCGCCAAACGCCGCTGCCGGTGTCGAAACACATGACGTGGTCCGGCACGCGCGTGTCGCGCGGGACCTTGCCGACGAGCCGGGAATCCACGCCGCCGAGCACCCAGATCCGGCCGTTGGCCGGCGTCACCGGCGCCGGCGTCGGGGCCGCGATCGCCGTCCACGGCGCATCCGGCAGGCGTTCCCATTGGCCGGCGCGGAACCGGTACGCGTCACCCAGGTACTTCGGCTGCGGTTTGCCGGCCGCATCGACCGTCATCTCCAGGCCGCTGATGAGGTAAATCGCGCCGTCGAGCGCCGCGATCGTGCCCTGCGCCCGCGTCGGTCCCGGCCACGTCGCCAACGTTTCCCAGCCGCCGGCCCGCGCGGGATCGAGCCGCCAGAAATCGCCGCAACTGGTCCGCACCGGCCCGGGTGCGTAACCGCCGGCCACATACACGCGGCCGTCGAGCACGACGGCGACCTGGCTGGTCCGCGGCGCCGGCAAGGCCGGACCGCGTTCGGCCACGACCGCGCGGCCGTCCCAGCGCAGCCAAAGCGTATCCCCGAAAACGGTGTCAGCGTTCTCGCCGCCGATGAGCAAGACGCCGCCGGGCAGCGACACGCACGCCGCATAGGCGCGGCGCTCCGGCAGTTTGCCGGCGGGCCGCCACGCGGACGCCCCCGGCGCGAGCACAAAGATCTCGTCGTAGTAGACCTTCTTGCCGCCGTCCCACGGCATGCGGTCCGGGAAATTGGCGCCGCCCGCCGCGATCAGCACGCCGCCGTGCGCACCCGCGACGATTCCCGCCATGCCCGGCGCCAGCGGATACGCGGGCCGCGCGGTCCAAGCCGGCGCCGCGGCGGACTCGGCGGCCACCGCCAGCAGCGGCACGAGGGCAAAACCGCAGGGAGCAAGGAAGCGGAACATGGGCAGGTGGGGCGGGACCGGCATAGCGTGTGCGGGAGGGGCGGCCGGACGGCGAGTCCGGATGCGCCGCCGTTGTCGCGGCGAATCCGGCCGGGAACAACGTCCGCCAACTGGTCATATGATATGCCACCGTTTCGCCGGTTGTCCCCGGCCGGCGCCGCGGCCTACGGTGGCGTCTCCCCAACATGCGCTCCTCCCTCCTCCGCGCCCGCCTCCGTCAGGGCAAAGCCGCCCGCATCGCGTGCCTCTACTATCCGACGACGATGTTTCCCGCCCACGCCGCCAAGGCGGGCTTCGACGCCATCTGGCTGGACACGGAACACAGCACCTGGGAGCGCCATGAACTGCAGCGCTTCATCGCCCTCCACCACCTCGCCAACATCGACTGCCTCGTGCGCACCGGCAGCCGCAACGCAACCGAGCTCTACCACCTGCTCGAGGACGGCGCCTCCGGCCTGATGTGCCCGCTGGTCAACACCGCCGCCGAAGCGCGCCAGATCGCGCAGGCCGTGAAATTTCCTCCCGTGGGCCAGCGCGGCCTCGACGGCGCCGGCCTCGACAACGAATTCTACCTCGCCGGCACGGCCGCCTACCCCGCCGCGGCCAACGCGGAGACGTTTCTCATTCTCCAGATCGAGACGCCCGAAGCTCTCGGCAACATCGACGCCATCGCGGCCACGCCGGGCGTCGACGGCCTCTTTATTGGTCCCGGCGACCTCTCGCTGCGGCTCGGCTGCCCGCTCGATTGGAAAAATCCGAAGATGATCGAGGCCCAGGCCGTCGTGGCCGCCGCGGCCGCCCGCGCCGGCGTCGCCTGGGGCCGCCCCTCCGGCACCGCCGAGGACATCGCGTTGCTCCGCCAGCAAGGCGCAACGCTCATCGCGCACGGTTCCGACTTCGGTGCCGTCATGCGCATGCTGCCGACGTTTGCGCAGACCCTGCGCGACGGTCTCGGCGAGGCGTGAGAATGCTGCTGCGCGATTGGGAATCGAGAGCTGAACGTTAGGAGACCGGACCGGTCGCTCAGCGGCGGCCGCGCCCGGTCAGCGCATCGCGCACGGCCGTCGCAAAATCGGCGAATGAGTCCACCAGCGGCGTCGGCGTCTCGCCCGCCATCCGCAGGAGCGAACGCTCGTCCTTGAAGCCGCTGCCCGTCACGAGGCAGACCACCGGTTGGTCGCGCGGCAATTCGCCCTGCGCCAGCGCCCGCTCGACCCCGGCCAGCGCGACCGCGCCCGCCGGTTCGCCAAAGATCCCTTCCTCGCGCGCGAGCCGCGCCTGCCAGCCGAGCACGCGTTCGTCCTCCACCAATTGGCCGGTGCCGCCGCTGCGCCGGCACGCCGCGATCACGGCGTCGCCGTCGAGCACGCTGCCGACCTGCAGGCCGCTGATCCCCGTCTGCGACGTTACCGCCACTGCGTGTTCCGCGCCCGCCCGCAGGGCCGAGACGATCGAATCGTTGCCGGCCGGCTGCACGCAATGCACCGATCCCGGCGCACCCCAGGCGGCGATGCCGCGCGCGGTCGCCAACGTGAGCCCGCCGCCGCCCGCCGGGCTGAACACGTGAAACCGCTCCGCCGGCCAAGTCTCGGCCAATTCGAGCCCGATCGTCTCCACGCCCGCCATGCCGCGCGGCGAATGGCAGTACGCGCTGACTTCGAAGCCGGCATCCACCTGGCGCGCGAGTTCGCCCAGGCCCGCCATGACCGACGTGATCACCTCGGGCGACTTGCCGAAATCGCGGATGCGCAGCAGGTGCGCGCCGTACGCCCGCATCTGGCGCAGTTTGCCCTCCGGCGCGCCTTCGACGATCGCGAGGAAACAACCGATGCCGGCCCGCGCGCAGTAGGCGGCGAGCGCCGCGCCCGTGTTGCCGCTCGAAGTTCCGAGACAGGCGCGGTAGCCCGCCGCGACGAGGTGCGTGACCGCCGCCGCCGCGAAACGGTCCTTGTAGGAGCCCGTGGGATTGCCGCCCTCCAGCTTGAACCACAGCGAGGAAAGCCCGAGCTCCGCCCCGATGCGCCGCGACCGCACCAACGGCGTGCCGCCCTCGCCCAGCGTGACCGCGCCCGCGCGCGGCGGCGCCGCCCATTTGTCCGCGTGCCGCCAGAGGTTCACGGGCGCGCCTCCGCGTCGGTCCACGGCCCCTCGGCCTTGGTCACGAAGCCCGTCGTCATGACGGTTGAAACCGCGCCGCGCGCCGGCAGCACGAGCACTTCCTTGCGGCGCAGCAGGTCCGGAAAACGGCCGACCGGCGACGTGCTCGGCTGCAACGTGATGATGTGGCCCTCGCCCCAGAGCGGATAGGCGTCCACGCCGCCGCTGCAATTCCACGACCACGCGTACGGAAATACCGCCGGGTCCCATTGCAGCGCGAAACCGAGTCCGCGGGCTTCGTTCCAGATGCAGCCCCGGCCCGCCGTGAAGTCTCCCAGTTGCACCGAATGGTCGAGGCCGCTGCCGGCCGGCGGCACGATGCTGCAATCGCGGCGGCGGCCGCCGACGCGCTCCGGCACGAACGGCCAGCGCCCCTTGTATCCGGCTTTCAATTGCAACGCCGAGGGATCGTCGGCGGCGAATAGGCGCACCGTCTTCGCCGGCGCCACGAGCCTCGCACCTTCGAGCAAGGGTCCGCCGAAGGTCGGATGCTGCAGCCACGCGACCGGCAACGGCCGGTGCCAGCGGTTCTCCAGCGTCTCGTGCCATTCGAGCAATCCGCTGCCGGCCCGCAGCACCAGTTCGCGCCGGTAGACGATCGGCGTCCGGACCGACGTGCCCGTCAGGCTCACGCGCAGCTCGCCGCGGCGTTGGCGCACGGCGTCGACCGTCCACGGCACGGCGCGCAATTCGCCGTGGGTGCCGAGCGGGGCGCCGAAGTAGTCGCCCGCGAAAAAACCGTTCGGCAATGACACATACCAGCTGCCGTCCATCACGTCGTAGAGATCGCTGCCGCGCGCCATCGGCTGGTCGAGCACCGCCGTGCGCGGCGGCTGGCCGTAGGGATTGCGCCAGATGATATCGAGGCCCGAACGCAGATCGATGTGGCTGACGATCGCCCCGCCCTGCTCCGGCGCCACCGCCACGCGGCACCAGGCATTCTCCAGAACCAGCAAACGCCGGCCGCCGTCCCGCACCCAGCGGGCAACTGGTCCGGCGGTCTTGCCACTGCGGGAAGATTGCCGCGCCCGGGACTTTGCGCCTCGCTGCAGGGCCGGCTGTTTCGGTCGGGTCATTGCCATGGAATCAACGGTTGCCGCTTTCAAATGTTCGCTGCGCGCCCTGCCCCCGGGCCTGCATCGCCGCCGCTTCGCCGCGCGCGGCGTCGGCTTCGACGCGTGGATCTGGCGCGGCGGCGACGGCCCCGTGCTGCTCGTCAACGGCGCCACGCACGGCGACGAATACGAGGGCCCCGCCCTGCTCCGCGCCTGGGCCGAAACGTGGCGCCCGGAAAACCTGCGCGGCACCGTCGTGGCCGTGCCCGTGCTGAACGAAGGCGCGTTCTTCGCCGGCCAGCGCTGCCATCCGGCCGACGGCGGCAACCTCGCCCGGGCCTTTCCCGGCCGCGCCCGCGGCGCCGTCACCGCGCGGCTCGCCCACCTTTTCGACACGCAGCTGCTCGCGCAGTGCACGCACTACATCGATCTGCACAGCGCCGGTGCGGCCTACGAACTGCTCCCGTGGACGGGCTACATCGTGCACCCCGACGCGGCGGTCGACCGGACGCAGCGCGCGCTGGCGGCGGCGTTCGCCGAGTTCTGGTGCTGGGCCGGACCGTTTTTGCCCGGCCGCACCCTGAGCGCCGCGCATGCCCGCGGCCTGCCGGCGATCTACGTCGAATGCCGCGGCGCCGGCGGCATCGCGCCCACCGACCTGGAAAATCTCGATCGCGGCCTGCGCCGCGTGCTGCACCGGCTCCGCCTGCTGCCTGGCGCCGGCCCGCGCGCGCCGCGCGGGCAGCAGCATTTTCGGCTCACACGCGACGCCGACGAGGCGCACCTGCAGATTCATCATCCCGCTCCCGCCGACGGACTCTTCACGCCGGCCGTAACGGTGGGCGCGCGGATCCGGCGCGGCCAATGGGTCGGCCAAGTCGCGGAGCTGGGCACCGACGCCGTGCACCGCGTCCGGGCGGAACGCGGCGGCCGCGTCGTGATGTTGCGGCGCCAACGCTCGGTGCGGCGCGGCGACGCCCTGTGCACACTGGCGCCGGTGTGACCGGCGGCTCATGCGAGCAAACCGCCGTCCACGACCCAGGTCGTGCCGGTGACAAAGCGCGCGCCGGGCGAGCAGATAAACGCGACTGTCTCGCCGATATCGGCCGTGCGCCCGCGGCCGAGCGGGGTCTGGTTGCGCACGTCGGCGCCGGCGCCCTTGGCCGCCATGGCGGCCTCGTCGGCGCGTTCCTCGTCGTTCATGATGTCGCCCGGGGCGACGGCGACGACGCGGATGCCGTCGGGCGCGAGCTCGCGCGCCATCGATTGCGTGACCGATGTGAGCGCCGCCTTGGTCGCGGCGTAGACGAGGGCTCCGGCCTGCGGACGCACGGCGTTGATCGAGGAAATGTGCACGATCACCCCGCCGCCCGCGGCCCGCAGGTGCGGCACCGCCGCCTGCGAGCAGAAGATCACGCCGCCGAGATTCACGTCCGTCACCCAGCGGAAATGCTCCGGAGTGACTTCGGCCAAACGCGCGATCACACCGGGGCCGGTCACGGCGGCGTTGTTCACCAGCACGTCGATCCCGCCGAGCGCCGCGGCCGCGGCCGCGATAAAGCGGGCGCAATCCGCCGGGTCGCCGACGTCGACGCGAATTGGGATCACACGATCGCCGTAGCGCGCCACGAGGCGCTCCGCCGGTCCGAGATTGCGCTGGCCGACCGCGACGCGCGCGCCGCGGGCGAGCAGCGATTCCGTGATCGCGCGTCCGATGTTGGTGGCGCCGCCGGTGACGACGGCGCGCAACGGGAGGGAAGCCACGGGCGGAACGGCGGACGGCATGGGCGTGTTGATGGCAGGCGGACCGCTCGGTGCAGCCCTTTTTTGCTCAGGCCGCGGCGGCGTAGCGTTCGATGAAGGCGCGGCACTCGTCGGTCAGCGGATAACCGAGAAAACTGGCCGACGTCGTGAAGAGACCGCGTTGGACCATGTAATACTTCAAGCCCGTGAGCCAGCAGGCGATCTGCTCGCCGCCGTAGATACCGAAAAGCGCCCGCTTCATCTCGGCCTCCTCCGCGGCCGCCTCGGCCATACGGCCCGCGGCGAAGAGCGCGCCGATCCGCCGGAGCTGGGGCGCCACCGCCGCCGCACCGCCGAAGAGGCAGCTGTCGTAGCCGGCCTGCAAATATTCGAGGCAGCGGAATTCGTCGCCGTTGAACAGCCGCAGTTCCGGCCGTTGGGTTTTGGCGGCCAGCGCCGCGGCCCGACGCTCCGGCGAACCCGAACTGTCCTTCACCAGCTTCACCTGGGGGAGCAGATAAAGTTCTTTCAGCCGCTCCTGCGGAATCGCGATCGGCCGGTGCCGCCCGAGATCGTAGATGCCGACGGGCAACGGGCTGGACTGCGCCGCCTCGGCGAACAGCGCGACGATCCGGTCGGGCGTGGCGTTGAGCATCACCGCCGGCGGCGCGATGATCGCGTAGTCGGCCCCGCCTTCCGCCGCCATCGCGGCGTTGTCGAGGATCCGCGGCACGGAATTGTCCGAGACCTGCACGGCGATGCGCAGGCGGCCCGCGGAAGCGGCGACCGCGGCGGCGACGAGGCGCCGGCGCTCGCGGTCCGGCAACCAGGGCCCCTCGCCGCAGGTCCCCGCGACAAAGAGACCTTCCATGCCGTCGGCGACCGCGGCCTCGACCATGCGGCCGACCGAAGCTTCGTCGACCTGGAGGCCGGCAGTGAGCGGCGTCGGCACGGCGGACCAGAAGGAAATCCGGGCAGGAGAAGTCATGGGCCGATGAAATTCCCGTTCGCCAACGGAACTACCCCGTTCCACTGGTAACATCCTATGAGCAGCCAACCCGGCGTCCTCGACCTGCCCCGCCGCCTCTCGCTCTCGGCCCAGACCGCGGCCGCGATCCGCAAAGCCGTCGCCGAGCGCATGTGGGAAGAGTACCTCCCGAGCGAGCGCCGGCTCTGCGAACTCTTCCAGGTGAGCCGGCCGACCGTCCGCGCCGCCCTGCGCCAGCTCGCCAAGTCCGGCCTGATCGAGATCCGCCAGGGTCGGCGCAACCGCCTGCTCGCCGGCGGCGTCGATCCCGCCCCCGCGCGCAACCGGCTGGTCGTGCTCGTGACGCGGCAGCCCCTCGCGCACATGACACTCACCGCCTACCGCGGCATCAGCGAGATGCGCGCGCATCTCGCCGAGCACGGCTTCGGCACCGAGGTCCTGGTCTGCGCCGCCCGCAGCGCCGCCGCGCAGCGCCGGAAAATCGAGGCCTTCCTGCGGCAGAACCGCGTCTTCTGCTGCGTCCTGCTCTCCCTCGGCCGCGAACTGCAGGAGTGGTTTGCCGCCGGGCCGACGCCCGCGCTCGTATTGGGTTCCTGCCATCCCGATGTGCGCCTGCCGTCGCTCGACGTGGACTACCGGTCCGTCTGCCGCCACGCCGCCGGCGTGCTGCGGGCCAAGGGCCACCGGCGCATCGCGTTCCTCGTCCCCGACGCCAACGCCGCCGGCGACCTGGCGAGCGAAGCCGGCTTCCGGGAGGGCCTGCCCGCCGGCGGCGGGATCGTGGTGCGGCACTCCGGGACCGCGGCGGGCCTCGCGGCGAAACTGGACGCGCTCTTCGCCCAGCCGCCGCCGCCGACCGCCCTGCTCGTCGCCAAGCCGGCGCACGTGTTTTCGGTGGTCATGCACCTGCTGAAGCGCGGCATCAAGGTTCCGGATACGCTGTCGCTCGTGGCGCGCGACCACGACCACCTCTTCGAAAACGGCATCTCGCACTACCGCTTCGAGGGGGAGACGTTCGCCCACCGCCTCTCGCGGCTGATGCTCCAGATGGTGAACCAGGGCTTCCTCCCGCCCGAGCCCAGCCTGATTTTCCCGCGCTACGTCGCCGCCGGCACGGTGCGGCCGCCGCCGGCCTGATCCGGGACCCGCGGCAGCGTGCAGGCGAACTCCGTCCACCCGTCCATGCTCGCGGCGAGCACCAGTTCGCCGCCGTGCGCCCGCACGATCTCGCGGGCGAGGCTGAGGCCGAGCCCCGTGCCGCCTGCCTCCGGGCCGGAGCGCGCAGGGTCGCCGCGGAAGAAACGCTCGAAGATGCGGCCCTGCGCCGCGGGCGGGATGCCGGGCCCGGTGTTGCCCACGGCGATGCGGACCGTCTCGGGTCCGTCCGCCAACGTCACCGAAATCCGCCCGCCGGTTCGGTTGTACTTGGCCGCGTTGACCATGAGATTCTGCAGGGCCTGCTCCAGCAGCACGGCATCGGCGGCGACCGTTGCCCCGGCCGGCGCCACCAGATCGATCCGCAGACCCGGCGCGGCGGCCGCCGCATCCTCGACAATATCGCCGAGCATGGCCGCGAGATCCATGGGTTGGCGCTGCAGGGCCAACCGGCCGCTGTCGGCCAGCGCCAGCAACAGCAGTTTCTCGAGGATCGCCTTCAGCCGCTGCACGTCCTCGAGCAGGCTGGAATAGGTCCGCTCGGCCGCGGACCCGGGCGAAGCCGCGCGCAGCGCCTCCTCGAGCTGCGCCTGCAGCAGGGCCAGCGGGGTCTTGAGTTCGTGCGAAGCATCCGCGCTGAATCGCCGCGCCTGGTGGAAACCCTGCTCGAGGCGGTCGAGCATCGCGTTGAACACCCGCACGAGCCGCTCGAATTCGCGGTCCTGGACCGGCGCGACGATGCGGCGGTCGAGTCCTTCGGCCGTGATGGACTCCGCGGCCTCCGCCAGCGTGTGCACGGGCCGGAGGGCCCGGGAGGCGAGCCACCAGGCCACCGCCGCCACCACGATGAGCACGGCAGGGAGAACCATCAGCAGGCGGTTGCGGAGGCGCGCCAAGTCGCCGTCCATCTCGTCCAGATTCGCCGCCAGCACGAAGGTCGTGTACGGATTGCCCGTCACGGCCACGCGCCACGTGCTGCCGTCGGCCTCCAGCGTGACGAAGAGCGGTTCCTTGGCCGGGAGGCGCGGATTGGACGCCGACAGCGCGCCGGGCCGGGGCGGAGGCGGCACCGGGTCGACCGTCTTGCCCCCGGCGTAAAGGGTGGGCTCGGGCAACTTTTCGGGCAAAATCCCGGCGGGCCACTGCGCCGAGCGGAACACCTCGCGCCCGTGGTTTCGCACCCACAGCACACAGGCCTGCGGCCGGTCCGAACCGGCGAGAAACGCGAGCGAACGGTCCAACCGCGTCCAGTGGCTCGCATCCATCACGCGCTCGAGGTTGCCCTCGGCCAAGTGGCGCAGGTCGCGGTCGAGGCGCTCCACGTTGAACTTGGCCGTCACCTCCCACGCGACCCATCCGCCCGTGACGAGCAGCAGGGCCGTCGTCGCCCCCACGCCGAGCGCGAGCCGGTTGCGGAACGAATTCACGGCTGCGCCGGGACCGCGCGGGCCCGGTAGCCGACCCCGCGCACCGTCTCGATCGGCGAGGTCGTATCGTCGCCGCCCAGTTTGCGCCGCACCCGCTGCACGTACACGTCGACCAAATTGGTGCCGGGATCGAAATGGTAATTCCACACGTGCTCGCAGAGCTGCGCCCGCGAATACGTTCGCCCCGGCGACCGCAGCAGGTGCGAGAGCAGCGCGAACTCCCGGCTGGTCAGCTCCACCTTGGTGTCGCCCACCCGCGTTTCGCGCGTGAGCAAATTGACGCTGACGTCGCCGTTGCGCAGCAGCGTCGGCGCGTTGCCGGCGGAGCGGCGCACGACGGCGTGCAGGCGCGCCACCAATTCGTCGACGTAGAAGGGCTTCACGAGGTAGTCGTCCGCGCCGAGGTTGAGGCCCTCGACCCGCTCGTTCAGGGCGCTGCGCGCGGTCACCAGCACGACCGGCACGGTCACGCGCTGCTCGCGCAGCTGCCGCAAAATGCTGAGTCCGTCCCGGCCCGGCACCATGATATCGAGCACGAGAGCGTCGTAGGGCCGCGTGGTTGCCAAGGCGAACGCGTCGTCGCCGTGCGCGCATGCATCGACGGTGAAGCCCTGCGCCTCCAGTCCTTTCCGGACCAGACCCGCCAACTTCTTGTCGTCCTCCATCACCAGGATTTTCACCGGCTCCCACTTCCCGGCGGGGCGCGGCCGGGGTCAAGCGGCCAAAAATGACAGTCCTTTCATGGCTCCCCGCCAGGCCCAAAATGACAAAACCGTCATCGGTTCCCGCGCGGAGCCGTCATCCCGCCGTGCTAGGTTCCGGGCCATGAAACAGCTCCCGCTCCGCACGCGTTCCCGGTTCCGGTGCCGGCGGGCGCTGCTGTGGCTCGGTTTTTCCATCGCGGCCACCGCCTTCGCCCACAGCTCGGCCGAGCATCATGGCCACCCCGTTTACGACCGCACGGTCGCGCCGCCCGCCGCCACCCTGCCCGGCTGGCGGATTGCCCGGGCCGAGCCCGCGCCGTCGGCCGCCGTGGACGCGCGCCCGGCGCTGGCCCGCGTGTTTCTCCCCTTTGCTCCGCGCGTCGCCCTGCGCTGGGACCGGGACTACCTCTACGTCGAAAGCAACGGCCTGCCGACCCACGGCATGATGGTCGGCATCACGGCGTGGCAACAGCAGGTTCCCCTGCCCCAACCCTATGTCGGGGCAAACGCGTGGCGCATTCCGCTGCAGCCCGTCCCGGCGGTAACGGGTATTTCGATCCGCGACCGCTTCCTGCGCGGCGCGATCGCCCTCGCCGCCAACGGCATCCCGATCTTCAACCCGCAGAACAACCGCGGCGAACTGTCCCAGGAAATCGGCGAGCTCGACCAATGGGGCGGCCACTGCGGTCGCGCCGACGACTACCACTACCATGTGGCGCCGCTCCATCTGCAATCCGTCGTCGGTCCCGCGGTGCCCATCGCGGTCGCGCTCGACGGCTACCCGATTTACGGCCTGACCGAACCCGACGGCACCGCTCCGCTCGACCTCGATGCCTGGCGCGGTCACAACACGCCGGCACTCGGCTATCACTACCATGCCTCGAAGCAGTATCCCTACGTCAACGGCGGCTTCCGCGGCGTCGTGACGGAGCGCGAAGGCCAGGTCGATCCCCAACCGCGCGCCCAAGGCGTGCGCGCCGCGCTCACCGCCCTCCGCGGCGCCCGGATCACGGGGTTCACCGCCGCCGAAGACGAACGCAGTTTCGCGCTCCGCTACGAGGTGCGCGACCGCCCCGCGTCCGTCGACTACGCGGCCGCCGGCGACGGCAGCTGGAAGTTCCGATTCGCCGATGCCGACGGCACCCGGCGCGAGGCCGTCTATTCTCCAGAGAGTCGCCGCGGTGGCGGTGGTGGCGGTGGACCCGAAGGCGGCAAAAAGAAGCGTCCGCCCAGCGAACCCAAGAAATCGGCGAACGCGCGCACCGCTCCGCCCGCAACACCGGCAACGGCATCGCCTGCGGCCGGATTTGCGCTCCTCTGCCCGGCTCTCGGGACCGACGGCCAATTGCCGGTCGAGTTCACCGGCGACGGCCGCGGTGTTTCCCCGCCGCTCGAATGGCAGGGCGCTCCGGCCGGCACCCGCAGTTTCGCGCTCGTGATGGACCACCTCGATCCGGAAGGAAAAACGAAGTGGTATTGGACGCTCTACAACATCCCGGCGGACGCCCACGCGTTGCCGGCCGACAGCTCCGGCATCGGCATCCTTGGCAACAACGGCGTCAACCGCCGCGTCGGCTATGCGCCGCCGCACTCCAAAGGGCCGGGGATGAAATCCTACACCCTGACGTTGTACGCATTGTCGCAACCGCTGGACCTCGCCGCGCCGCCTGACAAAGTGAGCCGCGACGTCCTGCTCGCCGCCCTCAAGAACGTCACGCTCGGCACCGCGGTTTGCCGCGTCCACTACTCCCGCGACGGCCAAACCCCGGAGCCGAAACGCAACCCGACCCGCTGACACCTATCCGATGCCGCGAATCCCACGCCCGCGCCTCCCTCGTCCGTCGCTGCCCGTCCGGATTTTGCTTCTCGCCGCCGTGCTCTGCGGCCGCGCCCCGTCCGGCGCCGCGGCCGCCCCGGATACGCCCCCGAATTTCATTGTTATCATGGCGGAAGCCCAGGGCTGGGCCAACACCTCCGTGGCCATGGACGACCGCCTGCCGGCGTCGCGGAGCCGCGAGTTCAGCACGCCGGCGCTCGAACGTCTGGCGCAGGGCGGCATGCGGTTCGCCTACGGCTACGCCGCCTCGCCCCGCTGCACGCCGTCGCGCGCCGCGCTGTTCACCGGCAAAAGCCCGGCCGCGCTGCGGATGACCTTCGTCGGGCTCGGTCGCGACTCCGCCCCGGTGCGCACGGCGTTGATTCCGCCGGAACCGATTCTCGAATTGCCCGCGGCGGAAACCACGGTCGCCGAGTTGCTGCAGCGCGCAGGCTACACGACCGCCCACTTCGGCAAATGGCACGTCGGCCGCACGGATCCCGCGCGCCACGGTTTCGACCGCAGCGACGGACCGACCGGCAACGGCGGCCCCGACAACGTCGCCAGCCCGAATCCGAAGCAGGCCTTCGGCATGACCGACCGCGGGATCGCTTTCATGACCGCCGCCCGCACGGCCGGCCGGCCGTTCTACCTGCAGCTCTCGCACTACCCCAATCAGGAGCGCAAGGGCGGCGGCCGTCCGGATGCCGCCACGACGCGGCACGAGGCCGATGAAATCGACCGCACGGTCTCGTTGCTGCTCGACGCCGTCGACCGCCTCGGCCTCGCCGCGACGACCTACGTCATCTACACCGCCGACCACGGCGCCCAGGGCCGGACGGGCAACACGCCCCTTTCCGGCGGCAAGGGCTCGGTGCTGGAAGGCGGCCTACGCGTGCCGTTTCTCATCCGCGGTCCCGGCGTCGCCGCCAACGTGTGCTCCTACGTTCCCGTCACCGCCTGCGACATACTCCCGACCCTTGCCGCCGCGGCCGGTCTGACGGCGCCTTTGCCGGCCGGTGTCGAGGGCGGCAATTTGCTCCCGGTGCTGCGCGATCCAACCGGCCGCGGCGAAGTCCGACGGCCCCGCGAGGAACTCGTTTTCCATTTTCCCCACTACGATCTGGGCAACGGCGGACCCGCCACGGCGTTGATTCTCGGCTCGCTGAAATTGATCCGGCAGGACGAAACCGGCGCCCGCCGGCTCTTCGATCTCGCGCGGGATCCGGGCGAGAAAAACGACCTCGCGCCATCGCGCCGGGAAACCGTCGCCGAACTGGAAACCCGCCTCGACGCCTTCCTGCTCGCGGTCAACGCCCAGATGGCCCGCCGCAATCCCGACCACGATCCCTCCGCCCCTGCCCCGGAGGAACGCCGCGGCCAGCGCGGCGGCGGCCGCCCCCGGCCGGAGTGACTTTCGCCATGCCCCGCCCGACATTGCTCATTGCTACCCTGGCCGGATTTTTCGTCGGCACCATCGCCGGCGCCGCCGAGACCTTGCCCAAGGAAGCCCGGCCCAAGCGCGGCGGCGACGGCGGCCGCGGCGAGGCCAAGATGCCGACGCCGGCTTTTCGCACGGAGGTGCCCGCCTACCCGTGGAACACGATTCTGGGCCGGCCGACCGACCGTTCGATCAACGTCAGCGTGCTCAGCCACGAGACCCGCGAGGGCTGGATTTCCTGGGGGCCGGCCGGCGGCCCGGCGGCAGCCACCCCGCGCCAAACGTTTCCCGCGGGCCTGCCGCAGAACGTCGTCCTCGCGCCGTTGCAGCCGGACACGCGCTACACCTACCGCTTCCATTCGCGCCCGGCCGGCGCGGGCGATTTCGTCGCCGGACCGGAGGCCACGTTCACGTCCGCCCGGTCCGCCGGGGCGACGTTCACGTTCACGGTGCAAGCCGACCCCCACCTCGATTTCGGCACGGATCCCGCGGTCTACCGCAAGGCGCTCGCGCTCGCGGCGGCCGCCCGCCCGGACTTCCACGTCGACCTCGGCGACACGTTCATGACGGACAAGTATCTGGATTTCCATGACGCGCAGGCGCACTACCTCGCGCAGCGCTACTACTTCGGCCTCATCGGCCACGGCGTCCCGTTGTTTTTGGTGCTGGGCAACCACGACGGCGAGCAGCCCGCGCGCGGCGGTTCCGGCCCGGGCTCGATGGCGGTCTGGGCCAACGCCCGGCGCCGCGCCTATTTTCCCAACCCGCAGCCCGACGGATTCTACGAGGGCAACCGCGAGGTCCACCCGATCGCCGGTCCGCTCGAGAACTACTACGCGTGGACCTGGGGCGACGCCCTTTTCGTCGTGCTCGATCCCTACTGGTACTCGGCCCGCAGCCGCGGCGGCGACAATTGGGACCGCACCCTCGGATCCGCCCAGTACGAATGGCTGCGCCGCATCCTCGCGGAAAGCCGCGCCCGCTTCCGCTTTGTCTTCCTGCACCATCTCGCCGGCGGCGAGACGCCCGAGGGGCGCGGCGGCGCGGAGGCCTCGCATTACTTCGAGTGGGGCGGCCGGGAGCTCGACGGACGCGAGACCTTCGCCTCGCGTCGGCCGGGCTGGGCTGCGCCGATCCACGCGTTGCTCGCGCGGCATCCCGGCACCGTGGTGTTCCACGGCCACGACCACCTCTACGCGTACCAGCAACGCGACGGCGTCGTCTACCAACTGGTGCCGCAGCCCGGCCATTCCCGCTTCGACAATATCCGCAGCGCCGCGGAATACGGCTACAAGTCCGGCGAAATTCAGGGCGCCTCGGGGATCCTTCGCGTCACCGTCGCCCCCGCGGCCGCGACCGTCGAGTACGTGCGCGCCTATCCCGACGCCGCCGAAAACGCTTCCCGCCGCACCGGCAGCGTCACGCACCGCTACACCGTCGCTCCTTTCCTCCGCCCATGAACGCCCTTCGGACCATATTGCTCCGCGGCAGCGTCTGCGCCCTGTGCGCGGGCCTCGCGTCCTGGCTGCCGGCCCAGAATCCCCCGCCCGGCAAGAGCCGCCGCCCGCGCGACGACGCCGGTCTCGTCAAGCCGACGCTGGCGGACACCGTGCGATTGAACGTCTACGCGGACAACTGGTTCGCCCTCTACATCAACGGCCGCCTCGCCGTCGTGGATCCGATTCCGTTCACGCCCCACAACGTCGTGTCCGTCGACGTGCTCCCCGAATTTCCCCTGACGATCGCCGTCTTGGCGAAGGACAACGCCGATCCCCGCACCGGCCTCGAGTACGGCAACCGCATCGGCGACGGCGGCTTTGTGCTCAAGTTGGGCGACCTCGTCGTCACCGATGCGAAATGGAAGGCGAAGGCGTTCTTCACCGGACCGCTCGGCGGCGACACGGCCAACCCGCGGGTGGCGACGCAGCCGTTGCCGGAGAATTGGTTCTCGCCCGAGTTCGACGACCGCGAGTGGACGCCGGCCCGCGAGTACACCGTCGAGGCCGTGCAGCCCAAGGCGCCCTACTTCGAAAGCGATTTCGCCGGCGCGAAATTCATTTGGTCCGACGATCTCGCCCTCGACAACACGGTGATCTTCCGCATCCGCATCGAACGCCCGGGCTGGAAGCCGCGCTGGAACACGCGGCCCGATCTCGACGTGAGCGGGCCGCCGTGGCGCTGACGCGTCTCAACGGGACAGCGCCGCGGTGCGGGCGGGCGTTTCCGCGAGCACCTTCTGCAGGTCCGCGCCGCGCACGGGCTTCGTCATGAAGTCGTCCATGCCCGCCTCGAGACAGCGCTCCCGGTCGTCCAGCGAAGCGTTCGCCGTCATGGCGACGATCCGCGGCCGTTCGCCGCCGGCGCACCGTGCGCGGATCGTGCGCGTGGCCTGCAACCCGTCCATCTCCGGCATCTGCAGGTCCATCAGCACAAGATCGTAGGCTTTGCTGGCCACCGCTTCGACCGCCTCGCGGCCGTTCGCGGCGACGTCGGCGGAGTAGCCGAGACGCCGCAGCATCAACGCGGCCACGCGCTGGTTCACCGGGTTGTCCTCGGCCAGGAGAATCGAAAGCGGATGGTCGCTGCCGGGCAGCGCGGCGGCCGCGACGGGAGCCGGCGCCGCCGGGACCTCGGCGCCGTAGCGCTCGGTCAACAGCGCGAACAAGGCGCCGGCCTTGACCGGCTTGCTCAGCACCCCGAAGACGCCGGGCTGGGGCGCATTGCCGGCGGAGGCGGGCGGCGCGAGCAAAATGACCGCGAGCTTGCGGCCGGGGTAACGGGTGCGGAGTTCCGCGGCGAACACCGCCCCGGGTTTCTCGGGCAGATCGCGGTCGACGAACACGGTGTCGATCACCGGATCCTGTTCGAGAATGGTCGTTGCGGCGGCCGCGGAACCCGCGGCCCGGGGCACGAGGCCCCACGCGACGCCCTGCTGGCAAAGCACCCGGCTTGCGGTCGCGTTGTCGTCGACGACCAACAGGCGCCTTCCCGCCAGCGCCGCCACGCGCCCCGCGGCGAACGGCTTGGCCGGGCCTTCCTCGGGCGCCTCGCCGGCCTCGATTTCAAAATGGAAACTGCTGCCCTTCCCGGGCGTGCTCTCCACCCAGATCCGCCCGCCCATGAGCTCGGCGAGCCGCTTGCAGATCGCAAGCCCGAGGCCCGTGCCGCCGAACTGCCGCGTCGTCGTGGCATCCACCTGGCTGAAGGTCTTGAACAGCCGGTCGATCCGGTCCGGCGGAATGCCGATGCCCGAATCGTGCACCGCAACCCGGAGCCGCAGCCGCGGCCCGCTCCGTGCGGCCGGCGCGACCGACACGAAAACCTCGCCGCGGGCGGTGAACTTGAGCGCGTTGCTCAGGAGGTTGAGGACGATCTGCCGGAGGCGCGTTTCGTCCCCGGAAATCCGTTCCGGCAGGGCCGGATCGTAGGCGCAGATCAGATCGAGGCCCTTCTCCGCGGCCCGGGCGGCCAGCACGTCCAGCGAGTTCTCGATGCAGGTCCGCAAGTCGAACGCCCGGTCCTCGAGCTCGAGGCGGCCGGACTCGATCTTCGAATAGTCGAGGATGTCGTTGATCAGCCCGAGCAGGCCGTCGCCGCTGGTGCGGATGGTCTCCGCGAGCTCGCGCTGGTCGCGGTTGAGCCCGGTGTCGAGCAGCAGTCCGCTCATGCCGATCACGGCGTTGAGCGGGGTGCGGATCTCGTGGCTCATGTTCGCCAGGAATTCCGTCTTCGCGACCGTCGCGGCCGCCGCCTCGCGCGCGAGCGAATTGGCGCGGTCGAGGGCCTCGCCGAGCTGGCGGTTCAGTTTCTCGGCCTCGTCGCGCGCCCGCTCGATCTCGGCGCTCGCCCGGCGCTCCGCGGTGACGTCCCAGTTCACCCCGACCAGGCGCACCGCGCGCCCCGCGGCATTGCGTTGCGCGTAGGCGCAGGCGCGGACTTCGCGCTCCTCGCCGTCGCTGCGCCGGATGCGGAAGGTCGTGTTGTAGGGTTTTCCGCCCTCGATCGCGGCGCGCTGCTCCCGCACCACGCGCTCGAGGTCGGCGGGATGGATCCGCTCGAGCCACTGCCGCATCGTGCCGTCGAACTCGGCCGGGCCGCACCCGTAGAGCGCCTGCATCCGCGCGTCCCAGACGATCCGGTTCTTCACGAGGTCGTAGTCCCAGATCCCGAGCTGCGCGGCTTCCGTCGCCAGCTGCAGCCGCTCCGTCAGCGACTGGAAACGCAATTCGATGAGCTTGCGCTCCGTGATGTCCTGGGAACGGCCCACCAACCGCACCGTGCGGCCGGCCGCATCGCGCACCGGGGCCAATTTCGTATGCCACCACAGCAAACGGCCGCCGATGAAAAACGGTTCCTCGTACTCGAGCGCGTCCGGCGATTCCGCGCCGCGACGGAAGTTCGCGCCCAGGCATTCCGCCATCTCCAACGGGATGGCCGGGACCATCTCGCGGGGCGTCCGTCCGCGCACCTCCGCCGCCGCGAGGCCCGTGAGCCGCTCGTACGCGGGATTGATTTCCACGAAGCGGAACTCCCGGTCTTCGCCGACTTCGACCACGAACATCCCGAGGTCCACCGTCGCGAACACGCCCTGGAACGTGACCCGGCTCTCCTCGTGCAGGCGTTCGGCCGCCTTCCGCGCCGTGATGTCGGTGATGAAGCCGTGCCACACCGTCGCGCCGTCGCTTTCCCGTTCCGGCAAGGCCGTGCCCCAGAGCCAACGCACCGCCCCTGCCCCGTCGCGCGTGCGGTATTCGCACTGCCAGCGACCGAGCGTGCGCGCCGACTCGTCGATCGCGATCCTGACCCGCTCGCGATCGTCCGGGTGCAGCCGTTCCCAGACGACGCCGGAGTTCTCCCGCACGGCCGCGGGCGCGAGCCCGTAGATTTCCCGGATGCCTTCGCTGGCGAAAGGAAAACAGGCCGTGCCGTCGGGCCGGCGCTTGAACTGGAACACCATGCCGGGCACCTGACTCGCGATCTTCCGCAGCCGCACGTCGAATTCCTGCCGGCGCTCCTCGGCCTGACGTTCCGCGGTCGCATCGCCGACGAGCGCGAGATAACCGCCGGCCGTCCCGTCCGCCCCGTGCACGCGCGACAGGGCAACCCGCACCGGCACGGTGCCGCCGTCGCGGCGGCGGAAGGTCCAGGCCCGCGCCCCGGCCGCCCCCGCGGCCGACGCGTCCGCCGCGAGCACGGCAAACCCGACCGGAGCCGGCCGACCCGTTTCCTGGGCGAGAGCGGCTGCGCGGAGCCTCAATTCCTCGTCAAGGTGCAGTTGGTCGAGCCGCAGGCGCCCCACGACCTCGTCGGCCCGATAGCCCAGCAATTTGCCGGCGCCCGGACTGAACATTTCGATCACGCCGGCGGCGCCGGTGACAATGATCCCGTGGGATTCCTGCGCCAGGAGCGCGTCCTTCACCGCCAGTTCGCGGCGCGCGTCGGCCGGCAGGTCGTCCCGGCGCAACGCCCAGCGCAAAGCGACTGCGGCGACGACGGCCAAGCCCGCGCCGACCGCCATCCGCAGCGTCGGCGGGCGTCCGCCGCCGGACGCGACGGCGCCGCCCCACCCGCAGCAAAGGCAGACGGAGCCGAACACCAGCAGGGTCCGGATTTTTGGCAGTGAGCGCAAAGCAGGCGGGTCCGCGCAAGCCCGCAGCCGGCACGCGAAACCCGTGCTTTGCTATCGTCACCCGGCGCGGAAAATTGAGCCGCGTCCACCCGGGCAATCCACCCCGCCCGAACCGGCCTGCCCGGCCCTTCCGGGATCAGTCCTCGGCCAGCTCGCTGCCGCCGGACGTTTCCTCGACCTTCCACTTCGGCTGGTTGGCGCGGAACTCCGCGGACGCATTGCCGCCGCCGCGGCTGCCGCGGACGTCGTCCTTGATCTTGCCGACGAGGTCGAAATAGATCGGGCACCCCTTGAGATCGAACTCCTCGACCAAGCCCGCCTCGAGGTAACGGCGGTACTGCTCGGTGAGCTTCTCCTCGCGGTTGCAGAAAATCTTGATGCGGAAGGGCCGGTTGCCGGTCTGCGTCGCGTAGTACGTGCGGAAGCGTTTGCCGCCGATGGCCGGGGGCGGATTGCGCTCGGCCAGGAAGCCCAGCATCTGGTTCAGCTTCGCCGTCGGGAGCTTCTTGTCCAAGGTGCGGTTCAGCTTCACCGCCGCGTTCAGCATGCGGTCGACTTCGTATCCGCTCATCGCGGACACGAAGATCAGCGGCGAACCGGGCGTGAAGAACAGCCGGTCGAAGAGCGCCTTCTCGTACTTTTCCCGGTAGTCGCGCTCGCTCTTGTAGGGCTCGAAGCCGCCGCGTTCCTTGAAGGCCTTCTGCACGAGGTCCCACTTGTTGACCACGATGACGATCGGTTTGCCTTCCTTGATCGCCTCGCCGGCGATGGCCTTGTCCTGCTGCGTCACGCCCTCGAGCGCGTCGAGCACGAGGAAAACGACATCCGTGTTCTTGATCGCGTCGAGCGAACGCAGCCGGGAAAAATACTCGACGGGCGACGCCAGTTTCGTCGCGGCCTTGATGCCGGCCGTGTCGATGAGCTTGAACGGATAGACCTTGCCGTCGCGGCCGACGAAATCGAAGGGCAGTTCGATCGCGTCGCGGGTCGTGCCGGGCACGTCGCTGACGATCAGGCGGTCGCTCCGCAGCAGGCGGTTGCTGAGGGACGATTTGCCGACGTTGGGCCGGCCGATGAAACAGATGCAGAGCGGATCTTCGGCGGTTTTGGGCGCGGCATCGGCCGCTTCCGCGGGAACGGGCCCGAGGGCCTCGAGGATCGCGGCGCGGAGTTCGGTCTCGCCGCGGCCGTGCTCGGCGGAGACGCGGAGCGGTTCGCCGAGCCCGAGGCGGTAGGCTTCGTCGAGGGCGATCTTCTCGTCGCCGAAGTCGGCCTTGTTGACGATCAGGCGCACGGGCTTGCGGCTCTTGCGCAACATCGTGGCGATCTTTTCGTCGAGGCCGCTGAGACCGCTGAGGCCGTCGACCACGAAGAGAATGAGCGAGGCCGCCGCGATCGCGAAATCGACCTGCTGCTCGGAGGCCTTGGTCAGCGCGGACGGTGTGTCTTCGCCCTTGTAGCCGAGCCCGCCCGTGTCGAGCAGCGTGTACGCGCCCTCGGCGATCTCGGCCGAGATCACGTCGCGCGTGATGCCCGGCTGGTCGTGGACGATGGAGATGCGTTTCCGCGCCAGCCGGTTGAAGAGCCGGCTTTTGCCGACATTGGGACGACCGACGATGGCGACGATGCGGGACATGGGAGGGATTTGAAACGGAAGGAACGGCGGAAGTCGAAGCCGGGCGAGGCCCGCGATCCGCGCCGTTCCTCAACCCGCCTTGGCGCGCGGCTGGGCGACGAAGCGTTCGACGCGGTCGCAGGCCTCGATGATCTGGTCGTAGCCCGTGGCGAAGCAGGCGCGGACGTGGCCCGTGCCGTTGACGCCGAAGGCGGTGCCCGGGACGACCGCGACCTTCTGCTGCTGCAGCAGGCCGACGGCGAAATCCTTTTCGGTGAAGCCGAGCGGCGTGACGTCCGGAAACGCGTAGAAACTGCCGCGCGGCAGGTGGCACTTCATGCCGATTTCGTTGAAACGGCGGACGATCAGGTCGCGGCGGCGGTGGTACTGCTCGCGCATTTTGAGCACGTTGTCCCAGCCGTTCTTCAGCGCCTCGAGCGCGCCTTCCTGGGCGATGATCGAGGCGCACATCATGGCGTACTGGTGCACCTTCATCATGGCGTCGATCAGGACGGCCGGCCCGCAGGCGTAGCCGATGCGCCAGCCGGTCATCGCGAACGCTTTCGAGAATCCGTGGAGGAAGATCGTGCGCTCCGCCATGCCGGGGAAACTCGCGATGCTGGTGTGCGTGCCCTCGAAGGTGAGCTCCGAGTAGATCTCGTCGCTGAGCACCAACAGGTCCTTCTCGCGGCAGAAGTCCGCGATCTTCTCGAGTTGCTCGCGCGAGCACGTGCCGCCGGTCGGATTGCACGGCAGGTTGAGCATCAGGATCTTCGCGCCCGGCTGCCAGGCGGCGCGCAGGGCCTCGGCCGTCAGCGCGAAATTGTCCTTCGCGTACGTCGGCACCGCGATGCCCTCGCCGTGCACCAGCGTGATGCTGGGGTGGTAGCTGACGTAGCAGGGCTGGTGGAACATCACCTTGTCGCCCGGGTTGCAGAACGCACGGAACGCGAGGTCGAGCGCCTCGCTGACGCCCACAGTCACGATCACCTGGTCGTCGGGCCGGTAGCTGACGCCGAAGTGGTGCTCGACGTAGGTCGAAATCTCCTTGCGCAGCTCCAGCAGACCGAGGTTCGAGGTGTAGTAGGTCTTGCCGCGCTCGAGGGCGAAGATCGCCGCCTCGCGCACGTGCCACGGCGTGACGAAGTCGGGCTCGCCGACGCCGAGGGAAATCACGTCCTGGCCCTTCATCTTCGCCACGAGTTCGAAGAAATCGCGGATGCCGCTCTTCGGCAGCGTGGCAATATGCCCCGCCACCCATCGTTTCGGATCGGTGCTCATCGGAGTGGTCCTTTCCGTTTACGGCGCGACGGTCAGCCGCGACGCGGACGACTCGCTGCTGTCGAGCACGAAGCCCTGCTCCTTGTAGCAGCGGAGCATGAAGTGCGTGGAGGTCGAGAGCACCCCCTCGATGGTGGAAAGCTTCTCCGAGACAAAGGAGGCGACCTTCTGCAGCGAACCGCCGCGGACGAAGACCAGCAGGTCGTAGCCGCCGGACATCAGGTAGCAGGACTCGACCTCGTCGAACCGCGCGATCCGCTCGGCGAAACGGTTGAACCCGCCGCCCCGCTCGGGCGTCACCTTGACCTCGATGACCGCGCGCACGGCGGCGGCGGCGGCGGCCTCGCGGGAAAGATCGAGCACCGGACGCCAGCCGAGAAAGATTTTGTCCTTCTTCAACTGTTCCAGGTGCTGATTGACTTCCGCTTCGGACAGCCCCGCGACCTGGGCCATCTGGCCGGTCGTGAGGCTGCCGCCGTCGATCAAGAGCTTGAGAACAGGGTTCATAGTCGCGGCGGTTATCCGGCATTGCTCCGGCTTTGACGAGGACGAATTTGGCCCGGCCGTTTCAGTTGTGTCGCAATAGGCCGATACAGTCCCGGCACCACGCGTCCCGACATGAAGATTCTCCTCGTTGAAGACGATCCCGTCGCGCGCACCGTGCTGGCCAAGATCCTCGCCGCCCATCCCGACATCCGCACCACGGTCGCGGAAGACGGCGAAGCCGCGTGGAACTTCCTCGACGACCCGCACCGCACCTTCGATGTCGTGCTGCTCGACCTGTCGCTGCCGAAAGTCGACGGCTTCACCGTGCTCGAACGCCTGCGCGGCAACCCGCTCACGCGGGAAATCGACGTCGTCCTCTGCACCGCGGCCCACGACCGCGCCACCGTGGTCCGGGCCGTCGGCCTCGGCGTGCGGCACTACCTCGTGAAGCCCTGCACGGAGGCGACCGTCTTCGCCAAGCTCACGCAGCTCGGCCTCGGGCCCAAGCCCACGCCGCCGCCCGCACCCGCCGCCGTGCCGCCCGCGGAACCCGCGCCGGTCGCAGCCGCTCGGGCCCCGGCGGAACCGGCCGCCGCGCCCTCCGCCTGACCCGTTTCCGGCCCGCCCGGCCGGTTCCGTTTCCCGCAGTTGCTTCCGGCCGCGATTTCGGCCAACGGTGCGGTTCGCATGTTCGAATCCCTCACCGAAAAAATCGGCGGCGCGCTCCGCAACCTCCGCGGCGTCGGCCGGCTCACCGAAGACAACATGGCGGAGGCCCTCAAGGAGGTCCGCACCGCCCTGCTCGCGGCCGATGTCCACTTCAAGGTCGCGCGGGAATTCGTCGAGCGGGTCCAGCAGCAATGCGTCGGCCAGGATGTCCTCAAGGGCATCGCCCCCGGCCAGCAGGTCGTCAAAATCATCCATGACGAACTCGTCCGTCTGCTCGGCGAGGGCACCACGCAGCTCTCCGGCGCCCGCCCGCTCAAGATTTTGATGGTCGGCCTCCACGGCTCCGGCAAGACGACCTCCAGCGCCAAGCTCGGCAAGCTGCTCAAGAAAAAGGGCTACCGGCCCTTCGTCGTCGGCGCCGACATCTACCGCCCCGCGGCCATCGACCAGCTCGAGATCCTCGCGAAACAGGAAGAGCTCGGCTTCTATTCCGACCGCGCCACCAAAGACGTCCCCGCCCTCGGCGCCGCCGGTCTGGCCGCCGCCACGGCCGCCACGGCCGACGCGATCATCTTCGACACCGCCGGCCGCCTCCAGATCGACGCCGGCCTGATCGAGGAGGTGAAACAGCTGCGCGCTCGCATCCAGCCCGACGAAGTCCTGCTCGTCGCCGACGGCGCCCTCGGCCAGGAAGCGGTCAACGTCGCCAAGACCTTCCACGACGCCCTCCAGCTCACGGGCCTGATCCTCACCAAACTCGACGGCGACACGCGCGGCGGCGCGGCGCTCTCGATCAAGTCCGTCACCGGCGTGCCCATCAAGTTCGTCGGCACCGGCGAAAAGACCGCGGACTTCGAACCGTTCCATCCCGACCGTCTCGCCTCGCGCATCCTCGGCATGGGCGACGTCGTTTCCCTCGTCGAAAAGGCGCAGGAAAACATCGACCAGAAGGAAGCGGAGCGGATGGCCGAGAAGCTCAAGAAGGCCGAATTCGATCTCGAGGACTTCCTCGCGCAAATGCAGCAGGTGAAGAAAATGGGCTCGATGCAGAGCATCATGGGCATGATTCCCGGCATGAGCGGCATGCAGCTGCCCGACGGCGCCGACCAGCAGATGGCCCGCACCGAAGCCATCATCAAGTCGATGACCAAACAGGAACGCCGCAAACCCGAGATCCTCAACGGCAGCCGCCGCAAGCGCATCGCCGACGGTTCCGGCGTGAAGATCGTCGAGGTCAACCAGCTGCTGAAACAGTTCCAGCAGATGCAGCAGATGATGAAGATGATGAAGGGCGGCGGCGGAAAGAAGATGATGCGCCAGCTCGAAGCCATGCGCGGCAAGGGCGGCTTTCCCGGGATGTGACCTGCGGCCGGCCGCCCGGCGGCGCCAAGCCGAGCCAAGCGAGGTGAGTTGAGCGGGGAGAGTTCGCCCCGCCGGCCCGGTCCGCCGAGCCTTTCACCGTTCCGCTTTCGACGTTCAACTCCGCCCGGCCTCAGACCGCGACCGCCTGCGCCAACTGCGCCTCCTGGGCCGAGCACACGCGATTCCGCCCGGTCCGCTTCGCCGCATAGAGCGCCTGGTCCGCCGCCGCGATCAGCCCGGCGGACGAATCGCCGTCGTCGGGCACCGAAGCCACGCCGGCACTGAACGTGACGGGCAGGACCAGCTCGCCGATCCGGCAGGGCGTGAGCGCGAGGTAGGCGGCCGTCCGCTGCATCGCGACGCGCGCCGCGCCTGCCGTGGATTCGATCATGATCACGGCCATCTCCTCGCCGCCGTAGCGGGCGACGAAGTCGACGTTGCGCGCCTGCGCCGCGACGATGCCGGCCACGTGTTGCAGCACGGCGTCGCCCGCGGGGTGGCCGTGCGTGTCGTTCACTTTTTTGAAATGGTCGATGTCGATCAGGGCGAGCGCCAACGACCGGCCGAAACGGCGGCTGCGGTTGAGTTCGTCGCCGAGGATGCGGTCGAATTCGCGGCGATTCAACAGACCGGTGAGTTGGTCGCGGGTCGCGAGCTGGCGCAATTGCTCCAGCGTCTCCGAAAGGCGCAACGCGTAACGCAGGGCACGTTCCAGCACCTTGGGCGACAGCGCGGCCTTCTCGAGATAATCGACGGCCCCGGCCTCGAGCGCCGCCATGTCGAGATCGTCGCCGGTGTTGGCGGTGAGGAAAATGACCGGGGTCCGGCAGCCGGACGCGCGGGCCTCGGCGAGGAGCGAGAGTCCGTCGCCGTCGGTCAGGCGGTAGTCGAGCAACGCCGCGGCATGGCGGCCGGTCCGCAGCTGTTCGAGCCCTTCCCGGCAATTCGACGCGACTTCGAGCTCGAAATGCGCCCCGCGAAACTGGCGCAGCATCTGGCCCACGAGCCGGTGCTGCAGCCGTTCGTCATCGATGAGCAGCAGTCGGCGCGGAGGCGTCATGGATGGTCGCCGCGGAATGTTTCACGATGCCCGCTTTGCCCTTGGGGGCGCGGGCCGGAGCCGGCTTCTCGCCGGCCGGAGGGTCCTGCCGGCGTTTGCCGCCCGGCAGCGGCTTGCCGCCCTGGCCCTGCGCATCGTTGGCCCGGCGGCCGCCGATGTGCTGCATCGCCTTCGCCACCTGCTCGGCCAGCTCGATCGCCGAAGCCTGCAGTTCTTCCGCGCTGGCGGCCCCTTCTTCCGCGGTGGCCGCGTTGGCCTGCGTCACCTGGTCCATCTGCGTGACGGCCAGATTCACCTGCGCGATGCCCTCGCTCTGTTCGCGGCTCGCGTTGGCGATCTCGGTGATGAGCCGCTCGAGGTCGCGGACCTTGTCCTGAATCTGCTGGAAACTGCCGGCGACCTGCGTGCTCAGCCGCGCGCCTTCCTCGCTGCGCGAGGTCGAGCCCTCGATCTTCTCCGCCGTCTCGCGGGCCGCCGCCGCGCTGCGTTGCGCGAGGGCACGGACTTCCTCGGCCACGACCGCGAAGCCGGCGCCGGCCTCGCCGGCGCGGGCCGCTTCCACGGCGGCGTTCAGCGCGAGAATGTTGGTCTGGAACGCGATCTCGTCGATCGTCTTGAGGATCTTGGTGATGTCCTGGCTCGCGGCCGCGATCACATCCATCGCGGACTGCATGGATTTCATCTGCTCGGCACCCGCGTCGGCGCACTGCCGCGTTTCGAGGGCCGCCTGGCGGGCCTTCTGCGCGCTCTCCGCGTTCAGCCGCGTCATGCTGCTGAGTTCCTCGATGGAGGCCGAAGTTTCTTCGAGCGACGCGGCCTGTTCCGATGCGCTGTCGGCCAGGGTGACGCTGGAAGCGGTGGTCTGGGCGGCGATCGCGGCAACGGAACCGCCGGTCGCCCGCACCTCGTCGAGGCTGCGTACCAAAGGAAGGGCCAACGAGCGCGCCAGCCACCAGGCGCCGAGCGCCAGCATCCCAAGGCTGGCGACGAGAATCGCGACCAGCATGCGGAGCTGGCCGCGCAGTTCGCCGTTGGCGGTCTCCTCGCTCACCCGGATCATGACGCCCCACCCCAGTCCCGGGTAGCCGAGCGCGCCCTTGCTGCCGACGTAGCCGCCGAATTGTTTCAGATTCTTGATCGGATTGAAGTCGGCCTTCACGCCCTGCTTGCCCGCGAGCGCCTCAACGGCCATCGCGTTGCCGGCCGTGACGAGGTTCCGGCTGAGCACGACCTGCGGGTCGAAGTTCATGGCCTTGGCGCCCAGCACGGTCGGATCGAAGTCGGCGATCACCAACCCGTCCCGGTTGACGACCGTGATTTCGGCGTCGCCCAGATCGTCGTGCGCGAGCGATTCATACGTTTCGCGCAGGATCGTTTCGATGACGCGGAAATCCGCGGCGTTGTACCACAGCGCGACCGTCTTGCCGTCGCGGTCCTTCACGGGCGCCGAAAAGCCGACGACCATGCCGTGCGCACCGGTGATGCGTTTCACATCGGGATCGAGATGCGCGTCGGTCACGTAGGTGCCGTCGAGCACGTCGGATTTGAGGAACTTGCCGGCGAGCGTCGGCTGGAACCAGGGCGCGGAGCGGAAATTCTTTTCGTAGAGCCACGCGGTCTCAACGGGCTTGCCGGCGGCGTCGCGGTCGTTCACCGCGATCACCTTGCCGTCGAGATCGACGAGCAGCATCAGCGGATAGATGCCGTAGAGCTGCCCGTAGGCGTTGGCGGCGGCCGCGATGCGGTTTTTGGAACTGCCGATCTGGTACCAGGAGGCGCGGTCGTGCACGACCTCGTTCAGGCCGAAGGCTTGGACGTCGCCGTAGCGCTCGAAGAAGTTGCGTTCGATCTTGTCGTTCAGATCCACCACGGTGGCGTGCAGCTTTTCGTTCAGCGCTTCGGAAAGGTACGAGCTGCTGCGATAGGCGGCATATCCCACCAGCAGGGCGGGAATCGCTCCCGCCGCGACAATGGCGATGAGAATCTGGGTCTGGAGACTGCGCTTGATATTCGGGGAACGCATGGGAACTACGGGGACGGTGGGTGGGAAACTTGGTGCGCCTCAGTCGCAATCGGGCGTTGCGGAAGCCGCCGGCGCACCGCCGCCGCGCCAACCGGCACGCGGACCCGTCCCGGCACGCTTTGCGGAGGCATCGGCGCGAAGGAGGGAAAGTCGGTATGGTGGACGCAAATACATGGCTTCCACGCCGATTATCGCGCCACTCGCGCAAAACTTTAGACCGGACCGCGATGCAGGCAGGAAAACCGCCGCGGCACCGGCCTTGGTCCGCCGGCCGACCACGCTGCCCCGCCCGATCTGGTCCGTGTCGCCGTTCACCGGAAGCGAATCGCGGCGAGTGCGGGCAAACCGCGATTTTTTCCTGCCGTTTTGCCGGGGCTCCTGTTTTGGTCGCGACGATGCCCCGCAGGATTTTGCCGGTCCCCCTCGCCGCACTGGTCTCTCTCTTGGTTGGTCCCGCCGTTTCCGCCGCGACCGCCGCGCCGGTCGACTACACCCGCGACGTCAAACCCATCGTCACCCAGCACTGCGTCCGCTGCCACGGCGCCGCGAAACAGGAAGCCGGCCTGCGCATGGATACCGCCGAAGCCATTTTGGTCGGCGGCGACAGCGGCCCCCTCGTCAAGGCCGGCGCCCGCGACCAAAGCCTCCTGCTCAAGATCATCGCCGGCCCGCACGAGGACATTCCGCAGATGCCCTACAAGCGGCCGCCCCTCGGCGCCGATGAAATCGCCAAGCTCCGCGCCTGGGTCCTCGCCGGCGCCCCTGCCCCGGAAAAGGAAGAGCCCGGCGTCTTCGTCCATTGGGCCTTCGTCCCGCCGCAACGCCCCACCCCTCCGGAAATCAGCAATTCGCAATCCGCGATCCGCAATCCCATCGACCGCTTCATCGTCGCGCGCCTCGCGCAGGACGGCGTCGCCCCCGCCCCGGAGGCCGATCCGATCACCCTCCTCCGCCGCGCCAGCCTCGACCTCACGGGTCTGCCGCCGACGCCGTCCGAAACGGCCGCCTTTCTCGCCGACCGTTCCCCCGGCGGCTACGAACGCGCCGTCGACCGCCTGCTCGCTTCGCCGCACTACGGCGAACGCTGGGCCCGTCCTTGGCTCGACCTCGCGCGCTACGGCGATTCCAACGGCTACAGCATCGATGCCCCGCGCCAGATCTGGAAATACCGCGACTGGGTCGTCGCCGCGCTCAACCGCGATCTGCCCTTCGACCAATTCGTGATCGAGCAACTCGCCGGCGACCTCCTGCCCGCGCCCACCGTCGACCAGCGCGTCGCCACCGGCTTCAACCGCAACACCCAGATCAACCAGGAGGGCGGCATCGATCCGGAGCAATTCCGCATCGAGAGCGTCCTCGACCGCGTCAACACCTACGGCACCGCCTTCCTCGGCCTCACCGTCTCGTGCGCGCAATGCCACGACCACAAGTTCGACCCGATCACCCAGAAGGAATACTACCGGCTCTACGCGTTCTTCAACAACACCGTCGACGACGGCCACGGCAAATCGAACCCCGGCGGCACCTTGGATTTTCGCGGCGAATTGCCCCCGCCCGACGCCCGCCAACGCGAAATCGAGGAAACGCGCGCCGAACTCGAGCGCTTCCTCAATACCCACGGCGCCGCCGTCACCGCCTGGGCCGCCGGCCTCCACCAGCACGAGAAAAACAAACTCGGCGCCACCGCCCGCGAGGCCCTCGGCGAACCCTGGGAGCAACTGTCCCTCCGCCACAAGCGCGCCCTCTACGCCGCCTTCCCCGGCGCCACCGCCGACTTCAAAAACCGCAACGCCCAGCTCACGCGCCTCGAGCGCAACGAGGCCAAGCCCGTTTCCACCCTCGTGATGTCCGAGCTGCCCGCCCCGCGCGAAAGTTTCCTCTTTATCAAAGGCGACTTCACCCGCCGCGGCGAAACCGTTGCCCCGGGCACCCCCGCCGTCCTGCCGCCCCTGCGCGCAGAAAAACCCAACCGCCTCGACCTCGCCCGCTGGACGATGGACCCCGCCCACCCGCTCACCGCGCGCGTGGCGATCAACCGGATCTGGCAGCAGTACTTCGGCCGCGGCCTCGTCGAAACCGAAAACGATTTCGGCACCCAGGGCGAGGCACCCACGCACCCGGAGTTGCTCGACTGGCTCGCGACCGAGTTCGTCGCCCGCGGCTGGAGCCAGAAGGCGATGCACCGTCTCATCGTCACTTCGGCCACCTACCGGCAATCGTCCCGCGCGCGGCCCGAACTCGAGCTCAAGGATCCGATCAACAAATACCTTTCCCGCCAGGCCCGCCTCCGTCTCGACGCCGAGATCGTCCGCGACGTCGCCCTCGCCGCCAGCGGCCTGCTGGTGCCCAAGCTCGGCGGCCCGCCCGTGTATCCGCCGCAGCCCGACGGCGTCATGAATCTCGGCCAGGTGAAACGCGACTGGCGCCCCAGCACCGGCGACGACCGGTATCGGCGCGGCCTGTACACGCATCTCTGGCGCGCGACGCCCCACCCCGCCCTCGCCGTCTTCGACGGCCCCGACGGCTTCAGCGCCTGCACCCGCCGCCTTCGCTCCAACACCCCGCTCCAGGCCCTCACGCTCCTGAACGACGCGCAGTTCTTCGAGTTCGCGGGCGCCCTGGCCAAACGCGTCCGCGCCGAGGTGCCGGCCGGCCTCGAGGCCCAGCTCGACCACGGGTTCCGCCTCTGCCTCGCCCGCGCCCCCGAGCCGGCCGAGCGTGCCCGCCTCGCCGACCTCTACCGCCAACAGCACGCCGCCGCCGCCGGCGACGAAGCCGCCCGGCAGGACGCCGCCTGGCTCATCGTGGCCCGCGTCCTCCTCAACCTCGACGAAACCATCACGCGCGAATGACCATGCTCCCCGGCAATCCCCCCGAAGATCTCTGCCGCCAGACGCGCCGCCATTTCTTCAGCCGCTGCGGACTCGGCCTCGGCGGCATCGCGCTCGCCTCGCTGCTCGGCAAGTCCCCGCTCCGCGCCGCCGCGGCCGCCGACGCCCCGCTCGCCAATCCGCTCGCGCCCAAGCCGCCGCAATTCGCCCCCAAGGCGAAGAACGTCATCTTTCTCTTCATGGCCGGCGGCCCGAGCCAGCTCGAGCTCTTCGACTACAAGCCGAAGCTCATCGATCTCAACGGCCAGGCCGTCCCCGATTCGCTCATCGCCGGCAAGCGCTTCGCGTTCATGGATTCGAGCCACGGCACGAAGCTCCTCGGCACGCGCCGCGAATTCAAACGGCACGGCCGCAGCGGCGCCTGGGTCTCGGATCTCTTCCCGCACACCGCCAAGATCGTCGACGACATCTCGATCGTGAAGTCGTGCCAGGCGACGCTCTTCAACCACGCGCCGGCGAAGCTGTTCATGAACACCGGCTCCGGCCAATTCGGCCGCCCGAGCATGGGCTCCTGGGTCAACTACGGCCTCGGCAGCGAATGCCAGGACCTGCCCGGTTTCGTCGTCCTGCAATCCGGCCCCCGCGGCCCCCGCGGCGGCGCCGTCAACTGGGGCTCCGGCTTTCTGCCCACCACCTACCAGGGCGTGCCCCTCCGCGGCGGCGGCGACCCGATCCTCAATCTTTCCAGCCCCGCCGGCATCACGGTGGAACGCCAGCGGCAGACCGTCGACGCCATCCGCGATCTCAATCTGAAGCGCGCCGTCGCCACCGGCGATGCCGAGATCCACACCCGCATCGCCGCCTACGAGATGGCCTGCCGCATGCAGGCCAGCGCCCCCGACCTCATCGACCTGAGCAAGGAATCCGCGGCGACGCTCAACCTTTACGGCATCGAGAAAAACACGCCGTCCTTCGGCCGCAATTGCCTCCTCGCCCGCCGCCTCGTCGAACGCGGCGTGCGTTTCGTGCAGTTGTATCACACCAACTGGGACAGCCACGGCGGCCCCGGCGAAAACCTCCAGGGCGATTTCGAAAAGGTCTGCCGCGAGGTCGACCAGGGCCAGGCCGCCCTCGTGCAGGATTTGAAGGACCGCGGGCTGCTCAAGGACACGCTCGTCGTCTGGGGCGGCGAATTCGGCCGCACTCCGATGGGCGAAAACCGCGACACCACCGGGCGCAACCACCACATCGACGCCTTCACGATGTGGTTCGCCGGCGGCGGCACCAAGGCCGGCGTGACCATCGGCGAGACCGACGAACTCGGCTTCAACGCCGTCGCCGATCCGTTCCACGTCCACGACATCCACGCCACTTTGCTCCACGCCCTCGGCATCGAGCACACGAAGCTCACGTTCCGCTTCCAGGGCCGCGACTTCCGCCTCACCGACGTCCACGGCCACGTGCTGCACAAACTCTTCGCCTGAACCCCACGATGAATCCCCTCCGCCTCGCCCTCGGCCTCGCCCTGCTCTCTTCGCTCCCGGCTTTTGCCGCCGCGCCCATCCGCGCCCTCCTCGTCACCGGCGGCTGCTGCCACGACTACGATCTCCAGAAAACCGCCCTGCTCGACGGCGCCAAACCCGTCGCCGACATCGTCTGGACCGTCGTCAACGAGGGCGGCAAGACCACGCGCGCGCAGATCCCGCTCTACGACAATCCCGACTGGGCCAAGCCCTACGACGTCGTCGTCCACAACGAGTGCTTCGCCGACACCGACGATCCCGTCTACATCCGGAAGATCACCGCCGCCCACAAGGCCGGCAAACCCGCCGTCGTGATCCATTGCGCGATGCACAGCTACCGCGCCGCCAAGATCGACGACTGGCGCGAGTTCCTCGGCGTCACCAGCCGCCGCCACGATCACCAAAGCAACTACGCCGTCAAAGTCGTCGCCCCGGAACACCCCGCGCTGCGCGGTTTTCCCGCCGCGTGGACGACGCCGAAGGACGAACTCTACATCATCGAGAAACTGTGGCCCACGGCCAAGGCCCTCGCCACTTCGGTGAGCGAGAAAGACGGCTCCGTCCACCCCGTGATCTGGACCAACAACTACCACGGCACGCGCGTCTTCGGCACAACCTACGGCCACAGCAACGCCACCTGGCAGGATCCGATCTTCGTCGCCTTGGTCGCGCGCGGCGTCGTTTGGGCCGCCGGCCGCTGATTCCCGGCGCCGCCTCCGGCCCGGGGGCTGCGTAGCCCGTCACATTTTCTCGTCGTTCGTCACCGGCGACTCGTGCACCGTGGCGGCACCGCCAACGTTGTGGCAGTCCCGCGTCGTCCCACTGCGGGCCGCTCCGGAACCCGTCTCCGCCTCATGCCGTATCCATCGTTTCCTCGCCTCCGCCTCGCCGCGACCTGCGTCGCGCTCTGGCTTGCGGGGATTCCGTTGGCCGGCCAGCCGGCGAATCCGCGGCTCACCGGCGCCCCGCCGTTGCGGGTGTGGCAGGCGGAGGACTACGGCGGCGCCGGCGTCAACCGCGCCGTCCTCCAGCATCCCGCCACCGGCTACATCTACGTCGCCAACCACGCCGGCGTGCTCGAGTTCGACGGCATCCGCTGGCGCCTGATCGGCCTGCCGCAACGCGCCGGCGCCATCTCGCTGGCGGTCGATCCCCGCGGCCGCGTCTGGTACGGACTAGAACAGGGCATCGGTTTTCTCGCCCCCGACGCGCGCGGCGAGTGGCAGGCCGTCTCCGCCCTCGACCGGCTCCCGTCCGGAGAACCGCCGATCGTCGCGGCCGGCCGCGCCGCGGGCGCCCCCGACGGCGTCTACTTCGCAGCCGGCGACCGGCTCATCTTCTTTCCCGCCGGCGACGGCCGCGCGCGCGTCTGGGCCATGCCCGACGCCGACCCGGTCTTCAACCTGTGGTGGCTCGACGGCCGTTTGCACCTGAAGTTGTCGCGCGGCGGCGTCTACCGGATTCAGGACGGCGAACTCGTTCCTGTCCCGGCGCTCAAGTTCCAGGTCTTCGCGGCCCGCGCCTCCGGCGAAGAGCGGTTCCTCGCTTACCGCGAAGGCCTCCGCCGTTGGCAGGTCGACCGCGCGGATCTGCCGCCGGCAGCGGATAGTCCCCGCGCGCTGGGCAACGATGTCGCCCTCTGCGCGCAATTCACGGCCGACGGCCGCATCGCGTTCGGCACCAGCCGCAGCGGTCTCGTCGTCGCGGACCCCGCGGGCCACCGCGAACTGCTTGTCGACCGCGCCGCCGGCCTGCCGTCGAACCGCGTCGAGGATCTCTGCGTCGACCGCGAGGGCGGGGTCTGGCTCGCGCTCCGCAACGGGCTCGCCCGGGTGCAGCTCGATTCGCCCACCGCCCGCCACAGCCTCTCGCCGCGGATCGACAGCTCGCCTTCGACCCTCGCGCTGCATCGCGGCGATCTCTTTGTCGGCGGCGGCGAGGGCCTCGTGCGCCGCGATCCCGCCGGGCGTCTCCACCCGATCCAAAATCTGGCCTTCGCCCCGCGCTCGCTGGTCCCGGTCGGCGACCGGCTTTTCGCCACCGGCGTGGCGCTCCAGGAGATCGGGCCCGACGACCGCGCGCTCCCGTCGCCGCTCCCGGCTTTTCACTTTGTGGCGCTGCAGGGCTGGCCCGGCCACGCCGCCCGCGGCACGCCCGACGGCATCGCCTTCGATGCCGAAAACGGACCGACGTGGACGCCGCGCTTCAAACCCGAATCGATCCGCGGGCCGACCGCCGTCCTGCTCGAGCATCCCGCCGGTGTCGTCTGGGCCGCCAGCCACCACTCCGGTCTTTGGCGCGTCGACTTGCGTCGGGTCCGCAACCGGACCGCTCCCGCCGCCAATCTCGGGCCCGCCCAAGGTCTCCCCGCCGGGATCAACCAGTACAACATCCGCCTCTTCGTTTTGGGCGGCGCCCTCGGCGCCGTCGCCGGCGAGCACCTGTTGCGCTACGACGACAAGGCGGACCGCTTTGTCCCGGCCCCGGTCGCCGGCGATGCGGACGCGGTGCGCAGCGCCATCGTCACCGCCAGCGTCGCGGCCTCCCCCGACGGGCACGTCTGGCTCCAAAGCGGAAACGTCGACTACCGCATCGTGCGGCTCTCCGCAGCCCCGGACGGCGCGTGGCGCGCGGAGATCGTCCCGGCGCCCGATCTGCGCCGCATCCGGGCCAACGTCCTGCTGCCGGACCCCGCCGCCCGCACGCTGTGGTTCGGCGGCCCGGGCGGCCTGCTCTCCCACGACCTCGCGTGGCAGCCGGCCGCCGCCGCCGCCCCGCTGCAGGCCGCCATCCGGCGGCTCCTGCTCCACGACGGGCAATTGCTGTGGACCGAAGCGGTCCCCGCCGCCGGCCCGCTCGTCCTGCCCGCCGCCCACAACAACCTCCACTTCGAATTCGCCGCCCCGGCCTACGCCGGCGATCCGCGGGGCCGCAAACAGCTCGTCTTTCGCACCCGGCTCGAGGGCCTGGAAACGGACTGGTCGCCCTGGAGCGGATCCCCGGAACGGGAGTTCACCCAACTGCCCTACCGCGATTTTGTGCTGCGCGTCGCCGTGCGCGAGGCCGGCGGCGAGCCGGGCCGGGAGGCGACCCTCGCGTTTTCCATTTTGCCGCCCTGGTGGCTGACGCCCTGGGCCAAGGCCGCGGCCGCCGCCCTCGGTCTCGGCGGCATCGCCGGCATCGTCGTGCTGCGCACGCGCACGCTGCGCCGGCGCAACGCCCATCTCGAAGGCACCGTCGCGGAACGCACCCGCGAGCTCAACGAACGCAACACCGAGCTCGCCCGGCTCCATCGCCTCGAACTCGACGCCCGCATCTCCGCGCGGCTCGGCGAGGAACGGGCGCGCCTCGAGGTCCTGCGCTACCAGCTCAACCCGCACTTTCTCTTCAACGCGCTCAATTCCGTCTGCGCCCAGATCATGCGCGAGCCCGTCTCCGCGCGCGCGATGGTCGTGCGGCTCGCCGATTTTTGCCGGCTCACGCTCCACCGGCCCGACGAGGAGGCGGCCACCACTGTCGCCCAGGAACTGAAACTGCTCCGCGCCTACCTCGAGATCGAACAGGCGCGCCTCGGGGATTCGATCGCGATCGAGGTTTCCTCCGATCCCGCCGCCGACGCCGTGCCGCTGCCGCCGTTTCTGCTCCTGCCGCTGGTGGAAAACGCCGTGAAGTACGGCGCCGCCACCAGCGCCGAACGCGTCTCGATCCGCCTGCATGTCGCCGTGGCCCCGGACGGCGCGCTCGCCATCGAGGTCGCCAACACCGGGACCTGGCTCGAGCCCGGCGCCCACTCCGCGCCCTCGCACGGCATCGGCCTCGAGAACCTGCGCCAGCGCCTCGCCCGGTACTATCCTTCCGCCCACGAATTCGCCGTCTCCGCCGCCTCCGGCTGGGTCGTCGTCCGCCTCCGCCTCCTCGCCCCGCTCCGTGAAGATCCGCACCCTGCTCATCGATGACGAACCGGCGGCCCGCGCGGAACTGCGCTGGCTGCTGTCCGCCCATCCCGGATACGAGGTGGTCGGCGAAGCCGCCGCCTTCGGCCCGGCGCGCCTGCGCCTCGCCCGCCCGGACTACGACCTCGTCTTTCTCGACATCCAGCTCGTCGGCGGCACGGGCTTCGATCTCGTGCCGCACGTGGCGCCCGCCGCCCGCATCATCTTCGTCACCGCTTTCGACCGCTTCGCGCTCCGCGCCTTCGAGGCCAACGCCCTCGACTACCTGCTCAAGCCCGTCGCGACCGAGCGCTTCGCCGCCTCCTTGGCCCGCGTCGCCGCCGCCCTGCCGGCGCCGCCGTCCCTCGCGCTGCGGCCCGACGACGTCGTCCACATCTCCGGGGACGGCGGCAGCCGGTTCGTTCCCGTGACGGAGATCTGCGCCGTGTTTTCGAACGAGAACTACTCCGACGTCCTCCTCCGCAACGGCGACCGCCTGATCACCCGCCGCACGCTCAAGTCGTGGGAGGATTCCCTGCCCGCCGCCCTCTTCATGCGCGTCCACCGGCAGGCCCTCGCCAATTTGCAGCACGCCCAGGCCCTGCGCCGCGACACGCGCGAAACGGGCGAACTCCGCCTCGCCGGACTCCGCGAACCCGTGCCCGTCAGCCGCAGCTATCTCGCCGAACTCGAAACCCGCCTCGCGGCCCGCCGCTGACCGGCGGCCGGGTCAGAAACCGAGTTCGCCCTGCGCCCCGGGAGCCGGCGCGGGCGGGATTTGCGAAGGCGCGGGCACGCCGAGAAACGGCGCATACCGTTCCAGCCAATCGTCGAGTTTCTCGGTGTAGTAGGCCGGATCGTACGGCGCCGCCGCCGCATCGTACTTCGCCAGCGCCCGCGCCCGCTGCCAGTCGCTCGTGCGGCCCTTCGCCTTCGCGGTGATGTAATAGGCGACGCGCTCGCCCATGCGCGGCCGCGGCTCCAGTTGCAACGCGACCTCGGCCGACGCGCGCCGCGGCTTGCCGCCCTCGGCCACGAACCGCTCGTAGGCATCCGGGTTCATGCTGAGCGTTTCGCTCTTCGCCAACTCGGCCACGGGCACGGACGCCGTCGCCAGCCGCTGCCGATAGTCCGCCGCAAGCTCCACGGGCGATTCGGCATCCGCGCCGAGCAAAAAACGGATCAGCCGGTCGGACAGTTTCTTCAGGTACGGCTCGATCCCGCGCGAGCGCAGCGCGCTGCCGCGCAGCGTGATCTTCCGGCCGTCGTAGAGCGCGTAGTTCTTCGCCTTGTAGCAAAACATCGCCGTGTACTTCCCGTCGTACTCGAGCTCGATGCCCGCCGGCAAAATCGGCGCGACCAACGCCAGCAACTCCTCGGGCCGATCGAAGTATTCGGCCGAGGAAAGATAGATGCCGTCCGTGTCCGCCTCGAGAATCGTGCAGCCGTGGCCGGCGAAGGCATCGATCAACGCCTGCAGCAACTCGCGGCCGCGGCGCGTCACTTCCGCCGCGAGTTCGCCGTCCCCGTAGCGCGCCCCGGAGAAACCGAGATAGCCGTAGAACGAATTGATCAGGATCTTGAAGTTCGTCTGGCGCGCCTGCGCCTCGGCCCGCGCCTCCGGCGTCGGCCCCGTCTTCGCCACCTGCTTGTAGTGCAGGCGGTACTCGCGCAGGCGGCGCAGCAGCGGAATGAAGACGCCGAGCGTGTCGTTCTTCGGATTGCGGCCGATGCTCAGCAGCAGGCTCGGATACAGCGACGCCACGTCGAAGTGCAGCACGTGCCGAAACACGCCTTCGCGGAAGCTGCGCGTGTAGCCGCCTTCGAACGGCGTCACTTCCGGCGGCAGCGGACAGGCCTGCCGCGCGTGGTAGTATTCTTCCTGGAAGAGCAGATCGATCTTCGAGGTCGCGCCGCGCAGCGTCGCTTCCTGCAGCAGCGTCGGAAACGTGCGCACCTGCTCGAAGAACGTCGGCAGCAATTGGTCCGCCAACCCCTGCGTTTCCCGCAGATCGTCCTCTAGGTAGGAACAGAAACGCGCGCGGTCCTCGCGGAACACGCGCTGGATGTCGGCGCCGGCGATGTAGGTGCGCTCGTCGGTGTCGTCGGTGACGCCGAAGTAGATCGCCGCCTCCTTGAGACCGTACGACGTCATCTCGCGCGTCGTGATGTCGTGCAGCTGCACGAGCAGGTAGGTGTCGATCACCGCGCGGCCGGGCAGATCGCAGCGCGTGAAATCGATCCAGCGCTCCGCGACCTTGAGCCGGCTGCTGCGGAACGACGCCTTCTGCCCGTAGCGGCCCCAGGCGCAGGGCAACTTGTAACGGCGCGTGCGCTGGCGCAGGTAATCGAGGTCGAATTTGAAGAGGTTGTGCCCCTCGACCGTGTCCGGATCCGCTTCGAGCAACACGCGCGTGAACTCCGCGAGCAGCGCCTTCTCCGCCGCATCCGTCATTGCCTCGAGCACGAGCAGACGGTTGACGCCGTCGAGGCGCAGCCCGATCGCGAGCACGCGGTCCTCGGCGTTGGCCGCATCCGGAAAACCGCCCGCCGGCGAGGCGACCTCGATGTCGAGTTGGCAACGCCGCAGGCTCCCGAACGGCAAATCGCGGTAGAGCCGCTGGCGTTGCTGCAGCAGAAATTGGCTCTCGGCCGGGCGGATCACGTCCGTGCGGCCCTCGCTCTTTTCCGTTTTGAGAAAGGCCTCGAACTCGGCCTGCGTTTCCCCGTGCGCGAGCCAACCGAACGGCCCTTCGCCGCGCAGGCGCTCAACGGTGATGCCGGCGGACAACGGCTCCGCCGGCGGCGCCTTCAGCCAGGCGAACGGCCGTACGGTCTCGATCCGGTTTTCCCGGCCGCCGTCGGCCGTCGCGACCGTGACGTGGACTTGGCCGGTGTCGTCGACCCAGACTCCGCAGAGCGCCCCGGCCATGGCGGGTTGCCGCCGCTCAGAACGGCTTCGTGTAGACCATCACGACCGCCGTCGCGACGATGGCGACCGCGACGATGGCCAGCGTGCCGGCCGCGCCGCGGCGGCGATAGCCGATGCCCGCGAGGGCCGAGAGGCCGAGCCAGCAGACGAGCTTCACGACAAACCAACCCGGCCAGCCGGTCTGCAGCTTGGCCTGGAGCCCAAAGCCGCCGACGAGCGCGAGCAGACTCGCGATGCCGGTGATCATCATCACCTTCTTCCGGGTCTCCGGCGCGGCGGCGAACGCGTAGAACGTGTAGCCGGTCAGCACCAGAATGGAGAGAACGTGGAGAACGTAGTAGAAGGTAGGGCTCATGGAAAAAGTCAGCTGAACGGGGGCGGCGACGCGGGTCCACCCAATTTACCCCGGGCCAGGCCGGCCCCAAAGGACCGGCCGGCCGAGAAAGGAAAGAGTGACACCCCGCCTGTGCCGTATGCCCAAAGGCTCAAGACCTTTTTTAGTTAAGGTGGGCGCCGCCGACGCGCGCTCTGTCTTCCGGTTTACGGCCTGACATCATTCGCGCCGGATTTGGCTCCCGTAATTTTCCTAAGGCAAAGAGCAGTTATTGTAAGCACCTCGAACACTGCAGGGTGTCGCCGCGGACCGTAGGCCGCCCCGCCCCTTCGTCAAATGCCAATCCCGGAATTGCCGAACGGGCCGCCCAAGCGTCGGGATCGCCCAGCACCGCGCGGTATCCCAGCGTTCAGCATTCAGCCATCGGCCTGAAGCATACCGCTTACGGTTTATCGCTTGGGGCTTTCGGCTTAGGGCTTACAGCTTGCAGCTTAGCGCTTACAGTTCCCCGCCCCTCAGGTATCGAGAATCGTCTCGTCGAGGTGCTGGATGATCAATTCCTGCACCGTCGCGAGAAAGAGGTAGCACATGAACGCCTTCCGCAGCGGTTCCTCGAGGTGCGTCAGGTCGATTTCCCCGCTTTCCAACGTGTCGTCGCCGAGCCCCTGCAGGTATTTCTCCCGCAACCGCAACCGCACGGCCGCGCACGCGCGCACGATGGTCTCCGCGTTGTCCTCGTCGAAGGCGACGATGCCGTCGCTGAAAAACTCGTCGCCGAACAGCCCGAGCAGCGTCGCGACTTCCGTCTTCTGGTGCTCCAGCAATTCGTCGACCCACGTTTCCTGGAAGTCGGGCTCGAGATCCTGCAGCGCGAGCGGCGCGGCCAGGTGCTTCTCCAGCCCGCCCGCGACCTCCTTGATCACGTCCAGCAGCGGCGCCACCACCGCCAGCGATAGCTTCACTTCAATGCGCTTCATCGGGTTCGAGAATCGCCGTCAGGTGCCATTGCTGCAACGTGAACACGTAGGCCTCGGCCTTTTCGCGCAGACCGCTCCACACCACCGAGCGGCCCTGTTCGTGGACCTCGAGCATCTTCCGGCGCGCCGTCGTCTCGTCGAAGCCGAAGACCTTTTTGAACACGAGCACGACGTACGACATCAGGTTCACGGGGTCGTTGAGCACGACCACGCGCCACGGACCCTGGTGGGCCAGCGCGGTGCGCGTGTCTTCTTTCGGCAAAGCCTGCGTATTCGTGATGTCCACGTGGATCGTGAATGAAGCCGGCCCGGCCGCGCCTGCAAACCCGTTTCCGGATTCGCCGACGGACCGCCCGGGAAACTTCATAATATCGGGAGCCGGGCGGGAGAACGGCGTCGCTCGAGAAATGAGCGCCGCCGCCTTCGCTGCGATCTTTCGACTTTCAACCTTCAACTCCCCCACCGCCTGAGCGCAACTCAGGCTCAGGCCCCGGCTTTCGCCGCCGCTTCGGCGACCGCCGCGGCCACACGCGCCTCGGCTTCGGCGACGGGAACCTTGGCGACATCCTTCGACGTGCGCCATTTGAGTTCGATCACGCCTTCCTTGAGGCCCTTGCCGCCGATCACGAGGCGCAGCGGGATGCCGATGAGATCGGCGTCCTTGAATTTCACGCCCGGGCGCTCGGTGCGGTCGTCGATCAGGACGTCGGCGCCGGCTTTTTCCGCCGCGGCCCCGAGCTTGCGCGCGAGGTCCATGGCTTCCGGCAATTGCGGGTCGAGCACGGCGATCAGGACGTGGAACGGCGCGCAGTTCCACGGCCAGACGATGCCGTCGGCGTCGTGGCTTTGCTCGATCACGGCCTGCATCGTGCGGCTGATGCCGATGCCGTAGCAGCCCATCACCATCGGGTGCGACTGCTTCTGGTCGTCGGTGTAGACCGCGCCGAACTTGTCGGAGTACTTGGTGCCGAGTTTGAAGATGTGGCCGACCTCGATGCCGCGGCGCACCTGCAGGGGCTGGCCGGACTTCACGTCGGGCTCGCCCGCCCGGACGCGGCGGAAATCGCCGAACTTCGTGATCGCGAGGTCGCGGGTCACGTTGACGTTGCGGAGGTGGAAGCCGTCCTTGTTCGCGCCGGTCGTGCCGTTGCCGATCAGGCGGATCGCGTGGTCGGCAAAGATGCCGGCGAGCGCACCCGGATTCTTGATCGTGCCGTTGACCGCACCGAGCGAGCCGGGCTTGGCCCCGAGCACGGGCTCGATCTCTTCCGCCGTCGCCGGCCGGAAGAGCGTGAAACCGAGGGAACCGAGTTTCGCTTCCTCCAATTCGTCGCTGCCGCGGAGGATGACGACAAAGGGTTTGCCGTCGCCGACAAAGACCAGGGTCTTGAACTGTTGGTCCGCCGCCACGCCGTAGGGCGCGGCTTCGAGGGCGGCGATCGTCACGACGCCGGGCGTCGCGAATTCCTCGATCGCGCCGGACGGCGCCGCGTCCGCCAGATCCGCGGGCACGAGCGCACTCGTGGCCTTTTCGCGGTTGGCCGCGTAGCCGCTGGCCTCGTTGTAGATCACGTCGTCGTCGCCGATCTCCGCCGGGACCATGAACTCGTGCGAGAAACTGCCGCCCATCACGCCGGTGTCGGCCTCGACCGCGATGGCGTGAACGCCGAGGCGTTTGAAGAAGCGTTCGTACGCCGCCTTCATCTCAAGGTAACTCTTGATCGCGCCGTCGTCGGTGGCGTCGAACGAATACGCGTCCATCATGATGAACTCGCGCGCGCGCATCAGGCCGTAGCGCGGGCGGATCTCGTTCCGGAACTTGGTCGCGATCTGGTAGAAATTCTTCGGCAGGTCGCGGTAGCTCGTGATTTCGGCCTTCACCAGCGGCGTGATCACTTCCTCGTGCGTCGGCCCGAGCACGAACTCCGGCTCGCGCGGGGCGCGCTTGCCGTCGCCCGCGCTGTCCGCGCGGAACATGATCTCGCGCGCCGCGGCCCAACGCGGGCCCTGCTGCCACAGTTCCACCGGATGCACGTGCGGCATCCACAGCTCGATCGCCTGCGAGGCATCCAATTCCTCGCGGCAAATCTGGGTTATCTTGTGGATCACGCGCAGCCCGAGCGGCATGTAGGTGTAGAGCCCGCCGCCCAACTTGCGCACGAGGCCGGCGCGCACGAGGAGCTTGTGCGAGGCGATCTCCGCGTCCGCGGGGCTCTCTTTCAACGTGGGGATGAAGAACTGCGACCAGAGTTTCATGAAGTCGGCCAACGAAACATCCGGCTCCGGGCGGGGCAACGGAAATTCCGCCCCGCGCCCCAGCCTTGCCACCCCGGGGCCGCGTGCGCTTCGCTCCGCGGTTCATGTCCGCCGCGCCCAAAGACCGCCGTCCCTGGCCGATGAAATGGATCGTCGTCGCGATCATCCTCGTGCTCGTGCCGTACACGTTTCTCACCCTGCGCTTCCGCAAGGAAGGCCCGGCGTTCCGTCCCTACGAGGACATGAAGAACCGCGCCAACGTCGCGCGGCTCCTCGCCGCCGGCTACCAGCGCATCCCCCTCGCCGCGCAGCGTCCGGCCGACGGTCCCCGCGCCCCGGGCGGCGCCGAAATCGCCGCCGCGCCCGGCGGTTTGCCCGCGGACCTGCGTTCCACGCTCGTCGAGGTCCCGCAATTGCCCGCGGAAATCACCGGCGTCACTGCCGCGCCGACCGCGAACCAGCTCCAGCCCTACGCGATCCAGTTCACCTGCAGCCTGCCCACCGATCACCAGCAACTCGGCGGCGCCGAACTCTTCATCCGGGAAAACAAACTCGTCCTCGTGCCCACCTTCGAGCACGTCGGCGCCGAACTTCACACCCGCTCGCGCCAAGCCGTCGTCCTGCTCACCGTCGCGCCCGGCCTGCTCAAACCGGGCCGCTACGACGTCGCGCTCGTCGGCGAGAAAGCGTCGCGCGCGTGGCCGCTCGAAGTGAAATGAGCCGCGCGCGCCGCGCCGTGCGCGGCTATTGACGCGCCCGCCGGCATGCCCGACAACAGCGCGACTCTTTTGATGAGCACCGGTAACGGCCAGTCCACGAACTCCGCTCCCGCCGCCGCCACCGCGACGACGATCAAGCCGACCGACCTGCGCGGCATCCTGAAGTACGTCCCCCGTTTCCAGGGCCAGATCTTCATCATCGCCGTCGACGGCTCCATCGTGGCCGACGAGAACTTCGGCAACATCCTCGTCGACATCGCCGTCCTCCGTTCGCTCGGCATCAAGCTCGTCCTCGTCCACGGCATCAGCCATCAGCTCAAGGAACTCTCCGTCGCGCGGAACATCCCGATCACGAATTCCGACGGCACCGGCGTCACCGACGCGGCCACGCTCGACCTCGCGATCCGCGCCTCCTCCCGCGTTTCCCACGCCCTCGTCGAGGGCCTCACGCAGAACGTGCTGAAATGCGCCACGACCAACGCCGTGCGCGCCCTGCCCATCGGCATCATCCGCGGCATCGACCAGCAGTTCACCGGGAAGGTCGAGCGCATCGACAAGGATTTCCTCGGCGAATTGATCGAGCGCCAGGTCGTGCCCGTCGTCTCGCCCGTCGCCTTCGGGCCCGACGGCAAATCCCTCCGCGTCAATTCCGACCTCCTCGCCGCCGAACTCGCCGAGGCCCTCCACGCGACGAAGATCATCTACCTCACGCCGGCGCCCGGCCTCGTGATCGACGGCGACATCCGCCGCGAAATCTCGATCGAGGCCCTGCGCAAAATCGTCGAGGACCAACCCGGCCGCATCGACGATGCCGGCCTCAGCAAAGCCGCCCACGCGATCAAGGCGATCGAGACCGGCACGCCCCGCGTCCACATCGTCGACGGCCGCATCTTCGACGGCCTGCTCAACGAAATCTTCTCCAACGAAGGCGTCGGTTCCCTCGTGTACGGCAACGATTACGCCCAGATCCGCCGCGCGCGGAAGGGCGACGTGCGCCTGATCTACAACCTCACCCGCGCCGCCGTCCGCCGCGAGGAACTGATCCACCGCACCCAGCAGGCGATCGAAAAGAACATCGACCAGTTCTACGTCTTCGAGATCGACGAGAACATCATCGCCTGCGTCACGCTGTATTTCTATCCCGACAAACCGCAGGTCGCCGAGGTCGGTTCGCTCTACGTCATGCCGTTCTACCACAACCGCGGCATCGGCAAGAAGATGGTCGACTACGCGTGCATGGTCGCGAAGGAACGCGGCGCCACGAGCGTGATCGCGCTCTCGACGCAGAGCTTCGGCTTCTTCTCCAACGTGGTCGGCTTCGAGGAAGCGACGAAGGAGATTCTGCCTGACGCCCGCCTCAAACTTTACGAGGAAAGCGGCCGCAACGCCAAGGTGCTGGTCAAGCGCCTCGCCTGAGCGGCGCTGGCGGCGCGGGGCGCCGCCCGCGCCGCAGTTGAAAGTTGAAGGTTGAAAGTTGAAAGCCGGAGGTCGGACGTAAACTCGCGCCGGCCGCCGCGCGGTTCAGTTCCGTTCCTTCAACTTCCGTCTTTCAACATTCAGCCGCTGAAGCGCCCTGCGGCGCTTCAGCTCACTTCCGCGACGACTTGGATCTCGACCGTCGTGCCGCGGGGCAAACCGTTCACCGCGACCGCGGCGCGGGCGTGTTTGCCGGCCTCGCCGAAAATCTTCACCAGCAGGTCGCTCGCGCCATTGATCACGGCCGGGCTGTCGGCGAAACCGTCGATCGCGTTGACGTAACCGCTGACAAACACGATGCGTGTCACGCGGTCGAGCGAGCCGACCGCCGCCTTGATGTTGGCGAGCGTGTTGAGCGCGCAGATCTCCGCGGCTTTTTTGCCTTCCTCGAGCGTGCGCTCCTTGCCGACCTGGCCGACGTGCGTCTGCGTGCCGTTGAACACGGCGATCGTGCCGGCGCAGTAGAGCAAATTGCCCGTGCGCACGGTGGGCACGTAGCTGCCGGCGGCGGCCGGGGGATTCGGGAGCGTGAGGCCGAGTTCGGCGAGTTTGGCTTCGGGATTCATGCCCCGCCACGAAAACCGCCCCGCCCCCGCGGTGCAATCCCGGCCGCAGTCAGCGCCCGCCCGGCGCCGGGGCCGGCGGCAGGAATTCCTTCGTCGCAATTTGCGCCGCCGCCAACGGCACTTCCAGAATCTTCAGGTCGCGCAGCAACAGGATCTCGTCCGCGATCCGCGCCAGCGAGATCTGCCCGATGTCCTCGCCCTTCTCCCGCTCCCCGTGGACCAAATGCCGCAGGATCAATTCGCTCCGCGAAAACGCCAACAGCTCCGGCGTCATGTCGCGGTTTTGCGCCAGAATCGCGGCGTACGCCGGCGCCGGATCGCCCTCGAGGTAGTCGCGCCAGCCGCGGATCGACGCGTGCACGAAGGCCCGGATCACGTCCGGCGCATCGCGCACGAGTTCCCGCCGCGTGAAGATCGTGTGGTAGCAATCGTAGCCCGATTCCGCCAGCGACAGCGTGCGCACCGCCTTGCCCTGCCGCCGCGCGAAGAAGGGCTCGTTGGTCACGACGCATTGCTGGATCAGGTCCGGATTCGCCAAAAACTCCCCCAGCGCGAACGTGTTCTGCCGCTTCTCGATCGTGTAGCCGTAACGGCGTTCCAGATACGGGAAGTAGGCCAGGCCGATGTTGCCCATCACCGTGCGCCCGCCGAGGTCGCGCAGCGACTGCACCGGACTCGCCGCATGCACCATCAGCGCCATCGGATCGTGCTGCATCACCGCCGCCACGATCACCAGCGGCAGCCCGCGGCTCGCCGCGAGGATCACGTCGTCGCTGCGGTTCAATCCGAAGTCCGCCTCGCCCTTCGCGACCTTCAGTTTGATCCCGGATCCGGGCCCGCCCGACCAGATGTCCACCTCGAGCCCCGCCGCACGGTAAAATCCCTTCGCCTGCGCCTGGTAGAAGCCGCCGTGTTCGCCCTGCGGAAACCAATCGGTCTGCAGCACGACCTTGCGCAGCGCCGGAGCCGGCGCCGGTGCGCCCCGCTCGGCCGCGGCACCGCCCGGCGTCGCCGTCTTCCGGCCGCAGCCGGCCGACAGCAACGCCAGCGCGACCAACAGAAAACAGGACAGGCGCGGAACCATGGCGGATGTCACCCAACGCGTTTTGCCCGCGCGAGCAACATCCGCGAAGGTTTGCGTCATGGCGCCGCGTTCCGAAAGTGGCCGCGATGACGTTCCGTGACTGGCAAGCCCTCGACCCCGCCGCCGCCGCGCGCGAGCTCCACCGGCGGGCCGCCGCTTTCTCCCCCGCCCACCGCCGCGCCGTTCTCGCCCTGCTGCCGGACGAATCCGTTCTCGCCGCCCGCCTCGCCGCCGCCCGCACCGCCGGCGGGCCGCTCGCCGGCGTGCCGCTGCTCGTGAAGGATCTCTTCGATGTCGCCGGCTGGCCCACCGCCGCGGGGTCGACGTTTCTGCCGGAGCTGCGGCCGACGCCGTCGGCCGATTCCGCCCTCGTCGCCGCCTTCGCCGCCGCCGGCGCCGCCGCCGTCGGCAAAACGCAGATGCACGAGTTCGCCTACGGCATCACCGGCGAGAACGCCCATTTCGGCGACTGCCCGCACCCGCGTTTCCCCGACCGCGTCACCGGCGGCTCCAGCAGCGGTTCCGCCGCCGCCGTCGCCGCGGGCCTCGTGCCGCTCGCCCTCGGCAGCGACACCGGCGGCTCAGTCCGCCTGCCCGCCGCCTTCTGCGGGCTCTACGGGATCCGTTTCTCGCCGCGCGAGCCGTGGATCCGAGACGCGTTTCCCCTCTCGCCCGCGTTCGACACCGCCGGCTGGTTCACGGCCCACGCCGCCGATCTCCGCGCCTCACTCGCCGCCCTCGTTGCGCTCCCGCCCGCAACCGCGGCAACGGCGCGCGGCTGCTACCTCGAGTTGCCCGGCGTCGACCCGGCCGTCGCCGCCGCCTGCCGCGCCGCCGCCGCGCGCTTCGCCGCTCCTGCCGATGCCGCCACGGCCGACGCCCTCGCCGCCGGTTTCGCGCCCGCGCGCGACGCCTACAACACCGTGGTCGCGCACGAGGCGTGGCAGGTCCACCGCACCTGGGCCGAGCGCTACCGCGACCGCTACGATCCCGGCGTCTGGAGCCGCCTCAGCCGCGGCCCGGGCATCACGCCGGAGGCCAAAGCCGCCGCGAACGCCGTCTGCGCCGACGTCCGCGCCGTCTGGGCCGCGTTTTTCCGCACCTTCGATTTCCTCGTGCTCCCGGCGTCGCCCTTGCCCGCCTTCACGAAAGCGGAGTGCACCTTGGAAAACCGGAACCGCATCTTGACGCTCACCGCGCCCGCCAGCCTCGGCGGCCTGCCCGTCCTCAGCGTGCCGGTACCATTGGCCGGCGGCCTCACCTCCGGCCTGCAACTCGTCGTGCGCGACGCGCAAAGCCCAGTCTTGACGTGGGCCCTCGGCCTCGTCGCCAGCTCGCCGTAGGGGCGCGCCTCGTGCGCGCCATGATTGAACGACCTCGGCCAACCGGGCGCGGACCAGCCGCGCCCCTACGACGATCCGCCGCCTCGCGCCGCGGCAACGCGCTTGCGGCGCCGGGCGCGGGCGCCAAGCTCGCGGTTTTCCCCGTCGCATGCCGCCCGATCTCGCCGCCGTCCGCACTTACCTGCTCTCGCTCCAGGATTCGATCTGCCAGGGCCTCGAGGCCGAGGACGGCCCGGGCCGTTTCCGCACCGACGAATGGACCCGCGCGGAAGGCGGCGGCGGCCGCACTCGGATCATGACCGAAGGCGCGGTGCTCGAAAAAGCCGGCGTCGCTTTTTCCCACGTGCGCGGGACCAAGCTGCCCCCGTCGGCGACCGCGCACCGGCCCGAACTCGCCGGCAAAGCCTGGGAAGCCGTCGGCGTTTCCCTCGTTATCCATCCCCGCAATCCCTACGTGCCGACCAGCCACGCCAACGTGCGCTTCTTCCTCGCCGGCGCGGACACGCCGAATCCCGTCTGGTGGTTCGGCGGCGGTTTCGACCTCACGCCGTACTACGGGTTCGAGGAGGACGCCGTCCACTGGCACCGCACCGCGCAGGCCGCGGTCGCGCCCTTCGGGACCGACCTCGCGGACAAATTCCGCCGCTGGTGCGACGACTACTTCTATCTGAAACACCGCCGCGAGCCGCGCGGCGTGGGCGGCCTGTTCTTCGACGATTTCAACGCCCTCGGCTTCGAGCAATCGTTCGCCCTGCTGCGCTCCGTCGGCGACGCCTACCTCCCGGCCTACCGGCCGATCGTCGCCCGCCGCAAATACCACCTCTGGGGCGACCGCGAGCGCAATTTCCAGCTGTATCGGCGCGGGCGTTACGTCGAGTTCAACCTCGTCTGGGACCGCGGCACGCTGTTCGGCCTGCAGAGCGGCGGGCGCACGGAATCGATTTTGATGTCGCTGCCGCCGCTCGTGCGCTGGGACTACGACTGGCAGCCCGAACCCGGCAGCCCCGAGGCGAAACTCTACGAGGTATTCCTGCAACCGCGCGACTGGGCCAAGGCCTGAGGCGGAAAACGCAGCCGATGCGCACTTCCCGGCCTCGCCCTCCGGTCCCCCGCCCCCAACTTTCAACGCCCAACTCCCGACCACACCCGTGACTTCCCGCGAACGCTTCCTCGCCGCCTGCGCCTGCCAGCCCCTCGACCGCCCGCCCCTCTGGGTCATGCGCCAGGCCGGCCGCTACCTGCCCGAATACCGCGCCCTCAAGGCGAAGTCCTCGTTCCTCGAGATGGTGCGCACGCCCGAACTCGCGCAGGAGGTCACACTCCAGCCGCTGCGGCGCTTCGCCCTCGATGCGGCGATCCTGTTTTCCGACATCCTCGTCATCCCCGAGGCCCTCGGCCAAGGCTACAAGTTCCGCGACCAAGGCGGCATCGCGATGGAGTACCGGCTCGAAACGCGCGCCCAGGTCGACGCCCTCGCCCCGGCCAGCGCCGTCCCCGAACGCCTGCACTATGTCGGCGCCACGCTCGCGCTGCTGAAAAAGGAACTCGCCGGCACCAAGGCCCTGCTCGGCTTCGGCGGTTCGCCGTGGACGCTCGCCACCTACATGGTCGAGGGCGGCAGCTCCGAGGAATTCGAGCGCATCAAGCTGCTGTTCTACACCGACCGCGGCATGTTCGACGCCCTGCTCGAAAAACTCACCGCTTCGCTCATCGCCTATTTCAAACAGCAGATCGCCGCCGGCGCCGACGCGATCCAGATCTTCGATTCCTGGGGCGGCATCGTCGCCGGCCCGGATTACGAGGCCGCCTCGCTGCGTTGGATCCGCGCCATTGTCGCCGAGCTGCCGAAGGATTTCCCGATTATCCTCTACGCCAAGGGCACCGCGCCGCACCTCACGGACCAAGCCTTCACCGGCGTGCGTGTGCTCAGCGTCGACTGGACGAACGACCTCGCCGTCGTCCGCCGCACCCTCCCCGCCAACGTCGCCGTCCAAGGCAATCTCGATCCCGTCCTGCTCAACACCACGCCCGAAATCGTGCGCGACCAGGCCTCGCGCCTCCTCGGATCCATGCGCGGCACCGCCGGCCACATCTTCAATCTCGGCCACGGCATCATGCCGCACGCGAAGATCGAGTGCATGCAGGCGCTCGTCGACACCGTGACCGGCTGGAAAAACTGAGCCCGGGCACCGCGCCGTGCCCGCCTCTCCCGCCCGCTCGGTCGCCGTCCTCGGCGGCGGCATCACCGGCCTGACCGCCGCGTTCCGCCTCGCGCAGCGCGGCGTGCGCGTGCGGCTCTTCGAGGCCGGCCCGCGTACCGGCGGGGCGATCCGCTCGGAGGCCGAAGCCGGTTGGCTCTTCGAGCACGGTCCCAACACGATCCTTGGCGGCGAGCCCGCGCTCGCGACCTTGCTCGCGGACCTCGGCCTCGACGCCGCCGTCGTCCCGGCGGCCCCGGAAGCCAAACACCGCTACGTCGTCCGCCGCGGCCGGCCCGTTGCGTTGCCGCTTTCGCCGCCAGCGCTGCTGCGCTCGCGCCTGTTTTCCGTCCGTGCCAAAGCCGCCTTCCTCGCCGAGTTTCTCACCCGGCCGCGCGTGCGGACCGCGGACTTGAGCCTGCAGGATTTCATCCGCGGCCACTTCAACGCCGAGATCGTCGACTACGCGCTGAATCCGTTCGTCACCGGCATCTATGCCGGCAATCCGGCCAAGCTCTCGACGAGGCACGCGTTTCCCAAACTTTTGGAAATCGAGCGCACCCACGGCTCGCTGCTCCGCGGCCAACTCGCAGCCGCCCGCGCCCGGCCGCCCGGCGTGCGCCCGGGAATTTTCTCCTTCGCCGCCGGGCTGCAGGTCCTGCCCGACACCCTTGCCGCACGCCTGCCCGTCGGCACGCTCGTCACCGGTGCGCGGCTCGAGGCGCTCCTGCCGGGCCAACCCTGGAACGTCGTCTGGCACGACGGCACCGCGACGCGCACCGAGGCCTTCGACCGCGTCGTCGCCGCGCTCCCCGCCCCCGCGCTCGCGCAACTGCGCTTCGGTCCGCATGGCGAACGCCCGCTCGCGGCCCTCGACGCCATCGAACACCCGCCCGTCGCCTCGCTCTTCCTCGGCTATCGGCGGGAGCAGGTCGCGCATCCGCTCGACGGCTTCGGCCTGCTTGTGCCGGAGGTCGAGCGCCGCTCGATCCTCGGCGTGCTGTTTTCGTCGTCGCTGTTCCCAGGCCGCGCGCCGGCGGGCCACGTCGCGCTCACGGTGCTGATCGGCGGCACGCGGCAGCCCGCGCTCGCGCGCCAGAGTCCCGCCGCGTTGCTCGCGACCGCCGCGCCGGACCTCGCCGCCCTGCTCGGCGTCGAAGGCGCGCCGGTTTTCCAACGTTCGGAATTCTGGCCGCGCGCGATCCCGCAGTACGATCTCGGCTACGAGCAGCACCTCGAGACGATGGCCGCCGCGGAGCGCGCGCTGCCCGGCTTGCTCATCGGCGGCCAGGCGCGCGACGGCATTTCCGTGCCGGCCTGCCTCGCGGCCGGCGAAAAATTGGCGGCGCGCATCGCGTGACGGCGCGGACCCGCCGCCGCCGCGCGCCACGACGGGTTTTCCGAGGGGCGGAAACCAGCCGTTCCCCTTGACTCTCCTCTGTGCCGACCTAGCCTCCCGCCCCTTTATTCCGGCATGGCCCAAGACCTGAAAGAAACCCTGCAGCTCCCGAAAACGGATTTCCCGATGCGCGCCGGTCTGGCGCAACGCGAGCCGGGCCGGGTGGCCCACTGGGAAAAGACCGGACTCTACGCCGCCATCCAGCAAAAGCGCGCCGGCGCCCCCGCCTTCGTCCTCCACGACGGCCCTCCGTTCACCAACGGCGATGTCCACATCGGCACCGCGCTGAACAAGGTCCTCAAGGACACCGTGAACCGCTTCAAGTCGATGCGCGGCTTCCGGACGCCCTACGTCCCGGGCTGGGACTGCCACGGCCTGCCGATCGAGCAGAAGGTTTCCCGCGAGATCCAGGAGAAGAAACTGACGCTCACGACCGCCGAGCTCCGCGCGAAGTGCGACGAGTTCTCCGAAAGCTGGATCGCGAAACAGACCGGCCAGTTCAAACGCCTCGGCGTGCTGGCGGATTGGAAAAACGAATACAAGACGAAGGCCCCGGCCTTCGAGGGCGACATCGTCCGCACCTTCGCCGCCTTCGTCGAACAGGGTCTCGTTTACCGCAGCAAGAAGCCCGTCTACTGGAGCATCCCGTTCGAGACCGCCCTCGCCGAGGCCGAGATCGAGTACAAGGACCACATTTCGCCGTCGATCTGGGTGCGGTTCGCCGTCCCGGCCGACCAGGCCGCGAAGTTCAACCTCCCCGCGGACAAACCGCTCTTCGTCGTCATCTGGACGACCACGCCCTGGACGATTCCCGCCAACCTCGCGATCGCGGTGCATCCGGAAGTCGACTACGTCGTCGCCGATCTCGGCGCCGAACGCATCGTCGTCGCGGCCGCGCTCCTCGGCTCCGTGCTCAAGGCGGCCAAGCTCGAGGCCCAGCCGGCGACCGTGCTCACGCTCAAGGGCGCCGCCCTCGAGCACCTCGCGCCGCGCCATCCCTTTGTCGACCGCGCCTCGCCCGTCGTGCTCGCCGACTACGTCACGACCGACAGCGGCACCGGCTGCGTGCACACCGCCCCCGGCCACGGCGCCGAGGACTATCTCACCGGCCTGAAGTACAAGCTCGGCATCTACTGCCCCGTAGGCGACGACGGCCGCTACCTCGACGACGGCCAGGTGCCCGCCGACCTCGTCGGCCTTACCACCCTCGAGTCCGTCGAGGATCTCGCCGCCAAGAAAACTTCGCCGGCCAACATCGCGGTGCTGAAGAAACTCGACGCCGTCGGCGCCCTCTTCGCGAAGGAACGCTACACGCACAGCTACCCGCATTGCTGGCGCTCGAAGACCCCGATCATTTTCCGCGCCGTCGACCAGTGGTTCGTCTCGCTCGACCGCCAGGGCCACCGCGCCCTCGCGTTGCGCGAGATCGAGAAGATCGCCGCCGCCAAGGGTTGGATTCCCGCCTGGGGCGAGGCCCGTATCCGCGGCGCCGTCGAATCGCGCCCCGATTGGTGCATCAGCCGCCAGCGCGCCTGGGGCGTGCCGATCCCCGCGTTCTACGACGAGAAGAAAAACGCGTACCTCGACGCCGGCGTCGTCCGCGCCATCGCCGACAAGTTTGCGCTCAAGGGCACGAATTTCTGGTACGACGCCTCGCCCGCGCAGATTCTCGAAGGCATCGCGTTGCCCGTGGGCTGGCCGGCGCCATCCGCGCTCACCTGCGGCCGCGACACCCTCGATGTCTGGATCGATTCCGGCTCGACGCACGCCGCCGTCCTCAAGCGCGGCCAAGGCGGCACGCAATGGCCCGCCGACCTTTACCTCGAGGGCAGCGACCAGCACCGCGGCTGGTTCCAGTCCTCGCTCTGGACGAGCGTGATCGCCTTCGGCGCCGCGCCCTACAAGGCCGTCCTCACCCACGGCTTCATCGTCGACAAGAACCGCCAGAAAATCTCCAAGAGCTCGACCTACCAGAAGCCCCAGACGGCCGACGCCTACGTCAACCAGCACGGCGCCGACGTCATCCGCCTCTGGATCGCTTCGCAGGATTTCCGCGACGACATCCCCGTCGACGACGAGATCCTGAAGCACGTCGGCGACGCCTACCGGCTTTTCCGGAACACGTTCCGCTACCAGCTCTCGAACCTCTTCGACTTCGATCCGGCCAAGGACCTCGTGCCCGTCGCGCAACTCGACACGCTCGACCGCTGGGCTCTGCACCAGACGGCCGCGCTGATCCGCGACTGCACCGCGGCCTACGACGCCTACGAGTTCCACCGCGTCTACCAGCTCTGCAACCAGTTCTGCGCGGTCACGCTGTCGGCGACCTACCACGACATCCTCAAGGACCGCCTCTACACGCTCGGCACGAAGGCCCCGCTGCGCCGCTCCTCGCAGACCGCGCTGCACCACATCTTCCACGCGCTCGTCCGCCTGCTCGCGCCGGTGCTCACGTTCACCTGCGACGAAGCCTGGGGCTACGCCGTCGCCAAGGTCGAATACACCGAGGATTCGGTGCACCTGCAGGATTGGCCCGTCGCCCCGGCCGAGTGGACCGACGCCGCGCTCGAGGCCGACGTCGCCGCGCTCCTCAAGGTCCGCGCCCAGGTCAACGAGACCATCGAGCCCCTGCGCGCCGCCGGCAAACTGGGCAAGTCGCTCGACGCCGCCGTCACCCTTGCGCCCGCCGCCGGCGACCCGCTCGCGGCCGTGCTCGAACGGCACCGCGATTTTCTCCCCGAACTCTTCATCGTCTCGCATGTCACGCTGAGTCCGGCCGCGGGGCCGGCCCTCGGCGTCTCCGTTCGCCCCTGCAGCGAACTCGGCTTCGTCCGTTGCCCGCGCTGCTGGCGCTGGGTGCCGGCGTTGCAGGCGTCGGCCCACGGCGACGTGTGCCCGCGTTGCGCCGAGGCGCTGTCCGTCTAAGGTTACGTCCCCCCAAACTCCCCATGGCCAAGAACAACAAGACCCCCGTCAAGAAACCCGCCCCGAAGGCCGCCCCGGCCAAGGTCCCGGCCAAGCCGGCGGCCAAGGCCGCGGCCTCCCCGGCCCCGGCACCCAAGGCTGCCAAGAGTTCTCCTCCCATGGAAAAACCGTCCAAGAAAACCGCGCTGCGCGACAGTATCCTGAAGCGCAAGACCGCCACCAAACCGATCGCCTTCAGCTTGGATGAAGTCCGCGCCATCGCGCAGACCGTCACCTCGAAGACCGCCTCGCCGTTCCCGGCGAAGACCACCGCCAAGGCCGCCGCGAAGGCCGCCGCCGCCGGCGCCGAAAAGGCCAAGCCCCAGCACGTGAAGGCCGCCTCGCTCGCCGACATCCTCGGCTTCAATCCGAAGAAGGGCAAACCCGTCGACCTCGCGGAAAAGGAAGTCCCGGAGAAATTCAAACGCTACCACAAGCTCCTCCTCGACCTCCGCCTGCATCTCACCGAGGGCATCGAGCGCCACTCCGAGGAAACGCTGAAGCGTTCCGCCAAGGACGACGCCGGCGACCTCTCCGCCTACGGCCAGCACATGGCCGACGCCGGCACCGACACCTTCGACCGCGACTTCGCCCTCAGCATGGTGGCGAACGAGCAGGAAGCCCTCTCGGAAATCGAGGCCGCCATCAAACGCATCCACGACGGCACCTACGGCGTCTGCGAGATCACGCAGAAGCCGATCGCCAAGGAGCGCCTGCTCGCCGTGCCGTTCACCCGCTATTCCGCCGAGGCCCAGAAGGACCTCGAACGCAACCGCCACCGCTCCCGCACGCAGGCCGGCCTGTTCGGCGAGATGGGCGAAGAAGGCGGCAAGATGATGGAAGACGACGGCGGCGACGAATAACCCGTCCCGCTGCCCCGGCGCCCGCCTCCCGCCCGCCCCGATGTCCGACCCGTCCGGCCCGACTCCGCCGCCCAAACCCGACGGGGCGGACCGGCTCCCGGGCGCGACGCGGGACAGCATGCCGCCGTTCCCCGGCCGGATCTCGTCCGCGCCGAGGCCGTTCAAGCAACGGCTCGCCGTGTACCGTTTGCTCTGGGTGCTCGGCCTCACGGTCTTCGCCCTCGACCAAGCCACGAAGCTCTGGGTCGTCGCGAACATCCCGTTCAACCCGATGCACGCGCACACCGGAACCTACGACATCCCGGTCATCCGCGGCTTCTTCTACCTGATCCACGTCGGCAACACCGGCGCCGCGTGGAGCATGTTCTCCGGCCAAAGCGTCGCCCTCGCCTGCCTCGCCCTCGGCACCATCGTCGCGATCTATTTCTGGCGCCACGCCCTCGGCCTGAAGGATCGCCGCAACCAAGTCTGCTTCGGACTCCTCTGCGGCGGCATCGTCGGCAACCTCGTCGACCGCCTCCAGCACGGCCACGTCGTCGACTTCCTCGATTTCCATTTCGGCAACTACATCTACCCGACCTTCAACGTCGCCGACTCCGGCATCTGCGTCGGCGTGCTGCTCTACCTCTGGTTCTCGCTGCGCTCGCCGGACTAGCGCGCGCGATGCGCGCGCCAAATCGAGTTCGGAGTTTGGGGTTCGGAGTTCGGAGTTCGGAGTTCGGAGTTCGGAGTTGTGGCCGTCAGCTGAGTACTGACCGCTGAAAGCTGAACGCCGACCGCTAGGCGCTCCGGGCTTTCACCTTTCAACTTTCAGCTTTCAACCGCGCCACATCCGCGCCGCTACTCCACATTCGCCATCTGCTCGCGGACGCGCTCGAGCTCGTTCTTCAGTTCGATCACGGACCGGGCGATCGTCACGTCGTTGGCCTTGCTGCCGATCGTGTTCACTTCGCGGCCGATCTCCTGCAGGAGAAACTCCGCCTTGCGGCCGATCTCGCCTTCCGACTTCAGCAACGCCGCGAACTGCTCGAAATGGCTGCGCAGGCGCGTGATTTCCTCCGTGACGTCGCAGCGGTCCGCGAACAGCGCGATCTCGCGCAACACACGCTCGTCGTTCACGTCGAGCTCGAGGCCCGCCTCGCGCAGGCGTTTCAGCAATTGCTCCCGGTAGTTCGCCGGCACCTGCGGCGCCCGCGCGGCGACAATCTCGACCTGGCGGTGCAGCGTCTCGCTGCGGTTGATGAAATCGACCAGCAACGACTCGCCTTCGCGCGCCCGCATCGCCGCAAAGCCGCGCAGCGCCGTCGTCAGCGTCGCCAGCACCGTCGCCTGCGCCGCTTCGGCGGCCGGGAACGCACTCGCCCGGCGCTGCGAATTCGCCACCTGCCACAGCAGCTCCGGCGTCGGGTGGAAAGCCACGCCCTGCCGGTGCGCGAAGGCCCGCAGCCGCTCCAGCGCCGCCGCCGCGGCCGCCTCGTCCCAGGTCGCCTCGCTCGCGCCGCTCTCGCCCGTGACCTCGATGTCGACGTGCACCTTGCCGCGCGACGCAAACTTCCGCACCGCCTCGCCGACGGCCGGCTCCAAGCTTTCCCAAGCCTCCGGCAGCTTCATCGTGAGATCGAGCGACTTCCGGTTCACGGAGCTCACCTGGATCGTGAGCGAAAATCCCTCGAGCGCCGCCGTCGCGCGGCCGTAGCCGGTCATGCTTTTCATCGTGGCCCGATCAAGCCAGAGCGCGGCCCCGCCGGTAAAGCCCCAACCGCCGCCGGGAACGCGCTTCCGTTGCGCACGGCAAAACCGCAGACTCCGTTTCCCGATCGCCTTCCCGATGTCCACCTTGCCCGACTTCACCGCCCTGCCCGCCCACGATCCGCTCGAGCTCTACCGCTACCGCGACGGTCTCTACGCCGCCGACCTGCTCACCGCGGCCATCGTCGAGTTCGACTTCTTCACCTGGCTCGCCGCCCGGCCCGCGACGTCGGCCGAGATCTGCGCGCACTTCGGCATCCATCCGCGCCCGGCGGACGTGATGCTCACGCTGTTCACCGCCGACGGTTTTCTGTCCCGCCAAGGCGACACGTTCGAACTCTCGCCGCTCGGCCGCGAGCACCTTGTCGCCACATCGCCGTTCTTCATCGGGCCGTACTTCGCTTCGTTGAAAGAAAGGCCCGTCGTCCGCGACTTCGTCAAGATCCTGCGCTCCGGCAAACCGGCCAACTGGGGCAGCTACCAACACCAGAAGGAATGGAGCGCCGCGATGCTCACCGAGGAATTCGCCACGACGTTCACGGCCGCGATGGATTGCCGCGGTGTCTACCTCGGCGCCGCGCTCGCGCGCACGCTCGACCTCGCCGGCCGTTCCCGCCTGCTCGACATCGCCGGCGGCTCCGGGATCTACGCCTGCGCCTTGGTTGCGCGTCACCCGCACCTGCGCGCCACGGTATTCGAACGCCCGCCGGTCGACGGCATTGCCGCCACCATGATCCGCAAACGCGGCTTCGCCGACCGCGTCGGCGTCGCCGCCGGCGACATGTTCGCCGATGCATTGCCCGGCGGCCACGACGTGCATCTCTACTCCAACGTGCTCCACGATTGGGACGCCGACAAAGTCGTCCCGCTGCTGGCCGCGTCATTCGCGGCGCTGCCGCCCGGCGGCCTGCTCCTGATCCACGACGCGCACCTCAACGCCGCGAAAACCGGCCCATTGCCCGTGGCGAAATACTCCGCGATTCTGATGAGCGTGACGGAAGGGAAATGCTACTCGATCGCCGAGATGCACGCGTTGCTCGCCGCCGCCGGTTTCCGCGACCTCACCTTCGCCGAAACCGCCGTCGATCGCAGCGTGATCACCGCCCGCAAACCCAGCTGAACCAAGGTAGGTGAACCACTGATTGCCACTGATGGACACTGATCCGAAGGAATTGCCGGGAATCAAGACGCGGCATCAGGTCTCGTCTGAATTCCCCTCCATTCCCCAGCATCAGCGTCCATAAGTGCCTATCAGTGGTTCCAAAGATTCCGTCCCGTAAACGTCACCCCTTCGCCACCGGTCGCGCCGGATCGCTGACCCATTCGCTCCACGAACCCGCGTAGAGTTTCGAGCCGGCCAGGCCGGCGTACTCCATCGCGAAGAGATTCGCGCAGGCCGTGATACCGGAGCCGCATTGGTGGCCCACCTCGGCCGGATTCCGTCCCGCCAAGATCGCCGCAAACTCCGCCCGCAGCTCCGCCGCGGGCCGCAGGGTGAGATCGGCGTTGAGGTTGGTTTTGTAGAATCGGTTCGCCGCGCCCGGGATGTGCCCCGCCACCGGATCCAGCGGCTCGACTTCCCCGCGGTAACGCTCCGCTGCCCGCGCATCGATCAGCAGCGATTCGTTCCGGCCGATCCGCGCGAGCACGTCGGCGGCCGTCCACACCTGGCTCGAATCGGTGCGCACCGTCACGGCCCCGGGCCGCGGCACCGGAATCTCGGTCGTCACGGCCCGCCCCTCCGCCTGCCATTGGTTGAACCCGCCGTCGAGAATCGCGACCCGGGCATGGCCGATCCAGCGCGCCATCCACCAGAGGCGCGCCGCGTACAGTCCGCCCGCATCGTCGTAGCCCACGATCGTCGTGTCCGCCTTCACACCCGCTCCGGCGAGAAACGCACCGAACACCTCCGGTGCCGGCAGCGGGTGCCGCCCGTTGCGGCCGTCCTTCGGCCCCGAGAGGTCGCGATCGACCCCGGCAAAACGCGCACCCGGGATATGTCCGGCCCGGTAGAGCCGTTCGCCCTTTGCCGTATCCGCGAGATCGTGACGGCAATCGAAAACCAGGAGCGTCGGGTCGTTCAGCCGGGCCGCGAGTTCGGCGGTGGAGACAAGCATCATGCCGCCAGCGTGCCGCCCCGCGCGGCCGAATCACGCGAAATCCCGCCGCGGCGCCCCGGCGATTGACGCCGTCCCGCGACCGCACCCACGCTCGGGCCATGGCCAGCCCCGACCCCGTTTCCCGCCGTCGTTTCCTGCATCAGGCCGCCCTCGCCGGCGCCGCGTTGCCCTTCGCCGCGTCCGCCGCGGAGAAATCCGCCTCCGCCCCAGCCGCCGTACCGCCGGCACCGAAGCCGACCGCGCCCCGGAATCCTTTCGTCTACCGCTTCGGCATCGGCGAAATCGAAGCCTGGTCGATCAGCGACGGGCACATGCTGTTCCGCGACGGCCTCAAACTGATGTGGCCGGAGGCGGACCGCCCCGCGATGCAGGCCGATCTCGAACGGCACGGCGAACGCACCGACGCGCTCCCGCTCTACGTCAACATCCTCCTCGTCCGCGTCGGCAACGAATACGCGCTCTTCGACGCCGGCTTCGGCCGCGGCCGCAATCCCGACATCGGCTGGGTCGGCGATGCCCTCGCCGCCGTCGGCGTCGCGCCCGAGAAGATCACGCACGCCTTCCTGAGCCACGCGCACGCCGACCACCTCGGCGGGTTCGTCGCGGGCAACCGCGCCGTTTTCCCCAACGCCGCCGTGCACTGCCTTCGCGCCGAGGTCGATTTCTGGCGCTCGCCCGAACCCGATTTCTCGAAATCCCGCCGCGCCAAGGGCCCTTTGCCCGGCATGATCAAGGACAGCCGCGAAAAGTTCGACGTGCTCCAGCCCAACCTCCAGCTCCACGCCGGAAAAACGGCCCTCCTCGGCGGCGCCGTCACGATCGAACCCGCCCTCGGCCACACGCAGGGCCATGCGGTTTTCCGGGTCCGTTCGGGGACGCAGTCGCTCGTCCACTTCATGGACGTCGCGCACCACCACACGCTGATGTTCACGAATCCGGCCTGGAACATCGCCTTCGACCACGACCCCGAGCAGGCGATGCACACGCGGAAAACGCTGTTCGCCGAATTGGCCGCGACCAACGCCCGCGCCTACGGTTTCCACCTGCCGTGGCCCGGCCTCGGCCGTCTCGAGCCCCGTGGTTCCGGCTACGCCTGGAATGCCGAGCGCTGGAGCTGGGGTTCTTAAGCCGGCGTCCGCTGCGCGCGGCTACGATTTCCGGAAAACCAAGATGTGCTGCCACGGCAGCCGCGCGATGTTCCGCTCGAAGGCGATGGGCTGCACGGCGAGTTCCTTCTTCACCTGCTCCGCCGTCATCTTGTGCAGGAGCTTGATCGGGACCTTGGGATCCTCGCCGCGGTACTCGACGAGCACGAGCCGGCCGCCCGGCTTGAGCGCGCGGACCATCGCCGCCGTCATCTCGTACGGGTAGTCGAGTTCGTGATACACATCGACGAGCAGAATGAGGTCGCACGATCCGTCGGGCAGTTTCGGGTCCTGCACCGTGCCGAGCACCGGCTTCACGATCTCGCCGACTTTCCGTTTGCGCATGTTGGCCATGAGCAAATCGAGAAACTCCTGCTGGATGTCCGTGCCGTAAACCGTGCCCGTCGGGCCGACGCGCTGCGCCATCCGCCACGAAAAATACCCGCTGCCCGCGCCGACGTCCGCCACGACCATGCCCGGTTTCAATTCGAGCGCCTCGACCAGCAGGTCCGTGCGTTCCTCTTCCTCGCGCTCCGGCCGTTCCAACCAACTCGCTCCCTGATGGCCCATGACCTGCGCGATCTCGCGGCCGAAATAGTATTTGCCGATGCCGTCGCGGGTCTTCGGTCCCGCGGCATACGCGGCGGCGGCGGGCCGCGCCGCTTCGGCCGCCGGCAACAGGGGAACGAGGCAACCGAGCAACAGGGACGGAACGATTCGGCGGAGGAGCATGGGGAAGCGCACGGGGTTGCCTTTCTCATGCGCAGTTCCGGGCAAAAGTCCACCGCCCGGGCCGCGCCGCGCGATTGACCCGTCCCGCCTTTCCCCGCACCAACGCGCATGCCCCTGCGTCGCGCCCTCCTGCCCCTGCTGGCCCTGTTCTCCTGGTCAACCGCCCCCGCGGCCCCGGCCGGCGCGCCGGTCTCGATCACCTACGAAGCGGCCGCCGGTCCCGGCGAGGGCCGCCATCTCGTTTTCCTCACCGGCGACGAGGAGTACCGCGGCGAAGAGGGCCTGCCGATGCTCGCGAAGATACTGAGCCAGCGCCACGGCTTCCGTTGCACGGTGCTCTTCGCGCTCGATCCCGACGGCACGATCAATCCCGACAACAACGCAAGCGTGCCCGGCATCGCCGCGCTCGATTCGGCCGACGGCATCGTGATGGCGCTGCGCTTCCGCCAATGGCCCGACGAGGCGATGCGCCACTTCGCCGCCGCCGTGGCCCGCGGCGTGCCGATCGTCGCGTTGCGCACCAGCACGCATGCGTTCCGTTTCCCGGCCAACCACCCGGGCGCGTACAAACACTTCAACAACTTCGGCCGCGAAGTGCTCGGCGAAAACTGGGTCAGCCACTGGGGCGCCAACCGCCGCGGCGCCACCCGCGGCGTCATCGAACCCGGCGCCGAGTCCGACCCGCTCCTGCGCGGCGTGACCGATGTCTTCGGCGACTCCGGCGTCTACGAAACGCATCCCGTCGCCGACGCGAAGATTCTGCTGCGCGGCCTTGTGCTCAAAGGCATGGCGCCGACCGACGCGCCCGACACCTACACGAAGCAACGCCACGCCGACAAAAAGGAGCAGCCGATCAACGATCCCGCGATGGCGATCGCCTGGACGCGCACGCACACGCACGCCGACGGCACGAAGAATCGCGTCTTCTGCACCACGATGGGCGCGGCGACCGACCTACTCAGCGAAGGCCTGCGCCGCCTCGTCGTGAACGGCGTGCTCTGGGGTTTCGGCCTCGAGATTCCGGCGGCGACGGACGTGCGCTACGTCGATCCCTTCGAACCCGCCCCGTATGCCTTCAAGGGATACCGCCGCGGCATTACCCCCGCCGACCATGCCCTCGGGAGAACGCTGCGCGCGGGCGACCCGCGGCCGCCGTTGCCGGAGAAGAAATCCGCTCCGACCAAGACCGAGCCGAAAAAGTGAACGCGCCCCGCCCCAACGACCCGCTCCACGGCGTCACGCTCGAACGCCTGCTGACCGAGCTCGTGGCCGAATTCGGCTGGGAGAAACTGGCGGACCGCGTGCCGATCCGCTGCTTCCAATTCGATCCCAGCGTCAAATCGAGCCTCGTGTTCCTGCGCAAAACGCCGTGGGCCCGCGCCAAGGTCGAGGACATCTACGTGCGCTGGAAGCTCACGGGCACCTGAGCGTGCGGACGACCTGCTACCGTTGCTTCTGGCCGACCGCGCTCTGCTGGTGCGGCTCGATCGTGCCGATGGCGACGCGGACGCGCTTCGTGTTCCTGATGCATCCGAAGGAATACAAGCAGGAGAAGGCCGCCACCGGCCGGCTCACGCATCTCTGCCTGAGCAATAGCGAACTCCGCGTGGGCATCGGCTTCGACGAAGACGAAGCCGTGCAGGCCCTCATCGCCGATCCCCGGAACTATCCCGTTCTGCTCTTCCCCGGCCGCGACGCGATCAATCTTTCGGAAACGGGACCCGCCCACGCGGCGGCGCTCGCCGAACGCCGCGGCGAACGGCGGCTCGTCGTGTTCCTGATCGATGCGACGTGGGCCCTCGGCCGGAAAATGCTGCGGCTCAGCCCGAGCCTGCGGCAATTGCCGAAGATCATGTTCACGCCGACGGCGCCGAGCCGCTACGTGATCAAGCAGCAGCCGGTCGAAGGCTGCCTCTCCACGCTCGAGGCGACGCACGAATTGCTCCTGGCGCTGCGGGCCGCCGGGCTCGACGAGTATCCGTTGCCCGAGCTATTGCTCGGTTTGTTCCAGCGCATGCAGGATTTCCAATTGCGCTGCGCCGCCGATCCGAACCGCGGCGGCTACCGGCGCAGCGCGTATTCCGATCCGGCGACCCGCGCGGCGCCGCAGGGCAAGAGCGGCACCCGCCGGACCAAAGTCTTCCAAGCTCCGCCCGGCCCCGCCGCCCCGTGAACGCCGCCGGCCAATTTCATTTTTCCAATTTCCCGATTTTCCAATCTTCCGCCGTTTCCCGCTTTCCCGATTTTCCCATTTTCCGCTTTTCCAATTTCCCGCTTTTTCGCCGCCGCGTCATGACGCCGTGTTTTTGTTTGCCCTGACCCGGCGCGTCGCGTTTTGACTTCACGGCAACAGGGGCGACCCGGTTGCGCGTTTCACCCGCAACCCATGTCACTGCTCCCCTTTTCCAGCCAGCTCATCGCCGATGTCGGAATTTCGCTCGGCGACGAAGGCAAAGGCCGGCTGATCCCCGAGGTCGCCGACGAACTGCGCGGCACGTCCGCCCCGGTCTCCGTCGTCCTCAAGGTCAACGGCGGCGCCAACTCCGGCCACACCGCCGGCGGCATCAAACTGAACCTGCTGCCCGCCGGCGTCGTCGTGCGCGACGCCGCCCATCTCTGCGTCGGCAGCGGCGTCGTCGCCGACCCCCGCAAGATCTGGTGGGAAACGAAGCCGCTCGAGCGCAAGGGCCACGCCATCCTTTCCCGTCTCTTGATCGACGAGCGCACGCTCGTGTCCGACCTCACGCACCGCCTGCTCGACCTCGCGTGGGAGGACTACCGCGTCAACGTCCTCGCCGAGGAAGCGCGCGGTTCCACCGGCCGCGGCATCACGCCGGCGTACCTCGACGAAGTCGGCCAGCAGCAGATCGTGTTTTCCGATTTCCTCGCCGGCCCGAATTACTTCGCGCGCAAACTCGCGCAGCGCGCCGACCGCGCCTGCCGCACGATCCAGCACGTGTGCCGCGTGAGCGAGGCGACGTGGGCCGGGTTCTTCGATAAGCTCACGGCCGCGGAGCTGCGCGCCAACGCCGAGGCGATCGAACTCGGCGTGTTCACGAAGGAGGAATTCGATTTCGCCAAGTTCCGCGGCGCGGCGCCGTTCACGCTGAACCTCGAGGCGCTGACCGCCGTGTATTGGTCCGCCGGCACCGCCCTCGCCCGCAACATCGGCGAGGTGCGCGAATTGATCCTGCGGGAAATGGCCGCGGGCCGCACCGTCATCGGCGAATTCGGCCAGGCCTACTGGCTCGACAAGCGCCACGGCTTCTCGCCCAACGTCACGGCCTCGCACACCTACACGCCCGAGTTCTTCGAGAGCGCGGGCATCCCGGTGCAACGGATCCACACCTTCGGCGTGGCCAAGGCCTACGACACGAAGGTCGGCACGCACACGTTCCTCACGCAGATGGACGACGCGCAACCGCTCACCGTGAAGCTGAAGCAATTGGAATTCGGCACGAGCACGGGCCGCCAGCGCATGGTCGGCTGGTACGACGCCGTGGAAAAGGGCGACGCCCTCCGCTACGGCGGTTTCCAGGATCTCATGATCAACAAGCTCGACGCCCTCACCCACAGCGGCGAATGGCGCGGCGAGTTGCAGATCTGCACCGCGTACGAATCGGCCGACGGCAAACGTTTCAACCATGTGCCGCGCAACGAAGCCGTCCGCAAAACACTGCGCCCGGTCTACACGAAGTACGCGGGCTGGAGCGAAGACGTTTCCCAGGTCCGGAAGTTCAACGACCTGCCGCCCGCCGCGCGGCGCTATGTCGCCGGCATGGTGAAGAGCCTGCTCGAAGTCGCGTATGCCGACGGCCGTTGGCCGGCCGCGGCCGCGCTGCCGAACCTGCGCTACCTCGGCGTGGGCCCCGAGCCTTCGCAGATCATCAAGGACGTGCCGGCGACCGCGGAGCTGATCAAGCTGGCCTGAGCGGATCGGGCCGGAAGGCCGGAGATAGGACCCATAGGACGGATGGGACGGATAGGACCCATATCGTCCCATCCGTCCTATCTGTCCCATAAGTCCTATTCTTCTCCGGGCCTGTCCTCCGCGCCCGCCCGCAAAAAAACCGCCCGCCCCGCAAAGCGGGACGGGCGGCTCGAAACTGAGACCGGATTCGGTCCGCGAAGGCTTATTCCTTCTTGGCCGCCTCGTCGAGGATGTCGCCGAGGTTCATCATGTCGTTGCCGGCGCTGCGGTTCAGCTGCTCGTAGGCCGAGGTCTCGGCGGCGAGCTGCGATTCCGAGTAGTTCGCGGCCTTGATCGAGAGACCGAGACGACGCTCTTCGCGGTCGATCTTGATCACGCGGGCCGTGACTTCCTGCGCGGGCTTGAGGACATCCTTCACCTTGTCGATGCGCTCCTCGCTGATCTGCGAGATGTGCACGAGGCCGTCGATGCCGTCCTTCAGCTCCACGAAGGCGCCGAACGACGTGATCTTGGTGACGGTGCCCTTGACGACGTCGCCGATCTTGAAGAACGAGTCGATGTCGGACCACGGATCCGTGGCGAGCTGCTTCATGCCGAGGCTGATGCGCTGCTGGTTCGAATCCACGTCGAGCACGATCGCGTCGACTTCGTCGCCCTTCTTCAGGACTTCGGACGGGTGGTTGACCTTGCGGGTCCAGCTCATGTCGGAGACGTGGACCATGCCGTCGATGCCTTCCTCGAGTTCGATGAAGGCGCCGTAGGTGGTCATGTTGCGGACCTTGCCGCGGACGCGGGCGCCGATCGGGTAGTTGTGGCGGACCATGTCCCACGGATTCGGCTCCAGCTGGCGCAGACCGAGAGAGATCTTCTGCTCTTCCTTCTGGATGCCGAGGACAACCGCATCGAGCTCCTGGCCGACCTTGAGCAGTTCGGAGGGCTTGGTGATGCGCTTGGTCCAGGACATCTCGGTGATGTGCACGAGGCCTTCGACGCCGGGCTCGATCTCGACGAACGCGCCGTAGGGCACGAGGTTGACGACCTTGCCGTGGACCTTGGCGCCGACCGGGAACTTGCGGTCGATCTCGTCCCACGGGTTCTTGGTGGTCTGCTTGAGACCGAGGGAAACGCGTTCTTTCTCGCGGTTGACCTCGATGATCATGACCTGAACTTCCTCGCCCTGCTTGAGCATTTCGCTCGGGTGCGAGATGCGGCCCCACGACATGTCCGTGATGTGCAGCAGGCCGTCCATGCCGTCGAGGTCGATGAACGCGCCGAAGTCGGTGATGTTCTTGACCACGCCCTTGCGGACCTGGCCGGGCTGGATCGAGTCGAGGAGGTTGCGGCGCTTTTCGGTGCGCTGCTGCTCGATGAGCTCGCGGCGGGACAGAACGATGTTCTTCCGCTCGAGATTGATTTTGAGGACCTTGAAGTCGTAGGTCTGGCCCACGTACTGGTCGAGGTTCTTGGGGGGCTGGATGTCGATGTGCGACGCCGGCATGAAGGCGTCGACGCCGATCGAGATGATCAGGCCGCCCTTGACCTTGGCCTTGACGCGACCCGCGGCGACGGAGCCTTCGGGGAACTTGGTCAGGATGTTGTCCCAGTTCTTCTTCTGCTCGGCCTTGTCGAAGGACAGCACCGGCGCGCCGGACTTGTCTTCGAGCTTCTCGACCAGCACCTCGATGGTGGAGCCGATCTGGAGTTCGCCGATGTCGATGAACTCGTTGGCGGGAATGACGCCTTCGGATTTGCCGCCGATATCGACGACGACCTCATTCTGGCGGATTTCGGTGATGACGCCCGGGACGATCGCGCCTTCCTTCAGCTTGTCGAAGGAGGACTGGGCCAGGAGGTCTTGCATTACTGAACTCATATGCGGAATACGCCGGCCGGCCGCCTGCTCCAGGGACGACCTTCCGACGGGTCGGCCCCGCGTGAACGGGACCGGATTGGTTGAAGGTTGCACTGACGTTGGGGGATTGGCGGGAGCTCGCGGCGTGACGCCAACCCGACCGACTGACTGCCGCGAACGGTCAGGCTCGCCAGCGCGACGGAGCGTCGCAAGCCCGAAGTTGGGGCAGGCGGCGGCTGCGGCCGCTGCCGCAGTTGAGAGTTGAGAGCTGAGAGTTGAGAGAAGGAACGAAGCGGCGCGGACGCGCTTCCGGTCTTTCAACTTTCAACCTTCACCCTTCAACGGGCGCTCGGCGCCCCTGCGCCATCCTTCAAGGCGGCTTCAACGCCGGCGAAGAGCGCCGCATAGAGGCCGTGCTCGCGCAGGGCGGCGGCGGTGGGGCCGGCGCGGAAGTCGCCTTCCGTGCCTTCTTTAAGAATGGCAGCGACTTCCGTCGGGCCTTCGGCCGGGCCGGACAACTGCAGGGAAAACGTGAACTGCCGCGCCCCGCCCAGCGAATCGCCGGGAATGATGCGGCTCCGCGCCTCGATCTTGCCTTGGGCCAGGGCCGAGGTCGTGAGCGTGAAATCAAGGCGGCGCAACGCGGCCTGGGCCGCGGCGAAGGTCGCGTTGGCCGAGCCCTGGAAGACTTGCAGTTTGGGCTGCGGCGCGGCGAAGCGCTCGCCCACCCGCGTCGGCATCGAATCGCAACCGGCGGTGGCGGCCGCAAACCCGAGCCCGAGCAGAAGTTGGAAAAAGCGCATGGTGCGGAGTCGGACCGGCCCGGGGCCGGGAGGTTCAGGCGGGCTGCTGCTGCGAGATGCAATGCAGCGTGCCGAGGCCCCAGATCAGGTGGTAGCAGTCGATCGGGATCACTTCGCGGCCCGGGAAGCACGCGCCGATGATGGCGCAGGCTTCGGCGTCGCGGCGTTTCTGCCGGAAAGTCGGCACGAGCACGGCGCCGTTGATGATAAGGAAATTCGCATAGCTCGCCGGCACGCGCTGGCCCTGGAAGGCCATCGGCTTGGGCATCGGCAATTTTACGATTTCGAATTTCTTCCCCGCCGGCGTACGGAAGCCGCGCAGGCGCTCGAGGTTTTCCTCGAGAATGCGGTGGTTGGGATCGCGGCGGTTGGGCTCGACCGCGGTGATGAAGCCGTCGGCCTTGTAGAAACGGGTGATGTCGTCGATGTGGCCGTCCGTATCGTCGCCCAGGATACCGTCGCCGACCCAGAGGATCGTCTTCACGCCGAGGCCGGCGCGGAGGTTGGCCTCGATCTGCTCGCGCGAGAGGTGCGGATTGCGGTTCTTGTTCAGCAGGCACTGCTCGCTCGTGAGCAGGAGGCCGCGGCCGTTGACGTCGATCGAGCCGCCCTCGAGGACCATATCGCTCTCGAAACGCCGCAACTTGAGCTTCCGGCCGATGCTCGGCGGGATCTCGTTGTCGAGGTCGTACGGCGGGTATTTGTCGCCCCAGGCGTTGTAGCGCCAGTCGGTCAGCGCGACTTCGCCCGTGCGGTCGTGCTTCACGAAGATCGGGCCGTGGTCGCGGCACCACGCGTCGTTGGTCGGATGGTCGTAGAAGGTGACCTTGGCCAAGTCGGCGCCGGCGGCGGCGCAGAGCCGGCGCGCGCGGGCGTGCAGGCGGGCCGCGGCGTTGATCCGGACTTCCTGGAAACGCGAGATCGCGGCGACGATCTTCGCGAACGTGTACGGCACGGGGCGGAATTGGCCGGGCCAGGACGCGTATTTGTGCGGCCAGGACAGCCAGATCGCGACCTGCGGCTCCCACTCGGCGGGCATGCGGAAGCCGAGCTTGGCGGGGGACGGGGCGGAGGCGGATTTGCTCACGGATGGGGAAGCGAGGTGCCGTGCGCGGCGGCGAAGGCGGCCGCGATCGCGGCGTAGCCGGAAGCGAAACTGCGGCCGTTGGTCGCGCGGCCCGCGGCGGCGAAACCGGCCGGCGGCTCCCCGGCGAAGACGAGCACGGGGCAGCTTTGGTTTTCCGTGCCGATCAGGGCCACGACGTCGGCCCGCGGCCGCGGGAAATCGACGTAGCGCACCTCGACGCGGTCGCGCAGGAACGGAAACGACGCGAGCAGGCCCTCGACCTGGAGGCATTCGGGACAGTGATACGGCCCCTGGCCGGCGCGCGGATCGGGAAACAGCGGCGGCAGGAGGAAGAGCTGGTCGCGGGCGGCCATCGTCAATCGATGAAGCGTTTCGTCAGGTCGCCGTAGGCGTCGATCCGGCGGTCGCGGAGGAACGGCCAGTGCGTGCGCGTGACGTCGACTTTTTCCAGATCGATGGGGACGAGCATGACCTCTTCCTTGTCGGCGCTGGCCTTGGCGAGGATCTGGCCGCTGGTGCCGGCGACGAAGCTCTGGCCCCAGAACTCGATGCCGTCGCCGCCTTCGGGCGTCTCGGTGCCGATGCGGTTGATCGCGGCGACGTAGCAACCATTGGCGACGGCGTGGCTGCGCTGGATCGTTTCCCAGGCGCCGTGCTGGTTCGTGCCGTACTCGGCTTTTTCCTTCGGGTGCCAGCCGATCGCGGTGGGATAGAAAAGGATTTCCGCGCCCTGCATGGCAGTGAGGCGCGCGCCTTCGGGGTACCATTGGTCCCAGCAGATCAGGACGCCGATCTTGCCGAACTTCGTGTCCCAAGCCTTGAAGCCCGTGTCGCCCGGCGTGAAGTAGAACTTCTCGTAGTAGAGCGGATCGTCCGGGATGTGCATCTTGCGGTACACGCCGAGGAGGGAGCCGTCGGCGTCGATGATGACCGCGGTGTTGTGGTAGAGGCCGGAGGCGCGTTTTTCGAAGAGCGACGCGATCACGACCACGCCGTGTTTTTTCGCGAGGGCCTGGAACGCCTTCGTGCTCGGGCCCGGGATCGGTTCCGCGAGTTTGAAGTAGTCGTGGTTCTCGGCCTGGCAGAAATACTGCGAGCGGAAGAGCTCCTGCGTGCAGATGATGTTGGCGCCCTTCTTCGCGGCCTGTTCGGCGAGCGCGAGCGTCTTCTTGAGGTTGGCGGCGGGATCGCGGCCGCAGGCGTGCTGGAGGAGACCGAGCGTGATCTTGGGCATGACGATTGGAAAAACGGAATTACGATTGGGTGAAGGCGGCGGGCGGCAAGCGCGCCGGCGGGAGCGGCCGTGAAAGTCCGGCGACGGCGCGGCTCAGTAGACGACCTTGTTGAGCGGGTATTCGACGATGCCCTCGGCGCCGAGCGCCTTGAGCTGCGGAATGATTTCGCGGACGACACTTTCGTCGATGATCGTTTCGAGAGCGATCCAGTCCGGATTGCTCAGCTGCGAGATCGTCGGGTTGCGCAGGGCGGGCAGCTGTTTCGCGATGCCTTCGAGGGCGGTGCGCGGGAGATTCATCTTCAGGCCGACCTTGGATTCGGCCTCGAGCGCGCCGCGCAACAACAGCGCGATCGTCTCGATCTTTTTGCGCTTCGCCGGATTGGCCCAGGAGGCTTTGTTGGCGATGAGTTTGGTGTTCGTCTCGAGGAGGGTGTCGACGATGCGGAGCTTGTTGGCGCGAAGGGACGAACCCGTTTCCGTGATGTCGACGATGGCGTCGACGAGATCGGGCACCTTCACCTCGGTCGCGCCCCAGGAGAACTCGACCTCGACCTTCACGCCCTGCTTTTCGAAATACGCCTTCGTCGTGTTGATCAACTCGGTGGCGACGCGTTTGCCGGCGAGATCGGCGGCGGTCTTGACGGGCGAAGCCTCGGGCACGCAGAGGACCCAGCGGGATTTCTTGGTCGAGGCCTTGCTGTAGATCAGGTCGCAGACATCGACGACGTCGGAGTTGTTTTCCTTGATCCAATCCTCGCCGGTGAGGCCGCAGTCGAAGAAGCCGTGCTCGACGTAGCGGCTGACTTCCTGGGCGCGGATAAAGCGGCCGTCCAACTCCGGATCATCGATCGAGGGACGGTAGCTCCGCGAACTCGTCGTGATCTTCCAGCCCGCCTTCGCGAACAGGTTCTTCGTGGATTCCTCGAGGCTGCCTTTCGGCAGACCGAGCATGAGCAGTGGTGCGTTGGCGGACACGGCGCCAAAGCACACGCCGCCGCCGGCACCTTCAAGCCTATTTCCCGGCGCGGGCCGCGGGCGAAGCGACGCGGAACGGACGCAGGCGAAGCCGGGTGCGCCGGGGCGCGGCAGTTGACAATCCCGCCGGCGTTTTTACAAATCCCCGGGCAGCCCGGACACATGCCCACCACCACCCCTACCCGCTCGGAGCCGAAACCCCTGATCGTCATCGTCGAGGACGAACAGGAACTCGCGGAACTGATTTCGCTCCACCTCGAGAAAGCCGGGATGCACACGCAGGTCTGCAACCGCGCGAACCACGCGTTCAAGTTTCTCAAAGCCAATTTCGCCAACCTCGTCCTGCTCGACGTCAATCTCCCGGACCAATCGGGCTTCGCGCTGATCGAATCGCTGAAAGCGGCCGACATTTCCGTCCCCGTGATCTTCGTCACCGGCAACGTCGAGGAAACGAGCAAGATCAAGGGCCTCGATCTCGGCGGCGACGACTACGTCACGAAGCCGTTCAGCTATGCCGAATTGGTCGCGCGCATCCGGGCCGTGCTGCGGCGCGCGGAATCGAACACCGACCTGAACGTCACGAAAAACGTGAAGGTCAGCGACGCGCCCTTCGATTTCTGCGGCGCGAAGGTGACGCCGGTGCGGCTCGAGATTTCGTTCCCCGGCGACAAGGTGCAGAAGATCGGCCGCAAGGAACTCGGCATCCTCGCCTACCTCAACGCCCACCAGGGCGAGGTGATCACGCGCAAGGCCCTCATCCATTCCGTGTGGGGCCTGCACGCCGACGTGCGCAGCCGCTCCCTCGACCAGTACATCGTGAAGGTGCGCGATCTGTTTTCCGCCCACGGCATCGAGCTCACGGCGTTCCGCACGGTGCACGGCATCGGCTATATCTTCGACCCGCGCGGCGTTTCGAAGGAAGGCCGCTGAAGCGAGCCCGTGGGCTCGGAGTTCGGGGTTCGGGGTTCGGGGTTGAACGCCGAAATCGCCCGCCGGTGCTGCCCGATTGGTTGATCGCTGAACGCTGACTGCTGATCGCTGATTGCAGACTGCTGATCGCTGATTGCAGACTGCTGATCGCCGACAGCTGATCGCTGATCGCTGAATCCTGCCGGCGGAAGCCGAAGGCCGCCGCCGGCGCCCGACGTCACATCAGAGTCCGAGAATCGCCTTGAGCAACGCGGCCACGAGATCGAGCGGATTGCCGCCGCCGCCACTCTGGCCGCTGGGCGGTCCCTGCTGTCCCTGCTGACCTTGTTGGCCCTGCTGCCCTTGCTGACCCTGCTGGCCTTGTTGTCCTTGTTGGCCCTGCTGCCCGCTTTGCTGGCCCTGCTGCCCCTGTTGCCCGCCTTGCTGGCCCTGTTGGTTGCCGCGCTGGCCGCGTTGGTTCGAAGCAATTTGTTTTTGGCCATTCTGGCCGTCGGCACCGGCTTCGGTTCCGCTCTGGCCGTCGGCGCCGCCTTGGGATGATTTGTCGCCCGCGGACTGCTGGCCGTCCTGGCCACCCTGCCCGTCTTGGCCGCCCGTCTGGGGTTTGCCGAAGCGGTAATTGTCCTGGCCGTTGGGGATGCCGTCGCCGTCCTCGTCGGGGTCCTGCGCATTCGGGATGCCATCGCCGTCCATGTCGCCGTCTTTGGAATTCGCGATGCCGTCGCCGTCCATGTCGCCTTCGGGACCGCTCTTGCCGTCATCGCCGTCCATGCCCGTGCCGTGGCCGTACATGTTGCTGTCCTCGGCATTCGGGATGCCGTCGCCGTCGACGTCCGGGTCCTGCGCGTTCGGGATGCCGTCGCCGTCCATGTCGTCGTCCTTCGCATTCGGGACGCCGTCGCCGTCGAGGTCGCCATCCGGGCCGCTCTTGCCGTCGGCCGAAACGCGCTGGGCCCCGCCGCCGCCGTTGCCGTTGCCGGCCTTGCCGTAAACGCCGGAAAACGTGAACCGCACAAAATCGACCTGGCTGGTGGACAAGCTCGCGCGATTGCGGATCGCGGCATCGCGCACCGCTTCCATGTCCCATTTGCGTTTCCGCGCGTCCTCGCGTTCCGCGAGCGGCCCAAAGAGGTAGGTCAGGTTCTCGTGCCGATAACGGACGTACCAACCTTCGTCGCTGGGCCCGAGGCCTGTGATGTTGATGCCGGCATAACGCTGGCGAAATTCATCGGCGGGCAGATTCCAAAGTTCGTCGATGGCATCCGCCGGGAAGATGTACGTCACCGCGCGCAGCGCGCCGGCAAACGCGAGGAGACCGAGGCACCCCAGAAGACGGAGGAACCGGCCGAGGCGGCGCGAGAGGCAGGGCGCGTTCATCAGAGACCCGCCGGGATGGCGCGACCGCGTTCGTTGCCCTTGTTTCCGTTGTTGCCTTGGGCTCCTTTGCCGCCGGTGCCCGGAGTTTTCTCGTGCTGCTGGGTCTGGCCCGCCGGCTGGGCGCCGCCGACCGTGGAGGCGTTGGCCGCCGTCTTGATTTGCATCGCGGAATCGCCGATCGAAACCGCCTGCGGCTTTTCGCCGATTTGGCCCTGCTCGGGGCCGCCGCCCTCGCCTTGCAACGAAGCTACCTGCTGGCCCCGGGGTTGGCCGTTGGGATCGCCGCCGCCTTGGACCTGCTGGCCCTTGGCCTCGGGATTCTCCGGTCCCGAGCCGCCGCCCTGCGGAGTGCCGCCGGGAGGCGGCGGACCGCCGGCCCCGGCCGGACCGCCGCCGCCCGCCATGCCCTGCGGGGGCGGAGCGCCTTCGGGCGCCTGCTGGCCGCCGACCTTGCCGGTGCGGGAATCGTCGCCGGGCAGTTCAAAATCGCCGATCATGCCGTACTCGGAACGTTTTTCCGCCGGCTGCTTCGAACCGTCGAGCAGCGCCGGGTCGGGCAAAATGCCTTTGCCGGCGGCCGGCGTCCCGGCCCGCGCGCCCGGCGCGGAAGTCGGGCGGTTGGACGGGGTGGCCGAAGCTCCCGCGGTCTGGCTCCACGCGGACGAAACCGCCGCGAGCAAAGCCAAGCACGACACATGGCGAAGGGTTCGCCGGGATAGGGACATCATGGGGAGAGGAGCTCGGCTCAGCTGCGATCCGAGGAAACCGTGCACATCACGGTGACGGTCGGCGCCGGCGCCCCGTTGCGCACCTGCAACGTCATCTGCACGTCGCGGTAGCCGCGGCGGCGGCCGATGACTTCGTAATCGCCCGGCAGAATCTTGATCACTTCGGTCTCGAACTTGGCGGGCTGCCGGAAATTGTTGATCGAAACCCAGGTGTTGCCGTCGGACTTGAAGGTGACGTCGACCGGCCGGTTCTGGGCCATGAGCAGGTTGTGCAGCTGCTGCACGCGGTCGCTGTTGACGAGGTAGGACGGCTTGACGGCCATGGCTTCGTTGAAACGGCGGATCGCGGCCTGGAACTCGGCCTTGTTGGCGAGCTGTTCGGCGGCTTCGATGTACTTTTCGTACTGCAGCAGCGCGCGGATCACGGTGCCGGTGCGCGTGTAACCTTCCTTCGCGTCCGCATGGCTCGGGTCGAGTTGGAGCGTCTCGTTGTACGCCTCGCGGGCTTCGCGCCACTGGTAAGCTTTTTCGTGGGCGAAAGCCTTGGCAAGGGACTTGGCGACGGACTCTTTGTGGGCGCTTTCGCGGGCCGTCTTGAGCAGGGCCTGCACGTCGGTCTTCTTGGGGTAGACCTTCAAGGCGACCTCGTACTCGGCGATGGCCTTGGGCCAATCCTTGGCCGCAACGGCGGCATCGGCCGCGGCCTTGGCGGCGGCAAACTTGGTTTCCTTCTCGAGGCGCGCGGCGCGCGATTGGCCTTCCTGGGCGGCAGCCGAAAAACCGTCCAACTGGAACGCCTTCTGGTACGACTCGGCGGCTTGGGCGTACTGGGCCTGTTTCTCGAAGGCCGCACCCTGCTGCAGCAAAGCGTACACGCGGTCGATGTTTTCGGCGCGCTTCAGCCCCTGCGTGGCGACCTCGGAACCGGGCGATTTCTCCAGCGCAGCCTGGAAGGCTTTGCGGGCCTCTTCCTTTTCGCCGACGGCCAAGGCCTTCTGGCCCTTGAGCAGCGCGTCGCGGACGAATTCGGCCAGCGCGGTTTCCGCTTTCTTCAATTCGGCGAAGCCGCGGTCGAAAATGGTTTTGGCGCCGGTGAAGTTGCCGTCGTTGAGCAGCTGGCGGCCGGCCCCGGCGGCTTCGAACGCCGCCTCGAGCGCGCCCGGCGCGAGGCTCCGGGCCAATTCCAGATCCTGAATCTTGAGGAGGATCTTGTCGTAGGACTGCTTGGCCTCGGCCTTGATCTTGATGTTCGCGGAGAAGGCGTCGATGTCGCGGCGCAATCCCTCGAGAATCGGAAACGCCTTGGTGAAATCCCGCGCGGCCATCAAGGCCTCCGCCTCGACGTACGACTTTTCCATCAGAATCATCTGCTGGAGCTGCAGCGGATGGTCCGGCGGAATCTTCCGCAATTCACCGAGCGCTTTTCGGGCGAGTTCGTTGGCCTGCTCGGCCTTGGCCTGGGAAATGAAGGCGGAACTGGCCGACGCCACCGTGGGCGCGGCCGCCACCGGCGCGGGTTTGCCGGAAAGAAACTCGGGGCCGAAGACGGCCTTGCCCACGCGAATCAACACGCCGGCGACGAGCAGCAGGCCGACGCAACCGCCCGCCGTCCAACCGACGATCTTCTTCCACGTCCACTTGCGGCTGACCTGCTCCTGACCGGCGTCCGGATTCCAATGGATGATCCGGCGTTTCTTCGCTGCCTGGGAATCAATTTCCTCTGCCATGGTATGTGGGGGAGCCTGCTGCGGTTGTTGGGACAGGATAGACGAACGCGGGAGGGAATTCGTTCTGCGGAGGGGTCACAAACGCATCGGGACCATGCGAGGATCATGCCAAAATGCAAAGGCCAATCCGATTTGCGCGGGACCTTTTCGGTAACGGTTTGGTCGCAGCCCCGGACTTGCTTCCGGACCTTCCGGTCGTTTGCCAATTCGCCCGGCCGCACTATCGATCCGACACCCGCGCACCGCCCGCCATGAACCTGCCTCCACGTCCCCTGTTGGTCCTGCTCGCCGCCGGCCTTCTGGCCGGTTGCAACCAAGTTCCCGTTACCGGCCGCCGGGCCATGAGCCTGGTCGACGACAAGGAAGTCACCAAGATGAGCGTCGCGATGTTCGACGACATGAAGCGCCGGCAACGGCCGTCACGCGACAAGGACCGCATCGCGCAACTCCAGCGCGTGGGCGAACGCATCGCCAAGGTCGTGTTCTGGGACATGCCCGACGCCGACTGGGAATTCGTCGTCTTCGACAATCCCCAGATCAACGCCTTCGCCATGGCCGGCGGCAAAGTCGGCGTGTACAGCGGGCTGTTCAAGGTCGCCAAGACCGACGATCAGGTGGCGGCCGTGATCGCGCACGAAATCGCCCACGTCACCGCCAAGCACGTGCACGAAAAACTCTCCCAGCAGCTCGCCGTCGATACCGTCGGCACCGTCGGCATGATCGGCCTCGGTGCGAGCGGCGCCCCGGCCATCTCGACCGTCATGCTGGGCAACGCCTACGGCCTCGGCACCGGGATCGGCGCCCTCGCCTTCGACCGCAAGAAGGAGCTCGAGGCGGACTACATCGGGCTGATGTACATGGCCCGCGCCGGCTACGATCCGCAGGCCGCGGTCCAAGTGATGGAGGCCCTCGAGACCGAGACCGCCGGCGCCCCCGCCCAAGCGGCCTGGTTTTCGACCCATCCCAGCCACCCGGAGCGCGTCCTCCGGTTGCTCGACGCGATGCCCAAGGCCCAGCAAGAGCGGGCGCAAAGCGCCGCCGCCCGCGGCCCCAACATCGTGAAGTAAGGCCGGGGCAACGCGGGCGCAAGTCGGCCACGCGTTCCCCTTTTCCTCCGTTCCGATTCCGGCCGAGCCCGGGTGCCGGGCACAAAAAAGGCGGGCCCTCGGGCCCGCCTCGAAACCTTCGCCGCCGGTTGGCTCACTCTTCGCGCCGGCCCGAGAGCAGCAGCAGGATGTGCAGCAGCGAACCCAGCGCGGCCACGAACGCGGCGACGTAGGTGAGCGCGGCGGCATCCAGCGTCTCGTTCACGCCCGGCATCTCGTCGCGATCGACGATACCGAGGTTGACCAGCTGGGCCTTGGCCCGGCGGCTCGCGTCGAACTCGACCGGCAGCGTGACCAGTTGGAAAAGGCAGATCACGCCCAGCGCGACGGCGCCGACCGTGAGCAGCGTCCCGCCGATCGACGAGCTGATCAGGAAGATGCCGAGGATCATCACGAAGTTCGACACCCCGGCCGCGATCTGCGTCGCCGGCGCCATGGACTGGCGCACGGTCATCATCGCGTAGCCGACCTTGTGCTGGATGGCATGGCCGGCTTCGTGGGCCGCGACGCCGAGAGCCGCGAGGCTGGTGCCGTGGTAGTTGTGCTCCGACAGCGCCAGCCGCTTGTTCATCGGGTCGTAGTGATCGGTGAGTTCCCCCGGGACCTGCACGATTTCGACGTCGTGGATTCCGGCGGATTCCATGACCGCCTGCGCGGCTTCGCGGCCGGTGATCCGGCCGCGGGACGGGATCTCGACATTGCGCGCGTAGGCGCTGCGGATCCGGAACTGCGCGTAGAGACCGAACAGCATCGGTACGATAATGAGGGCAATCCAGATGAGCATGGTGGTTGGGAAGTTGAGTGTTTGGCTTGGACCCGACGGGCTCGTCGGGTAAGCCGGAATTTATCCATTCCCCGCTGATTGCCAGCGGAATCGAGAGGTTTGGAAAACGGCCCCGCCCGTTCCAGCGCCGGAAGCGGCCAACAAAAAGCCACCGGCCGCGGAGCCGGTGGCGGAAATCGCGACGCGGGGAGCGTTCAGCCGAGCTTCGGCACGTCGAGCCAGCGGCGCTCGCTCCAGGACTTGAGGCCGAGCTCCGCGAGCTGCACGCCCTTGGCGCCCTGATAGAGGTTCCAGGGGAAAGGGTCGCCCTTCACCACGTGGCGCAGGAAGAGTTCCCACTGCACCTTGAAGGCGTTGTCGTAGACACCCTGGTCCGGCACGCGGGTCCAGCCGTCGAAGTACTTGATCGGGCTGTCGATGTCGGGATTCCAGATGCACCGCGGCGTGGCCGAGAGGTGCTGGGCCGTGCAATCGCGCAGACCGGCGACGGCGGATCCGTGGGTGCCGTCGACCTGCAGCGTGAGCAGGTCGTCGCGGCGGACGCGCACATCCCAGGACGAGTTGAAGTGGCAGATCACGCCGTTGATCAGCTCGAAGGTCGCGTAGGCGGAATCGTCGGCCGTGCACTTGTACGGCTTGCCGGCTTCGTCCCAGCGCTGCGGGATGTGCGTGGCACCGAGGCAGGTCAGCGATTTGATTTCGCCGAACAGATTCTGGATCACGTACTGCCAGTGGCAGAGCATGTCGACGATGATGCCGCCGTCCTCTTCCTTGCGGTAGTTCCAGGAAGGACGCTGCAGTTTCTCGTGCTCGCCCGTGAACACCCAGTAGCCGAACTCGCCGCGGACGGAGAGGATCTTGCCGAAGAAGCCGGTATCGATGAGGTACTTCAGCTTCAGCAGGCCGGGCAGCCAGAGTTTGTCCTGCACGACGCCGTTTTTCAGGCCGGCGGCGGTGACTTCGTTGGCCAGCGCGAGCGCCTCGGCGGACGAGGTGGCGGTCGGCTTCTCGCAGTAGATGTGTTTCTTCGCGGCGATGGCCTTGCGGACGCCGATCGGGCGCTGGCCGGTAAGCGTGGCGTCGAAGTAGATCTGGTTCGCGGGATCGGCGAGCGCGGCATCGAGGTTCGTCGTGTAGCGCTTCACGCCGGCGCGGGCGGCCAAGGCGGCGAGCTTGGACTCGCTGCGGCCGACGAGAATCGGATCGGGCATGATCGACTCGGCGTCGCCGAGCTTGATGCCGCCCTGGTCGATGATCGCCTTGATCGAGCGCAGGAGGTGCTGGTTGGTGCCCATGCGTCCCGTGACGCCGTTCATGATGATGCCGACTTTGTGCGTGGTCATTGCGGAGGTGCGGAGGGGTTGAGGTTGAGGCCGCCAGTGTAGGCGGAGCGGCGGGCTTGCGTTAGGACAAATCCGACTTTTTCTAGCACCCTTCCGATGTCGACCCTCGCCTGGAGCCCCATCCTCGTGCAGACGATCGAGGTCCAGGCCCTGGGCTTCGTGCTGCGCAAGCTGCAGCTGAACCGCCACCGCGAGACCGAGGTCGCCGAGCACCGTCACTCGTGGGCGCAGCTGATCCTCTATCTTTCGGGCGAAGGTCTCCAGCGCGTCGGCCGCCGGCGGCGCATCGCGCGCAGCGGCGACCTCTTCGTGATCCCGGCGGGCACGCCGCACGGTTTCGCGCTGCGCGGCCACAGCCGGCCGCTCTGCCTCGTGCTGGACTACGAAATGGCTCGCGCCGCGCGGCCCCGCGCGGGCTACCGCCGCATCCCGCCCGCGGCCCTCAACGAACTGCACGCCCTGCTCGCGCGCGTGCCCGCGAAGGGTCGGCTCACGCTCGGCGACTACGCCACGATCCTCGCCGTGGTCGCCCGCCTGCTGGGGCCGGCTTCCGCCGGTCCGGCCGCGGCGCCCGCTCCCGGGCTGTATGCCCGCGTGCGCGACCTGCTGCGGTCCCCTGCCCCGCTCGACCGGGTGGCGCGCAATGCGGGCTACCATCCGGACCACCTGACGCGGAAACTGAAACGCGAAGCCGGGCTCGGCCTCCGCGCCCTGCGCGACCGCCTGCGGCTGGAGTCCGCGCAAGCGGCGCTGCGGGCCGCACCCAGCGTCTCGGAAGCGGCGGGCCGCGCCGGCTTCGAGGACCCGAACTACTTCGCCCGCTGGTTCCGCCGGCAGACCGGCCAAACCCCGCGCGCCTGGCGCGCCGGGCTTCCGGCCTAAGTACCGGACCGCCGCGCGCGGCTCAGGCGCCGGGCGCCTTCGTGCACTGCGGCTGCGCGCCCGCCGGCAACGGCGGGATCGGGCCTTCGCCGGCCTTCGGCAGCGTACCGTTCAATTCCTGGCGCCAGTGGGCGACGTCTCCGCCCGGGCAATACACATAGATCATGTGCATAGGCTCGTCGCCGGTGTTGGTCAGCTGGTGGAAGACGGTGGGCGGCATGAACACCGCCTGCCCCGCCTTGATCGGGCTGCGTTCGGTACCGACGCAGATTTCGCCCTCGCCCTGCACGATGAAGTAAACCTCTTCCTGCTCCTGGTTGTGCCACGGCACCTGGCCGCCGCGCGGCTCGAGGATCGAGTAGCCCATCGAGAAGCCCTTGGCCGCGATGGGTTGGCCGAGCTGGCCGACGAGGCCGCGGCCCCAACGACGGGCGGGAAAGGTGCCACCGGGAATCTTGGCGAGGTCTGCGATGATCATAGGACCGCGAGTCGAACCCGGGGCCCGCGCCGGGGGCGAACAAATTTCACGTCACGCCGCCAGCCCGGCGCGGCGCAGCAGCGCGTTGAGGTCCGGCTCCCGGCCCATGAAGCCGCGGTACAGCACCATCGGATCCTCCGCGTTGCCGCGGCTGAGAATGTGCCGCACGAAATCCGCGCCCACCGTCGCGCTGAAGAGTCCCTCGCGCTTGAAACGCGTGAACGCATCCGCCTCGAGCACCTCCGCCCACTTGTACGAGTAGTAGCCGGCGGCGTAGCCCACGGGATCGGAAAACAGATGGTTGAACCGTTTAACGATCGTGGGCGCCGGCGGCTCGGTCGGCACCAGGCAATCCGCCACCCACGGCCGCACCGTCGCCTCGATGTCCGCCGCTTCCGCCGCCGCGAGCGGCCGCAGGTGCAGGAGCAGGTCCATCTTCGCGAACGCGATCTGCCGCAGCGTCGCGGTCGCGGTGCGGAAATTTTTCGCCGCGGTCAGCCGGCGGAACAGCTCCTCCGGGATGGCCGCGCCCGTTTCGTGGTGGCGCGCAAACAGGTCGAGGCTCTCGCGCTCCCAGCACCAGTTTTCCATGATCTGCGACGGCAACTCGACGAAGTCCCAGGCGACGTTCGTGCCGTTGAGCGACTTCACCGGCACCTCGCCCAACAGGTGGTGCAGCAGGTGGCCGAATTCGTGGAACACGGTCTCGACCTCGCGATGCGAGAGCAGCGCGGGCCGGCCGTCGGCCGGCGGCGTCATGTTGCCGCACATCAAGCCGAGGTGCGGGGCCCGGGTGCCGTCGGGCCGCGGGCCGCCCGTGATGAGATAGTTCATCCATGCGCCGCCGCGCTTCGCCTCGCGCGGATGCCAATCGGCGTAGAACGAACCGACGTGCCGTCCCGCCGCATCGTGCACGTCGTAGAATCGCACCTCGGGGTGCCACACCTCCGCCGTCCCGGCCGGAAGCTCGGTCACGCGCAGCCCGAAGATGCGGTGCACGATTTCGAACATCCCCGCCAACACGCCCGGCAACGGGAAATACGGCCGCAGCGCCTCCTCGTCGAAATCGTACTGCGTGCGGCGCAGCTTTTCCGCCCAGTAGAGCAACTCCCAGGGCGCCAACCGCGCCGCCGGACCGCCGCTGCGGGCGGCCTTGAATTCCTCCAGTTCCCGGACCTCGCGGGCAAACGCCGCCGCCGCCCGCCCCTGCAGGTCCGTCACGAACGCGAGTGCGCGCTCCGCCGATCCCGCCATGCGCCGCGCGAGCACGAGGTCGGCGAAGTTTGCCTGCCCGAGCAGGCGCGCCTTCTCGGCCCGCAGCTCGAGAATCCGCGCCACAAACGGACCGTTGTCGTACGGCGCCTGGGCCGCGACCGCCACCGAGGCCTGCCACATCTCCCGCCGCAGCGCCGCATCCTCGAGGTAGGTCATGAACGGCTCGGCCGACGGCGCCTGCAGCGTGAAGCGCCAGCCTTCCTTGCCCTTCGCGGCCGCGGAGGCGCGGGCCGCTGCCTTGGCCTGTTCGGGCAGGCCCGCCAAACGCGCCTCGTCGGTCACGATCAATTCCCAGGCGTTCGTCGCATCGAGCACGTTCTCGCCGTACTTCTGCGTGACCTGCGCAAGTTCGGCCTGCAGCGCTTCGAGCCGGCGGCGTTCCGGCGCGGGCAGATCGGCGCCCGCCTGCCGGAAGTCTTTCAGGGTTTCCTCGAGCAGACGCCGGTGAACGCCTTGAACGGAGCCCGCGGCCGGCGAGTCCGCAAACGCCTTGAGCCGCAGCCAGAGGTCGGACCGCAGCGGGATGCCGGCGAGGAACGCGGACACCTTCGGCAGCGCCGCGTTGTGCGCCTCGCGCAGGGCGGGCGCGTCGGCGACGGATTGCAGGTGCGTGATTTTGCCCCAGGCCGCGTTCAGCCCCTCGGTCGCTTCCTCGAGCGCGAGGAACGTCGATGCCCACGTCACCGCCGCCACCTCCTGGTTCGCGATCCGGTCCACCCGCGCCGCCGCGTCGGCCAGTGCCGCGTCGATCGCGGGCCCGATCGCTTCGGGCACCAGCGCGGACCAACGGATGTGAAAGGCGGGATCGAGAAACGGATTCGGCTCCATCGGGCGCAGGACGGCCCCCGGCCGCGCAATGTCAAACCGCTTTGCCGCGCCTTACCACACGCGCGTGACGCCGACCGCGACCTGCCGCTTCGCCGCCGGCACCGCGGGCACGGCTTGGAAAGTTTCGCTCCAAAGGTTTTCCGCCTGCACCGAAAACTCCGTGCCGCGCCACGCCGCCGGCCGGTAGGCCAAGCCCGCTCCGGTGAGAAAGGCCCGGTCGCCGCCGACGGTGCGGAGCAGATTCGCCGCCTGACGCTGCAGCACATTGTCCAGCCGCAACGTGAACTCCGGGGTCAGCCGCAGCGTCACGGCCGCCGTCAGGCGATGGCGCGCATAGTTGAGCGCGTAGAAACTCGCGTCGGCCGCCGCCCCGCGGTAATCGGGATCCTTGGTCAACGCCGTGTAGCCGAGCACCACCTCCCCGCGGCTCCACTCGCGCCGCGCGACCACTTCGGCACCGGCGGTTTCAAGGTCGACGGCGTTGGCCGTCCGCGCCGTAACGCCGCGCCGGAAGGTCCAGTCGACGAGCGCGGTATCGCGCCGCGCAAACAACGCCGCCTCGCCCGTCCAGCCGCCCGCCGCGACCACGGCGGCAAGTTCGCCGTTGCGAGAAATCTGGCGCCCGAGGTTGGCATTGCCGCGGAACAAACCCGCGGCGCCGTTGGAATTCAGCGCCGTGTAGGTCGGGATCTGCGACGAGCCCGCGAAGCCGAGGCGAACCTGGCGCAAAGCGCCGCCGGCGAAGTCCCGCGTCCACTCCGCGACCGGCAGGAGCGCGGCGCGATCGCGGTTCGAATCGTCGTAGGTGGCGCCGAGACGAAGCCGGTTGGCGCCGCCGTCCGCCGCCCGCCACGTGCGCTCCGGCACGATCGCCAGCCGGCCGGTCGTGCGGGTGTTGAACCGGCCGAAGGTCAGCGCCGTCGAACGCAGCCGGTCCGCGGCCGCCTCGGCGCGCGCGTTCACGAACCACTCGCCCCAGCTGCGCCGCGCCGACAACGCCGCGCCCGTCAGCCACGTCGTGTGCTGGAACGGATGCACGGGCCCGACCGGGGCAAAGCGGTTGAAGGCGTAGTCGTCGCGGTGCCGCCGATGGAAGGCGCCCGCCTCGACAAATTCGCCGGAGCCGAACGTCGCGCGGTGATTGAGGGCGATCAGGACCGTCTGCAGGTTCTCGGTTTCGTTCGAATTGAACGGCGTGTACAGGTTGGGCCAGCCGAAGAACTTCGCCTGATAGCCGGCGAACAGATCCGTCTGGCTCCGCGCATCGCGCGCCTGCAGCCGCACGTTGGCGCGGTCGAACCGGCTTTCGCCGTAGGGCAAAGATCCGTCCGCCGACGAATGCGCGACCGCCACGTCGGCCCAGAGTCCGCGGCCGCCGAACGCCTCCGCCAGCGCCGCGCCGGCGTGGACCTCGCCCCGCACGAGGCCGTCGGTCCCGAGCGCCGCCGAAATACTGCCGCCGCTCCGGATCGGCCGCCAGTGCTGGGCGATGGCTCCCGCCGTGGCGTTCGCCGCTCCGAGCGCCAAATCCGCGCCCGTCGTCAGCACAGGCGCCGTCAGCATCGCCGGCGCGATCGGAATCTCCGCGAAATAGTGCCCGGTTTGCGGGTCGCCGAGCGTCACGGCCCCGACCTGAAAACCCGTGTTCTCAAAGATCCCGCCGCGCACCGTCACGTCGGCCTGGGCTTCCGCGAGGTTGCGGCCGTGCAGGTCGACGCGCGGATCGTACCGCAGGGCCGAGACCGGCATGGCGAAGGTGCCGACCGGCACTTGGTTCGAGATCCGCGGCGAATTGACGCCGAACTCCGGCAACCGCACGGCGTCCTCCGCCGCGACCGCGACCGGCAGGACCATGAGAAAAATCCGCAAACCCGAATTCATTCCGCCGAGTCGCTAACCGGAACGCCCGCGGAAACAAGTCTCTTGTTCAGACAAAATCCTTCACGCGCTTAACAATACCGCAATCGGTACCCGGCCGCGCCCCCGTACCCCGCGGCCGGACGTTGCCAAAAAAGAAACCCCGGCGCCTTGCGGCCCGGGGTCGGGAAATTCTGCGGGCGGTACGGCTTATTCGTCGCCGTCGTTGCCGATGGCTTCGACGGGGCAGCCCTCGAGCGCCTCCATGCACTGCGCGATTTCCTCTTCGGAGGTCGGCTGCTTGTGCACGAAAGAGTAACCGCCCTCGTCGTGGCGCGTGAAGAACGACGGCGCCGTTTCACGGCAGAGATCGCAGTCGATGCACTGCTGATCCACATAGAATTTTCCCGGAGTGTTCGGGGCCCATTTGTCGTTCTTGTTCGCCATAGAGGGTGACCGCAGGAAGAGATCAATCGCGGTACCTGTCAAGCGGCCTCCCCGAATCGCGGCGCCGCGGCGCAATTCGCCCCGCGCGCACCGACCGCCGGCTTGTGTTTGGAGGCATCACCGCTACGGTCGCAGCAATGCCTTCGGAACGGCCCTACCTGCGCGACGATTACGAACATGAGAAAACGTCGTCGCTCACCTGGCTGATCTGCGCGCTCGTCGCCGGTTTCGCCGTCCAATTCCTGCTCGGGTCGCCTTGGCTCGGAGGGCGGGGCGAAGTGGAAAAATTCCTGACCCTCGGCTTCGACACCTTCCGCGCGGGCTGGGTCTGGACGCTGTTCACGTATCCGTTTTTCCACAGCACCGCGTTCCTGTTCCACCTCGTCGGCAATGCGCTCGCGCTGTACTTCCTCGGCCGCGAGTTGCTGCCGTTCCTCGGCGCGATCCGGTTCTACGGCATCTTTGCCGTTGCGACCGTGGTCGGCGGGCTGATGTGGCTCGCCGTGCACCACACACCCGGAGCCGGCGAGACGTTGTGCGGCGCGACCGGCGCGGTCTTCGCCCTGCTGACCGTCTATGCCTGCCTTTACCCGCGGCAGCCCCTCCAGTTTTTGCTCTTCTTCGTTTTTCCCGTCACCCTCACGCCGCGGCAGATCGCCCTCGGCCTCGGCGCCGTGGTCTTGGTGGGATTCGCGCACGAGGTCTTCGGTTCGGCCCTGCCCTTCGGCATCGAGCCGGCGAGTTCGTCCCACCTCGGCGGCATCGTCACCGGACTCGCCTACTTCCGTTTCATCCACCACGGCCGCTGGGCCCTGGGTTCGCCCGACCGTCCGGCAACCGAGCTCCCGCGCTGGCTGCAGCCGGCGCAGCGCCCCGCCGCCGCCGCGGAAAGCGCCGCCGAATCTTTGCCCGACGTCGCGCCGCCGGCGCGGGTCGATCTCCGGGCCGAGGCCGACCGCATTCTCGACAAGATCAACAGCCACGGTCTCGCCTCCCTCACCGCCGACGAGAAGCGTCTGCTCGCCGAGGCCCGCGACCAACTCAGCCGCCGCTGAACCGGTCCGGCCGACATATTTCGAAACAATTCCCGCCCCGCGCCCTCTTACCCAATCATGATTCGCGTCCCCGGTCTCCGCTCTCTCGGCCTGCTGCTCGCCCTCGGTCTCGCGTCGGTCCCGGCAGGGGCGGCGGTCGGCGAGCGCAAACAGTTCTCGACTTCCACCACGCTCGCGCAGGAAGCCAGCACCCTCGTCCGCGTGCTCGAGCAGGCGCACATCAACCGCGACAACGTCCGCCCCCCGCTCTACTCCGAGGTCGTGCCCGATTACATGGGCGATCTCGACGGCCAGCGGCTGTTCTTCCTCGGCACCGACCGCGCCAAGTTCATGGCCGACTACGGCCAGAACATCTATTACAACACCGCCTTCCTCGGGAACATCAACGCGGCCTACGAAATTTTCTACGTCTACCAGACGCGCGTCGAAGCCCGCGTGGCGTGGATCATGGAAGAACTGAAGAAGGATTTCGATCTCACCACGAACGAGACCTACCGACGCGACCGGGCCAAATCCGAATGGCCCGCCAACGCGGCCGCCGCCGACGACCTGTGGCGCAAGCGCCTGAAATTCGAGATCGTCGAGGAACTCCTGAACAAAAAATCGGCCGACGAAGCCAAGGCCAACGTCCGCAAACGCTACGAGCGCATGCTGAAGAACCTGTCCGAGATCGAGGGCAGCGACCTCGCCGAGCTGTTCCTTTCCACCATCGCCCGCCTCTACGACCCGCACTCGAGCTACTTCTCCGCCTCCACCTACGAGGAATTCGGCATCCAGATGAAGCTCCAGCTCGTCGGCATCGGCGCCGTCCTCGGGCTCGAGGACGACCAGTGCATCGTGCGGGAGATCGTGCCCGGCGGCCCGGCCGATCTCGACCGCCAGCTGAAGCCCAACGACAAGATCATCGCCGTCAGCCAGGGCGGCGCCGAACCCGTCGAGGTCCTCGGCATGAAGCTGCGCAAGATCGTCGACATGATCCGCGGCCAAAAGGGCTCGCAGGTCCACCTCACCGTCCAACCCGGCGACGCCACCGACTCTTCCGTCCGCAAGCAGATCGTGATCACGCGCGACACCGTGAAACTCAACAGCGCCCGCGCCCGCGGCGCCGTCTTCGATCTGCCGGATGCCGACGGCAAAATCCAGCCCATCGGCGTGATCAACCTGCCTTCGTTCTACGGCCCGGCGGACGACGGCGACACCGACGCCGAGAAGACCACCGCCACCCGCGATGTCGCGCGCCTGATCGAGCAGCTCAAGCAGGCCGGCATCCAGGGCCTCGTCCTCGACCTCCGGCGCAACGGCGGCGGCTTCCTCCAGGAGGCGATCGAACTTGCCGGTCTCTTCGTCGAAAAGGGCCCGATCGTGCAGGTCAAAAATTACAACGGCGAAATCCAGGTCGACAACGACAACAAGGCCGGCGTCGCCTACGCCGGTCCGCTCGCCGTCCTCGTCGACCGCTTCTCCGCCTCCGCGTCCGAGATCGTCACCGGCGCGCTCCAGAACTATGGCCGGGCCATCGTCGTCGGCACCAGTTCGACCCACGGCAAAGGTTCGGTCCAGCAGGTCATCGAGATGAAGAACATCGCGCGCGCCCTCGCGCTTTCGCCGCAGAAGACCGGCGCGGCCAAGTTCACGATCCAGAAATACTATCTCCCGAGCGGCGCCTCGACCCAACTCAAGGGCGTGATCCCCGACATCACCCTGCCCTCGATCGACGAGTTCCTCCCGGTCGGCGAATCGGACCTGCAGCGCGCCCTCGTCTGGGACCAAATCCCGACCAGTTTCTTCGACGGCAAGCCGCTCGAGGCCAAGGTGCTCGATCCCCTCCGCCAAGCCAGCACGGTCCGGCAGACCAAATTGCCCGAGTTCGACTATCTCCGGCGCAACGTCGATCGCTTCAAGCAGCGCCAGGAACAAAAGCTCATCTCGGTGAACCTCGCCGAACGCCAGCGGGTGAAGGGCGAGGACGACGCGTTCCGCAAAGCGATGAAGGCCGAGCGCGAGACGATCGCGAAGTCCGATTTCGCCTACAAACCCTACTTCCTCGGGCCGCCGCCCCCGCCCAAGATCAAGGCGCCGAAGAAGGACGACGACGACGAGGAGGACGCGTTCGAAGAAAACGATTCCTGGAGCCGCGCCGACATCCATCTGCGCGAAGCCATCCGCGTGGTCGGCGACGCCATCGCCCTCGGCAAAAACAAGGAACTGTGGGCCAGCAGCCGCCCGCCGCTCACCGCCGTGACCGGCGGCTAAGCCGGCCTCCGACCAAGACTTCGCGCCCGCGGCCCCGCGCCGCGGGCTTTTTTACGCCCCGCCCGCACGGGCGAACACGTAGCGGTCGCGTTTCGCCAAGTCCGTCCGGGATTCGAACCGTTCCAATCCCGCCGCCGCCACGAGTTGGGCCAACTGTGCGTGCTGCGCGATACCGGTCTCGAGCGCCAACAGCCCGCCCGGCACCAGAAACGCCGGCGCGGCCGCGATGATTTTCCGCAGATCCGCCAAGCCGCCTTCCGCCGCCGTCAACGCCGCGGCCGGCTCGAACCCGCGCACCTCCGGCGAGGTCGCCGCCGTTTCCTCCGCCGAAAGATAGGGCGGATTCGCGACGATCAGGTCGTAACGGCTGCCGGCCGGCAGCGCCGAAAACCAATCCGAAACCACGAACGCGACCCGGCCCGCCAAGCCGTTCGCCGCCGCGTTTTCGGCCGCCAGCGCCAACGCCTCGGCACTCGCATCGAGCGCCGTCACGTCCGCCGCCGGCCAAGCCTTCGCCAACGCCAGCGCCAAGGCGCCCGAACCCGTGCCCAGATCGAGAATCCGACCCGGCGAGGGCTGTGCCGCGACCACGAGCTCCGCCAGATACTCCGTCTCCGGCCGCGCGATGAGCGCGCGGCGATCGCACTTCAGCTTCAGGCCGAAGAATTCCGTCTCGCCGACAATGTACTGCAGCGGCTCGTGCTGGGCGCGACGGCGCACCAGCGGCCGGATTTTTTCCAACTCCGCCTCCGTCAACGGCCGTTCGAACTCCATGTAGAGCTGCATCCGTTTCCGCCCGAGCGCATGCCCGACGAGCAGTTCCGCGTTGAGCCGCGCCGACTCGAGGCCCTTGCCGGCGAAGTAGTCGGTCGTGCGCTTGATGATCTCGAGTACGGTCAGCATGTCAGTCGTCGGCGCCGGCGGTGCGGGCCGGAGTGAAGTCGTGCCCGGTGAGCGCCGCGAGTTTCTCCTCGTAGTCGGCTTTCTGCAGCGCCGCGATCACGGGATCGAGCGCCCCTTCCATCACCTGCGGCAGGCTGTACAGGGTGAGGCCGATGCGGTGGTCGGTGAGCCGGTTCTGCGGGAAATTGTAGGTCCGGATCCGCTCGCTGCGGTCGCCCGAGCCGATCTGGCTGCGGCGCGCCGCGGCATACTTCGCCTTCTCCTCGTCCTCGCGCCGCTTCAGCAGGCGCGAGCGCAGCACCGTCATCGCCCGCGCCTTGTTCTTCAGCTGGGAACGCTCGTCCGCGCACGACACGATCAAGCCGGTCGGCTTGTGCAGGATCTGCACGGCGGAATCCGTGGTATTGACCCCCTGCCCGCCCGGGCCGCTCGCGCGGCTCACCGTGATCTCGAGGTCCTGGGGATCGATGTGCACGTCGACCTCCTCGGCCTCCGGCAGCACGGCGACCGTGACGGTCGAGGTATGGATCCGGCCGTTGGCCTCCGTCACCGGCACGCGCTGCACGCGCTGCACGCCGCTCTCGAACTTGAGCTGCTTGTACACGTCGGTGCCCGAAATCAGGCAGATGACTTCCTTGAAACCGCCGCGCTCGGACTCGCTGCGGCTCATCGGCTGGATCTTCCAGCCGCGGCCGTCCGCATATTTCGAATACATACGGAACAGCTCGGCGGCGAACAGGCTCGCCTCGTCGCCGCCCGTGCCGGCGCGGATCTCCATCACCGTGTTGCGCGAGTCGGTCGGGTCCGGCGGGATCATCGCCAGCAGCACCGCCTCGCGCAGCGCCGCCAGCCGGCGTTGCAACTCCGGCAATTCCGCCGCGGCCAATTCCCGCAGGTCGGGATCCGCCCCGGGGTCGCGCCCGAAGGCGACTGCTTCGGCGATTTCGCGTTCCGTGCGCCGGCAGGCCGCATGGTCGGCCGCCAGCTGCGTCAGCTTCTGGTGTTCGCGCGTGACCTCGGCCGCGCGCCGCGGATTGCCGTAGAACGAAGGCTCCGCCATCTGCGCCGCGAGTTCATCGCGGCGGCGCACGAACGGAGCCAGATCGGGAAGTTCATCCATGGACGGAGACAGGTCGGGAAGGAGGGCCGGATTTGCGAATTGCGCGCGCCGCCGCGGGCGCTACCTATGACGGCGACCGCTGCGCGAGGCGAACTGCCTAGCGATGTTGATCTGCAATGGCCACAACCCTCTTCACTCAAAACACCATCGCCTGCATCTGGGACTTCGACAAGACGTTAATCCCGGATTACATGCAGACGCCGCTCTTCCGGCGCTACGGCATCGACGAGGCGACCTTTTGGGAAGAAACGAACAAGCTCGCCGGCCACTACCGCACCCGCGGCTACCATCTTTCGCCCGAGATCGCGTACCTCAACCACCTGCTGACCTACGTGCTCGCCGGCCCGCTCGAGGGCCTGAACAACAAGATCCTCGCCGATTGCGGCGCCGACATCGTCTTCTACCCCGGCCTGCCCGATTTCTTCCGCCAGGTGAAGGACTTCGTCCGCGAACGGCCCGAGTACGTGAAACACGAGATCTCGGTCGAGCATTACATCGTCAGCACCGGCATCGCCCCGATGATCCGCGGCAGCGCGATCGCGCCGGAAGTCGACGGCATCTGGGCCTGCGAGTTCGTCGAGAACCCGCTCCAGCCCGGTTTCCTCAAGCAGAACGAGCTCACGATCGACGCGTCCGCCGAGATCGCTCAGATCGGCATGGTCATCGACAACACCACAAAGACCCGCGCGATTTTCGAGATCAACAAGGGCACGAACAAGAACCCCGCCATCGACGTGAATTCGAAGATGGAGACGGAAGACCGCCGCATCCCGATTCCCAACATGATCTACATCGCCGACGGCCCGAGCGATGTGCCGAGTTTCTCCGTTGTGAAGAACGGCGGCGGCCGCGCCTACGCGGTCTACAATCCCGACAAGCCCGCCGAGTTCGCGCAGAACGACCGGCTGCTCCAGTCCGGCCGCATCCACGGCTACGGTCCCGCCGACTACCGGCCCGGCTCGAGCACCGCGCAGTGGCTCCGCCTCCATCTCCACCAGATTTGCGACCGCATCGTCGCCGACCGCGAGGCCGCCGTCGCCTCCAAGGCCACCAAACCGCCGCGCCACCTCAACGCCACGCCCGAGGAGGAAGCCGCCAAGCGCGCGGCCAAGTTGCCGAAGCAGGCGTCGTTTCTCTGAGCCGGCGGACCGGCCGGTCCGATCAGGCAATTTCCCCGCCCCGGCCCCGCCCGTCGCGGCGCACCCGCAGCGCCGTGCGGATCGCCAATTCGATTCCTTCGATCTGATCGGCCAACGGCAACCACGGCCGCGTGCCGCCGCCCGCATCCGCCGCCGGCACGTGGATGAACCCGCCGCGCCGCCGGCCGCCCGGGCCGAGCGCGCGCATCAGGCAATAGAATACGTGGTTGCACACGAAGGTCCCCGCCGTGGGCGACACCGCGGCGGGCAACCCGCGGCGCGCGAGCGCCGCCACGATCGCCTTCACGGGCAGCGTCGAGAAATACGCCGCCGGCCCGCCGCGGACGACCGGCCGGCCCGTCGGCTGCGCGCCGGCGTTGTCGGGAATCCGCGCGTCGTCGAAATTCACGGCCACGCGCTCCGGGGTGATCGCCGCCCGCCCCGCCGCCACGCCGAGACAAATCACCAGCGCGGGCCGCTCGCGTTTCAGCGCCGCGCGCAATTCGCGCGCCGACCGGCCGAAGACACACGGCAGCACCAGACCGACCACGCGGTGGCCCGCGATCTTCCGGCCCGCCAGCGCCCGCACGATGTCCTGCGAGGGATTGGTCGCATCGCCGCCGAACGGTTCGAAGCCGGTGAGCAAAACGGTGGGCATCAGAAACGGTATACGCAGGCGTACATTGCCGCGACGTTGAAGAACCAGATCGCCGCCGCCAGCGGGGCCTGCGCCTTGATCACCGCCATGCGGTCCTCGAGCTCGAGCAGGACCACCGGCACGAGGTTGAAGTTCGCCGCCATCGGCGTGACCAGCGTCCCGCAGTACCCCGACAGCATGCCGATCGCGCCCATGATCGCCGGATTGCCGCCGTGCTCCTGCACGATGAACGGCAGACCGATCCCGAGCGTCATGACGGGGAAGGCGGCGAACGCGTTGCCCATGATGATGGTGAAAAGCGCCATGCCTCCGCAGTAGGCGACCACCGCGACCAGCGGGCTGTGCGTCGGCAACGCGGCGGCGACGCCGTCGGCGATAACCTTGCCCACGCCGGCCTGCGCAAAGATCCCGCCCAGCGCCGCCAACAACTGGGGCAGCACCAGCGCCCAGCCGAAGACCTGCAGCAGCCGGCTGCCTTCGTGCCACGCGGTGCGGGGCGTCGAACGCGTCAGCCCCAGGGCAAAAACCAACCCGGCCAACGCGGCCAAGCCCAGCGCCGTCGTCGCCAGTTGCGCCGAAGCCGCCAGCCGCAGTTCGCCCCAGCGGATCCGGTCAAGCGTCATCCCGCCGATCACGACCAGCACCGGCACCAGCAGCGCCGGCAGCAGCAGCTTCAACCCCAAACCGGCCGTCGGTCCTCCGCCCGTCGGGCGCGCCGCGGCCGGGGGCGCCACCTGGCCGGCTCCGGCGAGGCCGGACATCGCGAGCAGGGCCACGCCGATCCACAGCGGATCGACGTCCCGGCCGACGACAAACGTCCACGCCAGCAGCCCCCAGAACAGCACCGACCCCAGCCGCCGCGGATGCCCGCGATCCAACGCGATATGTCCCGCCATCGCCGCGAGGTAGGCGCCGACGAGCATGAAGAACGTGTCTGCGCTCAGCAGCGTCACGGCCGTCCTCCCGTCCCCGCCGGGGTTACCTGCGCCAGCCGACGGTCGAGCCGCGCGTAGCGCCACCACCCCGCCAGCACGACAAACGCGGCCGTCGGTGCGCCCCACAGCGCGATGCTCCACACGCCGACGGCGACGCCCGCCGCGTCGAAGAAGCCCTTGATCAGCAGCACGGGCCCAACCGCGACGATGATGTCGTCGGCGAAGAAGTTGCCCAGATTCTCCGCCGCCGCGGCATGCGCCCGCAGGTCCGCCCGCGCCGCCGGATCGCGCATCGCCGGTCCCGCCGCGCCTTCGGCCATCGGCACCACGATCGGCCGCACCATCGACGCATGGTTGCCGATGCCGAGGCCGACCATGCTCGTCGCGCCGCGCAGCACATGATAGCCGAGCAGCACCCGGCCTGCGGTCGCGTTGCGCAAACGCCCGATGATGCCGGCCGCGCATTCGCGGAGCCCGTGCTTCTCGAGCACCGCGACCAAGGGAATCATCAGCACGATCGGCAGCGTGATGAACCGATTGTCCACAAAGTAGCGGCCGAACAACCTCAGGACCTCGGCCAACGACATCCCCGCCGCCAAGCCCGTCACAATCCCCGCCAGCATGACCGCGAGCAGCGGATTCCAACGCAGCAGGAAGCCGAGCCCGATCACCAGAATTCCGGCCAGCTTGATCATGCGGCAAAAGTCCTCAGCCCGATCCCGGCGGCCGCCAGTTCGCGCCGCAGCCGGAGGGAAAACTCCACCACCCGCGGCGAATCGCCGTGCAGGCACACCGTATCCGCCTTGAGCCGACAGTAGGTGCCGTCCACCGCCGTCACTTCGCCCCGCAAGGCCAGGCCCAGCACCTGCGCCGCCGCCTGCGCCTCGTCGTGGATGAGCGCCCCCGGTTGGTTCCGCGGCATCAACGTGCCGTCGCCGCGGTAGCCGCGGTCCGCAAACACTTCCTCCGCCACCGCCAAGCCCTGCTGCCGCGCCGCCGCCGCCAGGCAACTGGCCGCCGGCGCAAAAACGATCAGCCGCGGCCATTCGCGCGCAAGCGCCGCGGCTACCGCCGCCGCCAGACCGGGGTCGCGCGCGACCTGATTGTAGAGCGCACCGTGCAGTTTCACATGGCGCAGAGCGTCGCCCGCCGTGTCCGCCAGCGCCGCCGTCTGCCGCAGCACCAACATCGCAGCTTCGCCGGGCCCGACGGCCCGCTCGGCGCGGCCGAAGCCGGCGCGATCCTCGTAGCCGGGATGGGCGCCGATGCCGACTCCGTGCGCCCGCGCCAATGCGACGGTGTCCCGCATCGTCGCCGGGTCGCCCGCATGTCCGCCGCACGCAATGTTCGCGGACGTGACCTGCGGCATGACGGCGGCGTCGTTGCCCGCCCCTTCCCCTAGGTCGCAGTTCAGGTCGAGCCAGGTCATACGCGTGCCCGGCTGCGCGTTTCCCCGCCGCGGAAAAAACCCTGCAAGGCCAGCCCCTGCCCCAGCCAGCCGAGCGATTCCTCCTGCGCGAGCAACACGGCATGCGCTTCGTCGAGCGTCACTTCCCGGAAGCGCACCGTGTCGCCGGGCCGCAGTTGCGCCAGCAGCGGCAGGTCCACGGTGACCACGTGCGCGAGTTGCGGATACCCGCCGATCGTCTGGGCATCGGCCAGCAGCACGATCGGCTGGCCGTCGGGCGGGACCTGAATCGTGCCGGGCGCGACCGGACGCGAAACCAGCTCCGCGTCCGTCGCGCGCGCCAACGCCGGACCCGCGAGCCGCAGCCCGTTCCGATCCGACTGCGGCGAAACGTCGAATCCGCGCCCGAACCAATCCGGCGGAAACTCCGGCGCTTCCGCCCCGGGCAAAACCCGCACGGTCACGTCGTCGCCGTAGGCGGGATAGATTTGCGGGTCGACGAACCACGCCGCGGGCTCGGCCGCACGCGCCAGAAAGGGCAGCCGGTCGCCCGCCTGCAGAATCCGCCCGGCCCAGCCGCCGAAACCTTCGCGCACCGCGGTACCCTGCCCGCCCAGCACGGATGGCACCGGCAGGCCGCCGGCGACCGCGAGAAAACCGCGGCAACCGGCCCGCGCAGGCCCGAGCCGCAGCGTCTCGCCGGCGCCGATCGCCAACGGCCGGCCGCGCGGCACGCCGAAATCCCCGCCCGCGACCGCGACGAGCGCGGGGGCCTCGAACCGCAGTTCCGGTCCCGCCAACGCCCACTCGAGGCCGGCGGTGCCGGAAGGGTTTCCGACCACGGCATTGGCGACCCGCTGCGCAAACGCATCGCAAGCTCCGCCGAGCGCCACCCCTTGCCCGCGCCATCCGGTCCGGCCCCCGTCCTGCACGGTCGTCATCTGGCCGGCGCGCACCACTTCGATGGCCGCGCCGGCCGGAATGTCGGCGCCCCTGCGTGAGACCGCGGCACGTGCCTCGGTTTCCCGACGCGCGAATTCCGCGGCGTCCACGGGACGGAACCGCACGGTATCCCCGGCCGCGAGCAACACCGGCGCGTCGCGGCCGGGGTCGAACAACCGCCAAGGCGTGCGCCCGATCAGATTCCAGCCGCCCGGTGTAGCGACGGGATAGACCCCCGTTTGCATCCCGCCGATGCCGACCGAGCCCGCAGCCACCCGCAGGCGCGGAACCGGCCGGCGGGGCATTTGCAGCTCCGGTGGCAAACCGCCGAGGTACGGGAAGCCCGGCGCAAAACCGATCGCATGGACGAGATACTCGGGCTCGGCGTGGCGCGCGACGACCTCGGCTTCCGAAAGCCGGGCATGGCTCGCGACGGCACCCAGATCGGGCCCGAATTCGCCGCCGTAGCAAACGGGAATCTCGATCGCTCGCCCCGGGGTTTCCCCGTCCGTTTCATTCGCTTCGCCCGGCCCCGACACCGCCACGACGGCCGAACAAAACTCGGCGTAGCTGCCGATGCTGGCGGGATCATAGAAGACTCCCACGCTCGCGAAGGCCCCGAAGCATTCCACCATCCCGCGCGGGGGCGAACGCCGCAGCCGCCGGACCGCCGCCCGCACCCGCAACGCCGTGCCGCGATCGATGGTGTTTCCCAGCTGCAGCACCACGGCCGCGTCACCCAGCGCAGTCAGCGTCATGGCCGCAGACTTCCGCCCGGCGCAGGGGGCCGCAAAACAAAAAGCCCGGCGCCGCACGGCACCGGGCTCGATCCCGAAACTGCGCCGAAGCGCAGGGTCCGCTCAGCGGTTCGCCGGGGCCAACGGCACGGCCGCACAGAGCTCGGGCGCCGCCGCCGTCGCCGCGCGCGCGGCGGAGTTGCCGTCGCCGGACGTCAGGACCGGCGTCGCCCGCAGCAGCGAGCGGAGGTCGCTGACCTCGAGGAGCGCGATGCCGGAACCGGCCGCTGAGGTCACCATCGCCGTGTAGTTGCCCGGGGGCAGCACCACGACGAGCGCCGATTCGAGCGTGTTGCGCGGCACGCCGGGAATGCTCGCCAGCTCGGTGCCGGCCGCCACGGTGCCGATATCTTCGTTGGCCGCGATTTCGCGCCCTGCGGAATCATAGAGGCCGAGGCGCGGATTAGCGATCGCCCCGGTGACGCCGAAGCTCGCCAGCGACGGTCCCTTCGCGGTGATCAGCGCGCGGATCGGCTCGGGGCCGGTCACGCTGATGCCCTGGATCAGAACCTGGTCGCCCGGCCCGACGAAACCGCGGACCGCGAGGTTGCCGAAGCGCGTCGACGGCATCTCGTTCGAAACGGAAATCTGGCCGCGGAGCTGGCCGCCGGGGAACGCCGAGCTGTGGAAGTTGAGGTACATCCCGCCCGTGAGGAGGAGCAGCGGATCGCCGACGTACGGGATGTCGTGCGCGCCGGAGATGTGGCCGTTGTTCGAATTGTAGGCGCCGGCGGTCGCGCTCGTGCCGAGGTTCGTGCGCACCGGGCCGCTGACCGTCGGAGCGCCCTCGTGGATGTGCGAGTTGGTGAAGGTGCTGTTGTAGTTGTAGATCGAGGTCCGGATGCTGATGGTGTTGGCGGAAGGGTCGTAGAGCATGACCGAGCCGCCGAAGTTGATCGCGGTCGAGAGATTGACGGCGGGGAATGCCGCCTGCTCCTGCGCGACATCGAGGTTGGCCACCAGCCGCACCGGACGCGCCGCCAGCTGGCCGCGGATCTCGCCGCCGGGGAACTGCGCGGAGTGGATATTGAAGTAAGCGCCGCCTTGCAGGAGCTTCAGCTTGTCGCCGCCGTGCCGAATGCTGCGGAACGTTGCCGTGAGCGTGTTGCCGGTCCGGGTGTAGACGGCTTCGCCGCCGAGATTGGTGACGACCGGACCGTTCACTCCCGCCGCGGCTTCGTGGATGTGCGACGCCGTCGCGAGGTTGGCCATGTCGCGGATCGAAACGATCAGATCGAAGGAATTTGCGCCGACGTCGTAGAGCATGATCGCCGAACCGGAGGCCGCGGAGCTCGAAGCGGGGACCTCCTGGGCAGCGGTGAGCGTGGCGCGCAACTCGACGACTTGGGCGCGCAATGCAGAGCCGAAGGCGCACACGGCGCCGAGTGACAGGATTCCAACCAAACGGGACAATTTCATGGGAGGGGGTGGGATTGCGCCGAACGGAAGCCCGTTCGACATTTTCCGCACCTGCCAAAGCGTAACAGAATGGAAAGATCGGCAGTGTTTCCGACCGTTCGCTCCTCCCGCGGGAAAAAGCGCGGCCCACGCCGGCGTTTCGCGCGGAATGGTTTGAACTTTGTAACAAGGCGGCGACTAATTCGACCTCCCATGGCTTCCCGTGCGTCCCTCGCGCTGCCGCCGCAGCACTGAACCCCTCCGCATTCCATGCCTGAACTCATCCGCCAGTTCCGCGATTTCTTCGTTTCGCTCCGCCTCACGGTGGTCCTCCTCGTCCTCGGCATGGTCCTCGTTTTCGCGGCCACCCTCGACCAAGTGAACCTCGGCATCTGGGCGGTGCAGGAAAAATATTTCCGTTCGTTCTTCGTGCTTTGGCGGTTCGGCGATGTGCCGGTGCCGGTCTTTCCCGGCGGCTACTTCATCGGCGGCCTGCTGCTGATCAACCTCGTCGCCTCCCACCTCTACCGCTTCAAGCTCACGTTCAGGAAGTCCGGGATCTTCCTGACCCACATCGGACTCATTCTCCTGCTGCTCGGCGAACTCTTCACCGGCGTGCTGCAGGAAGATTACTCGATGCGGCTCGAGCAAAACGTGCCGAAAAACTATTCGGAGAGCTTCCGCGAAAACGAACTCGTGGTCATCGACGTCACGGATCCGAAATTCGACGACGTCGTCTCCGTGCCCGAGGAGCGCGTCGCCCATACCGACGCCATCCAGCATCCGAAGCTGCCCTTCCGCATCGTCACGAAGGAATACTACCCGAACTCCGCCCTGCAGGCCCGGCCCGAGACCGAAGCGCCCGGCACCCCGCCCTCCAAGGCGACCCAGGGCTTCGGCCAACGCGTGCGCCTCACGCCGCTGCCGATCACCTACAAACAGAACGAGCGCAACATCCCGGCCGCCTACGTCGAACTGATCGGTTCCGCCGGTTCCCTCGGCACCTGGCTCGTTTCCGCCGATCCGCGGCTGCCGAACCAACGCTTCGAGCACGCCGGCCGCACCTACGAGATCGCGATGCGGTTTCTCCGGACCTACAAGCCCTTCGAACTCACGCTGCTGAAATTCAGCCACGACCGCTACGCCGGCACCGAAATTCCCAAGAACTTCTCGAGCAACATCCGGCTCAAGACGCCCGACGGCCAGGACGACCGCGAAGTCCTGATCTACATGAACAACCCGCTGCGCTATTCGGGCCTTACCTTCTACCAGGCGAGCTTCGAACCCGGCAACGACAAGGTCACGATCCTCCAGGTGGTCCGCAACCCGAGTTGGCTCGTGCCCTACATCGCCTGCACGCTGATGACGCTCGGCCTGGTCATCCAGTTCGGCATCCACCTCGTCGCTTTCGTCGGCAAACGCCGCGCTCCGCGCGCCCTCCCTGCATGAAGAAACTCATTCCCCTGCTCGTCCTCGCCGCGACGGTCCTCTACGTCGCCCGCACCCTCATGCCGGTGAAGGAGGCGTCCGCGTTCAAAGTCGCGGCCTTCGGCGAACTGCCCGTGCTCGTCAACGGCCGGGTCAAACCCCTCGACACCGTGGCCCGCAGTTCGCTTCTGCAATTGCAGGGGCGCCAACGCGTCAGCACGCCGCTCGTGTCCGAGCCCTTGGTCGCGACGCCGTCCGAGTGGCTGCTCGAAGTCGTGTTCCGGCCCGAGAAGGCCGACACGTTTCCCACCTTCCAGATCGACAACCCCGATCTCCTCGCGCTCATCGGCAAGACCGAGGACGACATCAAGATCAAGTACGAGAAGACCGCGCTCAAGGTCCTGTCGGTCTTCGGCTTTGTCCCGTCGCACTTTCGCCGGTTCTCGCTCCAGGAACTCACGCCGCACATCCGCACGATCCAGGAACAGGCCAAACTCGCCGACCCGATCGAGGCCGCGGTGCGCACGCCTTTCCAGCGCGCCGTCATGCAGCTGTACGGCAACCTCGTCCACTACCAGCGCCTCCGCCACGCGCTCGTCGCTCCCGGCCGCACCGATTTCCTCGGCGACCTCCTGAAATTCCAGGACAACGTCGTCGCCGGCGTTGCCGCCGTCCGTGCCAAGCAAGCCGGCCAAGAACACGACGCCGCCCTGGTCGCGACCATGACCGAGATCGGCGAGAGCTTCGTTATCATGGCCGAATCGACCAACCTCCTGGTCGTCCCGCCCGACGCCGACAACAACGACCCCACCGCGTGGAAACCCGCCGGCGCCGCCTTGCTCGAGACGTTCCGCACCGGCCGCGTCAACTCCACCGCCCTCGCCTACGCCGGCCTCGCGCACGCCTGGCGCAACAACCAGCCCGAGCAGTTCAACAAACTCATCGAGCTCTACCGCGCCGAGATCGGCAAGCGGCTCGAGCCGCAGCTGGCCAAGGTCGGAGCCGAAAAACGCTTCAACGTCGCGCAGCCGTTCTACAGCAGCATGACGCTCTACGCCATCGCGCTGTTTGTCGGCCTGTTTTCGTGGCTGCTCTGGGCCGACGTGCTCGGCCGCTCCGCCTTCTGGATCACGCTCGTCGCCTGGATCGTCGCCACCGGCGGCATCGCGATGCGCATGTGGATCGAAGGCCGGCCGCCGGTCACCAATCTCTATTCGTCCGCGCTCTTCGTCGGTTGGGGCGCCGTCGGCCTCTGCGTGATTCTCGAACAGATCTACCGCAACGCCATCGGCTCCGTCGCCGCCGGCGTCATCGGTTTCTCGACGCTGCTCATCGCCCACCACCTGTCGCTCAGCGGCGACACGATGGAAATGATGCGCGCCGTGCTCGACTCCAACTTCTGGCTCGCGACCCACGTCATCGTCGTCACCGCCGGTTACTCCGCGACCTTCCTCGCCGGCTTCCTCGGCATCATCTACGTGCTGCGCGGCGTCCTGACCCGCTCGCTCGACAGCGCCACCGCCGACGCCCTCACCCGCATGGTCTACGGCATCATTTGCTTCGCGACGCTGTTCAGCTTCGTCGGCACGATCCTCGGCGGTATCTGGGCCGACCAATCCTGGGGCCGTTTCTGGGGCTGGGATCCGAAGGAAAACGGCGCGCTCATCATCGTGATTTGGAATGCCGTGATCCTCCATGCCCGCTGGGGCGGCATGATCAAGCAGCGCGGCCTCATGAACCTCGCCATCGGCGGCAACATCGTCACGAGCTGGAGCTGGTTCGGCACCAACATGCTCGGCGTCGGCCTCCACAGCTACGGTTTCACCGACGCCGCCTTCGTCGCGCTTTCGGGGTTCGTGGCCAGCCAAATTGTCATCATCGCGGTCGGCTGCCTGCCGTTCTCCCTGTGGCGCAGCTTCAACCGGCGCCCGGCCGCTTCCCCGGCACACCCCGGCGCGGCCGGGGCGTCCGTCGCTTCCGGATCCTGAGACGCACCCCGCCGGCACGCCGGCCGGACAGCGCTCAGTCTATCTCATGCAGTTGGGAGAGCTTGGCTGAGGGTTGAGAGCCAAACCGTTCGGTTCGTCAGGCCGCTGGCTGCGGCAACCTATTCCGCGGCTCGGCGGATCGATCTCTCTACCCTCAACTTTCATCTCCCAACTGCATGGCTCCGGCTCAGTCGCCGAGCAATTCGGCCGCGTGCGCCAGCGCGCTCTTCGCATTGCGGTCGCCGAGCATCCGCGCCAGCTCGGCGATGCGCACCTTGCGCGTCCCGTGGATCGGCTCGATTGTCACCTGCGCCCGCGCACCGGATTGGTCCTTGGTCACCACGAGGTGACTCGCCGCCTGGGCCGCCACCTGCGGCAGATGGGTGACGCACAGCACCTGGTGGCGCCGCGCAATGCCGGCCATTTTCTCGCCGACGATCCGGCCGATTTCGCCGCCGACATTCGCGTCGACTTCGTCGAACACCAGCACCGGCACATCGTCGAGATCCGCCAGCACCGTCTTCAGCGCCAGCATCACGCGGGCGAGTTCGCCGCTTGAGGCAATCCGGCTCAGGGGCAACGGCGCTTCGCCGACATTGGGCGAAAACAGGAACTCGACCCGGCAATCGCCGCCCGGCCCGAGGTCCGGCAAGTCGGCCAGCCGCACTTGGAAATCCGCCTTCTTGAAGCCGAGCGGCACGATGCTCTTGGCCGCGAGCTTCGCGAGCTCGCGCGCCGCTTTCTCGCGCGCCACCCGCAGCACCTGCGCGTCCTTCCGGGCTTGGCGCAGGGCGTCGTTCGCCTGCTTTTCCGCGCGGGCCAGAGCGCCTTCGATGTCGCCCTGCTCCGCCAGCCGCCGGCGCATGTCGTCGCGGGCGCGCGCCACCGCGGCCACATCGCCGCCGAGGCGACGCTTCACCTCGAGCCAGGTGTTCATCCGCGCCGAGAGGTCCTCCGCCTGTTCCGGATCGAACTGCACCTGCTGGCCAAGCGCCGAGAACTCGGCGCCGAGGTCGTTGAGTTCCACCGCCGCCGAAGCCAGCCGCGCCGCCAAGGGCCGGCTCGCGGCATCGATCGACTCGAGCTGGCGCGCCTGCCGCAGCAGTTCCGCGAGGCGCCCCTGCAGTCCGTCCTCGCCGGTGAGCCCGCCCGCCAAGCCGCCGGCCAACTCCGCGAGTTCCTGGGAACGCGCAAGCCGCTGGAAATCCCGCTCCAACACCTCGATCGCATCGGCCGAGAGATCGAGCGCATCGAGTTTCGCCACCTGATTCTGCAGGTATTCGATCTGGTCTGGCGCCAACTTCGTCTCCTTCGCCAAGCGTTCCAGATCTGCGGTGCGCTCACGCCACTTCCGGTAGCTCGCGGTATAGGCCGCGAGCGGCTCCGGGTGTCGGCCGAAGAGATCGAGCAACTCCAGCTGGCAATCCTCCTTGAGCAGACGTCGCGGCTCGCTCGGTCCGTGGAAATCGATCCAGCGGGTCCCGAGTTGCTGCAGCGCGGCGAGGGTCGCGAGGCTGCCGTTGACGGAAATTTTCGGGGCCTTCTCGCGCGGCAGGCTGCGTTTCAGAATCAGGACGCCGTCTTCGCACGGCGGGAGCCCGAGTTCCGCGAGCGCGGCATCGATCGCCGCCGGGGCTTTGAAATACAGGCTCGCCTCGACCTCGGCGGCCGCGGCGCCCTGCCGGATCACGGATTTGTCCGCCCGCTCGCCGGCGAGCAGGCTCAGCGCCCCGAGAAGGATACTCTTGCCGGCGCCCGTTTCGCCGGTGACCGAGGTGAAGCCGGCCTCGAAGTCGAGGGTCACTTCCTCGAGCAGGGCCAGGTTGCGGATACGGAGGGTCTGCAGCATGCGTGGCTTACAGGCACAAAAAAACCGCCGGCAATCAAGCGGCGGATTTCAAATGGTGGACCTTACTGGACTCGAACCAGTGACCTTTTCCATGTCAAGGAAACGCTCTAACCAACTGAGCTAAAGGTCCAAAAATCTGAGTCGGCGAGTAACGCGAGCCGGCCCGCGCAGCGCAAGGAAAAATCTTACTCCTTCGCCGTGAAAAATTCCCGCGCCGCCTGCACGTCGCGCGCGATCTGGGCACGCAACTCCGGCAGCCCCGCGAACTTCATTTCGGGCCGCAAAAAATGCAGCCATTCGACCTTGAGCCGAGCGCCCTCGCCGAAAGGACAGACCCCCAGCACGTGCGCCTCGATCCGGGGCACGACGGTCTGCTCCACCGTCGGTCGCAACCCGTAGTTCGCGACCGCCGGCAGTCCTTCGGCCCCTGCCGCACCCGACACCCGCACCGCGTAGACGCCGAGGCGCGGCGCCGCCTCCGGCTGCCACGGCAGATTCAAGGTCGGGAAACCGATGGTCCGGCCGAGGCGTTTGCCGGGCTGCACGTTACCTTCCGCCGCGTAGGTCCAGCCCAGCAAACGGTTGACCTCGGCCATGCGTCCTTCCGCCAAAAGTCCGCGAATGCGCGTGCTGCTTACCGGTTCGCCGTCGCGTTGGATGCGCGGCGCCGCCACCACCGGGATGCCCGCCGCGTGCCCCGCCGCCTGCAACTGCGCGACATCGCCGGCGCGCCCGCGGCCGAAACGGAAATTCTCCCCGACATAGACCGCGGCCAGCCCAGGGAAGCGACGTTGCAACCACGGCAAAAAGTCCGCCGCCTCGATGCGGGCGAACGCGGCGTCGAACTCTTGCGTCACGACGGTGTCGACGCCCAGGCCGCGCAGCCGCTCCGCCTTCGCTGTCGCTTCCTGCAACATCGGTGTCGCCGCCTCCGGCCGGAACAGCCGGCTCGGGTGCGGCCAAAACGTCAGCACGCCGGCGCTGCCGCCCGCGGCCTTGGCGGCGGCCACGGCCAAGCCGATCACCGCCTGGTGGCCGACGTGCACGCCGTCGAACATGCCCAGCGCGAGGTGCAGTGGCGCGGACGGTGGGGCAGCGGGCGGGATCGAAGCGGCGGCCATGGCGGCGGCGGGCGGGCCGGGCAGCGTCGCGCTGCGGGTCGGCCCGCGCAGCTCAGAGAGCGATGCTCGGGACGGCGTCGCGCGGGGCGATCAGCCGTTTCTCGATTTCAGGCAGCGACAGCGCTTGGATCTGGTCGAGCGTCAGCGCCTGGGAAACGTGGAATTTGTCGGTCGCGGTGCGGCGCAGCGCGGCGAGGTGGGCGCCGCAGCCCAGCTTCTGGCCGAGGTCGTGCGCGAGCGTGCGGACGTAGGTGCCCTTGGTGCAGCGCAGCCGGAAATCGAACCGCGGCAGGGCGAGTCCGGTGAGTTCCCAGGAATTGACGCGGATGAACCGCGGCTCGCGTTCCACTTCCTCGCCTTTGCGGGCGCTCTTGTAGAGGGGCACGCCGTCGATCTTGATGGCGGAGTACATCGGCGGCGTCTGGTACTGGTCGCCGAGGAAGCCCTGCAGGGCGGCGCGGATCTCGGCCTCGCCCAGCGGCGGCACGGGGCGCGTCTCCATCATCTCGCCGTCGGCGTCCTGGGTGTCGGTCACCTTGCCGAGCTCGACCGTGCCCTCGTACTCCTTGTCCAGGCTGATGAGGTACTGCGAGACGCGCGTCGCCTTCCCCACCAGGACGATCAGCAGGCCCGTGGCCATGGGATCGAGCGTACCGGCATGGCCGATACGTTTCATCTTCAGCTTGCCGCGCAGGCGGGCGATGACGTCGTGGGACGTGTGGTCGCCCGGCTTGTCGACCAGGAGGATGCCTTCCATTTCGCGCGGCGGTACGAGCATGTTCAGACGGTGGGTGAAGGGACCGCGGCGAGGCGCGCGGCGATGGCGGCGACGAGCCGCGGGTAGAATTCGGCCGCGTCGGCACGCAGGCTGAGGCCGGCGGCGCAGGCGTGGCCGCCGCCGTTGAACTCCGCGGCGACGAGATCCATGCGGTAGGCGGGTTCCTTGGCGCGCAGGCTGGCCTTGACGGTGCCGTCGGCGCGCAGTTCGACCAAAGCGCCGACATCGACGCCCTCGATGCTGCGCGCGTAGTCGACCAGCCCCTCGGTGTCTTCGGCGCAGGCGCCCGTGCTCTCGAAAATGCCGGCCGGCAGCGTGCCGATGCAGGCGCGGCCGCCGCACTCCAGCTTCAGCGCCCCGAGAAAGTGCTGCAGCAGGCGCAATTTTCCGACGGTTTCGCGCTCGTAAAGCTGGTAGCCCGCCTCGCTGGGGCACGCGCCGCGCGCGACCAACTCGCCCGCCAGCACGAAGCAGCGGCGCGAAGTGGAATTGAAACGGAACTGCCCCGTGTCGGTCAAAACGCCGGTGTAGAGCGCCTTCGCACTCTGCGCATCGATGGCGAAACCGAGATCGAGAAAAATGCCGGCCAGGATCTCGCAGGTTGCCGCGGAGGCGCTGTCGACCACGTTGTGCCGGGCGTAGCCGACGTTGGACAGGTGGTGGTCGATCACCCCGGCGGGCTGCGGAAAATGCGCCTTGAGCCGCTCGCCGGCGCGCGCGTGGTCGGCGCAATCGACGAACACCGCGGCCCGCGTCTCGCCCCGGGCGAGCACGTCGTCGGTGCGGAGGAACGCCATGCCCGCGGTGAGAAACAGCAGCCGGCGCGGCACCGGGTCGGGATTGACGCACACGACATCGAAACCCTGCGCCCGCAGCACGCGGGCGAGCGCAACCTGGGAACCGATGCAGTCGCCGTCGGGCCGGGCGTGGCCGATCACCGCCACCGGTTTGCCCTGCAGGTCGGCCAGCAGCCGGCGGAACGCCGCGGAGAGCTCCGGGTAGTGCGGCTCCATGGCGGACGTCAGACCGCGTCGGGGCGCGGCGGCGCGGGGCGGTCGATCTCGTCGAGGACCTGCAGGATCCGGGCGCCGCGCACGGCGGAGCGGTCGAGCAGGTATTCGAACTTCGGGAGATACTTCAGCACGATCCGCCGGCCCAGTTCCTCGCGGATATCGGCCGCCTTCGTGCGGAGCCACCACAGTTTCTTCTCCGCCTCTTCCTCGCCGGCCACGATGGCGACGAAGACACGGGCATCGCGAAGGTCAGGCGAGACCCGCACTTCGGAAATCGTGATCGCGACCGACTCGCTCTGGTAGCGTTTGCGCAGAATGTCGCTCAGCTCGCGCTGGACGAGTTCGTTGACGCGGACGGTGCGGTTGGACACGGGAGGAGCGGACGGGGCGGTGGGCGGGCGCGGGCGGGATCCGTTTCGGGAAATCCGCCGCGGCCCGCCGGGCCGCCGATTGGTCAGAGGGCCGCGCGGACCTTTTGGACCTCGAAGCACTCGATGACGTCGCCGGCCGCGTAGCCGTTGAAGTCGTCGAGCTTGATGCCGCACTCGAGGCCGGCGCGCACTTCGTTGGCGTCGTCCTTGAAACGTTTGAGGGTGCCGATCTTGCCTTCGTGCACGATCTCGCGGCCCCGGCGCAGGCGGGCGGCGGCGTTGCGGTTGATCTTGCCCTCGGTGACGAGGCAGCCCGCCACGAAGCCTTTGGCGAGCGGGAAGACTTGGCGGACCTCGGCGGCGCCCGTCTTGATTTCCTTGATGTCGGGATCGAGCAGATCCGCCATCATTTCGCGGACCTTGTCGCCCATCTCGTAGATGATGTCGAACGTCTCGATGCGCACGCCGTGGTGCTTCGCGAGCGGGGTGACGCCGTTCTCGAGCTTGGTATGGAAACCGATGATCGTCGCGCCGGAGGCACCGGCCATGAGCACGTCGTTCTTGGTCACGAGGCCGACCTCGATGGAGACGATCTCGAGCTGGACCTTCGCGCTCTTGATGCCCTCGAGGATGTTGCGCACGGCCTCGGAGGAACCGAACACGTCGGTCTTGACGATGACCTTGAGCACCTTGGCCTGGGTGGCGGCGATGTTGGCGAAGAGCTGCTCGACGGAAACTTCCTTCGGCACCGCGGCCGCCGTGGAGGCGACCTTTTTGAGGCGCAGCTGCTCCTCTTCGGCGATCTTCTCGGCTTCGCGGGCGTTTTTGACGACCTTGAATGCCGCACCGCTGTCCGGCGTGCCGGTCCAGCCGATGACGCGCACCGGCATGGCCGGCGGGGCTTCTTTCAGATTGTTGCCCTGGTCGTCGAACATCGCGCGGACCTTGGCGAAGTTGGGACCGCTGACGATCGCGTCGCCGACGCGGAGGGTGCCGCGCTGGACGATGACGGTGGCCAAGGGACCGCGGCCGAAATCGATTTCCGACTCGATGACGACGCCGCTGGCCTCGGCCTTGGGATTGGCCTTCAGCTCGAGGACATCCGTCTGAAGGAGGATCATCTCGAGCAATTCGGTGATGCCCTGGCCCTTGATGGCCGCAACGGGAACGGTGATCGTTTCCCCGCCCCAGTCTTCCGGAGCGATGCCGCGTTGCTGCATCTGGCTCTTCACCTGGTCGAGGTTGGCGCCTTTGACGTCCATCTTGTTGACGGCGACGATCAGGGCGAACCGCTCGGGGTGGAGCTGCTTTTCGTTAAGCGCGATCTTCAGCGCCTCGTCCGTCTGCGGCATGAAGCCGTCGTCGGCCGCGACCACGAGAATCGCGACATCGGTGACGCTGGCGCCGCGGGCGCGCATCTTGGTGAAGGCGGCGTGGCCGGGCGTATCGAGGAAGGTGATCTTGCGGCCGTTGAATTCGATCTGGTAGGCGCCGATGTGCTGCGTGATGCCGCCGGCCTCGCCGGCCGCGACGTTCGCTTTGCGGATCGCGTCGAGGAGCGAGGTTTTGCCGTGGTCGACGTGGCCGAGGATGCAGACCACGGGAGGACGGGGCTGCAGGTGCTTGGATTCGTCTTCGTCCGGCTTCTTTTCGGCCTTCTTTTCCTTCGCGGCCTGCTGGGCCGCGGCGTCGCCGCGGTGCTTGATCTCGAGGATGAAACCGTACTTTTCGGCGACCTTCTGGGCCACCGCTTCCTCGATCGTCGAGTTCATCGCGGCAAAGCCGACGATTTGGTTGAGCTCGGAGATGAGTTTGAAGGGCTTGAGGCCGAGGGCGACGGCGAAGTCGCGGACGACGATCGGCGGCTTCAGGTGGAGGATCTTGACGTCGCCCTGGATCGTAATCTGCGGCGCGGCGGCCGGGGCCGCAGACGAGGCGGGCGCGGTGCCGGGCAACGGCGGCGGCTTGGGCGCCATCACCGGGGCAGGCGCGGGCGCACGGGCCGGCAGCGGCGGCGGCAGGCCGGGAGCTTTGGCGATCGGCGGCGGAGCGACGGGAGAAACGGGGGCGCGGACGGGGGCGGGCACCGGCGGCACGGACGGAGCCGGGGCCGGCGCGGGCGCCGGAGCGGACAACGGAACGGGCACGACCGGCGGGCGAACCGGCGGCGGCAAGACGGGCGGCACCGACGGACGGGGCGCCGGCGGAGCGACGGGAATGCGGGCGACCGGGGGCGGAGCGGACACGATGCGCGGCGGAACCGGCGGCACCGAAACGGGTTTGGGCGCGGACACCGGAGCCGGGGCGACCGGCACGGGCGGGGGCGGCGGGGCGGCGACCGGGGCGGGCGCGGCGGCGGCTTTGGCGGCGGCGATCTTGGCGGCGGCCGCGGCTTCCTTTTCGCGATCGATGTCCGACTTCGACTTCACGAACACGCCGGTGGGCAAGTTGACCTTGGGCGCGGCGGCCGGATCGACGGGAGCCGGAGCCTCGGCCACGGGCGCGGCGGGAGCGGCGTTGGCGGCGGCGATCTTGGCGGCGAATTCCTCGCGCAGCGCCGAAGCGCTGATGTTGTCCACGGTGCTCGAAGGCGATTTTACATCGGGAGCGATGATCTTCCGCTCCTTGAGGAGCGTGATCAGCTCCTTGTTCTCCATGTGGAGTTCCTTCGCCAGTTCGTGGATGCGAATGCTCATGCAGCGGTGTTCGGGATACGGATACGGAAAGGTTTACTGGGTGCGCGCGGCGACGCGGGCGATGATGTCAGCCGCTTCTTCGGGGGCGAAGCCGGCGCCTTCAAGGTCGCCCGCCTCCACGCCGTCGAACAGCTCGAGCGAGACGAAGCCGGCCTTGACCAGACGCAGCGCCTGGGCCTCGGGAATGCCGAGGGAGGCCACGAGCTTGCGCTTGGCGTCGCCCTCGGGGTCGGCGCCGACGGCCTTGAATTCCTCGATGTCGAGGCGCCAGCCGATGAGCCGGGACGTGAGCCGGGCGTTCTGCCCCTTGCGGCCGATCGCGACAGCGAGATCATCAGTCGCGACCTTGAGCAGAATGCGGTGGTTGCGTTCGTCGAGGACGATCTCGCGCGGGAGCGCGGGCTTCAGCGCCTCGATGATCATCTCACGGGGGTCCGCGTAGTACTTGATGATGTCGATCTTTTCGCCGCCGAGTTCGCGGACGATCGTCTTGACGCGGGCGCCGCGGGCGCCGACGCAGGCGCCGACCGGATCCACCTTCGGGTCGGTGCTGGTGACGGCGATCTTGGTGCGGTAGCCGGGTTCGCGGGCAAAGGCCTCGATCTTGACGGTGCCGTCGGCCACTTCCGTGACTTCGAGCTCGAAGAGGCGGCGGACAAACTTGGGACTCGCGCGGCTGAGGATGATCTCGGGGCCGCGGGGCGTGCTCTCGATCTCCATCAGCAGGCAACGGATACGCTCGCCCGGTTGGTATTCCTCGCCGGGGACCTGTTCCTTGCCGGGCATGATCGCCTCGGCCTTGCCGAGATCGACAAAGAGGTCGTTGCGCTCGCGGCGGCGGACGGTGCCGGTGACGATGTTGCCGACCTGGTCCTTGAAGTCGTCGTAAATGCGGTCTTTTTCGAACTGGCGCAGCCGTTGCATCACGGCTTGGCGGGCGGTCTGGGCCGCGATGCGGCCGAGGGTCGAGGGATCGATTTCCCGTTCCAGCATCTCGCCCACCGCGGCGCCGGGCTTCACCACCTGGGCTTTTTCGACGTGGATCTCGGTTTTCGGATTGCTGACGGAATCAACGACTTTGAGCACCGCCCAGGCATGCAGCTGCCCGTTCTTGGGATTGATATCGATCTTCAGCTCCTGCCCGGAATTGACGCCCTTCTGGGCGGCGGTCTTGAGCGCGTTCGCGATCGTGGCGATCATGTCGGCACGCGGAATGCCCTTCTCCTTCTCCATGTATTCCAGGACGGATAGAATTTCGCTGCTCATATGGGTGGATGATGGGGAAAAAAAAAGCGGGCCGCGGGGCCCACTTTTTGAAAAGTGAGTTGAAGTGAGTCGGAAGAAGTAGCCGGCCGCGGAAAATTTTGTCAAGCCCCCCGGGCTCCGGCACGGCTGCGCCGCCGCAGGAACACGCGTGCGAAGTCGAAAATCCTGCACGCGCTGCGCTTGCGCAAGCTTCGGACCCGGGATCAGCGGGGCGGAAAACCTCCGCCGACCCGGCCGAAAGTTGGTGCCCCCACGGGGAATCGAACCCCGCTTTGAAGATTGAGAATCTCCTGTCCTAACCGATAGACGATGAGGGCGAAACCTGAACGGCCTAAGGTTCGGGTTTCGCGCCCAGCGTCAAGCGTCGTTTCGCGGCCGCGCAGCGGGTGACGTCACCCCAAGGCGAGGTCGGCGCGCTTCGCGTCTTTCACCGGCCACTTGCTCACGGTGATGCCCTTGGCGTTGCGGTTGCTCACCGGCACGGTGGTCAGGTCGAACTCGAATTCCCGCACCCGCGCGCCGCTGCGGCCGTCGATGAAGATCGTCAGCTTCTTCGGCATCTCCTTCTCGGTCTTGCTGACCTCGAAATACACGACGCGGGAGCCTTCGCTCTTCACCAACGGATAGAGTTTGTCGCGCGAGAGGCCGCCGATCTGGAAGCGTTTGGCGAAGGCCTTGCCCGTCTCCTTGTCCTGGTAGATCAAGGTGTAGAAGTTCGGGTCGCCGTCGGCCGGCCAGACCGCGCAATGGATGATGTCGCGGCCCATGAAGACCTTGTCGGCCACCTTGGAAACCTTGAGCGAGCCGTCGCGCATCACGCAGAGCGCGCTGTCGAGCACGGAGCACTCCTGCACGAATTCGTGCTGCCGCCAATTGAGGCCGATGAAGCCGTCCTCGCGGTTCACATACAGGCGCTGGTTGGAGGAAACGACTTCCGCGGCGTTGATCTGCTGGATTTCGTCGTACTGCGTGCGGCGTTTGTGGCCCTTGCCGTATTTGTCCTGCAGCATCTCGAACCAGGCGACGGCGTAGGCCGTGAGGTTCTTCAGATTGGCTTTCGTTTCCTTGATGCCTTCCTCGATCTTCTTCAGCGCCTCGTCGGCCTGGAAGCGGTTGTAGGCGGAGATGCGCTTGATGCGGATTTCGGTGAGCCGCGTGATGTCGTCGTCGGTGACCTCGCGGCGCAGGTTCTTCACGAAGGGTTTCAGGCCCTCGCGGATTTCCGCCAGCACGCTGTCCCAGGTCTTCGATTTCTCGATCCGGCGGTAGATGCGTTCCTCGATGAAAATACGCTCGAGCGAATCCCAGTGCCACTGCTGCTCCAGTTCGCCGAGCTTGATCTCGAGTTCCTGCTTCAGCAGCGCCTTGGTCTTGTCGACGGAGCGCTTGAGGATTTCGCGGACGCCGAGGAATTCCGGTTTGTCCTGGCCGGTGGCGGGATCGTTCACGATCACGCAGGCCGCGGGGGAAATGTTCAGCTGGCAGGACGTGAAAACGTAGAGCTGCTGCGTGACCTGCTCGGCGTCGGCGCCCTGGGGCAGATGCACGAGGATCTCGACCTGGTCGGCGGTGTTGTCGTCGACGTGGCGGACCTTGATCTTGCCCTTGGCGTTGGCGGAAAGGATCGACTCGATCAGCGACTCCGTCGTCACGCCGTACGGCAATTCCGTGATCGCGAGCAGGTACTTGGAACGCGTTTCGATGCGGGCGCGGATCTTCACTTTGCCGCCGCGCTCGCCGTCGTTGTATTCCGAGAAATCGGCGATGCCGCCGGTCGGGAAATCGGGATAGATCCGGAAATTTTTTCCCTGCAGGTGGTTGATCGCCGCGCGGCAAAGGTCGTTGAAATTGTGCGGCAGGATCTTGGTCGCGAGGCCGACGGCGATGCCTTCGGCGCCGTCGAGCAGAACGACGGGAAACTTCGCCGGCAGCGTGACGGGCTCGCGCTGGCGGCCGTCGTAGCTGAGCTGCCACGTCGTCGTCTTCGGGTTGAAGAGCACGTCGCGCGCGAACGGCGTCAGCCGCGCCTCGATGTAGCGGGGCGCCGCCGCCTCGTCGCCGGTGAGCGTGTTGCCGAAATTGCCCTGCGGCTCGATCAGGAAGGCGCGCTGGCCGATGCCGACGAGCGCCGCGCCGATGGAGGCGTCGCCGTGCGGATGGAGCGACATGGTGCGGCCGACGATGTTGGCCACCTTGTGGAAACGGCCGTCGTCCATGTCCCACAGCGTGTGCAGAATCCGGCGCTGCACCGGCTTCAACCCGTCGTCGAGGTGCGGGACGGCGCGGTCGAGGATGACGTAGCTGGCGTATTCAAGAAACCAATTCCGGTAGCTGACCGCGAGGGGCGAGTCCTCGGACTGCACGTTGTCGCCGCCGCGGCGCGGCGGCGGGGCGGGCGGCAGCGCGTCCGTGGGCGCCGGGGCCGCGGGCTCGGCCGGCAGCACCGGATCGGCCGGTTCGGCGGCAGGCGGCACGGCCGGAGCGGCCGGGGCGGACGGAGCCTTCGCGGCGGGGAGGTCGCCGCCCAAGGGCAGTTCGGTCTGTTCGGTCGGTTTCGGGCGTTGCTTCTTGGCCATGCGCGCAGCGGGAGGTTTTCGGAAAAACGCGACGCTGCCACGCGCGGACCGAGCGCGTCAAGGGACGCGTTGCGCCGCCCCGCCGCCCGGCCGCGAGAAACTCCTTGGCGTGGCCGGGCCGGTCGGCGACGCTGGCCGTTTCATGTCCTTGCCCGACATTCTGCCGATCCCGCCCTTCACGACCCCGGTCCGCGGCACCGTGGACGTGCCGGGCTCCAAGAGCCTGACCAACCGCGCGCTGCTGCTGGCCGCGCTGTGCGACCGGCCGCTGACCCTGACGGGCGCGCTCTTCAGCGAGGACACGCATCTGATGGCGGAAGCGCTGCGGCAGCTGGGCTTCACGGTGGCGGCGGAGCCGGACGCGCACCGCGTGACGGTTTCCGGGCAGGCAAACGCGTTCCGCGCGCCGGCGGCCGAGCTGTTTGTCGGCTTGGCCGGGACGGCGGCCCGTTTTCTCACCGCAATGTGCGCCGCGGCGCCGGCCGGCACGTACCGGATCGACGGTGTGCCGCAGATGCGGAAACGGCCGATGCGGCCCCTGATCGAGGCGCTGCGCACGTTGGGCGCCGACATCCGGTGCCCGGGCGAAGAGGGCTTTTTTCCGCTGGAGATCCACGCCCGCGGCCTGCGCGGCGGCGAGGTGGCGATCGACGCCCACGAGAGCAGCCAACTCCTGTCCGCCCTCCTCATGGTGGCGCCGCTCGCGGCGGCGCCGGTGCGCGTGCGGTTGATCGGGCCGGTGCGCTGGCCCTTCGTGAAGATGACGACGCGGCTGATGGAGCGCTTCGGCCAACCCGAAACCACGACCGAGGGCGCGGACGCCTTCACGGTGGCGGCCGGCGTGCCTTATCGCGCCGCCGGGGCGTCGTATCCAGTGGAGCCAGACGCCACCGCCGCCAGCTACTTCCTCGCCCTGCCCCTCGTCACGGGCGGAACGCTCGCGTTGCCCCACCTCCGGACCGAACTGCAGGGCGACGCCGAGTTTCTCGACGTGCTCCGCGCGGCGGGGCTCGGCGGCGACGCCGCGGGCTACCATTACAAATCCGGCGCGCCCCGGCGCGGCGTGACGCGCGACTTCAGCGGTTTCTCGGATACGTTTCTCACGCTGGCGGCGATCGCGCCGCTGCTCGCCGGCCCGACGCACATCTCCGGCATCGCCCATACGCGGAAACAGGAAACCGACCGCGTCGCCGGCATGGCCAAGGAGCTCCGCCGGCTCGGGCAGGAGGTCGTGGAGACCGAGGACGCCCTCACGATCACCCCGCGACCGCTGCGGGCGGGCGAGACGATCGAGACCTACGGTGACCACCGGTTCGCGATGAGTTTCGGCATTCTCGGCTGCCACGACCTGCAAGGCGACGGCCGCCCGTGGCTCTCGATCCGCAACCCGGCCTGCTGCGCCAAAACGTTTCCGCACTTTTTTGAGTTGCTGGAGCAGGTGCGGCAAAAATCCTCGGCCGCATGACGGACGCCGCCTTCATCATCGTCGCCATCGACGGCGGCGCCGCCTCGGGCAAGTCCTCGTCGTCGCGCACCCTGAGCGAGCGTTTCAACCTGCTGCACGTCGATACGGGCTCGTTCTACCGGGCGATCACCGCGGAGCTGCTGCGCGTCGGCGTGGCCGCCGCGGATCTGCCCGCCGTCCAGGCCGCGGTGCAGCGGCTCGCGCTCGGCACGCGCGTCGCCGGGCGCTCGGCACAGATGGAAATCGCCGGCCGCGTCGTGCCCGACGCCGAAATCCGGACCAAGCAGGTCAACGACAACGTCTCCCACTTCGCCGCCATTCCCGAGGTGCGCAGCGCCCTTCTCGCCTACCAGCGCGGGCAGGCCGACGTGGCGCGGGCCCGCGGTTTCCGCGGCGTCGTGATGGAAGGCCGCGACATCGGCTCCGTGATTTTCCCGAACGCGGATTTCCGTTTCTTCCTGCACGCGGATCCCGAGGAACGCGCCCGCCGCCGCGCCAGCGAAGGCGGCCAGGATTCGATCCGCGAACGCGACCGGCTCGATTCCTCGCGCAAGACCGCTCCCCTCGCCTGCCCGGCCGGCGCCGTGTCGATCGACTCGACGCACCTCACCCTCGCCGAAGTCGTGGAACTCATCGCCGCCCCGATCGCCGCCCGCCTGGGCAACGCATGAGCCAGGCCTTTCCCCAGACCGAGATGCAGCCGGTGTACGGCGTCTGCCACTACCTGCTGCGCGTGATGTTCGACATGTTTTTCCGCGGCGCGGTCGTCGGGCTCGACCACCTGCCCCGCAACGGCGGTTTCCTGCTCGCGGCGAATCACGCGAGCTTCATCGATCCGCCGATGATCGGCTGCCAGATTTCGCGGCAGATCGCGTACTTCGCCCGCAAGACCCTTTGGAAAGGCGGCTTCTCGTCGTGGTGGCTCGACACCGTGGGCACCATCCCGGTCGACCGCGACGGCGGCCAGGATGTCAGCGCCATCAAGCGCGTGCTCCGCGCCCTGAAGGATGAGCGCGGGCTGATTCTGTTTCCCGAAGGCACGCGCACGCCGGACGGCAATCTGCAGGCCGCGAAACCCGGCGTCGGTTTCATCGCGATCAAGACGCGGGTCCCGGTGGTGCCGGTGCGGATTTTCGGTTCGTTCGAGGCCTTCGGCAAAGGCCGCAGCCTGCGTCTCGGCACCCCGGTCACGATTGTCTTCGGCGCACCGATCCCGCCCGCGGCCTACGACGATCCGGCCGCCGGCAAAGAACGCGCGCAGGTCGCCAGCGAGCGGATCATGCGCGCGATCGCCGAATTGCAGCCGCCGCGCGAGACCGTGATCTGAAGCCGCCCGGTGGAGTTGGGAGTTGAGTGCTGAGAGTTGAGAGATCCGCACCCACCGGAGCACGCTGGAGTCGGACGAATTGCGGCAGGGATCCGATGACGCAATCTCAGGCGATGCCGCTGGCGCGGCGGGCGCGGCCGATGACGTCGTGCGCCACCGCGCGGGCCCGCCGGGCGCCGTCCTTGAGCACGGCTTCGACGTGGTCGAGGTTGGCGGCGAGCTCGGCGCGCCGGGCGCGGGCCGCGGCGAAATGGTTCCAATAGTGCTCGAACAGCGCTTTCTTGAGGTCGCCGTAGCCGAGGCCGCCGGCGCGGAGGCGGTTTTCGAAATCGGCGGCGACGTCGGCCGGCGCGAAGAGCTTGAGCAATTGGATCGCGAGATTGCGGTCGGCGTCGGGCTTGGGCTCCGCGGGCGTGCGCGAGTCCATGACGATGCCCATGATCTTTTTCCGCACCGCCTTCTCCTCGCCGAAGATGTCGATCGTGTTGCCGTAGCTCTTGCTCATCTTCTGGCCGTCGAGGCCGGGGATGACGGCGATGTCGTCGCGGATCTCGGACTCGGGCACGACGAAGGTCTCGCCGTAGGTCTGGTTGAACTTGATCGCGATGTCGCGCGTCATCTCGAGGTGCTGCTTCTGGTCGCGGCCGACGGGCACGCGCTGCGTATCATAAAGCAGGATATCCGCGGCCATGAGCACGGGATAGGCGAAGAGGCCGAAGTTGGGCGAGATGCCCTTGGCGGTCTTGTCCTTGTAGCTGTGCGCGCGCTCGAGGAGGCCCATCGGCGTGAGCGTGCCGAGCAGCCACATGAGTTCCACGACCTCGGGCACGTCGCTCTGGCGCCAGAACACGCTGTGTTTCGGATCGAGGCCGCAGGCGAGCCAGTCGAGGGCGACGCCGAGGGTGTTGCGGCGGCGCTCGGCGGGATCGAACAGCGACGTCATCGAGTGGTAGTCCGCGATGAAGTAGAAGCATTCGCCGCGGGCCTGGGCCTCGATGGCCGGCCGCATCGCGCCGAAGTAATTGCCGATATGGAGCGTGCCGGAAGGTTGGATACCAGTGAGGGTGCGCATGGCGCGGAAGGAATCGGTGGACGTGGGAAAACGGAGGGCGCGCGGGCGCGCAAAGGGCCAGAGGACGCGCGGAAGCGGGAGTCCGGCAAGCGTTTTCTCAGTCGCGCCGCGGGATGTGTTTCAACGGCGGGCGGGAGTGCGCGATCGTGGCCGCGGGCAGAAAACCGGAAAACGCCACCGTCGGCATCACCAGCGCGCGGCGGCCGAGCACGGAGCCCGGATTGAGGACGGCGTTGCAACCGACCTCGGCCTCGTCGCCGAGAATCGCACCGAACTTGCGCAGGCCGGTTTCATGGACGCGGCCTTCGGCGCGCACGACGACGGGCTGCTGGTCGAGGCGCAAATTGGAAAGGATGACGCCCGCGCCGAGGTGCGCGCGGTTGCCGAGGACGGAATCGCCGACGTAGCTGAAATGCGGCACCTGCACGCCGTCCATGAGGAGCGCGTTCTTGAATTCGCAGGCGTTGCCGAGCACGCAGCCGGCGCCGGCGATGACGTTGCCGCGCACGAAGGCACCGGGCCGCACGTCGCAGCCCGCACCGATCCAGGCGGGCCCGATCAAGGTCGCGTACGCAGGCAGCTTCGCCGTCGGATCGATCCAGACCTTGCCCTGGACATCAACGCCCGGCGGGAGCGGACGCGCCGGCACGGGCAAATCCAGCGCGGCCAAAGCGCCGGCGATAGCCTTGATCCAGTCCCACGGCGCGGCGTCCGACCGGAAATGCGGCGCAAACACGGACAACGAGGCGGGTAAGGTGAAGAAATCGGAAGCCTTCATGCAGCGGCGGAGTGCGGGGATGGGAAAGACGGTCCCCGCCGGACGCAACCGAAACGAAGTCCGCGGTCGCCCTGGGGTCTGGCGACGAAGCTCCGGCCTCCCCCAACCTTCCCAATCCCTCCCGCCGTCGGCGGGACCGACGGAACCAAAACCCGCGGCGGGATCGCCTGCGGCGCGTCTCAGTAGGCCGAGACGCGGAAGAGCGCGGCGGGAGCGCCGCCGGCGGGCGGCGTGACTTGGACGGTGAGTCGGCGCGTGCGCACGGGTGCGGGGAGCACGAGTTGGGCCTGGCTGAGATGCTGCTCGCGAATCTCGGCGATGAGGCGGCCCGTGTCGTCGAGCACACGCAGCGCCGGCACGCAGAACGGGGCGACGGTCTCCGGATTCAACATCAGCACGGTCTCGAGCGGATGGTCGAAATCGGAGTCGAAATCGAATTCGAGCCGGGCGACTGCGACGGGCTCGGGCCACGTCAGCGTGAGCGTGGGCGCAGGATCGGACAGCGCGGCGAGCCAGACATTGGGCTGGCAGGTGGGCCGGCTGAAACCGTTGCGCAGATTCTCCGGACCGAAGAGCGCGAGGGGCGGATCGACGCGGAGGGCGAGGTTCTTGCCGCCGGGCCGGCGCTGCGGAATCCAGAATTCGAAGCTCTCGATGCCGCTGCCGGGCGGCGGCTCCTGGCGCGGGGACTTCGCGACGGCGCGGTTGAATTTCTGCGTGACGGAGAGCACGCCGGTGAGGCGTTGGTCGCTGAGATGCGCGGTGAGCGCGGGATTGGCGGCGAGGCAGACGAAGGCGTAGCGCGGGACGTCGATCGCGGACGGAAACCTCAGGACAACCGCCTGCGCCGGGCCGGCGGCGAGCGGGACGCGGACCAGAGCGAGCGTGACGTCGGGCGTATGGTTGCCGGGTTTGGAACTGACGCGCAATTCCGCGACGAGTTCGGTGGCGGCGGCGACGTCGAGCGTGACCGTGACGGCCGGCATCGGGCCGGGCGCAACGGGCAGAAGCATCGCCCATGCGTCGACGAGCGGGAGCCGGTCGGGGCCGGCGGGAAGTTCGTGCAGTTGATACGCGGAGGACGCCGTGACCGCGGCGCGGGCCGCGAGATCCGCGGGATCGCACAGGGCGACGCCGGGGATGTATTGGCCCGCGCGAATGAGGCGGCGTTGCAATTCGGCCATGCGGGCGGGCTCGACGAGGTCGCGCGGGGCGAGGCCGTCGCGCCGGCAAAGCGCGGCCGCGAGGCCGACGGCCTGGGCGCTATGGGCGCACGTCGCCATCACGCGGGTGGAGCCGAAGGCGATGTGCGTCGCGCTCGTGATGCGCCCGGCGAGGAAGAGGTTGGAAAGATTGCGCGAATAGAGACTGCGGTAGGGAATCGGAAAAACGCCCTTCGCGTGCCACTGCTGGCAACCGGGCTTCTCGCTGTAGACACCGGCGGGCGGATGGAGATCGATGGACCAGCCGCCGTACGAAACGGCGTCGGGTTGCGGACGCTGTTCGATAAGATCGCGCTGCGAAACCATCCAGTCTCCCTCGAAGCGGCGGCTCTCGCGTTTGCCGGGAATGGTGCCGACCCATTCCAGCGTGAGATTGGCCGCCTCGGGAAACTTGCCGGAATTCTTGATGTAGTTCCAAACGCCGTACGCGACCTTCCAGAGTTCCCACTTGATCTCCTCGGTTTCGTGCACGGTGTCGCGGAGCCCGCCGTATTCGATCCACCACAGCCGGCAGCCGTAGTCGGCGGCGTTGAAATCGCGGTAGCGCGGGACCTGCGTGATGTCCCGCAGCGCGTAGCTCGGGGCGGTGAATTTCACCGGCCGGCCCGTGTCCTTGGAATAGAAGTAGATCGAGTGCCCGAGGAGCTCGGGCGCCGCGACCGCGGGAGCGAAGGCTTCGTCGAATTCGGCGGCGGCTTCGGCGCCGATGCGGAAGGCGGCGCCGGCAAGAAAGCCGACGATGCCGTCGCCGGACGCGTCGACGAAGAGCGGCGCGGCGAGTTCGTAGGCGGTGGAGTTTTGCGCATTGAACGCGCGGACGGCGCGGATCGCGTCGGGCCCGGATTTGTCGAGATCGTGGACGGCGGTGTTGAGGAGGAGCGTGAGGTTTTTCTCCGCGACGGTTTTCTCGAGGAGAATGGTGTCCCAGATGAGCGGGTTGCCCTCGGGGTTGCGGTATTGGTTCTCGAGCAGCAGCTCGTCGATCACGCCGCCCTCGCGGGCCCAGCGGTTGTTGTTTCCCAGGTGCGACGTCGCGCCGAGCACCCAGAGGCGGACCTCGCTGGAGGCGTTGCCGCCGAGGACGGGACGGTCCTGAACGAGAATCACCGCGAGGCCGGCGCGGGCGGCAGTGATGGCGCAGCACGTGCCGGCAAGACCGCCCCCGACGACGACGAGGTCGGCGGCGAGGTGTTTGCGAACGAGGGCGCGGGAAGCGACGGGCGGATGGACGATCATCGGAAGAAAGGAAAAGACGGAAACGGAAGAATCAGACGGTGCGGGCGCGCGGCGGAACCGAAGGCGCCCGCGCGATTTTCGCCGGACGCCGGGAATCGGAAACCATGGTCGGGGGCGGTTGTGCGTCCGGTTCCGGGAATCGGCCTCAGCGCTGAAGCGCCGCCGGGCCGGAAGAGGTTTTCTCCCCGGTGATCGTCACGGCCTGCACTTCGAACTCGAAAGCCGGCGCGCCCGCGGGCACGGGCACGGTGAATTCGAACGGATAGCTGCTGTCGGTCAGCGTCGCGGTCCGGCCGGCGACCGTGTAACTGAGCGCGACTTCTTTGAACTTCGCGTCGTCGGCCTGCAGGTAGACATAGGCGGTCGTGGCAGCGGGGCCGAAGTTGAGGATCATCGCGCGGGTGCCGCCGAAGGGCAGTTCGACGTGGTCGCGCCGCCACGCATCGGCGGCACGGGCGCCGACGAGACGGTCCTGGAATTTCGGCACGACGGCGAGTCCCTCCACTTCGACGGCCGCAAGCCCCATCGGCGGCACCGTGACGGTGAGGCGCCCGTCGACCAGCGCGGTCGCGGTGCCGTCGCGGAACACACGCGTGCGGAAGGTCCGGCCGGCGACCTGCGGGAGAATCGCGGAGCTGAGCGCGATCTCGGCGGTGACCGGCTCGGGCGATTGGTTGGTGAACGCGAGGTAGAGCCGGTCGCGGCCGCGGGCGACGAGGGTGTTGAGCTCGACGGAACTGCTCTTGATCAACCGACGGGGCAGCCAAAGCACGGCATCGTCGCGGTCGAAGAATTTCCCGGGGCGGTCGCCGTAGAATTTGCTCTGCAGGTACGCGTAGCCCTCGATAAAGTGAGCCGGGAAATCGATTTTCCCGCCGGAGCGCGCAAAGGCGTCGGTCACAAGGAAATCGAGCAGGATGCTCATGTGGGGCCAGATGTGGTTGTAGTGAAAAGAATTCACGCTGAGTTCCTTGTGCGGCCGCAGCGGATAATCGGCCCGCTCGTAGATCGTGGTGCGGGCGGTGTTGATGTGGTAGCCGGGGAAATTGCGGTAGCGGCCGACGACGGCGGAGCGGGCGACGTCGTGGAGCAAACGGTCGCCGGTGAGCGCGGCGATGCGGAGCATCCAGGGCGCGTGATTGGCCATGAAGATGGCGCGGTGCCCCGACATCGTGCCCGAGGATTCGGGCGTGAGACCGATTTCGGAGAGTCGCCACGCGGGCACGCGCTCCTCGGGTGCCGTCATCGGGGTGTGGCCCTTGCTCTTCAGGTACCAATAGACCGGAGCGTTGCCGCCGGGATTCACGGTCACGTCGGTGTCGGGAATGCGCGGAGCCATCCACGTGAACATCGTGTACCGGCGGGCACCCTGGCGGGCCGCCGCGAGGTAGCGCGGCTCACCCGTCGCCTCGTAGAGGCGGAAGAGATCGATCCACTTCGGTGCGAATCCGATCCAGAAAAACATGCCGCCGTCGTCGAAGCCGGTGGCGGGCCGGTCGACGCGCTTCTCGAGATAGGCATCGGCACCGCGGCGGGCGGCGGCGAGCAATCGGGCATCGCCGGTGGCAAGAAAAACACCCAGTTGGTTCTGCCAGCTGCCGCCCTCGGCAATGTCGTCGAGATTGAGGACGCGGTTACGGCCCAGCATCTCTTCGGCCATCCGGCGCAGGACCGGCGAGGCGCCGTGGGTGATGCCGTAGAGCGTGGCAAGTTCGCTGACCGGCGCGCAGGGACCGAGCAGCGCACGCGACGGACTTTGGATCTTTTGCTTCGGATCGAGGGAGAAAAGGAACTTCTCGCGCGAGAGCATGAACTCGACGATCGGGTAGGCGCGGCGGCGGAAGATCTCCTCGTCGTCGGTGACGAGAGCGAGGTTGAGCGGATTGAGGGAGGAGACGTTTTTCACCGCGCCGGGGACGTCGGTCGAATACGAGCAGCCCTTCAGTTCCTCGATGAACCAGCTGTAGTGGCTCATCCCGTAGTCGATCATGTTGTCCAACGTTTCGTTGAGCGAAGCGATGGCGTTGCGGCGATGATCGCGGAAACCGTAGAGGCGGCGCGCCAGCGTTTCGTAAGCGGCGGTGATGTCGCCGGCCCCGGCGAACAAGCGGAGTTTGAACGCGAAGGCCTGGCCGGCGGCGCGTTTCGATTCGGCGCCGCCGAGCATCGGCGCGAAGACCATCGGCTGCGCCTCGCCGGCCGGGTTGCGCAGGGCGACGCCGAAGCGGCTGTTGTCGAGCAGCGGCAGCGGCGAAAACGGCAGTTCGTCGGCATCGGCCACGACGCCGACGGTGACATTGCCCTTGCGGACAAAGGTAGCGGGCAACGAGCACTCGAAGGCCGGGGTGAGATAGGAGCGTTCGGGAAACCGTTTCTCCTGCCAGATGAACGGCTGCCAGACCTCCGCGACATCATCGAGGCGGTGGCCGGGCGCGCCGGTGTATCCGACGGAGTACCACGCGGAGCGTTTGGGCGTGAGCGTGAATGCGAGCACGGGCTCGGCGTCGCCCGGCGGCAACGTGAGCGTGGCCGCGAGCGCGAAGTCGGCCTGCTCGGCGAAGGCAAAGCGGAGCGCGTCGCCGTCGCGCACGACGGCGGTGGCGCGGAGGCGCGTGACCGGGGCGGCGGCGAACACATCGGCGGTGCGCTGCTGTGTGTCGCCGTCGAGAATCCGATCGTCGAAGCCGTCGCCGGCCTGCGCGGCGGACCGCTTCACCGTCTTGACGGCGGCCCCGGCCGGCTTCGCGGGCGTCTGCCAGGTGACGAGGTTGTAGGAGACGCGCGGGATGTTGCCCGGACGCATCGCGGGCTTCGGATCGGCGGCCGCCACAAGCACCGCGAAATCGCCGCGGAACGTCCACGTGCCGGCATCCTTGGCGGTGAGTTGCACGGCGCCGTCGGCCGCGGGGACGACTGAATAACGGTCGTTGGCGAGCGGTTGGCCGAAGAGGGACACCAGCAGCAACGGCGCGAACAACCAGCGGAGTCGGGAAAGCAGGGAAAGGGTCATCGGAGGAAAAAAGCAGGTGGAAATCAGAACCGCAGGCCCGTGGTGAAACGCACGGTCCGGCCTTCGGGGTAGTAGGCGGCGACGGTCATGTCTTTTTGGTCGAAGAGATTGGCCACGTTGAGCGCCAGATCGAGGCTCTTGCCGTTCTTGAATTTCCGGAACGCATAGCCGACCACCGCGCCCCACTCGTCCAGTTGCTGGTTGAAATACGGCACCGAGACCGCGGTGGCCGTGGCGGTCGGCGCGATCCGCAGATGCTTCGCCGCAAACTGGTACGTCAGGCCCAGCCGCAGACCGCGGAGCAGCCCCGCCCGGACATTGTAACGGGCGGCGAGCGAGTACGTGCGGGCCGGCATCGCCGTCGTGCCCGTCGGGCGGGTACCGACCAGACCGGCCGTCGTGGCATGTTTGACGATCCGGACATCGTTCCAGGAGATATTGGCCAGGAGCGTGAGGGTGTCCGTCACCTTGCCGCCCACATCCACGCTCATGCCGCGCGCGCGGGTGCCGGCGCCGGGAATCGAACGTGGCAGCGACAGGTCGGCGCCGCCCGGATTCGCCGGGTTGTCGGTGACCTCGTTCCGCTGTTCGACGTTGAAGACCGCCACGGTGTAGGAGAAGCGCTCGCCCAGGAGCAGACCCTTGAGTCCGATCTCGCCGCCGAAGGATTCCAGATTACCCAGCAGCGCGCCGGTGTTGGCGTCGAATTGCGGCGCGGGATTGAAACCGCTGGCGATGTTGCCGTAGGCGACCAGCCGACGACCGAGCAAGTGCGCGTTGGCGCCGGCACTGTAGGTGAACTTGTCCGCTTTGCCGGCGGTCGTATTGACGGTGTACTCCGCCCAATCCTGCCGCGCGGACCCGGACAAAACGAGGCGGCCGTCCATGAGTTCGACGGTGTGGTTGAGCAGGCTGCCGTAGTAGAAGCGGTCGAACTTCGAGGCCGCGAGCGACCAGGTCGCTTTGTTGAACGCCGGCACCGGATAGTAGCCGGAGACCGCCGGATTGAACGGATCCGGATTCTTCCACGCGTTCAGCTGGGCCGGGGTGACAAAACCGAGGGCGTTGAGGGCGGTGTTGAGCGCCGCGCCGCCGAGCGAGTAGGTGTCGGTGGCCTGGTCGTTGTAGAACGTGTCGAACGTGAACAGCGTGCGCTGGTTCAGCCGGCCGCCCCATTTTTTCGTCAGATCGATCTGGGCCCCCTTCTCCTCGTAATCGATCAACTGATGGGCTCCGGCGCGATCGCCGGTCCAGATACCGCGCGTGGTGTCGACCCACGTGCCGACCAAGGTGTTGAGCACCGCCTGCCGCGCCGGCGTCGGATTGGTTGCCCAGGTTGCCAAGGTCGACGTGGCGTGATTCCGGGAGAACTCGCGGGTGGTGTAGGAAAGATTCGCGCGCAGGCTGAGGTCCGGACCGAGGCGATGCTCGAGCGTGAGATAACTGGAATTGGCCTCACGAATGACCCGCTGGAGCGCGCCGTTGGTGTTGGCGCGGGTGAGGCGGTCGGCGAGTTGCCGGTCGGGCATGTAGAACGTCGAGCCCTCGGTGATCGTTTGCGTTCCGCTCACGCGGGTCCAGCGAGTGAAGGCCTGGCCGCCCTGCATGACGCGGCGGGTGTATTCGTGCTCGAGCGTGACCAACGTGGCCGGCGAGAATTTCCAGGCGAGGGAACCCGAATAGTTGACGGTGCGGTTGAACCAGAAGTCCGTCGGCCGCTCGAAATCGTAGTAGGTGGCGTCGACCCGGTGAAAAAGTTTGTCCCGGATGACCGGGCCGGTGATGTCGCCGGCGATGCGCCGATGGTCGTACGAACCGGCCACGTAGCTGAGTCCCGAGGCGAACTTCGTTCCCGGCTTCTTGGAGACGAAATTGATCACGCCGCCGGGCGAGACGCGGCCGTAGATCGCGGACTGCGGTCCCTTGACGACTTCCGTGCGCGCAATGCTGTTCGAATCGGGCGCCTGGGAGCGGAAGAAGCCGTTGCGGAAATACGGCACGCCGAACCCGCGCAGGCGCGTGCCGCCGCCGCCGCCCTGGGCCGGGTCGCCGGCGGCCATGCCGGAAATGAACGGCGCCTGCTGGTCGAGATCGAAGAGCTGGAACTCCCGCACGAAATCCTCGGTGAGCACGGAAACCGCGAACGGCAAATTGATGATTTCCGCGGCGACGCGGGTGCCGGACGCGCTTTCCGTCGCGATGAACCCGTCGTCTTTGGCGGTGTTCACGCGAAACTCGCCGAGCACGTAGACATCGTCCGCCGGAGGCTTCGCGGCGTTCTGCGCGAAGCCCGCGGCCCCGGGCAGGAAGAACACGAGCAGCAGGGAGAAGCGATGGGGATTGGCGGTTTTCATCGGGGATTGGCGGGGCCGGAAGGGAAAGCAGTGCGGCCGGAGCGCGGGGTGGAACCACGGTGGCGAGGGGCGGGGCCGGGACGCTACAGCGCCGGCTTTGAAGCCCTTCAATTCCGGGCGACGGAAACGCTAGGGGCGGCGCGAATCGGCAGGCGCGGCCAGCAGGTCCAACAGCCAACGGCGGGTCGCCACCGTCGACGGACGGTCTTCGAGATATTCGACGTCGACGTGCACGTGGGCGCCGAGGTTGGCGGGGGCGGCAAACCACGGCCGCCCCTGCATCCGGGCAGCGCGTTCATCCCAGCCGAGGCCGACCTTGTTCCAGCCGGCGCCGTCGGCGGGTTTCCAGGGCCGGCCGGGATTCGTGCCGACAAACGCGCGCCAGAGCGCGGCGATCCGGTCGTCGCGCAGCGCGAGGTAGTTGGCCGCGTATTCGCCGCGCGAGAAACCGACGAAGAACACCGCGCCGGCGTCGCCCCCGAATTTCTCGCCCACCTCGCGCACTGCCGCGACGCAGTAGTCGGCGGCTTTGGCGATGTCGCCCCACCCGTCGATCTGCTCGCGTTGTCCGTCGGCGCTGATGAACGGCAGATTGAGAGCGATGAATTTTTCGCCGCGGGCCAAACCGTAGGCCATGGTGCCCTGATCGGTGTAGCCGGTCGAATGGCAGAACTTGTGGTAGAAAACATTGCCGGTGTATTCGACGATGACCGGATATTTGCCGCCCGGCTGCCACTCGCGCGGCAAGGTCAGCACATGGGTGACGCTCGTCTTTTCCCATCCGGGCAATTGCCGGTAGACGCGCCGTCCGGGACCGGGCGGATCGCGGGTGATGTCGGGCACGAGCACGCGCCGCGAGACATCGGGCGGTTCACCCGGCGCCTCGCCCGTCGCGCGCAGGCTCCGCACGCGCAGCGAAGGCACGACGCGGCTGTCGCCGACGACGAGTTCCAGGCAGCGAACCGAGGCCGGGTTGGTCGCCGGTGTATAGACATCCTTGCCGGGATAGCGCGTGTGCAGGTCGATCTTGAACGTGCCGCGTTGCCCGGGGGCGAGCGTCTCGCGCCCGGCCGCGGGGCCGCCGTCGGGCGTGAACGAGCTCACGCCGCCCCACCCGTTTCCCGACAGTGCCCAAAAGGTAAACCGCAGGGGTTTGTCGCCGGTGTTTTCAAGGTCGGCCTCGACGAAGCGAAAGCGCGAGAGGTCCCGCGCTTTTTCCGGCAAGGGAAAGACCACGCCGCTGTCGGCAGCGGGCACAGTGCCCTTGATGTCCAAAGCCCCTTCCCTCACGGCCATCGTCACCCCGCGCGCGGCGAGTTGGGCCGGATCAAACGCGGGTTCGAAAACGAACAATTCGTTCGCGCCAATTGACGCCGTCGCCGCCAGGCAAAGGCCGGCACAAAGCAAACGGCGGAAGCACCCGGCGGAGGCGCGTTTGGTTTTCACAATCGTCTCGAGGCCCATCAATCCGCCCTCCCCGTCAGAAACTGCCCTTCACGCCGATCACGATGAAGGAAGGGCTGACGTAGCGTTGGGCGGTTTGAGCAAAGGCCGGCGTGTCCGGGGCCCGGCGATACAAAAAGCGGTCCTTGGCGAACACGTCGTCCCAGTTCAGGTAGAGGGCGAACTTCTTGCTCAGGGCGTATTCCGCGCTGATGCCATAGCGGGTGTAGGCCGACTGGTATTCATAGGTAGAGGGAGGAATGAACCCTTCGGCCTGGGTTCCGGGTGTGGCCAAAACCTCCGCTCGCTTGGTCTCGGCCTGATAGGCCGCCGTCAGCCGGACGGAGAAGCGCGGCCGAATGTAGTTCAACCCCGCCGTCAGGGAATCGGGACTGAACCCCACGAAATCCGCCGCATTGGGTCCGCCCACTTTCAGATGCGTATAGTTTACCCAAGCCTGCACGAGCTGCAGCCAGGACGGCAAAAACAACAGATCCTGGCGGTAGCTCAGTTCGACGCCGTCCAGGGTCGCATCGCCCACGTTTTCCCAGCGGCGCAAGACGTAGTTGTCGGCCAACATATACGCGATGTCGCCCTCCGGGATGCCGTAGGCCTCGAGCGTGGCCGCGGTGGTCGGCCGGCCGCGCTGCGCGAAAAAGTTGCTGACCTGCTTGCGATAGACCCCGACCGAGCCGAATCCGCCCTTCAGATGATAGGAGTCGAGGGACAGGTGAAAACTGTCCGCGGTCCAGGGCTCCAGGCCGGGATTGCCGACCACAATGGTGCGCGCGGTGGTGGCATTGGTGTCGGTGGGAACCGGCACCGTGATCCCGGCCACGACGTACTGCACATCGGGGCGGCCGAGCGTCCGGGCGTAGGCCGCCCGCGCCACAAGGTTCTCGGTAAACGCGTAGTTGGCGTTGAGGCTGGGATAGAACCCGTCGTAGGTCTGGCTCTCGAAATTCCCGCGCTCCTGATTGATGAGCCGGAGCCGCTGCTCGGTGTTGTTGGTGATGGCGATCAACGCGCCCGTGCTGGTGCGCAACAGGTTGCCCGCCGCATCGCGCTGGTAGATGGCGAAATTGTCGCGCTTCATGCTCCAGCCCTTGAGATCAGTTTTCTCGTAGCGGGCGCCGCCCGTGAAGTTCAGCCGGCCGGAAAGGAGGCGGAGATCGAGCCGGAAATAGCCGGCCAGAATATCCTCGAGCATGCGTTTGGAATTCTGCGCGAGGTTCTGGATGTAGGTGGTGTTCAGGGTGAAATACTCCGGGTGTTGCACGAAGAGATCATAGGCCTTCACGGGGCTGATCCAGCGCACCGGGTTCCCGTTCACCTTCACGTCGATCGACTCATCCACGAGGTCGTAGAGCGAGACGGCGGTCTGGCCGGCGCCCCGGCCGACAAAGGTGTAGTTCTTGACCGGCCGGGTATCGTCTTTGTCGAGGCGGTTGTAAGCGCCGCCGAGCTTGAGCGTGAGGTTCCGGCCAATCGCGCGGCTCAGGTTCAGGCGCCCGGCCGTGGCGTCCGTCTGATACAGGGCATACTCTTCGTTGGCCGTGCCGAGCGTGTAGTTGTTGGCGTTGAAGGGATCCAGCAGCGGGCCGTTGGTGCGGTTGATCGTGTAGGTTTGCGGCCCGATGCTCGAACCCTTCCCGATGCCGTCGCCGCGGATGTTGACGTTGAGGATACTGGCCAGGACGCCGTTGAAGTAGCCCTTGCCGAGGCTGCTGCGCTCGCGGTCGGCGGCGGAGTAGGACGCCTGCGCGTCGAAGTTCCACACCGGGCCGCGATGCTGATACTTCAGCGACCGGATACTGGTGTCGGTGGTCGCGTCGAAATTCGACGGATTGAGTGTGCCCATTTCGAAGCTGCCGGTGGCACCGCGGCTCTGGGTGTAATCCGCATTGCCGATCGCATCGTAGCCGGCGTTCACGCGCGCGGTCATGAAGCTCTGGGCCTTCTTTTCAACCACCGCGCGTTCCTGGACCTGCAGGCTGAGGGTATCGTTGTTCGTCGGCCGCCAATCGAGGCCGAGCTGGAAATTGTCGGTCCGCGAAATCGAGGCCTCCTGGCGCCATTGCGTGATCGCCAGAGCATAATCCTTCGGCGCGCCGGTTGCAAAATAGGTATTCCTGAGGTTCCAAAAGGCGACCTCGGAAGGCGTGTCGTCAGTCGGCCGCTGGCGCCAGGAACGGGAGCCACCCAAGCTGACCGAGAGCTTTTTTCCCACCGGGAAAGCGTAGCTCAGGCTGAACGAAGGCTCCTTGCGGCGCGGCGATGCCCGTTCGTGGGGTTGCCGCGCACCGCCGTTGAAACTCAAGCCGTCCACGTTGTCGAAATTCATGTACACCTGGTAGCGACCGACCGGGCGCTTGAGACCCGTGCCGGTCTTCGCGATCAGATTCATCGATCCGCCCAAACCGGAAGCGGGCAGGTCGGGCGTGGGCACCTTCGAGACCTCGACGCGCTCGATGTTCAGGATCGGCACATCCTGCAGCGCCGCGGCGCGACTGCTGGTCGGGCCGATGCCGGTGGCAGGCACGTCCACGCCGTCGATCTGCAGGTTGGACATTTCCGCGGGAAATCCGCCCAGGGCAATCCGACCGGGGTTGGTGCCATCGTCCAGAATCGTGACGCCGGGCAGAAAGCGCACATAGTCGCCGATGTTTTCCTGGCCGCGGTCGCCGAGTTCGTCGAACGAGACCACGTTCTTGATATTGGCCGCATGGCGTTGCTCGTTCATCGCGACCGCTTGGCCGCTCATAGTCTGATCCGCGACCACCTGGAACGTCTCCATCACCACCGTCCGGTCCTCCGCGCCGCGCCGGTCGGTGCCCTGGCGGCTGAGCTGGAAATCCTGCGCTACCTGGCCGCCGGGCGGCACCGTCACCCGCGACGTTTGCGAAACGAATCCCAGATAGGATACTTCCAACTCGATCGCCTTTGCCGGAGTTCCGCGGAGAAAATACCGGCCGTCGTCGTCCGTCAGCGCCTCCTGGGCCGTGCCCCGGATGGTCACTTTGGCCCGGCCGAGCGGGGACCCGCTCGCGGCGTTGGACACCGTGCCTTGGACCGCGCCAACGGGCTCGCCCGGGGATTGGGCCCGGCCGCCGAGCACCAACGCGAGCGACGCGAACAGATTCAGAACGACACGTCGGACGGCGCTGCGCGTTCCGATTCGCCAGAAGGACGTGAAGGAAAACAGGGAGTTCATGGGGTTGGGGTATCGGCGTTGGGCGGACAAAGTTGCGATGGCCGGCGCTACGGCGCCGGCGCTTTCCATTCGATCTGCACGGGACCGAGCAGACCGGACGGGACGAGCGGGGACGATGCCTCGTAGTGTTTCCAGGTGGTGAAGCTGTGGCGCTGCCGCTCGGAGAGGCGCGAGCGGTCGTAAAGCCAAGCGGGCAGAGCCTCGAGTTTTCCGTCGGTGAACTTGTTTTTCCCCTCGGGCTGATACCTGAGGTCGGTGGGCAGCGACTCGTCGCCGATCACGCGGTTGATCCAACGGTTGGCCACGCGGACCTCGAGAAGGTTGTCGCCGGCGCGCAGGTGGCGCGTGACCTCGGCGCGAAACGGCGGTTGCCAGAGCGTGCCGATGAGCGCGCCGTTAAGCCGGACTTCTGCAAGATCGGCGACTGTGCCGAGATCGAGCACGGCGATCGCGCCGGCACGAAGGTCGGCGGATGGAACGGCGAAGGTCGTGCGGTACGTGGCGGTGCCGGAGTAGAACTTGATGCCGGGGTTTTCGTTCTCCGTCCACGAGGCGAGCGTCGCGAAAGTCGCGTCGGGCGGCGCGCCGCGGCCGTCGTGGAACGCAATGCGCCACGGTCCGGCGATCGGCAGCGTCGCCGCGACTGCAGTCGGCGGAACGGCGGCGCTCGGCCCGGCCGCGGCGCGGCGGAAGACGACGAAGATCGAGCCGCGCGGCTCGAGCCGGAGCGGCACGGTGGTGCCGGCGGCGTTCGGACGGAACCCAGGGGCGTCGGCCCGGGCGCCGCCGATTGCGTTCCAGAGCTCGGGCTGGCGGCCGGTGACGCGGAAGGTGAAGTCGCCGGCGACGTCGCGGTCCGAGTGGTTGAAAACGAAGTAGATTTCGGCGTCGGGCGTGCGGCGATGAAGGTAACGCAGTTCGCCTCCCGCCGGCGCGGGTGGCAGCATCACGTCGGGCGCGAGGCCGATTTCACCGAGCGCGGTGGACAAAGGTGTCCGCCGGATGAGCGGACGGGGCCCGGCCCACAACTCGCGCACGAGCGCGGCGAATTCCTGGCGCGCCTCGTAGTCGCTGACGCCGGCGGGAGTCACCGGCGCGGCACCGAAGATCGGCATACCGGCGCGGGCAAAATCGCGAAGCCGGCGCAGCGTGGCGAGCTCCGCGGCCCAGTTTTCCGGCAGCATCAAGACGCGGTAGGCGGGGCCGGTCGGAAGGGTAAGCGCTCCTTCGCGCCACGTCATCGCGGCGAGGTGGTGCGGGTAGACGATGTCGAAATCGTATCCGGCCGGCGCAGCCACCATGCCGGCGGGATAGGCGTAGCCGTGATCCTCGGTGTGGAGGAACGCGATGTCGGCGACGGTGCGGCCTTGTTGCAGCAGAAATTGCCCGCGCGCCACGTAGTCGACCCAGGCACCGGCGAGCGGCCACCAGGTGTTGAGGCGGCCGAAGTGCGTGCCGTAGCGGCCGAGGCCGAAGCCGGGGCCGTCGTCGGTGGGTTGGTGCACGTAGTGGTGCAAAATGAAGCGGTTGATGCCGGCGGTCCACGCGTAGTCGCCGGGACCCTTGAGCGTGGCAGGCGTCGCGAGCCAGCGGCCGTCCTCGGGCTTGGCGGTGAACGCCTCGGCGGCGACGAGCGGGCGACCAAGGACATTGGCGACGGACGCGACGAGCTTGATCCGCGGCAGGCGCGGTGCCGTGTCGGGCATCCAGAATTCGTTCATCGGCACATCGACGAACTCGTTCGCCGAAACCGGATTCAGCGGCCCGCCCTGCGCCTCGGCGTAGATGACCAACCCGCGCTCGTGCGCGCGCCGCTGCATGGTACCGAAATAGTTTTTCGCGATGAGTTCCTCGACCGCGCCGCGAAAATCACGCAGCGCCGCTTCGGTGAACGCCGGGCTTTCCATCACGCGCCCCGTGAGCACGGGCAGCAGCGGCACGAAGTCGTAGCCTTTCAGCGCACGGAACTGGGCGGGAAACGTGTCGGTCCAGTTTTGCGGGCCGCCTTCGAAGCTGTCGAAAAGAATGCCCTTCAACGTCGTCCCCACGCGCGGGCCGGCCTCGCGCAGGATGCGGCCGAGCGCCTGATCGAAGTAGAACGAAACCGCGTCGGCGTCCATTTTGTCGATCTCGAGGCCATGGCCCTCGGGCACGGCGGGATGATTCGTCGAACTCGTCGAGGTGAAACCGAAGCGCAAGATCGTCCACTCGCCGGCAGGAAGCGTGGCGCGCAACGTGCCGCTGGCGCCATCGAAGTCCGCCGTGAGGTCGAGCACCCGGGCACGGGGAATGCAGCCCGTGGCATCCGGGTCGAACGGCGCCGCGACGAGCGTCTTCTCCTTGAGCTTGGTCTTGAATTCCCAGTCGGGAGTGCGGCGGGTGGAGTCGGCCGGAACCGCCAGCACGGCGATATCGCGGAAGAAATTCTCCATCTTCGTCGCGGGCGGGGTGCGGAACTTCAACGGCTCGATCCTCGGCCGCGGCACGGCGAGGGTGAGCGCGCCGCCGCCGGTCGCCGCCGTCTCGCTCCACACGAGTTTCTTCATCGAGCGCTCCGGCGTGACCCACGGGCCGCCGCTGGCCGACCAGCCGGGGGTGTTCATCAAATGGAACTCCAGTCCGAACTTTTCCGCCGTCGCGATCGCGTGCTGCACATGTTCGTGCCAGAGGTCGGTGCCGTAGCGCACGGGTCCGGCGGGCAGGTAGATGCTCGCGTCGAACATCTGCACGCCCGCGATGCCCACGCGCTTCATGTCGGCCAGGTCGGCCTCGATGCCGCGTTTGGAAACATTGCCGTTGATCCAATGCCACCACACGAGCGGGCGCGCATTCGCCGGCGGCGCCGCGAAGCCGGCCGCAAGCCGATCGGCGGACATCGCCTCCTCCGCGGCGCGGCCCAGGGGGAGCGAAAACGCCAGGGAGGCGGCGAACACAAGCAAGCTGCGGCGGAGCGGACGCAGGAGAATCAGAACGGGGTGGGTGAACGGCAGCATGGCGGGTTTCATCGCTGCGGAGCCATTTCGTAGCTCTGTCCGGCGACGGTGGGGAATTCAAGGACGTGCCCCGATCCGTCGGCGCGGCTTCGCGCCGGGCCCAGTTGGAAGGGCGTCCGTGCGCGCACGGTGCACGGATTGCCGTGGGTGGAGACAATCGTGGCCGCCGTCAGCGCGCCGTTGCGCCAGTGCAGGTCGACGGTGAATCCGCCGCGCGCCCGCATACCGCGCACACTGCCCTCGCGCCACGCTTGAGGCAGGGCGGGCAGCAGGTGCAGTTCTCCGCTCTGGCTTTGCAGGAGCATCTCGGCGATGGCGGCGGTGGTGCCGAAGTTTCCGTCGATCTGGAAGACATTGCCTTCACCCCGGTAGTGGTTGTCGAAGAGATTGGGAAACGTGCTGTCTTTGAAGAGCGCGACGATGCTCTCGTGGGCTTTGTCGCCGTCCTCGAGGCGCGCCCAAAAATTGGTGAGCCAAGCGCGGCTCCAGCCGGTGTAACCGCCGCCGTGGCGGAGACGGGCCTCGAGGGATTTGCGCGCCGCCGCGGCGAGCTCGGGCGTACGCCGAACGGATATCTCGTTGCCCGGGTGCAGCGGATAAAGGTGCGACGTGTGGCGGTGCCCGGGCTCGTGCTCCTTGAAGTCCTCGGACCACTCCAACAGCCGGCCGTCGGCGCCGACGCGGATCGGCGCGAGGCGGGCGCGTTTCTCGCGCAGCACCGCGGCGAATTCGCGGTCGGTGCCGAGCAAATCGGCGGCGGCGAGGCAACGGTCGAACAACTCGCGTACGATCGCCATCGTCATCGCCGGTCCCATGTCGAGGCCGGTGCGCGTGCCGTCGGGCGCAACGTAGGAGTTTTCCGGCGACGTCGAGGGGCCGCTGACCAGCCAGCCATGGCGCGGGTGCTCGACGAGCGTGTCGACGTAGAAGCGAGCCGCTTCGCGCAGGTAGGGCCACGCGCGCTCCGCGAGGAACTTCCGGTCCTGGGAAAACTGCCAATGCTCCCAGAAGTGCGCCGCCAGCCAGGCCGGCGCCTCGGGCCAGAAGAGACCCGTCGTGCCGCGCAGATCGCTGCGCCCCCAGATGGTCGTGCGCGTGCTGAGCGCGAGCCCGCCGGCGCCGAAGCGCTCCCGGGCGGTCCGTTGCGCGAGCGGCACCAGCTTCTCGGCCAAGGCGAACAGGGGCTCGTGACACTCGGCGAGACCCGCCACCTCGGCGGGCCAGTAGTTCATCTGCGTGTTGATGTTGATCGTGTAGTCGGAAAACCACGGGGGATTCGGCAGCGGGTTCCAGAGGCCCTGCAGATTCGCCGGCAACGCGCCCGTCCGCGACGAAGCGATCAGCAAGTAACGCCCGTAGTCGAAATACCGCGCGACCAAGTCCGGATCGGCGCCGCCGGCCGCGGCCCGCCGCAGGCGTTCGTCGGTCGGCAACGCGGCGGTGGCGGCATCGGTGCCGCCGAGGACGAGCCTGACGCGGCGAAACAGCGCCTGGTGGTCGCGCGTGTGGTCGGCGAGCAATTGCGGGAAAGTCCGACCGGCAGCTTGGGTCAACGCGAGGCGCGCCGCCGCGGCGGGATCGGGGCTGTAGTAGCTCGAGCCGACCGTCAACAGGAGCGTAACCGCGGTGGCGCGTTCGACAGTAAGTGCATTGTCGGTGGCGACGACACGCCCGCCCTCGGCGACCGCCCGCAGGGCCACGGTAAACTCGGTGCCGCCCTCCGCGCACCGGCCCGTCATCATGACCGTATCGGCCCCGTCGGCGCGCGTGATCGCGCCGATTCGCCCGAGGACACCGCGAAAAGTGATGAGCCCGGGCCGGCTGGCGGTAAGGCGAATCACCAGCGCGCCGGCAGCCGCGCTGGTGAAAATCTCGCGGGTGTGCCCGGCGCTGCCGCGCTTGAACGTCGTGCGCGCCACTGCGGTGTCGAGGTTGAGTTCGCGCCGATAGTCGCGCGTATGGGCGATGTCCGTTTCGAACTCCAGGCGCAGGTCGCCGAGGGGTTGGAAACTGCCGTAGTCGGGCCGCGGCACCGTGGTCAGGTGCCGTTTGGCCAAAGCGTCCGCCTCGGCGTGCTTCCCGGCAAAGAGCAGTTCGCGCAGCCGCGGCAGATTCTCCAGCACCTCGGGTTTCTCGATGTAGGCGGCGCGACCGGACCACACGCTCCCCTCGTTGAGCTGGAGCAAGTCGCTGTCCGGGCCGCCGTGCACGAGCGCGCCGATGCGGCCGTTGCCCACGGGCAAGGCCTCGTGCCACGTGCGCGCGGGCTCGCGGTACCAGAGCACGGAGGCATCCGGCGCCGCAGCCGGTGCCGGAGCGGATTCGCCCACGGTCAACGCGCCGAGCAGGACGGACCAAACCAGGAAGCGATGAGCGAAACGCGTTTTCATTTCAGGAGGAGGCGGCCGACCGGGGAGCTTTCCGCCGGCCCGGTTCCCGATTCGGTTTCGAACCAGAACTCGAGCGGCGCGTCGCCCGCCAGGGGCAGCGTGAAATCGAAGGGATAGGACGTATCCGATGCGGAACGGACAGCGCCGTCGCCTTGCCGATAGTGCACCGTGCACTTCGTGACGGCGCGCTCCCGGTCGGGCAGGTAAACGTAGGCACTGGTGAGTTCCCCCGCGCCGAACGACAGCACGACGCCGCGCGCGCCGCGCCAGCCGAGGTCAACGACGCTTTCCGCCGGCAGGCGCGCGGCGCGCCCGAGAATCTGGTCCTGGAACTCCACGCGCGGTTGCACGCCACTGAGGATGAGCGTCGTGATGCCCTCCGCCGCGACGTCGACGGCGATCCGGCCCTCGGCCGCCAACGGCCCCTCCCCTACCCGCCGGTTGTTTTCCCACACGGTGACCTTCGCAGTGGAACCCGGGGCGATCGCCACGCGCTCAGGCGAGAGTGCGACGCGGGCCTTGACCGCGGACTTCGATTGGTTGGTGAGCACGATGGCCACTTTGCCGGCCCCGCGGGCCATAACGTAATTGAGTTCGGGGTGATCAACCGTCAGCACGCCGCGCGGCATCCACAGATACAGCCCGCTCTCGGCGTGGACCTTGCCGGGGCGATCGCCGAACACGCGTTGCTGCAGGTAGCCGTAGCCCTCGGCGTAGCGCGCGGGAAAATCGACGGCGCCGCGCGACTTCGCAAACGCATCCGCCACCAGATAGTCGAACAGCAGCGCGATATGCGGCCAAATGTGGTTGTAGTGGATCGAGGTCGCCGAGTTGAGCTCGTCTTTGCCGCGCCGCGCGAAGTCGGGCTTCTCGTAGGCCGTCGTGCGCGCGGTGTTGATGTGGTAGCCGGGAAAACTGGTGTAGCGGCCGATGATGGCCGAGCGGGCGATGTCGTGGAGAAACGCGTCGTTCGTGAGTGAGGCGATGCGCAGCATCCACGGGGCGTAGCAGGCAAGGAGAATGCCGCGCGCACCCTTGCTGGTCGGGGCCGACTCGCTGGTGAGGCCGATCTCGGACGTGCGCCACGCGGGCACGGTTTCGGGCTCGGCCTTGATCCGAGGGAAACGCGGTCCGGACCGGTAGGCCGGGGCGAGGCCGTCTTCGTTGACGCGCACCTCGCCGGCGGGGATGCGCGGCGCGAGCCAGACAAACTGCGCGTAGTCGCGGGCACCGGCGTGGGCCGCCTCGAGGAAGCGTGGCAGCTTGGTTTCCTCGTAGAGTTCGAACAACTCGATCCACTGCGGCGTGAACGCCGTCCAGAAAAACAACCCGCGCGAATCGGGGTCCGAATAGTCCGCCGCGCGCACCCCCACGCGGGTTTTGAGATAGGCATCGGCGTCCTTGACGGCGTGGTCGAGCCAGCGCTTTTCCCCGGTCGCGCGGTAAAGGCCGAGGGCATTGGACCAATTGTCGCCGCGGATATTGCCCTCGAGATTCAGCACACGGTCCCGGCCGAACAAACCCTCGGCCGCGGTGCGGAAGAACGGGGTGCGTTTGCCCGACATCGCGTAGAGATTCGCGTATTCGGTGAGCGGCGCGCCCAGTCCGCCGAGGCGCGAAGAAGCCGACTGGCCCTTCACCTTGGGATCGGTCGTGAAGAGGAAGCGTTCGCGCGAAACGAAGAACTCCATCAGCGGGCGCGCGAGCCGCGTGTAGATTTCCGAACGGTCGGTGACGAGCGCAAGGCCGAGCGGATGCAGGGCGGAGACATTCTTTACCGCACCGGGCACGTCGGTGTCGTAGGCGAAGCCGCGCAGGTCGGCATTGAACTTGGCGTAGTCGCTCAGGCCGAATTCGAGCATGCGCTCGAAGGTGGCGTTGAGCGAACCGAGGGCGTTGTGGCGCACATCGGCGAAACCGTAGAGCGACCGGGCCACCCGTTCATAGGTGGCGGAGAGATTCGCCCGGGCAACGACGAGCCGCATCACGAACTCGCGCGTCTCGCCGGCCTTCATCCGCGAACCGGCGCCGCCGAGGAGCGGGGCGAACAGCATCGGCTGCGCGAGCCCGCGGGCGTTGCGCAGGGCCACGCCGAAGCGCGAATTGGCGAAATTCGGCAGCGGCTGGAACGGATACTCCGCCGGATCGGCGAGCACGCCCGTCGTGATTCCGCCGCGGGTGACGAGCGTGGTCGGCAGCGGGCAGCGGTACGCGGCCTCGAGAAACGACTCATGCGGAAAGCGGCGTTCGTTGTAGATCAACGGCTGCCAGAGTTCCGCGACCTCGGCCGCAGGCGTCTCGGGTGCCCCGACATAGCCAAACGAATACCAGCCATCCGCCTTGACCGTCGTCGTCAGACGCAGACGCGGGGCGGTGCCGTCGGACGGCAGATCGAGCTCCGCCCGGACGGCGGCGGTGTCGTCCGCGGGGAATTCCCACGCGATCTTGTTCCCGTCGGATCGGCCGGTGCTCGCGCGCAGGGTCTGGAGTTTTCCGGCGGCAAACAGATTGGCGGTGCGGCCGCCGCCGTAACCGCGATCGATGGCGGGATCGAAACCGTCCTCGACGTGCTGGGTCGCGTTCTTGGCGGCGGTGTTTTTCCGGCCCCACGTGAGCACATTGTAGATCGAACCCGTGTCGCTCAGCTTCATCGCGGCTTCGGGAAATTGCCCCCAGCGCATTTCGAGATTCGGATCGGAACGCGCCGACAGCACCGCGACAACCGGGGCAAACCGCGCGACCGCGCCGTCGGCCATCGCGACTTCGACCTCGCCCGTCGGCGTGAGGGAAAGCCGCGCGGCGGGCCCGACCACGGACGGCTCGGCGGCGAAGCCACGCAGCGCACCGACCAGGCAGAGGAACGCGAACGATCGGTGCAGGGGCTTCATGGGAACGTGTTGGGTACTCCGTCGGGATGTCTGCATCCGCGCCACGCGAAGCGGTTGCCGCCGAGGTGGGTCCAGGTTGGGCGCGGCGGGGCCGTGACGCTCTCGACCTTGGCGCCGAGTTCGGCGTCGTAGCTGTACATGTCGTCCTTCACGTCGCGCCGGTAATCGAGGACCGCGGCGAAGGAGAGCGCGCCGGGACGGTCGGCGGCGACGCGGGCGACCAGGGCATTGGCGGGGAAACTCGAGAAAACCTCGCGCGTGAACGCGACGCCGCCGGCCGAGTAGCGGGTCGTGGCCACGGCGGTATCGAGGTTGAGTTCCCGGCGGTAGTTTTCCTCGCGGGCCGCGCCGTGGTCGAAATGGAGGAACAGGTCGCCGAGCGGCTGGTAGGCGTGGCGCGCGGTCGACGTCCCCGGAATCCGCCGCGGTTCGCCGAGACCGAGCGCCCGCTTCTCGGCCTCCGTCAATTTGAAGCCGTCGACCGCGCCGAACTGCCCGGCGAAGATCAACTCGCGCTGACGCCGCAGCTTTTCGCGGAAGGTCGGGTCCGCCAACTTGGGTGTGGGCGCGCCCGACCAGATGGTTTCCTCGTTCAGCTGGAGGTGCTCGCGGTGCACGCCGCCGAAAACCATCGCGCCGATCCGGCCGTTGCCCACGGGCAGCGCCTCTTCCCAATACTGCGCCGGGCGGTCATACCAAAGCCGGAGCCGCGAGTCGGCCGGATCGGCGGCGCCGGCGTCGGCCAACGCCGCAAGGGCGGCGAGCACGGTCAGACGAAAGAGGTTCATCGGCGGAAGGGGCACCTGGGGGCTGGGTGGCAGGCGACAGACAAGCGGGGCGGAATCGAGCCCGGGGATTGGGGGCGCCGGTAACGTTTGGGTGGCGCCGAACGGTAGGCTACCGCCGTTCCCTTGAAACCCTTCAATTCGCAAGGTTGCCTTCGTTGCGGCCGGCGCATGGCCTAGGGCGCCCCCTCCCCTTGCCGTGATCACGCTGCAACAAATCGCCCGCGCCGCCGACTGCAGCCTGGCCACGGTGTCGTATGCGCTGCGGGACGACCCGCGGATTCGGCCGGAGACGAGGGCCGCGGTCCAAAAGGTCGCCGCGCAACTGGGGTACCGGCCGAACCCGCGTTTCTCGGCGTTGATGTCGCATATCCGCAATTCGCGGCCGGTGGCGGCCGGGGAGCGCATCGCGTTCGTGTGGGTGCACACGCCGCGGGCCGAGTCGGCCAAGGATCCGTTTCTCCGGCGCGTCTTCCTCGGGGCGAAGGCGCGGGCCGAGGCGTTGGGCTACGGGCTGGAGCAGTTCTGGACGGCCGAGCGCGGCATGACGGACCGGCGTTTGTCGCAGGTGATCAAGTCGCGGGGGATTACCGGCCTGCTCCTTTCGCCCGTGATGCACGAGACGGATGTGACGCTCGATCTGGAGTGGTCCTGTTTCGCGCCGGCGGTGATCGGCAGCGCCCGATGGAACCCGGAACTCCACCACGCCGGGCACCATCACTATCTAGCGATGCGCATGGCCCTGGAACGCCTGGCCGCGGCCGGGAGCCGGCGGCCGATGGCGATCCTGGAAGCGGCGGTCAACGAGCGGGCGCGCCGAGCGTGGGAAGCGGCGTTCGCGGTGTTTCATCCGAGCCGCAAGGACGCGGCGGAGTTGCTTTGGATCGGCCTGCCGGACGAGCCGCGCGTTGTCGCGCGCCGCCTGAAGGCGAGCCGGCCCGACGCCGTGGTGGTGAGCGCCCACGCCGTCGTCGAAAAACTGCGCGCGCAGGCCCCCGCGGCGGCGGCGGCGTTGCCCGTGATCAATCTCCACTGGCTGCCGACCGCGCCGGAGATCGGAGGAGTCGACCAATCCTACGACATGGTGGCGGCGAACGCGGTCGACCTCGTCGTCAGCCAACTCAACGGAAACGAAACGGGCGCCCCGCCCTGGCCGCGCATGCTGCTGTTCCCCGGTCGCTGGGTTGAAGCGGAACCGAGGCGCGACGCACCCGCGACGTCGCCGGCGGCCCGGCCGGCCGGCGGCGCGGCCGCACGGGGTTGAAGGCGCGGGCGCGGACCTCCGCGCGGGCCATCGCCGCCGTGGCGGCCGTCTCACCCGGAACCGGAGCGCAAACCGGAGCCCCAGCGACGGACTTTTTCGGCAACCCCGGCGATCGCCGTTCGCGGCATGAAGGATTCGCGGCCGCAGAACCCATTGGACTGCGCAACCTTGGGGCACGAAAAAGCGCCTCGGGACAATCCGAGGCGCTTTAGCGAAATGGAGCGGGCGAAGAGACTCGAACTCTCGACGTCCACCTTGGCAAGGTGGTGCTCTACCAACTGAGCTACGCCCGCAAACGAGGGGGTAAGAAGTAGGCCCGGCGCCGCATCCGTCAACAGCTATTTTGCAGGATTTTTGGCGGCGGGTTTTCGCGCTCCGCCACGTCCCGTTTTTCGAATCTGGATAACGGATACGGTGCGCCGCGGACCGCTCCGCTCACTTGCGGTCGGGTTCGCCCAGCACGAGCCGGTCGCCGCCGGCGGGACCGGGAGCGGGGCCGGGCGCAGACTTCGCGGAGCGGCGGGAGCGGCCGCCGGTGCCGTCGCTGTAATAGGCGTAGTTGTTCGTGTAGTACCCGTAGTCGCCGCCGGCGTTGGCCGGCACCTGGTTCAGCACCACGCCGAGCAACGGCGTCTTGAGGCCTTCCACGATCTGCTGCGCGCGCAGGACCATACTCTGCGGATTGCGCCGGTGCTGGATGAGCAGCACGGCATCGTCGACCGCGCTCACCAACACGCTGGCGTCGCTGACGCCGATGATCGGCGGCGAATCGAACACGATGCGGTCGTAGCGCCCCTTCAGCAAGGCGATGAGTTCGCGCAGGCGGTTGCCGTAGATCAAACTGAGCGTGAAACCGCTGCCGCCGCCGCAGGGAATGAAATCGAGCCCGGGGGCGATGTTGCGCTGGACGACGTCATCGACCGTGCGGCTGCCGACCAGAATCTCGCTGAGCCCGGGCTCCTTGCTCCGGCCGGCCAGACGGTGCTGGGTCGGGCGGCGCAGGTCGGAGTCGATGAGGACCACGCGCTCGCCGCTCGCGCCCATCAATCTGGCCAGCCGATGCAGCGTGGTCGATTTGCCCTCGCCGGGGCCGGCGGAGAAAATCACCAGGGCGCGCGGCGCACCCGGCTTCATCGTGAGGTTGAGGTTCGTGTGCAGGACCCGGAAGGGTTCGAGCTCCGCGGGATCAGTGTCGTCCATCGCGGCGGGATCGCGGGAAAACGGAATCACGCCGAGCACGGGCAGGCGCAGGCGGGTCTCGACGTCGGCGACGTTGCGGAAACTGGTGTCGAAGTACTCGAGCATCACCGCGACGCCGACGGCGAGGAGGCCGCCGAAGAGCACCGCGAACGTGAAGTTGAGCACCCAGCTCGGCCGGCTCGGGAAACGCGCGGGCTCCGCGGTGTTGAGGATCTCGATCGTCTTCTTCGGGACCTGGAAATCGATTTCCCGCTGGCGCAGGGTCAGCTTCAGCGTCGTGAGCAGGCGGGTTTCGTCCTCGAGTTTCTGCGCCGCCTCCTCGAAGGGCCGCATGCGTTCGCGGGCGGAAAGGATCTGGTCGACGCGGGCCTGGGCGAGCTGGCTCTTCAACTCGGCCACCCGGGCTTCCGCTTCCTTGTAGGCAATTTCCAGGGAGCTCTCATAGCCGCGGAGCTGGCCGTCGAGTTGGTCCTTCATCTTCGCGCGGGCCTCGACGGCCGAGACGAGGTCCGGGTGCGCCTCGCCGAGGCGGGCCTTGAGCTGCGTCACTTTCTGGTCCGCGACGAGGTAGGCCTGGAGCAGGTTCTGGATGTTCTGGTCGGGAATGAGCTCGGAGTTGACGACGCTCAGGCGGTCGTCGGACGGGATGGACTTGAAGCGCTCCCAGCGGGTCTTGCGGCCGATGGCGTCGACGCTGAGCGCGATGAGCGTGTTCTGCATCTGGCGCAGGCGCTCGATTTCCATGTCGGAGTAGCGCGCGTTCAGGTCGACGCCGGAAATATTGAGGTCCTTGCGCAGCTTCTCGACGGCGTCGCGCTGGCGGGTGACGTTCTGTTCCTGCAGCGTCAGTTCCTGCCGCAGGTGCGCGAGGCCTTCGCGCTGCTCGGAGGTCGCGAGGTTGACGCGGTCGAGCGAATAGGTGCGCGCGATCTCGTTGGCGATGTCGGCGGCAAGCTGCGGATCCTGGGCGAAGACGTTGATCTCGATCAGCGAGGAACTGCGCTGCGACTCGATCCGCAGCATCTTGTCGACGAGGTAGCGGTAGGCGATCGACGGCGGCAGAACCGTGGTAGCGCCGATGGACGGCGCGAGTTTGGCCCCGAGAGCGAGGCGCTCGATCACCGGGTAGATGATCTTTTCCGACTGCATGATCTTGAATTGATCCTGCAGGAAGTACGGGTCGTAGCTGTTGTTGCTCTGGGCCTGGAACAGCTTCACCTCCCCTTCCGGTTTCTCGACGCGCACCTTGGTGGTCGCGAGGTACCACCGGGGCAGAAAGGCGGTCACGGCCATGGCCGTGACGACCACCAAGGCGAGGATCAGCGCGATGAGGGCACGGCGCTGCTGCAGAATCTGCACGAAGTCGGCGAGCGACGCGTGCTCCTTGCTGGCGGGGGAAAAAGCCATTTCCGGAGACGGGCGCGGGCCGGGTTCAGAACGCGTACGTCGCGTTCAGGGCCCAACGCTGGCGGCGCAGGTCGCGCACGGCGTCGTCGGAATCGGTGCGGTCCACGTCGTAGCTGGCGGAAACCGTCCAGTTCTTGTTCGGAAGGTAGCTGAGCGCGGCGCCGAAACGGAACGTCTCTTCGTCGACGTCGCCGAAGCCGCGGCGGCCCTGCAGTTGCGAAGGTTCGTACGTGAAGGAGCCGGAAGCGAAGACGAGGGCCGAGACCGCGTGCTGCACGTTCGTGAAAAAGCGGTTGACCTTGGTGTCGGTGAAACGCGCGAGGTCGGACGTTTCCTCGAGGGTGTAGGCGTAGCCGGCGACGAGGAAGGATTTCGGCGCGTAGTCGTATTTGCCGGAAACCTCGGCGTACGGGGAAGTCGTGCCGGCCTCGGCGCGGCGGCTGCGCCATTCGGCGCCGACGCGGCCGCTGACGGAGAGCTTGCGGGCCACCTCGTAATCGACGCCGGCCATGAGGTAGTCGGAAACCTTGTTCTTCGTTTCGCCCTGCTTGCGGTAGAAGACATCCTGGCGGCGGTATTCGCCGACGAGCTTGGTTTCCGGCAGATACGCGAATTCGGCGGAAGCGCCGTAGATATTTTCGATGCGGTCGAGGGAACGGCCGAGGGCGGCGTTGCGGTAATCGAAATAGACCGAACGCGCCTTGAGAGTGGCGGAGACCTTGGCGTTGAGCGGGAAAGTGAAGCGGCCGTCGATCTGGTTGCGCAGGTAGGACTGGTCGGGGTTCAACGGCACGCCGTTGAGCAGCGACTCGGGATTCCGCGCAACCGTGAGGGCATTGAAAACATCGACCGTCGTCGACCGCGTGAACGCATGGGCCAAGCGGACGGTAAGGTCGTGGCTGTCCAGCAGTTTGTCGCCCGGGCGATGCGTGAAACGGTCCAACACGAGACCGTACGACGCCGAGGCAAACGTCTGCTCGGTGAGCGAGAGGTTGAAGCTGGCCTGCGGGGCGAAGGTAAAGATCGTCGAACCGATCTCGCCGGAGGCCGCACCGAAAAGGTTGCTGTCGTGGGAAATGCCGGCGCGCGCCGAGACGTTGATCTTGCCCTGCTCGCGGTCGGGAACGGGCGCATAAACCGCCCACGCCGGCAAAGCCGCAGTCAGGCCGACAAGCAAAAGGGCGCGGGAGAAAATGGTCATCGGAAGCCGGAAAAAAAACTGCGCGGACCGTAGGCGCAAACAAACGGCCGAAGCAATTACTTTCCCCTCGGTTGCGGCAGGGCCGGATTGAGGAGGACGAAGAGGTTTTCGGAGAGCTTCTGGGGATTGCGGAGCGGGAATTCGCGCGGGAAATTGCCGGTGAGCAGGCCGGCGTAAATCTCGCCCCATTCCCCGAAGCGGTTGGGAATCGCGCTCAGCGAACCGGGCAGCAGCGGCCGGGCGTTGAGTTCGGAGAAAAACGGCCGGTCGAGCGTGCGCGGCGTGAGCAGCAGTTCGCCCACGGGCTGATCCAGCGAGATCGCGTAGAAATCGCGCAGGCGGGGCGGTTGGGCCCACGCCCGGGTGTCCCCGTACCACGCGACGCCGGCGGGCACGTCGGCCATGATGCCGAAGCGGCCGTCCGGGGCGCGGCGCTGGATTTCCTGCTTCATGCCCTGGAAGAGCCCGGGGAAATACGGCGGGTAGTGGAAATGCAGCCGGCGCGGTTCGAGGGCGTCGTGCACCAGCGGCAGCGCCTGGAGCAGGAGCAGGCCCGCCGCCGCCGCCCGCGGCCACGCCGAGAGCCGCGGATTGCTGCCGAGCAGCACAAAGAAAAAGCCCGCGCCGAACACGAGCAGCAGCGGCGTCGCCCAGACGATCACCAACCGCTCGCCTTCGCCGGAGTTGAACACCGCCTGCGCCAGCAGCAGCACCGGCAGCGCGGCGGTGAACAGCCAACGGACGCGGTTCGCCGTCCGGTCGCGAAAGGGGTACAGCCAGCCCGCGACGAAGAACGCGGTCAGCCACATGCCGCCGCCCGACCACAGGCGGGACTTCAGGTTGTCCTGCAGGTAGGTGAGCGTCTTGTTGCCGAGTTTCTTCAGGTCGACCGGCGGCGCCTCGGCCGCGAGGGTCGCGCGCACGATCGCCGGCTCAGCGGTGCCGTCGCCGGCCTTCAAAGCAAGATTGTCCGCGGCAAGGGCGACGGGGTGGCCGGTCAGCGCCAGGTTGCGCGCAATCCAAGGGCCGGCGACCAGCACGAACCCGGCGGCGACCAGGGCCAACGCGAGCCAGCGCCGCCGGTCCGCGAAGCGCAGGAAGCCGTAACCGGCCGCCACGACTCCGAGGGCGCCGGCCGCGTAGTCGGTGAGAAACAGCAGCCCGCAGCAGGCGCCGAGCCCGAACAACGCCCCGGGGGCAACGCCTTCGTCGGCGCGCACCTCGATGCGGTGCCAGGCCAGAAACGCCAGCAGCAGCAGCACCATCGGCAAGGGGGTGCCGTCGACCGCGACCGTCTGCTGCCAGACGGGCACGGAAACCAGCAGCCCGAGCGCGGCCAGCCAGCCGACCCGGGGCTCGAAAAGGCGCCGGCCCAGCAGGTAGCTCAGCCCGGCCGCCAGCCAGAGCAAAGCGAGGTTGAGCCCGAGCAGGAGGTAGTCGGCGCCGAACCCGTCGGGCGGCACGGGCGGCGAGGCGAACAGCGCCGCGCGCGGCCCCTCGGGCAGCAGCCGCAGGGCGCCCGCGATCGCCAGCGGGTAGAGCGGCGCGTGGTGAAGTTCCGGATACGGCCGGGCGGGGTCGAAGCGCCGCCCGTCCGCGGCCAGCACGGCCGCGGTGCGGGGAAAATTGACCTGGGTCGTGAACCCGGCGCCGCGCGCGAGTTGCCGGCCGACGTCGGCCTGGAGCAGCGTGGTTTCGGAGGCGGGCCCGTGGAATTGTTTCCACGCGACGAGCAGGGACAACGCGAGCGTCCCGGCGAACACGGCCGCGAGCCCGATCCAGCGGGCGCCGGCGCCGACCTCGAGCCAGTGGATCAGCTCCTGCGCCGTCCGCGGGCGCTTCATCGGGCGGCGCCGGCCGGCGCGGCGGAAACGGGAAACGGCAGGCGGGCGGTCATTTGTCCGTGACGTCGAGCTCCGGCCATTGCGCCAGCTTGCGATGGAGCGTGCGCCGGCTGACGCCCATCAGCTCCGCGGCCCGGGTGCGGTTGCCCCGCGCCTTGAGCAGGGCCTCGCGCAGGAGGTGTTTCTCGTTTTCCGCCACGGACAGCGACGGTCCGGACGAAACGGCCGCGCGGGCCGGGGCTTCGGCCGCGCCGGCGGCCGCCGCTCCCGGGGCCGGCAGCGCGAGCACCGGACCGCGGAACTTGGGCTCCAGGTCGTACTCGGTGAAACTGCCGCCGCGGCGCAGCACGACGGCGTTTTCGCAGAAATTGCGCAGCTCGCGGATATTGCCGGGCCACGCGTAGGCCTGGAGAGTTCGCAGCGCGCCGGCCTCGACGGTGAGCGGCGGGACGCCGTTTTCCTCGGAGAAGAGCCGGATGAAGTGCGCGAGCAGGAGCGGGATGTCCTCGGGCCGCTCGCGGAGCGGCGGCATCGTGAGGCGCACGACGTTGAGGCGGAAGAAGAGGTCCTCGCGGAATTTGCCCTCGCGGACCATGGCCTCGAGGTTGCGGTTGGTCGCGGCCACGAGGCGCACGTCGAGTTCGATCGGCTTGGAGCCGCCGACGCGCTCGATCGCCTTGGTCTCGAGGAAACGCAGCAGTTTCACCTGCGTGGACGACGAGATCTCGCCGATCTCATCGAGGAACAGCGTGCCGCCGTCGGCGGATTCGAAGCGCCCGATGCGCCGCTCCGTCGCGCCGGTGAACGAGCCGCGCTCGTGGCCGAACAGTTCGCTCTCGAGCAAATTGTCCGACAGCGCCGCGCAGTGCACCGCGACAAACGGCGCGCGGGCGCGCGTGCCGGTCTGGTGGATCGCCTGGGCAATCAGCTCCTTGCCCGTGCCGGATTCGCCTTCGATGAGGATCGTGGCCCGCGAAGGCGAGACGAGGCGCATCTTGTCGATGACATCCTTCAGCTTCTGCGACGTGCCGATGATGCCCTCCACGCGGAACTTCTCGTCCAGCCGCTCGTGCAACTGCTGGACCTCGACCTCGAGCGTCTTGGTCTTGAGGGCGCGCTGGATCAGGACCTCGAGCCGCTCGATGTTGACGGGCTTGGTCAGAAAATCGACGGCGCCGCGCTTCATCGCCTCGACGGCGCTCTCCACGTTGCCGTAGGCGGTCATCATCAGGACGGCCGGGCGTTGCGGCAGCGCGAGGGCTTTGTCGATGACCTTGAGACCCGACTTGCCGGGCATCCGGAGGTCGGTGACAACGACGTCGAACGGCTGGGAGTCGAGCAAGTTGAACGCTTCCTCGGCGTTCGCGGCGACGGTTACGTCGTAGTTTTCGGCCAGCGCCTGCTGCAGACCCTCGCGGGTGTGTTTTTCATCGTCGACGATGAGGACGCTGGGGACCATGCGCCACAGTGACACAGTGCCGCCCCCCGGCGGTCAAGCCCCGGCCTTACTTGGCCGCCTTGGGAGCCGTGCCGGCGACGCGTTCGAGCAACGGCGCGAGGCGGCTGAGCCGGATGCTCGGGTGCGGGGTGGCGTCGAACAGGGCGATGAATTTGTTGCGCCGCAAAGCCAGCAAGGCACGGGTGGCGTTTTGCTGGGGGGCGTCGAGCTCGTATTCCTTGGTCAGCCGGTCGAGCAGCGGGGTGACGGTCACGAGCCAATAGATATCGAAGGGACGTTCGCGTTCGCGCTGGATTTCCTCGTCGGACAGCGGATCGCGGTCGGCGAGGCGCTTGGATTCGCGTTCGGCGCGGCGCTTCATGTACGACTGCCGTTTCTCGAGCTGCTTGGGATTCAGGAGGGCGTTGAACTCGCGGTCGAATTCGGCCTGGATCTCGTCGACTTGCGTGCTGAACGCGTCGATCTGCGGGCGCAATTTCTGGATCTCGGCGACGAGCTTGGCGCGGTCGAGCTCGCGTTTGCCCCGCTCGGTGGCCGGCGGCGCGGCGCCCGGGGCGTATTCGCGGTTCAGCACCGCCGGGGGCGGCGGCACGGCCGCGCCCTGTTCCGTCAGCGTGCGGACGGCATAACCCGCGGCGAAAACGCCGATGGTCAACAGGGCGAGGAACACGCGCTGGGTCATAGGCGCGGCTCGTTCTGGTGCGCCTCGAGGGCGATCTGCTGCCAGCGGGCGAGATTCTTCTCGTTCTCGCGGGCCTCGCTGCGGGAGTGCAGGAAAAGGGTCGCGGCGATGCACACGATCGCGGTGCCGGCGCTGAAGGCGAACTGGTCGAGGAACGACGGCATGCCGGGCAGGTTGCGGGCGGCGCGGAGGACGCGGTCGGCGAAGCCCGGACGCAGCTGGGCGGCGCCGCGGCGGCGGAGCGCATGCCACGAGGCCTCGGAAGGTCCCTGGGCGGCACGGACCACCCGGGCGGCGAAGTCCGAACGGAGCTGCGCGCCGGCGTGGTCGCGCAACGCTTTCCAAGCGTGATCTTCAGGTTTCATGGGGCGGAGTGTAGTGCTCGCGAAGATGCTCGCGGGCGCGGTGGAGGCGAGCTTTCACCGCGGCGACGCTGGTTTCGAGAGTTTCGGCGATTTCGGCGTGGCTGCGGCCCTCCTGGACGAGGGCGAGCAGGGCCCGGTCCTGGGGCCGGAGCTGGGCCAGGGCATGGCGCAGCGCATCGAGTTCCTCGGAGTCGACCGCGCCGGGCGGTTCGGGAATGTTTTCGTGCTCCTCGCCGAACGGCAGGAAAATGCGGCGGAGTTTCTGGCGCCGCAGCTGGTCGATGCACGTGTTGCGCGCGAGACGGAAAAGCCACGATTCGAACTGCGCCGGCGCCTGGAGCCGGTCGAGCGCCCGGATCATCTTGATGAAGACCTGCTGGCAGAGGTCCTCGACGTAATCGCTGCGGCTGGTCATGGCGAAGACGAACCCGGCCACCCGGTGCTGGTACGCCACGATGAGTTGCCGCTGGGCCGCCTCGTCGCCCCGTTGGGCGCGGCGGACCAGTTCGACAAGATCGGTCGGAGCGGAATTATCCATGCAGGCAGCATCGGTGTGTGGGGCAAGACGCGCGAATGGCCAGAAAGATTCGGCCGCGCCCGGCCGACCCTTGCGTTCGGCGCAACCTTCGCCTCGGCTAGGCGTCCGAACGTTCCGCCCATGTCCCATCCCGCGCCCTCCCCCGCCGCCCTCCGCTGCACGCTGCTCGCCGCCGCCCTCGCCCTCGCGGGCTGCGGCTCGAACAACGGTCCCCGCGATCTCATGATGGAGGAAGCGGTGGCGTCGCAGCCGCTCGAACGTCCCGTGGCCATGCGCGGCGAGGCGACTTTCCTGGAGGGCAAGCTCGGCGCGTTGGCGACGGTATCCCGCGGTTTCGACCGGGGCGCGCGCGGTCCCGGCCGGACCAAGGGCGGCGAAGCGATGGAGATGGGCGGCCGGCGGAAGAAGGACGACGCCGGCGCGTTTTCCGAAGTCTACAACATCGGCGGCTACGGCGACTCCGAGGAAGAGCAGAAAGAGGCGATGGCGGAGTACATGCGCATTGCCAAGGCCCGGCGCGCGGCCGGCAGCCCGATGCCCCCGGTCACGCTGCGCGTGCAGCTCGAGAACCGCGGGACGGAACCGCTGGAAGTCGAGGTCACCGAAGTGAATTCCTATCTCGGCAATTTCGCGGTGCGCCCGCCGAAACTGACGATCGCGCCCGGCGCGAAGGCCGTGCTCGACCCGATGGTTTCCCAGCTCGGCGTTTCGAGCGACGAGATCCAGCTGAAGCTCGAGGTCCGCCAGGGCGGCAAGAAGGAATCGCAGGTCGTGATCGTGAAGAACATCATCGCCGATTCGCTCCGCAAGGAGTTCGAACGCACGAGCAAATAAACGCGATCGCCGCCGGCCCCGAAGGGCGCGGCGGCGACGGAGGCGAGGCGGGACGCGGGGCACAACCCCGCGCCGGACTCACGCCTTGCCGATGGCGGAGACGCGGAAGCCGATGGCCTTGAGCTTCGGGAGATCGAGGATGTTGCGGCCGTCGAAGACGAAGGCCGGCTGGTGCATGCCGGCGAAGATCCGGCCGAAATCGAGCTGCTTGAATTCGTCCCACTCGGTCACGACCGCCAGGGCGTGGGCGCCGGCGGCGGCCTCGTAGGCGGAGGTCGCGATCTTGAGACGCGGGTCGTCCTTGCCCTTGCCGAGGACATCGGCGCGGATCTCGTCGGCCGGCACCTTGGGATCGTACACGATGACGTTGGCCTGCTCGGCGAGCAGGTCGCGGCAGACGGCGATGGCGGCGGATTCGCGGGTGTCGTTCGTGTCCTTCTTGAACGCGAAGCCGAGCACGGCGATGCGCTTGTCGGCGACGGTGTTGAAGAGCGAGCGGACGATCTTCGAGGCGAAGCGGTGCTTCTGCCAGTCGTTCATCTTCACGACGTGCTCCCAGTACGAGGCGACCTCGGGCAGGCCGAAGTGTTCGCAGAGGTAGACGAGGTTCAGGATGTCCTTCTGGAAGCAGGAACCGCCGAAGCCCACGGAGGCCTTGAGGAATTTCGGGCCGATGCGCGAATCCTTGCCGATGGCGTTGGCGACTTCGTCGACGTCGGCCCCGGTCGCCTCGCAGAGCGCGGAGATGGAATTGATCGAGGAGATGCGCTGGGCGAGGAACGCGTTGGCGACGAGCTTGGAGAGTTCCGAGGACCAGAGATTCGTGGTGATGATGCGCTCGCGCGGCACCCAATGCGCGTAGACCGAGACGAGGGTTTCGAGGGCGCGCTGGCCGCCTTCGGTGCGTTCGCCGCCGATGAGGACGCGGTCGGGCGCGATCAGGTCGGCCACCGCGGTGCCCTCGGCGAGGAATTCGGGATTCGAGAGGACCTCGAACTTGTGGCCGCGGGAATTGGCGGCGAGGATGTCCTTGATCGTCTCCGCGGTCTTCACCGGGATCGTGGACTTCTCGACGATGATCTTGGGACCGTTGGCGTGTTCCGCGATCGTGCGGGCGACGGACTCGATGAAACGCAGATCGGCCGCGCGGCCGGCGCCGACGCCGTAGTTCTTCGTCGGGGTATTGACCGCGACAAAGATAATGTCCGCCGCCTTGATGCCCCCGACGACATCGGTCGAGAAGAAGAGATTGCGGCCGCGGGTTTGGCGCACGACGTCGTCGAGGCCGGGTTCGTAAATCGGCAGCGTCTCGGAATTCCAGGCCGCAATACGGGCGGCATTCATGTCCACCACGCGCACTTCGATCGACGGCGCCTTGAGAGCGATCATCGCCATCGTCGGGCCACCCACGTAACCGGCGCCAATACAGCAAATCTTCATATTTGCAGGAGAGTTGAAGTCGGCACCGGAAAAACCAAGTCCGATTTCGGGCGTAGAAACCGGCACCGGACACCCACTTCCGCGAATTCGGGCTGCGTCGGCGGCGGGGGCGGACGCCGAAAAAACAAAGGGAGCCCGGTTCGCACGCCAATGCCTACCGGGCTCCCAGAGATGGTTTTTCGCTCGTCGTGTCAGGCGCCGAGCAGGTAACCAGCTGAAGAATTAAGAAAAGGTCGGCCCTCGGGTCTCAATGAAAATACGCGCGGAAACGTAACAATTCACCTTCCCGCACGAACGCACCTAGCGGCTTTGCGCCGGGGCCGAAGCGAGACGGCCCGGCACAACTGGCTGCAGCCGTGATCCTTATCCCTCAGCCCGGGCCTTGGCTTCCGCTTCGATCAGGCGGCTGAGCGCCGCCAGCGAAGCCTTCACGCGGGCCTTGACCGCCGGCAAATCGGCGGCGGCGGCGACCGCTTCGTGGGCAAAAAGGTAGAATTTCATCTTCGGCTCGGTGCCGCTGCCGCGCGCGGCGAACGAGTAGCCGTTCGACAGCGTGACGATGTAGAGGTCCTGCGCGGGGATCAGTTCGCCGTCGGCGTCGTACACTTTCTCCCGGCCGAAATCCTGGAACCGCACGACCTGCACGTCGCCGAACGCCGCCGGCGGCTGCGCGCGGTAGGTGTCGAGGATGCGCTTGATCTTCGCGTTCCCGCTCGCGCCCTCGTAGTAGATGTTGATCACGCCCTCGAGGTAGAAGCCGTAGCGCAGATAGATCTCGTCGAGGTACTCGGGCACGGTGAGCCCGCGGCTCTTCACCCACGCGCAGACCTCCGCGAACATGAGGCAGGCGGAGTTGCCGTCCTTGTCGCGCAGGTAGTCGTTCGGCAGGTAGCCGTAGCTCTCCTCCGTGCCGAACGCGTAGAACGTGCTGTGCTGCTGGAGCAGGCGCGCGCGGTCCGCGAAAGATGCGCCCTCGTAGTCGAAGCCGGGGCCGAGCGCGGCGCGGACCTTCTGCTCGTAGCCGCGCATCTTGGCCGCGATCCACTTGAAGCCGGTGAGGGTGTTGATGACCTTGACGCCGTGGCCGCGGCCGATCGCGTCCTGCAGCTGGGTCGTGACGAAGGTCTTAACGATGCACACCGCCGCGGAGCCCGCGGCCGGGATCCAGCCGAGCTCCTTGTATTTGGCCAGCCGATACTCGGCGAGCAGCGAACCGATCTGGTTGCCGGTGAGCAGTTCCATCCCGCCGGCGCGGTTGCGCACCGCGCACCCCATGCGGTCGGCGTCGGGATCGGTGGCGAGGACGACGTCGCAGCCTTCCCGTTCCGCCAGCGCCACCGCGCGCGCGAGGGCCTCGGCATTCTCGGGATTCGGGGACTTCACGGTCGGGAAGCGCCCGTCGAAATCGAGCTGCTCGGGCACGGGCCGGACGTCGCAGCCGGCATGGATGAGCAGCGGCAGCGAATGGACCGCGCCGGTGCCGTGGATATTGGTGAAGGCGACCTTGAGCTTGGTGCGGCGGAACACCTCGGGGTCGAGCACGGCCTTGGCCGCGACGGCGAGGTAGGCGTCGTCGGCCTCGCGGCCGAGGGTGGTCACGCCGGCCAACTGCGGGACGAGGAAGGGACCGATCTCGGCAAGCGGCACGGCGTTGACCTCGGCGACGATGCCCTTGTCGTGCGGCGGCACCACCTGCGCGCCGTCGTCGAAGTAGGCCTTGAAGCCGTTGTCGTGGGGCGGATTGTGGCTCGCGGTGATGACGACGCCGGCCTGGGCCTTGAGCCAGCGGACGGAGAAGCTGAGCTGCGGCGTCGGCCGCGGTCCGTCGAACACGAAGGCTTCGCCGCCGAGGCGGGTCCAGGTCGAGGCCGCGAGGTCCGAGAAATGCCGGGAGAAATGGCGGACGTCGCACGCGATCACGAGCTTGGGCCGCGCGGCGCCGCCCTGCTGCGCGACGTACTTCGCGGTGTAGCGGTAGAGCCCGATCACGGCGCGGATGAGCGTGAAATCGTTGAGCAGATTGCTGCCGATCGCGGCGTGCGCCGGCGAACCGCGGTCGTCCGGCGTCCCCGTCTCGGCCCGGGCGGGCACGGTGCCGATGGTCCGGCCGCGCATGCCGCCGGTGCCGAATTCGAGGTAACGGTAGAAACGGTCGTTCAGCTCGGCCCACTCCCCGCGCTCGACGAGCTCCGCGATGCTGTCCGCCGCCCAGGCCGGCAACTGCGCGGCGAGGAAGGCGGCGAGGTTCTCGGCCGTGGAAGGCATGAGATGCCCGGCTTGGGCGGCTTGGCGGATGAGGGCGAGCGTGTTCATGGAAAAGGGGCGGCGGACGCGGGTGGCGCGGGACGGCGGGCGGCGGACGGCCGTCTCACCCGAGGTAGAGGCCTTCGGCGATCGGCGGGACGGGCGAAAGTTTCTTCCAGGCGGCGGCGAACGAATCCTCGTCGTATCCGAAAAGGGGCGACACCTCGATCCCGAAGGCCGGGAGCCCGGTCGAGTCGGCGGCGACCGCCGCCCCCTGGGCGCGGAGCCAGCGCACGTACTGCCGCAGCTGGTCGTCGCGGCAGGTCTGCGGCGAGTCGACGCCGGTGGCATTCTTCACCGGCGAGAAGTCATCCTCGCGCCGCGTCTCGATCACGACGGGATTCCGCGCGAACGGCAGCGCGTCGAACACGAAGAGCTCGAACTTCACGCCGTTGGGCTTGTCCGGCTTCACCGGCCGGCCCGCGGCGTCGACCGTCGGGATCTTCTTGTCGGCGCGGTGGAACGGCAGGGACACGCCTTCGCCGCCGGCGGCCATGCGGCGGATGAAGTCGCGGTCAAGCAGGTGGATCGCGATGCTGCCCGCGAGATAGCGCAACCGGCCCGCGGCGTCGCGCTCCTGCTGCATCGCCATCGGCAGGTCGGAGTATTCGACGACCACGGTCTTGCCGCCCTGGGCGCAGAAGAGGCCGACCTTTTCCTCCGGATAGGCTTTCGGCACCATCTTGCTCGACATCTCGGAGCGCTGCAGCGCATGCCAGCCGAGAAACGTCGGGTCGATCGCACGCACCAGCGGGTTGTCCACCTGGAAGTAGCTCAGGGTGTCGATGCCCTCGCGCTGCATGAGATCGAGGGCACCGGAGCGCTCGAGCGCGCGGAGGGATCCGCCGTGGCCGTCGGGGGACATCGCGATCGAGCCCGGGGTCTCGAGCAGAATGCGACCCTGCAGGTCGACCGCCGGCATCCGGCCCTGGCGGAAGAAATGCACGCGCGCCGGATCGAGCCCGAAGTGGCGGTGCTCGGCGAAGAACGCTTCGGTCGCCGCATGGTTCGCGTGGCTCGTCATGATGAACCAGTGCAGCGGCCGGCCGTAGCGGAGGCCGGCGGCGCGGATCTTTTCCGCGAACACCTGGAAGAGCGTCTTCTGCTTCAGCGGCGTGACCGGGAAGGTCCCCTTGGGGCCGTCGTACCCGAGCCGGGTCCCCTGCCCGCCCGCGACCGTGAACGCGGCGACGCGGCCGGCGCGAAGCATGTCCTCGCCGGCGGTCTTGGCGCGGCCCCAGGCGGCGGCGTCGCCGCCGTTTTCGGGCCGGCGCTCGTACGGCGCGGGGGCGAGGCCCGCGAGGTCGACCGCCGCGGACCCGCCGGGCGCCAGCAGGGTCCGCGTCAGGCGCGCAATTTCCGCCAGATCGATTTCCGCGGCCTCGTCGAGCAGGCGGCGCTGTTCCGCCGGCGGCAACGTCGCAAGGAACGCGAAAACATGGCCCTGGCCGGCCTTCCGGAAGCTTTCGATCAGCGGGTCGTTCGTCATGAAAGTCAGGATACGCAAACAGCCCGGACCCCGTCCGGCAAGCGCGGCCCGCGGCGATTTCAGTCCTCGAAGCGGAAGACGACCTCGCCGGGCCGGGCCTGGCTCAGCCGGCGCCGGATCGCGCTCTCGACAAACCCCGGGTCGTTGCGCAGGCGCTGGAGAATGCGTTCCTGTTCGAGGAGGCGCTGCTCCGCCGCGGCGAGCTTCAGGCGGATCGCCGCCTCGGTCTGCTTCAGCTGGCGGTACTCCGCCCGGGCATCCACGAACCAAGCCCCGGCCCCGAGGGCGAGGAGCGCCATGGCGAGCACGTAGAGCGGGATGACAAGGCGGTGCGGATTCACGAAGCGCGGGCCGATCAACGGCCCCGCGGCCGCGGGAGTAAAGGAGAATTCAAAGCCGGCGCCGCCGCTCGCCGCCGCGGAATTTGGCGTGCGTTTTCCGGACCGGCCGGCCACGGTCCCGGTCCGCATGTATCAGAGCTTTTACGGGTTCCGGGAGATGCCGTTCAATATCACCCCGGATCCGCGCTTTCTCTACCTCAGTCCGACCCATCAGGAAGCGCTCCAGCATCTGAAGTACGGCGTGCGCGAAAAAAAGGGCTTCATCGTCCTCGTCGGCGAGGTCGGCTGCGGGAAGACGACACTTTGCCGGCGCTTTCTCAACGAGCTCGATCCTTCGCACTACGACACGGCGCTCATTCTCAACCCGCGCATCACGGAGACGCAGATGCTGAAGGCGATCCTCACCGAGCTCGGGGAGACGAAGCTCGCGCGCAGCCAGAACGATCTCGTCGCCCAGGTGAACACCGTGCTCCTCGACCGGATCCAGCGCGGCCGCGACATCGTCCTGATCATCGACGAGGCGCAGAACCTCAAGTTCGAGGTCCTCGAGCAGATCCGCCTCCTCTCCAATCTCGAGACCGACAAACAGAAGCTCCTGCAGATCGTCCTCATGGGCCAACCCGAGCTGAAAGATGTGCTGGCCCGCGAGGAATTGCGCCAGCTGCGCCAGCGCATTCTCGTCCATTACGAACTGCATCCGCTCACCCGCACCGATCTCGCCCACTACGTGCACCACCGGCTTTCGCTCGCGGGCGGCAACGGCCGCCCGAGTTTCACCCGGTGGGCGCTGCGCGCGATCCACAAGGGCAGCGGCGGGATTCCGCGCATCGTGAACAATCTCTGCGACAAGGCCCTCCTCGCCGCATTCATCCGCGAATCCGACGAGGTCAACTATTGGGACGTGCGCCGCGCGGTGCGGGACATGGAGAAACTCACCGATTGAACGCTGCGCCGTCCGTCCCCCTGCCGCCATGAGTCTCATCAACGAAGCCCTCAAGAAAGCGCAGCGCCTGCGCAGCGACGGCACGACCGAGCCGGAACCCGGCGCGGCCGCGGGTGCCGGCGGACCGGCCGTCGCCAAACGCCGCCCGGCTCGCAGCGCCAACTCGATGGTCCTGATCGGCGCCGGGGCCGTCGCGCTGGTCGCGGTGTCCGTGGTGATCACCGTTTTCCTGCTCAACCGCCCGGAACCCGCGAAGCCGCCGGTAGCCGCGGCGCCCGCCCGCGAGGCCAAAACCGCGGCCCAGCTCGCCCCGGTCGCCGCCGCGAAACCGGAAACGCCGCCCCCGGCCGCACCGCTCCCCACCGCCACTTCTTCTCAGGCCGCACCGGCCCCTGCCGCCCCCCTAGTCTCGAGCGCCGCTTCCACGCCCCCTCCGGCCAAGCCCGTCCCTACTCTCTCGATCCCTCCGCCCGAGGCCGCGCCGCTGCCGGCAGCGGCGACCCAAGCCGCCATCCTGCCGTCCGCCGCGAGGTTGCCGGCCGCCGAATCGGCGCCCGCGCCGCGGCCGGCCCCGGAGTTCGCGCCGCCCGTCTCTTCCGCCGCCGTCTCCCTGCCCTATGCCACCGTCCCGGCCGGCGCCCCGCGCCCGGACGAACGCATCACGACGTTTGTCGAGGCCATCAAGGTGACCGGCATCCGAGCCTCCGGCAGCGAAAGCCGCGTGCTGATGAACGACCGCGTCTACCGCGTGAACGACATCGTCGAACGCACCCTCGGGGTCCGGTTGATCACGGTCGGCGCCAACAGCCTCGTGTTTTCCGACGCCAACGGCGTCACCTACACGAAATACTTCTGAGCCGCGGCGCCACCCTCACCGCGGACTCTTGATCGCCTTGTCCACCGGCAGGTTGTCGCCGCGCCAGATTTTTTCCCACGTGGTCGGAACGTCGGCGTCGCGCCAAAAGGCCGCGTCGGCCGGCAGTCCCAGCGGCAGCAGCGCGGTGCTGCACAGATAGAGGCTGCCCGTCGAGATGTAGGCTTCGCCGAGGCCCGGCTGGTGTCCGGCCAACCCGATCTGCAGCCAACCGCGTGCATCGAAAGTCCCGGGCGCCTCGAGCGTGCGCCGGATCACGCGCGTCAGGGCGACCCGCGCCTGCGCCGGCGACACTTCGCGCGGCAACAGCCCGCGCCACGCCGCCAGAGCCAAACCCTGGAACGCGCCGCAACGGTAAGCCAGGGAGCGGCCGATCGCCGGATAAGTGCCGTCGACCGCAATCGAGCGTTCCTGGATCGCCGCAAACCGCGTCAGGCGCTCGCGCGCCTTGGCCCGCAGGCTGCGCCATTCGTCGGCTTCGTCGCCGACGACGTCGAGCGCCTCGACGAGCATCGGCTGGATCACAAAGGCGTTGTAGTAATCCCAGTGGAACTCCGGACCGTCGCCGTACATGCCGTCGCCCACGTACCAGTCGCGGTGCTTGCGCAGGCCTTCGAAGAGGCGTCCGTCGTCGCGCGGCGCGCCGGCGCGATGGAGAAACAACTCGACCGTGGTCGCGAAGAGTTTCCAATTGTTCTCGCCCGCCGGGATCGGCCGCGAGGAGACGAGCGCCGCGAGCACGTTGCGCTGCACCCGCGCGTCGAGTTTCTGCCAAAGTTCCCGTGGCGCCCGGAGCATCGCCTGGGCAAGAAACGCGGCGTCCACCAACGGCTGCCGGCCGCGGGAGAAGTTCATGAAGTCGGGGGACGCCGGATCCGTCGCCGCGTCGATTCCCGCCCGGGCCGCCTCCGCCCAACGCGCGCGGGTGCGGCCCTCCGCCGAAGCCTCCGCGCCGAGTTCAAGCCAAGGCGCCAAGCCCGCGAGCAGTCGGCCGAAACCCTCGAGGTAGGTGAACTGCGGGCGATCCTTGGACGTCGGGTGGCTCTCCACCGGCATCGTCGCCTTCAGCCGGCGCTCCGCGAGCGCGGTCAGCAGCGGCTCCGCCAGCCGCGACGCCCAACCGCACCACGCGTCGCGCGTCGTCGTCGCGCCGGCGGCGGGTTCCGCTCCCCGGACCGGACCGGCGGCGGCCGCCAAGCCGCCCACCACTGCGCAACGCACGAAATCGCGACGGGTTTTCATGGCCGCCAACGTGGGCCTTCGCGCGGCGCGGCTCCAGCGGGAAACCTGCTCATCCCTTGCGCTCGCGGGCCCACAGCCAGCTTGCGAACCCCAGAAAAACCGCCGCCGCCCACCACGGTCCCGCCAAGGTCGTCCCAAGGGCCGACGCTGCCGCGCCTCCGGCCGGATTCTCCCGGATCCGCGCCGCCATGGCCTCGCGCCGGCGCTCCGCCCGCCACTCGGCGAGCGCCGCCGCCGGATGGACATACAATTCGGTGCCACCGTCGGACGCCGGACCGCCGATGCGATACCAACCCGCGCGTTCCGGCCAGAACACCGCCGCCGCCTGTTGCCGGTCCGCGGCGACGGTGGTCGGCAACGGCACCGGTTCCGGCGCGGCGCCGCCGGTCACCGCGACTTCACCCGGGCAGGCCGCCGCCGGACCCTGCCAACGCAGGCGCACGGACTCCCCCGCAAAAACCGGCGCCTCGCCCGGCACGTCCCAGACGCCGCGGGCCGCCGGGGCGGGTCGGGCCGCCGCCGCGATCAACCCGCGCCACACGGCGCCGTAAATTTCCTCCTGGCCGGCGAGCGGCCAGCGCCACGTATCGGACATCGCACTACGGACGAGCCGGCCGCGTCCCCGGGGCCGCGCCGCCGCGAGCACGCGCCCCCGGGAGTCTGCCAGCACCGGCCGGGCCAACGCGACGGCGGGCAATTCTGTTTCCCCGATCGCGACCGCCTCCGCCAAATCCGTTTCCGGCAAAAGCCGCAGCCGCGCGAGGCGGGTGCCGGCATCCGCCGGTGGTGCCGGCACGGTCCACGGCAACAGGTCCGTCTCCCTCCGGCCCGCGGCGGGATCGCCGACAACGAGCAGACCGACCCCGTGTTGCCCGACCGCGGTCGCGAGCGCCTCGCGCCCGGACTCCGCCAGATCCGCCAACGCGGTCTCGGTCGCGATGATCGCGTCGAACCGCGCCAGACCGTCCGCCTCGATTGCCGGCAAATCGGCCGGGGCGCCGTTGGCGGCGACCGTGCGATAGCGATCCTCGCTCACCCGGGTGTGCGCGGTGACGGGCGCGCCTTCGTCCGCCAGCCACCGTTGCAGCCGGGCGAACTCGGGCGAGGGCGAGCCGGGCAACAGCAGCACCGTCGGCCGCGCGCTTTCCCGCACGGCGACCCCGAGCGTCACCGCCTCGCCGCCGGTTCCGGCCCGCAGCCCCCACTCGAAACGTCCCGCCGCCGCTGCCGGTGCCGAACGCAGGACGAACTCCGCGGTCCCGGCAGCGTCCGCGGTCACGGCAACGGTGGCGACGGCGCCGTCGGGCCCTTCCAGCGCGACCGGCACGGGCTCCAGCGGTTTCAATCCGGCCCAACGTCCCCGCACCACCAGCCTCTCGCCGCGCGCCAGCGTCCGCGGAACGGAGAGCAAGCGCAGCACCGGCCGCTCCGGCCTCGCCTCGGGCCGCCGCCAGGAAAGCTCGAGTCCGTGCGTCGCCGCCAATTCCGCCGGTTCCAATCCGTCGCCGCGCACGTCGAGCCGGCGCAGTGCCGGCAGAGCGCGGCGCAGATAGGCGAGATCCGGAATGCGCCTCGCCTGTGCCGGCGCGGACACCGCCCCAAGGGCGAAGTGCGGCGCGCCGTCCGTCGCGTCCTTGCCCGTCACCACCGCACCGTCGGTCCAAAGCACTGCCTCAGAATGCCGCGCGGACGCGGTCGCGGCCGGACGCGCCAGCGCCCAACCGAGCCAAACGAGCGCCAGCAGGGCGGCGCCGGCGAGCAGCACATCGGAACGGCGCTTCATCGCGGGGCCTCCTCGCGGCTGTCGCCGAGCGCGCGGAAATAGCGGGCCGTGCGTTCCGGGTCGGCATCGGCGGACCGGACCGGAACCGGCGCCGCGGCGGGCAACAGCCGCACCAGGGCGCGGCGCACGGTTGCGTCCGCCGACACCCCGCCGCCGGGTTCGCGCCACGCCGCCAACGCCGCAAGAAAACGCTCCGGATCCTCGCGGGTGGCCCGCTCCAGCCGCGCGCCCACCGCCGCCTGCAATTCCGGCGCCAACGCCCGCCAATCGGCTGCCGCCAGCGCCGCGCGCACTTCCGGTTCGCCGGCCGCCGGCAGGCGCACCGGGGCGTCGGCGTTCGCCCGGGCCGGAATCCCGTCCAGTTCGCCGCGGAGCCGCCGCGCATCCACATCGACGGGCGCGGTCTCGAATCCGACCCGCTTCACAATGATGCGGTCGGCCTGCTGCAGCGCCTTCAGGAGTTCGAGCGCGCGGTTCTCCGCCGGCAGCGCCGCATCCGGCCGGCCCGCCCGCAGGTGCCCCTCGGCCTCCCACATCGCAGCGAGCACGGCGCGCAACGCCGCCTTCACCTTGTCCTCGTAGAGCGTCTCGGATTCGGGCGCATCGTGCCGGTGCACGAACGGCGCCGCGATCTCCTCCGCGGTGGGCGGCCGGCCCTCGCGGTCGGGCGCGGGCGCGTGGTTGTGCTGGGCCTCGATCGCCCGCTCGACCGCCGCGTCCCGCCGTTGCCCTTCGCGGTCCGGCGAGCGGATCCGCGCCGCAAACGCCGCCCCGCGGGCCTCGGGCGGCGCGCCGAGCGCGACCGGCTCGAATTCCTCGCCGAGAAATTGGCCGTAGCGCAGCCGCAGGAGTTTCTGGTCGAGGCCGATGTCCTCGGACCGCGCGCGGAACCGTTCCGGGGCCAGCTGCGGCCGCTCCGCGAGGAGTTTCTCCGTATCCATAATCAACTGACGCTGGCTGCGGAAGTACTGCGGCACGAGGTTGACGCCGGCCACGGGCGCCCCGGCGGAGGCCGGTACCGTCGCCGGTCCCTGCAGCACGAGGGTGCGGGTTTCGCTCCGGGCGGTGTTCGGCCGCGGTTCCCGGCGGTCGGAGACGAGCGCATGGAAATACAGCTCGTCGCCCGGCTCCAGACCGAGCGCGGCCAAGTCGAGCCCGAGGCCGAACTCGCTCCGCGTCCCGGCCGCCGCGGCGCGGGGAAGCGGCAGTTCCCGTTCGCGGAACTTAACCCCCTCGCCGGTTCCCTTCGCGACCGTCGCCACCAGCTTCGCGTCGCCGACGGCGTGGTCGTCGGTCGCGGCGAGCACGATCCGCACCGGCCCGCCGCCGGGCGCGACCGTGGTGCGCGACGCCGCCGGCTCCACCCACGCCACGCGCGGCGCCGCGTCGCGCACGACCTTGATCGCATGCAGTCCGGGCAAAGCCGTTTCGCTCCCGTCGCCGCGGGTCACCGCCACGTGGTAGATCCGCGTTTCCTCGAGTCGCGCCGTCCCCGCATACCCCCGGCCGCGGCGCTCCAGGAGCACAGAATCCTCGCCGCCCGGACCAACCAGCCGCACCGCGGCCGCGTCGCCCTCAATTTCCAGGAGCCAATCGATCCGCGATCCTTCCGGGACCTCGGCATCGAGTCCCGCGACGACGCGAGCGGGCTGGCCGAGGTAGGACGGCGGCACAATCGAAAGTTCACCGCGCCGCAAGGTGGGTGCCACCGGAGGCCCGGGCGGGGCCGGCAAGACCGTCGCCGGCCCGCCGCCGGCCGGGACCATCGGCGCCGGCGTCCGCAGCCCGGCCAACAGCAGGGCCAGCGCCGCGACCGCCGCGGCCGCCGGAACGCGCAAACGGCGGACCTGCGGATAGCCCAACCGGGCGCGGTCCGCGCGAGCCCGCCACGCCGCGTCGAGCCGGCGGAGTTGCAACCGTTCCACCAACGTCAGGGCGGCCGGATCGCGCAACCACAGGCCCGCGCTTTCCTCGAGCTCCGAAACTTCCCGGTTCAAGTGCGCCGCAACCGCCCCCTCATCCACGCGCGACCAACTCCGCCGCAGGAAGAAGGCCGCGACCGCGATCGCCGCCAAGGCCCCCGCCCCGCGCCAAACCGGCGCCAGACCCACCCAGGGCGCCGCCCCAAGGGCTGCGGCCGCGGCGCACCACAGTCCGCTCTTCACCGCCGCGTGCCGGCGCCAGGCCGCGGCCCGGAGTTCCAAATCCCGCCGCGTCATGCCGCGGCCCTCCTGGCCTGCGCCCAGGTCCACGCGCGTTCCGCCGCGAACAACAACAGCGCTGTCCACCAGCAGGCGAGCCGGAGGTCGAATCCGGCGAGCGGCGGCAGGGCGGGACTGTCGGTGGCAGCGGCTGCGGCGAAAGCCGGGGCTGCCTGCCTCGCGGACAACGGGGCGGACGCCTCCGGTCCCGGGCGCAGGATCTCCGCCCACCAACCGGGAAACTCCGCGTGCAGCGGCCAATCGGTCCAATCCGGATGGAAACGCAGCGCCCAGTGCCAGACCCATCCTGCGCCCTGCCGCGTTTCGGTCCAGAGCGGTTCGCCGGCCGAGTCGCGCAACCGGACCCTCCCGTCCGCCGGCGCGGCCGCGCGTTGCCGCAGCGTCATCCGCGCCGGACCCGGCGAAAACGTTCGTTCGCCGTCGGAGACTAACGGGGGCCCGCCCGCATCGCGGACCAAAACAGCCCCGGCTTCCACCCTCGCCGCCAAGGCCGGCGGCAGAGCCACGTCGCCGAGTTGCACAATCCAATCCGGCGCGTCCACGGTTTCGATCGCCGCCACCGCCCCCAGGGCCGCGCGCACGAAACGTCGGTCTTCGGCCCGATCAGGTGCCGCCAGCACCGCCACCCGCGGAGGCGCCGCCGATCCGGCGCCGCGGGCCGGCGGCGAAGCCGGGTCCGTCGGCCACCAGTCGACCTGCAAACGCGCGAGCGTCGGCCGCGATCCGGCGAAACGCGTCGCGTCCGTCGGGCCGAAAACAACCGCGCGCGAGCCCGCGGGCACCCGCGCATCCAATTCCCGCAGCAACGACCAAGGCCCGGAAAACTCAGCCGCCTTCGGTTCCGCTTCCGTGCTCTCCGGGAAATCGGCGGCGAGCCAATGCGCGGCCGCCCCGTCGGCGCGCAATCGCCGCCACGCCGCGTCGGTTTCCGAGCTCCACGCGCTGCCGGGGACCCGCAGCGCCAAACGCACGGGTTCAGGTTGTGCCGGCCGCCATTCCGGCTGCGCCAGAGCCAGGGCGATAACCGCCAGCAGCGCGCACCGCAGCAGCAGCTTCAAGGCCTCGCGCCAACGCCACACGGCCAGCCGCCGCGGCGGCCCCGGCGGCATCGGCAGTTGCCCGACGCGCACCACCTGCAGGGGGCGTCGCACCAGATGGATCAACAGCGGCACGGCCAGCGCGCCGAGCGCCCAGAGTCCTGCGGGAAATCCGAGATGCAGCATGGCGGCCGTCAGCGTCCCATCCGCCGCCGCAGGTACGCGCGCAGGCCGAGTTCCAATTCGCCGTCCGGGTCGAGCTCCACGGTCTCGAATCGATCCGCGCCCCATTCGTGCCGCCAGGCCGCGCGGTCCGCATCGGCGATGGCGAGAAAGTGACTCCTCATCGCGCCCGCGTCGGCCTCGAGGGTGCGGCCGGTCTCCCATTCCTCGAATCGCACCTGGCCGCGGTAGGGAAACTCGCGCTCGTCCCGCGCCACGAGCCGCAGGAGCACCACTTCGTGGCGGCGGACCCGCAGCGGCCGCAACGCGGCCCGGATCTCGCCGCCGGGCTGGTGCCCGTCCGTGATCACCACGGTGACCCGCGCCGCGGCGCCCGGGGCCGCGCTGGCGGCATCGTGTTCCGTCTTCCGCAGCGCGGTCGCGAGGGCCGCCGGATCGGCGGGCCACCGGCCGGCGGGCTCCGCCGCGGCCAAAGTCCGGAGAATCGCGTCGGCGGGCGCGCGGCGGCCGGCGGTCGCCAGCGAACGCACGGCGCCGTCGCCGACGAGGTGCAGTGCCGCCGGGTCGCCCTGGCCCTCGGCCAAAAACGCCAGCGCGGCCGCGAGCGCGCGCGCCGCGGCAAACTTCTCCACCGTCCCCGAACCCGGCGCGCGATGCCGCATAGACGCCGTCGCATCGACCACGAGGTCGAGCGCCGACCGCGTATCCGTTTCGCTTTCACGCAGGAAGTAGCGGTCGGAGCGGGCGAAGAGTTTCCAGTCGATATGCCGGGGTTCGTCGCCGGGCTGGTAGGCGCGGTACTGGCTGAATTCCTGCGCCCGGCCCGGCCGCCGGCTGCGGTGGAAGCCCGCGGCCGCGCCCGCGACGAGGTGCCGGGCCGTGAGGGCCAGGCCCTGCAGCGCGGTCCGCGCCCGCGGTCCCGTCCCGGGAGTGACGGCGTCGGCCATAGGCGCTCAGCCCCGCAGCGGGCTGGCCGGCGGCGGCAGGGCAGCGATGAGATCGCGCACGATCCGGTCGCGCGTCATGTTTTCCGCCTCGGCCTCGAAGGTCGGAAGCAGGCGGTGCCGCAGGACAGGCGCGGCGAGGGCGTGCACGTCGGCCAACGTGGCCGCGAAGCGCCCCGCGAGCAGCGCGCGCGCTTTGGCGGCGAGCACGAGCGCCTGGCCGGCGCGCGGGCCTGCGCCCCAGCGCAGCCAGCGCCCGATCACGGGATGGCTGCGGTCGCGCGTGGCGCGGACGAGGCGGTTGATGTAGGACAGCAATTCGGGACTCACCGCGACCTGGCGCGCGAGGGCCTGCAGCTGCAGGATTTCCGCGGCGGACATCACCGGCTCGATCCGCGCGGGCGGCGCGCCGGTCGTGCGCTCGAGCATCGCGAGTTCTTCCGTCTCCGCCGGATAGTCGATCGTGAGGTAGAGGAGAAAACGGTCGAGTTGCGCTTCGGGCAGCGGGTAGGTGCCGGCTTGCTCGATGGGATTCTGCGTCGCGAGGACGAAGAACGGCCGTTCCAACGGATACGTTTTACCGCCGTAGGTGACGGCGCTTTCCTGCATGGCTTCGAGCAGGGCGGCCTGCGTTTTCGGCGGCGTGCGGTTGATTTCGTCGGCGAGGATCAGCTGCCCGAAGATCGGGCCGCGGTTGAACTGGAAGAATCGCCGCCCGGTCGCGTGGTCTTCCTCGAGCACCTCGGTCCCGACGATGTCGGACGGCATCAGGTCGGGCGTGAACTGGATGCGGTGGAACGTGAGGGAAACGGCCTGGGCGAGCGTGCGGATGAGCAGCGTCTTGCCGAGGCCGGGCAGGCCCTCGAGCAGGCAGTGGCCGCCGGCGACGAAGGCCGCGAGCAATTCCTCGACGACGGCCTGCTGGCCGACGACGGCCTTGCCGATCTCGGCGCGCAGCAACGGCACGCGGGCGAGCAAGGCGGCGACTTCGGCTTCGGTCATTTCGGGAGCGGGCATGGCGGGAGAGAGGATACGGCGGGCTCAGACGAAGGTGAACCACGGAGACACGGAGTGCACAAAGAAAACCGCCCGGCGCGATCGCCGGGTTTCACAGGCCGAGGGCGTAGGCGACGATGTTGACGCCGAACTTGGTGTTGTCCTCGGCGAGGAAGCGTTTGTTGCGGTAGTCGTAGTCCCATTCGCAGCCGTAGTCCTTGTTGCTGTAGAGCACGCGGATGCGGCCGTCGATTTCCACGGCCTTGAGGTAGTCGTGCACGAGGTCGTCGCCCCAGCCGTTGAGTTCGAACGAGGTCGTCGGCGGCCCGTCGAACCGGAAGAAAGCGCGGTAGAGCGGATGGGAATTCGGGATTTTCGCGAGGGCGGCGGGGCCGAAGCACGCAGCCATCTGGGCTTCGAAGGATTTGGCGAAGAGGCCGTCGATGTCGTGGTTGCAATCGTCGACGAAGACAAATCCGCCGCGCCGCACGTAGGTCTCGAAGTTCGCGCGCTCGCGGTCGCCGAACTGCACGAGTTTGTGGCCGCTGAGGTAGACGAAGGGCGCGTCGAACAGCGCCGGGCCGCCGAGCGCCACGACGGCCTCGCGGGGGTCGACCTTGATCGTCGTGTAGGCGGCGAGCGAATCGACGAGGTTGGCCGGCATGCGCGGATCGACGAGATCCCAGTCGCCGGAATCGTACTGCAGGCGGGAGAAGACGAAGTCGGCGCGGCTCATGGCGGCGGCACCCCGCGGGGTCGCGGGACGGCCGGGAAGCTCAGATCTTCCGGGCGGTGTTGATCACGTTGACCTTGTCGATCCGGGTCGTGGCGCTGCCGTGGGAGACCGCGCTGATCTGCGGAGGCTGGCCCTTGCCGTCGTTGAAGGCGCCGCCGAGGGCGTAGTCGCGGCGGTCGCAGATCGCGGAACAGGAATTCCAGAATTCCTGGGTGTTCGATTGGTAGGCGACGTCGCGGAGCATGCCCGCGATCTCGCCGTTCTTGATCTCGTAGAAGAGCTGGCCGCCGAATTGGAAGTTGTAGCGCTGCTGGTCGATCGAGAACGAGCCGTCGCCGACGATGTAGATGCCGCGCTCGACGTTGCGGATGAGTTCGGCGGGCGTGAGCGGCTCGGTCCCCGGCTCGAGGGAAACGTTGGGCATGCGCTGGAACTGCACGTCGGACCAATGCTGCGAATAGCTGCAGCCGTCGCTTTCCTTCTGGCCCACGATGTGGGCCTGGTCGCGGGTTTTCTGATACCCGACCAAGATCCCGTCCTTGATGATCGGCCAGCGCTTCGTGGGCACGCCCTCGTCGTCGAAACCGACGGCGCCGAGCGAACCCGGCTGCGTCTTGTCGGCGAAGAAATTAACGCGGCGGCTGCCGTACTGGAAATTGCCGCTCTTCCATTTGTCGAGGGTCGCGAAGGACGTGCCGGCGTAGTTGGCCTCGTAGCCGAGCACGCGGTCCAGCTCGGTCGCGTGGCCGATCGACTCGTGGATCGTCAGCCACAGGTGCGACGGATCGAGCACGAGGTCGTATTGCCCCGCGAGCACGGACTTGGCGCCGACCTTGGCCTTGGCCTGCTGCGCCGCGAGCGCGGCGTCCTCGATCAGATCGTAGGAATCGGTGTAACGGACGGTCGTCTCGCCGACCGGGGCGAGTTTGTGGCGCGGGTCGGCGTCGAGGTATTCGTAGCCGCGGCCGCTGGGCGCGCTGATCGAGCGGCGCGTCTGGAAACGGCCCGACTTCGGGTCCGTGACCGTGGCGAGCAAGGTCGGCCAGATGCGGTGGATATCCTGGTCGATGTAGGAGCCGTCGGTGCTGGCGAAGTACTTCTGCTCGTTGACGAGGAAGAGTTGCGAGCTGACGAAGCTGGCGCCGGCCTTGAGCGCGGCGGCGTTGGCGGCGAGCAGGCGGTCGACCTTGTCGGCGAGGGGCACCGCGAAGCCGTTGACCCGGATCGGGGTGCGCCACGCCGTTTCGCCGACGCCTTTTTGCGGGGCGAGCACGACGGGTTCCGTCTGGATTTTGGCATTGGCCTTGGCGATTGCCACGGCCTGGGCGGCCGCGCGCGCGATGGACTCGGGCGTGAGTTGATCCGTCGCGAAGAAGCCCCAGGCGCCGCCGGCGATGACGCGGATGCCCGCGCCGTAACTCTCGGTGCTGGCGACGCCCTCGACCTTCTGCTCGCGGGTGGAGACGGATTGGTTGAGGTAGCGGCCGATGCGGACGTCGGCGTAGGTGGCGCCGAGCTTGGTCGCGGTGTTGAGCGCGGCGTCGGCGAGTTGTTTCTTGCGGGCGACGGCGAGCGGATCCTTGGCGGCGAGCCCCTCGGCGGCGCGGGTCCATTGCGGCAGGAGCAGCGAGCCGGTGACGAGCCCGGTGGTCTGGAGGAAGTGGCGGCGTTTCATGGGCGCGGGGTTCAGACGGCGTCGGAAAGGCTGGAGAACGTGAAGTCGCGGAGGACCATCGGCGGGATCAGGCTGTTCTCGACGCGCTGGGGCCGGCCGAGCGCCTCGAGGTTGTTGAGCATGATCACGGGGCTTTCGTTGAAGCGGAAATTCTTCACCGGGAATTTGATCTCGCCGTTCTCGACGAAGAACGTGCCGTCGCGCGTGAGGCCGGTGTAGAGGAGCGTCTGCGGGTCGACGGCGCGGATGTACCAGAGCCGCGTGACGAGCACTCCGCGCTTCACGCTCTTGACGAGATCGTCGAGCGACGTGTCCGTGCCGCCCATGATGCTGCGGCCGAAGCCGGGCGACGGCGCCGCGTTTTCGTCGAGGCCCTTCTTCTTCGCCCAGAAACGCGTGTAGCCGACGTTCTTCACCACGCCGCCCTGGATCCAGTCGGTGCGGCGCTGGGCGCGGCCGTCCTGGCCCCATTTGTTGCCGGGCAACTCGGCGTTCAGCGGATCGGTCCAGAGGTTGACGCGCTCGTCGACGATCTTCTCGCCGAGGCGGGAGGCGCCGCCCGGCTTGCTCAGGAAGCTGCGGCCTTCGTCGGTGAGCCGCGCGTTCATCGCGCCGAGCATGAGATTCACGAGCGTGACGCCGGCGCTCGGCTCGAGGATGACGGTGTACTTGCCCGGCTCGATGGCGCGGGCCTCGCGCGACTGCAACGCCTTGCGCGCGGCGATCGCGGTGACGCCGCCGGCGTCGAGACGGGAGGCGTCGTTGTAATCGGCGACGGCGTAGCCCGAGCCGGTGCCGTCGTCGGTGCGGGTGGTGATGGAAAAATCGAGGTCGGTGCGGCGCTGGTAGCCGAAGAGGCCTTTCGAGTTGGCGAGCGCGGAGAAGCGGGCGCTGTCCGAGAGGTAGCCGGCGGCGGTGAGTTTGCGTTCCTTGCAATGGCCGATGCTGGCGGCGGCCCAGCGCACGCGGTCTTCCTGGGTAAGATTGGCGGTGGCGTCGAAGTAGGCCTTCGGCTCGAGGTAGGTCTGCGGGCCGACCTGCGGCATGAACTCCGGATTTTCCGGCGAGAGGCGCGCCAGTTCCTCCGCCGCGTGCACCGCGCGCTCGAGGGAAGCGTCGTCGAATTCGTTGATCGTGGCGGCGCCCGACTTCCGGCCGAGGCTCGCGGTGACCGCGAGGCTCAGCGTGTCGGAACCGCCGCTGGTCGAAACGGTGTTGCGCGCGAAGCGGAGGTTGCCGGCGCGGACGCCCGTGAGGGAGACCTGGCATTCGTCGGCTTTCGAAAACGAAAGCGTTTTCTGCAAAATGGCGCGGGCTTCGGATTCGGTGAGGAGCGACATGGGGAAAATTGCGGAAGGCGGATTGCGGAGGGCGGATTTTTCGGCACCGGCGGTCTTCAGATTTTCCGGCCGGTGTTGAGGACGTTGACCTTGTTGAAACGGGCGGTGGCGCTGCCGTGGGAAACGGCGCTGACCTGCGAGGGCTGGCCCTTGCCGTCGAAGAAACTGCCGAAATGCATGTAGTCGCGGCGGTCGCAGATCGCGGCGCACGAATTCCAGAACTCCTGGGTGTTCGACTGGTAGGCGACGTCGCGGAGCATGCCGACGATCTCGCCGTTCTTGATCTCGTAGAAGAGCTGGCCGCCGAACTGGAAGTTGTAGCGCTGCTGGTCGATCGAGTAGGAGCCGCGGCCGACGATGTAGATGCCGCGCTCCACGCCCTTGATCATGTCCGCCGGGGTCAGCGGCTCCGCGCCGGGCTGGAGCGAGACGTTGGGCATGCGCTGGAACTGCACCGCATTCCACGACTGCGCGAACGAGCAGCCGTCGCCGGCGCGCTGCCCGACGATGTGGGCCTGGTCGCGCGTCTTCTGGTAGTCGACCAGAATGCCGTTTTTGACCAGCGGCCAGCGCTTGGCGGGCACGCCCTCGTCGTCGTAGCCCACCGCGCCGAGCGTGCCGGCCTCGGTGCGGTCGGCGAAGAAGTTCACGATCGGGCTGCCGTATCTGAATTCCTTGGACTTCCATTTGTCCAGAGTCGCGAACGACGTGCCGGCGTAGTTGGCCTCGTAGCCGAGCACGCGGTCGAGCTCGGTCGCGTGGCCGACCGATTCGTGGATCGTAAGCCCGAGGTGCGTCGGGTCGAGCACGAGGTCGTATTGCCCCGCGACGACGCGCTTGGCGGCGAGTTTTTCCCGCGCCTGCTGCGCGGCGAGGACGGCGTCCTCCGCCAGATCGTAGGATTCGAAATAGCGCACCGTCACGCCGGGCCGTTTCCCCGCGGGATCGGCCCCGAGGTATTCGTAGCCGCGGCCCATCGGGGAACTCAGGGCGTTGCGGGTGTCGAAGCGACCGGTCTTCGGGTCCGTGGCCGTGACGGTGAACGTCGGCCAGAGCCGGTGGATGTCCTGGTCGATGTAGGATCCGTCCGTGCTCGCGAAATACTTCTGCTCGTTGATCTGGTAGAGCTGCGTGTTGATGAAACTCGCGCCCGCGCCGAGCGCGGCCCGGTTGGCGGCGAGCAGATGCTCGACCTTTTCCTGCAACGGCACGGCAAACGGGTTGATCCGGATCGGCGTGCACCACGCCGTCTCGCCGACGCCGGCCTGGGGGGCCAGCACGACGGGTTCGTCCTGCAGGCGCGCGTTCGCCTTCGCGATCGCCACGGCCTCCGCCGCGGCCCGCGCGATGGAATCTTCCGTGAGCCGGTCGGTCGCCATGAAGCCCCACGCGCCGTCCGCGATCACCCGCACGCCGGCGCCGCGGCTTTCGTCGTTCGTAACGCCGTCGACCTTCGTCTCGCGCGTCGAGATCGACTGGCTGAGGTAGCGCCCGATGCGCACGTCGGCGTAGGTCGCCCCGCGCTTGACCGCGGCGTTCAGCGCGGCGTCGGCCAGGCGTTTCTTGCGGGCGAGTGCGATCGGTTCGCCGGCGGCCAGCCGCTCCGCGGCCGCCGTCCACGCCGGCAAAAGCAGCAGACTGCCGGCGGCGCCGGCCCGGCGGATGAAGAAGCGACGGTTCATAGGTATGTTCGGGCCCAGCCCCCGCTGCGCACCGTGCGGCATTCTTCCTGAACGGCAACCGGCATCGCCACGCTGTGTCATAAGCGCCGCCGGCGCGTCAACCCGCGTTTCGCGCCCGCCCTGACACCGGTCCGTCATCCCGATCAACGATATCAGCAAGGTTCCACTTGTGGAATCGCCCAACCGGACAACCTTTCGGACGTCCGTGCCGTTTCTCGACGGTCCGGAAACCTATGACTACCCCCACCCCGGCCCCGCTCCGCGGCGCAGCCCGGCTCCTGCCGGCCGCGCTGTGCCTCCTGACCCTGCCGCAGCTGCCCGCGCAGACCGCGCCCGCCGCCGCATCCGCCACCGCCGCCGTCGCCGCCAAGGACGAGACCGTGACGCTGTCGCCGTTCATCGTCATGACGGAAACCGAAGCCGGCTGGTCCGCCAACGACACGCTCTCCGCCACGCGCACCAAGCAGGCGCTCAAGGATGTGCCGGTGAACATCGACGCCATCACCGCCGATTTCATGGAGGACCTCGGCCTCTTCACCGCCGACGAAGTCGCCAACTACGTCGCCAACGCCTTCGCCCCGCCCACGCTCGAGAACGACAACCAGAGCGGCGCCGTCTCTTTCCGCGGCCTCAGCGGCTCCACCGCCGCGCGCAACTACTTCCGCTGGTACATCCCGTCCGACACCTACAACGTCGAGCGCATCGATTTCGGCAAGGGCTCCAACTCCCTCATCTTCGGCGACGTCGATCCGGGCGGCCAGGCCTCCGTCTTCACGAAGCGCGCGCAGATGCGGAATTTCGGCATCTTCCTTTCCCAGTACAACAGCGACGGCGCCTACCGCTTCCAGATCGATCTCAACCGCAAGCTCCGGAACAACCTCGCCGTTCGCTTCAACGCCGTGCGCCGCCAGGAACGCACGTTCCAGGACGCCTCCACGTTCCAGCTCGCCGGCGAAACGCTCACCACGACGTGGCAGCCGTTCAAGGAAACGATGATCCGCGTCGAGTACGAGCAGGGCGATTTCGAGAACGTCCGCGGCTTCGGCGGCGTCACCATCCGCGAACAATCCGCCCGCTCCCGCGCCTACACCAGCGATCGTCTCCATTACACCTCCGACGGCGAATGGATCGTGCGCAATTCCCTTCCCGCGGCCGACCGCGCCAACGGCCCCGCCGGCGGCTCCCCCTCGCTCGTCGAGGGCGGTTTCTTCGACGTCACCATGCGCAACGCCGCCGGCGCCGTCGTCGGCACCAAGCGTTTCAACGGCTACCCGAAGCACTACAACCTGCGCGGCTCCTTCGACCGCCAGAACCGCCCCTTCGACACCACGTCCGTCACCGTCGAGCAGCGCGTCGGCCCGGTCGGCGTCGAGGTCGCCTACAACCACCAGCGCCAGACCGCCATCCGCAACGACAACTTCTTCTCCAGCACGATCAGCGTCGACGTGAACGGCCGCCCCTACATCGAGACCGAGCTCGATGAGAAACGCTTCGGCAACACCGTCGATTCGTTCCGCGGCACCGCCGTCTACAAATTCGACAAGTGGAAGTGGATGCAGCAGCTGATCGTCGGCAGCGCCGAGTACCGCGAGGACCAGGTCACCAACTACCGTTTCAACACCTACAACACCTACAACGTCGACCGCGGCGGCACCCTCAACACCAACTCCGACCGCATTCGCCTCCGCCTCTTCCTCGACGACCCGCGCTTCTATTCCCGCGCCCTCTTCGACGCGATGAAGCCGGCCAACCTGCCGACCACGCCCACCGTCACGCCGAAGTCCCTCGCCTCGTTCCCGTCCGGCACGAGTTCGACCGACGGCACCCAATGGCGCCAGTCCTCGGCCGTCGCGCTCTCGACGAGCGGCCGTTACTTCGGCGGCCGCATCCAGACGCTCATCGGCGCCCGCCACGACTGGAATCGGAATTACGAATACGAAGGCACGCGCACGTTCGGGCCCTACAAAGAGGAAGTCCCGCCGCCGAAGCGCGGCGACGCCCTCCCCGGCGAGTACGTTGAAAACAAGCAATTGCGCCTCGAGAACACGAGCATGACGGGCGGCGTCACCGTCGTTCTCACGAAGGACCTCAACTTCTACGGCGTCTATTCCGAGTCGTTCCGCTTCCAGGGTCTCCGCACCTTCGACCGCGAGCGCTTCCCGCCGATCACCGGCGTGACCAAGGAAGTCGGCCTCAAGGGCAGCTTCTGGGGCGACCGCGCCAGCGTGAACCTCGGCGTCTTCGACATCGACCGCCAGAACGTCGCCCTGAGTTGGAACGGCGTCATCGATTTCAACACCGCCGAAATCGAGGACCTGATGAATCCCAACGACGTCCTCCCGGGCGATCCGCGCTACAAGTACGGCGAGGAAGGCACCGCCTCCGCCGCCCGCTACTACAGCTCCACGGAAAATTCCCGCGGCGCCGACGTCACCTTGAACATCCGCCCGCTGAAGGGCCTGCAGCTCCGCTTCACGCTCGCGCGCACCAAGGTCACCGGCCTCCCCAACCTCGATTCCTTCCGCGGCTATTACGAGGCCGCCGTCGCCCGCGGCAACGAGTCCCCGGCCCTCCTCAACGAGGCCAAGACGCTGCTCGATTCCCTCGACATCGACCAGAAGCCCACGGGAGCCCGCGCCTCGCCGTGGTCCGCCAGCTGGGTCGTCGATTACGCCTTCGCCCGCGATGTCTGGCAGCCGCTCCGCGGCGTCCGCGTCGGCCTCAACGGCAGCTGGCGCGACGACTACCTCTTCGGCATTGCCAACGGCCAATCCCTCGCCGGCGGCGCCACCCACCTCGTCCACGGCTACGTCATGCGCGACCAGAAGATCTGGAACCAGCAGGTCCGCGCCCGCCTCGGTTTCCGCAACATCGCGGACCTCGAGAACGGTTCCCTCCGCAAGACGAGTTTCACGACCCTCGCCAACGGCACCAACGTCTACCGCTACAGCTACGTCGTCCCGCTCCAGGTCGACCTCAGCCTTACGGTCCGCTTCTGATCGCTGCGAACGGCGGACCGTACCTCGCCCGCGCCCTGCCTGGGGCGCGGGCTTTTTTGCGTCCGGCGTCGGCCGCCCCCACCGCACTTCGGTCTCGTTTCCCTGCCGCACTTCGCCTTCCTGAGCACCGACCCGCCCCGGCCGCCGCCTTCCTCCCATGGACTCGCCCATCACCTACGACTTCACGTTCGAAGACGGCCAGACGTTCCACTTCTCCGTGCCGGCCCAGGGCTGGGTCGAGACGGACGCCAACCGCGACGAGCCCCGTCCCGAGTGGACTCTCCTCGCCGTCGACCGCTGCCCCGGTTGCCCGCTCGACGCCGCCGTCCACCGCTACTGCCCCGCCGCCGTCGATCTGCACGGCGCCGCCGCGCGTTTCAGCGCCATCGCGTCGTTCCGCAAAGCCCAGGTCGTCGTCACCGTCGGCACCCGCACCTATTCCTCGCACGTCGACATGAACACGGGGCTCCGCTCGCTGTTCGGCCTCTACCTCGCCCTCGGCGGCTGCCCCGTCACCCGCCGCCTACGCCCGCTCGCCCTGCAGCACGTGCCGTTCTCTTCCCTCGACGAAACGCTCACCCGCGTCGCCGGCCACTACCTGCTCAAGCAATACTTCGCCCTGCGCGACGGCGGCACGCCCGATTGGGAAATGGCCGGCCTCGTCGAGCTGTATCGGAAACTCGACGACGTGAACTCCGCCCTCATGCAGCGCCTGCGCCGCGCCTCCGAACGCGACTCGAATCTCAACGCCCTCTGCGGCTTCGCCACGTTCTCGCGCATCTACGCGATGGCCCTCGACGACGTCCTCGCCGACGAAAAGGAACGCCTCCGCCACGGTTTCTGAACCGGCCGCGCCGCCGGGCGCGCGATTCCCGCCGGATCGTTGTCCAAATCCGGCCCGCTTCCGCCAATATGGTGTGAACCCCCATGGACGCCGCCCCCAGTCCGCAGGCCGACGACGAAGCCTTTCTCCGGCAATTCATGCTCGGCGAACGCGCCCTGCTCCGGTTCATCCTGCGCTACGTCCCCGCCGCGGCCGACGCCCGCGACGTGCTGCAGGAAACGCTCGTCACGCTCTGGGCCAAACGCGCGGAGTTCGACGCCACGCGCGAGTTCCTCCCCTGGGCCTGCGGCATCGCCCGGTTCAAGGTGCGCGAATTCTGGCGCCGGCAGCCGCGCTGGGAGGCCTTCGCCCGCGACGATCTCATGGATCTCATCGACCGGCGCGCGCACGAGCAGGCCGACGAACTTTCGCTCCGCGGCGAGAAACTGCGCGACTGCCTCGCCAAACTCCCGCCCGCGCAGCGCGCGACGCTCGACGGCTACTACCGCGACGACGAAACGGTCGAATCCCTCGCCCTGCGCGAGGGCCGCAGCCCGGACGCCGTCTACAAATCCCTCCAACGCATCCGCCGCTCTCTCTTGGACTGCATCGAACGCAGCCTGCGGACCGAGGGCGTCCTGCCGCAACCATGACCGACGACGACGAAGATCTCTTCGCCCGCGTGTGCGACGGCCGCGCGACCGCGGCGGAGCTCGCGGACTTCCACCGGCGCCTGCGGACCGATGCCGCCGCCTTGGACGCGTGGGTGCGCTACGCCGACCTGCACGCGGAGTTGGCCGCCGGCCCGGCGCTCGGCGCCGCGCGCGCCCCGGGTGAACGCCTCGCACTGCCGCCGCCCGCCGCCCCCCGCCCCGCGTCCACGTGGCGGCAATGGGCGCCGCAGGCCGCCGCCGGTCTTTGCCTCGGCCTGCTCACCGCGACAATGGTCTGGGCCGTCGTGTCTCCCGTCGCGCCCGTGCCGCGCACGGTGCTCGCGGAGGATTTCGAATCGCCCGCCGCCGTTCCCGCTTCCCGCGTGCCCCTCGGACCGGGCCTGTGGCGCGGCGACGCCGCCGAGGTCGTGGGCGCGCAGCACGGCCTCGCCCCCGCCCGCGGCGCGAAGATGCTGCGCTTCCTGCGCGCCGACGCCGAGGTCGCGGCCAAGCCCGCCGGCGGCCACATCGCCGTCGTCTACCGCCTCATCGATCTCCGGCCGTACCGCGCCGACTTCGCCGACGGCGAGGGCGTGCTCGAAGTCTCCGCCAGTTTCAACGCCCTCGAGTTTCCCGACGCGGAAAGCTACGGCTGCGCCATTTCCCTCTACGCCCTCGAAGCCGAATCCGTCCCCGAACGCGTCGGCCGCCTCGGCAGCGCGCTGGCCGACGAAGCCCTCGCCATGGCGCGCAGCAGCCGCACCAAACTCGACCGCGATCCCGCCTCGTGGCAGCGCCTGACGACCGAGCTGCGTCTGCCGCCCCAGGCCGAGTTCGTCGCCGTGCGCCTGCACATCAACCAGTCGTTCGAATCCGGCGACAACCCCGTCTTCAAGGGCAGCTACGCCGACGACCTCCGCGTTTCGCTCTCCCGCCGCGCCCCCCTTCCCTGAGTCAACCCCAGCCCCCGCCCCCGATGGATACCCCTGCCCTCCGCCGTCGTCTGTCTGCTGCCCGTCGCGCCTGCTTCCCGCCCGCGTTCGCCCAACTCCCGCTGGCCGTGTGCGTCGCCCTTGCCGCGACCGCGCTGCTCCCCGCCCAAACCGCCCCCGCCCCGCGCCCGGCCGCCCCCGAGGCGGTCGTCGAACTTTCGCCGTTCATCATCGCGACCGAACGCGAAACGGGTTGGTCCGCCAACGACACCCTCACTGCCACGCGCACCAAGCAGGCCCTCAAAGACGTGCCGGTAAACATCGACGCGATCACCTCCGATTTCATGGAGGACCTCGGCCTCTTCACCGCCGACGAAACCGCCCAATTTGTCGCCAATGTCTTCGCCGCCCCGGTGATGGAAAACGACAACCAAGGCGGCAATTTCTCGTTCCGCGGCCTCAGCCAGACGAACAACGTCAGCCGGAATTATTTCCGGTGGTTCATCCCGTCCGACACCTACAACGTCGAGCGCATCGACTTCGGCAAGGGCTCCAACTCGCTCATCTTCGGCGAGGTCGAGCCCGGCGGCCAGGGCGCCGTCTTCACCAAGCGCCCCCTGCTGCGGAATTTCGGCACCGCGACCGCCTTCTACAACAGCGAGGGCGCCTACCGCTACCAGCTCGACGTCAACCGCAAGCTGCGGAGCAACCTCGCCGCCCGCTTCAACGCCGTGCGCCGCCAGGAGAAAACGTTCCAGGACGCCTCCGCCTACAAATTCGAAGGCGAGACGCTCGCCGTCGTCTGGCAGCCGTTCCGCCACACCTCGATCCGCGTCGAGGGCGAACAGGGCAAGTACGACAACCGCCGCGGCTTCGCGGGCATCTCCGTTTACGAACAATCCGCGCGCGGCCGCGGTTTCTCCGCCGCCGGCACCTACTACACCTCGGACGGCCAGTGGATCGTCCAATCCGCCCTGCCCGCGATCGACCGCGGCGCGGCCAACGGCGTCGCCGGCGGCACGCCGTCGCTCGTCGAAGGCGGCTTCTACGACATCGCCCTGCGCAACGCCGCCGGCGCCGTCGTCGGCACCCGCCGCTACGCCGGCCTGCCCAAACACTACAACCTCCGCGGTTCCTTCGACCAACAGGCCCGCCCCTTCAACACCTACTCCCTCACCGTCGAACAGGGCCTCGGCCCCGTCTCCGTCGAGCTCGCCTACAACCACCAGAACCAGCAGTCCGACCGCAACGACAACGCCTTCGACACCACGATCGGTTTCGACGCCGCCGGCCGGCCGTTCACCGACGCCGCCTCCGACCGCAAACGCTTCGGCACCGAGACCGACGCCTTCCGCGGTTCCGTCGTCTACCCGTGGACTCCCTTCAAAGGCATGACGCAGTTGCTCGTCGCCAGCGCCGAGTACCGCGAGCACGCCGTCGACAACTACCGCCTCCAGGGCTACAACGTGAAACGTGTCCTGAGCGGCGCCGCCTCCACGATCGACATCGCCAACGACCGCGGCCGCCTCCGCGTCTACCTCGACGATCCCGCGTTCTACTCCCGCGCCCTCTACGACCGCGTGCAGTTCAGCAATCCGCCCGTCACCGACCAAGTCGACATGCGCATGCTCGGCTTCTTCGCCTCCGGCACCGACGCCGCCAGCGGCACCAGCTGGAGCCGCAGCGCCGCCGCCTCCGTGTCCGCCAGCGGCCGCTACTTCGGCGGCCGGCTCCAATCCCTCGTCGGCCTGCGCCACGACCGGAATCGGCTCTACGAATACACCACCTCGCGCTATTTCGGGCAGTTCCGCGAAGCCATCCAGCCGCCCAAACGCCAGGACGCTCTGCCCGGCGACTACCGCGAAAATCTTGCCCTGCGCCTCTCCGCCACCACGGCCACCGCCGGTCTGACCTTCGCGCTGAACAAAGACGTCAATGTCTACGGCGTTTACTCCGAGTCCTTCCGTTTTCAGGACGCCGTCACCTTCGACAACGTCCGCTTCGGTCCCATCGAGGGCACGACGAAGGAAATCGGTCTGAAGGGTTCCTTCTTTGACGGCCGCGCCGGCTTCACGCTCGGCGTTTTCGACATCGACCGGAAGAACGTCGTTCTCTCCTACAACAACGTCATCGGCCTCAGCGCCGTCCAGCTGGAGGATCTGATGAATCCCAACGACGTCCTCCCCGGCGATCCGCGCTACCGGTTCAGCGCCCCCGGCACCGCCAGCGCCGCCCGCAACTACCGCTCCACGGAAAACTCCACCGGCGCCGATCTGACCCTCCTCCTCCGTCCCTCCAAGAACCTGCAGCTCCGCTTCACCCTCGCGCGTACCCGCGTGCTGGGCGAACCCGACCTCGCGTCCTTCCGCGGCTACTACAACGCCGCTGTCGCCCGCGGCAACGAAGCCCCCGCCGTCCTCGCCACCGCCAAGCTTCTGCTCGATTCCCTCGACATCTCCACCCGCCCCGCCGGCGCCCGCGCCTCACCGTGGTCCGCCTCTTGGATCGTCGATTACGCCTTCGACCGCGCCGTCTGGACCCCGCTCCGCGGCGTGCGCGTCGGTGTCAACGGCAGCTGGCGCGACGACTACCTCTTCGGCGTCCCCTCCGGCCAAAGCATGGTCGGCGGCAGCAGCCACCTGACCAACGCCTACGTCATGCGCGACCAGAAACTGTGGGGCCGCCAGGTCCGCGTCCGCGCCGGCGTCAAATACCTCTCCGATCTCGAGAACGGCGCCCTGCGCAAAACCGGATTCACCACGCTCGCCAACGGCGCCAACGTCTACACCTTCTCGTACGTCATGCCGCCCCAGTATGACCTGACCGTCACGGTCCGGTTCTGACCCCTGCCTCCATGTCCACGCTCCGCCCCCTCCTCGCCGGCCTCGCCGCCGCCCTCCTCGCCGCTTCCGCGTTCGCCGCGCCCGCCGCCGCCGCCAAGCCCAACATCATCTTCATCCTCGCCGACGACTACGGCACCGGCGAGGTGAGCAGCTACGGCGCCGACAACTACAGGACGCCGAATATCGACGCCCTCGCCGCCGGCGGCATGCGTTTCACCCGCGCGTACACCGTCCCGCTCTGCGGTCCCTCCCGCGCCCAGATCCTCACCGGCCGCTACGGTTTCCGCAACGGCGCCACCAACCAGGACGCCACCGGCGAATTCACGACCGCCGAGAAGATGGTCCCCGCGCTGCTCAAGCCCGCCGGCTACGTCACCTCCGCCGTCGGCAAATGGGGCCAGCTTCCCCTCGGGCCCGCCGAATTCGGCTTCGACGACTACCTCAAGTTCACCGGCAGCGGCACCTACTGGAACACGCAGTCCAAGGGCCGCACCTACCTCGTCAACGGCGAGAAACGCGATCTCCGCGACCGCGAATATCTCCCCGACGTGATGCACGACCACATCGCCGCCTGGGTCGCCAAAAACCGCGAGCGGCCGTTCTTCCTCTACTACTCGATGTCGCACGTGCATTCCGAGATTCTGCCGACGCCCGACAGCGCGCCCGACAGCAAGGATCTCTACACCGACAATGTCCGCTACATGGACAAACTCGTCGGCAAGCTCGTCGCCGAGTTGGAAAAACTGCAGCTGCGCGACCGCACCATGATCGTCTTCCTCGGCGACAACGGCACCGCCTCCGGCCGCTACGAACGCGCCACCATCGGCGGCCGCACCCTCGCCGGCTCCAAGGGCGACATGCTCGAGGGCGGCGCCCTCGTCCCCATGATCGTCAATTTCCCCGGCCTCGTTCCCGCCGGCACGGTCAACGCGGACCCCGTCGACTCCAGTTCCTTCTTCCCCACCTTCGCCGCCCTCGCCGGCGCCCCTTTGCCCCAAGGCACCGTCATCGACGGCGAGAACCTGCTTCCCGCCCTCCGCGGCGGCAAGAACGCCAGCCGCGGCTGGGCCTTCAACCAACTCGCCCGCCAGTGGTGGGTTCGCGAAGCGAACTGGAAACTCAATCACGCCGGCGAACTCTTCGACATGTCCGACGCGCCATTCTCGGAGAAGGCCGTGCCCGCCGGTTCGACCGACGCCGCCGCCGTCGCCGCCCGCTCGCGCCTCTCCGCCGTCCTCGCCAAACTCAATCCCGCCGGCGGCGTGCCCGACCGCGGTCCCGAATCCGGCCGCCACGCCAAAAACGCCGAAGCCCGCGAACAGAAAAAGAACAAGAAGTGATCCGCCCGCTCCGTTCCGCCGTTTCATGAATTCCCTCTTCCCACTCGGCGCTTCGCTGCTCGATGTTCCCGACGTCGTCACCGTCGGCCAACCCTTCAAGGATCATCGCTACTCTGAGGCGTAGTCTCACCCCGTTGTTGCGACTAGAAGCCCGTCTCCTCCAATTTCGATTCCACCATCCGATGCCCAACCCCACCCGGACCAATCAGCATTCTCTCCTGCGTGCCGCCATGCCGGTAGTTGCTGCGTTGCTTCTGCCGGTTCTTGGCGCCGCGGCCGACGGAAGTCCCGCCGCAAAAATCGCGGTCACCAGCCAAGGCCAGGTCGCCGTTTCGCGTGAACGCCAGTTCGACTTCACGTCTTCAATCAACGGCCATCCCTACCGCCTGATGATCTCCGCCCCCAAGGCGGAGCCGGGCAAACGCTATCCGGTTCTCTTCGTCCTAGACGGCAACTGGTACTTCCGCGCCGCCTCCGACACTGTCACCTGGGGCAGTGGCAGGTTCGAGCCTGCCATCGTCGTAGGCATTTGCTACCAGACCGAGGAAAACTCCGACGTCAGCCGCAGGCGCGCCATCGACATGACCGTAAAGGAACAACCGGCGCGCTTCCCCAATGGCTCCGGCGGCTGCGATACGTTCCTCCGCATCATCGAAGAGGAGATCAAACCTTTCGTGGCCTCGCAGTACGCCGTCGATCCCGCCCGCTATATGCTCTACGGCAAATCCCTTGGCGGACTCGCCGTCGCGCGTGCGCTGCTGCGCAACCCTGAGCACTACTCCACGTACCTTATCATCAGTCCTGCGCTTTGGCAGGGCGACAAGGCCGTGCTCGCCGACGAGCCGACGTTTTCGGCCAAGGCCCGTGAAGGCGCGCTCAAGCTTCGGATCCTGATCACATCGGCTGGCGGCGAGGGATACATGGGATCGGATCCCACCCTGCTCGCCGCAGAAGAGGCCGACGGCATGATCGGCAACGCGCGCAATCTCGCCGACCGCCTCGGCAAGCTGAATCCCGAAAAAATCATGGTCCGCTATGCGCTGATCCCGGACGAAAGCCACAACACCGTCTCTCTGGCTTCGATCGCCCGCGCGATCACCTTCGCCCTCCCTGCTCCGCCGGCCCCAAACCAGAAGACGAAGGGAAAAAAGTAGGGCCACTCCTGCCGGCTCTCCCTTTCCGCATTTCACCTCACCTACCATCGCCCCACCGGAGGCAATGGTTGCGTCACTGGCCACCGCCGCCCCCGGAACCTACGATCGTCTTGAGCTTCTTCGCCCCATGAAATCCCCCGCCCGCCTCCTCGCGGTCTTTGTTTCCTCGCTGCTCGCCGCCGCCGCTTCGGCCGCCGACCGGCCCAATATTCTCTTCGTCGCCGTCGACGATCTCCGCCCCGAGTTCGGCGCCTACGGGGCCTCCTACATCAAGAGCCCCAACCTCGACCGCCTCGCCAAGGCCGGCATCACGTTCAACCGCGCCTACGTCCAGCAGGCCGTCTGCTCCCCGACGCGCTCCAGCCTGATGACCGGCACGCGGCCCGACACCACCAAGGTCTGGGACCTCGAAACCCATTTCCGCACCGCCCTGCCCGACGTCGTCACCGTCGGCCAACACTTCAAGAACAACGGCTACTTCGTCCAGGGCATGGGCAAGATCTACCACGGCGGCTTCGACGACGCCCCGACTTGGACCGTGCCGTGGCAGACGCCCCGCGCCCAAGCCTACGGCCTGCCGGAAAATCTCGCCCTCCACCAACGCGTCCCCCAGCCCAACGACATCGACGGCGCCCCGAAGCAGGAAAAAGGCGCGAAGAAGAAAAAAGGCGCCACACCCCGCAATTCCCGCGGCCCCGCCTTCGAAGGCGCCGACGTTCCGGACAACACGTTCACTGACGGCAAAACCGCCGACCTCGCCGTCGCCACGCTCCGCGACCTGAGCAAAAAGAAAGAACCGTTCTTCCTCGCGGTCGGTTTCTCCAAGCCGCACCTGCCCTTCGTCGCGCCGAAGAAATACTGGGACCTCTACGATCCCGCGAAAATCCAACTCGCGCCGAACAAATTCCGCCCGAAGGACGCGCCCGAGTACGCCGTTCTGCCCGGCGGCGAATTGCGCAACTACCACGGCATTCCCGAAGGCTCGATCCCGGACGACCTCGCCCGCCAATTGAAACACGGCTACTATGCCGCGATCAGCTACATGGACGCCCAGCTCGGCAAGGTCCTCGACGAACTCGACCGCTTGGGCCTCCGCGAAAAAACCATCGTCGTCCTCTGGGGCGACCACGGTTGGAAACTCGGCGAGCACGATGCCTGGTGCAAACACAGCAACACCGAGAACGACACCAACGGCGCCCTTCTCCTTTCCGTCCCGGGCATGAAGCACGCCGGCAAACGCACCAACGGTATCGTCGAGTTCGTCGACGTTTATCCGACGCTCGCCGACCTCGCCGGCCTCCCGCTGCCCGCCCACCTCGAAGGCGCCAGCTTCAAGGGCCTGCTCGAAAATCCCGACCGCGCCTGGAAGCAGGCCGCCTTCAGCCAATACCCGCGCCCCGGCAATTCCGCCACCGGCGGCCAGCAACTCATGGGTTACTCGCTCCGCACCGAGCACCACCGCTTCACCGCCTGGCTCCACCGCAACGACCACAGCAAGGTCGCCGCCCTCGAACTCTACGACCACCGCACCGACCCGCAGGAAAACGTGAACCTCGCCAACCAACCCGCCCACGCCGAGCTCGTCGCGAAATTCACCGCCCAGCTCCGCGCCGGTTGGAAAGCCGCCCTCCCCGCCCAACCCTGATGCGCCCGTCCCTGCTCCTCGCCGCCGCCTTGCTCGCGGCGGTGCCGGTCTTCGCCGCCGCTCCGGCCGCCCCCGCGACCAACGTCCTCCTCCTCGTCGTCGACGATCTCAACCTCGCGCTCGGCGCCTACGGCAACCGCGAGGTCAAGTCGCCGAACCTCGACCGGCTCGCCGCCCGCGGCGTGCGCTTCGACCGCGCCTATTCCCAGTATCCGCTCTGCGGCCCGAGCCGCGTGTCGTTCCTCGCCGGCCGCCGCCCCGAGACCACCGGCGTCTACATCCTCAACACGCCCGCGCGCACCGCCCTGCCCGACGCCGTCACCCTGCCCCAATTCTTCCGGCAAAACGGCCGCCACACCGTCGGCGCCGGCAAGATCTTCCACAACGCCCGCACCAGCGACCCCGCCGCCTGGGACCACTACCAGGACGCCGGCACCGAAGACCCGGGCGAAAAGGCCGCCATCGAATCCCGCTACGGCGGCGGCGACGGCCGTCCCGCCTGGCAACCGCTCGCCGGCGACGGCTCCGCCACCCGCGACGGCATCAACGCCGCCAAAATCCGCGGCCTCCTCGCCGAACACGGCCGCTCCGGCAAACCGTTCTTCCTCGCCGCCGGTTTCCACAAACCGCACCTGCCTTGGACCGCGCCGCAGCGTTTCTTCGATCTCTACAAAGACACGAAGATCACGCTCCCCGCCGAACCCGCCCTGCAGGACATCCCCGCGATCGCGTTGCAAACCGAGCTGTCCGGTTTCGAACAACCGTCCTCCCGCACCGAAGCCATCCGCGCCTACTACGCCTGCATTTCCTTCATCGACGAACAGATCGGCAACTTGCTCGACGAACTCGACCGCCATGACCTCTGGAAAAACACCGTCGTCGTATTGTTCAGCGACCACGGCTTCCACCTTGGCGACCATGGCGGGCTCTGGGCCAAACTCAGCGCCTTCGACGAAGCCACCCGCGTGCCCCTGTTGATCGCGGGCGCCGGCCTTCCCGCCGGCCGCCGCGTCGCCGCTCCCGTCGAGCTCATCGACGTGTACCCCACGCTTGCCGACCTCGCCGGCCTCAAGCCCGCCGGCCCGCTCGACGGCCGCTCGCTGCGGCCGCTCTGGGAAAACCCGGAATCCACCCCGGCCGACCGCGTCGCCTATAGCCTCGTCTACCACTACGACGTCGCCGGCAAACGCGACGTCGCCGGCCGCACCGTCATCGGTCCGACTTGGCGCTACACCGAATGGGACGGCGGCCGCGCCGGCCGCGAATTCTACCCCCGTCGGCCCGAGGGCGAGTACCGCAACCTCGTCGCCGACCCCGCGCTGCAGCCCACGATCACCGCCGCCGCCGCCCGTCTCGCCGAAATCCCCGCCCCCAAACCCGGCACCGCCAACCGCCCCCGCGCCCTGGTCCCGGCCGCCAAGCAATAAACGGCCGGGACAGTTGAAAGCTGAGAGTTGAGAGAACGATCCCGGGCCGAACCCCGCGCCCGAGCCATCAGTGCCCATGAGTGAACATCAGTGGTTCACCGCCCGGGCCTCCGCACTTTCCTTTCTTTCAACCTCGAGCTTTCAACTTTCAACCGCCGGCCGCCCCGCGCGGCCGGCTAATACGCCGTCTGCGGCGGCCGGAATACCTGCAGCAGCGTCCGCACCGTGATCTGCAGGTCGAGCCAGACGGACCAGTGGGTGATGTAGTAGACATCCCAATACACGCGCCGGTTGAGCATCTCCGTTTCCAGAATCTCGCCCCGGTAGCCGAGGCTCTGCGCGAGACCCGTGATGCCCGGCTTCACGAGGTGCCGCGTCCGGTAGCCGCGCGCCTGGCGGCGGAATTCCTCGTCGAGCAGCGGCATGTAGGGCCGCGGTCCGACCACACTCATCTCGCCCACCAGCACGTTCCAGAACTGGGGAAACTCGTCGAGACTCCGGCGGCGCAGGAACCGGCCGAAGGGGAAAATGCGTTCGTCCTCCGCCTGCGCCTGTTTCGATTCCGCCACCGCGTCCTCCGGCGCCACGCGCATCGACCGGAATTTCAGCATGCGGAACGTGCGCCCGCTCTGCCCGCGGCGCTCGCGCGCGTGGAACAGCGGCCCCGGCGCCTGGCTCCGCTGCATGAGCGCCACCCACGCGCACAGCGGCGGCAGCACCAACAGCACGACCGGCAACGCCACCGCCACGTCGAACCCGCGCTTCACCAGCCGGTGCAGCGGATCCTCGAGCGGCTCTTCCTGCAGCGTGTAGAAATGGCGCCCGTCTTCCACCGCCGGCACGAGCGGATGCGTGTAGCGTTCGGCGAGGTTGTTGTGGATCAGCAAGCGGCAACCGTGCTCCTGGCACAATTCGATCACCGCGCGCGCCTCCTCGTCCGACGCCGGCAGCGCCAGCAAGATGACCTGCGCCACTTCGCGCTCCGCGAGGACGCGCGCCAGTTCTTCCGGCCGCCCCAGCCGCGGCACGACGGGCGGCGGAGCCCCGATCGCCGGCTCCTCCGTGCTCAGCACCCCGATCGGCTCGACGCCGAGGCTCTCCTTGTTCGCGATCCAATCCTGCAACCGCACGAGCGCCGAGGTCCGGCCGACAAACACCGTCGGCAGCCGATGCCCGCGCGAAAACATCAGTTTCGCCAGCCACCGCGGCAGCTGGAGGTTGGCAAACAGCAAACCCAACCACGAACCGGCCAAAAACGTGCCGAGGAAGAGACGGCTGATGCTGCGGTCCTGCGTCGCGAACATCATGGTGAAGGTCAGCAGCGCCATCAGGCCGACCTGCCGTGCCGCCAAGCGCGCCGCCTCCCCGAATTCCAACACATGCGAGCGGGATCCAAGCCGCACCACTTCGCGCGCCGCCAAGGCCATGCCCCCGACCATGCAGAGAAAGTACGGGATCAGATTCACTTCCCGGCTCAGCCGCACCACCGGCACGTACCGCATGATGAATTCCGCGTAGACCCAGAACACGATCCCGACGCCCAGCGTGGTCGCCCCCGCATGGAGGTTAGCCAGTCCGCGCGCCCGGGTTGAGATCATCGCGCGCGAAGATGTCCGCCGCCCCCGCCGCGTGCAAGTATCCGCGCGCGGCTCGGGCGGAAGCGGTCAGCTCTCAGCCGTCAGCTTTCAGCCGGAACCAGAACCGATCAACGATCGCCGCCAGCCAACCGCCGACCGCTGATCGCTGATCACTGATCACTGACAGCTGATCGCTGATCGCTCACATCCGATCGCTCCTACTCCCACACCCGCATCGTCGCCGTCAGCTCGGCGTAGAGTGCCTGCAGTTTCGCCGTCATTTCCTTCAACTGCTCCGGTTCCGTCGCCGCCAGGTCCCGCGTCTCCCCGGCATCGTCCGTCATCCGGTAGAGCGAGAAATCCGTCAGCTGCGCCGCCTTCAGCCGCGCCGCGTTGGCCGCCGACACGTTCGCCGCCCGCGGCGCCTTCCCGCCGTCGAGCTTCGCGAGCAGCTTCCAGTTGCCGTCCCGCATCGCGACGCGCTGCTCGTTGATCGCGTTGTAGTAGACCCAGAACAGCGGCTGCGTCCGCGCCAAGGGCCCGCCCGCCAGCAACGGCCGCAGGTCGGTGCCGTCCAGTTTCAATCCCTCCGGCACCTTCGCTCCCGCCAACGCCGCGAACGTCGGCAGCAAATCGAGCGAGCTCACCGCATCCGCCCGGATCTGCCCGGCGGACACCCGTCGCGGCCAGCGCACGATGCCCGGCACGCGCACGCCCGCCTCCGTCGTCCACAGCTTCATGCCGCGGTGCGGCCCCGGCGTCCCGTAGGAACGCTTCGCCGCCGGATAGCGGTTCAAGGTCTCCGGCCCGTTGTCGCTGCTGAAGAAAACGACGGTGTCGTCCGCCACCTTCAGGCGCTCGAGCGCCGCCAACACCTCGCCCACCGCCCGGTCCATGTTCGCCACGTTCGCGAAGTACTGCGCCTCGTCGTCGTTGCGCGCCTTGGACCGGTACTCGGCCACCAAGTCGGCCGGCGACGCCACCGGCTCGTGCGGTTCGTGAAACGCCACATACAGGAAAAAGGGCTGCTCTGGTTTCGCCGCCTGCTGTCTTTCCAGCCAGCCGACGGCCTCGCGCGCGACGACTTGGCAGCTGAAACCCGTCTGCGGTCCCGCGGCCTGGCCGTTGCGCACGAAGTTCACCGGGTTCTCGTGCGACGGCGCCGCATTGTTCTGCGTCGCAAACCAATGGTCGAACCCGAGGTCGCCCGGCTGCGGCTGCGCCGGATCGTTGAAACGCGAATTGCCGTGCCACTTCCCCGCCAGCGCGGTCGCGTAGCCCGCGCCCTGCAGCAATTTCGGCAGCGTCGTTTCTTCTTTCCGCAAATGCACCAAGTGCCGCGCGCCCTGCGCCGAAGCCGCGGCCGTCGCCTCCGGAATCCAATCGTAGACGCCCGCGCGGTTCGGGCTGCGTCCCGTCATCAACCCGACGCGCGACGGCGAACACACCGGCGCCGGCGAATAGCAACTCGTGAAACGCATCCCCGCCGCCGCGAGCCGGTCGAGGTTCGGCGTGCGGATCTGCGGATGCCCATAGGCCGACAAATCGCCCCAGCCCAGATCGTCGCACAGGATCACGACGAAGTTCGGCCGTTTCGCCGCTGCTTCGGCGCCCGCCGCCACCGCAACGCCGACGCCGATCCAACCGGCCACTAGGCTCAGTCCAATTTTGAAGAAATTCATGGGGCGGAAAATCAGAACCGCGGGATCGCCTCGTCGCGCTTGATCGGCACGCCTTCCCACACCGCCTCGCCGGTCTTGTCGTCGTAGGTCAGCACGCGGTTCGCGCTGCGCGGCGCGTGCGGTGCTTCCTGCTTCGGCAACCAACGCGCGAGGTTCGCCTTCACGCCGGCCAACTTCGGATCCGCCGCCAAGTTGGTCCACTCGTTCGGATCCTTGGTCACATCGTACAATTCCTCCGCGCCGTCCGCGTAGCGGATGTAGCGCCAACGCTCGTCGCGCACCGCGTGGTTGCCGGGATTGTGCGTCGTCAACGCCGGCCGTTCGCGCGGCGCGTTCGCGTTGCGCAACTGCGGCACCAGACTCAGCCCGTCGAGGTCGCTCCGCGCGGGCAGACCCGCGAGCTCCAGCAGCGTCGGGAAAACATCGAGCAACTCCGCCGGCCGGCCGCAGCGCGCCCCGGCCGCGATTCCCGGTCCGGCCAAAATCAACGGCACGCGCGTCGAGCGCTCCCACAGCGTGTTCTTTCCGGTAATTTCCTTCTCGCCCAGATGGTAGCCGTGGTCGCTCCACAGCACGACGACCGTGTCCTTCGCCCGGCCGCTCGCCTCGAGCGCCGCCAACACGCGGCCGACCTGCGAGTCCATGAAACTCACGCTCGCGAGGTACGCGCGCACGAGCGGACGCAGTTCGTCGTGCTCCTCGAGCACCGACGCCCGCGGCTCCGGCAGCCGCCAATGCAGGTACCACGAAAAACGCGGCGTGTCCGCCCGGTCGTTCGCGAGCATCGGCGGCATTTGCAGCGTGGCGTCCGGATAAAGATCGAACCACTTCTGCGGCGCAAAGCACGGCACGTGCGGCAAACGGAATCCCGTCGCGATGAAGAACGGTTTGTCCGCCGGCGCCTTGCCCAGCGCGTCGATCGCCGCGCTCGCAATCAGGTAATCCGGCGCCTCTTCGTCCTTGGCGGGAAACGGACCCCAGTCCATCAGCGGGTGCTGTTTCCCCGGCAGTTTGGAAATCCGCTGGGCCGGCCGCGTCGCCGGGCCGCGCGCACCCCACACATTGAACTCCGCCGCCTGTTCGGCCGGCTTCATCGAGCCGTCGTGGTAGATCTTGCCGCTCGTCGCCGTGAAATACCCCGCCCGCGTGAAGGTCTGCGGCAGCGTCACCGTCGTCTTCGTCCGCTCCACTTCGCGCACGCCCGGCTGCAGGCCGTAGATTCCCGTCGTCGTGGGCCGCAGGCCCGTAAGCAAGCTCGTGCGCGAGGGATTGCAGAGCGGCGCCTGGCAATGCGCGTTCGTGAAGAGCGTGCCCCGCGCCGCCAACGCATCGATGAACGGAGTCTTCACCTGCGGGTGCCCGCGGAGCGCGCCGACCCAGTCGTTCTGGTCGTCGATCGCGATGAAGAGCACGTTGGGCCGTGCCGGGCCGTCGGCCGCGCGCATCGGGACAGCCAGCAGGGCCAAAGAGAAAAACAGCGGGGACAGTTTCATGGGGCGAAGCAAGGGGGCCCGCAGCCTGCGTGCCGGCTCCGCGCGGTGCACGCCGGAAATCGCGTGCGCGCGGCCCGCAAACAGCGTCGACACCGCCGGCCGCTCCGCGTCGTCTTGGCCCACCCCCACCCCGTCCGCCCATGCGCCTCATTGCCGTTCTTCTCAGCTGCTGCTTCACCCTGACCGCCGCCGCCGCTCCCGCCGCCCGACCCAACGTCGTCGTCATTCTCGCCGACGACCAGGGCTGGGGCGATCTCGGGATCCACGGCAACACCGACGCCGTCACGCCCCACCTCGACGCCCTCGGCCGCAGCGGCGCGCGCTTCGAGCACTTCTACGTTGCCTCCGTCTGCGCCCCGACCCGCGCCGAATTCTTCACCGGCCGCTACCACCCGCGCACCGGCGTCCGCGGCGTCTCGACCGGCCAGGAGCGCCTCAACCTCGATGAGCGCACCGTCGCCGACGTGTTCAAGGCCGCCGGCTACGCCACCGGCGCCTTCGGCAAATGGCACAACGGCAGCCAGTGGCCCTACCATCCCAACGCCCGCGGCTTCGCCGAATACGAGGGCTTCACCTCCGGCCATTGGGCCGAGTACTTCGACCCCGCCCTCGAGCGCAACGGCCTGCCCGCGCGCGGCCGCGGCTACATCGCCGACCACCTCACCGACCGCGCCCTCGACTTCATCGGCCGCCACCGCGCGTCTCCGTTTTTCTGCTACATCCCCTACAACACGCCGCATTCCCCCTGGGCCGTGCCCGCCGCCGACTGGGAAAAATGGCGCGACCGCCCGATCGCCCTGCGCGGCCCCCTCGGCGACAAGGAAGACCTCGCCACCACGCGCATCGTCCACGCGATGAACGAAAACCTCGACCGCAACGTCGGCCGCGTGCTCGCCCGCCTCGACGAACTCGGCCTCCGCGAGAACACCGTCGTCCTCTACTTCTCCGACAACGGCCCCAACACCGCGCGTTGGAACGGCGGCCTGAAGGGCCGCAAGGGCACCGTCGACGAAGGCGGCCTCCGCGCCCCGCTCCTCGTCCGTTGGCCCGGCAAAATCGCCCCCGGCACCGTCGTCAAACCCATCGCCGGCGCCATCGACCTCCTCCCCACCCTCGCCGCGCTGACGGGCGTGCCGTTGCCGGCGGCCAAGCCCCTCGACGGCACCGACCTCTCGCCCCTCCTGCTGGGCCGCACCGCGGTCGCGCCGGAACGCCTGCTCTTCGCCCACCAGAACGGCCGCCTCAGCGTCCGCAGCCCCACGCATCGCCTTGATCCCGCCGGCGAACTCTTCGATTTGCGCACCGATCCCGGCCAGACCCGCAACGTCGCCGCCCAACAGGCCGACGTCGCCCGACTCCTCGGCTCCGCCCTCGCCGCCTGGCAGGCCGAAGCGTTGCCGCATCTCTCGAAACCCGCCGCCGGCCCCGCCCGCCGCAATCAAGTCGCGCCCGACGACCGGCCGTTCCCCGTCGGCTACCGCGAGATGCCGCGCACCGTCCTGCCGGCCCGCGACGGCACCGCCGCCGGCGGCGTGCTCCGCAGTTCCAACGCGCCCAACTCCTCGTTCTTCCGCAATTGGACCACCGCCGAAGGCCGTATCGCCTGGGATGTCGAAGTCCGCACCGCCGGCACCTACGACGTCGAGATCATGTACACCGTGCCCGCCGCCGACGTCGGCGCGACCGTCGAACTCGCGTTCGGAGACCGGAAACTATCCGGCCGCGTCGCCCCCGCCTGGGATCCGCCCGTGCAAACGCACCAGGACACACTCCCGCGCCCGCCCGCCGAATCCCCCGCCAAAGATTTCCGCCCCCTCGCCCTCGGCCCCATCGACCTGCCCGCCGGCCGCGGCCCGATCACCCTGCGCGCCCTCGAAATCCCCGGCCGCAGCGTGATGGAAGTCCGCGCCCTCATCCTCACCCTGCGCCCCTGATTCCCCCAACTCCGGTCTCCGGTCTCCGAATTCCGGTTTCAGAAAATCCGCGATCCGCAATTCTCCCCATGCCCTTCCGCGCCTTCCTCCTCGCCCTCCTCGCGCTCGCCGCCGTCCCCTTCGCCCCCGCCGCTCCCTTCCTCGCCCAAGGCACCTTGGCCGGCGAACCGCGGCCCGATGCCGTCATCCTCCAGACCCGCCTCACCGCCACGCCCGGCACCGTCGACCGCGATGTTCCCGGCGCCGCCGGCGAAGTGCGTTTCGAGCTTTCCGCTGCCGCCGATTTCTCCCGCCCGATCTTCACGGCGTGGCAAAATGCCCGCGCGGAAAACGACTTCATTGTCCAAACCCGAGTCACGGGACTGCAGCCGCATCAGGTTTACCACTACCGCGCCCACTACGGCGCCGCGCGCGCCTCGGCCGTCGCGGGCCCCGCCGCCACCTTCCGGACCTTGGCCGCGCCGGAAGCGAACGCGCCCGTGCGTTTCGTCCTGCTTACCTGCATGCACTACGCGCGTTTCTTCGGCCACATGCAGAAGGGCCCGCAGCGCGAAATGCCCGCCGCCGAGCGCGCCCTCGGCTACCCGGGCCTCGACGCCGTCCGCGAGTTCAAACCCGATTTCTGGATCAGCAACGGCGACAACGTCTACTACGACCACCCGGACGACAGCCAGGCCCTCGAACTGCCCCAACTCCGCCAACGTTGGCACGAGCAGGGCGCCCTCGCCCGCCTCGTCCGGCTCAACGGCGCCTCCGCCGCGTTCTACCTCAAGGACGACCACGATTTCCGCTACGACGACGCCGACCTCCTCGGCGCCCGTCTGCCCGGCGCCGCCCTCGGCCAGCGCACCTTTCGCGAACAGGTCCCGCTCATCGATCCGGCCACGCCCGCCGCGCCGACCTACCGCACCGTGCGCGCCGGCCGCGATCTCCAACTCTGGTTCCTCGAGGGGCGCGACTACCGCAGCCCCAACCGCGAGCCCGACGGTCCCGGCAAATCCATCTGGGGCGCCGAGCAACGCGCTTGGCTTCAACGCACGCTCAAAGCCAGCGACGCCGCCTTCAAGATCATCGTCTCGCCCACGCCGCTCGTCGGCCCCGACGACGCCCGCAAACGCGACAATCACACCAACCTCGGCGGCTTCCGTCACGAGGGCACCGCATTCCTGGAATGGCTGAAGGCCGAGCACTTCGACCCGTCCGGATTGCTGATCCTCACCGGCGACCGGCATTGGAAATACCGCTCCGTCCATCCCACCGGCTTCGAGGAATGGGCCGCCGGCTCGATCATTTACGAAAACGCTCGCACCGGCCGCGCACCCGGCGATCCGCAGTCCACCGACCCCGAGGCGCGTATCCGCCAGATGTACACGGACGCCGCCCCGCTCGGCGGTTTCCTCACCGTCGAGGTCGCCCGCTCCGCCGCCGGCCGCCCGCAGGCCGTGCTCACGCTGCGCGACGAAGCCGGCCGCCCCGTGCACAGCCACACCCATCTCCGCTAAACCAATAGAACCCCGCTGAACCACCGAGCCGATCCGGAGAACACCGACGCAAAACGGCCCAGCCTTCCGCGATTTGGGTGCAGCCTCGGTTGCTCGCGCCTGCTTTGTCTCCGCCATCTCCTCCCTGTGCGCTCCGTGCCTCCGTGGTAAAAACCGAACCCTAGCCCCCAAATCGAAACGCATCCCATGGCCTTCCCGCTCCGCCCCTTCGCGTTCCTTTGTTTGCTCGCCTGTGCCGCCGCTCCGCTGCGCGCCCAGAACGATCCCGCCGGATCCCAGCGCATCCGCGATGTCGTCTACGCGAAGCACGACGGCGTCGCCCTCACCCTCGACGTCGTCAAACCGGCGCGCCCCAACGGCGCCGCCGTCATCCGCGTCGTCAGCGGCGCCTGGCGTTCCAGCAACCTCAACCAAGGCGCCGGTCCCTGGCCGGCCGCCGGTTACACGACCTTCGTCGTCGCCCACGGCACGCAGCCGCGGTTCCACGTCGAGGAAATCTCCCGCGATCTCCTGCGCGCCGTGCGTTTCATCCGCGCCAACGCCGCGGCCTACGGCATCGATCCGGCCAAGATCGGCATCACGGGCAGCAGCGCCGGCGGCCACCTGAGTCTCACCGTCGCCACCCGCGGCGGCCCGGGCAACCCCGCCGCCAACGACCCCGTCGACCGCGTCTCCAGCGCCGTGCAGGCCGCCGCCGTCTTCCACCCGCCGACCGACTTCCTCGATTGGAACGGGGAAAACGACCACGCCGTCGGCGTCGGCGATCTCTCCTGGCTCACCGCCGCCTTCGGCCCCGACGCCCTCACGCCGGAAGGCCGCGCCCGGCTCGGCCGCGCACTCTCGCCGTTCCACCATCTCCGCGCCGACCAACCGCCGGTCTTCATTGTGCACGGCGACGCCGACAACGTCGTGCCGCTGCATCAGGCCCGGAAATTCCAGGCCCGCGCCGCCGAACTCGGCGCCAAGTGCGAACTCGTCGTCCGCCGCGGCGCCACGCACGCGCGCTGGAACGAGTTCGCCGAAGACGAAGCCCGCATGGTCGAGTGGTTCGATCTCCACCTGCTCGGCCGCAGCCCGGCCCGCGCCTTCGCCTACGGCGTATCCGAATTGCCCAGCACGTCGCCCGCCCGGCCCGCCGCGCCGCCCAATGTCGTCGTGATCTTCGCCGACGATCTCGGCTACGGCGACCTCGGCTGTTACGGCAATCCCGCGATCCGCACCCCGCACCTCGACCGCCTGGCCGCCGAGGGCCTGCGTTTCACCGATTTCTATTCCGCCGCCGAGGTCTGCACGCCGAGCCGCGCCGCCCTGCTCACCGGCCGCTACCCGGTCCGCAACGGCATGGCCAGCGACAGCCGGCGCGTCCTGTTTCCCAATTCCAAGGGCGGCCTGCCCGACGCCGAGATCACCCTCGCCGAGGCCCTGCGCGCCCGCGGCTACGCCACCGCCCACATCGGCAAGTGGCACCTCGGCCTCAACCCCGGTTCGCGGCCCAACGACCAGGGCTTCGATCTCAGCTTCGGCCTGCCGTATTCAAACGACATGGACGCGTTGCCCACGACGCCGAAGGGCGCCGTCTCGCTCGCCGACCCGCCCGCCGGCGGTTGGAACGTCCCCCTCCTCCGCAACGGCGAGATCGTCGAACGCCCGGCCGAGCAGACCACGTTGACGGCGCGGTACGCCGCCGAAGCCGCCGCCTTCATCGCCGCGAACAAGGCGAAGCCGTTCTTCATCTACCTCGCGCACACGTTCCCGCACGTGCCGCTTTTCGCCTCGCCCGCCTTCAAGGGCAAAAGCCGCGGCGGCCGCTACGGCGACACCGTCGAGGAACTCGACGCCAGCGTCGGCACCGTCGTCGCCGCCCTGCGCGCCGCCGGCGTCGCCGAGCGCACGCTCGTGATCTTCACGTCCGACAACGGCCCGTGGCTCACGCAAAAACAGCAGGGCGGCAGCGCCGGCGGTTTGCGCGACGGCAAAGGCAGCACCTGGGAAGGCGGCATGCGCGTGCCCGCGATCGCCTGGTGGCCCGGCAAGATCGGCCCCGCCGTCAGCTCCGAGCCCGCCACCATGCTCGATCTCTTCCCGACCGCTGTCGCCCTCGCCGGCGGCGCGCTCCCGGCCGACCGCGTCTACGACGGCCGCGACCTCGCGCCCGTGCTCTTCCGCCAACGCAGCCGCCCGCCGGAACCCTTCTTCTATTACCGCGGCGAACAACTCTTCGCCGTGCGCCTCGGCGAATGGAAACTGCATTTCAAGACCCGCATCGGCTACGGCGCCCCCAAGGCCGAGACGCACGAACCGCCGCTGCTCTTCCATCTCGGCCACGACGCCGGCGAGCGTTTCAACGTCGCCGCCGAACATCCGGAAGTCGTCGCGCAACTCCGCGCCGCCGTGGAAAAGCACACGGCCGCGCTCGTCCGCGCGCCCGTGGTCGTCGATTGAAGCGGGAACGCCCCGCCCTTACTTCAGCGCCGCCAGCCCGGCCGCGGCAATGAGCCCGTCCTGCTGGCTCGTCACCCCCGAGACGCCGATCGCGCCGACGATCTTGCCGCCGACCGTGATCGGCAGCCCGCCCTCGATCGGCAAGGCGCCCGGCAAGGCCAAGATCCGGGAACCGGCGCCGCCGCCCGCGACCAGATCCTCGAACACCTTCGTCGAACGCCGGAACCCGGCGGCCGACTTCGCCTTCGCCAAGGCCACCTCGACGCTCGCAAACTGCGTGTCGTCCAGCCGCTGCAGCACCACGGGGTGGCCCGCCGGATCGACGATCGCGATGACGACATTCCAATTGTTCTTATTCGCTTCCGCCGTGGCGGCAGCGAGAACCTTCTGGGCGGTCTCCAGGTTGATCGCGGGGCCGTAGGACGGAGCGGTCTGGGCACGGAGGGCGGGCGCGCCGAGGCACGCGGCAAGCAGGGCAAGAACGAGGGGAAGGCGTTTCATGTCGCGCCCAAGCTGGCAATCCGCCCTACCCGTGCAAGGCCCCAGTCGGGCCATCGTCCTGCGACGCGCGGAACGCCCCTCAGCGCTCGGTATTCATCGCCGGCAACTCCGGTCTCCGGTCTTCGGTTTCCGGTCTCATCCTTCGCACTTTCACCTTTCAACCGCCGCCGCCCCGCGGCGGCTCACGGCTCACAGCTAGCACGGCAACGTCACCGTCACCCGCAATCCGCTGCGGTCGCTGCGGTTTTCCGCGCGGATCGTGCCGTGGTGCAATTCGGCGATGCTCTTGCAGATTGCCAGGCCGAGGCCCGTGCCCGCGCGCTGGCCGGCCGCGCTCTCGAAACGGACAAACCGCTCGAAAATCCGGCCCAGCTGGACTTCCGGCAAACCGGGCCCTTCGTCCTCGACCACCAGGTTCCAACCGCCCGGACCGGGCGCGGATACCAATGAAACCAAGCCGCCGGGCGGGGAGACCGAGACGGCGTTGGCGATCAGATTGAGCAGCAGTTGCCGCAGCAGGTCGGGTTCGGCTTTCAGGTCCGCCGCCTCGTTCTGCCGCAGCGCGAACATCGCCCCGCGGTCCTCCGCGAGGGCCGCGGCGTCCTCCGCAAACGCCCGCACAAAGGCCGCGATCTCCGTGCGCTTCAGCGCGAGGTTGAGCGCGCCGCTTTCCGCTTTGGCGAGGAACAGCAGGCGGTCGATCACCTGGTGCAGCTGCGCGATTTCCTCGAGGATATCCGCGACCGCAGCCTGGGCCTCGGGATCCGTCTGGACCCGCGCGCGCAGCCGCTCCGCGTTCAGCCGGATCAACGCGAGCGGCGTCTTCAGCTCGTGCGAGACATCCGCCGCAAACCGGCCCACCTGGTCGAACGAAGCCTGCAGCCGGTCGAACATCTGGTTGAGCAACGACGTCAGCGCCGACAATTCGTCGCGTCCGGTCGCGCCCGGGATGCGTTCGCTCAGGTTGTCCGCCCGGATCCGGTTCGCCGTCGCCGCGATCGCCCGCAGCGGCCGCAGCGTCGCGCGGCTGAACGCATACCCCAGCGCCACGCTCAGCAGGCCCACCCCGAGCATCAGCGGCACCGTCATCCGCATGTAGTCCCGCATCACGCGCTCCGCCGGCGCCAGCAGGCTGCCGATCTGCAGCCGCCACGGTCCCCGCTCGAAGCGGCTCAGGTGCACGCGGCCGATGTTGGGCAAAGCCAGCGCGCCGTTGGGATTCGAGGCGACCCCCGCGGGCAAGATCGTCTCGCCGAGATTGGCGGAACGGAACAGCACGCGGCCGGACGCATCCGACACCTGGATCACGAAGAGCGCCGCGTCCGCGTCCGCGTCGTGCGCGATCCGTTTCGCCACCGCCGCCGGCTCGAGCCCGGCATCGTCGCCGAGCAATTCGGACAGTTCCTTCGCCTCGATCTCGTGCAGCGCGTCGAGCCCCCGGTTCACCTGGTGGTCGAGCACAAAGCCGCCCGCGATCAGCACCGCGGCCGTCGTCGCCGTGACGAGCAGCGCGAAACGCAGCGTGAGCCTGACCGTGAACGATCTCACGCGAGTTGGTAGCCCGTCCCGCGGATCGTCTTGATGAACGGTTCGCCGCCGGGCCGCTCGAACTTCTGCCGCAGCCGGCGCACGTACACGTCGATCAGGTTGGTCTCGAGGTCGTACGAGGCATCCCAGACTTTCTCCGCGATCATCGTGCGGGTCAGCACCCGCCGCGAATGCTGCAGGAACAATTCCAGCAGCGCGAATTCCCGGCTCGTCAGCTCCACTTCCCGGCCTTCGAAGGTCGCGATCCGGGACAGGAGATCGAGTTTCACGCCGCGGTGTTCGAGCACCGTCGCGCGCGGCCCGGAGGATTGCCGCCGCAGCAGCGAACGCAGCCGCGCCACCAGTTCGTCCACGCTGAAGGGCTTCGGCAGATAGTCGTCGGCGCCGAGATTCAGCCCGCGGATCCGGTCGCCCACGGCGTCGCGCGCGCTCAGGATCAGCACCGGCTCGTTGAACCCGCTCGCCCGCCACTCCGCCAGCAGCACGAGGCCGTCGCCGTCCGGCAACCCGAGATCGAGCACGATCGCGTCGTAGGGCGACTCCGCGAGCGCGTCCCGCGCCGCCGCGCAAGTCGTCACGTGCCGCACGGTGTAGGCCAGCTCCGCCAGCGCCCGCTCCACGAAGCGGCCCACTTTGCTTTCGTCTTCGACGAGGAGAATTTTCATCGCGCAGTCCCGGCTTGGCCGGGAGCGGGGTTATGCAGGCTCCGCACGTGCCGCGCGAGCCCAACGATCTCCGCGTCGCGCAAATACTCGTGCCCCGCCATCGGCAGGCCGGTCAGACCGAACTTGATGATCCGCGCGAGCACCGGCTCCGGCTCCGCCCCGGCCGGCACATGGCGCCACGGCCCGGTTCGCCAATCGCCGGGCCGCAGACTGAGCCGCCCCGCGACCGGCCCGTCGCCGCGCCCGTCCGGCCCGTGGCAGGGCGCGCAAAGCTGCCGGAACAACGCCGCCGCCGCGGGCGCCGCCAGCGCTTCCCGCGCCGCCGGCCGCCACGCGGCGATCTGCGTCTGCCGCTCCGCCTGGGTCTCCGCCCCCAGCGAGGCCAAGTAGGCGACCAACGCCTCGCCGCGGCCGTCGCCTTCGCGGAACAGGTGCGCGTAGGCCGGCATCCGCGATCCGGGGGAAACGGCCCGCGGCGTGATGAGATGGAGCCGGTTCCACTCGGGCGAACGCCGGTTGCCGACGTTGGTCAGGTCCGGTCCCTGCCGCCGGTTGCCCAGCAACGGCGGCAAGCCGCCCGTACCGGCCGCAAACGTCGGCGCCGGCCCCCAGTTCACGACGTCCGCCGCGACCTTCGGCCGCACGTACTGCGAATGGCAATGGATGCAGCCCTCCGCGATGTAGACTTCGCGCCCCCGCGCGACGAGCGGATCGGCCTCCGCCCCGCGGCTGTCGCCGGCGAACAGCAGCGCCGCCGCCAGCCCCGCCGCCGCGGGCCGCACCCGCCCGCGCCACCCCAAGGCCGCCGCCACCGCCGCGACCGCGATCGCCACGAACGCCGGCGGCACCTGCGCCAGATCCTGCGCCATGCCGATGCCCAGCGCGGATCCGATCCAACCCGCGACCGCAAACACCAGCGCCGCCAATCCGGCCCGCGCCCGCCGCGCCGGATACTCGACCAGCACCACCGAATAAAACGAAACTCCCGCGGTGTAGAACCAGCGCGCCGGCACCGTCCCCGGCAAATGCCCGCCCAGCGTCAGGCAGGCCAACGCCAACGCGACCACGGCCGCGCCCGCCAAGGCCCCGCGGCCGCCTCGATCCAGCAACCATCCCGCCGCCACCGCCGCACCGAGGTGCATCCCGGCGTTGCCCCAGAGCGCCGTCGCCCCCGCCCACGTCGCCGACTTCAGGTCCGGCGCATGCTGGATGATGTAGAATGCCGCCGAGTCCATCCACACGAGCGCCAGCAGCACCGCGACCCAACGGATCGTGCCGGCCCGGGTGTACTCGGAATCCGGAGACGCCGTCGCCGGCGCCGTTTCGGTCCGCAGCCCGCGCGGCAGCACCATCGCCGCCAAAGCCACGACCGCCGCGCCGAGGGTCTGCGCCCGCGGGCTCGCCGCAAACACCGCGGGCACGTTGCACAACGCGTACGCCGCGCCCGTGCCGAGCCCGATCGCCAGCCCGAGGCCGCGCCCGGCCGTCGCGGCCCGCAGGCACGTGCTCAGCGTCACGGTCAGTCCGCCGAGGGCCAACCCCACCGCCGCCGCCGCCGCCGCGTAGCCGGCTTTCGCGCCGACCGCGGCCGCCAGCCCCGCCGCCGCCGCGCAGCCGCCGAAGCAGATCGCCAGCAGCCGACGGCGTTCGATCCGCCGCAGCCACCACACCGCCCCCGCCGCGCCCACCACGCCGCCGGCCCCGAGGCCGGTCATGAGTTGCCGCAGTTCCGGCGTCGTCGGCGCCGCCGTGCGCGCCAATTCGATGAACGCGAACTCCGCAAAAATCAGAAAATAGACGTACGTCGCCGCGATGGCCGCGACCGCACTCCACCACGAACCGACCGACGCTTGCGGATCCGCCTCACGCATCGCGTCCGAATCCTTTCCGCAACAGCCAGCTCTGCGCCGCCACCAGGCCCAGGTCGGTGAACGTCACCGCCAGCCACATGGGATGGAACATTCCCGCCGCCACCCCGACCCCCGTGAACGTGCCGGCCCCGCCGCGGAAAATCAGCGTCACCTGAAACACCGTCCGCAGCGTAGCCGTGCCCGCCCGCAGGGCCCACAGGTAGCTCGCCCCCACCGCGCCGACAAACACCCCGGTGAACCGCACGTAGGCCAGCGCCTCCGCGCCCGGCACCGGGACCTGCATCAGCCCGAGCGCGAACGCCGGCAGCAGCACCAAGCCGAGCCCCGTCGAAAAATCCATCGCGCCGGCGCCCAACGCCAGCCATCGCGCCCACCGGTCCGTCGTCTCCGTTTTCATGCTTTGCGATTCTCGTTCCACCAATGGAAAGAAGCCAACGCCATCGCCGCCCCGCCGGCGAGCCGCAGGGCCAGCAACGCCTGCGTCCACGGTGCGCTGCGGAACAGCTCCCCGGCCCGCTCCGCCTCCGCGGCCCCGAGCCCGAGCATCGCCGCCACGAAGACCGCGCAGCCCGCCTGCCAACCGGCCCACACGCCGCGGGGCGCCGGCCGACGCGACAGCACGATCAAAATCACCGCGTTCAAACTCGTCACCAAGCCGGCCATCGCCAGGTGCGCATGACCGACCAGCGAGTGCGTGAACTTCCACGCTTCCGACACGCCGGGCAGAAACGTCACCCACCCCGACGCCACCAGCAACGCCCACCAGACGATCGCCGCCCGCAGCCACGGACGCACGCCGTCGGGCCACGCATGCCCGAGCCAGAACCAGGGCAGCCACACCGTCCAGACCAGCAACGATCCCAGCCCGGCAATCTGGCCCCACGCATGGTGCGAGGCATGGCCGTGGTCGATCGCGGCAAACACGCCCCACGATGCCGCCAGCGCCGCGGCCGTCGTTCGCCACGCGCGGTGCCCGCCGACGCCGAGAAACGCCGGCAGCAGGAGAAAAATCGTCACCAGGCCGAGCGTCGATCCGAGCAAGGCCGCACCCGTCGCCCCGCCGCTGTCGGGATTCACCGCCGGGTAGACTTCGCGGCCCGCCGACCAATGCAGCACCGTCGGCACCGCGAGCAGCATCGCCAGCGCCGCCACCCGCGCCGCGCGGCCCCCGTTGCCGAGCCCGCGCCAACGCCACCACGTGTGCGCCGCGAGCAACGCCCACAGCACGTGCATCGCGCCGGGCAGCAGCGGCCGCGTCCAGCCGTGCCAGTCGAGAAACAGTTTCCCGCTCGTCGTGCCGCCGAGCCAACCGGCGCCGCCCAGCAGCAGCGCGAGCGACCAGGCGCCGAACGCCGCGTGCGCGTGCCACCGCACCTGCGGATGCCGCGGATCGAAGCACCACGCCAGCAGCGCGCCGACCAACGGCAGCGCGCACCAGCCGTACAATTGCCAATTCAGGTGCAGCGGCGCCCAGCGCCCGAAGGTGAACGGCGCGAGCGCGTCGCCCGCCGCCGGCCACAGCAGCACGACGCCGAGCCAAAGACCGACGGCGTTGGCCGCGACCAACCAGCCGAGGCAGTACCCCGTCACGACCCGCGCATACGGGACCGCGCCGTCCGGTGCCCGCCCGTTCATTCCGCGATCTCGTCGAGCCGGCCGTCGCGCACGCGCACGATCCGGTGGCAGGCTTCCGCGAAACGCCGCTCGTGGGTCGCCAGCACCACCGCGATCTTTTCGCGCTCGGCCAATTCCTTGAGCAGGTTGAAAACGGTCTGGCCCGTCGTCTCGTCGAGCGAGCCCGTCGGTTCGTCGGCCAGCAGCAGCTGCGGGGAATTCATCAGCGCGCGGCAAATCGCGGTGCGCTGCCGTTCGCCGCCGGACAAATCCTGGATGCGGTGCGCCAGCCGGTGCCCGAGGCCGACCTTGGCCGCCAGCTCGCGCACGCGCGCCGCCGTCTCCGGCGCCGGCCGGCCGACCGCGAGCGCCGGAATGCGCAGGTTTTCCTCCACCGTCAGGTCGGGAATCAGATTGTGCAGCTGGAAAATGAACCCGAGCCGGTGCCGCCGCAGCGTGAGCCGGTCCGCCTCCTGCCGCGGATCGAGATCGCACACCTTCAGCTCGCCGCGGTCCGGCACGTCGAGCCCGCCGAGCAGGTGCAACAGCGTGCTCTTGCCGGAACCGGACGCACCCCACAGCGCCACCAGTTCGCCGGCGCGCACCGAGAAACTCACGTCGCGCAGCACCGTGATGCGGCCCCCGTCGAAGCTCTTCGTCACCCCGGTGGCCGTCGCCAGAATCGCGCGCGGATCACTCATAGCGCAGCGCCTCCGCCGGTTCGATCCGCGACGCAAACCGCGCCGGATAAATCGCGCCCGCCGCCGCCGTCACGAAGGCCGTCACGACGATGCCGGCCAGCACGAGCGGCTCGACCACCGCCTGCACGTAACCCTGGAACTGCGGCACCTGCTGCAGCACCGCGAGCAGCGCGTAGCCGATCGCGAGGCCGACGACCACGCCGACCGCCGCCACCGCCGCGGCTTCGCCGAAAATCAACGCCGCCACCTGCGGCCGCGAGAATCCGCAGACGCGCAGCACCGCGATCTCGCGGATGCGCGTGAAGACGGAGAGCAGCATCGTGTTGGCGACGCCCAGGCCGCCGAGGCAGAAAGCGCAGATACCGACGGCCCACGCGGTGAAGTTGAGAATCTTGAAGCTGTTGTAGGTCGAATTGAATTCCCGGTTTTCCAACGCGATCACGCCGGGCTGCGCGCCCTCGATGCCGCCCTTGAACGCAGGGCCGTCGTTCTGGTTTTTCAACTTCACCGTCACCACCGACGCCGCGTTGCCGCGGTGGAAAAACTCCTGCGCGACCGCGAGCGGCAGGAAAACGCCGCCGTCCTCGAAGCCGTTTTCCGTTTTGAAGATGCCGCCGACTTTGAATTTGCCGCGGCCGATCTCGACCGTGTCGCCGGCCGCCGCCTTGAGGAATTCCGCCGCGCGCGACCCAAGGAAGATTTCCCCTTCCCGCGCCCCGAAGTCCGCGGGCTTGCCGGCGCGCCAATCCGCTTTCGCCAGCCGCGGATCCGTTTTTTCGATGCCGAAGCACGTGATCACCGGATGGTCCGGCGCGGACACGATGCCGAACAGCACCGGGTTCGCCGATTCGACTTCCGGCCGTGCCCGGATCGCCTCGACCTGGTCGCGGGTGACGGAACTGAAGAACAGGTCCGAGACGTTGCGCTCGAAGACCAGGTAGTGGCTGTCGCTCGACAGGATGCGTTGGAACATGCCGATGGCGCCTGTCACGATCGCCAGAATCGTCAGCATCGCTGCCACGCCGAAACTGATGCCGGCGGTCCCGATCAGGGCCCGCCAACGGTGCCGGCGCAGGTTCGTGAAAACCAAGGAGAGGATTTGCATGCGCGAAGTCGGCGCCCGGTCAGGCGGCCGCGCTGACGGCGTCGGCCGGAATCGTCAACGCCGGCGAAATCGCGGCATGGAAAGCCTGCAGGTAATCCCAGCGGCCGGCGCCGCTCGCCGCCAAAACGTCGAGCGCACGGGCCGACTGGCGGGCGAGCCGTTCGAGCCGCGAACGCGCGGCGGGCACGCCGGCGGCGAGCGCGAAATTCGGCCGCGCCAGCAGCCGGTCGCGCCCCGTCGTCTTGCCCTCCTGCACACTCGTGCACAGCACGTCGCGCAGGTCGTCGGCGATCTGGAACTGGAGTCCCCAGTAGACGCACACCGCCATGAGGGCGCGGCGTTCGGCCGCGCTGGGTCGCGCCAGCTCGGCGGGCAAAAGAATCGCCAGCTGGAATAGCGCGCCGGTCTTGGCCGCGGCGATCCGCCCCACGGTGCGGGCGGATTGGTCCGTATCCGCAAAGCCGAGATCCCAGGCCTGGCCGCCGACGAGGCCGGCGGCGCCGAGGGTGCGTTCGAGAATCGCGGTCGCCTCGCGGCGCACGCGCTGCGGCTGCCGCTGCAGGGCCTCGCCGACGAGGGCGTAGGCGCGGTTGATGTAGCCGAGGGCCGCGAGGATCGCGGTCGCATCGCCGTGCTGGCGGTGCACGCAGACCATGCCGCGCCGCGTCACCGCGTCGTCCATGCACGGCAGGTCGTCGATGACCAGCGAGGCCGCGTGGTAGAACTCCACCGCGCAGGCCAGTTTCTCGGCGGCCGGACCGGACAAGCCGTGCTGTTCCGCAGCGACCAGCACCAGTTGCGCCCGCAGCAATTTGCCCGGGTGCGCCGCCACTTGGGCGAGCGCCGCATGCAGGTGCGGTTCCAACGCGGCGCCGCGCGGCGCATACCGGACCAACGCGGACGCCAGCCGGGTGTGGAGATAGGCGGAGGCGGCCATGTCAGGAAGCCGGCTGGGCCTGGAGGTGGAAACGCACGTGGACGATCGGATCGACCTTCAGCAGCGCGAGCATGCGGATGACCGGCAGCCCGAACTCCCGCGTGTCGAGGGCGGCATCGCCGTCGATCGCGTAGCGGGCACCGTCGCGCGCGATCGTGACCGGAAACTGCAGGTCGCGCGTCACGCCGTGAAACGTCAGCCGGCCGATCGCGGTGTACCCGCCGCCCTCGATGGGCTTCAGCGTGACCAGCACAAAGGAACCGTCGGGAAACTTGTCCGTCTCCTGCCATTTGTGCATGGCCTTGTCGCGGCCTTCCTTGCCGGTGACGACATCGAGGAAACGGAAATTGAGCCGGAAACCGGCGATCTTGCCCTCTGCATCCGCGGTCAACACGGCGTCGTAGCGGTTGAGCTGGCCCGTGAACGAATCCATCGAGGCTTTGACGACGATATCGACCCGCGACTGGGCGGTATCAATGGCGAGCGGCCGCTCGGCGGCGGGCGCGCTGCCCGCCGCGGCCAAACCGAGGGCGAGCGAAAACAGAAGGCGTGCGATCATGGGCTCAAGACTAAGCCCGAATGATGAACCCCACTTGAACGGGAAATGAAAGGTCGTTCATCTGGAAACTTCCGTCCGACCGACTGTTACGCTGCAGCTCGCCGTCCCTTTACAGCCCGCAAGGCCTCCGCCCCGCTTCCCCGCCGCTCCGCTTTGGGCCCGCTCGCCTCCGGCGTCGCCGCCCTCGCCGCCGGCCAAACCCCGGGCAAGGTGCGGATGCGAACGGTTCCCCGCCCAACGCCCGGACCGGCAAGCCCCCTCTCTTCACCGGCAATCGCCTCCGCTAGCGCTGCGGTTCCGGCAAGCGGAACGCTTCCGCGCCGGCCACGGCCGTTGCCGCAGCCGGATCGCGGCCGACGACGCCGTCGCGCTCCGGCACCGGCAACACCGGCGCGCTGCGGGCCGGCGCCTCCGGCGCGTACCACCAGTTGCGCGCCAGCGTGAACGTTTCCGGCGCCGTGCCCGGGCCGACGTTCACCGCCGTCGCCGCGCCCTGCGCCGAGGCGAACACGACGACGTTGTCGGAAAATTCGCCGCCGCGGCACGGCACGAAATCCGGCGCACGCGTCTCCTGCAGAATCCGGAAGACCCAACGTTCCGGCCGCAGGATCGTGTTGAAACGCACGACGGCGCCGTCGACGCCGACAAAGGCCATCGCGGCCACCCCGCCGACAAACGTGTTGCCCTCGACGCGGATCGCCCGCGCCTCGGCGTGCCCGCCGCCGGGCCCGAGCGGCGGCCGGAAGTACGGCCGGCCCGTGCTCCCGCCGATGTTCACCGCCCGGCCGCCGGCGCTTTCGAAACGATTCCGCCGGATCGTGATCTGCTCCGAGCCTCCCTTCGCCTGTACGCCCGTGCAATTGCCCGGCGCCGGCACCGTGTGCCGGATCGTGTTGCCGGCGATCAGGCCGCGGCGGCAGCCGACCAGATCGATCGCCGAGCCGCCCCGCGTGCCCCAGCGCTCGATCGTGCAGCCGGATACTTGGAAATCGGATACGCCGGAAAGCTTGATCCCGTCGTGGTTCCCGTCGCCGCCGATGTCGGCCACCCGCAGGCCGCGCAGCGCCAGGTGGTGCGCCCCGCCCGCCGCCTCGCCCCCGGTGTCGTCGATGTTCACGCCGTTGGCCGCGTGGCCGGTGAAAACCAGTCCTTCGATCTCCACATGGGCCGGCGCCGACAGATGGAGCCCCGTGTTGCCGCCGCGGAAAACCGGCGGCTGCGCCGGATCCGCCGCGGCCAGCACGATCGGCCGGCCCGGCGCACCCCGCAGGTTGGAAAAGTGGAAACCCGCGCCGTAGTCCCCGCCGGCCAAAAGCACCCGCGTGCCGGGGACCGCCGCCGCCACCGCGGCCCGCAGCTCCGCCGCGTCGCGCACCAGCACCTCCGCCGCGCGCAGGCCGGCCGCGGCCGCCACCCCGGAAGCCCAGACCAGACCGGCGAACAGCAACGTTCTCATTTTCCCAACCTGCCCGCCGCCGCGCCGGGCGCGACCGCATTTTTCCGCCACAATCCCGCGGCCCCAACATCTTCGGCTCGCCGAAACTCCGCGGGCGTGGTCTCGTCCCGCGTCCCCGCGCCGCCCGCATGATTTCCCTCGTCCACGCCGAGCTCCGTTCCGTCCCGCTGCGTCTGCGCATGCCGTTCCGCTACGGCATCGCGACGCTGACGGAACTGCCCCATGCCATCGTCGCCGCCACGTTCGAAATCGGCGGCCGCCGCGCCACCGGCCTCGCGGCCGACAACCTGCCGCCGAAATGGTTCACGAAGAATGCGGCGCGCGCCCCGGCCGACGAAATCGCGGAGTTGTTCGACGTCATCCGCGCCGCCTTCCGGCACGCCCGCGGGATCAAGGCCGCGACGCCGTTCGCGTTCTGGCAGGAACTCTTCACGCGGCAGGCCGCCTGGGCCGCCGCCGCCGGGCTCCCGCCCCTGCTTGCGCACCACGGCACGAGCTTCGTGGAACGCGCGCTGCTCGACGCCTGGTGCCGGGCGCACGGGCAGCCGTTTGCCGCCCTGCTGCGTTCCGGTTCGCTCGGGCTCGAGCTCGGCGCCATTCACCCTTCGCTGGCCAGCTCGGCGCCGCGCGACTGGCTCCCGGCCGCGCCGACGGCGTCCGCGTTCGCGCGCCACACCGTCGGTCTTTCGGATCCGATTCTCGAGAGCGATATTCCGCCCGCGGAACGCGTGGCCGACGGCCTGCCGCAATCGCTCGTCGCCTGCATCCGCGCCAACGGCCTCCGCCACTTCAAGATCAAGATCAACGGCGAGGCCGAGCGCGACCGCGACCGGCTCCGCCGCATGGCGGGCGTCTTCGCCGCCGAGTGCCGCGAGGGCTTCGCGTTTTCCCTCGACGGCAACGAAAGCTTCCGCGACGTCGCCGCCTTCGCCGCCACGATGCGCGACCTGATGGCGGCGCCCGACCTCCGCGCGCTGTGGCCCCACCTGCTCTTCATCGAGCAACCGTGGCACCGCGACGTCGCCCTCAGCCCGGCCATCGGCGACCTGGCCCGCACCTGGCCGGACCGGCCGCCGATCATCATCGACGAGAGCGACGCCGAACCCGGCAGCCTCGCCGCCGCCCTCGCCCTCGGCTACGCCGGCACCAGCCACAAGAATTGCAAAGGCATTTTCAAGAGCGCGGCCAATGCCTGCCTGCTCGCGCAGCGCGCCGCCGCCGGCGCGCAGGTCGTGCTCAGCGGCGAAGACCTGACCAACGTCGGTCCCATCGCCCTCACGCAGGACCTCGCCGCCGCCGCGGCCCTCGGGATCACCTCGATCGAACGCAACGGCCACCACTACTTCGCCGGCCTCTCGCAGTTCCCGCCGGCTCTCCAGGCCCACGCCCTCGCGCACCACGCCGATCTCTTTGTCCGCGACGCTGCCGGCTGGCCCCGCGTCAACGTGCAAGCCGGCCGCATCGCCCTCGGCTCCGTCAACGCCGCGCCCTTCGGCGTCGGCGGCGAACCGGATCTCTCCGCCCTGCCGGCGGAAACGATCTAGTTCCAAGCGCAGCGGCGACGTTTACTGCCCGCCTTCGGATTTAGGCGCGGGCCGGTTGCCCCGGCCGCCCTTCAAACCGGCCAAGTAGGTAACGACGTCGCGGATTTCCGACGGCTGCAAAATGCCGAGCATCGGCGGCATGATCGACGCCGGCGGAGTCTGCGCCGCGATCTCGGACCGCGAGATCGTCTGCATCTTGCCGTCGAAGAGACGGACGGTGACGGCCTCCGGCGTCTCCTTGGCCAACGTGCCCGTGACCTCGGTCTTGTTCTTCAACGTCACGGCCACGATGCCGTAACCGGTGGCGATCCTGGCCGCGGGATTGACGAGCGATTCGAGCAGGTAAGCCGCGTCGCGCTGGTTGCCGATCGCGCGCAGATTGGGTCCGACCTCGCTGCCGGCGGACTCCACGGAATGGCAAGCCGTGCAATTGGCCGCGAGGTGGTTGGCCACGAGGTCGCGCCCGCGGGCCGCGTCGCCGCCGGCGAGCAATTCGGCGAGCGCCTGCGCCGGCGCCGTCGCGCCATAGGCCGTGACCTGCGCGGCCAAAGCCGGATTCGCACCCGCGCGCGCCTTCAGGGCCTCGAGCACATCGAGTTTCAGATTCGGCGGGCAGGTACCCGCAACCAGCGTCTTGCCCGCGGCGGCAAGGATCTCGTCGGCCGCCGGCGTGCCCGCCCGGGCGAGCAGCGCGTAGGCGTTTTGCTGTTCCGGCAACGAACGCGTTTGCAACACGACCTTGGCCTCGCGCACCAGGCGGTCGGCGTCGCCCGGCAGCAACAGCGCGAGGGCCGCGCGGTGCAGGGGCGCCGGGGACGTCGCGGCCAACGCCGCGTCGAGCGCCTGTTTGAAAGCGGGATCCTGCTTCGCTTCGCCGCCCATCAACCGCAGCGCCTGCGCGCGCAGTTCGCCCGCGGCGTTGGCGTCCGCGACGATGGCGGCGATCTGCTTCGGCTTCGCGGGGAGCGCATGCGTGATCATGATTTCGATCGCCGCCGTCTTCAGCGCGGCGTCGGTCAGGCCGAGGAGCGCGTCGAGCTTCGCCGTCAGCACCGCCTGGATCGATTCGGGTTTGAAGGTACGCGCGTGGCCGTCGACGAGATCGAGCCGCGGCGGCTGGTTCCAGACCCGCAGCGTGCCGAGCGCCTCGAGCCGCAGTTCCGCCGGATTCGAAGCGTCCAAGGCAAACGCGAGCACGCGCTCCGCGGCGGCCGCGGTGCCGACGCGCAGGCCGGCGTTCAACACCCGTCGCGCGATCGCCGGATCGCGGAGCGACGCGGTCGACAGTCGGGCCAACGCGGGCAACGCCGCCCCGATGCCGTCGTCGTCATGGATCGCGCGGGCCGCTTCGCCGGCCGCCGCGGTCTCAGGGTCGGACAGAAAGGCCGCTACTTCGGGCGCGCCCTGGCGGCGCAGCGCGACGATGCTTACGAGCCGGGCCGGCAGCGACGGATTCGTCGTCTGGGCCGCCAGCTGGGCCGGCGTCGCGCAGCCGGCAAGGCCGACGACCAGCGCCTGGCGCAGCGCCGGATCGGCGCCGTCCTTCGCGGCCTGCGCGAGCAACGGCGCGACCGCCTCCGGCAGCGCGAATTTGCCGAGCGCGATCGCCGCGAGCGAACGGACGCGGGGCGAGGCGTCGGCCAGCAACGGAAGCAGCAAGGCCCCGGCGGCCTTCGCCCCGGTCGCGGCGGCGTCGCCGAAAATCTTCGCGACCTGCCGCCGGATTTCCGGATCGGCGTCGCGCAGCAGCGCGGCGACCGGCGCCGTATCCGCTTTGCCCTGACGCAACAGCTGGCCGAAGCCCCACAGCGCGTGGATCCGGGCGAGCCGGTCCGCCTTGGCGTCGGCCGCCACGCCGGCGAACGCCGCCGCGCGGCCGCGTTTCGCCAGTTCCAATTGCGCGCCCTGCCGCACGCGCTGGTCGCGGTGCGCGAGCAGGCGGACGAGTTCGTCGTCGGCGCGCGGCGCGAAGCCGGCGCGGAGCAACGCCTGCGTTTCCCGGCGGGCCGGATTGTCCGCGCCGACTTTCGCGTCGACGCGCCAGATGGCGCCGAGTTCGTCGAGCGGATAGCCGCCCATCCAGTCTGCGATGAACAACGAACCGTCCGGATGCCAGGCGGCGCCGATGCCCATGACGCCGTCGTTGAGCACCCGCGCGTCGACCATCTTGTAGGTGGCGCCGTCGGGCTCGGCCCGGAAGCCCTTCATCTTGCCGGAAGGGAATTCGTTGAGGAGAAACAGTCCGCGTTGGCCGTCGCCGAGCGCCGTGCCCGGGTCGTGTTTGAAGCCGGCGGGACCGTCCGAATAGCTCAGGATCGGCGGCAGGAAATAGGCCGGTTGGCCGGGGAAGGCGGGCTTCCACAGCCCCTCGCGCATCCACGGACTGTCCTCGCGCATGTATTGGAAATTGCAACGCCACCCGCTGTCGCTGCCCTCGGGAACGAAGACGAAACGCTCGCGCTCGCCCGGCTGGTCGGCGTCGTTGTCCACGCCGATCAGGTCGCCGAATTCGTTGAAGGCCGGTTCCTGGATGTTGCGGTTGCCGCGGGCGTAGAGCTCGAAGTTCGAACCGTCGGGGTCCGCGCGCATCACCGCGCCTTCGTTGGAAAACGCGAAGACCTTCCCTTCCTTCGAAGTCACGTGGCCGCCCTTGTCGCCGATGCTCCAATAGATGCGGCCGTCGGGCCCGACCATCGGGCCGTGCATGTCGTGGCCCGCATAGGCGATGTGCACGCCGAAGCCATGCGCGACGACCTCGCGGATGTCGGCGACACCGTCGTCGTCCGTGTCCTTGAACCGCCAGAGGTCGGGCGCGATCGTCGCGTAGACCCAGCCGTCATGGTACATCACGCCGGCGGCGATGCCGGTGACCTCCGTGTTGAAGCCCTCGGCAAAGACGGTCATCTTGTCCGCGGTGCCGTCGCCGTCCGTATCGCGCAGTTGGTAGATCCGCTCCGTATGGAACGTGAGGTCCTTCCAATCGACGGAGCCGTCCTTGTTGTGATCCATGAACCCGCCGCGCGGGCCGCGCAGTTTGCCCGGGGCGGCTTCACGGCGGAAGAAGGCCTGCTTGTCGGCGACGGTGCGGAGGGCAACGTCGTCGGGGATCCACATCGTGTGCTCGCGGATATCGAGGTCTCCGACCTTGCGGCGCGTGGTCGCGGCGACGTAGACGCGGCCCTGCGGATCGACGGCGCAGGCGACGGGATCGGGGACGTTCAGGGCGCCGGACCACTTGTGCAGCACGAGTTCGCCGGTGGCGGGCGCGACGGGGCCGCGGGTCGGGCCCTTGGCCTTGGGCGCGGGGGTTTGCGCCGGGGAGACCGCGGTGGAGGCGAGGAAAAGAAAGGACGCGCCGAGCAGCCGGCAGCACCGAAGAGCGGGGGAAGCGCACATGGGAAAACGAGACAGAATGCGGACCGCGGCCGGATGCGAGCGGGGAATTGAATTCATCCATCGGCCGCGGCAAGGCACCCGCGACCCGCTCACGAGTCCGTCGCCCGGCCGCGGCGCACGCGGTCCAAACCGACGGCGAGCACGATGACGCCGCCCTTCGCGACGAGCTGCCAGAAGTAGGACACGTTGAGCAACGTGAGTCCGTTGTTCAGGACCGCGATGATGAGCGCGCCGTAGAGCGTGCCGAGCACGCCGCCCACCCCGCCGGCAAAACTCGTCCCGCCCAAGATCACCGCCGCGATGGCGTCGAGTTCATAGCCCGTGCCGAGCTGGCCCGTCGCGCCGAACAAACGGCTCGCGCTCATCACGCCGCCGAGCGCCGCCAGCAAACCGCTCAGCGCGTAGACCCCGAGCAGCACGCGCGCCTCGGGAATGCCCGCCAGCCGGGCCGCCTCGGGATTGCCGCCGACAGCGTACACGTCGCGGCCGAAGACCGTGCGCTGGAGCAGCAAGCCGCCGCCGACCACGACCGCCGCGGCAATGACGACGAGCCAAGGCACGGGGCCGAGGTAGTCGTTGCCGATCCAGCCGAACGCCAAATCGGGATTCGTGACCGACGTGCCGCCCGCGAGCAGAAAGGCCGCGCCCCGCAGCGCCGTATACGTGCCGAGCGTGATGATAAACGGCGGCAAACCGCCGTACGCCACCGCCGCGCCCGTGAGTCCGCCGATCAGCGCCCCCGCCGCCAAACTCGCCGGCACCGCGCTCCACGACCACGCCTCCAGCAACGAAAGCTGCAACGCGATCACCGCCGTGAGCCCGAGCACCGAGCCCACGGCCAAGTCGATCCCGCGCGTGAGAATCACGAACGTCAGACCCGTCGCGAGCACGACGTTGATCGAGGCCTGGCGCGCGACGTTGGTCAGATTCGCCGCGGTGAGAAACTTCGGCGTCAGCACCGCGAACAGCGCCCCGACGCCGAGCAGCATCGGCAGCACGCCCAGCGCCGCAAACCAGGCCCGCAAGCGCGCGCCAAGGGCCACGGTCCCCGGGCCCGGCAGGTTCACTTCGCCGTCCATCCCCGGTACGACGGCAACGTTTCCCGCGTGACCAAGGTCACCGGCACCAGCAGCGGATCGACCGCGGGCTTTCGCCCCTGCAGCACCTCGAAGCCGACCTCGACGGCCTTCGCCGCCATTGTGAACGGATCCTGCGCCGCCGTCGCGGCGAACGCGTTTTTCGGATCCTGCAGGGCCTTCTCCGCCTCCGGCGCACCGTCGACGCCGGCAACGAAGATCTTCGCGTTCCGCGCCTGCCGGATCGCCAACGCGGCGCCGAGGCCCGTGGGATCGTTGATCGCGAACACGGCCGCCAAATCCGGGTGCGCCGTGAGCAGGTCCGTCATCGTGTTCATGCCGCCCTGGCGGTGGCCGCCGGCGTTTTGGTCCCGCGAGACAACCTTGATGCCGGGGTGCCGCGCAAAAACTTCCTCCGCGCCGCGCACGCGGTCCATCACCGCCGAAACCGGCGGGCCGTTGATGATCGCGACGGCCCCTTTGCCGCCGAGGCGGTTCGCGACGTACTCCGCGGCGAGGCGGCCGGCCTGGATGTTGTCGGACATCACCGTGGCGTGGACGCCGCCCTCGGCCGCGACGTCCACCGCGACCACGACAATGCCGGCCGCGCGCGCCTTGCGCACCGCCGGAGCGATGCCCTTGGTGTCCGCGGCGTTGAGCACAATCAGGTCGACCTTCGCGGCGATGAAATCCTCCAGTTGGTTCGTCTGCTGGTTCAGGTCGTAGCCCGAAGAGACCGCGGTGAACTTGACGCCCGGTCCGCCGAGAGCGCGGGCCTTGGCCTCGGCGCCCTTCGCAATCTGGACGAAAAACGGATTGCCCAGATCGCCGACCGTCAGGCCGACCGAACGCAAAGGCCGCTCCGCCGCCGTCGCCGCAACCGCCCAACCGACGGCCGCCGCGGCCAACCAACACACACGCACGCAATGCAGGGGTAAACGCATAGGGGTACCGGCACCGTGGCGGCTCGCGCCGCGGACCGAAAGCCCGGAATTGCCGTTTTCCCAAACCCGCGGCGACGGCAAGCCGGGAGTCGACCCGAATTTCGGGTCATCCCCGGCTCGGTTTTCCTTGCTTCACGGCCACGCTTCCGACGTTGCGCTCGCCCCAATCACCCCGCCGCCCATGAAACGCCTGCTCGCCCTGCTTGCCTTGCTCGCCTTGCTTGCCCTCTCCGCCTGCCACCTCGGCGAACCGCTCCTGCCCGAGCCCAACGCCGACCGCGATCCGCGCCTGCTCGGCGAGTGGCACAACCCGGAACAGCCGGGCGCGAGCCTCCGGATCACCGCCGAGGGCGACCGCCGCTACCGCATCGTCCACGACACCGGCGCCAAGGAGGAAAACGACCGGGACCTCGGTCCCGGCAAGATGACGTTTGTCGGGTACCACACCGATTTGCCCGGCGGCATCCGCTTGCTCTCCCTCGAACTCAAGGATCCGCCGCCCAAGGAAATCGAGCTCCAGCCTTGGCTGCCCTTGGGCTACGAGGTGAAGGCGGACGGCACCGTGGTGTTTCGGCTCCTGGATTACCGATCCCTGCCCCCGGGTGGCGACGGCCCGCATCCGTATGCGGGAATGCCCGGCCGGAAGATCTGGGACCACCTTGCCAAAGTGGCCTCGACTCCGGAAGGACGTGCCCGGCTCTTCGATTCCGATACCGCTATCGGCCCGCTGCAGCGCAAGCGCGCGCCCTGAGTCCGGCTCCGGTATCCCGCCGCGTGAATCCCGGGTGAATCGCGCGGCCGCCAAGAACCGCGGCTTGCCAGACGGAACATCTCGCGCTTCCTGCCTGACCATACCCCGCAGCCCCTCGCTCCCCGCGCATCCGCCAGGCCGGGTGGCGCGTAGTTCACCCCGCAGCGAAAACCCACCGGCGTCCGCGCCGTTCTCGCGTCCACCCCTCAGGAAACATGCCTTTCCGTCGTTTGCACCAGCTCAAGGTCGGTGTCCGTCGGCGATTGATCGCGTTCCTCGAGAGCCGTTCCCCCGAGGGGTACGAGGACGAGACCGGCTTCCATTTCGGCCCCAAACCCGTGCCGGCGGCCGCCGTCGGCGATCCGCGCCAAGTCCTGCGCGATCCGAAGGATACGCCGCCCGCCCCGTTCGAATCCAGCCAACCGGTCGGGTCGGCGAGGCGGGAACCGATTCGCCCGCATTCCTCCCCCGACCTGCGGCTGCTGCCGTGGGACGGATGCCAGCAGACCTTCGACTTCCATCCGCGCAACTAAGCCGCGGGCGGAATTCCGCGGCGGCAACCGCCTGCGGCGTTCACCCGGCGGGCGGACGGCCCCCGAAGTCGATCCGCAGTTCGCCGTACGTTTCCGCCAGATAGCCGATCAACGCGCGGACAAACACAATCACCCCCGCCATCTCCAGGCTCTCTTCGACGGTGGCCAGCAGCGAATAGGTCAGATTGAAAACCCCGTTGAGCTCGGCGTAGCGGCCGCAGATCAATTCCATCCCGATGATGCCGGAAACGTAAAGCGTCCCGCCGAGCACGAACGCCCGGGAGATGCGCCCGGGCAGCCGGAACAGAAAACGCAGGAAAACGAGCCCGACCGCCGTCACGACCGCGAGACCCGGAATCGTCCACGCGAAATACAGCCAACCGTGCCGCCCGCCGGTCCCGCTCAGCAGGCGCCGGATCGGCTCGTTGAGGCGTTCGTGCAACGAGATCGCTTCGTCGGCCGACATCACGAGGAACCCGACCGCCAAAACCGTCCAGTTCCATGCCCCGACGGCCCGGCGGCGCCGCTCCAACCGGGCGATCGTCGCCAGCAACCCCGCGGCCAACAGCAGCAGCAGGGTCGCGAAGAACGTCGGCAGGTTGTTCTCGACGTCGAGGTGCAGGAATTTGAACAGGCCTTCCACCTTGTAGTTGCCCGTGAAGTGGGCCCGGAACTGCACCGCCAGATTGAGCGCGACCAGCACCCCGGCCATGAGCCAGAGGAGCCGTCCGGTGCGTTCCGCCCGCAATGAGAGTTCCGGCGAAGTGGCCATGTCGGCGGCCGAGCAAGGAGCGCATCTCCGCCGGGTCAAAGCCAATGCCGCGGGAAAAAATCCCGGTGGGGCAACGTCAAAGATGAGCCACAAGCGCGGCCGGCGCGCCTCCTGCGTCAGCAGGAGGCGTGACGGACGTGATCGTTGGCTCCAGCGCCTTGTTCGGCCGGGAAGCTTTCAAGAACGCTTTCATCGGTGAAACTGCCGCACTTCCACTGGAGCGCGGCACGCGAGAACAGCCTTTCTTCCCCACACCAGCGCCTCGTCGAGGCTGGCGACGTCGAGCACCCAAAAGCCGCCGACGTGCTCGGTGGAATTCAAATAGGCGCCATCCCTAACGCAGACCGTGTCGTCTTGGTGGCGGAGGAGTGATTTGGCTTTGTTTGCCGGGTGAAGCCCGCCGACGAAAACCCGGACGCCCGCGGCGATCATCTCCTCATTCAGAAGGTCAATCGCACGGTGCATGGCTTGGTCCTCCGCCGTCTCCGGACTGTAGTCGTCTGGGCGGTGGATCGCGATGAAGAATTTTGGCATACAAGCGATCAACGGATAAACCGCGCGGCCACGGACTGAGCCTCGAATTTTGCGCCGAACCGGGCGCGTAGTTCTACTCAGGCGCCTTTGACAAGTAGTCCGGATAACCGCGGCCGAAGGAAATCGCTAAGGTAGGCCCATGCACTCCTGGATCCTCACTCCCTGCACGCTGGCCCTCAACAGCCTGGTGGAAATCCTGAACCGCCGCGCCCCCGAGGGCTACGAGGACGAAAACGGCTTCCACTTCGGGCCGACCCCGACGATCGCCCCCCCGGCCGCCCCCCGCCGCGGTCCTCGCCAGCACACCGCCTCGCTCCGTCCCGCCCGCCTCAGCCGCGCTACCTGAACGCGCCTCGCTCACTTTCGCGGCTTGTCCCGGCCGCTGTTTTTGCCGTCAGTCGCGGGGTCCATGCCGACCGCCCGCGAAGTCCGTCCCGCTCCCCTGCCCCGCCACGTGCTCAACGAACGCGGCGCCCTGGAGCCGGTTCCCCCTGATTGGGAACTCCTTCCGCCCGGCGACGCCGCCCTCAGCCGCCGGATCAAGGCCGATAGCCCGACCCTTACGGTGATCGAGGTCAAAGGCCGCAAACGTTTCTCCCGCGGCATCTGGGCCCCCGCCGACCGTCTCGCCGCCCTGCGCCGCGACCTCGCCCTCGAACGGGCCGATCCTTCGTATCAACGCCGGCTGGACGCCGGCCGCGCCCGCCGCGCCGCGGAAGAGGAAACCTACGCCGCCGATTTCCGGGCCGCGGTCGTCCATTTCCTCGCCTTCCATCCTGCGTACCGCACGGAAGCCGAGACCCTCGGCACGCTCATCGCGGCGCACGCCACGCCGGTCGGCAGCGGCACCGTGGCGCGCACCGAACGCATTCCCCTCCCGGCCCGCGCCGAGGCCGCGACCATCGCCTGGCTGCGGCACCAAACCACCGGCTACGATTCCATGGCCATCCCGCGGGAAAAGGGCCGACGACGGGAAGTTCGCCGCCTCCTGGCCCAGCGCTCGGTCGCATTGCTCGCCCGCTACCGCGCCGGCCAGCCGATCGACCGCGCCCAGTGCCCCCTGCACCGCGCGCTGCAGGCCGACCTCCCGACCCGCACGATCGGCTAACGAAATCCCGCCGCGCCCCGCGGGATTCGGATTCGACTCGGCCGCGCGCGCCGCCGACGCTCGGCCGATGTCGTCCTCCGCTTCCGCGCCCCGTCAGGTTACCGTCCGCGCCGTACCGATCGAGCTGTGCCAGTTCCTCAAGTTCGGCGGGCTCGCCGATAGCGGCGGCGCCGCGAAGCAGGCCGTCGCCGAAGGCCGCGTGACGGTCAACGGCGCGCCGGAATCGCGCAAGCGCCGCCAATTGGCCGCCGGCGACGCTGTGACCTACGAAGGTCGCACGATCATCGTGCACCTGCGCTGAGCAAAGCGCGTCAGGAGGCGGGCAGCGCGGCGCGCGCCAGCCGTTTTTCCAATTCGCTCCGGGTCTCGGGGGAATCGTCGATCGCCTTGAGTTTTTCCCGCAGCTGCCGGGCCGACTCCGGTTGCTTCGCGCCCGCCACCGCTTCGATGTAGTCGAGGCAATTGCCCACCGCGAACCGCCGTTCCGCCTCGGCCGCCACGGGGGTCGTCGCCGGCCGGGCCGCCGCGGCTTCGAGCAAACGCAGCATGGAGGAGAAGGGAAACACCTCCAGCGCTTCCTCGTAGCGCCGCGCCTGCAGCAGGACCCGGAACGCGCGCAGGCCGAAGAGCCGGCGCCGGGCATCTCCCGCCGGAATCCGGCCGAACGCCTCCATCAACCGCGTTTCCTCCCCGAGCGACTCGCACCAGGCGGCGAATTCCTGCGTCGCCTCCTGTTCGCCGCCGAGCATGCGCACCTCCGCCTCCGCGCAGCGCCGCTGCATGAACTCCGCCGCCGGCGGGTGCCGCCGGGCCAACTGGGCGAAATCGCGGATCAGGAAACTGAGCCGTACGCCGCGGAACGCCGGCTCCGACACCATCCCTTCGTCGAAACACCATACCAGTTCCCGCAGGGCCTGCTCCGGATTGCCCGTGCGGGCTTCCTGCTGCGCGGCACGGTACCGGGCCTGCACGGCTTCGCGACCGGGCGTCGTCTCGGCGGCGCCGAGCGGCGCCAGGAGGCCAAAGCCAAAAATCAAACCGGGCAGGGCTGCGAGTCGGAGGTTCATGGGTGCTGGGGCGGTCGGGGAGCGGACGCGGACTTGCGCCGCCGCTGCCGCCAGCTTGCACCGCGGCGCGGGCGTGTCACGCTCCCGTTCCAGACCCCACGCCATGAACGCCATCGCCCGCTGGCTTGTGCTGCTGCTTTCCCTCGGGGTCGCCGGCTACGGTCTGTTCGCCTACTTCGCCCTGCCGCCCGGCAGCACCGTCGCCCCGGAAATGCGGGCCGCCTACGCGGCGCATCCCGTCCGGATTCTCGTTCACGTGGTGGCCTCCGCCGTCGCCCTGCTCGTCGGCCCGCTGCAGTTTTTCCCCGCGGTCCGCGCCCAACGCCACCTGCACCGCGCGCTCGGCTACATCTATTTCGTCGCGGTGGCCGTCGGGGGACTCGCCGGCTTGGCGACCGCGTTCATCGCGTACGGCGGGCTGGTCGCGCGCGCCGGCTTCGGCCTGCTCGCGCTCGTCTGGCTGCTCTCCACCTTTCTCGCCGTGCGCGCCGCCCGGGCCGGCGATTTCGCCCGCCACGAGGTCTGGGCGCTCCGCAGCTTCGCGCTCACCTTCGCCGCCGTCACGCTGCGGATCTACCTTGGAACCTTCATGGCGGCCGGCGTGCCGTTCCCCGTGTTTTACCCGCTCCTGGCCTGGCTGTGCTGGGTGCCCAATCTGCTTGTGATCGAGTGGTTCGTGCTGCGCGCGACCGTCGCGCCGCGCTGAAACCGCGCTTGCCCCGTCGCGCCGTCCTTGGACGCTTCCGCCTCCCCATGCCGACCCGTCCGCCCGTCGCGCCGCTGCCGCCGTTCCTCGCCGCCGCCCCTGCCGTCCTCGTCGCCGAATTCCGGGCCGCCGCCGCCCTCGTGCCGCTCGCCCGCGACCGGATCCTCCTCCGCCCCGGCGCCGAGTGTCCGGCCCTGCTGTTTCCGGTCGAGGCGGCCATCCGCATCTACCAGACGGGCGCCGAGGGCCGCGAGGTGACACTGTACCGGATCGATCCAACGGAGTCCTGCGTGCTCTCCGCGTCGTGCGCCATCGGCGAGCAACCGTTTCCCGCCATCGCCGTGGTTGAGCGCGCCGGCTCCGCGTGGGCCGTGCCGGTGCCGGTCTTCCGCGGCTGGGTCGACCGCCACGCCTTCTGGCGCCGGTATGTCTTCGGGCTCCTTGCGCTGCGCCTCGGCCAAGTCCTCGCCAAAATGGACGACGTCGCGTTCCGCCGCATCGACGCCCGGCTCGCCGGCTGCCTGCTGGAACGGGCACGCGACGGCGCCGTCCGCGCCACCCACCAGTCGCTCGCGGACGAACTCGGCACCGCGCGCGAAGTGGTGACCCGCACGCTCTCGGCCTGGGAAAAAGCCGGCTGGGTCGAACCGGGCCGCGGACGCATCGGATTGCTGGATACCGCCGCCCTGCGCCGGGCCGCGACAGCCTCGGGTTGAGCCGGAAAAATCGCGGTTCGGTGACAAAGTCACGGAAACCGCGGGACGCAGGCGCTAGGATGACGGGGTCAACTTCAACCCGAACCCAACAATCCATCCCGTCATGAAAAACGTCGGCTCCCTCGATCGCATCCTCCGTCTCGTCGCCGGTCTAGGCATCCTCGCCGCCGGCCTCGTCCTGAAATCCTGGTGGGGCCTGGCCGGGCTCGTGCCCTTGCTCACGGCCGCCATCGGTTTCTGCCCGGCCTACCTGCCCTTCGGGCTCTCGACCTGCGGGAAGAAGCCGCAGGCCTGATCCGGCCTCCGCCTCCCCGCCGGCTTGCGCCGGCGGCCGGCGCGGGAAATGCTCCGGCTCCGCCATGGGCCGTTCCCGCTTTCCCGTTCCAGAGCCATGATCAACCGCCTGCCGACCTGGGTGCTGTTCGGCGGCGCGGTGCTCACATTCAACGCCGGCATGATCAACGCCGTCGGCTTCCTCAGTTTCACGCACCAGGGCGTCACGCACCTCACCGGCACGACCACGCTCCTCGGCATCGCCGTCGGCCTCGGCAGCCGCAACGAGGCTTGGCACTACCTCGCGCTCATCGCCGCGTTCGTCGCCGGCGCGACTGTCAGCGGTGTCCTGATCCGCGACAGCACGCTCCGCCTGGGCCGGCGCTACGGTGCGGCCCTGCTGACGGAATCCGCGCTGCTCGTCCTCGCCGTGCACTTCCTGCAGGAGGGCAACGCCGCCGGCGACTACCTCGCCTCCGCCGCCTGCGGGCTCCAGAACGCCATGGCCAGCACCTACAGCGGGGCCGTCGTGCGCACGACGCACGTCTCCGGCATCTTCACGGATCTCGGGATCTTTGTCGGGCATCTGCTGCGCCGGATGCAGGTCGACTGGCGCCGGTTCCGCCTGTGGACCGCCCAGCTCCTCGCCTTCGCCGGCGGCGGCGCCGTCGGCGCGATCGCCTTCGCCCATCTGAACTACGCCACGCTCTACCTCCCGGCCCTGCTCACCGCGGGCGCCGGCGCCGGTTACGGGCTGTATCAGACTTACCAGCACGTCACCGGCGGCGGGAAACCCCGGCCGCCGGCGCCGGGCTGAATCCGCTCACTCTTTCCGCTCGGTCAGCAGGAACGTCATCAGGTCCCGTTGCTGCTGCGCGTCGAGGTTCTGCCACAGCCCCGCCGGCATCAGCGAAACGGCGGACGCCTTCCGCCCCGCGATCTCGGCGCGCGGGATCGCGCGCTTCCCGCCCGCCGCATCCGCGAGCACCAGCGTCTCCGGCCCTTCCTCCAGAATCATGCCCGTCAGTTCGGCCCCGGACTTCAGCGTCACGGCATAGGCGATCCGGTCGGGGTTGATCGCCGCGCTGGGCTCGAGGATGTCTTTCAGCACCGAGGCGTAGTCGCGGTGCACGAGATTGGTGAGGTCGGGACCGACCACGCCGCCCTCGCCGCGCACCTGATGGCAGGCCGAGCACGCGGCCGCCGCGCCGAAGAACACCTGGTGCCCGCGCCGCCAATCGCCGCCGGCCAACTCCGGACGCTCCGGCGCCGCCGCCGCAACCGTCTCGGTCGCCGGCCGGGCCCAAGGCAAAAGGAAACGCCGCAACGGCCACGCCCGCGGCCGCGTATCTTCCGCCGTCGACCACGTCGCGGCGAGGACGGCCTCGCCCGCGCCCGTCGGCAGCGTGATTTCCAGCGGCACCCACCCGCCGGCCCGCGACTCCGCCGTCACCGCCACCTCGCCGTCGCCGGCCCACGTCGTCCGCGCCAGCGCTTCCGCGCGGACCTCGAGCCGCGCCGGCGCGCGCAGCGCCAGCGTCACCGTCTCGGCCGGATACTCGAAATCGATTTTCGCCCCCGGCTGGATCGCCGGCCGCAGCATCAGGTGCAGGTCGAGTTGCGTGCGCAGGGTCAGCCGCCCCGGTTGCCGCAACAGCGCGAAGAGCCGCGCGTGCTCCGCACTCGGCGCCGTGAGCTCGCGCGCCACCGCCAGATCGAGATGCGGCAGCCAGCCCTTCCACTCGGTCCGGCCCGCGGCATCGCGCCACTCGGCCTCGACGCCGGCGAGGTCGGTGAGCAGGTCGATGGCCGCATGCTGGGGCCGTTCGCCCGGCGCGGAGGCGGGCCGCTTCGCCTCCGGTCCGTCGGGCAACTGCACGGCATAGGGCTCGGGATGAATCCGCGGCGCCGTGCGCAGCACCAACGACGTCAGGTCCTGCGCCAGTCCCGCCGACAGCACGGGCACGTCGTGCCGCGCCACCTGCGCCTGCTCCTTCACGACCTTGTAGCCCGGCGCCAAAGTCTCGAAACGGTCGCCCGCCGCGACATAGGGCCCGCGCGTCACCCGGCTCGCGGCCGCCAAACCGCGCCACCGCACCGGATCGACCGGACGGTCGAAGATCACGCGGATCTCCGCCGGTCCCGCCGCGTACGCCAGCACCGGCTGCGGCTCATTGCGCCCGGTATAGGACACCTTGAAGATCTTGCCCGCGCCCTGCGGGCCCGTGCCCCAGTCCGGTGCACCGCTGTGGCAGGCGATCAAGAGGTCGCCGCGCGGCGTCGGCACGGCGTCGATGGCGAGCATCGCGATTGCCGCGATCAATTCGTTTTTCGCGACGTAGCCCGCCGCCGTTCTCACGAGTTTGGTGCGCCAGAGTTTGCCGCGCGATTCGCCGGCCACCAACGCATCGCCGCGCCACCAGGCCGGACCGAAGGTCGCCGTCCCGCTGCCGACCGGCTCGTTGAAATGCACGCCGCAGGTCGACTGGTGCTGCGGGCCGTAGTCGAAGACGCTCGGTTCGTCGATGACGCCGGGCAAATGCCGCGGATGCCGCGGCGGGAACCCGTAGTGCCGCCCGGTCTGGATGTGCAGCAATTCGTCGAACGGGTTGCCGTTGGGCAACCACGTCGCGCCTTCCTGGTCGCTGCAGAACAGATCGCCGTGGGCGTTGAACGCGAGCGACACCGGAAATCTCAATCCCGTCGCGAGGATGTCGCGGCGTTTCCAATCGGGCGACAGCCGGATGATCGTGCCGCGCTCGCTGTAGAGGTTGTAGGCGGCGACGCCCGTCTGCTTGTCGACGCGGTACGCGCCGTTCCACGCATCGGTGCCGAGACCGAAATAGATATTGCCCGCCGCATCCGTCGCGATGCCGATCGCGTCGAGATTCGATCCCGCCGCCGCCGTGGGCGGCAACCAACCGCCCGTCACCGTGATCAATTCGGCGGTGCCGTCGCCTTTGTCCTTCAGATGGATAATCCGACCGCGGCTCGCGATGTAGAGTCCGCCGGGGCCCCACGTCATGCCGATGCTGGGCGGGATCGCGTTGCCGGAATTGTCGTAAAACAACGTCGCGCGGTCCTCGTCGCCGTCGCCGTTGGAATCGTGCAGCTGGTACACGTTGCCGTCGTAGCCCAGCGCGAAGAGCCGCCCGTCGGGCGCGTACACGAGGTTGTTGAGATTCCGCAATTGCACCGGCAACTCGCGGACCGTGAAACCGGGCACGAAGAACTGCACCGGCGGCGCATCCGCGACCACGGCCGGCGCGATCGCCGCGGGTACGGCGGCTCGGACCGGAACGGCGAACAAGGACAGCGCGGCGCAAAGGGACGGAAGAATACGGGGCATGGGGCGGCGGGGGTGGCGCAGCGTGGGCCAGAGGCCGGCGCGGCGTCAACGCGCCGCGCCGCGCCGCGACTTCGAGCTTGAGCCGCGGGCTCCGCGCACCCATTGCCACGCGCCGTGGATTCGCCCCGATCCAAAGCCGCCGAATGGTTCGCCGCCGAAGTGCAGCAGCATGAGCCCGCCCTGCGCGGTTACCTGCGCGCCCGCTTTCCGTCGCTCGATGCCGACGAGGTCGTGCAGGAATCCTACCTCAAGCTGCTCCGCGCCCGCGCCGCCGGCGGCATCGCGTCGACCAAGGCCTACCTTTTCTCCATCGCACGCAACACCGCGCTCACCCTCTTCCGCCGCCGGCGCATCTATGCCGACACCCCGCTCAACGAACTGCCCGCGTGGCGCGTGGTGGCCGATGCGCCCGACGCCGCCGAAACCTGCGCCGGCCGCGAGCGCCACGCGTTGATCGCGGCGGCGATCGCTTCCCTGCCGGACCGTTGCCAGGAGGTGATGGCCCTCGCCGTCCTCCGCGGCTGCGGCAACGCCGAGATCGCCGCGGTGCTCGGCCTCTCCGAGCACACGGTGCGCGTGCACCTCGCGCGCGGCATCCGCAAATGCGCCGACTACCTGCGAACCATGGACGGAGGTGGCCGATGAGGACGGTGCAGGATCCGGCCGCCGCGGCGGCCGATTGGCTCGCGCGCCGCAACGGCGGGCTGACGCCCGCCGACGAAACCGCTTTCGCACGCTGGCTCGAAGCCGATCCTTCCCATCGCCGGGCCTGGACCGAGGCCGAAGTCGCCTGGCGCCGCTTGAATGCCCCGCGCGCAGCCGGCGAGGCCGACGCTCTCCTCGCCGCCCTCGCCGTGCGCCGCCGCGTCCGCCGGCAAAGGCGCCGCGCCTTGGGCGCCGTGCTCGGCGCCGCCGCGGTCGTGGCCCTCTGGGCCGGCCTGCGGTTCCGTCCCGCGCCCGCGGATACGGCCCCGCTCGCCGCCGTCGCCCGCCCCACGATTCGCACATTGGCCGACGGTTCCAAAGTCGCGCTCCGCCCCGGGGCCGAGATCGCGGTCGAATTCCAGCCCGGCAGCCGCGGCGTCCGGCTGCTCGCCGGCGAAGCGCTCTTTACCGTGGCGAAGGATCCGGCCCGGCCCTTCGTTGTCCAGGCCGGCGACATCGCCGTCCGGGCCGTCGGCACGGAGTTTCTCGTTGGGTCCGGCCGCGACGCCGTCTCCGTGCTCGTCACCGAAGGCCGCATCGCGGTCGGCCGCGGGAGCGACGAAGTCCAGGCCGGAGCCGGCGAACGCGTGGTGGTGCCGCGCGGCGACGGCGGCACCCGCGTGGCCCCCGTGGCCCCTTCCGCGGTGGCGGCGGCGCTCGCGTGGCGCGGCGAACGCCTCGAGTTTTCGGATACGCCCTTGGCCGAGGCGCTCGCGGCCGTGAACCGCCGCGCCGCCGTGCCGCTCGTGCTGGCGGACCCGGAACTGGGTCGGCGCCGCATCACCGGCGTGCTCTGGGCCGACGACAGCGAGGGCTTCGTGCGGCTGCTTGAGGCCGGCTTCAATCTCGTCGCCGAGCGCGAAGGCGCGGCCCTCCGGCTCCGCGAACGCCGCCGCTGAGCGCGAAAAATTCGCCGCGGCGTTAATCAAATTCCGCGGGCCGATGGTCTACATGGGACACCCGCGGCAGCATTTGGCCGGCCGGGCACCCCGCAACCCCATGATTTCGCCCTCCTCGCCCGTCCGGCGGCGCCTGCGCGCCGCCGCCGTTTTCCTCGCCGGCCTCGCCCTCGCCGCGGCGGCCTGCGCCGCGGCCGCGACCGACCGCCGCCGCTACGAGATCCCGGCGACCGACGCGGCCCGCGCGCTGAAACTGTTTTCCGAACAGTCCGCCCGCACCTTCGTCGCCGACGGCGATCTCCTCCGCGGCGTGCAGACCAACCCCGTGCGCGGCGAGATGTCGCCGCAGGAGGCCGTCGACCGCCTGCTCGCCGGCACGGCGCTCGCCGCGACCGCCGACGCCCGGACCGGAGCCTTTGTGATCCGTCGCGCCGAACTCCCAAACGTCCCCCGGGCGGCGCCGGCCCCGGCCGACGTCCGCCCGACGCCCCCGCCCGCCGCTCCCGCCGAGGTCGTCGCTCTCGATTCGTTCGTCGTGACCGCCGCGGATGAAAGCGGCTACCTCGCCGGCAACGCCATTTCCGGCACCAAGACGAAGACCGCGCTGCGCGATCTGCCGATCGCGATCTCCGTCCTCACCTCCGATCTGCTCGAGGATCTCGCCGGAGCGCTGCCCAGCGAAGCGCTCAACTACTCGGCCTCCGTCGATTTCACCAATGCGGGTTCGATCGGCAACATCCAGGGCACGCCGTTCAACACCGGCACCACCACGGTGCGCGGCAGCGGCACGTTCTTCTCGATGCGCGACGGCTTCCGCACCTACAGCGAACCTTCCTCCGTGACCGTGCAGCGCATCGAGGTCGTGAAAGGTCCCGCCGCCGTCCTCTACGGCATCACCAAGCCCGGCGGCATCGTGAACTACATCACGCGCACGCCGCAGTACGGCAAAACCGCCGCCCGCGGCTCTTTCTCCTACGGGTCGTACGGCACCACGCGCTCCACGCTCGATGCCAACTACGGCGGCCTGCTCGGCGGCAAACTCGCCCTCCGCCTCGGCGCCTCCTACAACGACCTCGCGACGTGGTTCCGTTTTTCCAAGGGCACCGAGCTTTCCGTCGCACCCTCCGTCGCCTGGAAGCCCTTCGCCGGCACCGAGGTGATCGTGCAGTACGAGTACACCGACCGCAGTTTCCCGGCCAACAGCACCGACTACTTTACGCGGCCCGTCGCCGGCTTCCGCGGCAGCTCCGTGCCGTTCTTCGTCTCTCCATCCGGCACCGCCGATCCCGTCGCCGCCCTCAACCCGCAGCTCGCGCCCGGGCTCACGCCGGACTTCACGTTCCGCGGCTACGGCAGCACGACCCGCGTGCCCTACCGCACGCTCATCGCCAGCGTCACGCAGCGCTTCGGCGATTCCCTCTCCGCCAATCTCCAGGTCAGCCGCAGCCGGCGCAACAACCTGCGCGAGGTCTTCGCCCCGACGGCTCAGTTCACCGGCACCGTCGCCGACGCGGCCGCCGCCAACACCCCCGTCGCCCTGCCCCGCGTGCGCAAACAGTACGAGTACCGCGACGGCTACAACGAACTCGACAACGTCAACCTCACCGCCATCTGGCGCCGCACGCTCGAGCTGCCCGTCGTCGGCGCCTCGGAACAGAAACTCGTCGTCGGCGTCAGCCAGCTCGAGGAGAACTTCGAGGCCTGGCGGATCCGCGAATTCCGCGCCGGCACGACCACACGGCTCAACCACTACTACGCGCTTTCGCCCGCGGCCTTCACCGGCCTGCCGGCGAATTTCCCGGTCGGCGAGCTCCGCCGCGACCCGAGCCAAAACGAAGCCGAGGACAACGATTTCCGCCTCGGCTTTGCGGCGTGGTCCGCGGACGCGTTTTCCCGCCGCCTGCTGCTCAACGCCGGCGTCGTCCGCTCGCTCTTCACGCAGTCGCGCCAGCAGTTCGACGCCACGGGCCGCACCAACACCGGCTTCGTGAATTCCACGCGCCAGAACAGCCCCATCGCCGGCGCCGTCGTCCGGCCCCTGCCGTGGGTCAGCCTCTACGCGCAGGCCTCGAAATCCTTCAATCCGAACACCAGCGCCCGCGACGGCTTCGGCAATCCTCTCGCCCCCGAGCAGGGCCGCGGCCGCGAGTTCGGCGCCAAGCTCGATCCCTGGGGCGGCCGCCTCAGCGCCAACGTCGCGCTCTTCCGCACCGTCGAGTCCAACCGTCTCATCTCCGATCCCAACGCCCCCAATTCCAACTCGTTCTACCTCGACGCCAACGGCCAGCCGCAGCCGCTCTCCGGCCCGAACGATCCGCGCTACAATCCCAACACCCCCGGCCAGCAGCGCGGCGCCAATGTCGCCGTCGGCGAGGCCACCAGCGACGGCTTCGAGGCCGAATTGATCTGGAGCCCGATCCGCGAATTCCAGCTGCTCGCCGGCTACACCTACCTCGACGGCCACGTTTCCCGCGATCTCAACACCTCGCCCGCGACCTGGACCGGCCGGCCGCTGCCGAACAACTACTACCATCGCGCAGTCTTCCTCGCGAAGTACCGCTTCGAAGGCGGTTGGCTCAAGGGTTTCGACGTCGTCGCCGGCCTGAATTGGCGCAGCGAGATTTTCCGCGACGCTCTCAACGCCACCGTCGACAGCACCACCACGCTCGTCAGTCCCGTCGCCCGCTACGGCAAGGCCTCGCTCGACGGCGATTTCAAGCTGGGCTACCGCACGCAGCTCTTCGGCCGGCGCACGACTTTCCAGTTCAACGTGAAGAACGTCTTCGGCCGCGACCTCGGCGTCGGCTGGCAGCCCACCGCCGCCCGCACCTACGCCTTCGAACAGTACTACTACACGGTGCCGCGGAGTTTCATCTTCACCGTCGGCTACGAGCTCTGATTTCCCCGCCGCCGGCGCCGTGACCGGGCCGACACCGTATCGTTACCGCAATGGCACTCCCGCCGCTTGATGCCGCCCCGCCCGAGGTGACTTAAACCCCGCATGCGTTCCCTGCCCTCCCCGGTCCTGCGTCTCCTCTGGGCCTTCGTCTTGGCGGCCGCGCCCGGCTCCGCCGCCGCCGCCACTGCCGCCATACGCGGCACCGTGCGCAGCGCCGTCACCGGGCATCTGGTCGAAAGCGCCGCCGTCTCTGTCGCCGGCGTCAACCGCGATACGCTCACGCAGGCCGACGGCACCTTCCAGATCGGCGGCCTGCCGCCGGGAACGCACCGGCTCGTGGTGACCTCCGCGGGCTACGAGGAACACAGCCGCACCGTGAATCTCGCCGCCGGCGCGGACGTCGTGCTCGACGTCCGGCTCGAGTCGCCCGCCATCAAGCTCGATGCCGTCACCGTCTCCGCCCAGGCCGAAGGCCAGGCCCAGGCCCTCAACCTCCAGCGCTTCAGCGACAGCATCCGCAAGATCGTCTCCCAGGACGCACTCGCCGTCGCGCGAGCCGGCGAGGTCGGCGAAGCCCTCCAGACCCTGCCCGGCGTCTACCTCGAATACTCGACGCACCAGCCCGCCCGCGCCGTCCTCCGCGGCGTCCAGTCGCAGTACAATTCCCTCACCTTCGATGGCGTCCGCGCCGGCAACACCAACGCCGACCGCGCCGACGCCGTCTCCGCCTTTCCCGCCGAGTCGCTCCAGCGCGTCGAACTTTTCAAGTCGGTCACGCCCGACCTGCCCGGCGACGCCATCGGCGGCGCCATCAATCTCGTCTCGCGCCGGGCCTTCGATCTGTCGGGCCCGCTCTTCCGCGTCACCCTCGGCGGCACCTACAACGAGCAGCAGCGCAACTGGGACACCCAGGGCAACGTCGACTACGGCCGCACCTTCCTCGACGGCCGGCTCGGGGTCTTTGTTTCCGTCAACCACTACCGCACCGACCGCGGCTACCACGAGGCCACGCTGAGCTACGGCGTCGACGCCGCCGACCGCTTCACGATCAGCAATCTCACCTTGCTGGACCGCGTCGAGGACGACAGCTGGAAACTGAAGCTGAGCGGCAGCGTCGAGTACCGCCTCTCGCCCGCGACCGTGCTGTCGTTCTCTTCGCTCTACTCCAACGACTCGCGCTCCCTCGAGGACCGCCGCGTCATCGTCTCCGGCGGCACGCGCACCTTTGTCTCGGCCGACCGCGGCACCCTCGCCGGCGCACGGCTCGGCCTCGACCGCCGCTACCGCACGCCGGTCAGCGTCACGCGCCAGGTCGGCCTCGGCGCGCGGCACGACTTCGACCTCTGGGACGTCGACTACCGGCTCACCTACCTGCGGGCGACGAACCACTACGACGAGACCTTCTATCCGGCGGTGCGCAGCGCCGCCCTTGCTTTCTCCTACGACCGGAGCGTCCGCGATTTCCCGGCCTTCGCCGGCCCCGCCGGGGTCGATTTCAACAACCCCGCGATCTACGAGCACAACGTCGTCCAGCGGACGCAGTCGCCGACGAGCGACGACGGCGCGACGTTCCAGCTCAACGCCCGCCGCGAACTCCCGCAGCTGTTTCGCAAATCTTACCTCAAGACCGGCCTGAGCTACAGCGCGCGCTGGTGGTCGATGGCCGGCGGCACTCTGGGCAATTGGAACTACACCGGCCCGCAGCGCGCCGCCGCCTTCCTCGAGCCGTACGCGAATTCCCGGTTCCTCGACGAGGCTCCGCGCGGCCGCCTCCTGGTGCCGTCCGTCAACGTCAACCTCGACGCCTTCCTCGGCGCCTTCTACGGCCGGCCCGGCGAATTCACCCGCCAGGCCCTGGCCTCCGACCTGCTGATCCTGCAGCGGACCCAGAGTCTCGCGGAACAAATCTGCGCCGCGTACGCCCTCGGTTCGTTCACCTTCGGCCGGCTCGGCGTGCTTGCCGGCGCGCGGCTCGAGCACACCGACTACACCGGGAAAGCCTACCGCGTGAACCAGAGCACGACCGCCATCACCGGTATCCAACGTCCCACCACGACGCTCCGCGACTCCCAGGTCCTGCCCGGGATCCACTTCAACCTCGCGCTCGCCCCCCGCCTCATCGCCCGCGCCGCCGTTTACCGCACGCTCGCGCGCCCGGCGGGCGCCGACCTTTTGCCGGCCTCCACCGTAAACGACTCCGCCCGCACCATCACCGAGGGCAATCCGGCCCTCGGCGTGACGGACTCCGTGAACTGGGACGTCAGCCTCGAATACTACCTCCGGCCCATCGGCGTGCTTTCCGTCGGCGCGTTCCGGAAGGACATCGACGGCTTCTTCTACGACAATTCCGCCACCGTCGTCGGCGGCGTGTACGACGGCTACGCGCTGAACAACCGCTCCCTCGGCCGCGGCGGCCAGGTGGAGGGCCTCGAGCTCGAATGGCAGCAGCGGCTGGCGTTCCTGCCCGGCCCTCTCGGCGCGCTCACCCTCGGCAGCAATTTCACGTGGATCTCCTCCCGCGGCGACTACCCGGACCGGCCGGGCTCCGGCCTGACCTTCACCGGCACGGCCCCGCGCAACGGCAACTTCAATCTCGGCTTCGCCCTCGGCGGCCTCGATCTCCGGCTCTTCTGCAACTACCGCGACACGTTCCTTTCCACCATCGGCGCCCGGCCCAGCCTCGACGTGTACGAACAGACGCGGAAGACCGTCGACCTCCTCGCGCGCTGGAAACCGAAGGGCGGACGCTTCTCCTGGCAGCTGAGCGCGAAGAATCTCGGCAACGATCCGCGCATCACCTGGCAGGGCGATCGGGGCAATCCGCGGTCGGTGCGCTATTTCGACGGCTCCCTCAGCGTCTCCGTCGCCCGCGATTTCTGATGTCCTCTCCCCGCCGCCTCCCCCGGACCGCCCGCCTCGCCGTATCCATTTTCCTGATTTGGCTCGCCGGCGCCGCCGCGGCGCCGCTCGACCCGGCCCCGCCGGGCGCATTCACCGTCGCCGTCATCCCCGACACCCAGGGCTACCGCGGCGCCCGCACCAAGGCCGAGCCGCAGAGCACGGAGCCGCTCACGAACGCCGTGTTCCAGCGCCACACGCGCTGGCTCGCGGACAACGTCCGCCGCCAGAACATCGTCTTCGTTTCCCATGTCGGCGACATCGTCGACATCAACAACGCGGAGCAGTGGACCCTCGCCCGCGAATGCCTCGACCGCCTGCACGGCGTCGTGCCCTACGCGCTCGTCGTCGGCAACCACGACATGACGTCGCAGGGCGACGCCTCTCTTTTCCAGCGCTTCTTCCCGCCGGAGCGTTTCGCCGATTTTCCGTGGTACGGCGGCGCCTACCGCCACGACCGGCCCGACCAGCGCGTGTCCGCCGGCAACGTGAACAGCTTCCAGCTCTTCTCCGCCGGCGGCCTCGACTTCATCCACCTCGCCCTCGAGTGCAACGCCCCCGACGACGTTCTCGCCTGGGCCGGCGACCTTCTTGTCCGCCACTCCTCCCGCCGCGCGCTCATCAGCACGCACATGGATCTCGGCGTGCTCGCCCGGCCGCAGACGGAGGAAGGCTTCAAGCACGACCCGACCGGCCGCATGCAATGGGTCAAGGTCCACGGCAAGCGCGGCAACAGCCCGCAGCAAATGTGGGAGAAACTCTACTCGCGGCACCCCAACGTCCACTTCGTGTTCTCCGGCGACCAAAGCCGCATCTCCGCCCTCACCCTCGTCGGCCAGGGCTCCGTCGGCCATACGGTGCGCGCCCTGCTGTCCGACTACACGTCCTCCGGACCTCTGCGGCTCTACCGCTTCATCCCGGCGGAGAACCGCGTCCGCGTCATCACCTTCGACACGACCAAGGAGGAAATCGTCACCCGTTCGACCCATGTCGCCGATCCCGCGCGGCACAACTTCGAGCTCGAGTATCCGATGGCCGGCCCGACTGCACGGCCCTGATCGGAGGCGAGCAATTCGCCCGGCCGGGCTTGCCGCCGCAGCCGCCGCCCTTCCCTTTCCGCCCATGTCGCCCCGCCCCTTCCGTCTCGTCTTCATCGTCGCCTGTCTCGCCGCCGGTTTCCTCCGCGCCGCCGAATCGGCGCCGGCCGCCGCGACCGCCACCCCGGCGCCGCTGCCGCCGCCCGGCCCCGCCGCCGCCGTCTACCTCACCTGGCAGCGCGATCCCGCGCGCACCATGACCGTCCACTGGCACACGATCTGGTCCGAGGGCTACCGCGACACCGTCCTCGAATACCGCCCCGCCGCCGGCAACGGCCCGTGGCTCCGCGCCGACGGCCGCGCCCAACCCATGCCTTACACGGCGCGCATCGTGCACACCGTCGAGCTCACCGGGCTCGCACCCGACACCGCGTATCTCTTCCGCCTCGGCACGCTGCGCACCGGCGAGAAGGGCGTCATGCGGGTCGTCACCGACGGCCGCGAATTCCGTTTCCAGACGCTCCCCGCCGCCCTCTCGCGGCCGGTGCGCTTCGTCTCCGGCGGCGACGCCAACGTCGGCCAGACCACGGCCAACGGCGTCGTCAACGAATACCGTTTCGCCCAGATGAACCGCGCCGCCGCCGCGCGCGCCCCCGAATTCGCGCTGCTCGGCGGCGACATCGCCTACGTCAACAACGAGCCCAAAGCCGCCGCCAAGTGGTTCGATTTCCTGCGGCTCTGGGGCGAGACCATGGTCGCGCCCGACGGCCGCCTGATCCCCCTCGTGCCCGCCATCGGCAACCACGAGGTCAGCGGCGACGCCTTCGATATCCGCGGCGGCGCCCCCGACCGCGGCGTCTCGCCCGGCCGCGCCGCCATGTTCTACAGCCTTTTCGCGTTTCCCGGCCTCCCCGGCTACAACGTCCTCGATTTCGGCGACTACCTCAGCGTCGTCGCCCTCGACTCGTTCCACACCAATCCCGTGCCCGGACCGCAGACCGACTGGCTTCGCGCCACCCTCGCCGCCCGCGCCCGCGTGCCGTGGATCGTCCCGGTCTACCACGTGCCCGCCTACCCCTCGCATCGTTCCTTCGCCGGCGCCGTGTCCGTCGCGATCCGCGCCAACTGGACGCCGCTCTTCGACGCCGCCGGCATCCGCTTCGCCTTCGAGAACCACGACCACCTCTATAAAGTCACGCACCCGCTCCGCGCCGGGAAACCCGATCCCGCGGGCACGCGCTATCTCGGCGACGGCGCCTGGTCCGTCACCGTCCGCGATCCCCAACCCGCGGACAAAGCCCCCTACCTCGCGCGCACGGAGAAAAAGAACCACGTCTTCGTCGTGACCCTCCACCTCGATCGCGCCGAGTTCGCCGCCGTCGATCCCGACGGCGCGGAGTTCGACCGCTTCACGATCCCCGTCCGGCCCTGAGCGGGATCAGGCCGGCGCCGGCCGCGCCACCGCACGTTTTTCTCGCGGGCCCTGCGGCCCTCGGCTCCACTGCGGTCCCCGCCCCATGAGCCTGCTTCGCCGCGCCGCCGTTCCCGCCCTGCTCGCATTCGCATCCGCCCTGCCCGCCGCCGACACCGACTGGCGCACCTACCTCGGCGGACCGCAGCGCAATCTCTATTCTCCGCTCCGCCAGATCGACCGGACCAACGTCGCGAAACTCGCCGTCGCCTGGACCTACGACACCGGCGAAAAGGGCGAGTATCAGGCCAACAATCTCGTCGTCGACGGCGTCCTCTACTCCCCCACGCCCAGCCGGCGCATCGTCGCCCTCGACGCCGCCACCGGCCGCGAACGCTGGGTCTGGGACCCCGCCTCTACCCCCGCCGGCGCCGGCGGCCGCCGCCAGCGCGGCCTTGTGTATTGGCAAGACGAGGACGGCTCCGATCGCCGTCTGTTCACGGCCGTCGGCAATTTCCTCTTCGCCCTCGATCCGCGCACCGGCCAAGTGATCCCGGGCTTCGGCGAAAACGGCGCGCTCAACCTCGGCGCCGGTCTCGACACCGAAAACATTCCGCGCGTCGGCCTCAACACCCCGGGCGTCATCTACAAAGACCTGCTGATCATCGGCGGTTTCGGCGGCCCCGGCGCCGTCCGCGCCTACGACGTCCGCACCGGCGAGCGGCGCTGGATCTTCCATCTCATCCCGCGCCCGGGCGAATTCGGCCACGACACCTGGCCGCCCGAAGCCTACAAAACCGCCACCGGTGTGATGCCGTGGCCCGGCCAGGCCCTCGACGAAAAGCGCGGCATCGTCTACGTCGCGACCAAGACCGCCGAACCCGATTTCTACGGCGCCGACCGCATCGGGAAAAACCTCTTCGCCAACTCCCTCGTCGCCCTCGACGCCGCCACCGGCAAGCGGCTCTGGCATTTCCAAATCGTCCACCACGATCTGCTCGACAAAGACCTGCCCTGCGCGCCCGTGCTGCTCACGGTCACGCATCGCGGCCGGAAAATCGACGCCGTCGCCCAGGGCACGAAGCACGGCTACCTCTTCGTCTTCGACCGCGTCACCGGCGAACCGCTCTGGCCGATCGAGGAAAAGCCCGTCCCCGCGTCCGACCTCAAAGGCGAGCAGGCCTGGCCCACCCAGCCTTTTCCCACCAAGCCCGCGCCGTTCATGCGCCAGCGCTACACGGAGGCGGACGTATCCACCATCTCCCCCGAAGCCTTCGCGTTGACGACCGACCGCATCAGGCTCTCGCCGAACTTCGGCCCGTTTCCCGCGCCCAGCCTGAAGGAGACGATCATGTTTCCCGGTTTCGACGGCGGTATGGAATGGGGCGGCGGCGCGGCGGATCCCGACGGCATCTACTACGTCAACGTGAACGAAATCCCGTGGATCTTGCAGATGGTGGAAACCCGCCGGCTCGACGGCACCCCGATCCCCCTCGGCGAACGCGGCTACCTCGTCCATTGCGCCGCCTGCCACGGCCTTGACCGCAAGGGCACGCCGCTTGCCGGCTTTCCGTCGTTGCTCGACGTGAAGACGCGCCGCACCCCCGAGGAGATCGCGACGATCACGCGCAACGGCCTCGGCCGCATGCCCGCCTTCGACAAAATCCAGGAATCGCTGCGCGAAGCGATTCTCGCCTACGTGCTCGGCGAATCACCCGGATCCGCCGCGGGCCGCCCCGATGAAGCCGCGGCCAACTCCAAGGCCGCGGCGAAAGCCAAAGCTCCGGGCAAAGCGAAGGCCGCCGAACCCGCCGCGCCGCCGTACACCTTCGGCGGTTTCCGCCGCTGGCAGGACAAGGCCGGCTACCCCGCGATCAATCCGCCCTGGGGCACGCTCAACGCCGTCGACCTCAACACCGGCGAATGGAAATGGAAAGTGCCGCTCGGCGAATACCCCGAGCTCACGGCGAAAGGCATTCCGCCGACCGGCACCGAGAACTACGGCGGCCCCGTCGTCACCGCCGGCGGCCTCATCTTCATCGCCGCGAGCGCCGACGAAACCATCCGCGCCTTCGACAAGGACACTGGCAAGATCCTGTGGTCCGCGCCGCTGCCCTTCAGCGGCAACGCCACCCCCAGCGTCTATTCGGTCGGCGGCCGCCAGTACGTCGTCATCTCCGCCGGCGGCGGCAAATCCGGCCGCCCCGCCGGCGGTTCGATCGTCGCCTTCGCGCTGCCGGTGAAATGAGTTCCAAGGTGAAATTTGAAAATTGAAAATCGGAAGCCCGCGCCCCGCGGTCTGCTCCGCTCCGTCCGAATTCCGGTCCTTCAACTTTCACCTTTCAACTTTCAACCGCCCGCGCCTTCGCGGGTTTTCCATTCTGCCGTCGCGTTTGACCCGCCGCACCGCTCTGCTCGCCGGCCGCTCATGCCTTTTTCCGCTCTTGGTCTTTTGCCTCCGTTGCAACGCGCCGCCGCCGACCAAGGCTTCGCCGCGCCGACCGAGATCCAGGTGCAGGCGATTCCCGCGCTCCTCGCCGGCAGCGATGTGTGGCTCTCCGCGCCGACCGGCTCCGGCAAATCCGCCGCCTACATTTTGCCGTTGTTGCAACGCCTCGCCGCCGCCCCGCGGCCACCCGGCCGGATCTGCCGCGCGCTGATTCTCGTCCCCACCCGCGAACTCGCCGGCCAAGTCGGCGAAACCTGCCGCCGCCTCGGCCGCTACCTGCAGCCCGCGCTCAAAACCCTCGTCGTCTACGGCGGCATCTCGATCAACCCGCAACAACAGGCCCTCGCCGCCGGCGCCGACATTCTCGTGGCCACGCCGGGCCGTCTGCTCGACTTGGTCGACCAACGCGCGCTCGACCTCGCCGCCACTTCGGCGCTCGTCCTCGACGAAGCCGACCGCCTGCTCGCCCTCGGCTTCGCCGCGGAGCTCAACCGCATCCGCGCCCTCCTGCCCGCCGCGCGCCAGAGCGTGCTCTGCTCCGCGACCTTTCCGCCCGAAGTCGATGCCTTCGCCCGCGGCGTCCTGCGCCACCCGCAGCGCATCGCCGTCGCCGCCACGCCCGCCTCCGCGCCGGAAATCGTGCACCGCGCCTTCGAGACCGACGCCCCCCGCCGCACGCAGCTCCTGCGCAATTTGTTCCTCTTGGAAAACTGGGGCCAGGCCCTCGTTTTCGTCGCCACGAAGTACGCCACCGAGCACGTCGCCGACAAACTCCGCCGCGCCGGCCTCGCCGCCGATGCGCTGCACGGCGAGCTCAGTCAGGGCGCGCGCTTCGCCGCCCTCGCCGATTTCAAAGCCGGGAAAACGCAGCTCCTTGTCGCCACCGATGTCGCGGCGCGCGGCCTCGACGTCGCCGGCCTTCCCGCCGTCGTGAACTACGATCTGCCGCGGTCGCCCGCCGACTACACGCACCGCGTCGGCCGCACGGGCCGCGCCGGCCGCGCCGGCATCGCGGTCAGCTTCGTCAGCGCCGACACCCACGCCCATTTCCGCCTGATCGAAAAACGCCAAGGGCTCTCGATCCCGCGGGAGCAACTCGCCGGCTTCGAACCCGAACACCTCGAAACCTCCCCCGCCGCCACGCCCGCCACTCCCGGCGGCGGCATCAAGGGCCGACGACCGAACAAGAAAGACAAGCTCCGCGCCGCGGCCGCGAAATCGGCCGCCGCCGGCAGTCCGCCGCCGGCCTGATTCGCGTTCGCCCTCCTGCGCATCCGGCATCCGGCCGAAGCGATTTCGCTTCCGCGCCGGCGGGCGTTGCGGTTGAGCTAGACGCGCTTCCCGTGGCTGCTTCGCCCCGCCTACCCCTTCTGCTGCTCGCCGGCCTCGCCGCCGCGATCCTTCTGTCGGCCCTGTCGTGCTCGGTCACGCCGGCCGCCTCCGTTGCTGCGGGCGAACAGATTTACCGCCGGCAATGCGCGGATTGCCACGGGCCCGCCGGCGAAGGCGTCGCGGGCAAGTACCGCGAGGCCCTCGTCGGCGACTGGGCCCTGCCCAAGCTCGCGCACTACGTCGCGAAGAACATGCCCGAAGACGCGCCGGAAACGCTCTCCCGGCGCGACGCCGACGCCGTCTCCGCCTACATCTACCACGCCTTCTATTCCCCCGCTGCGCAGGAGCGTCTCAATCCGGCGCGCATCCAACTCGCGCACCTGACGAACCGCCAGTTCGCCGTCACCGTCGCCGATCTCGTCGCGCGTTTCACCCCGCCGCCTGCGCCCCCGCCCGCCGCGGAAACTCCGGATCCGGCCGAGGTCGGCCTCCGTTTCACCGCCTACGGCAACGCGCTGCGCGGCCGCTTCGACGCCGCCAAAGTCGCGCAACGCGGCTTCGACGCAGCCGGCATCGATTTCGTCTTTGCCCCGGGCAGCGCGGCCCGCGCGCGTTTCGGCGCGACCGATGAGTTCTCGGGCCAATGGCGCGGCACCGTCTTCGCCGAAGAGACCGGCGACTACGAATTCGTCATCCGCACGCCGAACAGCGTGCGCGTCTGGATCAATGCCGATCCGGCCGGCGGGGCGGCCGAAGCCACCCTCGACGTCAACGTCTCGAATCCCCAAAACCCCGACCAACGCGTCACCGTGCGCCTGCTCGGCGGCCGCGCCTATCCCCTCGCGATCGATTACTGGGCCCTGCCCGAAAAGGCCGGCGCCTCGCCCGTGCCCGCGCTCGCCCTACGCTGGAAGCCGCCCCACGGCAGCGAGACGACGGTGCCCGCGCGGCTGCTCGCCCCGGGCCGCGCCGCGCCGACGTTTGTGCTCGCGACCAAGTTTCCCGCCGACGACAGCAGCCAGGGCTACGAACGCAGCCTCTCCGTATCCAAAGCCTGGGACGAAGCCGTCACCGGCGCCGCCTTCGAAGTCGCCAACCACGTCGTGCGCCGGCTCGACCGTTTCGCCGGCACCCGCCCGGGCGACCCGGCCCGCGCGGCCAAACTCGCCGCCTTCGCGGAAAAATTCGTCGCCGCCGCCTTCCGCCGTCCCTTGGCGGAAGACGAAAAGGCCCGCTTCGTCGCCGGGCCGCTCGCCGGCGCGCCCGACGCCGAAACCGGCCTGCGCCGCGTCGTCCTCCTCGCCCTCAAGTCCCCTCAATTCCTCTACGTCGACTTGCCCGGCGGCGCCGTCGGGCACCGTACCGCGCAACGGCTCGCCTTCGCCCTGTGGGATTCGGCTCCCGACGCCGCCCTCGCGCGCGCCGCGGCCGAAGGCCGGCTGGCCGATCCCGCGGAGCTGCGCGCGCAGGCCGACCGCATGGTCTTGGATCCGCGGACCCGCGCCAAACTGCGGGAATTCTTCGCCGGCTGGCTGCAGCTGCGCTACCTCGAGGACCTCGGCAAAGACCCGCAGCAGTTCCCCGGTTTCAATCCGGAGCTCATCGACGATTTGCGGACCTCGCTTGGGCTCTTCGTCGACGACGTCGTCTGGGGCGAGCGCTCCGACTTCCGCGAATTGCTCCGATCGGAATTCCTTTTCGCCAACGCGCGGCTCGCCCGTTTCTACGATTTGCCCGCGCCCGAAAGCGACGGTTTCGTCCGCGTCGCCGCTCCGCCCGGCCAACGCTCCGGCGTGCTCACGCATCCGTATTTGCTCGCGGCACTTTCCTACAAGGCCGCCAGTTCGCCGATCCACCGCGGCGTATTTCTCACCCGCAGCATCGTCGGCCGCGCCCTGAAGCCGCCCACCGTCGCACAGACGTTCGACGAGACGACGTTCGCGCCGGGCATGACGATGCGCGAAAAGGTCGTCCGGCTGACCCGCGCGGAAAACTGCATGGGCTGCCACTCCGTCATCAATCCCCTCGGGTTCAGTCTTGAATGGTACGACGCCGTCGGCCGATTCCGCACCGCCGACCAAGGCCGGCCGATCGACGCCGCCAGCGACTACCACGACGACGACAACCGCACCGTCCGCCTCGCCGGCGCGCGCGACGTCGCCGACTTCGCCCTCGGCAACGCCCGCGCCCAGGAAGCGTTCATCGAACAGCTCTTTCAATACCTCGCGAAACAGCCGCCGCGCGCCTACGGCCCGGGCACGCTCGGCCGGCTGCGCGAATCTTTTGTCGCCTCCGGCTTCCACATCCGGAAGCTCGTCGCCGAAATCGCCGTCCTGGCCGCCCGCCACGGCGAAACCCCGCCTCCGGTCCTCGCCGCCCACGTCCCCCGCCCCGCCCCATGACCCCGCTCCGCCGCCGCGAATTTCTCCGCCAAGCCGGCCTCTCCGCCGCCGTCCTCCCCTTCATCGTCGGCCTGCCGAGCCTCGCGCTCGCGGCGCCCGCGCGGCCCCGCCAGCGCCTCGTCGTCGTCTTTTCGCCCAACGGCACGATCCCGACCGCGTTCTGGCCCGACGCCGCCGGCCGCGACTTTGCGCTGAAGGAAATCCTCGCGCCGCTCGCGCCGTTCAAGGACCGGATGCTCACGCTCCAAGGTGTCTCCAACAAAGTGCGCGGCGACGGCGACGGCCACATGCGCGGCATGAGCTGCCTGCTGACCGGCATCGAATTGCTTCCGGGCAACATCCAGGGCGGCGGCAAATCGATCCCCGCGGGTTGGGCCAGCGGCATCTCGATCGACCAGGAAATCAAAAACTTTTTCCAGAGCCGCCCGGAAACGCGCACGCGTTTCGGCTCCCTGGAGTTCGGCGTCGGCGTGCAGGACCGCGCCGATCCCTGGACGCGCATGTCGTACGCCGGCTCCGGCCAACCCGTCGCGCCGATCTCCGATCCGTACCAGATGCACGGCAAGCTCTACGGCCAGCTGCGCGACCGCGAGAGCCTCCGCAGCGTGCTCGATCCGCTCAAGACCGAGCTCGCCAAAGTCCGCACGATCATCGGCAGCGAGGACCGCCGCATGCTCGAGGCGCACGAGACGTTGGTGCGCCAGCTCGAACGCGAGATCGCGGAAAACGAATCCGCCCTCCGCGCCCGGCCGCCGGAACTCGAACCCGGCGTCGCCGACCAGAACGACAACGTGCCGCGCCTGAGCCGCATGCAGATCGACCTGCTGGTGAATTCGTTCGTCAACGACATGGCCCGCGTCGCCACGTTGCAGTACACGAAGTCCGTCGGCGGCGCGCGGATGAACTGGCTCGACATCACCGACGGCCACCACGGGCTCTCGCACGAGCCGGACACCGACGAATCCGCCCAAAGCAAGCTGATCAAAATCAACACGTGGTTCGCCGGCGAAGTGCGCTACCTCGCCGAACGCCTCGCCGCCACGCCCGAGCCCGGCGCCACCGGCTCGATGCTCGACCACACGATGATCGTCTGGACCAACGAACTCGGCAAAGGCAACAGCCACACCCTCGACAACATTCCCTTCGTCCTCATCGGCGGCGGCATGGGTTTCGACATGGGCCGCGCGTTGAAATTCGACAAGGTCGCGCACAACCGCCTGCACCTCGCCCTCGCCCACGGCGTCGGCCACCGCCTGCCGACCTTCGGCAAACCGTCCCTCTGCGACGGCGGCCCGCTCGCGCTGGGCTAAGGTCCCACCGGCAACCATCGGTTTGCCGGAGCCGCGGGCGCGCACCAGGCGCGCCCCTACCACGGGAGCCGCGCGGTCATCCGCCGGCGTTTTCCAGGGGGTCCACCCATGCGCAACAATCCCTGCTCAGCCGAACTCATGCCGTTGAGCGAGCTTGGCTGAGAGTTGATGGCCAAACCGTTCGGTTCGTCAGGCTGCTGGCTGCGGCGACCTTTTCCGCGGCTCGGCGGATCGATCTCTCAACCCGCACCTTTCATCTCTCAACAGCATGATTCCGGTTCAGAACGAACCCTTGAGCCCGAACTGCACCTGCATCCCGTCGCGGCGATCGTTCGTCAGGCGCGCGTAAGCCGGCGTGGCGGGCCCGTAGGTCTCGTTGGTCAACGGGTCCTGCAGCAGGTTGTTCAGCGTGAAGTAAACCGTCAGGTTGCGGCGCACGAGGTAGTCCACGCTGAGGGAAACGAGTTTCCGCGGCCGCGTGTAGACGAACGCGCCGGGCGCGATGCCCGACACGGCTCCGCGGCGCTGGCCGGTCCAATTGTAATTCGCGCTGACCGAGAACGCCTTGAACGCGAACTGCACGCCCGTGTTGAAACGGCGCGTCTGCGCGTTCGCAAAATCGCCCGCGCGCAGGCCTTTGGTGCGGCTGCGGGTGTAGTTGGCAAAGACAGACAGCCACGGCCGCAGGCGCTGGCGACCCGAGAGCTCGAGACCCGTCTGCCGCACTTCGCCCGCCGTGTTCTCCGGTTGCTGCAGGAGGTAGCCTTCGTAGTCGTCGGGCAGGCCGAGCTCCTCGAGCATCTCGCGCGTCGCGATCGTGCTGATCGTGGAAATGAAATCGGTGACATCGCGGCGGTACGCCCCGACGGAAAACAGCCCGCCCGTGGGAGTGTAGTATTCGACGGCGACGTCGTGGTTGCGCCCGCTCCACGGCTTCAGTCCGGGGTTGCTCGTCGAGATGGTCCCCAGGCCCGAGCCGGTGGCGTTTTCCCCGGGGGCCAGCACTTCGGTAACGCTGGTCGTCGGGATCAATTGCGCGAGCGTCGGCCGGCCGATCGTGTGCGCGTAGCCGAGCCGCAGGAGCAGGTTTTCGCGCAGCGTAACCGTGCCGTTGATACTGGGGTAAACGTCGCCGTAGGTCGTGTCGACGACGTTGGCCAGGGGCAAGCGCGTGAGTTTCGCCACCTCGAGCGGATCGGTCGCGATCGGCACGGTCTGCACACCGGGCAGCGCGGGATTGCCGTCGAGGATGCGGCCCTGCGCGTCGCGCCGGAACTGCAGTTGCAGGTTGGTCAGCGTGCCGCGCGCAATCACGTGCGTGTGCTCGTAGCGGAAGCCGCCGGCCAACCGCACGCGGTTGCGCCAGAAAGATGCATCCGCCATCGCGTAACCCGCCGACACCGCCTCCGACGATTCCTCGAGGCTCGTGGCCCAAGCGATGTAGTCCGCGGCGGCGTTGGTCGTGTAGTACGAGGGATTCGCCTGGTAGAGATCGTAGGCCCGGCCGGGGCTCAGCCATTGCTGCGTCTTGAACCGGCCGCCCGGGCCCTCGAGGTTGAAATCCTGGTCGGTCAGGATTCCCGCCGGCAACGCGTTGAAGGCGGGGCCCGCATAGGTGCGCGTGTTCTGCGGCTGCGCGCGATCCTTCGCCGCGGCCCGGTAGGCGGCGCCGGTCTTGAAGGACCAGGTGAACGACTCGGGCCGGAATTTCCGCGTCGCGTCGAACTTGGCGTTGTTGAAATTGTTTTTGATGTCGCGCATCGCGACCACGGGCGTCGTGTACGCGCCCAGATTTTCCAGGCGGTTGGTGTCGATCACCGCGCCGGCGGCGTTGGTCACGGTGATGCGGTCCGGGCCGCCCTCGGGGTCGATGTCGTCGAACCGCACCGTCACCCCGGTGAGCCCGAGCCGGGCCTGCCCGAGCTGGCCGTAGGAATCGAGGCGGTAGGTCAGCTTCGTTTTGCTCTTCGCCAACGTGCCGTCGAATTCCCAAAGCGGCCCGCGGTGGCGGTAGGTCACCTGGCCCTGGTGCGTCTGCGTCGTCTGGTAGGCGTTCTGCGTCACCAGCTGCGTGACCGAGCCCTGCCCCGCGCGGCCCTGCGTGAACGTCGGCCCGAAGTCGCCCGACGCCGCGTTCCGCCCCGTCGCCGGCGCCGCCAGCAGCGTGCCGGTTCCGTAGGTCATCTGCCGGTTGCCGAAATCGACCCAGTAGCGGTTGAAGTTGTAGGCGACCGAGAGCGTGTCGCGCGGGCCGACGCGGAAATCGAATTTCGCGCCGAGCGCGCTGCGCCGGGAAAACGAATGCGCGACCTGGCCCGTGAACGTCGTCAGGTACGGCTCCGTCGCCGACGTATTCGCCGTGCTGAACGTTTTCTGCGCCACCCGCGCGGTGTAGAAGTAGTCGTTGCGCGAGGCGTTGAGCGCGTAGCCGAAGCGCGCATTCACCGGATTCACGTACGTCACTTCGAAATCGGGAAACCACTTCAGCGCTTTCCCGTCGCCGCCCTCGCGGCCGCCCGGCGTGCGCCGGAAATTGAGAAACTCGGAATTCATCAGGACGAACGTGCGGTAGCGCAGCTCCGGCCGGCTGCGTTCGAACGAGGAACGCGGGATCATGTTGATCCGGCCGCCGATGCTGTCCGCGCCGGTGTCGGGCGTCGGGCCCTTCGTGATCTCGATGCGGTCGACGTTCGACATCGTCAGCCCGCGCAGCGCCGTGACGCGCGTCGAGCCGCCGGTCTGCGGCACGCTCAGGCCCGCGCCGTCCATTTCGATGTTTGTATATTCGGCCGGCATGCCGCGCAGGCCGACGGTCAGCGGCGCGGTGCCGTCGCCCTCGACTTCCACGCCCGGGAGGTACTGCAGGAAATCGCCGAGGTTGTCGCGCGACATATTGCCGAAGGCGTCGGTCGCGACGACGTCCTTGATGTTGCGCGCGATCCGCTTCTCGTTGATCGCCATGTCCGCCGCGCTCATCTCGCGGCTGGTGGTGACGCGGAAAGCGTCGAGCTTCAGCACCTCGCCCGCCGCGGTCGATTTGTCGCCGAAGCCCGCCAGCGCGATTTCCAAAGGCGCCGCGCCGGCGGCGGGCAACGCGACCGACACCGGCACCAATCCCGTGTAGCTCACGCGCAGCGTCGTCGCGCCGGACGGCAGATCCGCCAATTGGAATTCGCCGGTTTCGTTCGTGAGTACGTCGATCGCCGTGCCCTCGACGACGACGCGGGCGTTGCGCAAAAAGGAACCGTCGGCCGCGCTCTTCACGCGCCCGGACACGCTCCGTCCGGCTTCAGCCGCCGGGAGCGGCAGGGTCGCGCAGCCGATTACGGCCAGAGCGAACCAACGGAAAAACCAGGGCAGCGAACGGAAACGCGGACGGAATTGCATCGGGGGTATTCGAAGTTGGCCTTGGAGCCGAACGATCCCCCGCGTCCGCGTCCAGTGCCAATCCGCCCGCCGTCCGCCTGCACGTCCCGCGGATCTACGGCTTCGGCTCCGCGACCGGCACGGGCGCCGGCGACGGCGGCCGCGGCTGGCCGTCGTGCGTGCCCGGCTCCATGATCTCCACCCGCGTGCCGTCGGGGTCGTAGTAGTTGATCTGGCGCTTGCCGTTGATGCCGGGACGCATCGCCGACGGCGCCTTGCTGCCCGGCGGCCGTTCCCTTGCTTCCAAGGTCGCACCCGCGCGCACCACATCGGGCACCTCGAGGCAAAGATGGTGCATCGTCCGCAACCGTTCCGCGGTCGGATAGCGATCGTAGAGCATGAACTCGAGGTAGTCCGCGCCATCCGGCACCTGCAGGTTGACCCAGCTGAGGACCTTGCCGCCGGAACTGCCCCGCCACGTTTCCCGGAAGCCGAGCAGTTCGCCGTAGAAGCGCATCGACGCCGCAAACTCTCCCACCATCACGCCCACGTGGCTCAGCCGCGGCGCAATGCGCGTGTCCGGCAACAGCTTTCCTTGGTGCCGCCGCATCACGCCGTCCGGCAGGTACTGCACGAATTCGATCTCGTGCCCGTTCGGATCGCGGATGCTGAAGGCCTTGTCGCCCGTGCGGCTCCGCGGCGCCGTCGCCGTCGGCGGCAACCCCGCCGTGCCGCGGCTGCGCAGGTACGCGAGCATCGCGTCCGCATCATCGACTTCGAACGCCACATGGTGCAGCCGGTCCCGCTCCGCCCCGAGTTCGCCCGGCCACAGCTCGACCGCCTGGCGATCGTTGAACTTCACCCACTGCGAAACCGCCGGCGCCCCCGCGGGCCCCGGCAGCGGCGCGTAGCCGAGAAAGCCCGCATAGAATTCCTGCGCCCGCACGACATCCGAAACGCGGAACGCCGCATGCGCGATGCCCAGAATCTTCGGCCGCGCCGCGGCCCCGGCCGGAGCGTCGGCCGCCCGCAGGACCGACAGCAGCAAGACCAACGACACCAAGAGATGACGGAGCGGGGATCGGATCATGGCGGCAGCAAGGGGCGGGGGTTGGAAAAACGGGGCAAGGCCGCGACGGCGTCGGCCGCCCGGTGCCGCCGATTGCGCCCGCAACCGGTCCGCGCGGCAATGCCGGATCCGCGGGAATTCGCCGCGGACGCTTGACGAAACGGCGAACTTCGACCGAATGCCGCGGACGTTGCCGATGTTCCTCCGTCTCGACCAACCCCGTTCGCTCCTCCGGCGCTGCACCGCGCTGCTGGGCATCGGCTTGGTCCTGTTGCTGAACATTCTCGCCGCGGCTCCGGACCTGCACGAAGCGCTGCACGCGCCGGCGGCGTCCGACCACGGCCACCGCGCCTGCAACCACGAGCATTCCGCCCCGAGCACGGCGCCGGATCACGACTGCGTCGTCTCCGCCTTCGCCCACGGCCATGCGGAAATCGGCACCGCGCCCCTCGCGCTGCCCGCGGTCGCCCTCATCGCTTTCGCCACGCTCGCGCCCACCGGCGCCGTGGCGCTGTCCGCGCCCGCGTTTCTGCTCCCGCCCGGCTGCGGCCCGCCGGCGGTCTGATTTGCCCCGACGTCAACGGCCCGACCCTGCGCGGTCGCGGCCTTGCCCTTGGCACCCTCCCGAGCGGAGCCGTGCCGTCCGTCCGCAATCAGATCCGCCATGTCTTCCCGTTTTTCTTTTCCCATTTCTTTGTTCGTCTGCGCCTGCGCGGCCCTGCCCGCCGGCGCCCAAACCGCCCCCGCCGCACCGCCCGCCAAGGAGTCCGGCACTTTTGTCACCCTCGGCAAAGTCGAGGTGGCCGCCTCCGCCCTCGGGGCGCGCAGCACCGACCTGCTGACTTCGGTTACGGTCATCGGCGCCGACCAACTTGAGAACGAGAGCGTCGATTACCCGCTCGAGCTCCTCAACAAGATCCCCGGGGTCTACCTCACCGACTTCAACCAAGGCGTCATCACCGCCGATGTCTCGATGCGCGGCTTCAACGGCGAGGGCTCCAGCCCCCACGTCCGCCTGCTCGTCGACGGCATCCCCCACAATCTTAACAACGGCTACAACGATCTCGGCGCGGTCTTCCCGCTCGAGTTCGAGCGCGTCGAGGTCGTCAAAGGCACGGCCGACGCCCGTTTCGGCCTCAACGCCGTCGCCGGCAGCCTCAACGTCCACACCCACCAGCGCTTCACCGGCCAAAAACTGAAATTCATGGCCGGCGGCTACGGCACCTTCGAGGGCCAGGCCCTCGCCGGTTACCGTTCCGGCAATTTCTCCCAGACCTACTTCGCCGGCTACCGCCAATCGGACGGCTACCGCGACCATTCCGAGCTGAAGAAGCACACCTTCGCCGGCAAATGGTTCCTGGCCGGCCGGGACGAACGTTGGCGCGTCGGCCTCAGCGCCCGCGTGCATGCGTTCGAAGGCGAAGGCCCGGGCTACCTCACCGCCGCCGAAGCCGCCGCCACGCCCCGCGCCTCCCCCGCGTTTTCCAACACCGACGGCGGCACTATCGACAACCAGCAGTTCTCGCTGCACGCCGACGCGCAGCTCTCCCCGACCCTCACCGGGTCCGCCAAGGTCTACCGCCACGAGGTCGACCGCCACCGCTTCGTGCGCTTCACCGCCGCCGTCTCCCAGCAGGAACGCGTCGAGGACGAGCTCCACCGCGGCGTCCTCTTTTCCGCCCGCTGGAAACCCGTCGCGGGCCTGCCCGTCATCGTCGACGCCGGCGCCGAGTACCACGAGCAGGACGCCGTCAACCAGCGCTTCAACACCCTCGCGCGCGTCCGCTCCGCGACCACGCGCAACCACCGCTACACGCTGGAAAACACCGGCGTCCACGCCGGCGCCGAGGTTCGCCCCGCCGCCTGGCTCCGCCTCGTCGGCGCGCTGCGGCTGGATCGTTTCGACGGCGATTTCCTGAACCAAGCCAACGGCGCCCGCACGCCTCTCATCGGCTACGGCAACATCTGGCAGCCGAAAATCAGCGCGTCCGTCCAACCCACGCGCGAGCTGCAAATCTACACCAGCTATGGCCGCGCCTTCCAGATCGGCGCCGGCGCCGCCGCCTACGGTCTCCGCCCGCTCGAAGCGTCCAAGAACGACGGTTACGAGGCCGGTGTCCGCTGGAGCCCCGGCCGCGACGTCACCGCTCGCCTCGCCCTCTGGCGCCAGACCGCCACCGATGAGGTCCGCCTCAAACCCGACAACTCCGGCGACTCCGAGAACATCGGCGAAACCAAGCGCGACGGCTTCGACCTCGAGGTCACGTGGCGCGCCCATGCCCGCCTCTCGCTCTGGGCCGCCTACACGCGCCAGCGCGGCGAATTCGTCAACCCCGGCAGCCGCCCAGCCGACGCCGTCCTTCGCGGCAAGGAAATCGACCACATCCCCGACTTCACGCTCAAAGCCGGCGCCGAGGCCACGCTCACGGACGCCCTCGCGTTTTCCGTCTCCGTCATCGGCCAGGGCGACTACCACCTGCTGCCGCAGAACAACACCGCGCAGTTCGGCGACTACACGCTCGTCAACGCCGATCTCCGCTACCGCTGGCAGCGGACGACCTTCGGCCTGCACGTGAAGAACGCGTTCGACCGCCGCCACAGCTACGTCTGGAACGACGGCGCCCAGAACCTGTTCTCGCCGGGCGACGCGAGCACCGTCCTCGGCACCGTGAGCCTCGAATTCTGAGGTCCGCCGCCTTGAATCCGTCCGCTCCCCTCGCCGGCGCCTCCGTCGCCGCCATCGCCCGCGCCGAGTGGCGGCTGATCGTCCGCCGCCGCTCGTACGCCTGGCTCATGGTGGGCTTCGCGCTGCTGCTCGCGTTTGCCGCCGTGCTCGGCGGACTGCGCCAGCGCCGCGAGGCCGCGCAGCAGCGGGACTACCAGCGGCTCGTCCGCGCCCAGTGGGAAAGCCAACCCGACCGCCACCCGCACCGCGTCGCGCACTACGGGACCTTCGCGTTCAAGCCGGTCGGCCCGCTCGCGACCTTCGACCCGGGCGTCGACAGCTTTGCCGGCCGGATCCAGTACCTCGAGGCCCATCGCCAGAACGGCGCCAACTTCGCGGAAGCCGGCGCGCTTTCCTCGGCGTTCCGGCTCGGCGAACTCTCGCCCGCCTTCGTCCTGCACGTGCTGCTCCCGCTGCTCGTCGTCGTGCTCGGCCACCGCGCGATCGCCGACGAGGCCGAAAGCGGCCGCGCCCGGCTCCTGCTCAGCCAGGGCACATCCCCCGGCGTTCTGGTCGCCGGCAAGGCCCTCGGCTTGGTTGGCGCGCTCGCCCCCGCCGGTTTGCTCGGCGTCGCTGCCCTCGTGGCCGGAGCTCTCGCCGCCCCGGCCGAGGCCGGCCCGCCTTGGCTCCGCGCCGCCGTCGCCGCGGCCGCGGCCGCGCTCCATGCCGCCGTCTGGGTCGCGCTCGCGCTCTGGATTTCCGCCCGCGCCGGCAGCGCGGCCCGCGCCCTCGGCACGCTCGTCGCGCTGTGGGCCGCCGCCTGCATTGTCCTGCCGCGCGCCGCCGGGGCCTTTGCCGCCGCGCGCCATCCGCTGCCGACCAAAAGCGAATTCACCGCGCGCCTCGCCGACGAGGTCCACCGCCTCGGCGACGCCCACAATCCCGACGACCCGGTCTTCGCGCGGCTCCGCACCGAGACCCTCGCCCGCTACGGCGTCGCCCGCGTCGAGGACCTGCCCGTCAACTACGGCGCCATCGTCATGGCCCGCGGCGAGGAGCTGACGGCGGAAACCTTTGCCCGCCACTTCGGCGAACTCGTCGCCCTGCAGGAGCGCCAGGAGTCGCTGCTGCGACGGGCCGCCTGGCTCGCGCCCGTGCTCGGCGTACGCGCCCTTTCCGCCGCCGCCAGCGGCACCGACCTCCGCGCGCAGACCGAATTCCAACGCGCCGCCGAAGTCTACCGCTTCGACTTCGTCCAGCGGCTGAACGGCCTGCACCGCGACCACATCCGCTACGCAAACGACCGCGGCCAACGCCTCGCCGCGGACCACTGGGACGATTTCCCCGACTTCCGCGCCGATATCCCCCCGCTCGGCCGCGCCCTCGACGGCACCGCCGGCTGCTGGGCCGCACTGGGGGTTTGGCTCGGGGTTGCCGGCATCGGTCTCGCCCGCACCGGGCTTCGTCCATGAACGCGTTTCTCGCCCTGCTCCGCTGGGAACTCCGCCGCCTGCTCCGGACCGGCACCGCCCGCGCGGCCCTCGCTTTCCTGTTTTGCGCCGGGCTCGCCGCCCTCGCCGCCACCGACCGCGAGCTCGCCCGCCAGGCCCGCGAAATCGCCGCGCTCCCGGACCAGTACGAGGCTCAGGTCGCGCGGATCGCGAAACAGTTTCCCGCCGGCGAACACGCCGGCTACGTCGCCTACTACAGTTTCCTGCCCACCTGGCAGCCCGCCGCGCCGCTCGCCGCGTTTTCGCTCGGGCTGCGCGACGTCGTCCCCGGCGCTCTCTGGATCCGCTTGCTCGGCCTCGAGGGCCAGCTCCACGAATCCGGTCTCGGCAACCCCGCCGTCCAAGCCCTCGGCACCTTCGATCTCGCTTTCGTCGTGTGCGCCCTCGCGCCGCTCGTGCTCCTCGTGCTCTCCCACGACGTGCTCAGCCGCGACCGCGAGCAGGGGGTCCTGCCGCTCGTCGTCGCGCAGGCCGGCGGCCTCGGGCCGCTCTTCGCCGCCCGCCTCGCGGTCCGGGCCGCGGCCGTCGCCGCCGTGTGCACGGCGCTGTTCGCCGTCGGGCTCGCGTGGCCCGGCATTCTGCCCGGCCCCGCCGAGTTCGGCTGGCTCGCGGACATGCTGCTCCACCTCGCCGTCTGGACCGCCGCCGCCGCCGCGATCGCCGCCCTCTGCCGCAGCGTGGCCGCCAGCCTCGCCGCCGCCGGCACGGCCTGGGTCGCCGCCGCCGTGGTCCTGCCCGCCGCCCTCAATCTCGCCGTCGTCGCCGCCTATCCCGTGCCGGAAGGCCTCGAGCTCACGGTCCGCCAGCGGCAGGAAATCCACGCCGGCTGGGACCGGCCCAAGGAGGAAACCTTCGCGCGCTTCTTCCGCACGTATCCGGAATGGCGCGACACCGCGCCCGTCGCGGGCCGCTTCGCTTGGAAATGGTACTACGCCATGCACCAGGCGGGCGACGACAGCGTCGCGGACGCCTCCGCCCGCTACCGCGCCAACCTGCGCGCCCGCGCCGCGGCCACCGCCCGGCTGGCGTGGCTCGCGCCGCCGGTCGCGACGCAGTTGCTGCTCAGCCGCCGCGCCGGCACCGACCTCGAAGCCCACCTCGCCTATCTCGACCGCGTCCGCGCTTTCCACGGGACGATGAAAGCCCACTTCCATCCGCCGGTCTTCGCCGAGACCGTGCTGCCCGTCGCATCGTGGCGCGATTTCCCCCGGTTCGTCCCCGCCGCTCCGCCCGCCGCCGCCGGCACCTTCGCGGAACGGCTGCCGCTGCTCATCCCGCTCGGCCTCGGCCTCGCCGTCGCGGTGCGGGCGCTGCGCCGTCCCTTCCGTCCCCTCCTCTGACCATGCTCCGCGCCGAAAACCTGACCTGCCTTCGCGGCGGCCGCGCCGTCCTCGACCAAATCGACCTGCACGTACTTCCCGGGGAAACTGTCGCCCTCCTCGGGCCCGCCGGTGCCGGCAAGACCGCCGTCCTCGAAGTGTTTGCCGGCCGCCTGCCGGCCGTATCGGGCCGCGCGTTCGTTGCCGGAGCCGATTTGTTCCGCGACCCCGCGGCGGCCTTTGCCGCCGTCGCCTATGTCCCGTCCCAGCCCATCTTCGCCCCGGCCGTCTCCGGGCTCGGGCACCTCGAGGAAGTCTGCGCCCGGCTCGGCCGCCGGATCCCCGCCGCCGTCCTGCGCGCCACGCTCGAACGCAGCGGCCTGGCCCCGTTCTGGCACGGGCAACGCGTCCGCGAGTACTCACCTGCGGCCCGCCGCCAACTGGCCCTCGCCGCAGCCAGCCTGAAAAATGCCCCCGTCCTGCTGCTCGACGATCCGACCGCGGACCTTGCCGCGCCGGAAACCGATCACTTGGCGGAAAGCCTCCGCCGCCTGCGCAAACGCGGCGCCACGATCTTGCTCGCGACCGGCGACGAAGCCTTCGCCCGCCGCGTCGCCACCCGGCTGATCGTCCTCGAGCGCGGCGCCGTCTCCGTCGCCGCCGAGCTGACCGTTTCCCGCTCGGCCCACCGCGCGGACTCCTACCTCGCCGCCCTCGTCGGCTGACGCCTCCGACCTCTCGGCCGTCAGCTTTCAGTCCTCAGCTCACAGCTCTCAACTTCTTCCATCACCGGCACCGGCCATGCTCACGCTCGAAAACCTGACCAAGCGATACCCTGGCGCAGCCGCCCCTGCCGTCGACGGGCTAACCCTCACCGTCGCTCCCGGCGAACTCTTCGCCCTGCTCGGTCCCAACGGCGCCGGCAAGACCACCACGCTCAACTGCCTGCTCGGCTTCGTCGCGCCCAACTCCGGCCGCGCCCTCATCGACGGCCTCGATGTCGTCGCCGCGCCCCTCGAGACCAAGCGCCGCCTCGCCTACATCCCGGAGCAGGTGAACCTCTACGGCCACTTCAGCGGCCTCGAGAACCTCGCCTACTTCAGCGAGCTCGCCGGCCACCGGTATCCGGATACGGAGCTGCGCCGCTTCCTCGCCGAGGCCGGCCTGCAGGACGACGCCCATGGCCGCCGTGTCGGCGGTTACTCCAAGGGCATGCGCCAGAAGGTCGGCATCGCCATCGCGCTGGCCAAGAACGCGAAGGTCCTGCTGCTCGACGAACCGACGAGCGGCCTCGATCCCGGCGCCAGCCACGAATTCAGCCGGCTCCTCCGCCGGCTCCGCGAGCGCGGCGTCGCGATTCTGATGGCCACCCACGACCTCTTCCGCGCCAAGGCCGACGCCGACCGCGTCGGCATCATGCGCCACGGCCGCCTCGCCCACCTCCTCACCGCCGCCGAACTCGCCCACACCGACCTCGAGAAACTCTACCTCGAGACGATGGCCGCCTGAACCGGGCGCGGCGTTCCCGCGGCCCGGTCTCCCCGCAATCGGTGTTGCTCCGGTTACCGCCGGGCCGCAATCCGGAGGGCGTCCATGCTCCGTCTCTTCGCGACTCACCGGCTGCAACTCGCGGGCCTGCTGGTCCTCGTGGCCGGCGGCCTCGGGGTCCTCCTGTACGGACTCGCGGGCACCCGCGAGGGCATGCAGATCCTGCCGTCGGCCGACGTCGCGCTCGAGGTGCTGCCCGATCCCGGCCGAAACCTCGCCTGGCCCGCCGTGCTCGCGCAGCCCCCCTCGGCCTGGCAGCGGCGCACCTCGGACTACTATTTGCAGGCCGTAAACGGCGGTTCGCTCTGGCTCCGCGCCACGCTCCGCAATCCCACCGACCGCCCGCACCAGGGGGTGTTTGCCGACGAAGAACACATTCTCGATCAACTCGAGTGCTGGACTCCCGACGCGCAGGAACCCGGCGGCTGGCGGCGGCAGGTCACCGGCGAGCGCGTGCCCGGCGCCCTCAAGCCGATCTGGGGCCGCGACGCTGCCGTCTACATCACCGTTCCGGCCCGCGGCGAAACCATCGCCTATTTCCGCACCCACGACCGATTGAACACCTGGTTCCGCGCCGTTTGGTGGCCCGAGGCGCGCGATTTCCACGCCATGCAGCTGCGCGAGCTCGCGGCCGAGACCCTGTACTTCGGCGTCTTGCTCGCCCTGTTCATTTACAACGGTCTTCTCTGGCTCCGGCTGCGGCACCGCGATCTCGGGCGCTACCTCGGGTATCTCGGTTCCATGGTGGTCTTCATGGCCCTCAGCCGTTCGGTGCCGATGCTGGTCGGCTGGCCGCTCGGCTCCCCGTACCTCGAACCGCTCGTCACGCTCTCCCTCGCGCTGAGCAGTTTCTTCGTCGTCCAGTTCGCGCGCGAATTTCTCTCCCTCGGCACCGCGGCCCCGCGCCTCGACCGCGCCGCGCGGTGGCTGGGTTGGGTGAGTCTCGGCTTCGCCGCCGGTGCCCCGACCCTGCTCCGGAGCGAGACATCCCTGTGGATGCACATCGTCATCCCGGGCGTCGTCGTCACCCAGTTTCTGCTCCTGCTCACCGCCGCTTTGGCGTGGCGCGCCGGCGTCCGCCCCGCCCGTTTTTTCCTGCTGTGCTTCAGCTTCTTTCTGGTCGGCGCCCTGCCCTACGCCACGCGCTGGCTCACCGCGGTGCCGCTCGGCTCGACGATGTTCTTCCTCATGCTGGGTTCGGCCCTGGAGATGCTTCTCCTCTCGATCGCGCTCGCCGACCGCTTCGCCCGGGTCGAACGCGAGCGCCACGCCGCCCAGCTCGCCGAGGAACGCGCGCGCCTCGAATCGCTGCGCTACCAACTGAATCCCCATTTCCTCTTCAACGCCCTCAATTCCATCTACGGTCTCGTCTACCCGCATTCGCCCGCCGCCGGGGACGTCGTGCGCCGCCTCGCGGATTTTTGCCGCGACACCCTCACCCGGCCCGGCGGCCGTTGGCAGCCCCTCGGCGACGAGCTCACCATGCTGGGCAACTACCTGCGCATCGAACAGGCCCGCTGGCGCGATCGCCTGAAGGTGGAGTTCGATCTCGATCCCGCCGCCGGCGCCTACCTCGTCCCGCCCTTCCTCCTCCTCCCCCTCGTCGACAACGCCGTCAAACACGGCGGCGCCACGAGTCCCGATATCCTCGTCATCCGCCTCGCCACCCGCCTCGAGCCCGACGGCGCCGTCACCCTGATCATCGCCAACACCGGCCGCTGGGTCGAATCCTCCGGCCCGCGCCCGCCCACGTCCACCGGCGTCGGTCTCGAGAATATCCGCGCCCGGCTCGGGCACGCGTTCGGCGGCAAACATGGCCTGAACGTCGAATCGTCCGCGGGTTGGGTCACGTTGACGTTGCGCCTGCCCGCCCGCGCCGACGGCACGCCTCCCGCGCGTCCCGCGACCTGACCCCACCGCGCCTTGCCATCGGTAGCGGCGCGAGCACCCTGCGCGGTTCCGCCATGGTTCGCGCCGTATTCGCCGCTTCTCTCTTTGTCCTCGCCGCCGGATACCCGCTCCTCGCGGCCCAAGCGGGCCCGACTGTGCTCGAGCCGGTCACCGTCACCGCGCAGCAACGCGTCCAAGCCATCGGCGACGTTCCCATCGCCCTCAACGCCTTCACCGGTGCGTCCCTCGAGGCGCTCGGCATCTCCCGCTACGAAGACCTCGCCCCGCTCGTGCCGGGCCTCTTCCTTTCGGTCCAATCTCCCGGCGCCCCGAGCATCAATCTGCGCGGCATCGGTTCCGATTCCACCGATCCGCGGCACGAGGCGCGCATTTCCGTGTTCCACGACGGTGTCGCCGTCAGCCGCGCCTCCGGCAGCATCGGCGAACTCTTCGACCTCGAGCGCATCGAAGTGCTGAAAGGCCCGCAGGGCACGCTCTTCGGCCGCAACGCCGGCGCCGGCGCCATCGCCCTCGTCTCGCGCCGGCCGGTCGCCGCGTCCGCCGCGGCCCTCACGCTCGGGGTCGGCACCGGCGGCCGCCTCGCCGCCTCCGGTTTCATCAATCAGCCGCTCGGCTCCGAAAATCTGCTCGGCCGCCTCGCCTTCACATCCGAGCGGCGCGACGGCACCGGGCGCAATCTCGCCGACGGATCCGACCTCAACAGCCGCGAAAGCTCCGCCCTGCGGGGCTCGCTGCGCTGGCTGCCCCCGGGCGGTCCGGTCGTCGATCTGATCGTCCACTTCCAGCGCGACACGCCCGCCGGCACCGGCTTCAAGAGCGGCGTCATCCCGACCTCCGCCGGCGACACCGATCCGTTCGCCGCCGCCGACCTCAACCGCGGCGCCCGGCTCGGCCTCGACCGCACGGTGGGCGGCGCCACACTGCTCGCCACCCGCGCCCTCGCCGGCGGCTGGTCCGTGCACAGCTCCACCGCGTGGCGCTCCTTCCTTTCCCACGAGGAATTCGACGGCGACGGCTCCCGCCTGTTTCTCCTCGAGGCCAACGACCGCAACCGCGGCCGCACCTTCAGCCAGGAACTTCGTTTCAACGTCGACCGCGGCGAACGCTGGGCCGGCTTCTTCGGCCTGTCCGCCGTCACGGAACGCGCCGCGCAACGCGTCGATATCAGCACCGACGAGCGCACCGCCTGGCCGTTTCTCTCCGGCCGCTTCCGCACCGGCCTGCTCGGTGCCGGCGTGCCCGCCGCCTTGGCGGACGTCGTCGTGCCGCCGCTCTTCCCGTTCGCGCCGCAACCGGCGTTGCCCGCTGGTTTCGCCGCCCTCGCCGCCGTGCCGCCGCTTGCGCCGCTCGCCGGTCTTGCGGGCGCGCCGCTCAAACCGTTCCACACCGACCGCTACTTCAACACCGCCGAATTCGAAGGCGCGGACGTGTTCGCCGACGGCACCTGGCGCCTGACGGAGCGGTTCGAACTCACCGCCGGCCTCCGGTTTGCCTTCGAACGGCAGGTCGCGGGCTACGATTCGCGACCGAGTCCCGTGCCTTCCACGCTCGGCTTCCTGCTCAACGCCGCGCCCAATTTCGCCTACGCCCCCACGCCCGGCCCGATCTCCGACACGGTCTCGGATACCGGCTGGGCCGGCCGCGTGCTCGGGCGCGTCCTGATCCGCCCCGGTGTCAGCGTCTATGCCGGGCTCTCACGCGGCCGCCGGCCCGCGACGCTGCTGCTCACCTCGACCGACCGGATCCGCAATGCCGAGGAAAGCATCGTCAACGCGGAGCTCGGCCTGAAGGCCCGCACCCGCGACGGCCGCTTCGAGGCCGCGGCGAGCCTGTTCCGCTACCGCTACGCGCATTTCCAGACCTTCGTGCAGGACCCGGCCAACGTCGCGCGCTTCATTCCCGTCGACGCCGGCCGCGCCACCGGCAGCGGCGCCGAGCTCTCCGCGCGCGCCGCCGTCCGCGACGGCGTTTCGCTTTTCGCCGCCTACGGCTACACCGCTGCGACGTTCGATGCCCGCGCCGCGGGCGGCGCCGCCCAGCAATTCGCCGGTTCGACCTTCCGGCTGACCGCGCGGCACACCGCCGCACTCGGCGCCGCGTTGGAATTTCGCACGCCCCGCGGCTATCGGCTCGGCCTGTCCCCGCGCTGGGAATACAAATCCGCCCACTGGTTCGACGACGACAACACCGCCGCGGGCGGCACGCTGCGGCAACCGGGTTTCGCGCTCGTCCACCTGCGCGCGACCTGGAGCGACGCCGCCCGTTCCTGGGAAGCCGCCGTCTCCGCCGAGAATCTCCTCGACCGCCGCTTCCTCGTCGACGCCGGCAACATCGGGGCCAGCTTCGGCATCCCGACCTTTGTCCGCGGCCAGCCGCGCCGTTTCGGTTTCGAGGTCACCCGACGTTTCTGAACTCCGGGAGCATGCACCGCTTCGTCCCTGCCGCCGATTCCGCCGGCGGCAATCCGCCGCCCGACCCGGCCCACGCGGCCGCGATCCGGCGGTGGACGCAGGCGTATCTGAAATTGCCGGACGACGCCGTCGTTTCCGTTTTCGAAAGCGCCTGCGCCGATGCCGGCTGCCCGCTCGTCGAAACCGTGATCGCCGTTTTCGAATCCGGCCGCACGCGCCGCTGGAAACTCACGCGGCCCCGTGTCGCCGTGACGAAGACGATGGTCCAGCAAACCCTCGCCGCCCCGCCGGCCTGAGAGATCCGGCCCGCGCGCTACCTCACGGGCAGCCACACGGTCATATCCGTGTCGCCGCGGTTGCCCCAGGCCCAATACGGCACGAGCTTCAGCGGGAAACGCCGCGGCTGGCCGGGCGCGGCCTCGCGGTACAGTTCGTCCGGTTTCCAGGCCGGCCGCTGCAGCGCCGTCGCCGTCGTGGTGAGCGTCTGCACCGTCACGCCGGCCACGGTTTCCATCCGCGATTCGAACCGCGGGGCCAAATCCGCGGCCGCGAGCGCAACGTCCGTGAGCTTCACGCCTTCCGGCAGATCGTTCGCCTCGAGGCAATAAACCAGCGGTCCGTTCCGCACCGCCACCTGCCCGAGTGTCTCTTCCACCAGCGGATTCGCTTCCCACAACACCGGCGCAAACGCGAGCCGCAGATCCACCGAGTCCCCGGCGCGCCAGCGCCGCGTCACCTCCGCGTACGCGCCCGGTACCGGCGGCGCCCCCGCCGCTTCGCCGTTGACGCGCAGCGTCGCGGCCCCCGCGCGCAGCCAACCCGGCACGCGCACTTTCAAGGTCATCGGCTCCTCCGGCGCCGCCTCGATGACGAGCTTTACCGCGCCGTGCCACGGATAATCCGTTTCCTGCCGCACCGCGATCCGCGCCCCGGCCGCGTCGCGCGTCTCCAGACGGCTGGCCCCGTAGAGATGAACCCAGAGCGCGCCGGGCGAAAGCGTGTACACGTAGTTGTGCGCCTGCGCGATCGTGCGCACGACATTGGGCGGACAGCAGAAGCTCGACTTGATGTTCGGCGTGCGCGTGCGCGACCAACGCAGCGGCCATTTGAACTCGGCCAGTTTCCGCAGCGGGTTGACGTAGAAATAATGCTTCCCGTCGAGGCTGATGCCGGGCAGCACGCCGTTGTACAGCGCCTGCTCGAAGAGATCGGCGTGGGCGGCATCGCCGGTGAGCAGCAGTTGCCGCCACTGCCAGAGCGCGTACCCGATCGTCGCGCAGGTTTCGTTGTAGGCCGTGAGGTTGGGCAACTGGTAGTCGCGGCCGTAGGCCTGGTGCACCGTCTTGATCGAGCCGTGTTTCGACGCCCCGTCCGGCGACGCCCCGTCGTACAGCGCCCCCGTCATGCCGGTGAGGTAGAGTTTCTGCGTCGCGACATCGCGCGAGATCGCCGCCAACGCCGCCCGCCAGGCCGGCGCTTCCGTTTCCGCCAGCACGTCGGCCACGCCGGCGTAGAGATAGTTCGCGCGCACCGCATGGCCGACGGCCTCCGTCGCCTGCGCGAGCGGCACGCGGTCCTGGTTGTGGTCGCTGCCCACGGGCGTGCCCGGGACGAGGTCGCGGATCTCGATCAGGCGCCGCGCCAGCGCCAGGTAACGCGGTTCGCGGGTCACCCGGTAAAGCTCCGCCACGCCCATGTAGTGCGAGGGACAGATCGCGTTTTTCGCCAAATCGGCGGGCACGTCGCGGGCGAGGCGCTCGAGGTAGTCCGCCGCCTTGCGGGCCGGAACGAGCAGCGTGTCCTTGCCCGTGGCCCGGTAATGCACGCAGGCCGCCGTCATCAGGTGGCCCATGTTGTAGGTCTCGAAATGCTCCCGTTCCTCGAACTCCTTCGCCTTCGGGTCGCCCTGCCGCTGCGGGATGATCTTCTGCGTGTGCAGGTAGCCGTCCTCGCGCTGCGCCTTGGCGATCACCGCGATGATCCGGTCCATCTGCGCGTCGAGCTCGGGCCGGCGCGTCACCGCATAGACCTGCGCGAGGGCCTCCAGCCACTTCAGGAAATCGCCGTCGTTGAACGGCGGGCCGTGGAACTTGCCGTCGCGGCCGCGCCCTTCGCCGGCGGCGATCAGGAAATTCGACCACGCATGGCTGGCCTGGTCGTCCTGGAAAATCGTCCACAGGTGCGGGACCATCGTCGCGCGGCAGGCCTCGAACCGCTCGCCCCAGAGGCCGCCGGTCCAGCGCGTCTCGCCGAGCCCGACCATGTGCATTTTCGCCCCGGGCGAACGCGAGGTGTCGACGAGGGCGCGTTCGTTCGCCGGCAGCGCCGCGGCCGCGGCCGCCCACGCCAGCAGCGCGGCCCAGGTCCGGCGGACGCGCCGGGCTTCAATCGAGTTTCGCGGGATCGAGGACGACATGTTTGATGGCTTTGCGCGCTGCCGTATAAGTGATGTGGATGCGTCCGTCGGCCGCCTGGATCACCGCCGGGTAGGCGTAGCCGCTGACGACGGGCTCGGTCTCGAGCGCCAGCACGTGGCGCCATTTCAGGCCGTCGGCCGAGATCGCGACGTCCAGCGGGAAACGGTCGCCCTTCGCCTCGTCCGCGCGGTGCCCGCTGTGATTGTAGACCAGTAGGTGGCGGCCGTCCGCCAACGTCACCGCATCCGTGCCCGAATTCGGATTCGGCAACGCCGCCGCGGTCAACGCGCTCCACGTCGCGCCGCCGTCGCGCGACCAGGTCTGCGCCAGCACGCCCTGTCTCGTCCGCGCCAACGCCTGCAGCACGCCGCCCGGGTGCCGCAGCAGGCTCGGCTGGATCGCGTCGAGCCCCGGCCCCTTCCCCACCGGCCCGAGCTTCGTCCAGGTCGCGCCCGCATCGCGCGTGAGTTCGAAATGCGTGCGCCAACCCTCCGGCGTGCCCTCGGTGCTCGAGGCGCTGAGCCAGACGCCGTCCGCCAATTCCAACGGCTTGTTTTTCACCGGACCGAGAATGCCGTCGGGCAAACGCCGCGGCGCGCTCCAGGTCGCGCCTTCGTCGGCCGACACCACGACCATCCCCCACCAGCGGCTGGGCGACGGGCCGACTTTGTAGAAAAGCTGCAGCGGCGCCCCGCGCGGTTTGAACAGCACGGGATTCCACGTCGGCAAACGCGAGCCGTCGGGCTGGACACCGTTTGCGACCTCGCGCGCCGGCTGCCAGCGGCCCCCTTCGTGCCGCGCGAACCAGATGCCGACGTCGGGATGGCGTTCCTTCGTGCCGCCGAACCACGCCGCCGCCAGCTGCCCGGGCGCGAGCTCGACAAGCGTCGAGGCATGGCATTCCGGATACGGCGCGCCGGGATTGATCACGGTCGCGGCGACGGCGACCGCCGTTGGCTTCGTATCCGCCGCGGCCGCACCGCCGGCTCCCAGGACCAGGCAGCAACCGAGGAACCGCAGGCCGCGAACGACTCCGTCGCGCCGTCGGCATGATCCGGCGGCGGGAACGAAAGGGAGGGAAACACACATAGGGGCGGGCGGTACGCTGCGCCGGTCCGCCCGCCTGCTCAAGGCCAGCCTGCTCTCCGCCGCATTGGCCCCGCCGAAATTTGTGCTGTCGCTGCCCGCGGCCGCGGTATTTGCTCCCGCAACCTCCCGATGATCCGCCCCGTCATCGCGCTTCTGGCGGCTGCGGCCTTCGGCCGGCTCTCCGCCCAAGTTCCCGCCGCATCGCCCGCCCCGGTCGCGCCGGCGGCGGACGACGTCGCGTTTTTCGAGGCCAAGGTCCGGCCGCTGCTGATCGAGCGCTGCTACGAATGCCACGCCGACAACAAGCAGAAGGGCGGCCTGCGGCTCGACTCGCTTCCCGGCTGGCAGGCCGGCGGCGATTCCGGCGCCGTTATCGTGCCCGGCGATCCCGCGCGCAGTCTCCTGCTCGAGGCTGTCGGCTACCGAAACGAGGACCTGCAAATGCCGCCGAAACAGGCGCTGCCGGCCGCGGAAATCGCGATTCTCACCGAGTGGATCCGGCGCGGCGCCCCGGACCCGCGCACCGCCGTGCCGGCCGCGGCCGCGGCGCGCGCCACCGCGATGACCCTGGCGGCGGCGGAAAACCACTGGGCCTTCCGGCCCGTGCACGCGCCGCCGCTTCCCGCCGCGCCGGCCGCGCATCCGGTCGACCGCTTCCTGCGCGCGCGCCTCGCCGCCGCCGGCCTGGCCCCGAATCCGCCGGCCGATCCGCGCACGCTGATCCGCCGCGCCTACCTCGCGCTGCTCGGCTTCCCGCCTTCGTACGACCGCGTCGAGGCCTTCGTCGCGGCCGCCGCCCGCGACCCCGGCGCCTTCGCGACCCTCGTGGACCAGCTGCTCGCGCGCCCGGAATACGGCCAGCGCTGGGGCCGGCACTGGCTCGATGTCGCGCGCTACTCGGACACCACCGAGAAATCGACCGACGGCGAGCGCCGTATCCCCTTCGCGCATACCTACCGCGACTACGTTGTCGGCGCCTTCAACGCCGATCTGCCCTTCGACCGCTTCATCCGGGAACAGGTTGCCGCCGACCTCCTGCCCGCCGCGGAGCAGCCCGATCTCCGCGCCCTCGGCTTTCTCACCGTCGGCCGCCGGTTCGAAGGCAACCTCGAGGCGCCGCAACTCATCGTCGACGACCGCATCGACACCGTCGGCCGCGGCGTGCTCGGCCTCACGCTCGCCTGCGCGCGCTGCCACGACCACAAGTTCGACGCCGTCTCCGCCGCCGACTACTATTCCCTCTACGGCATCCTCGCGAGCAGCGACGAGCCGCTCGATCTGCCGGAAGTCGGCCCCCCGGCCGCCCCGGCGGACGCCGTCGCGAAGTACCGCGCGGACCGGGCCGCGCTGTTCGCCGACTACGAAAAGCAGATCGACGACAGCACCGAGCGCGCCCGCCGCACCGTCCGCGAACTCGCGCCCGAGTACCTCCGCTACCTCGTCGCCTCGTCGCCCGCGCACCGCACGGTCGAGGGCTTCGTGCCGCTCGACACCCCGCGCGGCCTGCTCGTGCTCGGCGGCGGCCCGGCCTGGGCGCAGCTCATCGCCGCCAGCGTCGCGCGCGGCGAACCGTACTTCCGGCTCTGGCCCGAGCTCCTGCAGCTGCCCGCCGCGGACTTCCCCGCCCGCGCCGCCGCCGTGCTCGCGGCGGCCGCGGCGCATCCGGAATCGCACTACGCCCCGGTGCTCGCCGCCTTCGCCGCCGCCCCGCCGGCCGCGATGGCCGATGTCGCCGACACCTTCGGCCGCATCATCGCCGCCGCCCTGCAGGAGCCCGCGGCGCCCGGACTCGCCGCCGTCATCAACGCCCCGGACTCGCCGCTGCAATACCCGCGCGCGGCCGTGGCCGAGGATCTCATGCGCTTCATCACCGAGGCGCAGATCGTCCCGCGCCGCGACATCGAAGCCGCCGCCAAGATCCGCGAGCGGCTCACGATCCTCGAGGCCTCCGCCCCGGTCGAGCGCGCGCAGGTGCTCGCCGTCGCGCCGCAACCTTTCGCGCCGCGCGTGCTGATCCGCGGCGACCGGCTCAAGCCCGGGCCCGCCGTGCCGCGCCGGCTGCCGCAGCTGTTCGCCCGGCTCGACCAGCGGAGCTTCGCCCACGACGGCCGGCTCGAGCTCGCCCGGGCGCTGGCTTCGCCGGCCAATCCGCTCACCGCCCGCGTGCTCGTGAACCGGGTCTGGCAGCAGCACTTCGGCACCGGCCTCGTCGCCACCGCCGACAACTTCGGCGCCACCGGCGAGCCGCCTTCGCATCCGGAGCTGCTCGACTATCTCGCGGCCTGGTTCATGGACCACGGCTGGTCGGTCAAGGCCCTCCACCGCCACCTGATGACCTCCGCCGCCTGGCAGCAGCGCAGCACGCCGCAGGCCGCCGCCCTCGCCCTCGACCCCGGCAACCGGCTGCTCTGGCGCATGGGCCCGCGCCGGCTCGAGTTCGAGGCGCTCCGCGACAGCCTCCTCCGCGTCGCCGGCCGGCTCGACACCCGCCTTGGCGGCCGCAGCGCCCCGCTCGACGACGAAAACGTCCGCCGCGCCGTCTACGGCTACACCGACCGCTTCCGGATTCCCGCCCTGCTCCGGAACTTCGACGTCGCCAATCCCGACCAATCCATCGCCCGCCGCGGCGAAACCACCCACCCGCTCCAGGCCCTCTATTTCCTCAACAGCCCCTTCCTCCGCGCCCAGGCCGAGGGCGTGAACCGCCAGCCCGAGATCGCCGAACTGCTCGATCCCGGCGAACGGATCCGCGCCCTCTACCGCCGCATTTTGCTCCGCCTGCCCGACGCCGCCGAGTTCGCCCTCGCGCAAACCTATCTCGGCCCGGCCCCGGCCGAAACCCGCTGGGCGGAATTCGCGCAGGTGCTCCTCCTCTCGAACGAATTCTATTTCTGCGACTGAACCCCCGCCGCCCGTGACGCCGTTCTCCCTGCCCTCCGATCCCCGGATTTCCCGCCGCGAGATGCTGCGTCGCTGCGGCGCCGGTTTCGGCAGCGTCGGACTCGCCGCCCTGCTCGGCCCGGGGCTCGCCCGCGCCGCCGCCCCCGCCGACCCGCTCGCCCCCCGCGCCCCGCATTTCCGGCCCCGCGCAAAATACGTGATCCAGCTGCTCGCCAACGGCGGGCCCGCGCAGATGGACACTTTCGACCCGAAACCGGAACTCACGAAATACCACGGGCGCCGCCTGCCCATCCATTTGGCCACCGAGCGGCCGACGAGCACCGCCCTCGGTTCGCCGTTCGCGTTTTCCCGCTACGGCCGGAGCGGCCTCGAGGTCAGCGAACTTTTCTGCGACCTCGCCGAGCGCCACGCCGACGACCTCTGCGTCATCCGTTCCATGTATTCGGATACGCCGATCCACGAGAACTCGCTCCGCCTCATGAACTGCGGCGCCAGCATCATGGCGCGCCCGAGCATCGGCTCGTGGATCACCTACGGTCTCGGCACCGAAAACCAAAATCTCCCCGGCTTCGTCGTCCTCGTGCCCAAGGGCATGCCCGTCGCCGGCGCCGACAATTGGCAGGCTTCGTTTTTGCCCGGAGCCTACCAGGGCACCTACCTCGAGACGCAGGATCGCCCCGCCGCGCAGCTCATCGACCACCTCCGCAATCCGCACCTCGATGCCGCCGCGCAACGCCGGCAACTCGACTACCTCGCCGAGCTCAACCGGCGGCACCTCGGGGAACGCCGCGAGCCCGCCCTCGAGGCCCGCATCCAAAGCTTCGAGACCGCCTTCCGCATGCAGGCCGCCGCGACCGACGCCTTCGACCTCGAACGCGAGCCCGCGTCGATCCGCGCGCTCTACGGCGAGACGCCGCAGGCCAAGCAGATGCTGCTCGCCCGCCGGCTCGTCGAGCGCGGCGTGCGCTACGTGCAGGTCTGGCACGGCACGCTCCAGCCGTGGGACAGCCACGACAACATCGAGAAGAGCCACCGCCGCCTCGCGCGCGAATGCGCCCAGGGCATCGCGGCCCTCCTCACGGATCTCAAACAGCGCGGACTCTTCGACGAGACGCTCGTGATCTGGGGCGGCGAATTCGGCCGCACGCCGACGGTCGAACTTTCCCAGGGCGAGAAAGTCGGCCCCACCGCCGGCCGCGACCACAACCACCACGGCTTCACCATGTGGCTCGCCGGCGGCGGCACCAAGGGCGGCCATGTCCATGGCGCCACCGACGATTTCGGTTTCAAAGCCGTGCGGGACCGCGTCCACGTCCACGACCTGCACGCCACCGTGCTGCACCTGCTCGGGCTCGACCACGAGCGCCTCACGTATCGCCACAGCGGACGGGATTTCCGGCTCACCGACGTCCATGGCCGCGTGGTCCGGGAGTTGCTCGCTTGAACCCGGTCCGGGTCGGCGCGCCGCCCGGTGGAATCGCCGCGCCAATGGCCGCCGCCAGCCCGCGCGTTGATCCGCACAATTTCGTTCCGCCGGCTTGCCTTTGCCGCGGGAGTTCCGGCAACACGCGGTTCCCCGGGTTCGCCCGCGGCCGGAGGCCGGCCGAAGCTGCCCATTCGTTCGCACCGACGCCGTCCCGCGTTGCTTGGGCCGGATATTCGCCTGCGACAAGTTTCGTTCGCCGCCCGGCGTTTGCATATGGAGCCGAACCGAGCGGGGTGACTCCCGTCGATTCATGGCCGGACGCAACCGCGGACCGCAGTTGCGAGACCGGCTAATTACTCACGCATCGGCCCCTAACTTCGCGCCGAACCGGCGTCCAGCGGGCACTCTGACACGCAGCACAGGCGCGACTGTCGGGCTTCGTCCGCCGGCCGCGTTTCCTCCCTCCAAATCCGAACCAGTCCCTGTTCCCATGAAGCTCCGTTCCCTGTTTGCCGCCCTCCTCGTTTCCTCCGGTCTCGCCGCGCTCGCGCCGGCCAAGACCGTTGTCGAAATCGCCGCCGGCTCCCCCGACCACACCACGCTCGTCGCCGCCGTGAAGGCCGCCGGCCTCGCCGAAACCCTGAGCGGCGCCGGCCCCTTCACGATCTTCGCCCCCACCAACGCCGCGTTCGCCAAATTGCCGGCCGGCACGGTGGAGTCGCTGCTCCGTCCCGAGAACAAAGCCAAACTCGTCGCGATCCTCACCTACCATGTTGTCCCGGCCAAGGTCATGGCCGCCGACGTGAAGACCGGCGAGGCCCCGACGGTCAACGGCAAGAAGCTCGCGCTGAAGGCCGACGGCATGGGCGTCACCGTCAACAACGCGAAAGTCACGGCAACCGACCTCGTCGGCAGCAACGGCGTGATCCACGTCGTCGACACCGTGATTCTCCCGTAATTCGGCATCCGAATTCCGGTCCGGCTCCGGCCGTCCCGCCCGCGGCCCTTCGGCTGCGGGCGTTTTGCTGCGGGGCCCCGGACCGTTCCGCCGGCCCGGGAAATCGCCGCGCTAATGGCCGCCGCCAGCCCGCGCGTTATTCCGCACAAATTCGCTCCGCCGGCTTGCCTTTGCCGCGGGAGTTCCGGCAAAACGTGGTTCCCCGGGTTCGCCCGCGCGCTTCAACCCTCCCTGTCGTTTACTCCACCATGAGCAATCACCCTGCCTCGTCCTCCGACTCCAACGAACGCTCCGAATACACCGCCGCGTTCCTGCTGCTCCGGCTCTTTTTGGGTCTCCGCACCCTGTTGGCCGGCATCGAGAAATTCGAGGGCTCGGGCACGTACTCGTTCGCGAATTACTACAAGAACATGACCCGCATGGCCGAGGGCATCACCGGCGCCTCGTTCATGCCGATCTGGATGACGAAGAACTTCGCCCACTCGCTCGGCTACCTGCTCATCGTCTTCGGCGTTTCGATTCTCCTCGGCCTCAAGCTCCGCATCACGCTCTTCCTCACCGGCCTCCTCTACGTCGGCCTTTCCTTCGGCCTCATGGCCGTCCAGGAAGGCGAAGGCGTCGCGTGGATCGGCATGCAGATCCTGATGTTCGCCGTCGCCCTCGTGCTCGTCCGCCACAACCGCTTCGCGCTCTGGGCCGACAGCAACAAATAATTTCCGCCGGGCGGACTTGCCGCGCCGCCCGTCCTGCTTCCTTTCGTCCGTGAGTCCATCGGCTTTCGTCCGCCGCCCCGGCCCGCCCGGCCGGGTCGGAGCCCGAAGCCCCCTCCGCCCCTCGCCTCGAACTCCGCGCTTCGCCCGCCATGTCTGAAAATCTCCCCGCCTCCTCGAATCCGCTTTCTCGCCGCGACTTCCTCAGCACCGGCGCCAAACTCGGTGCCGTTCTCGCCGCCGCCCCCTACGTCGCCCGCGGCGCCGCCGGCTCCTCCGACACCGTCAACGTCGCCCTCATCGGTTGCGGCGAACAGGGCCGCATTCTCACCAATGCCGCCCTGAAGATCCCGAACATCCGCTTCAAGGCCGTCGTCGACATCTGGGGCTACAACCGCACCTACGCCGAACGTCTGCTCAAGAAGTTCGGCCACGAGGCCGTGCCCTTCGAGGACTACAAGGAGATGCTCAAGACGGTTACGGACCTCGATGCCGTCATCGTCGCCACGCCCGACTTCATGCACGCCGAGCACACGAACGCCGCCCTCCGGGCCGGCAAGCACGTGTACTGCGAAAAGCTGATGTCCAACACGGTCGCCGGCGCCCGCTCCATGGTCGAGACCGCCCGCGAGACCAAGAAGCTCCTCCAGATCGGCCACCAGCGCCGCTCCAACCCGCGCTACCTGCACGCCCGCGACCGCCTCGTCCGCGATTCCCGTCTCCTCGGCCGTATCACCAACATCAGCGGCCAGTGGCACCGCGCCGTGACCGACGACTTCGGCTACGTCGCCAGCCAGAAAATTTCCGACGAAAAACTCGCGCAGTACGGCTTCGCCAACATGCACGAGTTCCGGAATTGGCGCTGGTTCAAGAGATACGCCGGCGGCCCCATCTCCGACCTCGGCGCCCACCAGATCGACATCTACAACTGGATGCTCGGCGCCAATCCCCGCAGCATCATCGCCAGCGGCGGCGTCGATTATTACAAGACCCACGAGTGGTACGACAACGCGGTCGTCGTGTACGAGTACCCGACCAAGGACGGCCTCGTCCGCGCTTCCTACCAGGTCCTCACGACCACGAGCGCCGGCGGCGGCTACCACGAATACTTCATGGGCGACGAAGGCGCCATGAAGATCTCGGAAAACCCGAAGTTCACCAAGATCTACCGCGAAGCCCGCGCCCCGGAATGGGATCCCTTGGTCGCCAAGGGCCTCATCGCCAAACCCGACTCCGGCGAGGGCGCCCCCGCCGCGGTCAAACCCTGGGAAAAGCCCGGCGTGAAGAAACTCGGCGGCCCGTCCAAGGGCGGCACTGTCGATGTCCGCGAAACCGCCCAGCTCTCCGCCTGGGACATTCCGGTCACCCTCGACAAGGCCATCCACCAGCCGCACCTCGAGAACTTCTTCGACGCCATCCGCAAGGGCACGCCGCTCAACTGCCCGGCCGACCAGGCCTTCGCCAGCGCGGTCACCGTCCTCGCCGTCAACGAAGCCATCGCCGCGAAGAAACTCCTCACCTTCAAGCCCGAGGACTTCCTCGTCGGCGGCGTCTGAGTTCTTTCCCCTCCCGAGGGCCGGTCGCCGACCGGCCCTTTTGCTTGGGCCCGTTCGCTTCTTCGGTATTCCGGAAATTTCCCGAATAACCGCTTCCGCCCCCGCGTCGCAGCGCGGCCCAGGACCGTCATTCGTGTTGCCCCCGGCACCTTCGCTTCCTCAACCTCAACGTCCCTTCGTTTTCTTCATGAACCGCAAACTCAACCTCCTCCTCGCCGCCCTCGCGCTCGCCTCGTCCGCCGTCGCGGCCGACAAAGAGCCGCTCAAGATCGAGCTCCCGCGCCCGCTGTTCGCCGGCACGCCCCGCCCGATCTCGCTGCCCAACCTCGAACCCCTGAGCACCGCCAAGCGCCCGGACTTCATGGTCCCCGCCGGCACCAAGCTCCTCTCCAAGGGCAAGCCCGTCACCAGCTCCGACGCCCTCCCCGTCATCGGCGAACTCGCCTTCATCACCGACGGTGACAAGAGCGGCACCGACGGCGCCTACGTGGAGCTCGGGCCGGCCGTCCAGTGGGTCCAGATCGACCTCGGCGCCAGCGCGAACATCGCCGCCATCGCCGTCTGGCACTTCCACTCCCAGGCCCGCGTCTACCACGACACCATCGTCCAGATCTCGGACGACAAGGACTTCAAGACCGGCGTCACCACCGTCTACAACAACGACGACGACAACTCCGCCAAGCTCGGCAAGGGCACCGACAAGGCCTACATCGAGACCTTCCAGGGCCGCCTCATCGACGGCAAGGGCACCAAGGGCCGCTACGTCCGCCTCTACTCCAACGGCAACACCTCCGACGAGCTGAACCACTACTGCGAAGTCGAAGTGTTCGGCAAATAAGCCGTCGCGATCGATCGAGATTCTTCCGGCCGGGCGCACCACGCGCCCGGCCTTTTTTGCGCCCGGCTCCGGCCGATCGATCCCATAGGACCGATGGGACTGATGGGACCGATACGACCTATAGGTCCCATCCGTCCCATCCGTCCCATCGGTCCCATCTGCCTCCCGCCCCCGCCTACTTCACCCGCACCCCGTGCTTCAGCACGATATCCACCCGCTGCAGCAGATTGATATACCTCAGCACATCGCCCTTCACGGCGATGATATCGGCCTTCTTGCCGGGTGAGATCGTGCCGTAGTCCTTGTCGACCTTCATCGCGACCGCCGGCCAATAGGTCGCGGCGCGGATCGTATCCATCGGATCCATGCCGAGCTTGTTCACCCAGATATCGAGTTCCCGCCACGTCGATTGGTTGTGGAATTTCATCGGGATGCCGCTGTCCGTCCCGATCAACGGCACGATGCCCGCCTTGCGCAGCTGCGCGAATTTCCGCGCCGAGGTCTGCGCCCGCAGCGGCGTGATCTGGTAGTACGCCAGCCAACCGGGGTTCTGCAGCGATTTCCGGATGTCCGCCACGATGTCCGCCGGCACGCCCTCGGTCCACCCGCGGTCCTCGATGTGCAGCGGATTCCGCACGTTGTACTCGTAGTTGAAAAACCCCTCGATCGTCGGGCACCAGAACAGCGGCCCGAGCGACATCTTGGCGGTACGCTCCTGCAGCAACTCCATGATATCCTCCGGATACTCCGGCGCCATCGCGAGTCCCGTGTGCTCGAAGCAATCGACCCCCGCCTTCAGCCCGATGCGGATTTCGTCCGGCCGATGCGAATGCGCCACCACCGGCAACTTGTGCCGGTGCGCCTCGTCGACCACGGCCTGCACTTCCTCGAACGTCATCTGGTCCTGGTCGATCAGCTTGATCACGTTCACGCCCGCCTGCGCCAGCTTGCGCACCTTGGCCCGGGCGTCGTCCGCGCCCTTCACGCCCCAACGGAAGTCCTCGGTGCCCGGATACGGCTCGTGCTGGATGAACGGCCCCGACACGTACAGCGTCGGCCCCGGGATCTCGCCCTTCGCGATCCGGTCGCGCACCACGAGGCTGTCCTCCAGGGGCGCCCCGAGGTCGCGCACGCTGGTGACGCCGGCCATCACCAACTGCCGCGCCGCCGCCGGCATGATCTCGTCGCGGAAACGCTTCGGGTAGGTCCTGTCCCAATGGTCGTAGTCGGAATGCCCCAGCAGCATCGTGTGCACATGGCTGTCCCACAGGCCCGGCAGCACGGACATGCCCGCGCAATCGATCACCTCGGCGCCGGCGGGCACCTTGACGGCGTCGGCAGATCCCGCCGCGACAATCCGGTCGCCTTCGACCACCACGACGCTGTTGTTCACCGGCGGCCCGCCCCAGCCGTCGATCAGCCGCCCGCCGACGAGCGCCTTGAGTTTCGCCTGCTGCGCCTGGGCCAAACCCGCCAAGCCCAGCATCAGCACCGCCAGCCCGATTCCGCGTCCCGCCGCCGAAAAAGATTTCATCGCCGCGACCGTGCGCTCCCGCCCGTGAAACACAAAACCAAAGCCGCGCCTCACCTCTTCCGCGAAGGCGCCGCACCCAATCCCGCCGCGTAAACTTTCATCGCCTCGATCGCCGCCGCCGTCGCCGGCGCCGGTTGGCCGACCCACAGCGCCGCAATCTCCACCGTCGGGAAATCCGCCAACGGCAAGGCCCGCACGCCCCGGTGCCGCGTCGTCCCGGCCAAACTCACGCCGAGCCCATAGCCCTCCGCCACAAACTGCGCCACGGTCTCCAGCGAACTTGCCACGATCGCCGGCGCCCACGTGAGTCCGCGCCGCGCCAGCCCGCGTTGGAAGTGCCGGCTGATCGTCTCGCTCGCCGCCGGACTGATCAACGGCTCCGGTGCCAACGTGCGCTGCCAGATTTCGTCGGCCGACTTGAGTTTCGACTGCCGCGGCACCAGCAGCACGAGCGGCAATTTCGTCAGCACCAGCCGCCGCAGGCTCGCCGGCGGCCGGCTTTCCAACGCCGTCACGGCGACGTCGATTTCCCCCTGCAGCAACCACGTCTCGAGCTGCGCCTGATAACCCGACCGCAGGTGCAATCGCAGCGTCGGCTGCGTGCGATGCAACGCGCGCAGCACCGCCGGCAAATGGTCCCGCAGCACCGGCTCCGCCGCGCCGAGCCGCAGTTGCGGCGCCAGCCCGTGCCGCAGCCGTTCCTCCACCGCCCCGAGATTTTCGAAAAACGGCCGCGCGTGCGCGTACAACGCTTCGCCTTCCGGCGTCAGCGCGAACGGCGTCCGCGCAAACAACTTCACCCCGAGCTGCTGCTCCAGTTGCAACATCTGTCCGCTCACCGCGGGCTGCTGGATCCCGTACGGGATATGCCGCACCGCCCGGCTGATGCCGCCGTGGCGCGCCACGTAATAGAACAATTCGAGATGGTGCGGGTTGAGCATGGCCGGAAACGCGCCTGCGCCGAGTCCGCCCGGCCGGCGCCGGAAGACAAGTCCGGCTTCACGCCGCCATCGCGCGCACCGATAGCGCCCATCGTTCTTATCGATTAACGCGGCCGCGGGCGTTTCGGCTAAGCTGGGGCCGACGCACCGCCATGAACTTCCCGAAACTCGCCCTCCTCTCCGCCTTCGCCGCCGCCGCGCTCTCCGCCGCCGAACCCGCCGTCCCCGCCGCCGTCGGCATCTACGATTCCCGCGCCGTCGCCTACGCCCATTTCTGGAGCCCGGCCGCCGCCGCCAAACGCGCCGAGATCGTCGCCGAGGCCAAGGCCGCCCAAGCCGCCGGCGACACCGCCGGCTACGACCGCGGCGCGAAGGCCATGGCCGAACTCCAGCGCCGCATGCACGAGCAGGTCTTCGGCTCCGCCCCCGCGACCGACGCCCTCCAGGCCCTCGCCCCCCGCGCCGCCGCCGTCCGCGCCGCCCTCGGCGTCGACCGGCTCGTTTCCAAATGGGACGACAAGGAACTCGCCGCCCTCCCCGCCGCTCCGCGCGTCGATGTCACCGACCGCCTCGTCCGCGAATTCATCGTGCCCGACGCCAAACAGCAGCGCGTCCTCGACAGCCTGAAGACTTCGACGCCCGTGCCGCTCTGGAAACTGAAGGCGATGCAACTCTTCAAAGGCGACTGACCGCGCCCCCGCGATTTCCCGGCCGGCGATTTCTTCGCTTCGCCTTGCCGGGGAAATCGCTTTGCTAGGACCGCGTGCGTTTCCCCCCGTCGTTCCTCTTCCGTTGGCTCGTCGTTGCCGTCGTGCTGGCCGTCGCCTGGATCCTGCGCACCCACGACCTCGGCCGCCGGCCGATGCACGCCGACGAAGCCAACCAAGCGGTGAAACTCGGGGAACTGCTCGACGCCGGGCGCTACGCCTTCGATCCGCGGGACCACCACGGCCCCACGTTGTACTTCGCCGCCGTACCCATGGCTTGGGTACGTGGGGAAAAATCCCTCGCGACGCTCACCGAAACGACCGTGCGCCTCGTGCCCGCGGTCTTCGGCACCGTCTCCGTCCTCCTGCTCATCGCCCTCGCCGCCCCGCTCGGCCGCTGGCCCGCCGTCGCCGCCGGCGCGTTCTTCGCCGCCGCCCCGCCGGCCGTCTACTTCAGCCGCTACTTCATCCAGGAAACCCTCCTGCTCGCGTTCTTCCTCGGCGCCGTGCTCTGCGCCCGCGCGTGGTGGCGCTCCGGCCTCACCCGCTGGGCCCTCGCCGCCGGCGTCTGCGCCGGGCTCATGCAGGCGACCAAGGCCAGCGCCCCGCTCTTCCTCGCCCTCGCCGCCTTCGCCGTCTGGGTCGCGCGGCCCGCGCGCCCGGCCACCCGCCGGCCGCGCCGCGACGCCCTCGTCGCCCTCGGCGCCGCGCTCGCCGCCGCGGCGCTGCTGTATTCGTCCTTCGGCACCCACCTTGCCGGGATCCGCGACGCCCTCGGCGCCTACGGCCACGCGTTCACGCGTTTCGGCGCCGCCGCCGAACCCACCGGCCATGAAAAACCTTGGTGGTACTACCTCCGGCTCTTCGGCGCCTTCAAGTCGGGCGGGATGCTGTGGCACCAATTGCCGTTCGCCGTGCTCGCCGTCGCCGGCCTCGTCGTCGCGCTCGTCCGCCGGCGGCGCGATCCCTGGCTCGCCGGCTTTGCCGTCTACGCCGCCGCCGTCGCCGCCGCATTTTCGCTCTTCGCCTACAAAACGCCGTGGCACGCCGTGCACTTCGTGCCCGGTTTCGCCCTGCTCGCCGCCGCCGCCTGCGCCGCGATTTCCCGGCTCAACACCGGCCGCCCGGTGGCGGCCGCGTTTGCGCTGATCGTAACGGCCTCGTTGTTCCAGCAAACGCAGCGCGCCGCCTTCATGCGCCCCGCCGACGGCCGCAACCCCTACGCCTACGTGCACAGCACGCCCGACGTGCTGAAGTACCGCCCGGCGGCCGAGGCCGCCCTGCGGCAGTTTCCCGATCAGGCAATCCGCGTGATCAGCGAGGAATACTGGCCCGTGCCGTGGTACCTGCGCGGATTCGCCCGCGTCGGCTTTTACGCGATGCCACCGGCCGATTGCGACGGCGCCCTCGTCGTCGCCTCGGTGGCGCAGGCCGACGCCGTCCGCGCCAAACTCACGGGCCGCTACCGCGAATCGTTCCTCGGCTTGCGGCCCGGCGTCGTTCTCGTCCTCTTCACGCGCGAACCGTGACCCCCGTTCCCCAGCTCTCGCTCGTCGTCCCCGTCTACAACGAAGCCGGCAACATTTTGCCTCTCGTCGACGGCGCCGGCGCGGTGCTGCGGGCGCTCGGCCGGCCCTTCGAGATCATTCTCGTCAACGATGGCAGCACCGACGCGACCGGCGAGGAAATCGCCGCCGCGGCCGCCCGTTGGCCCGAGTGCCGCGAGCTCCGGCTCGAACGCAATTCCGGCCAGGCCACGGCCGTGCTCACGGGCCTGCGTGCCGCCCGCGGGCGTTTCCTCCTGATGATGGACGGCGACGGCCAGAACGACCCCCGCGATTTTCCCGCCCTGCTCGCGCTCGTGGAAAAAGGCGCGGTCGACCTCGCCTGCGGCTGGCGCGTCGACCGCCACGATTCGACCTTGAGGCGCATTATGTCGCGGATTGCCAACGTCGTCCGCGGCGCCGTGCTGCGCGACGGCGTCCACGACGCCGGTTGCCAGCTGCGCGTCATGCGGCACGAGGTGCGCGAGGCGTTTTTCCCGATGGAGCTGATGCAAAGCTTCATCCCAGCGCTCGCCGTCGCCGCCGGCTTTCGCGTCGGCGAATTGCCCGTGCGGCACCACGCACGCCGCCACGGCGAAGCCAAGTACGGCCTCGGCCGGCTCTGGTGGCGCCCGGCCGCGGCGATGTTGAAGCTGAAGTGGCAGCTCATGCGCCGCCCGCATCAACGGCCCCGCGCCGGGGGACCGCGATGACGCTCACCTCCTTCCAGCACGAGGCGATGACGACGTTCTTCGAACTCACCCTCGCCCACGAGAATCCCGACTACGCGCGGCACGCGGCGACGGCCGCCTGGCGTCTGGTCGACCAACTGGAACGCGAGCTGAGCCGTTTCCAGGACGGCAGCGAAATCTCCCGCGCGAACGGCCTCGCCCGCGGCGCGTCGATGCTGCTGACGGAGGACGCCTTCGAATGCCTGCTCGTGGCAGCAGATGTGTCGGTCGCAACACGCCGGGCCTTCGATCCCGCGTACGCGTCGGTGCGCCCGGCGGACCTCGCGCCGGACTTGCCGCCGTTCACGCTCGATCCCGCGACGTTCACCCTTACCTCGCTCACCGACCGCCTGCGGCTCGATCTCGGCGCCGTGGGCAAGGGCTACGCCCTCGACCGCGTCGCCGCCCTGCTGGCCGAATGGGAAATCCCTGCCGCGCACCTCAACTCCGGCGGCAGCAGCGTGTTCGCCTTCGGGCATTGCGACGACACCGCCACCGGCTGGCCCGCGGCGCTCGGCGACGGCGCCGGTTACCGCGAAGTCCCGCTGCTGGGCACCTCGCTTAGCGGCTCCGGCACCGCGGTCAAAGGCGCGCATCTCGTGAACCCGCGCACGGGCGCGAAAGCCGGCCGCAACGGGCGCGTCTGGGCCCTCGCGCCGACGGCCGCGCAGGCGGATGCGTTGTCCACCGCGTTTTTTGTGATGGAGACGGCGGAGATCGCCGCGTTCTGCGCCGAGCACCCCGCCGTCGGCGCCGCCGTCGCCCAGCCCGACGATACGCTCGCAACGTTCGGTGCCCTCGCCGTCGACACCGCGCCGCGATAAGTTTTCCCACCGCCGCGACCGGCACGGGATTAGCGGGACGCGATAGCGAAAACGCCGCTCGGCCGCGGATTGTAATCCCGGGCGCCGGACCTTTTGCTTCGGGCAACCCCTTGTCGCGCCACCCTTTCCCCCGGTGGCGCCGCCGCCGGTCACGCAATGTATGCGCAGCTTTGGCCAAACCATAAGATTCATTGCGCGTTGAGGTCGACGCCCCCGGTCCAATCCTCACGCCGCACCTCCCGATGAACCCGCAATCCTACGCGTTCCTTGCCCTGTTCGGCGCCGTGGCGGTCGCGTTTCCCCTGCTGCTGCTGGGGGTGCAACGGCTCTGGGTGATCTTCTTCCAGCCGCGCAAACCGGGCCCGATCAAGAACGCCGTTTACGAATGCGGCGTGGCCCCGACCGGCGACGCGTGGATCCAGTTCAAGGCCCACTACTACCTCTACGCGATCCTCTTCCTGATTTTCGACGTCGAGGTGCTTTTCCTCCTGCCCTTCGCGGTCGCGTTCACCGATCTCCCCGCCGGCGCGCTCTTCGCGATGCTCGTGTTCCTCCTGCTCCTCGCCGAGGGCCTCGTCTGGGCCTGGCACCGCGGCCACCTCGAATGGAAATAACCCGACCATGAGCGACGCCCCCACCTCCGCCGCCCCTGCGATCACCGATGCCGAACGCGCCGAGTTGCGCCGGCACGGCATTCTCCTCACCAGCCTGCAGGAACTCTACACCTGGGGCTGCAGCCACTCCGTCTGGCCCCTCAACTTCGGCCTCGCCTGCTGCGCGATCGAGATGATCGCCGCCTCGATGGCCAAGTTCGACATCGCGCGCTTCGGCTCCGAGGTCTTCCGGCCGTCGCCGCGCCAAGCCGACCTGCTCATCGTTTCCGGCACCGTCACCAAGAAGATGGCCCCGCAGGTCATCCGCCTCTGGAACCAGATGCCCGAGCCCAAGTACTGCATCGCCATGGGCGCCTGCGCGATCTCCGGCGGCCCGTTCAAGCAGGGCTACAATGTCCTCAAGGGCATCGACCGTTTCATCCCCGTCGACATCTACATCCCCGGCTGCCCGCCGCGCCCCGAGGCCCTCCTCCACGGGCTCGTGCAGCTGCAGGAAAAAATAAAAGGCTTCCAAATCAAGGGCCCCGACGCCCCGCGCCACCTGCAAACCGCCGACGCCGGCGAGTATCCGGTGCCTGAATTCGGCGCCCACGACCTCGAGCCGCCGCACAACCCCGCCGTCTGGACCGCACCGACGATCGTGCGCTCCGAAAAAGGCTGACCGCGCCCATGGAATCCATCGAACAGATCCGCGACCGTCTGCTCGCCCAGTTTCCCCGCGCGCAGCTTGCCGTCGTCGCCAATCCCGGTCCCGCCGCCCAGCACGGGCTCCTGCTCGATCACGAACACGCCGCCGCGATCGCCCGTTTCCTCCGCGACGATCCCGCGCTCCGGCTCGACCAATGCTCCAACGTCACCGGCATCGATTGGCCGGAGAAAGAGATCGTCGAAACGACGAAGTCCACCGTCCCCGATCCCGCCGGCGGTCCCGCCAAGGTCGTCGAAACCAAGACCAAGCGCCTCCAGCCCGGCTGCCTCGAGGTCGTCTACCACCTCTACTCCGTCACCCACGGCCACGGTCCCGTCATCCTCCGCCTGCGCACGGGCAACCGCACCGACGCCGTCGCCGTCCCTTCGCTCACGCCCGTCTGGCGCGCCTGCGAATTCCAGGAACGCGAGGTCTTCGATCTCTTCGGCGTCACCTTCACCGGCCATCCCGATCTCCGCCGCATTCTGATGTGGGACGGCTTCAAGGATTTCCCGATGCGCAAGGACTACGTCGAGCCCGACGACTACGAATGGGAACCGACGCCCCACGGCGCCGTGCTCGAAAAAGCCAAGGTCCACTATCCCGCCCCCGCGCCCGCCGCGCCGGCCCCGACCGCGGTCCCGCCGCCCCCCGCCGGATGAACCCCGAACTGCTCGGCAGCCCCGGCGGCGCCAACGTCCGCGCCGTCCACGACGCCTTCCACGGCGACCTGCTCGAGGTCTCCATGGGGCCGCACCACCCGTCGACCCACGGCGTCTTCCGCATGATCGTCACGCTCGACGGCGAGCGGATCGTGAAACTCAAGCCCGTCTTCGGCTACCTCCACCGCAACCACGAGAAACTCGGCGAGACCGTCTCCTACCTCGCCTCGATGCCGTACACCGACCGGCTCGATTACCTCTCGGCGATGACCAACAATTGGGCCTACGCCATCGCGGTCGAGAAACTCGCCGGCCAGCCCGTCCCCGAGCGCGCGGAGTACGTCCGCGTCATCCTCGCCGAGCTCACCCGCCTGCTCAACCACACCTGCCTCGCCGGCTTCCTCATGCAGGACTGCGGCTGCAGCGGCACGCCCCTGATGTACGCGTTCCGGGAACGCGAAAAGATCCTCGATCTCTTCGAGTCGCTCAGCGGCTCCCGGATGATGTGCAACTACCAGCGCTTCGGCGGCTGCCGCGTCGATCCCACGCCCGCCTGGGTCGACGCCACCCGCACCCTCGTCGGCAACTACGGCGCCTTCCTCGACGAATTCGAGGCCCTGCTCACCGGCAACGAGATCATCATGGCGCGCACCCAGGGCGTCGGCGTGCTTTCCTCCGCGCTCGCGATCAACGCCGGCGTCACCGGCCCGATGCTCCGCGCCACCGGCGTCGCCTCCGACCTCCGCAAGTCCGACGCCTACGGCGTGTATCCGCGTTTCCAATTCCGCGTCCCCCTCGGCGCCCACGGCGATGTCTACGACCGCTACATGGTCCGCGTCCTCGAGATGCGCGAATCGATCAAGATCCTCGAGCAGGCGCTCGCCGGCCTCCCCGGCGGCCCAATCATGGATCCCAAGGCCAAGCTCCGCGGCTTCCGCCCCAAGGCCGGCGAGGCCTACGGTCGCATCGAGGGCCCGAAGGGCGAAATCGGTTTCTACCTCGTGAGCGACGGCAGCCCGAACCCCTTGCGCTACCGCGTGCGGCCGCCGTCGTTCATCAACCTCACCGTGCTCGAGGACATGTGCCTCGGCCAAACGGTCGCCGACGCCGTCATCATCCTCGGCTCCGTCGACATCGTCCTCGGCGAAGTCGACCGCTGAACGATAAATGCGGATCTCGAATTGCGGATTGCGAATTTGACCCAAGCCCCGGCTCCCCCGCCCACGCGCCAAACATCTTCCGCTTCTCCCAATCCGCATTCCGCAATCCGCAATTCGCAATTCATCCCATGCTCGGTTCCGGCTTACTCCAAGGTCTCGCGGTCACGGCGAAAAACTTCGTCGGGAGCTTCCACGATCCCGCGCGGTACACGACCGTCGAGTACCCGGAAGTGAAGCCGGCGTTGCCGGAAGCCTACCGCAATTTCCCGTTTCTCGTTTCCGAAAACGCGACCGATCCGATGGGCACGCTCCGCTGCGTTGCCTGCCAAATCTGCGAAAAGGAATGCCCGCCGCAGTGCATCTACATCGAGAAGAGCAAAGACAAGAAGCCCGACGCCGCCGGCAAACCGCAGATCTATCCCGCCATCTTCGCGATCGATACCTCCGTCTGCATGAGCTGCCAGATCTGCGTCGAGGTCTGCCCCTTTGACGCGATCAAGATGGACCAGGTCTTCGAGATCGCCACGACCACCCGCTTCGAGGCCCTGCTGCTGAACCGCGAGCAACTCGCGAAACCCAACAGCTACTACCACCAGATCCATCCGACGGAGGCCGCCGAGGTCGACGCCCGTCTCGCCGCCGACCGCAAAGCCGCCGAGGAAAAAGCCAAGGCCGCCGCCGCCGCCAAAGCGGCCGCCGCCGCGAAACCCGCTGCGCCGGCCGCCGCGCCGGCCGCGCCTGCGGCCGCCAAACCCGCCGCTCCGGCCCCGCAGGTCCCGCCGCCGGCCAACCCGCCCGCCGCCTCATGAACGCCGCGCTTCTCTTCGCGACCACGGGTTCCGTCCTCGAAACCCTCCCCGTCACCCTGCGCGACCTCGCCACCGGCTGGCTCCCCGAGCCGCTGCGCTGGCTCGTCAACAGCCTCGTCGGCGTCGGCACCTTGCTCGCCGTCATCGGCCTGCTCTTCGCCTACCTCACCTTGGCGGAACGGAAAATCCTCGGCCGCATCCAGAATCGCCCCGGCCCCAACCGCACGCCGATCCCGTTCATCAACCTCCGTTTCTTCGGGCTCGCCCAACCCTTCGCCGACGGCGTCAAGGCCATCACCAAGGAAGACGTCATTCCCGACGGCGCCGACAAGGTCCTGCACTTCCTCGCCCCGGTCGCGCTGCTCGCGTTCTCGATCATGACGCTCGGCGTCATCCCCTACGGCCGCCATCTCGTCCTCCTCGAATTCGACGCCGCCGTCCTCTACTTCTTCGCCGCCGGCGCCGCCACCGAACTCGCCGTCTTCATGGCCGGCTGGGCCAGCCGCAACAAGTACTCGCTGCTCGCGGCCATGCGCGCCCTCGCCCAGCTGATCAGCTACGAGCTGCCGCTGCTCCTCTCCGTCGTCCCCGCCGTCATGCTCGCCGGCTCCCTCGCCCTCCCCGCCATCGTCGAGGCCCAGGCCGGCTGGCGCTACGGGTTCCTGCCGCAGTGGCACGTCTTCACCCCCTGGGGTTTCGCCGGCTTCATCATCTTCTTCATCTCGGCCCTGGCGGAATCCAACCGCTCCCCCTTCGACTTGCCGGAAGCGGAAAGCGAACTCATCGCCGGCCACCTCACCGAGTATTCCGGTTTCAAATACGCCCTCTTCTTCATGGCGGAGTACTTCGGCATGTGCGCGCTGAGCGGCATGGGCGTGACGCTCTTCCTCGGCGGCTGGCAGGCGCCGCTGCCCTTCCTCGAATTCATCCCGTCCTACGTCTGGTTCGGCGTGAAGCTTCTCTCGCTGCTGCTCGTCTTCATCTGGATCCGCGCCACCTTCCCGCGCCTGCGCATCGACCAACTCACGCGCTTCGCGTGGAAGTTCCTCGTCCCGCTCGCCCTGATCAATCTCGGCACCGCCGCCTTCTGGTCGCTCACCTCGGGCTGGTCCGGCCCCCTGCAGTTCGTCCGCTGGGCCGTCGCCCTCGCCCTCGTCCTCGTGCCTTTCACGCTGCTCGGCCGCCGGCTCAGCGCCGGCGTCGCCCCGCGCACCTACCGCTACGCCACATGAAATTGCGGATTTCGGATTTCGAATCGCGGATCGCCGGCCCGGCTCGGGCCGCGGACTCCGTGACGGCGTTTCTCAATTCGCAATCCGCGGTCCGCGATCCGCAATGATTCCCCTAATTCTCATCGCCGGCCTGACGCTCGCCACCGCCGCCGTGGCCCTGGCGCTGCGCAACCTCATCCACAGCGCCCTTCTGCTCATCGCCAGCTGGGCCGGCATCGCCGCTTTCTACCTCTGGGCCGGCGCCGAGTTCGTCGCCTTCGCCCAGGTGCTCGTCTACGTGGGTGCCGTTTCGATGGTCGTGCTGTTCGCCGTCCTGCTGACGCGCCGTTCCCGCGACGACATCTCCGTCGCCATCGATTCCCCGGCCCGCGGCATCGCCGCTCTGCTCACCGGCGGCGCCGTCCTCGGCGTTATCTTCGGCGCCATCATCAGCTCGCCCCTCGGCGCCCCGGCCGCCGGCGCGCGGCCCTCCCTTTCGGTCAAGGAACTCGGCGTGCAGCTCATGGGCCCGCACGCCGCCGCCCTGCTCATCATCGGCGTCCTGCTGACCGTCGCGCTGCTCGGCGCCGTGGTCATCGCCGCCGGCGACCGCGCCGACGCCGCCGAACGCAAACCGGAGGATTCACCGTGAGCTATTCGCCCCTGCACCTCTGCCTGCTGTTTTCCGGCGCCCTCTTCTGCATCGGGCTCATCGGCGCCCTCGCCCGCAGCAACACCATTCTCGTCCTCCTCGGTGTCGAGCTGATGCTCAACGCGGCGAATCTCAACTTCATCGCCTTCTGGCGCTACGGTCCGCCGACCGCCCCCGGCACCGGCGTGATCTTCGTCGTCTTCGCGATCGCCGTCGCCGCCGCCGAGGCCGCCGTCGGTCTCGCGCTCGTCATCGCCGTCTACCGCCGCCACCGCAGCATCCGGCTGCAGGACGCCAACCAACTCAAGGGCTGAACCCGCCATGAGTCTCTCCGCCTCCCAACTCTGGCTCATCCCCGCGCTGCCGCTGCTCGCCGCGGCGATCGGCGCCCTGACGCCCCGCGGCGGCAAAAAGCTCGCCGCCGGCGCCGCCCTCGTCGCCCTCGCCGGCGCCTTTCTGCTTTCCTGCGGCGCCTTGGTCGGCGCCCTCGCGGATCCCTCGCGGCACCTCGTCCACAATTTCGCCTGGTTCGATCTCGGTGCCGGCACCGTGCGGCTCGGTTTCCTCCTCGATCCGCTCACCGCGCTGATGTGCACGATGGTCACGTTTGTCGGTCTGCTGATCTTCATCTTCAGCACCGGCTACATGCATGAAGATGCCAACTTCACCCGCTTCTTCTGTTTCCTGAGCCTCTTCGCCGCCGCGATGCTCGGGTTGCTGGTCGCCAACAGTCTCCTGCTCCTCTTCATCTGCTGGGAACTCGTCGGCGTCGCCTCCTACCTCCTGATCGGTTTCTGGTTCCACAAACCCGAGGCCGCCGCCGCCGCCAAGAAGGCCTTCATCACGACGCGCATCGGCGATCTCGGCCTGCTGCTCGGCATGCTGTGGCTCTACGACGCCACCGGCTCGTTGCTCTTCTTCGACGGCGGCAAGGGCGTGCTCGAATCCGCCGCCCTCGCTTCGCTCGCCGGCCAAGTGACCGCCGGCGGTCTCGCGGTTTCGACCGCCATCGGCTTGCTGATCCTCTGCGGCGCAGTCGGCAAATCCGGCCAGTTCCCGCTGCACGTCTGGTTGCCCGACGCCATGGAAGGCCCGACGCCCGTCTCGGCCCTGATCCACGCTGCCACGATGGTGGCCGCCGGTGTTTTCCTGATCGCCCGGGTCTATCCGCTCATGGCCGCCGACCAGGCGCTCGCCGCCGTCCCGGTCCACGCGCTCAGCGTCGTCGCCTTCATCGGCGCCATCACCGCCTTGCTGGGCGCCGTCATCGCCGTCGCCCAGAACGACCTCAAGCGCATCCTCGCCTTCTCCACCGTCTCCCAGCTCGGCTACATGATGCTGGCCCTCGGCGTCGGTTCCTGGGTTGCCGCGATTTTCCATCTGCTGACGCACGCGTTTTTCAAAGCCCTGCTCTTCCTCGGTGCCGGCTCCGTCATCCACGCCGCGCACCACGAGCAGGACATCCGCCAACTCGGCGGTCTGCGCGGCCCGATGAAGGTCACGTTCATCACTTTCGCGATCGGCACCATGGCCCTCGCCGGCGTGCCGTTTCTCTTCTCCGGTTTCTGGAGCAAGGAAGCCATCCTCCACGCCGCGCACGGTTGGTCGGTCTCGCATCTGCCCTTCTACATCGCCCTCGTGGCCGTGGTGCTCACGGCGTTCTACATGACGCGCCTCGTGATGCAGGCCTTCTTCGGCCGCCCGCGCAGCCACGCCGCGGAACACGCGCATGAAAATAGCGCCGTCATGACCGGCCCGCTCGTGCTGCTCGCGCTCTGCGCGATTCTCCTCGGCTTCCTCGGCACGCCCTACTGGCCCTGGCTGCAACGCACGCTCGACCCGACCTTCAAGGCCGACGCCGGCGGCGCCGGACTCATGGTGTTGTCCATCGTGCTCGTGGCCTTCGGGCTCGGCATCGGCTGGGCGATCTACGGCCGCAACGCCCGCACCTCCGCCACCGCGCCCGATCCCCTCGAGGTCCGCGCCCCCGGCGTCTGGGCCGCCCTCGGCGACCGCCTCGGGTTCGACGCCTTCTACGCCGCCACTGTCTTCAAGCTCAACGCCGGCGCCGCGGCCCTGGCCGATGCCCTCGACCGCTACGTCTGGGGCGGCGCGATCCGCCTCCTCACGCGCCTCGGCGAATTTGCCGGCGTCGTGCATCGCGAGACCGATGAAGATGTGCTCAACGGCGGCTTCGACGCCGCCAGCCGCGGTCTCCGCTCCGGCGGCGATTCCTACTCCAAGGCCCAGACCGGCGATGCCCACGGTTATCTCCGCGCCGTCGGCCTCGGCTTCGTCGTGATTGTTCTCGTGGTGATGCTGGGAGGTGGCCGATGAACGCTCCGCTCCTCTCCCTCATCGTGCTCGTGCCGATCGCCGGCGCCGCCCTGCTCGGCCTGCTGCGCCAAGCCCAACCCGGCACGGTCCGTTCGCTTTCCCTCGGCCTGAGCCTCTCGACCTTGGCCTTCGGTCTCTTCGCGCTGCGGCATTTCGATCCGGCCGTCACCGGTCCGCAATTCGTCGAACGCCACGTCTGGATCGGCGCCCTCAACGTCCACTATTACCTCGGGCTCGACGGCATGAGCCTGCTGCTCGTGCTGCTCACCGGCATCGTTTCCCCGCTCGCGCTGATCGCCTCGTGGCGGATTGCCGAGAACGCGCGGCTCTTCGCCGCCCTCTTCCTCGGCCTGCAAGGCGCGGCCCTCGGCGTTTTCCTCGCCCTCGATTTCGTGCACTGGTTCCTCTTCTGGGAACTGAGCCTCGTGCCGGCCTTCTTCCTCATCAAGCTGTGGGGCGGCCCCGGCGCCGGCCGCGCGGCGTATCAGTTCTTTGTCTACACGATGGGCGGCAGCGCGTTTCTCCTCGTCGGCTTCGCCGCCCTGTTCGTCGCGACCGGCACGCTCGATTTCCTGCAGCTCGCGCAACTGGCCCGCGATGGCACCCTCGCCGCCAAGCTCGGGCCCGTGGGTTCGCCCGCGGCCACGTTTGTTTTCCTCGGCGTGTTGCTCGGCCTCGCGGTTAAAGTGCCGCTCTGGCCCTTCCACACGTGGCTGCCTTCGGCCTACGCCGAAGCCCCGGCGCCGGTCTCGATGTTTCTCACCGGCGTGATGTCGAAGATGGGCGTCTACGGTTTCCTCCGGCTCCTGTGGCCGATCTTTCCCGCCCAGCTCCACGCGGTCGCCACGCCGCTGCTCTGGCTCGCCCTCGGCGGCGTCGTCTTCGGCGCCTACGCCGCGCTGCGGCAGACCGACCTCAAGCGGATGATCGCCTACTCGTCGCTCAACCATCTGAGCTACTGCCTGCTCGCTCTCTTCGCCGTCGCCTCAGCGGCCGGTCCCAAGCCGGCCGCCGAAGCCGCCGCCTCCGCCTTGAGCGGCGCGCTGCTCCAGGTCTTCAACCACGGTCTTTCCGCCGCCGCCCTCTTCTACGCCGTCGGCCTCCTCGAGGCCCGCAGCGGCGGGAAACGCGGGATCGGCGACTTCGGCGGCGTCCGCACCGCCGCCCCGATCTTCGCCGGCCTGACAGGCATCGCGCTCTTCTCCTCCCTCGGCCTGCCCGGACTCAACGGTTTCGTAGGCGAGTTCCTGATCTTCCGCGGCGTCTTCGGCCTCGCGCCTTGGGCCGCCGCCGTCGCCTGCTTCGGCCTCCTCGCGACCGCGATCTTCCTCCTCACCTTCTGGCAACGCGTCTTTCACGGCCCCAAAGCCGGCGCGACGCTCGCCGGTTTCCCCGACGTCCGCGGCCTCGAATACGCCGTCCTCGTCCCGCTGGTCGCCTTGATGATCATCCTCGGCCTGCTGCCGCAACTGCTCGCCGGTCTCGTCAACCCGCTCGTCTCCGCCTGGGCCGGACAACTCGTGCTGCCATGAACGCGCTTCCCTGGACCATCTACGTGTCGTTCGCCGGCGCCGCGCTCGCGCTGCTGGCGGGCAACCGCGCCGCGTCCGTCGCCCGCGCCGTGGCCCTCGCCACCGCCCTCGGCGGCCTCGCCCTGGCCCTCGTCGCCGCCGCGGCGTTCAAGCCCGGACCCGGGCTGCAGACGTTGGTCAACGTGCCCTGGATCGCGGAGTACGGCATCCGCTATCACCTCGCCGTCGACGGCATCAGCCTCACGTTGATCGTGCTCACGGGTATCGCCGCGGTCGCGGGCGTGCTGTTTTCCTGGAACATCACGGAGCGCACCGGCGAATTCTTCGCCCTCTATCTTGCGCTGATCGGCGGCGTGTACGGCGTTTTTCTCAGCGCGGACGCCTTCGTCTTCTTCGTGTTCTACGAGATCGCGATCGTCCCGAAATACTTCCTGATCGCGATCTGGGGTTCCACCAACCGCGAGTACGGCGCGATGAAACTGGTGCTGTATTCGTTCGCGGGCAGCGCCCTCGTCCTCGCCGGCCTGCTCTGGGCCTACGCCGCCAGCGGCGCGAACAGCTTCGCCGTCGCCGACCTCGCCGCCGCCGGCGCGCAACTTTCGCCGGGAGTCCAGCAGGGGATCTTCGCCCTGGTCTTCACGGGCTTCGCCGTCCTCGCCGGCATGTTTCCCTTCCACACCTGGGCCCCGACCGGGCACGTCGCCGCGCCCACCGCCGCCTCGATGCTGCTCGCCGGCGTCGTCATGAAACTCGGCGCCTATGGTTGTTTGCGGGTGGCGATGCCGCTCTTCCCCGCCGGCTTCGTCTACTGGCAACCCGTCATCGCGATTCTCGCCATCATCGGCATTCTCTACGCCGGCTGCATCGCGCTCGTGCAGGAGGACTTCAAGTTCGTCATCGGCTACTCGAGCGTGAGCCACATGGGCTTTGTCATCCTCGGACTCGCCGCCGCGAACGCGCAGGCCGTGAGCGGCGCAGTGCTGCAGATGTTCTCGCACGGCGTGATCGCCGGACTGCTCTTCGCCGTCGTCGGCCGCATGGTCTACGAACGCACGCACACGCGGCAATTCTCGGACCTGCGGAGATTGCCCCTGCACAAGACGCTGCCCTTCGCGGCGCTCACCTTCGTCCTGGCCGGTCTCGCCTCGATGGGCATGCCCGGCTTCAGCGGATTCCCCGCCGAGCTCACCATCTTGATCGGTACCTGGAAAACCTCGCCGCTGTGGGCGGGCTTCGCCGGCCTCGGCATTCTGATCGCCGCCGCCTTCACCCTTCGCGCCGTGCAGGTCTCGTTCTTCGGATCGACCGAAGCCGCCGCGCCGGCGCCGGCCGCGTCCCACGATCCGCACCATGACTTCGCGCCGATCACCTGGCCGGAAAAAGCCGGCGCCCTGCTCCTGATTGCCACCACTGTCTACATCGGCCTGAAACCGGACGTCCTGCTCGACTGGATCGTCCCGGCCCTGCGTTCGCCGCTCTTCCAGGCGGTGCTGAAAGGAGGCCAGCCGTGACTCTGAACTACCTGTCTTTGCTCCACGCCCTCTTGCCCGAGGCCTCGCTCGTGCTGGGCGCGCTCGTCGTCCTCGGCTTCGATCTCGTCGTCGGCCGCCGCCACGATCTTGCCCAGCGCACCGTGTACGCGACGGTGCTCGGCCTGCTGGCGGTCCTGGCTGCGGTCTACCACACCTACGACGCGCGCGTGGACGGCGAAGTCTTCGGCGGGGTCTTCCTCCTCGATTCGCTCGGAATGGCGACACGGCTCGGGGTGCTGGTGCTCACGGCACTGACACTCGCGCTGCTGCCCGGAGTGACCAAGGTCCGGCAACCGGCCGAGTACGTCGCGGTGATTCTCTTCGCGACCACGGGTTTCACGCTGATGGCGGTCGTCCAACAGTTGCTCGTCGCCTTCGTGGCCCTCGAGCTCGCGAGCCTCTCGCTCTATATTCTGGCCGGCTTCGACCGTTCGCGCCCCGACTCCGCCGAAGCGGCGCTGAAATATTTCCTGCTCGGCGGCATTTCCGCCGCGTTTCTGCTCTTCGGGTTCAGCCTGCTCTACGGCCTCACCGGTTCGATCGCATTGCCCGAGATCGCCCGGCAACTGAGCGTCCAGGCCATGACGCCGTTGCTGCTCGTCGCGGTGCTCATGACGGTGGTCGCCTTCGGTTTCAAAGCCGCCGCCGCGCCCTTCCATCTCTGGGCGCCCGACGTGTACCAAGGCGCACCGCCGATTTCCGCGGCGCTGATCGCCTCCGGTTCCAAGCTCGCCGGCCTCGTGATGTTCACGCGGCTGCTGTGGAGCGGCGTCGGTCCGGCCGCCGGCAACATCGCCACCTTCAACGCCGTACCCGGCTGGGTACCGGCCGTCGCGCTCGTCGCCGTGCTTTCGCTGCTGGTCGGCAACCTCGGCGCCCTCGCCCAGAGCAACGTCCGCCGCATCCTCGCCTATTCCGCCATCGCCCACGCCGGCGTGCTGCTGCTCGGCGTCATCACCGCCGGGAAATTCGGCCCGGCCCCGCTCGTGTACTATGCCGGCACCTACGGCCTCGCGACGGTCGGTGCGTTCGGCGTGATCGCGGTGCTCGACGCCGCCGGCATCGGCGGCTCGCTCGCCGATTTGGCCGGCCTGCGCCAACGTTCGCCGCTCCTGGCCTTCTGCCTCGTGGTCTTCTTGCTCTCGCTCGCGGGCATCCCGCCGCTCGCTGGTTTCTTCGGCAAGTTCGCCGTCTTCGCCGCCGCCCTGAAACTCAACGGCCTCGCCGGCTGGGCCGGATGGATCTCGGTCTTCGCGATCGCGATGAGCGCCGTCGGCCTGTACTATTACCTGCTCGTGCTGAAAAACGCCGTGGTCGTCCCCGGCCGCAGCGACGCCGCCCCGATCAAAGTCCCCCTCGCCGCCGCCACCGCGCTGTTGGTCGCCGCCGGACTGATCTTGGTGCTGGGCCTCTTCCCGTCCGCCGTGCTGCAGGCGATTTCCTGAGGCGCGGCGCGGGGCTTCAGCCCGCGTGCTTCAGGGGGGATCGTTTGGGAAGAGATTCGGATTCGCCACCGTCAATGCCACGGGCTGAAGGCCCGTGCTACCTCGGCGCCCTTGAGGTCGGGTGTGAACTATCGACCGTTCCGGCGACGCGTACCTACGGAGCGGGGGCCTTTTTTGCCCAAGGAATCCCGCCGCCACCCGCAACTCGGCACCTCCGCTCCAAACCGTTTTCCTTCGGGTGCGGCCTCCCGGACGACCGTGCTGCGAGTTGGGCCATGGTTCCGCAAGGCTGCCCGCCGCGAGCCGGCGGCGACCGCGGGCAACCGAAGGAGCTGTTGGGTACCGATTCGATCAAAGTCGCCGGCCGTAGAATCGGGACGCCTCAACCGCCTCCCGTACATCGCAGTCGAATTTTCTTTCGCCCGCCTGGACAAGACCCTCAAGTTTTCGGGAAAGCGATCAAACCCCGCGGCGAAATTACCCCCATCAGCATGAAGAAGCGTATTCTCGTTCTCGGCGCCGGCTTCGGCGGCCTCGAGCTCTCCACCCGGTTGGCGGAAACCTTGGGCGAATCGGTCGAGGTCACTCTGATCGACCGAAACGACACGTTCTACTTCGGCTTCTCGAAGCTCGACGTGATGTTCGGCCTGAAGACGCCGGAATCGATCCATCTGCCCTACGCCAAATTCCTCAAACCCGGCGTGCGGTTTCGGCAGGAGGCCATCCTGGCAGTGGATCCCGTCGCCAAGCGCGTCACGACCGACCGCGGCACCTACGAGGCGGATGTCCTCGTTGTAGCGCTCGGGGCGGATTACGACTTTGCCGCCACCCCGGGCATGGCGGACGCCACCGAGTTCTATACGTTGGACGGCGCCACCAAGCTGGGTGAACTGCTCAAAACGTTCACCCGGGGCCGCGTGCTCATTTCCGTCGCCAGTTCCCCGTACAAGTGCCCGCCGGCTCCCAGCGAAGCCGCGCTGATGATGCACGACTATCTTTCCACCCGGGGAATTCGCAGCGCCTGCGAGATCATCATCACCAATCCCCTGCCCGCGCCGGTGCCGCCGTCCCCCGAAACCTCGCGCGCGCTGTTGGCGGCGTTCGCGGAACGAGACATCGCGTTCATCGGCAAGGCCGGCCTGAAGTCGGTCGATGCCCGGCGCCGGGTCGCCACCCTCGCCGACAACCGCGAGTTCACCTACGACCTCTTCCTGGGCGTGCCCGCGATCCGGGCGCCGAAAATGCTGGAAGGCAGCGGACTGCTCGAGAACGGCTTCGTGACGGTGAAACCCAAGACGCTGGAAACGCGTTTCCCGGATGTTTACGCCATCGGCGACTGCGCCAAACAAGGCACGCCCAAGGCCGGCGTCTTCGCCGAAGGGGCGGCCCGCGCCGTCGCCACGGCGATCATTGCGCGCTTGAACAATCAGGAAGCTCCCGTGACGCACCGCGGAACCGGCTCCTGCTACATCGAGTATGGCGCCGGCAGGATCGGCCGCGTGGACATCGACTTTTCCGACCCCGAGAACCCCACCGGAGTCTACTACGAACCCTCCGTCGCCCTGCGCGCCGACAAGGACAACTTCGGCTCGAGCCGGCGCGCCCGCTGGTTCGGCCTCTGAACGGGGAAGCCAGCCCAAACGCCCAAGGACCAGCGGGCCGTTCGGTCGCGACCGGGGCGCGATTCGACCGGACGGCCAAGCTCGCCGCCACCTTCGTCCCGATGATTCGCCGTCTGACTCTGCCTCTGGCCTGGTGCTGCGTTTTCCTGGCGTCCGGATCCGGTGCCGCGGCCCGGGAGCAATGGCGCACCGCGCGCACCCAACACTTCGAGGTGTTCAGTTCGGCTTCCGAGAAAAAGACCCGCGAGGTCGTCGTCCTGCTGGAGCAGTTTCGCGCGAGCTTCGTCGCGACGTTTGCGCTCCAGCCCGCGCATGAGCCCCGCGTGACAGTGATGCTGTTCGATTCGGATCGCGCGTTCACGCCCTACAAGCCGCTCTACCAGGGAAAACCCAAGGACGTGGGCGGCTATTTCGTGGGCGGCAAAGACGAAGTCGTGATCGCGTTGACGCTCAGCTCGGCCGACGGGGAATGGGACGATCCCCTGGAGACCGTGCTGCACGAATATGTGCATCTGCTCCTGCATACCCGCGGCTTGCAGCTGCCGACATGGCTCAACGAGGGCCTCGCCGAGGTTTTCTCCACCTTCCGCGTAAACGGCGGCACCGTCGAATACGGGCGCCCGAAGGACCTCTACGTGACGCTGCTCAACCGCAGCGCGCTGATGCCGATGTCGCGCCTGCTGGCCGTCGACGAATCGTCGCCCGACTACAACGAGGAAACGCGCGCCGGGATGTTCTACGCGCAGTCGTGGGCGATGGTTCACTACCTCCTCTGCGGCGAGGACCGCACCAACGCGCAGCGACTGGGACGTTACCTGCAGGAAATGGCTTTGGAGCCGGGCGCGTCCGACCGCAAATTCCGGGAGATCTTCGCCGAGGATTTCAACCGGCTGGAGAGCAAGCTGCGCGGCTATCTCCAGGGCGGCCGTTACTACCAACGCAGCGGTCCGTTGCCGCTGGCCAACCTCACCGGCAACATCGCCCTCCGGGCAGCGACGGACTTCGAGCGCGACTTCTCGCTTCTGAACCTGAAATGGCGGGTGCACCGCACCGGGGACGCAATGCTGGCCGCGCTGCAGCTCGCCCAGCTGGAGCCGAAATCACCGCGCCCGCACGAATTGCTGGCAGCCATCGCGGCGCTGGACGGCGAAGTCGAGCGGGCCTACGAGGGATGGCAGCGCGCCGCCGAACTGCGCAGCGAAAGTTCCTTCGCCGCCGTGCAGGCCGCGCGGTGGAAAATCCGGGAACTCGGCGCGCGCGCCGATCTGAACTTGCGGTTGCCGGAAGCGGACGCGGCGCAGCTGCGCCTATGGTTGGACCGGGCCCTCACGCGCAGTCCGCGCGACGAAGACGCGCTGGAAGTATTGGCCTGGGTCGAGGCCCGCGCGCCGGAGTTTCGCGCGAGCATCGTCAATCTGGTCCAAAGCCGGGTGCTGGCGCTCAAGAATCCCAACCCGACCCTGCTGGCCTTGGCGGTCATCCGCTGGCGGGCCCAGGATGTCGCGACCGCGACGTCGATGGTCCAGGCGGTGCTCGATTCACGGCAGGCCAAGCCGGAGACCAAAGCCGAGGCCCGGTTGCTCCAGTGGCGGATCACCGGCCAAAGCACGCCCTCTGCGCCGACGGCGCCGCGTTCACTGCCGCTGGGCACCACCCCGAAGTTCCTGCGGAACCAACCGGAGTATGCGCCCGACGGCCCTCCGCCGGAGTCCGGCTTGCAATTCGGGCAGCCCAAAAAATGACACGGGCGGCGCCTGCATCGTAGCGCGGTGCTTCAGCCCGCGTGATGGGAAGATCCTCCACGGTACGGAATTCAAATTCGCCGCCGCCAAGCCCACGGGCTGAAGCTCCGTGCCACTTGGACCGATCCCAAATCCGATCGGGATTCGCCCGCGCGAAATCCGAGCTTCCGGTTCCTCCGGTGTCCGCCTCCCTGCGCCTCCTGTCTCAAAAAAAACACCCACACCCGGAACCAGCGCCGCCGGAGAAGCCCCCGGCTCGTTCGCCGCTCCGATTCACTCTGGATTCTCCCGACAAACCCGGTTTCGTGACCGTAGATCGCCGCGCAGCCCCGCGCTGCGATTCGAGTTCCCCACCCCATGAGTCTTCGTCCGTTTCTCGTCTGCCTCGCCTTCGTCGTCGCCGGGCCGCTCGTGGCGGCCGAATCCGCCCCGGCCACCGGCATCGTCACCGGACGCGTCTTTCATCCCGGACGCGGCGAATACGTCGCCAGCGCCGAGGTGCGCATCGCCGGGACGGAGATCCTCGCCGTCACCGAGCGCGACGGCTACTACCGCCTCGCCAACATCCCCGCCGGACCGCACATCCTCGCGGTTTCGTACACCGGCACCCGGACCGCCGGCATCCCGGTCGAGGTTCGCGCCGGCGACACGATCACCCGCGACGTGGAACTCGCCCCGGCGGCGGGTTCCGGCCCGGTGCAGCAACTCGAGGCCGTCGTCATCCGCTCGGAACGCGAGGGCAACGCCAAGGCGATCATGGAGCAGCGCCACTCGATGAACCTCACCAACAGCCTCTCGTCGGATGTTTTCGGCGACGTCGCCGAAGGCAGCGTGGGCGAATTCCTGAAAAACGTGCCGGGCGTCGACGTCGACTACGTCGGCCCGGACGCCCGCGGCCCGCGCCTGCGCGGCCTCGATCCCCAGTACGTCGGGGTGACCGTGGACGGCATGAACTTCGCCAGCGCCGACGGCCTGCAGGGCACCGGCGGCGGGGCGCGGTCGTTCAGCTTCGACCAGGTCTCGGTCAACAGCGTCGATCGCATCGAGGTCAACTACACCACCAGCGCGGACCAAAGTGCCGACGCCCCCGCCGGCACGATCAACCTGAAAACCAAGCGCGCGTTCGAACGCCGCGGCCGCCGGCTTTCCTGGCAGGCCCACTTCATGGCCAACGGCGCGGACTTCACGCCGCGGCGCACCTACGGCCCCGGCGACACCCAGACCCGCAAGTTCCGTCCCGGCGGCATTCTGGAGTACTCGGATGTCTTCCTCGGCAACCGCCTCGGCCTGGTGCTGAACATCAGCGAGTCGAGCCAGTACGTCGCGATGACGCGGGTCGACCACACCTACAATGCCGCGCCGACTGCGGCCGACCCCCGGCCCCGGGTGATCACCGGCATGACCTTTCTCAGCAACCCGCGGTTGACGGAGCGCTTCACGCCGACGCTCACCCTCGACTTCAAGGCCACGCCCGCGCTCGTGCTGTCGCTCACCGCGATGTACAACCTCTTCGACGCCTACATCGACCAGCGCCAGCTCGTGTTCACGACCCCGGGCGGCCGGGCCGCGATCACCGGCGACGGCCTGAACAACTTCGCGGTGATCAACGGCGGCGGCGCCCTCAATCTCACGCTCAACCACAGCCACAAGTTCGTGCAGACGCGCACGGTGTCGCCGAAATTCGAATACCGGCGCGGCAGCTGGCTCGTCAGCGGCGCGCTCCTCTACACCGTCTCGAGCAACCAATACGTCGCCCTGCCCCGCGTCGGTCCGGTCTCCCTGACCACCAACGCCCTCACCGGCCTGAACTGGCAGGTCCGCCGCTCGTCCCCGCGGGAGTTCGACTGGCAGGTGACGCAGACCGGGGGACGCGACATCGCGGATCCGGCGAATTTCACCAACCCGCGGTTCGGCGACCAGATGACCTTCGCCGAAAACGAACTTTGGCAAGGGCAGGCCGACGCCCGCTGGACGCCGTCCTGGCGGCTGCCGACCTGGATCAAATTCGGCGCCAAGGTCACGGAAGATACCCGCCGCTACCGCACGCCCAACGCGTTCCTGACCTGGCGCTACGACGGACCGGGCGGCGGTCCGACGGGCAGCTTCGCCCCGTTCGCTTTTCCCGAAAACCGCTGGGAGGTCTTCAACGGGGCCAACGTCCTGTCGCTTTCCGGAGTGCCCCCGACGTTTCCCAACCGCAAGGCGATCAGCAACGCCTTCCGGGAGCGCCCGGAGCAATTCACCAACCTCGCCACCGCCGCCAATTTCTACACAGCCTTCATCGACAGCCCGAGCTATGTGACGGAGACCCGTTTGGCCGGCTACGCGATGGCCAACACCCGCATCCGCCAGCTCCAGGTGCAGGCGGGCCTGCGCTGGGAGGAAAACGCCTTTGCCAGTCGCGAATTCGACGCCCGCTCCACCGCGGAAGTGCGGGCGGCCGGGTACGCCGTGAACTCCGGCACCGGGCGAGCCACCACCATCCCCGGTCTCACCTATCAGTACATGAGCCAGCCGAAGCGGACAGAGCGGTCCGAGTACGACAACGTTTTCCCCTCCGCCAGCGTCAAGTACAGCCTCGCCCAAAACCTGCAGGCCCACCTCGGCTACAGCTCCACGATCTCGCGCCCCGCGATCTCCAACCTCGGCGGTGTCTGGGTCTTCAACGAGGACAACCAGACGGTCACGGTCCCGAATCCCAACCTGCAGCCCGAACGCTCGAAAAACTTCACCGGCCGGCTGGGCTACTACTTCGAACCGGTGGGCAGCGCGGCGGTGACTCTGTTTCAAAACGACGTCTCCAACAGCGTGGCGACGGAGGAATTCGGCGCGGAGGATTTCGGGTACCAGGACGACCCCACCTATGCCACCTATCGGTTCATCTCGGTCGGAAACCGTCCCGGCACCACCCGCATCCGCGGCATGACCCTCGAGTACAGCCAAGCGCTCTCGTTCCTCCCGGGCGCACTGAAGGGCCTGAATGTCTCCGCCAACTACACACGCACCTACGCCTCCGTCCGCAAGGCCGCCCTCACGCCCCACATGATCGGCGGCACGTTGAGTTATCGCCATCGCCGCTTCGCCGTCAGCACCAGCGGAAAGTGGACGGACACCACGCCAATGAACACCGCCGCCATCCCCGTGCTCCGCAAGGGCCGCACGATGATCGATCTCAGCGGCAGTTATCAGCTGTCCCAGCGCTTCAGCGTGTTCGTGCAGGTCCGGAACCTGTTCAACGTGCCCGAATACCGGTACCAAATCGACCCCATCTACGCCACCCAGAACCTGGCCGTCGGCACGTTCTACACCTTCGGCCTCAAGGGCGTTTTCTGAGCCGTACGCCTGCGGCGATTGCCCGCGTGGCCCGTCCCGCTCCGCCCGCCGCGAAGATCGGTTTTCCCGCCGGCAACGGCAGGCTCAGCGCCGCACAGGCACGTCGTTGCGTTGCGGCGCGCCCGGGGTGGTGCGGCCTTCGGCGATGAACCGTTCCCGCAGCGCCAACATGGCCTGCACGCGCTCCGGATGTTTCGCCGCAAGATCGTGTTTCTCGGCCAGATCGTCGCCGAGATGGTAGAGCTGCGGCTTGGGCAGGCAGACGAGTTTCCAGGGGCCGTCGCGCAGGGACTGGGTGCCGTTGACCCCGCAGCTGATCGCATGCTGTCGCACCGACGTCACGGTGCCGCGCAGCAGCGGCAGCAGGCTCACGCTGTCCTCGCCCGCATCTTCGGGCACCGGGGCGCCGAGCAGGTCGGCCACGGTGGCAAAGAGGTCGGCGTGGTGCACGAGGGCGTCGGAGACCGAACCGGGCTTCACCACGCCGGGGTACCGGATCAGGAACGGCTCGCGGTGCCCGCCTTCCCAGACATCCCGCTTGTAGCCGCGCAGCGGACCGCTGGGAAAATGCCCCATCGCCTCCAGCGGCTTGATCCCGATGGCGGTCTCGTAGCCGTTGTCGCTGGAAAAGAATACAAACGTGTTCGACGCCGCGCCCGCCTGCTCCAGCGCCGCCAGCACGCGGCCGACCGCATCGTCCGTCTCCATCACCAGGTCGGCATAGTCGTTGAGTCCGCTGCGCCCCTGCCACTTCTCGCTCGGCGAGATCGGGGTGTGCGGCGTGGTGAGCGGCAGGTACACGAGGAACGGCTCCTGCCGCGCGGCGCGTTCGCGGATGTAGGCGGAGGCACGGTCCGCGAGGGTGCCGAGGATGTCTTCGAAGCGCCAGCCGGGCAGCGCGGGACCCTGGAAACTGGCCCGGTAGCCGTCCAACGCCGAGGCCGGCAGCAAGCCGGTGGGCACGCCGACGGTGCGGTCGTCGTGGATAAACGCAAAAGGCGGCCAGTTGGGCACGTCGGTGCCGAAGTAGTGCTCGAAGCCGCGCGTGGTCGGCCCGCCGCCGATCCGCTGGGAAAACACCGCCGACCACACCGCGCGCTGGGCGTCGGTCGGCGTCGTCACAAGCTTCTCCTTGGACTTGCCCTGCCGGCCGCCGAGGCCGCGCAGCAGCGGCTTCTGCTCGGGCGCGATCGGCCAGTCCCAACCGAGGTGCCACTTGCCGAAAGCGGCGGTACGGTAGCCGTGCCGACGGGCCAGACCCGCGACCGTAAGCCGCTCGGGCGCGATCAGCGGCGGCTCCCAGAGATCCACGATGCCGGACTGCAGCCGCGTGCGCCAGTGGTAGCGCCCGGTGAGCAGCGTGTAGCGCGACGGTGAGCACGCCGCCGACGACGCATGCCCGTCGGTAAACCGCATGCCCTCGCGGGCCAGCCGGTCGAGGTGTGGCGTGGGAATCTTCCCGCGCGTCGGGTTGTAAACCTGCAGATCGCCGTAGCCGAGATCGTCGGCGAGGATCACGACAATATTGGGACGGGCCGGCGCCGGCGCGGCCGCGACGACCGCGGCGCCCGACCCAACGGCAAAGACCAGCAGCAGCCGGAGCAGGCCGGCGGAAAACGAGACGGAACAAAACGAGGTCATCGGGGAAGGGTATCGACCGGATTGCACGCGCAGGTCGCGGCCGCGCAGCGATTCGTTGACGCTTTCGTCCGCCATGTCGACGCCCGTTGCCGAACTTCGCCTCCGGTCGAACGGCCCCGCCATGCCTCAGGGGCCACGCGGGAAACCGCCGCTGGGGTCACTACGCGAAACGCGAAGGCGCAGACTGTCCCGGCCTCCGCCGCATCGCCCCCACCGCTCAGCGCGCCGGAATGCGCGCGAGCCAACGGTCGATCCCCACCGCGGCTTTGCGACCGTCGCGCACGGCGTGCACCACGAGACTCGGGCCGCGGGACGCATCGCCGCCGGAGAAGACTCCGGGCTCGCTCGTCATTTGGTCGGCATCGACTTTCAGGCCGCCCCATTGGTCGGTCTTCAGCCCGGCAAAATCGCTCGTCGGCGGGAAGGGCACCGGATCGAACCCGTACGCCACCAGAATCACCTCCGCCGGCACCGTGAATTCCGAGCCCGGCACGACCGCCGGCTTGCGCCGCCCCGACGCATCCGCGGCGCCGAGTTGCATGCGCACGCAGCGGACCGCGGCGATACCGCCGGCACCGTCGGGCACGATCTCCGTCGGATTGGTGAGAAACTCGAACCGCGCGCCTTCCTCCAGGGCGTTGGCGTATTCCTTCCGGCTGCCGGGCATGTTGGCCAGGTCGCGACGGTACACGCAGACCGCTTCCTTCGCCCCGGAACGGAGCGCCGTCCGCAGACAATCCATCGCGGTGTCGCCGCCGCCGAACACCACCACCCGCTTGCCGGCGACGTCGATCGGCTCCCCGTCGACCAACGGCGAAGCGACATTCTTCTGGATCAGAAACGGCAGCGCCGGCCACACGCCGCGCAGCTCGCCGCCGGGCAGGTCGAGCGGCTTCGGGCGCTGGGCACCCACGCCGAGGAAAACGGCGTCGTAATTGCGGCGCAGGTGCGCGAGGGAAACATCCCAGCCCACCTTCACGCCGAGTTCGAAGCGGACGCCGCGCTTGGCCAGCAAATTGATCCGGCGTTCGACGATGTGTTTCTCCAGTTTGAAGGCCGGGATGCCGTTCACGAGCAGGCCGCCCGGGATGAGCTGCGATTCGAAGACCGTCACCGCGTGGCCGGACTGCGCCAACTGGTCCGCGCAGGCCATGCTGCCGGGACCGGAACCGATCACCGCCACGGAGAAACCGCTCGGCGGCGCGGCGTTGGCCTCCACGGCTCCGTGGGCGAAGGCGTAGTCGTTGATGAAACGTTCGACGGCGCCGATCGCGACGGCGTCCGTGCGGCAATTCAGGATACACGCGCCCTCGCAGAGCCGTTCCTGCGGGCAAACGCGCGAGCAGATCTCGGGCATGTTGCTCGTGCTGCGGGAAATCGCGGCGGCCTCGAGATATTGGCCCTGGGCGGTGAGCGCGAGCCACTCGGGAATCCGGTTGGAAAGCGGGCAGGCCTGCGCGCACAACGGATTCGGACATTGGATACACCGGCTCGCCTGCGCGCGGATGGCGGCCTCGTCGTGGTTGGAATAGATTTCGCGGAAATCGCCGACGCGTTCGTCCGCGGACCGCTTCGGCGGCGCCTGCCGCGGGATCCGGGCCCAGGCGTACTTCGGATTCGCCGGCGGCAGCGCGCCGGGTCCCGACGGCGGGGCCCCGGCGGACCCCGGCGTTCCCGACTCGGACTGGGCGGCTTCGGCCATGGCGTTCAGACCCGCCAGCTTTGGAGGATCTTGATGTAGTTCGCGCGTTCGAACGCGGCGGGATCCGGGCAGCGCTGCAAGTTCATCGCCCCGCGCACCTGGTCCAGGTTTTCGTAGCCGTGGTCGGTCAACCACTCGGTCATGCGGCCCAGCAAACCCGAGAGGATCCGCGGCCCATGGCGCAGCAGCACCGACACCATTTGCACGGTGTGCGCGCCGGCGAGCAGCGCCTTGATGATGTCGTCGGCCGAATGCACGCCGCCGCTCACCGCCAGCGAACCGCGCAGATGCGGCGAAATGATCGCCAGCCACCGCAGACGCAGCAGCAATTCGCCGGAATCCGAAAGGCGCAACTGCGGCTGCACCTCGAGGTCCTCGAGATTGATGTCCGGTTGGTAGAAGCGGTTGTAGAGCACGACGCCGGCGGCCCCGACCTGCTCGATCGCGACGGCGAAGTTGGCCGGCGAGGTATGGAAGGGCGACAGTTTCACCGAGACCGGAATGCGCACCGACTTCACCACCGAACGCACCGTTTCCAACATGTCGGCCTCGACGTCGTCGCCCGCACGCGCGGGATCGGTCACGAGGGTGTAGAGGTTGAGCTCGATCGCATCGGCGCCGGCGGCCTCGAACTTCCGCGCGTAGTCGGTCCATCCGCCCGGGCGGCAGCCGTTGAGCGAACCGATGACCGGAATCGAGAGACTTTGCTTCAGGTGCTCGAGCTGGCGCAGGTAGTGGTCGGGCGTGAGCTGGTACTCGGCGTAGGGCGGAAGGTAGGACGAGGCCTCGGGATTGCTGTCGGCGATGCTCTCCGTGTGGTGGTGGAGCGCGCGTTGCTCGGCGTCGATCTGTTCCTCGAAGAGCGACCGCATCACGATCGCGGACGCGCCGGCATCCTGCAGCTGCCGGGCAACGTGCACGGCATCGCAGAACGGCGAGGCGCCGACGACGAGCGGGTTGGCCAGCTTCAGGCCGAGGTAGGTGGTCGTGAGATTCATGTCGTGGGGGAAACGGGACGGGCCGCGGGCGCCGCAGCCGGAGCCGGCGCCGCGGGCGCGGTGGCGAGATGTTGGTAGAGGGCGAAGTGCTTGCGGACCTGCGCCTGGGCCAGGGCCGCGAGTTCGTCGGCGCGTTTCGGATCGACGTTCCGGAGGATGCCGAAGCGCGTTTCGTTGGCCATGAACTTGGCCAGATCCGTCTTCGGGGCGCCGGAATCGAGCTTGAGCCCGATCTCGCCGCGTTCGGCCACGCGCGGATCGAAACGGAACAGCGGCCAGTAACCCGTATCCACCGCGAGCTTCTGCTGCTCCAATCCGAGGTGCAGCGGGAACCCGTGGGCGATGCAGTGCGAGTAGGCCAGAATCAACGCCGGACCGGGATAGGCTTCGGCCTCGCGGATGGCCGCGAGCGTCTGGCTGTCCTTCGCGCCGAAGGCGACGCGCGCCACGTAGACGTGCCCGTATTGCATCGCGAGGAGCGCGAGGTCCTTCTTCGCGACCGGCTTGCCGCCGGCGGCAAACTTGGCGACCGCCCCGATGGGCGTGGACTTCGAGGCCTGGCCGCCGGTGTTGGAGTAAACCTCCGTATCCAGAACGAGAACTTTCACGTTGGCGCCCGAGGCGAGCACGTGGTCGAGGCCGCCGTAGCCGATGTCGTAGGCCCAACCGTCGCCGCCGACGATCCAGGTGACTTTCTTGACGAGGTCGTCGGCGACCGCGAGCAACCGCTGCGCTTCGGGCCGCGTGTCTCCGGCCAAAGCGGCCTTCACCAGCACGACCCGCTCGCGCTGGGCGGCGATGCCGGCTTCGGTGGCTTGGTCGGCGGTCAGAATTGCCTGGACCAAATCGACCGGGATTCGGCCGGCCAATTCGCTGACGAGCAGGCGCGCGGTGCGGGCGCGTTGCTCGATCGCGAGGTGCAGGCCGAGACCGAACTCGGCGTTGTCCTCGAAGAGGGAGTTGGCCCAGGCCGGACCGCGGCCCTCGCTGTTGGAGCAATAGGGCGTGGTCGGCAGATTGCCGCCGTAGATCGAGGAGCAGCCGGTGGCGTTGGCGACAACCATGCGGTCGCCGAAGAGCTGCGTGAGCAGTTTGATGTACGGCGTTTCGCCGCAGCCGAGGCAGGCGCCGGAGAATTCGAACAGCGGCGCCATGAATTGCGCGCCCTTGACCGTGCTCGTATCGAGCTTGGTGCGGTCGGGATCCGGCAGCTGCATGAAGAAGTCCCAATTGGCGCGGTCGGATTCGAGGCGCGGCGGCTGGGCGACCATGTCGATCGCCTTGTGCCGCGGATTGGAACGGTCCTTGGCGGGGCAGACCTGCACGCAGAGCGAGCAGCCCGTGCAATCCTCGGGCGCGACCTGCAGCGTGTAGCGCATGCCGGGAAAATCGTTCGCCTTGAACGGCACCGACGCGAAACCGGCGGGCGCGGCGGCGAGTTGCTCGGGCGCGCAGAACTTCGCGCGGATCGCGGCGTGCGGGCAGACCATCACGCACTTGTTGCACTGGATGCAGATGTTCGGGTCCCAGGCCGGGATCTCGAGGGCAAGATTGCGTTTCTCGATCCGGGCCGTGCCCGTCGGCCAGCAGCCGTCGACCGGCAGCGCGCTCACCGGCATCAGATCGCCCTGTTGCTCGAGCAAGCGGGCGGTGACCTTTTGGATGAAGTCGGACGCCTTCGCGTAGCTCGGCGGCACGGTCGCAACCGCGCCGGCGTCCACCTCGGCCGGGATCGGCACCTCGTGCATGCCCGCGAGGGCGGCATCGACGGCGGCGTAGTTCATCTGGACGATCTGTTCGCCCTTCTTCCCGTAGGTCTTGGCGATGGCTTTCTTGATCTGCGCGATCGCCTCGTCGCGCGGCAGCACGCCGGACAACGCGAAGAAGCAGGTCTGCAAAACGGTATTGGTCCGGCGGCCCATGCCGCTCGCCTGCGCGACTTGCGTCGCGTCGATCACGAGGAGGCGGATCTTCTTCGCGATCAGGGTCTGCTGCCATTCGCGCGGCAGACGGGCCCACGATTTCTCCGCCGGATACGGCGAATTGAGCAGCACCGTCGCGCCCGGCGCGGCGTAGCCGAGCACGTCGACGCGGCCGACGAAGCTGTATTGGCTGCAGGCCACGAAGTCCGCGTAGCGGATCAGGTACGGCGCCCGGATCGGCCGCGGGCCGAAACGCAGGTGCGAGATCGTCATCGAGCCCGACTTCTTCGAGTCGTACACGAAGTAGCCCTGGGCGAAGTTTTCCGTCTGCTCGCCGATGATCTTGATCGAATTCTTGTTGGCGCCGACGGTGCCGTCGGCCCCGAGCCCAACGAACACGCAGCGGCGCACGTCGGCGGCCTCGAGATCGAAGTCGGCGTCCCACGGCAGCGAGGAACCGCTGACGTCGTCGAAGATGCCGACGGTGAAATGGTTCTTCGGTTCCGGTTTCGCGATTTCCGCAAACACGGCGCGCGCCATGCCCGGCGTGAATTCCTTGGAACCAAGACCGTAGCGGCCGCCGACGATCCGCGGGGAAGCGGCCAGCGGGCTGCGGCGCTCGGCGAGGGCGGCGAGCACGTTGAGATAAAGCGGTTCGCCGATGGAGCCCGGTTCCTTCGTGCGGTCGAGCACGGCGAGGGCCTGCACGGACTTGGGCAACGCCGCGAGGAAGGCGGCGGTGTCGAAGGGCAAAAAGAGCCGGACGGAGAGGACGCCGACCTTTTCCCCGCGGACGGCGAGCCACTCGGCGGTTTCGACGAGGGTCTCGACGCCGCTGCCCATGGCGACGACGACGCGTTCCGCCTCGGGATGCCCGTAGTAGTCGAAGAGATGATACGCGCGGCCGGTCGCGGCGGCGAAGCGGTCCATCGCGGCCTGCACGATCTTGGGCAGATCGCGGTAGAACGGATTCACGGCCTCGCGGCCCTGGAAGTAGACGTCGGGATTCTGCGCCGTGCCGCGGAGCGTCGGTTTGTCCGGCGTCATGGCGCGGGACCGGAACGACGCGATCGCGTCCTCGTCGATCACGGCGCGGAGCACGTCGTCGGGGAGCAGCTTCAGTTTCTGCACCTCGTGCGAGGTGCGGAAGCCGTCGAAGAAATGGATGAACGGCACGCGCGCGTCGTAGCTGGCGGCGTGGGCGATCAGGGCGAGGTCGTGCGCTTCCTGGGCGGAGTTGCTGCAGAGCAACGCGGCGCCGGTGGCGCGGCAGGCCATGACATCCTGGTGGTCGCCGAAGATCGAGAGCCCCTGCGCGGCGAGGGCGCGCGCGCTCACGTGCAAGGTCAGCGGGAGCAGTTCGCCCGCGATCTTGTAGAGATTCGGGATCATCAGCAGGAGGCCCTGCGAGGCGGTGAACGTCGTGGTCAGCGCGCCGCCGAGCAATCCGCCGTGCACGGCGCCGGCGACGCCGCCCTCGGATTGCAGTTCCACGATCTTCGGCACCTCGCCCCAGAGGTTCTTTTTGCCGAGTGCCGCCCATTCGTCGCAGGACTCGGCCATCGGGGACGACGGCGTGATCGGGTAAATCGCGATCAGTTCATTGAGCCGGTAGGCGACGGAGGCCACGGCCTCGTTGGCATCGCAAGTCACGAACTCGGATTTCCGGGCGGGGGAAGACATGGGCGTGGAGATTGGGCCGGGGCTTCCCCGGTGTTTCCCATCGTGCCACGCGCCTGCGGTTTGCTCTACGCAGGCGTTGCCAATCGCGGTGCATGAATTGCCGGCGGCGCATTTCCGCTAATGGCCGCCGCCGGCGGGCGGCAACCTTCAGCCCAAACTCCGTGGTTCAATTTTCACCGCAAAGAAACAGCGCGCACAAAGAAAGGAGTGGGGGCAAAGTTGACTCGCACGACCCCTACACTCCGCAAGGGAACCCCAATTCCCGTGCCAAGCCGTTTGTCTCTGTGTGCTCCTTTTTTGCGCTGCGGTTCAACGGCGTTGCTTGGGTTCAACTTTCATCCTCCAGCCAAATTTCGGGCTCAATTCCGGGCCGACCGCCGGCGCCGGACCAACGCCGCGGCCAACATCGCCGCGCCGGCGAACAACGCATAGGTCGAAGGTTCGGGAATCGCGGACGCCTGGACCGACAGAACGCCCGCCGAATAGAGCGCGCCGGTGTTCCACTGCAGGCCGCCGGCGAGCGTCGGCAACGTGAGTTGCTGGAACGACCCCTGCCCCGCGGCGAAGTTGAAGAGATCGAAACTCGTGCCGGCCGCCGGCGCGTATCCGTTGACCAAACTCAGCACCAGCGTGCCTCCGAAGTTGAACGTGCCGCTCACATCGATCGCATCGTAACCGGTCCCGCGGCCCGCGCCGCCGAGTTCCAGCAAGAGTTGCGACGTGCCCTGCAACGTCAGGTTGCCGGTGACGGCGAGCAGCCCCGGCGATTCGCCCGGCGCCAAGATGCCGGAGGAAACGATCGAGCCGACGATCGCGCCCGCGCCGCCGAGCGTGCCCGAGTTGGTGATCCCGCCGGCGGCGGTGAAACGCGAACCGGCGCCGACGAGGAGCGTGCCGGTGTTCGTGAACGCGCCGGAGCCGGCCGCGAGCACGTGGCCGTCGAGCAGACGCAGCGTGCCTTCGTTCCGCAGGAGTGAACCGGCCAGATTGCCGAAGGCGGCGTTGCCGTAGAGGGTGACGTGGGCGCGGTTGACCGTGTACGCGCCCATGTAGCCTTCGCTGAGCCGCGCTCCGGCACGCACGATCCAGGTGCCGCCGGCGAGCGTCGAGCCGTCGTGCTGCACGAGATTGCGGTAGAGCTCCAGCGTGCCCTGGCGAACGTCCACGGTGCCGGTATTTGAAAACCTCGGGCCGTGGTAATAGTTCATTTCGAGCGTGCCCGCGCCGTATTTGACGAAGGTGCCCTCGTTCACGAATGCGCCGAGGGGAACGTCGCCGCCGGTGCCCGTGAAGCCAAAGTTGTCGTTTGAGTTGTAATTCCAGGTGCCGCGGTTCGTGACCACGGTGGCGGCATCGAATCCGAGGGCGGACTCGTTGTGGTTCACGATCCCGTCATTGATAAACGTCCGGCCGTGGAGCCGATGGACGCTGTTCACGTGGCCGTTGAAGTTCCAGACGCCGTCGCTGGCAATCCGCGTCGTGCCCGCCGCGCCCAAGGTGGCACCGAACGCCATCGTCCAGTTGCCGTGCAACGTGTGGTTGCCGAGCAGAACTCCGCCGCCGAAGCTCGCGTTGCTCGCGTGGATGTCGCCGTTGAGCGTGTGCGCGCCGGCGCCGAGTCCGAGCGTGCCCGCGCCCTGGAACCGCGCCCCGTTTTGGAACTGTGAAGTCGCGCCGTCGGAGCCGATCCCGAAGGTGGTGCCGGCGGCCAGATTCACCACCGACGTGCCGGTGAACGTGACAGCCGACCCCACGGAGATACTGCCGGCGGCCAGATTGATCGTGCCCGAGTTGACCAAGGTCGGTCCGGTTCCGTTGCCGCCGAAAGTGAGCGTACCCGAGCCGCTCTTGTTCAACGTGCCTTCATTGCGGAAAACCCCTCCGGCGGTGTAACCACCCTCGGTGGTCAAGGACGCATGGGCGGAGGTGTTCCACGTCCCGCGGTTGGTGATCGAGGCCGCGGCATCGAGGCCGAGGGCGGACTCGTTGTGGTTGACGGTGCCGTCGTTCACAAACGTGCGGCCGTAGAGGCGGTTCACGCCGTTGACGTGGCCGTTGAAATTCCAGGTACCGTCGCTCGCGATGCGGGTCGTGCCCGCGGTGGCCAAGGTGGCGCCGAAACCCACCGACCAGTTCCCGTGCAGGGTATGGTTGCCGAGCAGAACCCCGCCGAAGCTGACGTTGCTCGCGTGGATGTCGCCGTTGAGGGTATGCGCGCCGGTGCCGAAACCGAGTGTGCCCGCCCCCTGGAAACGCGCACCGCTCTCGACCTGCGACGTCGCGCCGTCGCCGTGGATCTGCAGCGTGGTGCCGGCGGCGAGGTTGACGACGGAGGTGCCGGCAAACGTGACTCCCGACGCCACGGCGATGCTGCCGGCGTTCAGATTGATCGTACCGGAATTGAACAACCACGGCCCGTTCGCGGGCCCGCCGAACGACAGTGTGCCCGTGCCGCTTTTGTTCAACGTGCCGTGATTGATGAACTGGCCGCCCGGCGTCTGGCCGCCTTCGTTGGAGAAGGCGAAGTTGGCGCCGGCCGCGGTCGAGGAATCGTTCCAAACGCCGTGGTTCGTGATCACGGTCGAGCCGTTCATCAGCACCGCGCCGAGGACATGGTCGACCGTGCCGCGATTGGCCAAGGGGCGGCCGTGCAGCCGGACCGGCTGGCTGCTGCCGTTGAGCGTCAGGCGACCGCCGGATTCGATTTCAATCGGGCCGGTGCCGGAGCCGTTGAAATCGTGGTACAGGTTGAGATGCCCCCCGGAACTCACGCGCACCGTGCCGCCGCCGGCCAAAGCGCCGCTCCAGCGCTCGAGCACGCCGCCCGCACCCACGATCAAGGTGCCCTCGGTCGTCATGGTCGCGGGCGTGTTGAGCGTGCGGTTGCGCAGTTCCACGGTCGATCCCGCCGGCGTGTTGAAGGCGCTGCCAAAAACCGAGGCGCCGCCGACGAACACGTCGGCCGCGGGCCCGTCGAGCAAGAGGCGCGCGTTGGTGCCGAGGGTCAACGGACCGCCGAGCGTGAGCCGGCCGCTCAGCCGCAATTCGCCGCCGCTCTGGTTGGAAAAACCGCCGCTGACCGCGAGCCCGGCGCTGCCGACCTGGAAGAGTCCTTGATTCGCCACGACCGGCACGACGAGCCGGCCGGTGGCGCTGACGGAACCGCCGAGAATGTTGAACGCATCGGCCTGGATGAACGCATCCGGCATGATGCCGGAATTCCAACGCGTGGTCTCGATCGTCGTCGTGCCCGCGGTCTGCGTGAACGTACCCATCCGGACACTGACGTCGTCGTGGGCATCGTGCGAAGCCTCGGTCGCGCGCAGCGAAACGGTCCCGGTATTGGCGATATTGCCGAAACGCACGCCGCCAACGTACTCGGCCGAATGGAAGAGATTCGGGTCGTCGTCGACCGTGTGCAGCATCAGCAACCCGCGGTTGACCGTCTCCAGCATCATCTCCTGGAGCGTCTGGGAAAATCCGCTGACCGCCCGCGAGACCCCGCCGGGTTCGTTGATCAGCCTACCGGTGCCGGCGATGCGACCGGGCACAACCTCGACCGTGCCGGCGTTGACGATGTCTCCGCGGCCGGGCGTGCCCGCGACAGCGTTCAAAACGGTGGCCGGCTGATCGCGCACATAGCCGATGCTCGTGGCATACGTGCTGCCGATCCTGGCGGTGCCGCCGGTCGCGATCATGATCGCGTTCGTGTTGGTGCCCCCGACGAACTGCAAGTCGCCGCCCGACGGCACCGTGATCGGCAAAGCGGAGATTGGCCCGGCGACCCGCAGCCAACGGCCGCTGCCGACCGCGAGTCCCGTGGCCGCGGGCAAGGTCGCGCCCCCGAGCAGTTCCAAATTGACCGTCGGCACGTAGGTGCCGGCCGGAGTGGTGAGCGAGCCGCCTTCCACGGACAGATAACCGGCGCCGGAAAACGTCGTCCCGGCGTCGTGCACGGCGGCGCCGCGAAACGCGAGGAAAGCCCCCGGCAGCGTTCCGAGGACGGCCGTGCCGGTGGAGGTGCCGCCGGCGTGGGCGACGAGAAACGCGTCGTTCGCCAGCGTGAGCGACCCGCTGTGGTTGAAGGCGCCGAACACGTTCACGTCGGCGCTCTGCAGGAGCGCGAGCGTGCCGGTGTTCGTGAGGCTGCGGTCGAGATAGAACCACGGCTGGGCGGCACTGCCCGTCTGCGCGGTGAGAGCGCCGACGGTCATCGTGCCGCGGTTGATCACATCGAGGCCGGAGGCGCGGATGGAATTGAGGTTTTGCGAGACGGAGACGACCGGCGTCTCGAGGAAGCGCACGGTGCCGCCGGCGAGATTCTCCAAGGTGGCGGATCCGCCGAGAAAGAAATTTTCCGCCACCGTCGGGTTCAGCCGGACCGTACCCGCGTTCACGATACTGCGCGACAGCGTCGCCGTGTTGGTGACGATATCCAGCGTGCCGCCGGGCCGGACGTCGACGAGGCCGCCGCCGGTCAGGGCGCCGCGTTCGAGCCGCAGGGTCCGGCCGCTGTCGATCCGCAGGGCGCCGGTACCGTTGAGCGTGCCGGTGGCGGTGCCGTTGCCGGAGACCGTGGTCGGGATCGGCAGCACCGTGTCCGCATTCAGAGTCAGGGTGCCGGTGCCGGAAACCGTCAGCGGTGACGCGGTCGCGAGCGAGCCCGTGGTCCCGGCGGCAAAGGTCAGCGAGCCGCCGCTCACCGTCACGGCGTTGGCGGCAAACGTCGCGCCGATCTCCACCCCGGCCGCGCCGCCCGTCACCGCCAGCGCCGCAAGGTCCGATTGGCTGCCGCTGAGAAAACGGGAAGCGCCGCCGGAAAGTTGCAGCGTGCTGCCGGCACCCACCGTCGTTGTGGCGTCGAAGGTACCGCCGGCGGCTAAGTTCAAAGCACCCCCGCCGACGGTCACATTGCCCGCGGTGGCATCGAGCGGCACGTTCATCGTGCCGAAACCGGAGAACGCCCCGCCGCCAGCCAGGCGCAGGCCCGCGCCAGTTGGGCCGTTCACCGTGCCGCCGGCCAATGTCGTGAGATCGGACACGGTGGCCTGGCCGGTCGTGAGCAAGGTCGCGGTCGCGTTGCCGACGGCCAGCGGGCGCGCCCACGTGAACGGCCCACCCGGACTGAGGGCCGTGCCCGCCCCTACCCCGCCGAGGGCGCCAAGCAGAATGCCCGAACCGGAGATGGTTTCGCCCGAGGCGACGTTGAAACCGGTGGCGGACACGAGAAGGCCTCCAGCCAGCGTCGTGCTCGGTCCGAGCGCGGCCGGCGCGGAGCCGGAGAGGAGCGTGACCCGGTGGGTGGCGACATTCAGCGTGCCGTCGAAGTTGACGCCGACGGCCTGCGTGGCGTCGCCGAGCACCAGATCGCCGGTGGCGGTGATCGTGCCGTTGCCGGTGAGCGCGGCAGTGACGGTGCCGTTGCCCGTCAGTGCGGACGTGAGCCGGAGTCCGTTGGCCGCGAGAATCGTCCCGCCGCCAAGGGTGACGTTCCCGCCCAGCACCGCCGCATCCGCATCGCGGAGGGTGAGCGTGTGCGGGCCGACGGAGACGGTGCCGGCGAGGTTGATTCCCTGCGTCGAGGTCGCACGGCCCAAGGTCAGATTGCCGTTTTCTAGGCTCACCGGACCCGACCCGACGAGTTCGGCCTCCACGCTGCCGAAGCCGCGCAGCGAACTCGCTGCCTTGAGATCAAGGATGCCGGGAGTCCGCAGGGCGGCGCCGGCCAAGTCCAGGGCGCGATTTGCCTCGACCGTTCCCGAAGACAGAAAAGTCCATTCGTCGGAACCGAACAATATGTCATCGCCAATCTGAAAAGTGTGGGTGCCGACCAACGTGGTCCCGGGCAGTACGGGCCCCCTGATCAGGCCGTAACCCGAAACAGTTTGGCCCGCGGGAACGGTGAGGCCCGCCGGCGTCCGCAACGTGCCGCCGGCTATAGTAACCCCCTGCAAGGCGGAAACGGGCGCCGACGAAAGCAGTCCGACCGGATCGCCCCCGACCTCCAGCCGGTTGGCCAAGACCAACGGCCCCGTGGCCTGGAACCAGGTCCAAGGATCCGGACGGGATACAACGTTGTTATCGGGAAGAATGTCGCCGCGGAGATCCGTCAGTTCCGCGAAAAGTTTGCCGCGAATCACGCCGTAACCTTGCACGCTGGCACGGACGTCGGGGCCGGATTCGAAGTTCTGGTGCCCCACGAAGAGGGCGCTCCTACCCAGCATCAACTCTCCTCCCGCCAAGGTGAAAACCGTGGGGATTCTCACCCCCGAAGAAGATTCGCTCGTGCTCGACCACACTGTCACGGGCAGATTGTCGACCGTCGCGCCTCTGACTTCGAAACGATGCGGTCCGACGTCGACGGGACCTCTGATCGTGAGGCTGTAGAATTCCGGGGAGCTTGAGAGGTCGAGCAACAGATTGCCGTCGAGCTCGGCTCCCCCGCCGATCGAGAGAATAGCACCTGGACCACTTACACGCACCGTACCATGACCGAAGATTCGACCAAGCAACGAGAGGCTTTCCGTCGTCTCCAAAACCCCTCCGGCCATCGACACACTGGATTCAATCCCGTGACCAAAAGAAAATCCACTGATACGTTCGGAAAAAATCCGCATCGAGTTGGGTCCCAACTCCACACTGCCCGGAATCAAGGTTCCATACTGGCGGTCCATGGTGATATCCAGATTCCCGCCCACCGCCCTGATGGTCAAAGGACCGGGAAGCGTCGAATCGACACTCAAGTTGGGACTGCCAAAGGAAGCGGCGATGTGGCCGTTGCCCTCGATGAGCAAGGTTCCGCGATTCAGGATTCGCTGAAACTGCAACGTCGAGCCATCGAGAAAGATGGCAGCATTCGTGGTTTCCAGAACCGCGGATTCGGAACCCACGGTGCCGTTTCTGATCCGCATGGTCGCATTCCGCACCGCCACACCGGAGTTCGTCGTTAGCCGGCTTCCGGGCAGAAAATCGAAGCGCACATCGCCGGAGGTTACGTCGAGATTCGAAACGCTTGCCCCTCCCATACTCACGGTGAACGACTGGTTTGCGTTGAACCGAGCGGTATCCAGCGCGGTAGGTGATCCGAAGTCCGCCGTCCAATTCAACGGATTGATCCAGGTCCCATCGTAACTCGAGTCCGGCCCGCCATCCCACGTAAACACGGTCTGCGCTCCCGCCGTGGCTGCACTCGCCCACACCCCACCGGCCAGGAAGATCGCGGCGAGGGAACGGCGGCTGAATCCCCGGCGAGAGGAATAGGCAAATTCAGGCATAGTGGGCACGGTTCCCTGCAAGTTATTGACGCCACCGGCGGGAATTTCAGAAAAACGCTCCGTGCCCGCCGATTCCCTGAGCCCCTTCGCCGAGTTGCCGGGCCGGGGCTTCGCCACCACGGAATGGAGCGTTGTCCTCGACGCCGCCACCGACGGTGACCGCAAACACCGGGCCCTCGAAAAACTCTGCCGCACCTACTGGCGGCCCGTCTACGGTTTCATCCGCCGGCTCGGCCATCCGCGCGAGGAAGCCCGCGATCTCACCCAGGCGTTCTTCGCCCACCTCCTGAGTTCCGGTTTCTTCGCCTCCGCCGATCCCGAACGCGGCCGCTTCCGCGGCTACCTGCGGCAGAGCTGCCGCTACTTCCTCGGCAATGTCTGGCAGAAACAGCAGGCCGAAAAACGCGGCGCCGGCACCGCGTGGGTTCCGTGGGACGAACTCACCGCCGACGAGGAAAACCAGTTCGCCACCACCGCCGATCCCAGCCGCGACTTCGACCGGCAATGGACGTACACGCTGCTGCGCGAGGCCTTGGCGAAACTGGAACGCGAGTACGCCGCCGCCGGCGACGCCGCCCTCTTCACGCAGCTGCGCCCCTACCTCACCGCCAAGCCCGGTCCCGGCGACTACGACCGGCTTGCGGCCGAACTCGGTGTCGCCCGCGGCACGGTCCCGGTCCTCGTCCACCGCTGCACCAAACGCTACCAGGAACTCATTCGCGCCGGCGTCGCCGCGACCGTCGCCTCGCGCGCCGAGATCGACGACGAGCTCCGCCAATGCCTCGCCGCCCTCGCGCCTTGAGCGCCGCGGACTGAAATCGGCGGCGCGATTTTCAATAGATCAAAGTTGATGCCCCGCTGCGCATGACGCCCTGCCCGACCTGCGGCCAACCTTTCGATGCGGCCGCTGCCGGCGGCCTCTGCCCGGCGTGCGCGCTGCGTTCCGCCTTGGCCGGCACCGCCGGCGAAACCGCCGGCGACTACGAGGAACTCGGGGTGCTCGGCCGCGGGGCCATGGGCGTCGTCACGCTCGCGCGCCAACGCAGCCTCCACCGGTTGGTCGCGCTGAAAACCATTCCGGCCGGCCAGGCCGGCGCCGAAGATCTCGCCGCCCGCCTGCTGCGCGAGGCCCGCGCCGCCGCCCAGCTCCAGCACCCGCACATCGTTGCCGTGCACGATCTCGGCCGCGACGACCGCGGCGCGTATCTGGCGATGGAATACTGCGACGGCGGCACCCTGCGCGACCGGCTCCGCGAACGGCCGTTGCCGCCGCGCGAGGCCGCCGCCCTCGCCGCCAAACTCGCCGGGGCCCTCGCGCACGCCCACGCCGCCGGCGTCCTCCATCGCGATCTCAAGCCGTCCAACGTCCTCCTCTCCGCCGCCGGCGAACCCAAACTCGCGGACTTCGGCCTTGCCGGTTCCACCGGCGGCGCCGGCGAGCTCACGCGGGTCGGCGAAATCGCCGGCTCCCCCTCGTACCTTGCGCCGGAATGCCTCGCCCCCGACGTCCGCCCCACGGTCGCCGTCGATGTCTACGGGCTCGGCGCCGTGCTCTACGAATGTGTCACCGGCCGCCCGCCCTTCACCGGGGACACGCTCGCCGCCGTGCTCGCCCAGGTTGCCTCCGCCGAGCCCGCCGCCCCGCGCGTCGTCAACCGCGGCGTCCCGCCCGACCTCGACACCATCATCCTCAAGTGTCTCGAGAAGGCCCCCGCCGCGCGCTACGCGGACGCGGCCGCGTTGCAGGCCGATCTGGAAAACTTTCTCGCCGGCCGGCCGATCGTCGCGCGGCCGTTGCCGCCGGTCGGCCAAGCCTGGCGCTGGGCCCGCCGCAACCCGGTCTTCGCCGGTACGGCCGCCGCCGCCGTCGCGCTGCTGCTGGCCGCCGCCGTGATCGCGAGCGTCGCCGCTTTCCGTATCGACCATGCGCGCGCCCAGACCGAAGCCGAGCGCGACCGCGCCGAAGCCGCCCTGCGCCGCACGACCGCCGCCGAGCAGGCCGCCCGCGAACAGTTGCGCGCCGCCCTCCTGGCCCAGGCCAAGGCGACCCGCTTCACCGCGCGCGAAGGCCAGCGCTTCGCCGCCCTCGCCGCCGTGCGCCAGGCCACGGCGATCCGGCCGGGCCTCGACGCCCGCAACGAGGCCCTCGCCGCGCTCATCCGGCCCGATTGGTCCGGCCGCACCGATTTCCAGGCGTGGAGCGATCCGGGCTTTTCCACCGCCGTGCCGCTGCCCGGCTTCGGCGGCTTCATCCACGAGACCGCGGCCGGCAGTTTCAGCCGCCGCTCGTTTCCGGACGGCGCGACGGCCTGGACGTGGCCGGGGCCGGGTTCGCCCTCCGCCGGGCAGACCGTCGTCTCGCCCGACGGCCGCTGGTGCGCCGTCCGCCTGCAGAACGACGAGATCCACGTTCTGGATACGGCGACCGGCGCGCCGCGGTTCCGGCTCGCCGGCCGGCCCTTCGCCTTCAAGACCTCGCGGATCTGGGGCTACGGCGTCGACCTGGCGTTCTCCCCCGACGGCTCCCGCTTCGCCGCCACGCGGCCGGAGGGCGGCGTCTCGCTGCACCGCACCGCCGACGGTGCCCCGCTCTGGGAATGGCCGGGGCCGACCGGCGTCGTGTCGTTGGCGTTTTCCCCGTCCGGCCGGTGGCTGGCGGCCGGCGGCAGTTTCAACCGCGAAGCCCACGCCGCAGCCGTGCTGGACGCGACCGACGGCCGCTTGGTCGGCCGCACCGCGGCGCCGTCGCGCGTGGATTTTCTCGCCTGGTCGGACGACGACCGCTGGTTGGCGGTCGGCGCGCGGCCCGTGCAGATCCACGCCGCGGCCGATCTCTCGCTGCGCGCGGTCGTCCCGGACCGCGCCGCGTTGCACGGCCGGTTTTTGCCGGACGGCAGCCGGATTTTGCTCTCGGAGCAGATCGGCCAGACCCGGCTTTGGGACATCGACAGCGGCCGGCTCCTGTTGACCAAGGACGACAGCGGTCGGCCCGGCCTGTGGTACGATGCGGGCGAGCAGCTCCGCCAATGGCGCTACTTCAGCCGCGGCAACGTCGACCTCCGGACCTTCCACGACACCGGGATCGTCGCCGGCGTCCGGCCGGTGAATCTCTTCGCCTCCGTGCCCAGCGTGGCCCACCCGCTCGACGTTTCGGCCGACGGCCGCTGGTTGCTCCTCGGCAATTGGCAGGGCCCCGTGGCCATCGACCTGAAACGGCGCCTCGCCGTCGCCCACCTCGCGGCGGGCTCGCCGCAGTCCGCGTTCGTGGCGCGCTTCGATGCGGACCCCGGTTTCGTCTGGGTCGGGCAAACCGCCGGGACGCTCGCGCGCCACCCTTTCACGGTCACGGCGGACGACCGGCCGCAGTTCGGTCCCGCCGAAGCGGTGCCCGGCCACGACGGGTTTTTGCCCACGGCGCTGCATCGCGGCCGGGGCGTGCTGGCGTTGACGAATTTCCGGACCGGCAAGGTCCGCCTGCTCGCGACCGCCACGCGGGCGGTGTTGGCGGAATGGGATTTGCCGCGGGCCAGCCACGCGGCGTTTTCCCCCGACGGCACTCTCGTCGTCGCGAACGCCGAGCCGACCCCCGGCGCCCGCACCGAAGTCCGCGAAGTCGGGACCGGCCGCGTGGTGCGCACCCTCGGCGAATCCACCGGTCGCGTCACGGTCTGGAGCGCCGACGGCAGCCGTCTGCTGCTCGGCACCGGCGAACGCGAAGTGCGGATCTGGCGGACGGCGGATTGGACGCCGGGGCCGTTGCTGCCGAAGGAAATCAACTACGGCCTGCGCCACGGCGCGCTGTCGCCCGACGGCCGCCTGCTCGTTTGTCACGGCGACTTCGCGCTCCATGTGCTGCGCACCGACACCGGCGAGCCCCTCGCGGAATTGCCGTTTGCGGATTCCGTGCGCGCAATTCCGGGGCTGCAATTCTCCGCCGACGGCAAGGAACTCTATGTCGCGCGCATCGACGGCCGCATCGATATCTGGGATTTCCCGCGGCTCCGGCGCGAGCTCGCCGCGCTCGGCTTGGACTGGCCGGATCCTTGACGCGCCGTCGCGCGCGAAAAAATGCCCCACATCCCCGCGGCCGCGCGGCGCGTAGCATTCCGCCCAGCCATGCCCGACGACATTCCCTATTTCCAAGTCGCGCTCAACCTGCCCCATGCCGGCCGCATCGCGCGCCGCATCGGGCCCTTGGTGGAACGGCATCCCGACCGCGGATCGGCCGACGGCGCGGCGGCCCTCCGCCTGGCCGAAGACCTGATCGCGCTGCTCGATCCCTGCCTCGATCTCGGGGAAAATCCGCCCGAACCCGCAGCCGGCCGCATCCGCGACCGCGCGGCCGAACTCGGCCGCAAGCTCGTGGCCCATATCGAGCGCGGCGGCCTCGGCGGCGACCGCCTCGGCCAATGCGTGCGCAATCTGTTCGAATGCCTCGAACTCGGCCGCGAAGGCGCGGCGATCTCGCTGCGCGCCGGCGAGAATCCGAAGTCGATGCAACGTCCGGTCTGAGCAAAAACTCCCGCAGTCGAGAGCGCTCGGTCGGGAGTCGAGAGCGGAACCGACGGGTTCCTCGGCCCGCGCGCCGCAGCTGCGATTTCCGCGCTGCGACGGATCGATCGCCCAACCCTCAACTTTCGACTCTCGACTGCATGCGTCCGGCTCAGGGCCGGGCGAACAGGTCCTTGAACTGCGCGGCGATCTGTTTCGGGTCGTCGTTGAAACGCACCCACCAGCGGCCGTTCTTGCGCGTCAATTTCTCGGCGTCGATGTCGCCCTGGCCGCGCACGCTGATCTGGAAGTGGACCTCGGCGTTGTCCGCATCGGGCGTACGCACAAAGATGATACTCGTCGTCGCTTCCTTGAAAGCCTCGAAGAGATCCGGGTTCATCGTCGCCATGATGCGGTTGAGGCCGGCGAAGACCTCGGCGCCGGACATCGTCTCGCGCGCCTTGCCGACCGTGCGGCCGAAGAACGCGTTGCAGACGTCCTGGGCTTCCTTGTTCTTGCTCGCCTGCCCGGCCACGAAGACCGGCAGGATCAGGCTCTTGGCTTCCTCGAGGTCGCTCGGGAGGATGTCGGCGGCGGCCTTGGCGAAGTCCTTCTTGGCATAGGCGCTCCAGTAGCGGTTGAACGCTTCCTCGATCGGCTGGGTATTGGCGGCGAACGAAGTCGCGGAGACGAGGAGACTGAGCAGGGCGGTGAACCAGGGTTTCATGCGGGAAAAGCCTTCAGAGATGAGCAACCCGGGGCCCGCGCACAAGCCAGCTTTGCAGGGGCGCGGAGCGGGGGCCGGGACGGGCCGTTGCCGTTAAGGCAATTCGCGGACCCGGATCCGCCGGTACTCGACCTGCCCGCGGTCGCCTTCGAACGCCAGCGGGCCGGTCGCCGGAATCGGCATTGCCTCGGCCAACATCTCGCCGTTGCAGGTCGCCTGCGCCAGGCCGCCGCGCACGGTCACCGTGACTTCGTTCCATTGCAGCGGCCGGAATTTGGCCAACGTCACATAAGGGCCCGCGATGAGAAAATCCCGGATCTGCAATTGCGGCTCGCGCACAAAGAGGCCGCTGTCCGCGGCCGGACCGGCGCGAAACTCGAACCGCAGCTCGAAATCCCGCGGAAACAACCGGCCCGTCTCCAGCCGCACAATTTTCCGGGGACCCCGGTGCGCGGTCGCGATCAGGCGTCCGTGGCGGGCAATGAACCGGCCGTCCGCCGTCGCCCGCGTGCCCGCCGCCAACGGCGCCTTCTCGTAGGCCCAACCGCCCAGGTCCGCGCCGTTGAACAGCGGCGTGAATCCGGGTTCGGGCGCGAAATCGTCCGGCCAGGCCGGCAGCAATCCGAGCGTCTCGAGCGCCGGCCGCAGCGCCGCGGCCCACTTGAGGTAACCGGCGACGTTCGGGTGCAGCAGATCGGGAAACTCCTCCGCCTTCGCGTCGCCCTGCGGTCCGGCAAACAGCGACCACGTGTCGAGTATCGTGACCTGCGGCTCCGCCTGGATCGCCGCCGCGTAGAGCGCGTTCAGCTTCGCGATCTGGTCCTTCGGACGTTTCTTCGTTTCCGAACTGGGAAACACGTTGCAAAGGAGCACCGGCAGCTGCGGGTCGTGCCGGCGGATCGCGGCCAGGATGAGTTTCAGGTTCGCCGTCGCCGTCTCCGGCGTCGCCTGTTCCTCGAGATCGTTGGTGCCGATCAGCAACACGATGCCCTTCGGCTGCAGCGCAAGCACGTCCTCCTGCAGCCGGATCAGCACGCCGCGCGTGGTGTCGCCGCTGATGCCGCGGTTGGCCATTTTCACGCCGGGAAACGCCGCCGCCAGCGTGCCGCCCCAGCCCTGCGTGATCGAGTCGCCGAGCCACACCAAAGCGCCGCGATCCTGCTCGAGCCGCGCCGCCCAGCCGCTCCGCCGTTCCGTCCAAAGGCGCTGGAACCAATCGTAGCGCCGCAAGGGTCCGGCGCCCGGCAGACCGTCGTCCGTCGCCGGCAAGGCAAACCGCGCCGCGGCCGGTGCCGGCGCCGCCGGTTCGGCCGCGCGCAGCGGCATCAAGGCACCGACTACGGACAGGGCTGCGGCAAAGAAACGGCAGGGGAAAGCGATGCGCATGGGGTTTCGGGGTTGGCCCCACGCTGCGCCGCGCCGGCCGACGCCGTCAAACGCGAAGCCCGCATGAAAACTTCCCGCCGCCGCCGGCCCGGCGACAAGCCGCTTGTTTTTGCGGGACGGTTTACGCAACCTGCCCGGCCATGCTGCTCCGTCTGTTTCTCGGCGCCCTGCTCGCGGCCTCCGCCGCCGCCCAAGGCGCCAATTCCCAGTTCGAAATCGCCAACCTCCGCGAGGATGTCCGCGGCCTCACCCAGCGCGTCGGCGAACTCGCCCTCCGCCTCGAACAGCTCGAACGCGAAAACGCCGAACTGCGCCGCCAGGCCGCCGGCAACGAACGCGCCGCCGTCACGCTCAACCAGGTGCGCGACGCCGTCGCCGACGCCACCGCCTCCCTCCGCACCGCGATCGCCGCGTCGAAGACCGAGACGTTGCAGCAGGTCAGCGTGCAGCTCGAGAAACTCGCGAAGCAGACCAACGCCGCCCTCGACTCCGTCGCCAAGGCCCAGGCCACCCGGCCCGCCGTGCAGACCAACTTCAGCGAAGACTATCCCAAGGAGGGCGTGAGCTACACCGTGCAAAAGGGCGACAGCCTCGCGTCCATCGCGAAGAAAACCGGCGCCAAGGCGCAGGACATCGTCAACGCCAACAAACTCGCCGATCCCTCTCGCATTGTCGTCGGCCAGACTCTCTTCATTCCCGGAGGAAAATAACCCCCATGTCGGCAGCACCCAAATCCCGTCTCGGCCGCGGTCTCGGCGGCCTCATCGCCGCCGCCAAACCGGCCGCCCCCGCTCCCGCCGCGCCCCCCGCGGCCCCGGCCGCGCCCGCTGCGCCCGCCCCCGTTCCGGCCCCGACCGGCGCCCCCGGCTACCAGGAACTCGCCGTGCACACGATCGAGCCCAGCCCCTACCAGGCCCGCCGCGAAGTGCCGCCGGAGCAATTGCAGGAACTGGCCGAGAGCATCCGCTCGGAAGGCCTCCTCCAGCCCATCGTCGTCCGCAAGACCGGCGACAAGTACCAACTCATCGCGGGCGAACGCCGCTGGCGCGCCTTCCAGTTGCTCAAGATCAAGTCGATCCCCGCGCGTATCGTCGAAGCGAGCAACGCCTCCTCCGCCGCCCTCGGCCTGATCGAAAACCTGCAGCGCGAGGGCCTCAATCCGATCGAGGAAGCCCACGGCTACGCCAGTCTCATCCGCGACTTCGATCTCACGCAGGAAAACGCCGCCGAACGCGTCGGCAAGAGCCGCGCCACGGTCGCCAATTCCCTCCGCCTGCTGTCCCTCGATCCGGATCTCCAAGGCTACGTCGCCAAGAACCTGCTCAGCGTTGGCCACGCCAAAGTCCTCCTCGGCATCGAGGATCCCGCCCAGCGCAATCTCGTCGCCCGCCGCGTCATCGAGGAAGGCCTCAGCGTGCGCGCCACCGAAAAACTCACCCAGACCGCCCGCGCCGCCGCCCCGGCCGCCGCCGGCGCCTCGCGCGCCGCCCGCCCCGGGCTCGGCGCCAAGGACGCCGCCACCGTCTCCGGGATCGAGAAGAAACTCACGTCCCACCTCGGCGCCCGCGTCGCCGTCCTGCACACGCCGAAGAAAGGCCGCATCGTCATCGAATACCGCGGCAACGACGACTTGCAGCGCCTGCTCGAGAAACTCGGCGTCGAGGCCTGAGCCGGGCCGATGCCGTTGCGAGCGTTCGGTTGAGAGGTGGGCGCGAATCCGTTCGTTCTCTCGCGCACCGCACGGCGGATTCGTTTTCTCGACCTCGACGGATCGACCCCTCGCGCTGCAAGCCTCACCGCCCGACGGCACGAATTCGTCTGGGCGAACCCGCGCCCGCGGATTTGACCTTCCGCCCCGACCGGCAAAACTCCCGCCGTGTCGCGCATGGCCGCCCTCCCCCGCTGGCTCCTTCTTTGCTTCGGCTGCACAGCGCTGCTGCGCGCCGCGCCGCCTCCCGGACTGGCCGCCGCATTGGAATACCTCCGCGACCAGCGCAGCTATTCCTGGGAGATGATCAACAGCGACCCGGGCCCCGTGGCCCAGGAAGTCGAGACGCGGCGCGGCAAGTTCACCACCGTCCAGCAGAACTTCACGCCCAACCTCAAGGGCAAGCTCGCCCGCAACGGCGACATCCTGATCGAGCGCGAATGGGTCGACGGCCTCAAGCTCACGACCATCATCGCCGCCGACGGCCACATGGTCACGCTCACGCCCGAAGGTTGGATGACCGACCGCGAAATCCTCACCGCCCAGGCCGAGGAACGGCTGGGCAACCGCCCCCCGTCCGCCCGCGCTCTGTGGCTGCGCCGCGCGGATCGCCCCGACGTGCGCCGGCCGGACGAGGAACTGGTGCCGTTCCTCAAGTCCAACCTCCCCGTCGAATCCAACGGCGACACCTACACCGTCAAAGTCCGTAGCCGCAACGGCGACCCCGGCCAACCCAACGAGAACGACAGTGAACCCGCGGTCGATGTCGTCGTGACCATGAACGTCCGCAACGGCATGCTCCGCGACTACGAGGTCAAGGTGGCCGCCACCCGCCGCATCACCCGGGCGCGACTCCCGATCGCCGTCAGCGACCAGCGCATCGTTATCCTCACCTACCTCCCCGTCGGCCGCATCGATATCCCAGCGGAGGCTGAAGCGAAACTGCGGGCCGCCCGCGGCTCCGGCGGGGCGCGGTCCGCGCCCTGAGCGGCCGCGCGTTCAGCCGGACTCATGCAGTTGAAAGTCGAAGGTTGAGAGATCGATCCATCGGGGCGCGGAAAACGCAACCGCCGCGCGGTACGCAGGAGACCGGGCGGTCTTGCTCTCCACTCTCAAACCAGCGCTCCCAACCCAGTTTTTGGTTCAGCGTTTCGTCACCAGCACGGACATCGGCTGCGACGGCAGCAACGTTCCCGCCGGCACCGGGAAGCCGCGCAGGAATTCCGCGGCCTCGAGCATGCGCCCGCCCGCGCGCTGGAGCCGGCGCAGGCGCACCGTGCCGCCGCCCGCCGCCACCCGCAGGCCCGCGGCATCGGCGCCGACCACCGTCCCGGGCGCGGCCGCGGCGTCCCCGGCCTCCGCGTCGGCCAGGCCGAGTTTCACCGGCTGGCCCTGCAGCGCCGTGCTGCATCCGGGCCACGGATACAGCCCGTTGATCCGCGCCGCCAGCGCCGCGGCCGGCGCCGTCCAGTCGAGGAGCCCGTCTTCCTTCGCGAGTTTTCGGCAATAGGTCGCCGCCGCCTCGTCCTGCGGCGCGAGCGCGAGTTCGCCCGCCGCGAGGCGCGGCAGGCCGCGCGCGACGAGCGGCACGCAGGCCGCGGCCAGCTTCGCCTCGACGTCCGCGGCGGTGTCGAGCGGCCCGATCGGGACGCGCTCGCAGTCGGCGACCGGCCCCGCGTCGAGCCGGCGCACGATGCGCATGAGAGTGACCCCGGTTTCCGTTTCCCCGGCCGTGATCGCGGCCTGGATCGGGGACGCACCCCGGAACTTCGGCAGCAGCGAGGTATGCAGGTTCAGCATCCCGAGCGGCGGCACGCCCATGAAATCCTCCTTGAGGATGTGTCCGTACGCCATCACCAGCCCCAGGTCGGGCCGCAGCGCCGCCAGTTCGGCGCGCACCTCGTCCGTAAGCTTCTCCGGCTGGAGCACCGGAAGCCCCTGCGCCTGCGCCCAGAGCTTGATCTCATTCGGCTGCACCCGCTGCCCCCGCCCGACCGGCCGGTCCGGCTGCGTAAATACCCCGACGATTTCGAATTGGGCTCGCGCCTCACCTGCAAACCATTGGAGAAGCCGCAGCGCGATTGCATCCGAGCCGAGGAAAACAACTCTCAAGGGCGCCTTCATGATCCGGTTCCGGTCAACTCCGCACCCATGCCGCGGCCAGGGCTAAAGCCCCGGAAGATGTCGTCGTTGATTAGCGTCATGCACAGCATTGCCGGAACGCGGGGGTTTAGGTCCGCGCTCAACCGGTTCCAAGCTATTCTTGTCCTGTTTGCGGCCGCGCTGGCCGACGTGCGGTCCGCACCGGCACCGGCCACCGTGCTGCGCGTCGGTTTCGAGCAAGGCGCCCAACCGATGTCGTTTGCCGGCGCCGACGGCAAACCCGTCGGCTTCAGCGTCGACCTCCTCAACGCGATCGCGGCGGAGATGAACCTGACGATCGTCCCGGTCATCGGCCCCTGGGACACGATCTTCTCCCGTTTCAAGGCGGGTGAACTCGATGTGCTCGCCAGCCTCGCCTACACGCCGGAGCGCGACGCCTACATCGATTTCGCGGTGAGCCACCTGCGGCTCGAGGGCCGCGTTTTCGTGCGGAAGGGCGAGACCCGGCTCCGCACGCTCGAAGACCTGAAGTCGCTGCGGCTCGGCGTGCAGCCCCTGAGTTTTTCGCACGAGTACCTGCGCCGCCGCGGACTCGAGGGCACCGTCGTGCCGGTGGCGACGTTGCCCGATGCGCTGCGGAGTCTGTCCGAAAATCGCAGCGACGCCGTCCTCGCCGTCAGCCTGATCGGCAACCACATCATCCGGCGCGAGCAACTCGACGACATCATCCTGAGCCCGCTCGTGCTCCCGGATTTCGAATTCCGCCTCCACATGGGAGTGCCCGCCGGCGCCGCCGAGCGGCTGGCCCTGCTGAACGAAGGGTTGGCGCGGATCCGGCAGGACGGCACCTACGACCGCCTCTACAGCCGCTGGATCGGACGGCTCGAATCCCGCCCGCTCCGTCTGTCGGACGTGCGCCGCTACCTGCCGTGGACCCTGCTCCTCGTTGCCGGCGTGGTCATGGCATTTCTGTGGCAACGCCGCCTCCTCCGCCGGCTCGCCCGCCAGAAGGCCCGGCTGGCCGAAAGCGAGGAGCGCCTCCGGCACGTGCTGGAAGGCAGCGAAGACGGTTTCTGGGACTGGGACATCCGCGCCGACCGCATCGAGCGGAGCGAACGTTGGGCCGGCATGCTCGGCTACAGGGTGGACGAAATCGACCCGTCGATCGCCGGCGGCCTCCAGCTGATCCATCCCGACGACATCGCCGCCTACCGCGCATGGCAGGACCGGATCCTTTCCGGCTCCACCGAGCGCTACGAGATCGAGTACCGCATGCGCGCGAAATCGGGCGAATGGCGCTGGATCCTCGACCGCGGCAAGGTCGTCGACCGCGATGCCTCGGGCGGCCCGCTGCGGATGGCCGGCACCCACACCGATATCACCGAGCGCAAGCGCACGGAGTCGGCCCTGATCGAAAGCCAGGCGCTGCTCAAGCGGTCGGCGCAGCTGCTCCAGCAGACGCAGGCCGCCGCGCACATCGGCGGCTGGGAAACCGACCTTCGCACCGGGCGTGTCTATTGGACTTCCGAAACGTTCCGCCTGCACGACACGTCGCCCGAGGAATTCCAGCCGACCCGCGAGTCCGTCTATGAATTCTATGTGCCGGAAAGCCGCGCGCTCCTGCAGGCCGCGGCCGAGCGGGCCATCCGCGACGGCACGCCCTACGGCCTCGAACTGGAGCTCGTGACCGCCAAGGGCCGCCGCCTCCACGTGCACACCACGGGACTCGCCGAGCAGGAAAACGGCCGGCCGGTGAAGCTCTACGGTTCGTTCCGCGACATCACGGCCGAGAAGTCGGCGCACCAGGAACGCGAGAAGATGCGCCTCAAGATGCTCGAGACCCAGAAGCTCGAGAGCCTCGGCGTGCTCGCCGGCGGCATCGCCCACGATTTCAACAATCTCCTCACCGTCATTCTGGCGAACACCACGTTCCTGCGCGCGGAACGTTCCGGCGACGACGAACCCCTCGGCCACATCGAGACCGCCGCCCGCCGCGCCGCCGACCTCTGCCGGCAGATGCTCGCCTACGCCGGCAAGGGCAGCTTCGTCGTCGAACGCGTCGAGTTCGCCAACCTCGTCCGCGACACGACGCAGCTGATCCAGGTGTCGATCGGCAAAAAAGCCCGGCTCGAACTCGACGTCGCGGCCGGCCTGCCCCCGGTCGAGGCCGATGTTTCCCAGCTGCGCCAGGTCCTGATGAATCTCGTGATCAACGCCGCCGAGGCCCTCGGCGACGAGCCGGGACTCATCCGCATCGCGATCCGGCTGGAGCGGCCCGAAGCCGCGCCGCCCGCCGGCCTCGTGCGCTCCTTCGACGTGCCCGCCGGGGACTGCGTCTGTCTCGAAGTTTCGGATACCGGCTGCGGCATGTCGGCGGCCACCCTGCCCCGCATTTTCGATCCGTTTTTCACCACGAAGTTCGCCGGCCGCGGCCTCGGCCTGCCCGCCGTCCTCGGCATCGTGCGCGCCCACCGCGGCGCGCTCGCCGTCCAAAGCCAGCCCGGCGGCGGCTCGACTTTCCGGCTCTACCTCCCGGCCGCCCGCCCGCTCCCCGCCCCGTCCGGCGGCACCCGCCATCCGTTCGCCGGCCCGCGCGCCGAGGGCGCCGTCCTCATCGCGGACGACGAGCCCGTGGTGCTCCAGACCACCGCGGCCCTGCTCCGCCACCAGGGGTACCGCACGGTGGTGGCGGCGGACGGCAACGAGGCCGTCGCCCGTTTCCGCGAGGCCGGCGGAGGCGCGTTCGCCGCGATTCTGCTCGATCTCACCATGCCGGGAATCGACGGCGCCGAGGCCGCCCGCGCGATCCGGGCCATCGATCCCTCCGCCCGGATTTTCGTGATGAGCGGTTTCAGCGAGCAGGACGTCTTCGCCCGCCTCCGCGGACTCGGGAACGTGGCCGTGCTCCGCAAGCCGTTCTCCCGCGACACGCTGCTCGCCAGTCTCGCCGCCGGCGCCTGAAACCCGCGAGTTGCCGCTCGCCAGCCGCGGGGGTTTCTGAGTCCCTGCGCCGCCGATGTCCGCGCCGCCGCACGATCCGTACGCCGCCCTCCGGGTCCGCACCTACCGCGACTATCTCGTCGGGAGTTTCTTCGCGCTCATCGGCCGCCAGGCCGTCACCGCCGTGGCCACGTGGCAGGTCTACCAGTGGACCGGCTCCGCAACCGCGCTGGGCCTCGTCGGCCTCGTCAACGTCCTGCCGCTCCTTGCCTTGTCGTTGCCCGCCGGCGCCATCGCCGACCGCCACGATCGCCGCCGCCTCATCGCCGCCGGCACCGCCGTCGTCGCCAGCATAAATGTTCTCCTGGCAGCCGTGTCGTGGTTCCACACCGCCGTGCCCGACTGGCCCGTGCTCCGCGCCGCCAACGCCGGCCTGGCCGCCGCCGCCGGCATCTTCGAACAGCACGGAGACACCGCCGCCCTGCGGTTCGACACGCCGGCCCTGCCGCTCGTCTACCTGCTGCTCCTGCTCCACGCCTGCGCCCGGATTCTCATCTGGCCCGCCCGTTCGAGCATCACCCCGCTGCTTGTCCCGGCCCCGTTGCTCGGCAACGCGATCACGTGGAACACGAGCGCCTTCGAAATCGCCACCGTGGCCGGCCCGGCGCTGAGCGGATTTCTTATCGCCGCCGCCGGCGTCCCGGCCGTCTACGCCCTCGGCGCCGGCCTCGAAATCTGGTTCCTGCTCGCGCTCCGCCGCGTCGTCTATTTCCAGGCCCCCACCCCGGCCGCCCCGGGCCGCCGCTCCTGGCGCGAGGTTCTCGCCGGCGCCGAATTCATCTGGCGCAAAAAGGTCATTCTCGGCGCCAGTTCGCTCGATCTGTTCGCCGTGCTGCTCGGCGGCGCCATGGCGCTCATCCCGATCTACGCCGACCGGATTCTGCACGTCGGCCCCGTGGGTTTCGGCTGGCTCCGCGCCGCGCCTTCGATGGGCGCCTTCGCCATGGCGATGTGGCTGGCACACCGCGCCCCGCTGGCCCGGCCCGGGCTCACGCTGCTTTGGTCCGTCGCCGGCTTCGGCGCGGCCGTTGTCGTCTTCGGCTTGTCGACGTCGTTCTGGCTGTCGCTCGCGGCGCTGTTTTTCACCGGGGCCTTCGACAACGTCAGCGTCGTCGTGCGCCAATCCCTCGTGCAACTGCTCACGCCCGACTCCCTCCGCGGGCGGGTCACCGCCGTGAACCAGATCTTCATCGGATCCTCCAACGAGATCGGCGCGCTGCGGGCCGGCTTGATGTCGGCCCTCGTCGGCCCGGTCGGCGCGGTCGTCTGGGGCGGGCTGGGAACCATCGCCGTCACCGTCGCGGTCGCGCGGGCCGTACCGGGTCTGCGGCGCCTGCCGCCGTTGTCCTCCCTGAAGCCGGAGGCCTAGGACTCCGGCCGGACGCGACCATTTTTCATTAGACTTCGCCACCGGGGCCCGCCTTGCTCGGCGCGGACATGGCAGAGAACCAGACCCGCAAGACGTTCTTCATCCTCGCGCTGGCTTCCAGCCTGGTCGCTGCCCTCATCGCGGTGGTCGTCAAAGTGGTAACCGACGACGAATTGCGCGAACGCCTCGGCGACACGTATTACGTGATGACGCTGGCGATCATCGGGTGCGTGCTGCTCGTGCTAGCCGGCTACGTCTGGGACCGCACCACGATGCAGCGCCTCAAGACGCTGCGCATCGCCGTCCCGCAATCCGCGCAGGAAGGCGGTTCCGCCGAGCCCGACCACGACGAGATCATCGGCCTCGCCCGCAACATCGAGCGCATGGCCCAGGCCCTGCAGAAAACCGAAGCCAGCTACCGCGGTATCGTCGAGGACCAGGTCGACTTGATCTGCCGGTACCGCCTCGACGGCACCCTGACCTTCGTCAACAGCGCCTACGCCGAGGCCTTCGGCCGCAAGCGCAACGAACTCACCGGCCAGCTGTTCCCGCTCTTTGTCCAGGGCGCCGCGATCGCCGACCAGCCCTACACCTTCGAACGCGAACTCGACCTTGCGAACAACCAGCGCCGCTGGCTGATGTGGACGCAGCGCCCGATCAAAGACGACGCCGGCAACACCCTCGAGTTCCAGGCCGTCGGCCACGACATCACCCTCCGCAAAGAGGCCGAGGCCGCCCTGCTCCATGCCAAGGAAGCCGCCGAGGCCGCCGACCGCGCGAAGAGCGAATTCCTCGCCATCGTCAGCCACGAGATCCGCACGCCGATCAACGGCGTCATCGGTTTCGCGCAGATCCTCGCCGATTCCCCGCTCTCCCCCGAACAGCGCGAGCAGGTCGCCATCATCAAATCGAGCGGCCAGGCCCTCGAGAAACTCATCGCCGACATCCTGGACCTTTCGAAGATCGAGGCCGGCAAGATCGAGATCGAGTCCGCCCCGTTCGGCCTCCACCGCGCCATCGAGGAAGTGATCGCCTTCTTCCAGCCCCGCGCGCGCGCCGCCGCCCTCAATCTCGTGGCCAACATCGACTCCGATGTGCCCGCGATCGTGAACAGCGACGAATCCCGCCTGCGCCAGATCCTGACCAACCTGATCGGCAACGCGCTCAAGTTCACCGAACGCGGCAGCATCACGATCCACGTTTCGTGCATGCGCGGCGAGCCCGTCAGCCAACGCGAATCGCGCCGCGCCCTGCGTCTCTTCTTCGCCGTTACCGACACCGGCATCGGCATTCCGGCCGACAAGATCGGCAAGCTCTTCAAGCCGTTCAGCCAGGTCGACAGCTCGATGGAGCGCCGCCGCAGCGGCACCGGCCTCGGCCTCATCATTTCCAAGCGCCTCTGCGAACTCATGGGCGGCTCCATCTCCGTCGACAGCAAGCCGGGCGAAGGCACGACCTTCCGTTTCTCGCTGCTCGCCGATTACGAAAAAGGCGACACCACGGCGCCGATGCCGTCCCGCCAAGGCCAGTCGGCGTAAAGCCGGCCGGGCCCTCTCCCGGGGCGCCGCCCGCGCCGTCCCGACCCGGCCAAGCAAAACGCCGATCCCGGGGGATCGGCGTCGAAAGTGCGGCGGTTCCGTTTCCCTCCGCGCGGGCAACCGCTCAATAGCGGTAGTGGTCCGGCTTGTACGGACCCTCGACCGGCACCCCGAGGTACGAAGCCTGATCCTTGGTCAGCACCGTGAGCTTGGCGCCGATCTTCTCGAGGTGCAGGCGGGCCACCTCTTCGTCGAGGTGCTTGGGCAGGCGGTACACGCCGACCGCGTAGGTGTCCTTGTTCTTCCAGAGGTCGATCTGCGCGAGCGTCTGGTTGGTGAAGCTGTTCGACATCACGAACGACGGATGGCCGGTGGCGCAACCGAGGTTCACGAGGCGGCCTTCGGCCAGCAGGTAGATGTTCGTCCCGTTGGGGAACGTGTACATGTCGTACTGCGGCTTGATGTTCGTGCGCTTGGCGTCGGACTGGTTCAGCCGGTCGACCTGGATCTCGTTGTCGAAGTGGCCGATGTTACAGACGATCGCCTGGTCCTTCATCTTCCGCATGTGCTCCAGCGTGATGATGTCCTTGTTGCCGGTCGTCGTGACGTAGATGTCGGCCGTGCCGAGCGTGGACTCGATCGTGTTGACCTCGAAGCCTTCCATCGCGGCCTGCAGGGCGTTGATCGGGTCGATCTCGGTGACGATCACGCGCGCGCCGAAGCCGCGCAGCGAATGGGCCGAACCCTTGCCGACGTCGCCGTAGCCGCAGACGCAGGCGACCTTGCCCGCGATCATGACGTCCGTCGCGCGCTTCAGGCCGTCGGCGAGCGACTCGCGGCAGCCGTAGAGGTTGTCGAACTTGGATTTGGTGACCGAGTCGTTGACGTTGATCGCCGGGACGCGGAGCTTGCCCTGCTCAAGCATCTGGTAAAGGCGGTGCACGCCGGTCGTCGTTTCCTCGGAGACGCCGCGCCATTCCTTGGCGATCGTCGTCCACTTGAGCGGGTCCTCCCGGTGGACGCGCTTGAGGAGATTCTTGATCACCTGCTCCTCGTGGGAGGACGAAGGGGTGTCGACCCATTTGCTGCCTTCCTCGAGCTCGCAGCCCTTGTGGATGAGGAGGGTGACGTCGCCGCCGTCGTCGACGACCATCTGCGGGCCCTTGCCGCCGGGGAACGAAATCGCCTTGAGCGTGAGGTCCCAGTATTCTTCCAGCGTCTCGCCCTTCCACGCGAAGACCGGCGTGCCGGCTTTCGCGATCGCGGCGGCGGCGTGGTCCTGCGTCGAGAAGATGTTGCAGGAGGCCCAGCGCACCTTGGCGCCGAGGGCCTGCAGCGTCTCGATCAGGACCGCGGTCTGGATCGTCATGTGCAGCGAGCCGGTGATGCGCACGCCGGCGAGCGGCTGCTGCGGTCCGAACTTCTTCCGCACCGCCATGAGGCCGGGCATCTCGTGTTCGGCGATGCCGATCTCTTTGCGACCCCACTCGGCGAGCGAGAGGTCCTTGACGTGGAAATCCTGCGCGGAGGCAGCGGCGGCGGTAGACATAACGGTAATTTGGATACGGACGGGGGACGCGGAAGGACGCAGTTACTTGATCGCGGCCTTGAGGGCGGCGGCCTTGTTGGTCTGCTCCCAGGGCAGGTCGGACTTGCCGAAGTGGCCGTAGTTGGTCGTGCGGCGGTAGATCGGGCGGAGCAGGTCGAGATTCGAGACGATGTCGGCCGGCTTGAAGCTGAAGACCTGGTTGACGGCGGCGGCGATCTGCTCGTCGGACACGCCGGCGGCCGCGGTGCCGAAAGTCTCGACGCACACGGAGACGGGCTTCGGGTGGCCGATGGCGTAGGCGAACTGGATCTCGGCGTGCGTCGCGAGGCCCGCGGCGACGATGTTCTTGGCGACCCAGCGGCCCATGTAGGCGGCGGAGCGGTCGACCTTCGACGGATCCTTGCCCGAGAAGGCGCCGCCGCCGTGGCGGCCCCAGCCGCCGTAGGTGTCGACGATGATCTTGCGGCCGGTGAGACCGGAGTCGCCCTGCGGACCGCCGATGACGAAACGGCCGGTCGGGTTGATGAGATACTCGGTCTTCCGGGTCAGCATCTTCGCCGGGATGACCTTCTTGATCACGTTTTCGATCAGGTATTTTTCGATCGTCGCGTGCGAGACATCGGCGGTGTGCTGCGTCGAGATGACGACGTTCACGACCTCGACCGGGCGGTCGTTCTCGTAGCGGACGGAGACCTGGGATTTCGCATCCGGGCGCAGCCAGGAAACGCGGCCCGACTTGCGGATCTTCGTCAGCTCGCGGCCGAGGCGGTGCGCGAACATGATCGGCGTCGGCATGAGCTCGGGCGTCTCGTTGCACGCGTAGCCGAACATGATGCCCTGGTCGCCGGCGCCCTGCTCGGCCGTCTTCTTGCCCTCGGCCTTCTTGGCGTCGACGCCCTGCGCGATGTCCTGGGACTGCGCGGTGAGATAGTTGTTGATGAAGACGGAGTCGGCGTGGAACACGTCGTCGTCGTTCGTGTAGCCGATCTCGCGGATCGCGTCGCGGATCACTTTGCCGAGATTCACGGCTTCCTCGATCGGCTTGGTGCGGCCGGTTTTCTTGTCCTGGAGTTTCGGGATCGTGATTTCGCCGCCGACGACGACGACGTTGGATTTCACGAAGGTCTCGCAGGCGACGCGGCTGGTTCGATCCACCGCGAGGCAGGCATCGAGAACACTGTCGGAAATCAAGTCGGCAACCTTGTCAGGATGACCTTCACCGACGGATTCAGAGGAGAAGACGAATGATTTAGCCATGGGTGGAAAGTCAGCGAAAGTGCCGGGCCTTGCTCGGGCTGCAAGCAGAAATATCAACGCATGCGGATTTTGTGATGCGTAGTTTTCAGACCCACGCCGGGTAAAAAAAAGCGCCCTCCGGGGAGGGCGCCTGAAATCGGGCCGGCCGATTGGAGATCGGCGCGGAAGGGTCACTTCTTGAGCGCGAACGGCACCGAGTACTCGGTCGTTTCCCACTTCAGCTTGAGCGCCCCGCCGCCGGCGGCCACGCGCTCGATCGAGATCGTGAACTGGTCGACGTTGGCGGGCAGGGTTTCCTTCTTCAGGTCCACCCGCGCGAGGTCGTTGGCTTCATCGTAGATTTTCTTGAAGTCCCCGCCCGCGCCCCACTGGCCGATCTGTTTGTTGACGATCAGCTTCGCGGTGCCGTCTTCCTGCGGCAGCGTCCACAGGGTGTACGCGCCGGCCGGAATCGTCGCGCCGCCGAGCACGATGGCCTGCTGCGTGATGAGCAGGGTCGCTTCGTCGGCGCCCGTGCGCCAGACTTTGCCGAACGGCACGAGGCCGCCCCAGACCTTGCGGACCTCGCCGGTCCGGGGATGCTTGGCAAACGGACGGCCGTACACGACCGTAACCCGGTTGCCGTCCACCACCGTGCTGGTGGTCTCGTGCGGCGTGGTGCCGCCCGTGGAGTTGGCGATCTTCGGGGCCGGCTGCTTTTTGGCCGGAGCCGCCGGCTGTTTGGAATCGGCGGTTTGGGCGGCGAGAGTGCCGGCGGCAAGGGCCGACAGGAGCAGGAACTTCGAGAACGAACGTCGGGAGGATATCATGGGGAAACGGTGGGAACTTCGACACCCCGCCGACCCGACGGATCTTTCGCCGCCGAACCTGCGGGCAGAGATCCAACGCTCAGCCGGGTGGCGGCGTCCGGCGAGCAAATTTACCCGGCAAAGCTAGCCGCGACTCCACTTTCGCCGGCTAGGTCCGATATAGGCCCATTCCTGCGGGGCAAGGAACTGACCTTGCCCTGATGCCAAAACATCCTCGATATTAACATCTAATGGCTACCCCGACGCCAACCGTCGCCTCCCCGCTTTCGGGCAGGAAGATCCTTGTCGTCGACGATGACCGCCTGAACATCCGCATTCTCGGCAGTATTCTCAAGGCCGAGGGGTACGAGGTGGTCGCGGCGGAGTCCGGCGAAGCTGCCCTGCAGACCTATGGCACCTTCCGTCCGCACCTGGTGCTGCTCGATGTCGTGATGCCCGGCATCGACGGCTTGGAAACCTGCCGTCGCCTGCGCCGCACCCATGGGGACCAATGCGCGCCGATCATTTTCATTACGGCGAAGAATGAATCCGACGACGTGGTCGAAGGCCTCAACGCCGGCGGCGCCGACTACCTGCCGAAGCCCTTCAAACCGCGCGAGGTGGTCGCGCGCATCCGTTCCCACCTGCACAATCAGCTGCTGTCGGAACAGCAGCAGCTCCTCGTCGCCCAGCTGAGCAACGCCAACGCCGCCAAGAATCGCTTCCTTGGCATGGCCGCCCACGACCTGCGCAATCCCCTCGCCTCCATCCGCGGCCTCGCGGAATTCCTGCGCGACGGAGCCGTCGGCAAACTCAACGAGGAACAGCTCGATCTCGTGGAGACGATCCACGGGGCCAGCCAATCCATGCTGGAGTTGGTGAACGAACTCCTCGACGTCGCCACCATCGAATCCGGCGAACTGAAACTCGCCCGCGAACCGCACTCCCTGGCCGAACTCGTCTCCCGCTGCGTCGGTCTCACAAACATGGAGGCCGCGAAGAAAAATACCCGCGTGGTGCTCGAGCCGCCGGGTGATCCGGCCGAATTCTCCTTCGACCCCGCGAAGATGCGCCAAGTGGTCGAGAACCTGCTGAGCAACGCCGTGAAGTACTCCCCGCCCGGCTCCGTGATCACGGTGCTCGTCGCAACCGATCGCGCGTCCGGCACCTGCCGGCTCGCCGTCCGCGACCAAGGTCCCGGCATCCCGGAGAACGAACGGGACAAGCTCTTCAAAGACTTCAGCCGTCTCTCCGTCCGCCCCACCGGCGGCGAGAAAAGCACCGGCCTCGGTCTCGCGATCTGCCGCAAAATCGTCGAGGCCCACCGCGGAACGATCGCCGCCGCCAATTTGCCCGACCGCGGCTGCGAGTTCCGCGTCGTTCTGCCCCTTTCCCCGCCCGCGCCATGAATTTCACCGGCATGATTCTGCTCGTCGACGACGAGCCCCATATCCGCAAGTACGTTTCCCTGATCCTCAAACAGCTGGGCAACCCGGTCGTCGTCCAGGCCGGCAACGGCGAGGAGGCCCTCGCGGTTTACCAGCGGGAAAACCCCGATCTGGTCCTGATGGACGTGAACATGCCGCAGATGGACGGCCTCGCGACGCTGAAACGGCTCAAGGAAATCGATCCCAATGCCGTAGTGATAATGCTCACCTCGCTCGCCAACCGGGAAACCATCGAACAAGCCCTCGAACTGGGCGCCGCCAACTACATCCGCAAAGACACGCCGCGCGAGGAGATCGCCAAGTCCCTCGCCGAAACCATCGACGCCTGCTTCGACCTCGGTTGACCGGCCATGAATCCGCCCCCGAACCCACCCGACCTGCCGCCGCCCCTCGTCCTCACCGAGGTGCGCTACTCCCTGCCCATGATGCTGGCGGAACTGAAGGCCGAGCGCGCCGCGTCGACGTTCGCGATGGAGAAACTCGACCAGCACGAGATCGGGAAGCTTTTCAAATCGAAGGTGAACCGCCGTGGAAAACCCAACAAGTAAGCTTTTCCTCGAACGGCTCCGCCAGCTGCCGCACTTCGACTACGCGCAGGAACTCGGCGGTCTTGTCCAGCGCCACGGCGGCGGCCCCCAGCTGGTCCAGGCCGTAATCGACGAGAAATTCCTCCCCAAGGACGAGGCCTGCCGCCTTTGGGCCGATGCCCTCAACGTCGCCTACGTCGACCCGTTCGCCTCCGTCATCACCGAGGAGGCCATCGAACGCATCCCTATCGAGGTCGCCAAAAAAGTGAAGGCCGTCGGCCTCTACGTCCTCAACGGCGTGCTCACCGTCGCCATGGCGTACCCCGAGGACGCCGAGCTCGTCCGCCGCCTCGGCCAGATCGCGCAGACCACGGTCAGTCCCGTCTTCGCCCTGCCCCGCGAGATCGAGGACGCGATCGCTGTCCACTACTCCACCGAAAAAGGGCTCGAGGAGAGCCTTTCCGAGCTGGAACGCTCCAGCCTCTTCGACAAGCCCGAGATCGCCGGCGACAAACTCGCCGCCCTCGCGGAAAACAACGCCCTCGTCCAGATCCTCGACGAGATCGTCTACTTCGCGATGCGCGAGCGCGCGACGGACATCCACATCGAGACCCAGGAAACGCAGTGCCGCATCCGCTTCCGCATCGACGGCAACCTGCGCGAAGTCCTCACCTACTCGCGCAAGCTGCACCGCGCGCTGATTTCCCGGCTCAAGATCCTCTGCAACCTCAACATCGCCGAGACCCGCTTCCCGCAGGACGGTCGCTTCTCGATGCAGGTCGGCAGCCAAGCCGCCAATTTCCGCGTCTCGACCATCCCCTCGGCCTACGGCGAAAAGGCCGTCATCCGCATCCTCGCGATGACCGGCAAGAAGTCGATGCTGACCCTGGACAAGATGATGATGTCGCAGACGATTTTGCAGCCCTTCAAGCGGCTGATCCAGAATCCGAACGGCATCATTTTCGTCACCGGCCCCACCGGCTCCGGCAAAACGACGACCCTCTACTCGGCGCTGCACGAGATCAACACGCCCGCGACCAACATCTCGACCATCGAGGATCCGATCGAGATCCAGCTCGCCGGCGTGAACCAGACCCAGGTCAACGCCAACATCGACCTGAAGTTCTCCACCATCCTGCGCGCGCTGATGCGCCAGGATCCCGACGTCATTCTCATCGGCGAAATCCGCGATCTCGAAACCGCCAAGATCGCGACCGAGGCTGCGCTTACCGGCCACATCGTCTTCGCCACCCTCCACACCAACACCGCGCCCCAGGCCATCGTCCGCCTCCTCGAGATCGGCGTCGAACCCTACATGGTGGCGCCGTCCGTAATCGGCGTCCTCGCCCAGCGCCTCGCCGCCCGCATCTGCGAAGCCTGCAAGGAGGCCTATTACCCGTCGCGCGAGACGCTCCAGAAATACTTTCTCGAGGACGGCATCACCGAGGTCCCGTTCTTCCGCGGCCGCGGCTGCGCCGCCTGCCGCCACACCGGCTACAAGGGCCGCATCGCCTTCCACGAACTGGTGCTGATCACGGAAGAGATCCGCACCCTGATCAGCGAAGGCCGGAGCGTGCAGGAAATTTCCCGCGCCGCCGCCAAGGTCGGCTACCGCCCGCTGCGGTACGACGGTCTGAAAAAAGTCCTGCTCGGCCTGACGACGATCGAGGAAATCGAGCAGAACACATCGTTTGAGTGGGCGACCTGAGCCCGCCTGTTCCTACCTGCGTATCACTACGTAGCCTCCGCCGATTGCGCCGTCTACGGGATTCCCGCCACAGTCCGCCCCGCGCTCCCACCCATGTCCGACTCCGCCATCATCGACCCGCAGGCGATCGAGAATCTTCGTTCCCTCAATCCGGGCGATCAGGACGAGTTCCTGCGCGAGATCGCCGGCATCTTCCTTGAGGACACCCCGCTGCGGATCCGGGAACTCGACGAAAGTCTCGCGGCGGGTGATGTCTCCAAATTCACGCGCGCGGCCCACAGCATCAAGGGCAGCTCGTCGAATCTCGGCGCCGTCGCGCTGCGCGCGGCCGCGGAGAAACTGGAACACGAATCCCGCACGGTCGGCCTCGGCGGCGTCGGTCCCTTGATCGGAGCGGTCCGCTCGGAATTCGCGCGCGCGGAATCCGAGCTGAGCAAAATCCTCGCTGCTCCGCCCCCGGCCTGAGCGCCCCGGCGGCCCCCGCCGCTTCAGCGGTACAGCGCCGTCGTCGGCGCCGTGGTCAGCACGTTGTACTGGCGCATCGCCAGCCGCCACCATTCCGCCAATTCGTCCGCCGGGCAGCTCCACAGATCGCGGTGCAGGGTGATCATCGACTCGGCGTCCATCAGCAGCGCCATCTTTTCCTTCACCGTGAATGCGGACGGCCCGTGCCGCAGCAGCCGCGCCCGCAGCTGCGCAAACCACTCCCGCGACTCCTCCGTCTGCCGCCGTTGCCGCAGCAACGCCACGTGCAGCGCGTTCACATACGGATCGAGCACCGCCTGCATGAGCCCGTAGTCGGCCCGCAACGGTTCGAAAGGCGACAGGTGCCGGTAGCATTCCGAAAGGTTCTGCTGCAACCGCTTCAGTTCGTACGGTGGAAACGACTCCTCCGGCGTGAGGAACAGCCCGAGTTTCTTCGCCCCGATCCCGATGCCGGCCTTGCTCAGGAGAATGGAAACGGGAATCGAAAGCACCAGTGGCCCGATCACCGGGCTCAGCCAAAGGAAGAAGGTCGGCGAAATGATGTACGACGAGATGCCCCACACGAGACCGAACGCCGTCTGTCCGCCGTGCGTGATGATCGCCTCGCGCCAGTCCGTGCCATCGCCCTCGCCGCCGCGCCGCTGCGTCACCCAGGAAACGCCCTGGCCGAGCAACGTGAACAGGACGAACTTCGAGTTGAATGCCATGTTCACCGGGGCGAGGAACACGGAAATCGCCGCTTCGCCGAGCGCGCTCAAAATCAGCCGGTTCCGCCCCCCGAATTTCAGGGCTTCCTCCGGCCGGCCCAGCGTCACGATCACGCTCACGATCTTGGGCAGGAAAAGCAGCACCATCGTCAGCACGAACAGCGTGAACGCCTGCGGCACCTCGAAGTGGTAGCCCAACAGCGAGGTGAACTTCGCGGGATCGATCGCCGGCGCCGGCCCCGTCGCCGTCACGTGAGTGAAAACCTGGATCGTCCCGAGGATCATGAACAGCAGCCACAGCGGCGACGACACGTAGCCCATCACGCCCATCAGCAGGTGGAAACGGTTCGCCGGCCGGAAGCCCCGCGCCGTCAGCAGCCACGCGTGCTGCATGTTGCCCTGGCACCAGCGGCGGTCGCGTTTCGCGGAATCGATCAGCGTCGGCGGCCCCTCTTCGAAACTGCCCTCGATGTCGCCGGCCAGCCACACGCCCCAGCCCGCCTTGCGCATCAGCGCGGCCTCGACGAAATCGTGCGACAGGATCCGCCCGCCGAACGGCTCGCTGCCCGGCAGGTCCGGCAACGCGCAATGGTCGATGAAGGGCTGCACGCGGATCACGGCGTTGTGGCCCCAGTAGTTGCCCTCGTGCTGCTGCCAGTAGTTCAGGCCCGCGAGGAACAGCGGGCTGTACAGCCGGCTCGCGAAGGACTGCAGGCGCGCGTAAAGCGTCTCGCCGTTCACGATCCGCGGCGCCGTCTGGATGATGCCGACCTGCGGATTGCGCTCCATCAACGCGACCAGTTGCACGAGCGCTCGGCCCGTCATGATCGAGTCGGCGTCGAGTACGATCATGTAGCGGTAACGCCGGCCCCAACGGCGCAGGAAGTCCGCCACGTTGCCGGCCTTCTTGTTGATCGATTGCCGGCGCTTGCGGTAGAAAATCCGGCCGAAGCCGCCGACCTGTTTGCACAGTTCAAGCCAGGCAACTTCCTCCTGGATCCACTGGTTCGGCTGGTTCGAATCGCTCAGGACGAAGAAGTCGAAGTGCTCGAGTTTCTTGGTCTCCTGCACCGACCGGTACACCACGCGCAGGCCTTCGAACACGCGGCTCACGTCCTCGTTGAACACCGGCATGACGATCGCCGTCGACGCCAGCGGCGCGTCCTCGTCCTCCTTCACCGTGTTCGTGATCCGCGAGCTGTCCCCGCCGCGGTTGATCACATAGAAGCCCACCAAGGCGGTGCAGAATCCCGCCGCGACATGGGCGAACAGAATCACGAAGAGCACCAGCAGCGCGATCTCGAGCCCTTGCAGACCGTTCCGCCACAGCAGGTCGGCCATGAACCAGGTGGCGATCGCCGTGAACGCAAAAATGCCCGAGAAGAACAGGAACCGCCGGCGGCTGAGCCGGCGCTGGTCCATGGTTTCGGTGAGAAAGAGGCGCATGGCGGGCCGGCTCACCGGGTGAGATAGAAAATCACCGCCAGCACGCCGGCGAACAGCAGCCACAGCAGCAGCGTGCGCAGAATCGGCCAGCGCTCGATGCGCTCCATTGTTTCGCCCGCCGCCTCCGGAATCGGCCCGAGGTCGATCGGCCGCGGCACCATGCTCGAGACCGCAAGGTCCGGCCCCGCCTCGATGACGCCGGCGCGCATGGCCTGCGCGAAATCCGGCGGGATCTGCCGTTCGTCGAGAAACGCATACGGCCAACGCTGCGGCCCGTCCGACAGCAACAACGCCAGCCGGCCGTCGATCGCGATGCGCTCGTGCGGCTGCCCGCGGCGGTCGAGCAGGTCCGCAAACCAAAGATCCATTCCCGCCTCGATCTCGTCCGAAGCCAGCGCCGTGGGATTGAGCGTCGGGTCCGCCTCGTGCCGGCGCGCTGCGCGCTCCAGCACCTGCTGGATCAGCCGGCTCTGGTGGAGCCGGTTGTGGATGCGATGCGCGCGCAGGTAGTCCTCGACGCGCACGTAGGCCTCGTTCCATTGCGCCATCGTGCCCGTCTTCGGCCGGAACTCCGCCGCGAGCGACGGCTCGCCGGGCCGGTAGGAATCGGATTCGCCGGCGCTCATGGCTGCCAGAGGTACGACCAGGTTTCCGTCAGCGCTTCCTGTTTCAGCCGCAGGAAACAGCGCAACTCGACCGGCCGCTTCGAGCCGTCCGGCTTCACCGCCACCGCGACGCGCCACATGCCGTTCGTGTCGTTCTTCTGCACCGTGCGGTGCAGCTCGGTCGCGCCCGGGCCCACGTCCAGCACGGCCTCGACGCCCGCATCCTCGGCCAGCGCGCGCAGGCGCTCGCCGTCGAAATCCACGATGAAACGGTGCCGGTCCGGCTCCTGCGCCTGCGAACGCCCCTGCCGCGTCGCGTGCACGAAACCGCCCGGCGCGGCCGGCGGACGCAGCGACCAGTGGATCCGGTACTCGAGTTCGACCGCGGCGCCCGGCGCCGGGGGCGTCTCCGGTATCCAGAAGGCCACGACGTTGTCGTTGAATTCGTCCTTGGTCGGAATCTCGACCAGCCGCACGCCGCCCCGGCCCCAGTCGCCCACGGGTTCGACCCAGGCGCCCGGCCGTTTGTGGTAGTGGGCCTCGAGGTCCTGGTAGCTCTCGAAATTGCGGTCGCGCTGCAGCAGGCCGAAACCCTTCGGGCTCCGGTCCGCAAACGTCGCCGTCCGCAGCACCGCCGGATTCTGCAGCGGGCGCCAGATCCATTCGCCCGCGCCCGTGTGCAGGAGCAGGCCGTCCGAATCGTGCACCTCGGGCCGGAAATCGTCGGAGCGCTCCGTCGTGTTCTCGCCCCGCCAGAACATGCTCGTCAGCGGCGCGATCCCGAAAACCTTGGCCGTCTTGCGCACAAAGACCGCGGCCCGCACGTGCGCGACGGTCGTATCGCCCGGGGCCACTACGATGCGGTAGGCCCCGACGACGCTCTCGCTTTCCAGCAGGGCGCACAGCGCGAGTTCCTTCGCACCCGCCGCCGGTTGCTCGAGCCAGAATTCAGAGAAAACGGGAAACTCTTCCGGCCCCGGCTCCGCGGTGTTGAGCGCGAGGCCGCGCGCGGAAAGGCCGTAGTAAGCCCCGGATGCCAGCAGGCGGAAGTAGCTCGCGCCGAGGAAGGCCCCGAGCTCGTCGTGCGGCCGGGCCGGGCCGTTGACCGGATAGAGCAGGCGGAAACCCGCGAACCCGAGATCCGCCGGCACTTCCCCGATCGGCAATTGGTGGTAGCGGAAATAGTCCCGCTTGAACGCCACCGGCCGGGCGCGGCCGCCCGCGACTTCGTTGATCTGCACCGGCCGGTTGAAGTACCAGCCCGGGTGGAAAAACTGCGCTTGGAACGAACGTCCCTCGCCCCGCCACAGGCTGCGCGCCGGATCGAATTCGATCTGGCGGTGTTGGTCGTAGGTCAGTTTCTGCAGCCACTCCGGCGCCGATTTGACCGCCGGCGCATAGGGCTTCGCGGCCAGCGCCTGCGCGCGCGCCTTCAGGGCCGCGAAATCGAACGGCGTACCCGCCGGCTGCGCCAGCAAGGTTGCGGCCGCCCCCGACACCAGCGCCAGCCAACGCAAAATCCGTTTCATTTCTCGAGGAAGTAACCCCGTTGCTTGTACGAAACCGCCAACCCCGCCCGCTCCATCACCTGCAGCAGATCTTCCCAGATCATGCGCTTCGAACGGTTCGATTGGTTCCGCAGGATATAGCTCGGATGGTAGGTGACCATCAGCGGCCGCCCGTTGAAATCGCGCCAACGGCCGCGCACTTCGCCGAGCGCCTTGAAGGCGCCGAAACCCAGCAGGCCCTGCGCCGCCGTCGAGCCGAGCGCCACCAGCAATTCCGGCTGCACGACGTCGATCTGCGCCTTCAAGTAAGGCAGGCAGTAACGCATCTCCGCCTCGGTCGGCGGCCGGTTGCCCACCTGCTCCCGCCCGTCGACCGTCGGCAGCTGCGGCCGCCAGTTCATGATGTTGCCGATGTAGACCTGTTCGCGCTTCAGCCCCATCGCCGAAATCATCTTGGTCAACAACTGCCCCGCCGGCCCGACGAACGGCTCGCCGGCGATCTCCTCTTCGGATCCGGGCGCTTCGCCGACAAACATGATCCTGGCGTCGAGCGAACCCACGCCGAGCACGACTTTCTTGCCCGGCCGCACGTTCTCGCGGCACACGGGATCGGCCTGCACCTTCGCCAGCAGCGCCTGCCAGCGCGTCGCCTTGTCCCCTTCCGGCAACGTCACCGTCGGCGCGGGCGGCAAACTCGCGGCCGCCACCACGGGCAGCATCACGGCCGGGGCCGGCGGCGGACGCGGCGGCGCCACGGTCGGCTCCGGGACCGCGGCTCGGACGGGAGCCGGCGGCGGCAAAGGCGCGGGCGCGGACGCAGAAGTCGTTGCCGTTGCAACCGCGGCACCCCCGGAGCGATCTTGCCGAAACGCCACCACCGCGCGGCGGATCGAGACCAGGGCCTCGTCGCTCACCGTCACGGTCTTTACCCCCGTCGCCTTCAGGCGCCGCAATTCGTCGGTCAGGGCGGAAAGGGCTTGGCGCATTGCGGGGTCAGGCGGTCCGGGTCAGCAGGAGCTTTTCCACGTGCTTGCCGAGCAAGTCGAATTCCAAATTGACGGCGTCACCCGCCCGTTTCTCGCGCAAATTCGTCACTTCCAACGTGTGCGGGATCAGCCAGACCGCGAACGACGTCGCATCGACCTCCGCGATCGTCAGCGAGATGCCGTCGATCGCGATGCTGCCCTTGTGCACGATGTAGCGGACGTACCCCTCCGGCACCCGCACCTTGAGAAAATGGTCTTTGCCGCGCGGCTCGAACACCTCGATTGTGCCGAGCGCATCGATATGGCCCGTGACAAAGTGGCCGCCGACCTTGCCGCCGAAGCGCAGGCTGCGTTCGAGATTCACCAGCGCACCCGCCTTCAGGGTTTGGAAATTCGTCAGCCGCCGGGTCTCCTCGAGCACATCGAAACCCAGCAACCCCGGCCCCGCCGGCGTGGCCGTGAGGCAGCAGCCGTTGACGGCAATGCTGTCCCCCGGCGCCAAGTCGACGAGCGCCGCCCGGGCCGCGACCGTGAGGCGCCACGCCGACGCCTGCGGCTCGAAGCCGACCACCTGGCCCGTTTCCTCGACAATTCCCGTGAACATGGTCGGGCCAGCAAATCCCGAATCCGCCGGCCGCCAAGCTGCAAACGGGTCCTACCGTCCGACGCAGTGCGCCGGAACGAATAACTTCCGCGCCGCCGGCGTCGCAGTCTCCGGCATTGCCGCCGCGCATCGCTTCCCCCTCTCTCAATCCGAATAACGGTGGACGAACCCGACGACATTGCCCGCATGGCCGAGGAACGCGACCTGATCGCGCGCGCCCAGGCCGGCGACGAACACGCCTTCGGCCGTCTCATGCAGTCGCACTACGACACCACCTTCCGCCTCGTCCAATCCATCGTCCGCGACGAACACGCCGCCCGCGATGTGTGCCAGGAAATCTGGCTGAGCGTCTGGAAGAACCTCGGGAAGTTCCGCGGCGAATCCAAGTTCTCGACCTGGATGCATCCGGTGGCCGTCCGCCGCGCCATCGACCATTTGCGCAGCCGCAAACGCTGGTACACCAAACTCGTGCCCTTTCTTTCCGAGGACGAAAAGGAGGGCGCCGGCGGCGAACGCCAATTCGGCGCCGCGGAAGCCGTCGAGCCCACCGATCCGCGCCAACTTTACGACCAGGCGGAGAGCAAGGCCCGCTTCGAACGCGCCATCGCCTCCATCCCGCCGAAACACCGCGGGGTGCTTGCGCTGCGCGAAATCCAGGGTCTTTCCTACGACGAAATCGCCGCCGAACTCGGCATCGCCCGCGGCACCGTCATGTCCCGTCTTTTCCACGCGCGCCGCATTCTGGCGCAAAAACTCAAGGATCCGTCATGAGAAACCTGCTCCGCTTCCTCGCCCTCGGTCTCGCCCTTCTCGGCGCCGTCGCCGCCCACGCCGCCCAGCCGACGTCGATCCGCGCCATCTTGATCACCGCGTCCAACGACAAGGCGGAGTCGGATCCCCGCCTCAAACCCTACGAGGCCGAACTTCAGCGCAACCTCGTCTTCAGCTCCTTCCGTTTCGTCAACGAAAGCTCCGCGCCCATTCCCGCCAACGGCCGCTCCACGCTCCAGCTCGCCGACGGCCACGCCCTCGAACTCGAGGTCGAAAAAGGCGGCGGCGTCCGCGTCCGCGTCGTCTGGACCCATCGCGGCGCCGCCATGATGACCACCTCTCTGCCCCTCCGCGCCGGCGCCCCGGCCGTGCTGGTCCGCCGCGGCGGCAAGGACGACAACGTCCCCGTCGTCCTCGTTTTCGCCCGCTGACCGTTCGCCCCGAAACTTTCCGGAACTTTTCCGAATAAGCCCTCCGAACCGCCCGTCGCAGCCCGCACTCGCCGTGCGTTTTTCCAACTTCAACTTTTCGTCCCGCTCCGTTCCCGCCGCACCCGCCGGCGCCGCGGTCCCGACTTTCCGGCCATGAATTGCACGCGGGCCCAAACTTCGATCTGCGCGGCGCGCGATGCCGCCTTGCCTCCGGCCGAGGCCGCGGAGCTGTCCGCCCACCTCAACGGCTGCGCGGAATGCCGCGCCTTCAAGACGACCCTGGAAAACGGTCTCGCCCGTTGGCGCGCAGAGACGGCCGCCGTTGCCGTTCCCGATGCCGAGCTCGAATGGCGGGCCGTGCGGCGGCGGATCCAGGCCGAATCGCAACGCGGGGCCTTCGGCTTGCCCGAAGCATGGCTGCGCCCGCTGCGCTGGGCCGCTTTGCCGCTCGGCGCCGCCGCAGCCGCCGCGGTGGTCTTCTTCGCTTCCCCGGATCGGAAGCCCGCCGCTGAACGCAGCGCCGACGTGGCGTCCGCCCAACCCGTGACGGTCGAAGTCCCCGGCGATGCCTCCGCCATGGTCATGGTCGACGACCGCTCGGGTTGGGTCTTCGTCGTCGCCTCGGACCCGCGTCCGCGGGATCTCTGAGGCGGACTCACGCAGGCGGGAGAGCTTGGCTGAGAGATGCGGGCCAAGCCGCTGGGTATAGCAGGTTCCGTAAGGAGGAACCACCCGCCGTCCTGCGGTAGCTCGTTCTCTCAACTCTCAATCCGCTACTCTCAACCGCACCAGTCCGGCTGAGTCCGACGGCTTACTTCAGCTTCACCCGCAACACGGCCGTTTCGCCGCCGCGCCCAACCAGAATAACGAACTCCGGCCGGTTGCCGTCGCGGTCGATCTCCGCCAACCGCTGCACCGCCTCGGCAAAGGTTTTCACCTCGGCGCCGTCGATTTCCTTGATCCAATCGTCGAATCGCAGGCCCGCCACCGCGACCGGGCTGCTCGGCTTCACGAAATGCACCACGACGCCGGCGCTGTCCGCCGTCCGCGCCCGCCGTTCCACCGCATCGCCGTAGACAAATTCGCGCACCGTCACGCCGAGCCGGTCGAAATACTTCCGTTCCGCTTCGCGCACGAGCTTCGGCTGTTCGCCGAGCACGACGTTCAGCTCGAGCCGCTCCGCGCCGCGCAGCACCGACAGCGGCAGCGCGTCGCCGGGGGCCCGCCGGTCGATCTCGCGCTCGAGGTAGCGCACCACGACGCTGTCCGGCTTGAGCTGCGGCAGCGGCTTGCGGTCCACCGCGAGCACGATGTCGCGCGCCCGCAAGCCCGCTTTCTCCGCCGGGCTGCCTTCGAGCACCTCGCTCACGACGGCCCCGGATTGCGTTGAAAGTTTGAGAAATTTCGCGACCTCGCGGTCCATCGGTTCGAGACCATACGCGCCGAGCCAGGCCAGCGGCCGGCCGTTCGGCTGCTTCGGCACGCGGCCGAGGTAAGGCAACACGTCCTCGGCCAGCAGAAACGCGCTGCTTTCCTCGACGTTGACCAGCATCACCGCCGAACTCCGCGCGCCGCGCGAAAATTGCAAAAACGTCTGCCCGAACGACGCCAGCGCCAAACCCGCGAAGCCACCCTCGCGGTCGAAGACCGGCAAACCCGGCGCCGCCACTTCCTGCTGCGCGATGCCCGTGCGCTGGGGCAACGCCTGCACCAACGCGACATGGCTTTGGAGCAAGTACGGCGTGAAGTCCTCGTCCTTGCCGCGCAACCCGATGCCCCAGACGAAATCCGCCAGGCCGGCGGGCTTCTTGGGTCCGGCGAAATTCGTCACAGGCACCATCCGCGCGCGCAGCGCCGCATCCGCGCGCACAAAATGCCAACCGGTGAACGCGTCCTGCCCGAGGTACTCGCCCGGCGCGCTGTTGGCGTCGCCCGGGAGATAAACGCGAAACTCCTTCAGTTGCCACAACGCGGCCCGCGGATCGATCGCCCCCGGCGGCAATATCACCGTGCCCTGCGTGTCGACCACCGTGCCCATGGTCACAGTCGGCCGCCGGTCGACTTCCGTTTCCGTCACATACTCGACGGCCACGACGGCCTTGGCGCGTTCGGCCCACAGCGTCGGCAGATCCGCGGCAGCGGACACCCGCGCCACGGCGAGCCAGGCGATTCCGATCAGGACAAGACCGCAGCGGCGGAACGAAGTCATGGTTTGAGAATATAGAGCGAGACGCGGCGATTCCGCTGCGTTTCCAGCAAAGTCGGCGCCGGGTTTGCCTCGTACGCCGCATGCGCCGCCTTCATCACGGCCAGCGAATCGATGGGCTGCTGGTTGATCTTGATGACGATGTCGCCCCGCGTCACGCCGGCGACATCGGCCGGATAACCGGACTGCACGCCGATCACGACCACGCCGCCCGCGTCCTCGAGCTGGTTTTCCCGGGCGTAGGTCCGCGATACTTTGCGCACGCTGAGGCCCCATTTCTCGAAGGCCCACTCCTCGCCGACGCGGCTCTCGAGCCGTTCGGTCACGGCGGCAAACTCGCGCGTCTCGCCGCTGCGCCGCGCCGTGAACTTCACCGTCGAACCCACCGGCCGGCTCGCGATCAGATTCTGGATCGGCGGCAATTGCTCGGGAAAGCGGCCGTCCACCTTCGCGCCGTCGATCGCGAGCACGATGTCGCCCGCGCGCAGGCCGGCCTTGGCCGCGGGCGAACCGGGGTCGACGCTGTTGACCAACACGCCGCCAGAGCTGAGTTGGAGCGCGTAGAAGTTTTCCAGATCCTGCAGGGCGCCGGGGACGATCCCGACATAGCTGCGGACGATCGTGCCCTGTTGCACCAAACCGGCCATGACCGAGCGGGCCGTGGCCGAGGGAATCGCAAATCCGAGATTGTTCGCCCCGAGATATCCGCGCGACGAAATGCCCACGACCTTGCCATCCTCGGTGACGAGCGGCCCGCCGGAATTGCCCGGATTGATCGCGGCGTCGGTCTGCAGCCACGTGTTGAAAGCGCCGGTCTCGTAGCCGTTCACGCCGCGCGAATCTTCGAAGTAGCGGTTCGGGTTCGAGATGATCCCGCGCGTCACGGTGCGGGTCAGGCCGTGCGGCGTGCCGACGGCGTAGACTTCCTGCCCGGGAAACAATTTCGCGCTGTCGCCGAACTCGGCGTGCGCGATTTTCCAACCCCGGCGCTTCACTTCGTCGAGATCGAGACGCAGCACCGCAAGGTCCGTCCAGTGGTCCCAACCGACCAACTTGGCGCCGACGCGCTCGAGGTTCGCCAAGGTCACGTTCACTTCGACCGCGCGCGGGCTCACGACGTGGGCGTTCGTCAAAATCAATCCGTCGGCCGACAGAATCACGCCGGAGCCGATACCCGCGGTGTAGCGCCGCGTGCCGCCCTCGAAACCGACCTCGCGCACGTCGATGCGCACCACGGCATCGAGCAGCCGGTTGAACCCCCGCGACATCGCCGCTTCGGCGCGGAAAGGCGCGCCGCCGAGCCCGCAGACGAGGGCGACAAGGGCGAAGATTGACCGGACAGGGAAAGGTTTCACAGTGGCGGGTTTCACAAAATGGCTACCACGAGCACAGAGTACAACTTCCACGACATCGAGCCGCACTGGCAAACGTTCTGGGAGAAAAATCGTTCGTTCCGCGCCGAGAACGACTCCGCCAAGCCGAAGTACTACGTGCTCGATATGTTCCCGTATCCGTCGGGCGCCGGCCTGCACATCGGCCACCCCGAGGGCTACACCGCCACCGACATTCTCGCCCGCTACAAGCGCGCCCGCGGCTTCAATGTTCTCCACCCGATCGGCTGGGACGCCTTCGGCCTGCCCGCCGAGCAGCACGCGGTGAAAACCGGCACGCACCCCGCCGCCAACACGCAGAACAACATCACGAATTTCCGCCGGCAGATCAAAGCCCTCGGTTTTTCCTACGATTGGGAACGCGAAATCGACACGACGGACCCGAAGTACTTTCGCTGGACGCAGTGGATTTTCCTCCAGCTCTTCCGCCGCGGCCTCGCCTACGTCGACGAGCGCCCCGTCTGGTGGTGCCCTGAACTCCGCACCGTCCTCGCCAACGAGGAAGTCATCGACGGCAAATCCGAGGTCGGCGGTTTCCCCGTCGAGCGCCGCAACCTGCGCCAATGGGTCCTGCGCATCACCGCCTACGCCGAGCGCCTGCTCTCCGATCTGAAGGACGTCGATTGGCCCGATTCCACCAAGCGCATGCAGGAAGCGTGGATCGGCCGCAGCGAAGGCGCGGAAATCCTCTTCGACCTCGAGCGCCGCGAACTCGGCCAACTGAAGATTTTCACCACGCGCCCCGACACGCTCTTCGGCTGCACCTACATGGTGCTCGCTCCCGAGCACCCGCTCGTCGACCGCCTCACCACGCCGGAGCAGAAGCCCGCCGTCGAAGCCTACCGCAAGAAAGCCGCCGCCAAGAGCGACCTCGAGCGCACCGATCTCGCCAAAGAAAAGTCGGGCGTATTCAGCGGCGCGTACGCGATCAATCCCGTCAACGGCGCCAAAGTCCCCGTCTGGATCGCCGACTACGTCCTCATGGGCTACGGCACCGGCGCGATCATGGCCGTGCCCGCGCACGACGAGCGCGACTACGAGTTCGCCGTCCAATTCAATCTGCCCGTCGTCCAGGTCATCGCCGGCGAAGGCGAAACCAAGCTGCCCTACGTCGGCGACGGCAAGGTCGTGAACTCGCCCGGCTACGACGGCCTCGCCTGGCCCGAAGCCAAGAAGAAGATCACGCAGGACCTCGCCGGCCGCGGCGTCGGCAAAGCGACCGTCAACTACAAGCTCCGCGATTGGCTTTTCTCCCGCCAACGCTACTGGGGCGAGCCGTTCCCGATCGTCTGGGTCGGCGCGGACGACTACGCGAAGGCCCAGGCTATCCGCTCCGACCTGCCCGCGCAGCCGGTGACGTTCACCCAGGACGGCACCGTGCACTTCGCGCTGCCGCTGCCGGAGGCGGCGCTGCCGCTCGTGCTGCCCGACGTCCAGTCCTACCTGCCGAGCGGCACCGGCGAGAGCCCGCTGGCCAACGAGACCGCGTGGGTCGACATCTGGCTGGAGGCCGCCACCGGCGCCGCCGTGCCCGCCAGTCAGGGGAAACCGGATACGCCCGGCACCTGGGTCCGCGGCCGCCGCGAGACCAACACCATGCCCCAGTGGGCCGGCTCCTGCTGGTACTACCTGCGCTTCCTCGATCCCGCGAACGCCGATGCGTTCGCTTCGCCCGCGGCCCTGAAGTATTGGGATGTGCCCGACCTCTACGTCGGCGGCGCCGAACACGCCGTGCTCCACCTCCTCTACGCGCGCTTCTGGCACAAGGTCCTCTTCGATCTCGGAGTCGTGCCTCAGGCGGAACCGTTCAAGAAACTGTTCCACCAGGGCATCATCCTCGGCGAGGACGGCGAAAAAATGTCCAAGAGCCGCGGCAACGTGGTCAATCCGGACACCATCATCCAGTCGCACGGCACCGACACCCTCCGTTTGTACCTGATGTTCCTCGGTCCGCTCGAGGCCATGAAGCCGTGGAATCCCCGCGGCATCGAGGGCGTGCACCGTTTCCTGCAAAAGGTCTGGCGCGAATTGATCGCGGCCGACGGCACCGTCCACCCCAAGATCTCCGACACCGCGCCGGAACCGGCCGAGCTGACCAAACTGCTCCACGAGACCATCAAGAAGGTCACCGAGCGCCTGGACGACATGCGCTTCAACACGGCCATTTCGGACCTGATGATTTTCAGCAATGCCTTGCAAAAGGCTCCGGTCGTCTCGCGCCGCACCGCCCAGCAGTTTCTCCAATTGCTGGCACCTCTCGCCCCGCACATCGCCGAGGAACTCTGGGAACGCCTGGGGGGCCGGGGCAGCATTATGTCCGCCGCTTGGCCGACGTTCGACGCCGCGTTGCTGACCGCCAGCGAGGTAAAACTCGTCTTCCAAATCAACGGCAAACACCGTGGTGATCAAATGGTTCCAGTGGGAACGACCCAGGACGAAGCCATCGCCTTTGCGCGCGGCAACCCGAAGGTCGCTCCCCATCTCGACGGCAAAACCATCAAGCGTGCGATCTTCGTTCCGGGTAAAATTCTGAATCTGGTGGTCGAATAGGAAATTATCGAAGTCTGCGCTTGCATCGTCTAGGGTTAATCCCTCATTTATCCCTAGACCTCGCTCAACCCGAATTCCACCTACTCGCATGCACCTGACGCCCGCATTTTCGGCGAAATCCTCGCACTCGGCGAGAACCGCGGCCGTCGCTTTGGCGGTGTTCGGGCTGTGCGTTCCGTCCGTTTGGGCCCAGGCGAAAAAGAAGAATCCCGCCAGCAAGGTCTATGTCTCCGACGTCAGCGGCGAAGCGGTGATCGACACCGGCGAGGCCATCGAGGACTTGAGCAAGCGCGCGGTTTATTTGGCCCAAGGCGCCGTCATCGAGACGAAGCGTCCGGAACGGGAAAACGACCGCAGCCGCTACTTCTCCACGTTGGTCTATTCGAACGGTACCGGCGCTTTCTTCGATGCCGACACGCGTGTCGAGGTGAAGCGGTTCCAGCAGGAGCCGTTCACGCCCAACCGCACCGACGTCGAGGTCGAGCCGTCGATTTCCCAGACGCAGGCCTTCATCGTCCGCGGCACCGTCGGGCTTTGCACCAGCAAGCTCGTCGCGGGCAGCAACATGAACTACCAGACCGCCCACGGCTCGGTCCAGGTCCGCGGCCGCAAGGTCGTGATCGAGGCCGGTCCCGACTTCACGAAAGTCTCGATGCTCGAGGGCGAAAGTTCGATCCGCGCGGGCGCGATGGACATGGGTGGACAGACCGTCAAAGCCGGCGAACAGGCGATCATCCGTCGCGGGGCGCCGGGTCAGCCCAATGAAATCCGCATCCAGCGGATTCCGCAGGGCGAATCTCCCCAGCTCGACGACAAAGTCGCGATGGCCTGCATGGCCAAGAAGACCGTCTATTTCGATGTCCGCGAAAAGTCTCCGACCGGCGAAGGTGCCGGCGAAGGCGGCGACGGCCCGGTGACCGCGTTCGACGGTGCCGACGGCGCCGGCGGCGGCACGTCTTCCACCGAGATCGTGCCCATCGAAACCGTGCCGTCCGACCTGCCGACGCAGTTCACCGTCAGTCCCGCCACCATCGGCTCGACCGGCCGGGGCCCCGGCGGTTGAACCGCCCCGCGGCACCATGAGGCTCCGGCAGGAATTGCGAATCGGGATTGCGGGCACCTTGGCCGCCGCGCTGCTGGCTGCGCCCAACGCCCGCGCCCTCGTCTCGCTCAACGACGGCCGCGACCGGATCTACGTGTCCGGCACCGTCGGCGTCGCCCACGACTCCAATGTATTCGCGAGCGCCGACAGCGACGGCGACTTCGTCTACAGCACCACCCTCTCCGCGGAATACACCCGCCGCGCCGGCTGGATCGGCGTCAACGCCAACATCGGCGTGAGCAGTTCCAAATTTGCCAGCATCGGCGGTCAGGATTTCGCGGACCCCACCATCGGGCTCGAGTTCAACAAACAGACCGGCCGCACGACGGGCACCCTCACCCTCAGCGCCGCCCGCCAAAGCCGCGCCGACCCCGCCCTCAACACGCGCCTCAGTTCCTGGAACTACAACGCGGGCCTCGGCTTCCGCTACCCGATCGTCGGCACCTACACGCTCGCGGGCAATCTCGGCACCAGCACGGTGAAGTACGCCGATACCACGATCTACTCCGACCTCACGACGTACTACGCCGGCGTCGATCTTTTCCACATCCTCTCGTCCGAACGCGACCTCGTCGGCGGCTACCGCTGGCGCTACGGCGAGACCTCCCGCTCCACGTCGTTCACCGACCACTCTTTCACCGCCGGCGTCAGCGGCCGCATCGTGCGCGGCGTCAACGGCAGCCTCCGCGCCGGCTACCAGGTGCGGTACCCGCGCGGCGGCCCGACCAACGGCGAGCACTTCGGCTCCTGGACCGCGAGCGGCAGCATGAGCTACGCGATCAGCAAGAAGATGAACTTCGCCGCCGTCATCGCGAAAGACTTCTCCACCACGGCCAACGAATCCTTCGTCGACAACCTCACCGCCTCCCTCGATGCCCAGTACGCGTTCACCTCGCGGTGGTCGGCCAGCGCCGGCGTCGCTTGGGGCGACAGCCGTTTCCTCGGCGAAGGCGGCCGCATTTTGGTCGATGCCGGCCCTCCGCCGGTCCTCGGCCCCAACCGCCGCGACACCAATTTCAGCTGGAACGTGAACCTGAACTACTCGCTCAACGAGCACCTCAAGCTCAGCGCGGCGTACACGTGGTTCCAAAACTGGTCGACCCTCGCCTTTGCCGATTTCGTCCGCAGCGGTTATAGTCTCAGTGCCTCGACCCGCTGGTAACCACCGATGAAATCGCCCGCCCTTCTCCGTTTCCTCGCCGCCTGCCTGTTTGCCGCGCTGGCCGCCGCCCTGCCGGCCCAGCCCCCCGCCGCGTCCGCGTCCGCCAAAGAAGAACGCAAGGAAAAGCCTTACCGGATCACCCGCGGCGACGTCGTCTCCGTCGCCGTGCTCGACGAGCCCTACCTCAACGCGCCGCAGCGCCGCGTCGAAAGCACGGGCACCATCGCCATCCCGTATCTCCAGGAACTGCGGGTCTACGGCCTCACCGTGCTCGAGGCCCAGGAAGCCATCGCCAAGGCCTACCGCGACGGCCGCTACCTCCGGAATCCCGTCGTCAGCGTCACCATCGAGACCTACGCCCCGCGCATCGTCAGCATCAGCGGCAAGGTCAACGCCCCCGGCCGCTACGAAATCCCGCCCGACAACGAGATGACCATCCGCGACCTCATCTCCAAGGCCGGCGGCTTTTCCGAGACCGCCAAGGGCACCGCCGTCCGGCTCATGCGGACGAAGGCCGACGGCACTTCCAGCGTTTTTGAACTCGATGTCGAAAGCGCCATCAAGGTGAAGGGCCGGACGGCTTCCGGCGACGCCGCTTTCGTGCTCGAGCCCGACGACGTGATTTACGTTCCCGAGCGAATCATTTAATCCGCCCTTCGATGGCCGACGCGCACGCGAAAAATTCTCCCCCGCCCAACGCCAACCGCGACGACGATGTCGCCGAACGGCGGACGCTGCGCGACTACTACATCATCCTCCGGGAACGCCTCTGGCTCGCCCTGCCCCTCGCCGTCCTCGTCTCGGTCGGCTTCTTCTACAAGAAGATGCAGGTCACGCCGACGTACTACGCGAAGGCGACGATGCAGTTCGAGAAACCCGAGACCGTCGTCACGACCCAGGGCGTGATCGACCAGACGGTGCGCTCCGACGTCGATCTCAACACCTACATCCAGCTGCTCCAGAGCCGGAAACTCGAGGCCCGCGTGATGGAATCGCTCAAGCCCGAGGAGAAGGCCATCCTCCGCCGCGCCGCCCTGAAACGCGCCCCGCCCGGCACCGACCCCGAGACCGTGCCGATCTCGCTCGGCAGCATGTCCCCGATTTCCACCCGCGCCAGCTACCTCATCGGCATCGGCGTGGTCCACGAGGACGCCGAGGCCGCGGCCCTGATCGCGAACCGCTACGTCGACGCGTTCATGACCCACCTGTTCGACAACGCCGGCGGCCGCAACGAAACCGCCATCGTCTGGCTCACCGAGCAGGCCGAGCGCCTCCGCAAGGAATCCGAGGCGAAGGAACAGGACCTGCAGCGCTACATGCGCGAGAAGAACCTCATCTCCCTCGACAGCACCAAGGACATGGTCACCGAGTCCCTCCGCAAGGCGGGCACGATGAAGGAGGAGAAACGCCTCAACCTCCTCGCCCTCGACGAAAAGGTGAAGCAGATCGAATCCTTCCAGGCCGAGAACCGCAGCCTTTTCGAAATCGCCGACATCGCCAACCACGGCGCCGTGCCCGTGCTCCGCGCCCAGCTCAGCAAGCTGCAGCAGGAACTGAATCTCCTTTCGGAGCGCTATTTCGAACGGCACCCGCGGATGATCGAAAAGAGCAACGAGATCGCCGTCACCGAGGCCGACCTCAACAAGGCCGTCGCCTTCGCCATCGCCGAGATCAAGGCCCGCCAGGCCGAGGCCCGCAAACTCCTCGCCACCTACGAGGGCGAATACGCCAAGCAGGAAAAGGCCTCCATGGAGCTCTCCGCGATGGCCATCGAGTACAACACGCTCCGCCGCGAAGCCGACGCCTCCCGCACCAACCACAACGACATCCTTCGCCGCCTCAACGAAACCCGCACGGTCAAGAACATCGAGAAGATCCCCGTCCATCCGCTCGACCGCGCCACCGTCAACGGCTCCCCGATCTCGCCCGACAAGGCCCAGATCACCCGCACCGCCATCGGCATAGGCGTCCTTGTTTTCCTCGGCGTCGCGATCGGCCTCAGCTTCATCGACGACCGCGTGAAGAGCGCCTGGGACGTCGAATCGTTCATCGGCGCCAATCTGCTCGGCATCATCCCCGACCTCGCCGCGATGAAGGACGACGAGAAGTACACGCTCCTCGTCGACAGCAAACAGGCCCCCGGGGTCGAAGCCTTCCTGAGTGTCTACAGCTCGGTCAAAATCCACTCCAAGCTCGATTTCCCGAAGTCCCTCCTCGTCACCAGCACCATTCCCGGCGAGGGCAAGACCCTCATCTCCTGCAACGTCGCCGGCAGCTTCGCCCGCCACGGCAAGAAGACGCTGCTCGTCGACTGCGACCTGCGCCGCCCGATGCTGCACCGCCACTTCAAGCAGCAGAACAACGCCGGCCTCATCACTTGGTTCGAGAGCGGCGGCGCGATGGAAGGCGAACTCGCGACCAATCCCGACCTCGGCATCATCAAGATCAGCGAGAATCTTTCCCTCCTCTGCTCCGGCGGCCGCTCCAAGAGCCCGACGGAACTGCTCGAGAATCCGCTCTTCGGCCAGCTCCTCGAGCGCCTCAAGCGCGAGTACGATCTCGTCATCGTCGACTCGCCCCCGCTCGGCGCCGTCACCGACTCCCTGCTCATCGCCGAGCGCATCGACGAAGTCATCTACGTCTGCCGCTTCAACCGCGCCTACCGGAAACACATCCGCCTCTACATGCGCGCCCTCCGCAACGGCAAGAACGAGGTCCTCGGCGTCGTGCTCAACGGTCTCTCTCCCCGCCGCATCGAGTACTACTCGAACTACCGGTACTACCGGAGTTACAAGAAATACTACGGCGCGCAGACCTGACGCCGCCGGCCGCCGCACGCTCGGCGTTTCAACTTCCGGCTTTCAACTTTCGACCGCCGGAACCGCCCCCGGCTTTTCCGGCTTCAATCCCCGCGTCCGTTCCGCAAGCTCCGCGCGTGGCTCCGCTTTCCGCCTTTCTTCCCGCCGGCTTCGACCGCGCCCGCCCGCTCACGCTGATCGCGGGCCAGGGACTTTATCCGCAGCTGGTCGCCGCCGCCGTCCGCCGGGCCGGAGTTCCCCTGCGCCTTGTCGGCTTCGAGGAAGAAACGCCGCCCGCCCTCGTCGATTCGTTCCCGAAAGACGAACGCCGCGTCATCAAGGTCGGCCAACTCGGCCACATGCTCGAGGCCCTGCAGGATTTCCAATCCGGCTCCGCCCTCATGGCCGGCCAGATCACGCCGCGCCGTCTCTTCAAGGGCCTCCACCCCGACTTCAAGGCCACGCGCATTCTGCTCTCCCTCAAGCGCCGCAACGCCGAGACCATCTTCGGCGCCATCGCCAAAGAAATCGAGGCCCTCGGCATCGCGTTGCTCGACGCCCGCGCCTTCCTCGATGATCAGCTCGCCGTCGCCGGCTGCATGACGGGAAAGAAATTCCCCATCGACGCCGACTACCTCGCCCACGGCATCCAGATCGCCCGCGAATGTGCCCGCCTCGACATCGGCCAGGGCTGCGTCGTGCGCAAAGGCACCGTCCTCGCCGTCGAAGCCTTCGAGGGCACCGACGAAATGCTCCGCCGCGCCGGCGGCTTCAAGACCGACGAAGCCCTCTTCGTCAAAACCGTGAAGGCCCGCCAGGATTGGCGTTTCGACGTCCCCTGCTTCGGCCAGCGTACCCTAGAGACGATGCGCGAGGCCGGCCTCAAGGCCGCCGCCCTCGAGACCGGCAAGGTCCTCATCCTCGATCGGCCCGCCGTCGTCCAACAGGCCCGCACCTGGGGCATCGACCTGTTCGGCTTCGCCTGAGCCGAACTCAGGCAGTTGAGAGAGCTTGCTGGGAGTTGGGAGCCAAACCGTTCGGTTCGTCGGGCTGCTGGCTGCGGCGGCCTTTTCCGTGGCTCGGCGGATCGATCTCCCCACCCTCAACTTTCACCTCTCGACTGCATGATTCTGCCTGAACCCGCGGCCGCCGGGTCGCCGCTTGCGCCTCCGGCCGGATCCGTCCACCTTGCCTCCGCCATGCAAAAAGACGTCGCCGTCGTCACCATCAAGGGGGTCATGCCCACCGCCAACGGCTGCGCCATTTTTCTGGGCAACGACGAGAAGACCTTCGTCATCTACGTCGACAATTCCGTCGGCTCCGCGATCCAGATGACCCTCAACGGCGTGAAGAAGGACCGGCCGCTCACGCACGACCTCATCGGCAGCATCTTCCTCGGCCTCGGCGCCACCCTCGAGCACGTCATCGTCAACGACGCCCGCGACGGCACCTATTTCGCCCGCATTCTGCTGCGCATGGAAAACGAGCTCGGCCGCAAACTCGTCGAACTCGACGCGCGCCCCAGCGACTCGATCGTCCTCGCCCTCCAGCAGAAAAAACCGATCTACGTCGCCCGTCCGGTCTTCGACACCGTCGAGGACATGACCGAGATCCTCGAACGCGTGCTCAAGCAGCAGTCGGAAAACCCCGGCGACGACGAAACCTCCTGAACCGGATGGCCCCGGAGGTTTCCCGCACCCGCCTGCCCGCCGGCCTCGTCCCGGGCGGCCCGCTCACGGCGCTCGCGCCGATGCAGGACGTCACCGACCTCGCCTTCATGGGCGTGATCGCGCACTACGGCGCGCCCGACTACTTCTTCACCGAGTTCTTCCGCGTCCACGCCCAGTCGAAGCCGGAAAAACACATCCTCCGCTCGATCGACGAGAACGCCACCGGCCGACCCGTCTTCGCCCAGCTCATCGGCGAGGACCTCGGCCACCTCGCCCGCACCGCAACCGAACTCCTCCGGCACAACGTCGCCGGCATCGACCTCAACCTCGGCTGCCCGGCCCCCAAGGTTTACAAGAAGAACGTCGGCGGCGGCCTCCTCCGCGAACCCGCGAAAATCGGCGAGATCCTCGGCCTCCTGCGCTCGATCGTGCCCGGCCTCTTCACCGTCAAGATGCGCATCGGTTTCGAAGATACATCGAACTTCGACCGCATCCTCGACCTCGTGAACGCGCACCGCGTCGACCTGCTCAGCGTCCACGGCCGCACCGTGAAGGAAATGTACCGCAGCGAGGTGCACTACGACTTCATCGCCCACGCCGTCCGCCGCGTCCGCTGCCCCGTGCTCGCCAACGGCAACGTCGTCTCGGCCGCCCGCGCCGTCTCCGTCCTCGGCACCACCGGCGCCGCCGGCGTGATGATCGGCCGCCACGCCATCCGGAATCCCTGGATCTTCCGCCAATGCCGCGAAGCCTTCGCCGGCGGCCCCGTCACGGCCCTCGTGCTCGGCGATGTCCGCGAGTACGTCGAGCGCCTCTACCGCGCGACCCAGGCGCCCGGCCTGCCGGAGCTGCTCCACGTGAACAAAATGAAGAAGTACCTCAACTTCGTCGGCCAAAGCGTGGACCCGACGGGCGCGTTTCTGCACGACATGCGGCGCGCGCAGTCCGAGGCCGAGCTCTTCGCGATCTGCGACCGCCACCTGCTCCGCGAGCCCGCGCAGCCTTTCGCCCCGGAACCCTACGCCGGCGTCATCGCCCGCCCGAATTGCGAAACGCCTTCCGCCGACGGCTGCTCCCTGGAATCGATCACCGCGTAGGCCGTCACGGTCCCGACCGTGGGGACAGGATTTACCGGATGGACGATCCGGAATGAACAGGACGGAAAAGCCTCAGCAGCGAAAGCCGCCGTGCGTCCACGCCTGACCCGGGCTTTGTTCCTGTTCCTCCGCCCGGCTCCGATCCTGTCCATCCTGTCCCCGGATCGGGGATCCGCCGCCCCGCCGCCCGCGTTTACTCGAGGCCCAGCGCTTTGCGGCCCGTCTCGGAAATCATCTGCGGCGTCCACTGCGGGTCCCACACGATCACGACCTTTGCCGCGACGACCGTCGGCAGCGCCGCGATCTTCTGACGCGCGTCCTCCGCGATGACCGGGCCCATGCCGCAACCGGGCGCGGTGAGCGTCATCTTGACCTCGATGGAATTCCCGCCCGCCGCCGGCTCGATCGCCAGATCGTACACGAGCCCGAGGTCGACGATGTTGACCGGGATCTCCGGGTCGAAGCAGGTCTTGAGCGTGTCCCAGACGGCCTGCTCGCTGAATTCGCCCGCGGCCACGGCCGGCGTTTCCGCCGCGGCCACGTAGCCCGCCAGGGCGCCCGCATCCTCGCGCGCGATGCGGAAGAGACCGCGGTCGGTGCGGACGGTGACGTTGCCCCCGAGGGATTGGGTGACGAAGACTTCCTCGCCCCGGGCGAGGGTCACGCGGTCGCCGGCCGGAATGACGGTCGCGACGACGTCGCGGGAAAGCAGATACGTGGAGGCGGCGGAGGCGGACATCAGCGGAAGGTCAGGTGGTGCGGGAGGCGGGCGTAGATGCCCTGCGGATCGTTGTAGGAACGCAAGGCCTTAACCTCCGCCTCGATCCGGCGCATGACTTCGCCGGCGACGCCGCCGCGGGCCTTCGCGAAGCCGGGCGCGTGGTGCTCGACGAAATCCTGGATCGCCTCGAACAGTTCCTTTTGCCGCGGGTACTCGGTCACCCGGTAGTTGCTGCCGAGGCCGGCCTTGTCCGCCGCGAACGCGATCGCGTCCTCGAGCCCGCCGATCTCGTCGACGAGCCCGATCTTCACCGCCTCGGCGCCGGACCAGACGCGGCCCTGCGCGATGGCCTCGACGGCGCTGCGCTCGAGCTGGCGGCCTTCGGCGACCTTGCCGACGAACTCGCCGTAGATCCAGTCGACCATGCGCTGGAAGACGGCGAGCTCTTCCGGCGTCTTGGGCCGCGAGAGCGTCATGGCGTCGGCGAATTTGCCGGTCTTCACGGAGTCGAAGGTCACGCCGAAGTCGTTCGCGAGTTTCTTGATGTCGAACTGCATGCCGAACACGCCGATCGAGCCGGTCACGGTGGAGTTCTCCGCGAAGATGCGGTCGCCGTACGCGGAAATCCAATACCCGCCCGAGGCCGCGTAGCTGCCCATCGAGACGACCACCGGCTTCACCTTCTTCAGCAGGCGGACCTCGCGCTGGATCACCTCGGAGGCGGAGGCGCTGCCGCCGGGACTGTTGACGCGGAGGACGACGGCCTTGACCTGGTCGTCCTGCCGCAGCTTGCGCAGTTCGCGCGAGAAACGGGAGCCGCCGACGTCGCCGATCTCGCCCTCGCCGTCGACGATCTCGCCTTCGGCATACACGACCGCGATGCGGCCGCGGCCGGAACCGCCGGCCTTGGGCGCCTTCGCCGGCAGGACGGGCTCCTTCGCCTGCTTGATGTAGTGGTCGAGCGCGATCTGCTTGAAGGGTTCCTTGCTGCCGGCGCGGCCGGTCTTGGCTTTGAGCGCGTCGTAGATCTCGTCGCGGTAGGCGATGCGATCGACGAGCTTGGCCGTCTTCGCGGCCTCGGGCCGGATCAGGCCCTCGGCGTCGACGACGCCCTGGATCTGCGCGGGCGTGAGCTCGCGGCTCGCGGCAATGTCGGCCACGAGGCCGCCCCAGAGGTCGTTGAGGAGGACCTGCATTTCCTCGCGGTTCTCCGGGCTCATGTCGCGGCGCGTGAACGTTTCGACGGCGGACTTGTATTTGCCGACCCGCGTGACCTGCACGTTGATGCCGTACTTTTCGAACGCACCCGCGAAGAACGTCGGTTCGCTCGCGAGCCCCGGCATGATGATCATGCCGTAGGGATCGATCGCGACCTCGCTCGCGGCGGAGGCGAGGAAGTAGCTCTTCGTCGTCGCGTACGTGAGATAGGCTTGGACCGGTTTGCCGGCCTTCTTGATCTCCACGAGGGCGTCGCGGACTTCCTTGAGGGCGGCGAAACCGGAACCGAACGCGGCCGGCGAAATATCGCCCGTGAGGTAAACGCCGGCGATGCGCTCGTCGGCGGCCGCGGCGCGGAGCGCCTTGGTCACGGCGCGGAGCTGCAGCGACTCGTCCTTGCCGCCGAAGGAACCGAAGTCGATCGGCGGGGGCGCGTCGGTGATATTGGTCGAAAGATCGAAAACAAGGTACGAGCCGCGCTCGACCGCCGGCGCCGCCTTCTCGGCCGAGCCCAGCGCCGCGAACGCCGCGAGCACCCCGATGCCGAGCAGCAAACAGCCGCCGGAAAACACCACCAGGGCCGTGAGCGCGCCGAGCAACGACGTGAAATAGTTCTTCATGGAAGGGAGCGGCGGACCCTACCCGCTTTCCCCCGTTCCTCCAGTCGAAAGGGCGGAACGGTCGATTCGCCGGGCCGGGCGGCGCGGCGCCGCGATTAGCCGGAGCCCGTCGCATCCGGCGCCGCCGATAAGTTCACGGAATCGACACGCGGCGCCGCGACGTACGGGTTGCGCCCTCCCCGCCCCCGACCATAGTGCCGCGCCATGAGTGAGAAGAAGGAGTTGCTGACCACCAACCGCAAGGCGCTCACGATCAATCTCGACGAGAGCAAGTACGGCACGTTCGCCGAGATCGGCGCCGGGCAGGAGGTGGCGCGCGTTTTCTTCCAGGCCGGCGGCGCCGCCGGCACGATCGCGAAGACGATCTCGGCGTACGACATGACGTTCAGCGACGCCATCTACGGCAAGGCGCCGCGGTACGTCTCGCGCGAGCGCCTCGGGCTCATGCTCGAGCACGAATACAATCTGCTCATCGAGCGCCTCTCCGGCCAACGCGGCGACCGCACGTCGTTTTTCGTTTTCGCCGACACCGTCGCGACCAAGGGCTTCCGCGGCACCAACGACGCGCACGGCTGGATGGGCCTGCGTTTCCAGGCCGAACCCGGCGGCCCGCCCAACGAGGTGCTCCTCCACGTGCGCATGTGGGACAAGGAAAACGTCCTCCAGCAGGACGCCCTCGGCATCGCGGGCACCAACCTCGCCTACGCGTGCTTCTACTACCGCGACGATCCGAAGCGTTTCATCGAGTCGCTCGTCGACAACCTCGGCACCCAGCGCCTCGAGGTCGACATGCTCAAGTTCTCGGGCCCCGCGTTCGGCCACATCGACAACCGGATGATGGCGCTCTACCTCGTCCAGTACGGCCTGACCAACGCCGTGATGTTCGGGCCCCAGGGCGATGTCCTCCAGCCCTCCGAGGTCCTCTACAAGAAGGCGATCCTCGTCGAGCGCGGCAGCTTCCGGCCCGTCACCCACGTCAACGTCGACATGCTCAACTGCGCCACCGCGCAGTTCGTCCAGGAGAAGGACGTGAAGGGCAAGGATGTCGTCGTGATCATGGAGATCACGATGAACAACCTGCTCGCGAGCGGCGCCCTCGACGCGCCCGATTTCCTCTCGCGCGTCGACCTGCTCGGCGAACTCGGGTTCACGACGATGATCTCGAACTACTCCGAGTACTACCGGCTTACGTCGTACTTCCGCCGCTACACCAAGGAACGCATCGGTGTGACGATGGGCATCAACAACCTCCTCGAGATCTTCAACGAGAAGTACTACGAACACCTCGAGGGCGGCATCCTCGAGTCCTTCGGCCGCATGTTCAAGAACACGGTCAAACTCTACGTCTACCCGATGCGCCAGGAAGCCTACGACCGCTACCTCGCGTCGGGCGTCGCCGCCGCACCGGGCTCGCACGTCGCGCACGCTTTCGCCTCCAGCGTCCTCATCACCGCGAAAAACGTCCAGGTCGCCGACCACCTGCGCAACCTCTACGCCCACCTGCTGGAGAACCACTACATCGACTGCATCGTCGGCTTCGACCCCGACGTCCTCGCGATCTTCTCCCGCGATGTGCTGCAACGCATCCGCGACGCCGATCCTTCGTGGGAGCAGATGGTCCCGCCGAGCGTCGCCGTCGCGATCAAGAAGCGGAAACTCTTCGGCTACACCGGCGCGAAGCCGGCCTGAATCGCGAACGTCCCGCCCGCTGCCCATGCTGCAACCTCTCGCCGCGGAGCTTTGGGATTACGATGCCCCGCTCTCGGTGCTGGGCATGTCGCTCGGGCACCGCATGACCGTCGCCCGGCTGCCCGGCGGCGAACTGTGGCTGCATTCGCCGGCCGCGCACACGCCGGAACTCGCCGCCGCGCTCGCCGCCCTCGGGCCCGTCGGCCACGTCGTTGCCCCCAACGCGATGCACGACACCTACCTCGAGGGCTGGTTCGCCGCCTATCCCGCCGCGCGGCTCCACGGCGCCCGCGGCTTCGCGAAATTCCGGCCCGATCTGAAGTTCACGCACCTGCTCGCCGACACACCCGATCCGGCCTGGGCCGCGGTGTTCGACCAATGTGTGCTCCGCGGCATGCCGCGCCTCAACGAAGTGGTCTTCCGGCATCGCGCCAGCCGCACCCTCATCGTCACCGATCTCGCCTTCAATCTCGGCCCAGACATGCCGCTGCTCAGCCGCCTGCTGCTCAAGCTCAACGGCTGCGATTGCCGCTTCGCCGTTTCCCGTCTGCTCAAGACGACGATCAAGGACCGCGCCGCGCTGCGCGCTTCCCTCGACACCGTGCTGGCCTGGGATTTCGACCGCATCGTCCTGAGCCACGGCCGCAACGTCGAACGCGGCGGCAGGGAACTGCTCCGCGACGCGTTCCTGTTTCTCGGTTGAACCTGCGGTCGCGCGCCGCGCCGGCGCCGGCCTTGCCGGAACGGAATTCGCGCGCCGCGTTTTTTCCGTGTCTTCGCGGTTCCGCCCCGCCAATTCTCCCCGCTTTCATGCGCTTCCACAAATACCACGCTCTCGGCAACGACTACATCGTCCTCAACCCCGCGGACTTCCCGGCCTGGGCGCCGGCGCCCACGGTCGACCAGATCCGCGTCGTCTGCCACCGCAACTTCGGCGTCGGCTCCGACGGCATCCTCTGGGGCCCGTTGCCGTCCCAGCAAAGCGAGTTCGGCCTGCGCATTTTCAATCCCGACGGCTCCGAGGCCGAGAAATCCGGCAACGGCCTGCGCATCTTCTCCCGTTTCCTCTGGGACCAAGGCCTCGTGAAGAATCCCGACTTCACGATCGAGACGCCCGGCGGCCACGTCCGCTCCGTCATCAAGGACCAGGGCCGCCTCATCACCGTCGCCATGGGCAACGTGAGTTTCGACAGCGCCAAGATCCCCGTGAACGTCGCCGGCGCCCCGCGCGAAGTCCTCAACGAGCAGATCACCGTGCTCGACCGCACCTTCACCTACTGCGCGGCCACCATCGGCAACCCGCACTGCGTCCTCCCGCTGCCGGAAGTTTCCGCCGAGCTCGCGCACAAGTACGGCCCGCACCTCGAAACGCATCCGAACTTCCCCCGCAAAACCAACGTCCAGTTCCTGCAGGTCCTCGACCGGAAAAATATCCGCATCGAGATCTGGGAACGCGGCGCCGGCTACACCCTCGCCTCCGGCAGCAGCTCCAGCGCGGCCGCCGCCGTCGCGCACCGCCTCGGGCTCGTCGACCGCGACCTCACCGTCCACATGCCCGGCGGCCAAATCGGCATCGGCATCGGCGACGGTTTCTCGATCATGATGACCGGCACCGTGAACAAAGTCGCCGAAGGCACGATGCATCCGGAACTGTTCGCGGTGAAGGTCTGAACGACGGGCGAACGAACTCGATCCGAGGACAGGATGTACCGGATGGACGGAACGGCGGATTGACCGGACGGAAACGAGTCCCTCGAGGAAGCGTTCGATTCCCGAAAAGCAAAAGGCCCCCGGATTTCGGGGGCCTCGTTTTTTGCCGGCTTCGGCCGGAAGGTAGCGCGGCTTTCAGCTTAAAGCTTTCAACTTTCAGCTGCGGCGCGCACCGCGCGCCGCCCGCCGCTCACGCGTCGACGCGGCCGTACTTGATGCCGCAGCCGTAGGCCTTCACGGACGACTTCTCGACCGGCTTGCCGGCCTTGAGGGCGCCGAGGGCGGCCTTGACGTAGTTCTTGGCGGCCTTGGTTTCCGCGGCGTCATCGGCGCGGGGGTTGTCGTCGATCGCGCCGTGGTACACGAGCGTGCCCTGGGCATCGATCACGTACATGTGCGGCGTGGTCTTCGCGCCGTACATTCGGCCGATCTTGCCCGCCTGGTCGCGGGTGTAGGCCGTGGCGACGACGCCCTGCGTCTTCTGCCACTCGAGCGCCTTCGCGTTGTCGAGGTCGCCCTGGGCGCCGGGATGGCCGGAGTTGATCTGGATCCAGATGGCGCCGTGCGCGGCGGCGTCCTGCTGCGTGCTCTGCATGTTGCCCGTGTTGTAGTGGCGCTTCACCACGGGGCAGCCGGAGTTGACCCACTCGAGCACCACGGGCTTGCCGCGGAAATCGGAGAGCTTGTGGGTCTTGCCGTTGAGATCCGTAAACGAGAAGTCCGGCGCGGCTTTGCCGGCCTGGACTTCCGCGCGGGCCTGGGTCGTGAACAAGGCGGCACCGAAAGCCGCCGCCAACGGGAACAGTTTCGCGATCGATTTCATGGTGGGTGTGGGGAGAACGGGCCGATTACGTCCTGACCATGGCGTCGGACGCATCCCTCACCGAAAAGTCGCCCGCCGCGGGCGCCAGCCCCGAATTGCATTTGCGGGGTTGAAACCCGCACGTAGTTTCCAACCCGTGCTTGGCCGGATCGCCGATTTCTTCCGCCTGTGGTGGGCCCTCCTCTACTGGAACTCCCGCAAGTCCTGGTTCCAGGCTCGCCGGGGCGCCGCGCGCTGCCCCTGCCAAAGTCCCAGCGACTCCGGCCGCGCCCTCGAAACCCAGTGCGACGCCTGCACGAGCTGGGACCGGCCGGCCCGGTTCGCCCGGGTTTGCCCGCTGCTGGTCGCGACGCCCGCCGGCCTGCGCTGCTCGGCCAACACCGCGGACGTCAGGCCCTTCTGGGGCCGCGCCTTCCTTTGGTACGGCGGCGCCGCGACCGCGATCTACCTGACCGCCGTCCTCACCGTTTTCACGTTCCTGCGCGTGATCGGCTACCCGGTCAGCATCGTGCACGTCGGCCTGCCCCCGCTCTGGCACAAGGTCGGCCAGGCCCGCGGCTGGTTCTTCCTGGAGCGTTCCCACCAAGCCTTCGCCGCCGGCAAGACCGCCGAGGGCCTGCTGTACCTGGCCAACTCCTACCAATTCGATCCCACCAACTACATCGCCGGCCTTTCGCTCGCGAAAAACCTTCAGGCCGGCCAGCCCGGCCGCTCCGACCAAGTCTACGAGCAACTCCTGCGCGACCACCCCAACCGCCGCTCCGGCACGGCCCAGGATTGGTTCCGCGCCCTGCTCGCCCGCGGCAGCTACGCCAAGATTGCCCCGCTCGCCCGCGACGAATTGCTCGCCGACGCGCGTTTCGGCGGAGTCTGGCTCCGCGCCCTGCTCTTCGCCACGCGCCGCACCGGCGACGACGCGCTCCTCCGCGCCGTCCTCGCTTCCCCGCGCGCCGAAGCCAAGCCGTGGCGCCAAGTCATCGAAACGGAACTCCTGCTGCGCTCCGGCCAACGCGCCGCCGCCAAGGCCGCCCTCGCCGCCGACTGGCCCGCCGGCCTGCCCCCCTTCGCGCTCTTCTACCGCGTCGCCACCCTGATCGAATTGCAGGAACCCCTCGCGGCCATGGATCTGCTGGAAAAACACCGGCGCGAGCTCGAGGACGAAGCCGCCGTCACGCTGCGGCTCGACGCCTACGCCGCCAGCAAAGCCCGCAATCTCCGCCAGCAACAGGTCGATCTGCTGCTCTCCGCCCGGCTCGATCCGCCCCGGATCAAGACGCTCTGCGCCCACCTGATCCGCTATCCCGACGCCGAGATTTTCGAGCAGGTCTGGCGCCGCTTCTCGCGCGAACCGCTCGCCCTCGACAACGACTCCGCCGGCGCCTGGTTCGCCCTGCTGTGCACGGCCGGCGCCGTCGGCAACCGCGACCGGCTCCACGAACTCACCGCCTACCTCAAGAAAGCGTCGAGCACCCCCTTCGTCGCGCTCACGGCCGTCGAGGCCTTCCTGCGCGGGGAAACGGCCGAACGCAGCATCAGTACCTTTTTGCCGATTCTCCCGCTGCCGCTCGAGGTCACCTACGCCTTGCTCGAACGCTACCCGGCGCCGACGTCCAAGCTTCCGCCCACGGCCCCGGCCGGCCCGGCGAAACCATGACGCCGGCCGAACCGTTTTCCGCGGCCGTCCGCCGCCTCTCCGCGCCCGGCAAGTTCGCCGCCGTCGCGCTGCTCGCCGCCGTCGCGGCCCTGAGTCTCCGGCTGTGGCCGGAATGGAAATCGAACCCCGATTTGTCCCACGGCTTCTTCATGCCGTTGCTGTTCGCCCTGCTCCTGCACGAGAGCCGCACCGCCGGCACCGACCGGCGCATCCAGACCGGCCCGGGATCGCGTTTTGCTTTGGCCGCGCTGCTGGGAATCGGGCTCGGGGCCCTCGGCATGGCCGGGCTCTACGCCGCCGCCGTCGATTGGTCGCACGCCTTGGTCAACGTGATGCTCGCGCTCAGCCTCGCGGCCTTCCTCGGGGCCGGGCTCGTCGTCTTCGCCGCTGAGGGCGTCGGCCTGCTGCGGGTAAACTGGACCGCCGGCATCGCCATCGCGCTCTGGCTGCTCGCCACGCCGATCCCGCCCGGCACCTACACGCGCCTCACGCTCACCCTGCAGCTGTGGGTCAGCGAACTCGTCCTGCAGTCCCTGCACCTGCTGGGCATCGCCGCGATGCGCCACGGCAACCTCATCGATCTCGCGACCGCCACCGTCGGCGTCGAGGACGCCTGCAGCGGCGTGCGCAGCCTGATCTCGTGCGTCTTCGCGGGGCTCTTTTTCTCCGCCACGCTCGTCCGCCGGCCCTGGGCCCGCGCCCTGATCATCGGGCTCTCCGCCCCGCTCGCGCTGCTGATGAACTTCATCCGCTCCCTCGGGCTCACCCTCCTCGCCAACGCCGGCATCGACATCGCCGGCACGTGGCACGACGCCACCGGCTTCGCCGTCCTCGGCATCACCGCCGGCCTGCTCGGCGGCCTCGCGCTCCTGCTGGAGCGCCGGGAAAAAGCCCCGGCCGACTCGCCCGCCCCGCCGCCGCCCGCGGACCCCGTCCGTCCCGCCGGCCGCGTTCGCCAGGCCGCCCTGGCCGGGAGTCTCGCCGCGGCGACGGCCCTCGCCGTTTTCTTTTTTCTCAACACGCGCCCGTCCACCCGCGTCCAGGCGCCGGTGCCCGACCTCTTCGCGCTCCTGCCGGCCTCGGCCGAAGGCTGGTCCGTCAAGTCGAGCGACCTGTACGAGTTCCGCGGCACGCTGAAGACCGACCACCTCGCCCAACGCCACTACGTCCGGGCGGGGCCGGGCTCCGTTTCGACCGAGATCATCATCTACGTCGCCTACTGGCGCGCCGGCCAGGCCCCCGTGAGTCTCGTCGCCTCGCACACCCCCGACGCCTGCTGGCCCGGCGCCGGTTGGTCGCCGCTGGCCAACCCGACCCCGCGGGTCGATCTGCCCTTGGCCGGACGCACTTTGTCCGACGCCGAGCACCGCCGTTTCCAGGCCAACGAACGGCCCCAGTTCGTCTGGTTCTGGCACCTCTACGACGGCCGCCCGATCACCTACCAGGATCCCTACTCCGCCGTCGCGCTGCTGCAGCTCGCCTGGCGCTACGGTTTCCGGCATTCCGGCGACCAATTGTTTGTCCGCGTGTCCTCCAACCGCCCGTGGAGCGAGATCGCCAACGAGCCGATTTTGGGGGAGTTTTTCGCTCGGACCCGCGCTTTGGGCCTGTGAGGTCGGCGACATGCCCCTCCCGGTCACCCGCCAGGAACGGACCATCCTGTCCGTTCTCGCCCTCATCATCGTCCTCGGTCTCTTCGGTCTTTGGCTGCTGTAGCGGACCGAGCCGGCCGTTGGCCCGGAAAAAATCTCGCCAAGCGTCCGCCGCGCTGCATCCCCATTCGGGACGCGCGCGTATGATTCCGGCATGCCCATGGTCCTCTCCCGCTTCCCTCACGGGCTCGCCCTTGCCGCGGCGAGTATGGCGGAGTGCGCAACCCCGCCGCGGGCGGTGCGCGATATGAGTCCGCCGGCCATGTCCGATCCGGATCCGTCCGAGGACCGCGAGGCGGTCGATACCGACCTGCTGCAGCGCATCGCCCAAGGGGACCGCGACGCCTTCGCCCAGCTTTACGACCGCTTTTCCGGCCCGCTCTACGGCACGGCTTTGCGCATCGTGCGCGAGCCGGCCGAGGCGCAAGACGTCGTCCACGACGCCTTCATCACCCTTTGGGAAAAGGCCGCCACCTTCGAGTCCACCCGAGGCAGCGCCTTTTCCTGGGCCATCACCCTCGTCCGCAACCGCGCCATCGACCGCGTCCGCATGCGCCGCCGCCGGGCCGAGTTGCTGGCCGACTCCGCCCCCGACGATCTCGGCCTCGCCGCCATGTCCGGCCCGGCCTCCGGGGCCGACGCCGCCATCAGCGGCGACGAAGCCCGCGCCGTCCGCGCGGCCGTCGCGACTTTGCCCGCCGAGCAGCAGAAGGCCCTCGAGCTCGCTTTCTTCGGCGGGCTTACGCAGGAGGAAATCGCCCGCAAGCTGAGCGAGCCGCTCGGCACCGTGAAGGCCCGCATCCGCCGCGGGTTGATCAAACTGAGGGATGCCCTCGCCCGTTCCGCATGATCGACGAACGTCGCGAGGAAAACACGGCGCTCTACGCCTTCGACTTGCTCGAAGGCCAGGAGCGCACCCGCTTCGAGGCCGATCTCGACGGCGATCCGCGCCTGCGCGCCCTCGCCGCCAATTTCCGCAACACGGCCGCCTTCCTGGCCTACACGGCCCCGGCCACACCGCCGCCGGCGGAACTGCGCGCGCGCCTGCTCGCGTCGGTCGCTCCCCGCGCGCAGACCCAGACCGCGGCTCCGGCACCCGCCGCCACCGTCATTCGCCCGGATCCGTCGGTCTTCGGCCGTTTCGCCCCCTGGGCCGTGGCCGCCGGCTTGGCGGTGGCCGCGACTTGGCTCGGCCAACGCTACCTCTCCGTCCAATCCGAGGCCCGCATCCTCCGCGACCAACAGGCCATGGCCGATGTCGCCCTCAAGGGCCTCGGCCAGCAACTCGAGGCCGAGCGCATCGTCATGCGACGCCAGCTGGAGGAACTCGGCAAGTCCTCCGGTTCCGCCTCCGCCCAATTGCAGGAAGCCAAGGCCGCCGCCGCCGCGCTTTCCGCCCAGCTCGCCGAACGCGACCGCCTCGTCGCCGATGCCCGGGCCGAAACCGGCTCCCTGCGCGGCCAACTGGCCAAGCGCGACGCCGACCTCGCCCAACTTTCCCAGCGCATCGTCGCGCTCACGCGCGATACCGCCCTCGCCACCCGCGAGCTCAACGATGCCCGCGACCGCATCGCCCGGCTGCTCGCCGACATGAAGTCCGAGCGCGACCTCGCCAACTTCAAGATCACGATGCTCGCCTCCCTCGTGAAGGACAGCCCGCAGGCCAACGCCGTCGCGGTCTGGGACCCCGCCAAGCAGGAAGGCATTCTGCAGGTTGAGAAACTCCCCGCGCTCGCCGCCAACCAGGACTACCAGCTCTGGGTCGTCGACCCGCAGTATCCGATTCCCGTGGACGCCGGCGTGTTCACCGTCGATCCCGCCTCCGGCGCCGCCCGCTTCGATTTCAAGGCGCGGCAGCCCGTCGCGGCCGTCGCCGCCTTCGCCGTCTCGCTCGAGCGCAAGGGCGGCGTCCCGAAGGCCGAAGGGCCGATGATGCTCCTCGGCAAGTAAGCCCGCCGCCGCGTCGGAATCCGACCTTGCCAGCGCCGAGGCCGGCACGGAATCATGGCCGGGCATGATCATCAAACCCAAGGTCCGCGGATTCGTTTGCGTCACGGCCCATCCCGAAGGCTGCGCCGCGCACGTTCAGGAATGGATTGACCACGTGAAGGCCAAGGGCGCCCTCAAGGGCGGCCCGAAGAAGGTCCTCGTGATCGGTTCCTCCACGGGCTACGGCCTCGCCTCCCGCGTCGCCGCCACCTTCGGTTCCGGCGCCGCCACCCTCGGCGTGTTCTTCGAGCGCCCTTCCGAGGAAGGCCGCCCCGCCACCCCCGGCTGGTACAACACGATCGCGTTCACCCGCGCCGCCCACGCCGCCGGCCTCTACGCCAAGAACCTCAACGGCGACGCCTTCTCCGACGACATCAAGAAGCAGGCCCTCGACCTCATCCGCGCCGATCTCGGCCAGGTCGACCTCGTCGTCTACTCCCTCGCCTCGCCCCGCCGCACGCATCCGAAAACCGGCCTCGTCCACAAGTCCGTCCTCAAGCCCGTCGGCACCTCCTACACCAACAAGACCGTCGACACCGACAAGGGCATCGTCAGCACCGTGACGATCGAGCCGGCCAACGAGGCCGAGATCGCCGACACCACCGCCGTCATGGGCGGCGAAGACTGGGAGCTCTGGATGAACGCCCTCTCGGAGGCCAACCTCCTCGCCCCCGGCGCCCAATCCGTCGCCTATTCCTACATCGGGCCCGAAGTCACCTGGGCGATCTACAAAAACGGCACCATCGGCCTCGCGAAAAACGACCTCGAGCGCGCCGCCCGCCACATCGACTCGCTCCTCAAGCTCAAGGGCGGCGGCCGCGCCTTCATCTCCGTCAACAAGGCCCTCGTCACCCAGGCCAGCTCCGCGATTCCCGTCGTCCCGCTCTACATCTCGATTCTCTACAAGCTGATGAAGGCCGCCGGCACCCACGAGGGTTGCATCGAGCAGATCCAGCGCCTCTTCGCCACGCAGATGTACAACGGCAACGTCCCGAAGTTCGACGAAGCCGGCCGCGTGCGCATCGACGATTGGGAAATGCGTGCCCCGATCCAGGCCGCGGTCCGCGAAATCTGGCCCAAGGTCACCACCGAAAACCTCGCCGCCGAGACCGACATCGCCGGCTACCGCACCGAATTCCTCAAGCTCTTCGGCTTCGGCCTCCCCGGCGTGAACTACGAAGCCGAGACCGATCCGCACCGGCAGATGCTTTGAACGCGCGCCGCACGTTCAAAGCATCTGCGGTTTCGGGTTTTGGGTTTTGAGCTCTGGGTCCGAAAGGCGGAGTTTGGAGTTCGGAGTTCGGGGTTCGGAGTTGGTAATCGGGAATTCGTCTTTCGGGATTCCCGATCTCCGCCGTTTCCCGATTTCCCAATTTCCGATTTTCGCCTTCCGCCTTTCGCCTTCCGTTCCGCCTTCCCCGTTTCCCAGTTTTCCGCTTTCCCGCTTTTCCTCTTTTCCCCCATGCGTGTCGTCGTCCAACGCGTTGCTTCCGCCCGGGTCACCGTCGGCGCCGAAGTGACCGGTGAGATCGGCCCCGGTTTGCTCGTGTTGCTTGGCGTCGGGCCCGCGGACACGTCCGCCGACGCCCAATGGCTCGCCGACAAGATCTGCGCCCTGCGCATCTTCGCAGATGCCGAGGATCGCATGAACCTCTCCGTCGTCGACCGCGGCGGCGAGGTGCTTGTCGTCAGCCAATTCACGCTCTTCGCCAGCACCAAGAAGGGCACGCGCCCGTCCTTCAACGACGCCGCCAAACCCGATCTCGCCATCCCGCTCTACGAAGCGTTCTGCGGCTTCGCGACCCAGGCCCTCGGCCGCCCCGTCGCCACCGGCCGCTTCGGCGCCATGATGCAGGTCGCCCTCGTCAACGACGGCCCCGTGACTCTGATCATCGATTCCCGGCAGCGCGAATAGCGGCCAGCCAGACCATAGGTCCCATAAGTCCTATAGGTCCTATGAGTCCTATAGGACCCATAGCCTACTTCCCGCAGCAGTGCTTGTACTTCTTGCCGCTGCCGCAGGTGCAAGGATCGTTCCGCCCGACTTTCGGCGCCGCTTTCGCCGGCGCCGGCCCCACGCGCACCGAACGCGTGTAGATCCACTCGCCGTCGATCCGCCGGAATTCCGATTTCTCGTGCAGCGCCTGCTCCTTGCCCTCGGCATCGAAGTACGCCGTGAAATCCACATAGGCGATATCCGGCTTCGGCCCCGGCTCGTGCGCGTGAACCGCCAGCCGCGTCCACGCCAGGTCCGGACCGTCGTCCTGCTCCGGCGCATACGGCCGCCGCGCCGTCTCGAGATAGGTCCGGTGCAGGTAAACGTAGTCCCGCACGTAGTGCGCCGTGAACCGCGACCGCATCAGCTGCTCCGCGGTCGCCGCCGGCCGCGCCCGGCTCAAAATCGGGCCGCAGCAGGCGCCGAAGGTCTGGCCGCTGCTGCACGGGCAAGGAGCATCGGCGGCGGGAAGCACGGGAGCGGAGGGTTTTGACATCCCTCCGACGCTGCAATCGCCGCCGCCGCAGGCGAGCCCGAATCCGCGCGGCCAATTCCCTCCCGCCAACTTCAGCCGGGATTATGCCTTGGAGAATGGGTCGCTGCGGGTCGAGCGATCGATCCATTCTCGCACCGGCCGTTGCCAAAGCGAGAGACCCGCCGACACCGCGCGGATTTTCTCTCAACGCTCAACCAAGCTCGCGCAACTGCCTTTGGTTTCGCCTCAGCCCGCCGCGATCCGCAACACCGCCGTGCTCCCGGCCTCGGCCTTGACGCCCTTCGTCTCGTGCCGTTTCCCGGTTTCCGGTTCCGTCAGGCGCACGGTGTAATTGCCCGCGGCAAACACCGGCGGCCGCCATGTCGTTCCCGGCAACCGCAGCCCGTAGACCGTTTCGCCGCTCGCTTCGTCGACGACCTCGAGCACCGGCTTCGCCATCCCGGTGATCCGCAGCTCCGGCAATTGCGCCGCCGCCTTGCGCGCGTAATTCGCGGACTGCGTCACCACCACGGGCCAACCGGGAAACTGCGTGCCCGCCTGCAACGGATCCGCCAGCAACGGCCAGCACTCCACCGAGATCGTGCGCGCCACCGTATCGAATCGCACGAGGCCGAAGCCCGCCGATTTGTCCATCTCCGCGTCGAGCACGCCCGGCCGGATCTCCTGCTTCGGATTCGCGCAGGCGATCACCGTCAGCGGATGGCCGAAGCTGTCGCGGAAATCGCCCGTCGGCCCGCCGCCGCCGACCGGCTTGAAGCGCCGGAAGTAGAGGTTGTTCACCGCCGGGGACGCAAAGGCCACGCCCGCGTCGCGGTGCGCGTCCACGCCGTAATGCACGATCGCCGGCAGATGCTGGTCGCCGGCCAAATGGAACGCGAAGACGCGCCGCAATTCCTTCACCGCCGCGTTGCGCGGGGTCTGCGGCCACGCGTTCGTGTCGTAGTCCGCGACCAGATATTCGTCCCGCGGACCGTGGTGCGTCGCCATCGCCGTGAAGATCGTCTGCGAGATCGCCGCCTTCATGTCGGCGCCGCGCCAGTCCTTCGTCCAATCCCGGAGAAACGCCGTCTGCGCCTGGCCCAGCATCTCGAGCCCGGGCAGGTCCGCCGTCTTCGGATCGAACTTCGGATCCACGACGTGGTCCGCGCGCCCGCTCGTCGTCGCCGGCACTTTTCCATCCGGGCCCGACTTGTACTGCCGGTCCGCCAGCACCGCGAAACTCACGCGGCCGTACGTCAGCGGTCCGTAATAGGCCGTGATGCCCTGCTCGCCCGGCTTGCCCGGCGAATCGGGATGGTGCGCCGTCTGCATGCGGTGCACGGCGTTCACGAAGTCCGCCGTCATCTTGTAGCCGCCCTTCGCTTCCGCCGGCGGCTCGCTGCCCGGCGCCTTCGTGCCGCCCTGCCCCCACAGGTTGCCGTGGTAAACGTCATGGTCGTCCGGGATCGAGACACTCGGGCGGTCCTTCGTCAGCTCGCGCCAGGTCCAGCCGTGCATCAGCCACTTCCGCAACGCATCCAACATCGAATACTCTCCGCCGCTGCGGTCCACGCCGTAGCCGCCCGTCGATTCGTAATATTGATCCCCCGTGAAAGCCACGAGGTCCGGATTCAGTTTCAGCACGCTCGCCGCCGCCGCCGTATTCGGAAACGCGAAGTGCGCGTTGCACGACAGATCCGCCACCGCCAACGGATGCGACGCGCCCGGGTCCCGGCGGATCGTGCCCGCCAAAACATGCTCCGTCATCTTGCCATCCGTCGTGCGCAACGTGCCCGTCACGCGGTACGGCACATCGACGGTGTCGTCCCAGTTTTCCACCCGCAGCAACGCCACGCGGCCCGCCGGATCCTGCTCCGCCTCGGCCACCGTCGCCCACGCGGTGCCGCGGCGCACCTGCAGCTTCACTTTGCGATCATCCGACGCCGCGAGCGGCGGCAGCTGCACCGCCATCTTCAGCGTGCGCGCATGCAATGTGTACTGGTTGAAAAACAAGGGACCGAACGCGCGGTCCGGCTGCGCCGCGACTTTGCTCCCGCCGATCCGCCAATCCGCGAACCACCAACGGTCCGCATTCGCGGCCGCCTTCGCCGCCGCGGCCCCCGCCGCCGCGCCGCCACCCATCGGCGCCGCGCCGAAATTCGCCACCAGCGCCAGATTGCCCGCGATCGCCGCCGGCAAATCCGCGCGCTCCACCGCCGCGAGCAACGTGCCGTCCGCCGCATCGTGCGCCGCCAGCCGCAACCGCGTCGCGCCGCCGCCCGCCGGCGTTTCCAATTCGAGCCTTAACTCCACGGCATTGCGCGCCGCCAACGCCACCGGCGCGGACTTCGCCTCCGGGCCGTTGCCGATGAACAACTCGCCGCGCGCCCGCAGGCCGCAATTCAACCCGGTGCCGAAGATCAGGCTGTTGCGGTATTCCTTCAGCGGCCCGACGACCCCGACGTTGAAGCCGGCCGATCCTTTGCCGCCGGCAATCCCTTCCGTGCCCGGCCGCCCGAGCCGCACCTGCATCGTCAACGTGCCCGCGCCCGCCGCGAGCTCGCGCGTGAGCACGTGCACATTCCGCGCCGGCGCCGCCTTCACCAATTCCAACCGCCCGCCGGCCACGCGCCAGTCCTGCAGCGGATTCGTCCAGAACTCCGGCCCCGCCCACGCGCGATCCGGCACCACGTGCCAGTTGCTGCGAAACTCGGTTGCCGCCGGCGCCGCCGCGAGGCGCGGCGCCAAGGCCAAGGCCGTGCCGGCGACGGCCGCTTCGGAAATAAACTCACGACGGGTAACCTGCGGGGTAGGCATGGTCCCAACGTAGGTAGCCCGCGCCGCCGAGGTCGAGGCGCGAAACCGGATTCGTCGCGCCCAACTTGCCCGCGGCCGTTTGCTCAAGCGGTGCGCGGCACGATCGCCCCGTGCTTCGCCAGCGTCGACCGCAGGTCCGCCAACGGCACCGCTGCCGGCGTCGTTCCGCTGCTCGCGGCCAACGCCGCGGTCGCGCCCGCCGCCTGCCCCATTCCCATGCACGACGCCTGCACCCGCAGCGCCGAATTTGCGAGCCGATCGCTGCTCACGCAACGCCCCGCCACGAGCAAGTTCTTGCTCCCGCGGGGAATCAGCGCCCCGAGCGGCACCGTCGGCACCGTGCCCTCGTTCAAATGCTTCGGCCGCACGCCGCCTTCGAAGTGCAGATCGATCGGATAGAACGAATGCGACACCGCATCCGCAAACCCGCGCCCGCCTTCGTAGTCCGCCACCGTGACCGTCGTCTCGCCCACGATCCGGTAGGTTTCGCGGATGCCCGCCTCGGGCTGGAGCCGCTCGATTTCCATCAGCGCCAGCGCCGGCTCCTGCTGCAGAAAACGCAGCACCCGCAGCAACGACTGCCGGCCCGCGATGTTCGTCTCCGTGTGCGATTCCGACGTCGTTCCGTCGGCGCCGACAATGTGGTTTCCGCTTTCGCCGCCTTTGCCGAGCCAGCCGGCAATGCTGCCGTTGATGTCCGTGCGCTTCAGCACCCCGGACTTCACCGCGGCCGCGTGCTTCTCCTGCAGCGCCTTCAGCACATTCGGGTCGAGCGCCGCCGGATTGTAGCCGCCGACACGGTAGATCAGCGTCCCCGGCTGGCGGTCCTCTTCCCTCATCCGCGCAAAGCCCGCCAGTCCCACCGCGGTGGCGCTGCCCGTGCAATCGACGACTTGCTTCGCCGTCACATCGACCATCGTGCCCTTGCCCACGAGCCGCACGCGCCAGCCGCCGGCGGTTTCCTCGACCGTGAGCGGAGACTCGTAGTAACGCAGCTGCACGCCGGCCTGCACGCAGGCTTCCTCGGCGAGTGCGGCGTAAAGCTGGCCGTTGATCCGCACTTGATGCCGCCAGTGCTGCCGGCCGGTCGGCACGGTGAAATCCGGCAGCTCGTCGTTGTTCAGCTCCGCCGTTTTCTTGACCAACTCCCAGCCGATGCCCGCAACGACCTGCTTGCCCCAGGCGTGGAACAGGCCCGGGAAATCGACGCCGCCGGTCGTCGTCGTGCCGCCGAGTTGGCTGCCCGCTTCGACCAGGATGGTCTTCGCCCCGAGCCGTGCCGCCTGGATCGCGGCGATCGCGCCGGCCGACCCGCCGCCGATCACCAGCACGTCGGCCGCGAGCCGGCGCACCGTCGGCGGCGGAGTCGCGGCAACGAGCACGCTGCCGGCGGGCAAAGTTCCGAGCGTGGCGAGGAAGTGACGGCGTTTCATGGGGAGGGAAATCGAGGTTGGGGCAAACCGCACTTAGCCGGAGCACGACTTGGCCCCGCGGGGTATCCGAAGACGAGAGCGGCCGAACCGCCGCAAGTCCATCACGGTCGCTCGATCATGCCCGCTCGACGGAAACACGCGCGGGTCCGGCCGCGCCCAAACTCTCACGCGAGCCGGAAACGTTCTCCGCTTTGCCGCCCGACCTCACGGCAGCAAGCGCCGCCCGGATCCCATCGCCGCGCGTCGCCGCCCGGTGCAAGCCGCCCCAGCCCCCCCACCACTGCCCGGCGGCGAAGTCGGGATCGCGCGGCAGCACCTGGCTCTCGCCGGCCGGAAAGTTCGAAATGGGATTGCGCCGCGGGCGGAAAGGCGGCGAGTTCGCGCCCGGTGCCGCTTTCGTCCGCGCACCGCTCCCCCCGATGCCCGGCGAACCGCACTACGAATACCGTTTCGAGGACCGCTCTCTGTTGCTGCGGCTGCTGCAGGGGCCCGTCCTCGACCCGTTGGTCCGCCGGCTGCCGCGCACGCTCACGCCCAACCAACTCACGCTGGTCGGCCAGTTCTCCGCCTGGGCCGGCTTCGCCGCCGTGCTCCTGCTGCCCGCCGGCCATCCCGCCGCGCTCCTCGCCTTCGCGGCGGGCAACCTTCTCTTCATGCTCTGCGATTGCCTCGACGGCATGTTCGCCCGGCACACCGGGCGCACGTCGCGGACCGGCGAGCTGCTGGACCACTGGCTCGACGCCGTCAGCGTGCCGCTGCTGCCGCTGGGCTTTGGACTCGCGCTGCAGCAACCGCCTTGGCTCGTGCTCGCCGCCACTGCCGTCGTCTCGTTCCTGCATTTCGCGACGTTTCTCCACGGCTATCGCGCCGGCTTCGTGCACCTCGGTGCCCTCGGCATCATCGAGGGCATCGTCGTCGCCGCCGCGGCCTGCGTCGGCACCGTCGTGTTCGGCCCCGCCTGGCTGACCGCCCCGCTGATCGGCCCGCTCTCGCTCGCGGGCCTGCTCATGGCCGCGTTGACCCTCGGCAGCCTCGCCGCCCTCGGCGGCATGCGCGGCCTGCTGCACCATCCCGGGGACTTCGCCGGCCTCGGCCCCCTCTTCGTCGCGATTCTCGCCTGGCGGAATTTCGGCGCTATGCCGACGGCGTGGGCCGGCCTGCTGCTCGTCGCCGTCGGCGCCTGCCACGAGGGCAAAGTCATCGCGGCGCGGTTGCTCCGCCGGCCCCTGTGCCGCTGGGATGCCGCCGCGGCCGGCGCCGTCGTCGGGGCCGCCGCCGGCGCCCTCCTGTTCGACCCCGCGCCGGAGCGCCAAATCGCCGCCGCCGCGGTCGTGCTCGCCGTTGTCCTGCTGCGCGGCGGCAACGATTTCTTCCGCACGCTCGCGGCCCTGCGCTCCGGCGCGCGGCTTTGAGACCTGGTTCGGCGCCTCTACTTCGCCACCCACGCGCGCAGCCGCGCAAACACTTCCGCCGGCGTCACCTTGGGCCGCGGCAATCCGTCGGGCGCGCCCGGCCGGATTCGCAGATGAATGAGTTCCGGACCGGCTTCGCTCGGCGCCGCCAAGGCCGACGCAAACACCTCCGCGTCGTCGGTCGAAACCGCCCGCCGGTAGCCGCACGCCTGCGCGACCGCCGCGAACATCACCCCGCGGCTCACCGTCGCCTGTCCGCCCGTCGAATCGTGCGCCTCGTTGTCCAGGATGATGTGCCGGAACGTCGCCGGCGCATAGGCCCCGACCGTCGCGAGATTGCCCATCCGCATGAGCACGGCGCCATCGCCGTCGATCACCGTCACCGGCCGGTCCGGTTGCTGCAGCGCCAATCCCAGCCCGAAGGCGCTCGTCGAACCCATCGATCCCACCACGTAAAGATTCCACGGCTCGTCGCCCAACGCATACAGCTCGCGGCCGGTGTAGCCCGTTGTCGCCAAGAGCACTTCGTCCGGCCGCCGCGCCGCGCGCACCGCCTGCAACGCTTCCGTCCGCGACATCCGCGCCGCCGGCTCCCGCCGCAGGTCTTCGCGCACCGCCACCGTCCGTTCGCCCGGGGCCGTTGCCGCCGGCCGCGCCTTGAGTTTCTGCGCCGCCACCGCGTCCTTGCGCATCACGAAGGCGTAGGGCCGCGCCGACGCCGTCATCTCCGCCAGCGCCGCGTCGAGCGCCGGACCGACGTCCGCCGGCAGTTCGGGAAACCGCGCCCACGGAATCTCCAGCGTCTCCAGCAGCGCCGTCGTGATGCGGCCCATCTGCTCGTGCTGCGGCTCGTCCGCTTCGCCGCCGGGCTCGCCCCGGTGCGTAACCACGAGCAACACCGGCACACGGAACGGCTGGCACAGCGACGTCAGCGCGTTGACCGCGTTGCCCAGGCCCGAGTTCTGGAACATCACGAGCGGGCGCGCGCCGCCGAGCACCGCCCCGGCGGCCAACGCGACGGCGTCGCCTTCGTTGACCGCGTCGCGAAACCGGAAACGCGGATCGTCGATCGCGCCGTTGATCAGCGGCTTCAGGTAAGAGCACGGCGTGCCCGTCACAAAACGCACGCCCCGCGCGTGGCAAGCGTCGAGAAATTCGGTCGCGGTGATCATCTCGGGTAAACGGCGGTTTCGGCCGCTCCGGTCGGCGGCAGCATCATGGCCGAACTCATGAAGTTGAGAGAGCGTGGCTGAGAATTGAGAGCAAAACGGTTCGGTTCATCAGGTTGTTGGCTTCGGCTGCGTTTTCCGTGGTTCGGCGGATCGATCTCTCAACCCTCAACTCTGAACTCTCAACGGCATGATCCTGCCTCAGAGATTGCTCGCCTCGGCGAGATCGAGGGCGTTCTCGATCGTGGTCCAGTCGCCGCTCACGAGATGCACCTTGATCGGCCGCCCCGCCGCGAGCAGCGCCGCCAGGACATCCGTCAAACCAAGCGCCTCCGCCCCCGGTTTCGCCATCGTCTGCGCGAGCGCCTCGCGCAGCCACTGCGCCCCCTGCCCCGAACATTTGAGCAAGCCGGTCCACTCCGCGTCGAAGGCCGCCGTGTCCGCGGTGAACGCCGCCGCCGTGGCGGTAATCTCGGCGTCGAGAAAGGCCGGCGCGGGGCCGGCGCTGAGTTTGACGACGTCCCGGGCCCGCGGGGCATCGCCCGCGTCGCGGCGGATACTCCGGTCCGCGGCGATCACGAGATCGGCCGGGTCGTCGAGCAGCGCCTGCAGAATGTGCCGACGGCACAGCAGGTCGCCGAAACCCACGAGGCAGGGGCCCGCCAACCGCTCCGCCGCCAGCGCCAGCGACGCCGCCTCGCCCGTCTCGGCCCAGCGGTCGTTGTCCACGCGCACCACGCCGGGCCGCGCGATGGTTTCCTTCCGGTAGCCGGCCACGACGGCGATGTCGCGCACGTCGAGGGCCTGCAGGTTGTCGCAGAGTCGGTCGAGCAGCGAGCGGCCGCCGACGCGGAGCAGCGTCTTGGGCACCTGGCCGGTCAGCGCGTGCAGCGCCGGCCCACCGCGCGTGGCGGCCAGAATCACCGCGCTGCGCCGCGGGGCCGCGGCGAGAAATTTCTCCTCCGCCAGCCGCAGTTCCTCGTCGCCCTGCAACCGGAAAACCTCCCGCAGCGGCGCCACCGTTTCCTCGACGCCCGTCACGCTGCGTTCCCGGTAAATCCGCGCGGCCGTCGCCTGCATCGCGCCCAGCGCGGCGCGCATGAGGTGGTTGGCCCAGATCAGCGCGGAGACTTTGCGCACGGCGAAGACTTCGGTCGGCGTCGTGTGGTACTTCGTCGGGATCAAGATGACCGGATGCCGGCCCGCCCATTCGTCGAGAAACGCCAGAATCTCGTCGGGCCGCGACTGCGCGCTGTGCACGACGATGGCGTCGGCCCCGGCGCGGCGGTACGCCTCCGCGCGGCGGATCGCCTCGGCCTGGCCCCACCCCGCGATCAGCGCCTCGGTGCGGGCGACGATCACGAAATCCGGATCGGTCTGCGCCGCCTTGCCCGCGTGCAGCTTGCCGCAGAATTCGTCGACGTCGGCCAACGGCTGCGCCTGCCCGCGCAGGAAACTGTTCGTCTTCGGGAAGACCTTGTCCTCGATGCACACGCCCGCGATGCCGCGCTGCTCGAGTTTCCGCACCACGCGGCGGAAATTGTTGAAGTTGCCGAAGCCCGTGTCGCCGTCGATCAGGATGGGCACGGTCGTCGCGTCGGCCATGAACTCGGCGACCTCGAGCACCTGCGTCCAGCTGGCCTCGTTGTTGTCGCGCACGCCGAGCGCCGCGGAAATGGAAAGCCCGCTCGCCCACAGCGCGCGGAAGCCCGCCTCCTCTGCGATGCGCGCGGAGAGGCCGTTGTGCGCCTCCATGATGAAGTCGAGCCGCGCCGGATCGAGCAGGGCGCGCAGCCGGCGGGTCTTGGGGTTCGCGGATTCAGCGGCCATCGAGGTAAAGTTTCACGGCCGCCACGGCCTGCGCGAGGTCGGCCGGCTCGAGCGCGCCGATGTTGGCCACGCGGAACGTATCCGTCCCGGGCAATTTCCCCGGATAAATCGTGATGCCCCGCGCGTAGAGAAAATCGTGCAGGCCGGCGAACGTGAACCCCGGCCGGGCCGGTTCGCGGAACGCCGTCAGCAACCCCGAATGCAGCGCCCGCGGCAGCAGCGGCTCGAAGCCCAACGCCGTCAGGCCCGCCAGCATCGTCTCGTAGCAGGCGCGGTACCGCGCCGCGCGGGCCGCGACCGTCTCCGCCAACGTCTCGCGCAGCGCCTGCGCCAGCGCATAGACGGTCTGCACGGGCGGCGTGAACGGAAACTGCCCCGCCGCCAGCGCCGCCTCGTGCCGCGCCAAGCCGAGCGCGTAGCTCCGCTCCGTCGCCGCCGCCGCCGCGATGCGGGCGCGGTCCCCGAGCACGAAGGCCACGCCGGCCATGCCCTGCAGGCATTTGTTGGCGCTGCTGACGCAGAAGTCCACGGGTTCGGCGCCCCACCGGAGATCGAGCCCGGCGAACGACGACATCGCGTCGACGATCGAGACGACGCCGCGCGCCCGGCACGCCGCGCCGTATTCGGTCAACGGATTCAGCAGGCCCGTCGTGGTCTCGTGGTGCACCCAGCACGCGTGCGTGAACGGCCCGTCCGCCGCGTCGAGCCGCGCCGCGAACGCCGCCGCATCCGGCCGCTCCGTCCACGGCACGCGCCACACCGTCGCCGGCACGCCGAGCCGCGCCGCGATCCGGCCCGCGCGCTCGCCGTAGGCGCCGTTGTCCAGCACCAGCAGGCGCCCGGCCGCGGGCACGAGCGAACCGATCGCCGCTTCCATCGCCGCCGTGCCGGAGCCGGCCATGAGCACCGCCGTCTGCCGGGCCGGATCGGCGCCGGCCACCGCGAGCAGGTCCGCCCGCACGCCGGCCACCACGGCGCCGAACTCCGCCTCGCGCGGGCAGATGTCCGGCACCACCTGGGCCCGCTTCACCGTGTCCGTCGTCGTCGCGGGACCGGGGTTGAGCAGAATCTTCCGCGGCAAAGTCATGGGGCCCGATTCTTGGCGGCCGCCTGCAGCCGGGGCCAGATCGCACTCCGCGCGCGCTCCAGGTGCGCCGGGTCGTCGATTTCGCACCAGACCAGCGCGGGCTCGTGCCGCAGCCGCACGGGGATCTCCCCGCAAATCGCATTCAGGCCGTCCTCGTAGTGCGCCGTCGCGGGCAGCGCCGCGGCCGCCGCGGCCAAACGCGCGACCGCCGCGGCCGTCAGCCGCGTCAGGCCGACCAATTCGCCCGCGGGCGTCCGCCCCTCCCACGGCCGCTTGTCCAGCCGCCGCAAGCGGCCGGGCGGTTCGGCGTAAACCCAGACCTCGTCGCCGCTGCGGGTGAATCCGCTCGCCAGCAGCACGTCTCCCGGCGGCTCCGCCAGCAGCCGCGCCGGCGCCCCGGCCTCGTACAGGAGATCGGATTCCACGACGAGCACGTCGCGGCCCGGCGCCGCCGTCGCGCCGAGCAGCAGCGAGCGCAGGCTGCCGGTGGACGCAAACTCCGCGTTCGGCACGCAGCGGGCGCCGGGCAACTCGGCCGCCAGCCACGCGCGGTAGACCTCCGCGCGCCACCCGACGACGAAGACAAACTCGCGGATTCCGGCCGCCCGCAGCGCGGCGACCGAGCGGACGATGATCGGCGCGCCGCCGATCTCGACAAAACCCTTGGGCCGTTCCGCCTGCACCGCGCGCAGGCGCGCGCCGAGACCGGCCGCAAGCACGATCGCCACGGGCGGGGAACTGGAAACGGGGTCGGGCAAAGCGCGCGGAGTGGAGCCGCCGCCGCGCGCCGCCGTCAACGCAAATGCCGGTCCGCCGCCCTCATGCCGGCGCGCCCGGCGCCGGCGGCATTTCCAGCCGCACTTCCATGCGCGCCAGCCGCTCCAGCACGAGCCGCTCGGCCCGGATCGGCCACCAATCGTAGAGATAGATCTCCAGCGGCCGCCACATCGCGACCCAGCCGCCGATCATGAGGCTCTCTTTCAGCACCGTCATGAAGGCCCGCTGGCTGATGGTTTGCAGCACCTCGCTGGCGAGCAGGCAGGTGGTGAGGAAAATCAGGCCGACGCCGAGGCTGGTGCGGCCCTGCCGCAGCAGCTTCTGCAGGTCCCGCTGCTTCACCTCCGCCCGCCGCGCGAAATAGTGCCGCACCGCCTCGCCGACTTCCGCCGCCTTCGCGTCCGCGGGGCGGTTCGCCAACGCGATCGTGAGCGCCAGTTCGCTCCGCGCCGGCAGTTCCCGCGCCCAGCCGACGATGAACGCCTCCGCCGCCGCATCGAGATCGCGGTCGTGGAACGGCGACGGGTCCATCGAGTTGAACAGCTGCGCGAGCTCGCGCAGCTGCACCTTCATCTCGAGCGGCGGGGTCATGGCGCTTTGATGCGGCGCGCCGCCCGCCGCCGTCAACGGCTTTCCGCCGGCTCCGGGCGTAGTGCCGCAACGGTTACGAGCGGTCCGCGGCGTCGGTCTCCAGCGTCAGCGCCGCGTCCGACGGCGGCATGGTGAAGCCGCGGCGCCGCGCGGCGGCGCGCAGCCGCTCGCGTTCCAGCCGGGCCGGATGCGCGGGCCGCGCCGCCGGTCCCGGTTCCGGCCGGAACCCGGCGGGACTGCGGGCGGCGATCCAGGCATCGAGGTCGGGTTCCTGGAGCGGACCCCGCTGGTTGACGGACGGATACCCCACGGCCCGCGCTGCGGCGGCCGGCTCGGACAGGGAAGACAGGGCGATCGTTTTCATGGCGCGACGGGAGCGGGACGTCGTTGCCCCGGCCCCGGCGCAGTGTCGCACATCCGGCGGCGGCCACACCGCGGTTCTTGGCCAAGGCGGCGCATCGGTTGGCCGCGGGCCCGCCGCCATTCTGCCGCCTTGCGCTGCACGGCGCGTTGCGCTCCGCTTCGCCCGCTTTCCTCCCATCAACCATGAGAATCGGCATCAACTCCTTCCTCTTCACCTCCCCTTTCACGACCGCGAGCACCCCGATGTTCCGGACGTTCAAACGCTGGGGTTTCGACACCGTCGAAATTCCGATCGAGGACCCGTCCCACATCGATCCCGCCAAGGTAAAAGCCGCGGCCGATGCCGCCGGCCTCGCCATCGGCAGCGTGTGCGCCTGCATGGGCCCCGGCCGCGATTTCCGCGGTTCCGCCGCCGACCAGAAGGCCGCGATGGACTACTGCAAGGCGCTCATCGACCAGGCGGTCGTGCTCGGTTGCCCGTCCCTGATCGGCCCCGTTTATTCCGTGGTCGGCAAGGCCGACGCCGTCGAACCCGCCCAGCAAAAGAAGGAATGGGCGCTGGTCGTGAAGAACCTCAAGGTCCTCGCCAAGCACGCCGAAAAACGCGGCGTCCTGATCTGCATCGAGCCGCTCAACCGCTTCGAGACCGATTTCCTCAACACCTGCGACCAGGGCCTCAAGCTCGTGAAGGCCGTGAACTCGAAGGCCGTGAAACTCCACCTCGACACGTTCCACATGAACATCGAGGAAAAGGATTCCGCCGCCGCCATCCGCAAGGCCGGCAAACACCTCGGCCACTTCCACGCCTGCGGCAGCGACCGCGGCACGCCGGGCAACGACCACATCGTCTGGCCCCCGATCGTGAAGGCGCTGAAGGACATCGGCTACAAGGGCGACGTCGTCATCGAATCCTTCACCACCGACGTGAAGGTCATCGCCCGCGCCGCCGCCATCTGGCGCAAGATCGAGCCCCGCCGCAACGACATCGCCGTCAAGGGCCTCGCCTTCCTCCGCAAGGCCCTCGCCTGAGCGCCGCACCGGCTTTTGCTCCCGGGCCGATCCGCCAGGATCGGCCCTTTTTTGCGCCCGGACGCGCCCGCCCGCCGGTCTCAAGTTCGGCCCCGGTGGGACGATGGAGGAGATGCGTTGGCCACTCTTCTCCCATATTGCCCGGGGGCGCCGCGGCGGCATGCCCGTCGTCCGGCTCCCGTTTGCTCGTCCCTTCGCGGGACGGAGGAATTTCATGCGCCCTTCGCGGCACCCGCCCCCGGACCCGCGGTCGCATTTGCCATGCCCGCTGCTTTCCTACCGTCAGCCCCGGGAACGCCCGCCGACCGATGAAATCGATCCTCATCATCGATGACGACGAGGTCATCCGCGCCGTCTTCGGCGTCGCCCTGGCCCGCACCGGCTACCGCGTGGCGACGGCGGCCGACGGCGCCGCCGGCCTCGAAATCGCGCGCCGCGATCGGCCCGACCTGATCCTGTGCGACATCAACATGCCGGGCCTCGACGGTGCGGCAGTCCTGCAGGCCGTGCGCCGCGAGGAACGCCTGCACGCGAGCCAGTTCGTCTTCATGACGGGCAACCCGAACGCCATGACGCCGCGCACCGGCATGGAACTCGGCGCGGACGATTTCCTGCTCAAGCCTTTCGGCATCGAGGAACTCACGCGCTGCATCTCCGCCCGGCTGCAACGCGCCGGCGTCCACTGGCGCGTCGACGACCGCCTGATCGAGCACCTCCGCACCACCCTGCGCGCCAGCCTGCCGCACGAGTTCTTCACCCCGCTCGCCGGGATTCTCGGCCTCGTGGACGTCCTGCGCCAGGCCCACGCCACCCTCCCGCCCGAGGAAATCGACGCCCTGCTCGCCGACGTGGAACGCTCGAGCTGGCGGCTCCACCGCACGCTGCGCAACTACCTCACCATTCTCGAAACGGAACAGCACGAAACCTCCGGCCAGCCCGCCGCCCTGCTCACCGTCGACGATACCCGCCACGCCGTCTGGCTCGGCCTCGAGTCGGTGCAGAAGCGCCAGCACCGCGCCGCGGAGATCCAGCCGCAGCTGGCGGCCATCGGGCTGCGCGTCCACCCGAAGGACCTCGAAATCATCGTCGAGGAACTCGCGGAAAACGCCTGCGCCTTCTCCGCGCCCGGCCAACCCGTCGAGATCCGTCTGGACGCCGCGGGCGCGCTCAGCGTCGCCGACCGCGGCCGCGGCATGACCCGCGAGCAGATTTCCCGCATCGGCGCCTTCGCGCAGTTCGAACGCAAGCAGCACGAGCAACAGGGCCTCGGTCTCGGCCTCGCCCTGGTCCGCCGGCTCGCGCAGCGCAACCGCGCCGTCTTCGCCCTCCACAGCGAGGTCGGCCGCGGCACGACCGCGACGGTGCGCTTCGCCGTCGCCTGAACGGCCTCGCCCGCGCGCCTCCGCCGCGCGGAGCTCCAAGCTCCAAGCGTGGAGCCTGAATTCAACCGCCGCTTGCCGCCGCGCGGATTTCCCCTCCCTTTTCCGCTCCATGCTGTCCCGCGTCCTGCTGCTCGCCCTGCTCGGCTCCGTCTCCGCCACCTTCGCCGCCGACCGCCCGCTCACCAAGCTCACCGTCCAGCTCGATTGGGTCGCCGAACCCGAACACGGCGGCTTCTACCAGGCGCAGGCCCGCGGGTTCTTCCGCGACGAAGGCCTCGACGTCACCATCATCCCCGGCGGCCCCGGCGCGCAGGTCATGCCCAGCGTCGCCACCGGCCGGGCCGACATCGCCCAGGCCGAAAGCACCGGCACGTTGCTGCAACAGGCCGAGGGCCTGCCCGTCGTGCAGTTCGCCGCCGTCTTCCAGGACGATCCGTCGGGCATCTTGGTCAACGCCGACAGCACCGTCCGCCGTTTCGAGGACCTCAACGGCAAGACCGTCATCGCCCGCCCCGAATGGGCCTTCCTGAAGTATCTGCAAAAGAAGTACGGCCTGAAACTCTCCGTCGTGCCGCAGAACTTTTCCGTCGCCGCCTTCCTCGCCAACAAGGAGGCGCTCCAGCAGGGCTACTTCATCGCCGAGCCGCACCACATCGTGCAGGCCGGCGGCAAGGAACCGCGTTTCCTCTCCACCTGGGACGCCGGCTTCCGCGCCTATGCCGTCCTCGTCACCAACCGCAAATTTGCCCGCGAGAAACCCGCCGCCCTCCAGGCCTTCATGCGCGCCTATGTCCGCGGCTGGCGCGACTACCTCGAGGGCGATCCCGCCCCGGCGCACGCCGCCATGAAGGCCGCGCATCCGGCCAACACCGACGCCTTCCTCGCCTACTCGCGCCGCCGCATCATCGAGGAAAAACTCGTCACCGGCCGCGACGGCGGCGGCCCCGAGCGCATCGGTCGCCTCGACCCCGCGCGCTACACGACCCAAATCGCCCAGCTCGAAGACCTCGGCCTCCTGCCCAAGGGCAAGATCACGGCCGCCTCCGCCGTGACGACCGAATTCCAGCCGAAGTAAGCCGCGCGCCGGAATTCGGAAAAGAGTCACGGAGCCCACAGAGAGGAACCCGGAGGCCACGGAGGGTTGATCGGGGCCAACCCGCGCTTCGCATCGTCCAGTTCGAGAAAACCGGCACCGATCGCCAAAGCTCTCCGGAGCGATTCCGCAGCGAGGCCCGAATGGTCTCTCGACCATCCGTGCCCGTCCGTGAAATCCGTGGTCCCAAGTCCGTTTTGCAGATGCCCAAAGCGAAAAACATCAGCCAAACGCCCCGGAAAACCTCCGCCCCCTCCGTGCCCTCCTCCCTCTCTCCGTGTCCTCTGTGACCCATCCCGATCCCATCGCCACTGGCTAACCCCCGATTCTGCGCTTCGCACCGCGCGCCCGCGCCGTATCTTGCCGCGATGGCTCCCGCTGCCGCCCCCGGCACGAACCGCTTTACCACCGCGACCTGGCTCTTTCTGCGCCTGCTCGCGCTCGTGCATCTCGTCGCGTTCGCCTCGTGCTGGAACCAAATCGACGCCCTCGTCGGCCCGCAGGGCCTCATGCCCGCCGAACGCCTCTTCGCCGCCGCGCGCGAACAGCTCGGCACGTCCGCCTACCACCAATTCCCGTCCCTCGTCTGGATCTTCGGCGGCGCTGCGTTTCTCAAAGGACTCGTCGCCGCCGGTGTCGCGCTCTCGCTGCTCGTCTTCGCCGGCATCGCCCCGGCCCTCGGCCTCACCCTGCTCTGGGTCGCCTACCTGTCCCTCTGCGTCGCGGGCCAGACTTTCTTCAACTTCCAATGGGATGCCCTTCTCCTCGAGACGACGCTCCTCGCGATCCTGCTCGCGCCGTGGCGCACGTTGCCGCGGTGGCAACGCGCCGAGCCCGCGCCGCTCGCGCGCCTGCTCCTCGTCTGGTTGCTCTTCCGGCTGATGTTCCTGTCCGGCCTCGTGAAACTCACGAGCGGCGACCCGACCTGGCGCGATCTCTCGGCGCTCACCTTCCACTACGAAACGCAGCCCCTGCCGACCGTCCTCGGCTGGTGGGCGCACCAATTGCCCGCCGCCTGGCACCGCGCCGCCTGCGCCGCGATGTTCGCGATCGAATTGGCCGCGCCGTTCTGCCTCTTCGGCCCGCGCGGCGCCCGCCACCGCGCCGCCTGGCTCTTCGTTGCGCTCATGCTGCTGATCGCCCTCACCGGTAACTACACCTATTTCAATATCCTCACCGCCGCGCTCTGCGTCCTCTGCCTCGACGACGCCCACCTCGCCGCCCTCGCCCGCCGCCTCCGCCTGCCCGCGGCGACCGTTGCTCCCGACTCCGAGGTTGCCCACGTTTCCCACGTTTCCGCTGCGCCCGCGCCGCGTTGGCTCCTGTGGCCGTTCGCGGCGGCCGTCGCCGCGTTGACGTTCGCGCAATTCGTTCCGGCCTTGTTCCGCTCGCGGCCGTGGGCCTTTGTCGAGCCCGTCGCCGCGGCCGTCGCGCCCTTCCGTTCCTTCAACACCTACGGACTCTTCGCGGTGATGACGAATCCGCGGCCCGAGCTCGTCTTCGAAGGCAGCAACGACGGCCGCACCTGGCAGGCCTACGAATTCCCGCACAAGCCCGGCGCCCTCGGCCGCGCGCCCACCTGGGTTGCGCCGCACCAACCGCGGCTCGATTGGCAACTCTGGTTCGCCGCCCTCGGCTCGCCGCAACAGAACCCCTGGGTCCTCGGCCTTTGCGAACATTTGCTCCGCGGCAATCCCGTCGTCCTCGATTTGCTCGCCCACAACCCCTTCCCCGCCGCGCCGCCGCGCTCCGTCCGCGTCGTGCGCTACGAATATCATTTTACCGATTCCGCTACCCGCCGCGCCACCGGTCAGTGGTGGCGCCGCACCCCGCTCGAATTCTACATCGCGCCCGTCTCGCTGCGGCCAGGATCACGCTGAAGCAAGGAAAGCTGAAGGCTCTAAGCCGAAAGCGGTAAGCAGAAAGCCCGAACCCGCTCGGCCTCCCGCCGTTTCCCCATTTCAGCTTTCCCGCTTTCCCACTTTTCCGTTCTCCGCCTTTCGCCTTTCGCCCGCCGACCGAACCTCCGTTCTTTCAACTTTCAGCTTTCACCTTTCAACTTTTTCAAATGCTTCCTCCCGCCCGCGACCGCTTCTTCGCCCTGCTTCGCTCCGCCCTCGAGGACGGCACGTTGCTGAAGCTCACGCTCGGCAAAGCGCGCGGCGCCGATCCCACGCTGAAGAATGTCTTCGTCCGCCCCGTCACCCTGAAGACCGGCCTGCACTACGCCTTCGTCTGGCGGCATGCCACGCGCGACGTCACCAAGAATTTCGCGCCCGCCGACGCCCTCGGCCAATGCGAGGCGCTGCTCGGCGCCGATTTTCTCGACGCGCACCTCTTCACGGCGACGCAGTCGGCGCAGTTGGAAACGAAAGCCGACGGCACCGCGCGCCTCAGCCTGCACGCCGCCGCGCCCGTCGCCGCCCCGCCCGCCGCCCTCGCCGCGCACGACCGCCCCAAGGCCCACGCCATCCCCGCCGATTCCCCGTGGCTGCACGCCCTCGGCGTCACCAACAACCGCGGCCAGCCCCGCGACGGCATGGCGGACAAATTCCGCCAGATCCAGAAGTTCGCCGAACTGCTCACGCATCTGCTCGCCGAGGCCCCGCTGCCCACCGACCGGCCCTGGCGCATCGTCGATATGGGCGCGGGCAAGGGCTACCTCACCTTCGCCGTCGCCGCCCTGCTCGGCGACCGCGCGCGCGTGCGCGGCATCGAGGCCCGCCCCGAACTCGTCGCGCTCTGCAACCGCGCCGCCGCCGCCCACGGTTTCGGCGACCGCCTCGCCTTCGAGGCCGGCACCATCGCCGACGCGCCGCTCGCCCCGGGCGCCTGCGATGTGCTGATCGCGTTGCACGCTTGCGACACCGCGACCGACGACGCCCTCGCCCGCGGCCTAGCCGCCGGCGCCACGCTTCTCGTCGTCGCCCCCTGTTGCCAAAAGGAACTCCGCCGCCAGCTCACGGCCCCACCCGTCCTCGCCGACGCGCTGCGTCACGGCATTTTCCAGGAACGGCAATCCGAGTTCGTCACCGACGCCCTCCGCGCTCACCTGCTCGAGTGGTCCGGCTGCAAGACGAAGGTCTTCGAGTTCATCTCCACCGAGCACACCGCGAAAAACCTCATGATCTCCGCGATCCGCAGCCGCGAATCCGCCCCGGGCAACGACGCCGTCGCCGACCGCGTCCGCGCCTTCGCCGCCTTCTACGGCATCCGCACGCAGGCCCTCGCGCGCCACCTGAACTTCCCGCTTTCCGGTCAGGCCCACGCCTAATCGTCTCGTTTCTTCAACGTCGTTCCCCGCGCCCTTTGCGCCTCCTTGCGGCTCCCCCATGACCTGGTCCGAACTCGACTGGCCCGCCCTCGACCGCCTCCGGCAGAAGTTTCTCAACGGCCCCGCCGCCACCGCCGCCGCGGGTCCGTATTGGGAAACGCCGTCCGACCTCGCGTCCTACGATTTCACCTACGGCGAACGCATCGGTTGGAAGTGGGACCACGTCCTCCGCGAATTGAAACTGCGGAACTGGTCCCCGCCGCCCGGCGCCGCCGTTTTCGATTGGGGCTGCGGCAGCGGCGTGGCCGCACGCCGGATCATCGCCGCGTACGGTCCGGCGGCGTTTTCCTCCCTTACGGTCTGGGACCATTCTCCGCTCGCCTGCGACTATGCCGCCGCGGCCGCGACCAAGGAATTCCCCGGCCTCAAGGTCGACCAGGCCACGCCCGGTTTTATCGCCGCCGCGGAACCGATCGGCCTGCTCGTGATCAGCCATGTGCTGAACGAATTGCCGCCCGAGGCCCTCGCCTCGCTCCAAGGCCTCATCGCCCGCGCCGACGCCGTCCTCTGGGTCGAGCCCGGCACGCACGCCGTGAGCCGCCAACTCGGCCAACTCCGCGAATCCTTCCGCGCCGCTTTCAATGTCGTCGCCCCCTGCACGCACGCCGGCAGCTGTCCCGTGTTCGCCGAGGACCGCGCGCGCGACTGGTGCCATTTCTTCGCCCCGCCGCCGGGCGAGATCTTCGCCGATTCCAACTGGGTGAAATTCGGCCAGCGCGCCGGCATCGACCTGCGCAGCCTGCCCTATTGCTTCGTCGCCCTCGACCGGCGCCCGGCCGCCGGGCAACCCGAAGGCTGGTCGCGCATCATCGGCCGCCCCGAGCACTTCAAGCCCTATGCTCGCTGGCTCAACTGCGACGCCGCCGGCCTGCAGGACTTGGAACTGCCGAAGCGCGCGGACAACGCCCTCTTCAAACAGCTCGAACGCTCGAAGCTGCCGCTCATCTACCGCTGGACTCGCGACGGCGACAAAGTGAGCACCGGCGAAGCCCTGCTCCCGCCGCCTAGCCCTGAGGTTTGACCACAGAGACTACGGAGAGGGTCACAGAGGGCACAGAGGGAGACACGGAGGACACGGAGAAAACCAAGGGCCAAAGGACCATGGCCGCGCTTCGCGACCAATTCCGTTTTTTCAATCTCCGCTCCGTGGCCTCTGTGACTCCCTCCGTGTCCTCTGTGGTCCCTGCCTTGGACCGAACGAATTTTTGTCACGGAGTTCACCGAGGAGGCACAGAGCACACGGAGAAAACCTTGGGCCAAAGGACCAAGGCCGCGCTTCGCGACCAATTCCGTTTTTCCAATTTCTCCGCTGTGCCCTCGGTGACTCCCTCCGTGTCCTCTGTGGTCCCTGCCTTGGGATCGACCCGACGAATGAACGTTACTTCAAATCGCGGATCTTGATGGAACGGTAGCTCACGACGTCGCCGTGGTCCTGGAAGGCGATGTGGCCCTTGGCCAGCGAGGCGAACTTCGGCCAATCCTTGAACTTGCTCGCGGCAATCGCCGCCTTGCCTTCGGGACTGCCGAGGTCGAGCGCGATGACCTGCTTGCCGTTGAGCCAATGTTCGACCTTCCAGCCGCGCACGATCAGGCGGCTGTGGTTCCACTCGCCGACCGCCTTCACGAGGTCGCGGGGCGCTTCCTTGCCGATGTCGTAGAGCGAACCGGCGAGATGGTTGCCGAGCTTGTTGTCCTTGGCCGCGACGTTGTCGAGGACCTGGTATTCGGGGCCCGTGCGGTAGCTGGCGCTCTCGCCGAGACCGACGCGGTAAATCACGCCGCTGTTGCCGCCGGCGCTGATCTTCCACTCGAAGCTCAATTCGAAGTCGGCGAATTCGTCCTTCGTCATCACGTCGCCGGCCTTCGCCGCCGTCAGCGTCAACGTGCCGCCCTCCGCCTTCCAACCCGCGCCGACCGCCTCGGTCTTGTAACCGCGCCAGCCGTTCAGCGAGGTGCCGTCGAAGAGCAGTTTCCAGCCCGCGGATTTTTCCGCGGCCGTGAGGGTATTGGGCTCCGCGCCGAAGAGCGGCGCCGCGAGCAACGAAAGAGCGAGGGTGAACAACGGGGTGCGCAGATTCATGCGCCTCCCTTGTAGGCCGCCCGCGGACTCAGGCAATCACGTCCTTCACGACGTGCCCGTGCACGTCGGTCAGACGGTAGCGTCGGCCCTGGAACTTGTAGGTCAGCTGCTCGTGATCGATGCCGAACAGGTGCATGATCGTCGCGTGCAGGTCGTGGATGTGGACGGGGTTCTTCACGACGTTGTAGCCGTACTCGTCGGTCTCGCCGTAGGTCACGCCGGGCTTCACGCCGCCGCCGGCCATCCAGACGGAGAAGCAACGCGGGTGATGGTCGCGGCCGAAGTTGCCCGCCGTCATCAGGCCTTGGCAATAGTTGGTCCGGCCGAATTCGCCGCCCCACACGACGAGCGTGTCGTCGAGCATGCCGCGCCGCTTCAGGTCCGTCACCAAGGCCGCCGCCGCGCGGTCGGTCTGCAGACACTCGCGGCGGATGCCGCCGGGCAAACCGCCGTGGTGGTCCCAGTCCTGATGGTACAACTGGATGAAACGCACGCCGCGCTCGGCCAAGCGGCGCGCGAGCAGGCAGTTCGCGGCAAAGGTGCCGGGCGTGCGCGCGTCGGGACCGTACTCGGCGACCACATGCTCGGGTTCGTCCTTGAAGTCGGTGACCTCGGGCACGCTCGTCTGCATGTTGAACGCCATCTCGTAGTTCGCGATGCGCGCCGTGATCTCGGCGTCGGGCGTCCCGGCAAACTGCTGCTCGTGCAACTCGCGCAGGCGGTCGAGCGCGAGCCGCCGGTTTTCCGGCGTCACGCCGGCGGGATTGCCGAGGTACAGCACGGGGTCGCCGCCGGAGCGGAAACGCACGCCCTGGTGCTTCGCCGGGAGGAATCCCGCGCCCCAAAGATGCGACATCAGCGGCTGCCCCTTCTTGTCCTTCGTCAGCAGCACGACGAACGACGGCAGATCCGCGTTCGCGCTGCCGAGCCCGTAGTCGAGCCACGAACCGAAACTCGGCCGGCCCGGGATCTGCGAACCCGTCTGCATGAACGTCACGCCCGGCCCGTGGTTGATCGATTCCGTGTGCATCGAGCGGATGATGCAGAGGTCGTCCGCGATCTTGGCCGTGTACGGCAGCAGGTCGGAGATCCACGCGCCGCTCTGCCCGTGCTGCGCGAACTTGAACGGCGAGCCCGCGATCGGGATCGAACTCTGGTTGCCCGACATGCCGGTCAACCGTTGGCCGCCGCGCACCGCATCCGGCAATTGCTCGCCGTGCATGCGGTTGAGCAGCGGCTTGTAGTCGAAGAGGTCGAGCTGCGAAGGCCCGCCGGACTGGAACAGATAGATGATGCGCTTCGCCTTCGGCGCGAAGTGCGGCAGCCCGGGCAGGCCCCGCGGCGCCGGGGCGGGCGCGGCCGTTGCCTTGCCGCCGAGCAATTCCGCCAGCGCCATGCCGCCGAGACCGAGCGCGAGGCGGTTCAGGCATTCGCGGCGGCTCATCCGGAACCACGGTTCGGGGCCGGTGCAGAGGGGATTCCGGGCGGGATCGGGGTGGTCCATGGGTCAGCGCTTCACGACGAAGCCGTCGTGGTTCATGAGGGTGTTGGCGAGCGCGGCCGCGGCCGCGAGCTCCGGCGCCGGCAGGGCCGCGTCGCGCGGCGTGTCGCCGATTTTCAGATACGCCTCGGCCTTGTCGGGATTCCGCCGGTACCAATCGAGCTGCTCGTCGTGCAAACGCGCCAGCGTGCCGAGTTCGGCGGCGGTCGGCGCGCGGCCCAGCAGGCGGACGAAGGCCGCCGCCGCGAGTTCGTCGCGCCGCCCGCCGGTCTCGCGGTAAACCGCTTCCCCGAGGACGCGCGCCGCCTCGACGAACTGCGGCCCGTTCAGCAGCACGAAGGCGTGGAGCGGCGTATTCGTCGTGTCGCGTCGCGCCGTGCACACGACACGCTTCGGCACGTCGAAGGCCTCGAGCACGGGCGCCGGGCCGTTGCGCCGCCAGAAGGTGTAGAGGCTGCGGCGATACAACTGCTCGCCCTTGCCCGCCGGCGACGGCTTGAACGACTCCGGGTGGTCGTAGTTGAAGACGGGCGGCCCGCCGATCTTCTCGACGAGCAACCCGCTCGCCGCCAAGGCGTGGTCGCGGATCATCTCGGCCGGCAGGCGGTAGCGCGCGCCGCGGGCCAACAGAATGTTTTCCGGATCCTCGGTCATGAGTTCGCCGGGGGCGAAACTGCGCTGCCGGTACACCTGCGAGGTCGCGATCGTGCGCAGCATCGCCTTCGTGTCCCAACCGGACCGGACGAACTCCGCCGCGAGCCAATCGAGCAGCTCCGGATACTCGGGCCGGTCCGCCTGGCTGCCGAAATCGTCCGCCGTCTTCACCAGCCCGCGGCCGAACATCGCCTGCCAGAAACGGTTCACCGTCACGCGCGCGAGCAGCGGATGCTCCGGCGCCGTCAGCCACTTCGCCAGGCCCAACCGATTCTTCGGCGCCCCGGCCGGGAACGGCGGCAGGAAGTCCGGCGTGCCCGCCTCGACCGCCTCGCCGCGCTGGTCGTATTCGCCGCGTTTCAGGACGTAGGCCGGCTTCGGCTGCGGCAATTCCCGCATCACCATGATCTCGAGCGCCTCGTCGCCCAGCTTCGACGCCGCGGCGTCCGCCGCCTGCACGGCCTTCCGCTGTGCACGGTAGGCGTCGTCGTGGTTCTCAAGATAGTAAGTGAACCACTGCTCGCGTTCCGCCGCCGGCAACGCCGCGACCGGCTTGGCGCGCGCCGCCGCGAGCGTCCCGGGCTGCACGAGGTCGCGTACTTCGAGTTGGGTCAGCTCGCGTTGGAAAACGCGCAGATCGTCCACCAGCCCGCCGCGGAAGCCTTTGTCGCGGAAACGTTCGCCCAGCGTGATCGAATCGCCGCCGCCGCCCGTGATGTCCTTCGTCAGTTGGTCGCGGATCGTCTCCGTCGCGACGGGCTCGCCGTCGACGAAGATCCGCAGGCCCGCGGCGCGGCTCGAGCCGTCGTTGGTCACCGTCACATGCACCCATTTGCCCACGGCGAGCGGCGCGCGGGCGCGGACGGAAATCGCGTCGCCGGGCCAGAAATGGATCAGCGACCACTTGAGTTTCCCGTCCTCGATCAGCAACTCGTAGCCGCGGCTGCCGGCGTCGGTCCAGGCACGCGAGCGGTGCATCACGACCGCGCGCTCCTTTTTGTCCGGAGTCTGCAGCCACAGGGAAACGGTGAACGGTTCCCAGCGGTGGAAGTTGCCGACCTTCGTCGCCACCGGGTGGTCGCCCGTGAGCTGCAACGCGAGGCCGTCGCGCCCGGGCACGGAAGCGTTTTCCGGCGGCGTGCTCGCGTAGGTTTCCGGGCAGGTGCGGCTCTCGAAACGCTCGGGCAAAACCGGACCGTCGTTCGCGGGCGCCGGCGCGGGCGCGGCCGGTTCGCCGTTCGCCGCGGGCTTGGTCGCCGCGGGCAACGGCTTCGGCGTCGGCCGGCGGTCCTCGAAATCGAACCGCGCGATCTCGCCGCCGGGCTCGACGGGAAATCCGTCCGGCTGCGCCAACCACGCCTCGAAGGCGGCCCGCCGCGCGGCCTTCGTCTCCGCCAAGGTCGCCCGCGCCGCTTTCGCTGCCACGTGCGCCGCGGCGATGCGTTTCTCCAACTCCGCATCCGGCGCCCGCAGCGCCGGCGTCGGCACCGCGTTGGTGAAAAACGAATACAGCCCCGCCTCGTCGATGTCGTCGAAGAAGGCGAAGAAGCGGTAGTAATCCTTCTGCGTGACCGGATCGAATTTGTGGTCGTGGCAACGCGCGCACTCGAGCGTCAGGCCGAGGAAGGCGGTGCCGAAGGTCGTGACGCGGTCGTTGACGTAGTTGACGCGGTATTCCTCCTCGACCGAGCCGCCTTCCGATTCCTGCGGGTGCAACCGGTTGAAGGCGGTGGCGAGAATCTGTTCGGGCGTCGCGTTCGGCAAGAGGTCGCCGGCAAGCTGCCACGTCACGAATTGGTCCCACGGCAAATTCGCGTTGAACGCGTTGATCACCCAATCCCGCCACGGCCACATCGGCCGGTCGCGGTCGACCTGGAAACCGAAACTGTCGGCATAGCGCGCGAGATCGAGCCAGTCGGCCGTCATGCGTTCGCCGTAGCGCGGCGATTGCAGCAGGCGATCGACGAGCCGCTCGTAGGCCCGCGGATCGGAATCGGCGACGAAGGCCGCGACCTCGGCCGGCGTCGGCGGCAGGCCCGTGAGGTCGAAGGTCGCCCGCCGGATCAAGGTCGTGCGGTCGGCCTCGGGCTGCGGGGCAAGTTTGCGCTTCGCCAACGCGGAAAAGACGTAACGGTCGATCGCGTTCGTCGCCGTTGTGCCGGTGGGCGCGGCGGGCACGGGTCCGGGCGCGACGGGCGCGAAGGACCAGTGCGATTGGTACGGCGCGCCCTCCGCGATCCAGCGCTTCAGGGTTTCGATTTCCGCTGCACTCAGGCGTCCGAGCTTCGCCTCCGGCGGCGGCATCACTTCCTCGGTGTCCGTGCTCGTGACGCGCGCGATCAGCTCGCTCTCGGCCGGTTTGCCGGGGACGACGGCGGCGAAGCCGTTGCGGAAACGCGTCGCGCCCTCGGGCGTATCGAGCCGGAGCTTGCCCTTGCGGCCGGCCTCGTCGGGCCCGTGGCAATGGAAGCATTTGTCCGAGAGGATCGGCCGGACCTCGCGGTTGAAGTCGATGGACGCCGTCGCCGCGTCCGCCACGGCGGAGACGGTGAGCAAAAGCGGAAGCAGGCGGCGCATCGGGGCGGGGTTCGGGGGACGGAAACGCAGGGCGTTTCCCCTCCGAAGCAAACGCTTCGCGCCGCTTCCGCCAGCCTAAGTTTACTTTTCGGGCAACGCGTCGGCCTGCCGGATCCGGAAGGCGTACGCATGGCGGCCCGGCGCGGCCTCGGGACCAAGGTCCGGCAACGTGATCGTGAGCGTCGTGCCGTTCGCCTGGGCGGCGAGCGGCGGCGCATAGCCGAGCAACTCGACCGCAGGCTGCGCCGGCAGCTGCAGGTCCCGCAGGACAAGTTGTTTCCCGGGCCAGCCGGCCGTGATCGCGTAAAGGTCGCCGCCCTTGCGGGTGAAGAACACCTGCTTCACGGCGCGGCCGTCGCGCGGGGCCTGGCCGACCTGGTCGAGCAACTCGTACTTCACCTTGTATTCGCCGAAGGCCTGCTTCGGGCGCTCGCCGGCCGTCCATTGCGCGGACCGCCCCGCCGGGCGCGTGCCGTAGATCGCCTCTCCGTTGATCTTCAGCCAATCGCCGATCTCGAGCAAGCGTTGCTCCATCAACGCGGGGATCGTGCCGTCGGCCGCCGGCCCGATGTCGAGCAGCAGGTTGCCGCCGCGGCTGACCAAATCCGCCAGAACCAGGATGAACTCGCGGCCCGTCTTGTAATCGCCGACGCGCTCGGCGCGGTTGAAACCGTAGGAATAGGCCATGCCCCGGCTTTCTTCCCAGGCATGCGCGCCGTCCTGCAGGCCGGCGGCGTATTCCGTCGTCCAATACCCGCCGTGCTTGTGCCGGCTGTCTTTGCCCCAGCGGTCGTTGACGACGACGTGGTCGCGGCTGGGCGATTCGTTGAAGAGCCACGCGAGCAGTTCCTCGGATTTCCAATCCTTCGACGGCAGGTCCCACTCGCCGTCGCTGAAGATGATCGCGGGGGCGTAACGGGTGACGACGTCTTTGAACTGCGGGATCATGTGTTCTTTCACGTACCGCGGCCGGTCGTAGAGCCAGAGCGGGTTGAACCATTCGTAGAGCGAATAATAGAAACCGAACTTCAGTCCGGCCGCGCGCGTGGCGTCGGCCATCTCCTGCATCAGATCGCGGCGCGGCCCGACCGACACGGCGTTCCACGGGCGGCCCCACGAGCGGTCGGCCTCGGCGCTGGGCCAGAGGGCGTAGCCGTCGTGGTGCTTGGAGGTCGGCACGACGTACTTTATGCCGGCGCGGACGAAGAGGTCGGTCCATTGCTTCGCGTCGAAGAGCTCGGCTTTGAACTGCGGGGCGAAGTCCATGTAGTGGAACGTATCGCCGTAGGTCTTTTTGTGATACTCGCGCCACGCGGCCTCCTTCGGCCCGGTGCTCGCGATGCGCCGCCAGTACCACTCGGAGTACTGGCCGACGACGCCCCAGGCGGGCACGGAGTACACACCCCAGTGGATGAAGACGCCGAACTTGGCGTCGCGGAACCACTCCGGCATCGGCCGGCGGTCGAGTTCGTTCCAGTCGGCCGCGTATTTCGCGGCGGGTTCGGCCGCGCGCAGCGGCGACGGCAAGGCAAGCAACAGGGCGCAGAGCAGCAGCAGTTTCATGGGGGCCTCGTGGCCCCGCATCATGCCGCCGACCGCCCCGCCCCGCTCCGCATCCCTTGGCCAAACCGAGGCAGGGCCGCAAAGAAGCGAACCCGCTGATCGCCGGCGATCGCGGACGTTTTGCAACGAGGACAGGAAGGACAGGATCCGGGCGAAGGATTGACAGGACAGGCTGGCGGAAGCGCCGCAAAGGGGCGCAGGAGGCGCAAGCGACGGGGACTCGAAACGCAGGTGCGAAGAACAGGAAAAGCGAACGCAGAAGGGAGGCCCGGGGCACCGTCTGCGTTTTCTGCGCCTTTCTGCGGCTATCCTTCCGCGGCGCTTACACGCGGCCGCTCACCGTCGCGCGGACGGCGTCGACCATGCGCTTCTGGCGTTCGCCGACGATCGCTTGGATCGACTTCACGCGCGCCTTCGCGCCGGCCGGATCCTTCACGATCGCCTCGAGGCGCGACCAGAGCTGCGGGCCGTCCGTCTCGTCGACTTCGAAGAACCATTCGCCCGCGCCAAAGTCGCGGTACATCTGGCCCTTGCAGGTATCGGTCGGCTGCCGCACGTAGAACGTCGGCGTGCCCACGTGCAACGCGATCAACGGCGAGTGGCACTCCACGCTGATCACCGCCTGGGCCTTCGCGTAGATCGAAGCGGCCTCGTCGGGCAGCCAATACGTGTCGCGCCAGACGACGTTCTTCTTGATGTCGTCCGGGAGCGGGTCGACGAGCACGGCTTTGCCCATCTCGACCTGGTAGGTCATCTCGGCGCAGACCATGACCTTGTTGCCTGTGGCCTTGATGTAGCGGACCATCAGGTCGCGCAGCTTGGCGTGGTCCTGCTCGGTCGTGCGGTCGTTGATCTTGTCCTTGGCCAGGTCCTCGGCGGTGGGCTTCGAATTCCGGATCTTGTAATACGGCGTGTAACGCAGGCGCGGGATCACGCAGATGAATTTCCCTTCCGCCAATCCCTTGGCGGCAAGCCAGGCGTGGCCCTTGGCGTCGTCGCGCAGGTGCATGCCGAGCTGGGCATCGGGCCCGAATTCGAGGATCGGCGTCTTCACGCCCTGGGCCTTGAGGTAGTCGCGCGTGATGGTGTCGCGGCAGAAGAAAAACGCCGCGCGGTCCATGATGAAGCGCAGGTCGGCGTTGAGATGCGTCGGCGGCAATTTCAGCGCGCGTTCGCGCAGCGACATCAGCGTGCCGCCCTCGGGATCGCGCCCGGCGCCGAACCCGGAGATCGGGTCGTTGCTCACCCCGAAAACGCCGACGGGTTTGCCCGTCTGTTTCTGGAAGGCGACGGCGTGGGCGCTGGCGGGGAAACCGGAACCTGAGCCGCTCAAATAAAGATCCGTTTCCTCCCAGGCCTTCGCCAGCGCGGGCGTCGTCGGTTTGTTGTCTTTGTCGAGGCTGCCTTCCGCGATCTTGAGGCGCGGGTAACCCTTCGTGAGCAAATCGCGGGAGCCGTGGCCGAGGTTGCCCGGCCAGAGCGTGACTTCGGCCTCGGGGAAATGCTTCTCGATCAAGCTCAGCGCGCCCGGCGTGTGGCCGATGTCACCGATGTTCACGCTCTGCCAGGAACTGCGCAGCAAGATGCGCGGCGGGCCGGCTTTGGCGGCGGCGGCGAACGCGGGCAAACGGAGCAGGCCGGCGGCGGTGCCGGCGACGGCAGTACGGGCGAGGAATTGGCGGCGATTCATGGGAGAATGGAAAAATGGGAAATCGGGAAATTGGAAAACGGGGATCTTGGAAAAACGGGAATCGAGGAAACAGGAAAACCTCAGCTGCGGGCCATGGCTTGGGCGAGCCACGCGCCGACGTCCGCGAGGTAAACGGAGCGGGTGTCGTTGTACACGCCGTTGAAGACGATGAACCGCCCCGTCGCATCCCAGACCGGATGTTGGTCGATGCGGAATTCGGTCGTGAGCTTCGCGCTGTCGCTGCGGCGCGCGAGCACGTGCGCGAGCGCCGTCTCCGATTTGGTACGCAGGTCGATCAACCGCAGCGGCACGGTGCCGTCGCCGCGGGCGAGCGGCTCGTGCGTGTAGGCGTCGGTGATCACGAACGGCAACGTCGGGTGCATCGACGGATGCCCCGAGCCCACCGGATGGATCGAGCGCAAATCGGTGCCGTCGTAGCGCACGCGCACGAGATCGAGGTCCTTCGTGCCGTCACGGACATTGAGATTGATCGTGATGTTTTCGCCGTCGGGCGCCCACATCGGATGGTGGCCGCCGCGGGCGTACTGCGCCGGCGTGACCGCGAGCCGGATGTCGGAACCGTCGCCCTTCATGGTCACGAGCGTGAGCCGCCGCGGGCCGCCCTTCGGTTCCGTCGGATCGTGCCAGCGGAGAAACGCCATCACGCGCGTGCCCTGCCGGTTCCAACGGATCTGGAAACAGTAGAACTCGCAGCGTTCGGCGTGCGGGATTTCCAGTTTCGGCACCGCGCGTTCGTAAATGTCGCGGATCGACGCGATCATCTTGGTTTTTCCGGACGCCAGATCGGTGACGAAGAGTCCGTCGTCGGCCACGGGCCCGATATTGCGGCGCGTGCGTTCCTCGGGCAGCACGACGCCGTAGCCGACCTGGATTTTGCGCGAAGCGATGAGATTGTAGGACGTGAGCTGCGTGCCGTCGGGCGAAACCGTGAAAACGGTGCCGTTGATCCGGCGGGATTGGCCCGTGGCGGGGTCGAGGCGGACGGCGAACGGCGTCCACGTGGCGACATCGACGTCGTTGAAGAACAGGTCCGCGTCCGTCTTGCCCCACTGCACGTTGGCGCCCATCTGCGTTTCCCAGCCGCGCGAGGTGGCGACGACCTTTTCGGTGCCGGTCGCGAGATCGACGACGACGACTTCGCCGGCCTCGCCGGGCTGCGGCGTGCGCACTTCGTTGGGCAGACGGAAGAGCCCGACGTAGCGGCCCGACGGGCTGATCGGCGACGTGTCGAAGAAGCGGTGGATGATGCGACCGGTGGCGAGGCGGAGGAGCGGCACCTTGCTCTCGAATTCCGTCCCCGCCGGAAAGCGCGACCAGAACGCGGGCACCGCGGCGGCGGCCGTGGGCGCGGCCGCCGCGGGACGAGCGGAAACTCCGGCGGCGACGGTGGCGGCGGCGACCGCGCCGTGGCGCAGGAAGGTGCGGCGTTGCATCTTGGTTCTTCGGGATCCGGGCGGAGCGCCTCAGAACGTGCTCTTCAGGCCCACGTACCAGGTCGGGCCGTAGTGCACGCGGTTCTGGATGATGCGGTCGCGGGGCGTGTTCGGGCCGTAGCGGACGCTGTCGTCGACGGCCTCGTTGACGTTGCGGCCGGACATGTAGACCGCGAGTTTGCGCGTGATGCGGAATTCGGCCGAGAGGTCGGCGCTGTTGCGCGGGAGCAAGTACGCGAAGGTGCCGGGCTCGACGCCGGCGTTGGTGATTTGGCCCTGTTTGACGAGGCCGCGGAGATTGACGGCGAGGCGGACGGTGAAGCGCGCGCGGCTGTAGGTGATGCCCCAGTTGCTCGTCTTGCCGACGAAACCGCTGAAGGTCGCGAGTTGGTTGCCCTCGAGATGCTGGAGCGTGAGGTTGGCGAAGACGGTGAATCCGCGCGCCCACGGCGGCAGGAAGGTGAGGTTCTGGCGGTAATCGAATTCGGCACCGGAGACTTTGGCGTCGCCGACATTGCGCGTCGTGCTGACGAGGTAGCCCAGTTGGTCGCCGTATTGCGCGGGATCGATGCCGTAGGGCTCGAGCACGTCGGGCGTGGCCGGGACGAGGGTCGTGCCGAAGAAATCCTTGATGTCGCGCAGGTAGGCGCGGGCGGACAGAACGCCGCTGGAGGGCTCGTTGAAATAGTATTCGAGGGCCACGCCGTAGCTGTCGGCGACCCACGGCTTTAGCTCGGGATTGGTGAGGGTGATCGTGCGGTTCGTGCTCTCCGGGTCCGGCAGGTTCATCGACGGGAGAATGTTGCCGAAGTTCGGGCGGTTGATCGCGCGGCCGTAGGAAACGCGGGCGATGAGGTTCTGCCGGATCAGGTACGACGCGTTGAGGCTGGGGAAAAAGCCGTCGTACGATTTGTCGACGCTCGCGCCGCGCTCGACGTAGGCGAGTTTGGTGCCGGCGAGGGTGTTGAGCGCGGAGATCACGACGGGGCGGTTCTGCGCGTCGCGCACGATGCGGCCCTGGGCGTCGCGTTGGTAAATGCGGGACGGGTCGATGAGCGGGCCGTCGCCGACATCCTGCGTCTTCTCGTAGCGCACGCCGCCCGTGACCTGCAGCCGGCCGTCGAGGAATCTGGAATCGAGGCGCAGGTACGGCGCGGTGATCGTCTCGGTAATGGCCTGCGAGGTCGTCACCTCGCTGCGATAGGCGGTGACTTGGTCGGCTTCCGTGTTGGCGAAGTAGTTGGGGTTCGTGTTGTAGAGCCCGCCGATCTGGTCGAGGTCGGGCCACTGCATGCGCGGGCCGAAGAGCAGGTCGCGTTGCGAATAGCTCGGGTCGAACCACTGGCCGGCGCTGTCGTCGGCGGTGCGGAGGATGCCGTCGCGACCGACGAAGTTGGTCGCGAAGGTCGGGCGCGTGATGTCGCGGTGCTCGATGCGCAGGTCGACGCCGCCCTTGACCGTGAGCGGCACGCGGAAATCGAAGTCGCGCTTCGCGTTCACGTAGGCGGAACGCACGATGGCCCAGCTGTTGAAGTTGAGGCCGCCGACGTTCTCGAGGCGGTAGTTGTTGAGATCATACACGTTGACGGGCTGGCCGGCGGCGTCGGTGGCGGTGATGCGGCCCGGGTGGTCCTCGGTGAGTTGGTCGAAGCGCAGCGTCAGGTTGCGGTAGAACGCGTTGTTCGTCTGGAAATAGCCGTCGCTCGCGTAGTGGTTGGAAGCGCCGGAGTAGGAACCGCCGAGGTTCCACTGCCAGATGCGGCCGTTGTGCCGCCAGCGGAAGCTCGGGGCCCAGCTCGTGCCGTTCTTCTCGCGCGCGTCGGTGAGGATCTGCATGAAGCCGGTGCCGGCGGCGCCCTGCGTGAAATCGCGGCCGAAGGAGACGGCGCGGCCGACGTCGAAGTTGAGCTGCCGGACCCAGAACTCGGAGGTGAAATACGAATATTGGAAACCCACGGTGAGAACATCCGCCGGGCTCACGCGCCAGTCGGCCGACATGCTCGCGGTGTTGCGGATCGTGATCTTCGGCCGCTCCTGCAGGCGGAAGCGCACGAGGTAGGGATTGTCGGGGGTCGTCGCGGGGAAGTTCGCCGATTGCGCGGCGACATGCGGCACCCAGTCCTGGGTGATGCCGGGGCCGTTGTTTTTCGTGCGGGCCATCAGGCCGTTGAACGTGAAGCCGAAATTGCGCGTCACGGGCACGACGGCGCCGACCTCGAGGTTGGGTTCGAAGGGATATTCCTTGTGCTGGAACGGACCGGGCGTCTTGCCCCAGCTGAAATCGCCGCCGCGCCACGAGTAGTAGGCCTTGAGCGTGTACTGCGGTTTCGAGCGCTCGAAGGCGCTGCGGCTCACGAGATTGACGGAGCCGCCGATGGCGCTGGCGGGGGAATCGGGCGTCGGCGAACGCGAAACCTCGACGCGCGACATGCCGCCGACGGCGATGTTTTCGAATTCGACGGTGCGGTCGGTGTTCGAGGAGGCGGCGCTGGCGATGCCGTTGCCGTCGAGCAGAATAGGGGTGCCCGAGGGCGGCACGCCGCCGAGGGACATGTTGATGCCGTCGCTGCCGCTGCGGTTGAGCGTGACGCCCGGCAGGTACTTCGCGAACTCGCCGACGTTGCCGTCGGCGATGTCGGCGAACGAATCGGTGGAGACGACGTTCTTGATCCCGGGGGCGAAGCGCTGCTCGTTCACCGCGATGTCCGAGGCGGCCATGTCGCGCGACGTCGCGACTTTGAACGCGTCGAGCACGATCGTCTTGTCGTCGCCCTTGCCGTCGGCGCCGAACGCGAAATCGGCCACGGCGCGCTGGCCGGCGGTGACGGCGAGCGTGCGGGTCTGCACGGGGAAGCCGGTGAAGAACACGCGCAGCGTGACATCGCCGGCGGCGACGCGGGGCAGGGTGAAGTAGCCGGCGTCGTCGGTGAACACCTCCTGGCGCAGGCCGTCGGCGACGACGCGGGCGTTGTTCACGTACTGGCCGGTCTCGCGGTTGAGCACGCGGCCCTCGACGGAGCCGAAGCCGGAGGCCTCCGCGGCCAGCGGCGAGCGGTCGACCGTGAGGGCGCCGGTGCGTTCGTCCTGGACGGCGCGGAGGGCGGTGCCGGCGACGAGCCGCTGCAGGGCCTCGCGCGCAGTGAAGTCGCCCTTGACGGCGTTGGTGCGGACGCCGGCGACCTTTTCGGCGGAAAACAGGAACTGCCCGCCGGCCTGGTCGGAAAACGTGCGCAGCGTGGTTTCGGCCGGGCCGGCCGGGATCTCGAAGCTGCGTTTGCCGGGTTCGCCGGCGGCGAGCGACAGCAGCCCGCCGCAAACGGCGAGCAGAAACAGGGCGAAACGCCGCCAAGGCAGCGGCACGGGACTCGGACTGGTGGGGACGTTCATCGGGGTTGGTGGACGCGAAGTCGGCCGCGTCTACTTCGCCAAGACAGGGCCGGCGGCGGTTTCCGTTACGAAATCCGAAAAAATATCCCCGCCGGCCGCCGCGGTCAGCCGGGCCTATGCGGTTGAGGGTTGGACGTTGAGGGTTGAGAGATCGATCCGCCGAGCCTTCGGAAACCGCACCGACGCCGGCAACCTGAAGAAGCGAACGGTTTTGCTCTCAACTCTCAGCCAAGCCCTCTCAACTGCATGAGTTCGGCTCAGCGCAGGGGCCACAGCACGGTCTCGCCCGGCCCGCGCGGCTCGGCGCGGACATCGACCGAGACGCGCAGCAGGCGGACGAAGCCGTCGAGATTGTCGGCGCGGAAAACTCCGGTGAGGGTGCGTTCCCGCAGGCGCGGGTCGCCGAGCGCGAGGCGGTGCGGGTGGTAGCGGTTGAAACCGGCGATCACCTCGTCGAGCGGGGTGTTGTTGAACACGAGCCGCGTCGTCTGCCAACCGAGCGCGGCCTCGATCTCGGCTTTGCCGACCGCGCCGATTTCGGCCGGGGCGGTCGTTGCGCCCGTGCGGGCAATGACGGCGCGCTGGCCTTCGACGAGGGCGGGCGCTTCGGGCGGCACGGTCGGCAACGGGGACGGAGAAGCCACGGCGGCGGTCGCCGGCGGCGGCGTTTCCTGTTCCAACCGGACTTTGCCCTCGGTCACGAGGACCTCGATGCTCTCGGCCGCCAGGCGGACATTGAAGGCGGTGCCGACGGCGCGGACGGTGACGGGGCCGGCGGTGACGTAAAAGGGCCGGGCGGGGTTCTTCGCGACGACGAAGTGGGCCTCGCCCTCGAGCAGGACGACGCGGCGTTCCGCGGCGGTGAACACGACCTCGATTCGGCTGGCACCGTTGAGCTCGGCGACGGAGCCGTCGGGCAACGTCTCGCGGCGGAGCGTGCTCGCCAGCACCGCGTAATCGGAGCGCGACCGATCCGGCGCGGCCGCCGACCCGAACTGCGTCCACGCCGCCCAGCCGAGCACCAACGCGGCCGCCAGGCTGCCGCTCCACGCCGCGGCGCGTTGCCAGCGGGCCCGGGCGCGCCGGGCGCGGGCGCGAAGGAGAAATTCGTCGGCCATCGCCGCGAGTCCGGCGTCGGCGCCCACGCGGTCGAGCCCGCGCCAGGTCCGCAACTGGCGCTGCCATTCGGCGGCGTGGCGCGGATCCGCCGCCTGCCACGCGGCCAACTCGGCCCGCTCGGCGGCGGAAAGCCCGCGGTCCTGCCGCGAAACCCAGCGGGCCGCGGCCTGCGCCACCGGATCGGCGGCGGCGGCATCCGGGACGGAGTCGCCCGGCGAAAATTCGGGATCAGCGGCCATGCGTTTCAGTCCACCGGGCCGAGGCCCTTGGCGCGGAGGTAGTCGGCGCAACGCCGCGTGCCCTTGGCCGCCAGCGATTCGACCGTGTGCTCGGCGATGCCGAGCAGCGCCGCGATCTCCTTTTGGGGCAGACCCTTGATTTTGCGGAGGAGCAGGACTTCACGGCAGCGTTCGGGCAGCGCGTGGATGGCTTCGGTCAGCAACGCCAGCTCCTGCCGGCGGCAAATCGACTCCACCACGTCGCTCCCCTCCTCCAAGACGGCGAAAACCTCGTTTTCCGTGATCGGCACCAGTTCGGCGCGGCCTTTCCGGTGGATGAAATCGCGCACGGCGTTGCGCGCGATCGCGAAAAGGAGGGGTTTCGGCGAACGGATCGTCCCGGCATGCCGGGCCCGCATCATCCGCGCGAAACAGTCCTGCACGAGGTCGTCGACGTCCGCCAGCGACGGCAGCGATTGCCGCAGGTACGAGCGCAGCGGCTGCTCGTGGGGCAGCACTTCCTCGGCGAACCAGCGGGACTGGTCGCCGAAAACCAACGGCTCTGGGGTCGGGGAACTCACGCGGCAAGCAACGCTCGGGACCGGACAAGTGCCGCGCCCCCGGCCGTTGTCCACCCGAAATCCCGGCGGCCGCGCCCCATCGGGCGTCTTGACTCGTCACCGGCCCTCTGAAACATCGGCCGTTCTCACTTCCAAACCATATGGGTCAACAACTCAACAAGCACATCAAACGCAAACGCCGGGCCGCCTATCTCAAGCGCAAGAAGGAGAAGGCCAAGGCGACCGCGAAGAAGAAGTAAGCGTCCGCGCCCGAACCTTCGACCGAGTCCGCGGCCCCGTCCATTCGGGGCCGTTTTCATTTGTCCGCCCCGCTCCCGCCGGCCCTTTCCGCATGATCAAAGTCAGTCTCATCTCCCTCGGCTGCGCCAAGAACCTCGTCGATTCCGAAATCATGGTCGGCCACCTGCACCAGGCCGGCATGGCGGTGATCCCGGAGGCGGAAAAAGCCGACGTCGTCATCGTCAACACCTGCTCCTTCATCGATTCTTCCAAGGAGGAATCCATCGGCCACATCCTCGAGGTGCACCGCGAGCGCGGGATGACCAAGCGCCGGAAGAACCAGAAGCTGATCGTCGCCGGCTGCATGTCGCAGCGGTTTTCCAAGGACCTGAAGACGGAGCTGCACGACGAAGTCGACGCCTTCATCGGCCTCGACCAGGTCACGAAGGTCGCCCCGATCATCAACGAGATCTTCGCCAAGGACCGCGGCAAGGACGACGCGCCGCCCGTGTTCATCGAGGGCCGCTCGACCTACATCCCGGACTACGACACGCCGCGTTTCCGGCTTACGCCGAAACATTTCGCGTACATCAAGATCGCCGAGGGCTGCAACCACCCCTGCACGTTCTGCATCATCCCGCAGATCCGCGGCCGGCACCGCAGCCGCACCGTCGCGAGCGTCGTCGCCGAGGCGCGCCAGCTGGTCAAGGAAGGCGTCAAGGAGATCAACCTGATCTCCCAGGACACGACGTTCTTCGGCATGGACACCTGGGACGAGCGCCCGAGCCCGCGCACGCCCGTCGATTCGTCCCGCGGCACCGCCCTCACCACCCTGCTCCGCGAGCTCAACGCCATCGAGGGCGATTTCTGGATCCGCCTGCTCTACACGCATCCGGCCCACTGGAGCGACGAACTCATCCGCACGATCGCGGAGTGCCCGAAGGTCGCCCGCTACATCGACATTCCGCTCCAGCACATCAGCGACCACATGCTTGGCCTGATGCAGCGCGAAACCTCCTCCGCCTACATCCGCGATCTCATCCGCCGCATCCGCGCCGGCATCCCCGGCATCACCGTGCGCACGACGTTCATCGTCGGCTTCCCCGGAGAGACCGAGGCCGATGTCGACGAGCTCTGCGAGTTCATCAAGGAAACGAAGTTCGAGCGCCTCGGCGTGTTCCGCTATTCGCAGGAGGAAGGCACCCGCGCCGCCAAGATGGCCGAGCAGCTGCCGCCCAAGCTCAAGGAAGCCCGCTGGCACCGCGTGATGAAGCTCCAGCGCGAGATCGCCGCCGAGGTCAGCGGCCGCGCCGTCGGCCAAAAACTCCGCGTGCTCGTCGAGGAACCCGGCGTCGCCCGCGCCGAGGGCGACGCGCCCGACATCGACGGCCGCGTGTACGTGCCCATCACCGTCCCCGTCGGCGATTTCGCCGACGTGAAAATCACCGGCTGCGAGGACTACGATCTGCTCGCCCTGCCCGTCGGCCAGGCGCCGGCGGTGCGCAAAGTCGCCAAGCAGGCGCAGTGAACGCGGCCGCCGGCGGCGTCACCGCCCGGCGGATACCGCGCTCCGTAGGATCACTTACCGGCCCCGCCGCGGCCCGTACGTAAGGGATAAGTAAATCCTCATTTTGCGGCCGCGGCCCCGGTGCGCCCAGCCTCCCGGGGTAACGCCGCCGATGCCGCTTTCCCTCCACCTGTACCCGCTGATCGCCCAGTGGCGCCTCGATGCCCTGGCGCTCGGCGTGGCGGCCGCGGGCGCCTGCTTCCTCGGCCGGCGCTACCTGCGGCAACGGGGCGTGCTCACCTGCCCCTCGCGCTCGGCTTGCCTGACTCTCCTCGCGGTCGTGCTCGCCGGCGCCCTGCTCGCGGAGTGGACGGCCGTCCCGCTCGGTTATCCGGCCCAGGCCGGCGCCGACCGCCTGGTGTTCGCCCGCGGGCTCGTGCTCGGCGCCTTCGCGCTGCTCGCGGGCGCCCTGCTCGTCTCCACCGTCCGCCTCGCCCTGCTCCGCGCCGAGATCCGCGCCCACGCCGAGGCCGAACGCGCGCTGCAGGCGGCCAAGGCCGAGGCCGACCGCGCCAGCCGGGCCAAGAGCGACTTCCTCGCCGTCGCCAGCCACGAAATCCGCACGCCGCTCAACGCCGTCATGGGTTTCGCCAATCTCCTCGCCGGCACGCGCCTCGACGAAAACCAGCGCAGCTACGTCGGCACCATCGCGACGGAAGGCCGCCGCCTCACCTCGCTGATCAACGACCTGCTCGATCTCGGCAAAATCGAGGAAGGCCGCCTGCAGCTGGAAAAGCTGCCGTTCTCGCCGGTCGAGACCGCCACCGAGGTCCTTCGCCTGCTCGGCGCCCGCGCCCAGGAACAGAACCTCGAGCTCCGCCTCTCCGCGCAGATCGCCGGGCCGCTGCTCGTCGCCGGCGACGCCCTCCGTTTCCGCCAGATCCTCGTCAATCTCGTCGACAACGCCCTCAAGTTCACGCCCGCCGGCGCCGTCACCGTGAGCCTGGGCTGGGATTTTGCCGACGGCGGCGCCTCGCGCGGCCGGCTGGCCGTCGCCGTGCGGGACACGGGCATCGGCATCGCGCCCGAGAAGCTGCCCAACCTTTTCCAGATGTTCATGCAGGCCGATTCGTCGACCACCCGCCGCTACGGCGGGACCGGTCTCGGCCTCGCGATCTGCCAACGCCTCGTTCGACTTATGGGTGGAGAAATTTCCGTGAACAGCACGCCGGGCCAAGGCTCGGAGTTCGCTTTTTCCCTGCCCTTGCCGACCGTGGCCCTGCCCGCCGAGACGGCCGCCGAAGCGCCGGCCGCGCCCGCCGCCCAGCGCCCGCGGATCCTCATCGTCGACGACCAGGAAACCAACCGCTTCCTCCTCGACGTTTTCCTGCGGCGCAACGGCTTCGAGACCGAGATCGCCGAAGGCGGCGCCACCGCCATCCACCTCGCCGCGTCCCGTCCGTTCGATGCGATCCTGATGGACCTGCAAATGCCGGGAATCGACGGTTTCACCGCCGCGACGCTGATCCGCCAGAACGAAACCGGCGGCCGCCGCGTCCCGATCATCGCGCTCACCGCGATGGTGGCCTCCGGCACGCGCGAACGCTGCCTCGCGGCCGGGATGGACGACCACCTTTCCAAGCCCCTCGATCTGCGCCGCTTCAAGACCATCCTCGAAGCCAAACTCGCCGGCGCCGAACCGGCGCCCGCTCGGCAAACCCGCTGAGCGGCCTTAGCTGCGAGCGCCCGCGAGCGGCTATTTGCTCGAGGCCCAACCGCTCGCTGGCGCTCGCAGCTACCGGCCCGCGCTCGCCGCCACAGTGCGTTTCGGAATCTCCCCGGCGACTCCCACACCGCCGGGTACGTTTGCCGAAGGTTGAGCGCAAAAATCGATCGGTTTTCCCGATCCGCCGGATCGCTCCCTTAACCTTCACCTTTCAGCTTTCAACTGCCGTAGGCTGACCGGCTCAAGGCTTCGCGGCACCTTCGGCCACCGCCGCGGCCTGCGCGGTCGCGGCCTGCTTCGCCATCTCCGCGATGTCCGCCGCAGGCAACACAACGAGCCCCGTGCGCCGGCCGGCGGCGAAATGCTGCACCGTAACGCCGAGTACCTTGCCGTCCGCCCGGAACAACGGCGTGCCCGGCGATTGGTCCGTCATCAGGTAAAACCGCCGCGGTTTCTCCACCACCCCGACCACTTCCGTGCGGCGCACGAGCGGCACGCGTTGCAGCGTCTTCGGCGCCCGCGCGACATAGTAGAATTCATCCAGCACGCCGGCCTCGGCCGTCTCGGCCAAATTGACGAACGGGTACACCTTCCCCGCTTCCTCGGTCGCCGGGGCCATGAAGGCCAAATCGAGATCCGCGTCCTTCAGGACGAACCGCGCCGCCACTTCCTTGCCGTCGGCCAGGCGCAGTTTCACTTCCTTGAAATCGGAACCGACAATCTCGGCCCCGCGGCCGCCGCCGGCTCCCGCGCGCATGGCTTCGAGCGTCGCCTGCGGGTCGACGTCGGCCAGCGACGTCACGGTCAACCCGCCCGCCGAAATCACCGTGCCGTTCACTTCGATGCGCTGTTCGCGCGGCGGCATTTCGCGGTCGCCCATCTTGATGCGAAGGGTGACGACCAATTCGATCCCGACGACGGCGTCGGCATGGCGCTTGACCAAGCCCCGGCCGGCCTCCGCCGGCGTCGCCGCGGCGGCATGGACGGGCAGGCCGGCGGCGAAGCAAGCGGCGGCAAGGAAGGCGGGCGAAAGTCTGAGGCTCATGATTTGGGTCGGGTCGGCTTGAGATTGATCTCCACGAAAAGGGTCTGGCCGCGGCGCCGCACGAGCAGCACCCACCAATCCTTGCCCGCCGTCGCCGCCGCGTCGCGGGAACGCTTCAGATCCGCGAGCGCCTGCACCGCGACGCCGTCGGCGGTTTCGATGAGGTCGTCCGCCCGCAGGCCCGCGAGCGAAGCCCAGCCGGCCGGCGCGGAACTTTCCACCAGCACGCCCGCTGCCGTGGTGGGCAACTGCAGCCGCACCCGGTCGTCGAACGCGATTTCGCGGACCGAAAATTCCAATTGGTAATCGTTGTGCCAGGGCAATTCCGCCGCCGGCACGGGTTGCTCTTCGAGCACCACGGGGACCTCGAGTTTGTTGCCCTCGCGCCAGAGGGAGAACGCGACCGTCGCGCCATTCTTGTACTGCCGGATCTGCCGCGCGAGCACGTCCGTGTCCTCGGCGCGGCGCGCCGCGACTTCCGTGCCGTCGAGGGCCAAGATGACGTCGCCGACCTGCAACCCGGCCGCCTCGGCCTTCGTACCGGGATAAATCCGCGTGAGCCGCGCTCCGCCCTCGGCCTTCAGCCCGAGCCGCGCCGCCAGCTTCGGCGTCAACGGCTGCGACGACGCGCCAAGCCAGGCCTTGCGGACCTGCGGCGTGGTGTTGCGGCTGTCGACGGCGCGGAGTTCGACCGCGGAACTGATGACGGCGCCGTCGCGCCGCACGCTGGCGAGCACCGGCCGCACGCCCTTCGGGGCGTCCTTGAGCAGGCGCTCGGTCAACGCGCGGAGCTCGGCGACATTCGCCACTTTCTGGCCGTCGACGGACAGCAGCACGTCCTCGCGCCGCAGCACCGGCTCGGCCTGGCCGCTCGGGCCGGAGGGCCGGATGTTCTCGATCCAGACACCTTGCAAATCGGGCAGGCGTTCGTCGCGGGCCACGCGCGGCGTCAGGTTGCGCACGACGGCGCCCCAGCCGCCGATTTCGACGTCGTCGGCCTGCGCCGGTTCGCGCGGCGTCAGCTTCACCTTCAACGTTTGGCGGGCACCGGCCCGGATCACCTCGAACGCGACCTCGGTCCCGGGCGCATGGCCGGCCTCGAGGCGGTTGAAGTGCGCGACCGCTTTTTCCTCGGCGCTCTCGACGGCCGTGCCGCCGACGGCGAAAATCAGGTCGCCCGGCCGCAGGCCCGCGGTCTCCGCCGGCGAACCCTTGGCGACATCGCCGGCGATCACGCCCGCGCCGCCGCCGTCGGCCTCGAGGCGCGGTTGCACGGTGACGCCGGACCAACCGCGGATGACGCGGCCGTCGCGGATGATGCTTTCGGCCACGCTGCGGGCGAGGTTGCCCGGGATGGCCCCGCCCAGATTGAAGACGCCGATTTCGTTGATGCCGATGATCTCGCCCTTGGAATTCACCAGCGGGCCGCCGCTGTTGCCGCCGAAGATCTGGGCGTCGTGCAGAATCCAACGCACGAGAGCGCCGACGTTCTCGCCGCGCAGCAGGAAGCGGCCGGCGCTTTGTTCCGGCAACACCATCGAGGGATTTGCGACCACGCCGCGGGTCACCGACTGCGCCACGAAGCCCGGACTGCCGAGCGCGAACACCACCTCGCCCGCCGTCAGTTTGTCCGAATCGCCGAACGCCGTGACGACGAGCGGCGGCGCGCCCTTGGCCCGTTGGCCGAGGTCGAGTTGCAGCACGGCGAGATCGGTGAGCGCGTCCTCGCCGATGCGCTTCGCGTCGAGGTGCGTGCCGTCGAAGAGATAGCACCGGAAGTAGTCGCCGTCCTCGGTCACGTGGCAATTGGTCAGCACGTGCCCGGCGGCGGAAATGATCACGCCGCTGCCCGCGGTCCATTGCTTCGTCAGGCGCCCGTCGCTCGGCCGCAGGCGGATCACCTCGATGCGGACGATGGAGGGAAACAGTTTCGCCAGCATCGGATCGGCCACCGCGGGCCCCGGGGCCGGAGCGGCCGGCGCCGCCGCCGCGGGCACGGCGCCGGCGAGGCCGAACGAAAACAGGACGACGGCGACGCGGCGAAGGGAGAAACGCATGGGAAGGAGACGGTCGAAGGAAACGGAATCTTAGGGTGATCGGCCCCGCCGGGAAGGCGCGCGGATCAGGGCGCCTTGGGGGCGGCGTTCGGGTTGGCCTTGGCCTTCGCCTTGCCCGGATTCTTGGCGTTGTCGGGTCCCTTTGCGTTGGGGTTGCGGCCGCCGAACCAATGCGGGGGGATTTCCTCCGGGACCTTCAATTCTTTCCGCAGCCGCGTCAGCTCGGCCTCGAGCTGGCGGGTGGCCTCGGCGTAGGCAGGCTGGCCGTAGACGCTGCGCATTTCCTGGGGGTCCTGCTGGCGGTCGTACAATTCCCAATAGTCCTCACCCGTGCCGTAGAAACGCACGAGTTTGTAGCGGTCGGTGACGACACCGTAGTGCGGCCGCACGCGGTGCGGCGCCGGGTATTCGAAATACTGGTAGTAGAAGGCGGAGCGCCAATCCGCCGGCCGTTGGCCGCGGAGGATCGGCACGAGACTGCGGCCCTGCATGTCGGCGGGCGCCTGGGCGCCGGCGGCGTCGAGAAAGGTCTGCGCGAAGTCGACGTTGGAAACGAGATCCGCGGTCGTCGTGCCGGGCTTGGTCACGCCGGGCCAACGCACGAGCAAGGGCATGCGGAGCGATTCCTCGTAGATCCAGCGTTTGTCGAACCAACCGTGCTCGCCGAGAAAGAAGCCCTGGTCGCTCGAATAGACGACGATGGTGTTGTCCGCGAGGCCCTCCTGCTCGAGGTAGTCGAGCACGCGGCCGACGCTCTCGTCGACGGCGCGGACGGTCATCAGGTAATCGTGCATGTAGCGCTGGTAGCGCCAGCGGACCAAGTCTTTGCCCTGCGGATTGGCGGCGCGGAACTTCGCGTTGCGGGGTTCATAGTAGGCATCCCAGACCTTGCGCTGCTCGGGATCGAGCTGGGGCGGCGCCTCGAACTTCACGTCCTTCGGCGTCATCGTTTTCTCGATCGTCATGTCCTGATCGCGCGTCGCGATGCCGCGGTTGGCATAGTCGTCGAACAGCGTCGGCGGTTCGGCATAGACGCGGTCGCCGTCGCCGCCGAGGTGCCGCAGGGCCGGGGCCCATTCGCGGTGCGGGGCCTTGTGCTGGCACATGAGGAGAAACGGCTTCGATTTGTCGCGGTTCTTCAGCCAATCGAGCGACGTGTCGGTGATGATGTCCGTGACGTATCCCTTAACTTGGATACGTTCGCCCTGCCGGATCATCGGCGGGTTGTAGTAGACGCCCTGGCCCGGGAGGACCTGCCAGAAATCGAAGCCGGTCGGATCGGAGCCGAGGTGCCACTTGCCGACGATGGCCGTCTGGTAGCCCGACTTTTGCAGGAGTTTCGGAAACGTCGTCTGCGAACCGTCGAACACGACGTTCGCGTTGTTCACGAAGCCGTTCAGGTGGTTGTACTTTCCGGTCAGGATCGTCGCGCGGGAGGGACCGCAGATCGAATTGGTGACGAGGCAACGGTCGAAGCGCACACCGCCCTTGGCGATGCGGTCGATGTTGGGCGTGGCGAGGAGCCGGCGCTCGTCGCCGTAGGCGCTGATGGCCTGGTAGGCGTGGTCGTCCGAGAAGATGAAGACGATATTGGGCGGCCCTTTCGGGGCGGCGGCGGACGCGGCGGAAGCAGCCGCGAGGCAGAGGGCGAGAAGACGGAGTTTCATGGGGCGTTGAAGTTCGTGACTGCCGCCGGCGGCGGCAGGGAAAAGAAAAACACCGGCGCCGCGGCGCCGGTGCAAGGGACGGAGTTACTTCTTCGCCGTCTGTGCGGCGAAGAAGGTCTTGGCTTCGGCGACGAGGCGGTTCGGGTCCTCGGCGAAGGCCTTGCTGTCGGTCTCGATGGCGAGCACGCCGGACCAGCCCGACTTCTTGATCTCGGCAAAGAGGCCGGCGTAGTTGGCCTTGCCCTTGCCGATCTCGGTGTCGGTCGCGACGATTTTGCCGTCGGCCGCGGTCTCGGTGACCTTGTCCTTGAAGTGCATGTCGAAGACGCGGTTCGCGCCGTAGCTGCGGAAAGTCTCGGCGGCGTCGAAACCGGCGGCCGTGATCCAGCCGACGTCGAGGCACACGCCGATGCGCGGATCGCGTTCGGCTAGGATCTTCTTCACGGTGGCGGGATCGCCGTAGACGGTGCCCTTGCCGTGGTTGTGGATGGCGAGGCGGATATCGTATTCTTTCACCAGAGCCTCGAGGTTGTCCCACTCGGCCATGTTCTTCGGCTCGACGATGATGACCTTGGCGCCGATGAGCTTCGCGAACTCGAAGAGTTTGCGGTTCTTTTCCTTGTCGGTGCTCGTGCCGGCGACGCCGAACGTGTACGCTACGAGGCCGTGCTGATCGAGGATGGCCTTCTTGCGCAGGGTTTCTTCCTTGGGCGCATTCGGGTCGAAGTGCTTCGAGATAAACTGGAGGTACTTGATCTCGTGCTTGCGCGCGAAGGCCACGACTTGGTCGAAGTCCATGTTGCGGCAGGTCCACGTCTGGAGCCCGAGCGAAGGGCCGGCGGCCGGGGCGGCCTGGGCGCCGGAGGCCGCGAGGGAAATGACAAACGCCGCCACGGCGGCACGGAGGTACGACAGGTAACGCATAGGGGAATTCGGAAGCTGCGCCACGCCTGACGCACAGGCAAGCCGGCGGTGACGCAATTCACGGCCGAAACGGCCGGGCAAACGACGGCCGGCCTGCGCCCGGCCGGCCCGATGGTTTCCGGACGCGCGGCCGGCGGTCTTCGCCCAATTGGCCCAAAGCGCGGCATCGTTTTGCTTTAAACCCAAGCTGGGCCGTGGCGAAGACCGCACCCCGAAACTCTCAAACAGGAAGACTCTTTCGCGCTGCTTTTCCCTGCTGCTGGTTTCGACGGTGCTCTGCGGCTCCGCCCGCGCCGCCATCATCTACACCGCTTCGAATCTCCGGGTGGGAATCGGGCAATCGGCCCTGATCGATTTCGATCAAAACGGAATCTCGGACCTCCTGCTCGACGTGGATGCCGGCGGGAATGTTTCCTTCAATGCGCGGGGCGAACCGGGTCCGACGGACTATGCGCAAGCGGTCCAGTTTGTTTATTCGGGCATCTACAACCCGCCCGTGAACTACGGGGCGAACGTCTCCATCGGCGGCGCTTTGCCGAGCGCGCCCACGGGATTTTTCCGGGCGTCTTTCGGCGGCACGGAATACGGCAAGTTTGCCAATCGGCGCGGTTACGCCGGCGCGGTGATCCAAACCGGCACATTCAGTCTCGGGAGCGGATTATTGCTCCTCAACACCTACTACGGCTGGCTCGATCTCGAAGTGGATACGTCGTCCGCCACCGAAACGCTCAAACTCTACGGCTGGGCTTTCGAGTCGACCGCCGGCACCAGCATCTTGACCGGCGCCGGCGCCACGTCCGTGCCCGACTCCGGGAGCACCGCCGCCTTGGCCGGGCTCATGATGGTAGGACTGGCGATTGGCGTCCGGCGCTTCCGGGCTCACGCCTGAGATCGGCCCGATGCAGTTGGGCGCGCTGGGTTGAGAGCCGAGCGCAGAAACGTTTGGTTCCGAAGGCTGCGTGACGCCGCTGCGTTTTCCGTTCTCCGGCGGATCGAGCTCTCACCCCTCAATCCGATACTTTCAACGGGATGATCCCGGCTGAGGATTGGAACATCAATCCCCGCCCCACCGGCGACCCGGTTGCGGACGGGGAACGCGGAACCGTTCGATACCGCCCTCGGCTCCCGGCCAAGCCCGCCCAACGGCCTGAGTCCGACTCGGCGCAACACCGCTCCGCGGGCGACGCCCTGATTGCCGAAAGCACAAAAAAGGCGGCCCGCCATGGGCCGCCTTGGAAAAACGGGATCGCCGGGCTCAGGCCGGCGTCGGCGCGGATTGGCCGAGCGGCGGCGGCTCGGGGGCGACGACCTTGTCGGGTGCCTTGGCGCCGCCGGACGGCTTGTTGTCGGGCTTCGGCGGCGTGACGACGATCGGGGAACGGATTTCGCCGAACTCCAGGATCTCGAGCACGTGTTTGCCGTCGATCGTCTCGTGCTCCAGCAGCGCCTCGGCGATTTTGTCGAGGGCGACGCGGTGGTCGGAGATGATCTTCGTGGCGCGCTGGTACTCGGTATCGATGATCCGGTGGATCTCCTCGTCGATCTTGCGCGCGGTTTCCTCGGAGATGTTTTCGTTCCGCGTGATCTCGCGGCCGAGGAACACGGTGTCGTGGTTGTCGCCGAAGGCCACGGGGCCGAGCGGGCTCATGCCCCAGTCGCACACCATGTGGCGGGCAATCTTGGTGATCTGCTTGATGTCGCCGGCGGCGCCGCTGGAGATGTCGCCGAGGACGAGTTCCTCCGCGATGCGGCCGCCGAGGCCCATGGCGATCTGGCTGAGCATGCGCTTCTTCGCATGGGTCAGGATGTCCTTCTTCGGGATGAACATCGTGCTGCCCAGGCTGCGGCCGCGCGGGATGATCGTGACCTTGTGGACCGGCATGTGGCCGTCGTCGAGGACGGCCTGGATCAGGGCGTGTCCGGCTTCGTGATACGCCGTGAGCTTCTTCTCCTCGTCGTCCATCAGGCGGCGGCGTTCGCGGCCGAACTGGACCTTCTCGCGGGCGTCGTCGACGTCGATCATCTCGACCTTCTTCTTGCTGCGGCGGGCGGCGAGGAGCGCGGCCTCGTTGAGCAAATTGGCGAGTTCGGCGCCGGACAATCCGGGTGTGCCGCGGGCGATGACGGAAAGGTCGACGTTTTCGGCGAGGCTGACCTTCTTCGCGTGCACGCGGAGGATCTGCTCGCGGCCGACGAGGTCGGGCAGGTCGACGTAGATCTGGCGGTCGAACCGGCCCGGGCGCAGCAGCGCGCTGTCGAGAACGTCGGGACGGTTCGTCGCGGCGATGATGATGACGCCTTCGGTGGTGTCGAAGCCGTCCATCTCGACGAGCAGCGAGTTGAGCGTCTGTTCGCGCTCGTCGTTGCCGCCGCCGAGGCCGGCGCCGCGCTGGCGGCCCACGGCGTCGATTTCATCGATGAAGATCAGGCACGGCGCGCTCTTGCGGCCCTGCTCGAACATGTCGCGGACGCGGCTCGCGCCGACGCCGACAAACATTTCCACGAAGTCCGAACCGGAGATGCTGAAGAACGGCACGTCGGCCTCGCCGGCCACGGCCTTCGCGAGGAGGGTTTTGCCCGTGCCCGGGGGGCCGACCATCAGAATGCCCTTCGGGATGCGGCCGCCCATCTTGGTGAACTTCTTCGGGTCCTTGAGGAACTCGACGACCTCGGAGACTTCTTCCTTGGCCTCGTCGCAGCCGGCGACATCGGAAAACGTGATCTTGTCGCGGTCGCGGGTGAGCAGCTTCGCGCGGCTCTTGCCGAAGCTGAGGGCGCCGCGGCCGGCCTGCCGGAGCTGGCGGACAAACAGGAAGTACAGCAGGCCGATGATGATGACGAAGGGGATGACCTGCGCGGCGATCGTGGTGAGCAAAGTCTGCGAGGGTTGCTCGGAGAACAGCTTCGATTGCTGCAGGCGCATCATGTTCGCGTCGGTGACGCGGCCCGCGGCGCGGAACGGCGTGAACGGCGTCGTCGCATCCTTGCGGCTCTCGCCCGTGATCGTGTGCCAGTCGCGGCCCACGCCGACGTCGGGCCGGATGATCCCGGTCTTGGGCTTGATGTTGTTGTTCTCCGCCCGCTCGACCACTTCCTGAATCTGGAGCACCTCGGGTTGGCTGCTCATGCTCGGCGTGTAATAGAGCAACGCGAGCACCGCCGCCACCAGCGCCAGCCAGAAGATCAGCATCTTCGGTTGAAACCGATCCGGCGGCAGGGTCTTGAGGGGACGACGGGATTTTTTGTTTTCGGGTTCGGACATTTACGTTTGGGACTGAGGGCGGAACGTGGATGTTCCCGGGGGATAAGTCAATTGGCGCGCCGAGGGAATCCGCCGCGGATCTTGCGGTTTTCCACCGCGCGCAATTCGCCGCCGCGCACCACCGCGAGCCGGTTCGCATCGAGACTGCGGCGCGTGGGTTTTCCGGCGAAGACGCAGTCGAGCAGGTCCTCGAACGCCTGGCTGGACAACGCGGTCGCCGGCCGCAGCCGCAGCAGCCAGCGGTGCAACGCACGGCGCACCAGCGCGCGCGGCTTGCCGGCCAACGGCGCCAGCGCCAGCACCGTACCGCGGAGCGGATCCAGCGCATCGAGCCAAGCCTCCAGCGCCGCGTCGTCCTCTTCGAGCAAACGGCGGGTGCGCGCGGCGCCGGCGACGGCGTCGCGGCCCGCCGCGCGTTGCCACGCGGGCACGACGGCGCGGCGGATACGGTTGCGGAAAAACCGGTCGCCGGTGTTCGTCGCGTCCTCGCGCCAGACCGCGCCGGCGGCCCGAAGCGCCGCGACGATTTCGTTTTTCCTTAGGCCGAGCAGCGGCCGCAGCGTCACGCGGCCGTCCGCCCAACACTGCACCGGCCGCGGCGCCGCCAAGCCGGCGCTGCCGCTGCCGCGGGCCAAACGCATGAGCAGCGTCTCGGCGACGTCGTCCTGCTGGTGCCCGAGCCACAGCACGCGGCCGTGCACGGCGAAAAATGCGAGCCGCGCCGCGCGCGCTTCCGCCTCCGAAGCCGCCGCATGCGCCTTGGCCCAGCGGCCAACGACGACCTCGAGCCCGAGCGACTCCCCCACCCGCCGCGCAAACGCGGCATCGGCGCGCGCTGCGGCCCCGCGCAGGCGATGGTCGAAATGCAACACGCGCAGATCCGGCCGCCGCGCGGGCCAATGCGCCCACAGCAACAGCAGCAGCGCGAGCGAATCGGCGCCGCCGGAAAAGCCGACGGTCCATTTCCGGCGCCGCGACGCCCGCGCGGCCCAGGCCGTGACCGCCGGATCGAGACACCCAAGCGGGAACGCCGCCGCGAGCTGCGCCGCGACGGCGGGCCACGGCGGCGGACGGCGCGACGGCATGGTCAGCGGGGCGGCGTCCGACCGCGGGGCGCGGGAACGTTCACGTTCAGGCGAACGTGAGGTATTCCTTGCCGAAGTACGGCACGAGCGGCGCGGGAATCTTCACGCGGCCGTCGGCCTGGAGGTTGTTCTCGAGGAGCGCGGCCAGCACGCGCGGCACGGCGAGACCGGAGCCGTTCAGCGTGTGGACGAGTTCCGGTTTGCCGGTTTCCTTGGAACGGAAACGGATCTGCGCGCGGCGCGCCTGGAACGCTTCGAAGTTCGAGCAGCTCGAGACTTCGAGCCAGCGCTTCTGGCCGGCGGACCAGACTTCGAGATCGTACTTTTTCGACTGCGAAAAACCGAGATCGCCGCCGCACATCAGCAGCACGCGGTAAGGCAAACCGAGCTTCTGCAGCAGGCGCTCGGCATCGAGGCGGAGCTTGTCGAGTTCGTCGTAGCTCGAGGCCGGGTGCACCCACTTCAACAACTCGACCTTGTCGAATTGGTGCAGGCGGTTGAGGCCGCGGACATCCTTGCCGTAGCTGCCCGCCTCGCGGCGGAAGCACGGCGTGTACGCACAGCGGTAGATCGGCAGCGCGGCTTCGTCGACGATCTCGTCGCGGAAGAAATTCGTCAGCGGCACCTCGGCCGTCGGCACGGCGTAGAGATGGTCCGGCGTCGTCTCGTACATCTGCCCCTCCTTGTCGGGCAGCTGGCCCGTCGCGGTGGCGCTGGCGGCGTTGACGAAGATCGGCGGGTTCACCTCGGTGTAGCCGGCCTTAACGTCCTCGTCCAAAAAGAACTGAAGCAACGCGCGCACGATGCGGGCGCCGTCGCCGACATAGAACGGGAAACCCGCGCCCGTCACCTTGGAACCGCGGGCGAAGTCGAAGAGTTTCTCGAAGCCGGGGATTTCCCAGTGCGGCTTGGCGTCGGGGCGCGGGGCGTCGACGTCGCCGTTCACTGCGTAGACGACGTTCTGCTCGGGGGTGCGGCCCTCCGGCACGCTGGCGTGCGGCAGATTGGGGATCGAGAGCATCGCCTGACGGAATTTGTCCTCGGTCTCTTTGAGCTGGGCCTCGCGTTCCTTCACTTGGCCCGACACGGCCTTCATCTCCGCGACCTTGGCGATGAACTCCGGCGAACCCTTCGGCAGCGCGGCCATCGCAGTGTTGGCGGCCTTCTGCGTCGCACGCAGCGCTTCGGCCTCCTGGAGTTGCGCCCGCCAGGCGGCGTCGATCGCCAGCACGGCGTCGAGATCGACGTCGAGATGCTTCTTGGCGATGGCGGCGCGGACAGCCCCGGGGTTCTCGCGGATGAGTTTCGGATCGAGCATAAACCGCCACCATGGCGGTCCGGCCCGGGGGAATAAATAGCAAAGTTGGCCCGCCGGAACGGGCCGCCTCCCCCGCGCTCAGCGGGCTTTCTCGAAACGCGCGCGGGCGCGCTGGAACTTCGAATACACGTCCTTAGCCGAGAGCAGTTTCAGGTCGCCCACGGGAGCCTGGATCACGCAGTGCTCGGGGGCGTTGAGCGGATACGGGCCGAAGAGCTGGGGATCCGTCGGACCGAAGATGCCGACGACGCGCACGCCGAGCGCCGCCGCGAGGTGCATGGGGCCGCTGTCGTTGGCGATGACCCAATCGGCGCGTTTCACGAGGGCGGGCAGCGAGACGAGGCTCGTGTTGCCCGTGACGTTGAAGAATTGGTCCGGCGGATACATGCCGCGGTCGTGCACGTAGTTGCTCCCGGCCCAGACGACCTTGCGCTGCTTGCCCTCGCGGAGAATCAATTCGGTGAGCTGCTTGAAACCGCCCCAGGTCTTTTCGGCGCGGCGGCTGTCGACGAACATCACGATCGGCTTCCCGCCGCCGCGGGCGTCGGCGAAACGCAGGTTGAGGCTGTCGGCCTCGCGGAAACGCAGCGTGCCCTGGAGCTCCGGCTTCGCGCCGAGGACGCGGCAGAACTGGAGCAGAATCTCGATCGCGTGGCTGTTTTTGCCGTTGGCCGGCAGCTCGACGCGTTCGTTGTAGAACATGCCGGAAAACTCGCGGGCGTCGGCGCGGCCGACTTTCTTGGCCGCGTGCACGCGGGACGTCATCAGGCCCGTGCGCAGCAGGCCCTGCATATCGAAGACGTAGTCGAAGGTCTGCTTGCGCAGTTCCTTCGTGAGCTTGAGGAAACCCTTCGCGCCGGCGTTGCGCTCGAACACGTACACCTGGTCCACGGCCTCGCAGGCCCGCACGATCGGCGCGAAAATCTCCCGCACGACCCACGAGATGCGCAGGTGCCGGACCTGCGCCTTGAGCGAGGTCGCGACCTGCAGGGCGTGCACGATGTCGCCGAGCGACGAGGGTTTGATGATGAGCAGTTCGGTCATGGCGACGGCGGGGCCAAGCGCTCCCGAGAATCTGCTTTCCCCCGCGGTCCGTTACGTTCCAAGGTCTTTCCCTCCGGAAATCAAAGCCAAATCCCGCGCGCGTGCTCACTTTCGTTCTCAAAACCATCGGCTGGATTGCCGCGCACACCCCGGAGATTTTCCTGCGCGTCCTCGCCGCCGGGCTCGGCGATTTTATCTTTTACTCGCTCCCGCGACGCCGGCGGCTCGTGCTGTCGAACCTCCACCATGCCTTTCCCGAAAGACCCGCGGCCTGGCACCGCGCCACCGGCCGCGAGAGCTGCCGCCGGCTGATCGAGACCGGACTCCTTTCGCTCGCCACCCCATATCTCGACGCCGCGCGCTGGCGCACGATCATCGCCGCCTCCCCCGCCCTCGTCGCCGCGCACACGCGCCACCACCGCGACCCGGCCGCGACGCTGATTTGTTCGCCGCACCTTGCCTATTGGGAGGCGCAGACGGCGCAGCCGCTCGTCGTGCCGGGACCGTTTCCCGAATTCGGCATCATCTTCCGGCCGCTCGACAATCCGGCCGCCAACGCCTTCGTGACCGAGGCCCGCGAACGCTTCGGCATGAAACTGCTCTCGCGCAAGGAGGGCTTCGCCGAGGCGCTTAAAATCCTCCGCCGCCGCGGCTTCGTCGGCGTGCTCTTCGACCAGAACGCAGGCCTGCAGGGCGCGCTCACCACGTTGTTCGGGCGCGTCTGCGCGACGACCGAGTTGCCCGGCTTGATGGCCGAGAAATTCTCCGCCCGCGTGTACGGTATCTTCCCCCGCCGCCGCGCGTTCTGGCGCGTCGAGGTCGATGTCGCGGAAATCCCCCACGACAACACCAGCGCCGCCGTCACCCTCGGCCTCAACCGCTGGCTCGAGTCGCTGCTCGCCGGCGACGACAACCTCTGCGCCTCCTGGCTCTGGGCGCACGACCGCTGGCGCAATCAGGACATGCCGGCCAAGCGCTTCCGCCTCGAGGCGAAACGCGATCTGCTCGCAGCCGAACTCGCCGCGCGCGGCCTCGCCGCGCCGCCCCGCCGCACGCGCATTTGGGTTCGCCTGCCGAATTGGCTCGGCGACGTCGTCATGGCCCTCCCGCTCCTGCGCGCCCTGCGCTCCGGCCGGCCCGACGCCGAAATCGTCCTCGTCGGCAAAGCCGCCTTCCTTCCGCTCCTCGAATCCTGGGGCGTCGCCGACCGCCTCGTCGCGCTGCCGCCGCAGGGCGCCGGCTACTTCGCGTTTTTCCGCAGGCTGCGCCACGAATACCCGGACGTGTGGTTGCTGTTCACGAATTCGTTCCGCGGCGATCTCGAGGCGCGGCTCACCGGCTGCCGCCAGCGCTTCGGCCTCGTGCGCCCGGGCAAATCCCGGCCGCTCCTGTCGCATCGGTTCACCGTGCCGACGGATTTCGACGAGCGCACCCACCACCAATTGGAACTGTGGGAAAATTTCCTCCGCCACTTCGGCCTCGCCGTTCCGCCCGATCGCACGCCCCTCGCCGCGCCCGATCCGGCGGCGGCCGCCCCCGGCGCTCCCGTCGGCCTGATTCCCGGTTCGGAAAACACGCCGGAGAAACGCTGGCCCGTCGCGCATTGGCGCGCGCTGATCGAGTCGACCCCGGGACTGCGTTTCCAGATCTTCGGCACCGCCAACGATCGGCCGATCGCCGACGCTGTCGCCGCCGGTTTCCCCGCGGACCGGGTCGAGAATCTCGCCGGCAAGACCGACCTCCCGACCTATTGCGCCCGCCTCCGCGCCTGCCGCGTGCTCGTGACCAACGACACCGGCGGCATGCACTTGGCCAACGCCCTCGGCGTGCCGCTCATCGCCCTCTTCGGTCCGACGAATCCCGTGCGGACCGGGCCCGTCTTCGCCGCCCCCTGCACGATTTTGCAGGCGCCCAGGTCCGCGCCCACCGGCGGCGGCAACCTCGCCGATCTGGCTCCGGCCGCGGTGGCAGCGAACTTGCTGCCGTACTTGCCAAGCGCCGGGACGTCCGCCACTTCGTAACCGCCGTCGCGTCCGCCAACCGCCACCTCCCCACGTGCCCCTTCTTTCCGTCTCCGACCTCCGCACCTACTTTTATACCCGCAACGGCGTCTACCGCGCGGTCGACGGGGTGAGTTTCGACCTGGAGCGCGGCGAGACGCTCGGCATCGTCGGCGAATCCGGTTCCGGCAAGTCGGTCACCTGCTACTCGATCATGGGGCTGATCCCGCAGCCCCCGGGCCGCATCGAAAGCGGCACCGCGGTCTTCGACGGCGTCGACCTCCTGCATTGCACACCCGCCCAGGCGCGTTCGATCCGCGGCAAACGCGTGGCAATGATCTTCCAGGATCCGATGACGTCGCTGAATCCCTACCTGCGGATTTCCGACCAGCTCATCGAGCCCCTGCTGATCCACGAAAAGATCTCCAAGGCCGACGCCCTCCGCCGCGGCCTCGCCATGCTCGAGGCCGTCGGCATCAACGACGCCGCCCGCCGCATCAATCTGTACCCGCACGAATTCTCCGGCGGCATGCGCCAGCGCGTCATGATCGCGATGGCGTTGATCACGAAGCCCGAATTGCTCATCGCCGACGAGCCGACCACGGCCCTCGATGTCACCGTCCAGGCCCAGATTCTCGAGCTCATCAAAAAGATGCAGCAGGAGATCGGCATGGCCGTGATCTTCATCACCCACGATCTCGGCGTCGTTTCCGGGCTCTGCGACCGCGTCCAAGTCATGTACGCCGGCCGGATCGTCGAGACCGCCGACACGCGCACGCTCTTCCATCAGCCGAAGCATCCCTACACCCGCGCGCTGCAACGCTCGATCCCGGCGCTCCAGGCCAAGGGCTCGGAACTGTACACGATCCGCGGCCTGCCGCCCGATCTCTCGAAACCGCTTCCGGGCTGCGCCTTCGCCGCGCGGTGCGAATTTGCCGTGGACCGTTGCCGCACCGGCAACGTCGGCCTTGCCCCCGCCGCCCCCGGCCACGCCCACGCCTGCCTCCGCGTCCAGGCCGGCGAAATCTGAACCGCGTCCCGTCCATGTCCTCCCCGATTCTCCAGCTCACCGACGTCAAGACGCACTTTCCCATCAACCAAGGGCTGATCTTCCGGCGCCACGTCGGCACCGTGAAAGCCGTCGACGGCGTCTCGCTCTCCGTCGCCCGCGGCGAAGTCCTCGGCCTCGTCGGCGAATCCGGCTGCGGCAAGTCCACCCTCGCCCGCACCATCATGCAGCTCGTCCCGACCACGGCCGGCACGGTCGTGCTCGAGGGCCGCAACCTCACCACCGGCTCGCTCCAGGAGGTGCGCGATGTGCGCCGCGACATGCAGATGGTGTTCCAGGACCCCTACGCGTCGCTCAACCCGCGTCTCACGGTTTTCGATACGCTGGCCGAACCGCTGCGCGTCCACGGCGTCTGCCCCGACGCCGAGATCCCCGCCCGCGTCGGCAAACTGATGGAACGCGTCGGCCTCGCCGCGCGCTTCATGCAGAAGTACCCGCATGAGTTTTCCGGCGGCCAGCGCCAGCGCATCGCGATCGCGCGCGCCCTCGCCCTCGAGCCCAAGATCATCGTCGCCGACGAACCCGTCTCCGCCCTCGACGTCTCGATCCAGGCGCAGATCCTCAATTTGCTCTCGAAGCTCTGCCGCGAGATGAACCTCGCGCTGATCTTCATCGCGCACGACCTCTCCGTCGTGAAGCACATCTCCGACCGCGTCGCCGTGATGTACCTCGGCAAGATCGTCGAGCTCGGGCCGGCCACGGAAGTGATCGAGCGGCCGCAGCACCCGTACACCCGCGCTTTGGTCAGCGCGATCCCGACGCCGAATCCCGACACCGAGCGCACGCGCCAGCGCATCGTGCTCCCGGGCGACCCGCCTTCGCCGATCAATCCGCCCGCCGGCTGCGCCTTCCACCCGCGTTGCCCGCACGCCCTCGACAAATGCAAGTCGGCCGTCCCGCCCCTGGTCGCCGGCGCCGAGGGCCGTTCCGTGGCCTGCGTCCGCTTCGGCGAGATCTGACGGCCCGTGCCGCCCGGCAGGCGGCAGTCAGCTATCAGCGGTCAGCTGTCAGCTTCAAGTGCCTCGCCTCCGGCGACCGAGTTGTGCCGAGGCGAGTGCACCGCATGCCACCTTGTTCATAGCCGATCGCCGATCGCTGAGAGCTGATCGCTTACAGCCTACCGCCCCCGTGCGTCAGTTGCCGCACCGCTTCGTAGCACGCGATTCCCGCCGCCGTGCTCAGGTTGAGGGAACGCAATCCCGGATTCGCATGCGGGATCTTCACGCGCGTTTCGGTCAGCTCGTCGTGCAGCCAATCGGGGGCTCCCGAGCCTTCGTTGCCGAAAACCAACGCGTCGCCGTCCGCGTAACGCACGTCCCAGAAGCTGCGCTCCGTCTTGGTCGTGAACAGCCAGAGCCGGCCCGTCGGCGCCGCGGCACTGCGCCGGAACGCCGCCCAGTCCGCATGCTCGTGCACGTCGAGCGACTTCCAGTAATCCATCCCCGCGCGGCGCAGGTTGCGGTCGTTGATCACGAAGCCGAGCGGATGGATCAGGTGCAGCCGCGACTGCGTCAACGCGCACATCCGCCCGACATTGCCGGTGTTCGGCGCGATCTCCGGCTGGAAAAGGACAACGTGGACCATCGCCGCAACTTTTTCGCGTCTCGCCCGTGAAGCAAGGCGGGCCTCGCGCATTGCATTTTCGCAAACCGTTGGCCAAGGTCCACCGTCCCACCCACCCGTGCCCGCCGCCGTGAAATCGATCGTCTTTGTCGACGACGAAGTGCCCTACACCGAGCTCATGTCGATGATGCTCGCGAATCATCTCGATCGCCCCGTCCACGCCTTCACCCGGCCTTCGGAGGCCCTCGCGGCCCTGGGCGGGCTCGACGCCGCGGTCATCGTCACCGACTACCACATGCCGCAAATCGACGGTATCGCGTTCATCCGCGAGGCCGCGAAACTCGCGCCGGAGGCCGTCTTCGTCATGATCACAGGCCACAATCTCGCCGCCGAAGAAGACACGCTTTGCCGACTCGGGCGGTTGAAGGGCTTCCTTTCGAAACCCTTCGGCTGGCGGATTCTCGCCGAGGAAATCGTGCGGGTCTGGCCCGATCGGGCGTCGGCGCCCGCCCTGGGGTCGGGTTCCCCGACTACCTGAAGTTCTTCCGTCGCCGCCGGCCGCTCAGCGGCGCCGGGCCTTGAGCGCCTGGTCGACCTCGCGTTCGACGACCTTGGTTTTCAGGTCCTCGCGGCGGTCGTGCAGTTTCTTGCCGGTGCAAAGGGCCACCTCGACCTTCACCAACGCTTCCTTGAAATACATGCGCAGCGGCACGAGTGCCCGGCTGCCGCCGGCGTCGAGCGCGGCCTTGATCTTCTCGATGTGGCGGCGGTGCAGGAGCAGTTTCCGGATCCGTTTCGCGTCGTGGTTGTGGATGTTGCCGAACGCGTACTGCTCGATGTGGGCGTTGTAGAGCCAGACCTCGCCCTTCTCGATGCGCCCGAAGGCATCCGTGATCTGCGCCTTGCCGGCCCGGATCGACTTCACCTCGGTGCCGCGCAGCTGGATGCCGGCCTCGAACCGCTCGTCCACGAAGTAGTCGCGCCCCGCCTTCGCGTTGCGGATCTCGGTGAAGCGTTTTGAATCTTTGGCGGCGGCCATGGCCGGGAAGGTGCGGAAAACGGAGGCAAAAAAAGGCGGCTCCGGCTCTGCCTCAAGCAGAACGGAGCCGCCGAAATTGGCAAACGTCGGTTCGCGCGCGGATCAGGCGAGCTCGTGGCTGATCTTGCCCTCGATGACTTCGCGGAGCGCGGTGTCTTCGGGAGAGAGTTTCTCCAGCGACTCGACCAGCGGGCGATTGCCCCGCTTGAGCTGCTTCACGCGGCGGGAAACCACGTTGATCAGGATGTTCGGGTCGTTGATCGATTTCAGCGCTTCTTTGATGTAGTCGTCTCTCATGGCGGGCAAACGGCTGGGTGAAAACCGTTGAAAGCAACGGCGGGGTTCCCGAACGTCAAGGGCGAATTCCCGGCCGCCCATCCGTCCGCCGCCCCCTCGCTCCCTTCCCATGTTGATCGCCTGGACCACCGTCACCGACAGCGCCGATGCCGACCGCCTCGCCGGCGCGGCCATCGCCGCCGGCCTCGCCGCCTGCGTGCAAATCGAGGGACCGATCACGTCGGTGTACCGTTGGGAAGGCCGGATCGAGACGGCCGCGGAGTTCCGCCTGACCTTCAAGACCCTTCCCGCCCACCTCGCCGCCCTGGAAAAACAGGTCCTGGCCACCCATCCCTACACCGTGCCGGAATGGATTGTCGTCCGCGCCGAACTCGTTTCGGAAAAATACTTGTCATGGGCCCAGGCGAACTCTAGCCCTCTGTCCCTTTAACAAGTCGCAGCCCTCTTTTATAAAGCCATGTCCCAGCACAAAAGCCTCCAAGGCTCCAACGGTCTCGTCGTCAAACGCAACGTCCTGAAGCGCTTCGAGCGCGTCGACCTGCTCAAGAAGCGCGGCCAGTGGAAGGTCGGCGACCGCATCCAGGGTCTGCGCAAGACCAAGCCCGACGTTTGAGCCGTTTCGTCCTTTTCCGGCAGGCAGTATCCGCTGCCTGCCTTTTTTTTGCCCGGTTCCCGACCCTCCGTCTTCCCGTTCCCGTCCCATGATCGATCTGATCAAGAAACTCATCGACTTCATCCTCCACATTGACCGCCACCTCGCGGAGATCATCGCCGACTACGGCCTGTGGACCTACGCGGTGCTGTTCTTGATCATCTTTGCGGAGACGGGACTCGTCGTGACGCCGTTCTTGCCCGGCGATTCCCTGCTCTTCGCCGCCGGCGCCTTCTGCGCCAAGCCCGAGACCGGCCTCAACGTCCACCTGATGGCCGGCCTCCTCTTTGTCGCCGCGGTCATCGGCGACACCCTCAATTACTGGATCGGCGCCAAGCTAGGCCCCGCGGTGTTCAAGCGCGACGACTCGATTTTCCTGCGCAAGAAACACCTCGAGCGCGCCCACGCGTTCTTCGAGAAATACGGCGGCCGCGCCATCATCCTCGCGCGCTTCGTGCCCATCGTGCGCACCTTCGTGCCCTTCGTCGCCGGCGTCGGCTCGATGACCTACTCCCGCTTCATCGCCTACAACATCATCGGCGGCTTCATCTGGATCTACTTTTTCATCTACGCCGGTTTCTGGTTCGGCAACCAGCCGTTCGTGCAGAAGAACTTCAAGCTCGTGATCCTCGCGATCATCATCCTCTCCGTCCTCCCCATCGTCTGGGAAATGTGGCGCGCCTGGCGCGAAAACAAGGCCGAGAAAAAGTCCGCCTAAACCCAGGACCCGGGTCGGGTCGCCGACCCAACGCCGGCCGCTCCGGCCAGCCGCGGTTGCCCGAATATCACCCGCCGGTTCACCGAGTCGAAGCCCCGCTAAGCGGGGCGGAGGCTGGTGCGAGCGCCGGGAGTCGAACCCGGATCGACGGCTTCGGAGACCGCTACACTATCCATTGTGCTACGCCCGCGTGATCCAGCAGAGCGGGGATGAAGGGTGCCCCGGACCGGGGCGTCAAGCCCGCGCACCGGCGAAGTGAATCGTTGCGTCGCGCCGCGCCGCTTTCCAACGTCGCCGCCTATGTCCGCAGAGAATCCCGCCCGCTCCGACGCACCCGCGCCCACGCCCGCGCCCACCGACTTCATCCGCGACCTCGTCGCGCAGGACGTCGCCGCGCAGCGCTACCCGCAGATCGTCACGCGCTTCCCGCCCGAGCCCAACGGCTATCTGCACATCGGCCACGCGAAATCGATCTGCCTCAACTTCGGCCTCGCCCGCGAGAACCAGGGCCGCTGTCACCTGCGTTTCGACGACACCAATCCGGTCAAGGAAGACGTCGAGTACGTCGAGGCCATCGCCGCCGATGTCCGCTGGCTCGTCGCCGGCTGGGCCGACCATTGCCTCGGCTACAAGCCCAAGGGCGCCCATCCCGCCGCCCAGACCGTCGCCGGCAAAAACGACTTCTACCTCGCGTCCGTTGCGCCGTCCGACGCCGCCGAACCGTTCTTCGCCAGCGACTACTTCGAGGCCCTCTACGGCTATGCCGTGGAACTGATCAAACGCGGCCTCGCCTACGTGTGCGACCTGAGCCCGGAGGACACCGACGCCTACCGCGGTTCGCCGGACAAACCCGGCCGCAATTCCCCGTTCCGCGACCGTTCCGTCGCCGAGAATCTCGATCTCTTCGCGCGCATGCGCGCGGGCGAATTTCCCAACGGCGCCCGCAGCCTCCGCGCCAAGATCGACATGGCTTCGCCCAACATCTGGCTGCGCGATCCCCTGCTCTACCGCATCCGCCACGTCCCGCACCACCACGCCGGCGACAAGTGGTGCATCTATCCGCTCTACGACTTCGCCCACTGCCTCAGCGATTACCTCGAGGGCATCACCCACAGCGTCTGCACCCTCGAGTTCGAGGTGCACCGCCCGCTCTACGATTGGATCCTCGGCAGCCTCGATCTGCCGCGCCCGCTCCCGCACCAGTACGAGTTCGCGAAACTCAATCTCGCCTACACCCTCGTTTCCAAGCGCAAGCTCCTCGCCCTCGTGAACGGCAAGGTCGTCGCCGGTTGGGACGATCCCCGCATGCCCACGATCTCCGGTCTGCGCCGCCGCGGCATCCCCGCGCCCGCTCTCCGCGATTTCGTCACCGGCGTCGGCGTCACCAAGTTCGACTCCCTCACCGAGGCCGCCGTCTTCGAAAACTGCGTCCGCAACCACCTCAACGGCGCCGCCCAGCGCCGCCTCGCCGTCCTCAAGCCGATCAAGCTCGTGCTGACCAACCTCGCCCCCGGCGAGACCGTCGCCTGCACGGCCACGAACAATCCGCAGGACGAAAACCCGACGACGCGCCCGCTCGCCCTCACCCGCGAGGTCTACATCGAGGCCGACGATTTCGCCGAGGTCCCGCCGCCGAAGTATTTCCGCCTCAAGCCGGGCGGCGAGGTGCGCCTGAAGTACGCCTGCATCATCAAGTGCGAGGAACTCGTGAAGGACGCCGCCGGCGCCCTCGTCGAGATCCGCTGCACCGCCGACCTCACGACGCGCACCGGCCAGCCCAACGCCGACCGCAAGGTCAAGGGCACCATCCACTGGGTCAGCGCCACGCAGTGCGTCGACGCCGAGGTCCGCCTCTACGACCGCCTCTTCACCGTGCCCGAACCGGCCGCCGAGGAGGATTTCCTCAAAGTCGTGAACCCGAAGTCGCTCGAAACCGTCACCGCGAAACTCGAGGCCTCCCTCGCCTCCGCGCAGGTCGGCGAGAGTTTCCAGTTCGAGCGCCTCGGCTACTTCACGCCCGACGCGAAGGACCACTCGGCCGCGAAGCCCGTCTTCAACCGCACGATCACCCTCAAGGACACCTGGGCGAAGGCGTAAACGCGTTCCCCGCGTTGCCCTCCGCCCCGCGTTCCTTCCCGGCGCCATGGACGATCCGATCCCGCCGCTCGATCCCGTCGCCGTGCGCGTGCTCGGCGCGCTCGTCGAGAAACAGCTGACGACGCCGGACTACTATCCGCTCACGCTCAACGCCCTCGTCAACGCCTGCAACCAGCTCACCGCCCGCGAGCCGGTCATGGACCTCGACGAGACCGCCGTCCTCCGCGCCATCGGCGTCCTGCGCGAGCACCGGCTCGCGACGCTGTTCGCCGGGGCCGAGAGCCGCGTCGCGAAATACAAACACACGCTGACCGACGCCCTCCTGCTCACGCCCGGCGAGGTTGCCCTGCTCTGCGTCCTGTTCCTGCGCGGCCCGCAAACCCTCGGCGAACTCCGCACCCGCACCGAGCGTATCTTCCGTTTCGATACCCTGCCGGAAACCGAGGCCGCGCTCGCCGCCTTGGCCGAACGGCAACCGCAACCCCTTGTCGCGAAACTGCCCCGCGCCCCCGGCACCAAGGAAGCGCGCTACACGCACCTGTTCGGCGGCCCCGTCGAGACCGCCGCGTCATCGGCCCCGCTCGCCGCCGTCGCTGCCACGTCGGCCCCCGCCGCCGCCGACCGCCTCGCCCAGCTCGAAACCGAGACCGCCGCCCTGCGCGCCGAGTTGGCCGAACTGAAGGCCGAGTTCGCCCGCTTCCGCGCGCAGTTCGACTAATCCGGCGGGCCGAGCCCGGAGTTGAGGGTTGAGAGTTGAGAGTTGAGAGTTGAGAGTTGAGAGATCGCGGCGTGACGCCGTACCCCGACTCACTTCGCCCTCACCGATGCCGAAGGCCGACCGCTCACAGCTAAGCGCTGACCGCTGAGCGCTGCTTGGCCGCAAGGAAGCGCAAGAATCGCAAAAGGTTCGGTCCCTGCTTTCGCCTGCCAGGGTTTTGCGCCTTTTGCGCTGCTTTGCGGCCATGCTCCCGCCCGCATCCACCGCTTGCTTCCGGCGGAAAAGCTCTGGTTCAATCCGCGCCCTGTGAAGCAAAGCATCGTCACGTTGGACATGGAAGGCGTGCTCACGCCGGAAATCTGGATCGCCGTCGCCGAAACCACGGGGATCCCGGAACTGCGCCGCACCACGCGCGACGAGCCCGACTACGACAAGCTGATGCAGTACCGCATCGGCATCATGGACCGCCACGGCATCACGCTGCCGAAAATCCAGGAAGTGATCGCCGCGCTGCCGCTGCTCCCCGGCGCCCTCGATTTCCTGACCGAGCTCCGCCGCCGGACCCAGGTCATCATCCTCTCCGACACCTTCGAGCAATTCGCCCAGCCGTTCATGCGGCAAATGGGCTGGCCGACGCTGTTCTGCCACCGCCTCGTCGTCGAAAACGACCGGATCGCCGGCTACCAACTCCGCCTCCCCGACCAGAAGAAACACGCCGTCGCCGCCCTGCAGAGCCTCAACTTCAACGTCGTCGCCGCCGGCGATTCGTTCAACGACACCTCGATGCTCGGCCAGGCCGACCACGGCTTCCTCTTCCACGCCCCGGCCAACGTCGTACAGCAGTTCCCGCAATTCCCCGCCGTCAACGACTACGCGACCCTCCTGCGCCTGATCACCGCGCGCATATGATATATATTGTAGTTCGGAGTTCGGGGTTTGGAGTTCGGAGTTGGGCGAAATGGTTCTGGGTTTTGAGATTTGGGTTGAGGTGCGCGCATTGAAGGAGTGCTCCGGTCCCACTCCCCCATCCCGCCTACCCTCCTGTCAATCCGGTCTCCTTCGTCCTGTCCGTCCTGTCCTCAAGATCGAGCTGCCGTCGGGCGCAGTAGGTTGAAGTTTGGAGTTTGGAAACTCGGTTTTGAGTTTTGGGCTTTGGGTTTTGAGTCGAGATACGCGGCAGCCGCGCCGTCCGTCCCGGCGCTCCCGCGCCCCCGCCTTCCCTCCTGTCAATCCGGTCTCCGCCGTCCTGTCCGTCCTGTCCTCAGGATCGAGCTGCCGGCGGGCGCAGAGGGTTGAAGTTCGGAGTTCGGAGTTGGGCGGAATGGTTTTGGGTTTTGCGTTTTGGGTTCTGGGTTGAGGTGCGCGCATTGAAGGAGTGCTCCGGTCCCACTCCGCCGCCCCGCCTACCCTCCGGTTAATCCGGTCCCCGCCGTCCTGTCCGTCCTGTCCTCACGCTCGGCCAAGCCCGTCGCCGCCGCACGCCCAGTTTCGCCTCGCGCCGCGCCGCCCGCCGGGCGCACTGTGCGGCCACCCCGCCCCTCCATGTCGCGTCACCTCGCCGCTGCTTTGTTCGCGTTTGCCGCCACGACGATGGCGTTTGCCCAAGCCCCCGCCCCCGCCGCCCCCGGCCCGTGGGTCAATCCGCTCAAGACCGCGCTCCAAGCCGGCAAGCCCCTTGTCGGCATGACGGTCACGATCCCGAGTGCCGACGTCGTCCTCCAGGCCGGCCGCGCCGGTTTCGATTTCGTCTGGATCGAGATGGAGCACTCGCCGCTCACGCTCGAAACGGTACGCACCATGGTCCTCGCCACCCAAGGCAGCGGCCTCGTGCCGATCGTGCGCGTGCCGGTGAACGAGATCTGGACCGCCAAACGCGCCCTCGACACCGGAGCCCTCGGTGTCGTCTTTCCGTTCACGTCCACGCCCGAACTCGCGCAGCAGGCCGTCGCCGCCTGCAAGTACCCGCCCCTCGGCCGCCGCGGCGCCGGCCCCGGCCTCGCCTCGCTCCGCTGGCCCGCCCCGCAGGGCTACGCCGATTTCGCCGACCAAAACGCCCTCGTCATCATCATCATCGAGGAGAAACGCGCGGTGGAAAACATCGACGCCATCCTCGACACGAAGGGCATCGACGTCGTCTTCATCGGCCCCAACGACCTCTCCTACTCCTACGGCGCCCGCGGCCGCCAGACCGACGAAGTCAAAGCCGCCATCGCCAAGGTCGCCGCCGCCGCGAAGAAACGCGGCCTCCCCGTCGGCCGCACCGCCGGCGCCGGCGACATCAAGCAGCACATCGCCGACGGCTTCACGTTTTTCCAAGCCTCGAGCGAACTCGGCTTCCTCGCCGCCGGCGCCCGCCCCTTCCTCGAAGCCGCCGGCAAAGCCGCCCCCGACACCAAGAACCGCCCCCTGTATTGACCCCGCTCCGAGCCCGTCACCGCAACACCGCCGGCCTGAATTCCACCTCCATTCAGTGACCATCAGTGCCCATCAGTGGTTCACCTTCCTCCGCCTCTTCGTCCTCCACCGCTTCACTCTCCTACCATGAAGTCTCTCCTCCGTTCATTCCTGCTCGCCGGTCTCGTCCTGCCGGCCCTGGTCTTCGCCCAGGCCACGCTGCCCGCCAAGAAAGTAGTGTTCACCTCCAAGGGCCGCCTCGGTGAAAACGAAATCCGCGAACTTCGCGCCGCCGCCCCCAACGTCAACCTCGTCTTCCCCGCACGCGAGGAACTCGCCCGCGAACTCGCCGACGCCGAGGGCGTCGTCGGCAGCCTGACCCGCGAGCAATTTCTCGCCGCGAAAAAACTGCAGTGGTTCCAGATCAATTCCGCCGGCGTCGAGACCGTCCTCGCCTCGATTCCCGAACTCAAGGGCAGCCCCGTCACCGTCACGAACATGAAGATCGTGCAGGGCCCCGAGATCGCCGACCACGCCCTCGCGCTGCTGCTCGCGTTGACGCGCCGTCTCGACGTCGCCGTCAAGGACCGCGACTCCGAGACGTGGCGCTCCCTTGCCAACTACGGCCCCCCGCTTGAGCTCCACGGCAAAACCGCCGTCGTCGTCGGCGTCGGCGGCATCGGCACCCAGATCGCGATCCGCGCGAAGGCCTTCGGCATGACCGTCATCGGCGTCGATCCCAAGGACATGCCGTACACGCCCTTCCTCGACCGCACCGTCTGGCCCGACCGCCTCGACTCCGTGTTGCCGGAAGCCGACGTCGTCTTCATTTCTGCCCCGCACACGCCCGCCACCGACAAGATGATCGGCGCCGCGCAATTCGCGAAAATGAAGCAGGGCGTCCACTTCATCGCCGTCTCCCGCGGCAAGATCTACGACAACGCCGCCCTCGTCGCCGCGTTGGAAAGCGGCAAGGTCGCCGCCGCCGGGCTCGACGTCACCGAGACCGAGCCGTTGCCCAAGGGCCATCCGCTTTGGAAAACGGGCCGCGTGATCATTACGCCGCACATCGCCGGCCGCTCCGACGGCGAAGGCGCGCGCTACTTCGAGATCTACAAGGACAACCTCGTCCGCTTCGGCCGCGGCGAACCGCTGCGCCACGTCGTCGACAAAGCGAGCGGCTATTGAACGCTTCGGCACGCGGCGCGGGGACGCACCGCGTGCAGATCCAAGTTGAAAGTTCCAAGTTGAAAGCCGGCCCCACGGCGGCCGAACCAAGAACTGCCGCCCGGTCTTTCAACTTTCACCTTTCAACTTTCAACTTTACCTTTTCAACCGCGTGAGCGCGCGCCGCGCCGAGCGGCCTGCGCTCACGCCAAAAACCGCGCGATGCGCGCCTGCACCCGCTCGCGGCCCAGCACGCGGATCATCGTCGTGATGCTCGGGCCGACATTGGTGCCGGACAACGCGAGCCGCGTCACCGCCTGGTAGTCGCCGAAGCCGAGGCCCTTCGCCGTCGCGAGGCCCTTCATCGTTTCCTCGATCGCGGCGTCGGTTGTCCAATTCGCCTCCGGTGCCGCCAATGCGGCCGCCAGTTCCTGCAGCCGCGCCTTCGGGTCGCCCTTGGCCATGACCTTTTCTTTCACCTTCGCGTCGATCGCGTAGGTTTCGGAAAAGAAATACGCCGTGTACGCCGGCAATTCCTCGACGCCCTTGATCTTCGGCTGGCTCAGCAGCATGACCTCGCGGAAGTACGCCGGATCGGCCGCGAGCGCGGCCTGCGCCGCGGCGTTTTCCGTCTGCCGCGCGAAATACTCCCGCGCCAACGTCACGAACCGGTCCGCCGGCTGCTCGAGCAGGTAGGCCATGTTCATGTGCGCGAGCTTCTTGTCGTCGAACCGTGCGTTGCTCTGGTTCACGCCCGGCAAGTCGAAGAGTTTGATGATCTCCGCGATCGGCATCTTCTCGCGATCGTCGCCGGGATTCCAGCCGAGCAGGCAGAGGAAGTTGACCAGCGCCTCGGGCAGGTAGCCGCGCCGCTGATACTCCTCGATCAACGCGCCTTGGTCGCGTTTCGACATCTTGCCCGGGCCGTTCTGTTTCAGAATAAGCGGGATGTGCGCGAAGGCCGGCGGCTTCACGCCGAAGCCCTCGTACAGATGCACGTGTTTGCTCGTGTTCGAGAGGTGGTCCTCGCCGCGGATGATGTGCGTGACGTTCATCGCGATGTCGTCGACGACGTTGACGAGGTGGAAAACGGGATTCCCGTCCGAACGCACGATCACGAAATCCTCGTCCTCGATCCGCTCCACGCGGCCGCGGATCTGGTCCTCGATCACGACGGGCGGCAGTTTCACTTTCGTGACCGTCTTCTTGCGGTGCTCGTCGAACACCTCGTGCCGCTCGCCGAGCAGCTTGAACCAGATCGCGCCGTCTTTCTCGTAGGCCCGGCCCGCGGCCATGAGTTTGCCGACGTACTCTTTGTAGATATGGCCGCGTTCGCTCTGGCGGTACGGGCCGTACGCGCCGCCCACCTTCGGACCTTCGTCCCAGTTGAGCCCGAGCCACGCCATGCTGTCGTAGATCAGATTGAGGAAGGCCTCGCTGTTGCGCTCCTTGTCCGTGTCCTCGATGCGCAGAATGAACGTGCCGCCCGTGTGGCGGGCGTAGAGCCAATTGAACAGCGCGGTGCGCGCGCTGCCGATGTGGAAGAACCCGGTCGGGCTGGGTGCAAAACGGACGCGGACTTGGGACATGGAAGGGAAAGTTCCGCGCATTCGCGCCCCGCTGTCAAAGGCGCGTTGCATCCGCCCCAACTCCAAACCCCAAACTCCAAACTCAAAACGCAAAACCCAGAGCCCAAAACCCAAAACTCAGAACTCTATTCCGCCCCGCGGATTCCCCGTTCCGCGCAAAACGCCCGCAGATCCGCCGGCAACGGCGCCGCAAAAACAAACTCCAATCCCGCCGGCCGCAGATCGATCTCCGCGCAATGCAGCGCCTGCCGCGGCAGCAGCAGCTTCGCCGCCAGCGCCTCGGTCCAACCGCCGTCGATGAAATCGAGGTACAGCCGCGCGTCGGGCCCGTAGATCTTGTCGCCGACCAACGGATACCCGAGCCATTGCGCGTGCGCGCGGATCTGGTGCTTGCGTCCGGTCTCGGTCACGACCTTTGCCAGCGTGAAGCCGCCGCCCGTTGCTTCCGGCGCAAAGTGCGTCACGGCCGGCTGCCCCTTTTCCTCGGGACCAACCACCGCCGATTTCACAAACACCGGACTGTGCACGTCGTCGCCCAGCGGTTGGTTCACGGTCACCGGTCCCGGCAATTCGCCCGTCAGGATCGCGCGGTACGTTTTCCCGACTTTCCGTTCCATCATCGCGACCTGCAGGCGGCTCGCCATCTTCGCATCCTTTGCGAGCACGACCACGCCGCTCGTTTCCCGGTCGAGCCGGAAAACCAAATGCACCGTCGGCAACTGCGTGTACTCGCGCAGCGCCCCGACCAAGCTCGACCACGGTCCGGCCTTCGAAGGATGGCAAACGACGTCGCCCGGCTTGTTCACCACCAGCACCCGCGCGTCCTCGTGCACGATCCAGCCCGGGACTTCCTCCGGGGCAATCATCCGCACCGGCCCCTGCGTTTTCGGCCGTCGCGGCCAAGCGCAGGCCCGGAGGGAAAAATCGTCGTCGGGCTGCGCCGCCGGGACGGGATCGGCCGTCACTGCGCGCCTCCCGCGGGCCGCATCCGCCGCAGCACCGCGCCCGCGATCTTCGCCGCCAGCGGTTTCGAGACCAGCGTCGCGGCAAAGGTCATCAACCGGTTCTTCCACCCGGTCACCACCTGCGCCTTGCCCGCCGCCAGCGCCTCGAGCGCGATCGTGACGACGTCCTCCGTCGTCATCGTCATCCCCGCCTTCAGTCCTGCCCTGCCAACGCCGGCCACGTCGAAAAACGACGTCGCCGTCGTCCCCGGGCACACCGCGATCGCCCGCACGCCCGTCTGGGCGGCGCGCAACTCGTCGTTCAGCGCCACGGTCCAATCGAGCACGAACGACTTCGTGGCGCCGTAGGTGGCCGCCTGGGGCGTCGGCATGAACCCGACGACGGAGGCGATGTTCATGATCGCGCCGCCGCGCCGCCGCAGCAGGGGCAGCAGGAGCCCGGTCAGGTGCACCACGGCGCGCACGTTCAGATCCACCATTTCCAATTGCCGTTCGAGATTCGGCTCAGGAAACGGGGTAAACGCGCCGAAACCACTGTTGTTGATGAGCAACACCGGCCCCGGCGGCACTTTCCGCTCCACGAACGCCGCGACGTCCGCCGCCGCCGCCGCCAATTCCGCCGGCCGGGACAGATCGCACGCGAAATGGTTCAAAAATCGCCGGTCATCCGCGGAAAAAAATTCGCCGGGATCGCGGCGCGAGAGGTTGCAAACGACGAGGTCCGGCTTCAGCTTCCGGATCAGCTCAATGAACGATTTTCCAATACCGGAAGATCCGCCCGTCAGGACGACGGCCGAGAACGGTTGGAGCGCTTCGCTTGGCGAGGGCACGACGGGCACAAAGACAGCATCGCACTTTCACGCAAGGCCGGGCTGCGTCCCGACCCTGCGTCACCCGCAACCAAACGCAGAAACATGAACAGCCAAAACAAACACGAACTGATCGTATCCGGCATTCACCTCGACCTGACTCCGTCGCTCAAGACGTTCGTCCGCGAGAAAGCCGAGCGATTGTTCCGTCACGAGGAGCGCATCGTGCGCATCCGCGTGGAACTGGAATGCGACCGCGCCGCCGCGGTCGGAGCCCAGTTCAAGGCCAAGGGCCATATCGTCATCCATGGCCCGGATATGAATGCGACCGTCCAAGCCGACGAGTGCCACAAGGCCGTCGCCATGCTCATCGACAAACTCGACCGCATGCTGCAGCGCCGCCACCAGTTGCACCGCGTCAAACGCAACCACCCCCACGCCGTCGACCTCGACGCCGAGATCCCGAAAGCCGTGGCCTGAACCGCCCCGCCGATTTTTCAAACCCGCCGGTCCGCCGGCGGGTTTTTTCGTGCCCTAAAGCAGCGCCGCCAGCCACGCCGGCACCGGAAACGTCCGGCCCTGCACGTGCGTGCGCAGCGCCGCCGCCACCCAAGGCCGGCTCGCCGTCACCGCGGTGATCTCCACCGTCCGCGCCTCGGCCGTTCCGCCGAGCCGGTAGCCCTCGACCGTCACGGCCAACGGTTCCGTTTCCCCGAGCAACCGTACCTCGAGTTCGAGCCGGCGCGCGGCCGAATCCAGCCCGAAGCGCTCGATCGCGGCGTACGCCGCGATCTTCGGCTGCAGGTACGATCGGGCCGTGCGGCTCGTCAGGGCGTCGCGGGCGGCGGCAAACATCCCGCCAGCCAATCCCGCTCCCGGCAAAAACGCCACCGCGGAACCGCCGCCATGACGCACCGCGCCGCGGGCCCGCGCTTGCCCCGCGGCAATTTCGCCGTCACACGGGAAAGACTCCGGCGCGTCCGTGCGTTCCGGAATTGCTCCCGCCTTCGCCGCTCCCACTGTGCCGCCCATGCCTTTCCTCCGTCCGCTTGCCGTCCTCCTCGCGTGCCTCGGGCTCCGCTTGGGCGCGGCGGAACCGGCCGAGGTCGTCGTCTACGGCGCCACGCCGGGCGGCATCGCCGCCGCCGTCGCCGCCGCCAAGGCCGGCCGCTCCGTCCACCTTGTCGAGCCGACCGCCCGCATCGGCGGCATGCTGACGCACGGCCTGTCGAACGCCGACTTCCGTTCCTTCGAGGCCCTCAGCGGCTTCTTTCTCGAGTTTTCCCGCCGGGTAGAGGCGTACTACGTCGGCAAATACGGCGCCGGCTCGCCCCAGGTCGCCGCCTGTTTCCGCGGCACGCACGGCGAACCGTCCGTCAACCTCGAGGTCCTCGAGACCATGCTAGCGGAGTTGCCGAAGATCCGCGTCTGGCGCCGCCATTCCCTCGTCCGCGTCGAGCGCTCCGACTTCAACCGCGGCCGCCGCCGGCTCCACGCCGCCGTGTTCAAGGCCGACGCCGGCGCCGAGGAACGCATGGTCGGCCGCATCTTTATCGATGCCACCTACGAGGGCGACCTCATGGCCGCGGCCGGTGAGCTCTACCACGTGGGCCGCGAGTCCCGCGCGCAGTACGGCGAACCGCTCGCCGGCAACGCCCGCGGCGACGCCGACGGCCAGATCCAAGGCTACAATTTCCGCCTCGTCATGACCACCCGCGAGGACAACCGCCTCATGCCCGTCGCCCCCGCCGGCTACCGCCGCGAGGAATTCGTCGGCGTCCTCCCCTACTTCACCGAGGGCCGGCTGAAGAAGGTATTCTCCTCCGGCACCGACGGCATTTACCGCACCCATCTCCCGCTGCTGCCCAACGACAAGGCCGACGTGAACGACACGCCGCGCGGCCCCGTCCGGCTCTCGCTGCCAGACCTCAACGACGGCTATCCCGAAGGCGATGCCGCCACCCGCACGCGCATCGTGCGCGAACATTACAACCACAACATCGGCCTGCTGTATTTCCTGCAGAACGACGCCGCCGTCCCCGAGGCCATCCGCGCCGATGCCCGCCGTTGGGGCCTGTGCAAGGACGAGTTTTTCGAGACCGGCGGCGTGCCGCCCATGCTCTACGTCCGCGAGGCCCGACGCCTCGTCGGCCAGCATGTTTTCACCGCCGCCGATACGACCCAGGCGCCGGGCGACGCCCGCACCCGCCTCCGCACGGACAGCATCGCGATCGGCGACTATGTCCACAACTGCCACGGCACCGGCCGCACCGGCACGCGTTTCGACGGCGAGCACGACGGCGAGTTCTACCTCGATGTGCGTCCCTACCAGGTTGCCTACGGCACGATTGTGCCGTCCCGCACCGAGAATCTTCTCGTCCCCGTCGCCTGCTCGGCGAGCCACTTCGGCTTCGGCGCCCTCCGGCTCGAGCCCATCTGGGCCTCGCTCGGCCAGGCCGCCGGCTGGGCCGCGCACCTCGCGCTCCAGACGACGCGCCCGGTGCAGGAGGTCGACGTGCCCGCCCTGCAATCCCTGCTGCACACGCACCGCAGCGCGACGCTTTACGTGGCGGATGTCCCGCCGGACGCGCCGGACTTCTCGGCCGTGCAATGGTGGGGCGGGCGCGGCGGTTTCCACGGCCTCGCCCCGGCCGGACAACCGGCGCCCGCCGCACTGGTCGGCCAGTACACCGCCGCGTTTCCCGGCCATCTGGCCCAGCTGGATCTGCCGCTGACCCCGGAACTCGTTGCCGCGTGGACCAAACTGCTGCCCGCAGGCGTGTCCGCGCCGGCCGCCGCTGCCACGCGCGGCGAGTGGCTCCGCTTGGTTTTCTTCAACGTCCGCGCCGGCAACAAGTGACCTCCGCAGTTGCGGTTTGAAAAATCGCCGCCTCCGACCAGCGTGCATGGTCGATTCCGACCGAGCCCGCCGCCCGGCACGGATCGCGCCGCGGCTCCTCGCCCGGCGAATCTCGCCAACAACTCCCTTCGACCATGAAAAAACTCGCCGCCCTCCTGTTCGCCTTCGTCTTCGCCTCCGCCGCCTTCGCCGCGGAGAAATTCCCCGACATCAGCCACGATGAGCTCGTCAAGGCCATCAAGGAAAAGAAGGTCACGTTGATCGACGTCAACGGCACCGACTCCTACAAGAGCGGCCACATCCCGGGCGCGATCGATTTCGACACCGCCGGCAAGAATCTCGCCGCCAAGCTGCCGGCCGACAAGAACGCCCTCATCGTCGCCTATTGCGGCAACGAAATGTGCACGGCCTACGTCGAGGGCGCCAAGGCCGCCAAGGCGCTCGGCTACAAAAACGTGAAGCACTACGCCAAGGGCATCCAGGGTTGGAAGTCCGCCGGCGAAAAGACCGAGTAAGCTCCCTTCTCCGCGCCGGGCGCGGGCGACAGCCGTCGCCGGCGCCCGGCTTTTTTGTGCACGCAGCAAGCGTCATTCTCCGCCGCGCCGCCGTCGCCGCGCTCCTCTGGACCTCGGCCGCCCCCGCGAGCGCCGCGGACGAACCGCTCGGCGTCGAGGATCCGCGCCACCGCTACGCGACCGCCCCGCACCGCGATCGCTTCGCCGCCTTCAAGGCGGACTGGGAGGCACACCGTATCGTCCTCGGCCTGGACAACGAACTCGCGTTCCTGCGCTCCCTGCTGGCGGCGCTCGAGATTCCGGTTTCGTCCCAGATCCTCGTCACGTCGGCGACGAGCCTCCAAAAGGGCCGCATCACGCCGCGCAACCCGCGCGCGCTGTATTTCAACGACGATACCTACGTGGGCTTTGTGCCCGGCGGCCAGATCGAGGTGCTCTCGCTCGATCCCGACCTCGGCGGGATTTTCTACATCTTCGAGCGCCTGCAGTCCGGCCGGCGTCCCGCCGTCGACCGCGCGGACGACTGCCTCACCTGCCACGCGCCGTATTCGCTCGGAAACCTTCCCGTCCTCGTGATCGAGTCGGTCGTGCCCAGCCCCTCCGGTGGCGGCGAAAAAGCGTTCCGCCGCGGCGAGAGCGGCCACGGTGTCGCCCTCGGCGACCGCTTCGGCGGCTACCATGTCACCGGCGCCGGTCCCGCCCTGCCCCGCCATTGGGGCGACCTGATCATCGAGCGCCGGGACGGCCGCGCCCTCGAGGTTCCCAATCCCGTCGGCCGCCGCTTCGATCTTGCCCGCTACCCGGCGCCGACCAGCGACCTGCTGGCGCAACTCCTCCACGAACACCAGGCCGGCTTCGCCAACCGCACCATGGAGGCCGTGTACCGCTGGCGCGCCCTCGGCTTCGCCGGCGGCGCGACGCCCGCCGCGGCCGGCGAACTGGCCGAACCGCTCGTCCGCTACCTGCTGTTCGCCGACGAAGTGCCGCTGCCGGGACCGGAGACGTTCGGGCCCTCGCCCTACGCCGCCGATTTCGCCGCGCGCGCGGTGCGCGATCCCGCCGGGCGCTCGCTCCGCGACCTCGACGGCGCGACGCGTCTGCTCCGCTACCGCTGCAGCTACCTCGTCTACTCCGCGCCCTTTGCCGGCCTGCCGGAAAGCTTCCGTCCGGCCGTGTTGGCCCGGCTCGACCGCGCGCTCGCCGCGGACGGCGACCCGCTCGCGTCGCACTTGCCGGCCGAAGAACGGCGGACGATCCGCGCCATCCTCGCCGCCACGCTGCCGGGTTACCCGGGCCGCGGGCGCTGAAAGACTGGACAGTTCCGCCGCGTCGGCCACCGTCGGCTCGCGGCCGTGCGGCCGCCCGCAGTAACATGCACGCCCCGACGCCGCCGAACGAAGAAGCACGCCTGCAGGCGCTGCGGTCGTATTCGGTGTTGGATACACCGCCCGAGGCGGGCTTCGACGAGATCGCGCAGCTGGCCGCCCAGATCTGCGGCCTGCCGGTCGCGCTCGTCTCGTTCGTGGACGCCGAACGCCAGTGGTTCAAGGCCCGCATCGGTTTCGACCGCGACGAGACTCCGCGCGACGTCTCGTTCTGCGCGCACGCCCTGCAGTCGCAGGACCTCCTCGAGGTCGGCGACGCAGCGGCCGACGCGCGGTTTGCCGCCAATTCCCTCGTGACCGCCGACGGTATCCGCTTCTACGCCGGCGCTCCGCTCGTGGACCCCTCGGGCAACATCCTGGGCACGCTGTGCGTCATGGACCGCACACCGCGGCAGCTGGCACCGGCCCAGGCGCAGGCCCTCCGGATCCTCGCCCGACAGGTCGTCGCCCGGCTGCAATTGCGGCGGCACCTGCTCGAGCAGGTGAAGACGGAGGCCGAGCTGCGCGCCACGCTCCAGGAACGCACCCGGACCGAGACCGCCCTGCGGCGCAGCGAACGGCTCGCCCGACTCGCCGGCCGGCTCGGCCGCCACGGCGCGTGGTCCGTCGAGCTGCCCGACGGCCACCCGGAATGGTCCGAGGAAATATTCGCCTTGTTCGACCTGCCCGCCCGGAGTCCCGCTCCCGCCGCGGCGCCCGACGTATTGCCGCCGGGCTGGCGGACGCGCCTCGCGCCCGCCATCCGCCAATGCGCGCAGGACGGGGAGCCGTTCGATTTCGAGCTCGAGATCGTCACCGCCGCGGGCCGCGGCTCCTGGCTCCGCGTTGTCGGCGAATTGGAACGCGACGCTTCCGGTCGCGGCCTGCGCGTCCAGGGCGCGCTGCAGGACATCTCCGACCGCAAGGACGCGGCCCGCCGCACGCGGGAACTGGCCGAGCGGCTCACCGCCACCGTCGAGAGCATCACCGACGGCTTCTTCACCCTCAGCCACGACTGGTACATCACTTACCTGAACCGCGAGGCGGAGCGCATGTTCAAGGTCTCCCGCCACCGGCTGCTCGAGGAACCGTTCTGGGACAGCTTCCCTGATCTGCGGAACACGCTCGCGGAAAAGGAATTTCTCCGCGCGGCCCGCGACCAGTTGCCGGCCCAGTTCGAGATGTTCCACGCGCCGCTCGGGGCCTGGTTCGACGTCCGGGCTTTCCCGTCGATCCAGGGCCTCGCCGTGTATTTCCGCGACGTCAGCGCGCAACGACTGGCCCAGACCGCGCTGCAGGCCAGCGAACAGCGCTACCGCCTCCTGTTCGCGGGCAATCCGATGCCGATGTGGGTGTTCGAGCTCCAGTCGCTGCGCTTCCTCGCCGTGAACGCCGCGGCCGTCGAGCACTACGGCTACTCCGAGGCCGAGTTCCTCGCCCTCGACCTCCGCGCGCTCCGGCCGCCGGAGGATGTGCCAAAACTCGAACAAAACCTTCGCGCGTTCAAAGGCGTGGGTAAAGAGTTCCGCCGCTTCCGGCACCGCAAGAAGAGCGGCGAAATCATCGAGGTCGAGATTGTCTCCGACGCCATCGACCTCGACGGCCGGGCCGCGCGGCTCGTCCTCATCAACGACATCACGACGCGGGTCGCCGCCGAGCGCGAGGCGGCCCGCGCCAACCGCGCCCTGCAGATGCTGAGCCGCAGCAACGAGGCCCTGATCCGCGCCGACCGCGAAGCCGACCTGCTCGCCGAAATCTGCCGGACGGCCGTCGAGGTCGGCGCCTTCCGCATGGCCTGGGTCGGTTACGCCCTCGACGACGCCGAGCGCACCATCGCGCCCCAGGCCCACGCCGGCCACGAGGGCGGCTACCTCGGCGACATCCGGCTGACTTGGTCCGACACCGGCCGGCAAGGCCCCGCCGCCCGCGCGATCCGCGGCGGTGCCCCCGTCGTGCTCGCCGACTTTTCCGCGGCGGATTCCGGATTCGACTACTGGCTCGAACCCGCGCTCGCGCGGGGCTACCGCGGCATCGTCTGCCTGCCCCTCTGCCATCAGGGCCGCAACTTCGGCGTCCTCTGCCTCTACCTCGGCGAGGTGCGCGACGTGCCCGGCGACGAGCTCCGCCTGCTGCAGGAACTCGCCTCGAATCTCGCCTTCGGCCTCGTCAACCTCCGCGCGCGCCACGATCGCCAGCGCACCCACGATGCCGTGCTGGCCATGGCCCGCGGCGTGTCCGCGAGCACCGGGGCGGAATTTCTCGAGCGGCTCACGTCCAGCATGGTCGAGGCACTCGGCGCCCAGTCCGGCTTCCTCGTGCGCGTCGGCCGGCAGGGCCAGCCCGCCCCGGCCGCCGGCTGGGCCGTCCTCGGCAGCCGCAGCGTGCCGGCCTTCGACTGCGGCCTCCTCCGGCACGCCCTCGCGGCCTTCGACGGCGACGGGCTCTGGACCGTCGCGCGCGACGCCTCGCGCCGCCCGGAACTCGCCGACGGCCTCCCGGTGCCGGGCGTGGAAGCATTCGTCGGCACCCGCCTCGCCGACAACGCGGGCCGGCCGCTCGGCGTGATGTTCGTGCTGTTCAACCAGCCGCTGGAGGACGCCGATTTCATCGGCTCGACGCTCAAGATCTTCGGCGCCCGCGCCGCGGCCGAACTCGAGCGCGAACACGCCGAGGCCCGGACGCGCGAGCAGGCCGCGCTGATCGACGAGGCCCGCGACGCCATCATCGTCCGCGACCTCGACCACCGCGTCACCTTCTGGAGCAAGGGCGCCGAGCGGCTGTACGGCTGGCCCGCCGAGGCGGCGGTCGGTCTCAACTTCGACGCGCTCCTCCAGGTCGACCCCGCCCGCTCCGCCGCCGCCGCCGCCGCCCTGCGCGCCGACGGCGTGTGGAGCGGCGAATTGCAGACCGTCGCCCGCAGCGGCCGCGGCCTCACGGTCGACAGCCGTTGGACGCTGCTGCGCACGGACGGCGCGCCGCGCTCGATCCTGACCCTCGACACCGACATCACGGAAAGCAAACGCCTCGAGCAACAGTTCCTGCGCGCCCAACGGATGGAGAGCATCGGCACGCTCGCCGGCGGCATCGCCCACGACCTCAACAATCTGCTCCTGCCGATCGTGATGGGCGTGGACCTGCTCAAGCAGTTCGATCCCGCCCCCGAGTCCCTCGAGATCATCGCCAACATCGAGCGCAGCGCGCGGCGCGGCACGAATCTGGTGAAACAGGTCCTGTCCTTCGCCCGCGGGGTCGAGGGCGCCCGCGTGGCCATCGACCTGCGGCACACGGTGCGCGAGATCGAGGCGATCGTGCAGAACACGTTTCCCAAGAACATCGTCTTCGCCGCGGAATTGCCGGCCGAGGTCTGGCTCACGACCGGCGACCCCACGCAGCTGAACCAGGTCCTGCTCAACCTCTGCGTCAACGCCCGCGACGCGATGCCCGCGGGCGGCCGCCTCGGGGTGGCGGTCCGGCCCGCCGTCCTCGCGGGCGGCGACGGCACCCTCCCGCCCGACAGCCCCCCGGGCCGCCATCTCTGTCTCGAGGTTTCCGATACGGGCGTGGGCATGGCCCGCGAGACCATCGACCGCATCTTCGAGCCCTTCTTCACCACGAAGGAACTCGGCAAGGGCACCGGGCTCGGGCTCTCGACCGTCCTCGGCATCGTCCGCAGCCACGGCGGCTTCGTGCACGTGGACAGCGCGCCGGGCCGCGGCAGCACCTTCCGCGTCTACCTGCGCGCGCGGGCCGAAACCGAAGCCGGTCCCGTAGCGCCGTTCGCCGCCGCCGACGCCCTCCCCCGCGGCCGCGGCGAACGGGTGCTCGTGGTCGACGACGAAGCGCCCGTGCGCCACATCACGGAACAGACCCTGCACGCCTTCGGCTACCGGACCCGCGTGGCCGCCGACGGCCGGGAAGCATTGGCGCTCGTCCGGGCGGAGCCCGGGGGGTTCGCCCTCGTCGTGACGGACATGATGATGCCCGGGATGGACGGACCGACCCTGATCGCCGAGCTGCGGCGCCGCCTCCCCGCCGTGCCGATCATCGCGGTCAGCGGTCTCACGACCGCCGAGAACGCCGCCCGCGCGACCTCGGCCGGCGTGAACCATTTCCTGCCCAAGCCCTACTCCGCCGAAGCCCTGCTGCAGCTCGTCCACCGCGCGCTCCGCGGCTGATTCCCCGCCGGGCAACCCAAGGCCGGCCGCATCCGGCCGCGCGGTGCAAATTCTCGCTTGCGCTCGCCCGCGATTCCTTGCTTCTTCTCGCCCCCTTCAACGCACCCGTAGCTCAATTGGATAGAGCATCTGACTACGGATCAGAAGGTTTGGGGTTCGACTCCCTACGGGTGCGCCAGTTTAAAACCCGCAGATCCGCAAGGATTTGCGGGTTTTCTATTTTCCAAAGAATCCGGGACCGGGGCGCCGGGGTCAAAGCTTCGCCGTGGCCAGCAAGCGGTCCAAGATCGCCGCCAGTTCGTCGATGTCCGCGTTTGTCACGCTGAGATTCGGCCGAAGCCGCACGTGGATGCGGCCGGCCCCCAGCAGCAGCAGCCGTTCCTCCTGCAACGCCCGCTCGATCAGCGCCGATTTCAGGGCCGGCGTCGCCAGACTGAAGCCCTGGTAGAGCCCTTCGCCGCGGATGTTGCGGAGCTTGTCCGGGTGCCGCGCCTGCAATTCGCGCAGCCGCCCGACCAGGCGGCCGGTCTTCTCCGGCACCTGCGCGATCAGGCCCTCGCGCTGCACGATGCGCCATTCCTGGCAAAAACGCACCATGTCGGCGAGGCTGCCGCCCCACGTCGAATCGAGCACGCCCTCGTCCGCCATCGACTCGAGCATGTACAGCACGCCGTTGCCAAGCTTCTTGGCCGAAGCGATCGCCTGCGGCGGATACGGCAGGTCCATCTGGTCCGCCATGAAGAAATCCCCCGTCTGCCCGCCCGCGGTCTGCACTTCGTCGAAACCGAGGAACACGCCGTAGTCGTGCGCAAGCCGGCTCAGCCCCTGGAAAAATGCCTTTTCCGCCACGCGGTGCCCGCCGGCACCTTGGATCGGCTCCGTGATGATCGCGACGATCTCGCCGCGGTGTTCCTGCAGGCTGCGTTCCACGCGCCGCAGCGCCTCCTCGGTCCGGAAGCGGTTCTCCGCCGCGGGTTCGTCGGAATCGACCGCCGGGAACGGCACCTGCACGTTGCCGCGGACGAGGCCGTGGAAATCTTTCGTGATCACCGGATCGTGGGAGAGCTCCGTGATGTTCAGCGCAAAGACCGTGCGCCCGTGGAAGGCCTGGTCGAAATAGAGGAAACGCCGCGCGCCACCCTGCTTGGGCCGCCGAAGGTCGTGCAGATTGATGAAGTACTTCATCATGTTCTCGACCGCTTCCGCGCCCGAGTTCACGGCGTAGATCTCCAGTTTCGGGTTCCGCATGCAGCGCGGGGCCACCGCCGCGAGCGTGCGGTAGTACTCCAGGCACTCCGGCGTGAGGAAATCGGGATTCGCGAGCTTGTTGTTCGCCGCGTAGCCCAGCCGCCGCAGGTAGTCGGGCTCGAGCAGGCCGGGATGGTTGTGCCCGATCCATTTCGACGCGTAGTAGCCCGCCCAGTCGAAGATCCGCTCCCCGTCGACCGTCGCCAGGCGCATGCCCTCGCAGCGCGCGAGGTCCACACAGAACGGATACGGGTCCGCGATCACGTACTTCCGCAGTTCCTCGATCATGGCCGCGCTGCGCGGGCCGGGAAAAACCGGTTGGCTCATGCTCCGGCCTACCCGCGGGCCCGGCCGGTGTCAAAAGCGCGCCCGCGATGACACAAAGCGCCGTCCGCGTTCTTGACCGGCCCGCGTCCCGGCCGTTGCCTCGGGTCGTTCAGCCGCGCGCCGTCCGCGTCGCGCCGGCCCGCCCTTCCCGGGGCCCGGGCCCGTTTCTTAGCCCCATTTCGGGCCGCGCGGATTTTTCCGAAAGATCGCCGCGTTCCCGTCCGTTTCCCTCCGCATCCGCACCGGCCTCGCCGCCGGCACTCTCTTCGCCATGCCCTGCCGCACCCGTCTGCACGCCGCCCTCGTCCTCGCCGCCTTCTCCGCGGCCCTGGCCTCCGCCCAGGAATTCCGCCCGATTTCCCCGGAGGAATCCGCCCGCGGCCACCGCGAACGCTCCGTTCTCGCCCGGCCCCGCGCCAACCTCTCCGCCGTCGAACGCGCCGAGGCCGCCGCCGGCCTCCGCCTCGTCCGCTCGTTCGACCGCCTCGGCGGAATCCGCGCGCTCGAGACCGACGGCACCGAGGACGTGAAGGCCGTCATCGAACGCCTGCGCGCCACCGGCCTCTACGACTACGTCGAACCCGACTACATCCGCACCATCCGGGCCGTGCCCAACGACCCCCGCTTCGCCGAAGACCAGTGGTCCCTCGCCAACACCGGCCAGGCCGGCGGCACCGCCGGAGCCGACATCCGCGCCGCCGCCGCGTGGGATATCCAGCGCGAGGCGCCCGATGTCGTCGTCGCGGTGATGGACACCGGCATCCGGCTGATCCACGAGGACATCGCCGCGAACCTCTGGCGCAACTCCTTCGAGTTCGGCGCCCGGCCCGCGCTCGACGACGACGGCAATACCATCATCGACGACATCCACGGCCTCAACGCCACCGTTGCCCCGAGCAGCCTGCTCGCCGGCGATCCCTCCGACGCCGACGGCCACGGCACCCACGTCGCCGGTATCATCGGCGCCGTCGGCAACAACGGCGTCGGCATCTCCGGCGTCGCCTGGAAAGTGCAGCTCATGGCCCTGAAGTTCATCGGCCCGCGCGGCGGCGCCGTCTCCGCTGGCGTGGCCTGCATCGACTACGCCATCGCCAACAAGGTCCACATCATCAACGGCAGCTACGGCTCCCTCGGTTTCTCCCAAGCCGAGTTCGACGCCATCAAACGCGCCCGCGACGCCGGCATCATCTTCGTCGCCGCCGCCGGCAACGACAGCCAGGAAATCACCGACTACCCGGAGTACCCCGCCGCCTACCCGCTCGACAACATCGTCGCCGTCGCCTCCACGACGAGGCAGGACAAACTCGCCAGCTATTCGACCTACGGCTCCGGCCTCGTCGAACTCGCCGCGCCCGGTTCGTCGATCGTCTCCCTCGGCATTTCCGTTTCCGCTCCGTACCTCAGCAACAGCGGCACCTCCATGGCCGCCCCGCACGTCGCCGGCGCCCTCGCGCTGTTGAAACAGAAATTCCCCGGCGACAACTACCGCGCCCTCATCAACCGGCTGCTCTCGTCCGTCGACCCGATCCCCGCCCTCGAAAACCGCGTCCACACCAACGGCCGCCTCAACCTCCAGCGCGCCCTTGCGTCGACCGACACCCGCCCGTTCAACGACGCTTTCGCCCGCCGCGCCACGCTCACCGGCACCGCCAACTCCGCCCGCGGTTCCAACCAGTTCGCCACGCGCGAAACCGGGGAACCCGACCACGGCGTCGCCGGCTCCGGCGGTTCGCTCTGGTGGACGTGGACCGCGCCGGCCGATGCCGGCCGCGTGACCCTCGACACCGCCGGCAGCGGCATCGACACCGTCCTCGCCGTCTACGCGCTCCCCGCCGGCGCGGCTCCCTCGTCCCCCGCCGGACTCGCGCTCGTCGCCGCCAACGACGACGGCCCCGGCTCCGCCAACGGCGCCAGCCGCCTCGGCTTCGACGCCCGCCCCGGCACGGCCTACGCGATCGCCGTCGCCGGCAAAGGCGCCGCCGAAGGCCTCGTCGTCCTCGATCTGGTTTCCGTCCCCGCCAACGACCTCTACGCCGCCGCCCGGGTCCTGTCCGGGCCCGCCGTCACCGTCGCCACCAGCAACGCCAACACCACCGCCGAGCCCGGCGAACCCAGTCCCAAAAACGCCCGCGGCACCGTCCTCGGCCGCGAGCGCTCGCTCTGGTTCAAATGGACCGCGCCCGCCTCGCACGCGTATCAGATTTCCGCTTACGGGGAAGGCACCGACCCGCTCGTCGCCGTCTACACCGGCACCGGCCTCGCCAACCTCGCGGAAGTCGCCTACGACGACGACAGCGGCCCGTTCCTCGACAGCCTCGTCCGCCTCAACGCCATCGCCGGCGTCACCTACTCGATCAAGCTCGACTCCGCCTCCAACCCCGCCGGCCGCGTCACCCTCACCGTCTCCGACGCCGCCTGGCAGTACACCGCCGACTACCCGGGCTACGCGGCGCCCGCGCTGGCGCCCGACGGCACCGTCTACTTCCCCGACAGCCTCGGCTACGTGCACGCCGTGAACCCCGACGGCACCCGCAAGTGGCGCTCCTCCGCCATCGACGGCTACATCCTCGCCGGCGCGGTGGCGGTCGGCGGCGACGGCACGATCTACGGCGCCGACGACTACGGCTGGGTCTACGCCATAAATCCCGCCAACGGCGCCAAAAAATGGGAATTCGAGACGGGGGATTTCATCTGGGCCGCCCCCGCGATCGCCGCCGACGGCACGATCTACGTGAAGTCCGACGACGGACAGCTCTACGCCCTCAATCCGGACGGGACCCAGAAATGGCGCGCGCCCGTCCCCGGCGACACGTACAGCTCGCCGGTGATCGGCGCGGACGGCACCGTCTACATCGCCTCCGGCGGCGACGAGGCGCTCTACGCGGTCAACCCCGCCGACGGCAGCCGGATCTGGCGCACGGACCTCGGGGCCTCGGTCTACGCGTCCCCGGCGATCGGCGCCGACGGCACCCTTTACCTCGGCAACTTCGACGGTCGTTTCTTCGCCGTCCGGCCGAACGGCGCCGTGCGCTGGACCTTCGACACCGGCAGCCCGCTGTCCGGGTCCGCCGCGATCGGCACCGACGGCACCGTCTACTTCGGCAGCTACGACAAGAAACTCTACGCGCTCAACGGCGCCACCGGGGCCAAGCGCTGGGACTACGCCACGGGCGACGTCATCCGCTCCACGACCCCGGTGATCGCGGACGACGGCACCATCTACGTCGGCAGCGACGACGGCTTGGTCCACGCCGTCGATTCCTCGGGCCGGGGCGTCCGCACTTTCGCCACCGCCTCGACGATTTACGCCAGTCCGCTGCTTTCGGCGGGCCGGCTCTACGTGGCTTCGTCCGACGCGAAACTCTACGCCTTCGAGACCGGCAACAACCTCGCCGCGTCGCCCTGGCCGATGTCCGGCCACAACCCCCGTCGCCTCGCCCGCGCCGTTTCCCTGCCGGGCATTCCCGTGATCTCCGCGCAACCGCAGGCCCCGGCCGCGGTGGATGCCGGCCGGCCGGCCAGCATCGGCGTCACGGCATCGGTCGCCGACAACAGCGCGCTCCGCTACCAGTGGTACCTCAACGACAATCTCATCCCCGGCGCCACCTCGGCCACCTACAACCTGCCCTTTGCCCAGGGCGCCGACGCCGGCTCCTACCGCGTCGTGGTCTCCGGCGGCGGCGGTTCCGTGATCAGCACGGCCACGGTGCTCCGCGTCAACGCCGCCGCGACCGCGAGCTCTCGCCTCGTCAACCTCGCCGTCCGCACCTCCGCCGGTTCGGGCGACAACGTCCTCTTCATGGGCTTCGCCGTCGGCGGCGCCGGCACCGGCGGAAGCAAACCGTTGCTGGTCCGCGGCGTCGGGCCCACGTTGGCCGCGTTCGGCGTGGGCGACGCTCTTGCCGACCCGAAACTCCAGATCTACAGCGGCCCCACGTTGCTGCAGGAAAACGACGACTGGGCCGGCGAGACCGCCGTCGCCGCCCTCACGCCGCAGGTCGGCGCCTTCGCCCTCGCCTCCGCGGCGAGCAAGGACGCCGCCGTGATCTCCACCCGCGCCGCCGGCAGCTACACGGCGCAGTTCTCCGGCCCCGGCGCCGCCGGCACCGTGCTGGCCGAACTCTACGACGCGACGCCGGCCTCCGCCTTCGCCGCCACGACACCGCGGCTGATCAACGTATCCGCCCGCACCCAGGTCGGCACCGGCGGCAATATCCTCATCGCCGGCTTCGTCATCGGCGGCACCAGCGCCAAGACCGTCATGATCCGCGCCATCGGCCCGACCCTCGGCGTCTTCGGCGTCGCCGGCGCCCTCAACGACCCGAAGCTCGAGCTCTACGCCAGCGGCAACGCGACCGCCATATCGGCCAACGACAACTGGGGCGCCGCCTCCAACGCCGCCCAAGTAGCCGTCGCCGCCGCCAGCGTCGGCGCCTTCGCCCTCGCGCTCGAAAGCCGCGACGCCGTCCTCCTCGCGAGCCTGCCGCCCGGCAGCTACACCGCCCAAGTCAGCGGCGTGAACAACGCCACCGGCTCCGCCCTCGTCGAAATCTACGAAGTGCCGTAAGCCGACGCCCCGCCCCACCCGCCTCCGCCGTGAACCACGTCTTTGTCGACTTCGAGAACGTCCCCGACCTCAACCCGGTCTTCCCGCCGAACATCGCGCTCTCGCTCGTGCTTTTCGTGGGCGAAAAGCAGGCGAAACTCCGCACCGACCTCGTCGCGACCCTGTTCGCCCATGCCGGCCAGGTGCGGCTCGTCCGGCTGACCGCGCAGGGGAAAAACGCCCTCGATTTCACCCTCGCCTACCACCTCGGCCACGCTCTGGCCACGGACCCGGAGGGCTATTTCCACATCGTATCCAAGGATCACGGTTTCGATCCGCTCGTGAAACTCCTGCGCGAACAGAAGAAGCGCGTGTCCCGCGTGGATGTGTTCGAACAGTTGCCGTTCCTCGCGGTCAATCGCCCGCCCCCGGCTTCGATCGTGCCTTCGGACCAATTGCTGGGCATCGTCGCGGGCCTCCGGAAAAACGCCGCGAACCGCCCGAAACGCCGGGCCGCGCTCGTCGCCTTTCTGCGCACGCACCTCGGCGCCGAATTCGCCGCGCAGGATCCGGAAGCCCTGCTCGGCAACCTGCTCAGCCTTTCCCGCATCACGATCGATGCGAAGGGCGCCGTCGACTACTCCGCCCTCGACGCCTGACCCGCCTCGCTTGACCCGAACGGCTGTTCCTGCGGCATTCGCCTCGGCCACCGGCCGAATTCCCGGGCGGGCGCCCCTCCCTCCTCCGTGAACTCACCCCGCCTCGCCGGCCTTTTTCTCGGCGCCGCCCTAGCTCTCGGCGCCGCCGAACCGGTCGCACCAGCCGCGCCGATCGCTTCGCGTCCCGAGGATCAATCCTTGGCGCGCGTCGTCCGCGCCCACGTCGCTTTCCTCGGCGACGATCTCCTCGAAGGCCGCGGCACCGGCCAGCGCGGCCATCAGGTCGCCGCCCTCTACGCGGCCGCCCAGTTCCAGCGCCTCGGGCTCAAGCCGGCCGGCGACGCCGGCACTTACCTGCAGCACGCCGACTTCATCGAAAGCACGCATACGCTCGACCGCGGCCGCTTCCGTTTCGATCCGGGCGCGCCCACCGAAGCCCTCGCCCTCGCCGCCCCCGCCGATGTCCTCGTCAGCCCCGCTCCCGGCGAAACCGAGATCGAACTCTCCGCCCCCGCCGTCTTCGTCGGCTACGGCATCCGCGCGCCGGACTTCAACCACGACGATCTCGCCGGCGTCGACCTGAAGGGCCGCTTTGCGATCGTCCTTTCCGGCGCGCCGCCGTGGCTGCCGTCGGAACCGCGCGCGCATTACGCCGCCACCAAGGCCGAGGTCCTCGCCACGACCGGCGCGGTCGGCATCATTTCGCTCACCACGCCCCGCGACGGCGCCCGCTATCCCTGGGCTTTCCGCATCAACAGTTCCCGCTTCCCCGCCATGCGGCTGATCGATGCCGACGGAAAAATCTACCGCGGCCTGCCCGAGCTCCGCGCCACCGCCGGCGTGAGCCAAGGCGCCGCGCAGAAGATCTTCAGCGCGCTCGGCCGGAACTTCGACACCACCGTCGCCCAGGCCGAAGCCCGCGAGCGCGTCGGCTTCGTGCTCCCGGGCACCTTCACCCTCGGCGCCGCCGCCACGGTAAAGAAGGCTTCCTCCGCCAACGTCCTCGCCCTCCTGCCCGGCACCGATCCCGCCCTCGCCGGCGAACCGCTCGTGGTTACCTCGCACCTCGACCACATCGGGATCGGTCCCGCGGTCGACGGCGACACGATCTACAACGGCGTCATGGACAACGCCATGGGCTCCTCGATTCTGCTCACGCTCGCCGAGCTCTTCGCGCGCGGGCCGGCCCCGCGCCGGCCGATCCTGTTCGCCGCGCTTACCGGCGAGGAAAAGGGCCTGCTCGGCGCCTACCAACTCGCGCGCCGCCCGCCCACCGGCGCAAAACGTTTCGCCGCCAACCTCAACGTCGACATGCCGCTCTTCCTTCGTCCGATCCGCGACGTCGTCGGCTGGGGCGCCGAACACACGACGCTCGGCGACGCGCTGAAGGGAGCGGCCGCGCGCCACGGCTTCGGGCTCCACCCGGATCCGTTGCCCGACGAGACGCTCTTCGTGCGCAGCGACCAATATCCCTTTATCCGCGACGGCGTGCCCGCGCTTTACCTCGGGGTGCTGTTCGGCGAGGAAGAGAACGCGTTCCTCAAGACCCGCTACCACAAGCCGTCCGACGATCTCGCCCAGCCCATAGACTGGGCGTCGGCCGGCGCCTTTGTCCGCCTCTACAACGACCTCGTGCGCACCGTCGCCGAGGCCCCGGCGGCCCCGGCTTGGCGCCCCGGAAGTTTCTTCCGGAAGCAATTCGCGCCCGACCGCTGAACGCAGCCGGGCTGAGAAAAGCCGCGCCTATACGCCGCGCAGACCCCGGCGCCGCCACAGCGCGGCCGCCAGCACCGCCGCCCCCGCCAGCGCGGCGTAGACCGACGGTTCGGGAATGGCGCTGACGTTGTAGACCGACACCGCGCCGACCAGGCCGCGGGCGGCGCCGCCGTAGCCTTGGTAACTGAAGAACTCGGACGTCGCCGCGGCGGTGAACGTCCCGATCACGTAGGTCGGAAACGTGATCGTGTTGCCCATGTCCACCGACGTCGTGCCGCTCAGCCGCGTCGCAAAGTTGGCATCCCAGGCCGGGATCCAGACCTGGACGCGGTACTGGTCGCCGATCGTGAGCCCGCCGAGCGTGACGTTCGCACTGCCGCCGACCGCGGTGAAATAGCCGCGGTTCATGATGTCGTTGTAGGCGGCCGTGCCCGAGGAGAAGGTACCGGGGGTGTAACCGATCCTGTTCCCGCCGTACGTGATCAACGTCGGTGCGGTCTGGAACGTCACGCCGCCGACCGTGCGGTCCGCGTTGAAACCGCTGCCCGCGGCGTGGAAAGTGCCCGTCGTGACGATGTCGGCCGGCGTCGCGACGGCCGTCGGCGTGCCCCAGGTGATGACGGCCTGCGCCGACAGACCCGAGGTTGCCGCGAGAAACATGGCCGCGAGGAAAAGACCGCGTGTGATGAGCATGGATACAGAGTAAGGCTGGACGGGAGCCGGTTCAGAAGGGCAGTGCGTTGGACAGATCTTCGGTCGTGAAGTCGGTGCGCAGTTCGCGCGCCGCATCGAGGCGTTGCTCGAGTTGCACGATGACGGCGTCGAGGGCCGTGCGGTCGACGCCCGGCTCGGTGGCATTCAGCCACTGGCGCGCAAACCGGATCGAGTTCCGCACGAGGTAGCGGTCGTAGACCGTGCCGGTGCGCTCGAGATCTTCGTCCACCAGATGGATCCAAAGGCGCGCCGTGTTGCTGAACATCAGATCGTGCGCGGCGCGGCGCGGGTCGGCGGCACCGGGTTCGTTCCGGTTCCGCTCGATGTGGTGCAGCACCATGAACGGCGTGAAGCTCGCCCACTTGCCGTGGCCCGCCACGCCGGCGCCGGGCGCGTTGAACCACTCCGTCGCCCCGGCCTTGGCCACCGAGGTCTTCGCCACCACGAACGCGTGGTGCAGTTTGTAGTCCGCGAGCAGGCTGGCGTAGAGGTAATCGCCCTCGACGGTCTGGAAGATGCGGTCCGACCGCAGCAACGCCGGGTCGAAGGTCCAGCCCATCCAGAACCACGAACGGAAGAACTGCTCCGTCTGCTCGCGCCGCGCGGCTTCCGTGGCCGGCAAGGTCGGCGCCAGGAACGCCGGGAACGTCGTCGCCGGTTTGGCTTCGTCGGCGAAGAGCGGGAAGCGCCGCAGGTGGTCGCCGGTGCGGAAGATCGGATTGCGGTCGAGGATGGTCTCGCGGTTGGCCACCGCGGTGCCCGTGCGGCCGACGAGCGGATTCGGGAACGCGAGCGAACGGTGCCGCAGCATGTGCTGCGCGATCTGCACGGACTTGTACTTCTGCACGCTCCACTCGAAGCCGAGCGCGTAGCCCGCCGGCTCCACGCTCTCGAGCAACTCGTCGATGCGGGAGAAGTAGGCCCAGAATTTCGCGTCCGAGGGTTCGACGATGTACGCGTCGTGCAACGCGTACCACTCGGCGGCCCGGCCGGCCTTGGGCTGCAGGCCCATGCCCGGCAGCCATTCCGCGACGCTGCGGTGGCTGTCGCCCAGCGTGTGGTCCTCCGACCAACGGTCGAAGGGAATGCCGACCGGCAGTTTGCGCAGGTCGAGGTCGCGCAGCTGCGCCTGCGCGGCCAGCGCGTCGGCCCGCGTCTCGATGCGCCGCGCGGCCCAGATGAGTTTCACTTCGTCCTTCAGCAGGCGGCCGAAGGCCTCGTCGCGGGCCTGCGGCGTCGCGCCCGGCAGCACCTCCAGCGCCGGCTGCAGCGGCCGGAATTTCAACGGATCGAGGGGCCGCACGATGCCGTTCAACCGGCGCTGCGCCTTTACCAACGCCACGATGCGGTCCGCGTCCGTCTCGTCGACGTGATCCAGCGCGCGCCGCTTCACCGTGGCATCGGAGTAACCGATCAACGCGAGATCGATGGCATCGGGTGTGTGGCAACCGACGCAGCTGCCGTGATTGCCGGGCCGGCGCCACGCGGTCAGACCTTCGGCCAGCACCGTCGTCAAAGTCTCCGTCGACCACGCGGCCGTCGCCGCGGCCGCCGGGGCAAATTCCGGGTGATCCGCCGGCGTCAGAATGCTCTCGGGAAACGCAATCGTCCCGGGATGGCTGCTCGCGCCCGAGCCTTCGGCCAGATTGCCGATCACTTGGCGAAAACGCTCCGGAAGTTCGCCGGGCACCACGGTCGGCGTCTCGCCGCCGGTCGTCCCGCCGCCTACCGGCGTGAGCCCGCCGGGCGAAACCGCCACCGGCTCAACGCCGAATCGGAACGGGATCGTCACCTGGGACACGTTGCCCTCGGCGAGCGTCGCGCCCGTGCGGACCTGCGGCGCAACCGTGCCGAGCGCACTCCAGATTTCGAGCTGCACCGTGCCGTTGGCCAGATCGGCGAAGTTGCCCGCGGCAAACGCGAGGCCGTCCCGCGAATTGTGCGCGTACTCCTCCCAGTTAGGCACGTCGTTGACGGCGTAGTACGCGTATTGGTCGACGCGGTCCCAGGTGCCGTCGCCGCGGAAATCGTACGAGACGCGCACCTGCACGGCATTCTGCGGCGCGGCCCCGGCGTCGACGTAGAGTTTGAACTGCGTGATTCCGCCGGCGACGTAAGCGGCGTGGAGTCCGGTCGCGCGGTAGACGAGCGGCCGATTCGGCTGCAGGTCGAATTTCTGGCCGCCGGCCGCGGGGACCGCATCCGCCGCCGCGCCCGCGCCCGGAGTCGGACTCAGCGCCGCCGCCGTCGTCTCGGTCGCACCGGAGCGCAAGTACAGCAACGGTCCCGCGATCTCCGGCTTCACGGCCGGCCCGGTCACGGAGATCGGCGTGGGACTCACCGTCGGCAACGGGGTGACGACCGGAACCGGCGTCGGCGCGGGCGTCGGCGCCGGAGCGGGAGCGGGAGCCGGCGGAGGTGTCGGCACCGGGGCGGGGGCCGCCGCAAACACGAACGGCACCGAAAGTTTCGACTGCGCCGTACCGCCGGCCGGCACGCCCGTGCGGACGTAGATCGGGTCGTTGCCCAACGCGCTCCAGACTTCGAAGCAGATGCTGCCGCCCCGGAAATCGGCGAACGCCCCGGTGGCGGACAGCAGCCCGCTGCGGATCACCTCGGTGTACAGTTCCCAGTTGGCGACGTTGTTGACGGCGAAGTAGCGGTAGGTCTCGACCCGGTCGGCCGTGCCGTTGCCGTCGAAATCGTAGACGACCCGGGCCTGCACCGCCGTGCCGGCACGCGCGTAGGCGTCGGCGTAAAGCGCGAAGCGGGTCTTGCCGCCGGCTTCGTACGCGCCGTGCAGTCCGCCGATCGTGTAGACCAACGGGGCATTCGGTACCCCGTCGTATTTCTTGCCGCCGGCCGAAGGCACGGCGTCCGTCGCCGCAGCGGTACCGGGACTCGCGGCGAGCGGTGCCGGCGCCGCCGGTTTCGCGCCAGCCAAGAGGTAGAGATCCTGCGCCGACCAGGCCGGCACCGTCAGCAAACTGGCAACGAAGAGCGTCCGGCCAAACCGGGACGCACGGGCAAAGGCGGGAAGCGGGGGCAAATGTTGCATGCGGATTGCAGTCTATCGGATCCGCGCGAAACCGGCCATACCACCTCAGTAGTAGGCCCGGACTTCGGCGTTGCCCGGAGAGCATCCCGGGCCTTCCGATTCGCCATCGCCTCTTCCTTTCCAACTCTCGTCCGGCTGGCCGCGGTCTGGGCCTGCCTGCTCGCCGTCCCCGCGGGCGCCGCGCCGGAGGCGGAGGAAGGCCAGCCGCCGGTCCGGGCCTTCGCGGCCCGCGACTACGGCGCCAGCCACCAGGTCTGGGCCTCGGCCGTCGACCGCGCCGGTCTGGTCTACCTCGGCAACGAAGGTTGCGTGCTCGAGACGGACGGCACCGCGTGGTCGCGTATCCCGATTGGTACTACGCTGTATGTCCGCGCGCTCGGCACCGGGCCCGACGGCCGCATCTATGTCGGCGGCGTCGACGAACTCGGCTATCTGGAACCGGGCCCGTTCGGCCGGAAGCGGTTCGTCTCGCTGCGCGACCGCCTGCCCGAGGGCGACCGCGAGATGGGGGCCGTCTGGAACGTGCGCGCGGGCACCGACAGCGTTTACTTCGGCGCGGGGTCGCGCGTGTTCCGCTGGCACGACGGGCGGTTCACCGTCTGGCGCGACCCGAACCCGCAGATTTTCCAGCGGCTCGGCGGCGAAGGCGCCGACATCTTCGTCAAAGTCGCCGGCCGGCCCCTCGACCGCCTGGACGGCGATCGCCGCAGCGAGGTGTCCGCCGATCCCCGGATTTTGCCGACCGCCCTCGTGGCCGCGTGGGTGACCGGCCCGGGCGGCGAACTCCTCTACGCGACCGCCGCCCACGGGCTTTGGCGCATCGCCCCCGGGGGCGCCGCGACGCCGCTTCCGACCGACGCCGATGCGCTGCTCCGCGACAACAACGCGCTCCTTTCCGCCCTGCGCCTCGCGTCCGGCGACCTGCTGCTCGGCACGACCCGGCACGGCCTGATCCAACTCGACGCCCGCGGCCGCTTCGTGCGCCGCATCGGACCCGCGGAAGGTTTGCCGAATCCCCTCGTGCGCCTCGGCGCAATCGACCGCGTCGGCACGCTGTGGGCCGGCACCAACCGCGGCGCGGTCCGCATCTGGCTCGACACCCCGCGTTCCTCCTTCGGGACGGCGCACGGCCTCGCCGGCGCCTCGGTCAACGACGTCGCCCGCCACGAAAACGATCTCCACCTCGCGACCACCGCGGGCGCCTTCCGGCTCATCCGCCGCGACACCGCGACGTTGGCCAACGCCCGCTTCGAACCGCTGCCGGGCATCGGCGCGCAGCCGGTCTTTTCGCTGGCGTCCACGCCGTTCGGATTGCTCCTGGCGGAAAACGACCGGGTCGTCGCGGTCGCGTCCGGCCGGACGGATCCCGTGCCGGTGCTCGGCCCGCCGACCGTGCTGAAGTTGGCCGTTTCGACCGCCGAACCCGGCGTCGTGTGGGGCGCCTCGGGCAGCGGGGCCGGTTTGTCGCGGTTCAGCCGCCAAGGCGACCGCTGGGCGGCCGAACGACCCTACGCCGGGCTGGCGGGAAACTTTCACGGCGTCGCCGAGGATCGGCACGGGGACCTCTGGCTGGCGTCCAACCTCCGCGGCCTCTGGCGCGTGGAGTTCGGCCCGGCGCCGGCCCCCGGCGCGCCGCGACCGGTCGTGCGGGTCACGCCGTTCACCGCCGGCGCCCCCCTGCCCTCGCCGCTCGGACCGGTGACCGTGGCGTTGCACGACGGAGAACCGCGTTTCGGGATCGGCACGGAGCGCTGGGGCTTCGACCGCAAGCTCGGCCGCCCCGTCCCGCTGCCGGCCGCTGCGCCCGAGATCGATCCCGACTGGACGGCGGCCATGGAAGGAGTCTGGCCCGACGCCCCATCGACCCGGCGGGAGGGAACCATCCGGTGGCTGGCCGCCCAGGAAGCGTTCGAACGGTTCGACACCGCCAAGTCGACGACCCCGCCGGCGGCCGTCGCCCTGCTCCGCGGCGTCTCGGCCCGCGGCGGAACGTGGCCCGCGGACGGACGCCTCCCGGCCGGCCGGCAGGACCTGACGTTCGAGTTTGCCGCCCTGCCGACGCTGCACGCGCCGAGTTGGCAAACGCAGCTGCGCGGCTTCGACGCCGACTGGAGCGAGCCCGGCGCGACCCGCACCCGCGTCTACACCAACCTGCCGCCCGGGCGGTTCACGTTCGCGGTGCGGGCCCGCGACGGCAGCGGCGTCTGGGGACCGGAAGCCACTCTCGCTTTCGTGATCCCGCCGCCGTGGTGGTCGACGTGGTGGGCGCGTGGCGCGGCGGTGGCCGCGACCGGCCTCGCGCTCGCGGGTTTCGTGCGCTGGCGCGGCCGGGCCCTGCGGCGGCGCAACGAACAACTTCTCGCCGCCATCGCCGAACAAACGGCCGAGTTGCGGGCCGCGCGGGATGCCGCCGACGCCGCCAACCGCGCCAAGAGCACCTTCCTCGCGACGATGAGCCACGAGCTGCGAACGCCCCTCAACGGCATTCTCGGCTACGCCCAGTTGCTGCGCCGCGAATCGAGCCTGCCGGAGGCGCAACGCGCCCGCGCCGCCGTGATCACCCGCAGCGGCGAACATCTGCTCGCGCTCATCAACGAGGTGCTCGACCTGGCCAAGGTCGAATCGGGCCGGCTCTCCCTGGACGAACGCGATTGCGACCTGCGCGGCGTCATCCGCAGCGTGGCCGAACTCACGCGCGTGCGCGCCGAGACCAAGGGCCTCGGCTTCAACGTGGAAATCGATCCGGCCCTGCCCGCCGCGGTGCGCACCGACGAACAGAAGCTGCGCCAGGTGCTGCTCAATTTGCTCGGCAACGCCGTGCAGTACACGGTCCGCGGCGGCGTTGTCTTCACCGTCGGTCCCGCCCCTGCCGGCGGCGCCAGCCGGCCGCCGTTCGGCTCGCGGATGCCGTTCGGCACCAGCGCCGTCAGGTTTTCCGTCCATGACACCGGCCCCGGCATCGCGGCGGACCGTCTGCCGCTCATCTTCCAGCCCTTCGGCGCGGCCGGCGACGGTTCGCAACAGGGCACGGGCCTCGGCCTCGCGTTGAGCCAGCGGCTGGTCGCCCTGCTCGGCAGCGAACTGTGCGTCGGCAGCGAACCCGGCCGCGGCAGCCATTTCTGGTTCGATCTCACGCTGCCGCTCGCGCCGGCCGGAGGCGGACCGGACCACACCGTCGGCACGGTCGTCGGCTACGCCGGCCGCCGGCTGCACGCGCTGGTGGTCGACGACGACGAAGCCGGCCGCACCGCCCTCGCCGAGCTGCTGCGCCAGGTGGGTTTCGAAGTGGCGACGGCGGCGGACGCGGCGCAGGCCCGCGACGCCTTCGCCGCGCGCGCCTCGGATCTCGTGCTGCTCGACCTGCGGCTCGGCCAGGGCCCCGACGGTTACGCCGTCGCGCGCGAACTGCGCGCCCGCGCCGGGGCGGCCGTGAAGATCGTCGCCGTCTCCGCGCACGTGTTTCCGTCGGACCGGCACGAAGCGACGGCCGCGGGCTGCGACGACTTCGTCGCGAAACCGTTCGCCGAATCCCAACTCTGGTCGGTGCTCGGGCGGGTCTTGAACCTCACCTGGCAGACCAACCGCCCCGCCGCCGCCCTGCGCGGGGAAGGCGCCGCGCCGCCGCCGGCCGCGGCGCGGGAACTGCTCGTCCACGCGGAGAACGGGGACATCGGGGCCCTGCGCGCCGCCCTCGCGCGGTGCCGGGCCGAGTACCCCGCGCCGGCGGCGTGGATCGGGCGGCTCGAGGAACTCACAGCCACCTACGAACTCGAAGCGGTCGTCGCCCTGCTGCGCGCCGCGGGCCCGCCGGAACCTTCGCCCCATGCCTGACTCCCCGCTCCAGGATGCCCGCATTCTGCTCGTCGACGACGTGCCCGCCAACCTCGGGGCGCTCGGCGAGTTCCTCGTTTCCGCCGGCGCGAAGATTTTCATCGCGCAAAGCGGCGAGGCCGCGCTCGCCCGGCTCCCCGCGGTGCAGCCGGATCTGATCTTGCTCGACGTCAACATGCCCGGGCTCGGCGGACTCGATGTTTGCCGCAGGCTCAAGGCCGACCCGGCCGCCGCGGCCATCCCCGTGCTCTTCATCACCGCGCTCGGGGAAATGGCCGACAAGGTCGCCGGTTTCTCCGCGGGCGGGGTCGACTACGTGACGAAACCGTTCCAGGCCGAGGAAGTCATGGCGCGCGCCGCCGCGCACCTGCGCATCCGCCAGCTGCAACGGGAACTCGCGGCCCACGCCGCCGAACTGCAGCGGCAGAACGACGTGCTCGAACTCGAGATGCAGCGCCGCATCGCGACGGAGCGCGCCATGCAGCGCGCGCTCGACCGCGCGGTGGTCGTCGCGTCGCCCGCCGGCGCGGTCCGGTTCTGCAGCGATCGCGCCGCGCGGCTGCTGGATCGCCACTTCCCGGACCGGCCGCCGGACCGGTTGCCCGACGAGTTGCTGAAAGGGCAGGCCGTGCCGGGCCTCCGCGCGGCGCACTCCCTCCGGCCGGACAGCGACGCCGTGCTCTGGCTCCTCGAGGAGGCGCCGCCCACCGCGACCCCGGCCATGCTCGAACCCCTCGGGCTCACGCCGCGCGAAGCCGAAATCCTCTTCTGGATCGCGCACGGCAAGAGCAACGCCGAGATCGGCACGATCCTCGATCTCGCGCCGAACACCGTCAAAAAACACGTCTACAATCTCCTGCCCAAGCTCGGTCTCGAGACGCGCCTCGCCGCCGCCTTGCGCGCGATGGAAATCCTCGGGGTGAACGGCATCTGACGTCCCCGCCGCCGCCGCCGCGACCGGCACCTACTTGCGCGACGCGTAGATCATCACGTCCTGGAACGCGCCCTTGAAACGAAGGCGTTTCGAAACTTCCGCCGTGAGTTCGTAGCGGAATCCCGCCTGCTCGAGCTGCGCGAGGAAACGGCTCAGCTCCGCCGGCCGCCCGCCGATCTGGTGGTGGTACTCGACGATCATCGAGCGGACCAACGGGAGTTTTCCCGCCGCGATCAAATCCTCGAAGACCGCCCACTCCGCGCCCTCGACATCGATCTTCAGCAGATCGACCGGCGCGTTGATAAAATCGGAAAGCCGCACGACCGGCACCTTGATCTCGCGGTCCGCCTTCGCGCGTTCGCGATCGAAACTGCTCAAAATCGAATCCGTGGCATTGACGAAGAAACTCGCCTCGCCCGGGGCCGCCCCGCACGCCGCGCGCTGCACCGTGACGTCGCGCAGGCCGTTTTCCCGCACATGCCGTTCCACCAAGTCGGCCCCGGCGGGATTCGGTTCGAAGCACAGCACCTTGGCCCCGGGGTAGCGCGCTTTGAAGTAGAGCATCGCGAGCCCGATGTTCGCGCCGCAATCGATGATCGACGGCGTCGCCGTCGGCAACGCCACGCCGTATTCCTCTTTCACGAACATCTCCATGAAGCCGAACGCGAGGTCGTTGTGGCTCCCGGCAAACAGCCGCAGCGGCCCGAGGCGGACGGCCGGCGGAGACGGGGCGCGCGCCAGCCGAATGGCGTACCAGCAACGCAGCAACGCGAGCCGGCCCGGCGGGCTTTCCCGGTTTTGCCAGATCCGCCAGAGGTCCCGGGGAAATCGGAGCGCGTAGGTCCGCATGCGGCGAGAAGCATCCGGGCCCGCGCGCCCGCTTCAAACCCAATTCTCCCGCGCCGCGCCCCCGGGCCCGGCCGGGATGCGGAGCTTTCGGCTATCAGCGATCAGCCGTCAGCAATCAGCTTCCAGCTTATCGCTTAAGGAGCCTCTGAAAAACCTTCGGGTGCTTTGGCGGTCTCCGAAGTTCGGCCCTTGGGATTGCCGCAAAGACACTCAAAATCCGCAAAAGCTGCGGCCGAGGCGGCTGATTTTTGCGCTCTTTGCGCCTCTTGGCGGCAATCTGTCTTCCAGGACCGGGGCAGGAAACTCAGGCGCGCGTTTTCAGAGGCTCCTTAAAGCTTACCGCCTTCCGAATCCCGGCGCGCTGCGCCGCACTCCCCTCCTCACGCCGCCGGCTCTCGCCAGTCGATCAACCCGACCTGGAGCAGCTTGCGGCCGTTGAAATGGTTCCACTTCAGCTCCACCGCGAAATCGACGGGCCGGTGCAGCGGCGGCAGGCGGTTCGCCATTTTCCAAGCCACGCCGTGCAGGCGGCGGCCGCGGCCGTCCTCGAAATGAAAACGGAAATGCTGTTCTTTGAAGACCTCGGGCGCATGCCGCAGCACCACGCCGCGCACGCCGAAGACCGGCTCCGGATTGCCTTGGCCGAACGGATGCAGCGTTTCCAATTCGTCGAGCAGGCGCTCGTTGATCTGTTCGGGCGCGAGCCACGCGGCCAACTCGAGCCGCGCCTCCGCGATGTCGCCGCCCGCATGCGCCCGCACCGCGGCGTCGAAGCGGCCGCGGAACGTCTCGAGATGCACCTTGGGCAACGCCACGCCGACGGCCATCGGGTGGCCGCCCCAGCTCGTCAGGTGCTCGCAGCAGGTGGCGAGCACCTCGACCAAGTTGACGCCGTCGACACTGCGGCCCGAGCCCTTGGCCTGATCGCCTTCGTTGCCGAGGACGACGCAGGGGCGGTTGTACTTCCGGGTCACGCGGCCGGCGACGATGCCGACGACGCCGGGGTGCCAATTCTCCGCGAAGAGCACGACGCCCGCGTCGCGGAGGTACTGCGTTTCAATCAGGCGCTCGGCCTCATCGGTGATCGCGCGCTCGATCTCCTGGCGCTCGCGGTTGAAGGCGTCGAGTTGCTGCGCGGTCTCCTCGCAGAACGCGGCGTCGTCGCTGAGCAACAAATCGACGGACAAAGCCGCGTCGGCGAGCCGGCCGCTGGCGTTGATGCGCGGCCCGAGGCGGAACGAGATGTCGGTCGGCGTGATGCCCTGGGCCGGCTTCACGCCGGCGACGTTCATCAGCGCGCGCAAACCGGGGCGCTGCGTTTCCTGCAAGATGCGCAGCCCGTGCCGCGCGAGGATCCGGTTCTCGCCGATCAGCGGCACGAGATCGGCGACGGTGCCGAGGGCCACGAGATCAAGGTGGTCGCGCAGCTTGATGCGGAAGGCGACGGGGTGGTTTTCCGCGCGCAGCTGCTTGAGCAAGCCGTGGCACAATTTGAAAACGAGTCCGACGGTGCAGAGATTACGCCACGCGCTGTCGCTGTTCCGCTCGCACGCGTGCACGTGCGGGTTGATCAGCAGGCCGTGGTCGAGGGCGGGTTCCTTGGATCGATGGTGGTCGATGACGATCACGTCGATGCCCTGGGCCCGGAGAAACGCGGTCTCGGTGTGCGAATTGGTCCCGCAATCGAGCACGATGAACAGATCGGGTTTGCCCGCCTCGAGGGCGCGGTCGATGGCGCTGCGGGAAAGACCGTAGCCGTCCTCGCTGCGCCGCGGCACGACGAAGCGCGGGTTGAGGCCGAAGCGGCGCAGCACCATCACGAGCAGGGCGGTGCTGCTGACGCCGTCGACGTCGTAGTCGCCCAGCACGACGACGGATTCGCGCTGCGCGATGGCGCGGCGCAGCCGGTCGGCGGCGGCCTCGAGATTGCGGAGCAAGAACGGATCCTGGAGGCCGGCGAGCGCGGGCTGGAGGAAGGCGTTGGCCGCCTCCCCTTCGCCGAGGCCGGCGCGCAGGAGCAGTTCGGCCAGCACGCGGCTGATGCCGGCGCGCTTGCTCAGCGCCTCGACTTCCCCGTCGGGAAGCGGCGTGTGGGTCCAGCGCATGGCTTGGAGAGGGATCGGACGGACCCGTCCCCGCGCGCCGCCCCGGCCGGATCAATTGCAGCCGGCAGGGCGGCGGCTTGGGAACAAGCCGCCCGAACCGGTTATTCCGACGCCTTGCTGGAACCCTGCCACTCGTACGTCGGGGCGACGTCGTGGTGCGCCTCGACGTGCTTGCGGTCGCCCTTGTGCCACCAGAAGAACACCGGCGTGGCGATGAAGAGCGAGGAAAACGTGCCCGTGATCACGCCGATGAGCAGGGTGAACGAGATGTCGTTCACGTCGCCCGTCGTGGTGACGATCAAAGTGATGGCGGTCAGGAAGGTCGTGCCGCCGGTGATGATCGTGCGGGAGAGCGTGAGGTTGAGCGCGCGGTTGATGATGTCGCGCAGCGTGCCCGTCGGGTTGAGCTTCAGCTCTTCGCGGATGCGGTCGAACACGACGATGGTGTCGTTGATCGAGTAACCGGCGATGAGCAGAATGGCCGCGACCATCGAGGCGTTGAACTGCCGGTCGAAGAGGACGAAGACCCCGACCGTCAGGATCAAGTCGTGCAAAGTCGCGACGACGGCGCCGACGCCGTAGCCGATCTCGAAGCGGAAGGCCACGTAGATGAGGATCAGCACGAGCGCCCAGAAGATGGACTTGGCGGCGTTCCACTGGATTTCCTCGCCGACCGAGGCGCCGATGCGCGTCGTGCCGACGACTTCGAACTTGGCGTCCGGCAGCGCCTGCTGGAGCTTGGCAACGCTCGCCGCGCCCTGGTCGAACGGCGCCGTGACCTTGAGGACCTCGAGATTGGAACCGAGGGGCTGCTGGTAGGAGAAGCTCACATCCTTGAGCCCGGCCTTCTGCGCGGCGGCATTGAGCTGGGAAGTCTCGAGCTTCTTGGCGAAGTTGAGGGTGACCATGTCGCCGCCGACGAAGTCGATGCCGTAGATTTCCTTGCCCTTGTAGACCACGGCGCCGATGCCGACGACGAGGACGACCACGGTGCCGATGACGGCGGCCTTCGTGTACTTGAGGAAGTCGATGTTGGTGTTCTGGAGGACCGAGAACATCTTCATCGATTTGATGACCTCGCCGTGGATGAGGTACTCGAGGAGCAGCTTGCTCACGACCACCGCGGCGAACATCGTGGTGAAGATACCGATCGTCAGGGTGACGCCGAAGCCTTTCACGGGGCCGGTGCCGAGCACGATCATGATCGCGGCGACGAGCAGCGTGGTGACGTTGGAGTCGAGAATCGCGGACCAGGCCTTGTCGAAACCGGACTCGAGGGCGCTGCCGAGCGATTTGCCAAGTTTCAATTCCTCGCGCATACGCTCGAAGATCAGGATGTTCGAGTCGACGGACATCGCGAGCGTCAGCACGATGCCGGCGATGCCGGGCATCGTCAGCGTGGCGCCGAGGCTGGCCATCACGCCGAGGGTGATGAGGACGTTGACGCCCATGCCGATCGCGGCGACGAAACCGCCGATGGTGTAGAACACCACCATGAAGAGCACGGTGAGCGCGGTGCTGACGATGAACGCGTTCTTGGCCGTGACGATGGAGTCGGCGGCGAGCGTCGGCCCGACTTCGTACTGCTCCATGATGCGGAGTTCGACGTCGAGCGGGTTGTTGAGGACGTTGGCGAGGTTGATCGCCTCGCGGTCGGAAAAGCTGCCGGTGATCTGCGCGGAGTCGCTGTTGATCTCCTCGCGGACGGTCGGGGCGGAGTAGAGCTTGCCGTCGAGCACGATGGCGAGGCGGCCGAGCGGGCCGCCGCGCTGGCCGATCTCGGCGATGGCGCGGGTGACGTCGGCGAAGCGGGCTTTGCCCTCCTTGGTGAACTCGAGGATGACCTCGGGCTTGCCGTACATGTCGGGGCGCGCGAAGGAATTCGCGACCATCTCGCCGGTCATCTCGGGGATGCGTTTGACGAAGACTTCCTCGGAGAAGGTCTCGCCGCGGCGGCCTTCCTGCTCGAGGAACTTGATCTCGTAGCCGGGGGGCGTTTCGACGCCGGGGCCGGGGACCGCGGTCGGGTGGACCATGCGGAAATCGAGGCGCGCGGGCGCCTTCACGTTCTCGACGACGTCGGGATTGTCCTTGGTGCTGACGCCGGGGAGCTGGATCTCGATGCGGTTGGTGCCGACCGGGCGGATCACGGGTTCGGCGACGCCGAGGCCGTTGACGCGGGCGCCGATGATCTCGATCGCCTTCTGGAGTTTCTCCTTCTGCTCGGCTTCGCCGAGTTTCTCGTTCGGCGTCTCGACGGCCTCGAGGGTGAAGGCGACGCCGCCCTTGAGGTCGAGGCCGAGCTGGAGCCGGCCCTTGGAAAGACGGAGCAGTTCGCCGAGGAGGATGTCGTTGCGCTTCTCGACGTTCTTCAGCGAGTCCTCGAGACGGATGTGCGGGAAGTACTGCGAGAGATCGAGCTTCCGCTCCTTGCCGATCTGTTTCAGGGCGACGAATTCGCTCGGGGCCTTCAGGTCCTTTTTGCGGGCCGCGGCTTCGTCGAGGAGTTTGGCGAAGTCCGCCTGTTTCGCCGAGGCGTGCGTGCGCACGTAGCCGACGAAGGGCTCGTCTTGGATCGGAATCAGCTGCGCGACCGACCACGCCAGAATGGCGAGGCAGAGCACGAGTTTCCAGAGGTTGCGTTTGAGCATGGGTCGTTTGGGTTGATTGAAAGGAGCGGGAGCGGGACGGCCCGCGGGGCCGGACCGGCAAGGCGGCGCCGGGCGACGGGGCCCGGCGGCGACGGCCTTACTTCTTGTCGGCGGCGGGCGCGGCCTGCTTGTTCAGCACCTGCGTCACGAAGGCCTTGCCGATCTCGATCTTGGTGTTGTCGGCGATGCGCACCACGAAGCGGTCTTCCTTCACGTTGGTGATGGTGCCGAAGATGCCGCCGCTGGTGACGATCTCGTCGCCCGACTCGAGGGACTTCAGCATCTTCTCGTGTTCCTTCTGCTTCTTCCGCTGCGGCGCGATCATGAAGAAATACATCGCGGCGAAGAGGAGCAGGTAGCCGATGATCATCACCGCCGGCATCCCGCCCTGCGGCTGGCCGGCCGGCGCGGTGGTCTGCGCGAGGAATTCGGGAAGGGAGATCAACGAGGACATTTTCGACATTGCGTGGCGGGTGATTTGAAAAAAGAAAACACGCATCTAACGGATTCGCCTCCGGCAAAAGCAAGCCATAACCCGCGCCGCGGCGCCGTCGCGCGATCGTCGCGCGGCCCCGGGTGCGCAACCGCGGCTCGCCGCTTGCATTCGCTCTCGTTCGCTCTCAACTCTCCCAGTCCTCCTCAACTTCCCATCGCACCGCGTTGAAAAGCAAATCCTCCTCCGCCTGGTCGGCCGCCAAGTCCGAAGAACATTACGGTTTCAAACGCTGGGGCTCCGGGCACATCTCGGTCGATGACGGCGGATTCGTCAACGTGCAGCCCCTGGTCGACGGCCGCGGCATCCGCGTCCTCGACGTCGTGCAGGAGGCCCTCGGGATGGGACTCAAGGCGCCGATGGTCATCCGTTTCCAGGATCTCCTCCGCCACCGCGTCACCCAGCTGAACGAGTGCTTCGCCAAGGCGATCAAGGAAGAGGGCTACAAGGGCTCCTACCGCGGCGTCTTCCCGATCAAGGTCAACCAGCTCCGCGAGGTCGTCGACGAGATCGTCGCCGCCGGCAAGGATTACAACTACGGCCTCGAGGCCGGCTCCAAGCCCGAGCTCATGATCGCCCTCGCCATGCACGAGGGCGCCCAGCGCCTCATCGTCTGCAACGGCTACAAGGACCACGACTACATCCGCCTCGCCCTTCTCGGCCGCAAACTCGGCAAGAAGATCATCATCGTGGTCGAGCAACTCGCCGAGCTCGACGACATCATCCACATTTCCCAGGAGACCGGCGTCAAACCGCTCATCGGTTTCCGCGCCAAACTCCAGACCCGCGGCGAGGGCAAGTGGGCCATGTCCACCGGCGACAATGCCAAGTTCGGCCTCAACACCGCCGAGATCCTCTTCGCCTGCGAAAAGCTGAAGAACGCGAAACTCACCTCCGCCCTCAAGCTCGTCCACTTCCACATCGGCTCGCAGGTCCCGAATATCCTCACGATCAAGAACGCCGTCGTCGAGGCCTCCCGGTTCTACTGCCAGCTCGCCAAGATGGGTTTCCCGATGGGCTACCTCGATGTCGGCGGCGGCCTCGGCGTCGATTACGACGGCTCCCGCACCAACTTCGAGTCGTCGATGAACTACTCGATGGAGGAGTACGCCCGCGACGTCGTCGCCAACGTCCGCGAGATCTGCACCGCCTCCGGCATCCCCGTGCCCGACATCGTCAGCGAATCCGGCCGCGCCATCGTCGCCCCCCACTCGCTCCTCGTCGTCGAGGTCTTCGAACGCATCAACAAGCGCGAATCCCTCGGCCACCAGCACCAGCCGAAGCAGAAGCACAAGGTCGTCGAGGACCTCGAGCAAATGCTGAAGAACAAAGGCAAGCTCGGCCGCCTCGAACGTTTCCACGACGCCCTGCAGAAGAAGGAAGAGGCCTTCTCGCTCTTCAACCTCGGCTACCTCGATCTCGAAAACCGCGCCGCCGCCGAATCGATCTTCTGGCAGATCTGCGAACAGATCGCCAAAGAGGGGCGCAAGACCGGCTACCAGCCCGAGGAACTGCACGACTTGGACAAGCTCCTCGCCGACCAATACGTCTGCAATTTCTCCGTTTTCCAATCGCTCCTCGACCACTGGGCCCTGAAGCAACTCTTCCCCGTCGCGCCGCTCCACCGGCTCAACGAAAAGCCCTCCGTCAACGCGATCCTCGTCGACATCACCTGCGACTCCGACGGCAAGATTTCCTCGTTCATCGATCTGCAGGACGTGAAGGACTACATCACGCTCCACCCGCTGAACAACAAGCCGTACTACCTCGGCGTGTTCCTCACCGGCGCCTACCAGGACATCATGGGCGACCTCCACAACCTCTTCGGCCGCGTCAACGAGGTCCACGTCTTCCTCGAGGACGACGAACCCAACGGCTTCTATATTGAAGAGGCCCTCAGCGGCAGCCGCATCGCCGACGTCATCGAGGGCGTGCAGTACCAGCAGGAAGACCTGTGCCGGAAAATGAAGGCGCAGATCGACGCCGCGACGAAGAAGGACCAGGTCAAGCCGCGCGAAGGCGTGCGTCTCCTCGAGCTCTACGAAAGCCAGATGCTCAACAAGACCTACCTGAACATCGAGCCGAAGAGCGCGCGGAAAAAGAAGCAGCGCTGACGCGGCGCGCCGCGCACCCTCGCCGCGCGCGGTTCTGAGTTTTGGGTTTTGAGTTCTGGGTTCTGGGCTCTGGGCTCCGACGCCGCCGTAGCCCGGGCCTTCAGCCCGGGTCATATTCCGCGCTCCCCCTCCGCTCGCCCGCGCGCAATTCCCTCCCCGCGATCCCCGCCCCGCCCCAACGTCGCCCGTGACGTTTCGGCTCCGGCCCAACTCCCCGCTTGCCCGCCGGACCGGGACCGGTCCAGCTCGGCTCCGCCGCCGCCGGCATTTACCCCCACCAAGACCGGCGCGGAGTCCCTCGTTCGTCCCCGGTTCCCGCTATGAAAAACAAACTCCTCGCCGAATTTCTCGGCACGTTCTGGCTCACGTTCGGCGGTTGCGGCAGCGCGGTCCTCGCCGCCAAATTCCTCGCCACCGAAGGCACCACGCCTCTCAACCTCGGCATCGGTCTCGTCGGCGTCTCGCTCGCCTTCGGTCTCACGGTTCTCACCATGGCCTATGCCATCGGCCACATCTCCGGTTGCCACCTCAACCCCGCCGTGTCGCTCGGCCTTTTCGTTGGCGGCCGTTTCCCCGGCGCCGAATTGCCGGGTTACATCGTCGCCCAGGTCCTCGGGGCCGCCGCCGGCGCGGGCGTGCTCTACGTGATTGCCAGCGGCCAACCCGGCTTCTCCCTCGCCGGCGGCTTTGCGGCCAACGGCTTCGGCGCCCACTCCCCGGGCGGCTTCTCCCTGTTGTCCGCCTTGGTGGCGGAAACCGTGCTCACGTTTTTCTTTCTTCTGATCATCCTCGGCGCCACCGACCGGCGCGCGCCCCAGGGCTTTGCGCCCATTGCGATCGGTCTCGGCCTGACGCTGATCCACCTGATCGGCATTCCGGTGACCAACCTCTCCGTCAATCCGGCCCGCAGCACCGGCCCGGCGCTCTTCGTCGGCGGCTGGGCCCTCCAGCAACTCTGGCTCTTCTGGGTAGCGCCGCTGCTCGGCGCCGCCCTGGCCGGAGCGGTGTATCCGCGCCTCGCGGGCAAACCGCAGCCCGCCGCCTGATCGGCCGCTTTTTCCGCCCGCAGGATTGCACCGCGCCGCCGGCGGGTTTTGGTATCCGCACCCCGCCCCCGGCCGGCCCGTCGCATCGGCCGGCCCTGCCCCGGTTTCCCGCCTTCAATTCCCTTCCCTGCCGCACTCCGCTTTCCCATGCCCCCCGCGCTCCCCGCCCCCGCTTCCCTCACCCGCCGCGACTTCCTTGCCCAGGCCGGCCTCGGCGCCGCCGCTCTCGCGCTTGCTCCCGGCGCCTTCGCCGCCACCCCGGCCGCTCCCGCCGCGGCGAAGAAATTCGAGATCGCCGGCTTCGAAAAACACTTCTTCGAAAAGTACACGCCCGACCAACTCGCGCAGACTGCCGACGAGATGGACCTGCACATCGAGCTGACCGTGCGCCCCGACGGCCACATCAAGCCCGAGGCCGCCGCCGACGAACTCCCCCGCTACGTCGAGGCCCTCGCGAAGAAGAACCGCCGCATCCTCGTCGTCGCCGCCTCCTTCATCCGCCCCGACGAACCGCACTTCGAAAAAGTCCTCCGCGCCACGCGCGCCCTCGGCATCCGCCACTACCGCCACCGCGGTTTCAAGTACGACCTCAAGAAACCGATCAAGCCGCAGCTCGCAAACTTCCGCAGCATGGCCCGCGAGCTCGCCGCGATCCACCGCAGCGTCGGCATCACCGGCCTCTACCAGAACCACGCCGGCGCGGACTACGTCGGCGCCGCCATCTGGGACATCGACCATGTCCTCGAAGACATCGCCCCGCAGGATTTCGCCCTCGCCCTCGACACGCGCCACCTCCTCGTCGAGCAGGGCCGCGCCTGGCCCAGCGCCGTTTCCATGATCTCCCCGCGCGTCGGCTCGCTGTTCGTGAAGAGTTTCAAGTGGGACCGCGACCGCACGATCGAGACCCCGCTCGCCGACGGCATCGTGACCAAGACCATGGTCGACCGCATCGTCGCCGGCCACGCCACCCTCCCCGTCTGCCTCCACGTCGAACACCTCAAGCTGCAGCCGATTCCGTTCGACCAGCGCGCCGCGACCGTCGCCGCTTTCCGCGCCGACGCCGCCGTCCTCCGCGGCTGGCTCGGCCAAGCCTGAAACGTCCCCGCCTTCCCCGCATGAAATCGCTCACCCTTCGCCTCGCCGTTCTTCTGGTCTTTGCCCTCGCTGGTCCCGCCCTCGTCGCGAAGGACACGCCCGCCGAAAAACGCGCCGCCATCCTCAAGATGCGCGACACCGTCGTCGCCGAGATCGCCAAGGAAAAGCCCGAGCTGAAAACCAAAATCAAGAAGGCCGCCGGCTACGCCGTGTTTTCCAACGTCGGCGTGAATCTCATTTTCGCGAGCTTCGCCGGCGGCAGCGGCGTCGTGGTGGAAAACGGAATGTTCCGCGACACCGAGACCTTCATGAAGATGGGCTCCGCCGGCATCGGGCTCGGCCTCGGCGTGAAGGATTTCCGCGCCGTATTCGTTTTCCATGACAAGGCGAAGCTCGAGGCCTTCGTCGCCAAGGGCTGGGACTTCAGCGCCCAGGCCGACGCCGCCGCCAAGTCCGACGACAAGGGCGCCGCGGCCGCCGGCGCCGTCACCGCCGTCCCCGGCGTCGAAGTCTACCAATTGACGAAAAACGGCGTCGCCCTCCAGGCCACGCTGCAGGGCACGAAGTACTGGAAAGATTCGGACCTGAATTGAGCCGGGGCGGGCGCGGGACCGGCGCGCCCGCGAACTATCTTCCGGCAATTCGTCCGCGCGACTTGCCTCGCGACCGCCGCGCCGCCAAGTCCGGCGCATGCACGAGATCAACCTGATCACCACGATCGCCTTCGGGCTGACCGCGGCTCTCGTCTTCGGCCTGCTCGCCAAACGCATCGGGCTGTCCCCGATCGTCGGCTACCTCGTCGCCGGACTCGCCATCGGGCCCAACACCCCGGGCTTCGTCGGCGACGTCGCCCTCGCCAAGCAACTCGCCGAGATCGGCGTGATTTTGCTCATGTTCGGCGTCGGCCTGCATTTTCACCTCAGCGATTTGCTCAAGGTGAAGGCCATCGCGATTCCCGGCGCCCTCGGCCAAAGCGCCGCCGCCACCGCCTGCGCCCTGGCCGTCGCGGTCGGCCTCGGCTGGAGCGTCGCCGCCGGCACCGTCCTCGGCATCGCGGTCTCGGTCGCCAGCACCGTCGTGCTCCTGCGGGTGCTGATGGACCACGCCCTCGTCGAGACGCCGGAGGGCCGCGTCGCCGTCGGCTGGCTCGTCGTCGAAGACATTCTCACCGTGCTCGTCCTCGTCGTGCTGCCCGCCCTCGCGCCGCGCGGCGGCGAAAACATCTGGGGCACCGCCGGGATTGCCGTCCTGAAACTCGCCGCGCTCGGCGCCGTGATGGCGTTTGTCGGCGCGCGCTTCGTGCCTTGGCTGCTCCTCCGCGTCGCCGCGTTGAAATCCGGCGAGCTCTTCACGCTCACGGTCCTCGTGATCGCGATGGCCGTCGCCACCGTCGGCTATCTCGCCTTCGGCGCCTCGATGGCCCTCGGCGCCTTTTTGGCCGGCATGGTCGTCGGCCAGTCCAAAGTCAGCCACCAGGCCGCGGCCGACGCGCTGCCGATGCGCGACGCGTTCGCCGTGCTGTTCTTCGTGTCCGTCGGCATGCTCTTCGACCCACTTGCCGTGCTCCAAACCCCGGGGCTCGTGCTCGGGCTGATCGCCGTGGTGCTGGTGGTGAAGCCGGTGGTCGCGTTGCTCATCGTCCTCATCAGCGGGCACTCGCTCCGCACCGGACTCACCGTCGCCGGCGGCCTCGCGCAAATCGGGGAGTTCTCCTTCATCGTCGCGGAAACCGCCCGGATGATCGATCTGCTTCCGGAAGCCGGCCACCACACCCTCGTCGCCACCGCCATCGTCTCGATCAGCCTCAATCCTTGGCTCTTCAAACGCCTGCTCGCGCTCGAAGGTTGGACCAAGGGACGTCCCCGCCTGCACGCGTTTCTCAATCGCCGCGTCGAAACCCTCGGCGCGACCGTGAACGCCCGCGCCGCCGAAGCGGTCGCCGCCCCGGCCCCCGAACGCGTGCTCATCGTCGGCTACGGCCCGGTCGGCCGCACCGTCGCCCGCCGCGTCGAGGAATACGGTCTGCAGCCGCTCGTGATCGACATCAACATCGACACCGTCCTTGCCCTGCAGGCCGAGGGCAAACTCGCCCTCTACGGCGACGCCACCCGCGCCGCCATCCTGCGCGAGGCCGGCGTCGAGCGCTGCCGCTACCTCGTGACCTCCCTGCCCGACGCCGCCGCCAACCTCGGCGCCGTCCGCCAGGCCCTCACGCTCAATCCCGGCCTCACCGTCCTCGCCCGCGCCCGCTACCTCGCCAGCGGCGGCGCCCTCGAGGAAGCCGGCGCCGCCGCCGTGTGCTACGACGAAGCCGAAGCCGCCACCGCCCTCGCCGTGGTCCTTCGCGCCCACCTCAAAGCCGGCGGCGCCACGCTCGCCTCGCCCCCGGCATCGGCCTGACCCGACGCCATCGATTTCCGCGAAAAAATCGCCCCATCTACATTTCCTGCTTTCCAAACCGGCCGGCATGTGTTCGCCTGAACACTATGAGCGAGCCCCTCACCGATCGACAGCAGCAGGTCCTCGATTTCATCAACGCCCACCACCGCGACCACGGCGTCGCGCCTTCGCTCCGTGAGATCCAGGCCCACTTCGGCCTCGCCAGTCCCTTCGGCATCAAGCGCCACGTCGACGCGCTGACCGAAAAAGGCGCCCTGCGCCGCCTCGACGGCAAGGCCCGCGGCCTTCTGCCGGCCTCGCATCCGCGCCGCGGCTGCCTGATCGAGATTCCGCTCTTCGGCACGATCCCCGCCGGTCTGCCCATCGCCGCGGAACAGCAGGAGGCCGACAGCTACATTTCCGTCGATACCGCCACCCTCGGCGTCCGCCCGGACACCAAGGTCTTCGCCCTGCGCGTGCGCGGCGACTCGATGATCGACGCCAGCATCCTCGACGGCGACACGGTCTTCGTGACGCCGCGCGAGCCGCGTCCGCTCGACATCGTCGCCGCCCTCATCGACGGCGAATCCACCCTCAAACGCTACCTCGTCCAGCGCGGCCGCCCGTTTCTCCGCGCCGAGAACCCGCGCTACCCCGATCTCCTGCCCGTCCAGGAACTGATCATCCAGGGCGTGATGATCGGTCTGATCCGCACCCAGGTAAACTGATCCGCCCGCCGCAGCCGCCGCCGGCTGCCCCGACCCGGCCCAACGCCGCGTCCCCGCTCCTCCCCTCGATCCGGTATCCGGATCCCGGACGATGCTTCTGCACTCGTCAGGTACTCCTTGTCCCTTTTCCAAACCACCCACCTCCTCGCCATGAAACTGTCTCCCTCCTTCTTCCCCGCCGGCACCGAAATCTCCCGCGACTCCTGGCTGCCCTTGCCCGAGAGCCCGCGTTCCCCGCTGGCGATCCAGCCGCCGCGGCCCGCGGTGCTGCGCGATCTGGTCGCGTTCCGCGTGATCAACGTCTTCCGCCGCCCGACGCTCCTGCAGCGCTGCACCGGCTTGCTGCGCCAGCCCGGCCTCTCCGGCTGAGCGGCGCGAGCGGTGCGAGCGGCGCACCGCGGCCGGCCGCAGATCCTATCTGCCGCATGCGCCCATGGGACTCATGGGACCCAGAGGACCCATAAGTCCTATAAGTCATATGGGTCCTATACGTCCTATAGGTCGCATAGGTCCCATCCCGGCGTGCGAAGCACCTTGGGCATCCCGCCCCCCCGCAAGCTTCCGCACCCACTCGTCCTATTCCTCGGCCAAGCCGTCGACCAACTCCCGCAGATTCTTCAGCGCCTCCTGCTTCGGGCTGTGCTTGAGGATATACCCGCAGGCGCCGAGCGCCGCCGCATCTTGCACGGTCTTCATCGCGCTCTCGGAACTCAGGACGATCACCGGCACCTCCCAGCCGGCACCGTGCAACTCCTGCAGCAATTCCATGCCGTTCATGTTCGGCATATTGATATCGAGGAGCATCAGCTGGGGTTCGTACTGGTTCAGGAACTCCACCGCCTTCACGCCGTCGGCCGCTTCCCAAACTTCCGTGATGCCGATTTCGCGCAGCAACATCCGCGCGAACATCCGCACGTGCGGTTCATCGTCCACAATCAACGCATTGGTCGGCCGTGCCATCGGAGAAATGAACTAGGCCGGAATCGGCCCGGGCACTCAAGGATCAACTCGCCGGCCGGACACTCCGGCGGCCGAAACATCGCCGGCTCGCCGCGTCAATTCACGCGCAGAATGTACCCGCGGAGGTACTCACTCTCGGCCATCGTCGCCAGCACCGGATGATCCGACGGCTGGTGGGCCCACTCGAGCACGCGGAGTTTGCGTTTCGCATCCGTCGCGGCGTCGGCCAGCACTTGGCGCAACTCCGCATCCTGCATGTGGTGCGAGCACGTGTACGTCGCCAACACTCCGCCCGGCGCCAGCCGCTGCAGCGCCCGGAGATTGATCTCCTTGTAACCGCGCAACGCGCCCTCGAGCGCGCTCTTCGATTTCGCGAAGGGCGGCGGATCCAGCACGATCACGTCCCACAGCGGCTCCACCCCGCGGTCCGGCGCGTTGAACCAATCGAACACGTTCGCGACCTGGAAATCCGCCTTCACGCCGTTGCGTTCCGCGTTCCGGCGCGCCGCCGCGATCGCGTCTTCCGCGCTGTCCAAGCCCAGCACTTCGGCCGCACCCGCGCGCGCCGCGTGCAGGGCGAAAGCGCCCTGGTTGCAGAACGCATCCAGCACCCGCGCGCCGCCGCAGTACTTCGCCACGGCCGCATGCTGCGCCCGCTGGTCGAGGTAGAATCCCGTTTTCTGGCCCTGCTGCAGGTCCAACCAATAATCGAAGCCGTCGATCGTCACCCAGCGCGGCTCCCACGCCTTGCCCGAACGCGTGTGCACCTCGAAGGGCAACCCTTCCAGCCGCCGGATCGGCGCGTCGTTCCGGAAAATGATCTCCGCCGGCTGCACCAGCTCGGCCAGCAGGTCGCCGATCAGCGCCGAGCGTTTTTCCATCGCGAGGGTCTGGATCTGCACCACCAGCGCCTCGCCGAACTGGTCGACCACCACGCCGGGCAGGTCGTCCGATTCGCTCCAGACGAGCCGCCGGCAAGGCGCCGGCTGCCCGGGCCGCACCGCGGGACGCCGCGCCAGCGCCCGTTCCAGGGCTCCGCGGATGTATCCGGCATCCAGCGACACGCGGTCCCGGCTCAGGCGCCGCCACACGATCTGCGACTTCGAATTGCAGATGCCCGTCCCGATCAGGCGACCGGTGCGGTCGCGGCATTCCACGACTTCGCCGTCGTGGCTCTCCGGCAACAGCGCCTCGACCTCGTTGGCAAACACCCACGGGTGCCCGTTGAGGGCGCGGGAACGCGCGTTCGGTCGGAGTTTGAGCGAGGTCGGGACAGCCACGCGCCCACGTTTGCCCGAATGCGCGCCACCGCCACAAAATTGTGCGGCGGCCGCCGTCAGCGTTTGCCCAGCGGCTTCGGCGGCAAGGTCCGCAGGTAGGCCCATAGCGCCTTGAGCTCGAGGTCGTCGAGCCCGCCGAAGGCTTTCGGCATCACCGGACTGATCTCGCTGCCGTCCGGCCGCCGCTGCGTGCGCAGCGCGCGCACGAAGTCCGCCTCCGTCCACTGCGCCAACCGACCGTCGGGGTGCGGCGTCAGGTTCGCGGCCGGTGGCAAGGTCGGCGGTCCCGCCGCAATTTTGCCCCCGGACAAATTGGGCCCGTGGCATCCCGTGCAGCTCGCGGCCACATAGCGGCCGTACTCCGCGTTCGCCGCCGGCGCCACCTGCGAAGGCTTGATGCGCGCGTGTTCGATTTCCTGCGCGGCCAACCGCAACCGGCCCGTCGCCAGCAACGCCTTCGCCACCGGCCCCGGCGCCACCGGACCCCGCGGCTTGTCCACGGCCGGCACGGAGCGCAGGTACGCGATCAACGCGCCCATGTCGGCATCCGAAAGCGTCGCATAATCCGTCGAAGGCATCAGGAACAGTCCCCGGCCCTCGCGGTTCACGCCGTGGCGGATGGCGCGGATGTAATCGTCGTCCGAATAGTCGGCGGGCAGGCCGCCGGCGCCGCGGGTCAAATTCGGCCCGTCGATGCGGCCCATCGCCCCGTCGTCGATCACCGTCAGGCCGGCCAAATTGGCACCGTGGCAGTCGACGCACCCGCGCGTCATCGCCAGGTGCTTGCCGCGGGCCACGGCCTCCGCCCCGACCGGCACCGGCACGGGCGCGACCGTGATCGCGTACACGCGCTTCAGGCGGCGGTGGCTTTGCCATTGGATCCAGGCTCCGAAGGCCAGGCTGGCGGCGACCAGCAAGGCGAAGCCGTACACGAAGATCTTCGCCGTGCGGTTCATGGGGTCCCCGTTGTTGGCCCGCGGACGCACCCGGGGCAAGCGTTTCGCCCGCCCGCCCGCGAGTTCGCTCTTCCCTCGCCCCGCGATTCCCGTTTCCCTCGGGTCCCTTTGTCCATGTCTCCCGCCGCCGAAATCGCCCGCCGTCGCACCTTCGCGATCATCTCCCACCCCGACGCGGGCAAGACGACGCTGACCGAGAAATTCCTCCTCTACGGCAACGCCATCCACCTCGCCGGCTCCGTCACCGCGCGCAAAAACCAGCGCGCCACCGCCTCGGACTGGATGGAACTCGAGAAACAGCGCGGCATCTCGATCAGCTCGACCGTCCTCCAATTCGACTACAGCGGCTACGCGGTCAACCTGCTCGACACGCCCGGCCACAAGGACTTCTCCGAGGACACCTACCGCGTCCTCACCGCCGTCGACGCCGCCTTGATGGTGATCGACGCCGCCAAGGGCGTCGAAGCCCAGACCCGCAAGCTCTTCGAGGTCTGCCGCCGCCGCGGCGTGCCCATCTTCACGTTCATGAACAAGTGCGACCGGCCGACGCGCAATGCGCTCGAGCTGCTCGACGAACTCGAAACCGTCCTCGGCCTCCAGTCCTCGCCCGTGATCTGGCCCCTGGGCAACGGCCCCGGCTTCCGCGGGGTCTTCGACCGCCGCACGCGCGAGGTCCACCTCTTCGAACGCGTCCCTGGCGGCAAGTACCACGCGCCCGTCAGCGTCGCCGACCTCGACGACCCGATCGTCCGCGAGAAACTCGACGACTACACCTTCAACGAGGTGAAGGAGCAGCTCGCGATGCTCGACGGCGCCGGCCATCCCTTCGACCTAGAAGCAATCCGCGCCGGCAAGCAGACCCCCGTCTACTTCGGCAGCGCCGTGAACAATTTCGGCATCCAGCTCCTGCTCGACGGTTTCCTCCACGACTCCGTCCCGCCCGCCCCGCGCCGGTCCGTCGTCACGGTCGCCTCCGCCGCGAAGCCCGATCCCGCCGCCGGTCCTGCCGCCGCGGATACGCCGAAACGCGAGATCCCCGTCGCCCACGACAAGTTCTCCGGCTTCGTCTTCAAGATCCAGGCCAACATGGATCCGAAGCACCGCGACCGCATCGCGTTTCTCCGCATCTGCTCCGGCAAATTCGAGCGCGACATGATGGTCACGCACCAGCGCACCGGCAAAACGATGCGCCTCTCCTCCTCGCACAAGCTCTTCGGCCAGGAACGCGAGACGGTCGACGAAGCCTGGCCCGGCGACGTCATCGGCCTCGTCGGCCACAGCGAATTCGGCATCGGCGACACGCTCACCGCCGACAAGGAGATCGCCTACGACGAGATCCCGCGCTTCCCGCCCGAGGTCTTCACCTACATTTCCAATCCGAACACCGGCGACGCCAAGCGCTACCGCGCCGGCCTCGAGCAGTTGCTGCAGGAAGGCGTCGTCCAGGCCTTCACCGCCCGCAACGCCCCGCCCGGCTCCACCCTGCTCGCCGCCGTCGGCCCGCTGCAATTCGAAGTCGTGCAATGGCGCCTCCAGGCCGAATACGGCGCCGAGTCGCGCCTCACGCCCACGCCGTGGACCCTCCTGAAATGGCTCGAGCCGCACCCGGCCCTCGCCAATCCCCACGCCATCGTCGTCGCCAGCGGCGTCAGTTTCGGCGCCGACAAATTCGACCAGCCCGTCGCCCTCTTCCCCAACGAGTGGACGCTGCGCTACTTCACGGAAAAGAATCCCGAATTGAAACTGCACGACCTCCCGCTCGAGCAGACCCGGGTCGCCAAAGCCTGAGCCGCGGCCCGGATCGCGGCGCCGATTCCCGTGGAACCGATTTTCCATCCCGACGCCGCCGCTTTCCGCCGTTGGCTGGAACGGCACCACGCCGCCGCGCAGGAGTGCTACGTCGGCTTCTACAAGAAATCGTCCGCCCGGCGCGGGATCACGTATCAGGAAGCCGTGGACGAAGCCCTCTGCTTCGGATGGATCGACGGCGTCATGAAGTCGCTCGACGCCGAGCGCTACCAGCACCGCTTCACGCCGCGCAAACCCGGCAGCATCTGGAGCAACGTGAACGTGGCCCACGTCGCGCGCCTCACCGCGGCGGGCCGCATGCATCCCGCCGGCCTCGCCGCTTTCGCCGCGCGCGATCCGCGCAAAACCGGCGTGTATTCGTTCGAAACCAAGACGGCTCCCCGGCTCGCGCCGGCGGAAACGAAGCGTTTCCGCGCCGACGCCCCCGCCTGGAAATTCTTCTCGGCCCAACCGCCCGGTTACCGGCGCAACGCCCTGCATTGGATCGTTGCGGCGAAGAAACCGGAAACCCGGACCCGGCGTTTCGCGCAATTGCTCGCGGATTCATCCGCCGGCCGCCGCCTTGCCCACCTCGTCTGAGTGGAACCCAAGCGAGGCGGAGTTGGGAGTTGAAGGTTGAACGATGAAAGACCGAGCCGCCGGGCCGACCAACTCGGGCGCAGGCCGCCCCGCGTTTCCTCAACTGCGATTTCCATTTCCCCAAGCGGCTCCCCAAACCGCGGAGTTTTTCCGGTCTCCGGTTTCCGCATTCCGGTTTTGGAACCTCCGGTCTCCGGTTTCCGAACTCCGGCTTTGAATCACCGCTCCAACTTGAAGTCCGGATTCACCGCGGGCCGCTCGGCCGCGTCGGCGACCTTCCAGCCGGTGCGGTACATCCACTCGGTCATCCGGGTGAGCTTCGCGTAGTCGATGTTCTGCGCGTTGTCCTGCGGCGTGTGGTAGTCCGGGTGGAGCAAGGTGGTGAACATGACCGCGGGAATGTTGAGCCGCGCGTACGGCAGGTGGTCGCTGCGGAAGTACCAGCCCTCGGGGTGGCTCGGCGAATCCCACGCTGTTTCCACCGTGAAACCCGGCCCCTCGGCGTTGGCCGCCAGCGCCATCGTCACCAGTGCGTCGGAATTTTTGTGCGGGGCCGTCGCGCCGAGCAGGGTCGCGGTTTTCGGATCGTTGCGCCCGATCATTTCGCCGTTCAACACGGCCACGATGCTGGCGGCCGGCACGGTGGGATTGGCCGCATAGTACCGCGAGCCGAACAGGCCGCGTTCCTCCGCGCCGTGGATCACGAAGAGGACGGAGCGTTTGCCCGGGTGCCGCACGAACGCGCGGGCGCAGGCCAGCAGCGCTGCATCGGCGCTGCAATTGTCGTCGGCCCCGTGGTAAATGCGGTCGCCCTTGATCGGATTGCGGATGCCGTGCGCATCCGTGTGGCCGCTGTACAGCACGTGCTCCGCCGCCAGCTTCGCGTCGGTGCCCGCGACTTTGCCGACGACGTTGACGGACGGGTACGGGTAACGGTCGACGCCGAGCGTCGCCTTGAGCACGGCTTTGCCGCCCTGCAGGCGGGCCTTCGCCGCGGCGCGCACCCACAGCACGGGCGCGACGGCGGTGACGGCGGCGTTGGGGTCGCCCTCGAGCGCATAGGTGCCGCGTTTGAAGTTCTCGACCGAATCGTCCCAGCACTTCTCGCCGACCTCGTCGTTGACAAAGATGATCGCGGCGGCACCGCGCCGGAGCAGTGGCAGGCCGTACTTCGTGTATTGGCTGCGGGCGTACCGCCAGGTCGGCAGCGACATCGCCGGATTGAATTCCGCGGGATTGGCCTCCAGCGCGACGACCCGCCCGGCGACCTCGGCGGCGGCCAGATCGACCGCCGCGGCGGGTCCGAGGTACACCACCGGCGCGTCGATCGTCGCGTGGGCGAGCTGGGCCACCGCGACGTCGCGCCACATTTCCAACGGCGCGCCGTCGAGCGACACGGTCGCGCGTTCGCTGAGTTGGTTGCGCCAAAGGGTGAAGTACTGGAAGTACGTGCCGTCGTCGCCCGCGGGCACGAGGCCGATGGCGCGGTAGCGCTCGGCGAGCCACGCCGCGGCCTTAAGTTCGTCGATCGTCCCGGCCGAGCGACCGTTGAAATGCGGATCGGCCAGCGCGTAGACGTCCCGCTTCAGGTCCGCTTCGCGGATCTCCGCCAAGCCCGGACCGGCGAACAGGGAATTGCCGGAAGCCCAGGCGATCACGGTCACGGCAACCCGGCGGAAAAAGGCGATTTCGCTCATGCCCGCAGGCAATCGTCCGCCTCGGCCGAGGCAACGCGTTCTTCGCCGCAGCCCCGCCGACGCGGAGGGCTACGGCGCCGGGGACGACTTATCTGGCCCGTGGGTCGGACAGCTCCGCAGCGCGCAATCCACCTTCAGGATGTGGTGGTTGATCCAGGCCAATGATTCGCGGTGAACCTCCAGCAGCAAAGACACCGGCGTACCGCCGTAGGTAAGCAACTCCAGCCAGCGGTCGAACTTCAGTGCAAACTCGCGGTGGGCCGCGCAGTTTGCGTCGTGCGCCGGACAGCCGACGCGCCGCATGTGCGCCTCCTCGCGGGCAAAATGCCCCAGCACGTACCGCTGGAGCACGACGATCAGTTCCACGACTTTTTCGCGGCCGGCGCCGGCGTCGATCGCCTCCTTCAAAGCGTCCAACTGGCGCAGGAATTCCCGATGCTCCGCATCGATCGACAGGTGCCCGGTCTCAAAATGCGCGTTCCAGTGGGACATGGGCTGGGCAGGAAAGGAAGTGGGCGCGGCCGGGACCGGGGCCGCAGGTGGGCATCAAAGGCGGGCCTTCACGCTAGCGGAATCGCCGGGCGACCACTGCGCGGATTTTGCCAAACCCGGCGCAAGGCTGGCGGACCGGCGGCTTCGGCACCCGCATCGCGAAGCCGTCTTTCCCCTCGCCCGGCCGAAAAATTCCGTCTTCCTCGCCCGCATGATTTTCCGCCTTCTGTTCGCGCTCGCGTTCGCCGCCGGCGCTTCCGCCGCCGACACCCGGTCGCGCCCGACGCGGCCCGCGGCCGAAACCGCCACGCCCGCCACCTACAAAGGCGCGATCGTGATGGACGCCGCCACCGGGGCCGTGCTCTTCGAGGATCGCGCCGACACGCTCAGTCCGCCCGCGAGCATGACGAAACTGATGACCTTCGCCGTCCTGCACGACGAACTCCTCGCCGGCCGGCTCACGCTGGCGACCCCGGTGCGGATCACCAACGAAGATTCGAAGATCGGCGGCACGCAGGTCTACCTCGACCCGCGGGAAACGTTTCCCGTCGAGGAACTGATCTACGCGATGATGATCCAGTCCGCCAACGACGCCGCCCACGCTCTCGCGCGCGCCGCCGCCGGCTCCGTCCCCGCCTTCGTCGAGCTCATGAACGCGAAGGCCCGCCAGCTCGGGATGGCGCAGACCACGTTTCGGACCCCGCACGGCCTGCCGCCCGCCAACCGCAAGCTCGCCGAAGGCGATCTCACCACGCCGCGCGACTTCGCCCTCCTCAGCCGCTACCTCGTGCAGCGGACCGACGCCCTGAAGTACACCGCGGTGCGCGCGCGCAAATTCGGCGAAGGCGTCCGCGCCCAGCCGATCGACATGGTGAACCACAACAAACTCGTCGGCAAAATGGCCGGCGTCGACGGCCTCAAGACCGGCTTCACCAACGGCGCCGGTTTTTGCCTCGCCGCCACCGCCCAGCGCAACGGCCGCCGCGTCATCGTGGTCACGATGGGCAGCGCGCAGTCGAAGGAACGCGATCTCCACGTCACCGAATTGATCGAGCGCGGCTTCCGCGCCCTGCCGACCTCCGCGCCGACTCTGCCGGTCTCTCAGGATGTCCGCCGCGCCCCGCTGCTCACGCCGGCCGCCGCGGCGCCGAACGCCCCCGGACCCGCGCCGGCCCCCGCGGGCGCCCCGGCCCCCGCCGCCGGCGAGCCCGTGATCAAGTTCGCCCTGCCGAAAACCGGCAAACCTTGAGCTCGCGGCTCCGGATTGAACCTCCGGCCTCCGCAGTCGGCCAGGTGATCCGCCGTTTTCGGATCCGGACTCTCGGCTTTCTCCTTGTCTCCGCTGCGCGTCGTCGCCTTTGAAGCGGGCGTGCTGCCGAACGTCCGGAACTTGGCCGGTCTCTTCGCGCTCGCCGCAGGCCGTCTCGCCGCCGGCCCCGTCGAGGACACGATTGTCGCCGCCATGCGGCTTTCCGAGCAGCCGAACTACACGTGGACCACGTCCGTGGCCGACGACGCCCGCACCTACGACGTCGACGGCGTCCACAGCCGCACCGGCTACAGCCGCGTGAAAATGCCCGTCGTCAATGCCCTGCGGCGCAAACTCGGCCGCGATCTCATGGACAACCGCGTCGACGCCGTCTTCCGCGGCAACGTCGCCTGCGTACTCCACACCGCGGCCGGCTGGAAAACGCCCGCCGAATTGCCCGAGCCCGTGGAGGATGACCAGGAATTCGAGCGCGTCGTCAGCCCGACCGGCCCCATCGGCGTACCCGGTTCGAAGTCGATCAGCGGCGGGGTCGTGAAAGGCACCCCCATCCGGCGCACCCGCCCGAACCGCGACGCGGAAGAAGCCGCCCGCCCCTACAGCAACCTGCAACTCGCCATCTCCCCGCCGCACGAGGAACTCGGCGTGATCGTCACGAGCCACCGCGACCTCGTCGTCGAAGGCGAGACGGCCAGCGGCCAGCTCACGGACGTCGGCGCCCAGTTGTTGCTCGTCCGGGACGGACAGCCCGAAATCACCCCGATCCGCGCCACCGGCCGCTTCAAACTCTGGCTCCGCGGCGGCTTCGTCACGCGCTACCAATTGCAACTTGAGGGGACCCTTTCCGTCGTTACGCCGCGCGGCCGCGCCCACGTTTCGGTCACGCAAAACTCCACCACCCAGATCCGCGATATCGGCACGACCAAGGTCGACTTGCCCGCGGACGCCGTCGCCAAACTCGGCCGGTAACTCGCGCTGAAGTGCGCCCCGCCTAGCGCCCGCCCGCCACCTCAGGAGAAATTTGCCGCTTCGCCGCGCCACCGAGCCGACGCCGCGCCTTCACCCGGGGTATTCCCCCCGGAACGAATTACCATCTGGGGATATTTACCCACTTCCCGCAATGGCAAGATGGACGCATTTTATGCGTTATATCTATTTCCTTTATGCGTTTATAAAATCGAATTTCGACTGGCACAAGGCATGCATTTCCTGTGGCACCATGCAGACCCCATTCCCTCACCACACCGACCCTTCCACGCTCTTCAGCTTGGAACGGCGCCGGCAGCGGATGCGGGAGTTTCTGGAAGCGTTTGATCGCCACTCGTGGCGCATCACCCCGGAGCTCCCCGTCGTGCTCCCGGTTAACGCTTCCGTTGCCTCGGAGTCCTCTTTGTCGGCCACCGATTCGGTTCGGCCGTAAGGCATCAACCCGGCGGGTTCGCCCGCCGGTTCAATTTTCCTCGGGGCCGACCGTCAGCGAACGGCCGTTGTCCTTGGGCCCCAGCCCGAGAATGAAGGGCGCCGCGGTCTTGGCCCAGCTCTCGGCCTTCGGGTAGGAGCCGGCGCCGTCGGCCCAGCAAGACCGCAGCATCTCGGTGTCGATGATGCCGGGATTCAGCGGCACCGCCGCCATGCCGCGCGGCAATTCCTCCGCGAGGGCCTTGGTCAGTCCCTCGATCGCCCACTTCGACATGCAGTAAGGCCCGACGTCCGGGGAAACGGAGCGGCCCCAGCCCGAACTCAGATTCACGATCACGCCTTTTTTCCGCGCGACCATCGCGGGCACAAAGTGGCGGATCACGTTCTGCACGCCGCGGATGTTCACGTCGGTGAGCTTCGTGAAATCGCGGTCGCTCTGCGTCCACACCGGGCCGAGCGGGTTCATGATCGCGGCGTTGTTGATCAGCAGATCCGGCGGGCTGTCGTTTTCGAGGACCTTCGCCGCCCAGAGCGCGACCTTGTTGTCCAGGGCGACATCGACCACGGAGAAGTCGTGCGGCGCCTGGTAGGTCATCCGCAAATCGAAGATCGCGTCGCCGCTGCGGCCGCAGCCGATGACCGTGTGGCCGGCGCGGATGAACTCGTCCGTCAGGGCGCGACCCAAGCCGCGCGTGACTCCGGTGAGCAGAATCTTCATGCGCCCAAGCTAGCCGCCCGGACGCCCCGCCTTGCGAGCGGAAAAATGCCGCGGCGCCCGAATCGGGCCGTGCAAAGGCGATCGACTGCGAACCTGCCGATGACGCGCTTCAAATCTGTCCGCAGATTCATCGAAGATGCGAATTCACGATCCCCGATCCGAGGACAGGATGCACCGGACCGCGGCCACGGAAGGAACAGGACCAATCTCAATTCCTCCATTCGCATCTCCGACCGACTTCGTCCTGTCTCATCCTCGGATCGGTTCCTGTCCCTCCTGTCCCCTGCCTTGGTGCAGTCCGGGCAGCGACCGCTGACCCCGTGCCGCTTCGCGCTCTCGGCGCACCAAGCTGCCTAGCGGCTCTGCAAGCTGTGCTTGTTGAGGCCGGCCTTGCGGCAGGCGTCCCAGACAAAGGTCAGGCGGTCGAGCGTCGCCTTTTCGTCGGAGCGAATGAGCACCGGGATGTCCTTGTCGACGTTCTTCACCTGCTGGAGCAGGCCCGGCAGCTCGGCGTCGGTGACGGCCTTGCCGTTGAATGTGAGGCCGCCGTCCTTGTCGATCGAGATGGTGACGTTGCCGCGGAACTCGTTTTTGCCGGCGGTTTCGACCTTGGGCAGCGTGATGTTCAGCGTCGCGGCCGACTTGAACTGCATCGTGACGAACGCGAAAAAGATCAGCATCACGAGCACGTCGATCAGGGCCACGAGGTTCATCTCGGGGCGCCGGCGGCGTTTGTTGGCCAGCAGGCTCATCAGCGCGTGCGTTGCAGAATCCGCTCGAGCAGCACGTCGAGCTGCGCCGCGTAGTTCTCGATCTTGCGCTGGAGATAGCCGCTGCCGACGAGCGAAGGGATCGCGATGCAGAGGCCGATGACCGTGGCGGAGAGCGCGAGCGCGACGCCCTTGGTGAACGCCACCGGATCGGGCAGGCCCGTGTCCGGCGAAATCTGGGAAAAGACCTGCAACAGACCCGTCACCGTGCCGGTGAGGCCGATCAGCGGGGCGGCGGCGTAGATGACGTCGAGGTAAGGGATGCCGCGCTCCATGCGGTTGAGCTCGAGGCGGGCGAACGCCTTCACGGCGCCCTCGTCGTTCTTGTGCTGCTCGGCGAACTCGACGATGCGCGCGAGCACGGTGTGCTTCCCGCCCATCAGCGGCCGACCGTTGACCACCGCATCGACCAGGTCCTGCGGCATGATGGCGGCGCGACGCAGCGCGTAGGCGCGTTCGCACACGATGAAGACGGCGGCGGCCGAGCAGATCCCCAACGGATAGATGAGGATACCGGCACCTTTGAAAACTTCGATCATCGCGAAGAACATAGCGGAAAATGAGAACGTGCCGCGGTGGGACGGCGGGGCGAGGGAAAAGTTCGCGGCGATCGGCCGCGAAAGTTGGGGAACCGGCCGGAATTTTTTTGAACGCCGGCCGGCCCGGCCGCTCAGGCCGCGAGATACGGCAGCTTCGCCGCGGTGGCTTTCACCGCCGGCACGCCGTCGAGCAGCTCGCCGATGGCGTCCCAGCGGCCGTTGACGAGGGCGTCGCGGGCCGTCTCGCGCTGCGTGACCTTGATCTTGTCGGCGCCGAAGCGCACCTCGAGGGCGGCGACGTCGACCGTGACTTCGAGGGCCGGGTTGGCGGCGATGGCGGCCGCAACCTTGGCGATATCCTCGCGGGACGCGTTCACGCAGGGAATGCCGAGCGTGGTGCTGTTGCCGAAGAAGATCTCGGCGAAATTTTCCGCGATCATGGCGCGGAAGCCGGCCTTGTGGATCGCCTGCGGCGCATGCTCGCGGGAGGAGCCGCAGCCGAAGTTGGCGCCGGAGAGAAGGATCTTCGCGCCCTTGTGCTCGGGCCGGTCGATCGGATGGCCGGTGGGCTTGCCTTCGGGCGTGTGGCGCACGTCGAAGAAGAGGAACTCGCCGAGTCCGTCGAACGTGACGCACTTCATGAAGCGCGCCGGGATGATGCGGTCGGTGTCGATGTCGTTGCCGGGGACATAGACGCCGCGGCCGGAAACCTGGGTGATTTTGTCGAGAGCCATGGGAAGGGAGGTGCTGCGGGTGGCGGAGTTGCGGGACCGGACTCAGTTCACGGCGAAGACTTCGCGGGCATCGGCGACGTGGCCGGTGACGGCGGCGGCGGCGACCATGACCGGGCTCATCAGCACGGTGCGCCCCGTGATGGAACCCTGGCGGCCCTTGAAGTTGCGGTTGGAAGACGAAGCGCAGAGCTCGTCGCCGATCAGTTTGTCGGGATTCATCGCGAGGCACATCGAGCAACCCGCGGCGCGCCACTCGAAGCCTGCCTCGGACAGAATCTTGTCGAGGCCAAGTTTCTCGCATTGGAGCGCGACGATCTGCGAGCCGGGGACCGCGATGGCGCGGACGCCGGGCGCGACCTTGCGGCCCTTGATGTACTTGGCGACTTCCTGGAAATCGGAGAGGCGGCCGTTGGTGCAGGAGCCGAGGAAGGCGACGTTGATCTTTGTCCCCTTGATCGGCGCGCCGGCGGGCAACTTCATGTAGGCGAGCGCCTCGATGATGCCGGCCTTGTCGTCGTCCGACGTGGCCTTGGCGGGATCTGGGATGTTCTCGGTGATCGAGATGCCTTGGCCGGGATTGATGCCCCAGGTGACGGTCGGAGCGATATCGGCGGCGTCGATCTTGACGACGTCGTCGTACCGGCAACCCGGATCGCTGGCGAAACTCTTCCAGCGCGCGACCGCGGCGTCCCAGGCCGCGCCCTGCGGCGAATACGGGCGGCCCTTGAGGTAGGCGAAGGTGGTCTCGTCGGGATTGACGTAGCCGACGCGCGCGCCGCCCTCGATGGACATGTTGCACACGGTCATGCGCTCTTCCATCGAGAAGCCGTCGAAGACGGAGCCGGCGTATTCGTAGGCGAAGCCGGTGCCGCCGTTGACGCCGAGCACGCGGATGATGTGGAGAATGACATCCTTGGCATACACGCCGGCGCGGAGTTTGCCGTTCACCTCGATGCGGCGGACCTTGAGGGCGCCGAGCGCCATCGTCTGCGTGGCGAGCACGTCGCGCACCTGGCTCGTGCCGATGCCGAACGCGATCGCGCCGAACGCGCCGTGCGTGCTCGTGTGCGAATCGCCGCAGGCGATCGTCGTGCCCGGCTGCGTGATGCCCTGCTCCGGCCCGACAATGTGGACGATACCCTGCTTGCCGGTGGCGCGGTCGAAGAAAGTGACGCCGAACTGGGCGCAGTTTTTCCGCAGCTCGTCCATCATGGCCTGCGCCAACGGATCCTGGTACGGCTCGACGAGTTCGTTGGTCGGCACGATGTGGTCGACCGTCGCGAACGTCCGGTGCGGCATCAGCACCTTGAGGCCCAGGTCGCGCAGCATGCCGAAGGCCTGCGGGCTGGTGACCTCGTGGATCAGGTGCGTGCCGATGAGCAACTGGGTCTGGCCGTTGGCCAATTTGCGGACGGAGTGGGCTTCCCAGACTTTTTCGAAGAGCGATTTGGGCATGGCGGAGAAGGATGAAGAGGTGGGCGGAATGGGACGAAGGAGCGGAATTCGGCGAAACGCGGAGGTCCGAAACCAGAGCAAGCGGACGAGGCTGTCACCCACTTTTCCGATCCGGACCGATGAAAACATACCAGAAGGTTGCCATAACCGGGAAATACTTCTTTAGCGGTCGGTGATGCCGCGCGAGTATCAGTACCCGTTTGAACTCCGCCACCTCGTCTACTTCCGCGAGGTCGCCCGCCACCTCCATTTCCGCAAGGCCGCCGAGACGCTCGCCATCGCCCAGCCGGCCCTGAGCCGCGCCGTCGCCCAGCTCGAGACCGCCCTTGGCGCCAACCTGCTCGACCGCACCCGCCGCGGGGTCGCGATCACGCCGGCCGGCCGCCAGCTCTTGGAAACCCTCGAGCCGCTCCTCCGCGGCCTGGCCGAGATCCCGGCCGACCTGCAGGCCCTCGCGGCGGGCGAGACCGGCCACGTGCGCGTCGCGTTCACCGGCCTCGCGATGGCGACCGTCCTGCCCGGTATCCTCGGCGAATTCCACCGCCGCCACCCGCGCATCCGCCTCGAACTTTCCGAATCGCCGACCTCGGCCCAGCTGGCCGCCCTTCAGGCCGGCGACATCGCCTGCGGTTTCTTTCATCCCGACGCCCCCACCCCCGCCCTGCGCACCCACGTGCTGCTGCGCGAGCGCAACGGCGTGCTGCTGCCCGCGGCACACCCGCTCGCCGCGCGACCTTCGCTCCGGCTGCGCGAACTCGCCGCGACGCCCTTCGTGCTCTTCCCGCGTTCGCACAATCCCGGGTTCTACGACCGCATCCTCGCCGCGTTCGCCGCCGCCGGCGTGACCCCGCGGATCGCCGAGGAAATCTGGCCCCGTGCCAACGGCGTCGGCCTCGTTCGCGCCGGCCTCGGGGTCACGTTCATGACGCCGTCCGAAGCCCAGCATCTGCCCCCCGAGGTGGCGTTCCGTGCCTTGCAGGGCCCCGCGCCGGAGAGCCGCCTCGTGCTCGGCTGGAGCGCCGAGACCGAACCTGCGCCGGCGCTGGCCGCGTTTTTGGCCGTGGCGACGGCCACGCATCCGCCACGCAAACCCTAGGGCGAAGTTCGTACGCCGGGTGCACACACTGCGCAGTCGCCGCGGGTTGACCGGCCCCGGGCGGCCCGCCTGAATCCGCGCGTGGTCCGCCCGCGCGTCCGCCCCCCGCTCTTCGCCGCCCTCTTCGCGGTTGCGGTCGCGACCCCGGCCTTCGGCGCCCCGGCCGCAGCCTCCGCCGGCAGCCTCCCGCCGGAACTGGGGCTGCCACTGCAGCGGTATTTCTCGTCGGAGGACTACGACGGCTTCAGCCGCGTCACGGCGGTGGCGCATACCGCCGAAGGATTCACGGTCTTCGGCACCTACCACGCCGCGATCCTCTTCGACGGCTCGACCCACGAGAAAATCCCCGTGCCGGCCACGTATGTGACGGCGCTTTGCCGGGATGGCGACGGCACCCTCTGGGCCGGCGGCGACAACGAGATCGGCGTCATCGCGCCCGATCCCGACGACGGCCGGCTGCGCTACGTCTCGCGCACGTCCCGGTTGCCCGCGGCCGCCGGCATGTTCGGCCGGATGCGCGCCCTCGTCGCCGGCGCCGACGGCGTCTTTGCCGCGACCAGCAACGGCCTGCTCCATTTCTCGGCCGACCGGGCCGATTTTTTCCCGCTGCCGCCGGACAGCCGACCGCAGCTTTTCTCCCTCGGCGGCCGCATTTTCCTGCAGGACCAGCAACGCGGCCTGCACGTATTCGAACGCGGCGGTTTCCGCGCCGTCGCCGGCGGCGCGGCGACCGTCGGCCGGGAATTGCACCTGGCGGAGCGCCGGGACGGCGCCGCGCTGGCGGTGCTGGAAGGCGACGGACTGCACACCTTCGACGCCGTATCCGGCCGCCTCGAACGTCTCCCCTCCCCGCTCGATCCGCTCGTCGCCGTGCCGCTGCTGTGCGCCCTGCCGCTGCCGGACGGCCGCACGATTTTCGTCCGGGCCAACAGCCGCGGCATCGTGATCGCCGACGCCGCGCTCCGCGGCGCCCAGTTGCTCGACGCCAAGTCCGGCCTCGCGAACCCGGCGATCCTCGGGGCCGCGGTGGATACCGACCGCGGACTCTGGCTCGGCACGGCCAACGGCCTGATCCGCCTCGACCTCGCTCCCGGCGTGACCGTCTTCGACGAGCGCAACGCGTTTCCCATCGGCTCCTCCGGCTCGCTGGTGCGCCACGACGGCGTGCTCTACGCGGGCTCCACCCACGGCCTCATGCGCCTCGAACCGGGCCGGCCCGCCGCCGGAATACCCGCCCGTTTCGTCCCCGATCCGCGCGTGCCGGAAAGCTGCGACAATCTCCGCAGTACGCCCGCCGGCCTGCTCTTCGGCAGCGACGACACCGTGGAATTGCTCGCGCCGTCCGGCCGCCGCCGCGTCTTCGATCCCCAGGCGAAGATTACCATGATCAAGACGAGCACCGCGGCGCCGGGGCGTTTCTTTGTCGCAGCGGCGGACGGCGGCGTGCACCTGCTCGACCTGAAGGCGGGCACCGCGCGCCGCCTGCTGACGTTGCCCCCCGGGGTCCTCCTATGGAACGGCACCGAAGACACCGACGGCTCGCTCTGGGTCGGCACGGCCGCCAGCGGGTTCTGGCGGATCGCTTCGGCCGAGGGCGACTGGAACCGGGTGACGCTGGAATCCCACCCGCTCGGCAAAGACGGTTTGCCGGACGGGAAAAGCTGGACGGGCGTCTACACCCTTTTCAACGAGCTGCACTTCCTGACCGAGACGGGCATGTACCGCTGGCATCCGGCCACGCGCACCTTCTCGCCCGACGACCGCTACCGGATCGAGGGCGTGGAGCCCCTGCGGTTCATGCCGATCATCGCCGATCCCACCGGACGGGCGTGGACCACGGCGTGGGCCGGCACGGTCGCGGCGGCGCGGACCTTCGGTTACTTCCGCGCCGACTCGCCCGCAGCGTTCAAATGGCACGACGCCCCGGCCGTCTGGCAGGCCGGCGTCGGCCGGTTCGGCGCCGGGCTCATCGCGGTCGAAGCCGACGGCGACCGTCCCGTTATCTGGACCAAGAGTCCCACCGCCATCGCGCGCCTCGAGCTCGACTCGCTCGATGCACCGCCGGCCGGCGCAAGCTGGCGACCGGTGATCCGGCGCTTCATGACCGGCGAAAGGTCCTGGCCGATCCGCGAGGGCGGCGAACTGCACCTGCCGTTTTCCAATCTTCCGACTACGCTCCGCTTTGCCGCCCCGCGCTACCGTTCCGGCGCGGCCCTGCGGTACCAAACCCGGCTGCTCGGCTTCCGCGAGGAATGGTCCGCACCGGCGCCGGGCAACGAGACCGTATTCACCAACCTCATCGGCGGCCCCTTCGTCTTCGAGGTGCGCGCGGTCGACGCCGACGGCATCGTCAGCGAGCCGGCGCGGCTCACCTTTCGGGTCGCCCCGCCCTGGCATCGCAGCCCCGGCGCCTTGGCCGGGTACGCGGTCGCCGCACTCGCCGCCATCGCGGGCTTCATCCGCTGGCGCCTGCGCCACGCGGAAAGCGAACGCACCCGCCTCGAACAGCTCGTCGCCCAGCGCACGGCCGAACTCAAGGTTGCGAAGGACGCCGCCGACTCCGCCAACCGCGCGAAGAGTCTGTTCCTCGCGAACATGAGCCACGAACTGCGCACGCCGCTCAACGGCGTGATCGGCTATGCGCAGGTGCTGAACAAAGACCGCGACCTGTCGCCGCGGAACCGCGAACGCGTGCAAATCGTGCAGTCCGCGGGCGAGCACCTGCTCCGCATGATCAACGAGGTGCTCGATTTTTCGAAGATCGAGGCAGGCCGCATGGAGCTCGCGCCGGCGCCCTTTCATCTGCCGCAGTTGCTGCGCGACATCGCCGCGGCGCTGAGCGACCGCTTCGAGAAGAAGGGCCTCGCCTTCGCCTTCACCCCGGCGCCGGACCTGCCCGACCTCGTCATCGGCGACGCGATCAAGCTCCGGCAGGTCCTCGACAATCTCCTCGGCAACGCCCTCAAGTTCACGCCGCGCGGCGGCGTGACGTTCGAAGTCGCGGTCCGCGACGCCGCCACGGAAACCATCGCCTTCGCCGTCCGTGACACCGGCGTCGGCATCGCGCCCGCCGACCGCGAACGGCTGTTCCAGCCGTTCCAACAGGCGACCGACGGCCGCCCGCCCGAACCCGGTACCGGCCTCGGCCTCGCGATCAGCCGCCGCTTGGTCGAATTGATGGGCGGCGCCCTGGAATTGGACAGCGCGCCCGGCGCGGGCTCGACGTTCCGCTTTGCCGTCCGCTTGCCCGTGCTCGCCGCGGATGCCGCAACGGAGCGCCGCCACGCCGGGGAGATCACCGGCTACCGCGGTCCGCGCCGGCGCCTGCTCGTGGTCGACGACGTCGCCATCAACCGCAGTGTGCTGCGGGAACTGCTCGCCCCGCTCGGCTTCGAAATCCGCGAGGCGGTCGACGGCCCGACCGCCCTCGACCTCGCGGCGCGCGAGCGCCCGGATCTCGTTTTGCTCGATTTGCGCATGGGCGGCATGGACGGCTTCGCCCTTGCCCGCCAGCTCCGGGCCGCCCATGGACCGGGCCTGAAACTCGTCGCGATGTCGGCCTCGGTGCTGACCTTCGGCCGCGACGACGCCTTCGCGGCCGGTTGCGACGACTTCCTGCCGAAACCCTTCCGCGAGGACGAACTGCTGGCCCGCCTCGGGATGGCGCTGCAGGTCGAATGGACCGGGGAAGCGGCCGAGACCGCCGCGGTCCCGGCCCGCGCCGTCACCGCGCTGGACGCGGCGGTGATCGACGAATTGCTCGGCTTCGCCCGCCGCGGCGAGATTTCCCCGCTGCGCCGGCGCCTCGCGGACTTGCGCGGGGACCCGTTGGCGGATGCGCTGGAGCCGCTCGCGAAGACTTACCGCATGGAAAACATCCGCACCCTCCTCGAGACCCAGGCCGGCCGACGGTCCGACCGCGCATGAACCCCGCCGGCCGCATTTTGGTCGTCGACGACACGCCGGCGAACCTGTCGCTGCTCCTCGACGCCCTCACCGAGGCGAAACACGAGATCCTGGTCGCCGAAGGCGGGCGCAGCGCGCTCAGCCTGCTGGAGCACACGACGCCCGATCTCGTGCTGATGGACCTGATCATGCCGGGCCTCGACGGCGTGGCGACCTGCCGGATGCTCAAGGAGCGCCCCGAATGCCGCGACGTGCCCGTCATCTTCATGACGGCGGTCGACGAGCCCGCGCAAAAACTCCGCGCTTTCGAAGCCGGCGCGGTCGACTACATCACCAAGCCCGTCTATCCGCCGGAGGTGCTCGCCCGCGTGGCCGCGCACCTCCAGATCCGGCTGCTGCAGAAATCGCTCGCGGACGAACTCGCGCTGCGCATCGAGGCGGAAAGCCAGCTGAGCCAGTCGCTCGACCGGGCCGTGGTCCTCGCCGATCCGCAGGGCCGCATCGTGTTCCAGACCCGCCTCGCGGCCGACCTCCTCTACAAGCACCATCCGGAGTGCGCGGCGGACCGCTTGCCGGAGGCCATCGGGGCCGAAGGAGCGGCTCTCGTCGTCCGCCGGTTCGCGGAACGCGATCGCGCCGACCTGCAGATGCTGGTCCTCGAGGAACGCGGCTCGCCGCCGGGCCCCTCCGCACTGCTTGCCCTCGGCCTCACGGCCCGCGAAGCCGAGGTCCTGTACTGGATCGCCCAAGGCAAGAGCAACCCGGACATCGCCCTGATCATCGGCGCCAACGTCCGCACCGTGCACAAGCACGTGGAGCACATTTTCCAGAAACTCGGCCTCGAGACGCGCAACGCCGCCATGCTCGCCGCCCTCGAGATTCTCCGCCCGGCCAAATGAACGACCGCGGGGAACTCCCCGCCTATTTCGCGTCGCGGACCGTTTTGCCGAGGAGCTCGAAATCGGAAGCGAGCTGGCTTTTCGCCTCCACCCGCAGCGTGCGCCGCGCCCGGTCCAGCGCCTGCTGCGCCTCGGGCCGCCGCCCCAGCCGCACGAGGTGCTCCACGAAGCCGGCCACGACTTGGTCGAAAAACGCCACGCCCGCGCCGCGGCCGAGCGTATCCAGGGTCTGGTTATACACCTGGATTTGCTGCGCCAGCGGCTGCGTGGCGATCGCGCGGCGGACGGCGTCGCGCGCCTGCTCGACGTTGAGGTCGCTGCGGGCGGAACGGTTCTTGGCCGCCAAACGCTGCAGTTCGGCGTCGGCCAGGCTGGTTTCGCCGCGTGCGCGCAGACTCTCCGCCAGCCGTTTCCCGTAGTGCGCCTCGAGGTCGGGATAGCGCGCGAACGCCGTCGCGGCTTCGCGCAGCAGGCCCTCGAGCGCCTTGGCGTCGCGGCCCTCGCGGCGCGCGGCGGCGAGCAGGATTTCCCAGCCTTCCTGGTTGCGGCGCTCGAAATTCACGGCCTTGCGCGCCGCGACGCCGGCGGCCCGGTCCTGGCCGGTGGCGAGGAAATCGTTCGCGAATGCGACGTGCACGCGCGACTGCCGGAACGACGGCAGATCGCGGAACCGTTCGCCGAGAAAGGAGAGTTCGTGATCCGAAATCTCCCGCCACGTCTGCGGATCGCGGGCAAACCCGGTGACGAAACGCTGCTCCGCGTAGCGGCCCGCATCCATTTTCCATTTGCCGTCGGCCCCGAGGTACCCGAACCACGCGTGCCGCCCGTCGTTGCCGGCGCCGGTGAAGAGCAGCGTCGGCACGCCGCGGGCCTTGCCCACCTGGGTCGCGAAGTAGGCTTGGTCGGCGCAGATGCCGCCCGCGGCCATGATCTCGGCCAACGCGTAACTCGCACCCGGCCAGATCGGCGTGCGGTTTGCCAGCCGGTCGTTGCGGTAGCGCACCATCGTGTACGCGCCCGCCAACTGGCCGAGCGGGTGGTTGGAGACCAGTTGCGCCCACTCGAGTTCGGAAAACGGCGCGGCGACATCGACGAGAAATTTCAGTTCGTCGGGCCCGAGCCGCGTCAACCGGTGGTAGGTCTTGCCGAGCTGTTCCTGTTTCGTCCACCACGCGAACGCCGCCGCGGGAGCCGGAAACCGGCGCGGCAGCGCGTCGGCCGTGACCTGGGCATGAGGCCAAATCGGCGGCGGCGGCACGTCGTACACGAGGGCGATCGCGACGGCCAGGGCCGGGTACTTGCGGAACGCCGCCGCATCGCGGGCGAACAATTCCTGCAGAATCTCGAAACTGCGCGGCAGATAATCGACCGACGCATGCAGGGCGTGGAATTCGCCGGAGAGCTCCGATTGCCCGAGAAGCCACAGCTTGAGTTCGGGCGAAAGCGCGTCGCCCAGCGGCACCGGGCGCGTCGCGTACCGCGAGGGCATGTTCGGATGGCCGACCTGCGCGGCGTTCACCGCGGCGATCCACTTCGGGACAAACTCCGCCTCGGTCTGCGCAAACAATTCCGCCCAGCGCCGCACGTGGTTCCAAGCCTCGGCGGCCGCGAGTTTGTCGCGTTCGTACGCCAGCCGCGCGGCGGCGCGCAGGTCCGCCTGCTGCGGCCCCCAGCCGTCCTGCTTCGCCGCGGCGGCCACGGCCGCGAGCCGCGCGGGAGTCGGCGGCTGCAGCGCTTCGGCCTCGGGAATCGGAAGGGCTGCGACCGAAGTCGCCAACGCCAGCGCCGCCATCGGGGCGGCCCATTGCCGGAACGGAATCACGCCCGAACTTGGCCGCGCCGGACCGCGGTCGGCAACGTGCAAATCGGCGGCTGCACGGACCAAAAAAAACCCCGCGTCCCTTGATCTCGGGACGCGGGGTTTCGGAGACGACGGGTGGTCGTCGTTTTTTTATGGCGTCACACCGCTGGCAGCGGCGGGGGGCGTCTTTTGTTTGAAGATCAGTTTGTCGCCGTCGCGGGACACGATCACGGGCTCGCCGTCCTTGACTTCGCCGCGGAGCAGCGCCTCGGCCAGCGGGTCCTCGAGGTAGTGCTCGACCGCGCGCCGGAGCGGGCGGGCGCCGTACTTCTCGTCGTAACCCTTCTCGATGAGGAGGTCCTTCGCTTCCTGCGTGAACTCGAGGGTGATTTTCCGCTCCGTGAGGCGCTTGGAGAAATTCACCGTCTCGAGCTCGACGATCTTCACGAGGTCCAGCTTGTCGAGCGGGCGGAAGAAGATGATGTCGGAAATGCGGTTGAGGAACTCGGGTTTGAAGACCCGCTTCGCCTCTTCCAGCACCTTCTCGCGCATCTTCTCGGCGTCGTTGAAATTCGACGTCGCGGCCGCGAAGCCCATCGAGGTCTGGCGCTGCAGGAGCTGCGCGCCGACATTCGAGGTCATGATGATGATCGTGTTCCGGAAATCGACCGTGCGGCCGAGGGAATCGGTCAAGCGGCCGTCCTCGAGGATCTGGAGCAGCAGCTGGATGACGTCGGGGTGCGCCTTCTCGATTTCGTCGAAGAGCACGACGGCGTAGGGCTTGCGGCGCACGGCCTCGGTGAGCTGGCCGCCTTCCTCGTAGCCGACGTAGCCCGGAGGCGAGCCGACGAGGCGGGAAACGGCGAACTTCTCCATGTATTCCGACATGTCGATCTGGATGATCGCGTCCTGGTTGCCGAACATCTGGGCGGCGAGGGTCTTCGCCAGCATCGTTTTGCCGACGCCGGTCGGGCCGACGAACATGAAGGAACCGATCGGGCGGCGCGGATCCTTGAGGTCGGCGCGGGAGCGGCGCAGGGCGCGCGCGATCGCGACGGCGGCGGGATCCTGGCCGATGACGGCCTTCTGCAGTTCGCCTTCGAGGGAGAGCAGCTTCTCGCTCTCCTTCTTTTCCATGCGGGAAAGCGGAATGCCGGTCCAGTCGGCGACGACCTGCATCATGAGGTCTTCGTCGATGGTGATGCGCTTTTCGTCGCGCTGTTTCTTCCACGCTTCCGTGACCTGTTCCTGCTTGGCGCGGAGCTGCTTTTCCTGGTCGCGGAACTTGGCCGCTTCCTCGAAGTGCTGCTCGCTGATGGCCTTTTCCTTCTGGCCGCAGACGGTCTCGATTTCCTTGGTCAGGGCCTCGATGTCCGGCGGGCGGCTGAGGGCGCCGATGCGGGCACGCGAGCCGGCCTCGTCCATGACGTCGATCGCCTTGTCCGGGAGGAAACGGCCGGTGATGTAGCGGTCGGAGAGCTTCGCGGCGGACTCGAGGGACTTGTCGGTGAAGATCGCCTTGTGGTGATCCTCGTACTTGCCGCGGATGCCCTTGAGGATGAGGACGGTATCCTCGACGGACGGGGCCTCGACCTTGACGGACTGGAAGCGGCGATCGAGGGCGGAGTCCTTCTCGATGTACTTGCGGTACTCGTTGAGGGTGGTCGCGCCGACGCACTGGAGTTCGCCGCGGGAGAGCGCGGGCTTGAAGATATTGGAAGCGTCCATCGCGCCCTCGGCGGCGCCGGCGCCGACGATGGTGTGGAGTTCGTCGATGAAGAGGATGATGTTCTTCGCGCGCTTGATCTCGTCCATCACGGCCTTGATGCGCTCCTCGAACTGGCCGCGGTACTTGGTGCCGGCGACCATGAGGGCGAGATCGAGGGTGATGACCTTCTTCTCGGCGAGGATCTCGGGCACGTTGCCGCTGGAGATTTCCTGGGCGAGACCCTCGACGATGGCGGTCTTGCCGACGCCGGCCTCGCCGATGAGCACCGGGTTGTTCTTGGTGCGGCGGCAGAGGATCTGGATGACGCGACGGATCTCGTTCTTGCGGCCGACGACGGGATCCATCTCGCCCTTCTTGGCGAGCTCGGTGAGGTCGCGGCCGAAGGCCTTGAGCGCGGGCGTCTTGACCTCTTTCTTGTCCTCGGGGGCGGCTCCGGCGCGCGGCGGCGTGCCGGCCGCGGCTTCCTCGCCGCCGCCTTCGCCCGGCTGGGAGCCGGAGAACTGCGGGTCGAGCTCGCGGAGGATTTCGTTGCGCGTGCGCTCGATGTCGATGTCGAGCGACTTGAGGACGCGGGCGGCGACGCCTTCGCCCTCGCGCAGCAGGCCGAGCAGAATGTGTTCGGTGCCGACGTAGGAGTGGTTGAGCGTCTTGGCTTCCTTGCCGGCGAGGGCGAGGACCTTCTTCACGCGCGGCGTGTAGGGAATGCTGCTCTGGGCCTTGGTTTCCTGGCCGGTGCCGACCTGCTTCTCGACGGCGTTGCGGACCGTCTCGAGGTCGAGGCCCATCTTCTGGAGGACGCTGACGGCGACCCCCTGCCCCAGCTTGATCAGTCCCAGCAGAATGTGCTCGGTGCCGACGTAGTTGTGGTGGAAGCGATCGGCTTCCTTGCGGGCCAACGCGAGCACCTGCTGCGCGCGCGGCGTGAAGTTGTTCATCGGTTCTTGGGACATTGCGTTTAAAGGGTTCGGGCGCGGTTCAGTTTTGGCCGGCGTCGGCGCGATGCCCGAAAGCAAAGTCCGGCCGGGTGAAATTCGCAAATTCGTCGCGCAGGCGCGCGGCGCGGAGGACATCGCGCTGGCCGGGCTCGAACTCGCCCTTCTGGGCGTGCTGGAGGTGGCCGGGCTGCGCCTCGATGAAGAGGCGGTCGATGATGCAGCGGCTGTCGGCCGGGAAGGCGCCGAGGTCGACGCCGAGCCGGATCAGCGAAAGGAGATTCATCGCCTCGCTCGAACTGAGCAGGTGGCTGTTCTGCAGGATACCGTAGGCGCGGCCGATCTTGTCGAGCAGCTTGCCGGCGTCGGCTTCGAGCAATTTGCCGCGGGCGTTGAGCTCGTGCTCGACGATCGACTGCAGCACGGAGCTGAGGCGCTTGATGATATCGGCCTCGGATTCGCCCAGCGTCGTCTGGTTGGAAATCTGGAAAATGCTGCCGCTGGCGTCGGAGCCTTCGCCGAAGAGACCGCGGACGACCATGCCGAGCTGGTTAACGGCGCGGACGATCTTCTCCATCTGGCTCGAGATCACGAGCGCCGGGAGGTGCATCATCGCCGAGGCGCGCATGCCGGTGCCGAGATTGGTCGGGCAGGCGGTGAGGTAGCCGAGCGTCGGCGAGAACGCGAAATCGAGGCTCTCCTCGAGGGAGGAATCGAGGTCGTTGATCGCCTGCCAGGCCTTCTTCAGATTGAAACCCGCGCGCAGCACCTGGAGACGAAGGTGGTCCTCCTCGTTGACCATGACGGAGAACGCCTGGTCGCGGCTGATGACGACGCCGGCGCCGCCCTTGGCGCCGCTGAGTTCGCGGCTGATCAGGTGGCGCTCGACCAAGATCTGGCGCTCGAGCTCGCTGAGGTCGCCGATGCCGACGTTGAGCGATTTCTTCATCTGCGGCGTGGCGGCGACGGCGGCGCGGCAGGTGGCGAGGATCTGTTCGCGCTGCAGCGGCTTGGCCCAGCCCGGGAAGGATTGGCCGGAGAGGTTGCGCGCCAGACGCACGCGCGTCATCAGCACGATCGCCGTCTTGTTGCTGGCCGAATCCGTCAGCTCCGAAGGGGTATCGATGAGCGAGGAAATCGTCATGGCCTTAGCGTGCGGGCGGCTGGGAGAACGCTTGTTTGACCTGGTTGATTTCATCGCGGGTGCGGGCGGCGTCTTCGTAGCGCTCGGATTTGATCGCCTCGGTGAGGTCGAGCTCGAGTTTGGTGAGGCGGTCGTAGAGGGATTTGCGCTCGAGGGCGCGGACGGGAATCTTGCCGGCGTGGGCGGTGCCGTTGTGCATGTTCTCGAGCATCGGCTCAACCATGCCGCGGAACGCCTCGTAGCAGGACGGGCAACCGAAGCGGCCGTGTTTCTTGAAGTCGGCCTGGGTGAAACCGCATTTCTCGCACCGCATGCCGGCGGGTACTTCGGGCTCCGGGTTCAGGGAGGCCTTGAGCAGGAGGTCGGCGAGGGAGAAACCGCTGGGATCCGTGACGCCCTTGGCCTGCGCGCAGGCCTCGCACAAGTCCACCTTGTGAACCTTGTTGTTCACGATCTGGGTCAGGTGGACCGTCGCCGGCTTCGAGCAAAGATCACATTTGAGCGGGTTCGCCATGGAATGTCGGAAGGGTTTCTGCACGGAACATGCCAGAGTGATCTTCGCTGGCAAGTGCGGGCATGCGGCACGCGAGCCAGCGCCGAACCGTCCCGGCATGATGCGCCAAGGGTGCAATCGTGACACGGACGGAAAACTTGAGGCCGCACGCGGCGGCCCAAGTGCAAGCGGCCGGCGTCGGCCGCGCCCCGGCTCAGATCCGGGTGCCCTCGACGAGCACGCGGCGGCGGAATTCCGCGAGCACGCGCTGCGTGACCGGGCCGGGCTTGCCGTTGCCGATCTCGCGGCCGTCGAGCTTCACCGTCGGGATCACCTCGGCGCCGGAACCGGTGAGGAAGCACTCGTCGGCGCACCAGATGTCGTAGCGCGTCATGTTCGCCTCGCGCAGCGGGATGCCGAGGTCCTTGGCGATGTCGATGATCGTGGAACGGGTGACGCCCTTGAGCGCGCCCTGCGAGGCCGACGGCGTGATGATCTCGCCCTTGTGCACGATGAAGACGTTGTCGGCGGTGCATTCCGCGACGTAGCCCTGGTCGTTGAGCATGATGGCCTCGAGGGCGCCGAACTGCTTCGCCTCGATCTTGCCGAGGATGTTGTTGAGGTAGTTCAGCGACTTGATCGTCGGCGGCAGCGCCGCGGCGTTGATCCGGCGGGTCGGCACCGTGACGATGGCGAGGCCGTTGTCGTAAAACTCCTTCGGGTAGAGGGAAATCTTGCTCGCGATGATGAAGAGGGACGGCTTCGGGCAGAGCCACGGCGCGAGGCCGAGATCGCCGACGCCGCGGGTGACCACGAGCCGGATGTAGGCGTCGGTGAGGCCGTTTTGCCGGCAGGTCTCGCAGGTCGCCTCGCTGAGCTCCGCGCGCGTCAGCGGCAATTGCAGCATGATGGCCTTGGCCGAGTACTCGAGGCGCTCGAGGTGTTCGTCGAGGCGGAAGATGTTGCCGCCGTACAGGCGGATGCCCTCGAAGACGCCGTCGCCGTAAAGGAGGCCGTGGTCGAACACGGAGACTTTGGCTTCGCTGCTGTCGACGAACTTGCCATCGAGATAGATCTTCATCGTCGCGCAGCGTAGGTGGGACGGAAAAGTTTTGTCCAGTCCGCGCCGGGGGAGAATCTGCTTGTGCTCGCGATTTTTCGCCGAAACTGTCGCCCCGTTTTCGCCGTCTAGCGCCGACCAGTCAGCCCCTTCTCTATCATGCTTATCCCTAACCGTCGCTCCGCTCGTGCCGGAGCGCCCGTGCGCCGCGACCTTCGGTCCGGCGGTTTCACCCTCATTGAACTTCTCACCGTCATCGCGATCATCGGCATTCTGGCCGCCATCGTGATCCCGACCGTCGGAACGGTGCGCGAAAAGGCGGAAAAGGCCGTCGATTCGAACAAACTGCGCGAAATCCTGAAGGCCGCGCAGATTTATGCGGGTGACAATCAGGACCGCCTCCCGGACCCGATCAACATTCCCAATGCGACCCTCGCCGCCCCGCAAAACGCGTGGAAATGGCCCGGTATCCTCGCGAAGAACAACATTCTCACCGACCCGTCGTTCTATTTCGCCAAGAACGACCCCGCTTTCAACGCAGCGGTCCCCCTCCAGTTCATCATCCAGCCCAGCACCGCGCGCAATTCGCTGCACGCCTCCTTCACCAACGGCCGCTCGCCGTCCTGGGAGTTCGTCGGCGGCGTGAAGATGAGCGATGCCGCCACCACCCCCGTCATCTACACCCGCGGCCTCACGACGGCCGGCACGTGGAGCGCCACCAGCGGCGTCTACAAGGATACCGGCGGCTTCATCGCTTTCCTCGGCGGCAACATCTCGTTCTACCCGAACGTGCAGGGAAACAACTCGCCCTTCTATTCCAACAACCCGACCAGCACGTCGACCATCCGCCCGCAGAACATCCTCCAGGCGATCCCGTTCAATGCCACCGCCGCGGCCAACAGCGCCCGCATCTACGGCATCGCCCCGACCTCGGGTGCCGCCGGCATGATCGGCACCGGCGGCGGCGTCCTCGCCGCCCGCGGGCCCTGACCGTCCGCCAAAGTTCGTCCCTCCCGGCCCGGCCCTTTCGGCCGGGCTTTTTCTTTTCCCGCTTTCCCCCGCCCCAACGCCGCGCCAAGGTGCCGGATTACCACCATGACGCCGCCCGCCTCCGCGACCGCGACCGCCGCCCCCAATCTCACCTACGTCGTCGGCCACAAGAATCCCGACGCCGACGCGATCTGCTCCGCCATCGCCTACGCCGCCTTCAAGGAAGCCCGCGGCGAACGCGGCTACATCGCCGCCCGCTGCGGCAATTCCAACGCCCGCATCGACACCATTCTCAGCCGCTTCAACCAGCCCCTGCCCCACTATCTCAGCGACGTCGCGCCCCGCGTCCGCGACCTGATGACCGCCCCCGTCGTCTCCGTCCGCGAAAACGCCACCTGCGCCGAAGCCCTCGAGTTGCTCGACCAGCACGACGTCACCCTCCTGCCCGTCACGACGGCGGAACTGAAACCCGTCGGCACCATTTCCCTCGCGCAGCTCGGCAGCTTCTTCGTCCCGCGCATCAAGGCCCCGCGCATGATGCGCCAGGTTCACACCTCGCTGTCCGCCATCTGCACCGCGCTCAAGGCGCGCCCCATCCACCTCGTCGGCGGCGACGAGATCCAGGACTTCTACGTGCGCCTAGGTACGATGGACCTCAGCTCCTTCTGGAGCGTCTCCGTCCGCGAAAACATCCCCGCCAACGAATCCATTGTCATCGTCGGCGACCGCCACGACATCCAGCGCCGCTCCATCGAGCTCGGCATCCGCGCCCTCGTCATCACGAGCAACCTCGAGCCGGACGACGAAACCGTCGAGATGGCCCAGGCCGCGGGCGTCAGCCTCATCCTCAGCCCCTTCGACTCCGCCACCACGTCGTGGGTCGTGCGCACCGCCTCGAACATCGAGCGCGTCATTGATCCGAGCATCGTCATCGTCGATCCGGACACCCGCATCGCCGACGTGCGGAAAAAATTCTCCGTCACCAACCACGCCGTCCTCGTCACCAACGACCAGGGCTGCCTCACCGGCATCATGACGAAGACCGACATCTTCAAGCCGGTGCAGACGCGCCTCGTGCTCGTCGACCACAACGAGCTCACGCAGGCCGTGCCCGGCGCCGAGGAAGTCACCGTCACGGAGATCATCGACCACCACCGCCTCGGCGCGATCAACACCGCGCAGCCCATCCTCTTCATCAACGAGCCCGTCGGTTCCACCTGCACCATCGTCGCGGACATGTTCCGCCGCGAGGGCCTGCAGCCGTCGCCCCAGATCGCCGGCATCATGATGTCCGGCCTCATCTCCGACACGCTGCACCTCAACGGGCCGACGACGACGCGCAAGGATGCCATCTTGCTCGCCTGGCTCTCCGAAATCGCCGGCGTGAACTCCAAGCAACTCGCCGACGAGATCTTCAATTCCGGTTCCGTCATCCTCGCGAACCCGCCCGAGAAGGTCGTCCGCTCCGACTTCAAGGTCTACACGGAGGAAGGCATCCGCTTCGCCGTCTCGCAGGTCGAGGAACTCGGTTTCGGCAATTTCTGGCAGCACGCCAAACCGATCACCGCCGCGGTGCAGGAACTGCGCGACGCCGAGCGCCTCGCCTTCGCCGCGCTGCTCATCACCGACATCAACACGCAGAACTCCCTGCTCGTGGTAAAGGGCGACGCCGCCTTCATCGGCAAAATCAGCTACCCTCACGTCGAGCAGGACGAGATTTTCGACATGCCCGGCGTCGTCAGCCGCAAGAAGCAGCTCATCCCCTACCTCACGACGTTGATCAAGGAAATGGCCGCCGACGGCACCTTGCCCACCGGCAAGAGCGGCACGCCGTTCCGCACGCGCCGCGGCGCGAGTTGAAAGCCGGACGTTGAAGCTTGAAAGCCGGAGCAATCGGCGCGCGTGCGCGCGAATTGCCGCAGGAGCAACGCAGGCTCCCGCGCCCCAACTCAAAACCCCAAACCCAAAACCCAGAACCCCATATCTGAAATCCGGCGCGCCGGATTTCAGATATGGATCGCTTCGCCCGAGGTCGCGGCCGCCGCTTCCATCAGGGCTTCGCTCAAGGTCGGGTGCGCGTGGATCGCGCGGTGCACTTCGTCGACGCTGCCTTCCATGTTCATCGCGAGCACGTACTCGGCAATGAGCTCGGGCGCCTCGTTGCCGAGGATGTGCGCGCCGTAGATCTCGCCGGTTTTCGCGTCGCTGATGACTTTGACGAAACCCTCGCTGTCGCCCGCCGCGACGGCCTTGCCGGAAGCGGTGAACGGGAATTTGCCGACCTTGTAATTGAGGCCCTTTTCCTTCGCGGCCTTCTCGGTCAGGCCCGTGCTCGCGATCTGCGGCTGGCAGTACGTCGCACCGGGGAAAATTTTCACGCGGCCGCCGTGGTGGTGGCCGAACATGGCGTTGACGGCGTTGACCGCCTCGTAGGTCGCGACGTGCGCGAGCCACGGCGGCCCGATGATGTCGCCGGCCGCAAAGATGCCTTTGACGCTGCTCTCGTAGTTGTCGTTCACCTTCACGTAGCCGCGCTCGAGCTCGAGCTTGATCTTCGCGGAGAGCGCACCCTCGAGATTCGGCACCACGCCGATCGCGACCAGCAGCGACTCGGCCTCGACCTCGGTCGAGTTGGCCTCGCCGGCCTTCACGAGCGTGAGCTCGACCTTGTCTTTGCCGACGCGGACGTTCTCGACCTTCGTGTTCACGTGCACGGTCATGCCCTGCTTCTCGAAATTCCGCTGCAGGGCCTTCGCGACATCCTCGTCCTCCACCGGCACGATCTGCGGGAGCATCTCGACCAGCGTGACTTTGGAACCGAAGGCGTTGAAGAAATAGGCGAACTCCACGCCGATCGCGCCGGCGCCGATGATGACGATGGATTTCGGCGGCGACTTGCGGGGCTCCAGCGCTTCGCGCGAGGTCATCACGCGCTGGCCGTCGACCGGGATGTCCGGCAGGCGGCGCGGTTTGCAGCCGGTGGCGAGGAGGACGTTCTTCGTTTTGAAGAACTTTCCTTTGTGCTCGCCCTCCGTGATCTCGACCATGCCCGGCACGGTCACCTGCGCGCGGCCGACGAAGTAATCGACCTTGTTCTTGCGGAAAAGAAACTCGACGCCCTTGGCCATCTGGCTCGCGACGCCGCGGGAGCGATCCATCACCTTGCCGAAATCGAAACCGGCGTCCTTCACGGCAATGCCGAACGTCTCCGCCTTCGCCAGCGAACGGTAGAACTCCGCGCTCTTCAGCAGCGCCTTGGTCGGAATGCAGCCCCAGTTCAGGCACGTGCCGCCCGCGCGCTCGAGTTCGATGCAGGCCACCTTCTTGCCGAGCTGGCCGGCCCGGATCGCGCCCGCATAACCCGCCGGGCCGCCACCGATGACAATGAGATCGTAGTCCGTGTTTTCTGCCATTCCGCCAACGTCGCCACGGCGGAAAGCACCGTCAAACGCATTCTCGCCGCCGGCCCCGCCGGCCCAATGCCGCACCTCCAACCTTCGACTTCGTTCCTTCCAACGCGCGCCGCGCCAGCCCGTCCGCGCGCCCTCAGATGTCGATCACGTCGTCGCCCTTGCCCGGCCCGCGCGGCCGCGGTCCGGCCGGCGGCCGCGGCTGCCGTTGCGGCCGGAAGAACGCGTTCAAAATGAAACTCGTCACGCTCACGACCAACGCGCCGCCCGCCGCGGACCAGAAACTCGCCACGTGGAAACCGTCGACGAGCTTGCCCACGAGCAGAAACAACAAGGCATTGATCACCACCAGACCGAGGCCCAAGGTGACCAGAATGAACGGCAGCGTGAAGAGCACCAGCAGCGGCTTGAGGATCGCGTTGAAGAAACTCAGCAGCAGCACGACCACCAGCAGCGTCTGCCCGTCGTCGCACCGGATGCCCGGCACAACCCGCGTCGCGATCGTCACGCCGAGCGCCAACACGGTCCAACGCAGCAGCAGTTGCCAAAACGGAGATTTCATTGCCTGAGTCGCCCACCATCGGCCCGGCTCCCGCTCGGGCAATGAAAATCCTGCTCGTCCAGGATCGCCTGCGCAGCGGCGGCACGGAACGCCAGGCCGTGCTCCTCGCCAACGCCTTCGCCGCCGCCGGCCACGCCGCCACCCTTCTCACTTTCCGCCCCGGCGGCCCCCTCGCCGGCACCGTCGCCCCCGGCGTCGCCCGCATCGTCCTCCAACCTTTCGACCTCGGCCTCGACTGGTTCGCCCCCGGGCTCGCCGCCGCGGCCCGGCGTTTCGCGCCCGACATCGTCCTCTGCCTCGGCCGCATGGCCAACTGCTACGCCGGCGGACTCCAGGCCGCCCTCCCCGGCGCCGCCGTGCTCGGCACCATGCGCACCGGCAAACCGCTGCCGTTCCTCTTCCGCCGTTCGTTGGCCCTCGTCCGCCACCTCGTGGCCAACAGCCGCGACGCCGCCGCCACCCTCGCGCGCGTCTACGGCGTCGCTCCGGCCCGCATTACGGTCATCCACAACTCCCTCGTCTTCCCCGCCGCGCCCGCTGCCGGCACCGGGGCCGCCGATGCGGCCCTGCGTATCCGTTTCGGGGCTACGCCGGCCACCCAGGTCCTCCTCTGCGTCGCGATGTTCCGGCCCGAGAAGAACCAGCGCGAGCTGATCGAGATCGCCGCCGGGCTCCCCGCCGGCGCCGACTGGCAGCTCTGGCTCGCCGGCGACGGCCCCGCCCGGCCCGCCTGCGAAGCCCTCGCCGCCGCCAAGGGTCTCGGCGCGCGGATCAAGTTTCCCGGTTTCCTCCGCGATCCGTCGGAGCTCTACCGCTCCGCCGACGTCGCCGTGCACGCGTCGTCGAGCGAGGCCCTCTCGAATTTTCTCATCGAGGCCCAGGCCCACGGCTTGCCCGCAGTCGCCTGCGCCGCGCAGGGCATCGGCGAATGCTTTGTCCCGGGCGTGACGGGTTGGGAAATCGCGCGCGGCGACCACGCCGCGTTCCGCGCCCGGCTCGGCGCCTTGGCCGCCGCCACCCCGGCCGAACGCGCCGCCCTCGCGGCCGCCGCCCGGCGCTTCGCGCGCGAAACCTTCGACCCCGCCCGCCAGGTCGACGCCTATCTTGCACTATTCGCGCGGCTCCGCGGAGACTCCGCGCCCGCCCGCTGAACGTCCCGGCGCCATGACCAACAAGCAACGCACCGACCTGATCGAGCGCCATCTCCGCGACCACAAGTACGCGGACCTCCGCACCCTCGCCGACCGCTACGGCGGCTCGCTCTCGACCGTCCGCCGCGCCCTCGACGAACTCGAAGCCCGCGGCCTCGTCCGGCGCCACCACGGCGGCGCCTCGCTCATCGAGAACGACGCCTTCAGCCAGGAACTCGACTTCCTCTCCCAGATCCAGAAGCAGTCCGACCGCAAGTTCGCCATCGCCAGCCTCATTGCCGAACAGGTCCAGCCCGGCACCAGCGTCATCCTCGACGGCGGCACCACCACCTACGCCGTCGCCCGCCTGCTCGCCGAGAAACGCGTCCGCGTCATCACCAACTCCATCCCCGTCGCCAGTCTCTTCGGCGAAGTCGGCAACGTCGAAACCATCGTCGCCGGCGGCAGCATTCTCGGCCGCCTCGGCAGTCTCGTCGGCCCGCAATGCGAGGCCGCATTCGCCGAGGTCCACGCCGACGTCGCCATCCTCGGCGGCACCGGCATCACCGAAGCCGGCGTCTGGAACCACAACGCCCTCGTCATCGCCGTGCAGCGGAAAATGATGGCCGCCGCCGAACGCACGCTCTTCGCCCTCGACGCCACGAAGTTCGGCCGCAAGGCCCTCAGCCTCGCCACGCCCTTCGACCGCCGCGTCACCGTCGTCACCGACCGGCCCCCGCCCGAATCCGTCGTCAAGGCCATCTCCGAAGCCGGCGCAAAACTCAAACTCGCGGTCTGAGCGCGGCCGGCGACCGCGGTTGAAAGCCGAAAGCCGACCGCTGAGACCCGACCGCCGATTGCTGATAGCTGAAAGCTGATCGCTGAAAGCCGACCGCTGACGCCTAAACGCGTCCGCTTCCTGACAGCGTCCTGTCAGGAGATTCGTCCGCCGCGGCGCGCCGGTTGCGATTCCCGTTGTCCTCCGCTTGGTGCGCGCGTGAGTTCTTCGCCCAACGTGTCCGCTTCCTCGACCGACTGCATCCGCCTCCGCGGCGTCCGCCAAAACAACCTCAAGGGGTTCGATCTCGATGTGCCGCTCGGCCGCTTCATCGTCGTCACCGGCCTGAGCGGCGCGGGCAAATCGTCGCTCGTTTTCGACACGCTCCACGCCGAGGGCCAGCGCCGCTACGTCGAGACCTTCAGCGCCTACACGCGCCAATTCCTCGAACTCCTCGACAAACCCAAGGTCGACTCGATCGAGAACATCCGCCCCTCGATTGCCATCGAGCAAACCAACACCGTCAAAACCTCGCGCTCCACCGTCGGCACGATGACGGAGCTCACCGACTTCGCCAAAGTCTGGTTCAGCCACGTCGCCGCCTGCTACGACCCCGCCACCGGCGAACGCGTGGACGACGACACCCCCGCTTCGATCTGGACGAAGGCCCTGGCCGCCCACCCCGGCCGCACCGCCGTCGTCGCCTTCAAGATCGCGAAACCCGCCAACCTCACCTGGCCCGAGATCCTCGGGAATTTGAAGGGCCAGTCCTACGTCCGCGGCCTCGTGCCCGCTGCCGCCGACGTGCTCCACGTCCACCGCATCGACGACCTGCTCGCCGCTCCCGCGCCCCTCGCGAAAACCGACACGCTCTTCGTCGCGCAGGACCGCGTCGTCCTCGCCGCCGAGCACCGCGCCCGCGGCCTCGAGGCCATCGAGACCTCCCTCCACTTCGGCCAAGGCGAAGTCCGCCTCTTCGGCGAATCCGCCGCCGCCGCTTCCTCGACTCCGAACCCCGAACCCCGAACTCCGCACTTCAGCGAACTCGGCCACTATTCCCGCGGCCTGCATTCGCCGAAGACCGGCCGCACGTTCCGGCCCGCGACGCCCGCGCTGTTTTCCTTCAACTCGCCGCTCGGCGCCTGCCCGCGCTGCCGCGGCTTCGGCCGCATCATCGAGATCGACTACCGGCTCGCGGTTCCCGACCAGTCCCTCTCGATCGACGCCGGCGTCATCAAGTGCTGGGAAAGCGAAGTCTACGGGGATTCGAAAAACGACCTCCTCGCCTTCGCCAAAAAGAAGAAGGTCCCGACGCACGTGCCGTTCGCCTCGTTGCCGCCGGAGCAACAGCGCTTCGTCATCGACGGCGAACCCGGCTACGGCGAGGAGAACGGCAAGACCTGGCCGCAGTATTGGTACGGCCTGAAAGGTTTCTTCCGCTGGCTGGAGAAGAACACCTACAAGATGCACGTGCGGGTCTTCCTCTCCCGCTACCGCGCCTACAATCCCTGCCCCGACTGCGGCGGCCAACGCCTCCAGCCCGAGGCCCTCTGCTGGAAATGGCGCGGCCGCACCTTGCCCGAGCTCTACCAATTGCCGGTTTCGCAACTCGTCGCCGAGCTCACGTCCGCCCACGAACTCCGCGCCGACGCCCCCGACGCCCGCTCCGCGACGCTCGCCTACGAATCGATGCTCACGCGCCTGCGCTACCTGCAGCAGGTCGGTCTCGGCTATCTCACCCTCGACCGTTCCTCGCGCACGCTTTCCGGCGGCGAGGTCGAGCGCGTCAACCTCACCGGCTGCCTCGGTACGTCTTTGGTCGATACGCTCTTCATCCTCGACGAACCCAGCGTCGGCCTCCACCCGCGCGACATCGACCGCCTCATCGCCATTGTCCGCCGGCTCACCGACGCCGGCAACACGGTCGTCGTCGTCGAACACGACGAAGCCATGATCCGCGCCGCCGACCACGTCATCGAGGTCGGCCCCGAGCCCGGCAGCCGCGGCGGCCACATCGTGTTCCAGGGCGACGTGCCCGCGCTGCTCGCCTCTCCCGCCAGCCTCACCGGCGCCTACCTCTCCGGCCGCCGCTCGATCGGCGTCCCCGAGTTGCGCCGCCCCGTGCAGGACGGCCCATGGCTCACGTTCACCGATGTCTCCAAACACAACATCGCGCACCTCTCCTTCCGGATTCCGCTGCAACGCCTCGTCTGCCTCAGCGGCGTCTCCGGTTCCGGCAAGTCCACGCTCCTCAACCACGTGATCTACCAGGGCCTGATGACGCAGCGCCTGCAGATCACCGAGGACGCCGCTACCTTCGCCGGCATCGCGAGCGATCTCGATTTCAGCGAGATCGTGCTCGTCGACCAATCGCCGCTTTCGCGCACGCCGCGCTCCAATCCCGCGCTCTACACCGAGGCCTGGGACGAGATCCGCGAACTCTACGCGCGCACGCCCGAGGCCCAGGAGGCCGGTTTCAATTCCTCGAGTTTTTCGTTCAACAGCGGCGACGGCCGTTGCGACCATTGCCAGGGCCTCGGCTACGAGCGCGTCGAGATGCAGTTCCTCTCGGATGTCTTCGTCCCTTGCCCCGTCTGCGAAAGCCGCCGCTTCAAACCCGAAGTCCTCGCGATCAAGTGGCAGGGCCGCTCCGTCTCCGATCTCCTCGCGACGAGCGTGAGCGACGCCGCCGCCCTCTTCGCCGAATTCCCCAAGATCCAGCAACGCCTCGCCGCCCTCGAATCCGTCGGCCTCGGCTACCTCACCCTCGGCCAACCGCTCAACACGCTCAGCGGCGGCGAATCCCAACGCCTCAAACTCGTCCGCTATTTGTCCGCCTTCGGCGCCGCAGGCGCCGGGGAAAGTTCGGAGTTCGGAGTTCGGGGTTCGGAGTTGCCGGAAGGGAAACCAAAATCCGCTCCGGCCAATATCCGTAACTCCAAACTCCAAACTCCAAACTCCGAACTCCCGGTTCATCCAACAGGAGCCCTGCTCCTGTTGGATGAACCGACCACCGGCCTCCACCGTCACGACGTCAAGCGCCTGCTCTCCGTGTTGCAGGCCCTCGTCGCCGCGGGCCACAGCGTCGTCATCATCGAGCACAACCTCGACGTCCTCAAATCCGCCGACTGGCTCATCGAGGTCGGCCCCGACGCCGGCGCCGACGGCGGCAAGATCGTCGCCGCCGGCACCCCCGAGGAGGTCGCCGCCACCGACACCGCCACCTCTCCCTTCCTCCGCGAAGCCCTTCAGGATCGCGGATCGCGGATCGCGGATCGCGAATTGTTGGCCGCCGAAGACCCCGGCTTCTACGACCCCCAACCCAAAACCCAAAACTCAAAACCCAAAACCTCCCCCCGCGCCGCCAACTCCAAACGCCAAACCCCAAACTCCGAACCCCTCGTCCGGAACTCCGAACCCTCGATGCTCCGCATCGAAGGCGCCCGCGAAAACAACCTCAAGAATCTCAGCCTCTCGATCCCGCACCGGCAATTGAACGTCGTCACCGGCGTTTCCGGTTCCGGCAAGTCGACCCTCGCCTTCGACATCGTCTTCGCCGAGGGCCAGCGGCGTTTCATGGAATCGATGTCGCCCTACGCGCGGCAATTCGTGGAACAGCTCCCTCGCCCCGCCGTCGACCGCCTCACCGGCATCCCGCCCACGGTTGCGATCGAGCAACGCGTCACGCGCGGCTCCCGCAAGTCCACCGTCGCGACCATCACCGAGGTCGCGCAGTACCTCCGCCTGCTCTACGCGCGCCTCGGCGTCCAGCACCACCCGGACACGGACAAACCTGTGAAACCGCTCTCGCCCGGCGCCCTCAAGGCCCTGCTCGCCCGCGTCCTCGCCGAAAACCCGAAGGCGAAAAAAGCGAAACACCTGTACCTCTGCGCCCCGCTCATCCGCGGCCGCAAGGGCCACCACCAGCCCATCGCCACCTGGATCGAGAACCAGGGCTACGAGCTCATGCGCATCGACGGCCGCCTCACGCGCGTCGACGCCTTCCAGAAACTCGACCGCTACAAAGAGCACGACATCGAGGTCGTCGTCGCGGATCTCAAAGGGCCCAAAGCCGAAAGCTCCAAGCTGAAGGACCCGAAACCCAAAACCCAAAACCCAAAACCCCAGACCGATCCGCTCACCCTCGCCCTCCGCCTCGGCCACGGCGCCTGTTTTCTGCTCACGCCCACCGGCGAGATCCTTTCCTGGTTCTCGACCACGCGCACCGACATCGAGACCGGCGAGTCGTTTCCCGAACTCGATCCGAAGAACTTTTCCTTCAACTCGCCCCGCGGCTGGTGCCCCACCTGCCGCGGCCACGGCCGCGTCTTCCCGTGGATGCTCGAGCCCGACGAGGAAAACGAAGACGACCCCGCCGCCCGCCTCCGCGAATTCGGCGTCGATTCGGCCGACGATGTCGCCGAGGACGGCCAACCCTGCCCCGAATGCCACGGCGCCCGCCTCAACCGCATCGGCCGCGCGGTAAAATTGCATTTCCGCACCAAGCAGGCGCCGCTCTCGTTGCCCGGCCTGCTGCAATCCGTGCCGGCGCAACTCCTCGCCCACCTGCGCGCCCTCGACCTCGACGCCCGCGGCCAACTTGTCGTGCAGGACATCGTCCCGCAGATCGAGGAACGCCTCAAGTTCCTCGACCACGTCGGCCTCGGCTACCTCGCCCTCGACCGGCCCACCGAGACGCTCTCCGGCGGCGAAGCCCAACGCATCCGCCTCGCCGCCCAGCTCGGCTCCAATCTCTCCGGCGTGCTCTACGTCCTCGACGAACCGAGCATCGGCCTCCACGCCCGCGACAACGACCGCCTCATCGAGACTCTCGAGGCGCTGCGCGACAAAGGAAACACCCTCCTCGTCGTCGAGCACGACGACGAGCTCATGGATCGCGCCGATCGCATCATCGACCTCGGGCCCGCCGCCGGCATCCACGGCGGCGAACTGCTCGCCGAAGGCACGCCCGCGGAAATCAAGGCCAGCGACCGTTCCCTCACCGGTCTCTTCCTCGCCAAGGGCATCGCCCACCCGCTGCGCGGCGAGTACCGCCCGTTGCCCGCCGCGAACGCCGCCGGCGCCTGGCTCGACCTGCGCGCCGCAAATTTCCGCAACCTCAAGGGCTTCGACCTCCGCCTCCCGCTCGGCCGCCTGATTATGGTCGCCGGCCCCAGCGGCGCCGGCAAATCCACGCTCTTCCGCGACCTGCTCCATCCCGCCGTCACCCACGCCATCAAAATCAAGAAGGCGAAACTCACCGGCCGCGACTTCGTCAAAGCCACCGGCTTCGCCGCGGACGAGTTCATCTCTCAACGCTCAACTCTCGGCGCTCAACTCCCCTTTGCAGAGCTGCGCGGCGCGCAGATCTTCAAAGGTGTCATCGAGGTCGACCAATCCCCCATCGGCAAGACGCCCCGCTCCACCCCCGCGACCTACCTCGGCATCTTCGATCTCATCCGCCAATTCTTCGCCTCGCTCCCCGACGCCAAGATCCGCGGCTTCACCGCCTCGCGCTTTTCTTTCAACACCGCCGGCGGACGCTGCCCGGCCTGCGAGGGCGGCGGCCGGATCAAATTGGAAATGGCGTTCATGCCGAACACCTACCTCCCCTGCGACGATTGCCGCGGCTCGCGCTACAGCCCCGACCTCGCCGATCTCACGTGGAAGGGAAAGAACATCGGCCAGGTCCTGCAGCTCACGTTCGAGGAAGCGGCGACGTTCTTCGATTTCCATTCGCAGCTCTCGCAGGTCTGCCGGCTCATGGTCGACTGCGGCCTCGGCTACCTCACGCTCGGCCAAAGCTCCCCCACGCTCAGCGGCGGCGAGGCCCAGCGCCTCAAGCTCGTCACCGAGTTGTCCGCCGGTCTCGCCACCTACCGCGAACGCAGCCGCGGCGAACTCCCGCGCAACCTCTACCTCCTCGAGGAACCGACCATCGGCCTCCACCTCAGCGACTGCGAAAAACTCATCCGCGTCCTCCACTCCCTCGTCGACCAGGGCCACACCGTCGTCGTGATCGAGCACCACCTCGATCTGCTCGCCGAGGCCGACTACATCGTCGAACTCGGCCCCGTCGGCGGCCCCGCCGGCGGCGAACTCCTCTACCAGGGCCCGCTCCCCGGCCTCCTCAAAACCAAAGGCAGCCCCACCGCCCCCTACCTCCGCGCCAAACTCAAGACCGCGCGCCGCGCCGCCGGTTGAGAATTGAAAGCCGGAAGCCAAAAGCCGGATCAGCCCCGATCCGCCGCGGTCGACCCCGCGCCCGCACGCCTATCCGTCCCATCCGTCCCATAAGTCCTATAGGTCCCATCCCCTTCCACGCGCCGCGCCCCGCGCGGCGCTACCGCGGCATCGCCAACCGGATCAGATCCACCAGCTCCGCCGCATGGATCGGCTTCATCAGACACCCGGCCAAGCCCGCCACCGTCGTGCTGCGCGAAATCAATTCCGGGTTCATGTATCCGGTGAGCAGGATACGTTGCACCTGCGGGAAATGCCGCCGCACCCGCGTCAGAAACGGCAGGCCTTCCTCCCCCGGCATCAAATGGTCGCAGACGATCACGTCGTACGCGCGCGTCCCCAGCATCATCTCCGCCTCCGCCGCCGACCCCGCGTAATCGACGTCGAAATGCGCCGCGAGATTGAGCCCGAGCGCGCGGGCGAACTCCGCCTCGTCGTCGACCAGCAGCACGACCGGCCGCGGCGGTATCGCCGGCGCAGGCATCAGTCGGCGGACGCCACGCTTGCGTCGTGCGCTTTCGCCGCGTCCATCACGACCTTCAGCAATTCGCCCATCGAGACCGGCTTCAGCAAATAGCGGAACAGCGCCGCCTCGTTCACGCTGCGCAGCAGCATCTCCGGCTTCATGTAGCCGGTGACCAATATCCGCTGCATGTGCGGGAAATCCTCCCGCGCCCGCACCAGGAAATTCATCCCGTTGCCGCCCGGCATCAGGTGGTCCGCCACCACGACCTTGAACGTCTTCTTCTGCAGGATGAAGTCGGCCTCGCGCGCGTTCGACGCCGTCGTCAGATCGAAGTACGGCCCCAGCGCCGACACATAAACGTCCAGCAGCGGCTTCTCGTCGTCGACCAGCAGCACGGCGTCTTTCTTGGGTGCCTCGGGCACGGTCGGCTTGGCGTCGGGCGCACTCATGGTTCGCGCACACTGTTTTTCGCCTCCGGCATTGGCAAACCGAATTCCCGCCGACCGCGTGCAATTACCCAATCGTTTGGTTTGCCCCGCCCGGAGCAGCCCGTTTCCCTCCTCCGGCCGTCATGACCGACCACGACCTGAACGCCGCGCTGCGCGAGGGCAGTCTCTCCCAGTTCAAACCCGAAGCCCTCACGGTCGCCCGCCTGCTCGCCCGCAACGCCTCGGGCAATACCCCCCTCCACACCGCCGCCAAGTTCGGCCGCCTGCGCGATCTGCCCGACGGTGTCGTCACCGCCGCCCACCTCGCCGTCAAAAACGACGCCGGCTACTCCCCGCTCCACCACGCCGCCCTCGGCGGCCACCTCGACCAGATCCCGCCCGCCCTGCTCACCGCCGACGCCCTCGCCGCCCGCAGCAACGCCGGCGTCACCGTCTTCCATCTCGCCGCCGCCCACGGCCACCTCGGCCAGATCCCGGCCGAATTGCTTACCGCCGATCTCGTCCTCCGCCGCACCGACGTCGGCAACAATCTGCTCCACGAGGCCGCGGAAAACGGCACCCTCGATCGCATCCCGCCCGCGTTTTTGACCGCCGAAAATCTCACCGCGAAAAACCTCGGCGGCGAGACCGTCCTCCACGTCGCCGCCTTCAACGGCCACCTCGACCAGATTCCCGCCGCCCTCCTCACCGCGGCCGCGCTCCGCGAAACGACCAGCGGCGGCGACACCGTCTTCCACGCCGCCGCCATCTCCGGCCACCTCGGCCAGATCCCCGCCGACCTCCTCGTCCACGACAACCTCGTCATCGCCAGCAAGACCGGCTTCACCCCGATCCATGCCGCCGCCGAGACCGGCCAACTCGACCGCATCCCGCGCGCCCAACTCACCGCCGACCTCCTGCTCACGCGCAACGACAACGGCGACACCCCCCTCCACGCCGCCGCCTTCGAGGGCCACCTCGACCAAATTCCGCCCGGCCTGCTCACCCGCGAACTCGTCGAAACGCGCAACTACGTCGGCATGACCGTCGGCAAAGCCGCCCTCGACCGCGGCTTCGAAAACCAGATTCCCGCGTCCGCCCGCCCCAAGGGCATCGGCGGCCTCGGCCGCTTCTTCCGCAAGCTCGGCCAGTCGCGCGCCCCGTGGTGACGGCCCGCCGCCGCACTTTTCCCTTCCCCTCGCGCGGACGCCGCCCTTTCTTCGATCCTCGGCGTTCCGCCTCTTCCGTTTTTCTCCGTTTCCTTCCGACCAACGCATGAACACCACCATCTCAGCCATCACCGCCCGTGAGATCATCGACTCCCGCGGCAACCCGACCGTCGAAGTCGACGTGCGCCTCGCCTCCGGCCACCTCGGCCGCGCCGCGGTGCCCTCCGGCGCCTCCACCGGCGAACACGAAGCCATCGAGCTCCGCGACGGCGACAAGGCCCGCTACCTCGGCAAGGGCACCCTCAAGGCCGTCGCCAACGTGAAGGCCAAGATCGCCCCCGTTCTCATCGGCCACGACGCCACCGACCAGGTCGGCGTCGACCGCGCCATGCTGAAGCTCGACGGCACCGCCACCAAGTCGAAGCTCGGCGCCAACGCCATCCTCGGCGTCTCCCTCGCCACCGCGCACGCCGCCGCCGCCGCCCTCGGCCAGCCCCTCTACAAGTACCTCGGCGGCCCGAACGCCAAGGTCCTCCCGGTGCCGATGATGAACATCATGAACGGCGGCGCCCACTCCGACGCCCCGATCGATTTCCAGGAATTCATGATCATGCCCACCGGCGCGAAGTCCTTCTCCGAAGGTCTCCGCATGGGCTGCGAGGTCTTCCACTCCCTCAAGAAGGTCCTCAAGGAAAAGGGCCTCGCCACCGCCGTCGGCGACGAAGGCGGTTTCGCCCCCAAGCTCGAGTCCGCCGAAGCGGCCCTCGACGCCATCGCCCTCGCCGTCAAGAACGCCGGCTACAAGCTCGGCAAGGAGATCAACCTCGCCCTCGACGTCGCCTCCTCCGAGTTCTACGTGAAGGAAAAGAAGCACTACGTCTTCAAGAAGTCCTCCGGCCAGATCCTCTCCGGCGACGAACTCGTCGAGTTCTACAAGAAGCTCACCTCGAAGTACCCGATCATCTCCATCGAGGACGGCTGCGCCGAAGGCGACTGGACCACCTGGAAGAAACTCACCGACGCCATCGGCGACCGCGTGCAGCTCGTCGGCGACGATCTCTTCGTCACCAACACCGCCTTCCTCAAGAAGGGCATCGAGACCAAGACCGCGAACTCGATTCTCGTGAAGGTGAACCAGATCGGCTCCCTCACCGAGACCTTCGACGCCGTCGAAATGGCCAAGGAAGCCAACTACACCGCCGTCATCTCGCACCGCTCCGGCGAAACCGAGGACGTCACGATCGCCGACATCGCCGTCGCGACCAACGCCGGCCAGATCAAGACCGGCTCCCTCTGCCGCACCGACCGCGTCGCCAAGTACAACCAGCTCCTCCGCATCGAGGAAGAGCTCGGCGCCAGCGCGATCTACGGCGGCAAGATGAAGGGCCTCTGATCGGCTCCTCCGGAAATTCCGATTTCCGAATTTCCAATCTCGGGCCGGGCGGCAACGCCCGGCCTTTTCTTTTGCCGAAACCGGCAAAGGTCCGCACGGTCTCCCTGCCATGTTCGCCCGCGCGCTGCTCCTTCTCGCCCTCGCCTTGCCGCTCTTCGCCCAAGAGGAGGAAACGCCGAAACCAAGCGCCCGCGAAGCCCTCCGCGCCCGCGCCGCCGAGGACGCCAAAAAGATCCCCGCCCGCCGCCCCGCCCCCGCCGCGAACTCCGCGACGTCCACGCCCGCCGCCCCCGCCCCGAATTCCGTTCCGGCAATTTCCGCCCCCGCCAACGAACCGGCCGCGGCCCAGCCCGCCGCCCCTGCCGCGCCCGTTCCCGTCCCCGCCAAGACCGCCGCCAAGAATCCCGCCGCCAAAGAAACCGCCACCGTCCTCCCGAAGATGGAGGTGAAGAAGGGCCGCATCACGGTCCTCGACCAAAAGCTCGCCCTGCAGGAACAGGACATCGCCCGCGAAAAGAAAAACCTCCAGGTCTCCGAAACCGACCTCGCCCTCAACGACAGCAAGCTCGCCAAGCCCCTCGCGATCTTCGGCGGCGATTCCGCCCAATACCGCCGCAACGTCGCCAGCGAGCGCGTCGAGCTCATGGAAGCCGAGAAGGACCTCATCGAGGCCATCGCCCACGCCAAAACCAAAGAGGAAAAAGCGATGCTCCAGAAGCAACTCGACGAGCTCCGCACCATGCGCCGCAACCTCGACAAATCCATGCGCTGACCGCGCCCGCCCGCCCGCCCACGACCATCTATCCGTCCCATCGGTCCCATCCCGATCCGCCCCCGCACCACCCCATGCGCCCCCTCCTCCTCTTAGCCCTCGTCCTCGCCTATTCCTCCGCCCACGCCGCGCCCGCCTCCCCCGCCGAGCGCCCCAACTTCCTCTTCATCATCTTCGACGACTGGGGCTGGCAGCACGCCGGCGCCTACGGCTCGACCTGGGTCAAGACGCCGAACTTCGACCGCGTCGCCCGCGAAGGCATCCTCTTCCGGCACGCCTTCACTTCGAACCCGAAGTGCAGCCCCTGCCGCGCCAGCATCCTCACCGGCCGCAACACATGGCAACTGCGCGAAGCCGTTTCCCACAACGGCTACTTCCCCGCCGGCTTCGAGGTCTACCCCGATCTCCTCGAACGCGCCGGCTACAGCGTCGGTCTCACCGGCAAGGGCTGGGGCCCCGGCGATTTCCAGAAACTCGCCGGCCGCACCCGCAATCCCGCCGGCCCCTCCTTCGACGTCCACCGCAGCAACCCGCCCGCCTCCGGCATCGGCCGCAACGACTACGCCAAAAACTTCGAGGCCTTCCTCGACCAACGCGACCCGCAGAAACCGTTCACGTTTTGGATGGGTTTCCAGGAACCCCACCGCGCCTACGAATTGAATTCCGGCGTCCGTCTCGGCAAGCAACTCGCCGACGTCGCCGTCCCGGGTTACCTGCCCGACACCCCCGGAGTCCGCGGCGATCTCGCCGACTACGCGATCGAGGTCGAATGGGCCGACGCCCACATCGGCCGCGCCCTCGCCGCCCTCGAGGCCCGCGGCCAATTGGACAACACCGTCGTCGTCGTCACCTCCGACCACGGCATGCCCTTCCCCTACGTCAAAGGCCAGATCCACGAGGACGGTTTCCGCCTCCCGCTCGCCATCCGCTGGGGCCGGCACATCAAGCCCAGGCGCACGGTCGACGATTTCGTCAACGTCCGCGACTTCGCCCCCACCTGGCTCGAACTCGCCGGCGAGCCCGTCCACCCGCAGATGACCGGCCGCAGCCTCCGCCCGATCTTGCTGTCTCCGAATTCCGGTTACGTCGAGGACCGCCGCGAGATGCTCGTCGGCAAGGAACGCCACGACCTCGGCCGCCCGCAGGACCTCGGCTACCCGGTGCGCGCCCTGCGCACGCCAGAGTTTCTCTACGTGCGGAACTTCCACCCCGACCGCTGGCCCGCCTGCAACCCCGAGACCGATTTCGGCAACTGCGACCCCGGCCCCACCAAGGAAATCCTCAAGCTCCTCGGCGGCCACTACTACGATCTCTCCTTCGGCAAACGCCCCGCCGAGGAACTCTACGACCTCCGCCGCGATCCCTCCGGCTACAACAACCTCGCCGCCGACCCCGTCCTGGCCGACACCCTCGCCCAGCTGCGCCAGCGCATGCTCACCCTCCTCCGCGACGACGGCGACCCGCGCGCCCTCGGCCAAGCCGCCGTCTTCGACACCTACGCATACGTCGGCCCCCGCACCAAAGCCTACGACACCTGGCTCAAAGCCCAGGAGGGGCGCCTGGTGCCGGCGCCCGTCGCGCCGAAGAATTCGAAGAAGCAAGCGGCCCCGAAGGCCCCATAGGACCCATAGGACTGATAAGACTCATAGGTCCTATAGGTCCCATCCGTCCCATCAGTCCCATCAGTCCCATTTCTGGATCGCCGCCCCCCTTCAGCGCCCCATCCCCTCGATCCAAGCCACGAGCACCCGCAGCGCTTCCGCATCCCCCACCCGGCTCGCCACCGGCGGCATCTGCCCCGGCCCCCGCATCGCCACCCGCGGCACCAGCACGCTCCGCCCCGCCGCCCCCGGCGCGATCACCCGCGCGTCCGGCAAGCCCAGCTCGCCGTGCATCGGCCCCGCGTCGAGCGCCTGCATCCGCGCCGACGATACGCCCCATTCGAAATTCATCGCGCTGTTGCCGCCGCCCGACGGCACATGGCACGGCGCACAGTTGACCGCGAGGTAGCTGCGCGCCCGCACCTCGAGACTCGCCGTCGCCTCGCCGATTGCCGCGTACCGCCCCAGCTGCGCCGGCGCCCGCGGCAGGAGCGAGGTCGTCGGCGGCGTCCGTTGCCCCGGCGCCGCCCGGCCGCCGCCGCCGCCGCGCATCTCTCCGTCGAGCAATCGCCGCGCGCGTTCATACCGCGGCAAATCGACCGCGAGTATTCCGCGCGCTTCCCACTCGGCCAATTGCCCGCCGCGGTTCAGCTGCAGTTCGTTCAACGTCAGTGCAAAACCCGCCTCACGCGTGTGGCACATCATGCACTCCGCCCGGCTCGGCACGCGCCACGGTTGCCCGTTCGGCAACGCCAAGTCCGCCCCGCCCTTGTGCGCCAGCACCGCGTCCCGCTGGTCTTCCGCCCAGACATAGGTGTAGCCGCTCCAGTCCTCCTGCCGTTTCACCAATACCCTCGTTTCAATTTTCCTTCCGCCGTGTTCGAGCGTCTGCGCCAACACCGTCCCGTCCGGCACGGTCCAGCCTTTCGGCCCTTCGACCGTCACCTTGCCGCCCGCCGGCAAAGCCAACACGTGCGCTCCCGTCGCCCCGTCATGCCAACCCGGCGCGTTAACCGCATATGCGATCACCCCCGCCGCCGGCACCGCCTTCGCCGTCGCCGCGAACAATCCCGTTTCGCTCAGCCGTTCCGGAAACGGCAACGCCTTCCCGCCCGCCGCCGGCGCCCGCACCAACCGGTGCACGCCGCCGCGCGGACCGCCGCGCGCTTTCTCGAAGCCGTAATCCGCCAAAATGATTTCCCCCGCCGCATCCGCCGTCACGTGCGTCAACGCCAACGGCGTATCCGCCAACTCCTTCACCCATTCCAATTTCGTCCCGTCGTGCTTCGCCGCCCAGATCCGCCCCGTCGCGAAATCCCCGAACACATACGCCCCCGCCAATTCGGGAAACGCCTTCCCCCGGTAAACCATCCCACCCGTCAAAGACCGGAATTCGGCATGCGGAAATTCTACCGTCGGCGGCGTCACCGGCGTCGGCCCCAGGGCCCGGCCCGCATGGAAACGATGGCTGCCTTCGAACGCGCTCCAGCCGTAATTCGCCCCGCGCCGCACCAGGTGCGCGTACTCCCACGCGTCCTGCCCGTTCTCCCCGCACCACAGCTGCCCCGACGCCGCGTCGAAGGTCAGCCGCCACGGATTCCGCAAGCCGTACGCCCACGTCTCCGGCAAAAACCGCGCGTCTCCGACGAACGGATTGTCCGCCGGCACGCTGTAGGGCTTTTCCGGTGACGGCCGGTCCACGTCGATCCGCAGGATTTTCGCGCGCCACGACGCCGGATCCTGCCCCACGCGGTCGCGGTCCCCTTCCGAACTCCCGTCGCCGCTCGTGACAAACAGCATCCCGTCCGCCCCGAACGCCAATCCGCCGCCGTTGTGGCCGTCGCTGGGCCAACTCAAAATTTCGAGCCGCGTCGCCGCGTCCGGCCTTCCATCCCGGACCGTGTAGCGCACCAGCCGCGAAAACCGCGGCCGCTTCGCCTGCGGCCCGTTGGTTCCAAGGTAGACGTACGGCTGCGCCGCAAAACGCGGATGAAAAACCAAACTCGTCACCTGTTCGCCCGTCTCCAGCAGCACCTCCGCGTCCGCGCCGTCTCCTTCCGCGCGCATCCGTCCGACGCGCATCGCGCCGCCGCGGCCGCCGTCCTGCTCGACGTACCAGAGCCACGCGCCGTCCGGGCTCGGCGCCAGCGCCACCGCCGCCTGCGCCGCCCACCGCGGCCACGCCGGCACCGTCGCAAATCCCGCCCCCGTTTCCGCCGACGCCTGGATCGCCCCGCCCGCCCAGGGCTGCCGTTCCCGCGCTTCCGGTCCCGCAAAAATCAGCGGCACGTAATCCTCCGTCCGATGGAAACTCGGCGCGCGCAGCGGCGCCGCGCTCGAAAGTTCCTGCGTCGCCCCCTTGCCGTTTACCCGCGCCAAATTCACCCGCCACGTCTCGCCCGGCGCCGGCCTTCCCCCGCAGGCCGCGAAATCGCTCCACGGGATCCGTCCCTCCACCGTCCACCCGCGGTCGCGGTCACCGGGGTCGTTGAGGATTCCATCCAGCACCACCTTGGCCTCGAGATTGAACCGCCCCCGTCGCAGTTGCGCCCGATCCCGCCGCGCCTCCGGATTCGGAAAAAACGCATCCACCACCGCCCCGCCCGGATTTACCTCGAACTCATAATAGCCCGGATGTGCCTCCGACGGCTTCAGGAAGAGTTCGATCACGTCGTTCAGCCACAGCGGCCCGTCGTGCTCCAGCGAATCCGCCGCGATCTCCGCGTCCTCCATCGCCGCGAAGAAATAGAGGTACTCGCGGTCCCAGCGCAGTTTCACGCGCGTGCCTTCCTTGGCCGCCGGCTCGCCCGGTTTCCACGCCTGCCGGAACGTCCCCAAGTCCGCCGCCCCGCGCCAAGCCGCGTCATCGGCGCGACCGTCGAGCACGGGCGGCGTCTCGGCCCAACCGCAGATCCACGGTGCCGCCGCGGGGCCCGCCGGCTGCGCCCAGCCGACCGCCGCCGCCAGCAGTCCCGCCGCCCAGCCGATTTGAACGTTGCCCCGTGCCTTCGCGCCCATGGTCCGAATTGGTTCTCCGCGCCTCAGCTTCCGATTCCCGCCGCCGCCAGCCCGCGTTGCAACCCGCGCAACTCCGCCAGCCCGCGCAGACGCCCCGTGATCGGATAGCCCGGACACGTCGGCTCCGCGCGTTTGAAATCGTCGATGAGCTTGTGGCCGTGATCGGGCCGGAACGACAGCCGCGCATCCGCCCGCCCCGCGCGCCGCCGCGCCGCCTGCTCCTCCAGCAACGCGCCCACCACCGCCGGCATGTCCACGGTCCCTTCCAGATGCCCCGCCTCGAAAAACGCCCCGTCCGCCTCGTGCTGCACGCTGCGCAAATGCACCGCGTGGATCCGCGGCCCGAGCCGCCGCACCATGCCCGCGAGGTCGTTGTCCCGCCGTGCCCCGAGCGAACCCGTGCAAAAACAGAACCCGTTCGCCGGCGCCTCCGCCATCGCCGCGATCGCCCGCAAGTCCGCCTCCGTGGATACAATCCGCGGCAGCCCGAGCACGGGAAACGGCGGATCGTCCGGATGGATCGCCAGCCGTACCCCCGTCGCCTCCGCCGCGGGCACGACCTCCGCGAGGAAAAGCCGCAGATGCTCGCGCAGCCGCTCCGGCCCGATGCCCTCGTACCGCGCGAGCATCGCCTTGAAATCCGCCGTCGTGAGCCCCAGCCGCACCCCGGGAAACAGATCGAGCGTCTGCCGCGTGAACGCCGCGCGACCCGCGTCGTCCAAGGCATCCCAATACGCGCGCGCCGCCCGCTGCGTCGCCGCGTCCCAATCCTCCGCCGCCCCGCGCCGCTCCAACGCGAAGAGATCGAAGGCCGCGAACTGCGCCGGCACGTAGCGCAGCGCCTCGGCCCCGTCCGGCAGCCGGTACTTCAGGTCCGTGCGCACCCAGTCAATCACCGGCATGAAGTTGTAGACCACGGTACGGATCCCGGCCGCGCCGAGGTGCGCCAGCGTCGTCCGGTAGTTGGCCAGATGCCGCCCCAAATCCCCCGTCCGCGTCTTGATTGCTTCCGACACCGGCACCGATTCCACCGCCACCCACGCCAGTCCCGCCGCCTCGATTGCCGCTTTCCGCTCCGCGATCGCCGCCGCCGGCCAAACTTCGCCCGCCGGAATGTCATGCAATGCCGAATACACGCCCGTCGCTCCGGCCTGCCGGATCTCGGCCAAGGTCACCGTATCCGCCGGTCCGAACCAGCGCATCGCTTCCGTCATCAGGTGGGGCATCGCCGCCGACGCTGGCGGCGCCCGGCGCCCGATTCAACGTCGCGCGGACAAAATCCAAACTTGGCTCTTGCCTGTTCCCGGCCGCGGACGACGCTGTCCCTGCCGCCGTTTTGCCCTTCACCGATTTGCCCGAGTGTCGTTTTCGCCGGCGAGTTCCTTGCTGCCATGAAAACGATCAGTCTTCGGATAATCGCCGCCTACGGGTCGGCCTACGGTTTGATTTGGACCGGCGGATTTCTCCTCCGCTACGCCCTCAGCCGCAGGACGCTCATGTTTCGCGTGCCAGGCTACGCCGCCGCCTTCCATGCCCGCAAGGGCCTGTCGGACGTCCGCGTGTTCAACCAGGTCGTGCTGCGGCGCGCCTACGTGCTGCCGTTCGAACTTCCCGGCGTGCGCTTCATCGTCGATGCCGGGGCCAACGTCGGCTACGCCTCGCGCGATTTCGCCCGGATGTTTCCCGCCGCCCGGATCCTCGCCATCGAGCCCGATGCCTCCAACCACGAGATCCTCCGGCGGAATCTCTCTGCCTTGCCGCGGGCCGAGGCGTTTCTCGGGGCCCTGTGGCACACGCTTACTCGGCTCTCGATCTCCAACCCCGACGCCCCCAAGACCGCGATTATGGTCGGCGAAGGGGCGGATCCGACCGTCGCGACCCTGACGGTGCCGGAAATCATCCGGCGGCACGGACCGATTGATGTCCTCAAACTGGACATCGAGGGCGCCGAAAAAGAGGTCTTCTCCGCCGCCGATCTATCCTGGCTCGACCAAGTCCGCTGCCTGATTGTGGAACTGCACGACTTCATGCGCGAAGGATGCAGCGTCAGCATGTACCGCGCCTTGGCCGGCCGCGAATTTCAGCAATACGTGTCCGGCGAGAACCTGATCATCCGGCTGCGCGACTGACCGGATTCGGCCCTCAGGTCTCCCGCCGGATCGCCACCAGCGCCGAACGCGGCAAACTCGTCCCGCCGTCCGGCCAGCGGCTCGTGATCTCCGCCGCCGTGCTGTCCCCGCCGGGGTGCTGCACGTTCACCCACAGCTCTTCCCCGTCCGGACTCAGCGTCGGCGAACAGAACTCCGCGCCGCGCGGCGCCACCGCAAACCGCTTCACCTTCCCCGCCGCCGGACCCGCCGTCGGCACCACGACCAGGAAGTTGTTGCCGAACGTCTCCTGCGTGCCGCCGGGCTCCGGCCGCGGCTTCACGCTGAAGTCGGTCGTCACCAGCAGGTGCCGCTCCGGGGTGAACGCGAGGTTGTCCGGCCACGCCAGCCCCGTGTCCGGCCCGCCCGGCACAAAAATCCGGAAATCGAATTCCTCCGCCCCCGCGTCGCCGCCGGCCTCGCGCAACGCCCCGATCGCCCCGGCCGCCTCTTTGAAATACGCGGGGCGCCGCGGGTCGTTCGCCCCCGGCTGCCACGCCGTCAGCGCCACATACACCTCGCCGGTCTCCGGATGCACTTCGACGTCCTCGGGCCGCGCCAGCCGCGTCGCCCCGGCCAGCTTCGCCGCCGCCCGGGTGTGCACGCAGATCCGCGCGCGGTCGAAGCCCGCCCGCGCCAAGGCCGGCGTCCGCGCCGGATCCAGCGGCCGCCAGCGGCCCCGCTCCGTATCCGCCGCGTACAGCGTGCCCCGCTGCAGGAGCCGCCGGTTCGCCGCTCCGGCCGCCGGTTCGTAGCGTTCCTCGGAAACGTATTTGTAGAGACACTCGCCGTTCCGATCGTCGCCCATGTAGGCGACCAGCCGGCCGTCCCGCGCCGTGTTGAAGGCCACGTTCTCGTGCGCGAACCGCCCCAGCGCCGTGTGCTTCACCGCCGCCCGCGTCGCGAGGTCGACCTCCACGATGTAGCCGTAGTGCTCCGACGGTCGCGGGAAGAAGCCCGCCGCCTGCGACGGCGCGGTCCCCAGCACCGGATCGCCCCAGGTTTCCTGGAAATTCTCCTCCGCCGTGCACACCGTGCCCCACGGCGTAAGTCCGCCGCCGCAATTGCTCGTCGTGCCGATCGCCTCGCGCGCCCCGTGCACCCAAAGCGTTCCCGCCGCCGGGCCGTCGAACGCGATCTTCGTCGTGAGCCCATCGAGCCGGAAATTCTCCGCATGCGGCAGCACCGGCCGCCAACGGCCCCTGCGATCCCGTTCCAGCCGGATCGCCGACCCGCCCTGCCAACGCAGAAACTCCGCCGCGCGCTCGCGCGTCCACGTCGCGCCCCAGCTGCCGTCCGCCAGTTCCAGCTGCGCATCCTCGTGGTTGCACCACAGCCACGCCGTGCGTTCGTCCCGCGGCAGCCAAGTAAGGAAATCGTTGTGGTCGCCGTAGCGCTCGCCCTGCGGGTTGAGCACGTCGCCGCGCCGCAGCAGCACCTCCGCCCGGAATCCCTCCGGCACCGTCAGCGCGTCCGCGTGCGAACGGGCAACCTCCGGGAACGCGAGATCGCCCAGCAGCGAGGGCGGCACCGCTTGCGCCGCCGGCGCCGCCGCCTGCGCGTTGAACCACGCCGGCACCAGCCGGTGCCCCGCCGCGACCACGGCCGCGGCCCCGGTGAACTGCAGGAACTGCCGGCGCGAATGGGCGAGCGGATTCATGACCGGCCATTAAACCACACCCGCGGCCCGCGCCGTGTGACATCGTCGTGACGTTCTGCCGGCCGGCGCGGAAATTCGGGATTGTCGCCGCCGCGGCCGCGCCAAATCGTGGCGCAAAATGCACGTCGGCTACCGGCCTCCTCCCCTGCTGCTCGCCGCCGCGTTCACCCTCCCGCTCCTTTTTGCCGCCCTCACCGGCCACGCCTGGGAGGACTACTACATCACCCTCCGTTCGAGCCGGAATCTCGTCGAGGGCCATGGTCTCGTTTTCCAACCCGGCGAACGCGTCCACACCTTCACCTCCCCGCTCGGCGTGCTCGTGCCCGCGTTCTGCACCTGGATCGTCGGCCCCGGCCGCGAGGAGGCCGCCCTCTGGCTCTTCCGCCTGCTCGGCGCGGCGTTGCTCGCCCTGTCCTGCGCCTTCGTCTGGCGCCGCTTCGCGGAACAGCAGGTCGCCCCGCTCGCCCGCGTCCTGTTCTTCGGGTTCATGCTGGCGGATTCCAAACTCGCCGACTTCGCCACCAACGGCATGGAGACGGCCCTCCTCGTTTTTGCGGTGCTCGGTCTGTGGAGCGAACTCGAGCGCCCGGCCGGCCCGCGCGCCGGCGCCGTCGCCGGCTGGACCGCGGGCCTGATGTGGACGCGGCCCGACGCCTTCATCTTGGGCGCAGCCCTGCTGCTGCCGCACCTTGCTTTTCGCGCCCGTCCCCCCGGGGCGCCCGCGGGCTGGCCCTGGCGTCCGGTCGTCCGCGGCGTCCTGCTCGGCGGCCTGCTTTACGCCCCGTGGTTCGCGTGGGCCTGGTGGTACTACGGCTCGCCGATTCCGCACACCATCCTCGCCAAGTCCGTGCTGCTGCCGCCGTTGGGCCTGAAGGAATTTTTGCTGATTCCGTGGCGTTCGCTCACCGGCGATTCGCTGCTGATGGATCTCTTCCTGCCGACGTATTGGTTCTACGGCGACTGGCCCGCCGGCCTGAAACACTTCGGCCACGGCATCGGAGTTCTCGCCGCCTTCGCCTGGCTCGTGCCCACCCTGCCGGCCGCAGTCCGCCGCGTGTCGCTGTCGGTGTTTCTGGGCATGTTCTACATTTGCGCGATCCTCATGTTTCCATGGTACGCCCCGCCGTGGACGCTGCTCTCTGCCCTCGCGCTGGCCGGCCTCGTGAACGCCGGACTCGGCTGGGCGCAGCGGCGGCACTTCCCCGCCTTTGCTTCCGCGCTGCGCATCTCCGTCGGTCTGACCGTCGCGGTGCAACTCTCGGTGCTCGCCGCCGCCACCTGGCAAATGCGCATCCAGCAACGCGTGATCGAAAACGGCGTCCGCCGCGACATCGGCCTCTGGCTCCGCAGCCAGGCCAAGTCCGGCGACAGCGTGCTGATGGAGTGCCTCGGCTACGTCGGCTATTTCTCCAACCTCAAGACCTACGACCTCCCCGGTCTGAGTTCGCCGGAAGTCGTCGACGTCGTCCGCCGCACCGGCCCGCGCTACCGCGCCGTGATCGACGCGCTGCGTCCGACCTGGCTGGTCCTGCGCCCGCACGAATTGGCGGATCCCAGTCTCCCGGAAAACGCCGTCCTGCGCGAATACCGCCTCGTCAAGACCTGGGACGCCCGCCCGCAGCTCGACGCCGTCGCGCTCCTCCCCGGCCGCGGCTGGCTCGCCCACGACGCCCGCTTCTTCGTCCTCCGGCACGAGCCGCCCGCCAAGCGGTGAAGTAGTGTAGCCCGGCGCTTCAGCCCGGGTCTATTCCGTCTCACCGCGCACCCCGACGCGTCCGCCCCCACGAGTCCACCGTCTTTCACCTTTCAACTTTCACCCCTCAACTTTTCCGCGCCTACCGCCACTCGTGCCGCGGGTACCGCCGCGACAATTCCGCCTTCACCTTCGGGTACTGCTCGCGCCAGAAATTCCCGAGGTCGTCGGTGATCTGGATCGGCCGCTGGTTCGGCGCGAGGATCTCGAACTTCACCGCCACGCGCCCGTGGCCGACGAAGAAACGGCCGTCGATCCCGTAGAGTTCCTGGATGCGTGCGCTCAGCACCGGCGGGCCTTCTTTGTGATAGGTCAGCCGCGATTTCCGGCCGTTGCCCATCACGAGGCGTTCCGGCAAATAGTCGTCGAGCACGGCGAACTGCTCCGCCGTCAGCCAATCCCGCAGCACCGGCATCACGGGCTTGTCCTTGATTCCCCGATACCCGAGTTCGCCGTAGCAAATCTGCTCCACGAGCGTCGCGCGGTCCGCCTCGGTGATCGGATTCACTTCCAATTCGGGAAACCACTCCGCCAGCCGGTTCACGCGCGTGATCCATTGCTCCACCGCCTCGTCCCACGCCTCCAGTTTCAATCGGCCCGCCAGCACTTCCTTCGTCAGGATCGCCGCCGCCGCGTCGAGCGGCGCCTCGTCCGGACTCGACTTCGCCTCGAGCACGAGGTCGCGGAAACGGCGTTCGCGCCGCGCCATCACGCGCTTCGCCTGCTCGTCGTAGCTCACGCCGCGCGTCTCGCGGTAGTCGTCGGGGAAAATCTCCTTCAGCCACGGCTCCTCGATCGCCGTCGCCAGCGTGAGCAGCGTGTTGACCTCGCCGTCGCCGCGCCCGATTTCGCTGATCTCCGCCGCCACGAGCAGCGGCGCCTTCTGGATCACGCTCTCCCGCGCCAGCACGCCGCGGCGGCCGTGCACGAGCTCGCAGCGCAGCGTCCCCGTATCCAGCCGTTTCGCCAATTGGTCCGAGAATCCCGCGAGCACGCACTTGCGCACCTCCGCGCCGTCCACGCGCCGCTCCGCCGTGTCGAGCCCTTCCTTTTTCGCGATCTCCAGGAACTGCTCGAACAACGGCCCCACCTGCCGCGCGCCTTGGGCGTGGATCCCGAGTCGACGGCAGGCCTCGAGTCCGTAGTTCGCCTGGTCGGCATAGCGCCACGCCCGCATCAAAAGGAAGAAGTCGCTTTCGTGTTCCTCGCCCAGCACCTCCTCGCGCGCCTCCTCGGTGCGCTTGTCGACGTTGCGCAGCAGAAAGCTCCGGCCCTGCGTCAATGCCGCCATCAGCGCCACCGACCGCACGCACCCGCGCTCCTCCGCCGCCAGCAGCATGCGCGCGTACCGCGGGTGCACCGGGAAACGCAGCATGCGTTTGCCCGTTTCCGTGATCCGCAGGACGGTCGTCCCGCCGCGCTCCGCCGGCGCCAGCGCCCCGAGGTCGGCCAACAGCCGCTCCGCCCGCTCGAGCCCGCGCAATTCCGGTTTCTCGAGCCACGGGAAACCGAACACGTCGTCGATCCCGCTGGCTTTGAGCGTGAGCACGACCTCGGACAAATCGAGCCGCCGCACCTCCGGCAACTCCTGCGGCGCGCGGGATCCGTGCTCGCGTTCCGTCCAGAGCCGCACGCACACGCCCGGCGCCGTGCGCCCGGCGCGGCCGGCGCGCTGGTCCGCGCTCGCCGCGGAGATCTTCTCGATCAGCAGCGTGTTGATGCCGCGGTGCGGATCGAATCGCGCCACCCGCGCCAGGCCGCTGTCGATCACCGCGGTCACGCCGTCGATCGTCAGCGAGGTTTCCGCGACGTTGGTCGACACGATGATCTTCCGCGCCTCGTACCGCGCCACCGCGCGGTCCTGTTGCTCCGGCGGCAATTCGCCGTGCAAGGGAAACACCGTGAACCCCCGCAGCCCGCGCGCGTACTCCAGCGCCTGCACCGTGCGGTTGATCTCGTAGGCACCCGGCATGAACACGAGCAGGTCGCCGTCCGTCTCCGCGGCCGCGCGCTCGCACTCCCGCGCCGCGACGTCCCACACCGCCTCCTGCTCGAAGTTCACCGCCTTCGGCAGGTATTCGATCCGCACCGGAAAGCTCCGGCCCTGCGAGACCAGCACGTCGCAGGGCGCCAGGTACTGCCGCAAGGCGCCCGCGTCCAGCGTCGCCGACATCACCACGATCTTCAGGTCGGGCCGCACGGTCTGCTGGATCTGCAACGCCCGCGCCAGCGAGATGTCGCCGTAAAGGTGCCGCTCGTGGAATTCGTCGAACACCAGAGCGCTGATCCCGCGCAGCGTCGCGTCGAACGACATCTGCCGCAGCAGAATGCCCTCGGTCACGAACCGGATCCGCGTCCGCTCGCTGACCCGCGACTCGAGCCGGATCTGGTAGCCGACGCCCTCGCCGAGCGCCGTGCCCGCCTCCTCCGCCACGCGCTTCGCCAGCATGCGCGCCGCCAGCCGCCGCGGCTGCAACACGACGACTTCGCCGCGTTCGCCGAGCAGCCCGTGCCGCCACAGCATCTGCGGCAGCTGGGTCGATTTGCCGGAGCCCGTCGGCGCCTGCACGATCAGGCGCCCCTGCGCGCGCAGGGAGGCGACGAGCGCGGATTCGAGTTCGTAGATGGGCAGGGCGCGCGGCGACATGCGGACCGGACACCGTGCGCGCCGCGCCGCCCGGCGCAACGCTTTCCGTTCCGGCCCGGGCCGGCCGCCCGCGTATCCTGTTTCCGGGCACGGCCCGGCCCCCGGCCCGCCGGCGGACTCGCCCTCCGCCGCCGCAGTGAACAACCGGTGAACAACATAACTCACACGTTGTTCACCGCCCCGGCCGGTGAAGAAGTTGCGCGGAACAAAGCCTTCAGTTTTGCGCCGCGGCACGCATGGTCTTCCTCGTTCCTTGATAGCACAGTCGAACGCGCAGCGGTCTGAAATGAGCGCTGATCGCCCGACTGGGATAATCCCGGGTGACCGGGGAAAGGACGGTGGCAACTGGTGCCGCCGCCCCCTCAGGCCGGCGCAAGCCGGCGCGAGGCATATATCACCAGTTCCTCTGGCCGGAGTCGTGTCCGGTCAGTCCATCCACGAACCAGGAACTGTGCCGCCAGGCGCGATCAGAAACCGCGCCGCGCGGAGTCAGGCTTGCGGGACGTTTCGACCTGCAAGCCGACGCAGTTACCCCAGAGGTACACGGCTGCTACTGCGCAGACCAGAACGCCAGCGCGTTTCCCGGCGGGACGACCCCGCCAAAAGGCCCGGATCGCCATCCGACCCGGGCGCGCAAGGGAGACGCGAAGGCGGGGAGAGAGCGGACCTAGGCAAAGCCCGCAAACCTCCTCACTGGGGCGGTCCCGCAAAACGGGGTCACCCTACTGCCAACGCGAACGCAGCCTGAGAGGTAAGAGGCCAGACCCGTAACGCGGGGCCAACGGCCGGCCAAAAGCCGGCGCCGTCCCCGTGGCAAAGGTGCCGACGCGCGACGACATCCGTTGCAGGCGTGTCAACACCACGTCCGGCGCGCCGCTCCCGGCAGGGAGCGTCCGAACCGGGCGCAGAGGCCTCACTCGACAAATCCCGACCGGCAACGGCCGGGACGGTCCCGCCATGAGACCGAAACATCCGCCTGCCGCGGAGAGTGGCGTCGGGAAGCACACCGCCCGCGAAAGCGAGCGCGTCCAAGCGTGTGCCACCGGGAAAGAGCGCGTGACGAGCGCCCACCCCCACAAATTGGCCTCGGACGTCGCAAGACGTCCGGGGCCTTTTTGTTTTCCAACGCGGACGCCCGGCCCGCGCCGCGCTCTGCCCGCCCGCAACCCGGACTTGTCGCCGCCGCCGATTCCGCGTGCACTCGTATCTTCCCCCTATGCGTCTCTGCCCCACCCGTCTCCCGGCCGCTGCGGCCGCCGGTTTGCTTCTCGTCTCCGCCGCCTTCGGCCAAGCTCCCGCCCCTGCGGCGCCCGCCGCCGCCCCGGCCGCCAAAGCGCCCGCCCCCAAGGCCCCCGCCGCCCCGAGCTACCAAAGCATCCCCGGTCCGATCCGCCTCTGGGAAGCCGACACCCCCGCCGCCAAAGGCGACCGCGTCCTCGATATTCCGACGCTCACGCCCTACCCCGCCGATCCCGCCAAGAAAAACGGCGCGACCATGCTCATTCTCCCCGGCGGCGGCTACGGCGGCCTCGCCGAACACGAGGGCAAGGGCTACGCCGATTTCTTCACCGCCCACGGCATCACCTGCTACGTGCTCAAGTACCGCCTCGGCTCCAGCGGCTACAAACACCCCGTGATGCTCAACGACGCCGCCCGCGCCCTCCGGCTCGTCCGCGCCTTCGCCAAACGCGACGGCCTCGACCCCGCCCGCATCGGCGTCATCGGCTCCTCCGCCGGCGGCCATCTCGCGTCCACGTTGATCACGCACTTCGACCCCGTGCAGCCCTACGGCCCCACCCTCATCCCCGGCGACCCGATCGACAAAGAGTCTTCCCGCCCCGACCTCGCCATCCTCTGCTACCCGGTGATCTCGTTTTACGAATTCGCCCACTCCGGCTCCCGCCGCAATCTCATCGGCGACAATCCCCCGGCCGAACTCGTCCGCGCGCTCTCGTCCGAACTGCAGGTCACGCCGCAGACGCCGCCCACGTTCCTCTGGCACACCGTCGAGGACAAATCCGTCCCGGTCGAAAACTCGCTCCTCTTCGCCGCCGCCCTCCGCAAAGCCGGCGTTCCGTTCTCCCTGCACATTTACGAAAACGGTCCCCACGGCCTCGGCTTCGGCCGCCCCGGCCGCGAGGCCCCGCCCTGGGCCGACCAGCTCCTCTACTGGTTCAAGGAACGCAAATTCCTCGGCACGCCCTGAGCGTCCGCCGCGGTTCGCGCCATGTCGTTGGCCCGTGACGTCGTCGCCGCCGGGATCCGCCTCCTCTGCGGAGTGCGCGAATTGCCGGCGGACGCATTGCCCCCCGGGCCCTGCCTTCTCTTCGCGAACCACTCCAGCCACCTCGATTTCGCGGTCATCTGGGCCGCTTTGCCGCCCGCGATCCGCGCCCGCACTCGCCCGGTCGCGGGCCGCGATTACTGGGAAGCCACGTCGTTCCGCCGTTGGCTCGCCGGCACCGTTTTCCGCGCCGTCCTGATCGAACGCAAACGCGTCACCGTCGCCACCAATCCCCTCGAGCCCATGCTCGCCGCCCTCGACGCCGGCGACACGTTGATCGTCTTCCCCGAGGGTACGCGCAGCGCCGACGGCACGATCGGCGAATTCAAATCCGGCCTCCATCACCTCGCCCGCGGCCGTCCGTCGGTCCCGCTCGTGCCCGTCCATCTCGACAACCTGAACCGCATCTTGCCCAAAGGGGAATTCCTCCCCGTGCCGCTCCTCGGCGCCGTGCGCACCGGCCCGGTACTCGCCTTCGATCCGGCGGAAAACAAAAACGCCTTCCTCGTCCGCGCCCGCGAAGCCGTCGCCGCCCTCCGCGACCCGGCCTGAAGCGCGGCCCAAAGTTGAAAGGTGAAGGACCGAAGTTGAAAGTCGGGCAATCGAGCCGCTCGGAAAAACGCACCGCCCCGTTCCGCCCGGCGCGCATCCTTCCGCGCCTGCCTCCGAATCCTCGACTCGGCTTTTCCGATCGCGTGCGTTTGCTTGAGTGAGTCGCGGTGCGGTTTCTCCTCTTTGCGTCCCTTGCGCCTTCTTGCGGCACCTCCCCCATGTTGAACGATCGTCTCACGCTCTATCTGCTCGGCGGCATCGGCGCCCTGCTCGCGCTTGCGAGCGTGGTCACCGCCGTTTTGAAAAGCCGGCAGCCCGCCGGCCAACCGAGCAACGTCGTCGCCAACCTCGACGCCCGTGTCCGCGCCTGGTGGGCCATGGTTGCAATTGTCGCCGTCGCCTTGGCCATCGGGGAAATCGGCGCGATCGTGCTCTTCGGTCTCCTCTCGTTCTTCGCGCTGCGGGAATTCGTCACGCTCGCGCCCACCCGCGCCGCCGATCACCGCACCTTGTTCTGGGCCTTCTTCGTCATCACGCCGGTCCAATACCTTTTGGTGGCGCGGGAATGGTACGGCCTCTTCTCCGTCTTCATTCCCGTCTACGCCTTCCTCTTCGTGGCAATCCGCAGCGCGCTCGCCGGCGAGACCACCGATTTCCTCGCCCGCACCGCCCGCACGCAATGGGCCCTCATGGTCTGCGTCTACTGCGTGAGCCACGTGCCCGCGTTGCTCATGTTGAAGATCCCGGGTTTCGAAAACGGCAACGCCCGCCTCCTTCTCTTTTTCCTCATCATCGTCCAACTGAGCGACGTGCTCCAATACGTGTGGGGCAAACTCTTCGGCCGCCGGAAAATCGCGCCCGTCCTCAGCCCGAGCAAAACCTGGGAGGGCTTCGTCGGCGGCGTGCTCTCCGCTTCCGCCGTCGGCGCCGCGCTCTGGTGGGCCACGCCGTTTGCCCCGTGGCAAGCGGCCCTGTTTTCCCTCGGCATCACGCTCATGGGTTTCTTCGGCGGCCTTGTGATGTCCGCCATCAAGCGCGACCGCGGCGTCAAAGACTACGGCAACCTCATCGAAGGCCACGGCGGCGTCATGGACCGTATCGACTCCGTCTGCTTCGCCGCCCCCGTCTTCTTCCACCTCGTCCGCTACTGCTACACCTGAGTATAAAGTTGAGCGTTGAGAGCTGAGAGTTGAGAGACCGATCCGTCACGGTACGGAAACCCCAGTCGCAGCCGCTACGCGCGAAACCGAATCCTCCGCTCCTCGACCCCCGCCCCCGTTTTTCGCCTTCCGCCTTTCGCCTTTTCCGGGTCCGGTCTTTCACCTTTCAACCTTCAACTTTCAACCGCGGGGAGCGCTCCGCGCTCCGCGCCCCCATGGCCTCCGTCTACGATCTCAAACCGAAGTTTCAGGCCTTGCTGCGCCCGACGACGCGCGCCCTCGCCGCCGCCGGCATCACCGCGAATCAAGTCACGGTCGCGGCCGCCCTGCTCTCCGCCGCCGTCGGCGCCGCCATCGCGCTCAACCCGTCCGCCCGCTGGCCGCTCTTTTTGCTGCCGCTCTGTCTCTTCGTGCGCATGGCCCTCAACGCCATCGACGGCATGCTCGCCCGCGAACACGGCCAGAAATCCCGCCTCGGCGCCGTGCTCAACGAGATCGGCGATGTCGCCGCCGACACCGCGCTCTACCTTCCGCTCGCCCTCGTGCCCGGGTTCTCCGCCCCGGCCGTGATCGTCGTCTGCCTGCTCGCCGTCATCAGCGAGATGACCGGCGTCGTCGGCCTGCAAATCGGCGCCTCCCGCCGCTACGACGGCCCCATGGGCAAGAGCGACCGCGCCACCGTCTTCGGGGTGCTCGCCCTCGTCACGGCCCTCGGCGTCCCGACGTCGCCGTGGCTGCCCGCCGCGCTCTGGCTCACCGCGGCCCTCCTCGTCGCGACGATCGTCAACCGCGCCCGCCGCGCCTTGGCCGAGTCGCCGCCGGCCCGAGCCGGCGGCGACCGTTGAGAGTTGAAAGTTGAAGGTTGAGAGATCGATCCGGCGCGCGCCCGTCCTGCCATCTGCGGTCGCACGGCTGCCGCCCGGCCAGACCTTCCTTTCCTTCAACTTTCACCTTTCAACCCTCAACCGCCCGTTCCGGCTCTCAACTCTCATCTCTCAACTCCAAACTCACTTTTCCACCGCGCCGTACACGCCGTTCATGAAGGTCGCGAAGATGTCCCCTTCGTTGTAGGGGAAATGCTGCGTCAGCAAAATGGAGACGAGGCGTTCCTTGGGATCCATCCAGACGAGGGTCGTGCCCGCGCCATCCCAGCCGAACATCCCCGGCGAACCGAGGTGACGGCTCGCGCCGAGATTCGTGATCATCCGCACACCGAGGCCGAATCCCAGTTCCTTGCCGCCGAACGGATGCGGGTCCGCGAAGCCCACGAGCCGGTTCTGCACCATCAATTCGACGGTCTTGCGGCCGAGCAAACGCACGCCGTCGAGTTCCCCGCCGTTCAGCAGCGCCTGTGCGAAACGCGCATAATCCGCCGCCGTGCTGTGCAATCCGCCGCCCGGAATCAGCAGGCCCTTCGTCGGCGTCGGCTCGCCGCCCAGCAACGGCACCGCGACCTTCGCCCGGCCGCCGGCATGATCGTACAGCACCGCCATCCGCCCGCGCTTCTCCGCCGGCACCCAGAATGCCGTATCCTTCATCCCGAGCGGACCGAAAATCCGGCTTTGGAAAAACGCGTCGATCCGCTGGCCCGAGATTTTCTCCACGATCGCGCCGACCAAATCGGTGTGGATGCCGTAGCGGAACTTCGTCCCCGGCTGTTGGTGCAACGGCACCGCCGCCAACCTCCGCACGAAGTCGTCGAGGTCCGCCGCTTCCCACAACTTCGCCTTCGCCATCAGCGCCATCGGCACCGCTTCCGCCGACCAAGGCGCGTCGTAATAGTAACCCGCCGTGTGCGTGAGCAATTCGACCACCGTCATCGGCCGCTGCGCCGGTTCGAGTTTCGGCGCCTCCGCCGGCCCGCCCGCGTACACCTGCCGGTTTTTCAACGCGGGCAAATACTGTTCCACCGGATCCGTCAGCTTGAGCTTTCCCTCTTCGAACAACATCAGCGCCGCCACCGTGGTCACGATCTTCGTCATCGAATAGATCCGCACGATCGCGTCCTTCGGCATCGGCCGCTTGGCCTCGAGGTCGAGCCAGCCGTGGGCGCGCCAATCGACGATCTTACCGTCCCGCGCGACCAAGGTCACATAGCCCGAGTAGCGCTCCGCGGCCACCTCCTCGGCCAGGCGCGCGTGCAACCCGTCCAATTTCGCGGCAACCATTCCCGCCGCCGCCGGCGTCGTCGCCGGCAGGGGCGTTTCCGCGCCCCGCAAGCCCGCTCCGCCCAGCATCAACGCCAACCCGATCCGGATGCAGCCGTGTTTCATCGTGCTTCGTTTCAAGCAGATGCCCCGCCAAAAACCAGCCTCGCGACGCGGCACCCGCCGGCCGCGGTCATCGCTGCGGCGCCCGCCCCCGGCCGGCATACGCGGCCAACGCCCGCCGGATCTCCGGCCGGATCACGATCGCCGGCCGCACTTCCGCCAGCCGGCGACACGCCGCGTCGGCGTCCGCGACGGCTCCGGACCGCAGCAGCCACGCTCCGGCCGCCGCCGCTGTGCGCGAATAGCCCGCTTTGCAATGGATGTAGACAATCCCGTTCCGCTTCGCCTCGGCGACGAAGTCCGCCGCAGCGTCGAGTTGGGCTGACGTCGGCGCCGTCAGGTCCGGCACGGCCAGATGGCGGTAACGGCATGCGAGAAACGACGCCGGCGCCGAGAATTCCGAACTCAGGTCCAGCACCGCCGTGACCCCGGCCCGCACGGCCGCCGCCGCTTCCGCTTCCGTCAAGCGCCGCCCGATCCATACCCCAGGGGCCAACGCGTCCCACGGCTGCGCCTGCCGCGCGTACCACCGCCACGACAGCCATTGCCCGGCGAGCATCGGACCCATCAGCCACTTCGTGGCCGGCGCGAGACGCCCGTCGTTTTTGCGGTAAAGCCAAGCCCCGCCCGCATAGGCCCAGGCCGCCGCCCCGAGGGAAAACGCCGGCCAGATCGCGACCAGCCCCCACGGCCACGTCAGTCGCGCGATCTGCGTGCAGGCCACGGCGCCGAGCCCGTAGGCCCACGCCATTTTCGGATTCCGCCCCTCGGCCGGAGCCGGCTCGTCGCGCGCCAGATGCAGCACGATCGCCGCGAGCCAAAAGCCGCCGGCCACGTCCACCAGGTGGTGTTGCCACGTCAGCAAGGTCGAAACCCCGATCAGGAAAAACCACCCGTGCAGCGCCCAACGCAACCCGCCGGTCGTCCGGCGCACATACCAAACCGCCAGCACCGTCCGCAACGCGATGTGCAGCGAGGGAAACAGGTTGTGCGGCGCATCGAAGCCGTAGAGCGCCGCAAACCAAGGGGCGAAGACCCCGTCGATCTCCGGCCGCGGAAACGCGAACCGCAACGGCACGAGCAGAAAACCCAACGCGCCGCCGACGATCACCGCGGTCAGGCGCCGCCGCAGCCACGCGACGTCGGCGGCCGTGGCCGCGAGAAACGGCGCCGCGACAAACAGCAGGTCGATCGACCAGTACGGCACGATCATGGCCGGCACCACCGGCCAGTGCGTTTCCCAACCGAAAGCCCAGACGCCGACGTCCGGCCTCACCCGCGTCAACTGGTTGCAGGCATGGTAGAGCACCAGAAACAGCAGCGACGTCGCCGCCGCCGTGCCCGCCGCCGCGGCCCAGGGCCGTTTCATGCGCCCGGCAACCGCGCCCGCGCCACAGTGAAGATGCCCCACCGGTCCCCGGTCTGGCCCTCCTTCCTGAACCCGGCGGCGGCGACCAACTCGTCCATCTCCGCCTGCGTCCGGCGCCGCATGATCCACGGCCGGCCCTCGCGGTTCCGCAGCACGCCGGCGATGAACCGCAGCTGGGGATGCCAGGGCTGGTTCGTGTAGATCAGAATGCCGCCCGGTTCCATGATCTCGGCCAACGTGGCGAAGAGGCCGCGCGGCGCGTCGTTGCCGGGAAACAGCTCCAGCAAGCCGGACACGACGGCGATCGTCGGCCGCGGGGCGAGGCCGGCGAAGCTCGCGCGGTCGAACGCGTTGCCCAGCGCCAGCTTCACGCCGTCGAGTCCCAGCTCCGCCCGGCGTCGCTCGGCGACGTCGAGATTGTGCTGCCGGTAGTCGCGCAGCAGCGCCGTCGCCGGCACGTCCCGGTGCGCCGCCAGCGTCTCGAGCACGTAGCGTCCGCCGCCGCAGGCCGCGTCCAGGATGTGCACCCGCCGGCCGGCCGCGTGCAACTCGCGCACCGCGGACCCGAGCGCCGCCTCGAGGTTCTGCCGCCGCACCCGGATCCCGGTCCAGCCCGGACTCTCGAGGTAGGCCCGATCGAACGCCCGGCCGAGCGGGGTGAGACCGCGGGGCCGGTTTTCGTAAACGTAGTCGAGCATCTCGCCGGAATCGAACCCGGTGCGCAGGCCCGTCGCGATCCCGCGGCTCAGGCGTCCCAGCGTTCCGAATACCGCGCGGCGGGCCAGGGCGCGCAACGTGCGCGGCTCCCGCTGGAGCGCGTCGAATTCGTCCCGCGTGTAACCCCGCTCGTCGGCAGCCAGCAGACTCGGCGGCACGGCGGGCGGCGCGCCGAAGACCCGGCGCACGAAGTTGCGGATCTGGTCCGTCACCAGCCGCCGGTCCGTCTCGTGGAAGATCGCGTGGTGGAAGCCCGGCAGCAGCACCAGCGATTTGTCCGCCGTGCCCAGCCGCTCCATGAACCGCTCCTGGATGCCGTTGTCCACCACCCAGTCGGCTCCGCCCGCGAACAGCAGCGTCGGCACCCGGATCGCCCCCGCATCCTCCGCCAACCGCGCCCCGGTGTCGTGCAGGTCGAGGAGGATGTTCACCGCGATCTCCCGGAAAATCTTCTCGTCGGCCGCGTGCCGCTTCGCCTGCTCCGGATCGTGCGTCAGCATATGCGACTTCACGTAGCTGCGCACGAACCCCGGACCAAAGATCGCCTCCTTCAGCCGCAGCATCGGCACCGCAAACGGCACATACAGTTTCACCCGGAATGCCGGCGTCGCCAGCACCAGCCCCCGCAACCGCGGGGCGTAGTCGTGCACCCAGGCGGCGACCACGACGGCGCCGACGCTGTGGGCCACCGCCACCATGTCTTCCGTCGCGATCCCGTACGTCGCCGCGACGTGCCGCACGAACGCGTCCACGTCGGCGATCAGCACGCCGATGTCGCGCGCCGACCCGCGTTCGCCCGGCGAGTCGCCGTGCCCGCGCGCGTCCCACGCGAAGACGGCACAGTCGTCCAGCGCGAGGGCGTCGACGGTTTCCTGCCAGCGGCCGGAATGCTCGTGGCCGCGATGGAACAGCAACACGGCTCGCTTGCCGTCCCCCTTGGCCGGCCAGCGGCGATAGTGGAGCGACGCGCCGTCGGCGGCAGTGAAGCTCGATTCGACAAAGGCACGAGGCGGGGTCGGTTCCATAAGTCGCAGGTCGGGTCGGCGATTGAGCAACGGCCGGCGGCAACCGGCTCCGGGATGTGCGACGACAGCCGCGCCCAGCGGTCGAAGCAAGCCTCCCGCGCGGCATCGGCTCCGCCGGCCCCCTCGGGCCGATTTCGGCCGGCGCGGAACCGGCGCCTCGGCTTAGGCCTTGCCTTCGCCCCCGGCGCGGCGCACGTTGGGACTCTTTTTTCCAACCATAGCCAGTGTCCGCCATGAACCAGAGCATCCGTAACATCGCCATTATCGCCCACGTCGACCACGGGAAGACCACCCTCGTCGACCAACTGCTCAAGGAAGGCGGCGTCTACCGAGCCAACCAGCAGGTCCAGGAACGCGCCATGGATTCCATGGATCTCGAGCGCGAAAAGGGCATCACGATCAAGGCGAAGAACACGTCCGTCCACTGGAAGGACAAGATCATCAACATCGTCGACACCCCCGGCCACGCCGACTTCGGCGGCGAGGTCGAGCGCGCCCTCCGTATGGTCGACGGCGTTCTCCTCGTGATCGACGCCTACGACGGTCCCCAGGCCCAGACCCGCTTCGTGCTCCGCAAGGCCCTCGCCCACGGCCTCAAGGTCGTCATCGTCATCAACAAGATCGACCGCGACAACGCCGAGCCCGCCAAGATGTACGACAAGGTGCTCGAGCTCCTCATGGAGCTCAACGCCACCGAGGAACAGTTCGACGCCCCCGTCGTGTACGGCTCCGGCCGCGACGGCTACATGATGTACCACCTCGGCGACGAGAAGAAGGACATGACGCCCCTCTTCCAGACGATCCTCGACCACGTCCCGCCCCCGTTCGCCAAACCCAACGAGCCCTTCCACATGCTCGTTTCCAACCTCGACTGGTCCGACTACGTCGGCCGCATCGCGGTCGGCAAGATCCTCGGCGGCACCGCCAAGATCGGCGACAACGTCTTCGTCATCCGCCACTCCGACCACAAGCGCGTCCGCGCCAAGATCACCAAGATCTTCGAGTTCACCGGCCTCGGCACCCGCGAGACGGAATCCGCCGTCGCCGGCAACATCGTCGGCATCGCCGGCTTCGAGGACGTCGACATCGGCGACACGCTCACCATCGACGAGGCCGGCCACGCCCTGCCCTTCACCCAGATCGACCCGCCGACCCTCGAGATGCAGTTCTGCGTCAACGACGGCCCGCTCGTCGGCCAGGAAGGCAAGCTCGTCACCTCGCGCCAGCTGCGCGAGCGCCTGATGCGCGAGCTCAAGACCAACGTCTCCATCAAGATCGAGGACTCCGACAAAGCCGGTGTCTTCAACGTCAAGGCCCGCGGCGCCATGCAGGTCGCCGTCCTCGTCGAGACGATGCGCCGCGAGGGCTTCGAGCTCCTCGTTTCCCGCCCGACCGTCATCGAGAAGATCGTCGACGGCAAACGCCACGAGCCGTACGAGACCGTCTGGATCGAAGTGCCGGACGAATGCGTCGGCGCGATCATGCAGAATCTCGCCAACCGCAAGGGCGTGCTCACGAACATGGAGAAGCACCCGCACTCCACCATGATCGAAGCCACGATCACGACCCGCGGCCTCATCGGCATGGAAATCGACGTCGTCAACGCCACCAGCGGCCGCGGCGTCCTCAGCCATTTGTTCAAGGAGTACGGCCCCTACGCCGGCGAAGTTCTCACCCGCATCACCGGCACCCTCATCGCCACCGAGGCCGGCGAGACCACGACCTACGCCCTCCTGATGGTGCAGGAACGCGGCAAACTCTTCTGCAGCCCCGGCGAGCAGGTTTACGAAGGCATGATCGTCGGCGAAAATCCCCGCAACGAAGACATCGCCTGCAACGCCGTCCGCGAAAAGAAGCTCACCAACTTCCGCTCCCAGGGCGAAGGCGTCGCCGCCGGCCTCACGCCCGCGACCAAGCTCTCGCTCGAGCGCGCGATCGAATACATCGCCGCCGACGAATTCGTCGAGGTCACGCCGAAGAACCTCCGCCTCCGCAAGCGCATCCTCAACAACGGCGAGCGCCAAAAGGCGATGAAGTCCCAGAAGAACAAGACGGACTGATCCGTCGGCGTTCTTCGTCCCGCTCCCCTTCGGGCCGCCCTTCGCCGGGCGGCCCTTTTTGCGCCCCGGCCTCGGTCGGTGCCGCGATTCCGATTTGGCACTGGCTTCGAGCACCTCGGCCGCACTTCCTCGGGGTACCCCAACCCCGCGACGCCATGGCCTCCCTTGCTCCGTCTTCGTCCCTGCCTGCCAATCGTTCGCGCCCTCGCTTCTGGGGCACGCTCGCACTCGTCGCGTTGTTCGCGGCCGGTCTCTACTACTGGTTTGATGCCGCGCTGCAGTACCTCCTCCGGCCCGAGGAGTCGGTCTTCCGCCGCTACTGGCCGAATCGCCTCTGGCTGGTGGCGCACATCGCGGGCGGCTCGCTCGCGCTGTTGACCGGCCCGTTTCAACTGTGGTCCGGCTTCCGGCACTGGCAACCGCGGCTGCATCGCGGCCTAGGTTACGTCTACGCCCTGGGCATCGCGGTGGGCGGCGGCTCCTCCTTTGTTCTGGCAATCCGGTCCTCGATTCCGGACTTCGGCTTCGCCCTGTTTTTCCTCGGCTTTGCCTGGTGGCACACGCTGGGCATGGCGCTCATCGCCATCCGCAACCGTCGCTTCGAAGCCCATCGCGACTGGATGATCCGGAGCTACATCGTGACCTTCGGTTTCGTCATGTTCCGCTTCATCGTGGACTGGCCCGTCTTCGCCGGCCTCGGCCGGACCAAGCTCGCCGCGGTGGCGTGGGCTTGCTGGGTGTTGCCGCTCCTGATCGCGGAGATTTTTCTCCACTGGCGGCACGTCGGGCCGCGGCGCGCGGCGGCGGAAAAATCGGGCGCCTGACCCGGCCGGACGTGCGGCGGGCCGCGGCCCCGGCGCACGCTTCCTTCACCTTTCAACCTTCAACTTCGGACCGTCGCCCGCGCCCCGCGCGGGCGACCTCACAGCAGTTCCTTCGGCAGCTGCGTCACGACCTGCTTGATATTCTGCACCGCGTCGCGGTGGCACACGAGAATCGCATCGGCCGTTTCGATCACGACGAGATCGCTCACGCCGCACAACGCGATCGTCCGGCCGTTGCTCACCGCGATGTTGTTCGCTGCGCCCGCCACGACCACATGGCCGCGGGTCGCGTTGCCGGCCGCATCCTTGGCCAGGTGTTTCGGCAGCGCCGTCCAAAGCCCGACGTCGTCCCAGTCGAACTTCGCCACCAACGTCTCGACCGCCCGCGCCTTCTCCATAATCGCGTAGTCGACGGAAATCTTGGGCAGCACGGGAAACCGCGCCGCGAGAAACGCCGCAAAATCCGTTTTCGGAAACTCGCGCACGAACGCCGCCAGCTCGGGCGCCTGCGCGTCCGCCTCCCGCAGAAACGTCCCGACGCGCCAGAAGAACATCCCCGCGTTCCACGCGTACTGCCCGCTTGCGAGGTAATTCTCCGCCGTGGCCGCATCCGGTTTCTCCACGAAGCGCTTCACCTCCCGCACCGTGCCCGCGGGTCCTTCCTGCCGCACCTCTCCCATTTCGAGGTAACCGAATCCCGTCGCGGCATGGTCCGGCCGGATCGCGATCGTCAGGATCGCGTCCGCCGTTTCCGCCCGCGCCAACGCCGCCGTCTGCTGTGCCGCGCACGTCGCCGCATCCGCGATGAACGCATCCGCCGGCAGCAACGCCAGCGTCGCGCCGTCGCCGCCCCGCGCCCGCACCAACGCCGTCGCCAGCGCCGCCGCCGGCGCCGTATCCCGCTTCGCCGGCTCCGCCACAATCTGTTCCGGCGCCAGCAATCCGGCCAGCGCCGCGCGCGTGCCGGGCAGCTGCACTTCATTCGTCAGGACGAAAATATTCTCCCGCGGCACCGCCGCCCCGAGCCGCCGCACCGTTTCCTCCACCAGCGTCCGCTCCGACAGCAGCTTCAGCAGGTGCTTCGGAGTCTGCGCCCGGCTCATCGGCCAGAAACGCTCACCGCTGCCGCCGGCCATGATGCACGCAAAGAATCGGGAAGGTTCGCTCATTCGGTAAACCGGAATTTATACCGGGCCGTTCTCCCCGCGCCAAGGCCGGACTGCGCCGCACCCCGCTTGCCTCACCTCGCCACCACGATCTTCCCGAATTGCTCCCCGCGCTCCAGCCGCGCCAGCGCCGCCGCGGCCTCCGCCAAGGGAAACACCTCGCTCACCACGGGCACGATCCGGTGCCGCGCCGCGAAAGCCGTCATCTCCGCCCAATCCGCCGGCGAGCCCATCGTCGTCCCCAGCAGCGAAATCTGCCGCCAGAAAATCTTCCGCACCGGCAACGCCGCGTCCCCGCGCGTCGCCCCGTAGAACACGATCCGCCCGCCCGACGCCGTCGCGTCGACCAATTTGCCGAAACCGTCACCGCCCGCGCTGTCGACCACGACGTCGAAGGCGCCCGCCGTCCGCGCCGCTTCCGCCGGCCAATCCGCCTGCCGGTAGTCGAAACCGCCCTTGGCCCCAAGCGCCTGCGCCCGCGCGATCTTCTCCGGCGCGCTCGACGTCACCCACACCTCCGCCCCCGCCGCCACCGCGAACTGCAGAGCAAACAACGCCACGCCACCGCCGATCCCGCTTACCAAAACCCGCTCGCCCGCCCGCAGTTGCGCCCGCGCGAACAACGCCCGGTACGCCGTCAGCCCCGCCAACGGCAACGCCGCCGCCTGCTCCCACGTCAGATGCGCCGGCTTCTCCGCCAGCTGCACCGCCGGCACCGCAATCTGTTCCGCCAACGTCCCCGCCCGCGGCAGCCCAAGAATCGAAAAATCGCCGCCGAACGCGCGCTCGCTCCCGCCCCAACCGCAGCTCGGGTTGATCACGACGTCGCGGCCGATCCACCCCGCGTCGACCCCGGCGCCCGTTGCGATCACCGTGCCCGCGCCGTCCGATCCGGGCCGCACCGGCCACTTCAATCCCGCGTACTGCCCCGCCTTGATCCACACGTCGCGGTGGTTCAGCGCCGCCGCCCGCAACGCCACGACCGCCTCGCCCGCCGCCGGCTCGGGCGCGGGCACATCGGCGACGGCGACTTCGTTGACGGCGGGGAAAAGGACGGCACGCATCGGCTTGAGGAATTGCATCGAAGCCCCAAGGGCGACGTTCTTCTTTCGCCAACGCCGCCATGCTGTGCGCCTTTCACAAACCCTACGGGGTGCTCTCGCAGTTCACCCCGGAGCCCGGATCGCGTTGGCGCACGCTCGCCGATTTCAAACTCCCGAAGTCCGTCTACGCCCTCGGCCGACTCGACGCCGACTCCGAGGGATTGCTCCTTTTGAGCGACGAGCCGGGGCTCAATTCCCGTCTGCTCGACCCGAAGCACGCCCACCGCCGCGAGTACTGGGCGCAGGTCGAAGGCCTCCCTTCCCTTGAATCCATCGCGCGTCTCGCCCGCGGCGGCATCGATCTCGGCGACTACCGCACCTTGCCGTGCCGCGCCCGCCGGCTCGATCCCGCGCCGGCAATTCCGCCGCGCGAACCGCCGATTCGCTATCGCAAATCCGTGCCCGACGCCTGGCTCGCGCTCGAATTGACGGAAGGGAAAAACCGCCAGGTCCGCCGCATGACCGCCGCCGTCGGCCATCCGACCTTGCGCCTCCTCCGCGTCCGCATCGGGCAATTCGACCTGGGCACTTTGCCCGCTGGCACCTGGCGCGAACTCACCGCCGCCGAACGCACGTCGGTCTTTGCCCCTGGCGGCGGCAAAGACCGTTGAAAGTTGAAGGGTGAAAGTCGAAAGCGGACCGAACAAAGCCACCGCCCTCCCAATCCCGTCCTGTCCATCCGGTCTCCGCCCTCCGGTATATCCTGTCCTCCCCCCCCGCCCCCGCCCACCCCACCGCGTGCGAAACGCGCATCCGCCCGCTCACAACCGCTCGATCACATCCTCCGGTTTGAACCGCACTTTCGGCGTCGTCGCATATTTGTCTTCCGGCAATCGGTAACCCGCCGCGCAGGCCACCACCGTCGCGTATCCCGTGCCCTGCAGCCCGAGCACGTCGTCGTACTTCGCCGGCTCGATGCCTTCCATCGGGCACGTGTCCACGCCCAACAGGGCCGCACTCGCCATGAATTGCCCGAGCGCGATGTAGATCTGATGCGTTTGCCAGGTGTCGAGCGTCCCCTCGTTCCGCGCCCGATCCAGATTGCCCATCGTCATCGCCCGGAACTTCGCCAGCGACTCGACCGTGATGCCGCGCACCTCCGCCATCCGCGCGATGTGCCGGTCGACGTGCTCGGCGTCGAGGTCCTGCCGTACCGCGAACACGACGAAGTGCGAGCAATCCGCCACCTGGCTCTGCCGGTACGAGGCCGCCGTCAGTCGCGCTTTCAGTTCCGGCGTCGTCACGACGAGAAATTTCCATGGCTGCAACCCGATCGACGACGGCGTCAGGACCAGCGCCTGCTCGAGCGCGGCCCAGGTTTCGGCCGGGATTGTCTTGGCGGGATCGAATTTCTTCACCGCGTAGCGCCAATTCAGCGCCGCGACGAGGCGGGAGGGAGGAATCGTTTCGGACATGGAAAACCGGATTCGGCGCGGCGCCTCACCACGCGCGCAGGTATTGCCGCGGCGGCAACGCCGTCGCCCCGAGTTCCTTGGCCGCGCGCAACGGCCAATTCGGGTCGCGCAACGACTCGCGCGCGAGCAGCACCAGATCGGCGTCGCCCGCCCGCACGATCGCGTCGGCCTGCGCCGCGCCGGTGATCAACCCCACCGCCGCCGTCGCGATCCCCGCCTCGCGCCGGATCCGCGCCGCAAACGGCACCTGGTACCCGGGCGCGGCCGGGATCTTCGCGTCCGGCACGGCGCCGCCCGAACTGCAATCGATCAGGTCGACGCCCTCGCTCTTCAGGCGCCGCGCCAGCTCGACGCTCTCGTCGATCGTCCAGCCGCCCTCCGCCCAATCCGTGCAGGAAAACCGCACCGTCAACGGCAGGTTCTCCGGCCAGACTTCGCGCACCGCCCGCACGACCTCGCGCGGGAAACGGATGCGGTTCTCGAAACTCCCGCCGTAAAGGTCCATGCGCCGGTTGCTCAGCGGCGAAAGAAATTCGTGCAACAGGTACCCGTGGGCCGCGTGCACCTCGAGCCACTCCGCGCCGGCCGCCCGGGCCCGCCGCGCCGCCGCCGCGAAATCCGCCTGCACCCGCGCCAAGTCCGCATCGGTCATCGCCGCGGGCACGCGGCCGAGGCTGCCGCCGAAGGCGATCGCGCTCGGCGCCAGCGTCGGCCAACCGCCCGCCGTATCCGCCAAATGGGCACCGCCGGCCCACGGCACCGCCGCCCCGGCTTTGCGCCCGGCGTGCGCCAGCTGGAGCCCCGCGACCGCGCCCTGCGCGCGCACAAAACGGAAAACCCCCGCCCACCGCTCCGCCTGCGCGTCGTTCCAGATTCCGGCATCGCCGGGCGTGATCCGTCCCTCCGGCGCCACCGCCGTCGCCTCCGCGATCACCAGCCCCGCCCCGCCCGCCGCCCGCGCGCCAAGATGTACCAAATGCCAATCGTCGATCAGCCCTTCCGCCGCCGAATACATGCACATCGGCGAAACGCCGATGCGGTTGCGCAGCGTGACGCTCTTGAGTTGCAGCGAATCGAATAGTCCGGCCATCGCCCCCAGCAAACGCGCCCGCCGCCGATTCGCAACCGCGCGTCCCTAGCCCGGCGCTTCAGCCCGGGTATTCCGCCGCCCCGCCGATTCAACCCTCCCCCGCCAATTCCGGATGCCGCTGCAGAAACGTCACCGTGTACGAGCACACCGGCACCACCCGGCGCTTCTCCGCCCGCGCCCACGCCAGCGCCGCGCGCACCAATTTCTCCGCGATGCCTTTCCCGCGCAGTTCCGGCGACACAAAGGTGTGCGTCAGCATCATCGTCTCCCCTTCCAATTCATAATCGAGCACCGCCCGTTGGCCGTCGGCTCCGGTCTCGAACCGCCGCCCCGCCGCATTGTGCCGCACGTCCGTGGCCGTCGCTTCGTTCTTCATGCCGCCCAGCAAACCGCTTCCGCGGCCGGCCTCAACTGCTTCTCCCGGCAACCCAGCCGCACCGCGCCTTCACTTCGCGTCGTCCACCTCTTTGCCCCAGCGCTGCGCCAGCACGCCGCCCACCATCAGCTGCAGCGAATGGTAGACCATGATCGGCAGCAGAATCAGGCCGAGCCCCGGATGCCCCGCAAAAATCAACTTCGCCATCGGCACCCCCGACGCCAACGTCTTCTTCGAACCGCAGAACACCGCCGCAATCCGGTCCTCGCGGCTGAAACCGAGCCGCCGCGCCAGCCGCGACGTCGTCCACAGCACCGCCGCGAACAACGCCGCCGCCACCGCCACGACCAGCAGCATCGTCCCCGGGCCCTGCCGCGACCAGATGCCCTGCTTGAACGATTCGCAAAACGAGGTGTACACGAGCAGCAAGATCGTCAGCCGGTCGACGATCCCGATCTTCGGTTTGTGCCGCGCCGCCCAGGCCCCGAGCCAGGGCCGCAACGCCTGCCCGAGCGCCAGCGGCAGCAGCAGCCAACGGCACAGGTCGAGCACCACCGGTCCGAGCGGCCGGCTCTCCCCCGTCGCCTTCAGCACGAACGCGACCCACAGCGGCGTGAGCACGATGCCGATCAGGCTCGAAAGCGTCGCGTTGAACACCGCCCCGGCCACGTTGCCCCGCGCCGCGGCCGTCATCGCGATCGACGACGATACCGTCGAAGGCAGCGCGCAGAGAAAGAAAATCCCCAAGCTCAATTCCGGCGCAATGCGCCCGCCGAGCACGGCGTCGAGCCCGAAGCCCAGGATCGGAAACAGGAGAAACGTCGAGCCCTGCACGAGCACATGAAGCCGCCAGTTCAGCGCTCCCGCCCGCAGGGCCGAAAACGCCAGGGCCAAGCCGTGCAGGAAGAAAATCAGCGCGACGCCCGCCTTGGTCAGCAATTCGGGGTGCATCCAGCCGCCCGTCGCCCCCGGCCCGGGAAACAGCCACGCCAGCACCGTCGCCGCCACCATGCCCGTCAGGAACCAATCGGGTTTGAATTTCATGCGCGCGGTCCGAGTCCGAACTTCGCCTTCAGTTTTCGACCCACCGCGGCCAGTTCCTCGACGCCTTCGATCTTCAGCAGCCAAAGCACGGCGCCGTAAACGCCGGCACCGAGCGGAATCAATCCGAAGATCGCCGCCGCATCCGCCCACTTGCCGGCCCCGCCCATTCCGTGGAGCAAGCGCCAGCCTCCGCCGACCACGAGCGCCATCGCCAGCGTGCCCGCGGCGACTTTGGCGAGACAGACCCACAGCGGTCCGAAGGCCATGCCCGGCAGCCGCTGCGCGAGGGTCCGTTGCAGCAGCAGCGTCTGCACGATCACCGCGCCCGTGCTCGCCAGCACGAGGCCCTTCGCGCCGTAGCCGTCCATCAGCACGAGGCTCAGCGCCAGGTTCACCGCGAAACTCACGCCGGCGTACCACACCGTGGTCTTCAGGTCGCGCATGGCGTAGAACGCCCGCGTCGTCAGGCTCGACATCGCGAAAAACGGCATGCCCAGCGCGAACAGCGCCAGCAGCGGCGCCATCAGGTGCGTGTCGTCCGCGGTGAAGCGCCCGCGTTCGAAGATCAGCCGCACGATCGGTTCGCTCAGCAGCACCAGGCCCGCCGCGGCGGGAATGTTGATCACGAGGATGAGGCGCAGTCCCTTGCGGTAGTCCTTCGCCATCGCGACGTAGTTCTTCTCCACCGCGTGCCGCGTGATCAGCGGATAGACCACCGTCGCCACCGCGATCGCGAACACCCCGATCGGCAATTCCATCAGGCGATTCGCGTAGAACATCACCGTCGCCGCCGAGCGTTCGACCGAAAACGCCAGCAGCCGCGACACGTACACGTTGACCTGGTAGATCGCCGTGCCCGCGAGTCCCGGGATCATCAGCAGCGCGATCTCGCGCACCCGCGGCGCCAACCCTAGGTCGAAGCGCGGCCGCCAGCCTTCGCGCATCAGCACCGCCGCCGGCACCGCCATCTGCAGGACGCCGCCGACCAGCACGCCCGCGCACAGCCAGTGCATGCGGCCGAGGTCCGTCGTCGCCCAGTTCCAACCCGCGCCGCCCAACGACACGATCATCGCGAGGTTCAGCCAGATCGGCGACAGCGCCGGCTCGGTGAAACGGCCGAGCACGTTCAGCGCCGCGCTGAACACCGCCGCCACGCACACCAGCGCCATGTAAGGAAACAGCAGCAGGCTCAGGTCCGCGACGAGATACCAGGCCGGATCGTCGAAGGTCACCCGCCGCGCCTGCGAGAACGCCAGCATCGCCAGCAGCACGAGGCCGCCCGTCACGACCGCCAGCCAGCTCGCCACCTTGCTCAGCAAGGCGAACGCGCCCGCGCGCTGGTGCTCGTGCAATTCCGCCTGCAACGTCGGCACAAACGCCGCCGTCAGCGAGCCCTCGCCGAGCAGCCGCCGGAACAGATTCGGCAGGCTGAACGCCGTCACGAACGCGTCGTTGAAAACCGAGGTGCCGAAAATCGCCGCGCTCAGCAGGTCGCGCACGAGGCCGAGCACCCGCGAGACCGCCGTCAGCAGCGACACGATCCCGATGTTTTTCAGCTTCTTGGACACGCGGCGACCAGCTTCGCGACGCCCGGCCGGACAGCGCAAGCCCGTTGGCGGCACGCTCCGGTCAGCGCGGCCCGGCCCGCTCCCAGCGGTCCAGCGCCGCCGTCGTCAGCGCCGCCACTTCCTCCGCGTCGCGCCAGTCCTGCGCAAAGGCCGCCAGCGCCGCCGTCCGCTGCGCCGGAGGCCGGACCCGCGCGGCAAACACCTCCGCCAACGCCAACCCGGCGTTGCGATAGAAAGGATGCAGGGCCGGCACCAGCCGCTCGAGGCGCTGCCGGCGGCGGACGATTTCCGCGTCGAGCAAACCGTCCGGCGGATGCTGCACCGCCTCCGCGAGCGGCAGGACGACGTCCCGGTCCGCGTCCGGCGCCGCGAAGACAAACCGCGCCAGCGCCTCCAGCTCGCCGCGCGCTTCCGCCGCCTCGAGCACCGGGAGCGTGCGCTGCCGCCGCAGGTGATGCCAGCCGGTCGCCCACCACAGCTCGCGTTCCGCGTCCGTGTCAAAGCGGCCCGGATACGCCGCCGCGAGCGCCGCCCCGGCCTCGCGGCCGCCGAGCACCGCCCGCAACAGCGCCGGCCACTCGCCGGCCCGGCCCGACTCCGCCAGCAGCAAGGCCACCCACCACGCCGCGGCCCGCTCCCCCGCCGGATCGGCGCCGGCCCGGTCCGCGCCCGCCAGCAGCGCGGCGAGGCGGGGCGGCGTTTCGCGCGCGGATTCGTACTTCAGCCGGTCGAGCAACGCCGGCTCGGCGCGCGCCGCGGCCCAGGCCCGCAGGCCCGTTTCCAGCCACGCCGGCGGTTCGCCGGTGTGCTCCGTGCCGAAAGCCGCCGTCCGCAGGCGCAGCAGGAGTCCGCGGATCAGCGCGCGCTGCACGGCGGCCGGTTCGAGTTCGCCGCGGCGCATCAGCCGCACCGACACCACGCCGCCGCTTTCCGCCACGGCCGAAAACTGCGTCGCCGATCCCGCCCCCTCCGTTGCGGCCGGATCGGGCACTACGCGCACGAAGATCGGCGCGGGAAACGCGTCGGGCAGGCCGAGCGGACCGGCGAGTTGACGCCAAAGCCCGGATCCCGCCGCCGCCACCGCATGCGCCTCCGCGGCGTCGAGCGCCGCCACTTCGAACTGCCCGGGCGCGCTCAGCACCATCACGGGCGCCGGTGCGGCGGCCGCCCGCAGGACCGCGCCCGCCGCGACGAGCCAGAACCCGAGGCGCAGCACCGGCCGCCGGCTCACGGCATCTGCAGTTTGAGCGCGTTGCCCTCGACGGCGACGGACTTCAGCTTCGTCCAATTGGCCCGGAAATCGTCCGGCATGACGTCCAGCGAGAGAAACTTGCTCCGCACGATCCCGGCGACCACCGGCAACCGCTCGATCGGCAGCGACCCGAGGTAGATGGATTGGGGATCGAATTCGAAACCTTGGCTGCCGCGCACAAAGCCGCCCTTCGCCTGCACGATGGTCTTCTGGCCGAGCAGTTCGATCGTCACCGGCACGCCCACCTGCAGCTGGCCGTCGTGCAGCCGTACCGTCGGGGTCCCCGCGGAAACGTAGCCGCCGCCCTTGGCCGGTTCGGGCGCCTTCTCCGGGGCCTTGCCCTTGGCGTCGGCCTTCGGCGGCGCCGCCGGCGGCGGGGCGAGCATCGCGTTGATCTCGTCCTCGGTGATCGTGACGGTCTGGCCTTCGAGGAAGGCGCGGCGCTTGGCCATCGCCATCTTGCCCTTGGCCGCGTCGCGCGAGCCCTCGATATAATAGACCGCGCCCGGCTCCCGCTCCTTGGGCTCTTCCTTCACGACCTTCACGGGCCGCAGCACCAGCAGCGTCGCCCCGAGTCCCGCCCCCAGCGCCAGACTCAGCGCGGCCCCGAGGATCACTTCGCCCCAGCCGGGGCCCTGTTTGGAACGGTCGGTCTTGCGGCTCATGGTGGAATTATTTTTTGCCGGCGTCGGACTTCGGCGCCGCGGCGGCCGGCTTGCTCTCCGCCGCCTTCGGCTCGGACCCGCCCGGGCGCTTGTTCTTGTAGTCGGTGATGTAGAATCCGGTGCCCTTGAAAATCAGGCCCGCGCCTCCGCCGACGAGGCGCTTCACGCCCGTCTTTTTGCACTTCGGGCACTTTTTGAGCGGTTCGTCGCGCATCGACTGGAACTGCTCGAATTCGTGTCCGCACTTGGGGCAGGCATACTCGTAGGTCGGCATATCGGGAACGCCGGGGTTATGGGCACCGCCTTCCGGGTTGGCGAGAGCGGAGTGCGCCCGCGTTTTTGCTTTGCCGGTCGGCGCGAAGCCGGCGCTACTCCGCGCGACCATGGACTTCCCGGCCGAACTCAAGCGCCTCGTCGCCCGCGTCGAATCCGGGCTCGACCGCCACGTCCCGCCCGCCGCCGCCCGGCCCGCCCGCCTCCACGCCGCCATGCGGTACAGCCTCGAGGCCGGCGGCAAACGCCTGCGTCCCGTCCTCGTGCTCGCCGCCGCCGACCTCTGCGGCGCACCGGCCGACGCCGCGCTGCCCGCCGCCGTCGCCGTCGAATGCCTCCACACGTATTCGCTCATCCATGACGACCTGCCGTGCATGGACAACGACGACCTCCGCCGCGGCCGGCCCACCGCCCACCGCGCCTTCGACGAGGCCACGGCCCTGCTGGCCGGCGACGCCCTGCTGACGCACGCGTTCGCCCTGCTCGCCACCGCCTACGCCGACCGCCCCGCCCTCGCCGCCGCCCTCGTGCGCGAACTGGCCGACGCCGCCGGCAGCGCGCGCCTCATCGGCGGCCAGATGGCCGACCTCCTGGCCGAGAAGAAGGCCGACGCCACGGCCGACGACCTCGACTTCATCCACCTCAACAAAACCGCCGCCATGATCGAGGCCGCGCTCGTGCTCGGCGCCCTCGTCGGCGGCGCCGCGCCCGCCCGGGTGGAGGCGCTGCGCACCGCCGGCCGGCACCTCGGCCTCGCGTTCCAGATCGTCGACGACGTGCTCGATGCCACCGCGGACAGCGCGACGCTCGGCAAAACCGCGGGCAAGGATGCCAAGGCCGACAAGACCACCTACGTGAAACTGCACGGCCTCGACGCCTCGCGCCGCATCGCCGCCGAGCACACGGCCCGCGCCCGCGAGGCGCTCGCCGCGGCGGGCGGCGACACCGCCTTCCTCCTCGCCCTCGCCGCCGCGATGGCGGATCGGCGGACCTGAGTCGATGCTCAGGTCCGCAGTTGAAGGTTGAAAGTTGAAAGTTGAAAGCCGGCCCGCGGCGCGACGCGAATAGGCCGCCAGCCGCAGCTCTTCCGGCTCCGGTCTTTCAACCTTCACCTTTCAACTTTCACCTTCGCTCCGGGCCTCCGGCCCGGAGCCTCAGCCCAGCGACAGCTTGTAGGCGACGGATTCGCGGAGCGCTTCCCAGCTGGCGTCGATGATGTTGTCGCTCACGCCGACGGTACCCCAGATGCGGTGGCCGTCGCCGCTCTCGATCAGCACGCGCGTGCGCGAACCGGCGCCGCTGTTGCCCTCGAGAATGCGCACCTTGTAGTCCCGCAGCTTGAGGTCGCGGAGCGTAGGGTAGGTTTTCTCGAGCGCCAGCCGCAGCGCCTTGTCGAGCGCACCGACCGGGCCGGTGTCCTCCGCCACGGTGTGCACGATCTCGCCGTTCACGCGCAGCTTCACCGTCGCCTCGGACCAGAGGTCGGCCCCGTGCCGTTCGATGATGACGCGGTAGGTGTCGACCTCGAAAAACGTTTTCGCCTGCCCGAGGTGTTTCGCGACCAGGAGCCGGAACGACGCGTCCGCCGCCTCGTACTCGTAGCCGCGGAATTCCCGTTCCTTCAATTCCTCGATCAGGCCCTTCATCTCCGGCCGCTTCTCGTCGAGCTCGAGCCCGAGTTCCTTCGCCTTGAGGGCGAGGCTGCTGCGGCCGGCCATGTCGGAAACCAGCACGCGGGTGCGGTTGCCGACCAGCGCCGGGTCGATGTGCTCGTAGCTGCGCGCGACCTTCTGGGCCGCGTTGGCGTGGAGCCCGCCCTTGTGCGCGAAAGCCGACTGCCCGACGAACGGCGCCTTCGGGTCGGGCCGCAGGTTCGCGAGTTCGTCGAAGAACAGGGACAGGTCGCGCAGCTGGCCGAGGTTCCCCGCGCAGGCCGCGGTGCGGCCCATCTTAAGAAAGAGGTTCGGCAGAATCGTGGTCATGTTGGCGTTGCCCACGCGCTCGCCGTAGCCGTTGGCCGTGCCCTGCACGAGCGTCGCGCCCGCCGCCACGCCGGCCAGCGTGAGCGCCACGCCCAGGCCGCTGTCGTTGTGGCAATGTACGCCGACCTTGTCGGCGCCGAACTCGCGCACCACGCGCGCCACGATGTCCTTGAACTCGTCGACCAGCGTGCCGCCGTTGGTGTCGCAGAGGGTCAGGTTCGCGGCGCCGCCCTTCAGGGCCGCGGCCAGCGTGCGCAGCGCGTAATCGGGATCGGACTTGTAGCCGTCGAAAAAGTGCTCCGCGTCGTGGATCACCTCGCGGCCCTGCGCCGTGAGGTAGCGGGCCGAATCCTCGATCATCGCCAGATTTTCCTCGAGCGTCGTCCGCAGGATCTCGGTCACGTGCAACGTCCACGTTTTCCCGACGATCGTCGTCACCGGCATGCCGCTCTCGAGCAGGGTTTTCAGCTGCGGATCCTCGTCCGCCTTCGCGCCCGCGCGCCGCGTCGAGCCGAACGCCGCGAGCCGCGCGTGGCGCAGCTTCAGGTGCCGCGCCTCCTGGAAAAACGTGATGTCGCGCGGGTTCGACCCCGGGAAGCCGCCCTCGATGTAATCCACGCCGAACTGGTCCAGGCGTTCGGCGATCAGCAGCTTGTCCGTCACCGAGAAACTGATGCCTTCGCCCTGCGTCCCGTCGCGCAGGGTCGTGTCGTAGATTTTCACCGCGGTGCTCATGCGAACGGCCGACCGTTGGGAACCGCCCCGGCGCTGGCAAGGGGCGTTTTCGGGCGCATTTCGGTTTACTGTAAAGCGCCAAAGGCTTCGCCGCCGGCCCGGGCGTTTCGCGAACCTCTGCCGCTCCGGCCGCGCCCCGCTACCGTTTCCTCCTTCCCTGCCATGAAACCCTCCGCCTGCCTGTCCGTTTTCCTCGCCGCCCTCGGCGGCGCCGCCCCGCTCGCCGCGCAATCCGTCCCGGCCGCCGCCGCCGCGGCGCCGGCTCCCGCCGCCAAAGAGGTCGTCACGCTCTCGCCGTTCACCGTGAACACCGAGCGCGACGACGGCTTCTCCGCCGCCAACGCCGGCACCGCCACCCGCCTCGCCCTCGACATGAAGGACGTGCCCGCCGCGTACCAGGTCATGACCCGCGACTTCATCGACGCCCTCGGCATCACCAATGTCCAGGAAGCCACCCAGTGGGCCACCAACGGCGCCAGCATCGTCGACGGCAACGGCCAGGATGTCTTCAACATCACCTTCCTCGCCAACATGCGCGGCGTCGCCATTTCCGGCGGCCAGCAGCGCAACAATTACCTCAGCGCCGGCACCCTCGATTCCTACGCCCTCGAGCGCTACGACTTCAGCCGCGGCCCCAACGCCGCCCTCTTCAGCATCGGCGGCAACACCGCCCTCGGCGGCGGCATGGGCGGCCAGACCAAACGCGCCCGCTACGACAAGGCCGCCGACACCGTCGCCGTAACCTACGGCTCCTGGGACTACCACCGCGTCACCCTCGACGTGAACCGCCCCCTCACCGACCGCCTCGCCGTCCGCGCCAACGCCGTCCTCTTTGACCGCCACGGCTGGCGGATGAACGAGTTCGAGCAGACCAAGGGCCTCACCGTCACCGGTTCCTACATGCTCACGCCGCGGACCGAACTCCGCGTCGAGGGCGCCTACGATTACACCCGCCGCAACAATCCCCAGGTAAACCTGTTCGACAACGTATCCGGTTGGGACGGACGCACCGTCTTCCGCGGCCCCATCACCAACGCGATCTGGGGCAACCAGAGCGCCGTCCCCGGCGCCGCCAACGCCCTCGGCTACACCCTCACCTGGAACGGCGAGACCCAGGGCGTGAACCGCCAGGGCAGCCCCTACTATGTCTACAGCCCGTTCTCCGGCCAGAACCAGATCATGAACTACCAGTTCGAGGGCTACACCCGCCGCGCCGACGAGACCGCGCGCACGCCCATGCTCTGGAACGGCACCGTCTACACCCGCGCCCTCATGCCCGGCGGCGCCGCCACGCTCCCCTTCGGCAACGCCGGCGCCACCTCCACCCTCCCCGCCCTCATCACCGCCACCTCCAACGGCGGCGAACTCGATCTCCGCTACCAGCAGGGCCTGCCCGACGACCGCTACAACCGCGCCCTCGCCGGCTCCAACTTCCGCCTCCCCGGCAAACGGTTCAACAATTCCGCCGACGTCGAGATCATCGGCCAGCGGACCAAGGACGCCAACTTCACCCTCGCCCACCAGGTCGGCGACAGCCTCTACCTCGAGCTCGGCGGCAATGTGAACCGCGTCCACGACCGCCGGATGAACCCCAACAACCTCCGCAACGTCCGCATCGACCTCAACCAAACCCTGCCCAACGGCGCCGCCAACACCCACTTCCTCGAGCCCTACCTCGACACGCCGCTGCTCTGGAACAACCGCTACACCGACAACGCTTCCCTCCGCGCCAACGTCGGCTGGAAACGCAACTTCGGCCGCTGGGGCGACTACGTCGTCAACCTCAACACCAGCCTCGCCAGCCGCGAGATCCGCAACCGCAACTTCGTCTACAGCCTCGCTTCGAACGCCGACCCGCGCATGTGGCAGGGCGGCGACGAACAGATCCGCTACCGCTACTACTGGAACGAAGCCTCCCGCCCCTACACCGATGCCGGCATTCCCAATTCCGTCTTCCGCGTCAATTGGGCCGACGGCAACAACCCCGTCGCCGGCACCGCCGCCGTCTCGCCGCGCTGGGTCGTCGGCGATTGGAACGACCAGAAAGAAACCTTCGACAACGCCATCCTCGCCTTCAGCGCGAAGTACTTCGGCGGCCGCCTCGTTTTCCTCAGCTCCACGCGCTACGACGCCTTCAAAACCAAGCAGCGCTCCCGCGCCGAATTCGGCGACCTCCCCGCCAATTGGGACGGCACGACGCTGTTCTACAAACCCGACGCCCCCGCCGACTGGCGCAACCTCGCCTACATCCCGCGCGACAACACCACCGGCGCCGCCCTCGCCACCGCGCCGATTCCCGCCGCCACCCGCCCGCGCGTGAACCCCGCCATCCCCGCCAACACGTCCAACAACGGCGTGCAGGTCGGCGTCCCCTTCTTCGCCAACGACCGTTTCCGCAACGACTATTCCAACCCCGTCAACGAGGGCGACGGCGTCCGCCTCAGCGACGGCTTCGTCTGGCACGCGCTGCGCTGGGCCTCCCTCACGTTCAACTACGCCACCGCCTACGTGCCGCCGCCCGTCGGCGCGTTCACGCTGAGCAACGACGTCGTCGTGCCCCAGACCGGCCGCGGCTTCGACGGCGGCCTGCGCTTCACGCTCTTCGGCGGCCGACTCACCGCCAACGTCAACGCCTTCCACAACGTCGAGGAACACCGCCGTATCGCCGCGCCCACCACCGCCGCGATCAACGCCCTCCTCGGACGCAACGCCGCGACCGACGCCACCAGCGGCGGCCGCAATCTCCGCGGCATCCCCGATGTCTTCGGCACCGATTACGAATCCGCGAAAAACCGCGGCTACGAACTCGAGCTCCAGGGCCAGGTCGCCCGCGGCTGGCGCATGATGCTCAACGTCGGCACCGGCAAGGTCGAGGCCTTCGACCGTTTCCCGCTCGCCCGCTCCTTTGTGCGCGAAAACGCCGACGCCTACCGCCAGGTCCTCGAGGACTCCGGCGGCCTCCTCGATACCACCCGCAAACCCGGCGCCGCCCCCAACGCCCCCGGCCTCGCCGTCGTCAACCCCGCCGTCAATCCCGCCGTCGCCGCCGAACGCACGAACGCGGTCAACGACTACAACAACATCTGGATCAACTACGAAGCCGTCCTCAACGACCAGCCGATCAAGGGCACGAACCGCGTCACCGCGAATTTCTTCACCGACTACACGCTCCAGACCGGCAAACTGAAAGGCCTCCGCGCCGGCCTCGGCGCCCAATACCGCGGCACCAATTTTCTCCAGTACCGCACCGCCGACACCATCGTCGATCCCGCGAATCCCAATCTCGCGATCGACGATCCCGCCCTCGGCACCAACTCGCCCGTCTACGTGAAGATCCCGACGCTCGTCACGATGACGCTCGGCTATTCCCTGAAATTGAAATCCGGCGTCCGCTGGCAGCCGCACACGATCGATTTCCAACTCCGCATCAAGAACCTGCTCAACAACCAGCAGGTCGTCTACCAGGACGCCGGCCTCCAGGCCCGCCCGCCCGGCGGCGACATCACCAAACCCAACCGCGTCAGCGTCCCCGTCCGCATCGGCCAATTCACCGAACCGATCAGCTTCCTCTTCACAACGACGCTGCGCCTCTGAGGCGGGGCGATGGAGTTGAGCGTTGAGGGTTGAGCGTTGAGAGATCGGAAACGCGACCGCGCGGCCGTACCGCGCTTGTTTCCTCGCCGCGAACGTGAGCGGGAGGCCGCCGCCGGACGAACTTCGCCCGGCGAAACTCCCCCGCCGTGAAGATACCTCGCCGACCCGCCCGGCGCGCTTGCACCGCCGCAACGCGTCGCCTTCGTACTGGGCAACCGCCCCGCATGCCCGCTCCCGTTTCCGCCCCCGCCGCCGATTGGACTTGGTCCGCCGAGATTCCCGACGTCGTGTCCCCGGAAACCGACGGCCCGCCCCGCGCGTTTCTTTGGGTGCCGCCGGACTGCCGTTGGCTCCGCGGCATTGTCGTCGGCCAGCACAACATGGAGGAGGAGCCCATTCTCGAGCATCCGGATTTCCGGTCCGCGCTCCGTGAACTCGGCTTCGCCGCGATCTGGATTTCGCCGCCGCTCGATTTCGAATTCGACCCGGCCCGAGGCTCCGGCCGCGCCTTCGATGCCATGCTCGCCGCACTCGCCGCGGAATCGGGCTACACCGAACTCGTCCGCGTGCCCGTCGTGCCGATCGGGCATTCCGCCGCGGCGTCGTTTCCGTGGCATTTCCTCCGCTGGGAGCCCAAGCGTACGCTCGCAGCCATCTCCGTCAGCGGCCAATGGCCCACGCCGCAAAACGATCCCAAGGGCGAGGTCGTCGCCGATCCACTCCCGCCCGGCATTCCCGGCCTCGTCACGATCGGCGAATACGAATGGGCCGACGAGCGCGCCGGCATCGGCCTGAAACAACGCGCCGCCTACCCCGAGCTTCCCCTCACGATGCTCGCCGAAGCCGGCGGCGGCCACTTCGAGGTCTCCGACGAAAAAGTCGTCTACCTCGCGCTCTACCTGCGCAAGGCCGCCGCGTTCCGCTTGCCCGCGGCCTGGGATCCCGCCGCCGGCACCGCGCCCGTCCTGCGCCCAATCGATCCGCTCGCCGAGGGCTGGCTCGTCGACCGCTGGCGTTTCAACGAGTTTCCGCGCGTGCCCGCCGCGCCCGTCGCCGAATATGCGGAACCGGAAGAGGCCTTCTGGTGCTTCGATCGCGAACACGCCGTCGCCACCGAGAAATTCCGCTCCGACCAACGCGGCAAACGCGCCGCCCTCCTCGGCTACGTGCAGGACGGCGCAGTCCTCCCGCAGGTCCCCGGCACCCACCAGCAGGTCACGATTCCCTTCCGCCCGGAGAACGACGCCCTCGAATTCAAATTGTCCGGCACCTTCCTCGCCGAAGTGCCGAAGGGCCGGCCCGAACGCTGGACCGGCCTCAAGGCCGGCAGCGCCGTCCCCCAACCCAAGTCCGCGGTGCCCGTATCCATTGCACGGATCTGCGGTCCCGTGCAGCAACTCGCCCCCGACACCTTCGCCGTCCGCTTCTACCGCATGGGCCTCGCCAACCGGAAGCGCGCCGGCGAAATCTGGTTCGCCGCGTCGCATCCCGGCGACGCGACCTTCAAACGCAGCGTGCAGCAGGCCGTCCTCCGTTTCCCCCTGCGCAACGCCGAGGGCGCCGAACAGTCGATCGCGTTTCCGCCGCTGCCAGTTCCGCCCGTCGGCGCGGCCTCGATTCCGCTCGCGGCCACGTCGTCCTCGGGCCTGCCCGTCTACTTCTACGTGCGCGAGGGCCCGGCCGTGCTCGGCCCCGACGGCCGCACGCTCGTCTTCACGCCGATCCCGCCGCGCGCCCGCCGCCCGGTGAAAATCACCGTCGTTGCTTGGCAATGGGGCCGCATCGCGGAGCCGAAGCTGCGCAGCGCCGCCCCCGTGGAACGCGCGCTGCTGCTCGGGACATGAACGCGACCTTTGGCCGCCGCTTCGCCGTTTGCGTCGCGATCCTGCTTGGCATGTTCGCCGCGGACCCCGGCCGCGCGGGCGAAGCGGAATTCCGTTTTGTCCATCCCGGCCTGCTGCACGGCCGCGACGACCTCACGCGCTGGCAAACCGCCGTCGCCCAACGCGCCGAACCGATTTTTTCCGGCTTCGAGAAACTGCGCTCCCACCCGCGCTCCCAACTCGCCGCCCGCACGCACGCGCCCGTCGCCGAGATCGGCCGCAATCCCAACGTCGCGTTCTCGGAATTCGACCAGGACGCCACCGCCGCCTACCACTCCGCCCTCATCTGGGCCGCCGTCCGCGACCGCGCCCACGCCGACCGCGCGCTCGCTCTCGTCCGCGGCTGGTCCGGCGCCGTGCAGCGCGTCACCGGCGCCGACGCCGCCCTCATGGCCGGCCTCGGGCCCTTCAAATTGATCAACGCCGCCGAACTCCTGCGCCACACGGACGCCGGCTGGACCGAGGCCGACACCGCCGTGTTCACGGCCTTCCTCCGCCGCGCGATTCTCCCGGCCGTCGGCGACTTCGCCCTCTACGCCAACGGCAATTGGGACACCGCCTGCCTCAAGACCGTCATGGCCGCCGGCGTTTTCCTGGACGACCGCGAACTCTTCGACCGCGCCGTGCGCTTCTACCTCGCCGGCGCCGGCAACGGCCGCCTCACCCACTACGTCGTCAACGCCGCCGGCCAGGGCCAGGAAAGTGGCCGCGATCAGCCGCACATGCTGCTCGGTCTCGGCCACCTCGCAGAAGCCGCCGAGATCGCGTGGCAGCAGGGCCTCGACCTCTTCGCCGCCGCCGACCATCGGCTGCTCCGCGGCTTCGAATACAGTGCGCGCTTCGCCCTCGGCGAAACCGTGCCTTTCGAACCTTGGCTCGACCGCACCGGCAAGTATCGGCACCGCACGATCTCCGCGCTCGGCCAAGGCCGGTACCGCCCCGTGTTCGAGCAGCTCTGGAACCACTACGAAAACCGCGCCGGCGTGCCCGCACCGGCCTCGCGCCGCCTCGCCGAGGCGCACCGCCCCGAAGGCGCCGCGGTCAACGCCGACCATCCCGGCTTCGGCACCTTCCTCTTCTCCCTTCCGGCCGGCGCCGCGAATCCGCCCGCCGCGGACTCCTCCGCTCCGCCCGCCGCGCCCGCCGGCCTCCACGCCGCCCCGGCCGACGGCCGCATCGCCCTCGCCTGGGCCGCGGTCCGCGGCGCCCGCACCTACCGCGTCCTGCGCCGCGAACGTACGGCCGATTCCGATACGCTCGTCGCGCGCGATCTGCCCGTGCCGGCGTGGACCGACGCCGACACCGCCCCCGGCCGCGTCTACCTCTACCGCGTCCAGGCGGAAAACGCCGCGGGCCCCGGTCCCGCCTCCTCCCCGCTCGCCGCTGCCGCCACGTTGCCGGCCGGTTGGACCACCGCCGCCCTCGGCGCAGGAGCCGCCCCCGGACTTGTCGCCTGGGACGGCACCGTCTTCACCTTCGAAGCCGCCGGTCGCGGCGAAGCCGGAACCTTCGCCGGCACCGTGCTCGCCGGCGACGGCACCCTCATCGCGCGCTTCGTGCCGCAAACGAGTTCGCAGTTTTCCCGCTTCGGCCTCGCCTTGCGCCCCGCCGCCGGCGGCGCTCCCGTCGCAGTCCTGTTGCTGGCGCCGATCCGCGGCGGCGACTCCGAGCGCCCGGTGTGGCGCGCTGCCTTCGGGCCCGCCGGCGGAACCGCGACCGATCTCCCTCCGGGTCTGAGCGCCTACGGGCGCCTCTTGGCCCCGTGCTGGCTGCGACTCACGCGCCGTGGCGATTGGATCGGCGCCGCGATCTCCGCCGACGGCACGACGTGGCGCGACGCCGGCACCGCCGAACTCACCTCCGCCGGGCCCCTCGCCGCCGGCCTCTTCGTCAATTCCGGTTTCGACGCCCTCACGACCACGGTCCGCTTCGATTCCGTCACCCTCGCACCGGCACCGTGAAGTTCACTCCCCGCCGGACGGAGATTTTCGGGCTTTCAACTTTCACCTTTCAACTTTCAACGCGCGCCGGCGGCGCGCCCGCACCGATCTTCCCTCCACCCAGCGGCCCTCGATCATCGTGACCTTCGGCACCGCCGGGATCCCGCGCTCGCCGCGTTGCAACATGCCGGCGAGTTCCTCGACGGCCGCCGCGCCGATTTCCGCCGGTTGCTCTTCGATGCCGGCGAACACCGACCGCTCCGCCTTGTTCGCGCTCGCGAAGGCGATGCGCCCCGGCACCGGCAAACCGAGCAACCGCGCGATCAGCCGGCAGTCCTTGTCGCCCGCCGCGATGATCGCGTCGGGTTGCTCGCGCCGGTGCCACTCCGCCAGTTCCGCGCGCTCCGGCAGCGCACCGGCGTGCAGCAACGGCCGCACCATCTCGCCTCCGCCGACGATGCTTTGCCACGCCACCGCCGCGGAAAATCCGTGGTTCACCCGCAGGTCGTGCTCCGCCGTCAGCACCAGCCCGATGCGCCGGTAACCGCGTTCCGCCAACTGCGCGCAGATCCGCCGGGCGTTCGCAAATTGGTGCGGCACCACGCGGTGAAACGTCGGCGCCAGCACCGCGTGCGTCGTGCCGACGACCGCCAACTCGGCCCACGGCAGCAGCGCCCCGAAGTCGCCGGGACGGCGCACCGGCAACATGATCACGCCCTCGATGCCGCGGCTGCGCAGCACCCGCGCCAGCTCCGCGCGCGGTCCGGCGCCGTCCTCCACCCGGAACACCGTCAGCCCGAAGCCCAGTTCCTCCGCGCGGCGTTGCGCGCTGCGCCGGATTTCCCGCAAGTAGGGCAGCTCCTCCGCCTCGGGCACCGTCGTCACCGCCGCCAGCGCCGAGCGCACCGCCGCCGTGCGCCGGCGGCGCAGGTGGTGCATCAGTTTCGCCACTTCCGGGTCCGGCCGGTAGCCCAGCTTCTCCGCCGCCGCCTGCACGCGCTGCCGCGTCGCGGCCGGGATCCGCGGGTGGTGGCGCAGCGCCAGCGACACCGTCATCGCGCTCACCCCCGCCGCCGCGGCCAGCGTTCGGAGCGTCGGGCGGGCGGGGGCGGGAGCGGCGGCGGCGGGCATTCCGGAGGTTTACGGTAAACGCGAACCGCGGTCCACGCGATTCCCGCGGCCGGCGCGGCCCGCGGCGCGCGCGGATTTGGCTAGTCGTCCGCGCCAAAGCCGTTACCTCTGGCGCGTCGCCGTTTCCGCCCGGCGGCTAGCCCCCCGGCTGCGATCCGGCGGTTCCCCCACACCATGCCCCACCCCGCCTCTGCGCGCGGCCTCGCCGCCGCGTTCTGCCTGCTCGCCTCCGCCCTTTCCGGCCAGGTCGCCCCCGCCCCGGCCCCCGCCAAGCCCGCCGCCGAGGCGGACGTGCCCGCGCCCGCCGTGAAGCTCTCGCCCTTCGAGGTCAACACGAGCCGCGACACCGGCTTCGCCGCCGCCAGCTCCATGGCCGGCGGCCGTCTCGCCAGCGACCTCCGCGACACCCCCGTCGCCTACTCCGTCGTCACCCGCGAGTTCATCGACGCGCTCAATCTCGTCGATCTCCAGTCCGCCGCGGAGTGGACGACGTCGTCCACCGTCGCCGTCGACAACGGCCAGCAGAATTTCTTCTTCAACCCGATCCAGTACACCGTGCGCGGCGCCGGCGGCGGCCGCCCGCAGCGGAATTTCTTCCCGCAGTTCAACAACGGCGACTCCTACAACCTCGAGCGCTACGACTTCGGCCGCGGCCCCAACGCCGTCCTCTTCGGCAACGGCTCCCTCGGCGGTATCAGTTCCTCCACCACGAAACGCGCCCAGACCAACCGACCGCTCCGGCAGGTGCAGTTCGGCGTCGGCTCCTGGGAAAACTACCGCGCCACCTTCGACATCAATCAGCCCCTCAACGACAAATTCGCCGTCCGCGCCGCGGGCGTCTGGGGCGACGCCGGCGGCTGGCGCCTGAAGGATTTCGACAAACGCGACGCCGTCTTCCTCACCACCACGTTCAAACCCTGGCGCGACACCGAGCTCCGCCTCGAGGGCGAGTACGGCACCAACTCCCGCCAGGTCGCGGTCACGTTTCTCAACGACCGTTTTTCCGGTTGGAACGGCACGACCTACAACGCCCCCCGCGCCCTCGCCACCCTCCCGACCAACGCCAACGCCATCGGCGTGAATCGCCGCGGCGCGAACTACTTCGTCTACCAGCCCTTCGCCTCGCCCAACACGATCTTCAACTACCAGAACGACCCCATCACCGTCGCCGGCGGCAACACCGCGCAGACCCCGATCGGCGGCTTCACCTACGGCTCGAATCTCACCTTCAACACCGCCGGCGCCGATCTGCTCTACGCCCTCAACGTCCCCGCCGACCGCTTCGCCAACGCCGAGCGCTTCTCCGCGTTCCGCACCCCCACCGAGGAATTCACCCTCTCCCCCGATCTCCCGATTTTGCAGCAGCGCTTCAAGGACCTGCAGCTCACGTTCAACCAGCGCTGGGGCAATTTCCACTTCGAGATCGCCGGCGACATCAACCGCACCTCCGCCCTCACCAACGGCGAACCCAACCGCGATCTCCCCAATATCTTCATCGATATCAACCGCGTCCTCCCCGACGGCACCGAGAATCCCAACTTCCTCGTGCCCTACGGCGACGGCCAGTTCATGCGCGGCTACCGCACGTTCTCCGAAAACAATGTCCGCGCCGCCGTCGCCTACGTCCTCCCGACGCGCTTCGGCCACTTCACCGTCAACTCCCTCGCCGGTTCCAACAACAGCGAGAACACCAGCGACCACCGCTACCTGAGCGTCGCGCAGGGCTCCGATCCCCGTCTCTGGGCCTTCAGCAACCAGCGCATCCGCATCCGCCGCTATTGGAACAACAACAGCCGCCCCACGCCCGATCTCTCGCTCCGCCAACTCACGTACTTCGACCCGAATCCCAATCCCACGTTCTCTTCCGGCCGCACCATCCAGCCCATCTGGGCCATCGAGGCCGACCGCCGCGACACGCAGAACGTCTCCACCAACAAATTCAAGTACGCCCTCGCCTCCCTCAACGCCAAGTTCTTCAAGGGCCGCTGGGTCGTCCTCGGCGCCGTCCGCAAAGACTCCTACTTCTTCCAATCCGAACAGCAGATCCACCAGGGCGACTATCCTTCCGACTGGAACGCCCAGTACCGCATCATGCGCCCGGCCGCGCCCGCGGATTACGCGACGCTGATGTTCACGCCGCGCGATGCCGCCGGCAACGTCACCGGCCCCACCCAGGAAGCCGCCATCCGTCCGCGCAATCCCACCAACGGCACCCGCGATGCCCAGTACGCCAACGTCCGCTTCAAGGACGACTTCAACCCGCCGCCCGTCGAGGGCAGCCAGGTCACCCGCAGCGTCGGCACCGTCTTCCATTTCACCAACTGGCTGAACCCCGCGATCAACTTCGCGGAAACCTTCAACCCGCCCGGCTCCATCGTCCGCATCGACGGCCGCTCCCTCGAACCCACCGTCGCCACCGGCATCGACTACTCCCTCCGCATGGAGCTCTTCGAGAACAAGCTGAACCTGAACTTCGTGTACTACACCACCGAGGAGGTGAACAACACGATCCCCCAGGACGGCCCCGCCTTCTTCAACAATCTCTACGACGCCAACGTCGTCGGCGACACCTCCGCCACCGGCCGCAACATCCGCGGCTTCGGCCGCCTGCCCAACCAATACCGCGACACCCGCACCCGCAGCGGCGACGGCTACGAGATCGAGATCGTCTTCAACCCCGTGCGCGGCCTCCGCTTCACCGGCAACATCGGTTTCCCGAAACTCTACGAGGCCGACGCCTACCCCGACGTCCGCGCCTACATCGACAAGAACGCCGATGCCTTCAAGCAGATCGCCCAGGACGCCGGCGTCATCATCGGCGCCGACAACGTCGCCCGCGTCGACGAATCCATTCCCGTCAACCAGCGCTCCTCCGACGTCAACAACGCCGTCAACGCCTACAACAACATCTACAGCTTCCGCCGGAACATCGTGGACGGGAAACGCCTCCAGCAGGACCAACCCGTCGCGAATCTCTTCGGCGACTACACGATCCAGACCGGCCGCTTCAAGGGCCTGCGCTTCGGCGCCGGCGTCCGCTACCGGGGCAAACAGATCTACTGGTCGAAGGTCGAGGACACCATCGTCGATCCCGCCAATCCCACGCGCGCCATCGACGATCCCAATTCCGACGCCTACACGCCGGCCTACACGCCCGACGACTACAAGATCGTCACCGCCACCCTCGCCTACACTTGGCGCTTCAGGAACCGCCGCGAGGTCCAGGCCAACCTCGTGATCAACAATCTGCTCAACGACCGCGGCCCCACCTACTCGTCGACCGCCCAAAGCGCCCACGTCATGCGCCCGCGCAACAACGACTACACCTCGCCCGCCCGCGAGACCGTCCCGCGCTACTACGCCTTCAAGCAACCCATCAGCTGGAACCTCACGCTCACGACGAAGCTCTGAGGCCGCCGCGTGCCGCGCGGCGGCGGTTGAAAGTCCGAAGTTGAAAGTTGAAGGTCCGATCGCCGGCCACCGACTGCCGAAGTCGCCGGCTGACTGCTGAACGCCGAGCGCCTTCACCTTTCACCTTTCAACTTTCAACCGCGCTCGGGCCTTCCACACTGCCGGTCCTCTTTTCCTTTATGCGCCCCGCTCTCCGCTTCCTCGCCGGCCTCCTGTCCCTGCTCGCCGCGGCCGCCCTCTCCGCCGCCCCCGCCGCCCCGGCCTCGATCCGCGTGATGTCCTACAACATCCACCATGCCGAGGGCATCGACGGCAAACTCGACGTCGAACGGATCGCCCGCGTCATCCTCGACGCCAAACCCGACGTCGTAGGCCTTCAGGAAGTCGACCGCGGCGTCGAACGTACCCAGAAACGCGACCTGCCCGCCGAACTCGCCAAGCTCACCGGCATGACCGTGGTCTTCGAGAAAAACATCCCGCATCAGGGCGGCGAATACGGCAACGCCGTCCTCTCCCGCTTGCCGATCAAGCGCGCCAAAAATACGCATCTCAAATCCTTTGCCAACGGCGAACAGCGCGGCGTCCAGCAAGTCGTCCTCGAGGTCGGCGGCCGCGAAATCCTCTTCATGAACACGCACCTCGACGCCCGCCGCGACCCGGCCGAGCGCGAGCACAGTTCCACCGAGCTCAAGGCCATCGTCGCCGCCGCCGCGATGCCGGTGATTCTCCTCGGCGACTTCAACGCCGCTCCCGACGCCCCGTCCATCGCCGCCCTCCGCGCCTTCCTCACCGACACGTGGACCGCGCTGTATCGGGAACCGGGCTACACCATCCCGGTGCGCAAACCCAACAAGCGCATCGACTACATCTGGCTCACGCCCGGCGCCTTCGCTCCGGTCTCGATGCAGGTCCTCTCCTCCGAGGCCTCCGACCACCTGCCCATCGTCGCGGAACTCCGGCTGCTCCCGGCCCGCTGATCCGGACCATGGACGCCGCCGCTCCCGCGGCCCGCCGGAACCCCTGGCCCGGGCGCCTGCTCTGGGTGTTGGTCTTTGCCGCCGGCTGCGGCCTCCGCGTCGCCTGGTACGACCGCGGCTGGAGCCACCCCGACGAACCGATCACGGCCGAGGTCGTCGGCTACATGCGCCGCTCCGGCGACTGGGACACCAATTGGGCCAAGGCCAACCTCGGCCCCGACCTGAAGTACGACCAGTACAACTTCTCGTCCTACCTCTACGCCGTCTATTTCTTCTACCGCGGCACCAAACTCGTCCCCGGCACCGAGGCGTGGCGTGCCGCCGACGGCGGCTGGTACGTCTACCGCTTCTTCTCCGTCGTTCTGGCCGCGGGCGCCCTCGCGCTGACGGCGTCGCTCGCCCGCCGCACCGCCGGCCCCGTCGCCGGTCTGGTCGCGCTGGCCTTCGCCGCCGTGCTGCCGCTGCTCGTGCAGGACGCCCATTTCGCGCGGCCCGAGGCCTTCCTCACCTTGCTCACGCTCGGCGCCGTCGCTTGCTGCTGGCCCGCGGCGGAATTGCGCCCCGGCCGGCTCGTCGCTGCCGCGTTCTTGGTCGGCCTGCTCGCGGCGACGAAGATCACCTTGCTGATGCTCGCGTGGCTGCCGCTCGTCCCGCTCGCCGCGGCCCGCACGGCCGGACCCGCGCGCTGGCGTTGGCTCGCCGCATTTCCGTTCGCGGCAGCCGCCGGCTTCGCCCTCGGCGCGCCCGGCGCCGTGGCCAACCCCGCCGCCTTTTTGCACGGTTTGCGGTACTTGTCCGACCAATACAGCGGCCTACACCTCCCGCACAGCCACCTCGACGGCGGCCCCGTGGCCGACTGGCTCGCCGGCTACTTCGCCGCCACCCTCGGCTGGCCCGGCCTCGCGGCGATCGCCGGCGGAATCGCGGTACTCGCCGCCCGCCGGCAGTTCGCCGCCCTGCTGCTCCTCGCCGGTCCCGTCGCGCTGTTCGCCGCGCTCTTTGCCTCCCGCAGCGTCTTCTTCGAGCGCAACCTCAGCCCCGTCCTCCCGCTCGCCGCCGTCCTCGCCGGCATCGGCGTCGCGGCCCTCGCCGCCCGCCTCGCGGCCGTTCGCCCTCGGTTCGGCCCCGCGCTCGCCGCCGCGGTCACGGCGATTTTGCTCATCGCCCCGCTGCGCTTTACCGGGCCGCTGCTGCTGCACGAATTCTCGGGCCGCGGCGCCGTCGCCCATGATGCCCTCGAACGCGAACTCCGGGCCCGCCACCCGGAGGCCCGCTGGCTCTCTTCCCACCTCGTGACGCAGGAACCGGCCGCGGACATTGCCGTGCACTTCCGCACCGAACGCCGGCCCGTTTTGCTCCGGGCGACGCTCTACCCCGACGACGCCACCGCCAACAACCTCGCCGACCTCCGCCGCCGCTTCGAAATGAAGGTCGTCGCCGAGGACCCCGGCAGTTTCCCGCCGTTGCCGCCGTGCACACTCCACACGTATCACAGCGCACCGGAAATCTTCCTCCTCGTCACCGGTCCGAAGTCCCCCTGATCCGCCCATGTCTCCCCAGCCCCTCCTCTGCGCGCTGCTCGTCTGCCTCTGCCTTTCCGCCTCGCGCGCCGCGACCCCTTTGCCGCAGGCGCACGCGCACAACGACTACGAACACGCACGGCCGCTGCTCGACGCGCTCGACCACGGTTTCGTTTCCATCGAGGCCGACGTGTTCCTGATCGCGGGCCAATTGCACGTCGCGCACAACCGGCCCAAGACCCTCGATCCCGCGCGCACGCTGACCAAGCTCTACCTCGAGCCGCTCGCCGCCCGGATCAAAGCCAATGGCGGCCGCGTTTATCCCGGCTACGACGGTCCGTTCTACCTGATGATCGATTTCAAGACCGGCGGCCCGGCAACGTATGCGCGCCTGCGCGAGGAACTGGAGCCGTTCCGCGACTTGCTCCGCCATCCGGCCACCGGCCGCGGCGGCCCGGTGACGATCTTCATTTCCGGCGGCAAGGCGCGTCCGTTCTACGCCATTTTGTCGGACCCGCAGGCGCCCGTTGCCCTCGACGCCACACCCGAGGAACTGGGCCTGGGCATTCCGGCCAACGTGTGCCCCGTCGTCAGCGTCGCCTACGGCAAAGTGCTCGCGTGGCGCGGCGAAGGCGATCCTTCGCCCGAGGAAACCACCCGCCTCAGGACCCTCGTCCGCGACGCCCACGCCGAGGGCAAAAAGGTACGCCTCTGGGCCGCACCGCAGACCGAACGCGTCTGGGCCTGGCTGCTCGACCAAGGCGTCGACCTGCTCAACGTCGACGACCTCGCGCGCCTGCAGGTATTCTTGGCGGGCCGCGCGGGCGCGGCCCGCGGTTGAAAGTTGAAAAGTGAAAGTTGAAAGGCCGGACCTCAGCTACCGACGCGCCCAAGGCTTTGTTGTCCTGTTCATCCTCCACCCCCGTCCTGTCCTTCCTGTCCCCTGCCTTGGTCTTTATCTCCCCACCGCACGAGCCTCGATGAACGCTCGGATCGCCGCCGGCGTGGCGGGAATGCGGTGCTTCACGATCGGCTTGGTCTTGAGGACTTCGAGGCTCGGGTGCGTCGGCTCGACGCCGATCGCGGCCTTGATCGTGTCGGGAAACTTCGCGGGGCTCGCGGTCGAGAGCACGACGTTGACGCGGTCGGTCGCGAGTTCCTTGAAGCCGCAGGCCGTGTGCGGGTCGGCGATGTAGCCGTACTCGTGATACACGCGGGCGATGATCGCCGCGATTTCCGCATCCGTCGTGCGCGAGGCGCTGAAGGTGTCGCGGTTGAAATTCTCGAACCGGTACGCGCCCGTGCGTTTGAACTCCGCCATCACGGCGCGGACTTTCTCCGGGTCGCGGCCGACGGCGAACCAGATGAAGCGCTCGAAGTTCGAGGCGACCTGGATGTCCATCGACGGCGCAAGGCTCGGGAGCACGTCGCCGACGCGGTACTCGCCCGTCGTGAAAAGGCGGTGGAGGATGTCGTTCTGGTTCGTGGCGACGCGGAAACCGCGGATCGGCACGCCCATTTTCTGGAGCATCCAGCCGGCGAGCACGTTGCCGAAATTGCCCGTGGGCACGACGAACTCGACGTTGCCGCGCTCGGCCGCCGGCAGTTTCAACCACGCGTACAGATAGTACACGCACTGCGCGAGGACGCGCGCGAGGTTGATGGAATTGACGGCGGAGAGGCGGTGCCGCGTGCGGAATTCCTGGTCCGCGAAGATTTCCTTCAGCGCGGCCTGCGCGTCGTCGAAGGTGCCGTCGACCGCGAGGGCGAAGACGTTGTCCGCGCCGGTGCACGCCATCTGGCGCTCCTGCAGCGGCGAGACGCGGCCGTCGGGATAGGTGATGAAGATGGCGGTGCCGGGCCGGCCGATCAGGCCGTGGATCGCGGCGGCGCCGGTGTCGCCCGACGTGGCGCCGAGGACGTTGATCGTCTGGCTACGCACCTGGCACTGGTGGGCGTAGAGGTTGCCCAGCAGCTGGAGGGCGAAGTCCTTGAACGCGAGCGTGGGCCCGTGGAAGAGCTCGAGGACGTAGAGGTTTTTCGCGAGGGGCTTGAGCGGCGCGATCGCCGGGTCGCTGAAGCGCGTGTAGCTCGCGGCGACGATCGACCGCAGCGTCTCGGCCGGGATGTCGGTCGCGAAAACGCGGAGGAACTCGAAGCACAGCTCCGCGTAGGAGAGTTTCTCGAACGCCGCGAGGCGGCCGGAGAAATCCGGCAGGGTTTCCGGCAGATACAGGCCGCCGTCGGGCGCGAGCCCGGTGGCGACGGCATCGGAAAACCCGAGCGGCGGGGTCTGGCCCCGGGTGGAAAGGAACTTCATCGAAAGTAGCGAGTAGCGGGTAGCGGGCAGCGAGTAGCAGGCACTCGAAGCATGCCCGCTACTCGCTACCCACTACTCGCTACCGGGAATCACAGATTCTCCAACCCGAAGGCCTTGTGCACGACGCGGGCGGCCTCGTCGGCCTGAGCCTTGGCGATCACGACGGAGATCTTGATCTCCGAGGTGCTGATGAGCTCGAGGTTCACGCCGGCCTTGGCCAGGGCGTCGAAGAGCGTGGCGGCCACGCCGCTGTGCGTGCGCATGCCGACGCCGACGACGGACAGCTTGGCGATGGCCTCGTCGAACGTCGCTTCGCCGCCGACTTCCTTGAGCGCGGGCGCGAGGGCGGCGACGGCCTTGTCCTTCTCGGACAGCGGCACCGTGAACGTGAGGTTGGCCACGCCCTGGCGGCCGACGTTCTGCACGATCATGTCGACGTTGATGTTGGCGTTCGCGAGGGCCTTGAAGACGGTCGCGGCGGTGCCGGGCTTGTCGGCGATGTTGCTGACGACGACCTTGGCCTGGTCCTTGTCCACTGCGACGCCGCGGACGAGTACCTTTTCCATGTAAGCGACTTCCTGTTTCACGATGGTTCCTGGGTTGTTGTTAAAAGAGGAGCGGACTTCGAAAACGACGTCGTACTTCGAGGCGAACTCGACGGAGCGGGTCTGCATGACCTTCGAGCCGAGGGAGGCCAGCTCGAGCATTTCGTCGTAGCTGATTTCCGAGAGTTTCTTCGCGTCTTTCACGACGCGCGGGTCGGCGGTGTAGACGCCGTCGACGTCGGTGTAGATCTCGCACTTGTCGGCTTTGATCGCGGCGGCGAGGGCGATGGCGGTGAGGTCGGAGCCGCCGCGGCCGAGGGTCGTGATCTGGCCGTCGTCGTTGATGCCCTGGAAGCCGGCGACGATGATGACCTTGCCGGACTCGAGGTCTTTCTCGAGGGGCGCGGCGTTGATGGTTTTGATCTTCGCCTTGGTGTGGACCTTGTCGGTGAAGATGCCGGCCTGGGCGCCGGTGTAGCTGACGGCCTCGACGCCGATGCCGTGGAGGGCCATGGCGGTGAGGGCGATCGTCTCCTGTTCGCCGATCGAGAGGAGCTGGTCCATCTCGCGCTCGCTCGGCATCGGGCAAACGGCTTTGGCGCGGGCGATGAGCTCGTTGGTCACGCCGGCGCGGGCCGACACGACGACGACGAGTTCGTTGCCGGCGTCGCGGATTTCCTTGATGCGGCGGGCGACGTTCTTGATGCGGTCGACGTCACCGACGGAGGTGCCGCCATATTTTTGGACGATGCGGGCCATGGGAGAGGGTTGAGAGTTGAGAGCTGAGAGTTGAGAGCACCGGAGATGAGAGCGGAGCCGGAAGTTGAAAGATCGGATCTCTCAACTCTCAACCCTCAGCTCTCAACTCATCTAGCGCTCGAAGTCCCCGATCCGGAGCAGCACGGGGTCGTCGAGCACGGCGCCGAGGGCGCGGAGGCGGCGGAGCGTCGCGCCGATCGCGCGCTCGTTGCTTTCGTGGGTGGTGAGCACGAGCGACGCCGCGCCCGGGCGCTCGGCCGGGGTCTGGATCACGCTCGCGATCGAAACTTTGTGTTTCGCCATCACCGAGGCGACGCGGGCGAGCACGCCGGGTTCGTCCTTCACCGTGAGGCGGAGATAATAGCGCGAACGGATGCTCTCGGGCGGCGCGAGCCGGCAGGTTGCTTCCGGCCCCGATGAAATCTCGCCGAGCAAATGCCCGCCCTTGCCGTGCTTGAGCAGCGAGGCGGCGTCGGCGATGTCGCTGATCACGGCGCTCGCCGTGGCGTCCTGGCCCGCGCCGCGGCCGCTGTAGAACGTGGTGCCGACGACGTCGCCCGTGACCGACACGGCGTTGAACACGCCGCTGACGTTGGCGACGACGTTGCCCTCGGGCAGGAGCGTCGGGTGGACGCGGACGGAGAGTTCGTTCTTCGCGAAGTCGCGCGTGATGACGGCGAGCAGCTTGATCCCGAAGCCGAGCGTCGACGCGATCTTGAAGTCGGTCGGCGTGATCCGGGAAATGCCCTCGACGATCATCTGGTCGGTGCGGACCCAGACGCCGTGGGCGAGCCAGGCGAGGACGGAGGCCTTGTGCGCGGTGTCCCAGCCGTCGACATCGAGGGATTCGTCGGCTTCCGCGTAGCCCAGCCGTTTCGCTTCCGCGAGCACGGCGGCGTACGGCGCGTCGAGATCCTCCATCTGCGTGAGGATGTAATTGCAGGTGCCGTTGAGGATGCCGTAGATCCGCGTGAAACGGTTGGCGACGAGACCCTCGCGCAGGGCCTTGATGATCGGGATGCCGCCGGCCACGGAGGCCTCGAAAAAGAAATGGCCGCCGTGGGCGCGGGCCGCGGCGATGATCTCGGCGCCGTGTTCGCAGATCAGGGCTTTGTTGGCGGATACGACGACGGCGCCGCGCTTGAGGGCCGCGAGCGTGACCTCGCGGGCCACCGTGGTGCCGCCCATGAGTTCGCAGACGATGTGGATCGAGGGATCGCGGGCGATGGCGAGCGGATCGGCGGTGAGGACGCGGGCCGGGACCTTGACACCGCGCTTCTTCTTCAGGTCGCGGACGGAGGCGCGGGCGAGGTTGAGCTTCACGCCGAGGCGCGATTCGAGGGCGGGCAGATTGGCGGAGAGGTGTTTCCACACGCCCTGGCCGACGGTGCCGAAGCCGCAGAGGCCGATGTTGAGGACGGGACGATCGCTCATGATTTCGGGGCGTCCGCCGGGGCGGGCGCGGCGGCCGGGCGGCCGATCTTGGATTCGGTGCCGGCGAGGATGCGCGAGATGTTCGCGCGGTGCCGGAGGATGACGAAGAGGGCGACGACGGCGGCGACGCTGACGAGGAGCGTCGACCGTTGCAGCACGAGGGCCGTGATCGGCAGCGCCGCGGCGCCGAGCATCGAACCGAGGGAAATCATCCGCGACAGCCCGACGGCCGTGCCGAACACCACGAGGCCGACGAGCATGCCCGCGGGAAACAGCACGAGGAAACCGCCGGCGCCGGTGGCGACGCTCTTGCCGCCCTTGAAACCGGTGAAGCAGGAGAAACTGTGGCCCAAGATCGCGGCGACGAGGCCGGCGACGCACACGCCTTCGATCTCCGCCATCGGCCCGAGGAAACGCGGCCACCCGGCGGCGACCGCGCCCTTGAGCGCGTCGAGGAAGAGCACGAGGTTGCCCGGCCCGTGGCCGAGGACACGGCGGACGTTGGTCGCGCCGGGATTCTTGGAGCCGACCTCGAAGATGTTCACGCCCTTCGCCCGCGCCACGAGATACCCGAAGGGCAAGGCGCCCAGCAGGTATCCGGCGAGAACGGCGAGGAGGAGCGTGGTCATCCCGATCGGCGGCAGCTCAGAGCTGCACGAACTTCGCCAGCTTGATGGCGGCGTGGCTCTTGATCACCTTGCGCGCGCTTTCGCTCGGCTCGGTGTCGACGCGGACGACCATGTACGCGGTGCCGCCCGGCGTGAGGCGGCTGAGGGACATGTCGGCGATGTTGACCTTGTCCTGGCCGAGGATGGTGCCGACCTCGCCGACCATGCCCGGCTGGTCGAGATTCTCGAGGACGAGCAATTTGCCTTCGGCGGCGACTTCGACCTCGCGGCCGTTGATGTTGACGATGCGCGGCTGGTTGCCCTTGCCGATGAGCGTGCCGGCGGCGGAAAACGTTTTCCCGTCCGGCGTGATCGCCTCGACCTGGATCAATTCCGAGTAGCCGGAATCGTCGGTCGACTTCACGACTTCGGCGCGGACGCCGAGCCGCTCGATCAAAACCGGGGCGTTCACGAAATTGACTTCCTCGCCGCTGATCCGGCGGAGGTAGCCGCGCTCGATGGAGCGGGTGACGGCGTTGACGTCGAGGTCGACGAGCTTGCCCCAATAGGTGATGCGCAGCTGCGCGATCTGGGCCGGCGCGATCTGCTGGACGAGCGTGCCGAGCTTGGTGCCGAGGTCGAGGTACGGCCCGAGCACCTTCATGGTGGCGGCATCGATCGAGGGAACATTGACGGCGTTGCGGATCACGCCGCCGTTGAGCACGTCGGCAATCTGCTCGGCGATCTCGATGCCGACGGATTCCTGGGCCTCGGCGGTCGAGGCGCCGAGGTGCGGCGTGAGGACGACGTTGGGCAGGGCGCGGAACTCGCTGTCCTTCGCCAGCGGCTCGTCCTCGAACACATCGAGGCCGGCGGCGGCGACCTTGCCGCTCTTGAGGGCGGCGATGAGGGCGGTTTCCTTGATGATGCCGCCGCGGGCGCAATTGAAGATGCGGAGGCCCTTCTTGCACTTCTCGAAGGCCGCCTCGTCGATCATGTACTTCGTGTCGTCCGTCAGCGGCATGTGGACCGTGATGTAGTCGGACTGCTTGAGCAATTCGTCGAGCGTCACGCCCTCGACCTGCATGGCCTTGGCGCGGCTGGGCGCGAGGTAGGGATCGTAGGCGAGCACGCGCATGCCGAAGGCCTGGGCGCGTTTGGCAACTTCGCCGCCGATGCGGCCGAGACCGACGATGCCGAGGGTCTTCTTGAAGAGCTCGATGCCGGAGAAACTCTTCCGGTCCCACTGGCCGGCCTTCATCGACGCGGCGGCTTGGGGCACCGGGCGGGCGCCGCAGAGGATGTGGGTAAACGTGAGCTCGGCCGTGGCGATAGTGTTGCCGGCGGGCGTGTTCATCACGACGACGCCGTGGTTGGTGGCGGCCTCGACATCGACGTTGTCCACGCCGACGCCGGCGCGGCCGACGACCTTGAGGAGGGGCGCGGCCTTGAAGACCTCGGCCGTGATCTTGGTTTCGGAGCGCACCGCGATCGCGTGCACGTCCTTCACCAGTTCCAGCACCTTTTCGGGAGAGGAGCCGTAGGCCTCGACCACTTCAAGGCCCGGCTGCTGGCGCAGGTAGGCGACTCCCTTGGGTGAGATCTTGTCGGCAACGAGGACTTTCATCGGAGAAAAATGGCTCCGAGGGAAATCCCCGCGCCCCGGGCAAGCAAGGAAAAGCTTCGGGTATGACCGGCGCACCGGTACCCCGAAAAACGCGGCCGATTTCGCCATCACGTTTTGCATTTTGCCCCGTCTTGCTCGTCGCCTTTGACAAACCCGTGCGGCGCGGCCCAACTCGCGGCTCCGGAAGTCGGCGGCCCACACCGCCCTTCGCCGCTCACCGCTCGGTTACTTCCGTCCCTTGCCCATGATGCCTTCCCGTCGCCTGCGCCCCGCTCTCGCCTTCGTTTTCGCCGCCACTTTGCCTTGGCTCCTCGCCGGCTGCGGCGAAAATGCCGCCGCCGGCGGATCCGGCGGCGCCGGCAACGCCAAGGGCGGCAAGTCCGGCAAGGGCGGCGGCGGCGCCGCGCCCGTCTTGGTCGGCACCGTCCAACGCAAGAACGTCCCCCTCATCGTCGACGCCATCGGCAGCGTCGAACCGCTCAAGCAAGCGACCCTCCGCTCCCAGGTCACGGGCATCCTGCACCGCATCGCCATCCAGGAAGGCCAGGATGTGAAGGAAGGCGACCTCCTCTTCGAGATCGACCCGCGCTCCTTCCGCAACGCCCTCCAGACGGCCGAGGCCGACTTGACGCGCCTCCGCGTCCAACTCGAGACCGCCTCCTCCCAGGCCAAACGCTACCGCAACCTCCCGGTCGCCAAGGAACAGATCGAAAAACTGGCCGATACCGCCCGCGCCCTCGAAGCCGAGGTCCAGGCCGGCGAATCCAAAGTCGCCAACGCCAAGCTCCAGCTCGAGTACTCCCAGATCCGCGCGCCCTTCGCCGGCCGCACCGGCAACCTCAACGTCGACGAAGGCGACCTCGTCCGCGCCAACGACTCCGGCGCCCTCGTCACCATCAATCAAGTCAGCCCGATCTACGTCACCTTCGGCGTGCCCCAGCAGTACCTCGCCGCCGTCAACCGCGCCCGCAGCGAACGCACCCTGCCCGTCGCCGCCGTGCCGCCCGGCGCCGGCGAAGCCCCGGAAACCGGCGAACTCACCTTCGTCGACAACACCGTCGACTCCGCCACCGGCACCATCCGCCTCAAGGCCACCTTCGCCAACACCGCCCACCGCCTCTGGCCGGGCCAATTCGCCGGCGTCACCCTGACCCTCGCCAATCCCGAAGTCCTCACGGTCGCCGCCAGCGCCATCCAGACCTCCCAGAGCGGCCAGCATGTCTTCGTCGTTTCCGCCGAACGCATCGCCGAACTCCGGCCCGTCACCGTCGAACGCACGGTCGACGGCGTCGCCGTCATCTCCAAGGGACTCAAGGAAGGCGAAACGGTCGTGATCGACGGCCAGCTCCGCGTCGTCCCCGGCCGCGCCGTCGAAATCAAGTCGCCCGCCGGCGCCAAGGGCCCCGACAGCCCCAAGGGCAAAAGCAAGGGCGGCGAAGCCAAGGAAAAGAAAACCTCCGCATGAACCTCCCCGAACCGTTCATCCGCCGGCCCGTGATGACCGTGCTGGTCACCGCGGCCATCACCCTCTTCGGCTGGCTCGCCTACCTGCGCCTGCCCGTCAGCGACCTGCCCAACATCGATTTCCCGACCATCACGGTCAGCGCCAACCTCCCCGGCGCCAGCCCGGAAACGATGGCCTCGTCCGTCGCCACCCCGCTCGAACAGCAGTTCTCCAGCATCGCCGGAATCGACTCGATGACGTCGACCAGCTCCCTCGGCAACACCCAGGTCACGCTGCAGTTCAACCTCTCCCGCAACGTCGACGGCGCCGCCCAGGACGTCCAGGCCGCCATCTCCGCCGTGCAGCGCCGCCTCCCGCGCGACATGCCCAATCCGCCGTCCTTCCGGAAAACCAATCCGGCCGACGACCCGATCATGCTGCTCGCCCTCAGCTCGTCGACCCTCCCGCTCTCCGAGGTCAACGAATACGCCGAGACCGTCATCGCCCAGCGCATCTCCACCGTCGACGGCGTCGCCCAGGTCAACGTCGTCGGCTCCCAGAAATACGCCGTCCGCGTCCGCCTCGACCCCCGCGCCCTCGCCGCCCGCGGCATCGGCATCGACGAAGTCCGCTCCGCCCTCGACTCCAACAACACCAACCTCCCCGCCGGCACCCTCGACGGCGACCACAAGTCCACCACCCTCCTCGCCACCGGCCAACTCCGCAGCGCCGACGGTTTCCGCCGCGTCATCGTCAGCTACCGCAACGGCGCCGCCGTCCGCCTCGGCGACATCGCCGCCGTCGAGGACAGCGTCGAAAACGACAAGGCCGCCGCTTGGTTCACCAACAAGGCCCCGGCCGCCGACGCCGCCGAGAACACCAACAGCGAGGCCGGCAAAGAAAACCGCTGCGTCGTCCTCTTCGTCCAACGCCAACCCGGCACGAACACCATCAAGGTCGTCGACGGCGTCAAAGAACTGCTCCCGTCCTTCCGCAGCCAGCTCCCGGCCTCCGTCAGCCTCGACATCTTCAGCGACCGCTCTATCGCGATCCGCGAATCCGTCCACGACGTGAAGTTCACCCTCGTGCTCGCCGTGGCCCTCGTGGTGATGGTGATCTTCATCTTCCTGCGCACGCTTGCCGCCACGCTCATCGCCAGCGTCGCCATCCCGATCGCCGTCATCGGCACCTTTGCGGTGATGTATTTCTGCAACTTCAGCGTGAACAACATCTCGCTGCTCGCGCTCACCCTGGCCGTCGGCTTCGTCGTCGACGACGCCATCGTCATGCTCGAGAACATCGTCCGCCACATCGAGCACGGCGAATCCCCGATGGCCGCCTCGCTCAAGGGCTCCCGCGAGATCGGGTTCACCATCCTCTCGATGACGATCTCGCTCGTCGCCGTCTTCATCCCCGTCCTCTTCATGGGCGGCATCCTCGGCCGGCTGCTCAACGAATTCGCCGTCACGATCAGCGCCGCGATCCTCGTTTCCGGTTTCGTCTCGCTGACGCTCACGCCGATGCTCTGCAGCCGTTTCCTGAAACCGCACCAGGCGGTGCAGCACCACGGCCGCTTCTATCAGGCCACGGAAAAGATGTTCGACGGCATCCTCGCGATTTACGCCTCCACCCTTCGGGCCTCCCTCAATTGGCGCGCCACCGTCATGGTGGTCGCCGGCCTCTGCTTCGTCCTGACCGTCTGGCTCCTCGCCATCGTGCCCAAGGGCTTCATCCCCACCGAGGACACCGGCCGCATCATCATCACCACCGAGGCGGCGCAGGACGTTTCGTTCGACGCCATGGTCCGCTACCAGGGCCAAGTCGGCGCCGCCATCGCCAAGAATCCCTACGTCGAAAACTTCTCCTCCTTCCTCGGCGGCACCCGCAGCGGCCCCGGCTCCGCCAACGGCGGCCGGATCTTCGTCGGCATGGTCGACCGCAACAAGCGCCCGCCCGCCGCCGTCGTCGCCCAGATGATCCGCAACGACACCGCCGGCATCCCCGGCGTGCGCGTCTTCCCGCAGGTCCCGCCCAGCATCCGCATCGGCGCCCGCGGCGGCACTTCGGTCTACCAATACACCCTCTCCGGCGCCGACCTGAAGGAACTCTACGCCATCACCCCGACGATGCTCGACCGCATCCGCGAGATCCCCGGCCTGATCGACGTCAATTCCGACCTCCTCATCACCAGCCCCCAGCTCGTCATCGAGATCGACCGCGACAAGGCCTCCTCCCTCGGCCTCAGTGCCCAGCAGGTCGAGGACACGCTCTACAGCGCCTTCGGCTCCCGCCAGGTCTCCACCATCTACACGCCGACCAACCAGTACTTCGTGATCATGGAACTGGAGGATCGCTTCAAACGCGACCCGCGCGCCCTCGCCCTTCTCCATCTGCGCAACCGCTCCGGCCGCCTCATCCCGCTCGAGTCCGTCGCCACCGTACGACCCACCGTCGGTCCCCTCACCGTCGCCCACCTCGGCCAGGTCGCCGCCGTCACCATCACCTTCAACCTCGCGAACGGCGTCGCCCTCAGCCAAGCCACCGAGCAAATCAGCCGCATCGCCGCCGAGGTCCTCCCCGCCACCGTCAGCGGCACCTTCCAGGGCACCGCCGCCGCGTTCACCAGCTCGCTCAACGGTCTCGGCTGGATGCTCCTCCTTGCCGTCCTCGTGATCTACATCGTCCTCGGCATTCTCTACGAGGATTTCGTCCATCCGATCACGATTCTCTCCGGCCTCCCCTCCGCCAGCTTCGGCGCGCTCATCACGCTCATCGCCTTCGGCCAGGAGCTCAACATGTACGGCTACGTCGGCCTCATTCTGCTCATCGGTATCGTGAAGAAGAACGCCATCATGATGATCGACTTCGCCCTCGAGGCCCGCCGCGTCCACGGCAAGGCCGCCGAGGCCGCCATCTACGAAGCCTGCCTCGTCCGCTTCCGGCCCATCATGATGACGACGCTCGCCGCCCTCGCCGGCACGTTGCCCATCGCCCTCGGCTGGGGCGCCGGCGCCGAATCCCGCCGCACCCTCGGCCTCGCCGTCTGCGGCGGCCTCGTCGTCTCCCAGCTTCTCACCCTCTATATCACGCCGGTCTTCTATCTCTATATGGAGAAGTTCACCCGCTACCTCTCGCCCAAGCCCGCCGCCGAGATCGAGCGCGAGGAAGCCGCCGCCGCCTCCGGCGGCGCCATGGCCAAGTAATCCGCGCACCACCGCCCGGATCTCCCGTTTCCAATCTCAGCGCCGGGCCACAAATTTCTCTACGGCCCTCACGGAGGCGCAGGGATCGGCAGACCGAAACCCGCGCGTCCCCCGGTTGCAGTCCAGCCTCTGTGCCCCTCCTGCCCGACTCCGTGTCCTCTGTGTTCCAATCCGTTTCCTGAAGTTCCCATGCTCCGCTCCCTCCGCCTCCTCGCCCCGCTCCTCGTCTGCGCCCTCGCCGTCCCGGTCCTGTCCGCCGCCCCGGAAAAATGGACCGCCGCGATCGACAAGTTCACCGCCGCCGACGCCGTCAAGGCCCCCGCCCCCGGCGGCATCGTCTTCGTCGGCAGCTCCTCGATCGTGAAGTGGACCTCCCTCGCCGAGGACTTCGCCGGCCTGCCCGTGATCAACCGCGGCTTCGGCGGCTCCGAACTCGCCGACAGCGTCTTCTACGCCGACCGCATCGTCATCCCCTACCGTCCGAAAACCGTCGTCCTCTACGCCGGCGAAAACGACGCCAACGTCGGCAAATCCGTCGCTTCGATCCACGCCGATTTCCGCGCCTTCGTCGCCAAGGTCCACGCCGCCCTCCCGGAAACCAAGATCGTCTACATCGGCCTCAAGCCCAGCCCCTCGCGCTGGAAGCACGAGGCCAAGTTCCGCGAACTCAACGCCCTCATCGCCGCCGACTGCGCGAAAAACCCGCGCCTGCGTTTTGTCGATGTCTGGGCCGCGATGCTCGACGCCCAGGGCCAACCGCGCCCCGAACTGTTCGTGAAGGACATGCTCCACATGAACCCCGCCGGCTACGCGATCTGGAAGCCCCTCGTCGCCGCCGCGCTCAAGTAGGACTCCGCCGGCCGCTTCGTCTCCCCGCGGAGCCGCGAGCACCGGCGAGTGGCCTCGCCTCCGCCCGACTCAAACTCCGCATCGCCGCCAAGAGGCGCAGCCGGCGCAGAAACCTAGCGCCTTCGCCTTGCCCATCCCGCCGCGTCAATTGCTTGGAGCCAATTTGCCCGGAAGCAATTGCTCCGAACCCATTGCTTCAACGGCATCGCACGCCCCGCCTGTTTTTGCGTCTTCTGCGCTGCCTTGCGGCCAACTCCTCTGAAGTTCGCATCGCCCCAAGGCCCCGCGCCCGCCAGCCTTGCCCCATTTATTTGGAAAACGCAGTCGGACCCGCGGTCCTCGCGGCCACCGCCGTCACCCGCACCGCACCGCTGTCCCTGAACACCTTCGCCTCTCCCTCCGCTCCTCCGTGAGCTCCTTTTCTTCCTCCGTGAACTCCGTGACTCCAAGCCCACTGCGGAAAACCCCATGACTTCCCCCGCGGCCACCCCGCCTCCCGATTCCCCCGCCGCCCGCCTCGTCCGCCAGATCGGCTTCATCGCCGAATGCGACCGTTTGAAGGAGGTCTTCCGGCAAACGATCAACACGCGCAGCCGCCGCGCCGAAAACGACGCCGAACACAGCTGGCACCTCTGCCTCGCCGTCATCGTCCTCGCCGAACACGCGCGCGTGCCCGGCCTCGATGTCCTCCGCGTCCTCAAGATGCTCATCGTGCACGACCTCGTCGAAATCGATGCCGGCGACACCTTCGCCTACGACACCGCCGCCATGGCCGACCAGCACGCGCGCGAGTCTATCGCCGCCGACCGCATCTTCGGCCTGCTCCCGCCCGACCAAACCGCCGCGTTCCGCGCGCTCTGGGACGAATTCGAGGCCCGCGCCACGCCCGAAGCGAAATTCGCCGCCGCCGTCGACCGCTTCCAACCCATGCTGCTCAACTGCCTCACGCAGGGCGCCGCCTGGAACCGCCACGGCGTCACCGCCGACCGCGTCATCGCCCGCAACCGCCACATCGACGACGGCTGCCCCGAACTCTGGCGCTACGCCGAACAGATGCTCGCCGCCTGCGTCGCCGCCGGCCACTTGCAACCCGGTCCCGCCAAACCCTGATCCGCCCGCTCGAACTCCGATCTCCGAACCGAGGACAGGATCTACAGGACTTCCAATCGCGGGATCAACAGGACCCAACCTTTTCCCCTCCTCCGCATCCTGTTCCGTCCTGTCTCCGCCTCCTGTCCGTCCTGTCCTGAACAAAAACCTCCCGCCCACCCCACCGCGCCCGTCCCGCCTCTCCGGTCCCAATCCCCGATCCGAGGACAGGATCCACAGGACGCCAAATCACAGGATGAACAGGAGACTGACTCCCTGGTCCTAGCCATCCCGTCCTGTTTCATCTTCCGCCCGATTCCTGTCCGTCCTGTCCTCCCTTAAAAACCGCCCGCCCTCCCCAGGCTCCGGCTCCCCCGATGCCCTCCCTCCTTCGCCCCTTCGCCTTCGTCAGCCTTTCCGTCTTCGCCGGCCTCGCGTCCGCCGCCTCCGCCGCCGAACCGCTTCCCCGCGAATGGATCGACGCCCGCACCGGCCACCGGATCATCCGTCTGTCCCCCGACTCCGGCGGCACCAGTCTCTACTTCCACCAGCGCGCCTACACGCCCGAGGGCGACAAGGTCGTCATCCGTACCCGCGAAGGCATTACGGCCGTCGACCTCACGACCCTCGGCCGCGCCGAACCGAAAACCGAACTCATTCTCGCGAACGCCAGCCCCATCGCCACCGCCTGGCGCACGCGCGAAGCCTACTTCCTCGCCCGCGAGGAGGGCGCGCTCAAGGCCGTGCACCTCGACACCAAGGCGGTCCGCCTCGTCGCCAAGCTCCCGCCCCAGGGCCGCGGCACGCAGTTCGCGCTCAATTGCGACGAGACCCTGCTCGTCGGCATCGCCCCCGATCCCGACGGCAAAGTCGTCCCGCGCACCCCGCCCGCCAACGGCATGGGCGGCACCCTCGAAGCCCAATGGGCCGCCGGCACCCCGAAACAGATCTTCACCCTCGATCTCAAGACCGGCGCCTTCACCGTCCGCCACCGCGAAAACGACTGGACCAACCACCTCCAGTGTTCGCCCACCGATCCGTTGCAGATCCTCTTCTGCCACGAGGGCCCCTGGCACTTCAACGAACGCACTTGGGTGCTCCGCGCCGACGGCTCCCCCGCCAAATCCGTCCACCAACGCACCATGAACATGGAGATCTGGGGCCATGAATTCTTCAGCCCCGACGGCAAGACGGTCTGGTACGATTTGCAGACCCCGCGCAGCACCGTCTTCTGGCTCGCCGGCTACGAACTCGCGACCGGCAAACGCACCTGGTACAGCCTCAAACGCGAGGAGTGGTCCGTGCACTACAACCAATCCCCCGACGGCAAGTTCTTCGCCGGCGACGGCGGTTACCCCGGCAGCGTCGCCGCCCGCGGACCCGACGGCGAGACGATCGACCCGCCCGCCCAGGGCCAATGGATCTACCTTTTCACGCCCGTCCCGGTCCGCGGCCAATCCCCGCGCGAACCCGGCCGCGAGTTGATCGAGATCGGTTTCTTCAAATCCGAGAAACTCGTCGACATGTCCCGTCACGACTACAGCAAGACCACCGGCGTCGAGCCCAACCTCACGTTCACGCCCGACGGCAAATGGATCGTCTTCAGCGGCAACTTCCACAGCCCGCGCGACGACCGTGGCCGCGCCGTCACCCACACCTACGCCGTCGAGCTCGCCAAGGCGCGCTGAGCGGCCGCGTATATGCCGGTGACCGCGCTTGCCGCGGCCGCACCGCCGGACAATCTGCGCCCATGCGGCGCATCTCCCGACGACCGACTTTGTCGTGGCGGGTGCTCTTTTTCCTGCTGCCGGCCCTCGGCGCCGCCGGCTTCGCCCAGGCACCGTTTGCCCTCTCACCCGCCGAGCAGGCCTGGGCGAAGGCCCATCCCGTCGTCCGCGTCGGCTTCAGCCCGGCCTTCGCGCCCTACTCGTTTCCCGACGGCCGCGGCGGTCTGCAGGGCATCGACCTCGATTTCCTGAATCTCCTCGCCGCCCGCACCGGCCTCGTCTTCCAGCCCGTCGTTTTTCCCAACTGGCCCGCCGTCGAGGCCGCCTTCGCCGCCGGCGAAGTCGATCTGCTCACCACCCTCATGGGCAGCGCCAAGCAGCGGGAAACGATGCTGCTCTCCCCTCCCTACATTTCGGTGCCCGCCGTCATCGTTTCCCGCACCGATTCGCCGTACCTGCTGCGCGCCGAGGACCTGCGCGGCCTCACGCTCGGCTTCGCCCGCGGCTACGTCTCCAGCGATCGTCCCGTCGAGCAGTTCTACGCCGGCAGCCGCTTCCGCGTCTACGAATCCGCCGGCGCCGTCCTCGAGGCCCTCGCCCGGGGCGAAATCGACGCCACCGTCTCCGACGCCGTCACCGCCGCCCACCACATCCGTTCCCTGCACCTCACCAATCTCCGGCTCGGGAGCGTGCTCCACGGCCCGAACCATGTCTATCTCGGCGTTTCCCCGGCCAAGCCCGAGCTCGCCGCCATGGTCGCCCGGGCCGTCGCCAGCTTCACGCCGCAGGAAAAACGCGCGATCGACGAGCGCTGGATCGCCGTCGACGTCGCCCCGTCCCGCTGGTTCCTCGCCTTCAAGATCGCCGCCGGCCTCGCCGCCGCGGCCTGCGTCGCCGGCCTGCTGCTCTTCGCCCACGAGCGCCGCATGCGCACCGAGCTCGCGGAACGCCGCCGCATCCAGGCCGAGCTCGCCGAGCGCAGCGCCGAACTGGCCGCCCGCGTCGCCGAGGTCGAAACCCTCAACGCGCGCCTCGTCGCCGCCAACGCCGAGCTCGACGCCTTCTCGTATTCGGTTTCCCACGACCTGCGCGCCCCGCTCCGCAACATCTGCGGCTTCGTCGAGCTCGCGGAACTCCGCGCCGACGGCGCCGCCCATCCCGAGGTCGCCCGCCACCTCGGCGTCGTCAAGCGCGAGTCCCTCCGCATGTCGGCGCTCATCGACGACCTCCTCGCCTTCGCCCGCGTCGGCCGCGCCGAGCTCGCCGTCCAAACCGTCTCCCTCGGGGCCCTCGTCGCGGAGGTGAGCCACGGGCTCGCCGCCGAGACCGCGGACCGCGCCGTGGAGTGGCGCGTCGGCCCGCTGCCCGAAGTCGTCGCCGACCCCGCCCTGCTCCGCCAGGTTTTCGCCAACCTCCTCGGCAACGCCGTCAAATTCACGCGCCGCCGCCACCCCGCCGTCATCGAAGTCGGCGCCGAGCCCGCCGCCCCGGACGCCCGCGAGGTCGTCGTCTTTGTCCGCGACAACGGCGCCGGTTTCGATCCCGCGCAGGCCGCGCGGCTCTTCGGCGTCTTCCAGCGGCTGCACTCCGCCCGCGACTTCGAGGGCACCGGCGTCGGCCTCGCCCTCGTGCACCGCATCGTGACGCGCCACGGCGGCCGCGTCTGGGCCGAGGCCCAACCCGACCGCGGCGCCACCTTCCACCTCGCCCTGCCCACCGCCACCCCGCCGGCAAAAACCGAAACCTAAGCCCGCCGGCCTTCCCTTCCGCGTTTCGCCGTTCGCCTTCCGCCTTTCGCCTTCTCCGTCCGCCCTTCACTTCCACCCCATGACCACCCCGTCGTTGCTCCCACTCTGCTCGTTGCTCCTCGCCCTCGCCGCCCCGCTCGCCGCGCAGGCCCCCGCGGCCGCGCCCGCGAAATCCGCCCCGGCCAAGGCCGCGCCGCCCAACCTCGCCGTCGATCCGTCGCGCCCTGTCGTCCCGCTCTGGCCGGCCGGCGCGCCCGGTTCCGAGGCGCGCAAGGGCGAACCCGAGGCCGTCGACGGCGACAAGGTTTCCAACATCCACCATCCGTCCCTCACGGTCTACCTGCCGCCCGCCGACCGCGCCACCGGCACCGCCGTGATCGTCGTGCCCGGCGGCGGCCACCGTTTCCTCGTCATGAACCACGAGGGCTACAACGTCGCCAACTGGCTCGTCCAGCGCGGCATCGCCGCCTTCGTGCTCAAGCACCGGCTCGGCAAGGACGCCGCCGCCCCCGAGGGCAAGTCGCCGTATCAGTGGGACCAGCACGGCCTCGCCGACGGCCAACGCGCCCTCCGCCTCGTCCGCAGCCGCGCCGCGGAATGGAAAGTCGATCCCGCCAAGGTCGGCATTCTTGGTTTCTCCGCCGGCGGCGAGATCGCGTTCCTCGCCGCGATGAAGGCCGCGGCCGGCGATCCCGCCGCCGCCGACCCCATCGACCGCCAAAGCGCGCGCCCCGATTTCCAAGCCCTGATCTACCCCGGCAAATCCGCCCTCATCGCCCCCGAGAAAGGCGCCCCGCCCGTCTTCCTCGCCGCCGGCTACAACGACCGCCCCGACATCTCCGAAGGCCTCGCCAACGTGTACCTGCTCTTCAAGAAAGCCGGCGTCCCCGCCGAACTCCACCTCTACGCCGGCGCTGGCCACGGCTTCGGCCTCCGCGAAGCGAACAAGTCCCCCGCCGGCGCCTGGCCCGTGCGCTTCACCGAGTGGCTCGCCGACCGCAAACTCCTGACGCCCCTGCCCTGAAGGGCTCCCATCCGAGGACAGGATCTACAGGACACCCGAGCCACCGGATTGACAGGATAGCTTGAGTAGGGGCGCGGCTCGTCCGCGCCCTCGAACGTCGGCTGGCGACGCCCTACAAAACATACAACCCCGCCTCCCCGTCCTGTTTCATCCTCCGCCCAGTTCCTGTCCGTCCTGTCCCCAACAAAAACCTCCCGTCCACCCCATCGCTCCCGCCTCGCTTCTCCGGATCCAATCCCCGATCCGAGGACAGGATCAACAGGACGCCCGAGCCACCGGATGAACAGGAAACAGATTCCCTCGCCCTCGCTTCCCCGTCCTGTCTCCTCCTCCGCCCGAGTCCTGTCCGTCCTGTCCTCCGCACGAACCGCCCGCTCACCCCACGCGGCCCGCTTCGCCCTCATCTTCACCCGCCTTTCCCGGCACCCGTCCGCGCCCCGCTTGTCTGCAGCGCGACCCTGACTAGGGTCCTCCCGCTTGAACCCGGTTTTTCCCCGCCTCGCCCTCGCTTTCGCCGCCGTTCTCGTCTTCGCCACCCTCGGCCGCGCCGCGCCGACCGCCGCCGCCGAGGCCGACGGCCCGCCCCTCACCGCCAGGGAACTCCAACAAGGCTACCGCGACCGCGTCATCCTCGCCCGCCCGCTCGCCGCCCATCGCGCCTCCGTCGACGCCGCCGAAGCCCGCGAGGGCATCCGCGTGCGCGAAACGTTTTCCCGTTTCCGCGATCTCCGCATCATCGAGCTCGACGCCGCCGATTCCCCCGACGCCGCCATCGCCCGCCTCCGCGCCACCGGCCGCTATGAGTTCGTCGAACCGGACTACCTGCGCCACCTCGCCGCCGAACCCAACGATCCGTCCTACCTCAGCGGCGCCCTCTGGGCCCTCCGCAACACCGGCCAAAACAACGGCATCGTCGGCGCCGACATCAAGGCCGCCGCCGCCTGGGACCTCGTCACCGACGCCTCCTCCGTCGTCGTCGCCGTCGTCGACACCGGCGTCAACCTCGCCCACCAGGACCTCGCCGGCAATCTCTGGCGCAACCCCAACCCCACCTTCGGCGACGTCAACGGCGCGCGTTTCCTCAACGGCGGCCAATCCGGCAACCCCACCGACGACAACGGCCACGGCACCCACGTCGCCGGCACCATCGGCGCCGTCGGCAACAACGGCCTCGGCGTCACCGGTGTCGCCTGGCGCGTCCAGATCATGGCCGTCAAAGTCTTCCCCGCCACCGGCAGCGGCTCCGTCTCCGACATCGCCCGCGGCGTGAACTACGCCGTCGCCCGCGGCGCCCACATCATCAACGCGAGCTACGGCGCCCTCGGGAATTCCGGTTTCACGCAGACCGAACTCGCCGCCATCACCGCCGCCCGCGACGCCGGCGTTATCTTCGTCGCCGCCGCCGGCAACTCCGCCGCCAACATGGACGTTTCCCGCTTCTACCCCGCGGCCCACGCCCTCGACAACATCGTCACCGTCGGCAACTCCACCCGCCGCGACGAGCTCAGCCTCAGTTCCAATTTCGGCTCCGCCGTCGATCTCTTCGCCCCGGGCTCGGAAATCGTTTCCCTCGGCTACACCAACACAACCGGCACCGCCACCCTCAGCGGCACGTCGATGGCCGCGCCCCACGTCTCCGGCGCCCTCGCCCTGCTCAAGGCCCGGTATCCGGCCGACACCTACCGCCAGCTCATCAACCGCCTGCTTCGCGGCACCGATCCCGGCGAACGCTTTGCCGGGCGTGCCCACACCGGCGGCCGCCTCAACGTCGACGCCGCCCTCCGCGCCCCCAGCAACCGTCCCTTCAACGACGACTTCGCCGCCCGCCCCCGCTTCGCCAACGCCAATCTCTCCCTCCGCTCGAGCAACGCCGGCGCCACCGCCGAAGCCGGCGAACCCGCCCACGCCGGCCTTCCCGCCGCCGCCACCCTCTGGTGGGAATGGACCGCCCCCGCCTCCGGCAACGTCTCGCTCACCACCGCCGGCAGCGCCTACGACACCGTGCTCGCCGTCTACACCGGCACCGCGCTCGGCGCCCTCGTCCCCGTCGCCGCCAACGACAACGACGGCGGCGCCGCCACCAGCCGCCTCGCCTTCGCCGCCTCCGCCGGCACCACGTACCAGATCGCCGTTGCCGCCAAGGACGCCGTCGGCGGCCTCACGCTCCTCAGCCTCGGCACCACGCCCGCCAACGACGCCTTCGCCAATCCCGTCGTGCTCGCGGGCGAAAGCGCGCGCGTCACCGGCGCCAACGCCAACTCCGGCCGCGAAGCCGGCGAACCCCGCATCCTCGGCTTCGCCGGCGGCGCGTCCCTCTGGTACCGCTGGACCGCCCCGCGCAGCGGCCGCTTCCAGTTCGCCGCCGAAAGCGCCGACTTCGATCCCCTCCTCGCCGTCTACACCGGCACCGCCCTCGGCAACCTCGCCCTCGTCGACGCCAACGACAACGCCGGCAACCTCACGGCCCACGCCGGCAGCCTCGCCACCGTCGAGGCCGTCGCCGGCACCGTCTACCTCGTCAGCGTCGACACCAAGTCCGCCGCCGCCGTCGGCCAGTTCACCCTCAGTCTCACCGATTCCCTCTGGCAGGCCCCCGTCGCCGACGGTATCACCGGCGCCCCCGCCGTTGCCCGCGACGGTACCGTCTACTTCGGCAGCCTCGACCGCTCCGTCTACGCCATCGGCCCCGACGGCGCCCGCAAATGGACCTTCGCCACCGGCGGCACGATCGACACCGCCTCGCCCGCCGTCGCGGACGACGGCACCGTCTACGTCGGTTCCAACGACGGCACTCTCTACGCCCTCACCGCCGCCGGCGGCCTCAAGTGGTCGAAGGTATTCGGATCTACGATACCCGTAGCCAACAGCCCCGCCCTCGCCGCCGACGGCACGATCTACCTCAAAGCCGGCGACGGTTTTCTCTACGCTCTCGATCCCGCCGACGGCGCGACGCGTTGGCGCTTCGACACCGACGGCACCGAAACCTACGCCAGTCCCTCGATCGCGCCCGACGGTACGATTTACCAGGGCTCCGACAACGGCCGGCTCTACGCCGTGAATCCCAACGGCACCCAGAAGTGGGTTTTCCAAGGCGACAACGACATCTACACCGTCCCCGCCATCGACGCCGCCGGCAACGTCTACTTCGGCGTCCTCAACACCGGGAAATTGTTTTCCGTCAACGCCGCCGGCCAACGCCGTTGGGAATACACCGGCGCCGCCCTCGGTTCGAGTTCTTCGCCCGCGCTCAGCCCCGATGGCGCCACCGTCTACTTCGGCGGCTACGACAAGAAACTCCACGCCGTGAACACCGCCACCGGTGCCGCGCGCTGGACGTACACGCTCGGCGACGAAGTGCGCGCCAGTTCGCCCGCCGTCGATGCCAACGGCGTGATCTACATCGGTTGCTACGATTTCAAAGTCTACGCCCTGAACCCCAACGGCACGCTCAAGCGCACCTGGGACACGGGCAACTGGGTCCGCTCTAGCCCTGCTCTCGCCGGCACCCGCCTCTACGTGGGCAGCAACGACGACAAGCTCTACGCCTTCGACATCGGCGCCGCGCCGGCCGCCGGTCCCTGGCCGCAGTTCCGCTTCAACGCCCGCCGCGCCGGCCGCGCCATCACCGAAGCCTTCGCCATCGTCACGCCGCTCCGCGCCCAGGAAGCCTTCCTCGGCCAGACCTTCGCCCTGGGCATCGATGTCACCGGCAACGGGCCGTTCACCTACGAATGGCGCAAGGACGGCACCGTCATCGCCGGCGCCACCGCTTCCACCTATACCGTGGCGACCGTCACCGCCGCCACCGCCGGCAGCTACACCGTCCGCGTCACCGGCCCCGAAGGCACGCTCACCAGCGGCCCGGCCGTGGTCACGGTCGCCAACCCAATCCCCGGCCGACTCGTGAATCTGTCCGTCCGCACCAACGCCGGCACCGGTGCCGAAACGCTCACCGTCGGCTTCTTCGTCGCCGGCACGGCGAACAAACCGCTGCTCGCCCGCGGCGTCGGTCCCGGCCTCGCCGCCTTCGGCGTGACCGGCGTACTCGCCGATCCGCAGCTCCGGCTCAACGTCGCCGGCACGACGACCGCCGTTGCGTTCAGCGACGACTGGGCCGGCGCCGCCAACGTCCGCGACGCCGCCGGCCGCGTCGGCGCTTTCCCGCTCGCCGCCGATTCCCGCGACGCCGCGTTGCTCGCCACGCTCGGCGCCGGCGCCTACACCGCCGAGATCGTCAACCCCACCGGCACGGCCGGCATCGCGTTGGCGGAACTCTACGACCTCGAGCCCACGACGGCGACCGCCGCCGCCAACCGGCTCGCCAACATCTCCGCCCGCGCGCAGGTCGGCACCGGCGGCGACGTGCTCATTGCCGGTTTCTCGATCTCCGGCAACCAGCAGAAACAGATTCTCATCCGCGGCATCGGCCCCGCGCTCACATCCTTCGGTCTCGCCGGCGCACTCGCGAATCCCCGGCTGGAGTTGTTCCAAGGCACGGTGCGCGTCGGCGAAAACGACGATTGGGGCGGCGGCACGGCCCTGCAAAACGCGTTCGCCCGCGTCGGCGCCTTCGCGCTGGCGAACGCCGGCAGCCGCGACGCCGCGCTCCTTGTGACCCTCGCGCCCGGCACCTACACCGTCCAACTCAGCGGCGTCGCCGCGACGACCGGCGTCGGCCTGATCGAGATCTACGAAATGCCCTGAGCCGCCATTGGGCAGTTGAGAGTTGAAAGTTGAAAGTTGAGAGATCGATCCGGCGAGGTCCGAGGAACGCAACCCAAGTACGATCCGCGCCGACGGCCGCCCAATCCCGACCCGGGGCAAAGCCCCGGGCTACCCCTGCGAGTCCATCAAGCGCATTCCCACCGCGCTATCCGTCCCATCCGTCCCATTTCTCTCATTCCCATCCCCAGCCCTCAAAACGTCCCCTTCACCCCGAAATTCCAATTCGCGCCGTACTCCTGGTATTGCCGGAGCACGCGCTGGCGGCGCTCCGCGACGCCCGGCGGCGTATCGAACCACTTCAGCGGCTGGCCCGTGACATTGCGGCCCTGCACGTAGAGCGTCGTACGGCGGGTCAGTTTCCAATTCAGCGAGGTGTCGAATTGCGCGACGGCCTCGCGGAAACGGCCGTACACGCCGTCGGGCCGCTCCGCGGTGAACACGCCGCCGAGCGAACCGTTGAACCGCTTGTACGCATACCCCAACCGCGCCGACACGCGGTGCGGCGCCATGCCGTTCCGGCGCTGGCTGGCATAGGTGCGCGAGTACGAGACATTGACGCTCGTGCCGCGCAGGACCTCCGGCAAAAAGCCGAGCGTCTGGTTGTACGATAGCTCGAGATTCCGGAAGCGGCGCGTCTCGGCGCTGTTGCGCGTGGTGCGGAAAAGGTAGTTCTGCAGATCGGGATCCTCCTCGCCGAACTCCGAGGCTGTGAAATCGAAGGTCTCGCGCAGGTTGCGGATGTCGTTTTGCGAAACCTGCAGCGTGAGTTGGCCGGGCGCGCGGTTGCCGAAGTAGTACGCGAGTCGCGCCTGGTAGTTCTTGGAGTGCTCGGGTTCGAGGGACGAATTCGGCGCGTCGACGCGCTGCGCGTCCTCGACCACGTTGTAAACTCCGGTGAGCGAATCGATCGGCGGGCGCGAAATGGCGCGGTTGAATCCGGCTTGGAACTCGAAGTTCGGCGTGAAGCGGTACTTCGTCAGCACCGAAGGAAACGCGTTCACGTAATCGCTCTCGCGCACCTTCCGCGGCTGGCTGAAAAACTGGTATTCGATCCCGGGAATACTGGTCGCGCGGCCGGCCGCGTTGACCGGAAACCCGGCGGCCAAAATCTCGCGGCGCAGGCGCGGATCGTATTCCAGGAAACGGTTTTCCGTCTGCTCGACGCGCACGCCGCCGCGCAGCGTCCAGCGCGGCAGCGGATTGACGTCGAGCTGCGCGTAACCCGCCGTGACCGTCTGGCGGAAGTTGCGGCGGTTCGCGACGAAGGCCGTGTAGTAATTGTCGACCGTCGCCGCGCGGATGAAATCCTGCGGACGCGACTGGAACAGTTCGCCGATGCGCTTGCGGTCGGCGCGCGGCAGATTGGCGGTGACGCCGTTGATGCCGGTGAACGTGAGCGCGCCGGTCGTGCCCGTCTCGAAGGGATGGACGGCGACGTAGCCGAGATTGGCCCAGCTGCCGCTCGCCGTGATGTTGGGCAGGCCGGTGGCGGCGTTGTAACCGGTGAGCACGTCGCCGCCGGGGCCGAGGTACCGCCAGAGTTCCCACGGGGCGTAGTTGTTGTTCTTGCGGTTTTCCTCGGTCCATTTGCCGCCGAATTTCAGGACCATCGGCAAGGCGCGGAAGAACGGCACCGTCCACTTGGCGTTGGCGGAGGCGAGGTAGATTTCGGTGATCCAGCGGCTGTTCGCGCTCTGCACGCGGGTGCCGCCGGTCCAATTGCGCAGCTCGAACGGGTCCGGTCCCGAAGTCTGCCGGATGGTCCAGCGATGGGAATCGGCGGCGGGCCGCGACGCCGTCCAGTCGGCCGGGAGCGAAAGCGTCTCGGCCTGCGAAAACCCGCGCTCGAGGGAAACGTACGCGTTGACGGCGCGGGAATAGTTGAAGCCACCGTCGACGAGCAGATTGTCCAGTTTGTATTCGAACTTCGGCGACACGGTGCGCGTGTAGTTCTCGAGCGCGGCGGTGCCGCCGCCGTTGTTGATCGCGGGGATCGTGTTCTGCGCGGTGCGGCGGGTGGACAGCGTGAGCAGGCCGTCGCCGCCGACGGTGCCGCGGCCGTTGTTCACGTTGGTGTTGGAATTGGCGGCGACGAAGGTGAAGTTGCGGTTCCAGAACTCGCCCTCGACGTAGGTGTAGACCGCGTTGAGCGAGAGCACGAGGCGGCGCGTCGCCTTGTAGTCGACGGCGACCGAGACGGCGTCCTTCCAGATCATTTTGGGCCCGTCCTTGAAATCGAGCTGGCGGATCACGAGCCCGCGCGGATCGGCGGCCGTGGGCGTCCGGTTGTAGTCCTGCGTGAACGAGTACTGCTCGGTGTAGGAATTGGCGCGGGAGGCCGTGAACATCACGCCGAGGCGCTGGTTGAGAAACGCCTCGGAGTACTCGAGCTGGGCGTTGGGCCGCCACTTGTAGCGCAGGCGTTCCGCGGGCCCGAGGGTCTTGCGCAGCGTGAATTCCTCGGCGTTGAAGTTGAGGCTCACGTTGTAGCCGACGGTGCGGCCGCGGCGGTCGAAGGCGCGGCGGGTGCGCATGTTGATCGTGCCGGAAGGCGAATCGGCGTCGGACTCCGCGCTCGTCGTGCGGCTGATCTCGATCGATTCGATGCCGGTGATGAGAATGCTCTCGAAACTCGTGGCGCGGGACGCGTCGCCGCCGCCGCGGTTCGAATCCGCGCTCGCCGTGCGCATGCCGTCGACCGTGACGCCGACGTACTGGCCATCCATGCCGCCGAGGCGCGGTCCACGGGCTTCGGACTCGACGTAGTCGATGTCGACGCCGGGCAGGTACTTCAGGAATTCGCCCATGTTGCCGTCGGTGATGTCGCCGAAAATGTCCGACGAAACCGACGTGGTGATATCCATATTGCGGCGCTGGGCCTGTACGGCCTTCGCGTTGCCCTCGCGCTCCGAAGAGACGGTGAACGCCGCCAGCTGCACCTTGCCGTCCTTCGTCGCCGGCCCGGCCGCGGCGGCGCTCGTGAGATTGATTTCCCGCGCCGCGATCTCGCCGGCCGCGACGGTGAACGTCTCGGTCGCGGGCAGGTAACCGGAAAACGTCACCGTCACCGCGGCCGGTCCCGCCGGCACCCCGGGAAACGCGAACGTGCCGTCGCTCTCGGTAAAGACGACGCGCTCCGAGCCGCCGAGGCGGACCTCGGCGTTGCCGACGTACTCGCGCGTCGCCGGATTGAAGACGCGGCCCTGCACCGTGCCGGTGGCCGTCGCGACCGCGGCGGAAGGAACCGCCGCCCGCCCGGGAATCGCCGCCGCGGCGGCAAGCAAGACGACCAACAGACCGGTGCAGGCAGGGGCGGAGAAGCGGAGCATGGAGACAATGCGCAGGGGTTGGGGAAACGGCGGCAAAAACACCGGCCGCAGGGGCACGCCCACCCTCGCCGCGGGACACACCGCAGCGCAATGCCTACTTTCTCCCCGCCCGCTGCGCCATCGGCCGCGCCGTCCCTCCGTCCGATCCGCCCCTTTGTCCCATCCCCATACGCACCTATGCGTATCGTGGAATCTCCCGCGCGCGGCTAAACTCCCGTCGCCTACACTCGCTTCGGCACGCCCCCATGAAACTCCGCTCCCTGCTCTCCTTCCTCCCTCGCGCCGGCGCGCTGCTCGCCGTGACGCTCTGCACCGCCACGTCGGTGTTTGCCCAGGCCCAATTCGCCGGCCGCTACATCGGCACCCTCAACACCCGGATCACCGTACCGATCCTAGGCACCACGGAATCCGGCTTCGGCGCCTACATCGCGGATGTCTCCGCCGACGGTACCTTCAACCTCAACTCCGGCGGCCTCACCGGCACCGTCAACGCCAGCGGCGCCGTCACCATCACCGGCGGCACCTCGCTCGCCATCCTCGGCATCCGCTCCGCCACGATCGCCAACAACCAACTGAGCTCCGCGTACGGCGACGTCCTCGGCAACGGCACGTCCCAATACCGCATCAATCCGAGCACCTCCTTCACCGCGGCCGCCGGCGGCGGCGGCACGGGCGGGGGTGGTACCGGCGGCGGTGGCAGCACCGGCGGAGGCGGCACGGGCGGCGGCACCACCACCGGCGACCTCCTCGCGTACTACTCTTTCAACGACGCCAACAATCTCCTCCGCGACGACTCCGGCCGCGGCTTCACGCTCTCGCCCGTCAACGGCACCGTCTCGAGCACCGCCGGCCGCGTCGGCGCCGGCGCCCTCCGCACCAACGGCGTCCGCCTCCGCGCCCTCGTGAACAACACGTTTTCCACGAGCGCCATGACAATCTCCGCCTTCGTCCGGCCCACCGGCGCGGGCAACTGGAACCCCCGCCTCGTCGCCATCGGGTTCCCCGGCGCCTCGTCCCACTACTACGGCGTGTTCCTCGACGGCCTCAATTCGACGCGCCGCTTCGCCTTCCTCGCCAACAACCAGATCGCGCAGCAGCAAAACTCCACCGGCACCGTCGCCAACAACGTCTGGTCCCACCTCGTCGCCACGTTCGCCAACGGCACGCTCCGGCTCTACCGCGACGGCCAGCTCGACCGCACGATCGAGACCGGCCGCGCGCTCACGACGTTCTCCAGCGCCATGATGATGATCGCCGGCTCCGACAACGGGCTCGATCTCTTCCAGGGCGATCTCGACGAAATCCGCCTTTACAACCGCGCCCTCACCGACGCCGAAGTCTCCACCCTCGCCGGCGGCGGCAGCGTCGGCTCCGCCGTCTCCGGCACCAACACCGTCGCCGCCCTCCCCGCCACCGTCATCGGCGCCCCCGTCAACCTCACCGGCTACCGCAGCCGCGTCGGCCAGTCATTCGAGTTCGTTCTCACCGGCGCCAGCTCCGGCGGCGTGTGGGGCACCGATGTCTACACCGACGATTCCTCCCTCGGCAAAGCCGCCGTCCACGCCGGTGTGATCCGCGTCGGCGAAACGCGCACCGTCACCGTCACCATTCTCCCGGGCCAAAGTTCCTACCCCGGCAGCACGCGCAACGGCGAGACCTCCTCCTCCTGGGGCGCCTGGGGCGGCAGCTTCTCGTTCGCGGGCACGAGCGGCACCGCGGTCGCCGGCGTCTCCGCCGCCCCCGCCCTGCCCGCCGGTTTCACCGCGTCGACGCTGAGCATCATCCCCGGCGGCCGTTTCGTGCTGCCGATCTCCGTCACCGGCGCCGGCCCGTTCACCTACCAGTGGTTCCTCAACGGCGTCGCCATCGCCGGCGCCACCGCCAACCCCTACGTCGTCAACACCGTCACCGCCGCCAACGCCGGCACCTACACGGTCCGCGTCACCGGCGCCTCCGGCACGCAGACGTTCACCGCCGGTTCCCTCTCCGTGCCCGCCTCGGCGGCCGCCCCGCAGATCGTGCTGCAGCCGTTCAACAAAGTCGTTTCCCCCGGCGGTACCTTCGCCCTCGCGACGTCCGCCCTCGGCAACGGCCTGACCTACCAGTGGCTGCGCAACGGCGCCACGCTCGCCGGCGAAACCGGCCCGATCCTTCTCCGCCAAAACGTCAACGCCGCCGACGCCGGCCAATACTCCGTCCGCGTCACCGGCGGCGGCAGTTCCGTCGTCAGCAGCGCCGCCACCGTCACGCTGAACCCCGACGCCTCCCGCCTCGGCAATCTCTCCGGCCGCATCGCCATCGCCGGCGCCGACAAAGTCATCCCCGCCGTCTTCATTTCCGGCACCGGCAAGAAACGCGTCCTCATCCGCGCCGTCGGTCCCGGCCTCGCCGCCTTCGGCGTCGGCGGCACGATGGCCGATCCGAAGTTCGAAGTGTACGACGGCCAGACCAAGATCGCCGAAAACAACGATTGGGCCGCCACCGCCGCGCCCGTCTTCTCCGCCGTCGGCGCCTTCGGCCTCCCGGCCAACAGCCGCGACGCCGCCGCCGTCCTCGAACTCGACGCCGGCAAGGGCTACTCGATCCACGTGTTCTCCAACACCGATCAGGGCGGCATCGTGCTCTTCGAGGTGTACGACGCCGGCAACGTCACCGGCGCCAGCAAGTTCACCAACGTCTCCGTCCGCGGCCCCACGGGCGCCGGCGACAGCACCCTGATCCTCGGCCTCAACATCGCCGGCCAGGGCAAGCGCACGCTGCTCACCCGCGGCATCGGCCCGCAGCTCGCCGCCTTCGGCGTGGGCAACACGATCGCCGACCCGCAGCTCGAGATCTACGACAGCAACCAGCGTTCGATCCTCGCGAACAACGACTGGTCCGCCGCCGACTTCGTCACCGAGATGCTCCAGGCCCGCGAGTTCGTCGGCGCCTTCGCCCTCGCCGGCGGCTCCGCCGACGCCTCGACCTTGGCGCTCCTCGATCCCGGCAGCTACACCATGCAAATCACCGCCGCGACCGGCGCCGCCTCCGGCGAAGCCCTCGTGGAAATCTATGAAGTGCCTTGAGCGCGGCGCAGCGCGCCGCGCGGTTGAAAGGTGAAAGGTGAAAGCCCGATCTCCCAATCCGCGCTCCCAGGTTTGCGTAGGGGCGCCGCTCGTCGGCGCCCGAGGGCGTCGGCGAGCGACGCCCCTACAATCGGCCCGCCCAACCGAGATGCCGTGGTCTCCGGTCCCCGACCGCTGATCGCTGACAGCTGATAGCCTATACTTCCCATCCCTTTCGGCCGCGCCTTCAGCCAGTGTCGGCCGAAGTCTGAAGCGAGCCCCCGGTGTCCCGTTCTGCGGGATGCCGGGGGTCTTCTATATATAGGGAGGTAGGTTTTGGGCTTTGGGTTTTGGGCTTTGGGTCGGGGCGCGGCGACGAGCAAGGTTCGGAGTTCGGAGTTCGGAGTTCGGTGTTCGGTGTTCGGAGTTCTCAAGCCGTGAACCACGGATGGTCACTAAACTCCATTCATGAGGGCGGAATCCGAGCGCTCCGGATTCCCTCCGATTCAGTGTCCATCAGTGTTCATCAGTGGTTGATGCAGTTTGGAGTTCGGAGTTCGGAGTTCGGCTTTGAGCTTAATGCTTTCGGCTTACTGCCCCTTTCTCTTCCCGCCCGGCATCCCGCGTGCTTCTGTGCCTTCCGGCCATGCCTCTTCCCTGCGTTTCGCGGAATCCCGTTTTTTCAATGCGCCGGTGCCTCTTCGGGCTTGGGCTCCTGCTCGCCGGCGGGCTCCAAGCCGCGCCGAGCCTGACCTTGCACGCGACGCGCTCCGGGCCGACCGACCTCGCCGTCACCGGGAAACTAGCCGGCGTGCCCGCCGGGGAATCGCGTTACGTGCGCTGGACCGACCTCGCGGCGCTGCCGACCACCAAACTCACCCTCGACGGCGAATTCGTCCCGGGGAAACAGGAAGTCACGGTCGTTTTCCTCGCCGATCTCTGGGCCCGCTTGCCCGTCGGCCCCGGCGCCGATGCCGTGCTGGCCACGTGCACCGACGGCTACGCCTCGGTCTTTGTCGACGCCTTCATCCGCGAACGCCGGCCCTTCCTCATCCTCGCGATCAACGGCCAGGGCCCCGAGAAATGGCCGCCCCCGGGCCTCAAGTTCAACCCCGGCCCCTACGTCATCAGCGTGGACAATTCCGTCTCCCCCGGCGTCGAGTCGCTCCTCGACATCGGCCACAAGAAACCCTGGGGCGTCGCCACCATCGAAATTGCTTCGTTCCAAGAACGCTTTGCCGCCCTCTTCACCGGACGCTGGGCGAAACCCAACGCCGCCGCCGCGGAGGGCCGCGAAATCTGGATCCACTCCTGCACCAGCTGTCACGCCGGCCCCGTCGACACCGGCACCTTCGGCGGCACCAAGGGCGGCCGACCGTTCGAAGTCCTCGTGGGCCATGCCACGCACAATCCGGCCTACTTTCGCAGCTACGTCCGTGATCCCAAGGGGTTTGCCAGCACGGCCAAGATGGAGCCGCACCCGCACTACACGGATGCACAGCTCGATGCCCTCATCGCCTTCCTCAGCCTGCCGCCAAAAAAGTAACACGAGCAAACCGGCATAACGTTCATTCTGGCCCTCCGTTTGCTTCGCGGGGCTCATGCCGTTTTCCGCCGATCGTTCCCCGGACGCCCGTCGCCCCGGTGAGGGCGCGCCCGGGACCATCGCCCTTTACCCGATGTCCGCGTACACCCGCGGCATCCGCAAACCCGGTCAGTTCCACGTGATCCGCTGCGGGGACGACCAGCAGGACCGCCTCGGCGGCCTGATCCCGGTGCCGCACCGCCACGATTTCTTCGAGATCATCTGGGTGCGCCAGGGCACGGGTCTCGTGCGCAGCGACCTCCGCACCTACCCGGTCAAACCCCGCACGCTCTTCTTCACTTCCCCGGGCCAGATCCACAGCTGGGAACTCGCCGCCCCGGCCAAGGGCGAGATTGCGAGTTTCTCCGAGGAATTCTTCGCCGTGAACAGCGACCAGCCCGGCCTGCTCGCCAAGATGCCGTTTCTCTACAACGGCGAAGCCGATCCCATCTTGCACCTCGACGCCGCGGAAGGTCGCCGCATCGACCAGGCCTTCGCCCAATTGCACGAGGACGCCGGCCCCGACGCCGCCGGCCGCGACGACTTCGTCCGCGCCCACCTCACGATTTTGCTCACGCTCGGCCGGCAGTTCCTCGATCGCCGCAGCCCCGGAATCGCGACCTTGCCCTCGGCCGACCTGCTGACGCGCCGCTTCCGCGTCGCCTTGGAAGAACATTTCCCGCGCCTGCTCGAGGTGGGCGACTACGCCGACCTGCTCCGCGTTTCGCGCACGCACCTCAACGCGCACCTGCAGGCCGAGACCGGCCGCACCGCGAGCGAGATCATCCACGAACGCATCGTCCTCGAAGCCAAACGGCTGCTTGCGCACACGACGCTGACCGCCTCGCAGATCGCGTACCGGCTCGGCTTCCACGACCCGTCGTACTTCGGCCGCTTCTTCCGCCGCACCACCGGCCAGACCCCGGGCGAATTCCGCGACCGCGCCCGCACCGACCTGCTCGCCGGTTAACCGGCGAACCGATTCCGAGGACAGGACGCACAGGATTGGAAAAGCGGGAAAGGACTGGACCCGCGGCTTCACGCCGGGCGGCTTGTTCCTGTCCCTCCTGTCTCCGCCCTCCTGTTCATCCTGTCCAAAAACAGAATCGTACGCCCACCCTTCGTCTGCCGGACGGAGACAGGATCTACAGGATTGCTGAAACCGGATTGAACAGGATCGAAGGCCGAGCCTTCACCTCCGGAATTCGCCCCTCTCGCCTCGGCCCCCGTCCTGTTCATCCGCTTCCTCCCTTCCTGTCCCCTGCCTTGGGGCGCACAAAAAAAAACGCGGCCCGCCGGAGCGGACCGCGTTTGCACACCCCAAACAAATCGGCGTCAGAACTTGTACTTCAGCGAGAGGGTCAGGGTGACCGGCTCGCCCTTCAGGATGATCGCGTTGGCCGCGAACGAATCGAAGGAGTGGAAATACCGTTCGCTGAACAGATTTTGGCCGGCCGCCGTGACTTCCCACTTCGGCGTGACGTACTGCAACGTCGCGGACCAGAGCGTGAAGGCGGGGAGCTTGATCGTCTTGTCCGGATTGCCCCACTGGCTGGTCGTGTAGGAAGGACCGCCGCTGAGGACCCAGCCGTTGCCGAAGTTGTACTTGGCGAAGATGCTGCCGTTCCACTCCGGAATGCCGAAGCGGGGACCGCCCGGATTGGGCCGGCCGCCGAAGTCGGACGAGAAGATGCCCGCGTACTGCGTGAGCTGCTGCGCCGTGAGCGGCACGAAACCGCCCGGGATCGTGGGGGAGCGGAAGTAGTGCTCCTGCCACGTGAGGTTCGTCGCGAGGCTGAACTGCTTCGAGACATCGGCCGTAAGTTCGAACTCCACGCCGCTGCCGCGCTGCGGCATCGCCTGGCCGCCGCGGATGTCGAAGTTCACCAGCTCCTGGTAGAAGAACGACACGCCCGCGAAGAGCTTGTTGTCGAGGGCGGTGGCCTTGACGCCGAACTCGCCGAGGCTGCTTTCCTGGTAGTTCGTGTCGCCGGCACTGATGCCGCCGGAGACGTAGAAGCCCTGGAACGACGTGCCCTTCTGCCCGGTGGCGTAGAGCGTCACGTTGGGCGCCACCTTCAAGGTCGGGCTGACGCTGTAGTTGGTGTACGTGGTGCCGCCGCCCTTGCGCGGGCCGCTGTTGAAGTCGGCGCCGAGGCCGTAGGGCACGCCCCAGTCCCACGACGCGTTGTCGATGCGGCCCGAGAGAATGACCGAGAAGGCCTCGGTGAACTTGATCTCCGGGATCAAAAAGGCGCCGACCGTGAGGTTGTCGCTGTAATAGCTGCCGAACGGATCCCAGTAGGTTTTGCCCAAGAGGTCGCGCTGGCCGCCGGAGAGCATGCGGTCGTTGTTCGTCGGGGCCTTCGAGATGTCGCGGCGGTTGAACGGCTCGACCGTGAATTCGGTCTTGGCGATCGCGTCCTCGTAGCGCACCGAGGCGCCGTACACGAGGTTGACGCCCTTCATGGCGGGGAACGACTGCTCGACCAGCAGCTTGTTTTCGAGGGTAAGGTTCTTGCCGTATTCGCCGTAGCCGTACGACGAGACCTTGTCGCGCTTGTAGGCGTCGAGGAAGAGCTTGTTCGTCACCTTGAGCCCGCTCTTCGGCGTGAAGATCGTGTCGAAGAACGCGAGGAAGGTGTCGGCGTTGGTGTAGTCCTGCGCGTCGGTGATGACCTGGCTGCCGTCGAGCTTGACCGTGCGGGCCGTCGGATTGTCGATGGCGCCGAGGTAGGAGTAGAAGAACTGCGCGTCGGGCCGGCCGGCCACGACAGCCGGGCGGAAACCCGAACCCGCGAAGCCGGTGCCGAGGGCGAGGAACGAGCCGTCGAAGTTGCCGCGGGTGCCGCCGAAGGGCGTCGCGGTCTCGAGGGCGGCGCGGTTGACGAGCCCGGGCGACGTGTTCGCGAACGTGAAGGACCGGCCGCTCGGCAGGCGCACCGTGAGGCTGGCGCCGGTGAGGTCGTTGAGCGGCGAACCGAAGACGTAGTTGTCGTTGTCGATCAGGTCCTGCGTCACGCGGTTCCAACCCGGATTCTCCTTCGAACGGTGGCGGTAGTACTCGCCGCCGGTGAAGATCGAGACGGTGTCCGAAAGGCGGGACTTCAGCGAGCCGTAGGCCGAGAAGTAGTCGTTCTTGATGCCGGCGTAGTACGAGTCGGCCTGCTGGTTGGTGAACGAGAGGCGGAAGGCCGCAGGCGTCTTGCCGATCAGCACGGGGCCGCCGACGTCGGCCTGGACCTGGAGCTCGTTGTACGAACCGTAGCTCGCGCGCACGGAGCCGCGCGATTTGTCGTAGTACGGGGACTTCGGCAGGAAGTTGACGAAGCCGCCGGGGCTGGCCGCGCTGTAGTGGCCGGGCGCGGGGCCGCGGACGTAGTCCATCGACTCGAGCGAGCCGAACGACGTCGGGTAGCCGTTGCGGTTCCACACCCGCTGCATGCCGTTGAAATAGATGCTGGTGAAAAGGCCGCGCGTGGTCGGGATGCCGGGCACGCCGTAGAAGTTCACGACGGTCGAACCGGGGACGAGCGACGCCAGGTCGTACACGTCGTTGATGTTGCGCAGCGCCAGCGTCTCGGGCGTCAGCACCGACACGCCGCGGGGCGTGTCGAGCAGGCTGCGGGAGAAGCCGTAGAGCGAATCGACCGGCCGCGAGTTGGGCAGCAGCGTGTCGGAACTCTCGACGCGGGTCTCGGAAGCGATGAACTTCTCGAGCACGGTGATGTTGGGATTGGCGGCCGGCGCGGCTTGCGCGAGGGCCCTGGATTCGATGCCGCCGGCGCCGATCAGCGACAGCAGCAGCAGACGTGGGATGGGTGTGTGGTTCATGGTACTCATGGTTTTGGCCTCCTGCCGGAAGCCGTTGCGGGGTCCAGGGCTCACTGCGCGGCCTTTGCAGGCCGCAGGCCTTCCGGCAGAAATTGGGGATCGAAAATGTCCGCGAGCTTCACGGGCTGGCCCAGCACGCCGATGGCGGCCAGTTGCCGGAGCTCGTCCTCGAGGCGCGCGGGGTCGATCTTCCCCACCGCCTCGCCCTTCGCGGGATCGCCGGTCACGAGCTTGAACTCGCGCATCGCCCCGACGCTGTAGGCGATGAACTCCGGCACCATCTGCTTGTTCAACGAGCCGATGATCTTGTCCGCCTCCGCGCGATCGCCGGAAATGTACTCCGTCCAGCCGCGGATCGACGCCGCGGTGAACGCGCGCACGATCTCCGGGTTCTTCGCCGCATAGGCGCGGCTCGTGTACCAGACACGGTACGGCGAGAACCCCATGTCAGAAAGCAGCAGGGTCTTCGGCTTCGCGCCCTGCTGGCGCACGTAGTAGGGCTCGTTCGTGATGAAGCACTGCTGGACGAACTTTTTGTCCGCCATGAAGCGGCTCAGCCCGAAGTCCAGGGGCGTGACCGACACCTTGATGCCGAATTTTTTCTCCATCAGCATGATCCAGCCGGCGCCCGGCACGGCCATGATGTTGCGGCCGTCGAGGTCCTTGAACCCGCCGATGCCGCCCTCTTCGTGGAACATGATCGCCTGCGGATCCCGCTGCATCAGCGCCGCCACGACCTGGAGCGGAATGCCGCGACCCACCGCGATCGCGATCTCGTCCGTGCGGCCGATGGAAAATTGCGTCGCGCCCATCGCCACCTTCTGGGTCGGGATCGCGTTCGGCCCGCCCTGCACGATCTGCACGTCGAGGCCGACCTCCTTGTAGTACCCCTTGACCACCGCCTGGTAGAAACCGCCGTGCTCGGGCTGCGCGTACCAGTCGGTCTGAAGCACGATCTTCGTCAGCGGCTTCTCGCCCGCGGCGGCGGGCGCGGTCGCGGCGGGCTTGTCGCCGCAACTGGCGAGGCCGAGCGCGGCGACGGCGGCCAGGCAACGGAACAGGAGGGAAACGCGGGTGCTGGGGTTCATGCTCATTCCTTTTTGACCATCGAATCGTGCCACGAATGCAGGAGGCGCCAGTGGAGCCAGTTGACCCCGCCGACGAAGAGAAAACCCATCACGCAGGCCACGAGCCCGGTCGCGAACAGCGCCGGCGTCTTCAGCTGCGAGAAGTACGCGATCGTCATGAAGCCGATGCCGCCCACGCCGTTTTCCGCGCTGCCCGCGAGGAAATCGCCGACGATCGCGCCGATCGGCGCCAAGGTGCCGGCGATTTTCATGCCGGTGAGGAAATACGGCATCGCGCCCGGGATGCGCAGGTAGCGGACTTCCTGCGCGCGCGTCGCCTTGCACATCAAGAAAAGCTCCCGGAGATTCCGGTCGACGGAGACGAAGCCCATCGTCGTGTTCGCGACCACCGGGAAGAACCCGATCATGAACGTGATCGCCACGATGCTCGGCAGCCCCTGCCCCAGCCACAGCACGAAGACCGGCGCCAAAATCGTCACGGGCATCATCTGCAGAATCAAAATGTACGGGTAGAACGACGCCTTGATCCGCGGCGAAAACCCGAGCGCCATCGCGAGCAAAAAGCCCACGCTCACCGCCGCGAAAAAGCCGAGCAGCGCGCCGCGCACCGTCACCATCGCGGCGGACAGCAGCGGGCCGCGTTCGTCCCAGGCCGCCTGCGCGATCTCGCCCGGCGACGGCAGCACGAAGGTCGGGATCTTGAAACCCGCTTTCACCGCATACCACAGCCCGATCAGGGCGAGACCCGTGATCGCCGGCTGCAACCAAGCCATGAGACGCGTGGATTTCATCGGCGGTTCAATGGCCCCCGCGCACCGCGCGCAGCGCCCGCGCCGTAGCGGCGAGCAACTGGAGAAATTCCGGCGTTTCCCGCAGCTCCGGCGGCCGCGGATACGGGAACGGCACGTCGATCACCGTCGAAACGCGCCCGGGATTCGCGGCCAAGACCACGATGCGCGTCGAAAGGAACACCGCCTCCGCCACCGAGTGCGTCACGAAGAAACCGGTGAACGGATCCGTCTGCCGCAACGCGAGCAGGTCCTCGTTCAATTTGTCCCGCGTCATTTCGTCCAGCGCACCGAACGGTTCGTCCAGCAGCAGAATCTCCGGCGCCACGCTCAGGGCCCGCGCGATCGATACGCGCATGCGCATGCCGCCCGACAGCTGCCACGGGAACTTGCCCGCGGCGTCGCCCAGGCCGACGACCTCGAGCATCCGTTTCACGCGCTCCGTGCGGCGCGCCGTGGCATCGCCGCGGAGCAAGAGCGGCAGCTCCACGTTTTCCGCCACTTTGCGCCACGGCATCAGGTTGGCGTCCTGGAACACGAAGAACATCAGCTCGCGCGCGTCCTCCGGTGTCATGCCGTCGATCACCAATTGGCCCGACGTCGGTTCCGTGAGCCCCGCGATGAGGCGCAGCAGCGTCGATTTGCCGCAGCCGCTGGGCCCGATCAGGCTGACGAACTCGCCGCGCTCGACCGTCAGGCCGATGTTGTCGAGGACGAGGGGGCCGCTGCCGAAGCGCTTGGACACATGCTCGATCCGAACGAGGGAGGGGGCGCTCATGCGGGTCGCGCGCGGGTCAGGTCGCCTCGGCGGCGATCGCGGCCGCGGCCACGGCGGCCGCTCCGGGATCGAATGGATTGCGGGGATATGATTTCATCTTCCCCGGATTGAGCAGGCCCTTCGGATCGACCGCGTCCTTCAGGGCGCGTTTCTCCGCGATGTTCGGATGGCGGCCGCCCTCCTCCAGCACGAAGGTGTGCGGGTTGGCCACGCCCACGCCGATCTCGCCGCACGCGGCGATGATCTCGGCCAGTCGGGCCTCGTTCTTGAAGAAGACCAGCGGGATCGCGCCGATGACGATCGAAGCCGGCGAGGGCGTCGCGCCGTCGGATGCATTGCGCATCATCTTGGAATTGCCGGCGACCCACTCGAGGTGCTGCAGGATCTCGCCCGGGAAACGCCGTTCGAGTTCGGCAAATTGCGCGCGGAAATTTTCGCCGTAGCCGACCTGCAAGTAAGTGATCGTCGGGTCCGACTTCATCGCCCACAGCGTCGTGTGGTTCCACGTGTAATCCGTGATGAACGGCGGTTTCGGCGGATCCGCCAGCGGCTGCCGGAACACCGTGGTCAAGCCGGCGGCCTCCGCCGCGGCCACGACCTCCGCCGCCTGCGCGCGGTCCACCAGCAGGAAACTCGTGTGCTCGCCGTTGCGGAAATACTTCGCGAGCGGTTTGAAGTACGACGGGATCGGCCATTGGAACTGCGTCACCAGCCGTTTCCGCCAGGTCCCGTTCCGCGCCGCGCCGTCCGTCCACGTCAGCAACGTGTCCCAGTTCGGCGAACTGAAGATGAGCTGCTCGTAGTCGATCTTCGGCGCGAGCCGCATCTCGATCTCCACCAGAAATCCCGTCGTGCCGTAGGTGTGCAGCGCCTTGATCGCGTCGCGCTCCTCGAGCTTCAGCAGCCGCGGCTCCGCCTCGCAGGTCATCACCGTGACGGACTTCACGTTGTCGGCGGCGTTGATGCCGCCCCACGTGATCGAGCCGATGCCGCCGGAACCGCCGCAGAAAAAGCCGCCGAGGGAACTCTTGACCCAGGTCGAAGGCAGGCAACGCAGCTCCCAACCCGCGGCCCGCGCCGTCGGTTCGATCGTACCGAGCCGCGCGCCGGGTTCCGCCCGCACGACGCCGCCGGCCACGGAATGGATTTTGTCCAACCGCGCGAGATCGATCACGACGCCGCCGAACAAAGGCACGCATTGGCCGTAGTTGCCCGTGCCGCCGCCGCGCGGCACCACGGGCACGCCCGCCCGGAAGCACGCGGCGATCGCCCCTTTCAATTCGTCGAGCGAACCCGGCCGTACCACGAGGTCGGCGACCTTGTCGTCCAACTTCCGCTTCAGCACCGGCGAATACCAGTAGAAGTCCTTGGAAAGCGTTTCGAGGGACTCGCCGTTCTCGATCACGTGCTCGGCCCCGAGCAGGGTGCGGAGTTCAAGGCGAAGGGCTTCGGGAAGATTGGGCATGCAGGGTTCCGGACCCGAAATAGCAGGTTCGCTGCCACCGGACTGGCACCTTTGCCAAAAGTCTGGACCGACCTCGCGCATGGCATCGCCGGTGCTTTCATTCCGCGATGCTGCTCCTGCGCCGCGCCCGCGTCCCCGCCGCCTTGCTCCCGCCCGATTTGCCGCGCGGCGCCGTCGATCCGCTCGAGCCGGCCGTGCTCTGCGATGTCGGCCTCGCCGGAAACGAGATCGTCTCCGTTACTCCGTCTTCCTCCGCCGCCGCGCCCGCCGCGACCGCGGAAATCGACGCCGCCGGCGCCCTCGTTTTCCCCGGCTTCGTCGACGCCCACGTCCACCTCGACAAAACGCACACCTGGCACCGCGCGCCCAACCGCACGGGCACGTTCTGGGAAGCGATCACGAGCCTCGCCAACGACAAGGACAACTGGACCGAGGCCGACCTGCTCCGCCGCGCCGGCTTCGCCCTCCGCACCGCCTACGCCCACGGCACCCGCGTCATCCGCACCCATCTCGACACCGGCCTGCCTTGGTCCGAGGTCAGCCACGCCACCATGGCCCGGCTCCGCGCCGAGTGGCGCGGCCGCATCGAACTCCAGACCATTCCGCTGTGCGGCGGCGCCGATTTCGTTTCCGACACCGGCCGCAAAATCGCCGACCTCGCCGTCCGCTACGGCGCCTCTGCCCTCGGCGGTTTCCTGCAGATGAATCCCGACCTGCCCGCGCAGATCGACGGCTTGCTCCGACTCGCCCAGGAACGCGGCCTCGGCATCGACCTGCACGTCGACGAAAACGACAACCCCCAGGCCGAGTGCCTCCGCCTCGTCGCCGAAGGCATCTTGCGCAACGGGTTCACGTTGCCCGCGGTCTGCGGCCACTGCTGCAGCCTCGCCGTCCAGCCCCGCGACCGCGCCCGCTCCACCATCGATCTCGTGAAGGCCGCCGGCCTCGGCATCGTTTCCCTCCCGCTCTGCAACGTCTACCTGCAGGACCGCCGCAGCGCCGGCACCGTCTTTCCCCGGACGCCCCTCTGGCGCGGCCTCACTTTGGTCCACGATCTCCTCGATGCCGGCGTGCCCGTCGCCTGCGCCAGCGACAATGTCCGCGATGCCTTCTACGCCTTCGGCGACTACGACGCCGCCGAAGTCCTCGTCCAAAGCGTCCGCCTCGCCCATCTCGATGTGCGCCTCGACGCCGCCGTCGGCGCCGTCACCCGCACCGCCGCCGATCTCGTCGGCCTGCCGACCTACGGCCGCGTCGCCCCCGGTTCGCCCGCCCACCTCGTCGTCTTCGGCGTGCAGCGCTTCAGCGAACTCCTCAGCCGCCCCGGCAGCCCGCGCCGAATCGTCAACGCCGACGGCTTCGCCCCCGCTCCCCTCCCCGACTACGCCGAACTCCAGGACCGCTGAGCCCAACTCCGCTTTGAAGAACGCCTCCGCCTCCCTTGCCGGAACGCAATTCCGTTCCGGCAATCCCGTTCCGGCAATTTCCTCCCCGCCCATTTCCGTTCCGTGAACTCCGTGTTCACTCCGTGACCTCTGTGTCCCCCTCCTCAGCCTTCGTCCACGCCCCATCCTCCCCTCCGCGCCCGCCCCGCCTCCCCTCCCGATGATCATCCGCCTCGCGAAAATCGCCCTCACCGCCGCCTCGTCGTTTTTCCTCCTGCTCGTGGCGTTCAACAACGTCACCGACTACGACTCCAATTTCCAATTCGTGAAGAACGTCCTCAACATGAGCACGACGTTCCCCGGCAACAAACTCATGTGGCGCGCGATCGACAGTCCCGCCGTGCACCATGCGTTCTACGCCTCGATCATCCTCTGGGAATTCGCCGCCGGCGCCCTCATCGCCCTCGGCGTGAAGCAACTCTGGGCCGCGCGCGGCGGCTCCGCCGCCGCTTGGCAGCGCGCCAAGGTCCTCGCCAGCGCCGGTCTCGTGCTGAGCCTCCTGCAGTGGTTCGTCGCCTTCATCACCGTCGGCGGCGAATGGTTTTTGATGTGGCAATCCCCGACCTGGAACGGCCAGACCGCCGCGTTCCGCATGTTCGCCATCTTCGGTCTCGGGCTCCTCTACCTCAACCAGCCCGACGACGAACTCGCCCCATGAAGAAGACGATCATCTACCCGCCCGGCTTCGCCGCCCCGCGCGGCGCCTACAGCCCCGGCATTCTCCTCGATTTCGGCACCGGCCGCACGCTCTACGCCACCGGCCAACTCGCCGTCGATCCCTCCGGCCAGGTCGTCGCGCCCGACGACGCCTCCGCCCAGACCGACTACGTTTTCAAACTCATCGGCCAGATCCTGGCCGCGGCGGATCTCGGTTTCGACGACGTCGTCCGCACCCAGACCTATCTCACCAACATGGCCGACTTCCCCAAGTTCACCGCCGTGCGCGACCGCTACCTCGGCGGCGCCCTTGCCGCCAGCACGCTCCTCGAGGTCAAGGGCCTCGCCCGCCCCGGCTGCTGCGTCGAAGTCGAAATTACCGCCGCCCGATGAGCGCCCCGACTCCCGTGCCGCTCTGCGTCGCCGACGACGCCACCTTCTGGGCCTGGCACCGCTGGCCCGAATTTTCCCGCTGGCCCAATCCCGCGCATACCCTCGTCGTCGTCCCGCTCTGCGGCACCGCCGACTGGGGCCTCGGCCACGCCCTCGACGCCGAGGAAACCGTGCTCATGCACGTCCTCCGCGCCGCTTCGCGACGCCGCCCTGCCGGCCAGCCGATCCTCGTGATCCCGCCGCTGCGTTTCGTCCTCGGTTCCGATCCGGGCTGCGCCTTCGCCGTCGAGCCGCCCGTCGCCCATGGCTTCCTCGCCGATGTCCTCGGTTCCATCGCCGTATCCGGCTTCAAACGCGTGCTGCTCTACAACGCCAGCCCGTGGAACGAAGAGTTTATCGCCGCCGTCGCCCGCGACAACCGCATCGCCCTCGGCTTGCAGATTTTCCGCATCAGCCTCAGCGGCCTCGGCCTCGACCTGCATCCGGTCCGCAGCCAATCCCGCCGCACTTTCCAGACCCTCGTCACCGCGCTCACCGGCTGCGACGCCGAACCGCCGCCGCGCGGCGCTTCCGAGCCGCCGTTCCCGCGCCCGTGGGGCGACGAACGCGTCCACCCGCTCGCCGAACCCGCCCTTCCGCTCGCTGCCGCCCGCGCGGCGGCCCCCGCCCTCCTCGACGATGCCGCCGTCCGCCTCGTCGGTCTCCTCGGCGAGATCCACGCGTATCCGCCGCTCCCGCACGGCGGCAAAATTTTGCCCGCGCAACCCTGACCGCCATGGACCACCCGCCCTTTCCGTCCTACCGCAACCGCTACCTGCCGGGCATGACGGCGCGCGAGATCGCCTCGTTGCCCGACAAAGCCGTCGCCCCCGTCATCCTCGCCACCGGCGCCATCGAGCAGCACGGCCCGCACCTGCCCGTCGCCGTCGATTCCTTCCTCGCCCAAGTCTGGCTCGAGCGCGCGTTGCCGCTGCTGCCGCCCGAAGCCTCGGTCTACGTCGCGCCCCCGATCACGATTGGCAAGAGCAACGAGCACACCGGCTTCCCCGGCACGCTCTTCGTTTCCAAAGACACGCTCCGCGCCCAGCTCTGGGCCGTCGCCCGCCAAATCCACGCCTGGGGTTTCAAGAATCTCGCCATCCTCAACACCCACGGCGGCAACATCGCCGTGATCGTCTACACGCTGCGCGAAATCTCCGCCACCCTCGGCCTGCGCTGCGGCAGCCTCGCGCCCAAGGTCGACATGCCGCTGCCGCCGCAGGAAGCGACGTTCGGCTACCACGCGAACACCGCCGAGACCGCCCTCCTGCTCGCGGCCCTGCCGCAGTACGTCGACATGTCCAAGGCCGTCGCCGACTACTGCGGCCGCGTCGAGACGATGGGCAACCTCCGCCCCGAACGCGCTCCCGCCACGATGGCCTGGGTCTCCGCCGATCTTTCGAAAACCGGCATCATGGGCGACGCCGCCGTCGCCACGCCCGAACTCGGCCAACGCTGGCTCGAAGTCCAATCCGCCGCCACCGCCGCCGCGATCGTCGAGGTTTGCCGCGCCGCCCGCCAGGGCTAGCGCGCCGCCGCACCTTTCGGCTCCGCCCAGATCAGCCGCACCGGATCGCTCTTCGTTTCGACCCGCACGCGCCGCTCCTCCCGCCAGTCGATGAGCGCCAGCGTCGCCCCGTCGTAACTCCCCGCGTCCAATGTCGCCTCGCCCAACGTCAGCAGCACGCCGGCCACGAGCAGATTGATCGTCGAGCCCGCGTTCAACGCCCGCACCGCCGCCGTCTCGCGTTGCACCAGAAAGAGCGGCGCTATCCCCGCGTAAGCGGCGCCGCGGCGATTGCGCAAGGACCCGATGATCATGCCGTCGGGCACGCTCGCCAACTCGGTCTGCAGCAGGCGCGCGAGCGGCAGCTGCCGGTCCCCGTCGCGTCGCACGATCCCCAGCACCCGCGTCGATCGCCCGCCGCCGCGCACCGTCGTCCCGGGCGCGAAGGACGCCGACGCCGCCGGCACCGGACGCAACAACGACACGTCGGCGGTCACGGCGAGCGCGGCCGGCCCCGCCCGCAGCCGCTCCAGCATCCGCCGGTCGGCCCATGCAACCAGCCGCAATTCGGTCCGCACCGCCGGATCGGATGCCGCCGCTTTTTCCGGCTCCCCGAAGCCGAGCGCCCGCGCAACTTCCCGCCGCGCCGGCGCGTGCCCGGGCATAAATCCTCCGCCCAAGCCGGCACTCGTTCCGCCGTCGGCCAATCGCCACTCCGTCCTGATCGCATCGCCGACGGCGAACTGCCCCGGCTCGGCGCCCCGCAATTCCGTGGCCAGGGTCACCGCGGCGATTGCCCGCTCCCGCGGGTTCTGCGGCGAGATCGTTCCCTCCCCCAGCCTCAGCTCCAAGGCCCCGCCCGCCGCCATCGACGCCGGGGAGTACGGCCACCACCGCGCCAACCCCAACGCCGCACCCAAGCCCAACACCGCGGTCAGCGCCGCGCGGTACGGTCGCCGGCCGAGATACTGCGCCAATACGATCGCCATCGCCGTTACCGCCGCGCCTCCGGCCCACACCCATAGCCGCCAATTCCCTTCCTCGGCACTCTGGCTCGGCGCCGCCACGAACACGCCCACGTAGCCCGCGAACAAACTGCCCACCCCCAGCAACAGCACCGAATAAACCAACATCCGGCCGAGCGAGTCCGTCACCGCCGCCATCATCACCGCCGGCAAAATCACCGCCGCCTGCACCCCCAACATCAGCGCGCCCGCCCGCAGTAACGCCGTCGCGTCCATCCCCCCCGCCAGCAGCCACCACGGCAGCGACGTCGCGATCGCCGGCAACACGAGCAGGAGGAACGCCCCCGTCATCTTGGCCGCGAGCAATCGCGCCCCGGAAATCGGCCGCGTTCGCCAGAACGTATTTTCCCCGGCCGGCGCATCCTCCCGCACCAGCAAAGCCGCGAGCAGAAACAGCAGCGCGCCCTCCGTCAGCGCCAGCACGATCAGCGCGTAGCCCGCCTTATCGAACATCGCCCGCGTCACGTCGGGGCTCAAAAACAGCCACGCCCCGACCGCCAGCTTCAGGACCATCAGGCCCAGCCACCAAGCCATGCGGCCGGCCAAGGCGCGGGCATCCTTCCGTACCACGGCGAAAATCAGGTTCATGGTTTTTCCTCCTGCCCGAGCGCCAGCGGCACGTTTTCCAGTTTCCGATCGAAGCTCCGTATCCGGTCGAACCGTACTTGCACGAGGACCGCGCCCTCGGCCCAGTCGGCCGCCTGCCCCCGCGGCACCGAGGTCTCGAGCACCCGCAACCCGTGCCGCACGCCGCTGAATCCCGCGTTGCCGAGATCCCGCGGATGCAACGCCTTCACGATCCCTAGCCTTTCGTTCACGAGCAAAAACGCATCGCGCCGCTGCGGATCCCGCGCCCGCAGTTCGCGCGAGCCGAAGGGGCGCACGCCCGAATCGCTTTCCTCGATCAGCAGGCTCGCCGGCGCGTCCGGCACCCAGCCGATGATCCGCAGGCGGGCGGGGCCGTTGGCGGCCGCGACGCCGTCGCGCACCGGCACGCGGTGCAGGACCTGCCAGCGGTAACGCGCCAGCCCGATCTCGCCCGCGAAATGCGCTTCGCCCGCCCGCGGCCAGGGCGCACCCTCCGGCGGCGCCGTAAAACTCAGCGCCATATTCCACGGCAACGGTCCGCTGCCCGGGCGCACGCCCGCCAACCGGATCGCCGCCTCGTCGCCCCACAGTCCGCCCGGCGTGAGCCGCCACGCGGCACTCCGGCCGTCCGCCCAACGCAAGGTGCCCTGCCCGGTCCACGGTCCGACCGCCTCGCCGTTTTCCGCGGCCGCGGGCAATGTCAGGAACAGCGCCCGCGGTACGCCCGCCTCCGCCGGCGTCACGAGTTTCCGCAACTCGGGCACCATCGCCCGATCCGCCGCCGCCAATTCCGGCTCCGGTAAATGCGCGATCCAGTCCCAACGCCACGCCGCTTGCAGCCCGATCACCGCCGCGAGGCCCGCCACCGCCGCGATCCAGTGCCGCTCCGTGTGCCGATTGGCATATTGCCGCAACAGCAAGACCGCCGCGCCCGCCAAAAGCAGCGCGATGCCCAGGTACATCTTCGTCTCCAGCACCCCGGCCTCGTCCACCTTGCCGGTTCCCGTTGCGCTGAACCCCAGCACCGTCAGCGCAAACGTCACCAGCGCCGCAAACGCCATCTCGCCGATGTTCCGGACCAATCCCGCCAGGCAGAGGGCCCCCAGCACCAGCACCGCGATCGACGACCCCAGCAGCCACGCCGCCTGCGCCGTTTCCGCCGCCGTCAATCCGATCCCGAACCAGACCGGCATCATCACCGCCAACGGCAGCACTCCGAAAAGCAAAACCGCCGTCAGCACCTTCGCGCCCAGCAACCGCCGGCCGCCGATCGGACGCGTTTGCCAAAACGAAGTCGATCCCGCGACTCGGTCCTCGAGCACCAACGCGCCCGCGAGCAGCACCAGCATCACCGCCATGAGCACGCCCGCCGCCGTCACGAACGATTCCGTCCGCCGCATCCATTCCGTCGCCGCTTTGAGGTCCGGCCTGGTCTCGGGCCAAGTCGCCTGCCGCAGCCACAGCGTCACTCCTGCCTGCATCAGCGTCCACAGCGCCGCCGCCGGCCCGAGCCGGCGCAGGTCCTTGCGGACAATCGCCAGGGTCGGGTTCACGCCGCCGCCTCCGCCGCTCCCCGCGCCTGCCGCGCCAGCACGATGAAAATGTCCCGCAACGCCATCGGCTGCGCGACCACCGCCGCGTCCGGAAAGAGCCGCCGGCACGCCGCCTCCGTCGCCTCGCGCGCATACGCCGTATCCACAAACCGGATCACCCGCCCCGCGTGCTCGACCTCCCGCCACGCCGTCGGCAGGCCTGCCGGCAGCGCCGCCGGCGCCTCGTCCAGCGTCGCCTCGATCCGCCGGAAACGGCCCAGCAACGCCTCCGTCGTCTCGTCCAGCCGCAGTCGCCCCGCGTCCAGCATCGCCACCCGGTCCGCCAGGCGTTCCACCTCGCCGATGTCGTGCGACGACACCACCACCGTCCATTGCCCCGTGGCCGACACTTCTAGCACGCCCGAGATGAACTCGTCCCGCATCAGCGGATCGAGCCCGCTGAAGGGCTCGTCCAGCACCAGCAGCTTCGGCCGATAGGCCAGCGACGACAGCAACGCCGCCTTCATCGTCATGCCGCGGGACAATTGCTTCAGCGGCCGGTCCGTGGGCAACGCGAACTGCTTAAGCAGCGTCGCCTCGAGGTCGCGGTCCCAGGTCGGATAAAAATTCCGGCAGTAATCGAGCAACTGCCGCACCGTCATCCACAGCGGCAACTCCTGGTTTTCCGAGACGTAGCCGATCTGCGCGAATTCCTTCTCGCCGAGCCGCCGCGAGTCGGCGCCCAGCACGCGCGCCGAGCCGGCCGTCGGCTGCAAGAGGTTCATCAGGAGCTTCAGCGTCGTCGTCTTGCCCGCTCCGTTGGCTCCGAGCAGCGCGACCGTGCTGCCCTCCGGCACCGCCAGGTTCAGGCCGTTCACCGCGTCGTTCCGGCCGAAACGCCGGGTCAGGTTTTCCGTTTCGATGATGTTCATGGTTCTGCGCTCTCCTGGTTTTGAAATCGTTGCTTCCGCCCGCTCACTTCCCGCCGAGGCGCTTCCAATGCGCCGCCAGCGCCGCCTGCACGTCCTCGAGCTCGAGCCCGAGTTTCTTCGCCTCGACCACCAGCCATTCGACCTCCGCGCCGAGCAATTCCGTGCGCTCGCGGCGTCCGCCCGGTTCCCGCTCCGCCACCACGCTGCCCACGGCCGGCGTCGTCACGAGCACCCCCTCCGCCACCAGCGCCGCCACGACCTTGTGCGCCGTGTTCGGATTTACCTTCAATTCGAGGCTCAGCACCCGCACCGACGGAAACCGATCCCCCGGCCGCAACTGCCCCGTCACCACCGCCTTTTTCACCGCGAACAGAATCTGTTCCGCGACCGGCAGACCCGGCTTCAGTTCGACGGTGAACGGGAGCATGCTGTACTATATGCACTAGTACGGTTAGTACAGGCAAGCCAATAGTTCGAATTTGCTCTCCCCTTCACGCTCTCGCGCCGCAAAGCCTTCGGAATGCCGACCCTGTAGGGGCGCGCCTCGTGCGCGCCCTGCCCCGACCGGTCGCGGACAAGCCGCGCCCCTACCAGCAACGCCCTGATCCGCGCCGCATACCCAAAACCGCCGATCCTTACCCCTCAGCCGCCCGATTCCAAAAAAGCCTTCCCTCGCCTTCACCGGAACGTCACAACCCTGCGCGGTGGCCAACGCAAAGACCATGGGACCCGCAGAGATCCGGGCTGCGCTCGCGCAGCTCGCCGCCGGCATTGCCGAACGCCACCGCGGCGGCAAAACCGTCCTCCTCCTCGGCGTCGCCAACGGCGGCATCGAGCTCGCCCGCCGCCTCGGCCTCGCCCTCGCCGCCGCCCCCTACCGGCTCCCCGTCAAGGTCGGCACCATCGACATCTCCTTCCACCGCGACGACATCGGCCGCCACCCCATCCCCAAGGAATTCGCCCCGACTCAGATCCCCGGCGATGTCCACGGCGCCGATGTGATTCTCGTCGACGACGTCCTCTTCTCCGGCCGCACCGTCAAGGCCGCCCTCGACGAACTCTTCGACCACGGCCGCCCGACCAAGGTCGAACTCGCCGTCCTCGTCGACCGCGGCGGCCGCCGCCTCCCGCTCGCCGCCGATTTTGTCGGGCTCTCCGTCGCCCCCGCCGCCGACGAAAAGGTCGTCGTCCACCTCGACCCCAAGTCGCCCCGCCGCGACACCATCCGCCTCATCCCCGCCGGCCCCGCGGCCAACGCCTCCGCGCTCTGATCCTTCGTCCTTCTCCGCCATGCCCTGGAACCGCCGCCACCTGCTCACCATCGAGGAACTGACCCTCGAGGAAATCGGGCAGATCCACACCACCGCCGCCGCGTTCAAACGCACCCTGCAGCGGAGCGTGAAGAAGGTCCCCGCCCTCCGCGGCAAGACGATCGTCAATCTCTTCCTCGAGCCCAGCACGCGCACGCGCATGGCCTTCGACATGGCCGCCAAGCGCCTCAGCGCCGATGTCATCGCCTTCGACGCCGCCAGCTCCAGCACCACCAAGGGCGAGACCCTTCGCGACACTGCCGAAAACATCCAGGCCCTGCAGGCCGACATGATCGTCATCCGGCACGCCGCCGCCGGCTCCCCGCTCTACCTTTCCCGCATCCTCGACATCCCCGTGATCAACGCCGGCGACGGCGCCCATGAGCATCCGACCCAGGGCCTGCTCGACACGTTCACGATGCTCGAGCACCTCGGCAGCCTCAAGGGCCGCAAGGTCGTCATCCTCGGCGACATTCTCTTCAGCCGCGTCGCCCGCTCCAACATTCACGCCCTCACCAAGCTCGGCGCCGCCGTCACGCTCGTCGGCCCCTCCACCCTCGTGCCCGGCTGGTTCACCGAGATGGGCGTCAAGGTTTCCCACGATCTGAAATCCGCGCTGGCCGACGCCGAGGTCGTCATGCTCCTCCGCATCCAGCACGAGCGCCAGGCCGCCGGCCATTTCCCTTCGCTCGGCGAATACACGAGCATGTTCGGGCTCAACAAGACCCGCGCCTCCTGGCTCAACCCCAAGGCGATCATCATGCACCCGGGCCCGATCAACCGCGGCGTCGAGATCGACAGCGAACTCGCCGACGGCGAACGCAGCGTGATCCTCGAGCAGGTCACCAACGGCATCGCCGTCCGCATGGCCGTCCTCTACCTCTGCGCCGGCGGCCAGCCCGAGTCCGTCATGCCCGTCGAGTAAACCGGCGCCCGCCTCCTTCCCTTTTCGCGACTCCTGCGCCTCCCGCGGACCCATCCCCGATGTCTTCCCTCTGGATCAAAAACGCCCGCGTCATCGACCCCGCCGCCAAACGCGACGCCGCCGGCGATGTCTGCATTGAAGCCGGCAAATTCGTCCCGTCGCTCTCCGCCGCCGCGAAGAAACGCGCCAAGGTGATCGACGCCGCCGGCCTCGTCGCCTGCCCCGGCCTCGTCGACATCCACGTCCATTTCCGCGAACCCGGCCAGGCCCACAAGGAAACCATCGGCACCGGCTCCCGCGCCGCCGCCGCCGGCGGTTTCACTTCGGTCATTTGCATGCCGAATACGTCCCCCGTCGCGGACAACGCCGGCACCATCCAGTTGATGAAGGACGTCATCGCCCGCGATGCCGTCGTCCGCGTCTACCCCACCGGCTGCATCACCGTCGGCATGAAGGGCCAGGCCCTCGCCCCCATCGGCTCGCTCAAACGCGCCGGCGTCGTCGCCATCACCGACGACGGCGACTGCGTCCAGTCCAACGACCTCATGCGGCGCGCCGTCGAGTACGCGAAGATGTTCGACCTGCCCGTCATGGACCACTGCCAGGACCATTCCATGACCCAGGGCGCCGTCATGAACGAAGGCGTCATGTCGACCCGCCTCGGCCTCCGCGGCTGGCCCAACGCCGCCGAAGACCTGATCGTTGCCCGCAACGTCATCCTCTCCGAATACACCGGCGCGCACATCCACCTGCAGCACATCTCGTCGCGCTTCTCCGTCGACATCATCCGCCGCGCCAAGCTCCGCGGCGTCAAGGTCACCGCCGAAGCCACGCCGCACCACCTCGCCCTCACCGACGACGCGCTCGCGACCTACGACACCAACTTCAAGATGAACCCGCCGCTCCGCACCGAGGCGGACCGCCAGGCCCTCATCGCCGGCCTGCGCGACGGCACCCTCGACATCGTCGCCACCGACCACGCGCCGCACACCGACTACGAGAAGGACAAGGAATTCGACTACGCGCCCAACGGTATCCTCGGTCTGGAGACGGCCCTGCCCGTCACGTTGGAGATCCTCGTCCGGCAAAACCGTTTCAAGCTGCCCTTCGTCGTCGACCTGATGACGCGCCGGCCCGCGAAATTGATGAATTTGCCCGCCGGCACGTTGGCGGAAGGCGCGGACGCCGACCTCTGCCTTTTCGATCCCGACGAGAAATGGCGCTACGACGCCAAGGCCGGCTTCAGCAAATCGAGCAATTCCCCCTGGTCCGGCCAAACGCTCACCGGCCGCGTCCGCACCACGGTCGTCGGCGGCAAGATCGTCTTCGCCGACGGCAAGATCGTCTCCCGCTGAGACAGGGTGAGGTCCGGCCTTGCGGCCGGCCCCGCGTCCGTTCGACTCCCGTCATGCCGGAATCGCTGCCCGTCGTGGTCGTCGCCGCCGAACTGGTCCTCCTGTTCGCCGGCGCGGTCCTGCTTTGGCGCCACGTCCTCTCTCCGGCCGCGCGGGCGCAGCCCGCCGAAGTGCGTTTGCCCGCGTGGGAATTGCCCGTGACGGATTTCGCGGCGTTGCTCCTCGCGGTCATGGTGACGAGTACGATCGTCGCCCTTGCCGGCACCAAACTCGCGCGCACCGCCGGCCTCGCGGGCGACGCTGTCACTGTCGCCGGCGGCGCCGCGGCCCAACTCGGCATGCTCGGCGGCTACTTCTTGTTCCACCTCGTCCTCAACCGGCACCCGCTCGTGCCGTCGCCGCCCGAACTGCCGCGCATCGGCCGGAGGGATCTCGTTGCCGGCGCGGGCGTTTTCCTGATGGCCCTCCCGCTCCTCGTCGGCACCGCCAAACTCTGGGAACTGATGTTGCACGCGGCCGGCCTGCCCGCGGAACGCCAGGATCTGATCCGGATGTTCGCCGACGCCGAGTCGCCCGTCACGCTGGCCATCATGGTCGCGCTCGCCGTCCTCATCGCGCCGGTCACGGAGGAACTCGTTTTCCGCGCCGGCCTTTTCCGTTACCTCCGCACCCGCCTCGCCCGGCGCTTCGCCCTCGTCGCGCCGGCACTCTGTTTCGGCGCCCTGCACGTCGATTGGTCCACGCTGCGCGGGCTCACGAGCCTCGCCCCGCTCGTGGTGCTCGCCGTGATTTTCTCCCTCGCCTACGAGCGCACCGGCCGCATCGGCACCCCGATCGTCGCCCACGCCCTCTTCAACCTGAATACCGTGCTGCTGATCCTCGGCGGCGTGACGGACTGAACCCATGCGACCGTTTGGCTCCTCGGGTGGCGGGCCGCAGCAACGCTTTCCGTCCATCGACGGATCGCTCGCTCAACCCTCGACTCCCAACCCTCGACTCTCGACTGCATGACCCCGGCTGGCAGCTTCGAACCGTTTGCCAAAAACGCGGCCGACTCGGTCGGCGCGTGGGGCGAATCACGGCTGATCGCTTCGATCCGCGGGTGGCTCGGCTCGATCTCGCCCCGCGCTCCCTTCGGCATCGGCGACGATTGCGCCGTGCTGCCCGCCTCGGCCGGCCCGCAGCTCATCACCGTCGATCCGGTGATCTTCGGGCGCCACTTCGACGCTGGCGTCCCCGCCCGCGCCGTCGGCGCCAAACTGCTCAAACGCAATCTCAGCGATCTCGCCGCGATGGGCGGCCAACCCACCGCCGCCGTCCTCGCCCTCACCCTCGACCGCCGCGTCGACTGCCGCTGGCTCGAATCCTTCTACCGCGGCTTGGCCGCCGCCGCGCGGAAGTTCGGCGTCCCCATCGTCGGCGGCGATGTCGCGCAGGCCGACGGCGTCCTGGCCGCCAGCCTCACGCTGCTCGGCACCGCCGCCGGACCGCGCGTCGTCACCCGCACCGGCGCCCGGCGCGGGGACACGATCTGGGTCACCGGCGTGCTCGGCGGCAGCCTCGCCTCCGGCCACCACTACCGTTTCACGCCTCGGCTCGCCGAAGGCGCGTGGCTGGCGCGGCAGCCGGACGTGCGGGCCATGATGGATCTCAGCGACGGCCTCGCGAAGGACCTGCATGCGCTCACCCCCCGCGGCAATCGCGCCGCCCTCGTCGAAGCCGCCCTGCCCCGTCGCCGCCGGGTCGGCACGGCGGCGGCGCTCACCGACGGCGAGGACTACGAGCTGGTGTTCGCCCTCGCCGCGAAAACCGATCGTGCCGCTTTCGCCCGCGCCTGGGACCGGGCCTTTCCCCGCACTCCCGTAACCGAAGTCGGCACGTTTGTCGCCGCCGACCGGACCGTGCCCGGCACGCTGGATCTTTCCGCGTACCAGGGCTACGAGCACCTGCGCTGAAACGCCCATGGCCGCCCCGCTCCTCGACCGCCTGCGGGCGGGCATCACGACCGCCTCCGCCGAGGAAATGCGGACGCTCGCGGCGGAGTTCGCCGCCGGTCTGCCGCCCGACACGACCCTCGCGCTCCACGGCGACCTCGGCGTCGGCAAGACCACCTTCGTCCAAGGCTTGGCGCGCGGCCTCGGCCTCGCCGAAGCCGTCACCAGTCCGACCTTCAACATCTTCACGCTCCACCGCGGTCCGGTGAATTTGCTGCACCTCGACGCCTACCGCCTCGAGGGCGCGCGGCAGGTCGAGGACCTGCTGCTCGCCGACTTTCTCGTTTCGCCGTGGTGCCTGGCCGTCGAGTGGCCGGAAAAGATCTCCGCCTGGCTGCCGCCCGGCACCCTGCACCTGGAACTCGGGATTTTGCCCGACGAACGCCACACCGTCACCCTGCGGTGACGTCGGCTTCCGCCGGCAACCGAACCGCGACATAGTCGCCGGCAAAGTTTGCGGCCACCTTGCCTTGGTAATCGAGGTGCGCCGCCACCTCCAGCCGCGCGCGCCCGTGGCGGCGGAACGTCGCGAGAAACACCCGCAGCCGCTCCGGGGAAACACCTTCGCAGCGGGCGGTGAAGTCGCCGGCGACCGGCGCAAGGTAATCGATACGGTTCGATTGGATGACGAGCCGCGCGGATTCGCCGGCACCGCGCAGCGCAAAGTGCAGCCAAGACCACGCCGCCAGGATCGCGACTGCGGAGATGCTGCCGCCGAAGACGGTCGCGCGGTGGTTGACGTTCGGCTCGAGCGGCGCCGCCAGCGTGACGCCGGCGGCGGTGCAATCGGCCACCCGCACGCCCATCGCCGCGGAAAGCGGGATGTGGCGGTGCAGGTAGGCCTCGACGTCCGCGGCGGTCATACCGACAACCGGCCGCGGAAAATCAGGCGGCCGGCGTCGGACCGGCGTCGGGCTTGGCTTCCGGAGCCGGAGATTCCGGCGCCGGCACCTCGGCCGCGGGCGCGGCGGGAGTCTCGGCGACCGGGGCGTCCGCGGCCGGAGTTTCCGCCGGCGCAGCCGGAACCGGGGCGGGAGCCGCCTCGGCCGCGGGCACTTCGGGGAAGTTCTCCGGGTCGTGCTCGTCGCCCTCGATCTCCTTCTTGCGGGCCTCGACCATCGGCGGCGGCGCGAAGAGGCGGCCGTCGATGAACTCGGTGACGTAGCCCTCGCGGACCAGCCACATGAGGTCGCCCTGCAGACGGGAGATCTTGGCGCGTTCGTCGAGCGTGAGCGTCGGCTCGGCCTTCGGCGCTTCGGCGGCCGGGGCCGCCCCTTCCGCCGGAGCCGCAGCGGGCGCGGGCGCCGCAGGGACGCCGGCAATGCCGAGGAATTTCGACGTCAGCTCGCTCGCGCGCACCATCGGGTGCGCCTCGATGAAAGCGATCAGCGCGCCGATGCTCTCGCCGAAGGTCTGGCCCGGCACGCGGAATTTCCGCTTCACCGCGCAGACGTACGACACGCCCTTGGAGCCCTTCTTGAAGATCGTGAAGTGCTCGCGGCGCAGGCGGCCGCGGAGGGCGTTGGCCGTATCCAACGGGAAACGACGCTGGCGCTCCAGCGCGCCTTCGACGGCGCGGCGGATTTCTCCGGGGGGCATCGTCTCGGCGATCTTGCCGTGGAAACGGGCCGTCTCGGTCGTGCGCACCACCTTGTCACGGGCGTGCGTAAGCAGGTGCAGGCGGGCGTCCTCGAGCGTGTCGAAGACCGGAGTCGTGTCCGGCGCGGGCGCCGCGGCGGGCGCGGTTTCCACGGGAGCGGCCGCCTCGGCGGGCGCGCCTTCGGCCGGCGCAGGCGCGGCTTCGGCGGCGGGCGCGGGCGCGGCCGGGGCCGGCTTGGCGTTGAGTTTCCACGTGTAGCGCGTGGTCTTCTTCATCTTCGCCAACCACTGGTTGACGGCCTCCGGATCGCGCACCGTCTCGATGCGGGAGCGGAAGGCCTCGAGCGACATGCGCGACGCGATTTTCGCGGCGTAGTGCTGCTGGAGAATCTGGTTGTAGCGGTGGTAATTCGGCGGCCCGAGCAATTCGCCCGTCAGGCTGCACTTGTTGATCACCTGGAAGTTGCCCTTCGGCGGCTCGACTTCCGCTTCCGCGGAATCGAAGAACTTGTCGAGATGGCGGCCGAGCACATGGGCGACGGCGGCCTCGTCGGACTCGAACGGAATCCCGTCCGGCACGGAAATGTGGAAAACGGGCTTCGCCGGCTTCGGCGCCGGGGCGCCTTCGGCCGCAGGAGCGGCGGCGGGCGCGGGCTTGTGGGCGAGCACCACGACGAAGCGGTCCGTCTTGGCGACGACCGTGCGCGCGATCTCGAAGAGCTCCACCGTGCGGCACGATTTGCGGATCGTCTGCACGAGCGTGTTGAAGCTGGTGTCCTCCGGATAGAAGGTGACCGCGTAATAAGGACTGTCGTACGGGCCGCGATCCTGCGGCGCGCCGCGGCCGGCGGGACCGCCGGGGCCGCCTTGGCCGTAGCGCGGACCGCGGTCGCCGCCGTAGCCGCCGCCTTCGCGGCGCGGACCGCCGGGACCGCCGCCGTAACCGCCGCCTTGGCGCGGCCGACGGTCGCCGGAAAATTCGCGCGGAGCCGGCGCGCCACCCGCCGGAGCGGGCGCACCGCCGCTCGGAGCCGCATCGCCGCCGGGACCGGCGGGACGCCGGAAAACCCGGCGGTCGCGCCGATCGGGACCGGCGCCTTCGCGACGATCTTCACGGCGGGGACGATCCCCGCCATCGCCGTGGTCGCGGCGGTCGGACGGAGCGGGTTTCTCTTGAGTCCACTGCGTGCCGAAGCTGAAGGCCTTCAGTTGGCTCAAATCGAGTTTGTTGAAATCCGCGGGCGGATTCTCCTTGGGAGCGTTGTCGTCCATGTAGTCCGGGAAAAGCGGGGAAGCCCCGCGTGGTTGCTTGAGTGTGCTTGGAGCGCGGTCGTAGTCGCCCGGAAGTGTCCATGCGGCGACGGCGCAGTGGCAAGCAGTTTCCCGGCCATCTCCCGGCATCACGCGCCCGGCGCGGACGACGACCGGGGCCTGGGTTCAGGGCAAAACGTAGATCTCAACCAGCGCCTCTCCGGTGGTGTCGCCCACCCCCGAAACCTGGATCGTATAGGGCCCGGGAGGCACCTCCACCACCATGGCGCAGTCCGCGCTGGCCTCGGGCAACGCGAACGCCCCGACCAAGGTCGCCGCCCCCGCCAAATCCTGCGCCAAACCGCCGGTGGTCCAGCCGGTATTCGAGCGCACCAAGGTCTGCACCCCGGCTCCCGCGGACCGGTAAAAGGCCATCGTCGGACGCGCCAGCACGCCGCCGACATTGAATTGTGCCAGACCCGGGCCGACCGCGCGGAGCAACAGACGGGTGACTCCGGAACCGCCGACCACGACGCCGGCGAAGAGCGCGTTTTCACCCACCCCGACCTGCCCGCGGGTCGAGAGGTTGACGAGGCGCGAGGTCGGATCGCCGCCAAGCGCGTCATAGATCTCGGCGAGCACCACCCCGCCCCGCCCGTCGGTGCTGCGCAAATGGGAACTGTAGAGGCCCGGCGGAAGCGGGATCAGCAGCGCGGCATCCCGGCTGCCGTCCGGCAGCGGAAACGCCCCGACCGCCGCGCTGGTGTCCGTGATCGAAAGTCCGTCGGACAGGCTCGCCTCGTTCTGCCCCCAGTTGTCGTTGCCGCCGACTCCGGTTCCGCCGGAGAAGAGGTTCAACCGCGGATCCGCCATCCCCGCGAGCCCGAATGCCGCCAGCGCCGGCCCGACCCCGCGCAGCAGGTAGGCGCGCCGTTCGCGGCCTTGGACGACAAATCCCGCGATCAAGGTTTCGTTGCCTTCAACCCGGGCGCGCGTCGCCAGGTTGACCAGTTGCCCCGTGCCCGTCCGGACCGGCGCCCGGCCGTCGTGCGCCGCGCTCCGGCGGAATCCCGGCCATGACGACACCGACGACAGCGGCGAGCCGTTGCCGTTGAGCTTGTGCACGAAGCCGTCCAACGAACCGACGTAGATCGAGCCGTCCGGGGCGATCGTCGGCGAGGACTCGATCGCGTCGTCCGCCTGGTAGCTCCACAGCACCGCGCCGGTCGCGGGATGCAACGCCCGCACGCGCCGGTCGTCCGCCCCGAAAATGATCGCGCCGTCCGCGCGCACCACCGCCGTCGACACGGTCGTGGAGCGGATGTCGGTGCGCCACCGGAGCCGCTGCGCGTCCGCACCTCCCGGGTTGAGCGCGTAGAAATAGGCGTCGGCCGAGGCGAAATAGACGGTGCCGTCCGCCCCGAGCACCGGCGACGCCTGGATGTCGCCGTTGGTGAAATAGGACCACTTCAACGTTCCGTCCGGATTGGCGGCGTACAACCGCTGGTCGGCCGATCCCACATAGACGGTGCCGTCCGTTCCGATCGCCGGCGACGCAAAGATCCGGCCGCCGGTCGCGAGCCGCCACTTCTCCGAACCGTCGGGATTCACGGCGTAGAGTTGGCGGTCGTCGCAACCGAAGTAGATCGTGCCGTCGGACCCGATCGCCGGCGACGAATCGATCGTGCCGCCGGTTGCGAACGTCCAGCGCACCGCGCCCTGGGCCGTCACGGCATAGAGTTTGCCTGCCGCCGTGCCGAAATACACGGTGCCATCCGCTCCGATCGCCGGCGAACTCGTGACAAATCCGCCCGAATTCACCTCCCACTTGATCTCACCGGTCTCAGGCCGGAGCGCATAAAGCCGGCCGTCCACGCAACCGACGTAGACGGTGCCGTCGGCCCCCACCGCGGGTGACGAATCGACCGGGTCGCGCAGGTCGCGGATCCAGCGGGGCCGCACTCCGTCCGGCGGCAGTGCGACGACCCGGCCTCCGTTCGCCCGCTCAACGCCGATGTAGATCGTGTTCCCATCGGCGCTCAGCGCCGGCGACGAAAGCGTGATGTAGCCCTGCACCGACGATTTCCAGCGCAGCGAGCCGTCCGTTTGGGCGTGCGCCGCCGCCCCGCCCAGCAGCAAAAGCCAAGACAGCCGCCAAATCCGGAAAACGAAGCCAAGGGTCCGCACGCCCGCCCCAGACCCGCGCCGGCAGTAAACTGAGCCAAAAATTTGCAGGCCGAGCTCGAATCACGCCTCCGGGGCCAACACAAGGCGGAAGCTTGTCCCGCCCGCGTCGCTCCGCACCAACCCGAGTACGCCGCCCGCCTGCTGCGCGAGCTGCGCGCTCAGCGCGAGACCGACGCCCGTGCCGCCGGCCTTCGTGCTCGTGCAAGGTTCGAAGAGCCGCGCCCGCACCGTGTCGGGCAGGCCGCTGCCCGTATCCGTCACCAGGAATTCGATCCCGCCGTCCGCGCCGCGGCGCGCCTCGAGCGCGACGCGCCCGCCCGCCGGCGTGGCTTCCACGGCATTCTGCAGGAGGTTCCGCAGCACCAACGTCGCCAAGTTTCCGCGCCGGCCCGACAAAGCCAGGTCGTCGGGCCCGCCCGCCGTGAGGACGACGCCGCGCTGCGCCGCCTCGGCCCGCACCTTCGCGGCGGCGATCTCGGCCACCTCCGCCGCCGTGAGTTCGAAGGCCGCGCCGCCCTGCTCGTCGCGCAGGACGCCGACGACGTCGTTCACCATCGTGCGCAGCCGGCGCGTCAGGGCCGACGCCGCGGCCAATTCCCCGCCCGCCTCGCCCCGGCCGCCGCCGTCGTTCCCTTGGCCTGCGACCAAAATCTCGAGGCCGGCCAGCGGATTCTTCAGCTCGTGCATCAGGTGCGCCGTGACCGTGCCGAGGGCGGAAGTCTTGGCCGCGAGCACCAGTTCGCGGTTCGCGCGCACGAGGTCCTCGCTCTGCGCACGCAACGCGCGGTTCGCGGCCGCCAGGCGCCGCAGGGTCGAGCCGACGGCAAACACGATCACGGCCGAACCGATCGCCCACGCGAGCATCGCCTGCGTCCACAGCCGCACATCGTGCGCCTCGAGGTCCGCCGCCAGCTGTTCGTCCTCGACCACAAACTGCGCGACGCCGAGCAGGCCGCCGCCGGCATTGCGCCGCAGCGGCACCCAGGCCTCGAGCGCCGCGGTCCCGGGTCCGGGCTCCGCGAGCCCGAGCAGACTTTCGCCGGATTCGCCTTCGTGCCAGCGGCCCACCGCTTCGCCGCCCGCGAGCCGCGGCCAGAGCTCGTCCGGCGGCGCCGCCTCGGACCAGCGGAACGGCCACGCATCGGAAAGGCGCCGCCGCGCGTCGAAAATCCTGACTCCGGCAACCCCGCGCAGCTGCGACGTCTTCAGCACGGCGACCAGCAGCGCGCCCGGGGCATCCTCGAGACGCACGCCGGTCAACTCGCCGGCGCGGTTGTCGAGTTGCATGGCGGCGACGGCGGCGAGCGTCCGCGCCTCGCGTTGGAAAATCTGTTCCCGCAGGCCGGTCCGCAGCTGCCACGTCACCGTCGCGACAACGGCCGCGAAGACGATCACCGTCAGTGCGAGCACGCCCGCCGGCGCATAGCGGGCGAGGGACGACGGGACGGCGGGAGCGGACATGGCGGGGCGGACCGCCTCATTTTTCCCAGCTCCAGCGCGCCCCTAGCAAGCCTTCGTTCACGCGGTAGGAAGCGAACCGGTCGTTGGACCGGCTGCGCTCCCAGCCGTACTCCGCCAGCAAAATCCACCGCGGGCCGAGTTTCCGCTCCGCGCGCAGCGTCGCGCCGTACTCCTCTTTGATCCGCGCCGGCGGATCGATGCCGAAGCCCACCGTCTGCACGTCGAACTCGACGCGGTTCGCGGTGGCGTCGAGCCGCACCCGCCAAAGGTCGCTCCGCCACTCCGTCTCCACCGCCGACTTGCGGTCCGTGTAGCTGAAGTAGCCCGAACCGTTGTCGCGGTAGGAAAGCCGGGCCAGCCGGAGCGTGGATTTCCAGCGGCCCGCGCGGTCCCACGTGATTTCGGCCCGGGCCTCGCCTTCGCCTTCCGCGATCTTCAGGGCGGTTCCGGCGAGCTCGCGGCCCGCCGCCGAATACTGCGCGCGCCGGTCGAACTTCCGCCAACGCTGCTGCCACGCCGCACTCAGGCGCCAGCGCGCGCCGGGTTGCCAACCCAACTGCATCCGGCCCTCGCCGATGTCGCCGTCGTTCGCGCCGTCGTCGTACCGTTTGCGTTCGCCCAGCGCCTGCGCTTCCAGCCACCACGCCGGTCCCGGAGTCCACCGCAGGGTCGGCCCAACCATCAATCCCTGCACCCGCAATTCCGCGACGAGCCGCTCGACGTCGGTGTCGGACACATCGAACACCTGGTCGTAAAAGTAACCCGTGACCGGCAGCGAAACCTTGAAGCGGTCGCCCCAACGGTACCCGCCGTCCGTCTGCACCCATACGCTCGTCTCGCCATCGACCGATCGGTCGGCGAGGAACTGCGTCCGCTCCACTTGGCCGAAGAAGGAAAAGTCGGCCGGCCCCTGCGGCACATGGAGCAGAAGGAAATCGGCGGCCCCGCGCACGAACGGGCTGCCCTCCGGTCCGTTGGCGCTCAGCAAGAGGTTGTCTTTGTAACCGGCGGCGCTCTCCGCGGACACCGAGACGCTCCACTTCGGTTGCCGGGCCAACCAAGCCGCCAGTTCGGCCTTCGTCGCATCGGCGCAGCAACCGACGCTCGCCAAGCCAAGGGCCCAGCCGGCGAACGAGAAACGGCGCATGACTTCGGGGAATGGGATCAAGGACAGAAACAACGCAGGGTCGGAAAGCGTGGGTCGGCGGCGGAGACCACTCAAGCCATGTTCGCCGCGGTGACAGGAAGAAAAAAAGGCGGCCACCTGGGGTGACCGCCTTTTTCGACTGATATTACGCTAAGGTTTACGCCAAAGGGTTAGCGCCGCGGGGTCGCGTTCTGACGCTGCCGCCGCTGCTCGTCGCGGATCTGCCGATGGAGCGCACTCTGGGCTTCCTCGAACGCCTTCTTGCGTTCCTCCATCTTGGCCAAAATCGCTTTCTTCTGCTCTTCCGTCGCGTCCTTGAGTTGCTTCGCGAGGGCTTCGTACTCCGCGATCATCTTGTCGCGCTGGGCGTTGGCCTGCTCCTTCGCCTTGGCCAAATCGGCCCGCGCCTGCTCGGCGGCGGACGCCGCCCGCAGCCCCGGCTGGACGGCCAGCATCATCCCCAAACCCGCCACCGCCAAGAGGCGGATCAGGCGATGGGAAGTCGATTGGGCGAGACGCATGGCGATCATCCCATTTGCAGCCGCCGTGCCAATCACGTCACGACAATTCATCTCATTCTCCATCAATATTTAGGAGCACGCCGGGAGCGCTGCAACAGCCGGGAGAAATGGGGAATTTCTCCCAACTCTCCCGCCCGGCCGCGGCCACCTCCCCACCTTAGGCGTTTTCCTTGCCGCCTTTGAGCCGGTAGCGGACGACGTCGCGGGAGACCCCGAGCAAACGGGCGGCGGCGGAGACGTTGCCGTCGGCCTGCTTGAGGGCGAGGCCGACGATTTCGTCGATCGCGCCTTCCAACGAAAACCCGGCCTCGGGAAACACGAATCCGGGGCGGACGAGACTGCTGCCCGGGGCGCCGCCGGCCGCGGCTTCGAGGTGCGCAAACGCGAGCCCCCGTTCCCCGCCGAAAACCACGGCGCGCTCGATCTCGTGCGCGAGTTCGCGGACGTTGCCCGGCCAACGGTAGGCGAGCAGGCGCTCGCGGCCCGCCGGCGGAATCGGCGCCGGCTTCTGGCCGTAGCGACGGCACACCCGCGCGAGCAATTCTTCCGCCAGCACGACGATGTCCTGCCCGCGTTCGCGCAACGGGGGCAACCGCACGCGGAACAGGTCGAGCCGGTGCAGCAGGTCGCCGCGGAATTTGCCTTCGCGGACGAGCTCGCCGAGATCGGCGTTCGTCGCGGCGATGATGCGGGCGTCGACCGGGGTCGCGCGCGACGCGCCGACGCGCCGCAGGCTGTGGTCCTCGATCGCGGTCAGCAACTTGGCCTGCAGCGGCAGCGCGAGGCTCGGCAATTCGTCGAGGAACAGCGAACCGCCGTCGGCCGCCTCCATGAGCCCGATGCGCGCCGCCTTCGCGTCCGTGAACGCGCCGCGTTCGTGACCGAAGAGTTCCGCCTCGGCCAACGCGTCCGGCAGCGCCGAACAGTTCAACTCCACCAAAGCTTCGTCGGCCCGCGGGCCGTTGCGGTGGATCCAGCGCGCGATGGCGGTCTTGCCGGTGCCGGTCTCGCCCTCGATCAGCACGGGCGGCAGGTAGCCGGTCAGCCGACGGTCGGCCGCGGTGATCTTCGCCAGCTGGTCGCGCACGCCGGCGAGACTCGGCCCGAAAACGAGTTCGTTGTCCTGGCCGCGGCGGAATTCGTCCGCGCGTTTGGCCTGCCGCACCTTGCGGGCCTGCGCCAGCCGCACCGGCAATTCGTCCGGCGCGAACGGCTTCACCAGATAGTCCGCCGCGCCCGCGCGCAGGGCCTCCACCGCGCCCGACACCCCGCCCTCCGCCGTCATCACGATCACGGTCGTGGTCGGCGGGAAGCACTTGTCGCGGAGCAAATCGGTGCCGCGGCCGTCGGGCAAATTGACGTCGATCACCGCCGCGTCGAAGTCCACGTTGCCGAGGGCGGTGCGGGCGGCCGCGACGTTCGCGACCGTGGTGACTTCGGCCCCTTCCCGTTCGAGAAACGCGGCCAGCCGCTTGCGCAGCAGCACCTCGTCTTCGAGCAGGAGCAGATTGATTCCGGCCAACGGCGACTTCGACATGGCGCGCAGTGTGGGAACGCCGGGCCGCGGCTCCACCCAAAATCGCGGGCGGACCGGTTGCGGCCGCCGCCCGCGGCCTCAGTTCGCGTTGGTGTTGATCGGCTTTTCGACCACCAACGGCGCCGGAAAATCCGCGCCCCGGTCGCCGCCGCGCCCGCGCAGCCGCTTGTTCTGCGAACCGCCGAGCGGCGGATTGAGCGGAATCTCCATGCCGCCGAGCTCGGCCATCATTTCGTAGAGCTTCGTCTCCATCCCCGCCGCGACGGACTTGAATTTCGGGTCGTAGAGCAGGTTCTGCAGTTCGTCGGGGTCGTTTTGCAGATCGTAGAGTTCGTCCGCATCCCAGAGTCCGTAATAGGTGATGTACTTGTACCGGTCCCCGCGGAGCGAGAACACCGTGGGCGACTGCGGGAAGTTCTTCTCCCAATAGTAGACGTACAGGAAGTAGTCGCGCCACGGCGTTTTCTTGCCCTGCGCCAGCGACACAAAACTGCGGCCGTCGAAGTGCGCCGGCGCGGCCAAACCGGCCGCTTCCATGATCGTCGGCGCCACGTCGATGTTGGCCACGACCTGCTCGACCACGGTGCCGCCCTTGAACAGCTGCGGGCACTGCATGAGCATCGGCACGCGGATCGAGGGTTCGTAGGCGACGCGTTTGTCGATCAGCCCGTGCTCGCCGAACATGAAGCCGTTGTCGCCCATGTAGACCACGAGCGTCTCGTCGAGAATGCCCATCTCCTTCAGCTTCGCCATCACGCGGCCCACGCTGTCGTCGACCGCGCAGAGCGTCTCGCAGTAGCGCTGGTAGAACTTCTCGATGTCGAGGTCGCTGTGGTACGGGAAATCGGCGCCGTGCCAGCTGTTGCGCTGGTCGGCGACCCACCGCGGCTGGTTCGCCCCCGCGGCGGCGCGCTTCGGCTTCGGCATCGGGCGGCCCGCGAGTTTGCCGTCGTGCCGCGGCGCGGGCGTGAAGTTCGCGTGCACCGCCTTGTGCGAAAGATAGAGGAAGAACGGCTTCGCGCCGGGCTGCTGCCTGCCGATCCATTCGAGCGCGTAGTCCGTCATCTCGTCGGTGATGTAGCCGCGCTGCGGGACGCGTTTGCCGTCCACGTTGAGCGTGTAGTTGGGATTCGGAGACAGGTAGTTCCCCTGGCCGCGGAAACTGATCCAGTAATCGAAGCCCGGACGTTTCTCGTCGGAGTCGCCGCCCATGTGCCACTTGCCGATGAACGCCGTCGCGTAGCCGGCCCGCTGCAGGTACTGCGGGAAATAGACCGTGCCGGCCGGGATCGGGCGGTTGTTGTCGATCACGCGGTGGCGGAACGTGTACAGCCCGGTGAGAATCGACGCGCGGCTCGGCGAGCAGAGCGCGGTCGTGACCAACGCGTTCTTCAGGTGCACGCCGTTGCGCGCCATCGCGTCGAGGTGCGGCGTTTCGGCCACGGGGTGGCCCATGAAACTCATCGCGTCGTAGCGGTGGTCGTCGGCGAGGATGAAGACGACGTTGCGGGCCTTCGCGCCCGGCACGCGCTGCGGCACGACTTCGGCGGGCACCGGCACGACGGCGGCGAGCGGCAGGGCCAGGCTGAGGAATACGGACCAGAGGGGAATGCGCATAGGGGTGCCGCCATCAGGGAAAACGGCCGCGCGGGAGTCACGGAAAAACTCCCGGCTCCGGCGGCGGAAAAAAGATCGAATCGCGCCGCGAATCCGCCGACGTTCGTCGTCACCCCCATGACGCGTTTCCCCCGCCTCCTCGCCCTGCTCTGCCTGTTCGGCGTACTCCGCGCCGCCGAGACCGCCCCGGCCGCCCGCCCCAACATCCTCTGGCTCGTCACCGAGGATACCTCCGCGACCTACCTGACCGGCTACGGCGACCCGCTCGCCCGCACGCCCACCTTCGACCGCATCGCGAAAAGCGGCATCCTCTTCGAACGCGCCTACTCGACCTCCGCCGTGTGCGCGCCGACCCGCGCCAGCATCATCACGGGCATGTTCGCGCCCGCTCTCGGCACCCAGCACATGCGCAGCAACGTCCCGATGCCGGACTGGCTCCGCTATTTCCCCGCCTACCTGCGCGACGCCGGCTACTACACGACGAACCGCGCCAAGACCGACTACAACGCCGCGGTCCTGCCCGGCACCTGGGACCAGAACGGCAACCAGGCCCATTGGCGCAACCGCAAGCCCGGCCAGCCCTTCTTCGCCGTCTTCAACACCAACGCCAGCCACGAAAGCTCCCTGCACAAACGCGTCGCGCTCGAGACGGATCCCGCCAAGGTCCGCGTGCCCGCCTACCTGCCGGACACCCCGGAAGTCCGCGCCGACCTCGCGCAGTACTACGACCGCGTCGCCGCCGCCGACCGCGCCTGCGGCGAGGTGCTCGCGCAGCTGGAGGCCGACGGCCTCGCCGACGACACGATCGTCTTCTATTATTCCGACCACGGCGGCGTCGTGACGCGCAGCAAACGTTTCCTCTTCGAAAACAGCACGCAACCGCCCCTCGCTGTTTCGTTTCCCCCGAAGTACCGCCAGCTCGCCCCGGGCGCCCCCGGCAGCCGCTCCGCCGAACTCGTCAACTGGGTCGACCTCGCGCCCACCGTCCTGAGCCTCGCCGGCGTCAAGGCGCCCGCGCACCTCCACGGCCGCGCCTTCGCCGGACCCGCGCGCGCCCCCGCGCCGGCCATCACTTTCAACTTCCGCGACCGCATGGACGAGGCCATCGATTTCAGCCGCGCCGCCACCGACGGGCAATTCCGCTACATCCGCCACTACCGGCCGGAAATGCCGACGCTGCAGCACGTCACCTACCTCTGGAACATGGCGACGACGCGCGAGCTCGACCGCCTGCGCGCCGCTGGCCAGTTGAACGCGATCCAGGCCGCGCTCTTCGCCGCCAAGCCGGCCGAACAGCTCTTCGATAACCGGACGGACCCCGACAACGTCCGCAACCTCGCCGCCGATCCCGCCCATCGCGCCACCCTCGAACGCCTGCGCGCCGCGAACCGCGAGCACCTGCTCCGCATCCGCGATTCCGGCTTCATGCCCGAATCCCTGCTCCGCGAACGCTCCGCCGGCCGCTCGCCCGCGGTCGTCGCGCGCGACGACACCGCGTATCCGCTGGCCCGCATCATCGATCTGCTCGACCGCCTGCAACTCGGCGCCGCGCCGGCCGCCGCCGAGCTCGCGCCGTTGCTGCGCGACGCCGATCCCGTGATCCGATTCTGGGCCGCCCACGCCGTGCTCGCGCGCGGCCTCGACGCCGATGTTTCGGCCTTGCTCCGCGATCCGACGCCGATCGTCCGCCTCGTCGCCGCCGCGTCCGTGGCGCGGAATTCCGACTCCGCCAAGGCCGCCGCCGCGTGGCCCGTCTTCGCCGCCGCCCTTGCGCCCGAGCAGGCGCCGGAGGTCAAACTCGAAGCCCTGAGTTTCCTCACGATGATGCCGTCGCGCCCGGCGTCGCTGCGTCCGCTCATCGAGGCGGTCGCCAAACCGGCCGCCGCCGGCTCCGGCGAAAACTACGCCGCCCGCGCCGCCGAGCATCTGCTGAAGCTCTGAGCCGAACTCATGCAGTTGAGAGAGCTTGGCTGAGAATTGAGAGCCAAACCGTTCGGTCCGTCAGGCTGCCGGCTGCGGCGACCTCTTCCGTGGCTCGGCGGATAGATCTCTCAACCCTCGCCTTCCATCTCTCAACTGCATGATTCCAGCCGAGTCGGATCGCGCGGTGGGACGCACCGGAGACCGGGCGCCCGCGCCGAGGTCGTCGGGAGAATTCCGTTCCGGCAATTTCCGCCGCGGCAATTCCGCCGTCGCCTCGCGCCCCCTCTTTCGTCCTGCCAATCCCGTCGCCGGGATTCCGGTCCATCCTGTCCCCGGGTCGACTTATTCCCCGACCCGAACCGCGCGTTCACCTCACGCTTTCGCCGCCGCCACGTAACGGCCGATGATGCCGTCGAAGCTGCCGTTGGTGAAAAAGGCGACGACGCGCGCCCGCGCCACCTTGCCCGCGCCGAGCGTGTTGCCCTGCAGTTTGTCGCAGAGCGCCGCGTTGGTCGGAGCGCAATACGCCTCGACGCCCTGCGTGCCGAGGTGCTGCACCACGGCCTCGGGATCGAAGCGTTCCTCCGGTTTCAATTTCTCCGGGCGGTTCACGGGCCCGAGGTAAACTTCGTCGGCCAGGGCCAACGCGCGCATGAAGCCGGCCTGCATCGCGCGGGTCCGCGCCGTGTTGCTGCGCGGTTCGAAAACCGCCGTCAGCAGCGCGCCCGGGAAACGGGCGCGGAACGACTGCAGCGTTTCCGCCAACGCGGTCGGATGGTGGCCGAAATCCTCGATCACCGTCAGCGCCGGCGTATGCAGCAGCGTTTCCTGCCGCCGCTTCACGCCGCGAAACTTGGCCAGGGCGCCGAGCGCCAGCGTCCGCGGGTCGAGCAGCGTCGGATCAAGGGACGCCGTCGCCGGTTGCAGGGCCAAACCCGCCGCGGTCGCCGCCATCGCGGCATTCCGCGCGTTGAAGATACCGGGTTGGCTCCAGCGCACTTCGCCCCAGGGCTGGCCGCGCCAAGTCAACCGGAACGACGCGCCGGCCGCATCCTCGGAGAAATCGACGATGCAGGTGTCGCAGTTTTCCCCCAGACCCACGCGCACCGTGCGCGTCCAGGCCATCGCGCCGAGCGCCGGCAGATTGGCGTCGTCGCCGTTCAGGATCACCGCCCCGTGCCGCGGCACGATGCGCACCAGATGGCTGAAGGTCCGCTGCACGTCCGCGAGGTCGCGGAAGATGTCGGCGTGGTCGAACTCGAGGTTGTTCAGCACCGCGAAGTGCGGCGCGTAGTGGATGAACTTGCTCCGCTTGTCGAAGAATGCGCTGTCGTACTCGTCGCCCTCGATCACGAACGGATCCGTCGCGGTCCCGAGGTGCGCGCCGACCGGCGGATCCTGCGGCACGCCGCCGATGAGGAAACCGGGATCGCGGCCGGCCTCGCGGAGCAAATAGGCCGCCAGCGAAGTCGTGGTCGTCTTGCCGTGCGTGCCGCAGACCACAAGGTTGCGCCTCCGCCCGAGAACGAAATCGTGCAAGAGGGCCGGCAGCGACGTGAACGCGATCGCGCGCGTCTCGAGCAGCCACTCGACCTCGGGGTTGCCGCGCGACATCGCGTTGCCGATCACGACCAGTTCCGGCGCGAGGCGCTGCAACCGCGCGGCATCGTAACCCTCGTGCAGGGCGATGCCGGCGTCGGCCAGCACCGTGCTCATGGGCGGGTAGACGCCGCTGTCGGCCCCGAGCACCTCGTGGCCCGCGGCCCGCGCCAGCAACGCCGCATTGCCCATCGCCGTTCCGCAAATCCCCATGAAATAGATCTTCATTCGTCGCGGGACGGATCGTGGGAACCGCCGCCCGCGCGGCGAGCGCGGAATGCGGCATCGGCGGCGCCCGCCGCGATGGTAACCGAATAGTGACTATCGGCGCCGGTTTTTCTGCTCGCACCTCGGCCGGCCGGGGTGTTTCCAAAACAGGTCCGGTTCGTCTACCCCTCTTCCATGCCCCCGTCCGCCCCTGCTGCCCGCCGGCCCAAGCCGCTCCTGCGTACCATCGTCACCCTCGTCCTGCTCGGCGGCCTCGGCTGGGGCGGCTACAAGCTCTGGGTCCAGATCAGCCCCGGCCTCTTTGGCGCCAAACGGGTCGAAAAGGTCGCGACCACCAAGGTCCGCACCGCCACGATCGCCGAGGAAATCGTCGCCGTCGGCCGCCTGCGCGCCGTGTTTTCCACCGAACTTCGTTCCGAGATCAACGGCCGCATCGTCAAGATCCTCGCCGTCGACGGCCAGAAGCTGAAACGCAACGACGAGATCCTCCGCCTCGACCAGCAGGACCTCCTCACCCAGATCACCGAGATCGAGCGCAGCATCGAGGCCGCCAAGCTCCGCGCCCAGCGCGCCCGCCGCGACCACGAGCGCCAGCTCGAATTGCAGAAACGCGGCGTCGTCACGCTCAAGGACTTCGAGGACTCCCGCATCACCTTTTCGCTCGCCGAAAACGACGCCGCCATCGCCGAAGCCCGCGCCGCGAACCTCCGCGACAAGCTCGCGAAGACCGTGATCCGCGCCCCCCACGACGGCACCCTCCTCCTCAAGGACCTCACCGAGGGCCAGGTCATCACCGGCGCCGCGGCGCAGAACGGCGGCACGATGCTCGGCGAGGTCGCCGATCTCAGCCAGCTGATGGTCCGCACCAACATCAACGAGATCGACGTCGCCCGCATGAAGATGGGCGATGTCGCCCGCGTCCGCGTCGATTCGATGCGCAGTGTCCTGATCGCCGGCACCGTCAAGCGCATCGCCACCAGCGCCCTCGAAAGCACCGTCGACCGCACCCGCGTGTTTCCCGTCGACGTGATTCTCGAGGAACCCGACGAGCGCCTCCGCCCCGGCATGTCCGCCACCGTCATGTTCACCCTCGCCCGCGTCGAGGATGCGCCCGCCGTGCCGCTCAACGCCGTCTTCTCCACCGCCGAATCCGCCCGCTACGTCTTCATCAAGAAGGGCGAAACCTTCGCGGTCCACGAGGTCGAGATCGGCATCGCCGACACCCGCTACATCCAGATCGTCTCCGGCCTGAAGGTCGGCGACGACGTCGCCCGCAGCCGCCCGCTCGAATTCGAGGGCGAGTTGCCGGTCGCCGCCGCCGCGCCCGCCGCGGTCAAATCCCGCTCGAACAAGGCCCGCCCCGCCGATCCGGGCGGCGTGCCCGTCGCCGGGCCCAAGGCCAAGCCCGCCGCCCCGCCCTCCCGCAGCTGAGCGTCGCCATGCGCCTCCTGTTGATGGGCATCTCGAGCGGCTGGCGCGAGGTCCTCGCGCACAAGCTCCGCTCCTTCCTCACGCTGTTCGGCATCGTCCTCGGTGCCGCCGCGCTGGTCGGCATGCTCGGCGTCGTCAAGGGCCTCCTCCGCGGTTGGGAAACGATGATCTACGAGACCGGCGGCATCGAACGCATCACGATCCATTCCAAGCCGCCCCCCGAATACCAACGCGAGCGCGCCGCCCTCTCCCCGGGCCGCACCCTCAACGACGTCGAGGCCATCCGCCGCGCCGTCCCGCTCGCCCGCCGCGTCACCGCCGAGGTCGCAATTCCCAACGGCGCCCGCCTTTATTTCCAGGGCCGCGCCACCGGCCAGTCCGTCCGCGGCGTCCTGCCCGAGACCTTCGTGATGGATCGCTTCGAGGTCGAAAACGGCCGGCTCATCGGCGACCTCGATCTCGAACTGCAGACCCAGGTCGTCGTGCTCGGCGCCGACATCGCCGCCTCCCTGTTTCTCCGCGGCCTCGATCCCGTCGGCCGCGTCATCACCATCAACGGCCAGCCCTTCACCGTCATCGGCGTACTCAAGGACTACCGGCTCGGTTCCTCCGGCTCCGGCGGCGGCCGCGTCAGCCAGAAAAACTACGCCGTCTTCATCCCGCTCACCACGGCGCAGACCCTGTTCCGGATCGACGAAAACGTCGACGTCATCCACGTGCAGCTCGGCGACATCGCGGAAATGCCGCAGGCCCAGGACCAGTTGCTCAACGTCCTCACCCACACGCACCGCGGCATCCAGGACATCCGCCTCGAGACGCGCGAGGACCTGCTGCAGAGCTTCGAGAAACAGCGCCAGAGCTACTACATCTCCCTCGGCGGCGTCGCCGTCATCGGTCTCATCGTCGGCGGCGTCGGCATCATGAACGTCATGCTCGCCTCGATCAGCGAACGTGTCCGCGAGATCGGCGTCCGCCGCGCCCTCGGCGCCAAGCGCATCAACATCCTCGTCCAGATTCTCGCCGAGTCCCTCACCCTCGCGCTTGCCGGCGGCCTCGCCGGCGTCGTCGCCAGCATCGGCCTGATCATGGTCCTGCAGCGTTTCGTCGTCGACGCCAACCGCCCCGAGCTGTCCATCGGCGCCCTCGCCATCGGCATCGCCAGCAGCGCCCTCATCGGCGTCCTCGCCGGCCTCTACCCCGCGATCCGCGCCTCGCTGCTCAGTCCGGTCGAAGCGCTGCGCACCGATTGACCGACCGGTCGCGGGGCTTCTTTTCCGCTGCCGCGCTGCACTGGCGCCGCCGCGTGCCGATTAAAGGATCACCGGCTCCGCGGCCGTCGCCGCTCCCGGCCGGCCAACCTCAACCCCGACCTGTCATGCTCACGTGGAGTGACCAATTCGCAACCGGCAACGCCCTGGTTGACACCCAGCACCGGATGCTGATCGACAAGATCAACCGTCTCGAAACCCTGCTCGCCGGCCCGCCCCCGTCCAAGGCCGTCTGCGACGAACTCCTGAATTTCCTCGGTTCGTACGTCACGACGCACTTCCGCTTCGAGGAAGGCTGCATGGAGAAAGCCCGCTGCCCGATGCACGAGAAGAACAAGCAGGCCCACGCCGCGTTCCTCGATGTCTTCGCCAAGTTCAAGGGCCGCTACGTCGTCGAGGGCCCGAAACCCGAGCTGCTGCGCAACCTGCAGACGGTCGCCGCCGACTGGATCCGGAACCATATCCTTTCCGTGGATATCCAGCTCAAGGCCTGCGCCAAAACCTGAGCTCCCCGCGGCGGGTCCGTAGTTCGGCGCGGCTTCGGCCGCGCCTTTTTCTTGCCCGTCGACCGACCCGAAGTCCGCCCGATCGACGCGCCGCCGTCCGGCATTACCCCGCCCGCAGTGCCCGCGCGGCCGCCGCCGCCGCGGCCGTCCCGTCCGCCCCTGCCCGGCTCTCCCGCTCCGCTTCCCCCAACGCCGCCTCGCAGGCGGCCGTCTGCTCGGACCGGGTCTGCGCGGACGCCGTCATGCCCGCCACGACCTGCGAAAGTTCGCCGGTGCGCTCGGCGATCGTGCCCAGTGTCCCGACCACTTCCGTCTTCAGCAATTCGCATTGGCTGATCCAGTTGATCGCATCCTCGATCTTCGCCCCGGACTCCCGCGAGGCCGCCGCGGCGTCCTGCGCCAGCGCCCGCACCTCCCCGGCCACCACCGCAAATCCGGCCCCGGCTTCACCGGCGCGGGCCGCCTCCACCGAAGCGTTCAACGCCAGCAGGTTCGTCTGGAACGCGATCCGGTCGATCGTCTGCAGGATCTTCGCGATCTCCCCGCTGCCGGCCGACAGCGTTTCGATCGCCGTGCCGATCGCATGCATGTCGTTCACGCCGCGCTCCACGGCTTCCTTCGTCTGGGCGGCCAATTCGCTCGCGGCGCGCGTCTCCGCCGCATCCGCCCGAAGCCGTTCCGCGAGTTCGCCCAACGACCGGCTCGCCCCGGCGAGCGCTTCCGCCTGCCGGCCCGCCGTCGCGTCCGCCGCCTCGCATCCCGCCGCAATCCGATCCATGGCCTCGGCCAAGGCGCCGCTCCGGGCCACCGCGGCCGCCGCTTCCAGCCGCTGCTGTTTCCGCAGGTGCAGCCACAGCCAACTAGCTCCGACCGGACCGGCCGCACCTACGGCATAGACCGCCGCGGGCAACGACGTGCCCGCCATCAAGAGCAACCCCGGCACCGCCGTCAGCCCCGCCAATGCCGCCAGGCCCGCGCCCGTCCACGAACGGCCCGGCTGCGGTTCGGGCAAGGCGACGGCAACCGAGACCGTCGCCGGACGCCGCCCGGACCGCCGGGCAGCGACCGGCGCGGCGACCTTCGGCGAAAATGCCACGGGGGAATTCATGGGGAACCGCAGACGGAGAGCAGGGTAACGCAGGCGGGGCTTTCCCCAAGCATCGGGTCCGCCCGTCGCCGCCTTGACCGGCAACCCGACGCGGAAATTGTCCGGCCTTGCGCGGATTTTGGCCGCCAGGCCGGATCGCACCTGAAAACCGCCGCGCGGCGCGTGCGGCCGAATCCAACCGCGCCGGACCAACCGGACCGGCGGCCAATCCAAATCCCGCCGTTTGAACGTCGGACCCCGCGGGCCCCGCCTCAGCTCAGGTTTACCGGATCCACGTCGATCACCTGCGTCAGGTCGTCCGGCCAGGCGAACTCCGCCCGCAGCCGCGCCAGCTCCGGCACGACCTTCGTCACGCCGTTCGTGAAGTACCACAGCTGCCAGCGGTACTCGTCTTTGATTTTCTCGATCGGCGACGCCGCCGGCCCGCGGAGTTCGACGCGGTCGCCGAACGTCTTCTCGACCAGCCGCGCCCACTGCTCGGCAAAGAACTTCAGTTTCTCGGGATTGGGCCCGCGGAACAGATGGTGGATGAGATGCCGGTACGGCGGGTATTTGAAATCGCGCCGCAGCTTCAGTTCCGACGCCGCGAACCCCGCGAAATCCGCGTGCCGCGAAAATTGGATCGCCTCCGCCTGCGGCGTGAACGTCTGCACGATCACCTCGCCCGCGCGGTCGCCGCGCCCCGCCCGGCCCGCGACCTGCACCAGCAGCTGGAACGTGCGCTCGTTCGCCCGGAAATCGGGAATGTGCATCGAGATGTCGGCGTCGACCAGGCCGACCAGGGTGACGTTCGGGAAATCCAGCCCCTTGCCGATCATCTGCGTGCCGACCAGCACGTCGATCTTGCCGGAACGGAAATCCGCCAGCACCTCGCGGAAACGGTTCTTCTTCGCCATCGTGTCCGTATCCATGCGCTCGATGCGCGCGCGCGGCACGACGCGCCGCACCGCCTCCTCCACGCGCTGCGTGCCGAGTCCGCGCCAGCGGATGTCCGGCGCCGCGCACTTCGGGCATCGCGCCGGCGCGGGCCGCTCCGCCCCGCAAAGGTGGCAGCGCAGCATCTCGTCCGACCGATGGTACGTCATCGTGATGCTGCAATGGACGCACTCTTCCGTGTGCCCGCACGATGTGCAGAGCATCGACGAGGAATAGCCGCGGCGGTTGATGAACAAAATCGTCTGCTCGCGCTTCGCGAAACGGTCCTGCATCGCCCGCACCAGCCGGCCCGACAGCGCCGGCAACGTCCGCTGCTTCATCGCCTCGATCCGCATGTCGACCACGTCGATGAACGGCAGCTGCCGCGCGTCGACGCGCTGCGTCAGCTGCAAGAGGCGGTACTTGCCCGCCTCCACGTTGGTGAAACTTTCGAGCGACGGCGTCGCCGACCCGAGCAGGCAGACCGCCCCCGCGAGTTTCGCGCGCATCACCGCGACGTCGCGGCCGTGGTACCGCGGCGTCTCGTCCTGTTTGTAGGCCGGCTCGTGTTCCTCGTCCACGATCACCAGTTTCAGATCCCGCACCGGGGCGAAGATCGCCGACCGCGCCCCGACGACGACGCGCGCCTCGCCCGTCGCCAGCGCCAGCCAGCCGTCGAGCCGCTCGCCTTCGCTGAGATGGCTGTGCCAGACGACGCAGCGCAGCCCCGGCGCGATCGCCTCGAGCCGCGAACGCAGGCGCGCCACGGTCTGCGGCGTCAGGGCCACCTCGGGCACGAGCAACGCGATGCCGCCGCCCGCCGCCAGCGCCGTCGCGATCGCGCGCAGGTAGACCTCGGTCTTGCCGGAGCCGGTGACGCCGAGCAGGAGCGTGACGCCGAATTTGTTTTCCCCCAGCCGCGCGGACAGGTCGTCCACGGCGGCCTGCTGCTCGGGGTTGAGCCGGTGCGGCTGCGCCGCCACCAGCTCGCCCGCGTCGCGGTCGTCGGCGTAGGCGATGCGCTCGATGCGCTGCGATTCCTCGCGGATCGTGCCGCGTTTCACGAGCCCGGCCGCGACCGCCGCCGTGACCTTCAGCCGCGCCAGCACCAGCGCCTTGGGCAACGGCCGGATCTGCTGCTCGAGCAGCCGGTAGAGTTTCGCCTGCGCCGGCGCGCGCTTTTCCAGCTGCGCCAATTCTTCCGGCGCGAGGCGCTGCGCGAGCACGAGCTGTTTCTCCTGCTTGAGCGCGGCGCCGCGGCGCACCGGCGCCGGGATCATCGTCTCGATCACCGTGTCCAGCCCGCACGCATAGTAGGCCGCCATCCAGCGCGCCAACGCGAGCAGGTCGGGCGGCAAAGCCGGGAACGGATACACGACCTGCACCACCGCCTTAAGCCGCTCCACCGGGAAATCGGCCGGCGGGCCTTCGCTGCCCACGATGCCGAGCTTCAGGCCGGGGCCGATCGGCACGCGCACCAGCGACCCGACGCCCACGGTTTCGCGCAGGTGCTCCGGCACGCGGTAGTGCAGCACCTTGTCGAACCCGGCAAGCGGATGGACTCCGACGATCATCGCCGCAGTGTGCGGGCGCCGCGGCCCGCGCCGCAATCCCCGCGTGCGTCCGCGCCGGGCGCGGCGCACGGGCCCCTTGACACCCCCGGCGGCCGCGGAAAACAGTCCCACGTGAGTATCTCCGCCGCCCGCGAAAAATTCCGAGGCTTCCTGACCCGGAAGGGCCTGCGCGCGACCAACCAGCGGCTCGCGATCTTCGACGCCGCCTTCGCCCAGCCCGAGCATTTCACGGCGGAACAGCTGCTCGATTTCGCCCGCGCGATCGACGACTCCGTCTCGCGCGCCACCGTCTACCGCACGCTGCCGATCATGACCGAGAGCGCCCTGCTCCGCGAGGTCGACATCGGCTCCGGGGAAAAATTCTACCGCCCCAACCGCGAGGGCGACGGCACCCAGATCGCCCAGGTCGTCTGCGTGGATTGCGACAAGATCTTCGAGATCAGCGCGCCGTTCATGACGTGGTACGGCAGCACCGTTTCCTCGAAACTGGGGCTCACGCCCGTCAACCAGCGCCTGCAGGTCAGCGCGCAGTGCAACCGCTTCCGCGAGACGGGCGCCTGCCCGCGCCGGGGCTGACCGTTTCCCGCCGCCGATGGCCAAGAAGGAAACCAAGGATCCCGAATTCGAGATCCGGTTTTTCGAATCGATCCTCCGCCGCGACGCCGGCTACGCCGCCGTGGTCGAGATCCTCGGCGGCCTCTACACGCGCCAGGGCCGCATCGCCGACGGCCTGAAGATGGACCGCCGCCTCGTCCGCCTCCAGCCGCGCAACGCCACCGCGCACTACAATCTGGCCTGCAGCCTCGCCCTCTCGAAACGCAAGGCCGACGCCCTCCGCGTCCTGCGCCACGCCGTCGACCTCGGCTACAGCGATCTCGACTGGATGCAGCAGGACCCCGATCTCGAGGCGCTCAAGCCGCACCCCGAGTTCCGCGCGCTCCTGCAGGCCCTGAAGCCGCAGAGCTGAGGTCAGCGCCGCGGCGCGTTTCCGTTCCGGCCGTGGCCGCCGGCTTGCCGAATCCGCGCCCTTCCGTTTGCGTGCCGCCGTGTTCCCCCGGTTTTCCGCCCGCCTGCTCCTGCCTATCCTGCTGCTCGCGGTTTGCCCCCGCAGCCCGGCGATGCCTCACGCCGCCCTGCCGCTCGATCTCCGCGCCTTCGCCGCCACGGAGGCCGCCGGTCCGCTGCCCGGCGCCGTCGTGCCCAACTTCCGGCTCAACGACCACCTCGGCACCGCCCGCGAGCTCTACTACGAATCCTCCGCCAAGGCCGTCGTCCTCGTCTTCGTTTCCGCCGGCCATCCGCGCGCGCTCCAAACCGCGTCCGCCCTCCGCGCCCTCAAAGCCCGCTTCGCGCCCGGCGAGGTCGTCGTCTGGCAAATCGATCCCGATCCCGCCGCCTCCCGGACGCGCCTCGCGGCCGAGCAGACGCTCCACAACTCCGACGTCCCCGTCCTCCTCGACGAAGCCCAGCTCGTGGCCGCCGAACTCGGCGCCACCCGCCAGCTCGAGACCTACGTCCTCGCCGCCGCCCCCGCCGCGCGCCTGCTGTATCGGGGGCCCTTGGACAACGCCGACCCCGCCGGCCTCGCGGCGCCGACGGTGAACTTCGCGGCCGACGCCGTCGCCGAGGTCGTCGCCGGCCGCGCACCGGCCCGCGACCGCGCCGACCTCCCCGCCGCGGCCCTGCCGCTCCCCCTGCCGCCCGCCCCGCGCGCCGACTACGCCGCCGACGTCGCCCCGATCGTGGCCCGGCGCTGCGTCGCGTGCCATTCCACGGGCAACATCGCTCCCCACGTTTACGCGCGGTTCGACGATCTCGCCTCCCGCGCGAACGCGATCCGCGCCAGCCTGCTGACGCGGCGCATGGCACCGTGGCACGCGGATTCCCAATACGGCGTCTTCGCCAACGACGCCGCCCTCACCCCGCTCGAAGCCGCCGTGATTCACACTTGGGCCAAAGCCGGCGCGTCCCGCGGCACCGGCGCGGATCCGTTGCCGGCCGCCGCGGCCGCCGCCTCGACCAGCTCCGTCTGGAGCCTCGGCCAGCCCGATCTCGTCGTGCCGATCCCGGAGCAAGCGCTCCCCGCCACCGGCACGATCGAATACAAATACATCACCGTCACCGTGCCCGTGACGTCCGACCGCTGGCTCCGCGCCGCCGTCGTTCGGCCCGGCAACAAACGCGCCGTCCATCACGCGCTCGTCTTCGAAGGCACCCTCTTCGACGTGCTGCTCAACGGCGGCGGTCTCGGCGGTTTCTTCGCCGGCTACGTCCCGGGCATCACGCAGACGCCGTTTCCCGCCGGCACCGGCAAATTGATCCGCCAGAACGGCTCGATCACGTTCCAGATGCACTACACGGCCACCGGCCAGCCGGAGACCGACCGGACCGAGATCGGTTTCTACTTCAGCGCCGCGCCCCCGGAGAACGAACTCCAGACCCGCGCCGCCAGCACGATCACGATCTCCATTCCGCCGGGCGCCGCGAATTACGAGCGCGAGGTCTCCGTCACGCCCTCCGCCACGCGCGATGTTCTCCTCTACGAGCTGAACCCGCACATGCACTACCGCGGGAAACGTTTCCGCTACGAGGCGCGCTACCCCGACGGCACCGTCGAGGTCCTGCTCAACGTGCCGCAGTACAACTTCGACTGGCAGTCCCAGTACCGCTTCGCCGTGCCGAAGCGCCTGCCGGCCGGCACCGTCATCCGCGCCAGCGGCGCCTTCGACAACTCCGCGCAGAATCCCTATAACCCGGACCCGCGCGCCACGGTGCGCTTCGGCGAGCAGACCGGCGACGAGATGTTCATCGGTTATCTCAACTACGCCGAGTTGCCCGCCCGCGCGGCCGCGGCCGCACCCGTGCTGCCGGCCAATTTCTCCGCCCGCGGCCAAGTGGGCCAGCCGTTCCGCCTCGCGCTGCCGGCGCTCCCCGCCGGCGCCGCCTACACGCTGGCCAATGCCGGCGGCTCCGGCCTGCGGCTCGAAAATGGCGCGCTCGCCGGCACCCCGGCCGCCGCCGGCCGCTTCCAACTTCTCGTCTCGGCTGCCAACGCCGCCGGCAGCGCCGCCGCCACCGTCGACCTCACCGTCGTGCCCGCGGCCACCGCCCCCGTGTTCACGCTGCAGCCGCGGAGCGTCCGCGGCCGACTCGGCGGCATGGCCGTGCTCACCGCCGCCGTGGCCGCCTCCCCCGCGCCGACCTACACGTGGTTCTTCAAGGGCGGCGAATTCTGCAACACGGACACCCCCGTGCTCGAGCTCAACGATCTCACCGCCGCGCACATCGGCGACTACGTCTGCGTCGCGACCAACGCCGCCGGCTCCGCCAGCAGCGCGCCCGCGTCCGTTTCCCTCGAATTCAGCGGCCTGACCAACCTCTCCGCCCGCGCCAACGTCGGCACCGGCGCCAACGTCGTCATCCCCGGCATCACCGTCCGCGGCACCAAACCCAAGACGCTGCTGATCCGCGGCGCCGGTCCCGCCCTCGCCAGCTTCGGCGTCGGCGGCACGCTCGCCAACCCGACCCTCGGCGTCTTCAACGCCGCCGGCGAACGCGTCCTCCAGAACGACAATTGGAACGAGGTCCCGGACGCCGCCGCCCTGCGCGCCGCCGCCTCCGCCCAAGGGGCTTTCGCGTTGCCCGAGGGCAGCCGCGATTCCGCGATGCTCGTCACGCTCCCGCCCGGCGGCTACACCGTGCAGGTCGTCGGCGCCGGCACCGGCACCGCGGCCCAGGGCGTCGCGATCGTCGAGGTCTACGAAGCCGACGCCACCCCGAGCACGCTCGTGAACCTCTCCTGCCGCGCCCGCGTCGGCACCGGCGCCGATGTGCTGATCGCCGGCTTCGCCGTCGGCGGCACGACGCCGAAACGCGTGCTCATCCGCGCCGTCGGCCCGACCCTCGCGGCCCTCGGCGTCACCGGCACGCTCGCGGATCCCAAGCTGGATCTTTTCCGCCAGGGCGAGACCGTCGCGCTCGCTTCCTCCGACAACTGGGACGCCGCCCTCGCCCCGACCTTCGCCAACGTCGGCGCCTTCGCCCTCGGCGCCGGCAGCCGCGACGCCGCCCTCGTCGTCACCCTGCCGCCCGGCAGCTACACCGCGCAGGTCTCCGGCGTCGGCAACACCGCCGGCGTGGCCCTCGTCGAGGTTTACGAACTGCCCTGAATCCCGACGTCGCACTCGGCCGCAGCGGATGGCGTGAATCGGCTGCGGCCACGGGATTCACCCGCCGGTCCAATTCGTCCGGCGAACCTTCGAATTTCCAACGGCTGCTCCGTGAGCTCCGCTTCCTCCTCCGCGTCCTCTGTGACCCGAGCTCATCCCGGAGGCAGGACTGGACCGCCGCGCCGGCCGACCGCCCGTCCCAACGCTCTCAATACGGCACGCCGACGATGAAGATCGCCCAGGCGCCCGTCGCCGCATGCGCGGCCGACACGCTCCAGTACGACCGTTCCCGCTGGTAAACCCAGCCCCAGAACACCCCCGCCGCGAGCGCCATCGCGGCGAATCCCGGACTCAGGTGCACGTGCATCGCCGCGAAGACGATGCTCGAAACCGCGATCGATTTCCACCCGTCGTGCAGGCCGCCGGCGCGGAAGTAGGCCGCCAGAGTTCCCTGCGTCGCGCACCGGATGAACTCCTGCGCATAGCTCAGCGCGACATAGCCCGCACACAACGCGAGCCAGTGCCCGAGGTGCGCCGCCGGCATTTGGGCCAGGACCAGGCCTGGCTCGAACACCGCCGCGGCGGCGCCGGTCCGCACCAGCCAGAACTTTCCGGCCAACGCCAGCGCCAGTACCGGCACCGCAAAGAGCAGCCCGCGGCCCGATTCCCGCAGCCACGAGCCCGGCAACATGCCGTAGCCGGCGAAGCCGCCGCCCACCCGCGTCACGAAAACCCAAGCGAGGCCGAAGAAGGCCGCGATGAAGAAAAACGAAATCAGGCTGTCCGTCGGCAGGTAGGGCTTCAGTACGAGACCGAGCGGCAGCAGCAGGACGTACAGGGCCAGGCCGGTCAGCAGCTTCGAAACAAACACCGCGGCTTCCAGCTGGGTCCGCATCGCCGCCGCGGCCTCCTCGTGCTTGCGCTGCAGCGCCGCCAGCGTGCCGTCGAGCCGGCGAATCACGACCTTCGCGACGTTCAGGGCCACGTCCGCCCGCCGCTCCGCCGGCAAATCCTCGGGCCGCAGCGCCAGCACCGTGGCCGCCCGCGCCGCCCGCAGGGTCGCCGTCGTGCGCGCCCCGGTCAGGGCCGACATCTCGCCGAAGCATTCCCCCGGACCGAGCCGCGCCAGCACGAAGTCGCCCGCCCCGCTGCCCCGCAGCACCACCAGTTCGCCCGCGGCAACGAGCAGGAGCCGGTCGTTGGCCTCGCCTTCCGCCAGCACGGTTTCCCCGCCCGTATAGTCGCGGCTGGGCAGCCGCGCGAGCAACGCTGCGCGCTCCGCCGGGTCCATGCCCGCCAGCACGGGAAACTCCGGCGCGGGCTTGGCGCGCGGTCCGGCGGCGGTTTGTTCGGGGGAACCCATGGCCGGCCAACCATCGGGCTCCGGCCGCGCGCGGCGAATCCAAAATGTGGATTCGCCCAAAAGATCGCCCCGGATCCGAGCGAGGGACACACCATTTCCGGGCTCGGATCGATTTCTCGCCCTCGACCCTCAACCCTCGGCTCTCAGCTTCTCCTGCTCGCTCAACGCAGGCCGAACAGCAGCTGCAGCACCGGCTCGAGGTCGCGCCCGACGGTCCATTCCCCGCCGCGCTGCACGGCGAGGCTCTTGCTGCGCTGGCGGCGCTCGACCTCGGCGTTGACCTCCACGATCCGCGGCACGCCGGCCGCGAGCCCGATGGTTTCAAGTCCCGTCAACGGCGTCCACGCGAAGGGCAGGCCCGTCCAGTTGAAGCGGATTTCCCAGCCGGACACCGGCCCGAGCGGCAACGGCTTCGTCAGCAGCGAGGGATAGCGCGTCACGAAGTCCGGCGTCCGCGTCGTGGCAAGCCGCAGGCGCACCACGGTCTCCTGCCGCGCAAATACGTCCTGCAGCGTCGTGATCCGCCGCGCCCGCCAATCCTCGAACAGCGCCTGCGGGTCGAGCCCGAGCAAATTCATCCCGTTCCACACGCCCTGCTCGTTGCGGCTGCCGAATTTCTTCCGCTCGTACCAGGATTGGAAATCGCGCGTCACCATCACGCCGATTTCGAAATGGAGATGGGCCCGGTCCGGCGGGATCCGGTAGCCGCCCGCGCTGTGCCCCATGAGACCGAGCGTCGCCCCGGCGGCGACCGTTTGGCCCGGCCGCAGCCCCGGCGCGATCGAGGCCAGGTGCGCGTAAAGCGAATACACCGCCGGCGTCACACCCGGATGCTCCAGCACCACGTAGCGACCGTAGCCGCCCGACGGCGCGCCGGCCACATGCCGCACGACGCCGGGCAGCACCGCGAAAACGGGATCCGTCGGCGCCCCTTTGCGGTCGCGTCCCACGGGCCGGATGTCGATGCCTTCGTGGAACTGCGACCCGCCGCTGCGCACGCCGCCGAACGCCCCCGACTGCGGATCGCCCGAGCCCGCGTGCTGCAGCCACTCCGTCGCGGGTTTGCCTTCGGCCCACGCGCGGCTCGGCGTCGGCCACACGAGTTCCAACCGTTCCTGCGCCGCGGCGATCGCCGCCCCCAGCCAGCACAAAACGATTCCCCATCCCCAACGCCGGCTCCGTCCGGGCGCTCGTTTTGTCCCACGTACGCGCATCGCCCCGCTCATCCCTTCTTTTTCACCTCGCGCTGCAGGTCGACGATCGTCGCCTTCAGGTTCGCCACCAGCTCGGGCAGAATCTCGTCCGCCAATTCGACGAACACGAAGACGACGCCGTCCGCGATCGGCCCGTCGATCCGCCGCGCTCCGAGCGGCGTGTCGTTGATCGACACCACCAGCCGCCGGCCCTGCGCCACCACGGACAGGCGGTAAAAATCCCGCGCCGCCGTCGGCGAAAGTTGGAAGCCGAGGCACTTGCCCAGTTCCACCTGCACGAGTTCGACCGCGGTGATGTCCGTCTCCGTCAAAACCGGCTTCGCGTTGGCGATGATCTTCACCCCGCTGCGCGGCAGGGTGAGCTCGTCGCCGCTCGCCTGGCCCTGGACCTCGAGGAAGAAACGCGGCACCGCCGGCGTGTAATTCTTCGCCTTCGATGCGGAGGCGCAGCCGCTGCCGGCCGCGATCCACCCGAGCAGCAGCAGCAGACCGAACCCGCGCCTCATGGCCGGGCCCTTTCCACCCGGACCGACCATTCCGCCCCGGAACCCACGCCGTGGGTCCGGGCGAAATCGCCGACATTCAACGCGACCGCCACCTGCAGCAGGCTGTTCAAGTAAAGGAGCGGCTGACCCTCCGGCACGTCGCCGAAGGTCCGCGCATACGGCATCTCGCCGGTGAAAACGGTGCGCCCGGCCCGCGCGATCGTGACGCGGAAACGTTGCCCGAACTCCGGCCGCAGCTGCGCGAACAACGCCTCGTCCACGTTCGTCCACACGTTGCCGTAGCGGAAATCGAGCACCGGGATTCCGCCTTCGAGCGCGTCGCCGTTCCGCTTCGCTTTCGCGTACGGCAAGGCGACGACCGTCGGTTCGAGCAACGGCCCGACGTCGGCAAACGTGATCGCGCCCGCCGCCAGCCGCGCCCCGACGAACGCGAAGATGTCGCGCCCGTGGAAGGTGTACGACCGATCCGAGCCCGGCCGCCGGTGCTTCGTCTCGTCGATCCGCCGCACGGCCGCGATGCCCATGTCCTCCGCGACCAAGGTCAGCGTGCCGTTGTCCGGCGTCACAAAATAATGCCCCGTCTTCGTCTCCGCCACGACCGATCGGCGCGCCGTGCCCACGCCCGGGTCGATCACCGAAACGAACACCGTCCCCTTCGGCCAAAACGGCGCCGCCTGCTTCAGCCGGTACGCGCCTTCCCAGATGTCGAAGGGCGTGTTCTCGTGCGACAAGTCGTGGATCGGCAGCCGCGGGTCGACGCCGACCGCGATGCCGCGCATCGCCGCCACCGCACCGTCGCGCAGCCCGAAATCCGTCTGCAGCACCAGCGCCTGCGCGCCGACCGCGGCGGCCGCCGCCGCCAGCCAAACCGAAATCCCGAGGAAGCAACGTCGCCGCCCGCTCATGCGCCCACCGCCGCCGGTTCGAAGGCCGCCATGATTTCCGCGCCCACCGCGTCCGCCACCAACCGGCCATGATCCGTCAGCCGCACCGTCTCGCCCGTCCGCACCAGCCGGCCCGCGTCCGCCAGCGCGGCCAGCGTCGCTTCCACCGCGGCCCACGGCGCCTCCGGCGCGCGCTTCCGCCACGGTCCGAGGTCGACGCCCGCGTTCATCCGCAGGCCGAAGATCAGCGCGTCCTCCGCCAACAGCGCCGGCGTGAGTGCGACGCGGTCCTCCGTCATCCGCGCGCCCGTCTCCAGCCCGCGTTGCCATTGGTCGAGGTCGGACACGTTCGCTCCGCGCCAGCCGCCGTGTTGCGAGGCCGCCGAGGGTCCCAGCCCCACCCACTCGTGCATGCGCCACGTATTGAGGTTGTGGCGACAGGCATGGCCGGGCCGCGCGAAATTGGACACTTCGTACTGCGCGAAACCCGCCGCGCCCAGCTGCGCCCACGTCGATTCGTACAGCGCCGCTTCGTGTTCCGGATCCAGTTTCACCCGGCCCTGCGACAACTTCACCCAGAGCTTCGTGTCTTCCTCGAAGGTCAGGCAGTAGGTCGACAGGTGGTCGGGCGCCAGCGCCACCGCCTCGCGCACGTCCGCCGCCCACTCCTCCGCCGTCTGGCCGGGCAACGCGAACATCAGGTCGACATTGACGCTGCGGAATTGCGCCCGCTGCACGCGCTCGTACGCCCGCAGCACCTGCTCGCGCGTATGCTGCCGGCCCAACGCGTCGAGCAGCGCCGGCTGGAAACTTTGCACCCCGAGCGAAATCCGCGTCACGCCCGCTGCCTTGAGCACGCGCAACCGCTCGTCGGTCACCGACGCCGGCGCCATCTCCACCGACCACTCCTCGGGTTCGGCCCCGCCGAAGTGTCCCCGGATCGTCTCCGCCAGCCGCCCGAGATCCCGCGGCGCCAACAGGCCCGGCGTGCCGCCGCCCCAGAACACGGTCGTCACCGGACCGGGCCACACCACCGCCGCCGCCTCCTGCGCGATGCCGCCGAGGAAACCTTCCACGCCCGCCGCGGTCGGCTTGGTTTGGTAGAAGGCACAGAAGTCGCACGTGGACGCGCAGAACGGGACATGCACGTACAGCCCGAGCGGCGGCGCCGGTTCACCTTTGGCTTGCTCTGTCGGACGGCCGATCATTACTAACGCATCTCCGCTCGTTTTTTCACTCTAGGAACTCAATGCACACCAACCGTATTTCACCCGCGAGAAAATTCCTCGTCTGGCTCGCCTCCTTGGCCTGCCTCGCGCTCCTCGCGGGTTGCGATAACGTCACCCTGACGAACCTGACGCCGGCCTCGATGCCCGAGAATCCGTCGCAGATCTACACGTTCAGCCTGCGCATTGCGAAACGGTCCAACACCGTCACGGGCATGGTCCCGCGCATCGTCGTCGACGGCCAGACCCACAACCTCAAGGCCAACCCGCTCGGCGAAGGTATCTACGATTTCGAATACCAGCTGCCCGCCGGCCGCGACCAGGTCGCCTACTACTTCCTCGTCAACTACAACATCGAGGGGAACAACGTCCTCACGCCGCAGGAAATCTACACCAACATCGAGACGGTGAAGATCGTCCGCCGCTACGTCCTCTCCCTCGAGGTCAACCGCGGCCCCGTGGGCGCCCGCGTCAGCGTCCTCGGCCGCGGCTTCACGCCCCAGGATGCCATCGTCTTCAACGGCACGCCCGCCCGCACCGTCTTCGAGTCGCCCAACGCCCTCAGCTTCTTCGTCCCCGCCCTCGAGGCCAACCGCAACTACCAGGTCCGCGTCAACAGCGCCGCCGGCGATTCCCCGGTCGGCACCTTCCGCATCGACCCGAGCAGCGTCGCCGTCTCCCCCACCGCCCTCACCCTTCGCACCGGCGAACGCCAGTCCCTCACCTTCACCCTGCCCAATCCCGCCCCTCCGGGCGGCACGCTCCTCGATGTCACGACCGACGTCCCCGACTCCGTCATCATGCCCGAGGTCATCGTTCCCCAGGGCCAAACCTTCGTCAGCATCACCGTCGAGGGCGGCAAACCCGGCACCGGCTCCCTCTTCCTGAAGGGCTTCGGCTCCGGCGAAGTCACCGTCCCGGTCAACGTGACCGGCCGCTGACCCGCCGCCCGCCCCCCGCGCGCTTTCCCGGCCGGACGTCCCCACGTCCGGCCTTTTTTCCGCCCCGCCCCCGCGCCTTCAGCATTCGGCCTTTAGCGTTCAGCCTTCAGCTTTCAGCACTCCCGCTTTTCCCGCTTTTCCCGTTTTCCAATTTTCCGCTTTTCCGATTTCCGCCTTTCGCCTTCCGCCTTTCCCCATGTTCACCCTCGGCATCGATTACGGCACCAACTCCGTCCGCGCCCTCGTCGTCCGTTGCCGCGACGGCGCCGAATTCGGCTCCGCCGTCGTCAACTACCCCAGCGGCCAGCAGGGCGTACTGCTTGACCCCAAGGACCACAACCTCGCCCGCCAATTCCCCGGCGACTACCTCTTCGGCCTCGAACGCAGCGTCCGCGGCGCCCTCGCCGCCGCCGCCAAACGCCGCGGTTTCAAGGCGTCCGCCATCGTCGGCATCGGCGTCGACACCACCGGCTCCAGCCCGATCCCGGTCGACGCCGCCAACCGCCCCCTCGCCCTCGATCCCAAGTGGCGGAAAAATCCGCACGCCCAGTGCTGGCTGTGGAAGGACCACACCTCCGTCGCCGAGGCCGCCCGCATCACCGTCCTCGCCGCCGCGCACCGCCCCCACTTCCTCGCCAAGTGCGGCAACACCTACTCCTCCGAGTGGTTCTGGTCCAAGCTCTGGCACTGCCTCAACGTCGCGCCCGACGTGTTCGCCGCCGCGCATTCGTGGGTCGAACTCGCCGACTGGATCCCGTCCGTCCTCGCCGGCGCGTCCTCCCCCGCCGAGGTCGTCCGCGGCGTCTGCTGCGCCGGCCACAAGGCCCTCTACGCCGACGACTGGGGCGGCCTGCCGGACAAGGAGTTCCTCGCGCTCCTGGATCCGAAACTCGCCGCCCTGCGCGACCGGCTGTATCAAAAAGCCCATGACGCCAGCGTCCCCGCCGGCCGGCTCGCCCCCGCCTGGGCGAAAAAGCTCGGCCTGCCCGCCGGCATCCCGATCGCCATCGGCGAGATGGATGTCCACTACGGCGCCGTCGGCTGCGGCGTTGCCGAGGGCGTGCTCGTCAAAGTGATCGGCACCTCCACCTGCGACTGCGGTGTCGTCTCCGCCGCCAAAACCGTCCCCGACATCCCGGGCATCTGCGGCATCGTCAAAGGCTCGATCCTCCCCGGTTGCTACGGCCTCGAGGCCGGCCAGTCCGCCGTCGGCGACATCTTCAAATGGTGGGTCGAGGTCGTCTGCCGCGGCGACGCTTCCCTCCACGCCCGGCTCACCGCCGAGGTCGCCGCGCAGAAACCCGGCGCCTCCGGCCTGCTCGCCCTCGATTGGAACAACGGCAACCGCACCGTCCTCGTCGACCCGCTCCTCACCGGCCTCCTCCTCGGCCAGACGCTCTACACCACGCCCGCCGAAATCTACCGCGCCCTCATCGAGGCCACGGCCTTCGGCGCCCGCGCCATCCTCGAACGCATCCGCGAGTACGGCGTGCCCGTGCAACGCATCGTCTGCGCCGGCGGCATCGCGGAGAAGAACCCGCTGCTCATGCAGATCTACGCCGACATCACCGGCTGCACCATGCAGGTCTCCGGCTCGTCCCAGGCCTGCGCCCTCGGCAGCGCCGTCGCCGCCTCGGTCGTCGCCGGCGTCCACCGCGATTTCCCGACCGCCCAGAAAAAGATGACGCGCGTCCGTCCGCGCAGCTACCGCCCCCTCGCCGCCAACCGGAAAATCTACGACCGGCTGTACGTGCTGTATCGGCAAGTCCACGACGCCTTCGGCGGCGTGAACAAATCCGCCGACCTCTCCCGCGTCATGAAGGACCTCCTCGCCCTCAAGCAATCCCAGCGCGCCTGATTCCGCCCCCATTCCCGCTCATCAGTGCCCATCAGTGTCCATCAGTGGTTCCCTTCCGTCAGTATCCGCCATGAAAGCCCTGCTCCTCACCGCCCCGTCCAAACTCGAGTACGTCGATTTCCCCGAGCCCGTGCCCGGTGACGACGATGTCGTCGTCCAGGTCCGCGCCTGCGGCATTTGCGGCAGCGACATCCACGGCTGGGACGGCTCCACCGGCCGCCGCCATCCGCCGCTGATCATGGGCCACGAAGCCTCCGGCGAAATCGTCGCCACCGGCCCGCGCGTCACGCAATGGCGCGCCGGCGACCGCGTGACCTTCGACTCCACGATCTACTGCGGGAAGTGCCATTTCTGCCAAAACGGCCACGTCAACCTCTGCACCGACCGCCGCGTCGTCGGCGTCTCGCCCGTCGAGTACAAGCAGCACGGCGCCTTCGCCGAACGACTCGCCGTGCCCGCGCGCATTCTCTACAAGTTGCCCGATTCCCTGCCCTTCGCGCAGGCCGCGATGGTCGAGCCCGTCTCCATCGCGGTGCACGCCGTGCAGCGCACCAAGATCGCGCCCGGCTCCACCGCCGTCGTCATCGGCAGCGGCATGATCGGCCTCCTCGTGATCCAGGTCCTGCGCTGGGCCGGCGCGAGCCAGGTCGTCGCCGTCGATCTCGCCGACAACCGCCTCGAACTCGCCCGCCGCCTCGGCGCGACGCACACCGTGAATTCCGGCCGCACCGACGTCGCCGCCGAAGTCGCGAAAATCACCGGCGGCCTCGGCGCCGACACCGCGTTCGAAGTCGTGGGCTTCACCCCGACGCTGAATCTCGCGATCAACGTCCTCAAACGCGGCGGCACCTGCGTCCTCGTCGGCAACCTCTCGCCCAAGACCCAGGACTTTCCGCTCCAAGCTGTCGTGACCAAGGAACTCACGTTGCTCGGCTCATGTTCGAGCGCCGGCGAATACCCGCTCTGCCTGAAGCTCATCGCCGAAGGCTCCGTCGACGTGAAGCCCATGATCGAAGCCGTGGTCCCGCTCGCCGACGGCGCCGGCTGGTTCGAAAAACTCAGCGCCAAGGACGGCGGCAAGTACATGAAGGTCATCCTCGACCCGACGGCCTGAGCCGAACAAGAGGCCGAGTCACAGAGGACACGGAGGAGGCACGGAGTTCACCGAGCCGATTCCTCCGCACCAATTGCTTCCACGGGATTCGTCACGGAATCCGCCCCCGGCTCGCGATCAACTCGCCGCGCCTCCGTGACCTCCTGCCCTCCCTCCGTGCCCTCCGTGTCTCCTCCCCATTTCCACCCTTACCGTAGCTTCAAGCCCAACTTCGCCAACGCCTCCGCCAACGGCCGCGCGTAGGCCACGACGTTCCCGCCGGCGCTGCCCTGGTAGTGCAGGCCCACGGGCTTCAAGGTGCCGACTTCCAACCACAGCGCCCCGGAATCGCCCGGCGCGCTCAGCCGGTAGCCGTGCGGAAATCCCGGCGGCGGCACGATCCGGATGCGTTCGTCTTCCACGTCGCTGATTTCCCCTTCCGTCAATCCCGTCGTCGCCCCGACCTTCACCACGCGCATCCCGGGCGCCGCCACCGCAATCTCCGTCCCGATCGCCCCCAACCCGGTGATCGTATTCAAAACCTCGAGGCCCAGTCCGACGCGCACCGCCGCCACATCGAGGTCCGGCACCGCGCGCGCCGCGCCTGTATCCGCCACCGGCGCGGCACCGTCCGCATCCGTCGGCTGGAACACCGCCTGCGCCACCGCGGCGTCGCCGCCGATCAGCACGTGGTGGCAGCTCACGATCCAGGCATCGAGCCCGTCTGTCGTGCCGAAGCAGCCGATCGAGCCCGCTTCCTGCGCCGCCGGATTGTAGATCAGCGTCGACGGACGCAGCGGCCGGAACGGCAAGGTCTCGTTTTGCATCACTCGACTTTCCCCGGCCGGCGCTCGAGCCGCGCCTCTTCGGCCGGCAGCAGGCCGGGCATGAAGTTGATGCTCGTGCGTTTTTCGACCCAGTCGACGGGCTTGATGAACTGGGAAAAATCGGCGTTCGCCCCGAGTTTGTAGCGGCGGTTCTCCAGCACGAACGCCACGCACTGCACCGGCTGCCCCGCGCGCTGCGTGACGACGATCTTGTAATAATGCGTCGGCACCGCGACGCGGCTCTTCACCCACTTCAGCGGCACAAGGCCGTCGGCCTTCGTCGGATCCTCTTCCTCGGGATCGTAGAACATCGGCCCGGTGACGATGTAGCCGCGGCCGGCCGCGGCGACGAGGTCGCGCGCCTTGTCCTCGAGGTAACGCCAGATCGCGCGGTTGAAATCCGGCCCGACCTGCGGGCTCATGTTCGACATGTAGAACGATTCGTCGGTCGCGCGCTGGCTGCGGTTGAAATCGCCGGCCGGCGCCAGATGCCCGCGGTCGTAGCCCGAACTGTTGTAGTCGCGGACCTCGCTGCGTTCCGCGACGGGCAGCGCCGGGTCGGCTTCGAACTTCGACTTGTCGCGATCGCCCGGGCCCTTGAGTTCCGCGGCCGTGAATCCTTCGGCGACCCAGAGCGCCTGACGGTACAGCGAGCTGTGCTGCAGCGTGTAACCGGCCCGCGACACGACGCGGTTGCGGCCATCCGGCGGGTTGTCGAGGCGGGGCTCGCCCATGTAGCAGTTCTTTTCGACCCACGCGCGTTCCTGCGGCGTCAACCCGGCCTGAGCCTCGGTGCGGTCCGCGCGATACGGCGACGGCACCGCGACGATCGGATGGGATTGGCAACCCGCCAACGCAGCGCACAGCGCCAGCGGCAACAACCTCTGCAACAACGGATGGTTCATGGCAAAAACGGAGACCGGCGCGGCACCCGCCGACGGAGTTCCCCGCACCCGCGACACGCGCCGGCGGACCTGGGGGCATCAGAGTTGAAGCGACTCTCGATGCAGGCTAAGTGCAGAACGATGCCCGCCGCGGCAAGGGCTAACCCCGGCCGCGACCGCGTTCAGAAAAGCGCCGCCAACGCGACGAGCAGTTCGCCGACGTGCTCGCCGGCGCACAGCGTCCGAGGCTTCAGGCGTTCCAACCAAGCCGGCCCATCCAAGACCGCACCCCGCGCCGAGAGCACGCCGAGCGCCGCCGCAGGTCCGCTCACCTCGCGATCGAACCGCTGCGCCGCCGCCACCACCAGCGCGGTCACGCGCTCCGCTTCGCAACTCGCCCCGGGGCGCGCCGCGTTTTGCCAGAAGTTCGTCGACGCGTCCGCCGCCGCGAGAAAATCGGCCGCCTGCAGCTTCGCCACCGCGGCCACCGCCGCCGGCGACGCCGGACCCCGCGCGCGCCCGCCCTCCGTCCCACGCGGCCCGAGCGCGAGCACTTGGCCGTCGGAGCGCAGCCGTTTTTCCAACTCCGCATACGGCAAATTGTGCAACGCGACCCCGCGCTGCAACGCGAGCATTGCGGCAGTCGCCGCCGATTGCCCCAGCATCATGAACACCGGCTCCATCCGCACCGAACCGTAGGCCGCATGCGTCGCCGACAGGCAAACCGGCACAAGGAGATTGGTGCATTCGGCGCGGTGCGGCAGCAGCGCGCGGTAACTGATCGGGAACGCGCGGATGTTTTCGAAAAATGTCCCCTCGATCCGCAAACGGCCCTCGGCGTCGGCGAAGAATCCCACGACATGCGAATCCAACGCGTACGACGCGAGCGCCACGGGATCGGGTACCGTTGTTTTCCGCCGGCTGTCGTGTTCCGTCACCGTGTACTCGCCGCGCATCCGGCGCGCCTCGCGCACGTAAAGCTGGAACGGCCAATGCCCCGTCGCGGCAAATTCGTCCCGCGCCAAACCCCAGCGCGCCGTCTCGCGGCGCGTCGCCGCCGGCACGCGCGGATCGTGCGCCAGAAACCAGAGCAGACCCGCGGTGTAATCCTTGTGCTCCTGCCACAGCTGCGCGCGCTCCTCGTCCGAGGCCTCCGCCCAGCCGGTGCTGCGGCCCACATAGTCGGTGGAAAACAGGCCGCGGTTGTTCGTGTCCGTCTTGCGGTTCGGCATCGGCGTCAGCGCGAAGAGCTGCGGCCCGGGCTGCGCCGCCTCGCCGCGGAGGGACCGCAGGAGCAATTCGTAGTTGAGCGGATTGTACGTCGCCGGCCGCTCGATCGGCACGCGGTTGTCCGGCCGGTCCGTGAGACAGAGGCGGAAGTTGTAGGCCTGGATGGCCCCGTCGGCCTCGCCTTCCGCCCCCGGGGCGCGCGGGGCGACATTCGGCAGCAGGCCGCTCGCGGGCTCGCCGGCCCGGACAAAGGGCGAGATCCCGGCCGTGCGCTCGGGGGCGAGAAAACGGATCCCGTTGAGCGTTTCGCCGAATTCGCGGTTCGCCTCGCGGCCGATCCGGTAACCCACGCCCGCCGCCGCCATGAGATCACCTTCGTAGGTGACATCGATGAACACCTTGCCCCGGAAATTGCGGCCGTCGCGCAACGAGATGGCTTCGATTTTCGTATCCGTTTTCCGGACGCCCTTCGCCCGGTCGAGCCTCGCCCCGAGGTGCACGGGCACCTTGGCCGCGGCGAGCAGGTCGCCCAGCACCTTCGTCGCGACGTGCGGTTCGAAAAACCAATGCAGGCCCAGCGCATCCGACACCGCCAACGGATGCCGCGGCACGTACGCGGCCCGGGTTTCGCGCCGCCAGTTTTCCGGCCGCTGATAGTGCTCGTGGATCAGGCGGTAGAATTCGTGCGCCAGCCCGCCCACCGCGCGCGGATCGCCGACATCCGTCGCCCCGAGGCCGCCCGCCGTGAGCCCGCCCAAAGCCGGACCGGGCTCGAGCAGCACCACCGAACCGCCCAGGCGCGCGACCTGCACCGCGGTGATCACGCCGGCGGCGTTGCCGCCGTAGACCACGACGTCGTAAACCGGCTCTGCCGCCGGCAACGCAACCGCCGCCCAAAGCCCAAGCCACCACGTCCGCACACCGAGGGGTAAACGCATGATGCCCCAGCCAAGCCGCGCCCCCGGCCCGGGCGCAATCCTATCGCGGCGGCCCCGCCGCGTTACTGCTTCTTCTTCGCCGCGGCCTTCGCCGGCGGCTTGTCCCGGTCGGGATCGGTGAGCAGGCGCGGCTTGCCGAAAACCTTGCCCGCATCGCCCTGCGCCCGCATCCACGCGTCGAGTTCGCCGCGCAGCGCCGCCAACCGCGCGGCCTGGGCCGGATCGGCGGCGAGGTTCTTCTGCTCGTGCGGATCGCTCCGCAGGTCGTAGAGTTCCTCGGCCGGACGGATGTGGTAGCGCGCCACGATGGCCGCGGCCGCCGGATCCGTCTTCGCCGCCTCGCGCCAGCTCGCATAGTACAGCGCGCCGTCCACCGGCTGCGCCAGATCGACGTGCGTGGAGAAATAGAATTCGGGATGCAGATTGCGGATGTATTTGAAGTCCGTCGTCCGCACGCTGCGGATCGGATAGATGTTCATCTGCCCGTCGCTGCTGTGCGTGGTGAAGATGCGGTCGCGGTGGGCCCGCGCCGGCTCCGTCAGCACCGCCGCGAACGACCGCCCGTCGAGCTCCGGCGCCGGCTTGCCGCCGCCCAACTCGACCAGCGTCGGCAAAATATCCACCCAGCTGACCATCGCGTCGGTGCGTTGGCCCGGGCGAATTTTGCCGGGCCACACGGCAAGCAGCGGCGTCCGGATCCCGGCGTCGTAACAACTCCATTTGCTCATCGGCCACTGCGCGCCGTGGTCGGCCGTGGCGAGGAACACCAGGTTGGTTCCGAGCACGGCGTTGGCCGCGTCGTACACGGCGCCGAGGTCCTGGTCCATGCGCGCGACCGCCGCATAGTAGCGCGCCCGCGCCTCGCGCGTCACCGGCGTATCGACGTGCCCCGGCGGCAAGATCACGTCCGCCGGCTTGTACCCCTCGCCGGTCAGCGGCCACGGCACATGCGGCCAATTCGTCCCGACGAAGAGGCAGAGCGGGCGGTTGCCTTTGCGTTCGCGCAGCCACTTCAGCGCCGCCGGAATCGCCTCGGCATCATGGAAGGTGTCGTGCGCCCCGAAATCGAAACCGTAATCCGCCGTGTGCCGGTAGTGGGAAACCTTGCCGAAGGAAACGACCTCGTAGCCCAGTTCCTGCAGGTAAGCCGGCAACTTTTTCAGCTCCGCGCGCGGCTTGCTGTGGTTGGCTTCCGCGCCGTTGCGCGCCGGCATCAACCCGGTGAGCAACGCGGCCCGGCTCGGCGCGCAACTCGGCGACGCGACAAAGGCCCGGTCGAAAGTCAGCCCCGCCGCCGCCACGCGGTCCATATTCGGCGTCCGAATGTCGCGCGATCCGTACACCGTGGAATCAAGCCGCGTATGGTCGTCGGAAATGAAGACCACGAGGTGCGGCCGGTCCGCCGCACGCAGCGAAGCTGCCACCGCGCACGCAACCAGCAGGACAAAGCAACGGATCAGTTTCATGGTTAGAAGGGATTGGAAAATCGGGATTGGAAGCACGGGATTGGGAAAACGGGATTCACTCCGGGCAATCGGTGAGGGACGCAGTGTTCAGCTGTCAGCGCTCAGCTATCAGCATTGGGCGATCTGCTCGAGGCTGACTGCTGACCGCTGACCGCTGTGAGCTCTTCATGGCTTCCTCGACCACGTCGCGCGCCAAGCCAACACGGCTTCGGTCATCGCCCGCACGCGCTCCGGTTCCGCCGCGGCCAGGTTGCGGCTTTCGGCGCGGTCGGCGACGACGTCGTAGAGCTCCGCGCCGGAGCCGTCGGCATAGACGAGCAGCTTCCACGGGCCGTTGCGCATCGCGAGGTTCGGACTGCGGCCGGCGGCGGGATACTTGAAGGCGGTGGTGTTCCGCCCGTACTCCCAAAACAACGGCGGCCGCACCGGCGCCGCCGCACCCCGCAGCACCGCCCCCACGTCCGCCCCGTCGAACACCGTCCCCGCCGGCAACGCCGCCCCGCCCAGCGCCGCGAGCGTGGGCAACACGTCCCACGCCGTGAGCACGGAGGTCTCGTCGACGCGCCCCGCCGGCACGCGGCCCGGCCAATGCGCGATGAACGGCATGCGGATCCCGCCCTCGTAGAGCGTGAGTTTGCTCCCGCGCAAGCCGGCGGAACGCGACCCGTCGAAGGTCGGCAGCGCGCCGTTGTCGCTGGTGAAGATCACGAGGGTGTTCGTATCGAGTTTGCGGCGACGCAGCTCGTCGAGCAGCCGGCCGATCTGCCGGTCCGTCTCGGCCATCACGGGCCGGAAGTTCTTCGGCAGGTCTTTGCGGTCGGACACTTCGTCCGGCACCCACGGTGTATGTACGTCGTCGAGCCAGAGATTGACGAAGGCCGGCCGGTCGCGGTGGCGGTCGAGAAAATCCAGCGTGCGGTCGATAAAGAACGCCGTGCGTTCCCAGCGTTTCACCTTGTCCTGCATCGACCAGATCCACGGCGTGGCCGTGATGTCGGGGTGCGGCTCCGGGCTCTCATAGGTACCGGCGTGTTCGTCGTAGCCGTAGGCCGCGAACTTCGGGGCCTCGGTGACATCGCGGCCGCCGCCCAAATGCCATTTGCCGAAATGCGCCGTGGCATAGCCCGCGGCGCGCAGCAGCCGCGGCAGCGACGGCGCCGCCGGATCGAGGAAGTCCACCTGCTCGCAGGCCGCGTTGCCCTTCTTCGTCTGGAGGAAACTGCTGAGGTTCGCGCGCGCCGGCTGGCGGCCCGTGATCAGCCCCGCGCGCGACGGCGAACAGATCGGCGCGGCGGCATAGTACTGCATGAACCGCGTGCCCTCCGCGGCCATCCGGTCGAGCCGCGGCGTTGGCACCTGGGTGCCGCCGTAGCAACCAAGGTCGCCGGGCCCAAGGTCGTCCGCCAAAATGAAGATGATGTTCGGCCGCGGCGCGTCGGCCGCCCGCACCGCCGGCAACGCCGCCGCCACCAAGACCGCAGCCAGAAATTGGAAAAACGGAATTCGCATGGGAGATCGGAAAAGCGGGAAATTGAGAGATCGGAGCATGGTGAAACCGGAATTCACGGCACCGGGCTCACTCGCGGATCACCCAATCTTTGGGCGCCTTGAAACCGCGGCGGCCCTCGGCGTAGGCCGTGACGCCGGCCTGCTGCAGGCGGCCGAAGTCGGCGAGCAGGGCGCGCAGTTCCGCGACGCGGTCCGGTTCCGTCGCCGCCAGATTGCGTGCCTCCGCGGGATCCGCGCCGAGGTCGAAGAGTTCGACTTTCGACGCCGCGTCCGGCGTCGCGGCGAGCACGGCCCCGCCCGTCAGCACCAATTTCCAATTTCCCAAGGCCACCGCCGCGCACTCCGTGTCACCCGGCGCGAAATACGAAAACCAAGGCCGCACCGGCGCCGGTTCCCTGCCCTGCATCGCCGCGAGCACATCGCGGCCGTCGAGGGGCCGCGCGGACGCCGCCGGCGTCACGCCGGCCACGCCGAGCACCGTGGGCACCACGTCGATGTAGCCCATCGGCTCCGCGCAAACGCGCCCGCCCGCAAGCCCGCCGGCCGGCCAACGCGCCAGCGCGGCAACGCGGATGCCGCCTTCGTAAACGGAGAATTTGCCGTCGCGCCAAGGGCGGTTCGAAGCGACCGGCAGGTGCCCGCCGTTGTCGCTGAGGAAGAGGACGAGCGTGTTGTCGGCATCCGGCCGCGCGGCGATCGCATCGAGCACGCGGCCGATCGCCTGGTCCATCGCGTCGATCATCGCGGCGTAGATCCGGCGGTTGCCCTGCCGTTGCGGGTAGCGGGCGAGGTCGTCCGGTTTGGCCTGATACGGCGAGTGCGGCGCATTGAAAGGAAGATAGAGGAGGTACGGCGTGCCCGCCGGCGACTCTTGGACAAACCGCACCGCCTCGCGCGCCAGCAGGTCCGTCGCGTAGCCTTCTTCCTTCACCGTCTCGTTGTTCCGGTGCCAGTCGGTCTCGCCCTCGCGCGCATGCGTGAAGTAGTCGATCGCGCCGTTGTAGTGCCCGTAGAAGTGCGTGAACCCGCGTTGCGGCGGCAGCATCGCGCGGCGCGCGTGCCCAAGATGCCATTTCCCGAAGATGCCGCGGCGCGCATAGCCGGCCGGCGCCAGCCACTCCGCCAACGTGCGCTCCTCCGCCGGCAGGCCGAACGCAGACCACGGCGGAATCACCGTGCGCATCAAACCATAGCGGATCGGCCAGCGTCCGGTCATCAGCCCCGCGCGCGTCGGCGAGCAAACCGGGCACGCGTAGAACCGATCGAGCCGCACGCCCGTCGCCGCCAGCCGGTCGAGGTTCGGCGTGCGGATGTCGCTGCCGGCGTAGCCGAGATCGGCCCGGCCGAGGTCGTCGGCCAAAATGATCACGACGTTGGGCCGCGGCGCCGCGGCGGCGCGCGCGAATGCCGGGCCGGCGAGGACACCGACGAGCAGCAGCCGGAAACAGACGGAGATCACGAAAGGAAGGGATCGGGGTTGGGGACGGCAGCCGGGGCGCACGCTGCGGTGGGATCCCAAGCGCGAATGCGGCCGGAGGAAAGGCCGGACCGCACACGTCGAGCCGACGATTTCACACCGCCGCGCGGCGCACGCGCGGAGGTTTAGCGCGAATCGCGCCGGTACACTTCGCGCCCACCGACCCACGTCGCCAACACCTGCGTTTCCCGCAGGTCGTCGATCGGGCACGCGAGCACGTCGCGGTCGACCACGATGAAGTCGGCCTGTTTCCCCGGTTCCAACGAGCCGATCTCCTTTTCGCGGAAGATCACCCACGCGTTGTTGCGCGTGTAGAACTCGAGGGCCTCGCGCCGCGTGAGCGCCTCCTCGGGATGGACCTGCCCGTCGTGCCACTTCGCGCGGCGCGTGACCGTGGTCCACATTGCGAGAAACGGATTGTACGGGTTGATCGCGCGCAGGTCGCCGATCTTCAGCATGTGGTCCGAGCCGCCGCCCGCCTTGCCGCCGGCGGCGAGGATGCTCTTCAAAGGCTGGAAATACCGCAGCCGGTCGTAGCCGAATTGCCCGAGCAGGGAGCGCGCATCGAGGTAGAGCCAGATCGGCTGGATATCGAGCGCGACGCCGAGCTTCGCCGTGCGCGCAATCAACTCGGGCGTCATGAAATTCGAATGCGTGACGCCCATGCGCAGCCCGCGCAACGGGACCTCGCGGTCCACTTCCTCGTACGCGTCGAGCAACTCGGTGCCGGCGGCGTCGCCGACGGCGTGGGCCGTGAATTGCAAGCCGTGTCCGGCGACGCGGCGCACCATCGCGCGCAGGCGATCGGGCGGGACGTTGAGCACGCCGCGGTACGCGTCGTCGCGGATGCCGAAGGCCTCGTTGCGCCCCCACGGCTGCAACATGTACGAACTGCCGGTCAGCATCCCGCCGTCGAGCCAGATCTTGGTGCCGATCAGGTGCAGCCAGGGATCGGGCCGGCGCAGCGGACTCGCCGCGATCCGGTCGATCGCTCCGAGAATCGATTCCATCGAACCCACGGTGGGAAACGTCTGCGACAGCGACACGCGCACCGTGAGTTCGCCGCGTTCGCGCAGGTTACCGTAGTAACGCATCGACTCCGGCGTCGCGCCCCGGTCGCACACCGCCGTGAAACCGCTCCGGTTGTAATCGAGCAGCAACGCCCGCAAACGCGCCTCGTGGTCCGCAGGGGTCGTTTTGCGCAATTTGGGACCGGGGATGAACCGCCCCAGCCCGCGGGCCAGCCCGTTCGGCTCGCCGGCCGCATCTTTTTCCAAATAGCCCGGGCCGCCGTCGGTCACCTTCCACGCACGGTCGAAGCCGCATTTCTTCAACCCGAGCGTGTTGAGCATGTTGTCCGGACCGGTGCGGAAATTCACGGGGTGGCGCGGTGCGACGGCGTCGAGCTCCGCCCGCGTCGGATAGCGCGCCTCGCGCAGGCGCGTGATGAACACCTGCTGCGTCTGGATCCATTCGCCCTCGGGCACGACCCGCGTGCGCGCCGCGATGTAGTCGAGCACGTCGCGGACCGTCTCCATCGCCGGAATCTCGTGGTCGAACTCGAACACCGCCGCCGCCGGTGCATGCACGTGCGAATCGATCAGCCCCGGCAGCACCGTGCGCCCGCCGAGGTCGTGCACCGCCGTGCGCCCCGCCTGGGCCAACGCGCGGATCTCCGCCGTGCGGCCGACGGCGACGATCTTCCCGTCCCGCACCGCCAACGCTTCCTGCACGCGGAAATCGGCGTCGACCGTCACGACCTTGCCGCCGAGGAACACGGCGTCCGGCGCCGCGGCGTCGGCTGCGCGCCCGGCGGATCCGGAAATCGCCAGCGAGAAAAACAATGGCAAAGCGGCGAATCCGCGGCGCAGGCACATGGGGAAATCGGAAACGAAGTCGGTGGTAGGAACCGGGGCGCCGCCGACCTTTGGCCGCGCGCGGGCCCGCGTCCATCCGGGAAACGCAGCGCGTTTTCCGATGGGACCGATGAGCTCCGCTGCATTTCGCCCCCGCCGCGGGTATCGGCTCGCGCCCCGCCTTGGAAATCCGCAACTGTGTCCCGGCGGCGCTTCCCCTGCCCGCCCGGTCTCCCCGTCCGTCCAACCCCGACCTGCTTCCCCCTATGCCGACCACCCGTCGCCGCTTCCTCCACGACTCCACCCTCGGCCTCGGCGCACTCGCCGCCCTCGGCCTTGCCGGCACCGCCCGCGCCGCCGAATCCGCACCCGCCAAGGCCGCGAAGAAGGCCGCCGCTCCCGCGCCGTCCTTCGTCACCGGCAAACCGCTCCACCGGCTCGGCATGGTGACCTACAATCTCGGCAAGGACTGGGACGTCGCCACGATCATCAAAAATTGCACCGAAGCGAAATTCGAGGGCGTCGAACTGCGCACCACGCACCGCCACGGCGTCGAAGTTGCCCTGAGCAAAGCCGAACGCGCCGAAGTGAAGAAACGCTTCGCCGATTCGCCCGTGCAACTCGCCTCGCTCGGCAGCGCCTACGACTACCACACGCCCGACCAAGCCAAGCTCCGCCAGGACATCGAGGCGACGAAGGCCTATCTCCAACTCGCCCACGACGTCGGCGCCACCGGCGTCAAGGTCCGCCCCAACGGCCTGCCCAAGGGCGTGCCCGAGGAGAAAACCCTCGAGCAAATCGGGCTTTCGCTCCGCGAAGTCGGCCAGTTCGGCGCCGGCCTCGGCCAGCAGATCCGGCTCGAGGTCCACGGCAGCGAGACCTCGCGCGGGCCGCGTTGCCGCCGCATCATGGATGTAGCCGACCATCCCAACGTCGGCATTTGCTGGAATTCAAATCCGACCGACCTCGAGGACGGCGGCTTCGATGCCAACTTCGATTTGCTGAAGCACCGCATGTTCACCGTGCACCTCCGCGACATTTATCTCGAAGACTATCCGTTCCGCCGGCTCTTCACGCGCCTCAACGAGATCAAGTTCACCGGCTTCGCCTTCGCCGAAATCCCCGAAAGCACCGATCCCGTCCGCGTGATGAAATACTTCCGCAGCCTCTGGCTCGCCTACCAGGGTTTGCTCTGAGCGGAATCAAGCCGTTGAGAGTTGAGGGTTGAGGGTTGAGGGTTGAGAGATCGAACCGCCGAGCCACAGAAATCGCAACCGGAGCCGGCAACCGGACGAACTGCACGGTTCCGCTCTCAACTCTCAGCCAAGCTCTCTCAACTGCATGACTCCGGCTGAGCCCCGTCTTTCCCTTCTCCGCTTCCGTTCTTCCCCGCCATGAATTCTACCCCGCGCCGCACCTTCCTCCGCCAGTCCACCGCCGGCGCCGCCGGCCTCGCCCTCGGCGGCCTCGCCCTCGGCGGCCTCGCCTTCAGCGCCAAGTCCCGCGCCGCCGTCGCCGGCGCCAACTCCCGGCTCAACGTCGCCGTCATCGGTATCCGCAATCAAGGTACGGTGCACCTCAACGCCCTCTGCGGCCTGAAGGACAGCCACAACGTCCGCGTCGCCACCGTCTGCGACACCGACGAGAACCTCTTCGCCGCGGCCGTTAAGCTCGTCGCCGACAAGACCGGCGCCGCGCCCGCGACGGCGTGGGACCTGCGGCGGGTGTACGAAGACAAGGCGATCGACGCCGTCTTCCTCGCGATCCCGAACCACTGGCACGCGCTCGCCACGATCTGGGCCTGCCAGGCGGGCAAGCACGTGTACGTCGAGAAACCCGCCTCCCACAACATCTGGGAAGGCCGCAAGATGGTCGAAGCCGCGCGCAAATACGGCCGCCGCGTGCAGGTCGGCCTCAACAACCGCTCCTCCCGCGGCGTAAACGAGGCGATGGCGTTTCTCCGTTCCGGCGGCATCGGCGAGCTCTTCCTCGCGCGCGCCCTTTGCTTCAAGGCCCGCGATTCCTACGGCCAATCCCCCGACGGTCCCGCGCCCGCCGGCCTCCACTACGACCAATGGCTCGGGCCCGCGCCCGCGCGCCCGTACAACGAGAAGCGCGGCCACTACAACTGGCATTGGTACTGGGACACCGGCAACGGCGACACCGGCAACACCGGCCCGCACCAGCTCGACCTCGCGCGCTGGGGCATGGCGAAGAACGAACACCCGGTCGCCGTCTATTCCGCGGGCGGTCTCTTCGGTTTCCGCCGCGACGACGGCCCGCCCACGCCGGGCACGCGCGTCTACGGCGGCGTCGAGACCTACGGTCACGACCGCACCACGCAGGAAACGCCCAACACGCAGACCGCGGCCTTCACCTACGCCGATGGCACGATGATCGAGTTCGAAGCGCGCGGCCGCTACACCAACCACGAAGGCAGCCGCGGCCAGGAAGTCGGCAACCTGTTCTTCGGCTCCGAAGGCTGGCTCGAACTCGGGGGCAGCACCTGGAAAGCGTTCCGCCGCCGCGGCAAGGAACCGATCGCCGGCTCGAAAGACGGCGAGCCCGGCTGGAAGGGCGAGCACTGGGCCAATTTCCTCGACGCCATCCGCTCCGGCAAAGACGCGGACCTCCGCGCCGACATCCTCGAGGGCCATTTGTCCACGTCGCTCCCGCACCTCGCCAACATCTCCTACCGCGTCGGCCGCTCGCTCCGCTTCGACGGCGCGACCGAGAAGTTCATCAACGACCGCGACGCCGACGCCCTGCTCACCCGCGCCTACCGCGCCCCCTACATCGTGCCGGCAACGGTCTGAGTCGGCCTGAACCCCTTCGGATTTCCGCTCCCGGCTCCCGCGGGAATCCGGACGGGAACATTGGAAATTGGAGGCGCGGGCCGGAATTGAACCGGCGCATAGAGGTTTTGCAGACCTCGGCCTTACCACTTGGCTACCGCGCCTTGCTGGCTGCCGTTTCCGGAATCGCTCCGGAGCCGACAGGAGGGACGTTACTAGGGCGCAGCGAAAGTCAACGGCAAGGGAAAACTACGGCGCCGGCCGCGCGCCGCGATCCGCCTGTCGCGCCTGCAAAACGGCTCGACTGCCCGGCGCTTCCGCCGGTGACTCGGCGCCGTGCCGGCCAAAGCCACCCTGCAGGACGTCGCGGATCGCGCCGGCGTCCACCGCACCACCGTTTCCCTCGCGCTCCGCGACCATCCGCGCATTCCCGCGGCCACGCGCGCCCGCGTGAAAGCGGTCGCGGAGAAACTCGGCTACCGCATCAACCCGCTCGTTTCCGCCCTCATGCAGTCGCGGCGCAGCGGGCGCGCCGTGAAACACGTCACCCTCGCGTACGTCACGAACTACCCCACGCGCTTCGGCTGGCGGCCGCCCCACCACGACCGCCCCAACTTCTTTCCCGGCGCAGTCGCCCGCGCCCGCGATTTCGGCTACACCGTGGAACACTTCTGGCTCGCCGAACCTGGCATGGCGCCGGGCCGCTTCTGCGACATTCTCTCCGCCCGCGGCATCAACGGCCTTCTCGTCGGCCGCCTGCCGCCCGGCCAGAGCGCGCTGGACCTCGCCTGGGAACGTTTTTCCTGTGTCGCCCTCGGGCTCACGTTGCGCTCGCCCGCCCTGCACCAGATCACGGAAAACCACTTCGACGCCGCGGTCCAGGGCCTGCTGCGCTGCCGCGAGCGCGGCTACCGGCGCGTCGGCTTCGTCTTCACCGAAGCCAACGACAGTCCCCGCGTCGGCAATAGGTGGCTCGGCGCCTTCCTCGCCCACCAGCAGCACCTGCCCGCCGCCGAACGCGTCCCCGCCTGCCCGGCCATCCCCGCCGACGAAGCCGCGTTCCGGACCTGGTTCGAGGCAACGCGGCCCGACGCTCTCCTCGCCACCCACGCGCGTCCGGTCGTCGGCTGGCTCAAACGCCTCGGCCGGCGCGTCCCGCGCGATGTCGGCCTGATCGACCTCGCCGCGGACCACCCCGAACTCGGCTTCGCCGGCGTCTACCACGACCCGGCCCAGCTCGGCGCCCTCGGCGTCGAACTCCTCGTCGGCCTCCTCCACCGCCACGAAACCGGCGTGCCGGCGCACCCGAGCGAGGTGCTGCTCCGGGGCGAATGGCGCGACGGGACCACGCTGCCGCCGCGGAGCTGAGCCCTTCCCGCCGGCCGCCGCCCGGGCCGGCCCGGGCGCAATCGGACCGCGGACGGCCGGATTTCAGTCAACAATGAGCGCACAGCGAAGCTGGGAGGCCATTCCCCGCCCCGCATCCTCCCTCGGACACCCCGAACCGTGAAGCGATACCCCTCCCCGTCCCTGCCCCGCGCCGGCCGCTAGCGCCGCGCGCCCGAATGTCCCGGCGGTCCCGCCGCCCCCGACCGCGCGCCTCGCCAGCGCCGGCGTTCCCGTTTTCTGCGATCCACCCCCTGCCTGACACCATGACCCTGACTCCGTCCTCCACCCTCCGTCTGCTCGCCCGACTCGGCGCCCCGGCCGCGCTCGCGCTCGCCGGCCCCGGTCTCGCCCGCGCGCAATCGCTGCCGGCCCCCGCCGTCGATCCGGCGACCCTCGCCCGCTACGACGCCAACCGCAACGGCCGGCTCGATCCCGACGAGATCGCCCGTCTGGAAGCCGACACGCGGGACATCAAACCCGCGCCCGCCGCGCCGCCCGTCTCCGCCGCCACCGGCGAAGGAATCGTTGCGCTCTCGCCCTTCGAGGTCGTCGCCGACAACAAGGGCTATTTCCAATCGAACACGATGTCGGGCACGCGCCTGAACTCGAAGATCGAGGACCTCGGCCAGTCGATCACGGTGATGACGAAGGAGCAAATGGCGGACTTCGCGATGCTCGATATCAACGACGTGTTCGACCACATGGCGAGCACCGAGGGCATCAACTCCTACTCCGAGTTCGTCACCGACCGCACCGGCGCCGTCGTCGACAACGTCAGCCTCAATCCGAACAACGCCAACCGCGTCCGCGGCATCGGCAACGCCAACATCGCGTTCAACAACATCCAGACGACGGGACGCGTGCCCGTCGACCCGCTCTGGATGGATTCCCTCGAGCTCAGCCGCGGCCCCAACGCCAACATCTTCGGCCTCGGCAACGCCTCCGGCACCGTCAACCAGACGCCGGCCACCGCGAACCTCAGCCGGAACTTCACCCGCGCGGAAATGCGGGCCGACAGCTACGAGGGCTGGCGCGTCTCGTTCGACGTGAACCGCAAGCTCTCCGACAAGCTGGCCTTCCGCGCGAGCTACGCCAACCAGCACACGGGGTTTGTCCGCAAACCGTCCGGCGAGGATGCCCGCCGGCTCAGCGCGCAGTTCAAGGTGCGGCCCTTCAAGAACACCACGATCGCCCTCTCGTGGTACAACTACCGGAACGCGTCCGTCCGCCCGAACTTCACCACCCCGCGCGATTACTTCACCGATTGGACCCGGGCCGGCCGGCCCGGCTGGAACGCCGTCACCGGCCTCGTCACCCTCGCCAACGGCCAGGTCTACGGCAACGGCAACGTCCTCGGCTCCACCGTGCCCTACACGGCGGCGCCGCTGGCCTTCATCACCGGCGGCGCCGAGAGCCGCTCACCGTTCCAGATCGGCGCGCCCGGCCAGCCGCTCTACTGGGCCATGCCCCGCTACACCTCCGGCGCCCTGGCCACCAGCGATCCGTACGGTGCCGCCGCCGCGGGTATCGGCCTTCTCACCACGGGTCCGTCGGAGACGTACACCGCCGTGCAGCAGCCGCTCTACAACTCCGTGACCCGGCCGATCAACGACCGCTCCATCTACGACTGGACCCGCATCAACCTGGCGGGCAACGGCAAGGCCTGGGACGACAACAACACCTACATGGTCCAGCTCGACCAGATCGTCCTCAACACCGCCAAGCAGACCCTCGCGGCGCAGTTCACCTTCATGCGCGAGGACGCCAAGCGCTTGGAGAACCAGCCCATGGGTCCCGCGAGCGTAAACAGCAATGTCGGCCAGCTGCAGGTCGATGTGAATCGGGTCTATCTGGACGGCACTCCCAACCCCTATTTCGGCCGCCCCTACCTGCGGAGCAGCGAGCCTTTCCTGCGCGACAAGCCCCAGCTGTGGGATACCTACCGCACCCAGACGGTCTACCGGATCGATTTCTCCCGCGACCGGGGCTGGAGCAAGTGGCTCGGCACCCAGCAGCTCCTCGGTTACTATGAATACAAAGATCAGAAAAACTACACCTGGACCTACCGGCACACCGCGCTGGCCAAGGACAAGGCCTGGCAGCAGAAATACGCCAATACGCTGCTCGCGCTCCAGACGGTCACCAACACCGATCCCCGTTATCTGATCAACGGCACCGCCATCGCCCCCAGCAACTTCAGCCGCCTCAACGAGCAGTACTACGTCGGCAACACTGTCGGCGGAGGCATCGAATACGCCCCGAGCCTCTTCCCGGAGGGCGCCAGCGTTCCCTACGTCTGGGGTCCGTCGGCCGGCGCCATGATCCGCGACGTCTCGGCCGTCGGCTTCACGCCGGGACAGGGCGGCGGACTCAACAACCTCAACGAAATCGTCAAGACGCCCGGCGGCGTGATCCAGAGCACCTTCCTCGGCGGCCGCGTGGTCGGCACCTTCGGCCTGCGCCAGGACAAGGTGTACGACCGCAATGCCCCGCTCGCCACGATGACCGCGGATCTCCGCGATTACGACTTCGGCCCCTCCAAACAATGGGTCGGCCCCTGGCGTCCCGCCGAGGGCAAAACCAAGACCGCGTCGCTGGTCGTCCGCCCGCTGCGCGATCTGGGCTTCCTCCAGTCGGCCGTCGCCCAGGGCACCGGGATCCGCAAGTTCCTCGCCGAGGCCGTCACCAGCCTCAGCCTGACCTACAACAAGTCGGACAACTTCATCGCCCAGGGCCCGGCCTACGATCTGTTCCTCCGCCAGCTGCCCAACCAGAGCGGCACCAGCAAGGATCTCGGTTTCTGGATGACCATGCTCGATGGCCGGCTCTCCGTCCGCTACACCAACTTCGTCACCCAGCAGAACGACCTCCGCAACGGCGACATCAGCACGATGGCCCAGCGCATTTTGCGGTACGAAGGCTTTATCGCGAACGATTCCTACAACCTGCGGACCCAGGCCACCGCCTGGCTCAGCGGGGTCGCCCAGGGCGGCACCGCCACCAACGCGCAGATCGCCGCCGCCATCAAAATGCCGCTCGAGCAGTACAACGGCCTGGCCGCCATCGCCGCCAACAACACCTACGCCGCCGTGCAGGACGCGGAATCGAAAGGCCACGAACTCGAGATCAACCTCAACCCCACCCGCCATTGGACCATCAGCGCGTCCGTCACCAAGACGCAGGCCATCACCGTCCGCGCCGGCTCCGCCGTCGACGACTACGTCGCCGCGCGCATGCCCGTGTGGACCACGCTCGAGGACCCGCGCTACACCAACACCACGCAGACCATCGGCGGCGTGACGTCGCCGCTCCCGGCCCTGCCCGCGACGCCCCTCCCCACCGGCACCACCGGCCACGTGCTCTGGTGGAACATGCTGGGCACGCCCTTCAGCACCCTCTCCGGCTACAACGGCACCCAGTCGCCCGCGTTGAACTACGCCGCGAACGTCGACGCGCCGATGGCCGTGTTCCGCGCGCAGATCGGCCGCCCCCGCCCGCAGATCCGCGAATACTCCGCCAAGTTCAACACCCGCTACAACCTCGCCGGGCTCTTCTCCGAAAACCGGGTGCTCAAAAACATGACCGTGGGCGGCTCGCTCCGCTGGGCGAGCAAGGGCGCGATCGGTTTCTACGGCAAAGGCTACACGCCGGGCTTGGACCTCACCCTCCCGGCCAACCGCATCCTGCAGCTCGATCCGAGCCGGCCGATCTACTCCCCCGCCGAGGCCAACGTCGACGTGTTCGTCAGCTACCGCACGAAGCTGTTCGCCGACAAGGTCCGGGCCAACTTCCAGCTCAACGTCCGAAACGTCCAGGAGGACGGCGGCCGGTTGCAGAAGACCGGCGCCTTCTTCGACGGCCGCGCCTCGACGTACCGCATCGTCGATCCGCGGCAGTTCATCGCTTCGGCGTCGTTCGATCTCTGACCCTGCCGCCGCTCCCGGCTCCGCCGGGAGTCCGCGCCGCTCGCCGCCCCGTCACCCGGGGCGGCGATTTTGTTTTCCGGGGCCGCCGCCTGCCCGCAGGCTGCGTCCCACCCATGTCCGACTCCGCCCCGCCGCCGCCCGCCGCCGCCCTGCGGTCCGCCCGGCGCCTCCTCGCCGCCTGCCTCGCCGTCATCTTCGTCGGCAGCTTCCTTGCCGCCCGGGTGCAGAACGCCGGCGGCAGCGTCCGCCTCACCGGCATCACGTTGCCCACCCACAACGGCCAGTGGGTCCGCGCCGATCTCTTCCGGCCCCGCTCCGCCACCGCCGAAAATCCCGCGCCCCTCGTCGTCGTCGTGCCCGGTTTCCAGCGTTCCAAGGAAACCCACGCCAACATCGCGATCGAACTCGCCCGCCGCGGCATCGTCGCGATCGTCATCGATCCCTACGCGCAGGGCTCGTCCAGTTCCTCCCTCAACCCGCGCTCCGCCACCAACGAGGGCTACGGCGCCTTCGCCGTCGTCGACTACGCCGCCAACACCGGCAATCTCAACTACGTCGACAAATCGCGCCTCGCCGTCACGGGCCACTCCGCCGGCGGCAACGCCGCCCTCCAGGCCGCCGCCACATTCGGCGCCGAGGCGATCAAGGCCGGCACCCCGAGCAAGCTGCACTCGGTCTTTGTCTCCGGCTACGTCCTCACGCTCACCGACCGCATCCTGCGCAACGTGCGCTCCAACGCCGGCGTCAGCTACGCGCGCCACGACGAAGGCGCCTACCGCAACGAACTCGGCCACGGCGATCTCCGCCGCGCCCCGGAGGCCCTGCGTTTCGTCAACTCCGCGCGGCCCGCCGGCGCCAAACTCACGGAGGTCGCGCTCGGGACCTACCACGGCGACGCCGCCGCCCGCACGCTGCGCGTCGTCTTCAACGACCCGATGCTGCATCCGTTCCAGCCCTACGCGCCCGGCGACGTCGCCCACCAGATCGCGTTTTTCCAACGCGCCTTCGGCCTGGAAAACACCCTGCCGCCCGCGGACCAGATCTGGTACTGGAAAGAGTTCTTTTCGCTCTGCGCCTTCGTCGCGGCCTTCGTCGCCCTCGTGCCGCTCGCCCGCCTTCTCCTCGCGCACGTCGCGTATTTCCAGCCGCTCGCGCAGCCGGAACCCCCGGCCGCGCCGCGGCCCCGCGGGCGCGCCCGCGCGGTCTTCTGGACGCTCTTCGTCGCCGGCGCCGCGATCGCCTGCGTCACCTACATCCCCCTCGCCGAGCTGTCGCAGAAACTCTTCGCCGAAGCCTCCGGCCGCGAGGCGACGTGGTTCTTCCCGCAGCGCATGAACAACGCCGTCGTCCTCTGGGCCTTCGGCAACGGCCTCGTCGGCCTCGCGCTCTTCTTCCTCGGCCGCCGCCTCGCCGGTTCCACCGCCGCCGGTCTGCCCCCCGCGGCCGTCGTCCGCGCCGGCGAACTCGGCCGCACCGCCGTGCTCGCCGCTGTGCTCTTCGCCTCGTTCTACCTGCTGCTCGCCGTGGTCTACGCCCTTTTCCACGTGGATTACCGCTTCGGGTTCCTCGGCGCGCGCATCCCCCAGGCCGAACTGCTCTGGCTCGTGCCGATGTACGCGCCGTTCTTCTTCGTGTTCTTCCTGTCCAATTCGCTCCGCGTGAACGCCGGCATGCGCTTCGTCGGCGAACCCGAAGGCCGCAATCTGCTCGTCGCCGGCCTCGGCAATTCGCTCGGGCTCCTGCTCATTCTCGGCGCGCAGTACGCCACCTTCGCCGCCACGGGCACCGTGCGCTGGACCGAGAGTTGGCTCTACGTGAACCTGCTTTTCGGCCTCGTGCCGATGATGTTCGTCCTGCCGATCTTCAACCGCGCCTTCTTCCGCCTCACCGGCCGGATCTACTTGGGCCCGATGACGACCTGCCTCGTCTTCATCATGATTTTGCTCTCCAACACCGTCTGCTATCTGCCCTTCTGAGCCGGAATCGTGATTGAAGGTTGGCGGCCGCGACATCGGTCCGCCGAAGCTCGGCGGACGCCGTCGCGCCCCGGCCCGTGCGCCGCCGGACGGATTTGCGCTCCCACCAAGCTCCCAGAGGGACTGGGTACGGCCAATCGCCGCGCCGCGCCGCGATTCCGTCGCGTCAATTGCGCTCCGGATCCTCGGGCTCGCCCGCGAGCAACCGCCACTCCGCGCCCTCGCGCCCCAGCACGGTGCGCCAGAGCGTTTCGTCCTGCGGGTGCAGCAAAAGGTCCTCGGGCACATCCGCCACAATCCACGTGCGGTGCTTCATCTCGTTTTCCAACTGCCCCGCGGACCAGCCGGAATAGCCCATGAACGCGCGCACGTGCGTGCCTTCTTCGCCCAGCAGCTGGATCGCCTTCTCCGGCTCCACGCCGAAGTGCAGCCGGAAACCGTCGTCCCGCTGCTGCCACGCCGCCAGCACCACCTGCTCCGTCTGCACCGGCCCGCCGGCAAACAACGGCACGCCGGCCAAAGGCCCCAGCGCAAAATCGCCGCTCAATTCGCCGAGCCGTTTGCCGAGCGGCCGGTTCAGCACGACGCCCATCGCGCCCTCGGCATTGTGCAACGACATCAAAACCACGCTGCGCCGGAAATTCGGATCCTTCATTCCCGGGTGCGCCAGCAGCAAAGAGCCGCCGAGCGTCTCGGGATCTTTGGAAGCGGAACTGCGTTCGTGCATGGCGGAAACGGCGGCCCCGGTCTCAGAGTTTCAGGATCTTCACGCCCGCGTCCGCCAAGAGCGGCGCGACGAGCGGGTCGTTCGAGTAATCGAGCCGGTACTTGATCTCCGCGATGCCCGAGGCGGCGAGGATCTTCGCGCAGTTGATGCACGGGTAATGCGTCACGTAGGCGACGCAGCCTTCGACGGAACTGCCGCGCCGCGCCGCATCGGCCACGGCGTTCTGCTCGGCGTGCACCGTCGCCTGCTCGTGCCCGTCGCGCACCCGCGACACGTGCGGCGTGCCGGGGAGAAAACCGTTGTAGCCCGCGGCCACGAGGCGGTTCTTCCGCTCGCCGCCGGTCACGATCACGCAGCCCACGTGCAGCCGTTCGCAATTCGACCGCGTCGACATCAGCACCGCCGTCGCCATGAAGTATTCGTCCCACGAAGGCCGGCGCGGGAATTGTTCGGCCGCCGTCGCGATCAGATCGACCGGCGGGATCTCGCCCGCCGGACCGGCGGCCGCGGACGTGGAGGAGGAAACGGCGCTCATGCTCGGCGCGGACGTTGCACACCTTCGTCGCCCGCGGCAATCCCGCCCTGCGAAAAGTCCGCCGCTGCGGACTGGCCTACCGCCCCCGCCGCCCGCTACACAGTTCCCATGCCCACGTCCGTCCCCCTCGACCGCCTCGTCGCCTACTGCGACACCCGCACGCGCCGCACCGCCTACAAGGACGCCCCCGGCGCCTGGAACGGCCTCCAGGTCGGCAACAACGGCCACGTCACCAAGATCGGCGCCGCGGTCGACGCCGGCGTCGTCCCCTTTCGCCAAGCCGTCGCCGCGGGCATCGACTTCCTGATCGTCCACCACGGTCTCTACTGGGACATGCCGCGCCCCCTCGTCGGACCGGCCTACGCGCGCGTCGCGACCCTCGTGCACGGCAACTGCGCGCTCTACTCGAGCCACCTGCCGCTCGACGGCCACCCGCAGCTCGGCAACAACGCCCTGCTCGCCCGCCAACTCGGCCTGAAGCCGACGCGGCCCTTCCTCGTCCGCGACGGCACGCCCATCGGCTGGATTGCCGCCCACGCCGCCCCGCGCGCCGCGCTTCGGCGCCGACTCGAGGCGAAGTACGGCCGCGTCATCGCGATCGAATACGGCTCCGCCAACCCGCGCGCCGTCGCCTTCTGCAGCGGCTCGGGCAACAGCGCGATTCCCGAACTGGCGGCCGCCGGCGCCGACACGCTCGTCACCGGCGAGCTGCGCGAGGAGTGGTTCAACCGCGCCCAGGAAGAAAAACTCAACCTGTACCTGTGCGGGCATTACGCGACCGAGGTCCACGGCGTCCGCGCCCTCGCCGCCGAGCTCGCCCGCAAGTTCCGCCTGCCCTGGGAATTCATCGCCACGGACAACCCCCTCTGACCAAAGCCGAAAGCTGACCGCCGACCGCTGAAAGCTGCCCAGCCCCCTCCGGAAAACGGGATTGGCTTCCCCGCCGCCTTTCGCGTTTCCTCCGCCCACCCACCGATGAAGAAAATCGCCGTCCTCAACGGGCCAAACCTCGACCGCCTCGGCAAACGCGAGCCGGAGATCTACGGCCGCGCCACGCTCGCCGACCTCGAAGCCGCCCTGCGCGCCGAGTTCGGCGCCGTCGCCCAGCTCGAGTGCTTCCAGTCGAACCACGAGGGCGCGCTCATCGACAAGATCGCCGCGCTCACGGACGCGAAGTTCGACGGCATCGTGATCAACGGCGGCGCCTTCACCCACACCAGCGTGGCCCTGCGCGACGCCCTGCTCGGCGCCCACCTGCCCACCGTCGAGGTCCACATTTCCAACATCTACAAGCGCGAGGAATTCCGCCACGTCTCGCTCACCGCGCCCGCCTGCCTCGCCGTCATCACCGGCCTCGGGCTCGAAGGCTACCACGCCGCGATCCGTTTCCTGCTGAAACGCTGACGCGATGGCCGACCGCCCCTGGTTCGTCTGCCACACCCGCCCGCGCTGCGAAAAGAAACTCGCCGCCCTCCTCGCGGCCGAGCGGATCGAGCACTACCTGCCGCTCATCCTCAGCGTGCGGCGCTATCACGACGGCACCAAGCGCTTCACCAAACCGCTCTTCCCGGGCTACGTCTTCGCCCAGGTCGACCCGGAAATGAAGCCGCGGATCTACCAGCAGGACAACGTCGCCCGCGCCATCCCGGTCGAGGACGTGCCGAATTTCCTCCGCCAGATGGAGGACGTGAAACGCATCGTCGCTTCCGGCCTCGAACTCGGCGTCATGCCGCTCCTGCGCCGCGGCCGCCGCGTCAAGATCCTCGGCGGCGCCCTCCACGGCCTCGAGGGCTTCGTCGACAACCCCGCCGACCCGCAGGGCATCGTCGTCTCCGTCGACGTGCTGCAGCGCGGCCTGCACGTGCGCGTGCCCGCCGAGCAACTCGCGCCGCTGCCGTGAGGCGCGAGCTGCAGTTGAGAGCTGAGAGTTGAGCGTTGAGAGCGAAACCATCAGATTTTCGCGCCGCAGCGGCGCCGGCGGCTCGATCTCTCAACTCTCAGCCCTCAACTCTCAACTCCTCACCCCTCACCCGAACCGCGCCCACAGCCAGTATCCGGAGTGCAAGCACGCGCAGGCGGCCAAGGCCGCCGCGAAATCGTCCGCCACCACGCCCCAGCCGCCGGGCAAATGCTGCAGCCGGGCGATGCCGAAGGGCTTCAGGATATCGAAGAGCCGGAAGAGCGCGAAGCCCGCGAGCAGCGCCACCCACGGCGGCGCCAGCGCCGGCAGTGTTTTCCACCCGAGAAAGCAGAGCGGCATCACGACGACTTCGTCGAGGACCACCTTCCCGGGATCCTTCTCCTTGAGCCGGATCTCCGCTTCGCCGCAAAATCCGACGGCGACGTAGGCGGCGACCACCGAGACGACCAAAATCGCCCCCGCGCTCGCGTCGCGCAGAAACACCGCGAAAACGAGCAGGCCCGCCAGCGAACCCCAGGTACCCGGCGCCGGCAGCCGTTGCCCCAGCGGACCGAGCGTCGCGACGCCCACGACGAGCCCCGTGGGCAGAAAGCGGGACCAGAAGGGTTGGCGAAACGTCATGCGCTGGGTCCGACCGCGGCGGCGCCCGCGCTCAGCTCATCAACACGTGCCCGTGCCGGCGGAAGTACGACCAGCCCGACGTGATCGTGAGCAAGGCCGACAGCGCAAACAGGCCCATCCCGATCACGCGCACGCCGACGACCCAGCCGCCGCCGGAACCCGTGAAGAGCTCGGGAAAATCGTGCGAAAACATCCGCGCGCCGATCAGCCAGCCGATCGCGTTGAGCTGCACGAAAGTCTTCACCTTGCCGCCGGCATCGGCCTCGACGATGTGGCCCTTCGTCGCCGCCGCCATGCGCAGACCCGAAATCGCGAACTCGCGGCAAAGAATGCAGAGGAGCAGCATCATCGCGACGATGTTGTAGCCGCCGAAGTAGTCGCCGTTCACCAGCGCGATCATCACCCCGATCACGAGCACCTTGTCGATGACCGAGTCCATGAAGCGCCCGAACGCTGAGACGAGGCCGCGCTCCCGCGCGATCTTGCCGTCCAGCCAATCGGTCAGCGCCGCCGCAATGAAGAGCCAAAACGCCGCCGTCGCCGCCCATTGGAAATGGGCATACATCAGCGCGACCACGATGAACATCAGCGGGATCCGCGAGATGGTGAGCAGGTTCGGCAGATTCATTTGGCGGCGAATCCTCAGGCAACCAGTTTGCCCCCCGGCAACGCAAGCGCGGACCCGGCCCGCCCGCTGACACACCGCACCGAAAAACGCTGTGGCGTCCCGGCCCGCGCCGGTTCTTCCTCGGACCGTGCCCATGCGCCACTGCATCTACCCCGGTACGTTCGATCCGATCACGTACGGTCACCTCGATGTGCTCTCCCGGGCCGCGAAACTCTTCGGCAAAGTCACCGTCGCGATCGCCGAAAGCGGCGGCAAGGGCCCGCTCTTCACCGCCCAGCAACGCCTCGACATGGTCCGGCCCAACGTCGCCAACCTGCCCAACGTCACCGTCGTCACCTTCAGCGGCCTGCTCGTCGAATTCTGCATGGCCCAGGAAGCCGACGCCATCATCCGCGGCCTGCGCGCCCTCTCCGACTTCGAATTCGAATTCAACATGGCGCTGATGAACCGCCATCTCGAACCCGAACTCGAGACGCTCTTCGTGATGCCGAACGAGCAATTCTCCTACACCAGTTCGAGCCTCGTGAAACAGGTCGCGAAATTCGGCGGCGACGTGAAACACTTCGTCCCGCCCAACGTCGCCGCCGCCCTCGCCGCCGCCTACGCGCCCAAGCCGGCCTGAACGGGGCCGGCGTCCCCGCGGCCTCATCGCGCCGGCGGTGCCGCCGCGAGCACGACCACGACCGGCCGGTGGTCGCTCGCTTCGCGCACGCCGGGGCCGTCGTAGATCGTCGTGCCGCCGCCTTGCACCGCCGGGCGCAGGCCCGGCGAAACCAAGATGTGGTCGACGCGCGAATATGTTTCCTCGCGCCGGAACGCATGCGTCCATGTCTCGCCCCGCGAATCGCCGCCGCCCAGGAGCACCGCGATCTCCGTCTTTCCGCGCCGTTGCAACGCCGCCAACGGCCGGCTCGTGCGGCTGTCGTTGCAATCGCCCAGAATCAGGAAGCGCGCCGCCGCCGGATCGGGAAACCGCCGCAGCACGCGGTCGCGCACCGCCGTTGCCTCGCCCGCCCGCCGCAATGCCGACACCGGGTCGTCCGGCCGGTCGGTGAACCGACTCTTGAGGTGCACGGCAAACAACGTCACGTCCCCGCCCGGCGCCGCCACCGTCGCCTCGAGCAGCCCGCGCTTCACCGCCTCGCGCCCGCCGAAATACGGAAACTCGAGATCCGCGTGCGTCACGACGCCGCGCAATTCCCGCCGCGCCAAGATCGCGATTTGCCGCTCCGGGTCCGCCGCCGCCGCGATCGCCGCATGGGGATAATCGCAACCCTCGCTCCGCAGATCGCGGCGCAATTCCTCCAGATAGGCCGCGCCGCCGATTTCCTGCAGCACGAGCACGTCCGCCCCGATTTCTCGGATCACCCGGCGCAACGCCGCCTTCTCGGTCTCCGGCTTCGGATAATCATTCCGGTAGCCGGCCTCCGTCACGCGGTCCGCGGGCGCGTAGTTCTCGAGGTTGTACGTCGCGATCCGCAGCGTCTCCGCCGCCGCGGCCGGCGCGGCCCAGACGGCCGCGGCCAGCAGCCAGCGTCGGAACCGCGCGCGCATCGCCACGGGCGGGCCGTCCCGGCGCTCAGCCCCGGGCCAGCGCCGCCTCGCGCTCCACGAGAGTCGGGTGCGAGTAATAGAACCCGCTGAACCAGCGGTGCGGCGTCAGGTTGGTCAGGTTCTTCTGCGCCAATTTGCGCAGCGCCCCGACCATCGCCGCCGGACCGCCCATCGCGTCGCGCGCGAAGGCGTCGGCCTCGTATTCGTATTTCCGCGACAGCACGTTGCCCAGCGGCCCGAACCAGAAGGTCACCAGCCCGCTCAGCAGCCCGAAGAGCAGGAACGACGGCGCGATCTCGCCCGGCGGGAAACCGAAGGCGGCGTTGAACCAGATGCTCCGCGTCAGCCAGGCGATCGCGCCGAAGCCGGCGAACAGCATCAGCGCCGACATCGCGATCAGCTTGGGGATATGGCCGCGGCGGTAGTGCCCGATCTCGTGCGCCAGCACGGCCTCGAGTTCTTCGGGCGTCAGTTGCGCGATCAGGGTGTCGAACAGCACGATCCGGCGGAACCGGCCGAAGCCGGTGAAATAGGCGTTGGAATGGCCAGATCGTTTCGAACCGTCGATCACCTCGATCGTGCTCGCCTTGAAGCCGGTGCGGTCGCCGAGGGCCATCAGCCGCGTGCGCAATTCCCCTTCCGGCAACGGCGTCAGCTTGTTGAACAGCGGCAAGATCACCTTGGGATAAAGGATCAGCATCAGGATCTGGAACCCGAACATCACCGCGAAACCCCAGATCCACCACGCGGACCCGGCCCAGTTCACCAACGAAAGCAGCACCCAGAGTAGCGGAAACCCGATCGCCACCATCACGAGCGTGCCCTTCAGCTTGTCCGCGATCCACAGGCCGGCCGTGCTCTTGTTGAAACCGAATTTCTCCTCGAGGCGGAATTGCTCCCACCACTCGAACGGCAGCGCCGGCAACGACAGCAGCAGCATCGCGATCAAAATGAACGCCACGCGCGTCCACACCGTCTCCGGCCCGCTCCACGTCACGATTTCCGCATACAAATGCGGCAGCACGCCGCCGAAGAGCACGAGCGCCAGCACGAGCGTGTCGAAGAGCCCGCTCAGGTCGCCGAAGCGCGATTTCTCAAGCGTGTACGCGACGGCCTTGCGGTAGGTCGCCCCGTCCATGATCGCCGCAACCGCCGGCGGCGGCGCGTCGGCATGGCGCCGCACTTCGGCGCGATTCAAAGCGGAGAGGACGAGTTCGGCGATCAGGCGCAGCGCGAGCAGCACCGCCGTGACCGTGAGGACGGGGACCATGGGCCCAATCCATGCGGAATCGCCCGCTCCGCCAGCCCAAATTCGCCCGAATCCCGGCGCGGCGCCAACCGTTCGCATCGGCCGCGCCGTTCCGCCCGGAAGAATGGTTTGAAATGGACCGCACGCTGCGCATCGTGCCCGCCGTGGAAGCATCCGATGCCAAACTCACCTTCGAGGCCGCCCTCGGCCAGCTCGAGTCCATCGTGGAAACGATGGAATCCGGCGACGTGCCGCTGGCCGAACTGCTCGCGAAGTTCGAGGAAGGCACCCGGTTGCTCAAGGTCTGCGAAACCCGGCTGAAGGACGCGGAACTCAAGATCGAACAATTGAAGAAACAGAAGGACGGCTCGCTCGCCTTCGAGAAATTCGCCGCCGTGCGCGACGACGCCTGAGCGTCCGCGCTCCCCCCGTACCCGATGCCTTCATCGTCCCCGTCTCCCGTCCCCCACCGTCTCCTCGCCGGCATCCGCGGCCCCGCCGACGTCAAAGCCCTCGGCGCCGACCAGCTGCCGCAGCTCGCCCAGGAAATCCGCGAGGAACTTATCGCCGTCACCGCCCGCAACGGCGGCCACATCGGCCCCAATCTCGGCGTCGTCGAGCTCACGGTCGCCCTGCACCGCGTCTTCGATTCGCCGGCGGACCAGTTCGTCTTCGACGTCGCCCACCAGGGCTACGTGCACAAGCTCCTCACCGGCCGCGGCGGCGAGTTTTTCCGCAAGCTCCGCCAGACCGGCGGCGCCTCCGGTTTCCTTTACCGCAGCGAGAGCCCGCACGACGCGTTCGGCGCCGGCCACGCCGGCACCGCCCTCTCCGCCGCCCTCGGCATGGCGACGGCGCGCGATTTGCGCGGTTCTTCCGAGCATGTGGTCGCCGTCTGCGGCGATGCCGCCTTCACCTGCGGCATCACCCTCGAGGCGCTCAACAACGTCGTCGGTTCCACCAAACGCCTCATCGTCATTCTCAACGACAACGAGTGGTCCATCGCCAAGAACGTCGGCGCCATCTCGAGCTACCTCAACCGGATCAGCACCAGCCGCACCTACAACAAGCTCCACCACAACGTGGAGGAGTTCTTCAAGAGCTTCCCCGCCGGCGTGGAGATGAACCGGGTGTACATGAAGTGGAAACGCGAGACGAAGGACTTCTTCGTCGAGTCCTCCCTCTTCGAGAAATTCGGCCTGCGCTACCTCGGCCCCGTCGACGGCCACGACTTCGAGGGCCTCGTGAAGAACCTCGAGTTCGCGAAACACTGCGACGTGCCCGTGCTCGTCCACGTGCTGACCAAGAAGGGCAAGGGCCTCGAGGCCGCCATCGCGCACCCGGAGAAATTCCACGGCGCCGCCCCCTTCGACCCCGTCACCGGCGAGAACAAGCGGTCCGCCCCCGGCACGCCGCCGAACTACCAGGATGTTTTTGGCCAGGCGCTCACGCGCTTCGCCCAGGCCGACAGCAAGGTGCTCGGCATCACCGGCGCCATGCCCAGCGGCACCGGCCTTTCGCACCTCGCCGCCGCCGTGCCGTCGCAGTTTTTCGACGTCGGCATCGCCGAGGAACACGCCGTGCTCTTCGCCGCCGGCCTCGCGACCAAGGGCTTCCGCCCCGTCTGCGCCATCTATTCGACGTTCCTCCAACGCGCCTACGACCAGGTCATCCACGACGTCGCGCTCCAGAACCTGCCCGTCACGTTCTGCATGGACCGCGCCGGCCTCTCGCCCAGCGACGGCCCCACGCACCACGGCCTCTTCGATCTTTCCTACCTGCGCTGCGTGCCCAACGCCGTCGTCATGCAGCCGAAGGACGAGGACGAACTCGTCGACATGCTGCACACCAGCCTGCAGCTCAAGGGCCCCGGTTTCATCCGCTACCCGCGCGGCGCCGGTACCGGCGCCAAGATCAAGGATCGCCCCGCCGTGCTGCCCGTCGGCCACGCGCAGGTTCTCCGCGAAGGCTCCAACATCATGATCTGGGCCCTCGGCTCCATGGTGCAGGACGCGTTGAAACTCGCGGAACGCCTCGCGGCCGAGGAGCGCCTCTCCGTCGGCGTCGTCAACGCCCGCTTCGTCAAGCCCCTCGACCGCGCCCTCCTGCTCAGCCACGCCGCCTGTATCCCGCTTTTGGTGACGATGGAGGACCACGTCCTCGCCGGCGGCTTCGGCAGCGCGGTCCTCGAGGCCCTGCACGACGGCGACTGCCCCACGGCGGTCGAGCGCATCGGTTGGCCGGACAAATTCGTCGAGCACGGCACCAGCCAGGAAATCCTCCGCGCCGCCTACGGGCTGGCCCCGGACGACATCCATCGCCGTGTGCTCGCCCGCTGGCGCAATCTGCAGGAATCGGTCTCGGCCGACGTGTGATCCCGGATTCCGCCGCGGCCTTGGGTCGCGGCGATCGCCTGCCCCGCTTGGCCGCCGCGGCGAATCGCGCCTCCCCGTAAACCATCGGCAGCCCCTGCGGGGCTTGGCCCTCCCGAAGCCGAATTCCCAACCACGGATTTCACGGCACCCCACGGATGATCTAGGTCCCATCCGTCCTATCCGTCGCATCCGTCCTATCCCTCCCATCCGGGCAATCCTCGCTCACGCCCGCCCCCCGCGCCGCGCAGGCGCAAAAAAACCGCGCCCCGCAAAGGGCGCGGTTCGAAGGGAAAACCGCCGCTTACTTCTTGGCCGCGGCCTTGGTCTCGAGCTTGCCGGCGCCGCCGCACTTCGTGCAGTTGTTGCCTTCTTTGTTGGCGGCAACGCAGCAGGCGTGGGCGCAGGCCTTGCCGTCTTTGGCGGCGGCCACGCAGCACTTGCCGGGCTTGCTCTCGGCCTTGTCGGCGGCGAAAGCGGCGCCGGCGAAGGCGAGGACGGCGAGGGCGAGGAGGGATTGGATGGACTTCTTCATTGGTGTTTTTGGGGGACTTAGGATTGGTGCGGGCGGCGGGAATCGAACCCGCCTCTCATGCTTGGGAAGCACACATAATAGCCGATATACTACGCCCGCATTTGGACCCCGGGATGCTGGCGCGTCGCCGTTCTCCCGCAAGTGCAAATCCGTTCCGGGTCGGCCACCGCCCGGTTACTTAACGGTAGCCGCGCCGGCCCTCGAGCGCGCTCTTCAACGTCACCGCGTCGGCATACAGCACGCCGCCGCCGCTGGGCAGACCGAAGCCGATGCGCGACACTTTCACGGCGCCGCCCGCGGGCAGGTGCTCCGTGAGATAGTGGCAGGTCGCCTCGCCCTCGACGTCGTTGGGCAGCGCCAGAATCAATTCCGCGATCTCGCCGCCGCGGATGCGTTCGAGCAACGGCGCCAGGTTCAGATCCTCCGGCCGCACGCCGTGGATCGGCGAAAGTTTGCCGTGCAGCACATGGTACGTCCCGCGGAAGGCCGCGCTGCGCTCGATCGCCACGAGATCCGGCACCTGCTCCACCACGCACACGCAGGCGCGGTCGCGGCGCTCGTCCGCGCAGATCCCGCAGCATTCCCCTTCCGCCAAGTTGCCGCAGCGGGCACAACGCCGCACCGACGCCGCGGCCGTCTGCAGCGCCGCCACCAATTCCGGCAAACGCGCCGGCTTCTCCACGAGCAAGTGCAACGCAATGCGCTCGGCCGAACGAAAGCCGAGCCCGGGCAGTTGTTTCAACTGCTGCTGCAGCCGCTCGAACGAGGGCGTCATGGCAATCGCGAATTGCGGATTGCGGATCGCGGAATGCACCGCGGCGGCCGGCGGATTGAAAATCCGCAACCCGCAATCCGCATTCCGCAATTCCTCAGAACATGCCCGGCAGCTGGAACGCGCCGGTCACCTTCGCCATTTCGGCTTCGTGGTAATCCTTCGCTTGCTTCGCCGCATCCTGCACCGCGGCCAGCACCGTGTCGGCGATGAGCTTCGGGTCTTCCTTCAGGAATTCGGGATCGAGCGTCAGGGCGAGAAACTTGCCCGTGCCGTTCACCTTGATCTTCACGGCGCCGCCGCCGCTGGCGACGTCGATTTCCTTGGCCTCGAGCTGCGTCTGCAACGCCTCGATGCCGCGCTTCATTTTTTCCGCCTGTTTAACGAGTTTGCCAAGTCCGGCCATAGTGGGAGGGATTTAGTTTGCTCCGCGGGAACGGAGACAAGCGCAGAGCAGGCCCGGCGCCGCCGCTCAATGCGACAACAAAGTCGCGTAGCCTTCGCGGTAAGACGGATACGCCGGCCGCCACCCGAGCACCTCGCGGCAACGCCGGTTCACGATGATGCGGTCCGGCGTCACCGCCCGCCGCCCGCCCGCCGGTTCGCCGGTGAACCGCGGGATTGCCACGCCGAGCTGCGCCGCCAGCCACGCGACCACTTCGGCCTTCGGCGCCGGCGCGTCGTCCGCCACGTTGAAGATGCCGCCGGCAACGCCCGGTGGCGCCGTGAAGCAGGCCGCGACGGCCCCGACGATGTCGTCGCGGTGCACCAAATTCAGCCGGTGCGATCCCGCGCCGGCAATCTCACCCGCCCCGCTCCGCAATTGGTCCAGCACATGGTGCCGCCCCGGCCCGTAGATTCCCGCCAGCCGCAACACAAACGTCCGCCGGCACACCTCCGCCGCCCCCAACACCGCGGCTTCCGCGGCAAGCAACAGCCCCGGCCGCTCGGCCGTCGCCTCCGTCGGCGCCGTCTCGTCGATCCGCGCCCCGTCGCCCTGCGGATAAACCGAGGTGCTTCCCGTATAGACCAGCGTGCCGACGCCGCCCGCCGCGCGCGCCCAGGCGACGATCGACCGCGTGCCGTCCACATAACTGCGGCGGTAGGCTTCGATCCCGCCCCCGCCGGAACTCACGCTGTTGAGCACCCAGTCCGCCCCGCCGGGAATGGCTCCGTGCCAATCGGCCGCGGCCAAATCCGCCACGACCACCTCGACACCCGACGCCCGCAACGTCTCCGCGGTCGCCGGATTGCGGGTCAACGCCGTCACCCGCGCCCCGCGCCCCTGCGCCCACGCCGCGACCGCGGCCCCGACGTAGCCGCAGCCGAAAACCACGAGACGTTTCCCGGCATCGGGTCCGGAGGTGGCGGCGTCAACTTGCATCGGGTCAGACGACGCGAGCGCCGCGGCCCCGGCGATGGAAAAAAGCTGGGGTCGCGGTCGCGTTGGGTTGAAAGTCCGGCATGCCCTCCGTCCTCGTTCCCTTGCCCGCCGGCTTCGAAGAACTGGAAACCGTGGCGCCCGTCGACGTCCTGCGCCGCGCCGGAGCCGAGGTAACGATCGCGGCCCTCGGTCCGGAGCGCACGGTCGCCGGCCGCAACGGCATGGTGCTCGTCGCGGATGCGCTGCTGGCGGATCGCCTCGGCGCGGACTACGATCTCTTGCTCCTGCCCGGTGGTCCCGGAGTGAAATTGCTCCGCGCCGATCCGGCCCTCCGCGCCGCCTTGCAACGCCAAGCCGCGGCCGGCCGTTGGTTGGCCGCCATCTGTGCGGCCCCGACCGTGCTGCTTGATGCCGGCCTGCTGGCGGGCCGGCGTTACACGGCCCACCCGTCCGTCGCCGGCGAGTTGCCCCACATTCTCGCCACCGAACGCGTCGTCGTGGACGGCCACCTCGTGACGTCGCGCGGCGCGGGCACGGCGTTGGAATTCGGACTGGCCCTGGTGAAGCGCCTCTTCGGTCCGGAAAAGTCGGCCGAGATCGCCCGATCCATCGGCTGGTAGCGTTCGCGGCCCCGGCCGATCCGGGCTCAAGTCCGGGAATTAGCTTCCGTTACCTAAGGGACTCACCCTAGGGTTTTTCGGTCAGCGTGTATCCCCAACGACAACGGCCCGGTCGCATTTTCGGAAGCGACGGGGCGAAGCCATGTCCGGTCCCGTCGGACCGACGAACTCCGTATGTGCGGCATCGCCGGGTGGCTTGATCCGCAGGCCCATCCGGACGTAGTCCGGGTCGCAGTGCAACGGATGTGCGATGCAATGGTGCATCGGGGACCCGACGACGAAGGGATCCAGCCTATCCCCGGCGGGGCCTTGGGCATGCGACGACTGGCGATTTTCGATCCTGCAAACGGCCGGCAACCGATGCGTTCGGCGGACGGACGTTACGTCGTCGTCTTCAACGGCGCCCTATACAACTTCGCGGTCCTCCGGGCCGAGCTGCAGTCGTTCGGTTGGACGTTCCGGACCCAGTGCGACACCGAGGTTCTGCTGACCGCGTACATGCACTGGGGCGAAGCCTGCGTCTCCCGCTTCCGCGGCATGTTCGCCTTCGCGGTCTGGGACCAAAGCGAACGCTCGCTCTTCCTCGCGCGCGATCCGTTCGGCATCAAGCCGCTGTATTACCGTTCTTCCGGCGGGACCCTGCTCTTCGCTTCCGAGCTCAATGCCTTGGCCGCATCCGGCGTTTGCCCGACGGCCATCGATCCGGGAGCGGCGGCCGACTACCTCGGCTGGCTCGCCGTCCCGGCGCCGCGCTCGATCTACCGCGGCATCCTCAGTCTCCAGCCGGGCGAGTGCGCAACGTTCAAGGACGGCACCCTGAGTCTGCGGCGGGCGTGGCGTTTCCCGTCGGCCGATCCCGCCGCCGTGTGCTGCAGCGAACCGGAGTTCACCGCCGCGCTGCGCGTCAAACTCGAGGACACGATCCGGGCCCATCGCGTGGCCGACGTCCCCGTCGGTGCCTTCCTGTCCGGCGGGCTCGATTCGTCGTCCATCGTCGGCCTGATGCGGCACACCGGAGCGACGCAACTGCGCACGTTTGCGGTCACGTTTCCCGACGCCGGCTACTCCGAGGCGCCGGAGGCCGCCGAAGCCGCCCGCCATTTCGGCACCCTGCACACGGAATTCGAACTCACCGGCGCGCGGCTCGCCGCCGACATCGGCCCGATCTGCGCGGCGTTCGACCAGCCCACCGGCGACGGCATCAATACCTGGTACGCCAGCGCCGCGGCCCGGGCCGGCGGCGTGACGGTCGCGCTCTCGGGTCTCGGCGGCGACGAATTGTTCGGCGGCTATCCGTCGTTCCGCGACCTTCCGCGGCTCGCGCGTCTGCTCCCGCTCTGGCGCAGCCTGCCCGAGGGTCTGCGAAGCCGCGCCGTCGGCTGGCTCGAGCACGGCGACACCCGCCGCCGCAAACTCGCCGAGCTGCTCGGCTCCGCGCGCACCGCCCACCAGATCGGCGCCCTCCAGCGCCGCGTCTTCCCTTCCGCCGCCGCCGGTTCGCTGCTCGTGCCGGCGGCCGCCGCGGGTTCGTCCGGCCCCTTCCATCCCGCCCTCGCCGCGCTCGCCGCGGAAGTGCCGCCCGACGCGCTTTTCGAAATTTCCAGTGCCTGGGAGCTCCGCACGTACATGACCGATGTGCTGCTGCGCGACAGCGACGTCATGAGCATGCGCCACTCGCTCGAACTGCGCGTGCCGTTCGTCGACCGCGTGCTCCTCGAATGGCTTTGGCAACAGCCGGCCGCATGGAAGGCCGGCCGCGGCGACCCGAAGGCCTCGCTGCTCGCCGCGGTCCGCGATCTCGTTCCGCCCGGCCTCGCGCACCGCCGCAAGCGGGGCTTCACCCTGCCGCTGGCGGTGTGGATGAAACGCGAATTGCGGCCGTTCCTCGACGCGACGTTCGCCGACGACAGCGTGGACCGCAGCGGACTTTTCCGCCGCGCCGCCGTCCAGCAGCTCTGGCGCGATTTCATGGCCGGGAACGACACCCGCAAATGGTCCCGGGTCTGGAGCATCGCCATGCTGGTCCAGTTCGCCAACCGCCAACCGACCCCGCCGCCGCCGCGCCCAGCGCCGGTGGTCCTTGCTTCCGCTCCGCCCCGCGGCAGCGGCAAGGTCCTGCTGCTCGCGCCCGAGATTTTTTCCTCCGAAGGCGGCATCCCGCGCATCCTGCAGAGTTATCTCCGGGCGCTGGCGGCGACCCAGGCGGAAGTCCGGCTCGTTTCCCTGAACGACGCCGCGATCGATCCCGCCGATCTCGCGCGCCACGGCAGCCCGGGCACGCGGCAGGCGGCCGGCTGCGGCCGGCGCAAGGCCGACTTCGTCCGCGCGGCCCTCCGGCTCAGCCGCGGCTGCACCGACATCGTCTGCGGCCATGTCGCGCAGTTGCCCGTGGCCTGGCTCGCGCGTCGCCTGAATCCCCGGCTCCGCTACCACCTCGTCGCCCATGGGATCGAGGTGTGGCGGCCGTTCACGGCCGCGGAACGTCTCGCACTCCGCGGCGCGGAGCGCGTCCTCTGCGTCAGCGACTACACCCGCCGCGAACTCCTGCGGCACTGCCCCTTGCCCGCCGGCCGCGCCGTCGTTCTGCCCAACGCGCTCGATCCCGGTTTTCCGATCGGCCACGGCCTGCCGCTTGCGGCATGCGCGCCGGTCATTCTGACCGTGACCCGGCTCACGTTTGCCGACCGCTACAAGGGCATCGAGGACCTCATCGCCGCCTTGCCCGCGATCCGCCGCGAGGTGCCCGGAGCCACCCTCCGGATCATCGGTCGCGGCGACGACACCGAACGCCTCCGCGGTCTGGCGGCCGCGGCCGGCTGCGGACCCGCGGTCACGTTTCTCGGCTTTGTCGACGACACCGCGCTCCGCGAGGAAATCCGCCGCTGCCGCCTCTTCGCGCTGCCGAGCAAGAAGGAAGGCTTCGGGCTCGTGTTCCTCGAAGCGATGGCCAGCAGCCGGCCTTGCCTCGGAGCGGACGCCGGCGGAGTCCCCGAAGTCATCGACGCGGCCTCGGGCGTCCTCGTGCGCTACGGCGATATCCCCGGCATCGCGGCCGCGGCGGTCGCGGCCCTGCGCGCGGAGTGGGACGAAGACGCCATCCTCGCCCGCGCGGACCATTTCTCTTTCGCCCGCTTTCAGGAGCGCCTCGGGGAGGCCTTGTCGCGCGCTCCCGACTGCGTCTGACTCCTCTCAGACATCCGACCATGCCCGCCGCCTCCGAAAACGTCTCCGCCCCCGAGCCCGGCATCCTGTACATCGCCGCCGGCCGCGCGGAGGCGAACTACTGGCGCGACTTGTGGCGCTACCGCGAGCTCATGGGATTTCTGGCGTGGCGCGACGTCGCCGTGCGCTACAAGCAATCCGTGCTCGGCGCCGGCTGGGCGGTTTTTCAGCCCGCGGTGACGCTCGCGGTCTTCACGTTCATCTACGGCAAACTCGCCCAGATGCCGTCCGGCGACGTGCCCTATCCGCTGCTCGTCATGGCCGGCCTGCTCCCGTGGCAGTTGTTTGCCAACACCCTCTCCGGCACGGGCAGCAGTTTGGTCAGCAACACCCACCTGATCTCCAAAGTCTATTTCCCCCGCCTGCTGGTGCCCCTGTCGTCGGTCGCGGTCGCGCTCGTCGACTTCGCCATCGTCGCCGTGCTCACCGCCGCCATGTTCGCGTGGTACGGCGTGTTGCCCGGGCCCGAGATCGTGTTCCTTCCGCTCTTCGTCCTGCTCGCGCTGCTCGCGGCCTTCGGCGGCGGCCTCTGGCTTTCCGCCCTGACGGTGCGGTACCGCGATTTCCGCTTCATCGTGCCGTTCCTCCTGCAGGTCGGGCTCTTCCTCACTCCCGTCGGATTCAGCTCCGGCAACGTCCCCAATTGGCGGGAAATCTTCGCGCTCAATCCCATGGTCGGCGTGATCGACGGCTTCCGCTGGTGCCTGCTCGGTTCCGCCCATCCCCTGCACCTCCCCAGCCTGGTCAACGGCACCGTCGTCAGCGTCCTGCTGCTCGCGACCGGCATCTGGTATTTCCGCCGGACCGAACGTTCGTTCGCCGACATCATCTGACATGAGCGACGCCGCGATCTCCGTCACCGGGCTGGGCAAACGCTACTGGCTGAGCCAGCGGTCGCGTTCGGACACGCTCCGCGACGCCGTCACCGCGAAGCTCCGCGCCCTCGGCGCGCGCTTGGCCGGCCGGGAATCCCACGGCGCGGAAGAGGAGTTCTGGGCCCTCCGCGATTTGTCCTTCGAAATCGCGCGCGGCGATGTCGTGGGCATCATCGGCCGCAACGGCGCCGGCAAATCGACGCTGCTGAAAATCCTTTCGCGCATCACCGATCCGACCGCCGGCGAAATCCGGATCCGCGGCCGCGTCGCGAGCCTGCTCGAGGTCGGCACCGGCTTCCATCCCGAGCTCACCGGCCGGGACAACATCTACCTCAACGGCGCCATCCTCGGCATGTCCCGCGCGGAGATCCGGCGGAAGTTCGACGAGATCGTCGCCTTCGCGGAAGTGGAACGCTTCCTCGACATGCGGGTGAAGCACTACTCGAGCGGTATGTACGTGCGCCTCGCCTTCGCCGTCGCGGCCCACCTCGAACCCGAGATCCTCATCGTCGACGAGGTCCTCGCCGTCGGCGACGCCGCCTTCCAAAAAAAGTGCCTGGGCAAGATGCAGGACGTCGCCCGCAGCGAGGGCCGCACCGTCCTCTTCGTCAGCCACAACCTGCCGTCGATCCGGCAACTCTGCCGCTCCGCCCTGCTGCTGTCGGGCGGACGGCTCGAGGCGGCCGGCGGTTGCGGCCAAGTCCTCGAACAGTACCAGCGCGGCCTGACCGCGGGCGCCCCCGTCACCGTGCCGAAACCCGGCCCCGATCTCGCCGAACGCGCCTACGTGACCGCGGTCGTCCTCGAGACCCTCGACGGCCGCCAACCCGCCGTCATTCCCGTCGGCGTGCCGTGGCGGATCCGCCTCGCGATCCGGGTGCGCCAGCCGCAGCGCCGCTTCGTTGCCGCCGTGGGCATCAAGTCCGCCGACGGCATCGCCGTGCAGACGGCGTGGTTGCCCCCGCAGGATCTCGCCGCCGGCGACTACGAAGCCGTCTTCACCCAGGACCGCGTGAACCTCGAAGGCGGCTCCTATTCGCTGCTCGTGGGACTGACGGAAAACGACCGCCAGCTCCAGCAATTCGAAGCCGCCCGCTTCGACCTCACCGGCGAGAATGCCGGCGAGGAATTCCCCGCCACCTCCGGCGTCGGGATCGTGCTGAACTCGATGCAAAGCCGCCTCACCCGCGTCTGATTGCCGTGCTCCCACTCCGCGCCACCGCCGTCAAATTCGCCCGCACGATCGGTCTTTACCACCCGCTGCACGATCTTCGGCGGGAACGCCGGTTCCGGCGGGATAGCGCGGCCAAGATTGCCGCCTGGGAAAAAGCCGGCCGGCCGGCCCCCGCCCCCGACCTCCTGAAGTACGCGGCGATCCGCGAGTGCGCGCAGCGCTGCGGAATCTCCATCCTCGTCGAAACCGGCACGCTCTACGGCAACGCCCTGTTCACGCTGCGACGGGATTTCCGCGAACTGCACTCCATCGAACTCGCTCCCGCGCTCTACGAACAGAACCGGCGGGAACTCGGCCACCTGCGGCACATTTATCTTCACTTCGGCGACAGTGCCGAAGTCCTGCCGCGGATCCTGCCGCGGATTCCGGCCCCGGCTTTGTTCTGGCTCGACGGCCACTATTGCGCCGGCCCCTCGGCGCGCGCCGTCTCCGATCCGCCGATCGGCACCGAACTCGATCACTTGCTCCGCCGGCCGGCCGGCGGCGATGTCGTGCTGATCGACGACGCCCGTCTTTTCGACGGCCGCGACGGTTACCCGACCTTGGCAGAGATCCGTGGGTTTGTTTCCCGTCTGCGCCCGCAAGCCACTTTCGAGGTCGCACTCGATATCATCCGCATCGCACCCGTGTGACCATGGCCGCCGCTCCCCGCCCCGCCGATATCACCGCCTACCTCGCCGCGCCCACGCCGGCCGAAACCGAGTTCCGGCGGCTTTTCCGGGTCGATGCGGTGCGCACCGTTTTCGATATCGGCGCCTGCGAGGGCGAGGATTCGGTGCGCTTCGCCCGCTGCTTCCCCTGCGCCCAGGTCTTCGCCTTCGAACCGCTGCCGTCGAACCAAGCCCTCGTGCGGGCCAACTTTTCCCGCTACGCCGCCGCCAACGCGGAGCTCGTGCCCCTCGCCCTTTCCGATCGCGCCGGGACCGCGGCCTTTCACGTCTCCTCGGGCCGCCCGCCGGAGCTCTTCGCCGGTCGGGATTGGAACTACGGCAACAAATCCAGCTCGCTGCTGCCCGCCGCGGGCAACGGTCCGATGCACGGCTGGATCGAATTCAAGGAAGAGATCGCCGTGGCCACCGACACGCTCGACGCGTTCTGCGCCCGGCGCGGCATCGGCCGCATCGACCTGATCCATCTCGACGTGCAGGGCGCCGAGCAACTGGTGCTCAACGGTGCGACCCGCATGTTGCCGCGCACCGCCGGAGTCTGGCTCGAAGTCGCCGCGGTCGAACTCTACCGCGGCCAGGCTCTCGACCGCGATCTGATCCGCTTCATGCGCGCGCAGGGCTTCGCCCTCGGCCACACCGTCAGCCTCGGCGGCGACACCGGCGAAGGCGACCACTTCTACGTCAACCTGCGGCACCCGCGCGCCTGGCTCTATCTCGCCCGCCGCCGCGCGGCCGACGCCGCCCGCCGCGCCCGCATGGCCGCCGGGCGCTGGAAAAGCCGCCTCCTCGGTCCCCGCTCCCCCTCCGCCCCATGATCATCACCCGGCTCACCGGCGGTCTCGGCAACCAGATGTTCCAGTACGCGGCCGGCCTCGCGCTCGCCGAAGCCCGGCGCACCGTGCTCAAACTCGACGTGTCGTGGTTCCGCGAATACGCGGAGTACGAGTCGCACAACCGCTACGCGCTCTCCTGCTTCAACGTCACGGAGCAGTTCGCCGATGAGGAGGAGGTCGCGCGCGCCCGCGGCCTCGCCCTCACCGCCGCCGAACGTTGGTCCGTCGCCGTCGCGCGGGCCCTGCGATTCTACCGCTACGCCCACCGGCACGGCCCCGCCGCCAATTTCCACCGGCCGCCGACCTTCGCGTTCTACCCGGAATTTTTCGCCCAGCCCGACGGCACCTGCCTCGACGGCATGTTCCAATCCGAAAAGTTCTTCGCCCCGGTGTCCGATCTGCTGCGGCTGCATTTCTCGTTCCGCTATCCGCCTCAACCCGAGGTCGAAGACGTCGCGGCCCGCATCCGCTCCGGCCCTTCGGCCGCCGTCCATTTCCGGCGCGGCGACTACACCCGCAATCCCCAATTCGCGGCCGAGATCGGCGTGCTCGGCCCCGGCTACTACGCGCAGGCGGTCCGGGCCCTGCGGGCGAAAAGTCCGGCGGCCAAGCTCTACATTTTCTCGGACGACATCGAGGCCGTCGCGCAGGAGTTCCGGCCCGAAGGTCCGCACGAGTTCGTCCGCTGCGTGCGGCCGTGGCATGCGTTCGACAAGATCCGGCTCATGTCGCTCTGCGATCACCTCGCGATCGCCAACAGCACATTCTCCTGGTGGGCCGCCTGGCTCAATCCGGCGCCGGACAAACTCGTCCTCGCGCCCGACCCGTGGTTCGCCCGCAGCCCGCATGATTCCCGGGATCTTGTTCCCGCCGGGTGGACACGCCTGCCGGCCCTCCGCTCCTGAGCCGACATGAAGACTCTGGCAAAACACATGCTGGCGCGGCTCGGGGTCCGCGCGGTCGCGGCCGACAACATCGCCGCCCGTTACCTCGACCATCCGCCGCGTTCGATGTTCGACGTCGTTCTGCTCCGTTGCTTCGCCGAACTCCGCGGCCTGCGTTTCATCCAGGTCGGCGCCAACGACGGCCAACGTTACGATCCGCTCTCCGCCTTTATCGGACGGCACGCCTGGCAGGGCGTCATGCTGGAACCGATGCCCGCCTATTTCGCCGCGTTGCAGCGCCGCTATGGGACGCAGCCCGGCCTGACGCTCCTTCAGGCCGCCCTCGACGAGGCCGCCGGCACCCGCCCGATCTACCACTTGGCCGACTGCGCCGGCCTGCCGGATTGGACGCACGGACTCGCCAGTCTCGACCGCAGCCGTCTCGCCGAAGCCGCCCGCGAACTCGGCCTGCCGGATGCCGCCATCGCGAGCCAAACCATCGCCACGGTGACGTGGCGCGAAGTCCGCGACCGCCTCGGGCCCGGGACCTGCGACCTGCTCGTGCTCGACACCGAGGGTTTCGATCTGCCGCTGCTGCGCTCCGCCAACCTCGGTGAATTTGCCCCGCGCGTGATCCATTTCGAACACGCCTGCGCCCCCGAACCCGAACAGGCCGCGATGCACCGCGACCTCCGCCGCCTCGGCTACGAGATCGCCACCGAAGGCCCCGACACCACCGCCTGGCGCCCCGCGCCGGCCGCACCCTGAACCCCGTTCCGCCATCAAAATCGCGTTCATCTCGACGATTCTGAATTTCCCCTGGGGCGGAGCGGATACGCTCTGGACCAAGGCGGCCGAGGCGGCTGCCGACCGGGGAGATTCCCTGCTGCTGTCGGTTTCCCCGGCTGTCGCCGCCCATCCGCGAGTCGCCGCCCTCGCGGCTCGCGGCGCCCGGATCGTCCTACGCACGCCGCCCGCCCCCGCCGTCGGCCTTCCCGCCCGCGCTTGGCGAAAAATCGGCGGCCTCGCCGGCCGGCGCGATCCGCTGCTGGCGGCGCTCGAATCCTTCGCCCCCGACCTCGTCGTCTTCAGTTTCAGCGGCACCTACGATCTCGTACTCGAGCCCGCCTGGCGGCTTTGGCTGGCCGCGCGGCGCCCGCGCTTCCGCATCGTCGCCAACTGGCAGGCCGAACATCCCCGGCTCGTGCCCGCCGACGTCGCCGCCATGGCCGGCTGCCTCGCGGCAGCGGAGCGGATCTTCTTCGTTTCCCGGCGCAATCTCGCGGCCACCCGCCGCCATCTGCTGCACGCCTTGCCGAACGCGACCGTCGTCCACAATCCGCTGCGCTGGCAACCGGCCGACGCAACGCCGTGGCCCGCGGCGGACGTTCCGCGTCTCGCGACCGTCTCGCGGCTAGATTTCGGCAAGGGCATCCAGATTCTGCTCCACGCGCTCGCGGAGTTGCGCGGCGAAGCTTGGTCGCTGCGGATCCACGGCCAAGGCGAGCACGAGCCCGCGTTGCGGGCCGCGGTCGCCCATCTCGGCTTGGCCGAACGCGTGGAGTTCGCCGGCTATGTGCCTTCGCTGCGGGAAATTTGGGCCCGGGGCCAGATGCTCTGTTCGCCGGCGATCGACGACGGCGTGCCCATGACCATCCCGGAGGCGATGCTCTGCGGCCGCCCGGTCCTTGCGACCTGCGTCGGCGGCGCCGAGGACTGGATCGAACCGGGCCGGACCGGCTTTCTCGTGCCGGCGCCGACGGTGCCGTTGCTCGCCGCCGGTCTGCGCGAGGCGTTCGCCGTCCACGGCCGCTGGCCGGAAATGGGACTCGCCGCGGCCGCAGCGGCGTCGCAGCGCTACCGGGCGGACGACTACCGGCAGCTGATCTCCTGACTTCGGTGAACCTGATCGAACGCAACCCCACCCTCCGCGAAATGCTGGCCACCGGCCGGACAGTTGCCGGCAACGGCGAGTCCATCGCGCTGAGTTCCTTCCTCGACGGCACTTCGGCCGAGGCCCTTTTCCGCCAAGTCACCTCGCTCCGGCCTGCCGTCGTGGTCGAAGTCGGCATGGCCAACGGCATCTCGACCTTGGCCATCCTTTCCGCTCTCGAGGCAAACGGCGCCGGCCGGCTCATCTCCGTCGACCCGAACCAAAGCACCCAGTGGCGGGACTCCGGCCGCACGGCGGTGAAACGGGCCGGCCTCGCGCACCGGCACACAGTGATGGAGGAACCCGACTACCTCGCGCTGCCCCGTCTGCTCGAAGCCGGGACCAAGGTCGATCTATCGTACATCGACGGTTGGCACACCTTCGACTACGCGCTCGTCGACTTCTGGTATCTCGACAAAATGACTCCGAAGGACGGCGTCGTCGCCTTCAACGACTGCGGTTGGCCGGCCGTCGCCAAGGCGATCGACTTCGTGCTTTCCCATCGCCGCTACGCCGAGTTCGGTGTCGGCTTGCCCAAGGCGTACGCGCGGCCCCACGGCCTGCGTTCCCTGCTGAGTGCGATCCGTCACGGCCGCGTCGGCGAATACTTCCTGCAGCGGCAGGACCGCTACTTCCGGAAACTCGAAGCGTGGGAACCCGCCCACGACTTCTACGCCCGCTTCTGACCGATGCGCTCGCTGCTGAATCGCTGGGCCACCCGGGTCCGCGCCGCCTGGCTCCGGCGCTCCGGAATCGAACTCTCGCCGCCGCTCTATATCCTGCACGGGACGAGCATCCGGCTCGTTCGTTCGCGCTCCGCCGCCGGCCGGGTGGCCATCGGTCCGCGCGCCATGATCTCGCCCGGCGTCGTGATCGAATCGTGGGGCGGCGACGTCGTCCTCGGGACCAATGTGTTTCTCGGTCCCTATGCCGTCATCTACGGACACGGCGGCGTCACCGTCGGCGACAACTGTCTCATCGCGATGCATGCGGTAATCGTGTCCTCCAACCACGCGTTGCCGCCGTTGGATCGCCCGATCCAATTTGAACCGGACGAATTGCGGCCGACCCGGATCGGCCGGGATGTCTGGATCGGCGCCCACGCGACGATCCTTGGCGGCGTCACGGTCGGCGACGGTTGCGTCGTCGGCGCGGGGGCCGTCGTCAGCCGGGACTTGCCGCCCGGCGCCATTGCGGTCGGTGTGCCGGCGCGGGTCGTCGGGACCCGACCGCCCGCGGGCGCGAAACCCACGCCGTGATGCCGCCCGCGCCTGCCTCCGCTGCCCCGGTCCCGCCGGTTTCCAGCGCGCTGCTCCGCCTCCTGACCTGGCTCGTAGTCATTTGGTCGGCGGCCCAGTTTCTGGCCGTCACGATGCCCGTGCGCCTCGCGAACGTCGACGACGTCATCAGCCAAATCCTGGCCACGTCCGGCGACCCGATCGCGTACGGGCTCCACCACGCCGATTCCGAGGCGCGGTTCTACCTGCTCACGCCTGTCTATCTCGCCGGCGGACATCTCTACGAAATCACGGACGCCTTCACGTTCAGCCTGATCCGGACGGCCGCCTTGCTGCTGCAGGTCGTGCTCTGCGCGGCCCTCGTCCGCCGGCTGATGCGCGACTCCGCGGTCGGCTCCGCCCTGGTGGTCGCGCTGCTGGCCGCCCTGCATCTGCCGACCACGCACTACGCTGTCCTTTCCTACCCCGACAAATGGATCGGTTTCAGCGCGCTCCTCGGCGGCTTGCACCTGCACCTTTCCTACCTGCGGCGCGGGCGGGCCGCCGCGGCCGCCGTTGCCGGCATCCTGTTCCTGGCCGCCTGCCTGACCTCGGAAGCGTTCCTCTGCTACCTGCCGGTTTTCCTCGGTCTCGCGCGGCACGAGGGCCGGACATGGCCGAAAGCGTGGCGCAGCCTGCTCGCGCCTGCGACCGCGGCAATGGGCTACACCGCCGTCTATGTGTTCTTCGCGCTGTGGCAGAAATCCGAATACGGCGGGACGAGTTTCTCTCCGGATATCCTCGAAGCCCTCAATTGCCTGTTCCGGCAAACCGCCGCCGCCTTTCCGGGTTTCGAACTGGCGATCAACCGGACCTACCCCGACGCCGTCGGTTCCTGGCACAAATCCGCCGCCGCTCTCGGCCAAGCCGCTGCTGCCACGGCGTGGCACGCCTACCTGCTCGCCGCGGCCCAGGCCGCCGTCTTCCTGCTGCATCTGGTCCGCTCCCGCGCGGCCGCGGCCGTGACCTGGCCGCTCCTTGCCTGCACCTTCGCCGTTTGTCTGCTGCCCAATCTCATGATCAGCGTGACCGTGAAGTACCAAATCTGGTCGTGGCACCGCACCTGGCCGTATCTCTACGGTTTCTATGTTTACGCCAGTCTCCTCGCCTTGCTGATTTTCGCCACGGTGCGGTATTTTTCCGGCCGCGCCAATCCCACCCTGCGCCTCGTTCTGGCCGGCGCCTGGAGCCTGCTCTTCGCGTCCGCCAAGGTCTCGAACACCGCGAGCCTCGGGCTGCTGCGCAGCTGGTACAATTCGTGAACCTTCTCCGCCGCCCGTGCTGACCGTCCTGATTCCGACGCTGAACCCGCATCCCGAACGGTTGCGGCGCACGCTCGCGGGCCTCGCCGCGCAAACGCTGCCGGCCGAGCTTTGGGAAACGGTCGTGGTCGACAACGCCTCCGTCCCGGCACTCCGCCTCTCCGATCTCCCGCCGGTGCGCCCGGCGGCCACCCGCCTCGTTGCCGCCCCGGAACCGGGATTGACGTCCGCCCGCCGGCGCGGACTCGGAATTGCCGCGGGCGACTTCGCGGTGCTCGTCGACGACGACAATGTCCTCGCCCCCGACTACCTCGCGCAGGCCGTGGAGTTCATGCGCGCCCACCCCCGCGTCGGGGCGGCCGGCGGCCGCTGTTTGCCGGAATTCGAATCGCCGCCGGCAGCCTGGCAATCTGAGTTCCTGCCGCTCCTGGCCCTCCGCGATCCGGGCGCAACCCAGGTGGTCGCGCCGCCGTTCTCCGCCGGCGACGATCTCCGGCACTATCCCGCCGCCGCGGCCCCGGTCGGCGCCGGCATGGTGCTCCGGCTGGCGGCGGCCCGGACTTGGCTGGACGAATCCGCTCCGGGCCTGTCCGACCGCCGCGGCACGGAACTCACGTCCGGCGGGGACAACGACATCGTCCTGACGCTGCTCGGCACGGGCTGGAGCGTCGCCTATGTCCCGACCCTGCGCCTGACCCATCTCATCCCGGCGGAACGCCTCGTCCCGGATTACCTCGCGCGCCTGAACCGCGGCATCCAGAAATCGTGGATGCAGGTCCTCCGCCGGCACCGCGCCAACCCTTGGCCGCCGATCGCCGCCTGGACGGTCCCGCTGCGCCAAGCCAAGGCGTGGGTCACGCATCGCGCCTGGTCCTCCCCCGCCGCACGGATCCGTTGGCAAGGGGCCTGCGGCCATTTCGAAGGCCGCGTCGCCGCATGAGCCCGGTCGTTTCCATCGTGATCCCGGCGTACAACCGGATCGAGCCGCTCCGGCTCACGCTCCGGACCGCCGCCCGGGCCGCCGCGGCTTTGCCCGCGGAGATCTTGCTCGTCGACGACGGTTCAAGTCCGCCCTTGCAGGATCTCCTCGCGCCGGAACTCGCGTTTCCCGTCGTCTGGCTCCGGCAAACCAATGCCGGCTCCATGGTCGCACGCCACACCGGCCTCCTCGCCGCGAAGGGCGAGTTCGTGCTGTTCCTCGATTCGGACGACATCATCCATCCCGAAAAACTTGTCCGCCAGACGGCAGCCATGCGCGCCGCCGGCGCCGACATTTCGTATTCGGACATGGCAGTCTATCGCCTCGGGCCCGACGGCGAACCCGTCTTTGCCCCCGGCGCCGCCATGGCCGCGGCCCCGGACGCCGTCGATTTTTTCCTGCGGGTGCAGCCGGCGCCGCACAATCCGGTCTACCGCCGCGACTACCTGCTCCGCCACCTGAAGGCGCCGCTCGTCCCGATGCGCCGCGACTACGATCCCGTCGGCGACGTGTGGATCTACTTCAATCTGCTCCTGCATCCCGCGCGGGTCGTCAAAGTCGACGCGCCGCTCACCGCCATCGGCCTCCACGACGAAGGCCGCTACAGCGGCCACTGGGAAAATCTGGGTTACGCCTCCCTCCGCCTGATGGAGGATTTTCTCGCCGCCTGCCCGGCGAATCCCGCGACCGCCGCGGCCCGCACCGCCGTGGGCGAATGCGCTTTCGTAAGCTGGCGCAAACTGCCGCGGGATTTCGCGCCGCGCTTCGGCGCCCGCCTCCTCGCGCTCTGGCGGCAGACCCCGCGCGGGCCGGTCGCGCGGCTCGGCGAGCGCAACTTCGCCCGCCTCGCCGGGTTGCTCGGCGCGGAGTCCGCCGCCCGGCTCCTCCGGTTCTGGCGCGGGCACCGCTACGCCTCCTGCCGCACCTTCGACGAAACCGCGTATGCGGCCTTCGTTGCCAAACTCCGATGAAACACCCCGTCCAGCCTCCGACGCCGCCGTGCGTCATCGCATGAGCCTCCGCGGCTGGCTGGTCGACCGGCTGCTGCTCAAGCAACCGCGGGTGCGGCGCTGGCTCACCCGGCTGCTCGAGGGCGACCGCGACACCGACGTCCTGCTCCTGCACACGCCGGTGCGCGTGAACACCGTCCGCGAACACGGCTACCTGCGCGCCTCGCGCATGATCGCGCGCAGTTCGTTTCTCAACGACGAGGTCGCCGCCCTTCTCGCCCTCGCCGGCCTGCTGCCGGAGGCCGACGCCTTCGTCGACGTCGGCGCCAACGTCGGCATCTACGCCAAGATTCTCCATCGCTTCTCGGTCCTCCGCCCCGAACTCCGGTTCTACGCTTTCGAAGCCGACCCGGACACGGCGCGGCGCCTCGCGGCGACCCTCGCCGGCACGAAGGTCGAGGTCTTCGCCCATGCCGTCGGCGACCGCGAAACCGAACTCGAATTCGCCCGCGGCGCCGTGTCGCACGTTTCCACGCGCCGCGATCTCGTGACGCGCTACCAATTGGACGATACGTTCAAGGTGCGCTGCCGGCCGCTCGACGCCGTCGGTCTCGTCGGCCGCAACCTCGTCCTGAAGATCGACGTCGAAGGCCAGGAGCTGGCCGTCCTGCACGGTGCCGCCGGCCTCTTCGCGGCGGGCCGGGTCCGGGCCGTCTTCCTCGACGGCGCCGCCGACAGCGAGCAAGTCGCCGCCTTCCTCCGCGGGCACGGCTTCGCGTTCTACGACGCCCGCACGCTGCTGCCCGCCGCAGGCATCCCCTACGCGCTGCTCGCGCTCCGCCACCCGCCTCCGTGAACCGAATCGCGCCCTTCCCCCTGCCCCTGTCCGCCGCGGACGTCGCCGCCGCGGCCGCCCGGATCCCGGCGCCGAAACGCCGCCGCCCGCCCCTGACCCCCGGGCGCATCGTGTATTTGCTTTGGCACTACCCGCGCCAGGTCGCGCGCGACGGCGCCGTCTGGCACTGGCACCTGTGGCGCGGCCGGAAAGGCATGGCCGAGGCGGTCGCCGGCCTGACTGCCCCGCCGGCGCCGGCCGGCGCGGCCCTGCCGGTCCACTACCTGACAGGGAAACGCTACCTTCCGCTCACCCTGATGTCCGCGCTGTCGCTGCAGACGCAGGCGGGCCGGCCTGTGCAACCCGTGCTGTGCGACGACGGTTCCCTCGGGGCGGACGATCTCGCCACCCTGCACCGGATCTTTCCCGGCGCCACGGTGATCCCGAAGGCGGCCGTGGCAGCCAATCTCGAGACGCACCTGCCGGAGGACCGCTTCCCTTTTCTGAGGAAAATCCGCCTCGGCTACATCCACCTGCGCAAGCTGACCGACATCCAGACCGCCGGCCCCGGTTGGCGCCTCGTCCTCGATTCGGACGTGTTCTTTTTCCGGCCGCCGACGCAGCTCCTCGAATTCATCGCCGCCGGCGAGTGGTGCTTCATGGAGGACTGCATGCAGTCCTACGGCGCCCCGCTGGAAACGCTCGCCACCCTCGCCGGCGCCCCTGTGCATCCGCAGATCAACGTCGGCCTCTGCCACGTCCGGGCCGAAATGATCGATTGGGACTTTGTCGAACACTGCGCCCGCGTCCTGCTTTTCCGCCACGGCTTTTCCTACTATTTGGAACAGGCGCTCATGGCCGTGCTGATGGGCCGCTTCGGCGCCAAAGCGCTCGGCTCCGACTACCTCGTCTATCCGACGCCCGAACAGGCCCGCCGCGCCGAACACACCGCCCTCCACTACGTCGACCGTTCGCAACTGACGATGATGCGCTACGGCTGGCGCCAAGTCCTCGCGGGTTTGCCCAAACGCGCATGAGCCGGCCTCCGTTTCATCTGCAGGTTCCTGCCCGGGCCAGAATCATGTACCGGGAACTCCGCGCCCGGCTGCTTGACCCGTTCGAAGTCGGAACCAAGGCGGTGATCAGCGGGCAGACAGTGCGCGTGCCGGCCTACTTCCGCGGCGGCGGCCGCGCCGACTACGAGAACCCCGCCGCGGCGCGCATGGTCCGTTGGTTCGGGGAGCATCCCGACGGCGAATTGGTGGACTGCGGCTGCTCGCTGTCCGTCTACAGCTTGATCGCCCTGTCGCTTTTTCCCGCCTCCGCCGCACTCGGTATCGATCCCGATCTCGTAAGCCTGAAGTGCACCCGCCGGCTGTGTGCCCTCGTCCCTGCGCCGGAACGGCTCCGGTTGATCCATGGCTTTCTCGACCCCTTGCACCGCAGCGCCGCGTCCCTCGCCGCCGCGGCGGCCGCGACAGCCGAGGCGCTGGACGACCCGGCCGTTCCAGCAGTGACGGATGCGATCGGCTACCGCGAAACCACCGACCCGAGTTTCGCCGCCGTGCCGCGCCACAGCCTCGACGGACTGCTTGCCGCGGCGGATCCGCGCCGTGCCCGCCTGCTGAAAATCGACGTCGAAGGTTTCGAGCTTTCGGTCCTGCGCGGCGCCGCCGCAGTGCTCAGGCAGTTGCGTCCCGCCGTTCTGCTGAGCGCGCACCCGCAGTTCCACGCCCGGCTCGGTACCAGTCCGGAGGAGCTGCATGCCTACCTCCGCGAAGCCGGTTACCGCAGCGAATGGATCGCCACGGATCACGAGGAACACTGGTGGTGCACTCCGGCATGACCGACCTCGTTTCAGTCCTGATCCCCTGCCACAACGCCGCGCCCTGGCTCGCGGCAACGCTGGCCTCGGTGCGCGCCCAAACCTGGCCGCGGTGCGAAATGATCGTCGTCGACGACGGGTCCACCGACGGCAGCGGCGCGATCCTCGAAGCGCAGGCCGGCCCGGACCTGACCGTGATCCGGCAGGCAAACCGCGGTGCCGCCGCCGCGCGGCAGCGCGCCCTGGAAGTCGCCCGCGGCGCCTACCTCCAGTATCTGGACGCCGACGATCTGCTGCACCCGGAGAAGATCGCCCGCCAGGTCGCGCGTCTCCGCGCCGACGGCGACCGTCACATCGCCTCGGCCCGCTGGGTCCGGTTCTCCGGCGCGCGCGACGAAGCCGCCGCCTTCCGCGCCGCGCCCGAACCCAACTGGGGCGACTTCGCGCCGGCCGACTACCTCGTCGCCACCTTCGCCGCCGGCGGCATGATGCACCCGGCCGCCTGGCTCCTGCCGCGCGCGGTCGCGGATCGGGCCGGCCCCTGGCTGGAAACGCTTTCGCTCGACGACGACGGCGAGTACTTTGCCCGCGCCGTCGCCGCGAGCGCGGGCGTCCGCTTCTGTCCCGACGCCCTCGCGTGGTACCGGTCCAATCTCGGCGGCAGTCTGAGCGGCCGGCGCAGTCCCGCCGCGTGGCAATCGGCCGCCGAGGTCTGCCGCCGCAGCACCGGGACGCTCCTCGCCCTCGAGACTTCGCCGCGCGCCCGCCGGGCCTGCGCCCTCTACTGGCAGCGGCTCGCGTTTGCCGCGTATCCGGATAGCCGCGACGTCACCGCCCTCGCCCTCCGGCGCGCCCGCGAACTCGATCCCGGCGTGCGGCGGCCGCCGTCCGGCCCCGCCTTCGAGCGGCTCGCCCGGTTCACGGGCTGGAAACTTGCCCGCCGCCTGCAGCGGGCCCTGCGCCGATGAGCCTGGTGGTGTTCCATCCCAGCGTGGCGCCGTTCGTGCAACAGGCCGCCCGCGCCGTGCACGAAGCCGGCCGGCTTGATCACTTCGCGACGACCGTCTGCGACGATCCGGACCGCTGGTACCAGCGCGGCGCCGGCACCCTGGCCCGCCTCGCGGGCAAAGACCTCGCCGCGCAGTTCCGGCGCCGCGCCGTCACCGAACTGCCCGCCGGCAAGGTCCGCACCTATCCGTACGGCGAGCTGCTCCGGCTGGCCGTGGGTGCGGTCGACCGCGGCGGGCGGGCCACCGATCTGGTCTGGGAATGGAGCGAACGCGGTTTCGACCGCCGCGTGAGCCGCGGGCTCACTTCCGGACTCAGCGGCGTCTACGGTTTCGAACACAGTTCGCTGTTCACGTTTCGCCGGGCGCGCGAACTCGGCCTGAAATCGGCCTACGACGTGCCGGCTCCCGAGTCGGCCTTCGTCCACGGGTTGCTGGCCCGGGAAACGGCGCTGTTTCCGGAGCTGCAGACCGCCTATCAGCGCCATACCGCGAACCGCGAGGCGCGCCGCCTGGAGCGGCGGCGCGAGGAATTGCGCACCGCCGATCTCGTGATCGCGGCCTCGCGCTTCACCCGCGACAGCTACATTCGCGCCGGGCTCGATCCCGCGAAGGCCCGCGTCGTGCCGTACGGTGCCCCGCCGCCCGCCGCCCCCGCGCCCGCCTCCGGAACGGGCGACGGGAAACTCAACCTGATCTGGGCGGGGACTTTCAGTATCCGGAAAGGCGCGCACTACGTCGTCGAGGCCTGGCGGCGGTCCGGGCTCGGCCGGCACGCCACCCTCCGTGTCTTCGGCGCCGTGACGCTGCCCGACCGCGTCCTGCGGCCGCTGCCCGAAGGCATCGAGCTCCGGGGCTCGATCCCGCGCGCGGCCCTGATGCCGGAATACGGCCGCGCCGACGCGCTGCTGTTTCCCACGCTGTGCGACGGATTCGGCATGGTGGTCACGGAAGCTTGGTCGCAAGGTGTGCCGGTCATCACGACCGACCGCGCCGGCGCGGCCGATCTGCTGCGCGCGGATGAAAACGGGCTGGTGATTCCGGCGGGGAGCAGCGACGCGATCGCCGAAGCCGTGGCCTGGTGCCTTTCCCACCGCGGGCAGCTCGCCGCCATGCGGACCGGGGCCCGCGCCACCGCCGCCGGCTGGCAATGGGCCGACTACCGCCGCGCCCTCGCCGGCGTGCTCGACCAAGCGGGCTTCTTCGCCCGCCCCGTCTCGCCGTGACCGCCGCCGTCCGCCGGATCTGCCTGATCACGCCCGGCCACGTGGCTTCGACGCCGCGGCTGGTCAAGAACGCCGACGCGCTCGCGGCCGCGGGCTACGAGGTGCACGTCGTCGCGGGCCGGCATTTCCCGCCGGCCGACGCGCTCGACGCCACGCTGCTGGCCGGCGCGGCCTGGCCGTGCACCCGGGTCGATCTCGGCCGCTCCGGGCCGGGGCTGTTCCGGAAGCTGCTCCGGGAACTCAGCCGCCGCCGTATCCTGCATTCGAATACTGTGAGCGCCGCCGCCGCCGCCCGCGCCCTGCACGCGGACGCGCTGCATCTGGGCCGGATCGCCGCCGGCGTCGGCGCCGACTTCTATTTCGGCCATTGCCTCGCCGGCCTGCCCGCGGCCGCCGCCGCTGCCGCGGCGCGGGGCGTGCGCTACGGCTTCGACGCGGAGGATTTCCACGACCTCGAGGGCGATTTTCCGCCCGCCGAACGCCGGGCCCGCCGGCTGGTGCAAACCCACGAACTGCCCGGCTGCGCGTTGTTCACCACCGCCGCGCCGCTGATGGCCGAACGCTACGCGGCCGACTACGGCCGGCGGCCGATGGTGCTGCTGAATACGTTTCCGCTCGCGGAGTCGCCTGCGGCGCCGGTCCCCGCTGCGCGTACAGGTACCGGGCAGCCGGCGCGGCTCTATTGGTTTTCCCAAACGATCGGTCCCGGCCGCGGCCTCGAGGACATGGTCGCCGTCCTCGGCCGGATGCGCACGCCGGCCGAATTGCACCTGCGCGGCTTCGTCTCGGACGCCTACCGCCACGACCTGCAAACGCGGTCCCGGGCCGCGGGCTGCCCGGGGCGCGTGGTCTTCCTGCCGCCCGGCCCTCCCCGCGAGATGGTCCGCCTCGCCGCCGGCATGGACCTCGGGCTCGCGCTGGAGCAAAGCACGCCGCCGAACCGGGATCTCTGCCTGACCAACAAGGTTTTCGCCTACCTGCTCGCCGGCGTGCCGCAGCTGCTCTCCCCGACCGCGGCCCAAGCGGCCCTCGCCCCGGACCTGGGCTGCGCCGCCCTGTTGGCCCGGCCGGAGTCCACCGCGGAAACGGCGGCGCTCCTCGACCGTTGGTTCGGCGATGCGGCCGGCATGGCGGCGGCCCGGGAAACGGCGTGGGACCTCGGCCGGCGGCGTTACTGCTGGGACCTTGAGCAAAAGGCCCTGCTCGCCGCCGTGGCGGAAATCGGACCGGGGCCCGCCGCACGCGCATGACCACGCGGGACGAGTCCGGGCGCTACACGCTCCAGATCAACCTCTGCGCCGGCGACGCCGCCTACGCGGAGCTGACCGTGCCGGCGCTCGTCCGCGCCCATCCCGACGCCGCGGAGCGACTCGCCGTCGTCGATTGCTGCCGGCCGCAACGCACGCGGATCTTCGACCCGGAACGGCGCCTGCCGACGGCCGCCTTCGCCCCGCGGCTCGCGCACATCCGGGCGATCGCCGAAGCGTTGCGGACCGCCGGCTGGTTCGACCGGGTCGAGTACCTCGAACCCGGCGATGCCCGTTTCGGAATCTGGGCGCGCCGCTACGCGCGGCCCTGGATGCGCGAAACCCACGACTACGGCGGCTGCGCGTTCATGGCCTACTGGGCCGCGCTGGACCTGCCCGCCACGCGCTACGTCGTGCACTACGACGCCGATCTCTGCCTGTATCAGGAGCCCGGATTCAGCTGGGTCGCCCACGCGCTGGCGGCCTGGCCGGGCGTGCCGACGGCGGTGATGGCCACGCCGCGGATTTCTCCGCCGGGTTTTGCCCGGCACGCCGGCGAGGACGCGCCATCGCGCCACGAGGCGCGGCCCGCCGAGCGGGTCCCGGCCGGTTGGCTCAACGATTGGTTCAGCACCCGGTGTCTGCTGGTCGACCGCGAACGGCTTGCCCCGCACCTGCCGCTGGTCGGACCGGCCCGGGCGTTGCAGTACCGGTTGCGCCGGCTGATCGACCGCGGCTATCCGCCCGGGCCCGAGACCCTGCTGCACCTCGTGCTCGGTCCGCGGGGCGCGCGGCGACTGAACCTCGCGGACGAGCGGGCCTGGCTGTTGCACCCGACGACCAAGAACGAAACTTATCTCACCCTGCTGCCGCGCCTGCTGGCCGCCGTCGCCGCGGGTCGCGTGCCCGAGGGGCAACGCGGCCTGAGCGATTTCGACCTGCCGCAGTGGGAGCGATGGTTCGAGGCGGAGCAGCGGCCATGACCCGCTCCATGCCACGGGCCCATCTGATCGGCCTATGCTCCTGGTTGATTTTGGCCGGTCTCGCCGGCTGGATCCCGCAGGGCCTGCACTACTACGACCCGGTGGTGCAACTCCAGGCCCTGGACCAGTATTCACGGGGCGAATCGCCGGCGTGGAACATCCGCCTCCGCGTCGATCCGACCGACCTCGCCCGCGATTTGCCCGAACCGATCGGCTGGTGGCCGCCGGCCCTTCCCGTGCTTGTCGCCGGCCTCGGCGAATTGGGCCTAGGTTACGGGGCGGCGTTGCGATGCCTCGCGTTGGCATGCAGCGCCGCCGGCTGCCTTGGCTGGCTATGGTGGTGGCGGCGATGCGGATGGGGCGACCCCTGGCTGGCGCCGGCCGCCGCGGCGCTGCCTTGGCTCCCCTATGCGGCCGGCCCGCTGTTCCGCTTTTCCGCCGAGGCCTTCGTTTTCGGCCTCGCGCCTTGGCTCTATCTCGGCGCGGTCGCCTTGCTGGCGCGGATTCACGCCAAGTCCGTCGGCTGGCTCGCCTTGGCGGCGGGCGCCGTCGCGGGAGCGTCCTACCTTTTCAAATACTCCCTGTTCGTGGTGGTGCTCGCCGTCGTCGCGGGCGCGGCCTTCGCGGTCTGGCGGCGCCGGCTGGCGGGATTCGGTCCCGGGCTGCGCGCCGCGGTGCCGTGCGCGCTCGGCCTCGCGGTTGTGCCCGCCGCGCTGCGGCTCTACCACGCCTCGCTCGGGGCCGCGGATCCGACCGGCGGACCGGACGGCGGCGCCTCGGGGGTCGATCTGCTGCTCTTCGGATTCGGGAATCCGGCGCTGGGCCTGGCGGACGCCGGCGGTGCCTGGTTCGCGCTGCTGGTCTACCCGGGGATTTTCGGACCCGGCCATTTCGGTTCCGCCGCGGTGGCGCTCGTCGGAATTCCCGGGGCGGTGCTGCTGCTTTGCCTGCCGCGGCTCGCCCGCGGGCAACCGCCGCTGCCCTTGCCGGCGCTGGTCGCCGCGGGCGCCCTCGCCTGCTTCACGCTCCTGATGGCGGGACTTTGGCTGACGTCGAACGTCGCCCGCGACACCCGCTTCTTCGTGGTCCCCGGGCTGGCCGCGCTCCCGGCCGTGGTTCAGGTCGCTGCGGCGATCCGGCCGGCGGCCGGCAAGCTCGTCCGCCTGGCTTTGGCGGCGGGCCTGCTCGCCTACCTCGTGCTGCCTGCCGCGGCCGGCGTCGCGCTGGCCGCCCTGAAGACCTGCCGCGGGGCCGGCGTCGCGGCCGGGCCCAACGGCATCGCGTTGCCCGCCCTCGGAGCCAAGGACCAGGCCGCGGTGCTCCGGGAACTCGACCGTCATGCCGGGCCGGATACCGTCTGGGTGGTGGACAACCCGGAACTCGCCCTCGGGCTGCGGGGCCGGGTCCTCGACCGCAACGCCGGCCGCTCCGTGGCCGAGGATATGGCCAACATCTACCGCCCGCCCGGATCGGTCGCGGCTTGGGCGACGGGCCGCGCGGTGCACGTCCGCACCCTGGGACGCGATCCCGCGGCTCCGCCGGCCTGGACCGCGGGGCTGCGCGGCGCCGGGGCCTGGCATGCGGCACCGTTGCCGGAGGGTCTGGTGCTCTGGAGTGCGACCATGGCGCCCTCGCCAAGCGCCCGGCAGCCGTGACAGCTTCGCCGGACGCCATGCGCATCCTGCTCGCCGCCGACCCGATTTTGCCCGTGCCGCCCGCCGGGTACGGCGGCATCGAGCGCATCGTCGCCAGCCTGATCGCGGAGTTTCGCGCCCGCGGCCACACGGTCGGCTTGGTCGGCAAAGCCGGCTCGCCGGCGCCGGTGGACGCGTTTTTCCCGTGGCCCGGGGAAAACGTCGCCGGCCGGCTCGACACCCTGCGCAACGCCCTCGCGCTGCACCGGGCGGCCGCGCGGTTCCGGCCCGACGTGCTCCACAGTTTCGCCCGGCTCGCCTACCTGACCCCGCTGCAGCCGCGCCGCCTGCCCAAGCTCATGTCGTACCAGCGGCATGTCGGCCCCTCGACGGTCGGTCTGGCGCTGCGGTTGGCGCGCCGCGGCACGCTGCAATTCACGGGCTGCAGCGGCTACATCCGCGACCTCGGCGCCCCGTGCGGCGGCGACTGGGCGGCCGTGCCGAATTTCGTCGACGTCCGCACCTACACGTTTTCCCCGCGGGTCGCGCCGGACGCCCCGCTGGTTTTCCTCAGCCGGATGGACGCGATCAAAGGCCCGCACCTCGCGATCGCGATCGCGCGGGCGAGCGGCCGCCGCCTCATCCTCGCCGGCAACCGGCCCGTCGCCGGACCGGACGCCGCGTACTTCGACCGCGAGGTCGCGCCCCATCTCGGGCAGCCCGGCATCGAGTGGATCGGCGAAGTGAACGACGTCCGAAAAAACGCGCTGCTCGGCCAGGCCGCGGCGTTGCTGCTGCCGATCCAATGGGACGAACCTTTCGGCATCGTTTACGCCGAGGCGCTCGCCTGCGGCACGCCGATTTTGACCTGCGCGCGCGGCGCCGCGCCGGAGATCGTCGAACCGGGGAAAACCGGCCTGTTCTTCGCCACGGTGGAGGAAGGCGTCGCCGCCGTCGCCGGGCTCGGCGCCTTGGACCGGGCGGCATGCCGCCGCCGGGCGGAAACGCACTACGACGTGCAGGTTTGCGCCGGCCAATATCTCGCGCTGTACCGCGAACGGATCGCCCTCGCCGGCGCCTGACCGCATGGCCGATTCGCTTTTCCGCGCCGTCACCGACCGGCTCCACTCGATTGCCCGGCTGAGGCGAATCGCCAAGCGCTGCGCGCGCAACCTCGTCCTCACGCAGCCGTTTCACGGCGGGCGGATCGCCTTCAACGCCGTGACGCACGCCCGGGCTCGGACCGGCGGCCGCAGCTACAAAACCATCGACCGGCAAATCCAAGACCGGCTGCTTGAACGGACGGCGAGCCGGAGGCGGTTTCCCGATCTCGGCGCGAATGTCGGCGTGATGACGCTGGCGTTGCCGCCGGGTTCAGCGACCGTGGTCGAGTTCCACCCGCACAGCTTCAGCAGCATGGGCGATCCGGCGGGCAATCTCGCGCGGATCCGCGCCGTGCCCGGCCTCGGGGTGTTTCGGCTCGGCGCCGGCGACCTGGGCGTTCGGTCATACCGCGACTTCACCCGGGGGGAGATCCATTGGCCGTGAGGTCCGCGCCTACGGCGGCTCCCGCCGCGACGGAACGATATCCGCTGCTCGGCGCCTGGCGCGGCCTGGCGGCGCTGGCGGTGACGCTGTTTCACAGTTTCGGCGCCTTCTATGCGGCTCCGGTCTGGGCACCGCTGGCGCCGGTGCGCTCCGCGGCCGAGTGGGGCTGGCTCGGGCTCCATCTCTTTTTCGTGATCAGCGGCGTCTGCATTTGGATCAGACTGACCCGCGCGTTGCGCACCGGGGAAAGCGTCGCGGCCTTCTGGCAGGACCGGGCGCGAAGGATCTTTCCGACGTATTGGGCCGCCCTCGTCCTCGCGGCGGCGCTGAACGTCCTGACGCGGACCTTCTCCCCGAATGCCACGGTCCCGATTCTGCCCGCGAATGCCGGCGCGGGCATCGCGGACCTGACGTTGACGCACCTGTTTGCCGGCACGACGCCGTACCTGTTGGTCAGCTGGACGCTCGCGCTCGAAGTGGGCTTCTACGCCCTTGCCGGCGGAACTCTGGCCCTCGCGCGGAGCTTCCGGTTCGGACCGGACGGCTTCCTCCTGCTCGCCGGCGGGCTGGCCTTGCCCGGAATCGGCCTCGCCGCGGCGGCCGCGGGACCGCTGGCCCTGCTCACCGCCTGGCCCGAGTTCTTCGCCGGCATGTGCGTCGCGGCCGCGCTGCAAGGTTCGCCGGACGGCCCGCGGCGCCGGCTCGCGCTCGGCTTGCTCGCCGCGATGACGCTGCTGGCCCTCGGCGCGATCGGTTCGTACGCCGGCACCGCCCGGCTCGCGGCCCTGGCGTTCGCCTGGCTGCTCGTCGTGCTGCAACCGTGGGAGACGAGGCTCGCCGCCGCGCGGCCGGCGCGTTGGCTCGGCTGGATCGGAGTCTTCTCGTTCTCCCTGTACCTGGTGCACGTGCCGGTCCTCACCCGCGTGATGAATTTGGGCAGCCGTTTCGTGGCTCCGAGCTCGCCGTGGTTTGCCTTGCTGTGGCTGGGCGGAGTCGCCGCCGCGGTCGGCGCCGCCTGGGTTTTCTGGGTCTTGGTCGAACGCCGCGCCGAAGCTAATCGGTTTGCCCGCCGCACGGCGTTGCGCTGACTCGCCCTGCCCGCACCTCGAACCGCCATGCCCCCCGTCGCCACCGCTCCGTCGCTCGACCGCTACACCCTGATGGGCGACCTCACGGAAAACGTGAAGACGATGATCCGCCGCCTGTTCGTGAGATTCACGGTTCTGCTCGGCGCCGGTGTGGCTTACCTGTTTTTCTCCGGCAATCCGGGCGCCCTCGCGTTCGCCTACATCGCCGCGGGCTCGGCGGTCGCACTGCGGGTGTGGGCCGCGCTCGGCATCGGCGTGCCCCTGCTGCCGATGCTCGTGGTCCAGCAACTCGTGATCAACGGGCTGCCGATCCTCAACAACCACGAGATTCTCCGGCAATATCCCGCCGAGTTCATCAGTTCCGCCGGCCTGCAGGTGCTCGTCTTTGCCCTCGCCATGATCGGGGGTTGGCGGATCGCGCTGCAAGTCATCCATCCGGCGGACGGCCGTGCCTACGTGCTGGTCGGCATCGATCGCGACGGCGTCGCCGGCCTGAGCCGGCTCGGCTTCGGTCTCGCGGGCGGAGCGACGCTGTTCCTCGTCCTGCAAAGTCTCGACCTGACGACCTTCATTTTCGAACTGCTGCCGAGCGGCTCCTACCCGATTGTCGGCGCGGTGACCGCGGCCGCCAGCGCCTCGGGATTTTTTCTGCTCTCCATGATTCTGGGCTCGGGCGACATGCCGCCCGTTTCCCGCACGCTGTTCTGGGCGCTGATGGCGCTGAACTGCATGATCAGCGCCTCGAGCTTGCTGCTGTCGTCCGCCGCCGTCGTCGTTGCCTCGGTGATCATCGGGCTGTTCTGGAGCCGCGGCCAGCTGCCGTGGCGGTTCATCGTCGTGATGACGTGCCTGCTCTCGTTCTTCAATTCGGGCAAATACGAGATGCGCGGCCGCTACTGGCAAACTCCGGACGAGGAAACTCCGCCCGCCTCGGGCCTGACCCAGCTCCCGACGTTCTACGTCGAATGGACGCAGGCCGGCATCAAGTCGCTGACCGGCGCCGGCGAAAACGAGGACGCCGCCACGCTGGCCGCCCGGCAGGGCCGCGGCGCCAAGGGCGAGCAGAGCATTTTCGAACGGCTGAACAACCTGCAGAACCTGCTCTTCGTGATCGACGCCACCGAGGTCGGCAAAGTCCCGCCGCTCGACGGCAAGACGTACGCGATCATCCCGCCGCTGCTGGTGCCGCGCATCCTCTGGCCGAGCAAACCGCGCACGCACGAGGGCCAGATCCAGCTCAACGTCCACTTCGGGCGCCAGGACCTGCAATCGACGCTGACCACCTACATCGCTTGGGGCATGCTCGCGGAAGCCTACGGCAACTTCGGTTCGATCAAAGGCGCGCTTCTGGTCGGCCTCGCCATGGGACTCTTTTTTGCCTGGGGCGAAGCGTACACCTCGAAAAAGCCGCTGATGTCGACGGAAGGACTCGTCGCCTTCGCGATCTTTCTCGGCCTCGCCAACTCCTACGAGGCCGTGGCGAGCGTCGCCGTCACCGCGATTTTCCAATCGCTGATCCCCGTCATCGCCGCCTGCGCGCCGTTCGTGCAGCGCAAGACTTTGGTCCGACCCGCCGAAGCGTGACGGCTCCCGTCCCAGCCCCGCATCGGCTCGGCGTCGTGCTCTCGCACCCGACGCAGTACTACAGCCCGTGGTTCCGCTGGGTGCGGGAGCATCGCCCGGACTTGGCGTTGCGCGTCTTCTATCTCTGGGATTTCGGCGTCGTGCCGACCCGGGATCCGCAATTCGGCCGCACCTTCGTCTGGGACATCGACCTGCGTTCCGGGTACGAGCACGAGTTCGTGCCCAACACCGCCGCCGATCCCGGCACCCACCGTTTCGGCGGCCTGCGCAACCCGGAGCTCACGGCCCGGCTCGCGGCATGGCGGCCGGATTCGCTGCTCCTGTTCGGCTACAATTGGGACTCGCATCTGCGCGCGATCCTCTGGGCCCGGCGGACCGGCCGCCCGCTGCTTTTCCGCGGGGACTCGCATTTCCTCGGCCGGGGCCGGCCGGGGCCGCTGCGGCGCTGGCCGCTCGCGCTGCTCTACCGGCAATTCGCCGCCTTCCTCTGCGTCGGCCGCGCCAACCGCGCCTACTTCACCGCGCTCGGGGTCCCGGAAAACCGGCTCTTCCATGCGCCGCATGCCGTGGATGCGGCCCGCTTCGATCCCGCGGAGCCGGAATACCTCGTCCAAACCGCCGCCCTGCGCCACGCGCTCGGCCTCGCCGCCGGGACGCGCGTCGTGCTGTTCGCCGGCAAGCTGCTGCCGGCGAAGCAACCGCGCGAGTTGCTCGCGGCCTACCTCGCCGTGCGCCCACCGGACTCCGCGCTCGTCATCGTCGGCGACGGCCCCGAACGCCCCGCCCTCGAAGCCACCGCGCGCACCGCCCCGCCCGGCGCGGTCCACCTGTTGCCGTTCGCCAACCAAAGCGAGATGCCCGCCCGCTACCTCCTCGCCGATATCTTCGCTTTGCCCTCGCGCGGGCTCTACGAGACCTGGGGCCTCGCGGTGAACGAGGCGATGCACCTCGGCACGCCGGCCCTGGTCAGCGACCGCGTCGGCTGCCAGCAGGATCTGGTCGAGGACGACGTCACCGGCTGGGTCTTTCCCTCGGCGCAGACCGACGGCCTCGCCGCCGCGCTCGCGCGCGCTTTCGCCGCGCTCGCGGCGCCCGGCGGCCGCGACCGTTTCCGCGCCGCCGCGCGGGCGCGCGTCGCCGGCTACACCTACGCGCAGACCACGGCCGGCCTCGCCGCCGCGCTCGCCGCGCTGCCTCGCCGATGAGAATCACCATCGTCACGGGCTTCTTCCTGCCGGTGCCCCCGCTGCGCGGCGGATCGACCGAAAAAATCTGGCACCGGCTCGCGGCGGAGTTCGCGCGCGCCGGCCACGCCGTGACTTTTGTCTCCCGGCGCTGGCCGGGCCTGCCCGACCGGGAGACGGCCGACGGCGTCACCCATATCCGGATTCCGGGTACGGACCATGCCCGCTTCCTCGCGGCCAACCTCTGGCACGACCTGCGCTGGGGCCTGCGGGTCGCGCGCGCGCTGCCGCCGGGCGATGCCGTGATCTGCAACACGGTGACGCTGCCGATCTGGCTCCGCGCCGCGAAGCCCGCCGCCGGCAAGGTCGTCGCCGTCCTCGCGCGGATGCCGAAGGGCCACGGCCGCGCCTACGGCCGGGTGGATCTGCTGCTTGCGCTCAGCGCCCGCGTCGCGGAACAGCTGCGCGCGGAAAACCCGGCCCTTGCCCCGCGCCTCGCGCCGTTTCCCTACCCGATCGACTACGGGCTCCACGTCCGCGCGCGGCAGGCCGCCGCGGCGGGGAGTCCGACCTTGAAGATCGGATACGTGGGCCGGATCCATCCGGACAAAGGCATCCGCCAACTGGTCGCCGCCTGCGCCGCTTTGGCCGGGCGCCCGGACCTGCCGGACTGGCGGCTGGAGCTGACCGGCCCCTGGGCCGTGCCGGAGGGCGGCGGCGGCGAGGAGTTCCGCGCGGGACTGGAACGCGAATTCGGCGCCGCGCTGGGAGCGCGCCTCCGTTTCAACGGCCCGGAATTCGATCCGGCGAAACTCGCCGCCCGCTACGCCGCGCTGGACGTTTTCTGCTACCCGAGCCGGGACCGGGGCGAGACCTTCGGCGTCGCCGTCGCCGAGGCCATGGCCGCGGGCGTTCCCGTGGTGGTTTCCGGCCTGCCCTGTTTCGCGGAACTGGTCCGGCCCGACGTCACCGGCCTCGTCTACGACCACGAGGCACCGGATGCCGAGACGCGGCTCGCGCACCGCCTCGCCCTGCTGCTGCAGGACGCCGCGCTGCGGGCCGAGCTCGCCCGTGCCGCGCAGGCCCACGTGGCGCGCTACGACTACGCGGCGAGCGCGCGGGACGTGCTCGCGACGCTGTCGCGTTGCCTCGAGCCGGCGCCGCGGGGAATCTGATCGCCATTGCGTCGCCCGGAGGGCCGGCCACGCTCGCACCATGTCCGAAGAGGCGCCGTATCTCGGCCAAAACTGCATCACTCCCTACCCGCGCGCGGTGGTGATCCGGCGCGCACTCTGGAGTCTGGTGCAGGCGACCCTGTTCCGCTGGAGCCCGCGCCCTTGCCACGGTTTCCGCGCGCGGCTGCTGCGGCTTTGGGGCGCCGACATTCCCGATCCGGATCAAGTCGTGATTTTCCCGACGGCGAAGATCACGTTTCCGCAGTTTCTCACGCTGGCACCGCGCTCGATGGTCGGCCGGGGCGTGACGCTCTACAATCTCGACCGCATAACGCTGCGCCGCGGCGCGACGCTGAGCCAGAACTGCCACCTCTGCGCCGGCTCGCACGATTTCAACCGCTGGAGCATGCCGCTGACGACCGCCCCGATCGTGATCGGGGAAAATGCCTGGCTTGCCGCCGACGTGTTCGTCGGTCCCGGAGTGACCGTCGGCGAACTCTGCGTGGTCGGCGCCCGCGCCGTCGTGGTCCGCGACTTGCCGCCGCGGAAAATTTGCGTCGGCCACCCCTGCCGGCCCGTCAAGGATCGCACCGAGCCTGCGGCCGGATGAAGGTCTGCCACATCGTCCCCAGCCTCGAGGAGCAGCACGGAGGCCCGAGCAAGTCGGTCCGCGCCTTGGCCGCGGCGGCCGCCGCCGCCGGCGATGAGGTGGAACTGCTGAGTACGGACGAACTCGCCCCGGCCGAAGGTTGGAGCCGGTCCGAGGAAAACCTGCCGGTGCGCATCTTCCGCCGCGACTGGCCACGGGCCATCTGCCGTTCCGCCGGACTGGACCGGGCGCTCGCCGCAGTCGACGCCGAGGTAATCCAGCACCACGGGCTCTGGCTGCGTACCCTTCACTACGCGCACCGGGCGGCCCGCCGCACGGGGGCCAAACTGGTGGTCTCGCCGCGCGGGATGATGAGCGCCTGGGCATGGAACCATCACCGGCTGCGGAAGCAGACCGCCCGCCGCTTCGTCCACCCCGGCGCGCTGGAAGCCGCGGACGGGTGGCACGCGACCAGCAAAGAGGAAGAGGCGGAGATCCGCGCGCTCGGCTTCGCGCAGCCGGTCTGTGTCGCGCCCAACGGCGTCGCCGCCGCCGCCGCGGCCGACCAAGCCGCCGCCAAGGCGCATTGGCACGACGCCTGCCCGGCGACCCGCGGCCGGCCGGTGGCCCTTTTCTACTCCCGATTCCACCGGAAGAAGCGGGTGCTCGAGCTGATCGATCTTTGGCTGGAGCGCGGCCCGCAGGATTGGTTGCTCCTCGTGGTGGGCATTCCCGAGGACTACACCGCCGCCACGCTCGGGGACTACGTTCACCGGCAATCCGGCTCCGGGCGCGTGGCGGTGTTCTCGGGCCAAGGTCGTCCGCCGCCGTACGCGGTGGCGTCGCTTTTCCTGCTTCCTTCCCACAGCGAAAATTTCGGTCTCGTGATCGCCGAAGCCATGGCCCACGGCGTCCCGGCGCTGGTGACCGACGGCACGCCTTGGCGTGAACTCAATTCGACGGGACTCGGCTGGTGCGTGCCGTGGCCGGATTTCCCCGCCGCGCTGGCCGCCGCCGCCGCGGAACCGGCGGCCGCGCTGGCCGCGCGCGGCGCCGCCGCGGCGGCCTGGGTGCTCCGGGAGTATTCGTGGCATGGCGCCGCCAAACGCTTGTCGGCCTTCTACGCCCGGCTGCAAACTGGCCCCCGATGAGCCACCGCGACTCCTCCCCTGCGTCGTCCGACGACCTGAAGTACGCCCGCGGCGTCGCGGCGCGGGTGCCCCCTTCGCAACGCCCGCTGCGTCCCCTGGAATGGGTGGCGCTGGCCCACGTCGGGATTCTGTTCGTCTGGATCACCTGGGGCTTCGGCGGCGGCGCGGAGTGGATGCGCACCTATCTCGCGTGGTGGGGCAGCCTCGGTTTCCTGATCACGCTCACCGCGCTGCAGGACAAAGAGGCCTGGCGCGAAGGCTGGATGAAGCCGCTGGTCTGGCTGATCCCGTTCGCGGCATTCAACGCCTATGTCGTGCTCGCGACGTTCAACCCCAGTTTCCAGGCGCTGAAATTCGAAAACGACGTCGTCTTCGTCCACCGCGGCGCGCGGGCCGGCCTGCCCAGCTCGGCGCGGCCGGAATCGGCGCTGCAAGCGCTCTGGATGTTCGATGCCCTCTGGATCAGCTGTTTCAATCTCGCGCTGCTCATCCGGCAACGCCGCGCGCTGCGGGGCCTGCTGCTGCTGGCCGCGGGCAACGCCCTCGCGCTCTCCGTTTTCGGCACCATCCAGAAACTCGCCGGCGCGAAGGGCCCGTATTTCGGCGCGGTCGAAACGCGGCAGCCGTACTTCTTTTCCACGTTCATCTATCACAATCACTGGGGCGCGTTCACGTTGCTGATGCTCGTGGTCTGCATCGGCCTCGCCTGGCATTACGGCCGGCGCTACGAGGCGCGGAATTTCTTCCACTCGCCGGCCTTCGGCAGCCTGATCGCGATCTTCTTCATTGCCGCCACGGTGCCGCTGAGCGGTTCGCGTTCGAGCACCCTGCTGGCCGGCCTGCTGTTTGCCGTCGCCCTCGGCCATTGGGTCTACCGGATGGTCCGGCAACGGCGCCGCCTCCGCGAATCGGTCGCCCCGCCGTTGCTCGGCGCCGGCGCCGCCGTGGTGCTCGGTCTCGCGGGGATCTGGTGGGTCGCCCGCGACACGATTCTCGTGCGCTCCGAACTCACGCGCACCCAGGTCGAGGCCATGATCAACCAGGGCGGGATCGGCGACCGCGTCCGCCTCTACGGCGACACCTGGCGCATGGCGCAGGCCAAACCCTTCTTCGGCTGGGGCATGGCCTCGTACCCGCACGTCTTCACGCTGTTCAACACCCAGCCGCCCAAGATCGACCGGCTCGTCAGCTTCTACCGCGACGCCCACAGCGATTGGCTGCAGGCCTTCGCGGAACACGGCTACGTCGGCGCAACCCTGCTCGCGCTCTGCGCCGTGGTGCCGGTTTTGCATCTCGGTCCGCGGCGCCTGCGCGGCGCCCTCGCGCGCTACCTGCTGCTCGGCTGCGGGCTCCTGCTGCTGTATGCGTGGGTCGAGTTCCCGTTCGGCAATCTCGCCGTCGTGCTCGCCTGGTGGCTCTGCTTCTTCACGGCCCTGCACTACGCGCGCCTGCAGGACCGCGAGGCCCCGACTCCGACCAAGTGAACGGTCCGCCATGTCCGCCCCCTGCCCCATCTCGATCTTGATTCCGGCCCGGAACGAACGCGCCAACCTGCGCGCCTGCCTCGAATCGTGCCGGTTCGCCGCCGAGGTCGTCGTCATCGATTCGGGCAGCTCGGACGGCACCCCCGACATCGCGCGCGAATGCGGCGCGACGGTCGTCGATTTCAAATGGGACGGGCGGTTTCCGAAGAAGAAGAACTGGGCGCTCGCCCACGTGCCGTGGCGGCACGAATGGGTCTTCATTCTCGACGCAGACGAACGCATCACGCCCGAGCTGGCGGACGAACTGCGCCGCACCGTCGCGGCCCCGGCCTGCGACGGCTACTACGTCAACCGCCGCTTCTGGTTCATCGACGGCTGGCTGAAACATTGCGGCTACTACCCGAGCTGGAACCTGCGTTTCTTCCGCCACCGGCTCGGCCGCTACGAGCAATTCGCCGGCGTCGATGCCACGGGTTCGGGCGACAACGAGGTCCACGAACACGTCGTCCTCGACGGCCGGGCCGGCCACCTCCGGCACGACATGGACCACTACGCTTTCCCGACGATCGACATCTGGGTCGAGAAGCACAACCGCTACGCCAACTGGGAGGCCCGACTGTTGGCCTCGCCCGCCGGCCAAACCGCGGCGACCGCCGCGGCGCTCGATCCCACCCTCGCCCGCAAACGGCGGCTGAAACACCTGGCCGGCCGGCTGCCGTTCCGGCCGACGCTGCGTTTTCTCTACCACTACGTGCTGCGCCGCGGGTTTCTCGACGGGTACCGCGGCTTCGTTTTCTGCCGGCTCATGGGCTTCTACGAATTTCTGAGCACCGCGAAAGCGGCGGAACTGCGCCGGACCGGACGCCCCTGAAAATGCGGCTGATCTTCGTCAACCGCTTCTACTGGCCCGACGAGCCCGCCACCGCCCAATTGCTCCTCGACCTCGCGGAGACCCTGGCCGCGGACGGCATGGGCGTCACCGTCATCGCCAGCCACCCGGGCGACTCCGCGGTCCCGGAGACCGAGGTCCGCCGCGGGGTCCGCATCGTCCGCGTCCGCTCCGCCCGCGGCGGCGAGACCTCGCTGCCGCGCAAGGCCCTCGCGTACGCGACCTACCAGGTGCGCGCGTTCGCGCGGCTCCGCGCGGAGACGCAGGCCGGCGACTGCGTGGTCGCGATGACGGATCCGCCGCTGTTCGGCATTGCCGCCGGCTGGGCGGCGCGACGGCGCGGGGCGCGGATCGTCCATTGGGTCCAGGATATCTATCCCGAACTCGCCATCGCGTTGGCCGGCCAAGGGTGGCTGCGGCTCCTGAGTCCGTGGCGGGACCGCGCGTGGCGCCGCGCCGACGGCTGCGTGACGCTCGGGGCCGACATGGCCGCGGTGCTGCGCCGCGCCGGCGTGGCGGCCGACCGGTTGGAGATCATTCCCAACTGGGCGCCCGGCGACCTGCCGGCGCCGGCCGCGGCGGACACCGCGGCGGTGCGCGCGGAATGGGACGCACGGGACAAGTTCGTCGTCGCCTACTCCGGCAATCTCGGCCGGGTGCACGACCTCGGGCCCGTGCTCGACGTCGCCGCGGCCGTGCGCGACCCGCGGGTCGTTTTCCTTTTCGTCGGCGGCGGCGCCCAGGCCGATCAGCTGGCCCGCCAGGCCGCGGCCCGCGGTCTCGGCAATGTCCGTTTCCGCCCCCGCCAACCCCGCGCCCGGCTCGCGGCGTCGCTCGCCGCCGCGGATGTCCACCTCGTGACGCTGCTGCCCGGCTGCGAGGCCTACGTTTTCCCCAGCAAGCTCTACGGCGCGGCCGCCGCCGGACGGCCCGTGCTTTTCATCGGGCCGGAAACCTGCGAGGTCGCGGACCTCGTGCGCCGGCACGGCTTCGGATTGGCCTTTGCCCGGGAAAACATCGCGGCCATCGCCGCGGCGGTGGCGCGGCTGGCCGCCGAACCGGACGAACCGCGCCGGCTCGGGCGCGCCGCCCGGACCTTCGCCGCGGCGCACACGCTGGCCGCCGCCGCCGCGCAGTGGCGCCGGCTGCCCGCCTTGCAGCTTGCGGGTGCGGGAACCCGACGTTACCCACCGCCCGACGCATGAAACGCATCCGCGCCCTGAAGTTTGTCCTGCTCGGCCTCGACCTGGGGCTGACGCTGGCCGTCTTCAACGCCGTGATCCAGCTGCGCGGCCTCGGCGCCGGCGGCACGATTTTTTTCGCGCCGCTGCTCATGCCGATGGCCGCCCTGGTCTTCGCCCTCTACCTGATCGACGGGTACAGCTCGCAGACCGACATGCTCAGCGTCGACTACCTCAGCCAGCACGCGATCGCTGTGGTCGGGGCGATGCTGACGACGCTGCTTGTGACCTACGCGCTGATTCCGGCGGGCTACGAGTTGCAAGGCAGCCGCGCCGTGATCGCCCTGAGCTTCCTCGCGCTGGCCCCGCTCACCCTCTTCTACCGGCGCACGCTCTATCTCTCCCTGCTGCGGCGCCGGGAGCAGCGCAGCCTCGTGTTCATCGGCGACCAAACCAGCAGCCGCGATTTTGCGGCGGAGTGTGCGCGCCTCGGCACCACGCAACCGCTCGTCTTTGCCGTGAGCCGCGATGCGTCCCGGGCCCCGTTCGGCGACACCGCCGCCGAGGCGCGGCCGATCAACGAGGTGCTGGACGAAATCGAATCGGGCAAAATGGCCGTCGAGGCGATCGTCCTGCGCGAATCCTACCGCGAGCTGCCGATCGAGATTCCGCCCCGGCTGGTGCGGCTCTATTTTTCCGGCGTCCCCACCTACACGCTCGAGCTCTTCCACCAGCTCTATTGGCGCAAGATCCCGCTCTATCGCCTCAACCAGGTCTGGCTTTTCCAGGAAGGCTTCGAGATCGCGCGCGAGCCCGTGTTCGAACGCCTGAAGCGTGCGACCGACATCGTCCTTTCGCTGGGCGGGCTGATCGTGGCCGCCCCCGTGATCGGCGTCGCCGCGCTCGCCGTCTGGCTCGGGGACCGTGGGCCCGTCTTCTTTTCGCAGCAGCGTATCGGCCGCAACCATACCACATTCCGCCTCCACAAGATCCGCACGATGCGGCCGAGCGACGGTACGTCCGGGGAGCTGTACACGCGGACTGCGGATCCGCGGATCACCGCGGTCGGCGCCTTCCTGCGCCAGAGCCGGATCGACGAGCTGCCGCAGCTGTGGAACGTGCTCCGCGGGGAAATGAGCCTGATCGGGCCGCGCGCTGAATGGGACCGTCTGGTCGAGAATTACGAGCGGGAAATCCCCTGCTACCATTTCCGCCATCTCGTCCGGCCGGGAATCACCGGCTGGGCCCAGGTCAATTATCCGTACGGCGCGAACCTCGAGGACACGCTCCGCAAACTGGAGTACGACCTCTACTATATCCGGCATTTTTCGTTCCTCCTCGATGCCAGCATCGTAGTGAAGACGATCCACATCATGCTGTTCGGCAAAGGCCGCTGAACGCGGTCCCGCCTTGAAGCCGTCCTCCGTTCTTTCGTGCCTCGCCGCCGCGGCCTTGCTCCTGTGCGCCGGCCTCGCGGCGCGCCGCGCCGCCGCGGCTTACGCCGTCACGGCCGTCGCGCCCGGAACGTCCGTGACGTCCGGATACGAAGAGGAAAGCTTCTACGCGGTCTGGCGCGCCGCCCGGGGCGAGACCGTTTACCTCGACCCGCTCGAGCGGCCCTTCGCCTCCGCCTACTTCAACTGGGCCTTCTACCGCGCCTACGGCCTCGCCCTGCGCCCATGGGTGCCGTTGGCCGACGGCACCGCCGTGCCGCGGTTCGGCCGCCTCGTCACGGCCGCGGGAGCCCTCGCGGGTGCCACCGTGCTCGCCCTGGCCCTGGCCCGGATCCTCCCCGGGCGGCGCTGGCTCGTGGCGGCCCTCGCGGCGTTTGCCTTTGCCGGGCCGCTGGTCGGTTGGTGGGCGCACACGGTCCGGCCCGATGTCTGGGCTCTCGCCGCCGAATCCGCCGCGCTGGCCGGCGGGCTCTGCTGGCTGCGCACCCGGCCGACGCTCGCTTTCGCCGTCGCCGCGGCCGGCTTCTACACGGCGTGGGCTTTCAAACCGACCTACTTCCTCGGCTTGGGCGCGTTCGTCCTCTTCCTGCTCGCGGAGCGGCGATTCCGTTTCGCCGCCGGCCTGCTTGGCGTCCTTGCCGCGGCCGTGGCCGTCACCCTCGCGCTCGGTGGGCCCGGCTACCGGCTCGTGCTTTTCGGCACCGCCGTCACCAACCGCTTCTTCATCGGCCCGGGCCTCGCGCATCTGCCCGGCGCCGTCCTGAAACTTGCGCCGCTCCTGCTGCTCGCGTTGCCGGGTCTCCTGCGCCCGCCGGCTCCCGGCGGCAACCCGCTCGCCGCCGATGCCCTGCGTCTGGCCCGCCTCGGTCTGCCGGTCCTTGCGCTGTTCGCCTTCGCCGGTTCCTGCAAATTGGGCGCTGCCACCAACTACTATTTCTCCCTTGTCCCCCTGCTCGCGCTCGCCGCGGCCGCGTCGCTCGCCGTGCGGCCGCTTCCGCGGTTGGCCCCGGCGGCGTTCGCCGGCATGTGCGCCCTGCAGCTCGGCCTTTTCGCGGGCGCGGCGGGCCGCATCGATCTCCGCCCGCAGGCGGAACAACTCGCCCGCCGCTGGCAGGTGTTCCGCGCGCTGCCCGAGCCGCGCTTCAGCTCCGATCTGCGCCTCAATCTGCCGTGGCTCAACCCGCGCACCCCGCCGGCGATGCCGGCGTTCAACTACCCGCTCGACCGCGCCGCGGGCAAACGTTTCGCCGCCGGCGGCATCGGCGGCCTCATTTCCTCCGGCCACTTCGCCGGCCTGCTGCTCGAGCCTGGCCCGAACGGCGCCTACGACGGCGCCTCCCTCGCCGGCTTCGCCGCAAGCGGTCGGGCCGAAGGGCTCGTCGCTTTTGTGCGCCGCGCCGAGCCGCCGCCTTGACCCGGGGGAAGCCCTTGCGCCCCCGTCCGGTCCGCCGTACCGGTAGCGCACGCATGAAGACCTACGATTTTGTGGCCATCGGCGGCGGCAGCGCCGGCTTCAACGCCGCCCGCGTCGCGGTGTCGCTCGGCCTGAAGACCGCCGTGGTCGATGGCGCCAAGGAACTCGGCGGCCTTTGCATTCTCCGCGGCTGCATGCCGTCGAAGACCTTGCTCTACATGGCCGACGTCCTGCACCTCGCGCAGAAGGGCGCAAGCTTCGGCCTGAAAATCCCGCGCGCCGCCGCGGACATGCGGGCGATGCACGCCCGCAAACGCAAAATCATCGGCGAGTTCGCCGACTACCGCCTGCAGGCGCTCACCTCCGGCAAATTCGACCTGCTGCGGGCCCGGGCGCGCTTCGTCGACGCGCACACGCTCGCGCTCTCCGACGGCACCCGCATCCGGGCGAAACACATCCTCGTCGGCACCGGCTCCAAAGTCAGCATCCCGCCCGTGCCCGGCCTCGCGGAAGCGAACGCGTGGACGAGCGACGACATCCTCGACCTCGATTTCGTCCCCCCCAGCGTCATCGTCCTCGGCGGCGGCATCGTCGCTTGCGAACTGGCCCAATTCCTCCGCCGCATCGGTTCCCGTGTCGTGCTGGTGCAGCGCAGCCCGAACATTCTCCGCGACCATTCGCCCGCGGCTTCGACCGTCGTCCAGCAGGCGTTCGTCGACGAGGGCATCGAGTTGTTCGCCGGCACCCAATTGCAGGAAGTCACCCGGGACGCGCGCGGGTTCGGCGTCACGTTCGTGCAGAACGGCCGCGTCATCCGCCGCCGCGCCGCCCATCTGTTCAACGCTCTCGGCCGGGAGCCCGCGACCGGCGGCCTCGATCTCGCCGCCGCGGGCATCCGCACCGCGCCCAACGGCCGCATCGGCACCAACCGTTGGCAGCAGACGAACGTTCCGCACATCTACGCCGCCGGCGACTGCGCCGGTCCCGCGGAAATCGTCCACATCGCGATCCAGCAGGGCGAACTGGCCGCCCGCCACGCCGCGGGCGTGAAGCGGCTCAAGCCCGTCGACTACTCGCTCCTGCTCAACGTCGTCTTCACCGATCCGCAACTCGCGACCATCGGCCGGCTCGAAGCCGATCTTGCGGCCGACGGCGTGCCGTTCCTCGCGGCCAGCTATCCGTTCAACGACCACGGGAAATCGATCCTCATGGAAGCCAACTACGGTTACGTGAAGGTGATTGCCGAACCCAAGCGCGGCCGGATTCTCGGCGCCGAGATCGTCGGCAAGGACGCCGGCGAATTGATCCATGCCTTCAGCGGTCCGTTGGCCATGCGGGCGACCGTCTTCGATCTGCTCCGGGCGCCGTGGTACCATCCGACCCTCGCCGAAATCGTCACCTACCCGCTCGAGGACCTCGCGGACCGGATCCGCCCCGCATGAACCCGCGCTGGTCCGCTCTCGCCGGCCGGGTGCTCCGCGCCACGCGGTTGGACCGCTGGCCGGTCCGCGTCCGCCGCGGCTTCGCCGCCGGCGCCCGCTGGTCCCTGTATCCGTACTCCTCGTACTGGCGGGGCGACCACGAGCCGGCCACCCAGGCCGCCCTTGCCGCCCTCGGCGGCGGACGGATCGACGGCTGGTGCTGCTGGGACCTCGGTGCCCACTTCGGGCTCTACAGCGTCGGCCTCGCCCGCCGCGTCGGCCCCGGCGGCGAGGTCGCCGCCTTCGAGCCGAATCCGGAAAACTTCGCCCGGCTCGAACTCCACCGGCGGCGCAATCGCCTGCCGTGGCTGAAATCGTTCAACGTCGCCGTTTCCGACCGCGCCGGTTCCGCCGACCTGCTCGGCACCGGGCTCTTCGCCTCCACCACGTCCCACCTCGCCTACGAAGGCGAAGTGACCGCGGCCGGATCCGCCCGGCACCGGGTCGCGATCGTCCGGGCCGACGACCTCGTCGCAGCCGGCACGCTGCGGCCGCCGCATTTCGTCAAGATCGACGTCGAGGGCCACGCCCACCGCGCCCTGCTCGGGATGCAGGCAACGTTGTCCGCCCACCGACCGATTTTGGTCGTCGGCTGCCACAGCCCGCAGGAAGCCGACGGCATGCTGGCCGTACTCGGCCCCTTGGGTTACCGGTGGCGCGAAATCGGCGCGGACGACGGCGCGAAAAACCCGCCGCTCCGCAGCGGTGGCGACTACTGGTTCGAGCCGGCGTAAGTCCGCGGCGCCGCTTCAGCGGGCGAGCTCGAGCAGATCGGGCAACGTGACGCGTTTCTCGTAAAGCGCTTTGCCGACGATCACGCCGTCGAGGTTGGTCCGGCGGCGCGCCAGGTCCGCTAGTCCGACCACGTCCTCGCGCCGGCTCACGCCGCCGCTCGCGATGACGTTGGCCGCACCCAGGGCGAGCATCGCTTCCTGCGCGGCGAAATTCGGTCCCGTCAGCATGCCGTCGGTGCCGATGTCGGTATAGATGAGCGTGCGGACGCCGAGGGCGCCCATGCGTTTCGCGAGGTCGAGGGCCCCGGTGCCGGTCGTGTCGACCCACCCTTTGACCGCAACCTTGCCGTCCTTCGCGTCGATGCCGACGGCGACTTTGGCCCCGAAGGCCTGCACCAGTTCGCCGACAAAGGCTTCGCTCTCCGCCGCCCGCGTGCCGATCACCACGCGGCTCACGCCGAAGCCGAGCGCACGCTCCACCGCCGCCCGCGTGCGCAGCCCTCCGCCGAGCTGCACCTTCATTCCGAGCGCCGCGATCGCCTGCACGGCGGCCAGATTCTGCGGCTCGCCCGCGAACGCCCCGTCGAGATCCACCACATGCACCCAGCCGCTGCCCGCCGCCTTGAACTCGGCGGCGACGTCCGCCGGATTCTCGGCGTAGACGGTCTCCTGGTCGGCGCGGCCTTGCGTCAAACGCACGCACCGGCCACCCTTGATGTCGATCGCTGGATAAATCGTCATGCGCAAAAACGCTTTGCGCCGCCGGCGTGCGGCGCGAGACTAAAACCATGCCGTCCTACGCCGTGCCCCCGTTCCTCGCGGATTTGCTCCATGCCCGTTCGCCGTCGGGCTACGAAAACGAAGCGCAGACCGTCTTCGACCACTACGTCAACCCCGCCGCCGACGCCTACGACAAGGACGCGCTCGGCAACCGGCTCGCCACGCTCAACCCCTCCGGCGATCCCGTGCTGATGTTCGCCGGCCACATGGACGAGCTCGGGTTGATGATCACCTACATCAACAAGGACGGTTACCTCTACTTCGACACCATCGGCGGCCACGACCTCAGCGTGATCTCCGGCCGCCGCGTGATCATCCGCACCGCCAACGGCCCCGTCAAAGGCGTCACCGGCAAGCGCGCCATCCATCTGATGGATGAAGAGGACCGGAAGAAGGTGCCGAAGAAGCACGAGATCTGGATCGACATCGGCGTCCGCTCGAAGGCCGAGGCGCTCGAATGCGTGAGCATCGGCGACGTCGCCACCTACGACCATGAACTCGAATTGATCCGCGGCAGCATCGGCACCGCGCGCGCCTTCGACAACAAGGTCGGCGCCTACATCGTCGGCGAGGCGCTCATCCGCCTGGCCAAAGAACGGAAGAAACTCTCAGCCAAGGTCGTCAGCGTCGCCACGGCCCAGGAAGAAATCGGCGTCCGCGGCGCGACCACCGCCGCCTATCTCGTCAATCCGCACCTCGCGATCGCGGTCGATGTCGCCCACGCCACCGACCACCCGGATTGCGACAACCGGAAGTTCGGCGAAACGAAACTCGGTGGCGGCCCGATCCTTTGCCGCGGCGCCAACATCAATCCCAAGGTCTACGACCGGCTGCTCAAGGCCGCGCGCAAACTGAAGATTCCGTTCCAAATCGAGGCCGATCCGCGCCCCACCGGCACCGACGCCCGTGCGATCCAGATGGGCCGTGGCGGCATCGCCACGGGCCTTGTGAGCGTGCCGCTGCGCTACATGCACACGCCGAGCGAGGTCGTCGATCTCGAGGACGTGGAACGCTGCGTGCAGCTGCTCGTCGAGTTTGCGAAGAGTCTCCAGCCGGGCGACTACGGCCACTGGTAAATTCGCCCTAGGCAACTCCGCTGCGGCTCACGTGGCCGCAGACTTGCCCGCCGCCCATCGCGGCACTCAGGCCGCGTCCTGCTTCGGCTCGGCCTTCGCCGCGCGCCGCAGCGTCGGCTTGCGCCGGCCCGCGACCACCGAGGCGTCGATCACCACTTCCGCGACGTCGTCGCGCTGCGGCAATTCGTACATCACCTCGAGCATCAGATTCTCCATGATCGAACGCAGCGCGCGGGCGCCCGTCTTCAGTTCGATCGCCTTCGCCGCGATCGCCTTCACGGCATCGGGCGTGAGCTTGAGGCGGACGCCGTCCATGGCGAACAGCTTGGAATACTGCTTCACCATCGCGTTCTTCGTCCGGAGCAAAATCTTCTCCAAATCCGCGACGCTGAGCTGATCGAGCACCGAGACCACCGGCAGGCGGCCGATGAACTCGGGAATCATGCCGAAACGGATCAGATCCTCGGGCGCGAGGCTCTTCATCATCTGCTCGGGATCGAGCGCGTTCTCATGCTGCGCCGCGATCGACGAAAACCCGAGGCTGCGCGAGCCTTTGCGGCGCTGGACGATCGAATCGAGCCCGACGAATGCGCCGCCGCAGACGAAGAGGATGTTCGACGTATTGATCTGGATGTATTCCTGGTTCGGATGCTTGCGCCCGCCCTGCGGCGGCACGTTGCACGTCGTCCCTTCGAGAATCTTCAGCAACGCCTGCTGCACGCCTTCGCCGGAAACATCGCGCGTGATCGAAACGTTCTCCGTCTTGCGGCCGATCTTGTCGATTTCGTCGATGTAGATGATGCCGCACTCGGCCTTCTTGACGTCGTAATTGGCGGATTGGAGCAGACGCAGGACGACGTTTTCCACGTCTTCGCCGACGTAGCCGGCCTCTGTCAGCGTGGTCGCATCCGAAATCGCGAACGGCACATCGAGAATTTTCGCGAGCGTGCGGGCGAGCAACGTCTTGCCGGAGCCGGTCGGCCCGACGAGCAGGATGTTGCTCTTCTCGACCTCGACGTCGGAAAACTCGGGCGAGATCGCAGCCGAGTCCTTTGTCTGGCCCGAGTCGAACATCAGCCGCTTGTAATGGTTGTAGACGGCGACCGAGAGCACCTTCTTGGCGTGATCCTGGCCGATGACGTAATCGTCGAGCGTCTTCTTGATCTCGGACGGCTTAACGAGCCGAAACGCGGGTTTCGCGTCGGCGGCCGGCGCCTTCACCTCGCGGTCGATGATCGTCTTGCAGACATTGACGCAGGAGTCGCAAATGTAGACGCCCGGACCCGCGATGATCTTCTTCACCTCCGCCTGCGACTTCCCGCAGAACGAGCAGAGAGTCATGCGCGCCGATTTAGCCATGGGGCGAAGGTGACCGACCGGTTACCGGTGTCGAGATGCGTTTGGCGGATGACTCACGCGGCCGCTTGGCCGGCCGGGCGGTATTTTCAACCTGCCGCCGACGGAAATCAGGCGGCCTTGACGACCTTCTCGGCCTCGCGGGTCGAAGCCACGACGTGGTCGACGATACCGTACTCCTTCGCCTCGGGGGCGCTGAGATAGTAGTCGCGGTCGGAATCCTTCTCGATCTGCTCGGCCGACTTGCCGGTGTGCTTGGCGATCGCCTCGTTGAGGGTCTTGCGCCAACGCAGGATTTCCCGCGCCGCGATCGCGATGTCGGAAGTCTGCCCGCCGGCGCCGCCGCTCGGCTGGTGAATCATCACGCGGCTGTTCGGCAGCGCGAAACGTTTGCCCTTGGTCCCGGCCGCCAGGAGCACCGTGCTCATGCTCGCGGCCATGCCCACGCAGTACGTGACGATGTCGCACTGCAGGAAGTTCATCGTGTCGTAGATCGCCATCCCGCCGGTGACGACGCCGCCGGGGGAATTGATGTACAGGTGGATGTCCTTCTTCGAATCCTCCATCTGCAGAAACAGCATCTGCGCGATGACCAAGTTGGCTACCACGTCGTCGATCGGCGTCCCGATGAAAATGATCCGGTCCTTCAGCAGACGGGAGTAGATGTCCATCGACCGCTCGCCGCGGCCGGTGTTTTCAAGGACGATGGGAACGTAGTAGCTCACGGGAGGAAGGAAGGTTGCTGGACGGTCAAGCCTTCGGCTCGACGGTCGCGACCTTAGCCTTGCCGACGAGGAAATCAACCGCCTTGTCGAAAATGATCGACTGCTGCACCGAGCGGAGCTGCTCGCGGTCGTTCGCCAGCGTCTTGGCAAACTTGTCGGGCTTCTGGCCCGTGCGCATCGCCTCGCGGTAGAGGAATTCGTTCAGATCGTCGTTCGTGACCTCGATCTTTTCCTGCTCCGCGATGCGGGCGAGGATCAGCTGGAGTTTCACGCGGTTGAAAGCGGCCTTCTTGGCGCCCTCGAAGAGCTCTTTCTTGTCCTTCTCGAACTGCTCCGCCGGCACGCCGCGGCGCATGTTCTCCTCGATGAACTGGCGGAGCACGCCCTGCGTCTCCGCTTCGACCATCGAATCCGGCACCGGAAAATCGACCGCGGCGGCCAGTTGCTCGGTCACCTGGCGGCGCTGCGCGGAACGATTCTGGTATTCCTTCTGCGCCTTCAGATTGTTGCGGACCTTGCTCTGGAGGCCGGCGAGGTCGTCGACCTGCTGCGTCTTGAAGAATTCGGCATTGAGCTCCGGAAGCACGCGCTCGCGGATTTCCTGCACGTCGACCGTGTACACGGCGGACTTGCCGGCCAGCGCGGGCGCCGCGGCGAACTCGGCCGGGAATTCGATCGTGACGTCCTTCTTGTCGCCCGGCTTCAAGCCGGCGAGTTGCTTGCCGAGGCCGGGGATCACGCCCTCGTTGGTGCCTTCGACTTCTTCCCAAGTCTGCGGGACCTGGCCGTAAAGAGCCTTGTCCGGCACGATCTCGGCGATCGGCTGCGCGCCGACTTTGCCTGCGTAGGCAAGCTTCACATAGTCGCCCTTCTGCGCGGGCCGGTCGGCGGCCTTGAAATCGGCGGCCTCGCCGCGGAGCCCTTCGATCACCTTGGCGACTTCGTCGTCGCTGGCTTCGGTCGGCGCGATCTCTGTGTTGAGATTGGTGTAATCCGGGAGGGCAAACTCCGGCCGGACGTCGAGCGTGATCGTGACAGTGGCGGCGGTGCCGGCGGCGATCGCGCCTTCCTCGACGTTCACGATGCTCAGCACCTCGAGCTTCTCCTTTTCGAGCGCGCTGCGGTAGGCCTTCGCGACAACCTTCTGCTTGAACTCCTCCGCGATCTCCTTCGCAAAACGCTTCGCGACCATGGCCGCGGGAGCCTTGCCCGGACGGAAACCGGGGATCCGAGCCATCTTGGCGATCTCCCCGACCACCGCCTGGTGCTCGGCGTCGACTTCGCTCGCGTCGAGCGTGACGACGAGGCTCTTGCGGGTGGCGGAGACGTTATTCAGTTGGACGTTCACGGCGGATTCGAGGACGGGTTTTGTGTTGAAAGAATTGTCCACGCTAGGCCGCACGGGGTACCGGTCAATGACGGATTCTGCCCCGGCGCCCGGCCTTCGCGCCGCCGGTCCGCGCGGAAACGTCTCCCGCCGTCTGCGCGCTTGCGCCGCTCCGGCCCGCGCCGTTTCGTCGCCGCCATGCCGAGCCTGAACGCCCTGCTTGCCGCGCACCGCTCGCTGCTGGTGCTCGATGCCGCCTCCACGCGCATCCACGTCGGCTGGTTCGGTCCGGACACGGCGCCGCAATGGACCTCCGGCGACGACGAAGCCAACGTCGCCCTTTTCCGCGCCGTCGAACGCCTGCCCGCCGCCGCCCTCGAATCCGCCGGCGCCTTTGTCTTTTGCGAAGGCCCGGGCTCGATCCTCGGCATCCGTACCGCCGCCATGGCGATCCGTACCTGGACGCTGCTCGCGCCGCGCCCGGTCTACCGCTACGGCAGCCTCGCCCTCGTCGCCCATGGCTCCGAACGGCGCGATCTCAGCGTCATCGCCGATGCGCGCCGCGACTCCTGGCATTGCTACGACCGCAACCATGGTCTCCGCCGCCTCGCCCCGGCCGCGCTGCCGCCGGCGCCGGCGACGCCCGCGGGCTTCCGCGCCTGGTCGACGTTGCCGGCCGACGCCGTCACCTTGCCCTACGACGTGCCGCAGTTGTTTGCCGCCACGGCGGAGACCGATCTGTTTGCCACCACCGCAAGCGCCGATGCCTTTCTCCACGAGGAACCGAGCTACGCGACGTGGACGCCGCAGATCCATCGCGCGCCCGGCGCGCCTTAAGCAACGCACCGCGAACTTTCCGCCCGCGCGGCAGGATAGCGTTTGAAACCGCGGCCCCGCGCCGCCGTCATTGCCGCCGATGAACCCCTCCCTCGCCCCGCAGGAAGCGTGGGCTCCGCTGCCCGCGTCCGATTGGAACGCCGAGACCGCCCGCCATCTGCTGCGTCGCGCCGGTTGGACCGCGCGGCCCGACGACGTCGCCCGAGCCGTTTCCGCCGGTCTGCCCGCGACCCTCGCACGTCTGTTTCCCGATCCCGCTCCGGCCCTGCCCAAACCGCGTCTCGTTGCCCGCTACGAAGCGACCGCTCCGGACATGCAACGCAACGCCGGCAAGGGCTCGACCGAAGAACGGCAGCGCGCGCAGCGCGAACTCCAGGACCGCAGCCGCGTCGGCCTCCAGGAACTGAGCCTGCGCTGGCTCGAGTACGCCGCGCAGCCGGAATCGGCCGCGGCCGCGAAGTGGGTGCTCTTTCTCAGCGATGTCTACGTGGTCTCGGCGGAAAAAGTCCGCAATCCCGCCGTCGTCCACCGGCATTTCGAGATCCTCGGCGAATTCGGTTTCGGGCCCGCCCCGGCCCTCGCCAAAGCCGTTTCCCGTTCTCCGGCAATGGTCGTGTACCTCGACCTCGCGCAGAGCCAACTCAAGGCCCCGAACGAGAACTTCGCCCGCGAATTGTTCGAGCTCTTCGTCCTCGGCGAGGGCAACTACACCGAAGCCGATATCAAGGAAGCTGCGCGCGCCTTCACCGGCTACCGCGTGCGCCCCGAAGGCGGCTTCCGCTTCGACGACCGCCAGCACGACAAGTCGGTCAAGACGGTCTTCGGCACCTCGGGCGCGTTCACCGGCGACGACGTCATCGACCTCGCCTTCAACCAACCCGCCGCCGCCACCTATCTGCCGCGCGAGCTCGCGAAATTCTATCTCTGCGAGACCCCGCTGCCCGCCGCGCACCTCGCCGCGCTCGGCGACGCATGGCGCGCCGACGCCCTCGATCTGCGCGCCCTGCAGCGCCGCTTCTTCGGCAGCCGGCTCTTCTTCGCCCCGGAATTCCGCGGCAACCTCATCAAGTGCCCCGTCCAGTATCTGCTCGGTCTCGTGCAGGATTGGTCGCTGGCCGTCGCCCCGCTGCCCCGGCTCACGCTCACGCCGCTGCGCCAGATGGGCCAGGTGCCTTTCCAGCCGCCGAACGTCCGCGGCTGGGTCGGCGGCCGCCAATGGATCAACTCCGCCACGATCGCCGCGCGCCGGCAACTCGCCGAAACGCTCTTCGCTCCGCTCGACGAGAACTCGCTCAACGCCGACGAACTCCTCGACCTCGTCGCCGCCCGCACCAACGGCGCCGGCGCCTTCACCGTGCCCGACGACGCCTTCGCGCGCTTCCGCTCGCTCGCGCCCGACGCCGCCGTCGCCGCCCTCGCCGCGGACCTGCTCCCGGGTCCCGTCGCGCCCGCCACGGTGTCACAGCTTTCCCAATACGTCGCAGCCGGCGGCCCCGATCCCGGCCAGCGCCTCCGCCGTCTCCGCCGCGCCGCCGTCACCCTCGCCCAATCCCCGGCCTACCAGCTCTGCTGATCCCCATGAACGCTCCCCACGCTTCCGGCCTGCCCGCCACCCGCCGCGAATTTCTCGGCCGCACCGCCAAGGGCATCGGCCTGCTCGCCTTCAGCGGCTTCGCCCCTGAGTTTCTCGTCCGCTCCACCCTCGGCGCGCCCGCGCCGGAAACCGACCGCCGCATCCTCGTCGTGATCCAGCTCGCCGGCGGCAACGACGGCCTCAACACCCTCGTGCCGTTCGAGGACGCCAACTACTACCGGCTGCGTCCCACGCTCGCGCTCGCCAAAGACAAAGTGCTCCGCGCCGGCGATACCCACGGCCTCCATCCGGCGTGCACCGCGCTCCACCGCCTGCTGCAGGACGGCAAACTCGCCATCGTCCAGAACGTCGGCTACCCGAATCCCAACCGCAGCCACTTTCGTTCGACCGAAATCTGGGAAACGGGGAGTTCCAGCGACGAGTTCGCGCCCACCGGCTGGGTCGGACGTTTCCTCGACCACGCCTGCGCCGGCCAGCCCGCCGATGCGCACGATCCGCTTGCCATCCATCTCACCGGTACCGGCGTGCCCCAGTCGTTCATGGCCGAAAAGTCGCACCCGATTTTCGGTCTCGGCGGCGGACTCGCCAACCGCCGCGAGAACGAGGAAAATCGCCGCTTGCTCGAAGCCATGGCCGGCAACGCCCCCGCCGACGCTTCCGGCAACGCCACCTTCCTCAGCCAGACGCTGATGGATACCCTCGTCACCGAAAAGAAGGTCCAGCGCGTCATTGGCGACTACCGGCCGTCCTCGCCTTACCCCGGCTCCACCTTCGCCTCTTCGCTGCGCAGCATCGCCGCCCTCATTGCCGCCCGGCTGCCGACGCGCGTCTACTACGCGACCCTGAGCGGCTTCGACACGCACAGCGGTCAAGGTCCGCAACATGCGAACCTGCTCACGCAACTCTCGGAAGGGCTGGCTGCCTTTCAAAAAGACCTCGAGGCGCTCCGTCTGGCGGACCAAGTATTGACCATGACGTTTTCCGAGTTCGGCCGGCGCCCCAGCGAAAACGAGAGCCGCGGCACCGACCACGGCACCGCCGCGCCGCTGTTTGTGATGGGCTCCAAGGTCAAAGCCGGCCTCCACGGCACCGCCCCCGACCTCGACCTCAAGCGCAACCAGGACCTCACGTTTTCGACCGACTTTCGCCAAGTTTACGCCACCGCGATGGAACAGTGGATGCAGTGTCCGTCCGCAGCTGTAGTTCCAGGTCCATTCGCACCGCTCGGCTTTGTTTAAGGTCCTGGAGTCCAGATTTTTAAAACTTACGTAAATTCCGTAGGGTATACACCCTATTAACGGATTGAAGTTTTTGTCGTTCCGGCCGATACGTTGGTCAGCCGGAATGTCCATTCTCGTCCAGCACCCCGTTCGCAGGTCTCTGCGCTTCGCCGCCCTCGCCCTCTTGGCGCTCGCCGCGCTTGGTTCCGCGCGCGGCCAATTCACGTATTCGGAAGACTTCAAGAACTCGACGGCCGCCGGCTGGGTGCTGAATCCGGCCGGAAATTCCACCCCCAATGCGATTCTGACTTCCGGCGCCGCCACGCGGACCGGCGACCCTGAAACCGGCGGCATTATCGATCCTTCCGGCTCCGGCTGGCTCCGGTTGACGAACAACACGACGAACACCCACAACGCCGTCTACTTCGACACCCCCGTCCCCTCCGCCGGCAACAGCGTCAACATCCAGTTCGGCGTCAATCTCTGGGGCGGCAACAACTTCGCCGGCACCGGCGCCGACGGCCTCACCTTTTTCCTCTACGACGCGAGCAAGAGTTTCCAGGTCGGCGCCGACGGTGGCTCCCTCGGCTACGCCCAGAAGACCGGGGTCGATGGCCTGAACGGCGGCTTCGTCTCCGTCGCGCTCGACGCCTACGGCAACTTCTCCGTCGCCGCCGAGGGCCGCTCCGGCGGCACCAATACCCTGCAGTACAACAGCGTTGCCGTCCGCGGTCCCGGCCAGGACCAGACCGGCTACGATTACCTCGCCGGAACCGCCGGCCGCGGCGCCGCCAATACCACCGGCACAACCGACCCCGGCCTGCCCTACGTCATGGCGTTCCCGACCGCCACCGGCCGGCCCAACCAAAGCACCCAGTACCGCAACGTCTCCATCACCCTCGACGAAACCAGCCAGCTCTCCGTCAGCATGCAGTTCGGCGAGGACGGTCTCTGGTACAATCTGCTCAACGTCGACCTCAGCTCCTTCGTCCGCCCCGAGCAGCTCAAGATGGGCTTCAGCGCCGGTACCGGCTCGGGCACGCTGATCACCGAGGTCGGCGGCCTGCTCCAGATCCAAGCCACCGCCGGCAGCGGCAATTTCATCTGGGACAACCGCAACGGCCCCGGCGACAGCGGCGGCGGCAACAGCGTCTGGGGCACCGGCGCCAGCGATCCCCTCAATTGGGTCGGCCAGACCAACCCCACCCTCAAGTCCAACGTCATCTTCAACAGCACCTACGTCAGCACCGCCCAGAACATCGACGTCGCCGGCAGCGACAAGGTCATCACCAACCTCTACTTCTCCGGCACCAACGGCTACTCGCTGACGACCTCCGAATCGCGCAAGCTCATCTTCGACTCCGTCACCGCCGGCGGCCTCACGTCGATCAACCTCACCAACGACGCCGGCGGCAACGCCAGCCACACGCTCGGGCTCGACGTCCAGATGAACCGGACGCTCGACATCAACAACAACATCGCCCCCGTCTTCACCATCAGCGGGGCCATCGACACCGGCGGCAACACCCTCGGCCTCAAAGGCACCGGCACCACCGTCCTCTCCGGCGCGATTTCCGGCGCCGGCAACCTCGTCAAGAGCGACTCCGGCACCGCCCGTCTTTCCGGCTCCGACGCCAACACCTACACCGGCACCACCACCGTCAACGGCGGCACGCTCGAGATCAGCAAGGCGACCGCCCTCGGGTCCACCGCCGCCGGCACCACGGTCAACAGCGGCGGCACCCTCGCCCTCGCCGGTTCCGGCACGACCTTCGCCGCCGAAAGCCTGACGATCAGCGGCACCGGCGCCGCCGGCAACGGCGCCCTGCTCAACACCGCGGGCGCAAATGTCTGGACCGGCACCGTCGCCCTCGGCGCCGCCGGCGCCAATTCCGTCGGCGTCGACGGCGGCAGCCTCAACATCTCCGGCGTGATCAGCGGCGCCTCCGGCAGCGATCTCGTCAAAACCGGCGGCGGCACCCTCACCCTCTCCGGCATCAACACCTACGCCGGCAACACCACCGTCAACGCCGGCACCGTCGCCATCGCCGCCGATTCGGGCCTCGGCGCCACCTCGGGAACCCTCACCCTCGACGGCGGCACGCTGCAGACCACGTCCACCTTCACGCTCGCAGACACCCGCGGCGTTACCCTCGGCACCGGCGGCGGCACCGTCAGCACCGACAGCGGCACGACCCTCACCTACAACGGCGTCGCCTCCGGCTCCGGCAACCTGACGAAAACCGGCACCGGCACCCTCGCCCTCGGCGGCGCCAACACCTACACCGGCGCCACCAACATCAACGCCGGCACCCTCCGCCTCACCGCCAACAACGTCCTCGCCGACACCACCGCCGTCACCGTCGCCGGCGGCGCCACCTTCGACGTCAACAGCCGCACCGATACCATCGGCTCCCTCGCCGGCGCCGGCGGCGTTTCCCTCAGCGGCGGCTCCCTCACCCTCGGCGCCAACAACGCCAACACCGTCTACTCCGGCGCCGCTACCGGCACCGGCAACATTCTCAAGACCGGCACCGGCACCACGACCTTCTCCGGCACCAACACCTTCGCCGGCAACCTCCAGATCAACCAAGGCACCGTCGCCCTCGGGGCCGACAACGTCTTCGCTTCGAACCTCGTCCTCAACGGCGGCACCTTCGCCACCAACGGCTACAGCGACACCTTCGGCAGCCTCTCGCTGCTCGCCTCCTCCGCGATCAATTTCAATTCGATGGGCGGCATCCTCGGTCTCGGCACCGGATCCTACACCGCCGGCGCCCTCACGATCGACAACTGGGCCGGCAGCCCCACCGGCGGCGGCGCCAGCCAGCTCCTCGTCAATTCCCTTACCGCCTTCAATTCCACGTTCCTCAGCAACATCACCTTCGCCGGCTACGGCACCGGCGCCCAGATCATCAACGTCGGCGGCCTCTTCGAAATCGTTCCCATCACCGGCGCCGCCTACACGTGGGGAGTCGACTCCGGCGGCACCTGGACCGGCAACAACTGGAACGGCGGCGTCACCAACCCCGGCGGCGTCGGCACCTCGACCGTCTTCGGCAGCGCCATCACCGCCGACCGCACCGTCACCCTCGATGCCAACCGCACCGCCGGCTACCTCGTCTTCAACGACAACAACAGCTACACCATCGCCCCGTCCGCCACGCAGCGGATCACGATGGATGTCTCCGCCGGCAATGCGACGATCTCTCTCAGCAACACCGGCTCCGCGACCATCTCCGCCGGCCTCACGCTGAACGACGGCCTCACCATCAACCAGAACTCGACCGGCACGCTCACGCTCAACGCCGCCAACGCCATCACCGGCACCAACCGCAACGTCACCGTCGGCGGCTCCGGCGACACCACCATCTCGGGCACCATCACCACCGGCACCGGCAGCCTCACGATGAACGGTACCGGAGTCCTCACCCTCGGCGCCGACAACACCTACACCGGCAAGACGATCATCAACGCCGGCACCGTCTCCATCTCCAACGCCAACCAGCTCGGCGACGCTCCCGGCGCCGCCGTCGCCGACCAGATCACGCTCAACGGCGGCACCCTGCGCTCCGCCGGCTCCGCCGTTGCCTTCGCCGCCGACAACCGCGGCTTCACCCTCGGTGCCGCCGGCGGCACCTTCGAGACCGTCACCGATCTCTCCATCGCCAACGTCATCGCCGGCACCGGCTCCTTGACCAAGACCGGCACCGGCAATCTTACGCTCGGCGCCGTCAACACCTATACCGGCGCCACCAATGTCGACGCCGGCACCGTCGTCTACAACGGCACCAACCGGATCTCCGATTCTTCCGCGGTCACCGTCGCCGCCGGCGCCGCCATCGACCTCGTCCAATTTTCCGACACCGTCGGCTCCATCGCCGGCGCCGGCAATATCAACGCCACCGGCACCGGCGCCCTCACGCTCACCTTCGGCGGCCTCAACACCGCGACCACGTTCTCCGGCAACATCACCGACGGCGCCGCCTCCACCCTCAGCCTCGTCAAAACCGGCTCCGGCACGACGGTCCTGTCCGGCGCCGGCGCCAACACCTTCGACGGCACTGTTACCATCAACTCCGGCGGCGCTCTGAATATCCAGAAGGCCTCCGCCCTCGGCTCCACCGCCGGCGGCACGACCGTCAATTCGGGCGGCGCCCTCGAGATCCAAGGCGGCATCACCGTCGCCGGCGAAGCCCTCTCCCTCTCCGGCACCGGCGTTTCCTCCGGCGGCGCCCTCCGCAACGTTTCCGGCAACAACACCTTCACCGGCGCCGTCACGCTCGCCGGCGCCACCACCATTACCAGCGTCGCCGATACGCTGACGCTTTCCACCGGCGGCATCACCGGCACGAACCAGAACCTCGCCGTCAACGGCGCCGGCAACACCACCATCTCCGGCGCCATCACCACCGGCTCCGGCACCGTCACGAAAGCCGGCAACGGCATCCTCACCCTCGCCGGCGCCAACACCTATACCGGGGCTACCGCCGTCAATTCCGGCACCGTCGTCGTGCAGAACGCCGCCGGCCTCGGCACCAACGCCGCCGGCACCACCGTCGCCAACGGCGCCACCCTCGCTTTCGACGGCGCCGCCTACACCAGCAACGAAGGCCTCACCCTCGCCGGCAGCGGCGTCGGCGGCCTCGGCGCCCTCCGCAACACCGGCGCGGACCACACCCTCTCCGGCAACATCGCCCTCACCGCCGAGACCACCGTCGGCGTCGCCGCCGGCACCACGCTCACCGCCTCCGGCGCCATTTCCGGCGGCTTCGGTCTCGTCAAGGGCGGCAACGTCACGACCGACACCGGCACCCTCGTCCTCTCCGCTGCCAATTCCTACACCGGCACGACCGCCGTCAACGCCGGCACCTTGCTCGTCTCCGGCAGCGGCACGCTCGGCTCCACCGCCAACCCGACCACGATCGCGAGCGGCGCCACCCTTGCCTTCAGCAATCTGGGCGCCACCAGCGCGGAAAACATCACCGTCAACGGCGCCGGCGTCGGCGGCCTCGGCGCCATCCAAAGCATCGCCGGCACCAACACCCTCTCCGGCAACATCACCGCCAACAGCGACACCGTCATCGGCGTCAGCGCCGGCACCCTCGTCAGCACCGGCAACATCACCGGCAACTTCTCCGTCATCAAATCCGGCGCCGGCAACCTCACGCTCTCCGGCGCCGCCAATGCCTACACCGGCAACACCACCGTCCGCAACGGCACCCTCACCGTCACCGGCAACGCCCCCGTCGCCGCCAACGGCGCCCTCGGCAACTCCGGCTCCACCGTCCAGATCGGCGACAGCGGCACCGCCGCCGCCGACAACCTCGGCCTGCTCATCGGCAACGCCACGGGCGGCGTCACCGTCGGCCGCGCCGTCAGCGTCAACAATCTCAACGCCTCCGGCACCGCCGCCCTCGGCGGCACCAACACCTCCGGCACCAACACCTTCGCCGGCAACATCGGCCTCGCCCGCGACACGAACCTGACGTCCGCCGCCGGCGGCACCGTCGTCTTCTCCGGCGCCCTCACCGGCAGCGGCGCCATCACCGCCAACGGCACCGGCACCGTCGTTCTCTCCGGCAGCAACGCCCTCTCCGGCGCCGCCACCGTCAATTCCGGCGCCACGCTCGTCGCCGCCAACAGCAACGCCCTCGGCACCACCGCCGCCGGCACCACCGTGAACTCCGGCGGCACCCTCGGCCTCCAGGGCGGCATCACCCTCCCGGCCGCCGAAGCCCTCACCCTCGCCGGCACCGGCGTCAGCGGCAACGGCGCCCTCCGCAATCTCTCCGGCGACAACACCGTCGCCGGCGCCGTCACCCTCGCCGCCGACACCACCATCGGCGCCGCCGCCGGCAACCTCACCGTTTCCGGCGCGATCGGCCAATCCGGCGGCAGCCGCAACCTGACCACCGTCGGCGCCGGCAACCTCACCCTCACCGCCGCCTCCGGCCTCACCGGCGCCGTCACCATCGGCGGCACCGGCACCACCACCCTTGCCAATTCCGGCGGCCAAGTCTTCGGCTCCATCTCCGGCCTCACGATCAACACCGGCGCCACGCTCGCCCTCGGCGCCGCCAACCAGATCAACGACAGCGCCAACCTCACGCTCTCCGGCGGCACCCTCAATGTCGGCAGCTTCAGCGAGACGATGCGCCAGCTCTCGCAAACCACCGCCTCCGCGATCGACTATCTCAACGACGGCTCCGTCCTCCGTTTCAACGGCGTCACCGGTTCCGTCAGCGGCCTCGGCACCGTCACCGGCACGATGTCGATCAACAATTGGGCCGGTTCCCTCGACGGCGGCGGTACCGAACAGCTCGTTGTCTACAGCAACGCCGGCGCGCCGACCGTCACGAACATCACGTTCACCGACTGGGGCGCCGCCACCACCGTCTCCCGCCCCGATCTCGGCACCGGCTTCTACGAAATTGTCCCGCTCATCGCCGGCACCTACTGGGACGTCAACGGCAACGGCAACTGGGCCGCCGGCAATTGGGCGAACAACAGCACCGCCTCCGGCGTCACCATCGCCAACGCCGCCAACACCATCGCCATCCTCGGCGACACCGTCACCTCCGTCAGCCCCACCGTCCAGGCGCCCCTCACCGTCGACCCCACCATCAACGTCGCCGCCAACGCCACCGTCGGAAAACTCATCTTCGAGAACTCCGCCAACCGGAACTACACCGTCAGCGGCGGCAGCCGCCTCGATTTCGACGTCACCAGCGGCCAGGCCCAGATCATCGTCAACGACAACGGCTCCCACGTGATCAACACCGCCGGCAGCCGCGTCAACGACACCTTGCTCGTCACGAACAACTCCGACGCCGCCGTCGGCCTCGATATAAACTCGGGCCTGCAATTCCGCACCAACAACAGCGACCTGATCGTCAACGGCACCGGCACCACCCGGATCGACGGCGCCATTACCATCAACGGCACCACCGGCAACGATCTGCTCAAGACCGGCTCCGGCACCCTCGTCCTCTCCAATACCGGCAACGCCTACACCGGCACCACCACCGTCCGCAACGGCACCCTCGTCCTCGAGGGCAACGCCGCCTCCGGCAGCAACGGCACGCTCGGCAACGCCACCTCCGCCGTCATCGTCAACGACGCGTCCACCACCGGCACGATGAACACCGCGCTGCTCATCGGCGCCACCGGCGTTTCCGTCAACCGCAGCATCACGGTCGGCGCCCAGGGCGCCACCACCACCCTCGGCGGCAATATCGCCTCCGGCACCGGCTCCTTCACCGGCGCGATCTCTCTCGCCAAAAACGTCGACCTCACCGCGGCCGGCACCTCCGCCATCACGTTCTCCGGCGCCCTCACCGACGGCGCCGCTTCTGCCAACGTCACCAAGACCGGCGCCGGCACCGTGATTCTCTCCAACACCGGCAACGCCTACGACGGCGCCACCGCCATCAACGCCGGCACTCTCCGCCTCGGCGCCGCCAATGTCCTGCCCAACGCCACCGCCGTCACGATCGCCACCGGCGCCACGCTCGATCTCAACGGCTTCGGCGAAACCATCGGCTCCCTCGCCGGCTCCGGCAACGTCACCGGCACCTCCGGTACCATAACTCTGAATACGGGCGGCAACAACGCCTCCACCGTGTTCTCCGGCATCGTTTCCGACGGCGCCGGCACCTTGGCCCTGACGAAGTCCGGCACCGGCACGATGACCCTCACCGGCGCCAATACCTACGACGGCGCCACCGCCGTCACCGCCGGCACCCTCGTCGCCGCCAACAACACCGCCCTCGGCTCCGCCACGGGCTCGACCTCGGTCACCGCCGGCGCGACCCTCGCCTTCCAGGGCGGCATCACTGTCACCGGCGAGACGCTGACGCTGAACACCAACAACAGCGCCCCCGCCACCGCCGCCCTCTCCAACCTCTCCGGCAACAATATCTCCACCGGCACCGTCACCCTCACCGCCGCCACCGCCAACGATGCCGTCCGCGTCGATGTCGCCGGCGGCTCACAGCTCACGCTTTCCGGCGCCATCGGCCAGGGCGCCAACGCCGCCGTCCTCGCCAAGTCCGGCACCGGCACCCTCGTCCTCTCCGGTGCCAACACCTACACCGGCCTCACCAACGTCACCGCCGGTACCCTCGTCGTCGCCAACAACGCCGCCCTCGGCACCACCGCCGGCGCGACCGCCGTCCAGGTCGGGGCTACCCTCGGCGTCCAGAACAACGTCACGGTTGCTTCCGGCGAAACCTACACGCTCTACGGCACCGTCGCCCCGCCTTCCGCCCCGAGCATCAAGAACATCGCCGACACCAACACCCTCGCCGGCAATATCCTCCTCAGCGGCACCATCGGCACCGGCGTCGCCATCGATTCCAACACCGGCTCCCTCACCCTCAACGGCGCCATCTCCCAGGCCGGCAGCCCCAACTACCTCGTCAAGACCGGCTCCGCCGACCTCACCCTCGGCGGCTCCGCGGGCAACACCTTCACCGGCGGCTTCACCGTCAACGACGGCCGCGTCATCGCCGCCAAGACCGCCGGCGACGCCACCGGCGCCGGCAATGTCAACATCGGCGACGGCATCGGCGCCGCCGCCTCCGCCATCCTCCAGCTCAACGCCTCCAACCAGATCAACGACACCTCGACCGTCACGGTCCAGACCGACGGCCGCCTCGATCTCCAGTCCTTCAACGACACCGTCGGCGCCGTCACCATGGCCGGCGGCAATATCCAAGGCAGCGGCACCCTTACGCTCGGCAACAATCTCACGTTCAACGGCGTCGGCTCCGCCACCGCCACCGTCTCCGCCAATCTCAATCTCGGCAGCACCGGCACGCGCGTCATCCAGGTCGGCAACAACGGCGTCAACGGCGACACCGATCTCACCGTCTCCGGCGCCATCTCCGGCACCGCCGGCCTGAACAAAACGGACCTCGGCACCCTCGAACTTTCGGGCACCTCCGCCAACACCTTCTCCGGCGCTTTCCAGGTCAGCGACGGCACGGTCAATCTCAACAAAACCGCCGGCGTCAACGCCACCGGTACCGGCAACATCAGCGTCGGCGACGGCGTCGGCGCCGCCAACTCCGCCGTTCTCACCCTCCTCGGTTCCAACCAGATCAACAACGGCTCCCGGGTCACCGTCTACGGCGACGGCAAATTCAACCTCAACGGCCTCACCGAGACGATCGGTTCGTTCGCCGGCACCGGCACCATCGACACCGGCGCGGGCGGCACGCTCATCGCCGGCGGCGACAACACCAGCACCACTTTCGGCGGCACCCTCGCCGGCACCGGCATCATCGAGAAGGTCGGCAGCGGCGACCTCACGTTCAACACGAACATGAACTACGCCGGCGAGCTCCGGCTTAGCGGCGGCGAAATCACCCTCGCCGGCATCAATCTCACCGTCGGCACCCTCCGCATCACCGGCAACACCATCCTCGATTTCGGCAACAGCGCCGCCTCCATCCTCACCGCCACCCACGTGATCGTCGAACCCGGCGCGACCCTCACGATCAACAACTGGGTCCACATGCAGGATTACTTCTACGCCACCGGCTCCTTCACCGGCGTGAGCTCCGCGGCCTTCGACACCCGCGGCACGTCGCCGCAAAACCAGATCATCTTCACCGGCAACCTGCCCGACCACACCGTCTGGCAATCCTGGGACAAGCAGATCACGCCCGCCCCCGAGCCCTCGACCTACGGCGCGATCATGGTCGCCGGCGCCCTCGGCCTCCTCGGCTACCGCCGCTGGCGCGCCGCCCGCCCCGCCGCCCAAAAGTAAGTCGGCCGCCGGATTGGAACTCGCCGGGAATACGGGGGAGTCGTCCCTCCGTTGCGTCCCGGAGGCCTCGGTTGGTCACGGAGTCCACGGAGACAAGCCGGAGGAGCACCGAGGGGCCGGCAGAAAATCAGGAATCGCCGGCGTGAACCCTTGCGGTACCAACCGCAGAAACGGCCACCGCTCCGGCCATGCGTTCTCCGTGAACTCCGGGCCGCGCTCGGTGATCTCCGTGACTGAACGCCACGGCGAAATCCGGATTCAAGGCAGGCAAACTCGACTCGCCGTGCGGGCTTTCAACCTACGGCTTTCGCCCTTCATCGGCCGGAGGCCGGCGGCGCCTCTGTCCGGCCCACGCACCGCGCCAGCAGCACCGGGATCGCGTCCACGTCGTCCCGCGCCGACCGGCCCGGCGGCACCACGTGCCGGTTGAGCATCACGGCGAACGCCAGCTTTTCGCCGGCCGCCGTCGTCACGTATCCGGACAATGAATTCGCCCAGCGCAGCGTGCCCGTCTTCGCCTGCACGTTGCCCTCCGCCTCCGTGCCGCGCATCCGGCGCCGCAGCGACCCGTCCACGCCCGCCACCGGCAGCGAGGCGCGGAACGCCTCCGCCTCGCGGTGCTTCGCCATCGCGGCCAGCAGCGCCGCGGTGGCCCGCGCCGTCGTCAGGTTGTTGCGCGAAAGGCCCGAGCCTTCCTCGAACCGCACGTCCCCCGCCGGCAACCCGAGCCGCGCCGTGAACGCCCGCAGCTCCGCCACGCCCAGCTGCTCCGAGGTGCGCCACGCCGGCGCGTCCGCCGGCCGCGCCGCCTCGCCCACGTAGCCGAACAGCAGGTCCGTCTCCAGGTTCTGCGACGGCTTCATCAGCGCGGTCACCAGCTCGCGCAGCGGCGGCGATTTGATCTCCCCGAGCCGCACCGCGGCCGCGGACACCGGCGAAGCCGCCGGCCACGTGACCGCGCGCGCCGTGCCCCCCACTTCGATCCCCGCCCGAGCAAGCGCCGCCTTCAAACCGCGCGCGAACCAGCGGGCCGGCACCGGCACCGAAACCTCTTCCGTGACCGGCGCCGTCCCCAGCGGAATCTCGCCGAACACGCGCACCGTGTCCTCGCCGATCAACCGGAAGACCTCGAAGCGCCGCGTCGAGCCCGCGGGCGTCGTGACGGTCCGGTTGTCCAGCGTCAGCCCCGAATCGGGCTGCAGCAGCGTCACCGCCGCCGGCTCCCCGGCCGCCGTGCCGGGCGCGAGTTTCACATCGACGTAGTTTTCCTCCAGCGTGATCGCCGAAATCTCCGCGCCGTAATAATAGGTGAGGTCGTCCGCCGTCCATCCCGCGCCTTGCGCCGGCCCGCGGAAGTACGTCGCGTCCGCGACCACGTCGCCGTCGATGCGCCGCACCCCGGCCCGCCGCAGCTGCGCCACGAAGGGCTCGAAGATCGTCTCGAAACGGTCGCGCTTCGGCCCCGATTTCCAACTCGGGTCGCCGCGGCCGGCCACGATCACGTCCCCGGCGATCCGGCCCGCGGCATCCGGCGCCGCCGTGGCCAAAATCGGCGTCGTGATCCGGTAATCCCCGCCCAGGCGGTCGAGCGCCAGCGCACCCGCGTAGAGTTTGCTGTTCGAGGCCGGGCTCAGCAGTTGCTCCGCCCCGCGCTCGAAGATCACCGCGCCCGTCTCGAGCGACACCACCTTCACGCCCCAAAGCGAACGGGCATAGCGCGGATGTCCCGTGTGCGCCGCCAGCTGCCGCTGCAGTTCGGCGATCGTCGCCGCTGCGCCGGCCGGCACGACCGGCCGCGCCCGCTCCCAGAAATCCCCGATCCCGCGCAGGTGCCGCAGATGGTCCTCCGGCGCCGCCCCCGCGAAGCCCATGATGTCGAGCCGGCCGCGCGAGAAAACATTCCGCTGCCGCAGCCCGTGGTTCCATTCCTGCGTCTCCGCGACGCGGGTTCCGCCCAGCTTCGCCAGCAGGTAATCCGCGGTCTCCGTGGTGCTCGCGTACCCTTCCGGCACCTGTTCGCTGTGCGTAAGCAAAAACCGTTTCTTTCCCTCGGCCGCCGCCTCCGCATAGCGCAGGAAGCCCGCCATCAGGGTGGGATCGACCTGCTTCGCCGCCGGCTCGCCCGCGTACCCGCAGTAGATCGAATCGGCCATGACCAGCGTCCCGATGCGGTCGAAATCCGCGGGGTCCTTGAGCAAGGCCCGCACGCCGCCGAAGCCGGCGCTGAACGCCGAGACCGTCAACTCGCCGTAGCTCCAGTCCGCCCCCGGCGCCTCCGCGCGGATCGCCGCCGCGGTCTCCGCCAACAGCCGCCCGAGGCGGCCCGGCTCGGCGAAGAAATCGGCGTACACCTTGGAGAGGCCGGGCAGCGTCACCGTGATCAGGATACCGGGCGACCCGAGTCCGGCGAAGGCCGCCGCCGTCGTCTCGGGCGCCCCGTGCAGGTGCAGCCAGACCGGCACCGCCGGTCCGTGTTCGCGCCACGCCGCGGGCAGCGTCACGACCGCCGGGCCGACCCGCAGCTGGCGCGCCGGCGCCGGTTCCGCTCCCCGCACTCCCGCCGCGGCCCACCCCAGCGCCAGCACCAACGCCATCCCCACCCAGAAAAATCGGTTCCGCATGCCCGGGCCCTACACGCGAACCCTCCGGAATCCAATGCCCAAGTCGGCCGCCGCCGGCGGCGCTCCCGCCGGTAGGGGCGCGCCGCGCGCGCGCCCGAGGACGAGGGCAAGCCGCGCCCCTGCCCCGCCCCGGCGCCGCACTATCTCCTCGCCAAGGCCCGCGCCATTTCGCTCGATCCCACCCACCCCATGAACGGCTACTTCAGCATCGGCGACTGGCTGGTCATCCTCGCCTACCTCGGCGGCATCGTCGCCCTCGGCGTCTGGTTCGGCAAAGACCAGCGCAACACCCGCGATTACTTTCTCGGCAGCCGCAACATCCCGTGGTGGGGCATCGGCGTCTCGATCGTCGCCGCCGAGACCAGCGCCCTCACCATCATCGGCGTCCCCGCCATCGCCTACGGGGGCAACATCGTCTTCATCCAGATGATCATCGGCTACGTGATCGCCCGGATCATCTTGGCCGTCGTCATGGTGCCGCACTACCTCAGCGGCGAAATCTATTCCCCGTACCAGCTCCTCGAGACGCACCTCGGCCGCGGGCCGCGGCGCCTCGCCGGCGCCTTTTTCCTCTTCCTGGAAACGATGGCCGCGGGCGTGCGCGTCTTCGTCGCCTGCATTCCCATCCGCCTCATGCTCGGCGAACAGGTCTGCAGCCTCGGCGGGCTCGTCGATCCCATCCTCGGCGCCATTCTCATCTTCGTCGGCCTGTCGTTGCTCTACACCTACATCGGCGGCGTGAAGGCCGTGATCTGGACCGACGCCGTCCAGTTCGGTCTCTTCCTCGCCGGCGGCATCTTCGCCCTGTTCTATATTCCCACGCTGGTCGACGGCGGCTGGGCCGGCGCCATGGCCAAGGCCGGCGAAGCCGGGAAACTGGTCTGGCTCAACACGTCGTTCACGTTTTCCGCCCCCATCAACATCTGGATGGGCGTCATCGGCGGCACCGTGATGGTGCTCTCCACCCACGGCGCCGAGCAACTCATCGTCCAGCGCGTGCTCGCCTGCAAGAACGTCGCCGACGGCCGCAAGGCGCTCGCCCTCAGCGCCGTCCTTATTTTCCCGCTCTTCCTCATCTTCCTGCTCGTGGGCGTGCTGCTCTGGGTCTTCTACCAGAGCCATCCGTTCCAGATTCCGCTCCCCGAGGGCCGCCCCGGCATCAAGTCCTTCGATTTCGTTTTCCCGATCTTCATGATGACGGAGGTTCCGCACATCCTGAAGGGCTTCCTCATCGTCGCGATTCTCTCCGCGGCCATGTCGTCGATCAGCTCGGCGATCACGTCCCTCGCCTCCGTCTCCACCATGGATTTCATCCGGCAAATGGTGAAAGGGAAGGACGAGGAGTACTTCCTCCAATTCAGCAAATACTCCACCGTCTTCTGGGCCGCCGTCCTTGTCGGCACCGCCTGGCTCACGCGCGAAGTGACCTTTGTCCTCAACGCCGCCTTCTCCCTCCGCGGCCTCACCAGCGGCGCCCTCCTCGGCGGCCTGATCCTCGCGCTCTTCGGCCGCGGCGTCGGCGCGCGGGCGGCGATGATCGGCATGACGGCGTCGTTGCTCGTCATGAACGTGATCTATTGGCCGGCCAATATCCCCGCCACCAAGGAATGGTGGCTGCGCACGTTCGGCGGCGAGGTTTTCTGGCCTTGGTTCACGCTCATCGGCACCGTCGTCACGCTCGGCGTCGCCTGGCTGGCGAAGCAGGTCTGGCCGCCGCCGGCCGCCGTGCCGGCGGAAAAGAGCTAAAGCCCGATTCGGCGGGACCGAAGGGGGGAGCATCAACTTCCTCTCCCTCGGCCTCCTTCGGCACTTTCTGACGTTCGCGCTCGGATCGCTCGCCGCGACCGGGCCGCTCTACGGACAACTTTATTCCAGCGGTTCCAAGACCTGGGACTCGACCACCGCCAACTGGGGCACTGCCACCGGCGGTCCGTACACCGGAACCGCGTGGACGAGTCGGACGGCTGTCGTCTTCGAAGGGACCGGGGGAAGCGTCTCATTCTCCTCCGCCGAGTCCTACTATTCGGTCGGCAACATTACGTTTGCCGCCAACAATTACACCCTGACGTCGCAAGACGGGCTGTCCTCGATTTACTTCAGCGGCACGATCGCGACGGGCGCCTACAACGCGACCGTCAACCTGCGCTTCTACGGCAGCGGCACCCTCACCAAGACCGGCTCCGGCGTCTTGACCTTTTCCGGCTTGGGCTCCGGGCACCGCGGCCCGGTCAACGTCAACGGCGGCACGATCCGGGCCTCGAGCATGAGTTATTTCCCGGGCGTCAGCGGCAACCTGACGCTCAGCAACGGCACCCTCGACTACACCGGCGGCACGACCACGGTCTCCTCCTCCCGCTTCGGCGTCGTCAGTCTCGGATCCGGCGGCGGCACTTGGAGCGTGAGCAACGCCGCCGCCACCGTGACGCTGCAGGAGGTCGTCGGCGGCTCCGGCCGTTTCACCAAGTCCGGCGCCGGCACTTTGGTCATGGCCGCCGCCAATACCTACACCGGCGGAACCACGGTCAGCGCGGGCACGCTGGCCCTCGGCATCAACAACGTCTTCGCCGACAACCGTTCCCTCACCCTCGGCAACGCGATCGTCGACGCGAAGACATTCACCGATTCCCTCGGCACCCTCGGACTCACCGGCGCCGCCACGATCACGTTCGGAACCGGCGGAGCCCTCGCCTTCAATTCGAGCGCGGCAACCGCCTGGACCGGCGGCAGCCTCACGCTCGGCGGCAGCTTTGTTTCGGGGTCGTCCCTGCGCTTCGGCACGGACAACACCGGCCTCGCCTCCGAACAACTCGCGGTCATCTCCTCCGTCGGCTTCTCCAGCTTCGCGTTGGACAACAGCGGCTACCTGGTCGCAACGGCGATTCCCGAACCGGAAACCTATGCCGCCCTCGCCGGTGCGGCCGCCCTGGGCTTCGCCTGGCGCCGCCGCCGCGCTCGGCCGGACTCATGCAGTTGAGTGAGCTTGGTTGAGAGTTGAGAGACGAACCGTTCGGTTTCGCCCGCACGTTGCTGCGACTGCGTTGTCCGTGCCTCGGCGGATCGATCTCTCAACTCTCGACTTTGGACTCTCTACTGCATGATTCCGGCTCAGCGGTAGAGCAAGAACGGCTCCCGCAGCCGGGCAAACTCCGCCAGCCCCGCCTGCCAACCCGCGACGATGTCGCCCACCGCATCCCCGCGGACAAACGCTTCGCGGACCGTCGACGTGCCCATGACCTTGTCGAAGTAGTCGGCGTGCAATTCCAGTTTCCCCGGCGCCAACCGGTCGATGGTGCGGAGGATCGCCAGCGTCGTCCCGATCGAACGGAACGCGTTGCGCTCCAGCACGTGGATCTGGCAACCGCCGCAGCGCTCGCCGGCAAATTTGGAAAACGTCGGCGTGAACCAGGTTTCGCGGAAAACCGCGCCGGCGACGCCGAGCGCGTTGAGTTCCCGCGCGAGCACATAGCCGTCGAGCCAAGGCGCGCCGAAGTATTCGAACGGCTTCGTCGTGCCGCGGCCCTCGGACAAATTGGTTCCTTCGAGCAAGACCTGCCCGGGATACACGGTCGCGGTCGCGACCGTCGGCATGTTGGGCGAGGGCATCACCCAAGGCGCATCGGTCTCGTCGAACCACTGCGCCCGGCTCCAGCCCGCCATCGGCACGACGGTCAGATCGACCGGCCGCGGCAGGAACTTGGCGTTGAACAATCGCGCGAGTTCGCCCGCCGTCATCCCGTGGCGCAGCGGCACCGGGTAAAGGCCGATGAATGAACTGTGCTTCGGAAACTCCAAAATCGGACCTTCCATCGCCGTGCCGCCGATCGGATTGGGCCGATCGAGCACGATGAACGGCAGTCCGGCTTCGGCCGCGGCCTGCATCGCGTAGGCCATGGTCGCGACGTACGTGTAGACCCGCGTGCCGACATCCTGGAGATCGAAGACCATCGCCTCGACGGCATGGATCATGTCGCGCTCGACGGTCTTGCCCGTGTGCCGCGTGTCGTAGTCGCGCATGTAGGCGTCGATGTTCGTCAACATGTCGGCGGGCGGCTGCTGCGACTGGCCGTAGAGGCTGAACACCGGGAGCCCGAGGTGCGCATCGTGGAAGAACGGCACGTACTCGCCGGCCTGCGCGTTGCCGCGCACGCCGTGTTCCGGGCCGTAGAGGGCGGCGAGCGTCACCCCTGGCTCGCGCCGGAACCGCTCGATGATGCTGCGGTAGCCGGCGTCGACCCCCGTGGGATTCGTGATCAGCCCGAGGCGTTTGCCGCGGACCAATTCAGGGAACTGGGTGAAAAGCCGGTCGACCCCGAGTTGCATCGCGGCAGCAGACACGAAAAAGCCGCGGCGCACAATGGCGCCGCGGCTGGGAGTTTTCGACGGCGGATAGCTTCAGGGAGGGAAAGCGCGGTTCATTCTTTCAACCTTCAACTTTCAACTTCCCGCCGCCGCAGGCTCAGAACCGGCCTTCGATGCCGGCGGTGATCGTCGTGCCCTGGATCAGGAACGTCTCGATCTGGTCGGCGATGCCGCGGTAGTAGATCTGCGGTTCGTTGAACAGATTCGCGACACCGAAGGTCAGCGTGACGTTCGGCCGCACCTGGTAGCGCAGGTTCAGATTCACGAGCTCGCGGGGCATCAGGTACTGGTTGCGCGAGGGATTGGCCACGTTGTACGCGTTGCGGATGCTTTCGCTCGTGTAGTTGTAGGACATCGAGACGCCGAACTTCTTGTAATCCCAGGAGAACGAGGCGTTGGCCGTGCGCGGGATGAAGCCGTTGATCTGCGAATTCTTGAGGTAGGTCGTGCCGCCGAAGTCGCCGTGGGAGTTGATCACGGTGTAGTTGGCGTTGAAGCGCAGCGTGCGGAGCAGGCCCGGCAGGAAACGGAACTGTTGCTGGTAGGCGAATTCCCAGCCCTGCGCGATGGCGGTGCCGGCGTTGAGCGACTGGAGGATCTTGTAACCCTCGTACTGGCCGTCGAAGCCGTTGTCGCTGCCGTTGGGCACTATGCCGGTCTCGCGACCGGTCAGGATGAAGTCGTTGATCGTCTTGTGGAACCAGCCGACCGAGAAGCTGCCGGCCGGCTCGAAGTAGTACTCGAAGCCGAAGTCCCAATTCTTGGCCTTCTGCGGCCCGAGCGCGGGATTGCCGATCGAAACGGTCTGGTTCGTGTCGTTGAACGAGAACGACGGAAGCGCGTTGGCGAGCGAGGGACGGCCGAAGCTCGTGGTCCAGGCGCCGCGCACCTTGAGGTTGGGCGTCAGGTCGCGCCACAGGTGGATGCTCGGGAAATTCTGGCCGTACTTGCCCTCGAGCTCGAGGACTTGGGCGTAGTCGCGCTGGGCGGAGCCGACCGGATCGGCAAGCTGCTGGGCCGTCGTGCTGAGCACTCGCGCGCGGATGCGGGAGATACCGGTGGTCTCGGTGACTTCGCGGCGCACGCCGCCGAGGAAACCCCACGAGCCGACGCGGCCCTGCGTCATGAGGTAGTAGCCGGTGATGACCTCGTTGACCTTGTTGGACGCCGAGAGGCGGTTGGACTCGTAGAAGTAGCGGTCCTCTTCCCACAGCGCGGGATTGGTCGGCTGGCCGTTCTGGATGAAGGGCGCGCCGTCCCAGACCGGGATGTTCCGGCCGGTCTTCACCTTGTCCCAGAGCAGGATCGAGGGGTCGGTCGGCAGCGCGGTGCGGCCGATGTAGTTCCAGCGGCGGTTGCGGCGGTCGAGCTCGACCGTGTGGTCGCGGACCTGGCCGCCCGTCTTGAGGAAGGCGCTGAAGGATTCGATCGGCAGCTTGTATTTGAAGTGCGCGCGGGCCTCCTTGATCAGGTCGATGTCGAGGTTGCCGGACTGCGTGCTGAGACCGTTGACCGCCGGGCGGTAGTTGTTCGGGTTCGTGAAATCGAGGCCTCCGTTCTGGATGAAGCGCGGGTAAAGGTCGCTCTGGTTGCGGTCGAGGATCCAGCCCACGCCGGTCTCGCCGTTGGGCCCGACGATGTTGTCGAGCGGATCGGTCGCGGTGCCGGCGACGCTGTTCCGGCGGCCGTTGGGACCAACGAAGGGCACGTTGCCGAGACGGTTGACGAGTTGGCCTTCGGCGCCGAGGTAGCGGTAACGCGTGCGGCTCCAGAGACCGGCCCACTCGATATCGAGGCGGTTGATCGTGTGCTCACCGGCGATGTCCATGTGCCGGAGGCGCTGGTCGCGATTGATGAGAGTCGACGTCGTGTCGATCAGGGCCGGCGCGGTCGTGGCGGACGTCGCATTCGCGGCGGTCGGCACAGCGCGGACCACGGTGATGCGGCTGTCAAAGGCGCCGGGAACGACACCCGTCGCGGGTCCAGGCACCGTGGTTTGGCTGCCGGCGTAGGCGCGCGTCTGGTACTGGCGGCGCATCGGCTCCGGCGCGTCGTTGTAGATCAGGTTCAGCTTGACCAGGTTGTTCCGGTCAAAGCGGTAGTCCCACTTCGTGTTCAGCGAACGCTGCTTCCGGTTGTTGTAATTGTCCGTGGTGCGGTAGTCCCACAGGTACGCCGGCTGGTTGTTCGTCTGCTGGAAATCGCGGTTCGTGCGGAAGAAGCCGAAGGCGTTTTCCGAGTAGAACGCGTTGACCGACACGGCGAGGTTCTCGGTGCTGCTGCCGAACACCGCGAACTTCTCGATGTACGAAGCGTTGAGCAAGGCGTGCGTGCGGCGCGCTTCGCGGATCGGCACCTGTTCGGTGAACGAAGGCGCCTGCCGGCCGGTGAAGTTCACCGTGATGCGGCGCTTCTCGCGCATGTTGAGCGGGGAACGGGTCTTGAAATTGACGCCGCCGCCGAGGGAATCGACGGGCTTGTCCGGGGTCTGGCCCTTCACGACCTCGAGCGCCTCGAACATCGCGCCGGTGAACGCCGTCATGCGCGTGTTGCGGTTCTGCGCCGAGAACGACGACATGCCGCCGCCGTCGATCGTGATCGAGCTCATGCCCGCGCCCATGCCGCGGACGCTGATGACCTCGACGACTTCGTCGCCGGGGTTGCCGAACGCGACGCCGGGGAGGCGGATCGCGAGTTCGGTCGCGTTCATGTTCGGCAAGTCGACGAGGGCGTCCATGGACGCCACGTTCTTCAGGTTGTCGGCGTTGCGCTGCTGGGTGAGCGCGGAGGACAGGCCGGCCTTTTCGCTCGTGACCTTGAAGGTATCGAGCATCAGCACGCTGCTGCTCATTTCGAAATCGCGCGTGGCCGCCTGGCCGTCCCCGACATTCAGCGTCGTGCGCTGGGTATCGAGGCCCGTGTAGGTCACCACCAACTCGTGCGCGCCGGCGGGCACGCCGCGGATGATGTAGCGGCCGGTGTTGTCGACGAGCGCGCTGAGATTGAGGGCCGGGATCTCGACCTTGGCGCCGATGAGGCCGTTGCCCGTGGTCTTGTTGGTGACGATACCGCTGATCACGCCGTTGGCGGCAGCGGCGGCGATCGCAACGGAATGGCCGGGGATCACCGGTGAGCTTGCCGCCGCGAGGGCGAGCAAGGTGGCTTGAACGATGCGCTTCGGCGCGGGCCGGAAGAAACGCAAGTAGTCAGGGTTGCTAGGCATAGGGTTTGCAGTTGGCTGATGACCCCGCGGGACAACCGACAGTCCGGTCGCGACGGGGTGCTTCGCGGGGAACGAAGCGGCAGGACACTTGCGAGCCCGGACCGGGAAATCCAGCGAACTTTTTATGCACGCCGGAATGTCACCGGAACGGCACCCAGGTAACCGGCCGGTTGAGCTCAGCGGGCGGGCGCTTCGAGGGTGCCGAACCAATGCCAGACCGCCTCGAACTGCCGCTCGGCGTCGCCGCCGGCGTGGGCGTCGAGCAACGCCCGGTCGCGGTCCTTGGTGTAGCGCGGCATGATCGTCGTCGGGGCGATGCGCTGGGGCCAATGCATCCAGCGCTGGTAGTAATCGTAACGCAGCCGCGCCCCGGCGACCTGGAGATTGGGCCCCTGCCCTTCGAAAACCTGCCCGGCTTTGCGGCTGCCGGCATCGTGGCAGGCGATGCACGAATAGCCCGTCTCGCCGGCGATCTTTTCCCCCAGGGCCGCCAGCTTCGGATCGGTGGCGCGCGCCGGACCGACCGCCTTGACCGGCAGGCCGTGCTTGGCCGCGAGCCCGGCCGCGAGATTCTCGGCGCGGCTCGCAAAAGCCGGCATCCGCGCTTCCTGCCACGGCCGGATCCGGCCCGCTTGCCCCGCGAGCAGTTTCGCCAGCCACTCGGTCTCGAATTTCTCCCCGGCGCGGGCGATGTCGGGCAACTTGTTCTCCCCGCCCGCCGCATGGCATTGCGCGCAGCCCAGCGCTTTCACCTGCTGCACCGCATACTCGGCCGGCACGAAACGCCGCAGCGACGCGAAGCCGACATCGCGGTCGGCATTGCGGAACGCGATCAGCGCCGCGACTTCCTCGCGCGTCAGCCGCAGATCCGGCGCCCGCCCGCGGTTCTCCGCCACGCAGCCGCGCACCGTCCAGTCGCCGCGCGCAATCTCTTCCAACGAAGCCACCGTGGCCGTGCGCTTTGCCGCCGGTTCATGGCAGGCCACGCAACTGGCCAACGCCGCCGCCCCCGCCGCCGCATCGCCGGGCCGCGAAACCGTCCGCGCCGCCGGTTGCCGCGAACGCAGATAAGCCGCGAGCTGCAGCGCCTCCGCGCGCGTCAGCCTCACGTCGGGAAAAGCCGTGTCGGGGTGATGCGCCGCCGGCGCCTGCAGAAACGCTACGAGCCCGGCGTCCGTGTGCCGCCGTTCCTTGAGCATCGGCTCCAGCCAAGGCCCGAGATGAAGTTTCTCCACCAACGCCGCGCCTTGCGCGATCACCGCAGCGTCGGTCGCGAGCGTCGCCGCCGGCATTTCCGCGCCGCGCTGCGCCGCGAGGTGCGCGGCCAAATCGGCCGCCTGCGCCGGCGCCACCGTCGGGCAACGGCCGCCGGGCTGCGCGATCCACGCCTCGAGCCAACCGGCCTCGAAACGCCGCCCCGCTTGTGCCAAATCGGGCGCCGCGGCCGCCAGCTCAGGCGTACCATCCCGCGGCAAACCGCCGCGCGGCTGGTGGCACTTCACGCACTGCGCGGCGAGAAAGACTTCGCGGCCGTGCCGCACTTTCGACCAGCTTTCCAAATCCGCCCCCGGCAAGTGCCGGAAAGCCGATGCCGGCACCGGCTCGGGCCGGAACTGCGGGCTGCTCCACAGCAGACGCACGCGGCTCTCCCCTTCCTTCGCGCTGCGGTAACTGCAGTAGATCGCGTGCGCGCCCTTCGCGAGCGTCACCGGCACGCGCGCCGTCAGCGGCAGTTCCCCGCTCGCGATTACCTTCCCGTCGATCTGCAAGGAAACCGTGCCGGCACCCTCGAGGCTGAACGTGTAGTCGTCGCGCTCCGGCACCACCAGCGTGCCGCGCCACGCCGCACCGAAGGCGCGCGTCCCCATGAACACCGACGGCGACGTCCCGGCCGGCACCGTCAGCGCCAGCTGGTCGACGCGCAACGTGTCCGTCGTCTCGGAATCGAAGGTCAACACGAGCCCGGGCTCACCCGCCGGGGCCGTATCGGCCACGCGGATATCCTCCCAACGCACGCCCGGCACGCGGTACTCGGGGGCCATCGCATGCACCGTGGCGTACAGGGTGTCGCGCACGCGGCCGCCCTTCGTATCGGCCAGATCGAGCTTCACCTCGACCTGCATCGCCGCGGTCATCTTCGGCACATAGAGAAAGACCGCGCGGCCGTCCTCGACGAGCTTCGCCGCGGCGACCGTCACGGTGTCGATGCTGTTGTGGGCGCCCTTCGACGCCACCGTCTGGGCGCGGAGCTCGGCCTCCGCGTCGCGCTGGTCGATCGAGAAACGCCCCGAGCCGTACTGCGGGCCCCAGACGTAATTCCATTTGCTCACCGAGTACCGCGCCGGGTCCTCGGCCGTGCGCGGATCGAGCGGCGCGGAGAAACGCAGCAGCACGCCGTTGGCATGCGCCTGCAAGCCGGCCGGCTGCGCCACCGTCACGCCGGTGTAGCGCACGCGCTGGAACGCATCGCGGCCGTTGGTCTGCCACCCGCGGAAGCCGATCACGTACAGTTGCCCGTCGGCCGGGTGGAAACGCGCGCGCATCACCGCCGCGCTCACGTCGATCGGCAGCCGGTACACCGCGCCCTGCGCCGTGCCGCCGACGTTGTCGCGCAGCACGCGGAAGATCGACGATTTGCCGTAGGACAAATGCAGCATCTCGCCGGCGTGCCGCGGATCCCATTTCGTGCCTTCGGGCACCCAGGTCTGGCTGCCGCTGGAATTGTCGGCGTTGTACGGCAGCCACACGAGCGGCCGGTCGTAATCGGTCGGCGCCCCGGGCAACGGCCCCTGCCAACCGCTGCGTTCCCACACGCCCGGCACCACGCCGTTGAACGTCACCTTGCCCGGCGGCGTCCACGTGATCTTGCACTGCGGCACGAAGGAGCCCTCGTTTTCGCCGGTCGTGACGATCCCGTCGGGGCTGACGCCGACGCCGCCCGGCGCACGCAGTCCCCACGCGACGACCTCGAGCTTCGAGCCGTCCTTGCTCACCTTCATCACGGTGCCGTTGTGCGGCGTCCACGGCGAGAACCCGCGCCCGCCTTGGTTAACCGGCATCGCCTTGCTGAAATAGAAATTGCCCGCGCGGTCCGTCTCGAGGTCGAAGCTGAACTCGTGGAAGCCCGGCGTGATCATCACCTCGTTGTTGAAGCACTCGTAGAAGTCCGCCTCGCCGTCGCCGTTCAAGTCGTGCAACCGCGTGATCTGGTCGCGGCCCTGCGTATAAACCAGGCCGTCGACGATCTTCAGGCCGAGCGTCTGGAACATGCCGCTCGCGTACCGCCGCCACGTCACCGCCGCGAGGTCGCCCGCGATGCCGTCCGCGATCCACACGTCGCCGTTCCAGGTCGACGCCGCGATGCGTTTGCCGTCCGCGAAGAAATCGAATCCGCCGAACCGCGGCGGCGATTTCCACGGGTTCTCGTTGGGCAACGGGATCACGTCGACCGCGTAGGTTTTCTCCGCTGCCTGCGGATCGAGCCGCCCCTTCACCGCGAAGGTCTGCGGATAAAGCCCCGGGCCGCCGCGCGTCAGCGGCGCCAGCTCCGCGGCCGGCGCCAAGGCGGCCGCCGCGAATCCTTTTTCCGCATACGCGATCTTGAAGCGCGCCGCGGGCGTGCCCTTCGCCACCTTCACCGTCAGGCGCCCGCCCGGTCCCTTGGCCAAAGCCACGCCCGCCGGCGCGCCGGCGAGCAGCACCCGCACCTCGGGCTTTAGCCGCGCATCGCCCGCACTCTCGCCACCGGCCTCGACCAGCAATTCGAACTCCGCCGTCGCCGCGCCCGTCTCGATCGTGCGCGTCACCGCCCGCGCGCCGCCCGCGGACTCGTAGCCGGGCAATTCCCAGACCGGCACGCCGCCGACGTCGTAGTGCAGCACCGTCTGCTGGCCGTGACGGTACAGCCCGCGGTATCGCCCGACCGGCCGCGGCAACGGGCCGAACTTCGGCTCCCGGGAATCCGCCCAACGGCCTTCGGTCGCGATGCCGAGGCCTTCGAAGTTGGCGAAATAAAGCGAGCCGGCGCCGTTGGGAATATGGGAATTGCCGCCGTGGCTGCCGTCCCAAGGCGTGCCTTCGAGCACGACCGCGCCGTCGAACCCCGCCCGCCACGCCAGCAGCTCGGTATCGAACAGCAGCGTCGCCTCGCGCGCCGGTCCGACCTTTACCGCCACGCCCTTCAGGGCCGCGACCGCGCCGTTGCGCGCCGTCATGAACGTATCCGCAATGAAAGGACCGGTGTCGATCTGGCGCCACCATTGGGCGGGCTGGCCCGACGCGCCGCGCGACGGCCCGAAGTCGGCGGACTTGGCCTGCTTGGCCGGGTTGTCGGCGGCCAACAGGGCCCCGGGCAACGCCAGCAGCGCAAACCAGGAACGGACGATCGAACGGACGGGCGAACAAGTGGGGCGGGCCATGCGCCGGCGACAATTCAGTTTCGCCTTGGTCGCACAAGCCAAAGCCGGGACCGGCCCGTCGCGCGCTACTTCACGACGTCGTCCGCCGCCTCGAAGCCCAACTCCGCCCGCCGCGCCCACCCCGTCGCCGTCTGCATCCACGCGGCGCCGATGCGCACCGCTCCGGCCGGCGCCGCGAGCGGAATGCGCAGGCGCGCGATTCCGTCCGCCGTCTCATCGCTCGACCAGTCCGCCGGCAGCGGACCGCCCGTCTCCGCCGTCCACGTCCAGCCGGTCAGGAACGTCGTTTCGATTTCGAGCTCGGCCCGCAAATCGTCCGACCACGCGAATTCGATTTCGTCCGGTTCCACGGTCGTCACCTCGGCCCAGACCCGCCGATCGCCGTCCAGCAACGTCGCCGGCGCCAGCGTCGATGCCCAGCGCCAGACCGCTGCGTCGACTCCGGCCAAAGATCCGCGCGGCCGCAGCCGGATCTGCAGCCGGAATTCCACTCCCGCCAACTCCGCCGGCCGCGACGCGTCGATCCGGCGGCGGGCCTGCGCCGCAACTGCAGGCAGATCCGGTGCGCGCTCCACCCGCCGCGGCAAGGTCGGCAAAACCCGATCGCCGAGCCATACCGCGTTGCCCGGCAACCGGCGGATCCGAATCCGCTGGGCCAACGCGGGCCGCGGCGGACCGGAAGCGGCCATCGCGGTTTCGGTTCCCGGCGTTTCCTGCGCCGTTGCCCGAGTCGCTCCGGTCAACGTGTTCAAACCTTCGTCCGCCACCGGCGGTGTCGCTACCCGCGGCGCGACGGGCTCGCGGTCGCGCACTGCCAAGGCGACGTCCTTGATCGCCCCCGGCGCCACGTTCGCCCCGCGGACCGCGATCTCGTTTGCCGCCGTGGGCGCCACCGGCGCACCGGCCGTCGCATCCGGTTTCTCCCGCTCCGCCCCGGGGCCGCGGCGCGGCGAACCGCCGGCCGTTTCTTGGCCCGCATCCCCGCCGCCGGCCGCCACGGCATCGGCCCGGGGGCGCGCTTCCGGGCCGTCCGAGACCGCAAGCGGCACGGGCGCATTCGGCACTCCCCGGGCCCGCGGGGCGATGCCGGGCATGACCGCGGCAATCGCGAGTTCCGGCACCGGAGGTCCCGCCGGCAAATCCGGCACCGCGTTCCCGGGCGGCGCGTTCTCCGGCAGCCGCGGCGCGACGGGCGGAGCCGGCATCGCCGGCCGCGTGTTGGGTCCGACACCGTGGGGTTCGGCCGAAGGCTCCGCGTCGGTTTCCGGCTTCGCCGGCCCCGCCGGTTCGCTCCGCGGCCCGGAAAACTGCGGCCCCGTCGTGCGCAAGTGATGAATCGCCCAAATCACGTGGATGCCGACCAAGATTCCGCCCAGCGCGAACCACGCTTTCTTCCTGCCCGCGCCGCGGCGGACCGGCTGCGGCCGCGGTCCGGCTGCCGACGCGGCCGCCGGCGCGGTGACTGTATCCGGATAGGTCGGACACGCCGGCGTCCGCGCGGACCAACTGTGGAGCCGGAGCCCGTGCTCCGTGCGGCACACGAAGCCCGCGAAGGCGTCGTCCGGCATCGCCGCCAGCCGCCCGGTCGTCTCCGCCATCGCGGCGCCCAGTTGGTCGATGCCCGCCTGAACGGGACCGCAGTCGCCCGAACCCGGCAGACCGCGCGCCAGATTCTCGGCGAACCAGCGCTGTTCCTCCGCCAGCCGCCGGCGCAACGCCGCCAATTCCGACGCCGTCGCCGGTTTCGCCCCTTCCGCTTCGTCCCAGGTCCACACGACGCTGTCGGCATCCGCCCGACGGTGCGGCGGCAGCAGCGCCTCGCGGAAATAGGCCGAGAGGAGCGGCCAATAGTGATGCAGGCCGCGTCCCGCGACCCACACGATCCGCGCCGGATCGCCGGCCCAGCCGACCTCGGCCACGGCCCGCCGCCTCGATCCCGCGGCCTTCATCGCGCCGCCACCTCGGCGCCGCCCGCCGTGCGCAAGGTCGCCAGCGGCCAGACGTACGCCGCTCCGGCTTCGAAGGTCGCCTCGATTCGCCGCACCGCCTCCGCCATGGCGGGACCCGAACGCAGCCGCAGTTCGATCGCGTACGTGCCGCCCGGCAATTCGAGCGGCACCGCTTCGCGGGGACCGACCTGCACCGTTTCCACCGGCGCGCCGGCCCGCGTGAAAACGGCGATTTCCCAAAAGTACGGCGTGACGTTTTCGAGCGTCACTTCCGCGCGCCCGGTCGTCGCCGCACCGCCCGGCACCCCGGCCGCGTCCCGCCCGGCCGTGGCGCAGCCCGCCGCGACGCATCCGGCCGCCAGCAGTCCTCCCGCCGCCAGCACGGCGGGCCAATGCGGAATCGGCCACGGACGCTTCACATGGGGTTAATCGGCACACTCGGGGCCGCGCCCAAAGCGATTTCACGCTTTCCGCCGGCCCTCCGAACGCTTCCCATCGGGCAACCTCCCCCGCCCCATGAATTCACTGTCCCGCCGCCAGTTTCTCCAAACCTCCGCCGCCGCCCTCGCGTTGCCCGCGTTGGCTTCCGTCGCTTCCGCCGCCCCGGCCGCCGCCGGCACCAATCCCTTCCGACGCACCGGCAAACCGCGGCTCAAGCTGAGCCTCGCCGCCTATTCGTTCCGCGAATCCTTCCCGATCATGCGCGGCAAACCGACCAAGGTCGCGCCCGGGAAGGCGACGGACATGTTCAAGTTCATCGATTATTGTGCGGCCCAGGGCTGCGACGGCGCCGAGCTCACCAGCTACTTTTTCGCCGAGGAAACCGACGCCTACCTGCTCAAGCTCCGCCGCCACGCCTTCCTCGCCGGCGTCGCCATCAGCGGCACCGCCATCGGCAACAACTTCTCCCACCCCAAAGGCCCGAAGCTCAGCGAGGAAATCGCCACGACCAAGAAGTGGATCGACCGCGCAGCCCTGCTCGGCGCCCCGCACATCCGCGTCTTCGCCGGCGTGCAGCCGAAGGATTTTCCCCGCGCCGAAGCCGACAAGATGGTGATCGCATCCCTCGCCGAATGCGCCGAGTACGCCGGCCAACGCGGCGTGTTTCTCGGCCTCGAGAACCACGACTCCATCGGCAGCGCCGACACCCTGATCCCGATGGTCAAGGCCGTGAACAGCCCGTGGGTCGGCATCAATCTCGACTCCGGCAATTTCCGCACCGCCGATCCGTACGCGGACTTCGCCGCCTGCGTCCCCTACTCCCTCAACGTCCAGCTCAAGGTCGAGCTCGGCAGCGGCACCGCCAAGAAACACGCGGATCTGAAACGTTTCGTGCAGATTCTCCGCGACGGCGGCTACCAGGGCTGGGTCGCCCTCGAGTACGAGGCGAAGGAAGATCCGGCCGTCGCCGTCCCGCGCGTCCTCGGCGAACTCAAGCCGCTGCTCGCGGGTTGAGGCTGAATCACGCTTCGCCCGTCGCCGCGCGCCACGCCGAGAGGTCCGCGCGGTCTCCCGCGGACCGTCACGGAATTTCCACTACGGTCCCCGCGATGTGGCGTACGCCGCCCTCGCGGTTGAAATAGTACACGACCAGCACGCGGTCCCCGTCGAGGCGCACGCTCCACGGGTAGCCGAGATCCGTCGTGCCGCCGTCGTCGCGCAGCACGAACTCCGGCGCCGTCGCGAAATCCGTGCACTCCGCGTTCAGCACCCGCGCGCGGATGCCGTAGGGCTTGTGCCGATACCCGTACACGAGCAGCACGCGGTCGTCGCGCAGGCGCAGCGCCTGCAACGGGTGGCCCTTGAAACCCATACCCTGCCACGGCTGGAACGTTTTCCCGCCGTCCGTCGACCGCGCGAGGCACGCCTCGTCGTTTAAATCCGCGGTGCGCAGAAACACCACGACATCGCCCTTCGGCGTTTCGTAAACCGACGCTTCGTTGAACGTCACCTTCGGATCCGACGCCACCGTGCCCAGCTCCGTCCACGTCGTCCCGCGGTCGTCCGAAGCGAGCAGATAGTTCGCCGTGCGCCGCGGGGTCGCGACGTCGCTCGACGCCACCGACCAATAGATCCGGCCGTTGCGCCCCTCGGCCATCGCGCCGCGGTTGTACGCCGGCAAGCGCCGGCCGTACGGGTCGGTCCGCTTTTCGGCCGCCACCGCCGGCGGATAGATCGGGCCCTGCCAGGTCCGCCCGCCGTCCGGCGAACGCACCAGGTAGCCGCCGAGAAACGCCACCCCCGGCTGGATCTGGTACATCGTCGCCGGCAATTTCGCCGCGGCTTCCGGTTTGAAAAAGCCCCAGCCGTAGCTCGCGCACAACAGCGTGCCGTCGCGCAATTGCAGCAAACACGGATCCTGCGAGCCGCCGAACGCATGCGCGTACACCAAGTCCGGCTCGCGGCTCCATGTCGCGCCGCCGTCCCGCGAACGCACCGCCACGAGGTAGCTGTTGGGATCGACGTGCGTCGTGCGGTTCTCGCGCAGCGCCACCCGCGACGGCGCCCGCCGGAACGCCACCAGCAACTCGCCGTCCGGCCGCCGCACCACCGACGGAAACGCCGCGTAAAACAGCGGATCTTCGTAAATCGCGACGTCGCCGATTTTCCGCAGCGCCGGCTCCGCGGCTGCCGCCGGCGCCGCCGCTGCCAGCCAAACGCCGACCGCCGCCGCCAACAGCCGGACGCCCACGCGCCGGCACCATCGCGTGTCCTTGGGGTTCATCGCGGCGACGAGGCCTCGCCACCCCGCCGGCGTCAAGCCCGCGGCCCCGACCGCCCACTTCGGAAGTGCGTTTGCCGCCGGAACACCTATGCCGGCGCGATGCTCCGTTTCGTTTCCTTCGTCCTCATCGTCGCGCTCGCGCCGGTCGCCCGCGGCGCCGAACCCGCCGACCTCGCGGCCCGCTACCGCACCGTCATCGATGCCCGCGGCAAGATTCCCGAAACGCAACGGCTCCACGACCTCTTCCGCTTGGCCTGGGACATCGGCCTCGAGGAATCGCCCGAGCTCGCTTCGTTCTTCGGCCGGCCCGGCGGCGAAACCCGCTGGACCGACTACTCGCCCACCGCGATGGAACGCCGCAAGGAGTCGCCCCGCATCGCCCTCCGCGCCGCCGAATCCTTCAATCCCGCCGTCCTCGGCGAAGTCGACCGCGTCAGCCTCGCGCTCTTCAAACAGCAGCTCGCCGAGCAGATTGCCGGCCAGCGTTTTCCCGACGAATTGATGCCGGTGAACCAACTCGGCGGCGTGCAGCAAGGCGCCGCGCAGACGCTCACGTTCATGCCGAACCGCACCGCGGAGCAGCTCGGCCACCAGGTCGGCCGCCTGCGGGCCCTCCCGCGCTACATCGACCAAACCATCGCCCTCCTCGAAGCCGGCCGCGCCCGCGGCGTCACCCCGCCGCAAATCACGCTCCGCGAGGTGCCGCAGCAGGTGCTCAACCAAATCTCCGACGATCCCGCCGCCAGCCCCCTGCTCCGCGGTTTTGCCAATGTCCCGGCCACCGTGCCCGAGGAAGACCGCGCCCGCCTCGCCGCCGAAGCCGCGCAGGTCTACCGCGCCGAAATCGTTCCGGCCTGGAAACGCCTCCACGCCTACCTGCAGGACACCTACCTCCCCGCCGCCCGCACCACGATCGCCGCGACCGCGTTGCCCGACGGCGCCGCTTGGTACGCGCACCGCGTGCGCACGCAGACCACCACCGATCTTGCGCCCGACGCCATCCACGAGCTCGGCCTGAAGGAGGTCGCGCGGATCCGCGCCGAGATGGAACGCGTGAAAACGTCCGCCGGCTTCAAGGGCACGTTGGCCGAGTTTTTCCACTACCTCCGCACCGATCCGAAATTCTTCTTCACCGACAAAGAGGACCTGCTCCGCACCTACCGCGATTTGTCGAAACGCGCCGATCCCGAGCTCGTGAAACTGTTCCGCACCTTGCCGCGCATGCCCTACGGCGTCGTCGCCGTGCCCGCCTACGCCGAGAAATCGCAGACCACCGCCTACTACTATCCCGGCTCCGCCGAAGCCGCGCGGCCCGGCTACTATTTCGCCAACACCTACGCCCTGCACACGCGGCCGAAATGGGAAATGGAAGCGCTCACCCTCCACGAGGCCGTCCCCGGCCACCATCTGCAGATTTCGATCGCCCAGGAAATCGAGGGCCTCCCGGAATTCCGCAAAAACTCCTGGTCCTACACCGGCTTCATCGAGGGCTGGGGACTCTACGCCGAGAGCCTCGGCGAGGAAATGGGCTTCTACCAGGACCCGTATTCGAAGTTCGGCCAACTGTCCTACGAGATGTGGCGCGCCATCCGGCTCGTGACCGACACCGGGATGCACGCCAAGGGCTGGACGCGCCAACAGGCCATCGACTACTTCCTCGCCAACGCGCCGAAGACGGAAAACGACGTCACCGTCGAGATCGACCGCTACATCGTGTGGCCGGGCCAGGCCCTCGCCTACAAACTCGGCGAATTGAAACTGAAGGAACTCCGCGCCTTCGCCGCGCGCGAACTCGGGGCCAAATTCGATCTCCGGCTCTTCCACGACGAAGTCCTCCGCCACGGCGCCCTCCCCCTCGACCTCCTCGAATCCAATCTCCGCTCCTGGGTCGCCGCCCGGAAATAGCCGCCGCGGGAAATCCCGTCCCGCCAATTTCCCTGTTTCCAATTTTCCGACTTCCCCGTTTCCCGATTTCCCAACCTTTCGGTTTTCCGCTTTTCCAATTTTCCGCCTCACGCCGCCAGCGCATGGCAGAACCGGGCCAATTGCCGGTCCGTGATCGCGGGAATCTTCTGCAGGGCGAAAATCGTGCGCGGCTCCCACAGCAGCGTGCGCAGCGGCTCGAGAAACCGTTTCGGCAGATCCGGCTCCGCCACCTGCTGCAAAATCGACCGCGTTTGCCGTGACGCCGGCAGCCCCAGCCATTCCAGCAAACCGAACATCCCGCTGCGTTCGTGGATCGCGTTGATCTCGCTCCAGCACGCATCGGCCGTCCCGCGCAGGCTCACGTGCGCCGCCAGAAACGCCGTCAGCGCCGGCGCCTCCTGCAGATCCGCCAACAATGCCGGGCAGCGCGCCACGACCTGCAGCGCCTCCATCCGGGCGAAGGAAAACTTGAGCAAAAACTCGCGCACGTCCGCCGGCACGAATTCCAGATAGGGCCGCCACGCCGCCGCCCCGCAGCTCTGGGCCGCCGAGGCCATGACGTCCTCGGTCGGCGAGGTCACGATCCATTCGTCGCCGAACAGGCGCTCGCACCGGGCCTCGGGCCAGGGCGTGACGCGGTAGGAGATCCCGCAGTGGGACCAGCTCAGGGCGATGGGAACGGAGCATTTCTTGGCGCGGCGGGAAGTGAGGTTCATGCGGCGAGATTACCCCGGGGGGTGGGTCATTGCTTGTCCCAGGCTCCGAAATCGTTTGGAAATCGCGCATGCCGACGCCGCGCGCCCAGCTTTCCCGCCCGCCCCTCGAGCGGATGCTCAAGATCCACGACGAGCTCCGCCGCGGCGCCCTCGTCAACTGCACCAAACTCGTCCGCAGCCTCGAGGTTTCCCGCAAAACCATCGTCCGCGACATCGCCTTCATGCGCGATCGCCTCGATCTGCCGATCGAATACGACCCGCAGATCCAGGCCTACCGCTACACGCATCCGGTGAACGCGTTCCCCACCGTGCACGTCACCGAGGGCGAACTGCTCGCCCTGCTCGTCGCCCAGCGCGCCCTCCAGCAATACCAGGGCACCCCCTTCCATCGCCAGCTGCAGATCGCGTTCGAGAAACTCGCCGGCGGCCTCCGCGACAAGATCTCGTTCTCGCCCGCCGACGAACTCCGCGCCGTTTCCTTCAAGAACATCGGCCTCGGGAAGACGGACCTCGCCGGTTTCAACGCCCTCAGCGGCGCCGTCCTCCGCCAGCTCGAAGTCGCGTTTGCGTATCGGAAACCCGGTGACGCCCGCGCCTCCGCCCGCCGCGTCCGACCCTACCACCTGGCCAATCGCGAGAACCTCTGGTACCTCGTCGGCTTCGACTGCGAACGCGGCGCGCTCCGCACCTTCGCCCTGCCGCGGATCTCCGCGGTCGAGGTCACGGCGACGGCCTTCGCCCGGCCCGCCGATTTCTCCCCCGAAAAATTCTTCGCCAACGCTCTCGGCGTCCTCGGCGGCGCCGGCGACTACCGCGTCGTCGTGCGTTTCCGCGCCGCCGCCGCCGAACGCATCCGCGAACGCGAATGGCACGAATCCCAGGCCCTGCGCGAATTGCCCGGCGGCGAACTCGAACTCACCCTCCGTCTCGGCGCCCTCACCGAAGTCGAGCAATGGATCCTCGGCTGGGGCGACGCCGCCGAGGTCCTCGCCCCGCCCGAACTCCGCGCCGGCCTCCGCCGCACCGCCGCCGCCCTCGCCGCCACCTACGGCAAGGCCTGACCCGCCGAAAATCTTGCCCCGCCCCGCCCCGCGCGGGACGTTCCCCGCCTTGCCCTCCGCGCCGCCGCTTCCTCCCGCCACCCTCGACTGGGGCCGCACCCGTTACGCGGACGCCCGCGCACGGCAGGAAGAACTCGTCGCGCAACGCATCGCGGGCAACGCCCCCGACACCCTCGTCTTCACCGAACACGAACCCGTTTTCACCGTCGGCCTGCGCCAGGGCGCGGACCGGCATCTTGTCTGGGACGCCGCCCGCCTCGCCCGCGAAGGCATCGAGGTCGTCGCGACCAACCGCGGCGGCGACATCACCTACCACGGCCCCGGCCAGATCGTCGGTTACCCCGTTGTCTCCCTCGACCACTTGCGCGACCTGCACGCCTACCTGCGTTTTCTCGAGCAGGTGCTGATCGACACCGTCGCCCGCTTCGGCCTCGCCGCCGCGCGCCGCCCCGGCCTCACCGGCATCTGGATCGGCCAACGCAAAATCGCCGCCCTCGGCGTCGCCGTCCGCCGCTGGGTCGCCTACCACGGCTTCGCCCTCAACGTGAACAGCCGCCTCGACCACTTCGGCGGCATCGTGCCCTGCGGCATCGCCGCCACCGACGGCACCGTCACTTCCCTCGCCGCCGAACTCGGCCGCGAAACCGATCTCGCCGCCGTCCGCGCCGTGCTCGCGGAAGAATTCTGGCGGCAATGGCCCGCGCTCGCGCCCGCACCCGCCCCGGCCGCGCCATGAGCGAATCCGCCCCTGCCGCCGCCGAGACGAGCCACGTCCGCACCGCGCTGCTCGCCGGTCTGATCGTCGTGCTCGGCTGCGGCGTGTATGCGCCGGCGTTCCACGGCGGTTGGCTCTGGGACGACAACGTCGACATCACGGAAAACGTCCTCCTCCGCGACGTTTCCGGTCTCTTCAAGATTTGGTTCCAGCCGACGCTCTTCGACTACTACCCGCTCAAGTCGACCGTCCAATGGTTCCAGTGGCAGCTCTGGAGCGACCGCCCGACCGGATACCATATCACCAATGTCGTCCTTCACCTGTGCAGCGCGCTGCTCTTCTGGCGCGTGCTCGCGCGGCTCGGGCTGCGTCGTTTGGCGTGGGTCGGCGGACTTTGGTTTGCGGTTCATCCGCTCGCCGTCGCGTCCGTGGCGTGGATCGCGGAATTGAAAAACGCACTCTCGCTGCCGCCGCTCCTCCTCGCGCTCCTGGCCTGGCTCGACTTCGAAGAGCGCGCCGCGCGGCGCGATTATCTCCGCGCCCTCGGTTGGTTTCTCGTCGCGCTGCTGTGCAAGACCGCCGTCGTCATGCTGCCCGTCACGTTGCTCTTGCTGGCCTGGTGGCGCCGCGGCCGCCTCGGTTTCGCGGACCTGCGCGCCACGGCCCCGTTCTTTGCGCTCTCGTTGTGCTTCGGCCTGCTCACGGTCTGGTTCCAGTTCACGCGTTCGCAGGCCGGCGAAACGCTGACCGTGGTTGCCGGTCTCGGCGAACGCCTCGCCCTCGCCGGCACGACCCTTGCCTTCTACGCGGGCAAGGTGCTGTGGCCCGCACCGCTCATGCCGATTTACGAACGCTGGCCGCTGAGCCCCTTGGCGTTTTGGCATTTCCTGCCGTGGCTCGGTCTTGCCACGGCGGCATTCTGCGCGTGGTTCGCCCGCGGCAATTTCACCGCCCGCACAATTCTGCTCGGCCTCGGTTGGTTCGTCGCCCACCTGCTGCCCTCCGGCGGCTTGGTCACGATTTCGTTTATGCGTTTCTCCTGGGTCATGGACCATCTGGCCTACGTGTCTTTGCTCGGCGGCATCGGCCTCGGCGTCGCCGGCCTCGAATGGCTATCCCGTCGTTTCAATCGCGGCCCCGTCTTCGCGACCGGCGTCGCGCTCGGTCTCGCCGGCATTCTGGCGCTGTTGGCGTTTCGCCAAGCCTCGACCTACCGCAGCCCCCTCGCCTTTTGGGACCACGCCGTCCGGGCCAATCCCGCCGCCGCCGTCGCCCACACCAATCTCGGCCTCGCCCGCGCCAATGCCGGCGACCTGCCCGACGCCCTCGCCGCCTACACCCGCGCCCTCGAATTGCAGCCGGACTACTTCGAGCCGCGCATGAACCTGGGCAACGTCCTGCGCCAACAGGGCCGACTCGACGCCGCACTCCCGCACCTTGAAGCCGCCGCCCGCCTCAAACCCAAGGTCGCCACCGGCCACTACAACTTCGCCCTCGCGCTGATCGACGCCGGCCGTTTCGAAGCCGCCCTGCCGCCGCTCGACCGCGTGCTCGCGCTGCAACCGGATCACGCCGACGCCCTCGACGCCCGCGGCGAGGTTTACCGCCGCCTCGGCCGCGCCGAGGAAGCCCGCCGCGATTTCCTCGCGGCCCTGCAACTCCGCCCCGACTTCGCCGCCGCCCACCACCACCTCGGCATTTTGCTCGTTGCCGCCGGCCATGCCGACGCCGCCCTCCCTCACCTCGAAGCCGCGGTGCGCCACGACCCTGCCTACGCGGAGGCCCACAGCAACCTCGCCACCGTCCTCGCCGGCCGGCAACGTGAGCCCGAAGCGATCGCCCACCTCGAACGCGCCGTCACCCTCCGGCCCGATTTCGCCGACGCCCGTTTGAACCTCGGCATTCTGCTCATGCGCGCCGGCCGGCCCGCCGACGCCGTCCGCCACCTCGAAACGCTGCGCCAACGCGGCCCCACCTCGCTCCGCCTCCTCTACAACCTTGCCCTGGCCCACGCCGCCGCCGGCGATTTCCCCGCCGCCAATCTCCGCTACGCCGAAGCCCGCACCCTCGACCCGACCCTCCCCGCCCGCACCTTCGCCCCCTGACCCGTTTCCGCATTTCCGTTTTCGCCTTCCGCCTTTTGCCTTTCTCAGTTTCCGGTTTCCGGCCTCCGGTCTCCGCTTTCCGGTTTTGCCACCTCCGGTCTCCGGTTTCCGCATTCCGGTATTCGAAAACCCGCTTGCGCTTCCCGGGCCTTCGTATGCGTTTTGGGCCCTATGTCTTCGTCCACGTCCACCGCGCGCAAACCGTCCTGGCTCCGGGCCAAATTGCCCAGCGGCCCCGGTTACAACGCGACCCGCCAATTGGTGGACGAACACAAACTGCACACCGTCTGCCAGAGCGCGCAGTGCCCCAATCTCGGCGAATGTTGGTCCCGCGGCACCGCCACGGTGATGATCCTCGGCAACATCTGCACGCGCTCCTGCAATTTCTGCGCGATCGCCACCGGCCGGCCCACGGAACTCGACCTCGGCGAACCCGCCCGCGTCGCCGAGGCCGTGGCCAAGATGAACCTGAAGCATTGCGTCGTCACCAGCGTCGCCCGCGACGAACTCAACGACGGCGGCGCCTCCGTCTGGGCCGCCACCATCCGCGCCATCCGTCACCGCAATCCCCATACGGCGATCGAGGTGCTCACCCCCGATTTCAAGGGCAACACCGCCCACGTCGACGTCGTCCTCGACGCCAAGCCCGACATCTTCAACCACAACCTCGAGACCGTCGAACGCCTGCAGAAACCCGTCCGCGTCCAGGCCCGTTACGACCGTTCCCGCTCCGTCCTCCGCCACGCCAAGAGCCGCGGCTTCGTGACCAAGACCGGCATCATGCTCGGCTTGGGTGAAACCCCGGAGGAGATCGAGCAGACGCTGCGCGACATCGTCGCCGACAAGACCGACATCCTCACCATCGGCCAGTACCTGCAGCCCACCCCGCAGCACCTGCCGATCGCGCGCTGGGCGCCGCCGGAAGAATTCGTGCATTGGAAAAAGATCGGCCTCGAAATGGGCATCGGCGTCGTCGAAAGCGGCGCCCTCGTCCGCTCCAGCTACCACGCCGACGAGCAGTCGCAGAAGTACACCGGCGTCGAGCACCTCAACACCGCCAACGCCCTCGCCCACGGCTGAGCCGCCGCGCGGAGCGCGGCCGTTGTCAGCTCTCAGCTCTCAGCGCTCAGCTTTCAGGTATCAGCTTTCCGCTTACAGCTTACCGCTTTAAGCTTTCAGCTTATCGCCACGACCGCCACGCCAGCGTGCCGACGAGGCCGAATCCGAGTGCCAGCAGCGCCGCCTGCAGCAAGGGCACGTGCGGCTGACTGACCCACGGCGCCGCCAACGCGGACCCGCGCAGCGCGTGCGCCGCCGTCAGCACCATCCCGAAAAACAGGGCCGTCCCGCCGCCACCGAGCAGCCACCGCGTCCGCACCGCCTGCTTTCGCGCATCGAGCGCGAGCCGCACCTGCAGCACCGCCACCGCCATGCCGGCCAGCGCGAGCCCGCAGCCCGCGCCGGCCTCGACGCCCACACGGCCGCCGAAATGCGTCACCGTCATGCCCAGCGCCATCGTCGGCACGCCGAGCACGGCCCCGACCAGCGCGCGCGACGCCAGCCGCAGGAAAAACAATTCCCGTTGCACCAATCCGGCGACGAGCGGCAGCAGCCCACCCACGCCGTGGAAATGCCACGCCAGCGGCGCGAGCCACGCCGCGGCGCCCAGCCCCGCCCGCTCCGCCGTCGCCGTTAACCCGCCGACCAACGCGAAGCCCAACGCCAGATCCGCGCCGAGCCCTTCGAGGGGCCGCAGCCATTTTTCGCGCCGGATCCGCGCAAATCCCGCCCGCGCCGCCAGCCCAAGCCAGACCAACCACGGCAACGTCAAAGCTGCCGCCAGCGGACCGCGGTCGAGCGCATAGGCCGCCGCGAGCGCCAGCGCCGCCGGCAGGCGCAGGCGCGCCGCCGTCTTCAGCCCCGGCTCCTCACCCGCCCCGAAACCGAAGAGCGGCCACGCCAGGGGCAGCAGCACCAGGGCGGCCAACGGCACGAGCAACGCGCTCCACGCGACGGCGTCCGCGCCGGGCGCGCGCCACGCCGCCAGCGCGAGCCACACCGCGCCGCCGCCCGCCGCCTCGATTGCCGGATGCCTGCCGTTCATGGAACGGCGAACCTACGCGGCCGCCGGCGCCGGGAGCAAGGCGCGCCCGGCGGAAAAGACAAAGGCCCGGAATCCGCGCCGAGCGCGGGCTCCGGGCCCGATCCACTGTTCTGCCCGGGCTAACTCAGCCGAGCAAAGTCTGCCACTGGTTGTCGCGGGCCATGCGCGCCACTTTCAGGGCGCCGGCCGAGACGTAATCCTTGTAGTTCTCGCCGAGCACGCGCACCTGCGGGCTCTCGAAGCCTTCCTCGATCAGCTTCGCCTGCAGCGCCATGCCGAAGCCCTTGATCAGGCTGCCGCCGCCCGTGACGATCACGTTGCGGAGCAGTTCGGTGACGGTGTCGGGGTCGGCGCGCGCGATCAACTCGCGCGTCATCTCGAAGGTCTTCTGGAGCAGGGCGTCGCAACCGGCGCCGACCTGCGCGGTGACGTCGATCTTCTTGGTCTTGCCGCCGACCATGACGGTGGCGATGGCCGGCGTGGCGCCGTCCTCGGCGAGCACCCAGGAGTGGCGCTCCTTGATCTCGCGGATGCGGGAAACGGTGAGTCCGGATTCCGGATACTCCGCGAGCACGCGCTCGAGGATGATCTGGTCGACGGCGTCGCCGGCGAACGGCGCGCTCAGCTGGTCCTCGACCGTCGGGTAGTGGCCCTGCACGAGGCACACGTCGGTCGAGCCGGCGCCGATGTCGACGTAGATGGAGTTGAGCACCGGGTCCTGGTAGTCCGGGTCGTTGAGGCGGGCCTCGTTGCGCACGCCGAGGGCGGCGAGGAAGGGCTCCGGGACGAAGATCACTTTGTGGAACACGCCGCGCACGGCGTTGCGCGCATTCTCGCGGGCGACGACGTCGGAGCTCGCCGGCATGCCGATCACGGCGCGCGTTTCGCGGCCCGCGGTCTGCAGGAGCTCGCCGAGGTGGCGGGCGAAGGCGGTGGCGGCGTCGACGTGCTTGATCACGCCGCCGCTCAGCGGCCGCACGAGATCGAGGTTGGCTTTGTGCTTCAGCGCCATGCGGCCGAAGAAGACCTTCGCGTCGCCGGGCAGCACACCGGGCAGCACGTCCTCGTGCGCGTAGCCGACGACCGTCGGGACGAGCTCTTTGGCGAGGATGTCGCCGGAGCCGCGGAGCGACGTGGCGACGCTGGAAATGTTGGTGCCCCAGTCGAGACCGACAAGGAGGGTTTCGGCGGCGGGGGCGGATTCGAGCAGGCCGGAGTTGCCGGCGGGAACGGACTTGGACGAGTTAGCTTTCATGGCGATTTCGCGACGGGTGGATGGATCTGAGTTTGGAACAGTGGATACGGACAAAAATCAGGCGGCGACGAGGGTGCGCCGGTGCGCGGCGTCCTGCGCCCGCTCGGTCTCGCCGAGGGCGTCGAGCATACCGGGCACGTCGCCGATCGGCACGCGGCGCCGCAGCTGGAAGGTCGCGGCCGGCGCAGGCACCGGGCCCGGGGCGGCCGTCTGGCCGAGCGAGCGCAGCACGAGCCGGCGGCAAAGGGCGGCGTTGGCGACCTGCTGCTGCACGCGGGCGAACATCTCGCGCAGCGCCTGCTGCGCGGCCGGCACCTCAAGCCCCGCGGTCCGCGACCAGTCGCCGATCAACGGCGGCAACGTTTCCTGCAAAATCAAAATCGCCTCGGCCTCGCGGTCCTCGGCCCGCAGCAGGCAGGCCTCGCGCACGTTGTCCTCGATCGCGCGCCACAGCTCCGCACTGCGGGAGGCCGGCGCGGCAACGGAGGCGGACGACGTGGAAGCGAGCATGCCTGCGTGTTAGCACTGCACAGGCCACGCCGTTTTCATCCGTTGTTAACCGCTCTTCCCCAGTGAAATAAAAACCTCAACTTACCCGGGTTTTGTCCGACGCGCGGTCGCCGCCGGGGCAGCGGAAAATTCTGCCCACCTCCCCGGCCCGCCCGCGGCGAGGCGCCGGTCCGCGCGATTTTCGGCTGCACTTCCGGTCGGCGCACCGCCAAGGTCCGCGCCATGAAAACCCGCAAGGAAATCGTCGAGAACTGGCTGCCCCGCTACACCGGCCTGCAGCTCGAGGAATTCGGCGACTACATCCTCCTCACCAACTTCGACCGCTACGTGCAGCTCTTCGCGCAGTGGCATCGCGTGCCGGTCCGCGGCAAGGACAAGCCGATGCCGAGCGCCAGCGCCGGCGACATCACGATCATCAACTTCGGCATGGGCAGCGCGACCGCCGCCACGGTCATGGACCTGCTGAGCGCGATCAAACCCAAGGCCGTCCTCTTCCTCGGCAAGTGCGGCGGCCTCAAGCACCGCGCGGAGCTCGGCGATCTCATTTTGCCGATCGCCGCCATCCGCGGCGAGGGTACCAGCAACGACTACTTCCCGCCCGAGGTCCCTTCGCTGCCGGCCTTCGCGCTGCAGAAGGCCATCTCGACCACGATCCGCGATTTCTCCCGCGATTACTGGACCGGCACCGTCTACACGACCAACCGCCGCGTCTGGGAACACGACGAAACCTTCAAGAAGTACCTGAAGAAGATCCGCGCCCTCGCGATCGACATGGAAACGGCCACCATCTTCATCACCGGCTTCTACAACGAAATCACGACCGGCGCCCTGCTTCTGGTCTCCGACCAACCGATGACGCCCGAAGGCGTGAAGACCGCGGAGAGCGACAAGCAGATCGACGAAACCTACGTGACCGACCACCTCAAGATCGGCATCGCTTCGCTGAAACAGCTCCTGAACAAGGGCCTCACGGTGAAGCACCTGAAGTTCTGAGCGGGGAAGCGGTCAGCTCTCAGCGATCAGCTGTCAGCTGTCAGCGAGAAGCTCCGGGCGAACGATTTCTCTGAACCATAGTCGCCCCCTCAGTCCCAAGCTGACCGCTGAAAGCTGAAAGCTGAGAGCTTATAGCTTTCAGCTCCCCTCCCCCTTACTGCTCAACCGCGAGTTCGAAGGGCACGAAGCGCTCCGTGCCGCCGAGGTTCACCTGCGCCCAGACCACATAGCGGCCGGCGCGCGGGATCGTGAGTTTGAAATTCAGTTCCGGGCGTTTCGCGTCCGGCGCCTTCGTCAGGTCCTGCTCGGTCGGATGCAAATGCGCGAAGCCGCTCCGCGCCGGGTCGAATGCCACGAGGTGCGCAAACGCGTCCATCACCGGCTGCAAGGCCACCGCCCCGCCGTCGTCGCGGTTCACCGTAAACTTCAGATCGATCGGCTTGCCCGCCCGGGCCGGCTGCGGCGCAACGGCCAACGCGAAACGGTGCCCCGGGACGTTCTCGACCGCTGCCCGGCCGACTTCGCCCGCCACCGCCAGATCGACGCTCGCGTAGAGTCCGCGGCCCGTCGCCGCCGGCGTGAAGTCCGCGAACACGCGGTACGTGCCGCCCGTCCGCGGCACAAACTCGAAGGTCCATTCGCCGCGCTCGCGGCCCGGCTCCGGATGCACGTGCTGGTAATCCGTCAACGTCGGATCGACCAACAGCAGGTGCAGCCGGCGCGTATGCGTCACAAGCAGGTCCTCGGGCGCGACGGGTTTGCCGCCGCTGGTCCGGAGCGTGACGGTTGCCGTGACGGGCTTGCCCGCCGCGGCCGGTGCCGCCGTGCGGAGCTGCACCGATACCGGCGAGCGCGCCTCGAGCACCGGAATGAACTGCGGATTGAGCGGGTCGCAGAACTCGATCGCGTTGCCCGCCTTCGGGTCGACGCGGAAGTCCATGTGGTTGAGATTCGTGCCGGTCGGGATCAGCCGCAGCGCAAAGAACACGCCGACCGCGACGGCGGTGATCCAGCCCAGTTGGCGGCGCTGATCGGGTTCGAGGGTGGCGACGGGATTCATTTGTTCATCTTGGCGACGAAGTCGGCCGGATCCCAGACGCTGCCGTCGGCCCGGTGCGCGATCTTGCCGCCTTCGTTCACGAGGAGCGTGGTCAGCGTGTGTTGCAAGAGGTCGCCTTTGAATTCCGCGATCACGCCGAACTGCGCGAGCAGGTCCTTGATCGCCGTCTCCGGGCCGGTGAGAAACGAGAAGTTCGCCGTGTCGATACCGCGCTGGTCCGCGTAATCCTTGAGCACGCCGGGCGTGTCGTACGCCGGATCGAGCGTGATCGAAACGAGCTCGAGGTTCTTCACGCCTGCGGCCCGCGCGAGTTTCTGCACCGCCATGAATTTCGCCGTCGCCGCCGGGCACATCGTCGCCACGGGGCAGCGCGAGAAGATGAAATTGATCATGACCTGCTTGCCGCGGAAACGCGCGCTCTGCACCACGCGGCCGGACTGGTCGTAAAGGGCGAAGTCGGGCACGGTCTCGCCGACTTCGCGGTAGGCGTTCTTGCCCCGGGTGTGCGTGTCCTGGCGCAATTGCTTCGCGCCAAGTTCGACGGTGTCCGCGAGCATTTTGTCCGCCGGCCAGATCTTCTCGAGGCGGAAGTCGCCGCCCGCGACGGGCACCATCTCGGCCCTGATCCGCTGGCCCGGCTTCGCGAGCGCGAGGTCGCCCGGGGAAACGACGAACTCCATCGTCATCGCCGGCATGTAGTCCTTGATCTCGTCGTGGTAGACGACGAGCACCTTGCGGTCGGCCTCGACGCGCACGATCTCGCCGGTGAGCGGGTAGCGTTCCTCCTTCGGCTTGGCCGGATCCGCCGCTGCCGTCTGAGCGGCCGAACCACCCTTGGCCTCCCCGCTCCCCGACCGGCTGCAACCCGACGCCGCGACCAGCAGGGCGAGGGCGGCGAGCGCGGGGCCATTAGATTTCATCGTCCTACCGATTCGCCCGCGGATAAATTTGTCAAAGGGTTTGCGGCTGCCAGCAACCGGCCTTCTCCTCTTCCTTTGCCCTGCTCATGGCCACCGCATCCAGCTCCCTCCGCACCTCCGGTTACAAGCCTGCGTTGGCCGTTTTCGCCGCCGCGGGCAGCATCTGGGTTTTCGTTTTGGTGACGCTTGGCGCGTTCACCACGAGCATCGGCGCCGGCATGGCGTTTCCGGATTGGCCGCTCTCCAACGGCTCGATCAACCCCGAGGGCTGGCTCCGCGACGTCGCCATGTTCGCCGAGCATTCGCACCGGCTCACCGGCATGATCATGGGCTTCCTCACGATCGGCCTCGCCTTCTGGCTCTGGCGCCGGGAAGAGCGCCGCTGGCTGCGGCACCTCGGTGGCTGGGCCCTCGTCATCGTCGTGATCCAAGGCATCCTCGGCGGCAAACGCGTCACGCTCGACGCGATCGACATCCCCTGGTTCGAAATGTCGCTCGGCCAACTGCTGCGCATCCCGCACGGCATCCTCGCCCAGCTCTATGTCTGCATTCTGATCGCCGTTGCCGTCGCCTGCTCCCGCGCATGGATCGAGCAGGCCGTGCCGGTCGGCTCCCGCCTCCGCAATCTCGGCAAACTTTGCGTCGCTTTGGTGATTCTCCAGCTCGTGATCGCCGCGACGATGCGGCACAACGGCGCCGGCCTCTCGATCTACACCTTCCCCTACTCCACCCAAGACAACCGTTGGATCCCGGTGGAATGGGATTTCCGGATCGCGATCCACTTCGCGCATCGCGTGATGGCCGTGATCCTGTCCGTTTTCCTCGTCGCTTTTGCCTGGGAGGTGAAACGCGACCGCGGTGCGACGCCCGCCATGCGCGCCGGAGCCGCGGCCCTGGTCGCCTTGCTCGCGCTGCAAATCGTCCTCGGCGCGCAGATCATCTGGACGATGCGGAAGCCGGAGATGACGACCGGCCACGTGGTCGTCGGCGCGCTCACCCTCGCCGTCACGTTCTGGCTCACGTGGTTCGCGCACCGCGATTCCCTCCAGCGCTTGTCAACCGCCCCCGCGCCCGCAGCCTCGGCCGCATGACGCCGACTGCCGCAGCGCCCGCCGGATTTCGCGATTACCTCGAACTCACCAAGCCGCGGCTGAGCATGCTGTCGGTGCTCACGACCGTCGTGGGCTACTTCGCCGCGCGCCCGGAATCGAATCCCGCCAAGTTCACGCTGCTCCTCGTCGGCACCAGCCTCGCGGCCGGCGGCGTCGCCGCGCTCAACCAATGGCTCGAAAGCGAGACCGACGCGCGCATGCAGCGCACGGCGGACCGCCCGATCCCCGCGGGCAAAGTCGCCACCGGCTCGGCCTTCGTGCTCGGCTCGCTGATGTGCGTCGCGGCGCTGTTTCTCCTCTTCGCGAAGGTCGACCGGCTCGCCGCGATGTTCACACTCGCGACGATCGTGTCGTACCTCGGCTGGTACACGCCCGCGAAGCGCTGGTCCGCGTGGAGCACGGAGATCGGCGCGATCGCCGGCGCGTTTCCCCCGCTGATCGGCTGGGCGGCGGGCGACGGCACCGTTTCCCCGCTCGGCTGGATTCTCTTCGGCGTGCTCTTCTTCTGGCAGATCCCGCACTTCATGGCCGTCGCGTGGACCTATCGGCGCGACTACTCGGCCGTGAATTTCCCGATGCTGCCGGTGCGCGACGAGGCCGGCGGCAAAGTCGCCGCGTGGTCGCTGATCAACACCGTCGCGCTGCTCGTCGTCAGCCTGCTCCCGGTCTACCTCGGACTCGCGACCAAGGCCTACGGCCTCGCCGCCGCGGTGTGCGGCGCCTGGTTCCTCTGGCGCGCAGTCGTGTTCCTCAATCGCGAAGGCCGCGATCTCGCCGCGCGGAAACTGTTTTTCGCCTCCATCATCTACCTGCCGCTCGTCCTCGGCGCGCTCGTCGCCGACCGCCTGCTCGTCCCATGAAAATCCAGGACATTCCCGCCCTCAACGCCGCCCTCAACGCGCTCGCCACCGTGATCATGACGGTGGGCTTCGTCTACATCCGCCGCGCGCTCTGCGCCAAGGACCCGGCGCTCCGCGCCGCCCTGATCGCGAAACACCGCGCCTCGATGCTCGCCGCCGGCGTCGTCTCGGCGGTGTTCCTCGTCGGCTACGTGACGCACAAGATTCTCGTGCAAGGCGTGCACACGAAATTCGGCGGCGAAGGCGCGATCCGCGGCATTTACTACGCGATGCTGATTTCGCACATCATCCTTGCGATCGCGATCGCGTACCTCGTGCCGCGCACCTTCTGGTTCGCGCTCAAGGGCGAGTTCGAAAAACACCGCCGCTGGGCGCGGTTCACGTTCCCGATTTGGTACTACGTCAGCGTCACCGGCGTGCTGGTGTACTTCTTCCTTTACCAGTGGTGGCCGGCGGCGGCGAAAACCTGATTCGCCGCTCGGCGAACCAGGTTTTCGCCGCCGCCGGTTTGGGGTTCGGAGTTTGGAGTTGGGATCTCGGATCTGGGGTCTCGGGTCCGGGATCTCGGCTCTGGAGTTTTGGGTCAGGGCTTCGCGTTGATCCAACGACAAAGTTTTCTCGCCTCCGAAGATTCCGGTATCCGGTTTCCGGTCTCCGGTATTCCAAAGCTTCGGTTTCCGGTTTCCGCTCTCCGGTTTTGCACAAAAAAGGCCGGACCTTGCGGTCCGGCCGGGAAAGCGCGGTGGACGTTCGGTCCGCTTACTTGACCGAGATCACGCCCTTCATGCCGACGACGAAGTGCGCCGGGAAGGAGCAGAGGAACGGGTACTCGCCCGCGGCCTCGACCTTGAAGGTGATCTCGTCGTTCTGCTTCGGCCCGAGGAGCTTCGTGGCGGCGACGACCTGGCCCTTCAGCGCGGCCGGAACATACTCGGTGGCCTTGGCCGCGACGGCGGCGTTGGAGAACGCGGCGGCATCGGAGCCGGGCTTCAGCACCACGAGGTTGTGGCCCATGGCGTCCTTGGGCAGCGTGCCGAGGTTCTTGAGGACGATCTTGAGCGTCTCGCCGGGCTTGGCCTGGATGCTCGTGACGCTGAACTTCATCTGGTCGTTGGCCGTGATCTCGATCGTCCGCGGTTCGGCGGCCGACGCGATCGACGGAGCAAGGGCGCCCACGAGAGCAATGAGCGCAGCAAAGAGGGAAACGGGGAGGGATCGGATTTTCATGGCGCGCGAAACGTGGAAAACGTCCCCGCGACATGCAAACCCGAACCGCCGTTTTGCCGGCGGAATCCGGCGCCGGCGTTTCCATGCCCGCCCTCCGGGCGCGCCCAGCGCACCCGTCCCGCATCCGGCGAGGGGCCGCGCATTTCTTGGCCTCGATGCGCCCCGGCCTAATGCGGAGTGGAGCTCAGTTAATAAATGCGCAGCGATCGTTCCCGGGCGCTGTTCTCCGCCGTAAATCCCCGGATTATGGCTTGAAATGCCTTCACCTTCCCCAACTCTGCGGGGGTTTAGGCCTTCGCGCCGCTTCCGTGTTCCCGTTTTCGACTGCCCACATGCGTTTTCCCAACTTCCTCCCGAGCCCGCTCCGGCGGGTTAGTCTGCCCCGGTGGGGCCGTGCTTTTGCCGCGCTTGGCGCCCTTGCGCTCCTGTCCGGCTGCGAATGGTGGAGCATGAACGGCCACCAATCGACGATCGCCGTCGAAGGCCCGGTCGCCCGGAACCAACTGGAGGTGTTTTACGTCACCGTCTGGGTCTCCGTCGTGATCTTCGTGATCGTCGGAGCCGTTCTGGCTTATGCGATGGTCAAATTCCGCGCCAAGACGGACGCCGACGAGCACGCGCAACCGCCGGAACAGAGCCATGGCAATCCGCTCGTCGAGCTCGGCCTGATCGGCGCCTCGATCCTTTCCCTCGTCGTCATCGCCGTACCCACGCTGAAGTCCATCTGGTACACCTACGATGTGCCCGCCGACCAAAAGGCTAATGCCTTCGAGGTCACGGCGACCGGTTACCAGTGGTGGTTCAAGTTCGAGTACCCCTCGGAACTCGCCTCCGTCACGCCCGACGGCGCCACCAAGGCCCCGCTCGTCACCGGCAACGAACTCGTCATCCCGGTCGGCCGTCCGGTCCGCATCAACGTCCGCACCGTCGACGTCATCCACTCCTTCTGGGTCCCGAAGCTCGCCGGCAAGGTCGACATGATCCCGAACCGCGCGAACCACCTTTGGCTGCAGGCCGACAAACCCGGCTACTATTGGGGCCAATGCGCGGAGTACTGCGGCGATTCGCACGCCGTCATGCGCTTCCGCGTGATCGCGCTCGAGAAGAAGGAATTCGAGGCTTGGGTCGCCGACCAGTCGCAGACGGCCCGCAACGTTGCCCCGCTCACCGCCGGCACCGAGCGCCCGAAGGTCCAGTTCGCCTCCCTTCGCGAGTTCAAGAAGAACGAAGTCGGCATCACGCAGAAGTTCGACGTCAATCCGCTCGAAGCCTGGCGCGCGCACCAGATGCCGGACGCCCGCAACGAGAACCCGGAGCTGATCGCGCGCGGCAAGGAACTGTTCACGCAGAAGACCTGCCTCGCCTGCCACCAGGTCCGCGGTCACGGCGCCGCCGGCATCAGCGCCCCGGATCTCACCCACTTCGGTTCCCGCACGACCCTCGCGGCCGGCCTGATCGAAAACAACCCCGAGCAGCTGCGCCGCTGGATCCGCGATCCCGGCTCCGTCAAGCCGGGCAACAAGATGGCCCTCGCCTACGAGCGGATCGACCATACCGGCAAGAAGATCGACGGCATCAAGCTCACCGACGAAGAGCAGGTCGCCCTCGTCGCCTACCTTCTCAGCCTGAAGTAACGCGCGTCCCGGTTCCCCCTGCACCCCGCCGGCACCGGCCGAGGGTGCACCTTCGGAACCGGGCCGGGCTCCCGCTCCCGCCTCCCTTTCACAAACCAACTTCTCCCGAATTCCCACCCTCATGGACCTGGCCAAATCCGCCCACCTCACCACGGAGGATCACGCTCCGGCAGCGCAGCCTTCGCTGCTCGCCCACCCTTCCGCCAAGACCGGCCTGATGAGCTGGCTGACCACCGTCGACCACAAGCGGATCGGCTTCCTCTACGGTGTGTTCGCGCTGTTCTTCTTCCTCGTCGGCGGCTTCGAGGCCCTGCTGATCCGCGCCCAGCTCATGTACCCCAACGGGACCGTGCTGACCGCGCAGCAGTACAACACGATGTTCACGATGCACGGCACGACGATGATCTTCCTCGCCGTCATGCCCCTGTCGTCGGCGTTCTTCAATTTCATCATGCCGCTGCAGATCGGCGCGCGCGACGTCGCCTTCCCCCGGCTCAACGCCTTCTCGCTTTGGACCTTCGTCGCCGGCGCGATCATCATCAACATCGGCTGGTTCCTCCCCGCGGCCACGCACGGCGCCCCCGACGGCGGCTGGTACGGCTACGCCCCGCTGACCTCGAAGACCTACATTCCCAAGCACTCGATCGACTACTGGATCATGGGCCTCCAGCTCCTCGGTGTCGCGTCGATCGCCGCCTCCCTGAACTTCATCGTCACCATCATCAACATGCGCGCCCCCGGCATGACGATGATGCGCCTCCCGGTCTTCACCTGGATGACGCTGATTACCTCCTTCCTCATCGTCCTCTCCTTCCCCGCGATCACGATCGCCCTGGTCGAGCTGATGATGGACCGCAACTTCGGCACCGGCTTCTTCGAGGTGTCCCTCGGCGGCATGCCGATTCTCTGGCAACATCTCTTCTGGGTCTTCGGCCATCCCGAGGTGTACATTTTGATTCTCCCGGCGATGGGCATCATCTCCGAGATCCTCCCGACCTTCTCGCGCAAGCCCCTCTTCGGCTACCCGATCGTGGTGTTCTCCGGCGCGGCCATCGGTTTCCTCGGCTTCACCGTCTGGAGCCACCACATGTTTACCACCGGCATGGGCACCGTCGCCACCGCGGCGTTCTCCCTCGCCACCATGTGCATCGCGGTCCCGACCGGCGTGAAGATCTTCAACTGGATCGGCACCCTCTGGGGCGGCCACATCATGATGCGCACGCCCATGATGTTCGCCCTCGGCTTCGTCTGGATGTTCATGATCGGCGGTTTCTCCGGCGTCATGCACTCGGCCGCCCCGGCCGACTCGCAGCAGAACGACTCCTACTTCGTCATCGCCCACTTCCACTACGTGCTGATCGGCGGCTCGATCTTCGCGCTGCTCGCCGGCATCCACTACTGGTTCCCCCTGATGTTCGGCCGCAAGGTCTCCGAGTTCTGGGGCAAGCTCTCCTTCTGGGTCATCTTCGTCGGCTTCAACGTCACGTTCTTCCCGATGCACTTCCTCGGTCTGAACGGCATGCCCCGCCGCACCTACACCTACGACCCGAACCTCGGCTGGAACAGCGCCAACTTCATCGCCTCCATCGGCGCCTTCGTCCTCGGCATCGGTATCTTCATCTACTTCGCCGTGATGGCCTACACGTACTTCAAGGGCGAAAAGGTCGGCAAGGATGTCTGGGACGGCCGCACCCTCGAGTGGTCCCTCCCGAATCCGCCGCCCGAATACAACTTCCGCGTCATCCCGACCGTCCATGCCCGCGACGCCTGGTGGTACGAAAAGCACCACAGGGAAGAGATCGCCAAGGAACAGGCGGAGCACGCCAAGGCCGAGGAAGCCCACGGCGGCATCCACATGCCCTTCGGCTCGATCTGGCCCTTCGTGACCAGCGTCGGCGTCCTCATCGGCGCCGTCGGCATCAGCGCCTTCAACCAGCTCGGCGACCCCGGCACCGAAGGCTACTGGCGCCTTGCCATCGGCAGCTTCGTGCTCGGGCCCAAACTCGGGCTGTCGGTGTTCGGCGCCCTCGTGATGTTCGTCGGCGTCTACTTCTGGTCGCTCGAAGGCAACGAGGGCTACCACCTCCACCTCGACAAGGACGGCAACCCGGTCAAGGACGGCCACGGCAAACACTGAGGTCCCGCCCCCAACCACAACCTTCTGTCCCCGACTTCAATGAGCAGTCACGCGGCCACCGCCACGATCGATCACCACCACGACCCGAGCACGACGACGGGCATTCCGAACAAGAAACTCCTCATGTGGGCGTTTCTGGCCTCGGACTGCATGTTCTTCGGCGCGCTGATCTCGACCCACCTGATCTACCGCCTGCACCCGCCGGCGGGCGGGCTCGATCCCAAGCAGGTCTTCAGCCCGGAGCTCACGTCGTTCTCGACCTTCATCCTCCTGATGTCGTCGCTCATGATGGCCCTCGCCGTCACCGCGATCCAGAAGGGCAATCTGAAGAGCCTCCGCTGGTCCCTGCTGACCACGATCTTCTTCGGGCTGATCTTCCTCGGCTGCCAGGTGTACGAGTTCCAGCACTTCGTCCACGACAAGAAGATGACGCTGTCGAACAGCCTCCTCGGCTCGACGTTCTACACGCTCACCGGCACCCACGGCTGCCACGTCGCCATCGGCGTGCTCTGGCTCGTCCTCATGTACGTGCGTTCCTTCAAGGTCGCCTCGAGCTCCTCGTGGCTCTCCCACCAGCTGCTCCACGCCATCACCCTGATCGTGGTGCTGCTCGCCAGCCTCAAGGTCACCCTCGGGCTCGTCCACGCGATCCAGGTCGAGCCCTCGCTCGGCGTGGCGTTCGGGCACTTCCTGAAGGCCGAGTTCCTCTTCATCGCGATCGGCCTGCTCGCCACCGGCGCCTTGGTCTGGTTCGCCCGCCCTCGCGGCCCGGTCCAGTTCTCCGAAGCCAACGCGATCGATGTCGAATCGATGGGCCTCTACTGGCACTTCGTCGACATCGTCTGGATCGTGATCTTCACCGTCGTTTACCTGCTCGAATTCCTCTAAGCCCATGAGCGCTCCCTCCGCCGCAGTTTCCGCCCACGGTCACGACGACCACGACGTCAGCAAATTCCAGATCTACGTCCAGATCGCGATGCTCCTCGCGGTCATCACGGGCGTCGAAATCGCCATCGTGTATGTGCCGTTCGCGAAGTGGCTCATCATCACGATCCTCTTCGTCCTCTCGGCCGTGAAGTTCCTGTTCGTTATTTTCTACTTCATGCATCTCCGGTGGGACAAACCGTTCTGCACGATCCTGTTCTTCATCGGACTGGTGATCGCCGGCGGCACGATGTGGGGCCTGCTCGCGCTGTTCAGCGCCGAGAACAGCCTCCCGCTCCCGACCTGATCCGCAGGGCAACCCGGACTCGATTTCTCAAGGCGGCCATTCGGCCGCCTTTTTCTTTGGCCTGATCCCGGCCCGCGCCTTGCGGGATCGGCATCTCCGGCAATGATCTCGCCGATGATCGACTGGCGCCACTGGCACAACGAACCCTACCTGATCGGCGGGCTCGTGTTCCTCGGCTGGCTTTGGGCCGTCATGGCCGGCCCCTGGCGCGCCCGCCTCGCCCCGGGCACGCCCTTCCCGCTCGGCCACGCGATCCGTTTCTATCTCGGCCTGCTCATCTTCTACGTCGCCGTCGGTTCCCCGCTCGACCAGATCGGCGAGCGCTACCTTTTCAGCGCGCACATGTTCCAGCACCAGCTGCTGGTCTATCCGGCGGCGATGCTGTTCTTGCTCGGTCTGCCGGCGTGGATGGCCGACGCCGTCCTCGCCAGCCAAGCCTGGCTGCGCGGGCCGTGGCGGCTCCTGACCAAACCCGTCGGCGCGATGATCACGTATTCGGTCGTGATCGGCGTGTGGCACGCGCCGTGGCTCTACGACTTGGCGCTGCAGAACAAATTCGTCCACGTCCTCGAGCACCTCATGTTCTTCGGCGCGGCGGTGGTGTACTGGTGGCCGATCCTGAGCCCGTCGAAACTGCTCCCGCGCAGCTCGCACGGCGCCCAGATGCTCTACCTGCTCGCGGTCCAGATCGCGATGACGCCGGTCTTCGCCTACGTCACGTTCTCGACGGACATCCTGTATCCGACCTACGAATTCGCGCCGCGCCTCTTCCCGGATTTCGATCCGGCGGAGGACCAGCTGCTCGCCGGCGTGATGATGAAGATCGGCGGCATGGCCACCTCGATCGCGACCTTCACCTGGGTCTTCTTCCATTGGTACCTCGTCACCGGCGACCGCCGGCAGAAACCCGCGGCGGCGGCGGCGCGGAGTTGAAGGTTGAAAGTTCGAAGTTGAAAGACGGGGCCGCGCAGCGGCTGACCGATCTCTCAACTTTCAACCCTCACCTTTCAACTGCCTGAGGCCGACCGGCCTCAGGCTCAGAGCACCGCCACGACTGCGCCCGCGGCATCGAGCGTCTCGATCCGCTCCACGGCCACATTCGCGCCCTGCGCCGCGAGCAAGGTGCGCAACGCCTCCGGCTCCGCGTGCAACTCCGTGACGGTCTTGCCGAATTGGCGGTAAACCACGCGGTAGGTCGTTTCCCGCTCTTCCAATTTCCTCAACCGCTCGCGCGGTGCGGCGGCGGAGCGCGGCGCCCCGGTTGCCTTGCGGCGGCCGCGTTGGTCCGACGGCAACGCCGGCCGCGTCCACGGGTACGGTTCGCCGAGCAACGCCGCGACCGCCTGCTCCGCGGCATGGATGCGCACCCACTGCGCCTCGCGTTCGAGGAGCAGCCGGTTGAGCAGAATCTGGCGGTCGACGTTCAAAGTTCGAATTGCGGCCGCCGGGCTCAGGCCTGGGGCTTGCCCGCGGGCACCGCCGGGGGCAGCGCCTCGGGTTCGTCGTCGCCGGGCGCGGCGCCGGACTTGGGCGCCGCGGCTTTCTTGGCGCCGGCAGCGCCGGGCCGCTGGACGGTCTCGGCCTTCGGATCGAAGCCGGCCACGGGCAAGGGCGGCGGCGGGAACGGGTAGACGCCGGGTTCGCCGATGACGTCCTCGACCTGCGTCTCGAGGGCGGCGATGCGCTCGTAGGCGCGTTGCCGTTCCTCGATCAGCTGGTCGATTTTCACGCGGGCCTCGTGGGCCTGGCGGATGACGTCGGCCTCGGCCCCGAGCACGATGTCGCGGAAGGTCAGGGATGCGGGTTTTTTGGCCATGGGATTATTGCCAGAAGATGCGTTTCAGTTGGTTGAGAAGTCCGGGAGAGGAACGGGCGACGAGCTTCGTCGCGGGCCGCGGGACCGGTTCGGCCGCGCGCACCGGGGCGGCGGGCAACGGCGCGTTCCGCGCGCCGGCCAACTGCGCCCGCAGGGCCTCGGCGCGGCTGCGCTCGCGCGCCGCACGCAGGTCGCGGGCCGCCGCGGCTACGGCGGCATCGGCGTCGGCTTCGCGCTGCGCCAACAGGTCGTCGCCCGCTTTCGGGTGCCGCACGGCCGCCAAGCGCACCGTGGCCGCGGGATCGCGGGCGAGGTCGTAGAGATCCGCGAGCCGCCAATACGGGCAGCCGGCGATGCCCAAGGCGCGCACCGCGGGCAGCGCATCCGCCACCAGCAGCCGCGCGGTCTCGAGGTCGAGGTCCGCCAACGGGCGCTGTTGCCAGGCCCAGTGCTGGCGGAAATCCGCGCTGTGGCGCAGCAAGAACGGCACAAGCTCCGCCTCGAGGATTTCGCGGTAGGCCAACGCCGCCAGCACCTCGGGGTGTTTCGTGGCGACGAGTTCCTGCACGAGATCGAGCGGCACGACCGGGTTCACGGCCAACGCCGCGCACACCGGAGCCTCGGCCTGGCCGACAAAGTAGCGCGCGATCTCGGGGTCGAGGGAAACGTTGCCCGCCAGCGCCACGCGCACGGCTGCGTTCGCATCCTGCGCCAGACAGCCCTGCAGCGGCCGGGCCAGCAGGTCGCGTTGCGCGACCCAGGCGCGTTCCTCGGGTTCGCCGTGCGTGGCGAGAAACAGCAGGTCGGCCTCGTCCGTCGCCGCGCGGGTCCGCACCGCGCGCCGGACCGAAGCATGCGGCGAATAAAGCAGCGTGCGCAGGACCGCCGCGGGCAACGGCTCGCGGCGGGCGAGCGCGAGCTGGATCTCTTCCTCGTCGGTCGCGGCCCAGCCGAGCAGCACGTCGTCCTCGACGCGCGCCGCCGCCACGGTGTGCAGCCGCACGACGCCGCTGGCATCGGCCCCGAGCACGAGCGCCACGGGCTTCGGCACGACGGCCTGACCCGCGAGCCGCAAACGCACCGCGGGCTCGGCATCCGCCGCGAGCACCGCCTGATGCGGCAGGCGCAGCGCCGGGTTGGCTGCGACGGCCGTGCGGACCGCCGGCGCCGGATCGGTGGCGAGGTTGAGCAATTCGCGCGGCGGCAATTGCGGGTGCAACGCGGCCTGCGCGCGCACCGGAGCGTCCGCGTGGGCGGCAAACGCCGTCAGCAGGTGCGGCGGCGTGCGCGGGTTGGTCGCGAGCCAACCGAGCACCGCGGGATCGGGCGACGTTTGCGCCAACGTTTCCAGCAGATGGCTCGGCGCCAACGGATACGCGGCGACGAATTGCCGCGCCTCGGGCACGTCGGCGCGCTCGGCGAGCTCCTGCAGGAGCCGCGACGGGATCGGCGGCTTGCGCAGGGCCTGCGCGCTGCGGCGGACGCCGTCGCGCCGGATGACGGCGAGCAGGCTATCGACGGTGAAGGTTTCGGCGGCCATCGCGGGGATCAGTCGAGGCGGAGGTCGCCGGGCTGCACGAAGATCTCGCGCGGATTGTTGCCGACCTGCGGGCCGATGAAGCGGCGCTTTTCCATTTCCTCGATCAGCGAGGCGGCGCGGTTGTAGCCGATTTTGAGGCGGCGCTGCAGGTAGCTCGTGCTCGCGCGGCCGTGGGCGGCGATGACTTCGAGCGCTTCCTTGATCATCGGATCGGCGCCGGCGGCGGAGGCGCCCTCCCCTTCCGTCAACGGACCCGGCGCATCTTCCGCGCGCAGTTCGACGCGGTAGCGCGGGGCGACCTGCGCCTTGAGGCCCGTGACGATGCGCTCGATCTCAGTGTCGTCGACGTAGGGCGCCTGCAGGCGCTGCAGCCGGCCGAGGCCGGGCGGATTGTAGAGCATGTCGCCGCGGCCCTGCAGCGCCTCGGCGCCTTTGCCGTCGAGGATCGTGCGGCTGTCGATCTGCGAAGAAACCTGGAACGCGATCCGCGTCGGGTAGTTCGCTTTGATGACGCCGGTGATGACGTTCACGCTCGGCCGTTGCGTCGCGAGCACGGTGTGGATGCCCACGGCGCGCGACATCTGCGCGAGGCGGGCGATCGGTGTTTCGACATCGGCCGCCGCCGTCATCATGAGATCGGCGAGTTCGTCGATGATCAGGACGATGAACGGCAAGCGCGGGAAACCCTCGGCCGCGGCCTTGGCGTTGTAGCCGGCGAGGTTGCGCACGCCCTTGTCGGCGAGCACCTGGTAGCGCCGCTCCATTTCCCGCACGAGCCACTTGAGCGCCTGGCAGGCCTGCTTCGGGTCGGTGACGACGGGATGGATGAGGTGCGGGAGATCGCGGTAGATCGCGAACTCGACGATCTTCGGGTCGATCAGCACGAGCTCCAGTTCGTCGGGCCGGAAACGGTAGACGAGCGAGAGGATGAGATTGCTGATGCAGACGGATTTGCCGCTGCCCGTGGCGCCGGCGATGAGCGCATGGGGCGCTTTGGCGAGATCGCAGAGCACGTGGCGGCCGGCGATGTCGACGCCGAGCACGAGCGGCAGCTCGGCCTTCGTCGTGCGCCACGCCTCCGATTCGAACGAACCGCGCAGCGTCAGCGGCGCGGAGCTGCGGTTGGGAATCTCGATGCCGACGAAGCTCTCGCCGGGAATCGGGGCCTGGATGCGCACGGCGTTGGCCGACATCGCGAGCGCGAGATTCTTTTCCAGCGAGGCGATCGCCTCGACGCGCACGCCGAAGCCCGGCTTGACGCGGAACTGCGTGACGCGCGGGCCGACGATCGCGTCCTGCACGAACGCATCGATCGCAAAACTGTCCAACGCGTCCTGCAGCTGGCGTTTCATCAACGCCAATTCCTCCGGACTGACGAAGGCCTGCTCGGTCGCGGCCGGCGGGCGGAGCAGTTCGAGCGAAGGCAGCCGGTAGCCCGCGAGGTCCTCGGACGTAAACGGCGCGGGCAACTCCGGCGCGGGCGCCGCGGGCACGCCGCCGGCCGGGGGCGATTCGTGTTCCGTGCCGGGCGCGGCCAACGCCAAATCGGTTTCCTCGGCGCCGCGTTCCTTCACCTGCTGCCGCAGGTCGGCGAGATGGTCGATGGCGTCGTCGAGTTGGTCGCGGTAACGCGCCTGCAGGCCGAGGCGTTCCTTGCGGCGCTCCTCGACGGTTTCGGCCCATTGGCCGAGCAATTCCTCGTCGCCGACGGGCTGGATCCGCACCGCGGCCTCGTGCGCGACCAGCGGGGAGGTCCCGGCTGCGGCAGGCGCGGCGGCGTTGGATTTGGGTGCGGATGAAGCCAAGGAAGGTTGGTTCTAGAGAACCGGCCCGCGGCGCTGCAAGCGAAGGTATGCCGCGGGACCAAGAAACCTGTCCGCGGGCGCCGTCAGGGCGCGATGACCTCGACAAATTGCAGTTTCCCGCCCCGCACCGCGATGATCGCGGCGGATTTCTCGGCGTCGCGCTGCGCGTTGATCGAGGTCCGGCCGGTCACGCCCGGAAAATCCCGCGTCGCCGCCAGCGCCGACCGCACGGCGGCACGGTCGGTCGAGCCGGCGCGGGTGACGGCGTCGGCCACGAGCCGCACGCTGTCGTAGGTGAGCGCGGAGAGGCCGTTGGGCGCGGCACCGAACCGACTTTGGTAGGCGGCGACGAAGCGGCGCGAGGCGGCGTCGCGGTTCTCCGCCGCGAAATGCGTGGAATAGTAGGCGCCCTCGAGCGCGTCGCCGCCGATTTCGAGCAGCTGCGGGGCCTCGAAGCCGTCGCCGCCGAGCAAGGTCGCCGTCAGCCCGAGTTGTTTCGCCTGCTTGGCGACCAAGCCGGCCGAGACGTAGTAGCCCGGCAAGAACAGCGCGTCGGGCGCCGCGGCGCGGATCGACGTCAATTGGGCGCGGTAATCGGTGTCGGCGCCGGAATATTTTTGCGTGGCGACAATCTCGCCGCCGAGGGCCTTGAAAGTGCGGGCGAAGTAATCGGCCAGGCCGACCGAGTACGGCGAGCCGGCGTCGACGAGCAGCGCGGCGCGTTTCAAGTTGAGGCGCTTGCGGGCGAAGGTCGCGAGCACGTCGCCCTGGAACGGATCGATGAAGCAGACGCGGAAGATCGCGTCGCCGGTCTCGGTCACCTTGGGATTGGTCGACGCCGGCGTGACGAGCGGCACCCCGGCGGCCTGCGCGACGGGCGCGGCCTCGAGGGTGCGCGCGGAGGAGCATTCGCCGATCAACGCGACGACGCGGTCGCGGGCGATGAGTTTCTTGGCGGCGGTCGCAGACTCGCCGGCCTGCGAGCGGTTGTCCTCGACGACGAGTTCCAGCGGGCGGCCGAGCACGCCGCCGGCGGCGTTGAGCTCGTCGACGGCGAGCCGCGCCCCGCGGAGCGAAGCTTCGCCGAACGAGGCGTCGCGGCCCGTGATCGACATGAAGAAGCCTACCTTCACGGGCTCGGCCGCACGGGCGGCGGCCCAAGTGAGGAAAACGAAAAGCCAAATCCGGGAGTGCCGCAGGATCATGCCCGCAACGAAGCACGCACCGCGCCGCGTGGCGAGTCGCTGAAAGGGAGACGAAGGCGATGAATCACCGACTTGGGAAAACGAAAAACGCCGCCCCGCGAAGGACGGCGTTGCCGGAAGGGAATTCCGCGGAGTCAACGCGGCGGGCGATGGGTTTCAGGGCATCGGTCTATCAACTTTCACCCTTCAACCTTCAACTCCGCCGCGGCCTCACGCCGACGGCGCGGCCGGAGCCAAGAGGTCGTCGATCGAGTCGCTCTCGACGCCGATGTCGGCGAAGAGCCACGAGGACAGGTAGCGTTCGCTGCTCGACGGGACGATGGCGACGATCTGCTTGCCCTTGTTCTCGGGGCGCTGCGCCAGTTGCAACGCGGCCCAGACGATGGCGCCGGAGGAAATGCCGACGGGGATGCCGTCGAGTTGGTTGACCTGCTTCGAGACCGGACCGGAGTCGGCTTCCTTCACGCGGATGACTTCGTCGTAGATCTTCGTGTTGAGCACCCCGGGGACGAAGCCGGCGCCGATGCCCTGCAGCTTGTGCGGGCCGGGTTGGCCGCCGGAGAGGACGGGCGAGGAATCGGGCTCGATGGCGACGATCTTCACGGCCGGCTTGCGGGCCTTGAGGACCTCGCCGATGCCGGTGATGGTGCCGCCGGTGCCGACGCCGGCGACGACGATGTCGACCTTGCCGTCGGTATCGCGCCAGATCTCTTCCGCGGTCGTGCGGCGGTGGACGGCAGGGTTGGCGGGATTGGAAAACTGCTGGAGAATGACGGCGTTGGGGATCTTGGCGGCCAGCTCTTCGGCTTTGGCGATCGCGCCCTTCATGCCCTTGGGCCCTTCGGTGAGGACGAGGCGGGCGCCGAGAATCTTGAGCAGCTTGCGGCGCTCGATGCTCATCGTTTCCGGCATCGTGAGGATCAACTTCAGGCCTTTGGCCGCGGCGACGAAGGCGAGCGCGATGCCGGTGTTGCCGGAGGTCGGCTCGATCAGGACGGACTTGCTGTTGATCTTCCCGCTGCGGAGCGCCTCGTCGATCATCGCGAAACCGATGCGGTCCTTCACGCTCGAGAGCGGGTTGAAGAACTCCAGCTTCAGCAGCACGTCGGCCTGGGCATTGTGCGCGGCGGCGGTGCGATTGAGACGGACGAGGGGCGTGTTGCCGATCGTTTCGGTGATGTCGTTGAGGATCTTGGCCATGACGGTGGGTAGTTGAGGGGTGCAGCCAACCGGCTCGAGCCGGCCGACGCGGCCCCAAACCGTGGCATAATTTTCCGCCGAGGCCATCAGGAAGACACGGCCGGCTCATCTTTCGCCTCGGCGAACGTCGTCCCGGCCGCCACGGTCGGGGTGCATGTCCTGGGAAATCGCCGCCGTCCTGGCGCTCGTCGTCGCCGCGATCGTCGCGTTCGTGTGGGAGAAATTCCCGCCGGACGTCGTCGCGTTGACGCTGTTCGTGGTGATTGCGGCCAGCGGGCTGGTGCCGATCAAGGATGCGTTCGCGGTGTTTTCGAATCCGGCGCCGATCACCGTCGCGGCGATGTTCGTGCTGAGCGCGGCGCTGATCCGCTGCGGGGCGCTCGACTACCTTTCCAGCGCCTTCGAGAAAGCGGCGATCCTGCCGTACCAATTGGTGATCTTCCTGCTGGTCGGGTTGGTCGCATTCGTCTCCGCCTGGATCAACAACACGCCCGTCGTCGTCGTTTTCGTGCCGATCGTGCTGAGCCTTTCCCGGCGGATGAAGATCCCCGCTTCGAAGTTCCTGATCCCGATTTCCTACGCGGCGGTGCTCGGCGGCAACTGCACCCTCATCGGTACGAGCACGAACCTCGTCGCCAACGGCCTGCTGCTCGAACACGACCAACCCGGCCTCGACATGTTCGAATTGGCGGCGGTCGGCATACCGGCCGCCATCGCGGGCGCGCTCTACCTCGCCCTCTTCGGCAAGAAACTGCTCCCCGCCCGCGAGTCCCTCACTTCCATCCTGAGCGAGGAGGAACGCCGCGAATATATGACCGAGGCCTTCGTGCCCGCCGGCTCGCCCCTGATCGGCAAGAGCCTGCGCGTCGCCGGCCTGATCAAGGCGCGCGGCTTCCGCGTCATCGAGGTGGTGCGCGACGGCGTCGCGATCGACGTCGATCCGGCCACGACGCCCCTGGAGGAGGGCGACCGTTTCGTGCTCGCCTGCCGGCCTTCCGGCATCGCCCACGCGCGCGCGATGCCCGGTTTCGATTTCACGGCCGAGGCCGGCCTCGAGCAAATTGCGTCCCACGAAGGCGTCGTGTTCGAGGGCGCCGTCGCCCCGAACTCCGAGATCATCGGCCAGAGCATCAGCGAGCTGAACTTCCGCCAACGCTTCCGCGTCATCGTGCTCGCGATCCATCGCGGCGGCGAGAACGTGCGCGACAAACTCGAGACCCTGCCGCTCCAGATGGGCGACATTTTGCTGATGATGGGCACCGAGCAGGCGGTGAACAGCCTGCGCCAGGGCGACGACATTATCCTGTTCGACCGCCCGCCCCTGCCGTCGTTCTCCCGCCACAAACGCATCCCGCTCGTGCTGGCGACGATCGTCGGCGTCGTGCTGCTGGAAACCTTCGACGTCCTGCCCATCCATCTCGGGGCCATAGCCGGCGCCGTGCTGATGTGCGTCACCGGCTGCATCAAGCCGAAGGAGGCCTACGAATCGATCGAGTGGAACCTGCTCTTCGTCATCTTCGGCATGCTCGCCCTCGGCGTCGCGATGCAGCACAGCGGGGCGGCGGCCTGGCTGGCGCAGAACGTGGTCGCCGGCGTCGGCCACATCGTTTCGGGGCCGGAGAAGCCGTTCGTGATGCTCGCGTGCCTGTACTTTGTGACGCTTGTGCTCACAGAGATCCTTTCCAACAACGCCGTCGCCGCGCTGATGGTGCCGATCTCGCTCGGGATCGCGGCGCAGGCCGGCCTCGATCCGCGGCCCTTCGTCATCGCCGTGACGATCGCCGCGAGCGCCGCCTTTGCCACGCCCATCGGCTACCAGACCAACACCTACATCTACGGCATCGGCGGCTACAAATTCCGCGACTTCGTGAAGATCGGCATTCCGCTGAACCTGATCTGCTTCGCCGTCGCGATGTACTACATCCCGAAGGTTTGGCCGTTCTGAGGCGGAATATACAGGGTTTGGAGTTCGGAGTTTGGAGTTTGGAGTTCGGAGTTTGGGGTTTGAGCGTACGGCCGTCGCGCCGCGGCTCGCGTTGCGGGCCGGGCGCGGGTGGCGCGGAACGAAGGTCAGGCCGTGGGCGCGGCGGGGGCGAAGAGGGAATCGATGTTGTCGCTCTCGACGTTGACGTCGGCGAAGAGCCAGGCGGACAGGTAGCGTTCGCTGCTCGACGGGATGATCGCGACGATGCGCTTGCCCTTGTTCTCGGGGCGCTGCGCCAGTTGCAGCGCGGCCCACGCGATGGCGCCGGAGGAAATGCCGACCGGGATGCCGTCGAGCTGGTTGATCTGCTTCGAGACCGGGCCGGAATCGGTTTCCTTCACGCGGATGACTTCGTCGTAGATCTTGGTGTTGAGCACGCCGGGGACGAAGCCCGCGCCGATGCCCTGCAGCTTGTGCGGACCGGGCGTGCCGCCGGAGAGGACGGGCGAGGCGTCGGGTTCGACGGCGACAATCTTCACCTTGGGATTCCGCGCCTTCAGCACCTCGCCGATACCGGTGATCGTGCCGCCGGTGCCGACGCCGGCGACGACGAAGTCGACCTGGCCGTCGGTGTCGCGCCAGATTTCCTCCGCGGTCGTGCGGCGGTGGATCGCGGGATTCGCGGGATTGGAAAACTGCTGGAGGATGACGGCGTTGGGAATCTTGGCCGCGAGCTCTTCGGCTTTCGCGATGGCGCCCTTCATGCCCTTGGCACCTTCGGTGAGGACGAGTTTCGCGCCGAGAATCTTGAGCAGCTTGCGGCGCTCGGTGCTCATCGTCTCCGGCATCGTGAGGATCAACTTCAGGCCTTTGGCGGCGGCGACAAACGCGAGCGCGATGCCGGTATTGCCGGAAGTCGGCTCGATCAGGACGGAGTTGAGATTGATCTTACCGCTGCGGAGCGCGTCGTCGATCATCGCGAAGCCGATGCGGTCCTTCACGCTCGAGAGCGGATTGAAGAATTCCAGTTTCAGCAGGACCTCGGCCTGGGCGTTGTGGGCCGCGGCGGTGCGGTTGAGGCGGACCAACGGGGTGTTGCCGATGGTCTCGGTGATGTCGTTGAGGATTTTGGGCATGGTTGCGGGAGGTTGAGGATTCGGGATGGGAAGAACGGAAATTGGGAAAACGGAAATTGCCGGAACGGAATTCGCCCGGACTCAGATCGCGTAGTCCTCGCCGAAGGAACGGCTCTGGCGGAGGCGGAGGCTGGCGAGGTCGCCGACCTTGAGATGGAGCTGCTCGAGTTCGGAACGCGAAATCTCGACGTCGATCGGGGCGCGCGTGCCGATTTCCTCGAGGGCGAGGCGGGCCTGGGGACCGGCGGCGTCGACGAAACGCAGCACGGCGGTGAGCCCGGGAGCCGAGGGCGTGTGCGTGGCGATCGCGACATCGTGGGGCCGCACGTAGACGAGACCGTCGGATTGCAGCGCGGCGGCGCCGGCGGGGAGCACGCCGGCGTCGGCGAGGATCTTGGCCCGGAGGACATTCACGTTCCCAAGAAACTGATACACGAAGGGCGACGCGGGCCGGTCGTAGACTTCCTGGGGAGTGCCGACCTGCTCGACCTTGGCCTGGTTCATGATGACGACCTTGTCGGCGATCTCGAGGGCCTCCTCCTGGTCGTGCGTGACGAAGAGCGTCGTGAGGTGGATCTCCTCGTGGAAATGCCGGAGCCAGCGGCGCAGTTCCTTGCGGACCTTGGCGTCGAGGGCGCCGAAGGGCTCGTCGAGCAGCAGGACCTTGGGCTCGACGGCGAGGGCGCGCGCAAGCGCGATGCGCTGGCGCTGGCCGCCGGAGAGTTGGCTCGGGAAACGGCCGCCGAGATTCTCGAGTTGCACGAGCTTGAGCAAACGGTGCACGCGATCGGCGATCTCGGATTTCGAGGGACGGTTCTCGCGGCGGACGTTGAGGCCGAAGGCGATGTTCTCGAACACCGTCATGTGCCGGAAGAGCGCGTAGTGCTGGAAAACGAAGCCGACCTTGCGCTTGCCGGCGGGCACGGCGGTGACGTCCTCGCCGTGGAACAGAATCCGCCCGCTGCCGGGATCGGCGTGCTCGAGGCCGGCGATGATGCGCAGCAGCGTCGTCTTGCCGGAGCCGGAGGGCCCGAGCAGCGCGACGAGTTGGCCGCTCGGGACGTCGAGGTCGACGTTGCCGAGGGCGGTGTACGACCCGAAGGTCTTCGTGATGGCGGAGGCGGTGACGCTCATGGGCGCGGGATCAAGGGGTGCCGGAGCCGTGCGCCTGGGCGTGGCGCCATTCGACGACGGACTTCAGGACCAAGGTGACGAGGGCGAGCAGCGCGAGCAGCGAGGCGACGGCGAACGCGGCGGCGAAGTTGTATTCGTTGTAGAGAATCTCGATGTGCAGGGGCATCGTGTTGGTCTCGCCGCGGATGTGGCCGCTGACGACGGAGACGGCGCCGAATTCGCCCATCGCGCGGGCGTTGCAAAGGATGATGCCGTAGAAGAGGCCCCACTTGATGTTGGGCAGCGTGACGCGCCAGAAAATCTGCCAGCCGCTGGCGCCGAGGGTGACGGCCGCGTATTCCTCGTCGTTGCCCTGGGCCTGCATCAGCGGGATGAGTTCGCGGGCGACGAAAGGAAACGTGACGAAGGTCGTCGCCAGCACGATGCCCGGCACGGCAAAGATGATCTTGATGTCGTGCTCCATCAGCCAGGGCCCGAACCAACCCTGGGCGCCGAACATGAGCACGTAGATCAGACCGGAGATGACCGGCGAGACGGCGAACGGCAGGTCGATCAGCGTGATGAGCACGCTCTTGCCCGGGAAGTTGAACTTCGCGATGCACCACGCGGCGGCGACGCCGAAGACGACGTTGGCCGGCACGGCGACGGCGGCGGTGAACAGCGTGAGCCGGATGGCCGCGAGCGCATCGGGATCGCGGAACGAGGCGAAGTACGTGGCCGCGCCTTTGCGGAACGCCTCGGCGAACACGGCGGCCAGCGGCAGCAGCAGAAAGCACGCGAGGAAGCCGAGCGCGATCGCGGTCAGCAGCCAGCGGACCCAGACCGGGTCCTGCGTCGCGCGGCGGGCGACGTGGCCGCCGGAGCCGGCGGAGAGGGAGGTGACGACGGCGGACATGGCAAATCAGACGCGGTGGTAGCGGCGGCTCCACTTCTGGAGCAGGTTGATGAGCAGCAGGAGCACGAACGACGTGACGAGCATCACGACGGCGATGGCGGTGGCGCCGCGGTAGTCGTACTGTTCCAGCTTCGTGATGATGAGCAGCGGGGTGATCTCGCTGTGCAGCGGTTGGTTGCCGGCGATGAAGACAACGGAGCCGTATTCGCCGAGGGCGCGGGCGAAGGCCATGGCGAAGCCGGTGAGGAGCGCGGGAAACAATTCCGGCAACAGGACGCGGGTCACGGTTTGCCAACGGTTCGCGCCCAGGGTCGCCGCAGCCTCTTCCAGCTCCGGTTCCAATTCCTCGATCACGGGTTGGAGCGTGCGCACGACGAACGGCAGGCCGATGAACGTGAGCGCGATGAAGATGCCGGGGCGATCGAAGGCGATCTTGACGCCGAGCCATTCCTTCCAGGCCACGCCCGGGAGCGCGGCGTCGAGGCGGCCGACGGCCGAGGCCCAGAACGGATCGAGCCAGGAACCGACCCAGCCGTTCTTCGCGTAGATGGCCGTGAGGGCGATGCCGGCGACGGCGGTGGGCAGCGCGAACGGCAGATCGACGAGGGCGTCGACGATCTTTTTCCCGGGGAACGAATACCGTACGAGCACCCAGGCGACGACGAGGCCGAAGGTCGCGTTGACCGCGGCGGCGGCGAACGAAGCGCCGAAGCTCAGGCGATAGGAAGCGAGGACGCGCGGGGAAGTCGTGGCCGCGACGAAATCGCTCCAGCTCATGCCCGCGGTCTTGATGAACGCGGCCGCCAGCGGCAGGAGCACGATCAGGCCGAGGTAGGCCAGCGTGAAGCCGAGCGAGAGGCCGAAGCCGGGCAAAACGGAACGGGAGGAGCGGGACGACGGCATTACAGATTGGGCGCGTAGGCGATGAACCCGCGGTAGGTCGCGAGGATGGCTTCGAGGGCGGCGAGGTTGGCGGCGACCTGGTCGGGCAACGGCGCCAGCGCGGGCGTTTCGAAGATCAGGTTGAAGACGCGGGTCCCCTGCTCCGGCGGCGGCGCGAGAATGCCGCGGAAGCAATCGCAGATCACGCCCTCGCGGGCGGCGAAGCCGTCGATCGTGGCCCGGCGGTCCCGGGGCAGCACGCGGTCGGCGGCGGCCAGCGCCGGGCGCAGGAGCGCGTCGTCGAGCGCGCGGCCGTGCGAGTACCCGTAGCTGCCCTCGCAGGTGTCGTCCGCGTGCAGGGCGATCAGGCCGTCGAACCGCTGCGTGCGCAGTTCGTGTTCGAGGATGCGGATCTCGGGCAACTCGGAGTCGCGCCAGAACTCGCGGTTGAGATCGGCGCCGCTGCGGCAATGGCGGGTGCCGGCCTCGTAACCCGTCGGGTTGCAGAGCGGGTAGCAGACGAGTTCGTAGCCGGTGGCCAATTCCGGCTGCTCCGCCAAACGCGCCAGCAGGTGCTCGAGCGCGTGCGCGCCGGCGGGTTCGTCGCCGTGGATCAACGCGAAGAGCCCGAGCCGGATGGGCGTGCCGCCGACGGACGGGCCGCGGAACGAGAACCGCGGGATCGTGTAGCGGTGGCCGTTGCGGGTGAACGAACCCGCCACGGTGCCGTGCACGGCGGGCGATGCTTCCGCCAACGACAGGAACGGCCAGTACAGGCGCCGCAGCTTGTGCGGGTAGACGGAGTCGGGGCAGTTGAGCATCACCATGGGGCGGCGGGGTACGGCGGCAGCGATCAGCGGCGGGCGTAGATCTGGTCGAACACACCGCCGTCGGCGAAGTGGACCGTCTGGGCCTTTTCCCAACTGCCGAAAACCTCGGGCACGGAAAACAGCGGCAGCGCCGGGAAGCGCGCCGCGTGTTTCGCCAGGATGGCGGGATCGGAAGGACGGAACCCGTGCTTGGCGGCGAGTTCCTGGGCCGCCGGGCTGTACAGGAATTCGAGATACGCCTTCGCCGCCGCGGCGGTCCCGCGTTTGGCGACCGTGCGGTCGATCCAGACGACGGGGTTCTCGGCGAGCACGCTGACGGAGGGCACGACACCCTCGACGGCGTCGGCGCCGAGTTCCTTGATCGTGAGGGCGACCTCGTTCTCGAAGGTGAGCAGCACGTCGCCGATGCCGCGCTGCGCGAAGGTCGTCGTGGCCGCGCGGCCGCCCGTGTCGAGGACCGGCACGTTGGCGAAAATGCGGCGCACGAAGTCGCGGGCGGAGGCGTCGTTGCCGCCCGGCTGCCGGAGGGCGTAGCCCCAGGCGGCGAGGTAGCTGTAGCGGCCATTGCCCGAGGTCTTCGGGTTCGGGATCACGACCTGCACGCCGGGGCGCGCGAGGTCGGACCAGTCGCGGATGGCCTTGGGGTTGCCTTTCCGGACGATGAACAGGATCGTCGACGTGTAGGGCACGCTGCCGTGGGGCAGACGCGCCGCCCAATCCGCCGGGATCAATTTCGCTTTCGCCAACTGGTCGACATCGGTGACGCCGTTCATGGTGACGACATCGGCCCCGAGACCGTCGATCACGGAGCGGATCTGCTTGGAAGATCCGCCGTGGGATTGCTTGAGCTCGAGCGTCGCGCCGGTGCGCCGTTTCCACTCGGCGGCGAAGGCGGGATTGAACTCCTTGTAGAACTCGCGCGTCACGTCGTAGGAGACGTTGAGCAGCGAGGTTTCGGCGGCGGAGCCCACTGCGACGGAGGCGAGAAACGCGAGCAGCAGAAATCGTTTCATGGCGATGGGAGTGAGGGCGGCCGGCCGTGAATCACCTGGCGTAGATCTGGTCGAAGGTGCCGCCGTCGGCGAAGTGGACCTTCTTGGCGTTGGCCCAGCCGCCGAATTTTTCGTCGATGGTGAAGAGCTCGATCTTCAGGAACTGCCCCCGGTACTTGGCAGCGGCGGCCGCGGAGCGCGGACGATAGAAGTGCTTGCCGGCGAGGTCCTGGGCCTCGTCGCTGTACAGGTATTCCAGATACGCTTTGGCAACGGCCTCGGTGCCTTTCTTCTTCACGACCTTGTCGACGACGGAGACGCTCGGCTCGGCGAGGATGCTGACGGAGGGGGCGACGATCGGGAACTTGGCCTTGCCGAATTCCTTCTGGGCGAGGAAGGCCTCGTTTTCCCAGGAGAGGAAGACATCGCCGATGCCGCGCTGGACGAAGGTCGTGGTCGAGCCGCGGGCGCCGGAGTCGAGGACGGCGACGTTCTTGTAGAGCGCCTTCACGAACTCCTTGGCCTTTTCGTCGCTGCCGTACTTGCGGCGGGCGAATTCCCAGGCGGCGAGGTAGTTCCACTGCGCGCCGCCGGAGGTCTTGGGATTCGGGGTGATCACGGTGACGCCGGGCTTCACGAGATCGTCCCAATCCCTGATGCCCTTGGGATTTCCTTCGCGCACGACGAACACGATCGTGCTCGTGTAGGGCGCGGAGTTTTGCGGCAGGCGTTTGTTCCAATCGGCGGGAATGAGCTTCGCGACGTCGTGGAGCGCGTCGACGTCGCCGGCGAGGGCGAGCGTGACGACATCGGCCTGGAGGCCGTCGATCACGGAGCGGGCCTGGCGGCCGGAGCCGCCGTGCGACTGTTTGACGACGACGGTGTCGCCGGACTTCGCCTTCCAGTGGCGGGCGAAGGCGGCGTTGTAGTCGACGTAGAACTCGCGCGTCGGATCGTAGGAGACGTTGAGGAGCTCGATGTTCTTGGCCGCGGCGGAGCCGGCGACGGCAAGCACGAGCGCGGCGGAGAGAAGGGATTTGAACGTCATGACGGGCGGAAATTCGGATTCGCGATTCGGAAATTGAGCGAATGGGGCGACGGGGAACGCGGCGCTCAGTACCGGAGCTGCACGCGGGTGAAGATGGCTTTTTCGTTCTCGCGGGTGACGACGTTGGCGGGGCCGCCCACGAACGAGGTGTGCTCGAAGTTGAGGGCCGCCTTCACGCTGCGGTTGAGGTACCAGTTGACGCCGAGGGTCGTGCCCTTGGCGGTGTTCGCCGCGGTGGCGGGATTGGCGAAGAGCGGGAAGGCGTCGGGATCGATCTCGAGTTCGCCGTAGCGGGCGGCGACTTCGAAGGCGCCCCAGGTGCCGTCCTGCCAACTGAAGTTGGTCGCGGGCGTGACGCCCTTGTAGCCGGCATCCTCGCCGGTGAGCACGTAGTGCGCGGCGCCGTACCAGGCGGTGTTGGTGAGATCGCGGGTGACGGTGCCGGGGCCGTTCCAGAGCGCCTGTTTGGACGAGGCCCAGGAACCGATGAGACCGAAGGAACCGTTGTACCAATAGGCCTGCGGCTCGATGCGCTCGTGCTTGCCGCTGTTGGCGACGGTGGCGCGCCAAGCGAAGAACGTTTGCTGGGCGTTCGTGCGGAAACTGTTCGGGGCGCCGGTGTTTTTGTCGCCGGTCGACACGGCGACGCCGAAGCCGAGGCCCTGCAGGGGCGAGCCGGCGTCGTCTTTGAACGGATGGGCGAAGACGCGGGCGACGATTTCCTTGCCGTCGTCGGTGTCGACGATGGTGGAGTCGTTGTCGCGGGCTCCGTTGAGCCAGGCGAGTTGGTAGCTCACGCGGCCGCCGGCGAGATCGCCGAAGAACTGGAGCCCGAGGTCGCGGTTGGGCCCGAGGCTGGTCGGGTAGGCGCGCTCGATGAAGAGGAGGTCGGTCTGGGAAACGAGCCGCTCGAGATCGAAAGGCGACTTGGCCTTGCCGACGAGGATGTTGAACTCGGGCGCGGGCGCGTAGGTGGCGTAGGCGTCGAGCAGGGTGAAGTTGGCCGTCGCGAGGTCGGGCATCACGCGGAAGCCGAACTTTTCGCCGATCGTGCCCTCGAAGCTGGGCCGCAGGCGGCGGATCAGGAAGGTGTCGTTGCCGTTGGTGTTGTCGCCGAGGAAGAAGTGGGCATCGGCCTGGAGATTGGCGCGGATGCGCAGCTGGAACTTTTTGTCGGCGGCGGTCAGCGAGAAGCCGGAGGCGCCGGCGGCGACGACCGGAGCCGGGGCCGCGGCGGCGGCCTCGGCTTTGAGCTCCTGCTTCCGTTCAAGCACGAGGAGTTTTTGTTCGAGCGCGCGGATCTGGGCGCGCAGTTCGGCGAGTTCGGCATCGGCGGCGGACAGAGTTCGCGCGCCGGCGAGGGCGAGGAAGGCCAGCGCGAGACGCGCGGGACGTTGGAGTTGCAGGGAGAGCCGCATGGGCGAGGTGCTCGGGCAAGATGCGCGGGACTTCCCGGGGACGGGTCAGCGGAGGCGTGGGAGACGGGGAGGGCCGCCGGCGGAAGCCGGTAGGCAAATCGGAATCAATCAGGCGGAGGAACGGCCGGACGCATCGCGTTCGGCCGGCAGGCGGGTCTTTTCGGTGCGCTCGATCTGGGTCACGCGACCGTCGTGGACGACAAGTTGCACGACCCCGTAGCGCAGGCCTTCGACTTTTTCCCGGACGAGCGCGACCCATTCGGGCAACGCCGGCGGGACCGGAGCGGGATCGGTGGTGGTGGCAGTCATGGCGGGAAAAACGGCATGGGCGCGGGAGCCTAGATGGAGTAGTCGCCGAGCAACTGGTGCAGGACGCCTTCGGCGGCATCGAGGCGCGGACCGCCGCGGGCCAGGGCGGCGCGGCGGACGCGGGCCGCGCGCTGGCCGCGGAGCGGTGCGCCGGTCTCGTCGACCGCCGGCGCGTAGGGCAAGGGCTGGTTGTCGCGGCGGAGTTTGCGGAGCGTGACCTCGACGACGTCGGCCAGCGTATAACGATCGAGGATACCGGCGATGGCGTTGCGCACATCGAGCATCAGCATCCGGAGGCCGCAGTGCGCCTCGTCGGGGCACGTGCATTTCTCGTAGGCGGTCTGGCTGACGCAGCCGATGGGGGCGAGCGGGCCGTCGATCAGGCGCACGACGCTGCCGATGGTGATTTCGCGCATCGGCTTCGCGAGGCGGTAGCCGCCGAACTTGCCGCGCACGGAGGCAATGAGGCCGGCGTCCTTCAGCTCCTGCAAAATCTGCTCCACGAACTTCACCGGCATCTGCTCGCTGTCGGCGAGCTCCGAGGCCTGCACCAGCGCCCGGCCGACCTCGCTGGCAATGCCGAGGTTGATCAGGGAGCGCAGCGCGTATTCGCCTCGTTTGGAGAGCTTCATTTGGTGAGTGCTTTAATCTACATTGATTTGGTCGGGTTTAAGGCAAGCCCTGATTTCAAATCACTTAGGCTATGACACTGCAGGCCGATCCGGGCGCGGGTTCGCCTCCGCGGGACGCCGATCTCGACCGTTTGCCCCAAGACTCAGGCCCGTCGGGCCACGAATCTCAAAGCGTCAACCGCAGGCCGTCGTAGGCGGCGCGGACTCCGGGCGGCAGGCTGGCGTCGAGTTCCGCGTGGTCGTTGAGGTGGGTCAGGTGCGTCAGCCACGTGGCGGGCGCACCGATGCGCGCGGCGACGGCGACGGCCTCGGCGATCGACATGTGCGAGGGATGCGGCAGCGGGCGGAGTCCGTCGAGGACGACGGCGTCGGCCCCGCGCGCCAGCTGGATCGCCGGTTCCGGCACGTCCTTGCAGTCGGTGTAGTAGACGAATTTCCGGCCGCTGCTGCGCTCCGTGAACACAAGCCCGAGCGTGCCGATCGAGCCGTGGGGCAACAGCGTCGACGCGATTGTCCCCTGCGGGAGGTCGAGCACGGGCGGCAGGTCGCGGAGCCGGAACGCGGCGTAGCCTTTGGAAACGGGCCGTTCGCCGATCGCGTACGGATAGATGGCGCGCACTCTCCCCTGCCCTTCGTCGGTCGAGTAAACCGTGAGCGCCTCGCCGCCGAGCAGGTCGCAGAAGCGGCGCAGGTCATCCATGCCGCAAACGTGGTCGGCGTGGCCGTGGGTAAGGATGAAAAAATCGGCCCGCGTGATCCGCTCGCGCAGGCATTGCAGGCGGAACTCGGGCGCGGCGTCGACCTGCACATGGAGGCCGTCCATCACGACGTGCACCGAGGCGCGCGTGCGGCGGTTGCGCGGATCGGACGAGGTGCAGACCGGGCAGTCGCAGGCGATCATCGGCACGCCCTGCGACGTGCCCGTGCCGAGGAAAATCACTTCCATGCGCGCGAGCGTGGCGAGCGCGGGAACACCGTCAACCGCCGCGCCTCACGGCGCCGCGGGGCGGGCCGCCAGCCAGGCGAGCGCCTGCGGGACCATGTTTTCCAGGCCCGGCGTATCCTCGGAATGGGGACTGAGGGTGAGGACGCGGCCGCGACCGAACGGCGCGTGCACGACGGCCGGCGAATCGACCATGACGCCGACGGGCGTGCCGTTGCGCGCAAGCTCGGTGCGGAAAACGGCGGCGACTTCGTACGGCGGCAAGTCGGCGCGGCCGAGCGGCATGATGATGGGGCCGTTGTTGTAGCGGATGGTGAACGGCGACGTCACGGGGCCGAAGAGCGCGCGGCCCGGGCCGGTGAGTTCGGCGCGGACCATGCCGCCGCCTCGGCGCCATTTCGGCGAGACCGTCTTGGCGTTGAGGATACCGAGGCCCCACTCGAAGCCGGCGCAGGCCAGGTAGGCGCCGGCGCAGATGCCGAGGTAGCCGCCGCCGCGCTCGACGAAGGCGCGGACGTTTTTCCGGCCGGCCTCGCCGATGGCCTTGGACTGGGCGCTGCCGCTGCCGCCGGAGAAGACGACGATGTCGAATTCGGCAAGGTCGCGCGTGCCCATCTCCGCGGCCTTGACGGGCACGATGGTGGCGCCGGGGAGTTGCGCGGCGCGGGCGGTGACGGCGGCGATGCCCTTGGCGCCGGAGCCGTCGCCTTCGTAGATCGCGATGCGGAGCGGGCGGACTTTTTCCGGGGCCGCAAAGATCGGCCCGGCGTTGGGCGGCGGCGGAGCGTCTTCGCCGCGGACAGCGGCGGCCAAAACCGCAACCAAGAGAGCGAGGCGGAGGACGAAGCCGGGGCGGTTCATGGCGGACACGCAAGGCAGGCCGCGGCGAACCGGCAAAAGAAAAAGGCGCCCCGCGGGAGCGGGACGCCTTTTTCAAACGGACTCCGGAAAACGGAGAACGGAATCTTAGTAATCCATGCCGCCGGGGCCGTGGCCGTGACCGCCGCCCGCCGGAGCTTCTTTCTTCTCCGGGATCTCGGTGATCATGCACTCGGTGGTGAGCAGCAGGCCCGCGATGGAAGCGGCGTTCTGCAGGGCGGTGCGCGTGACCTTGGTCGGGTCGACGACGCCGGCCTTCACGAGGTCCTCGAACTTGTCGGTGGCCACGTTGTAACCGAGGTTGCCCTTGCCCTGGAGCACTTCCTTGACGACGACGCCGCCGTCGACGCCCGCGTTGGCGCAGAGCTGCTTGAGCGGGTGCTCGATGGCGCGGCGCACGATCTGGGAGCCGATCTTCTCGTCGCCTTCCAGCTGGAGGGCGTCGATGGCCTTGGCGGTGCGGAGGAGCGCGACGCCGCCGCCGGCGACGATGCCTTCCTCGACGGCCGCGCGCGTGGCGTGCAGCGCGTCTTCGACGCGGGCCTTCTTCTCCTTCATTTCGGCTTCCGTCGCGGCGCCGACGTTGATGACGGCCACGCCGCCGGCCAACTTGGCGAGACGCTCCTGGAGCTTCTCGCGATCGTAGTCGGAGGTGGTTTCCTCGATCTGGCGGCGGATCTGCTTCACGCGGCCCTGGATGTCGGAGCTCTTGCCGGCGCCCTCGACGATCGTGGTGTTTTCCTTGTCGACGACGATGCGCTTGGCGCGGCCGAGGTCGCTGATCTGGACGTTCTCGAGCTTGATGCCGAGGTCCTCGGTGAGGCAGCGGCCGCCGGTGAGGATCGCGATGTCCTCGAGCATGGCCTTGCGGCGGTCGCCGAAGCCGGGGGCCTTGACGGCGCACACGTTGAGGGTGCCGCGGATCTTGTTCACGACGAGCGCGGCGAGGGCTTCGCCTTCGACTTCCTCGGCGATGAGGAGGAGGGGCTTGCCGCTCTTGGCGACGACCTGGAGCAGCGGGAGGATGTCCTGCAGGCTCGAGATCTTCTTCTCGTGGATGAGGACGTAGGCGTCCTCGAGCACCGCTTCCATCGCCTCGGCGTTGGTCGCGAAGTAGGGCGAGAGGTAGCCCTTGTCGAACTGCATGCCTTCGACGACGTCGAGGGTGGTCTGGATGGACTTGGCCTCTTCGACGGTGATGGTGCCGTCCTTGCCGACCTTGTCCATGGCGTCGGCGATGATGTCGCCGATTTCGCCGTCCCAGTTGGCGGAGACGGTCGCGACCTGGCGGATTTCCTCGCGGTCGTTGACCTTCTTGGAAACGCGGGCGAGCTCGGTGACGGCGGCCTCGACGGCCTTGTCGATGCCGCGCTTGAGGTACACCGGGTTGGAGCCGGCGGTGACGTTCTTCAGGCCCTCGCGGTAGATGCCCTCGGCGAGGACGGTCGCGGTGGTGGTGCCGTCGCCGGCGGCGTCGCTGGTCTTGGAAGCGACTTCCTTCACCATCTGCGCGCCCATGTTCTCGTAGGGATCGGGCAGTTCGACTTCCTTGGCGACGGTGACGCCGTCCTTGGTGACGGTCGGCGAGCCGAATTTCTTGTCGATGACGACGTTGCGGCCCTTGGGCCCGAGGGTGACTTTGACGGCCTTCGAGAGGAGCTCGACGCCGCGGAGGACCTTCTGACGAGCGGCCTCGTCGAAGAGGAGTTGTTTAGCAGCCATGGTACGTGTGAGTGATTAGATGTTGGAGTTGAGGAAACGGGGCGATCAGCCGATGACGCCGAGGATGTCGTCCTCGCGGACGAGCGTGTACTTCTTGTCGTCGAGCTTCACTTCGGTGCCGCCGTACTTGCTGATGAGGACGCGGTCGCCGACCTTGACTTCGAAGGGCGTGACTTTGCCGTCGTCGCCCTTCTTGCCGGTGCCGAGGGCGATAACTTTCGCCTCCTGCGGCTTTTCCTTGGCGCTGTCCGGGATGATGATGCCGCCGCGGACCTGCTCTTTTTCTTCGATGTGCTCGACGAGAACGCGGTCCCCGATCGGCTTGATTTTGACGTTAGCCATATTGGTTTTGGTTTAGGGTTGAAGGGTGGTTGTTTGGATTGCGGTGAACAAAGCGCACCGCCCGCGAGACATTCGCGGCCGGTGCACAAAGGGATGCGGCGCCTTACTTCTTCTTGTCGTCGTCGACGACCTCGAAGTCGGCATCGACGACGTCGGCCTTCTTCTCGGGCTTCTTGCCGGCGGCGGCGCCCGGCGCGGGACCGTCGGCGGCGGGCGCGGGACCGGCGGCAGCGCCGGCGGCCTGGGCGGCCTTCTGGGCCTCGGCGTAGAGCTCGGCGCCGACGGCGTTGAGCTTCTCGAGGGCGGCCTTCATCTTCTCGGCGTCGTTGGACTCAAGGTCCTTCTTCGCGTCGGCGAGGGCGGCCTCGCCCTTGGACTTGATCGCGGCCGGGAGTTTGTCGCCGCCATCCTTGAGCGTCTTCTCGAGCTGGTAGATGGCGGAATCGAGCTGGTTCTTCGACTCGACGGCTTCCTTGCGCTTCTTGTCTTCGGCGGCGTGGAGCTCGGCCTCCTTGGTCATCTTCTCGACCTCTTCTTTGGAGAGGCCGGAGGAACCTTGGATCGTGATCTTCTGGTCCTTGCCGGTGCCGAGATCCTTGGCGGAAACGTGGAGGATGCCGTTGGCGTCGATGTCGAAGGTGACCTCGATCTGCGGCGTGCCGCGCGGCGCGGGCGGGATGCCGTCGAGCTTGAAGGTGCCGAGCACCTTGTTGTCGCGGGACATCGGGCGCTCGCCCTGGAGGACGACGATTTCGACGCCGGGCTGGTTGTCGCTGTAGGTGGAGAACGTCTGCGTCTTCTTGGCCGGGATCGTGGTGTTGCGCGGGATCATCGGCGTGGCGACTTGGCCGGCCGTCTCGATGCCGAGCGTGAGGGGTGTGACGTCGAGGAGGAGGACGTCGCGGACTTCGCCCTTGAGCACGCCGCCCTGGACGGCGGCGCCGATGGCGACGACTTCGTCGGGATTGACGCCCTGGTGCGGCGGCTTGCCGCCGAGCTGCTTGGCGATGTCGACGACCTTGGGCATGCGGGTCATGCCGCCGACGAGGACGAGTTCGTCGATCTGCGCGGAGGTGAGTTCGGCGTCTTTGAGACAGGCCTTGAACGGCGGGAGGCAGCGCTCGAAGAGCGTCTCGCAGATCTGCTCCATCTTGGAGCGGGAGAGCTGGACGTTGAGGTGCTTCGGACCGGAGGCATCGGCCGTGATGAACGGCAGGTTGATGTCGACGGACTGCGCAGACGAGAGGGCGATCTTGGCCTTTTCGGCCTCTTCCTTCAGGCGCTGGAGGGCCATCGGGTCCTTGCGCAGATCGATGCCGTTTTCCTTCTTGAAGGTGTCGACGAGCCAGGAAATCAGGGCCTCGTCCCAGTTGTCGCCGCCGAGATGGGTGTCGCCGTTGGTCGCTTTCACCTCGAAGACGCCGTCGCCGATCTCCAGGACCGACACGTCGAAGGTGCCGCCGCCCAAGTCGAAGACGGCGATCTTCTCGTCCTTCTTCTTGTCGAGACCGTAGGCGAGCGACGCCGCCGTAGGTTCATTGATGATACGCAGCACCTCGAGGCCGGCGATCTTGCCGGCGTCCTTGGTGGCCTGGCGCTGGGAGTCGTTGAAGTACGCGGGGACGGTGATGACGGCCTGCGTGACCTTCTCGCCGAGGTAGGCCTCGGCGTCGGCCTTGAGCTTGCCGAGGACGAAGGCCGCGATCTGCTGCGGCGCGAATTGCTCGGTCTTGTCGCCGACCTGGACCTCGATGTAGGCGTCGCCGTTTTTGCCCTCGACGGTCTTGAAGGGCATATTCTTCGCCTCTTCGCGGACCTCGGTGAACTTGCGGCCGATGAAACGCTTGGCGGAAAAGACGGTGTTGCGCGGGTTCGTGACCGCCTGCCGCTTCGCGGCTTGGCCGACCAAGCGCTCGCCCGACTTCGTGAACGCGACCACCGAGGGCGTCGTGCGGGCGCCTTCCGCGTTGGGAATGACCACGGGCTCGCCGCCTTCCATGACGGCCATGCAGGAATTCGTGGTGCCAAGATCGATACCGAGAATGCGGCTCATGCGGCCCTCCTAGCAACGCATGTGCCCCCGGACGTCGACATACCTTAAATCCCTATTTATCATAGGTTAAAAAGTTCCTCGCCGCCATCGGACCGTCTCCGCCCGCTCCTCCAGCGATCGAAATGCAGCCAAGTTGGCACAGTCATGGCACAGCGCCTGCGACAGGCAAATTCGCGATGGCGCAATCGTGTCCCACCGGTTGAATTCCACCCAACCCAAACTACGGTCCCCGTCATGGAAATGGAAATCACGCTGCCGGATGAAGTGCCGGTCATGACGTTGCCGAACACGGCGTTTTTCCCGCAGGCCCTGATGCCGCTCCATATTTTTGAACCGCGTTACCGGGAAATGCTCCGCGACGTGCTGGCGACCAACCGGCTGTTTGCCGTCGCCGGTTTGAATCCCGGTTTGGTCAAGGATCCCGAACAATTCGAGCCGCCGCACCGCGTCGCGACCGTCGGCATCATCCGCGCCTGCCAGAAAAACGGCAACGGCACCTCCAATCTTCTCCTGCAGGGGCTGTGCCGCGTGGCGATCGAGGACATCGTGGCAAACGAACCGTACCGCCGGATCCGGATTCGCGCCCTGACGAGCCAGCCCGGCGCGGACGCGGCCGAGATCGACGCCCTGCGGCGGGAGTTGTCGCGCTTGCTCGGCATCAAACGCCGGCTCGCTGCGGCGCGGGCGCCGGAAGGCGCGGGCGAGATGGCGGATTTTCTCAAGACGGTCGAGGACGCGGAGGCCTTCGTCGACATCGCCGCGTTCAGCCTCTGCGAGGATCCCGGGCTCAAGCAGCAATTGCTCGAGACCCTCGACGTGCGTCTCCGCCTCGAGCTCTTCGGCCGCCGGCTGCGCGGCGAGATCGAGGCGCTCAAACTGCAACGCAAGCTTCAGGGCCGCCTGGCCGACGACGACATCTGCCGCAACTGAGCGCCCGCGCGCCGCGCCGAAGATTTACCCGGAATTGATCGTCCGCCGGAGTTTCCCGCTCGTGACCCGCCGCCGGCGCGATTTCATTGCCGCCCGCCCATGACCGATCCCGCCCTCCATGCCACCTCCGTGCTCGTCGCCGACGACGAGGAAGGGATCCGCAATCTGGTGGTACATTGGCTGGGCCAGGCCGGCCATCACGTCGTCGCGGCCGATTCCGGCAAGACCGCCTCGGCGTTGCTCAAGTCGCAGCGCTTCGACGTCGTCGTCACCGACGTCGTCATGCCCGACGGCGACGGCTTCGAATTGATCGCGCAGATCCGCCGCCAGCAGCCGGCCACGCGCATCCTCGCGATCTCCGGCGGCGGCAAATACCTCCAGGGCTCGGATTGCCTGCGCATGGCGCAGGGTCTGGGCGCGCACGGCATCGTGCTGAAACCGTTCACGCGGGAGCAGTTTCTTGCGGGCTTCGACGAACTGCGCGCCCCGGTCTCCGGCTGAGGCGGGAACAAATCGCCGGGAACGGCGGGTCGCAGCTTGGGCGTTCGCCCGGGGCGCAGCCAACCCGCGCTTGCTTCGCGTTCCGGCGGCGCGACACCTTTCTCCATGTCCGATACGCCGGAACTCCGGCAGGCAACGGATGCCGACTTGCCCGCCCTCGAACAGCTGATCGAAACCTCGACCCGCACCCTGCTCGCGCGCCACTACACCGCGGCGCAGCTCGAAGCGGCGCTGGGGCCGGTCTTCGGCGTCGACCGCCAGCTCGTGCGCGACGGCACCTACTTCGCCTGCGTGCAGGCGGGCGAGATCGTCGCCTGCGGCGGCTGGAGCCGGCGGGCCTCGGTCTACGGCGGCGACCGCAGCCGCGTCGCGGCCGATCCCTTGCTCGACCCGGCGCGGGATGCGGCGCGGATCCGCGCCTTTTTCGTCGCGCCGGCCTGGGAACGCCGCGGCCTCGGCCGCCGGCTGCTCGCGGCCAGCGAGGCCGCGATCCGGGCCGCGGGGTTCGCGCGCATCGAGCTCGCCGCCACGCTCGCCGGCGAACCGCTGTATCGGGCCCACGGTTACACCGTGGCCGCGCGCACCGAGGCGCCGCTGCCGGACGGGCAGACGCTGACGGTCATCCGCATGGCCAAGCAACTCGCCTGAAGCGGGATTTCCCGGCGCGACCGCACAGCCGGACTCATGCGGTTGAGTGGGTTTGGTTGAGCGTTGAGCGACGAACCGTTCGGTTTCGCACGCACGTGGCTCCGACTGCGATTTCCGTGCCTCGGCGGATCGATCTCTCAACTCTCAACTTTGGACTCCCAACCGCATGATCCCGGCTCAGGGCCGGGCGGACGGCACGGAAAGTTCGCCGCGCAGGACGGCGAGCGCCGTCTCGAGATCGCGGTCGAGGCCGCGGCGCGCGTCGGCCAGGGTCCGCACGACGGTAAAATCGGGCTCGAGGCCGCGGCCCTCGAGGCGCCGGCCCTTGGGCGCAAGGTAGTCCTCGCGACTGAGCTGCAATTCGCCGCCGCCCGGCAGCCGGTAGAACCAACTCGCGAGGACGGCGCCCGCGGTGCGGCGGCCGACCACGACGGCGCGGCCGTGGTCCTGCAGCACGGCCGCGAAGATCTCCGCGGCGCTGCCGGTGGCACCGTCGACCAATACGACGACTTTGCCGGCGTAGTTGGCGGAACCGAGTTGCCACGAGTGTTTGAGACTGCGGCGCCCGGCGCGCGTCACGAACGTGCCGCAGTCGACGGCGCGGTCGAAAAATTCCCCGATCGTGATGCCGAGCGAAAACGTTTCCCCGCCGGGGTTGCGCCTCAGGTCGACGATGACGCCCGGGGCGGCGCGGTGTTCCTCGAGTTGACGGCCGAGCCAACGGCGGCCCGGGCCGTCGAACTCGTCGAAGCGCACGTAGACAAAGCCGCCGGGCAGCACGCGGGCCGCCGGCGGCGCCACGGTCGAGAGCCGGCGGGCGGCCGGCGCAACCGTCACGGGCCGGTCGTCCACATCGAGAAACTCCCACGTCACCGTCTCCCCTTCCTTGGCCCCGAATTCCGTGCGCGGACCAAGCGGCCGGCCGTTGCGAGCCACGGCGATCCAGCCCGGCTTGACGCCGGCCTCGGCCGCGGGGCTGCCGGGCACGACCTCGGCGACGACCCAGCGGCCCTCGACCTGCAGGAGGTTGAAGCCGGTGCGGGCGCGGGCGGCGGTGCGGCGCTCGCGCACGCGGTCGGGGCTGAGCGCCACCGTGTGGCTGTCGTTGAGCGGCGCGAGCATCTCGTTGAGCACGCTGTAAAGCGCCTTCGTATCCGGTGCGGCCGCGGCCCGCGGGGCGAAGGTCGCGGCGGCCGCGGGCCAGTCGATGCCGCCGATCCGCGGATCGTAATGCTTGCGGTCGACGAGGTCCCAGACGGCGTCGAACACCGCAAGGTTGGCCTTGGCGCGGGCGGCCTCGGCCGCCGGCAGCGCCGCGAGATCGACCCGCGCCGAAGGCAGGGACCGGCAGCCGCCGAGCGCGAGGCCGGCGACGACCGCGGCGACCGCGATCCAGCGGCGCAGGGCCGCGGGCCGAACGGCGCGGTCCATCGGACGACTCAGGCCTCCACGAGGTCTTTTTCGACCTTGAGGTTGCCGATGATGAAGTCCTGCCGCTCCGGCGTGTTCTTGCCCATGAAGAACGAGAGCAGCTCGTCGCTGTTGTGCAGGTGGTTGAGCGTGACGGGCTCGAGCCGGATGTTCTCGCCGATGAAGTCCTTGAATTCGCCGGCGGAGATTTCGCCGAGGCCTTTGAACCGCGTGATCTCGTGGCTGGCGCCGAGCTTCGCGACCGCAGCCTGCTTCTCGCCTTCGGAGTAGCAGTAGATCGTCTCCTTCTTGTTGCGCACGCGGAAGAGCGGCGTCTCGAGAATGTAGACGTGGCCGTTGCGGATCAGGTCGGGGAAGAATTGCAGGAAAAACGAGATCAGCAGCAGCCGGATGTGCATGCCGTCGACGTCGGCGTCGGTGGCGATGACGATCTTGTTGTAACGGAGTCCGTCGAGACCGTCCTCGACGTTGAGGGCCGACTGCAGCAGGTGGAATTCCTCGTTCTCGTAGATGACTTTCTTGGAAAGGCCGTAGGTGTTGAGCGGTTTGCCCTTCAGGGCGAAGACGGCCTGGGTTTGCACGTCGCGCGTCGCGGTGAGCGAACCGGCGGCGGAGTCGCCCTCGACGATGAAGAGCGTGCTCTGTTCGGCGCGCTCGTTGCGGTCGCCGAGGTGCAGGCGGCAGTCGCGCAGCTTCTTGTTGTGCAGGGAGGCCTTCTTGGCGCGCTCGCGGGCGAGGTTGCGGATGCCGGCGAGTTCTTTGCGCTCGCGTTCGCTTTCCTCGATCTTGGTGCGGATCGCGTCGGCGGTTTCCTTGTTCTTGTGCAGGTAGACATCGAGCGTCTGCTGCATGAACTTGCCGACGAAGTCCTTCAGGCTCGGGCCGTCGGGCCCGACGGCGGCGGAACCGAGCTTCGTCTTGGTCTGGGACTCGAAGACCGGCTCCATCACGCGCACCGCGACGGCGGCATCGATCGACTGGCGCACATCGGCGGCGTCGTAGTCGCGTTTGAAGAAGTTGCGCACCGTATCCACGAGCGCCTCACGGAACGCGGAGAGGTGCGTGCCGCCCATCGTCGTGTGCTGGCCGTTGACGAACGAGTAGTACTCCTCGCCGTAATGCGCGCCGTGGGTGAACGCGACCTCGATGTCCTCGCCTTCGAGGTGGATGATCGGGTAGAGCGGCGCGCCGCTGAGGTTTTTCTGGAGCAGGTCGCGCAGACCGTGCTCGGATTTGAAGACTTTGCCGTTGAACGTGAGCGTGAGCCCGCGGTTCAGGAAGGCGTAGTTCCAGAGCATGTCCTCGACGAACTCGGGGCGGAACCGGAAGTCTTTGCCGAAGAGCGCCTCGTCCGGCGTGAACTCGATCAGCGTGCCGTTGCGGTCCTCGGACTTCGCGACCTTGTGCTCCTTCTTCAGGCGGCCCTGCTCGAACTCGACGAGCTTGGTCTGGCCCTCGCGGAACGCCTGCGCGCGGTACGAGAGGGAAAGAGCGTTGACGGCCTTCTGGCCGACGCCGTTCAGGCCGACGGATTTCTGGAAGGTCTCGCTGTCGTACTTCGCGCCCGTGTTGATGATCGAGACGCAGTCGACGAGTTTGCCGAGCGGGATGCCGCGGCCGTAATCGCGCACGCGGAGGGTGCGTTCGTTGAGCTCGACCTCGATTTTGCGGCCGTGCCCCATCGTGAATTCGTCGATCGAATTGTCGATCGTCTCCTTGAGCAGGACGTAGATGCCGTCCTCGGCGTGCGTGCCGTTGCCGAGCCGCCCGATGTACATGCCGGGCCGCAGCCGGATGTGTTCGAGCGAGGAGAGCGTCTTGATGCTGGCTTCCGTGTAAGCTTGGGCCATGGGAATGTTCGCGAGTGGCGACAGCGTCGGGCCGGAGCCTGACCTGACAAGCGAAATTCCGCCGCGGGCGGCCGGCGGCGCCGCGGAATTCGGATTGGAACGCCGGCCCGGAGCTGTATTCCCGACGGCACACCGGCTCTCCTCCGCCCCGCTCTCCTTCCCCACCTCCCATGAACAAAACCCTCAAGATTGTCCTCATCGCCCTGCTCGTGCTCGTGGTCGGCGGCTACGTCGGCGCCGAATTCTTCCTCGGCTCCATCGTCAAGCACGGCGTCAACCGCTTCGCCCCCGCCATCACTCAGACCAAGGTCAACCTCGACGGCGCCGTGATCTCCCCGCTGTCCGGCAGCGGCACGCTGAAGGGCCTTGTGATCGGCAACCCCAAGGGTTGGAGCGACGGCAATTTCTGCTCCCTCGGGAAAATCCACATCGACGTCGCCCCGATGTCGTTGCTCGGCGACCGGATTCTCGTCGAGGCGATCGAGATCGAGGCGCCGGAATTCAACTACGAGACCAAGCTGATCGCGAGCAACGTGAACGACCTGCTCAAGAACATCGAGCAGGCGACGGGCGGCAAGGCCCCGGCCGACACCAACGCGCCCGCGGCCGGCGGCAAGCCCGTGAAGCTCGAGGTGAAGAAATTCCGTCTGGTCAACGGCAAGGTCCGCGTCGGCGTCGCCGGCGCCGGCCTCACTTTGCCCCTCCCGCCCATCGAGCTCACCGACATCGGCACGGCCGAGGGCGGCGTGCCGCCGGACAAGATCGCGTTCGCAGTCATGAAGCGCCTCACCCCCGAAATCATCGGCGCGACCGCCAAGGCCGCCGGCGAGATCGGCAAGACGGGCGGCGCCGCGGCCGCCGAGGGCGTCAAGAAAACCGGCGAGGCGATCAAGGGCCTGTTCGGCGGCGGCAAAGAGTAACCCGAGTGCCGGACGCGAAGGTGTGCGCCCGACCGGCGGCAGGCGCTGTGCCCGGCGGCGAAGCCGTCGCGCGTTGACGACGTGCGCCGCGGCGGCTGCGCTGCCCGCATGAAAATCACCTATTACCTCGAGGTCATTTCGTCGTGGTGCACCTGGGTCGAGCCGGTGTACGCGGAACTGAAGCGCCGGTACGCGGGCCGCGCGGAATTCGAATGGAAGATCGCGCTGATGAAGCCGGAGGATTTTCCGGTCTCGCGCGACCAGTGCGAGTGGTTCTACCGCCGCAGCGGCGGCACGGTGATGCATTCGCCGTTCATGCTCAACTCGGGTTGGTTCGAAGCCGAGCGGCAGGGCCGTTACGAGGCCCCCAACCTCGTCGCCGAGGCCGCGCGCGATTTCGGCTTCGCGGGCGACGAAATCCGGCTCGCCCTCGCCCACGCGGCCGTGCGCGAGGGCCGGAAGGTCGGCAACCTCGACGTGGCGACGGAGGTCGCCGTGGCTGCGGCCGGCGGCCGGCTGACCGCGGCCACCCTGCGCGCCGCCGCCGAGTCGGCCGCGGTGCGAGCCCGCGTCGAGGCCAGCACGGCCGAGTTTCTCGCCCACCGCATCAGCCAGCGCCCCGCTTTCATTTTGACCGACTCGATCGGCGACAAGGCCGTGTTCTCCGGACTCGTGCGGCTTGAGCCGCTGGTCGCGACGATCGACGCGATGCTCGCCGACACCGCGGCCTATGCCGCGCACGCGGTCCACCACGGCCGGCCCCCGTCGGCTTGAGGGTGGCACACCGAACGGCCGCCGGTTGACCCAGACGGCTGTCCCGCCTTGGCTGCGCGGCCATGCTGCCGCAACGCCGTCTCGCCCACGCCCGGGGTTACCTCGAACTCGGCATGCTGGCGGCGGCCGCGGCCGAGCTGGCCCAGATTCCGGCGCCGGCCTGCGACGCGGCGGACGTCGTCGCCGTCCGCATGGCCCTGCTGCACGAGCAGGAAAACTGGCGGGAACTGTCCAAGGTGGCGGGCGAGTTCACGCGCCGCGAGCCGGGCGAATCGGCGGCGTGGGTCACCTGGGCCTACGCGACCCGGCGCGCGGTTTCCCTCGCGGCGGCGGAGCAGATTCTCCTGACCGCCGAGGTGCACCATCCGGCCGAAGCGACGATCCAGTTCAACCTCGGCTGCTACGCCTGCCAGCGCGGCGATCTGGCGGCGGCGCGCGAACGCGTTGGCCGCGCCATCAAGCTCGACGAGCACTTCGCGGCTGCGGCGCAGACCGATCCGGATCTCGCGCCGCTGCGCGCCGCCGGCGAGTCGTTCGGTCCCGCCAAACGCCGCCGGCGAAAATCCTGACATCGACGCCGCCCGCGGCGGAGCGATCGCGGCTCAGCCTTTCTCGGGACTGCTGATGCCGAACACCATGTCCGGCCGCCCCGGATGGCGATTCGGCCCGAGAAACATCCGCGTCAGCCGGCGCTGGACCGTGAAACCTTCGGCTTCCAGCAACGCCTTCGCGTCCGCGCCCGCATCGAGCACATCGAAAAACACGCGGCGGCCCGCGACCGCGGCAAAGAAGGCGCGCAGCAACGCCGCCGCAACCTCCGCGTCGCGCGCCACCCACGGCCCCACCTGCACGGTCGTCGCCCCGACGCGACCGCAGAGGCAACCCGCCACCTGCCCTTCCCGGCGCGCCACCCAGGCCAGCTCGGGATGCCGCCGCGCCAACGCCCGCAAGACCCGGCCGCGCTCGGCGCCGAAGGCCGCGGCATCGAGCGCGACCACCGCCGCATCGTCGGTTTCCGGCCACGGACCAAGCTCGATCCCGGCCCCGGCGGCGGCGGAAGCGGTGGGCGCGGTACCTTCGTAACGCGCAAGACCGTACTCGTCCGAGAATCCAAGCGGCAAATACACGGTTCGTCCCTGCGGCGTGGCATCGAGTTTTACCGTTTCCACCCCGGCGGCCTGCAGCGAGGCGATCGCGTGCCGCAGCAGCGCCGAACCGATGCCGTGCCGGCGCCACTCGGGATGCACCAGCACCATGCCGATCCAACCGAAGCGCAGCCCGTAGCGGATCGTGGTGGCGGTACCCACGACGCGGCCGCCGAGCTCGGCCACGAAACAACCGTCCGGTTCGTAGGCGAGAAAGCCGCGCCAATCCCGCTCGCTCTGGTTCCATCCCGCCAAGGCGCGCAGCTCGTGCGCCGCGGCGAGATCTTCGGGCCGCATGAGCCGGATTGGAACGGCGCCAACCTGCTTCGATTCGGGCATCGGGCGGCGAAACGATCTCAGCGCCCGGCCGCGACGAGCACCTTCCGCCGGAAAATCCGGTCGCCCGCCGCGACGTAAAGGTACTCCCGCCCCGGCCCCGCCAGCACGCAACTGGTCAGGCCTTTGTCGGTCGGCGGCAGGGCCAGCAGACCGCAGGCCCGTCCGGTCGGATCGAATACCTGGATGCCGAGCGCCGTCGTGACGAAGTAACGGCCGAGGGCGTCCGTCGCCATGCCGTCGCCGCGGGACGCCGGCCGATAAGGCGGCGGTTCGTGGAAACGAAACTCCCCGTCTGAATCGATCGGCAACCGCAGCGTCATCGTCGGCATCTTGGCGTCGAGCGCGCCGTCGGGATTCACGCGGTAGGTCCACACGTGGCCGCCGGCATGTTCGCTGACCGCGAGGGTCCCGCCGTCGGGCGAAAGCGCGATCCCGTTGGGCCCGGCGAGGCCGGTGTCGGCCGCGCGACGCGTCCCGGTCTTCGGGTCGAGCCAGGTCACCTGCTTCGCGGCGGTTTCGGTGAAGTAAATGTGGCCGGCGCCCGTGACCACGAGGTCGTTGGGCCGCACGCCCTCGGCCAGGACGGTGACGGCGCCGTCGGCCGCGCCGAGCGCGATGAGCCGCTGCTTCGCCCCCTGGCAGGCGTAGAGCCGGCCGTCCGGCCCGAACTTCAGGCCGCTCGCCGCCTCGGCGCTGAACTTGGTCCGCGTACCGTCGCCGGAAACCCGATACACCCCGGCCCCGGCGCCGCGCAGATCCGAAAACCAAAGATTGCCTTCGGCGTCGGCGGCAAGGGCGTCGGCGAAACCGAGGCCTTCGGCGACCGTCGTCCAACCTTCGCCGGGGATCAGGAGCTTGTGCAGCGTGAGGTCGCCGCCGAGATCGCCGCGGATATCGATCGCGGGCACCGGCCGCTCGTCGCGCCAGAGCCAACGCAGCGCATCGGGAAGCACCATGCCGCCGTGGACGGAGTTGTGCCCGAAGCCCTCCGCGTACTCGAACTTCACGTCGTAGCCCATGTACTTCAGCGCGGCGTGCATCTGCCGGTTGGCGAGCGGCCAGTTGCCGTAGGGATTGTCGATATCGCCGGAAGCGTCCTCGAGGAACACGCGCAGCGGCCGCCGCTCCGTCTTCCGGATCAGCGCGGGATAGTCGTGGCCGCCGGCGAGGTGCACGAAACTGCCGATGGTCGACAGCACCTTGCGGAAACGGTCCGGCCGCTCCCATGCGACGGTGAACGCCGCGATGCCGCCGCTGCTGGCGCCGGCGATCGCCGCCTTTTCGGGGTCGGTGGAAAACGGATACGTTTTCGCCACCTCGGGCAGAATCTCCCCGAGCAGGAACCGCGCGTAGCGGTCGCCGAGGGAATTGTACTCGCGGCTGCGGTTGCTCGCCTGCCACGCCGACTTCGGCGCCGGCTTCGCCGGGTCGTGGCCCGGGTTGACGAAGACGGCGAGCGTCACGGGCATCGCGCCGGCCGCGATCAGGTTGTCGAGCACCGTCGGGACGCGCCAATTGCCCTTCGGGTTCACGTAATCGTGCCCGTCCTGAAAGACCATGAGGGCCGCGGTGCCGTCCGGCTTGTATCCCGCCGGCACATACACCCACCATTCGCGCACGGTCGGCGCGAACAGCTTCGAGGTCCACGGCGGCATCGCGATGAGGCGGCCGGCCGGCACCTCGGGCCGAACGAGGTGGTCCGGCGTGGGCCGGAAGGGTTCCGCGGCCGGCAGGAAAACGGGAAGCGCGGCGGTCGCCGCCAGCCACGCCAGCCGGCGGGCCGCAGTCCGAAATCGGAGGGAGAATATCGGGGCAATCATGGGCACGGATTCCGGTTCAGGGTTTGGGCCAATCGCGCCACAGCCACCGGAGCGTGTCGGGGAAAATCGCCCCGCCGTGCGCGCCGGAGTGGCCGCCGGAACCGATCACGAGCGTGTGGTCGTAACCGGCGAATTTCAGCGCCGCGGCCATCTCGCGGTTGGCGAGCGGCCAATTGCCATGGAGATTGTCGAGGTCGGCTTCGCCGTCCTGCAGGAAAACGCGGAGCGGTTTCGCGGGTTTGGTTTTCCGGACGAGCGCCGGGTAGGCATGGCCGCCGCGGATATTGGTGAAGCTGCCGATGTGGCTGACGACCTTGCCGAATTGGTCCGGACGCTCCCAGGCGACGGTGAACGCGGCGCTGCCGCCGGAGCTGTTGCCGCAGAGCGCGCGGCCGGCCGGGTCTGCCGTGAGGTTGAGCCCGGCAGTGACCGCCGGCAGCAGTTCCTCGAGCAAAAACCGCGCGTTGCGGTCGCCGAGCGAGTCGTACTCGAAGCTGCGGTTGCTGCGCGGTTTCGCGCCGGGGAGGGTCGGCGGGATCGTGCCGGGGTTGATGGCGACGGCGATGGTCACGGGCATTTCGCCGCGGGCGATCAGGTTGTCGAACACCGTCGGGACGCGGAAAGCGCCGTCGGCCTTCATGAAGCCGGCGCCGTCGAAAAACACCATCAGGCACGCGGGCCGGTCGGCGCGGTACTGCGCGGGCACGTAGACGAAGTAGTCGCGCACGGTGCCGGGAAAGATCCGGCTCGAGTCGAACGTGCCGGAACGGACTTCGCCGCGGGGGACGGCCTGCGGCATCGCATCGGGGCCGGGACGGTAGTTGTCGGCGCCGACGGCGGGAAGAACCGCGGCCGCCAACGCGCACCAGAGGGGTAGAAAGCGCACGGCAGTGCTCATGGCCATGGCGGGAGTCACCGGCAAGCCCGCTTCGCAAACGCGCCGGGAGGGAAATCCGAAATTGTCCGGTCGCCGCGGAGGGCGTTCACCCCGGCCGACGGGCCGGGAAAAATGGTGCTCAGGAAGGGACTCGAACCCTTACGCCTTACGGCACACGCCCCTCAAACGTGTGTGTCTACCAATTCCACCACCTGAGCATTTTCGAACAAGGGAAGGCGGACTAAGAGAGATTGGCCCAACCTTGTCCAGCCCTGAAATCGCAACGGCTCAAAATGGCCGTTTCCCCTCTGAAAACTGCCGCCGGCGGACGCATCCGCGCGGCCCCGGCACGGGTGTTCGCCCCGCGATTTCAGGTCCGTTGGCGTTCCACAAGGGCCCGCGCGAGATCGGCGGCGAAGAACGGACCACGGTAGATCATCCCGGTGTAGACCTGCACCAGCGTGGCGCCGGCATCGAGCTTCTCGGCGGCCGACTCCGCCTCCGTGATGCCGCCGACGCCGATGATGGGGAGGCGTCCGCCGGTGGCGCGGGCGAGGTAGTTGACGATCTCGGTGGAGCGCCGGCGGACCGGCGCGCCGCTGAGGCCGCCGGCTTCGTTGACCGCGGCAAACGGACCGGGCCGGGCGAGTGTGGTATTGGTCGCGATGATACCGTCGAGCCCGTACTCGGCGATGACGCCGAGCACGGCGTCGATCTGCGGCCAAGTCAGGTCGGGCGCGATCTTGAGCAGCACGGGCACGCGGTGTTTGCCGGGCTGCGCGGAGCGGGCGCGGTTCGCGCCGGTGACGGCGGCGAGCAATTCGCGCAGGCGGGATTCGTCCTGGAGCTGGCGCAGGTTCGGCGTGTTGGGGCTCGAGACGTTGAGGACAAGGTAATCCGCGTAGTCGGCAAGCCGCGCGAAGCTGGCGAGGTAGTCCTCGGGGGCGCGTTCGATTTCCGTGATCTTCGATTTGCCGAGATTGATTCCGAGCGGGATGCGCCGCGCGCCGCGGCCCGGTTGGCCGGCAAGCTTGGCGGCGACGGCGTCGGCGCCCGCATTGTTGAAGCCCATCCGGTTGATGACGGCCTCCTGTTCCGGATAGCGGAACATGCGCGGCGCGGGGTTGCCGGGCTGGGCGTGGGCGGTGACGGTGCCGATTTCCACGTGGCCGAAGCCGAGGGCCGCGGCGGCGGGCCAGGCGGAGGCATGTTTGTCGAAGCCCGCCGCGAGACCGATCGCGTTGGGAAACGTCAGGCCGAAGGCCTGGACGGGGCGGCGGGCGAGCGCCGGACGCGTCCACGCCTCGAGCAGGCGGCACAGCGGCGGCAGCGCGCCGAGCAGGGCCATGCCGCGCACGCCGAGTTCGTGCGCCCGCTCGGAATCGAGCCGGAACAGCTGCGGTCGGATCACGTTTTCGTAAAGACTCCCCATGGGCGGACCGTGAAATCCCGTCGCTTTTTTGGCAAGCGCCGCCAGTTCCCGAAGCCTCGTTTTCCGAGCATTTTCCGCGCTGAAACTGCCCCGCAACATCGCGCGCGGCAGCGTCCGCTTTTGTGCTTGTTTTTTAAAACTCCCCTCGCACGCTGCGCAAAAATTCCTCCCGATCCACTCTCACATGGCCAAAGCTACTTCCACTCTCGACTGGTGCATTGTTCGTCTCGGGGACGATCACAACTGGTGGGTCGCGGAGACGAGTGATCCGGTCCGTTGGGATGTGGACGGTCTCAGCATCGTCGATCCGCGCCAAGTGCAGCACCTGATCGAGCTCGTCGACCCGCTGCGCGACTACGGCTTCGACCAGGACATGTTCGAGGCGGCCTTCATTCCCTTCCGCATCGACAAGGATCTGGGCAACGGGAAGGTGCGCCTGAAGCGCGTGAAGGAATCGCTCTTCGAGTCGGAGGAGAAACTGTTCGGCCTGCCGGACATCCTCGACGAGGAAAACGGGCCCTACGCCGACCTGCTCGACCACCTCACGCGCTGCCGCGTGAAGCTGCTGAACGATCTCTTCAATTTCGAATCCAAGCTCTCCGTCGACGAGGTCGAGGACGAGATCCGCGAGGACCAGAACAGCAATTTCATCCAGGGCCAGTCGGTCCACACCTTCGACGAGATCGCCGCGATCCTCGACTACATGCCCGCCGGTTACGATGCCGACGAGGAAGCGCCCGCCAAGGACATCGAGGACGAGGGCGACGACGACTTGCCCGAGCTCGACGAAGAGGAAGAGGAAAAGCTCAAGAACGACGAATCCCTCAAGTGGGACGAAGACGAAGAGGGCGAGAAGGGCGAAGACGACGACGCCAAGAAAAAGGACAAAGACAAGGGCGACGACGACGAGGATGACGACGACGACTCGGACGACGAGGACGACGACGACGAAGAAGACGAAGACGAGGACGACGACGAGAAGCCCAAGAAGAAGGCGCGCGGCAAACGCTGAGCGCCGGCTTCGTCTCCCCTACTCCCAAGGCAGCCGCCCTGGCTGCCTTTTTTCCGTCCACCGGCGGCGGCCGCGCGGCGAACGGCCCACCCCGGCGTTGCCTTTTGCAAGGGATTCCCGCACGTAGCAGGCCTATGGTTTTTTTCCGCCGGATTTCGCTGGGACTGCTGATCGCCGCGTGCGCGGCCGCGATGGGCGGTTGCGCTTCGAATCCCGCCGCGGCGACGAACCCCGTGATCCCCGCGATCTCCTCGACCGCGCAACTGCGCCCCGGCGACAGTCTGAACATCGCCCTGCAGGGCGTGCCCGACGCGAGCGCGAGCACCGTGCAGATCGACGACCAGGGCATGATCAACCTGCCGTTCATCGGTTCCCTGCAGGCCGCGGGGGCCAGCACGGCCGAGCTCTCGCAACGCGTGCGCGAAACCTACATTTCCCGCAAAATCTATATGACGGTCGATGTGTCGGTGAGCGTCACCGAACGCTTCGTCTACGTCGGCGGCGAGGTGCAGCGTCCCGGCCGCATCGTCTGGACGCCCGACCTTACCGTCGCGAAGGCCGTGCAGTCGGCCGGCGGTTTCACCCTCTACGCGAAGGAAACGGCGGTCACGCTCGTGCGCGAAAAGTCGGCCTATCCGATCGACGTGAAACTCGCGCAGAAGAATCCCAACGAGGATCCGCGCCTGCTGCCCGGCGATTCGCTGCAGGTACCGCGGTCGCCGTTCTGAGTTCCGGGCCCCGCCGCGCGAAGCGTTCGGACGGTTGGGCGCTCAGCGCAGCGCGAGGGCCATTTCCTTGGCGAAGTAGGTCAAAATCAGGTCGGCACCCGCGCGCTTGATCGCGAGCAGCGATTCGTTGCGGCAGCGCTCGAGGTTGAGCCAACCGAGGCGGGCGGCGGCGTGGATCTGCGCGTATTCGCCGGAAATCTGGTAGGCCGCCACAGGTTTGCGCGTGGCTTCGCGGACCTCGCGGATGATGTCGAGGTAGAGGCCGGCCGGCTTCACCATGAGGATGTCCGCGCCCTCGGCGTCGTCGAGGCGCGCCTCGGTCAGCGCCTCGCGGCGGTTGGCCGGGTTCATCTGGTAGGTCGCCTTGCTCAGCAGACGCGTGCCGGCGGCCTGCGCGCTGCCGACGGCGTCGCGGAACGGCCCGTAGTACGCGGAATTGTATTTCACCGAGTAGGCGAGGATGCCGGTGCCCGTGAAGCCGGCGGTATCGAGCGCCTGGCGGATCGCGCCGACGCGGCCGTCCATCATGTCGCTGGGCGCGACGAGGTCGACGCCGGCCTTGGCCTGCAGGACGGCCATGCGGCCGAGGATGTCGACGGTGCGGTCGTTCTCGACGTCGTCGCGCGCGGCGGTCAGCACGCCGTCGTGCCCGTGCGTGGTGTACGGATCGAGGGCGACATCGGTGATCACCGTGAGCTCGGGCACGGCCTTTTTGACGGCGCGGACGGCGCGGAGGACGAGCGTGTCTTCGTCGAGGGCCTGGGTGCCGGTGTCGTCCTTGAGCTTGGGATCGAACTTGGGAAACAGCGCCACGGCGGGGACGCCGAGTTTCCAGAGCGCGCGGCACTCTTTGACGAGATCGGCGATGTTCAGCCGGAACACACCGGGCATGGAGCCGATTTCCTCGGGGGCGGCCTTGCCCTCGACGACGAAGAGGGGCGCGATGAAATCCGCGGGACGAAGCACGGTCTCCTCGACCATGGCGCGGAGGCCGGCGGTGCGGCGGAGCCGGCGGGGACGTTGCGTCAGGACAAAACGGGGATTCTCGGCCATAACTGGAGCGTCACGAGAACAGCCCGCGGGCGGCGCGGCCAACCGAAAGTGCGAAGGCCGCCGGCGCTCCGGGGCGCGGCGCAATCCGTGCGGAAAGATTCGCAAACCGGCAAGGGCCGGTCGGCGTTCACTGCCGGCGCGAACGCAGCGGGAGGGCTACCAGCAACGTGCCGAGCAGCACCAAGGCGGCGACGGAACCGACATCCGGCACGACCACATTGATCGGCGGTTCGTAGCCGCCGGAACCGCTGGCGGCGTCGTGCGAGAACGGCGCAAACTTGTCGACCGAGTAGTCGCCCTGACGGAAGCGCTCGTTGTAGAGGTCGAAGTGGAGATTGTAGGCCGAACGCAGGCCGGTGACATCGACCTGGAAATCGACGAAACGCAGCGAGCCGGACGCGGAGGCATCGGTCTGGACGTTGTAGGCGGCGACGGTGCCGGCGTTCGCAAAGCTGAACTGCAGTTCAAGGTAGTAAGTCGGATAGATGCCGTGCGGCGAAAGATTGCCCGTCTGGGAATCCGGCACGTTGGTCGGCGGCGTGCCCCACGTGAGCATGGAGCTGGTGTAGGTGGTGCCGTTGACCTTGAAGGAACCGATGTCGGGAGCCGGATTGGAAAGGGCCAAGCCGGGCTCGATCGCGACCGAAAGATAGTACGGCACGGACAGGTTGGTGGACGTCGCCTTGAGCAGCGTGCGCAGGGTGAACGCATTCGAATTGGCCACGGTCGTCTGGTCGACGGAATCGTAGGTCCCGCCGAGGATATCGAGCTGCAGGGTCGGCAGCGCCATGGCCGGCGAGGCGAGCAGGAGGCTGAAAATCAGGCAGCGGAAACGACGGAGCATGCCTTGGAATAGCAAGGGCGCTACCAACCGAAATGGAATGCCGATCACCTCGCCTTAATCGTTGCCGGAAAGTAAATTAAACTTCGCGGAGTTCGACCGCCCGTCCGCCTGCGACCGACGGACGGCGCAATCTGTAAAGTGCCATGACGCCCCGGTAAGTACGATCGGGCCCATTTCGCCGGGCGATTTCCGGAGCGGCCAAATGGTCGGGAAGGACAACTTCCCGACCACCGACCTCGGCCTCAGAGCCGGGCGTTGACGCCGAAGAAGAAGCCCGGGGTGAGCACGCGACGCTGACTCGGGCGGTTGCCGCGGTCCTGGCCGGTTTCGAATTCGCCGAGCACGTTGTTCACGTCGAGGTACACGCTGAAGCGATTCGTCAGCTGGTACATCGTCTTCACGTCGAGCGTGTCGCGGCGGATGCGGTAGACGAGTTGCGAATCCACGACGTTGTAGGTCGTCAAGTAGCGGGCGCGGTGGTTCCACTGCAGACGCACGGTGACCTTGTTGCGGATGTAGGAAAGGCCGGCGTTCGAAGTCTCAGGATTGAAGCCGGCGACTTTGCCCTTCGGATTCGGCGCGACGGCGATGGCGTTGCCCGCGCCGTAATTGCCTTCGGTTTCCATCAACGTGAGATTGCCGTACGCCGCGAAGCCGCTGAGCCAGCCCGGGAGAAACGTGAACTGCTGGCTGTAGTTCAGCTCGAGACCGCGGACCTTGGCGGAGCCGCCGTTGTACTGCGTGGTGAGCGAGTAGCCGGCGTAGTCGCCGCCGAAGCCGTTGTCGGCGCCGGCGCCGACGGTCGCGCCGCCGGAGGTGAAGATGAAGTTCTTCAGGTTCTTCTGGAAAACGCCCACGGAGACGACGCCGGCCGGCTCGAAGTAATACTCCGCCGAAAAATCGAAATTGTCGGCGGTCTGCGCCTTCAGGCTCGGATTGCTCGACGTGATCGTCTGGTTGTCGAAGTTCACCGTCGTGCGCGGGATCAATTGGCCGACGCCGGGGCGGCCGACGTTGGTCGCGTAGCTGAGACGCAAGATAAGCCGCGAGAGCGGCGCCCACTTGAGGTGCAGGCCGGGTAGCACGTTCTGATAGTCGCCGGTGCGAACCTGGCGGCCGCCGAATTCGGCGAGCGTGCGGCGCGTGATTTCCGCCGGCGTCAACGCGCCGACAAACGCGGCGCGGCGCGCGCGTTCCTCGGGCGTCACGGCCTGCAGCGCGCCCTCGCCGCGCGTCTCGGTGCGCTCGATCCGGACGCCGCCGAGGATCGAAAACGCGCCGAAGCGGACGTTGCCCATGAGGTACGCGGCCTCGATACGTTCCTTGAATTCCTGGTCGCCGTTGAGCTGCGCCTGCAGGTTCGCGGCGAGTTCCTGCACGAAGAGGTTCGGCGACGTTTCCAGCGCGGTGTCGACGAGCTTGTTGGAATGGCCGGGGAAGACCGGCAGCGGCACGGCGGGGAAACGGACGGCGTCGGTGTGCAGGCGGCCGGCTTCGAGCAGGCCGAACTGCGCGAGGTTGTCGTCGTTGCGGCCGGTGGCGGGATTCACGCCCATGACGCCGTCGGGCCCGACGTAGTTGCCGCTCCACTGCGTGGCCTCGAGCACGCGGCTCTGTTCGCGGATGCGGACGCCGGCCTTCACGTAGGCGGGCGCCGGCAGTTTGAAGTCGCGGCGCGCGTTGAGCGAAGCGCCCTCGTAGCCGTCCCAACCCGCGCGGCGGTCGATGCGGTAGCGGTTCTCCGTGTAGCTCGCGAGATCGAGGATGTTCGGGCCGGCGACCTGCGTGACGACGGGGAAGTCGCTGCGGTTGCGCTGGTCGATCGTGAAGCCGATGCCGCGGGCGGTGAACTGGAAGTTCCGCTGGCCGGAGTAGTTCGATTTCGAATCGGACTTGTAGAGGTTCCAGTCCAGCTCGAGGCCCGGCCATTTGTGCACGGCGCCGAACTGATGATAGAGCGTCTTCGCATCCTTGTACGCGGTGTCGGCGGACACGTTGATCAGGCTGTTGGGCACGGCGCGGACCGTCGTGAATTCGTTGCTGTAGCCGGGCAGAATCCCGCCATTGCCGGTGGGGTTGCCCGCGGCGTCGAGGGTGGCGACGGTCTGCGGGGTCGTGAAGTTCACGATCCGGTCGGTGTCGTGGTCGGTGAGCCGGTTGATCGTGGAGCTCGCGTAGAAACGCGTGGCGTCGCTGAGTTTGTAGTCGAGCCGCGCGCCCCCGCCCCACCGCGACGTGAACAGCCGTTCGTCGACGTACTGCACTTGGTTCGTGTAGGTCGGGCCGGTGAAGCCGTTGGCCGGAGCCTGGCTGGTCTGCGTGACGGTGTCCTGCGGCGTGAAGAGCTTGCGGTGGCCGAAGTTGACGGCGACGGCGAGTTTGCCGCCGAAGACTTCGGAATACGAAACGGCGTAGTTGTAAGGCAGGCCGGTCATGCGTTCGTCGACGGGCCGATAGGTCGCGCCCGCGGAGATGCGGACCATGCGGCCCTTGGTATCGAAGCCGGACTTGGAGACCATGTTGACCGCGCCGCCGATCGAGTCGCCGTCCATGTCGGGCGTCGGCGATTTCACGACCTCGAGGCGTTCGACGGTGTCGGCGCTGACGGTCTGGAACTGATACTCGCGGGTCGCGCCGGCGGAGGCGGCGTCGGCGAGGCGGTTGCCGTCCATCGTGATGGTGGTGAGGTTTTGGTTGAGCCCGCGGATGCGCACGTAGCGGATGGTGCCGTCGACGGTGTCGCCCTCGATGCCCGGGAGGCGCACGAGGAGGTCGGCGGGATTCTGGGCGAGGTTGCCGAAGGCGTCGGTCGAGACGACGTTCTTCACGCCCTCGGAAAGACGCTGGAGCGTGACGGCCTGGGCGTTGCCCTCGCGTTCGCCGGCAACGACGAACTTCGTGAGCGCGTAGATCTGCGACGTGAGGCGCACGTCGCGGCGCGTGGGCTGGCCGGCGGCGACCGTGAGCGGCACGGTGGCCGCATCGAGGCCGGCGTAGCTGACGGCGAGCGTGGCGGCGCCGGGCTTGACGTCGTCGAACCGGAACGCGCCCTCGCGGTCGGTGAGCACCTCGCGGTTCGTGCCCTGGAGCACGACGCGCGCGCCTTCGAGGGCGCGGCCGGTGGCTTCGTTGACGACGGTGCCGGTGAGGGTTTCCTGGGCCGGCAGGAGGGCCGGGAGGCCGGCCAGGCAAAGCAGAACGAACGCGCGAAGCGGGAGCGAAGACATGGGGCGGACGGGGTTGAGCCGGGCCGAAGGGGATCGGCGGGCGGCGGGTGGGGTTGCGTCCGTCCGGGGAGGAACGGGCGCGGGGATCGGCCTGAAACAAGGCAAGTGCGCGGACAGCGCAATCCGAAATTAATAATCATGAACCAGGCGCGGCCGCGAGACCCGGCCGGCCGCCGCCGGGGCCGCGAAAAACACCTTTCCGCCGCGCGGGAAATCCTGTTACCGCTCCCCCTCACCTATCCGTTCATGGCCCTCCGACTTTTCGAATCGTTGTCCCGCGAGCTGCGCGAATTGAAGCCGTCCCAGCCGGACGGCGTGTTCCGTTTCTACAATTGCGGACCGACCGTCTACGCGCCGGCCCACATCGGCAACTTCCGCACCTTCGTCGTCAACGATGTCATCCGCCGCCTGCTCGAGCTCGAATACGGCGCCGCCAAGGTGAAGCACGTGCGCAATCTGACCGACGTCGACGACCGTACCATCGGCCAGGCGAAGAAAGAAGGCCGCCCGCTCGGCGAAATCACGAAACACTGGACGGCGCTGTTTCACGAAGATTGCGCCGCGCTCAACTGCCTGCGCCCGACGGCCGAACCGACCGCCACCGGCTACATCAAGGAGCAGGTGAACATGATCGAGGTGCTGATGGAGAAAGGCCACGCTTACCGCGCCGCCGACGGCTCCGTGTACTTCAAACTCGATTCGTTCCCCGGCTACGGCGGTCTCTCGCGGATCAAGGAACGCGAATTGAAGGTGACGGTGTTCGCGGCCGACGCGGACCACAAAGACTCGGTGTCTGACTTCGCCCTCTGGAAAGCGTACAAGCCCGAGGAGGACGGCTCCGTGAAGTGGAGCGGACCCGGCGGCGTCGGCGAGGGCCGGCCCGGCTGGCACATCGAGTGCAGCGCGATGAGCAAATCGATCCTCGGCGACACGATCGACCTCCACACCGGCGGCGTCGACCTGCTCTTCCCGCATCACGAAAACGAAATTGCGCAGAGCCAATGCTGCAACGGCACGACCTTCGCGCACCACTGGTACCACAGCGAGCACCTGCTCGTGAACGGCACCACCATGAGCAAGAGCAAGGGCAACTACTACACGCTCCGCGACCTGCTCGCGAAAGGCTACTCGGCGATGGCCGTGCGCTACGCGCTGCTCTCCGGGCATCCGCGCAAGCAGCTCAACTTCACGCTCGACGGCATGCACGCCGCGGAGAGCGCGTTGAAGACACTGCGCTCGTTCCGCGCCGCGCTCGGCAGCCAAGGCGGCGACGCAACCGTTTTCGACCCCGTGTTCGCCGCGCTGCACGACGACCTGAATACGCCGGGCGCGCTCGGCGCGCTGTTCACGCTCGTCAACCGCGGCCCCGCCGGCCTCGACGCCGCGGCATTCGACCGCGTCCTCTTCGCCCTCGGCCTCAAACTCGACGTTGCCGAAGCGCCGAAGGCCGACATCCCCGCCGCCGTCGCCGCCCTCGCCGAAAAGCGCTGGGCCGCGAAGCAGGCGAAGGACTTCGCCGCCGCAGATGCTTTGCGCAAGGAGATCGCTGCCGCCGGCTGGACGATGCTCGACCGCAAAGACGGCTACTCGCTGGAGCCGGCAAAGAAGCCGTAAGCGCTAAGCGGTAAGCGGAAAGCAACTGAGCAAAACCGCCGGGAGCTTCTGCCGGTGGCTTTGAGCTTATTGCTGAAAGCTTACTGCTTACCGCTTATAGCTTCTCGCTTCCCCCCTCACGCCGCGTGCCGTTTCCGGCGGGCGCGGATCTTCGCGATCTGGTCCGGCGTGATCATTTCGAAAACGCCGCCGCCTTCGGGCGGGTAGAAGAAAATCTGCCCGAGCTTGCCGGAGTAGTGCACGAAGTCGGGGTGCTGGATCTTCACGACATCCCCGCTCGTCAAGGTGAGTTCCACGGGGAAGACTAGCGGATTCGTGAGCAGCGCCTTTAGGTCTTCTCGCATGCGTGAATTCGTGCGCCGACTGCGGGCCCAAATCAAGCGCCCAATTGCCGTTTTTCCAACCGCCGGCCGTTCCGCTTCCCCAACGCCAAACCCCAAAACCCGAACTCCAAACCGCGGGCCCACCCGCGCGTTGACAGCCCGCGCGTTTCGCGGCGGTCTGACCTTCCGGCCCTGCAATCGTACGCAGGACCACAACCACCACCGACCATGGCCATGACTCCGCTCGATGAACTTCGCCACTCGTGCTCGCACGTGCTGGCGACCGCGCTCCTCCGCATCTTCCCGGATGCCAAACTCGACATCGGTCCGCCGACGGACACCGGCTTCTACTACGACGTCGATCTCGAGCACAAACTGACGACGGACGACCTCGCGAAGCTCGAGGCCGAGATGAAGAAGATCGCGGAAGAGAACCAGCCCTTCCTGCGCAAGGAAGTGTCCCGCGACGAAGCCGTGGAGATCATCAAGTCCCGCGGCCAGGAACGCTACAAACTCGGCCGCCTTGCGGACATTCCCGAGGGCGAAAAGATTTCGTTCTACCAGAACGGCGAGTTCATGGACCTCTGCGCCGGCACGCACGTGCGCTACACGTCGAAGCTGAAGGCGTTCAAGCTCCTCTCGATCGCCGGCGCGTACCACCGCGGCGACGAGAAGAACAAACAGCTCCAGCGCATCTACGGGACGGCGTTCGCCTCCAAGGACGAACTCGCCGCCTACCTCACCCAGCTCGAGCAGGCCAAGCTCCGCGACCACCGCAAGCTGGGCAAGGATCTGAAACTCTTCGTCGTCGACGACGAAGTCGGCCAGGGCCTCATCCTCTGGACGCCCAACGGCGCGATCATCCGCCAGGAACTCCAGACCTTCATCAGCGAGGAACTGCGCAAGCAGGGCTATTCGCAGGTCTTCACGCCGCACATCGGCAAGCTCGCGCTCTACAAAACCTCGGGCCACTTCCCGTATTACAAAGAATCGCAATTCACCGCCTTCGCCGAACCCGACGCGATGGCGCAGCTCGCGACCGAAGGCTGTTCCTGCGCCGAACTCACGCGCCGCCTCGAGGGCGTGTCCGCGCAGTTCGCCGCCGAGATCAACCAGCGCGCCGGCAAGGAAGTGATCGTCAAGGAACGCATCCTCGACGCGGACCAATTGCTCGAAGGCTTCATGCTGAAGCCGATGAACTGCCCGCACCACATCAAGATCTTCGCCTCGCAGCCGCATTCCTACCGCGATCTGCCCGTGCGCCTGGCCGAATTCGGCACCGTGTACCGCTGGGAACAGAGCGGCGAGCTCAACGGCATGACGCGCGTCCGCGGCTTCACGCAGGACGACGCCCACCTCTTTTGCACCGAGGACCAGGTCGCGCAGGAAGTGCTCGGCTGTCTCTCGCTCGTGAAGACGGTGCTGACCACGCTCGGCATGAACGACTACCGCGTGCGCGTCGGCCTCCGCGATCCGGACAGCAGCAAGTTCACCGGCGACCCGGCCAAGTGGGACGTCGCCGAGGCCGCGTGCCGCACGGCCGCGTCGACGCTGGGCGTGCCGTTCACCGAGGAGCCGGGCGAGGCCGCGTTCTACGGGCCGAAGATCGACTTCGTGATCAAGGACGTCATCGGCCGCGAATGGCAGCTCGGCACCGTGCAGGTCGACTACGTGCTGCCGGTCCGGTTCAACCTGTCCTACATCGGCGCCGACAACGCCCCGCACCGTCCGGTGATGATCCACCGCGCGCCCTTCGGCTCGATGGAACGTTTCTGCGGCGTGCTGATCGAGCACTTCGCCGGCGACTTCCCGGCCTGGCTTGCCCCGGAGCAGGTCCGCCTCGTGCCGATCAGCGACAAGACGATCGACTACGCGCGCGCGCTGCTCGCGAAGCTCAAGGCCGAGGGCCTGCGCGCCTCGCTCGACGAGCACAGCGACAAACTCGGCGCCAAGATCCGCCGCGCGGAGATCGACAAGGTCCCGTACACGCTCGTCATCGGCCAGAAGGAAGCGGAAGCCAACAGCGTCTCGGTGCGTTCCCGCGCCCGCGGCGACGAAGGCGTGATGACGGCCGACGCGTACGTCGCGAAACTCAAAGCCGAGGTCGCGACGCGCGCGTTGCCGGACAAGAAGAAGCCGGCGCCCGCGGCCCCGGGCGCGCCGGCGAGCTGAGCCGACGCTTCAGGAAACCAAAAAACTTCGGCGCGGGGCGCGATAAAAAGCGCTCCGCGCTTTTTTGGGTTCGGAGTTCGGGGGTTGGAGTTCGGAGTGGGAGATCGACGGATACCGCCGACCCTCGCCTTGCCGTTTCGGCAACGCGCCTCCTCCGGACTTTCAACTTTCAACTCCCGACTTTCAACCGGCCGCCGCCGGCGGCGTCGGCCTTCAGATGGCGGCTTCGCCGCTTTCGTCGGTGCGGATGCGGATGACCTGCTCGAGCGGCAGGACGAAGATTTTGCCGTCGCCGATTTTGCCGGTGCGGGCAGAGGCCGTGATGGCGTCGATCGCTTTGCCGGCGACCTCGTCGGTCACCGCCAGCTCGATCTTCACCTTGGGGAGAAAGTCCACCGTGTACTCGCTGCCGCGGTAGATTTCCGTGTGGCCCTTCTGGCGGCCGAAGCCTTTGACCTCGGTCACGGTCATGCCCTCGACGCCGACCTCGGCGAGCGCGGACTTAACTTCCTCGAGCTTGAAGGGTTTGATGATGGCGGTGATCAGTTTCATGAAAGTGCGGCGGCGGGAACGCGTTCAGGATTTGGCTTCGTAGATGTAGCCCTCTTCGCCGTGGTCGCTGAGATCGAGGCCTTCCTGTTCGGACTCGACCGTGGGCCGCAGGCCGATGACGGCCTTGATCACGAAGGCGATGACGACGGTGGCGACGACGGACAGCACGACCGTGAAGGCCATGGCCTTGAGCTGCTCGATCCAGAGCGACTTGCCGACGATGTCCTTGAGGTTGGTGTTGAGGTTGCCGTTGACGGAGGCGGTGGCGAAGAAACCGGTGAGCAGCGCGCCGAGGGTGCCGCCGACGGCGTGGACGCCGAAGGTATCGAGGGCGTCGTCGTACTTCAGCAGCGCTTTGAGCTTGGTGCAGGCGAGGAAGGGCACGATACCGGCGAGCAGGCCGACCCACATCGCGGCCGTGGAATCGATGAAGCCGCAGGCGGGAGTGACGACGACGAGACCGGCGACGGCGCCGGAGCAGAAGCCGAGGACGCTGGCCTTGCGGCGCACGAAATACTCGAGGGCGGCCCAGGTGAAGGAGGCGACGCCGGTGGCGAGCGTGGTGGTGGTGAAGGCGTTGGCGGCGACGCCGTCGGCCGCGACCGCCGAGCCGGCGTTGAAGCCGTACCAGCCGACCCAGAGCATGCCGGTGCCGACCATGCAGAGGACCATCGAGTGCGGGGGCATGGGCGTTTTGCCGAAGCCGAGCCGCGGCCCGAGGATGAGGCAGAGCACGAGGGCGGACCAGCCGGAGGACATGTGGACGACGGTGCCGCCGGCGAAGTCGATGGCCTTGATCGCGGCGTTGGCGTTCCAGACGCCGTTCATATAGCCGGTGACGCCCCAGACCATGTGGGCGAGCGGGAAGTAGACGACGAACATCCAGACCGCGACGAAGCCGAGGACGGCGGTGAACTTCATGCGCTCGGCGATCGCGCCGACGATCAGGGCGGGCGTGATGATCGCGAACATCATCTGGTACATCGAAAAGACGTTCTGCGAAATCCAGTACGCGTAGTCGGTGTTGGGCAGCGAATCGACGCCGCGCATGAAGAAGAACTCCGAGCCGCCGAGGAAGGCGCTCTCGAAGTTCTTGCCGAAGACGAGACTGTATCCGAAGCACCACCACAAAATGGTGACGAGGCCGGCGATGCCGAGGCACTGGGCCATGACGGAAAGGACGTTCTTGGTGCGCACGAGGCCGCCGTAGAAGAGCGCGAGACCGGGCAGGGTCATGAAGAGCACGAGGGCCGCGCAGATCATCATGAAGCCGTTGTGGCCGGGGCCGGCGGTGCCGACGGCGGGCGTGGTGAGGCCGGCGGGCACGGCGCCCTTGGCGTCCTTGAGGGCGGCGGTCGGGTCGCCGTTGGCGAGGTAGGCCTCGATGCCGGCGATACGCTGTTCGAGCGTCGGGGCGGGCGGCGGCGCGGCGGGCGCCGGGGCGGCGGCTTGGCCGAAGGCGGCGGCGCCCAGGACGAGGGCGAGCACGGCGGCCGACAGGGAGCGAAGAAGCGGGAGACGGCGGAGATTCATGGCTTGGGCCGCCAGCATGAGCAGAATCGATGCCGACTCCGCCGCCGGCGCCGAGAATTCGGCCCAAATTTCCGCTATGACAGAATGCGCCGCGTGCCCCGCGGTCCCGGCGGACCGAAGGCCGGCTCGTGGCAACAAAAAGGCCGGGCCCGCAGGGAGCCCGGCCTTTGCAATCAAACCTTTTGCGGATCAGACCGCGGATTCGCCGCGTTCGTCGGTGCGGATCCGGATGACCTCGTCGAGCGGAAGGACGAAGACCTTGCCGTCGCCGATCTTGCCGGTCTTGGCGGCCTTGACGATCGTGTCGACGGCCTTGCCGGCGGTCTCGTCGCCGACGGCGACCTCGATTTTCACCTTCGGCAGGAAGTCGACGGTGTATTCGCTGCCGCGGTAGATCTCGGTGTGGCCCTTCTGGCGGCCGAACCCCTTGACCTCGGTGACCGTCATTCCCTCGATGCCGGCGGCGGCGAGCGCCTCTTTCACTTCCTCGAGCTTGAACGGCTTGATGATGGCGATGATGAGTTTCATGGCAGTGCTGGGTAGGGGTTAGTTGACGTAGCCTTCTTCGCCGTGCTCGGTGATATCGAGGCCTTGGCGCTCGACTTCCTCCGCCGGGCGGAGACCGATGACCGCCTTGATGGCGTAGGCGATGATCGCGGTGGCGACGACGCTCCAGACGATGGTGAGGCCGACGGCCTTCAACTGGTTCATCAGCAGGCCGTCCATCAGCTTCATGCCGCCGTCGCCGAGGACGGAGTTGGCGGCCGGATCGGCGAACACGCCGGTGAGGATGGCGCCGAGGGTGCCGCCGACGCCGTGGACGCCGAAGGTGTCGAGGGCGTCATCGTAACCGAGCATCTTCTTCAGGTACGCGCAGGCCAGATAGGGCACCACACCGGCGAGGACGCCGATGATGACCGCCGAGGTCGGGAGCACGAAGCCGGCGCCGGGCGTGATGACGACGAGACCGGCGACGATGCCGGAGCAGAAGCCGAGGACGCTGGGCTTGCCGCGGAGCATCCATTCGAGAACGGCCCAGGTGAAACCGGCGGTGGCGGCGGCGAGCGTGGTGGTGGCGAAGGCGTTGGAAGCGATGGCATCGGCGCCGAGGGCGGAGCCGGCGTTGAAACCGTACCAGCCGACCCAGAGCATGCCGGTGCCGACCATGCAGAGCACCATGGAGTGCGGGGGCATCGACTCCTTGCCGAAGCCGACGCGCTTGCCGAGGATGATGCAGAGGACGAGCGCGGACCAACCGGAGGTCATATGGACCACGGTGCCGCCGGCGAAGTCGATCGCCTTGATGGTGGCGTCCTTGTTGAGGGGACCGCACATGAAGCCGTTGGTCGCCCAGACCATGTGGGCGAACGGGAAGTACACGACGAACATCCAGACCGCGACGAAGGCGAGGACGGCCGCGAACTTCATGCGCTCGGCGATGGCGCCGAGGATGAGGGCGGGCGTGATGATCGCGAAGCTGAGCTGGAACATCGACCACATGATGTCGCTGATCCAGTAGTAGCCCGCGCCGGTCTTGCCGGCTTCGACGCCCTTGAGGAACATCGCGGCCGTGTCGCCGATGAAGGCGTTGCCGCCGGAGAACGAGAGGCTGTAGCCGATCGCCCACCAGAGAATCGTCACGAGGCCGGCGATGCCCATGCACTGGGCGAGGACGGAGAGGACGTTCTTCTTGCGGACGAGGCCGCCGTAGAAGAGGGCGAGACCGGGCAGCGTCATGAAGATGACGAGCGCGGTGCTGACCATCTGCCAGGCATTGTGGCCGGGACCGGGACCGGGGATCTTGGAAGCGACATCGGGCGTGCGCGCGGTGTTGTTCACATAGGCCTCAAGGTCCGCGATCCGCTGTTCCATCGTCGGCTCTTTCGGGGCGGCAGGAGCAGCCGGGGCGGCGGCCGCGGGAGCGGGGGCCGGAGCGGGAGCGGGCGTTTGGGCAAACAGCGTTCCGAGGCTGAGCCCTGCGAAGAGGGCGAGGAACGCGAACGGCGTCTTGCGACGGGGGCGTGAACAGATCATGCGCTTGTGTGGTTGTTGTTGGAGGGTCCTGCGGCTCCCCGCGCGACCGTTCGAACGATGCAGCCGCCGGGAAACGCGATGCGCCTAGGCCGACGCCTCGCAGTTCCCGTTTAGCACCAGCCATGCCAACCCCCGGTCCGTGACGCATCCGCTGGCGCAAGCCTTCGGCGGCAACGCGCAAAAAAGCCGGCTCCCCGAGGGAAGCCGGCACAAGAGGGGCGGCGGAAAAATCCGCGCGAGGCGGCGCGGATCAGACCGCGGATTCGCCGCGCTCGTCGGTGCGGATGCGGATGACTTCCTCGATCGGAAGAACGAAGACCTTGCCGTCGCCGATTTTGCCGGTCTTGGCGGCCTTCACGATCGTGTCGACGGCCTTGCCGGCCATCTCGTCGCCGACGGCGACCTCGAGCTTCACCTTCGGCAGGAAGTCGACCGTGTACTCGCTGCCGCGATAGATTTCCGTGTGGCCCTTCTGGCGGCCGAAGCCTTTGACCTCGGTCACGGTCATGCCCTCGATGCCGGCGGCGGCGAGCGCCTCTTTCACTTCCTCGAGCTTGAACGGCTTGATGATGGCAACGATGAGTTTCATGCGATGGTAAGGTTGAAAACGGCCCGAAATCTGGGTGCCGCCCCGGGACGGCGCAAGCTATCCTTCGCCGCCGCCGCGGGGATGAGCCGCGTTGGCGGGAGGCAATCCGCGGCCTAATCGCGCGCGTCGCCCGCCGGCAACCGCCGCGGCGTCACGACCCGATCACGAGCACGCCCTTGAACACCACCAGCACCACGCCCACGAGGGCGCAGCAAGCGATGAAGCCGAGCGCATCGGTCTTGTCCCATTTCGTGAATTCCCAATTCGATTTGGGAAACAGCTTGGTGTCGTCGTAACGCGTCGGGTTGGCGTAGCTCTCCTCCACCCGCTTCGCGTCCTCGTCGAGCGTCGGCGCCACCGGGGTCTTCATGCGCGCGTAGAAACGGGCGACCCGTTCCGGGTCGGTCGGCCGCGTCAGCAGCGAAACGCCGATCAGCAGGAAGATCGGCAGCGCCGCGTCGACGAGGTAGCGCGTCGTGAGCAACTGCGCCGAGCTGAAGCCCGCGACGTCGAAGCCCAGCAACTTCATCAGATAGACTTCGGGGCGGAACAGGCCTTTGCCGGTCTTGGGGGAATTCGGGTCCTTCGGATCCACGCGCACGACGCCTTCCTCGAAGAACACCGACACCGGCTCGATCCGCCGCGTCTTCGTGATCACCTGGCCCTCGCGCGCGGCGAGGCCGGCGGCGACGTCGGCCTTGGTCGCGGCGACCTCCTTTGTCACGGTGCGCTCCCGCGTCATCAACGTCAGCGCCTCCGAACGCGCCAGCGCGGGGATGGTCGAAACGATCCACGGCACGACGGCGATCAGCAGGAGGGTCACGATCACCTGCACCAGCACCGCCACCCGCGTCACGCGGCGCCAGAGGAAGAGCAGCGTCACCGGCACGCCCCAGACGAGCAGCAGCACGATGGCGAACTTGAGGATCGCGACGACACTGTTGAGAAACAGGCCGACGAGCACGCCGGCCGCCAGCAGCACGGGCACGGCGACGCGCGCGACGACCATGTAGTGGGCGTCCGATTTGCCGGGGAACATCGGCTCGTAGAGGTTCTTCACCGCGAGGCCGGAGAGCGCGACGGACTGGGCGCCGAGGACCGCGATCTTGCCGCCGAGGACGCCCGTGATCATCACGCCGATCAGGCCGACAGGCAGCAGTTCGCGCGTCATCAGGCCCCAGGCCTGGTCGGGATCGGAAAGCCCGGGCCCGAAAAGCGCGATCGCGATCAGGCCGCAGTACGCCCACGCGATGGTCACGAAACGTTTGCTGAAACCGCCGGTGACGGAGCCGAGCCGGGCGGCCATCTCGTCCTTCGCGGAACCGGCGATCATCATGTTGTGCTGGGCGCCGGCGATGCCGATCAGCTGCACGATGAGCAGCGCGCTGATCGAGTACCAGGTGTACTCGGAGGCGATGTCGCCGCCGAAGAGGTTGAACATCACGTCGGGCACCTTCTCGTGCAGCGCGTCCGCGCCGCCGATTTTCCACAGTCCGAACGGTATCAAAATGACGGATATGAGGACGACGAGGATGGCCTGGATCGCGTCGACCACGGCCGAGGCCTTCAGGCCGCCGAGCATGATGAAGACCGCGACCAGGCCCGTGGAAACCAGGTAGAACGTCGCGGGATGCAGGTAGGTCACATAGGGCTGCAGCGCGCCGCGGTTGTAGTAGTCGCGCAGCACGTCGTACCGCGCCTCGCTCGCCGCCGGCAGCGCGGCCGCCTGCCGCTGCTGTTTCAGCGCCACGTACTCGTGGTACTCGGCGACCATCTGTTTTTCCGCGACGGAATAGGTCGCCGGATCCTTCACCATCAGCGGCTGCAGGGTTTTCAGCGCCATGACGTTGCCGCCGGCGATCGTGCCGACCACGACGATCATGAGCATCGTGACCGCGTAGAACGAGGCGAGGAACTTGCTCCCGAAACGGTCCTGGAAAAGGTCGGCCATCGTCGTGAGCCGCGCGCGGCGGAACCAGACGTTCATGAACCAATAGTACGGCGTGAGGAACAGGGTGATCAGCGCCAGCCAGGCGCCGCCCGCGCCCTGGCGGTACACGGAGCTCGCCGTCGTCGTGGCCTGGCCCGGGTCGGTCATGTTGCCGAAGCTCAGGAAAAACTGGAGCCACCGGCCGAGCGAACGGCCCCCGAGGAAGAAGTCGCCCTCGCCCTTCACGCCATGGGAAAAGATTTTCCCGACGACGAGCACGGCGACGATGTACGAAAGGAGAATGGCGACGTCGATCCAGTGGAGGCCGAAGAATTTCATGCAGGGAAGATTCGGGGAAATGATGGGAAACGGGGGCGAACGGACCGCGGGATCGGCCGGGCCGAGCAGGCCGGGCCGGCACGAATCGCGGCGTCGGGGGTTGGGGCGAACCGCTGAAACAGAAGAGGCCGTCGGCAGAGTCAAGGTCACCGTGCGACCGCGGCGGCGCGGCGATTCCGCTGGTGCCTCGGGCGGATTCCGTTTCAGTGCGGCGACCCGCGCCGTCCCACGCGCGCCTTCCCCGCCCCGATGATTCCGCTTCCGCTTGCCGCCGGCCTGACGATCGGTCCCTTCGCCCTGCTGGTGCTGGCGCTGCCCGTGTTGCTGCTCGGCGAAGCCGCGATCCGCCGGCTGCCGCGCCTCGCGCGCCTGAACATTCCCGCGCCGATCCTCAGCGGGCTCGTCGTGGCCGTCGGCCTGCTCGCGTGCGCGGAATGGTTGCCGGGGCGCATCACGCTCCAGGGCAGCACCGCGAACGCGGCGTGGCTGTGGAGCGTGTTGCCGCAATGGGATTTCGCCGCACCGAAGCCGACCGACGTCGAGCGCCCGCTGCTGATACTGTTCTTCACCTGCATCGGCCTGAACGCCAGCTGGGCGGTCGCCCGCCAGGGCGGCCGGCCGCTGCTCGTGTACCTCGCCCTCGCCGCCTCGGTCGCCGCACTCCAGATCGTCACCGGCGCGGCCACCGCCCTGGCGCTGGGCCAAAGTCCGCTGCTCGGGATCATGTCCAGCTGCGTTTCCCTCATGGGCGGATTCGGCACGGCGGCCGGGTTCGCGCCGGAATTCGAGAAAGCGGGCCTGCCGGGCGCGGCCGCCATCGGCATCGCGGCCGCGGCCTTCGGCGTGATCGCCGGCGGGCTCATCGCGGGCCCGATCGCCGGCCGGCTCGTGCGGACGAAACTCGGCCTCGATCCCGCGCGCGCCCCCGCCGCCGCCGCGCCCGACGCACCCGACGCGCCGCCCGCCCACGGTCTGGTCGCGGAGCTCCGCGAATTGGCCCGGCATCCGGTCTCCATGCTCGTGCATCTCGCGGCCTTGTTCGGCTGCATGAAACTCGGCGCCTTCGTCAGCGTGCAGCTGCAGCAGGCCGGGATCACGTTTCCCGTCTACATGGGCTCGATGCTCGTCGCCGGCCTGCTGCGCAACGTCCACGACGCCGCCGGCGGCACGTGGTTGCAGTCGGAGCGGACCGACGGCCTCGCCTCGGTCGCTCTCATGTGGCTGCTCACCGTCGTGATGATCGACCTCCAGCTCCACCAGCTGGCGCACGCCGCGTGGCCGATGCTCGCGATCCTCGCCGTACAGGTCGCGCTCATCGCGGCCATCGCCTACTGGATCGTGTTCCCGGTGATGGGCCGCAACTACGAGGCCGCGACGATGAGCGCCGGGCTCATCGGCTTCGGCCTCGGCGCGACCTCCAACGCCGTCGCCACGATGCGCGAGCTCGCCCGCCGGTTCGGGCCCGCGCCGCGGGCTTTTCTGATCGTCACCGTCGTGGGCGCCTTTCTCATCGATTTCGTCAACGCCGTCCTCATCACCGCGGCGCTGAACCTCTGCCGCTGACCGCGCGGCCGTCCCCTCCCCTTCATGCCCCACCCCAGCGAAGCCACCCCGCTCGACCGCGCCCGCCGCAAAGCCTACCTGCGGCTCCTGCCGCTGCTCTTCCTCGCCTACGTCATCGCCTTCGTCGACCGCGCCAACGTCGCCATCGCGAAGCTCACGATGACGAAGGACATTCCCGGCTTCGACAACGCCGTGATCGGCTTCGGCGCGGGCATCTTCTTCCTCGGCTATTTCCTGCTCGAGATTCCCGGTTCGCTCATCGTCGAGAAATGGAGCGCGCGGCTTTGGATCTGCCGCATCATGGTCACGTGGGGCATCATGGCCAGCCTCACGGCCTTCGTCGGCACGCCGATCGCGATTTCCGAATGGATCGTCGGAGCCATCAACGGCGCGTTCGGCCGCAATCTCGGCGTCCCGGAATTCCAATTCTACGCCGTGCGCTTTCTGCTCGGCCTGGCGGAGGCCGGTTTCTTCCCCGGCGTCCTCGTCTACCTGACGCATTGGTTCCCCGCCAAAGACCGCGCCCGCGCCCTTGCGCTCTTCCTCATCGCGACGCCCGTCGCGCAGATCGTCAGCCCGAAGCTCTCCTTCTCGCTGCTCAAGATCGGCACCGACGAAGTCGTCAACGGCGTGACGATCCACCACCCGGAAGTGCTCGGCCTCGAGGGCTGGCAATGGGTCTACCTCGTCTGGGGCCTGCCCGCCGTGATCCTCGGGCTCGTGATTTTGGTCTGGCTGCCGGACCGCCCGAAGAACGCTCCCTGGCTCTCCGCCGAGGAACGCGACGCCCTCGAAAAACAACTCGAGGCCGACCGCGCCCACGCCGGCCGCCGCGGGCACCTTTCGCTGCTCCAGGGCCTGCGGCACCCGAAGGTCCTGCTGCTCGCCCTCACCTACTTCCTCGCCGTCACCGGCAGCTACGGCGTGATGTTCTTTCTGCCCAGCATCCTCGACCGCTGGTATCAGCTGAAGTATGACAGCCTCGCCTGGCTCGTCATTCTGCCGCCGATCACGGCCGTGCTGGGCCAGCTCCTCGTCGGCTGGAGTTCCGACCGCACCAAGGAGCGCCGCCTCCACACCGTGGTGCCGATCCTCGCCGCCGCCGGCGCCCTTGCCCTTGCCCCGCTGACGCAGGGCCACCTGTGGATGACGCTCGGCTGCTTCATGGTCGCGATGGGCGGACTGAAGGCGTACCAGCCCGCGTTCTGGACGATGCCGAACCTGTTCCTCACCTCGACGGCCGCCGCCGGCAGCCTCGGGTTGATCAATTCCATCGGCAACCTCGGCGGCCAACTCGGGCCCTACCTCATCGGCAAGATCGAGACGCTGACCGGCTCCTTCGCCGGCGGGCTCTACTGCCTCGCCGCGTCCGTCGCGGCGTCGGCGGTCGTCGTGTTCTTCCTCGGCGTGGGGAACAAGCCGGAAGGCGGGACGGAGAAGGCGGGGCAGTAAGCGGAAAGCTGTAAGCCTTAAGCTGAAAGCTATCAGCGTTCAGCTCTCAGCTGAAAACCATCGACCCAAGCCGGACGAGCTGCCGCCGATCGCAAAAGAAAAACGCGGACCCAGAGCCGAAGGCTCCGGTCCGCGTCTGTTCTCTGGCTTTCAGCTTACAGCTTAAAGCTTAGAGCTTCCCATTCTCACTCCGGCTGCACCACCGCGATGTGCAGTTCTTTCAACTGGCGCGGCGTGACCGGGGTCGGGCTCTGGGCCATGAGGTCCTGGCCCTTTTGCGTCTTCGGGAAGGCAATGACGTCGCGGATGCTCGTCGTGCCGCACAGCAACGCGCACATGCGGTCGAGGCCGAAGGCGATGCCGCCGTGCGGGGGCGCGCCGTAGGTGAAGGCCTTGAGCATGTAGCCGAAGCGGCTCTCGACGACGTCGGCCGGGATCTTCAGCACGTCCTCGAAGACCTTCTTCTGCAGCGCGGGCTGGTGGATGCGGATCGAGCCGCCGCCGAGTTCCATGCCGTTGAGGACGACGTCGTAGTGCTGGCCGCGGACCTTCTTCGGATCCGAGTCGAGCAACGCGGCGTCCTCGGCGACGGGCGCGGTGAACGGATGGTGCGTGGCGACGTAGCGGTCTTCCGCCTCGTCGTAGCTCATCAGCGGGAAGTCGACGACCCAGAGGAATTTCCAGTCGTCGTGGCGGATCGTCATTTTGCCGCGTTTCACGAGCAGCTGCGCGGCCTCGAGCCGGAGGCGGCCGAGGATGGCGCAGGCCTTTTCCCAACCGGCCGCGGCGAAGAAGATGATGTCGCCCTCGGCGATGCCGAGCTTGGCGGTGAGCTCGGCTTTTTCCGCGTCGGTGAAGAACTTCACGATCGGCGATTTCCATTCGCCGCCCTCGGCCTTGATGAAGGCGAGGCCCTTCGCGCCGAGCGATTTCGCGATTTCCTCGAGCGACTTGAGCTCGCCCTGGGAAACGTCGGCGAGACCCTTGGCGTTGATCGCCTTGATCACGCCGCCGCCGGCCACGGTGGACTGGAAGACTTTGAACGCGGAGTTGCGGAACGTCTCCGAAAGATCGACGAGCTCGAGCGCGAAACGCACGTCGGGCTTGTCGACGCCGAAACGGTTCATCGCTTCGTGGAACGGCATCCGCGGAAACGGCGTCGGGATGTCCGTGCCGAGCACGTCCTTCCAGAGCTTTTTCAGCATGCCTTCGAAGAGCGCGTAGATGTCCTCGCGGGTGACGAACGAAGCCTCGACGTCGACCTGGGTGAATTCCATCTGGCGGTCGGCGCGGAGGTCCTCGTCGCGGAAGCAGCGCGCGATCTGGAAATACTTTTCCACGCCCGCGACCATGAGGATCTGCTTGAACTGCTGCGGCGACTGCGAGAGCGCGTAGAACTGGCCCGCGTGGATGCGCGACGGCACGAGGTACTCGCGCGCGCCCTCGGGCGTGCTCTTGAACAGCGCGGGCGTCTCGACCTCGATGAACTCCTGGGAATCGAAGTAGTCGCGGATCGACTTGGCGGCCTTGTGGCGCACCTGGAGGTTCTTCCGCATCTTCGGCCGGCGCAGGTCGAGGTAGCGGTAGGTGAGACGCAGGTCCTCGTTGACCTTGTCGCCGCCGGCGTCGTCGAGCGGGAACGGCGGCGTGTCGGAAATGTTGTGGATCTCGAGGGCGCTGGCGACGATCTCGATCTCGCCCGTGGGGAGGTTCTTGTTCTCGGTGCCGGCCGGGCGGCGCACGACTTTGCCGTCGATGCCGATGACGGACTCGGTCTTGAGGTGCTTCAGTTGCTCGGCGAGCTGCGCATTGTCCCGGGGCTCGAGCTGGATCTGCGTGACGCCTTTGCGGTCGCGCAGGTCGACGAAGATGATGCCGCCTTGGTCGCGGATCGTGTCCACCCAGCCGAGGAGCGAGACGGTCGCGCCGATGTCGGCAGAGGTGAGCTGGGCACAGTGATGGGTGCGCTTCATGGATGCAGAGAGGGTCGAACTAAGCGGCCGGCCGCAGGCGAGAGCAACCCGAAATTGCCGCCGCGGCGGCGGGCTCCGGCGCAAAAAGGCCCCGCCGTGGCGGCGGGGCCCGTGTGCATCAATCCGCCGGAGCGGAAATCAGAAATTCGGGATCCAGACTACCGCGCGGCGCTCGCCGGAGGCGCTCATCATGTAGCCGGAAACGTAGCCCGCGGCGTCGACCGACAGCGCCTGCGAACCGACGAAGCCGGCCGGCAGAAACGCATTGAGGTCGGTCGCGACCAGATTCGCGTCCCACACAAGGGCATGGAAGTAGGCCGGCGTGCCGATGGCGGCCTGGTCGGCACCGTAACCGGAAATGTACGGACCGGAAACGCCCGTGGCGTAGGTGTGGCGGAAACGGCCGTCATGGATGCCGATCGCGCTCGCCGCCGTGCCCGACCAAACGGTCGCGTAAGTGAAGACGGCGTTGTGGTTGCCGTTGGCGGCTTCCGAGCGGACGCGGACCTCGTAGCTCACGTTGCCGACCTGGCGGACGCCGTCGGTCGCCGTAGCGGAGGAGGAAAACGCACCCTTCGGATGGAGGGAAACCAGGGACTTGGCCGTTCCGCGCCAGAGGGCGGCGGACACCGAGCCTTTGAGCACGTGTCCGACCTGCTGGCCGCCGGACACCCCGAGGGCGGAGCCGGCTGAGGCGAGATCGACGGCCGCGCCGGTGACGAGGTTCCACAGCATCGCGTGGCCCGAATCGAGCGTCGTGCCGTCGCGGGCGTAGCCGATGGCCGAACCCACGGCGAAGACGCCGTCCGTCGCGAACGCCTGCGTGCTGTAGTAAGTGAAGGGCGCGGTCAGCCGGGCGGCGCTCTCGGCGGATCCCCGCCAGACGAGACCGACGGTGCGGTTGGACGTGGCCGGGCCGAGGCCCGAGCCGACCTGCACGCCGTTCGCCACGCCGGCGGCGGTCGAACGCGAAGCGGTCGCGGAGCCGAGCAGCGCGCCCGGGTGGAGGTCGGTGAACAACGTGCCGTTCCACAACGCCGCGCGCGTGGCCAGCGTCGCACCCGCGGCGCGGGCGCCGACGGTCACGCCGGCGTTGGTATCGGCCGCGAGGTCGAAGCCGGCGGCCTGGCTGAGGTCGACGACGGAGTAACTGGACTGCGCGGCAAGCTGGGACGCGGCGGCCGCGGCCGCGACGGCGAACGCGCCGACTTTGGCCAAGGCGGAAATTCGGAAGGAAGGAACGGGGAGGGACGTTGTGGCTGTAATCATGGGCGGAGTGAATCCGGAGTCCGGCGGGGGAAAATTCCCCCGGCCGCTCCGGCACCCGCACTCATTCCGCACCGGCCGCGTCCCCGCGATTCCGATACGGTAACCGTTTTGATATGGATCGCCGCCGATCCGCGCCGCGCCGGGAAACTCAGCCGACGACCAGACTCTCGCCCGTCATCTCCGCCGGTTTCGGCAGACCCATCAGGTGCAGCACCGTAGGCGCGATGTCGGCCAGGCGGCCGCCGCTGCGCATCTTGGTTTTCCCGGCGACGAAGCCGTCGCCGACCACGAAAACCTCGACGAGATTCAGCGTGTGCGCGGTGTGCGGGCCGTTGACCGTCGGGTCCCACATTTGCTCCGCGTTGCCGTGGTCCGCGCAGACGACCGCGCGGCCGCCGACGCTCGCGAGCGCCGCGAGCAATTCGCCCACGCCCGCATCCGTGGCCTCGACGGCCTTCGTCGTGGCTGCGAGCGAACCCGTGTGGCCGACCATGTCGGGATTCGCGAAATTCACGACGACGAGGCCGTACTTGCCGCTCAGGATCGCGGCCTTGGCCGCGGCGGTGACTTCGCCGGCGGACATCTCCGGCTGCAGGTCGTACGTCGGGACTTTCGGGCTGGCCGGGCAGGCGCGGTCTTCGCCGGGAAACGGATCCTTGCGGTAGTTGTTGAAGAAAAACGTCACGTGCGGGTTTTTCTCCGTCTCGGCGCAGCGGAACTGCGCGATGCCGGCTTCGGCCACGACTTGGCCGAGGATGTTTTTCAGTTTCTCCGGCTTCGGCGAAACGACGTGCACCGGCAGGCCGGATTCGTACTCCGTCATCGTCGCGTAGTAGAGATCGAGCTTCGGGCCGCGGTCGAAGTCCTTGAAGCCGTCGATCACGAAGGCCTTCGTGATCTCGCGCGGGCGGTCGCCGCGGTAATTGTAGAACAGCACGGCGTCGCCGTCGCCGATCGTCGCGACCGGCTTGCCGTCGGCGCCGACGATCCACGTCGCCGGAACGAATTCGTCGCCGACCTGCGTCGCGCTCAGCGGTTTGTCGTAATAGCTCTGCACGGCGGCGGCGGCATTCGGCGCGGTGGCCACGGCGGCGCGGCCCGTGAGCATGTCGTACGCCTTCTGCACGCGTTCCCAGCGGTTGTCGCGGTCCATCGCCCAGAAGCGGCCGCAGACGGTCGCGATTTTGCCGATGCCGATCGCGCGCATCTGTTCCTCGACCTGGCGGATATAGCCGAGACCGCTGGACGGCGGCGTGTCGCGGCCGTCGGTGAAGGCGTGCAGGAACACGGCGGAGACGCCGTCTTCCTTGGCTTGGCGCAGAATGCCGTAAAGGTGCTCGAGCATGCCGTGCACGCCGGCGTCGGACACGATGCCCATCAGGTGGAGCTTGGCGCCGGGCTTGGCCTTGGCGCGGGCGACGGCGGCCCGCCAGACGGCGTTGGTGGCGAGGCGCTTTTCCGAGAAGAGCTTGTTCAGGCGGACGAGTTCCTGGTCGACGATGCGGCCGGCGCCGATGTTTTCGTGGCCGACTTCGCTGTTGCCCATGACGCCGTCGGGCAGACCGACATCGAGGCCCGACGCGCGCACGAGAGCCACCGGCGATCCGGCTTGGAGCGCGTCGTCGCAGGGCTTCCGGGCCAGGGCGACGGCGTTGGTCGCGTTGAGGGAGGCGTCGGGATTCTTGCCCCAGCCATCGCGGATGACGAGGAGGACGGGCTTGCGCGGAGTGGTCATAGAAAAGAGGAGTCCCACGGATGACAGGGAACGACGGCGAGGGAAGAAAAACTTCCGCCGCGGGCCGCGCGGGCCGGGGCCGCCGGCGCCGGCAAATTTTTCTCCAAATCCGGGCCCGCAGTTGGCAAATCCCATGCTACCGGAAGCCCCACCCGAGCGATGAGCCTCATCATTCGAGACCAACTGGTAAACCCGCCGACCTGGTTCCCTTCGTTCCGTGACCTGACGCTGTACTGTTACGTTTTCCTGAAAGCCGAGATCGTCATCGAATCCTCCGACCCCGATCCCTACTGGCGCTGGATGCGCCCGCGCGGCGGACTCGATTTTGTCGAAGACTTCGTCCGCCCCGGATCCGAGGACGGCGTGCGCCTCGACATCGAGCCCAACTTCCCGCGCTCGGTGATCACGGACCGCATCGCGCCGGAAAACGTCCACCGCCTCATCGCGCAGCTGCGTTATTGCCGCGGTCTGGCGTGAACTCGCCCGGGCCCGCGACGCCACGGAAGCGTTGATTTCGGATGCGCGCAACGCACGCTGCGCGCCTGCCCCTATGTCTGCCGAAACCAGCCGCGCGGTCTTCCTCAGCTACGCGTCCCAGGACGCGGACGCCGCGCGCCGGATCGCCGAGTCGCTGCGCGGCGCCGGCATCGAAGTCTGGTTCGACGTCGAGGGCGGCCTGGAAACCGGCGACGAGTGGGACGCCAAGATCCGCCGCCAGATCAAGGAGTGCCTGCTGTTCATTCCCGTCATTTCCGCCAACACGCAGGCGCGCGAAGAAGGCTACTTCCGCATCGAATGGGACCTCGCCGCCGAGCGCGCACGAGGCATCGCCGGCGGCGTACCGTTCATTCTGCCCGTGGTGATCGACGCCACGCGCGAACCGGAAGCGCTGGTGCCCGACCGTTTCCGCGCCGTCCAATGGACCCGAGCCGCCGGCGGCGAACTCGCGCCGGAAACGCGCGCCAAGTTCGCGCAGCTCTGGTCGCACCGCGCCGGGTTGCAGAAAGAGAAACAACGGTCCGCGGCCGGTCCTTCGGCCGAACCGGCCGCACCGGCAACGACGCCGGACTCCGCCGCTCCGCCCCCCGCGCGCCGCGTGCCGCCCGTCGCGCTTTGGCTTTCACTCGGCGCGGTCTTCGTCGCCGTCGGCACCGTTTTCTTCGTCACGTCGCGCCGATCCGACGCCCCCGTCGCTCCGGCCCCGACTGCGGCCGCACCCGCGGCACCCGCAACTCCCGTCGCCCGCGAATGGCCGCGGCACCCCGAGCTCAAGCGCGCCATGGCCCTGCTCGACGGCTACAATTCCATCCCGGAGGACTTTCGCTTGGCCGAGGAAATCGTGCGCCGCGTCGTGGACACCGCGCCGACGGACGCCGAGGCCGTGACCGCTCTGGCCCGCGTCCACGGCATGTGGTTGCTGCGCGGCTGGGATCGCAGCGCGGAACGCCGCGCCGCCGCCAAAGCGACGGCGGAGCGCGCGTTGCAACTGGCCCCCGACGAGCCGGAAGCCCTGATCGCGCTCGCGACCCAGCTGTTTGAGCGCGAGTCCGAATCCCGCCGCGCCTACGAAGCGGCCCAGCGCGCCGTCGACCTCGCGCCCGGCATCGCGCGCTACCACCGGCTCCGCGACAACACCCTTTTCAGTTTGGCGCGCGCCGCGTCCCCGACCGACTACGTCGCGTCCCGCGGCGACCCCGCCTTCGACCGACTGCGCGAACAGGCGCTCGCGTCCGCGCGCCGCACGGCCGCGCTGTTTCCCGGGGACGCCCTCGCCCGCTACGACCTCGCGCGCCACCTGCGCAACCTCGGCGAGTGGGTGGAATGCGAAAAGGTGATCGACGAAACGCTCGCCCTCGCCCCCGTCGCCAACGCCCTTTCCTACAAGGCCCGTCTCCGCTTCGGCCTCCACAACGACCTCGCCGGCATGCGCGCCTTTCTCGACCGCGTGCCCGAACGCGTGCGCGCGATCGAGCGCACGGTGATGAGCTATTTTCTGTACGCCGTCCACAGCGGCGACACCGGCCCCGGATTCGAAGCCCTCCGCGATTTTTCCGAGCCGTGGCTCGCCGACTTCGAGTACCGCGGTCCCCGGCTCCTGCTCGAAGCCAATCTGCAGGCCATCGCCGGGAAAAACCAGACCGCCCAGAACAGCTACCGGACCGCGCTCGCCGAGGTGCGGCAAGCGCGCACCGAACGCCCGACGGAAACCGCCCTCCAGGGCGTCGAAGCCTGGTGCCTTTACGGCCTTGGGCGCAACGCCGAGGCCCGGACCGCCCTGCTTGCCTTCAACGAAACGGTGGTCCGGCCGCAGACGTTCAACCCCGTCAGCTCCTGGTGGTTCCATACCATTCCGGCCAATCTGCTGTTCGGGGACCGAGCCTTTGCCCTCACCCTCATCCGCGAAGCCGCGGTCAGTTTCCCGCTCAGCCGGGACCTGCTCCGCCTGCGTTTCGACCTTGATCCGCGCATGGCGCCGTTCCGCGCCGACCCCGAGATCATCGCCCTGCTCGGCCCCGCCAAATCCGCCGCCGCTCCGGCCGCGCCCGCCGCAGCCGCCGCCCCCGCCTCCGCCCTCCCGGACACCGAGGCCACCCGCCTCGCCGCCCGCGCGCGCGGTCTGTATACAAAAATCGGCTACACGCGAGAGGACCTTGCGACCGCCGAGGACCTGGCCCGCCGCGCGACGGTGCTCGAACCCGGCAACGCCGCCGCCTGGGGCGCCTTCGCCGCCGTGCACGGCACCTATCTCCAGCGCGGCTGGGACCTCTCCGACAAACGCCGCGCCGCCGCCCAGCAGGCCGCGACGCGCGCCCTTGGCCTCGACCCCGCCGAACCCGAGGCGCTCTACGGTCTCGGCTACGCTTTCTCCCGGCAGAACACCCCGCAACAGGCCCTCGAAGCCTTCGCCCGCGCGCACGCCGCCGCCCCCGCCGACAACCGCATCGCGCGCGCCTACGCCAATTCCCTCCTGCAAAACGACCGCACCGACGAATGCCGCGCCGTGCTCGAAGCCGCCCGCCGCCGCGATCCGAAGGATCCTCTCGTCCACTACAGCCTCGCCCAAACCTACCTCATTTACGGCCCGGGCGGCGAAGATCCCGCCCGGCTCGCCGCCTGCCTGAAACATCTCGACGAAGGCATCGCTGCCGAACCCCTCGCGACCCTGCTGCTCCAGAAAGCCACGATGCTCGCGGGCTGGAAAGGCGACTTCGCCGGCGCCCGCGCGGTGCTCGACCAACTCGAACGCCGCCCCCTCTCCGAACGCGTCGAGGATCGCGCCGTCCACATTCCCCTCTGGCTCGCCACGCTCGAACGCGATCCGCGCCGCGCCGTCGCTGCCGCGGCCCTCACCGCCCGGAACTACTTCGAGGACTCCGTCGCCATGCGCCGCCCCAAGGATTGGCACCTTGCCCTGACCCGCCGCACCGAGGGCAAGTCCAACCTCGCCCGCCTCGACTGGCAGCGCGCCGAGGGTGTGATCCGCGAACGCCTCAAGGAGACCCCCGACGACCTCCGGCTCCAGTGGGAACTCGCGTGCACCCTCGCCTGGCTCGGCCGCGCCGAGGAGGCCGACCGCATCTTCGCGCCCATCGAAGCCGCCTGGCGCGAAGAGATGATCCCGCCCCGTTCCGCCCGCATCGCCGACTACGCCGCCGCCCGCGGCGACGGCGCCAAGGCCGCGGTCCATCTCGCCGCCGGACTCGACAGCCATCCCGCTTTCACCCGGCACACCTTGGCCAAGGACCCGTGGTACGACCTGGTCCGCGACCATCCCGACGTGCAGCGCGTCCTCGCGACGCCGGACCGGTCCAACTGAAGTCGCCCGCCTCCGCACCCAACTCGGCTGACCGCCCCGCGCGCACCGTTTGACTTCGCCGGCAATCTGCCGACGAATCGTGGCTTTCCATGCCGAAACGCGCCGTCCTCCTCGTCAACTTGGGTTCGCCCGATTCCACGTCGGTTCCCGACGTCCGCCGCTACCTGCGCGAATTTCTCGGCGACGAACGCGTCCTCGATCTCCCGGCCCCCCTGCGCTTCGCCCTCCTCGAAGGCATCATCCTCCGCACCCGCCCGAAGAAGTCCGCGCACGCCTACCAGGAAATCTGGACCGAAGCCGGCTCCCCGCTGATCGTCACCTCCAAGCAGGTGCAGACCAAGCTCGCCGCCGACCTCGGCGCCGCCGCCCCCGTCTACCTCGCCATGCGCTACGGCACGCCCTCGATCGCGTCCGTGATCGCGCAGCTGATCGCCGACGGCGTCGACGAGGTTCTCCTCTTCCCCCAGTACCCGCACTACGCGATGTCGTCGTGGGAAACGGTCGTGGTGAAGGTCTACGAGGAAGCCGCGAAACAGTCGCCCAAGCTCCGCGTCGCCTGCGTGCAACCGTTCTACCAGGACGCCGACTACATCGAGGCCCTCGCCGCCGTCACCGCCCCGTACCTCGCGAAGCCCCACGACTACGTGCTCTTCAGCTACCACGGCATTCCCGAACGCCACCTGCGCAAGGGAGACCCCTCCAAAGCCCACTGCATGAAGGTGGCCGACTGCTGCGCGACCTGCTCGCCCGTCCAGTCGACCTGCTACAAGGCCCAATGCCTCGCGACCACCCGCGCCCTTGTCGCCAAGTTGCGGATACCGGCGGAAAAGTTCTCCGTTTCCTTCCAGTCCCGCCTCGTCGGCGAACCGTGGCTCAGCCCGTTCACCGACTACGAACTCAAGCGCCTGCCGAAGGAGAACAAGAAACGCCTCCTGATCATCTGCCCCGCGTTCGTCACCGACTGCCTCGAGACCCTCGAGGAAATCCGCGGCGAAGGCATGGAGACTTTCATGGAGGCCGGCGGCGAAGCCTTCGAACAGATTCCCTGCCTCAACGACCAGCCGCCGTACATCGATTTTCTCGCCAAACGCGTCCGGCGCTGGCTGGCTGACGGCAGCGTGTGAACGACTCCGTCTCCAAGTCCGCCACGTCCGGTTCGAATCCTCCCCTCCGCGGCGCCGCCGGCGATTTCTGCGCGGTCCTCCAGCTCGACGCCGCCGGCCGCGTGACCGGCGCCAACGCCGCCGCCCGCACCCTCTGGCAATCCGGCGCCGATTCCCTCGCCGGCGAGGCCTTCTCCGCCCTCTTCGCCTTCGAGGTCGTCTCCAGCGACCCGGAATTTCTCGAAGCCCAGTGGGAGGTCCTCCTCGCCTCCACCCTCGACCGCGACACCGTGCTCTCCGCGCGTCCGCGCGACGGCGCCCCGCGCGAGGTCCGCGTGCGCCTCGAGCCCGCGCTCGGCGGCGGTCCCGGTTACCTCGCCACCGTGCGCCCGCCCGCCAAACGGGGCGGCGGCTCCAACCCGCCCATCCCCGCCGGCGACGATCTCGTCGGCGGCCTCCGCCTCCTCGCCGACCGCGGCGCCGCCGGTTTCTTCGATCTCAATCTGAAGTCCGGCCGCGTCCAATTCTCCACCGCCTGGAAAAAACTCCTCGGCTACACCGCCGCCGAACTGCCCGATTCGCTCGAGACCTGGCATCGGCTGATCCACCCCGACGACTCCGCCGCCTCGCCCGACAAGCTCGCGCGCAAGCTCGCCGCCGGCACGACCGCGAAACCGTTCAGCATCGAATTCCGCATGCGGCACCGCCGCGGCCACTGGGTCTGGATCCAATGCCTCGGCGTCCAGAGCCTCGGCCCCGACGGCCAACTCGAACGCGTCGTCGGCGTCCACCTCGACATCACCGAACGCAAGGAACTCGAGGACTCCCTCGTCGCCAACGACGCCCGACTCCAGGACCTTGCCGGCGGCGGCCCGCTCGCGTTGTTCGAACTCGATTTCGCCAACGCCGATTTCTGGTTCTCGCCCGTCTGGGAATCCCTGCTCGGCTACAAGGAAGGAGAACTCGCCCGCACTCCCGCTTCCTTCGGCGCCTGCCTGCCCCCCGAGGAAGCCGCCGCCGGCGTCGAAGCCTGGCTCCTCGCGCGCGCCCCCGGAGAAACGTCCTTCGTCGAACCCGTCCGCCTGCGCGCCAAAGACGGCAAGCCCGTCTCCGTCCTCTTCGGCGCCCACCGCACCGTCACGCGCAAACGCGAGCTCACCCGCGTCGTCGGTTTCGCCTGCCCGTTCCCGGCCGCCGCCGCCGAGCCCGACGACGGCGCCCTCTCCGGCCGCTTCGTCGACGAAGCCTTCGCCGCCCTCGCCGAATCCGTCGTCGTCACCGATCCGCGCGGCAAAATCCTCTACGCCAACCCCGCCGCCCTCCGCGTCCTGCGCCTCGAGCCGGCCGCGATTCTCCACCAGCCGCTCGGCGATGTGTTCCGGCTGGTCAACCGCCAGAGCGGCCGCACCGCCGACGACCCCGTCGACCGCGCCCTCTCCTCCGACGCCCCGCTCGGCCTCATCGGCGAGGACGGCCTCGCCCCGGCGGCGAAAGACGGCGCCGTCACGCCCCTCGTCTGGACCGCCCGGCCCGTGTTCGGCTCCGACGGCAAAGCCCGCGGCGTGATCTTGGTTTTCCGCAATCCCGAGGAGATGACGCTCACGCCCGAGGAGCTCGTGAAAGCCAACCGCTTCGAATCCCTCGGCCTGCTCGCCGGCGGCATCGCCCACGACTTCAACAATCTTCTCACCACCATTCTCGGCGCGCTCTCCCTCGCCACCGACAACCGCGATACCTCCGCCCTCGGCGACGCCGAGCAGGCCTGCATGACCGCGAAGGGCCTGACGAAACAGCTGCTCGCCTTCGCCAAAGGCGGCGCCGGCACCCATACCGTCTGCACCGCCAAGGAGCTCCTCGAGGATTCGATCAAGATCGCCGCCGCCGGCGCCACCGCCGAACTCACGCTCACGGTCGCCGAAGGTGTTTCGCCCATCCACGTCGACCGCGCCCAGCTGCTGCAGGTTTTCCAGAACCTCATCGTCAACGCCCTCCAGGCGATGCCGCCGCCGCCGCACCGCCCGCGCCTCCAGATCCAGGCCCGCAACGTCGCGCTGGCGGAAAACCAGATCCCCGGTCTCGCCGGCGGCAACTACGTCGAGTTCGAGGTCCGCGACAACGGCGCCGGCATCAAGCCCGAACACGTCGAGAAAATCTTCGATCCCTTCTTCACCACGAAGAAACACGGCACCGGCCTCGGACTCGCCACCGTGCTCTCGATCGTCCGCAAACACGGCGGCCAGATCGGCCTCGACACCCAGGTCGGCGTCGGCACCGCGTTCACCGTCTACCTGCCGCAGGCCGAGAACCCCGTCGACGTCCAGGCCCGCCGCGCCGCCTCTTTCCGTTTCGGCACCGGCCGCGTCCTGTTCATGGACGACGACCCCAAGATCTCCGCGCTCACCGCGACGATGCTCGAAAGCCTCGGCTACAAACACGACCTCGCGAAGAACGGCGAGGAGGCGATCGCCCTCTACAAACGCTACCTCAACATCGGCCGTCCCTACGACGCCGTCATCATGGACCTCACCGTCGTCGGCGGCATGGGCGGCGAGGAATGCTTCAAGGAATTGCGGCAGCTCGACGCCGACGTCCGCGCCATCGTCGCCAGCGGCTACGACAACGAGGAAATGGCCCGCGAGTTTCTCGACAAAGGCTTCTGCGGCTACCTCACCAAACCCTACCGCGTCGGCGACCTCGGCAAAGTGCTGAAAGCGGTATTGGGATAGAAACCGGAATTCGGAAACCGGATACCGGAGACCTGATACCGGAAACGGGACGCGGAAGAACGGTAACGGCCGACGAATCGAACCTGGAAATCCCCGACATTGGTTGGCCAGCGGGGGGATGTATCTCCGGTTTCCGGCCTTCGGTGCAGGAATTCCGGTCTCCGAACTCCGGTTTCAATTATAGAAACTCCGGTCTCCGGTCTCCCAATTCCGGTCTTATCCTATACGTCCCGCCACGTGAACGCGTGGCACAGCGCCACGCCGGCCGCGTCCGCTTCGTCGAACGCCAAAGTCCGCCCGTGGCCGAGCAGCGCCATCACCGTGCGCGCCATCTGCTCCTTGCTCGCGTGCCCCGCGCCGACCACCGCCTGCTTCACGCGCAGCGGCGGATATTCGAAGACCGGCTTCCCCTGCAACGCCGCCGCCGCGATCGCCGCGCCGCGCGCCGCGCCGAGGATCTGCGCCGTGCGGATGTTCTGCACGTAGATCGTTTGCTCGAGCGCCACGTGCCGCACCGCGGTGCCGTCGAGAAACGCCGTCACCGCGCGGTGGATCTCCGCCAGCGCCTCCGCCATCGGATGCTTCGCCGCCACCGTCACCGTCCGGCACCGCAACAGCAACGGCTGCCGCCCCGGCGCGAATTCCAGCAACGCCAACCCCGTGCCGCGCAGCGACGGATCGACGCCGAGCACCGTGCCGGCAAACGCCGTCCGCGCCGCCGTCACCCGCGATTCGCCCGCCGAAGGCGCCGCGGCCCGCGGCAACGGCAACGCCGCCGGCACAGGTTTCCCCGCCAGCTTCGCCGCCCACATCTGCCGCGCATTCATCCGTGCCATCGCCGCGCACCCAATCACCGCCCCCCGCCCCGCGCAACCCCGCGCCGCAGCCCCGCCGTAGCCCAGCCGTAGCCCGGCGCTTCAGCCCGGGATATTCCCCCGCAATCCACACTCCGCAATTCCCCGCCCACCTCCGCCCGTCCCCCCACGACCCCGCCTGCACCCAAGGGTGTATTCAAACTTCAAGCGCACGCTGTTAGGATCACGCCGGCGCGCCGCCCTTCGAAGGCCGCGCGCGCCCTCCCGATGCGCCTCACCACCTGTCCCGTTGTCCCCGCCCTCTCGCTCCTCGCCGGCCTCGCGTTCGCGTCGTCCGCCCAAGCCCAGTTCACCTGGACCAATACGGCGTCGGCCAGCGCCGCCTGGGGCACCGCGTCGAACTGGTCCGGCAACTCCGTCCCCGGCGTCGGCGTCACCGTCGATCTGAGTGCCAACCTCTCGGCCAACCAGACCATCACCCTCGGCGCCGACCGCACCGTCAACGGGCTGTCCGCCGGCGACCCCACCGGACCGCTCTTCACCACCACGCTCACCGGAAACACGCTCATCTTCCAAGGGCTCTTCGGCAGCGCCACCTACGACCAAAACGAATCCGCCGGCGCGGTGACCTTCGCCTCCGCCGTCACCTTGGCCAGCGACCTTCGGACCAACATTCGCGCCGGCTCCCAAACCACCTTCTCCGGCGCGGTCGGCGGCACCGGCGAACTCATCGTCGACGGCGCCGGCACCCTCGTCCTCTCCGGCGCCAACACCTACTCCGGCGGCACCACGATCAGCGCCGGCACCCTCCGCATCGGCGACGGCGGCACCTCGGGTTCCGTCTCCGGCAATATCGTCAACAACGCCGCCCTCGCCTTCAACCGCTCCGACGCCGTCACCGTCGCCAACGTCGTCTCCGGTTCCGGCTCCCTCACCCAAGCCGGCGCCGGCACCCTCACTCTCACCGGCAACAACTCCTACTCCGGCGGCACCACCCTCGCCGCCGGCACCCTCGCCCTCGGCTCCGCCAACGCCCTCGGCTCCACCGGCACCCTCTCCTTCACCGGCGGCACCCTCCAGTTCTCCGCCGCCAACACCACCGACTATTCCTCCCGCTTCAGCTCCGCCGCCAATCAATCGTACCGCCTCGATACCAACGGCCAAACCGTCACCCTCGCTTCCGCCCTCACGTCCTCCGGTGGCTCCCTGACCAAACTTGGCTCCGGCACCCTCACCCTCCTCGGCAACAACTCCTACTCGGGCACGACTACGGTCTCTGCCGGCACTCTCCAAGTCGGCAACGGCGGCACCGCCGGCTCCCTCGGCTCGGGAACCGTATCCAACGGCGCCAGCCTCGTCTTCAACCGCTCCGACGACTTCACCGTCGCCAGTCGAATCGAGGGATCCGGCACGGTTGCCAAACTCGGCGCCGGCACTCTCGCCCTGACGGCCAACAACACCCTATCCGGCACCACCACGATTTCCGCGGGAACTCTCCAGATCGGCAATGGCGGCACCACCGGCGCACTCGGCTCCGGCGATATCGTCAACCACGCCGCCCTTGTCTTCAACCGCTCCGACTCCATCGCCGGCGTCAACGCCCACACCGTCCCCAACGCCATTTCCGGGACAGGCACCCTTCTCCAAGCCGGCACCGGCACGGTCACGTTCTCGGGCAACAATTCCTTTACCGGCGGCACGACACTATCCGCCGGCACCCTCGTCCTCGGCTCAACCGGTGCTCTCGGCTCCACCGGCACGATCTCCTTCGGCGGCGGCACCCTTCGCTACTCCTCCGCCAACACCGGCGACTACTCCGCCCGCTTCAGCGCCGCGGCCAATCAATCCTACCGCCTCGATACCAACGGCCAATCCGTCACTCTCGCCTCCGCCCTGACCTCGTCCGGCGGCTCCCTCGTCAAGCTTGGAACCGGCACCCTGACCCTCTCGGCCAACAACACTTACTCCGGCGGCACCACCGTCTCCGCCGGCACGCTCCAGCTTGGAAATGGCGGCAGCCTCGGATCCGGCGCCGTCGTCAACAACGCCACCCTTGCCCTCAATCGCTCCGACCACCCCACGGTCGCGAACGCCATCTCCGGCACCGGCGCTCTCACCAAGCTCGGCACGGGTTCCGTCACTCTTTCCGGCAACAACACCTACACGGGCAACACCACGGTCACCGCCGGCACCCTGCGCGCCGGAGCGACGGGGGTCTTCAGCTCCCTGTCGCGTCATACGATCGACGCCGGCTCCACGCTCGATCTGGACAACTACGACCAGACCCTCGGCGGCCTTTCCGGCTCCGGCTCCATCGTGCTCGGTTCCGCCGGCCTTTCCGTCATCCAAAGCTCCTCCGGCAGCACCTACTCCGGCGCCATTTCCGGCTCCGGCTCCCTCACCAAACTCGGCAACAGCCTGCTGACCTTGACCGGCAGCAATTCCTATTCCGGCAACACTACGGTTTCCGCCGGCATCCTCGAACTTGGCGACGGCGGCACTTCGGGTTCCCTCGGCTCCGGCAACCTGACCATCAACAGCCTTTTTTGGGTCAATCGCTCCGACGCGTTGACCTTGGCCGGCGACATTTCCGGCTCCGGCACCCTGCAGCAAAGGGGCTCCGGTACCCTCACCCTCACCGGCAACAATAGTTTTCGCAATTTGAACCTGGCCGCCGGCACGCTCACCCTAGGCTCCGCGGGCGCGCTGGGATCCCGTTTCCTGGGATCTTCCTCCGGCCAAATCACTTTCAACGGCGGTACGCTGCAATATACATCCGCCAACAATCTGGATTACTCCAATCGCTTCAGTCGGGCTGACAACCAAACCCTGCGCTTGGACACCAATGGCCAAAATGTTTCCCTTTCCTACGATCTGGTCTCTTCGGGCGGTTCCCTGATCAAGCTTGGGGCCGGCACCCTCTCCATCTGGGGCACCAGCGCCTACACCGGCGGAACCACCATCTCCGCCGGCACCCTGCAAATCGGCACTGCGTTCAGCGGTACCCTCGGCACCGGCGGCGTCACCAACCACGGCACTCTGGCTTTCAACCGTTGGGATGGCGTGACGTTGGCCGAGGTCGTCTCCGGCTCCGGCACGCTGGAGCAGCGCGGCTCCGGCACCCTCACCCTCACCGCCGACAACACCTACACCGGCACCACCACCGTCTCCGCCGGCACCCTGGAGATCGGCGCGGGCGGCACCTCCGGCACTCTCGGCACCGGCAGCGTCACCGTCGCATCCGGCGCCACCCTCGCGGTCAATCGCTCCGACGCCGTCACCGTGGCCAACGCGATCTCCGGCCTCGGCACCCTCACCAAAATCGGCGCCGAGACCCTCACCCTTACGGGCAGCAATTCCTACTACGGCAACACCACCGTCTCCGCCGGCACCTTGCGCGCCGGTTCCACCGGCGCCTTCAGTGCGAACTCGGTGCACAACCTCGCCGCCGGCGCCACCTTGGATTTCAACGGCTTCAACCCGACGATCGGCGGTCTCGCCGGCGCCGGCGCCGTCTCGCTCGGATCGGTGGCGCTCTCCGTCAACCAAAACGCCTACACCACGTTTTCCGGTTCGATCTCCGGCTCCGGCTCGCTCGCCATGCTCGCCGGCGGCACGCTCACCCTTTCCGGCAACAACACGTTCACCGGCGGCATCACGCTCTCCGCCGGTATCGTCGCCCTTGGCTCTTCCGGCGCTCTCGGCTCCACCGGCCCGATCTCCTTCGGCGGCGGCACCCTGCGGTTTTCTGCCGCCAACACCACCGACTACTCCCCCCGTTTCAGCAACGCCGCCAACCAAGTCTACCGCCTTGATACCAACGGCCAAAACGTCACCGCCGCGTCCAACCTGACCTCCGCCGGCGGCTCCCTCGTCAAACTCGGCACCGGCACGCTCACCCTTTCCGGCAACAACGCCTACACCGGCGGCACCACCGTCTCCGCCGGCACGCTCCAGATCGGCAACAACGGGGGGACGACCCCGCTCGGCTCCGGCGAAGTCGTCAACCGCGCCAACCTAACCTTCAATCGCAGCTCCAACCTCACGTTTGCCAACCCTATCTCCGGCTCGGGTTCCGTCAGCCAAATTGGGTCCTCGGTCCTCACGCTCACCGGCAACAATTCCTATACCGGCACCACGACGATTTCCGGCACGCTCCAGATCGGCGCCGGCGGCACCTCGGGAACCCTCGGCACCGGCGCCGTCGTCAACAACGGCACGCTCCGCTTCAATCGCTCCGACACCATCGCCGTCGCCAACGCCATCTCCGGCTCCGGGACCCTCCACAATCTGGGCACCGGCACCCTCACCTTCACCGGCAACAATACCTACTCCGGCAGCACCTTCGTTACCGCCGGCACCCTCCAAATCGGCAACGGCGGAACCACCGGTAACCTCGGCTCCGGAGAGGTCCCCCTCACCGCCACGCTCGCTTTCAACCGCTCGGACAACATCACCGTCGCCAATTTCATCTACGGTCAAGGCAGCCTCGCGCAACTCGGCACCGGCACCCTCACCCTCACCGGGGACAACAGCTTCAATACCGGCACGACCTTCACGCTTGCCGCCGGCACCCTCGCCCTCGGCTCCGCCGGCGCCCTCGGCGAATTCGGCACGATCGTCTTCAACGGCGGCACGCTCAAATCGTCCGCCGCCAACACCACCGACTACTCTGCCCGCTTCAGCTCCGCCGCCAACCAAGCGTACCGCTTCGATACCGCCGGCCAAAACATCACCCTCGCCTCCGCCCTCACTTCGTCCGGCGGCTCCCTCGTCAAACTCGGCGCCGGCACCCTCACCCTCTCCGCCGCCAACACCTATTCCGGCGCCACCACGATCGCCGCCGGCACCTTGAAGGTCGCCAATTCCTCCGGCTCCGTCTTCGGCTCCGGCGCCGTCACCGTTGCCGCGGGCGCCACCTTGACCGGCGCCGGCGCCTTCACCGGCTCGCTCCAACTCCTCGGCACGATCGCCCCCGGCAATTCGCCCGGCACCCTCGCCACCGGCGCCCAAACCTGGGGCAACGGCTCCGCCTACGTCTGGGAAATCAACCAGGCCGCGGGCACCGCCGGCACGAACTACGATCTCCTTTCGATCTCCGGCACCCTCACCCTCGCCGCCACCGCGGGCAATCCGTTCACGCTCCGACTTGTGTCGCTCCTGCCCGACAACTCCGCCGGCCAAGTCATCAACTTCAACGCCGCCCAAAACTCCACGTACACCCTCGCCACCACGACCGGGGGTATCCTCGGTTTCGATACCTTCGGCTACCAAATCGAGACTTCCGCCTTCGCCAACTCCCTCGCCGGCGGCACCTGGTCCCTCGCCCTCGCCAACGGCAACCGCGACCTCGCACTCCACTTCACCGCCGCCTCCGCCATCCCCGAACCCTCCACCTACGCCGCCCTCGCCGGCCTAGCCGCCCTCGCCCTCGCCGCCTGGCGCCGCCGCCGCACCCGTCCGTAGCCCGCCTTACCCCGTACCCATCGTAGCCCGGGCCTTCAGCCCGGGTCCTCCCCCCGCCGCCATTGCGGCGCCCCGCCCAACCCCTGCGGCCATTGCCGCAGCCGGCACTCCACGATTTCGCCCCTTGGCGAAATCCATCAGTGTTCCGCCCTGCCGTTCCTGTCTTTCCGGTTCCCGCCCCCAGTCCCCGATCCCTTAGTCCCTTGGTCCCTTGGTCCCTTGGTCCTTTGGTCCCTTAGTCTCTTGGTCCTTCAGCCCCCGTCCGTTCAGAACATCAGCTTGATCCCCGCCAGCAAACTCAGCCCCAGGGCCAAATTCTCGAACGTCCGCTGGTCGATCTTCGTCACCAGTTTCCGCCCGAAAAACGCCCCCGCCAAAACGATCGGCGCCAGCCACAGGTTCAGCGCGAAGCTCGTCCGGTTGATCAGCCCCAGCTCCACCATGAAGGGCACCTTGAACAGATTCAGGATCAGGAAATACACCGCGCTCGTCCCCACCCAATCCATTTTCGGCAACCGCATCGCGAGCAGATAGACGACCATCAGCGGGCCCGCCGCGTTCGCCACCAGCGTCGTGAACCCGGCCAGCACCCCGATCGTCGGCGCGAACCACGCCCCGTGCTGCGTCTCGTCCCCGGCCGCCTTCCGCCGCCAGAGCTGCATCGCCACCAGCGCCACCACGATTCCGCCGATCAGCAACCGCGCCTGCCGTTCATCGATCCGGTCCAGCGCCAGCCAACCGATGACGACCCCCGCCGCCGTCCAGGGGAACAGCCGCCACAGGTGCGTCCACTTCGCGTGCTTCCGGTAGATCGTCGCCCCCACGAAGTCGCCGAAACACAGCAGCGGCAGCACGACGCCCGTCGCCTGCTTCGCCGGCATGATCTGCGCGAACAGCACCACCGCGAGAATGCCCAGCCCGCCGATGCCCGATTTGGAAACGCCGACCACGAGCGCCGCGAGCCCCGCCACCGCCCATTGCCACGGTTCCAACGTCATCCCGCCGCCCCCCGCTCCGCGAAGGTCCCGTCGCTCACGTCGAAAATCTGCCACACGCCAAGGTCCGCCTCCGGCAGGTGCGTGCCCGTCGCGATCACCTGCGACTCCGGATCGATCGCCGCCCAAAAGCGCGCGCGCCGCGCCGGATCAAGTTCGCCGAGCACGTCGTCCGCCAGCAGCACCGGCCGCACGCCGCTGCGCTCGCGGAACCACGCCGCCTGCGCCAACCGCAACGCGAGCACCGCCGAACGCTGCTGCCCTTCCGACGCAAAATCCCGCGCCGCCGTGCCCTTCACCCGGAATTGCAGATCGTCCCGGTGCGGCCCGACCAGCGTCGTGCGGAACTGCGCGTCCCGCGCCCGCCCCGCCTCCAGCCGGGCCAGCAGCGCCTCCGCCGACGGCTCCGCAAAGTCCGGTTCGTACGCGAGGCTCGCGCTCTCCGCCTCGCCGCTCACCTGCGCGTATGCCGCGCCCAGCTTCGCGCCCAGCGCCGCCGTGCCCGCCGCCCGCAACGCGATCAGCGTCGCCGCCGCCGGCGCGAGAATCTGCTCGAACGCCCCGAGCTCCGCCGGCGTGCCGCGGCCCGATTTGAGCAACGCATTCCGCGCCGCCAACGCCTTCGTGTAAGTCTGCAAGGCCCGCAGATACCCCGCGTCCATCGCCGCCAGCGTCAGGTCGAGCCAACGCCGCCGCAGCGACGGCGCGCCACGCACGAGCTGCAGATCCTGCGAGGAAAACACTACCGTCGGAAATCGCCCGAGGTAATCCCCGAGCTTCGTGACGCGCTCCTGGTCGCACCACAGTTCCTTGCCGTCGTGCCGCAGCTTGATCGTGACCTTCGTCTCCTTCCGCTCCTCGTGGTCGAGCTCCGCCACGATCGCCGCGCACTCGTGGCCGTGGCCGACGAGCAGCTTGTTGTCCGTCGTGCGGAACGAACGCAGCGCCGTCAGAAATCCCGCCGCTTCCAGCAAATTGGTTTTCCCCTGCCCGTTCTTGCCCACGAGAAACTGCTGCCGCCCGCGGCATGGGAGCACGGCCAGACCCACGTTGCGAAAATGTCGCACGGTGAGTTGGCGGAGACGCATGCGGCGGATTTGGGCCGAAGCCCGCCGCGGGCGAAAGCCCCAAATCGCCGCCCGAAATTATCGCTCCGTTTTTCCGCCGTTTTCTGCCTCCTTGGTGCGATCCACCGATGACCTTCGACGCCGCCCTGACCGAAACCGTCCGCACCTTCCAGGCCCTGCCCTCGATCCGCGCCGAGATCGACCGCGCCGGCGACCTCATCCTCGCGACCCTGCGCGGCGGCGGCAAACTCCTCGTCTGCGGCAACGGCGGCAGCGCGGCCGAGGCGGCCCACTTCGCCACCGAACTCGTCGGCCGTTACGCGAAGAACCGCCGCTCGCTCCCCGCCGTCGCGCTCTCCTCCGACGGATCCCTCCTCTCCTGCATCGGCAACGATTACGGCTACGACGCCGTCTTCGCCCGCCAGATCGAGGGCCTCGCCCGGCCCGGCGACCTCGTCGTCGTCCTCACCTCCAGCGGCAACTCCGCCAACATTCTCGCCGCGCTCGCAACCGCGCGCCGCCTCGGCCTCGCCAGCCTCGCCTTCCTCGGCCGCGGCGGCGGCCGCGCCAAAGGCCTCGCCACCGTCGACCTGATCATGCCCGGGGACAGCGGCGCCGCCGCGCAGGAAGCGCATCTCTTTCTGATCCACCACTTCTGCGCCCGCATCGACGCCGCGTTCGACTAGAACGGCCCCCGCCCGACCGGTAAGTAAGTGCCTGCTCACCGGGTGGGCCGCGATGCGCCGGATTGATGGATGGTGCCGGATGCAGGAAATAATCGAATAGCAAAACGCCCGGGTGAGCCATGGCACCGGGTGTGCTGAAACGGACAACGCCAATCGTCTGTTTCCACCCGCAACCATGAACTCACCCAGGCTATGTCGAAATTTGTCCGCGTGTCGGTCTATGCAACGGTAATTTTTCCTGCCGCCCAGCTGCTGGCGCAGGCGCCGCAGCCCCCGGCCGAAAAGGCGGCCTCGGAACCTGTCGTGACCCTCGAGAAGTTCGTCACTTCCGAGAAGAACGACGACCCCAACTACCTGCTGCCCGCGCAGCCCGTCGAAAGTTCCTTCGGTTTCAGCAAGACGCTGCTCGAGACGCCCCGCTCCTCGTCGCTCATCAGCGGCGAGACGATCGAGCGCTTCTCGCTCTCCGCCGTCGAGGACCTCGCCCGCGTCGTGCCCGGCGTCTTCACCACCACGCGCTTCGGCATCCAGGGCGGCATCGACGTCCGTAATGTTCCCGCCGATACCTACTTCCGCGGCATGCGCCGCCTCTCCCTCCAGGGCAACGCGCGCAGCGTGCTCGCCGCCATGGACAGCATCGAGGTCGTGAAGGGCCCGCCTTCCCCGATCTTCGGCATGGGCAAGATCGGCGGCTACACCAACGCCACGCCGAAATCCGGCCGCGCCAAGAACGGCAAATACCTCGTCGTCCCCGAGGGCTTCATGCAGGCCATCGTCGGTTCCTACAACCGCAACGAGGCCTCCTTCGGCGTCGGCGGCCCCATCGAGGTCGCCGGTCGCAAGGGCGGCTACTACATCTACGCCCTCAAGGAAGATTCCGAGTCCTTCGCCAAGGGCGTGCCCATCGAGCAGGAGATCGGCCAGGCCTCGATCAGCCTCGAGGATGCGGTCGGCAAGATGCGCCTCGAATCCGGCGTATCCGTCCAGGTGTCACGCACCGCCGGCGCCCTCACCGGCCGTTTCACCCAGGACCTCGTCGACACCGGCCGCTACATCCGCGGCGTGCCGCTCGTGAACCTCGACCTCAACGGCAGCGGCGTCATCGGCATCCGCGAGATGTTCCGCGCCTCGCCCGTCACCGGCGCGATCAGCGGCAACAACCTCCCGCTCATCCAGACGTTCAACTGGCCCCGCGACGCCGCCGGCAATCCGCTGCCGGTCGACAAATTCCCCAAGGTCGCGGGCATCCCGGTCAACATGTACAACTACCTCGTCGCGAATCCGGCGAAGGATCCGACCGGTCTCCTCCGCGCCCAGGGCGCCGGCGGCCCCCGCCCCGCGGGCACCGCCCAGGTCCCGGTCGGCATGGTGCTCGACCCGACCACCGTCGGCTACGACCAGCTCGACATGCGCCGCTCCGCCGCCTTCGAGCGCAATCTCCGCGCCGAACTCGTCACCGGCTACTTCGACCTGGTCAACGACCGCGACCCGGACTTCACCTACAAGAACCAGGTGTTCTTCGACAGCATGGACCAGTACAAGATCTCCAACCAGCCGTTCAGCCCGAAGAACGACGTGCTGCTCTGGGAAAACAAATTCACCGTCGTGAAGCGCTTTTCCCGGCTGCCCGAGGGGCTCGCGATCAACAGCCTCGCCTCGGTCAACTTCCGCTACACCCGCGCCAACACCAAGAGCAGCGGCGGCGACTACGGCACCCACCGCTCCGACGCCATGGCTCCCTCCTGGGTCGACGAACGCGGCGGCATGACGCCCAACACCACGTTCGCCAATCCGTTTGAAAACGCGGATCCGGCCAGCGACGACAGCTTCCCCTGGACCTCCCACGGCCGCACCTCGTTCACCGAATCCGGCGCCGGCCTGATGTTCGACGTAGATCTCGCCCGCAAAACCAACCTCATCGTCGGCGGCCGCTACGACATCTCCAAGGCCAAGAATTGGAACTACGGCGGCGTCTGGGCCCTCGGCGGCGCCGGCACCTCCAACGCCAATCCGCTCCGCCAGATCACGGCGACGACGTCGTCCAAGGGTTCCGACGACGGCGTCTCCTGGAGCGCCAGCCTCTCGCACCAACTGCCGTTCAACGTCCGCCCGTACCTTACGGTCGCGCGCTCCAGCCTCGCGCTCGACGGCAGCGACAACCGCATCGGCGACAACATCATCGCCGCCGGCCACATCGGCAGCGCGGAACTCAAGGAAGCCGGCATCAAGTCGAGCCTCTTCAAGAACACGGTCTTCGTTACCGGCTCGGTCTACGAACAGACCCGCATCATCCTCCAGTCGCCCGACGAGGATCCCGCCGCCGCCGCCGCCACCGCCGGCGCCTTCGCCAGTTCCACCAAGACCAAGGGCGCGGAGTTCGAAGTGAAGTGGGTGCCGACGAAACAGTTCTTCGTCACCGCCTACGCCCTCACCCAGGAAACCGAATTCAAACCGAACTCCGGCGGCACCATGCTCGTCGACGCGCGCACGCTCGGCTTCCAGGACGTCGTCGATGCAAGCGGCAAGGTGATCTACCCGGCCGAAGCCTTCCTCTACGGCGGCCGCAGCCGCGTCACACTGCCCGACGGCGTCGACGCCTTCAAACTCAAGGGCGGCAATCCCGAGGTGCAGGCCGCCGTCACCGCCGGCTACACGCTGCGCAGCGGCCTCGGTTTCACGTTCAGCAGCAACTACCTCTCGGCCGTCAACACCGGCCGCCTCGGCATCGTGCGCCTGCCGCGCAACACGACGTACAACGCGAACGTGTTCTACGGTACATCGAAGTGGTCGGTGAAACTCGATCTCTTCAACGCCCTCGACGAGCGCTACTTCAAGCCGCGCACCGGCGACACCCTGGGCGACGCGCTCGCGCAGGCCATGCCCGGCCGGCGCTGGCAGGTCACGCTCCGCCGCAACTTCTGACCGACCGGCCGCGCTCCGCGCGGCCGTTTTCTTTCCCGCCCGGGCACCGCCGTGCCCGGGCCTCCCCCCGCCCTGTCCGATTTTCTCCCCGCCATGTTCTCCTTCCGCCTCCTTGCCGCGGCCGCCGCGCTCTCGCTCGCCCCGCTCGCCGCCGCCCCGAAGACCTTCGACCTCGCGACCGCCACCGTCGCCGACATCAACGACGCCTTCGACGCCGGCGCCCTCACCTCCGAGAAATTGCTCGGCCTCTACCTCAAGCGCATCGAGGCCTACGACAAAGCCGGCCCGAAGGTGAACTCCGTCATCACCCTCAATCCCAAGGCGCTCGAGGAAGCCCGCGCCCTCGACGCCGAGCGCAAAGCCAAGGGCCCGCGCTCCCCGCTCCACGGCATTCCCGTCGTGCTGAAGGACCTCATCGACGTCGCCGGCATTCCCACCACCGCCGGCTTCGTGCCCTTCGGCGCCCCGATCCCGCCTCGCGACTCCACCATCGTCGCCCGCATGCGCGCCGCCGGCGCCATCGTCCTCGCGAAAGTCTCGACGACAAACTGGTTCGGCAACGGCTTCGACTCCACCCACCCGATCGGCGAAAGTCTGAACCCGTACAATCTCGACCTCTCGCCCGGCGGCTCCAGCAACGGCTCCGGCGTCGCGATGGCCGCGTGGTTCGCCACCCTCGCCGTCGGCACCGACACCAGCGTCTCCGTCCAGAGCCCGTCCTCCAACTGCAGCGTCGTCGGCATGGTCGGCTCCTACGGCATGGTCAGCCGCGCCGGCATCGTCCCCCGCGGCGCGACCCAGGACCGCCCCGGCCCCATGGGCCGCAGCGTGTACGACGTCGCCTCGTTCTTCTCCGTCATCGCGGGCTGGGACGCCGAGGACTTCACGACCTTCAGCCCGATGGGCCACTTCCCGCAATCCGACTGGGCCAAGGAACTCAAGGGTGCGTCCCTCAAGGGCAAACGCCTCGGTGTGCTCCGCGAGATGATTCCCTCCGGTCCCGAGTTCGACGAACCCCGCGCGATCTTCGAGAAGGCCGTCGCCGACCTTCGCGCCGCCGGCGCCTACGTCGTCGACCCGCTCCTCACCGGCAATCCCAACATCTCCGTCGACACCGGCCAAGGCCGCGGCCGCACCGCCGAGTACGAGAAGTTCGCGTTCACCGACGCCTACCTCGCCCGCCTCGGCGCCGCCGCCAAGTACAAGACCACCGCCGAGATGGTCGCCAAGGTCGGCAAGGAGAAGTTCGGCAACGCCATGATCACCGCCGGCGAATTGCCCGCGCCGGAGAAGAGCGCGGACTACCTCGCCCGCTACGCTTCGCGGAAGGTCTACATCGACCTGATCGCCGAGCTCCAGGACCGCTTCAAACTCGATGCCTTCGTCCAGCCGTTCACGCTCACGATCCCCGCCCGCGAATCCGGCCGCGATCCCGCCGCCGCCCGCCGCGGCGGCAGCTACGGCGACCGCCCGGGAGTCAACAACCTCACTTCCACGACCGGCCTCCCCGCCGTCGTCGTGCCCGGCGGCTACACGCCGTCGAAGAACTTCCCGATCGCGATCCAGTTCCTCGGGAAAATGCACTCCGACCTCGCGATCCTGCAGGTCGCCTACGCCTACGAGCAGGCCACGAAGCACCGCAAGTCGCCCGCCACCACTCCGGCCCTGCCCGGCGAGAAATTCACCTACTGATCCCGCCATGCTCTCCCCCGCCCGCCTGTTCCGCTCCCTCGCCGTCGCCGGCCTGCTCGCCGGCGGCGCCGCCCGCGCCGCCACCTTCGACCTCCAGACCGCCACCCTCGCCGACATCAACGCGGCCATGGACGCCGGCGCCCTCACGTCCGAGAAACTCGTCCAGCTCTACCTCGCCCGCATCGCCGCCTACGACAAGGCCGGCCCGGGTATCAACAGCGTCATTACGCTCCAGCCCAAGGCCCTCGAGCTTGCCCGCGCCCTCGACGCCGAGCGCAAGGCCAAGGGCCCGCGCTCCCCGCTGCACGGTGTCCCCGTCGTCCTCAAAGATCTCTTCGACACCAAGGATCTTCCCACCAGCTGCGGTTTCCTCCCGATGAAGGATTCGCAACCGCTGTACGACGCCACCGTCGTGAAACGCCTGCGCGATGCCGGCGCCATCATTCTGGCGAAGGTCAACATGAGCGACTGGTTCGGCTCCCCGAAACGCGGCGACCAGAGCACCGTCCTCGGCCGCACGCTCAATCCCTACAACCCCGAGCTCACGCCCGGCGGCTCCAGCGGCGGCACCGGCGCCGCCCTCGCCGCCGCCTTCTCCCAGGTCGGCCTCGGCAGCGAAACCGGCGTCTCCATCCGCAATCCCACGGCGAACAACAGCGTCGTCGGCCTCGCGCCCACCCGCGGCCTCATCCCGCGCACGGGCCAGACCATGACGTCGTTCACCCAGGAACGCTGCGGCCCCATGGCCCGCTCGGTGTACGATGTCGCCGTCGTCACCGACATCGTCGCCGGCTTCGACGCCGAGGACTTGCTCACGATCGCCTCGCCCGGCCGCACGCCGGAGAAATCCTACACGTCGTTCCTGAAGAAGGACGCGCTCCGCGGCGCGCGCATCGGCGTGTTCCGAGATCTCTTCCGTTCCGGCCCGGCCCACACCGAGGGCGTCGCGCTCGTCGAGAAAGCGATCGCCGACATGAAGGCCGCCGGCGCCGTGATCATCGAGCCCGTCTCCACCGGCCTCAACCTCTTCGCCCTCCTCGAGGAAACGCGCACCAACTACTACGAGGGCCAGTTCTCCTACGATCTCTACTTCCGCCGCCTCGGCCCGCAGGCCCCGATCCGCAACATGGACGAGCTCATCGCCAAGGGCGGCACCCTCGTGAAGCCGAGCATCGTCCGGGCCTACGGCGAGTTCCGTTCGCTCATGCACCATCCGGACTTTCTCGCCCGCCGCGACACGCAGGAAGTGCTGCGCCAGGCCGCGATCGACCTGATGGACAAGTACCGCCTCGACGCCCTCGTCTACCCGTTCAAGTCGCTGCCGCCCGAGCCGCACCTCGCCGAACGCGTGCCGGAGAAAGACAATCCGTTCAGCTCCGTCACCGGCCTGCCCGCCGTTCTCGTTCCCGCCGGCTACACGAAGAAGGAAAACGGCCCCATCGCCGTCGAGTTCCTCGGCCGGCCCTTTGCCGAACCGACGCTCTTCGCCCTCGCCTACGCCTACGAACAGGCGACGAAGAACCGCAAAGCGCCCCCGACCACCCCGGCCCTGCCCGGCGAGTCGTTCACGTACACGCCCGCCGCGGGCGCCACCCTCGCCGCCGGAAACCAGTAAACCGCCCCTTCTCCCATGCTCCTCCGCTCCCCCGCCTCCCGCCCCGGCCTCGCCCTCGCGCTGGCCTGTTTCTGTCTCGCCGCTCCGGTCGCCTCGTTCGCCGCTCCCGCGGCCAAGTTCGATGTTCTCGAACTGACGATCGAGGACGCGCACAACGCCTTCAAATCGAAGCGCCTTACCGCCCGCCAGCTCACGCAGGCCTACCTCGACCGCATCGCCGCGTACGACCAGAAGGGCCCGCTCGTGAATTGCATCATCTCGGTCAATCCGCAGGCCCTCGCCGATGCCGACAAGATCGACGCCGAGTTCGCCCGCACCGGCAAACTCATCGGCCCCATGCACGGCGTGCCCGTCCTCGTGAAGGACGAGATCGACGTCGCCAACATGGCCACCACGCAGGGCACCGTCGTCTTCAAGGACTACATCACGCCGCTCGACGCGTTTCCCGTCGCCAAACTCCGCGCCGCCGGCGCCATCATCCTCGCGAAAACGACGCTGAGCGAATTCGCGGGCGGCGACACCTACAGCGCCCTCTCCGGCAATTCGCGCAACCCGTACGCCCTCGACCGCACCGTCGGCGGCTCCTCCGGCGGCTCCGGCGGCGCCCTCGCCGCCAACTTCGGCCTCATCGCCATCGGCGAGGAAACCAGTTCCTCGCTCAAGCGGCCCGCGGCCTGGGGCGCCCTCGCCGGCATGCGCCCGACGCCCGGCCTCATCAGCCGCAGCGGCATGTGGGACGGCCATCCCGTGCCCACCGCCCAGATGGGGCCGATGACCCGCACTGTCACCGACCTCGCCAAGATGATGGACATCATGGTCGGCTACGATCCCGAGGATCCGATCACCGCCTTCGGCGTGATGCACACGCCGAAGTCCTACACCTCGTACCTCGACAAGAACGCCCTCAAGGGCGCGCGCATCGGCGTCATCCGCGAAGCCATCGGCAGCGGCTCGAAGCCCGACGCCCCCGACTTCAAGAAAGTCGACGCCGTCTTCCAGAAGGCCCTCGGCGAGCTCCAGGCCGCCGGCGCCGTCCTCGTCGACATCGTGATTCCCGATCTGAAAACCCTCCAGGCGAAGCGCGCCTCCGATCCGGCCAAGACCGAGGAAGCCCTCAAGGTCTACCTCTCCCGGAATCCCAATTCCCAATTCAAGAATCAGGAAGACATCAACAAGCACCCCGCCATGGCCACGAGCTTCAAGACCATGGTCGCCAAGTACCGCGCCGAACATCCGGAGTCCGCGACCGCCGGCGGCGTCGGTTACACCGGTGGCAGCGGCCGCTCGGGCGGTCCTCGTGCCGCCGCCGACCCGGCCCGGATCCTCGAAGCCCAGCGCGCCCGCGAACAACTGCTGATGAACATGGCCAAGGTCATGGCCGACGCGAAGGTCACCGCCCTCGCCTACAAGGCCGTCGAACACCAGCCCACGTTGATCAAGGAAGCCACCACCCCGCCCTACAAGAGCAACGGCGGCGTCGTCTCCCTGAACACCTTCCTGATCTACACGCCCACGATCACCGTGCCGATGGGCTTCGACGCCGACGGCATCCCCGCCGGTCTCGCCTTCCTCGGTCTGCCCTACAGCGACGCCGAACTGATCAAGCTCGCCTACGCCTACGAGCAGGCCACGAAGCACCGCAAGCCCCCGGCGTCCGTCCCGGCGCTCTGAACCTGCCATCCGCGGCGGGTTTTGGGTCACAGAGAGCACGGAGAAGGAAAAGGAGTTCACCGAGCGGAAGCAGGAGCTTCATCGGGCCTCGCTAACGCAGCACCCGGTGGATCAATGCCGTAGACTTCCCGACTTCCTCCCTTTCCCTCTGTGTCCTCCCGGTTTTCCTCCGCGACCTCTGTGTCCCCCTGGGGTTTCTAAACCGAACCAAACTCCGTGGTTCCCCGGCCGGCTGGTTTCCAGCCGGCCTTTTTCATGCCCGGCCCGCAGCGAGTGAGTGATCACTTACCGAAGGCTATAAGCGCGGGCCGCGTCACCGCCGCCCGCGGATGAAAAGGTTTCATCGCTTGGGCACTTTACGGAACAGGGTCCGCGCCGTACCTTGCAGGAAGCTCGGCCGCCAACCCCTTTTTCCCGCAGCGGCTGCCGGGTGTTAACCGCCCAAAGTCACCTGCTATGAAAACCCTGCTTCGCATCCTTGTCGCCGGCTTCGCGCTGGCCTCCGCCGCCGCGCTCCGCGCCGAAATCTCGGCCCAAGCTTGGCTCGAATCCTACTACCTGAACCCGCAACCGGCCCAGCTGCCGCGCGCGATCGAGCGCCTGAGCCAGGAAGGCTACTTCGACCGCCCCGAAAACACCGCGGTCGCCATCGGCTTCCTCGCCACGGTGTTCGCGCAGAACCCGGACAAGGTCGAAGGCTGGCTCGACCAGCTCAACACCCTCCCGGCCCGCGACCAGCGCCTCCTGGCCGCCGCCCTCTGGCAATCCGGCCATCCGCTCGGCAGCAGCTGGCTGCGCATGCTCGCCCAGAAGTCCCCGGTCCGCGCCGAAGTCGAGCGCCTCGCCAACACCCCGAGCCAGCGCGTCGTCGACACCTCCGTCCGCTCGCCCTCCTCGATGCGTCTGCAGTGGGGCGCCTTCCTCGCCAGCGGCGACGGCCGCCACGTGGTCGCGATCCTCGACGGTTTCGGCCTCAACGAGCCGGGCCTGACCTCCGCCACCCGCATGGCCCTCGCCCAGCACGCTTCCGCCCATCCCAAAGTGATGGAAATCTGCCGCTCCCAGCTTGATCGCCAGCCGGAAGAGATCCGCAGCGAACTGCGCGCCGCGCTCAACGCCGCCGCCAAGCCCAGCCCCCGTTCCTGATCCGGGCCCGCCCCAGCCCCGATCCGAACCCAGCCGACCCGCGGTCTCCGCGGGTCGGTTTTTTTGCGCCCGGTCCCATGCATCGGATTCGGGCCGGTCTCCGGCCGCGGGAAAGTTTTTCATGCGGGCCCGGAACGCCGCCCGCGGCACCAGCTATGCTTTCAGAGCGGCCATGTTCGCGCCCGCCGCCTTCCGTTTTTGCCTGCTCGGCGCGGCCCTGCTCGCCGCCCCCGTCCTCTCCGCCCGCGACTCCGCCAAGGCCGGCGTCGCCGTTCTGCACAGTGCCGAATGGAATGCCGGCGACACCGTCCGCGACGGCGCCGGCGAATTCGCCGTCTTTCTCCGGGCCGCCCAGCTCCAGCGCCAGCACACCGCGGCCGGTCTCGTCGCCGTCGGCGACCGCAACGGCATCCTCCGCTCCGGCGGCGAACGCGCCCTCCGCCGCCTCGTCTTCAGCGGCGTCGCCATCGTGAAGCTGGCCGCCGGCAGCGAGCCGATGGCCGGCGACCTCGAGGTTTTTCTCAACGGCGGCCGCTTGCCGGCCGAACAGGCCGCGTCCGTGCTCACGCAGTGCCTCGAACGCCACGGCCCGCCCCCGGGCGTGGCCGATCCGGAAAACCCCACCGCGGCCGAAGTCGCGAAGATCCGCTCTCATCTCCGTCCGTTCCAAGCCGCCCTCGCCCTCGCCGGCGCCGACCGCGTCGCACGCCTTTGACGCGGAGCGTCGGTTGGGAGTTGAGAGCTGAGGGTTGAGAGCGAAACCCACCGGCGGTCGCAGAGTGTAGCCGCGAGCGCCAGCGAGTGGCTGGCAGGCACAAGAAACAAGGTCGCACCCGCCCCTCGCTGCCGCTGGCAGCTGTGCCCGTTTCTTCCTTCTTCTTTTCTTGTTTCCGTCTTTCCTCCGTCGCCTCGGGTTTTCCGATTTCCCGATTTTCCGCTTTCAGCTTTTTCCGCCTCAGCGCCCCGGCAACGTCGTCTCGTACTTGGCCCAGTTCTTCACGAGTTCGTGCACGACACGGCTGCCGACTTGGTGCGCCGCCTCGAGCGAGGGCAGGTACGCGGAGTAACCGGGCCCCAGTTTCTCGCCGCTCAGGCTCTCGGCGGCGTCGCCGCCCGGCCATTGCATGTCGAAGTTGCTCGCCGTGCGCAGCACGAGCAGGCGTTGCGCGTCGGCCCGTTTCGCCCGCGCGAGAAACGTGAGCGACTGCATCGTGCCCGTGTCCTCCATCGCCGTGGTCACGTAGTTGCCGGTGCCGTCGCTGAAGTACGTCACCCAGTCGTTGGCCCACTGGTTCAGGATCTTGCCGTGCCAGTAAGTCATCGAAGAAAGATTGTCGCCCTTCATCACCTTCGGCGGCTGCTGCGCGTTCGGGAAGCCGGTGTACAGCGCGCGGCGTTTCCGCATGGGCTCGGTGTCCGCCAGCGGCGTGTCCTTGGTCAACCGATACGCCCACTCGACCAACTTGGAATCGAGGCGGTAGGCCTCGCCCTCGCTGCGGTCCACCGGCAGCTCGTACGGTTTCTTTTTCCGCAGCGGCAGGTAGCCCGTCGTCCAACCCGCCGGCATTTCCCGCGGATCGATCTCGTGCCCGAGGTCGCCGTCGACGAGCCATTCCGCCCAGACCGCGGAGCCGAGCGAGCCGTCCTGCGGGTCGATGCCCGCGATGCCCGCCACGAGCCAATAGGATTTCGAAAGGTCGAACCGCGCATCCATCCCCAGCGCCATGATCGTGGCCGCGCTCTTCGCCGTGCCGACGCCGGTCACGACCCCGAGCACGCTGCCGTCGGCGTTGGTCCGCAGGTCGCGGTAGCCCTGCGGAAACGGCAGCACCTGCGTGAGCTTTTCGCGCTCCACCCAGTATTGGAATTCGCCCGGCCGGTCGCCGGTGTCGGCCCCGGCCTCGAACATCGTCACCACGACGACCTTGGGCCGGAGCACGTCGGCCGCCGCGACCGGCAGGACCGCGACGCCGCCGGAGAAAAAGAAAGCGCAGAGGAAGCGGAGATTCATCCGGCGCATCCAGCAGGACCCGCGCCGCCCGCGCAAATCGGTTCTTGCGGCAACGCCCGGCCCGCGTTGGCTCTCGCCTTCCATGAGCACCACCACTGCCTCCGAAAACGCCGTCATCAAAACCACCTACGGCGACCTGACCCTCGCTTTCTGGCCCGACGTCGCGCCGAAGACGGTCGAGAATTTCAAGAAGCTCGCCCGCGAGGGCTTCTACAACGGCACCGCCTTCCACCGCATCATCAAGGGCTTCATGATCCAGGGCGGCTGCCCCAACACCAAGGCCGGCTCCGACGGCATGCCCGGCACGGGCGACCCGGGCTACAAGGTGAAGGCCGAGTTCAACGCCAAGTCCCACGTCCGCGGCGTCATCTCCATGGCCCGCTCCTCCCACCCGGATTCCGCCGGCTGCCAGTTCTTCATCTGCCACGGCGACGCCAAGTTCCTCGACCGCCAGTACACGGCCTTCGGCCAGTTGGTCGCGGGCGACGACGTCCTCGAGAAGATCGCCACCGTCCCGACCAAGAACGGCGGCGGCGGCGAAAAGAGCACGCCGATCGAGCGCATCGAGGTCGTCAGCGTCACCTTGGTTCCGGCGAAAGCCTGAAGCCGCGCGCGCGGCCGTTGAAGTGTGAAAGCTGAACGTTGAAGCCGGAGGCGGAACACCGCCCCGCCTCTGCATTCCGACGCCGGAGCTCCCCGCTCCGGCGTTTCGTTTTTCCCAAGGGAGCGATCAGCCGTCAGCTATCAGCGGTCAGCCGATCGCTGAAAGCTGATCGCTGATCGCTGCCGGCCGCCGGCCGCCGGCCTACTTCTTCCCGAACAACGCCTCTTCCGCTTCCTTCGCGGCAAACATGAAGGCGGCCTCGTGCTTGATGTCGGGCGTCTCGACGATCCGCCAGTTGAAGGCCCAGCCCTTCGTTTTCGCCAGATCGGCGGCGTAGGCGTAGACGGCCCGGCCGCGGGCCAGACGGTGCGGGCCCTGCCGCATGGCGGGCTCGCTGACGTCGAGGCTGTTGGAATTCAACACGTCGCCGGTTCCCTGATACAGCGTGAGCGGCGCGGCCAGGTAGCGTTTCAGGAATTCGTCGTTGGCCAGCTCCGGCGGCAGCCCGCCGAACCCGTAGCCGAAGTCGCGTTCCCGCGTGGGAAACAGGTGCGAGCCCGCGTTCGCCGCCACGATCCGCACCGCCTCGCCCGGCATGAAGGCCGCGAGGCGCACCAAGAACTGCCCGCCCGCCGAATGGCCGATGAGGAAGTACGGCAGGTCCGGCTTGCTCTCGAGGCCGCGGATGTGGGCGACGATCTTCGGCACCGCCGCGTAAGTCCATTGCTCGGCCGGCTGGGCCTTGCCCGCGGCATCGACGAGCCCGCCGCGTTGGTAGCGCGCCATCGGGAAACGCTTCGCATCGAAATGCGGCGCCACCACGATCACGCCGAAGCGCTCCGCCAACGTGATGGCGTAATTGCGGTAATCCTCCGCGTTGCGCTGGACGCCGTGGAACACCACGAGCAACGGCCCGCCCTTGTAGGTCGGCGGCTTGTACGTGTAGAGCGTGATGGGCTCGTCGCCGTTGGGCAGCTCGAGCTTCCCCGGCCCCACCGGCACCGGCTCGGCGCGCAGCCCGCCGGCAATCAGGCAGGCGAAAATGAGGAAAGCGGAGAAGCGGCGAAAGTTCATAGGGCGGAAACGGGAGCAAGCGTTGCCGCGAAGGAGTTCAGCAGGGAGCGGAACGCAAACCCCAACGGCGCCATCCACCGTCGTCGGTCTTTCAACTTTCAACCTGTGACTTTCAACCGCCGCGCCCAGCGCGGCCTCAGGCATAGCCCAGCGCCTTCGCGACGGCCGGATAGACAATCTTGCCGTCCTGCGTGTTGACGCCGCGGGCCAGCCCCGGGTGCTCGGCCAACGCGCGCGCCACGCCTTTGTTCACCAGCATTGCGACGAACGGCTCCGTCGCCTGCGTGAGGCCGAGGGTCGACGTGCGGCCGACGAGCGCGGGCATATTCGGCACCGCGTAATGGATCACGCCGTGCTCCGTGTAGACGGGCTTTTCGTGCGACGTCGGCCGGATGCTCTCGATGCAACCGCCCTGGTCGATCGCGATGTCCACGATCACGCTGCCGGGCCGCATGCGGGCCACCATCTTCTTGGTCACAACGACCGGCGCCTTGGCCGCCGGGATGAGCACCGCGCCGACGAGCAGGTCCGCATCCGCGATCTCGTTTTCCAGATTCGCTGGATTCGACATCAGCGTGACCACGCGGCCGCGGTACTCGGTGTCGAGCGCCTCGAGCTTGCGCGTGTCGAGATCGAGCACCGTGACGCGCGCGCCCATGCCCGCCGCCATCTGCACGGCGTGCGCGCCGGAATTGCCGGCGCCGACGACCACGACGTGGCCGGGCATCGTGCCCGGTATCCCGCCGAGCAATACGCCGGACCCGCCGTGCTGCGATTGGAGGAAATAGGCGCCGATCTGGATCGAGAGCCGGCCCGCGATCTGCGACATCGGCTTGAGCAGCGGGAAACTGCCGTCCGCGCCCTCGACCGTCTCGTAGGCGATGCCAAGGATGCGTTTCTTCAACAGCACCTTTGCCAGCTCGGGGCCGGCCGCGAGGTGGAGGTAGGTGAACAGCGTCTGCCCTTCGCGGAGCAAATCGTACTCCGACGCCAACGGTTCCTTCACCTTGAGGATCAGGTCCGCCTTCTTCCACACCGTCGCGGCGTCGGTCACGAGCGTCGCGCCCGCCGCCCGGTATTCCGCATCCGTGAATCCGGCGGTGAGGCCGGCCGATTTCTGGATCAACACCTTGGCTCCGAGCGCCACGCACCGGCGGCACAGACTGGGGGGCATCGAAACCCGCGTTTCACCGATCTTAATTTCCTTGGGTACTCCGATTGTCATAAACCGAACTTGGCCCGCCCCCCCGGCGAGACAAGCGCAAGCCGCCGTTGCCGCGACGGCAACGGGGTTCGGAGTTCGGGGTTCGGAGTTCGGAGGAAGTTAACCACGGATGAACACTGATGTTCACTGATGAAGCGGAATCCCGTCGGACCAAGACTTGGATCGGATTCCCTCCGATTCAGTGAACATAAGTGACAATCAGTGGTTCCTTCTGTCTCGGGTCGGTGTGGCAGCGCTTCGTCTCCGAGCCGGAGGAAGTGAACCACTGATGAACACTGATCTGCACTGATGGAAGGGAATGCCGTCGGACCAAGGTCGGGATCGGATTCCCTCCGATTCAGTGAGCATCAGTGACAATCAGTGGTTCCTCCTTCAGGGGATCGTTGCGGCTTGGCGGCGTTGCTCGCCGGAAGAGTGAACCACTGATAGGCACTTACGTTCACTGATAGTGGGCAATGCTTCGGAATCAGAGCCAAGTCCGGATTCCCTCCGATTAAGTGAGCATCAGTGAAAATCAGTGGTTCTTCCTGATCGGTTCGAGTTTCTTCCGAATCAGTTTCCTGCAGTTAAAATCCGTGGTTCCTCCGCGCTCGCCTAATGCCGGGCCGAATCTACATCTCGCGCCCGTGTCCTCGTCCCCGCCGCCGAAGTTTCTCAACGTGATCGTCGCCTGCGCGGAGAACCGCGTCATCGGGCGCGGCGGCAAACTGCCGTGGCACATCCCGGAGGACCTGCGTTTTTTCCACGCGGAGACCGCGGGCAAAACCTGCGTGCTCGGCCGCATCTGTTACGAGACCTGGCCGGGAGCGCGCGCCGACGGCCGTCGTCCCATCGTGATTTCCCGCCGCGCCGAACTCGCGCAACCCGGCGTGGTCGTGGTGCCGGACCTCGCCGCGGCCCTCGCCGTCGCCGACGCCCTGCCCGGCGAACCCTATATCTGTGGCGGCCAGCGCATCTACGGGGAAACCCTCGCCCTCGCCCGGCCGTTGCGCCTGCACCTCACGCTCGTGCACGCCGAGATTCCCGGCGACACCTTCATGCCGGAGTGGCGCCACCTCGCGTGGCGCGAAACGGCGCGGCGCGAATCCGCCGACGCCGGTTACCGGCTCACGTTTTCGACGTTGGAGCGGCCGTAGCGCGCGCCGCGTGCGCCTGGGCCACGGCGACGTACTTTTCCGCCCAGCGCCGCAGCCCGGCCTGTTCCTCCGCCGTCAACGCCCGCACGACCTTCGCCGGCGCCCCGAGAATCATCGAGCCCGGCGGAGCGACAAACCGCTGCGTCACGAGCGCGTTCGCCCCCACGATGCAACGGTCCCCGATCACCGCGCCGTCGAGCACCGTCGCGCCCATGCCGATCAGGCATTCGTCGCCGATCGTGCACGCATGGATGATCGCGGCATGGCCGATCGTCGTATGCCGGCCGACCTTCACGCCGTGGTCATCCGCCAGATGCACGATCGTGCCGTCCTGCACGTTGGAGCCTTCGCCGATCTCGATGCGGTTGATGTCGCCGCGGAGCACGCAGCCGTACCAGACGCTGCTGTCGGGCCCGAGGGTAACGTCGCCGATCACGGTGGCGTTGGGCGCGACAAAGGCAGCCGCAGCCGTCTCCGGGTTGCGGCCGAGGTGGCGGGCGAGGCGCTCCTGCACGGTCATGGTGGTTTGGTTCTCGCCGGGCGACCGACCCCGCGCAAGCTCGGCATCAAACCAGCTTTCGGTCCCGATCCCATGGATACCCTCAACCACGTTTTCCGCGGCCTCCTCGGCATCGCGGTGTTTGTCGGCATCGCCGTCGCGCTGAGCGAGAATCGCCGCGCCATCAACTGGCGGCTCGTCGGCGTCGGCCTCGCGCTGCAGTTCATTTTCGCCGCCCTCGTGATCCACGTCGGCCCGGTGCGCTACCTCGTCGAAGCGCTCGGCGGGTTCTTCGTCAAACTGCTCGGTTTCACCGGCGAAGGCACCAAGTTCCTCTTCGGCTCGCTCGTCGATCCCTCGAAGCACGGCGTCGTCTTCGGCCTCTCGATTCTGCCGTCGGTGATCTTCTTCTCCGCCTTCACCTCGATGCTCTACTACCTCGGGGTGCTGCAGAAAATCGTCTACGCCTTCGCCTGGGTGATGTCGAAGACGATGAAGCTGTCCGGCGCCGAGAGCCTGTCCGCTTCCGCCAACATCTTCCTCGGCCAGACCGAGGCCCCGCTCCTGATCCGGCCCTACCTCGCCAAGCTGACCCGGTCGGAAATGCTCTGCATCATGGTCGGCGGCATGGCCACGATCGCCGGCGCCGTAATGATCGCGTACATCAGTTTCCTCGGCGGCAGCGATCCCGCGCAGCAAACGCTGTTCGCCACCCACCTGATCACGGCGTCGGTCATTTCCGCCCCGGCCGCGATCATGACGTCGAAGATTCTGCTGCCGCAGACGGAAAAGGTGAACGAGGACCTCGATGTCGCGAAGGACAAGATCGGCGCCAATCTGCTCGACGCCATCTGCCTCGGCACGACCGACGGCCTCAAGCTCGCGGTCAACATCGGCGGCATGCTCATCGTGTTCACGGCCCTTGTCGCTTTCTTCAATTACATCCTCGGCGATTGGATCGGCGGCCCCACCGGCCTCAACACCTGGATCGCCGGCGTCACCGGCGGCGCCTACAAGACCTTCTCCCTCGAATTCATCCTCGGCCTGCTCTACGCGCCCATCGCCTGGCTGATCGGCATCGACCGCGGCGACCTCATGGTCTCAGGCCAACTCCTTGGCACGCGCACGGTGCTGAACGAGTTCGTCTCCTACCTGCAACTCGGCGAGATGAAGGCCGCCGGCAAACTCACCGACCCGCGCACGCTCATCATCCTGACGTACGCGCTCTGCGGTTTCGCGAACATCGTTTCGATCGGCATCCAGGTCGGCGGCATCGGCGCCCTTGCCCCCGAGCAACGCGGCAACCTCGCCAAGCTCGGCGTCAAGGCCCTGATCGGCGGCAGCATCGCCTGTTTCCTCACCGCCTGCGTCGCCGCGATGATGGTCTGAGGGCCGCTGCGCGGCCGAAGGAACCACTTATTGTCACTGAGGCTCACTTAATCGGAAGGAATCCGATCCGGGCCTTGGTTCCCGGTCATTCCTCTCCATCAGTGAACATCAGTGCCCATCCGTGGTTCACTCTTCCGGCAAGCGGCGCCGCACAGCCGCACGAACCGCTGAAGGAGAAACCACTTATTTTCACTGATGCTCACTTAATCGGAGGGAATCCGATCCGGCCTGAGCCCGATTCCATTCCTCTTCATTTGTGAACATCAGTGACCATCCGTGGTTCACGCTTCCCGCGAGTGGCGCCGCACAGCCGCACGGATCTTCAGCAGGTGGAACCACTGATCTTCACTGATGCTCACTTAATCGGAGGGAATCCAATCCGGGCCTTGGCCCCGTTCATTCCCTTCCATCAGTGAAGATCAGTGCCCATCAGTGGTTAAACTTCCGCCACCTTCCAACCGCGCCGGCTCAGCTCTTCTGGCGCCATTCGCCCGTCGGTTCCTGGACCCAGACGCCGCGCTTGCTGCCGATCGCGATGCGCTGGGCGCGCGCGCGGCCTACGGCGTCGACGTCGGAATTCGTCTGCTGGGCGATGAGCGTGTAGGCCGCGCGGCGATCCGCGTTTTCCTCGGAAATCAACCGTTGGTCCTCGCCGCCGGCCGCGCCGCGCGCCTCGAGGTAGCCGCGGTTGTTCTCGCCGGCGATCCCGCGGTCCTTCAACGCGTCGATCGCGCCGAGGCGCTGGGCCATGCGCGACTTGATCGCGCCGGAATCCTGCGCGCGCGTCGCGCCGGCAAAGCCGGCCACCAACACGGACAAAAGCAACAGCCGCCAAAACAGGTTCGTCTTCATGGGCATCGGGTCAGGGTCAGGTACGCGGGGCGTTGATGGTCTTCGAGGTCTTGTCCAAATCGCCGAAAAAGTCGTCCAACGCGCGGTCGACCTTCACATTCACGTCGACGACCGCGTTCACCCGGATCGGATCCATCGACACATGGAGGCAGCCGCCGGCTCCGGCAGCGAAAAGACAAAGCAGGCAAAGGCGCAGGAACATGGCGGCAGGAGTGTGCCGCTCAGACGCCCCCGCACAACCAAAGTTTCCCTTTTCCGCCAACCCGCACCGATTCCCGGCCGCCCCCCAGAACCGCCTCCGAACTTTCAACCTTCACCTTTCAACTTTCCACTGCGGCGCATCGCGCCGCTACCGCGCCGTCATCTTGAGTTTCCCTTCCATTCCCAGCCGCACGAGCTCGGCCAGCGGCCCCGCCACATTCACCTCGAGCCGCACCGCTTCGACCACCTTGGTCCGCCCGGCCGGCGCGGCTTCCACGACGACCTGCGCCGTCCGGTCCGCCGTGGCCCCGGCGGGATCGATCCGGACGGCCACGGACTGCACGTCCAGGGGCAATTGCCCGAGCTCGATTTCCTTGAGCGTCGCGTAGGCCGGATTTACCGGCGAGAACAGCCCCCGCAGCGGCCCCAGCCACTTCGGCAAAAGATCGATCCGCTCCCGCAAATTCTCCGGCAAACGCGAGGTCAGCAATTCCGGCGACGCCGCCAACGTGATCGAGGCCCGGTCGCTCGCCGCCGGCGCCAGTTTGCCCTGCGCAAAACGGAAGCCCTGCCGCGCCGACCATCCGACCGTCGCCTGCCCGCTCACCCGGCCCTTCGCGCCCGCCAGCACCGCCGGCAGCCATGCCGACAACCCGCCGAGATCGAGGCCGGCAATCGCGACCGTGGTCTCAACCTCGGGCACCGCCGGATCGACCGTGAACGGCTCGACCGCCACGCGCCCGGCAAACGCCTCCGCGGTCAGTCCGCTGATCCGCAGGCGATCCCGCGGATCCAACGTCACCTCCGCCTGCGCCGCCCCGAGGACCAAGGTCCCGAACGTCGCGCTCCGCAAACCGATCTTCAGGGCCGACCCGGCGGCCTCATCCCCGCGCGCCAACGCCCCGCCGAGCGTCAGGCCCTCGACGCGCCACTTGCCCGCGACATCGCGCACGGTGCCGTTGCCCAAGTCGAACGCGAGGCGGCCTTCGATCCGCCCGTCCCTCAACTTCCCCGCGCCCGTCAGCTTCACCCGCCCCTCGGCCGCGATCGCGCCGACCGCAGGCGGCAACGCCCGCGCCCACCACGCCGGCAACCAGGCGCCGAGGTCGATTTCCGCCGCGGCAATCTCCCAGGTGCCCTCGCGCCATGAACTCAGGCGCACCGACGCCGTCGCCGCCAAGCCCGAGCCCTCAAGCTGCAGCGTGCCGGTCTGGCCGACGCCGTCGGCCGCCGGCGCCAACACCAAACGCCAACGCAGTCCGGTCGCGGGTACCCCGTTGCCCGGTTCCAATTCGCCGCCAAATTCCCCGGCAAACAACGGCCACGTCCAACCGCCGGCGGCCTCCGCCGCGGTCGCGCCCGAAATCGCCGGCCCGCCCACCGCCCACCCAAGTCCGGCCAACAAACGGCCGACGGAGAAAATGCGATGAAGGGACGGCACGCGGCAGGTTGGTACTCCGGAGTCGGCGAACTTGCCAACTCCGGACTGGTCGGCTGCCGGTCGCAACGCAGGGGCGTCGCTGGCCGACGCCCGCGGGCGCCGACCGGCGGCGCCCCTACCCGGAATAGGTGGAACGGCATTCGGCGAGATCCCCAGCCAAGCGCCGCAAAAAGGCTCAGAACGCGCAAAAACTCTGTGCCGTGGAACCAATGAAGCTTCAGCAGCTGGTTGGGTCACAGAGCGCACCGAGCGCCGCCCGGTGTTCACGGAGAACAAATCGCACGTCCGAACGTGGGTTCGCCACATGCACTCCGGGAGCAAACACCGATCCGCCGCAATCTTTGCCCCACTCCTCTGTGCACCTCCGGGCTTCCTCCGTGCCCTCCGTGTCCAACGTGTTTTTTGAATCAACCTGCCGCCGTCCCGCTCCGCCGTAACGGGGTCCCGATTTTTTGCGACTTCTGCGCCTCTTTGCGGCCCCTGATTCAAAGGCATTCGATCAGCGCCGCCGCCGCCGAGGCGAGCCCGGCGGCGCTCAACTCTCAACTCCCAACTGCGCGCCGGCGCCCGCGCGCCCGCCTCACTGCACCGGGATCGCCGGCAGTTTCCAGATTTGCTCCGCGTACTCGCGGATCGTGCGGTCGGAGGAGAATTTGCCCATGCGCGCGGTGTTGAGGATCGCCATGCGCGCCCACTTGGCCGGATCGCGGTAGGCGGCGTCGACGCGCGCGTGGCAGTCGCTGTAGGAACGGAAATCCGAGAGCACGAGGTACGGATCGCCGCCATGCGTCAGACTGCCGTGCAGCGCGCCGAACGCTCCTTGCTCGCCCGGCGTGAAATAATCGCTGCCGAGCCAGTCGATGACCGCACGGATCTCCTCGTCGCGATGGTACACGTCCCACGGATTGTAGCCGCGGGCATGCAACGCCTCGACCTCCTCGACGGTGTGGCCGAAGATGAAGATGTTTTCGTCGCCGACCTCTTCCTTGATCTCGACGTTGGCGCCGTCGAGCGTGCCGATCGTGAGCGCGCCGTTGAGCGAGAGCTTCATGTTGCCCGTGCCCGAGGCCTCCTTGCCCGCGGTGGAAATCTGTTCCGAGAGATCGGCCGCCGGGATGATCTTCTCGGCAAGCGACACGCGGTAGTTCGGGAGAAACGCGACCTTGAGTTTCCCCTGCAGGCGGGCGTCGGCGTTGATGCGCGCGCCGATGACGTTGATTGCGCGGATGATGTTTTTCGCGAGGTCGTAACCGGGCGCGGCCTTGGCCGCGAAGACGAAGACCCGCGGCACGATATCGAGGCCGGGATTCTGCAGCAGGCGGCGGTAGAGCGCCATGATGTGCAGCAGATTCAGGTGCTGCCGCTTGTACTCGTGCAGGCGCTTGATCTGCACGTCGAAGATCGCGTCGGGCGACACCGTCACGCCGCACTCCGCCGCGATCACGGCGGCGAGCTCGACCTTGTTGGCGCGCTTGATCGCCATGAACTCGCGCTGGAAAACGGGATCGTCGGCGAACTTTTCGAGGCCCTTGAGCAGATCGAGATCCTTCGCCCACGCGGCGGAGCCGAGCTTGGCGGTGATCGCGGCGGACAAGCGCGGATTCGATTTGAGCAACCAGCGCCGCGGCGTGATGCCGTTGGTCTTGTTCTGGAATTTGCCGGGGTAAAGCGTGTCGAAGTGCGGGAAGAGGTGCTTCTTCAGCAACGCGGTGTGCAGGGCGGCGACGCCGTTGACGGTGTGGGAACCGACGACGGCGAGGTTGGCCATGCGGACCATCTTGCCGCCGCTTTCCTCGATCAGGGAGCAGGTGCGCTTCATCTCGACGTTGCCGGGCCACTGGGCCTCGACGACGTGCATGAGCCGCTGGTTGATGTCGTAAATGATCTGGAGATGGCGCGGCAGCACGCGTTCGAACAGCGGCACACCCCATTTTTCGAGGGCCTCCGGCAGCAGCGTGTGGTTCGTGTACGCGAAGGTGCGCGAGACGATGCCCCAGGCCGTGTCCCAGGCGAGGTTGTGCTCGTCGATCAAGATGCGCATGAGCTCGACGACGGCGATGGCCGGGTGCGTGTCGTTGAGCTGCACGGCGACCTTGGCGGGGAAGTTGTCCCACGAGTTGCCGTCGGTGCGGAAGTGCCGCCGCAGAATGTCGCGGAGCGAACACGCGACGAAGAAGTACTGCTGCACGAGGCGCAGCTCTTTGCCGGCCTCGCTCTTGTCGTTCGGGTAAAGGACCTTCGAGACCGTCTCGCCGACGGCCTTTTCGCGCACGGCCTCGACGTAGCCGCCGCTGTTGAACGCGGCTAAGTCGAAGTCCTCGGTGGCCTTCGAGGCCCAGAGGCGGAGGAGGTTGACGGTCTTCGTGCCGTAGCCCGCGGTCGGGATGTCGTGCGGGACGCCGAGGATGGTCTTGGTACCGACCCAACGCGGCCGATAGTTGCCGCGGTCGTCGAACACGTTTTCCACCCGGCCGTAGAGGCGAACTTCCTGCGTGTACTCGGGGCGGACGATCTCCCACGGATCGCCGAAGCGGATCCAGTTGTCGGGGTGCTCGACCTGGTGGCCGTTGACGAAGCCCTGCTTGAAGAGACCGAATTCGTAATAGATGCCGTAGCCGAGCGCCGGGTAATCGAGCGTCGCGAGCGAATCGAGGAAACAGGCCGCGAGCCGGCCGAGACCGCCGTTGCCGAGGCCCATGTCGACTTCGGATTCGCGGATCGACTCGAATTCGAGCCCGAGCGAGGCGAGCGCCGCCTTTGCCGTGTCGTAAAGATCGGTCGCGATCAGGTTGTTGCCGAAAAGTCGGCCCATCAGGTACTCGAGCGAGAAATAGTAGATGCGGCGGGCGTTGCGGGCGTTGTGCTCGGCCTGGGTCGCGATCATCCGCTCGTGGATCGTGTCGCGCACGGCCAGAACCGTCGCCACCCACCAGTCGCGGGGCGTCGCCGACGACGAATGCCGGGCGAGCGTGGACACCAGATGCCGCTGGATCAGCGCGCGCATGACCTCGACGGTCTGGCCGTGGTCCGCGGTCGCGGCGGCCGGAGTGGGCGCGGCGGCCGGCGCGACGGGTTTGGCGGTGCGGGACGAACTTTTCTTGGACGCGTTCGACATAGGGAAAGGCCGGAAGGCTGTAGAACGAACCGTGCCAGCGCGAGCGCGGGTTGAGGCTTATTTCTGGAAACGCCGCGCCAGCTCCCCGTGGTTCAATTCGATGAAGGTCGGCCGCCCGCCGGGGCTCGTGAGCGGTGTGCGCGTGGCGAACAGGTGCGCGACCAAGGCCCGCAATTCCGACTCGCCGACGCTGTCCGGCAGCCGCACAGCCTTGGCCGAGGCCAGCCGCGCCAATTCGTCCCGGGCCAGGTCCGTGTTCCGATCCGGCACCGAGCCGTCGCGAAACGCCCCGAGCAAATCCCGCAGAAACGGCTCGGCATCCGCCGGCTCCATCCAGCCCGGCACCGCCTCGATCCGGAAGAAATTTCGCCCGAACTCCGCGATCTCGAAACCGTGGGCATTGAGAAACGCGAGCCGGTCCAGCAACAGCGCCGACGCGATCGGGTCCAGCTCGACGGGCAACGGCAGCAGCAGCCGCTGGCTCGGCACGTTGCCGGCGCGGAATTGCTCGCGCAGCCGCTCGAACCAAACGCGTTCGTGCGCCGCGCGCCGGTCGAGCAGCACCAGCCCCGCCGCCGTCTCGAACAGCGCATAGTTGCCGTGCGCCACGCCGACGAACCGCCAGGCCGGCGCGGCGGCGGCGCCGCCGCCGGCAGATTGCGGATGCTGCGACAAAACCGGAGGCCGGAAACCGGAGACCGGAGATCCTGATCCTGGCAACGCCCGCAACGGCGACACCACCAGCGCAGGCAAATCGGTTTTCCGGATGGTGGCCTCCCCGCTCAGGCCCCCGATACTCGTTCCACCGGCTTCGCCCGCCGGTTTCCGATCTCCGGTTTCCGCATTCCGGTCTCCGGACTTATTGCCGTCTTCGGTTTCCGGTTTCCGCATTCCGGTTTCGCCCATTTCCCTAAGCCGCTGCAGCACCGACCGGATCACGAAGCTGCGCACCTGCGGCTCGCTGCGGAAGCGCACCTCGCGTTTAGCGGGGTGAACGTTCACGTCGACCGCCGCGGGGTCGCATTCGAAAAACACAAACGCCAGCGGGTACCGCCCCTTCGGCAGCGACTCGTGGTAGCTCTCGATCAGCGCGTAGTTCAGCGTCCGGCTGTCCACCGGCCGCGCGTTCACGAACACGATCATCTCGTGCCGCGTCGAACGCCCGATGCCGGGCTTGCCGATCAGCCCGTGCAACCGCAGGCCCGGCTCCTCCGCCGCGAGCGGCACCAGCGACTCCGCCGTCTGCCGGCCGAAAATCTCCGCGATGCGCTCGCCAAGCGTCGCGCACTCCGGGGAACGGAAGACGACGCGCCCGTCCTCGATCAGCGTGAACGCCGTGCCCGGGCAGGCCAGCGCGTAGAGCCGCACGCAGTGCACGATGTGCGCCGCCTCGGTCTGGTCCGTCTTGAGGAACTTGCGCCGGGCCGGCACGGAGTTGAACAAATGCGTCACCTCCATGCGCGTGCCGACCGGCCGGCCGCACTCGCGCACGTGCACGAGTTTGCCGCCGTTCACCAGTACCTCCGTGCCCGTGTCGCTGCCGGCCTCGCGCGTCTGCATCAGGAATCGTGATACGCTCGCGATCGACGGCAGCGCCTCGCCGCGGAAACCGTAGCTCGCCAGCCGGTCGAGGTCGGCCGCCGCCTCGATCTTGCTCGTCGCGTGCCGCTCGAGCGCCAGCAGCGCGTCGTCCCGCGCCATGCCGTGCCCGTTGTCCTCGATCCGCATCAGCGAACGCCCGCCGTGGCGGAACTCGACCTCGATGCGCGTCGCGCCGGCGTCCAGGGCGTTCTCGACCAGCTCCTTCACCACGGCCGCCGGCCGCTCGATCACCTCGCCGGCGGCGATCTGGTTGGCGACCCGGTCGGTCAGAATGCGGACTTTGGCCATGCGTCGGACAAGTAGGGCCGCGTTGCGCGGGCCGCGTCAACCCGCGCCTGCGCCGATCCCGTCACGGTTTCGTTGCCGGCGGCGGCTTCCGCTCCGCCGCCTGCGCCCGCCGCCGGTCGATGGACCGCGGGTCCACCAGGTTGACCAGCGCCGTCGCCGCGCGCAGCGGCCGCAAAATCGCGTCGCCGATCACCAGCGGCTCCACGTTCTGGTCCCGGTTGTCCGGCAGCTGCGCGAACCACGGCGCCAGCAGCAGCGCGCCGCCCAGCACCGTGAGAAAGAATATCTGGAAAACACCCGGGTCGATCGCCCGCGACGCGCCGTCGGCCTGCTTCAGGAACAGCCCCCAGACCATCGGCGACACGCCGCCCATGAAGGCCGTCACCGCGCCGTGGATCGACACGCCGAGGGTGCGCTCCTCGGCGCCGAGGATGCGCGGCAGGTAGTTCAGGTTCGCGATCGCCCACGTCACCGTGGCCAGCCCGAGCAGCGCGTACACCGCGCCGAGCAGGGCCAGCCCGCCGAATCCGTTTTCCAAGTACAGCCACCACAGGCCCGCCGTGACCGCGAACAGCCCCAGCGCGACCTGGAAGAAGGGTTTCGCGCCGACGCGGTCGATGTGCCGGCGGATCAGCCAGGCCCCGGTCATCACGCCGAGGTAGCGCAGCACCTCGAAGAGCATGATCTGCCCGCTCGAAAGCCGCGGCCCGGCCTTGAGGAAATACGCCGCGAAGGGCGGGATCGGCGTCGACAGCACCGCGCAGGCCACCGCCAGCCACACATAGCTGCGGAAATGCGAGGGCCGGAACAGCAGCCGCGGCGTGTCGCGCAGCACGGATCCGAGGTTGATCGACTCCGGCCGCGGCGCGTCCGGCAGCCGCTTGAGCGAATAGTAGCTGATCAGCGACCCCGCCAGCGCGATGGCGTACTGCGCCAGCAGCGCGGGATAGACCGGCAGAAAGGCGAAGAGCGCCGCGCTCGCCAGCAGCGTCGCCACGCCCGCCACCGCCGACACGAACTGGTCGCTCGAAAAATACCGGCCGCGCACGCCTTCCGGCAGAATCGCGTAGAACCACGACGCCCCCGACGCCACGCCGATCGACCGGAACACACAGAAGAGAAACACGCTCCAGATCAGCGCCTGGATCATCCACGGCCGCTCCGGCGAACCCGTCATCATCAGCAGCGACAGCCCCGGCGGCACCGCGAGGAAGATGCTCCGCGTCCGCCAACCACCCAGCATCAGCCCCTTGAAACCGAAACGCGGCAACAGCGCCGTCGACACTATCTGCAGCGGCGTCAGCACGAACACGAACGAGTACGCCAGCGCCGTCTGGAACGGCGTCGCGCCCAGTTGCTCCGCGAACAGCACCATCGGCGTGCCGATCGCGATCTGCCAGGTGAGCGCGTTGAAAAACGCGAACACCAGCCCCGGCCGGAACGGCGCGAGCTCGGGATCGGATTTGGCGGTCGGAAAAAGGGAAAAACGCACGCGGCGGGAATGGCAGGCTAGCGGGACAACTCCGCCCTTGGACAGGACGAACCCCGCCCGCCTCAAGGCAGGTTCGATGCCAAGGCCCGGATCAATTCCTTGGCCAGGACGGACAGGACGGTCGGAGACCGGATTGACAGGAAGAAAGCGCCGACGCGCGCCCGACAACGAGTCCGGTTCATCCTGTCTCCGCCCATCCTGTCCCTCCTGTCCCGTCTGAAATCAGCGCCGCTCCGCCCTCCCGGCTCCTTCTTCCGGTCAATCCGCCAATCTCAATCCTGTCCGTCCTGTCCCCCGGATCGATAGGCTTACCGCAGCAGTTTCTTCCACCGCGCGAATTGCCGCGCGACCTGTTTCGGCCCGGGCATGCCCGTGCCTTCGCGTTTCGCCAGCGCCCGTTTCAGGTCGAAGATCTCGGCCCAGTCCGCCTTGAACGCCGGGTGCACGCCCTGCACGTCGGCCACCGTGAGTTCGTTGAGGCCGACGCCCTTCGTTTCCGCGAGCCGCACGACCGCGCCCACCGCGTGGTGCGCGTCGCGGAAAGCCACGCCCTGCAACACCAAGTAATCCGCGACGTCCGTCGCCAGCAGCGCCGGATCCGCCACCGCCGCCGCGCAGCGCGCGCGGTTCACCGTCATGCCCGCGAGAGTGCCCGCCAGCACGTCGGCGCAGATCGCCGTCTGGTCGAAACTGTCGAACACCGGCGGTTTGTCCTCCTGCAGGTCGCGGTTGTAGGTCAGCGGCAGGCCCTTCGCCAGCGTCAGCAAGGTGTGCAAATTGCCCTGCAGCCGCGCCGACTTGCCGCGGAGCAATTCGCAGGAATCCGGATTTTTCTTCTGCGGCATCAGCGACGAGCCCGTGCAGAACGCGTCCGGCAGCTCCACGAATTTGAACTCGGAGCTCATCCACAGAATGAGATCCTCCGCGATCCGGGAAACGTGCACGCCAAACAGCGCGCAGGCCGAGGCAAACTCGATGAAGAGGTCGCGGTCCGCCACGGTGTCCATGGAGTTCTGCGTGACCTGCGGCCGGCCTTTCGCGTCGACGAACCCGAGCGCCTTGGCCGTGAACTCGCGGTCGATCGGCAGCGTCGTGCCGGCGATCGCGCCGGACCCGAGCGGACACCAGTTGGCGTGCGCCGCGACGTCGCCGAACCGCGCGCGGTCGCGCTCCAGCATCTCGAGCCACGCAAACAGGTGGTGCGGCAGGTACACCGGCTGCGCCCGCTGCAAATGCGTGTAGCCGGGGATGAGCACGTCGCGGTTGGCCTCGGCCGCCGCGAGCAGCGCCCGCTCCGCGCCGCGAATCCGTTCCTGCAATACGCCGCAGGCATGCTTGAAAAACAGCCGCATGTCCGTCGCGATCTGGTCGTTCCGGCTGCGCGCCGTGTGCAGCTTCGCGGCCGCGGGCACGCGCTTCGTCAGCGCCTGCTCGATGTTCATGTGCACGTCCTCGAGCTTCGTCTCCCACGTGAACTTCCCCGCCTCGATCTCGGCGAGGATCGCGTCGAGTCCGGCGTGGATCGCGTCGCGCTCCTTTTTCGTGATCAGGCCGACGTGCGCCAGCATCGCGGAGTGCGCCTTGCTGCCCGCCACGTCGAACGGCGCGAGCCGGCGGTCGAACGAGACGGACTCGCTGAACTGCAGCATCAACTCGGCGGGTCCGGCGGTAAACCGGCCGCCCCAGGTCGCGTGGGAAGGCTTGGCCATATCCGGGCGAGCACACGGTCCGCCGCCCGGCCGCGCAACGCGAAAGATGCCCCGCCGGCTCCGCGCTTGCCGCTCCCGCCGCGCCTCCCATCGTCCCCGCCATGCCGCGCGCCGCCGTCCTCGCCTTCGTCCTCGCCGTGACGGCCGGACTAGTCCGGGCCGCGGAGCCTGCGCCCGCCGCCGCCGCGCCAGCCCCCGCGCCCGACTACGCCCGCGTCGACGTCGCCCCCGCCAAGACCTCGATCTACATCGGCACCGTGAGCCTCGCGATGCCCGCCTTCGTGCGCGAGGGCGGCACCTACGCCTCCGCCTACACCGCGAAGGTGTTTCCCTATTTCTTCTACAACGAGGCCGGCCGGCTCGCGATCGACTTCTCCGACGCCCAGCTCGCGCGCCTCGCCGCCGGAGAGACGGTCGAGTTCACGGGCCGCGCGCTGCGCTCCGACGGCGCCGTCCACCGCCTCGAAGGCCGCGCCGCCCCCGCCGACGCCTTCTCCGGCAAACTCAAGGTCCGCGTCTTCGTCTCCGCCCGCATCGAGCTCATCTTCAACACGACCTACCGCTTCGCGGCCGCCTCTATAAGACCGGAATTCGGAGACCGGAAACCGGAAAGCCGCTAAGGCGAGCCGACAGCTTTCAGCCGTCAGCGATCGGGGCACGCCGGCAATCCGCATCCCGCACTCCGCAATTCGCAGTCTCCGGTCTCCGGTTTCCGCACTCCGGTTTTATCCCGAGGCCAGATCTTTCAAGTCCGCGCGCGCCGCCGCGTAGCTCGTCGCGTACGCCAAAGTTTTCGGATCCGGCGTCGTGCCGCGCAACGCGCACGCCGCGCGGTACAGCTCCGGCCACCAATTCTCGTGGCGCGTCAGGCCCTGCGCCACGTACGCGTTCCAATCGATCAGCACCTTGGACCAATTCGCGTCCCCGTACTCGATCGCCTCCTTCACGCTCGCACAGGTGCTGACGTACCAATCGCGGCCGATCCGCGCGTGCAGCACTTCGTCCGCCCAATCGAAGTCCTGGCAAAGCGCGGCGAACGGATCGCCCGACGCCACGCCGACTTCCCATTCGTAGCGTTTGCCCGTCTTCGGCATCAGGCCCTGCTCGATGAAATAGAGCACGGCGTGGCGCTCGCGCGGCCCGAGCTGCGTGTTGAGCGCGAGCGACCACGTGAAATTCACGCGCACGAGTTTCGCCCAATCGATCCCGAGCCGCACGAAACCCACTTCGCCGAGCATCGCATGGCGCGCCTCGTCCCAGAGCTGGCGCGTCATGTCCAGGGAGTAAGCCCACGGCTTGCCCGGCGTTTCGCGCAGAATCGACGCCATCATCTCCGGCACGTCGATTTCGCGCAGGCGCTTGTAGAGCATCATGAGCACCTTGTCCGCCGGCGCGAAGGTCTCGTCGTAGAGAAACACTTCCGCGTGCACCCCCATGTTGTACGGATCGGGGAAACGTTCGTCGCGCCGCGGCTTCGGGTCGTACACGTAAGGCGCCGCCGCCAACGCCTGCCCTGCCGGCCACGGCACGACCGGCGCCGTGCCGTCGAGCCCGCCCGCCGCCGCCAGCAACGCCGCGAGCCGCGCGCGCCACGCCGCATGCGCCGCGCGCACCGCCGGCGTCGCGTACGCGGCGAGCGCCTGCGTGCCGTACGCCGCCATGTCGCCGACCTCGAGCGCGGCAAACCGGCACACGCGCACACTCGGGCTGTCGGCCAGGGGATTCGTTTCCCGCCGGTAACGTTCCAACGCCTCCGCGAGCGCCGGCACCGCGACATCGTACACGCCGAGCAGCAGGCTCTCGGTCGCGGGCGCCGCGAGGATCTCGTCGAACAGCACCTCGAGCGCGCGGTCGGGCACGACATCGAGTCCGAGGGGCGGCTCGCGCATTTCGCCGACGCGTTTGCGCAGCGCCGCCGTGTGCTCCGCCGCGTAGTACGCGTGCAGGCTGAAGGCCATTTTCAGTTCGTACACCGGCTCGGCCGTCAGTCGCGCGATCCAGATTTCGTGCAGGCGCTTGAAAGCGTAGTGCAGCCGCTTCAGGCGCGCAACGCACGCGTCGACCCCGAGCCCGGGCCCCGCCGCCTGCGGCATGGAGCACAACCCCGCCACCGGCGGCAGATCGCGGTACGAACGGTACGTCGCAGGGGAAATCGGGGCGGAGGTCGTCATGGCGGAAAACAAAAGGGGCGGAACGAACGCCCCGACCCAATCCACCCGCCGCCCCCGCGCAACGCCGGAAAGGAAGCGGTCGGCGTTCAGCTTTCAGCGATCAGCCGTCAGCTGACAGCTCTCTCAACTCTCAGCTCTCAACGCTCAACTCCTGTTCCTTCTTCAGCAGCTTCGCATCCAGCACAAACGGTCCCGCGGGCAGCAGGCTGGCGGCGAGCACGATGGCCGTGCGCTTCCACGGCCAATCGCGGTCGAGGGCGGCGTGGATCGCCGCGAGCACGTACGCCATGAAGAGGACGCCGTGGGCCATGCCGACGACGCGCACGCCGAGCGGCCAGTCGGCGAAATACTTCAGCGGCATCGCGACGCCGAGCAGCAGCAAAAAGGACCAGCCTTCCCACAGCCCGACGATCCGCAGCCGGCCCAACGATGTTTTCCACGAGTGCATGCGCGCCGGATTCCGACGTTCCCGCCGCCCGAGTCGAGCCGCCACCCGCGTTTTCGCCCGCGAAAACCGGACGAATTTTCCACCGCGAAACGGACGCCGGCACGTTTGCGGAACGGAACCGGATCGAAGGGAGCCCATACCGGGAAGAAACCGGACGACCACCCCCGCGACCTTGGCGCCACGGCATTCGGAAAACGGAACCGCCCCGCGCCGACTGCCTCGTTTCCAATCTGGCCCGCGATCTTGCTGCCGCGGAAAATTCCACCGTTTCACCAATTCCGCCGCGCCGATATCCCTATCCGCACTCCGCAATTCGAAATCCGCAATTCGCAATCCGCAATCCACCTTGGGCCGCGTCCTCGCGGCCCGCCCGCCAATTGCCTTGCCGCCGGCGCACTCGCGCCGAAACGTCCGCGACGCTTCCGACGATCCGCGTCATGACGCCTTACGATCGCAAACGCCCGACTTCGTTGGTCGACGCAGGACGACGGAAGCATCCGCAGGAGCCTTGGAAATGGCGGGCCGAGTGGACGCTGCCGGAAGGCATCCCGCCGCGCGACACCGGCTCGCGGCATTCGCTGCTCAGGGTTGTCTGGATTGTCTGCGTGGTCTTGGCCGCCCTGAATGCGCTGAAGTTTCTCGGCGGCCTCATTTTCGCGCTGCTCGAACGCACCCATCCGCTCGAGGCGCTGGTCGTGAACCTGGCGTCGCTCTTCGGCGCCCTCGTCTTCGGGACCGCCTCCGTCCTGCTCCGGCGCCACGGCGCCACCTCCTCCGTCCGAACCAACACCCTCTATCGCGCGCGCTTCGTCCCCGCCGACCTGCCGATTCCGCTCGGCGGCGCGTTGTCCGGCCGGATCGACGTGCCGGCCGAGTTCCGCATCACGGGCGAAGGCCGCGTCTCGGTGTTCTGCCTGCGGCGCAGACGCTATATCTACAACGACGAAAACGGCCACGACCGGGAACGGGAGGAAAGCGCGCAGGTCGGCGTGACGAACTCGCGGATTCTGCCCGTCGCCGGCTGGCAAACGGCGGGCCGCGGCCAGCAAGCCTATTTCACCGTGCCGCTGCCGGCCGGACCGCCGTCCGAACCCGACGAGCCCACGCTCGAAACGCCGAGCCACGAATGGCAGCTGCACGTGGAGTTGGCGACCGCCCGCGGCGACGTCGCGCTGACGTTCCTCGTGCCGGTGTTCCGGGTCGCGGCCGCCGATCCGGCCGACGATTCGGCCCATGCCGGCGCGGCCGTACTTCCGCCTCCCCTGCCGCCTGCGGAGCCCCCGCGGATCGCGGACCTCGCGGCGCAGATCGCGGTGCCGAGCGAGCCGGTGGCACGCGACCGCTACGAGCGTCTGTCCATCTTCGCCGCGGGCAATCTGCGGCTTGTCGACCAGCCCGGGGCGGCCGGCGGCGAAGCGGTGCGTTTCGACCCTGCCGCCGCTTCGCAGGTGGTCGGGCTGCGCATCTTGGGCATTTTGGTGCTAAATTTTCTGTTCGGCTGCGGCATCGTGGTCCTGCTCCTCCTGCCGCTGGTGGGATATTACCTCGCGCTGGCCGCCGCGCTCTTCGCCCTCTACTTCAACCTGTGCGGCGCGCGGGAAATAGGGCGGACCTTGCGCGGGCCCGCGGGCATCTGGGCGGAACCCGACGCCGTCTGCCTGCAAGGGAAAGACGGCCGCATCGAACGCATCCCGCGCGCGGACGTGGCGCGTTTCGAAATCACAACGCTCGGCGGTTCGAGCCTGGCGCAGTACTACCGGATCATTCTCGCCGGCCCACCCTCGCCCGGCTCGGCCGTGCGCCCGCGCCGGCCCCTCGCGGAAGCGGTCCGTTCGCGCGAAGCCGCGCAAGCCGTGGCCCATTGGCTCGCCGCCGGGCTGTCCGCCCCGGCCCCCGGAGTCATCATCGCCGAACCCGGCCTCGCCCTCCTGGAACGACTGGCCGGCAAGCGCCGGTGAGGCGAACCGATGCAGTTGAGAGAGCTTGGCTGAGAGTCGTGCGCAAACCGTTCGGTTCTTCGGACTGCTGCCTTCGGCGGTGTTTTCCGCGGCTCGGCGGATCGATCTCTCAACTTCCAACTTTGAACTCGCAACGGCCGGATTCCAGCGGAAGCGGAAACGTCCCGTTCTCTCCGCACCCGGCCGTGATCGGAGCGTTGGTTGCCGGCTCCGCCCGCCTGGCCCCCGCTACGGCACCTCGTAGATTTCGACCAACGCGTTGCCCGTCGTCCCACCCTCGCCCGACACCTGCGCCGAATAGACGCCCGGCGGCAGCGTGAGCAGCAGCATCGCATCGCGGGAAGATTGGCCGAGCCCGAAGGCACCGACCGAGGAAAACAACGCGAATACCTCGGCGCTGTTTTGCCAGTCGTCGTTCGCCGCCAAACGCCTCGGACCGGAAAACAGTTCGAGCCGGGGATTCGCCAGCACGCCCTGCACCCCGAAGCTCGCCAACTCCGGCCCGATGCCGCGGATCAGGACGGTGCGGTCCACCGTGCCCCCGATCGCGAAGCCCGCGATCAGCACGTCGCCGCCGCGGCCGACGTTGGTGCGGGCGGAAACGTTGACCAGACGCGGCGCCCCGGTGCTCGCGGCCGCGGTCGCGTCGTACAGTTCCGCGAGCACCAGACCCGGATCGCCCGAGGCATTGGTGACCTGCAAGGTGTACGAACCCGCGGCCAACTCCTCCCGCAGCGCCGAGTCCCGCGCGCCCGCCGGCAGGGCGAAGGCCCCGACCGCCGCGAACGCGGGGGCAAGCGCCGCCGCGTTCGCCCCCCAGTCGTCGTTGAAACCGACCTGCGCCGCATTCCGGAAAAGTGTCAGCCGGGGATCGTCGGCCGTGCCGGTCACGCCGAACGGCGCGAGCCCCGGCCCCACCGCGCGGCCCAACACCGGCAAGGTTCCCGCCGCGCCTTCGACCGTGAATCCGACAATGAGCGTCTGCGCGCCGGCACCGGCCGCCGACCGGACCGAGAGATTGGCGAGACGCGACGATGCCCCCGGACTCGCGAACCGGTATCCGACGGTCTGAGTCCGCAACGCGCCGGCGGCGTTCCCGATCAGCAACGCGTACGTGTCGTCGGCCCCGCCCGCGAGATTGCGCAACAGCAACGTCGGTTTGGTTGCCCCGGGAATCGCCCGGCCATTGCGCAGCCATTGGTAGAAAAGCTCCGGCCCATTCGCCACCGCGTCGAACACCACCGAACTGCGCGCCGCGATGGTCGCCGGCCGCGGCGCCGTTTCCAACCCGATCAACGGATCGCCGCTGCCGGGGACCAGCACGCCCCGGCCCAGCACCTCGGACGTGGAGTTGCTGAAGATCACGCCGCCCGAGGGATCGATTGCGACTCCGAGCGGATTCCCCAGGTACGCCTGGAACCCGAGGCCGGGCACAAAACCGCCGAGATACTCGGTCCCCGCCACCGCCGCCGCGGCCCCCTCCGGCGTGATCCGCCACAGCGTCTGACCCGCCGCCACCCACATCGTGCCTTGCGCATCCACCGCGACGGCCTGGGGGCCGCGCACCGCCCCGGCGTATCCGATCGTCGCCACCTCGCCCCCCGGGCCGACCCGCCGCAAGGCATCGTTGCCCCTGTCGGCCACCACGACGTTGCCGGCGGGATCAAGCGCGAGGCCCCACGGAAAATTGAAGCGCGCAGACCCGCCCGTGCCGTCGACGAAGCCCGGTGCACCCAGCCGCCCCGCGAACGTCGTCACCATGCCGTCCGGCGCGATCCGGCGCAGGGCATGGCTGAAAAAGTCCGCGACATATACGACGCCGGCGGCATCAACCGCGATGCCGACCGGCTGGTTGAAGCGCGCGGCGGCCCCGGCGCCGTCGGCCTGCCCCGGCTGTCCCGCCGCCCCGGCCAGCGTGGAAACCGTGCCGGCAGGGGAGATCTTCCGGATCACGTGGTCGCCGCTGTCCGCCACATATGCGTTGCCGGCGCGGTCGACGGCGATCCCGGCCGGGGAGCGGAAACGCGCCGCCGGCCCCGCGCCGTCGACCCAGCCGCGCTGCTCGGCCGCCCCGGCGACGGTCGTCACCGTGCCGTCGGGCGCAATGCGCCGGATCGTGGCATTGCCGCTGTCGGCCACCCACAACCGGCCCGCTGCGTCGAACGCCAACCCGCGCGGATCGCGGAACAGCGCCGCGGCCCGCGCACCGTCCGCGCTGCCCGCGACCCGCGGGGTCCCGGCGAAAGTCTCCGTCCGCAGCGCGGGCGCAACGGCCAACGGCACCGCCGGGCTGGTCGTCGCGCCGGACGGATTGCCCACGCGCACCGCGTAGCGCCCGGAATCCGCCGGTCGCACGCCCGCAAACTCGAGCGTCGGGCCGGTCGCCCCCGGAATCGCGACGCCGTCACGGAACCATTGATACGCGAGTTCGAATCCCCGGGCCTGCACCCACAGCATGGCGTTCGCCCCGACCTGCGCCAGGACCGGACGGGGAGCGACCTCGATCGTCGGCGCCGGCGGGACGACGCGCAGCGGAAACCGCAGCACAAAGCCGCGCCCGATCGCGACGACCGGCGCGGAGGTCGCGGCGCCGACCTGCAGGGCAACGTAGGCCAGCTCGCCGACGACCGGCCGCCCCGGCGGGACCCGGATCGGGCCGAACGAAACCGAAAAGGGCGAAAGCGAGTCTCCGGAATCGTAGATCCCGGCGCCGTTCTCCTCGGCGAGCGCGAGCGAAAGCACGTCGTCCGGCCGCACGCCCGGAATCGCGGTCCACCGCACCGTCACGTCCGGATCCGGCAACGCCTGCAAAGCGTCGAAACCGGTGATCCGCGCGGGCGCGACGTCGGGCGCCGCGGTCACTTGCACCGGCACCGGGGGGCGCGCGTCGACCACGACCGCGTAGGCCCCTTCGGGAAACGCCGCGTCCAATTCCGCCCGCGTCGCGAACGCGCGCTCGAGCGTGTAGCTGCCGTCCTCGGCCCTCGTCAAAGCGACGTTGGTGCCGCCCGGCGTGCGCAGGACCACCGCCGTGCCCGCCGGCGGCCGGCCGTTGAAAAGCACCTGGACGGCAAAAACCGATTCGGCCGGCACCAAGGTGGTCTCCCCGGTCTGCCGGTAGCCGTTGATCTTGCCCACAAAAACGCCCTGCGGGGTTTGGGCGCGCGCCCAGGACAGCACCAGCAGGGCAGCGCACAGGAAAATCGCTCGCATCACGACGCCGTCCGTTTTGCCCGTCCCCGAAACCCGCGCAAGTCCGCGCCGCGGCCGCTCAGGGCTGTTTGTTCCCGGCGCGGCTGCGGCGGTGCCGGACCAATTCGTCCCGCTCCACCACCCCGGACCGCCCGGCCCAGACCTCCCAGAGCGCCGCCAACTCGCGCGTCCGGACCGGTTCCGCCGCCGCGAGGTCGCGGGTCTCGGTGCGGTCCGTCGCCAGGTTGAAAAGCGCCCACGGCTCGCGTCCGCGCGTCACCGCCTTCCAGTCGCCGACCCGCACGGCTTTGTTGCCCTCGTGCTCCCAGTACAGGGCGTCGCGCGCCACCGCCCCGCCCGCGAACACCGGCAGCAAATCGCGGCCTTCGGGCCGCAGCGTTTCCCGGCCGTCACGTTGTTTCGGATACGTCGCGCCCGCCGCGGCCAGCAGCGTCGGCAGCATGTCCACGATGTGGCCGGGCGTATGCCGCAGCTCCCCGCGCGCCGCGATCCCGGCCGGCCAATGCGCGATGAACGGCGTGGCGATCCCGCCCTCGTGCGTCGCCATCTTGTAGCGGGCAAAGGGCGTGTTCGCGGCGTTCGCCCATTCCAGCCCCGCGCTCGCGTAGGAACGCCCGGTCCCGAGCGGCGCTCCCGCGACCCCGCGGCTGAAACCGCCCGGGCCGCCCTCGGCGGAGCTGCCGTTGTCGGACAGGAACAAAATCAGCGTGTTTTCAAATACCCCCCGCGCCTTCAGGTGCGCGACCACGCGCCCGACCGATTGGTCGAGCCGGTCGATCTGCGCCGCGTAGATTTCCATGCGGTGCGCGAGTTCGCGCCGGCGCTCCGCCGGAAGCTCGGCCCACGGTTTCGCTTCCGCGGGCCGCGGACTGAGCACGGCATCGGCCGCGACCAGCCCCATTGTTTTCTGCCTGGCGAACCGCCGCGCGCGCACTTCGTCCCAGCCGACGTCGTAGCGGCCGGCGTACTTCGCGATGTCGGCCGGCCGCGCCTGCAGCGGCCAATGCGGCGCGATGTGCGCGAGGTAGAGGAAGAAGGGTTTTCCCGCGCGCGCGACGGCCTCGTCGACAAACTCCAGGGCGCGGTCGGTGAACGTATCCGTCACGTACATATCCGCCGGCGGCGCCACGCGTTCGGCGCCGGCGACGAAAAACATCTCCGGCCGCTGCGCGAGCGTCTCGGCGAAATACACCCCGCCGCCCACCGGCGTGCCCCAGAAACGGTCGAACCCGCGGTCGAGCGGCCAGCGCCCGGGCGCGGAGCCGACGTGCCACTTGCCCGCCATCAGCGTCGTATACCCCGCGGGCCGCAGCGCCTCGGCCAGCGTGACGGTCCGGTCGTTGAGAAAACCGCGGTAGCCCGGGAGTCCGTCGTCCGAGACCATGTCGCCGATGCCCGCCTGATGGGGATAGATTCCGGTGAGCAGCGCCGCGCGCGTCGGGCAACAGCGGGCCGCGTTGTAGAATTGCGTGAACCGCAGGCCGCCGCGCGCCAGCGCGTCGAGGTGCGGCGTCTCGATCTCGCCCCCGTAGCACCCGAGATCGGACCAGCCCATGTCGTCGGCGAGAATGACGACGAGGTTCGGCGGCGCGGCCCGGAGCGCGCCGACAACGATCATCAGGAGAGGCAGCAGGCGCAGGATCATGGAAAATCGAAGGACGCGGTTTGCCCGGACCGATGGCGCGCCAACCGGCCGGGCCGCCGGTCGCCGCACCCGATGAGCCGACAACCGCCGGCCCGAGGCAAGGCTGCAACCGCCGGCGGCGGCCGATGCCGCAGATTTTCCGTTCCCGGGATGGCTTCCGGCCGCGTATTCCGCCACACCGTCCGGGTCGGGGCTACCCCTGCCCCGCTCCGCATCCCGCCCCCCGATGCAACTTCGTCCCCTGAGGTGTGCCCTGCTCCTTGGCCTCGCCGCGTGGTCCGCGCGCGCCGGCCCCGGTCTGCCGTTGCCGTTTCCCGGCTGCGGTTGCGACCCGCGTTTTCCCTTCCCGCCCAAGGCCGCCCTCGCCCGGTCGCCCGGCCCGGCCGACGCTCCCGCGACCGCCGCCGCCACGGACCCGGACCCCGGCCACTACCTCGGGACGAAACGGATCCTCGTGCTGCGCGCCGATTTCTCCGACCGGAGCGGCGAAAGCGTATCCGCCGCGGCCGCACAGGCCATGATGGACCAGGAAGTGAAGCCGTTCTTCGAACGCGCCAGCTACGGCCAAACCACCTTCGTCACCACGGTCAGCAGTCGCGTTTACCGTCTGCCGCGTACCGCCCAGGCCTATGCCACCGGCACCGGCGAAAACGATGTCCGCGGCACCTTGTTTCCCGAACTGCACGCCGATGCCCTCGCCGCCGCCCAGGCCGACTACGTCGCCGCCAACTTCGACCGCATCGTCGTGGCCACGCCCTCCATCGGCCCCGAGGCGATCGCCGGTTCTAAGTTCAACTGGGGCGGCGTGGCCGACATCTCCGGCCGCCGCGTCCAGATCAACGGCGCCTTCTCCTTCGCCATCGTCGCGCACGAACTCGGCCACACCTACGGCGGCGTCCACTCCAGTCTCTGGCGCGTCGCGGGCAACGACCCGGTCGCCGCCGCCGGCACCCTCGACATCTACGGCGACCGCTACGACCTCATGGGCGGCGGCAGCACGGCCGAGCATGACTTCGGCCCGTTCCAGAAATGGCTCATGGGCTGGCTGCCCGAGACCGCGCTCCGCACGGTGACTTCGACCGGAACCTACCGCGTCCATCGTTTCGACGACGCCGGGGCCCTCCGCGCCGGCACCCTGGCGCTGCGGGTGCCGCGCGACGGCTTCCGTTCCTACTGGATTTCCTATCGCGCCGGCATCCCCGGCAATTCCAACCTCGACGCCGGCGCCTACGTCCATTGGTGCGTCAACGACACCAACAACCCGGCGCTCCTCGACCTCGCGGCCCCGCACACCGACGGCACCGCCGTCGCGCTCGAGCCGGGCACGGTCCTCGACGATCCGACCGGCGGCGTGCGCCTGCGGATCGTCGGTCGCGGCGGCACCGCCCCGCAGCAATATCTCGACGTCGAAGTCACTCTCACCCGCCCGCTGCGGACGGAACTCGCCGGCTGGGGCGGCCTCCAGAGTTACGGCCTGCTGGGCGTCGCGGCGGCGGTGCCCGATGTCGTTGCCGTGGCCGCCGGCGACTTCCACTCCCTCGCTCTGCGGCGCGATGGCACGCTCTGGACCGGCAGCTGGACCTTCATCCGCGGCGAAGACCGCATCCCGGCCGGATTGAACGACGTCGTCGCCATCGCCGCCGGCCAGTACCTCAGCGGCGCGGTGCGGCGCGACGGCTCCGTCGTCATTTGGGGCGACACCGCCTTCGGTCTGGCCAGTCCCCCCGCCGGTCTCGGCGGCGTCCGCGCGCTTGATTTCGGTTCGCGCCACGCCCTCGCCCTGCGCGAGGACGGCACCGTCGTAGCCTGGGGAACCGGCTCCAATCTTGGCGAACAAAACGTGCCCGCCGGCCTGAGCGGCGTCGTGGCGATTTCCGCCGGCGGCAACCGCAGCCTCGCGTTGCGCCGCGACGGCACGGTGGTCGCGTGGGGCAACGGCGCCGCGCAAGTGCCCGCCGGACTTAGTTCGGTCGTGGCCGTTTCCTGCCACAACAACGTGGGTTTCGCCGTGCGCGCCGACGGCACGGTCGCCGCCTGGGGCAGCAACATCTCCGGCCAGCTCGACGTGCCGGCCGGCCTTTCCGGGGTGAAGGCGATCTTCGCCGGCTCTTCCGCCGCCGCCGCCGTGCGTGCGGATGGCTCGGTGGTCTCCTGGGGCAACCGGACCACGCTCCTGAACTCCGTGCCGCCCTACCGGGATCTGCGGCTGCTGGCCCCGGCCGGCCTGCCGCCGGCGCGCGCGGTTTCCCTCGGGATCTTCCACACCCTCGCCGTGGTCGGCGGGGTCGCGGCGCCGGTGGCGGCGGCGGGCACCCAGGACTCCGGCCGCTTCACGGCGGCGTGGTCCGCGGTCGCAGGCAGCGTGCGCTACCGCGTGGACGTTTCCGCGGAGCCGACCTTTGCGTCCTTCATCTCCGGATACGCCGGCCGCGATGCCGGCACGGCGACGACCCTGGAGATCGCCGGCCTGGCGCCGGCTTCGGCCTACTACTTCCGGGTGCGCAGCGAGGACGCCTCGGGCGACACCGCCGTTTCCAACGTCGCCGTGATCGCAGCCACGCCGCCCCCTCCGCCGCCTCCGCCGGTCGCGCCCCCGCCCGCGCCCGGCCGGCTGGTCAACCTGTCGGTGCGCAGCTTCGCCGGCACGGGCGACCGGACGTTGATCGCCGGGTTCGTGCTCGGCGGCGCAGGTTCGAAAAACGTCATCGTGCGCGGCATCGGTCCGCAGCTCGCGGCCTTCGGCGTCGGCGGAGCGCTCGCCGACCCGCGGCTCGAGTTGTTCGCCGGCTCGGCCCTGCTCGGCAGCAACGACAATTGGACCGGCGAAGACGGCCGCGGGCTCGGGGCCTTCGCGCTGCCGGCCGGCTCGCGCGACAGCGTGCTTCGCGCGGGCCTCGGCGCCGGCGCCTACACCGCGCAGGTGAAGAGCGCGATCACCGCCACGGGAAATGCCTTGATCGAGATCTACGACGCGGCGCCGACGGCGGCCAACCCGACCCTCGCCAATCTCTCCGCCCGAACCCAACTCGACGCCGGGCAGACGCTGATCGGCGGCTTCGCGATCGGCGGCGCGACCGCCCGGACGGTGCTCGTCCGCGCCGTCGGCCCCGGCCTCGCCGCCTTGCTGGACGGGGCGCACCCCGACCCGAAGCTGACCTTGTTCCGCGGGACGGAGCGGCTGCAGGAAAACGACAACTGGACGGAAAACGACGGCCGCGCGCTCGGGGCCTTCCCGCTGACGGCCGGATCGCGCGACGCCGTGCTCCGGGCGACGCTGTCCCCGGGCGCCTACTCGGTCCACGTCGAGGGCATCGGCTCCGCCTCCGGCATCGTGCTGCTTGAAGTCTACGACGCGCCCTGAACCCGATTCTTGGCGCCCCACGCCACCCCGCCGGGCCCAAACCCGCGGACCGGCTGCGGTCATCGCCCCGGAGTTGCGGACGGGTTCGTCCCGCGCGCCGGCGAGTTGTCAATTCGCCCGAGGTCGAGACACTCGGGCGGACCAAGACCGCCGATCGGTGACCGCTCCTTCATCCTCCGCCCCACGCCCTCCCGAGTTCCATGCCGACCCTGACCATTGTCCCGCCGATGCCCGGCGCCGAGCGCCGCTTCAAGCCCTTCGTCGACTTCGTTCATGCGGCCGGATGGGAGACGGAGTTCGTCCGGCTCGATTGGACGGGCGCCCAGCCGGTCTTCGGATCGACGGCGCTCTTCCCCCAGGTTGAAGCGCAGACCGCAGGCAAGGTCGTCATGGGATTTTCCCTCGGCGCCCTCTATGCCCATCTGGGCGCGCGGCGCGCCCGGCACCTGATTCTGGGCTCGATCTCGCCGTTCTTTCTGGAGGACGACGATGAACCGCAGCGCTGGATGATCTCCTATCGCGCCGGCAACGCCGACATCCCGGCCGACGTGCTCGTGGGTGCATTGGAAGACGAGCAGATGCACCGCCGCGCGACCGCGGTCCGCGATTTTTACCGCCAGACCACCTACGCGGTCGTGCCCGACGCCGAACACGAGCTCTGGCACCCGAATTACCTCCAGGCGATCAAGTCGGCTCTGCATCGCATCGGGGGATAGCGCCTGCGCCAACCGGCGAAACGCCAAGCCTCCGGTCGGTCGGTCCGCGCCCGTCGGAGCCAAGAAACCAAAAACCCCGCTCGATCGGAGGATCAAGCGGGGTCAAATTGGGTGCAGGGGTTGGATTTGAACCAACGACCTTCAGGTTATGAGCCTGACGAGCTACCAGGCTGCTCCACCCTGCAACAAAGGGAGGTGGAAGGTCCTCAGCGACCCCGGCACTGTCAACGCCGATTTTCAAATCGCGGAAATTCGTTCCCGGCGCCCGATCAACGCAGGGAAAAACGGCGCAATCGGCGGGACTCGAACCGGAAATACCCGGCGGAGAAATTCGGCGTGGCGCGTTTCCCCGCCCGTGGATGGCGTCCCCGGCGGGAATCGAACCCACAACCACCTGCTTAGAAGGCAGGTGCTCTATCCAGTTGAGCTACGGGGACTGATGAGGGACGAGAAAGCAGCGTCGGTCCGGCGTTGCCAGCCAGAACACCGCCGTTGCCTCCGGCGGCCAACCCGGTGGGCCGGTGTAGGGGCGCGGCTTGACCGCGCCCGAACGGGATATCGCGGGCGCGCACTAGGGTCCAAGGGCGCGCACGAGGCGCGCCCCTACGCACCAGTTGCCGCGGCGCTCGACGGACCTCCGTGCCTCCCCTACGGTCCGATTGCGTCCATGCCGTTTTCCTCCCCGCACACCGCTCGCCGTCTGCGCCATGCCTCGGGTTACCTCGGGCTCGGCATGGTCGCGCAGGCCGCGCTCGAGCTCGACGCCGTCGACCCGGCCGACCGCGAGCACCCCGAGGTCCTCGGCACCCGCGCCGAACTGCTCCTCGGGATCAAAGCCTGGCTGCCGCTCACCGAACTCTCCGAGCACCTCACGCAAGTCGCCCCGCAGGTCGAACACGGCTGGATCCACTGGGCCTACGGCCTGCGCGAATTGGAACGTATCGAGGAAGCCAAGGCCGTCCTGCTCGCCGCCGAACCGCTGCACGGCAAAACCTGCGCCGTCCTCCACTACAATCTCGCCTGCTACGAATGCCTGCTGGGCAATTTGCCGAACGCCAAGCGCCGGCTCCGCACCGCGATCGAACGCGACGCGCATTGGAAGGAAGCCGCGTTGACCGATCCGGATCTGGCGCGGCTGCGGACTTACATCGCGGGGTTGGAGTGAGGGAAGCGGTAAGCTGTACGCTTTAAGCTCTCAGCTCTCAGCGATCAGCGATCAGCGATCAGCGGTCGGCGGTCGGCGGTCGGCTTTCAGCTTCTTGCTTCCCGCTACTTCTGTCCGGGCAGGGCCAATTCGTCGACGGGCGGCGGGAGTTTCACTTCGGCCCGCGGCTTGAGCCAGCGCGCCAGCGGCAGATCAATGCGCCGGATCTCATCGGCGACGAGTTCGGCGATGCGCGCCGCCCCGTAGTCGCCGTGGTGCGTGTCGTCCTTCGCACCCTGCGGGTACGCCGCATATTTGCCCGGCGGCAAATAGAGGTGCAGCAAACGCGACCCTTCCGGCCCGAGGCTGCGCTCGAGTTCCACCGTGCGGCCGCGCAGCTCGAGCAACGGCGTCTTCTCCTCGCGCGCCACCTCGCGCGTCACCTTCACCCACTCCGACGGCGGCTCCACGAATTCACCCTGCTCGTTCCAATTCCTCCGCGCCACCGACGTGGCCAAAACGGGAATGCCCTGCTTCGCACGCGTCTCGCGGATGAAGCGACGCAGGTTGTCGCGGAAGGCGCCGCGCGGCTCGGTGTAACGCGCGGGGTCGTTCGCGCTGTCGTTCGTGCCGAAGCACATGATGAGGTAGTCGCCCGCGCGCAGATCGCGGATGACGCCGTCCCAATGTCCTTGGTCGATGAAACTCTTGCTGCTGCGGCCGCTGCGCGCGCGGTTGTCGACGATCGCGGGATCAGTGAAGAAAATCGGCAGCCACTGGCCCCACCCGCGCACCGGGCGCTCCGGCGGAAACGTCGCCGCCGTCGATCCGCCGATGATGAAGACCTTCGGCGGCGCTTCCGCCGCCGCGCCGATGCTCCCGGCCGCCGCCAGCGCAAACAAAACTGCGAAGCGGCACGCACCGGCCCAGCGTTTCAACCCGGCAACCGAGCCGGCGGCGGTCGCACTCACGGTTTTCCTTCCGGGACCAACCGCAGCCCACGCACGTCGGCGAGCTCGCGTTTCAACGGCCCGTCGGGTCGGAGCACGATGCGGTTTTCCCCGGCCCGCAGAGTCAGCGAGCCGGCCGGTTGCTCGCGGAAATGGTCGTAGTCGCCCGTCGCGCGCACTTCCCCGCGCGTGCGACTGCCTTCCGTTTCGACGGCATAGAAATCGCCTTCGGATTCCGCATCGGCCGCCAGCGTGACGTGCACCGCGTACCGTCCGGCCGCCGGCACCCGCACGCGCCAGACGGCGATGTCGTCGGCCACGGTCCACGGCGCGAGCACATCGAGCGCCGGGCGATAGCCGAGCTTCTGCGCGTGCACCGCGGCGCGGCTCGCCGGCAACATCAACTCCCCGGCAACGTCCGGCACAATCGGCGGCGCCCCGGACTCCGCGGCGCCGGACGAAACCACGGCCCCGAGTTCGTCGGCGGTCCACGGCAGCGTCCGGCCCGCGGTCGCGTGCCGCACCTCGGCCACCTGCGCCGGCGCGACGAATCCGCCGGCATTCCCCCAAGCGCGCCGCACGTAGCTCAGCACCGCGGCGATCTTCTCGTCGTCGAGCGCGCCCGCGATCCCGAGGCCGGGCATCGCCAAATTCCACGTCTGGCCGTTCACCTGCACCGGGCCGTAGAGGCCGTGCAGGACCACGCGCACGAGGCGCTCCGGTGGGCCCGCGACCCAATCGCTGCCGGCCAAGGGCGGCGCGAGATTCGGCGCGCCGGTGCCGTTGGGCTGATGGCACGCGGCGCAGAATTGCGCGTACACCTCGCGCCCCGCCTCGAGCCGCTTCACTTGCAACGGCGTCAACGTCTCGGTCTCCGCCCCCGCCAACGCCCCCGCCCCGGGCCACGTGAACAAATCGAGCAACCGGTACGCCTGTTGGCGCAGCGCGGCGTCCTGGCCGCGGGCGTAGCCCAACAGCACGGCAGGCGGGCGGGCCAGGTCGACCGGCTTGCGGTAGCGGCGCAGGCTGCCGGCGAAGGGACCGATGGCGTCGAGCAACGCCGTGCGTTGCCAGTGCTCGGGTCCGCCCGCCGCGGCCAATTCATCGAGGAGACCGGAGGCGCGCCCGGGATCGGCGGCTTCGAGCACGCAATGCACCGCGAGCGCAATCAGCGCGGTCTCGTGCGGACCGGCCGGCGGACGCGTCCGCGAATCCGCCAGCAGCAATTTCAGGAATTCCAATTCCCGATGCTGCAGGCCCGTGAGCGCCGCCGCATGGAACAAGGCATCGTCGCCGCTGCGCGCGAGCCGGGCCAGCACCGGCAACGCGGCGGGCTCCGCCAACGAGCTCGCCGTCAACGTCGCCTGCAGCCGCACGCGTTCGGACGGATCGGCCACGGCGCGGTCGAGCCGGGCGAGGAGTTGCCGCCGTTGCGCGGGATCGAGTCCGGTTTCGGCCAGCCGGAACGCCGCGGCGCGCACGCGCTCGTCGGGATCGTCCAGCGCCGCGAATTTCAATTCCGGCGCCAGGGCGCCGAGACCGTCGAGCGTCCAGAGCGCATGCAACCGGCCCAGAGCGGATTCGCCGCCGCGCACGAGCGCGGCGAGCAACGGCACGGCCGCCGGATCGCGCCGCTCGACCAAGAGGCGTTGCGCGGTGAGCCGCCACCAGCCCGTCGGATGGCCGAGGTGGCGCACGAGTTCCGCCACGGAGGCGCGCGAGAGTTGCGGCGGCGTGCGGACGATCGGACGGTCGTCGCGGACGATGCGGTAGATGCGGCCTTGGTTCTGGCCGACGTCGAGTTTGCGGTCGCGGACCTGGTCGGTGATCCACGGCACGAGGAAGATCACGTGCTCGATGATGCCGCGGTAGAGATCGGCAAGGTAGAGCGCACCGTCGGGGCCGACGCGGGCGTTGACGGGACGGAAGCGTTCGTCGGTCGAAGCGAGGAACTCCTGTTCCGCGGGATAGAAACGCTCGGCTTTGGGCCGGAGCCCAGGCGCGAGTTTCAGGCGGCCGACGAGATTGCCGCCGGACTCGGGCACGAAGACGTTGCCCTGCGCCTCCGGGCCGAATTGGTCGCCGTCGTAGAAGCAGGTGCCGGAGACGATCGTGTACGTGCGCAGCCGGCCGTCGTCGCGCAGTTCCATCGCGCCGAGCGTGATGCCGGGCGTGACCCGGATCGGGTAAATCTGCTGCGCGTTGCGCGCGATGTTGGTGTCGATGCCCGCAAAGCCGCGGCCGCCGCGTTGCGCGATCGCGGCGAGGTGGCGGTTGCGCACGATGTAGTTGCCCGGGATGAGGTCGGCGTGCAGCGCCGAGCTTTCGTGCGAAGTGAGGAAGCGGCCGGTCTCGTCGAACGACACGCCGAACTGGCCGCTCTTGGGCATCGGCTCCTCGACGAGTTTGCCGTCGGCCCAGCGGTGCCGCGAAGTCGCGTCGGCGTTGTGGAGCCAGTTGTCGATCCCGTAGCGCAGGCCGTTGCCGGTGTGCTGGGGATTGCCGGCGACGCCGAGTTTGCCGACCTCCGTGCGCCGGTCGCAGCGCAGATCGCCGTCGGTGTCCTCGCAGAACCAGACCTTCGGCGGTTCCTGCACGAGCACGCCGCCCTTCACGAACGTCAACGAACGCGGCATGACGAGCCCTTCGAGAAACACCGTGCTCTTGTCGGCGCGGCCGTCGGCGTCGGTGTCCTCGAGCACGACCACGCGGCAAATCGGATCGCCTTCGCCGGAGCCCTTGAGGTCGCGCATGTACCCTTGGTACTCCACGACCCAGATGCGGCCGTCGGGATCGAACTCGAACGACACCGGATTCTGCACCATCGGCTCCGCGGCGACGAGTTCGAGCCGGAACCCCGGCGCGAGGCGGAACGTTTTCAGCGCTTCCTCGGGGCTCAGCGGCGGCGCGGGCGGGACATCAAGGCGCTTGAGCAGATCGGCGCCTTTCTCCCACTGCGCGCGGCCGGTGAGCATCGAAGGCGGCCGCGTGCGCGGCCGCTCGGGCGGCACGGACTGCGCGCCGGCCGGCGCGGCGAAGCCGAGGAGCAGCAGCGCGCCCGCGAAGGCCTGCCGGGCAGCACGTCGGACCATGGCGGCGCTCAGAAGCGGGCCTGGACGCCGGCGGAAATCGAACGCGGGAAGAGGTTCGTCTGGGCCCGGCGGTCCTCGCGGTAGAGGCCGTTGTAGCGACCGCGGTTTTCCTCGGTCAGGTTGATCACGTCGAAGAAGACGTTGAGATTCCGCGAAATCTTGAAGCGGGCGAAGAAGTCGTACTGGCCGCGGCGGCCGATGAACTCGGAGCTCGAGGGATCGCCGGCGTTGAGGCTGGAGAGATAGGTATCGGCGTAGTTCCACATCAGCCGCAGGTCCCAGCGGCGGTAGTTGTAGGTCAGGCCGGCGTTACCGGAGCGCGGGCGCATGCCGGTGAGGTTGTTCTTGAACGGCAGGTTCGTCACGACGCCGTTGTAGTCGCCGGCGCTGGTGAGGACGGTCCAGTTGCCCATGACGCCGAAGCCGCGGAAGGCGCCGGGCAAAAAGCCGAGCTGCTGCGAGTAATTGAACTCCATGCCCTCGACGGTGCCGTTGCCGGAATTGATGCGGCTGTTGCCCTGCCAGCCGACGTAGTCGCCGAGATCGAGGCCGAATTCGTTGCCCGTGATGCGGAACGACGTCGCGGCGACGTAGTTTTTGATGTCCTTGCGGAAGGCGCCGATCGAGGCGACGCCGACGGGTTTGAAGTAGTACTCGAGGCTGACGTCGTAATTGCGCGAGATCTGCGGTTTGAGCGACGGATTGGAGAAACTGACCGCCTGGCCGATGTCGTTGACCGAGAAACGTCCGACCAGATCGGCGATGCGGGGGCGGCCGATGGTCGTCGAGTAGTTGGCGCGGAAGGTGAGGTGCCGGATCGGCTCGTAGCGGAACTGGAGGTTCGGGAACCAATCGACGTAGTCGGATTCGACGGTACGGAAAGTGCCGAAGCGGGTCTCGGGATTCGTGATCCGGGTGTTCTCGAAGCGCGACGTGATCCGCGCGACCGTCTGCTCGAAACGCAGCCCGGCGGTCATCCGCAGGCGCGGGCTCCACTTCACTTCGGACTGCACGTAACCGGCCGGGATGGTCTCGCGGGTGCGGTAATCGTTCTGCAGGGAGTTCGTCACCGACGTATCCAGATTGGCCGTCGTCAGCGTGATCGCGGCGGGATTGTAGGCGAACTGCACGGCGGGGCGGGCCGCGAGACCGGAGGGCTGGTAGCGGAAGCCGACATCGTTGAAGACGCCCTTCGTGTTGACGATGGGGGTGGCGGGATAGCGGCCGTCGAGCCAGCCGTGGGTGAAACCGAACTCGCGGTAGCGGCTGTAGTCGCCGGCGCCGAGCGTGCCGGTGATCGAGTCGGCGTCGCGGTCGCGGTCCTGTTGCCGGATCCGGAAGCCCGTCTTGAGCTTCACCGGGAAGCGCCACGCCGGGAAGTCGCGCGTGGCGTCGAGTTTGGCGCTCGCGATTTTGTCGGAGGCGTCCTCGTGCGTGCCGGTGAGCGCGATCGAGAGCATGTTGGTGAAGGGGTCGTTCGGCGGGGCCAGCGGGCCGGAGAACGCGAGGGTCGGGAATTCCTTGCTCCGGCGGCGGTCGTAGGTGAACGCGTAGGTGTTGTTGCTGCGGGCCGTGGCCGCCATGCGGTCGAGCGGGCGGAACGAATCCGAATAGGTCAGCGCCCAGTCCAACTTGACCGCGCCGACCGCGGTCTTGCCGCTGAGCTGGAAGTTCCACAGGTCGCTCGGCGTGTAGCGGTAGTCGCGGTTCGAGCGGTAGCTCGAACGCGTGAAGACCCAGTAGTCGGAGGTGGAGTTGGCGGCGTCGAAGACGAGGTTGTCGGTGTACTGCGGCCGGACCTGGTCCATGATGTTCACGAAACGCGTCCAACCGGCGGAGAACGTGACCGCGGATTCGGCGGAGAGCTTGTAGTCGAACTTGGCCTGGAAATTCACCCGCTTGTTCAGGTGGTACTCCTGGTCGGCGTAGACCACCTGCCGGCCGACCGTGGGCCCGGCGTAGTCCCAGTTGCCGGCGAAGGCCGCGCGGATCGTCTGCAGGCCGTCGCCGACTTCCTGATACGCGCCGGTGAGCGAGATGCCGAGCTTCCGGCCCCAAAGCAGGACGACGTCGGAGTAATCGAGCGAGAAGTGGGGAAAGAACCGGCGGCCGCCGCCGGACGGATCGAGGTGGCGGCCCATCGTCTCGTTGTAGGCGCCGGCGGCGTTGAAGATGATCGCGCGGCCGCTGCGGTCGAAGCCGCTGCGCGTGCGCAGGTTCACGACGCCGCCGAGGGATTCGGCGTCCATGTCGGCGGTCGGGGTCTTCACGACCTCGACGCTCTCGATCGAGCCGGAGGCGAGGCCGCTCACGACCTGGGTGCGCGAATCGGGATTGGCCGCGGCGAAACGCGTGCCGTCCATCGTGACCGTGGTGAATTCCGGCGAGAGGCCGCGCACCGAGATCGCGTCGACCGCCGAGCCGCCGTATTCGCCGACGATGCCGGGCATGCGCTGGAGAAAGGAGCCCATGTCGCCCTTGGCCACGTTGCCGTAGGCGTCGGTCGAGACCGAGTTGGTGATCGTGAGCGCGTTTTCCTGGCGCACGATCGCGGCCGCGTTGCCCTCGCGCATGGCGGAGACGGCGAAGGCCTCCATGGCGTAGATGTCGGAGGTCAGCTTGAGGTCGGGCAGCACGTTGGCCCCGGGCTTGAGCTCCGCGGTCTGGGTGCCGGCGTCGAGGCCCGGGTAAGTGGCGCGGAGGACGATGGTGCCGGGCGCCAGCCGCGGAATCGAAAAGGTGCCGTCGCGTTCGGTGAGGACGGTGCGGTCGGTGCCGGCCACCTGCACGGTCACGCCCTCGAGCGCCGCCCCGGTCGCCGGATTCACGACGCGCCCCTGGACCGAGGCATCGCCGGTGCGGCCCGCCGCCGCCGCGGTCGAACCCGCGGCCGTTTCCCGGCGCCGGACGGCAAGCGCGCCGGTCCGGTCGTCCTGCAGCACCGCCAGCTCTGTGCCGGCGAGCAAACGCTCCCCGGCCTCGAGCGCGGTGTACTCGCCCCGGACCGCGTTGGTGGCGACGCCGCGCACGACGTCCGCCGCAAACAGGATCTCGCGCCGCGACGCCTCGGACAGCAGCCGCAGGGTCGTGGCGGCGTCGCCGGCGGGCAGGTCGTAGGCCCGCTTCGCCGCGTCGCCGGCCCGGACGGTCGCGGCCAAGAGGGGCAGGAGCAGGGCCAGCCGGCACCCGACGGGCAGCCAACGAAGCAGGAGCAAGGCGGACAAGACGGGGGCGGCGGGAAGGCGCATGGGAGGTGGCGGGTGGGGTTGCGGGTGATGACGAGCCACGGCGCCGTTTCCGTAATCCCGTCGCGAAAGTTTGTGGGCGGCCGCGCGGGCCGTGCCGGTCACGGCAGGCGGCGCAGCAGGATTTCCCCGTTGCCCGCCGCTTCGCCGCGGATGCCGAGGGTGACTTCCAGCAGGCGCACGAAGCCTTCGACGTTGTCGATGCGGAAGGTCCCGCCGATGCGCACCCGCGCCAGCTCCGCATCGTGCAGCACCAAGCAGAAGGCAGGGTTGCGGCGGTTGAACTCCGCCACGGCCTCGCCGAGCGGGGTCTCGAAAAATTGCAGCCGCGGCGCCTGCCAGGCGAGCGCCTCGCGGACCTGCTCCGGCGTCACCGATACCACTTCCGGCGCCGCCGCGGTCGGAGCCAACGGCACGACCGTGCGCTGCCGCGCCTCGACCAGCGCGGGCGCGGGCCCGGGCTCGCCCGCGCCGCCCCCCGCGACGGCGACAGGTTCGACGCTGACCCGACCTTCGGTCACAAGCACATCAACGGCGCCGGCATCGAGGCGGACGTTGAACGCGGTCCCGACCGCCCGCACCGCGACGCCGCCGGCCTCGACGACGAAGGGCCGCGCCCGATCCTTGGCCACGGTGAAGTGGGCCTCGCCCTGCAGCCGCACGCGGCGGAATTCGGGCGAAAATTCCACATCGATCCGGCTCCCGTCCTTGAGCTCGACCAGCGAGCCGTCGGGCAAGGCGCGGCGTTCGTTGACGCGGAGAAAGCCCGTCGCGAGCGCGGCCTCGGCCGGGGCCGGCGCCGCCGGCCGGGAGACCGGGGCGGAGCGGAAAAAATAACCGCCGGCCAGGACCGCGAGCGCGGCCGCCGCCGCCCACGGCGCCAACCGCATCCACCGCGCCCGCACCGGCCCGGGCGCGAACAAGTCCGGATTCGGCTCGCCGCCGCCGCCCGGTTGCCAGCGCGACAGGCGGCTCATGAGCGCGAAGGTCGCCTCCTGCCGCGCCATCAGCGCCGGATGCCGCGGATCGCTCGCGAGCCACTGCAGATAGTCGTCCTGTTCCGCCGCCGTGAGGCCGCGGTCCCGCCGCGCGAGCCAGTCGGCGGCCGCGGCCACGGCCGGATCGGCCGGCTCACCGGAAGAAGCAGGGGGCGTCGCCATCGTGCGGGACCGGCCCTGTCAGGGCAGGCCGTGCCGGGCCAGGAATTCGCTGCAGCGCCGGAATCCCTTGCCCATCTGTTTCTCCACCGTGTTTTCGGAAATCCCGAGCCGCGCGGCAATTTCGCGCTGGGACAAGCCGTAGGCCACGCGCAGCGTGAACACCTGGCGGCAACGGTCCGGCAGGGACTGGATAGCCTCGGTCAAGAGCGCGAACTCCTCTTTGCGGCTGACAGTTTCGGAAACGGCATCGTTGCCTAGGAAGACGGACGGATCGGAAACTTCCGTAATCGGCTCGAACGAGACCACCTGCCGGCGGCGGAGCAGATCGAGCGCGAGATTGCGCGCCGCCGCGAACAGCAGCGCCCGCGGCGCCGCGACCGGCCCGGCTTCGTGCGCCCGCAGCACGCGCATCAGGGCTTCCTGCACCAGATCGTCGGTCTCGCCGAGGCCCGGGAATTGCCGCGCGAGGTAGGACCTCAGCCCGGCCGCATGGGGCTGCACCTCCTCGGCAAACCAGCGGGCGCGTTCGGCATCGGGCGGCGGCATCGGCGTGCGGCGGACTTAGCACCGCGCGGCAAACGAAAACAAGCCTGCGCCCGGAAAACTTCCGGACCGCGCGCGCGGCATGGCGGAATCCGCAGCCTCCTTCGTCGTAATGTCCATGCCCCCCGCCCCGCCGTCCGGATCCGTGCCGCGGCGACTGCCGCCGTGGCGCGTTTGGCGCGCGGTCGCGCGGTTGGTCCTGGGCGGGACGTTCGCGTCCGGCGGGGCCGCCCCCGCCCCGGGCGAACTCCGGACCTTCGATCTGCCCGCCGGCGAAGCCGCGCCCGCCCTGCGCGAGGTCGCGCGCATTTCCGGGCGGGAAATTCTGTTTTCCACGGACTCGGTCCGAGACCTGCGCACGCGGCCGCTGCGCGGCGCCTACGCGCCGCTCGCCGCCGTGCGCGAGTTGCTCGCCGGTTCGGGGCTGGCCGTGGTCGAGGACGGTCCGACCGGCGCCCTCGCGGTGGGTCCCGCGGATCCGCGGGGCGATCCGGTGCGCGCGGACACCGCCGGCGATTTCCGGACGAGCGCCGCCGTGCCTCCCCGCCACCACCGCACGGCGCTGATGCGCCGGCTCGAACCGTTGCTGCTGCAACAGGCCGGCGCCCTCCTCGAACGGCTGCAAACGGGGCCGACGCCGGACACCGCCGCCTTGCCCGTCCCGGCGGGCCGCGCTCCCTCGGGCGAACATGGGATCCGGCCGAGCGCCCACACGGCCAAGGGCCTCGCGTTGGTCGCGGCGCTCGTGCCCGCGGACGTTTATCCGGCGGACCTTGCGCCCGGCCTGCTCCGCCGCCGCGCCGCCGACGTTGTGCGCGGGCTCGTGCGCTCGTACGGCGCGGACGGCCGCCCGTGGCAGCGCCAGTGGCAATCGGCCTACTGGGCCGGGCTCGCCGGCGAAGCGGCGTGGCTGTGCTGGGACGAGTTGTCCGAAGCCGACCGTCGGCTCGCCGCCCGCATGATCGCCGCCGAGGCGGACCGCTTCGTCGACCAACCGCCCCCGGCCCAGCTCCGCGACGATTCCAAGGCGGAGGAAAACGCGTGGAACTCCCAGGCCCCGGCGCTCGCCGCCGCGATGTTTCCGCACCACCCGCGCCGCCCCCGCTGGCGGGAGGCCGCCGTGCGGTGGAGCGTATCCGCCTTCGCCCGGCCCGCGGACCTCGACCGCGCCGACCTCGTCGACGGGCGCCCGCTGCGCGAGTGGCTCGCCGGCGCCAACCTGCTCGACGATTTCACGCTCGAGAACCACCGGCGGATCCATCCCGACTACATGGCCTGCACCTACCTGCTGACCTCGCAGGTGCCGTTCCACGGCTGGGGCGGCCTGCCGCCGCCGGACGCGCTGCGTCTCAACGTCGCGGGCATCAACGCCGCGCTGCAGGCGCTCGCGCTGCCCGACGGCTCCGTCGTGTATCCGAACGGGCAGGACTGGGGCCTGCGGCGGCACGCCGACTGGTTCGAGCACCACAACGCCCTTGCGGTGCTGCACGGCGACGCCAGCGCCGCCTCCCTGCGGGAGGCCGCGCTGGCGACGCTCGAGCGCATGGCGGCGCGCACGCCGCGCGGCTCGATTCTGCTCTCGACGGAGACGAAGCTGAGCTCCGACGACGCCATGGCGCTGGAGATGCCCGCCCACGCCTACGCGCTGCTGGCCGAATTCGGCGACGGCCCGCCGCCCCTGCCGGCCGAGGACCTCATGCCTGCGCTCGCCGGGCGTCAGCTGTTTCCGGACGGCCGCCTGGCCGTGCAACGCACGGCGCGGGCCTTCGCCTCGTTCTCGTGGGGCGCGCAGGCCATGGGGCTGGTCGTTCCGTTTGGGGAGGATCTGCTCGTCAGTCCGGAATCGCGCTCGCTGGTCGGCCACGTGGCCATGCCCGACGGCGCCCGCGAGGCCCCGGTGGTGCGGGAGGTCGCGGTGGCAACGCTGCCGGCGGGCATCGGCGTCGCCGGCCGGCTCGAGCGCGGCGGCGGAGCCGTGGAACAGCGCTTCGCGTTTCTGGCGTTGCCCGACGGGCGGACCGTCTACGCCGACGTCCTCGTCGCGACGGGTCCGGCGCGCCCGAAGCTCCTCGATCTCGGCACGATCGGCGTGCTCAACGATCCGCACTGGCCCGGCCACCGCGGGGAACGCACGCTGCATTTCCCGGGCGGAACGCGGACCTTCCGGGCGACGGCGGCGGCCGCCGAGGCTCCGTTCGAGACGGCGTCCCCCTGGGTCAACGTGGACGGACGTCTCGGCATCGTGCGCCTCGCGGCTTCCGGTCCGGCCCGCTACGTGCCGGCGCCGACCGGCGCGGCCGGCCGTTTGGAACAACGCTTCCACCTCAACGCGTCCGTCCCGGCCGCGAACGGCCCCCTCGCCTTCGCGGTGCTGGTCTTGGCCCCCGGCGAAACTCCGGCCGAGACCGCGCAAGCCGCCGCGGCCACCGTCCTCGAAAGCACCCCCGGCGCGGCGCGGATCCGGCTGCGACTCGCCGGCGGCCCGACCTGTGTGCTGGATCTGGATACCCTGCGGATCGCGGTCGAACCCTGAGCGCATCCGGCATTCTGCCCCGGCGGCAGAAAGTTCGGGCCGCACCGGGACGCCGTGGCGCGGCCGCGGTGCTCAAGCCCGCTTTGGGCGTCCCCAGCGCGCGAAGACCGCCTCGAGCAGGCCGAACTGGTCCGTCAGCAGACCCTCGTAGCCGCAGGGGCGGTCGTCCCAGTAGCGCCAGTCCACGCCGCTCTGGTTGCCGCCGTAAACGCGCGCTTCCGCGAACCCTGCGCACAGGCGCGAGAGCAGCCGGTCGGCCTCGCGTTTCAGGCCGACGCGGTAGAGCGCCATGACGACGTGGCGCGTCTGCGCATGGGTGCGGCCGCCATTCTGGTAGTACCCGAGCGGATACCCCTGGATGATGTCGGCCATGTCCGCGTCGGGAATGTGCCGCAGGTTGCCCGGCAGCCCGAGCGCCGGATCCGGCATGCCGACCCGCTCCGCCTCCGCGAGCAACCGGCGCATCACCGCGCGCCCCGTCGCAAGGTCGGTGAGGCCGAGCGCGACGGCGGCGCCGTTGACGCCGAGGAAGGCGTAGTCGTGCAGCTTGTCTTCCTTGCACCGCCAGCCCGCGTGCCAGCCCGTGGCTTCGTTCCAGAACGCCGGATGGAAACTCGCCCGGAGCCGATCCGCCCAGGCCTCGGCGGAACGCGCGGGCGCCGTCGCGCCGAACCGTCGCAACGCCGGCCCGAGCTCGCGCAGCGCACCGTGCAGGATCGCGTTGGCGAAAGCGTCCTTCCAGCCGAAGGAAATCACGTCCCACCAGCACGTGCTCCACTGGCCGGTGCCGCTGACGCCGGTGCGGTACGGGCTTTCGATCAGGCCGTCGCCGTCGAGGTCGCGCCGCTTCACCGCGTCGATGCGCTGCAAAATCCGCCGCCGGTAACGCCGGAACCACGCGGGCTCGGCCGTGTGCCGGAGGTAGTCCGCGAGGCCGCGCAGGCCCGCCGTGTCGGTCATCAGGTATTCGTCGGCGGCGTCGTGCGCGACGCCGTCCTGCACCAGCCGCCCGGCCGCGTAGCCGGGACCGCCGTCGAGCCAGCGCTCCAGCGAGGTGCGCAGCAATTCCGTGGCGGGCAATCCCGGCAGGATCTCGCCCATGGGCCGCGTCACCGCCGCCCACGTATCCAGACAGATCGGACAGTGCATGGAGGCGCCGTTGTTGCTCAGCGTGCCGGTGTCGGCCCGGTAGGTCAGGGCCGTGTGGGCGGTGCGCGCCAGCGCGCGCCGCACGACGGCGGGGGCGCCGGGCCGCAACGCGACCGCGGGCCGCGCGGGCCGCAGCGTGAACTCCGCGGTGAAACGGCCGGCCGGCAGCCGGTAGAGGCCCTCGGGCGTACGCGTTTCGCCGAGTTTCAGCTCGAGGGCGTTGAAATCCTGGGCCCGGAAGCAGTCGCTGCGGGCGAACGCCGCCGCGCCGCGGGCGGAGACTTCCCAGCTGCCGAAGCGCGGCAGGTGGAGCAGCAGCGGCAGCGCGACCGCGCCGGCTTCGCCGTCGGGCGCGAGCGCGCCGAGCACGTGCGAGGGGGCGACGCTGTTCTTCAGGCCGAAGGTCCAGACCGCGCTGTGCCACGCCGTCGTGGCGCGGGCCGCGATCCGTTCCGCCTGCAGCCGCAGGCCCTTGGGGCCCACGCGCCAGCGCAGCTTGAAGCGCTGGCCGCCGGCGTAGAAATCGTAGCTCACCTCGGCGCCGCGCACCTCCGCCGTGCCCGCCGCCGCGAAACGCACGGCCGGGGCGAGCACGGGCGCGCGGCCCGCCTCGTGCAGCCGCGGCCCCTGCAGGCTGAGCGCGGGCCGGATCGCGAGGAGGTTGGTGTCGCGTTGGTCCGGCGCCTCGGTGGCGAGGCCGAGAAACGAGCAGCCCGGCCGCGCGAGGTGGAAGCCCACCTCGAATTCGCGCGTGCGGTACCTCACCTCGCCGTCGCGGTACCAGGCGGTGACGCCGCGCGGCAACCGCGTCAGGTCGACATCGGCGACGTCGAGCAGCCGCTCGTCCCGCGGCGGCAGCGCGTCGACGAGTTCGCCTTCCAGCACGAACGCGGACTGCGCGAGATTCCAGGGCGACCAACCGTCGTCGATGCCGGACTTGCGGATCTCGATCGAGACGCCCTCGACCTCGCGTCCGCCGAGTTCAAACCAAAGGATTTCGCCGTCGGCGGGCTTGCGCACTTCGGGCAGATAAAGCGCCGCCTCCCAGCGGCCGCCGACGAAGACCAGCAGCCGCAGCGCCGTCACCCAGTCGAGATCCTGGCGGCTGCCGCACTTGTGGTAGCCCTGGCCTTTGCGCACTCCTAGACGGTGCAGCCGGGCGCGGCCGGGCAGGCGCAGCACGCGCGCGTGCACGATGCGTTTCTCCGGCACGCCCGTCTCCTGCGGCAACGGCCGCGTCCACACCGCCCGGCCCGCGGCCAAGGTGGCGTTCGTGAAAAGGTCGCCCATGGGGGGCTCGAGATCGCGCAACTGCAGGAGATCCTGAATCATCGCCTGTGTTTCGCATGCGCCCCAACCGCCGCGCAAACGGCAATCGTGTCCGCACCCGTATTATCTCGCGCCGTAATGGCGCCGCTCAGCCGGGAACATGCAGTTGAGAGTTGAAAGTCGAGAGTTGAGAGATCGATCCGCCGAGGTCCGGAGAACGCAACCGCAGCACGGGAGGTGCGGAACCAACGGGCTCTGCGCTCACCTTTCAGCCAAGCCCCCCCCCCCAACTGCATGATTCCGTACGGGCTCAGATCTGCGACTCGCCGGCGAGTTTCGCCGCGAGCAACACAGCCTCGATCATCGATTGCGCGCTGGCCCGGCCCTGCCACGCGAGGTCGAAGGCCGTGCCGTGGTCGACGGAGACGCGGAAGAACGGCAGGCCGGCGGTAATGTTCACGCCGATTTCGAAGCCCGCCTGCTTCACCGCGATGTGGCCTTGGTCGTGGTACTGCGCCACGACGACGTCGAATTCGCCCCGCGCGCAGCGGAAGAACACGGTGTCGCCCGGCCACGGCCCGCTCGCGTCGAACCCGGCCGCCCGCGCGGCCGCGACCGCCGGCGCGATCACGTCGCGCTCCTCGTGGCCGAAGAGTCCGCCTTCGCCGGCGTGCGGGTTGAGCCCCGCCACCGCGATGCGCGGCCGCGGCATTCCCATCCGGCCGAGCGTTTCGTGCGCGATCCGGATCACGGTCTCGATCCGCGGGCGCTGCACGCGCCGGATCGCCTCCGCCAGACTGACGTGCGTCGACACGTGGATCACGCGCAGCGCGCCCGCCGCCAGCAGCATCGCGTAGTCATTTACTCCGGCCAGTTCCGCGAGCAGCTCCGTGTGCCCGGGGTAGGAAAATCCGGCGGCGGCCATCGCCGCCTTGTTGAGCGGCGCGGTCGCGATCGCGCCGACGTCGCCGCGCAGCGCCAACTCGGCGGCGCGGCGCACGGCCAACACCGCCGCGCGCCCGGCGAGGGGCGAAATTTGTCCGGGGACAAACGTCGCCGGATCCAGCGGCTGGTCCTCGATCTCCGGCGGCAGCGGCAAATCGAGTTTCGCGGCAACGGCCGCCAGCACGGCCCGCGAACCGATCACGAGCGGACGGCACCGCGCGGCCACATTCGAATCGGCCACGGCTCGCAGCACGATCTCCGGACCGATGCCCGCCGGATCGCCGACCGTCACCGCCACGCGGGGGAGTGCTTGGGCGGACGACACGGTCATGGGTGCGGCGATTTTCAGGATGCCCGCACGACTTCGGCTTGGCGCACGAAGTCCGGATCGACCATGACGCCGAAGCCCGGGCCCGTCGGCACGCGGACGCTGCCATTCTCGCATTTCAGCGACGACGTCGCGCAAATCACGGGAATGGTCGCGTTACCTTTGAATTCCATAAACGGCCCGATGTTCGGGGTGAACGCCGCGAACTGCACGACGTCGAGGTAGCCGAGGCCGCCGCCGGACATGTGCGGCACGACGGTCATGCCGGCCGCGGCCGCCATGCGCGCCACCTTGGTCGCGCGGATAAAGCCGCCGCCGTAGTGCAGGTCCGGCTGCACGATATCGACGCCGCGCTGCGCGACCATCCAGTGCCAGCGGTGCAGGCTGTATTCCTGTTCACCGCCGGCCACGGGGATCGCGAGCGCGTCCGCCACGGTCTTCGTGCCCCAGAGATCGTCGAACTCGCAGGGCTCTTCGTAGAAAGCATAGCGCTGTTCTTCCATCAGCCGGCCGATGCGGATGCCCTCCGCAGGGCCGTAGGAGCTGTTCGCATCGGCGTAGAGCGTGAACGCGTCGCCGAAGGTTTTCCGCACCAGCGGAATCAGTTTCTCGGTCCGGCCCGGCAACGAATCCGCATCGCGGCTCATGCGCCCGCCGAGCCGGAACTTCAGGGCGCGCACGCCCGAACCCGCGACCATTTCCTCGAGAAACTTGAGCTCCGCCTCGGGCGTGTTCCCGCGGTTGCCGCTGGCGTAGTACACCGGAATGTCGCGGCGCTTCGCCCCGCCGAAGAACGTCGCCACCGGCACCTGCGCCGTGCGGCCCATCAGTTCGAGCAACGCCTGTTCGACGGCCATCACGCAGGTCCAGAACAGCTGGCCCTGCATCTTGTAGTTGCTGCCCGCGCGGTACACGTCCGTGTGCAGCGCCTCGAGCTGCCGCGCGTCCTTTTTCAGGAAGGTCGGGAACACGTTGCCCAGCAAAACGGGCCACGCCTTCGCGATGATCGCGGGGTTCGGCACCGTGATCGCCTCGGCGCCATCGGTGCTCCGCGCGCGCACGAGGTAATTCTTGCCGTGGCGCAGCAACTCCAGCGACGCCACCGTCACCGGGGCCTTCACCGTCGCCAAGTCGAGCACCGGGGCCTCCATGATGCGGCGGAGATCGTCGGCCGAAACCGCTTTGGCCGCCGCGGGCGCAGCGGCGGCGCCGCGGGCCGCGCCGAGGAACGCCAGGGCCGCGGACGATTTGAGGAACGAGCGGCGGGGCAGGGAGGAAAAGCGGCGCGGCAGATTCATGGGGCGGGGTTGCCACCACCGCGCCACGAAGGCCCGCCCGGGGCAAGCGCGGAGAAAATCCGCCGCCGCAATTGGACTCGCCAACGCCGCCGCCGCACTCTGCATAGGAACCGCTTTGTCTTTCGCCATGCCTCCCCTTCCCCGTCCGTTGCGGCGCGCCGCGCTGCTGCTGCTGGCGCTGCCGGCCTGGCCCTTGGCCGGGGCCGTCGATTTCGCCCGCGAGGTCCAGCCGATCCTCGCGGAAAACTGTTTCCACTGCCACGGCCCCGACGCCAAAGACCGCAAGGGCGGCCTGCGGCTCGACACGCGCGACGGCGCCTTGAAGGGCGGCAAGTCCGAGCTCCCGTCCCTCGTTCCGGGCAAACCCGACGAGAGCGAGATCATGCTCCGCGTCCTCGCGACCGACGAAGAGGACGTCATGCCGCCGCCGAAGGAGAACAAGCGGCTCACGCCCGCGCAGAAGGACACGCTGCGCCGCTGGATCGCCGGCGGGGCGCCCTACGCCGAACACTGGGCCTTCACCGCGCCCGCGAAGGCGCCGCTGCCGGCGGGCGCGGTCAATCCCGTCGACGCGCTCGTCGCCGCGAAGCTTCCCTCGACCGGACTCAAGTCCGCCGGGCCCGCCGACTCGACCACGTTGGTCCGCCGGATCTGGCTCGACCTCGTCGGCCTCCCGCCGCCGCCCGCGGCCGTCGATGCGTTCATTGCCGCCGAGGCAAAATCGGGCCGCGCCGCCGCGGTCGACGCCCTGATCACCCAGCTGTTCGCCGACGAACGCTACGGCGAGAAATGGGCCCGCGTTTGGTTGGACGCCGCGCGGTTCGCCGACAGCAACGGTTTCGAAAAGGATCTGCCCCGCGAGCAATGGGCATGGCGCGATTGGGTCATCGCCGCCTACAACCGCGACCTGCCCTACGACCAATTCCTGATCGAGCAGATCGCCGGCGACCTGTTGCCGGACGCGAAACAGGACCAGATCATTGCGACGGGATTCCTGCGCAACGGCATGATCAACGAGGAAGGCGCCATCATCCCGGAGCAGTTCCGCATCGAGGGCCTCTTCGACCGGCTCGACTGCGTCGGCAAGGCGACGCTGGGCCTGACGTTGCAGTGCGCGCAGTGCCACACGCACAAGTTCGACCCGATCACGCACGACGAATTCTTCGGCATCTACGCCTTCCTCAACAATTCCTACGAAGCCCAGTCCTGGGTCTACACTTCGGAACAGCAGCAGCAGATCGCGCAAATCGCCAAGGACCTCGCCGCGGTCGACACCAAGGTGCGCGAGGCACGGCCAAAGTGGAGCGAACAATTGGCGGCGTGGGAAAAGGAACTCCAGACGCGCCGCGCCGGCACGGCGTGGGCGCCGATTGTCGCCAAGGAATTGGCTTCGACCTCCGGCCTCAACCACCCGACGCAGGCCGCCGACGGCTCGATCTTCACCGACGGCCACCCGAGCACGAAGGGCGACATCTTCGTGATTGCGGAACCGGCCCTGAACGGCGCGACCGGCCTGCGGCTCGAAGCCCTGTGCCACGATGACTTCCCGTTCCGCGGCCCCGGCCGCAGCCGCTACGGCACCTGGGCCGTGACCGAACTCGAGGTCTCTGTCCAGGTTCCCGGCAGTGACAAATGGGAGAAATTGCCGCTGAAGAATGCGACGGCCGATTTCTCCGAACCGCTCCGCGGCATCGAACCGGAATGGTCGGCCAACTTCGACAAGGAGGGTAAACGCATCCTCGGGCCGGTTGCGTTCATGATCGACGGCAGCGACAACACCGCGTGGCGCGCCGACCGCGGGCCCGGCCGGCGCAACACCGAGTCCGTCGCCGTCGTGCAGTTCGCCGAACCGCTCGTCCGGCCCGCCGGCACGAAACTGAAGGCCCTGATCCGCTACCATCACAGCGGCGACGACAACGGCCGCGGCAACACCATGCTCGGCCGCTGCCGGCTTTCGCTCACGGACTCGCCCGATCCGAAGGCCGAGCCGGTCGACTACGCCGCCCAACTCGCCCTCGACACGCCGCCCGACCGCCGCACGCCCGAACAGCAGCGCGCGATCTTCTCCGCGTGGCGCGCCTCCGTGCCGGCGTTGAAAAAATTCCAGACCGAGTCCGACGCGCTGTGGAAGAAATACCCCGGAGCCAAGACGACGGTGCTCCACCTCGCTGAACGCCGCGCCGACGACGTCCGCCCCACCCGCCTGCTCGACCGCGGCGCCTGGGACAAACCGCTCCATCCGGTCGCGCCGCACGTGCCCGCGGCGCTGCACCCGTTGCCCGCCGACGCGCCGAAGAACCGCCTGACCTTCGCGCATTGGATCGCTGATCGCCGCTCGCCGCTCACCGCGCGCGTGGCGGTGAACCGCGTTTGGCAATCGGTCTTCGGGCTCGGGCTGGTCGAGACGCCCGAGGACTTCGGCACGCGCACGCCGGTCCCGCTGCAGCACGATCTGCTCGACTGGCTCGCCGTCGATTTCATGGACCGCGGCTGGAGCCAGAAACAGCTGCTGCGCACGATCCTTTCCAGCACCGTTTACCAACAGGCCTCGCGGGTCGCGCCCGCGCAGCTCGAACGCGATCCGCGCAACCAATACCTCGCCCGCGGCCCGCGTTTCCGCGCCGAGGCCGAGGTGGTCCGCGATGTCGCGCTGAGCGCCGCCGGCCTGCTCCACCAGAAAGTCGGCGGCCCGAGCGTGTTCCCGCCCGTGCCGGAGAACGTCCTCGCCTACAATTTCTTCAAGGTCACGTACTGGGACGTTCCGAAGAATGAAGAACGCTACCGCCGCAGCCTCTACCTGTTCCGCAAGCGCTCGATGCCGGACCCGATGCTGAGCGCGTTCGACGCGCCGAACGGCGATGCCGCGTGCGTCCGCCGCGTCCGCTCCAACACGCCGCTCGCCGCGCTCACCGGCCTCAACGAGCCCGTGCTGGTCGAGGCCGCGCAGGCCCTCGCCCTGCGCGTCTGGCGCGAAGGCGGCGCGACCGAGGCCGACCGCATCGTCCACGCCTACCGGCTCTGCACCTCGCGCGCGCCCAAGCCCGCCGAGGCCGAGGCGGTGGCGCGCCTGCTCGCCGACACCCGCGCGCGCCTCAAGCGCGGCGAACTGAAAGCCGGCGACATTGCTTTTTCGGAAATGACGAAACCCGCCGACCTCCCGGCCGACGCCACGCCCGCCGACCTCGCGGCGTGGACGATCGCCGCGCGCGTGATCCTGAACCTCGACGAAACGCTGACCAAGGGCTGACCATGAACCTCGCCGCCGAAATCCGCCAAGCTTCCGCCCGCGCCCTCTCCCGCCGCTGGTTCCTCCGCGACTGCGGCGTCGGCCTCGCCGGCATCGCGCTCAATTCCCTGCTCGCGCGCGATGCCGCCGCCGCGCCCGCGGCCGCCGCCGCCAAGGGGCCGAATCCCCTCGCCCCGCGCGCGCCGCATTTCCAACCGAAAGCGAAGCGCGTCATCTATCTGTTCCAGGCCGGTGCCCCGAGCCACCTCGAGCTCTTCGATCCGAAACCCGAATTGGCCAAACGCGACGGGCAGCTCCCGCCCGCGGACCTGCTGAAGGATTACCGCGCCGCCTTCATCAAACCGAATTCCGCGCTGCTCGGGCCGAAGTACAAATTCGCGCCGCAGGGCCAGGCGGGCATCGAACTCAGCGAACTCATGCCGCACACGGGCAAGATCGCGGACGATCTCTGCTTTGTGCGTTCGATGCAGACCGACGCCGTCAACCACGCGCCGGCGCAGATCATGATGAACACGGGGTCGCAGCAGTTCGGCCGGCCGAGCTTCGGTTCCTGGACCCTCTACGGCCTCGGCAGCGAGAGCACGGAACTGCCGGGCTACGTCGTGCTCACGAGCGCGAAGGGCACGAGCGGCGGCGCGAGCAACTACGGCTGCGGCTTTCTGCCCACGCTCTACGGCGGCATCCCCTTCCGCGGCACGGGCGACCCGGTCCTCTATCTTTCCAATCCCAAGGGCGTCGACGCCGCCGCCCAGCGCGCCTCGCTCGACACCTTGCACCGCCTGAACGACCTCGCGCTGGCCGAGGCCGGCGATCCCGAGATCGCCGCGCGCATCCAGAGTTACGAACTCGCCTACCAGCTCCAGACGAGCGCGCCCGAGTTGATGGATCTTTCGCAGGAGCCCGCGCACATCCTCGAGCTCTACGGCATCAAAGACATCAAAGTCTCGAACTACGCGCGCAACTGCCTGCTTGCCCGCCGCCTGATCGAGCGCGGCGTGCGTTTCGTGCAGCTCTTCCACGAGGCGTGGGACCAGCACGGCGACCTCACCAAGGCCATCAAGAAGAACTCCGAGGACACCGACCAGGCCAGCGCGGCCCTCGTCACCGACCTGAAGCAACGCGGCCTGCTCGACGACACGCTCGTCGTCTGGGGCGGCGAATTCGGCCGCACGCCGATGGTCCAGGGCGGCAACGACGGCCGCGACCACCACAACCGCGCCTTCACGATGTGGCTGGCCGGCGGCGGCCTGAAACGCGGCCACGTCCACGGCGCGACCGACGACCTCGGCTTCAACGTCGTCCGCGACCCCGTGCATGTGCACGATCTCAACGCGACGCTGCTGCACCTGCTCGGCCTCGACCACACGCGGCTCACGTTCCGCTTCCAGGGCCGCGACTACCGCCTGACCGACGTGCACGGCGAGATCGTCAAGGGGCTGATCGCGTGACGGGGGCGGCGAAAGTTGAGAGTTGAGGGCTGAGAGTTGAGAGACGATCCGTCGGAGCCCGGACGAGATTTTGCCACAGTCGGACTTCAACGCCACCCGCTCACGCTTGCAGCTCCCCGGGATCGGGCTTTCAACTTTCAACCCGCAACTTTCACCGGCGGCAACGCCGCCTAGGCCAGGTTGCGCTTCGCGGGCAGGAAAATGAAAAACTCGGTGCCTTGGCCCGGCGTGCTCTCGACGCGCACGTCGCCGCCGTGGGCCTGGACGACGTTCTTGACGATCGCGAGGCCGAGGCCGGTGCCGCCCTGTTCGCGGGAACGCGCTTTGTCGACGCGGTAGAAGCGCTCGAAGATCCGCGCCTTGGCTTCGCCGGGAATGCCCGGACCGTCATCGCGCACCGTCAACTCCGCCCCGGCGCCGCCAAGACCGCGACCGCCGATCTCCACCCGGCCGCCTTCCTTCCCGTACTTGATCGCGTTGTCGATGAGGTTGGCGAGGACCTGGCGCAGGCGCTCCGGATCGGCCGGGACGACGGTGCCGGCAGGGACGGAATTGGCCAGCGAGACGTCGCGGGCCCGCGCAATGATGGCCGCGTCGTCGAGGGCGTCCTGCGCCGCCGCCCGCAGGTCGACGGGCTGAAGATTCAGCTCCACGCGGCCGGAATCGAGGCGCGCGAGCAAGAGCAGGTCGTCGATCAGCAACGTCAGGCGGTTGGCGTGCTTGTCGATGATCTCGAGGAAACGCGTTGTGACCGCGGGATCGTTTTTGCCGCCGTCGATCAGGGTCTCGGCCGCGCTCTTGATCAGCGAGAGCGGCGTGCGCAGTTCGTGGCTCACGTTGGCGACGAATTCCTGCCGGACCGATTCGAGTTGGCGCAGGCGCGTGAGGTCGTGGAACACGAGGATCGCGCCGTCGCGGGCGCCGTCGGCGGCGCGGAGCGCGAGGGCGTTGACCTGCAGGTGGCGGGTCTCGGCGACGCCGTCGAGGCGCAGCTCATGGTTGAGCACCTCGGCCTCGCGGTCGAGGCGGGCGACGAGGGCGGCGACCTCGTGGTGGCGCGTGGCCTCGAGCACGGTGCGGCCGGCGGCCGGCGGCGGGAAATGGAAGAGCGCGCCGGCGGCACGGTTGGAAATCCGGATCCGGCCGTCGGGGCCGACGACGATGATGCCCTCGACCATGCGGTCGAACAGCGCGGCGGTGCGCTCGGACTGGGCCCGGAGCTCCTGTTCGCGCTGCTGGCGTTGCTCGGCGAGTTCGCGGGCGTGGCGGGCCGTCGCGGCGGCGAGGCGGCCGCGCAGCCACCACACGGCGCCGCCGGTCCCGGCCAAGGCGAGCAAGAGCAGCGTTTCGAGCACGGTCATGCCGGAATACGCAGCCCGAGGCGGGACGGGCGCACGAGCCCAAACGGCGCGGCGCTCATTCCTCCGCTTTGAAGCGGTAGCCGACGCCGCGGATGGTCTCGAGGAAATCGGCCGCGGGACCGATCTTCTCGCGCAGGCGGCGCATGTGCGTGTCGACGGTGCGGCTGTCGATCGGATTCTCGTAGCCCCACACGTCCTGCAGCAGGCGTTCGCGGGTCTGCACGCGGCCGCGCCGGCGGGCCAGAATCTCGAGGAGCTTGAACTCCGTCGCGGTCAGCGCGACCTCCGCGCCGCCGACCGAGACTACGTGGCGGGGCACGTCGATCTCGAGCGGGCCGAACCGCAGGTGCGAAACGGGGTCGTCGGCCTGCTTGGTGCGGGCGAGCAACTTCTTGATCCGGAGGACGAGCTCGCGGGGGCTGAAAGGTTTCGTGACGTAGTCGTCGGCGCCGAGCTCGAGGCCGATGACGCGGTCCATTTCCGCCGCCTTGGCGGTGAGCATGAGAATCGGGATCGCGGCGGTCGAGGGATCGCGGCGGAGAATCTTGCAGACCTCGAGGCCGTCGACCTCGGGGAGCATGAGGTCGAGCACGATGAGGGCCGGGCGCTCGTCGCGCGCGGCGGCGATGGCCCGGTTGCCGTCTTTGGCGAACAGCGGCGCGTAGCCGGCTTCCTTCAGCTTGAAACCGAGCACCTCGAGCGCGTCGGGCTCGTCGTCAACGACCAGGATTTTCGGTTTCATTGGCTTTGGGCGCGGTGTGCCGGATGTCTTTCGCCTCGTAGAGGTACACGACCTCCTCGGCGATGTTGGTGGCGTGGTCGGCGATGCGCTCGATCGCCTTCGAGATCACCATCAGGCGCAGGCAGCGGCTGATGGTGGTGGGCCGCTCGACCATGTAGCTGGAGAGTTCGCGGTGCAGCTGGCGGTTGAGGTCGTCGACATCGTGGTCGCGGGGCACGACGGCCCGGGCGATTTCCGGCTGCCGGTTGACGAACGCGGTGATGGCCTCGCGCAGCATCTCGATCGACATCGTCGCCATGCGGGGCAGGTCGACGTAGGGCTTGAGCTGCGGCTCCGTGTTCAGGTCGCGGGCGCGGCGGGCGATGGTGACGGCGGAGTCGCCGACGCGTTCGAGGTTCTGGGAAATCTTCATCGCGACCGTGATGAGACGGAGGTCGGTCGCGAGCGGCGCCTTGGCGAGGAGATGGATCGCCATGTCGTCGATCTCGATCTCGTACTGGTCGAGGATGTTGTCGTCCTCCTCCACCTGGCGGGCGAGGTTGTCGTCGCGGTCGACCAACGCGCGCATGGCGCGGGTCACCGCGCTCTCCGCATGGCTGGCCATCGCGAGGAGGCTTTCTTTCAGCGCCGAGAGCTCGGAGTTGTAGTGGGTCATGTCGGTAAAGGGAAACGGCGCCGGCTCAGCCGAAGCGGCCCGAGACGTAGGCCTCGGTCTGGGGATTGCCGGGGTTGGTGAAGATGTCGCGGGTGTCGGCGTACTCGATGAGTTTGCCGAGGTAGAAAAACGCGGTGCGGTCGGAACAGCGCGCGGCCTGCTGCATGTTGTGCGTCACGATCACGATCGTGTAGCGGGTGCGGAGTTCCTGGATCAGCTCCTCGATCTTGGCGGTGGCGACCGGGTCGAGGGCGGAGCAGGGCTCGTCCATCAGAATGACCTCGGGCTCGACGGCGATCGCGCGCGCGATGCAGAGGCGCTGCTGCTGGCCGCCGGAAAGACCGAGGCCGCTGGCGTCGAGGCGGTCCTTGACCTCGTCCCAGAGCGCGGCGCCGCGCAGCGCCTTTTCCACGATCTCGTCGAGCCGGGCCTTGTCCTTCACGCCCTGCAGGCGGAGGCCGTAGGTGATGTTCTCGTAGATCGATTTCGGGAACGGATTCGATTTCTGGAAAACCATGCCGACGCGCTTGCGCAGCTCGATGACATCGACGTCGTCCTGGTAGATGTCCACGCCGTGGATCTTGATCGTCCCGCGGGCGACGCGTGTGCCTTCGATCAGGTCGTTCATGCGGTTGAGGCAGCGGAGCAAGGTGGACTTGCCGCAGCCGGAGGGCCCGATGAACGCGGTGACCTTGTGGTCCTCGATCGCGAGGCTGATGTCCTTCAGCGCCTGGGATTCGCCGTAGAAGAAATCGAGATTGCGGATGTCGATGAGCGTGGCGCCGGCGGGCGCGGCCGCGACGGCCGGGGCGGCGGACGCCGGCTGGACCGCGGTGCGCAGGGGCCGCCCCGGGGCGGCGGCGGACGCGGCTTGGCCGGGGACGGGAGCGGAAGCGGGGGAATCCATGGCGGCGGAGCGGGAGGTCACCATTTGTAGCGGTTGCGCAGGCGGGTGCGGAGGAGAATCGAGGCGGTGGCGATAAGCGCGACGATGCCGAGGAAGACGAACGCCGTGCCGTACTGCACGCGCTCGGTATAGTCGTTCTGCGGGATCTTGGAGCTGACGACGTAGATGTGGTACGGCAGTGCCATGACGCCCTGGAAGAAGAAGTCGCCGGCGCGCTCGACATCCCACGGCAGCTTGTCGCGCACGACGTAGGCCGCGGTGAACATGATCGGCGCGGTCTCGCCGGCCACGCGGGCGATGCCGAGGATCGAAGACGTAAGGATGCCCGGCAGCGCGTAGGGCAGGACGTTGGAACGGATCGTCTGCCACTTCGTGGCGCCGAGGGCGAGGGAGCCTTCGCGGAAGCCCTTGGGCACGGATTTGAGCGACTCCTCGCTCGCGGTGATGACCACGGGGAGGACCATGAACGCGAGCGTGAACCAGCCCGCGAGGAGCGAAACGTTCCAGCCGAAGAAGATCACGAACATGCCGAAGCCGAAGAGGCCGAAGACGATCGAGGGCACGCCGGCGAGATTGAGAATCGCGAGCCGCACGAAACGGATGAAGGCGCCGTCCTTCGCGTACTCGGTCAGGTAGATCGCCGCGCAGACACCGAGGAAGAGGGCGATCGTCATCGAGCCGACGACGAGCAGCACCGTGCCGACGATGCAGGGCCAGATGCCGCCGGCGGAATAGACGTAGCTCTCCGTCTTCACCTTGGCGGCGGCGGGATGCGTTTCCTTGAAGGCGCGGAATTCGCGGTCGCCCATTTCGTACTTTTTGCCCTCGAACTCGAAAACGTAGAGCGACTCCGGAGCTTCGGTGAGGAAGGTGGTGTTCACGAAGGGCGCCGACGTCGTGAAGACGGTGCCGGCGCCTTTGTAGACGATGTTGAGAAAGACGGCGCCGCCGCAGGCGAGGATCAGGTAGGTCGCGCTGCGGAAGAGCCAGAAGACAAGGCCCTCGGCGCGCCGGGCGGCGTTCAGCCGGGGGCGGAAAACGTGGTCGGCGGCGTTCATGGTCAGCCGATCGAAATCCGGTAGCGGCGCACGATCTTCTGCGCGGCGAAATTGATGAGCAGCGAGACGACGAAGAGCACGAGGCCCACCATGAACAGCGCGCGGTAGTGGATGCTGCCGCGGACGACCTCGCCCATTTCCTGCGCGATGATGCCGGTCATCGTGTGCACGGGCTCGGTGACGAACGCGAGGCCCTGGGTGAAATCCGGGATGGCGATGCGGTTGCCGGCGCAGAGCAGCACGACCATCGTCTCGCCGATGACGCGGCCGAGCCCGAGGAGGACGGCCGAGATGATGCCGGACAGCGAAGCGGGGACGATGATCTTGAGCGTGGTCTGGAGGCGCGACGCGCCGAGGGCGAAGGAGGCTTCCTTGAAGGCGCGGGGGACGTTGTTGAGCGCGTCCTCGGCCAGCGTGAAGATCGTCGGCACGGCGATGAGCGCGAGCAGGCAGCCGGCGGTGAGGATGTTCAGTCGTTCGCTGTAGGGGAAGCCCGGCACCCAGGAGAGCCAGGATTGCTGCGAGAGGAGCCGGAGCGCCTGGCCGAGCACGGCGATGCCGAAGAAGCCGAGCACGACGGAAGGAATCGCCGCGATGAACTCGATCGCGGGCTTGACCAGTTTCTGCTCCCGGAGGCTGGCGATCTGGTTGATGTAGATGGCCGCGCCGACCCCGAGCGGGACGGCGAGCGTGAGCGCGACGAGCGACACGAGGAGCGAACCCACGAAGAGCGGGATGATGCCGTACCAGTCCTGCCAGAAACTCGCGGTCAGCCACTGGCGGCCGAAGATGAAGGCGGTGAAGGACTGCGTTGCCGGCACGGGTTGCCGGAAGTCCCAGGCCTCGAGGTTGCGCTCCACGGCCGGGAAGGTCGCGAGGTAGTCGCGGGCCAGGGCGGTGAAGCGCTGCAGGCGCTGCTCGAGTTCCGGAGCCGGGAGCGCCGGCGGCGCGGCGAGGACGGCGGTGAGCTTGGCGGTGAACTCGCGGTTCGCGTCCTTGTAGGCGGGCAAGGCGCCGAGCAGCGGTTTGAGCTCGGCGGCGAAATCGACCGGGGTGATCGCGACGGCGTCGGCCTCCGTCTTTTTGCCTTCGGCGAGCAGCTGGCGGCGTTCCTCCTTCTTGTCCTCGTTGACGATGAACTTCGTCTTGATCGCGGTCGCGACCTCGGTGAGTTCGGAAACGATGCCCCGCACGGGCTCGACGGCGTCGCCGAACTTGCCGGCAAACTCGTCGAACGGGGCGAGCGCGGCGTTGGCGTCGTCGAGGGAGCGGCCCTTCGTCTCGGTGAGGTGACGCAGCGACCGCAGGCGGAGGTCGGACAGGTAGCGGGTGAGCGCGGTGTGGTCGTCGGCCTGGACGCGGATGAAGTCGACGTACTCGAGGCCCGCCTGGCGGTAGACCTGGAGGTTTTGCCGGTTCTGCCCGAAGAAACCGGCGCCCTCGCGGACGAGGAAGTAGGTGATGAGCGTGAGGACGACGATCGAGACGAGCGCGTTGCCCCCGAAGAACGACTTGATGCAGTCGTCGACGGTGAGGCCGAGCAGCTTCACTCGCTTCTTTCTGATCGCGAAAGCGGCGGCGCGGTCAGGGCCGGAGGCCGCCGCAGGCGGGACGGGCGCGTTCATGCGGGGGAATTCGGCGGCGTCATCGCCGCGAGAGCTCGCGGACAGAGCCGGCGCAGGTCAAGCGGGGGACGGTGACAATCGGATGACACCACGTCAGTTCAGCGTCACGAAACCGACCTGCTCCGCGATCTTCCGGCCGGCGGGCCCGAGCGTGAAGGCGATGAACTTGGCCGCGTCGCCCTTGGGTTCGCCGTCGGTGTAGTAGAACGTCGGGCGGGCGTAGATGTACTTGCCGGCGCGGACCTGCTCGGCGGTCGGGGCGACGCCGTCGATGGGGACGACCTTGATGCCCTCGGCATGGATGTAGGCGAGGCCGACGTAGCCGATGCCGTTGGGATTCTTCGCGACCTCGGCGGCGATCTGCTCGTTGCCGGCCATCTTCTGCGAGGACTTGGCGTAGTCGCGCTTCTTCATCGCGAGGTCTTT
>JAIXWF010000007.1 GCA_027482185.1 Opitutaceae bacterium | reverse complement strand
GGTTTAGTTTCAGTTTTGAAGTGCAACATTAGTATATAGGATGATACGCGATTTAAAGGCAGCCGGTCGGCCGCTTCCGAGGACAGGAGCCGAAGAGCTTGCCGGAGGAAGCGGCCGACCGGCGGGCGTGGTAGACCTCGTGCGGGGTGCGGAAGCCGAGGCGTTTGCGGGGGCGGTGGTTGAGTTGGTCGGCGATGGCGTCGCAGGCTTGCTGGGTGAGATGGGTGAGACAGGTGCGTTTGGGGAGGTACTGGCGGATGAGCCCGTTGGTGTTCTCGTTGGTGCCGCGTTCCCAGGCTTGGTGCGGGTTGGCGAAGTAGACTTTGGCGCCGAGTCCGCGTTCGAGCGTGCGGTAGCCGTGGAACTCGGTGCCGTTGTCGGTGGTGAGGGTGCGGACCCGGTGCGGTTCGTGGGCCAAGAGCGCGAGCAGGCGCTCGTTGGTGTGTTCGACCGTGGCCCGGGGCACCGGACCGATGCGCACCAGCCCGCTCTTGCGTTCGACGGCAGTGAGGATGCCGGCTTTGCCCCGGCCCCGCACGCCGTCCGCCTCCCAGTCTCCGAAGCGGCCGCGCCGGGCGACGATGTCGGGCCGCTCCTCGATCGGGCGCTTGCCGGCCAGACGGCCCCGGCTGTCCTGGCGGCCATAGCGCTTGCGCCGGCGTTTGCCGGCCCCGCGCAGCCACGTCCACAGGCCGCCCCCAGCCTGCCGGTCTTCCCGGATCCACTCGTAGATCGTCTGGTGGCTCATCACCGGCCGCCCCTGCCGCCGCCGCCACCCCACGATCTGCTCCGGACTCCACCGCAGTTCCAGGAGCGCCGCCACCGGCGCGTAGTGCACCGGCCAGTACCGCCGGTTCCGCCGCGACCGCCGGCGCCGCCCGTTGGCCATCTCCTGCGCCGTGCCCGGCCGGTACGCCCCGTCGTACGGCGTCGCGTTGCGCTTCACCTCCCGCCCGATCGTGCTGCGATGCCGCCCCAGCACCTTCGCGATCGCCGCGCGGCTGAGCCCCTGCCCCCGCAGCACCGCCAGTTGATGTCTTTCCTCCGAGGTCAGTTGTTCATAGGACATCAATCGACCGTGTTGCACTTACCTCCTGAATCCAAGCGGCCCAACAAGGCGCTAGAGCCAACGATCACGTCCGTCACGCCTCCTGCTAGCGCAGGAGTCGCGCCGGCCGCGCTCGTGGCTCATCTTTGACGTCAGCCAAAACAACCATGTTCTTCTGCTCTCCCACTAATACTATGATTCGCACAATCCTCGTTGTCCTTGCCGTTTCGATCGCTCAATTGCGCGCCGCCGAGCCGCCCCCATCTATCGAGTCGATCCGGGAGGTTTTCGCACTCACGGAGGTGAAGAAAATGGTCGATGGCATGTTCGGTCAAATCGAAGGCATGATGATGCCCGCCATGAAACAAGCGGTCGGACGACCGCTAACTCCCGAGGAGCAAAAGTTCTCGCAGGCGTTCATCTCAAAGACCATGGCCCAAATGCGCGATGACATGAGCTGGGAGAAGATGGAGGCGCTCTACATTCGAATTTATCAGAAGTCGCTCACCCAATCCGAGGTGGACGGTATGATTGCTTTCTACAAATCTCCCGCAGGTCTCGCCCTGACCAAGAAAATGCCCGTAATCATGCAAGAGAGCATGATAGCCATGCAGGAGAAGATGGGGCCGATGATGCAGAACGTCCAGAAATCGCTCCAGGAAGCTGCGCTGGAGATGAAAAAATAGCGCCAAGTTGCGACTTCTGTTCCCCCACGCCCACGGAAGAGACGAATTTTCCTTCCGCGTTGTTCGCTGCGCATCAATTCCAGCGCGACAAACTGGCCGTGTTTCATCCCCGTTGGCAGCCTGATTGGTCGCAGGTGGAAGCAAACCCGATCTAGCCTTCGGTTTAAGCTTCGGCGGGCCACGGCGACGCCGCGCGCCCGAATCCGTGGGCATCAAGCGGGGCCGGCCTCAACCGGCGATTCGCCGCCGATTTCGTCGCTCCCCGCCGGCCCTTCACCGCAAACCACGGCGACTGGTCGCAAGCGTTGCGATTCGGCGTGGCGGCGACGCTTACCGGGCATGATCGATTCTGCCCGCCGTTCCGCCCGCCGGATGTTTTCTCTCGCCTTGCTGCTGGCCGCACTGGCCGCGGCCTGGGCGCGCGCCGACCACGGCCCGCCTCCCGAGGCCATCGCTTTGGACGACCCGCGGATGGAGCCTTGGTCCGCCGCCGCCCGGGCCCCGGTGCGCATCACGGGCCGCATTCTCAATCTTCCGGCGGACGCCGCGGCGCGGCCGGAAATCAGCGGTTCCCTCGTCCTGGCCGGTCCGAAGAGCCAGGTGGCGAAGGCGGTCGCGCTGGCGGCCGACGGCACCTTCGAACTGGAGCTGCCTGCGACGTACCCCATGCAGCAGATTTGGTTCCGGGTCGGCCGGCTCTTCTACGCCGGACTGCTGGTGGGCCGCGGGGTGCACCTCGAGATCGACGCCGCGGATTCCGGCGCCCGTCTGAGCGGGCCGGATGGCGCGATCAACGAAGAGGTCCGCCAATTCCAGTTCCGCTTTGAGCAAGCGCGGCAGAACGAGATCGAGCGCCAGCTGCGCGAACTTTCCCAGCAGCGGGAGCCGGGCGACTTCGGCGCCGTCGCGGCGCAGCTGGAGGACCTTCACCGTCGCTCGCTCAGCCTGCTCGCGGAGTTTGCCCCGCGGCACGCCGGCTACCTTTTGGCCAGCGATCTCGACGCCCAGTTCTTTGCCGCGGTCCTGCGCGCGGCCCGCGGCCGCGAGCGCGACTTGGTCGCCTCGCCGCTCTGGCCGCGCCTCGCGCGGCACGCGACGTGGGCGGTCACCAACGAACAGACCGCGTTCCATCGCGCCCTGCAGGGCTTCCTGCGCGGGTTGCGGTTCGGCGGCCGCATTCCGGTGCCGGAAACGCTCGCCGCCTTGGCGCCGCTCATTCCGCTCGCGCCGCCGGCCGCCCGCGAGGCCCACGCCGCCGCGCTCGCGCTTTGCGATCCGAAATCGGCGGACGCCCCCGCCACCCCGGAGTTCAAAGCGGCGCTCCGCCGCCTGACCGATACCGGTTGGCTCAGCGCCGCTCCCGCCGTGATCCGCGGGATCCAGGCCGACCCGCCGGAGGCTCTGCCGGCCACCAAACGCGAGTTCGCCCTCGTGTTTGCCATTCCTGCCGATGCCGCCGAGGCCGTGCTCGCCTATGCCGCGCTCGAACGGAGCGTCACCGTTCCCTGGATCCGGGACCTGCTGCGCGAGCAGACCCGCGCGGCGGACGAGCGGTTGGCCGCGGCCAACGCGGCCCTCGGCGCCCGTCCCGCCGCGGACGCGGCCACGCCGCTCGGCGAGCCCATCAAACACCTGCCGGCCGGGGCCAAACTGTACCGTTGGCCCGCGCTCGGCGGCCAAGCGTTGCTGGATCGGATCCGCGCCGCCTACCCCGGCCGCGCCCTGCTCCTCGATTTCTGGGGACCGTGGTGCCACCCGTGTCTCGAAGATCTGCCGCACAGCCGGGCGATGCACGCGGCGTTGAAGGACCGGCCGATCGAGTTCGTGTATTTTGCCTGCCGCACCGATCCCGGCGCGTGGCAGCGCAGCGTCGCCGACCTCGGGCTCGCCGGCACCCACGTCTTTCTCGAGCCGGCGCAGACGGCGGAACTGATGGCTTTCTTCGGTCTCGGCGGTTTCCCCGGCTACGCCTTCCTCGACCGCGACGGCCGATACCATGCCGGCGTAATCACGCGCTTCGCCACGACCAAGCCGGAGGCGATCGAGGCCCTGTTGCGCTGAGGGAAACGCCCGCCACCGCCGGGGCCCGGGGCGGATCCGCGGGCGCGGCGGCGCGGTCAGGAATTGCTCCGGGGCAATTGGATCGCGGCGAGGAACCCGCCGCCTTCGCGGTTGCGCAGGATTAGTCGGCCGCCGTGCGCCTGCGCGATGCGTTCGACAATCGACAGCCCGAGGCCGGCGCCGAGCGCCGCGCGCGCCGGGGATTCGCGCACAAATGGCCGGGCCATTTCTGCCAGGCGATCCGGCGCCACGCCCGGGCCGCGATCCGCCACTTCGAGCAGCGTCCGCCCGTCGCGCGCGGCTACCCGCACCTCGATGGGCCCGCGGCCGTAGCGCACGGCGTTCTCCACCAGATTGGCCACCGCGCGGCGCAGCGCCAGCGGCCGGAAGGCAAAGGGCGGCACGCCGCCCAACACCGCGTCGACGTCGTGTCCCGCCCGGCGGTAGCGCCCGCAGACTTCGCGGACGATTTCCTCCAGATCCGCCTCGACCGGCGCTTCCTCGCCGCCGCTCCGCGCGTAGTCGAGAAACTGCTTCAGGATCGCATCCATTTCCTCGATGTCGTGGATCATGCCCCCCGCCAACGCCGCGTCGTTGCCCGGTGCGCCGAGTTCCGCGGCGATCCGCAACCGCGTCAGCGGCGTCCGCAAATCGTGGGAAATTCCCGCCAGCATAAGCCGGCGTTCGCTTTCCTCGCGCTGCAGATCGCCCGCCATCCGGTTGAAGCCCGCGCTCAATTCCCGGATCTCCGCCGGGCCGGTTTCCTCGAGCGGCGCGGCCGGTTGCCCCCGACCGACGGCGCCTGTGGCTTCGGTGATGCGCCGTAGACGGCGGGCGAGTTGGAAGACGATCAAGTACGCCCCGGCAATCGTCAGCGTGAAGCCGCCCCCGACCCACAGCAAAGTGGGATACGGAAAAACCGCGGGCGGAACCAAGGGCACGACCAACCAATAGAAACGCCCCCCGGCGGGAAACCGGATCCACACGATTTCGCTGCCCGCTTCCTGCTCGAGATCGATGCGTTCGCCCAACCGGGCCCGCAGTCCCGTCAGAATCTCCGCGGGCAAGGTCCGCCGGCTTGGATCGAGGAACTTCGGCCGTGGTTCGTTCTCGGCCACCACGCGCAGCCCGGAAAATTGCGCGAACGGCGGCTCCCGCGTCGGCGATCCGGCCGGCGCCGCTTCGCGCTCAAACAACGCCTGCGCCATGAGGATCGTGTCGGCAATCTGCCGGTCGTAGATATGGCGCAGCGGCCGCAGCACGAAATAGCCGATCGCCGCCGTCCACGCGACGGAGCTGAAGACCAGAATGCTCCCGAGGTAGAGCGCCGTGCGGCCGAGCAACGTGCGGGGAAAGAGCTTCATTGGTTTTTGGGCCCGTCGGGCACGAAGACATAGCCGAAACCCCAGACCGTCTGGATGAACTGCGGATCGGAGGGATCGGCTTCGATGATCCGGCGAAGGCGGGAAATCTGCACGTCCATGCTGCGGTCATGGACGCCGTGGCCGCGGCCGCGCGCGAGGTCCATGAGTTTCTCCCGCGACAGCGTCTGCCGCGGGTGATTGACGAGCGCCTCCAGCACCGCGAATTCCCCGGTGGTCAGCGCAAACACCTCGCCCCGCCGGACCAATTGCCGCGCGCCGCGGTGGAATTCCCACGGACCGAAACGCGCCAACGTCGCGTCCGCCGGCGGCGCGCCGGGCGTGACCGGCGCTTGGCGCCGCAGCACCGCGTTGATCCGGGCGACGAGTTCCCGCGGGCTGAAGGGCTTTGCGAGATAATCGTCGGCCCCCAGCTCGAGCCCCACCACGCGATCCACTTCGTCGCCCTTGGCCGTGAGCATGATGATCGGCACCGTCCGGCCCGCCCCGCGCAGGCGCCGGCAGAGCGAAAGCCCGTCTTCGCGCGGCAGCATCAGGTCGAGAATCACGAGTTTCACCGCGTAGGCCGCGAGGGTCTCGTCCAACTTCCGTCCGTCGGGCAACGTGACCACGGCGAACCCCTGGTCTTTCAGGTAGCGTTCGAGCAGCACGCGCGTGCGCGCATCATCTTCGACGATCAGGATTTTGCCGTGGGCCTCTTTCACGCGGCGGCCACCGTAGAGGACGCGCCGCCAAAAACGACGCCGGAAAGTGTAACGAAATATTTCCGGCGGCCGGACCGGAAACACTCATTTACACTCCGTGCCGGGACAACGGCCGCGCGGCCCGGACACAGTGGGGCATGAAAATCCACATTCCCTCCCGCGCTCGTTGGCGGACGGCCCCGCAGCAAATCGCCGCGTGACGGCGGTTCCGTCGCTTCAACTCATGATCACCGTCGCTGTCATCGTTGCCGCGCTCGTCCTCCTCGTTGCCACGGAGCCATCGCTCGGCGCCGCCCCCGCCCACCCGCCGCGCGAGGCCAAGCCCGGCCGGCAAACCGCCATCGTTGAACGGCCGGAAATCGCATCCGCCCCTTCGCCATCTGACCGCCGATGAAAACCACGCCGTCTCTCCGCGCGCCGCACGGCCGCCGGATGCTTTTGCTTTCGCTCGCGCTTGCCGGCGCCTCGTCGGTCTTGGCCCAATCCTTCGGCGACTCCGATTCCGCCGCGGACCCGAGGGCCCAAGGCGCCCGTCCGCCCGTCACGTTGCACGTGGAGTATGCATCCACCGGCGCAAGCCCGGCGGACTTCCGCGGCCGATCCCGCCCGGACAGCGGCGCCGAGAGTGTTTCGTTTTTCCTCCAAGGCATGGTTCCGGTCCGTCCGCCGACCTTCATGATGCCGCTCGGTCTCGCCGCGCGAAGTATCCACTTCGACGAGACGCCGGACGCGCCCGTACCCGGATCGGCCCGCAGCATCAGCCTCGACACGGGATTGGGCTACCGGCCGAACGAAGCGTGGCAGTTCATGGTGCGGCTGAGCCCGACGCTCTATCGCACCGCGGATATCTCGGGCGACGACGTCGGCCTCAGCGGCGGACTTATCGCCCGGTGGCGTTCCCGTCCGGCGGTGACGTGGATGTTCGGCGCGCTGGCCAACCCCGACGGCGAACTGCCGGTGCTGCCGGTTTTCGGCGCCACCTGGACAATAAGCCCGGAACTCACGTTGAGCCTGACGGTGCCCCGCCCGCAGGTCGTCTATCGTCCGAATCGGCAGTGGGCGTTTCACGCCGGGGCCAGCCTGGAGGGCGCCACGTTTCGCACGGACCGAAACTTCGGATCCGGGCGCAACGATCCGCGCTACAACCATGCACTGGCGAGCTACCGCGACGTCCGCGTCGGAGCGGGATTCGAGCTGCGCCTGACACCGAAACTGGGAGTGAACGCCGAAGGCGGCTACTCGGTGGACCGCCGGATCGACTACACCCGGATCGGGGAAACCGTGAAATTCGGATCGGCGCCGTACCTTCAACTCGGCCTGCGCCTGACCTTCTGAGCCGAATGCGAATTCCTCACTTCATCGCGGCCGGCGGCGCGGCCTTCCTTCTGGCGGGTTGCAACCTCGCACCGTCGTACGAGCGCCCGGGCGTACCGTTGGCGGCGGCCTATCCTACGGTCGCCTCCGTCGCGGACGCGGCGAGCCCGGCGCAACCATCGTGGAAAAACGTCTTCGCCGACGAACGCCTCCAGCGTCTGATCGAACTCGCGTTGGCCAACAACCTCGACCTGCGCGTCGCGCTGCTCCGCGTCGAGCAGAGCCGCGCGCAGGAGCGGGTCAGCCGCACCGATCTGCTGCCGTCCGTCTCCGGCGGCGGTTCCTTCACGCGTTCGCATGCGGCCGACCGGACCGTCGATTCCTGGAGCGCGAGCCTGGGCGCGACCGCCTACGAGTTGGATTTCTTCGGCCGCGTGCACAGCCTGAATCGGCAGGCGTTGGAGCGCTACTTCGCCACCGTCGAGGCGCAGCGCGCGACCCAAATCACCCTCGTGGCGGGAGTCGGCGCGCAGTACTTCGCCCTGCTTCAGGCCGAAGCCCAGGCGGCGCTCGCGGAGGAGACGCTCGCCGCCGCGCGCCAGTCGCTCGCGTTGACCCGCGCCAAATCCGACGCCGGAGCGGGCAGCGAACTCGACGTGCGCGCCGCCGAGGGCCAGGTCCAATCCGCCAAGATCAACCTTCTCGCCTACCGGCGCCAGGCGGCCCAGTCGAACCACTCCCTTGCGCTGCTGCTCGGGCAGCCGTTGCCCGCGGATCTGCCCGCCGGCAGGGCGTTCGGCGACGGCGAGCCGATCGCGCCCGTCGCGCCCGGCCTCCCCTCGGACCTGCTGCAGTTTCGACCGGATATCCTCCGGGCCGAGCACACGCTGAAGGCCGCTCAGGCCGACATCACCGCCGCGCGCGCCGCTTTCTTTCCGAGCATCTCGCTCACGGGATCGCTCGGCACGGCCAGCGCCGAGTTCGAACAGCTCCTCGGTACGGGAACCGGCGTCTGGAGTTTCATGCCGCAGATCAAAGTGCCGCTGTTCAATCGCCGCCGGCTCCGCGCCGAGCTCGATGCGGCCAAACTCGGCGAGCGCATCGAAATCGCGAACTACCAACGGACCGTCCAGACGGCCTTCCGGGAAGTGGCGGACGCGTTGGTTGCCGGCGAGTGCTATGCCGCGGAGCTCGCCGCGCGCGCCGAGTTGGTCGCCGCCCAGCGCGCGCGGCTCGACCTTGCCCAAACGCGGTTCCGGCAGGGCGAGGACGCCTACCTTAACGTCCTCGTCGCGCAACAGGACCTCTACGCCGCCGAGCAGGGCCGGCTCCAGACGCGCTACCGGTGGCTCGAAAGCCGAATCGCGCTCTACCGCGCGCTCGGCGGCGGATGGCGTTGAATCTCATGAACCCAAGATACCTTCCGCGGATTTTCGCCGCGACCTTGCTTGCCTTCCTGGGCTCCGCCTGCCGGCCCCTCGGTCCCGCGGCGCGTTTCGAAACCGTACCCGTCCGACGCGGCGACATCGTGCAACACGTGACGGCCAGCGGCACCCTGAGCCCCGTGGTCAGCGTCGAGGTGGGCAGCCAAGTCTCCGGCAAAATCTCCGCGCTCCATGCGGACTTCAATTCGCCCGTGAAAAAGGGCCAATTGGTCGCCGAGATCGACCCGACCGTCTACGAAGCGGCGCTGCAACAGGCCGCTGGCGAACTCGCCGGAGCAAGGGCCAACCTCACGCTCCGGCGGCAGAATCTGGAGCGGAAAAAAATCCTCGTGCCCGCCAAGGCGGCGTCGCAACTCGACCTCGACCAGGCCAACGCCGAGGTCGCGCAGGCCGAGGCCACGGTCGTCATCCGCGAGGCGGCGCTCGCCAGCGCCCGCGCCAATCTCGGCTACTGCAAAATCACCGCGCCGGTCGACGGCGTCGTGATCTCCCGCCGGGTCGATCTCGGTCAAACCGTCATCGCCGCCATGACGACGCCGCTGCTGTTCACGATCGCGCAGGACATCACGCGGATGAACATCGCCGCCGCGATCTCGGAAGCGGAGATCGGTCTCGTGAAGGAAGGCCAGCCGGTCAGCTTCACCGTGGACGCGTTTGCCGAGGAAATCTTCGACGGCGTCGTCAGCCAAGTCCGCCGGTCGCCCACCACGACCCAAAACGTCGTCACCTACGAAACCATCATCGCCGTCGAGAATCCCGGGCGGAAACTGTTTCCGGGCATGACGGCCAACGTGTCCGTTCTCGTGGCCGAGCGAAAGGGCGTCCTGAAAATCCCGAACCTCGCGCTCCGCTATTCTCCGCCGGAGGGAGTGCCGTTCGAGCAATCGCCCCCGAAGGAGTTCGGCCGCACGCAACGGTTGGTCTACGCGCTCGGGACGAATCCCGCGGAGCTCAAGCCCGTCTTGGTCAAGGCGGGGATCACCGACGGCACGGAGACGGAGATCGCCGCCGGGCTCGACGAGAACGCCGCGGTGGTCGTTTCGACCCTGTCGTTTCCGACCAAGAGCACGGGCTTCCTGCCGAAGGAACCGCCGCATCCCCCGCAATGAACGCCGCCGACGTCGCAGCCGCGCCGGTGATCCGGCTGCGGAATCTTTGCAAAACGTACCGCACCGGCGCAGTCGAAGTGCGGGCCGTGCGCGGGGTCACGCTCGACATTGCCCGCGGCGATTTCGTCGCCGTGATGGGCGCGAGCGGTTCCGGCAAATCGACCCTCATGAACACGCTGGGCTGTCTCGACCAGCCGACCGCGGGAGACTACGAGCTCGATGGCGTCGACGTCGCGCGGCTCAGCCCGCCGCAGCTCGCGGTGTTCCGCAACCGCAAGCTGGGTTTCGTGTTCCAGGGTTTCAACCTGCTCGCCCGCACCAGCGCGCTCGAAAACGTCGAGCTGCCGATGCTCTACACGGTTCCGCTCATCCCGCGCCGGGAGCGTCGCCGCCGCGCCCTGTTCGCCCTCGAAAGGGTCGGCCTCGCCGATCGCCACGATCATCACCCGAACCAACTTTCGGGCGGACAACAGCAACGGGTCGCGATCGCGCGGGCGCTGGTGAACCAACCCGAACTCGTGCTGGCCGACGAGCCCACCGGCAATCTCGATTCGCGCACCAGCATCGAGATCATGGGGCTGTTCCAGGAACTCAACGCGGCCGGAATCTCGTTGGTCATGGTGACGCACGAGCTCGACATCGCCGCCTACTGCAAGCGCCTCGTCGTGATGCGCGACGGCCGGGTGATCGGCGACACCGTCAATCCCGACCGCCGGTCCGCCGCGGCGGAGCTCGCCGCGCTGAATCGGACCGAGCAACAGGCCGATTTGAACTGACCATGCTCAACACCCTTCACGTTCTGGTTCAGCAATCGTGGCAGACGGTCTTCGTCGCGCTGCGCGCCTTGCGGCGAAACCAACTGCGCTCCGCGCTGACCGCCCTCGGCATCATCATCGGCGTCGCCGCCGTGGTGGCGATGGCGGCGGTCGGCAACGGCGCCCAGGCCAGCATCACGCAGCAGGTTTCGGCCCTCGGGGAAAATCTGCTGACGGTGTTCGCCGGCAGCAAACGCTCCGGCGGCGTCAATTCCGGCCAAGGCAGCGCCAGCACGCTCACCCTCGGGGATGCGGAAGCCATCGCCCGCGAGATCGCCGATGTCGCCGCGGTCAGCCCGGAGGTTTCCGGTTTCGCCCCGGCCGTCGCCAACGGCCGCAATTGGTCCACGAGCATCGTCGGCGTTTCTCCAGAATACTTGCAGATCCGGGATTGGCCGCTCGCCGGCGGCGCGATGTTCGGCGAACGCGACGTGCGCAGTTCCGCCAAGGTCGCGGTCATCGGCTCCAAGACCGCGCTCGAACTCTTCGGCCCGCTGAATCCCCTGGGACAAACGGTGCGGGTGAAGAACATTCCCTTCGTCATCGTCGGCGTGCTGGCCGGCAAAGGCGCGGGCATGGGCGGGCAAAACCAGGACGACCGTTTGCTCGTGCCCTACACGACGGCGATGAAGCGGATCACCGGCGACCGCTACCTGCGTTCGGTGAACATCCAGATCCGCTCCGCCGCGCGGATGGAAATCGCGCAGGCCCAGATTTCCGGCCTCCTCCGCCAACGCCACCGCCTCGCCCCGGGGCAGGCGGACGACTTCAGCATCTTCAACCAAAAGGACATCGCCGAGACCGTCGGCTCCGTGACGGGAATCGTGAAGCTGCTGCTCGGCGCCGTTTCCAGCCTGTCGCTCCTGGTCGGCGGCATCGGCATCATGAACATCATGCTGGTGAGCGTGACGGAGCGGACCCGCGAGATCGGCATTCGCATCGCGGTGGGCGCCCAGGCTTCCGCGATCAATCTCCAGTTCCTGATCGAGGCCGTCACGCTGAGCCTGTGCGGCGGGTTGGTCGGCGTCGTGCTGGGCGTGGCGACGGCGCACCTGGTCGGAAGCGCTTCGTCGTTCCAACCGATCGTGACCGCCGACTCCATCCTGCTCGCCTTCGGCGTCAGCTTCATCATCGGTGTTTTTTTCGGCTACTACCCCGCGCGGAAAGCCGCGGCCCTCGATCCCATCGAAGCCCTGCGCTACGAATAGGCCGGCCGGTCCGCGCTCGCCAACGCGGCCGGCACCCGCCGATGCTTCCCGCGGCTTCTCTCGTTCCAACCTGTTCCCCGCCCGCGCTCCCCGCCGCCGATGCCTCCGCTCCGTGTGCTTGTCCTCGCCGCTTTGTTTCCGGCCGCCATCGCTGCCCGCGACCCCGCCGATGCCGAATTGTTGCGGCGCGTCGCCACGGAGATCCAGGCCCGGACCACGGGGCGGTTGATCGACCGCGCCACCGGCGAGACGTTCACCGCCAGCACCGCGCTGCCGCTCAAGGCGGAGATCAGCATCGAGAGCAAATTCAACGCCTGGTTCTACCAAACGTGGCTGTTGACGGACGGCATGCGGCGGGCCGCGGAGGCGTTGGGCGAACCGGCGCTGCGGAACTACGGCGAACGCAACCTCGAGTTCATCTACCGCCATCTGCCCTACTTCGAACGCCAGCACGCGGCCGGCCTCAAGGCCGCGCCGGTCGGCGACGGCGCGCTTTCCCCGATCGCTTTCCATTTCAAGCTCACCGACCTCTGGCATACGGGCCTCGCGCCCCTCGTCGTGGAGCGCCACACCGCCACCCGCGATGCGCGCTACGAACCCTATCTCACGCGCCTCGCCGATTATCTGGCCCGCGTACCGCGCCTGCCGGACGGCACCCTCCACCGCGCCCGCGGCCGGTTGATGGCGGACGATCCGTACATGGTGGTGCCGTACCTCGTCCGGATGCACCGCGCGACCGGCGACGCCGCCTACCTCGACGAGGCGGTGCGGCAAGTCCTCGGGACGCGGCAGCGCCTTTTCTCGCCGGAGCAAGGTTGGTATCGCCACGCCTGGGACGTGAAGACCGGCACGCCGTTGGGCGAATTCTGGGGCCGGGCCAATGGCTGGATGATCCTGACGGAAGTGGAATTGCTGTCCGCCCTGCCCGCGGCGCACCCGCAGCGGGCCGAAGTCCTCGCCTTGTTCCGCGCCCACGCGGAAGGCCTGCGCCGCGCCCAGGATCCGGCGGGCGGCTGGCACCAGTTGCTCGACCGGCGCGAAGCGTGGATCGAAACATCGGCCACCGGCATGTTTGTCTACGGCCTCGCGCGCGGCGTGAACGAAGGCTGGCTGGAAGCGACGTTTGCCGCGGATGCCCGGCGCGGCTGGACCGCCCTGAAGGGCAAGATCACCGCCGACGGCGACATCGAGGATGTGTGCGGCTCCACCGACGTCGGCAACGTCGACTACTACCTCAAGCGCCCGCGCCTGCGGGGAGATTTGCACGGCTTCGGACCGTTTCTGCTTTCGGGCGCCGAGATCATGCGCCTCGCCGAGGCGCCGCCGCGCCGCCCGGATTGATTCGGCGGCATTGCCCCGGAACGCAGTTCCCGTCGCCTCGACAAAATGGCCGAAGCACTGGCGAAAGGGAAACGGATGGAAAACATCTTCCGCGCCGCGGCGTGAACCGAACCGCCCCGAACCATGCACCGACTCCCGCTCGTTTCCCTCCTAGCCTTGACCGCAGCCGCCCCGCTGTCGGGCGCGAATGCTCCGGCGGCCGCAATCGTGGAAAAATTTCAGGACCATTGCGCCTCGTGCCACGGGCCCGACGGCCGGGCGCGGACGCCCGCCGGACGGAAGCTTGGCGTGAAGGACCTCACGGAAAGCAAAATCCCGGAAGCCGAGGTCGTCCGGCAAATCCTCGACGGCGCCGCGGACGCGAACGGCAAACCGCGCATGCCTCCGTTCCGGGAAAAGTTCACCGCCGACGAGGTCGCCGCCTTGGCGGCCTTCGTGCTGGCGCTCCGCCGCTGAAGACCGATTCCCGCCCGTGACATCCTTGAAACAAGGTTCGACCGACAGCGTTCGCTGGATCCTCTGGCTCGACTGCGGCGGTGGTTTGGGCGTCGGGATTTCAATGCTGGTATTCTCGGCTTGGCTGGCGCCGGTGTTCCGCCTGCCGCCGCCGCTCTTCGGGATCATCGCGGCCGCCAACCTCGTCTACGGCAGCTTCTCGCTGTACCTCGCGCTGCGGCGCCGGCGTCCGGTCCTGCTCATCTCGATCCTCGCCGCGGCGAACGCCCTATGGGGCGTCGTCAGCCTCGTCGTTGCCGCAGCCGTGGCGAGTCGCGCCTCCGTTTTCGGTCTGGCCCATCTGCTGATCGAAGCCGCGGTCGTCATCGCCCTCGCCCGGGCCGAATGGCGCCATCGGGAGCGGTTGGCCTCGGCGTAACCTCCCGCAGACGGAATCGCGGCGGAAACCGCGGCTCCGCGCTTGCCGTCGGACGAATCGCGCGCAGGATTCCGCCAGCGAAACTCAGCCATGCCCCACCGGCGTGAAATCGCCCCGCGCCGGCGCCCGTCCCGCCACCCCTCCGGAGTTTCCGCGCCCCCTTGCCTCCCTCGTTCGCCCCGAATTTCCGGCCCCGGTTCATGGTGAACCGGAACCGCCCCAAACCCACCCCATGAAAAAGACCATGCTGTCTGCGATCGTCGCGCTGGGCCTCGTTGCCCCGGTGCTTGCGTCGGGCAACCACCCGCCGATTTCGTTTGTGATCCCCGGCGGCGGCAGCACCGCCGTCGACAAATCCCAGTTCCTCGTGCTGGTCGTGGACGCCGGCTTCGTCACCCACGACGGCAATCCGATCCCGGGCGGAGGCCTCGTCGCCTACGTGAACAATGTCCTGAAGGCGCAGGGCGCCTCGTACCTCGGCATCCATATCCGCCAGGGCATCAAGTACGGCGACGTCGTCCGCGCCCTCGACGAATTGCGCAAGACGGAGGCGAAGAGCATCGGCGTCAGCATGGCCGAACTCGCCCCGGGCCGGGAGCCCTGAACCTGTCCGCGTATCCGCTGCACGAAGACCGAACGTCCGCCCGCGCGGGGCCGCCTCCTCTCCGAATCCGCGCTCGGGGCCCTGCTCGGCGCGCTCCTCGTCTACGCCGGCCTGCGGCTCGCCGGCGTGCTCTCCCCGATCGGCACCGTCGCGGTGCCGGTCCTCGCTTTTCCGGTCTCGACCTTTGTCATCTTCGTCCTGCACACGCGGGCCAACGGTCCGGACCGGTCCTGAACCAGGCCGACTCGCGGCTTGGCAAACCGGCCGCGGCGCGGCATCCCTTCTCCATCGCCATGAAAACCGCCCGTTACTGGCTACCCCTTTTGCCCGCATTCGCGGGCGTGAACTGGCTGTGCTACGTCGACGAAGGCTACCGCGACTTCCGCTGGATGCGGGACCCGGGCAACTGGGTCGCTTTCGCGCTCTACCTCGCCGTCGCCTACGGCCTGCTGCTGGCGGGCACTCTGGCGACGCTGCGGCTCGCCGCGGCGCTCAGGAACCGGATGCGGCGCCCGGCCTGAAGCGGCGCACATGTCCCGCTTCCGCCACGGCCGCGAGTATCCATTTTCCCCGGACGTAGTCTTTGCCGCGATCGCCGACCCCGCCCGGCTCGCCCGTTGGTGGGGCCCTGCGGGCTTCGCGAACACGTTCTCCGTTTTCGAATTCCGCGCCGGCGGCGCCTGGCGTTTCACGATGCACGGGCCCGACGGCACCGACTATCCGAACGAATCGCAGTTTCTCGAGATCGCGCCGGACCGGCTGGTCCGTATCCAGCACGTGAATGCGCCGCGGTTCACGCTTGGCCTTGCGCTGGAGCCCGTCCCCGCCGGCACGCGGCTCGACTGGGACGCGGTTTTCGAGGACGCGGCGTTCGCCGAGCGGCTGCGTTCGTTTCTCGAAACGGCGAACGAACAGAACCTGGACCGGCTCGCCGTGGAACTCGCCCGCCCGTCCGCGGGCTAGGATCCGCCTTTCAGCGTCCTCGTTGGCCCGCGGCACCCGCGCGAACAGCTCGCCCTGACCGGGTATTCCCGTTCAGGTGGATTGACCCCATGAAGTTTGCCCTGCCCCTGCTGCTGGCGGCCACGGCCGCCTTTGCCGCGTCCCCCGCCGCCCCGCGTTTGCCCGCGCAGATGCTCGTGCCCGGCTTCACGATCCGCGAACTGCCCGTCGAACTGACCAGCCTCAACAACGTCGAATACGCGCCCGACGGCCGGCTGTTTGCCGGCGGCTACGACGGCCGCTTCCACCTGCTCCGCGACACCGACGGCGACGGCCTCGAGGACAAGGTCGTCACCTTCCACGACAAGCCCGGCGCCGACTACCCACTCGGCGTGGCGGTCAAGGACGGCGAACCCTACTTTGTGCTGACCAACGAAGTGATCCGGTTCCGTGACCGCGACGGCGACGGCATCCCCGAGACCCGCGAAGTCTTCGCGTCCGGCTTCGACGATCCCGAGCTCGCGAAGGCCCGCTACCTCCTCCACCGCCGCGTCGACAACGCCATGGCCCTCGCCTTCGGACCCGACGGCGCGCTCTACGTCACCTTCGGCGGGGCGGCCTACCGGAATCCCTATTGGACCGACGAGAAGACCGGCGTGAACCACTACTCCACCGACAAGCGACGCGGCTGCCTGCTGCGCATCACGCCCGACGGAAAAATCGAGCAGCTCGCGACCGGCCTGCGCTATATCATGTCGCTGCAATGGAACCGGCACGGCGACCTCTTCGCCACCGAGCAGGAAGGCGCCACCTGGGTGCCCAACGGCAATCCGCTCGACGAACTCCTCCACCTGCAGCCGGGCCGGCACTACGGGTTTCCGCCGCGCCATCCTGTGCACCTGCCGAACGTGATCGACGAACCGAGCGTCTGGGATTTTGCCCCGCAGCACCAAAGCACCTGCGGTTTCCGTTTCAACGGCCCTGCCGCGGGCCGCGGCCGGTTCGGGCCGGATTGGTGGGCCGAAGACGCCCTCGTGACCGGAGAGTCGCGCGGCAAACTCTGGCGCACCAAGCTCGCCAAGACGGCGGCCGGTTACGTCGCGCGCACCGACCTCGTCATGTCGCTCGGCCTGCTCGCCGTCGACTGCGCGATTTCGCCGACGGGCGACCTCGTGATCTGCTGCCACACCGGCGCGCCGGATTGGGGCAACGGCCCGACGGGCCGCGGCCGCATCTTCAAGATCAGCTACACCGATCCCGCCGCGCCCCAGCCCGTGCTTACGTGGCCAGCCAGCGAAACGGAAACCGTCATCGCCTTCGACCGGCCGGTCGCGGCCGCAGCCTGGTCCGACGCCGCCGCCCGGACCGCGATCGACTCGGGCCGCTATGTCGCGGCCGCCGACCGCCTCGAGACCATGCGGCCGGGCTACGCCGTCGTGAAGGCCCAGCAGCGGGAACCTCGCGGCGCCGTCGCGGTGCAGTCCGCGGCCCTCGCGCCGGATCGCCGCAGCGTCGTGATCCGCACCGCACCGCGCGTATCCGCCGTCAACTACGCGGTCGCCGTCGCGGACCGCCTCGATACCGACCACGACCTGTCCGGCGTCGCCGCCGAGTGGCGCGGCGCGGGGCAGGCGGCGTGGTCGGGCTGGTTGCCGCACGCCGACTTCGCCGCCGCCCGCGAATTCACCCAGCCCAGCGCTCCGCACGCGGCGCTGTGGACGGGCCTCGCGAAGTCCGGATCGCTCACGCTCCGCGCGCAGCTCGATCTCTGGCAGATGCTCCAGCCCGCCACGCAGCCGGGCTCCAAACTCGACTACGTCCCGGAAGCGGAAACCGTCACCGTCGTTTTCCGCAGCGACGCCCCGCTGCAGCTCGAGGCCCCGGGAGCGGACGTCGTCCGCCGCGGCGAAAACGAAGCCAGCCTGACGGTCGCCGGCACGAAGGAAAATGCCTGGACCCGGATCGCCCTCACGGTGGCAACCCCGGCCCGTCGGCTCGACGTATCTTGGTCCACGGCCCGCGACCCGCGGCCCCGCGCGCTCGGCACCAAACGTTTCCTCCTGCCCTTCGCCCGGCCCGGCGCCGCGGACCTCGCGCCGCGTCCGATCCCGGAGATCGCCGGTGCCGATTGGCTCGCCGGCCGCGCCCTCTTCAACGGCAAAGCCGCCTGCGCCACCTGCCACGAATTGCGCGGCGAAGGCAAACGCGTCGGCCCCGAACTCGGCAATTTGGTCCACCGCGACTACGCCAGCGTGCTCGCCGACATTGCCGATCCCAACGCCTCCATCAACCCCGACGCCGTCGGTTACGTCCTAACCCTGAAGAGCGGCGACTCGGTCGTCGGCACGCGGCTCGGCGAATCGGCCTACGAACTGCAGATCGCGCAGCCCGGCGGCGCGGTCGCGAAGCTGAAGAAGTCGGATATCGCGCGGACCGAACCCATGGCGGTTTCGCTGATGCCGCCCGGTTTGGACAAGACCCTTACCCCGGAGGAACTCCGCAATCTCATGGCGTACCTCCTGACCATTCCCGCGAACTCCGCCGCGCCGTAGCGTGGTTCGTGACCCGGCGGCAACCGCATGTTTTCCCGTTGCGAATGCGCCGGCGGCCGATGCCGTGACCTGCCGGCTTGCGCCGTCCCGGCGACGGTGTTCGGCCCGTTTCAGCCATGATTCGCTTCTCTCCTTTGTTTGCCGGCACTGTCGTGGCCGCAGCGGCCGTGGTGCTGTCCGGTCTTGCGCCCTTCGACCGCACGACGTGGCTGCTCGAGGTGGCACCGGTGGCGATCGTGTTTCCTCTGCTGTGGGCGACGCGGACCCGCTGCCCGCTCACGCCGTTGCTCTACTGGCTGATCGCGATCCACGCCGTCGTGCTCGCGGTCGGCGGCGCCTACACCTACGCGCGCGTGCCGCTCGGGTTCTGGGTCGCCGAGTTCTTCGGCTGGCAACGCAACCCCTACGACAAGCTCGGGCATTTCTTCCAGGGCTTTGTGCCGGCGCTGGCCGCCCGGGAGGTCTTGCTCCGCGGGAACTATGTCCGCGGCCGCCGGATGCTCGTCTTCCTTGTGGTCTGTATCGTCCTCGCCGTGAGCGCCGCCTACGAACTCATCGAGTGGGCCGCAGCGCTCGCGCTGGGCCAGGGCGCGGACGAATTTCTCGGGACCCAGGGTTACCAGTGGGACACGCAGTCGGACATGTTCCTCGCCCTCGTCGGCGCGGTGGCCGCGCTCGTTTTGCTCGCGCGTTTCCAGGATCGCCAAATGGCCGCGGGCGCTGCCGGCACCGTCCGCTGACGCGGACCGACGCCGTACGACCCATGGCCGCCGCCGCTGCGCCTCGCTCCCGCGCGTGGCTTTTCGTTTGCCTGTTGGCGACGCTGTTGGCCGGACTCGCCTCGCGCCACTCTACCTCCGTGCTGCCGGTCTGGCTGGGCAAGTATCCCGGCGACGCGCTCTGGGCGTTGGCGGTGTTCTGGGGCTATGCGTTTTGCCGGCCGGCAACGCCGACGCTCCGGCTCGCCAGCGCCGCCCTGGCCACCGCCTGGGCCGTGGAGTTCCTGCAGTTGTACCACCCGGCTTGGCTCGACACCGTCCGCGCCACGGTGCCGGGACGGCTCGCACTCGGGTCGACGTTCCACGCCCCCGATCTCGCGGCCTATGTCGTCGGGGTCGCAGCCGGCGGCCTGCTCGACCGCTTCTTCGTCGCGCGCTCTCGCTCCTCCTGAGCGCGCCGCGTTTTTCGGAGCTTGGCTCGGAACTCCGCCGCCGTCATGCCCGTGTCCGCTTCGCATGAGCGCGGACGACGACGATTCGGATCCACCGGAAAAGAAGAGCTACAACTTCGTTTTCCGCCTCATCGTTTTCACGTTCATCGCCGGTCCGGCCAGCGTGTTCGGCCTTGGCGTCTACGGCCGCATGGGCGTGCGCAACGCGATCGCCGCCTTCGAAAAAGGCGAGTACTCGCCCGCCATCATTCTCGGGCTCTGGATCATCGGCCTGATCGGCACCGCCGTGATGGTGTTCAAGCGATGATCGTCCGCCCCGCCCGCGCCGACGATGCGGGGGCCATCGCCCGGCTCAGTGCCGAGCTGGGCTACCCGGCAGCACCGGAGGACACTGTTTCCCGCCTGACGGCCTTGCTCGCGGACGAACGCCAGCTCGTCGTCGTCGCCGAGGACGACGGCAACGTCGTCGGCTGGCTGCAAGCCACGGCCGGGCTCGTGCTCGAATCGGGATTTCGCGTCGAGATCGTCGGCCTGGTCGTCGCCGCCGCCGCGCGGCGCCGCGGCGTCGGCCGGGAACTCGTCCATCGGGCCGAGACTTGGGCCGTCGGCGTGGGCGCCCGCGTGCTCGTCGTGCGCAGCAACATCGCGCGGACCGAAAGCCACCGGTTCTATCCCGCGCTCGGTTTCACGGCCGCGAAAACCCAGCACGTTTACCGGCGCATCTTGCCCGCGGCCTCGGCTTGAGTTTCCGGCCTTGCCGGCGGCGCGAACGCGTCGGCTCGCACCGGCGGGTTGGGCTCGATGCGGGCGAACTCCGCCCGCTGCGTAGGTTTGCCGTCCGCGAACAACTCAAGGGTATGCGCGAGCATGACGCCCTGCACGGGCCGGTAGTCGGAATATCGCGTCGTCAACTCGACCGTCCGGCCGTCGCGCACGCGCCGCTGCGTGCGCCGGCGGATGAGGTAGGTCGTCGGATCGAGGGCCAACAGGACGGTGTCGGCCGGCGATCGCACCGCCAGGACGCGAAGTTCCCTATCGCCTCCGACCGTGGCCTCGCCGGCAAACTCCAATCGCAGGACGTCTCCCGATCTTGGCACGAGCAAATCATCGAAGTCCGCGTCCGTGACAAAATCCTCCGCGTCCGACCCGGTCAGCACCGTCACCTGTTCCGCCCCGGCCGGATCGAATTGCCACGGCGGTCGCACCCCGTCGGTACCGCGCACCACGGTCCGGCCCGCGAGTTCCATTTCCAACCGCAGCTGCCGGGGTCGCGCGGCCAGCAGCCGGATCGGCACCGTGCGGCCGTCGGCGGTGACCACGGTGCCGGTCATGCGCAGGGCCGTCAGCGCCTCGACCCGCGCGCGGCCCCCGAGCGCCTCCAGGTGGATGGCGGCGATCTCCGCCGTGCGCTCCGCGGCGGTCGCCGGGCCGCCGCAGCCGGCGGCCAACGCAAACCGGAGCCACCCACGCACAATCCATCGGCCGCAAACCATGCCGGACAGCACCGCAAACCTGCGGGGTGGCGCAAACCGAAAGCGGCGCGGCGCGCCGGCCGAGCCCTCAACCGAGGGCCGTCTTCAGGCGCTGGAACGTCCGCTGGGCGCGTTCCGTGACGGCCTGGAAACCGCGGGCATCGACGCCGGCTTTGGCGAAGTTTTCCGGCGTGAATTTCCAATAGGCGTCCTCGCCCGGCAGACCGAAACAGCGGTGCTCGGCGGAGCCGGCCGCGAGGCTCAGCAAATGGATGATCGGGTTGTGCCGTTTCTCGGGGAAATAGTGGTGCCGGATCGAAATCACGGTGTCGGAGGGCAGCCGCCAATGGAGCAGAATGCGTTCGGCAATTTCGCAGTTCGTCACGCCCCAGTGTTTCTTTTCCCAGGCATCGAGGGCGGTGAACCCGCTCTCCGCATACGGCGGAATGGCGGCATCGCGACGGCCGAGCAGGTCGAGCGCCATTTTGCCGATGGAACGCAGCAGGCCGACGGTGTAGCAGGACCGCGGATCCTCGTCCGCGTGGGCGGCCAGTTCTTCCATCAGAACCGCGACGAACAGGGCGTTTTCGCGCAGGATCGGCCCGGCGATGCCGTAGAGCCCGAGTTTTTGGTCGGAAATCTGCGTGGCGGCCACGGCGCCGACGAGGCGGTGCACTTCCTGGAAACCGACGCTCATCACCGCCTCCTCGATCGAACCCGCGGGTTCGGCGCGGCCGTAGGCGGCGGAGTTGGCCATCCGGATCAACCGGGCGACCAGCGCCGGATCCTGCCGGAGCAATTGGACAAGGTCCTTGCTGTCGAGATTCGGATTCCGGATCGCCTGGCCCAGTTCGACCAACAGGCGCGGGGCCGACGGCAGCTCTTTCGCCACGGCAAACAGCTCGGCATCGGAAATGGACGTAGCCAACATTTGGGGTCTTCCATCGGCCCGTTCAGGCCCCGGGTTAAGCCGGCCGGCGGAAATTCCGTAGCGGCCGGACCGGCGGAAACTGCTTACGCCGCGCCAGGCCGCCCCTCCGGGGGATCGATCCCACAACTCTCGGCTCTCAACGCTCAACTGCCCGAGCCCATGGGCTCAGGCTCAGGCCTCAGAACTCCCACGCCAAGCCCACGCTCGGCAAAAACGGCAACTGATCCCGCGGCTCGCGCCGATCCCGGATCTCCGTGCCGGTCACGGTGATCCGGTGCAGGTAGCCCACGTAGTTCGTGCGGTCGTACACGTTGTAGAGGTCGAGGAAACAGCGCAGTTCGCCGTGCCGCAGGACAAACCGCCGCGTCGCCCGCAGGTCGAGCCGGTGGTAGTCGGGCAAAGCCACGTTGTAGGGCACGCCGTTGGTCGAGACGAGCACGCGCCGGCCGTTCGTCAGCGGGGCGAGCGAATAAACCACATCCGTCGTCGGCCAGCCCGTGTGGTATTGGAAGGCCGCGCTGAACTGCCACCGCGGGTTCGGCGCGTACGTCGCCGTGCCGTGCAACGTGTGCGTCTGGTCCCGCGCGCGCGGCACCCACAGCGTGCCGAGACGTTCCTCGGTCTTCGACCACGCGTAGCTCGCGTTCCACGTCAGCTTGCCGCCGGGCCGGCCCGACAGGAGCATCTCGACGCCCCGCGCCCGGCCCCGCGCCGGCGCCAACCGCGCGCGGTCGTCCTGCACCTCGGGGAAAAGGTCGTAGGCGTTGTCGAGATTCTCCCAGCGCGGCCGCAGCCGCCACGAGGTCCGCTCGTAACCCTCGACCCGCAGCGCCAGCCCGCCGCCGAGCGGCCGCTCGAAACCGAGCACCTTCTGCTCGGCCTGCTCGGAACGCCGGTAAACCGTTTCGCCGTCCGGCACCGCCAATTCGTGCAGGCCCTGCGCCTGGGCGTACGCGCCCCAGGCCGCGCGCAGCGTGGTGCGGCCGAGGTTCAGCACCGCGTTGATCCGCGGGCTCCAATCTTTGTCGCGCGTGAAATCCTGCCGGTCGTAACGCAGCCCCGGTTCCAGCACCAAAGCCGGCAACACCCGCACCCGCCCGGCCACAAACGCCGCCGCGTAGTCGCCCTCGGGCCGCAGATTCGCGCGCGCCGTGATCGGCACCGTGACCTGCCGCCCGCCCGTCACGATCGTCTGCTGCCGCGCCAACGCATAGTCATAGCGCATCTCCCCGCTCTTCGCTTCGAACCCCGCGCGCACGAGCGCGCGCTCCGCCAAAGGCCAGATCCACTCCTGCCGCAATGCCGCCGCGTCGAGCCGCCGGTCGTCGCGCAGGGCGAAGGGAAAGCCGTCGTTGCGGCCGCCGCCGGTGCGCTCCCAATCGAGTCGCGAAACCGACAGCACCGTCTCGCCGGACGTGCCGCCGGGCAGGTCCGCGCGCCAACGCAGCCAGAGGTAGGAACTGGCGTAGGCGCTGTCCAAATCGGGATCGTTGGTCCGGCGGTACCGCAGCGCGTCGCCGGCGTGCAGGGCGTGCACGGAGACGGTGTGGGCCGGCGCCAACAGGTATTCGAACTTCGCGTACGCGTCGTAGTACCGCGGGTCGATTTCGTCGTCGCGCCCCGCCGCCCGCAGCGCGAGGTCCGGGTAGCCGCGCCGCGCCGCCGCGAGCCACGCGCCCTTGCCGTCGGCCGTGCGCCCCTGCCCCATCGCGCCCACGCCGCTCAGGCTGAGCCCGAGGGCGACCCGGCGCTTCGCCGGGGATTTCGATTCGAGGGTCAGCGCGCCGGCGAGGCGATTGCCCTGGTCCACCGGCAGGCCGCCGGTCGCGAGATCGAGCCGGCTGATCACCTGCGGATCGACGATCGAGAGCGCGCCGTCGATGTCCTTCAGATGGAACGGTTCCGTCAGTTCCACGCCGTCGAAGCGCGCCAACACCTCGCGGTTCGGCGCACCGCGGACCCAAAACCGCGCGCTGAAGTCGTCGACCGCCAATCCGGGCAGCCGCGCGATCGAGCGGTAAAGGTCGTCGCCGATCTGCGGGAGCGTCTCGAGCTCCGCGCTCGTCAGCGCGGCCGTCACGGTGACGCGCTCCTCCGTCACGCCGAAGCGGCTCGGCGCCACCACGACCTCGGCCAACTTCACCGGCGGCGCCTCCGCGGCCGGCTGGGCCCCGGCCGCTCCGACCGAGGCAACGCACGCTGCGAGCAAACGAAGGGATAAGCGCAACATGCCGGCAGCCTAGCGCCCGCCGGCGCCGCGGATCAAGTCAGCCGCCGGGCCGCCGCCTGCGCCTTCAGGCAGAGCTCCGCCGCCTTGAAGGCGTGCGCCTGCGTCATGGCTTTCTCCGTGCGGTTGAGGCAATCGAGGATGAACTCGCCGAAGAACCGCGTGCCCACCTGGCCGTCGACCTTGAGGTGGTATTCGCCTTTTTGGTCGACGACGAACACGTGGTTGCCCCGTTTCTCTTTGCCCACGTCGATGTATTTGCGGAGCTCGATGTAGCCCTTGGTGCCGAGGACGAAGGTGCGGCCGTCGCCCCAGGTGCCGAGCCCGTCCGGCGTGAACCAGTCGACGCGGAATTGGTTCGTCGACCCGTTGTCGCCGACAAACGACGCCTCGCCGAAATCCTCGAACTCCGGCTTGTCCGGATTCGCGAAATTGCCGGTCGCGGCCGACGTCACGGTCGCGTCCTTCGCCCCCGCGTACGCAAGGAACTGCTCGCACTGGTGGCTGCCGATGTCGCAGAGAATGCCGCCGAACTTCTCCCGTTCGAAGAACCACGCCGGCCGGCCCGCCTTGCCGAGCCGGTGCGGCCCGAGGCCGACGACCTGCACGACGCGGCCGATGACGCCGTCGGCAATCAGATCCGTCGCAAACATGCCCGCCTCCGACGTCAGGCGTTCGCTGTAATAAACCATGTACTTGCGGCCCGTGCGCGCCGCGACGGCTTTGGCTTCCGCCAATTGCGCGAGCGTCGTGAACGGCGCCTTGTCGGTGAAGTAATCTTTCCCGGCCTGCATGACGCGGCAGCCGAGCGGGCCGCGCTCCGAGGTCACGGCGGCGGCGTTCACCAGTTTCACTTCGGGATCGGCGAGGATCTCGTCGAGCGAACGCGCGACCTTCGCCTGCGGAAACCGTTTCCTGAACTCTTCGAGTTTCTTCGGGTCCGGCTCGTAGGCCCACTTCAACGTCGCGCCGGCGGCGATGAGCGCCGACGTCTGGCCCGTGATGTGGCCGTGGTCGAAATGCACGGACGCAAAGACAAACTCGCCGGGCTTCGCGACCGGTTGCGGTTTCGGCCGCGGGGCGAACGGCGATTTCGCCGCCGGCACGGCGGCGGGCTCCGCGGCGGACGCCGGGCGGACGAACGCGGGAGCAAGGGAACCGGCGGCCAGCGTGCCGGCGGCGCGGGTGAGGAAACGGCGGCGATTCATGGGGAGAAAGACGCGCCGGAATCGGCGGGGATGCTTTCCGCGCGCGCCCCGGAGTTGTGCGACGGTCCTGTTACCGAGTCCAACCCGATTCCCGCTTGCTTGGTAACCGGGCGTTGACTTGGCTCCCCCTGTCCGATCCCGCAGCGACCGATCTTCGGCGGTCCGCCGACCGCCGGCGGGTTCGGTTCCCACCCAGCTCCGCCTGTGAATACCACCACCGTTGTCCTCTGCCGCCGGGCCGCCGCGCTCGCGCTGCTGCTCGCTTTCGCCGGCGTTGCCCGCGCCCAAACCGCGCCCGCCGCAACCTCCGCCCCGGCCGCCCCCGCGGCCGAAACCGCGCGCAAGGACGAAGCCATCACGCTGTCGGTATTCACGGTCACCGACGACGCCGACACGGGCTACGGCACCCAGCAGACGACGTCCGGCATGCGCACCGTGCAGGAGCTCAAGAACGTTGCGAACTCGATCTCGATCATGAACGCGCAGTTCATCTCCGACCTCGGCCTGACGACGATGGAAGAGATGTCGACGTGGATGATTTCCGGCGAATCCAACCCGGATCCCAATGCCGTCGTGCAAAGCCGCGTCATTCTCCGCGGCGTCGCCAACGCCTACGCGCTCCGCAACGGCTGGATCTGGTACTCGCCGATGGACGCGTTCTCCACCGAGCGCGTCGAGGAACTCCGCGGGCCCAACGCCTTCCTCTACGGCGAGGCCGACGTCGGCGGCGCCCAGAACCAGATCACCAAGCGCGGCCAGATCAACCGCAGCTTCAACCGCGCCAAAGTCATGTTCGGCAGCTTCGAGACCCGCCGCGCCGAGCTCGATTTCAACCGTACGCTCGTGCGCAACAAACTCGCCGTCCGCCTCGCCGCCGTCTCGCACCGGAGCGAATCCTGGATCGACAATGTGAAGCGCGACTTCCGCGGCCTCTACGGCGCCGTCACCTACCGCCCCTTCAAGCAGACCACGATCAGCGCGATGGCCGAATACGGCAAAACCAAGGCCGTCCTCTCGCAGGGCATGTTCGTCGACGCCTACTCCCGCGCCGCGACGGCGACGCTCGGCAACGTCGGCTATATCTACAATACCGCCACGGGCACCGGCTTCCGCGGCCAGGGCCGCGTGATCAGCACCGGCCCCGCCATCGCGATCACGGACACAGCGTTGATTCCGAAGAAGACGCAGATCAACGGTCCCGACAGCCTCTACAACAACGCGACCACCTCGTTCACCCTCGAGGCCGAACACCACATCGGCAAAAACCTGCATCTCCAGGTCACGGGCAATTTCTACCAGCAGAAACTCGACAACTGGACGATCAGCTCGCGCAACATCACGCGCGACCGCAGCCCGCTGCTCCCGAACGGCCAGGCGAACCCGTATTTCAACGAGCTTTACGCCGAGTATTTCCGCACCCGCAGCATCGACGGCAACATCGTCCGCGACATCCGTTTCTCCGCCGTGTACGACTGGGAAACCCGCTGGTTCAAACAGCAGTTCGTCGTCAACGTGCAGCAGCACCAGGACAACCCCGGCCAGAAGAAGCCGAAGTACGTCGAGTACATCGACCCGAGCAGCCCCAACTGGGTCGGCGCCATCAACCCCGCCCTCACCGCCGCCGCCTTCGCCGCCAACCGCACGTCCTACACGGCAAACCGTTTCTACCGCCGCTACTACCTCCGCGACGGCCTCACCCCGGACCGCACCGACGACACCTCGGCCATCCCCGGCGTTTCCGCCTACCTGCCCGATATCGCCGGCCGCGCCGCCACGGGCCAGTTCATCGACCGCCGCTTCTACACGCCGTCGTGGGGCGTCGGCGCCTCGGGCACCTACTTCAACAACCACCTGTATACGATGGTCGGATACCGCCGCGACCACTTCAACATGCGCACCATCCGCGGCCTCGTCCGCCCGCAGGCCCAGTGGCAGCTCGACGAAGTCGATTCCTTCAACACCCCGGCGCTGAAGTACGTCCAGTACAAGGTCGACGGCGCCAACTACGGCGGCGTGCTCCGTTTCAACGACATGTTCGCCCTCGGCTACAACTACGCCCAGTCGTTCCGCATCTCCGTCGGCCAGGGCGCCGCCACCTTCAACTCCGGCGAACTCCAGAGCATCCCGGTCGGCGAAGGCACGGATCTCTCCGCGCGTTTCTCGTTCCTCCAGGGCAAGCTCGAGGTGAATCTCGTCCGCTACAAGAACTTCACCCCGAACGCCCGCTACGCCGTCCCCGGCATCACCACGCAGCTCCGCGACGAGCTCGTCGCCATTTTCCCCGGCGACTTCGATGTCACCGCGACCGCCGACTACCAGACGACGCTCACGCGCGGCAACGAAGTGCAGGTCATCGCCTCGCCGCTCAAGGGTCTCCGCCTGACCGCGACGTACGCCGACAACAAGGTCGTCAACACCGACCGCGTGCCGCTCCTCAAAGCCTTCCGCGATGCCGCCAAGGCCCAGAACCGCGCCACCCCGATTCTCGACGACCTCCTGCTCACGATTCCCGAAGGCGTCCCGAACGGCGGCTACACCAAGGCCCGCGGCAATTTCTTCGGCCGCTATGCGTTCGGCGAAGGCCTGCTCAAGGGCTTCTCCGTCGGCGGCGGCATGAACTGGCGCCTGCGCACCTACCGCGGCACCGCCGCCATCGCCACGGCCACGTCGACACCCACCAACGTTTGGTCCCCCGCCTATTCGCTCTACAACGCGTTCTTCGGCTACACGCGGAAGATCTACAACCGCAACACGAGCTTCCAGCTGAACATCGACAACCTTTTCGACAAAGAATACTTCCGCTCCGCCGCCATCGGCAGCGGCTCATGGGGCGATCCGCGGACCTTCCGCTTCTCCGCCTCGACGGATTTCTGAGCCGAGATCGGACGGGGAAAGCGGCCGGCTGAGAGCGGTCAGCTGAGAGCAGTCAGCCGTCAGCTTTCAGCGGTCAGGCTTCAAGGGTTGGCCGTCGGCCGGTGTTTTTTTCGCAGCCGGCGGTTCGCGATCTTGCCGGATCGGATTGGCGGCTCCGCAATCCCGGCGCGGTTTTCCGACTCGTACCATCGAACGCACACCGTCCCGGTTTCATCGCCCAATCCGGGAACTTGGCCGCAAACCGTGTAACGCCCCTTCTCGGCTGCGGTTGCCGGGCGCGATGAAACTCACCCGCGCCCTCCTCCTCGTTCTGCTCGCCCCGGCCCTCGCGGCCGCGACCTCCGTCTCCGTTCCTCCCCGCATCCAGGACGTCGCCGTCCTGCCCGCCCCCTTCGACCAAATCCGGATCGGCATGACGCCAGCCGACGTGCGCTTCATCGTCGGGCAGACCCCAGAGCCCGTTGGCGCCGATGTCTGGGTCTACCGGAACTGTATCCCGCCGGAGCGCCGCCGCGAATTCGGCCGCTTCGACACCCTCGCGATCTGCTTCAAAGACGGCCGCGTCGCCCTCGTTCGCGCCATCGCCGCCGCCGACCTGCGCCGCGAACTGGCCGGCCCCGTGCGCACCGTCGCGTGAGCGCGACCGCGTTCAACGTGCATCGGGCAGTTCGATCCAACCACGGATGGCACCGATCACACGGATCCCGACCGCCATTTCATCCATGCCCATCCGGGCAATCCGTGGTTCCAACGCCCGATTCCGAACTCAACCCTGGCGGACAAAGAGTCTGCTCTCCGGTCCGTCCGGCTTGAGCCGCAGCCTCCGCTCGAACCGGAACCCGAGTTTCTCCAGCAGCCGGATCGAACGCGTGTTGTCGGGCGAGGTGATCGCAACGACTCGCCCCAAGCCGAGCCGCTGCTCGCCGTCGGCGAGCACGGCCGCCGCCGCCTCGGCCGCATAGCCCCGCCCCTCGTGCCGCGCGAGCAACGCGTACCCGAGATCGATGTCGTCGAGCGTCGGGCGCTTGATCAGCCCGCAGATGCCAATCGTTGCCCCGCCGCGCCGCCGCTCGACCGCGAGCAACCCGAATCCGAATTCCGAATACATCGCCCGCGGCCCCTGCCGCACGTAGGTCCGCGCCGCGGCGAGCGTGCGGATCCCGCGGTCGCCGATGTGCCGCAGCCAACCGGGCTCGTTGACCAACTCGCGGATGAAGGCCGCGTCGCGGCCCGCCGCCAACGGCCGCAACCGCAGCCGCGGCGTAAGCAGCACCGGCACGGTCCGGCGGTCGCGGTTGGGCTTGGCAAATTCCGCCTTCATCAAGAACGCGGCACCGGGAACCAAGCCGGGAGATATCGCCCCGCGGCCGTCCGCGAAGTCCGATCTCTCAACGCTCAGCTCCCAACGCTCAACTCCCTCCCCCTCACGCCGGCACGGGCGCGGCCGCCGGCTTGGCCGGGGGCAGCTGCGTGCCGCGGACGGATTCCGCGATGTTCATCGGCTGGGCCTCGGCCTCGCCGCGCTCCTGGTTGAAGCGCATCGACACCGTCTTCGAGACGCCGCGTTCCTCCATCGTCACGCCGTAGATCGCCTTGGCCGCCGAGACGGTGCGCTTGTTGTGCGTGATGATGATGAACTGGGACTCGTGGACGAACTTCTTGAGCAGGTCCGTGAAGCGGCCGATGTTTGATTCGTCGAGCGGCGCGTCGAGTTCGTCGAGCAAGCAGAACGGCGACGGCTTCACCATGTAGAGCGCGAAGAGCAGCGCGACGGCGGTGAGCGTTTTCTGGCCGCCGGAGAGGAGCGTGATGCCCTTGAGCTTGGTGCCCGGGGGCTGGGCCACGATCTCGATGCCGCTCTCGAGGATATCCTCGGCCTGGATCAATTCCAGGTGCGCGCGGCCGCCGCCGAACAGCGTGTGGAACGTGTACTCGAAGTTCTTTTTGATCTGCTCGAAGGTGACCTGGAACTGCTGCATCGAGGTCTGGTTGATCTCGTCGATCGCCTTCATCAGCTCGGCCTTCGCCGTGGTGAGGTCGTTGACCTGGCCGGCGAGGAAATCGTGGCGCTGCTTGAGCTCCGCATACTCCTCGATGGCGACGAGGTTGACCGCGCCCATGCTGTTGAGGCGCTGGCGCAGGGCGTCGACCTCGGCCTTGATCGCCGTCCAGTCGGTGCCGTCCAACGCCTTCAGATCGTCCTCGGTCGGCTCGCCGCGGGCTTCCTTCTTCTTGCGGCGGCGTTTGGTCGGCGCGGCGGCGGCCTCGGCGCCTTCGGCCGTGGGTTCGGCCGCCGGCGCGGGCTCGGGCGCGGGGGCCGGCGCGGCGCCGCCTTCGTCGTCGTCCTCGTCGAGGTCGAGCACCTTGATGCCCTCGGGCTCGTCGTCGGCCCGCCACAGCTGGCGGCGCCATTCGATGCCGGAGATATCGAGGGAAAACTCGCGGGTGATTTCCTCCGCGATGAACTGCGCGCGCTGGCGGTTCTCGGCCAGCTTCACCTCGTGGGCGCTGAGCTGGTCGTGGGCGTTCTCGGATTCGTCGCGCACCGCGGTCTGGGCGGACTCGAGCGCGTGGATCGCCTTTTCGACGTCCACCAGCTCGACGCGCACCTGTTCGACCTGGTCCTGCGCCACGCCGAAGGTCTCGGCGAGTTCGGCGGCGCGGGCGCGCTGCGCGGCGGAGGTCTGCTCCAATTCGTCGATCTGCGCGGTCCAGGATTCGATCTCGGTCTGGCGCTGCACGAGCAGTTCGCTGAGTTGCTGGCGGCGGCGTTCCATTTCGCCGAGGCCGCGGTCGAGCACCTCGATCTTCTGGCGGCGCTCCGCGAGTTCGAGGCGGGCCTGAGCGAGGGTTTCGCGTTTCACGTCGCGGTCCGTGCGGACCTCGACGATGCGGGTCTCGAGCCGCTGGATGGTCTCGCGTTGCGCGGCGGCGGTGCCGTCGGCCTCCGCGAGGGCGGCCTGCGCCTTTTCCCAGCGGGCATGCGCCTCGTTGCGGGACTGTTCGAGCGCGCCGAGTTCGTTCTCCATCCGCGCGAGGCGGTTGGCGGTGTCGTCGGCGTTGCGCTGCGCGTTGCGCTGCTCGGCCTGCACGGACGCGAGCGTCTGCGTGGCGGCAAGGACGTCGGCGCGGCGTTGCTCGAGCAGTTGCTCGGCCTCCGTCAGGCGAAGATTGAGGGCGTCGATGACGGCCTTCTGGTCGTCGTGCGCCTTCTGGTCGTCGGCGAGGGCCTTGGCGGTTTCGCGCAGGTCGATCTCGCGCTGCACGATGCTGTGCGCCGCGCGCTTGCTGCTGTGGTGGCCGCCGTAGACGAGGCCGCGGCGGTCGACGAGGTCGCCCTTGCGCGTGGCGACGGCGAGGAACGCAAAACCGGGGTTGGCTTTCCAGAATTCAAGAAACGCATTCAGGTCGTCCGCGATGTAGGATTCGCGCAGGACGCCGAGGGCCGGGTGGCCGGCCTCGGTTTCGCTGACTGCGTCCACCGCGGGCACAAGGCCCGGCGGCAATTCGAAAAATCCCTCTGAACGAAGACCGATCTCGGTGACGCGAAGTACCGCGGAACCGATCTGCTCGGTTTCCAATTGGGCCAAGATGCGCTGGGCGGTGGAGAGATCGCTGACGCTGATGGCTTCCGCGGCATTGCCGAGGATGGCCTCGACGGCCTTGCCGCTCTCGGGCTTCACGGCGAGGCCGTGCATGATCGGCGCGACCTTGGCGCCCTGCAGCGCGCCTTCGAGACGTCCCTGGAGGACGGCCTTGGCGCCTTCGCCGAAGCCTTCCCACTTTTCCTGCAATTGCTGGAGCAGCCGCAGGCGGGCGGTGCGTTGCGCGAGCTGGCGGTCGATGTCCTGCAGCTTGCGCTGCGCGTCGCGGAACTCGCGCGTCAGGTCGGCGATGGTCTGCTGGGCGACGACGGTGTCGTTGTGCGCACGGGATTTTTCGGCCTGCGCTTCCTCGAGCCGCGCGTCGATCTCGGCGACGAGCTGGGCGGCGGCGGATTGCTGCTGGCGCACGCCCTCGAGTTCCTGGGCGAGCGAATCGTGTTTGTGCACGCTCGTCTTCTGGTCGACCTCGTAGCCGGAGCAGTCGGTGCGGAGCCGCGCGACGGAACTCTCGATCTGGAGCAAATGGAACTTCGCCTGGTTGAGCTCCTGCTCGAGCCGGCTCAGCTCGCCCTCGACGACGGTGAGCTCGCGGTTGCGTTCCTGGAAGACGGCGTCGCTGCCGCCGAGCAATTCGAGCTGGATCTGCTTGTCGGAGGCGCCGGTGTCGACCTGGGCCGAGACTTCGCGGAGCTGCATCTCGATTTCGCCGAGATTGGCCTGGGAGGAACCGAGACGATCCTCGAGTCCGGTGCGCTTGATCTGGGCAAGGTTGGCGGCGTTTTCCGCGGCCTCGCGCTGCGAGCGCAGGTCGAAGACGGCCTGCTGCGCGTCCTGCACGCGCTGGTTGAGGCGGCTGCGGTGCGCGCGTTTTTCGGTGAGGGCGGATTCCTGGGTTTCGAGATTGGAACGGCGTTCGTCCGCGGCGGCGCGCAGGGCGGCGACCTTTGTTTCAAGTTCGCCGAGCGTGGCCGAGAGCTGCGCGTGCTGGTAGCCGCTCCACGCGAGCGCGAGGTGGCGCAGGCGGTGGCTGAGCCGCTTGTAACGCATCGCCTTGGACGCCTGGCGGCGGAGACTGCCGATTTGGCGGCCGACCTCGCCGATGACGTCGGCCACGCGGGCCATGTTCTGGTCCGTCAACGCCAGCTTCTGCATCGCCTCGCGGCGCTGCGATTTGTACTTCGTGATGCCGGCGGCTTCCTCGAAGACGGCGCGGCGCTCCTCGGGTTTGGAAGAAAGGATCTGGTCGATCTGGCCCTGCGCCATGATCGAGTAGCTGGTCCGGCCGATGCCGGTATCCATGAAGAGTTTTTGGATGTCCTTGAGACGGCAGGGCTGGCCGTTGAACGCGTACTCGCTCTGGCCGTCGCGGTGCACGCGGCGCATGATCTCGATCTCGTGGTACTCGGAGCCGAGCTGTTTCTCGCAGTCGGTCAGCAGCAGCGAAACTTCGCAGATCTGCGCGGGCTTGCGGGTGTCGGCGCCCTCGAAAATGACGTCCTGCATCTTGCCGCCGCGCAGGGCCTTGGCGCTCTGTTCGCCGAGCACCCAGCGGATCGAATCGGCGACGTTGGATTTGCCGCAACCGTTGGGGCCGACGATGGCCGTGACTCCCGGTTCGAAGCGAAGCGTGGTGGGGTCGGCAAAGCTTTTAAAACCGTGGAGCTTGAGCGCCTTGAGATACATGCGGGTTGGGAAAGGGTCGTCATTCAACGGCGGCACCCCTCCCCCGCAACGGAAAAACCGGAGAGGTTGTTCACAGGCTGTTCCCGACGGAAAAACCGGGAAAAACGCTCGCGCCGCGGCGCGGTCCGGGCCTTTGCTTTCGCCGTCCGCACCCCGCAACCCCGCCCCGCCATGCCCCGCTCCGTCCGCTTCCTCCGCCCCGCCCTCTCCGCCCTCGGCCTCCTGGCCGCCGTCCGCCTGAGCGCGGCCCCGGAGTTGCCCGGCATCGCCGCCGCGATGCAGGCCCAGATTGCGAACGACGAAGTCGCCGGCGCCGTGACCATGGTGCTGACGAAGGACCGCATCTTGCACCAGGCCTCGACCGGTCTCGCCGACCGCGCCACGGGCCGCGCCATCGCGCCGGATTCCGTTTTCTGGATCGCCTCGATGTCGAAGCCGATCACCGCCACGGCCGTCCTGATGCTGCAGGACGAAGGCAAACTGAAGGTCACCGACCCCGTCGCGAAGTACGTGCCCGAGTTCGCCAACCTCAAGACGCCGTCGGGCCAACCGGCCAACCTCACGATTCTCCAGATCCTCACGCACACCTCGGGCCTGGGCGAAGCGAAGTCCGAAGACACCCTGAAAGCGCGCACCCTCGCGGACCTCGTGCCGGCCTGGCTCGCCGCCAAGATGCAATTCGAGCCGGGCAGCCAATGGCGCTATTGCCAATCCGGCATCAACCTCGCCGGCCGCATCGTCGAGGTCGTCTCGGGCCGGCCCTTCGACGACTTTCTCGCCGAGCGGCTCTTCGCGCCGTTGGGGATGAAGGACACGACCTTCTATCCGACCGCCGAACACCGCGCCCGCCTCGCCGTCGCGTATGAGAAAAACAAGGACACCGGCGCCCTCGCCCCCGCCAAGCCCCGCGCCGAATACGGCCCGAAGGAACGCCCGCCCCAGGGCAACGGCGGCCTCTACTCCACGCCCAACGACTACGCGCGCTTCTGCCAAATGCTGCTGAACCGCGGCACCTTCGGCGGCAAGCGCCTCCTCAGCGAACCGGCGATGGCCATCCTCTCCGGCGTGCAGACGGGCGACCTCGCGACGGGTTTCTTTCAGACCGAGGAATGGGGCCGCCGCGGCGCGAACTACGGCTGGGGCCTCGGCACCTGCGTCCTCAAGACGCCGCACCCCGGCCTCGCCGCGATGTTGTCGCCCGGCACCTTCGGCCACGGCGGCGCCTGGGGCACGCAGGCCTGGATCGATCCCGTGAAGGGCGTCGCCTACCTGCTCATGGTGCAGCGCTCGAACTTCAAGAACAGCGACGGCAGCCCCGTCCGCCTCGCCTTCCAGGAAGCCGCCGCCGCCGCGCTCGCGCGATAGGCGCGAGCGCGGCGCGGAGTTTGGGGTTCGGGGTTTGGAGTTCGGAGTTCTTACCTCGGAGTTCGGAGTTTGGATTCGAGAGACCGCTGCGCCCGCGAATCCCGCCTTTCGCCTTTCGCCCTTCATCCGCCCGTCCTGTCCCTCCCGGCTCGTCCGTCCCGTCAATCCTGTCCTTGCTTTAGGACCCGGCCCGCCGAATCGGCGCCTCCCGCCTTTCCGGCCGTTTCCCGCTTTCCCAATTTCCCGCCTTTCCGATTTTCGCCTTCCGCCTTTCGCCTTCCATCCTGTCCCTCCCGGCTCGTCCGTCCCGTCAATCCTGTCCTTACCTCCGGCTCCGGTTCACCGCCGGCGCCCGGAATCCGCCCCCGTCAATCCGTCGCCGGCTTCGGCTGGATCCAACGCGCCTCGTAAATCCAACCGCGGAACTCCACCGCGCAGGTGGTCCCGAAGGGATTCCACCCGATGCGCTCGTGGCCCCAGGGAAACGGATACGCGTCCTGCCGCGTGCGGATCATTTCCTTGCCGTCGAGGCGCACGACGACGTCGCCCGTCCCTTCGACGCCGAAAGCCTCCGGCCGGAACGACGCCATCTCCAGTTCGAACCAATGCCCAGCCGGGTTCGGCTTGAAGGGCTCGGAATTCACGCGGGGAAACGTGTAGTTCTCGTAGGAGAAACGGATGCCGTCGCCCCACTTTTCGACGAAGAGAATGTTCGAACGGTAATGCGCGCCCGCGGCGAACAGCGGCTCGCCCTCCTCCTGCAGTTTCTCCGGAAAAACGACGCGGAAGCGCAGCACGCCGCCGCGTTTGGCAAACTCCTCGACCAAACCCGAAGGCACTTCGTCCGCGCGGAAGGCCCGCGTCGTCCGCGCCCGCACCTCGCCGGAAAAACCGGGCGCGATCCGGCCCCCGGCCTGCAGATCGGCCGGCCACGGCGGCACGATCGCGTCGAGCGCGCGGCCGCCGCTGAACCAGACCGCCACGCTCGTGCGGCGGCGGAACTCCGTGCGTTCCCGCAAGCGGCCCCAGAGGTCGGTGCGCCCCGCCCGGTGCAGCGAAGGCACCTGGATCTCCACCGTGTGCGTGTGGTTGTTTTCCCATTTCAGCGGCCGGCCCCACCGGACCGCCCCCGCCCCGCGCGCATACCCGAAGCGGATCAGCCGCTCGCCGATGTGCTCGACCACGACGCGTTCGTCCGCGCGCGGATCCGCCGGCTCCCAGACGTTCTCGACCGTCCCGGCCGGCTGTTGGCGCCAGCGAACCTTCAGGACCTGCGGTCCGTCCAACAGATCGAGTTTCTGTCCCACCCACGTCAGCCCGGTCTCGGCCCGCCCGTTCAACGCCTGCCAGACCAAGGGCGACGTCGTCCGCAACGTCCGGCTGTGGTAGTCGAAACTCATGAGCACGCCGATCACGGCCGTGACCGCGACCGCCGCTCCGGCCGTCGCCACGACGGCAAACCGCAGCCGCGGGCGCGCCAGCCGGAGCCCGCGTTCCGCCGCCAGCAGGCCGACCAACGCGAGCAGGCCGGTCACGACCGCGAAGTCCGTCTGGTAGCGCGTCGTGGTTGAAAAGTACGCCATCACAAGGCCGCCGACCGGCACCGCGTAGGCCAGCAAGCCGCCGAGCGCCGCCGTGAGCCGGCCGAACTCGCCCGGCCCGCGCCGCCACCAGGCGAGCGGCAGCGCCAGCAAAAACCAGAAGTAGGGAAACGTCACCGCCAGCCCGGCCACTTCCTCGGTGCCGAAGTAGTCCTTGATGTGGTTGATCTCGATGCCCACCGCCCGCGCAAACGGGAAGTCCGCGCTCCATTGCAACTGCTGGAAAAAGTAAACCCCCACGTTGTGCGGGAAAAACCGCGCCGCGAAATGGACGAGTTTGCCCTCGTAGGCGCCGGACAACTGGTAGTTCTGGCCCCACTCGAGCGGGTTGTCGAAACGCGCGTAGTTGTGCGCCATGATCGCGAGCCCGCACAACCCCAGCGGCACGACGCCGGCGAGGCCGAGTTGCCACCACGCGGGCCGCGCCGGATCGCGTTGCCGCCACGCGAGCCACACCGGCAGGAGCAACATGCCCGAGGCGAACAGGATCGTCGGCCGCGAACCCACGCCCAGGCCGAGAAACAATCCCGCCGCCGCCATTGCCAGGAGCGGACGCCGGCCGTGCACCGCCGCATAGATCGCCGTCGCCCCGAGCAACGCGAACGCGATGCCCGCCGAGATCGGCAGCTCCCAGATCATCGGCCGCTGCGCCAGCGCCAGCAGGTGCGTGCCGAACCCGAGCGCGAGCACGCCCAGCGGGGCGACCAACGGGTGGCTTTCCGGGAAATAGCGCCGCCGGAGCGCGAGCCAAAGTCCGCACGCGGCGAAATAGCCCACGCAGCAAAACACAAAGACCGCCGCGCCCATCGTCATTTCCCGGCCGGTCAGCAGGTTCCAGGGCAGCATCACCGTCAGGGCCGGCGCCGGGCCGAAATAGATGTAATACTTTCCCTTGTACAGGGTGGCGTCGCCGAGCTTGTAGGGGCCGTTCTGCGCCGGATCGTAGGGATCCGCGAGCGCCAGCAGCTCCGGCTTCGGCGCGATGTCGAGGTTGAGCTGGCCCTTCTTCCAGCCGCGCACGAGCAGCTTGAAGTAATCGAGGTCGCCCCAGTCGTCGAAGCCGGCGTTGGCCGCCGTCGTCCAATTGAAAAACCACACGACCGCGGCCATCGCCGCGGCCACGAGCGCTCCCTCGAACCACCGCGCGCGGCGGACCGTCCCCGGCCCGCTCATTTGTGGTCCCACGGCAACTTCACTTCGAGCCGCGGGTGTTTCCATACTTCGAACGGCTCGAACATCTTGCCGGGATTGAGCACGCCGTTGGGGTCGAGCGCCCGCTTCACGGCCCGCATCGCGCGCACCTGCGCGGGCGAATGCTGGATGCGCAAAAACGGCGTCTTCGCCAGGCCGATGCCGTGCTCGCCGGAGATTGCGCCGCCGAGCGCCACCACCGTCTCCATCAGCGTTTTCACCGTCCGCTCCGCCGTGCGGCACTCCGCCGGCACCGCTTTGTGGTACATGATGTTCACGTGGAGATTGCCGTCGGCCAAATGCCCGAAGGTCGGGATATGCAGGCCCGAGGTGCGTTTCAGTTTCGCGAGGAAGCGCGCGAACTTCACGTAGTTCCGCATCGGCACCACGATGTCCTCGTTCAGCTTCGCGTCGCCGAGCTCGAACATCGCGCCCGAACATTTCCGCCGCACCGCCCAAAGTTCCTCCGCCTCCGCGCGGTTCTTCGCCGCGCGGCTGCCGGTCGCATGTTCCGCGGCCCACGCCAGGACGGTGCGCTTCGTTTCCCGGACCTCCGCCGCCCCGCCGGCAAACTCCAACAGCAGCACCGGCCGCCCGGCCTGGCCGGCAAACACCGCCCGGCCCGTCGCGCGTTCCGCGCACAGCACGCTCTCGCGGTCGAGAAATTCGCAGATCGCCGGCTGCACGCGCAGCTTGAACAGCGCCAGCGCCGCCTGCAGCGCCGCGGTCTCGTCTTTGAACGACGTCAGCAGCGTCCAGCGCGCCGCCGGCTGCGGGATCAGTTTCAGCACCGCGCCCGTCACGACGCCGAGCATGCCTTCGCTGCCGATCCAGAGGTCGCGCAGGTTGAAGCCGGCGGAAAACTTCTTCGTCGCCGTGCCCCAGGTCACGGCCTCGCCCGTCGGCAGGTAGCCGCGCAGCGCGATCACGAAATCGCGCGTCACGCCGTACTTGCCGCCGTGCATGCCGCCGGCGTTGCACGCGATGTTGCCCCCGATCGTGCAGTACTCCTTCGAGGAGGGATCTGGCGGATAGAACCAGCCCTTCGCCTCGGCGGCGCGCTGGATGTCGCCGACCTTGGCGCCGGCCTGCACGTGCGCCATGCCGGCTTCGTCGTCGATCGCGATCGTGTTCAGCCCCAGCAAATCGAGCACCCAGCCGCCCTGCACCGGCGTCGCGGCGCCCGTCAGCGTCGTGCCGCGGCCGCGCGTCGTCACCGGCACGCCGTGGCGGTTGGCCAACTCGAGCACGGCGCCGACCTGCGTTTCCTGCGTCACGCGCACCACGGCCTCGGGCCGGAACGGCAGCTTCGCGCTGTCGTAGGACGCCTCGGTGCGCGCGGTGTCGTCGGTCAGGACGACGTTCGCGCCGAGGCGGCGGCGGAGTTGGGCGGTGGCGGCGGCAAAGGACTTCATCGCGGAGCTTCCGGACATGGCGGCCTTGGCGCCGGCGTGCAAGCCGACCGTGGCGCGGCCCGTCCGGCGTTCAACGCGCCGCGGGCAAGGCCAGGGGCCGCGCGTAGACCCCGAGGTGGTTGCCGTTGGAGCGTTGCGGGCGCTCCGCCCCCGGGGCCGCGATCGATCCGAGCGAGGAACCGCTCGGCCGGTTCAGCAAGACCGCCCGCCCGCCCGCCGCTTTCACCAGCGCCGTCGAGCCGCCCCCGTCGAGATTGAGTCCTTCATGCGCGCCAAAGCGCCGCAGCCACGCCGCCGTTTCCTCCAGCGTCGCGCCCTCGCTGTAGCCGGCTTGCCGACCGTCGATCGTCAACAGCAGCAGATAGCGTCCGTCGGCCGAGATTCCCACCGCCGAACGCGGATGCGGCGTGGTGCGGAACGCCGTCGGCTCGTACGGCACGGCTTGCCCGGCCTTCAGCACAATATCCGACCCCGCCACCGCGGTCCACACGCCGTCGGGCCGGAAATCCGCTCCCGTTTCCCGGATGCTCGCCCGCAAATCGCGCGTGACGACGAGGACCTTGGCGCCGAGGCCCGACGCGGCCGGCGGGGAAACGACTTCGCCGCGCGACACCGCCAACCCGCCGAGGTCTTTGTCGCCGGGACTGCAGCAGGGGCTGAAGAAATTGGCGTTGATCGCCGCCTGCAGGCGATGCCGCTCCAGGAATTCCGTCGCCGTTTCGCTCGTCGTTTCCTTCGGCGCCTCGCCGTTGGCCGGCGTCGAAAACAATTCGATGCCCTCCGCCCGCAGATCGACGCGGAGCACGCGCACCTCCTGCCGCCGCGGCTCCGCGGCATCGGCCGACCCGGCGGCGAATTCGATCCCCTGGAACAACGGCTGCCACGTCCCGACTTTCACCTCCGCCGGCAAACGCCCGGCCGCGGCCCAGCCGGCCAGCGCCAGCACGAGGAACCGCCAGGCGAAACGGGACCGGGAAAGCGACGGCGTCATCCGCCCCAACTCACGGCCTGCGCCGGCCGCCGGCAAGGGCGAACCCGCGGCAGCCGGAAGGTTAACGCCATGACCAAAGTTTCGCTTCCCTCCCGCGGACTCGTGTGCGAAAAAATCCCTTTCCTTTCGTCATGACCAAAATCCTCCTCACGACCACGTCGTTCCAAGACACCCCGGGCGAACACCACAAGCTCCTCGCCGACACCGGCTGGGAAGTCATCCGCGCCCGCGGTCCGCTCAACGAAGCCGACACGCTCGCCCTCGTCGGCGACATCGACGGCTACATCTGCGGCGACGACCTGATCACGCGCAAGGTCCTCGAGAAGGCGCTGCCGAAGCTCAAGGTCATCTCCAAATACGGCATCGGCGTCGACAAGATCGACGTGAAGTCCTGCACCGAATTCGGCCTGCCCCTCCTCTTCACCCCCGGCGTCAACCACACGACCGTCGCCGAGCACACGTTCCTCCTCCTGCTCTCGCTCGAGAAGAACCTCCTCTTCCACACCGACTCGACCCGCGCCGGCGGCTGGAAACGCAAGACCGGCCACGAGCTCCTCGAGAAGACCATCGGCATCGTCGGCCTCGGCCGCATCGGCAAGGAAGTCGCCATCCGCGCCCGCGCCTTCGGCATGAACGTGATCGCGTTCGATGTTTACTGGGACGAAAAATTCGCCGCCGCCCACGGCGTCAAACGCGCCGCCAATCTCGACGAGATCTACGCGGCGTCGGATTACATTTCCCTCCACACCAATCTCACGCCCGAGACGCGCGACATGATCAGCGCGAAGTCTTTCCCGAAGATGAAGAAGGGCGTCATCATCCTCAACTGCGCCCGCGGCGAGATCGTCCATACGGCCGACATCGTCGAGGCCCTCAAGTCCGGCCAGGTCGGCGGCTACGGCACCGACGTCCTCGACGAGGAGCCGCCGAAGGCCGACCACCCGCTGCTCAAGCTGCCCAACGTCGTCGTTACGCCGCACGTCGGCTCCCGCACCTACGAGAGCGTGCAGCGCCAGGCCACCGCCGCCGTGAAGAACCTCATCCTCGCGATGCACGGCGAGAAACCCCTCGCCCAGATCAATCCCGAGGTGCCGGTGAAGAAGGTGGTTTGACCCGCCCCCGAGCTGTCAGCTGTCAGCCATCGGCTTTCAGCTCGGAACCCTTCGCTTCAATCCTCGATCTTCCTTCCCACTCATAGGCTGAAAGCTGACCGCTGAAAGCCGATCGCTCCCTCCCATGTCCGAAACCTTCTACGTCGTCCCCGAAGCCCAGCACAACGCCCTCGTCGAAGCCGCGTACAAGAAACGCGGTTACTCCGGCCAGGAAGCCGCCGCCGGCGCCCGCTTCTGCGCCGAGGCCACGCGCCACGGCATCCGCACCCACAACGCCCTCAAGGCCCTCCACCTCGACCACCTCTTCGGCTCCGCCGCCGGCGGCTGCGTGCCGAAGGCCAAGCTCGAGAAGGTCAAGAGCCCCTACCGCGCCTCCGCCATCTGGAACGCCAACCGCAAACTCGGCCAGGCCACCGGCTACGCCGCCATCGAGCAGGCCATCAAGCTCGCCGACAAATACGGCGTCGGCATGGTCTCCGTCGACAACGCCTTCCACTACCTCTGGGGCGGCGGCTACGTGATGGATGCCGCCAAGCGCGGCTACATCGCCTACACCAACTGCACCGCGGCCCTCGCCGAAGTCGTGCCCTTCGGCGGCAAGTTCCCCACCCTCGGCACCAATCCGCATTCGTGGGGCTTCCCGACCCAGGACGCCATCGGCTACCCGATCGTCATCGACTGGGCCACGTCCGTCGTCGCCATGGGCCGCGTCCAGCAGCTCGCCCGCGAGGGCAAGCAGCTCCCGCCCAACGCCGCGGTCGACGCCGACGGCAACCCGACCACCGATCCGACCAAGGCCAAGTACCTCATCCCGTTCGGCGCCCACAAAGGCTACGGCCTCGCGCTGATGAACGAGATCGTCGGCGCCTTCATCGGCGGCTCGCTCCCGACCATCCGCAACCGCTGGGACAAGGTCGGCGACGACAAGGGCACCTGCACGTTCTTCTTCCAGGTCTGGAAACCGGAAGCCATGAACGCCGGCGCCTTTGCCAAGGGCCGCAACCAATCCGAGAACGTCAAGGCCGTCCTCGCCGACATCCTCGGCCACGGCAACGAAGGCTGCATGCTCCCCGGCCAATTGGAGGCCACGTGGGCCGCCCGCTCCGCCAAGAACGGCGGACTCCTGTTCTCCGAAGCGGAAATCCACGCCTTCAACGAGCTCGCCGCCGAGGCCCGCAAGCCGAAGTGGGCCCTCGCCGACTTCAAGGTCGCCGAGTAAGCCCGACCGCAGCTCCCTCCGTCAGGTCCGTCCGGGCCTGACGCCTTCCCGACCGGCCGTCGGCGGTTCCGCACCGCCCGGCCGGTTTCGTTTTTCCTTAGGACCCAGAAGTTAGCAGCGAAAAGCGGCTCCCGCGGGCTTATGTCTCCGGCCCGGCGCGTAGGTATCTTTAAAGTGGTTCTTTGCGTAGTCCGATGGTTACCGCGAGACCCGGTTCGACCCTCTCCAGCCCCAATCCGACTGGAGGGAGCCGGCTCCGGACTCGGCCCCGGGAAATGCCCCGCGGCCCACCTCCCTGCACGTTCACTCATGAAATCAATGACCATCGGAGCCAAGATTGCCTTGGGCTTCGCCGCGCTGCTCCTCATCACCGCGATCCTCGGCGGCATCGCGATCTCGGACATGCTTTCGGTCCGAAAATCCGCCCGCACGCTCGCGACCGAATACGTCCCCGAGGTGGCCGTCGCCGCCTCCATGCAGACCAACCTGTCCGACCTGCAGGTCCAGGCCCGCACCTACGGCTACACCGGCAACAAGGAGGCCCTCGCCAAGGCCAAGGCCGCCTTCGGCAAACTCAGGGCCGATCTCGAAAAGGCCGAGAAACTCGCGCGCGACTTCCCCACTCTCGTGCTGCTGAAGGCCCAGGTCGAACAGCTCAAGCCGGCCCTCAAGGCCTACGAGGACGCCTTCGCCCAGACCGAAAAGCGCAACAATGAGGTCGACGAAAACCGCACCAAGCTCGATACCGCCGCCGGCGCTTTCATCCAGAGCATCGACGCCGTCAATTCGTCCCAGCGCAAACGCCTTGCCGAGGAAATCGCCGCCGACGCCACGCCGCCGGCACTCGGCGACCGCCTGAACAAACTCGCCCTCGCCCAGGAAATCCGCGGCCTCGGCAACAACATCCGCATCATCGCCTTCAAGGCCCAGGCCCTGCGCGAGACGGCCCTCTTCGCCACCACGCTGCCGATCTTCCAGACCATGGATGAACGCTTCGCCACGCTGATCGGTTCCCTCAAAGACAAGACCGACCTCGCGGAAGCCAACGAAGCCCAGCAGGCGGCCAAGGCCTATCGCACCGTGCTCGAGGACCTCGCCGCCGACCTCAAGGACCTCGACAATCTCGGCAAGGTCCGCTTCGCCGCCGCCGAGAAAGTCTCGAACATCGCCGAAGAAATCCAGACCACCGGCATGAAGCGCACGGTCGAGTCCGCCGAAGGCTCCAACACCGAACTCGGCGCCACCATCCTCCTCATCTCGATCGGCGTCGCCGTCGCCCTCGCCCTCGGCATCACCGTGTCCTGGTTCATCATCTGGACGATCACGAAGGTCCTCAAATCCGTCGCCAACGGCATGAACGAAAGCGCCGTCCAGGTCACCGCCGCCGCCGGCCAGGTAGCCTCCGCCAGCCAATCCCTCGCCGAAGGCTCCACCGAGCAGGCCTCGAGCCTCGAGGAAACCAGCGCCTCCCTGGAAGAAATGTCCTCGATGACGCGCCGCAATGCCGACAGCGCCAACCAGGCCAAGGATCTCTCCAACCAGACCCGCGCCGCCGCCGACGCCGGCGCCACCCACATGGAACAGATGCGCGAGGCCATGGCCGCGATCAAGGCCTCCTCCGACGACATCGCCAAAATCATCAAGACGATCGACGAAATCGCGTTCCAGACGAACATCCTCGCCCTCAACGCCGCCGTCGAGGCCGCCCGCGCCGGCGAGGCCGGCATGGGCTTCGCGGTCGTCGCCGAGGAAGTCCGCAACCTCGCCCAGCGTTCCGCCCAATCCGCGAAGGAAACCGCCGGCAAGATCGAGGACGCCATCAGCAAGAGCGAACACGGCGTCGTCATCTCCGCCAAGGTCGCCGAGGCCCTGTCCGACATCGTCAGCAAGGCCCGCCGCATGGACGAGCTCGTCGTCGAGATCGCCACCGCGTCCAACGAACAGAACCAAGGTATCGGCCAACTCAATACCGCCGTCTCGCAGATGGACAAGGTCACGCAATCCAACGCCAGCACCGCCGAGGAAAGCGCCGCCGCCGCCGAGGAACTCAACGCCCAGGCCGTCGCCATGCAGGGCTCCGTCGCCGAACTCCGCCGGCTTATCACCCGCGATGCGCAGGATTCCGCCCACGACGGCATGGCCGCCTTCAAACCCGCCGTCCGCCACGCGCCGCCCGCCGCCCGTACCCCGGCCGCCGCCAAAGCCCGCAAGACCGACGCGGCCGCATCCGCCCCGTCCCGCCAGCCGACGCTCAGCTTCAAGAGCGACCACACGCCCCGCGTCGACAGCCACGACGAGCACTTCTCCGGTTGAACCGAAAACGATAACGGACAACCGCTCCACGGCGCGCCCGCAACGGCGCGCCGTTTTTTCGTTTTCCGCCCCTTGCCGCCCGCGCGCCCCGCCGCTCATCCCGTCAATCCCGCCGCCTCAATCCGGTCCATCCTGTCTCCCGCCAAACCGTCCGCCTTTTCCCCGGACCGCCCGCGTTCACAACCAGCGTTCCAGCCAATCGAACGCTTCGTCCTGCAGGGTCGGCGGAAAGCTGTGCGGAATGTCGTGGAACGAACCTTTGAACCGCTCCGGCATGCCCGCCTTCGCGTAGATTTTTTCCAGCTTCGCCACCGCCCCCGCCATGCCCGCGAGCGGAAAGAGCGTGTCCCGCCGGCACTGCTGCACCAGCAGCGCCCCCGGCGCATGCAGTCCCGCCGCATCCGGCAAATCGAGCTCCCGGTAGAGTCCCGGCGTGTAGATCATCCACGTGTGCCGCAGGTGGTGCCGCAGCTGCGCCGCGAATTCCGTCATCCAACCCGTCACGCAGGCCGCCTTCACGCGCGGGTCCGCCGCGATCGTCATCGCGGTGCGGAATCCGCCGCCCGACAACCCCGCGCACCCGATGCGTGCCGGATCCACGTCGGCCCGCGTGCAAAGGTAATCGATCGTCCGCCGGTCGTCCCAGACGTGCAAACCCGTCCACGTGGTTCCCACGGCCGTGAGCGCCTTCGCCGTCAGGTGCTCGTAGAAACTGCAGACGCGGTTGGTCGCCGCCGTCCACTCCGCCGAGCCGGGCACCGCTTTCCGCGCCGCTGCCGCGGCTTCCCTGACCTCGGGGAAAACGCGTTCCGGCGCCAGCTCCTCGACGCGCAGCCGCCGTTCCCCGAAGTAGAACGCATCCGCGATCGCGACCACAAAACCGCGCCGCGCCAACTCCTCCGCCCACGGCCGGCCATAGGTCCCGCGGCGGAACTCCGTCAGGTAGGCGGGTTCCTCCGGCGCCGAGAGGATCTTCTCGTGGCCCCACGTGTAGCGGCCGCTGTGGCAATGCATCGCGAGCACCGCCGGACGCCGGCCCTTGCGCCCCGTCGGCACCAGCACCCGCAACGGAATCCGGTAGGCCGCGGTCGCGCTCAACGAGACCGTCTCCACCGTGAAACCGTCGCGTTCCTCGCGCCGCAGCGTGTCCGCCGCCAGCGGTTCCGGCGCCGGGGCGTAGGCGAGCGCCCGCGCAAGGATCGGTCGCGCCGCCGCCTGCCACGCCGGCAACGAGGTCCACTGCGGATCGAGAAACGAGCTCCGCGGCCGATGCTCCGCCGCCAACCACTCGAGCAGCGGCTGGAAATTGGTCAGGTCCGCCGGCACACCGGCGAGATTCGGGGGCTGGGGAGCGTTGGCCATGGCGGGAGTTGCCGCCGACGCGCTTCCCTGCGCCACCAGCCGGTCCAGCGGCAGGGACAGAGCCCCGAGCGCCGTCAGCGCCTGGCGGCGGGAAATGCGGGGTGTCGGCATGTGCGGTTCGAGCAAAAGCTGCCGGCGGCGGGTTGGAAAGCGCCGAGTCCGCCGGCCCCGCGGACGCCGCCGAACTTTTTTGGACCACCGGCCGGCTTCGGCGTTGCCGCCGCCGCTTTCCCTGCGCGAGGATTCCGGCGGCATGGTTTTTTCCGCGGCGAAGCCCCCGCTCCTCGCGCTGCTCCTCGGTCTGACGGGCAGCGCATCCCTCTGCGGCCAGGCGGTCCGCCCGGCCGAACCCGCCCCGGCTCCCGCCGCACCGCAGCCGCCGGAGGAGGAAGTCGTGAAGGTGAGCCCGGTCGAAGTCCGCGCCCGCAACGACGATCCCGGTTTCGACGCCACCGGCATGGGCTCGTACGAACAACAGCTGCGCGATTCGCCGTTTTCCAACGACCTCATCTCCGCCGAATCCCTCGAGGACGATCCCGGCGCCATGGAAATCCAGGCGGAGCTCGTCCAGATCGCCAATCCGTCCGCCGTCGACCTCGCGACCGGCGACAGCCGCGTGGCCCTGCGCGGCTTCCCCTCCCCGCTCCTGCGCAACGGTTTCACGACCATGGGGTCGTCCGACATGCTCAACACCACGCGCACGATCGTGATCCAGGGCGCGCTCGTGCCCGTCCTCGGCCGCGCCGCCCCGGGCGGTATCCAGGACTTCATCACCGCCCGGCCGCGCGCCGCCGCCGGCAAACGTTTCGAATACTCGTTGTCCTCGCTGCGGCGCCAATCCGCCCTGCTCGAGGTGACCGGCCCCACGGTGCCCAACCGGGTCTGGCATCGCTTCGCCTCCGACTGGAGCCGGCGCAAAGGCCCCGAGCCGCACACCGCCACGGACACCCGCAGTGTCAACACCGCCGTGACCTGGCGGCACAACTCCGCCGCAAGCACGCTCTTCGCCTTCGATTTCCAGCAGACTCGCGCCACCGCCGCCGGCGGCACGCCCGAATACCGGCGCTTCGCCGGCGACCGCATCGTCGGGCCCTATCTGCCCCTCGCCGGCTTCAACGCCGTCGGTCCGCTGGGCGGGGTCCGCCGCCGCACCGCCGCCGCCTCCGTCCTCTTCGACGGCCAGCCGCACCCGCGCATCGCCGTCCGCGCCGGGGTCGAAACCTGGATGCGCCGGATCGAGCAGGACCGCTTCACCACTTCCCTCTACAACGTCGCCCTCGGCCGTTTCGAGGGTATCCGCGAGCCCATTCACAGCGAACAGCCGATGCGCACGTGGCTCGCGCACCTCGAGGCCACCGGCCGCTTCCGCCGCTGGCGGGCCGAGCACAAGGTCATGCTGGCCGCGAGCCACACCTGGACGGATGCACTGCGCGAGGAGTTCGGCCTGACCACCGCCGGCCGCAACGCCCTGCCCGCCACCGTCCGCAATTTCGATCCGCTCGCACCGGACTACTACCGCCCGCCGTTCAGCCGCGACCTCTACAGCCGCGTGATCACCGACCGCCGCGACCGCGGCCGCTACGCCTCGTTCGAGGCCAGCGAACGCGCCGGTTTCGCCCAGGGTCTCGTGGTCCTGACCGCGGGGTTGCGGCAGGACCTCGCCTCCGTCCGCATCCACGATCGCCGACCCGGGGCGCCGCGCGCCCAGTACGACGACCGCACGTCCCGGCTCACCTACCACAGCGGCGTCAACTACCAGGCAATCCCGAGCCGTCTCCTGCTGTTCCTCACCGCCAGCACCGCCTTCGAACCGTCGATGCGCGTCGACGCCCGTACGGGGCGCATCCAGGGCAACGAATCCACCCGCGGCCTCGAGGGCGGACTCAAGGCGCGGCTCCCCGCGCCCGACATCGACCTTACGCTCACCGCCTTCTCCCTCTTCAACCAGAATATCCTCCGGCGCAACCCGCTCTACAACGACCCCATCCGCGACGCCAACCAGACCCAGCCCCAGCTCGTCGCTTCCGGAGAGGAAACCTTCCGCGGCGCCAAGCTCGAGGGCCGCTGGCGCATCACGCCGCTGCTGGCCTTCGGCACCCGCGTCACCTACACCCGCGCCGTCACCACGGCTTCGCCCGACCTGCCCGAGGAAGTCGGCCGCGAGCTCACCCGCTACCCGCCCTTCAACGCGTCCGCCACCCTGTCCTACGCCTTCGGACCGGGCCGCTGGCAGGGTCTCTCCTGCGCCTACAGCTGGTCCTATATTTCCGGATACGTCGCCGCCTACGAGGACCGCCAGCGCTACGCGCTGCGCTTCCCGGGCTACCCTCTCTCGAGTCTGAGCGTGAACTACAGCTTCCGGAAGAACCGCTTCCTCCACGGCGTCGGCCTGGCGCTCCGCAACCTGTTCGACTACGATCTCGTGAAATCGCAGGCCCGGGTCGGCGCCGGAATCGAACTCGCCGCCACCTACCGGCTCATGTTCTGAACCGGACACCGTCCGGCGGGACCGCTACGGATCCTCGGCGGGCTTTTCGTCGCGCGACGAAGCGCGGGGAGTCGGAGCTGCACCATTTTCCATCGGGTTGTCGTCTCCTGTGTTTCCCGGAACGGGAAACGCCGGCCGAAGCCGTTCTAAAGCGAAGATCCGCGCGCCGCGGCGGGCGCCGCCCGGCGCCGGGCGGTGGCCGGGCCGTCGGCCCGGAGCGGAGAAAGTGGAGTTGAACATGGGCGGAGCGGAGTCGGAACCGGCTCTGCCGCTACGAAGCCGGTCCAGAGCGCGGAACCGGCGAAGAAAACCCCGTGGTGATGCGCGGAGCTTTCCGCGCCGCGCCCGAACCGCAAGCGGCGAATCGCTTCCGCGGCTCAGTTTCCCGCCGTCCCCTCGCTGCGCGCGAGCACGCGGCCGAGAAACTGCTGCTCGGGCCCGACCTGGGCCAGCTGCAGCGCCCGCCGGAAACTCTGCGCCGCCGCGGCGTGTTCGCCCCGGCGCCAGTGCAGTTCGCCGACCACCGCGTGCAGCAGGTAGTGCGATTCCAGCCGCTCCCGGCCCGGGATCGCCGCGACCGCCGCCAGACCCGCCTCCGGCCCGGACACCTCCGCCAGCGCCACCGCGCGGTTGAGCGCGACCACGGGCGAAGGTTTCAGGCGCAGCAGCGCGTCGTAGTGCCGGAGAATCCGGGGCCAGTCCGTCCCGGCATAGTCCGGCGCCGCGCAATGGAGGGCCGCGATGCCGGCCTGCAGGTGATATTCGCTCAGCTCCGGTCCCTGCGCGGCCTCCTCGAGGTGGCGCAGGCCGCGCCCGATCAGCGCGCCGTTCCACTTGGAGCGGTCCTGCTCGCGGAGCCGCAGCAGCGAACCTTCCTCGTCGAGCCGCGATGGAAACCGCGCCGCGCTCAGCAGCATGAGCGCGAGCAGCGCATGGCTGCGCGGCGTGTTCCCGGCGGGATGGGCCGCCAGCATCTCCGCCAACCGCACCGCCTCCGCCGAAAGCTCCTGCCGGATCAGGCGGTCGCCGTCCGACGCTTTGTACCCTTCGTTGAACAGCAGGTAGAGCGCGGCCAGCACGCCGTCGAGCCGGGCCGCCAATTCCGTCCCCGCCGGCACCTCGTAGCCGATGCCGAGGTCGCGGATCCGCTGCTTGGTCCGCGTCAGCTGCTTCTCGATCGCGGCTTCGCTCGCGAAAAACGCCCGCGCGATTTCCCCGGTGCCGAAACCGCAGAGGACCTTGAGCGCGAGGATCACCTGGGCGTCCGCCGCCAGCGCGGGATGGCAGCAGACGAACAGCAACCGCAGCGCGTCGTCGCGGATTTCCGGTCCGTCCTCCCCGGCGCCGTCCGGCCGCTGCTGTGCCAGGTGGAGCGCGATCCCGTCTTCCTTGGTTTGCGCCATGCGCCGGTGCCGCAGTGCGTCGAGCGCGAGGTTCTTCGCCACCTGCGTGATCCACGCCGACGGATTGGGCGGCACGCCGCCGATCGACCAGACCCGCAGCGCCCGCAGCAGCGCCTCCTGCGCGACGTCCTCGGCCAGCGCGAGATTCTCCACGCCCAGCATCCGGACGAGCACGCCGTGCAGGCGGCCCGTCTCGTGCCGGAAGAAATGCTCGACCAGTTGCGCCGGACGCCGGTCGCCGGGCTCTGCCGCCGGGTTTGCCATCGCCGCAAGCCGGCGCGGTTCAGCGCGGCAGGCGCCGCGTCGTCACCCCGAGGTGGCAGCCGTCGACGAGTTTCCGGATCTCGATCTGCAGGCCGTGCTCGAGCCCCGGATGGCGCCGCGCGATCGCGGTCGCCGTTTCGAGATCCGGCACCTCCAGCCGCACGTAGCCGCCGATCGCCTCCTTGGCCTCGGGAAAGGGACCGTCCACGATGCGCGCGCCGCCTTGGCCGCTGACCATGCGTGTTTCCATTTCCAGCGGCTGGCCCTCGACCGCCTGGCCGGTTTCGAGCAGGCCCTCGAACCACGCGTTCCAGCGTTGCATGAGTTGCTGGCGCTCGTCGGCGGAAAGATGCCGGTGGTTTTCCGGACCGGTGTTCCGGAACAGCAGCAGGTAGGTCGAGGTCGGCGGGGACGCGGGAGGATTCATGGTGCGGGCGGCAAAGCTAAGGCGAATCGAAAGGATCCTTGCCACAACGAACCCGCGCCGACGCCCCGGACACCTTCATTCGAAATTGTCTGTCCGCCGCACGGCCGTACGTTCGTCGCATTTCCGGCCGGCACGTGCCGGCTTCCGGCCGCCTACTCGCCTCCCTCCCCATCCCATCCCACCATGCCTGCCTACGTCGACGGTTACGTTGTCCCCATCCCCACCCGCAATCTTCCCGCCTACCGCCGCATCGCCCGTGTCGCCGCGAAGGTCTGGCTCGAGCACGGCGCCCTCGATTACCAGGAATGTGCCGGCGACGATCTCGCCGTCGCGTTCGGCGCGACCTTCCCGCGGCCGCTCAAGGTGAAGCGCAACGAAACCGTGGTCTTTGCCTGGGTCCGCTTCCGCTCCCGCGCCCATCGCGATCGCATCAACCGGAAGGTGATGGCCGATCCGCGGCTGCTGGCCTTGTGCAATCCGCAGTCTACGCCGTTCGATCCCGCCCGGATGCTCTACGGCGGATTCCGCGTGATCGTCGACGGTCCCGCCGCGGCCGTTCGGATCCGCCGCCGCCGTGCGGCCGCAGCCTGACCGGCAAACAAAAACGCCGTGCCACCGTTTGGGTCGCACGGCGCCGAAACCGGCCTTGGCCGGAGCGGATTATTTCTTCAGCGAGGCGCAGAACTTCGCCAGCCGCGTCACGCCCTTCTGGATGATCTCGTCGCTCGTGGCGTAGCTGAGCCGCAGGTAACCTTCCGCGCCGAACGCACTGCCCGGGACCGCGGCGACCTTTTCCTGGTCGAGCAGGCGGTTGCAGAACTCGAGGTCCGTCAGGCCGAAGCTCGAGATGTTCGGGAACAGATAGAACGCACCCTCGGCGAGCAGGCACGTGATGCCGGGGATCTTGTTCAGCTCGGCGTGGAGCAGCTTCCGGCGGCGATCGAAGGCGGTGAGCATGACCTTGAGCGCCGCGGAGGTCTTTTCCTTCTCCTTCAGCGCCGCAAGGGCGCCGAATTGCGCGAAGGTGGTGACGTTGGACGACATCTGGCTCTGCAGCTCGGAGATCGCCTTCGAGATCGGCGCCGGCGCCAGCGTCGTGCCGATGCGCCAACCCGTCATCGCGTAGGTCTTCGAGAAGCCCGCGACCGTGATGGTGCGCGCCTCGGCTTCTTTCGAAAACGTCGCGATGCACGTCGGCTTGGCGCCGTCGTATACGAGATGTTCATACATCTCGTCGGAAAGGATGTAGAGGTTGTGCTTCAGCGCGACGGCGACGATGGCCTCGAGTTCCTGCCGCGTGTAAACCGCGCCGGTGGGATTCGAGGGCGAATTGATGATGAGCAGCCGCGTGCGGGGCGTGATCGCGGCCTCGACCATCGCGGGCGTGAGGCGGAAGCCCGTACGGTCGTCCGCGAGGACAAACTTCGGCACGGCGCCGGCCAGTTTCACCATCTCCGGATAGCTGACCCAGTACGGGGCGGGCACGATGACTTCGTCGCCCGGGGAGCACGTGGCGAGGACGCCGAGGTAGCAGTTGAACTTGCCGCCGGGGGAAACGATGACCTGCGACGGCGCCGCCTTCAGGCCGTATTCGGCCAGATAGCGGTCCACGATCGCCTGGCGCAGCGGCTCGATGCCGGGCGTCGGCGCGTACTTCGTCTTGCCGCCTTTGAGGGCGGCGATGCACGCCTCCTTGATGTGTTCGGGAGTGTCGAAGTCGGGTTCGCCGGCGGCGAAACCACAGACATCTTCACCCGCGGCTTGCAGGGCCTTGGCCTTGGCATCGACCGCGAGGGTCGGCGAAGGCGATACGTTGCGGGCCCAGGTGGACAGTGGCGCAGGAGGTAGGCTCATGGACAATCCCCGCGACGAAAGGGTCGCGCCCGGCCAAATGCAAGCCCCGCGGTCCGGGCACAAAAAAGCGCCATCGCGGGATGGCGCCGTGGATCGGCGGAAGCCGGGAGCTCGGACGCTCAGGCCTTTTTCTTCGGGCCCTTCGTCGGCATCGCCTCGATCGCGAGCCGGAGCAGTTCGCCGACGCTCGCGTTTTTCTTTTTCGCGAAGCGCTTCAGCGTCGCGCGCTGGTCGGTGGTGATGCGGACCGAGATCTGGCGGTGCGGATCCCGCGCCGGCACTGCGCCGTCGAAATCGTAACCGGCGATCGCCGTACGGACGACCTCGCTCGCGGTGGCGAAGCCGTGTCCGCGACGGACAGCTTCGATGCGGGCGATGAGCGACTCGGGCAGATCGAATGTGAGCGGAGCGGACGGCTTGCGGGAATTTTTGGCCATGACGACGTACGGGGCTTTTGCTGACGACGCCACCTAACTGGCAGCGGCAACGCCCCGGCGGCAACGAAAAACTTCCGCCGCGTCCCCGCGGCGCCTGCCTAACCGGCCGGGATGGATTCCCGGACGACGCCGTAGGCCTCCGCCGGATCCGCCACCGAGCGCCACGCCCACGCCTCCACTTCAGCCGCAACGGCGCGGTCGTGGCGGATCAGGACCGTATCCACGCCGCCGGCCCGCCCGCCGCGGACGTCGACATCGGCGTCGCCGACGAGCAGCGCCGCGGCCGGATCGACGGCCTGCGCGGCGAGAATGTGCCGCAGGCCTTCCGGGTCGGGTTTGTGCGTCGGGAAATCGTCGCCGCAGACCACGGTGCCCACGAGGTCGGCGAGGCCGCGCGAACGGAGCAGGCGCTCGGCGGACGCGCGATCGCGGCCGGTCCAGACCGCAGCGGCCACGCCCCGCGCGCGCAGGTCGGCGAGAATCTCGGCGGCGCCCGCGTAGGGCACGATCATCGCCTCGTGCTCCCGATGGAACTCGCCCATGCGCCGCAGGGCCTCGGGCACGGCACGCGGGTCGCCGACCAGGTCCAGCAGGAAACGCTCCGGCGGTCCGCCGAGATGGGCGAAGATTTCTCGCGTCGGCCGCAGGCCGTGGGGCGCCACCGCGTGCGTGATGGCCGCCAGCACCAACGGCAAGCTGTCGAGCAAGGTGCCGTCGAGGTCGAAAACGACGGCGCGCCGGAACGCCCGCGCCCTCATGGGTCCAGCCGGACCGCCGATCCCGGGACCCCGGCGTTCCGGTCCAGGGTCGCGGGATCGAAAACCCCGGCCGGCAAGGCCAGGTCGAGCGCCGCCCCCACGACCGCCAGCCGCGACTTGTCGCGCGTCCGCTCGTTCCGGTAGTCGAGCACCTTCGGCAGCGGCTGCCCGCCCACCGTCTTGAACGACTGGAGCGAGAACGAGCGCAGCACCGCGCCGTCCGCGCCGAGCACCTCGGACTGGAGCAGCGCGTTGTACTGTGTATCCAAAAAAGCCCTGACGGCGCCGACGCCGCCGCCGGTGCCGGCCGGAGCCGGAAAAAGGAACTCGTAGGCCGGCCGGCCGCGCAGGCGCGCAATCCGTTCGACCCGCGGGCCCGGCCAGTAGAGGTACGGCAGTTGCAGGTCGAACGCCGACACTTCGAGTCCCGGCAGCAGCGGCGCGAACAGTTCGTCCCCGCCGAGCCGCACCGCGGCGGACGCCGGCGGCTGCATGCGCCAGACCGAGGGCTGCGGGCCGTTGGCGACGAGATACCGGTGCACGGCGCCGGCGGCGTCGGTCAGCTCGATCCGCGAAATCGCCCCGGCAGCCGCGCGGGTGCCCCAATAGCGTCCCCGGTAGGTGATCTCGGCGCCGCGACGCGGGAGGGCTTGCAATTCGAATTCGAGGTAGTGGTCGCCGGCGATGCCGCTGCCGCGCACGAGGCCGACGATTCGTGCCGCCTCGGCGGCGTCCGGTTTGCCCCACTGGGCCAGCTCCGGCAGTTTCTGCGGCGGCGCGGCGGCAAAGCCCACCGAGGCCGCCGTGAGCGCCACCCACCCGGCTAAAAAAAACGCCCGCCGAAAGGAGGCGGGCGCAAATCTGGCCTTCGGCGGCATCGCTTACTTCTTCGGCTGCTCGGTCGCCGGCGCCGGAGCCGGCGCGGCCGGTACCGCCACCGCCGGAGCCGCGGTCGCCGGCGCGGGCGCGGCGGCCGGGGCAGCGATGGTCGGCAGCGCGTTGCCGGCGGCGCCGGCGGCGGCTTTGCGTTCGTAGATGCGCCCGAGGTACAGAGCGAAGGCGAGGAGGAAGAAGAGGATCGCCGCGTACTTGGTGGCCTTCGTCAGCACGTTGGTCGTGTCCGCGCCGAACGCCGCCTCGGCCGCCCCGCCGCCGAGCGCCGCACCCATGCCGCCATCTTTCGACTTCTGGGCGAGCACGACCAGCACGAGGAAGATCGAAACGATGATGAGAAGGAAGGTGAGAACTCCAAGCAGGATGCTCATAGGTAAAGGGTCAGGACAGCATTCCGGCACCGCGGTTGTCAATCGCAGCTTCAAAGACGGGCCGACGGGAGGCCGGACACCGGCGCGCCGCAGGAACCTCGCCGCCGCTCCGTGTTTCCCTCCCGCAACTAGGGCTGGATTTTGGCCGATGTTCTGCAACCTTGGCGGAGCTTGAACGAGTCCGCGCCGTGTTCCCGCCCGCCGTTCACTGCGTTCCGTCGCATCCGGTCGCAGCGTGCCCGCACGCCGGCTGACCGGACCCGCGGCGCCGCCCTCCTCGCCGCGATGTGCTTCGCCACGGTCTTGGCCCTGTCGCTCGGCAGCTACATGACCTTGTGCTACCGCACGCTGGAGCTCAGCAGCCGCACCATGCAGTCGACGCGCAGTCTGGAGCTCGCGGAGACCGGCATGGAGGAGGCGCTGTGGTCGTTGAACAAAAACAGCTGGAGCGACTGGAGCCTCTCCGGCACCACCGCCACCAAGACGATCGGCGGCTTCGCCTTCGACAATGGCGCGACCGGCAGCATCAACCTTACCGTCACGAACTACAACGGCAGCCTCTCCGCCAACCGGACCGTGACGGTGACCGGCACGGTCACGCAGGCGGACGGCAAAGTCCTGACCCGCACGCTCACGTCGGAGTCGGTGAAAGCTCCCCTGTTCGTGAATGCCATCGCCGCCACCACGGGCCGGGTGCGTTTCCGCTCCGCCGGCACGGTGGACAGCTATGATTCTTCGCTCGGTGAATTCACCGACCAGACCCCCGGTTTTTCCGCCGTGGTCAGTTCCGGTTCAACCAGCACGTCGACGGTGCCGGTCCAGCTCACGAACGCCCAGATCAAGGGCTACGTTTCTTCCTATTGGGAATCCGGTCCTTCCTTCAGCACCAGTGCCCGCCTGATGGGACCCTCGACTCCGAATACCACGAAGATCGATACGTCGCGCCTCAGCACCAGTCCCTACCAACCGGTCTTCGAGGAGGTCCTTCCCACCGGCTCCGGTTTCACGTTGCCCGGTTCTTCCGCCATTATCGGTACCGCGGGCGCCACGACCCCCACGACCTACTACGCCTCCGACATCGACCTGAAATCGTCGCAAACCCTGACCGTCGACGGCCCGGTCGTGATCCGGGTCTACGGCGATGTGTTTATTTCGGATACCGCCCGCATCCGTGTCACCGCCAACGGTTCGCTGCGCCTGCACTTCGGCGGCGACCTCGGCATCGGCGGCTTTGGCATCCAGAACGACACCCGGTTGCCCCGCAACGTGATCCTCATTTCGACGTTCAACCCATACGATACCTTTTCCGTTTCGACCGCCGCCGCCTTCTACGGAGTCATCTACACCCCCAACAGCAGTCTGACCGTCTCCAGCAGCCTCGCGTTCTACGGCGCCATCGTCGCCAAGAGCGTCAGCTTCTCCACTTCGGCGTCCCCGGCGTTCCACTACGACCTCGCCCTGCGGAAGGTGAACTTCGACGGCCTCGAAATCCCCTATTCGGTCTCCGGCTGGCGCGAAACCACCGCCCAGTAGTCCGCTCCGCCGGTCGCTTCGCCGCGGAGTCGCAGGGTCTTTTCCGGCCGCTTTCCGATCCGCTCCCCGCATGCCCCTCCGTACCCCGTCCCGCCCGCTCTTCCGTTGCCTGTTGATTTCGGCTCTTCTCGCCGCCGCCGCCTTCGCCGGCCCGCCCGCGATCGAGCGCTCCGTCTTCGGCCGCACGCCCGCCGGCGCCGAGGTCGAGCAATTCCTCCTGGCCAACGGCCAGGGCGCCAACGCCAAGATCATCACCTACGGCGCCATCGTCGCCGACCTGCGCATTCCCGACCGCACCGGACGCACCGTCGGCGTCGTGCGCGAGATCGTCGCCTCGCCCGCCGGCTTCGAACGCGGCTTCGCCCAGTCCGCCGCCGTCTACGGCCGCGTCGCCAACCGCATCGCCCAGGCCCGCTTCGAACTCGACGGCGAAACCTACCAGGTCGCGCCCAACATGGGCCGCCACCAGCTCCACGGCGGCCGGCTCAATTTCAGCCGGGTGATCTGGACGCCGTCGCCCCGACTCTCCCCGGACGGCCCCGCCCTTGAACTCCGCTACCGCAGCCCGGACGGCGAGGAAGGCTTTCCCGGCAACCTCGACGTCACCGTAACCTACACGCTGACCCTTTCGAACACGCTGCGCATCGAGTACACGGCCGCCACGGACCGCCCGACGCCGGTCAACCTCACCAACCACGCCTACTTCAATCTCGCCGGCGCCGGCGACGTCCTCGACCACGAGCTCACCCTCAACGCCGAACTCTACACCGCCGCCGGCGAAAGCCTGATCCCGACCGGCGAAATCCGTTCGGTGCGCGACACCGCCCTCGATTTCACGGCCCCACGGGCTTTCGGCGCGCGCGTCGCCCAATTGCCGGCGAATCAGCGCTACGACCACAATTTCGTCCTCAAACGTCCGGGCGGCGCCCCCTCCCTCGCCTTCGCCGCCCGCGTGCTCGATCCGAAGTCCGGCCGCACCATGGAAGTCTGGACGTCGCTGCCCGGCGTCCAGCTCTACACCAGCACGCTCGGCCCCAACGACGCCGCCGGCCGCTTCGGGTTCTACTGCCTCGAGACCCAACACTTTCCCGATTCGGTCAACCACGCGCACTTCCCGTCGACCATCGTGCGGCCCGGCGCGCCGTACCGCTCGATCACCGAATTCCGCTTCGGCGAACGCTGAGCCTGGCGGTCGCGCGGGCGCCATCTTGCTCCCGTTCGCCCTGCGGTCCTCGCCCGGACCAACAAAAACCCCGGCGCCGCGCACGGCCACCGGGGTTGCAAATTCGAGGTGCGCGGCGCGGACGCCGCACTCTCTCCCCTCAAACCGCGAGCAATTCGTCGGGCTTGAAGAAACGCGCGAGCTCGGCCTGCGCGTTTTCGACGCTGTCCGAGGCATGCACGACGTTCTTCATCATCTCGGTGCCGAAATCGCCGCGGATCGTGCCCTTCGGCGCCTTGCGGGAGTCGGTCGGCCCGAGCAGATCGCGCACGCGCTGGACGATGTTGTCGCCTTGCAGCGCCATCATGATCACGGGACGCGAGCTCATGAAGGTCTCGATCTCCGGGTAGAACGGCTTGCTCGCCACGTGCGCGTAGTGCTCGCGCAGCAAGGCCGGCGTCAACCGGGCAAGCTTGCAGCCGATCACGTCGAAACCGGCGGCTTCGAAACGGCTCAGGACGGTGCCGACAATGCGCTTCTCCATCGCATCGGGCTTAAAGATAACGAACGTTTTCTGCATATGAACGTCCCAACGTAGGCTCCGCCCCGCGTTTGAAAAGCCTAGAGTTCGCCCGCGCCGGGCCGCCCGTTCCCGTCTGCTCCCGGCTCAATGCTTCCGGCCCAAGATGGCCGCCAACGCCCCGGCCAAGTCCGGGTGCCTGAAACGGAATCCCGCCGCCGTGAGCACCCGCGGTTCCGCCCGCGTGCTGCCGAGCAGCGCCTCGTCCGCCAGCCCTTGGCCGAACAGCAACCGCAGGGCGAACGCCGGTACCGGCAAAAACGCCGGCCGCCGCAACGCCGCGCCCAGCGCCCGCGTGAAGTCCGCGTTCGTCACCGGAACGGGCGCCACGACGTTGACCGCCCCCGCCCATTCCGCCCGGTCGATCGCGCCGACCAGCGCCGCCACCGCATCTTCCAACGCGATCCAACTCATCCACTGCCGGCCGTTGCCCAGCGGCCCGCCCAACCCGAATCGGAACGCGGGCAACATCTTCGCCAGCGCCCCGCCCTCGGTCGCGAGCACCACGCCGAAACGCGCCAGCACCGTCCGCACGCCGAACCGTTTCGCGCCTTCCGCATGCGTCTCCCATGCCAACGTCACCTCCGGCAAAAATCCGTGCCCGATCGCGCTCGTCTCCGGCAGTCGTTCGTCGCCGCGGTCGCCGTAAAAACCCACCGCCGAAGCGTTGACCAACACCGCCGGCCGCCGGGCCATCACCCCGATCGCCTGCACCAGCGTGCGCGTCGCCTCGACCCGGCTGCGGAAAATCCGCTCGCGCCGCCGCGCCGTCCAACGTCCCCCGGCAATGTTCTCGCCGGCCAGGTTCACGATCGCGTCGCAGCCGGCCAGCCGGCCGCCGTCGATCTTCCCCGCCGCGGGGTCCCATTGGATCTCGTCGGCCGCCGCCGCCGGCCGCCGCACCAGCCGCAGCACCTGGTCGCCGCGCTCCCGCAGCACCGCGGCCAAGGCCTGGCCGATCAATCCCGACGCTCCGGCAATGACGATCTTCATGAAAGGGAAAGCTCCGGTTCTTCGGTCGCCCCGGTCGGTTCGCCGCCGCGCGCGCGGATCGCGGCCGCCTGCGCGCGGATCGCGGTCCGCTCCGCCGGCTTCAGACGGACGAGGTTCTTCACTTGCAACGCCATGCGCTGATTGGCCGCGAGCCGCGTCTCGTGCCGCAACAGGAAATCCCAGTAGAGCGTCGTGAACGGACATGCCGTCGGCCCCGTCGCCTTCGCCGGATCGAAGCGGCAGCCGCCGCAATAGTTGCTCATCCGCTGGATGTATTTCCCGGTCGCAACGTACGGCTTCGAGGCCATCACGCCGCCGTCGGCGTACTGCGACATGCCCAGCGTGTTCGGCAGTTCCACCCACTCCACCGCATCGACGTACACCGCCAGGTACCACGCATGCACCTCCTTCGGCTCGACGCCGAGCAGCAGCGCGTAGAGGCCCGTCACCATCAGGCGCTGGATGTGGTGCGCGTATCCATAATTCAAGGTCTGCCCGATCGCGTCGCGCAGGCAGGCCATCTCGGTCCGTCCGGTCCAGTAGAACGCCGGCAACGCCGCGTGCGCCCCGAGTTCGTTGCGCTCGAGGTAACCCGGCATATGCAGCCAGTACACGCCGCGGACGTACTCGCGCCAACCGAGGATCTGCCGGATGAACCCCTCTGCCGCCGCCAGCGGCACCTTCCCCTTGGCCCACGCCTGCTCCGCCGCCGCGATCACGGTCCGCGGATCCAGCAGCTTCAGGTTCATCGCCGCCGCCAGCCGCGAATGGTAAAGCCAAGGCTCGTTCGTCCACATGGCATCCTGGTAGCGGCCGAAATCCGCCAGCCGGTGCGCCACGAAATCGTCGAGCGCCGCCTGCGCCTCCGCCGGCGTCACCGGCCAATCGAACGCCGCCAACGCACCCGGATGCCCGGGGAACCGCCGTTCCACCGTCGCCAGCACCGCGCGCGTGATCGCATCCGGCGGAAACGCCCGCGGCGCCGGCCGCGCCGACGGACCATCGCGGCCGAAACTTGTCCGGTTCTCCGCGTCGAAATTCCACTGCCCGCCCGCGGGCTCGCCCGCCTCGTCCAGCAGCACGCCGTGACGCCGCCTCATTTCCCGGTAGAAAAACTCCATCCGCAGCTGCTTCCGCCCGGCCGCATGCGCCGCAAACTCTTCGTTCGTGCAGAGGAAATGCCGGTCCGGCCGCAGTTCGAGTTCCAGCCCCGCCGCCTGCGCCGCCGCCTGCAGCGCCTGCCGAACACGCCAGTCGCCCGGCTCCGTCGCGATGAGCCGCGCCGGGCGCAGCGCGGCGATCGCCCGGCCGAGTTCGCCGGCCAGCGTCCCGGTGTTCGCAGCGTCGTCGATTTCCGAATACACCACCGTCCGGCCCCGCGCGCGCTGGTCCTCGCGGAAATGCCGCATCGCGGACAAAAACAGCGCCGTGCGCACGCGGCTCGACCACACGTGCGTCGATTCCTCGGCGGCTTCCGCCATCCACACCGCATCCTGCGCCGCGTCGAAACCGTCGAACGCCGACGCATCCGCATTCAGCTGATCGCCGAGCACGAGCACGAGATGCCGTACCCGGGCGGGAGTTTTAGGCTTCGTCGGCATCGCTCCCCCGGATCGATTTGAACGCCGCGAGCGCCTCGCCCCGCGCCTTCGCATGGTCCACGATCGGCCGCGGATACGTTTGCCCGAGCCGCACGCCCGCCGCGCTGAGCTCCAACGGCGGCGCCTCCCACGGCGCGTGGAGATATCGGGTCGGCACGTCTTTCAATTCCGGCACCCAGCGCCGCACGTAGTCGCCCTCGGGATCGAATTTTTGCCCCTGCAGCACCGGCGCGAAAATCCGGAAGTACGGCGCCGCGTCCGCCCCGCAGCCCGCCGACCACTGCCAGCCGAGCGTGTTGGCCGCGAGATCAGCGTCGACCAGAGTGTCCCAGAACCAATCCGCCCCGGCCGTCCAGTTCAGGCGCAGGTGTTTCACGAGGAACGACGCCACGATCATGCGCACGCGGTTGTGCATCCAGCCCGTGTGCCAGAGCTGCCGCATGCCCGCGTCGACGATCGGGTAACCGGTCCGCCCGCGCTGCCACGCCCGCAGTTTTTTCCCGTCGGGATCTTCGGCCCACGGGAAACGCGCGAAGTCCTCCCGCAGCGGCCGCTCCGGCGTATGCGGAAAATGGAACAGCAGGTGGTGCGCGAATTCCCGCCAGCCCACCTCGCTCAGGAACACGGCCGCGCCTTTGCTCGGCGGAAACACGCCGCTTTCCCGGCTCTCCGCCTGCACCGCCGCCCAGATCTGCCGCGGGCTGAGTTCGCCGAAATGCAGCGCCGCCGACAGCATCGACGTCCCGTCGACCGCCGGGAAATTCCTCCGGTCCGAATACGCCGCCATCGTCGCCGCGGCAAAGCCCTTCAGCCGCTGGTGCGCCGCCGCCTCGCCCGGCTGCCACGTCGCCGCGAAGCCCGCGTCCCACTTGATCTTCGGCAACAGCGCCCATTCCGCCAGCACGTCGCCCCGCGGCCATTTCGCCGGCGCCGGCAGCGGCCCCGCCGCCAGCTTCACCGGCGCGGCCACGGGCAGCGTGAGGCAATGCCGCCAGTACGGCGTGAACACCTGGAAGGGTCGGCCCTGCTTGTTCGCGATCGTGTGCGGTTCGTGGAGCAGCGCCCCGTTGAAACTCTTCGCCTCGAGCCCGGCCTCCGCGAGGTCGGCCTTGATCCTCGCGTCCCGCGCGATCGCCGCCGGTTCGTAGCGCCGGTTCCAATACACGGCCCCCGCGCCGGTCTCCCGCACCAGCCGGTGCAACTCCGTCGCGCTGTCGCCCCGCACCAACACCAGCCGCGAACCGCGTTCGCGCAACCCCGCGTCCAGCGCCGCCAGCGAATGGTGCAGCCACCAACGCGTTGCCCCGCCCGCCGGCCAACGGCCTTCGCCCGCGTCGTCCAACACATACACCGGCACCACCGGACCGCCGCGCGCCAATGCCGCCTGCAGCGCGGGATTGTCCTGCAGGCGCAGGTCTTGGCGGAACCAAAGGAGCGTGGGTGTCATCGGACCGGTAGCGGGCACACGTACGCTACGCGCCACCCGCCCGCAAGGACGCCCGTTTTTTCCGTCCTGGACTCCCGCCGCGGACGCAAGTCGGCGCCGGAGCATGCCGGAGCGATCCGGGCTTCCGATCTTTCAACCTTCAACTTTCACCCTTCAACCGCGGGCCTCCGGCCCCTGCCGGTCCCCGGCGCGTCACAGCGCTTCCTGATACATGCGCTCGTACGCCTTCGCCGCGATCTGCCACGAGAAATCCCGTGCCATGCCGCGCTGTTGGACCGCCGCGTAGCGCGGCTTGTCCGCATACAGCGCCAGCGCGCGCTGCAACGCGTCGCGCAGACTGGCCGCGTTCGGGTCGCACATCAGGCCCGTGCCCGTCGCCGGATTCAGGTCCGCATCGGTCACCGTGTCGTACAGGCCGCCGACGCGGCTCACGATCGGCACCGTGCCGTAGACCTGCGAATACATCTGGTTGAGCCCGCAGGGCTCGAACACCGACGGCATCACGAAGAAATCGCTGCCCGCCTCGATCAGGTGGCTCATCGTCTCGTCGAGCTTGGCGCTCAGGAACACGCGGTCCGGATGCTTTTCCGCCAATTGCCGCAACTCGTGCTCCATCCGCTTGTCGCCCGAGCCGAGCACCGCCAGGCGCACGTCGTTCGCGGTGAAGAAATCGCGGTTGGCCAGAATGAAATCGACACCCTTCTGCTCCGTGAGCCGCGCCACGACGCCGAAGACCGGCCCTTTCGCCTCCGGCGCGAAGCCGCAGCGTTTCAGCAATTCCGCCCGGCACACCTGCTTGCCCGCGAGATTGACCGCCGAGTAGCGCGCCGGCAGCAGCGCGTCCACCGCCGGATTCCAGATCGAGTTGTCCACGCCGTTGAGCAAACCGACAATGTCCTCGGCCCGCGTCTGCACAACGCCGTCGAGGCCGCAGCCGAATTCCGGCGTCTGGATTTCCTGCGCGTAGCGCGGGCTCACCGTCGTCACGCGGTCGGCAAAAAGAATGCCGCCCTTCATCAGATTGATCTGCGCGTAATACTCGAGTCCGTCGATGTGGTAGAGTTCGTCCGGCAGATTCGTCCGGTGAAACACCGCGCGCGGAAACACGCCCTGGTAGGCGATGTTGTGGATCGTGAAGATGGTCTTCAGCGCGAGCGTGACGCCGTGGCGCCGCTCCGCTTCGCGCAGCAGCACGGGCAACAGCGCCGCCTGCCAGTCGTGGCAGTGCACGATGTCCGCCTGCAATTCGCCGAGCCGCAGCATTTCCACGACGCCTTTGCAGAAGAAGATGAAACGGTCGGCGTTGTCCTCGTAGTCGCGCTCGCCGTTGCCGTAGAGCCCGCGGCGGTCGAAGAACTCCTCGCGGCAGATCAGGAAAATCCGCAGGTTCTTCCGGGGAGAATACACGCGCACGTCTCCGGTGAAGAATTGGTCGCCCAGCTCGATCTTCAGCCGCAGCTTGCGCTCCGCGCCGAGCGCGTCCTTGTGCTCCGCCGCCGCCCGGTAGCCCGGCAAAAACACCGCGACATCGTGCCCGTGGTCGGCCAGCGCCGTGCTCAGCGCGCCGACCGCATCGGCCAGCCCGCCGGTTTTCACGTAGGGAAACAACTCGCTCGCCACTTGGACGATTTTCATCGCGCGCAGCTAAGGGCGTCTGTTTCGTCAGGCCAATCCCAAAGCTCGCGCTGCTGTCTGCGCGCCATTTTTTTCATGTCCCTTCGCGACCGTCTGCTGGCTCTGCTCCGCAAGCCCGACTACGCGCCGGCCAACGAGTACGAACTCGGCCGCCGCCTCAATCTCAAGAAAGCTGAACGCGGCGCCCTCGCCCACGAAGTCCGTCTCGTCCTCAAGGCCGGCGACTTCGTCCGCGGCGGCAACGGCCGCATCGCCCCGCGCGCCGCCGCCGTGCCCCGCGCCGAAGCGCGCCCCATCTTCGTGCCCACGCGCCGCGGCGCCGTCATGCCGCCCCCCGAAGCGCCGCTGCCGCTCCCGCCGCCCCCGGCCCCGCCGCCGGCCGCCCCCACGCCGGCTCCCGCGTCGCGCCCGACCCTCGGCCACCGTTCCGCCCCGCGCAAACGTCAGCCCGGCGCGGATACGGCCCACGCCGCCGCGCGCCCGGCCAAGGCGCAGCCGGACCGGCCCGCGCACTTCGTGCCGACGCCGCGCACCGCCCCCGCTCCCGCCGCGGCACCCACCGCGCCCGCGCCGGCCCCGTCGGTCCCCGCCCGCGACTACGTCGATCCAGCGCCCGCCGCGCCCGTCCCGGTGCCGAAACTCCGCGCCGACGAATTGGTCGGCCGCATCCAGTTCCGCGCCGGCGGCTCCGCCTTCGTCGTCCGCGAAGCCGTCGAAGGCGAAGCGGCCGAACCCGCGCTCCAGGTTTTCCCCGAGGACACCGGCGTCGCCCTCCCCGGCGACCGCGTCATCGCCCGCGAATTCGCCGGCCGCAAGGGCCGCCGCCCCGGCGAGAAAATCGGCGGCGTCGTCCGCGTCCTCGAGCGCGCCCGCGACACCATCGTCGGCGAACTGCGGTCCGCCAAACGCGGCTTCTCCGTCCAGCCCGACGATCCGCGTTTCGGTTACGAGATCCAGGTCGGCAACCCCGCCAAGTCCGGCGTCTCGCCCGCCCCGAAAGCCGGCGACAAGGTCGTCGTCCAGCTCGGCGAGTGGCGCAACCGCCACGACGCCCTCACCGGCACGATCATCGCCCGCCTCGGCCGCACCCACGAGCCGCGCGCCGAGCTCCTCGGCATTTTCCACAAGTACGATCTCGCGACGCAGTTTCCCGAGGCCGTCGAGCGCGAGGCTGCCGCGATCCCCGACCAGGTGCAGACCCGCGAACTCGCCGGCCGACTCGATTACCGCGAACTGCCCGTTTTCACGATCGATCCCGACGACGCCAAAGATTTCGACGACGCGCTTTCCCTCGAGGAATTGCCCGGCGGCGATCTCCGCATCGGTATCCACATTGCGGATGTGTCGACCTACGTGAAGCCCGGCACCGCCCTCGACCGCGAGGCCCAGCGCCGCGGCAATTCCACCTACCTCGTCGGCGTCGTCATTCCGATGCTGCCGGAAAAACTCTCCAACGGCCTCTGCTCCCTCGTCGAGGGCCAGGACCGGCTCTGCAAAGCCGTCTTCCTCACCTTCGACCGCAAGCAGAAGCTCAAGGACACCGCCTACGCCAACACCGTCATCCGCAGCCGCAAGCGCCTCACCTACAAGCAGGCCTATGCGCTGCTCTTCGAGGACGACCTCGACAAGGTCCGCGCCCTCCCGCTCCCGCCGAAACACCAGACCGGCTCCACCGGCCGCGCCCTCCGCGATCTCGCGCCGCGCGAGCTCCAGGATCTGCAGGGCTGGATCCGCACGCTCTGGCGCCTCGCCGCCAAACTCCGCCACGACCGCATGGCCCACGGCAGCCTCGACCTCGACATGCCGGAAACGAAGATCTTCGTCGACGCGCAGGGCTACGCCGACCGCCTCGAGAAAATCGAGCACGACGAAAGCCACCAGCTGATCGAGGAGTTCATGCTCGCGGCCAACGAAGCCGTCGCCCGCCTCACCCGCGCGCAGCGCCTGCCGTCCCTCTACCGCGTCCACGACGAACCCGACGCCGCGAAACTCGCCGAGCTCCGCGATCTCCTCGGCACCCACCACATCAAGGTCGGCGACCTCACGCGCCGCGAGGAACTCGTCAAACTGCTCCGCACCCTCGCCGACCATCCGCAGGGCTACACCCTCCGCACCCAGCTCCTCCGCAGCCTCAAGAAGGCCGCGTATCGGCATACCCACGACGGCCACTTCGGCTTGCACAAATCCGATTACACGCACTTCACGTCGCCGATCCGCCGCTACGCCGATCTCGTCGTCCACCGCGTGCTCGAATCCTACCTCGCGAAAACCGCCGCCGGCGCCCCGCGCGGCCGCCCCGGCCCCGCCTTCGATCTCACCCGCGCCGCCCGCATGGGCGAGCACCTCAGCGTCACCGAGGTCAACAGCGCCGAAGCCGAACGCGACAGCGTCAAGGTCAAGCTCCTCGAGTTCTTCGAACGCGAACTCAACAAACGCCCGAAGACCCGTTTCGCCGCCATCGTCACCGACGTCCGCGCCAACGGTTTCTTCATCGAGCTCACCGAATCGATGACCTTCGGCTTCGTCGCCGCGTCCGCCCTCGACGACTACTATTCCCTCAACAACGCCGGCGACGCCCTCGTCGGCCGGAAAAAGAAGAAGCGCTACGAACTCAACCAGCGCCTCGACGTCGTCGTCGACAAGGTCGACCGCTACAAGCGCCTCATCGATTTCGTTCCCGCCCCGTGAGCCGCGCGGCGCGCGGCTCACGGCGGTCGGGAGTTTGGAGTTCGGAGTTTGGGGTTCGGAGTTTTGGGTTTTGGAGTTTTGGGTTTTGCGTTCGGGAATTCGTGACTGGGAATTCCGGCATCGCAGTGGATCATCGCGGATTGCACCCAGGGCCTCGGACGACACCCGCGCCGCCCCGCCGCTCCGCCTTCCGCCTTTCCAAGATCCCGATTTGCCAATTGGTCCCGTGGGATTTCCCCTGAGGTCCGCCACCATCGTTCCTCTTTCTCCGGTTTCCGCACTCCGGTTTCCGGTTTTTTGAATCTCCGGTTTCGAACGTTTCCCGTTTTCCGATTTTCCGCTTTCTCGCTTTCCCGCTTTTCCGCCTTTCCAATGAACCATTACGCCTTCGCCCCCGATTTCCTCGCCGTCTACGAACGCGCCGTCGCCGCCTTCGGCCAGGGCAAACGCGGCGCCGACCAGGTCGTCTCCGCCGCCGACACCGCCTGGCTCGCCGCCAACGGCATCGCCGCCCAGCACCTCTACGACTACGCCGAGGACCACCACGGCTACGGCGGCGAACCCGGCCCCGCCCAGGCCCTCGCCATCGAGTCCATCCGCCGCGACTACTTCTTCAACGCCCAGGGCGGCGTCGCCTCCGCCGTCCGCCTCGACGACGCCACGATGCCCGCCAAATCCGATGCCGTCCGCGGCATCGCCTGGCTCCCCCGCCTCCTCCCCAAGGCCCGCGCCAAACTCCGCGGCGAACTTCCGCCGTCTTTGATGTACGGCTGCGGCGGCGACCGCCGTTTCTTCAAGGAACACAACATCGCCCCCGCGGAATTCCTGAACTCGGTCTGGCGCCATGAAGGCAACCCCGACGCCGTCGTCGACTGGGTCGTCCGCCGTTCCGCTCAACGATAACAGCGCCCTCGTCCGCCGGTTTTCCGCACTCGCCGGTTGACCAACCCCGCGTCGCCCCTACGGTTCGCGCGTCCGTCCGTCCCGCCCGGTTCCCCTTCCCGGGCCTTCCCCCTCGGCTTCCTTGTTTCCCACATGAAATACACGCTGAACGTCAACGGCCAGTCCCGCACCGTGGATGTGGCTCCCGACACCCCTGTCCTCTGGGTGCTTCGCGACAACCTCGAACTCGTCGGCACCAAATTCGGCTGCGGCATCGGCCAATGCGGCGCGTGCACGATCCACCTCAACGGCGTGCCCGCCCGCGCCTGCATGACGCCCGTCTCGACCGTCGGCCGCATGAAGATCACCACGATCGAAGGCCTCGCCGCCGACGCGAAGAAGCTCCACCCGGTCCAGCAGGCCTGGTGCGAACTCGACGTCGCCCAATGCGGCTACTGCCAGTCCGGCCAGATCATGACCGCCGCCGCTTTGCTCAAGGACAACCCCAAGCCGTCCGACGAAGACATCGACGGCGCCATGGCCGGCAACCTCTGCCGCTGCGCCACCTACACCCGCATCCGCACCGGCATCAAGCGCGCCTCGGAACTCGCCGCCGGCGCGAAGGAGGCTGCCCAATGAGCACCTCTGCCCTCGCCGCTCCCGTCAGCCGCCGCGATTTCCTCAAGCTCTCCGGCCTCGCCGGCGGCGGCCTCGCCCTCGCGTTCTACATCCGCTCCGGCGGCGACGCCGCGGCCCAGACCGCCCCGACCGACTTCAGCCCCAATGCCTTCATCCGCATTTCCCCGGCCGGCGTCGTCACCATTGTTTCCAAGCAACCCGAGATGGGCCAGGGCGTGAAAACGTCCCTGCCGATGATCATTGCCGAACAGCTCGAGGTGCCGTGGAAGGACGTCGTCATCGAACAGGGCGACTTCGACACCAAGAAGTACGGCAACCAAAGCGCCGGCGGCTCCCAGTCCACGCCGAGCAACTACGATAACTTCCACCTCCTCGGCGCCACCGCGCGCACGATGCTGGTCGAGGCCGCCGCCCAGACCTGGGGCGTCCCCGCCGCCGAGTGCCGCGCCGAAAACGCGACCGTCATCCACAAGTCCGGCAAGTCTCTCAAGTACGGCCAACTCGCCGCCAAGGCCGCCGCGCTCCCCGTTCCCGCCAAGGAACAGGTCAAACTCAAGCCCGAGTCCGAATACAAACTCCTCGGCAAACGCATCCCGCAGGTCGACTCCGTCAAGATCGCCACCGGCGCCCCGCTGTTCGGCATCGATATGAAGCTGCCCGGCATGCTCTACGCCGTGTACGAGAAATGCCCGGCCTTCGGCGGCAAAGTCGTCAGCGCCAACCTCGACCAGATCAAGACCCTCCCCGGCGTGAAAGACGCCTTCGTTCTCGAGGGCGGCGGCGGCGTGAAGGGCCTCGTCCCCGGCGTCGCCATCGTCGCCGACTCGACCTGGGCCGCCTTCAGCGCGCGCAAGCAACTCAAGGTGACGTGGAACGAAGGCGAAGTCGCCGAGCAGAGCTGGGACAAATTCGTCGCCACCGCCCGCGCCGACGCCGCCAAGCCCGGCAAGACGCAGCTGCGCAAGGACGGCGATCCCGACGCGGCCCTCAAGTCCGCCGCCAAGGTCGTCGAGGCCGAATACCTGTATCCGTTCATCTCGCACGCCAACCTCGAGCCCCAGAACACCACGGCGCATTGGAAAGACGGCGCGCTCACCGTCTGGACGCCCGCCCAGATCCCGAACCTCGCCGTCGGCCTGATCACCCGCGTGCTCGGCATTCCCGCGGACAAAATCACGATGCACCTCACCCGCGCCGGCGGCGGCTTCGGCCGGCGCATCAGCGCCGACTACGTCGTCGAGACCTGCGCCATCGCGCAAAAGGTCAACGGCCCCGTGAAGCTCACCTGGAGCCGCGAGGACGATCTCCGCCACGACCACTACCGTCCCGGCGGCCTGCACTTCCTCAAGGGCGGCGTCGACGCCGCCGGCAAGGTCGTCGCCTGGAAGAACCACTTCTTCACCTTCGGCGAAGGCGGTTCCCCCGGCTCCGGCGGCTCCCTCCACAAGGACGAGTTGCCCGCCCGCATCGTCCCGAACTTCCAATCCGAGCAGACGATGTTCGCCACCGGCTGGCCCATGGGCCCGTGGCGCGCGCCGGGCAGCTGCGTCTTCGGCTGGGTCTTCAACAGCTTCATCGACGAACTCGCCCACGCCGCCGGCCGCGAACCGGCCTCCGTCCACCTCGAGCTCCTCGGCACCGAGAAATCGCTGCCGGGCGGCGGCCAAGGCGGCCGCGCCTACGATCTCGAGCGCTTCCGCAATGTCGTGAAGTTCACCCTCGAGAAAGCCGGCTGGGGCAAAAAGAAGTACGCCAAGGGCCAGGGCGCCGGCCTCGGCTACTACTTCAGCCACCGCGGCTACTTCGCCCAGGTCGCCGAAGTCACCGTCTCCAAAGAGGGCGAACTCAAGGTCGACCGCGTCGTCTGCGGTTACGACATCGGCTCGCAGGTCGTTAACCTCAGCGGTGCCGAAAACCAGATCGAAGGCTCCATCGTCGACGGTCTCGGCGTCCTCATGACGCAGGAACTGAACATCGAGCGCGGCCGCGTCGTGCAGGCCAACTTCAACGACTACCCGTTGATCCGCATCAACCAGTCGCCGACGAAGATCGAGTGCCACCAGCTCAAGACCGCCAACCCGACCACGGGCATGGGCGAACCGGCGATCCCGCCGATCGCCGGCGCCGTCTGCAACGCGATCTTCGCCGCCGTCGGCAAACGCGTCCGCCAGATGCCGCTCACCCGCGTCGACCTCCGCTGGGCCTGAGCGCCGCAGGTGCGGCGCGGTTGAAAGTTGAAAGTCCCAAGTTGAAAGATCGAAACCGCGCTCCGCGCTCCTAACCCACTCCCCAGGCGGGCCCCTCACCGGGCCCGCCTTTTTTTGTCCCGCCCCGCCACGGCGTCATGTAGGGGCGTCGCTTGACGACGCCCTTCTTCGCCCACGCCAAGCGCACCCCACCCCGCCAAACCGCGCCGGCAATTCGTCCGCCCCGATCCGTTCTTTCAACGTTCACCCTTCAACTTTCAACTGGCGGACACGCTTCGCCCCGCGGAGCGTGTCCGCCCAAATGTTACGCTTCCACCTCCCGCCCAATTTGGCCGATGCCGCCAAACGCAACGCGGTCCCCGTCCGGGTGGAACTCGACTTGAAGCTGGCCCCGCCGCCCGAACTGCTTCCCCTCCTCGCCCTGCTCCAACGCTGGTGCGGCCCCCAGCCGCCCGCCTTCCTCCAACTCACGCGCGCCCAACTCCGCGAACTCGCCGCCGCCGCCGGCCCGCAGCCGATCTTCGTGGAACAGAATCGCGCCGGCCCTTGGCGCCACGACGCCGTCGCCGCCGAACCGCCCCCGCTGATTTCCGACGGCCCCGTCTTCGCCGCCCGCCCCGCGGCTGCGGCCCGCAAAGGCCCTGCGCTCACGCCCCTGCAGGTCGACGGCACCGAACACTTCCTCTCCGTCGCGCTGCCGTCCCGCGAAGATCCGCGCTACGCCGCCGCCCTCGAGCTCGTCAAAACCGCCGGCTTCATCCTCGAACCCTCGAACCGCCGCTGGTGGCTCCGCGATCGCCACAAGGTCCTCAACTTCCTCGCCGAGCACCGGACCCGCCTCCGCGACGACTTCGCCGCCGACTTCACGCCCAACTTCGTCAATCGGACTTCGCACCTCGCCGTCGCCGAAATCTCCGCCGCCGTCACCGCTGCCGCGGATGGCTTCACCGTCGAGCTCGGCCTGCGCGCCGGCCGCGCCGACGAAGCCGCCGTCCGCAGCGCCGTCGCCGCCAACCGCGGCTACCTCGAGACCGACGGCAAAATCTTCCTGCTCGATCGGCAGCGCCTCGCCGCCCTCGCCGTCGCCCAGCGCGCCCTCGCCGGCAACCCCGACGCCCCGCTCGCCCCGCGCCAAGTCCGCCGCGTCTCCGCCGCCCAGACCGCCGAGGCCGACGAAATCATCGCCGCCCTCGCCCCCGGCTTCCAGCCGCCCGAAGCCTGGCGCGCCCGCAGTTCCGCCCTGCGCAATCTCTCCGCCCTCGCGCCCGCGCCCGTTCCGCCCGCCCTCGACGCCGTCCTTCGCCCCTACCAACGCCTCGGCACCGCCTGGCTCTGGCACCTTCACCGGCATGAGCTCGGCGGCATCCTCGCCGACGAAATGGGCCTCGGCAAAACCCTCCAGGCCCTCGCCCTCGTCGCCGCCGTCCACCGTGAGGCCGCCGCGGATACGGCCCCGCGCCGCGCCGACGCCCCCCGCGGCGCCCTCGTCGTCTGCCCCGCGTCGCTGCTCGAGAATTGGCGCCGCGAAACCGTGCGTTTCGCCCCCGGCCTCCGCGTCTTCGTCCACCACGGCGACCGCCGCCTCGCCGCCGCCGCCGATTTCGCCGCCCACGATCTCATCATCACGAGCTACGGCACGCTCGCCCGCGACCAACTCCTCTTCGCCGCGCATACCTTCGCCCTCGTGCTCGCCGACGAAGCCCAGCACATCAAAAATCGCCGCTCGCAAAACGCCGCCGCCCTCCGGTCCCTCCGCGCCCGCGCGCGATTTCTGCTCACCGGCACGCCGCTGGAAAACTCCCTCGACGACCTGCGCTCCCTCTTCGAGTTCTTGCTTCCGGGCTATCTCACTCGCGTCCCCGCCGGTCTCCGCGGCGACGAACGCGCCTGGTACGACGAACGCCTCCGCGCCCAGACCGCCCCCTACATATTGCGCCGCACCAAGCGCGCCGTCGCCCCCGAGCTGCCGGCCAAACTCGAGCACGTCCTTTGGTGCGAACTCACGCCCGCCCAAGCCAAACTCTACCGCGACACGCAGGAAAAATCCGAACGCGAGCTCTTCGACCTCGAGGCCGGCGGCGCCAGCGAAGCCCGGCTCAAGTTCGCCGCCCTCACCCAACTCCTCCGCCTCCGCCAGATCTGCTGCGACCCGCGCCTCGTCGCCCCCGACTCGCCCGCCGCCATGTCGGCGAAACTGGAAAACTTCCAGGAGCTCCTCGCCGAGGCCGTCGACGACGGCCACCGCGTCTTGGTCTTTTCGCAATTCACGTCGCTGCTCGGCCTCCTGCGCCAGGAACTCGCCGCGCAGGAAATCCCGTTTTGCTACCTCGATGGTTCGATGCCCACCCGCGCGCGCCAGGCCGAGGTCGACCGTTTCCAGGCCTCCGCCGACATCCCGCTCTTCTTGCTCTCGCTCAAGGCCGGCGGCACCGGCCTCAACCTCACCGGGGCCGACACCGTCGTCCACTTCGACCCGTGGTGGAATCCCGCCGCCGAGGCCCAGGCGACGGACCGCGCGCACCGCATCGGCCAAAGCCGAGTGGTGACCGCCTACAAACTCATCGCCGCCGGCACCGTCGAGGAAAAGGTCCTCGCGTTGCAGGAAGAGAAGCGCGCCCTCCTCGCCGATGTCTTCGAAGCCAGCGATGCCGCCGCCGCCCACCTTTCGCTCGCCGACCTCAAATCCCTCCTGAAATAGTCCCGTCCAATTTTCCAATTTCCAGATTTTCAGACTCCGCCTTCCCCGTTTCCCGCTTTCCCGATTTCCCTCTTTCCCAATTTTCACCCCATGCGTCTCTCCGGCAAAACCGTCCTCGTCACCGGCGCCAGCAAAGGTATCGGCCGCGCCCTCGCCCTCGGCTGCGCCCGTGAAGGCGCCGACGTCATCCTCAACTACAACTCCGACCGCGCCGGCGCCGATGCCGCCGCCGCCGAGATCAAGGCCCTCGGCCGCCGCACCCTCGTCGTGCGCGCCGATCTCGCCAAGGTCGCGCAGATCGACCGGATGTTCGCCACCGCGCGCAAGCACTTCGCCCGCCTCGACGTCCTCATCAACAACGCCGGCCTCACCGGCTGGGCCGGTTTCTTCGACACCACCGAGGCCAAGTGGGACGTCGTCCTCGACACGAATCTCAAGGGCACGTTCTTCTGCTCCCTTGCCGCCGCGCGTTGGATGAAGGAAACGAAAACGCCCGGCAGCATCGTCAATGTCTCCACGCAGTGCGCCCAGCTCGCGGTGAAAAACCTCGTCGCCTACGGCACCAGCAAGGCCGGCATCCACGGCCTCACCAAGCAGCTCGCCGTCGAGCTCGCCGCCCTCGGCATCCGCGTCAACACCTTCGCCCCCGGCCCGGTCAACGTCGACCGCAACCTCAAGGACGACCCCGACTACCGCGATGTCTGGGGCGCGATGATCCCCCTCGGCCGCACCGCCGAGACCGAGGAAATGGTCGGCCCCGCCCTCTTCCTCGCGTCCAACGATTCCAGCTACGTCACCGGCCAGACCTTCTACGTCGACGGCGGCTGGACCGTCCAAGGCATGGTCCCCTCCAGCAACGTCGAAAAAGCCGCCAAGAAAAACAAGTAGCCCGCGCGGAGAACTCCGAACCCCAAACCCCAAACTCCGAACTCCTCCCTTCGTCCCCTTCGGATCACCTCACCGCGCCCGCCGCACGCAACTCCGAACTCCGCACTCCGAACCCCAAACTCGATATATATGTTTCGCCTCTTCTCCACCGCCTCCGGCCTCGTCCTCGAAAACGCCGGCACCTTCCGCGCCGCGCCCGGCCTCGCCCTCGACGCCGTCTTCACCGCCGCCGATCCCGGCGCCGTCGTCGCCGCCGCCTTCGCCGCCGGCTCACCCGCCGCCGCGCCCGCGCCCGCCGCCCTGCGCGCCCCGCTCGTCTCCCAGGAAATCTGGGCCGCCGGCGTCACCTATTTCCGCAGCCGCACCGCGCGCATGGAGGAATCGAAGGACGCCGGCGGCGGCACCTTCTACGACCGCGTCTACGAGGCCGACCGCCCCGAACTCTTCTTCAAGGCCACGCCCCACCGCGTCGCCGCCCCCGGCGCCGGCGTCCGCATCCGCGCCGACTCCAAGTGGAACGTCCCCGAGCCCGAGCTCACCCTCGCCGTCAACTCCGCCGGCCGCATCTTCGGCTACACCGCCGGCAACGACATGAGCTCGCGCGACATCGAGGGCGAAAACCCCCTCTACCTCCCGCAGGCCAAGGTCTACGACCGCAGCGCCGCCGTCGGCCCCTGTCTCGTGATCACGGATACGTTGCCCGGACCCGACACCGTCATCGCCATCGAGATTCTCCGCGCCGGAGCCGTGGTCTTCTCCGGCCAGACCACCGTCGGCCAGATCAAGCGCCCGCTCCCGTCCCTCGCCGCCTGGCTCTTCCGCGACAACTCCTTCCCCGCCGGCTGCCTCCTCATGACCGGCACGGGCATCGTCCCGCCCGACGCCTTCACCCTCCGCGCCGGCGACGAAATCCGCATCACGATCGGCGCCGCCGGCACCCTCGTGAACCCCGTCCTCTGACCATGTCCACCTTCACCGCCCGCCACGCCCGCACGGGCGATGCCCTAGCCACCTACAGCGAAGCCACGCCCCTGCAGCTCGACGCCGCCGTGGCCGCCGCCGTCGCCGCCGCCCCGGTGTTCGCCGCCGCCTCCGGCGCGCAGCGCGCCGCGCTGCTCGAAAAGATCGCGGACGAAATCGTCGCCCTCGGCGCCCCGCTGCTCGAGCTCGCGCACGCCGAGACCGCCCTGCCGCTCCCCCGCCTCGAAGGCGAACGCGGCCGCACCGCCGGCCAACTCCGGCTCTTCGCCGCCCTCGCGCGCGAAGGTTCGTGGGTCGACGCCCGCATCGATCCCGCGTTGCCGCAACGCCAACCGCTCCCGCGGCCCGACCTCCGCCGCATGCTGCGCCCGCTCGGCCCCGTCGCCGTCTTCGGCGCGAGCAACTTCCCCCTCGCCTTCTCCGTCGCCGGCGGCGACACCGCCTCCGCCCTCGCCGCGGGCAACCCCGTCGTCGTCAAAGCCCATCCCGCCCATCCCGGCACGAGCGACCTCGTCGCCGGCGCCATCGCCCGCGCCGTCGCCGCCTGCGGTCTGCCCGCCGGGGTCTTCGGGATGATCCACGGCACGACGCCCGCGACCAGCCTCGCCCTCGTCCGCCATCCCGCCATCGAGGCCGTCGGTTTCACCGGCTCCGCCCGCGCCGGCCGCGCCCTCTTCGATGCCGCCGCCGCCCGCCCGCGCCCGATCCCGGTCTTCGCGGAAATGAGCAGCCTCAATCCCGTCTTCTTGCTCCCGGCCGCCCTGCGCGAGCGCGGCGCCGCCCTCGCCGAGGGCCTCGCCGGTTCGTTCACGCTCGGCGTCGGCCAGTTTTGCACCAAGCCCGGCCTCGTCGTCGGCATCGCCTCGCCCGAGTGGGACGCCTTCGCCGCCGCCCTCGCCGCCAAGGCCCAGTCTCTTCCCGCCGGCACCATGCTGCACGCCGGCATCGCCGCCGCGTTCACCGCCGGCCTCGCCGAACTCAAGGGCGTCACCTGGCTTGCCCAAGGCGGCGGCCACGTCGCGCACATCGCCGCGGCCGACTTGCTCGCCCGCCCCGAACTCGCGCACGAGGTCTTCGGCCCGTTCACGCTGCTCGTCGCCGCCCGCGACGCTGCCGAAGTCCGCGCCGTCGCCGCCGCACTCGACGGCCAGCTCACGGCCACGCTGCACGGCACCGACGCCGACTTCGCCGCCGCCGCCGACCTTTTCGCCGTCCTCGAACGCAAAGCCGGCCGCGTCCTCGCCAACGGTTTCCCGACCGGCGTCGAGGTCGCCCCCGCGATGCACCACGGCGGCCCGTATCCGGCCACCACGGACACGCGCTTCACGTCGGTCGGCACCGCCGCGATCTTCCGCTTCGCCCGCCCCGTGTGTTACCAGAACATCCCCGAGGCCCTGCTCCCCGCGGAACTGAAAAACGCCAACCCCCTCAACCTCCTCCGCCTCCTCGACGGCAAACCCACCCGCGACGCCGTTGGCGTAGTCTCAAGTTGAAGGTTGAAAGCTGAAAGCCGGCCCCCGCCGCCCGTTTCCCTCTTCTCATCTTTCCATCTTTCCCTCTTTCCCTCTTTCCCACTTTCCCCCGTTTCCCGCTTTCCCGAATGGACCCCCTCCTCGATTCCGCCTCCGACGCCATCTACGCGCTCCGCACCACGGCCGCCGGTCCTGCCGGCAAGTTGCCCCTCGAGCCCAACCAGCTCCGGCACATGGCGAGCGGCGATCTCTTCGGCCTCACGCAGAACGCCGGCATGGGCTGGAAACCGGAACTCCTCCGCGGCCAACAATACCTGATCCTCAGCACGCAGGGCGGCATCCGCGCCCCCGACGGCTCGCCCGTCGCCCTCGGCTACCACACCGGCCACTGGGAAGTCGGCCTCCTCATGGAGGAAGCCGCGCGCGTCATCACCGCCGCCGGCGGCGTCCCCTTCGCCGGCTACGTCAGCGATCCCTGCGACGGCCGCACCAACGGCACCGCCGGCATGCTCGACAGTTTGCCCTACCGCAACGACGCCGCCGTCGTCCTGCGTCGCCTGATCCGCTCGCTGCCCACGCGCAAAGGCATCCTCGGCATCGCCACCTGCGACAAGGGCCTCCCCGCCATGCTCATGGCCCTCGCCGGCACCCCCGACCTCCCGACGATCCTCGTGCCCGGCGGCGTCACGCTGCTCGCCGAGGAAGCCGAGGACACCGGCAAGGTCCAGACCCTCGCCACGCGTTTCGCCCGCGACGAAGTCACCCTCGATTACGCCGCCGAAATGGGCTGCAAGGCCTGCGGCTCCCCTGGCGGCGGTTGCCAGTTCATGGGCACGGCCGCCACCAGCCAGGTCGTCGCCGAAGCCCTCGGTCTCTCGCTGCCGCACGGCGCCCTCTCGCCCTCCGGCGCCGAGATCTGGCGCGACCTCGCCCGCCGTTCCGCCTCCGCCCTGATGGCCTTGGAAACGCAGGGTCTGCGCACGCGCGATCTGCTCACCGACGACTCCATTCACAATGCCATGGTCGTCCACGCGGCTTTCGGCGGCTCCACCAATCTCGTCCTCCACATCCCCGCCATCGCGCACGCCGCCGGCCTCCGCCGCCCCACCGTCGACGATTGGGCCCGCATCAACCGCTCCGTCCCCCGCCTCGTCGACGTCCTCCCCAACGGCCCCAAGCACTTCGCCACCGTCCAGGTCTTCCTCGCCGGCGGCGTACCCGAAGTGATGTTACACCTGCGCGACGCCGGCCTCCTCAAGCTCGGCGCCCGCACCGTCTCCGGCCGCACCCTCGGCGAAAACCTCGCCTGGTGGGAAACCTCCGAACGCCGCCGCCGCCTGCGCGAGAAACTGCGCACCGTCGACGGCATCGATCCCGATCTCGTCATCATGGCCCCCGACCGCGCCCGCGAACGCGGCCTCACCAGCACGATCACGTTCCTCCGCGGCAACCTCGCCCCGGAAGGCGCGCTGGTGAAGAGCACCGCGATCGCACCGCAGCTCGTCGGCGCCGACGGCGTCTACCGCCACGAGGGCCCCGCCCGCGTCTTCACCAGCGAGGCCCACGCCATCGCCGCCGTGAAGGCCGCCCGCGTCAAAGCCGGCGATGTCATGGTCCTCATCGGCATCGGCCCCGGCTGCGGCATGCCCGAAACCTACCAGATCACCTCCGCCCTCAAGTACGTGAAGGACGGCCAACGCATCGCCCTCATCACCGACGGCCGTTTCTCCGGCGTCTCCACCGGCGCCTGCATCGGCCACATCAGCCCCGAGGCCTGGGCCGGCGGCCCCATCGCGAAAGTCCGCGACGGCGACACCGTCCGCCTCGTGATCGACACGCGCACCCTCGAGGGCTCCGTCGATGTCGTCGGCCCCGCCGCCGCCGAACTCGCGACCCGCGACCGCCACCCGCAGCTGCAACCCGATCCGCGCGTCCCCGCCGACACGCGCCTCTGGGCCGCCCTGCAGAACGCCAGCGGCGGCAGCTGGGGCGGTTGCGTCTACGACGCCGACCGCGTCGCCCACCTGCTCGAGCTCGGCGCCGCCGCCGAACGCGCCGCCGCCACCCCGCAGCCCACTGCCTCGTAGCCGCGAGCGCCAGCGAGTGGCTTCTCCTGTATCCAACTTCCCGTGACCCACCTCTCCCCGCGCCACCGCCTTCAGCCGCGCCTCCCCGGCCCGCTCTTCTCCGCGCTCGTCGTCTTCGCCCTCTCCTTCGGCGCCGCCGCCGCGCTTGCCGCCGCGGCCCCGGCGTGGTCGCCCGCCGATGCCCGCTGGCCCGCCCCGGTCCGGCCCCCGGCCGGCGCGCCCAATGTGCTCGTCGTGCTGTGGGACGATGTCGGGTTCGGCCAGTTCGGCTGCTACGGCTCGCCGCTGGCGACGCCGGTGGTCGATCGCCTCGCCGCGGGCGGCCTGCGGTATTCGAATTTCCACGTCAACTCGGTCTGCTCGCCCACGCGGGCGGCGCTCCTCACCGGGCGCAACGCCCACGCGGTGGGCGTGGGGCACATCGGCGAATACGCCAACGGCGCGCGCAACAACCTCGGCGCCCCGCACCTGGCCGCCGGGACGATCGCCGACTACCTGCGCGCCGGCGGCTACGCCACCGCCGCCTTCGGCAAGTGGCACCTCGCGCCGATGAGCGAACTCAACGCCTCCGCGGACGCCGCCTACTGGCCGACGGGCCGGGGCTTCGATCATTTCTACGGTTTCATGGGCGGCGACATGAGCCAGTTCGCGCCGGAGATCTACTCCGGCCGCGAACGGGTGCTGCCGCAGGCCACCCGCCCGGACGCCACCGCGCCGTACTTCATGGATGCCGACCTGTGCGACCGCACGATCGCGTTCATGGCGCAGCACCGCGCCACGGCCCCGGAGCGGCCCTTTTTCGCCTACCTGTCGCTCGGCGCCGGACACGCCCCGCACCACGCGCCGCCGGACCTGCTGGCCAAATGGCGCGGTCGCTTCGACGCCGGTTGGGACGTTTACCGGGAGCAAACCCTCGCCCGCCAAATCGAGCTCGGCCTCGTCCCCCGCGGCACGGTCCTCCCGCCGGCCAATCCCGGGGTCAAGCCCTGGGCGGCGCTCTCGCCCGAGGAACGCCGCGTCTTTGCGCGCTACTACGAAAGCTTCGCCGCGTGCATGGAGTCCGCCGACCGCGAACTCGGCCGCGTCATCGCCTGGCTCGAACGCACCGGCCAGCTGCGCGACACCCTGATTCTCGTGCTCTCCGACAACGGCGCGAGTCCCGAAGGCGGCCCCGAGGGCATCTGGAACGAGATGCGCCTCTTTGCCGCGAACAAGCCCGGCGTCTTCGCGGGCGGCGCCGAACGCGTCGACCAGCTGGGCGGGCCGTTGACGTATCCCACCTACCCCATCGGCTGGACCCAGGCGGGCAACACGCCCTTCCGCCGCACCAAGGGCAGTGTGCACGAAGGCGGCATTCGCGTGCCCCTGATCGCCCACTGGCCGGCGAAAATCGGCGCGGCCGGCGAAATCCGCGGCCAGTTCCACCACGTGGTCGATCTCCTGCCCACCCTGCTCGAGGCCGCCCAAATCCCCGCGCCGCCAACCCTCGCCGGCCGTCCCCAATTGCCCCTCGCCGGCAACAGCCTCGCCTACACCTGGCCCAAGGAGGGCGCGGCCGCGCCGGGACGCCGCGAAACCCAGTATTTCGAGATCCACGGCCACCGCGCCCTTTGGCACCGGGGCTGGAAGGCGGTGACGTTTCACGAATCCGGCCGGCCGTACGAACAGGACCGTTGGGAGCTCTACCATCTCGACGCGGATCCGACGGAGAGCCGCGATCTCGCGCGCGAACGTCCGGAGCAGCTCGCCGCCCTGCTGGCGCTCTGGGAGCGCGAAGCCGCGGCCAACGAGGTCTACCCGCTCGACGACCGCCGCGCCGGACCGCGCGACATGATCCGTCCGGCATGGAACGGCGATCGCACCCGCGTGGTTTATGTTCCGCCGGTGGCCGGCCTGCACAAGTTCACCGCCCTGGAGCGGCGGGATCGATCGATGAAGATCACGGCGCGGCTGGCGGCGGGCGGCGACGGCGTGGTCCTGGCCCACGGCGGACGCTTCGCCGGCTACGCCCTCTACGTGCGCGACGGGCGGCCCGTGTTTCACTACAACTATGCCGGCGAACAGCGCACCACGGTGACCTCCGCGGAGCCGCTGCCGCCGGGCCCGAGCACGGTGGAGGTCGATTTCCAACTCGCCCCCGCCGGCGGCGCGGAAGTCGTCCTGCGGCTGGACGGACGCGAGACCGGACGCGGACGCGTGCCGGAAGCGATGAGCGGCAACATCAGCCACGAGACCCTGGATATCGGGGCGGATTACTACACGCCGGTCAGCGAGGACTACACCCCGCCGTTCGCGTTTCGCGGCTCGATCCTCGACGTGACCGTGGAAACAACACCGTTGGTCCGCTGAGTCAGGTTCGCCCACCGGGCCGCAGCCCCTTGGCTCGCCCGCCGTCTTTGCGTCTCCTGCGCCTCTTTGCGGCCATCCCAGCCTCGCCGCAAAAATTCTCAGGACGCGCAAAACGCCGTCCCCGCCGCGCAGGTTCGTTCTTTGCGTTTCCTGCGCCTTTTTGCGGCCAACCTCCTCCCATCTCCTCTCCCTCAACCCGCCGCCTCCTCCCATCCTCCGTGCCTCTGGGGTTCAAGCGCGCCCCCTCATTCGCCCCATTCGCCAGCCCCCGAAAACCCGCCGCCGACTTTCGCCAAAATTCCCGTTGACGCACCCCGCCGCGCCCCGTTTGTTCGGCCTTCCTCCAGTGGCTCGGTAGCTCAGTTGGTAGAGCAGAGGACTGAAAATCCTCGTGTCCCCGGTTCGATTCCGGGCTGAGCCACCACTTTAGGAAACCCGCTTCCGCAAGGCAGCGGGTTTTTTGTTTTCCCGCCCCCGGCCCCGTTCCTGCCGCCGCGATTCATCGCTCCGGTGCGGCCGCCGCCGCGGAAACCGCCGCGGCCCCGCTTTCGCCGCAAGGCGCCGCTCTTCCGCTCCGTTCCTTCCCTGCGCCCCCGCGCTCTGCCTCCGCCGCCGTCTCCAACCACGAGATGGGCCTCGTCTTCGAGGAACTCATCCGGCGCTTCGCCGAAAGCTCCAACGAAACCGCCGGCGAGCACTTCACCCCGCGCGACATCGTCCGCCTCACCACCTCCCTCGTCTTCATGGAGGACGACGCCGCCCTCACCCAACCCGGCATCGTCCGCACCCTCTACGATCCCACCGCCGGCACCGGCGGGTTCCTCTCCGCCGGCATGGAGTACGTGCACGAGCTCAATCCCCGCGCCGTCATCCGCGCCTTCGGCCAGGAGCTCAACCCCGAGAGCTACGCCATCTGCAAGGCCGACATGCTCATCAAGGGCCAGGACGTCTCCCGCATCAAACTCGGCAACACGCTCTCCCACGACCAGCTCCACGCCGACAAGTTCGACTACATGCTCTCCAACCCGCCCTTCGGCGTGGATTGGAAAAAGATCGAGGGCGACATCCTCCGCGAGCACACCGAAAAGGCCACGCCGGCCGCTTCGGCCCCGGTCTTCATCCTCGACGTCCTCAAGAACTACACGAACTACAAAGTCGCGTACAACCTGGCGCTCAAGATCCAGCAGACCGAGGAGACGGTCGAGAGCCGCAAGGCCCAGGTGAATCTCAACCAGTGGGTGCGCCTGCACGACTACAACATCGCGCAGAAGGTGCAGGTCGTCGTCGAACACTTCAAAACCAAGGTCATGGGCCTGCTCGGCGGCCACGCCAAGGCGATGGTCGTCACCGGCTCCCGCAAGGAGGCGGTGCGCTACAAGCTGGGCTTCGACAAATACATCGCCGAAAAAGGCTACGCCCAACTCTACGGCATGGTGGCTTTCTCCGGCGAGGTGGAGTTCACCGAGAAAGATCCCAACTCCGCGGGCCTGCTCGGCACCACGTTCACCGAGATCACGATGAACCCGGGCCTCAAGGGCCGCGACCTGCGCAAGGCCTTCGATACGCCGGACTACCAGGTGATGATCGTGGCCAACAAATTCCAGACCGGCTTCGACCAGCCCAAGCTCTGCGCCATGTACGTGGACAAGAAGCTCGGCGGCGTGGAGTGCGTGCAAACCCTCTCGCGGCTCAACCGCGTGTACCCGGGCAAGGCGGCGATAGGCACCTTCGTTTTGGATTTCTTCAACGAGCCGGAGGACATCCTCAACGCCTTTCTGCCGTACTACAAAACGGCCACGCTCGACGACGTTTCCGATCCCAACCTGATCTTCGACCTCAACGAAAAGCTGCGCGCGGCGGGCATCTTCCAGTGGCCGGAGGTCGAGCAGTTCTGCACTTCGTTTTTCCAGAAGAGCAAAAGCCACGCCGCCCTCGCCAACATCTGCAAACCGGCGGTGCAGCGCTGGCAGATCCGCTACAAGGCGGCCGTCCTCGCCTACCAGGAGACGCGCGACGTCCTCGAACGCACCAAGCAGACGGGCGACGCCGTGCTCCTCGCCAACGCGGAGCGCAAGTTCAAGGAAGCCAAGAAGGACAAGGACGCGCTGGAGATCTTCAAAAAGGACCTCGGCACCTTCGTGCGCTTCTACGAGTTCATGTCGCAGATCGTGGACTACGACGACGCGGACCTGGAAAAGCTCAGCCTCTACGCCCGCAATCTCGCCCCCTTGCTCCGCGAGCAGTCGGTGGATGACGACGACGTCGACCTGAGCAATGTCGTGCTGAGCCACTACCGCCTCTCGAAGATCAGGCAGCAGGACCTGCGGCTCGAGGATAAATCCGGCCCCTACAAGCTCCGCCCCGGCGAAGGCGTCGGTTCGGCGCGGGCGCGGGATCGCAAGGAAGAGTTGCTCGCGCAGATCATCGCCCGGCTCAACGAGCTCTTCATCACCGACAACCTGACGGAACTGGACCTCGTGAACTACGCCTACACGGACCGCGACAAGGTGCGGGAAAACGAGAAGGTGATGAGCCAGTTGGCGAACAACACCGACGAGCAGGCCATGCTCGGCGACTTCCCCAAGGCCGTGGACGACGCCATCCTCGACAGCGGCGAAGCGCACGAAAACCAAAAGCTCCAACTGCTCTCCGATCCGAAAAAAGCGGCCGCCTTCGCGAAGCTCATTTTCGACCTGCTGAAGATGGCCGGGTAAAGTTGGGTGGGATCGGATCGCCCGACGGCTGAACTGACTGCCGCGCGCCTCCCGCCGCACTTTTCTCCGCCCCGCCGCCGATTGTTGTTCCCGCCCGCGCCTTTGCCCGTTTCGTTCTCGGCACCCCACCCCGCCCCGTCCGGCGCCGCCTTCGGCCGCCGCCACCCCGCACCCGTTTACCCCCATGGAACTCCCGTCCCTCCCCCGTGCCCCGCGCTTCGCGTTGCGGCCCCGCTCCGCCGGCTTCGCCGGTCTCGCCGCCTTCGCCGCCGCGCTGGCCGCCGACCTCGGCGCGCAATCCGCCCCCGTGCCCGCCCCCGCCGCGGCCGCCTCGCCCGCCGCGGAAAAGGCCGCCGCCGATGTCTTCAAACTCAATCCCTTCCAGGTAAAGGCCGAGGCCGACAACAGCTACGGCGCTCTCAATTCCAACTCGCTCACGCAGTTCGACGCCGCCCTCAAAAACGTCCCCGTCTCCGCCGACATCTTCACCGAGGACTTCATCCGCGATGTCGCCGTCACCAACCTCGAGGACCTCATGCTCTCCTACGGCGCCGGCGCCGGCACCGTGATGTCCAATCCCGAATCCGACGCCCTCAGCCAGCAACCCGGCGATCGCGTCGGCAACCAGACCATGGGCGTGCGCGGCGTCGGCGTCGGCGCCCCGCGCCGCGACGGCTTCGCCGGCACCTTCGGCACCGGCACCGGCATGAACAGCCTCTTCGATATCGAGCGCGCCGACGTCGTCCGCGGCCCGCAGGGCCTCCTCTACGGCGCCAGCGGCGCCGGCGGCACCGTCAACATCGTTTCCAAGCGCGCCAACTTCAACCGCAACGCCGGCCGCGTCGACTTCCGCATCGACCAGCACGGTTCGAAACAACTCCTCTTCGATTACAACTGGGGCTCCGACAACGTCGCCGTCCGCGTCGCCGCCCTCAGCGACCACCAACTCTACCGCCGCGTCTTCATCGGCTACGAAACCAAGGGCCTCTACACGCAGGTCGCCTACCGCGCCGCCAAGCTCCGCACCGTGTTCCGCGTCATCGCCGGCCAGACGGAAAACACGCGCGTCCTCAATTCCAACCAGGAGAACATCGCGTTCACCAACGTCGCCACCGACCCGCGCCACAACTACGGCCTCGCCTACCTCCTCCGCAACAACATGGCCGGCGCCAACGACCCCGTCACCGGCAACCCCTACCCGCGCGGCGCCATCGCCAACGGCAAACTCAATTGGGACAACATCAACTCCTGGGCCGGCACCGCCGCCTCCGAGTACGTCATCAACCGCTACTTCATCGGCGCCGCCGAGACGGTCTGGGCGCCGTGGCTCGCGACGCAGTTCTCCGTCCTCTACAACAACGCCCCCACCGACCGCGCCAACGGCGGCCTCGCCAACCTCAGCGCCCCGCTCCTCAACGGCAACCCGCTCACCGTCTGGGCCAACGGCGGCACCCTCGCCGACACCGAGCAGCCCACGCGCCGCTGGGCCACGCGCGGCTCCGCGATTATCACCAACGATCTCTTCCGCAAATTCGCCCGCAGCCAGACCCTCGTCGGCTACGATATCGATTGGGCGGATACGGGCCCGACCGACTACAGCTACTTCCTCGCCGACGCGAATTTCAACGTCGTCTACAATCCCGCCCTCCCGTCCAACCTCGGCCGCACGCCGATGCCGCGCCTCTGGTGGTCCGTGCAGGACGGCCCCGTGAAGGATCCGCTCGGCCGCGGCGGCTGGCGCACGCCGCGCATCACCACCGGCGGCCAGAACTACGTGCGCATGGCCAACAATCCCCGCGACCCGAGCTGGGTCCGCCCCAACAATCCCCTCGGCCTCGCCAGCCTCGCCGGTCTCGCCGGCGTCTCCGGCCAGAACAACGACGGCCACAATTGGGAAAGCCGCACCGCCGGCGTGTACGCCGCCAACAATACCGGCTGGTGGAACAACCGTATCTACACCCTCGTCGGCCTGCGCGCCAACGAGAGCTTCAAGCGCACGCCCAACCTCTCGACCGCCGCCTCCGCCCCGCCCTGGGCCGAATCCAACAAGACCAACAAGAGCTACAACCTCGGCATCAACGGCGCGATCCGCCCTTGGCTCAACGCGTACTACAGTTTCTCCAGCACCTACAACACGCCTCTGGTCAACGCCAACGATCCCCTCGGCAATCCGCCCGCCACCTCCAGCGGCACCGGCCAGGAAATCGGCCTGAAGTTCGGCGACGAACGCGGCCGCATCTCCGGCTCCATCCAGTTCTACAACACCGATTCCAAGGACGAGATGATCAACGCCGGCACCGGCGTCCGCGATCTGATCAATCCCACCGGCCTCAACGGCGCGCACGACGGCCCCGCCGGCACCAAGAACCAATGGGTCAACCTCGACCGCACCACCCGCGGCCTCGAAGTGATCCTCACCGCCAACCCCACGCGCAACTGGAAGGTCCGCCTCGCCGCCACCACCTCCGACGGCCGCAACCTCACCGACAAAAAATACCCGCTCCTCTGGAACGACGACTTCAACGTGCGCAACGGCACCGTCACTTACCAAAACGGCACGCCCGTCCTCGTGCCCACGACGCCGTCCGTCATCACGCCGACCATCACGACGCTCAACCGCCAGGTCGATCCCGCCGCGCTCCAGGCCCAGGTCGGCGGCACCTGGGAACCGCTCACGCTCGCGATGATGAACGATCGCACCAACCCCTACTGGGCCACGCCGGCCGACGACAACGGCCGCATCCAGACGAGCAACCTGCGCCGCGTCCTCCAGTTCTTCGTCGGCGCCAACGGCAGCGCCCTCACCGGCAAGACCGGCCGCTCGACCTCCGACATCCCGTACGCGTGGTCCGACCCCAACGGCACCAAGGGCCAGACCGTCGTCGCGAAGCAGGGCGAGAACACCGTGGGCTACGCGCAGTACGTGTTCTCGATGACCAACAGCTACAGTTTCACCGGCGACAATTTCCTCAAGGGCATCAGCCTCGGCGGCACCGTCGGCGTCGGCCTCAAGAACCGTACGTTCTATTACAATACGCCCGGCGGCGGCCGCGAACTCTTCGGCTCGCCCGACACCTGGCAGGCCAACGTCTTCGCCTCCTACCGCCGCAAGCTCGGCAAACGCTTCGGTTTCTCGAGCCAGGTCAATGTGACGAACGTCTTCAACCACTACGTCTTCGGCACGCTGCCCAACAACGGCTCCGGCTACACCAACCCCGCCAACCTCGGCGTGAGCTTCTACGGCCAGCCCCGCCTCTACGTCTGGACCAATTCGATCTCGTTCTGACCCTGCCCGCGCCGCCCGCCATGGATCGTCCGCTCCTCTTTCCCTTGGCGCGGCGCATCCCGGCCGCCGCGCGCTTCGCTCTGGCGGTCCTCGCCGCGGGCTCGGTCCGCGCCGCCGATGCCGCGGAACCGACGCCGCCCTCCGCCATCCGCGCGCTGGCGCAGGACCACATCGTCTTCGACGCCTCGTCCGCCGGCGGCCCCACGCCGCTCAACACCCCCAGCATTCTCCGGCTGGACGGCGGCCGCCTCGTGGCCGCGAGCGAGCGCAGCGGCGTGAACAGCGAGTGGCGCAAACAGGGGAATCCGTGGGCGCGCCTGTGCACGTCCGACGACGGCGGCCTGACCTGGCAGGTGCGCGCGACGCCCAACATCTCGCAGGCCCGGCTCTTCGCCGCGGGCAAGGCGCTGTATTACCTCGGGCATGACGGCGACCTGAAGATCCTGCGCTCCGACGACCGGGGCGAAACATGGTCGGCCCCCGCCGACCTGGGGACGAAGAAGGCGCAGTGGTACGCGACCGCCTGCAATGTCTGGTCCGCCAAGGGCAACGTCTACCTCGTGATGGAGCGCCGCCTCTACGAGGACAACAAGTCCGGCTGGACCATCGGCAACCTCGCCCCGGTCCTGATGCGCGCCAAGGCCGGCGACGACCTCACCTTGCCCGCGAGCTGGACCTACGCGTCCGAGTTGGCCTTCGCCGATCTCATTCCCGGCTACCGCGAAAACGATCCCGCGCTCGACTACTTCGGGGTGCCGTTCTTCGCCCAGGATTTCCCGCGCGCCAAGGCCGTGGCCCCGGGCCGGCCGATGCACCCGATGGGCTGGCTCGAGACCAACGTCGTCCAGATCACCGATCCGTCCCACCTTTGGTTCGATCCCGCGCAACGCACGTTCCACCTCTTCATGCGGGCGCACACCGGCGGCACCGGCTACGCCGCGATCGCGCAGGTCGTGGAGAACGCCGACGGCACCATGACCACCGGACTCGTCCGCGCCCCCTCCGGCCGCAAACAACTGTTTTTGCCGTTTCCCGGCGGCCAAATGCGTTTCCACGTGCTCTACGATGAACGCACCCGGCTGTACTGGCTGCTCGGCACGCAGGCCACGGACTCGATGACGCGCCCGGACGCGCTGCCGGCCGACCGCTACCAATTGCCCAACAACGAACGGCAGCGGCTGGTCCTCCATTTCTCGAAGAACATGGTCGATTGGTGTTTCGCCGGCCTCGTCGCCGTCGGGCCCGGCCTCCGCGGCGCCCGGCACTACGCGTCGATGGACATCGACGGCGACGACCTCGTGATCCTCGCCCGCAGCGGCGACGAGCGCGCGCAATCCGCGCACAACGGCAACCTCATCACCTTCCATCGCGTCCGGAATTTCCGCGGCCTGGTCTACTGACCGCCCGTCCCGCCGCGCCCACTTTCCTCTTCCCACCGCGCACGGTTCCGCGTTCCTTTTCGCCGCGATGCCCGACTCCGCGCCACCCATCCCTCCGGCGAAACCTCCGGCGGCCTTCCCCAAACGGCCGGGAGCCCATCGGGGCCGCGTGAAGTCTGCGTCGGAGTTCGTCCGCCGCCGGCCCGACGGGTCGCGCAGCGTCCGGTCTCATCCGTCAGGGTGACTCGGACTGTGGGTCGCGGGCTTCGTCCCGACCCCGAGCCACGACCTCCATGCCCACGGAACCCAACCGCGCCGTTTTCCTGAGCTACGCGTCCCAGGACGCGGAGGCCGCGCGGCGCATCTGCGAGACGCTGCGGGCGAGCGGCGTCGAGGTGTGGTTCGACGCCGACGGCGGGCTCGAGCACGGCGACGAGTGGGACGCGAAGATCCGCCGCCAAATCAAAGAGTGCGTGCTCTTCATCCCGGTCATCTCGGCGAACACCCAGGCGCGCGAGGAAGGCTACTTCCGGCTGGAATGGGATCTCGCCGCCGAACGCGCGCGCACGATCGCCAGCGGCGTGCCGTTCATCTTGCCCGTCGTCATCGACGACACCCGCGAGCCCGACGCCCTCGTCCCCGACCGCTTCCGCGCCGTGCAATGGACCAGGCTCCGCGGCGGCGAAGTCCCGCCCGACGTCCAGCAGCGTTTCCTCAAACTCTGGTCGCACCGCACCGGCGTGCTGAAGCACGAGGCCCAGGAAGGTGCCCGGGCTTTTCAGCCCGGGGGCTCGGACGACACGGGCTTGAAAGCCCGTGCCACGGGCCGCCGCGTCCCCGCGGCCGCCTGGATCGCCGCCGCCGCCCTCGCGCTCCTCGCCGGCGGATATTTTTTCGCGAAACGTCCGGCGGAATCTGCGCCGACCGCGGCGCAGCCTGAGGGCGCAGCGACGCGTCCGCCCACCACCGTAAGCCCCGCCGCCCCGCAGAACGAAGCCCAGAAACTCGTCGCGCAGGCGCGGCAAATCTATGAAAGCGGTGACGAACTGGATCGGGAGAATCTTTTTTTTGCCGACGAACTGGTAAAGCGCGCGATCGCGCTCGACTCGACCGAAGCCAGCGCATGGGAGCTCGGCGCCGCCCTGTCCTACACGATGGTTTGGCACTCGATCGACACCTCCGTCGCGCGCCAGGACCTCCTGCTGCGCCAAGCCGCGCGGGCGCGGGCGCTCGCCCCGCAATCGGCGTCCGCCCGGCTGGCCATGGCAATGGCACGCCTCGGGGTCATCTTCACCAATGCGCCGCTCGCGCAAGGCACGGAACTCGCCGAGATCGAGCGGGAGCTGCGCGACCTCGCCGAACGCGAACCGCGAAACTGGCGGGTGCAACGTGCGCTGGGCACCGTCTACCGATTTCTCGATCGCACCGAAGACTCCATCCGGGCGCACCGGCTCGAAGTCGAGTTGGCCGAGGGCAATCCAATCGCGAGCGCGGATTTGGTGAACGTCCTGGTCCGGCGCAATCGCTTTGGCGAAGCGGAGGAGATCGTGGGCCCGGCCCTCGCGCGGCGCGCCACCGCCCGGCTGCTCACGTTCGATCTGTTGCTCAAGGTCCGCTGGCGCGGCGATCTTGAAGGCGCCCGTGCCGCGCTGGCGACTTGGCCGGGCTGGCTGCTCCAGGAGGATCGGGGAGCATTCTATGCTTGGCAGGCCCAATTCTTTTCGCGCGCGCCGCAGACGGCGCTCGCGGCCGCGCAACGGGTGCCTCGCGACTACCTGCGGGACCACATTTTTTCCGGGCCGCGCGCCGTGCTCACCGCCCGGGCCCACGAGTTGGCCGGCAACACCGAAGCCGCGCAAGCCGACTGGCGCACCGCCGTGCAGCTGGCCAATCGCGAACTCGCCACGTCTCCGGACGATTCCGGCGCGCTCTACTGGAAAGCATGGGCGCTTGCCCGACTCGGGGACGCGACCGGGGCCGGAGCCGTCAGCGCGCTTCTGCAACAACGGCGGAACACGGCCCAAGCCAGCTTCTTCGGCGCGACCAGCATGGCGCCGCTTTGGGTGACCCTCGGTCGGACGGATCTCGCGCTCACCGAACTCCGGCAGAAGCTCTCGGTCTCGGCGGACAGCCTATCGGTGACGCGAGCCATGCTCGAACTCGACCCCGCTTTTGATGGCGTGCGCGACGACCCGAAGTTTCGGGAAGTGGTCGCCTTGGTGTCCACCCCGCCTCCCACGAAGCCTACTGCCGAAGAAGCCACAAATGCCGCCACGGCCCCCGACCCCAAGTCCGTCGCCGTCCTCGCCTTCGCCAACCTCAGCAACGACCCGGAAAACGAATATTTTTCCGACGGCATCGCCGACGAGCTCCTCACCGTCCTCCAGAAAATCCCCGGCCTGCGCGTCGCCGCGCGCACCTCGGCTTTTTCGTTCAAGGGCAAGAACGCCACGGCCAAGGAGGTCGGCGAGAAACTCGGGATGGCCCACGTCGTCGAGGGCAGCGTGCAGAAATCCGGCCAGCGCGTGAAGATCACCGCCCGCCTCAGCCGCGCCGCCACCAACGAGGAAATCTGGTCGGAAAGCTACGGCCCGCTGCAGTCGAGCGATGTCTTCGTCACCCAAAGCGAACTCGCGCAGAAAATCGTGGCCAAGCTGCGCGGACAGCTCACGGGCGAGACGACCGCGACCGTCATGGCCGACGCCGAGATCAAAGCCCAGGTGCAGGCCGCGACCAAGGGCGGCACGAACAACCCCGAGGCCTATAACCTTCTGTTGCAGGGACGTTACTTTTCCCGCCGCGAGAACAACTCCGGCTGGAATCAATCGCTCGATTACTTTCGCAGCGCGATTGGACTGGATCGGGCCTATTCGCTGGCGTGGGCGGAAATGGCGCAGGCCTATATCAAGCTCGGGCGATTTGGCGGCATGCCCACCGCCGTAGGAATAGGTGAGGCGCGGCGGGCGGCCCAAAGAGCTCTCGAACTGGACCCCGACCAGCCCATCGCGCTCAGCGCCATGGGTTGGGTGCAACGGACTGTGGATTTCGACTGGAAGGGAGCCGAAAAGTCGTTCCAGCGCGCACTCGCGCTCGCACCCGAAGATTCCCAACTCATGTGCGATGCGGCCGTGCTTTATTTCAATATCGGCCAGGTCGAACGGGCGCTTGCGCTGGCGCAGAAAGCAGCGGAACTGGACTCACTGAGCGCGACGGCCCAATTGATTTTGGGCGACCTGCTCTGGCAAACGGGTCGTGTCGCGGAGGGTGTTCGGCAACTGCCGAAGGGGATCAAGTTGGCGCCCGATGCCGAAGAATTCCGATCGCACCTTGCGGTTGGCCTGGCCATGCTCAAGCGCTTCGCGGAGGCCGAGGCCATGGCCGACCAGGAGCCCAACGACGGTTACCGTCTCTTCGGGCGCGCCTATATAGCCAGTCTGCGCGGAGACCGCACCGCCGCCGCAAAAGCGACGGAGGGACTCGTGGCCAAACACGCGCAGACGATGACCGGTTACATCGCGATGATCTATGCGGTCCAAGGAAATCAGGATGAAGCCTTCGTCTGGCTGGAGCGCGCCTACCTCCAGCGAGACAGCGCCATTTCATGGGCGAAGACCGTTCCTCACTTCCAAAACTTGGCCGCCGACCCCCGCTGGCCCGCCTTCCTCCGCAAAATCGGTCTGCACGACGACCAGTTGAAGTAACCGGCCCGACCGTCCGCGCCCACTTTCAACTTTCCTCCGCGGGCCGTTCCGCGTTGTTTCTCCGGCGCGATGCCTGCCTCCGCGAAGCCCACCACTCCCGCGGCTTATTTGGCCGCGTTGGCCGAACCGCGCCGCTCCGAACTCAAGGCCCTCGATGCCGCCATCCGCAAGGCGGTGCCGAAACTCAAACCGTATCTCGCCTACAACGGCTCGATGATCGGCTACGGCGCCTACCACTACAAATACGCGTCCGGCCGCGAGGGCGATTGCCCGATCATCGCGATCTCCAGCCGCGCCCAATACATCAGCCTCTACGTGCTCGGCCACCGAAACGGCAAATCGCTCGCCGAGACCGCCAAGGCCAAGCTCGGCAAAGTCAACGTCGGCAAGGCCTGCATCCGTTTCAAGAAGCTCGCCGACCTCGACCTCCCGGTCGCCCTCGGCCTGATGCGGGAATCGTCCGCCTTGTTGACCAACGGCAGCACGGATTTCGCGCTCTGAGTTTCGCCTCCCGGATCCCAACCGCCGCCCCGCCATGCCCAATCTCCTCCGCAACGCCCTCGCCCTGCTGGCCGGTTTTTTTCTCGGCGGCGCCGTCAACATGGGCCTCGTGCTCGTCGGCTACCGGCTCGTGCCTCCGCCGCCCGGCGTCAACCCGGCCGACGCGGCCAGTATCGCCGCGTCGATCCACCTCTTCGGGCCGCAGCATTTTCTGTTTCCGTTTCTCGCCCATGCCGGCGGCACTTTTGTCGGCGCCCTGATCGCCCACCTGCTCGCCGGCTCCTACCGGCGCACCTTCGCCTTCGTGATCGGCACGCTCACCCTCGCCGGCGGCATCGCCGCGTCGTTCATGATCCCCGCGCCCGGCTGGTTCATCGCCCTCGATCTGCTCGCCGCCTACCTGCCCATGGCGTGGCTCGCGACGCGCGTCGGCTGCGCCCTGCGTCCGTTGCAAACCGCCGCGCCCACCGCGCCCGCCTCCTGATGCGCACGCAGCTCGAGTTCGTTTCCGACGCCTTCCCGGCGTATCCGCAGGAATCCGACAGCATCAATCCGGGGATCTGGGGCCGGCGCCTCGCCGAGTTCATCGCCGCCGGCCTGCCCGCCCACGGGTTCCAGCCCGGCGAACCGATCGCCGAGGACTGGGGTTGGTGCGTGCCCCTGAAACACGACGCCTTCCCGATGTTCGTCGGCTGCAGCAACCAGGTCGAACCGGGCGGCAACCGTTTCCTCTGCCTCATCGATCCGAGCACGCCGACCGTGAAGAAAGGATTCTTCACCAAGGTCGACACGCGCGCCGACGTCGAACGCCTCGCCCAGGCCCTCGAAACCGTCCTCCGCACCAGTCCCGACATCCGCGACTTGGTCTGGACCGACGACTCCGACCCCGACGACGACGAGGCCTAGGGTATAGAGCTGAGAGTTGAGCGTTGAGGAGCCTCTGAAAACTCCGGGGCGATTTTGCCAATTCCGGATATCGGCCCTTGGGCTCGCCGCAAAGAAGCCCAAAATTCTCAAGAACTGCGGCCTCGGGACACCGCCCCTCTGGGGATGCGATCAAGCTCCCGAAGTACATCGCGAAAACTCCTGAACCTAGACCGAGGCAGTCGATTTCTTGCGCTCCCTGCGCCTCTTTGCGGCCATCTCCCCTCCGTCCGATGAGGCAAGAAACGCAGCGGCGCGGTTTTTCAGAGGCTCCTTCAGGGTTGAGAGATCGATCCACGCAATTGCGGCGCCGAGCGCGCCGTGTCGGCCTAGGTCCGCTCCGCCCTCAACTCTCAACTCATCGCTCTCAACTCCCTCCTCACCGCAACTGCGCCAGCCAGGCTTCGAAGGCCGCCAGCCAGCGGCCCGACTCCGCGTCGCGGCCGAGGCCGAAGCCGTGCCCGCCGGTCGCAACGAGCAACAGTTCGGCCGGCACGCCGGCACCGCGCAAGGCCTCGGCCAAGGCTTCGCTGTTGGCCGGCGGCACGCCTTTGTCGTCGCGCGCATGCACGAGAAAATGCGGCGGCAGGCCCGGACGCGCGCGCCGTTCGAGCGAGAACTCCGCCAGCCGCGCCGGCGTCGGCGTCGCCCCGAGCAATTTCTGCCGCGAACCCGCGTGCGCGTGCGGCCCATCCATCAGCACCACGGGATAAAGCAGCGCCGCGAAATCGGGCCGCGTGCCCGCCGCCGCCTCGCCGTAGCTCGCCGTGCTGCCCGCCAAATGCCCGCCGGCCGAGGCGCCGAGAATGCCGATCTTCCGCGGGTTCAAGCCCCACTCCCCGGCCCGCCCACGCAACCACGCCACCGCCGCCAGCGCGTCCTGCTGCGGCAACGGCAGCCCCGCGGCCGGCGCCTCCGCCGCCGGCAAGCGGTATTTCAGCACCGCCACCGTCATGCCGCGGGCGGAAAAATACCGCCCAAGCGCGTGGCCCTCCCGGTCGATTGCGATATAAGTGTACCCGCCGCCCGGACACACGACCATCGCCGGCGCATTCGGCGCCGGATTGGCCGGACGGTACACGGTCAACGTCGGCACCGTGATCTTCTGCACGACGCGGTTGAAACCGCGGTCGTCGGGATTGTTGAAACGGAAAACGGTTTCTTCCGTCACCGCCGGCGTGGCGGACGGCAGCGGCGCGTACAGCAGATGCTCCTCGACGGATTGGGCGCCGGCGGCCGCCGCGGCCAGCAGCCCGGCGGCAAATTGGAAAAACGGGATCTTCATGGGACGGGAATCGGGACGGTCCAGACTTGGGAAAACGTGCCGCCCGGACCGGCCGCCGGGCGGAGAAACGCGATCCGCCGCCCGTCGGGCGACACCACGCAGGCGTGCGGTTGCGTCGCCGGATCCGGCCGCGTCAACCGGCGCGTTGCCCCCGTATCCGCGTTCGTCACACACACGCTTCCGGCCATGACGTGCGCGATCGCCCGGCCGTCCGGCGTCCAGGTGAACGCCGACGCGATGCCCTCGGCATTCCGCGTGAGCTGGCGCGGCACCCCGCCCGCCGGCGCGATCGTCCACAGTTGCACGACGCCCGCATCGTCGCGCATGAGAAACGCAAGGCGGTCCCCCGCCGGATTCGCCCGCAGCCAATGCCGCGGAACCAACGCGACGCCCGGGTACTTCCGGTCCGCCGTAAATGTCAGCCGCCGTTGCAACACGCCCACCGGCGGCGCCGGCCGGCGCACTTCGCTGCCGGCAATCGGCGCCGAGCCCGCTTGCGTGAGGTCCGCGGGCAGCTCCGCCAGGAAAACTTCGGCATGCTCGCGGCCGTCGGCCGCCGTCACGAGACCGAGAAACGCGAGCGCCCGGCCGCCATCGCGGCCGACCACCCAACCTTCCTCGAAAGCCTTCGCGATCTCGTCGGAGCCCGGCCGCGGCCGGTTGACCGTGCGCGTGACGACGACGCTGAAACCGTCGCCGTCGTGGTTGCGCGGATGCGTCCGCGGCACCGTCACGCCGCCGGCCCACGGCACGGTCACGGCCACGTTGCGCTGGTTCAAATCGTGGTCGGCTCCGGCGACCGCCGGCCCGAGCCGGGCCAACACCTCGTCCTCGTACGTGCTGCTGACCCAGGCGCCGTCGGGACTGAACACGTGCACGTGCGTCCCGCCGCGCAGCGCCCCCGGCACAAACGGCGGCGCATACGTCGCCGCATCGAGCGGCCGCGCCCGGCCCGGCTGCCGCACGTCGACGACCGCCCCGCGCCGCCGGCTCGCGCCGTAGGTCCAATCCGCGGCGATCGGCTCGGGCGCATGGATGAAGACAACCTTGGGCTCGCGCGGATGAAACGTGACGACTCCGCAGGCCGAACCCGCCGGCGCGCGGTACAGCACCTGCACCTCGCCCGTGTCGGCGTTTACCTGCTCGATCCGGTCGCTGTCGAACGTGCCGTCGGACGAACGCACGTCGTAAACCAACCAGCGGCTGTCCGGGGACCAGACGTTGACGTTGGTGAGCACGTGCCCGTGGGGCGCGTGCGTGAGCTGGGTTTCCTGCGCGGACACGGTCCCGAGCAGGACCGCAAACGACGCCGCGGTCAAAAACGGATGCGGCGCCGTCACCCTCGGCCGCCGTTCAGAGTTTCGCCGGATCGATCACCGCGTGGCGGATGCGCTGCCGCTTCCACGTATAAGTGACATGGATGCGGCCGTCGGCGCCCTGGATCACCGCCGGATAGGAATACTCGCCGGGCTCGCTCTCGAGCGTCACCGCGGTCTGCCAGTTGCGGCCGTCGCGCGAAACCCCGACGACGAGCGGCGTGCGGCCCTTCGGCACGGGATTGTAGACGAGCACGTGGCGACCATCGCGGAGCGTCACGGCATCCGTGCCCGAGCTAGGATTCGGCACGCCGTCGAGCAGCGTCATCGGCCCCCACGTTTTCCCGGCATCTTCCGAGGAAACGGTGAACACCTTGCCCTGCCGGGTGCGGCCGAGGGCCTGGAGTTTCGCGCCGCCGATTTTGTCGTGGAAAAGAATGCTCGGCTGGATCGCCCCGACGGTGAGGCCGTCGTTGAGGAACGGCGTCTTCGCCCACGTCGCGCCGCCGTCCGTGCTGCGTTCGAAATAGACGCGCCACTTGCTCGGCTTCTCGTCGGTCTCGTCGCTCGTCGGGCTGAGGATGGTGCCGTCGGCCAGTTGCACGGGCTTGTTCTTGATCGGGCCGTAAATGCCGGCGGGCAAACGCCGCGCGGCACCCCAGGTGCGGCCGCCGTCGGTCGAGGTTTTCACTTCGCCCCACCAGGTCTGCGGCGAAGGCCCGACCTTGTAGTAAAGCTGCAGCGCGCCGCCCTTCGGCTGGAAGAGGACGGGGTTCCACGTCGGATGGCGTTTGCCGTCGGTCTGGACGCCGTCCGCAACCTCGACCCCGGCGGACCAGACTTTCTTCGCGGCATCGTAGTGCGCGACCCAAATGCCGACATCGGGATTCTTTTCCGCGGTGCCGCCGAACCAAGCGGCCAGCAGGCCGCCGGACGCCGTCTCGATGATCGTCGAGGCATGGCAGGACGGATACGGTGCCTTCTCGTAAATGAATTCGTGCGCGACCAAGGCCGGCGCGGGCGCGGCGGCCGCGGACACGGCCCAGGGCAACGCGGACAACATCAACAGGCAGAAACGGCGGGTAATCATGGGGCGGGAAGCGGGGTTCAGGCGGAGGATTTTTCCTCGGCCGGTTTGATCAGCAGCACGATGAAGATCGAAAGCAAGGCGACGCCGGCGAACACGCCGAAAATCAGGTTGAGCGGCACATGCCGGTCGCGGAGCGCGCCGAAGGCCCAATCGCCGAAGCCGCCGCAACTGATGCTGACAAGGTTCATGATGCCGTAGCCGGTGGCGCGCCATTCGGGCCGCGCGATCTGGCAGAGGATCGGCATGTTGTTGCAGTCGAAGAAACCCCAGCCGAGGCCGAAGATGATCAGGCCGACGATGGCGAACGTGAGCGTCGGCGCGTTGCCCACGCCGAAGAGCGCCGGGAGGAAGAGCGCCATACCGATCGCGCTCGCGTAGATGCGGCCGCGGTTGGTGCGCTTCATCCAACGGTCGGCGAGCGCGCCGCCGAGCAAGGCGCCGGCGAGCGAGGCGAGTTGCACGAAGAGAATCGCGCTGACGCCGGCCTTGCCTTGGCCGAGGGAGAATTTCTCGCGGAGAATTTCCGGCATCCAATCGCGCACGACCCAGCCGGCGATGGCCGGCAGCGTGAAATAGGCGACGAGCAGAAGGAAATTGCGGTTCGTGAGCAGGCCGCGCACGACGCCGGTCTTGGCCGCGGCGGTGTCCGCCGCCGTGGGCGCGGGCCGCACCGGGTCGCGCAGCGCCGCGATCAACGGCAGCGCATAGATCACGCCGATCATGCCGCAGGTGGAAAACATCCAGCGCCAGCCGTGGTCCGGCGAATCGGCCACGTAGCCGGCGAAGCCGCCGAGAATCTGGCCGCAATAGATGCCGGTCTGGTGCAGGCCGACGGCGCGGGAACGCGTTTCCCCGAAGTGATACTCCGAGATCAACGCCAGCGCCGCCGGAATATAGAACGCCTCGCTGATGCCCATCAGCGCGCGCGCCGCGAGCAGTTCGTTGAACGTCGTGACGTGTCCCGTCCACCACGTGACGGCCGACCACACGAAGAGGCTGCCGCCGATCACCCAGCGTTTGCTGAAGCGGTCCGCGATGTAGCCGCCGAACGGACTCAGGATCGCGTAGGTCCACTTGAAGGAACCGAGAATCAGGCCCCAATCGGCGCGGTTGGCGATCGACGGGATGTCGGCCACCATCGACGCCTTCATCGTCGCCAGCATCTGGCGGTCGAGGTAGTTGAGCAGCGCGACGGGAAACAGGAGGGCGACGACGTACCAGGCGTAACGGGCGAGCGTGGGGAGCGGGGGCATGCGGGAGGAAGGGGTAACCGGCGATGTCACGCCGCCGCCGAGGGCGCCAGCGCAAGACCGTGGTTCCTAAACAAGGCCACCAACTCCGCCACGATTTTCCGGTGCAGCCCGCGCGATTCCTCCGACAGCACGTTCTTCGCCGCACCGGGCAGGAACCCGCGCGCCTCGAGCCCGGCCGCGATGTTCGCCGGGAAAGCCAACTGGTCGATGATCCGGCCGACTTCGCGCATCGCGGCGGCCGCGACCGGCGCTTCGCCGGCGGGCGACGCCGTCGCCGCGCGATGGATTTCCACCATCCACTCCGGCACGAGGTTTACGAGCCCGCCAATGCAGCCCGAGACGCCGATGCCGAAGGCCTCGGTCAGCCGCGTGTCCGCGCCCGACATCACCGCGAAGCCCTTCTCGCGGCCCAACGCGACGAGGTCGTGGTGATAGGCGAATTCCTTGCCGCTCTGCTTGATCGCAACCATCGCCGCGCGGTCGGCGAAGGCGGCGATGGTCGGCAAGTCGATGCGTTTGCCCGTCAATTCGGGGAAGTTGTACAGCATCACCGGCAAATCGACGCGCTCCGCGATGTGCAGGAAGTACGCGAGCATGTCGGCCTGGGAAACCGGATAGAACACCGGCGGCATGAGCGCGATGGCGGAGACGCCCAAGCCCTTGGCAAACTTGCCCAGCTCGACCGCGGCCTGCGGCCGGATGTCCGTGAGATTGGCGTACACGGTCATCGGCCCGGCCAACTCGACCACGGTCGCGAGGACCTGTTTCCGTTCCTCCAAGGTGAAGAACGGGAACTCCCCCGTGCTGCCCAACGCGAGCACGCCGCGCACCCCGGCTTTCTTTTCGAAATCGAGGTGCGCCGCGAGGGCCGTGCGATCGACGCGGCCCTGGGCGTCGGTCGGAATCCATTGGGCGGAAAAGATTCCGCGGGGGAAGGAAGACGGATGCATGAAAGCGGTGCGGTGGGACGAAGGTCGTGGGAGTTCGGATACAGGCAGAACCGGCGGGACCGGCCGGCCGGGTTACGGTTTCGCGCGCCGATTCTTCACTTGGTAGAAGAACCCGTCCTCGGCGCCGATCAGCAGATCGGGAATACCGTCGCGGTTCCAATCGCCGACCGTCGGCTTGGTCGCGTGGCCGGCGAGCACGTGCGTGCTCACGGGGCCCTCGTCCTTGAAGGTCCAGCGGCCCTGGGCGTCGCGGCCCGTGGCGCGGAGAAAATTCACGTTGGGGTTGCTGTTGACCAACAGGTCCGTCTTCCCGTCGCCATCCCAGTCGGCGACGCAGAAGGTGCGGCGGCCGCCGCGGCCGTAGACGCCGTCGTTGAGGCGGAGCAGGCCCGATTCTTTGTTCTGCGGCTGCCCGTTGCTGTTGTAGACGCTGGCGCCCTCGGTCCAGAAGACGCGCTGCGGCGCATGCAATTCCAGCGCTCCACCCGCGCCGCGTTTGCGTTCGTAGAGGGCAAGGTAGCCCTCGGCGTCGGACATCACGAGGTCCATGAGGCCGTCGCCGTTCCAATCGACCATCTGCGGCGTCGTGCGCCATTGGGAAACGAGTTCGCGGCCGGCCGGTTTCCACCAATTCCAGGCCGGATGGGGCGTCGGCGTGCCGGCGGGGAGCGTGAGCTCGACGGGCTTGCCCGCGGCGAGGCGCGGCGCGGTGCGGGTGCCGATGTTTTTGTACCAAACGACCTTCCCCCAGATGCCGTTGGTCATGATATCGGGCAGGCCGTCGCCGTCCCAATCCGCCACGCTCAGGATCGAATAGCCCCACTTCGTTTCCGCCGGGCCCTGGATCGAGCCGTTGGGGCCGGCCTGTTCGCGGATGAGTTTGCCGCCGGCGCTGAGGTAGCGCGGCGCGGCCCAGCGCGCGGGCTGGCCGCCGAGATTCTCGATGAACGCGACGTAGCCGGCCGAGTTGCCCGAAATCAAATCCTCGTCGCCGTCGCCGTCCCAATCGACCGCATACGGCGTGGCGAGCGCGCCGAACTTCACGTCGGCCGCGAATTGCCGGAAATAGCGCGGCGGCAAAAACTGCGGCAGGCCGTCGACGACCGCGCCCGTGTGCTCGATGAACGCCACGCGGCCGTCCTCGTCGCCGACCACGAGGTCGAGATCGCCGTCGCCGTCGAAATCCACCGCCGTCGGCGTGATCATGCAGAGATCCATCGTGAGCGTCACGCCGGCGTGCGTGAGTTTGCGGCCGGCGGCGTACACGGGCTGCGTGCGCGTGCCGGTATTTTGGTAGTAGGTGAAGGTGTCGCGGAATTCGCCGCAGAGCAGGTCGAGGTCGCCGTCGCCGTCGAAGTCGCCCCAACTCGGCGAAGGCATGCCGAAGGGATCGATGTCTTTGCCGCCGGCCTGGAGCCGCACGGCCGGCGCGTAGACCGGCTTGGCGGTCGTGCCGGTGTTGCGCAGCAGGTACACGTAGCCGCGCAGTTTGCCTCGGGTCCATTCCCCCTTGGCATTGAACGCGCCCTCGCCGCCGTTGAGCGGTCCGAAGTCGCCCCAGAAATCGATGCCGACGGTGACGTCGACCGCGCCGTCGCCGTCGTAGTCGACGAACTTCCATTGGTTCTGCCGGATATTGCCAGGCTCGGTGTGGATCTTTTCCGGCACCGGAATTTTCTGCGGCTTCCCGAATTGGGAATTCAGGAAATCCGGGTACACGTTGCCGCGGAACGCATAGATCAGCGTGTCGCGGTTTTGGGCCGACGCCGTCGCGGTGACGATCGGTTCGCCGGTGGCGTAGGAGATGCCGGAGGACGGCGCCGATTTGCCGATCAGCACGGCGGGTTTGAAAATCGGCAATTTGAGCTGCGCGTCGACCTCGCCGCTGTTCTCGAAATACCAAGTCCCGTTGTACGGTTTGTCGGTGCACACCACGACGAGGTCCATCAGGCCGTCGCGGTTATAGTCCATCGGCAGCGGCCAAGCCCAGAGGCCGACGCCGAGATCGGCGAGCGTACCCGGATTGCGGTGAGCGAGACGCGGGAGCACCTCGGGCTCGGCGGCGGCGAGGCCTGTGCCGAGGGCGGCGAAAAGGAACGGCAGGCGGAGCAGTTTCATGCGGAACGGGAACTTGGGGAAACGGGAATTCAGAAGCGACCGCTGAGTCCGGCGGTGAGGGTGGTGCCGTTGATGATCGTGCGCTCCATCCGGTCCGGCGTGCCGCGGTAGAAAGCCTGCGGCTCGTTGGTCAGGTTGGAAACGTCGCAGAACAGCGTGAGGCTCGGGCGCAGCTGGTAGCTGAGATTGAGGTCGATGATCTCGCGGCGCAGGCGGAACGTCGTGCGGTGGGTCTGCGCGAGGTTAACGGCACGGACGTAGTCGCCGTGGTAGTTCTGGCGGATCCGGATGCCGAGTTTGCGCCAGCGCCAGCTGAGGTTGGCGTTGCCGGTGTTCGGGATGAAGTCGGAGACCTGGTTCTTCGGGATCGCGACCGCGCCGCCGAAATTGCCGTAGGTGCTGAGCGCGGTGTAGTTGGCGGAGAACGACAGCGTCTTCAGCAGGCCGGGCAGAAACGTGAACTGCTGCTGGTAGGAAAACTCCCAGCCGTCGACGGTGGCGCTGCCGGCGTTGCCCGAGGTGAGCAGCGTGTAGCCGGCGTAGTCGCCGTTGAAACCGTTGCCGGAGCCCGCCGCGATCGTGCCGCCGCCGAGGCCGCGCACGATGTAATCGCGGATGTCCTTGTGGAACCAGCCGACGGACAGCTGGCCGACGGGCTCGAAGTAGTACTCGAGGGACGCGTCCCAGTTTCTCGCATACTGCGGTTTCAGGCCCGTGTTGTTGATCGTGAGGGTCTGCGCGGCGGCGTTCACCGTTTCGCCCGGGACCAATTCGTTGAAACCGGGCCGGCCGATGCCGACGGACCAACTGAGCCGCGCCTTCAGCTGCGGGGTGATGTCGTAGTGCGCGTGGACGCTGGGAAACAGATCCGTGTACGAATCGGAACGGCGGCGTTCGTTGCCCGCGTAGTCGCGGTTCGCGGCGCCGACCGGATCGGCCGCCTGCTGCGCCGGCGTGCTCGCGCTCTGCACGCGGACCCAGCCGTTGCTGCTCACTTCGGTGCGCTCGGCGCGGACGCCGCCGAGCATCCCGAAGCGGCCGAGGCGAACCCGGCCCATGGCGTACGCGCCGTCGACGGTTTCCTCGACCGCGCGCGTGTTGATGTAGCGCTGCGACTCGCGGAAGTAGACATCCTCGTTCCACAGCGTCGCATCGACGGGCTTGTAGTCCTTGATCAGCGCGGCGGTCTCGAACATCGGCAGCGACCGGCCGGTCTTCTTGCTGTCCCAGGTGACGATCGAAGGATCGGCAACCAGCGGCCGCGTGCCGCCGGCGTAGTTCCAGCGGCGGTCGGCGTTGACGGTGCCGGCGGTCTGCTCGCGGCGGTCGGCGCCGAAGCTGACCGAGGCGGGCATTTGGGTCGGCAGCGTGTAGCGGGCATTGGCACGGAAGTTGGTCACTTCCGAGAGCCGCTTGTTGTCGCGGGCGGAAAGTTGGCCGGGGCGGTAGTTGGCGATGTCGTAGATGCTCGGCCCGGCCGTCTGCGTGAACGTCGGGTAGAGGTCGGACTTCGTGCGGTCGAGGGTCCAGCCCACGCCGCTGACGGTGTTTGTGAGCGTGCCGCCGCCGCCGACGCCGAGGTTGATGTGCGCTTGGCTGTAGGAGGCATTGTAGTCGACGTGCCAGCGGTCGAAGTCGTGCTCGCCGCCGAAGTCGACGGCGCGCGTGCGGTTGAGGAAGCTGAACATCGTCTCGTTGACGGAGACATTGGCGCCGGCGACCGCGCGGACCTGCGTGATGCGGTCGGTGTAGTTCGGCAGAATCGCGCCCGTGCCGGTGGGATTGCCCGCGGCGTCGAGGGTCGCGACGGTCTGCGGCGAAACCGCGGTGACTTCGTAGAGCCGGTTGAACGGCTCGAACGCGTCGTTGTAGATCGCGTTGAGGGAAAACTTCGCCGTCGGCGACCAGCGGAAATCGGCCTTCAGGTTCACCGAGCTCTGCTTGCGGTTGTTGTAGTAGTCCTGAGTCGCGTAGCTGTAGGTATAGGCGGGCGAATTGGGTGTGTTCTGCTGGTCGCGGATGGTGCGGAAACCGCCGGCGACGTTCTCGCTGTAGAAGAAGTTGGCGGAAACGCCGAGGTTGCGGCTGCCGCCCGCGACGTCGAAGACCTCGGTGTGGGCGAAATTGAGCTGCGGGTGGGCCGGGTGGTCGCGGCGCAACGGCACCTGCTGGGTGAACGACGGCGCAACGCGCACGCCGACGGAGTAGTCGCTGCGGCGTTTCTCGCGCTGCGAGAGCGGCGAGCGCGTCTTGAGATTGATCGAGCCGCCGAGCGAATCCGCCGGCCGGTCCGGGGTCTGGCCCTTGATCACCTCCACCTGCTCGAACATCGCGCCCGTCATCGAGTGCGTCTGGAACTGGCGCGAGAGGTTGGCCGAGTTGGCCATGAGCACGCCGTCGACGTTCACGCGGTTCAGCGCCGGGCCCATGCCGCGGATGGTGAGACCGGTGACGTTGCCCTCGTCGTCGAGATTGCCCGCGACGCCGGGCAGGCGGATCGCGAGTTCGCCGGCGGACATGTTGGGCAGATTGCCGAACGAATCCATGGTGACGACGTTCTTCACGTTGTCGGCGTTGCGCTGGGCGGTGATCGCCGCGGCCGCGCCCTCGCGCTCGCCGGTGACCTTGAAGGCGTCCAGCTGGTAGATGGCGGTGGTCAGTTCGAACGCCCGCGTCGTGCGCTGGCCCGCCGCCACCGCGACCGAAGCGCGCTGCGCATCGAGGCCGGTGTAGGTGACGACGACCTCGTGGGTGCCGGCCGGCAACGCGAGGCTGTAGCGGCCGGTCGTATCGGTGAGCACGACCAGGCCGAGCTGCGGCACGGCCACCTGGGCGCCGGGGAGCAGATTGCCGGTGACGGTGTTGCTGACCGTGCCGGTCAGCGTCGCCGCCTCGGCGGCATGCGCGGCGGGCCATGCCGGCCCCAGCAAAGCGACGAACAACGGCAGCAGCCGGCGAAGGACGGAAGAGATGCGGGCGACAGGATTCATGGCGGGGATTTCCGGACGGCGCCGGCGGTCAGGGGAGGCCGCGGCGGGTCCGGGAGGGGTTCGCGCTACGGGAAATGCTAAATCGATTTAGGCGCAAGCGCGAAAAGCGGATTTTCCCGGCCGAACCCGCCCCCGTTCGCCATTCCACCCCGCCCTTGTGCCGTCCCGCCGCAAAGCAACCTATTGGGTTACTTTGCCGGCGCGGGGGCGCGGGGAGCGGGGGGATGAAAGACTCCGGGTAGGTTCTGATCTTGGTCCCACCCGAGGCCTTCGGCGGTCGAGGAAATCGCTCGCAAGGTGCAGCGCGGCGACGAACACTCCGAGCCATGAGTTTCGCTCCCCGATTCACGGTCGGAGTCCTGTTCATGATTGCGTCCGGTTTCGCGGCGCCCGCCTGGCCAACCCGCGGTTGGCCAAGTACGACCCCGGAGAGCGCCGGCGTGAACGGTGCTGCGCTCGCCGCCTTGGGCGACGAACTCGCCGGGGAACGGCACGGCTTTGTCGACAGCATGCTTGTCATCCGCCGCGGCGCCATCGTCTACGAGCGGACGTTTCCGCGCGACTACGACCGGGCGTTCGCCACCGCTCCGGATCGGCGGCGCGATCCCTACAACTACTACGACCCGGAATGGCACCCGTATTACCGCGGCACGGACCTGCATACTATGCAGTCGGTCAGCAAGAGCGTCACCGCGACCCTGGTTGGCATCGCGATCCGCCGCGGTGAGCTCAAGGGCATCGACCTCCCGGCGCTGCCGTTCTTCGCGGGTTATCGCATCGCGCCGGATGCACGACGGAACCGGTGGACGCTCCGCCACTTGCTCACCATGACAGCAGGCCTCGATTGGAACGAGACGACCGTGCCCTACACCGATCCAAAGAACAGCTGCGCAGCGATGGAACAAAGTCGAGATTGGGTGCAATTCGTGTTGGACCAACCGATGGTGGAAGAGCCGGGCCAACGTTTTGTCTACAACAGCGGTGCGACCGAATTGCTGGCCCAAGTGCTGAAGCAGGCCACGGGGCGACACGCGGACGAGTACGCGGCGACGGAACTTTTCCAGCCGCTCGGCATCGCGAAAACGTACTGGAAGCGGACACCGACCGGCCATACCGACACCGAAGGCGGCCTATATTTGACCGCCCACGACCTCGCCAAAATCGGCTATCTCTACCTGAAGGACGGCATCTGGGACGACCGCAGGATACTCCCAGAGGGCTGGGCCAAAGAAGCGACCGCGGCCCATGTCGAGGTGCCCGGCCGAGCCGAACGCCGGTATGGCTACCAGTGGTGGAAAATCGTCGGGCGCGACCGACCGAACAACCTCTTCGCCAACGGCTACGGCGGGCAGTATCTGCTCGTCGTGCCCGCCTTGGATCTCATCGCCGTATTCACCGGCTGGAACATCTACGACAAGCCGCCGCTGGACCCCGCCATGTCCCTTGATCGGATTGTAGCGGCAGTGAAAAACTGACCGCCCCGCGCGCCTCAGGCCGAGGCCCGGCGCGCGACGCTCGGCGGCACAAACACTTCCGTCGGCCGCACGCGGCGCCGGTTCATGACCTCGAAGAGCAGCGTGACGATTTCCGCGACGACGCGTTCGTAAGCCGGGCCGACGCAGGTCAGCGGCGGGTCGAAAAAATCGGCATGCTCATGGTCCCCCACTCCCACGACGGCCACTTGTTCCGGCACGGCACGGCCGGCGGCCTTGAGCGCGTTCAGCGCGCCCAGCGCCAGCGTGTCGGTGACTGCGAAGACGCCGTCGCACTCCGGCACGCGCCGCAGGTGCGCCGCCACGGCCGCGGCGCCGGCAGCCGGAGAAAAGCCTTCCGCCTGGATACGCGCCGGCAGCGGCTGGCCCGCGGCTTGGAGCGCCGCGGCGAACGCCGTCGCCCGGTCCGCCGTCGTCTCCGTCAAGAGCGCGGGCACGAGCACCGCCGGCCGCGCGGCGCGCCGGGCCCGGAGCAGCTTCGCGGCCTGGCGGCCGCCCTCGCCGGGCGTTTCCAGCACGCAGCTGTAGTTGGCAAGCCGGCGGCCCTGCACGACGACCGCGTAGGGCAGCGTGGTGGTGCGGAGGAACGCGTCGTCGTCCGGCAGCGTGTTGGCGATGATGACGCCGTTGAAACGGCTCGCGCTGAGCAACCCCGGCATCTCCGCGAGCCGCCCGGCGTGGAACATGTCGATCGAAACGGAAAATTTCCGCCCGCCCGTGCTGCGCGCATCGACCGCCTCCTGCACCATGCGCAGCGTGCGGCTGACGAGAAAGAGCGGCGCCTCGAACGAAGTCAGAATCCCGAGCTCGGCGTGGCGCACCTCGGGGTCGTGGGCGCGGAGCCGGCGCGCGGCGACGTTGGGCACGTAGCCGAGCTCGCGCACGGCCTGGCGGATGCGTTCGACGGTCGCGGGCGCGAGCCGGCGCTCCTCGTGGCGGTTGGCCAGGACGGTCGAGACCGCCGCGGTGGAAACGCCGACGTGCTCCGCAATCGTGCGAACGGTCACCGGACGTTTTTCAGCGCGCGCCATGCGCGGAGCACGCACCAAGGTCCGCCGGTCGGCAAGCGGCAACCGCCGCCGCTGCATCGCCCGGAAACGCGCGGCACTGTGGCGCCCGCGGCGCGGTTTCCCGTTGTCACCGCCCGCCCGCGCCGGAGATTCGCGGCATGATGTTCGCCGCCACCGATCCCGCCACCGGCCGCCGTTTGTCCGTCCAACGCGGATACGACGCGCCCGCCGTGGAGCGCGCGCTCGCCGCCGCCGCCCGCGCCCAGGCGGCCTGGCGCCGCACCGCGCCGGCCGCGCGCGCCCGCAGCCTCCGCGCCCTCGCCCGCGCGCTCCGAGCCGAAGCACCGTCCCTCGCCGCCCTCGCCACCGCCGAGATGGGCAAGCCGATCGCACAGGCCTCGGCCGAAGTTCTCAAGTCGGCCGTCCTCTGCGACCACTACGCCGCCCGCGCCGCCGACCTGCTCGCGCCCGAGCACCCGCCCGGCGCCCCCGCCGCGGCGCACGTCGTCTTCGAGCCGCTCGGCACCGTGCTCGCGGTCATGCCCTGGAACTTCCCCGTCTGGCAGATCGTCCGCGCCGCCGTCCCGGCCCTGCTCGCCGGCAACGCCGTCCTCTTCAAACCCGCCCCCAACGTCCCCGGCTCCGCCCGCGCCGTGGCGCGGGTTTTCGCCGCCGCCGGATTTCCTCCGGGGCTGCTGCAGGTCCTGTTCGTCGAAGCCGACGCCGTCCCCGGCCTGCTCGCCGACCCGCGCGTCCACGCCGTCACGCTCACCGGCAGCACCGCCGCCGGAAAAGCCGTCGCCGCCGCGGCCGCCGCCGCGATGAAGCCCGGGGTATTCGAACTCGGCGGCAGCGACGCGGCCATTGTGCTCGCCGACGCCGACCTCGACCGGGCCGCGGAAACCGGCGCGCACGCGCGCCTGCTCAACTCCGGCCAAAGCTGCGTCTGCGCCAAACGTTTCATCGTCGTGCGCTCCGTGCTCCGCGAGTTCGAGCGCCGCTTCGTCGCCCGCATGGCCGCCCGCCGCGTCGGCGATCCGACGGACCCCGCGACCGAGGTCGGTCCCCTCGCCCGTGCAGACTTGCGCGACAAGCTGGCGGCGCAGGTAGACGCCAGCGTCCGCCTCGGCGCCAAAGTCTTGCTCGGCGGTGCGCCGCTGCCGGGCCCCGGTTTCTTCTACGCCCCCACCGTCCTCACCGGTGTGCGCGCCGGCATGCCGGCGGCCGACGAGGAACTTTTCGGACCCGTCGCCGCGATCTTGCCGGTGCGGGACGAGGCCGAGGCGATCCGCGTCGCCAACGCGTCCCGCTACGGGCTTAGCGCCTCGCTCTTCACGCGCAGTCGCGCCCGCGCGCGCCGCCTGATCCCGCAACTCGAGGTCGGCGCGGTCTTCGTGAACGACTTCGTCCGCTCCACGCCGGAACTGCCCTTCGGCGGCACCAAGGAAAGCGGCTACGGCCGCGAGCTCGGCGCCTGGGGCGTGCGGGCCTTCGCCAACGTGAAGACGGTGTGGCTGGCGTGAGGCGGCCGCGGGGCGAAGGTCGGTGGTTCTGGGTTTTGGGTCTTGAGTTCTGGGTTTTGGGTTCGGAGGTGCGAGGTCGGCTTCGCCCCCCAGGTCGGACCGTCCGCCGCGGAACAGGAGTGCAACGTGCCCGCGTTCCCTTTCGCTCCGCTGATGTTCCCCTCCCCTTCGGCCGGCCGCGCGGCCGCGCTTGGTCTTTGGCTCTTGCTTGCCCTTTCCGCGCAAGCCGCCCCCGCCGCGCCCGCGGCCTTGCGCTTCGATTTCGGCTCCGGCCCGGCCGCCCCGGGCTTCGTCGCGGTGCCGGCCGATACCGGGTTCTCGCGCGAACGCGGCTACGGTTTCGAACCGGGCGCCGCGGTGCGGGATGTTTCGCGTCCGGGCATCGATCCGCAGCGCCCCGATTTCGTCACGGCGGACAAGCCGTTCCACTTCACCGCCCGCTTGCCCTCCGAGGGCAACTGGCGCGTCACCGTCACCCTCGGCGACCCGGCCGACGCCTCCGTCACCACGATCAAGGCCGAGCTCCGCCGCCTGATGGTCGAGCGCGTGGAAACCGCGCCGGGCGAATTCAAGCGCGTCAGTTTCGTCGTGAACACGCGCACGCCGCGGATTCCCGCGACGGGCGGAATCGCCGCCGGGCAGGTGCGGCTCAAGGCTCCGCGCGAAACGACCGACGAGGCCTGGGCCTGGGACGACGCGCTGACTCTCGAGTTTTCCAACCGCCAGCCGGCGGTCCGTGCGGTCGAGATCGAGCCCGCCGACGTGCCGACGGTTTTTCTGCTCGGCGATTCGACGGTGTGCGACCAGTCGAAGGAGCCGTTCAACAGCTGGGGCCAGATGTTCACCCGCTTCTTCAAGCCGACGGTCGCGATCGCGAACCACGGCGAATCGGGCGAGACCTACCGCGACTCCATCGGCCGCCGCCGGCTCGACAAAGTCCTGAGCGCGATGCGTCCCGGCGACTGGCTGCTGATGCAGTTCGGCCACAACGACCAGAAACAGATCGCCGCCCAGAGCGGCGGGCCGTTCACCACCTACAAGGCGGAGATCCGCAAACATGTCGAAGGCGTGCGGAGCCGCGGCGGCATCCCGGTCATCCTGTCGCCGATGGAGCGCCGCGGCTTCGACGAAAACGGCAAGGTGCGCGGCTCCCTCGCCGACTACGCCACCGCCGCGAAAGCCGTCGCGGCCGAACTCGACGTGGCCTTCATCGACCTCAACGCCCTCAGCAAGCCGCTCTACGAGGCGCTCGGTATCGAGGGTTCGGCCCGGGCCTTCGCCGCGCCGCAGGGCAAGGTCGACAACACCCACCACAACAACTTCGGCAGCTACCAGCTGGCGAAATGCGTCGTGCAGGCGATCCGGCAGCTCAAGCTCCCCCTCGCCACGCACCTCGACGACGATTTCAAGGGCTTCGACCCCGCGCGGCCCGACGATCCGGCTGCCTTTGCCGTCCCGGCCAGCGGCGCCTTCACCAACCAGCGGCCGCTCGGCGACGAAGGCCGCTGAGCGGCGGTCCTTCCGGCTGCGGCCCGACGGCGTCCCGGGTGCCGCGGCACCCGAACTAATCGGTAACAGTAAAGCCAGCCTAGCCCGGGCCGGAGCGCGGACCCATGCTGCGGATTCCAACCCCCACGCTCACCCATGATCCGCATCCCCTGCCCGCTCCGCGTCGGCCTCTGCCTCGCCGCTTCGGCCTTCGCTCCGCTCGCGGCGCAAACCCCGCGCCCCGCCCCGGCCGACGAAATCGTCGAGCTCTCGCCGTTCGTCATTTCCTCGGCCGCCGTCGAGGGCAACCGCATCACCGAATCCACCGCGGGCACGCTCGTCGCCCGCCCTCTCGACAAGCTGCCCATGGCGCTGCAGGTCGTCAGCGCCGAGCAGATGAAGGAACTGGATATCTTCAACGCCGACGGCCTGACCCGCCTCGTCGCCGGCCTCGCCAACCAGAACCAGACCACCTCGGAAGGCACCGGCAACAACACCCAGTATGCGTCGCGCGGCTTCACCGTCCTGCCCCGCCGCAACGGCTTCGCCCCCGGCGGCCGCCTGTACGACATGACCGGCATCGACCGCGTCGAAGTCATCCGCGGGCCGAATTCCCTCCTCTACGGGCAGAGCGACGCCGGCGGCATCATCAACTACATCACCAAACGCCCGCGCCTGCGCACCACGACCGACGCCCGCGGCAGCGCGTCGGCGGCTTTCGGCAATTACGCCTTCTACCGCGGCCAGGCCGACGTGGACGTGACGCTCGTGCCCAAGACCCTTGGCGTCCGCCTGCCCGCGTCTTTCACCAGCAACGAGCGCGAGTTCAATTTCTTCCGCAACAAGGCCGTCGTGTACAACCCGTCGATCCTGTACCGGCCGCTCGACAACACCGAGGTCTCCTTCGAATACGAGCACCTCGACGTCCGCACCAACTTCGGCGCCTTCCAGCCCATCGTCTGGCGTCCGCCGGGGTCGACGGTCGAGTTCGTCGACAAGGACAACCGCGGTCTCGGCCGCGCCGCCCGCGGCGGTTTCTTCGGGCCTTACGCCAAGGCCGAGAACAAACAGTCCAACTGGACCGCGGATCTCACGTCGCGGCTCTCGCCCCACCTCACATTCCGCGGGGTCTATTCGAAGAACGCCCGCGACCGCAACGAGATCGTCCCCACCGGCGGCGATCCCTTCCGCGCCGTGCCGCTGCCGTACTACGGCGCCAATACGCGCGACGGCAACCGCATCACCGGCTACAAAGGCGACCTGCTCGGCGAATGGACGCTCGGAGCCTTCAAGACCCGCACCGTTGCCGGCTATGAGTACAACAAGAACACGTTCTTCGCCTCGATCTGGCGGGGCTGGAACGCCGCGGCCAACGCCCGCGACAATCTCTTCACGCTCAACCTGGGCTACGATCCCGTCACCCAGCGCGTGACGAGGCCGCCGACCGCCGCCGATTTCCGCCCGTTCAACGGCGTCACCGGCTCCTGGCTCGACACACGGCTCGATCCCGCGCTCTGGCGCCTCGAGTCCGGCCCCAGCCGTTTCCTGAGCGAGTGGACCAACACCCGCGTCAGCGAAGTGCTTTCGGCCTTCGACGACCGCCTCCAGGTCCTCGGCGGCGTCGCCCGCGGCAAGAGCATCCTGACCAACACCGTCACCGGCGCCTCCGACAACCGGAAGGCCACCGTCTGGCAGGCCGGCCTCGGCTGGGTCTTCGACGCCCGCAAGCAGCACATGGTGTTCTTCAACCGCAGCACCAGCTACCAGCCGCAGTTCCTGTTCGACATCAACTTCAACCCGCTCGCGCCGCTCACCGCCGAAGGCATCGAGGGCGGGCTCAAGTCCACCTGGGGAGGCACCGGGCTTTCGACCATGATCGTCGTCTATGCCCAGGAACGGAAGGACGTCGGCCGCCAGTTCACCGACTTCTCGCTCAATCCGCCTCGCACCTACGGCATCCTCACCCCGGGCGAGGAGGTCAAAGGCCTCGAATTCGAAGCCTGGTACCAGGCCACGAAACGTCTGAGCTTCACGGTGCTGTACGCGCAGTTCAACGGGAAGATCACCGGTGCGCCCCCGGGCCGCGAGGCCCTCATCGGCTACGAACTGCCCCGCGCCCCGGAAAAGAGCGCCAACGTCATGACCAACTACCGGATCGACGGCGCCGGCCTGCTCGGCGGCACGCGCTGGACGCTCGGCCTCAACTGGCGCAACGACACCTGGCTCGACACCGGCCTGAACCTCAACACCCGCGAGCGCCGGAGCGACGCCGGCGGCGTGCTCTTCGCCATGATCTCGAAAGACATCAAGCTGAAGGGCCGCCAGGGCCTCACGCTGCGGCTCAACGTCGGCAACCTCGCCGACCGCGACTACATCTCCGAGGGCTCGACCTTCGGCGAGAAACGCACCTACCGCTTCGCGACGGACTTCAAATTCTAGTCCGGCGGCGGCGCTTCGGCGCTTCCCGCGGCCGCCGGGCGCTTGCCCCGGCGGCCGCTTTTCTTTCCCTCACGGCACCGATGGTTACCCAGCGCGAGATCGCCCGCGCCACCGGCCTTTCCCAGACCGCCGTGTCGCTCGCCCTGCGCCACGGCGCCGGCGTTTCGCGCGCGACCGCCGCGCAGGTCCGCGCCGCCGCGGCCAAGCTCGGTTACCGCCCGGACCCGCTCATCTCGGCCCTGATGTCGCAGCGCCAGGCCCGGACCGGCGGCAAACTGCGGGCCAAGGTCGCGTTCCTCACCGCCTATCCCACCCGCGACGGCTGGCGCCGCAGCCGCTACATCGCGGGATGCTACGCCGGCGTGCAGGCCGCGTGCGCCGCCCGCGGCTACCTCGTGGAACCCGTGTGGCTTTTCGCCCCGCAGATCCACGGCCGCCGGCTCAGCCAGATCCTGTGGACGCAAAACGTCCAGGGCCTCGTCGTGGCCCCGTTGCCCGTGGCCAATCCGCCGATGGACATCGACTGGCCGCGCTTCGCCGCGGTCAGCCTCGACTATTCGATGGCCGACCCGGTGCTGCACCGGGTTGTCGACGACCACGCCTGCGGCATCGGCCTGCTCCTGCAGGAGACCGAGCGCCGCGGCTACCGCCGGCCCGGCATCATCCTGCGCGCGCCGCAAAACGTGCGCACGCGCCACAGCCGGCTCGGCGCTTTCTTCGCCCACGCCCACCTCCATCCCGACTGGCAGCACGTCGCCCCGCTGATCTTGCCGGAAGACCGCTGGGATTCGCGCGAGTTTGCGCGCTGGGTGCGGCAGGAGCGGCCCGATGTGATCTTGACGGAAGAACCGGAAGTCATGGCCGCCGCGACCCGGCTCGGTCTCCGCGTGCCGCGCGATGCCGGAGTCGCTTTCTTCCACCAGGAACGTCCCGCCCGCCGCCTCAGCGGCCTGCTCGTCAAGGCCGAGGAAGTCGGCGGCACCGCCGCCAGTATCCTGATGCGGCTGATCGAGACCAACGAACGCGGCGTGCCGCCCGTGCCGAGCACGACGCTCGTCAGTTCCTTGGTCTGGCACGAGGGCCGCACGCTGCGCCCCGCCTGAACCGACCGCCCGCTTGTCCATGCCGCGCCCCGCCCCGCTTCATCCCTCCCCTCGCCCGCGCCGGCGCGGGCTTCGCCTCGTCGCCGCGCTCCTCGCGTTCGCCGTTCCCGCGCTCGCCTCCGCCGCGGTCAAACCGACCGCCGCCCGCAGCGCCGAAATCGCCGGCTGGCTGCCGGCCGAGCCCGCCCCGATCGGCCGCCCCGCCTCCGATCGCGCCGCCTGGACCGCCCTCGCCGAGCGGCTCCCACTCCGCGAAATCCTCGCCGAGGCGGACCGGCTTGCGAACACCGCGCCGCCCGCCGCAACCGACGCGCTCTATCTGGAATTTTCCCGCACCGGCTCGCGCACCGGCTACGAGGCCGTCTACAATAGCCGGCGCGACCGGCTGACGACCTTCGCCTGGGCCGAGGCACTCGACGGCCGCGGCCGCTATATCGCCGCGCTCCAGCGCGACATCGACGCGATCCTCGACGAGAAAGCCTGGACGCTGCCGGCGCACGATGCGTCGCTCGCCAACTTCAACGGCCGGGTCGTCGAGGTCGATCTCGGCGCCGCCATGCGCGGCTGGAGTCTCGCCACGGCGGCCGGCTGGCTCGGCGACTCGCTCGGCGCCGCGCGGCTCGCGCGCGTGCAGGCGGAAATCCGCCGGCGCATCACCGTTCCGTACCTCAACGCGATCCGCAACGGTCCCGTCGGCGGCATGTGGTGGGTCCACACCAACAGCAATTGGAACGCCGTCTGCCACGCCGGCGTCGTCGGCGCCGCGCTCGCCGCCGCAACCGACCGCGCGGAACGCGCCGAGGTCCTCGCCGCGGCGGAGGCGAATCTGCCGTACTTCATCGCGGGCTTCACGGACGACGGCTACTGCACCGAGGGCGTCGGTTACTGGAGCTACGGGTTCGGCCATCACGTCCTCCTCGGCGAGGCCGTCGCCGCCGCGACGGCCGGACGGCTCCGGCTGGTCGCCGGCGGCAAGCAGGAGCGCATCGCCGCGTATCCCGTCGGCATGGCCGTCCTGCCGCGCGTGTATCCGGCATTCTCGGACAACTCGCCGGCCGTCCAGCCCGCCGCCTGGGTGGCCCCGCTGGCGCGGCGGCAGCTCGACGGCGGCACCGCGCCCGCCCGCCTGCCGGCGGCCGGCTGGGCGGAAATCGCGCGCGACCAGCTCTACATTTCCGCCGTGCGGGCCTGGACCCCGTCGCTGCCGGCGGCCGCCCTGCCGCCGGAACCGGAACTGCGGCACTGGTTCCCCGGCGCGCAGGTGCTCGTCACCCGCGCGGCGGACGACTTCGGCGCCGCCATCAAGGGCGGCCACAACGACGAACTGCACAACCACAACGACCTCGGTTCCTTCGTCGTCGCGCTCGGCCAGACCGCCCTCCTCGTCGACCCGGGCAGCGAGGTCTACACGGCCCGTACCTTCGGCGCGCAGCGCTACGACAGCAAGGTGCTGAATTCCTACGGGCATCCCGTGCCCGTCGTCGCCGGCCAGCTGCAGTCCACCGGCGCCGCCTACGCGGCGCGCGTCCTCGCGACCGATTGGAGCCGCGACCGCGATCGCCTGCTGCTCGATCTGAAAGGCGGCTACGCCGTGCCGGCCCTACGCCGGCTCGAACGCGAGTTCCTCTGCCGGCGCGGCGCCGCGGAGGGATTTGTAATCACCGACGATTTCGAATTTTCCAGCCCCGAAACATTCGGCACCGCGTTGGTGACCTTTGCCCCATGGCGCGCCGTCGACGCGACCACACTCGAGGTCGGCACGGGTGCCGCCCGCCTGCGGATTCGCATCGAGGCGGAAGGCGGCGCCGTCGCCGTGCGCGCCGAAACCATCGAGGAAAACCTGCCCGGCGGGGCCAAACCGACCCGCCTCGGCATCGATTTCACGCAACCGCTCGTCCGCGGCACGATCCGGCTCACGGTCATGCGCGCGGAACCGTTGCTGCCTGTCGCGGCGGCCGCGCCGGCGCCGGCCGGCCCGGCCCGCCTCGGCAACCTCTCCACGCTCGCGGCGTCCCAGCCCGGCGAAGGCGGCCTCATCGTCGGCTTCTCGCTCGGCGGCACGGGCCGGCGGCAGGTTCTGCTCCGCGCCGTCGGTCCCGGGCTCGCGCCTTTCGGCGTCGCCGGCGCCCTGCGGGATCCCGCGCTCGTCGTCCGCGCCGCCGCCGGGGCCGAGGTCGCCCGCAACGACGACTGGGCCTCCGCCCTCGGGACCACGTTCGCCCGCACCGGCGCGTTTCCCTTGTCCGCCGGCAGCGCGGATGCCGCGCTCGTGGCCGAGTTGCCGTCCGGCAGCTACACCGCGCAGGTAGAGGGCGCCGGCGGCACCGGCGGCACCGCGCTGGTGGAACTCTACGACGCCGGTGGCGACGGCCCCCGGCTGGTAAACCTTTCCACCCGCGGCCCCGTCGGCCCCAACGCCCCGCTCACCCTCGGCCTCGCGGTCGGGGCGGGCGCCCCGCGCTGGTTCCTGCTGCGCGGCATCGGCCCCGGCCTGGCGCCGTTCGGCGTCGCCACAGCCCTCGCCGATCCGCAACTCGCCGTTTTCCGCGGCGACACCGCCATCGCCCGCAACGATGATTGGAGCGCCAGCCACTGGACCCGCGAACTCGCCGCGGCCGGCGCAACCGTCAACGCCTTCGCCCTGCCGGAAAACTCGGCCGACGCGGGCCTGCTGGTGCAGTTGCCCCCGGGCAACTACACCGTCCAGGTCGGCGCCAAGGGCGGCGCCTCCGGCACGGTACTCGCCGAAGCGTACGAATTGCCGTAAGTGCAATCGCCGCAACGGTCCCGGGGACGAAAAACTTCCGGGAAAAATGGAGCCAACAATCGGATTTGAACCGATGACCCACGCTTTACGAAAGCGTTGCTCTACCAGCTGAGCTATGTTGGCACGCGCGAGAAAGGCGGAAAAAAACCGCCGCCCCGCGAAGCGCAAGCTTCATTTTCCCGGAAACCTCCGTGTAACGTCCGCGTTTCCGTGCCGCCGCTCGCCACCGCCCTCTTCGATTACGAACTGCCCGCCCGCCTGATCGCCCAAGTGCCGGCCGCGCGGCGCGACGCTTCCCGGTTGCTGGTCGTCGACCGCGCCACGCGCACCCTCGCCCACCGCACCTTCGCCGACCTGCCGGCGTATCTGCGTTCCGGAGACATCTTGATCCGCAACAACGCCGCCGTCCTGCCCGCGCGGCTGCACGCGCTCCGCCCCACCGGCGGCCAGGTCGAGTGCTTCCTGCTGCGCCCGGCCGACGGCGAACAAACGTGGCGCTGCCTCGTGCGCCCCGGCCGCAAGCTGGCGCCCGGCGCGACCTTTGCCTCGCCCGACGGCGCCTTCGCCGCCGAAATCGTCGCCCGCGAAGCCGACGGCTCGGCCGTCGTGCGTTTCTCGACACCCAACAACGAGCCGATCGTCGCCGTGGCCAACCGCCTCGGCGACGTACCGCTCCCGCCGTACATCGAACGCCCTCAGGCCGCCCGCGACCGCGCCGCCGACCTCGAACGCTACCAAACCGTGTACGCCGACCGCGCGCGTCAGGTCGCCGTCGCCGCCCCGACCGCCGGGCTGCACTTCACGCCGGAACTTCTGGACCGGCTCACGGCGGACGGCGTCCGCGCCGTCGACGTCACCCTGCACGTCGGCCTCGGCACCTTCCGGCCGATCGCCACGGACACAATCGAGGCCCACGCCATTCACCGCGAACTCTACGAGGTGCCCGCCGCCGCCCAAGCCGCCCTGTTTGCGCCCGCCGGCGGCCGGCGCATCGCCGTCGGGACGACGTCCGTGCGCACCGCCGAGGATTTTCTCGCCCGGCAGGCCGCGCCGCTGGCGGAGCGATGCACCGCTTTCGGCGAAGCCGATATCTACATTTACCCGCCGGCCCGCTTCCGCGGCATCGACGCCCTGATCACGAATTTCCACCAGCCGCGCTCGACCCTGCTTTGCCTCGTGGCGGCGTTTCTCGCGCCGGGCTCGGCCGACGGCATCGCCTGGCTGCAAGAGATCTACCGCGAGGCGATCGCCCGCGAGTATCGTTTTTTCAGTTACGGCGACGCGATGCTGATCCTGTGACGCCGTCCTTTCCAATCCGGCCCCGCCGTGCACAGTGAAGCCATGACGAGCGACGAACTCCGCAACCTGATCGAGGACGCCACCGCCGATTTTGCCCTCGGGGAAAGCGAACCCGCGATCGAAAAGCTCGGCCGCGCGACGGCCGCCGTCCCGGATTCGTTCGAAGCGTGGCATGCGTTGGCGGAAGTGAATTTCTCGCTGCGCCGCCTCGATGCCGCGCTGGCCGCCGCCGACAAGGCGCACGCGTTGCAGCCCGCGGATCTGTTCATCAACACGACGCTCTCCCGCATCTGGATGGAGCGCGGCGACAAGGCGAAGGCCGAGCACTTCGGCGCCCAGGCCAAGATCCAGAGCTGGAAAGAGCAGCTCAAGAACCCCGCCGCGGCGAAGGACGGATTCTGAAGACCGGCGGCAGAACCGAGCGCGCGGCGATTGGCAATGGCGTTATTGCCGGGCGGCCCATTCCCGCCCGTTGACAGCGTTTGCGGGCGCTCCGTAACGTGGCCGGCTTATGGAAACCCCGGCCTACGTGTTGGAGTTTGAGAAGCCCTTGCGCGAACTCGGCAAACAGCTCGACGAGCTGCGGCAGCGTTCGATCGAAACGAGCGTGGACCTCGGCACGGAGATCCATGCCATCGAGCGCAAGATCGAGGCGCTGCAACGCGACATCTACTCCAACCTTTCGCCCTGGCAAAAGGTCCAGGTCGCCCGCCACCCGAAGCGGCCCTACGCCCTCGATTACGTGCGGCGCATCTGCACCGGCTTCCAGGAATTGCACGGCGACCGCCAGTTCCGCGACGACCAGGCCCTGATCGGCGGCACCGCCTTCCTCGACGGCGAGGCCGTCATGATCATCGCCCAGCAGAAAGGCCGCGATCCGAAGGAACGCATGGTCCGCAATTTCGGCATGCCCCAGCCCGAAGGTTACCGGAAGGCCCTGCGCCTGATGAAAATGGCGGAGAAGTTCCGCCTCCCCGTGCTCACCTTCATCGACACCCCGGGCGCGTTTCCCGGCATCGAATCCGAGGCCCGGCACGTCTCCGAAGCCATCGCCGTGAATCTCCGCGAAATGGCCATGCTCGGCACACCGTCGATCTCCATCGTCGTCGGCGAAGGCGGCTCCGGCGGCGCGCTCGGCATCGGCGTGACCGACCGCGTGCTCATCTTCGAAAACAGCTACTACTCCGTCATCTCGCCGGAAGGCTGCGCCGCGATCCTCTGGAAGGACAGCGCCGCCGCCCCCAAGGCCGCGGAAGCGTTGAAACTGAGCGCCGACCACCTCGAGCGCCTCGGCGTCGTCGACGAAATCATCCCCGAGCCCCTTGGCGGCGCGCACAACGACCCCGACCAGGCCGCCGGTGCCTTGAAGTACGCGTTGCAGAAACACCTCAACGACCTGCGCGCCCTCGACGTGCCCAAGCTCCTCGACACGCGCTACGAACGCTACCGCCACCTCGGCGTCTACGAGGAAGCCGGCACCGCGCGCAGTTGAACTTCGCGGCGCGCGGCGCCGCGCAGTTCGAGTTTGGAGTTTGGGGTTCAGAGTTTGAAGTTCCGGCACCCGGTAGCAGCGAGGTAGTCGACTCGCCCAACTCCGAACTCCGCACCCCAAACTCCGCACCGCGGCGCGGCCCCGCCGCGCCGCTACCCCATCCTCACCGTCAGCAGCTCGATCTTCCGCGCGTTCGCGCTCGAGGCGGCGATCTCGATCAGCGCGCCGGAAAGCCGCACGTCGCCCGTCGCCACTTCGCAGCGCCGCGGCATGCCGTCGAGGAAACGGTCCACGATCGGCCGCACTTCGCGGCCCAGCACGCTCTCGTAGGGTCCGGTCATCCCGACGTCGCACATGAACGCCGTGCCCTTCGGCAACACGGTCGCATCCGCCGTCGGCACATGGGTGTGCGTGCCGAGCACGGCCGTCACGCGGCCGTCGAGGTGCCATCCCAGCGCGATCTTCTCCGACGTCGCCTCGGCGTGCACCTCGACGACGATCGCGTCGGCCTGCGGGCGCAGTTGCTCGATCATGCGGTCGGCGGTCAGAAACGGGCAGTCCGCCTTCACGTTGTTCATGAAGGTGCGGCCCAGCACGGTGAACACCGCCAGCCGGAAACCCCGCGCCTCGATGATCAGGTGATCCCAGCCGGGATTGGATTTCGGCAAATTGGCGGGACGGCACACCTTTTCGATCTGGGTGATCTCGTTTTCCCAACCGCGTTGGTCCCAGACGTGGTCGCCCAACGTGATCGCGTCGACGCCGCTCTCGAGAATCGACTTGGCGATCGACCCCGTGATGCCCGCACCGGCGGCGGCGTTTTCGCCGTTCGCAATCACGAAATCGACCGCATGCTCCGTGCGGATCCGGCGCAACCGGTCCGCCACGATTTCCCGCCCGGGCCGGCCGACAATGTCGCCGATGAACAGCAGCTTCAGCATGCGGCGACGCTGCCCCCGGCCGCGCCCGGCGCCAGCCGAATTTTCCGGCGCCGCCCGCCCCCCCGGTCCGGTCTACGTAGGGGCGCCGCTCGTCGGCGCCCGCGGTCGCCGGTCCGCCCCCCGACGAACGGAGCCTCGCGGAATCCGCCCCGGATCCGGAACCGGGGCTTGCGTCGTGGCGACCGGACGGTTTCTCCTAGACGGCTTTTGCACGAAGCCATTGCCATGAAAAAAGACACCACCTCACCCGCCGCGTTTCCACAGGCCGAGATCGGCCGCGAAATGAAGGGCTCCGACTGCGTCGTCGAGTGCCTGATCCGCGAGGGTGTCGACGTCGTCTTCGCCTACCCCGGCGGCGCTTCGCAGGAGCTCCACCAGTCGCTCGCGCGCACCGACAAGATCCGCGTGATTTTGCCGCGGCATGAGCAGGGCGGTTCCTTCGCCGCCGAAGGTTACGCCCGCGCCACCGGCAAGGTCGGCGTGTGCATGGCCACGTCCGGCCCCGGCGCCACCAATCTCGTTTCCGCGATCGCCGATGCGTTCATGGATTCCACGCCGCTGGTCGCGATCACCGGCCAGGTTTTCTCGAAATACATCGGCAAGATGGCGTTCCAGGAAACGGACTTCTACGGCATGACGCTGCCGATCGTGAAGCACTCCTACCTCGTGCTCGACGCCGCCGATCTGCCCCGCGTCTTCAAGGAAGCCTTCCACCTCGCGCGCAGCGGCCGTCCCGGCCCCGTCGTCATCGATATCCCGAAGGACGTGCAGCAGAAGAAATTCACGCCCGTCTATCCGGCCACGGTCGAATTCCGCAGCACCTACGCCAACGCCGTCTTCCACGCCGAAGACGACCAGCTCAAGCAAGTGCTCGCCCTCATCGGCGAGGCCAAGCGCCCCGTGATCTACGCCGGCGGCGGCATCATTTCCGCCGCGGCCCACGCCGAGCTGAAGGCCTTCGCCGAAAAGACCAACATCCCCGTCGCCACCACGCTCATGGGCGTCGGCGCGTTTCCGGAAACGCATCCGCTCTCGATGCAGTGGTTCGGCATGCACGGTTCGGCCTACGGCAACTGGGCCGTCGACCAAAGCGATCTCCTCCTCGCGATCGGCGCGCGTTTCGACGACCGCATCACCGGCGACACGAAGCACTTCGCCACCCAGGCCAAGATCGTCCACATCGACATCGACGCCTCCGAGCACAACAAGAACAAGCGCGTCCTCCTCCCCATCGTGAGCGACGTGAAGTTCGCCCTCACGCGCCTGAACGAACTCGCCAAGGCCGCCAAGTTCTCCGCCCCCGACACCGCCGCGTGGCACGCGCAGATCGCGACCTGGAAAAAAGAGCACCCGTTCAGCTACGAGGAGAGCAAACACATTGTCCCGCAGGAAGCCGTCAAAACCCTGTACGAGCTCACCAAGGGCGACGCCATCATCACCACCGGCGTCGGCCAGCACCAGATGTGGGCCGCGCAGTTCTACCGCTTCAACGAACCCCGCCGCTACATCAGCTCCCTCGGCCTCGGCGCGATGGGCTACGGCTACCCCGCCGCCATGGGTGCCAAGGTCGCCTGCCCCGACAAGCAGGTCATCGACATCGACGGCGACGGTTCCTTCGTGATGAACATCCAGGAGCTGGCCACCTGCAAGATCGAGAAGATCGCCGCGAAGGCCATGATCCTGAACAACCAGCACCTCGGCATGGTCGTGCAGTGGGAAGACCGCTTCTACGGCAGCGTCCGCGGCAACACCATCCTCGGCGACGAGACCAACGTCGGCAGCCCCGACAACCTCGCCGGCCTCTACCCGGACTTCGTCAAGATCGCCGAGGGCTTCGGCGTGAAGGGCCGCCGCGTCCACCTGAAGAGCGAGCTCCGCGCCGCCATCCAGGAGATGCTCGACCACGACGGCCCGTACGTCCTCGATATCATCGTCCCCTACACCGAACACGTGCTGCCGATGATCCCGGCCGGCAAGACGGTGAAGGACATGCTCCTTAAGTAACGCGTCCGTCCTCCGCTCGCGTTGGCGAATTCGCCCGGCCGGTTTTCCGGCCGGGCTTTTTTGCGCCCGCCGCCCCCGCCGCCGTGGAGCGCGGTCTTGTGCGCGCCGCCGTTTTCCGCCACGCCCAACGCGATGGACGCCGTCCCCGCTCCCGCCGAACCGCCCGCGCCCGCCGCACCGGCGCGACCGCGCGCGCCGTGGTGGCCGTGGGTCATCCTCCTGCTTGCCGGCGTCGCCGCGTACGCGAACTCGTTCCGTGTTCCCCTGCTCCTCGACGACATCGCTTCCATCGCGGAAAACCCGTCCCTCCGCCGGCTTTGGCCGCTCTCCGCGGTGCTGTCCCCGCCAGCCGACGTCGGCCTCGGCGGCCGCCCGCTGGCCAACCTCACCTTCGCGCTGAACTACGCCGCCGGCGGCACCGCGGTCGCCGGCTACCACGCCGTCAACCTCGCCATCCACCTCGCCGCCGCCGCCCTCCTTTTCGCGCTGTTGCGTCGCGCCCTGGCGCTGCCGGCCCTCGCGCGTTTTTCGGATCGCGCCGTCGAAATCGCCGCCGCGGCCGCGCTGCTCTGGCTCCTCCATCCGCTCCAGACCAACGCCGTCACCTACCTTTCCCAGCGCACCGAGGCGCTGATGGCGCTGCTGTATCTGGCGACCTTGTACGCCAGCCTGCGCGCCGCCACGGGCGGATCGGCCCGCTGGCAAATCGCCGCGGTCGCCGCCTGTCTCGCCGGCATGGCCACGAAGGAAGTCATGGTCACCGCCCCGGTCGTCGTCCTCCTCTTCGACCGCACCTTTGTCGCCGGTTCGTTCCGCGCCGCGTGGACGCAACGGCGTTCCCTCTATCTCGGCCTCGCCGCCACGTGGGCGCTGCTCGTGTTTCTGCTCGCCGACGTGCACGAACGCGGCGTCGGCTACGCCGCCGTCAACGCCTGGCAGTATGCGCTGCTCGAATGCCGCGTCGTCCTGCTCTATCTCAAACTCGCCGTCTGGCCCTCGCCCCTCGTCTTCGACTACGGCCCCGCCGTCGCGCCGGTCGTCTCGGAACTGTGGCCGTTCGCTGTCGGCCTTGCGGCAGTGCTCGTCGGCCTCGCGTGGCTCTGGCGCCGGTCGCCGCGGCTCGCGTTTCCCCTGCTCTGGGTCTTCGCCGTGCTAGCACCGACATCGAGTTTCGTGCCCGTCGGCGCCCAGCCGATGGCCGAGAGCCGCATGTACCTGCCGCTCGCCGGCCTCGCCGCGGGAGCGGCCGTCGGCGCCTACGCCTGGCTCGGCCGGCGCGGTCTGGCCGTCGTGGCCGCCCTCGCCGTCGCCGGCGGCTTCGCCACCCGCGCGCGCAACCACGACTACCGCTCCGCGCTCGCAATCTGGACCGACACCGCCGCAAAGGTCCCGACCAACGCCCGGGCCTTCGCCTCCGTCGGCGCCGGCTGGCTCGAGGCCGGCAAACTCGAGCACGCGATTCCGCTCCTGCAACGTGCCCTGCAGCTCGATCCCCGCGTCGCCGAGGTGCACAACAACCTCGCGACCGCACTCGTCGACGCGGGCCGGCCGGCCGACGCCGTCGACCACTTCACCGCCGCGCTGAAACTGAAGCCCGGCGTCGCGAGCACGCATTACAACTTCGGCAATCTCCTGCTCCAACTCGGCCGCGTGCCCGAGGCGATCGCCCAGCAACAGCAAGCCCTCGTGGCCCGCGCCGCCTTTCCCGAAGCCCACTGCGCTCTGGGCAACGCCTACGCCGCCGCCGGCCGCGGCCCCGATGCGATCGGCGCTTTCCGCGCCGCCCTCGCCTTGCAGCCCGCGTTGCTCCCGGCGCACTACGGCCTCGCCACCGCCCTCTCCGTCGCCGGGCAACTCGCCGAGGCCGTGCCCCACTTCGAAGCCACGCTCCGCGGTGCCCCGGGCGCCTGGGAAGCGCACTTCGCCTTCGGCAACGTGCTCGCGCAACTCGGGCGCTCCGACGAAGCCCTTGCCCGCTACGACGAAGTGCTCAGATTGAATCCCGGCTATGCTCCCGCCGCCGCCAATCGCGAGGCCGTGCGGCGGGCGGCACTATCCGTCCCATAGTTCCCATAGGTCCTATGGGTCCCATCGGACCCATGAGACCTATATCTCACTGCAACTTCAGCGGCATCCCGCGCAACCGCGCGATCAGATCTTCGAAAATCGCGCCCGTCGCCTGCTCGCGCACGTCGGCGCCGGTGCGGATCGTCTTGGCCGGCGAGAAATCCTTCAGCAGCGCACAGTAGTCGCTGTTGACCATGATCCCGAGCAACTCGCCCGTCTTGGCCAGCACGAGGTCGCCGCGCTTCGGCGCGAAGTCGCCGAAGATCCGTTTGAAAAGCCGGTTGTCGACGCGCACGAACGCCGGATCCGACGGATCGAGCTTGAAGCCGACTTCGCCGTAACCGCGCCCGCCGCCGTCGATCAGCACCGCTTCCGGAAACTTGAACGGATCCGCCGCCAGCGCGTAGGGCTTCGCGCCGAGCGCCGCGACCTGCGCCGCATCGACCGGCACCGCCACGATGCGCGGATCGTGCCGCAGGAAAGTGAGCGCCGCCGCCGGCGAACGCGCCCCGCCGCGGCTGAGCTCCGCGGTGATCGTTTCCCAATCGACGCCGTTTTCGTTCAGGGAAAACACCGTGTCCGCGAGGTGCACGAGCGCGTACACCTGCTTCCCGTCGTTCACCAGCAACGTGGCCGCGTCCTTGGTCCGGTTCGTGGCGCCGAGGAAACCTTTGCGCGCCGCGGCAAACGACGCCGTCACGCGGTTCGCGCCGAACTCGTGGAACAGCACGTTGGCGTTGATCGGCCGATTTTCCCGAATCTCGCGCGAAAGCTCGCCTGACTTTTCCGCCAACTGCCCGACGCCCTGCGCGAGTTGCACGGTTGTTTCCTGGACCTTCATGCGCTCGGTGCGCTCGAGGGCGACCTGGCCTTTCAGCGATTCCGCCGTTTCCCGCAGGTTCTTTTTCTCCTGCTCGGAAACGACGACGGCCATCGTGAGTCCTTCGATCTGCCGGCGCGCGTCGGCCTGCTGTTTTTCCAACGCCGCCAGCGCGAGTTTCTGCCGCTCCGCCTCGGCCTGCTTGTCGGCGAGTTCGCGCTGCAGCTGCGCCAATTGCTCTTTCGTCAACGTCGCCTCTTGCGTCGCCGAGCCGAGCTTGCGGTTCAACTCCGCCGCGGCGCGCTGCGCTTCCGTCAACGTCGCGGTCACGGCGTTCTTCTCGTCGGCGAGCCGGTTCCGCTCCGCCTGGAGCTGGCCGAGGCTCTGCTCGCGGGCCGCGAGCGTGGCGTCGCTGGCGGCGAGTTTCTGCGCGAGCTCGTCGCGCACCGCTTTCTCGTCGGCGAGCGACTGGCGCATCAGCTCGACAAGGTCCTGGTCCTTCGAGACCGCGTTGGCCGCGAGTTCCGGCACCGGCGCCTGCTTGGCGCGCGGCGGTTCCGCTTTCTCCCAGCGGGTCAGCGCGAGGAGATTGAGCAGGAGGAAATCGCAGATGATGAGGAGCAGCGTCCGGTTCATGACGTCGCCGTGCCGCCGGCCGCCGCACCGTTGCCCGCGCCCGTCCCCTGGCCGTCGAGGATGAGCCGGTTCTTGTAGGGCCGCACGTGGCGGATCTTCACGAACGCCACGCACACGATGCCGAAGAGGTTGGAGGAATAGGCCGCGAGCAGGTTCGCGTCGATCATGCCCAGCACCTGGAGCACGAGCGCGGTGGCGGTGCCGCCGATGCCGATGTAGAGACCGCCGTCGAAGAGGTTCTCCTCGTTTTCCATCAGGCGCAGTTTCACCAGCGGCGGCACGGCGAGCCGGGCGATCTCGCGGATCTTCATCAGGCAGGCGAAGTACATCGCGACCTGCAGGGCCGCGAAAAAGCCGATCGAGAGCAGCGTGGAGGTATCCATGGGGGAGGCGGACGGGTTGGTGGTTGAAACCGGGGAAGGGACGGCGGCGATGAGCACGGGCAGCCGGAGCTGGAACTCCGAAGGCGACGCCGCCTTCAGCATGTACGGCTCGCTCGCGAGCACGAGCAGCACGGCGAAAATGAACGCCAGCGCGCCCGCCTTCATGCGCCCGAGCGAAGCGGGCAGCATGACGGTGCCGCTCGGCGCGACGAGCCAGCGGTCGAGCCCGCGCAGCACGAGCCAGACGCCGAGGAAAAATCCGAGGTACTTGAGCCCGAGCATCAGCTGCGGGTGCTGCAGCGCCAACTCGGCGCCGGCGGAAACGGCCCGGTGGCCGCCGCGGTTTACCGGCACCTGCCGCAGGAGCAATTGCTTCACCGCACCCTGCCCGCTGCCGAGCGCCAGCGTCAGATCCTCGAGGCCTTTCTTGCCGTAGGCGATGAGGTACGCCGCGACGCGGTCGGCCGAATCGGAAAACAGCGCCGCCGCATAGATCAGCGGCAATTGGTCCGGCGCCACGCGCGCGAGGTGCGCGTACTCGCCCACGCTGCGCACGCTCTCGGTGCGGCGGAGCAATTCCGCGAGTTGCGCCCAGTCGAGCCGCCGCCCGAGCGACAGCAGGTCGATGCAGAACGGTTCGAGCGCGCCGAGTTCCTGTTTCGCCAACGCGTCGTCGGCCAGGCCGCGCAGCTCGCGTTGCAACGACGGCGAAAAGTGCCCGCCCTGGTAGAGCAACCCCGCCAGCAGCAGCAGCGAATCCAGCGGCTGGCCGCCTGGCCGCGTCGCCGGCACGAAGCGCCCCGTCTTGGTCAGCGCGCGCAGCTTCAGCCACGCCTGCACGCCCGCCGAGCCCGATTTGCCGAGATAGCCGCGCAGCGTCTCGCGCGCGCGTTCCGGCAGAATGAAGTTCAGCACCGGCGTGCTGCCCTTGCGCGCCGGCTCCGCGCGCAGATTGAAGAGCGGATCGAGAAACGGATCCCACCCGCCCCAGGCCATCAGGCCCGGCTGGCGCGCGGCATAGTTTTCCAGCGCCGCCGCGAGCGCGGGCGCGCGCGGATCGTCCGTCGCCTTGGCGGCCGCGAGCACGAGGCCGGCGGGGCCGATTTTCTCCACGTCGACGAGATCGCGCCCGTAAGCCCCGAGCGTCGCCGTGCCCTCGCCCGCCGCCCGCAGCAACGCGGGACTCACGGACTTCAGGTTCACCGGCAGGAGAAACGCGACCACCGCCACCGCCAACCCCGCGACCAGCATCGCCGGAGCCGCGAACGGCGACCGGCGGACTCGTTGCTCCGGGGTGGATTCGGTCATGCGTCGAAGTATTTATTTGCCGGCGGGAATTGGCAAACCCACGCTGGTCCCTTTCCGACCGATGTCGCTGCGAATTGTTCACTACAACGAGCCGGTTCTGCGCAAAAAGGGCGAGAAAGTGGCCGTGTTCGACGCCGCGCTCGCCCGGCTCGCCCAGGAAATGATCGCGACGATGCACGACGCCGCCGGCATCGGCCTCGCCGCCCAGCAAATCGGCGAGGCGCTCCAGCTCTGCGTCGTCGATCTCCGCGACGCCGACGCCGAATTTACCTGGGAACTCGACGGCGCCAAGCCGCCCCTCGATCTGTTCATGCCGATGGTCCTCGCCAATCCCGAGATCAAGGTCGTCAAAGGCACGGAGGAAACCGTCTACGAGGAGGGCTGCCTCTCGTTTCCCAAGATCCGCGGCGACGTCGTCCGGCCCGACGCCATCGTCGTCACTTTCCAGGACGAACGCGGCACCCCGCATGTCCTGAAGTGCGACGGGCTCTTCTCGCGCTGCATCCAGCACGAGGTCGACCACCTCAACGGCGTCCTGTTCATCGCCCGGATGGAAAAGGACGTGCGCGCGGAAATCGACGACGCCGTCAAGGCCCTCGCCAAGGCCACGAAGGCCGCGGCCGCGAAATCCTGACCGCCGGCACGCGTCGGCGGCGCGGTTTGCCAACTCCCCTCCCGCGAATTCCGTTTCCGCAATTCCGTTTTTCCAATCTCCGTCGTTTCGCTTCCCGTTTTTCCAATTTCCGTTGCTTCAATTTCCGTTTCCCCAACTTCCCTCCTTACCATGACCCAAATTCAAAAAGCCGACGGCATGAACTACGCCCCCCAGGGCAAACCGCGTCCCGTCGTCAAAGCCGGCGAATTCGGTTTCGCCGCCGCGCACCTCGACCACGGCCACATCTACGGCCAGTGCAACGGCCTCCTCGAAGCCGGCGCCGAACTGAAGTGGGTCTACGATCCGGATCCCAAGAAGGTCGAGGCCTTCGTCGCGAAGTACCCGCAGGCCAAGGTCGCCCGCGCCCTCGACGAGATCCTCGCCGACCCCGCCGTGAAACTCGTCACCGCCGCCGCCGTGCCCTGCGACCGCGGCCCCCTCGGCATCCGCGTGATGCAGGCCGGCAAGGACTACTTCACCGACAAGACGCCCTTCACCTCCCTCGCGCAGCTCGACGCCGCCAAAGCCGCCGTCGCCACCACCGGCCGCAAGTACATGGTGTATTTCTCGGAACGCCTCCACGTGGAGTCCGCGATGTACGCCACCGACCTCGTCGCCGCCGGCGCCATCGGCAAGGTCATCCAGGTCATCGGCCTCGGGCCGCACCGCCTCGGCAAAGCCAACCGCCCGGCCTGGTTCTTCGAACGCGCCAAGTACGGCGGCATCCTCACCGACATCGGCAGCCACCAGTTCGAGCAGTTTCTCACCTACTCCGGCGCGACCGACGCCACTGTCACCCAGGCCGCCGTCGGCAACTACGCCAATCCCGACAAACCCGAATTCGAGGACTTCGGCGAAGCCTCGCTGCTCGGCGACAACGGCACGTCCAACTACATCCGCGTCGACTGGTTCACGCCCAACGGCCTCGGCACCTGGGGCGACGGCCGCACCGTCATCCTCGGCACCAAGGGATACATCGAGCTGCGCAAGTACCTCGACGTCGCCCGCGACAAGGCCGGCGACAACGTCTACATCGTCGACGACCAGGGCGAACGCCACGTCAACGTCGCCGGCCAGGTCGGCTTCCGCTTCTTCGGCGAACTCATCCTCGATTGCCTCAACCGCACCGAGAAAGCGATGACGCAGGCCCACGCCTTCAAGGCCGCCGAACTCTGCCTCCGCGCCCAGCTCGCCGCCCGCAAGATCGCGTGAGCGCGCCGCGGCGCGGCGCGCGGTTGAAAGTTGAAAGACGCAGGTTGAAAGACCGGAGTTCGATCCACGCGTCACAACCGCCTCCCGTCGGGCCGCCCCTTCCCGATCTTTCAACTTTGAACTTTCACCTTTCACCTGCGCGCGCTTGCGCGCGCTTATGAGCATCGCGACGCGCCAGGGCGACGACGGCACCACGGGCCTGCTCTACGGGCAACGCGTGCCCAAGGACCACCCGCAGATCGAGGCCGTCGGCGCCTTCGACGAGCTCAACGTCGCCCTTGGCGCCGTGAAACCGCTCCTGCAGCCGGCCGTCGCCCGCGACGCCGAAATCGCCGCGCTGCTGCTCGCCGTGCAGAAAAATCTCGTCGCGCTCATGGGCGAGCTGGCCTGCGCCGAAGCCGACGTCGCGCGCTACGCCGCGTCGAAATTCGAGAAAATTGTTCCCGCCGATCTTGCCCGGATCGACGCCGCCCTCGCCGCGCTCGAAGCCCGCGGTCTCCGCTTCGACGGCTGGGCCACGCCCGGCGCCAACGCCCGCGCCGCCGCCTTCGACACCGCGCGCGTCGTCGCCCGCCGCTGCGAACGCCGGCTCAGCGCCCTGCCCGCCCACGGCCGCAGCGTCCGCCCGGAACTGCGCGAATTCGTGAACCGCCTCTCCGACTTGCTCTGGCTCCTAGCCCGCGAAGCCGAGCAGTAAGCATGGTTGATGGGCGATCGCGGCTGCTGCGCGGCCGCGCGTTTTCCGGGAATCCCCGGCTCTCAACCCTCAACTCTCAACGCTCAACTCCAACGATCCGCAGCACGCGGTTGTTGTAGCTGTCGGTGATGTAGAGCGTGCCGTCGCGGGCAACGTCCACGCCGTGCGGCCGATTCAGTTCGCAGGCCAACGGCGAACCGCCCACGCCCGCCGCGCCCTTCTTGCCCGTGCCGGCCACGCGCTCGATCTTGCCCGTCGCGGGCACATAGCGGCGGATGAGATGGTTTTCGGCATCGGCGATGATCACGGTATCGTCGCGATCGATACAGAGGTGCTTCGGTCCGTTCAGCGTCGCGAGCGCGGCGTCGCCGCCGTCGCCGTCGGCGCCTTTTTTGCCCGCGACGTTGACCACCGTCCGGATCCGGCCGTCGCGGCCGACGACCCGCAGCGCGTGGCCGTTGCGTTCCAAAATGTAGAGGTTGCCCCGGCGGTCCATCGCCGCCGCCCGCGGATCCGACAACGGCGCCTCGGTCGCGACCGCGCCGTCCGCCGGCACGCCCTTCTGGCCGTTGCCCGCGAGCACGCGCACGTTGCCCGTCGCAACCTCGACGGCGTGGACCTGCCGCAGATCCGCCACGAGCAAGTCGCGGCCGTCCGGCGTGAGCGTGATGCAGTACGGCCCCGCCGTCCGGGCCCGGGCCGACGGCACATTGAAGCCGGGCCAGGTCGAAACCGTGCCCGCGCGCACCGCGACGCGCCGCACGCGGCCGTTCCACGTGTCGCCGATGAGCACGTCGCCGTCCGGCAGCACGGCGAGGTTGTGCGGCCCGTTGAACTTCGCGGCGAGCGCGGGCCCGCCGTCGCCGGCATCGCCCGGCGCCAACTCGCCCGCGACGTGGACGAGCACGCCGTCGGCGCCGACCTTGAGCAGCCGGTTGCCGGAAACCATCTCGACGATGAAGAGGTTGCCCGCCGCATCGAAGCCGGTGCCGAAAGGTTCGAGCAATTTTGCCCGCGTCGCCGGCAAGCCGACGCCCGCCTCGCTGCCTCCGGCCACCAGCTCGACCTTGGCCGCCGGCAGCGTGGACCAGGCAAAGATCGAAATCAGGACAAACGACGCGCAGCGGCGGGACAGTTTCATCGGGGGATCGGGGTTGGCTTGGGTGTCGCCCATTTCCGTCCCCGCGGCAAGCCGGGCGAAATCCCATCGCCCCGCGCACCCGACGTCCCCACGGTGCCTCGGTCGTGGCGCTCACGTTTACCTTGCTCACCTTGGCCCTCGCCGCGCTCTGGGCGCGCGGCCCGCAGCGCACCGGCGCGCGCGCGTGGGCCTGGCTCGGCCTGCTCGGCGCAGCAAGCGCTGCCGGTTGGTTCCACGGCATCGTGCAGCCCGCGGCCCTGGTCGGGTTGCTCGGGTTCGGTTTCGCGACGGTCGGCGTCTACCGGCCGCCCGCGGATCGCCGCCTGCGCCTTCTCGCACACGTGGGTTTCGTCGCGCTGGCCGCCGCCCTAATGACGCATCTCTGGCCCGGCTTCGCCAACCCGCGCGTCATCGACGCCCGGCAATTCACGCCGGACGCCCTGCCTTTCCGCCTGCACTTGAATTTCGACAAGGCCGCCCTCGGTCTGCTGATCCTCGCGTTCGGCGCGCGGCTGCTCGGTTCGTGGGCCGAGGTGCGCACGATGCTCGTCCGACTGTGGCCCGTCGCACTCGGCACCGTCGCGGTGCTGATGGGGGCGGCCTTGGTTTCCGGATACGTGCGGTTTGCGCCGAAGCTCCCGCCGGAGACCGCCCTGTGGCTTTGGGTCAACCTCTGCTTCACCTGCGTAGCCGAAGAGGCTTTGTTCCGCGGCTATCTGCAGCAGCAGCTCGCCGCCGCGTGGCAACACCGGCGCCACGGCGCCGCGGCGGCCCTCGGCGTCGCCGCGCTCGCCTTCGGGCTCGCCCATGCCGGCGGCGGCCCGGCCTACGTCGTCCTCTCGACCGTGGCCGGCCTCGGCTACGGCTGGGCCTACCTGCGCACCGGCCGGATCGAAGCCGCGATCCTCACGCACTTCGCACTGAACACCGTGCACTTCCTCGGCTTCACCTACCCCGCCCTCGCCCGGAGTTGAAAGACGGGAAACGCATTGCGCGGCCGGCGGCCCGCGTTTTCCGTTCGGCTCCCATGAATGCGTTTTCCCAAGTGCGCCGCCCGTTCGTTCTCCTCGGCGCCCTCCTCCTCGCTTTGAACTCGGGGTTCGCCGCCCCGGCGGCCGCGGTCGTTCCCGTGCCCGATCCCGCGCTGCAAACCCTCGCCGCGCGCGTGCACGCCTCGACGCTCGCCGCCTTCGCCGGCCGCAACCTGCAGGCCGACCAACTCGCGGTCACCCTCGTCGACCTGCGCGACTCCGCCCGTCCGGTCCGCGGCAGCGTGCGCGGCGATGTCCCGATCTACCCCGCCAGCGTCGTCAAACTCTTCTACCTCGCCGCCGTCCACCGCTGGCTCGAGGACGGGAAACTCGTCGATACGCCCGAACTGCGCCGCGCGATGAAGGACATGATCGTCGATTCGTCGAACGACGCCACCCACTACCTGATCGACTTGCTCACCGGCACGACCAGCGGGCCGGAACTGACGGATGCGGAAATCCAACTCTGGTTCGAACGGCGCAATGCCGTCACCCGCTACTTCGCCGGTCTCGGCTACACGGAGGTCCTCGCCCACAAGAAACCGTGGGGCGACGGCCCCTACGGCCGCGAATCGCAGGCGATCCGCTTGTTCGAACCGAAGCGCAACATGCTCTCGACCGACGCCACCGCGCGCCTGCTCGCCGAGATCGCCACGGGCCGCTGCATCACGCCGGCCCGCAGCGCGGAGATGATGGCGCTGCTTGCCCGCGATCCCGCGACAAAGGTCGCCGATCCCGACGACCAGGCGAAGTTCTCCGGCCCCGCCCTGCCCGCCGGCGCGAAACTCTGGTCCAAGGCCGGCTGGACGAGCCAGACGCGCCACGATTCGATCTACGTCGAGTTGCCCGACGGCCGGAAGTTCATCGCCGTGGTCTTCACCGTCGGCCACGCCGGCGAGCGCGAAATCATCCGCCACGCCGTCCGCACCGCCGTCGCCGATTGGCCCGCGCGCTGACGCCGCCGCTTTCTTCGGGAGCCAACCGCCGATCCCGATCTTTCAACCTTCACCTTTCAGCTTTCAACTGCCGCCGCTCGCGGCTCAGGCGCCGCCGCCCAGCATGCGGGCGCGGCGGTCTTTGCGGGGAAACTGCAGCGTCACGATCGTGCCCACGCCTTCCTTGCTCTCGAGGCCGATGTGGCCGCCGTGGTCGCGCATGATCCGTTGCGCGATCATCAGGCCGAGGCCCGTGCCGCCGCTCTTCGTCGTGTGGTAGGGCTGGAAGAGCCGCACGAGGTCCTCCTGTTTGATGCCGCTGCCGCTGTCCGCGAAAAGCAAATACACGGATTCGTCGTCGGCGCGGGACTTGATCTTCAGTTTCCCGCCGGGGCGCATCGCCTCCATGGCATTCTTCGTGAGGTTGAAGAAGACCTGCTTGAGCTGGTTCCGGTCCGCCAGCACCTGCGGCAAACGCGCGGTCTCGGCCTCGACGGCGATCCCGCGGTCGGCGAGTTCGCGTTGCTGGAACTTGAGCACCTCGGCCAGCACCTCGGTCAAATCGGTGTCGGCGAGATCCGGCGGCCGCGGCCGGATCGCCTCGAGGAAATGCGTGATGATGCCGTCGAGCCGCGCGACTTCGTCGCGGCAAACCTGCACCGACTCCGCGAGCGAGGCGCCTTCCTTGGTGGCCTTGAGCTTCCGCAGTTTCCGCTCGATCAGCTGGAGGTGGATGGTGAGCGAGTTGAGCGGGTTGCCGAGTTCGTGGGCGACGCCGGCGGCGAGCAGCAGAATCGACGACGTGCGCTCGTCCTCGATGCGGGCCTCGGTCGACTGCTTTTCTTTCGTGATGTCGGTCAGGATCACCGCGAAGCGCCGCACGCGCGGCCCGACCGCGGCGTGGAACGGCACCATGTAGAGCCGCACCGTCCGCGGTTCCGGATACGTCAGCTCGAACTCCCGCGCCACCAGCGGCGCGGCGCCGGGGCCGAGATCGTCGTCGAGCACGGCCCCGAGGGAATTGCGCAGACCGGGCACGAGCCGCCACAGCGTCTGGCCCGGGAGATCGTCGCTGCCGATGCCGATCAGGCGGTGCGCGGCGGCGTTGCCGTATTCGATGGCGCCGGCGTCGTCGACGACGAGCACCCCTTCCTGCAGCGTGTTGAAAATCTCCTCGAAGAGCCCGCGTTCGCGCGCGAGGCGCTGGACCAGGTTGGCGAGGTTGACCGAGTCGAGCGTATCCAGCCGGCCCAGCACGCGGTCCAGCGAGGTGTTCTTTTTGACGGCCATGGGGTCGGATTAGTGGCGCAGGGACAAAGGCCGGTCAATGCGGCCGCGGGGCGCTCACTCCGGCGCGCCGAGAAAATCCATCTGCGCGGGATCGACGCGCTCGGCGAGCAGCTTGCGCAAAAAGGCCTCGCGGTGCTCCGGGCAGCGGCCCAGCCGCAGCACGGCCTCGCGGTGTTCGGCGGTGCCGTAGCCTTTGTGCTGCGCGAAACCGTAGCCGGGAAACTTCGTCTCGAGGGCAGTCATACGGCGGTCGCGCGTCACCTTCGCGACGATCGAAGCCATCGCGATGCAGAGCGAGCGGGCGTCGCCATTGACGAAGGCGTGGTGCGGATACGGGAAGCCGCGCAGCGGCAGGCCATCGACGATGATCCGCGCCGAGACGGCGGGCTGGAAGGCGGTGCGTTCCTCGAAACTCGAGAACAGGTCCGGCTCGTCGCGCACGGGCGCGAAGGCCTCCGGCGGATAGATGCCGCCGAGCGCGCGCTGCATCGCGAGCTTGGTCGCGCCGAGGATGTTGAGCTGCTCGATCTCGCGCACGTCCGCCTCGCCCGGGCAGGCGTGGATTTGGCCCTGCGCGGCCAGTTCCTCGAATTCCAGGTACAGCTCCTCGCGCTGCGCCGCGTTGAGCTGTTTCGAATCGTTGACCCGCCCGCTCTTCGCGGCGGCCCAGCGGCTCTCGAGAAAGGCCGGCGTCACCAGCACCGCCGCCGCCACCACCGGACCGGCGAACGCGCCCCGCCCCGCCTCGTCGACGCCGATGAGGCCGGTGAATCCCTTGATTTGCTTGAGGTCGAATCCGCGCAGCTGCCGGCGCTTCATCCCGCTTTGAAAGAGGAGGCTCCGGGCACTGGCAAGCGCCGCGCGTGTCGCGCCGCGCTGGCCTTTTTCCCGCCGCGGGCCTTCGCTCCCGGCATGGACGCAAGGGAAACCTGGGAACTCCTCAGCTATGTCGTGACGGTGGTCGGCCTGCCGTTCGCGATCGCCGTCTTCATCTACGAGCAGCGCCGCGAGCGGAAGAACGAGGAGGAAGAAATTTTCCAGCGCCTCTCCGACGAGTACCGCGAGTTCCTCAAGCTCGTCCTCGACAACGCCGATCTCCAGTTGCTCCGCCGCGAAGGCGGTCCGCCCCTCCTCACACCCGAGCAAACCGAACGCCGCCTCGCGATCTTTGGCATCCTCATCTCTCTTTTCGAACGCGCGTACCTGCTCGTTTACGAGGAGAAGATGGACCGCCACACGCGGCGCCTCTGGCAATCGTGGGAGGACTACATCCGCGAATGGGTGCGGCGCTCCGACTTCCGCGCCGCCCTGCCGGAACTGCTCCCCGGCGAGGACGAGGATTTCCAGGCCTACATCCGCGAACTCATGGTGAAGGAGCCGCGCTGAAGTTTCGTTTTCCGCCGCACCCATGACCTCCCCCGGCTCCTGCCCATGGCCCAACAATCCCCTCGACCAAGCCTACCACGACTCCGAGTGGGGCGTGCCGCTGCACGACGACCGCGCGCTGTTCGAGTTGCTGATTCTCGAGGGCGCCCAGGCCGGCCTGAGCTGGTCGACCATCCTTGCGAAACGCGAAAACTACCGCCGCGCCTTCGACGGCTTCGAGGTCGCCAAGGTCGCGCGCTACGACGCCGCGAAACTCGCCGCCCTCCTCGCCGATCCCGGCATCGTGCGCCACCGCCTCAAGCTCGCCGCCGCCGTGGGCAACGCCCGCGCCTTCCTCGCCGTGCAGGCGGAGTTCGGTTCCTTCGACCGCTACCTGTGGGCGTTCGTCGGCGGCCGGCCGATCGTCAACCGGCCGCGCCGCCGCGGCGACGTCCCCTCGAGTTCGCCGGAGAGCGACGCGCTCAGCCGCGATCTGAAGGCCCGCGGTTTCAAGTTCGTCGGCACCACCATCGTCTATGCGTTCATGCAGGCCGCCGGGCTGGTGAACGACCACTGGGTTTCCTGCCCGCGGCACCGGGTCTGCGCGCGGCTGCGCTGACACGGCCGCGCCGGCATTTCGCTTGAGTCCGCCGGCCGGGGCTGGCGCACTCCGCGGCCCCCCATGTCGTCCCCGCCCCAGGACACTCCGGCGCCCGCCGCCGCGCCGCGCGAAGCGCGGACGCTCCGCGAATTGTCGCCGCAGCAATGGCGCTCCGGCATCGCCGCCTGGCTCGGCTGGCTCTTCGACGGCCTCGAACTGCACCTCTACACGCTGGTCGCCACGCCGCTCGTCGTGCAATTGCTCGCCGCCCCGAGCGCCGCGGATCCCGCGGTGAAGGAGAAGAGCGCCTACATCCAGGCCGCGTTCCTGGTCGGCTGGGCCGTCGGCGGCGCGTTCTTCGGCCGGCTCGGCGATCTCATCGGCCGCAGCCGCGCCCTCGCGCTCACCGTGCTCACCTACGCCTGCTGCACGGGACTCTGCGCGTTCGCGCAGACCTGGTGGCAGCTGATGATCTTCCGCTTCATCGCCGCGCTCGGCATCGGCGGCGAATGGGCCGTCGGCGCGTCGTTGCTCACGGAAACCTGGCCGCGCGCCTGGCGCCCGTGGCTCGCCGCGATCCTGCAGACCGGCGTGAACATCGGCATCCTCCTCGGCGCGCTGGTTGTCGGGCTGCTCTCACTAGTGCTGCCGCCGGGCACGGAGCGCTGGGTGTTTCTCGTCGGCGTGCTGCCCGCGCTCCTCGTGTTCTGGATCCGGCGCAACGTGCCCGAGCCCGAGGCCTGGCAGAAAGCCGAGGCCGCCACCGGCCACCGCAATCCCGGGGCGCGCGAATTGTTCCGCGGCCGCGTCCTGCCCGTGACGATACGGACCACCGTGGTCTGCGCGCTCGGCCTGTCCGCGTGGTGGCTCTTCCTGTTCTGGCATCCGCAGCATTTCCGGAAACTGCTCGCGGCCGACGGCGTGCCCGCCGCGGAAATCACGCAGCTCGTCACCGCGTCGTTCTTCCTCGTCAACGTGCTGGCGATCGCCGGCAACTTTCTCGGCGGCTGGCTCGTGCTGCGCCTCGGCAACCGGCGCGCGATCCTGCTTATGTTTGCGGGTCTCGGCCTCGCGATCGTGGGCGCCTTCGCCGTGCCGCGCGGCTTCGGCGCCCTCGCCTGGTTCTGGTGCCCGCTCGTCGGGCTCTTCTCGGGCGTCTTCGGGCTCTTCACGATGTACCTGCCGCCGCTGTTCCCGACGCTGCTGCGCACCAGCGGCGCCGGCTTCTGCTACAACATCGGCCGCATCGCCGCCGCCGTCGCCTCGCTCGTCTTCGGTCTGTTCGCGCCCGTCGGCGATTTCCGCGGTGCCCTGCTCTGGGCCGGGGTGCTCGGCCTGCTCGCGATGATTTGCTCGTTCTGGCTGCCCGTGCGCACGCACGAGGACGAAGCCGTCTGACGCCGCAGGATTGCGATAGCCGCGAAATCGCGGCTCGCCGCACCCGTCGGCACCTCGCTTGCTGGAGGGGTCGTAGGCCGCGCCCTTACCCCAAGGCCGGCGCCGCATGTCCCCCCACGATCCCTCGCCTGCCGCTTCCACGGGCGCGGCACCTTCCTCCCAAGGTTCCGGGCGCTACCGCGTTTTCCTCAGCTACAGCCACGCCGACACCGCGTGGGCCGCTTGGCTGCTGCGCGAACTGGAACGTTTTCCCGTGCCCGCCCGCCTGCGCGGCGCCCCGTCGCCGATCGGTCCGCTCGGCGCGCACATCGCACCCGTCTTTCGCGACCGAGACGAACTCCCCAGCAGCGGCGATCTCGGCGAAGTGCTGCGCGCCGCGCTGCGCGATTCTGCCGCGCTCGTTGTCATCTGTTCCCCGGCCGCGGCCCGCTCGCGCTGGGTGCAGGAAGAAATCCTCACGTTCAAACGCCACGCCGGCAGCACCCGCGTCTTCGCCTTCATCGTCGCCGGCGAGCCGAAGATCGCCGGCGCACCCGACGACTGTTTCCCGTCCGCGCTGCGCCACGAACTCGCTGCCGACGGATCGCTCACCTCCGTGCCGGCGGAACTCGTCGCCGCCGACGCGCGGCCGCACGCCGACGGCCGCGCCAACGCCCTGCTGCGCCTCGCCGCCGGCCTGCTCGGCGTGGGCTACGACGACCTGCGGCAACGCGCCCGAATCCGGACGCGGAACCGCCGGCTCGTCCTCGGTGCCGTCGCGGCGGCCGGCCTCGGCCTGCTTGCGGTGGCCTGGCAGGCGCGGCAGGCGGAATCCGCCGCCCGCGCCGAAGCCGCACGGCGGCAAAAGAGCGGCGAGGAACTCATCGCCTACATGCTCGACGACCTGCACACCGGAATCGAGAAGGCGGAGAAACTCGCCGCGCTCGAGCAGGCCGGCGCGCGGATCATGGCGTACTTCCAAGGCCTCGATCCGCGCGACCTGACCGACACCTCGCTCGCGCAACAGGCGAAGGCCCTCACGCAAATCGGACGGATGCGGCTCGAACAGATGCGCTACCCCGATGCCACCGCGGCCTTCGAGGCCGCATTCGCCCGCCTCAAGGCTTTGGCCGCCCGCCAACCCGGCAATACCGAGCTGATCTTCGACCGCGGCCAGGCCGAGTATTGGATCGGCTTTGTGCACCGCCGCAACGGCCAGCCCGCCGCCGCTGCCGAGTGGTTCGGCCGCTACCGCGAGACCGGCCGCGCCCTCGTCGCGCTCGCGCCGCAGGAACCCCGTTGGCAGCAGGAGCTCGCCTACGGCCACCACAACCTCGCCGTCCTCGACGTTTCCGCCGGCCGGCTCGCCCCGGCCCGCGCGGGTTTTCTCGCCGCCATCGCCATTCTCGAACGGCTCGCCGCGGCCGCGCCCGCCGACCAGGGGCTGCGTCACCAGATGGTGGATGCGAGTTCCTGGCTGGGCAGCCTCGCCGAACAGGAAGGCGACCTCGCGGAGGCCGTGCACCGTTTCGCCGGCCAAGTCGCGCAGGCCGACGCCATCGCGCGCGCCGAACCCGCCAACGCCCGCTGGAAACAGAGGCTCGCCGACGCATGCTACCTCCATGCGAGCGCGCTGCGGGCCGTCGGCCGGCGCAGCGAGGCCGCCGCGCAACGGCTCCGGGGCAACGCCCTCCTCGACGGCCTCGTCGCCTCCGATCCGAAGAACGCCGCGTGGCAGCGGCTGCGGCTCTGGTCCCGCGTGCGCGACGTCGAGCGCCTCCGCGAGGACGGCGACCGCGCGGGCGCCGCGGCGATGTTCGAATTGTTGCGGACGGAGTTTGTGCGGCTCGCCGGCGACCAGCCCAAGGACCCGGGCATCGCCAACCGCCTTGCGGTGGTCTGCCGCAATCTCGCCGAAGTCAGGGCCGAGTTCGGCCAGCCCGCCGGCGCCGCGGCCGACGAGGCCGTGGCTTGGGCCGAGAAGACCCTCGGCGGCACGCGGCCCTCGGATCTTTACCTCGGCGATGCGGTGCAGGCGCTGGTCGCGGCGGCCCGGCTGGCCGGCGATCCCGCAGCCGCGGCGCGGCACCGGCAACGCGCGCTCGCGCTGGTCGAACCGCTGCTGGCGGGCTCGCGGCACTGGCGGATCCTGTTTCCCGCCGCCCATCTCCTCCACGATCTCGGCCGCGGCGCCGAAAGCCGCGAACTCGTCGCCCGGCTTCGCGCCCAGGGTTTCGCGCCCTCCGCACCGTGGCCCGGCGAGTCCGCCGCGCTCCCCGCTTCCTCCTAAAGAACTCCACTCCCATGCCCAACCACGCCCGCCTCGCCATCGACGTCACCACGTTCGTGCCCAATCCGTCGGCCACGCCGACGGCCCCGTTCTGCGCCATTGCCGGCCCCCGCCTCGTGCCGAAGCCCGGCCAAGGCGGCCACGAAAACGCCGAGGGCCAGGTGACCGTGCTCGCCGACGGCACCATCGTCGTCCGCCGCGACAACCTCGGCAGCCGGCCCGTGAAACTGGAATTCGAGCTCGGCCCGGGCCAAGATCTCCAGCCCGTTGCGATCGTGTTTCGCCAGGTGCGCGGCACGGGCGATCCCGACGGCACGCTCAATTTCCGCAGCTTCGAGGCCGGCGGCCATCGCCTCCGCATCGACAACCACTGCCAGCATCGCGGCCGCCGTCGGAATCCCGACGGCACCAATCAGGCGCCGAATTGGAAATACTTCATCCGCGTCATGCAGGGAAACACCGCCGGCTGGATCGATCCCGGCATCGAAAACTCCGACGACATGCAGGCCTGAAACCGCCCGGCGTTCGCGGGGGATCGATCCTCAAGGGATGTGAATACCCAGCGGGTTCCGTAGCGGCGAGGGCTGGCGCGGACTTGTGCGGTCAGGAAACTGAACGATCCATCGTTATCCCGGCCTTCCGGTCGCCGCAAAGAAGCGCAGAATCCGCAAGAACCCGGCCCGGCCAAGCCACCCGGCTGCGGATACGATCACCCTCGAACTTTTCCCAGCCGGTCGGCCAAATCACACTGCGCGGCGACCACTGTTTGCGTCTCCTGCGCTTCTTTGCGGCGATTTCCGTTTTGGCACCCGAGGGTGCGGCGCCGCGAACGATTTCGGTTCGGCGCCCCAACTCATCCCGCCTCAGAACTTCGCGTTCTGCAGGAGGAAGTTCACCACCGGCATCGGATCCTTGAGGCTGTGCGGATGGTGCCCGACGCCGGGCTTGAGAATCACTTCGATCGGCGCGCCGGCCTCGCGGTATTTCTTTTCGAGAATTCCCGTATTCTCCGCGAACGGCACCACCTCGTCCGCGTCGCCGCACACCGCGATGATCGGGATTTTGCGGCCCGCCACGGCGCCGATCCGATCGAGCGGGTTACCGCGGAACGCCGGCAGCGTCTGCTCGGTCAACCCGTAGGCTTCGAGGCACTCCGCCCATTCCTTCGACGCGCGGTTGCGCCCCGGCCAGCTGCGGATGTCGAGCACGGGCGCGTCAAGATAAAGGGCCGCGACGCGCGTCGGGTGCGTGGCGGCAAAGCTGAACGCATACAACCCGCCGCGGCTGAAGCCTTCGAGCACGACCTTGGTCGACAACCCGGCCTGCGTCACGAGGTGCGCGTAGAACTCGCCGAACAGCGCCATCGCCTTCCGCGAACCGTACATGTTCTTCGCGTCCATGTAGGCGACGAACCAGCCGCGCTCCAGGAGCGCGAGGTCGACCTGCGGTTCGTGGCCGAAAAACTCCGTGCGCCAGATCCACGGTTTGCCGGGCGCCGGAGTCTTCGGCAGCACGAGGATGCACGGCCGGCCGGCCAGGGTGAAATCGATGCGCTCGTAGCCGTTCCACTCGGAGCGGCGCGCCGGCGCTTCCGCCGGCACGGCGGGCGCGGGCGCCGCCTTCGGGGTCTGGGCCGGCAGCCACGTCGCCGCCATCGCCAACGCCGCCATTACCGGGCCACGGAGCATCTTCATGGCTTTGACGTTTCGCGGGGTCGTCCGAAGCGCAAGTGCGAAGGCGCCGCGCGCGCCGCAACTCCGGGTTTGGATTTTCGTCCCCGGGCCCCATCGTGCCTGCCGCCCATGGCCAAGGTCTATTTCTACTACGCCGCGATGAACGCGGGCAAAAGCACCGTCCTGCTCCAATCGAGCTACAACTACCGCGAACGCGGCCTGCGCACTCTCCTCTTCACCCCCGCCATCGACACGCGCTACGGCACCGGCCGCATCGAATCGCGCATCGGCCTGCGCTCCGGCGCGATCTCCGTCGGCGCCGGCGACAATCTCCTCAACCGCATCCGCCAGGAACACGCCGCCGCCGCCGTCGCCTGCGTGCTCGTCGACGAGGTCCAGTTCCTTTCCCCCGAGCAGGTGTGGCAATTGAGCGACGTCGCCGACGGCCTCGACATTCCCGTCCTCTGCTACGGCCTGCGCACTGATTTCCAGGGCAAACTCTTCCCCGGCAGCGCCACCTTGCTCGGCATCGCCGACGACCTCACCGAGCTCAAGACGATCTGCCACTGCGGCCGCAAGGCCACCATGAACCTGCGCGTCGACGCCCGCGGCCGCGGCGTGCGCGAAGGCGCCCAGGTCGAGATCGGCGGCAACGACCGCTACGTCGCGATGTGCCGCCGGCACTTCAAATCCGCCCTCGCCGGCGAGCCCGTGCCCCAGCCGGCCGCTCCCGCCCCGGGCCACTCCGCCTCCCCGTTCCCGCCCCAGGGATGAGCGGCCGCGCCGTATCCGCTTTCCCGATTCCCATGGCCGCCACCTTCCCGATCTACCTCGGCACCTACACCCGCACCGGCCCGAGCCGGGGCATTTATCTCGTCCGCCTCGACGCCGCGACCGGCGCCCTCGGCACGCCCGAACTCGTCGCCGAGGCCGTCGATCCCGCCTGGGTTACGGTCACGCCCGACGGCCGTTTTCTCTACGCGATCCACGGTGCGCCGACGCAAGCCCTCGGCTTCGCCGTCGATCCGGGCACCGGCCGCCTCACACCGCTCGCTGGCAACGTGCCCGTCGTGCCCGGCGTCAACCCGCCCAGCCATCTCGCCGTCGACGCCACCGGCCGCACCTTGGTCGCCGCCAATTACCGCGACGGCTTCGTCGCCGCGCTGGCCATCCGCCCCGACGGCAGCCTCGGCGAACCGCAAATCATCCGGCACGAAGGCTCCGGCCCGGATCCGAAGCGGCAGAACAAACCGTACGTCCACTCCGTCACCGTCTCGCCGGACAACCGTTTCGTCATCGTGGCCGACCTCGGCCTCGACAAAGTCTTCAGTTACGCGCTCGACGCCGCCCACGCCCGGCTCACCCCCGCAGCCCGGCCCTTCGTGATGACGCCGCCCGGGGCCGGCCCGCGCCATTTCAAGTTCGGCCGCGACGGCCGCCACGCGTACGTGATCAACGAAATGGGCGGCAGCGTCACGGTCTTCGACTACGACGCCGCCACCGGCGCGCTCACGGCCAAACAAACGATCTCCACCCTCCCCGCCGATTTCGCGGGCCTGAAGTGGAACGCCGAGGTCCGCGTCCATCCCAACGGCCGTTTCCTCTACGCTTCCAACCGCACCCACGACAGCCTTGCGGTCTTCGCGATCGCGCCGGATTCCGGCCGGCTCACGCTCGTGGAAATCGTGCCCTCCGGCGGCGTCAGCCCGCGCAACTTCGCCCTCTCCCCCGACGGCCGCTGGCTCGTCTGCGGCCACCAGGACACGCCGGTCGTCACCGTTTTCTCGGTCGACGCCGCCACCGGCCGCCTCGCCGCGACGCCGCACACGGCCGCCGTCTCCGCCTGCGTCTGCGTGCACTTCGTCGGCTGAATCCGGATTCCGCGGTTGGTCTGGATCAGCGAGTCCGCATGGCCGGATCGTGGCTCGGGTTTGCCGCCCGCTTCGGGATCGAAACCCGCGAGCGATCCCGAATTCCCATCGCCCTCGGTGCTCCTCCCGTTCGCCTCCGTGTCCTCCATGGCCCACGGCATTTTCCCGCGCGGATCCGCCGCGGGCGCGCGTCCTTTTTTTCCGATACGTTGCCGCACGGCGCCGGCGCCCCGCGCATTACCGCGCCTTCTGCCTGCCAGTCCCGGCCGGACTGGACGCTAATCCCCCGGCGATGGACGCGCGCCCCCGTTGACTCCGGCTCTGCGGCCGCGCAGCGTTTTTCCAACCCCTATCATGGTCAGCCCAAACTCCCCCGAAACCCCGGGTGGCGCTGCTCCGGCGTCCGCTCGCTCCATTAACGATGTCGTTATCCGGCTCGCCGGAAACTCCCAGGACGGCATCCAATCCATCGGCGGCTTCCTGGCCCGCCTGGCCGGTCGCAGCGATCAGGACGTCATGACCTACATGACGATCCCGTCGACCATCTCCGGCGGTCCGTCGATCTTCCAGGTCCGCATGGGCACCGGCGACATTTTGTCCGCCGGCGACCGCGCCGACATGCTGGTCGCGTTTTACCAACACAGCTACGAGGCCCACATCGGCTCCCTGCGGCCGGGCGGCGTGCTCATCTACGACTCGGACCACGTCAAACCCAACGCCGAGGACAACCGCTTCACCAACGTCGCCGTGCCGATCACCACCGGCACCGTCGAGGCCGTCGGCGGCACCTCCAAGGACAAGGGCAAAAACATCTACGTCCTCGGCCTCCTCGCCCGCATCTTCGATCTCGAGGTCCCGAAACTCGCCGCGCTCATCAAGGAACGCTTCGGCGGCAAGAACGAGGACATCGTCCGCAACGCCATGCTCGCCTTCGATGCCGGCTACGCGTGGCCCCAGAACAATCTGCGCGATCTCTTCTACCGCTTCGAGGCCGTCGACCAGCACGGCCAGGCGCCCGCGCCCTCGCCGCGCCCGCAGGTCACCCTCGACGGCAACACCGCCATGGCCTACGGCCTGATCGCCGGCGGCGTGCGCCACGGCGCCGGTTACCCGATCACGCCGTGGTCCTCGATCATGGAAATCCTCCGCAGCGAATTGCCGAAGTACGGCGGCATGTTCCTGCAGTGCGAGGACGAGATCGCCGCCGTCTCCACCGCCCTCGGTTTCTCCTACACCGGCCAACTCGCCATCACCGGCAGCGCCGGCCCGGGCCTCTCCCTCAAGATGGAAGCCCTCGGCTGGGCCACCATGGCCGAAATGCCGATCATCGTCGTCAACGTGCAGCGCGGCGGTCCCTCCACCGGCATGCCGACCAACGTCGAGCAAAGCGACCTCATGCAGGCGATCTACGGCAGCCACGGCGACACGCCCCGCGTCGTCCTCGCCCCGAAGAACGTCGAGGATTGCTTCTACATCGCGATCGAGGCCGCGCGCATCGCCCGCGCCTACTCGACGCCCGTCCTCATCCTCACCGACCAAGGTCTGTCCTCGCGCATCGAGGCCTTCGACGAACCCGACCTGCCGAAACTCATGGTCGATCCGAAGCCCGACCTCGCCGAGCGCCCCGCCGATTTCAAACCGTACCCGCTCGACGCCGTCACGCGCCACGCCCCCGCCGGCTCCCGCGTTGCCTCCGGCAAATACCCGGTCGTCACCGGCCTCGAGCACGACGAGATGGGCCACCCGACCGGCAGCCCCAAGCTGCACGCGCAGATGAACGCGAAGCGCCGCGAAAAGATCAAAGCCCTCGCCGCCACCCTGCCCGCGCCCGAACTCACCGGCGACAGCGCCGGCGAAGTCCTCCTCGTCACCTGGGGTTCCAACTGGGGCCCCGCCCGCGAGGCCCTCGTCCGCATCCGCGCCGCCGGCGTCAAGGCCGGCCACCTCCACGTGCGCCACGTGCATCCGTTGCCCCACGGCCTCGAGCAAACGTTCGCGCGCTACCACAAGGTCGTCGTCGCCGAACTCAACGACGAGGGCGTCTACGGCTTCGGCCAGTTCACGATGATGCTCCGCGCGCGCTGCGCGATGCCGCACATCGTCAGCGTCACCAAGACCGACGGCCTCACCTTCAAGGTGAGCGAAATCGTCGCCGGCGTCGCCAAACACATCGAAAGCACCGCCCTCGAGGCCACGGTCGGCACCGCCCGGTCGAGCGCCCTCGCCCGCGGCTGATCCCCATCCCCCCAACCCCCAATCTCCTTCTTCAAATGTCTTCCGCTCCTGCCGTCGCCACGCCGCCCGCCCCGGGCGCGCCGCTGACCAAGAAAGTCCTCACCGCCGACCACCCCACCTGGTGCCCCGGCTGCGGCGACTTCGCCGTCCTCGCCTCGTTCTACCGCGTCCTCGAGAAACTGAATTACCCGCACGAGAAGATCGTGACCTTCGCCGGCATCGGCTGCTCGTCGCGTTTCCCGTACTTCGTCAACACCCACGGCGGCCACTTCATCCACGGCCGCGCCCTGCCCTTCGCCGCCGGCATCAGCCTCGGCAACGACGACCTCCACGTCTTCGTCTTCGGCGGCGACGGCGACGGTTTCTCCATCGGCGGCAACCACCTCGTCCACACGGCCCGCAAGAACGTCAACCTGACGTACGTGATCATGGACAACTCCGTCTACGGTCTGACCAAGAAGCAGACCTCGCCCACCTCGCCGATCGGTTTCAAATCGAAGACCGACCCCTGGGGCGCCTTCGACCAGCCGATCAACCCGATGCGCACGCTGCTCAACAGCGGCGCCACCTTCGTCGCCCGCAGCCACGCCACCCAGGTCAACCACATGACCGAAATGATGCTGCGCGCCGCGAAACACCCGGGCTTCTCCGTCGTCGAGATCCTGTCCGAATGCGTCGAGTTCTTCGAGGGTGCCTTCGACGCCGCCGTCCCGCGCAAGGGCGGCACGTTCACGCTGATCGAGGAAAAGAAAAACGACGGCTCCCCCGAGGACGCCGCGCGCCACGATCCCGCGGACGAAGTCGCCGCCTTCAAGCTCGCCGGCCAAGCCTGGCCCGGCGCCTTCGGCGTTTTCTACGAAAACAAAGCCCGCAAAACCAAGAACGCCCTCGAAGCCGAGGTTTCCGCCAAGGCCCGCGAGAAAACCAAGGGCGCCGCGGACCTCGCGCTCCTGCAATCGACGTTCTCGAAATTGCGCTGAAGCAATTCCGTTTTTCCAACGCCAAGCCGGCCCTTTCTTCGGGCCGGCTTTTTTGTGCCTGCAACCGGCGTGTGCTCCCCCGCCAAGCGTCGCGTTCGGCCCGGCGCAAGACGCGCCTTGCGAGTTGCGCCCGCGCGAAGTCCGATCCCATTGACGCCCTCTCCGCCTGCCCTCACGCCTCCCTCCCGCCTCCGCCTTGAACTTCCCTCTTTCCAACCTCGGGCACCTCGCCGGGCCGACCGCGCCGGCAACTTCCCCATGAACAACGCGCTCATGTTCGTCGGCGGCCTCGTGCTGCTCGTCGCCGGCGCCAACGCCCTCGTGCGCGGCGCGTCCAAACTCGCCCTGGCCTTCGGCATCAGCCCGCTCGTCGTCGGCCTCACCATCGTGGCCTTCGGCACCAGCGCCCCCGAGGTCGCCGTCAGCGTCGGGGCCGTCCTCGACGGCCGCACCGATATCGCCATCGGCAATGTGGTCGGCAGCAATATCTTCAACGTCCTGTTCATTCTGGGCGCGAGCGCCCTCATCACGCCGCTGGTGGTGAACATCCAGCTCATCCGCCAGGAAGTGCCGATCATGCTCGGAGCCAGCCTGCTGCTGCTCGCGCTCGGGTTCGACGGCAAGCTGTCGCTGCTCGACGGCGCCCTGCTCTTCGCGCTGCTGGTCGCCTACACGGTCTTTTTGGTCGTGCAGTCGCGCCGCGAGACACAGGCCGCCCGGGACGAGTACGCCGCCGAAGTGAAACCCGCCGCTCCCGGCGCGTGGGACGACAAACTTGTCGCGCAACTGCTGCTCATCGGCGGCGGCTTGGCCGCGCTGGTGGTCGGCTCGGAGCTGCTCGTCGACGCCGCCGTGTCCTTCGCCAAAGCGATGGGCGTCAGCGATCTCGTCATCGGCCTGACGATCGTCGCCGCGGGCACGAGCATGCCCGAGGTCGCGACCAGCATCACCGCCGCGCTCAAGGGCGAGCGCGACATCGCGGTCGGGAATGTGGTCGGCAGCAATACCTTCAATATTCTCGGCTGCCTCGGCCTGTCGGGTCTCGTGTCGGGCAACCACGGGCTGGTCATGGCCCCGTCGCTGCTCGCCTTCGACATGTGGGTGATGATCGCGGTGGCCCTGGCCTGCCTGCCGGTTTTCATCAGCGGCCGCGAGATCGCGCGCTGGGAAGGCGGCCTCTTCCTCGGCGGCTACGCCGCCTACGTGGCCTACCTGATCCTTGCGGCACAGCAGCACGACGCGCTGCCGGTCTTCTCCGGTGCGATGCTGAGCTTCGTGCTGCCGCTCGTCGCGATCACGCTGGTGGCGACCTTTGTCCGCTCGCGTTCGTCCCCACCGCCGCAGCCTTAGCCGAACTCGTGCAGTTGAGACAGCTCGGTTGAGGGTCGGGACCAAATCCGTTCGGTTTCTCTGGTTGCTGGCTGCGGCAAAAGTTTCCGGACTTCGACGGATCGATCTCCCAACCCTCGGCTTTCGACTCCCAAGGGCAAGATCCCGGCTCGGGACATGGCCGGATCCAGCCGGCCCATTTCACCGTTCGCCGACCGCTGCCACGTGGTACGCAGTTGCTCGGCGGCGGGCATCACGAAGGGCCCGCCGCAGACCACGGGCTCGCGGAGCGGCACGGGGGAGGAGAACACGAATTCGAAACCTGCGGCGCCGGCCGCGAGCCTGCCGCGGCTCCCGGGCGGGCTGAAGTCGACGAGCGCCTGCGCCTTCGCCCCGGCCGATCCGATCCCGCGCAGGCCGCAGACGAACGCCATTTCCGCGCGGGAATCTCGATCGCCTTGCCCGGACGCAGGAAAACATGAAGCAAATCGAGGTCCCTCAAAATGGGGGCACTGCCTGTTTCTCGCCGAATTCGCCGGGCACCATGGCGACTTTGAAATCGGACGTAGTCACTTCGTCGATTCCGTTTGCGCCGGCGAGGAATGCCGCGGGGCTCGCCCAAGGGTCGCCCTGCCGGGGGATCCAGATCTGGAGGCCGTGCGCGTCGATCCCAGGCACGCGGGGAAATTCGTCGTCGAAAATCCCGCGGCCCGCCCACGTGACATGCAGCCCGCCGGGCCCGATTTGGCTGCGGTCGCCCAAGCTGTCCCGTTTGCCGAAGCCCTGCGCGCGGCCCGGAAACACATTCGTCACCACCGCAATACCCGCATGCGAATGCGGAGCGAACACCCGCCGGCTCGTGTGGTACTCCGTGAAAACCAAGCTCGGCTCCACCGGACAATGCCGGGCGGAGATATCCACTCCCATGGTTCTCGGCGCAGCCTGCTGAACTTCGAGGTCCGGCCGCGCCACGACTGTCATATCCATGTGTGGGGATAGGATGAAGGCTTTCTCGGCCGTTCGCAGTCAGGTTAGTTGGTCCGTCGAAACCGCCCCCGGATCGGAAACAAGCAAACGGCGCCACGCTGCTCCTCCCCCGGCAATTTGATCCTTGAGCCGACGTTCCGGCAACCGGGCCAACGCCGAATCCCTTCGCGCCAATTCCAAGCCCATCCTTCACGGACCCGATCCGTCGTTTCCCGGCACACATCGAAGCACCTTGCCGCCCCGGTCCCACGAACGGCACACCTGCCGAGGGCGAAAATGACTGGCAAAGTGCTTGGAGCACGAACCCGAGGCGGTTGAATGGCACCCGCTTGAAATCGATGCTTCACTTGGCTTCCCTCGCAGCCAACCTCGTTCTGTTTTTTGCGACCTTCGTCGGCGCGAAGGCACAGGTCTCCGGATTCCGGAGCACGACCCAATTGGGTGCATCGGATGTCGGGAGCGATTTCCGGCTGGAAGCCTTGTTCGAAGGCCGCGGGCCCATCCGGTTTCGGTGGCGCCGCGACGGCAATGAAGTGGCCCAAATGGACGAAGAAGTCGGGCCGTTCGGAACGGTTGCGGCGCTCCGGTTCACGGCCTTGTCCGCCGCGGACACCGGAACCTACGTTGTCGAGGCGACAACGCCGGACGGCACGTTCCAAAGCCGCCCGATCCCGGTCGTTGTGCGACCGGCTCAAGCGCCGGTTTTTGTCGCCCAGAGCGGCAACCTGAGCGGTCCCGATGCAACCGCCCTGAGCGTGTTTGTTACCGGCAGCCCCCCCTACACCTATCGGTGGTTCCGCAACGGGATCGAAATCCAGTCGGAAAGCCGCACCACTCATCTGACCGACGGCGGCCTGAGCCTGGGCGGGCTTCCCGGAGGCCCGGCAGGCGAGTACTTTCTGGAAGTCAGCAATCATGCCGGCCGGATCGTGTCGCGCACGATGCGTGTCACTGCCGCGAACTCCACGGGAGCGCCCTATTTCAAGGAACACCCGCGCAACCTCGGATTACGGCTGGGCCAAATCAACACGCTGGCTGCCCGGCTGTCCGAGCAGAACATGGCTTCGATCCGCTATCAGTGGCGCCGCAACGGTATCGACATTCCCGGCGCCACGAACTTCGTTCTCTCCGTCGGTCCCTATACTCCGGCCTTGGCCGGACGCTACTCCCTCGTCGCCATAACGGCCTCTGGCCAAACCTTGGCAAGCGACGAGGGGGAGGTAACTCTTGTCGGGCCGGCGACCGCTGCTCCGGTGTTTCTGGTGCAGCCCCATAGCCGGACCGTCCAGCCCGGCGCCTGCGTCACTCTCGCCGCCGATGCGGAGGGCGCCGTCGATGGGATGTACCAGTGGTACAAAGACGGCACCCCCGTGAGCGGGGCCAATTCCCGGACTCTATTCCTCGTCGACGTTTCCGCGTCCGACGCCGGCCGCTACCGCGTAGACGCGGGCCCGGCCGGCGGCCCCGTCACCGCCGGCACCGAAGCGGTGCTGACCGTGTCCGGCCCACCTCTGTCGTTCGCTCCTCTCGTGCTGCAGCAGCCCGCGGCGCGGTCGGTCACGTTCGCCGCAGGAACTCCGGCGTCGCTTTCCGTGGTGGTCGCGGGAAATCCCGCGCCCTCGGTCCTGTGGCTGCGCAACGGCACGCCGGTTCCGGGAGGAAGCGGGCCCACCCTGTCGATCCCGTCTCCGACTGCCCTCGACGCCGGCATCTACCACGCGATCGTCACGAATCCGTTGGGCTCGATTCGGACGGAGACCGTCACCGTAGCCGTCACCGGAACCGTGCCCGCCAAACCGATTCTTGCCCCGGTTGCTCGCAGTCAGATCTCAGCGACCCCGGGCGATGCCGTCGACCTCGTCTTTGAGGGCATCAGCAATTCACCCGCCCAGGTCGTCTGGCTGTGGAACGGGATCCCGATTTCGACCGTGCCGGTCTTTCCGAATTCGGACGGAAGGTTCTCGGTTTCGCGCCGGATCGGCAGCCAAACGGCCAACGCTCTCGGGACCATCTCCGGCATCCGCTCGTCCGACGCGGGCACCTATGCGATCGTCGCCACCAACAGCCAGGGCAGCACCAACAGCGAGGTTGTCGCCGTTTCGATCCGTCCGCCGCACCTTCCGGGGGTCTACTTCCGGGCTGCCGGCTCCGGAAGCGGTGCGATCTACATCGGGACCGACGGGAAGCTGGCGGCTCTGATTGCGAACAACTCCGCCACCGACAACAGACACTCCGTGTCCGACGTCGCCGTCCGGCCCGACGGGACCTTCGACTACAGCGTGCCGCGCCGAAATGTGAATCCCCCGCAGCGCATACGAGGCGCAGGCTTCGTGCGCTCGGATTCCATCCAGTATGCGGAGGAAAACACCGCCGAATCGCTCTTCCCTCTCTCCAGCGCGCAAGGGGAATTCGCGGACTACGTCGGCTACTGGAAGGCCCCGCTGGACCCGCCGAGATCCGGGTCGGTCGAAGCGATCGTCAATGCCAGCGGACAGGTCCTGTTGATGTACATCTGGGCCCAGGGTTCAACCAACGCACTCGAACATCAAACGGGATCCCTCGGTTCCGACGGTGCATTCCGTATCAGTTTCATCGTGCCGGCGGAGGCCGCACCAAAGATCCGGTTCAGCCCGACGACCGGCACATTCGCGGGAACCGCCTTGGGCCCGCTCGGGAACATGCTGGCTTTTTCGGGCCGGCGCATCGCGGGGCCAATGTCGAATCGCTTTGCCAACATAGCGACCCGCGGCTTTGCCCGCGGCGGCGACGACACCCTGATTGCCGGCTTCGTCATTGTCGGCGAATCCGCCCAAAACGTGCTGATCCGTGCGGCCGGACCCGCCTTGGCGGCGCTGGGCGTGCGCGGTGCCCACCCCGACAGCCGCTTGGAACTGTTCCGCCAGTCGACGCGCATCGCTGAGAATGACGATTGGGGCGCCGCTGCCGGCAGTTCCCAGGCTGCCACCCGGGTCGGGGCCTTTGCGTTTCCGGCCGGAAGCCGGGACGCCGCGCTGGTGCAAACTCTCTCTCCCGGAGCCTACAGCGCCCAGGTGAAAGCGGGGAACTCCGCCCCCCAGGCCGAAGGCGTCGTATTGCTGGAAATCTACGACGCCGGCGGTGGCGGTTCGCCGCGGCTGGCCAATATCTCAACGCGCGGTTGGGTCGGCGCCGGAGAGAATCTCCTTGTTGCCGGTATCGTGATTGCCGGAGAAATGCGCAAAACCGTGCTTATCCGGGCCATCGGGCCAAGTCTTGCCCGATTCGGTGTGACGGGCGCCCTTGAGGATCCGATTCTGCGTCTCTACAGCGGCGCAACTTTGATCTACGAGAACGACAATTGGTTCACGACCGCGCTTGCCGCACAGGCCGCCAGCCGCGTGGGAGCATTCCCTTTGACTCTTCCCGCCAAGGACTCCGCCCTCGTCGTGACGCTGCCCCCGGGGACCTACACGGCGCAGATCAGCGGAGTCAACGGATCAGCCGGCGTTGCTCTCGCTGAGATCTACGAAGTCGGCGACAATCGTTAGCCGTGCCGGTTGCCGCCGACGCTTCATGCCCTATGCAAATTCCACGATTCTTCCGCGCCGCTTGGCCCTTCGTCTTCGCGCCGGAACCTTGCCGATTCACGCCCAATGATTCGAAAATGTGCGGTGGGTTTGCGGCCGTTGCCGCGGCAGCGGGACTGGCGTTCGCGCAACCCGAAGGTCGAACGACCCTCTTCAGTTTCGGAACTTCGTCCGAAATCGGATCATCCCCGCAAGCGCGACTCATCTTCGGCCCCGGCAATAGGCTCTACGGCACAACTCTGGAAGGAGGCCGTTACGGCAAAGGCACCGTCTTCTCCCTCGAAACCGACGGCACAGGCTACGCCACGCTCCACCACTTCGGCGATCGGCCGTTCGACGGCGCTTCGCCCGAAGCCGGCGTGATCCTTCTGCGGGACGGACGACTGTGCGGAACCGCAAACGCCGGAGGGAATTTCGGTCGGGGAGTGCTCTACGTGCTCAACGCGGACGGCTCCGGCTACTCCGTGCTTCGGCACTTCGGCGATGCGCCTTTCGACGGCGCCGAGCCGACGGCTGCGCCGGTGCAGGGCAGCGATGGCCTACTCTATGGCACGACGCGCGCCGGCGGCGGAGCGCCCTTGGTCGCGGGCAGATTCGGAACGGTCTATCGGATTGGTCCCGACGGATCGGGCTACGGCATTCTCCACCGGTTCATGGAAAACGAAGGCTGGTACCCCAAAAGCGGTCTGATTTTCGGCCGGGACGGCAGGCTCTATGGAACCACGATGCAGTCGGGAACGGTCGTTATCAACGGTGTTACATTCTATCCCGGCATGGGATCGATCTACACGCTCAACCCGGATGGTACGGGCTTTGCCACCCTGCATGCTTTTCTGGGCGACTCCACCACATCTCTGCCGCAAAAGAGCCTGATCCAACTCCCAGACGGGAGACTGTTCGGAACCGCCTCCAGATCCGACCCAGGCACCGGCGGAGCGGTTTTCTCGCTCCGCCCGGACGGCAGCGGCTTCACCCTCCATCACACTTTCAATCCCGCCGAGGAGGGCAGCGGGCCAATCTGCGAACTGATTCTGGCCCGGGATGGTAGATTGTACGGAACCACCCACTCGGGAGGTTTGCGCACGATCCGCGGCAACGTTTTCTCGATCCGGCCCGAGGGCGGCGGATTTCTTGTCAACCATCAGTTCGGCAGTCTGGACGCAGACGGCAACAGTTCGGTCTGCGGCGTCATCCAAGGTGGCGATGGCCGTTTGTTCGGTGTAACTCGGGCGGGCGGCACCGCCGATCGCGGAGCGGTTTTTGCCCTTCCGACCAGCCCTCCTTCCATCACCAGCAGCTCTGCCGTCTCGGCGGTCGTCGGGACCTCGTTTCGCCATCAGATCTTGGTCGAGAATTATGCCTCAGCCCTTGCCGTAGCGGGCTCGGTCCCCGGCTTGGCGTTCGATCGGACAACCGGGGTGATTTCCGGGGTTCCCGCCCAGAAAGGAACCTACTCTGTGACCATCACCGCCAGCAATCTGCTTGGATCCGCCCGACAGATTCTGAACTTCAGTTTCCTGAACCCCTCGCGCCTTGCCAATCTCTCCGTTCGCAGCGCCGCCGGAGCCGGAGACCGGACGTTGATTGTCGGATTCTCCGCCACGGGCAACGGCCCCAAACGGCTGCTGCTTCGCGCAGTCGGACCAACGCTGGCCAGCTTTGGAGTCTCGGGTGCGCTCGCTGATCCTTCGCTCAAGTTATACACCGCAACCGGACGCCAACTGGCCGAAAACGAGGACTGGGGCGGCCTGCCCGCGCTCGAAGCGGCAGCCCGCGAGGCGGGCGCCTTCGCGCTGCCGCACGACTCCAAGGACGCCGCCCTGAGCACTTCCCTCCAAAGCGGCAGCTATACGGCGACAGTGACGGGGGCCGCGGCGACGGAAGGGATAGTGCTTCTCGAAGCCTACGACATCGACCCCGGCTTGCCCGCGACGCGGTTCGCCAACGTTTCGGCCCGCAGTGCAGTTGGAACCGGAGGCAACCTGTTGGTCGCGGGCTTCGCGATCGTCGGCGATGTGCCGAAACGGATCCTGGTGCGCGCCATCGGGCCGACTCTTGCCGCCTTCGGCGTCAACGGAGCACTCTCCGATCCGCGACTGCGGCTGTTCGAGAACGCCAGTCTGCGGGCGGAAAACGACAACTGGGGCGGTTCCTCCGCACTGTCGGACGCCTTTCGCCAAACCGGCGCGTTTGCCCTCGCCGAGAACTCGGGCGACGCCGCAATCGTCGCGACTCTTCTCCCCGGCACTTACACTGCGCAGATCGTCGGCAACGGCGACACTACCGGCGTCGCGCTCGTGGAAATTTACGAGGTGCCCTGATCGCGTCTCCAGCGGCCGTCCTCCTAGGAGCAGGCGCGCCTGCGCACGGTTCGCGGATCCCCTGGCATTTGCTCCGGATCGCCGCCGGCCTGCCCAATCGAGCACCGCACTCAACGTCTCGGCGCCGGCGGAACTTGGCATCAAGCACGACTGCGCCCGGAAAGCGTCCCGGGGAAAACGCCCCGGACAAACAAACTACTTGTGGCGCCCCTCATGCCGTTCCCATGCCGAAAATGCACGTCGCCGGAATCGCTGCCGCCCCCGGCTTTCACCCCGCGTTTTCAATTCCAGAACCTATCTTCGAAAGTTCAAACCTCGATCAATCCGGCCGCATGCTGCCGTTCTCCGATCCCACCTTCCGTTCGGCAGGCCTACTCCATGTCCCATCCGCGCCACCCGCGCACTTGCCCTCCTCCCGCCGGCGAAACCCGCGCCGGCGGCGTTGCCTCAGTCCACGGACAACGTCGCGACGATTCGGTCCTCCGGTCGTTCTCTTTTCCATTTCCCCCATTCACTCGCTGCCGGCTACACCCGACAGCGCCCCATCATCTCCGAAATTGAATCTGGCTTCCGCCCGCGCTGTACCCCATCGCCAACGCCGCCGATGTCCCCGCCGCCTTCGCCCCCGGCCTCTCCGCCACGCCTCGAGTCGATCGATCTGCTCCGCGGGATCATCATGGTCGTCATGGCCCTCGACCATACGCGGGACTTTTTCCACGACCTGACGCTGCAAGGCATCGATCCCACGGACGCGCTCAAGTCGACGCCCGCGTTTTTCTTCACGCGCTGGATCACGCACTACTGCGCGCCCATCTTCTCGTTTCTCGCCGGCACGGGCGTGTTCCTCGCCGTCATGCGCGGCAAATCCAAGCGCGACCTGTCTTGGTTCCTCGTCACCCGCGGGCTTTGGCTCATCGGTCTCGAACTGACGCTGCTGCTCTGGTTCGGCTGGGATTTCCACTTCAACCCGCGGGTCTACTTCTTCGCCACGCTCTGGTCCCTCGGCTGGTCGATGATCGCGTTGGCCGGATTGATCCATTGTTCCCTCCGCACCGTCGCCGTCTTCAGTCTGCTGCTGATCCTCGGCCACAACGCGTTCGACGGCGTCAAACCCGAGGCATTCGGCGCGCTCTCGTGGCTCTGGCAGGTGCTGCATGTCCAAGGGAATCTCACGGCCGGCAGCTTCTCGTTCTTCGTCATGTATCCCCTCGTGCCTTGGCTCGGCGTGATGTCCGCCGGCTATTGCGCCGGCCTCCTTTATACCCTCGATGCCGCGGTCCGTCGCCGTTGGCTCCTGCGCACCGGCACCGCCCTCATCGTCGGATTCTTCGTCCTGCGTTTCTCCAACCTCTACGGCAACCTCGAGCCTTGGACGCGCCACTCCGGGCTTTGGCGCACGGCGATCTCGTTCTTCAACGTCACGAAGTACCCGCCCTCGCTTTGCTACCTGCTCATGACCCTCGGACCCGGCCTCCTGCTCCTCGCCTTGCTGGAACGGGAAACGCCCCGCTGGCTCCGCCCCGCCCTCGTCTTTGGGCGCGTGCCGTTCTTCTACTATATCCTGCACATTCCGCTGATCCACGGCCTCGCCTGGATCGTGCACCGGATACGCCACGGCGAAGTCACGTTCTCGATCGTGCGCGGCACGCCGCCCGAAGGCGCCGGCATCACGCTCGCGCTGACCTACCTCGTCTGGATCGCCGTCGTCGTGCTGCTCTATCCCGCCTGCCGCTGGTTCGCCGATCTCAAACGCCGCCGCCGCGACGCCTGGCTCAGCTACTTTTGATTCCTCGGCCGCGTCCCGCCGACGCGCGGACCTCGACTCGATCTCTCAACTCTCACCTCACCGCAGCAGCGTCACGCCGCCGTCGATGTCGTAAGCCGAACCCGTGATGAACGCGGCTTCCGGCGAACACAGAAAAGCCACCAGCGCCGCGATCTCCGGCGGCTCGCCCATGCGGCCGATCGGCTGCGCCGCCGCCAGTTTCGCGAACATCTCCTTTTCCTTGCCCGGGTAATTCTTCGCGAGGAATCCGTCCACGAACGGCGTGTGCACGCGGCCCGGGCACACGCAATTGCAACGGATGCCGCGGTCGATGAAGTCGCGCGCCACCGACAGCGTCATCGTCAGCACCGCGCCCTTGCTCATGCCGTAGGCAAAACGGTCCGGCAGCGCGATCTTCGAAACCACCGACGCCAGATTGACGATCGCCCCGCCGCCCGCTTCGAGCAGCCGCGGCACGCCGAAATGCAGCCCATGGTAGACGCCCTTCACGTTCACGCCGTAGATGCGGTCGAGGTCCTCGGGCGCGGTGTTGAGCACGTTGCCCACGTGCGCGATGCCCGCGTTGTTCACCAGAATATCGAGCCGCGCCAACCCCGCGAACGCCGCGCGCATCGCCGCTGTGTCGCCGACGTCCGCCGCGACCACCGCCGCCTGCCCGCCCGCGGCGCGGATCGTCTCCGCCGTCGCCGCCCCGGCCTCGGCCTGGCGTTCGAGCACGGTCACGTGCGCGCCTTCGGCCGCGAGCCGGACCGCGATCGCCTGGCCGATGCCGGAACCGGCGCCGGTCACGAGGGCGTGTTTGCCGGCCAAACGGGAAACAAGGGGTGTCATGCCCCCACGTTGCCCCGGGCCGGCGCGTCCGCTCAACGCAATTTCACCAGCGCGTCGCCGCGAATTTCCAACCCGGCACCTTCTTCTGCATCTCGATCTCGTCGTTGCGCTCCTTGAGCCCGCAGCGGACGTACGCCGCATGCGCGCGCGCCAACGCCGCGCGATCGAGCTCGACGCCGAGGCCCGGCCCTTGCGGCAACGTCACGCAGCCGCCTTCGATCTTCATCCGGCCGCCGACAATGATCTCTTCCCACTGCCACGGATAGTGCGTGTCGAGGGCGTAGCTCAGGTTCGGCATCGCCGCCCCGAGGTGCGTCATTGCCGCAAGCGAAATGCCCGCGTGGTTGTTGGAATGCATCGACACGCCGCGGCCGAAGACGCGGCAATGCGCGGCCAATTCCATCGAGGCATGCAGCCCGCCCCAATAATGGTGGTCGGTCAAAATGATGTCCTCGGACCCCGTCCGCACGCTGCCCGGCAGGTCGTCGAACGACGTCGTGCACATGTTCGTCGCGAGGGGCGTCTTCAGCGCCTGCCGCACTTTGGCCATGCCCTCCTGCGTGCGGCACGGATCCTCGAGGTATTCGAGCACGCCCTCGAGTTCGCGGCCGGCCGCGATCGAAGTTTCCACGGTCCAGAGCGCGTTGGGATCGAGCCGCAGCGGCACCTTCGGCCCGAAATGCCGGTGCAACGCCTTCATCGCCGCCACTTCCTCGGCCGGCGGGAAGCAACCGCCCTTCAGCTTGATTGATTCGAAACCGAACTCCTCGACCATCGCCACGGCCTGCGCGACGACGCCGTCGGGATCCAGCGCCGCCTTTTGCCGCGCCGCCGCCCAGCCGGTCGCAGCCGGATCCGTGCCGAAGCCGAGTTCGCCGCCGGCGCCTTCGTATTTGTAGAACAGGTACGCCGAGTACGGCACGCGCTCGCGCACGATGCCGCCGAGCAAATTGGCCACGGGCTGGCCGTAGGCCTTGCCCTGCAAATCGAGGCAGGCCACGTCGAGCGCGCTGAACACCTGCACGCGCGTGCGGCCGTCCCAGGGTTTGTCGCCGCGCGCCGCCGAAGTCTCGGGCGAGCAACGCGCCGCGACCTTGGCCCGGAGGCCCTGCCAGTTGAGCGGATCGCTTCCGATCACGGTCTCGCGCACCGCCGCGAGGGCCGCGTCGACCGCGACGCTGCCGGGCACCTCGGCGAGGCCGGTCAAGCCGTTGTCCGTCACGAGCTCGACCACCGTCCGCAGGCAATACGGGGCGTGCAGGCCGGCGGCGTTGAGCAGCGGCGGATCGCCGAGCGCGATCGGCGTGATGTGCATTTCGGTGATTCGCATGGCGGAAAAACGGGACCGCGGGCCGGGCCGCGGCGGGATTACTTGCCCTTGAGGGCGGCGACGAATCCGAGCAGGCCGGCGCGGACCGCACCGCCGTCGCTGCCCAGCGCCGTGAACGTATAGCCGAGCTCGCGCACCATCGGCACGAGGCCGTTGTTGTGCACCAAGATGCCGGCGGCCTTGCCGTGGCGCTTCGCCGCGTCGCTCACCGCGCGCAGCGCATCCTTGAAGGTCGCGCTCTCCAATTGGTCGCGGATGCCCATGTTGTAGGACAAATCGGTCGGCCCGACGAAGAGCACGTCTGCGCCGTCGACGGCCGCGATGGCGTCGATGTTTTTGATGGCCTCGACGGTCTCGATCTGGATCACGGTCACGAGCCGCTCGTGCGCGTGCAGATAGTACTCCTCGAAGTCGCCGCCGAAGCCGGCGCCGCGGTTGAACTTCGCCACGCCGCGGATGCCGTGCGGCGGATAGCGCATCGCCTGCACCGCCGCCGCCGCCTCCGCCGCCGTGCTCACGTACGGCACCATCACGCCGAGCGCGCCCATATCGAGCACGCGTTTGAAGCGCGGCGTTTCGTTTTGCGCGATGCGCACCACGGGAAACGTCGGCGTCGCCGAGGCCGCGTGCAGCTGGTGCAGCAGCGTGTCCTCGCCGCCCGGCCCGTGCTCATGGTCGATCAGCACCCAGTCGAAACCCGCGAGGCCCGCGATCTCGACCGTCATCGGCGAACCGAGATTGAGGAACGTGCCGGCGAGCCATTCGCGCGCGAGCACGCGTTTGCGGAAATCGGGGGGAAGTTTCATGGGAGCGAAGTCGGGGGCGAAGTTGAAGGGTGAAGGTTGAACGTTGAAAGATGGGGACTCGGCCCGCGAAACCGGGCGCCGCTGAAGAATCTTTCAACCTTCAGCTTTCAACTTTCAACCGCCGCGCTCAAAGCGCGGCATAGAGCCGGTACAACGCCTGCGTGCCGCAATCTTCCCAGCCGCGGGCGGCGACCTTTTCGTAGAGCGATTTCGCGATCGCGAGGCCCGGCAGGTCGAGCTTCAGCTCGGCCGCGCTGTCGAGGGCGATCTTCATGTCCTTGATGATGTGCTTCACGTAGAAGCCCGGCGCGAAATTGTCCCCGAGCGCGCGCGGCGCGAGATTCGTCATCGCCCAGCTGCCGGCCGCGCCGCCGCTGATGCTCGCGTGCACGGCCGCGGGATCGAGGCCGGCCTTCTTCGCGTAGGCCAATGCCTCGACCCAGGCGACCATGCCGACCGCCACCGCGATCTGGTTCGCCATTTTGCAATATTGTCCCGCACCCGGCCCGCCGTGCAGCGCGATGTTCTTGCCCATGATCTCGAACAGCGGCTTCGCCCGCGCGAAGGCCGCCGCGTCGCCGCCGACCATGATCACCAGCCGCGCTTCCTTCGCGCCGAGATCGCCGCCGGACACCGGCGCATCCAGCGCCGCAAGGCCCCGCGCCGCGGCCGCGGCCGCGATCTTGCCCGCGAGCACCGGGCTCGACGTCGTCATGTCGATCAGCAGCGCGCCGGGTTTGGCCCGCGCCACGATGCCGCCGGCGCCGAGGTACGACGTTTCGACGTCGGTCGGGAAACCGAGCATCGAGACCACGACGTCGGCCTGCGCCGCCGCCGCGCCCGCGGAATCGTGCCACGTCGCCCCGGCGTCGACCAGCGTCTGCGCTTTTTCGCGCGTGCGGTTGTGGACGTGCAGGGTGTGCCCGGCCTTTTGGAGATGGCCGGCCATGCTGCGGCCCATGACGCCGGTGCCGATGAATGCGATCGAGAGGGAAGCGGACATTGTCGTGACGGAATTTCGAGGGGTGGAAAACGAAACGCGCGCGGATGCAAACCGCGGGCTCCGGCGCGCGCGACACCTTTTTTCGCCGCCGCGCAACCGACGCTGGCGTTTGCACGCAGCATGGCTCATTTCCGATCCACCGCTTCTTTATGAACCACCCCCGCCGCACCTTCCTCAAAACGTCCCTCGCCGTCTCCGCCGCCGCCGCCTTCGCCGGCCGCAGCCGCGCCGCCGCCCCGGCCGCCGGCGCCGCGCGCGAATACTACGATCTGCGCTGCTACTGGCTGAAGGCCGATCCCCAGGGCCGCACGCCCGCGCGCCTCAAGTCCGAGGTCAACCCCGGCCTCCTCGACGGCTATCTCGAGAAGGCGCTCATCCCCGCCCTCGCCAAACGCGGCGCCGGCCCGGTTGGCGTCTTCACCGAAATCGAGGTCAACAAGAACGCCGGCACGTCCGCACCCAAGGCCGACACCCCCGTCTGGGTCCTCATCCCCTACTCGTCCCTCGAAGCTTATGTCTCGGTCAGCGCCGAGGTGAACGCCGACGCCGCCGTCCGCCAAGCCGGCGCCGCCTACCTCGACGTACCGAAAGCCGCGCCCGCCTTCGAGCGCGTCGATTCCTGGTTGCTCCGCGCCTTCAAGAGCATGCCGAAACTCGAGCAACCCGCGTTCTCCAAGGCCAAGGTGCCGACGCGCGTCTTCGAAATGCGCGATTACGAGAGCCACAGCGAGGCCGCCGCGCTGAACAAGATGGCGATGTTCGACGACGGCGAAACCGAGGTCATGCGCGACCTCGGCATGTCGCCGGTGTTTTTCGGCCAGGCCCTCAGCGGCCCGAACCTGCCCCACCTGCGCTATTTCACTTCGGGCCCGGACCTCGCCGCCCACCTCGCCGCCTGGAAAAAATTCGGCCCCGATCCGCGTTGGGTGAAGATGAAGGACGATCCCAAGTACGCCAACAACACCTCGCGCAACACCGCGCGTTTCCTGGTCCCGAAGGCCTACTCGCAGATCTGAACCGCGCCGGGCCGGCCGGGAACCCGGCCCGGATTTCGCGAACCAAATGAATGCCGCGCGGCCGCGCCCCGTCCGACGCCGCGATCCGGTTCCGGCGATTGTCGCCGGGACCGATCCTTTGCTCCCATGAAAACCCTCCGCGCCGCCTGTTTGCTCGCCGTCCTCCCGGTGCTCGCACCCCTGCGGGCGGGCGAGCCGCCCCTCCGGCCCGTCGCCCCGGTCGCCGCCACTGCCGAACGCTTCACGCCCGCCCAGCTGGAACAGCTCCTCGCGCCGATCGCGCTGTATCCCGACGCGCTCATCGCCCTCATCCTTCCCGCGGCCACCGCGCCCGCCGACCTCGTGCTCGCCGCCCGCCAAATCCGCGCCGCCCCGCACGACCGGTCCCAGATCGAGGCCCGGGCCTGGGACGAGAGCGTCAAGTCGCTCACGTCGTATCCGGATGTCCTGTACTGGCTCGACGAGAACCTCGCCTGGACCAAGCAGGTCGGCGAAAACTTCATCGAGCAGCCCGCCGAGGTCATGCAGGCGATCCAGCGCCTCCGCGCCCGCGCCCGGGCGGAGGGCAAACTGAACGACAGCCCGCAGGCCCTCGTGATCACGGAGGCGCAGGTCATCCGCATCGTGCCCGCGCAACCCGACGTCATCTTCGTCCCGCGCTACGACCACGAGGCCCTCTTCTACGGCCGCGCCTCGTCGTGGGCGTTTCCCGTTTTCTCGTTCGGCGCCGGCGTCCGCGTCGGCTCCTGGCTCGCCGCCGATTGCGATTGGAACCGGCACCAGGTCTGGATCGGCAACCGCCACCGCCGCTGGACCGGCCACGATTGGCGCCGCCCCGTCGTGCCGATCGCGCCCGTGCATGGACCGCAACCGGCGCTGCCGGTCGGCGTACGCCCGTGGACCCCGCCCCCGCGGCCCAGCCGGCCAAGCTCCGCCACCTACACGCAGCGGGTCGGCCCCGAACCGTCGAACTACCGCGCCGGGGACAATGGCCCGGGCCGCACCCTGACCACTCGGCCGGAATCACGTCCGCAGTTTTCGCCCGCTCCGGAGCCTAGCGCTCCGCCGGCGGCCCCTTCGTCCCCGCCCAACCGCAACCGCACGGGCCAGGTTCTCACGCCCGCCCCGGCCTCCGGCCCCACCGAACCCGCGGCGCCGACTCCGTCGCGCCGGGACTTTTCCCGCTCCGGGTCGGATCGGCGGGTCCAAGCCGCGACCGGTCCGGAATCGCTGGCGCCGACCCCGGCGCATCGCTCCCTGGCGGCGCCCGAGGCCGCGGCCTCGGCCCCGCGGTCGTTCCCTCGATCGCAACCTGCACCCGCGTCCCTGCCGGGTCCGTCCCGTGCGGACTCGCCGGCGTCGCCATCCCGCTCCGCGAATCCTTCGCTCCGCGCCGCGCCGGCCCCCGCACCCGCTCCGGCCCAAACCCCGGCGGCGCCGCCTGCGGCGGAGCGCAACGAGCGCCGCACGGAAACCGACAAGGCCCTCTAGACGAGTTCCGCCGCCCGCTGCGCGTGGGAGGGCCGCCGGTCGCCGGTGTGGCCGCTCAGTTCGCTCTTGAGCGTCAGGCAGAACGCGTGCGACTGGACCTCGAACTTGCGCAGATCGAAGCTCGGGAACGTGCGCGTCCCGAGCACCGTCCAGGCCCGCGTGCTCGCGATGGACACATGGGCCGTGGAGATCGCCTCCCCTGAGTTGCCCACGTGCGCGTGCAGGCAGATGTGCCGCGCGAGCGAGACGATCGCGACCAAGTCATGGTGGTCGGGCGCCGTTTCGGGGGCCTCGATATAGCGGATCACGTCGGCATAGGCCGGCGGCAGCCCCGCGAAGGCGGCGAAATGCGCCCCGAGATCGCGACTGGTGCCGCCGAAGAAACGCGGTTCGATCTCCGACAGCGGCACCTTCAGCCGGCGCGCTTCCTGGAGCATCGCCTGCAGGCCGAACGGGTGCAGGTGCAGGAGGAAAAGGCGGCCGACGTCGTGGATGAGGCCGGCGGTGTAGGCCGTGCCCTTCAGGTAGTCGAATTCCAGATACGAACAGATGAACTGCGCCGTGCGTCCGACCGCGACCTGGAACGTCCAGTAGCCGGCCCAGTTGAGCGGCGGCAGGTTCAGGTGGCGTTCCAGGGCGGTCGGCAGCGATTTCGCCAGTTGGTGCAGCCGCATCTCCCCGAGCAGGCTCGCGGCCGCGCGGGCGTCCTCGATCGCCGTCATCTCGTCGTGCTTCACGTGGCCGGCGGCGACGAGCACCTGCGCGCACAGCCCGGGATCGCTCGCGACGAGGTCCATGACCGGGCTCAGGCTCGTGGCCTTGCCGTCGGCCATCATCTGAAAAGCAGCCGCCGCGGTATCGATCACGGGACAGGTGCCGAGCGCCGCGATCTGCTGTTCGATCACGGCGCGGTCCAGCACCGGGCCGGCGGAGAGATCGACGTGCGCCCAGCGCTCGCGTTCGCGCGCCTCCCGCGCCTCCTCGAGCTGCGCCTCGGTGCAGAGGCAATCCGGCGTGTACGACGGGTTCAGCTGGCAGAAGATCAGCCGGCTCGCGAACTCGAGCACCTCGCCGCTTTGCGCGAACACGCTCCAGTTGCCGGCCAGGGCCTGCGCCTGCAGGTCGCGCAGGTAGTCGACGCCCGCCCAGACCCCGGCGGCCTCGGCCGTGTCCGCGAGTTCGTTGATCTTGGCGAAGACGATCTTGTTTTGCCGCGCCTGGGCCCAGGTCGGGTAAAGCTGCGCCGCCTCCGAATAGGCCACCATGACCTCCCGCCGCTGCTGCCCCAGCTGCTCCGCCGTGATGCCCACCAGCCGGCAGAACGACTTCGGTTCCTCGAACAGCAAATTGCGCCACGGGTTCTGCAGCGCCTTGGCGACTTCCTCGTAAACCGTGCGGGCGTCGTAGGGTTTGTGCAGGTAGTTTTGCACCTTCAACTCCAGCGCCCGCTTCACGTGCCGCGCATCGTCGTCCTGCGTGTAGACGAGCACCGGCAGCACGCGCCAGAAGCAGTCGTCGCGCAGCCGCTGCAGGAACGCCGGCCCCGCGTTTTCCGGCAACCGCATTTCCATGATCACCAGATCGAAGACGACGCCCTCGCGCAGCATGCGCCAGGCCTCGGAAGAATTCGGGGCGACAAAACAGTTGTGGTTTCCGCGGGCCAAAATCCCCCGCAGCGCGCGGCTGGCAAGGTCGCTGTCGTCGAGGAGAAGTACGTTGGCCATGGCGGGGTACCCGGCGGCACGCCGGTTTCCCCGTTTATCGGCCCCGAAGCGGTGCCGCTGAACCTAAACCTGAGCGCCGCCGTGCCGATATAGGCAAGTAAGGCCGACCCTCCCGTCCGCCCGGTCCCGTCGCCCGGGACGCCGGATTCCCGCGCTCCCTGCACGCGGGTTTGACTCCCTTCGCCGCCACTGCGCCCTTGGGGCCGCATGTCGCCGTCGCCGTCCGCTCCCTCCGCCGCCCCGTTGGCGCCCTTCTTCGCCGCGGACGGATCGCGGCCGGACGCCGACGCCGTCCTCGCGCGGTTCCTCGAGGTCATCGCCGCCCGCAATCTGGAACTCTATCCCGAGCAGGAAGAGGCGATTCTCGAATTGCTCGGCGGCAAGAACGTCGTCCTCAACACCCCGACCGGCTCCGGCAAATCCCTCGTCGCCGCCGCTTTCCATTTCCAGGCCCTCTGCGCCGGCCAACGCTCGGTCTACACCTGCCCGATCAAGGCGCTGGTGAACGAAAAATTTCTGTCCCTCTGCCGCGACTTCGGGCCCGAAAATGTCGGCATGATGACCGGCGACGCCTCGGTAAACCCCGGCGCCCCCGTCCTCTGCTGCACGGCCGAGATCCTCGCCAACCTCGCGCTGCACCGCGGCGACCGCAGCGACATCGGCGCGGTCATCATGGACGAGTTCCACTACTACTCGGACGCCGAGCGCGGCTACGCGTGGCAGGTGCCGCTGCTGACGATGCCGCAGTCGCGTTTCCTGCTCATGTCGGCGACGCTCGGCGCCACGGAATTCTTCGAACGCGAGCTCACCCGCCTTACCGGCGCGCCGAGTCTCACGGTCCGCAGCGACCGCCGACCCGTGCCCTTGGAATTCGAATACAGCGAGACGCCGCTGACCGAGCGCATCGCCGAATTGCTCAACCTCAAACGCGCGCCGGTCTACCTTGTGTACTTCACACAGCGGTCCGCCAGCGAAGCGGCCCAGGCGTTGATGAGCCTGAATGTCTGTTCGAAGGAGGAAAAATCCGCGCTGCAGGATGCCCTAGAGGGCGTCCGCTTCAACAGCCCCTACGGCAAGGAAATGCGCCGCTGGCTCCGCCACGGCATCGGGGTGCACCACGCCGGCCTGTTGCCGAAGTACCGCATTCTCGTCGAGCAGCTCGCGCAAAAAGGCCTGCTCAAACTCATCTGCGGCACGGACACGCTCGGCGTCGGCATCAATGTCCCCATCCGCACCGTCGTGTTCACGCAGCTCTGGAAATACGACGGCAAAAAGGCCGCGATCCTCAGCGTGCGCGACTTTCGCCAAATTTCCGGCCGCGCCGGCCGCAAGGGCTACGACGACAAGGGCTACGTCATCGTCCAGGCCCCCGAGCACGTGATCGAGAACAAGCGCGCCGACGAGAAGGCCGCGGCCCAGCCCGGGAAAAAGAAACCCGCCGCCAAAGCCAAGGCGCCCGAGGGTTCCGTCGGCTGGGACACCAAGACTTTCGAGCGCCTCCGCACGGCGCCGGCCGAGGAACTCGTTTCCCGCTTCGACGTTTCCCACGGCATGCTCCTGCTCATGCTCGGCCGCGACGGCGACGGCTGCGGCGCCATCCGGCAACTGATCCGCGACTGCCACGAGACCGACCACAAGAAACGCGCCCTGCGCCGCCGCGCCTGGCAACTCTTCCGCGCCCTCGTAGATCGCAAAATCGTCGAGATTCTGCCGCGCGCCCTGCGTCCGGCGGACGCCGCTCCGGCCGCTCTCGCCGCCCCGGCCAAGTTGCGCGTGAACGTCGAGCTGCAGGACGATTTCTCCCTGCACCAGGCGCTGTCGCTCTACCTGATCGACACGCTGCCGCAGCTCGACCGCGAGTCGCCCGATTATCCCTTCGACGTGCTCACGCTCTGCGAAGCCATCGTCGAGGATCCGGACGCGATCCTCCGCCGGCAGGTCGACAAACTGAAGGGCGACAAGGTCGAGGAACTGCGCGCCGCCGGCGTGCCCTACGAGGAACGCATGGAGAAACTCGAGCAGATCGAGCACCCGAAGCCGTTGCGCGAATTCCTCTACGATACCTTCAACGCTTTCGCCGCCGCGCACCCGTGGGTCGACCAGGAAAACGTCCGGCCCAAGTCCATCGCGCGCGAGATGTTCGAGCGCTACCTCTCCTTCGCCGACTACATCCGCGACTACGGGCTGCAGCGTTCCGAAGGCCTGCTGCTGCGCCACCTTTCCCAGGTCTGGAAAGTGCTCGCGCAGACCGTGCCGGCCGCCGCCAAGACCGAGGCCGTCGTCGAGATGGAGGACTACTTCCGCGAGCTCATCCGCGGCATCGACTCCAGCCTGCTCGAGGAATGGGAACGGCTGCGCAATCCCGACTTCGTCGTCGCCTCCGATGCCGCCGACAAGCCCGCGCGCCCGGCCAGCTACGACGTCACCCGCGACACCGCCTCCTTCCGCCGCCTCGTGCGCACCGCGATCTTCGGTTTCCTGCAGGACATCGCCGCCCGCGACTGGGAGGGCGCCGCGGTCCGTCTGGCCACCGGCGACACCGGCGGCGGCGGCGTGGAGAACGTCCCGCTCTCCCCCGAGGCACGCCGGCTCGAGACGGCGTTCACCGCCTACTTCGCCGACCGCGGCCGCTTCCGCCTCGACCCCGAAGGCCGCTCGGCCAAGCACACGCATTGGCCGGCGGCCGAGGATACCCACGCCGCCCTCTGGACGGTGGCGCAGGTCCTCGTCGACGGCGCGGATGCCAACGACTGGGAAGTCACCTTCGCCGTGCTGCTGCCGGAATCGCGCGCGCAAAACCGGCCCGTGATTCGCTTCGAGCAAGTCGCTCCCGTCGGCGCCGTGCCCGTCGGGAGCTGAAGCGGTTTCGAGGTCAGGCGCTGGACTCCGCGGTGCTTCGCGGCTTCGGTTTGGGCGCCCCATGAACGTCTTCCGCCCCTTCGTTACCGGCCTCCTCTTGTTCGGCGCCGCCGCCCTGCTCCGCGCCCAATCCCCCGCCGGGCCGCTAGCCCTCTGGTACGATGCGCCGGCGGAGAAATGGACCGACGCCCTGCCCCTCGGCAACGGCCGCCTCGGCGCCATGGTTTTCGGCGGCCCCGCCCGCGAGCGCCTCCAGCTCAACGAAGACACGCTGTATTCGGGCGAACCGCCCGCCGACCTGCGTTCCATCGATATCCGCAAGGACCTCGGCCACGTCGTCGGTCTCATCAAGGCCGGCCGCAATGCCGAAGCGGATACGTTCATCACCAAAAATTGGCTCGGCCGGAATCAACAGTGCTACCAGCCCCTCGGCGACCTCGCGATCGACTTCGCGGACGGCGCCGCGCCGGCGGAAAACTACCGCCGCTGGCTCGATCTCGATACCGCGACGGCCGGCGTGTCGTTCCGGCGCGGCGGCATCGCCCACACCCGCGAAATCTTCGCGAGCCATCCCGACCAAGTCATCGTCGTCCGCCTTCGCCACGACCGACCCGGCACCCTCTCCTTCCGGGCCGCGCTGTCCTCGGTGCATCCGACCGCCCGCGCCGAGGCCGCTGCCCGCACCGCCGTGCTCCGCGGCCAAGCCCCCGGCTTCGTCGGGCGCCGCGCCCTGAACGTGCTGGAACAGGCCGGCGAGCAATCCCGGTATCCGGAACTCTACGACGCCAAGGGTCAGCGGCTTCCGACCACCGTCCCCTATGCGGGCGGCGGCACCGGCACCGTGCTCTACGGCGACGCCGTGGGCGGCCGCGGCATGCGTTTCGAGGTGCGGCTCACCGTCCGGACCGACGGCAAGGTTACGCCCGACGGCGACGGCCTGAAGATCGAGGGCGCGACCGAGGCCGTGCTCCTCCTCGCCGCCGGCACCAGCTTCAACGGCTACGACAAGAGCCCGAGCCGCGAGGGCGTCGATCCGGCGGAGCGCACGGTCCGAGACACCACCGCGGCGCTCAAGCACACCCTTGCCGAACTGCGCGCGCGCCATCTCGCCGACTACCGCGAACTCTTCCGCCGCGTCACCCTCCGGCTCGCCGGTGATCCGGCCAAGGCCGCGCTGCCGACCGACCGCCGCATCGCCGACTTTCGGGCCTCCGGCGACCCGGATCTCGCCGCCCTTTGCTTCCAATTCGGCCGCTACCTCATGATCGCCGGCTCCCGCGCCGGCACCCAGCCGCTGAACCTGCAGGGCCTCTGGAACGATCAGGTGATCCCGCCCTGGGCCTCCGGCTACACCGTCAACATCAACGCCCAGATGAACTACTGGCCCGCCGAGGTCGCCAACCTTTCGGACCTCCACGAGCCTCTCTTCCGCCTTCTGCGCGAGGTGGCCGTGACCGGCGCGATCGCGGCCAAAAACATGTACGGCCACCGCGGTTGGGTCCTGCACCACAACACCACGATCTGGCGCGACGCGTTTCCCGTCGACGGCCACGCGCGCGCCGCATTCTGGAATCTCGCCGCCGGCTGGTTCTCCAGCCACCTGTGGGAACGCTGGCTGTTCACCGGGGACCGCACGTTCCTCGCCGACGAAGCGTACCCGCTGATGAAGGGCGCGGCCGAGTTCTACGCCGACTGGCTCGTCGATGCCGGCAACGGCGAACTCGTCACGGCGGTCAGCACCTCGCCGGAAAACGCGTTCATCGATTCCACCGGTGCACGTGCCGCCGTCTCGCAGGGCGCCACGATGGATCTCGCGATCATCCGCGAGCTCTTTACCCGCACCGTCGAGGCCGCGGAACTGCTCGGGCGCGATCCCGATCTCCGGGCCGAGCTCCGCGCCAAACTGGCGAAGCTCGCCCCCTACCGCATCGGCGTCCGCGGCCAGCTCCAGGAATGGCGCGAAGACTACAAGGAAGCCGAGCCCAAGCACCGCCACCTCTCGCACCTCTACGCCCTGCACCCGGGCAACCAGATCGACCCGGTGGCGACGCCCGAGCTGTTCCGCGCCGCGGCCCGCACGCTCGAGCTCCGCGGCGACGAGGCGACCGGCTGGTCGATGGGTTGGAAAATCAATTTCTGGGCGCGCATGCGCGACGGCGACCACGCCTACGCCATCGTGCGCAACCTCTTCACGCTCGTCGGCACCTCCGAGACCAACATGCGCGGCGGCGGTCTCTACCGGAACATGTTCGACGCCCATCCGCCGTTCCAGATCGACGGCAACTTCGGCTACACCGCCGGCGTCGCCGAAATGCTGCTGCAAAGCCACGCCGGCGCGGTCCACCTGCTGCCCGCCCTCCCGTCGGTCTGGCCCGAGGGCGAGGTCGCCGGGCTCAAGGCCCGCGGTGGCTTCACCGTCGATCTCTCGTGGCGCCAGGGCAAACTCGTCCGCGCCATCGTGAAATCCGCGCTCGGCGGCAACCTGCGCCTGCGCACGCCGGCTGCGGTCCGCGTCGTTCGCGACGGCGCGCCCATCGCCGCGACCGCCGCCCGCGGCCCCAATCCGAATCCTTTCCACCGCACCGTGCCCGCCGGCGCCCCGGTCGTCGCCGCCGGCGCCGCGCTGCCCGACATCCGGATTCCGGATACGGTCACGGTCGACGTCCCGACCTTCGCCGGAGGCACCTACGAGATTCTCCCGGCCAACTGATCCGCGCCGGCGGAGCGGCCGTTCGGCTCCCGGTTTTCGGCCCGGCTAAGCCGGCTTCCGCCTTGCCGCGGCGCCGGTCGCCCCCAGCGTGCCGTCGTGAACGCCACGCCGTTGCCCGCCGCCCGTCTCCGCCGACTCGGTTCCGCCCTTCCGCTGGACGACCGCATTTTGGTGGTCGGCGCCGGCGAACCCGTACCGCTGCCCGAAGGCAGCGACCAAACGTATCCGTTTCGTGCGCACGCGGATTACTTCTACCTGACGGGACTCGAGGCGCCGGGCGCCGTGATGGCCTTCGACCCGCGCGACGGCGCGGAAGCGGGCTGGGTGTCGTTCGTGCCGCCGGTGACGGAAGGCGAGCGCGTTTGGGAAGGCCGCCAGCCTTGGCCGGGCACGCCGAAGGAAGAGTTTGCTCGCTGGCTCGAGGCGCGGCGCGGCCGCGGGGTCGCGGGGCTGGGCGCCCCGGTCGCGGGAATCGAGCCGGATGCGGCGACCACCGAGAACGTCCGCCTCCATTTCAAGCACCTGCGCCGGCCGAAGGATGCCGCCGAAATTGCGCTCCTCCGACGCGGCGCCGCCGCCACCGCCGCCGGCTATGCGCGCTTGCCGGATCTGATCCGGCCGGGCGTCACGGAACGCGCGCTCCAGATCGAGCTCGAGGCCGAGTTTTTCCGGGCCGGCGGCACGCGTACCGGCTACGGGACCATTGTCGGCGGCGGCCCCAATTCCGCCGTGCTGCATTTCGAACCGTCGGCCCGTCCGGTCGGTGCCGGGGAATTCGTGCTGGTCGACGCCGGGGCCGAGATCGACCGCTATGTGACCGACGTCACCCGCACCTATGTCGCGGGCCGGCCAACCGCCTTTCAGCGCGACCTCTACGCCGTCGTGTTGGCCGCGGAGGAAAAGGCGATCACCCGCTGCGTGGTCGGCGCGGAATGGACCGCAATCCATCTCGCGGCCGCGGCGGAACTCTTGGCCGGCCTTGTTGCGATGGGCGTGATGCGCGGCCGACCCGAGGCGTTGGTCGAACAGGAAGCCCACACCCTCTTTTTCCCGCACGGCCTCGGCCACATGGTCGGTCTCGGCGTGCGCGACGGCAGCGGCCTCGCGCCCGGTCGCAGCAAGGATCCGCGCGCCTGCCTCAGGACCCTGCGCATGGATTTGCCGCTGGCCGAGGGTTACGTCGTGACCGTCGAGCCCGGCCTCTACTTCATCCCGCCCCTGCTCACCGATCCGGTCCGCCGCCAACGTTTCCGCGACGCCGTCAATTGGCCCCTCGTCGACCAATGCCTCCACCTCGGCGGCGTCCGGATCGAGGACAACGTGCTCGTCACCGCCGCCGGACCGGAAGTCCTGACGGCCGCCATCCCTAAGACCTTGGCGGGCTGAGTTCGGACGGCGTTCCGGCCGCGGCGCCCCCGGAATTTTCCGTGGACAAGCCGGCCGAAACCCCTCTCCTTTTCCCTTTATGTCGCAGCCGGAACAGAAGTTCACCACTCCCGCCAGCCTCGTCGTCGATGCCATCCTTTGCATCGGATTTTTCATCGGTCTCTACCTGTGGGTGAGCCCGCATGTGCCCTCGAGCGACAAAAACATGATCATGCTCTGGGGCGGTTTGACCGCCGCCTGCATGACCGGCGTGTTCTGGCTTTGCATCCAGATGTTCCGCGTCGTCCTCCGCGCCCAACTCGCGGATCGCCGGAAGTAAAACCGGACAAGACTTCCCGATTTCCCGACCCGGAGCCGCCCGCTCCGGGTTTTTTGTGCGCCGAACCCGGCGGATTCCTGCCGGACCGTTACCCGCTCCCGCTTGCGCCCGGCGGAAGATGTGTCCATGGTGCGCGCCGTTCCGTTTCCCACCCATGAATGCCGATCACCCATCGGGTTCGAACCCGGCCAGCGCGCGCGTTCCGGCCCGGCTCCTGTCCCTCGCGGCCGCCGTCGTGTTGTTTTCCGGCTGCGCCACGACCCACAACCTCAAGGTCGATTCGATCGCGAAACCCGCCGCGGAAAACGCGATCTCCTACCAGATCAAGAACAAGAACCCCCTCGTGGCCGACGACTCGTTGCGCTACCAGGAAGCCGCCGGCATGGTGAAGACCGCGCTCTCCGGCAAGGGGATGTTCGAGGCTCCGCCCAATGTGAAGGCCGACATGGTCGTCGATCTCGACTACGGCATCGGCCCCCCGCAAATGCGGCGCGAAACGGTGTCCGAGCCCGTCTACATCACGTTGCCGGGCCAGGTCCGCACCGAGCGCGTGCAGGTCGGCACCGACTCCCAGGGCCGTCCGATCTACCAGACGATCACGGTACAGGACCCGCCCACGACGGAGTTCGCCGGTTTCCGCGAGTACCAGATCACGGTCACGGTCTACGAAAAGTACCTCAAGCTCTCCGCCAAGGAGAACAAGGAACAGACGGAAGGCCGGCCGCAGACCGAAATCTGGACCGTCGACGTCACCAGCGAAGGCGAAAGCCGCGACGTCCGCAAAACGCTACCCGTCCTCGTCGCCGCCAGCATCGACTACATCGGCAAAGACACGCAGGGCCAGAAGAGCATCCGGATCAAGGATACGCACAGCGACATCGCCTTCGTGAAGAAAGGCATGTGACCGCCCGCCGGTTCCGCCGGTCGTTTCACTTTCGAACCGGGGTCGTCCGACCCCGGTTTTTTTGCGCCCCCGCGCCCCGTTCAATCCCGGCCGCGCCTTCTTCCTCTTCGGGCAAAGCAAACCAACAGGTTACTTTGCGCCGGACCGCCGCCCAGGCCGATCGGCCGGCCTATCGTGATCCTCGAACGGAAGCGTGAAGCCGGACGCCTGCCGCCGGGCCGCGTCGTCATCGCGCAGGGCTGCAGTCACCGGCGCCGGCCGCAACGTCGACCCCGCAAGCGGGCGGAGCCCGCATCCCGAGGTCGACCCGGCCCGGCCGGCGGATTCCCGGCTCAGTTGCCGAAGCGGGTTGCCCCTTGGCGTTTCTTTTCGATGCGGGCGGACGCCAGAATCGAGATCTCGAAGAGCGCGTAGAGCGGGATCGCGAAGATCGTCTGCGTGACCGGATCGGGCGTCGGCGTGATGATCGCCGCCAGCACGAAGATCGCCACGATGGCATGGCGCCGGTACTTGCGCAGGAAGGCCGTCGACATGATACCGAGCCAGACCAACAGCACGATGATGAGCGGAAATTCGAAGGCCGCGCCGACCCCGAGCACCAGCCAGGAAAGCGTGCTGTAGTAGTCGCCGGCGGTCCAGCGCAGGGCGAGGTTGAAGGTCTGGTTCAGCTCCACCGCGACCTGGATGGTCTTGGGCATGAGCAGGAAAAACCCGAAGGCCGCGCCCGCGAGGAAAAGGATCAGCGCCGAAACGCACATCGGCAGCACCGCGCGCATTTCCTTTTCCGTGAGCGCCGGGGCCACGAATTGGCCCACAAAGTAGAGAATCGCCGGCGCCGCCACCACCAGACCGCCCAGCACGCACATCTGGATGATCATGCTGAAGACTTCCATGACCTTCTGCGTGCCGAGCTCGATCACGAGCCCCGGATAATCCTTCTGCACCGTCTGCAGCGGCCACAGCAGCACGTCGTTGAATTCCTTGATAAACGTGCCGATCAGCACCGCCGCGACCACGAACGCGATCACGCTCTTCACGATCACGCCGCGGAGCTCTTCCAAGTGGTCCCAAAAACCCATCGGTTTCTCCCGCTCGGGCGCCGGCGGCAGGTCGTCGGTCAGCTTGGGTTCTTCGGAAGATGGGTTCGTTTGGCTCACGGGACGGGTGGAGCGTCGGATGGTGGGAAGTTTTTCCGAAAACGGAAGCGCGATGTGGGCCGCGGCCGGTCGCGGCGGCGCCGGATTCCGCCCCATTGCGCACCCGGAGCCGCTGCACCGTTGACAGGCAGGGCGGGCACCCTATTGCCTCACGCCTTTCGCGCTTCCGCGCGCCCGTTCGTTTTCCCAGCACAAACCTCCTCCACATGGCCGTAAAATCCAAAGCCAAGAAACCCGCCGCGAAGGCCAAGTCCTCCGCTTCCAAATCCGCCGCCAAGGCGACGAAATACGTCTACACCTGGGGCGCCGGTCGCGCCGATGGCGACGGTTCGATGAAGGCCCTCCTCGGTGGCAAGGGCGCCAACCTCGCCGAAATGACCCGCATCGGCCTGCCCGTGCCCCCCGGCTTCACGATCACGACCGAGGTCTGCACCTACTACTACGCCAACAAGCGCACCTATCCGGCCTCCCTGCAGGCCCAGATGGAAGCCGGCGTCGCCAACATGGAGAAGATCATGGGCACGAAGTTCGGCGCCACCTCCGGCATGCCGCTTCTCGTCGCCGTCCGCTCCGGCGCCCGCGACTCGATGCCGGGCATGATGGACACGATCCTCAACCTCGGCCTGAACGACGACACCGTCCTCGCCCTCGAGGCCGCCACGAAGAATTCCCGCTTCGCCTGGGATTGCTACCGCCGCTTCATCCAGATGTACGGCGACGTCGTCCTCGGCGTCCAGAAGCGCGAAGGCGAAGACCACGAGCCGTTCGAGACGGTCATCGAAGGTTTC
>JAIXWF010000008.1 GCA_027482185.1 Opitutaceae bacterium | reverse complement strand
GGTCTCCGGTCTCCGGTCTCCGGTCTCCGGTCTCCGGTCTCCGGTCTCCGGTCTCCGGTCTCCGGTCTCCGGTCTCCGGTCTTATCTCAGCGTCGGCCCCTCGCACCACGTCGCCTCGAGCGTGATCGTCTGCGGCTGCTCCGGCACGCCGCGCTCCCGGCGGTGCAGCATGCCGACCACCGTTTCCACCGCCACCGCCCCCAGCCGCCGCGGCTGCAGGTCCAGCCCCGCGCAGGGCCCCGCTTTTTCCGTCAGATTTAGGTTCACGAACCCCACATCCGCCGGCACGCGCACGCCTTCCTCCGCCAGCCACGCCGTCATCGCCTGCACGTGCCCGATGATCAGGTCCGGCCGCTGCTCCCGGAACCACGGGAGAAACGTTTCCTTCGTGAGCACCGGCGCGATCAGCGGCGCCAGGCCCGGCAGCCCGCGGCTGCGCCAATGCGTCAGGAAACCCGCGCTCCACTTCCAGCGCACGCGCAGTTCCTTGCGCTCCTCCAGACATAAACCGATCCGCCGGTAGCCGCGCAGCGCCATGCGCTCCACCACCCGCACGATCGATACATAGTGGTCCGGCAAAATCGTGTGCAGTTGCGGCCGCACCAGGCTGTGGTCCATCTGCACCGCCGCGAGGCGCGTGAAGTCGAAATCGGAAAAATCCCGCGCCGTGTGGAACGGCAGCAGCACCGCCCCCGGGATCCCGCGCGCCCGCAGCATGCCCGACAGCCGCCGGTGCGACAGCGCCCCCGGCCCCTCCCCGAGCCAGAACAGCTCCGTCGCAAACCCCAGCTCCTCCGCCCGGACCTTCGCCCCCGCCGCGATCTCGCGATGGAAGGCCAGATAGTGCTCCGGCTCCGACTCCGCCGCATCCACCAGCGCCAGCGTCCCGCGGTACTGCTGCTGCCGTCCCCGCCGCACCGCCGACAACGCCGCCCCGAGCAACGGATTCGGGTCGTAGCCCGCCCGCCCCGCCGCCCGCCGCACCCGCGCCCGCGTCTCCGGCGTCACCTCCGGGTTGTCCCGCAGCGCCCGCGACACCGTCGCCACCGACAGGCGCAGCCGGCGGGCGAGGGAACGGATGGTGGGGGCGGGCGGCATCGGAAATGTAACGGTTACAAAACAGGGCCGTCGCCGGAGGCAAACGGATTTCCGACCTTCCGCGCCTCTGTAGGCGTTTCCCAACCCCGTTCCGCTCCACCCGCATGAAATCCCTTGCCCGTCTCCTGTGCGCCTTCGCGGCGCTGCCCGCCGTCCTCCCGGCCCAGTCCGCGGCCCCGGCCGCCAAACCCGCCCCCGACGACCTCATCAAGCTCGAGGAATTCACCGTCTCCGGCACCGCCGCCACCGGCTACCGCGCCGCCAATTCCATCACCGCCACCGGCATCGGCGCCAAGATCAGCGAGATCCCGATCCCGATCAGCGTCGTCACCAACGAGCTCATCGGCGACGTCCAGGCCGACACGCTTTCCGACGCCCTCAAGTACGTCCCCGGCGTCGGCACCAGCCCCCGCAACGAGTCCACCTTCCTCGTCCGCGGCTTCAGCGGCCTCATCTCGTATCGCAACGGCCAATACCGCCGCCAGCTTTTCACCACCTACAACGTCGAGCGCATCGAGGTCGCCAAAGGCGCCGCCGGCATCTTCTTCGGCACCGTCCGTCCCGGCGGCGTCATCAACTACATCACCGCCCGCCCGAAGTTCGACGCCGCCTACACCGACGGCAAGGTCACCGTCGGCGACCACGAGTACTACAAGTTCGAGCTCACCCACAACCAGCCCCTGACCAAGAAATTCGCCGTCCTCGCCAACGTCGCCTACCTCGACGCCGGCGGCGACCAGCAGTTCGAGTTCCTCCGCGAGGGCTACGCCAACGTCACCTTCCAGTGGAAGCCCACGCCCAACCAAAGCCTCGTCTTCGAGGCCGAGGGCATCAACCGCTCCCGCTTCTACCTGAGCTCCTACGGCAGCCGCGCGGTCAGCAACTCGCGCTACCTCTTCAACCGCGCCGTGCCCGCCGCCAACCAGACCACCACCGCCGCGGCCACCGCCATCCGGAACTGGCTCACGAGCCAGGGCTTCTCCGCGAACCCGACCGCCGCCAACTTCGCGCCCACCTTCGACATCTTCGCGCCGGCCTACGGCCCGTCCGACCCGCTCGGCCGCACCGTCTCGCTCACCACCGACGCCCGCCAGACCCAGAAGTCCCGCACCCTCGACCTCTCCTACCTGGTCAAGATCACCGACTCCCTCGTCTGGCAGACCGACCTCAACCAGGCCTACGACAACACCACCGGGCTCCAGCCCTCCACCGGCGACACCAACCCGTACGCCGACGGCTCCTTCCGCTTCAATTTCGAGCACTTCATCAACATCCGCGACTCCTGGAACGCCGACACCAAGCTCAACTGGCGCTTCGATGCCCTCGGCGGCAACCACACCTGGCAGCTCGGCTACGAGTTCCAGAAGGTGAACTTCCTCCGCCCCGGCTACCTCGACGCCGCCAACCGCTACAACAACTCCCCGATGGGCGCGTTCGTCTACAACTTCTTCCCCGGCGTCACCGCCCCCGTCTCCACCACCGCCGGCATGCGCGCCAGCGGCCAGGACTTCAACATCCGCCGCACCACCTACGACGACCAGCACTCCGGGTTCTTCGCCGGCCAGAGCCGCTACCTGAAGGACCGCCTCCACCTCGTCTACGGCGTGCGGTATCAGGAATTCAAGAACACCACCCACTTCAGCAAGCCCGTCACCAACACCGGCCTCCGCCCCGGCGTCCTCTCCACCTACGACGAAGGCCGCGCCGATCCGGGCTGGACCCCGCAGGTCGCCGCCCTCTTCAAACTCACGCCCGAAGTTTCCGTCTTCGCCAACGCCTCCGAGGCCGTCGAACCCAACTTCGCCATCGATGCCGACGGCAACGCTTCCCAGCCCATCGAGAGCAGCAGCGCCGACTTCGGCCTCAAGACCGAGCTCTTCGCCGGCCGCCTCGTCTCCACGCTCACCTACTACGATCTCGAGCGCGGCAACCTCGCCTACCGCGACACGCTCCGCGAAGCCACCACGAGCAAGAGCCCGTACTTCCTCTACGGCAACACCGAGTCCTCCAAGGGCTTCGAGGGCGAGATCAACTGGTCCCCGGTCGACAACTACCAGCTCATCCTCGCGCTCAACCACTTCACCGAGGCCAAGGTCACCAAGTCCAACGACCCGACCCGCGTCGGCACCGCGCTGAACTACAACCCCGACACGAGCTACACCCTGTGGAACCGCTACGAGTTCCGCACCGGCCCGCTCAAGGGCCTCGCGGTCGGCGCCGGCCTGCGCTACAGCGAAGCCGCCCGCCTCACCGGCGACCCGCAGAACACGATCATGATGCCGTCGTTCACCACGGCCGACCTCATGCTCTCCCAGAAATTCAAAGTCGGCGGCCGCGACCTCCGCGTGCAGCTCAACGTGAAGAACCTCACGGACAAACTGTACCGCGACGGCACCGACGGCTACTTCGCCGACAAGCGCCGCATCTTCCTGAGCGTCAAAACGCGCTTCTGAGCGCGGCTGACAGCTGACAGCTGATCGCTGAAAGCTGAGAGCTTTAAGCCGAAAGCTCCACCCCCCTCCAGGCTGCCCGCACCCCGGGCGGCCTTTTTCTTGCCCGCCGCCGCCCGCGCGCGGAAACCAGCGGTCAGCTATCAGCGTTCAGCAACCGGATTCTTCCCGTTTCTCCATTTCCAACCTATCGTTTCGCCTTTCCGGTCTCCGGTTTCCGAACTCCGGTCTTCAAAATACGCGCGACCGTCCGCGCTTCCTGCCGTTTCGCCAACGCGTGCTGCCAGATCCGTAGGACGCGCCAGCCCAGGGCCCGCAGTTCCCGGCCGACTTCGCGGTCGCGGGCGCGGTTGCGCCGGATCTTCGCCCGCCAGAACGTCGCGTTCTGTTTCGGCCACGTCGCATGCCGCGGGCACCCGTGCCAGAAACACCCGTCGACAAACACCGCCAGCCGTGCCGCCGGGAAAACGAAATCCGGCCGCCCCGGTAGCCGCGACCCGCGCCGCCACCCGACAATCCCGTGCCGCCGGAACAGCGCGATCAGCTTCAGCTCCGTCGCCGCATTCCCCTTTCCCTTGATCTTCGCCATCAGCGCGGAGCGCTTCTTCCGGGAAAGAAAATCGGCCATCGTTCAGAGCGTTACGACTGCGACCCTCTCGTAGAGCGCCGCGATGGACCTTGATGCGATCCGAAACTGGCTGCGGCTCTTGTGCTTCGGTTTGGCCGAGGAAGCGTGCTCCAACTTGATTCCGGGGTCGTAGTATATCGAGCCGGCGCCCAGCGCCTTGAGCAAGCGCAACGAGTCGGTTCCTTCCGCCAAGCGCACCCGGTCTCCGTAACAATACTGGCGAGCCGGATCCTTGCGGCACTGAGACGGCACGTAGGCCGCTTTCGCGTGTTTTCGCGACCAGTGCTCAAAAAGCTTGGAGAAAGCCCATGCGGCAGCGACCTCACCGGTCTCGCTAACCAATTCGACGGCACCGGCAGGATCGACGATCTTTCCGGCGGTCATGTCGAAGCCGGAGATACTCAACGTGAGACGAGTGGTATCATGGCGCAGACCTACTTTGTGGATTCCTCCGAAGTTTAACCGATCGGGGACACTATTCCTGTCCGCATAACCATATTTGCGCACGAAAGCAGCCACACCATTTTCATGATAATAGCCGGCGGAGGGCTCCGGCGTCATCAACGTGATTGTTCCAGCATCGATTCGGTCAAAGTTCGAAACCGTGTGCTGCTTCACCTCCCAACCAAGAAAGTCGGGTTCCGCATCGCTGTTCTTCGGAATTCCCAACTCGGCCTCCAAAGTGAAACCGCCGCATTGGGCGGCATTGCAAGGCTTCACGAGGCCAGCTGAGTCGAGCTGTTTGGAATCTATCCAACCGAGTTGGTGAACGCGCCGCAGTTCTGCGAGAAGCTTTTGCCGGGCGACCGTAGAATCCCCGCGATTTGGCAGCGGGATCTCGATAAACGTGCCTGTCAATGACTGCGTAACTTTGGCATGAAACTCGACCGTAGTCGGCGATTCACGATCCGTGACGAATCCCAAAACTCGCCCGTCCGCGGTCACACCCAGAAACAGGACACGACCAGGAAGCCGGGCGTTCATCAGCCCAGAAGGCGCCTTTTCGCAACCACGCAAGAAGCCCGAGAAACGGACTTCGGGGTATTGGGGATAGAGGATAAGTTGAGCACCTGGCGCCGGTGAAACGGAGCCGTTCTCAAGCAACCAACCGAACTTCAGCTTTGCTTTGAAGATAGGGTTCTTGAGGCTGCTATCAGGTGTGATTCCTGCATTTGGGAATAGGTTGAGCGCCTGAAAACCAGGTCCTACGTAAACTTGGTTCTTGGAATTGTCGTTTTCAGCGAGGGCCTTGGCGTAAAGCCGTTGACAGCCTGCGTCTGCAAACAACGAACTCAGCTGCCCGAAGGTCATGGTCGCTGTTTCGCCCGTGCAATCGGAATTGTACCAGTAGTTTTTGGCAGGAGCGAATTCGCGCCGGCCAACCCTTCGGCGAACGTCAGCACTAGGTCGTTAGATCGATCGATCGGGCGAATGAGTGTTGCCGCCACTTCTCTCGCCAAAGCACTGACGACAGGAACTACCACGGAATTTCCAAACTGCCGATAAGCCTGTGTATCCGACACTGGAATCTTGAAGGAATCAGGATAACCCATGAGCCGCGCACATTCTCGTGGCGTAAGCCGGCGCGGATTCTTGCGGGCGCCTTGGGACACCAAAATCTCGGAGCCGTCCTTATGATAACGTGCGCTTAGAGTCCTAGCGGTGTCGTTGCCGGTGACCAAGCCGAAGCCAAATCCATTTCCCGCAGCTTGGTGCTTCCGCGCGTAGTCTTGCAGATAACCCCACAGGTGATCGCTCAATGTGTATTTATCCGGAACGTCTGTTTCTAGGATCGACGCCAATTTGGGCTCCGTCGCGGGAAACTTAGGGAACTCGAAACTTCGAGGCTCTCGAAACCCGACAAGGAACACACGTTCACGATGTTGCGGTACCACGGTTCGTGCATCGATTACCTTTGTATAAACATGGTATCCCAACGCCCGAGTCAGTGTTTCGTGAATCACACGAAAGGTGTTACCCTTGTCGTGACTCTTCAGGTTCTTGACATTCTCAAGAATGAAAGCGGCCGGCCTGTGGTAGTCTAATATCTCGGCTATCGAGAAGAAAAGATTGCCCTGCTTTTCGTCTGCAAACCCGTGTTTACGACCAAGGCTGTTCTTCTTTGAAACGCCGGCTAAGCTGAAAGGTTGGCAGGGAAACCCACCGCAGAGAATGTCGTGCTTAGGAATATCTGCGACGGCAACGGCGTGAATATCACCGTGGGGCTTTTCCCCGAAGTTCGCGGCGTAAGTTATCTGCGAGAACTTGTCCCAGTCGGACGAGAAGACGCACTTTCCGCCGATCTTCTCGAAGGCGAGACGAAAACCTCCAATACCGCAGAACAGATCGATGAATCGAAGAGGTTCCGCCGCTTCAGCGCTTCGCTGGACATTATAGGGTGCTTGGTCTTCTCCAACCTTCCGAGTCCCCTTTTTGCGTTGGGAGGTCATCGGTCGATGCCCTCGCACAGTTTTGCGGACGAAGTCCTGAGCGCTTTGGCAAGCTTGGCGACACTCAGGATCGTCAGGTTGCGCTCACCGCGCTCGATCCCGCTGATGTAGGTCTGATCGAGGTCGGCTTTTTCGGCCAAACGTTCCTGAGTCCAGTCGTGCGCCTCGCGCAAACTCCGAACGTTGGCGCCGAAATGAATCAGCTCCCGGGCCTTGGTTTTGGGCATCCGGCGAGCGTAGCGGAGTATGACCTAAAAGTTTACAGACGATGATTCATATTCGGCAGGCTCCCCGACGCGCGCGGCGTCGGCGGCCCTTTTGCGCTGCAGCCTGACTCGAACAGGGGACCGCAGGGACCTGCGGTTACTCCTTCCGCAGCGCAGCCGGCGCGGTGAGGACGTAGCCCGGGCTTTAGCCCGGGGGGGGTCGGAATACACCCGGGCCGAAGGCCCGGGCTACGGCGCCGCCCGGCCCGCCTAGCGGCCGGGGCTGCGCTTCGTCAGGTCGGGCATCTGCTTGAACCGGGCGAGGGCGGCGCTGCCGACCTTCGGGAACGCTCCCGTGGCCGCGGCCACGGGCGCCGCGGCCGGAACCGGCCCGAGATCTGGGGCCGCCGGGGACGCGGACGCGACCGCGGGCACGGGCGCCGCCACGGAACGGGGCTCGAAAAACGTCGGGGCCGGGAATCCCACGGCGGCAGGCGCAGGCGCCGCGGCCGGCGGCGGCGTCTCGGGGACCGGGGCCCAGCCCAACCGGATGGTCGCCGCGCCGCCGTAGTCGATCACGAGCCGGCTCCACTCGAGGCCGGAAACCGTCTCGTCCTCGGCGGCGTCCCGCGCCTGCAGAATCGCCGCAAACACCGCTTTCAGCACCGGCCGGTGCGCGTGCGCCGCCAGCAGGGCCCGCTGCCGGGCGGCGCTCGCGTCGCCGGCGCGCCGCAGTTCGATCCGCACCCGCCGCACCGGCCCGAGATCGCATTCCACGCCGGCGAGCGCGAAACCCGCCTCCGCCAGCGGCGCGGCGTGCGCGGCGATCTCGCGCACCGCCGCGAGCGCCTCCGCCGCCTCGAGACCGCGCCAGGCCGCGACGCCTTCGGCCGCCGCGGCCCGCGCCTGCTGCACCTGGCCGGCCGCGGTGACGACCGCGTCGCGGACCTCCGCCGTCTGCCGCGGCAGGTCGGCCACCGCCTGCCGGATTTCCGCCGCCCGCTGGCCGAGGCGGCGCACACCTTTTGCGAGATCTTTCATGGGGAAGGTTGGGCCGGGGGCCGATCCGGGCGCCGGCGCGCGAACGCCCGGTCGAACTGCTCGAGGAACGCGCGCTCGTTCGTGAGCATCTCCTGCGTCAGCTCGATCGCCACCGTGCCTTCCTGGACGCGGGCCGCGAGGCGCTCCTGCGCGCCGCGCAGGTGGTCGAGCCGCTGCGCCGCCAGGTGTTTCAGCGAGGCAAGCGTGCTGTGGAGCATCTCCAGTTCGTGGCCCAGGCTGTCGACTTTCTGGGCCATCGTGCCGCTGTGGACGGAGGCGACGGCACGGCCGAGTTCCTGGCCGAGCGTCCGGAGCCCGTCGTTGAGCTGCACGGCGACGGCCGGCGGCGCCGTCTCGCGCCCGAGCTGCTTTTCCAGCGCGGCCTGGATGCCCTGCAGTCCGGCCTGGAAACCGGCGAGCTGGCCGACGACGCGGCTGACCGGATCGGAGCCGTCCGCGCCGCGGACGACCTGCTGGCGCCGGAACGCGGCCTTGATCTCGTCCCACCGCATGCGCTCCTCCGGCGTCAGCCGGCCGGTGAGTTCCTTGAACTTGAGCAGGTTGGCCTCGGCGCCGGTCGTCAGCGTCTGCGCCTCGCCCCGGTAGTGGTCGAGCACGAGCGCGTCGACCTCCGCCGGGTTCATCAGCGGCACGATCTTTTCCGCGAGCCGGTTCATGTTGCGGTAGGATCCCTGCAGGCGGAACGGCGGCTCGGTGCGGAACTCGTCCGCCTGGGCGGCGGAGCGGATGTATTCGAGGTTCACCTGCAGCACCGTCTCGCGCACCGCCGCGAGCCGCTGGAGCACGGCGACGATCTCCGCCGATTCCTGCGCGGAGTAGCTGCCCTCGAAGGTTTCGGTTTCGCGTTCCCCGCCGCCCGCGAGCCGGATGAAGGCCTGGATGTCCTTCCGGCTGCGCGTCGCCAGCGGCGCCAGCACGGCGTTGGAGGTCACGGCGTTTTCGAGGTAGCTCGCCTTGAACCACTCGGCGTTGCCGCCGATGATGTCGCCGAGGTTGTAGGTGTCGGCGCGGTTCGCGAGCATGTCGGGGATGCGGAACCGCTGCCCGCTTTCCGTGTAGGGGTTGCCGGCCATGACCACCGCGAACTTGCGGCCGCGCAGGTCGTACGTGCGGGCGCGGCCGCGCCAGACGCCCTCGATCTTCCGCTGGCCGTCGCAGAGGGAAATGAACTTCTGCAGCAGTTCCGCGCTGCAGTGCTGGATGTCGTCCAGGCAGAGCATCACGTTGTCGCCCATCTCGAAGGCGAGGTTCAGCCGCTGCAGTTCCTCGCGGGCGGCCGAATTGGGGGCGGCGGCGGGATCGAGGGACGTCACCGTGTGGCCGAGGGCGGGGCCGTTGATCTTGACGAAATTCAGGCCGAGGCGGCTCGCCACGTACTCCGCCAGCGTGGTCTTGCCGTAGCCGGGCGGGGAGATGAGCAGCAGCAGGCCCATCAGGTCGGTCCGCTTGCCCGCCCCGGCGGCGCCGATCTGTTTCGCGAGGTTGTCGCCGACCAGGGGCAGGTAGACGCGGTCGATGAGCTGGTTGCGGACGAAGGACGTCAGCACGCGCGGCCGGAATTCCTCGGGGCGCAGCTCCCCGCGCGCGCGCTCGACGAGGCTGCGCTTGAGTTGCTGGCAACGGAGGAACCGCGGCACGACCTCCGCCCGGTGGCGGGCGAGCCGGGCGCGGAATGACAGGTAGTCGAACGGGTACGCGCCGTCGCGCAGCACCGCATGGGCGCCGCGCAGACCGGTCAACGCCTGCGCCGCCGGCGCGGCGGCGACGCGGCGGACAAGGTCGGCGCCGCAGAACACGAGCGTCGCCGTCTCCGCCACCGTGGCGCCGGCCGGATGCGCGGCCAGAAAGCTGCCGACAAAATCGCGGACGAGCTCGAGTTCGCTGGCGGGGTGCGCGGCCAGCGCCGCCCGCGCGCGGTCGAAGCCGGCGTCGCCGCCCTTGCCCACCAGGTGCCGGCGAAACGCGTGCGCCGCGGCGTCGGCTTCGCGGCTGACGACAAACGCGTCGCCCCCGCCGATCTCATGGCAGAGGTACTCCGCGGCGGCGGGCGCCGTGTCGGCGGGGAAGAGCTTCGTCTCCGCGGCGAATGCCGCGAGGGCGCGCTCCAGCGCGGCCGCGTAGCCGGGCGGCACGGGCGCGTCGGGAAAGAGCCGGCGGCGTTCACCGAGTCCCTTGAGCTTGGCCGTCCAGACCGCCCGCTGCTCCGCGGGGCAGAACCGCAGCCAGTAGGTGACCGCGCAGGCGCGGATCTCGGGCGCGTAACGCGCGAGCTGCAGGGCCTCGTGGGTCGCGGCCAGCGCCGCGAAAATCAGCGCCGCGTCGTGGTCGTGCACGCCGCGGGTGTAGCCTTCCTCGGGTCGGCGCGCCGCGAGTTCCTGCACCGCCGCGAGGGTCGCGGCCGGGGTCCAGCCGGCGGCGCGCGCCGTCTCGCCGCGGGCGGCCGCGGCCTCGAACAGTTCCGCGGCCAGGTACTCGGCCCGGTAGACCGCGGCGTCTTCCGCCGCCGTTTCCTGGGTCCAGACCTCCCGCAGCGCCAGGAATTCCGGATCCTCCACCGGGGAAAAAAAGCGGGTGCCGGTGAGGTGCAGGTGCGGCGCCCCGCCGTGGTCGACCACCGCGACGTCGAGCGGCTGGGTGTTGAGATTGAAACGGTGCGCCCCGAGCTGGATCGAATCCTCGCCCCCGGCCATCAGCTCCTGCCGGTCGCGCAGCTGGCGGACAGCCTCCTGCTGCAGGGCCTTGAGGCGGCCCTCGAGATCGTCGGCCCGCACGCTGTCCCCGAGACCACGGAGTTCGCCGATCAGGTCCCGGACCTTCGCGACCATGAGGTCGGCGGCCATGAGGGCGTTGATCTCGTCCACGGAACCGAGCCCGGCGAGACGGCTGCGCACCGACTTGAGGACGCGGTCCGCGGCGGCGAGCAGGGCCGCGGTCCGGCGGCTGCGCTGTTCGCCGAGGGCAAGCTTGCGCTGTTCGAACGCCTCGACGAGGGCCGTGCGCTTCTCCGCCAGCCGCACCGCGAAGTCCTCGTGGTCGGGGAAGCGGCCCTCGAGCTCCTCGAGCTGCACGGCGAGCCGGTTGAGGAACTCGTCGCACTTCGCCGGCGTCTGCGCGAGCTCGAGGTAGCTGGCGGCGGCCTGGTCGACCAGCTTGAGCTGGGCGGCGAACTGCGCGGCCCCTTCCGTCTCGGCTAGGCTCCGGACTCGGTTCTTCAGGCCGGCCCGGATCCGGTTGAGCGTCGCGTACACCGCCGAGATGTCCTCGATGATGCGCGTGGCCTGGGTCGCGTCGGCGATGCCCAGGCTGTTCACGATCTCGATCAGCAACTCGAGATCGCCGCCGGCGGCGTCGAGTGCCTCGCCCAGCTTCCGGCCGTCGGCCGCGCGCGCGACCGCGGCCGCGGCGGTCTCGTGCTCCGCGACCCGGCGCCGGTAGGGCTCCAGCGCCTGGGGCTGGAGCAGGAACTGCACGCAGCGCGCCGCGAGGTCGGCGGCCTGCGCGGCCACGGCGGCCTCCGACTCCGCCAGCGCCGCGAGATCCGCGTAGCGCACCTCCCGCAGGGAAACGAGTTCGCCCCGGAGGCGGCGCAGCGCGGCGAGATTGGCCACGAACTCCTCCAGCGTCCGGAAACCCGTCCGCCGGACGAGCTGGAACCGTTCGGCGCAGCGTGCCCGGACATCCTGCACCCGCTGCGCCGCCTCCCGCCGCAGGCTGCGCACCTTGTCGAATTCGCCCACGGCCTGGTCGGCGGCCTCGCGCAGGGCCTGCAGGGCCGCGGCGATCTCCATGCCTTCGGCGCCCCGCAGCCACGGGTAGGCGTCGAGCATCGCGCCGCAGCGTTTCACGAGGTCGGCGTAGAGTTCGGCGTACGGCTGCTCGCGCCCGGCGAGCGTCAGCACCTCGTTGCCTTCGGCGAGGCAGCGGACGATGTCCTTGTTGCCGACCTGGTAGAGGTAGGCGTCGCGCTGGCCGGGCGGCTCGTGTCCCGGCTGGTGGAACGGCGTCTGCCGCAGCTGGATCGTGTGGTGTTTCTGCGCCTCCTCGCCGCCGCGGAAGAGCAGCAGGTGCCCGTCGGGAAAGAGGGAAAAACCGTGGCACACGATGCGCTCCTCGACGCGCTGCGCGATCAGCCGGTACGGCAGCAGCACGTATTCGCCGGTGGCGCGGTTGTAGAAGACGTAGAGGGAATCTTCGCCGTTGGGCGCGTGCACGGTGCGCTCGAGCACGAGATCGCGTTCACGGCCGTCGAAGAGCTTGAGGTCGCCGGTCGCGAGGTAGTAGCCGTCCGGAAAAATCAGGCCGTGCCCTTCGGGGAGCAGCGCGCACGACTGGCCGAGGGCGTCGACGCGCACCGCGGTCTGCTGCTTGGCGTTGAAGACGAAGTGGCGGACGACGTTCTCCTTGTACGGCCGGATCCGCAGCACGATCAGATGCTCAAGCGGGGTCGCGAACGCGATCTCGGCGTCGTCGACCTTCTGGTTCCGGTCCTCGACGGGCTCGGAATGGATGCCTTCCCCCGTGGCGGTGTTGTCCTCGATCTTGAGCGTAAGGTCGCCGCCGATACAGTCGACGAAAACGCGGTCGAGGATGGAGACGTGGGGATGGCTGCCGTAGCGGAACGCGCCGCGGTCCGGCGTCCGCCAGCGGAATTCGAACGGCGGCGGAAACCCGATCCGGCGGTACTCGGCCTCGGCGCGGCCGTCGACGTAGCGCAGCCGGCCCCCGTCGAACGCCCACTTGAACACGGCGAGATCCGTCGCGGCCGGCCCGATCTGGAACACGAAAAAGAGGTGGCCCTCGATCAGGGAAAACTTGCTGAACGCGGCGCGGGCGTAGACGTGGTAGAGCCGTTTGAAATCGGACAGAAAGGCCGGCGTACGCAGCAGATCGAGGTCGCCCTCGCGGAATTCGCCGCTTGCGTCGTCGCGCTGGAAGACGGCGAAGACATCGCCGGGCTCGACGTCCTGTTTCAGCCCGAAACGGACGTTGAAACCGAAAAGGAACCGCCCGTGCCCGAGCGGCACCATGTCGCGCGGCACGCAGTTGTGCGCGGTCGTGACGCGGTCCGAACGCAGCAGCTTGAAATCGATCCGCCCGAAGACCTCCTGGCGGCGCGCGTCGAGCCGGGCGAGGCCGCCGCGCAGGGCGTCGGCCCGCGTGCGCAGCCGCTGGCGGACCAAGTCGTAGGTCGCGTTGCCGAGCGTCGCGGCGGCCGGCACGGGCGCGGTCGCGGGGGCGTCAGCCATGGCGCGCGGGGCCGGCCGCGCGGGCGCGGGAAGCGGAGCGGTTCACAGGGGGACCGGCACGGCCGGGTTCAGGCGGAGGCTGAGGCGGCGACGGCGGCGGCCGGCCGATCGGCGAGACCGAGGCCGCGCGCGGCGGCCAGCGCCGCGGCGAGGGCCTCCGCTTTTTCGCCGCCGGCGTTGGCCGCGAGGCGGCCGAGGAGGGCGGCGACGGTGAGATTTTTCAGGTCTTCGGAACGCACGCCGAAGTCCGCGATCCAGCGCCGCAGCTGCGTCTTGAAGTGCTCCGGATCGCCGTTGAAGAACGTGTTTTTCACGTCCGTGAGCGTCCCGCTGTGGCCGACGAGCCGGTCGACGGCTTTGCCGTTGCCGACGGCGCGGACGATCTTCTCGAAGAAGTCGTTTTCGCCGCCGACGATGTCGATGTTCGCGTGCTTCAGCGCCTCGGCGACGATCTGGGAATTGGCCTGGGCGATGTCCTTCTGCACCCCGACGGTCGCGAGGGCGATATCGCGGTCGCTCGCGAGGCGCAGCTTGAACTCCTCGTGTTCCTTGCCGGCGGCGTGGAACAGCTTCATCGCTTCCGCCTTCTGCTGCATGGCCTTCGCTTCGGCGAGGCCGCGGGCCTCGATGCCGGCGGCGGCGGCCAATTCGCGGTCGCGGATTCCCGCGGCTTCGGCCTCGGCCTGGCTTTCGGTGACTTCGGCGTGGACGTCGCCCTTGACCTTGGCGACCTGGGCCTCGGCGAGGCCGACATCCTGCAGCGCGACGGCCTCGAGCTTGCGGGCCTCGGCCTTGGCGCGGATCACCTTGGCTTCCGCGAGCCCGACGGCGGCCTCGCGCGCCGCCTGGCCCTCGGCCTCCTGCTCGACGGCGTGGCGGCGCTTCTCCGCCACCTTGGCCTCGGCGTCGGCGAGCGTCTGGATCCGCTCGGCCTCGCGCAGCGCCGCCTCGCGCGCCGCCTCGGCGGCGACCACGGTTTTGACCTTCTGGGCCTCGGCGAGATTCCGCTCGGCTTCCTTCTGCGCCTCGGAGGCGACGACCTTCTCGACCTGATCGCGGCGGGCGTTCATCTGGGCCTCGATCAAGGTGACCTCGCTGACGCGCTCGGCGGTCATGCGGGCCTCGAGATTGGTCTTTTCCTCCTGCTGCTGGACCACGGCCTTCTGCTCGGCCACGACGACGGCGCGCTTGCGCTCCACCTCGACGGCGGCGTCGGCGACCTTGATTTCCTTTTCCATCTCCGCGAGGGCGATGGCGCGTTCGCGGCGCACGCGCGCCTCCTCGCCTTCCTGGGAGGCCTCCTGTTCGAGGCGCTGCTTCTCCTTCTTCACGGTGAACTCCCGCTCCTGCACGGCGCGGTTCATGTCCTCCGTGCGCAGCCGGATCGCTTCCTCGGTTTCCAGGCGCTTGGCCTCGACCTCGAGCCGGCGGCCGGCGACGACCTTGGCGGTCTCGGCCTCTTCGTTGGCCTTCACCTCGGTGATGGCGCGGGTCTGGCGGGCGGTGTCTTCCTGGTTGCGGCGCTGCTGCTCGCGTTTGGCGATGTCGGCGTCGGCGTTCTCCTTTTCGATCTGCACCTGCGTCCGCTGGGAAAATTCGTTGGCGAGGACCTTCTCGCGCTGGGTGATCTCGGTGATTTTCTTGATGCCCTCGGAGTCGAGGACGTTGTTGGGGTCGTGCTGCTCGAGCGGGGTCTGCTCGAGGTAGTCGATGGCGACGTCCTGGAGGAGGAAACCGTCGAGGTCCTTGCCGATCGTGTTCTGGATCTGGTCGCGGAACTTGATGCGTTCCGTGAAGAGCTCGTGGAACTCCATCTGTTTGCCGGCGGTTTTCAGGGCCTCGGAGAACTTGGCCTCGAAGAGGTCGCGGAGCTGGTCGAGATCGGAGACGCGCTCGGGCGTCAGCATCTGCGCGACCTTGCGCACGCTTTCGGGCGTGGCTTCGACGCGGATGTAGAAGGCGACGGTGATATCGGCGCGGATGTTGTCGCGGCAGACGAGGCCGTCCTTTCCTTTGCGCGCGATCTCGAGCTTCTTCACCGAGATATCGACGATGTGGTAGGTCTGGACGATCGGCAGGCGGACCATCCAGTCGAAAGCGACCTTGACGCCGCCCCAGCCGGTTTTGACGCCGGCGCGGCCGGGTTGGATCATCCGCACGCAGAAGACGGAGACGATGCCGGCCACGAGGACAAAGGTGCCGAGCAGGACGAGCAGGAGGGTGTTGAGCACGGGAGGAGGGGGTGAAAGCCCGCGGGCGGGTCGCCGCACTGCCGCGCGACCCCGCCGCCGGGAGGAACGGCGACATTACTTCCCGCCCGGACGGCCGACGTGAACCCCAAAATGGCGATCCGGGAAAAAATCCGCGTCAGGGCGAAAAAAAAGGCGCCGCGGAAGCGGCGCCTTGGGTAGCCCGGAGCTCTAGCCCGGGGGCGTTTTTCGAATATGCCCGGGCTGAAGGCCCGGGCTACGGCGACGGTCGCGTCCGCCTTACGGCAGGTCGGTCGAACCCATCAGGTAGCGGTCGCACTCGCGGGCCGCGCCGCGGCCCTCGTTGATCGCCCACACGACCAGGCTCTGGCCGCGGCGGCAGTCGCCGGCGGCGAAGACGCCCTTGATGCTCGTCGTGTACTTCTCGTGCTCGGCCTTGATGTTCGAGCGGGGATCCGTCTCGAGGTTCAGTTCCTTCACGAGCGCCTGCTCGGGCCCGAGGAAACCGAGCGCCAGCAGCGCGAGCTGCGCGGGGCGCGTCTTCTCGGAACCGGGGACTTCCTTCGGCACGAACTGGCCCTTGTCGTTCTTCTCCCACTTGATTTCGACGGTGACGATTTCCCTCAGCGCGCCCTGGGCGTCGCCGACGAACTTCTTCACGGTCGTGAGATAGACGCGCGGGTCGGCGCCGAACTTGGCCGCCGCTTCTTCCTGGCCGTAGTCCATCTTGTAGGTCTTCGGCCATTCCGGCCACGGGTTGTCGGCCGTGCGCTCGAGCGGGGGCTTGGGGAGAATTTCGATCTGGGTGATGCTCTTGCAGCCGTGGCGCATCGAGGTGCCGACGCAGTCGGTGCCGGTGTCGCCGCCGCCGAGGACGACGACATCCTTGCCCTTGGCGTGGATCGGGCAGTGGTCCGCGCCGCCGTTGAGCACGGCCTTGGTGTTGGCGGTGAGGAACTCCATCGCGAAGTGCACGCCCTTGAGGTTGCGGCCCTCGATCGGGAGATCGCGGGGCTGGGTGGCGCCGGTGCAGATGACGGTGGCGTCGTATTCCTTCAGGAAAATCTGGGGCTCGACGTTGTCGCCGACGTTCGCGTTGCAGATGAACTTGATGCCTTCCTTTTCCATCAGCGCGATGCGGCGGAGGACGACCTCCTGCTTGTCGAGCTTCATGTTCGGAATGCCGTACATGAGGAGCCCGCCGGGGCGGTCGGCGCGTTCGAAGACGGTGACGGTGTGGCCGGCCTTGTTGAGCTGGGCAGCGGCGGAGAGGCCGGCGGGGCCGGAGCCGATGACGGCGACCTTCTTGCCGGTGCGGTTCTTCGGGGCCTCCGGCACGACCCAGCCTTCGTCCCAACCCTTGTCGATGATCGAGGCCTCGATGTTCTTGATCGTGACGGGCGGGTTGTTGATGCCGAGGACGCAGGAGCCTTCGCAGGGCGCGGGGCAGACGCGGCCGGTGAACTCGGGGAAGTTGTTCGTCTTGTGCAGACGGTCGAGGGCTTCCTTCCAAAGACCGCGGTAAACGAGGTCGTTGAATTCCGGGATGAGGTTGTTGATCGGGCAGCCGCTGGCCATGCCGCTGATCAACTTGCCGGTGTGGCAGAACGGGACGCCGCAATCCATGCAGCGCGCGCCCTGCGTCCGGAGTTTCTTCTCCTCCATGTGCTGGTGGAATTCCTTCCAGTCTTTCACGCGCTCGACGGGCGTGCGGTCGACGGGAAGTTCGCGCAGGTATTCGATGAAGCCGGTTGGTTTGCCCATGGTGGAAGAGGGAGGAAGAGCGGTCAGCTTTCAGCGGTCAGCTGTCAGCACAGACGGATCGGGTGGAAGCGATGATTGGTTTGGGATTGGGCTGAGAGCCGACAGCTGAGAGCTGACAGCCGGTTAGAGACCGCCGACACGCGAGGTGTCGCGGGCGTTTTCCTCGAAGGCGGCCATGATGGCTTCGTCGCCGGTCAGGCCCTGGGCCTGGGCGCGGTCGATGCAGGCGAGCATGCGCTTGTAGTCCTTGGGCATGACCTTGACGAACTGCGGGACGTATTTGTCCCAGTTCGCCAAAATCAACTTGGCGCGCTCGCTCTTCGTGTAGTCGAAGTGCTTCTGGATCATCGCGCGCACGGCGGCGATTTCCTTGGCGTCCTCGAGTTTCTCGATGCCGACCATGGCGGCGTTGACGCGCTTCGGGAAGTCGCCGGCTTCGTCGAGGACGTAGCCGATGCCGCCGGACATGCCGGCGCCGAAGTTGCGGCCGGCGCGGCCGAGCACGACGACGTTGCCGCCGGTCATGTATTCGCAGCCGTTGTCGCCGATGCCCTCGACGACGACGGTGACGCCGGAGTTGCGGACGGCGAAGCGTTCGCCGGCCATGCCGCGGATGTAGGCTTCGCCGGCGCTGGCACCGTAGAAGGCGACGTTGCCGATGATCATGTTTTCCTCGGCCTTGAAGGTGGCCTTGGCCGAGGGATAGATGATGAGTTTGCCGCCCGACAGGCCCTTGCCGAAGTAGTCGTTGGCGTCGCCCTCGATCGCGAGGGTCATGCCGCGGGTGACGAAGGCGCCGAAGCTCTGGCCGGCGGAGCCGTTGAACTTCAGTTTGATCGTGTCCTCGGGGAGGCCCTTGGCGCCGTGTTTCCGGGTGATTTCGCCGGAGGTGATGGTACCGACGACGCGGTTGACGTTGCGGATGGGGAGCTCGGCGACGACCTTTTCGCCGCGCTCGATGGCGGGTTTGCAGAGCTCGAGCAGCGTGGTCATGTCGAGCGAGCGGTCGATGCCGTGGTCCTGCTTCATCTGGCAGAACTTGCCGATCTCGGGGCCGACGTCGGGCTGGTAGAGGATGCTCGAGAAATCGAGTCCCTTGGCCTTCCAGTGGTCGACGGCCTTCTTGGCCTCGAGGCGGTCGGTGCGGCCGATCATTTCCTCGATGGTGCGGAAGCCGAGCGCGGCCATGAGCTCGCGGATGTCCTCGGCGATGAACCGCATGAAGTTCACGACGTGCTCGGGCTTGCCGGCGAACTTGGCGCGGAGCTGCGGGTCCTGCGTGGCGACGCCGGCGGGACACGTATTCAGATGGCAAACACGCATCATGATGCAGCCCGTGGCGACGAGCGGCGCGGTGGCGAAGCCGAATTCCTCGGCGCCGAGCAGGGCGGCGATGACGACGTCGCGGCCCGTCTTGAGCTGGCCGTCGGTCTCGACCGCGATGCGGGAGCGGAGGTTGTTGAGGACGAGGGTCTGGTGGGTTTCGGCGAGGCCGAGTTCCCACGGGAGACCGGCGTGCTGCAGCGAAGTCTGCGGCGAGGCGCCGGTGCCGCCGTCGTAGCCGGAGATGAGGACGACGTCGGCGTGCGCCTTGGCGACGCCGGCGGCGACCGTGCCGACGCCGACCTCGGACACCAGCTTCACGGAGACGCGGGCGCGGTGGTTGGCGTTCTTCAGGTCGTGGATGAGTTCCGCGAGATCCTCGATGGAGTAGATGTCGTGGTGCGGCGGGGGCGAGATGAGGCCGACGCCGGCGGTGGTGCCGCGGGTCTTGGCGACCCAGGGGTACACCTTGGAGCCGGGCAACTGGCCGCCTTCGCCGGGCTTGGCGCCCTGGGCCATCTTGATCTGGATTTCGCGGGCGTTGACGAGGTACTCGCTGGTGACGCCGAAGCGGCCGGAGGCGACCTGCTTGATGGCGGAGTTCTTCGAATCGCCCTGTTCGTTGGTCCAGGTGAAGCGTTCCGGATCCTCGCCGCCTTCGCCGGTGTTGGACTTGCCGCCGATGCGGTTCATCGCGATCGCGAGCGTCTCGTGGGCTTCCTTGGAAATGGAGCCGTAGGACATCGCGCCGGTCTTGAAGCGCTTCATGATCGCCTCGACGGGCTCGACTTCGGCGAGCGGGATCGGGGCGTTGCCGCTCTTGAATTCGAGCAGCGAGCGCAGCGTGCAGAGGTTCTTGCCCTGCTCGTTGACGAGCTTGGCGTAGGCCTGGTACGCGGGTTTGCTGTTCTGGCGGACGGCCTTCTGGAGGGCGTGGATGGATTCCGGCGTGAACAGGTGGGCTTCGCCGGAGGCGCGCCACTGGTAGATGCCGCCGACGGGGAGGACGTGGTCGGTGCCGGTGCGCTCCGGATAGGCGGCGCGGTGGCGGATCAGCACTTCCTGGGCGATGACATCGAGGCCGATGCCGCCGACGCGCGACGGCGTCCAGGTGAAGTAATGGTCGATGACATCCTGGCGGAGGCCGAGGGCTTCGAAGACTTGGGCGCCGCGGTAGGACTGGATGGCGGAGATGCCCATCTTGGACATGACCTTCACGACGCCCTTGGAGGCGGCCTTCACGAAGTTGGCGCAGCCCTTCTTGTGGTCGAGGCCGGGGAGCATGCCCTCGCGGATCATGTCGTCGATGGTCTCGAACGCGACGTACGGATTGATGGCGGAGGCGCCGTAGCCGATGAGCAGCGCGAAGTGGTGCACCTCGCGGGCTTCGCCGGTTTCAAGGACGAGGGAGACGCGGGTGCGCAGGCCTTCGCGGATCAGGTAATGGTGCAGGCCGGCGACGGCGAGCAGCGCGGGGATGGGCGCGTATTCCTTGGTGACGCCGCGGTCGCTGAGGATGAGGACGTTGGCCTCGTCTTCCTCGATCATGCGGCGGGCCATGATGGAGAGTTCCTCCATCGACTTCGCGAGACCCTTCTCGCCGCGGGAAACGCGGAAGAGAATCGGGAGCACGCCGGTCTTGAGGCCGGGGAGATTGGTGCGGCGGATCTTGGCGAATTCCTCGTTGGTGAGGACGGGCCACTTCAGCTCGACGCGGCGGCAAGCCGTGGGCTGCGGGTTGAGCAGATTGCCCTCGGAACCGAGACGCGTCTCGGCCGAGGTGACGATTTCCTCGCGGATCGAGTCGATCGGGGGATTCGTGACCTGGGCGAAGAGCTGCTTGAAGTAATCGTAGAGGAGGCGCGGCTTGTTCGAGAGCACCGCGAGGGCGGCGTCGTTGCCCATGGAGCCGATGGCTTCCACGCCATCCTTGGCCATCGGCGTGATAACGACGCGTTCGTCCTCGAACGTGTAGCCGAAGGCGATCTGGCGCTGGAGGAGCGTGTCGTGATCCGGCGGCTCGATCTTCGGGGCCTCGGGGAGGTCGGAGAGGTGGACGAGGTGCTGGTTGAGCCACTCGCGGTACGGCTGCGAACGGCAAATCTCGCGCTTGATTTCTTCGTCCTCGATGATGCGGCCCTGTTCGGTGTCGACGAGGAACATGCGGCCCGGCTGGAGGCGGCCCTTCTGCACGATCTGGTCGGCGGGGATATCGAGCACGCCGGCCTCGGAGGCCATGATGACGGTGCCGTCCTTGGTAACGTAGTAGCGGGACGGGCGCAGGCCGTTGCGGTCGAGGATGGCGCCGATCTGTTTGCCGTCGGTGAAACCGATGGAGGCGGGACCGTCCCACGGCTCCATGAGGCAGGAGTGATATTGGTAGAACGCGCGGCGGTCGTCGTCCATCGACTCGTGGTTGGACCACGGTTCGGGGATCATCATCATCATCGCGTGGGCCAGCGGGCGGCCGGCGAGGACGAGGAGCTCGAGGGTGTTGTCGAACATCGACGAGTCGGAACCGTTGGGGTTCACGATCGGGATGATCTTCTTGATGTCGTCGCCGAAGAGCGGGCTCTCGAAGAGGGCCTGGCGGGCGTGCATCCAGTTGATGTTGCCGCGGAGCGTGTTGATTTCGCCGTTGTGCGCGAGGTAGCGGTACGGGTGCGCGCGTTCCCAGCTCGGGAAGGTGTTGGTCGAGAAGCGCGAGTGGACGAGGGCCATCGCGGACTCCATCGCCGGGTGCTTCAGGTCGGGGAAGTAGTTGTCGACCTGGTCGGTCGTGAGCATGCCCTTGTAGACGAGGGTGCGCGTGGAGAGGCTGGCGACGTACCAATATTCGGCGCCGGGGAGCGTCGAGGTGCGGATATCGGAGTACGAGCGCTTGCGGATGACGTAGAGCTTCCGTTCGAAGGCGAGGTCGTCGAGGCCTTCGCCGCGGCCGATGAAGGCCTGGCGCATGAAGGGTTCGCAGGAAAGGGCGGTGTCGCCGAGGGAGGCGGAGTTGGTGGGGACGGTGCGCCAGCCGAGGAAGACCTGGCCTTCGGCCTGGACGACCTGCTCGAACTTTTCCTCGACCTTGCGGCGGACGGTGGGGTTGCGCGGGAGGAAGACGAGGCCGGTGCCGTACTGGCCGGCTTCGGGCAGGGTGATGCGGGAGGATTTGCAGACCTCGACGAAGAACTTGTGCGGCATCTGGATGAGGATGCCGGCGCCGTCGCCCGTGTTGATTTCGGCGCCGCTGGCGCCGCGGTGGTCGAGATTGCGGAGAATCTGCAGGCCGTCGCTGACCGTCTGGTGCGACTTCTTGCCGTGCATGTTGACGATGAAGCCGACGCCGCAGGCCTCGTGCTCGAACCACGGATCGTAGAGGCCTTGTTTCGGCGGCAGACCGGGCGAACGGACGGGCTGCTGGGCGGTCGGCACTGGGCTGGCGCTGGAGGTGTGGTTCATGTCGTCGGAATCGAAAAAAGGGAGGAAAGGCGGGGGCGGGAGCTCGGGGATGGGCGCTTAGAGCAAAAAAAGGGCCGTTCTCGTCGTGTGCGAGAGCGGCCCGTGAAATTAGTGTGTGCGGAGTGCTCTCAGCGTGCGAATTAGAAGAAGCGGATCGTTTTGGTGGCCATTTTGGCGTGCTCTTCGTCCGAGCAACCCGCGTTCGTCGGGACGTCCGTGCGGACGTCCACCGGTTTCACCAGGTCGTTGCTGAGGAGGTAATTTTCGACTTCCTCGCCGGAAACATCGGCGAGCATCACGCCGTCGATTTCGACGCAGGGCGAAAGGGGCTGGCCGGACTTCTGCACCATCTCCGCGTAGTTGTCGCGGTTGTTGATGATGTCGATGTCTTCGAACGGCAGGCTGTGCTTGCGCAGGATCGCACGGACGCCGTTGGACCAACCGCAGTGCGGCTTGAGGTAGGCTTTGATCTTCATGCGGTGAACGTGTGCGAGGACAGAAACGGCGCAAGGTAAAGGGCGCGCGTTTCGGCGTTCAAGCGTCGTTTTCGAAAACTTGCTCACAATCTTGTCATAGCCGCACCGGCACAGTCGCGGCGCGCGCGTTTGCGCTTCAACAATCCGCCGCGGTCCCGTATCACGCGCGGATGAAAGTCCTCGTCACCGGCGTCGCCGGCTTCATCGGCCACCACACGGCCCGGCGGCTCGCCGAGACGAAGCGCTGCGAGGTGCTCGGCGTCGACAATCTCTCCGACTACTACGATCCCGCCCTCAAGCGCGCCCGGCTCGAGCAGTTGGCGCCGCTGCCGGATTTCCGTTTCCTGCAGGCGGATTTCGCCGACGCGGAAAAATTCGCCGGCCTCGTCTCCCACTTCAAACCGGACTACGTCGTCCACCTCGGCGCCCAGCCCGGCGTGCGCTTCAGCATGGAGCAGCCCGCCGCGTACACGCGGAGCAACCTCGACGGCTTCGCCAGCGTGCTCGAGGCCTGCCGGCGCACGCCGCCGAAGCACCTGGTGTTCGCCTCGAGCAGCAGCGTGTACGGCGCGGGCGCGAAGCCGCCGTTCCGCGAGGACGACAACACCGACCAGCCGATCTCCTACTACGGCGCGACCAAGAAGGCCAACGAGCTCATGGCGCACAGCTACGCGCACAACCACGGCCTCGCGCTCACCGGCCTGCGCTTCTTCACCGTCTACGGCCCCTGGGGCCGGCCGGACATGGCGCCGACGCTGTTCGCCCGCGCCATCCTCGAGGGGAAACCGCTGAAACTCTTCAACCACGGCCGCAATCTCCGCGACTTCACCTACGTCGACGACATCGTCGACGGCGTCGTGAAAGTCCTCCTCTACCCGCCCGCCGACCGCAGCCTGCCCGCGACCGGGACGGCGGCGACGCGCGCGGCGGGCCTGCAGCCCGGGGCGGCCGCGGGCGCGAATCCGGCGCTGCGGATTTTCAACCTCGGCCACCACCGCCCGGTCGAGACGCTGCTCTTCGTCCGCATGCTCGAGGAATTGCTCGGCCGCAAAGCCGAGATCGAGCTGCTGCCGCCGCAGCCGGGCGACATGTTCGAAACCTGCGCCGACCTCACGCGCATCCAGGCCGCGATGCCGTACGCGCCCAAGGTGCCGCTGCAGGACGGTCTGAGGAAATTCGTGGAGTGGTTTCGGAGTTACTACCGGCTATGAATTGAACGCGCAGGCGCGAAGGACCGCCAAGGCTCGCACAGGGTGGCGGCGGCTTCGCGAAGCTTTGCGCTTCCCGCCTCTTCGCGCTTACAGCTCGGGCCAGCATGAAAGTTCTCCTGCTCCTCGTCGCCTCCAACATCTTCATGACGCTCGCCTGGTACGGGCAGCTGAAACTGAAGTTCTTCGAGGGCAAATCGCTCTGGACCGTGATCCTGATTTCCTGGGGCATCGCGTTTTTCGAATACTGCCTGATGGTCCCGGCCAACCGGCTCGGCTACGCCAACGGCATGAGCGGCTACCAGCTGAAGATCGCGCAGGAGGTGATCACGCTGCTCGTCTTCGTCGTCTTCGCGTGGCTCGTGCTCGGCGAAAAACTGACGTGGAACTACGCCGTGAGCTTCGCTTTCATCCTCGCCGCCGTCTACTTCGCCGTCGCCTTCAAACCCGCCGCGCCCACCGGGCATTGAGCGCACGGCAGGCCCGCCCGTTTTACCGATCCCGATGCCCACGCCGCCCTCCCCTGCCCCTTCCGACCTCGGCCAGATTGCGTTCACGGTCGCGGATGTCGCCCGCGCCACGGTGTTCTACCGCGACGTGCTCGGGCTGAAGCTGCTGTTTTCCGCCGGACCGAACCTCGCGTTCTTCGCCGCCGGCACCGTGCGGTTGATGCTCACCACGCCGCAGGGTCACGGGGAGCCCGGGAAAAACTCCGTCCTCTATTTCAAGGTGCAGGACATCGTCGCCGCCCACGCCGCCATCGTCGCGCGCGGCGCGAAAGACGAACGCGCCCCGCAGCTCGCCGCGAAAATGCCGGATCACGAATTGTGGATCGGTTTCGTGCGCGATCCCGAGGGTAACCTCGTCGGCTTGATGGAAGAGAAACGCTGAGGCCGGCTCAGTTAGTTGAGAGTTGAAGATTGAGAGATCGATCCGGCACCGGCCGGGCCGATTCCGCGCCACGGATCAGCACCCGCCGAATCCAAGCCGCACAGCTTCGCGCCGCTTGCCGTCCGCGGGCCGCGTCCGCAGCGTCCGCCTCCGCGATGAGCCGCGATCTCCAGCCCGCCGGGGAAAAACCGAAGTTCCATTACGCGTGGATCGTGGCGGGCGTGACGTTTGTGACGCTGCTCGCCGCCGCGGGCGCGCGCGCCACGCCGGGCGTGACGCTCCTGCCCTTCGGCAACGAGTTCCAATGGAGCCGCGCCAAGGTGTCGTCGATCGTCGCGCTCAACATCTTCCTCTACGGCCTCATCGGTCCCTTCGCCGCGGCCCTGTACCAGCGCTTCGGCCTGCGGCGCACGATGATGGCGGCGCTGCTGCTGCTGAGCGGGGGCTACGGGCTCTCGACCTTCGCCACGGCGTACTGGCAGTTCGTGCTGCTGTGGGGCGTGGTTGTCGGCGCGGGCTCGGGCCTGGCCGCGACCGTGCTCGGCGCCGCGGTGGCGAACCGCTGGTTCACGCAGCGGCGCGGGCTCGTGATGGGCGTGCTCACCGCCAGCACGGCGACGGGCCAGCTCGTGTTTCTGCCGTCGTTGGCGGCGGCGGTCACCAGCGGCGGCGACTGGCGGGCGGCGCCGTGGATCGTGGCCGCGGCCACCTTGGCCGTGGTGCCGCTGGTCTGGTACTTCATGCGCGACGACCCGCGCGACGTCGGCCGCCGGCCCTACGGCGAAGACGGCCCGCCGGACGCGCGCGGTCCCGCCGCGACGGGCAATCCCGCGGCGCGGGCGCTGGCCGTGCTGGCCGAGGCCGTCCGCGTGCGCGACTTCTGGCTGCTGGCCGGTTCGTTCTTCGTCTGCGGCGCGAGCACCAACGGGCTCATCGGCACGCACCTGATCCCCGCGGCCTTCGACTGCGGCATTCCCGAGGTGCGCGCCGCCTCGCTGCTCGCGGCGATGGGGCTGTTCGACCTGCTCGGGACGACGGCGAGCGGCTGGCTGAGCGACCGCTACAACTGCCGGTATCTGCTTTTCGGGTACTACGGCCTACGCGGGCTTTCCCTGCTCTTCCTGCCGCAGGCGCTGCAGGGTCCGGCACTGGGCCTCGGGTTGTTCGCGGTGTTCTACGGCCTCGACTGGATCGCGACTGTTCCGCCGACCGTGCGGTTGACCGGTGAGGTGTTCGGCCGCGAGAAGGCGAGCATCGTGTTCGGCTGGGTGGCGGCGAGCCACCAGCTGGGCGCGGCGTTCGCGGCCGCCACGGCGGGCGCGTTGCGGACGAATTACGGCAGCTATGCGCCGGCGTTCATCGGCGCGGGCGTGCTGTGCCTGATCGCCGCGCTCGGCGTGCTGCCGATCGCAAAAGCCCGGCGTGCGGAACCGGCGGCCGCCTGAGCCGGCTTCAGGAGCTGGGGGAGCTTGGTTGGAAATTGAGCGCAAAACCGGCCGGCTGCGCCCGTGCCGGGCTGCGACGGCGTTATCGATCTCCGGAGGACCGATCCCTCAACCCTCAACTCTCAACTCTGCTTACTTGTAGCGCTGCCAGTCGAACTTGTGCGCGTCGATCCAGCGGTAGTGGTCGGCGTAGTGCAGGCCGGCGGCGGAATTCTCGTCGAGGATCACGGTCGCGCGCGGGTGCTGCTGCAGGGCCGAGCCGGGACAGATCGCGGCCAGCGGGCCCTCGACCATGTGTTCCACGGCGCGGACCTTGGCGGGGCCGAACGCAAGCAGCAGGCAGCGCTTCGCGTCGAGAATCGTGCCGATGCCCATGGTGAGCGCGTGCTTCGGCATGGCCTCGAAGGAACCGAAGACCTCGCTGTTGTCCTTCAGCGTCTGCTCGGAAAGAATTTTGATCCACGTGCGCGAGCGCAGCGAGCCGGTGGGCTCGTTGAATCCGATGTGGCCGTTGCGGCCGAGGCCGAGCAGCTGGATGTCGATGCCGCCCGCATCCGCGATGCGCTGCTCGTAGGAACGGCATTCGGCATGCAGGTCTTTCGCCACGCCGTCCGGCACATGCGTCCGCTTCACGTCGATGTTGATGTGGCGGAACAGATTTTCCTGCATGAAAAACCGGTACGACTGTTCGTGCGTCGGGGGCAGGCCCACATACTCGTCGAGGTTGAAGGTCGTGACCCGGCTGAAATCGAGGCCCTCCTCGCGGTGCAGGCGAATGAGCTCCTTGTAGAGCCGCAGCGGGGTGCGGCCGGTGGCGAGGCCGAGGACGGCGTCGGGCTTCTCGCGCACGACGCTGGCCATGATCTTGGCGCCAAGAATGCAACCCGTCTCGGCCGAATCGCGGATGATGACTTCCATGGTGGAAAAACTATCTAGCGGAGGCCGCCGCGGGAACGCACGAAGGAAAATCCCCTAGCGGCAAGTATCCGGCCGGTGACTTAGCCGCGCTTGAACTTGACCGACGGGCACGCGCAGCCGCCGCCGCAGCCCGCCGGCCGGCGGCGCCGGCGCCAGGCGCGGACCGCAAAGGCCAGCAGCGTCAGGGCGACGATGCCGAGGGCGGCGACGGACTGGAATTCGGGGGTCATGGCCGGGTCAGAAACCCAAGGCGCGGCCGCCTTGGTAGACGATGAAGCTCAGGATCCACGCCGTGCCCGTCATGTAGCCGAGTTGGAAAAGGGGCCAGCGCCACGAATTCGTTTCCCGCCGCACCACCGCGATCGTGCTGATGCACTGCATCGCGAAGACGTAGAAAATCATGAGCGTGAAACAGACGAGCGGCGTGAAGAGCGCGCGGCCGTCCGGCCACTTCGCCTCGAGCAGCGCTTTGCGCAGCGGCGCGGTGTCGTCGCCCTCGGCCTCGGCGTTGAAGACCACGCCCATCGTCGAAACGAAGACCTCGCGGGCGGCGAACGAGCTGATCAGGCCGATGCCGATCTGCCAATCGAAGCCCAGCGGCGCGATCGCCGGTTCGAGCGCATGTCCGGCCCGGCCGGCGAAGCTCTGCGCGAGTTGCTGCTGATTGGTGGCGCCGTCCGGGGCTTTCGGATACGCCGAAAGGAACCAGAGCACGATGCTGATGCCGAGGATCACGGTGCCGGCCCGGCGGAGGAAGAGCCAGCCGCGTTCAAGCATCTGGAAGAGCACGTCGCGCACGCCGGGCAGGCGGTACGGCGGCAGCTCCATGATCATCGCCGGCGGCGCGCCCTTGAGCAGCGTGCGTTTGAAAAGCCACGCGAAGCCGAAGGCCCCGACCGTCCCGAGCGTGTACATGAGCAGCATGATGCCGACCTTGGTGCCGACGGGCACGCGGTCGCCGGGCACGAGCGCCGCGATCATCAGCAGATAGACCGGCAGACGCGCCGAGCAGCTCATCAGCGGGGCAACGAGGATGGTGACGATGCGGTCTTTGTGGTCCTCGATCGTGCGCGTCGCCATGATGCCGGGAATCGCGCAGGCGTACGAACCGAGGAGCGGGATGAACGATTTGCCGTTCAGGCCCACGCGGCTCATCAGGCGGTCCATGATGAAGGCCGCGCGCGCCATGTAGCCCGTGCTCTCGAGCAGGCCGATGAAGAAAAACAGGATCAGAATCTGCGGCAGGAAAATGACCACGCCGCCCACGCCCGCGATCGCGCCGTCGGTGATCAGGTCGCGCAGATCGCCCTCGCCCATCGAACCTTTCACCCAATCCGCGAGGTTCGCGACCAGATCGTCGATCAGGTTCATCGGGTACTCCGCCAGCGTGAAGATGCTGAGGAACAGCAGACCCATGACGCTGCCGAGCATGAGCCAGCCCCAGAGCGGATGCGTGGCGTAGGCGTCGATCTTGTCCGACAACGTCGGTCCGCCGGCGCCCGCCTGCGTCACCACCTGGGCCGCGATGCGGCCGATGGAATCGTAGCGCGAATTGACCAGCATGCCGGCCCAGTCGGTGCCGTCGCTTTCCCAGCGCTGCTGCCACGATTTGAGGATCTCCGCGGTGCGCGGACTGAGCGGCGTCGAGCCCGCAACGCGGACCGAATCCTGATCCGTGAGCAGCAACAAAGCTTCGGCCCGCGCGCTGAGCGGCAACTTTCGGTCGTGCGCGACCAGCGATGCCTGGATTTCCGCCACCGCCGGCGCGATGGCGGCGGGCACGTCCCACGCATGGCGCGGGAGCGGCAAATCGGTGCGGCTCATCGCCACTTTCAATTCGATCACGCCCTGGCCGTTCACCGCTTGGCACGGGATCACGGGAATACCGAGTTCCTGTTCGAGACGCTCGGCCTGGATCTCGAGTCCGGCCTGCGCGGCGACGTCCATCATGTTCAGGACGAGGATCACGGGGCGGCCCAGATCGAGAATCTGGTGCACAAGATACAGATTCCGCTCGAGGTTCGTCGCGTCGACGATGCAGAGAATTCGATCGGGCTGCGGCGTGTCGGCGCGGCGGCCGAGCAACACATCGCGGGTCACGGCTTCGTCGGGCGAGCGCGCGGCGAGCGAATACGCGCCGGGCAAATCGATCACCGTGATCGGCTGGCCGTGCTGGGAATAGGCGGTGCCGACCTTTTTCTCGACGGTGACACCGGGGTAGTTGCCCACCTTCTGCTTCAGGCCGGTGAGGGCATTGAAGAGCGTGCTCTTGCCGCAGTTCGGATTGCCGACGAGCGCGTACGTGGGCTGGCGCGTGGCCGGACCCGGCGTCGCGGCGGCGATGTGCGGGGGCAACGCCATGTCAGACCACGGGCTCGATCACGACGTGATCGGCTTCGGTTTTGCGGAGCGTGAGATGGTAGCCGCGGAGCTTGATCTCGAGCGGATCGCCGAGCGGGGCGGTGCGCACGAGCGTGACGCGCGTGCCGGCGAGCAAACCCATTTCGCGGAGGCGGATGAAGGCGGCGCCGGATTTGGGAAATTCGCGGACGACGGCGGAGGCGCCGACGGTGAGTTCGGACAGCGTCATGGCGGGGTGGCCGCGTTCAGCGGCGACGCAGCGGTTCGACCTGAATGCACATCGCCGCGCCGTGGCTGAGCGCGATGCGGGTGCCGTTGACTTGGCAAATGAAGGGGCCGCTGCCGCCGATTTTGGTGACGAAAGCCGACTCGCCGAAGCCCATCTCCCGGACGCGCTGGCAGAAATCTGAATCGCCGGTGAGCTCGCGAACCCGCCCGAGCGAACCAGCGGGGAGCTGGCAAAGCGGCAAGGTGGCGGGGGTGGAAGAGCTCATTTCAACGTCAAGGACGGTTATACTGAGACTCGGTTTCATCGTGGGGCAAGAAAAAGGGCGCGGAACGGTGGGAATTTCGTTCATTCTAGCGAAATCGTCCTCTGCCCCGCCCCGCACCGCTTGCGGAGCTTTGGTCATTGGCTGCGGCCGACATCGCAACCTGAGCGCGACACCGTGGGGGAATGGGTGGGGCGGACGCAAAAAAACCCGGTCGCGAGACCGGGTTTGGAAAAGGTTGGAATCAAGCCGGGCCGAATCAGCGGCGGCGGCGTTTGACCGCCAGCTGCACACCCGAGTAGCGGACGAGGCTTTGGAGGCGCTCGTACTCCTGCGGGTCGAGGTTCTTGGCCTCGGAGATCTGGGCTTCGGCGCGCTTGAGGGCTTCTTCCACGGCCTTCTCGTCGATCTTTTCCTCGGAGATGGCGTGTTCGGCGAGGACGTGGACGCGGTCGCCTTCGACTTCGGCGAACCCGCCGCTGACCGCGAGGAGCACGGTTTCCGTACCCTTCGTGACGCGCAGTTCGCCGTCCTCAACCTGCGTCAGCAGCGGAATGTGGCCGGGCAGAATGCCGACTTCGCCTTCGACCGTCGGGATGACGACCGAGTCGATCGTGTCGGTGTAGACGCGCGCGTCGGGAGTGACGATTTCGAGGGTCAAAGGCATGGTGCTGAAGTGGTGAGTAGCGGGTAGCGAGTGGTGAGTAGACCGAAGGAGTTATGCGTGATGCTCGCTACTCGCTGCTTTCTACCCGCTACTGCCGTCGTTAGGCCTTCTTGGCAGCGGCGAGCACTTCGTCGATGCCGCCCTTCATGTAGAAGTCGCCCTCGGCGACGTCGTCGAGCTGGCCATCCAGGATCATCTTGAAGCCGCGGACCGTTTCCTTGACGGAAACGTACTTGCCGGGCGAGCCGGTGAAGACTTCGGCGACGTGGAACGGCTGCGAGAGGAAGCGCTGGATCTTGCGGGCGCGGTAGACGGTCTGTTTGTCCTCGGGGGACAGTTCGTCGAGACCGAGAATCGCGATGATGTCCTGGAGGTCCTTGTAGCGCTGGAGAACGCGCTGCACTTCGCGGGCGACCTTGTAGTGCTCGTCGCCGACGATGTCGGCCTGGAGGGCCTTCGAAACCGAGGAGAGCGGATCGACAGCCGGGTAGATGCCGAGCTCGGCGATGGAGCGCTCCAGCACGATGGTGGAGTCAAGGTGGGCGAACGTGTTCGCCGGGGCCGGGTCGGTGAGATCGTCCGCGGGCACGTAGACGGCCTGGAACGACGTGATCGAACCCTTCTTGGTCGAGGTGATGCGTTCCTGGAGTGCGCCCATCTCGTTGGCGAGCGTCGGCTGGTAACCGACGGCCGACGGCGAACGGCCGAGGAGCGCGGACACCTCGGAGCCGGCCTGGGAGAAACGGAAGATATTGTCGACGAACAGGAGCACGTCCTGGTTCTTTTCGTCGCGGAAATACTCCGTCATCGCGAGGGCCGACAGCGCGACGCGCATGCGGGCGCCCGGCGGCTCGTTCATCTGGCCGTACACCAGCGCGACCTTGGACTTGCTGAGGTCCTTCTGGTCGATGACGCCGGCCTCGGACATTTCGTGGTAAAGGTCGTTGCCCTCGCGGGAGCGCTCGCCGACACCCGCGAACACGGAGTAGCCGCCGTGGGCCTTGGCGATGTTGTTGATCAGCTCCATGATCACGACGGTCTTGCCGACACCGGCGCCGCCGAAGGCGCCGACCTTGCCGCCCTTGGTGAAGGGAGCGATGAGGTCGATGACCTTGATGCCGGTCTCGAGGATCTCGGCGTTGGTGTTCTGGTCGACCAGCGACGGGGCGGCGCGGTGGATCGGGTACTTCTTGGTGAACTTGACCGGGCCCTTGCCGTCGACGGTGGCGCCGGTGACGTCGAAGATGCGGCCGAGAACGCCCTCGCCCACCGGCACGGAGATCGGGGCGCCCGTATCCACGACGGTCATACCGCGCACGAGGCCTTCGGAGGACGACATCGCGATCGAGCGCGCCACGCCGCCGCCGAGGTGCTGCTGGACCTCGAGGGTGAGCAGCTGCTTTACGCCCGCGGCCGTGAACTCGACCGTGAGGGCCTGGTAGATCGGGGGGATGGTGTTTTCCGCGAACTGCACGTCAACGACGGGGCCGATGACTTGGACGATTTTGCCGGTGTTCATTTTCGAAAGGGTCGAGGGTCGGTGGGAAAGGAAGAGGATCAGGCGGTGAACTGCGCCGCGGCGATCTCGAGGATCTCCTGGGTGATCGCGGCCTGGCGGGCCTTGTTGTATTCGAGCGTAAGGTCGCCGAGCAGCTTGGTGGCGTTGTCCTTGGCGGTCTTCATCGCGACCATGCGGGCGCTGTGCTCGGAGGCCTTGGCGTCGAGCACCTGCTGGTGGATCTCGCGGTTGACGTAGAGGGGGAGCAGCGCGTTGAGCACGGTCTCGGCATCGGGCTCGAACAGCATCTGCTGCTCGACCGTCGAGACGGCGGCGGGTGCGGCGTGGCCGGAGTCGGAACGCAGATCGGCAATGACATCCTTCACGCTCGTGAGCGGCAGCAGCGGCAGCAGCGTCGGGACCTGGACGAGGGTATTGCGGAAGCGCGGCCAGAGGATCTCGACGGTGTCGACAACGCCGTCGAGGAACTGCTTCACCATGAACTCGGCGACGACCTTGACCTCGGCGAACGCGACGCGGTCGGTGACGGAGAAGTCGGCGAGCAGGTCGCGGTGGGTGCGGGCGATGAACTGCGCGCCCTTGCGGCCGACAACGACGTACTTGGCCGGCGTCTTGATCTCGGTGACGAGCTTGAAGAGGTTGGCGTTGAGCGGACCGGCGAGACCCTTGTCGGACGTGACGAGAATGATGCCGCGGGTCTTGACCTCGCGCTTGGTGAGGAAGGGATGGTGGGCTTCCTCGACGCGGTCCGCGAGGGCGGCGAGCATGCGGGCCATCAGCTCGGCGTAGGGCCGGCCGGCGAGCGCCGCCTGCTGGGCCTTCTTCATCTTCGAAGCGGCCACCAGCTCCATCGCCTTGGTGATCTGGCGGGTGTTCTTGACCGACTTGATGCGTCGGCGGATGTCGCGGGTCGAAGCCATGCTCTGAAGGTGTGGGTAGCGAGTGGAAGGTAGCGGGTAGGTGAAGGGCGGTGGGCGGCTCTGTCGGATGCTCGCTACTCGCTACTCACTACTCGCTGCTGATTTCAGGCGTTGAAGGAACCCTTCCACTCGTCGCAGGCCGTCTGGAGCTTGGCCTCGAGGTCCTTGTCGAGGGCGGCCTTGGTACGGATTTCGGTGAGGAGGGCGTCCTTGCGGGTGGCGAAGAACTCCTTCATCGAGGCGGCGGCGGCGACGACCTTCTTGGTGTCGATGGCGTCGAAGAGGCCCTTCTGCATCGCGAAGAGGACGGCGACCTGAAGCTCGATCGGCGAGGGGCTGAAGGCGGGCTGCTTGAAGAGTTCGACGATGCGGGCGCCGCGCTCGAGCTGGGCCTTGGTCTTGGCGTCGAGGTCGGAACCGAACTGGGCGAAGGCCGCGAGTTCGCGGAACTGGGCGAGCTCGCCCTTGAGTTTGCCGCCGACCTGCTTGGTGGCCTTGATCTGCGCGGCGGAACCGACGCGCGACACGGAGAGACCGACGGACACCGCGGGACGGATGCCTTGGTTGAAAAGGTCGGTCTCGAGGAAGATCTGGCCGTCGGTGATCGAGATGACGTTCGTCGGGATGTAGGCGGACACGTCGCCGGCCTGCGTCTCGATGATGGGCAGCGCGGTGAGCGAGCCCTTGCCTTCGAGGCGGGCGGAGCGCTCAAGCAAGCGGGAGTGGAGATAGAACACGTCGCCGGGATACGCTTCGCGGCCGGAGGGGCGCTTCAGGATGAGCGAGATCTGGCGGTAGGCGACGGCGTGCTTCGAGAGATCGTCGTACACGATCAGGGCATCGAGGCCGTTTTCCATGAACCACTCGCCCATGGCAGCGCCGGAGAACGGGGCCAGGTACTGGTTGGCGGGGTTGTCAGCGGCGGGCGCGGCGACGATGATGGTGTACTCAAGCGCGCCGGCGGCCTCGAGGGCGGCGATGGTCCGGACGATGTTGGAGTTCTTCTGCCCGACCGCGACGTAGATGGAATAGACCGGGCGGAACTTCGGATCGCCGCTCGCGATGCCGACCTTGTTCATCTTCGCGTTGTTGATGATCGTGTCGATCGCGATGGTCGTCTTGCCGGTGCCGCGGTCGCCGATGATCAGCTCGCGCTGGCCGCGGCCGATCGGGATCATGGAGTCGATCGCCATGATGCCGGTGAAGAGGGGCTGGGAAACGGATTTGCGGACGATGATGCCGGGGGCGATCTTTTCGACCGGATAGGATTCCTTCGCGGCGATCGGGCCCTTGCCGTCGACGGGATTGCCGAGGGCGTCGACCGCGCGGCCGAGGAGGGACTTGCCGACGGGCACGGAAAGGAGCTTGCCGGTGGTCTGGACCTCGTCGCCTTCCTTGAGCTTCGAGATGTCGCCGAGGACGACGCAGCCGACTTCGTCTTCCTCGAGGTTGAGCGCGATGCCGATGGCGCCGCCGGGGAACTGCACCATCTCGTTGTACATCACCTCCGAGAGACCTTCGATCTTCGCGACGCCGTCGGCGACGGTGCGGATGTTGCCGGTGTTCTTCTTGACCGCTTTGGTCGAGAGCTTGGCGATCTGTTGTTCGATTTGTTCGAGGACGGTGCTCATCGCGGGGAAAGGGAGGGTTGGCGGGAACGGACGTAGTGAGATTTCTTATACGGCTTGGCCGAGGGCGGCCAGCTGGCCGGCGACCGAGGATTCGTAGACGTCGTCGCCGACGCGGACGCGGAGGCCGGCGATGAGCGCGTCGTTGCGCTTCGCGACCCAGGTGACGGGGCGGCCGTATTTGCGGGAGAGGGCGGCGCTGACGGCGTCGAGCGCGGCGGACTGGGCGACGCCGGCGTGTTCGACGACGGCCTGGCCGCGGGCGACTTCGGCGGCGACGAGGCGCGCGTAGGCCTTGAGGACGGCGACGGCCTGGGCCGGGCGGTGTTTCTCGATGTACTGCAGCACGCCGGCGACGCGGTCATCGGACAGGCGGCCGTCGACGAGGCTGAGCTTGAAGAACTGCCGGGCGGTTTCGAGAACCTGTTTTTTGGCGGAGGCCATCGCAGCGCGGGTAAAGGGAAGAGGCGCGGATCAAACGCCCGACAGCTCTTTGGCCGCGGTCTCGTTGTAGGCGGCGCGGTCGGCGTCGGTGAGTTTCTTGGCGAGGACGCGCTCGGTCGTGGCGACGACGAGGCGGGCGATCTCGGTGCGGGCGTCGGCGAGCATCTTCTTGTGCTCGAGCTCGATCGCCTGCTGGGCCTTGGAGAGGAGGTCGTTGGCCTTGGCGGCGGCTTCCTGCGTCTGGCGGTCGGCGTAGTCCTTGGCGGTCTTGCGCGCGTCCTCGACAATCTTGGTGGCCTCGGCGTTGGCCTTCTTGATGAGCGCGGCGCTTTCCTGGTGCGCGGCGGCCAACTTGGCCTGCATTTCCTCGGCATGCTTGATGCCGGATTCGATCTTCTTGTTGCGCTCCTCCATCGTCGCCGTGACCGGCTTGATGCCGAACTTGTAGAGGACGCCGAGGACGATGAGGAAACTGACGACCTGCCAGACGACGTACTTCAGCTCGAGACCGAACTTTTCGACGATGCCGGGTTGGGCAGCTTGTTCAACCGCGGCGGCGAGAATCAGTGGCAGCGACATGGCAGGTAAGGGAAAGGGAGTTGGCAGCGCGGACGCGCCGCGCTGCCGGTGGAATCAAAACCGATTACTTGGCGAGGAAGAGGGCCAAGATGCCGAGACCTTCGGCGAGCGCCATACCGATGATGGCCTGCACGAGGATCTTGCCGGAAGCGGCGGGATTGCGGCCGACGGCTTCGGCGGCCTTGAAGCCGATGAGACCGACGCCGATGGCGGCGCCGAGCAGACCGAACGCGCTGGCGATGTTGCCCTGGAGTTCTGCGATGGTGGTGATCATGGATGTATCTTTCTGGTGTGGTTGGTTCCGCCGTGCGCACGCGGGGCACGCTCCCGGCGGAAAAATCAGTGGTGGGCCTCCGCGCCGTGCGCGTCCTTGGCGTCGTGGCCGTGTTCCCCGTGGCCGTGGTCGCCGCCCTCATGGTTGCAGATGAGTCCGATGTAAACCGACGTGAGCAGGGTGAAAACGAGCGCCTGGATCAGGCCGACGAGCAGCTCCATGAAGTAGAACACGAAGAAGAAGCTCGTGCCGTGGAGCAGATTTTCGCCGCCAAAGACATTGCCGAAAAGCCGGACCGAAAGCGTGAACGGGCGGATGACGATCGAGAAGACCTCGATGAAACCGACGACCAGGAAGACGAGCGACAGAATCGGGTAGAGCCAACCCGGGGTTTCGCTCTTCTCGGCCTTGTTGCCGAAGAGATCTTTGAAAAGCAGCGCCGGACCGGCGAACTTGAGCACGATGATGGCCCAGGCGCCGAACGAGATCAACGCGAGCGCGATGGTGCCGTTGAAGTCGGCGTTGTGCGGGCGGATCAGGGCGCGCGTGAGATGGAAGTGACCGGTCGGATCCGTGGTCCCCCAGCCCACCGTGCCGACGCCGGGCAGGAGGCCCATCCAATTATGAAAGAGGATGAAGATGAAAAACGTGATCAGCAGCGGGAAGGCGGCGGGGAAAGCGACTTTGCCGACGATCGGCTCGAAAATCCCGCGCAGGCCCTCGATCAGCGACTCGACGACGGCTTGGCCGCGGGAGGGAACGATCGAGGGTTTGCCGATCAGCCAGAGAATGAAACCGACGAGCGCCGCGGAAACGATCCAGCCGGTGAACATGCTGTTCGTGACGCCGGGCAGGATTTCGACGGCCTTGGCCGCGACGCCTTCAGCGGCCAACGGCGTGGAACCGAGAGCCAAGAGGAGGAAAGTGGAGGCGAGTGTGGTGACCCGGGACATGCGAGCGCGGTGCGTTGCGACGTGGGAAAGCGATCAGCAAAGGCGACCGCCGTGCCCTCCGTCAACCCTCGAAATCTGCCGCCGGAGTCATCCGCCGACTAATAAGTCCCCACGGATTCCGTCGCTGGAGCCCTAATGAGGGAGACTACCGGACCGGGCCGCGGCCATGACTCAAATGCGGACGAGCGGGCTGGGCCGAAGAACGGCAGTGACGGACTGGTACGTCGGCGCCCGCTGCTGGAAGACCGTTTCCTGCTCGAAGGGCCAAGGCTCGTCGCGCGGCTCCCAGCCGGGATCGGCAGCCAGCGTGGCGGCGGCGGATTCGAAGTACGGGGCGAAGTCGGTCCGGAAGTGCAGGCGCGCTGCGGGAGCCGAGTGGGCCGCCAGTTGACGCAGGAAATCGGGCTGGAGGATCCGGTGTTTGTGGTGCCGGGACTTCGGCCAAGGGTCGGGAAACAAGATAAAGGTGCGGGCAATCGGCGTGTCGGGGGCAAGCACGTCCAGAAAGAGCCGGGCCTCGGCATGCAGGAAGTGCAGGTTGGCGAGCCGGGCCCGGTCGCGCTTGCGCAGGCCGCGGGCGATCCGGTCGCCGGCGATATCGATCCCGATACAGATGTGCTCGGGATGAGCGGCGGCGTAGGCCGCCAGGAAGTGCCCATGGCCGCAGCCCAACTCCCACACAAAGGCGGAGGGCCGGGGGAAGATTTGCCGCAATTCCCGGCGCAAGACCTCGGCCCGACCGGCCATCATCGAACGATAGGCCGCGGTGCGCTCGGGCAAGGGCTCGAAATCGGCGCAAGTATCTATACTATATTTATTTGGGAGATTGTCTGCGCTCATCTACTCCCCTCCCCTGCCCTTTGGGTCTCCAGCCAGATCAGGAGCACGCCGATATCGGCCGGATTGACGCCGCTGATGCGACCGGCCTGGCCCAACGTGAGAGGACGGACATCGGCCAATTTAAGCGCGCTTTCTTTTCTCAACCCTTTGATTTCAAGGTAATTGATATCACTGCGGAGCCGGACGGATTCGACGCCGGCGAGCTTCTCGATCTGGCGTTCTTCCCGTTCGAGGTAGCCGCGATAGGAGACGCGGTAGAGGACTTCGTCGCGGATCGCCGCCGACTCGGCCAAGAGCTCCGCCGGGAGTTTGTCCCCTACCCGCTTGCGTCGAATCTGCTCGGCCCAAGTTCCACCGGTGGTGCGCGTTTCCTCGAGCCGCTTGATCCAGTCCTGAATGCGCTGCCGCTTGGCCTCGATGCGCGCGAGCCGGGAGTTAGACAGCAGCCCGTAGCGTCGCGCATGGTGCAACAGCCGCAATTCGGCGCTGCCATGGTTGAAGAGCAGGCGGTGTTCGGCGCGGCTCGTGAACATGCGGTACGGTTCGTTGGTGCCCTTGGTGACAAGGTCGTCGATCAGCACGCCGATGTAACCCTCATTGCGACCCAACAACAGCGGCGGCTCTCCCCTCACCTTGTTCACCGCATTGACGCCGGCGATCAGACCTTGGCAGGCCGCCTCCTCATAACCGGACGTCCCGTTGATTTGGCCGGCGAAGAACAGGTTTTCGACCTTCTTGGATTCCAGGGACGGCAAGAGCTGCGTCGGCGGCGCGAAGTCGTATTCGACGGCGTAGGCCGGGCGCAGCAGGACGGCGTTTTCCAGCCCCGGAATGCTGCGCACCATGCGCAGCTGGACCTCGAACGGCAGACTTGTTGACAGGCCATTCACATAGAATTCGTTCGTCGCCCGCCCCTCCGGTTCGAGGAAAAGCAGGTGCCGCGGCTTGTCCGCAAAGCGCACAAATTTGTCCTCGATACTTGGGCAATACCTTGGCCCGACGCCTTCTATCTCACCGGAGTACATCGCGGACAGATGGAGGTTATCCCGGACCAGCTGCGCCGTCTCCGGCGTGGTGTAGGTCATCCAGCAGGAAACTTGTTCACAACCGGGAGCCCAGCCGAGGCGCCGTTCCCCGGTTTGTTCCACGTGGAACAATTCCGCCTCATCGCGGGTGTCGTGGAACGCAAAGAAGGTCGGCTGCGCGTCGCCTTTCTGTTCCTGCATCTTCGCGAAATCGAGGCTGCGGCCCAGCAATCGCGGCGGCGTGCCGGTCTTGAGGCGGCGCAACTCGATACCGGCGGCCTCGAAACTGCCCGACAAGGTCTTCGCGCTGAAATCGCCCAACCGACCGCCTTCGTTTTTGTTTTGGCCGATGTGCATCAGGCCGCGCAAAAACGTGCCCGTCGTCACCACCACGGCCCGGGCCCGAAACTCGATGTCCAGGTTGGTCCGGCAACCGACGACCTTGCCGGCCTCGAACACCAAGCCGGTCACGGTCGCCTGAAAGATCTGCAGATTCGGCTGCAGTTCGAGGGTGTGCTTGAGCCGGAATTGGTAGGCTTTCTTGTCGCATTGGGCGCGAGGCGACTGGACGGCCGGGCCCTTGGACTCGTTGAGCAGGCGGAACTGGATGCCGGTGACGTCGGTGTTGATGCCCATCTCGCCGCCGAGGGCATCGATCTCGCGGACAATCTGGCCCTTGGCTTGGCCGCCGATGGCCGGGTTGCAGCTCATCTGGGCGATCGTGTCGATGTTGCCGGTCAGGAGCAGGGTGGAGGCACCCATGCGCGCGGCCGCCAGCGCGGCTTCAACGCCGGCATGGCCGGCGCCGCAAACGATGACATCGAAAGGTTGGTCGTTGAAGGTCACAACAGGACGACTCCGGGCGGGAAAGCCGCCGGGATCAAGGCGGGTTTATTTGCCGATACAGAACGAAGCGAAAAGCCGATCCAGCATCCGCTCGTGATCGATCTTGCCGGTGATCTGGCCGAAGGCATCGAGGACGCCGCGCAGATCGCTGGCCACCAATTCGACCTCACCGTGGCTCGAAAGCTTTTCCAAGGCACTGCGCAAACCTGCCCGAGCCTCGGACAACGCATGCGCATGCCGCGCATTGATCGCGACCAAATCCTCGCCTTGGTCGGTCTGGAATGCATCGGCGCGCGCCGCGATCAAGCGCGCCAACTCATCCAAACCAGCTCCGGTCAGCGCCGAAACTGCGATGCGCGGGGCAGGGGAGGAGGCCTGCGTTTCGGCGTCGTCACTTTTTCTTAAGTCGCTCTTGTTCAATACTATAATTGCCTTATAAAGTACGGCTTCGACCTGCAATTCCTGCGGAATCCGCGCGTCAGGTCGCGAGCCGTCGAGCACCACCAACACCAAGTCCGCTTCGGCCAAGCGCTCCCGGGTCCGATCCATCCCGAGTTTCTCCAAGGGGGCAGGGGAGACGTTGAGTCCAGCCGTATCGATCAGCCGCAGGTAATGCGGACCGACCATAATCCGCTCCTCAATGAAGTCGCGGGTGGTCCCCGGTTCGGGGCTGACCAAGGCGCGTTCCGACCCGACGAGGCGGTTGAGCAGACTGCTCTTCCCGACATTCGGTTCGCCGACGATCACCGTCCGGATGCCTTCGCGCAAAATCTGGCCGTAGTGGCCGGTCGCGAGCAACCGGTCGGTCTCGCCCGCCAAGTGCTGCAGGTTGCGCAGCACGGCGGAGCGGTCCTCGGGCGGCAGGTCCTCATCGGGAAAATCGATGTACGCCTCGATGTGGGCCAGAATCCCGAGCAATTCGTCGATCAGGGCCTGCATCCGGCGGCCGAGGGCCCCGCGCAACTGGTCGTTGGCGGCGGCGAGGGCGCGTTCGCTGCGGGCGTGGATCACATCCATGACCGCCTCGGCCTGGCTGAGATCGAGGCGGCCGTTGAGAAACGCGCGCTGGGTGAACTCGCCCGGCTCGGCCGGCCGGCAACCGCGGCCGAAAAGGTCCTCGAGCAGTTTGCGGGCGATGAACGGATTGCCGTGGCAGCCGATCTCGGCGGCATCCTCGCCGGTGTAGCTGCGGGGCCCGGCGAACCACGTGAGCAAAACGTCGTCGAGGAAAACGCCGGCGCGGTCGCGGTAGTTCAGATGCGTCGCGACCCGCGCGGGCGGCACCCGGCCCGCCAGCGCCGCGACGATCCGCGACGTATCCGGACCGCTCATACGCACGACGGCGATCGCGGACGTCCCCGCGGGCGTGGCGAGGGCGGCGATCGTGTCGCGGTGGCGGGACATGGGACCGGCGACGCTCCGCGGGCCCCGCGGGCAAGTCAAACCTCGGGCCGGACCCTGCGAAGGACGGAGCAATTCCCGAACGGAGGGACAGGAGGGACAGGACGGGAAGTCGGGAGATGAACAGGAAGGAAGCGAGGCGGCGCGACGATCTGGAGTCCGAACTCCGGTCCTTCAACCTGCGGCTTTCAACCTTCAACCGCCGGCGCCCCGGCGCCGGCTCACGGTACGGTCACGACGAGCGGGGCGACGCGGGCGCCGTCGACGATCTTGTCGCCGGGGTAGACGATGACGCGGTCGCCGGCGGCGAGGCCCTCGAGGATCTCGGTTTCGACGCCGTTGCCGCGGCCCACCTTGATCGCGCGCAGCCGCGCGCGGCCGCCTTCGAGCACATAAGCCTGCCAGCGGCCGCCGCGCTGGAAGAGAGCGCCGGCCGGGGCGCGCAAGGCGTCGGCTTTTTCCCAGATCACGATGCGGGCCTCGACGCGATAGCTGTCGCCGAGTGCGGCGCGGGTTTCGGCCGGGCCGGCGAAGTCCGCGACCACGTAGACGCGCTGTTCCTCGACGCCGAGGGCGGAGATTTTGGTGAAGCCGCCCGGTTCGACGAGGCGCACGCGGGCAGGGAGGGGCACGGAGCCGCCCCATTGCTCAAGCTGCACGCGGGCGCCGGGCGCGATCGCGACGCCGTCGCGCGACAGCACCTCGATGCGGACCTCGAGGTCGGCGGGGTCGCCGATCTCGAGCAGCGGCAAACCGCCGGGGACGTTGCGTTCGCTCTCCTGCAGCACGCGCAAAATGCGGCCGCTCACGGGCGAGGTAAGGAGCAGCGGTTCGCCGCCGCCGCCGCCGGGCGCGGCTTGGCTGCGCGTAAGAAGCGCCTGGGCCTGCTGGAGCTCGAACTCGGCGACCTGCAGGGAAAACTCGGCGGCGCGGGCCTCCTGTTTCGCGGTGTCGGCGCGCATCTGGGCGAGGTCGAATTCCTGGGCGGACAGCACCTGGCGTTCGCGGAGCAGGCGGGCGCGGTCGAGTTCCGCGGCGTAGAGACGCGTCGCCGCGCCGGCGCGGTCGCGCTGGGCGGCCGCGGCGTCGCGGGCGGCGCCGGCGGCGCGGACGCGGGCCCCGGCCTGGGCGAGGGAGCGCGTATCCAGAAAGTCCGCACCGGCGGGCTCGAGCACGGCGAGCACGGTCTTGCCGGCCTCGACGGCCGCGCCGGCCTTCCAGTCGATGCGGCGGAGGTGGCCGGAAACGGGCGCCGACACGACGTAGCGGTTTTTCACCCGCGTCATGCCCTCCTCGTCCACGGTGACAACGAGGGGACCGCGGGCGACGTTGCCGACCTCGACGGGGATGGGGCGCGGCCACAGGCCGACGACGATCAGCGCCACGAGGGCGGCGCCGGCGAGCCACGGCAGCCGGCGACGCCAGGCGGGCGCACCGGGTTTGGCAGCGGCGGGGGAAGAAGCGGCGGGAGGCATAGGGAAGGGATCAGTCGAGCGCCTTGAGGGCGCTCACCAAATTGATTTCGGCGAGTTTGCGGGAGGCGAAAAGGGCGGAAAGGGCGGAGGCCGTCGCGACAACCAAGATCGCGAAGGCATAGTTCGCGGGCGTGAGGACGAGCGGCAGGCGCACGGTCTCGGTGTTGACGCCGGCGAGGATGCCCTTGGCGAAACCGGAACCGAGCACGAGGCCGAGCGGCAGGGCGGCGACGGTGAGTACCACGAGTTCGCCGATGAGGACGGCGCCGACCTCGCGGCGGCTGAAGCCGAGCACGCGCAGGGTCGCGAGTTCGCGGGCGCGCTCGGACAGCGAAATGCGCGCGCTGTTGTAGATGATGCCGAAGGCGACGATCGTCGCGAACATCGCGTACATCTTCTGCAGCAGGCCGATGCTTTCGGCGGTGGTCTTGCGGAAGCCCTCGCGGATCGCGTCCTTGATCACGCAGCCGGCGATGCGCGGCGTGTTTTTCACGGCGTCGAGAAACTCGGGCCAGCGGCCCTTCGCGACGACGACGTGCGCGCCGCTGATGCGGTCGCCGTCGAGCAGGAGGCGATTGAGCGCGCCAAGCTCCATGTAGGCGGCCATGCCGGCGAAGTCCTCGGCCAGCGCGGCGACGGGCACGCGGACCTCGCGCTCGCGGCCTTCGAGCACGCGCACCGCGACTTCGTCGCCGGGCCGGATTTGCAGGATTTCCGCGAGCTTGGCGGACATGACGATGCCGCGGGCGGGCAGGGGAATCTGCACGGTGCTCGCGTCGATCACGCGGCTGAGCGTGCCGCGTTCGGGCAAGCCCTGCACGGCGAGGCGCCGCAGGACGGGGCCGGAGCGAAACTCGACCGGCACGTAGCGAAAGGGCTCGGCGTGGACGACGCCGGGCAGGTGTTTGAAATCCGAGAGCGCGCGGGCCGGGCCGGGTTCGACCAACGTCAGCGTGACCGTTTGCCGCTGCACGATGTCCCATTGGAAATCGATGACGTAGGCGACGCCGTCGCGGAACGAATTCGGCACGATCAAAATGCCCGTGGCCAGCGCGAGGGCGAGGCAGGTGAGGCCGCTGCGGATGGGTCGGCGCTCGATGTTGCGCAGGGCCATGCGGAAGGACGGGCTGAACCAGCGCGCACCGCCGAGGCGTTCGACGAGGGCGGGACGGAAACTGGCGGGGGCCTCGGGCCGCATCGCTTCGGCGGGCGGAAGCCGCACGGCGCGGCGCACGGCACCGGCGACGCCGACGAAGGCCGCGAGCGAACTCACGATCACGGCGGCGACGAGCACGCGCGTATCGAGGATGAAGCCGAGCTCGGGAAACCGGAAAAACAGATGGTACATGTCGACGAGCTGGCGCCCGAGGAACACGCCGGCCGCGATGCCGAAGACCACGCCCGCCACGACGATGACGAGGGAGAATTTGAAATAGTGGAAGCCGACCTGGCGGTTGCTGAAGCCGCAGGCCTTGAGCATGGCGATCTGTTCGCGTTGCAGGGCGATCTGCCGGCTCATGACGGCGTTGGTCATGAACGCGGCGACGCTGAGAAAAACGAGCGGGAAGGCGACCGAGAGGCCCTGGAGGACGCGGATCTCGTCGTCGACGCGGCGGTTGGACGGATGGTTTTCGCGGCCGTAGGCGCCGCGGCCGCCGTAGGGGGCAAGGACGCGGTTGACGGCGGCGACGACTTCGCCCTCGGAAGCGCCGGGGGCGAGGGAAATGGAGACGCTGTTGAACGCGCCGTAGAGCTGGAACGCGGTGGCGAGTTCGCGGTACGGCATCCAGAACACGCCGTAGGTGCGGTTGTCCGGCAGGGCCGAACCGGGCGGGGCCTCGAAAACGAACTCCGGCGACAGCACGATGCCGGAGAGGCGGAAGGTCTGTTTCGTGCCGTTGAGAATGGCGGCAAGCGTGGCGCCGGGCTTGAGGCCGTGCACGTCGGCGAAGGCCTCGCTCACCGCGAGTTCGCTGACGGCGGTGCGGCCTTCGGGGAGGCGGCCGGTGCGGACGTAGGGCCGGTTGAGGACAGGTTCGCCGCGTTCGGGCAGGGAATTGAGCAGGCCGACGGCGGGCTCGGCGAGACCGGGGACGTCGAGCGTGACCTGCATCGAGATGCCGGTCTGCACCGCGGCGACGCCGGGGATGGCGGCGAGTTGGTCGCGGACGGCGAGCGGGGCGCGTTTGAGGCGGGCGAAGACCTCGGCGAAACGGTGCTGCTCGTAGTACGCGTCGCGCGTGCTCTCGAGCGAGAGCATGAGCGAGCGCGTGGTGATCATCATGGCGAGGCCGCAGGCCATGACGAGGGCGACGGCCAGGGCCTGCGACTTGAGGCCGCGGAGATCGCGCAGCAGCTTGCGGTCGAGGTGGCTCATGGCGCGGCGGCTACCACTTCAGTTCGCGGGCGGCGGCGCGGCGGGCGTTGGCGCGGACGTTGACGATGCGGCCGTCGGACAACGTGAAAATGCGATCGGCCATGTCGGCCATCACGGCGTTGTGCGTGATGATGACGGCGAGGGTGCCGAGCTCGCGGTTGATGCGCTCGATGGCCTCGAGGACGGTGATGCCGGTGCGGACATCGAGGGCGCCGGTGGGTTCGTCGCAGAGCAGGACCTCGGGGCGCTTGGCGATGGCGCGGGCGATGGCGACGCGCTGCTGTTCGCCGCCGGAGAGCTGGGCGGGGAAGTGGTTCATGCGGTCGGCGAGGCCGACGAGGGCGAGGGCTTCCTCGGGCACCATGGGCGCGCGGCAGATCTCGGTGATGAGGGCGACGTTTTCCCGGGCGGTGAGGCTGGGGATGAGATTGTAGGCCTGGAAAACGAAGCCGACGGCGTCGCGGCGGAACACCGTGAGTTCCGCCTCATCGAAGGCGGCGAGGTTGGCGCCGCGGTATTCGAGCACGCCCTCGCTGGGGGAATCGAGGCCGCCGAGCTGGTTGAGCAACGTGGACTTGCCGCTGCCGGAGGCGCCGAGCAGCACGATCAATTCGCCGGCGTAAAGATCGAGATCGACGCCGGCGAGGGCGGTGACGGCCGCTTCGCCTTCGCCGTAGCGGCGGGCGAGCCCGCGCACATGGAAAACCGGCGGCCGGGCCGGCACGGCAGGACCGGGTTGGGCGGGCGGGGAGGCGAGCGGGTCGGGCATGGACAAACGGAGCGCAGGAGACCCGCATTTCCCGGGGGCGGCAACGGGCAAACGCACACTAGCGCCGCGGCTTAAGCCGGGGATAAGGGGGCGGGGGACAGACCGGTGCGCGCGAGGGGAGGCGGCGCGGGTGGGGCCGGAGATAGATAGATAGGCCCGGGCTGAAGCGCCGGGCTACGGCGAGCGGTGCCGACTCAGTCGAACTCATGCCGTTGAGAGAGCTTGGGTTCGGTCGAGAGCTGAGAGCAGAACGGTTGGGTCCCTCAGGCAAAAGGTTGCAGCTGCGTTTTCCGACCTGCGACGGATCGGTCTCTCAACCCTCAACTTTCAACTCTCAACTCCATGATCTGGCTCAGGGCTTCTCGCCGGGGGCCAAGGGGCGGCGCTCCGGTGTGCCGATGAAGGCGACGGAACGCACGCGCCAGCCGGTGTCGGTCTTCACCCAACGGTGGCGTTCGCGGTAGCGCAGCCAGAGGCGCGCGTCCGGGGCGCCGCGTTCCGTGCGGACCATGGTCTGCGTGATCTCGACGTCGGCGGCCGTAGCGTCGACGAAGGCGATGCGGTCGACGGCCGTATCCAAAGATTCGATGCTCACGATGCGCGCGAACAGCGCCTCGGTACGCGCGACAAACGCGGTGCGATCGAGCGTGGCGCCGTCGGGCCCGGTGAAGGTCCAGTCGGCTGTGCCCGGCGCGACGATGCCCGCGGCGGAACGGGCGAGGATGGCATCGCGGATCCCGGCAATGCGCCCGGAGATTTCCGCGCGGGCGCCGGCTGGGTCGCGGGGCGCGGCGGATGAAGGCGCCGTGGCCTGGCAACCGGCGAGACCGAGCGCGGCGAGCAGCAGGGCAACCCATCCGGGCAAGAATGGGCGAGGGCGCGTGAGTCGGCGGGCCGGGGCAGGGCAGGGGAGCATGAAGGGAAGGCGGAAAGCCAAAGGCGAAAGGGGAAAGGCGAAAGGACGGAGAGGGCAAACAGCCGTGGCGGTAAGCGAAGGGCGATGATCGGGAATACGGAATGCCACGGAAGCAATCGGCACGACGGGGCGGGGCTGGATGCGTTTCGCGCGGGCGGAAACACGCAGGGGCGGGCGCAGGCACGGCCGCGGGCAAACTTGGGTAAATGAAAAGGGCCGGTCGTGAGACCGGCCCGAGGGGGAAGGGGCGGGGGCTCCGCGGAGAGCGGAAATTGCCGGAACGGAAATCCGTTTACTCGGTGCTTTCGCCGGTGACGGTGGCGCCGCCGACGATGTTCACCTTCTCCAAGATGGCTTTGTGGATCTTCTCCGCGAGTTCGGGCTTTTCCTTGAGGGCCTGCTTGGCGGCATCGCGGCCTTGGCCGACGAGGTTGCCCTCGTAGGCGATCCAGGCGCCCTTCTTTTCGAGGATCTTGTGCTCGAGGCCGAGATCGAGGAGCGAACCCATCTTGGAGATGCCTTCGTCGTACATGATGTCGAATTCGACCTCGGTGAACGGCGGAGCGACCTTGTTCTTCACGACTTTGATCTTGGTCCGGTTGCCGATGACCTTGCCCTCGGGGGTCTTGATCTGGTCCTTGCGGCGGATGTCGATGCGGATGGAGGCGAAGAACTTGAGCGCGCGGCCGCCGGAGGTGGTTTCCGGGTTGCCGAACATGACGCCGATCTTCTCGCGGATCTGGTTGGTGAAGATGCAGACGCAGTTGGTCTTGCTCACAACCGCGGTGAGGCGGCGCATGGCCTGCGACATCAGGCGGGCCTGGGCGCCGACGGTGGCGTCGCCCATCTGGCCGTCGAGTTCGGCCTTGGTGGTGAGGGCGGCGACGGAGTCGAGGACGATGACGTCGATCGAGTTGGAGCGGATGAGCGTCTCCATGATGTTGAGCGCGTCTTCGCCGGAATCGGGCTGGGAAACGAGGAGGTCGTCGAGGTTGACGCCAACGATGCGGGCGTACTTCGGGTCGAGGGCGTGCTCGACGTCGATGAAGGCGGCGAGGCCGCCGCGTTTCTGGGATTCGGCGATGACGCTCAAGCAGAACGTCGTCTTGCCGGAGGATTCCGGCCCGTAGATCTCGATGATGCGGCCCTTGGGCAGGCCGCCGACGCCGAGGGCGAGGTCGACCGCGAGGGAGCCGGTGGTCTGCGTCTCGACCTTCATCTTGGCATTGCTGCCGAGCCGCATGATGGAGCCTTCGCCGAACTGCTTGGTGATGGAGGAGAGGGCGAGCTCGATGTTCTTGTCGCGGGCGGCGCTGGCGGCGACGAGCGCGGCGTTGGCGGGGGCGGCCGGCTTGGCGTCGGCGGACTTGGCGGCGGGGGCGGCTTTGGACATGTCGGGCGGAGGTTGGTCGGACGTTGGGTGGTTTTTGATGAAAGGGGAAAAACGGCTCGGCAGCGTGCGGCGCGAGTTTCGGTTCGCAAGGACGGAGCCGTACCAAAACGCGTGACGTGTTCAGGTGAACACGTCAAGACTGCGGTATAATATATGAGTTCTGGGTTCTGAGTTTTGGGTTTTGGGTTGGAGCTAGGCGGGAAGGGGAGGGCGGGACGGGGTGGAAGTTCGGGGTTTGGGGTTCGGAATTTGGAATTCGGAATTCGGAGTTTGGAGTTGGGAGTTGGGATCGCGGGGCCGGGGTTTCCGGTTTCCGGTCTTCGGTTTCCGGTCTTCATTCCCGTTTCCGGTCTCCGGTTTCCGCATTCCGGCGTTCCCGATCCTCCGCTTTCCGGTTGCGCCTTTTTCGGCTTTCGTCCGTCTCTTCGGACTACCCATGAAGACACGTGTCCTGCCCCTCCTCGTGTTGGCCGGTTTGCTCGCGCCGACGTTCGCGCTGCGCGCCGCCGCCAACGACCCCAAGATTACCCGCAGCGATGGCCGCGTGCGCGTCGAAATCGGCGGCCAACTGTTTACGGAATACGTCTACAAGGACGGCCCGAAACCCTACTTCTATCCCGTCCTCGCCGCCGACGGCACCGAGATGATGCGCCACTTCCCGATGAAGAAGGGCGTGGCCGGCGAAGTGGAAGACCACCCGCACCACCGCTCCCTCTGGTTCACCCACGGCGCCGTCAACGGCGTCGATTTCTGGGCCGAAAACAACGACCAGAAGGGCAAGATCGTCAGCGAAAAGGTCGACGCCTCCGTCAAGGGCGGCGTCGCCGAGATCCGCGCGAGCAACAAATGGGTCGGGCCGGACGGCACCGTGCATTGCACCGACGACACCGTCGTCCGCATCAGCGGCGACGCCGCCACGCGCACCCTCGATTACGAGGTCACGCTGAAGGCCCCGGCCGGCAAACCCGTCGTCCTCGGCGACACCAAGGAAGGCTCGATGGCGATCCGTCTGCCGCTGTGGATGACCCCGCCGCACACGTACTCCGTCAACAAACAGAAGACGAAGCACGAAGGCACCGGCACGATCATCAACGCCGAGGGCGTCAAAAACACCGCCGCCTGGGGCAAGCGTTCCGCCTGGGTCGACTACCATGGTCCGAAGAACGGCAAGGTCTACGGCGTCGCGATGTTCGACCACCCGAAGAACCCCCGCCATCCGACCTGGTGGCACGTGCGCGACTACGCGCTCTTCGCCGCCAATCCCTTCGGCAAACACGATTTCGAAAACCTCAAGAACGAGCCCAAGGCCGGCGACCTCACCATCCCCGCCGGCAGCAGCGTGACCTTCCGCTGGCGCTTCCTCTTCCATCCCGGCGACGAAAAAGCCGCCAAGATCGCCGAACGCTTCCAGGCCTACGCCGCCGGAAAGTGAGTCGCCACGAGGCAGGTCGCACGACCTGCCTTTTTTTGTATCCGCTTCGGGCGGACGCCGTCCGCCCCGCCTCTCGTCCCGCCCCCGCTTTCACCCCAATCGCAGCCAACTCGCCATGACCCCGTTCACCCGCCGCTCCTTCCTCAAAACGTCCGCCGCGGCCGGACTCACCGCCTTCACCGCCCGCTCCTGGGCCCAAGTCGCCGGCGCCAACTCCGAACTCCGCGTCGCCGTCGTCGGCCTCAACGGCCGCGGCCGCGCCCACCTCGCCAGCCTCGGCAAGATCAAGGGCGTGCGCATCGCCGCGTTCTGCGACGTCGACACCGCCGTCCTCGAGCGCGCCCGCGCCACCACGGTCGACGGCAAGCAGCCCTACGCCGCCGTCAAAACCTACGTCGACATCCGCGAACTGCTCGCGTCGCCCGACATCGACGCCGTCACCCTCGCCACCCCCAACCACATCCACGCCCTCCACGCCATCTGGGCCTGCCAAGCGGGGAAGGACGTGTACGTCGAGAAACCCGTTTCCCACAACGTCTGGGAAGGCCGCCAGCTCGTCGCCGCCGCCGCGCTGACCAACCGCATTGTCCAATGCGGCACGCAGATCCGCTCCGGCGAAGGTCTCCAGCAGGCCGTCGCCTGGGTCCGCGCCGGCAATCTCGGCAAGGTCACCGCCGCCCGCGGCTTCTGCTACAAGCGCCGCGACTCCATCGGCAAAGTCGACGCGCCCACGCCCATCCCGGCCACCGTCAACTACGACCTCTGGGCCGGCCCGGCTCCCGCCGACCCGATCCGTCGCCGCCGCCTCCACTACGACTGGCATTGGCTCCACGTCACCGGCAACGGCGACGTCGGCAACCAAGGCATCCACCAGATGGACGTCGCCCGCTGGTTCCTCGGCGAAAAGGGTCTGCCCCGCGGCACGCTCAGCGTCGGCGGCCGCCTCGGCTACGTCGACGACGGCGACACGCCCAACACGCAGGTCGTGATCCACGACTACGCCACCGCTCCGCTCATCTTCGAAGTCCGCGGCCTCCCGTCGAAGACCGGCGCGAAGGGCGACGGCGCCATGGACAAATACCGCGGCGTCGGCGTGGGCAACGTGATCGACTGCGAAGGCGGCAGCGTCGTGACCACCGCCTACTTCACCGCCACCGCCTACGACAAGGCCGGCCAAGTCGTGAAGGAATTCAAGGGCTCCGACCGCCATATGCAGAACTTCGTCGACGCCGTCCGCAGCCGGAAACAGGCCGACCTCTACGGCCCGATCGAGGAAGGCCACGTCTCCAGCGCCCTCTGCCATCTCGGCAACATCTCGCACGTGCTCGGCAAAGCCGCCGCGCCCGCCGACCTCAAGGCCCGGATCAAGGGCAACGCCGGCCTCGCCGAAGCCGTCGGCCGCATGACGGAGCACCTCGCCGCCAACGACGTCGATCTCGCGCGCACCCCGCTCACCTACGGCGTGCCGCTGACGCTCGACCCGAAGCAACGCGAACGTTTCGCCGGCGAATTCGCCGCCGTCGCGAACCCGCTCCTCACCCGCAACTACCGCGCCCCGTTCGTGGTGCCGTCGCTCGAAGCCAAAATCGCCAAGGTTTGAAGCGCGGCGCTTCAAACCTTGGCGATTTCGAGTTTGGAGTTCGGGGTTTGGAGTTCGGAGTTGGGAACTCGCCGCGGCGGCGCGGCCCGAGTTTTGGGTTTTGAGTTTTGGGTTATAGGCACGCGGCCGAACTCCGAACTCCGCCTTCTGCTTTCTTCTTTTCCGGAGTTTCTTCTTTTCCGCCGCTCCGATTCTCCTCCTCCCGCGCCGCAGCCCACTTCCTTCCTGTCAATCCGCTCGTCTCGTCCTGTCCGTCCTGTCCCCTGCCTTTGGCTTCGTCCGCCGCCAATTTGCGAATCGGCCTGCTCCTGCTCCTCGTCGTCTGGGGCCGGGCCGCAGAAGCGCCGGACAACGCCGTCCCGCTCCCGCCGTTCATCGTCGAGGAAGCCAGCAAAGGCCCGCCGTGGCGCTACACTGTCGCCCCGCCCTACGAGGTCCTCTCGCGTTGCAACGACGGCATCACCCGCAACGTCGTCGAGGCCCACGACCGCCTCCATCAACTGCTCGCCGAGATCCTGCCGCCGTCCCTGCAACTCAAGCTCAGCGTCCCGCGCACGCTGATTCTCTACGACGAGGAACTGCAGCCCGCCGCCTCGCGGGAGGTGATCGCGCGCCTGCTGCAGCCGCGGCCCGAAATCCCCGCCGTCGAGCTCGACCTGCCCGGTCCCGGCCGCACGCTCCGCCCCGTCGCGCCGCCGCGACCCGTGAGTTTTCTGCCCAACCTGCGCCTGCAGGACCGCGACGTCATGGCCGTCTTCATGATCGTGCGGCGCGACCGTTTCGACACCGACCGCCTGGCCCTGACGCCGGACTACGTCTCGACGCTGGTGAAACACCGCCTGCCCGCGCTGCCGCCGTGGTTCATCGCCGGGTTCATGTCGCTGTATCGGCAGATCAGTTACACCGGCTCCGCCCTCGAAGCCGAGCCGCTGGACTGGCCGGGGCCGGTGCCGCCGCTCCCGGCCGCGGACGCCCCCGCCGATCCCGCGGCGCCGCCCGTGCTTTTCCCGCTCGCGGACCTGTTCGGCGCGCAATTGCCCGCGCGGGAAAAGGCGCCCTTCGATCCCGCGACGTGGTGGCAGGCCCAGGCCGCGCTCTTCGTGCGCTGGGGCCTCGACCCCGCGGGCGGGGCGGACCGGAAGCAGGCGTTCTGGAAATTCACGGAGCGCGCCGCGGTGGACGGCGGCGACGAAACCGTTTTCCGCGCCTGCTTCGGCCGCGACTACGCCGCCGTGCAGGCGGAGCTGCGCGCGTTTCTGCCGGTCGCGACGCGCAAGACCGCACGCTACAAACCGGCGAAATTCGCCAAGTTGCCGCCCCTTGCCTTCAGCAACGCCACCGACGGCCAACTCGGCCGCATCAAGGGCGACTGGGAACGCCTCGAGGTGCCTTACGTGCGCCAAATCTCGCCCGACCTCGCGGAAAAATACCTCGAGCAGGCCCGCCGCACCCTGCGCCGCGCCTACGACCGCGGCGCGCGTGAGCCCGACCTGCTCGCCGTGCTCGGGTTGACCGAAGTCGACGCGGGCAACGACGCCGGCGCCCGCGAATGGCTCGAATCCGCCGCCAACCTCGGCGACCTCCGGCCTCGCGCCTGGTACGAACTGGCGCGCCTGCGCTTCGCCGCCGCGAAGGCCGCGCCCGAAGGCGCGGACGGCCGCCTCGGGGTCAACCAGGCCGCCGACGTGCTCCGACCGCTCTTCAACGCGCGCCGGCACGCCCCGCCGTTGCCCGAAGTCTACGACTTGGTCGCCGAAGTCTGGGCCACCGGCGCCGCGCGGCCGAACCGCGGCCACCTCGCCGTGCTCGACGAAGGCGTGCGTCTGTTCCCGCGGCGCCTGCCGCTCATCTACCGCGCCGCGGAGCTCAATTTGCTCTACGGCTTCCACGACTACGCCGCCTCGCTCATCGCCATCGGCCGCCGCCAGACCGCCACCGACGACACTTGGCGCGAACAATTCGCCGCCCTCGCCGCCAAACACGCCGCCGCCCGGCCGTAGCCCGGAGCTTCAGCCCGGGCCGGTCCGCCCGCGCCTGCGGCGGCGGAGTTGAAAGTTGAAAGGTGAAGGTTGAAAGCACGGAGCTTCGGCAGCGGGCGCTGCCGTGCTTTCAACTGGAAACGTTCACCTTTCAACCGCGGCGCGCCCGCGCCGCGCTCAGGTCCCGTAAAGCCGGTCGCCGAAATCGCCGAGCCCGGGCAAAATGTATTTCCGGTCGTTGAGCTGCCGGTCGAGCGCGGCGGTGTGGATCACGGTGCCGGGATGGTGTTGTTCCACCTCGGCCACGCCTTCGGGCGCGCTCACGATGCAGACGAGCCGCACGTCGGCCGGCGCCTGCTGTTTCACGACCGACAGCGCCTTCACCGCCGAGCCGCCGGTCGCCAGCATCGGGTCGACGATGAACACATGGCGGCCGCGCAACGGCGGCAGTTTGCAGTAGTAGCTGCGGGCCCGCGCCGTCTCGTGGTCGCGCTCGAGACCGATGTAGCCGACGCTGACGTCCGGGAAGATGTCGGTGAACGGCTGCACCATGCCGAGGCCGGCGCGCAGAATCGGAACGACGACAAGGGGCTGGTGGGCGAGCACCCGGCCCTTGACGGGCTCGAGCGGCGTTTCGATGTCCTTGATCTCGGTTTCGATGTCGCCCGTCGACTCGATCGCGAGCAGCAGGCTCAGCTGGTAGGCGAGGGTGCGGAACGTCGCCGGTTTCGTGGTGCGGTCGCGCAGGTGCGTGAGGATGTGCGACGCGAGCGGATGATCGAGGACGTGGACGGGCATGGCGGATAATCGGGGATCGCGGAGTGCGGGTTGCGGATTGAAGAAAGCGAAACGGATTCAGCCGGCGGGAAGCGCATCAGTGTTCATTCCGCATTCCCCAATCCGCATTCCGCATTTATAGCAGGTCCCGCTCCACCTTGCGTTCGAGGTGGCCTTCGAATTCGCGGCGGAGGGCTTTCTCCTTGCCGCGCAAGCCGGGCATGAGCGCGAGCCATTGGTAAACTTCCTCGCGGAGGTGCTTCGGCATCACCGGCTCGACCGCGAGGACGCGCTCGAGGGCGCGCACGCAAAGCGCGGCGGTGTGGTCGCACGCGAGCTGCGCCGCGGCGGAGCTGTGCTGCCCGGCCAAGTGCAGCGCGTGGTCGACGCCGGCGCGGCTCCGGCGGCGCAGGCGCGCGCGGTAATCGTCGAGACTCGGCACGAAGACCGACAGCGTCCGCGGAAAGTAACTCGCCATCAGGTTCCACGGCTCGTCGCGGTAGTCGCCGCCGTTGCGCACATCCGTGCGCAGCAGCACGGCGGGCATGTCCGCCGTCTTGGCGTAGAGGAATTCGATCACCGTCCCGCTGTCCAATTCGGCGCCGTCGAACTTCAGCAGCGCGAGGTCGCAGGCGACGAGGGCGCGGAAGTTCCGGTCGCGCGTGGCGCGCGCGCTGCGGCCGCCGTCCTCGGGCAGGTCCTGCGGCAGCACGCAGCGGAAACGGCCGTGCGATTTCTCGTAGATCGCTTCCGCGAGCCAGGCGTTGCCGACGAGGTGCTTCAGCGCGAAGAGCTCGCCGCCGAGGTAGACCGTGTAGCTGCGTTGCTTTTTCTTCATCCGGCGCGCCGCCAACAAGCGCCGCCGCCGCCTTCGGCTCAACGCAAAACCCGCCGGCCTCCGAGTTGCCGGGGCCGATCTTTCAACCTTCACCTTTCAACCTTCAACTTCCCGTTCCGCTACGGCTGGAACGTCAGCGTATGCACGGTGGGCCCGGCCAGCAGCGGCGCGGACTCGGCTTTCACCCAAAGCTCGTGGCCGGCGCGGAAGTACGGCGACAGCGGGTGTCCGCTCTGTCCCGCGGGCATATGGAAGAGGCCCGCTTCCTCGCGGCCGGGCGCGACCACGAGCCGCTGGCTCACGCCGTGGCCCTGCCGCTGGGAGCGGGGCATGTCGTCGCCGCCGGGCAACGGATCCGCCGGCAACGCGAGCCAGCGGGCGAACCACGCCATGCTCCCCGCGAAGGGATGCGCGATGCGCGCGGTGTTGAGCTTGCCCCAGGTCGCGGCCGCGGGCGCGAGTTTCTGCTTTTCAAGATTCCGGAGCACGTCGTCGCCCGCGGCGGCGGCCAGTTCCTCCCAGGTGCCGAAATCCGGATTGAGCCAGTGCAGCGGTTTCTCCGCCCACAGTTTCCAAAACACGGCCTCGAGCGGCAGCCGCTCCAGCGTGAACTCGGGATAAAGCTCGCGGCAGCCGGCGAACACCGGCGTGAACACCTTGCGCAGCACCGCGAGCCGGAACTCGCGCACGAGCCGATAACTCACACTGTCTGTTGTCGCGGCGCCGTCCCACTTTTCCACCGCCGTCCGCAGCGCCGCACGCTCCGGCTTGCCCTCGATCGCCGCCGGGGAAAGGGCCTCGAGCATCAGCGCGTGCCAGCGCGCAAGAAAGAGCGCGCGGTGGTCGAGCTGCACGGCGAACAGGTCCGCCGGCGTCGCCTTCGGCACGGCCTCGAGGCCGTCGCGGATCTGCGCCGCCCGCGCGCCGCGGGCATAGGCGCCGTCGCCGAGCAACGCCAGCGCCGCGCCGCCGATCTGGCGCTGGTTGCCGGACCAGACGCGCCCGGCGGGGGCGGGGAGGGCGCCCGGAAAATCTTTCGCCGCCGTCGTCACGACCGGCGTTTCCCCGGAACTCAGATAACCGTCCCAGCGGCGGTCGCCGAAGGTCCACGACACCGGCAACCGGCCGTCGAAGCCGACGCGCTTCGGAACTTTCCCCGCGATCGTCCACGCCACGTCGCCGGCGCGGTCGGCGGCGATGAAATTCAAGGACGGCACGCCCGCGCGGTGCGCGACGCGCACGGCCTCCGCCACGGTCTGCGCGGCTTCGAGCTCGACCAGTTTGATGTTGGCCGCCTCCGGATCGTGCGCCGTCCAGCGCATCGCCAGCGGGCGTTCGCTCTCGGTCTGGCCGACGATCGGCCCCCAGACGGTGTACGGCACTTCCAGTTTCACCGGGTCGCCGCCCTTCACTTCGATCGTTTCCGTGCGCGTGCCGATCTCGATCAGGCGTTCGTATCCGGGCGCCCGGTACAGGGTCTTGGCGATGCTGTTGACGTCGACCTCGACGAGGTCGGCGACATCGATCCCGGAATTGGTCACGCCCCAGGCCACGTGGCCGTTGCTGCCGGCGACGATCGCCGGCGCCCCGGGCGCCATCACGCCGGCGATGCGGCGGCCGCCGTACTCGATGACGGCGCGGTACCAGATGTTCGGCGCGCTGTGGCCGAGGTGCATGTCGTTCGCGAGCAGGCCGGTGCCGTCGGCCGTGTGCGCGCCGGAGACGGCAAACGCGTTGGACCCGACGCGGAATTCGCCGTCGGGCCGGGCAAAGAGATCGGTGCCGGCCAAGCGAGTCTCCGCAGGCGGCGGCGCGGCGGCGCCGACCTTGCGGTTGCGCAGATTGAAGACCTTGGGCCCGGGGATCGGGCCGACCTCGCCCTTGGTGCCGTCGAGCGCGGCGTCGCCCGGCGTCAGCAGCGGCGTAAGGAACGCGTACATATCCCGCCCGAGGACATCGCGCAGCGTCATGAGCGTCTGCTCGTAGCCGCCGGAATCGTCCTGCAGATCGAGCGTCATCGCATGGACGATCAGCAGCGAATCCTCGGGCCGCCACGGCTGGGGTTCGGTCCGCAGGATGTAGTACTCGAAGGGCTTGGCGCCGAGGGCCGCGAGGCCGGCGTTCACGCCCGCGGAAAACGCCTCGAGCAACGCGCGTTCCTCCGGCGTCGCGCGGGCAACGCTCTCGCGGGCAACCGCCCGGAAACCGTGGCGCCGCACCGCGCGGTCGCGGGCCAGCGCCCGTTCGCCGAACAGCGCGGACAATTCGCCCGCGGCGGAACGCCGCAGCAGGTCCATTTGGAAAAAGCGGTCCTGCGCGTGCAGCCAGCCGAGGGCGCGCGTGACGTCCCGGCGATCCGCGCCGCGCACGGTCGGCACGCCGAGGGCGTCGCGCGTCACGGTGACGCCGGCGCCGAGGCCCTCGACGCGGACGGTGCCGTCGAGCTGCGGCAGGCTGGCCCGCACCCGCCAGTAGAACCAACCCGCCGCCAAAATAGCGACGAGCAGCAGCACGCTGACGGAGCTGGCGAGGAGACGAAGACGTTGGGCGGCGGCCGGGGACACAGCTGCTCCTTAGCGGAAAGGTTCCGGCCGGCGCGAGCCGCGACTTGGCGGCGCGGCGGTCAAATCCCGGCGCGACGCCGGATTTCGGCGACGATTTCCTCGGGCGTGCGGCCGATGTCGACCGCGAGGGCACCGGTCGGCGCCTCGAGCGCGGCGAATTGCGACTGCAGCATTTCCGCCTTCATGAAGTGGCCTTGGCGGCGCTGCATGCGCTCGAGGATGAGGCCGTAGTCGCCGGCGAGGTGGACGAGTTTCACGCGGGCAGGATCCGGAATCGCGGCCTGGCGGTACGCTTCCTTCAACGCGGAGCAGGTCACGACGGCGCTTTCCCCGCGCGCGAGGGCCGCGACGATGAATGCGCGGATCGCCGCGAGCCAAGGGGCGCGGTCCGCATCGGTGAGCGGCTGGCCGGCGCTCATTTTCGCGACGTTGGCCGCGGGGTGGAAATCGTCGGCGTCGCGGAACACCCAGCCGAGTTCGCCCGCGAGGCGCAGTCCGACGGTGGTCTTGCCGCTGCCGGAAACGCCCATGATCAGCACGACGGTCGGCGGCCGCAGTTCCCACGCGCGCGCCGCGACGGGGTCGCGGCCTTCGTCGAAATCGAGGTAGTCGAACAACGTGAGGGCCGGCTTGCCCTCGAGACCGCTCTCGCGGAGGCGTTTCGCCAAAATCTCGGCGCCGGCGTCACGGAAGCCGCGCTTCATCATGAAGCCGCACCAGACTTCGCATTCCTCATCGGTGCGGCGGCCGCCGCGTTCCTCGCACCACGTCAGCAAAGCGGTATCGTCGAGGTCGCCGGCCAGCGCGCGCGCCTTGAGCTCGTCGTACTTCACGCGGAGGAAATTGCAGCAGCGGCCGTCGAAACCCGTGCCCAAATTGGCCGTGTAGTCGGCGGGCAGGGCGCCGGCGGCGTGCAGACGGATCTTGTCGAGCATGCGGCCGAAATAGACGAGCCGGCCGACGACGGCGTAGGGACTGCGGAGTCCGGGAACGTTGGGCATCGGGCCAGAGTGGGGGGCGGCCGGCGGCCGCCAAAGCCCAAAATCCGTCAGCGCCCCGCGGCGCGCGGACCGGCGCCGCGGCGCGAACCGAGAAAATAAACGCCGGTGGCGAGCGCCCCGAGCAACCAGGTGGGGAAATTGATCCAGAGCTGGTGGTACGGCACCGGGTAGCGATGGCAGACCCAAATGATCGCCGCGTGCTTCACCGCGATGAGCACCCAGCAAACCAAGATCGTGCGCTCCACGCGCGGATTGCGCCGCTCGGGCCCGCCGCCCGACACCCGCACCTCTTCGATGAACGCCGATTTCTCGACCTCGGGCGGCGGCGGCCGGCCGTGGATGAGTTGGTGCAGGTTCGCGAACATCGGAAAGGGGCACAGTAGCCGGCCCCGGCAAAACGCAAACCCGGCCGGTGATGCGACTGCGTTTCCGGTCCTTCGGCGGATCGATCTCTCAACCCTCGACTTTCAACGCTCAACTCTCAGCTGCAGGCGTCCGCCTCAGCCGGCGAACTCCGCCAACAGCCGCGCGTAGATCTTGGCGCTCGCGAGCAATTCCTTCACCTGGGCGCGCTCGTTGACGCCGTGGTAATCCACGCCGCCGGGGCCGTAGCCCAAAGTCGGGATCTTCAGGTGGTGGGAGAAGAAATGCATGTCGTTGAAACCCGTCGACACGTTGAACACGGCGGGCTTGCGGCGCACGCCGGCGACGCACTCCGCCATCTTGGCGAAGAACGGATGCGTCGGTTCCGAGAAACAGGAATAGTTTTCCGAGATTTTCCGCAGCGTGATGCGGCATTGCGGAACCCGGCGCGCCGCCGCCGTCACCATGGCCCGGAGCTCGCGCTCCGCCGCGGGATGGGTCTCCGTCGCCAGCACGCGCCGGTCGATCGTGAAGCTCGCGTGCGCCGGCACGGTGTTGATCTTGGCACCTTCGCCGCAGTGGAACACGCCGCCGAGATTGATCGTCGGCCGCATCAACCGGCCTTCCGGCGTGCGCCAGGTGCGTTGGTCCAAGACGCGCCGGTACTCCTGCAGCTCGCCGACCAACGCCGACATTTTCTCGAGGGCATTGATGCCCTTCTCCGGCAACGAGCCGTGCGCCGCGCGGCCGTGCACGATCACCTCGTACCAAAGGGTGCCGTTGTGGCCGCAGCAGACGGCCGGGCCTTCGCCGCCTTCCATCACGACGGCGTAGTCGGGCTTGATCGGGGCGTTCGCCACCAGCCAGCCGGTGCCGAGCGCGGAATCCGTTTCCTCGTCCGCCGTGAACGAGACCTCGACGTTCATTTTCGGCGTCACGCCCGCCGTGCGCAGCGCGCGCAGGGCCGTCAGCAGGCTCGCGATCGAACCCTTCATGTCCGCCGTGCCGCGGCCGAAGATCCAACCGCCGTCGACCGACCCGCTGAACGGCGAACCGTGCTTCCAGCGGCCGGAAACCGGCACGACGTCGTAGTGGGCGTTGAAATGGACGGTCTTCTTCGCCCCGCGCACCGGCCACTTGGCGAGCACGTTGAAACGCGGGTAATCCTGCTGCTCCGGCGGCAATTCCCGTTTCATCATCGCGGCCGGGATCGGGTAGCGTTTCGTCGCCAGCCCGAGGGCCTCGAGTTCGGCCACGAGCCAGCGGGTGATCTGGTCGTAGTTTTCGCCCGGGGGATTCACCGTGGAAACCCCGACCAGCTGCTGCAGGCGGCCGAGCAATTCGGCGGGATGGCGGTCGATGAAGTCGGCGGGAGTCACGCGGCGCGCAGGTTGCCGGGCCCTCCCGCCCGAGGCACGGAAATTGTGCCTTCGCCCCCGTGAATGATTTCTGTAACCCGGAGGTCCGCCGCGGTGTACTTCGCCCGCCCACCCGCGGTTTCCTGCTTTGAACGCCTCCTCCGTCGCCGACCCGACGCCGTCTTCCTCCGGCTCCGGGGACGGCCGTGCCTGGATCATCGAGGCCGAGGGCCTCGGCAAGACCTACGGCACGCACCAGGCCCTGCGCGACGTCACCGTCCGCGTTCCTCCCGGCACCATCGGCCTGCTCGGCCCCAACGGCGCCGGCAAGAGCACGTTCATCAAGTGCCTGCTCAATCTCGAAACGCCGACCGCCGGCACCGCCCGTGTGCTCGGCCGCGACATCCGCGCCGCCAACCGCAGCTCCCGCGAGCGCGTCGGCTACAGCCCCGAGCAGGACTGCCACATCGCCGGCATGGTCGGTTGCGAATACGTAACCTACTGCGGGCAACTCTCGGGCATGTCCCTGCAACTGGCCCGCCAGCGCACCCACGAGATCCTCGACCTCGTCGGCATGGGCCAGGAACGCTACCGGCCCATCGACACCTACTCCACGGGCATGCGCCAGCGCGTGAAGCTCGCCCAGGCCTTCGTGCACGACCCGGAGGTCGTCTTCCTCGATGAGCCGACCAACGGCCTCGATCCCTCGGGCCGCGAACACATCCTCCGACTCATCGGCTCCCTGCACCGCGATCTCGGCACCAGCGTGATCATTTCCTCGCATTTGCTCCGCGACATCGAGCGGGTCTGCGACCGCGTCCTCATCATCGGCCACGGCCGCCTGCTCGAACACGACCGCATCGACGCGTTGAAGGAACGCCACCGCCGCATCGTGGAAATCGCGCCCGCCGGCGAACGCGACCGCTTCCTCGCCGCCTTCGCCGCCCGCGGCACACCCGCTGTCGCCCTGTCCAACGGCCGTCTCCGCGTCGAATCCGCCGACGGTTCCGCCGGCTGGATCCTCGAACTCATGCGCGAACACCGGCTGCCGCCGGCCGAGATCGTCGCCAACCCCGACGCCCTCCACGAACTCTTCATCAAGGCCGTCGCCTCCGGCCAACCCGGGGCCGACGATCCCGCCGCGCCACCCCTCCTCGCCGACCATGGACGCCAGCCTTGACCTGAGCCGCTGGCGCCAAACGCCCCGCGGCGTCGGCTACCGCCGCGGCGTGATGATCTTCACCGGCCTCCGCCAGCTGCTGCAGCTGCGGCTGTTCAAGGTGCTGATCTCGGTCGCCTGGTCCGCGGGCCTCGCCGTCGCCGCCCTCGGCTTCGTCTTCAGCCAATCCGTTTCCAGCGGCGGCTGGGTCGAATCCCTCGCCGTCTACTTCGGCCCCCGCGGCCAGGCCTTCGCCGCCGTGCTCTCCGGCCTCGTGCTCCTGTATCCGGATATCTGCATCGACGGCTGGTTCACCGCCGTGTTCTGGGGCCATTCCTACCTCGGCCTCACGCTCAGCCTCATCGCGCTCACCGCGATGGTCCCCCGCCTCATCGCCCTCGACCGCGCCACCCACGCGCTCACCGTCTACCTCTCGCGCCCGCTTACTTCCGGCGACTACCTGCTCGGCAAACTCGGGCTCATCGCCGGCGTGCTCGCGCTGCTCTGGACCGGCCCGCTGCTCTTCGGCTGGCTGCTCAGCGTCGCCTTCGCGCCGGGCACCGACTTCATCGTCTTTTCGTTCGGCCCGCTGCTGCGCGCCCTCGCGTTCCACGCCGTCGCCCTCGTCGCGCTCTCCGCCATCGCCCTCGGCGTCTCCGCCCTCAGCCGCACCAGCCGCACCGCCACCATGGCGTGGATCGGCCTCTGGCTCGTCTTCGGCGCCATGGCCCAGCCGCCCCAGGCCCCCGTCTGGATCAAGCGCGCGAGCTTCACCCAAAACCTCGCCGAGGCCCGCCAAGGCATTTTCAAACTCGACCGCGCGCTCACCCTCGCCGCCGACACGCTGCCCATCCTCGACCAGCGCACGAAACAGAATTTCGCCGGCGCCGGCCGCCGCGCCGAAGCCGCCGATTTCCCCGGCGCCCTCGCCAGCCTCGCCGCCTTCGTCGTTGCGGCCTGTTTCGTCTTCCTTCGCCGCCTCCGCCCCGAATGAACCCGCCGGCCCCGTCTTCCGTTCCCGCGGCGCCCGTCGCCGAAGGCCGTTCCCTCAGCCGCTTCTACGGCCTGGTGCTCGGCCTCAACAACGTCTCCTTCGCCATCCGCCCCGGCATCACCGGCATCGTCGGCCCCAACGGCGCCGGCAAGACCACGCTCTTCCGTCTCCTCCTCGGCCAGATCCGCCCCAGCTCCGGCACGATCCGCGTCTTCGGCGAAGACCCCTGGACCAATCCGTCCGTCCAAGCCCGTCTCGCGTACTGCCCCGAGGCTGAAACCGTGCCGGCCGGCCTCGGCGCCACCGACTGGCTCGTCGCCCTCGGCATGATCTCCGGCCTCTCCGCCGCCGTCGCCAAGGTCCGCGCCGGCGAATGCCTCGACCGGGTCAAACTCGCCGCCGCCCACCGGCGCAAACCGCTCACCGCCCTTTCCAAGGGCATGCGCCAGCGCGCCAAGCTCGCACAGTGCCTGCTCCACGATCCCGGCCTCATCATCCTCGACGAACCGATGAACGGCCTCGACCCCATGGGCCGCGAGGACATCGGCAACGTCCTCCGCGACCTCGCCCGCGACGGCTGCAGCGTCCTCATTTCCAGCCACATTCTCCACGACCTCGAGGCGCTCTGCGCGGAATTCATCCTCCTGCGCTGGGGCCGCATCCCGCGCTCGCTCAACGAATCCGCCTCGGCCGACGCCCGCGCCCGCTGGCCAGAGGCCACCACGTTCCGCTGCGACGATCCCGACCGCCTCGCCCGTTTCCTCTTCGACCGCGGCCTGCTCCGCGGCTGCGACCTCGTCCCGGAAGCCGGCCTCCTGCACGTGCGGTGGCGCGACGCCGCGCAATTCTACGGCGGCGGCAACTTCCACGAACTCCTCCTCGCCAGCGGCGTGCGCCTGTACGAAGTGCAGGCCACCGACTCGCGGCTCGAAAAGGCGATCGATACTCCCGCCGGCCCATGAACCCGCCCGCCGCCATTTCCCGCTCCGCGCCCCGCCCGGCCCCCGCCGCCGGCGCCGTCTTCGGCGGCATCTGGCGCCTGACCGCGCGCCGGCTGATCTCCCCGCGCCACTTGCTCACCGTCGCCGGCCTGCTCGCGCTCCTCGCCGTGCTCGCCGTCGCCGCCACCGCGCGCACGTCCGACGCCGACCGCCTCGCCGCCTGGGCCGCCGGCTTCCACGCCTGTTTCCTCGTGCCCGTGCTCGCCTTCGTCTCCGCCGCCGGCGCGATGCGCGACGACCTGCGGGCCGACGCCGTCGACTACGTCTTCACCCGCCCGGTGCGGCGCCCCGTGTATCTGTTTTTCCGTTACCTCGCGCACACCGCCTGCGCGCAACTCGAATTTCTGCCCGCCCTCGGCGTGCTCGCCGGCGTCGCCGTCTGGCGCGGCGACGACGCGTTCGCCGCCGCCCTGCCGCTCCTGTTGCTCGCGCAGGTGCTCGCGATCGTCGTCTACGGCGCCCTCGGGTTTCTCTGCGGGTTGCTCACGTCGCGCTACGTCATCGTCGGCCTCGTCTACGGCGGCGCCATCGAGGTCGGCCTCGGCAATGTCCCCACCCAGCTCGGCTGGCTCTCGCTCGTGCGCCACCTGCGCGGCCTGCTCGATCCGCTGCTGCTCCGCGCCGGCGAAACCGCCCCGGGCCACCTCGGCGCGGCCGGCGCCTTCGCGCTCCTGCTCGCGGCCGCCGCCGCGCTGCTCGCCGTCGCCGCTGCGCTCTTCGCGCGCCGCGAATTCGCCGGCAGCGGCGCGCGCGAAGCCTGAAGTTTTCCGTAACCGCCGGCCCCGGTCCGGGGTACTCCCGGCAACCTCCTCCCGCATGTATCTCCGCTCCCTCCGCCGCGCGCTCCTCGCGCTCCCGCTCCTCGCCCTCGCCGCCGCCGACGCGGCCGCCGCCTACAACCCCGCCGTCGTCGCCGCCGACGCCCGCTGGGTCGTCCACGCCGACTTCGACCGCCTCCGCGCCAGCGAACTCGGCAAGGAACTCGTCGCCGCCATCGAAAAGTCCCAGGCCGAAGCCACGGGCGGCACCATCGGCCTCGATATCCCCCGCGTCCTCAAGACCGTCGGCGCCCTCACCGCCTACGGCACCAACCTCGAGAAGGATCCCGCCGCGATCGACGGCGTCCTCGTCGCCCAAGGCACCGCCGAACTCCGCAAGATCGCCGAGAGCGTCCTGCTCCAAGGCACCCTCGCGGAACCGAAGGTCTTCGCCGAAGCCGCCGGGTATCCGTTTCCCGTCTACTCGATTTCCGACGCCAAGGCCGCCCCCGGCGCCAAGCCCCACGTGCTCGTCGCCTTCCCGCCCGAGCCCGTCGTCCTCGTCAGCAAATCGAAAGAACGCCTCCTGCAGGCCCACGCCGTGATCCGTGGCGCCGCTCCTTCGCTCGCCAAAGCCGCCGACTCCGCCCTCGGCCGCCTCGCCGCCAAGGCCGCCGACGCCTACCTCTTCACCGCCACGGTCGTGCCGACCGACGCCTTCTTCGGTCCCAACGCCCCGCAGACCCGCATGCTCCAACTCGCCGGCTCCGGCTCCCTCGCCCTCGGCGAACGCGGTTCCGATACCTTCGCCCGCGCCGAACTCGTCGCCTCGTCCGCCGCCAACGCCGAGAAACTCATGAAGATTCTCCAGGGCATGACCGCGATGCTTTCCCTCGCCGAAACCACCGACAAACAGCTCGCCGAATTTCTCAACTCCACCGCCGTCAGCCGCACCGGCGACACCGTGATCCTCGACCTCGCCTACTCGAGCGCCCGCCTCGCAAGCATGGTCAAGAGCCTCCAGGCCACCGCCGAGGCCAAACCCGCCGCCGCCCGCAACGCCTCCCCGATCGTCGCCGGCAACGTCCTCGCCGAGTGGAACGCCGCCGACGTCCCCGCCGATGCCGCCGTCGACGGCCTGCACTGGCGCACGATCGAAAACGTCCCCCTTTACAACGGCGCCACCATCACCCTCGGCCGCACGGCCGGCGGCGGACGCAACGCCCGCTTCGACCGCCTCGAGCTCATGCCCGCCGACGGCAAAGGGTCGCCGCTCGTCTTCCGCCAAGCGGCCATGCGCAACGTCCGCGGCACGATGTCGCAGGTCCAATTCCCCGGCGTCGACGGCACCTACACTCTCCGGGTCGCCTACGCCGACGATGCCGAACGCAAGGCCCGCTTCGCCGTCAGCGTGAGCAAGCAGCCGCCCGCCCCCGCGGCCCCGGCGACGCGCTGAGCCGCGGCCATGGACCACGTCGCCACCCTCCCGTCGGCCCCCGCCGCTTCCCTCCCGGAAGCGGCGCTTGCGTCGCCCGAGGAAAGCGCGCTGCTCCGCGCCGCCGTCGCCGGCGACGCCCGCGCGCTCGACGACCTCGTCCGCCTCCACCACCGCCGCGTCTTCGGCTATCTCTGCCAGATGACGCGCCACCGCGCGGACGCCGAAGACCTCACGCAGCAGACGTTCATCAAAGCCCTCCGCTCCCTCGACCGCGCCGATCCCGCGCGCCCCCTGATTCCCTGGCTGCTCACCATCGCGCGGCGCACCGCGCTGAACCATTTCCGCGACGGCCCGCGCTGGGACGAACTGCCCTTCGATCTCGCCGGCGGCGAAATGTCCCCCGCGGGCGAGACCGAATTGCGCGACCAGGCCGACGCGCTCTGGGCCCGCGCCCGCCGCACGTTGTCCGCCCGCGAATTCGAGGCCCTCTGGCTGCGCTGCGCCGAGGAACTCCCGCTCGACGAAACCGCCCGCCTCATGGGCCTCACGCAAATCCACGTGAAGGTCCTCGTCCACCGCGCCCGCCAGAAACTGCTGAAAACCGGAACGCCCGCATGAACTCCGCCGCCCCGACCGCCGTCCGTCTCGCCTGCCGCGTCGCCCGTTTCCACTGCGCCCTCGGCGCCGGTCCCGCCTCGTCCGCCCACGTCGCCGGCTGCCCCGATTGCCAACGCCACTTCCGCGCCGTCGCCGCCCTCGACCTCGGTCTGCGCCGCGCCGCCCCCGCCGCGCGGCCCGCCCCCGCCGACGATTTCGAGGCCCGCCTCCTGCGTTCCGTCCGCGCCGCCCGCGCCCCCGCTTCCGCGCGCGCCGCCGCCGGCGAACGCGCCTGGTTCGGCGCCGCGACCGCCGCCGCCTTCGCCGTCACGCTGGCCCTCGCCGTCTACGTCGGCCGCCCCGCCGCTGTGCCGGCCCCGCGGATCACCCCGGCGGAAACGGTCGCGATGGCGGCCGCCGCGCAGGAATTCTCCAGCCGCATGGTCGGCGCCGTCGTCCCCCGCGCCGCCGCCGCAGTCGCCGAAAATCCGCTCCAGCACGAAATCGGCGCCCTCACTTCGGACCTCCGCTCCGCGGTCGATTTCCTCGCCCTGAATTTCCTGCCCCAGGCGGAATGACCGGATTCGGGCGTATCCGGGTTTCGGATCCCGCCTGCCGCGGACGGCGGCCCCGCAAAAGGTAACCGCCCGGATAATCGGTGTAGCCAAAGCGGGCCGGGATTGTTCCTGTTTCGGTCCTCCGCCGGCAAAACCCCGCGACGTCGTCGCTGCGCCGGCGGTTCACCTCCGCCCTCATGCCCAACTCCTCCCTGCTCCGTCTCCCGGTGCTGGCCGCCGGCCTGGCCCTCCTCGCCGTCCCCGCGCTCCGCGCCCAGACCGCCGTCGCCGCCAAACCCGCCGCCGCTGTCGGCACCGCCGCGGCCGAGGAACCGCTTTCGCTCACGCCTTTCGTCGTCGTCGAATCCGAGGACCGCGGCTACGCCGCCACCTCCACGCTCGCCGGCACCCGCCTGCGCACCGACCTCCGCGATGTCGGCGCCGCCATCTCCGTCGTCACCGCGCAATTGCTCGCCGACACCGCGTCGACCAACGCCCGCGACATCCTCATCTACACCACCAACACCGAAATCGGCGGCTTCGAGGGCAACTTCTCCGGCGTGGCCACCGGCAACGGTTTCTCCAGCGCCGAAGGCACGCTCCAGAGCCCCAGCACCGCCACGCGCGTCCGCGGCCTCGCCGGCGCCGACCTCACCCGCGACTTCTTCCTCACCTCGATCCCGCTCGATTCCTACAACACCGAGCGCATCGACATTTCCCGCGGCGCCAACGCCATCCTCTTCGGTCTCGGATCCCCCGCCGGCATCATCAACAACCAGCTCAAGACCGCGAACCTCCGGAAACCGTCCTACTCGATCACCCAGAGCTTCGGCCGCTTCGACTCCCACCGCGAGGTCCTCGACGTCAACACCCCCCTCGCCAAAGACCTCCTCGCCCTCCGCTTCATCGCCCTCAACAAACGCGAGGAATACCGCCAGCGCCCCGCCTTCGAGCAGGACCGCCGCATCTTCGCCGCGCTGAAATTCGAGCCCAAGCTCGTCCGCCACGGCCTCACCCAGATCCAAGTCAGCTACGAGGGCGGCCGCCAGAATTCCAACCGCCCGCGGCCCACTCCCCCCCACGACGGTCTCAGCGTCTGGTACAACGTCCTCAACAAGGCCTCCGTCGATCCCACCAACCCCACCGCCGTCACTTCCAACCCGCTCCTCTTCGCCCACCTCGGCGCCCCCGGCCGCTGGTTCGGCCAAGTCGCCGCCGTCTTCACCGACCACGCCAGCGCCGCCCAGGGCGGCGGCAACGTCCCGCCCTTCATGATCGGCCGCGGCGGCACCCCGTTCACCCAGTGGTTCGCCGTCGGCGCCTACACCGCCCAGGGCAACAACCCGAATTTCTTCCTCAACCGCCAATTCGCCCCCGCCGGCCAGGCCTACACCGGCCTCTGGCGCTACCAGGAACTCCGCGATCCCTCCGTCTTCAACTTCTACGACCAGCTCCTCGACGGCCCCAACAAACGCGAACAGTCCGGCCTCCGCGCCGTCAACGCCACCGTCCGCCAGACCTTCCTCCGCGATCTCGTCGGCTTCGAGTTCGCCTACGACAAGCAGACCTACAACCGCGACAACTTCGGCATGTTCGGCTTCGACGCCTACACGCTCTTCGTCGACATGCAGAGCAAGCTCGTGGACGGCACCCCGAATCCCAACTTCGGCCGCCCCTTCGTCGCCTCCGATTCCATCGGCAACAACTTCGCCGACACCGTCCGCGAAGCCTACCGCGGCACCGCCTACGCCACCCTCGACTTCCGCCGCGACCGCGGCCTCCGCCGCCACTTCGGCCGCCATGTTTTCACCGGCACCTGGACCGACCAGCGCAGCGAAAACTTCAACCGCTCCATCAACGGCTACTCCTACGGCCTCGACCTCAACGTCTACGCCAACAACCCCGCCGCCACCACCTACCCGTCGTACGCCGGCCTCCACTACCTCGGCAACTCCATCGCCGGCCTCAACTCCCCCGCCGGCGCCAACATCCCCGGTATCACCGCCGACCATACGCCCCAGGCCTCCGGCACCGCCCTCGTCTTCGACGCCCGCACCAACCAGATGGCCCGCGTCCCCGTCACCGTCATCTCCGCCAGCGACCGCGACATCTCCAAGCTCTACTCCGGCGCCTCGAAAAACCGCAACCGCACCAAGAGCTGGTCCGGCATCTGGCAAAGCTACTTCCTCGACGACAAGGTCGTCGGCCTCGTCGGCTGGCGCCAGGACGAATTCGCCCTCCGCGACGCCGGCCCCGCCCGCCTCGCGTCCGGCACCGGCGAGACCGATCCCTACAACCCCGCCTGGGTCTACCCGTCCACGCCCACGATCTACGCCAAGGACACCACTGTCAGCTGGAGCGCCGTCCTCCACGCGCCCGATGCCGTCAAACGCCGCCTCCCCCGCGGCATGGACGTCAGCCTCTCTTGGAACGAATCGAAAAACTTCCGCCCCAATTCCACCCTCGCCGACGTGTACGGCCGTCCCTTCGCGCCGCCCTCCGGCCAGACCAAGGACATCGGCGGCACCCTCTCGTTTCTCGACCGCAAATTCACCCTCCGCGTGAACCGCTACCGCACCACGCAGGCCAACGACGGCGCCACGTTCTACAACACGTTCTGGCCCGGCAACGACGTCGTCCGCGCCATGAACGGTCTCCGCGGTTCGAATACAAGCGAGGTCGTCATCAACAAGTGGTTCGGCTTCTCCCCGAGCGATCCGCGCTACCTCCCGCTCCGCGCCAGCCTCACCAATCCCGCCCAGGCCAACGTGCTCAACCCCGCGCTCACGCCCGCCGAGACCACGTTCCGCAACCAGTGGTTCACCCAGCGCACCCGCGAGGAATGGCTCCGCCCCGTCGACCCGCTCCTCGTCCAATCCTGGAACTTCAGCCAGCTGCCCAACGGCGGCAATTGGTCCGCCACCCGCCCGCCCAACGTCGGCAACATCGCCGACACCGTCTCCGAAGGCTGGGAATTCGAGGGCACCTGGAACGCCACGCCCAACTGGCGCATGACCTTCAACGCCGCCCGCCAGCAGGCCCAGCGCTCCAACGTCGGCGCCGACATGAAGGAATTCATCGAACGCAATCTCCCGCTCTGGACCGACGGCAACGGCCGCATCGCGACCAACATCCGCGAAATGGAAGGCTTCGAGGACATCCATTATTTCAACTCCTTCGGCACCTCCCACCTCGGCATCCTCGCGATCAACAACATGTACGTGCCGTACCTCAACGCCGTCGCCGCCAACGGCTCGCCCGTCCAGGAACTGCGCAAGTGGCGTTTCAACTACGTCACCAATTACGATTTCCGTTCCGGCAAGCTCCGCGGCTTCAGCGTCGGCGGCGCCGCCCGCTGGCAGGGCAAGGTCGCCGTCGGCTTCCCCGTCAAACGCAACGAAATCGGCGCCTGGGTCTACGATGTCACCCGTCCCTACTACGGCAGCGACGATCTCAAGTTCGACGCCTGGATCCGCTACGGCAAACGCGTCTTCGGCGACAAGATCCGCTGGAGCATCCAGCTCAACGTCCGCGACCTCCTCGCCGACGAAGACCTCCTCGCCGTCACCGCCCAACCCAACGGCCAGATCGCCAGCGCCCGCATCCCCCAGCCGAACAAGTGGACGATCACGAACACGTTTGAATTTTGAGAAACCGGAACTCGGAAACCGGAGACCGGAAACCGTCTGAATAGCGGAGCGATCCACCGCCCGAATCCGCCGGCATCGCTGCCTGTGTCCGGTCTCCGGTTTCCGCATTCCGGTTTTGGGAGATTCCGGTTTTGCCCCGCTCGCCATTCGGGGTTTTCCTCGCCCCATGTCCTCCCTGCTCGCCGGCCTTTCGCTGCGCGCGAAAATCGGCCAATTGCTCAACGTCGGCTTCCGCGGCTGCCATCCCGCGGAATGCGAACTCGCCGTCCGCGATATCCGCGACCTCGGCGTCGGCGGCGTAATTTTCTTCGACCAGGAAATGGCCAACGGCACCGCCGGCCGCCGCAACGTCGAGTCCCCCGCCCAGGTCAAAGCCCTCCTCGCGCACTTCCAATCCCACGCGAAAATCCCGCTTCTGACCTCCGTCGACCAGGAGGGCGGCCGCGTCAACCGGCTCAAAGCCGTCTACGGTTTCCCCGACAGCATTTCCCACGAGGAACTCGGCCGGATCGACGACCCCGCGGAAACCTACCGCCACGCCGCCGCCACCGCGCGCACGCTCAAGGAAGCCGGCTTCAATCTCAACCTCGCCCCCGTCGTCGACCTCGACGCCAACCCCGACAACCCGATCATCAAGGGCAAACGCCGCAGCTTCGCCGCCGATCCCGAAGCCGTCGCCCGCCACGCCCTCGCCTTCGCCCGCGCCCACCGCGACACCGGCGTCCTCGCCTGCGCCAAACACTTCCCCGGCCACGGCAGCGCGAAGGGCGACACCCACCTCGGCCTCGTCGACGTCACCGCCACCTGGCACGAACGCGAATTGCTCCCGTTCCGCCGTCTCATCGAAGCCGGCGCGATCGACGTCATCATGAGCGCGCACGTCTTCAACGCCCGCCTCGACCCCGCGCGCCCCGCCACGCTCTCGCCCGCCGTCATCACCGGAATCCTTCGCCGCCAACTCGGTTTCCAAGGCCTGATCACCAGCGACGACATGGAAATGAAAGCGATCTCGAGCCAGTACGGCCTCGAGAACTCCGTGCCCCTCGCCCTCGAGGCCGGCATCGACGTCCTCTGCTTCGGCAACAACCTCAGCTACGACCCCGACATCGCCCCCAAGGCCATCGCGATCATCGAACGCGCCGTCGCCTCCGGCCGCATTCCCGAATCCCGCATCGACGAATCCTGCACCCGCGTGTTGGCGTTGAAGGAAAAAATCGCGGGGCGGTAAGCCGTAAGCTTTAAGCTGAAAGCTCGAAGCCAGCAGCCTTCAGCTCCCAGCGTTCAGCGTTCAGCCATCAGCCCTCCGGTTTCCGGTCTCCGCATTCCGGTTTTATCTTTTCCCCCCATGTCTTCCGCCCCCGCCGGCCGCTCCCCCTGGGCCTGGATTCCCACGCTCTATTTCGCGCAGGGCATCCCGTACGTCGTCGTCATGACGCTCTCGACGGTGCTCTACAAAAACCTCGGCGTCTCCAACACCGACATCGCCCTCTACACGAGCTGGCTCTACCTGCCCTGGGTCATCAAACCGCTCTGGTCGCCCCTCGTGGATCTCTTCCGCACGAAGCGCTTCTGGATCGTCTCGCTCCAATTTCTCATCGGCCTCGCCTTCGCCCTCGTCGCGCTGACCTTGCCGGGACCGAAATTCTTCCAGCTCTCGCTCGCCGTGTTCTGGCTCATGGCCTTCGCCTCCGCCACGCACGACATCGCCGCCGACGGTTTCTATCTGCTCGCGATGCCCGCGGGCCAACAGGCCGCCTTCGTCGGCGTGCGCAGCACGTTCTACCGCCTCGCCTCGCTCACTGCGCAGGGCGGGCTCGTTTACCTTGCGGGCATGTGGACCGAGTCCACCGGCAGCGTCACGGAGGCCTGGACCCTCGTCTTCGGCCTGCTCGCCGTCGTGTTTCTGATCGTCGGCACCTGCCACTTCTTCTCCCTGCCGAAGCCCGCCGCCGACCACGCCACCGCCAGCGGCGACAACCCGATCCGCGATTTCTTCGCCGTCTTCGCCGACTTCCTCCGCAAACCCGGCATCCTCACCACGCTCGCGTTTCTGCTCCTCTATCGGCTCGCCGAATCGCAGGCGCTGAAACTGATGTCGCCCTTCCTCCTCGACAAACGCGACGTCGGCGGGCTCGGCCTCACCACGCAGCAGGTCGGCATTGTCTACGGCACCGTCGGCATCATCGCGCTCACGCTCGGCGGCCTCGTCGGCGGCTGGATCATCTCCCGCTTCGGCCTGAAACGCATGCTCTGGCCGATGATCCTCGCGATGCACGCGCCCAACGTCGCGTTCTTGCTCCTCGCCTTCGCGCAGCCGTCAAGCCTCTGGATCGTCGGCTCCGCGCTCGCCGTCGAGCAATTCGGCTACGGCTTCGGTTTCACCGCCTACATGGTCTACATGATGCTCGTCGCCGACGGCCCGCACAAAACCGCGCACTACGCGATCTGCACCGGCTTCATGGCCCTCGGCATGATGCTGCCGGGCATGGCCGCCGGCTGGATCCAGGACCACATCGGCTACGTCAACTTCTTCATCTGGGTCCTCGTCTGCACGATCCCGTCCTTCATCGTCATCGCCCGCCTCAAGATCGACCCCGCCTTCGGCAAGAAACAACCGGCGGCTTGAGCCACTGGGTCACAGAGGGCACAGAGGAAATCCCGGAGTCCACGGAGCCAATCCGCTTCCGCTCCGTGCCCCTCCTTCCGGCTCTGTGTCCTCTGTGACCCGAATCCTTTTCCGGTTTCAATAAAGCAAATACGCCTTCCGCTCCGCGCGGAATTTCTCCTCGCCGGCCTTCCACCCCGCGACGATCTCCGCCGCCGATTTCCCCGCCTGCAACGCGAGGCGCGTGGCATCCGTGCCGTTCACCTTGTCGAACATGTCGAATTTCTTCCCCGCCTTCATCGCTTCGGCGAAGACGTCGCGGTCCGCCACCGCCTTCAGCGCCTCGAGCGCGTAGTAGTTGATCGCCGTCAGCGGCGCGCGGCGCGCGTCCGTGAAATGCAGCTGCACGCCGCCGATGATCTCGTCCTTGTAGGTGGCGTAGTACGGCTTGTAGGTCAGAGGCCGGAACACCACGCCGGGCAGGCCGTAGCCGTTGAGCTTCGCGGCCAACGCATGCGGGTCGACCTTCGGCATGCCGAGGCACTGGAAGGGCAGGGGATAGCCGACGCCGACGTTCACGTTGCCGATCTCGCCGAGCATGCCCGTCGCGACCTGGAAAAGCGGCGATTCGCCGTGCGGGATGTGCGGCGAGGCCGGCACCCACGGCAGCCCCGTGTCGCGCCACAGCATCTCGCGCCGCCAGCCGCGCAACGGAATCACGGTGAGTTTGCACGGCGTCTTGATCCAGCCGTGGCCGTTGATCATCCGCGCGACTTCGCCGCAGGTCATCCCGTAAACGTACGGCACGTCCCATTGGCTCACGAACGAGCGCAGCGCCTCCTGCTCCAGCCGCGGGCCCTCGATGCGCTCGCCGCCGAGCGGATTCGGCCGGTCGAGCACCATGAATTCCACGCCCGCCGCGCCGCAGGCCTCCATCGCGAGCCCCATCGTGCTGATGAACGTGTACGACCGCGCGCCCGTATCCTGAAGATCATACACCAGCACATCGAGGCCCTCGAGCATCTGGGGCGTCGGCTTGCGCGTGGCGCCGTAGAGCGAATGCACGGGCAGACCCGTGCGCGTGTCGGTGCGGCTCTCGATCTTGTCGCCCGCCGGCACATCGCCGTAAATCCCGTGCTCCGGCCCGAACAGCGCGACGAGTTTCACGCCGGGCGCCGCCCGCAGCACGTCGATCGTGGAAACGAGTCCGCGGTTCACGCCGGAGGGATTGGTGATCAACCCGACGCGCTTGCCCTGCAGCTCCTTGAAACCGCCCGCCGCCAGCACCTCGTTGCCCAGCTGCACCGCGGGCGCCGCGGCGCGGACGGCGGCCAAACCGGTTGCCAGCAACAGGAGAAATCCGAAAAACGTGCGCATCCCGCAGGTCAGCGCGGCCGCGCGGGCGAGGCCAGCCGTTTCCGCCTTCGCGATTGAGCCCGGCCCCGCGGCCGGCTCAGCTGGCGCGATGAAGATGACGTTTCCCCTCCGCGCCGCCGGCCTCGCCCTGCTGGCCGCGGCCTGCCTCGTCCAGAGCAGCTGCTACCTCGCCCGGCCCCGCACGTTCATGCCGCGCAAGGGCGACGAGATCGTCGTCGCCGGCCAACTCTTCCACACCGGCACGCGCGTCGTCACCTGGATGGACCCGCAGGGCTACGACGGCTACCGCGTCGAACGCCGTTTCAGCCCGCTCGCCGAAAGCAGCTGGGAAAAAACCAAGGAAGCGGTGAAAGACCTGCGCACGCCCAACCGCTACAATCTCCGCACCGACGGCCTGGCTCCCGAGGAAATCGAGCGCGTGCGCGGCGGCGGCTGGGATTTGCCGTTGCTGCAACGCACGGTCGACCAATTCGTGATGCACTACGACGTCGCCGGCATCAGCAAGCAGTGCTTCAAGATCCTCCACGACCTGCGCGGCCTGAGCGTGCACTTCATGATCGATATCGACGGCACGATCTACCAGACGGTCGACTTGAAGGAACGCACCTGGCACGCCACGACGTCGAACGGCCGCTCCATCGGCATCGAGATCGCCAACATGGGCGCGTATCCGCCCGGCGCGCACAAGACCCTCGACGAATGGTATCCGAAGGACGCCAAAGGTCCGTACATCAAGGTGCCGGAGCGCTTCGGCGATCCGATGATCTTCACCAAAGACTTCGTCGGCCGGCCCGCGCGCGCCGACCTCGTCCGCGGCAACATCCAGGGCACGGACCTCCTGCAGTACGACCTCACGCCGCAGCAGTACGCCGCGCTGACCAAGCTGACCGCCGCGTTGTGCAAAGTTTTCCCGAAGCTCAAATGCGACTACCCGCGCGACGCGGACGGGAAATTGATCACGAAGAAATTGCCCGACGACCAACTCAAGGCCTACGCCGGCGTGCTCGGCCACTTCCACGTCCAGGCCAACAAGATCGACCCCGGCCCCGCCTTCGATTGGGACCGCGTCATCGGCGGCGCGCGCCAACTGCTCGACCTGCCGCCCGCGCGCTGAACGCGCGCGGTTCGGAGTTCGGAGTTCGGAGTTTTGGGTTGGGCGCCGGCGCGGCAGGCCAACCCGCGCGCGGAATCGGCCAACGGGTGCGCAGCGGGCGGCGGGCCGGGAGGCTAGAGTGTTTCGTAGTCCCCGGATCAGCACGGTCGTCGGTTCCGGGAAATTCCCAGGGTCACGGCAGCGTCGTGAGCGACGCGGGATGATAGCCCCGCCGAGGTTCGAATCCTCGTGCTGCCACCCTCTCGATAAAACTGGAATGCGGAGACCGGAAACCGGGGACGGGGAAATTGCGGATCGCGGATTGGAGGAGAAGGCGGTGCGTTTTCCCAACTCCGAACCCCAAACTCCGAACTCCGAACTTTCGGTTTTGGTCTCCGCCCAACCCAAAACCCCGAACCCAAAACCCAAAACCTCCTGAAACCAACGCTCGTCCCGAGCGTTGGTTTCAGGGCACTTCGTACACCTCGAGCAGCACGCTGCCCTCGGCGCCGCCGACGCTCGAGACCTGCGCGGAATACGCGCCGGGCTGCAGCGTCACCAGCACGACGGAATCGCGCGACGTGCCCGTCAGGCCGAAGGCACCGACCCGGGCAAACGTCGCGGTCAGCGCGGCGGTGCCGCCCCAGTTGTCGTTGGATTGGACGACCGTGCGGCCGGAATAGATGTCGAGTTTGGGATCGGCGAGGAAGTCGGTGACGCCGAAGGGCGCGAGGCCGGGGCCGACGGCGCGGATGAGCAGCGTGCGCGGGCCTTGGCCGCCGATCACGAAGCCGCCCGCGAGCAAGCCGCCGCCGGAACCGACGAAGGCGCGGGCGGAAACGTTGGCCAGGCGCGTCGCCAGATTGGCGCTCGCTTCGTACGCCTCGACGAGGACGGCGCCGCTGCCGCCGTTGACCTGCACGGTGAAGGCACCGGCGCCGAGCGTCTGGATCATCGCCGCGTCGCGGCTGTTGTCCGGCAATTGGAACGCGCCGACGGCCGTCGCGGCATCGCGCAGCGCGCCGCCCGCGCCCCAGTTGTCGTTGTCCGCCAACGGCACGGAGCCGCGGAAAAGTTGGAGTTTCGGATCGGCCATCGCATCGCCGACGCCGAGGGTCGTGAGCGTCGGACCCACGCCGCGCAGCAAGAACGATTTCGCGCCCGTGCCGACGGTCACGAAACCGACGATCACGGTCGGCGATTCGGGCGTCGTACTGGTGAGGATCGAGAGATTGACGAGGCGGCCGCCGGTGGTCGCGACGGGCACGCCGTCGGTCCACGAGGCGCGCAACGAATACGAACCGATGGTGCCGTTGTTGCCGAATTCCGCGACCTTCACGAAGTAGGTGCCGGGCCCGAGGTAGGGCATGACGATGCGCGAGAAACCGGGCGCGGCGCCTTCGTCGTCGTAGGCCAGCAGCGCGGTGGATTCGTTCGGGCCGTAGAGCCACATTTCCGTGTCGCCGCTCGCGCCGGCGGTCTCGATCCGGACGTTGGACGCGCCGTTCGGCCCGATCACGAACGTGGACCAATCTTCGTCGCCGGCGACGTGGATGGAGTAGTTGGACTTGGTCTGGCCGTTGACGATGACCTTGGCCGTGGCCGGCGTGTTGTCGCTTTCGTAGCCGTCGCCCGCCGGCACCGGCACGCTGTCGGTCCAGGAAACGGCGAGCGTGTACGCCGTGATCGTGCGGTCGTTGCCGAGTTCGCCGACCTTGATGTAATAGGTACCGGCCGGGACGGAAGCGCGCACGATCTGGGAAAACGTGGAGCCGCCGGCGTCGTCGTTGTAGTCGAGCTGCGCGGTGGTGCTGTTCGGTCCGAACAGGAACAGCTCGGTGTCGCCCGTCACGCCGGCCGTGCGGATGCGGAGATTGGTCGCGCCGTTGGGCCCGACGGTGAAACGGGCGAAGTCGACGTCGCCGACCACGTGGATCGAGCGGTTTTGCGTTTCCCCGTTGGCAATGGGTTTGGCGGCGGCGGCCGTGTCGTCGGTCTCGAAGCTGTCGCCCGGCTGGATCACGGTGCCCTCGCTCCAACTCGCCCGCAGCGTGTAGGCGCTGATCGCGTTGCTTTGGCCGAAAGAAGTGACGCGGATGAAATAGGTCCCGACCGCCAGATTCGCGACGTTGATCCGGGAGAACTTCGAGGTGCCGAAATCGTCGTTGGAAGCGATCAGCGTCGTGCCGTTGCCGGGACCGAAGAGGGCGAGTTCCGTGTCGCCGACCGGACCGGCGGTCTCGATCTGGATATTGGTGCCGCCGGAGCCGCCGACGGTGAACGTGGCCCAGTCCTCGTCGTTCGCGACGTGGATCGACCGCTCCTGGGTCTCGCCGTTCGCGATCGCCTTGGCGGTGGCCGCGGTATTGTCGGTTTCGAAGTTGTCGGCGCGATCGGTCCACGTGGCCCGCAGGGTGTACGCCGCGATCGGGGTCTGCGTGCCGGCCACCACCACCGAACCGACGCGGATGAAATACGTGCCGGGCACGACGTTGGCCAACGTGATCAACGAAAACTTCCCGAGTGCGCCGTCGTCCGCGTACAGCAGTTCCTTCGTCAGGTTGGTCGCGTTGTAGAGCCAGATTTCCGTGTCCCCGGAGCCGCCGCCGACCGGCGCCGCGGTCTCGATCCGGAGCGCGGTGGCGCCGGTGCCGCCGATCGTGAACGTCGCCCAATCGGTGTCGCCGAGATGGATGGAACGGCTCTGCGTCACGCCGTTGAGGATCACCTTCGCGGTCGCCGGCGTATCGTCCTCCTCGAAGGCGTCGGGCGCCTGGGCCTGCGCCAAGGCCGCGGCGGCGAGCGCGCCGCCGATCTGGCAAAGACGACGGAACTGACGGCTGAACGTAAACATGGCCTGCGGGGTCTTCATGGTCGGTGGGTTCAGCGGATCTCGTAGACTTCGATCAGGGCGTTGCCGCCGAGGAGATTGGGCGCGCTGACCTGCGCCGTGTAGGCGCCGGGAGCCAGCGTGGCGAGCAGCACGGAGTCCTTGCTCGGGCCGGCGGGCAGGGCGAAGGCCCCGACCGACCCGGCCAGCGCGGCGACCTGGGCGTCGCCGTCCCAGTCGTCGTTCTCGCTGAGCAACGTCGTGCCGCGGTAAAGCTGCAGCCGGGGATCCTCCAGCACGTTCTCCACGCCGAAGCTACCGAGGGCCGGGCCGACGGCCCGGACGAGCACGGTCACGGGCGTCGAGCCGCCGATCACGAAGCCGGCGATCAGGATCCCGTTGGGCTCGACGCGCGCACGGGCCGAGAGGTTGACGAGACGCGGCGAGCGTTCGCCGATCTGCGCGGCCGGCGTGGCATCGTAGACCTCCGCCAACATCATGCCGAGCCGGGCCTCGCGGTCGCGGATCTGCACCGTGTAGGCGCCGATTCCCGTCGTGGTGGCGACCGCGGCGTCAAGGGAAGCGGCCCCGGCGAGGGCAAAGGCGCCGACGCGCGCGGAGCGGGCCGCGATTTCGGCGTCGCCGAGCCAGTTGTCGTTCCGGCCGATCAGGGTGGAACCGCGGAAAATCTCGATTTGCGGATCCGGCAGCACGTCGCGCACGCCGAACTGGGAGAGGGAAGGACCGACGCCGCGCAGGAGCAGCGGCTTGTCGCCGTTGGTGCGGTTGTCGCCGACCGCAAAGCCCACGATCAGCGCGTCGTCGATCGCGTTGGCCTCCGTGCGGATCGCCAGGTTCACCAGACGGCCGGTCTCGATCGGCAGCGTCGGCACGACCGTCAGCGTCGCCGGCAGGCTCACCGTCGGCCCGATCGCATTCGACGCACGGCAGGTGTAGACGCCGGAGCTCGCCGCGCCCACGTTCCGCAAAACGAGATATTGGCTCGACGGCGCCGCCAGCGGCTGGCCGTCCTTGAACCACTGGAAGGTCAGCGGAAACACCGACGTGTCGCCGCCCGTCGCCGAGGCGTTGAGCACCACCGTGGTGCCCTGGGCGGCCGTCTGCGAAACGGGATGGGACGTGAAGACCGGCGCGAGCAGGGACTCCGTCGGCACCGTCACGGTGAACGTCGCCGGCAGCGACGCGTTGCCGTTCGAATCGACCGCCCGGACCGTCACGCTCACCGAACCGACGGCCAGCGGCGTCAGCGTCAGCGTCGAGCCCGCGGTGCCCACCGCCACGATGCCCGCGGCGGCCGGAGGCGTCACGGCGAACGCAAGCACGGCCGTCGGATCGCCGAGCGCCGGCGGATAGATCGGGATCACGCGGACGGTGTTGACGGTCACGAAATTCGCGGCGGTCAGCTGCGTCAGCGTGGCGGCGAAATTGCGCACGGGAAACTTGGTGAAATTCGTGCCGCCCACGGAAAACGTCGGCACCTGCGCGATCTGGTCGACCACCGCCATGCCGGTGCCGATCACGCGGCCGAACACCGTGTAGCCGCCGTCCGTCGTCGGCCCGAGGGCCGCGGAATTGTCGAGCACGTTGAAAAACCACTCGCTCGTCGCGCCGTTCGGATCGTTCGGCGCATGGAAAGCCGCCAGCGTGCCCCGCGCATGGGGGAGGCGGTACTCGAGCGGCACCGCCGGATTGCGCGCGATCGAGACCGGCGCCGGCGGGATCGTCGTGGCCGCGAAGCCGCCGCCATGGACGATCGAAGGCACCACCGCGCTCAACGTATCTACCCGGTGGATCAAGGTGTTGTCATACGAGGTCTTGGCCACGTAGCCGAGAAAGTTGGCCACGTTGCGCGGGGCTTCGGTCGCCTGGAGCTCGACGTTCACGCGGCCGAGCGTGGTGTTGAATTGCACGACTTGGCCCGTCACGCCGGGCACGCCGAAACAGTTCGTGAGGTCGATCTGCACGGGTCCGCGATTCAGGATCTGGGCGCCGATCGGCCGCGACAGCGTCGGCAACCCGGTCTGCGCCAGCGAAAGCACCGCAGGGACGACACTGAGAACCAAGAGTCCGGCAAGACGAGCGCACTTCATGTTCTCAGGCATGAACACCCGGCCCAACCTTGCCAACCATGTTGTCTGGGTAACAACCGCCCGCCTCCGTCATGGCTCCCGTCGCCCCGCGCCGCCGCTCGCCGCCCCGGAACCGGCGTTGGCCGGCATCTCTCCAAACTGCCAAGCAACCTAGTGGTTTACTTTGGCGCCGGTACCGGCGGCGCGAGATTCGGCGCGGTTTCGAGCCGGCGGCGCTCGGCCGCCCGCGCGAAAGGCCAATACACCAGCATCGCCAGGCCCAACGACACCACGCCCCACACCGCCGCCCGCCAATCGCCGCCCGTGACGAGGTAGTGCCCGATGATCGGCGGGGTGGTCCACGGCACGTTCACAAACGGCCGCCCGATCCAACCCCAGTCCATCAACAGGTAGGTCGAGCCGGTCAGCAGCAACGCACTCAGCACGTACGGCACCATGAAGATCGGGTTCAGCACGATCGGAAACCCGAAGAAGATCGGCTCGTTGATCTGGAACACCTGCGTCGGCAACGACAGCCGCGCGATCTTCCGGTACGCCGGATCCTTCGACCGCACCATCAGCAGCGCCAACGCCAACGTCGCCCCCGTGCCGCCCACGTTCACGAAGGCCGACGTGAATCCGTTCGCCGTCACGTAGGGCAAAGGCCGGCCCGCGGCCATCGCCTCGACGTTGGCCGCGAGGAATTGCAGGAAGATCGGGCCGACGACGGCATCGAGGACGTTGTCGCCGTTGATGCCCACGGACCAGAGGAGCGTCACCGCCAGCGCGTAAACCAAAATGCCGGGCAACGTGTTCAGCGCGAAGACCAGCGGCGCAAACGCCGCCTGCACCGCCGCATCCAGGTCGAAACCCAACCCGAACCGCAGCGCCCAAAATCCCGTCACGAGCACCGCCAGCGGCACCAGCGCCGCAAACGACTCGACCACCGCCGGCGGCACGCTCGCCGGCAGCCGGATCACCCATCGCCGCGCCGTGAAGAACGCCTGCGCGTAAACCGTCAGCGTCGCCACCAGCAGCGCGGTGAACATCCCCTTCGAACCCAGCCGATCCATCGCCAGCGTCGCATCCTCCGGCTTCAGCGCCAGCAGCAGGAACACCGTCAACGCCATCGCCGCACTCACGATCGCCTCCTGTCCGAGCCGTTTGCCGAGGTCGTAACCCAGCGCCACGCACACGAACACCGCCAGCAACCCGAAGGTCGCCGCCACCGGCAACTGCAGCAGCGGCAGCCAGGGCGCGACGATCCTGTCCCATCCCGGCACGGGCAAAAACGAGACCACCATGAACAGCCCGCCGATGATCGTCAGCGGCACCACCGCGACCATCGCGTTGCGGATCGCGGCCAGCAGCGTGACGTCGCTCAGGGCCGTCAGCGCCGGCGCCAGCCGCCGCGCCACCCACGTGCCTTCGGGCTTCATCGGCAGCTCCTCCCGAGGTAAACGCAGCCGTCCGCCGGCCCGCCCGTGCGCAGCAGTTCGCGGAAACCCAAACGCGCGTAGAAGCCCAGCGCCGGGACGTTCGCCACGGCCACGCCGAGGTGCGCCCCCGGCGAACCGCGCTCCGCGAGCCGCGCCAGCGTCAGCTCCAGCATCCGCCGGCCCCAGCCGCGGCCCTGCGCCCGCGGCAAGAGGTCGATGTGCAGGTGCGACGGATAGTCCGCGTAGGGCTCCGGACAGGTGTAGTCGGGATGATGATACAAGTGGTGGATCTGCTGCGCGCGCGTCCACCCTGCCGGGTCGCCGCCGGGCGCCGGGAAACGCGCGGCCAGTCCCGGCCGCCACTCCGCCTCGTAACGCGCGTAGAACGCCCGCGAATCCTGCGCGCCCAGCACGTAGCCGCACACGCCGTCCGCATCCTCCAACACCGTCGCCAGCTCCGGTTCGAACCGCAGGTACGGCTCCGTGAAAATCCGGCCGAGCGCGTCCGGATCCTCGGGGTAAAACGCCGTGGCGTCGCGACCCGTGTCCCCGGTGCGCAGGCAAATATCATACAGCGCCGCCGAATCGGCGGGCCGGGCCGGACGCAGGTGGGCTGCGCCGTTCATGGCGGGGCGAAACTCCCGTCCGCCCGCGCCGCGAGCAGGCGTTGCAACCGCGGCATCGGTCCGCCGCGGAACGTGCCCGGCCGATGGAAGTCCGACTGCGCCGCCGCACCCGGGCCGCGTTCCAACCGCGCCTGCAGCCCGCGCGCGGCCAGGTCGAGTTCCTCCCGCAGCTCCCAGACGCGCCGGTGCAGCGCGGTGAACAGCGCCCGGTCCTTCAGCTCCGCCAGCCGCCCGCAAAAATCCCGCAGCGCCAACGTCTCCCCGAGCACCGCACGCACCGCGTCCGCCGGCACCGCCGCGGGCGCCAGCGCGCGTTCCAAGCGCCGGAAAAATCCGTCCGCCTCCGGCCCTTCGGCATACGGCAAATAGAAGCAGTCGGCGAAGCGCCGCAGCAGCGCCTCGTCCGCCGGCCCGCCCAACCGTTCGAACCGCGGGCGCCACGCCGCCAGCGCGGCGAGAAACTCAGCGCGTTCGTTCCACGGCATTCCCGGCGGGTGATTCACATAACGGCCGAAGGTCAGCAGCGGCACGGCGTTCAGCGGCCATTCGCAGTTCGGGTTGACCAACAGGCCGCGCACCGCGGCCCGGAGCTCCGGGGGCCGGCCCGCGTACGGACCGCAGAAAAAGCGGCGGACGTCGTAGTCGTTCGCGAAGAGGTTGTCCCAAATCACCGGCGCGCGCCGCAGCCGGGCGGACACCGCGGCGATGTGCGCCGGCGTGATTTCCTCCGCGATGATCTCCGGTCCCGTCCAGCACACGTCGATTTCCGACGCGAGCTCGCGGCCGAGAACATCGAGGTAGTCCGCGCCGCCGAGTCCCGCCGCGGCCATGCGGCCGCAGTACGGCGCCGGACACAACAGCAGCCGCGCAGTGGGTCGATCCGCGCGCAAAAATCGGAAAAACGCATTCGCTGCCGCCGCGTGCAACGTCGCCCACGTCGTACCCGCCGGCGGCGTCAGCTCCGGCAAATCGTCGAAGAGCAGCGCGAAATCCGTCACGCCCAGCGCCTGCAGCTGCGCCGCCTTCGCTTCGAGGCAACGCGCATCGGCGGCATCCCCGTAACGCAGGTCGAGGCCCGGCGCCAAGGCGTACACGAACGCGATCCCGGCGGCCCGCGCCGCCGCCGCGAGCGCCCCCAGTTCCGCCGCCTCGCGCTCCGGATAAAGTTCCCGCCACGCCGCCCGGTGCCGCAGGTCGTCCTTCGGCGCGTAGACGTAGGTGTCGAGGCCGCCCGCCTGCAGCGCGGCCAGCAGCTCGCGCCGCTCGGCGGCGCTCCACGGCGGGCCGTAGAATCCCTCGATGACGCCGTTCATCGCCGCACGCTCATTCGCCGAGCAGCCGCTTGTGGTATCGGCCCAGCCAATACGGTAGCAGGTAGGCGGCGCCGTCGTCCTCCGCGCGCCCGCCGCGACCGCCGTCGACGACGAAGGGGTTGGCATTCCAGCGCATCGTCGGACGTTCGTCCGGCGGCAGCAGCGTCACGGCCTCGCGTTTGCCGAAGCGGTCCGGTTTTTCCGCCCACACAATGTCGGCGCGGTGCGAGTTCTTCACGTCCCAGTGGATCACATCGAGCGGCATGCGCGCGAGCGTGCGCACCGCCCCGGGCAGGTCGACGTCGGCGTCGGGCTTCGCGACGAGATAAATGAGGGTCCACAGAGGATTCTTTTCCCGCGCCATGTTCTCCCACCAGTCGTCGAGCGCGCGGCGGTAAACGGCCAGCCGCGCCGGGTCCCGCTCGTACCGGAACACGCCGTAGAACGGCAGCATCGCGAGTTCCTCGTCGGAGAAATTCAGCTCCGTGCGCACCTGTTTCAGTTTCAGAATCAGGTCGAGGTAGCCGAGCTCGTGTGCGACCTTGCGGTATTCGGCCGCGTAACGCTCGTCGCCGGTGATGTGCGCGGCAGTGAGCAAAAAGCTCAGCAGCTGCAGGCTGTTCAACGCGGTTTCCTCCGGGTCCTCTGCGAACCGCGCCTTCGACCACCAGCCCCACTTCGTCGGTTTCCCGTCGAGGTCCACCAGCGTGTAACCGTTCGCGATGATGTGGTCGGTGATGCGGCGCGTGGTCGCGACGATCTTGGCCTTGAGGTCGGCGTCGGGCAGCAGGTCGTAGGCGATGCCGAAGGCGACGTAGTGCCCGACAATCTCGTCGGAACTCGTGTCCGCCTTCCAGTAGTACTGCCCGTCCGGCGTCCAATGCCACTCCCCGTCGCGCGGCAGGCGGTCGCCCTTGCGAATGAAGGAACGCGCGGGAAAACCGCGGCCACCCGCGACCTCTTCGAGAAACAGCATCGCCTCGATCGCCTTGCGGGCGCGGGCCTGCGCTTCGGGCGCGCCCGTGACGGCGAAGCGGAAACACTCCGCCGCCGCATAGATCGCGGTCCAGAGGCCGTCGTTGTCGTTGTCGACGGGGATGTTCTGCGCCGTGTCGCCCGGCGCTCCAAGGTGCGAATCGGCGGTGAGGCCGTAGCGGTCGTGGCGCGCGGCGACGATCGCTTCGAAGTGCGCCGCCTTCTGCGCGAGGGTCATCGGCCGCAGTTCGATTTTGGCCACGCCGGTGCGCGTGCGCACCCACATGCCGCCGGCCTCGGCCGGCACGAGGCGACGCACGTCGTCGTCGGGGAGGTAGCGTTTGCCGCCGAAGTACTGGCGCCGGTCCGCGGGGGCCGCGCCATCGTCAAGGCGCACGAGGCCCTGGGCCGTGCCGAGCCAAACGGCGCCGTCGGTCGCGCGCGCCGTGGCCGCGATCTGGCCGACGGGCAACGGGATGTCGTCCGTGCGCAGCGCGGCCGGCACCGCGGGATCTTCAGGCGCGAAAAACGTGCGCACCTTCTGCGGGTAAACGCCGAGTTGGACCGGCGGCGTGGCGGCGGCGGCCACGGACAAAACGAACACGAGGGCGCCGAGCGGCGCCGTGAGCCATCGGAAGCGGGGTAGGGTCTTCAACGGGCCGCGAGCGTGGACCAAAGCGCCCGCCGGCCGCAAGGGTGGGCCGGCCGATCAGGTGAACCACTGATATTCACTGATTCACACTGATGATGGACCTGACGATGCGCCTAGTCCGTGGCACCTTTTCTCCTCAACCTTCAACTGCAGCGCCGTCCACCGACGGAACCCCTCAGCGTTCTGGGATCAGTGCGGATCAGTGAACATCAGTGGTTCACCAAATCGTCCCCCGCACGTCCTCAGCTAATGAGCAGCAACCGCCGCGTCTGCCCGGGCACGGTCGGCGGCGCGCGGTGGACGCAGGGCGGGACGGGACAGCCCGGGTGCGCGATCGCGATGCGCCAGAGATGGCCGAGGCCGAACGAATACGGCCGCGCCTCGGGCAACGGCGCGTAGTGCAGGTCGTAGCAATGCTCGGTGAGAAACGCCTCGAACTCCGGCCCCTCGGGACCGCCGAATTCGCGCCGCAGGGCCGCGCGCGTTTCGGGAATCTCGACGTGCCGGCGCACCTGCGCGTTGTCCACGCCCTCGCTCGGCGCGCCGAAATACGTGCAGAGAAACGTCGCCGCCGGCACGGGCGCGCGGTCGGCGTGGAACGAATACACATCCGTGGCGACGGCGCCCGCGGCTTCGTCGCGCGGATACGCGTCGAAGCAATCGAGCAGCGGCTCGAGTCCCTGCTCCTGCAACAAATGCAGATCGGAGCAGAGGACTTCGGCGGCGGCGCGCCCGGCCGGGGACAACGGCAGCGCACGGAGGATGTCGGCGTCGAGATCGGTCAATCCCTCGCGTTGCCCGAGCCGCGCCACGACCTCGCCGAAATCGCCGGGCAGCGTGCGGCGCCAGCAGTAGGCGTTGACGCCGTCGGCCCAAGGCGCCGCCACCAACGCGGCGAAGCTGTCGACAAAACGGACGCGCGGATGGGCCGCGGGATCTGGGAATTCGGGCATCGGGAAAACGTTGCCCGCCACTCCGTCGGCGGCGCGGCCCAATGTCGAAAAACAAAACTCACGGCGCGAAGCGTGCGGTCCCGCCGGTCGGACCGAATCGCAAAGTTCGCCGGGGCCAAACATTACTTCGACCTCGGCGAGACCGCGAGCTGCCGGTTCAGGAAGGCCTGGATGCTCTGGAACAGAGCCCCGCGCTCCTGGCCCGGAACGCGCGCTCCCTCGGAAACACTCAAGACGGCGCCGACCTGTCCGGCCGCCGTCAATTTCCGGTGGAAAGATTTCAGGTCCGGCAGCCGTCCCCGCTCGGTTTCGAATCCCACCAGCAGCGCCGGAGCGATCGGCGCACCCGAATACGAAATCGGCGACTGGCGTTCGAGTTGCTTCCGGTCGGAGCCGAAAAACCAGCGCCGGGTGGCGAGCTCGAAACGGAAATGAGCCGAGTCGAATTGGCCCGGACGCAGCCAGTCGTTGAGGTCGACCACCGGATCGATCGCGACCACGCCGGCGAAGCGCAGATCCTGCTGTGCGCACCGCAGGGCGAGGTAGCCGCCGAAATCCTCCCCCCAAAGCACGACGCGTTTGGGGTCGAGCGGGTACTTTGCGGCCACGGCGTCGAGCGCCGCGATCGCATCCTGCAGCACCACGCGGTCGGGATCGCCCCTGGCCCCGCGCCAGTGAGCGATGCCGTAGCCGCTGCCGCCGCGATGGTTCACCTCGAGCACCGCAAAGCCCATGTGGGCCAAAGCGCGGACTTCGGCGGAATAATACGCCGTCGCCCGCTGCCACGGACCGGCTTGAAAACGCAGGATCACCGGCACCGGCACTGCGGCCGGATGCTCGGGCAGGGTGATCTGCCCGCAGAGGGATCTCGATCCGGCGGCCAGTGTGGACCAGCCGATCGTGGAGACCCGCCCCAGGGCGGCGACGGCCGTGTTTTGGCTCAGCACACGGTGCAGTTTTCCCTCCTTGGGGCGGAAGAGATAATAGGCTCCGGGGTCGGAGCGATGGTGCATCTGGACCAAAAAGACCTCGCGCGACTCGGCCCACTCCACGATGCGGACGGCATGCGCCGGCGCCCGTTTTTCCAACTGGGTCTGGATCTCCTGCAAAGCGGGATCGAGCCACAGGGTCGTGGGCTTCATCCCCACGGCGCGAAAGCCTACGGTCCGCTGCCGGTAACGGTCCACGACCACATTGGCCTCGCCCAGGGTCGGCCAGATATTGCCGAGATCTTCGCGGTCGTTCTCGAACGCGACGGGTCCGCGCCGGCCCGTGGTCAGATCCAGGCTGTAGATGCCGAAGGTGTCTCGGCCGACATTGGAGACGAAGTAGAGGACGTCGGGGTCGTAATCGAAGGCGAGGGGGATCGCCCGGCGGCCAAAGAACGCTTCGGGGTCCAACGGCCACGCGGGTGAGCATGCCTCGGGAAACAGCCGGTCCATTTGCTCCCAGTTCTTGGCAGCGTCGGAGACACGGTAGAAGATCGGGCCGGAACCGATGCCAACCTGCTGGCTGGCGCGCAGCCGGCCCGCCGGATCGAACACCAGGCGGCCCATTGTTTCCTGCACCATCACCTGCGTCGCTTCCCCGGTCGCCGCGTTGATCCGGAAGACCAGGTGCTCCTGCCGGCCGTTGGTGCCAGCGAGCGTCTTTGCCGCGCCGAGATAGACCGTCTCCGGTTCCCCGGGCGGCATGGCCAGGACGCTGACCGTACGGCGACCGACGATCGCGGCCTGACCGCCCAGAACTCCGAAATCGCCGCCCAGGATGTGTTCCTCTCCCTGGAAACTGATGAGTTGGCGGACCCGTTTCGCCGCATGATCGATGCCCACCAGAACACTGTTGCCGACCAGCGCCACGAGCCGCGTCGGGCCGGTCCAGCGAATGAACCCGACCGTCGCCGGTTCAACCATCCGGGTGCCGCCCACCCAGCGGGCATCGTCCTTTCCGACCACCGCCCGCATCGTGAGTTTGGTCGATCCGGTGTCGGTGATGCAGATGGCCAGCTCGCCCTGTTCCCGGACGACGGTCGCCAGCAGACGACCGTCGGTGGAGAGACTCGCCGGGCCGCCATCCGGGGCCGCAAACACTTTTTCGAAATCACTCGCCGGCTCCGCTCCGGCGCAAAACACCGCGAGAGTGCAACAGAGTAGGGCAAGCCGGCGCACCTCCCGAGCCTCGGCGCACTGCCCCGCAGGTCAACGTCTCAAGGCAAACAAAGGAGACCCGGAACCGGGCCCAAACCGTTTTTCGAAAGCCCTGTCTTCCCTCCGGCGACCTCGGGGCGAGCGAACCAAGGGCACTTCCGCGCGCCTGCCGGCGGCGAAAAAAACACCGCAAAGACGAATCTTTGCGGTGTGGGAGGACATCAACCCGACGGATCGTCACCCGAGCCGCGGGAATGGGTTGGTCCGAAACGGCCCGGGCGCTTACTTGATCTCGAGCTGCGGGCGGCCCTTCTCGGGCCAGTCGATGTGGAAGAACTTGCCGCGGGGCTTGTCGGTGCGCTCGTAGGTGTGCGCGCCGAAGAAGTCGCGCTGGCCCTGGAGCAGGTTGGCCGGGAGGCGGGCGCTGCGGTAGCTGTCGTAGTACGCCAGCGCGGAGCTGAACGTCGGGGCCGGCACGCCGCATTCGGCGGCGAGGGCGACGACCTTGCGCCAGTTCTCCTGGGCCTTCTTGACCGTCTTGTTGAAATACGGATCGAGGAGGAGGTTCGCGAGGTTCGGGTTCCGCTGGTAGGCCTCGGTGATCTTCTGCAGGAACACGGCGCGGATGATGCAACCGCCCCGCCAGATCTGCGCGATCTCGCCGAAGTTGAGCTTCCACTTGTACTCCTTCTGCGCCTCGCGCATCAGCTGGAAGCCCTGCGCGTACGAGCAGATCTTCGAGCAATACAGCGCGTCGTGGATCGCGGCGATCAGCGCCTTCTTGGAGCCTTTGTACTTCTTCGAGGGACCCTTGAGGATCTTGGAGGCGGCGACGCGCTCTTCCTTCACGGCGCTGATGCAGCGCGCGAAGACGGACTCGGCGATCGTCGGAGCCGGCACACCCATGTCGAGGGCGTTGACCGAGGTCCATTTGCCCGTGCCCTTCTGGCCGGCGGTGTCGAGGATGACGTCGACAATGGGCTTCTTCGTCATCGGATCCTTCTGCTTCAGAATGTCGGCCGTGATCTCGATGAGGAAGGAACCGAGCATGCCCTGGTTCCATTCGGAGAAGATCGCGCCCATTTCCGGCGCCTTCATCTTCAGCAGGCCCTGCATCAACGCGTAGGCCTCGCAGATCATCTGCATGTCGCCGTACTCGATGCCGTTGTGAACCATCTTCACGTAGTGGCCGGCGCCGTTTTCACCGATGTAGGTGGCGCAGGGCACACCGCCGACGATGGGCTTGCCGGGGGCGGCGCCGGTGAGCGGCACGCCGGTCTTGGCGTCGACCTTGGCGGCGACGGCGTTCCAGATCGGCTCGAGTTCCTTGTAGGCGGCCGGATCGCCGCCGGGCATGAGGGCCGGGCCGAAACGCGCGCCTTCTTCGCCGCCGGACACGCCGGAGCCGATGAAGCGGAAGCCTTTTTCCTTGAGCGCCTTTTCGCGGCGGATCGTGTCGGTCCAGAGAGCGTTGCCGCCGTCGATGATGATGTCGCCCGGCTCGAACACGCCGACGAGGCCGTCGATCACGGCGTCCGTGGCCTTGCCGGCCTGGACGAGGATGATGGCCTTGCGGGGCTTGGCGAGGGACGCGGCGAATTCCTGAAGCGTCTTGGTGCCGACGAGGCCGCCGGGCGTGTTCGGATTTTCGGCGACGAACTGGTCGGTCTTCTCCGTCGTGCGGTTGTAAACCGAGATCTGGAAGCCGTGATCGGCGATGTTGAGGGCGAGGTTCTGACCCATCACGGCGAGCCCGATGAGTCCGATGTCGGAATGCGTTTTGGCCATGGCTGAAATAAAGGAACGCAAGCCCTAGGCGAACGGACCGGAAAACCAACCCCATTCTGGCCGGGCGTCATAAAAACCGGCCGGGGATACGGCCGGTTTTTATGGGTTCGGAGTTCGGAGTTTGGGGTTTGGGGTTTGGGGTTCCGGCAGGCGGAAGTGCCAAAGGCCGAACGAAGATCCAACCGGCGGATTGCCCAACTCCAAACTCCGAACCCCGAACTCAAAACTGCGGCGGAGCCGCCGGCGCGCCGGCGGCTTCGCCGCGCGTGGCACAGTTGATCCAGGCGGTGGTGCCGGCGGCGTAGTGTTCTTTTTTCCAGATCGGCAGGCGGGCCTTGGCTTCGTCGATCACGTAGCGGCAAGCGTCGAAGGCGGCGCCGCGGTGGGCGGCGGTCACGCCCACCCAGACGGCCATGTCGCCGAGCTGCAGGAGGCCCGTGCGGTGCACGCAAATGGCGCCGAGCAAATCGAATTTCGCGCGGGCCTCGGCGAGGATCTTGGTGCCTTCGGATTCGGCGAGCGGCACGAAGGCCTCGTACTCCAACGCGCCCACGGTCTGGCCTTCGTTGAGATTTCGCACCCAGCCCTCGAAGGTCACGCAAGCGCCGGCGCGGGCATCGGCCAGGCGACGTTGCAACGCGGCGGGATCGATCGGAACGGCGGAAATCGAAAACATCGGACTTGGAAAAACAGAATTCCGCGGCGTCAACCGCCGGCCACCGGCGGGATGAACACGATGCGGTCGCCGTCGCGCAGCGGGGCATCGGCCGCGACGAAGGTTTCGTTGACGGCGGCGCGGATGCGGTCGGCGGGCAGCGTGAAGCCGTGGCGCGCGCGCAATTCCTCGTAGAGCGCGGTCGGCGTGGCGGCGGCAGTGGCGAGAGCCTCCTCGTTCTGCCCGCGCTGCTCGCGCAAGATGGCGAAGTACTGGATGCGGACGTTGATCATGCGGTCGCGCGATAGTCGCGCTTGCCGCCGGTTTTTTCCAGCAGGCGCACCTCTTTGATGACGATGCCGTGGGTCACGGCCTTGGCCATGTCGTAAAACGTCAGCGCCGCCACCGTCGCGCCCGTGAGCGCTTCCATTTCGACGCCGGTCTTGGCGTGCACCTCGACGCGGCAATGGATCTCGATTTCGCGGCGGTCGGGGTGCGCCTTGATTTCGATTTGGCAATCGTCGAGGCCGAGCGGGTGGCAGAGCGGGATGAGTTCGCCGGTCTTCTTGGCGCCCATCACGCCGGCGAGCGCGGCGGTCTGGAAAATCGGTCCCTTCTTCGTGGCGATCTCGCCGTCGCGGAGCAGGGCGGCGAGTTCGTCCGGCAGACTCACGACGGCGATCGCGTGCGCGGTGCGGCGCGTGACGGGCTTGGCGCCGACGTTGACCATCGCGGGCCGGTTCTGCGCGTCGAGGTGGGAGAACATCGGCGCGAAACCTCAACCTGCGGCCCGTGCGGCTCAACCTTCAACTTTGGCGGGGATGCGGAGCAGATGGGTCACAGAGGGCACGGAGGGAGGCACGGAGGTCACGGAGCAAAGGCGCGCGGAGAATTCTGCCCGGAGCGGGCGATTGGAAATCCCAACCTTCAGGGTTTCCCTCTGTGCCCCTCCGGATCGACTCCGTGTCCTCTGTGGTCGGGTCGGAAACTCGAATCCTGTCACACGTCGTCACGGAGGTCACTGAGGGAGACACGGAGGGCACGGAGCAAATTCAGATCGGGAATTCGGGCCGGTAGGCGCTCCCGCGGATCCAAACTTCGGCTTTCTCCTCCGTGGCCCTCCGGTTTTCCTCCGTGTCCTCTGTGACAAAAAACTAAACCCACGCGTAAAACGGCGCGACGGTGCCGGCGGGGAAGACGCCGTTGCCCGGTGCGAGCTCGACGAAACCGTCGGTGCCGACCAAGCCGGCGAAATCGCCCGAGGTATTGCTTGGGTCGGGCACGGCGAGCAGTTCGCCGCGCGGGCCGCTCTCGAGTTTCACGGGCAAAAACCACGTGACCTTCGGCTTGAACGCGACGTCGCGCGCGAGCGCCGTGAGGCGCACGGGCGCGGGCGCGGCGCCGCTGGCGTGGGCCAGCGCGGGCAAGACGTAGCGGTGCAGGCAGGTGTACGCGGAGACGGGATTGCCCGGCAGCGCGAAGACGGGCGTGCCGCGGGAACTTTGGCCGTACCAGAGCGGTTTGCCCGGGCGCTGCGCGACGCCCTGGAAAATCTTTTTCACGCCTTGGCGGTCGAGTTCCTCGGGCAGGTAGTCGAATTTGCCCTTCGACACGCCGCCGGTGAGCAGGACGACGTCGAACTCCGCCAAGATGTGCCAGAGCAGGTGCTCGATCTCCTGGCGCACGTCGCGGAAATGGAAACGGGAAACGTGCGGGTAGCCGGCGCACTGCAGCGCGGCGCGGAGGGCGTGGTCGTTGCTCCGGCGGATCTGGTGCGGGCCGACAGGGGCGTCGACCTCGACGAGTTCGTCGCCCGACGTGACGACGGCGATTTTCGGCACCTGGCTGACCGTAAGGCCGGCGTGGCCGCAGGCGGCGGCGACGGCGATCTCGCGGCCGGTGAGCCGCGTGCCGGCGCGGACCATGATGTCGCCGGCGCGATGGTCGCTGCCGCGGCGATGCACGGCGTGGCCGGCGACCAAGGCCGCGACGTCGCCCGTCACGCGCATGGCGGTGCCCTCGCGCGCGGTTTCCTCGTAGGGCACGATGCAATCGGCGCCCTCGGGCAGCACGGCCCCCGTCATGATCTCGATGCAGGCATCGGCCGCAGGACCAAGTTTGAAGGCGCGCATGCCCGCGGCCTGCACGGCCTCGACGCGGAAAACGCGTTCGCCGGCGGCGAGGGCGGCGGCGCGCAGGGCGTATCCGTCCATGGTGACGCGGTCGAAGGGCGGCAGATCGCGGTCGGCGCGCAGGTCGGCGCGCAGGACCCGGCGGTGCGCGGAGGCGAGGGGGCAATCTTCGCGGTGGAAAGGGGCGATGCTGGCGCGGATGAGCTTTTCGGCCTCGGCGGGGGTGAGCATGGGGAAAAGACAGGTGCGGCTTTACGCCGCGGGGAAACGAGCTTCATCTCCCCCTTTCCCGGCGCAAGCCGCACCTGCATGGGCCAACCCACCGACCAATTCAATCGCGCGCTGCGGGACCTGCGCATCTCGGTCACCGACCGCTGCAATTTCCGCTGCCCCTACTGCATGCCGAAGGAAATCTTCGGGCCGGGGCATGCGTTTCTGCGCGATCCGCAGCTGATGACGCTCGGGGAACTGACGCGCATCGTGAAGGCGTTCCGTGCGCTCGGCGTCGAGAAAGTGCGGCTGACCGGCGGCGAACCGCTGCTGCGCGCGGACGTGCCGGACCTGATCCGGACTTTGAAAAACGAGCTCGGCGTGCGCGACGTGGCGCTGACGACGAACGGCTGGCTGCTGGAGAAACTCGCGCCGGCGTTGCACGCGGCGGGGCTCGACCGGCTCAACGTGTCGGTCGATTCGCTCGACGACACCACCGCCGGCAAACTCAACGGCCTCGGATTCAAGGTGGAGCGCGTGCTGCGCGGAATCGACGCGGCGGCTGCCCTCGGCCTGCCGGTGAAGATCAACTGCGTGGTGCAGCGCGGCGTGAACGACGCGGAACTGCCGCAGCTCTGCGACTATTTCCGCGCGCGCGGGCATGCGCTGCGGTTCATCGAGTTCATGGATGTCGGCAACACCAACCACTGGGACCGCGCGCGCGTGGTGCCGGCGAAGGAATTGGTGGAACGCATCGGGGCGATCTGGCCGCTCGAGCCGATCGGGCCCGCGTACCGCGGCGAAGTGGCGGCGCGCTACCGCTACCTCGACGGCCGCGGCGAAATCGGTTTGATCAGTTCGGTGACGGAACCGTTTTGCCGCGATTGCCACCGCGCGCGGCTGAGCGCCGACGGGAAACTGTTCACGTGCCTGTTTGCCTCGCTCGGTTGGGACGTGCTCGGCGCGCTGCGCGCGGGCGCGGACGACGCCGGCCTCGAGCATTTTCTCCGCCGCATCTGGCAGGGCCGCATGGACCGCTACAGCGACGAACGCGCCGAGGTGCTGGCGAGCGGCGAGCCGCGGGCGAAGGTGGAGATGAGTTATATCGGGGGATGAGGGTTCGGAGCCGTCGGCTTTCAGCGATCAGCGATCAGCTGGAAACGGTCGGAGCTGCGGCCGCCGGCGCGGCTCAGCCGGACTCATGCAGTTGGGAGAGCTTGGCTGAGAGTTAAGAGCAAAACCGTTCGGTTCCCGATGGCGTGCGGCGGCGACGTTTTCCGAATCCTTGGCGGATCCATCTCTCAACCCTCAACTCCCGGCTCTCAACTGCATGATCCCGGCTCAGCTCGGGCGTTCGCAGCTCCAGTGTTCCTCGTGGTCGACGGCGAGGAGGCGGGAGCGGTAGCCGAGATCGGCCAAGTCGCGCAGGATGGATTCCCGCGAATCGCCGAAGTCCGGCAGGGCTTGCGGGTGCAAGCTGAGGAACAGGCGCGGTCCGGCCGTTGCGAGCAGCCGGCGGGCGCCGCGCAGGACTTCGCCCTCGGCCCCTTCGACGTCGATCTTCACGACGCCGGGCACGGCGCCGGTGCGTTCCGCGTAGTCGTCGAGCGCGACCACGGGCAAGTCGGGCCGACGCCGCAGATCCTGGAACGTGGCATCGCCGTCGGCCGACGCGGGAAAGCGACGGCGCGCGACGGCGTCCCACCACGCCGCCTCCGCCCGCGTGGCGGCGCCGCAGAAGGCCGGCACGATGCCGGCGGGCGGGGCGAGCCGGTTGAGGGCGAAGATCCGGCGGATGCGGTTCCACGACGGGGCGTCGGGCTCGAACACATGGACCCGCTCCGGGCCGGCCAGCGTCGCGGCCAGCGCGCTCCATTCGCCGAGGCTGGCACCGACATCGAACACCACCGGCCGGGACGCGAGCGCGGCGCCGAATTCGCGGGTGAACTCCGCTTCCCAGACGGTGAAGTCGACGGCCGCGCGGGACCATTCGACCCGCAGCGGATACCGGCCCGCGACGCGTACGCCGCGGCCGCGGCCGAGCGAAACCGCCTGGAGCGAAGCGAGGGCCGCGGCGCGCGCGGTGTCGCGGACGGGCGCGGGCAAAGCGCCGAGCGGGCCGTGCCGCAGGCGGCGGAAAAAACGGGCGAGGGTTTCCAAGCGGGATCCGTCGCCGGCGGCTTCACTCGTACCGCGCGGAACGGCCGAGATAGTTCAGCATCCAGATCTCTTTCCAGACGCGGTAGCGTCCTTCCTGGGTGAACTTGCCGAGGTCCTCGCGTTCGGCGTGCGGGTGCAGGAAACCGAGCTCGGTGTTGAGGCGGTCGAGCTCGTGCTGGCCGAGGTTGAGGTCGGCGAGCGGTTCCTGTTCGAACGGTTTCAGCGTGAGCCCGGCGCGGGCGATGCGCGCGCGGTGCCGCGCGAGCAAAGCCGGCAGCGAACGCCGCCACGGGGCGCGCTCCACGTACCAGTTTTCCGGATAGAAACCGGCGAAGGGGATGTAGAGGTTGTCGGTGAGGTAGCGGCTGCCGTCGGTCGCCACGGAGCTCACGGCGAAGCACACGGAGATCGCGCCGTTGGCCTGCGGGATGAACGTGACCTGCACGCGGATCACGGCCTGGGCGTCCTGGTAAACGGATACGCGCAAATAGATCCCGCCGCCGATCTCGGCCTTGAGGGCCTGGACCTGGCGGAAGCCCTGGTTGCGGAGCCATTCGCGCATCTGCAGCAGGCGCGGCTGCACGGGCCATTCCTCGCCGCTGGTGTTGATCGCATAGCGCGGAAACAGCGGCAGCGGGCTGAGGCTGTGGGCGGTGATCGCGAGCCAGTTGTACAGCGTTTCGCCCATGAACCAGACGAGGAAGAACACCGTCACGAGCACCCAGTACGGCCGGTCGATCAGCTTGAAGTCGACGCAGAGTTGGGCGGCGCCGAAGGCGAAGACGAACCAGCGCAGCCAGCGGTCGGCGATGGACACAAGCGGCGAGGCCAGCCGCTGGTTCACCTGCATCAAAATCAGGGACAGCAGAATCGCGCCGAGAATGAGGTAAGTGGTCTGCACCTCGGGGAAGGAAGGGATGCGGACTTGGACGCCGCGGCGGCGGAAAGCGTTCGATCGGCCGGCACGGACGCGGCCGGGGCCGGAAGGCGGCTCAGCTCAGCCGGACGGGCATGATCACGCAGACGAAGTTTTCCAGCGTCTTGAAAACGCCGGGGCTGACCTCGTCCTTCACTTCGAAGAACACCTCGTCCTTCGCGAGGGCTTTGAGCGGATCCATGATGAAGGTCGGGTTGAAGGCGACCTGGAGGTCGGGGCCGCTGTAGCCGATGGCCATCGACTCGTGGGCCTCGCCGAAATCGGGACTCTGGGCCGTGAGCTCGAGCAGGTTGCTGGAGAGCTTCAGTTTCACCGAATTGGCCTTTTCGGAACAGACCAGCGCCGCGCGGTGCACGCACTGGAGCAGGAGCTCGCGCTCGAGCTTGATGCGCTGGTGCGTTTCCTTGGGAATAACCTGTTGGTAATTGGGATAATTTCCCTCGACGACCTTGGAGTAGAGGTAGACGTGGTCGATCAGGCCGCTGGTGTCCTTGTCGGTCGCGATCTGGAAAGTCGCGCGGCGGTCGCTGAAGTTGATCCGGACCTTTTCGCCCTTGTCGAGGAGGCGGGTGAGCTCGCTGACCGTCTTGGCCGGGAGAATGATCGCGCCGGCGCTGGCGGCGGGAACATCCATTTCCTTGGCGATAAGGGCGAGGCGGCGGCCGTCGGTGGCGACGAGCGAGAGTTTGCCGTCGCGGAAATTGAAATACACGCCGTTGAGGATGTAGCGGGTCTCGTCGGTGGACTGCGCGTAGGCGACGCTCTTGAGCATGCCGGCGAGTTCGCCCTGCTCGAGGGAGTAGGCCTTTTCCTCGCCGAATTCGGGCAGCGGCGGGAATTCCTCTTTGCCGATGCCCATGATCTTGAAGGTCGAGCCGCCGGACGTGAGTTTGACCTGGTGGTTGGGCGTGGCGTCGAACGCGACGTCGACGTTGGGCAATTCGCGGACGATACCGGCCAAACGTTTGACGGGGAGGGTGACGGCGCCCGTTTCCTTCACCTCGGCCTTGATTTTGCAGCGGATGCCGAGATCGAGATTCGTGGTCGTGAGCGAGATCTGGTCCTTTTCCGCCTCGATCAGCACGTTGCTCAAAATCGGCATGGTCGCTTTGGAACCGACCACGTTGAGGACCTGGGCAAGTCCGTTGGCGAAGTGATCGCGGTTGATTTTGAATTTCATGCGGGGGCGGCCGGGTAAAAGGTGGAAGCTAACAAAGGCTAAAAGAATAGGTGTTCAATAAGGAATTCTATCCGTATCAGTATGGGCTGCGAACAACCGGAGCAACTTGGGTTTTCTCCTCTGAAAATCGGCTCCGGAAACCGGCCGAATAACTTTCCGGCAACCGCGCGCAACCGGGCGGTTGTTCGCAACGCCGGAGTTGTTCCGAAGTCGCACGCAGGTTCCTGACACGCGATTCGCAACGCCGCCGCGCGCCTCCCCGGATGCCGCGTTCCGAGGAGTTTGCCGGTACGGCCATCGCGCGGTTCAGGTCTTGGCAAACACGCCGGGCCGGCCCCGCCGGAAGTACCGGAACAGGCCGAAGAACAGGTACGCGAGGCAGAGGCCGAGCACGGCGAATTCCTTGTAGAAAACGACGAGACCGATCGCGCACATCAGCAGCACAAAGGGCTGGAGCCGCGTCTGCGTCTGCATGTCGACGCCCTTGCCGCTGGGGTAACGCACGGTGCTGACCATCAGAAACGCGACCAACAGCATCAGCGGCGGCAGCAGGAGAGCCCAGGCTTTGAGCGACCGATCCGTTTCCGCCAATTTCAGGAGAAACAGCACCGTGGCCGCAACTGTCAGGGCGGCGGCGGGGACGGGGAGGCCGACGAAGTCTTTGTTCGAATCCTTGGTGCCGGGCCGGAGCAGGGGATTGGTGATGACGTTGAAGCGCGCGAGCCGCATCGCGGCGCAGAGCAAATAGATGAAACCGATGGCCCAGCCGATGTTGCGGAACCACTCGTAGCTGCCGGTGGTGGGCGCGAGGATGAGGTAGAACATCAGCAACGCCGGCGCCATGCCGAAGGAAATGACGTCGGCCAAGGAATCGAACTCCGCGCCGAACAGCGATTCGCGTCCGCCCATGCGCGCCAGCCGGCCGTCGAGCGTGTCGAAGGCCGCGGCGCCGAAAATGAACCAGACGGCGTACTTGTAGTGCTCGTAATTCGTGAGTCCGCGGTACTCGCCCGTGAGCGAGGTCTCGGCCAGGCGCGCCTGGATGCAATGCGTGATCGCCATGAACCCGCAGAACAAATTGCCCGCGGTCATCAGGTTGGGCAGAAAGTAGATGCGGCTGGCCTGGGTGACGTTGTACGGGTCCTCGCGGCGCGCGAGGTCGCTGGCGACGGCGCCTTGGTCCTGCTTCGAAGGGGGTTTCGGCTCGCTCATTTCGTCAGGCTTTCGAGGTACTTCCAGAACTTCGAATGCTGTTCCACCAATTGCTGTTCCGAAACCGGCAATTTGTTGCGGAGCAAAAAGTCCTCGAGCGAATTGCGGTGCAGGATGTAGTCGACGTGGAGCGTCTCGCCGTGGACCTCGAAGTAGAACCGGAAATCGCCGGCGCGGAGGCGGTAAAGCGTCTTCTGGCCGCGGCGGAATTGGCCGAGCGGCTCGCGCGGGTGGGCGAGGTCGGCGGGTTTGAGGCTGCTGATCGGATCGATGGCGTCGAGCTGGGCCAGTTTGTCGAGCCGGTTGAGCTCGTGCATGGCTTGCTCGGAGAAATTAACCTGATACATGGTGCGGCGCTTTCGTCGGGTAACCGTCCGTGACTGCGGGCGTCATGCCCGCACCCCCCTGCTCCCCCGACGCTCAAACGGTTTTTGCATGAAACGTCCCGGTCTATCCCCGCTCCTCGTGTCGGCAACGCTATTCCTTGCCGCGTCGGCCTCCGCCCAGGACGCGATGATGGCCCCGGCCAAGACCGCGCCGATGACGCCCGCCGCCAAGGCCGCGGCCCGCGCCGCGGAGCTGCTGCAGCGCTTCGACAAGAACGGCGACGGCAAGATCGACGAAGACGAACGCGCCGATGCCAAGGAGGCCATGATCAAGGAACAGGTCGACCGGCAGATGGCGCGCCAGGCCCTCGCCCAAGCCTCGCCGGAGCAACTGCGCCAACGCGTCCTCGAACTCTTCGATGCGGATCGCGACGGCCGGCTCGACGAAGCGGAACGCGCGACCGCGGAAAAGGCCGCGGCCGAACGCGCCGCCGATCCGGCCGCGCCCGTGGCGTTGCTGCGGGAGGAATTGCTGAAACGGTTCGACGCCAACGCCAACGGCCGCCTCGAACCCGAGGAACGCACCGCCGTGCGCGAATTCCTCGCCGCGCGCCGCGCCGCGGCGGCCGAACCGTCGGCCCCGGCCGTTGTGACCGACGCGCCGACTTCCGCACCGGCGCCGGTTGCGGCCAAGCCGTTGGCCGGCGCGGAGGCGCCGCTGCTGTCGCGGGCGGAGTTGCTCAAGCGCTTCGACCGCAATGCGGACGGCCGCATCGACGCGACGGAGCGCGAGACCTTGGAAACGACCCTGCGGACCGAATGGTCGACGCACCCCGGGTTTTTGCGGCGCTGGGATGCCAACGCCGACGGCAAGATCGACGACACCGAATGGACGGCCGCGCGCGAGGAACAGCGCCGGCGTTTCCGCGGCGAAGAAACCAAGTAGCCGGCCGGCGCGCCCGCGAAGCCGAGGGCGCGGGCTTGCGCTGCGGGCTTTGCAACGCGCGCCGTTTGCGCATGCTCGGCGCATGGCCGTTTCCCTGGCTGATATCCGGGCCGCGCACCGCCGCATCGCCGGCGGCGTAATCGTCACGCCCTGCCCGGAATCGATCCCGCTTTCCGAAATCACCGGCGCGCGGATCTTCTGCAAACTCGACAACTTCCAGCGCACGGGGTCGTTCAAGGAACGCGGGGCCCGGAACGCGTTGCTGCGTCTGCCCGCCGCGCAGCGCCGCCGCGGGGTCGTCGCCGCCAGCGCGGGCAACCACGCCCTCGGTCTCGCCTACCACGGCAAGCTGCTCGGCATTCCGGTGACGGTCGTGATGCCGGACTACGCGCCGCTGATCAAAATCACGACCTGCGAAAAACTCGGGGCGCGCGTGTTGGTCCGCGGCGCGGATTTTGCGGCGGCGCGGGCGGAGGCCGACGCGCTCACGGCGGCCGAAGGCCTGACCTACATCCACGGTTTCGACGATCCGCACATCATCGCCGGGCAGGGCACGCTCGCGCTCGAGGTGCTGCGGCAGGTGCCGGACCTCGACGCGATCGTCTGCCCGGTGGGCGGCGGCGGCCTGCTCGCGGGTGTGGCCGTGGCGGTGAAGGCGTTGCGCCCGCGAATCGAAGTCATCGGCGTCGAGAGCGAGGCGACGGGCAACTTCACGGCGGCGTTGCGGGCGGGCCGGCCGGTGCGCGTGGCGCGGCGGGCGACGCTGGCGGACGGACTTGCGACGCTGACGGTCGGGACCAACGCGTTTGCCCTCGCGCGCGAGCGCACGGATGCCGTGGTGCGCGTGCCGGAGGCGGCGATCGCGCTGGCGATTCTGCGCATGCTCGAACTGGAAAAAACCGTCGTCGAAGGCGCGGCCGCGGCGCCGCTCGCGGCGATGATGGCGGGCCGGCTGCCGCACCTCGCCGGCAAACGCGTGGCGCTCGTCGTCTGCGGCGGCAACATCGACCCCGCGATTCTGAGCCGCGTGATCGAAAAGGGCCTCGTGCACGACGGCCGGCTGACGCGCTTCACGGCCGTGATCAGCGACCGGCCGGGCGGCTTGGCCGAGTTGTGCCGCGTGATCGCGGCGGCGGGGGCGAGCATCAAGGACATCGCGCACGACCGCGCGTTCAGCGGGCCGGACGTGAGCGCGGTGCACGCCGTGTGCACGGTGGAAACGCGGGACCGCGGCCACGTCGCAGCCTTGCGCCGGGCGCTGCGGCGGGCCGGTTTTCCATTGCGCTGAACCGCCGGCCGGCCGGCCGCCGTGTATCCGGATCGTTACGAATTTCGGCTTATGGCCGCCGTTTCCGCCGGCACGCTGGCGGGTTGGCCCCCGCAGGCCCGTCCATGCGCATCTTGATTGTCGAAGACGAACCCGAGCTGGCCCGGCACATCCGGGCGGCCTTGCTGCGCCAAGGCCATACGGCCGAGGTGGAGGCAGACGGCGCCGCGGCCCTGCAGGCGGCGCTGCGGGGCCAACCCGACCTCGTGCTGCTCGATATCAATCTGCCGACCCGCAACGGCTTCGAGGTGCTGGCCGGCCTGCGGCAGGAGCGGTGCCCGGCCCTCGTGCTCATGCTGACCGCCCGCGGCGAGGTGAACGACCGCATCAAGGGCCTGAAGGCCGGCGCGGACGACTACCTCGCGAAGCCCTTCGCGCTCGACGAACTCGTGGCGCGCGTCGAGGCGCTGGGCCGGCGGGGCGGCGGGCCGCAGACCGGGACCGGCCTGCAGGTGGCGGATCTGCACGTGAACGTGCCGCAGCGGCTCGTGGTGCGCGCGGGCCGGACGATCGCGCTGTCGCCGCGCGAATTCGATTTGCTGCAGGTGCTGATGCAGGAGCCGGGGCGGGTGTTTGCGCGGACGGAATTGCGCGACCGGGTCTGGCAAGGGGAGCACGATTTCGACGCGCGGATCATCGACATGTTCATCACGCGCCTGCGCCGGAAGATCGACGTTGGCTTCGATCCGCCGCTGCTGCATACCCGTCGGCAGGTCGGATACCTGATCCAGCCGCCGGCCTGAACTCCGTTTCCTGATGCTGCGCCTCTTCCGCTTACTCCTGCTGCCCCTGCTGGTGGCGCTGGGCGGCCGGGCGGCGGCGGCCGAAGCCGAAATCCGCGGCCGCATTGCTTTGCCGAAACCGCCCCCGGCGCCGGTCAAGCAGCAGCGTTACGAGGTAGTGACGTCGGGCGGCAAGGTGGCGCTGAGCCCGGCGCTCGCGGTGGTCTACCTCGAAGGCGAGTTTCCGCCCGGCCCGCCGCCGGCCCCGGCGCGGATGATCCAGAAGGACCAGACCTTTTTGCCCGCGCTGCTGCCGGTGCAGGCCGGCACGCGCGTCGAGTTTCCCAACCTCGACGAGATCTACCACAACATCTTCTCGTTCTCGCCGGCGAAGCGCTTCGACCTGGGGCGGTACCGGCCCGAGGACCGCCCCATCCCGTCGCAGGTGTTCGACCGACCGGGCGTCGTGACGCTGCGCTGCGACATCCACGTCCACATGCGCGCCATCGTGCTCGTGCTGGCGACGCCGTATTTCACGGTGACGGACGAGGCGGGGAATTTCCGGCTGAACGGGCTGCCGCCGGGCAACTACACGCTGAAGGCGTGGATCGACAGCACCGAGACGCGGGCCAAGCCGGTGGCGTTGGCGGCCGGCAGCCGCCTCGAGGTGGACCTGCCTTGAACACGGCGCCCTCGGTTTCCGCCCCGCAGCGCTTCCGGAGTTTCCGGGCGCGTTTGGTCACCGCGATGATGCTCGTGGTCGCGGCGCTGACCGCGGGCGGGCTGTTCTTGGCCGAGCGCCACGCCGCGCGCGAGGCGGAGGACGAGGTGCGCCGCGACTTCGCCGCGGCCCTCGAGCTGATCGAAGCGGCCCGCGGGGCCCGGACCGCGGCCCTCGCCCAGCGCTGCCGCAGCCTCGTGCAGAAGGCGCGGATCCACGCGGCGCTGGAAGACGACGCGCTCGACCTGCTGTATCCAAGTGCCCGAGACGAGCTCGCCGACCTGGTCGAAGGTCCGGACAATCCGGCGGGGCGCGGCCTGCAGGCCACATTCTGGCGTTTTCTCGACCCGGCCGGAGCGGTGATCCCGGTTGAAGCCACGCGCGACACCGGCCGGCTGACCGCGGGCGAAGCCGCCCGGCTGGGGCTGCGCCAGCTGCCCGCGGCGGCGCAGCTGGGTTTCCTGCCGCGCGAGGGGAGCGGGGCGGGCACGCCGGCCGTCGACCAGGTGATCGTGACGCCGATCATATCGACCGTCACCGGCCGGCGGATCGCGGCGCTCGCGGTGGGTTTCTCGACCACGGAGTACCGCGCGGCGGCCGGCCCGCAGATCCGGCGCGGCGTGTGGGTGGACGGGACCCTGGACTTGCCGGGGATAGGCGGCGCTGTGCGCGACGCCCTCGTGCGGGAATTGCCGCGGCTGGCGGCGGCGCCGGAAAACGCCGGCCGCCCGCTGGCGGGCGAGTGGGGCGGGGAGGCGAACCTGCTCGTTTTCCAGACCCTCAACGCGGGTTCGGCGTATCCGCCGGCGTTCGAGGTCTGCCTGTATCCGCTGGCGGCGACGCGCGAGAAACAGCGGGAGCTGCGCTGGCGCATCGTCGGGCTCGGGTTCGGCCTCATGGTGGCGGGCCTCGCGGCCAGCCGGCTCGCAGCCACGCGGCTGTCCGCGCCGGTGGAAAAACTCGCCGCCGACTCCGCCCGCAACGCCCTCGACCGTGTGCGCGCGGAGGCGGCGCTGGAACTGACGCAGGCGGAGTTGCAACGCGCCGCGCGGTTTTCGTCCGACGCCTCGCACCAGCTGAAGACCCCGGTCTCGGTCTTCCGCGCCGGCGTGGAGGAATTGCTCGCGCGCGACGACCTGCCCGACGGCGTGCGCCGCGAATTGATGGCGCTCGTGGGCCAAACCTATCGGTTCACCGGCATGATCGAGGACCTCCTGCTGCTGTCGCGGCTCGACGAAGGCCGGCTGCAGCTCGACCCCCGGCCCGTCGATCTCGCGCATCTGGTGGCCTCGTGGCTCGACGACCAGACGGTTTCCGAACAACCGGATCCGCCGACGATCGCGATCGACCTGCCGCCGACCCTCATGGTCCTGGGCGAGCGGCGCTACCTCGCGATGATTCTGCAGAACCTGCTCGAGAACGCCCGCAAGTACAACCGCCCCGGCGGCCGGATCGCCGTGGCGGCGTGCCTCGAGGGCGCCGCGGTCCGCCTGACGGTCGGCAACAACGGCCGCCCGATCCCGCCGGCGGCGCAGCCCTACATTTTCGACCGCTTCCATCGCGGCACCGCGGCGGAGACCGTGCCGGGCCACGGCCTCGGCCTGAATCTCGCGCGGGAATTGGCGCGGCTGCACGGCGGGGAGCTGAAACTGACGACGTCGGCCGACGATTGGACCGAGTTCGAAGCCACCTTCCGGCTCGCCCCGGCGGGCGTGCCGGCCGCCGCCGGCCCCGCATGAAACCGTGGCTCGCATGGCTGCTTGCGATCTGCGCGGCCGCGCCGGCGGCCGCCAGCGAGGCGTGGTTCGATCGCGTGGAGCGCGCCCTGACGTTCTCCGCGTGCGAGGATCGGCTGCGGGCCCGGCTCACGGGCGTGCTGTCGCTCGAGGGTTACGCGGTGGACACGCCGCCGCCCGGACTGGTGTTCGCCGACGGCGAACGCCTCTTCAATCCCCGGCTGATGCTCCTCCTGCAGGGGCAATGGGGCGGGCGCGTCACCGGCTTCGTGCAGGCGCGGCTCGACCGGGGTTTCGATCCGGGCGACGGCCCCTTGGAGCTGCGCCTGGACGAATACGCCCTGCTGTTCATTCCGTGGGCCGACCGGAAGATCAACGTGCAGGTCGGGCAATTTGCGACGGTGGTCGGAACTTGGGTCGCGCGGCACGATTCCTGGGACAACCCTTTCGTCAATGCGCCGCTGCCGTACGAAAACCTGACGGGCATCAACGATTCGGCGGCGCCGGCGACGCCGCACCCGTTGCTCGAAATCGAGCCGGACGAACGCTACGAATACAACCCCGTGATCTGGGGTCCGAGCTATGCCTCGGGCGCCGCCGTTTCCGGCCGCTGGGGTCGCTGGGAGGCGGCGGCGGAGGTGAAGAACGCGGGGCTTTCTTCGCGTCCGGAATCATGGTCCGTGCACCGGCGGAATTTCAGCCGGCCGGCCTTCGGGGCCCGCGTCGGCTTCCGGCCCGACCTGCGTTGGAACGTCGGCGTTTCCGCGGCGGAGAGCGCGTACTTCCTGACCGCGGCCGGGCCGACGCTCCCGGCGGGGCGGAGTTGGCGCGATTACCGGGAGACAGTGTTCGGGGCCGACGCGGGTTTCGCTTGGCGCCATCTCCAGATCTGGGCCGAGGTATTCCGCGCGCGTTTCGAGGTGCCGGTTTTCGGCGCGGTGCGGACCACGGCCGGCTACGTCGAGACGAAGTACCGCTTTTCCCCGCAGGTGTACGGCGCGTGGCGCTGGAACCGGCAGACGTTTTCCGCGCTCGCGTTGCCCGGGCTCGGGCGCCGGCCCTGGGGCGCGGACCGGAACCGGATCGACACCGCCGTCGGCTACCGCTTCGGGCCGCACGTGGAACTGAAGTTCCAGGTGAGCGCGGAACGGGCCGCGGGCGAACCGGCCGGGACCGCGTGGCACGCCGCCTCGCAGTTAAACGTGCGTTTCTGAGGCGCGACGGCCGGACCCTCCGGCGGGGGGCAGCTTGTATCCGCCGCGGCTTTCTGTTGTGGGTCGTCCGCCGGTTCCATGACCGCGACCCCACCCATTCCCTCAGGCGGAGCCTCGCGGCCGGCTTCCGGAACATCCGGTTCCCCCCGTGAGCACGCTTTGCGCTTCGCGGCCCTGGCCTGCGTCTACGCGGCCTGCGCGATGCTGTCGCGGGAGCTCACCGAAAACCCGGCGCTCGAGGCCAGTTTCTGGCTGCCCAGCGGCCTGATGCTGGGCGTCCTGCTCACGACGGAGCGCCGCCACTGGGCGTTGCCGATCGCGGCGATGTTTGCCGGCGACGCGCTCTACAACGCCACCGGCGCGGCCTGGCCCTGGGTCGACTGGTTCTGGGTCACGGTGGGCAACGCCGTCTCCGCCCTCATCGGCGCCCTGCTCGTGCGGCGCTGGGTGGCGCGCGAACCGGCGCTGGAAACGGTGCGGGAACTCGTCGGCCTGATGCTGGCGGCCGCGCTGAGCCTCGTCGTCACATCCACGATCGGCGCGTGGACGATCCACAAGCTCGGCGGTCTGTCGTCGTTCGGCGAAATCTGGGCGTCGTGGTTTTTCAGCGATCTGCTCGGCGTGGTTCTGGTCGCGCCCCTGATCTTGATCTGGCGCCGGCCCCGGGCGGATGCCGTCCCGCTCAGTTCGATGCGGCGCCTGGAAGCGATCGCCCTCGTGTCCGGCGTCTGTGTCTGCTGCTCGCTGGCCATCACGCTCGACTGGCTGCAGGCACCGGCGGCCCGCTACGTGGTCGTGCCGTTTGTCGTCTGGGCCGCGATCCGCTTCGGGCCGCGCGGAGTCACCGTCGTGAGTCTGGTGGTTGCGCTCTTGGCCGGTTGGTTCGCGCTGCACGGGCACGGACTTGAGCACTCGGATTCGCCCACGTCGCACGAGCGCAACGTGGAACTGCAGCTCGGGCTTTCGTTGGTGGCGTTCTTCGGTCTCATCCCTGCCATCACCATCGAGGCGTTGCGCCGCAAGGAGCGCGAGTTGCTGACGCAGCGGAGCTTCCACCGCGCGATTTTCGACCATGGTCCCGAGGGCATGCTCGTCCTCGGCCGGGCCGGCGAACTGCTGCAGATCAACCGCGCCGCGCTCGCGTCCCTGGATGCGGAAACGCTGGCCGACATCGGCCCCGGGGGTTGGCGCGAGGCGATTCTGGCAGGGCACCGGGCGGAGTTCGCGGCCCTTTTGCAGCGCGTGCTCGCCGGCGGGCACGACTCGGCCCTGCTGCCGGTCCGGGGCCGCCGCGGCGGCGTCCGGTGGCTCGACCTGCACGCCACGGCGCTGCGCGACGCCGACGGAGCCGTGACCGGCCTGCTCGGCGTGACGCGCGACGTGACCGCGCGGCGGCAGGCCGAGGAGGCGCTGACCATCGCGCGTTTCAGTGTCGATCGCGCGCACCTCGCGATCGTCTGGGTGGATCGCGACGCGCGGATCCGCGATGCCAACGCGGCGGCGTGCGCGCAGCTCGGCTACACCCGCGCGGAAATGCTGCGGCTCGGGGTGGCGGACATCGACATCGAGTTCGACGCCGAACGCTGGCCGCGCCACTGGGAGGAAATCCGCGGCCGCGAGTCGGTGACGTTCGGCAGCCGGCAGCGGCGGAAGGACGGGACGCTGCTCGACGTCGTCATCGGCACGCACCACCTGCGCGTCGGCGAAACGGAACTGGCGTGCGCCTTCGTGCAGGACATCACCGAACAGCTTGCGGCCGAACAGCGGATCCTCGGCCTCAACCGCCGGCTCGAACTCGCCGTGCGCGGCGCAGGTTACGGCGTGTGGGAGTACGATCTGGAGAGCGGCGCCGTCCGCTGGGACGACCGCATGCACGGGATCCACGGCGTGGACCGCGCGCACTTCGGCGGCACGGCCGAAGCCTGGCGGCGGTTTGTCCATCCTGATTCCCGGGCTGAGCTGGACCGGCGTTTCGCCGGGCTCCGCGAAGGCCGCGCCGTCGAACGGTTCGAACTCGCCGTGATCCGGGCGGCGGACGGCGCGCGGCGCGAAATCGAGGCGAGCGGATTCCTGCAGCGCGACGCGGAGGGCCGCCCGCAGCGGTTGGTGGGGTTGACCCGCGACGTGACCGAACTGCGCCATTCCGAGCGCGCCCTGCGCCGCAGCGAGGGGCAGCTGAAGCTCATCTTCAGCGCCGTGGCCGACGGCGTCGTCGTGCAGGACCAGGCGCTCCGCATCGTGCAGTGCAACGCGACGGCCGAGCGGATCCTCGGCCTCACGGCGGACCAGATGGCCGGCCGCACGTCGTTGGATCCGCGTTGGCGGTCGGTGCACGAGGACGGGCGGCCCTTTGCCGGCGAAAACCATCCCGCGGCCGTGGCCCTGCGCACCGGTCTGCCGGTCCGCGACGTGGTGATGGGCGTGCACAAGCCGGACGGGGCGCTCACGTGGATCTCGGTGAACGCCGAGCCGCTGCGCGACCCGCGGGACGGCGAGCGGCTGGTGGTGAGCAGCTTTGCCGACATCACGGCGAGCCGCGCGCTGCAGGATCAGGTGCGCCAGGCGCAGAAGATGGAAGTCGTGGGCCAGCTCGCCGGCGGCGTCGCCCACGATTTCAACAATATCCTCACCGCCATCATGCTCAACCTGCAGCTCATGGCGGAGGAGCGGGATTTTCCGCCCGGGCTGCGGCCGCCGCTGGCGGAGCTGCAGGTGATGACACGTCGTGCGGCCAAGCTTACCGAGCAGTTGCTGCTGTTCGCCCGTCGCCGGATGATGCGGACGGAACGGCTGGAGTTCAGCGCGGGCATTTCGCAGGTGCTGGCGCTGATCCGGCGGGTGATCGGCGAGCGCGTGAACGTGTCGCTGCAGACCGCGGCGGAGCCGCTCTGGATCGACGCCGACCCGGGCATGATCGACCAGGTCGTGATGAATCTTTGCGTCAACGCGCGCGACGCCATGCCGGGGGGCGGTACCCTGAAGCTCGAAACCGCCCGGCTCGAACTCGGACCCGAGCTGCCGCCGGACGCGCCGCCGGGAGCGCGTCCCGGGATATTTGCCACGCTCCGGGTCAGCGATACCGGCTGCGGCATGTCCCCCGACGTCCTGCGGCATCTGTTCGAGCCCTTCTTCACCACCAAGGAAGTCGGCAAAGGGACCGGACTCGGGTTGGCCACGGTCCACGGCATTGTCCACCAGCACCAGGGTTGGCTCGAAGTGGCGAGCGAGGTCGGCCGCGGCAGCAGTTTCCGCGTGGTCCTGCCGCTGGCGGGCGGAACGGCGTCGGCCCGGCCGGCGCTCCCTGCGGCGGCGATTCCCGGCGGCAACGAGACCGTGCTGCTGGTGGAGGACGAGCCGGCGGTGCGGCTCGCGACCTCGACCATGCTGCGCCATCTCGGCTACCGGGTGATCGAAGCGGGCAGCGGGCCCGAGGCGCTCGGCGTCTGGCACGGCTTGGCGGTCCCGCCCGACCTGCTGGTCACCGACATGGTGATGCCGGGAGGCGTCACCGGTCTGGAACTCGGCGAGTCCCTCCGGCGGCTCCGGCCGGGCCTCGCGGTCATCGTGACCAGCGGCTACACCGAGGAGATCCTGAAGGCCGACGAACTGCACTGGTCCGGAATCACGTTGATCGCCAAGCCCTATGAGTTCGCCGCGCTGGCCGGCGCGATCCGGCGGGCGCTCGCCGGCCGCTGAGGCGGATCGGTGCGGCCGGGGCAGGCGGCCGGGGGGAAACCCGCGGGCCGCGGGCGCTTACTCGGAGGTACCGGCGGAATGGAGGGCGGCGGGCGCGTGCTCGGCGAGATCGGCGGAGGTCGGGCTGGGACTGGCCAGGGCGACGATGACGCCGGCGATGATGACGGCGGCGACGAACTTGAAGAAGGGATCGTTTTTCATGTGGTTGGGAATGCGGTTGCACCCGGACTGACGCCGCCCCCCCGGGGAGCAGTTGCGGATTCCCGCGCAATTCTTCCGGGAAAATCCGCGGCGGCCGTGTAACCGTTCCCCCGGCGCCGCGTCGGGGCGGCCCGCGGTTCCGCGGGTTCCGGACGGTTTGGGTTGCGGCCGCGGCGGCGGCCGGAGTCGGATCGCGCCCCGCTTTCCGCCCCGCATGAAATCCCTGCTGACCGTGTTCCTGCTCGCCGCCGCGCTGCCCGCCGCCGCGGCGCCCGCCGTGCGTAATGTAATTCTGGTTACGATCGACGGCCTGCGCTGGCAGGAGGTTTTCGGCGGGGCCGACGCGGCCCTGATCGACAAGGACAACGGCGGCGTGCCCGAGGGCGCGCAGGCCGCGCTGAAGCGCGAGTTTCTCGCCGCGACGCCGGAAGAACGCCGCGCGCGGCTGATGCCGTTTTTCTGGTCGACGGTGCCCGCGGCCGGCCAGGTGTTCGGCAACCGCGCGCGGGACAGCCGCGTCGAGGTCGCCAACGCCGAGAACATTTCCTACCCCGGCTACAACGAGCTGCTCACCGGCCGCGCCGACCCGCTGATCACGTCGAACACGCCGATCCCGAATCCCAACGTCACGGTGCTCGAATGGCTGCACGGCCGCCCGGGCTACGCGGACCGCGTCGCCGCCGTCGCCCAATGGCGCGTGTTCACCTCGATCATGAACGTCGGCCGCAGCCGCCTGCCCGTCTGGGTGACGGACTCGCCGCTGCCGGCCGGCCCGGTTTCGCCGCGGCTGCGCGAGCTCGAGCGCTGGATGACGGACATCCCGCCCATCGCGGCGGGCGAACACTTCGACGCCTTCGTCTACGAGTCCGCCCTCGACCACATCGCCCGGCTCAAACCGCGCGTGCTGCTGGTGGCGTTCGGCGAACCCGACTCCTGGGCGCACGCCCGCCGCTACGACCGCTACCTCCAGGCCGCGCAGCGCTGCGACCGTTTCGTCCGGCAGCTCTGGGAACACCTGCAGTCGCTGCCCGAGTACCGCGGGACCACCGCCGTCGTGATCTCGCCCGACCACGGCCGCGGCACCGAGTGCCACGACTGGACGAGCCATGGGAAAAAAATCCCGCGCTCCGAGGAAACGTGGCTTGCCGCCTTCGGCCCCGGCATCGTCCCGCGGGGCGAACGCGAAGGCACGCCGCTGGTCGTGCAGGCGCAGGTGGCCGCGACGGTCGCCGCGCTCCTCGGCGAGGACTGGCCCGCGGCCTCGCCCGGAGCCGCGCCGCCGGTGCCGGGCTTGCTCGCGCCCGGACGCTAGGCGTTCACCGGACCTTCGCGCAGACGATGCAGTCCCGCGGCTCCGGGCCGAGGGTCGGGCTGACGGCCCAACGCCGCAGAACGCCTTCGCGCACCATGCCGGCTTTTTCCATCACCCGGGCCGAAGCGGGATTCTCCGTGTCGCAGTAGGCCCAGCAGCGGTAGTACTCGGGCTGCGCCAGCGTCCAGTCGACGAGCGGCCGCAGCGCCTCGGTGGCGAAGCCGCGGCCCCAATGCGGCCGGGCGATCACGTAGCCGGCCATCACGCGGCCGGCACCCTCGAAGGTCAGGCCGACCGAGCCGACCGGAGTCTCTTCCCCGTGCGGGAAAAGCAGCCACGCGAGGTGGCCGGTCCCGCGGGCCCAAGCTTCGGCACCGGAGCCGAGAAAATCCGCCAACGCCTCCACCTGCGTGTAGGCGCCCCAGCTGAGGTAGCGGGTCACGGCCGGATCCGCGGCCCACGCCGCGAATACCGCCGGCGCATCGTCGCGCCGGGGCGGACGCGCGAACAACCGGGCGGTGGCGAAGGTTTCGGGCGGCCGGACCATGGTCCGCTCACTCGCCGTCGGGCGCGACCTTGTCGCGCACTTCCTCGAGGTAGGCGACGATGTCCTTGATCTGCTCCTCGGTGAAAATCGCGTCGCGGTGCGTGTAGGTGTACGACTTCAGCGGCATCTGCCGCGTCTCGATCGTGTCGATCATCTCGTTGAGTTTCTTGCCTTGGGACTTGGGGCTGAGCGTGCCGAAGACGGACAGGTTCAGCGCGCCCTTGCCTTCCTTCACGTGGTCCGCGAGCCACCAGCCGAGGGGCTGGAACTCCGCGTACCACGGATAGCGCGTGGTGTTGGAGTGGCAGTCGTAGCAGCCGACCTCCAGCGCCGTCTTCACCTTGGCCGGGGCGGGGTGCCGCACGAGGAAGTCGTCCTTCCCCGGGGGCTGCGCGGAAATGTTTTTTTCCGGCCGAACGAACTGCAGCCCGAGAACGATGACGGCGAGGACGAGAAGAATCCGTTTGGCAATTTTCACGGGCGGGGAATGGGTTGCTGCGCAATGAGGCCACGGCCGGCAGCGCGCGCAAGCCTGTGTCGCCGCGCTTTCGGGCGCCGGGGGTTCGGCCGGATGACGCAGCCGCGGCAAAACATGCGTGGCCGCCGTGGCCCCGGGTCTGCTACGCTGTCGCCATGAACGGCCTGATCCAGTTGTTCGCCCAGGAGTCCGTCGCCCGCACCGTGGTGCTGCTGGCGATCGCCGGCGCGGCGGGCACGGCGTTGGGCAAGATCCGCGTGTTCGGCGTGGGTCTCGGCGTGGCCGGCGTGCTCTTCGCCGGTCTCCTGCTCGGCCAATTCGGGCTCAAGGTCGACGCCCACGTCCTCGAGTTCGTGCGCGAATTCGGCCTCATTCTTTTTGTCTATACGCTCGGCCTGCAGATCGGCCCCGGCTTCTTCGCCTCGCTCCGCGCGCGGGGTCTGGTGCTCAACGCCTTCGCCGCCGCGATCGTGCTGCTCGGCGCGGGCGTGGCCGCCGTCTTCATCGGCACCGGCTGGGTTTCGCTGCCCGCGGGCAGCGGCCTGCTTTCCGGCGCCACGACCAACACGCCGAGCCTCGCCGCGGCCCAGCAGGCGCTCGCGCAGGTCGGTGCCGACGACGGGGCGGCGGCCGTCCAGGGCCTCGCCTACGCCGTCGCCTATCCGTTCGGCATCATCGGCATCATCCTCACGATGGTGCTGGTGCGGCGCGTGTTCGGCGTCGACGTGCGCGCCGAGGTCGCCGCCGCGGAAAACGCGCAGGCCCCGCGGACCCCCAAACCCGCCACGCGCAACCTCGAGGTCCGCAACGCCAACCTCGTCGGCCGCGCCCTCGGCAAAGTGCCCGGCCTCGAGGGCTCCGGCGTTGTGGTCTCGCGGTTCTCGCGCGCCGGCCAAGTCGAAGTCGCGCGGCCGGAAACGGAACTGCAGCTCGGCGACATCCTTCACGCCGTCGGCCCGGAGGAAGGCCTCGACGCCCTGCGCGTCGTCGTCGGGGCCGACGCCGGCGTCGACCTGAAACTTCTGCCCGGCCCCGTGACCAACCGTCGCCTGATCGTGACGCGGAGCGAGATCTTCGGCCGCGCCCTCGGCGAAATCCGGATCTTCGCGCAGCACGAGGTCGTGATCACGCGCATCACGCGCGGCGGGATCGAGTTTTCCCCGACGCCGGGTTTCCACCTGCAGTTCGGCGACGTGCTGATGGCGGTCGGCGAGGAGCCGCGGATCGCGCAGGTCGCGGCGGCCGTCGGCAACTCCAACCAGGCGCTCAATTCCCCGCAGCCGATTCCGTTCTTCCTTGGCATCGCCCTCGGCGTGATTCTCGGCAGCATCCCGCTGGCGCTGCCCGGCCTGCCGGCCGCGGTAAAACTCGGCCTTGCCGGCGGCCCGCTGGTCGCGGCGATTTTGCTCTCGCGCCTCGCCAACCTCGGCCCGCTCGTTTGGCACATGCCGACCAACGCGAACCACATGCTGCGCGAGGTCGGCATCACGCTCTTCCTCGCCGCGGTCGGCCTGAAGTCGGGCGAGAAGTTCGTCGAGGTCCTGCTCGGCGGCGAGGGCCTGCGCTGGCTCGCCTTCGGCGCCGCGATCACGCTGCTGCCGCTGCTGCTGGTCGGCTTCGTCGCGCGCGCGTGGCGGAAACTCAACTACGCGGAACTCTGCGGCCTGCTCGCGGGCGGCATGACGGATCCGCCCGCCTTGGCCTTCGCGCAGCAAACCACCGGCAGCGACGCGCCCGCCGTGTCCTACGCGACCGTGTACCCGCTCGTGATGCTGCTCCGCGTGTTTTCGGCTCAGCTGCTGGTCTTTCTGCTCTACCGCGCCGCGGCCGGGTGAGAGCGGAGCGGGAGCAATTTCAACTGCCGCCCAGCGCGTCGCGCACGAGTTCCGCGATCGCCGGCGGCAACGCCAGCCCGAGCGCCGCCTGCTGCGCCGCGGGGCTCATTTTTTTCCAGGTCTTGCGCAGGATATCGACGAACTTCTCCCGCGGGTAGTCTGCGTGCTGCGCGGCGAAGGCGCCGATCTCGTTTTCCAGAAACACGAGGCACGCCGCGTCCTCCAGCGCCTGCGTGCCGGCGTTGGTTTTGAGGCCGGTCTTCGAGACCCACACCGCGATATCGGCCGCCTCGGCCGCGGGCACGCCGGCGGCGAGCGCCAACTCCCGCGCGCGCTCCGCCTGCTTCGTGTAAAGCGAACGCCGCCACGTGAGGTAGCCGGCCTTGCCCTCCGGGAAACTCGCGCGCGGCACGAGCCAGCGCTCGAGGTGCTGCGCGCGGGCCGCGAGCCGCAGGGCAGGGGAGGCCGCGGGCACCAGCTTCACGACCCAGGCTTCGACGCGCTCGCCGTAAACCAACTCGGCCGGCCGCCCATCGGCGGAACGGGCCGGATCGGCGGCGTGGGCGGCGTCGATGAGTTCGCGGGCGCGGGCGTAGGCTTCCATGGCGCCGCGCAGTCGAAGCCCCGTCCGCGCCGGCGGCAAGCGGGGTTTCCGCGGCCGACGGTGTGAAATCGTCACTCCGACGTGTGCACCGCGGACTTCCCTTCCGGCGCCGGTCTGTTCCATCCTGACGTCGCTCCGCCTCCCCCACGGTTTTGTTCCGGCGGTTCCAACCCCCTCTCCCCATGCCCGCTGCTTCCCTCGGCCGCTGCCTGTCTGCTTTCGTCCTCGGCTTGTCCGCCGGCACCTTCGCCTTCGCGCAAAGCGCCCCGGCGCCCGCCGCTGCGGCCCCGGCCGCGAAACCCGCCGACCCGTCCGCCCCGCCCGTCGAGCTGTCGCCCTTCGAGGTGAAGGCCGGCGACGATGTCGGTTACCAGGCCGCCAACACCACCAGCGGCAGCCGCCTCAACTCGCGGCTCAAGGACACGCCCGCCGCCGTGTCCGCGTTCACGCCCGAGTTTCTCTCCGACATCGCCGCCACCAACCTCGAGGAAATGCTCGCGCACGCGACCAACGTCGAAATCGACGTCGAGGATGCCAACGCCGGCTTCAACAATCCGCAGGGCCGCGGCGCCGACGGCAACGACTACACGTTCCGCATGCGCGGTTCGCCCGCCGGGGCCTCGCGCGACTTCGTCGAATCGAGCGTGCCCGTCGATCTCTACAACGTGGAACGCGCCGAGGTCGCCAGCGGCCCCAACTCCATCCTCTTCGGCCTCGGCCAGGCCGGCGGTCTCGTTTCCCTCAGCGGCAAGAAGGCCAACCTCAACCGCACGCGCACGACGCTCAAGTCGATGCACGGCTCCTGGCACTACGAGCGCTACGAGGCCGACCACAACCTCGTCCTGCTCCCGCGCAAACTCTCCGTCCGCCTGCTCGGCCTCTACCAGAACAACCAGGGCTGGCGGCATTGGGATTTCGCCGACTCCGCGCGCTGGACCGTCGCCGCCGCCTACCAGCCGCTGAAAAACACCACCGTCCATGCCTCCTTCGAGCGCGGCCACATGGACAACAACCTCACCATCGGCTGGAACGGCACCGACCAGATCACCGCCTGGCAGGACGGCGGCCGCCCGATCATCGACGGCACCGTCGTGCCGCCCGGCACCGCGCGCTTCAGCACTGCCAACAACCGTTTCACGTTCAACCAGCAGGACGGCACCGTCTACAACCTGCGCGGCGAGTTCCAGAGCACGGGCCGCTACGGCGTCGAGACCCTGCTGCCGCCCTCCGTCTCGCCCTACGACTACAACCTCACCGGCCCCGGCGGCGTGCGTCACCAAACCTTCAATACGACCCAGGTCTCGGTGCAGCAGAAGCTGCCGAAGAAGGTCGTCCTCGAGCTCGCGTGGTTCCGCAACCGCACCGACGTCGAAGCCAACGGCATGGCCGTCGGCGGCACCAACCTCCGCGCCGACCCGAATCTCACGCTGCCGAGGCCCGACGGCGCCGCCGGCACCGTGCCGAATCCCTACGCGGGCCGCAGCTACTTCGAGGCGATCTGGTTCAAGGACCGGCTCGTGACCGACAACGAGATCTACCGCCTCAGCGCCGCCTGGGAAACCGGCCGTTCCGACCGTTGGTACGGCCAGCACCGCGTCGCCGGCCTGCTCGAAAATTCCACCCAGGACCGCCTCCGCCGCTGGCGCGACGAGATCCTCGTCGACGACGCCAACGTCCCCATCACCAATGCCCTCAGCGCCGAGGGGGCGCAGAACCAGCTCACGCGCCGCAACTACGTCGCCGCCGGCGACTACACGACGTGGTACGCCGCCGACTCCAGCATCCCGGTCGCGCCGTTCATCTGGAACGGCAAACGCTACCATACCGCCTACGCCTCCCGCGCCCGCGCCAACACGGACACGGTGAAGGAAATCAACACCGTCATGGTCGCGGCCCAGAGCTTCTGGTTCCGCGACCGGCTCGTCACGACGCTCGGCGCGCGGCGCGACGACATCAAGTTCCGCAACGCCCAGGAGGCCCGCGTGCTCGATCCCAACGACCCGCGCGTGCGCTCCGGTTTCCTTTCCGCCGGCGAATGGTACTTCGACGGCACGTATGTGAACCACCGTTACACGCCGACGACGTTCACGTCCGGCGCCGTGCTTCACGCCCACAAGCGGCTTTCCCTCTTCGCGAATCTGTCCCGCAACAACGGCCAGCCGCGCTTCGACCGCACCGTGCTGCCCAACGGCGATGTGCCCGAGCCCACCGAAGGCCGCGGCCGCGACCTTGGCTTCATGCTCGATGTGCTCGGCGACGACCGGCTCTTCATCCGCACGACGTGGTTCGAGACGAAGCAGCTGAACGACTCGCCGATTCTGCCCGGCGGCAACGCCCTCGGCGTGGACAACCTCACCGCCATGCTCACGCAACTGCTCGCCGCGGGGAAGATCACGCAGGCCGACTACGACCGCCAGGCCATCACGTGGACCTCCGCCACGATCGATGTGTTCACCAAGGGCATCGAGGTCGAGATCGTCGCCAATCCGACGAAGAACCTCACGCTCCGCGCCAGCTACTCGCATTCGGAACGCCGCCGCGAAAACTTCTTCACCGAAGTCTTCCAATTCTTCGATACCCGCGTGCCCGAGTGGCGCCGCCTGCTGGCCAACAACCCGACCGAACTCGCCGCCTTCGAGACCGCCGCCCGCGACCTCTACAGCGAGCTCGATTTCCAGGTCGACCGGCAGAACGCCCCCTTCGGCACCCGCCCGCACAAGATGAACGGCACCGCGCGGTATGCGTTCCGCGAAGGCCCGCTCAAGGGCGCCTTCGTCGGCGGCTCCGTCCGCTACAACGGCAAAAACTTCCTCAGCCTCGAGGTCGCCAGCGGCAAAGTCTACTGGGGCAACGAGACGCTGCTCGGCGACGCCTTCGCCGGCTACCGCTTCCGCATCCCGCGGACCAAGATCGGCGCCACGGTGCAGCTCAACGTCCGCAACATCTCGAACTCGTACCTCGCGAACATCGGCCGCTACAACGACAACTACACCGGCGTGCGGCGCGTCTATTTCAACGAGCCCCGCAGTTACCGCCTCAGCACGACGCTCGATTTCTGAGCCGGCGCGCGGGACGCGCGGACTGGAGTTGAACCCTGGAGGTTGAAAGATCGGAACCCTCTTGGCCGTGGGGCGATAGTCCGCCGCCGGTCGGAGTTCACCGCCGGCTGCGCCGGTACGCCGCCGGCGTGAGCCCGAACCGCGCCTTGAAGGCCGTGATGAAGGCCGGCACCGACGAGTAGCCCGCGCGGCCGGCCACGTCCGCGACCGTCGCGTCGCCGTCGCGCAGGCGCCGCGCCGCCTCCTCGAGCCGCACGCGGCGGAACACCTTGCCCGGCGTCTCGCGCCAGGTGCGCGCGATCAGCCGCGTGAGGTGAGATTGCGAGTAGCCGACCTGCGCCGCGAAGCTCTTCACCGAGCGCACCGAGGTCAGCAGGTCGCGCGAATCCTGCGGCGCCATCCGGACCAGCGGCAACAACGGTTGCCGGCGTTCCTCGAGGCCGCGGTGCCACGCGCTGAGGAACAGGAACGTCTGTTCCGACCAGAAAAACGGCGAGCGCGGCCGGTTGCGCCGCGCCACCCGGATCATTTCCTCCGCGCGCCGCACCGCCGCGGCCCCCGGCGCCAACAGGTGCAGGTTGCCGAAGCGGTGGGTGATGCGGTCGAAGTAATCGAGCGCCGCCGGCCCCTGCAGCGTCAGCCAGATCAGGTCCACGGTCCCGTCCGGCAGCAGCAGCCGCCCGTTCGAGGGCTGCCGCGTCGCGATCACCGTGCCCGGCCCCGCCGTCGCGCGGCGTTCCCCGACCATCCACGTCACCGTGCCGCGCACCACGTAGCGCCAGATCGCCTGCTCCGTGATCGCGCTCAGCGATTCGTCCATGGTCGCCGCTTCGGCCGAGCGCGAGAAACCGCAGTGCCGCGGAAAGTAGCGGCAGGTCGTGTCGGGTTCCAGGCGCGTGCGCGACACATAGGTGCCGCCGAGGCAGGGCGGGAGTTTGAGATGCGGGGTGGGCATCGGGTCCGTGTCATTGCGCAAGAATTCGTAACTACAGCAAGTATTCGTAATAGCCGGGAAGCCGGTCGGGCGGCTATCTTCCGCCTGCGCCGCCGGTCCGTGCCGCCGGCCTACCCCCAACCCCACCGACCCCGCTCCGTCCCGCGGCCCCCGCGGGCGCGCCTGTTTTTTTTTGCACCCCACCATGAACCTGATCCCCCGCTGTTCCGTCCGGTCGCTGCGACTGGCGGCACTCGTCCTGTCGACCCTCGCCCCGCTCGGCGCCCAGACCGCCCCGGCGCCCAAACCCGCCGCCGCCCCCGCGGCCGGCGACACGATTCTGCTCAATCCCTTCGAGGTGAACACGAGCAAGGACACCGGCTACGCCGCCGGCAGTTCGCTCGCCGGCGGCCGCGCCGACACGCCGCTGCGGCTCACGCCCGCGTCGATTTCCGTCATGACGAAGGAGTTCATGGACGACCTCAACATCACCAGCCTCGAGGGCGCCGCCAACTGGGCCACGAGCGTGATGCCCGGCAACGAACGCCAGAACGAATCCCCCTTCGGCACTTTCCAGTTCAATTTCCGCAACACCGGCGGCTCCGGCAATTACCCGACCCGGAACTACTTTTTGTTCTACGCCAACTCCGACACCTACAACACCGAGCGCTTCGAGTTCGCCCGCGGCCCCAATTCCCTCCTCTTCGGCGACGCCGCCCTCGGCGGCGTCTCCACCAACTTCACCAAGCAGGCCCGCTTCAACCTCAAGCGCCACGAGTACCGCCTCCAGGCCGACTCCGACGGCGGCTGGCGCACGACGCTCGACACCCAGTGGGGCAACAACACCTTCGCCGTCCGCGCCAACGGCCTCGTCCAGCGCCTCAAGCCCTGGCGCGACGGCACCTACGAGGATCGCGACGGCATCCATGTCGCCGCTTCGTACAAGCTCGGCCGCAACACCCAGCTCCGCGCCGAAGTCGAATCGCTCGAGACGCGCGCGCTGATTTTCCAGACGACCTATTCCGACAACGCCTCGTTCTGGAACCGCACGACGTTCAACGACACCAACGCCGTCATCGCCGGCCCGAACAACTTCGGCCTCGAGCAATTCGGCGGCAACGCCTACCTCGTTTACTCTTTCACTTCGCCCGCCGCCGGCGTGCTCGACTGGCGCACGTCCTACCGCACCCGCGGCACCGGCTTCGCCATCAAGCCCGAGGGCCGCGCCGACATTCCCAATGCGCCCCGCCTGCCGTCGCGCGAATTCAACCTCGGCCCGATCGATTCCAAGCAGGTCCGCACCCTCGGCAGCAACGTCCTCTACCTCGACCACCGCATCAACGACGACTGGTTCGCCCAGCTCGCGTACTTCCGCATGGACCACGACGCCGAGGCCAAGAACACCGAGAGCCGCGCCACCGACTACCGCATCGACGTCAACCGCCTCCTCCCCAACGGCCAGCCCAACCCGAAGTTCGGCGTGCCCTTCGCCGACATCGACCAGCAGATCCAGTATCAGGACAACCGCGTCGAGGACGTGCGCTTCCTCACCACCTACAAGTTCGAATGGGAAAAGGCCTTCGACCTGAAGCAGCGCCTCAGCGTCATCGGCGGTTTCCGCCCCGAGCGCTTCGAGATGTGGCAGCGCCGCATGCGCCGCGTGAACAACGCCGCCGTCCCCCTCGTCACCGACGCCCGCAACATCGTCCGCTACCGCGTCTACTGGGACGAACCGTTCAAGTACGCCGTCGGCAACCAACCGCCGTCGATTCCCGGCGCCGAATTCAAATACGCCGACATCGGCTTCGGCAGCAAAGAACACAAGGACCTCACCTACGCCCAGGTCGTTTCCTCGAGCACGTTCTTCAAGGAACGCCTCTCGCTGCTCGCCGGCATCCGCCGCGACACGCTCAAGCGCCGCATCATCCAGCAGTACACCAACGACCCCGTTACCGGCTATTCCATTTACGGCGGCTTCGATCCTGCGATCAAAGCCAATCGCCCCGGCTACGAGCAGAACGAAAAAGTCAGCGTCACCAGCTCCAACCTCGGCGCCGTGTTCTACGTTCTCCCCTGGCTCGGCCTCCAGGCCAACTACTCCGAAAACTTCGGCCTCCCGACGTCCGGCGTGAACAAGTACGACGGCTCCGGCTTCACCCCGCCGAAGGGCAAGGGCTCCGACCTCGGCGTGAAGTTCTCCCTCGCGCAGAACAAACTCTACGCGACCATCAGCCGCTACGAATCCACGCAGGTCGACCGCATCCTCGGCGGCGGCAACCTCACCGAAATCCGCCGCATCTGGGTCAACATGGGCGCGACCGAGGACAACAAGATCAACTTCAACTACCGCGACACCGAGGACATCGAGGCCAAAGGCTGGGAAGCCGAAATCGTCGCCAACCCCACGCGCAACCTCCGCCTCAGCGCCAACCATGCGCGCCCCGAGGCCACCATCATCCAGCAGCGTCCCGGCCAGCAGGCCTACGTCGCCGCCAACCTCGACGCCTGGAACGCCGCCGGCGCGAACCCCGCCCTGCCCAATGCCGCCCAGATCCGCGCCGACATCCTCACCGTGCGCAACGCGATCGAGGGCATCGCCAAGGGCGCGACCAACAACAGCACCTTCAAGGACAGCACCAACTTCTACGCGACCTACAATTTCTTCGAAGGCCCGCTCAAGGGCCTGAACATCGGCGCCGGCGGCAACCACCGCGGCACGCGCAAAATCGGCAATGTCGACGCGCGCATCAAGTTCAACACCACCGCGCCCACCGCCGCGCAGATCCGCGAGGCCGCCTTCGACTACCTCTACGCGCCGTCGACCTTCGAGGCCACGATGCACGCCAGCTACGACTACCGCTTCGGCCAGAAAGTGCGCGCCCGCTTCCAGCTCAACGTCTCGAATCTCCTCGATACGAAGGACCTCGTGATCACGAGCTACGGCACCTACAATCCGGGCGGTCTCGGCGCCAACCCGATCCGCCAGGCCGACAACGCGTTCTACTACATCAATCCCCGGAAGTTCACGTTCAGCGCGACGTTCAACTTCTGAGCCGGCGCGCGACGGAATCTCGGATTTGGACCACAGAGGACACGGAGGGAGCACGGAGTTCACGGAGGAGAAATCGCCGGAACGGAAAGTTCGGATCCGCCTGCCGGCCCATTTCCTCATACCTTCTTCTCCTCCGTGCCCCTCCGGTCTTTCTCTGTGAACTCTGTGGTTTAAATCTTCCGCGCGTTCGCCCCGTTTGTTTTGCGGGATTCGGCAGCGACTCGGATTTGGGTCACAGAGGACACGGAGGAATCACGGAGTTCACGGAGCAGAAATTGCCGGAACGGAATTCCGCGTCCTCTGCCTTTTCGCCACCCGAGCACCTTCGTCCCTCCGTGCCCTCCGGTTCGTCTCCGTGAACTCTGTGGTCCAACTCAGCTCAACGTTTGCTCCCAAATTCGATTCACGGATTAGAACCACAGAGGTCACGGAGGAGAAATTGACGGAAGGGAATTCGCGTCCTCCGCCTTGACGTCGCCCGAGCACTTGAGTTCCTCCGCGCCCCTGCGGTTTCCTCCGTGAACGCTGTGGTCTAATGCCGTGAAGCGATCATTGTCCGCTGCCGTGGATCCCGCGCCGTCCATCCCAGCCGATTGCCGCACTTGCGGCGTGTGCTGCTTTTCGCAGGCCGCCGAATACGTGCGCGTCACGGGCGACGATTGGACGCGGCTCGGCGAACTCGCCGACCGCTACGCGCATTTCATCGGCCACCGCGCCTACCTGCGCATGCACGACGGCCATTGCGCCGCCTTGGCCGTGCAGCCCGCGCCCGGCGGCGGTTTCGATTTCTTCTGCACGATCTACGGTCGCCGCCCGCAGACCTGCCGCGATCTCGGCCGCGGCTCGCCCGAATGTGCCGGCGAACTTGCCGCCAAGGCCGCCCGCGTTGCGGCCGCCTACCAGGTGGAGACCCAGCCGCCGCGGCCCACCCAACGTTCGTAGCTCCGGCCCGCCGTCGCCGGGATGCGCGTCTGCGTCCACTCCCGCGTCAGCCCGACTTCGAGCGTCCACCGCCGCGTCGCGCGCCAGCCCGCCGTCAGCGCGGCGGTATTGATGAGGTCGTGCCGCGGCGTCGTCGCGAATCCGCCGAAATCCGCCTCGTACCGGGCCAGCCGCACGGCGTGCTCCAGCCGCGCCCCCGCTCGCCGGCTCCAGGCCAGCTCGCCGCTCGTGTCGCGGTACGCACTGCGGCCCGCGCCGCTCAGGGAAATTGTCTGCCGCGCCGCCGCCGTCACCGTGTCGCGCGGTCCCGGCATCCACGTCGCCTGCACTTCGTAAAACGGCATCGCCCGGTCCCGCGCGACGCCCGCGCAACGCGCACCCGTGAACCGCCGCAGGTCCGGTCCCGCCCACGCGGAAAATCGCCACGCCGACGTCACCGTTTCCTCCAAGCCAAGGCCCGGCCGCAGCACCGCGTTCGTCGCGTTCTCGCGCTTGCCCGGCGGGTTCGCCTGCCACTGCCGCCCGCCGCGTAAGGTCGCCCACAACGTCGTTGCCGGCGCCAGCTTCCGGCCGAGATCTAAGCCCACGAGCGCCTGGCCGCGGTCGAGGAAGTTCGCCGCCCCGTAGGGCTCGCTCCGATACCGGGTCCGGAAATCCTGGTGCGACGCCGTCGCATGCGCCCGCCAGCCCCAGGCACCGCCTTCCGGCGCGCGGCCGATGGCAATGAACAGCGTCCCGACGCCCTGCGCGCGCCGCGCCCGCACCGGCTCCGCGCCGATCGAGGGCGTGCCGCCGGCGGCATTGTAAACCGGCCCCGTGTCCCCGCCGGCCACGTCGAGCAGCGTCGCCCTTGCCTCGGCGACAAGGCCGCCGGCAACGCGCCGGGCCCCAAGGCGCAGGCGCAGGTCGCGGTGCGCTTCCCCGGCCCAACCTTCGAAGCGATGCCACGTCAGCGATCCTTCCGCCTCGACCTTGGTGCCGTCGGCCCCGGCCGGTTGCCGCCGCGCCGTCGCGCCTGCGCCGAAAATCCATTCCGCCGCCCCGGCGCGCACGGGCGTCGCGCGCTGCGTCTGCCCCGGCGCCAGCGGCGCCTCGTCCTGCAAAAACAGGTTCGTGTCGTAGCCCGCGCGCGTCTCCGTGCGCAGGTTAGTTTGCCAGACAGCCGTCTCGGCCCCGGGCAACGCGGTCGCCATGCCGAGCACCGCGGCGAAGAGCGGCGGCGCGATCCGGTTCATGGTCCCCCATGCTACCAGCGCGGGTCGGGACCGACGCTTCGTTCCCTGCCATTTCCCGCGCATCGGTTGACGCCCCACAACGCGCTCGCCGCCGCCGCCGCGGGACGTTTCGCTGCGGCCATGCTCGTGTCGCTTCGCCCCGGCGCCCGTTCTTGGCTCCGCGGAATCCTGTTCTCCGCATTCGTCGTTGCCGCCGCCGGTGCCGCGCCCGCGGAACGGCCCAACGTCCTCCTCATCCTCGCCGACAACTGGGGCTGGCCCCACGCCAGCGCGCTCGGCGATCCCGCGGCGCAAACCCCGGCCTTCGATCGCGTGGCCCGCGAGGGTGTCCTGTTTGCGAATACGTTTTGCCCGGTGCCGTCCTGCTCGCCGACGCGCGCGTGCATGCTGACGGGCCGTGCCGCCCATCAACTCGAGGATGCGGCCAGCCTGTGGAGCGCGTTTCCCCGCAAACTCAAGGTCTTCACCGCCGCGTTGCGCGAGGCGGGTTACGAGGTCGGCGCCACCGGCAAGGCCTGGAGTCCCGGCAATTTCAAGGACTTCGGCTGGCCGGAAAATCCCGTCGGCCGCGACTACCCGGGCGGCTTGCCCGAATTCCTTGCCGCGCGCGACCGGGCGAAGCCGTTTTTCTTCTGGCTCGGCAACATCGACACCGCGTCGCACAATTGGCGCCACGCTCCCGGCGACCCGCAGGATCCCGCCGCCGCGAAGTTGCGCGTGCCGCCGATGTTCCCGGACACTCCCGAGGTCCGCGCCACGCTCATCGCGTACTACGCCACGATCCGCCGGCTTGATGCCGCGGCGGCCGCCGCGCTCTCGGTGCTTGAGCAGGAAAAACTCCTGGAAAACACCGTCGTTCTCTACACCAGCGACAACGGCTGGCAGCTGCCCCGCGGTCTGGCCAACTGCTACGACACCGGCACGCGCGTGCCGCTGGCGATCCGCTGGGGTTCGCGCCTGCGCGCGGGCCGGACGGAAACGGGTTTCGTTTCCCTCACCGATCTCGCGCCGACGTTTCTCGAATTGGCGGGCGTGACGCCGCCGCCGGAGATGACGGGCCGCAGTTTCCTCGGCGCCCTGCTCGACCGGCCCGGCGCCGCGCGGGCGGACCACGTCTTTGTCGAACGCGAGCGCCATGCCAACGTGCGCCGCGGCGATCTCAGTTATCCGATCCGCGGCCTGCGCACGCGCGACTTCCTTTACCTGCGCAACCTGCGCCCCGACCGCTGGCCGGCCGGCGACCCGCAGCAGCACTTCGCCGTCGGCCCCTACGGCGACGTCGATCCCTCGGCGATCAAGGAACTGATCGTCGCCCGCGCCGCCGAGCCGGCGATCGCGCCGTTCTTCGCCTTGAGCTTCGGCAAACGCCCGGCCGAGGAACTCTACGACCTGCGCGCCGATCCCGATCAGCTGGTCAACCTCGCCGGCCGCCCCGAATTTGCCGCCGTGCAACGCGAGCTCCGCGGCCGCGTCGAGGCCTGGATGCGCGCGACGGCCGACCCGCGCCTCGATCCCGCCTACGACGGCTGGGACGCGATGCCGTACTTCGGCCCCGCGCCGCGCCCGCCCGGCAAGGCGAAGAAACAACCGTAGTCCCATTTTGGGCCGCGTCGGGCCGGGTTGCCGGGAGCCGAACGGAAATGGCCGCAAAAAAGCGCAAAAGGCGCAGGGTGCCACCGACTCGGCGGAAGTTTTGGCGGCTGCAGGGAGGTTTGGGCCCGCCGGATTCTTTGCGCCTTTTGCGATTTCTTGCGGCTCTCCGAAGCAGGGGAATCGCGCCGCGGCGCTTCCCCGCTCGACGCCTCCGCCGCGGCTCGCCAACGTCCGCCGCACTCCCATGAAGCTACCCCGTCTCGGTTTCACCCTCCTCCTCGCCCTCGGTTTGGCGCTCTCCGCCACTCTCGTCCGCGCCGCGGCGCCCGCCGGCCGCGTCTACGAACTGCGCACCTATTACACGGAGCCCGGCAAACTGCCGAACCTGCTCGCGCGTTTCCGCGACCACACCTGCGCCCTCTTCGAGAAGCACGGGATGGAAAACATCGTTTACTGGGTGCCCGCCGACGAGAAAGACGGCTCCGCCAACAAACTCGTTTACCTGCTCGCGCACGCGAATCGCGACGCTGCGACAGCATCGTGGAAAGCCTTCGGCGCCGACCCGGTCTGGAAGGAAGTCCGCACCAAGTCCGAGGCCTCCGGCAAGATCGTGAGCAAGGTCGACTCCGTCTTCCTGGAGACCACCGATTTCACGAAGGCCATGGACGCCGGCTACAAGCCCGGCGCGGCCAACCGCGTCTTCGAAATGCGCACCTACACCGCCGCCGAGGGCAAACTCGCCGCCCTCGATGCGCGTTTCCGCAACCACACCGTCGCGCTCTTCGCGAAGCACGGCATGACCAACCTCGCGTATTTCCATCCGACCGATGCCGCCAAGGGCGCCGCGAACACGCTGCTCTACTTCCTGGCCTATCCGAACCGCGACGCCGCCACCGCCGCGTGGAAGGGTTTCCGCGAGGATCCCGTCTGGGTGAAGGCCCGCACGGAATCCGAGAAAGACGGCAAGCTCACCGCCAAGGTGGAGTCCGTGTTTTTGGTGCCCGTCGACTTCTCGAAGATCAAGTGAGCCGGTACCGGTTTGAACCGCCGATTGTTACAATCCGGCGGTTGTCGTCGCGCCGGCCGGGGCCCAGCTTCCGGGGTGCATGAACACCCCGGAAATCGCCCAGCGACTCGTCGCGCTCTGCCGTCAGGGCGCCTATGAAACCGCAAAACGCGAACTGTACGCCGCCGACGCCGTCAGTCTCGAACCCGAAGGCTCCCCCAACGCGCGCACCGCGGGGATCGAGGCGCTCCTCGCAAAGGGAAAAATGTTCAACGACATGTTCGAGGTGCACGGCGGCACCGTCAGCGACGCCGTGGTCGCCGGCCCGTTTTTCTCCTGCGCGCTGACGGTCGATGTCACGCCGCGGGCCGGCGGCCCGCGGTTCACGCTGGCGGAGATCGCCGTCTACGAAGTCCGCGCCGGCAAGATCGTGCGCGAACAGTTCTTCTATTCCGGCGGCGGCTGAGCGGACCGGGCGGGAACGTCGAGCCAACGCGCCGCGAAGTCGCGGCGGTCCACCGGCCAGGTGCGCCAGCGCGGCGTCGCGGCGCGGGCGCCCGGGAGCGAGATGCGCGCCGCTTCCGCGACGTTGTGGGCCACGACACCGAGATCGGCGAGGCCCCAGAAATCGCGCGCCGCCGATCGATCCGATTTCGCCGCGAGCAGCGCCGCGCGCGACACCACCATCCCGCCCAGCGGCGGCACGCTGCAGCCGAGCGTCACGAGGACGCCCTGCAGCCGGGAGAGCACACCTTTTCCGCCGGTGCTGTGTTCCGAAACGACGACGGCGGCCGGCTTGCCGACCCACAGGGACGTTGCTTCCGCGGCGGTGGCGGCCTCGAGGAAACGCTGCAGTTCGCTGCTCCAGCCGTCCCAATGCGTGCCGGTGGCGAAGACGAAGCCGTCCGCCGCCGCGAGCCGCGGGCGCAGCGCGGCGAAATCAGGTCCGCCGGCCAGCACCGCGGTCTCGGCCGCGGACTTGCCGCGCAGCGCCCTTTGTATCCGGGTGAGCAGCACGGCGGTGTTGCCGGCGGCGCCGGCGAGCGAGGCGTTGACGAGGAGAATCCGGGGACGGCGCGGCATCGGGTTCAGGCTTCGGCTTTTTTTCCGGGTTTCCAGCGGACCAGGGGCTGGGTGCCGGCGACGTAGAGCGGATGGCGCGGATGGCCGTCCTGCGTCGTGCCGAGGCACCAGAGCTTGCGGCCGGCGAAGAGGCGGACGACGGCGTCCGCCCGCGCCTGATACGCGCCCGACACGCCCCAGGCGGCGACGATTTTCTCGCAGCGATCCGCGGCGGCGAGAAGGGAGGCGTCGTTTTCCGGGCCGACGGGATCGGGGGCGGCCATCATTTCCTTCGGGTACGGCGTGCGCAGGCCGAAGAGGTTGGCCATCCAGAAACCGTCGAAGCCCTCGCGTTCGGAGAAGCGCGCGATGCGGGTCAGCGTGGGATCGAGTTTCGCCTCGTCCGCGGTGCTCGGGTTGAGGCCGATCCAGAGGATGAGCCGTTCGCCGAAGAGCGGGTTCCACCGGTGCACGAGCGAGTAGCGGTGCCGCCGGTCGGGCGAGAAGAGGCATTCGTTTTCCAAGCCCGAAAGCGGTAAGGGATCGGCCGAAAGCTTAAAGCCGGAACGCGCGACTTTCCGCCGTCAGGGCGCGTTCCAGACGGATGCGTTTGTCACGGAGCGCACGGAGCCAAGCCACCGAGGGCACGGAGCCGGACAAAGTTTTCGGCTCGGTGCACTCCGGGTCTGGTCTCGGTGTCCTCTGGGATCCAAGTCTTGTTCAGCCTTGGGTGGGGTTGATGCGGGCTACACCTGCTGGGCCTTCCACTTGCCGCGGCGGAAGAGAACTCCGCTCCAGAGGGCGAGCACGGAAAACGAGGCGGGCACGGCGATGTAGACGCCGAGCGCGCCGAGGCCGCAGCCGCGGGCGAGGAACCAGGCGAGGGGCACTTGGCCGAGCCAGAAGCAGAAGAAATTGAGGCGGGTCGGCGTGCGCGTGTCGCCGGCGCCGTTGAACGCGCCCTCGAAACACATGCCCGCGGCGTAGAGCGGAAACGCCAAACTCACGATCCAGAGGGCGCGCGTCGCCTCGGCCCGCACCGCGGGGTCGGCGGTGAAGAGCGCGGCGATGAACGGCGCGCCGAAAACGAAGACGAGCCCGATGGCGCCGAGGAAGATCACGTTGTAGCGCACGGCGAGACGCACGGCCGCCTCGGCGCGGTCGGGTTTGCCGGCGCCGAGGTTCTGGCCGACGAGCGTCGAGCCGGCGTTGGCCAGACCCCAGGCGGGCATCAGCGCGAACATCACGACGCGGATCGCGATCGTGTATCCGGCGACGGCCGTGCTGCCGAAGGCCGCGAGGATCTTGAACAGACCGACCCAGCTCGTCGTGGTGATAAGCAGTTGCGCGATGCCGCTGAGGGCCGGCCGCATAATCGCGACGAGATCTTCGAGTACCGGACGCAGATGCCGGAGCCGCACCTGCACACGGCCGGGCCGGCCCATCAGATGCCAGAGTTGGTAGAGCACGCCGCAGCCGCGGCCGAGGTTGGTCGCGACGGCGGCGCCCGTGACGCCCATTTCGGGGCACGGCCCGAGACCGAAGATGAAGCAGGGCCCGAGCACGATGTTGAGGCCGTTGGCCAACCAGAGCGTGCGCATCGCGATCACGGCGTCGCCCGCGCCGCGGAAGACGGCGTTGATCAGGAAAATCATGAAGACGGTGACGTTCCCGCCGAGCATCAGCGCGGCGAAGTCCGTGCCCAGTGCGACGGTCGCGGCGTCGGCGCCGAGCAACTCGAGGAGTCGCTTGGCGTTCAGCCCGAGGATCACGCCGAGCACGGCCGAGACGGTAAACCCGATGAGCAAGATCTGGCCGGCGGCCTGCGCGGCGCGGGCGGGATCCTTCTCGCCGATGCGGCGCGCGACGATGGCCGTGGCCGCGAACGAAATGCCGATCGCGACCGCGTAGACGAGCGACATGATCGATTCCGTCAGGCCCACGACGGCGATCGCCTCCTTGCCGAGCCGCGAGACCCAGAAGACATCCGTCACCGCGAAGAGCGACTCCATGATCATCTCGAGGACCATGGGTACGGCAAGGAGCAGCACCGCGCGGTTCAACGGCGCGGCGGTGTAGTCGAGGTGTTCGCCGCGCAGGGCCTGCGCGACGCTGCGCCAGAAGGAAAACGGAGTCTCGGCGGCGGGAGCAGACATAGGCGGACGGGCGAGCGTGGCCCCAGCCCTCGCCCCGACAAGCCGCATTCCGCTCCGACCCGTACACCCCTGACAAATCGTGTCAGGATCAACCGGTTCGCCCCCCACCCATCGCCCGCGGCGCAGTGATCCAAAACCCAAAACTCAAAACCCAAAACCACTCTCCCAACTCCAAACTCCGAACTCCAAACCGCGCGGCGCAGCCGCGCCGCGCTAGCCGAGAATCCGGCGCAGGCTGTCGAGGTCGAGGATGCTCGCGAGGGATTCCTCCTGCACGACGGCGTTGGCGAGGGCGGCCTTTTCCTGCTGCAGGGCGCGGATCTTCTGCTCGACGGTGTCCGCGGCGATGAGGCGGTAGGCGACGACGGGCTGCGTCTGGCCGATGCGGTGCGTGCGGTCGATGGCCTGTGCCTCGACGGCCGGATTCCACCACGGGTCGTAGAGGATCGCGTAGCTGGCGGCGGTGAGGTTGAGGCCGAAGCCGGCGGCTTTGAGCGAGAGCAAAAAGACGGTCTTGCTGCGGTCGGTCTGGAAGGTGTCGACGAGTTCGGCGCGGTTTTCCGTCGCACCCGTGAGCATGAGGTGGCCGATGTCGGCGGCGACGAGGCGCGCGCGGATCAGCTGGAGCATCTCGACGAATTGGCTGAAGACGAGGACTTGGTGGCCCTCGTCGCGCAGTTCCTCAAGGCGTTCGAGCAGGGCCTCGAGTTTCGCGCTCGGCAGGCCGGCGTGCACGGGGTCGATCAGCGCGGGGTGGCAGCAGATCTGGCGGAGGCGGAGGAGGCTTGCGAGGATGTTGAAGCGGACGGCGTCGAGGGCGCGGTCGGTCGATACGCCGAGCAACTGGGCGCGGGCGCGCTTCAGTTCCGCGTCGTAGAGGACGCGTTGCTCGCCCTCGAGTTCGACGACGATTTCGTCCTCGGTGCGCGGCGGAAGGTCGGGCGCGGCCTGGGCCTTGGTGCGGCGGAGCAGGAAGTGGCGGACGCGGCGGTGGAGGCGCGCGTGGGCGGCGGCGTCTTCGTCGGGATATTGGCGCCGGAACGCCGTCTGCGTGCCGAGCAGGCCGGGTTGCGCGAAGGCAAAGAGGCTCCAGAGATCGGTGAGCCGGTTTTCGATCGGCGTGCCGGTGAGCACGAGGCGATGGCGCGAGGGCAGCGAGCGGGCGACGGACGCGACCTGACTCGAGGGGTTCTTGATGAACTGGCCTTCGTCGAGGACGACGGCATCCCAGCTCTGCTGCTGGAACCACGCGGCGTTGATGCGGAGCTGGACGTAGTTGGCGACGAGCAGGGCGCTGCCGGCGGGGGAGCCGCCGGGCAGGACGGTGCGGTCGGGGTCGAAGGCGACGGCGTTGAGCGAGGGCGCGAAGCGCGCGGTCTCGGTGAGCCAGCCGTGGGTGACGCTCTTGGGGCAGACGACGAGGATGCGCAGGGGGGCCGGTTCGCCTTCGTGCGTGGCCGCGAGGTGCAGGAGCCAGGCGAGGGTCTGGACCGTTTTGCCGAGACCCATGTCGTCGGCGAGCACGCCGCCGAAGCCTTGGGCGGCGAGGTGGGCGAGAAAGTGGAAACCTTCGAGCTGGTACGGGCGGAGCACGGCCTGGAGGCCGGGCGGGAGCGGCGGCGCGGGCAGGGCGGCGAGCGCGGCGGCGCGGGTGCGCAGATCGGCGGCGAGCTTGGCGTGGCGTTGCTCGAGGGTGGCGGCCTCGGTGGCGAGCTGGAGCGCGTGGAGGCGGTGCTTCGCGGCCTTGCCGGTGGCGAGGACGTCGGCGGCGCCGAGGCCGAGGCGGTCGAGCGCGGCGGTGGCGGGGTTGCCGGCGTCGTCCTCGACCTCGAGACGGCGCCAGCCGCGGCCGGGCAGGCTGACCCATTTGCCGCGGGCCTTGAGCAGGAGCGAAAGTTCCTCGGCGGAGAGCGTCGTGTCCGCGACGCGCAGGGCCACGGTGAGGTCGAACCAATCGCGTTGGCCGCCTTCGGCCGGGGCGGCGTTGACCTCGACGCGGGCGCGCAGGGGCGGGGCGAGCAGGCTGGTGAGCTCGGGGGTGGCGTCGATCGCGAGGCCGGGCGGGAGCGTGGCGTACCAGGCGAGGAAGTCCTCGGGAAACGTCTTCGGCACGCCGCGCATCCAGGCGTCGGCGTGGTTGTTCCAGCTGACGCGGAATTCGGCGAGGCGCTCGCTCACGGTTTGCGCGGCGGAGAGGTCGAATTCCAAAACGGGATCGTCCGCGCGCCGCGGCGGCGGGGCGCCACCCTTGATCCACTGCCAGCCGCCGAGACCGCTCCAATGCTGGCAGCACGGCGGGTTTTCCGACTTGGCCAGGAGTTGGGCGCGGAATTGGACGGATTCGAACGCCGACGCGGGCTGGTGCAGCCAGCAGCGCAGGACCGGCGTGAGCGCGATGTGCCGGACCTTGAGCTCGAGGGACTGCGGCAGGCGGAGGCCGGCGGCGCGCAGGCGCGTCATGAGTTTCGGGTCGTTGAGCGCGGCGACGGGGAGCGTGGCAGCCGGGGCGGGCGGCGGGCCTTGCCAGAGCTTGCCCTCGAACAGGTACAGCGGGTCGGGCAGGGCGGCGACGGGCTTGGCCGCGGAGGCATCGCGGCCGTCGGGAGCGACAAGGCGGACCTCGAGGCGGTCGGCGCCGGCGGCCGAAACGGAGGCCTCGGGCACGAGGGGCTCGGGTTGGACGGTGAACGGCGATTCGTCGGGCAGAACCAAGGCGCCGCGGGCGGACTTGGTCCGCAGCACTTCGGCGAGGGCGGCTTCGTCGAGCGTCGTACGCGGGGCGGCCGCATCGGCGAGGCCGAGTTCGGCGGCGAGCACGAGGCCGAGGGCGGCTTCGGCGGGCGGGAGGTGTTCGAAATCGGCGGGGCGGGCACTGCCGAGCTCGCGGAGGAAACGCTGGGTGGGCGGTTTCCACGGTTTGCCGGCGCCGGCGCGGACCTCGAGCTGGCAGGCGCCGCCGGCGAGGAGCCGCACGCGCAGGCCGGTGATGCCGGCAACGGGATTGGGCGGGGCGGCGGCGGCGAGTTCGTCGGCCGCGGCGAGGGCGCGGCGCCAGACGGCGAGTTCCTGCTGCACGCGTTGGTCGGAGATTGCGGCGTGGACGGCGCGGGTGTCCGTCAGCGGCCGGAAGACGGCCGGGATCGGGAAACCGTGCTGCTCGTAGTGATACGCGAGGTACTGCCAGAGCGCCCAGGGATCGGCGGGCGGGTGGGCGCGGTCCCACCAGCCGGCGAACGCGGGATCGTACAGCGAGCGTTCGGCCGGCGGCACGTAGTGGAAGCCGTGGCGCTCGAGCTGGCCGGGGAAGAGCGTCTGGTTGCCGGCGGTGAACTCGGCGAACAGCTCCGCGAGCCGGCCGAGCAGGTTGACTTCCTCGGCCTCGAGCGGGCGGCCGAGTTTTTCCGCGAGCACGGGTTGCCAGAGCTCGCGGAAGGTTTTTTTGCGCGGCTGGGGCTTGAACGGTTCGGCCGCGGCGGCGGCGGCCGGCGCGGGGCGGCGGCGGTCGTTGCCGGACTCGACGTCGGCGATCCACGCGCGGCTGGCGGCGTAGGCGTGCTTGCACTGGGTGCCGACGGGGCATTTGCACCGCGAGGACCACTTGCCGCGGGTGTAGAAGAGCGTGACGTCGTAGAGTGCCTGGCCGGCGACGCGCGCCTGGACGAAGTGGTCGGCGTCGGCCCAGGCCTCGATGACGTGGTTGCTTTCCCAGTACGCCTCGCCGCGTTCGCGGACGCCTTCGGGAAACTCCGTCAGCCAGCTTCGGAGCGCCGCGAGCGCCTCGGGGGCGCGGACGCTGCGGATCGAAGGCTGGCGGGATTTGGACATGGAAAAAGGTGCGGCCGCCGGGTCCGCCGGCAGAAGCGGCGCCGGCACGGAACGGGACGAAGGGAAAGTGACCGGGGGCGGCGCCCCCGGCTACTGCAAACTTCCGCCGAAAAACGGCGGCGGACTCAGAACACCTGCGCCTCGAGCAGCGCGAAGAGGTCGGCCTCGGTGATGCGTTTCTGCGTCATCGAGTCGCGCTCGCGCAGCGTGAAGGTGCCGTCCTTCTCGATCGTTTCGAAGTCGATCGTCACGCACCACGGCGTGCCGATCTCGTCCTGGCGGCGGTAGCGGCGGCCGATCGCGCCGGCCTCGTCGTAGAACACGGCGTAGCGGCGCTGCAGTTTCCTGTAGAGTTCCTTGGCGCGGGCGGTGAGCGCGTCCTTGTTCTTGAGCAGCGGGAGCACGGCGACCTTCACCGGCGCGATGCGCGGCGAGAGGCGGAGCACGGTGCGTTTCTCGACGTTGCCCTTGTCGTCCTTGACGTCCTCTTCCGCGTAGCCGGCGCAGAGGACGGCGAGGAAGATGCGGTCGACGCCGACGGCGGGCTCGATGACGTGGGGGACGAACTTCTTCTTCGAGGCTTCGTCGAAGTACTCCATCGGCTTGCCGCTGGCGTTGGCGTGCTGCGTGAGGTCGTAGTTGCCGCGGGCGGCGATGCCCCAGAGTTCCTGCACGCCGAACGGGTAGCGGAACATGATGTCGACGGTGCCCTTGGAGTAGAACGCGAGTTTCTCCTTCGGGTGCGCGTAGAGCGAGAGGTGCGTTTCCGGCAGGCCGACCGAGATCAGCCACTGGCGGCACCATTCGATCCACTCCTTGTGGCAGGTGTCCCAGTCGGCGTCCTCGGAAATAAAATACTCCATCTCCATCTGCTCGAATTCGCGGGAGCGGAAGATGAAGTTGCGCGGCGTGATCTCGTTGCGGAACGATTTGCCGATCTGGGCGATGCCGAAGGGCAGCTTCACGCGGCCGGTGTCGACGACGTTCTTGAAATCGACGAACATACCCTGGGCGGTCTCGGGCCGGAGGTAGGCGACGGCGGACGAGTCGCGCATCGGGCCGACATGCGTCTCGAACATCATGTTGAAGGCGCGGGGCTCGGTCAGGCTGCCGGGCTCGCCGGTGGCGGGAGAGGGGATGAGCGGGATTTCCTCGGGCTTGGCCTCGGTGAAATCGCGGGGCGCGACCGGCGCCAGCGCGCCCTGGATGGCCTTCTTGCGTTTGAAGGATTCGGCGGCGGCCTGGAGATCCGCGGCGGTCTTTTCGCTCTCGAGGGCGCTGACGTAGCCGACGGTTTGGCCGTCGACGACGACGGGCGAGAAGAAGAGTTGGTCGGCGCGGTAGCGCTGCTTGCTGACTTTGCAGTCGACGAGCGGATCGGTGAAGCCGGCGACGTGGCCCGAGGCTTCCCAGACCTTCGGGTGCATGATGATCGAGGATTCGATGCCGACGACGTCGTCGCGGCGGCGCACCATATCGTTCCACCAGCAGTCGCGGATGTTCTTCTTCAGCTCGGAGCCGAGGGGACCGTAGTCGAAGAAGCCGTTGAGCCCGCCGTAGATCTCGGACGACTGGAAGACGAAACCGCGGCGCTTCGCGAGCGCGACGATGGCATCCATGGTGACGGCGGGAGCGGTGGATTCGGCGGACATAAGGCGCGAGAGTTAGCGGGCGGCGGGCGGTGGGGTCAATTCCCGCCTTCGCGCGGCCGGCGCCGCCTTGCGTTGCGGCGGCGGGGTTTTGACGGTGCCGGTTGCAGTTTCGCGCGGACGGAACCAGTTTCGCGGTCCCCGTTCCAAGCCGTGCCTTGCGGTTTCGGCCGCGGGCGCTTTTCCAATCCCTTTCCGCCATGTCCACGAGCGTCTCCCGTTTCTCCCTCGTATCCGCCATTCTGGTGCTGACCATCGGCGCCGGCCTCACCCTGCGCGGGGCCGACCCCAAGAGCCCCGTGGCCGAGAAGAAAGCCGCGCCCTCCAAGAACAAGGCCGCGACGGCGGAAAAGAAAAACGACGGCGACAAGAAACCCGCCGAAGCCAAGGCCAAGGGCGCGCCGCTCAAGCTCACCTTCGACTCCAAGCCGATCAATCGCGAGTCCTCCGACCGCGTCAGCTACGCGCCCATCGTCAAGCGCACCGCCGCGAGCGTCGTCTACGTTTACTCCAGCAAACGCGTCCGCACGCCGGACTATTCCTCGCTGTTCAACGATCCGCGTTTCCGCCGGTTCTTCGATGCCCTGCCCGGCATGCCGCGCGGCGAGGACGGCGAGGGCCCGACGATCCCCAACCCCCGCAATACCCCGCGCAACAATCCCCGCAACGCCCCGGCCAATCCCCGCGGCCGCTCGCCCGAACAGACCCAGCAGGGTCTCGGCTCCGGCGTCATCATCACCAAGGACGGCTACATCCTCACCAACAACCACGTGATCGAGGACGCCGACGACGTGAAGGTCTCCATCGGCGAATCCACCAAACGCTACGACGCCAAGGTCGTGGGCCGCGATGCCTTCGCCGACCTCGCCGTCCTCAAGATCGAGGCCGACAACCTCACCGCCGCCGTCATCGGCGACAGCGAGCAATTGGAAGTCGGCGATGTCGTTCTCGCCATCGGCAATCCCTTCGGCGTCGGCCAATCCGTCAGCCGCGGCATCGTCAGCGCGCTGAGCCGCGGCGTCGGCATCGGCCCGATCGAAGATTTCATCCAAACCGATGCCGCGATCAACCCGGGCAATTCCGGCGGCGCCCTGCTCGACACCGAGGGCCGCCTCGTCGGCATCAACACCGCCATCCTCAGCCGCAGCGGCGGTTTCGCCGGCGTCGGCTTCGCGATCCCGGTCAACCTCGCGCGCAACATCGCCGAGCAGATCGTCAACACCGGCCGCGTCGACCGCGGCTTCCTCGGCGTGGCGCCGCAGGACCTGACCGAGGATCTCGTTTCCCAATTCGGCACCGAGAAGGGCGCGCTTATCTCCGAGGTCACCGAGGGCAGCCCGGCCGAGAAAGCCGGCCTCAAGGCGGGCGACGTGATCGTGAAGGTCCAGAATTCCGAAGTCCGCGATTCGCGCCAGCTGCTGCTCACGGTCGGCCAGTTCACGCCCGGTACGACCGTCGCGGTCGAGTACCTGCGCGACGGCAAGACCCGCACGGCCCAGGTAAAACTCGCCCGCCGGCCCGACCAACCCGGGGCCGACAGCACGCCCGAGAAAGCCGAGGACATCGGCGTGCTCAACGGCGTGGGCGTCGGCGAAATCACCGACCAGGTCCGCGAACAACTCCAGCTGCCGCCGCGCATCAAGGGCGCGCTCATCACGAGTATCGATCCCGACAGCCCCTCCGCCCGCCAGGGCCTGCGCGAGGGCGACATCATTCTCGAGCTCGACCGCAAGCCCGTGGTCGACGCCGATTCCGCCGTGAAACTCAGCGAGGAAATCAAGGGCCCGAAGGTCCTCGTGCTGATTTGGCGCGACGGCCGCACCCGCTACCTCGCGGTCGACGAATCGAAAGAATGAGCGCGTGAGGAAAACCGGAATTGGGAAACCGGAAACCGGAGACTCGACTGCGAACTCCGAACTCCGAACTCCGAACTCCGAACTCCGAACTCCGAACTCCGAACTCCGAACTCCGCCGGCGGAGCCGTGCGGCGCTGATCAGAACTTGAACGGGATCGCGAGGCGCACGGGGACGGGCGTGCCGTTTTCGAGCTTGGGCAAGAATAGCCAGCCGGCCAACGCGGCGCGCAGGGCCGGGGCATTCACGGGGTCCAGGTCGTCGGGCAGCGCGATATCTTCGGTGGTGCCGTCGGCGTTGATCGTGAGGGTGGCGGTGACGGTCTTGCCCGCGAGGGCGGCGGGAGCGGGCAGCAGCGGTTGGATGCGCAGGACGGGTTGCACGGCGGCGTTGGCCGAGGCATTCCGTTTCAGATAGGCCGCCAGCACGACGGCAAGTTGCGCGCGTTCGACGGCGGCGAAATAGCGGGCCGCACGGTCGGACAGGTTGCTTTCGATCTCGGCGCCGCCGGGGGCAAAGATCAGCGACAGGTATTCGAACTTTCCCCGTCGGGTCGGCAACTGCGTATCCAGCTTCACTTCCGTGGTCATGCCGGCCGGCAAGTCGGGCAGGGCCCGCACGATGATCTGGGATTCCTGCTCGGGCGCGTTCGCATCCAGCAGACGGGCGTTGCAGACCACGATTGCCAGGAAGGCGCCTTTGAGGGTCGTGTCGGGCCTGAGTTTGGCGATGTAGGTGGCGACGCCGTTGACCGGCTCCCGGTCGGGATCGGGGTGGATCCCGCCGCCTTCGGCTCCCCGCCAGAATACGCCGCCGAAGCCGACGGCTTCGAAAACGATTTTTCCCGGCCCGTAGTACGGCGCGCGTTCCGCAAAGTACACGGGGTCGTGCCGCAGCCGCTCTTCCTTGCCGTTGCGGCGGACGATCGGGTCGGTCGAGACGGCGCCGACCACGGGCACGCGTTCCTTTTTCCATTCCGCCACCAGCATCGTCGGGTGCGGGGCGAAGACCGGCGCGTCGGCGGCGCGGACGGCGCCCGCGGCGGCCAGGGCCGCGGCGACGGCGAAGAAGCATCGGAATCCCGGATACGCCGGCGCGGACCGGCGGCTCACAGGCGGAGGAAGATCTGCCGTTGGTACAGGAAGCGCGCGAGCCACAGCATGAGCAGCACGCCGACGACCGCGACGCCGAGGTCGCCGAGACGCGGCGCGAGGCCGTCGAGAAAGGCCTTCACATCGCCGCCGGCGAGGCGGGCCGCGACGCGGCGGTAGCCGAGGAGGTTCGAGGCCACGTAGAGGGTGATGGCGTTCATGCCGACCCAGATGAAGGGAATGCACCAGCCGCGCCATCTGCGGACGTCCACGGCCCAGTAGAACGCCGCCAGCAGCAGGAAACTCCAGCCGGCCGCCACGAGCACGTACGACGAGGTCCAGATCTTCTTGATGATCGGAAACTGCAGGCCCCAGAGGTGGCCGAGCGCGACGCCGGCGACGCCCGCGGCAACAAGCCCCAGCAGTTTTTTCCGTTCGTCGAGATCCGTACGTTTGAGCAGCAGGCCGGCAAAGACGCCGAGCAGGCAGGTGGCGATGGCGGGCAGCGTGCTGAGGAGTCCCTCGGGATCGTAGTAGGTGTCGTAGCGGCGGCCGGGCAGATAGAGGAAGTCGAGGTGGTTCGCGAGGTTGCGGCCCGGCTCGTAGCCGCCGGTCACGCGGGCGGTCGTGCCTTCGTAGAGGGCCTGCGCCTGGGCGAGCGTGGGCTTGGCGACGCCGAGGGCGCGCGGGACGGCGTCGCGCTCGATCTGCACGTCGCGGATCGGCACAAAGGTGAGCAGCGCCCAGTAGCCGACGAGGATCGCCGCCGTGATGCCGGCGAGCGCCTTGGGCTTGAAGAAACAGAAAAGCAGGCCCGCGCCGGTGTAGGCCAGGGCGATGCGCGGCAGCACGCCGAGCAGGCGGATGTCGGGCCACAGCGTGGACACGCCGCCGCTGTAGAACAGGCCCACGGCGTAGAGGAGGGCGCCGCGCAGGAGGACGCGTTTCAGCGCGCCGGCCCGGCCCTCGCGTTCCACCAGTTTCGAGAGGGAGAAGACGATCGACGCGCCGACGATGAAAACGAAGAGCGGGAAAATCAGGTCGTAGAACACATAGCCTTCCCAGGCCTTGTGATCGAATTGGTGGCCGAGGAATTTCAGCGGGCCGTTGCCGCCCATGGCGCCGAGGATCTGCATGACGGCGTCGCCGCCGAGGATCCAAAACATGTCGAAGCCGCGGAGGGCATCGAGCGAGACGAGCCGGCCGGAGGAAGCGGCGCCGGCGGCGGGGGTAGGGGCGGTGCTCATGCGGACGCGCGGAGCACACGGCTTTCGCCCGGGCCGGTCAATCCCGGGCCCGGCCCGCACTCCGCCCTTGCGCGGCGGCGGCGAAGGCCTCCTTGCTTGCGGGATGAAGGTCTCGTTCACGCAAAAGGAATACGCGCGCCTGCTCGAACTCGTGCACCTCGGGCTCTACGCCGCGGGCTCGCGCCCCGACGATCCGGCCACGATGCCGGAGCGCTATTCGGACATCGCGCAGAAGACGTTCCAGTTGGCCGAGATCTTCGGCTGCGCCGATCTCGTGGAAGCCGACGTCAACGGCCAGTACTTCCCGGCCGAGAAACTCACCGAAGGCCCCGTGCGCGAGAAACTGGACCGTTTCGTCGAGGATGCTTTCTGGAGCGAGCTCGTCGGGCGCCTGGCCGAACGCGACCTCCGCGCCGAACTCGGGCCGACCAAGCTGTCGCCGGAGCTCTCGGAGGAGGACGAGGAACGCCTGAACGCCCTCGAGGACAACTACTGGCGCGAGTTCGAGGCCCGCGGCGTCGACCACCTCGTGCTGCTCCGCGGCGGCCGCGGCTGAGCGCGGCGGCGGGCGGCGGAATTGCCCGCGTTGCCAATGGATTCGGCGTGACGGTGCCGCCGCCGCGTGCAGCTTGGCGGCGATGCGAGTCGCCGCATTTACCCCGCCCCGATTCCGGGCCGTCGCCTTGGCGCTGGCCTTTCTGCCCGCCGTCGCGTCGGCCCAGTCCCTGGGCTTTTCCCCGTTGGCGTGGACCAACCCCTTCGACCCGCCCGACCAGTTGCCGGCATGGTCGTCCGCGCCGCGCCCTGCCCTCACCGATTCCGTCCGCGCGCTGGGCGACGTGCACTATGTCGTGCTCGATGTCGTCCTCGATCCCAAGGGCCGCCTGCTGGGCACGCAGCGGTATGCCAGCACGCCCGCGCTGGAACGGCTCGTCGACGAAAACTCCGGCCTGTTCCGTTTCTCCCCCGGCCGTCGCGCCGGCAAGGGGGTCAACGCCGCCGTCACCACCGCGCTGATTTTCCATCCCGCCGGACCCGCGGCGGAAGGTCCCGACGCCGCGCCGCGGTTGCTCGAGGCGGCGCCTGTCCGCCTGAAGTGGCCGCGCGGCCGCAAACCGACCGACCGCATTCCCGACGAAGTGGTGTGGACCGAAGTGACCGTCGCCGCCGACGGCACCGTGGCCGGCATCAAAGGCGCGCCGGAGGCTCATGCCGCCGAAATTTCGATCGCGGCGAAAAACTGGCGCTTCGCCCCCGCGCGCCGCGGCGGCGAGCCGGCGGAGGCGACGCTTAAAGTGCCGTTTGTGCTGACGTGGCCCAACGTGCCGGCCGGCGGCAAGGCCACGACGCCGAAGGTCGTCTTCCAGAAGCGGCCCGACTATCCGTTCCTCATGCGGGCCAGCGGGCAGCGCGGCGAAGTGCTCGTGGATTTCGTCGTCGATATCGAGGGCCGGGTGCGCAACGCGTTCGTCGCGCGGTCGTCCAATCCCTCCTTCGACGATGCCGCCATCGAGGCGGTCCACCAGTGGCGGTTCGAGCCGGGCAAGGTCGGCGACCGCCCCGTGCCGACGCATATGCAGGTGCCGATCATCTTCGTGCTCGACGAGGTCTTCAACGGCGGCAGCGACGGTCTCGAGGTCGTGCGCAAGGCCGACCTTTCCAAGTTGCCGGAAGCGCTGCGCTACGACGTGCCGCCCAAAATCACCGGCATCGTCCGCGCCGTCTATCCCTACGAGGCGCTCCGCGCCGGCCGAAAGGGCCACGCGATTGTCACCTACATCGTCGGCCCGAGCGGCCGCGTCGCCCAGGCCACCGTCGCGGAGGCCAGCGCGCCGGAGTTCGGCGCCGCCTTGGTCGCCGCCATCGAGCACTTCACCTTCGTCCCCGCCGTCAAAGGCGGGAAGCCGTCGCCGTCGATCGCGTCGTTCCGCCAGGAGTTCAGCTCCGACCCGGCGCTCCAGATGGTGTCGGACGACGACGTCCGGCTCGTCGAGCTGGAGAAGAAACGGCCCGAGAAGATCGTGTCTTCGACGCAGCTCGACCGCCCGGTCACCCCGCGCTCGCGGCGGCCGCCGCGCTTCCCTTTGAACGGCGGCGAGCCTGCGGCCGGCGACAACGTCGCCCTGATCGAATTCCTGATCGACGAACAGGGCCGCGCCCGCCTGCCGCGCGTGGTGTCGGCGCCCAACGAATCCTTCGGCGAAGCCGGCGTTGTCAGCGTCGCCGGCTGGCGTTTCGAGCCCCCGACCGTCGGCGGCCGCCCCGTCGTCACCCGGATCCGCGTTCCCATCGCTTTCACCGTGGCCGAAGGCCCCGGCAACCGCTAACCTTCCTCCCGCCCATGAAGACCCCGCCCGTTTCCCGCCGCGATTTCGTTTCCCTGCTCGGCGCCGCCGCCGTGGCCGCGCCGCTCGCCGCCCGCGCGGCTTCCGCTCCCGCCGCCAAGGCCGCCGTGTCGGCCCCCGCCGGCGCCCGCAAGTACGGCCCGCTGCACGTTTTCACCAAGCCGCTGCAGTGGATGTCCTACGACGAAACCGCCGCACTCGTCGCCGAGGCCGGTTTCGCCGGGCTCGACCTCTCCGTCCGCGCCGGCGGCCATGTGCTGCCGGAAAACGTGAAACGCGACCTGCCCCTCGCCGTCGCCGCCGCGAAGAAGGCCGGGCTGGTCGTCCAGCTCATCACGACCGACATCACCGCGGTTTCCTCGCCGCACGCCGACACGGTGCTGCGCGTCGCCGCCGACCAAGGCGTCAAGGCGTACCGCCTCGGCAACTACAACTACGACGCCAAGCTCGGCGTCTGGGAAAGCCTGCAGCGCCTCAAGCCCGGCCTGAAGCAACTGGCCGACCTCAACGCCTCGCTCGGCCTGCACGGCGGCATCCAGAACCACTCCGGCGCACGCGTCGGCTCCGCGATCTGGGATTTGTACGAGCTCGTCCGCGAATTCGATCCGCGCCATTTCGGCGTGCAGTACGACATCCGCCACGCCGTCGCCGAGGGCGGCCTCTCGTGGTCGCTGCCGCTCAAGCTCCTCGCCCCCTGGATCGGCAGCATCGACCTGAAGGATTTCCGCTGGGGCCAATCGCCCGGCAAGGCCGTGATCGAAAACACGCCGATCGGCGAGGGCATCGTGCCCTTCGACGCGTATTTCAAACTCGTCCGCGAGCTCGGCGTCGGCGGCCCCGTGTCCTTCCATTTCGAATACCCGCCCTTCGAACGCGATCCGCGCAAACTGGAGCCCGCCGAGAAACGCGCCCTCTTCCTCGCCGCGATGAAGAAAGACCTCGCCGCGACGCAGGTGCATCTCGTGAAACACGGCCTGGTCGGGAAGCTGTAAGCTCGAAGCGGTAAGCGGTAAGCCCGGAAACAGCCGCCGACCTTGAGCTTGGAGCTTTCAGCTTAGAGCTTACCGCTTACCGCCCCCTTTCCACCCACCGCCGTGTCCCGCTCCATCACCATCGCCCGCGTCGCGTCCGACTTCGAACGCGAACCCCTCGTCCGCCCCTTCGGTTTCAAGGGCGGCTACATGTCCGAGATCTGGCAGTCGGCCGCGCTGCTCGAAAGCGACCGCGGCCACCGCGGCATCGGGCTCTGCTCGCAGGGCGTGCTCTGGAGCGACGCGCACGTCTTCGCCGGCCACTCGGAGCCGGGCGGCAACGCCCTGATGTACGCGATGACGGAGCATGCGTTGCAGCTGCTGAAGGGCCGGACGTTCACCTCGCCCGTCGACCTGCTCGAAGGCGTGCGCCACGAGGTCTACGCCTACGGCCAAAAAATCACCGGCCACGCCGGACTGCGCGAGACCTTCGCCCTCAACGCCCTCGTCGGCGTCGATTTCGCCGCCTGGCTGCTCTACGCGCGCGAGAACGGCATCGCGGCCTTCGACGACCTCATCCCCGCCGCCTACCGGCCCGCGCTGGCCTCGCGCCACGCGCGCGTCGCGAGCATCCCGCTCATGGCCTACGGTATTCCGATCCCGGAACTGCAGGCCGCCGTCGCCGCCGGCTACTTCTTCATGAAGATCAAGCTCGGCCAGCCCGGCACGCAGGCCGAGATGCTCGAGAAGGACAAAGCCCGCCTCAGCGCCATCCACGCCGCGATCGGCGACGCGCGCACGCCCCACACCGTCTCGGGCAAACTGCCGTACTACTTCGACGCCAACGGCCGCTACGAGAGCAAGGACACGCTCCTGCGCCTGCTCGACCACGCCCGCGCCATCGGCGCCTTCGACCAGATCGCGCTCATCGAGGAACCGTTTCCCGAGGAAAAAGACATCGACGTCCGCGACATCCCCGCGCGCCTTGCCGCCGACGAAAGCGCGCACACGGACAAAGACGCGCTCGTGCGGATCCAGATGGGCTACACCGCCATCGCGCTGAAGCCGATCGCCAAGACCTTCAGCATGTCGCTCAAGATCGCGCAGCTCGCGCATGAACGCGGCGTGCCGTGTTTCTGCGCCGACCTCACGGTGAGCCCGATCTTGGTCGAGTGGAACAAGGCCGTCGCCGCCCGCCTCGGCGCCTTCCCCGGCCTCGGCGGCCTCGGCCTTGTCGAGACCAACGGCCACCAGAACTACCGGAATTGGGAAACGCTGCGCCAACGCCACCCCGCGTCCGACGCGCCGTGGGCGCGCCCGCAGCGCGGCGTCTTCGAACTCGACGCCGACTACTACGCCCGGAGCGGCGGCCTCTTCGCCCCGCTGCCGCACTACGAAGCGATGTTCGCGCCGAAAGCGTGAGGGATAAAACCGGAACGGGGAGACCGGAAACCGGAGACGGCGTAGTTCGGAGTTCGGCCGCGCGCCGGCCTATAACCCAAAACTCAAAACCCAAAACTCGAGCCGCGCGCGCGGCGAGTTCCCAACTCCAAACTCCAAACCCGCGCCACCGATTTCCGCTTCGCGGAAATCAGTAGCGCCCCATCACGCCGTAGAACACGAAGGCCATCAGCCCGGTGCACACGGCGATGCCGGTCGCGGCGAGTTTGAGCGCGTTGGCCGGGTCCGCGGTGCCGAGAAATTGGAAACACAGAACCGCGATCGCGATGCTGCTCGCGCCGGCCACCAGCAGGAAATCGCGGGTCCGCCGGCTGACCGCCCGCAACGCCACCGGCGGCGGAGGCGGCGCCCCGTGTTTGCGGAGTTCGTGGAGCAGTTCCTCGTTCGTTGGCAAACGGTCCGCCGCGCCCGGCGGTTTCGCGGCACCGTCCCGACGGGGTGATCTCGGCGCCTCGGCCATGCCGGAAGAAAAAGAAGAAACGGAGGGAAAGAAGAAGGAAGAAATTGGGAAGATCGGAAGATCGCTCCGCGTCCGCGCCCTTGTCTCCCGCCGCGCCTATCCCCAGCGTCCCCGCACCACAAAACCCAAAACGCAGAACCCAAAACCCAAAACCAACCCCGCCTTTCGCTCCAAACTCCGAACCCCAAACCCCAAACTCCGAACTCCCCATATATAATGCGTCTGCGCTCCGCCCCCTACACCCTCGAACTCCGCCACGCCTTCGGCATCGCTTCGAATTCGCGCACGTCCACGCCGGCCACGCTCGTGGCGCTGGAGCACGAGGGCGTCGTCGGCTACGGCGAGGCCGCGATGCCGCCCTACCTCGGCGAATCGCAGGCGAGCGCGGCCGCGTTCCACGCGCGGGCCGCCGACTTCCTCGCTACCGTGCGCGACCCGTTTCAGCGCGAGGAGATCTTGCCCGCGATCGACGCCCTCGCCCCCGGCAACACCGCCGCCAAGGCCGCCGTCGACCTCGCCCTCCACGATTGGATCGGCAAAAAACTCGGCGCCCCGTGGTACCGCATCTGGGGCCTCGATCCCGCCAAGGCGCCCGTCACGTCCTACACCATCGGCATCGATACCGAGCCCGTCGTGCGCGAGAAAACCCGCGAGGCCGCCCCCTACAAAATCATCAAAGTGAAGCTCGGCCGCGACGCCGCCACCGACCGCATGATGATCGACGCCATCCGCGCCGAGACCGACAAGCCCATCACCGTCGACGCCAACCAGGGCTGGCGCGACCGCGAGGCCGCCCTGCGCATGATCGAGTGGCTCGCCGGCCGCAACGTGGAGTTCATCGAGCAGCCGATGCCGAAGGAACAACCCGACGACACCGCTTGGCTCCGCGAGCGCAGCCCCTTGCCGCTCATCGCCGACGAAAGCGTGCAGCGCCTGCCCGACGTCGCGAAAGCCGTCGGCGTGTTCCACGGCATCAACATCAAGCTCATGAAGTGCACGGGCCTTCGCGAAGCCGAACGCATGGTCACGCTCGCCCGCGCCCTCGGGCTGAAGGTCATGCTCGGCTGCATGACGGAAACCTCCTGCGCGATTTCCGCCGCCGCCCAACTCTCGCCCCGCGTCGACTGGGCCGACCTCGACGGCGCCGTCCTGATCAAAAACGACTGCTTCCTCGGCGCCACGATCGAGGACGGCCGCATCACGCTCCCCGACCGCCCCGGCCTCGGCCTGCTGCCGGGGACAGGGATGCCGTTTTCGGGGCAGGGTTGAAAGTTGAAGGTTGAAAGTTGAAAGAACGGAAATGACCCCGGAGGTCACATCCGCCCCGGGCTCTCGCTTTTGCGTTTCCTGCGCCTCTTTGCGGCCAACCTCGCTCCCGGCTCCGTCGTCCACCGCTGACCGCTGAAAGCTGAAAGCTCCGGTCCCCCGGACCGATGCTTCTTCCCTTGCCGCGCCCTTCGCGCCGGCTTTGCTCGCGCGATGGGCGACGCTTCCCGCTACAACGACGAAATCGTAATCTCCTGGCCCGAGCTGCACCGCGATGCGCGGTACCTCTCGCATGAGCTGCACGCGCTGGGCACGTGGAACGGCATCATCGCCATCACCCGCGGCGGACTTGTGCCGGCGGCGCTCGTCGCGCGCGAACTCGAGATCCGGCTCATCGACACGATCTGCATCGCGAGCTACGGCGTCGGCGGCGGAGCCGGCGCGGAACAGCAGCAAGGCAACCTGCAGGTGCTCAAGGGCGTGTCCGGGGACGGCGCGGGCTACCTCCTGATCGACGATCTTGTGGATACGGGCCGCACGGCGCAGCTGGTGCGGCAGCTCCTCCCGAAAGCGCACTTCGCGACGCTCTACGCCAAGCCCGCCGGCCGTCCCTTCGTGGATACGTGCATCAAGGAGTTCAAACAGAACAAGTGGATCTATTTCCCCTGGGACATCGATTACCGCTTCTCCAAGCCGATCAAGGACAGCGGCCGCGTCGCCCGCGCCGGCGACTGAGGCTCGCTGCGGCGGCGAGCGAGCGATCAGCGTTCAGCAGTCAGCGCTCAGGTTTTTCGCCGACCGCCGACCGCTGATAGCTGAGAGCTTTTCCCTTTCCACGTCGGCTCCCCGCGGCAACAACTGCGCCCGGCTCGGGCCTATAGCTCAATGGTTAGAGCAGGGGACTCATAATCCCTTGGTTCTGGGTTCGAATCCCAGTGGGCCCACCAGTTTCCGCGCTTGCGGGCCGCCGCGGCGGCCGCGCACCGTGAATCACCCCATGCGCCGTTTTTTTGCTGCTTTCGGTCTCGCTCTGGCTGCGACGGCGTCCGCCCAAACGGAATGGCGCAGCCCGTTGTATCCGGAAGATTGGACGCCGCCCACGGCGCTGCGTTTCGAGACCGACAAGCTGATCCAGGATTTTTCCTACGCCGGCTACCGGCGCGGCGAGGCCCCCGTTCCGGAGGTGCGCGGGCCGGTCTTCGATGCTGTCGCCCACGGCGCGGATCCGACCGGAGAACTCGATTCCACGGCGGCGATCCAGGCCGCGCTCAATGCCGCGGCGGCCGCCGGCGGCGGGGTGGTTTTTATGCCGGCCGGTACCTTCAAGGTCGCCCCGCGCGGCACCGACGCCTTTGCCCTGCGCATTCCCGCCGGCCGCATCGTGCTGCGCGGCGCCGGCCGCGACCGCACCTTTCTGCTCAACGACGGCACCGCGATGCGCAACCGGCACATCCTCCGCGCCGAGGGCTCCGCTTCCTCGTGGGGCACCGTGCCCGCGGGGAGCCCGCAGCCGCGCCTCACGGAGGACCTGCTCGGCCCCGCGACCGCGATCCCGGTGGCGGACACGGCCGGGTTTGCGCCCGGCGACTGGATCGTGCTGCGCGCCGACGCGACCGACGCGTTTGTCGCGGAGCACAACATGACCGACCTCTGGGCGGGCCAAGGCGGCGGCCTCGGCGGCGTGATGTTTCTCCGGCAGGTCACGGCGGTCGACGCCGCGGCGCGGCGGCTGACGATCGACGTGCCGATCCGCTACTACCTCAAAGTCCGCGACAACGCCCGCGTGCACCGCGCGGTGCCGCACCTCGAGGAAGTGGGCCTGGAGGATTTCTCGATCGGCAACCGCGAGCATCCGACCGCCGGCAGCCGCACCGGCTGGGGCGAGGAGGACTACAACACCGTGGGCAACGGCTCCTACGACGCGCACGGTTCGTTCGCGATCGCGTTCCTGCGCGTGCGCGACGCTTGGATTTCCGGCGTCGCCTCCTATCGGCCGCCGGGCAACGCGACCAACGCGCACCTCCTCTCCAACGGCGTGCTGCTGCAGAATTGCCGCGGCGTCACGGTGCGGAATTGCGATTTCCAGCGGCCGCTGTTCGGCGGCGGCGGCGGCAACGGCTACATGTACCGCCTGCAGGCGAGCAACGAGTGCCTCGTGCGCGACAGCGCCGCGCGCTATTGCCGGCACGGGTTCGTGTTTTCCCACATGGCCTGCTCGGGCAACGTCATCCTCGGCGGCATCGGGCAGGTCACGCGCACGCAGACGGCGGGGACGGGTACCACGGCGGGCGAGGGCTCCGACCACCACATGCACCTCAGCCAGTCCAATTTGGTCGACGGCGTGCAGTTGGACCGCGATTTCTTCACCGCGCATTACCGCGGTACGTCCGGCACGCCGCCGCAGCACGGCCAGGGCGGCACGCAGACGGTGTTCTGGAACCTGATCGGCACCGCCTACCAGCCCGGCAAGAGCTACATCGTGCGCAGCGAGCAGGCGCGCTACGGCTACATCATCGGCACGCGCGGCCCCGCGAGCGGGCTCACGACCACGAGCGGCGCGCCCGCCGCCCGCACCGCACCGGTCGACCACACCGAGGGCGCCGGCCGCGGGGACACGTTGCGCCCGTTGTCGCTCTACGCCGACCAACTCGCGCGGCGGCTCGCGCGGCTGCAGGGGCCGGCCGGGCCCGCGAATCTCGTCAATCTTGCCACGCGTGCCGCCGTCGGCGGCGCCGCCGGCACACCCATCGCCGGCTTTGTCATCGGCGGCACCGGCACCAAGCGCGTGCTCGTGCGCGCGGTGGGCCCGGGGCTCGCGGCCTTCGGGCTGCCGGGCACCGTCGCCGATCCCAGCGTGGCCGTGGTCGGGGCCAACGGCGCCGCCGTGGCGAGCAACGACAACTGGCTCGCGGCCGATGCCGCGGCCTTCGCGACCCTCGGGGCCTTTGCCTTGCCGGCCGGCAGCCGCGACGCCGCCGTCACGGCCCCGCTTGCCGCGGGCGCCTATACGACGCCCGTCGGCGCTGGCGGCGGCAGCGGGATCGTCCTGCTTGAGATCTATGACGGCGAGCCGGCGAATCCGGCGGCCTATCTCGTCAACGCGAGCACGCGCGCCTTTGTCGGCACGGGCGACAACGTGCTCATCCCCGGCTTCACCGTCGCCGGCTCCGGCCAATTGCGGGTGCTGCTGCGGGCCGTCGGCCCGACCCTCGCCGACTTCGGCGTGGCCGGCGCGTTGGCGGATCCGGAACTGACGCTCTTCAGCGGTACGACGGCGATCGCGGCCAACGACAACTGGGGCGCCGCGGCCAACGCGGCCGACATCGCCGCGGCGGCGCGGACCGCGGGCGCGTTCGCCGTGCCGGCGGGCAGCCGCGATGCGGCGCTGCTCGTGACATTGCGCGCGGGCAACTACACCGCCCGCCTCGGCGGCGTCGGCGGCGCGACCGGCACGGCGCTCGTGGAAATCTACGTCGTCCCCTGAGGCGAATTGCGGATCGCGGATTGCGAATTGCGGATTGCGGATTGCGGATTGCTACGCCGGCGCGGGAGGAGTGGCGCACGGCCAACATTTCTGCGGCAGCGAGAACTCCGAACTCCAAACCCCGAACTCCGAACTCCGAACTCCGAACTTCCGGCGCGTCCACGCGCCCAAATCCGCAATTATCCTATTCCGCCTCGGCGCGGGTGTGGAATTTGTCGTGCGTGAGCAGGCTGAGGCGGTGCATGGCCTGGCTGAGCTCGGCGTAGGTGTCGGCGGCCGCGGCATTGGCGGCGCCGGATTCCATCCGCCGGTGCACGCGGGAGAAACGCGCGTCGAGGCCGAGGCGGTCGTCGGTGTCGCCGAGGGCGCGGAGCAAACGGCGGACGCGGTCGGCCAACCGGCGGGCCTGTTTCACGGTGCGCAGCGCGTTCGAAAACGGAATCTCCCCGGCGCGCGCGGCCTTGAAGACGCCGCATTCGAAGCGGCGGCATTGCGCGGGGCGGTCGGCGTAGACGCGGCAGGTGCCGTCGGTGCAAAGGGCCGCGCAGGGTTGGGGAAAGCGTTTGAACCTGGGCCCGGTTTTCGGCGCGACTACGGGCAGGCCGAGCGTCTTGAGCTTCTTGGCGTCGTCGCCGGCGACGAGCCGCACATGGCCGAAGAGCGTGCCGTCGCAGCACAATCCGCAGGCGAGGCAAAGGTCTTCGGCCGATTTCACGCCCCACCTTCCGGCCGTGCATCGGGTGGGTGCAAGCCGGGGCTGCGGCGGCCGCGCGGCCCGCGCGGTCGGAGGCAATCGGTCGCGGGGCTTTGACAGCCCGCCGCGGGCGCGTCCGCTGCGGGTATGACCGATGTCGCTTCCTCCCGCTGTTCCCGGCCCGCGGGCGCCCGCCCGCGCCTGACGGCGGTCCTTGTTCTCCTGCTCGCCGCGGCCCTTTCGGGCTGCGCCACTTCCATGCCGCCGCTGAAAACCGTCCCGAACCTCGACCTCAACCGCTACATGGGCCCGTGGTACGTCATCGCGGCCATCCCGACCTTCATCGAGACGGAGGCGTACAACGCCGTGGAGACGTACCGGCTCGAGCCGGACGGCACGATCGACACCGTCTTCACGTTCAACCAAGGCGGGTTCGACGGTCCCTTGAAGCGGTACAACCCGCGCGGATTCGTGCGCGATCCGGTGAACAAGTCGACGTGGGGCATGCGTTTCGTGTGGCCGATCAAGGCCGAGTTCCTTGTCACGTACGTCGATCCCGGATACACGCAGACCGCCGTGGGCCGCAACAAACGCGACTACGTTTGGATCATGGCGCGCACGCCGGAGATTCCGGCCGCCGACTACGACCGCCTCGTGCGCGAGCTTGCGGCGCAGGGCTACGATACGGCCAAGCTGCGCAAGGTCCCGCAGCGCTGGCCGGCGAAGTAGCGGCGCGGCGGGCAGGCAGGGTTTCGTAGGGGCGCGGCTGGTCCGCGCCCGGCCGGGCAGGGCGCGCACGAGGCGCGCCCCTACGGGCGGCGGAACCGAAAGAGGGTCGGGATTCGGAAGGCCGCCCCATCTTGGGCCCGGCGGTGGATTGCGCGTCTCCGAACGGGGAAATCGTTTTCCGAAACCCGACCCCGTTGTGACTTGCCGGGTCGCGGCCAAAAAAAAGCCCCGCGGCAAGCGCGGGGCGAAATGGGCACGGAGCCGGAGCAATCGTGCGCTCAGGCGCGGGACGTGATCCGACGGCGGGCGATGGCGACGGCGCCGAAACCGATCAGCGCGAGCACGAGGCTCGTGCCGCTGTCCGGCGTGGCGACGGGGGCCGACTGGGTGACATAGGCGAAACGGCCCAGCCAACCTTCGGTCGGGACGGACGTGTGGGCGGTGACATAGCCGCCGTTGTCATAGTAGGCGCCGGCCCAGGTGGTGCCGCCGTTGCCGACCGAGTAGACGAAGTAGGGGCTCTGGCTGCCGAAGTTCTCGAAGCCGAGGGAACCGGCGACGAGCTGGGCAAAATTGTAGGCCGTCGTCTGGTTGCCGAACCAAGGCTGGGCGGAAAGGTTCACGCCGGAGGGCTGATTGTTGAACGTCCCGAGGTAATAGGTGATGTCGTAGTCGGTGCCGCCGTAGTTGACGGTCGTGGTCACGGCCCGGGCGACCGAGGACAGCGCGAACATGGCGAACAAGAGGGAGAGAATCGACCGCAGGCGGTTGGTGGAGGTAGTCATGGAATAAGGATTGAGGAGGATTGAAGTGGGAGTGGCGGTAAGTTCGGGAAGTTATTGCAGCGGCTGGGCCAAGAATTCGGGGTCGGTGGGACCTCGTTTTAATTGTTTATATATAAGGATTTTGGGTTCTGCGTATTCGGACTTAAGTAATGGCCGCAGAGCGTGATATGTAAGGATTTCCGACGCCTGGCCGGTGATTTCGCCTAAGCCGGACTCATGCAGTTGAGTCGGTTTGGTTGAGAGTTGAGAGACGACCCGTTCGGTTTCGCACGCACGTTGCTGCGACTACGATTTCCGTGCCTCGGCGGATCGATCTCTCAACTCTCAACTTCGGACTCTCACCTGCATGATCCCGGCTAAGTGTCCGGATGGTTCAGGCGGACTTGGCGCTCGGATCGACCGGCCCCGCGGAGAGGCGCGGCGGTGAGTTGCGCCGCAGGGGCGCAGGGCCTGATCAAGGCCGCGTTTCGTAGACTTCCACCAGCGCGACGCCCGTGGATCCCTGCGCGCCGGCGACCTGAACGGTGTAGCTTCCGGCGCCCAGCTCCAGCAGGAGGGCGGCGTCGCGGCTGCCGGCGGCGAGCGGAAAGGCGCCGACGGCTGCGGCGGCAGCGGGGAGAGCGGCGGCTCCCGGTTGGCGTTCCCAATCGTCGTTTTGCGCGATGGCGGTGCCGCCGCGGAAAACCGTCATGACGGGATCGGCGAGGGCACCGCCCACGCCCAACGCGGACAGGCCCGGACCCACGGCGCGGATCAGCAGGCGCCGGGGGGTGGAACCGCTGACGGTGAGGCCGGGAATGAGGATATTGGCGCCGTTGCCGACGGCGGCCCGGCTCGACAGGTTGATCAGGCGTTCCGGGGCAGGGGCGCCCAGCTCGTAGATTTCCAGCAGGGCAACGCCGGTCGTCGCGACGAGGCCGGCGACTTGGGCGGTGTAGCTCCCGGGTTGAAGGGTCAGCAGCAGCGCCGCGTCGCGGGCATCTTCCCGCGCCGCAAAGGCTCCGGCCGAGCTCGCGGCCTGCCGGAGGGCCGCGAGCGTGGCGGCATCGGTGCGGAACCAGTCGTCGTTGGTGGCCAGCCGGGAGCCCGAGGCGGAGTAGACGCTGAGGACGGGGTCCCGCAGCACGCCCTCGAGGCCGAAGTCCGACAACTGGTCGCCGATGCCCCGGATGAGCACTTGGCGCGGGCGCGTTCCGGCGATCACAAATCCGGCGATCAGAATGTCCCCATCCCGGCCGACTGCGGCGCGCGTCGCCAAGTTTACGAGCCGCGCGGCGGTGTCCACGGTCACGGTGGCGGCGATACTGGTAACGGAGCCGGCGGCATTGGCGATGTCCACGGTGTAGGTGCCGGCGGCTTCGGCGCCGACGCCGCGGAGTTTCAGCCGCGCATCCGTGGCGCCGGGAATGATCCGGCCGTCCTTGCGCCACTGGTAGGCGGTGGGCGGCGGCTCGCCGACCGCGCCGATCGAAAGTTCGGTGTCGCCGCCCTGCACGACCGTCCGGTTTTCCGGTTGCGCCACAATCCGCGGGGGTTGCGGCAGGGCGAAGGTGACCTTGGCTTTGCGGCTCGTTTCCGATCCCCGCGCGACGGTTGCCCGGACCGTGTAGTCGCCGGCGACGAGGTTCGGCCCCTCGAGAGGCAGGCTGACCCCGGTTGCGCCCGGAAGCGGCTGGCCGTCCCGGAACCACTGGATGGTCGCCGCCGGGTCCGAGACTCCGACGTAGAGGGTTCCTCCGCGTTCGCGCGTCAGTGTCAGATCGCGGGGATGGAGCACGATGATCGGCACGGCCACGTCGATCACGTTGACCACGGCCCCGGCGCTGGCGGTGCCTTGGGTTTGGTTTTGGACCACGACCCGGTAAATCCCGGCCGCGGCGAGGGTCATTCGGGAGATGCGGTACTCCGGTGAGTCGCCGGACTGCACCGGGGAACCGTTGTGCGACCAAGAGTAAAGGAGGCCCGGTTGGGGCCGGGCCGCGACCCGCAGAACGAAGGGCTCTCCGAGGCGGGCGGCGCCGCCCGACGGCTGCAGCACGATCTCAGGGTAGTCGGCGGAGGCCCGGCCGAGGGTGAACGGCCGCGACACCTCCGTGCCGGTCCCGGCGACCCTCGTTTCGGTAAAGGTGCCGGGCGTGCGTGTGGCATACGGCGACTCCCGGAGCGGTACTCCGTGGCGCGAGAAGTATCGGGTGATGCCGGCCCGCCGGAACGCGACCTCGCTGGCGATGGCTTCCAGCCGCGCCTGTTCCCGGGCCGCCGGGGTCGTCAGATCGGGGAGCAATTCGCTGGCCGGGTGGACCGGCAGGAGCCGCGGTGTCGCGGAGATCTCCACGTCCGCCGCCTCGCTGTCCGCGAGCGTGTTTCCGGCGCGCGCGCGCAGCACATAGCGGCCGGCCGTGGCGGAGGAGGCTGCAAACGTCAGGGACGCTTCGGTGGCGCCCGGCAGTTCCCGTCCGTCCTTGAGCCATTGGTAGACGATGGGCCCGGAGACGGCGGGCTCGCCCGCGGCGGGCGGGCGAAGCAGCGCCGCGCCGACGAGGTTCACGGAGGTTCCGGAGACCACCGTATGCGTCGAGGGGTGCAGGCGGAAAACCAGCGGGGTGGCCGACTCCACTTCAAGTTCCGCATCGCCGCTGCGGATCCGCGCTTCCCCTTGGGTGATTTCCACGGCGTAAGCGGCGCGATCCAGGTAGGTTGCCGCAGTTATTGCGAAGGTCCGGCCCGTGGCGCCGGCGATCGGCTGGCCGTCGCGCAACCATTGGTAGCGTGGCGCGGCGGCATCCGTTTCGACGGCAAACGTCGCGGTTTCGCCGGGCCGGACCCGCCGGGAGTCCGGTTGGCGCAGAAGGTTGAACGGGCCTGGGCCGTAGCCGACCAACTCCATGACAGGCCCGGTGACCGAGCCAAAGGAACTGGTCACCCGCACCGAGTAGAGGCCGGCTTGGCCCGGCGAGAAATTCTCGATCCGCAGGGTGCGATCGGTCTGGCCCCGCAACGCGGCTCCGTCCTTGAACCATTGGTAAGTCAGGCCCGCCAACGGTTGCAGGGGAGCTTCCAAAATGGCCGAGCCGCCCGGTCCGACGGCGCCGAATCCGGGACCGGCCGCGAAGAGGAGCGAGGGCGGCGGACCGATCTGCAGACGCATGACGTCGCTGGTCGCGGTGCCGACGATGTTGGTTGCTGTCAGCGTATAGTCGCCGGAGTCGGAAAACTGCACGTCGTCCAGCACGAGCAAGGCATCGGTCCGGCCCCGGAGCGGAACCCCGTTCCGGTACCATTGGAAACGCAGGGGCCGGTCGCCGCGCGCCATCGACTGCGCGAGGGTAACCTGTTCGCCGCTCAAGGCCGTGGTGTCCCGGGTAATGTTCCGGACGAAGTCCGGGGGTTGGGCGGGCCGCACGGCCACCGCCGCGGTTGCGCTGCGGACGCGGCCGGCAGGGTTCGCGATGGCGACCGAGTACGCTCCTGCGTCCGCGGGCCGGGCCGTGAAGGCGAGGACGGCTGCCGTGGCGCCGGGCACGGCGACACCGTCGCGGAACCATTCATAGTGCAGGGGGCCGCGGCCGGTGGCGAGCACGCGGAGCGAAACCGGCTCGCCCTCGACGACCGATGCGGCGGATGGGGAAATCACCACGATCGGCGCGACCTTCACCTCGCGATCAAAGAGCGCGCGGACGCCGGCCGCGTCGTCCGCCGTCGGAGTTTCGACATCCCCGGCCCGGGAATTCATGATGGCCGCCACCGTCTGCCCCGCTTCGTCCGGGTGATCCAGCCCCAGCAGGTGGCCGAGTTCGTGCACGACGACGCGGCGGAAATCGACGGAGCGGGCGGGCATCGGCCCGCCGAACACGGTCCAGCCCCAGTTGGGGTTGAACACCACGTCGTTCTCGACCCGGCGGCCCCGGTCGTAGTTCACGAAGCTCACCGCGAGCACACCGCTCGGCCAGGGATCGTCGTATTCCTGGCGGTCGAAAAACAATTCGTTGCGGCCGTTCTCGTACCACGCCGGCTCCTCGGTCGGCACCCGCTGCAACTGCACCGTTTCCAGATGCACGTTCCAGGCGCGCAGCGCATCCTCCGCGGCGGCATTCCAGTTGGCGGAGGCGGTGCGCGGGGCGGTGCGTTCGAGGTCGAACGCGATCGGGATGATGCCGTCGGGCCACGGCTCGTAACCCAGCGGCACCCAGGCCCGCGCCGCGGCCACGAGGGTCAGGACCGCCGCGGCCAGCCTGAGTCCGTGCCGGGGTTTCATCGGCGGGACCGATCCGGGACGGGCACCTGCGCCGACCGCGCGGTCACCAGGGATTCGAACTGGACCAGCGCGAGGCCGGCACCCGGCGCCGCGGCGGCGGGCGCCGCGCTCTGGGCCGCGAGCGGCCGGCCCACTTCCGCCGGCATCCGCAGCGGGGAATAGTCGTCCCGCAGCACGTGTTCGCGGCCGGTTCCCGGATCCGCGACGATGCGGTAGCGACCGTGGCGCACGCCTTTGAGCGGACACAGCCGGGCCCGGCGGTTTTCCACGAAGAAGACGCCGTGGTCGCCGACCGCGAAGCGGGGCCAGCCGGCGACGTCCAGGCGCCGCCCGTCGACTTCGCCGCCGGCGAACTCGAGCGTGAGCGTCGGTTCCGCCTCGCCGCGCAGCGTGCGCTCGACGGCGAACGTCACCCAGGTCGCGATGCGCCGCTTCGGGCCCGTGCCGCTCCAATCCGATTTCGTCGCGATCACCCGCCCCCGGAAAACCAACTCCGCGTCGTCGACCAAGCTGTCGAACGTCGGCGGAATCACCGTGGTGGCGCGCGCCGCACCGAGGGCGCACACCCAGCCCAGGAGGAAGGCGAGAATTCGCATCGCCGGCCTTTCTAGACCGCGCGGGCTCGCGCAGGCCAATGCAAACCCTGTCACCGGCGGTCCGTGCGAGTTTCGGCCGGCCTACACGCGTTCGAGCGGGAGGTGCGGCTCCGGGGGCAACTCGACCGCGATGGCGTCGCCCGCGGCCACGGCGCCTCCGCGCAGGACCACGGCCATGATGCCGGCTTTGCGGATCAGGTTGCCCTGGGCGTCGCGGTCGAGCACGGCGGCCATCAGGCCGGGGCGGAAGGCATCGAGCTGGGGGCAGGGGTTGCGGAGTCCGGTCACGGCGACGACGGCGTCGGGCCCGAGGTGCAGCCGCGTGCCGCGCGGCAACGCCAGCAGCGCGATTCCCCGCGTCGTGAGATTTTCGCCGAGATCGCCGGGCGCGAGGCGGTAGCCGGCGGCGCGGAGTTCGTCGTGCAGTTCCGCGTGGATCAGGTGCACCTGCCGCAGGTTGGGTTGCGTGGGATCGGCGGCGACGCGCGAGCGGTGTTTCACGGTCGCGCCGGCGTGGGCGTCGCCCTCGACGCCGTGCCCGGCCACGAGGCAAACGCGATCGACGACCGGCTTGCTGAACGCGTGGACCGGGCTCCGGCAAACGGCGACGACGAGACCGCGGGAATTCATGGCGGGGCCGGATTGCGGCACCGGGGGCTCCGCGGGGTCGGGCCGGTCGCTCACTTCACGACGGGCTTCAGCACGATGTTCCGGTAGCGGACTTCGCCGTGGTCGCCTTGGAGGTAGAGGGGGCCGGGGCGGAATTCGTCGGACCACATCGCGCCGCCGGTGCAGCCGAGGGCGGGTTGGTTGTCGATGATCTTGGTGCCATTCAGCACGACGGTCACGTGGCGGTCCACGAGCGTGATGTCCATGGTCTGCCATTCGCCGGCCTTTTTCTCCGCGGCCACGGCGGGCGTGATGCGGCTGTAGAGCGCGCCCATGTTGTGCGGATTGAGGGCCTTGCCGAAAGAATCGACGACCTGGATCTCGTAGATGCCGCGCAGGTAGACGCCGCTGTTGCTACCGGCGGGCACGTTGACTTCGAGCGTGAGATTGAAGTCCTCGAATTCGCGTTCGGTGCGAAGATTCGCGGTGCGCTTGGCCGGCTTGCCCGGTTCGTGTTTCGGCGGGCGGTTGGTCAGGAGGCCGTCCTCGACCGACCAGGCGCTTTCCAAATTCGTTTCCTTCGCCTTCCAGCCGGCGAGGTCCTTGCCGTTGAACAAGGCGACGGGCGCGCCGAACTTCACTTTCGCGAGGTCGGGCCGGGGCGGGAGGGCGGGGATGCGGCGGCCGGAAAACTCCGCGCTGTCGTAGCCGGTGCCGTTGAGCTTCGGCGCGACGCGCGTGAGCTTGAGGGTATCGCCTTCGCCGAGCTTGGCGGTGAGGGCTTCGGTGAACTGCTGGGTGCGCACGACTTTGCCGGCGGCGTCCTTGCGCTCGACGTTGCTCGTGCGGGTGACGATCAGCGTGTCGTCGCTGATCACGACGCTGGACACCGGCACCACGCTGCCGCCGCCCCAGAGGATGGCGCCGTCGTAGTAGCCTTTTTCCTTTTTGATCTCGAGCCAGCCGGCGCCGCCGCCGGGGATCGTGAGTGCCCAGCGACCGAGGAACGCTTCGTTGGGGGCCGCGGCCAGCCGGACCGCACCGCCGAGAGCCGCGACGAGCGCGGCCGTTTGCAACGCCACCTGGAACATGCGGGAGGTTTTCATCGGGGAAAAGAGATGCGGTCCGCAGCGTGCGGGCCGTCGGTCCGGCGTCGAGCCGCAAGCGGGTGCCGGCTAGCCGTGGAAGGTGCCGCGGGGGGAAACGAAGGGGATGCGGTAGACGGAGAAATCGCGGTGGTCGGTGGTGAGCACGACGGCACCCGGGTGGCGGCCAGCAAGCAGGACAGCGCAGGCGTCGGCGTAATCCATGGCGGGGGCGTAGCGGCGCATGAGCTGCAAGACCTGAACGGGGGCCGGGTCTTCGACGGTGAGGTTGGCCACGAATCTCCCCAGAAAGTCCAAGGCCAAGCGGCCGTTGCGGAGCAGATGCGTGGCTTCGGCGACGGCGGCGCTGGTGACGAAAAACGGCCGGGCGGTGGCGGCGATCAGGGTGGCGGCCCAGCGGTGGTGCGGATCGGCCGCGTTGGCCAGTGCGACCAGCGGTCCGGCATCAAGTATTATGATCGGCGAGGTAGCGGGCACGGAGGATCTCGCGGCGGGGACGCGGGTCGACGGGCAGCGCGACCGAACCGATCACGTGTTCCAGTCCGGCCAACGGACTGCCCGGTACAGCCTTGATCGCGGCGCGAGTGGCTTTGTCGGTCCGACGGCGGGGAACGACGCGTTTCGTTTTTCCGGAGGTCGTCGCGGTGGGCATGCGGGGGACGATGTTTCCTTCCTTTGGGCTGACAAGTCGGCAAACCGCCGCAATCGGACCGGGTGGCCGCGCGGTTTCGGGCGAGTGGATGAATCGGGGGCGGGTGAGCCCAAATTCCGCAGTTCAATTCTTCACCACAGAGGCACAGAGCACCCAGAGGAAAGGAGATGGAGGCAAAGGTAGCTCGAACGACCGGTTCACCCCTCAGGTGAGCCCAACTCCAGAAGTTTCAACGGGTTTGCCTCAGTGTTCTCCGTGCCTCGGTGGTTACGGCGTTTTCAGGGGGGATCCGGTACATGTCCATCAGGCCGGCGGGCGGCGGGCGAGGACCTGGACGACGGCGGCGGGGCCGGTGTGGCCGGTGCCCTCGACGACGGGGCGTTCGAGTTCGCGGCCGATTTCGAAAACCAAATCCGGCAATTCGGCGCGGAGATCGGCGAGTGTGACGAGCAGCGAGACGTCGCGCGGGCCGCCGGTGCCGCGGCCGAGTTGGGCCGGCGTGTAGACCTCGATCACGAGGGCCCCGCCGGGGCGCAGGCCGGCGGCGGCCCGGCCGAGCACGGTGCGGCGCAGCGGCGGCGGCAGGTGCAGGAAGATGACGACGACGGCGGCCCAGGTGTCGGGGGAAATCGGATACGCCGCAAGGTCGGCGCAGACGGTCGCGAGCGGGACGCCGCGGGCGGCGGCGAGGGCGGAGGCCTTGGCGAGGCCGACGGCGGATTGGTCGACGGCGGTGACGGCGTGGCCGCGGGCGGCAAGGAAGACGGCGTTGCGGCCTTCGCCTTCGGCGAGACAGAGCACAGGGCCGGGCGGGAGCGCGGGGGCGACGGCGGCGAGGAAATCGTTGGGGGCGGTGCCGAAGACGTAGTCGGTTTGGCCGTAGCGCTGATTCCAGAAGCCGGAGTCGTAGGACGGATTCATGGCGGGGAGGATATGAGCTGTAGGCGCAAAGCTTAAAGCGGTAAGCTGAAAGCGATCAGCAGTCAGCGATCAGCCGTCAGCTTGATGCTCGGAGTGGCAAGCTGAAGGTGGGCTGGCGGGGAGCGAGGAAGGCTCCCCTCCGCAATCCCCGACCCGATACGATGTGCCGACAGCTGAAAGCTGAACGCTGAACGCCCCGGCCGGGTCGCCGGCTCAGCGGGCGCCGGGCAGGCGCGCGGCGGACCGGTAGTTCCGGCAGGGCTGATCCTCGCGGGCGATGCAGGCCTTGGCTTCGGGGCGGGCGCACCAGAACCAGCCGGGCTCGGAGGCCCGCAGGGTCTGGGCCCAGACGCAGTCGGGCCCGCAGGGGGTGGCGGCTTGGTTGGGCGGCGGTGCGACGGTCTCGGTCATGGCGGCGTGAGATCGTGGGAGTCATCGGCACACCGCCGGCGCCCCTGAGGCCGGAAGCGGCGGGCGGGAATGTGTTTACGGGCCCGAATAGGGGGTAGCAGATCCAGCCTGGGCCGGCCTGGGCCGCGGCCGAGTCAGGGCGTGACCGTGAGCCGCAGGAGACCGCGCCATTCGCCGGCGGCGTAGCCGGTGGCGGCGTCGGCGGGGTAGCGCTGCTGCAAGGCGGCGCGCAGACCCGGGGGCTGGGCGGCGGGGTCGCCGTGGCAGACGAGGCAGGCGGGTTGGGCGACGATGGGCTTGTAAACGCGCCATTCGGGTTTCGCGGTGTCGGAAGTCTGGATACGCTGGACGAGCACGGCCGGCGGCGGTTCGCCCTTGGCGACGGCGGCGGCGACGCGGTCGAGGGCGGCGCGCTCGGCGTCGTCGGGCGCGTTGGCCGGATTGCGGAGGCGAAGGCTGGTGCGTTTCACCGCCGTGACCGGGGAGCGGTTGGGCAGCTTCTCGGCAGTCAGGGCCGGGGCCTTCGTCTGGCACACTTCGACGGCGGCGACGGGTCCGCCGGAGGCAAGGGCGGCGTTGAGGGCGTCGAGCAGGCGTTTGGAAACGACACCGGCGGCGGTTTCGCCGTGGCGTTTCAGGGCGGACACCATGGGCGAGGCGGGATCGACGAACTCGATCTTCGGCGGGCCGGACGGCTTGGCCGGCGCGGCGGCGGCCGGGGCTTTGGGGCCGGGGGCGGGTTTGGCTGCCTTGGGGTTGGCCTCCGACGCGGAGCCCGCGGCGGGCAATTGCCCCGGGCCGTACGACGAAGGGGGCGGGGCTTTGGCGGCGAAGACCGCCAGCGGGAGGAGCGAAAGGGCGAGGCCGGCGAAGGGGCGACGGGGCATGCGGAGAGCGAAGCGGGTTTCGCGCCGCGCGTCTACGATTTGTCCGGTTTGGCGCAGGTGCTCAGGCCGAAGGGGAGGTACGCGGGGCACCAGCCGAGGGCGGCGGTGAGGAGGGGGCCGAGGCCGACGAGGCCCCACCAGGATTTCAAGAAGAGGCCGGTGCCGAGGATGGCCAGGCCGATGACGATGCGGAGGGTGCGGTCGAGGCCGCCGACGTTGGGTTTCATATAGGTTTATATAGGGTTTGGGGTTCGGAGTTTTTTTGGGGCGGCGGGGGACCGATCCGAGGGGCGAGGGTTACTTGGCGGCGCGGCGTTCGGCTTTTTCGATGAGCGTGAAGACGACGGCGGCGATAGCGACGAGGAGGCCGAACCAGACGGGGGCGGGAATGCCGGTGACATCAGGGAGGCGGACTTTGCCGAGGGCGCCGACGGGCAGAATCGTTTGCGCGATCCACGGGTAGCTGAAGGCGTAGAGCGTGCCGCCGACAAGCAGGCCGGCCAGGCCGACGAGGCCGTGCAGACTGCCCGAGGCCGCGGCGGCGATGCCGGTGCCGGGGCAATAGCCGTAGAGCACCATGCCGACGCCGAAGATGCCGGCGCCGAGGACGACGCCGAGGAGGTTGGTCGCCTTGATGTGGTAGTTGGCGAGGCCGGCGGAGTTGAGGGCGAGCACGCCGAGGCCGCCGACAATGATCGCGGTGAACATGATCTTGAGGACCGTGAAATCGCGGAAACGGAATTGGTTCACGATGACGTCGTAGCTGGCGACGCCGCCGCGGTGGAGCAGCACGCCGAAGACGGCGCCGAGCACGACGGCGGCGACGAGGGCGGCGGGACCGGTGACGGGAGGGGTGACGGCGGCGAGGAGCATCGGAAAATTGGGAAAGCGGAAGATTGGAAAAGTGGGAAACGGGCGGCGTCAGGCCTTGGGGGAGCGGGGGAGGCCGAAGAGGACGGCGGCGGTGACGAGGCCGCTGGCGAAGAGGGTGAGGAAGAAGGTCCAGCCGCCGACGGCGAGCTGGAGACTGCCGCTGATGCCGTTGCCGCTGGTGCAACCGTCGGCGAGGCGGGCGCCGAACATCGCGAGCACCCCGCCGACGAAGGCGGCGGCGAAGCGTTTGGCGACGGAAGGGCCGAAGCGTTCGCGCCAGACGGCGGGCACGGCTTCGGCGCGGAGCGAGCCGGAGAGCGCGGCGGAAAGCAGGGCGCCGAGGGCGATGCCGCCGAGGAAGAGCAGGCCGTAGTCGGCCTTGAAGACGTGCTGCTTGAAGTAGGCGTTGGCGGCGACGGTGTCGGCCCCGACGAACGGCGCGGCGCAGGCGCCGGCGAGACCGGTGAGCGCGGTGGTGACGCCGAGCGGTTTGTCGACGAGGGCGAAGACCGTCCAACTCAGGACGCCGATGGCGGCGCCGACGGCGTAGGGGTTCCAACGGGGGCGGCGGAGGAAGGACATGGGGCGGAGGAAAAGAAGAAAATCGGGAAAGCGGAAAACTGAGAAACGGGGGAAAACGGAATTCGGAAAATGGATACCGAAAGCCAGAAGGCGGAGTTCGTAATTCGTAATTCCCAATTCGTAAATCGAGCGGAGGTCAGGGGGCGGGCGGGACGATTTTCCAGCCGGCGGCGGACCATTCCTTGAGGCTGCCGACGTTGGCGACGCGGTAGCCTTCGGCGGCGAGGGCTTTGGCGACGAGGGCGGAGCGGCCGCCGGCGGCGCAGTAGACGAGGATCTCGCGGCCGGCGGTGCGTTGCGCGGCGAGGAAAGGATCCCAGAGTTTGCGGTCGCCGTTGAGGTTGCTCAGGGGGAGGAGGGCGGCGAGGTCGGCGACGCCGTCGGTCCACTCGGAGGGTTCGCGGACATCGACGAGGACGGCGGCGCCTTTGCCGACGCGGGCGAAGCATTCGGCGGCGGGGAGGCGGATGGCGGGAGTGAACATGGCTTTGAGGATTTGCGTGAATTTCATGCGGCGGCGGGGTCGCGGTTGGTCATGAAGTAGAGCACGGGCACGGCGAGGCGGCTGATGAGCAGCGAGGCGATTTCCCCGAACATCAGGCTGATCGCGAGGCCCTGGAAGATGGGATCCGCGAGGATGACGCCGGCGCCGACGACGACGGCGAGGGCGGTGAGGAGCATCGGGCGGAAGCGCACGGCGCCGGCCTCGATGACGGCGTCGCGGAGCGGGAGCCCGTGGCTGCGGCGGAGTTCGATGAAGTCGACGAGGATGATGGAATTCCGGACCACGATCCCGGCGCCGGCCATGAAGCCGATCATCGACGTGGCGGTGAAGAACGCGCCGAGGGCCCAGTGGGCGGGCAGAATGCCGATGAGGGAAAACGGGATCGCGGCCATCACGACGAGCGGGGTGACGTAGCTGCGGAACCAGCCGACCATGAGCATGGCGATAAGCACGAGCACGGCGGCGAAGGCGAGGCCGAGGTCGCGGAAGACCTCGAGGGTGATGTGCCATTCGCCGTCCCATTTGAGGGCCGGGACCTGGCCGTCGGGCGGGACCTCGAGGTGATAGATCGGGAGGGCGGAATCGGGGGCGCCGAAGCGGCGGGCGTCGAGGGCGCGGACGGCGCGGTCGATGCCGAAGAGCGCGTAGGCGGGACTTTCGACGGCGCCGGCGACATCGGCGGTGACGTAGGTGACGGGCCGGAGATTTTTGCGGTAGCGCAGGCGTTCGCCGGCGGTGCGTTCGAGGCGAACGAGTTCGGAGAGCGGCACGAGCGGGGCGGCGGCGTCGAGGGCGGCGGGCAGGAGGTCGGCGCGGACCTGGAGGGCGAGGAGCGACTCGGGTTGGGCGCGGGCCGCGGCGGGCAGTTCGAGCACGATGGGCACGTCCTCGCGTTCGGCCGGGGCGTGAAAGAGATCGACGGTGCTGCCTTGGGCGGCGAGGGCGAGGGTGCGGGCGATGGCGGCTTCGCTCACGCCGTGGAGGGCGGCCTTGGCGCGGTCGACGACGTAGCGGACCTTGGGCTGTTCGTCCTCGACGAACCAGTCGAGGTCGACGACGCCCGGCGTGCGTTCCATGATGCCGCGGACCTCGCGGGCAAGGGCGAGGCGGAGATTGTCGTCGGGGCCGTAGATTTCGGCGACGAGCGACTGGAGCACGGGCGGGCCGGGCGGCACCTCGGACACGGCGACGGCGGCGCCGTATTTCTTCGCGATGGCGGCGACGAGGGGGCGGAGACGGACGGCGACGGCGTGGCTTTGGTCGGCGCGGAGGGATTTCTCGACGAGGTTGACCTGGATGTCGGCGACATTGGGGCCGCGGCGCAGGTAGGAATGGCGGACGAGGCCGTTGAAATTGAACGGGGCGGCGGTGCCGGCGTAGATCTGGAAATCGCGGACTTCGGGGGCGGTGCGCACGGCGTCGGCCATTTCGCGGGCGATGCGGGCGGTCTGTTCGAGCGTGGTGCCCTCGGGGGTGTTGAGGACGATCTGGAACTCCGATTTGTTGTCGAAGGGCAGCATCTTGATCGTGACGGCGCCGGTGAGCACGAAGCCGACGGCGGCGAGGAGGAGGCCGCCGATGGCGGCGAGGAACGTCCAGCGCCAGCGCGGGCGGTCCAGCAAGGGGCCCATGATGCGGTAGTAGAGCCGCGTGAACCAGTCGGACGGGGGATGGTCGTGGCCGTCGTCGACGGCGGCGGGACCGGCGAGGGCGGCGGTGCGGCGGCGGAGCACGCGGATGGCGGCCCAGGGCGTGACGGTGAACGCGATCGCGATCGAGAAGAGCATCGCGGCGGTCGAGCCGATCGGGATCGGCCGCATGTAGGGGCCCATCAGGCCGCCGACGAAGGCCATCGGGAGGATGGCGGCGATGACGGCCCAGGTGGCGAGGAGGGTGGGATTGCCGACTTCGTCGACGGCCTCGAGCGCGACCTGCGCGAGGGGTTTCCGCGCCGCGCCGGGCAGGCGGAGATGGCGGACGATGTTTTCCACCACGACGATCGCGTCGTCCACGAGGATGCCGATGGAGAAGATCAGCGCGAAGAGCGTGATGCGGTTGAGCGTGTATCCGTAAAGGTAGAACACGAGCAGCGTGAGCGCCAGGGTCGACGGGATCGCGAGGAGGACGACGAGCGATTCGCGCCAGCCGAGAAAGAGCAGGATGAGCAGGGCGACGCCGAAGACGGCGATGCCCATGTGGAGGAGGAGTTCGTTGCTTTTCTCGGCGGCGGTGTGGCCGTAGTCGCGGGTGACGGCGACGGCGACATCGGCGGGCAGGAGGGAGCCGCGGAGGCCGGCGACGCGGGCGAGAACCTGCTCGACGACATCGATGGCGTTGGCGCCGGGCCGCTTTGCGATGCTGAGGGTGACGGCGGCCTCGACGCCGGCCGGGGCCGCGGGGCCGCCGCGGCCGTGGAGGACGTAGTCGGCGGGTTCGGCGGCGGTATCGGCGACGGCGGCGACGTCGCGCAGGTAGACGGGCCGGCCGGCGGCGACGCCGACGACGAGGGCGCCGATATCGGCGGCATCGCGGAGAAACGTGCCGGTTTCGAGCAGCACCTCTGAGTTGGCGAAGGGACGGGAACCGGCGTGGAGGGGCCGGTTGGCCTGTTGCAGGACGGGGATCAGGTCCGCGGGCGAGAGCCGGCGGGCGGCGAGGGCGGCGGGATCGAGGGCGATGCGGACGGCGCGGCGGGTGCCGCCGATGAGGACGGTTTCGGCGACTTCGGGGACGGCCTTGACGGTGTCGTCGACCTGGGCGGCGAGGCGGCGGAGTTCGAGGTGGCTGCGGGTGGCGCTGTGGAGGGTGAGGGCGAGGACGGGGACATCGTCGATCGTGCGCGGTTTGACGAGCGGCGGGGTGGAGCCGACGGGGATGCGGTCGACGTTGGCCTGCAGTTTCAGGTTCAGCCGGACGAGGGCGTCTTCGAGCGGGGTGCCGACCTTGAAGCGGACGATGACGAGGGCGGAGCCGGGGCCGGTGGTGGAGTAGAGATATTCGACGCCCGGAATCTCCCAAAGGAGCTTTTCCAGCGGGCGGGTGAGGCGGTTTTCGACTTCGACGGCGGTGGCGCCGGGCAGGCCGACGAAGAGGTCGACCATCGGCACCTTGATCTGGGGCTCCTCCTCGCGGGGGAGCATGACGACGGCGAAAAGACCGAGGAGAATCGAGGCGAGGACGGCGATCGGCGTCAGCTTCGAGGTGGCGAAGAGACCGGCGAGGCGGCCGGCGAAACCGGGCGCGGGCGCGGCGGGCGCGGGCACGTTCATGGGGCAACGGCGACCGGCTGGCCGTCGCGGAGCGTGGCGGGCGGGTTGACGATGACGCGATCGGCGGAATCGAGGCCGGCGGCGATCTCGATCAAGTCGCCGTGACGGGCGCCGGTCTTCACGAGCCGGAGTTCGGCGCGCGGCCCGGGGCCGACGACGAAGACACGTTCCATCTGGCCGTGCACGGAGACGGCCGACGCGGGCACGCGCAGGGAGGTGGCCGGGGCGCCGGGAAACGTCACGCGGGCGAATTGGCCGGGCCGGACGGCGGTGCCGGGCGGGACGGCGAGTTTGGCGAGCAGCTGGCGGACGGCGGGATCGGCGGCCGAGGACAGTTCCGCGACGGGGGCGGTGAAGGCGAGGCCGACGGCGGGAATCTCGACTGCGAGGGAAGTGCCGAGGGCCAAGGCGGAGCCGGCGGACTCGGGGAGGCCGACTTCGATTTCGAAATCGGCGGTGCCCTCGAGTTGGAGGAGCGGGGCGCCGGGAGCGGCGAAATCGCCGACTTCGACGTGTTTGCGGGCGATGGTGCCGGCGAAGGGGGCGCGGACGACGGCGTAGGCGGCGAGGGTTTCGATTTCGGCGAGGGCGGCGCGGGTCTGGGCGAGGCGGTCCTCGAGGGTGCGGACGACCTCGCGGGTGCCGGCGCCGGAGGCGAGGAGGCGGCGTTCGCGGTCGAGTTCGCGTTCCACCTGGGCGAGCAGGGCGCGGGTTTGGGTGACGCGGGCGACGGTTTCGTCGGCGGAGATGGTGAGGAGAACGGCGCCGGCCGGGACGGCGGCGCCGAGGGTGACGGGGAGGGTGGCGACCGTGCCGGCGACGCGGGCGGCGAGGGTGGCGCGGCGGACGGCGCGGACGGTGCCGGTGGTGGCGAGGGCGGCGGGTGCGGTGACGACGGCGACCGGGGCGAGTTCGACGCGGACGGCCGGACCGGCGATGCCCGCGGGCTGGGCGGGATCCGGGCGCCGACAGGCGCCGAGGGTGGCGGCGACGGCGAGGCCGACGGCGAGCAGGCGGAGGCGGAAGCGCATGGGATCAGGCGGGATCATGCCGGTGAGAGTTGAAAGTGGAGGATCGGGAGCTCGATCCATCCGAGGGCACAGGACTTTGCCATGGGGCGGGTCGCGGAGACGGTTCGGCCTTGCTCCCCGCCGCAGGGGTTCGGCTCAGGCGGCATCCCGGCGGCCGCCCCAATGGATGACATCGTCGGCGTCGACCCAGCCGAGCTTGCGGAGGATCAAGGTGGGCGGGCAGAAGCCGGTGAAGACGGACTGGATGAGGTTGAAGCCGGCGAAAGCCGGCAGGAGGAGCCAGGCCGGGTGGACAAAGTGGGCGAGGGCGGTGCCGGCGAGGGTGACGGTACCGGCGAGGAGGCGGATGAGGGAATCGGTTTTCATGGGGGAAGGATTGACTTAATATGAGCATATACGCATATAGTTGCCGACATGTCAAGTCTCTGTTTTTCTTCCGGCATGGCGAAAAAGGTCCCTTTGTCCGACGCGGCGCTCGAGTTGGTGGCGCGGCGTTTCGCGGTGTTGGCGGAGCCGATGCGGCTGCGGCTGATCCAGGCCTTGTTCGAGGGGGAGAAGCACGTGAACGCGCTGGCGGAGGAGACGGGCGGCACGCAGGCGAACGTGTCGCGGCACCTGCAGACGCTGACGCAGGCGCACGTGCTGTCGCGGCGGAAGGAAGGGCTGCAGGTGTTCTACGCGATCAGCGACCCCTCGATCTACAAGCTCTGCGAGTTGGTGTGCGGCAGCCTGGAGAAGCAGTATTCGAAGCAGGCGGAGGCTTTTGAATAGAGTGCGGATGGCGGATTTCGGATCGCGGAGTGCTTCAAGACCGGAGGGCTGAGACCGGAAACCGGAGATCCGAAGAGAAAAACCTCGGAACAAGAAGGCGCGTAGACGGCGCGCCGGGCGCCTTCAGCGCGGGGGATTTTCGGCGTCGGCGCGGTGGTTGCCGACGGCTTCGCTGGTGCGGAGGGCGCGGGTGTAGACGCGGAGACGGCGGACGGCGGGCGCGATCCTCAGGGTCTCGGCGCCTTGGACGGAACGGAGTGCGGGGCTGAAGCGGCCCCAGCCGAATTGGCGTTCGTCGCCGCCGTCGGCGAGGACGCCGTCGATCACGAACGTGATGATTTTGGGTCCGCCGTCGACGGTGACGACCACGTGATGGGGCCGGCCGGGGGGCAGGAGCCCGCGGTCGCATTCCCAGGAAGATTCCTCGCGGCCGTCGTGGAGCGTGAGGCGCAGGGTGCCGGCGGCGGTGGCGGCGACGGCGAAGCCCTCGCCGGCGGCGTTGCGGTTGTCGAGGAGGACGGTGCCGGCGGGGACGGCGTCGGCGGACAGCCAGAAATCGAGGCTGAAGCCGGTGCGCAGGTCCTTGGTGCCGTGATCGGGGCGCGCGTTGTCGCGGACGAGGAAGGCGGGGAGGCGGGGCAGCTTGGCCTCCGGCGGCAAAGCGGGGCCGCGGAGATCGAGGGCGAGGTTGGCGGCGGCGACGCGGCGGTTTTCGAATTGGGCGAAGAGGCCGGCGACGAGATCGGCGGGTACTTCGTGGACGCGGCCGAGGTTTTTCTGCGTTTCGGTGAGGTAGAATCTTCCGTCTTCCTCGATCAGGTCCGGGTAGCTCAGGCGGACGAAGCGGTCGTCGTCGTAGAGCGCGATTTCCGGTTGCGACCAGTGGATCATCTTGCCGTCGGGGCCGTCGCGTTCGACGCCGGCGGCGAGCCAGGCGGGGTTGCGGTCGTCGTAGGGGCTGCCGGAGCGGCCGGTGAGGTCGGCGGCTTTGCGGGCGATGGCGGGGCCGCCGTGGTTGTGGAACCAATACAGGTAGCGGCCGTTGGCGCAGCGCCAGACGAAGTTGGCGGCGCGCGGGTGTTTGAACCGCGGGCCGCCGGGCGCGTAGGTGGCCCACGCGGGATCCGACCAGGTGCGGCCGCCGTCGCGGCTGTAGGCTTGGGCGGGCCAGCCGTCGACGGTACGGTAGATGCAGAAGAGGGAGCCGTCGGAGAGGGCCACGACGCTTTGTTCCTCGGCGACGCGGCCGCCGCCGGCGGGAGTGCGGAGGCCGACGGTGCCGGCGGGCAGCGTTTCCCAGACGAGGCGGGTCGGGTCGCGTTCCGTGAGGATATTCGAACTGCGGAGGAAGGCGCCTTCGGATTGGGCGAAGAAGCCGGGACCCATGGCGCCGACCTTGTGGAGGACGCAGAGGACGGCGTCGCCGAGCACGAGGGGCCGGCCGACGTTCCAGAAGAAACGGATCCGGCCGCCGTAGATATTGGCGCGGTCGACGTCGAATTCACGGACCGGGATTTCGTGGCGTTGGGCGGACCAGGAGCGGCCGTGGTCGTCGGAGTATTTGAAGACGTAGTGACCGAGGGAATCGACGCGTTTGTAGACGCCGCCGTCCTCGCGTTTCACCTCGGGGACGCGGTCGGTGTTGTGGTTGTAGAAGGCGTAGATGCGGCCGCCGGGGACTTTGAGGAGGACGGCGTAGGAGGCCTCGGGGCCGGCGGCGGGTTCGAGGTCGACGGCGTTTTCCCAAGTCTTGCCGCGGTCGAGGCTGCGGCGGGAGACGACGTGCTGGCCCTTGGCGCCTTCGACGCCGGTGCCGGTGGTCATGACGCAAAGCCAGGCGCCGTCGTCGGTGCGGACGACATAGGGTTGGTCGGCATACCCCTCGCTCGGGATGAGGTGGCCGTTGGACAGATGGCGCGGGTCGGGGACGGCGGCGCGGAGGCAGGCGGCGCCGAGGGCGAGGCACAGGAGCAGGCGCGGGCGGAAGGACATCGGGGGGGCGGGGGGGGGAACCGGAATGCGGAGACCGGAGACCGGAAAAGCGGAAAAGCGGAAAAGCGGGAAAGTGGGAAAGTGGGAGAGCTGAGAGCTGAGAGCTGAGAGCTGAGAGCTGAGAGCTGAGAGCTGAGAGCTGAGAGCTGAGAGCTGAGAGCTGAGAGCTGAGAGTGGCGATTCGCGAAATCCGCGATTCGCAATCCGAAATCCGCAATCTTCCCGGAGTGCGTTTTCCGCTTTCCCAAATTTCCGTTTTTCCGATTTCCTCCGGACCATGGTCAAAGGTCAGAAGGTCGTCTGCATCAACGATACGTTTTCGCCCACTATCCGCACGCTGTACAAGCAGCTGCCGGTAAAGGACACCATCTATACCATCCGCGAGGTCTTCCTCGGGCGGGAAAAGATCGTGAAGGGCGGGGATACGGCGACGGTCGGCCTGCTGCTCGAGGAATTGCGCAACCCGCCCGATCCCTTCCACCAAGGCGAACAGGAACTCGGCTTCACGTCGGAGCGCTTCGCGCCGCTGAACGAATTGCCGGACGAGAAGGTCGAGGCCGAGGAAGTGGTCGGCGTCGGGGCGTGGATGCCGGCCTAGCGCGCGGAGGGCGCGCGGTTCGGAGTTCGGAGTTCGGAGTTCGGAGTTCGGAGTTCGGAGTTCGGAGTTCGGAGTTCGGAGTTCGGAGTTCGGAGTTCGGAGTTCGGAGT